>NZ_QPJM01000001.1 GCF_003337575.1 Phyllobacterium bourgognense
CAGCTGGCGCTCGACGCCGCCAACAAGCTTGGCGCGAGTGCCACCGACGATTTCAAGACGCGCATCTCCGCGCTGGAAGCGGCGGTTGAAAAGCTCAAATTCGAACCGCAATTGCTGGCGGATTATGTCAATACGACACGTGGTTCCATAAATCACGACTATGCCAGTGACGGCGTTGCGCGCGGCAATACTTTTCCTGCCACTGCCATGCCTTTCGGCTTCAATATGTGGACGCCCGTCAACAAATCCAATCGGGATTGGTTCTACGACGTCACCTCAAACTCCATGCAAGGCTTCGCAGTCACGCATGAAGCCAGCGGGCACAATGGCAACCACCAGGCTTTGAAATTCATGCCCGTTGGGGACGAAACCAGGGTGAGCGCCGGCGAACCATTCGAACGCAAGGACGAAATCGCAAAGGCGCACTATTATGGTGTGACCTTTAAAAACGGCATGAAAACCGAAATCACGCCGACCCATCATGCCGCCTATGTGCGCTTTACCGCGCCAGCGGCTTTCACAAAGACCACGATCGCTTTCGACCAATTCGTCGGCAATGGTTTGCAGAAAATCGACAAGGAGAAAGGCACGATTTCAGGAGAAACCCATCACCAACACGACGTGCATACGCCGAAATTATACTTTTTTGTCAGGTTCGACAGCCCGATAACGAACTTCAAGAACACTTCGTCAAGTGTTGCCAAGGGTTGGGTACAATTCGACACGCCCACCGATAATAAGGTGGTAGGCATGCGCATGGCGACCTCGTTCATCAGCGAGGCGCAGGCCGAAGAAAACCTCAATCAGGAAATCCCGGCCGCCAAGAACTTCGACGATGTCCTGGAATTGGCGCAGGCCGCCTGGAATGAAAGGCTGAATACGATTCAGGTGGACGGTGCGACCGAGGACCAGAAGATTATTCTCTATTCCAATATGTATCGCGCTTTCCTTTACCCCAACTCCGCCTGGGAAAAGGTCAAGGGCGCGGACGGCAGGTACGAGGCGAAATATTCCAGCCCCTACACGGACGATGACAAGATCAAGAAGGGCAAGATCTGGGTCGGTAACGGCTTTTGGGATACGTACCGTACCACTTGGCCGCTTTATACGCTGCTTAATCCGAACGAAGCGGGCGAAATGCTCGATGGTTTCGTCAATGGCTACAAAGATGGAGGCTGGACGACCAGATGGTCCAATCCCGGCTACCGCGATTCCATGGTTGCGACCAGCCTCGACGTTATCCTTGCCGATGCCTACATGAAGGGCGTACGCAATTTCGATGTCGATGCTGCCTACAAATCCATGCTGCGCAATGCCACCGCCTATAGCTATCAAAATGATCGGGGCCGTAAGGGCATGGATCAAATGCCGTTCTACGGTCACAAGCCCGGAGGAGGCGAGGCCGTCGCCTGGTCTCTGGAAGCCTATCTCAACGACTTCGGCATTTCCGAGATTGCAAAAGCCCTCGGCAAGACGGACGACGCCGCCTATCTTGCCAACCGGGCGATCAGCTATCCCAATATTTTCGATTCCACTTCTACAGGGACATGGGCAGACGGCTGGTTCCGTACGAAGTACACGAATGGAAACTGGGACACAGGACCCTCGTCGCCACAGACCTGGGGTTACGGCTACACCGAGGGCAATGCCTGGTCCTATGCTTTCCTTGCACCGCAGGACGGCCAGGGCTTGGCCAATCTCTATGGCGGGCGCGACAAGCTGAAAATCAAACTCGACAAGTTTTTCGCAACCAGACCGGGCAGCGATGGCGGTAGCTACGGCATGATCCACGAAGTCAGGGAAGCCTTGGAGGTCTACAACAAAGCCCCCCTTCTCGGCGAATATCAGCATTCCAACCAGACCGTGCACCACTCCATCTATATGTACAACTACGCCGGAGCGCCTTCAGGCACGCAAAACCTTGTGCGTGAAGTCATGGACAAGCTCTATTTCACCGGCTTCGACAAAAGCGGCGTGTCCAACGGCGAGGGCTATATCGGTGATGAGGACAACGGCGAGCAGTCGGCTTGGTATGTCCTCTCCGCCATGGGCTTCTATCCGGTGAGCATGGGCCGACCGGAATATGCCATTGGTGCGCCATACTTCCCGAAAATGACAATTGGTCTGCGCGATGCAGATGGGGTGACGAACAGGCTCAACATCAAAGCGCCCAATGTCAATGCCGCCAACCGCTATGTGCAGGCGGTGCGGCTCAATGGTATGGCGGTTACCCGCAACTATTTGCTTCATATGGAAATTGCCAAGGGAGGGACTCTCGAATTCGATATGGGCCCCAACCCTTCACAATGGGGAACCGGCGAAAACGATGTTCCGACATCGATAACTAAGCCAGGCGTCAAACCCTCGCCGCTGCAATCGCTGCTGCCGCAAGGCAATTATGATGTGACTTCTACGCCTGCAGCAAATTCTGTCCGTATCTTTGACCGGACATCAGGCACCGAATGGGCAAGCGATACGGGCGCCCCGACTATCAACGTCGCTCTGAAGGCGAGCAAGGCGGCGACACCGGTCAGCATCTATACGCTGACCGACGGAAGCGATGTTACCAAAAGCCCGAAGAGCTGGACTTTCAAGGGTTCCAATGACGGCATCACCTGGGTCGAACTGGACAAGCGGGAGAATCAGACATTCCTCTGGCCCCGCCAGACCCGCCCCTTCGTCCTGAAAAATCCGGCGACCTACAAGCAGTACCGGCTGGAGCTGGGAACTGGCGCGGTTACCATCGCCGAGTTCGAACTATTGGGGAATGCGCCCCAATAGACGAAACAGAGGCGGCCTTAGGACCAGCCCTGCTATCGACTTCCAACGCTCAACAAAAAAGGCCGCGATGCGGCCCTTTCAGTGTTCGTATAACATATCACGTAATCACACTCGGCTCATCACGCCCCGTATGCCCTTTGATATCGGCAAGGTCGTGCGCGGAGCGGATGAGATCGGCGAGCGCGCCCTGCGTTTCGAGATCGTGGCGCTTCGGGTCGGGTTCGTAGCGCTCGATGTAGACGCGGATCGTAGCGCCGGAGGTGCCGGTGCCCGACAGGCGGAAGACGACGCGCGAGCCGCCTTCGAACAGGACGCGGATGCCCTGGTTCTTGCTCACCGATTTGTCGACCGGATCGTGATAGGCGAAGTCATCGGCATGCGTGATCTTGAGGCACTGGACCGAAGTGCCGGGAAGCGTTGGCAGCTTGGCGCGCAGATCGTCCATCAGCTTGTTGGCGCCGGCCGTATCGACGCCTTCATAATCGTGGCGCGAATAATAGTTGCGACCGTAGGTCGCCCAATGTTCGTGTGCGATCTCCTGGACACTGACCTTGCGCACGGCAAGGATATTGAGCCAGAGCAGCACCGCCCAAAGGCCATCCTTCTCGCGCACATGATTGGAGCCGGTGCCGGAGCTTTCCTCGCCGCAGATCGTCGCCATATCCGCATCGAGCAGATTGCCGAAGAATTTCCAGCCGGTCGGGGTTTCATACATGCCGATCTTCAGCTTTTCCGCGACACGGTCCGCTGCCCCGCTGGTCGGCATGGAACGGGCAATGCCCTTGAGGCCAGCCTTGTAGCCGGGGGCGAGATGCGCATTGGCCGCAAGCATGGCGAGCGAATCGGAAGGCGTGATGAAGATGCCTTTGCCGATGATGAGGTTGCGGTCGCCATCGCCATCGGAGGCCGCGCCGAAATCAGGACCATTTGGAGACATCAGAAGATCGTAGAGATCCTTGGCATAGACGAGGTTGGGGTCGGGATGATGCCCGCCGAAATCTTCGAGCGGCACGAAATTGATGCAGGTGCCTTCCGGCGCGCCGAGGCGATGCTCAAGGATTTCCTTGCCATAAGGCCCCGTGACCGCATGCATGGAATCGAAGCGCAGGGTAAAGCCCGACTTGATCAAGGCACGGATCGCATCGAAGTCGAACAGCTGTTCCATCAGCTCGGCATAATCGGCGACGGGGTCGATGATCTCGACATCCATGTCGCCGATCTTCTGCGTGCCGATCGTGTCGATATCGATATCCGGCGCATCGGCGATCAAGTATTGCGTGATCGTCTTGGAGCGGGCGAAGATCGCCTCGGTGATCTTTTCGGGAGCAGGTCCGCCATTGCCTATATTGTACTTGATGCCGAAATCCTCGGTCGGGCCGCCGGGATTGTGGCTGGCCGAAAGGACAAGCCCGCCGAAAGCCTTGTATTTGCGGATGACATTGGAGGCTGCCGGCGTCGACAGGATGCCGCCCTTGCCGACGAGGGCGCGCCCGAAGCCATTGGCCGCAGCCATCTTGACGGCGATCTGCACCACTTCGCGATTGTAGTAGCGACCGTCGCCGCCGATCACCAAGGTCTCGCCCTTGAAGCCTTCAAGCGAATCGAACACCGACTGGATGAAGTTCTCGACGTAGTTTTCTTGGCTGAACTCCGGGACCTTCTTGCGCAAGCCCGATGTTCCGGGCTTCTGGTCGTCAAACGGCTTGGTGGCAACGGTCTTGAACATATATCATTCCAGTCTCTGCTATGTTTCTGCGTCAATCTATGGGCCGGTCGTGTATCAGGTCAACACGACAGAATTTCGAAGACACGATGCAATAAGCGCAACTTGATGGCAGCGCCCAAACGTAGTAACGTAGCTACAATTATAGGAGGCGTCATGGGTATTACCACAATCTCCAGTAGAGAGTTCAATCAGCATGCCAGCGAAGCCAAAAAAAAAGCGAAGGATGGACCTGTGTTCATTACCGATCGCGGCAGGCCTGCGCACGTGCTTTTGAGTATCGAGGAGTACAGAAAGCTGACAGGCCGTGGAAAAAGCCTCTTGGAGGCTTTGGCTCAGCCGGGAGGGCCGGAGTATGATTTTGACGTGGAGTTTCCCCGTGTTGACTTCAAATTGAAGCCTGCTGATTTTTCCTGATGTTCATTCTGGATACGAATGTTATTTCAGAGTTACGCCGCCCAAAGAAAGCTGACCCAAACGTCGTAAAATGGGCATCGGCACATGTCCAAGCCAGTTTCTTCCTGTCTTCAATGACCGTTATGGAACTTGAGATAGGCGTATTGCTCACGGAAAGGCGAGATGCCATGCAAGGGGCCATGTTGCGCACGTGGCTGGAGACGATCGTTCTGCCGGATTTTGCCGAAAGAATTCTTGTATTCGACGCGGAAGTCGCCCTTTGCTGTGCGGGTCTGCACGTGCCCAATCCGAAATCCGAGCGCGATGCATTTATTGCCGCGACGGCGCTCGTCCATGGTATGATCGTCGTCACCCGAAACGTCGCCGATTTCAAATCCACCGGCGTTCAGGTATTCAACCCCTGGAACGAATAAAGGCCGCTCGAGAGCGGCCTTCTCAATGGGTTGCTGAGCCAGCAAATTATCTGACGATGACCTTGGCGCCGACTTCTGCGCGGTTATAAAGATCCATGATGTCCTGGTTCATCAGGCGGATACAGCCGGAAGACATGGCCTTGCCGATCGACCACCATTCCGGGGTGCCGTGCAGGCGGTAGCCGGTGTCACCGCCCTTGTTGAACAGGTAGAGCGCGCGGGCGCCAAGCGGGTTGGTGATGCCCGGGTCCATGCCGTCGCGGAATTCCGCAAGCTTGGGCTGGCGCTGGATCATCTCGCGCGGCGGTGTCCATGTCGGCCATTCGCGTTTCATCGCGACGCGCGCGGTACCGTGCCATTCAAAACCCTGCTTGCCGACACCGATGCCGTAACGCATCGCCTTGCCGCCGCCGAGCACATAATAGAGATATTTCGCACCCGTATCGACGATGATCGTCCCCGGGGCCTCGCTGCCATCGTAGTTGACTTGCTGGCGCAAATATTGCGGCGGGATCTTGGAGCGGGGAACAGCGGGAATCACGTAGCCGGCATCGACGACGGAATTGTAGGAGGCAGTGGAATAGCTGAAACCGATCGTAGAACAGCCGGTCAAGGCAGTTGTAGCCATCAGCCCAACTGCGAGGACGATAGTCTTGAGTTGCATGGTCACCCCAATGTTAAAGCGAATCTATGTGCGTTTTCTTGTGTTGCCTCTCTAGCGCCATTATTGTTAATGGCTGATTAACCGTAAAGCGAAGTTTTTCGTTAACCTGTCAATCCTCAACCGGGCGGTGTAGTTTTTTTGCCATGGTTGCAAATTTGCCGATATTCTGCGGATCATGCCTCTAGTCAGCCTGGGTCAGACAAGCCCGCTCATCGATGGGCGGCAATCGGAAAACGCCATGCTGGTGCGCCGCGGCGTGCAGCGGCTTTTTCTCGAACTCGGGCTTGCGGTGATGCCGGAATTGCCTTTGGCGTCCGGTCGGCGCGCCGACCTTGTGGCTCTGACCCGCAGCGGCGAAATCTGGATCGTCGAGATCAAATCCTCGATCGAGGACTGGAGGGTGGATCGCAAATGGCCGATCTATCGCGCGCATTGCGACCGGCTGTTCTTCGCCACGCATCCGGGTGTTCCGGCGGACATTTTCCCCGATGATTGCGGGTTCATTCTTTCGGACGGCTACGGCGCCGAGATCATCCGCGATGCGCCGGAGCACAAGCTTGCAACCGCAACCCGCAAGGCGATGACGCTGCGGTTTGCCCGTGTGAGTGCAGCGCGCATGACGCTGGCGGAACTGTCGGGGATAGATCTGCCTGAAACGGATATGGAGTAGGCTCTATCGATATTCATGCCATGGCGGCCTGCAAATGGCATTTTCTGCGCTTCCGGCGCTCATGAACCCAAAAGTTCACTGCGCTCCGGTTCTCGAAAATACCATTTTCGGCTCCCCCTGACCTGAATCTCAACAGACCCTGGAGCTCTATCGCGGCGCGCGCTTGGCCAGAATACGCTGCAAGGTGCGGCGGTGCATGTTGAGGCGGCGGGCCGTTTCGGAAACATTGCGGTCGCACATCTCGTAGACGCGCTGGATATGTTCCCAACGAACCCTGTCTGCCGACATTGGGTTTTCGGGCGGGGCGACCTTTTCACCGGAACGCCGCGTCAATGCCGCAAAGACTTCATCAGCATCGGCCGGCTTCGACAGGTAATCGATGGCGCCGAGTTTGACCGCATTGACCGCGGTCGCGATGTTACCGTACCCGGTAAGGATAACGGCACGCGTGTCTTCGCGCCGGGCGCGGATAGCCTCGATAATGTCGAGACCGTTGCCGTCGCCGAGCCGCATGTCGACCACCGCATAGGCCGGGGCGTGGGTCTTGACGCTGGCAAGTCCGGCTTCGACCGAATCGGCAATGGCGACGGTGAAGCCTCGCGTTTCCATGGCGCGTGCAAGACGCTGCAAGAACGGCTTGTCGTCATCGACAAGAAGAAGTGTCGGATCGCCGCCTATGGCTGCAATATCGTCCTGATCCGTGTTTTCCATCAGGGTTTCCTGCTCATTTTTTATATTATTCGTTGTTAATGGTTCGCAATGAACAAAAAGTCAAAGATTATCAATCGGCAGCGAGTTGATTGCGCGGCCAGCTCACGATGACCTCGGCACCCTGGCCCGGATCGTTGCGATTGCGGAAGGTAATCGTCGCGCCCGAACGCTCCAAAAGCGTCTTGGCGATGAACAGCCCAAGCCCGAGCCCGCCACCATGTTCGTTGATTTCGCGGTCGCGGCCGGTGGTGTAGGGCTCGCCGATCCGGTCAAGAATTTCGGCGGCAAAACCCTGGCCATCGTCGCTGACGATGATCTCCACGGTCCTGTCGGTCCAGCCCCAGCTCACCTCGATTGTCGCCCTGGCAAAATCAATCGCGTTCTCGACCAGATTGCCTAGCCCGTAGATGATGCCGGGATTACGCCGGATGATCGGCTCGACACCTTCGCCCCTCAGCTTCTTGACCACGATATTGATACCAAAGTTGCGGTTGGGCTCGATGACTTCCTCGATGAGCGAGGAGATCCTCAACCGCGACATGTGTTCTTCGCTGGTTGAGGACAGGCTGGTCAGCCGCTTCAGAATCTCGCGGCAACGGTCGGTCTGCGAACGCAGAAGCTCGATGTCTTCGGCAAAACGGTCATCCTGTTTCAGGCTCCGCTCCATTTCCTTGGCGACGAGGGCGATCGTCGCAAGCGGAGTGCCGAGCTCATGCGCGGCGGCGGCGGCAAGTCCATCCAGCGCAGAGAGATGTTGCTCGCGCTGCAGGATCAGCTCCGTCGCAGTCAGCGCATCGGCGAGGAGGCGCGCCTCTTCCGCGACACGATAGGCATAGACGGCGGTGAAGGCGAGGGCGGAGACCACCGAACACCAGACGCCGGCAATGAGCACGAAGGGAAGTTGCATGCTCTCGCCGGCATACCAGGGCAGCGGCAGGTAGACATTGGCAAGAACCGTGGCGCAGATGGTGACGAGAAGGCCGAGCGCGATCGTGGCGTAAGCCGGCAGCGAGGTGGCCGAAATGATCACCGGGACGATCATCAGCACCGCGAAGGGGTTCTGCAGTCCGCCGGTCATATAGAGAAGACCCGCCACCTGCAGGATATCGAAGGCGAGGACTGTGACCGCCGCGCGCGGCTCGAGCCGGTGGTTGATGGGATAGCGGAATGACATCAACAGGTTCAGCCACGCCGAACAGGCGATCATCGCGAAACAGATGCTGACCGGGAAGGGAAATTTGAGGTAGAGCGCAACGAAAAGCACCGCTATGCTCTGCCCGGCAACGGCAAGCCAGCGCAGGCGAATGAGCGTCGTCAGCCGTAGCCGCCGCGACAGATAAGATGAGCGTATGCCGAAATCCTGAACCATGCGGGAGCTTTAGAACAAACGGAGTGCAAAGGGAATTGTGGAGTTGCGTTGCTTAGCCAACGATCGGCATTCCAGATGTCGTGGTTCGACAAGCTCACCATGAGGGAGGTGGTGGTTGCAGGGAGCCAGGGTCGGCGACGCCGATGGTTGTCTTGCAGCCCACAGATTTCCCTCATGGTGAGCTTGTCGAACCACGCACAGCGCCAATGCTGAATAGTAGGTTCAGCATTGGCGGAAACGGCAACACGAGGCTCAAGTCCCGCGTGGCTTTGCCCTTGCGGTCGGCGATGCATTTGCCGGATCCTCCGGCCAGACATGCCTCGGATAGCGGCCGCGCATGTCGCTGCGCACATCGGCCCAAGAACCTCTCCAGAAGCCGGGAAGATCGCGTGTAATCTGGATCGGGCGATGTGCGGGCGACAGGAGTTCAAGCAGGAGCGGGATGGTACCGCCGGCAATGGCGGGATGCATGCCAAGACCGAAGAGCTCCTGCACACGCACGCTCAGGACCGGTTCCCCTTCATCGTAGCGGATCGGGATATTCGAGCCGGTCGGCACTTCGAAATGGGTCGGTGCGAGCGTGTCGATCTTGCGTTGCAGATCGTAAGGAACAGCTGAGCGCAGCCCCTCGATCAGCGCATGGGCGGGGATCTGGCTCAAGTGTGCAGTGCCCTTGAGGAAGGGCAACAGCCAATCATCCACCGACGCGATGAGAGCATCGTCATCCATGGCAGGCCAGGGCGAACCGAGCCCCTGATGCAGCCAGGCGAGCCGGCGGCGCAGGATCGTCGCTTCCTTCGACCATGGCAGAATGCCCGGACCATGCGCGCGAACGGCGGCGATGACGCCAAGATCAGCCTCCTCGCCTGTAGGTGCAGGCAAGGTCTTTTCGGAAAGGGCAATCGCGCCGATGCGGGTGGCGTCACGCGCCTGCAGGGCGTTGCGGGTCGGATCGTAGGTCACCTGCCGGCCGCTGACGATGCGGGTTGCCAAGGCATCGCGGATTTCGCCTTCGGTAACTTCCGCAGCGGCAAGAATGCGTGCGCGCCCCGCACGCCCGGCGAGATCAGCCACGACCAGCCATGGCGACTTCGCCAGCGATGTGGCGGGGTCAACCTCGCCGCCACGACCATTGGCAAGGGTGAACTGGCCATTGCCACGCGCCTTGGCGATGCGGTCAGGATAGGCGCCGATGAGCAGGCGCCCGACACTGTCCGGATCTGCCGCAGCGCCGCCATTCCCGGCCAGCCGCCTCGCCAAGGATCGCGCCCGCGTAGCCCGGTCGCCGCCCTCGCGCTGGAAGCGCGAAAGACGCACATCGAGATCGATATCGTTACCGCCGAGGCCGCGTTCCGTGAGGAGGACGGCAAGCTCCGCCGCCCGGTATGCCTGCCCGCGTTCGCGCGCGGTCAGCACCATATGGGCAAGGCGCGCAGGCAAAGCCAACTTCCGCATCGCGTCGCCCATGGGTGTGACGCGATTGCTTTCCAGCGCTCCGAGATTTTCCAGAAGCAGCTTGGCTTCCTTTATGGCAGGGGCCGGCGGCGCATCGAGAAAGGCGAGGCTGGTTGGGTCCGCAACGCCCCAGGCCGCGCAATCGAGAACCAGACCGGTAAGATCTGCTTCGAGAATTTCCGGCGGGCCGAAGGCTTCCAGCGCCGCGGTCTGTTCGGCTCGCCAGAGGCGCAGCGCGATGCCGGGCTCCGTTCGCCCGGCGCGCCCGGCTCGCTGATCGACTGCCGCACGGGAAGCACGCACGGTTTCCAGACGAGTCAATCCGGTGGCGGGTTCGAATTTCGGCAGACGCGCCAAGCCGCTATCGATGACAACGCGGACGCCATCGATGGTAATCGAAGTTTCGGCGATGGAGGTAGCAAGCACCACTTTGCGCTTGCCGGTCGGCGCGGGTTTGATTGCCGCGTCCTGATCGCGACCTTCGAGTGCACCGTAAAGCGGCGCGATCAGCACGTCGGGGGAGACGCGTCCTTGCAGCGCCTCGGCGGTGCGCTCGATCTCGCGCTGGCCCGGCAGGAAGGCGAGGATGCTACCGGTCTCGTCGGCGAGCGTATCGCGGATGGCCTTGGCCATGGCATCTTCGATCCGTTCGTCGGGGCTGCGTGGCCGGTAGCGAATATCGATGGGGAATGAGCGCCCCTTGCTTTCCAGCACCGGGGCTTCGTTAAGGAGTCTTGCAACGCGCGCGCCATCGAGCGTTGCCGACATCACCAGCAATTTCAGGTCCGGTCGAAGGGCTGCTTGTACATCGAGCGCCAGTGCAAGGCCGAAATCCGCATCGAGGCTGCGCTCGTGGAACTCGTCGAAGAGCACGGCTGCAACCTCTTTAAGATCGGGGTCGTCGAGGATCATCCGCGCAAAGACGCCCTCGGTGACGACGAGGACGCGCGTTTTCGCCGAGACTTTATTCTCAAGCCGCATACGGTAACCGACCGTTGCGCCGACATCCTCACCGAGGAGGCTTGCCATGCGGCTGGCGGCGGCGCGGGCGGCAAGGCGGCGCGGTTCGAGCAGGATGATCGTGCGGTTGTCCCGCCATGGAGCGTCGAGAAGATGCAGCGGAACGAGGGTGGTCTTGCCCGCACCCGGCGGCGCGACCAGCACGGCGGCATTGCCTTCGTTCAACGCATCATCGAGCGACGGCAGGATCTCGGTGACAGGAAGGGCAGGCAGGTCTCTCAAGGCGTTGTATCCGCATTGCAACAATGTGGCGGTTTGACAGGGTTCCTGCTCACAAGTCCAGCAGCTTTTCGAGATCCTTGGTCATCAACAACTGTGTGCACTTCATGAAATGCAACGAGTAAGAGCTTTTTTCTTGCCTGATTAAACTTTAGGCGAATTGTGCAGCGCAGCAAATTTTGAAAGGGTTGTAAGCAATTGTAGTCAGGATTTTGCACTTATGAATTTTCGCGTTTTGCTGCTTTTCGCAGCGCTCGGCCTCAGCGCCTGCAATGGTTCCGGTTCTTCCGATTCCTCCACAACAGCTACGAGTACGTTCGATGCCGAGTCTGCCGCGGCACAGGCGAAGCTCGATGGGCTCAACGCAGACATCGGCCAAAAGACCGCTGCTTTAACTGCCGCCGGAACCAAGCTCACCGAAACCGAACAGGCAGACGCGGCGCTCAGCGCCAAAATCCAGCAGGGTGAAGAACAACTGGCTGGGCTGCTCGTCGCGGCGGCTGCCAAGACCGGGGAAGTCGAAACGGCGAGCACGACGCTCAAAGAGCGGCGGGATGAACTTGCCGGCCTCGAGGGGCCGAACGGCCGGATCGAGATACTGAGCCGGGAAATCGCTGATCTGGAGAAGACGCGCGATGGTCTTGCGGGCATCAAGGACGGTGATCCGGGCGAAATTGCGCGGCTCAAAGGCGATCGCGAGGATTTGGAAAAGCGGTTGCTTGAGCTGAAGGGCGACCCCAACGGCGCGAATGACGAGAAAAGGCTGGGCACGATCAAACTGGCCGAAAAGGAGCTGTCGGCCCGCACAAACGAACTCACCGCCCTGACGGGGGACCCGAAAGACCCGCAGAAGCCGGGCAAGATCAAGCTGGCGATGGATACTCTGGCCACATATGAGGGTACGGGCGGGAAGATCGAAGTAGCCAAGACAGAGCTTGCACGGCTCGACAAGCTGAAGAACGATGCGCTTGAGGATACCAAGACAGCAAAACTCGAAGCAGTGCGCATCCGCAGCAGTGCCTTGATCGAGACCGGACAATTTGCCGAGGCGGCGAAAATCCTCGAGGCAGCGGGCCTGACAACGGACGGCCCGGCGCTTCGCATCGTCGAGGCTTTCGTCAAGGATGGCAAGATCATCGAGGCAGCGGGCGAATTGACGAAGCTCGCGCCGCGCAAATCCGTGGCGGCGCTCTACACCCGCGCCGGCATGGACCAGGAAGCGTATAAGCTTTATGCGCCGCCGGACTTCCAACTGGTCGACAAAACGGAATATGATGGCTCGGCCGGCGCGCAGCTCACTGCTGCCGTGGACGAGAAGCCATCGGTCAAACGCCAAAAGATGATGCTGAACGGCAAGACCTTCTGGTACACAGCATCAGCCGGTCATTTGACCGCCTTTGCCAAGAGCCCGGAAAAACAGGACCCGCAGGCCTCGATCTTCTATACCGCCTATACGCGCGACGATTTGCCGAAGGAGGATCGCCCCGTCACCTTCTTTTTCAACGGCGGGCCAGGCGCGTCATCGATCTATCTGCATCTTACGTCGTGGGCGCCAAAGCGGCTTGTCATCGATGCACCGAAAGTCAAGCCGGAATGGGCTGACAACCCGCCGGAAAAATTCAATCAGGTCGATGACAAGGAATCCCTCATGGATAAAACAGACCTTGTCTTCGTCGATATCATACCAGGCACAGGCTACTCGCAAGCAATCGCTCCAAATACCAATCAGAGCTTCTGGGATGTCACCGCCGATGTGCAACTGTCGCATCGGTTCATTCAGCGCTATGTCAATTACAACCAACGCCAGGAATCGCCAAAATATCTCTATGGCGAATCCTATGCAGGCGGTACCCGTGTACCGAAGCTGGCGCGGGCCATGGAGGAGGCAGGCGAGAAAGGCTTTGACGCCAGCCAGGCTGGCGCAAGAACCAAGGTTTTGACTGGCGTCGTCTTCCATTCGCCTGGATTTTATGCGGGCGATAACGATGCGGCCATGCTGCCAACGACTGCCATGACTGCGATTGCTATCAAAAAAATCACAATACCGGCAACGACAACGCTCGACGTCTATGCTCAGGAGTTGCGCGGCTTCATGACAGACACTTATTTGCCCGCCCGTGCATCCAAGAAAAATGTCGATATTTCGAAGTATACGGGATCGTCGAGTTCTGCCGCGAAGGATCTCCTACCGGACGTTGTTTTTAACACGTACGATGCCCGGATGTATCTCCTGCGTGGTCATGAGTTTGATCCCGTTGCCGGACCGAGGGAGACGCCGTGGTACAATATAGATTTTTTCGAAGAACGTGCTTTTTACAATGCCATTACTGTGCTTCTTCCTCGCGATACGAACTATAAAGCGACATCATCTTATATCAATGCCTCCTGGAATAGCTGGTATCATCCATCTGCTGGTGCCTTTGAAAGTTGGAAAGGCGGAGAATTGAGAAACGGCTTGTCGGATATTGTAGCTGCACTTGGAATGAATCCTTCGCTCAAGCTTCTCACCGTACATGGCTATTATGATACGGCGACACCTTTTTATCGCACGGAGCTGGATCTCAAAGGTGTCGAGATTGATCCCGTGAAGAAAACCACCCTGCTTGACCGCATTCCGGTGAAGAACTTTGAAGGCGGGCACATGATCTACTATTCGGAAAAGGCGCGCGAGCCGCTGAAGAGGACGCTCGACGAGTTCTACGATGCGCCGCCCTACGGCACGGGGCCGACAATTGTCAAAGCACTCGATCTTGTCACTGCCGCGCCGGTGCAGGGTGCGCCTGTCCCTGCCGTTGCCCTGCATTAGGAGAGCGATCCATGACCATGTCACGTACAATCATCATCGCGCTTCTCTTGACCGCAATGGCCGGATCAACCCAAGCCGGCGATCGCGTCTGGGATCCGGAACCTGGAGCCAAAACGCAAAAGCAGGATGCGGCTTCGATCCAGAAGCAACTCGATCAGGAACTGCGGGCCAAATTCGACGCGGCGGCGAAGTCCAATCACCTTCTCACCGCACAAGCTGCCAGCGATGCCGGCTGGGGCTTCGTCGCCGATCATTTCGCCGAGATCGATCGCGACCACGACGGCTATGCCAGCCTCAGTGAAGCGCAGGCCTTCTTCGATGGCCGCTCGCCCCTGCCTGCCGCCAGAGCAAGAGCTGCGGCGAAAGTGCAGGTGGTGGAGTAGGACCGGGCCCTGACAGAAGGCGTGCCATGGGAGGCGCGCCATTTCCGGCGAGAAATGTCGCCGGTCCGATTGACGACCCTTGGTGCTATCCCGATAGTGCAACCAGCAAATCACTACGTTGCATTGATCGAGACGCATCAGGGAGACAATCATGAAATCGCGCGCCGCCGTTGCCTGGGAAGCCAAGAAACCGCTGACCATCGAAACCATCGAGATCGGCGGTCCCAAGCCCGGCGAGGTGCTGGTGGAGGTCATGGCGACCGGTGTCTGCCATACCGACGCCTACACGCTTTCCGGTCTTGATTCCGAAGGAAAATTCCCGGCCATTCTCGGCCATGAGGGCGCAGGCATCGTGCGCGAGATCGGTGCGGGTGTCACCTCGCTGAAGGTCGGCGATCACGTCATCCCGCTCTATACGCCCGAATGCCGCCAGTGCAAGACGTGCCTGTCGCAGCGCTCCAACCTCTGCACCTCGATCCGCGCGACGCAGGGCCAGGGCGTCATGCCCGACGGCACCAGCCGTTTCTCCTGCGATGGCGGCGAGGTGTTCCATTATATGGGCTGTTCGACCTTCTCGAATTTCACCGTGCTACCGGAGATTGCGCTGGCGAAAGTGCGTGAAGACGCGCCTTTCGACAAGATCTGTTACATCGGCTGCGGCGTCACCACCGGCATCGGCGCTGTCATCTATACCGGCAAGGTATGGCCGGGTGCCAATGTCGTGGTCTTCGGTCTCGGCGGTATCGGGCTCAACGTCATTCAGGGCGCCCGCATGGTCGGCGCCGACAAGATCATCGGTGTCGATCTCAATCCGGGCAAGGTGGCGATGGCCAAAAAGTTCGGCATGACCGATTTCGTCAATCCCAACGAAGTCGGCAACGACAAGGTCGTGCAGGCGATCCAGGACCTGACGGACGGCGGCGCGGATTTCTCCTTCGATGCGACCGGCAATACCAACGTCATGCGCCAGGCGCTGGAATGTTGCCATCGCGGCTGGGGCACCAGCATTGTTATCGGCGTCGCGGAAGCTGGCAAGGAAATCTCGACGCGGCCGTTCCAGCTCGTTACCGGGCGCAACTGGCGCGGCACGGCTTTTGGCGGCGCGCGCGGCCGCACGGACGTGCCGAAAATCGTCGACTGGTACATGGAGGGCAAGATCGACATCGATTCGCTCATCACCCACACCATGCCGCTCGACGAGATCAATACCGCCTTCGACCTCATGCATGAGGGCAAGTCGATCCGCAGCGTCGTGACATTTTGATGGGCGAGAACGTCAAGGTTGTCTTGAGCGGGCTGGACGAGCTTAGCCCGCGCGACCTTTATGACATGCTGAAATTGCGGGTGGATGTGTTCGTAGTCGAGCAGAAATGCCCCTATCCCGAGCTAGACGGCAAGGATGTGGATGCGCTCCATTTGAGGCTGCTTTGCGGGAACGATCTTGTCGGGAGCGTGCGAATCCGCAAGCCCGCAAAAACCGATCCGGCTGCGCGGATAGGCCGGGTTGTCGTTGCGCCTCAACACCGCGGCAAGAAGCTCGGTGACAGGCTGATGGTCGAGGCCATCGCGCAGTGCGAGCGGCTTTATCCCGAGAGCCCGATCAAACTATCGGCGCAAAGCCAGTTGCTGCGGTTTTATGGATCCTTCGGTTTCGTGCCGATCTCGAAGGAATATCTCGAAGACGGGATTCCCCATGTCGACATGCAGCGCCCCGCCGCGCTAACCACGGAGTGAGAAACGATGTGGAAGCGGCATAATCCCTTCTATCTTGCCGCTTTTTTTGGCATCGTCGCTCTCGCTCTGGCGCTGTTCTTCGCGCCACGTATCGCCTATGTCGTGGCTGCCAATGTGTTCTTCGTGATTTATCTGGTTCTCTCCATGATCAAGGTCCGGAAATTGACGCCGGAATACCTGCAGCGCAACGCGGCCAAATCCGATGAACCGGTGTGGATCATTTTTGCGGTGACTTTCGGCACCGTCGTCGTCGCCGTCAGTTCGCTGTTCGTGCTGATCAATTCCAGTGAGGATCCGCATCCTCTTGATCTATCGCTGGCGCTGGCTGCGGTGCCGCTCGGCTGGTTCACCGTGCACATGATGGCGGCCATCCACTATGCCCATCTCTACTGGCAGCCGGACGAGACGGCAGAGGGCGCAAAGCGAGCGCCCCGCAAGCATGTCGGCGGGCTCGCCTTCCCGGGCGACAAGGAGCCAGGCGGTTATGATTTTCTCTATTTCTCATACGTTATCGGCATGACGGCGCAGACATCGGATACTGCCATCACCAGTACAGATATGCGCAAGATTAATCTGCTACACGCCATTGTTTCATACGTGTTCAATACGGTGCTCGTTGCCGCCGCCGTCAACGTCATCGTTTCGCTGGGCCAATAAGAACTTCAAACGGGAATATTCATGGAAACGCTATCTATCGCCAAGAGTTTCGAGGGAATGCAAGGGGTCTATCGCCATCGCAGCGATGCCTGCCAGTGCGACATGACCTTCGCGGTTTTCCTGCCGCCACAGGCAAAGGAGCATCCGGTGCCGCTGCTCTGGTACCTTTCAGGCCTGACCTGCACCCATCAGAATGTCATGGACAAGGGCGAATATCGCCGCGTTGCCGCCGAGCTTGGCATTGCAATCATCTGCCCGGACACCAGCCCGCGCGGCGAGGATGTTCCCGACGAAAAGGACAACTGGCAGTTTGGCAGCGGTGCCGGTTTCTATCTGGATGCCACTCAGGAACCTTGGTCGACGAATTATCGTATGGCGAGCTATATCGCCTATGAACTTCCCGAACTGGTTGCCGCGCAGTTTCCAGTCGACGTGACGCGCCAGAGCATTTTTGGCCACTCCATGGGCGGTCACGGCGCCATTACCCTGGCTCTAAAGAATCCGGAACGCTTCAGGTCGGTGTCCGCCATTGCACCTATTGCTCGGCCGATGGTTGCGGGCTGGTCGCGTCCCGCCTTCGAGAAATATCTCGGCAACGATGAAACGGCATGGCGCGCCTATGACAGTGTGGCATTAATCGAGGACGGCTATCGTGTGCCCGAATTGCTGGTCGACCAAGGGAAGGCCGACGGATTTCTTGATGACGGGCTTCGGCCCTGGCTTCTGGAAGAGGCCTGTGCCAAAGCCGACATCCCGCTGACACTCAACATGCGCGACGGCTACGACCACTCGTATTTCTTTATCTCGACATTCATGGCCGATCATATCGCCTGGCACGCTGACAGACTGTCTTAAACGTCCGCGACCATCTCATCGGTTGTGAGATGGTCGCGTTTCTTTTGTCGCTCAGTCGAGGCGGGCGATCACGTGCTCGAGCTGTCCGATGAATTTCTGCCAGCCATATTGCGCGCCGCGATAATTGGCTTCTTCGTTTTGACCAAAGCCGGACTGCTCCATGCGCAGGAATGTGCCGCCATTCACCGGGGTGAGCGTGAAGGTGACGATGGTCTTGACGCCGTTTGCGGCTTCATCGCCTGAGGCGTTCCAGCTGTAGGAAAGGCGCTGCTGCGGCTCTACCACCAGGACTTCGCAATCGGTGACGCCGTTCCAGTTTGGCATGGGCGGGGCGCGGAAGTTGAACCTGTGACCAACAACGGGCTGGAAGTCGTTGCTCATAAGCCAATCAGCGATAAGCGGGCCTTGGGTGAGTGCGCGCCAGACTTTTTCCGGCGCATGCGGCATTTCCCGTTCGATGGTGAGGGAGCGTGTGGCTGTAGCTGTAGCATGTTGAGTCATTGGTCCATCCTGTTTAACAAATCTTCGAGACGATCGAATCGCTCACGCCAGAATGCGCCGTAGAGGCCCATCCAGTCGATCAGCGGCGCGAGACCTTGCGGTTCCGCGCTATAGTGGGTTTGGCGCCCGTCGGGCCTATCCCGCACCAGGCCGGCAAGCTTGAGCACGCCGAGATGCTTGGATACGGCAGGCTGTGAGATGCCAGAATATTCGGTCAATCCCCGCACGTTTTGCTCGCCGTGCCGCATCAGCTGTTCGAAAATCGCGCGGCGTGTCGGGTCGGCGAGAGTGCGGAAAATACCGTCGGCTGTTGTGTCCATGATTGATAACCCGTGAGCTATGAATTAATCCATAGCTCTACAGTTATGAATCTGTCAAGCCGAAAAATGAAATTATGATCTGGCCTTTTCCGCCAGTCGGGGGTCGTTGGCAAAAATCTCCCGACTGAACCCAAGCCTGAGTTCGGGATAGTCGCAGATGGCGTTGACGCCGTGCCCGGAGAAATGCAGCCGCCATGTCGTCATGCGAACAGGGTTCGGCATGGCAAAGCAGCCGCATGACAGCAGCGCAAGATTGATCCCGCCAAGCGGATCGCGCACGGATTGATAGCGGATGAGGTCTATACGCGCCTCATGCGCTTTGTCGGCAAGATCGAGACAAGCGGAATAGTCGGTGAGGTGCGTCCACTGCGGCGCCTGCTCGATGAAGGGTACTGCGGTTAGATCGATCGCGCTGGTGGTGGCATAGCGTGCTTCGAACGCGGTGAATTCGAGGGCGTTTCGCGGCCAGGGTGTCGCCGGACTTTCGGCAAAGAAAAGCAGGCGGTAGAAGGCAGTTTCGGCCACAGAGGTTTCAACGTTCTCGCTGGCATAGAAGACGCCGGGCGAATAACCTTCGCGCCGAAAGCGCGAATTGCCGGGATAGCGGCCATAGCGAAACGGCGTCGCCAGCAGGTAATCGAGATGGACGCACGCTGGCGGAAGCGGTGGCTTGGTGGCTTCCAGCTCGTCTTCAAGCAGAGCCTGCTCATCGAGCGTATCGACCAGCTTCATGGTGGAAACGCGGTGCTGCGCTTCAACCAGACGCCAGCATGCGCCGTGCAGAGATCGCGATTCAGATCGGAGCGCGTCGGGCGTCCAGATAGGCAAGGACATGGGCGAGACCGTCAATGGTTTTGATCCGGTTGAGCGGCTTGCCGCCGAGCATGGTATTGTCAGTGCGCATCCACTGTCGCGCTACGGTATCGTCGCCGCCGACAATGGCGTCGAGCGAGCGGTAGAGGCGGATGAACAGGAGCGCGAGTTCGTAGCTCTTGCCGGTGAGCGGGCCGGCAGTTCCTTCGTTGCGCTTGAGCCGGGAAATGCTGGGTTCGGACAGGCCGACGACGGTTGACAGTTCCCTGGCGGTCAGGCCGAGCAATTCAGCGGAACGCAGCAGCGCCTTGGACACAACGGCGGTCTTGCTCGGGGTGTCTTCAATATGTTGCGCGGTGGTTCGCATGAGAGCTCCTTTCACTGGAAATAAATGTACATTAAATTTCTGGTGAAATCAAGTTCTCCGTTGCATATCTATGGTGCGTGGTTCGACGGGGCTCACCATGAGATTTTTGACTGCAGGGAGTGTTTGCTTGCGACGTTTGCCGGACGTTTTTGCACAACACGACTTCCCTCATGGTGAGCCCCGTCGAACCACGCACTGCGCTTCTGCAGGTCACCGTCTTGCCGTCACGCTCATCGGCAATCCGCCATCCGGTTGTGTGGTCAGTTTCTGCACGGGCCATGGCTTTATATCGGGTGCCATATCGAAGCGATAGCGATGCAGCAGGGTCGCCAAAGCGATGATTGCCTCCTGCAGCGCAAAGCTTGCGCCGATGCAGACGCGGGGTCCGGCCCCGAAGGGCAGATATTGAAACCGGTCGATCCTGTCGCGATTTTCCGGATGAAAGCGCGACGGCATGAAAGCTTCGGGATTTTCCCAATAAAGCCGGTGGCGATGCACAGTCCATGGCATGACCAGAACCGCCGCGCCCTTTGGAAGCTTCAAATCCTTGTACTGATCGTCCTCGATAGGTTCGCGGTTGATCGACGGCGCGGGGGGATAAAGCCGCATGGCCTCCTCGAATGCGGAGCGGGTGAAGGGCAAGGCGTCCAGCCATTGATGCGGCGGCGGGACCTCGCGCTGACCCATGAAAGCATCGATCTCCTGCTCGATCAGATCGCGTTCCCATGGCGCCTTTGCCAGCAAATACAGCGTCCAGCCCAATGCACGCGCCGTGGTTTCGTGGCCCGCGCCGATGAAGGTGATGATATTGTCCTCGATCTCGGCGCGCGAAAGCCCTTGGGGACCTTCGGCTCTCAGCAGGAGGGTGAGGAAATCGTTCGGAACCTTGTCGCCTTCCTTTTCCATGCGGGCCTTGCGCATCTCCATCGTGTTGGCGACGATCTGGCGGAAGAAGGCGAGCGCGCGGCGGCCGCGGATCTGGGTGAAGCGCGGCAACCATGCAGGTGCTCCGAGAAGATCGAGTGGATCGACCCGGCCCATGGTTTCGAACAGCCGGTCCACCTCATGGGAAAACTGGTCCGGATCACCAGCAATTTCTCCGGAAAACAAAGTGTCCGCAAGAATGTCATAGGTCAGCATGGTCATGTCGCGCGATACATCGGTCGTGCCGGTCAAGCCGTCGTAGCGATCGGCGAAAACATCGGCTGTCCGCTTCATGCTTTCGGCGAAACCATCGATGTGGCGCGGCGTGAAAACCGGCGCCATCGCCTTGCGCGACCGTTTCCAGACATCGCCTTCCGCCGTCAGCAATCCATCGCGCAGGATGGGGCGAAGGATGCGCTGGCGTACCGCCGCCATCTTGTAATTCTTCGCATTGTCGACGAGCACATGGCGGATCAGCCCGGGATCATTGGCGATGATCGTGTGGGCGAAGGACCAGTCGATGGAAACCCAGGGTTCATTATAAGAAGGCTCCCCCCACAGCTCCAACGGATTGCGGTAAATGGTGCGAATAAGCTGCAATGTGCCGACAGGACCAGTACGCGGTACTGGCGCCGGCGGGACAAAAGCGATCGGTATCGTATCCATTCATCACCTCCGCCACGGATGTGGGGACAAGCGGGGAAAAAGTCTACCAATTAACCGGAATTGGCGGCTCCTTACCCTACTAATTGCTACGTTGACGCAAAGAGCCGAATGCGTTCTGGTCCAGCCTGAATACGTCCGACAGTCTATTTTGCGCATCATTTTTTAAAGAACATACCAGAAACATATTCAAATCGATATTGTGAGGTTTTTCACCATGCATTTTCGCCTGTGCTGGCTTTTGCTGGCGGTCTTTCTGGCATCGTGCAGCGGGAGTTCGGATTCGGAGGAGTCTGACGCGAGCACGTTTGAGCCGCTACCCGTTCTGGAACGTTCGGTGTTTAGCTATGGCGCTGGCGATTCAATCTACTATCGGTATGTCGATCAAACACCAACCAGCAAAACTCAAGTTATCACGGTGAAGGGCGTTGCTATGGAGTTTACCGCGACCGCGGGGCATTTGGTTGCCTCGCGTCCAGTCAACGGGGCTGGGAGTCGGGATGATGCGGCGATTTTCTATACAGCCTATGCCCGTGATGATCTGCCGAAAGATACGCGTCCAATAACGTTCATTTTCAACGGCGGACCTGGAGGTGCCTCGGCTGATCTTGACCTCAATTTTCTTGGACCAAAAAGTGTGGATCTCGATGTGCTTACGTCGGCATCGACAACCCTGCCGCTGATCGACAATCCCAATACATTGCTCGACAAATCGGACCTTGTTTTTGTTGACCCAGTGGGAACCGGTTACTCCTCGGCGATCTTTCCGAGCGAAAATGTCGACTTCTGGGGAGTTGACAGTGATGCTAGTATTCTCAGCGATTTTGTCATCAAATATATCAATACCAACAAGCGCCAATACTCGCCAAAATATATCTACGGCGTCTCCTACGGCGGCTTTCGCACGCCAATTATGGCGCGACTGCTCCTGGAAAGGAGTGCCACCGACTACGCTGAGGGGAAAGACGGCAAGAATATCCTGAACGGGTTGGTTCTCAACTCACCTTTGATGAACCGGAGGAATGACTGCCTAACGCATTCCACCTTTGCCTGTGACGGTGCCGTGCCAACCTATGCCATGATTGCCGACCATCACGGCAAGGCGACTGCTCGAAACGCAGCGACTTCCGACGTGTTTCTGATCGGTGTCCGCTCGTTCGCCGCGGAATTCAAGAAACATTATGACGGGGCTTTCTCCGGACTGGGATGGGGCGATAGAACCGGTTGGGAAGCATTCTTGCGGGACAACAAGGAGGCGCCGCCATTCCTTGATCGACTCTATCAGTTGACCGGTTTGGGCAAAGTGTTCACGCTCGGCGACACGGCGGCGAACAATCCCTGGATCGAGAATCCAAATATGAATGCCTGGCGCTTTACGGCATTGTTTGGTGAAAGATACGGTCCCGACAGACGCAAGCTCTCCTTGAATGATGGCCGGGATTATTTACCACCGGATACAATCGATCCGGCTGTCGATGATGGAAGCGACGTTTACGAGTATGTCCGACAATATCAAAGACAATTCATTGGTTATCAGCAGGCCGCATCCTATTTGGGGTTCAACGGCGAGAGTTTTGACCGGTGGTCCTATAGTCCTGATCAGAAGCTACCCAGCGATCCCGATCGAATAGAAAACAGCATTCCTGATCTCGCCTTTGGGCTGCAGCTCAATCCACAATTGAAGGTTTTGATTCAGCACGGCTACTATGATTTGAATACGCCTTTTCACAAATCTGAACTTGATATCAGTCGATCGGGGATAGCGGCCAAGGTGCCCGTGAGACTTTATAGCGGCGGTCACGGTGTATCGCCATTCGATACAGACGGCTATGATCAGCTCAAAGCAGAACTGGGATCATTCTACGATCAAACTCCTGCGGCCAAACTGGCACGCTGGCAAGAGGCAAAACTTGCGGAGCCAGGACAATGAGGCAGATATTCCTGATGGTTCTTCTCGTTCTCGCAACTGCGACCGGAGTTCCGGCGAGCGCCAAGGATAGTGTTCTGCGCAGGCCCTCTGAACACTTGCTGCTGCGTCGGCCACTTCCGGACCCTACTCTGGCGAGCAAAACCAAATCACCGATTACGCCCGAGGCAGTGCGCGATGCCGTGGACGCGCGGATCCGATCACTCTTTGTACGGGCGGCGGACCCGTCGACAGGTCGTGTAACCGTCACGTCTGCAGAAAACGCAGGATTGGGCTACTTCACCGGTCATTTCGCAGCAATGGACAGCAATCGCGACAGCAGTCTGACTTATGACGAGGTTAAAGACTTTTTGGATGCGCAATCTCCCATCGAAAAACCGGCGACGATTGAAAGGCCGGCAATCGGGGATATCCAGATTATCGAATAGCACTTTCAGGGTTTTGGCTGAAACCGCTTCTGCCATCCATCATCCCGATCTGTAAATTTAAGAGGATGAGCCGCCGACCCGAGGGGATGAACGAGGCGCACATCGAGCCCGTATCCGCTGTCGCACCAATTTGGCCATCATCCGTGGATATCAAGCCCTCCAGAATTGGAAAAAGCTGCATTAATCACTATATCTAATGCTGTAATGGGGCCATGATTCGCCCAAGCTATGCTATAAGGGCGGGCGCGCCAGTTCAGGCGTCAGGAAAGATTGAATTTTATATGAGTGATACACCCGAGATGACAGTCGAATCCTCGCCGGAATACGGTGCGGAGTCCATCAAAGTCCTCAAGGGGTTGGATGCTGTACGCAAACGCCCTGGAATGTATATCGGTGATACGGATGACGGATCCGGCCTTCACCACATGGTCTACGAAGTCGTCGACAATGCCATCGACGAAGCGCTTGCGGGCCACGCGACGCGCGTCACCGTGACATTGAATCCCGATGGATCCTGCACGGTGACCGACAACGGCCGCGGTATCCCGACCGATATGCACTCGGAAGGTGTTTCCGCGGCCGAAGTCATCATGACGCAGCTGCATGCCGGCGGCAAGTTCGACCAGAACTCCTACAAGGTCTCCGGGGGTCTGCATGGCGTTGGCGTTTCCGTCGTCAATGCACTGTCTGTCTGGCTGAGGCTGAAGATTCGCCGCCAGGGCAGAATCTACGAGATGAGCTTCACCCATGGCGTCGCCGATGCGCCATTGAAGGAGACGGGTGATTCCGATGGATTGACCGGAACGGAAGTTTCCTTCCTGCCGTCGACCGAGACGTTCACCATGGTCGAGTTCGATTTCAAGACACTCGAGCACCGGCTGCGCGAACTCGCTTTCCTGAATTCGGGTGTGCGCATCCTGCTCTCCGATCGCCGCCATGCCGATCCGGTCGATCTCGAGCTGTTCTATGAGGGTGGACTGACTGCATACGTCAAGTATCTCGACCGCACCAAGAAGGAACTCGTCAACGAGCCGATTTATATTCGCGGCGAGCGCGACGATACGGTGGTTGAAGTCGCCATGTGGTGGAATGACAGCTACCACGAGAATGTGCTGTGTTTTACCAACAATATTCCGCAGCGTGACGGCGGCACACACCTTGCCGGGTTTCGCGGCGCCCTGACACGCCAGATGACCGGCTATGCGGAAAACACCGGCCAGGCCAAGAAGGCCAAGGTGACGCTTACGGGCGATGACTGCCGTGAGGGTCTCACCGCAGTTCTTTCCGTCAAGGTTCCAGACCCGAAGTTTTCCTCGCAGACCAAGGACAAGCTTGTTTCGTCCGAAGTGCGCGCGGTTGTGGAAAGTCTCGTCAACGAGGCGCTTTCGACTTGGCTCGAAGAACATCCGGCTGAGGGCAAGGTCCTCGTCGAAAAGGTCATCCAGGCTGCCTCCGCTCGCGAGGCTGCCCGCAAGGCGCGCGACATCACTCGCAAGAATTCGCTGAGCATCAGCTCGCTGCCGGGCAAGCTTGCCGATTGTCAGGAAAAGGACCCGGCCAAATCGGAAATCTTCATCGTCGAGGGTGACAGCGCCGGTGGCTCCGCCAAGGGCGGGCGCTCGCGCCAGAACCAGGCCATCCTGCCGCTTCGTGGCAAGATTCTCAATGTCGAACGCGTCAAGCTTGACCGCATGTTGTCATCCGACCAGATCGGCACGCTGATTTTGGCGCTCGGCACCAGTATCGGCAAGGATGAGTTCAATCCGGACAAGCTGCGCTACCACAAGATCATCATCATGACCGACGCTGACGTGGACGGCGCGCATATTCGCACCTTGCTGTTGACGTTCTTCTTCCGCCAAATGCCGGAGCTGATCGAGCGCGGCCATATCTATATCGCGCAGCCGCCACTCTATAAGGTTTCGCGCGGAAAATCCTCGCAGTACATCAAGAACGAAGTCGCCTATGAGGAGTTTCTGATCGATTCCGGGCTGGAAGAAGCCGCGCTGGAGCTCGACTCCGGTGAGGTTCGCACCGGTCCCGACCTGCGCTCCGTCATCACCGATGCGCTCGCCGTTCGTCATCTGCTGCAGGGTTTGAACACCCGTTATGACCGAGCGGTCGTTGAACAGGCGACGATCGCCGGTGCGCTCAACCCGGAAGCCATTTCCGATGCGGCAAGAGCCCAGGCGCTGGTGACCGAGGTTGCCGGGCGCCTCGATCTGATCGCAGAGGAAACCGAAAAGGGCTGGAGCGGCCGTCTGGCGACGCCGGATGACGGTGTCGACGGCTATGTTTTCGAGCGTTCGCTACGCGGCGTCAAGGAAACGGTCACGCTCGATATGGCGCTGATCGGTTCGGCCGATGCACGCCAGCTTGACCGTTATTCGGCGCGTCTGCACGACATCTATTCGAAGCCGCCGGTTCTGCGCCGCAAGGACAAATCGGATTCCGTTGCGGGACCGATTGCCCTGCTGGAGGCTGTATTTGCTGCCGGGCGCAAGGGCCTCTCATTGCAGCGCTACAAGGGTCTCGGCGAGATGAATGCAGACCAGCTCTGGGAAACGACGCTGGATCCCAATGCGCGCTCACTGCTGCAGGTGAAGGTGAATGATGCCACCGACGCCGACAGTCTGTTCTCAAGATTGATGGGCGACGATGTCGAGCCTCGGCGTGAATTCATTCAGGACAATGCACTGAGCGTGGCCAATCTCGACGTTTAAATGGCATCATAAGTTTGAGATAGCCTCAAGAGGTTATTGCCTCATCTTTCCCAAGGAGAGATGAGGTCCAGGCCAGTTGTGCTGAAATCGGTAACATTCCGGGTGGCTAAACGGCCGCCATTCACCCGAACAATGGCTGCAATCATACCATCAGGAGCCGACATTATTGATCCTTGCCGTGTGGCGGTTCCCATGATCTCGCCATAAGCCATCGCTGCCTCTTCGGTTAAACCAAATATGCGGTCAGCAAAACGCCGACGCCAGTCCGAGAGACCCCGCTCGAGGCGAAGGGCCCGTTGATCGGGCAATATCTTCTGAATGCCAAACGCAATCTCTGCGATCGTTACAGTCGGTAAAGCCAGTTCTGAATCATGCCGGACGAGCCAAGAGATCACAGCCTCGTTTGGCGCCTTGCGTAAGGTTTCGGAAAGAACATTGGTGTCTAGAAATATCAAAGCTCAGGACCCGGATGGCCGCGGCGCCCTTGCCGGATGACAGCCTCCAGATCGATATCTGTACCGGCATCTTTTGACAGGCGGTTGTAGAATGCCGACGCTGGCTCCCGGCCGGTTTCGCGGATTTCATAGGACTCAAGAGCCCGCTCTACAATTTCGGCGATTGATCTGTTTTCACGGCTCGCCAGGCGATGTGCCAAGTCGCGTGCTCTGGCGCTGCGCACAGACAATTGAGGTTCGGCCATCCGGATACTCCAATTTTGGAAGAATATAGGTCATATGGGCGCTGCCATCAAGATGGCTACCCACTTTAGCAGCCCATATTTGCCATGTTGCATGGGCTCCTCTCCTTGCAACATCCATTCGTCACCGACGCAGGCGCACTACGACCTGCAGGTTACGCCTGTTGGGCGTTGGCCCCCCTGAGCGGCTTTTTATACTTTTGTACAACAACTCTCTTGCCTGTTCGCGGGCATCATGATCTTTTGTCGAAAAAGGCGATGGGCGCCGAGGGGTCGACAAAAGATTACCCGGCGAACATATGGCCTTTTTTCAAGTCAATCTGATCGGGAATTGAAATGCAGCCTGTCTTCGATGGTCACAACGATGTGCTTTACCGGTTGTGGAAACATTCGAGAGACGGCGCCGATCCGGTTCAGGAGTTCATCGAAGGCACCACTTCCGGTCACATTGACAAGATCAGGGCGCTAAAGGGCGGACTGATCGGCGGGCTCTGCGCGATTTACGTTCCATCCGGGGATCTTGCCTTCAAAGCGCCAGACGCCAACGGCCATTATTCGACGCCGCTCGCAGTGCCGCTGGAGCGCTCTTCCTCCCTCGACATTGCGCTGGAAATGGCCTCGATCGCGCTGAAGCTCCAGCGGTTCGGCGGCTGGAAATTGTGCCGCAGCACGGCCGAGATTACCGAGTGCATGCAAAACGATATGTTCGCTGCGGTGCTCCATATGGAGGGCTGCGAGGCGATTGGCGCCGATCTGGCCGCGCTCGATGTGTTCTACGCCGCCGGCTTGCGTTCGCTCGGTCCAGTGTGGAGCCGCAACAATATCTTCGCCCACGGTGTGCCCTTCGCCTATCCGATGAGCCCGGATACGGGACCCGGACTCACCGCGATCGGCGAAGAACTGGTCAAGGCATGCAATCGTCTCGGCATCCTCATCGATCTCGCGCATATCACCGAAAAGGGTTTCTGGGATGTGGCGCGGATCAGCGATCAGCCGCTTGTCGCCAGTCACTCCAATGTGCACGCGTTGACGCCTGTCGCACGCAATCTCACCGACAAGCAGCTTGATGCCATACGAGAAAGCCGGGGGCTCGTCGGGCTGAATTATGCGGTGGCCATGCTGCGCCCCGACGCACGTGAAAATGCCGATACGCCGCTGACCGACATGGTGCGCCACATCGACTACATGGTTAACCGAATGGGTATCGATTGCGTGGCACTTGGTTCTGATTTCGATGGTGCTAAAATCCCCGGCGAGATTGCCGATGCGAGCGGCAATCAAAATCTCGTCGCGGCGCTGCGCGACGCCGGATACTCCGGAGATGACCTGGCAAAAATCTGCCGCGAAAACTGGCTGCGGGTATTACGCTCGGCCTGGCACGAAGAAAATTAAAAAAGTCAAATTGCTCATAAAACAGGGAACCAGAACAATGTTGATGAACCAAATAAACCCGAAATTCCGGCTTCTGCTCGGCAGCGCGGCGCTGTCCACGATGTTGCTTTCCGGCGTACCAGCATGGGCCGAGACGCCGGCCGATACGCTGGTCGAAGCCTTCGCCATCGATGACGTGATAACGCTCGATCCCGCTGAAGCTTTCGAGCTCACCACTGGTGAAATCAACGGCAATACTTACGACAAGCTCGTTCGGCTCGATATCAACGATCCTTCGAAGGTCGTTGCAGACGTTGCCGAAAGCTGGACGGTTTCCGACGATGGCCTGACCTATACTTTCAAATTGAAACAGGGCCTGAAATTCGCGTCGGGCAATCCGGTCACGGCCGATGATGTCGCCTGGTCCTTCGAGCGCGCCGTCAAGCTCGACAAGAGCCCGGCGTTCATCCTGACCCAGTTCGGCCTGAAGCCGGACAATGTCGCCGAAAAGGCCAAGGCAACCGATCCTTCGACCTTTGTGTTCACGGTCGATCAGCCTTATGCACCGAGCTTCGTCCTGAACTGCCTGACTGCGACGGTTGCTTCGGTTGTCGACAAGAAGCTCACTTCCGAGCATGTCGTCAATGATGATTTCGGCTGGGCCTGGCTGAAGACCGCCTATGCGGGTTCCGGTCCGATGAAGATCCGAGACTGGCGTGCCAACGAAATTATCGTTCTGGAACGCAATGACAACTACTGGGGCACAAAGGCGCCTCTGATGCGTGTCATTTATAGGCATGTGAAGGAAAGCGCGGCCCAGCGCCTGCTGCTTGAAAAGGGCGATATCGACATTGCCCGCAATCTTGAGCCCAATGATCTGGAGCAGGTGGTCAAGAACAGCGACATTGCGACCACCAACGCGCCCAAAGGCACCGTCTACTACATCAGCCTTAACCAAAAGAACGCGGACCTTGCCAAGCCCGGCGTAAGCGAGGCGCTGAAATATCTCGTCGATTACGACGCGATCGGCGAAAAGCTGATCAAGGGCATTGGCGAAATCCATCAGACATTCCTGCCGAAGGGCGTCCTCGGCGAACTCGACGAGAACCCTTACAAGCTCGATGTCGCCAAAGCCAAGGAACTGCTCGAAAAGGCAGGCCTGAAGGATGGTTTCACCGTTACCATGGACGTGCGCAACAATCAGCCGGTGACGGGCATTGCCGAATCCGTGCAGCAGACATTCGCTCAGGGCGGCGTGAAGATGGAGATCATTCCGGGCGATGGTAAGCAGACGCTGACCAAGTACCGTGCGCGTACCCATGATATGTATATCGGCCAGTGGGGCGTGGATTATTGGGATCCGCATTCGAATGCGGATACATTCACCAACAACCCCAACAATTCCGATGAGGGCACCAACAAGACGCTCGCATGGCGCAATGCCTGGGATGTGCCGGAACTGACCAAGGAAACCAAGGCGGCTCTGCTTGAGCGCGATGGCGCCAAACGAGCCCAGATGTATCAGGACCTGCAGAAAAAAGTTCTCGCAACCAGCCCATTCATCATGATTTTCCAGCAGATCGAAGTCGCGGGCTATCGTTCGAACCTCAAGGGATTCAAGCTCGGACCGTCATTCGACACCAACTACGTTTTCAATATCTCGAAGTGATCCGGGGCTCGTACCGTTGACCAACCCCGACATGCAACTGGAGTCCAGGCGCACGGGCGCCTGGGCTTCCAACTTCGCTTGGGCCGCCGGCAGGTTCGTCCTGATCGGCATCATCACGTTCCTGGGGTTGATCGCAGTAACGTTCTTCATCGGACGCGTCATTCCGATCGATCCGGCTCTTGCCATCGTTGGCGACAGGGCGCCCGCCCACGTCGTCGAGCGGGTGCGTGAAGAACTCGGTCTCAATCTGCCGCTTTACCGGCAGTTTTTCATCTATGTGCAAGGCGTTTTGGAGGGCAATTTCGGCAATTCGGTTTTGACGACCAACCCGGTGATGCAGGACATAAGGCGCGTCTTCCCCGCCACGATGGAGCTTGCGACATTCGGCACGCTCATCGGCGCGGTTTTTGGTGTGCCGCTAGGGGTTCTCGCGGCAGTCAAACGCGGCAGCATCATCGACCAGATCGTTCGCGTCATCGGCCTCATCGGTTATTCGGTCCCGATATTCTGGCTCGGAATGATCGGTCTTGTCGTGTTCTACGCCAAGCTCGGCTGGACTTCGGGTCCGGGCCGCATCGACGTCGTCTACGAATACACATTCACGCCTATCACCGGCTTCTATCTGCTCGATGCGGTTCTGCAGCAGAACTGGGAAGCGTTTCGCAACATTTTCAGCTTCATCATCCTGCCTGCCTCGCTGCTCGGTTATTTTTCGCTGGCCTATATCAGCCGCATGACGCGATCATTCATGCTCAATGAGCTGGAACAGGAATATATCGTTGCCGCACGGGCCAAGGGCCTTTCCGAGACGCGCATCATCTGGGGCCATGCCCTGCGCAACGCCGCGGTGCCGCTGGTCACGGTGATCGCGCTGTCCTATGCCGGATTGCTCGAGGGCTCGGTGCTGACCGAAACAGTTTTCTCCTGGCCGGGTCTGGGGCTCTACATCACCAATTCGCTGCAGAACGCCGACATGAATGCGGTACTGGGCGGCACGATCATCATCGGAACGGTGTTCGTCGCCATCAACCTTTTGTCCGATCTGCTGTACCGGGCGCTTGACCCACGGACGCGCGCACGATGAAAAATTTGCCAGAGCGGGCTGCAAACGTCAATTTTCTGTGCTCCGGTGCTCATGTACCCAAAAGTACACTGCGCTCCGGTGCTCAAAAATCGACGTTTTCGCCGCCCTCTACCCAATTTTGTGGGTTTTGAGATGACAACACGCCCCCTTTCCCGCCGCGAATGGCTGATGAGCGACCGGCCGCAATCGCGCATGCAGGCGCGGCTGGGCCGGGCCTATCTGGTCTGGAGCCGCTTCGCCAGCAACAAGCTGGCTGTTGTCGGTCTCGGCATCATCATCGCACTTCTGCTCGTCGCCGCCTTCGCGAATGTGCTTGCGCCGCATTCGCCGGTGGTTGGCGATTTGCGCAATGCACGCCTGTTGCCGCCGGGCGGCGAGTATCTGCTCGGTACCGATGACCAGGGCCGCGATATCCTTTCGCGGTTGATTTATGGCTCGCGGCTGACGCTGTATGTGGTTATCCTCGTCGCCATCATAGCAGCACCTATCGGGCTTCTGGTTGGAACCATCGCCGGTTATGCCGGGGGCTGGACCGATTCAATTCTGATGCGCATCACCGATATATTCCTGGCGTTTCCCAAGCTTATTCTTGCGCTTGCCTTCGTCGCCGCCCTCGGACCTGGCATCGAGAACGCGGTCATTGCCATTGCGATCACCTCCTGGCCGCCCTATGCGCGTATCGCACGCGCTGAAACGCTGACCGTGCGTAACTCCGACTACATCGCCGCGGTGCGGCTGATGGGTGCGTCGCCGATTCGCATCGTGCTGCGTCACATCATGCCGTTGTGTCTCTCATCGCTGATCGTGCGCGTAACGCTCGACATGGCGGGAATCATCCTGACCGCCGCCGGGCTTGGCTTCCTCGGCCTCGGTGCACAGCCGCCATTGCCGGAATGGGGCGCGATGATCGCCTCAGGACGACGCTTCATTATGGATCAATGGTGGGTTGCGGCAGCGCCGGGCTTTGCCATCCTCATCGTCAGCCTCGGCTTTAATCTTCTAGGCGATGGCCTGCGCGATGCGCTCGACCCGCGAGGCAGCAACCAATGAGCACCATGCTGACCGTCGAGGATCTGAGGGTACAGTTTCCGACCCGTACGGGCACTGTCGATGCGGTGCGCGGCGTTTCCTTCACGCTTGGACGCGAGCGGCTTGGCATTGTCGGCGAGTCCGGTTCAGGCAAGTCGCAGACCGGCCGCGCCATCATGGGGCTGACACCGCCACATGCGAAGATCACTGCACAGAAGCTCAACTTCGACGGCATCGACTTGCTGGGGGCTTCGGTGAAGCAGCGGCGAAGCCTTCGCGGCAACCGCATTGCCATGATCCTGCAAGACCCCAAATATTCGCTCAATCCTGTCATGAGTATCGGCCGGCAGATCGTCGAAACGCTCAGGACGCATGAGAAGGTCAGCAAGGCCGAGGCACGCAGACGGGCGCTCGACATGCTTGCCGCCGCACAAATCCGTGATGCAGAACGGGTCTACGATTTGCATCCGCATGAGGTTTCCGGCGGCATGGGTCAGCGCGCCATGATTGCCATGATGCTGATCACCGGGCCGGAGCTGCTGATCGCCGACGAGCCAACTTCCGCGCTGGACGTGACCGTACAACTCGACGTGCTGAGGATCCTCGACAATCTGGTGCGGGATCGCGGCATGGGGCTGATCTTCATTTCGCATGATCTGCGGCTGGTTTCATCGTTCTGCGACCGCGTCATCGTCATGTATGCGGGGCGGATCGTTGAGGAGATTGCTGCAACCGACTTGCACAATGCCAAGCATCCCTACACGCAAGGCTTGCTCAATTGCATGCCGCAGATCGGTGCCGACCGGCATCCGCTGCCGGTGCTTGACCGCAAGCCGGAGTGGGCGGCATGACACCATCCCAATCCAAAGCATTGGTCATTGAAAAGCTGGAAGTGAAATTCGATCGCTTTCTCGCCCTGCGCGGCGTCAGCTTCGATGTTGCGCCGGGGGAATCCTTCGGTCTTGTCGGTGAATCCGGTTCGGGAAAATCCACATTGCTGCGCGCTGTCGCAGGTCTGGCGCCGGTCAGCGCCGGGATGATCACGGTCAACGGCAAAACGCTGGGTTCGTCCCGTACCAAGACGTTTTACCGCGAAGTGCAGATGGTATTCCAGGACCCTTACGGCTCGCTGCACCCACGCCAGACCGTTGATCGGTTATTGTTGGAACCGCTGGTGATCCATGGGTTCAGTGATATCGAAAAACGCATCCTGCGCGCACTCGATGAAGTGGGATTGGGATCGAGCTTCCGTTTCCGCTATTCGCACCAGCTGTCGGGCGGGCAACGTCAACGCGTCGCCATCGCCCGGGCGCTGATCCTTGAACCGTCGATCCTGCTGCTTGATGAGCCGACATCGGCGCTAGATGCCTCGGTGCAGGCGGAGGTGCTGAACCTGCTTGAGCAGATCAGGCGCGACCGGAAACTGACTTTCCTTATGGTAAGCCACGATCTCGCCGTTGTAACTCACATGTGCGATCGGCTGATGGTCATGCAGAATGGTGCCGAGGTGGAGCGACTGACGGCATCGGAACTTGTCAACCGCAAGGTCACGCAGGACTACACACGCAATCTTCTCGTCGCGAGCCAGGGTTTCGTCAGGCCGGATATCCAGCCTTAAAGTTAACGATCTTCATTGGTTTTTTACCATTCCAACAATGATTTCACAGAAATCGTGCTGCCGGAGCATGATCGTGAAAATATGAATGAATTTACTAAGCACGAATTTACGCCGGAGATTCAATGGTCCATGTAACGACGGAGTGGGCCAATGAAAAAATTTACAAAATTCCTCAAAGACCGTAGCGGAGCAACAGCGGTAACATTCGGATTGCTGCTTGTGCCGCTTCTCGGCATGACCGGCCTCGCTGTGGATTACAGCCTTGCAAGCAATGAGCGGTCAAAATTGCAGAACGCTGCCGATTCGGCCGCATTGGCCGGCGCTTCGATCTATATTGGCACGAATTCAGCTCAAGCGGAGGCACGGGCACGTGCCTACCTGAAAGCCAACCTCGGCGAACAAGCTGCAAATGCCGTTACCATTAATTTCAAGGCAGACAACCAGCTTGTTACGGTCTCCCTCAACGGCCTATCAGGTACGACGTTCATGCGCGTGCTGAACAAGAACTCGGTGCCGATCGGTGTCACGGCGACAGCTTTGGCGCCGCTAAAGCCGACCACGGCGACGATCACAATCGACAAGGTTACTGGCTACTGGTTCAAACGCATCTCCATCGTTGGAGTGAAGGACGGCAAGGAAACGGTCGTGGGAACAATCGCCTATACCGCAAAGGACCATAGCGGAGAGGGGGGACGAGGTACCGGCACCACCGTACCCGGTCTAGATTCGCCAGTAACTTTCCAGCTTGGTGACTACAAAACGCTGTATCTGAAAATGGAAGTAAAAACCGATGGTTGCGATATTGGCTATCGGAACACTTCAACGGGTAATACCGTCACCTGTAAAGCAAGTTCAAATTCGGCGTATGCGGGCTACAACTCTACTTTGCGTACTGATGATCCCCTCACAGTGAACAATCTCTTTGTAGATGACGTGCGGTTGCCAAAAGGTTCAACACCCCCCGTTCTGGACTTGTTGAGCTGCGATGGTGCTGATCACAAGCACGCGTGGGAAGACGGTGGTAGCGCTGATAACGTCATACAGCCGGACTTCTTTTACAGAATAAAATCGTCCTGCAAGGCCGTCGATAACGAAAACGTCCGCCTGACACACTAGACCAAGAACAACCCTGCGGTGCAATTGACTTTGTCGTTGCGCCGCTCCATCATGACTTCATTCCGAGGGGGGCACTGCACAGTGCTGAGATAGCGTCGAGCTGGACCCTTGAACCTGATCCGGGTTATGCCGGCGTAGGAACGGGAATTGAGCCTTCTTCGCACACCTCAAATCTTGTCTTCGCACATATCCGGATCTCCGATCATGATGGAGTCCAGACCGTGCCCGTTCCCTTGAAATTTCTCCGCCAAAAACGGTAGTGGCGTGAACAGCGCCATGCGCTTGATTTTGCAGATAGCGGCAGCTTTGCTGGCGGTGGTCCTGTGCTGGCAAATGATTGTCTGGGTGATGGCACCGCCGCGTTTCATCCTGCCGGGGCCATTGACGGTTATCGCTACGCTGGTCGAGGAGCAGCATTATCTGCTGACCAACGCGGCCATCACGCTGGTGGAGATCATCCTTGGGCTGATATTCGGGGCGCTGGCCGGCATCGTTACTGCGCTTCTCGTATGCGCCGTGCCCGGTTTCCGGCGGATCGTCTGGCCGCTGATGCTCGTTCTGCAGGCGTTGCCGGTTTTTGCGATCGCACCGCTGCTGGTGCTGTGGTTTGGCTTTGGCCTTGCCTCCAAGGTCGTCATGGCGAGCCTCATCATATTCTTTCCGGTGGCCTCCGCCTTCGCCGACGGCCTGCAGCGCACCAATCAGGACCTGCTCGACGCGGCGGCGCTGACACAGGCATCACCCCTCGCGACACTGTTCCTCGTGCGCGTGCCGAGCGCCTTGCCCGCACTGGGTTCCGGCTTGCGCGTCGCGGCGGTTTTCGCGCCTATGGGCGCCGTCATCGGTGAATGGGTTGGTTCTTCGCGCGGTCTCGGCTTCGTCATGCTGCAAGCCAATGCGCGCATGCAGACGGATACACTCTTTGCCGCCCTCATCATCCTCGCCACGCTGACGATTGTCCTGCGCTTCCTTGTGGACGCGCTGGCAAGACGGCTGACGCCATGGGCGCGGGAGACATGACAATTCCCCCATTTCATCGCATGTAAAAGGATCTTCGATGTTTCGCATTCTTCCCCTGATTTTCATGGTCGGTCTCGCCGTTTCTGCCTCCGGCATTTCCTGTCAGGCCATGGCCGCCGACAAGCTGACTGTTCTGCTGGAGTGGTTTGTCAATCCCGACCATGCGCCGCTGGTCATCGCCAAAGAGAAGGGCTACTTCGCGGAGGCCGGTCTCGATGTCGAGCTGATCCCGCCGGCTGATCCGGCAGCGCCGCCACGCCTTGTTGCGGCGAAGCAGGCGGACATCGCCATCCACTATCAGCCCACGCTTTTTTTCGACCATGCTGAAGGCCTGCCGCTGGTGCGGTTCGGCACGCTGGTCGAAACGCCGCTCAATACGGTGATGACACTGGCGGACGGACCAATCAAAAGCTTGAAGGATTTGAAGGGCAAGAAAGTTGGCTTCTCTGTCGCCGGCTTCGAAGACGCGATGCTGGGCGCCATGCTGAAAGCGGAGGGCCTGTCGACCAAGGATGTCGAGTTGATCAATGTCAACTTTGCCCTCTCCACCTCGCTGATTTCCGGGCAGGTGGATGCGACCGTCGGTGCCTATCGCAATTTCGAGCTGACGCAGATGGCCCAGGAGGGGCATAAGGGGCTCGCCTTCTTCCCGGAGGAACATGGCGTGCCTCCCTATGACGAGCTTATTTTCGTCACTCATCCGGATTTGCTCAAGGACGACCGGCTCAAGCGCTTTCTCGGCGCGGTGGAGAAGGGGGCGATCTATCTGACCAACCACCCGGAAGAATCCTGGCAGCTCTTCATCAAGGCTTATCCGGACCTCGACAATCCGTTGAACAAGCAGGCCTGGATCGACACGCTGCCGCGCTTTGCCAAGCGGCCCGCTGCGCTCGATCGCGGCCGCTACGAACGGTTCGGTGTCTTCATGCACGATGCAGGACTGATCAAGAGCGTCCCCAAGGTCGAAGACATCGCCGTGGACTTATACTGAATATTTCAACCCAAAGAGAGAACCCATGCCAAAAGTAGATTACCGGCTCAACGCCATTGTCGATGTCGACGCTATCGGCGGCGACAAAGATCTCGGCCAGCTTGCGCTTAGCTCCGCGCGCGGTGGCGCGACGATTATCCAGTACCGTGACAAGAACTCGCCGACGCGACTTATGGTGGAGCGGGCGAGAGCGATCCACGCGGCTTTGAACGGGACGGGGGTGCCATTGGTGGTCAATGACCGCATCGACGTAGCGCTTGCTGCGGGCGTCGAAGGCGTACATGTCGGGCGCGAGGACATGCTGGTGGCAGATGTGCGCCGTCTGCTCGGACCGGACGCGATCATCGGCCTGACGGTCAAGAACGAAGCAGACGCCCGAGCGGCCATCGAGGCGGATATCGACTATGCCTGCATTGGCGGCCTGTTCGAGACGCCGGCGAAGCAAAATCTGCAGCCTATCGGCTTTGAAGGGTTCAGCCGTCTGGCGCCGATCATCCGCAATGTGAAGCCCGACCTGCCGATCGGCGCGATCGCGGGCATCGATCTTGCGCGTACGCCGCCTGCGATTGCAGCCGGAGCCGATGGCGTGGCGGTGATTTCGGCGATCTTCCGGCAGGACGATCCGCAAGGTGCGACTGCCGCACTGCTGGCGGCGGTCGATGCGGCTCTGAAGGAGCGGACATGACAGCCATTGCATTGACGATTGCCGGTTCCGACAGCGGCGGGGGCGCGGGCATACAGGCGGATTTGAAGACGTTCTCGGCGCTTGGCGTTTATGGCACCAGCGTTCTGACGGCGATCACCGCGCAGAATACGCGCGGAGTGACCGCCATCGAGAATCTTTCGGCTGGCATAGTCCGCGCGCAGATCGATGCTGTCCTGTCGGATATCGACGTCAAGGCCATAAAGATCGGAATGGTCGGCGTGGTCGAAACGATCGAGGCGATCGCCGACGCGCTAGAAAACTGGAACAGAAGGGTGGTACTGGACCCGGTTATGGTCGCCACCTCGGGGGACCGCCTGTTGCAGCCAGAGGCTATTGAAGCATTGCGCCAGCTTCTTCTGCCACGCGCCGTGGTGCTGACACCCAATCTGCCGGAAGCGGCATTGCTGACAGGTGAGCCTATAGCAAAGGACGAGGCCGGGATGGCCCGGCAGGCGGAAAAACTGCTGGCGCTGGGGGCGGCGGCGGTGCTCGTCAAGGGCGGTCACGCGAAATCCGAGATGAGCACGGACCTGCTTTTCGACGGTGTCACGATGCAGCGCTTTTCGAGCCCGCGCATCATCACGAAGAATGACCATGGCACTGGCTGCACTCTGGCCGCTGCGATAGCTGCCGGATTGGCTAAAGGCCTTGATTTAGGTGAGGCTGTGACTGAAGCGAAAGACTATCTGACGGCGGCGATTGCCGCGGCTGAAACGCTCAAAGTGGGGCAGGGACGCGGGCCTGTGCACCACTTCCACCGCTGGTGGCCGGCATAACGGTGTCGATCATTTCGGGACGCTCGAACGGCAACGGGACCATCGCGGGAAGAACGACTTGATCGCCCGCATATGCGAGTTGCGCTGCGGCCGGAGCAACTGCCGGTGCGAAGGGTTGTGTTGCAGTCTGGGCGGTCGCAGCCACTGCGGCATTTCCGGTAACCGGAGCAGGTTCGGCAGTGGCAGCGGTTTCGACCGGCGACGCTGGCTTCAACACGTCCAGCATGCCCTTGCGCTTGGCCTGGAAATAATAGCCGCGTGAGTAAAGTCGCACAGCCTGGTCCGGATTGTAACCGGCGACCTTGTAAGCCCCGGCCAGATATCGCACGCCATATTTGAGATTGGTCTCGGCATCGAGCAGATCCTTGGCGCTGCCATCATGCCCCATACCACGTGCGGTCGCGGGCAGCATTTGCATCAGGCCCCAATACGGACCGTTGCGGGCTGCGGGATTGAACCTGCTCTCACGTTGCACGACGCGGCGCACCAGCGATTCCGGTACGGCATAGGCAACGGAATATTTCGAGATCAGACCATCGACGGACCTGGCCGAAGATTTCGGTTGCGGCTTGGCGTCTGCAGCATTTGCAAGCCGTGGCGATGGTTCGGGAAGCGGAATCGACGCTGCATTGGGCAATTTCGGATCGGCTGTCGTGCAAGCGCCGAGGAGCAGAGCAAGGCTCAGGCAGGCGAAGGCGCGCGGCAATCGGGTATCAGGCAGCATTTGTCACCGAATGGACGAGGCAGAGTTGAGCTCTCATAGCTTGTTCGCAGGGGAGTGGGGCAATCACTTTCCAATACAAAGCGTAACAATAGGATACAGCACCCCGATTTACCTTGTGCCTTTTCGAGATTTCTTGGACTAAAGTCTGCCTTGACTCTGTCATATATATCAATGTATCAGTTGTATATTGGTAAGGCCAGTTTACCAGTCGAGTGCGGAAGGGAGAGCCGTGCGGGGAGGACCAATGTTTGCAGCGATCGAGCCGCGCCGCTTGTACCGGCAGGTGGCAGACCAGATACGCACGCTGATCGAGAGCGGCGAGTTTGCCGTCGGCGAGCGGCTGCCCGGTGAGCGTGAACTTGCGGAAAAACTTGGCGTATCCCGCCCGACCATCCGCGAAGCATTGATTGCGCTTGAAGTCGAAGGGCTCGTTCATATCCGCATGGGCTCCGGTATTTATGTCACGCGTCAGCAGCGCGAGAAGCCTGCATCTGTACAAGCCGAAGCCGAAAATCTGGAAGGACCATTCGAACTGCTGCGCGCCCGTGCGTTGATCGAATGTGCGATTGCGGAAGAGGCGGCCAAGGCGATTACGCCAGCTCATGTCGATGCGCTGGATGACGTGCTGACAAAGATGGCGAGCACCTTCAATGACCCGCGCACATCCATTGCGCTCGACCGGACTTTTCACACGACGATTGCCGGCATTATTGAAAACGCCGCGCTCAATCGATTTGTCGGAGAACTCTTCGACCAGAGGATGACGCCCTATTTCGAGAAGCTGGCGAGTTATTTCGAAAGTCCCGCTTCCTGGCGCGAGGCATTCGAGGAACACCGGGCCATTCGCGACGCTATCGCATCAGGCGATCCGGCGCATGCCAAGTCGGCGATGCGGCACCATCTGCTGCAATCGCAATTGAGATTTTCCAAGAGCTTCGATGAGGAATTGGAAAGTGAAAAAGGCCATCCCGCGGGAGGCCGGAGCAGAAGTACCAAGATCTGAATTCAATCTGGGAGGACTACGATATGAAGATCAAACTGACGACCATTCTGGGAGCGGTTGCCGCTCTCGCGCTATCGGCCGTGGTGGCGCAAGCGCAAACGGCGCTCAAATGGGCGCATGTCTACGAAACGTCGGAGCCGTTCCATACGGAGTCTGTCTGGGCGGCCGAAGAGATCGCCAAGCGGACCAACGGCCGCTACAAGATCGATGTATTCCCGGCTTCACAGTTGGGCAAGGAAGCCGATATCAATCAAGGGCTGAAGCTCGGCACGGTCGATATCATCATTTCCGGATCGAGCTTTGCTGCCCGGGACTACAAGCCGATCGGCGTCACCTATTTCCCCTATATCTTCCGCGGGCCGGAACATCTGATCGCTTACACAAAGAGTGATGTGTTCAAGCGTCTGGCTGCTGGTTACGAGACAAAGAGCGGCAATCACATTGCAGCCGTCAGCTATTACGGCACAAGGCAAACCACATCGAACAAGCCGATCGCCAAGTGCTCGGATATGCAGGGTCTGAAGATCCGTGTGCCGGATGTGCCTGCCTATCTCGCCATGCCGCGTGCCTGCGGCGCCAACACAACGCCGATTGCTTTCGCCGAAGTCTATCTCGCGCTGCAGAACGGCACAGTCGAGGCGCAGGAAAATCCGCTGACGACGATCGAAGCCAAGAAGTTCTTCGAGGTTCAGAAGAACATCATCCTGACCGGTCACATTGTCGATCATCTGAACACGGTGATCTCGAAGCAGCTCTGGGCCAGCCTGTCCGACGAAGACAAGAAGATCTTCGGCGACGTGATGCAGGAAGCTGCCGAACGCACGACGAAGATCATATCCGAGAAGGAAAAAAAGCTCGTCGCGACGTTCAAGGAAAAGGGTATCAACGTGACTGAAGTCGACAAGGCCGACTTCGAAAAGAACGTGGTGGAGAAGGTGAAATTCGAGGATTTCGGCTACGAGAAATCCGATTGGGAAGCCATTCGCGCGATCAAGGAATGATCCAATGGGGCCGGGCGGTACTCTCGCCCGGCCGCATCCATGCTGACGCCAACCGGAGACGGAACATGTCAAATGAAATTCATACCCCGGTAACCGCCGAAGAGCTTGCGCATTCCTTTGAAGATGCTGCGCCGGTGGCTGATCTGTCGGATTATGCCATTGAAGATTGGCTGACACTGATCGTCTTCTGGCTCATGACGGGGTGCGTATTCCTTCAGTTCTTTACGCGATACGTCATGAACGACAGCTATGCCTGGACCGAAGAAATCGCGATCAACTGTCTGATCGGCGTTGTGTTTCTCGGTTCGGTGATGTGCGTCCGCGTCTCGCGGCATATTCAGGTGGACGTGCTCTACCATTACTTGCCGGCGGGTGTCGCTCGCACACTGTCCAACTTCGTCGATATCGTGCGCATCGGCTTCTTCGCCTATGCGGTGTGGTTGATGTGGCGATACGTCGAAATCGTTGCGGAAGAACGCATGGTGACAGTCGATCTTCCGCGCAACATCGTTTTTTACAGCGTGCTCGTCGCATTCATATTGATGCTGATCCGAGCCGTTCAGGTTTTCATCCGCAACGTTCGCCGCGGCTATTCCGTCCTGGAACGTCCCGAAGAATTCCAGAAGATCGAGGACTGATTAATGTTATTGCTTGTTGGAACTTTCCTTATCCTCATGCTCGTTGGCGTGCCGGTCGCTATCTCCATGGCGGTCGCCTCGGTGCTCTATCTCGTCTTCTTCGGTATTGCGCCGGACATTATCGTGGCGCAGCGAATGATTGCCGGTGTTGAAAGCTTCCCGCTTCTCGCCGTGCCATTCTTCATCCTTGCGGGCAATCTCATGAATTCCGCGGGTGTCACCGGGCGTATCTATTCCTTCGCCGTCTCCCTCGTCGGCTGGATGAAGGGTGGCCTGGCGCAGGTCAATATCATCGGGTCCGTGATTTTCTCCGGCATGTCGGGAACTGCTCTCGCGGACGCCGCAGGTATCGGCACCATCGAGATCAAGGCGATGAAGGATCACGGCTATCCCGTCGAAGCAGCTGTCGGCGTTACCGCGGCTTCCGCCACGCTCGGGCCGATCTTTCCGCCGTCATTGCCATTCGTCATCTACGGGATGATGGCCAACGTCTCGATCGGCGCACTGTTCATGGCCGGCATCCTGCCCGGCATCGTCATGACCGCGCTGATGATGGTTACCGTTGCGATTTTCGCCTATGTGAAGCGCTGGGGGTCCGATGCGCCCTTCGAGATAAAGCAGCTTCTGGAGGCCTCGCTCGAGATCGTGGTCGTGGCGTGCGTTCCGGTGGTTATTTACCTGCTGATGCTCACCGGCCTTTCCGTCAATGCGTCGGTCGGTATCGCGCTGGTGCTACTCCTCGCCGCCGACTGGTATTTCGATTTCTCCGCCGTTATGGCGCTGATGACGCCGGTCATCCTTATTGGTGGCATGACCATGGGCTGGTTCACGCCGACGGAAGCGGCCGTGGCGGCAGTCTTGTGGTCGCTGTTCCTCGGCTTGGTCCGCTACCGGACGATGACGCTAAAGACTCTTGCCAAGGCGAGTTTCGACACGATCGAGACAACCGCTTCGGTACTGTTCATCGTGACGGCGGCCTCCGTCTTCGCATGGCTTTTGACCGTCAGCCAGGCGGCCCAGCTCCTGTCGACGGCAATCCTGTCGATTACCGAGAACAAATGGGTGTTCCTCATTCTCGTTAATCTGCTGATGCTGTTCGTCGGCTGCTTCCTCGATACGATCGCCGCCATCACCATCCTTGTGCCGATCCTGTTGCCGCTCGTATTGAAGTTCGGCATCGATCCGGTGCATTTCGGCTTGATCATGACATTGAACCTGATGATTGGCCTGCTGCACCCGCCGCTTGGCATGGTATTGTTCGTCTTGTCGCGTGTTGCCAAGCTCTCCGTCGAACGCACCACAATGGCGATCTTGCCCTGGCTCGTTCCACTGTTCATCGCACTGATCGCGATCACATTCATTCCGGCCATCACCCTTTGGCTGCCAACACAACTGGGTCTGATCAAATGAGTACCACGGGCATTGCTGCAACTCTCTTCGGCGCTGAAGATCTTCGTGTCGTCGATATCGAACTCGGTGACCTCGCGCCGAACATGGTGCGGATCCGCTTCGGGGCTGCCGGCATATGCGGCTCCGACATGCATTATTTCCGTCATGCGAGAACCGGCGATTTCGTCGTTACCTCGCCGTTGATACTTGGTCACGAGGTAGCGGGTGAAGTCGTCGAGATCGGGAGCAACGTGACCGGACTGGCGGTTGGTGAGCGGGTTGCGGTCAATCCGTCGCGCTGGTGCGAACACTGCGCCTATTGCCACGAAGGTCGGGCAAACCTTTGCGAGAACATTTACTTCATGGGTTCGGCTTCGAAAACGCCGCATATGCAGGGAGGATTCGCCAGTCTGTTCGATGCAACTGCATCGCAATGCGTCAAGGTGCCAGCAGACTTGCCCTATCAGGCTGCGGCGCTCGCCGAACCACTGGCGGTTTGTCTGCACGCCGTACGTCGCGCCGGCCATGTCAAAGGAACTTCGGCTATCATATTCGGTTCGGGCCCCATTGGTCTCTTGACCATGCTGGCTCTGAAACATGCGGGTGCGGGCTCGGTAGCCATGGTCGACGTTGCCGCCGCCCCCTTGAAATTCGCGGAAGAGCTCGGCGCCGACCAGACGATTGACCTGTCGCAAGGCGAGGAACAGCTGGCGGAGTTCGCCGCCGCTACGCCTTACGATATCGCCTTCGAAATTTCCGGAACAGCGGCGGGACTGGCTTCGGCCATTCGCACGGTCAGGCGGGGCGGAACGGTGGTTCAGGTCGGTAATCTTGCTGGCGGGTCTATTCCCGTCCCTGCAAATGCGGTGATGTCAAAGGAACTCGATCTGATCGGGACATTCCGCTTTGGCGAGGAGTTCTTCGAAGCGGTCGAGTTGATCGTCGAGGGCAAGATCGATGTGCTGCGACTGGTAACCAGCGAGTTCAAACTTGCCGACGCGCCCGAGGCGTTTCGTGTGGCTCTGGACCGCTCGCGCAGCGTCAAGGTGGTGTTGACGGCATAAGTGCGCGACAATTTGCTTTGGCCTCTTTCGCTTGGCGCGCGCAGTCAAATCGGCTAACAAGCCCGGGCTAAGCTGAATTATTAACCTCTCCTGCGCTAGACATCTGCTCTTTCGCATAAGCATTATGTCCGGAATTTTAACGTGCCGCGAGTTCTTATGTCGTTCTATTCATTTTCGAAAGTTGTGGTGTTGATAGGGGTGATTCTTGGCACAGCCAGCGGCTGTACCACCGCTGCAACGCTGAGCACCGTCACCCCGACGGTTGCACCGGTTTCAGAAAAATCCGCTTCCATAGTGGTCGATGGCAGCACGGGCGCAGTTCTCTATCAGGCGAGCGCCGATCTACCGCGGGTACCTGCCTCGCTGACCAAGATGATGACGCTCTACCTCACCTTCGAGGCACTGAAATCAGGTCGGATAACCAAGACGACCCTCCTGCCGGTCTCCGCTCGCGCCGCATCGCAGGCGCCAAGCAAACTTGGTTTGAAGCCGGGCCAGACGATCGATGTCGATACCGCGATCAGGGCGATCGTTGTCAAATCCGCCAATGATGTTGCTGTCGTCCTTGCCGAATATCTCGGCGGCACGGAAGAGCAGTTCGCAGCCCAGATGACGGCGAAGGCGCGTCAACTTGGCATGCGAGGCACGAACTTCCACAACGCTTCCGGTCTGCCAGATCCGCAGCAGATTACAACGGCGCGTGACATGGCGCTCCTCGGTATGTCGCTGCGCAAGCACTACCCCCAGGAATACTATTATTTCGTCACCCGGGATTTCGTCTACAACGGTAAGTTGATCCGCGGGCATAACCGGGTTCTGGCACAGCTGAATGGCGCGGATGGCATCAAGACGGGTTATGTGCGGGCTTCCGGCTTCAACATCGTCACATCCATCAGCGACAATGGACGGCAGCTTGTAGCAGTCGTCATGGGCGGCGAGACAGCACGAAGCCGAGACGCACAGGTTGTAAGTCTGGTTAACGCTTATCTACCCCAAGTTGCCTCGCGGTTCTGATGGACGTGATGCGATTTTCCACAGCCGCCTAGGCTCACGGACTCGCGGCGACCTTCCACAACTTGGCGCGCGTTAAAATCCAAGACTTGAAATTTGCCCTGCAAACATTGCATGGTGCGTGACGACAGCGACTCATTATTGCTCTCGAGGAGAACGATCGGGCCGATGCGATCCCGTTTCCTGAACCTGCGCTCTAAAGCAATCGCCTGGTTGACGGCGGGCTTCGGTTCATTTGCAGCACTGGCAACTGCATTTGCACTTGGGGCATTCGAGGCAGCGGACAAGCCCGAACTGCCGCAAATCACCGCCGGCCAGTCGATTGATGCGGGGAAATGGCTGATCAAACCCTTGAAAGCATGGGTGACCGACCAGAAAATCTTCAGTGTGACCCCGAAGGAAGGGCAGAAGGCCGTCGTTTTCGCAGTCGAATTGATGAATCGCACGACCCAGTCCGACAGCGGCTATGCCAATACGTTTCATCCGCTTGGGAAATTGCAAGCAATCACCGAGCAGCCTCTTGCCTATCTTGATCGGGATGGATCGTCATTGCCCGATCTGCAACCGGGAATGCCTGAGAAGATTACTTACGTCTGGGTGGTGCCGTCCGATGCTGTCCCGACCGGCTCCATCGAACTTGGTATCGAGGCATGGAAGTTCAAGCTGCGCAACAACCTGACTGGCACGCCGGGCTGGTGGAGCAAGGCTCCGGCAGGCACCGTAAGTCTGCCACTCTCGGAGGAAGGCTAATGCGCCGGCTCGCCAATATTCTCGTCTTGATCGTTGCGATCGCCGTGCTTTACGGCATGCAACAGACCAAGCCGCGCTTCGGTGAGCTGACGGCACCAATTCCCGTCTATGGCAAGATGCATGATCAGATTCACACCAGAGAATTCGATGTGACGCTGGATCAGGTCGTTTTCGCGCGCCAGCTGGACTTTACCCAGTATGGCGAGAAGAAAACGCTGACGACTTCGGGTCTTTGGGTGATTGTCACCGCACAGCTTGCGGCCACGACGAGTAGCACAAGCGTTGCAGCGGCGACCTGGCTCGGGCCGACAGGTTTGAAGTTTGCGCCGTCCGGCCGGATAGGCCCGGCTCCGGGCATGCCGCCGCACCTGCTTGCTCCGGGATTGCCCAAGAAAGTTCGGTTCATCTTTGAGACAATGCCCGACCAGGTGAACGGGGCTACACTGCTTCTTTCGGGCAAGGTAGAGCCGGCATTGGACTCCGAAGCGCGCATTTCGATCGATGATCTCAAGACGTTCAATGACGGACAGCCGCCGGTCGTCGACAGTTACGACCCGCTGCGGCCACTAACAGGAACATGAAATGTCGGTCTTGATCGAGGACAAACAGAACGCTTTGGAGCGGCGATGGCGCAAGCGCAGCCTGTGGGCCTTGCTATTCCTCGTTCCGATTTCACTGCTATCGATCTCGTATAGGGACATCAATGAACTCATCCGGTACCGCGATATGCTGCCGGTTGACGTCGCCGCAGGAGAGACCAAACACTATGGCGGCAGCGACTGGCAATTTCAGGGATTGCGCAAGGTGGAAGGCATAAGGCCCGGCCGCCTTCCCCCAGGTTCAGTGCCAATCATCGCACGTTTTGTGGTCGAGATAGGCGATCCCGACCTTCAAAATCTCTGGCTTATGTGTGCTATCAAGCTGACCGATCGTGCGGGACGCACCTGGTATCCTTCCAGCGTGCCGGGCATGCCTTCGCCCCAACCGGGCATCGAGACGTGCAGTTCTACAGCATTTTCCGGGGCGCAGAAGGGCGAGCGCAGAGTGATCGAGGAGAACTATCTTGTGCCGTCTGATGTCGCAGACGAACTTGTCGCGACATTGGGAATGCACAGCGAGCGGCCGTTCTATCTCAGATTTGCTAAGCCGTAGTTTTTCGGGTCATCGAAAACGCTGTTTCAAGGACGGCGGCAAGGAAACAGATGCGCAAGGGCTCTACGAGAATTCCCGTCGATGAATCCTGTAGCGGACTGCCAAACAGGAAGCTTACTCCGTTGGCAAGGACCTCCCACACGGCGATCGAATGCGGGCCAATCAGGTGCGCAGTGCCGAGCCACAGCCAGGCCGCGGCCCACTCGATAAAGCGATAGCCGAGGATCAATGTAATGATCAGCAGCAGCCCGGAATTCAGCGTGAGCCTGACTCCATTCGCGATGGGCAAGTATCTCGAGCGATACCCGCGGATGAAATGCTCGATGAAGTCGCGCAGGAATTTCGGGATGGCCTGATATCGCTCGCCAAAGCGTTCGACGCGATGGTGAATGCGCATGAGTTCTTTCTGGTCGCGGACGTCATGGCCGTAGACAAGCGCGACCATGACCAGCCAGATCACCGGCAGGAGTGCGTGGAAGAACAGGTTGATCGCTACTGCACTGAAGTTCTCCGGAACCTGTTCGACCGGGACCAGGGCCGCGGCAAAGGCCGATGAAACCGGCTGGGCGAGTGCTGCGAAGAATTGTTCGAACCACGACCACAGCCGCCCTTCGACCAGTGCCTGCAACCAGTCATCCTTCCAGCGGCTGATGATGTAGAGACCGATGAATATCCAGTTGGTCTCGCACACGACCATGATGATATCCCAGACCGAGCGCTTGGTGCGTTCCTTCATGGCCTTGGCGAAACTGCGCACGATCCACGAAATGGCAACCGACAGAAGTATCCATTTCGAATCCAGGACATCGAGCACGCTACCACCACCGCCTTCGAATGGCCGCAACTCAAGTGCGAGGCGCGAATATTGGCGCACCGTGTCGCCGAGGAAACCCCATGCTGCGTAATAGGCAAAGAAAGGAAGCAGCGCGACGGCAATGATCGTGGTGAGTCGGGACAGGCCGAATTCGCGTCTGTCCGCTTGTTCATCTGCCTGGGTCTGTGCGGCGTTGACGGAGGGCAATCCCGGCCGCACGATCTGGATCATGGAAACCGTCGTTACGAGTTGGGTAAGCGCAACGAGGGCCAAAAGTCCAAGACCGGCATAGTGGTTGATATAGGCGGCCTTGACCGCCACCCACATCAGCAGATCCGATACGGTGAGCCCGAGCAGGACGACAGCGATGAGCTGTGGCCAGAAGCGCAACCAGAGCCTGAATGTCAGCTTGATGGGCAATGCCACTTCGGCCAGCATGGAAAACCTTTCGCGAATCTCATGCCGACCTTAGCAAATTATCTCGGGCTGTCACCCCTTCGGACGGCCTCTTCGCTTTAGCAGGTGGCGAGAGCTTCGGTCGTCGCACGGCGGTCGAGCATCTGGCTCCAGAGGGTCAGGCCGAGCGCACCAACCACCAGAAGCGAACCAACCCAGGGCGTTGCGCCGAGCCCAAGCGGCGAAGCGACTATGAGACCACCGAGGAAGGCGCCGCCGGCGATGCCGAGATTGAAGGCGGCGATGTTCAGTGCCGAGGCAACGTCGACCGTTTCGGGTGTGTGGATCTTGGCAAGTTGCACGACATAAAGCTGGAGGCCGGGGACGTTGGAGAAGGAGAGCGCACCGAGAGCGGCGAGCGTCACCAAAGACCATATGGGCGAGACCATCGTGAACGTGAAAATCGCCAGCACTGCAGCTTGCAGCGTGAACATGACCGCGAGTGCACCGACCGGATTACCATCGGCGACGCGTCCGCCAACCATGTTGCCCACTGCGATGGAAAGACCGTAGAGGACGAGGATCAGGCTGACAGTCGAGCCGGCATAGCCTGTGATTTCCTGCAGGACGGGCGCAAGGAACGTGAACATGACGAACGTGCCGCCATAGCCTAGCGCCGTCATGGCAAAGGCGAGAAGCAGGCGGCCACTGGCGAGAACACGAACCTGATCGATAAGCCGCGCAGGTTCTGCTTTGGCGATCTTTGACGGTAACAGGAATGCGATGGCGAGCAAGGCAATGACACCAAGTCCGGATACGGCCCAGAATGTCGCGCGCCAGCCGAGCTGCTGACCTATGAAGGTGCCGAGCGGCACACCCGTAACGATGGCGACGGTCAAGCCAAGGAACATCATGGCGATGGCGGATGCGCGGCGGTTCGGAGCCACCAGATCAGCAGCGATTGTGGCACCCACGGAGAAGAATACGCCGTGGGCAAAAGCGCTGAGCACGCGGGCGACGAGCAGTAACTCATAGTTCGGTGAGAGCGCCGCGGCGGTATTGCCGATGATGAAAAGCGCCATCAGACCTAGCAGCAGAGGCTTGCGCTCGATACGGCCTGTCAGGGCGGTCAGAATGGGTGCGCCGAAGGTCACGCCAAGTGCATAGACGCTGACGATAAGACCAGCGAGTGGCAGCGTAATATTGAGATCGGAGGCAACCGTGGGGAGAAGGCCAACGATGACGAATTCCGTCGTTCCGATGGCATAAGCGCTGATAGTCAACGCCAGAAGAGCGAGAGGCATTGTCTTGTCCTTTGAATAGCGGCTGCTTGGGAGTCAGCCGGAGAATTGATGAAAGCTGCAGGGAATATGGCGCATCGTCATTGCCTTGATAATCACCCTATAATGCTCAATACTTGTGAAACCAATTCACAGGTGCAGCACATGGACAATCGAGCTGGAGAAATGGAAGTTTTCGTTCAGGCGGTCGACCTCAACAGCTTCTCTGCTGCGGGGCGGCGCCTTGGCCTTACGCCGTCTGCTGTCAGCAAAATCATCAGCCGTATCGAAGAGAGGCTTGGAACCCGTCTGCTCGTACGCTCGACGCGTACGCTGAGATTAACGGCGGAGGGCGAAATCTATCATCAGCGGGCGCTGCGCATTGTCGCGGAGATTGACGAGGCGGAACGGGCTGTTGCCTCAGGTGCCTCGGCAGCGCCCCGCGGACTGTTGCGGGTGAATTCTTCTGTTCCGGTCGGGATGATGTGCATTTTGCCGCTCGTTCCCAAGTTTTTGCGTCGCTACCCGGAGGTAGAGCTCGATGTTTCCCTGAGCGATGGCGTGGTCGATCTGATCGAGGAACGAGCCGACGTCGCCATTCGCGTTGGACCCATGCGAAGTTCGAGCCTGAAGGCGCGCAAGCTCTTCGAGAGCCGGGTGGTGGTCATCGCGTCTCCGGCCTATCTGGCCGAGCACGGCACCCCGATGCACCCCCGTGATCTTGAGCGCCACAACTGCCTCAACTTCAACTTTCGGCGGATACTGAATGAGTGGCCGTTTCGGGATCCCAAAACCGGGGAGATCGATACGATCGCGGTCGCCGGAAATTTCCTTTCCAACAATGGATCGACCGCGCAGCAGATGTGCGTGGCGGGGCTTGGTATCGCCAGACTGGGCCTCTTTCATGTCAGAGCCGACATCGCGGCCGGGCGGCTGGTCGCGTTGCTTGAGGACTACAACCCGGGTGACATTGAACTCGTCCATGCCGTATTCGTCGGGCATGAATACCTTGCGGCGCGCGTGCGGAGCTTCGTTGATTTTTTAGCCGAGAATTTGGGGACGGACACGGCGGGCTCGACGAGCATGCACGGTGAGCTGCCACCCAACGATTGAAGTTGAACCTTCCGCAACGACATGGCTACAATAGCAATGTCGTAGTCCAACCGGAATGCAATGGATGACCGATCCTGACGAACTGAAGATCGTTCGCCGCTCATTCGCCAAACAGATATTGGCGAGCGTTGGCGTTGAGGATCACCGTATCGAAAATGCCTTTGCGGAAGTTCCGCGCGAGGATTTTCTCGGACCCGGCCCGTGGCCGATGCGCCGTTTCGGTATTGGCTATGTCGATACGCCAAACGCCGATCCAGTTTACCTCTACACGGACGATCTGGTCGGCATATCGCCGGAGCGGCACATCAACAATGGTGAACCGTCATTGCACGCGCACTTGCTATGGTGCGCGCATCCAGTTGAAGGCGAACACATCGTGCATGTCGGCGCGGGCGTCGGCTATTACACGGCAATCATGGCACACCTGGCGGGATCGTCCGGGCACGTTACGGGCATTGAGTTGGAGACTGACCTTGCGGCACGCGCCAAGTCCAATCTTTCGGCTTTTCCAAACGTTGAGGTGATTGAAGGTGACGGTACGAAAGTCGCGTTCGAACCGGCGGACATAATCTATGTCAACGCGGGTGCGACGCGCCCTGCCGATATTTGGCTGGACCGGCTCAAAGATGGCGGGCGCCTGGTTTTGCCTATGACAACCGATGATGGGTACGCCAGCCGGAGCCGGCGGAGCAGACCGCGCGGTGCCGTGTTCGTTATCACGCGTGAAGGCGAAGACTTCGCGGCGCGCTGGGTGTCAGGTGTCGCCATCTATCCGTGTGCCGGCCTGAGGGACGAAGAGTCGGAGGATGCACTCGCAAGGGCGTTTGCGAATGGCGGCTGGGATCGCGTCGCGCGCCTCTATCGCAGCGACGACATCGCAGATGATCGCTGCTGGCTCAAGGGTGCGGGCTGGGCATTGGCCTATGACTGAGAACCATCTTGGTCAATGCACCGGGAGGATTTCCCCCGATGCATTTGTGCAGTCGTTTTAGCTGGATGATTTCAGCATTTCCGGGTCGACAGGCAGTGTGCGGACACGCTTGCCGGTGGCGGCAAATATTGCGTTCGTCACGGCCGCGCTGACGATTGAGGTTGGCACCTCACCAATACCGCCAGGCGCCTCCAAGCTTTTGATGAGATGGGTCTCGATAACCGGCACTTCATCGATCCGCATGGGAAGGTAATTGTCGAAATTACTCTGCTCCACGCGGCCGTCTTTTATGGTGATTGCACCGTGCAAGGCGGCGGTCAGGCCGAAGATAGAGCCGCCCTCGATCTGCGCTTCGATTGTATCGGGATTGACCGACATACCACAATCGAGTCCGCAGACAATGCGATTGACCTTGACGGCCCCGTCAGGACCAACTTCCACCTCGGCCACCTGCGCGACATAGGAGCCGAAAATGAAGGCTACCGAAACGCCGCGGCCCTGACCCTCGGGCAAGGGCGTGCCCCATCCGGCTTTCTCTGCAGCCAAAGTCAGCACGCCGAGCGCACGCGGGTTGTTTGCGAGCAGCGCCTTGCGGTAGGCAACCGGATCCTGTTTGGCAGCATGGGCGAGTTCATCCATGAAACTCTCGACCACGAACACATTGTGGGTTGGACCAACACCCCGCCAGAACGCGGTAGGCACACCAGGCGGCTCAACCTGGACATAGTCCACATGGATATTCGGCAAGGCATAGGGCGGCTCGGCTGCCCCCTCCACAGCGTCAGGATCGAGGCCATTGACGAAAGCCTGCGGTATATAACGCGCAAAAATGGACGAACCGGCGATACGATGGGTCCAAGCGATCGGCTTGCCATCGGCGCCCAGGCCGGCCGACATCCGATCGTAGTAATAGGGCCGGTACATGTCGTGTTGGATATCCTCTTCGCGGCTCCAGACGACCTTGACCGGGCCATCCACTTGTTGTGCTATCTTGACGGCCAATACTGTGCCGTCCGGCTCAAGACGCCGACCGAAACCTCCACCCAGGAGGTGGTTGTGAATCCGGATTGCCTCCTTGGGGAACCCGGTAACGCCGGCAAGCACCATCTGGGTCAATGTTGGCACCTGCGTACCGACCCAGATATCGCAGCTGTCCTTTTGCATATGCACCGTGCAGTTCATCGGTTCCATTGTCGCATGGGCAAGGAACGGCACTTGATAAATGGCATCGATGCGTTGTGCAGCCGATCCAAGTGCCTTTTCCGCATCGCCTTCATTGCGAGCAACCGCGCCGGGCTGCTTCGACTTTTCTTCGAGCTCCTTGATAATATCTGCACTGTTTACCGTGGCATGCGGGCCATCATCCCATTCGATGGCAGCGGCTTCCAGCCCTTTCTTGGCCGCACCCAGATGATCTGCGACCACCGCTACAGCCTCGTCGATTTTGACGACCTGATGCACGCCCTTCATGGCGAGGGCTGCCTTTTCATCGACCGCCTTCACCTTGCCGCCGAACACAGGGGAAATCGCAATTGCTGCGACTTTCATTCCCGGCAATTTGGTATCGATGCCATAGATGGCCCGGCCATCGACCTTCATCGGCGCGTCGACTCGCTTGGCAGGTGTGCCGATCAGGGTGAAATCCTTGGGATCCTTCAGCTTGACGCTGTCAGCCGCCGGTACGGGCAGCTTCGATGCTGCCTCGGCCAATTCGCCATAGCTCAGATGTTTTGAACCGGACCCGTCGGTTACCACACCATGTGCGGCTTTGCAGGTCGCAGGTTCGACGCTCCATTCTTTGGCCGCAGCAGCGATCAAAAGCGTGCGGCCGACAGCGCCGGCCTGACGCAGGGGCGTCCAGAACGCTCGCACCGATGATGAAAGGCCGGTCGACTGGATATGCAATATCGAATTGGCGTAGAGCGCATCGTTGGGCGGCGCATGCTGCACCTGAACCTGATCAAGATCGACTTCCAGTTCCTCGGCCAGCAACATGGCAAGCGAGGTATATGTACCCTGACCCATTTCAACCATGGGCATGACCAGCGTGACCGTGCCCTTGGGATCTATGCGAATGAAGCCATTCGGGGCGAAAGGTGCCTTTACGTCATCTTCGGTCACCTGCGCTGCGTTTGCCGCGAAGACCGATGTCGTCGTGCCATCGAGCAGGGCGAAGCCGAGAAGCAGTCCGCCTCCTTTCAGGAAAGCGCGGCGCGAGGTGCTGGGTCCGGAGGTTGGTTCGTTGAGATTAAGCGTGTCCATGGCTCAGGCCTCCGCTGCTTGCTTGATGGCGGCGCGAATGCGCTGATAGGTGCCGCATCGACAGACATTGCCGGACATGGCGCTATTAATGTCCTCGTCGGTGGGCTTTGGAGTTTCCTTCAATAGGGCGGCAGCCGACATGAGCTGGCCGGACTGACAGTAGCCGCATTGAACGACTTCGAGATCGAGCCAGGCTTTCTGCAGTGCCGCTCCTTGCGGCGTCTCTCCGATTGCTTCGATTGTCGTGATGGCGCTATCGCCGACACTGTCGACTGTAGTAATGCAGGAGCGAGTTGCGACGCCGTCGATATGGACAGTGCACGCACCACAGAGTGCGGCGCCGCAGCCGAACTTTGTGCCGGTCATGCCGAGCACATCGCGTATTACCCAGAGCAGTGGAGTGTCGTCATCGACGTCCACGCTGTGAGCGGTTCCGTTAATCTTAAGACTATAGGCCATGGCTTCCTCGAGGGTGGCTGGGGCAGGGGGAAAGGCGGAGTTGACACGAGCTGAAAGTCGGCGGGAGAGCATCTGCGCCCTCGTCAAATCCTCGGCGAAGATACGCCGGATGCATCGCCGTGTCCACGGGTTGCAGTCGAGGATAAAGACCTATTCCGCGAGTTTACTGGAGGAGGTTTCGTAAAGGATTTTTTCCGAGCCTGCCTCGACCCCGACAAGGCTGACATCATAACCCCAAAGACGGCGGACGTGCCGCAAGGTGGCGGTGCGCGCGTGCTCGTCGAGAACAATACCGTCCCGCACCGTGTGTTGCAGGTGGAGGTGCCGATTGCCGCGAAAATCCACATCGACGACCTGGATGTTGGGCTGGTTCACGCCAATATCATAGCTCCGCGCCAATGTGCTCCGGATACGCTCATAACCGCGCTCGTTATGGATGGATGAGACCTTGTAGTGATTTTCTTTGGTCTCGTCCTCAAGAGCAAACAATCGAAACTTGCGGATGAGCGCCGGGCTCAAATATTGCAGGATAAACGATTCGTCGCGGTGATTAGCCCAGGCGTCGAGCAGTGTCCCGCGCCAGTCACCATTGCCCGCAAACTCTGGAAACCAGTCGCGGTCCTCTGCGGTGGGCTCTGTGCAGATACGTTCGATATCCTGCATCATGGCAAAACCGAGCGCATAAGGGTTGAGACCGGAAAAGCGTGGATCATCGAAACCTGGCTGAAACACGACGTTGGAGTGGCTATGCAGCATTTCCAGAAGATTGCCTTCGCTAAGCTGCCCCTTGTCGAACATCATATTCATGATCGTGTAATGGACGAACGTGGCACAGCCCTCGTTCATCACCTTGGTCTGGCGCTGCGGGTAAAAATATTGCGCGACGACACGAACGATACGGAGAATCTCCCGCTGCCATGGTTCGAGGATGATGCTGTTCTTCTCGATGAAATAGAGAAGGTTTTCTTCCGGAAGGTTGAGTGTCTTCTTGCGCTCGGATAGGTCCCGCTCTATTTCGCTGGGATCCTCGTCGGCCTTGCGCTGCGGCAGGGTACGCCATAGGTCACTGAAGGCGCGCTCTTCATATTCCAGCCGATCGCGGACTCGCGCACGTTCTTTCATGGGCGAATTACGCGGAGGCCGGTTATACCGGAACACCGCCTGTTCCATGAGTGCATGGGCGGCATCGATAATGGGTTCCACTGCAGCGAGGCCATACTTTTCCTCGCAGCGTGCGATATAGCCTTTGGCAAACTCCATATAGTTCAGAATGGCATCGGCATCCGTCCACTGCTTGAACAGATAGTTGTTCTTGAAAAAATGGTTGTGGCCGAAGGCGGCGTGTGCAGTCACCAATGTCTGCATCGACATGGTGTTTTCTTCCATCAGATAGGTAATGCAGGGATTGGAATTGATGACCAATTCATAAGCAAGACCACGATGCCCCTTGCGGTAATGGTGCTCTTCATAGACGAAATGCTTGCCGAAAGACCAGTGCCGGTAGATCAGCGGCATGCCATTGGAGGAATAGGCATCAAGCATCTGCTCGGATGAAATGATCTCCAGCTGGTTGGGATAGACATCAAGACCAAGCTCGTCGAGCGCGATTTCCTTGATCGCGTCATAAGTGCGGTACAGCGTGTTGAAGTTCCATTCGGAACTCTGAAACAGAAGGTTCGAGGTGTCTGCGCGCTTGTTCATTCGCCGTTACCCTTCAACCACTTTTCGCTGTTTTTGGTTGCTTGGCAAAAAGCTGATGGAACACCGGATATATGTCGCCGGGCTTGGCTATGCGCGTCATCTGGAAATTGCGCCAGTTCGTTCCGACAAGGCGATAGGAGCGCCAAAGTGAGGTACCATTGTCGGTAGACCTGAATATGGCGCTTTCCCGTTCGTCGAGGATTTCAACATAGGCATAATATTGGCAAAGCTTCATCAGTTCGTTGTTCAGAAGATTGACGCAATTTTCGGAATCGCCCGTCAGATTATCTCCATCCGAGGCTTGGGCCGCGTAAATGTTCCAGTCCCTGCTGGGATAACGGTCTTCGATGATGCGCCGCATTTCCTCCAACGCTGTGGATACGACCGTTCCGCCGCTTTGTGTGCTGTGGAAGAATGTCTCCTCATCGACTTCGTGAGCCTGATGGGTGTGGCGGATGAAGACGATATCGATTCGCTCGTATCGCCGCTTGAGAAACAGATGCAGCAGGACGAAAAATCGCTTGGCGAGATCCTTTTCGCGCTCGCCCATGGAACCGGAAACATCCATCAGGCAGAACATGACCGCATTGGCGTTCGGCACGGGCATGGGCTCGAAGCGGTTGAAGCGAATATCGACGGGATCGATGTAGGCCACCAATTTGCGCCGCCGTTGCAAGACCTCAAGTTCCCGGCGCAATTCGGCAAGGTGCTCGAGTGATGCCGGACTTGGTTTCGCTTCAGCCTCCAGGAGCGCCACCTCATCTGCAATGGCGTCCAGATCGGCCTGCTTTGGTCGCCTCAGGGCAATGCGCCGGCCGAAGCTGTTGCGCATGGATCGCCCGACATTGATATTGGTCGGGGCTCCGGCAGTCGTAAAACCGGCGCGGCGAGGCTTGAATGCAATGGCTTCCTTGAGGCTCGACTTGACCATGTCCGGGAGTTCCAGATCCTCGAAAAACAGATCGAGAACCTCCTCACGCGACAGTACAAAACGGAAATCGTCTTCGAGTTCGAGATCGGCCGCGCCGCCTTTGCCGGCACCCGCACCACCCCCCACACCTGGCTTTGGCAAGCGATCGCCCAGCACGAATTCCCGATTGCCCGGCAAGACATATTCACGGCGGCCGGTGCCGCGGTCCGGCGAGAAGCTGGGTTCACTGGTGCCACTCACCGGCAAAGAAATTGCGTGCCCGGCATCGACATCCGTTATCTTCTCGGTCGAAATCTTCTCATTGATGACCCGCTTCAGCTCCACGCGCGCGCGCCTCAGAAAGCGCTGGCGATTGCTCAGGCTCTTGTCTTTCGGGTTCAGGCGACGATCAATGAAGTTCGGCATTCACGCACCTTTCTTCGGCGGTCGTCAGCCGGCCTTGTTCACCCGCATGTACCAATCGACCAGACGGCGAACCTGCCGCTCCGTATAACCGCGTTCGACCATGCGCTGGACGAATTCCGTGTGCTGCTTCTCGGTTGCGCCGTCCTTCTTCGACCCGAAGCTGATAACCGGCAGCAGATCCTCCACTTGACCGAACATGCGCTTCTCGATGACTTCGCGCAACTTTTCGTAGCTCGTCCACGATGGATTGCGGCCATTGTTCTTGGCTTTGGCACGCAGGGTGAACTTCACAACTTCATTGCGGAAGTCCTTCGGATTGGCAATGCCCGCAGGCTTTTCGATCTGCGATAGCTCGCTGTCGAGAATGCCCCGATTGAGTATCTGCCCCGTGTCTGGATCCTTGTAGTCCTGATCTTCGATCCATGCGTCGGCATAGGCGATATAGCGGTCGAACAGGTTTTGACCATATTCACTATAGGATTCCAGATAGGCTTTCTGGATCTCGTGGCCGATGAACTCGGCATAACGCGAGGCGAGTTCAGTCTTTATGAAATCGAGATAGTTCGCCTCGATCTCCTGGGGGAACTGCTCACGTTTGATTGCCTGCTCCAGCACATACATGAGATGCACTGGATCGGCCGCCACCTGCTTGGTATCGTAGTTGAAGGTTTCCGAAAGCACCTTGAAGGCAAATCGCGTGCTGATGCCATTCATGCCTTCATCGACACCGGCCGCATCGCGATATTCCTGCACTGATTTGGCTTTCGGATCGGACTCTCTGAGGTTTTCGCCGTCGTAGACGCGCATCTTGGTATAGAGCGGCGAGTTCTCATGCTCCGCCATGCGGGTGGAGACGGTAAATCGGCTAAGTATCTCCAGCACTTCTGGTGCACATGGGTTGTTCAAGAGCTCGCTCTCACGCAGCAGTTTTTCGTAGATCTGCTTTTCCTCGGTGACCCGCAGGCAATAGGGAACCTTGACCACCGACATGCGGTCGAGGAATGCTTCGTTGTTCTTGTTGTTCTTGAATTGCAGCCATTCAGATTCGTTCGAGTGTGCAAGAATGATACCCTGGAACGGGAAAGCACCGAAATTCTCGGTCCCGTTGTAATTACCTTCCTGCGTCGCTGTCAGCAAAGGATGCAGCACCTTGATCGGCGCTTTGAACATTTCAACAAATTCAAGCATGCCCTGCGTCGTCCGGTTCAAGCCGCCACTAAAGGAATAGGCGTCAGGATCGGCCTGGCTGAAATTTTCGAGTTGGCGAATATCGACCTTGCCGACCAGTGACGAGACATCCTGATTGTTGTCGTCGCCGGGTTCCGTCTTGGCAATGCCGATCTGGCGCAATCGCGATGGCATAATCTTGACGACGCTGAATTTAGAGATATCGCCGGCAAACTCGTCAAGCCGCTTTGTGGCCCACGGCGAGATCAGGCCGTTGAGGCGTCGACGGGCAATTCCATATTTATCTTCGAGCAACCCGGACATTCGCTCCGGGTGGAAAAGGCCCAGCGGAGATTCGAAGATGGGACTGATCTGGTTCCCGGCCTTCAGCGTGTAGATGGGCCGGTGTTCCATGAGTTGCTTGAGCCGCTCGGCCAACGAAGACTTGCCACCGCCGACGGGGCCGAGCAGATAAAGTATCTGCTTACGTTCCTCGAGACCTTGGGCAGCATAGCGGAAATAACCGACGATCCGTTCGATCGTATCTTCCATGCCGTAGAAGTCGGCAAAGGCTGGATAGATCTTGATGGTGCGGTTGAGAAAGATCCGACCTAGACGTTCATCATCGCTGGTATCGACCAAAGTCGGCTCGCCAATAGCGTCAACCATTCGCTCGGAAGCGGTGGCAAACATCTTTGGATCATTGCGGCAAGCGAGGAGATATTCCTGCAGGCTCATCTCTTCCTGCTTCTCGCTGCTGTAGATCTCAGAGAAGAGGCTAAATACGTCAGACGCTTGCGTAGTCATGTTTACCTCCAGCCACGTGCAAATTCAGTGGACTCTGAGCTGAAGGGGCTGCCCCTCGCTCAGAGGATTGCATGCCGAATGGACACAGTGTCGGATGAGTCGCTGCACTGCGCAAGACACTGATTGCTATAATATTGTATATATCAATCAAGATATTGAGATGTGTCCGCCGTCGAACGATTATCATCCCGCATATTTATGTCCTTCCTATGGCTATGTAGGAAGTCCGATTGCCTATAGTAACGGGTAAGACGAAAGAATTTGCGGGAAATTACGCCCCTATTGGCGCAGGGGTGCGATTTTTGAGATTAAGGAGATTGCCCGAAAGGATAAGCGCCGCACCAAGAGCGGTGAAAACATCGATCCGTTCGGAATAGATCAGCCAGCCGAGCACAGCCGTCAGCGGCACGCGCAGGAAGTCCATGGGAATGACTACGGTCGCATCGGCGTACTGCAAAGCCTTCGCCATGCAAAAATGCGAAAACGTACCGGTGAAGGCAATGATCACTACCCACGGCATCATATGGAGTGAGGGCCAGTGCCAGACATAGATGGCGGGCAGGAGGCCTATCGCCGACTGGATGATCAGCATCCAGAAAATGATCTTCACAACGCTGTCCGTTCGGGTCAGAGATTTGACCATCGTGAACGATATGCCGAAGGTGAGGGCAGCGCCGAGCACGATGAGTTGACCCACCTCCACCGTGCCTATGCCAGGTCGGACGATGATAATGACGCCGATGATACCCAGTGCAATTGTCAAAATCCGCCAGATGTTCAAGCGCTCGCCGAGAAAGGCCACAGCCATTACCGCCGTCCACGCCGGCGTGGTGAATTCGATGGCGATGACCTGTGCGAGCGGGATCATCGACAGGGCCTGTAACCAGGCAAACTGCCCGGCGTAGTGCGCTGTATTTCGTCCGAGGTGCTGCCAGATACGCGCGGTCTTCATGGCTCTGAAACCACCGGATGAGCGTATCAAGGGATAGAGCATCGCAAGTCCGATGACCGAGCGCATTTCCATGATCTGGAAAACGTTGAGCTCCCTCGAGGCTTCGCGGCCAGAAATCGCCATGAGCAGGATGGCGGTAAGCGAACCGGTCATCCAGAACGCTGCTTTCAGGTTGGACTGCTGTACTTCCACGATGAACGGGCGCTATTTCGCGTAGACGCTGGCGAAATCGGCAAAACCTTTGACCTCGATCGGATTGCCTGAGGGGTCGCGGAAGAACATCGTCCACTGCTCGCCGGGCTCATCCTTGAATCGCACAACCGGCGGCATGACGAAATCGACGTCCGCCTGTTTCAGCCGGTCGGCCAGGATATTCCAGTCGTCGAGCGGCAGGACAACCCCGAGATGCGGCATTGGCACCAAGTGGTCGCCGACCTTGCCAGTATTGGTTGTTGCAAAAGGCTTGCCAAGATGCAGCGAAATCTGATGGCCGAAGAAGTCGAAATCGACCCAGGTCCCGGTGCTGCGGCCCTCTTCGCACCCGAGAACTCCACCGTAAAATTGCCTTGCATCGTCGAGATCAGTGACATGATAGGCAAGGTGAAACAAGGAGCGCATTGGAGAAATCCTGGTGAGGCGGGAGTGCGCTGGAGCCTATCAGCAGATATCCAAGCAGACAATGAAAGGTTGCAGGAAATGCAAGGTTTCAACTTCTGCTCAGGGGAACCAAACCACCCAACTGTGAGTTGTATTTGGCTACTCTCGCCTTGATCCCGAAACCAGGAAGTTTGAAATGTCTTTATTAATCAGCCTTTTGATCACCGTACTCGTGATTTTTCTTGTTCTTTACCTTGTCCAGATGCTTCCTCTCGACGCCCGTGCAAAACAGATCGCCCAGGTCATCGTCGTGGTGATCGGCATTATTTCATTGTTGCGCTATCTCGCCGTTTTTTAAGCGTTTCGGCGGGCGGGATATGTTGTTCCGCCCGATTCTTATTGATCCACCAACTGTTCCAACAACCAGTCCCGAAACGCCCGGACCTTCGGTACATTGCGCCGCGCTTCCGGATAGACCAGCCAATAAAAGTGATCGTCGTTGCCGACAATATCGAATGGCTGAATCAGCAGGCCTGATTTAAGTTCCGTTTCGAAAAAGGCCGGAGTGAGAATGCCAACTCCTTGGCCTGCAATGACTGCCTTTCCTTCAAGATGCTGATCGCCAAAGCGGCCGCGTGGATTACCGCGCAGTTCAGGATCTGCCACTCCGACCGCAGCAAACCATATTTTCCACCATGGGTCGCTTGGATCGACGATTGGCAGCTTGAGAAAATCCATCGGGGTGTTTACCCCGCCAATCGTTGCGGCCAGCACGGGGCTGAGCATGGGTGTGAAATCGGCTCCAAAAATCTTGTGAGCGATCATGCCGGGCCAGTTCCCCCCGCCAGAGCGTATGCCGATGTCGGCGTCCTGGCGGGCGAAGTCTATCACCTCTCGCGTTGCCTGCAGACGAACTGCAAGAGATGGGTGCGCCAATTGAAACGAACCGAGCCGGGGGACAAGCCAGTTTGCTGCAAACGTCGGAATGGTCGTGATCGTAAGGATGCCGTCGGCGTTTTCACGCGTAGCGGCAATGGCCGCTCTTATCATGTCAAAAGCCTCGCTGATTGCCGGTGAAAGCCGCGCTCCGACTTCTGTCAGGATCACCTGCCTCGGCCGGCGAAGAAAAAGTGACGCACCTATCCGCTCCTCAAGAAGTTTGATCTGATAACTCACTGCTGCCTGCGTCATTCCGAGTTCTTCTGCAGCATTGGTAAAACTGCCGTGACGCGCGGCAGCTTCAAAGACGCGAATGGCGGCTAGGGGAGGCAGATTCATCAACGATCTCGCATAAGCTGTCCTTATGCATGCTACTCGGCGTTTTGTTGGAAAACAAGCGGGGAAGAGCGCATCTTCAGGTCAACATATCAAGGCAGAAATTGCTGCCGACACCTTGGAGTTGAGGCTATGAACCCTGTATCAGCATCTCTATCGCACGTATCAAGCCACGCTTCGTGGTGGAGCCGGATTGCAAATCCATGGAAGCAGGAGAAGGATGAGAGTGAACTTGTTCGTATCGATACCGAGGATTTTTCCGATCATATGCTCAGGGACATCGGCTTACGTGATGGCCGAACCACAAGAGGCCAACGGACAGACCACGACGATCTGAGCGATCTGCTCAGAGACCATCCCAAGCGCTTTCTATAGTGAGATGATCAAGAGTCGAAGTCGGTTTCCAGGCGTTTTTCGAGCGCAACAAGGTCATCGGGCAGGGGCATGCCCATGGCCTTCAGCTCGTTGAGGTGCTCGCGCAGTGTCTCGTGAATCTCATGGGCGTCAGTCGGTCGCCTCACCATCTCTTCGACCAGAAGCGCGATCCGGGCCTTGATGTCTTCGAACGCCATGGTGGGTTCCTTTCACATGCACTGCATACCCTATGTTAGCAGATTAATCGTGGCCGGAATATTGCGTATCGGAGACCTTTTCCAGCCATTCGACGGTTTTACCGTCCAAGGCTTCCTGCATGGCGATATGCACCATGAAATTTTCGGGACCAGCGCCGTGCCAGTGTTTTTCGCCAGGCGGAATCCAAACCGTATCGCCGACCTTGATCGTTTGTATCGGCCCGCCCCAGACTTGCGCCAAACCAAATCCGGACGTTACGTGCAATGTCTGGCCGAGAGGATGTGTATGCCACGCGGTCCTGGCTCCAGGCTCAAAGCGTACGACAGCTGCTTGCAGTCGTGCTGGTGCGCCTGCATCGATAATCGGGTCTATCCAGACGGTGCCGGAGAACCACTCGTACGACGCGCGACGCGACGGGACCGATCCGGATGGTTTGATATCCATTTCTATTCTCCTGCGAATTGAGCCGCTTCCAGCATGCCAGGGCTGTTATACGCTTCTGACTGCAATGTTGCTGTAGTTGAGGCGATCACTGTGTCGAGAAAACCGGGAAACCGGCTTTCAAGATCGCTGCGCCGAAGTGTCAGTAGCCGTTTGGTACCGTCGGGACGTACGTGGATGATGCCGGCTTCACGCAACTTTGCTACGTGATAGCTGATAGCGGTCTTCGAGCCGAACTGCAGAAACTGGCCGCAAGTCATGGCCCGCTCGCCATTACGGGCGAGAATGGCAATGATCGCAAGGCGCGTTTCATCGCCGAGCGCGGTCAAGACGGCAGGAAGCGCGATGTCCCCAACGGCGGGATGCGGGAGATAATCAGTCATGGATCTGTAATAGCAATTGGCAGGAGAGATTTCAATGTTCAATATTTGTTGAACTTTATTCTTGACACCCGGAGAGACTGGGTTCATTAGTTCAAGGATCATTGAACATTAAGGTGATCCCATGGATATTCGTCTCGTCGGATTGGCTCTCGGCACATTTGCGATCGGCATTGAGGGTTTCGTTGTCGCCAGCCTCCTGCCGCAGATCGCCGGGGACACGGGCGTAACCTTGGTGCAGGCCGGTTACCTCGTCGTGACCTATGCCTTGGCTTATGCAATCGGCGCCCCCATCGCTGCTGCGCTCACAGGTGCATTGGAGAGGCGTAATGTTCTTACAGGCAGCGCTCTCATATTTGTGGCGGGAGCAATTCTTGCGGCCGTTTCACCGACATACTTCCTCCTTGTGGCCGCACGTGTATTGATTGCTGTGATGGCGGGGCTTTACGCAGCTACGGCTCAGGCAACGGCAGTCGCCATTTCCGAACCGCATCACCGCGCCCGCGCCATTGCCGCAATTGTCGGTGGCACGACGCTGGCAGTTGCCTTTGGCGCACCGCTTGGCGCCTTCATCAGCGACTTGGCAGGGTGGCGCGGCACCTATTTCTTCATCGCTTCGATAGGAGCGGTGGCTACCATGATCGTCTGGTTCCTGGTACCGCGGGGGCTCTATGCAGATCGATTGAGCCTAGCGCAACGTCTTGGCGTCATTCGTCATCCCGGGCTGGCGCCGGCGCTCGTAACGATGCTGCTTTACATGACCGGCGCATTCGCGGTTTACACCTATATAGCGGCTATCGCCGTCGAAGGCGTCGGACTCAGCCATTCGATGATGCCAGTTGTATTGCTGACGTTCGGGATTGGTGCTGCGCTTGGAAATATCCTGGGAGGACAGCTTTCGGATCGTTTCGGAGCGACGAAAACTGTCATTGCAGCATCGGTGCTCAACGCCATCGTGCTGATGGCCGTGAGCTGGATCATGCAATTGCCTGATAATATTGCCGGTCCGGCTCTCATCGCAATCATGGTGATCTGGGGTGTCATCGCCTGGATGTTCCCGCCAGCACAGGCGAGCCGGGTTCTCGCCATCGCACCGGAAAGCGCGCCATTGGCTTTGTCGCTCAACTACTCGGCGCTTTATCTCGGCGTTGCACTCGGTTCGATGATCGGCGGGCTGGTCATTGCCCATGTCGGCCTCGAATATCTCGGTTGGATCGGCGGTATATTCCCGCTTATGGGCCTGATGGTCATGCGGCTGGCAGGATCGCCAAACAAGGAGCAACTGTCTATTGCCTGACCGATTAACAATATTGCTGGTTACACGGTCTATTCGCTTTTGACGGCCTTGTGCCCGGTGGTTTCCAGTATCGAAATACGGAAGTAAACCGGCTCCAGGGCCCGTTCATGGTCTCGAATGACGGTCTTCACATAAGCAGGCTGCCACCATTCGGCTCTCTTGTTCAAAAGCGCATGGGCTGTGTTTCTGCTGTCGATATGATCTGGTTCCTTCGTAAGTTCTTCGAACTTGCCCGTCACAATGACACTTTGCCAATTGTTCGTCGCGGATATCTCATCAAATTCGACGCAGACATGCGGATTTGCGCGCATGAAGTCGACTTTCTGCCCGGCGGTCGTGAACGAATAGAGAAACACGGTATGATAGGCGAAAGTCAGCGGCACGATGTAGGGTCGATCGTCCTTTGCACAGGCCAACCTGCCGATCGTCGCTCTTTCGAGCAACCCCCGGATTTCCTGCTGTGTCATTTCTTTGATAATCATTTGCCCACCGTTTCCGGAGTTAGAATTTCAGCATCCGAACCGGCCGTCAACATTCTTCTGTCTCAGCGAAACCGCCCACGCATGGCTGAAACCGATCTCCGTCAGATTCTAATCTTTGGAAGGAAAGCGTGGACCGGATGGGACAGGCGCTCGTCTGCCGTTTCGTTGGCCAGGACTGGAAACCGGAAAAACGTTCCTGTTCGCCTTGCCATCGCGTCCGGTTGACACGGCCATCACACTTTCCATGATGTCAACGGCACGACCAGAATATCGTTCCCAGCTTTTCCCTCGCGTCAAACCAGCTTTTTGGCCTCTCGAAACGAGATGAGCTTGCGGCGATTCTCATCCCAAAGGACGAGGTCAACGCAGCGAAGACTTTCCATGATGGTGATGCGCCCTACATCGCCGAGCTCCGGATAATCTTTCAGCACTTCCGGAAGCCGGTAACAGGGAACCCTTGAGGACAAGTGGTGCACGTGATGAATGCCGATATTGCCGGTCATCCAGCGCAGGACGCCTGGCATCACGTAATGCGACGAGCCATGAAGTGCGGCCTCCGCAAATTGCCATTCGGGACCCGATGACCAGTGGGTTTCTTCGAACTGGTGTTGCACGTAGAACAGCCAGATACCGGCGGCGCCGGCCAGAGTGACGATCGGCAGATGGATCAGGAGAAACGGGCCGACGCCAACCAGCCACATAAGAAATATCGCCAGAACCGCTATTCCGAGATTGGTCGCCATCGTCGAAACCCATGGCTCCATGCCGGAACGCATCATGCCGAAAGGTAGTCGCTGTTTGAAAATGAAGAGCCAGATGGGTCCGATACCGAACATTACGGCTGGATGCCGATACAATCTATACCCAAGCCGGCCCCAACGCGACAGGGCGCGATATTCGGCAACCGTAAGCGTAGTAATGTCACCATCGCCACGCTCGTCGAGATTACCGGCCGAAGCGTGATGCAAAGCGTGGGTACGACGCCAGTAGTCATAAGGGGTCAGTGTCAACACGCCGATCACCCTGCCGGTCCAGTCATCCGTATGACGATGCGCGAAAAAAGAGCCGTGGCCGCAATCGTGCTGGATCATGAACAGCCGAAGCAGGAAGCCAGCTGCGGGTATAATCAACACCAGACCCCACCAATATCCGTAGTGCACGGCGGCCCAGGTCAGTGCCCAGAAAAAAGCGAACGGAATGACGGTAACAGCGAGTTCGAAGGCGCTGCGTCCTCTGTGTGGTTTACGGTAGCTGGAGAGAATCTTGAGCCAAGGACGTTCGCCCGAGCCAATTGCAGGTAAAATTTTAGCGGAAGTGGTTTTCATTGGCTATCATACCCTTGGCGTGCCAGCGCGCGCAAGATGTTTCGGGAAGAAACATTTGGTGAGTTCACAGCCTGTGATTTCTATTTGGTTGCATGCGCGACACCAACCCTCCGACGTCAGTTTCGGGTCCGTGGCTGGCTAGCGGCGAGGCCCGACGAATGACCTTTCTGATTGGGGTCAAGCGCCGAACCTCTGTACCCAGGGGAGGGCAGGATACATCGTGTCTTTCGGCAACCCATTCGTCAAATCACATTCGGGTGCGCCACGCTTTGCAATTTGATGGCAATGATGTCCCGATTGCATAGAAGCCAAGAAAAATGCAGCATGCCATTTCTTGGCGCGGCGGCAGGCCATCAGATCGGACTTACTCCTCCGGATGAGACCTCCTAGTCGTCAGGCTTTCGATAGAAGGGGTCTGATACGGCATCCATGACGCGCGCGCAGCAAGTTGGCGTACTTATCGGCCTGGCGATCGTAGCGGCGCTCACGATCCTGCGGGCAAGTGACCCGCCGCTGCTCAAGCAGGCCCGCGACCTCACATTCGACGAATATCAGCGCATCGCGCCACGGACGTTCGAAAACCTGCCCGTCAAGGTTGTCGATATAGATGAAGCCTCGCTGCGGGAGTTCGGTCAGTGGCCATGGCCGCGAGACCGGCTCGCCACCCTGGTCGACAGGCTCGGTGAAATGGGAGCATCGGCGATCGCGTTTGATGTTCTTTTCGCCGAGCCGGACCGTCTATCGCCACGTACGGTCGTGCGCGACGTTGCCGGAATTGATCCCTCGCTGCTCGGTCAACTGCCTGATAATGATGAGATTTTTGCTCAAGCGATTACCGGGAAACCTGTCATCCTGGGCTTTGGTTTGTCCAATGAAGGCAATTATCGCCCACAGGTGAAGGCCGGCTTTGCCTTTACAGGTGAAAATCCTGCTGGCGCGCCTCCACGCATCAAGGCCGCGACACCGCTGCGGCCGGAACTTGAAGCGAATGCCGCCGGCATCGGGCATATCAGCCTCAATCCCGGTGACCCATCGGCGGTCGTTCGCGCGGTTCCGCTTTTCCTGAGCGATGGCGAGCAGCTTTACCCTAACCTTGCACTTGAAGCGCTGCGCGTAGCCCAAGGCGCTTCCACCTATGTACTGGCAGGCGCAACAAATGTGCCCAACACCATAACCATGGTCAAAATCGGCGAATTCGAAGTTCCGGTGACTGCCGAAGGTGAACTATGGCTCTATATCACCCCTGATACCGCCGAGAGATATATTTCAGCCAAGGATGTACTGGCGCAGGGAGGCGCCACTCCCGAGATAAAGAATGCTATCGACGGCAGTATCGTGTTTATCGGGACATCCGCAGCAGGGCTTCAGGATATCCGTACCACTGCCCTTGGACAGAACGTGCCTGGCGTGTCGCTGCACGCGCAAACTGTCGAGCAAATATTGTCGGGACGCTTTCTCTCGCGCCCGGATTGGGCAAACGGGCTCGAAATCCTGTCGATCGCAGCGATGGGAAGTCTGCTGGTGATATTGACCACGTTCGTTAGTCCGGCTGTCGCCCTGGTTTGCGGGCTGCTGATCACGGTCATGGCGCTTGTCGCGTCGTGGCTTGCCTTTTTCTACGCGGGCCTCTTGTTTGATCCCTTGGCGCCAATTGTCAGCGGGTCGATAACCCATTTTGCAGCGACTTCATTTCGCTTTCTGGTGATCGACCGCGAACGCCGGGAGGTCAGACGCGCATTTGGCCACTATCTTTCACCTTCGCTGCTGTATCGCATCGAGCATACGCGCAATGCATTGCGCCTTGGGGGAGACGACCGGGAACTCACGGTTATGTTTGTCGACGTTCGCAATTTCACCGAAATCAGCGAACGCCTGACCCCGGCAGAAGTCGTGTTGTTCCTTAATACGCTTCTTGATGCGCTTAGCCGTCACGTCATTGCCAACGAGGGGACTCTCGACAAGTTTATCGGCGACTCGATAATGGCCTTCTGGAACGCTCCTGTAGACGTAGCCAACCATGCCAACAAGGCGGTCCATGCCGCCTTGGCCATGCGTGAGACACTCGCGCGCCTCAATCAGGATAATGCGTTTGGCTTTGGCGACGAACAGAAAGTCGGAATAGGTATTGGTATCCATACCGGGCTCGCATGCGTCGGAAACATGGGTGCGGAAACACGCTTCAATTATTCCGCCATCGGTGATGCAGTCAACATTGCCGCGCGCATCGAATCCTCCTGCAAGGAGGTCAGCTTCGACATTCTTGTTTCAGACAGCACCGCCGAAATGCTGCCGGGCTATGCTTTGCTTGAAGCAGGCGCCCTGGCCTTGAAAGGGAAAAGTATGCGGACCAGGCTTTACGCGGTAGTCGGTGGCGAAAAGCTCGGCGGGTCTGCCGAATTCATGCAACTGCAGGCCATTCACGCCCAACTCATCGAAGCCTTGCGTTTGCGGTCTTCAAGCAGTCGTAGATTCTTGCGCATCGCAAAATTGCAGGCGGTAGAAATCACAAGTGGTCTGCCGGAATTCTATCGTCGGATATCGCGGCGAGCCGACCACTTCGTCGATCAGCCGGCAGCGAAGGACCGATCCTTCGGCATTTGATCAGACCGGCTAGTTGTTGTTCCAGCCTGATCCATTGCCATTCCGGTTATTGCGGCCTCCATCGTGATCGTGACGATCTTTACCGCGCCGATCATCATCATGTCTGTCGTGATGATGACGGTCTTTATCATGGTGCCTGTCGTGATGATGATGCTTGTCATGCTTGTGCGGCCGATCCGGCTTGTCTGGTTTGTCCGGCTTGGATGGCACGTCAGGCGTCCTTGGCGTGGCCGGCGGTGAGGGCGAATCGGGGGCGGCGGCAGGCGGATTGGGGGCTGCGGCAGGCGGATCAGAGGCCCGAGGACTCTGAGGAGCAGGCGGATCAGGAGCTCGCGGACTTTGCGGGGCGGGGCCGGGAGCCCTGGCTGGAAGCGAGCCGTTATCCGTGGGCTCCGCTGCTGCCATCGAAAGACCGCACCCTGTGCCAGTTATTCCCAATCCTCCTGAGAGCTTCTGATTGCCCGACAGGAAGGGGAGTGCCTTCGTACTGCCCAACGTCTTGAATATATTCCGGTCAACGCGGCGGGTATCGGTAATTTGACCGTTGGGCTTGGCAACGACGCAATCGCAGCGGCGCTTCAATTCCTTGCAGCCGCCCGCACCGCAAAATCGCGCTGAACCGTTCAAAAGGACGACTGCTGTCGTTCCGTCTGGGCCTACATAGAAATCGAACGCGGTTCCACGCACACCGATCGTCCCAGCCGGGGTCAAGATATTATAGGCCGACGATTTTGAATTTCCGCTGACCCAGCGAAACGTTCCCTTGGCAGCTTTGATCGTCAACTTCTTGACGGAGTCCGCGTCATCATAGACGAACTTGTCGATCGTCACAGACGAACCCCAGCCCACCGCCAGCTTGGTACCATCGCGGAACAGGAATTGACCAAGGCCCGACCGAGAGGTCTTGATCCTTTCGTCCCGATGGACCGGCGTATCCACCGCTATGGGACCACCTCCGCCAGTTACTTCCGTTTTGATGAGGACGGCCTCGCCAATGGGCTCCGCGGCCATTGTCGGCAGCGGGCTTAAAAGTGTCATACCAAGCGCCGCTACGGCGGCAGCACGCGAGTACGGCATCGGACCCCCCATCAGAAGCCGGAGATAGTACATGCGATAGTGACAAGTGTCCCTTCATCCTTATTGGTTAGAGAGGTTTGGAGTAAAGGCTCGCCCTGATCTCGTATTTTGATCTCGTATTTGAAGGGAGTCGGTGGAGGCCCTAGCCGTCGTTCCTTGCGCCGGAAGAATAGGTCAACCAGCCAAGCACCACCGCCACGAACAGCAAGGCCGGTACGTCGCCCATCATATGACCCATATGCGTACCGGGGCTGAAGGACTGGACCGCCATGATCAGTGCGTGCACGACACTCGACCAAATCGTGAACTCTATTAGCGACCGATGTACCACGGGGTCGCGCGATGCACGGATCAGAAATATTCCAAGCGTTGCGTATATGCCCACGATCATCATGAAATAGTGCGAAGCGGTGGGCGGGCCATCATGCCAAGCCCAACCCGAAGGCCAGATAATCGCAAGCGGATAGACCAGACAGAATGCAACACCGAAGGCAATCAAAGCGATCCGTAAAAGTTTTAGCCGGGACATAGCGCCACTTTCTTGAGGGACCAAACGGCATTGTTCGCCGGAGCATATTTAAAACCAGCCAACCATAAAATGTGTTTTGCTCCAAAGCCAGCGGATAAGCGGCACGTCGTCTCGATTGGAAATCGGTATATATGGCTGAATTTAATGGGTATTTTGGCGCACCCGACAGGATTCGAACCTGTGACCTCTGCCTTCGGAGGGCAGCACTCTATCCAGCTGAGCTACGGGTGCTGATACAAGGCATCGGCCTTACATGCGCGAAGCGTTTCTAACCGATGCGAGCCAAGGCTTCAATGGCGAATTTTGGTTGTGCGCAAGGAAGCTGTGCGGTTTCGGAAGGGCGCAGGTCACAGCTTCCAATCCTGTCATGCGCCTGACGCGTGGGAAGTATAATGTCCCGAACCGATGCAGCCTTGGGCCAAAAGGCGAACTTTGCGTTGATTCCCACCTCGCATGGCGTAATGATGTCTCACAGGTGCTTGGCTAGGCTATAAAGGCCTTATTGACAGAAAAGGGAAAATTCCCATGGCGACCAAGACAGATTTCACCGCAGAGGAATGGAGCGAAGTGCTCGGCAGCGTCATGATGGCGGGGATGGCCGTTACGCTGGCTGATCCAAGCGGCCTCATCGGCATGACCCAAGAAGGGCTGGCCAGTGGCAGCGCGCTGGTCGCGGCCAAGACCGATCCGAATTCAAACACCTTGATCAAGTCGGTGGTATCCGACTTCGAGACTTCCGAGGGTCGCACAGCCGCGCGCGGACTGATCAAAAGCAAGCTTGCGGGCAAGCAGGCTGCCGAAATGAAAGGGGCTATCCTGGAAACGCTCAGCCAAGCCGTTGCGCTCGTTGGCGCGAAAGCTCCAGATGACGCTGCCGGATTCATGGCTTGGCTTTATAGCATCAGTGAACGCGTGGCGAATGCAGCCAGCGAAGGTGGTTTCCTGGGTTTTGGCGGCGTGCGGGTGAGCGACGCGGAAAAGGCCACTCTGGACGAGATTTCGAAGGCGCTCAATCTCACGGCTTGAACGGCCAGATCAACATCAACGGGAGGGACGTTTCAATGGCCAGCAGCCAATCAGTGCTAGAGCAGATGCTTCAAGCTGCCCTGCAGGGAGGTGGACTCCGCGCGGGCTCAGGAACAAATACGCCTAGCCAGCCGGCGCCCGGCGGGCCGGGCAATCTTAGCGATATTTTGGGAAGCCTGTTGGGCGGTAGCCCAGCAGCGGGTGCGGGCGGCGCAACCATGGGCCGATCGGTTCCTGCTGGCAACGGTGGGCTTGGCGACATTCTGGGCAGTCTCCTGGGAGGTGCAGCGGTCGGCAACGGCGCGAGCACTGGCAGCGTTCCAACGAGATCACCCCAGCCGCAGGCCCAAATGCCACAAAAGGCAGGAACGAACGATCTCGTCCGCTATGGCGGCATGGCGGTGCTCGGCGTGCTCGCCTACCAGACGTTCAAGCGATATCAGGCACAGCAGGCAGGAGAATCGGGGGTAAAGTCGCCAGATGCGGCTGCAGTGGTGCCGCCGGCCGACAATGGTTTTCATCCAGCGCAGGCGCCTGGTGGTGCCGATGCCCTCTCCGGTGTGTTCGTCAAGGCAATGGTGGCTGCGGCACAGGCCGATGGCGTCATCGACGAAGATGAACAGCGCAACCTGGCCGGGCGCCTTGATCAGCTCGGTATCAGTTCCGCCGATCGCCGCGGCTTGGCCGAACAGCTGACGACGCCTGTGGATCTTCGCGAGATACTGAACGCAGCAACTTCGCCGGAGGTAGCACTCCAGATTTACATGGCTTCAGTTCTGGCGATTGCGGCCGATACACCCGCTGAGAGAAATTATCTCGACGGGCTCGCGCGTGCTCTTAAGATCGATCCAAGGCTAAAAGTACAGGTCGAGCAAACTCTGGGGCGCGCCTGAGCGTCCCGTTGGAGCTGCGGTCTATAGGCCGCACGTGATTTATCAGGAACGGCGCGCGCTCTCTGCATCGCGCCAGTTCGACATAGTTCGGCCATTTGGCATCGCGCTCCGTTTGCATGAAGATAGCTCCAAAAGGATCGAGCTATATGAATCTGCGCTTCGTCGAAACATTCCTCTGGATCGTCCGCCTCGGCAGTTTCAGTGCCGCTGCGGAGAAATTGAATACAACTCAGGCTTCGATCTCCAACCGCATTGCCACACTGGAGCGCGAACTTGGCGTTCAGCTGTTTGATCGCGACATGCGCACTGTAAAATTGACGCCTGTTGGTCAGCAGGCGGTGTCCAAAGCTGAAGAAATTGTGAAAGCTGTTGGAGAATTTCGTGAGGCGATAGCCGATCCCACCAGCCTGAAAGGTTCAGTCAGCATCGGCACGATCGACTCAATCGTCCACTCGTTTCTGCCACGCCTCGTAGAGCGCGTCCAAGAGCGCTATCCGGGGATTGCCATCGATCTCAACGTCGACACCAGCCTCAATATGGCGCGGGAAATCATTGAACGAAAAATTGACCTGGCGTTGATCATGGGACCGGCGCTTGATCATGGATTGGTCAATATCGATCTTGGAACCTATCGTTGCGTCTGGGTCGCGAGCCCCAAATACGGCTTGGCAGGCAAGAAACTCACACTCGCCGATCTTGCGAGCTACCCCCTGCTGGCCTTCTCAAAAGGCAGTGTTCCCCATCATGGGCTGTTGCAGCAGTTTCGTGAAGCCGGGCTTGAAGCGCCGGCGATATCGAACTCCAACTCGCTTGCCACCATCATGCGCCTTGCCAAAGATGGCCTTGGCGTTGCGCCTTTGCCGCGCGTCATTCTTGCCGAATATGTCGATGCAGGTGCACTGGAGATTCTTGACGTTTCACCAGCGTTTCATCCGCTGACATTTCATGCGGTCTATGCCGATCACCCGGACAGTCTCCTTCCGTCGATCATTGCCCAGATGGCAGCTGAAGCCTCGCTCTGTATGGCGGACGCCTGAGCGCATGCTCGCGGGACACAAACAGCCCATCACGAATGCATAAGAAAATTCTATAGGACCGCTCAAGTATTTCGAGTTTGTCTCACCACGATATTTTGCGCACGATCCCTTCATCGAAAATGGAGGTACGAGCGTGAAAGTCAGTCTGGTGCAAATGAACTCGCAAGACAGCAAGGCCGCAAATCTGGAAATCGCGGCACGTTTGGTCAACGAAGCCGTTGAGAATGATGCCCCTGATCTCATCGTGTTGCCCGAATACTATGCATTCCTTGGCGAGGGCCGGGACAATATCTACGCCAATGGCGAGACGTTTCCGGATGGCGACGGCTATCGGCTGATGTCGGGACTGGCCGCGAAACACAGTGTTACGATTCATGCCGGGAGCATCGTCGAACAGGATGGCAACAAATATTACAACACGACGATTGTGTTTGGTCCTGACGGCAAGGAACTGGCGAAATACCGCAAGATTCACCTGTTCGATGTGGATACGCCAGGCGGCACGGTCTACCGCGAGTCAGATACGATTAGCCGCGGCGAGGACATTGTGACCTACCAAGTCGGCGACACGAAAGTCGGCTGTGCCATCTGCTATGACGTGCGCTTTCCCGAATTGTTCCGCAAATTGCGTGATGAGGGTGCCGAAGTCATCGTTCTTCCTGCAGCCTTCACGCTGATGACCGGCAAGGACCATTGGGAAGTGCTTGCCCGTGCCCGCGCCATCGAAACGCAGACCTATTTCCTTGCTGTTGGGCAGACGCTTTCCCACGCCGAGGGACGCAAATGGTGCTGGGGTCATTCCATGGTCATCGACCCATGGGGCCACGTCGTGGCGCAATGCTCGGATGGTGTCGGAACCACCAGTTCAAAACTGGATCTCGGCTATGTCACAAAAGTGCGCGGCGATGTCCCAGTTGCACGCCACCACGCACTTTGAGAGGTCAGACCATGTTTGAAGTCAATGAAATGCCACGTCAGATCGATGCCGATTTGATCAAGCTCATGGAACGGGTCGAAACAGCCACGATTGGACACTTCCTGCATTCGGGGTTCGTCGATCGGGAAATTCGTGCTGTCCTGCCGGAAAAACGTGTAGCCGGAACGGCCGTCACCATCCGGATTCCGCACGCGGATTCGACTATCCTGCATTACTTGACCAAGATTGTCCGTCCTGGCGATTTCGTCGCAATAGAACGGTGCGGTGATAATCGCCATGCCTGCTGGGGCGGCGTTGTGACACATGCAATGAAACTGGCGGGCGTTGTCGGCGCGGTCATCGATGGTCCCGCGACGGATTTCTCCGAGATACGCAAGGTGGAAATGCCCATGTGGTGCCGAGGGCCGTCACCGATAACGACCAAAATTCTGGGCCTGGAAGGGGCGATTAACGTCCCGGTTACGGTCGGTGGTCAAGTTATCAAGCCAGGCGATGCTATCATCGCCGATGAAAGTGGTGTCGTAGTCCTAGCACCATCCCACGCACGGGCTGCCGCGGAGAAAGCGCTCGGCATGCAGGAAAACGAAATCTTATTGCTCGAACGCTTGCGTAAAGGCGAATTTCTTCCCGACATTTCGGGAGCTACGAAAATCGTGGAGGGCCAGAAGCGCCAGGTCGCCTGATCCATAACAGTCAACTCATAAAAACAGGGAACGAGATGATGTTTGCAAGACTTTCAATTGCTGTTTCAGCACTCACAATCGCTGCGATCAGTGGCGCTTCGGCGGAGACTGTAACGCTGACGGCTTATAGCGGTATCTTTCAAGAACACTATACGAAGGCCGTCATCGAGCCGTTTATGAAAAAGTATCCCGATATCACCGTGCAGTTCTATGGCATGCCGAACTCGGCGCAGATGCTCGGGACCCTGCGTGCGCAGAAGAGCAGTCCGCAGATAGATGTGGCGATCCTTGATGTGAGTGTAGCGAAGGCGGGCACGGATGAGGGGCTGTTCGACAAGGTCGATGAACGTGTTTCTGCAAACGTCAAGGATCTTTACCCGAACGCTCGCGCCGAAGGTGTTGCAGGCGTCGGCGTTACCTTCGATAATCTGGTGATCATCTATAACACTGACCAGGTGAAGACAGCGCCGACCTCCTGGGACGCCCTTTGGGACAAGCAGTATGAAGGGAAGGTGATCATACAAGCCGCCCCGGATATTCAGGGAACAACGTTTACGATCATTTCGAACAAGCTTGCCGGCGGCGAAGACTACAAGACCGACGTTTCGGCAGGCATTGCCAAGATTGGCGAACTGGCACCGGGCGTCCAGACCTGGGATCCCAAGCCGGATGTTTACGCTCCAATCGCCAATGGACAGGCCGCCTTGGGGATCGGCTGGAATGCGCGTGCTCAGATCTATTCCGGAACCTCTGGTGGAAAACTGGGCGTTGCCTTGCCTAAAGAGGGAAGCGGCTTCCAGATCAATACGATCAATCTCGTCAAGAACGCCCCGGCGGGCGAAGCTGCGAAGAAATTCATCGATTACGCGCTCAGCCCTGAAGCCCAGGCAGCTTTCACGAGCGAAATGTTCTACGCTCCCACAAATTCCAAGACTGTCATCGCACCCGATGCTTTGAAGCGTACGGCCGCGGACGATATGGACAAGATGATCGATATCGATTGGCTGGCAGTGGCCAAGGTTCGTGATGGCATCACCGAGCAATGGCGTCGTCGCATCATTCCGCTCAGCCGCTAAAGTTCAAGCCGCGAAAATTTGGAGGCTACCATGATGCATCAGACCATCAAACGCGATGGCGTTGAAACGATTGGCGATCCGTATCTCAGCCTGGAAGGTATCAACAAGAAGTATGGCCTTGTCGAAGTTATCTCAAATCTGAATCTCGAGGTCCGCAAAGGGGAGCTGATCGCTCTGCTCGGCCCTTCTGGATGCGGCAAAACCACCACTCTCCGTATGATTGCCGGGTTGATTTCTCCGTCTGCTGGAAAGATCACTGTCGAGGGACGCGACGTTACCCAAATTGCACCTCATGGCAGGGACATGGGGCTGGTCTTTCAAAGTTATGCGCTGTTTCCGCATATGACCGTAGCGAAGAATGTCGCGTTCGGTCTGGAAATGCGCGGCCTGTCGCGTGCCGATATTGCCAGCAAGGTGGCCAAGGCGCTCGCCATGGTCCAGCTCGGCCATCTTGCCGAGCGAAAACCACGGGAACTTTCCGGCGGCCAGCAGCAACGCGTTGCCTTGGCTCGCGCTCTCGTCATTGAACCGTCGATACTTCTGCTCGATGAGCCGCTCTCGAATCTCGACGCGAAACTGCGCGATGAAATGCGGACGCAAATACGGGACATACAGCAGCAGCTGGGCATTACGACAGTTTTTGTGACGCATGATCAGGTCGAAGCCTTGAGTATGTGTGATCGCATCGTGGTCATGAAAGGCGGGCTGATTGAACAAGTTGGCACGCCGCACGAGATCTACGAGCGGCCGGCAACGCCCTTCGTAGCTTCCTTTGTCGGTCGCACGAACCGCGTCAAGGGCAGGCGTATGGCAGACGGTTTTATACGAATTGGTTCATCGACTATCAGGTCGACCAAACCGGCCGGGCAGGACGACGTTGTGGTGATGGTGCGCCCGCACCGAATTCATATCGATTGGAACGCAGCGTCCACGGAGCAACCAGGTGAAACGGCGAACCAAACGGCCGCTGTGCTCTCGCGGATTACCTTTGTCGGCGACGTCATCCAGTATCATTTTGATGTCGACGGTTCCGAATTCATCGTTGAAGAGTCGACCAAAAAGTCTCAAGCCAGCCATCGCCAGAGGGACAAAGCCGTCCTCTCCTGGAGCGTCGAGGACACGCTCGTCTTCGGAGCGGATCAATGACGACGGCAACCTTCGACATTCCTGTCGGCTCACAGAAACCCTCCAGCACTGCCGGTATCGCTGTTGCCCTGCTGTTGCCAATCGCCCTGGTCAACGCCATCGGATTTATTCTTCCGGTTTTCAATCTGGCACGGATGTCCTTTAACGAAGCCTTGCCTGGCGGCGGGATTGCAGAGGCGTTCACGGGCGCCAACTGGACGGAACTGCTTCAGGACAGTTTCTATATCGAACTGATCCTGAATTCGATCATGGTCAGTTTGGGGATTACCCTCGCAACCCTGTTGGTGAGCTATCCGATAGCGCTATATCTTCATCGCGCGTCCGGTGCGTGGCGGACGTTCTTGACGGTTCTCGTCATTTCACCGCTTCTGACCTCAGCCGTCGTGCGGACCTATGGCTGGATCGCGCTCCTTGCCGAACAAGGACCTGTTGCCAATGTGATTGCATCGATGGGCTTTCAGCCGCCGCGCATGATGTTCAACACCACAGGGGTCGTCATTGGACTGACCGAGATCTTGATGCCCTATATGATCTTGTCGTTGATGGCCGGATTCGGCCGGCTCGACCCCAAGGTAGAAGAGGCGGCCCGAACGCTCGGCGCGACACCTTTCAGGACGTTCTGGCGTGTGATCCTGCCTCTTACGTTGCCGGGTATCGCCCTTGGCTGCCTTCTTTGCTTTGTCCTGGCCATCTCCTCCTTCATTACACCAAAGCTGATGGGCGGCGGACGGGTGTTCTTGCTGGCGACGGAAATCTACGACCAGGCAATCGTGACATTGAACTGGCCGCTGGCTGCGACACTGTCAATGCTCGTGCTCATCATTTTTGGAGCTGCATTGGCTGTTTACTCGCGCGTGCTGCGCATGATTGAAGGGTAACGGTAATGGAAGACAATCCCACCTCCTGGTTTATGCGTATCGCCGTAACCATCCTGTTCCTGTTTCTTCTGGCACCGGTCCTGCTTGTGTTTCCGATCTCTTTCAGTGGCGATCAGATTCTCGCCTTTCCACCAAGCTCGTGGTCATTCCGGTGGTATGAGGCCCTCCTCGGAAACAACGTCATGATGTCGGCGTTTCTGACAAGCCTCGGGCTTGCAAGCGTTGTTACCGTCCTGTCGTTGATCATCGCGATTCCTGCTTCGTATGCGATCGTCCGGTTAAAGGTCACCGGGTCGGAATTCCTGTTCAATCTTTTCACCGCCCCGTTGCTGTTGCCGACAATCGTTCTGGGGCTGGCCATACTGATCATTTTTGCATCCATGGGTTTGCTGGCGACGTTCACAGGCCTTGTGATCGGCCATCTGGTGATCACGCTTCCCTATGCGTTGCGGGTGCTCTCCGTGTCGCTTGGCAATCTCAACCTTGCATGCGAAGAGGCGGCTTCGTCGCTTGGAGCCAAGCCGCTGGCCGTGTTCGGGAAGGTCACCCTGCCTATGATGGCGCCGGGCATAGTCGCCACGACCGCGCTCTGTTTCCTAGTTTCATTTGATGAAGTGGTCATCACGCTGTTCCTGACCGGCCCGAGAATGACGACATTGCCGGTCGAGCTATTCCATCACGTCGAGAGCCAGGCTGACCCGTTGGTTGCAAGCGTTTCGGTTCTTCTGATTCTGATGACACTGGCAGTGGTCATGATCGTAGACCGGACAATGGGTCTGACGAAAGCCTTCGTGAAGTAGGGGATTTCTCATGCGAGGCTTTGCGGTGCGAATGCATCATGACACGTCTCCAGGAATGCGTGTTGTGTGAGCCTGACTCCCAACAGCGATAGGCGAGAAGAAAAGCCAGAATCCCCGGCGGCAAATTGACGAGGAAGATTGTCCGCTACCACGCTGACCCGGCGCATCTTGGCTGCGTGGGGTCGCGCGGGATATTTGTGCGGAGTAACAATCCAGCAATTCGTCGATTGAGAACGAATGTCGGCTTGGCCAAGGAACCATGCACTGACCAGGTCGTTTAACGCTGCGCCATCACGAATATTTTTAAGGGCTCCAGATGCCATTTGTGAGATATCTAATGGCACTGCACCGTAGACTAGCCAAGGAGATCGACATGCAGATGAACCGACGCCATGTGTTGGCGCTTTCCGGAGCCGCAGCCGCGACTATCCTGTTCGCACCAGCCATCCGGGCTCGCGCAGCCGCGCCCTTCAAACAGCCCGAACTACCCTACGCGGAAGGCGGGCTTGCGCCGGTGATTTCAGCAAGGACGGTTGGCCTCCACTATGGAAAACACCATGCCGGTTACTTCAAAAAGCTCAATACCTTGGTTGATAAGACACCTTATGCGGATCTCCCACTTGAGGAGGTGGTCGTGCGTGCCAAAAAGGATGGAGATACCGCGATCTTCAACAACGCCGCACAGGCGTGGAATCACAATCTCTATTGGCAACAGTTCAAGGGCGGATCTGCCGCACCCAAGGGCGCATTTCTCCAAGCCATCGAAAAGGACTTTGGCGGGTTTGACGAACTGAAGAAGAAGATGACCGCCGAGGGCGACAATGTGTTCGGCACAGGATGGGTATGGCTGGTCAAGGACGGTGACAAGCTCTCAATCGCTGGCATGCAGGATGCCGGTGATCCGCTCGCAGAGGGCAAGAAAGCGCTGCTCGGTATCGATGTCTGGGAACATGCCTACTATCTCGACTACGAGAACCGCCGCCCGGAACACGTCGCGGCAGTTCTCGGCAAGCTTGTTAACTGGGAATTTGTCGGCGAACAATTTCAGGCATGATATTACGTGCACAGTGCCGTCCCCCGTTTCCGGGGAACGGCTTTTGAAATCTGATTAGTCGATGTCGAAGGATACGCCCTGAGCCAATGGAAGGGCTGACGAATAGTTCACCGTATTCGTGGCACGGCGCATATAGGCCTTCCATGCGTCCGATCCGGATTCGCGCCCGCCACCCGTTTCTTTCTCGCCGCCGAAGGCTCCGCCGATTTCAGCGCCGGATGTGCCGATATTGACGTTGGCGATACCGCAATCTGATCCATCAGCGCTGAGGAAACGTTCGGCTTCCTGTAAATTGAGCGTGAAAATCGAGGATGAAAGCCCCGCTCCGACGGCGTTGTGATCGGCAATCGCTTTATCGAAATCGCTGTATTTCATGACGTAGAGGATAGGCGCGAAGGTTTCTTCGGTAACCGGCCCATCCTGTTGCGGCATTTCGACGAGAGCGGGACGGACATAATAGGCATTGGCGTATCCGGTATCGATGCGCGCACCGCCCGTTACCTTGCCACCATGATCGATTGCTTGCCTAAGCGCCTTTTGCATATTGTCATAGGCTGCCTTGTCGATAAGTGGGCCGACCAACGCCGATGTATCGAGCGGACTGCCGACGGAAACACTCTCATAGGCTTTTTTCAGGCGGGGCACGAGCGTTTCATAGACGCTTTCATGTACGAAAAGACGGCGAAGGCTCGTGCAACGCTGACCGGCGGTTCCCATTGCACCGAAGGCAATTGCACGCAGTGCCATGTCGAGATCGGCCGAGGGGCAGACGATGCCGGCATTGTTGCCACCAAGCTCGAGAATCGAGCGGGCGAAACGCTTGGCGAGACGCGGTCCGACCTCACGGCCCATGCGGGTCGATCCTGTTGCTGATACGAGCGCGACCTTCGGATGGTCGACGAGTGTCTCGCCAACGGTGCGGTCGCCCATCAGCACCTGGGTAAGGCCGGCGGGAACATCACCAAAACGCTTGGCGGCGCGCTCAAAGATAGCTTGGCATGCAAGCGCGGTTAGAGGTGTTTTTTCCGATGGCTTCCACACAACAGCATTCCCGCAGACGAGTGCAAGCGCCGTGTTCCACGACCAGACGGCAACCGGGAAATTGAAAGCGGAAATAACCCCAACGACACCAAGGGGGTGCCAGGTTTCCATCATGCGATGTCCGGGACGTTCGGTTGCGATGGTCAGGCCGTAGAGCTGGCGCGACAAGCCGACAGCAAAATCGCAAATGTCGATCATTTCCTGGACTTCGCCGAGGCCCTCGGACGGGATCTTGCCAGCTTCGATCGAAACGAGGCGGCCGAGTTCACTCTTCAGCGCGCGCAACTCTTCACCGAACAGACGCACGAGTTCGCCGCGCCTTGGGGCAGGAACAAGCCGCCATTCGCGGAACGCTGCATCAGCCTGTTCGATGGTCTTTGCCGTATCATCTGCTGAATGAACCACGACATCGGCGATTTTCTCTCCGCTTACGGGACTAAAAGAAGGCATATTGCCTCCGGTATAGGCGGATTCAGCTACACCGAGCTTGGAAAGGAGTGTTTTCACTTCTTGAGCAATGGTCATCTTGCTTTCCTTTTTATCTGTTTGCCTGCCGATTTGGGGGGCAGCTTTTATCAGGCGGTTCGAATTTGTAATACAGGCGCTGCTTAGCTTGCGAGCGCGATGGGTTTGAAGTGTCTCAGGCATGCATCGATAGATGCTTTTTCAAGACTTTCATAATGCGCGAATTCATCGAGAACCGGCACGCCAAGCTGGTCCTCGAATTCCCGCTGACTGGGGCTAGCTGCGAATTTTTCGCTCGCGTCGTCGCCGAGATTGGATTGGAAAATTCCGGCGGCACTCACCGGCAGAAAATCCTCATAGACGATCGGGTCGAACTGGACGGCGCCCATCGCGATGAGGGTTTCGATGTTGGCGGCTTCGCGAGGCGACAGCGTGTTCAGCGGAAAGCACTCGACGACAGAATAGCGGAAATAACCGAGCCCATTGACGCGGATATCATCCCAATCATCCGGGAAGGCATTGAACGCACCAGCCAGCGCAGCAATGTAGGCTTCGGCGTTCGAGCCATCTGCGGCAGGGCGAACTACTTCACGCGATCTGGCGAGGAGCTGGTCGTATAGCGCACGTCCTTTAGGTGTCAGCGCGATGCCGCGCTGCTCGATTTCGCCGAAGCGGGCCGTATGCGAGCCCGCTTCCCATTGGCCTAGGGTGTTGCGGAACGATACATTTTCCTCAAGTGCCTTGAAGGAGGTCTGGCGCAAGAGAATGGGGCAGGCCCGGGTAGGAGGGCCTTCGATCACCGCCTTTGGCGAAATACCGTGTGCAGGCATCAGGTCCTGAACGGCATCGATATTCAATGTGCGCGGCGTCAGATGATTGATGTGCGGCCCCTTAAAAGACACGACATCGGCGATCAGCCGGTGGGCATCGTGCAGGCGATAATAAAGGTCAGTATTGACACACGCATGGTCGTGCCAACGGAAAGTCTCGAGGATTTCCTGTACGAAAAGCGCCGCATCGTCCACGTTGAGGCCGCCATCAGCCTCGGCCTTCTCGATGAGAGAAATCGCCTCGTCGGTGAAAATCTGCCGTGCTTCGAGGATCTTCCGGGCTTCATCGCGAAGCTCACGATCCGCAACGAGATCAAGCCGCAGCAATGAGGTAAAAACCCGAAATGGATTGATCTTCAACGCCGCATCGCTTGACGGCCGGAAGGCGGTGGAATGGACGGGAACGCCGGCCTCACTCAGATCGTAATAACCGACCGGATACATGCCCATGATGGCGAACACACGGCGTAACATTGAGAGTTCGGCGGCGGTGCCGACGCGGATAGCACCGTGCCGCTCTTCCGAAATCCGGTCAAGCGTGTCGGTTTTTTCCAGGCGGTGTCTTAGTTCCGGCGATGCGCCAAGCGTTTGTGCGTTCACTTTCGCGACAAGCGACAGAAGTGTTCCATAGGCGGGAACTTCCGTCCGGTACATGGATGACATGGCTGAAGAAAAAGATGCGCGGATAGCATCTGTCGAGACAAAACTTGTTGATTTCACAATGATGGTTCCGTTGCAGTGATGCGACAGCAAATTTCATCGCCGTCATGCTTAAACTGGATTATAGATAAGATAATGGCCCGCGGATTGCGATGATTCAAACTGGGTTGATGCGAGACACGAATGAAGTTAAGCCGCAGATTGATCCCGGACATCGATATTCTGCAGACATTCGAATGTGCGGCGCGGCATGGCAGTTTTACCCAAGCGGCGAGAGAGCTCAATCTTACGCAAAGTGCTGTCAGCCGGCAGATGAGTGAACTCGAAGGCCAGATCGGCGTGCTGTTGTTCGAACGTATCCGCCAACGTGTCGTCCTTTCCGATGCCGGGCAGAAGTTTCTTCCGGAAGTACGGCGCCTGCTCGGTATGACTGAAGAGACGATGCTCCGTGCCATGGCGGCGTCACAGTCGGCATCCTCCCTGAATATCGCCACGCTGCCTACCTTCGGCAGCCGCTGGTTGATGCCAAGGCTTCCCGATTTCTTGCGCCGCCATCCCGAAATGGCGCTCAGCGTCGCATCGCGGTCGCAACCCTTCGATTTCGAGGAGGAGCCTTTTGATCTGGCCATCCACTATGGACAGCCGGTCTGGGCGCATGCCACATGCACGTATCTCTGCAGTGAACTGATTGTACCCGTGGGGAGCCCGGAGCTTTGCACAGCCAACCCCGTAAACACGCCGGCTGAACTGGCAAGCTCCGCGCCGTTACTGCATCTCTCGACACGGCCCAAGGCTTGGGCCTCCTGGTTCGAAACAGTGCAGGCAGAGATTGCCACGCCCTACAAGGGGCATCGTTTCGAACATTTCTCCATGGTTATAGAGGCAGCGCTTGCCGGTCTGGGCTTCGCGTTGCTGCCCCGTTATTTGATTGAGCAAGAAGTCGCATTAGGGCGCTTGCTCGTGCTGTTCGAGCAGCCACTCCAGACCGAGAATAGCTACTATCTTGTGGTGCCCGACCACAAGAAGGAGAACGTTTTGGCACAAAGCTTCTTCACCTGGATAGCCGATCAGGTCACCGAACGACCGACGCGACCCTAATCATTCGATAACCGCATCATGTCTTCAAGAAATTTCATTTCCGTTGGCAAGATCACATCCTATAACGACATGATAATGCGCCGGTTATCTCTGGCCGACCTGACGGTGATCCCATGCTGAATGATGAGCGTTCCCACGGCCTGTGGGAAAAGACCGCGCCGCCTGCGCCGACGACGGAACGGCTGCAGGGCAACATATCTGTAGACGTCGCAGTGATCGGTGCGGGCTTCACCGGACTTTCCGCCGCGTTGCATCTGGCCGAAGCAGGAACGAAGGTGGCGGTCGTTGATGCCGTCGAGATTGGGTTCGGCGGCTCAGGCAGAAATGTCGGCCTCGTTAACGCGGGCATGTGGGTTATGCCAAATGATCTGCCGGGGGTATTGGGAGAGCTTCATGGTGAGCGCCTCCTGGAGCTGCTAGGAAACGCGCCGCAATCGGTTTTCAATCTTGTCGATAAGTACAAGATTGACTGCGAACTCGAGCGCAAAGGCACACTGCACTGTGCGGTTGGCCAAGATGGGCTGAGACAGCTGGAGCAGCGCGCCGAACAGTGGCTCACCCGTGGCGCTGCGGTTCGACTGCTGGATGCAAAAGAAACCGCCGCCAAGGTGGGTTCAAATGCGTTTGCTGCGTCGCTTCTCGATAACCGGGCGGGCACGATACAGCCGCTGGGCTATGTTCGCGGGCTCGCGGCAGCTGCTCTGGGGGCCGGCGCTGCTGTTTATACCGGGACGCCGATAATGGCGACGGAGCGTTCGGGTGAGCGTTGGGCTTTGCGAGCACCTTCAGGCACGATTACCGCTGATTGGGTGGTCGTTGCCACTAACGCCTATACGACATCACCTTGGCCGGAATTGCGGGCGGAACTTCTGCATCTCCCCTATTTCAATTTCGCCACAGCGCCGCTGCCGGAAGAAGTGCGGAAAACTGTCCTTCCCGAAAGGCAAGGCGGCTGGGATACGAGAGAAATATTGAGCTCCTTCCGCATGGACCGGGCAGGGCGACTGATTTTCGGCAGCGTCGGTTCATTGCGCGGCACCGGCATGGCCGTGCACAAGGCCTGGGCCGCGCGCTCTATCCGTAAGCTTTTTCCGCAGATCAAGGATGTAAGATTTGAAGCTGGATGGTACGGCAAGATCGGCATGACGAGTGACAGTCTGCCGCGCTTCCATACGCTCGCACCGAACATCATAAGTTTCAGCGGTTATAATGGCCGCGGCATTGCGCCGGGCACAGTATTCGGGCGTCTTCTTGCTGAGCATATAGTCGGCAAGATCACCGAGGCTGACTTGCCACTACCGGTAACCGCGCCAAAGGATCAGGGCTTGCGGGGAATTAGAGAAGGATACTATGAAGTCGGTGCGCAACTTGCGCATCTTGTTGGAAATAGGTTCTAAACAAGCATTGTTATTGCTTGTTGTGCCGTTCATTCAACAACACGATCAGTCAACGCCCGGCAGCGCCACGCAAGCCTCGGCCACCAAGGACCGAGGCCTGCTCCATCACGGGGACGGTCATCGCCAGTGGTTCATCAACTTTTTGTCGACCTGAACCGGTGCCTCATGCATCCCCCTTTTGCCTTCCGTAAAATTTCGGAAATCGACTGCGCTGGGGGCGGATCACTTGGAGCTTGTGCCTTTACCTTTTGCAAAAGCTCCGGCGGGGCGGGCCGTTTGCCCGGTGGGTTAAAATTCGTAGCTTGCATGTTGCATCTCTCCCAAGAACAACAAAACGCACATGGACTGCGGTGCCTCCTATGCTCCGTCTCCCGCCCCAACGATCCGAGGCGAGAGGCGGCCCCACTTGGCTCTAGCGATCACGCCGCGTGACTATCCTCAACCTGCCTGGAACTTTCGCCAACGATAGTGTCGCCGGTACCGCCGATCGCAATCCGACGTGGCTTCATTTCCTCCGGAATCTCTTTCTTGAGTTCGATCACTAGTAATCCATTGTCGAGACGTGCATCGATAACTGTCACGTGGTCGGCAAGTTCGAAGCGGTGAACGAACGGCCGCAGTGCCAATCCGTGATGAAGATACTGCAACTCCTCTTCGCCCGACTTGTCGCCCTTGACCACAAGCATGTTGGGCTCATGGGTGATCGACAGATCATCTTGCGCAAAACCGGCCACAGCGATGATAACCCGGTATTTGTCTTCGCCGAGTTTGACGATGTCATAAGGTGGCCATTTGTCCGAACCCTGAGGCTGGGCAGAGTTTTCAAGCAGGTTGAAAATGCGGTCGAAACCGACGCTCGACCGGTAGAACGGGGAAAAATCGACGTTGCTTCTCATAGCTAAGTCCTCCTTTGAGCAACATAGAAATGAGGCGCGCCAAGAAGCTTGGCGCTCCCTGACTGTCGGCCCACCAGTGCGACCGACGGCGAAAAATTTGGTTATCGTGTTGTACGCTGTCAAGGTTTTTGGGAGGAACCAGAACAAAAAATATGCGGAGTGCCGATGACACACATCAGTCCGTCGTTCCACCCCGCCCTGATCCATGCGGGGACGAGGTGGACGAAGGTTAACAGGTCATCTCTATAGAGAGGAGTATACGGTTGGCGATGGCTTGAACTCCATCTACTCATTCGCTTGCCATTCTTGGCATCCCGACATATCTCTAGGTGATGGACAGTAAGAAGCCGATGCGGCATACCAGACCCAGCGTCTCCGCCAGCATTTTCGCCGCGGTCAGGAACCGTAACAAACGCCCGGCTGGCATCACCCGCGTCGTGCGCAATGATCTGCTGATCGCTTCCTATAATGTCCACAAATGTGTCGGGATCGACAAGAAATTCGATCCAGATCGCGTTGCCCACGTGATTGGCGAAATCGGAGCGGACGTGATCGCCATCCAGGAGGCAGACAAGCGTTTTGGCGAAAGGACAGGCTTGCTTGATCTTGCCCGTCTCCATCGCGAGAACAGCCTTGTTCCGGTTCCGGTGACTTCGCTTTACCCAAAAGGTCATGGCTGGCACGGCAATCTGCTGTTGTTCCGCGAGGGCGTCGTTCGCCGTGTCCAGCAACTTGTACTACCTGGCCTTGAGCCGCGCGGTGCACTAATGGTCGATATCGATCTGGAAGCGGGCCCACTTCGCATCATTGCCGCACATCTCGGCCTCCTCAGACACTCGCGGCAACAACAATCGGAAGCAATTTTGAATGCCGTGAAGGCGGATCCATCGCGTCCAACTTTGCTATTGGGCGATTTGAACGAATGGCGCGTGGGCAAAGGTTCGTCATTGCACTTTCTTCGCCCGGTCTTCGACCCGGCAAAAAATGCGGTGCCAAGCTTTCCGTCGCGGTTTCCTGTCCTGGCCCTGGACCGGGTTCTTGGCCACCCGCACAGCCTCGTTACGACGATCGAGGTTCACGACACACCCTTGGCCCGTGTTGCATCCGATCATCTGCCGATCAAGGCCTATGTCGATCTGAAATCGGCATTGGCCGAGACGGGAGAAATCAAAGATAGGGCGAGCCTAGCCAGATGATTCGCTCTATCAGGCGTACCCAGAACGACCTGGCGCGCAGGTTTTGAAGCAGAACCGGTTTCGCTGAAGTCATCGCCTTCTCGACAAGCGCTTCCACTTCGGACGCAAATGCCGCATCCATTACCTCGAGATCGACTTCGAAATTCAGCCGTAACGATCGCGGATCAAGATTCGACGATCCGACATAGGACCACTGTCCATCAACTACGAGTAACTTGGAGTGGTTGAAGTTGCCGGTCGCACGCCAGATGCGGCAGTGACCCTTGAGGATCTGGTCGAACTGTGCCGTCATGGCGCGGTCCACCAGTTTGAGGTTGTTGATTGAAGGCACGACAATGTCGACCTCGACCCCGCGGCGTGCCGCCGTTACCAGAGCGCTGATCAATTCGCGGTCCGGCAGAAAATAGGGCGACATGATGCGAATGCGTGACTGCGCGATGGAAAAGGCCCCCATAAGCATCCGGTGATTGGCTTCGACACTGCGATCCGGTCCCGACGGTACGGCGCGAATGAACACAGGATCCCCCGGCTGTTTTTCCGGCGTGGCAATATGCCAAGGCTCCCCTTTAAGCGTCTCATGCGTTGCAAATCGCCAGTCCTCGGAGGCAATATGAAACAGATCCGTCACTATGGGCCCGGTTAATCGGAAATGCGTGTCCCGCGCATTGTCTTCGCCCATGACTTCCGCGGAAAAACCCGCCCTGATATTCATGCCGCCAGTAAACGCTACACGCCCGTCGATAATCATTATCTTGCGATGGGTACGAAGATTGGCATAGGGCAAGCGTAAGCCCATGATGATATTGCCGTTGAAGACGTCGACTTTCACGCCGTGTTTGGCGAGATAGCCAACGATGCTTGGAATGGAATATCGAGCACCCACAGCGTCGATCAGTATTCTCACTTCGACCCCACGCTTGACAGCTGCGATCAGCGCGTCGGCGATGTGCAGGCCAAGCTTGTCGCGATCGAAGATGTACGTTTCAATCAGAATGCTATGCTTAGCTTGGTTAATCTCGGACAGCATCGCGTGATAGGCTTCATCGCCGCCTTGCAATATGTCGATGTTGTTGGCGGTCGTAAGCCGGCATCGGCTTACGCGGTCTCCAAGTGTTTTCATTGCCACAAAACGCTTTTCGAAATGCGCCAGAACCTGTTTGTCCTTGGCATCGAAACGCATGAAGACGTCTTGGCCAATCTCGTGCAGGAATTTGCGTTGCGAGGAGATGGACGACCGTCTGATGCGGTTAATCCCTGCGACGGCATAGATGAGTGCACCGATGACCGGGGAAAGGATGATCACGCCGACCCAGCCGATGGCGGCGCGAACCTCTTCCTTGGTCATTGTAGCGTGAACGGCCGCCGGGACGCCGAGAACGATCGACAGTACAAAGAAGATATGCGGCAGGTGGGTATAGAGGTAATCAGCCATTGCGGCGTTTCATGTCAGGACGCTGAGTCCCGGCGGGAACGCCATTCGGCCAAGGACACCGGCTGGTCCGGAATGCGAATTTCAAAACTTGTTCCCGCCCCATCGCCGCCGCGTAACTCAATCGTTCCCCCGTGAGCTCGTACCAGTTCATGAACAATAGCAAGACCGAGACCGGTGCCACCTGATCGCGCCGACCCTTTGAAGGCGGTGAACAGATTTTCGCGCGCTTTGGGAGGCAGACCGGGGCCGGTATCGTCAATGCCGATGATAGAGGTCGTGCCGATCTGTCCTGCAGTGATTGTCAATCGCTTGACCACGGACGGATCACTTCGGGTGTCGCTGGCCATAGCTTGAACCGAGTTGCGGCACAGATTGGAAATGACGCGGAAGAATTGGTCTGGGTCGACATCGATTTCAAAGTCGGGCGGCACCAGGTTCTTGAATTCGATCTCCGATTTTGCGTCGAGACTAAGCATCTCCTCAACGTCGCTGATGATCGTGCGCAGCTTGACCCGCCGTCTTTGCGGCGGTGCTTCCTGTGTGCCGCCATAGGCGAGCACGGTCTGGGAATAATTGATCGCGCGATCAATGGTACGCACCAATTTAGGCACGAAACGCTGGATCGCCGGATCGCTGGTGTTTGCGAGGTGATCGGATATGAGCTGCGCCGAGGCCAGAATATTGCGCATGTCATGATTGATCTTGGATACCGCAAGGCCCAGATCGGCAAGGTGCTTCTGCTCCGACAACGTCCGTTGCAACTGGTGCTGCATATCTGCGAGCTCGCGCTGGGCGATGCCGAGTTCGTCTTCGCGAGGTTCCGGCTTGATAATACGTTGCGGATCGTCCGGTGCCTGGGCAAAGGCCAGCATGTTGTCACTCATGCGCTGGATCGGTCGGATGAGCAGGCGGCTGATCGTCAGGAAAACCAGGCCCGCCGTAATGAGCGAAATAAACAACGAGATCAGTGCGACATTCCTGGCATAGCGCAACATCGCATTGCGCAACGGGGCGTCGGAGGTAAGGAGTTCGATAACCTTGCCGGTATCTCCAACCGGACCATAGACACGGATAATCCGGTGTCCGCCGTTGATGAGCGTGTCGAATGCATCGCGGATCATTGTAACCGGATCCGTGACAGTGATGTCGATGTGCTTGTCCACTTTGGAAGGCATCTCCGATACCGCAAGAAGCCGGGAGGCTCCTTTTTCGCGCAAAACAATCGCCTTCGTTCCTGTCGCAAGAAGGACGTCATTCTGCACTGATTGCGGTACATTCTCGCTATCGCTCGCAGCGAGCACCACGCTGGCCGCAGCAACGGTGTTGAGCCGGTCGGAAAGCCAGCGTACACGCATATCTGCAATGATGGGGATGAAAATCATCACTTCCGCGAGAAGGCCGAACAAAAGGGTGAGGCGCAGCAACTTGCCGGAAAGACGTTTCAGAACGGGCAAACGCCGACCGGCATGCAGAGGCACACTCGTGTTTTCTGGCTTTTGCTGCGTTGCCGTCATGTACGCTCCATCGGCATTCGATGTAGGTCAAATGCTTGTCCAGCACAATAAATCAGTTGCGTGGATTTGCCTATTTTTGAATCTTGTCAATCAATTGACTTATCAGCATCCTGCCTCTATAAGCCGCGCACGTCCGGGCTGACCGCCCCCACGACGAATATCGACGGCATATTCGCATATGCTAACGGCGGTCCTGATATGCTCCTGTCAAGAACAGACCACAAGAAGGGCCGCACACCGCGGTATTTAACAAATGAAGCGTACTTATCAGCCATCCAAGCTTGTCCGCGCACGTCGTCACGGGTTCCGTGCCCGCATGGCAACGGCAGGCGGCCGCAAGGTTATTGCAGCGCGTCGCGCTCGCGGTCGCAAGCGGTTGTCGGCATAAGGCATTCCGCGCAGACTTGTGCGGTTGGCCAGAGTTGGCACTATAGAATGAATGAGCAAAAACCACTCCGCCTTCGCAAGAGAGCGGAGTTTTTGGCTGTCCGAAACGGAGAAAAGCGCCGCGGCGTCTACTTTCTTGTCGAAGTCAAAGAGCGAGAGGACCAGGTTGGACCCCCGCGCGTCGGTTTCACGGTCACCAAAAAGAACGGGAATGCTGCTATCCGCAATCGCATCAAGCGGCGCCTCAGAGAGGCGGTGCGCGTCAATGTTGCTGATGACATGCAAGCTGGAACCGACTATGTGATCGTTGCTCGCCGCGATGCGCTGAACGCGCCGTTCGCTGACTTGACGCGGGAACTCTCCAAACGGGTTTCCAGGAAAATATTGACCCGGCGTTCGACGAAAGCCTAGCAGGTAAGGCGAACCCGACCCAAGGACTGACAATGGAAACCAACCGTAATTTCTTCATCACCATTGCCTTGTCCATTGTGATCCTGACGCTTTGGCAGGTGTTCTACATGAACCCCAAGATCGAAGCGCAGCGCGAACAGGCCCAGATCGAGGCCACGCGGCAAGGACAAACCCGTGTTGACGGACAGGCAAGCACGCCGGCAGGTACTGCCACCAACGGCAATGCAACAAATAATCTTCCGTCGTCGACCCCAGCTGCTCCTGATGCCAATGTTCCAGGCCAGTCGCAAGATGCTACCCAGGCAGGTAGTCTCACGCGTGCCGCCGCCCTTGGTCAGACACAGCGTATCAGGATCGATACACCCAGCCTGGGCGGCTCGATCAGTCTGACCGGTGCGAGGCTCGATGATCTGCAGCTGAAGCATTATCACGAGACCGTCGACGATAATTCGCCCAATATCGAGTTGCTGAGCCCTGCGCAGATGGCCGATGGCCAGTTCGTGGAGGTCGGGTTCACGGGAAATGATCTGACCGGGACCGTCCCAGGCCCGACGACCGTTTGGACTCGCGAGGGCAACAATGATTTGACGGCGTCCACACCTGTGACGCTGTCCTATACCAATGAGAAGGGTCTGGTCTTCAAACGGACGATCAGTGTCGACGAGAACTACATGTTCACAGTAAAGGACGCTGTGACCAACACGACCTCAGCACCTGTTTCGCTGGCCTCTTACGGACGTGTGACGCGCTTCTCGAAGCCTCTGCATGCAAGCACTTACGTGCTGCACGAGGGTCCGATAGCCGTGGTCAACGACAAACTGATCGAATACAAGTTTGCAGCGATCGAAGAAGAGCGGGAAGTTGCGCCAGACCGGTCGATCACCGGAGGATGGGTTGGAATTACAGATAAATATTGGGCTGCTGCGCTCGTTCCAGCACAGGCAACGCCGTTCAAGATACGCTTTTCATATTTCGATGACGGACGTCCGCGCTATCAAAGCGACTATCTCTCTGATCCGGCGACAGTCCAGCCGGGCCAGACTACATCGACCGACAACCTCATATTCGCAGGGGCGAAAGAGGTCGGCAAAATCAATGCCTATATGAATGACCTGCATATTCCGCTCTTCAAGAACTTGATCGACTGGGGCTGGTTCTATTTCATCACCGAACCGATGTTCTATCTTATCGACTGGCTCTACAAGGCTATCGGAAACTTCGGCGTCGCCATTCTGGCGGTGACTGTGATCCTGAAAGCCTTCTTCTTCCCGCTTGCCAACAAGTCTTATGCCTCGATGGCGAGGATGAAGCTGGTGCAGCCGAAGATGACGGAAATCCGTGAGAAATATGCGGATGACAAGGTCAAACAGCAGCAAGCCATGATGGAATTATACAAAACGGAGAAGATCAATCCGATTGCCGGCTGTTGGCCTGTCCTGATTCAGATTCCGGTTTTCTTTGCGCTCTACAAGGTTCTCTACGTGACCATAGAAATGCGCCACGCGCCGTTCTTTGGCTGGATCCAGGATCTGGCTGCTCCCGACCCGACATCGTTGTTCAATCTCTTCGGCCTTATCCCGTGGGCGGTCCCAGCGTTCCTGATGATCGGCGTCTGGCCTTTGATCATGGGCGTCACGATGTTCCTGCAGATGCGCATGAACCCGACACCGCCGGATCCGACCCAGCAAATGATCTTTAACTGGATGCCGCTCATATTCACATTCATGTTGGCGACTTTCCCGGCAGGATTGGTAATCTACTGGGCGTGGAACAATACTCTGTCGATTATCCAGCAGGGCATCATAATGAAGCGCCAGGGGGTCAAGGTTGAATTGTGGGATAATCTCACCGCGCTTTTCCGCAAGAAACCGAAACCCGCCGAATAGTAGTGAATCACTAAGCCAAGCAGATGGCCCCCGGCTTGATCGGGGGCTTTTCTTTTGCGCGGTTGACAAGCCTCCCATAAACCTTGATGCAATCATGGCCGGCGGCAAATGGATGGAAGAAATTGAGCGAAACGCAGCAAAACATAAACAGACTTGTCGAAAAGGGCAGAATGCTCTTCGCGCAGGGCTGGGTTTTCATTCGCGGTGTTCCTGCGATGAAGTTTCTGCCGCCGGAGGGCCCGGTCGAAATTGCGTTCGCCGGACGCTCCAACGTTGGCAAATCATCGCTGATCAATGCGATCATCGGCCAAAAGGGTTTGGCGCGAACGTCGAATACACCTGGACGGACACAAGAGCTCAACTATTTCGTTCCGGATGGCCATTCTGGCGAAGACGGCGATCTTCCTCCCCTCGCGGTCGTGGATATGCCGGGCTATGGTTTCGCTGAAGCGCCCAAAGAACAGGTCGATGCCTGGACACGGCTGGTCTTCGATTACTTACGCGGACGCACGACGCTCAAGCGTGTCTACCTGCTGATTGATGCCCGCCACGGTGTGAAGAAGAATGACGCCGAGGTGTTGGACTTGCTTGATCGAGCTGCTGTGTCCTACCAAATCGTCTTGACGAAGATCGACAAGATAAAACCCGCTGGTGTGCCGCGTTTGATTGAAGAGACAGCGCAGGCTATCAGAAAGCGTGCCGCAGCCTATCCGGAAATCCTGGCGACATCGTCTGAAAAAGGTGGCGGGCTGGATGAACTCCGGGCGGCAATTGCCCAGCTTCTCGAAGAACAGCGTAAATAAAAAAGCCCCACGCGATCCGGCGGATCGGCGGGGCAAAAGCCTGGTTCACTCTGCGCAAATGAACCAGGCGTCTCTGATTACATTTTTGGCAGAAGAACCTTGTCGATCACATGGATGACGCCGTTCGATTGCTTGACATTGGCGATGGTGACTGTAGCCACCGTGCCGTTTTCATCGGTCAGGGTAAGCTTCTTGCCCTTGTATTTGGCGGTCCATACGCATCCACCGACCGTCTTTACCGGATGAGCGCCTTCGTCATCATCGATCATCTTCATGATGGCCTTGGATGAAGCGTCGGCAGCAACGACGTGACAGGTCAGGATTTTCGCCAGCTTTTCCTTGTTTTCAGGCTTTAGCAGCGTGTCGACGGTTCCTTTCGGAAGCTCGGCAAATGCCTCATTTGTAGGGGCGAACACAGTAAAGGGCCCCTTGCCCTGAAGCGTTTCGACGAGGCCGGCCGCTTTGACCGCAGCAACCAGTGTCGTGTGATCCTTGGAGTTCACTGCATTTTCAATGATATTCTTGTTCTCGTACATGGCCGCACTGCCAACAGTCGGGTTCTTGGCATACGCAGTTCCGGCAACCAGCATGGCCGAAAGTGCGATCAGGCCCAATGATTTCTTCAACATAGTTCATCTCCATTGTTTGTTTCCCCTCAGGTGAGGACAGATGGAGATACGGGAGGGTGGAGGCTTAAGTTTCAGGCGTCGTCAAAATTAACGCTCTAAATTTTGCGCACGATGCCCGCAGCGACAATTGGGCCGGTGGGCGCGCCGCCTGGTGCACCTCCAACAGGCTCTACAGTCAAGGCCAGTGTCGTACCATCACGCAATTTGGCGAGTAATAACGACGGCAGGTTGAACTCTGTCACTTGCGGGGAAACCATCAGGCCGAGCGAGACGGGCGCTTCGTTGCCGGCAATCAGCCAAAGTTCGAGCGAACGGTCCTTCGGCATGTCGCCGCTGACGACGGTTACTTTCAGTTTCTTGGTCTGGTCATCAAAAATCGCCAGCGTGTGAACGTTGCTGCCTTGTGTCTCCATCGATGCGACCAGTTGCTCGCTGATCCGGGCAGGGCGCTCGATCAAATCACGGCCAATGCCGATCACAGCAAAAGCAAGTGCGGCGAAGGCCAGTCCGCGCCAAAAGGCAATATTGTTCCAGAACGACGAACTGGCGACCACCTCGATGGCAAACAGGCGTTGATCGATCCGGCTCTTCAGATGTTGGGGAGCCTGCGCCGCGTCGTACTCATCGTTGAGAGGGTCGAATTGTGTCTGCCAGCGTGCAACCAGTTCCGCAAACGGCTTGTCCGTTTCGATACGGCGCGCAACCTCCCGACGCTCCTGCTCGGGGAGCACACCCAACACATATTCGGCGGCGATGAAATCATCGCCCTCCGGTATCGTGTTGTCATCGGGTTCAGTCGGGCTCATCCCTCCAGGCATTCCTTCAGTTTGATCAGGCTGCGGCGCAGCCAGGTCCTCATTGTATTCAACGGCACATTATGGCGGCTGGCCAGTATTTCGTAACTGTCGCCATTCAGATAGGCGCCACGGACGGCCGCTGCTCTGTCTGCCTCCAGCTGGCCAAGGCAATCATAGATCCGTTGCGCTTCCCCACTGGCGACAGCGGCCTGTTCGGGATTGGGTGACGGCTCAAAAACCTCTGCAGCCTGATCCAATTCGACTGCGGCAGGCTTGCGGGACCGCAATACGTCAATGCAGTGGTTGCGGGCGATCGCCACCATCCATGAAATAGGACTGGTGTCCGCGACGGCGAATCGGCCCGCTTTGTTCCAAATCTTGACGTAGATGTCCTGTAGCGCGTCTTCTGCTTCCGTTCGATTACCCAAGACACGCAGGCATACACCAAAAAGTTTCGCGCTTGTGGCGGCATACAGCACATCGAAGGCCGCGCGGTCCCGTAGTGAAACTCGCGAGATCAGCTCCGATATGCCTTCAGGCGTCATATAAATGGCGTTTCCAACTTTTATCACTCAATTTAAATCTGCCGACAGGTTGCGCTGTCAATGGCGGATGAAAAAAACGTCTGCCCCTGGCCTAAATCATGTTTGCCCGAAAGCGTCTTTAGCGTTAAGAACCCCCGTCCTTCCCAAGCTGGAGCTTGCGCATGTCCTCCGCATCCGACGCCGACCACACTGCTGAAATTCAGGCAAGCCTGCTTTCCGCTGCTCTGCCCTATATGCAGCGCTATGAAAACAAGACCGTCGTCGTAAAATATGGTGGCCATGCCATGGGTGACGCGGCTCTAGGCAAGGCGTTTGCCCGTGACATAGCGCTTCTCAAGCAGTCCGGTATAAACCCCATCGTTGTCCACGGCGGCGGACCGCAGATCGCATCCATGCTGGCACGCATGGGCATCGAGTCCAAGTTCGAAGGCGGCCTGCGCGTAACCGACGCGAAGACGCTGGAAATCGTCGAGATGGTGCTCGCGGGCTCGATCAACAAGGAAATCGTCGCTTTGATCAATGCCGAGGGCGAATGGGCAATCGGCCTGTGCGGCAAGGATGGCAATATGGTCTTTGCCGAAAAGGCGAAGAAGACCATCATCGATCCCGATTCCAACATCGAGAAGATCGTCGACCTCGGATTTGTCGGCGAGCCGGTGGAAGTCGACCGCACGCTGCTCGATCTTCTCGCTCGTTCCGAGATGATCCCCGTCATTGCGCCCGTTGCGCCCGGGCGTGATGGCCACACTTATAATATCAATGCGGATACGTTTGCTGGCGCCATCGCCGGCGCACTTGCGGCATCTCGCCTTCTGTTCCTGACGGATGTTCCCGGTGTTCTCGACAAGGACAAGCAGCTTATCAAGGAACTTTCCGTCGCGCAGGCACGCGCGCTGATCAAAGACGGCACCATATCAGGAGGCATGATCCCGAAGGTCGAAACCTGTATCGATGCGATCAATCGCGGTGTCGAGGGTGTGGTTATCCTTAATGGCAAGACTCCTCATTCGGTTCTGCTCGAACTTTTCACAGAACGCGGTGCGGGAACGCTACTCGTTCCTTAGGTTCCTGGCCCTAATCATTTCTTGAGATGATCGAGCGGGATTTTCCCGGGCCCTTTGATATTCTGCAGCACGAGTTGGGTATGCACATCGCGCACGCCCTTCAATCGCATCAGCCTGTGCATGACGAAAGCATTGAGATCGTCCACGGTGGGCACCATGACGTGCAGGAGAAAGTCATGTTCGCCGGTCATGGTCCAGCACGACGAAACCTCGTCCATTCGCTGAATTTCTGCGATAAAGCGCTCGGGAGAATCGTCACTATGGGTGTTGAGGCGCACCTGTATGAAGACTTCTACCATCAGTCCGATCGATCGTCTGTCAATGGTGGCTGCAAAGCCTTTGATAACCCCGCTTTCCTGCAACTGCTCGAAGCGGCGGGCGCAGGGCGTGGCGGACAGGCCGATCAATTGGGCGAGGTCAGTTATCGCAACGCGCCCATTGCTTTGGAGAATCTGTAGCATCTTGATTTCGAAGTCGCTGAATTGAGGTGAAGTCACTCAAAATTCTCCCTATCATTTGTTAATTCACTCATAATGATGCTTAGCGCAGCTGATTAAGTCAAATTCCCTCATTTCCCCATCGTATCCTCCTGGAAACCAATCGAGGAGGAAACGATGACTATCAGCGTTGAGGCTTATGCGCGGGAGTGTGCCGAACAGGGACTTCGCGGTAACTACGCGGTCTGCCAGGCGGATTTCACCGTTGAACAGAAATATGACTATTCCGATGAAGACCAGGAGGTCTGGCGTACTCTTTGTGATCGCCAGACGAAATTGACATCGAAGCTTGCCCACCACAGCTATCTCGACGGCGTGGATGCCTTAGGACTTCTCGACCGAATACCGGATTTCCACGAGGTAAGCGAGCGGCTTCATAAGTTGACCGGTTGGGAAATCGTTGCCGTTCCGGGCCTTATCCCGAATGAGCCGTTTTTCGATCATCTCGCCAACCGGCGCTTTCCGGTGACGAACTGGCTGCGCAGCAAGAAGGAACTCGACTATATCGTTGAGCCGGACATGTTTCATGATTTCTTCGGTCACGTTCCTATTCTCAGCCAACCGGTATTTGCGGATTTCATGCAGCTCTACGGCGTAAAGGGCGGAGCAGCATCACGCATGGGCGGGGAACAACTGGCAGGCCGGCTTTATTGGTACACTGCCGAGTTTGGCCTCATGCGTGAGGGGGGAGCATCACTCAAAGCGTTTGGTGCCGGTCTTATGTCGTCGTTCAGTGAACTGCAATTCGCCGTGACGAGTCCGGACGCCCATCACGTGCCGTTTGATCTGGAAACGGTGATGCGTACGGCATATGAAATCGACAAGTTCCAACGGGCATATTTCGTGTTGCCATCCTTTGCCGCGTTGAGAGATGCGTTTGAGAAAGCCGACATGGCGAAACTGATTGCGCGCTGGAACGATGTTGATCCATTGGATCCGGCAACGGTCTGAGATAGCCAGAAACGAACCGCTATAGACGGTCGTCTCAGGCCGCATTCTTCATATTGGACTCGATGACCACGCGATTGCGGCCGTTGCGCTTGGCCTCATACAACCTGCGATCGGCGATCTGAAAATGATCGGCGATCGTTCCATTTGCCAGTCCAACAATGCCCCCGATACTGACACTCAGCGCGACGCGTTCGTTTTCCGGAGTGCGGAACTCAATGCGGTTGACCGCCGCCCGAATGTTTTCGGCGATGGATTTGACCTTGTCCTCATCATCCATTGCCAGAAAGACAGCGAATTCCTCGCCTCCGATGCGTCCGATACTGTCCTCTTTTCCAAGGCAACCAGCGATACTCTGTGCGATCGCCATCAGTGCGCCATCACCATTGTAATGGCCGTGAACATCATTGATTTTTTTGAAATGATCAGCGTCTATGATCAACAGAGAACTTGCCCGTTGGGTACGGACATCCTCAATATGGTTGAAAAACGCTTCGCGATTGAGGAGGCCCGTCATACTATCGCGCGATGACTTCTCGAACAGTTTCGCATTGGTGATCTCAAGCTCCTGCATAACCTGATGGAGTTTTTCGAGGGTCAGGCGTAGTTTTTCCGACTGACGAAAGACGATGAAGGAAATGGCCGGAGAAATCACCAACGGGCAAATGGTCGCGATCATATATCCCCGTGCGTCATGCATATCATTAGCCGTCATGATCGCCCCGGTAATGAGCAGGGAGCACATAACGGAAACGACCATAACCATTGCACATTTGAAGAGAATTCTGGACATCGGACCTCGGAGACAGCTTTATTCAGTACGAATAACAGGTGAAGCGGTCGTTAGCGAAAAATTTAAAAACGGTCGTAGTTCAGACTCTTTTCGTCTATTGATTCGGGATCGAAACAGAATTTTCTGAATTTGCTTTTGCCTCACTGAAACGGCGGAACCTTGATCGCGTATGACAAATCAACCAGAATCCTTGAACTTTGCCCATGTGACCGATTGGGTTTTCGATCTCGACAATACCCTCTATCCGCATCATTCAAATCTGTTTTCGCAGATAGATGTGAAAATGACTGACTATGTTGCTGATCTTCTGAAGCTGTCCCGCACCGACGCGCGGCAGATGCAGAAGCAGTTCTACAAGGATTATGGCACGACTCTCAAAGGATTGATGGACCGCTACGAGATCGATCCGGATGACTTTTTACGGAAAGTCCATGATATCGATTATTCCTGGCTGGTGCCGGACCCCTCATTGGCCACCGCCATCCGGCAACTGCCCGGCCGCAAGTTCATTTTCACCAACGGCAATCGCGGACACGCCGAGCGCGCCGCGCGTCAGCTTGGCGTTCTTGATGAGTTTGATGACATCTTCGATATTGTCGCGGCGGAATTGCTGCCGAAGCCTGCTCAAGAGACTTATGACCGCTTTTTAGCGCTGCACAAGATCGACGCGGCAAGCAGCGTGATGTTCGAGGATCTCGCGCGCAATCTTATCGTGCCGAAAGCTCTGGGGATGACGACGGTCTTGATCGTCCCCAACAATTTCGAACCGACATTCTCGGAAATCTGGGAGCGCGATCCGGGTCATACCGATCACGTCGACTACGTTACGGACAACCTGGCCTCGTTTCTCAGCGCCATCCTGCCAGGTCAGACGGCGCTGAATGTGCCTGCGTAGAGGGCTCTAGGTCAGTTCGTAGAAGGTCTTGATCACGTCCCAGGCCTCCTCGGCAGTATCGACGAATGTAATCAGCTCGCGATCGGACGGCGAAATGACGCCCTGCTCCGCCAGGAAATCGAAGTTGATTGCCTTTTCCCAAAATGGCTTGCCAAACAGCAGAAAAGGAATGCGTTCCATGCGGCCAGTCTGAATGAGGGTGAGCGCTTCGAAAGTCTCATCCATCGTCCCAAAGCCACCGGGAAAGATCGCCATAGCTTTGGCACGCATGAGGAAATGCATCTTGCGAATGGCAAAATAGTGGAAGTTGAAGCAAAGCTCCGGCGTCACGTAGGCGTTGGGCGCCTGTTCGTGTGGCAGCACAATATTGAGGCCAATCGTTGGCGCACCGACGTCCGCTGCGCCACGATTACCGGCCTCCATCACCCCGGGACCGCCTCCGGTGACGACAACGAATTCGCGATTGTAGGTCGTTGAAGAATAGGTCGAGCAAAGCTGCGCGAACTTGCGTGCCTCGGCGTAGTAGTGAGAGTTGGCTTCGAGGTTTTTCTTCTGGATTTCGTTTTTTGCAGCCCAGGCAGCACCGCCCGGCTCAGGAATGCGTGCCCCGCCGAAAAGCACGACGGTTGATCGAATGCCGCGCTCGGCCAGCGCCATCTCCGGTTTAAGTAGCTCGAGTTGTAGCCGCACTGCACGAAGTTCACGCTTCGTCATGAAATCTGGATCGGCAAAGGCCAGCCGATAGGTGGGCGATTGGGTCTGCGGCGTTTCCGGTGCGCTCTCGACGCGGCGCACAGCTTCGGAAGAGTGCGAGAACGGCGTCCAGCTGTGTTTTTCATCAGTGTTCAATTGTTTTTCTCCTTCTGCGGACACTTATGGCGCTTGGAGACATAAAAATCGATTCGTCATCCAACAATGTGACGCTGCGAATTGACGCTCTCGCAGACTTAACATAGTAGCCCTTGTCATTAGCCATAACCGCCCCGTTTAATGGAGTGATCCGAAAATGTCCAAGCCCGATCTGACCAGTCTCGAGAAGACGATCGACAAGGCCTTCGAAGAACGCGATGCAATCAGCACCGAAACACGCGGCGAAATCCGGGAAGCAGTCGAGGCCTCTCTTTTGCTGCTCGATAGCGGAGAAGTTCGCGTTGCGGAGAAGCAGGCGAACGGCGACTGGAAAGTCAATCAATGGCTGAAGAGGGCGGTCCTGCTTTCCTTCCGGCTTAACCCAATGGGCATTATCGAGGGCGGCCCGGGCGGTGCGACCTGGTGGGATAAGGTCCCGTCCAAGTTTGACGGCTGGGGTGCGACTGAATTTGCCAAAGCGGGTCTTCGCACCGTTCCCGGATCGATTGTCCGCCGCTCCGCCTATATTGCCCCCGGCGTGATCCTGATGCCATCTTTTGTCAACCTGGGCGCTTACGTCGACGAGGGGACCATGGTCGACACATGGGCGGGCGTTGGCTCCTGCGCACAAATCGGCAAAAACGTTCACTTATCAGGCGGCGTCGGCATTGGCGGTGTTCTTGAACCCATGCAGGCCGGACCTACGATCATTGAAGACAATTGCTTCATCGGAGCCCGTTCCGAGGTGGTCGAGGGCTGCATCGTTCGCGAAGGTTCAGTTCTTGGTATGGGCGTATTTATCGGTAAATCGACCAAGATCATAGATCGCGCTACCGGTGAGATTTTCTATGGCGAAGTCCCCCCCTATTCGGTTGTCGTTGCCGGCTCGATGCCCGGCAAGCCATTCCCTAATGGTGAACCAGGTCCAGGTCTTTATTGCGCCGTGATCGTCAAGCGCGTCGATGAAAAGACTCGTTCCAAGACCTCGATTAATGAGCTGCTGCGCGATTGATCCAATTCAGGAAAGAGGGTCGCCAGACCCCCTTTTTTTCCGAATGGTCACCCGCGAACGTCTTCGACGGAATGACTTCGCAATGGCTTGCCCTCGGCCCGTTTCACACAGGCAAGCACTTTGCGTGTGAGTGGCACGGGGACGTTTTTCGCGTCGGCCAATTGGATGATCACCCCCTGCAGGTAATCGATCTCGGTGGCGCGGCCTCGGGACAAATCTTCCCACATGGACGAGCGGGCGTGCGGGTTGATCGCGAGCATTCGCGCCGCGACGATACGAAACAGAAAATTCGGCAATCGGAGAATCCAGGGAAGCACTGAGGGCGACGCCCCTTGCACTTTTGCCGGCGTGATACCGTGCGCTCTCACAAGTTTGAGACCTTCGCGTATCTGATCCGCTATCAGAAGCCGCCAATTTCGGTCGGCCAACTGTTCAACGAGCGGCAAATTTGAAAGGGCGTTGAGAGCATTATTGAGATTTATCAGCAGTTTGCCCCAAAGGAGACCTTGCATGTCCGAATGCATCTGGACGGAGAGCCCTGGAACCGAAAGAACCTCTGCCAAGCCGTCCAAGATGTCGTCGATGAGAATGGTCCCTGGCATTGTCCGCCTTACATTAAGCGGGCTGACGCCAGGCTCGGACTGAACGACATTGAATGGAACCATTCCGGAGACAACCGTCGCTTCCGGAGGCAGATGTTGGCGGAGAGTACCAGCGTTTCCGACGCCGTTCTGCAGGCTGACCACAACGATATCGGATGGCGCATTTTCCCTTATCGACTTGGCCATCTCTTCGGTTGCGCCGCTCTTGACGGTGACGAGAATAATGTCGGCTTGCCGGAACGCGATTTCAGGATCACTCGTCAGGGAAAATTGCCCGGGCTCCACCAGTTTTTCCGATCCATCGGGGTCAATGATTCTTAGGCCTTCCTGCTGAAGTCCCTCAATCATTCGAGGCCGAACCAACAAGGTCACTGCCTTGCCTGCCACAGCGAGACGCCCGCCCACGTAGCATCCGATCGACCCGGCGCCGGCTATGACGATCCGGCTATCAATTCCGATCATGCTGCTGGTCCTTGGTTGAGTCGCTGGTGTCATTAAATCAGACGGAGGGACCCCCATCCAGTACGTGACAGGATCGTGCTTTTCCAGTATCGCTTTGACCATGAAATCCTCAATCGATCCCGTCCAGAACCTTGCTGAACTCATCGCATGTCCGTCGATAACACCCGCGGAGGGGGGGGCGTTGACGGTACTTGAGGCCATGTTGGCACCGTTGGGTTTCTCCGTGGAAAGACCAACTTTCGGTGAAGATGGTACACCGGATGTCGAAAACCTTTATGCGCGGCGCTCCGGCAATGGACCTCACCTGATGTTCGCGGGTCACACGGATGTCGTACCCGTCGGCGACGCAGCGGCCTGGACCTATCCGCCATTCTCGGCCGCCATCCACAATGGCGAAATGTATGGTCGCGGCGCCGTCGATATGAAGGGTGGCATTGCCTGCTTTGTCGCGGCTGTAGGGCGCCATCTGGAGAAGCACGGGGGACTCAACGGTTCGATATCCTTTGTGATTACCGGGGACGAAGAGGGTCCGTCCATCAACGGGACGGGCAAGCTTTTGGATTGGGCCAAGGCAAAAGGCGAAAGCTGGGATGCTGCAGTTGTTGGCGAACCGACCAATCCCGAAAAGATGGGCGACATGATGAAGATCGGGCGCCGCGGCGGGCTGTCAGGCACCATCGTCGTTCATGGCGTACAAGGCCATGTCGCCTATCCGCACCTGGCGGACAACCCCATCCGAGGGCTGGTGACACTGATTGAAAGCTTGCTCTATCCCGCCTTCGACAACGGAACGAAAGACTTCCAGGCCACCAATCTCGAATTTACAACGATCGACGTCGGCAACCCGGCGGTCAATGTGATCCCGGCGAAAGCTACCGCAACGTTCAATATTCGTTTCAACGACACCTGGACCGACGAGACACTGATGGCCGAGATCCACAACCGTCTCGATAAGGCAGCGGGTCGTCACAAGCTGCGACCGGGCAAAATGGCGCCGGTGAACTACGAGCTGACTTGGCGTAACCGCGTGAGCCATGTTTTTCTCACGCACGATGAAAAGCTGATCGGAACCTTGACCTCGGCGGTCGAAGCGACAACAGGAAAGCGCCCGCAACTTTCCACATCAGGCGGGACGTCGGATGCCCGCTTCATCAAGGATTATTGCCCCGTCGTCGAGTTCGGACTTGTCGGTAAGACGATGCATATGGTTGACGAGCGGGTGGCGATTGCCGATCTTGAAACACTAACGCAAATCTACGAACGGTTCATCGCGGATTTTTTTGCATGACTACGAGTGAAATGCCGGATTTTGACGAGATTCAGCAATATCTGTGGGGCGCCTGGCGGATGATGAATGGTCATGCCGACGGGCTTGACCAACTCGATTTCTCCGAGGATGGCTTCTGGCAGTCGTTCCATGCCATTACGATTTCCCTGCCGCCGCTCATTCTCGGCTGGATTATCTTCGCCAACGACATGATCTCATTGCAGCCGGAAACGGGTAACCGCTTTTCCATCATGGGCCGGGTGGCGTTCGTCGATCTTGCATCGTGGGTGGTACCGCTGGTGGTTCTCGCCCTCAGTGCCAAGCGGCTTGGTCTTAACAAGCGTTTTAGTCCCTATGTCGTAGCAAGCAATTGGGGAACCGCGATCGGAGCATGGCTCATGGTCCCAGCGACGCTGGCACGGCTACTGCTGCCCGGTTGGCCCGCTTTGGCCACCGGTTTTGGCCTTGTCCTCTATGGAGGCGTCATGTACCTGACCTACCGTTTGACGCATGTCGCGCTGAAGAAATCCCATGCCTATACGGCCACGTTTTTCGTGGTCATGATTGTCGGCTCGCTGTTCCTGATGATTCTGCTTCAGAACCTGCTGGGGATTTCTCTGCCCGAACCGGCAATGATGGGATAGTCAACACCGACAAGATAAAGACCGTAAGGTGGGGCTACGGGCCCGCAGGCCTTACGATCGCGGGCGACAAGCGCAGCGGTGACATCATCTGCATCCCAGCGCCCGCATCCGACCTCATTGAGTGTTCCGACAAAAGAGCGGATCTGGTTGTGCAGGAATGATCGCGCGGATGCCCTGATCTCGATGATTTCGCCGCTGCGAGCGACGCTCAGATGATCGAGCGTTTTGACCGGGCTCTTTGATTGGCATTGGGTTGCGCGAAACGTGGTGAAATCATGCGTGCCGATAAGTCGTTGTGCGGCGTCGTGCATGGCGATTTCGTCAAGCGGTTTCTTTACCCACCACGCGCGGTGCGCCTCGAGCGGAGCTGGGGGCCTGCGGTTGACGATGCGGTAAAGGTAGTGCCGGCCCGTCGCCGAAAACCGCGCATCGAAATTGTGCCCGACGAGTTCGACATTGATGATGCCGACGGTTTCCCCTGCGATGACGAGATGGGCGTTCAACGCTTCGCGCACCTTGGAACTGGCCCAGTCTTTCGTCAAGTCAACATGCGCGATCTGTGCCGTCGCATGCACACCGGAGTCCGTACGGCCAGCGGCACCAAGGGCAACTGTTTCGCCGCAGAATTTGAAGATCGCCTGTTCGATGGCAGCCTGAACCGTATGACCGTTCTCCTGCCGCTGCCAGCCGGCATACGGCGTGCCGTCATATTCAATGGTGAGCTTGTAACGAGGCACTTAGGTCTTGCCGTTCATGGCAGGCGCGTTCCCTGTGCGATCTTGGCGCCTCGTTGGAACTCGAGGCCATCCATGACCTTGCCGCCCGCGCGCTGCAAGGAGCGCAAGCGAACCGCGCCTTCGCCGCAAGCAATGCGCAGATCGTCGCCAAGTACCGTTCCCGGATCACCTACTCCGGTGGCCAGGATCGAACGCAGCAGTTTTACCCGTTCGAGTTCCTCGCCGATTTCCATCTCGCACCACGCACCAGGAAACGGAGCAAGGCCGCGGATGCGGTTATGAACATCAATAGCAGCTTGCGTCCAGTCGACGCGCGTTTCGGCCTTGGTGATCTTGGCGGCATAGGTGACGCCGTCTTCGGACTGCGGCGTGAGTGTAAGACTGTCGCGCTCCAGTGCCGCCATGGCGCGGACCATCAGATCGGCGCCAGCCATACTAAGCTGGTCGTGCAATTCGCCGGCGGTCATATCAGCCGTGATCTTCACCTTTTCAGCCATGGCGACAGGGCCAGTGTCGAGTCCCTCGTCCATTTTCATGATCATGATCCCGGTCTCATCATCACCGGCCATGATCGCGCGCTGAATCGGCGCCGCGCCGCGCCAACGCGGCAGCAACGAAGCGTGTCCATTGTAGCAACCAAGCCGCGTGCCCTCGAGAATTGCGGCAGGCAAGATAAGCCCGTAAGCCACGACCACAGCAACATCGGCTTGAAGATCCCGAAACGCCTGCTGCTCTTCCTCGGACTTCAAGCTTTTTGGTGTGCGCACTTCGATGCCGAACTGTTCGGCATTTCGCTGCACGGCGGAGGGCGTCAGCTCCAGCCCGCGCCGTCCTGCAGGACGTGGCGGCTGACTGTAAACAGCGACAATCTCGTGACCTTGGCCGATCAAGGCATTGAGGATGGGTACCGAGAATTCCGGTGTTCCCATGAAGACAATACGCAGGCTCATCTGCTCACACCGCCAACCGGCTTGGCGGGCGGTCCTTGGCAAGTTTCTTGAATTTCTTCATGACCATCTCACGCTTCAATCGCGAAATGTGGTCGATGAACAGCACACCGTTCAGATGGTCGATCTCGTGCTGCAGGCAAGTGGCGAGGAGCCCTTCCGCGGCGACCTCGTGCTGTTTGCCATCGATGTCGACATAAGAAACGCGCACCTGTGCCGGCCGCTCGACTTCAGCGTAGTAGTCCGGGATGGAAAGGCAGCCTTCCTCATAGACGTTACGTTCATCGCTCGACGACAATATCTGAGGATTGATGAATATCTGAGGGGCCTTGGGCTCGTCTTCCTTGGCAAGGTCGATAACCAGCATCCGCAGCGGCTCACCGACTTGAATGGCCGCGAGCCCAATACCGGGCGCGTCATACATGGTGTCGAGCATATCGGCCGAAAACTTGCGCAAATCGGCGTCGAAACGCTCCACAGGCTTTGACACCTGGCGCAGCAATGGATCGGGAAGAATGACAAGTGGTTTTATAGACATGAGCATCACCTAATATCTCGGCTTTCAACCGTCAATCCGGCGTGAAAGTCGTTTATAAAAATGTTCTCGTTTTGATCTCACATTTGCCGTCCGAATCGGTTAGTCTGCACATTATGGAAACGTCAATTTCTCTGGATCAGACTTTGTTTCAACTTGGCTCGAGCTCTGTATCGCTCGGTATGGCCTTGCTGATAACGGGTGTCGCAACAGCGCTTATAGTATTCTGCGCTGTCATTGCAGCGTTACGCTCGACCCGGATGCGGATGGTCGCCGAGATCCAGGCAGAAGACCGGGCGCGCGATGCGGAAGCCCGTATGGGCGAAATTCTGAAAAGCCAGTCGGAGATGCAAGGCCGGATGCAGACAATGGCCGAGCTGTTCGGATCAAGACAGGCCGAACTGAATCAATCGATCCGCGAACGGCTCGATGGTATGACCAGCCGCATCGGCCAGACCATGACGGAACAGACGCAGTCCACACACGAAAATCTGACGAAATTGCAGGAACGGCTGGCGGTCATCGATACTGCCCAAAACAACATCCAGGCGCTGGCCGGGCAAGTGGTGCAGTTACAGGCAATCCTTGCGAACAAGCAGACGCGCGGGGCCTTTGGCCAAGCCCGGATGGAGGCGATCATCGCCGATGGCCTGCCGCAAGGGGCGTATGAGTTCCAGGCGACGCTCTCCAATGGCAGCAGGCCGGATTGCGTGGTGCGGATGCCGAATGGCGCGCCAAACCTCGTTATCGACGCCAAGTTTCCACTGGAGGCATGGAATGCTATCCGCGAGTCGGAAACACCGGATACCAAGAAGATTGCAGCCGCTCAATTTCGCCGGGACGTCGAGATTCACATCCGTGACGTGGCGGAGAAATACCTGATCAACGGCGAGACCCAGGATACGGCGTTTCTCTTTGTGCCGTCCGAATCGATTTTTGCGGAAATTCATGAGAATTTTGAGGCCGTGGTCCAGAAGGCGCATCGCTCGCGCATCGTGATCGTCTCGCCTTCACTGCTGATGCTTTCAATCCAGGTTATTCAAGCCGTCCTCAAGGATGTCCGCATGCGTGAGCAGGCGCATCTCATTCAGGGCGAAGTCATAAGGCTCATGGAGGATGTGGTGCGACTGGATGACCGGGTGCGCCGCTTGCAAACGCATTTCGGTCAGGCGAACAAGGATATCGACGACATTTTGGTCTCTTCCAGCAAGGTGACCAAGCGCGGCCAAAAGATTGAAGCCCTGGAGTTTGCCGAAGCGCCGGTTGGCGACCCTCTTAAAGATGCCGAAACGACACGTTCCGCTGCCTCGGCAACGGGTCAATTGCGCCTGCGGGTTGTAGAGGGCGACGACTAAGACCTAAGCCGCGTCGATCTTCTGACGCCGTGCCTTCCACGTACTGGTCGTCTGCGGTTTGACGAATAACGTGACAACATCCGGATTGGCCTTTTTCATGGCGGCTTCGAGACGTTCCACGCAGGCTTCGATTTCGGGTGCCCGGACGCGATCCTCGAACTCGACGCTGAGGCCGGCCACGATTTGTTTGGGGCTCATGTGCACAGTCAACACACCATTGGCCTTCTGAACGTCCGGATCGCTGTTTGCGATGTTCAGGATTTGCTGTTCGGTTTCAGGTGATGCCGATTCGCCCATGAGGAGGCCTTTGCTTTCGCGTGCCAGGAAAATCGCTGTCGTAGCAAGGACAAACGAAATACCAATCGAAGCAACGCCATCGAGCTCCGGCATGGCAAAGATTTGCGCAGCAGAGATACCGACAAAGGCTATGACCAGCCCCAGCAATGCCGCCGTGTCCTCAAACAGGACTGTGAAAACACTGGGATCCTTGCTCTGCCGTACGGCTCGGACATAGCCAAGGTCGCCTTTCGCTCCACGAAATTCCTTCAGGGCGACGGACCATGATGCTCCCTCGAAAACGGTCGCAAAGCCTAGCACAATGTAGTTCACGATCGGGTTGGCGACAGGTTCAGGATCCAGGATATGAATGATCCCTTCGTAAAAGGACACGCCGGCACCGACCGCAAAGACGAGCAGTGCCACGATGAAACACCAGAAATAGAGTTCACGTCCATGGCCCAGCGGATGAGTCTTGTCTGCGGGCCTCGCAGCGCGGCGAAGCCCATAAAGCAACAGCCCTCCATTGCCGGTGTCCACCAGGGAATGGACGCCTTCAGAAAGCATTGCCGAACTCCCGGTAACAAAGGCCGCAATGAACTTGGTTGCAGCAATGAGCAGATTGCCAAGGATCGCAGCGTAGATCACTTTCTTCGATCCAGCGTGCGTCGTTGCTGATTGTGATGACATGGCGATTCCCTGACCTTGCGGAAACGCCATATGATTTGATTGGTTCCGGCGCGGTCACGACCACCTGTCTTGAAAGGTTGCGGCAGAGAATGGTCGGAATGGTGCTAGCTCTCCGACCATTCATGCGATAACCCTGCCTCAAATAGTGCAGGGCATCATGAGTGAATTCACAACTGAAAGTGCTATCTTCCTCGGGCTGGATACCGGCGGTACCTATACCGACGCGGTGCTTTGGTCCGAGCAGCGCGGCGTCATTGCCAAAGCCAAATCCTTGACCACACGGCATGATTTGAGCGTGGGCATTTCCGGCGCTGTCAAGCGCATCATTGCGGAGACATCGGTTAATCCTGCCGAAATACGGCTTGTTTCCATGTCGACGACACTGGCCACCAATGCACTTGTAGAGGGGCAAGGCGGCCGGATCGTACTCGTCATGGTCGGCTTCTCCAAAGCTGATCTCGAAAAGGCCGATCTTGGCACGGCCCTCGGATCTGATCCCGTCATCTTCATCCCCGGCGGACATGATGTTTATGGCCGGGCACAGCCATTCGACACGAGTGCCTTGAGCGAGGCCCTGCCACAGTTGATGCGGGAGGTAACTGGTTTTGCCGTCTGCGCTTATTTTGCCGTGCGCAACCCTGAACATGAAATCGCAGTTCGCGATCTCGTGCGAAGAGAAACCGGTTTGCCAGTTACCTGCAGCCATGAACTTTCGGCCAAATTGAACGGGCCCCGGCGTGCTTTGACCACTGTTCTCAATGCCCGGCTCATCGCGATGATCGACCGCCTGGTGGCGGCAACGGAAGGTTTTCTCGATGGGAGCGGCATCCACGCCCCGCTCATGGTGGTGCGCGGCGACGGCGCCCTTGTCTCTGCTGTCTTTGCCCGGCATCGGCCAATTGAGACCATTCTTTCCGGTCCAGCTGCCAGTCTTGTCGGTGCGCGGTACATGACAGGGCTCGATAATGCGATCGTCTCCGACATCGGGGGCACGACCACAGATGTCGCTGTTCTCAACAAAGGTCGACCTCGGCTCGATCCCAATGGCGCCACAGTAGGTGGTTTCCGTACGATGGTTGAGGCGGTCGCCATGCACACTTTTGGTCTTGGGGGAGATTCGGAAGTTTCCCTCGACGATAATGCCATGGTTCCAGGTATCAAGCTTGGCCCGAGACGGCTCGTGCCCTTGTCGCTGCTTGCCGCCAATCACGGCTCATTGGTCATCGACCATCTGATGCGGCAAGCAAAGGCAGGCACTGCCGGCCGATTAGATGGGCGTTTTGCGCTTCTTACCGGTGTTCCGGCCCAAATGGCATCTGGTTTGAGCAAAAATGAAGCAGAACTATATGGACGCATCACAACCGAACCGCAGCCGCTGGACAGGCTTTTGAGTTCCATCTCCCAGGCGACCACTGTCAACCGACTTGTGGCGCGGGGTTTGGTTCATCTGTCGGGTTTCACGCCGTCAGACGCTTGCCACGTTCTTGGGCTGCAAAATAACTGGAATGCAGAGGCGGCACGTTACGGTGCCATACTCTATGCACGGCGCAAGGATGGCGCGGGTCGTCCACTGTGCGATACCCCCGAGGAAGTTTCCCACCGTACCTATGATGCGTTGATCAGGCGCTCGTCCGAAGTGGTCCTCGAGACGGTTTTTGCCGAGGATGGGCTTGAGGGACCGGAAACGGTGGCTAGTCCGCTGGTTCAGCGGGCCCTTACGGGCCAGAGCGGGATTGCCGGAGCAAAGCTGGACATAGACCGGCCATTGATTGGACTAGGAGCCTCTGCGCCGGTCTATTATCCGGCCGTGGGTGACATGCTTGGCACAGAATGCATAGTCCCCGTAGACACCGACGTCGCCAACGCTCTGGGCGCTGTCGTTGGTCAGGTCCGTGTTTCGGTTGAGGCCCATATCAGCCAGCCCGCCGAGGGCATCTTCCGCGTCATGGCTGGGGAGATCGTCAGGGATTTCCAGATTGAAGAAGAATCGATGGCCTTCGCGGAAACAACGCTGGAGCATCAAGTCGCGCAGTTGGCCCTGGAAGCTGGAACCGATGAAGCGCAGATCAGCATCACTCGTGACGTCAGCGCCGCCACAGTCGAGGATCAGCGCAAGTTCATCGAAGCGGTAGTGATAGCAACGGCTTCCGGCAGGCCGCGCATTGCGCATTGAAACATTCTTTCCAACTTGGCCCGAAATTCTGCTGCTATTGAAGAATTGACTGACAATGCTTCTGCGTGTTCAAGGGTAGGCCTACGAAAATTCAAGGAACGAACTATGGTTGAACGCATCGAGATCAATGGCTTGAAGGTAGCGAAGGAACTCCACGACTTCGTGGCCAATGAAGCTATCCCGGGTACCGGCGTCGATGCGGCGCAGTTCTGGTTTGGCTTTGCGCAGATCATTGAAGAATTATCCCCAAAAAACCACGCACTCCTGCAAAAACGCGATGCATTTCAGCAGAAGCTGGACGATTTTTTCAAGACCAAGCGCGACAGCGGCTACAGCCAAGAAGAGTACGAGGCTTTCCTACGGGGAATCGGCTACCTATTGCCAGAAGGCGAAGCCTTCGCCGTTTCAACCAGCAATGTCGACCCTGAAATTGCTGTTGTCGCTGGTCCGCAGCTTGTCGTTCCCGTCATGAATGCCCGCTATGCGCTCAACGCCGCCAATGCGCGCTGGGGCTCGCTCTATGATGCATTGTATGGCACGGATGCCATTCCGGATGACGGCGGCGCTGACAAGGGCAAGGCGTTCAATCCGGTTCGAGGGTCGAAGGTGATTGCCTGGGCCAAGGCGTTTCTCGACGACAGCGCGCCGCTGGATGGTGCACATTGGGCCGATGTTTCCGGTCTGAGTATCGAAAATCATAAGCTCATTCTGAAGGCCAATGGCAAGCTTGCTGCGCTAAAGGATGAAGCACAGTTTGCCGGTTATCGCGGCTCCACAACCGCACCAACCGCAATTCTTCTCGAAAAGAATGGCCTGCATGTCGAGATCGTCATCGATGCCGATCATCCGATTGGCAAGACAGATCCCGCACATATTGCCGATGTCTTATTGGAATCGGCTCTGACCACGATTCAGGATTGCGAGGATTCCGTTGCGGCTGTCGATGCGGAAGACAAGGTTGTCATCTACCGCAACTGGCTCGGTCTGATGAATGGCGATCTCGAAGATACATTCGAGAAGGGCGGCAAGACGGTTACGCGTAAACTCAATGCAGATCGGGAGTATACAGGCAAGGACGGCAAGCCTCTGACCGTACCTGGACGCTCGCTGATGCTGGTGCGCAATGTCGGCCATCTGATGACCAATCCTGCTATCCTCGACAGCCAGGGTAATGAGGTTCCCGAAGGCATTATGGATGCGGCGATTACCGCATTGGCTGCGCTCCACGACATAGGACCAGGCGGCCGCCATACGAATTCCCGCGCCGGATCCATGTATGTCGTCAAGCCAAAAATGCACGGTCCGGAAGAGGTAGCATTCGCTTCGGAGCTGTTTGGCAGGGTCGAGAGGCTGCTTGGCATGCAGCCGAACACCATGAAGATGGGAATCATGGATGAGGAGCGACGCACCACGGTCAACCTGAAGGAATCGATACGCGCCGCGAAGGAACGCGTCGTCTTCATCAACACTGGTTTCCTCGACCGTACGGGCGATGAAATCCACACATCGATGGAAGCCGGTCCCATGATCCGCAAGGGCGATATGAAACAGGCCGCCTGGATTGGCGCGTATGAGGACTGGAACGTCGATGTCGGTCTTGAGTGCGGACTTTCAGGTCGTGCGCAGATCGGCAAGGGCATGTGGGCCATGCCCGACCTGATGGCAGCAATGCTCGAGCAGAAGATCGCGCATCCGAAAGCCGGTGCCAATACCGCATGGGTACCATCACCGACAGCGGCAACACTGCATGCCACCCACTACCACAAGGTCAATGTCGCCGAGGTCCAAGCCAGTTTGAAAAAGCGTGGACGCGCCAAGCTCAGCGATATTCTGTCCGTACCGGTCGTCTCCCGCCCCAATTGGACACCGGAAGATATTCAGCGCGAACTCGACAACAATGCGCAAGGGATCCTTGGGTATGTCGTGCGTTGGGTCGACCAAGGCGTCGGCTGTTCCAAGGTGCCGGACATCAACAATGTGGGCTTGATGGAAGACCGTGCGACGCTTCGCATCTCCGCCCAGCACATCGCTAATTGGCTGCATCACGGCGTGGCCAGCGAGGCGCAAGTGCTCGATACGCTGAAGCGAATGGCAGCGGTCGTCGACAAGCAGAACGCTGGCGATCCCCTTTATCACCCGATGGCCGCTGATTTCGACGGTTCGATTGCCTTTCAAGCGGCATGCGACCTCGTTTTCAAAGGTCGCGAACAGCCGAATGGCTATACGGAACCGGTCTTGCATCGCCGTCGGCTCGAGTTGAAGGCAAAGCAGACCTAGGTTAACGGACATATGGCTCATTACGTCAGATACCTTGTGTTCCTCACCGCTGTGATGGTGTGGAACACTGGCCTGGCTGAAGAAAGACAAACCTCGGCAGTAGAGATCGTCGACTGGGGGCTGACGAGCCCGAAAGAAGTCGGATCCGAAGTTTCATCCGATACGCCGACGGGTGTGAACCGGCTGGTCGAAGGTCCAGTCGATGTCACGCGAACCACGAAAATCCGGGCCTGCATCGGTACGAGTTTCGGGGTTTTATACAGAACGTCGGGTATCGGTGAAGCTGTCCTCCCAATAACGGTCGTGGTTTTCCATCCGATGATCAAAACGGAGGACGGCAGATCGATGCTGAAAAGCAGCTGGCCTGACAGTGCGACCTCCCTGCGCCGTTACGCCGGGTGGGTTTTCGAAAGGGACTTCGAGCTCGTCTCCGGGGAGTGGACGATCTCGTTACGTGACCTGTCTGGTCGGGAACTGGTAGCAAAAAGTTTCGATGTAACTGCCGGAAGCTGTCCAATTTCATAGAAGGGAGATGGGTGGGGATTGCGCGGAACGTGAGTTCTATATCCGGACTGCCACATCCGCTACTTGTGTGCTGGCTGATTCTTGTTTAGGCGAGGCGCATGAAACTACTTGCGCTCGATACCGCTGCCAATCTCTGCTCCGTCGCCGTTCTCGACGTTGAAAGCGGGACTATACTGGCAGCGTCCAGCGAAGATATCGGCAAAGGCCATGCAGAGCGATTGATGACCGCGATCGAGCAAGTGGCTGCTACGGCCCGAATTTCCATTGCGGATATTGGCAAGATTGCTGTCAGCATCGGACCGGGTTCATTCACCGGCGTCCGCGTTGGCGTCTCGACAGCGCGGGGTTTCGCGCTTGCGCTGAAATGTCCGGCAGTTGGCATCAGCACGCTTCAGGCCCTCGCTTATGATGCTGCCAAGCAATTTTCGCATAGGCCAATCCTTTCGATCATCGATGCACGGCGTGACGAGCTTTATGCCCAATTTTTTGGTGAGGATGGATCAGCGACATCGGAGCCGATGGTGACGACATTGCCCTTGATTGTGAAACAACTGGAAGAACGAGGCAGTGAACACGTGCTCGCGGGTTCGGGTGCAATTCTAATCGGAAAAGAGCTTGATCGTCCTCTCGACATTGCCGCGACCACGGCGACAGGAAGCATAGAAGCCTTCGCGCGGCTCGGCGCATCGCGGAGGGACGACGGCGAAGCGCCAAGGCCGCTTTATCTGCGTGGTCTTGATGTCAAGCAGCAGCAGGGCTTTGTTCTGAAAAGAAAGATCGTCGAATGATCGGCTTTCCATTCGACGCCATGCGATCGCAATCCTTTGTAATTGAGCCGGTTCTTGCCGAGGATGCGCTACATCTTGCCAGGATCCACGAGAAGACATTTCGGCAGCCGTGGAGCGATGAGGAGTTTCATACCCTTATCGTCGACGACAAGGTTTTCGGGTTTATCGCTCGGGAGGAGGGAAACCGAAAAGCGCAACCCGGCGGGTTCATTCTGGCACGTCTCGTATTGGACGAAGCGGAAATCCTGACTATCGCCGTTGCACCCCAGTCACAGCGTAAGGGTCTTGGCCACGCTTTGATGGATGCAGCGCTCCGTTATCTTCACAATGCGCGCGCAACCATGTTGTTTCTCGAGGTCGATGAGCTCAACATACCGGCACTTGCACTTTATCGCAGGCTTGGTTTCAAGCAGGTTGGAAAGCGGCCGGGCTACTATGAAACGGCGGCAGGACGCTCGGCTGCCTTGACGATGCGCCGTGATTTGAAAAAGAGCCGCTGAATGATCGCGTGGTTGCGTTTTCTGGTGACGGCGACGGCGTTTGTTCTCGTTATAATACTCTTGGTACCCCTGCAGTTCCTGTTTGTAAAAACGGGGTGGCGGCCGCGCACCACCACGCCAATTTTGTTTCATCGGATCGTGCGGCGTCTCCTTGGTTTTCGAGTTCATATCCATGGCGAGATGGCAAAGGGACGGCCCCTTCTGTTGACGGCCAATCATTCCTCGTGGACGGATATCGTCATTCTCGGCTCTCTGCACGAGATGGCTTTTATCGCCAAGGCGGAAGTGGCGAACTGGCCGCTGTTTGGCATGCTGGCCAAGCTGCAACGCACGGTCTTTATCGAACGGGAAAAGCGTGGCAAAACCCATCATCAGGCCAGTGAAATCGCAACCCGGCTCGCCGGAGGCGACGCCATGGTATTGTTTGCCGAGGGAACAACCTCCGATGGCAACCGCGTCCTTCCGTTCAAGACGTCACTTTTTGGCGCCGCGCAGGTGGCCATCCGCGATGCGGGTGCAGAAACGGTGACTGTACAGCCGGTGGCTATCGCCTATACGCGGGTTCACGGCATACCGATGGGACGGTCGCATAGACCACTTGTTGCCTGGCCGGGTGACGTGCCGCTAGGTCCAAGTTTGATTGGTCTTCTCAAAGATGGCGCTATCGACGTCGATGTATGGTTTGGCGAACCAGTTGTCATCGACAGAAAAAGTGATCGCAAGGCTTTAGCACGGACGATGGAAGAGCGGGTCCGCGCAATGGTACGTTCTTCGGTGATGGGACGTGATTTTGTCAATCCGGACGCCGAAAGCGACTCAGCTATTCTCAACGACGCCAAAAAGCTTTAGAAGCCTGCAAATGGACGACATGAACATCAAAACTGAGCCGGGCGAAGCTTCCGGCACCGCTCCGCATTCGCCGGCACTCGCGAACACGCGCAAGGTCTATGTGAAGACCTATGGCTGCCAGATGAATGTCTATGACAGCCAGCGGATGACCGACAGCCTCGCCGCCGAAGGCTATAGTCCGACCGATACCGCTGATGATGCTGATCTCGTGCTGATCAACACCTGCCATATTCGTGAAAAGGCTTCGGAAAAGCTCTATTCAGCTCTCGGCCGCCTGCGCAAGATGAAGGATGCGCGGGCAAAAGAGGGTCGAGAACTGACTGTCGGTGTTGCTGGTTGTGTTGCGCAGGCAGAAGGTGATGAGATCACCCGCCGGGCGCCGGTGGTGGATCTCGTCGTCGGTCCTCAGACGTATCATCGTCTGCCCCAGGCATTGGCCCGTGTTCGCCACGGTGAGCGCGTAGTCGAGACCGAATATGCGATAGAAGACAAGTTCGAGCATCTGCCTGCGCCTGCCAAAGAGCAGACAAGAAGCCGTGGTGTAACGGCGTTTTTGACGGTGCAGGAAGGCTGCGACAAATTCTGCACGTTTTGCGTTGTACCATACACACGTGGTTCGGAAGTTTCCCGTCCCGTCGCACAAATTCTGAAAGAAGCTGAAAAGCTTGCCGATGCCGGCGTGCGTGAACTGACCTTGCTCGGTCAGAACGTCAATGCCTGGCACGGCGAGGGTCCAGACGGACGCGAATGGGGTTTGGGCAAGCTACTCTACCGCTTGGCCGAAATCCCCGGAATCGTGCGGCTTCGTTACGTTACCAGTCATCCGCGCGATATGGATAATACACTGATCAACGCGCACCGCGATCTTGATATGCTGATGCCCTACCTGCATTTGCCCGTGCAGTCCGGTTCCGATCGGATCCTCAAAGCCATGAACCGCAAGCACACAAGCGCCGACTATTTGCGTTTGATCGAGCGCATTCGCGCTGCCCGTTCCGATATCGCCCTGTCTGGCGACTTCATCGTGGGATTTCCGGGCGAGACGGAAGAAGATTTCGAGGCGACGATGCAGATCGTGCGCGATGCTACCTATGCTGCAGCCTATTCGTTCAAATACTCGCCACGGCCCGGAACGCCCGGTGCTGATATGACTGGTCATATCGATGAAGCGGTGAAGGATGAGAGACTTCAGCGGCTACAGGCTTTGCTCAGTGAGCAACAATACGCGTTCCAGCGCAGCCTTGTTGGAAAGAGCATGGATGTGCTGATAGAAAAGCCCGGCAGAGTACCTGGCCAGATGGTCGGAAGATCTCCCTGGTTACAACCCGTAATTATCGATGTACACGGGCCAAGAATCGGCGACATTATCAAGGTACGAATCATCGACACCGGTACCAACAGTCTGATCGGCATTCGGGAGATGAACTCGGCGAGCAATGGGACTATATAAAAGGCTGAACACTTATTCAGGAGAGCCGTTTGAACGCCACCGAAAAACTGAAACCCGCTCCCTCAGGAGCTTCAGATCTGGCGCATATCGTACTGACATTTGATAATAATCGGCTGGCGAGTGCGCTGTTCGGCCAATTCGATGAAAATCTCGCCCGCATCGAGCAGAAGCTCGGTGTCGATGTTCGCTCAAAAGGTAATCAGCTCGCCATTCGGGGTGAACCTGGCGCAACAGAACAGGCACGCAGGACGCTCGATCAGCTCTACGAGCTTTTGCAGAAAGGCCATGACATCTCCGCGTCCGATGTCGATGGCGCATTGCGCATGGCAATTGCCGCCGATGACCAGTTGACGCTCCCGACGATGGAAAACAAAAGCAAGATGGCTGCAGCCCAGATAGCGACCCGCAAAAAGACGATCTTTGCCCGCACACCGACGCAGGATGCTTATATGCGAGCGCTGGATCGCTCGGAAATGGTCTTCGGTGTCGGGCCAGCGGGTACTGGCAAAACCTATCTTGCCGTCGCGCACGCAGCGATGCTGCTTGAGCGCGGTCTCGTCGACCGCATCATTCTCTCGCGTCCAGCCGTTGAGGCGGGCGAACGACTAGGCTTCCTGCCGGGTGACATGAAGGAAAAGGTCGATCCCTACCTGCGACCGCTCTACGATGCGCTCTACGACATGATGCCCGCCGACAAGGTGGAGCGGGCGATTGCGGCAGGCGTAATCGAAATAGCGCCGCTCGCATTCATGCGCGGTCGTACGCTCGCCCATTCAGCGATCATTCTCGACGAGGCGCAGAACACGACTGCCATGCAGATGAAGATGTTTCTGACGCGGCTGGGTGAAAACGGCCGAATGATCATCACCGGTGATCCGAGCCAGATCGATTTGCCTCCGGGACAGAAATCCGGATTGGTAGAGGCGCTGAGAATTCTTGATGGGGTCAGCGGGATCGTCACCGTGCGCTTTACTGATGTAGATGTTGTACGGCATCCGCTGGTTGCCGCGATTGTCCGTGCCTATGACAAGGAAGGCGCCAAGCCCTGACACTTGGCGATACTGTCTTGATCGATATTGACATACTGGTTGAAACGGACGGCTGGGGCGATGAATCCATGTTGCGCCATCTGGCGACCAATGCCATCGCTGCTACGTGGCGAACACTTGAGCGAGGGGAACAGCCCGCGAGTGAGCTCAGCCTCGTCTTCACCGATGATGCTACGATCAAGGAACTCAACAATGACTGGCGTGACAAGGACAAGCCCACCAACGTCCTGTCGTTTCCAGCTTTTGCGCTAAAGCCTGGTCAGAAGCCTGGGCCAATGCTCGGCGACATTGTCATTGCACGCGAAACAGTGGCGCGCGAAGCTTTGGACGAGGGCAAGCCTTTCAATCACCATCTCAGCCATCTCATCGTTCATGGATTTCTGCATTTGCTCGGCTATGATCATCTCAACGAGACGCAAGCGGAGGAGATGGAAGGACTTGAACGCAAAGCCCTTGAACGTCTTGCCATCCCGGACCCATATGCGCTATCCGTCATTGACGATCAATTCGATTGAGGACCATGTCTGACACGTCGCACCAGAACGATTCTGCCGCCGTTCCCTCAAGGGGAATATCGGGGCAGGAGAGTGATGCCGAAGGGCAAAGTACTACCAGAGCGCAAAGTCCAGAAAAGCGCTCGCTGCTTTCCGCAATTTTTCCATTTCTCCGCGCCCGTCCAGGAACGTCCCTGCGGGAAGACCTCGATGCTGCGCTGGCCGAGAGCCATCACGGCGACACGGCGTTTTCGCCTGAAGAACGTGCCATGCTGCATAATATCCTGCGTCTGCGGGAGTTGCGCGTGGAAGACGTCATGATCCCGCGTTCCGATATCGAGGCCGTAGAGATTTCCACTACGCTTGGCGACCTGTTGGAGGTTTTTGAAAAGTCTGGTCATTCGCGTATGCCGGTTTTCGCGGAGACGCTCGATGACCCGCGCGGCATGGTTCATATTCGTGATGTGGTCAATCACATCACCAATATTTCTAGGATCAAACCGCGAAGGACAGCTGCCCGGGTGTCCAAGATACCTGCTGCGGCAAAGTTCAACCTGTCCAACGTCGACTTGACCAAAACCATTTCTGACCTGAGTTTGATGCGGCCGATCCTGTTTGTGCCGCCGTCGATGCTAGCCAACGATTTGATGGGCCGAATGCAGGCGCAACGCATCCAGATTGCTCTTGTCATTGACGAGTATGGCGGAACCGACGGTCTGGTTTCACTGGAAGACATCGTCGAGATGGTCGTTGGCAATATCGAAGACGAGCATGACGACGACGAAGTGATGCTCATTGAAGACCCGGAAGGTGTTTTCATTGCCGATGCTCGCGCCGATCTCGATGAGGTCTCCGAAAAGATCGGCACTGGCTTCGTCATTGGTGAACACGGTGAGGATGTCGACACGGTCGGCGGACTGATCTTCTCGATCCTCGGCCGTATTCCGGTGCGCGGCGAGATGGTGCAGGCGGTCCCCGGCTATGAGTTTCACGTGTTGGAAGCTGACCCCCGCCGCATTCGCAAGGTGCGTATCGTGCCTCTACGCCATGCGGAACGCCGCCCAGCTCGCCTCGCCAAACAAGAAGATCCTGCGGATCAGCCGTCGGATCATGGCCAATGATCGTTTTGCTCGTGTCGCGTCCGTGAATGTCACAATATCCCGAGCCGAAAAGGAGGCAGGGGTAGTCCAGCGGCTGCCCGGAAAAATTATTCTCCTGTCGGGCTGGAGGCGGGTCGTGCTGGCGTTCCTTATGGGCGCGCTCGCAAGCTTTGCGCTTCCGCCCTATGATTTCTTTGCCGTTTGTTTCATATCGTTCCCGGTTCTTGTCTGGCTTATTGATGGGGCCGTCGACAATGCTGGCGCCGGGCCGATCCGCCGTCTCTTACCCGCCGCCATGGTGGGCTGGTGGTTCGGCTTTGGCTATTTCGTATTCGGGCTCTGGTGGATCGGCAATGCCCTGCTTGTCGACGCTGCAAATTTCGCCTGGGCTATCCCTTTTGCGATTCTCGGGCTTCCGGCCGTTCTTGCCATCTTTTACGCCTTTGCAACGGCGCTCGCACGGCTGTTGTGGAGTGATGGCCTTGGCCGGATATTCGCACTTGCCTTTGGCTTTGGCATCGCAGAATGGCTGCGATCGTTCGTTCTGACGGGCTTTCCATGGAACGCCATAGGCTATGCGGCTATGCCGGTACCGGTTCTGATGCAATCATCCGTCATCGTCGGGCTGCTGGGGATGAATACGCTGGCTGTGATCGTTTTTTCCATGCCTGCGCTGCTGGTGGGTCGGCATGGTCTCAGAAGCGGGACCATTCTCGCCCTCGTCCTGATATCCGCCCACGTGGGATTCGGCGTATATCGGCTCAGCAATGCAAAGGTCGAAGCCAAAGGGCTGCAAGTGCGTGTCGTCCAACCATCGATCGCGCAGGATCTCAAATGGGATGCCGACGCACGGCGGGGCATAATCGACAAATATCTCGCCATGACCGGCGAGGTGCCCAAGGATGGAAAGCCCAAGCCACAGCTCGTGGTTTGGCCGGAAACAGCGGTTCCGTATATTTTGACGAAGACGCCCGAAGCACTGAAGAGCATTGCCGACGTTCTATCGGATGATCAGGTTCTGTTGGCAGGGGCTATTCGAATGGAAGAACCCGGCGGCAGCGATGCGTCGCTTTACTACAATTCGATCTATGCAATCGACTCCGAGGCAGAAATTACCGGCGCTGCAGACAAGGTCCACCTCGTCCCTTTTGGAGAGTATGTACCACTCGAGAACATTTTACGCCGGTTCGGCATCAGCGAAGTCATCGAACTGCCCGGCGGGTTCACAGCTGCGGCAACCCGTCGTTCGCTTACCGTGAGAGACAATTTTACCGCCTTGCCTCTCATATGCTACGAGGCGATTTTTCCAGCCGAAATGTCCTATGAAGGACCGCCTGCAGATGCCATTGTCAACGTCACTAACGATGCTTGGTATGGAGACACTCCGGGTCCTTACCAGCATTTCCGGCAGGCTCAATTGCGCGCAGTGGAGCAGGGATTGCCTCTTATAAGGGCTGCCAACAACGGAGTCTCTGGTGTTGTAGATCCGTACGGCCGAATCATCGATGCGTTGGCACTCGACGCCGTTGGCGTGATCGATGTCGCTCTTCCAACGAAAGTGGAACTACCAATTCGTGCCGGTGCGCTCCATTTTCAATTCTGGATTGTAATTGGCATTGTTCTGGTTGTAACGCTGGCTTATTTTTCTCGCCATAGAGCGAGGGTTGGTTGACATTTCGGACGTGGACCTATCGAATAAAGCCTTATTTGGACCGTTGATACATTGATGATAAAATTCGTTTTAAGCTTCATTTCATACGAATGAGATTTTTATGACTGATACTAATAAGAAGAGACCAAACCCAGTAGACGTACACGTGGGTGCACGCATTAGGTTGCGGCGCAACATGATTGGATTGAGCCAGGAAAAGCTTGGTGAAAGTCTTGGAATAACATTTCAGCAGATACAGAAATACGAAAAGGGCATGAACCGGGTCGGCGCCAGCCGCTTGCAGGCTATCGGGAATATTCTCAATGTTCCTGTCACATTTTTCTTTGACGACATGCCTGGCCAATCCGATAAGCCCAAGGGGTTCGAAGAGGAGAGCGAGACCACATATGTCGTCGGCTTTCTTAATAGTTCCGAGGGAATTCAGCTTGCTCGTGCATTCGCCAAAATCGGCGATGCCAAGATAAGGCGGAAAATTCTCGATCTTGTCCGTACATTGGGTCACGAAGAAGAATAATCAGCCGAAATGCGTGTTCAGAGATGAAAGCGCATTCTCACGCTTTAGAAAAAAATTCTCAAACTGCCATTTGTTTGAAAACGAAAGCAATTGACTGATCCCTTCGACCTTGGCAAAGACTACGCTGCCCAATTCAGACTTTGCTGATTGAGCATTCGTTCGCTTTCAAGAGGGGTTCCCCGTGACACGCAGTTCTTATCTTTTTACCAGTGAGTCCGTATCTGAAGGTCATCCAGACAAGGTCTGTGACCGCATTTCCGATGAAATCGTAGACATGATCTACAAAGAGGCAAAGAAAACAGGCGTTGACCCGTGGACTGTGCGCATTGCTTGCGAAACGCTGGCAACCACCAACCGCGTCGTGATCGCCGGCGAAGTGCGTGTGCCTGACACACTGCTGAAGAAAGACAAGGACGGCGTCGTGCTGAAGGATGCCAAGGGACATCCGATCATAAATCCCTCGCGCTTTCGTGCCGCTGCGCGCCGCGCCATCCGCGATATCGGTTATGAGCAGGATGGGTTCAACTGGAAGACGGCAAAGATAGAAGTGCTCCTGCACCCGCAATCCGCTGATATTGCACAGGGCGTCGATAATGCGGCCGACCGCCAGGGCGAAGAAGGTGCTGGTGATCAAGGGATCATGTTCGGCTATGCCTGCCGCGAGACACCGGACCTGATGCCAGCTCCGATCTATTATTCCCACAAAATTTTAGAACTTCTGGCTGGTGCTCGCCACAAGGGCGAGGGCGAAGCTGGCAAGCTCGGACCGGATGCCAAGAGCCAGGTTACCGTACGATATGTGGACGGCGTTGCAGCCGAAGCTACGCAGATCGTGCTTTCGACGCAGCATATGGATGCGAGCTGGGATTCCAAGAAGGTTCGCAAGGTCGTTGAGCCGTATATCCGCGAAGCGATGGGCGATCTGAAGATCGCGGACGATTGTGTCTGGTACATCAATCCTACCGGCAAGTTCGTTATCGGCGGGCCCGATGGGGATGCTGGTCTGACGGGCCGCAAGATTATCGTCGACACGTATGGTGGTGCAGCGCCTCATGGGGGTGGTGCATTCTCAGGCAAGGATACGACCAAGGTCGATCGTTCCGCCGCTTACGCTGCCCGCTACCTTGCGAAGAACGTCGTTGCCGCCGGGTTTGCCGATCGCTGCACGATCCAGCTCTCCTATGCGATTGGCGTTGCCCAGCCGCTGTCGGTATATGTTGATCTGCACGGAACTGGCAGCGTGAATGAGGATCAGGTGGAAGCCGCGCTGCGCAAGGTCATGGACCTTTCGCCATCTGGCATCCGCAAGCATCTCGATCTAAACAAGCCGATCTATGCCAAGACGTCCGCCTATGGCCATTTTGGCCGCAAGCCCGGTCGCGATGGCTCTTTCTCCTGGGAGAAGACCGATCTGGCCAAGCAGTTGAAGTCTGCTCTGGCCGCTTGAGCGGCCATTGCAATCCCATGACTGAGGCACGGCGCGAGCGTTCAACTGAGGCTTTCTTCGGTAGAAGAAGCGGTAAAGCGCTGCGTCCTTTGCAGCGCTCCATCCGCGATGAGCTCTTGCCACTGCTCAAGCTTGACATTGGTGCGCGAGCACCCGGCGACCTCCGCAGTTTGTTTTCTGCGGAGGTTGAAACAGTCCGAATGGAAATTGGCTTTGGCGGCGGCGAACACCTGTTGCATGAGGCGCGGCGTTGTCCGCAATCCGGATTCATCGGCGTGGAACCGTTCATCAACAGCATGGCGAAACTCGTCGTCGATCTCCATGAAGATCCAATACTGAATATTCGGCTCTATGATGATGATGCAACACAGGTCCTTGACTGGTTGCCAGACAACTCCTTGGACGGAATTGATCTGTTCTATCCCGATCCTTGGCCGAAGAAGAAGCACTGGAAACGCCGCTTTGTCAGTCAAAAGAATCTCGACCGTTTTGCTCGCGTACTGAAGTCCGGAAGTCGCTTCCGGTTTGCTTCCGACATCGACACTTATGTAAACTGGACACTGCAACATTGCCACGCGCACGGGCAATTTGAGTGGCAGGCGGAGACTGCCGCCGACTGGCATACGCCTTATGAAGCGTGGCCAGGCACTCGTTACGAACAGAAGGCCCATCGCGAAGGCCGTATCGGTGCTTACCTGACCTTTTTGCGCCTGTAGGTCGCGACCTAATATCAATCTGCGATGCGATCGCGGTTAATTCGTCATTTCACGTGACAGCTTCCTGACAGTTTCCTAGTATCATTTTAAGGATGAGGAGACCGCTGGGAGGCTGTCCGTATATCAAAGTTGTCGAACCAAGGATTGGTATCTGCCATCCGGTTTAACACGCGTCGGCATCTTCCCGTTTTCTTCAGTGTTTAAAAAACAGGCGGCCGACGGCCGTCATGGGAGGACTTCCAGAATGCATAAGATATTGCTTGCTTTTGCGGCCGCCGGGACGATCATTTTGTCCGGCCAGGCCATTGCCGCCGACTATAAAATCATGGCACCAGCAGCGCCAGGCGGCGGTTGGGATCAGACTGCTCGCACGATCCAGAGTTCACTGCAGGACGAGAAGATTTCCGGCAGCGTTCAGGTTGTGAACGTTCCCGGTGCGGGCGGTACTATTGGCTTGGCGCAATTCGCCAACTCGGCCAAGGGCGATCCTTCGCAGCTCATGGTTGGCGGCTATGTCATGGTGGGCGCCATTTTGACCAACGCATCGCCAGTAACGCTGGAACAGGTTACACCGATCGCTCGTCTGACAGGTGAGTTCGAGGCTGTCGTTGTACCGGCGGCGTCGCCGATCAAGACGATGGCTGAACTGGTCGAAAAGCTGAAGGCTGACCCTGGAGCGGTTTCCTGGGCAGGTGGCTCGGCCGGCGGCACTGATCAGATCACTGCTGGCCTGATTGCAAAGGCTGTTGGTGTCGATCCAACGAAGATCAATTACGTTGCCTTCTCCGGTGGTGGTGAAGCTCTGGCTGCACTCCTTGGCGGTCAGGTTACGGTTGGCATTTCCGGTTACGGCGAATTCGAATCGCAGATTAAGTCCGGCGCGCTGCGCATCATTGGTATTTCCAGCGATGCAAAGGTTGAAGGCATTGATGCGCCGACCTTCAAGGAAGGTGGTGTGGATGTCGCCATACAGAATTGGCGTATGATCGCAGCCCCTCCCGGTATCACACCGGAACAGGAAGCGGCGATCAGTGCAGACGTCGAAAAACTGGTAAAGTCAAAGACCTGGCAGGAACAGCTCAAAGCCAAGGGCTGGGCCGATACTTATCTTGCCGGTGACGCGTTCAAGGCTCAATTGAAAAAGGATACCGAAGCAACAGCAGCTATTCTGAAAGATATTGGCCTCGTGAAATGACCCAAGAGACACCGAGTTCCGAAGCGCGCCGCCCTGATCGGGCGGCGCTGGCAATTGCCGCCGGTATCGCAATTGTTGCTGCGATCATCGCCTATAGTACGGCCACCGCCGTTGGCGGCAGCGCGACACGCATCGGTCCGGCAGTGTTTCCTTATGCGATTGCCGGCGGTCTTTTCATACTTGCGATTTGGACTGCGTTCGAGGCCATGCGCGGTGATTTTCCCGAACGCGAGGAACAGCGGATCCAGCCTGTTGTCTGGATCGTGGGTGGTCTCGTCGCCCAGATGCTGCTTTTGCATATAACGGGCTTTGCCATTGCGACAGGACTGCTTTTCGCCGCTACTGCGCGCGGATTCGGCAAGGGGCCGCTCTGGATGACGGTTCCCATCGGTATTGTTTTGTCATTTATAATCTGGGTCATTTTTGCCAAGGGACTGGAGTTGTCCCTCCCGGCTGGACCGCTTGAACGTCTCATTTAAGGACTGGCTATGGATAGTTTTGCCCTATTAGCACATGGTTTTGCCGTCGCATTCCAGCCGTTCAATCTACTTTATGCACTCATCGGCGTAACATTGGGTACTGCCGTTGGCGTTCTGCCCGGCATTGGACCAGCGCTTACGGTCGCTTTGTTGCTGCCGGTTACTTATAAGCTGGATCCTGCAGGTTCGCTCATTATGTTTGCCGGCATCTACTATGGCGGCATGTATGGCGGGTCGACCACATCGATTCTTTTGAACACGCCAGGGGAGAGCGCATCGATCGTCACTGCGCTCGAAGGCAACAAGATGGCACGTGCCGGGCGAGGTGGTCCCGCCCTGGCGACCGCCGCGATCGGCTCCTTCGTGGCGGGGTTGATTGCGACAATGGCGCTGGCGCTGATTGCTCCCACTATCGTCAAATTTGCGCTTTCCTTTGGCGCGCCAGAATATTTTGCCCTGATGATGTTGGCCTTCATGACCGTATCGGCCGCTTTTGGCGATTCAACCTTGCGTGGATTGACTGCACTATTCATTGGCCTCGCGCTTGGTTTGATAGGAGCCGACGGTCTGTCGGGACAGGTGCGCCTGGGCTTCGGCATCCCCGATCTGACCGATGGCGTCGAGATTACAACGCTTGCCGTTGCCTTGTTTGCGATTGGTGAAACATTGAGTGTCGCTGCATCGAAAAGCACGGGCGAAGGAAAAATTGAGCCCGTCAAAGGGTCGGTCTGGATGAATAGGGAAGATTGGTCACGCTCCTGGAAACCTTGGCTTCGAGGGACATTCATCGGTTTCCCGATCGGCGCGATGCCGGCGGGCGGTGCCGAGATTGGTACATTTCTGTCTTATTCGGTGGAGAAGCAGCTTTCGAAAAAGCCAGAAGAATTCGGCCATGGCGCCATCGAAGGCGTCGCCGGTCCCGAGGCGGCCAACAATGCATCGGCCGCAGGCACACTTGTTCCCCTGCTGACACTTGGACTTCCGACCAGCGCCACTGCAGCCATCATGCTGGCAGGATTTCAGCAGTTCGGTTTGCAGCCCGGTCCGCTGTTGTTTGCAACCAATCCGCAGCTGGTCTGGGGTTTGATCGCCAGCCTGCTCGTAGCAAATTTCATGTTGCTGGTCCTGAATTTGCCGCTGGTCGGATTATGGGTCCGGTTGCTATCGATCCCAAGGCATTGGCTCTATGCCGGTATCCTGGTCTTTGCGACACTCGGAACCATTGGCGCCAATCCCTCGACATTCGAGTTAGGAATGTTGCTGCTGTTTGGCCTGCTCGGCTATTTCCTGCGGCTTTTTGGCTATCCGATTGCGCCGGTTGTTGTGGGTCTCATTCTCGGACCCATGGCGGAGATACATTTCCGCCGCGCACTGCAGATCAGTCAGGGTGATTTCACCGTCTTTGTCGGCTCGCCGATCTCGGTGATATTGCTGTTGCTTGCAGTATGCGCAGTTGTCGTCCCGCTTATCCTGCGGGCGCGAGGCAAGGGTAAAGTCCTTGCCGCCCTCGCGGCGAACGAGGATTGAGAAGGTCTGGCTACGCCGTCTGCCGGAGATTAGCGCCGGTAGATGGATTTGAACTGTACTGGATCGATACCGAGCGCACGCAGGTCAGACGCGACGGGCTGGTGGCCAAGTCGAGTAGCTTCGGCGACAGCAACAGCGCTTCCGAATGCGCGGAAGAAGTTACCGATCTTTGAAAGCTGTTGAGTTTTGGACATTTTTTCATCCTTTAGTCTATATTGCACTGCAGCATAGATAGGATGAATGAGTTGATAAATTTAGGTCCAACAATGCAGGGCAGCCATGCGAAAACGCATGACGAGATTAGCGTCTGTAAACAACTCAGCAGAAAATCACCTCTGCGCTTGAAACTCGCGCACCATTTCGGTATATAAGCGTCATATTCTTGGTCGATAGAACAGGAGTGGGTCCAGACCGGTCCCGCTCTTTTTTGTTTCTTAAGGCCGAAACAGGGAAAATCTTTGCGTGACAGACGACGCTAATACGAAACAGGAAACGACCCCGATAGAGGGTGCGGACGAGCGGATCATTACTGAAACGGGTATCGACGCCCGCGTTGCCGGTATCATTGAACCGGTGCTGCAGTCCATCGGCTTTCGGTTGGTACGCGCCCGGCTTTCCGGTCTCAATGGCTTGACGCTGCAGATCATGGCGGAGCGCCACGACGGTACGATGACCGTGGAAGATTGTGAACTCGTCAGTCGAACATTGTCACCGGTGCTTGATGTCGAGGATCCAATCGACCGGAACTATCATCTCGAAGTCTCGTCACCGGGTATTGACCGGCCGTTGGTACGCAAATCAGATTTTACCAAATGGATCGGCCATATCGCCAAGATCGATACATCGGCCGTTCACGAAGGACGCAAAAAGTTTCGCGGCCGCATAGCCGAGGTTTCCGTCGAAGGTGTCACGGTCGAGAGCGACCAGGCAAGCTATGGCGACAAACCAGTCGTGGAGGTCCCGTTCGAGCTGATTTCGGATGCACGGCTTGTCCTGACAGACGACCTCATTCGTGATGCGCTGCGCCGCGACAAGGATTTGCGCGAAGGCCGGATCCCGGAAGATAGCACTGGCCAGGCAGACGAGGCGGAAGCTTCGACGGCCGGGCAGGAAGAGATAAAACAGGATTGATATTTCATACGCCCGCAGAAGCAATGCGGCGATGAACCCCAAGGGGAACTTCAAGGAGAAGAACATGGCAGTCAGTGCAAACAGGCTAGAACTTCTGCAGATCGCCGATGCGGTGGCGCGCGAGAAGTCGATTGACCGCGAGATCGTGATTGCGGCGATGGCCGATGCCATTCAGAAAGCCGCGCGCTCGCGTTATGGCCAGGAAACCAATATCCGGGCTGATATCAACGCCAAGACCGGTGAGATCAAGCTTCAGCGCCTGCTTGAGGTGGTCGAGGACGTCGAGGATCCTGTCACCCAGATCAGCATGGAAGCTGCGCGGGATCGCAATCCAGACGCGCAGCCCGGCGATTTCCTTGCCGACCAGCTGCCACCGATGGATTTTGGCCGTATCGCTGCGCAATCTGCCAAGCAGGTCATCGTTCAGAAGGTGCGCGAAGCCGAGCGTGACCGCCAGTACGACGAATATAAGGATCGCGTTGGCGAAATCATCAATGGCAGTGTCAAGCGCGTGGAATATGGCAACGTGATCGTCGACCTCGGGCGTGGCGAAGCCATTGTCCGCCGCGACGAGCTGATTCCTCGCGAAACTTTCCGTTATGGCGATCGTGTTCGCGCTTATGTTTACGATGTGCGCCGCGAACAGCGTGGTCCGCAGATTTTCCTGAGTCGCACTCATCCGCAGTTCATGGCAAAGCTTTTTACCATGGAAGTGCCGGAAATTTATGATGGCATCATCGAGATCAAGTCGGTAGCCCGTGATCCGGGGTCGCGCGCCAAGATCGCGGTCATCTCCCGTGATTCTTCGATCGACCCGGTCGGCGCCTGCGTCGGTATGCGCGGTTCACGCGTTCAGGCGGTTGTCGGTGAACTCCAAGGCGAAAAGATCGATATTATTCCATGGTCGCCTGAGCCCGCTTCGTTCATCGTCAATGCGCTGCAGCCGGCGGAAGTTTCAAAAGTTGTTCTCGATGAAGACGCCGAACGTATTGAAGTTGTGGTCCCGGATGACCAACTATCACTTGCAATCGGTCGTCGTGGGCAAAATGTGCGTCTGGCTTCGCAGTTGACTGGCTGGGATATCGATATCCTCACCGAGCAGGAAGAATCCGAGCGCCGCCAGAAGGAATTCGTCGAACGCTCGAACCTCTTCATGGAAGCGCTTGATGTCGACGAGATGGTCGGCCAGGTCCTTGCCTCCGAAGGTTTTGCCAGCGTCGAGGAAATCGCGTATGTGGATGCCGATGACATTTCCTCCATCGATGGTTTCGATGAGGATACGGCAACGGAAATTCAGCAGCGCGCCCAGGAATATCTTGGCCGTATTGAAGAAGAACGCGACGCCCGCCGTAAGGAATTGGGTGTTGCGGACGAGCTTCGTGACCTGCCAGGCATGACCAACGCTATTCTCGTTGCTGTCGGTGAAGATGGCGTCAAGACGATCGAGGACTTCGCTGGCTACGCAGTCGACGAACTGACCGGCTGGCGTGAACGCAAGGATGGTGAGACAATCAACTATCCAGGCATTCTGTCGTCGTTCGAAGTCAGCCGTGCCGACGCGGAACAGATGGTTCTTGCTGCACGTCTGAAAGCTGGATGGATCACGGAAGACGATCTTGCTGCTGCCGAAGCTGAACCAACGGCGGAAGAAGAGGTCGCTGGCTGATTTCGAGCGATCCAGACGTGGAACCGGAAATGAACGACAGAACGTGCATTGTCACGCGGACAAGCGGTTCTGTCGATGACATGATCCGGTTTGTCGCTGGTCCAGACGGTACGGTTGTGGCTGATCTGAAGCGCAATCTGCCCGGCCGGGGCTGTTGGGTTAAAGCCCAGCGGCGATATATCGATGAGGCGGTCAAGCGAAAGCTTTTTCCGCGCGGATTGAAGAGCAGTGTCACGGCTCCCGATAATTTGGGACAGGCAGTAGACCAGATGCTCGCAAAATCGGCGTTGGGCAGTTTTGGGTTGGCGCGGAAGGCTGGGGTTGTGGTAACAGGGGCCGCAAAAGTGGATATTGCCATCCGCAACGGCACCGCTGCACTCGTGCTTCATGCCTTTGAAGCGGCCGAAGATGGTGTCCGCAAACTTGACCAGGCCCGCCGTTCGGTTGTTTATGCGGGCGGACCTGAAATACCCGCCCTTTCATTGTTCGAAAGCAGTGAAATGGATTTGGCATTGGGTGGGGTAAATGTGATACATGCTGCCGTACTCAAGGGGAAGGCAGCTGCCGGGTTCATAAAACGAGCCTGGCTTCTACAGCATTTTCGCGATGGCCCCACGGATGTGGCCGACGCTAAAGCGGCGACTGTCGCGAAGGAAACGGAAACGGAATGAGCGATACAAAATCGACAGACGACAAGACGCTAGGCGTCAATAAGAAGACCCTGACCCTGAAGCGGCCTGGCGTTGAACAGAGCACCGTGCGTCAGAACTTCAGCCATGGGCGTACGAAGTCTGTTGTCGTTGAAACAAAGAAGCGCAAGTTCAGCCTCCCGGATCAGAAGCCGGAGGTTGCGCCTCCTGTTGCTGCGACTCCAGCGCCCACGCCTGCAGCCGCGCCCGCGCGCCCTGCGCCCCAGCCGGCTGCACCGCAGCCAAGTGCTGCTGCACCGGCGTCGCGTCCGGCTGCTCCAGCCGCGTCGGCACCAGCGCCCCAGACAAGTGCGCGTTCCGCTGCGCCTGCCCAGCAGCGCCCCGCCCAACAGCCTTATCGTCCTTCCGGTCAGCGCCCGAACGATCGTTCCGGTATGGTGCTTAACACGCTGTCCACAGCCGAGCTCGAAGCGCGCCGCAAGGCGCTTGAAGGTTCCAAGGCCCGTGATGCGGAAGATCGCGCCAAGGCAGCGATCGAGGCTGCCCGCCGTGCTGAGGACGACGCACTGCGTGCTCAGGAACGTGAAGCATCTGCCCGCCGCCAGGCCGAGGAAGAAGAGCGCCTACGCAAAGAGGCCGAGGCCAAGCAGCGTGCGGAAGAAGAATCCCGCAAGCGCCAGCCTGCCGAGTTGAAGACAGCCGACGACGCAACATTGAAGGCAGCGGCGCGCAAACCGAATGCTGCCGAAGAAGACGACGATCGTCGTGGTCCTGCTGGCGCCCGCCGTGGCACCAGTGCTGCTCCGGCCAAACCGGAAGTCCGGGCGCCAAAGGTCGTCAAGGGCGAAGATGAACGCCGCCGCGGCAAGCTGACCTTGGGCACTGCGCTCAATGATGAAAGTCGCAGCCGTTCGCTATCTGCCATGCGCCGCCGCCAGGAAAAATTCAAACGCGGCATGCAGCAGGAGACCCGTGAGAAGATCGCGCGTGAAGTCATCCTGCCAGAGACGATCACGATCCAGGAACTCGCCCAGCGCATGGCCGAACGTTCCGTCGACGTCATCAAATTCCTGATGAAGGAAGGCCAGATGATGAAGCCGGGCGATCTGATCGACGCCGATACGGCTCAGTTGATTGCCGAAGAATTTGGCCACACGGTCCGCCGTGTTGCCGAGTCTGACGTTGAAGAAGGTATCTTCAATGTGCAGGACGACACGGCTTCGTTCGTGTCACGTCCGCCAGTTGTCACCATCATGGGTCACGTCGACCACGGCAAGACCTCGCTGCTCGATGCGATCCGCAAGGCAAATGTCGTTTCCGGTGAAGCTGGCGGCATTACCCAGCACATTGGTGCCTATCAGGTTGAGCAGAACGGCCAGAAGATCACGTTCATCGATACGCCGGGCCACGCGGCCTTTACAGCCATGCGTGCCCGCGGTGCACAGGCAACCGATATCGCCATTCTGGTCGTTGCTGCCGATGACAGCGTCATGCCGCAGACGATCGAGTCGATCAACCATGCCAAGGCTGCCGGTGTTCCGATCATCGTAGCGATCAACAAGATCGACAAGCCATCTGCTGATCCGCAGAAGGTCCGCAACGGTCTTTTGCAGCATGAAGTGTTCGTGGAATCCATGGGCGGTGAAACGCTGGACGTTGAAGTTTCGGCCAAGACCGGTGCCGGCCTCGACAAGCTACTGGAAACGATCCTGCTGCAGGCGGAAGTTCTCGACCTTAAAGCCGATCCTACCCGGACTGCCGAAGGTGTCGTGATCGAAGCCAAGCTTGATCGTGGCCGCGGTTCGGTTGCTACCGTACTGGTGCAGAAGGGCACTCTCAGGCCGGGCGATATCATCGTCGCAGGCAGTGAGTGGGGCCGCGTTCGCGCGCTCGTCAATGACCGCGGTGAAAATCTCAAGGATGCCGGACCGGCAATGCCGGTCGAGGTTCTTGGTCTAGGCGGACCACCGCAGGCCGGTGATCGCTTTGCAGTCGTTGAAAGCGAAGCCAAGGCGCGTGAGATTTCTGAATACCGTACACGTCTTGCCCGTGAAAAGGCTGTGGCACGTCAGGCTGGTTCCCGCGGTTCGCTCGAACAGATGATGAGCCAGTTGCAAGTAACCGGGCTGAAGGAATTTCCGCTTCTCATCAAGGGCGACGTACAAGGCTCGATCGAAGCCATTGCCGGTGCCCTGGATAAGCTTGGAACCGACGAAGTGCGTGCGCGCATCATCCACTCGGGTGCTGGCGGCATCACCGAGAGCGATATCGCCCTCGCCGAGGCCTCGAACGCGGCAATCATCGGCTTCAACGTGCGTGCCAACAAACAGGCCCGTGATCTGGCCGAGCGTGAAGGCATCGAAATACGCTACTACAACATCATCTACGATCTCGTTGATGATGTGAAAGCAGCGATGTCGGGTCTTCTTTCGCCAGAGCGCCGCGAAACCTTCATCGGCAATGCGGAAATTCTGGAAGTCTTCAACATCACCAAGGTTGGCAAGGTCGCTGGCTGCCGTGTCACGGAAGGCAAGGTCGAACGTGGTGCGGGCGTCCGTCTTATCCGCGATAACGTCGTCATCCATGAAGGCAAGCTCAAGACGCTCAAGCGCTTCAAGGACGAAGTTACCGAAGTCCCGGCCGGCCAGGAGTGCGGTATGGCGTTCGAGAATTACGACGATATGCGCGCAGGCGACACGATCGAAGCTTTCCGCGTCGAACACGTGACCCGCACGCTCTAAGGAGCAGCGACCAAATCACTGAGGATAGGATCGCCGGAATGAAAAGCCGGCGATCCGTTGTTTATTGGGATGCGAATTTTTGGGATACAATAATTAATGGCTCGTTTTGCTACAGGATCAGGCCCTTCTCAACGCCAGCTGCGCGTCAGTGAGCAAGTGCGCCATGCGGTTTCGCAAGTGCTTGCGCGTGGCGATGTCCGCGACGACACGCTGGAAAATGCGGTAATTGCCATTTCCGAAGTCCGCATGTCGCCAGATTTGAAGATAGCGACATGTTTTGTGTCACCAGTCGGTGCCGTCGACAGCGAAGGCGTCATCAGCGCCCTTAACAAGAATGCCAAGTTCATTCGCGGCCGGGCCGCATCTCATCTCAAGCAGATGAAATATATGCCGGAATTCCGGTTCCGTATCGACACAAGCTTCGACAATTACGCCAAGATTGACGCTCTCTTGCGCAAGCCGGAAGTCACTCGCGACCTCGTCGACGATGAGGATGACGACGGTGGTGATCCCAATCCGGGCGACGTGCCGGGTCACGACGGCGACGGTAACGATTGAGATGACACGGCAACGCAAGAAAAAGGGCCGCCCGGTTTCCGGTTGGCTGATCTTCGACAAACCGAAAGGCATGGGATCCACCGAGGCCGTCTCCAAGATCAAATGGTTGTTCAAGGCCGAGAAAGCTGGTCATGCGGGCACGCTGGACCCTCTGGCATCCGGCATGCTGCCGATTGCTCTGGGTGAGGCGACAAAGACGGTTCCCTATGTCATGGACGGAACAAAGATCTATCGTTTTACAGTGACCTGGGGTGCTGAACGCTCCACGGACGATCTCGAGGGCGAGGTGACTTTGACCTCGGACATGCGTCCCGACGAAGCCGCCATCAAAGCACTGCTGCCGAAATACATCGGCATCATCCAACAAACGCCACCCAAATTCTCGGCCATCAAAATCGCCGGCGAACGGGCCTACGATCTCGCCCGCGGCGGCGAAGAGGTTGAGATACCTTCTCGCGAAGTGGAAATTGGCAGGCTGGAACTGATCGAGCAGACCGATGCATCGACGGCGATCTTCGAAGTCGAATGCGGCAAGGGCACCTACGTGCGGTCTGTCGCACGTGACATGGGCCGTGATCTTGGTTGCTATGGCCACATTTCCGACTTGCGCCGCATTGAGGTTGCACCCTTCGAGGAGTCCGATTTCGTCACACTCGCGGAGTTGGAAGCTGCCCACCCTCCTGTCCCGACGGAGGAAGAGGGTGAGGATCGATCTTATGAGCGGCTGGCCGAGCGCTTCTCGGTGATGGATGCGTTCCTGATCGATACGGGCGCAGCTTTGGAAAGCCTGCCGCAGGTTGCAGTCTCTGATGATCAGGCGCATCGCATTCGCATGGGCAATCCTGTGATACTGCGCGGACGCGATGCACCTGTCGAAGCCGAAGAAGCCTGTGTGACTGCCAAGGGCAAGCTTTTGGCCATCGGCTTTATTGAGAAAGGCCAGTTCCAACCGAAGCGCGTGTTCACGGCCTGAAATGGGCAGAATCATTTGCGGCTGGTAATTTGTCACATTTTCGACTATACGGCCCGCAGCGATCAGCATTTGCTATCGCTTTAACCGGCCCCCGCTGGACGACATCCCGGCCGTGGGCATCCTGTTTTCCTCTTCAAATGAAAGGATATACGATGTCGATAACCGCTGAACGCAAGCAGGCAGTGATCACTGAATATGCAACGAAGCCAGGCGATACCGGTTCTCCGGAAGTCCAGGTTGCCGTTCTGACAGAGCGCATTGTCAATTTGACCGAACATTTCAAGGACCACAAGAAGGATAACCATTCCCGCCGTGGTCTGCTCAAGCTTGTCTCGACGCGCCGCAGCCTTCTTGATTATCTCAAGAAAGTTGATCAGGGCCGTTACCAGACGCTGATCGAAAAGCTCGGCCTGCGCCGCTAATACGGAATGAACCGGCGGTAGCGTTTGACGCTCCGCCGGTTTCTTTCATCTCCATAGGAGGCGGTCATTTCGGATGAAATGACAGGGAACCTTCGATGGGAATGAATTCTACCATGAGACAGGTCATGGGGCAGGATTGCTGGCAACTCGAGTCACGAGTTGCAAATTGTCTTGCCCGTGATTGGTCTAAATCGAAACGGGAGATCGATGCTGCTATCCAGAGGGAAGCGCGTCTTTCTCCACTGAAGGACAAGATATGTTTAATCAACACAAAGTTGAAATCGAATGGGGCGGACGTCCGCTCATTCTCGAAACCGGCAAGATCGCCCGTCAGGCTGACGGCGCCGTTCTCGCCACCTACGGCGAAACGGTCGTACTCGCGACAGTCGTTTCGGCCAAGGCCCCGAAGGCTGGTCAGGACTTCTTCCCTCTGACGGTAAACTATCAGGAAAAGACCTACGCCGCCGGTAAAATTCCTGGTGGTTACTTCAAACGTGAAGGCCGTCCGAGCGAAAACGAAACATTGGTTTCGCGTTTGATCGACCGCCCGATCCGCCCGCTTTTTGCTGATGGCTACAAGAACGATACACAGGTCGTTCTGACCGTTATCCAGCACGATCTTGAGAACAACCCCGACATCGTTTCGATGATCGGTGCCTCCGCGGCCCTGACGCTTTCGGGCGTGCCTTTCATGGGCCCGATCGGCGGCGCGCGCGTCGGCTATATCGGTGGCGAATACAGACTGAACCCAACCGTTGACGAAATGCCGGAATCGAGCCTCGATCTCGTTGTTGCCGGTACAGGCGACGCGGTTCTCATGGTTGAATCGGAAGCCAAGGAATTGGCGGAAGACGTTATGCTCGGCGCCGTAATGTTCGGTCATCGCGCTTTCCAGCCAGTTATTGATGCGATCATCAAGCTCGCTGAAGTCGCTGCAAAAGAGCCGCGCGATTTCCAGACAGACGACCTTTCGGCCGCAGAAGCAGCCGTTCTGAAGGTTGTTGAGGCTGATCTCCGCGATGCCTACAAGATCACTGACAAGCAGGACCGCTACAACGCGGTCGATGCGGCGAAAGCCAAGGTCAAGGCGCATTTCTTCCCGGAAGGCGTTGAAGAACCAGAGTTTTCCGCAGAAGAAATCGCAACTGTGTTCAAGTCGGTTCAGGCGAAGATCGTTCGCTGGAACATTCTCGACACCGGCAGCCGTATCGACGGCCGCGATCTTTCGACGGTCCGTCCGATCGTTTCGGAAGTCGGCCTTCTGCCACGCACACACGGCTCGGCTCTGTTCACTCGCGGTGAAACGCAGGCTATCGTCGTTGCTACACTCGGTACCGGTGAAGACGAGCAGTATGTCGACTCGCTGACCGGCATGTACAAAGAAACCTTCATGCTTCACTACAATTTCCCGCCCTATTCGGTCGGTGAAACAGGTCGCATGGGTTCGCCCGGCCGCCGCGAAATCGGTCACGGAAAGCTTGCCTGGCGCGCTATCCATCCGGTTCTGCCTGCCAAGGAACAGTTCCCCTACACGCTCCGTACGGTCTCCGAGATCACCGAATCCAATGGTTCGTCCTCGATGGCTACGGTTTGCGGCACGTCGCTTGCCCTTATGGATGCTGGTGTTCCGCTTCTCCGTCCGGTCGCCGGTATCGCCATGGGTCTGATCCTCGAAGGCGAGAAGTTCGCTGTTCTCTCCGATATCCTCGGCGACGAAGATCATCTCGGCGACATGGATTTCAAGGTAGCCGGCTCGGAAAATGGTATCACTGCCCTGCAGATGGATATCAAGATCGACGGCATCACCGAAGAGATCATGAAGGTTGCTTTGGCGCAGGCCAAGGACGGCCGTCTGCATATCCTCGGCGAGATGGCGAAGGCCATCACCGAAGGCCGCTCGGAACTTGGTGAATTTGCACCGCGCATTGAAGTCATGAACATTCCGACCGACAAGATCCGTGACGTTATCGGTTCCGGTGGCAAGGTCATTCGCGAAATCGTCGAAAAGACCGGCGCGAAGATCAACATCGAAGATGATGGTACAGTGAAGATCGCATCGTCCTCGGCCAAGGAAATCGAGGCTGCACGCAAGTGGATCCACTCCATCGTCGCAGAGCCGGAAGTAGGCGAGATCTACGAAGGCACAGTTGTAAAGACTGCTGACTTCGGTGCGTTCGTAAACTTCTTTGGCCCACGCGACGGTCTGGTTCACATCTCGCAGCTTGCTTCGGATCGTGTTGCAAAGACTTCAGACGTGGTCAAGGAAGGCCAGAAGGTCTGGGTCAAGCTCATGGGCTTCGACGAACGCGGCAAGGTTCGCCTGTCGATGAAAGTCGTTGACCAGGAAACTGGCAAGGAAATCGTTCAGGAAAAGAAGGCTCAGGAAGACGCTGAGTAATCTTCTGAATAGGCTATAATGAAAGCGCGCCCTTGTGGCGCGCTTTTTTCTTGGCACAACATATCTATAGATGGATTCTCTATGGCCAACGGCGCCCTGCAGACGCTCTTCCTGCCTTTTGAAGATGAGATACTGGCTTTGCCAGACAAAGGCTCCGCATGGTTGTTTCTCGGTGCTGAAGTAGATCGCGATGTAGGTGATGAGTGGAAGACAAGCCTGACCTGTCTTCAACCATTCAAACCGGACTATTTGGCATTGCAGAAGGCACGTTTTAATGCTGTGCCAAGGTTACTTGGCAATGAGCAGTTTGATGGCGCGTTGATCTTGCTGGGCAAGCACAAAGGACGCAATGAGAATTGGTTGGGGCAGGCACTGAAGCACGTCAAACCCGGTGGCCAGATCGTGGTTTCCGGCGACAAGAAGCTCGGCGTCGACAGCTTCCGAAAGACGGTGGAGAGCATCGTTACGGTCGCCGACAGGCTATCAAAGCATCATGCTGTCGCCTTCTGGTTCATGCGGCCGGAAATGGTAAATAGTGAGGAAATTGAGAGACTTACGGGCGAACCGACAAAGCTCGAAGATCGCTTCACGACGGCCCCCGGCATGTTCTCGCATGCCGCCATCGACAAGGGTTCTGCCATGCTGGTCAAGCACTTCGCCGGGCGGATCAGCGGGCACGTGGCGGACTTCGGTGCGGGCTGGGGTTACCTTGCCAGCGAAGTTTTGAACCACGCGGAAAAGCTTAAATCGCTCGCCCTTTACGAAGCCGATTTCGAGGCGCTGGAAGCTGCCAAAATGAATATATCAGGGGGCGAAATCCCTGTGAGCTTTCATTGGCATGACGTGAATAGTGAAGCGATTACAGAGATTTACGATACCATCGTTATGAATCCGCCGTTCCATGCGGGGCGCAGCGCCGACCCGACGATGGGGCAGGGTTTCATTGCGGTGGCCGCCAAACGGCTCAAGCCTGGTGGCAAGCTGTTGGTCGTCGCCAACCGGCAGATGCCCTATGAGGCGGGACTGAAAGCACTGTTCAAATCGGTGCAGCTGCTTGAAGACAATGCCGGTTACAAGATCATCGAAGCTAAGAAGTAATTTCTACCTATCACAACTAAAATGCCACCCGCGGTAGCAAAAAGCATGTCAGATTCGGCATTTCTTGCATCAGTTTCGCAAGTTCTTGCGCCACTTTTGCAAAAACTTGCACAAGATTTGTTCCGGTTCCGGGGAGAACCCTGTCAGAATCACTCCTTGCTGTCGTCGGACTTTTTTAGCTCTTCCAGAGTCGGCATCGACACGATGTTGTAGCCGGAATCCACGTAGTGGATTTCACCGGTGACGCCGCTCGACAGGTCCGACAGGAGATAGAGGGCAGACCGGCCGACGTCTTCTATATCGACCGTACGGCGCAGCGGCGCGTTACGCTTCTGGTAGGAGAACATGGCGCGTGCGTCGCCGATGCCGGCGCCAGCCAACGTGCGCACAGGACCCGCAGAAATTGCATTGACGCGAATTCCTTCCGGACCGTAGTCGGCGGCGAGATAGCGGACCATCGCTTCGAGAGCGGCCTTGGCCACGCCCATCACATTGTAGTTGGGCATAACCCGGGTGGAGCCGCCATAGGTCAGCGTCAGGATGGACCCGCCGTCTGTCATGAGCTTCGCCGCGCGCTGGGCGACCTCGGTAAAGGAGTAGGCGGAGATGACCATGGTTCTCGAGAAATTATCTCGCGTCGTCACATCCGCATAGCGGCCCTTGAGCTGCGACTTATCGGAGAAGCCGATGGCATGAACGACGAAATCGATCGTACCCCATTCTTTTTCCAGCGTCTCGAAAACTGCATCGACGGTAGCGATATCCTCGACATCGCAAGGCAGCAGCAGTTTCGAGCCAAGCTGTTCAGCCAAGGGTGCGACACGCTTGCCGAAGGCTTCGCCCTGGTAGGTGAAGGCAAGCTGGGCGCCATTGTCCGCCAGTTCCTTGGCTATTCCCCAGGCAATGGAATGGCTGTTCGCGACCCCCATGATAAGGCCGCGTTTGCCCTTCATTAAATCCGCCATATTTTACCCCTCGTAACGCTGGAAGACCAGCGAAGCATTCGTGCCGCCAAATCCGAAGGAATTGGTCAGGACCGTATTCAGTTTGATGTTATCCATCCGCCGGCGCGTAATGGGCATGTCTTCGAATGCCGGATCGAGTTCTTCGATATTGGCGCTTTCCGCGATGAAATCGTGGTTCATCATCAGAAGTGAATAGATGGACTCGTGTACGCCGGTGGCGCCCTGCGAATGGCCGGTCAGTGATTTGGTCGCCGAAATAGGCGGGCACTGGTTGCCCGAACCGAAGACTTCGCGGATGGCCTCGATTTCCTTGAGATCGCCGACAGGCGTCGAGGTCGCGTGCGGGTTGATGTAGTCGACCGGACCCTTGACGTTGGCGATCGCCATACGCATGCAGCGCGCTGCGCCTTCGCCGCTCGGTGCGACCATATCGGCGCCATCCGAGGTCACGCCGTAACCGACGAGTTCGCCGTAAATCTTGGCGCCACGGGCCTTGGCATGTTCGAGTTCTTCGAGAACGAGAACGCCTGCGCCACCCGAAATGACAAAGCCATCGCGGTTCTTGTCATATGCACGTGAGGCTACCGACGGCCGGTCGTTGAATTTGGAGGACATGGCGCCCATGCCGTCGAAAAGCACGGACAAGGTCCAGTCGAGATCCTCGCAGCCGCCGGCGAACATCATGTCCTGCTTGCCGTACTGGATCATCTCATAAGCGTTGCCGACACAATGGTTGGATGTCGCGCAGGCTGACGAAATTGAATAATTGACGCCCTTGATCTTGAACCAAGTAGCCAGCGTCGCCGAGGCGGTCGAAGACATGGCTTTCGGCACGGCAAACGGGCCAACCTTCTTGCTGGAGCCGGATTCGATGGTCTTTTCGGCAGCCTCGACGATCGTGCGGGTGGAGGAGCCGCCCGAACCCATGATGATGCCGGTGCGCTCATTGGAAATGAGATCCGTATCGAGCCCGGCGTCAGCGATGGCCTGATCCATGGCGACATGGTTCCAGGCCGTGCCGCCACCGTGAAAGCGCATCGCGCGGCGGTCTACCAGCGTTGACGGATCGAGTGTGGGTGCACCATGGACCTGGCTGCGGAAACCGTGCTTCGCATATTCCTCAGCAAAGACGATGCCCGATTTCGCTGCGCGCAGCGATTCCAGCACCTCCCCTACATTGTTGCCGATAGAGGACACGATACCCATGCCCGTCACAACCACTCGCCGCATCGCGATCTCCTTAAAGGTAATACGTTGCCAAATTTGTCAGGCAGCGCTTTCCTTGAATAGGCCAACCCGCAGGTCAGTTGCTTTATAGATAGTCTCGCCATCGACCTTTAACCAGCCATCGGCGATTCCAAGCACCAGACGGCCGCGCATGACGCGTTTGAAGTCGATGCCATATTCGACAAGTTTGTTTTTCGGCGTGACCATGCCGGTGAACTTGACTTCGCCGGTGGAAAGGGCGCGGCCCTTGCCGGGCTCGCCGAGCCAGCCGAGGTAAAAGCCGGTCAATTGCCACATGGCATCGAGGCCGAGGCAGCCGGGCATTACAGGATCGCCAATGAAATGACAGGGGAAGAACCAAAGGTCGGGCTTGATATCGAATTCAGCGCGGATATAGCCCTTGCCATTCTCGCCGCCGGTTTCAGAAATCTCGGTGATACGATCGAACATCAGCATGGGCGGCGCTGGCAACTGGGCATTGCCCTGACCGAACATCTCTCCGCGGGCACAGGCAAGGAGCTCTTCATACCCGTAGCTTGATTTCTGTTCTGGCATTCTTTCTCCCATCGGTAACTTCAAGGCTTGCGCCTGGATATGTTCCGGCGCGGGCGGAACCTATCATAGTGTATTTCCGCCTGAAAACGCTGCATAGAGCAAACTACGCTCAAATGGAACCCTCGCCGGATCGAAGCCCTCTGCGAATTTAGTGCGACATGCGATTTCCAGTTGTGCCCACACTTTTCCTTAGACAAATGGTCTAAATGCTGCCTATTGATCGATTTCGCAAGACAGCATATATCAATCATGTAACACGACGGACAATGTGTCTGTGGTGGGACTTCTGATATGAGTTAACGGAGTGGCAGACGGGCCATGCATATTTCTTATGAAATTGACGCTGATGTATCCTTGCAGGAGCGCTTGCGCTTTGCAGGATTGCGGCCGACCCGTCAGCGTATCGCGCTCGCCAGCCTGATCTTTGCCAAGGGTGACAGGCACCTTTCAGCCGAAGAACTGCACGAAGAGGCGCTTGGTGCCAATGTGCCGGTTTCGCTGGCGACGGTGTACAATACACTGCATCAGTTTACCCAGGCCGGAATGCTCCGCATCCTCGCCGTTGAGGGCGCAAAGACCTATTTCGACACGAACGTTTCCGACCATCATCACTTTTTCGTCGAAGGCGAAAATGAGGTGATCGATATCCCCAGCGGCTCGACCATGGTCGGCAATTTGCCTCCGGTTCCGGAAGGCATGGAAATCGTCAACGTCGACATCATCATCCGCCTGCGCAAGAAGCGCGGCTGATCTAGACCGAAAATTCGCCAAGGCGGGCTGCAAATGGCGCTTTCCTGCGCTCCGATGCTCACGTAACCAACGTACGCTCCGCTTCGGTGCTCGCAAATTCCCATTTTCGCCACGCCCTGACGGATTTTCGGTCATGCTCTTATAGGCACGGGTGGCAACGCATCGGCTGTTGCGCCATGGGACTCGTTGTCCGAGTCGCGAGGCACAAGGCTGTCATTTGTGCTTGTCGCGAATCATGATGCCCGCTAACCTTTGCAGCATAGGCTTTGCCCGCGCCTCCTCCCTCCTTTCGGGAAGTATCGCACATACGGGGTGACATCATCATCGAACCATCGGTTCGAGCGACGCATAAGGAGGGGTTGCGTTTCTGGCTCGGAACGGAGGTCCTTTGATGAAGCTTTCTGCCCCTATCTTCCAATTGAAACGCCGCGCCAAACTACTGGTCCGGAAAAATAGTGTTCCCCTGCACGAAGCATTGGATCAAATTGCGCGTGAGGAGGGGTTTGCGAGGTGGAGCCTGCTTTCATCCCGGATCGCAGCGGGATCATTGTCGAAAACCGTATTATCCCGGCTCAATGACGGCGATCTGCTGCTGGTGGCGGGTCGCCCCGGACATGGGAAGACCACGCTTGGACTTCAGCTTTTGCTCGACGCTGCCCGAGACGGCAGAAAGGCGATATTCTTCACGCTGGAATTTACAGAGCAGCAGGCACGGAAACACATCCGCTCGTTGGATGAAGGTTATCAGGATCTTGGCGACGCTCTGGAAATCGTGACGTCGAATGAAATCAGCGCGGACTACATTATTCGCCACTTGTCGGCCTCAGACCGAGGAACAGTTGCCGTTATCGACTATCTTCAAATACTCGACCAGCAACGAAGCAAGCCAGCACTCTCTGACCAGGTTCTCGCTCTTAGGGATTTCGCCAGAAAGACCGGCGTCGTACTGGGGTTCATCTCGCAGATCGATCGGTCGTTTGATCCAGCAATCAGACCTCTGCCGGATATTCGGGACATTCGCCTGCCCAATCTTGTCGATTTGGGGCTCTTCACGAAAGCCTGCTTCCTGCACAATGGCGAGGCTCAGCTTCAGGACATAACTTAGAGCCGGTTTTGAAACTCTACTGCGGCGGTCATCTGACGCGGTTTTCTGCGCTTCCGGTGCTCACGTACTTAATGTACGCTACGCTCCGGTTCTCGAAAACCACGCCATCTGACTCGCCGCAGCGACTTTCCAAACAGGCTCTTAGCCTGCTCGCTACCGCTATCCTGTCTCGACCGGACCAACAGGTCCTGACCCGGTCGAGTACGAAAGTGGAATGGATTATTGCGTTCGACGCTCAGATTCCGAGACCACCGGCGATATTTACGGTCTCACCGTTGATGTAGCCCGCGGAAGGTCCGGCGAGGAAGCAGACGGTTTCCGCCACTTCTTCGAGGGTCGCAATGCGACGGATCGGATGCATATCCAGGATTGCTTCACGGTTCGGAAGCTCACCGGCAACGTCCGAGGCCATGTCCGTAGGCATGATGCCCGGTTGTACGACGTTCACAGTGATATTGCGGGGTCCAAGGTCGCGTGCGATGCCCTTCGCGTATCCCGCGAGCGCCCATTTTGTTCCGGTATAGTCGGCAACGCCCGGGAAGGGCACGTAGGAGCCGAGGAGAGAGCCGATGAAAATGATCCGGCCACCGTCGGTCAGTTTGGGTGCCGCCGCGCGCGTGATGGCGATCGTGCCCATGACGTTTACCTGCCACTGGCGATTGTATTTGTCTCCGTCTAGCTTGGTATCGTCGACCAGGTGACCTTGGATCGCGATGCCGGCATTGTTGACGAGGATGTCGAGCTTGCCGAATTCGGCAATCACCGAGTCGATCAGAGGCTTGGCGACCGTGAGGTCGGCCTGGTCCGCCTTGATCGCAATCGCGCGAACACCCTTTGCCCTGAGCTTCTCCACGACAGCTTCGGCTTTTCCGGCCGAGGCCGCGTAGCTGATCGCAACGTCTGCTCCATGATCGGCAAACGCTTCCGCCGTGGCGGCGCCGAGCCCGCGCGAGCCGCCCGTAATGAGCACGACCTTGCCCTTCAATGTGTTCGACATGTGAAATCCTTTCTGTGGACGATCAGGGCGCTGCCTGATCTGGTGACCAGCAATCGTTTTCGTAACAACCATTACGATAACGATTGGTATGAAATTTGACAGAGGCAGTCAAGTGTTTTAATAACGATCATTATGAAAAAGGCTGGGTCGCTCTGATGGGACGCCATCGCGAATTTGACGTGGAGAAGGTGCTCGACGCTGCGCTGTGCGTTTTCTGGCGCAAGGGCTACGAGGGTGCATCCTATGCTGACCTGACCGAGGCTGCAGGCGTTGAGAGGCCCGCCCTCTATTCTGCATTCGGCAACAAGGAAGCTCTCTTCCGCCGGGTCCTGGATCGTTACTCCGAGCGCTATGTGGGCTATATTCCAGTGGCGCTTCAGATGCCCACAGCACGCCAGGTTGCTAAGCACATCCTGTATGGTGCAGCCGACCTCAATACGCGTTACCCCGGCCATACGGGATGTCTCGGTATCAACGGGGCTGTAGCGGGATCGGATGAAGCGGAACCTGTGCGACAGGCGTTGATAGATTTTCGCGCCGCTGGTCAGGCGCAGCTTCGTGAGCGCTTCGATCGGGCGAAGGCCGAGGGCGACTTGCCGGAGACGGCAAAACCTGAAGCCCTGGCGGCATTCCTGATGGCTGTCACGCACGGCATGGCGGTACAGGCCAAGGCCGGCTTCAGCCGCGACATGCTGGAGGCCGTTGCCGAGCAAGCGCTTTCCGCGTGGCCTACAGGTAATTCCACGCCTTCGGAAAAGTCATCCTGAAACCTCGGGTGGGCTTGTCGCTCTGATCAATGAGTCCTGAGCCTAGTCGACAGCGATTCCGAGTGCACCGGCCAATGTCTTGAACACCGGGTTATAGAGGTAACTCAAGCTCCGGGCGGTCGTGGCCGTGATATGGTCTGAATCCGTGTACAGGGGCAGGCCGTTTCGCATGCTGTCGCAGCGGCCATTGTCGCAGATTCCCTGAAGCGCATCGACGGTTATTGCCCCGTATTTTGCCGCATATTCGCGAAGCATGTCGCGTGAGACCGCTTGCCTCTCGGATGTATAGGCCCATGACGGTGCGATATCGGTGGACGTGCCTCTCGTTGCCGCTTTGGCCAGCGCTTCCGGCATGTAGTGACCCATTTCCGGCACATCCATCACCAGCACCACCTGCGTGCCATGTCGTTTGAGATCGGCGAGGGTCTGGTCCAGAGCGGTCGCAATGGGCGCCGATTCGTCGTCAAGCGGCGGGCGGATCTTGGGATCGAAATAAAGTCCCTGGTTAGGCAACTCCGAGCGGAGGACGTATTTAGGCCAATAGGCAACCATGAAGACCAACGGTATGCGCTTGCGAACGATGAGGTCTCGCACTGCCGTATTGTAGTCGACACAACGCAGCGTATCTTTCTGGTCTTTCAGTTCCACATCCGGCAGTGGCGGACACGAGGCCCGCGCGGCCAAAATACCGCTGGCACCGGCCTTCGTCGCTGCAAGATCGATGGCAGGTGCCATCGATCCGGAGTGCGAGTCGCCCCAAACGAGGAAATTCACATTATCCGCCCCGGGAATTCCCAGGCGGCAAAGGTTGCCCGAATGGATGTCGGAAAGGGAGGGACCTCTTCCGCTGGTGTCCTGCAAGCATTCGGAGCTGGAATACCGGCTTTCGTCATAGGTGGCATTGTAGATTTTCTGGGCAACCGGAGTAAGGCGGCCGGGAAGCCCCACTTCGGTGATGACATAGTTGCCGAAAGCCACGACCGCTACGATGACCGCTGTCGCAGCGGCGAAGACGGGTTTGCGGGGAACCGGGCCGGCATGTCCGCGGAACGGCCGCTCGATGAAGTGCCAGGAAAAAACAGCCACGATAAACGAAATGGCCACGAGCAGGCCGTTTTGGATGAAGGTGAGCTCGTGACCGTTCAGGTAGCGCGTGAAGACGATAATCGGCCAGTGCCAGAGATAGAGCGAATAGGAAATCAGCCCGGTGAACACGAGCGGCGAGGACGTGAGAAACAATCCCGCCGGACCGCGCGCGGCTCGTCCCTGAATGATCAGAGCGGCACCAATGCAGGGGACGAGCGCGGCAAGACCGGGAAACGAAGTGCTCTCATCATAAACGAAGACCGCAAAGCCTATCAGAATAAGTCCGAGGGCAGCCAGGATTTCGCCGATAAACTGCTGTTTCGGCCGGGGCACGACACCCAATGCGAGCAAAGCGCCGAGAAGCAGCTCCCAAGCGCGGTACGGCGACAGGTAAAACGCGTCGACAGGCCTTTGCTCAACGGCCCATATGCTCGCGGCGAGCGACCCGACAAACAGCAAGATGAGCGCCGGTTTGATCCGTTCCCGGCCGATCCTGCTCAAAAGAAGGAGCAGCAGGGGGAAGACGATATAGAATTGTTCTTCGATGGCGAGCGACCATGTATGCAACAACGGCTTCAGCTGGGCGCTGATATCGAAGTACCCGCTCTCCCTGTTGAGCTGGATGTTGGAGACAAAAAGAGCCGCCGCTTTCACGCTGCGCGCAAAATACTCAAATTCGACAGGCATGAAAAATAGCCATGCCATCACCGCCGACGCCGCGATCATTGCGAAAAGCGCCGGAAAGATGCGGCGAATGCGGCTTTCGTAAAACCGCCAGAGGCTGAAATCGCCCTGGTCGATTCCTCCAATGATCCGCAAGGCCATCAGATAGCCGGAAATGACGAAGAATACGTCGACGCCAACGAATCCGCCCTGAAAGCCGGACATGCCGGTGTGATAGAGTACGACCGGCAAAATCGCTATGGCTCGCAGGCCATCGATGTCGCGCCGGTAGGCGTCGGGCGACTGCCCGGACGTCAGTAAGCTAGCCAATTCCGGTTTACTCCAGCATTATCCGTGGGATTTTTTCCTTGCGGCACGGTATGTGCTTTCTGCAAGGATGAGGATGCAGCCTGCCAATAGCAGGATACCACCGGCGAAACCAGACAATCCGCCATATTCTACAGCGGCCGCAATGACGCCAATCAACGCAAGTGACCAGAGTGCGAGAGCGCCGTCATCGATGAACATGCCGATCAGTTCCCGTATGGCAGTGCGTAAGATGTTCATCAGGCGACTGCCTTTACGTTGGAGCTGTGATAGCCGCGTAGCTTTCGCACGGCGGCAAACGAGAATATTGCGAGGATGGCAAGGATTGCGATCAGCGACAGATCAGCGCCCGGCCATTCGGCGCCAAGGCCTTCACCAACCCAGAAGACGCCGAATGCCGTAAGTAGAAGTCCGACAACGAATTTCAAGGTGTTCTCCGGCACCTGCGACAACGGCTTGTGCACGACGAAACCGATGATCAGCACCAGGAGGCAGGCTATGGCCGCGCCAAGCGCAGCATACCCAAGCATGCCGCGCCCTGCGCCAACCGCGATGACGATGAAAACCACTTCGATCCCCTCAAGCAGTACCGCCTTGAACGCGGCGGTTCCGGCGATCCAGTCAGCGCGTCGTTCGGCATCCTGACGTTTGAGCTGATCGGTCTCCCTGGCGAAGGCCTCTGCCTCGTCGTGAAGTGCAATAACGCCTGAAGCGCGGAGTATGGCTTTGCGCAGCCAGCGCATTCCGAACAGGATCAGCAGGGTTCCGATGACGAATTGCAGGAGCTCGATCGGGATCAGCCCGAGCAGCGGCCCGAGGACCAGGACCAGAGCGGCCAGCACGACCAGCGCGAGCCCCGTGCCGATGAATGCGGGCTTCCAGCTGCGGGAAACGCCGACGGCCAGGATAATGGTAAAGGCTTCGACGACTTCGACGAAGGAGCCGAGGAAGGCTGCCGTCATAGTCGATACTATGGTCGTGATGTTGGACATGGAAGGATTTCCGTTCAGGCAGAATGAGACAAAGACTACTCGATAAAAAGTCAAGATTCAGGCGGTCAGGAAACCGAAGCGCCCGGATGGAAAGAAAATGTGACACGAATGTCATTGATCTGCGGCGACAATCAAACGTTTTGTTACTCGTTCGCGCTTTGTAAAACAGTTTTCTGTTGCTCTTTGCCTGAAGGTGCATTTTGGTTGCAAATAATGGAACATCGCAAATAGTCGGCGATAAACAGTTTTGAAATTCTTTCTCACCTTCGATCGGGGATAATGCCCTTGAACACACGGATTGATCCGCAGCTTAAAATTATCCTGATCGGCGGCTCGTCCAATGTCGGGAAATCAAGGGTCGCAGGCGCATTGGCGAGCAAAATTGGCTGGCGCTGTATTTCGACGGACAGCCTTGCCAGGCACCCTGGAAGGCCCTGGCGACAGTCAAACAAGAAAGTTCCCGCACACGTAGCCGAGCACTACCTGAGTTTAAAGGCCAATGAACTGCTGGAATCCGTCATCCTGCATCACCGCAAGATGTCGCCACTCGTCGCGGAACTCGTCCGGGCTACTGTGCACGATGAAGGTATGGACAAACTGGTGCTCGAGGGATCGGCACTTTGGCCTTTTATCACGAGTGGACACCGCATGAAGGAAGTCGGGGCTGTCTGGCTGACAGCCAGTCCCGACACGTTGCGCACACGTATTTATGAAGCAAGCGGTTTCCACAATGCCAGCGAACAGAACCGTGGAATGATCTCAAGATTTCTCGAACGCACGCTGTTATTCGATCGAAAGACCGCCGAACTTGTTGGCGAGCACGGCTGCAAGGTCCTTGATGTTGACGAGTATAAAACGACGGAAGACCTGATTGATGGCATCGTGAATAGCCTCAGAGCCTGAACGAAAATTCGCCATGGAGGGCTGCAAATGGCGTTTTTATGCGCTCCGATGCTCACGTACCAAATGTACGCTGCGCTTCGGTGCTCGAAAACCACCATTTTCGCCACTCCCTGACGAATTTTCGTTTGGGTTCATGGCATTTCCGGCGCGCTAGAGCAAAAATTGGTGAGCGATCTGGCGCAGAGGTCTCTCGTCGCCTAAATACAGTTCCGTCACCGGAACCGCACGCATCCGCGATTGCGCCTCGTTCCGCAAAGCCAGCAACATTGGAATGATTATGACCGAAGGAACGTTGAAGGAACCAAATCTTCAAGATGCGGGGGCTGAAGAAGTCGAGCAGGAATTCGGGACAGCCGGAATTGCGCCGATGGCTCGCCCGAGCAGGACCGCACGCTTCTTCATGGGCATCGTCTCCTGGGCAGAGAAGCTCAATCTCAAATATGCCAGATTTGGCAACCCTCCGATCTATGACAATGCGGTCTTTCCCTGGACAAGCGAGATCGAAAGAGCTTGGCCGGACATTCGGCTTGAACTCGACCGCGTTCTTCTGCGTCAAAGTGAACTGCCGGCATTTCAGGATATTTCGACGGACGTCAAAACAATCTCGACGGACAGGCAATGGAAGACCTTCTTCCTTGTCGGATTCGGCGTGAAGTCGAAACAGAATATTCAAGCCTGTCCCAAGACATGGGCTGCGGTGCAGAGGATTCCCAACCTGAAGACAGCCATGTTTTCGATCTTCGAACCTGGCAAGCACCTGCCGGCTCATCGAGGCCCTTACAACGGAGTATTGCGCCTTCATCTCGGTTTGATCGTGCCGGAGCCGGGCGACAAGCTCGCCATCCGGGTCAAAGACAGGATATGTCATTGGCAAGAGGGCAAAGTGCTGATCTTCGATGATGCGTACGAACACGAAGCCTGGAACCATACGGACAGGACGCGCGTCGTTCTGTTCGTGGATTTTGTGAAGCCGCTGAAATTTCCCGCGAGTTTCATCAATTGGGCGCTGATGAATCTGGCAATCTTCACGCCGTTCATCCGTGAAGGCCTCGACAACCACAAGGAATGGGAAAAACGTTTCTACGCGGAAGCCGAGACACTACGCAATCAGGCCGAGACTTAAGGCTTAGAGCGGTTAGCAGGGGTTGCAAACCGCTCTGACGTTCACGAACGCTCGGTGTCGATTTTAACCTTGACCACGTCGCCGGGCAGCAGGATGGTTCCTTCGTCAGCGGTCGTCTCTTCGGTTTTGCCGTTGGAGTTGCGGACAATGCTGTATTGCATGACAACAGGATCTGAGCCATTACCCCTGCCCAAGGCAGCTGGCGCACTGACCAGCGCTTCGGTCATCAGGTTTTTGTTCATCTGAAGCTTGAAATTGCTTTCATCGAGTGCAGCCTGCGTCGCCTGCATCTCGGTTGCCAATTCTGCCTTGCGCTCGTTATCAAGGTCGGTCTCACTCTGTGTGGATTTGCTGATTTCCTGCTTGGCGCGCAACGAGGCGGTATCAAGATCCAGAAGTTTACCTTCCATGTCCGCAACCGAGGTCTGCAACCCAAGGAGGCGCGAGTTCACGACAAGGCCCTGATCCGCCAGGCCGCCAATGCTGTTAAGTTGTTTGCGGGTCAAATCCAGCTGCCGGTTCTGCACGCCCATTTTCTTTTCGAGCGAACTGATTTCGTTCGTATAGAGCGTCTTTAGATCGTTCAGCCCACTGATCTGGAGATCGAGGGAATTCTTCCTCGTCCGCATGATTGCCATTTCATCGTCGATCAGTCTCTTGGCGTTCGATTTCTCGATCAAATTGTCCGGGACTTTGATTTCCTGCTCATTGGCCAATTCGGCTTGCAGTCTTGCGAGTTTGACAACCGCCCGGTCGTGCTCGGCTACAATGACATCGTAATCCCCGCGCGCATTGAAATAATCCCGCTCGAAGCGCTGCCCGGCCGTTCGCGGCATTCCGCCGGCAAGGCTGACAGCTTTGAGAACGGTCATTTCAGGCTCGAATGCATATTTTCCTGGCGTCTGCACGTCGCCTGAAACGAAGATTGGCCGAAACTCGGATATCTCGACGGAAGCTTCCGGTAGATCGCTAAGGCCGAGTTTCTGCCGGAGGTTCGTAGCGATCTCCTTGGCAATCTCGGATGTGGTCTTGCCGCCCGCGGCTATTTCACCCGCGAAGGGAAGGGACAAGGTGCCTGAGGGACCAACCCTGTAATCACCTGTGATCGTGGGCCACTCGCGGAAAGCACCTTCGGCGGTCTGCCATTCGACCACGCGTATAGTTACCTTGTCCATCGGGCCCAAGGCGTAATCTGCCGCATGGGCAGCGGGCGCAAACAGCATCATGAGAAGCAGCAAGCAGCCATAAAAGAACCAGCGCGTTGCAGCGGTGAAACCGCTTGGCATGCCTGAGCACACGCTTGACGGGGAAATCGGGGTCATTTCCAACAATTACTCCTGTAAATCGATCGGGATCGGTGTGGCTGTTCCGCACTAATCTCAGCAAAGCCACCCGGCCCAAGCCTCATAAGCAGGATCGTGTGACATATATGAGGCGGGAATGATCTTGCGCACGATCACATGTCCCTTCCGAAAAGGCCAATTTCAACGGAATGCTTGTCGAAAACAAGGCATTCGTCGAAGGTAATACCGCCGCCCTCGTATATCCGTTCCAGTCTCACCTGGAACGCACGCGAATGATTGTCCGAAAGATATCATAAAAATTGTGCGTTGCAACAGAACGCCGTTTGGAGGATGCGAGTTGAACGGCATTCTGGCCGCGTTCTTTGATCGTAGTCACCGGAAGGGCAGTGTATTTTACTGGAGTATTATGTAATTTGTGATCGCAATTCCACTTGTTCGTGCCAAAAACATAATTACATATGCTTATATAGTTGAGCGATTGTAATTAGTTTTGTCTTCTTCTAGACAATTGGAGGGGTTGTACCGTCGTGAGATATTGTGTAGTTTTTTTATTTGCGCTGCAACATAGCGTGAAAATTCGTATTTTTGAGTGAAGACAGGACGTGCTTCAGCCGTCCGCGTGCGTTGTACGCTGTATTCGCGGGCCGCAATACCTCGCCGGCTGCAAAAGCGCAGAAAAATTGTGGTTACAAAGTAAGAAAACTGTTATATTCCGGCTTAAAATTAGCCGAGGTGCTTTCATCTAAACTCAAGGGGTTTGGTATAGACAAATTGGCAGTCAAAAAAACATTCATGTACGCGCATCAGCGTCTGTGGGGGGAGATCAAATGATAAGAAACGATACGCCAGCTTTTCTCCGTATAACGAACGGGAGTTGAGCATGAGATTTCCAAATTTTTTAGTTGGAATGTTGGGCGTCCTTATCGCATTTGCGATCACAACCTACGTTCTCACGCAATCCTTGTGGGCAACGATCGTCCAGACGCTGATTTGCGCAGTGGTCATCCAGGTAGGGTATTTCGCCGTTGTGCTCTTCCTTGTCGCGCGCGAAAAGCCGCGGACGTCCGAGTGGAAGCAGTCCGGTACCAATGAGGCAACCGGCATTGTCGCAAGCAAGCAGCCTCCGTTTAAGTCAATTACACCAACAGAGACGCATTAGATTCACGCTCTGACGGTCTGCAAATGGCGTTTTTCTGTGCTCCGGTGCTCACGTACCTTAAAGTACGCTGCTCGAAACCACCATTTTCGTCGCGTCATAGCATGAATCTTGACAGCCCTTAAAGCAATCCGGCCGGTTTGAAGTCTGTCTCTTGCGGGAGACCGAAATATTTGTATCCTTGCTGCATCGGTCCGGCGTCGGCAAATGCCCGCGGATCACACATGGTGCGCGGTTTATTCACGCCTTCGTGCACTCAAATACAGACCCGCACAGTCGAGGGCAGGGCCAATTACAGATAATCCGGACAATAGTGTGTGTGTGATCATCGCTGCGAAAAACGCAGCCGATACCATCGCGGCCGCCATATCCTCCGCCTTGGCGGATACATACGTGACGGAAGTTATCGTCGTCGACGATGGCTCGACCGATGGAACTTCGGAAGCCGCCGGAGCGGCCGATGACGCAAGCGGACGCCTGCGCATCATTCGTTTCGACGTCAACAGGGGTCCATCCCATGCACGCAATCACGCCATCTCCTGTTCCTCGGCAGCTCTGATCAGTATTCTCGATGCCGACGATTTCTTTATCCCGGGACGCTTTTCCCATTTGCTGTCGAACGGGGACTGGGATATGGCCGCCGACAACATCGTCTTCGTCGATGAACGTTGGGTCAGCCACTTCAACACACTCGCCATTGACAAGTTTTCTCCGGAAACCTGGTTTCTCGACCTGCCGACATTCGTCAACCGCAATATATCGAGACGCAACAAGCAGCGCGGTGAGCTCGGCTTCCTGAAGCCTGTCATCCGGCGCGAGTTTCTCGATCGCCACAGCCTGCGCTACAATGAAAAGCTGCGGCTCGGCGAAGATTACGATCTCTATACGAGAGCGCTGGCGCTGGGTGCCCGCTTTCAGATCATCAACAATTGTGGATATGGAGCCGTCGTGCGGGCGGACTCGCTGAGTGGGCGGCACAGGACGGACGATCTGAAACAACTCGCCGATGCCGACAAGACGCTTCTGGATAGCGGTATCCTGTCGGGAGGGGGGCTGGAAGCAGTCCGCGAGCATGAGCGCCATATTCGCTCCAAATTCCATCACCGGCAGTTTCTGGACGTCAAGTCGCAGCAGGGGCTCGTTGCAGCAGCTGTCTATGGTCTGCGCAATCCATCTGCGGTTTTTCCGATCGCGAGGGGCATCCTGACCGACAAGCTCGATGGAGCCATCAGGAACAGATCGCCTGCCCCCCAGATCAAACCTGAGCTGCGCTATTTGTTTCCGGCAAGTGCCAAACCGCAGTGAGCCTGACGCGAATATCAGTTTTTATTGTGCGTTGCACAATAAAACGCTATGGACTAATCTGCTCTAAAGATCAGGGTCAATACGAGCGGATTTGCTCGGTTTATTTGGACGACTGCGCACGCAAAGGACGCAGCTGTGATTGACTTGCAGCCTGCAGAACCCCATGCCGCCAATCAGATACCAGGGTTAGTTTTATGAAAATCATTGTCGAGAACACGGTCTGCCTGAATACGGGCGACGCTGCAATTCTTCTAGCAATCAGGCATATCCTGAGGAACGTCTGGGGCGAGGATTTGCGTTTTCAGGTCTTCGACAGCCAGCCGGAAGTGGCGGCACGACTTTACCCCTCGAAAGAGTATCCGGATCTCGAATTTCACAAACTCCTCTCGGAGTCGGTCTTCAAATACAGCTACGATCAAAACGTCCTGAAGAACGCCGTCAAGCCGCTCTACAATCGAATTGTACTCGAGGCGCTGCGCCGCTTCGGCAGGGGCGGGTCCATCGACAAGATGTTGTTCAGCGACAGCGACCGCCGCTCGCTCGAGATCTACCGGGACGCCGACCTCGTCATCACGACAGGTGGAACCTATCTCGTCGAGAACTACAACCTCGAGCGGCGTCTCAATCAATTCCGCATCGATGCGATCCTTGGCAAGGATCCCGTTTTCTTCACGCAGTCGCTGGGGCCCTTCAACAAGGACTACAATCGCCAGGAACTGAAACCCGTCTTTGACCGGAGCCCGCTCATTCTTCTTCGCGATTCAAGGTCAAGGGACCATATCGTCGATCTCGTCGAAGACCCCAACAAATGTCATGTGGTGGCCGATGCGGTGTTTGCGCTTGCTGACACGGACCGGATTGCAGGGATTTTGGCCTCGGACCAGACACCGAAAACGGGTCGCGTCGCCATTTCTGTCCGTCACTGGAACTACGTCAAGGGTGGTGGGGACGGCATGCGCCGCTACCTTGATTCCATCCGCAATATCGTCACCAAGCTGGTGCGGGACCAGGGTAAAGAGGTCACCTTCCTGTCGACTTGCCAGGGCGTGCCGGAATACGCCCATGACGATTCCAAGGCAGCCAACGCTATCGTTGCCGAACTCGATCCCGAGATTGCCAGCCATGTCAGCGTAGACGCGTCATTTCATACGCCGGAGCAACTGATGGCACTCGTAAAAGGGTTCGATTTCGTTGTCGCCACACGCATGCACATGATGATCATGTCGCTGTGCGTCGGCACGCCCGTGCTGCCGATCGCCTACGAGTTCAAGACCAGGGAAGTCGCCAAGCGTATAGGTGTGTCCGACGTTCTGCTCGACATCGACACTGTGACGGCAGAAGAAGCCGGTGAAAAGCTCGATACCTTTATCCAGAATCTGGAGGATTACCGCAAGACGAGCCTCAAGGCTGTTCTGGACGAGCACGCATCGGCAATGTCCGCGACCGAGTTGCTGAGGCCGCTCCTTGCCGCGCCGTCAGCGAATGTTGCTCGCAACCTTGGACCAGATAGCCGACAGAGCGCTGCGTGACTGGGGCAGCAAAAGCATCAGGACGAACGCGAACGCATAGTTGAGCACAACAGCCAGAATAACCGCGAGAAAATCCGAGCGGGCGATCAGCGACAAGGGTAGCCACCAGTAGGCGAGCCAGGCCAGCAGGGCCGAAACGATAAAGAGGCCTTGCACCAGAAGTACATCCATCGCGGTCACCGGGCCGACGCGATGCACCAGCACCGCGAGAACGGGAACGCGCAGGACATAGCCGCTGATGGCATAGGCCGCGGCGACGCCGACGGCACCCCAATGCAGGCCCACGATAAAAGCAACCACAGTCGTGATCGAAGAGTAGATGCCCCAGCGGAACATGGTCTTCGTCCTGTCCTGGCAGATGAAGATCCAGCCTGTGGTGCTCGAAATGGGCTGAATGAGGCCGGCAATCCCAAGCCAGGCGAAAATCGGTGCAACGGGCAGCCATCTGTCGCCGAAAAGAATACCGACAACCTGTTCCGAAGTAAGGGTCAGCGCTGCGATAGCGGGTACTGTGACCGCAGCGAGTACCCAGTTGGTCTGCATGTAGATATCGCGAAATCGCTTTTTATCGTCCTGTATCCGGCTCAGCAACGGGATCATAAGGCGTGTCAGCGGCTGATTGATGTTCTGCAAAGGGAACAGCAGAAGCTTGTAAGCGCGGTCGTAATAGCCAAGCTCAACCGCACCCGAAAATTTGCCGATCAGAATATTGTCGAGGTTGCGGGAGAAGAAATTGACGAGGTTGAAGCCCGTAAGGTTGGCGCCGAAGGACATGATGTCGCGATCGATCTTCAAAACCGGCTTGTCCGGCCTGAATCGCGCCACACGCCAGGCTGCAAGCAATCCAACCACGGCCGATGCCGCCGGGCCAAGCACCAGCGACCAATAGCCCATGCCGGCATAAGCGGCCACGGCTGCTGTCGCAAAGCCTGCAATGGCGGTGACGACATCGTTGATCGCAAGCTGACCGAACTGCAGATGGCGGTTCATCAGGCTAAGCGGCATTGCCGCCAGACTTCCGAGGAAGAGCGGCAGGCCGGCGCCGATCGTGATCCCGACCATGCGCGCATCACCGTAATACGATGCGACGACGGGAGAGAGCGCAACGACGACGGCGGTGCTCGCGAGACCGGCAAAGGCGCTCATCCAGAAGACCTGGTTGAGCTGTCGCTGACTGATCTCCTTGCGCTGAACGACCGCTTGCTGAAGCCCGAGATTCTGGAAAAGCGCGACGAATGCCACGATCGGGCTGACAGAGGCGACGAGACCGAAATCTTCCGGAATGAGCAGGCGCGCCAGAACGATGACGGAGAGGAATTGGACAACGATTTTGATGCCCTGCGCAATGACGGTCAAAAGGCCGCCGCGGAGGGCCACGCGTCCAAACTGAAGCGGTTCGGCACTCACGCGCTTAACTTCGCTTCGGCGAGACGGGTGATCATCTGCGCGAATTCATCATTCAAAACATCGGCGTTGAAATCGGCTTCGATCTTTTTCCTTGCAGCCAACGCGATGCGCTCGCATTCGGCCGGGTGTTCGGCGATCCACAGGAGTTTTCCCGCCAGAGCCTCGGCATCCTTTTCAGGAACGAGAAATCCCGTCGTCTGATCCTCAATGAGTTCGGGAATCCCGGAGTGATATGTGCTGAGCACCGTAAGCCCGGCAGACATTGCCTCCATGAGGGAGACCGGAATGCCTTCCACATCTCCATCCTGTGCCGTCACGCTCGGCAGCAGAAACAGATGGGCCTCGCGCAAGCGCTGCTTGACCTCGCTGTGAGGGCGCGGTCCGAGAAATGTCACCCTGTGCGCAATATTCAAATCTTTGGCGAGGTGCTTCAGATCGTCGAGCAATTCGCCACCGCCTATGATCGTATAGGCCCAATCGAGGTCCGGGTTGGAAATCGAAAGCTGGCCCAGCGCGCGCAAGGCAAACTCGATGCCCTTCTTTTCGGTCAAGCGGCAGACCGAAATGAGATTCAAGGTGCTGTGATCCCAAGAGCGCCACGCATATTCGATCTCGTTGATCCGGACGCCCATATGATGCACGTTGACGTTTGCTTCTGGCGCCCCGGCGTCCACAAGGGTCTTGCGGAAATAATCGTTCACCGTCAGTTGCAGCGTTCCCTGATCGAACAGCACATTATATTGCCAGAGGGAGTTGTCGAGAACGGGACGACCGACATCGCGGCCATGGAATATGGTCACCAGGGGAGCGCCAAGTTTCTTCCGCTTCAACACGCGAGCCACACGCAAGCCGTTATTGCCGAAATGGGCGATTATGACATCGAAATTTTGGAGCTTTCGCGAAAAGGCAATGTCAAATGCCGTCGAAACCTTGTCCCAGAGAGCTGTTGGCAACTTTCGCAAGGACGGGCGTAGCGGTGCCATAGCACCCCACCAGCAAACCGTATTTTCAGACAGTGCTCGCCAATGCTCAGTTCGAGCGCTGCTGCCTTGCTTCAGAAGGTTCTCGTTACAGATAACGCCCACCTCGATACCGCGCTCAAGAAACCCATTTACCTGATCCAAAATGAACGTCTCGGACAATGACGGGAACTTGTCGACAACAAAACCAACTCTCATTATCGAGTATTCTTTCAATATATTTATTGGCGGCGCTTATCACGCCACTTGTTTGATACTCTGGCTGGTAGCTTGGTCAAGAACGCTTAGAAAGGTCGAAAACTGTGTTTTCGGGTCCATCTGAGGCCGCTCGGAGAATTTCTTTGCAGCGGAAGAAAGCCGGTCATACTCGCCCTTGTCAGTCCAGAGCGTGCGGATTGCGCTGACCCAGTCTTGCAGCGGCGCGTTGTAATCCAGGACCAGGCCGCCTTCGCCAATCGCCTCCGGCAGTCCGCCACGGCGCGACCCTACGACAGGAATGCCGCTGCAATGCGCTTCTGACGCGACGCGGCCCCATGCCTCTTCCCATTTGCTGGGGGCGAGCAGGATCTTGGTGCGCCCATAGACCGTTTTCATGTCGCTTGTGCGATTTTCAAGTCTGACGTTCTTTAAAGGTGCGATGGTCTTTTCGATGCTGGCCCGGTGATCTTCGGCAAGCTTCCAGCTTTCGACAAAGAGAAACGGGATGTCGGGACACTGCCCGGCAATCTGGACGGCCAGTTCAAATCCCTTTTCATTGTAGGGATTGATGAACGTCACATATTCGCCGGTCGTCGGCGTTCCGTAGAGGACAGGGTCGATCGTCGGAGGGATGATGGTCGAATCGATCCCGAACTTCTCCTTGTAGGTCCTCGCGGTGAATTCGGAATTCGCGATGTAGAGTGCCGAATCCAGTTCCCGCAGATCGCCGGCAAGTTCGTGGAATTCCACGTTTCTGAGATAAATGACCAAAGGTATCCCTTCAGCTTGCAGGGCTTTCCCTATCGGAACCGATTTGTGGCATTGTACGACAGCCACGTCGGGCTTGAGCCTTTTGACCGCGAAGCCCGCAGCCTCCCAGGGAAACCAGGCCCTGACCACGGGATAGCCCGGAAAACTGTCGACTGCCGCCCGCTGACCCAGGATCTTCATCTTGGCGCGCGCCTTCAGTCCGAACATTCCCTGGCCAAACAAGGCAGCCAGAACCGAGGCCTCGTGCCCCTGATTGCGCAATTGTTCGACCAGATGATGCGTACTGGATTGAACGCCGCCGCTGAACTGGGGATAGTAGCCGTTGCCGCCCGCAAAAAGTACTTTCATCGCGTGGCTCCTTGTATCCTGTATTTCACCTGGCTCGGCGGCCTATGCGGCCTGCCTGCCGATGCTGTAATATTCCAGGCCATGCCGGGCGATGACCTTGGGATCATAGATATTCCGGCCATCGAAGACGACTGGCGTCGTGAGGGCATCCTTCATCAGATCGAAGGATGGCGCCCGGAAGCTCTTCCATTCGGTTACAATAAGCAGGGCGTCGGCACCGCGCAACGCTGCTTCCTTGGTTCCGCAAAGTAGCAGATCGTCGCGCTGGCCGTAAATGCTTTGGCATTCCTGCATTGCCTCCGGATCAAACGCTTGCACGCTGGCTCCGGCTTGCCACAGAGCCTCCATCAGCGTGCGTGAAGGGGCCTCACGCATGTCATCGGTGTTGGGTTTGAAGGCCAGGCCCCAAAGCGCAAACACCTTGCCCTTGAGATTACCCTTGAAATAGCGGTGGACCTTCTCGAACAGGATGGACTTCTGGGCGTTATTCCGCTCATCCACCGCCTTCAGCATCTTGGCATCGAAACTGATGCCTTCTGCCGTCTGGATCATAGCGCGGACGTCTTTCGGAAAGCAGGACCCGCCATAGCCTATTCCCGGATAGATAAAATCATAGCCAATGCGTGGATCGCTACCGATGCCCTTGCGGACCTCCTCGATATCGGCACCAAGCCGCTCCGCCAGACCGGACATTTCATTCATGAAGCTGATTTTGGTGGCGAGGATGCAATTGGCCGCATATTTCGTAAATTCGGCGCTGCGCACATCCATGACAATCATTTTATCATGGTTGCGGCTGAAGGGAGCGTAGAGCTCCCGCATCACCTTTTCGGTGTTATCGCTGCTGGTTCCAATGATGATTCGGTCAGGTTTCATGCAATCCACGACTGCCGAGCCTTCCTTGAGGAACTCCGGATTTGAGACGACGTCGAAGTCCAGTTCTTCGCGTCCTCGCGCCTTGAGCACTTCGGCGATTTTCAGCCTTATCTTATCACAGGTTCCTACTGGCACTGTCGATTTGCTGACAACGATCTTTGGCGCTTCCATTTCTCGCCCGATTGCCTCTGCCACGGCCAGCACATATTTGAGGTCGGCCGAACCGTCCTCGCTGGGCGGTGTGCCGACTGCACTCATCAGAATCTGGCCATGTTTGACGGCAGCTGCAACGTCCGTCGTGAACGTGATGCGCCCCGCTGCGTGATTTTCCTTGACGAGACTCTCGAGACCTGGCTCGTAAATCGGGATGAACCCCTGATTCAATCGTTCCACCTTGTCAGCGTCGATATCGACGCACAAGACATTGTGCCCCACCTCAGCCAATACGGCGGCCTGTACAAGACCGACATAGCCAATTCCAAAAACCGTCAAATTCATTGGATTTGTTCCTGTGCAAAGACATCGGATCGAATCTGGATCCGGTCATCTATAATCATTAAAAATCGCGGGCCATAAGAAATGCCCGCAACCCAAGTTTTCGCAATTGTCATTGGGGTCAGTAACTGCCTCTGGCCATGCAAACCGCAGGCACGGTCTTGATGATGATATGCAAGTCGAGTTTCAACGACCAGTTCTCGACATAGTGCCTGTCGAACTGCACGCGGCTGTCGTAAGAAACGTCATTGCGCCCGCTCACCTGCCAAAGCCCCGTGAGGCCAGGGCGTGATTTGAGGTAGAACACAGCGGCGTTGCCATAATTCTCCAGCTCGTCGTGCACGACGGGACGGGGTCCGACAATGCTCATGTGGCCCTGAAGAATATTGATGATCTGTGGCAGTTCATCGAGGCTCAGCTTTCTCAGCACAGCGCCAACGCGAGTGACACGCGGATCGTCCTTGAGCTTGCGGGTGGCTTCCCATTCGGCTCTTGCGTCCGGATTAGCGGCAAAATAGCTGGCAAGCACGCCATCGCCATCCTCGACCATCGTCCGGAATTTAAGGCAATGGAAAATGCTGCCACCCCGCCCGATACGGCGATGGCCATAAAATACCGACCCGCCATCGGACAACCTCACGAGGAGTGCAATAAGCAGGAACAGGGGACTAAGGGCAATGAGGCCTGCCAAGGCCCCGGCAATATCGAATCCACGCTTCAGGAATCCGCCCAAAGCAGGGTCGAAATCCGTATCAACTTGGGAATAACTCAAATCGGTCGATTTGACTGAATCGCTCATGGCACAACTCCGGCGGTCGGGTGATTGAATGGCTGATGCGACGGTATCAAACGGTACATCCAAAGGTATAACCCAAGTTGCATTAAAAATATGGTGCATCGCAACACAAAAAATTAACAGGCTTGAAACACTAAGTGATGGCTAGAAATTGCCCATAAGTTGCCTAATTTTTGACCTCTTCGACTATATTATACGTCTGTTAACTTGTAGACGTTTTGCCGACTATTATTCGCTATTTAGACTGTACTGTGGCGGATTTGGCCATGTTTGCGTTTTAAGGCATGGTTCGGCGCAAAATAGGCGTCTGATACAGGTCATGACGCGAATGCGGTAACTTTTTCGGGGCCGCAAAAGGCGTCTTTTGCTGCACTGCATCAATTCCCCTAATGCATAAAGAAGTGGCGGAAGATCGGGTTCCGCCCATTCCATCTCGTGCCGTTTTTTGTTCGATCACGATATTGTTATGTCTGTAATTGGGTTGGTTGCATCATTTTGAATGGTGTTCGCTGAGGAATGGCGAGCAATCCTGCGGAATAATACAAAAGAAACGACCCGATCGTGTAAGGCTGGATGAAGTCGATCTCGAAGAACGAGCGGATCAATAACAACAGCGCAATGCCAAACATGAGGTGTCCTTGCGGCGTATACCCCTCAATCAGCAGACGCCGCAGGAAACCGATCACCACACCTCCCAGGAGTACGCTGATCAGAACAACGCCGACATAGCCAAGTTCGACAAGCACTTCGATATAGGTATTGTGGAAATGAAATCCGGTACGTGCAGGGATATAGAACTCCGCCCATAATCGCTCGGCCTCGGAAAAGCCTTGCACCCAGTAAGCCTGATAACCAATGCCCATAAGCGGGGCCTCGCGAGAAGCTCTGAATCCTTCTTGCCAAAGATAGGTACGTCCGGTGAGAGTGGAATTCTTGCCGAAAGCGCCGAGGACCAGATCAATGGCGCCGGCATTTATGGCGACGGCCACGAGCACCAACGCTACGGCAATGCCGACCAGAAAAAAGGACCGGCGGTGCTTCGGCGAAAATTTCAATACGACGCCTACGATCAGTGTGCTGGTGAGTATTGCAGTCGTTGCGATGACAGAGGTGGCCGAACTGGAGGCAACCAGGCAATAGGCAGACAGGAGCCCGCATACGACTGCGATGCAGCGCCACAATTTGCTGGTTTGCAGGACGAAGAAACTGGCGAAGGCGAAATAGACACCCAGGGATGCAAAGAAGCCAAGCTGGTTCTTGGACGCGAATGCGCCGACGAAACTATAGGAGCCGTCCAGCGCATCGTACTGGTATTGGCCAAAGCCGAGCGAATAAAGCAAAACCAGAGCGACACCCATGCTTACGCCACCGGCAAAGGTCCGCGAGTCTATGATGCGGGAAGCGATCAAGGCGCAGATTATCGTCGTCAAATATTGAATGCCGGCGCGCAGGGTGACAGGGGGCGCCGCCGACCACGAAAACGACATGCATGCCAAGAGGACGAAAGGCAACACCCAATAGAAACGTGCGTAGTTACCGACTACCCTTCGATAGTCGACCAGAATCAGAGGCAACCACAGCCCGTAGAAAACCAGAATGGATATGAAACCAAAGTTTGTCGAATAGGCAAAAACGAAGACCGATAGCGCTACGGCGAGCGTTCCGTACCAAAAATTCTTGCCTGGCTCGACAAGCAGGGATTTTGCAATTCTCATCGTGACGTCCGTATGCGAGCATTGTGTTTTTCTCTTGGACGGATTTCCGTTTTGGTCGTCCAGAGATGATTTGAGCTCTATCGCATCCTTCGGGGAAACTGGCACTATCGGCGGGATTTGTAAAATTCAAAAAAACGCGAATGTTGTGTCAGACAAGAGGTTTTCGTTATCTGGCTTGACAGGATTGAAAGCGGAAACAACCATTGCGTAACAAGTTTTGTCTACGGTTCCGGTACGTTGTCGAGCGCGCCTTTGCGTCTTGGGAAATGGGGTGAGAGATGGCACTATTCCGCTTCCGGACAAGAAATCCCGAGAGAGATCGTCTGTCGGATGCCACACGTTTCCTGAGCATCAAGCGGGCGATAAGGGATGTCGTCGCTGAGACTGAACGTGAGCGCGACGGCTTTCGCCGCCGCTATGACGACGCTTCGGTAAATGCTGCATTTTCCTTTGAAAACATGGAAAACGAAGGTGAAACAGAAAAGGTGTCCGCGCAGGTGGATAATCTGACGCAGGCACTCACGAGGTTTTCGCAGCGCATCGATTTCCTGGAAAAACAGATGGCGTTCATGCAAGAAATGGACGACGCTATAACGACGTTTGAGAACGCGAATGGCATTGGCCAAACGGAACCGAAGTCTGATTGAAGAGTTACGGACAACGGAGCGAATGCGACCTTAAAAAGGCAAAAGTTCCCGTGCCAAAATCGGCGGAGCCAAGCTAACTCATTGAATTGGAACTAGAAAAACATCGCATTTTTCAGTTTTTTACGTGGTTGACACCGATCGCGGCAGGTAGTGATAATGATGCAGTGCAGCAAAGAAACTGTGCGCTCTTAGGATTATGTTTAACTTCGGCTCCTTGCTGACGCGCCTTTTCCCATAAAGAAAGGAAGATCGATGGTCGCCTCGATTTCATCCCGGATAGCATTCGTCAGCATAGCGCTTGGCCTTGGTATGACCCCGGTTCTCGCATTTGCACAAGAGAAGCAGCCAGGAAAATCCTTCGTCGAAAACTTTGCCAGCCTGGACAAGAAGCGCTGGTACGTTTCGGACGGCTGGTCCAATGGGGCTCACCAGAATTGCACGTGGTCCAAAGGGCAGGTGAGTCTCAAGGACAACACCTTGACACTTGGCTTTGCGCCTCAAAAAACCAAGGATCGCGACTATGTGTGCGGCGAGATCCAGACCAATGCGCGCTATAGCTACGGCACCTATGAGGCACGCATCAAGGCCGCGGCGGGTTCAGGTTTCAACACCAGCTTTTTCAGCTATATCGGGCCCCAGCAAAAGCAACCATGGGACGAAATCGACTTCGAGTTCCTGGGAAAGGACCCCTCCAGGGTTCAGTTGAATACCTATGTCAACGGAAAGGGCGGAAACGAGAAACTGGTCGGGGTGCCTGAAGGCGCAGACAGCAAGTACAATGATTATGCCTTCGTTTGGGAAAAGGATCGTCTGCGCTACTATGTGAATGGTCAATTGGTGCACACGGTCACCGATCCTGCGGCTCTGCCCACCCACCCGCAGAAGATATTTTTAAGCCTTTGGGCGAGCGACAAGATGAAATCCTGGCTTGGAGCTTTCAGCATGCCCAGCGCGCCCGTTTCCGCCGAATTCGCCCGCGTTGCGTTTACTGCGCTGGGTGAAGCTTGCCAGTTTCCGGAATCAGTCGCGTGTTCGCTGGATTAATTTATTTCGATGGCAACATATCTACGCCCAATTCATTACGATAATGCCGCAGGGCTCATTATGGAACTTGCTGCAGAGAAGCAAAAATGTTGCACTGCGGTAAAAGCCATACTAAGTTCCCTGTGCAGATCAATTGTGGGATGACCTCATGCTGCATGTCTTGTACCTCGTGCATGATCTGTCCGACCCCGCGGTACGGCGCCGCGTGATCATGATGCAAGCCGGCGGCGCAATCGTCACTATTGCCGGTTTCACGCGAAGCCGCGAACCGATCAGCGAGATTGCGACAATCGTTCCGATCGATCTCGGCAGGACGAGTGATGGCAGGTTTACCCAACGCGTCGCCGCTGTTGCCCGCGCCGCGTTGACACTCGGCTCGAGGCTCAAGGGTGTTGCCAAACCGGACTTGATCATCGGACGTAACCTCGAAATGCTGGCGCTCGCCAATCGGGCGAAGGCGTTTTTTCCCGGCGACGTGCCAATTGTCTATGAATGCCTTGATATTCATCGGCTGCTTTTGCGCCGGGATATGACAGGTAAGGCGCTACGCTTCGTAGAACGAACGCTCAGCAACAATGCACAGCTTCTTATTACCTCTTCGCCCGCATTCGTCAGGCAATATTTCGCACCCTTTGGCCAGATCAACTTGCCGGTCGAAGTGGTGGAGAACAAGGTTCTGGAACTCGGCCCTCAGGAAACGGAAGCCATAAACCGCGCGGGCAAGTCCAAGGACGAGGCCTGGAAGATCGGTTGGTTTGGTGCCTTGCGCTGCCGCACTTCGCTTGAGCTCCTGGCTGCGTTCTCTCGCAAGATGGAGGGCCGCGTTGAGATCGTTCTGAGAGGTCGCCCCGCCTATTCGGAGTTCGATGATTTCGACCGCTTTGTCGCCAATGAACCCTTTATGCAATTCCACGGCGCCTATGCAAATCCGGAAGATCTGCAGAAGATCTATGACGAGGTACATTTTTCATGGGCTATCGATTTCTACGAGGCCGGACAAAATTCCAACTGGCTTCTGCCGAACAGGCTTTATGAAGGATGTCGCTATGGTTCTGTGCCTATAGCGATGCAGGGCACCGAAACGTCGCTGTTTTTGCAAGAACGCGGGATCGGTTTCTCATTGGGCGAACCGACGGTCGAGGCGCTTGCAGCACTGTTCGATAAAATGGACACCGACCGCTACCAACGCGCCTGCGAAAAAGTCGAAGCGCAGGAACGCTCGGCCTGGGTGTTCGACCAGAACGATTGCCGCGCACTGGTGGAACGTCTTGGGCGGCTCACGCATGCAAACGAACATGGCGCGGCACTTCAGGTCGCAGCTTGACGAGCTGGAATGCCGGATCGGCAAAATGAAAACAGGAGAAGTGACGTCGATGCCAAGCGCTACAAAACCGGATTTTATCGGCCGATGCATTGTTGTGGTGCCTTGCCTCAACGAGGCCGAGCACATCCGCGCGCTTCTTGAAAAACTGGGCGCGGAAGCCCGGCGTTTCGACTTGAAGATCATCGTTGCGGATGGCGGCAGCAGTGACGGAACCCAGCAGATCGTTACGGAAATAATGCAGAGCGATCCACGTGTCATTCTCCTGCACAATGAGAAACGTATCCAGAGCGCCGCGATCAACCTGGCTGTGGCGGCCTATGGCGACGGGCATGACTATCTTATTCGCATCGATGCCCATGGAAAATATCCGGACGATTATTGCGAAAAACTGCTCAATGAAGCGCAAGCTACGGGAGCCGATTCGGTCGTCGTCGGCATGGCCACCGAGGGGTTCGGGACCTTCCAAAAGGCGACAGCCCTCGCGCAGAATTCCAAACTCGGTAATGGCGGCGCCAGGCATCGTCTCGGCGCAAAGGGCCACTGGACCGATCACGGCCATCATGCGCTGATGCGTGTTTCGATGTTCCGAGAGGTTGGCGGTTACGACGAGGGCTTCACCCACAACGAGGACGCCGAGCTTGATTGCCGGCTGAAGGCTGCCGGTGCACGCATTTGGATGACGGACAAGACCTTCATGGTCTACTATCCGCGTTCATCGGCATCGGCGCTGTTCAAGCAGTATCTCGGCTATGGGAGAGGCAGGGCAAAAAACCTTTTGAAGCATCGCATGATTCCGAAGCTGCGTCAGGCGCTGCCATTGATGGTCCTTCCCGTGGTCGCCGGCGTTGTTCTCGCTGCGCTCAACTGGTGGGCAGCGGTGCCGGCTGTACTATGGATGACAATCTGCCTGGGCTATGGCATGTGGCTGGCCGTCGGCGAACGCAATCCTTACGGTCCGTTGGCGTCCGTATCAGCGATGATCATGCATCTCGCTTGGTCCACGGGTTTCTGGCTGCAACTGTTCGGTTCGCGCCGACGAGGGGATACGCCCTGATGACCGGCTCGAACAATCAACCCGGTACAGGCGAGACCTGGATCGACATCTGTGTCTGCACGTATCGTCGTGAGGAACTGAGAGCGACGCTGGTTTCGCTCGGGCAAATGCACCTGCCGGAAAAATGCCGCATACGCGTTATCGTCGCCGATAATGATGTCGAGCCCAGCGCCAAGGAACGGGTGGCAGCTATTGCGCCGGAACTCCCGTTTGAAGTGCGTTATATCCATAGCCCGGCAGCAAACATATCATTGGCTCGCAATGCCTGCCTCGACGCCAGCACCGGCGACTATGTTGCCTTCATCGACGATGATGAGACGGCGTCGGAGGACTGGATAGAACGCTTGTTGACCACGGCACGCGATACGAATGCCGACGCGGTACTCGGACCCGTACGAGCAACTTACGCAAGCGATGCGCCACGCTGGATGAGCAAAGGTGATTTTCACTCGACCTTCCCCGTATGGGTACGCGGCGAAATTCTCACCGGCTATACGTGCAACGTCCTGTTACGCCGCTCCTCGACCTCCATCGGGAACCGGCGTTTCAGTCTGGCGCTGGGACGAAGCGGCGGTGAAGACACACAATATTTCACCGAGATCCACCAAGCGGGCGGCAGGATTTCATACGCACCGCAAGCATGGGTTTTCGAACCGGTGCCGCAGGCGCGGGCACAATTTTCGTGGCTTTGCAAACGGCGTTTCCGCGTTGGTCAGACACATGGGCGAATGCTCAAGGGTGGATCAACCGGCGTGAAACGTGCCACGCAGATATTGCTTGCGGGTGCAAAGGCAGCTTTTAGCGTGTCTATGGCGCTTGTGACGGCCTTTTTTGCTACCCGGCGCAACCGATGGTTCCTGCGCGGCATTATGCATATGGGTGTCGTCAGCGGCCTGATAGGCATCCGCGAGATCGAGCAATATGGAGAGGCAGCTATGGTGTCAGCGAGGAGAGATAAATCCCGTGCAGCCTGATGTCACCTTCATTATCGCCGCCTATAACGCAGCGGATACGATCTGGCGTGCGATAGAAAGCGCGCTCGCACAGCGTGGAGCGAGCGTGGAAGTCATAGTCGTCGATGACAGGTCCACCGACAACACCGCCGCCCTCGCCAGTTCGTCTCCGGATGAGCGGGTGCGCGTTGTGACGCTGGAAAGCAATCGCGGTCCCGGCCACGCCCGCAACGCCGCTCTTGCTCTCGCGAAAGGCCGCTGGATTGCGGTACTTGATTCCGACGATACGGTGTTTCCCGACCGCATTGCGGCGATGATAGCACGTGCGGAGAGTACCGGGGCGAGCGCCGCCGTGGACAATATCGAAGTGATAAAGGACGGCGAGACAAAGGGCGAGACGATGTTTCCCGTCCACTACCTTGCGAAAATCAACGAAATTACACTGGCGGATTTCATAGCTTCGAACCTCGTTTTCGTGACGACCTTCAATTTCGGCTACATGAAGCCGATTTTTGAGCGCCGGTTCATCGAGGTGCATGGTCTGCGTTACGAAGAGAACCTGCGTATCGGAGAAGATTATATCTTCCTCGCATCCATTCTGGCGAAGGGAGGAAAATGCGTCGTGGAGCCATCAGTCGGATATGCCTATCATGTGCGTCCCGGCTCTATTTCGCGCGTTCTCGAAACGCATCACATCATCGCCATGTTAGAAGCGGACAAGACATTCCTGGCAAAATTCGAACTCGATCCTGAGGCCAGGGCTGCCCAAACGCGACGGACGCGCAGCCTGGAGGAGGCGAAATCCTTCCTCTCTCTCGTCGGTCATATCAAACGCAGATCGATCAGCGGGATCGTCGAGGTGGTATTGAAGGACCCTGCGGCGCTTCGCCATCTCTCTATGCCTATCGGAATACGTCTCAGGCGCTTGATCCCGTCCTAAAGGCAGGCAGGCAGTCAATATTTTATATGAAAGCAAACAATCGGCGGTAACATGCATCAAGGCAATCAACTTTTTAATGTTCGGCTAGCGGGAAGCCCGGAAGGGCAAGCCCACGCCGATAATTTCATTGACCTCGAGCACTTGATGACCATCGCCCGGCGGCAGGCGAAGACAGTCGCCATAACCGCTGGCGTGGGTCTGTTACTCGGCCTTGTTTACATCATTGCCGCCAAACCAGGCTATACGGCCGCGACAAGCATTTTGCTTGACGACAATCTCGGAAAATTCGCTGATGAACCTTCGCCTGCACCTGCCAATATGCAGACAGACACAACAATTCTCAGCCAGATCGCGATCTTGAAGTCGGCCGAGCTCGCGGAAAAGGTCGTGAGAAAGGAAAAGCTTGACGAGAACGACGGGTTTATGAACCCGCCGCGCTCCATTTTCGCATCGGCCATTTCCACAGTGCGGTCCATCGTCGGGCTTTTCAGTAGCAGCAGACCGGCCAATACGGATGGCCTATCCGCTGCGGATCTCAAGGTCGAATATGCGGCATCGCTCTTGCAGTCCAACGTTGATGTCCAAAGGCAAGGGCGCAGCTTTGTCATCGATCTCACTTATACGTCAGACGACGCGGAACTCGCCGGAAGAATTGCGAAGGCCTATGCGGACGTCTATCTCTCGGATCAGCTGGACGCCAACTTCGATGCGACGCAAAGGGCGACAGTCTGGCTTCAGGGCCGCTTGAATGAACTGAAGGAAAGTTCGCAGGCAGCGGCCCTCGAGACCGAGCGCTTCCGGGCTGCCAATGGTCTTACGGCGGCGAAGGGAGCGCTGGTTTCCGAGCAGCAATTGTCAGATATCAATAGCCAGCTGATCCTGGCCCAGGCAGACACCGCGCGGGCGCGGGCGCTTTACAATCAATACAAGTCAATTTTGGCCTCAGGTCCCGAGGGCGCTGTCAACAATGCGGCTGTTGTATCGGACCAGAGCGGCACCTCGGTGATAGGAACCCTGAGGGCGCGCTATCTGACGATCACCAAGCGCGAGCAGGAAATCGTCAGCCGTTTCGGCCAGGATCATCCGCAGGCCGTCAGTCTTCGCACCGAGGAGCAGGACGTTTCCCGGCAAATTTTCCAGGAACTCCAGCAAATAACCGAGAGCTACCGCAATCAGTATGAGGCTGCGCAGTCGCGCGAGACATCCCTGCGGGAAGGTTTGGAAAACGCCACCGGAAAAACTTCCATTGCAAACGAAGCGCTGGTGCATCTGAGGGATCTCGAACAGAATGCCCAGGCACTGACCAATCTCTATCAAACCTATCTCGGCCGCTACCAGGAAGCGTCGCAGCAGCAGTCCTTCCCGATCGCCAAGGCGCGCGTGATTTCGGTGGCATCGACGCCGAAAGACCCGTCGAGCCCGAAGAAGAAACTCGCCCTCGCAGCCTCTCTGCTACTCGGCCTTTTTGCCGGCGCCGGTATTGGTGCATGGCGTGAATACCGTGAGCGCTTTTTCCGGGTTGGTGAAGATGTCCGCTCGCTTCTCGGCGTCAAGTTTCTTGGATTTGTGCCAAAACTCGAGGGTATAACGGAGGCCAAGAGAGCGCCTGTGGCATTGGAGGGACAAGCCGCCCCGCCCGCCGCCCGTACCAATATAATCCGCTTGGCTGTCGATAACCCATCGTCGCAATTTGCCGAAACATTGCGGAACGTCAAAATCGCTGCGGACGTTGTGCTGCAGGGCAAGGAAAGCAAGGTGATCGGTGTCGTCTCCGTTTTGCCGCACGAAGGCAAAACCACGATTGCTGCCAATTTTGCCGGACTGCTGGCCGCAAAGGGCGCAAAGACGCTTCTCATCGATGGGGATCTGCGCAATCCAGGCCTGTCACGCGCCCTGTCGCTTTCAACACAACGAGGGCTTGTAAAGGCGGTCATGGACGGCCAACCGTGGCAAAACTCCGTCAAGGTCGAGAACAAGACGAAGCTTGCCATCATTCCAACGGTGCTTCATCGGAATTTGCGTCACACCAGCGAGATTCTCTCGAGCCAGGGTATGAAGAAACTGCTGGATGAAGCGCGCAATGTGTTCGAATACATTGTCATCGATCTTCCACCGCTTGGCCCGGTCGTTGACGCCAAGGCCTTCGCTCCGATGGCCGATGGTTTCGTCATGGTGGCAGAGTGGGGCGTCACGCCTCGCGCACTCGTCAAGTCCGTGCTGCAAGCGGAGGCGGAAATCGCGCCGAAGATTCTCGGACTGGTCCTCAACAAGGTCGATATGAAGCGGCTTGCAAAGTACAGCTCTTACGGAAGCACCGAACATTTCATGGAGCGATACTCAAGCTACTATCTCGATACGCCACGAATGGCCCCAACCAAAACATAGAGTTTTACGTCGAGAACACGCGGCCCTTCTTCTGCCAGAGCCGCAAAGCGCTCAGTTTCCCGGTGGAGAAGGCCGCGGTATCGAGGTTAAACCGCCTGCCTTCCTGGCGGGGGGTTTCTATCGGCGTGTGACCGTGAACGACCCATTGCCGGAGCAGATGAGCGTTTTCAAAGAATTCGCTGCGGATCGAAACAAGGTCGTCATCTTTCTGATCCTTCAGCGAAAGGGTGGGTCTTATACCGGCGTGTGCAAACAGAAAGCTTCCGGCGTCGATCATGATCGGCAAGTGACGCAGAAACTGTTTGTGCCGATGAGGAATTGAGGCGCGGATGGTGTCATCCAGCATTTGGGGCGTACGGTGAATCAGTCTCAGACGTTCCACGTCAATGCCGTAGGAAAGCAATGTCGAGTTGGCTCCCATGTGCCACCAGCCCGACAGAGACAGCCGCCCTTCCAGGTAGTCCAGCATGGCAATATCATGATTTCCGGTCAGGCATATGCGCTGGAAATCGGCGTGGGGTTTGTGAAGCAGGTGTTCGATAACCTGCGCGGAGGCAGGCCCCCGATCGATGTAGTCTCCCAGCATGATAATGAGCTTTTTGCCTGGCAACTTGGCCGCGTCTTCGGTGATCATGCCTTCCAGTTCGAGCAGCTGATCGTAACAGCCGTGCACATCGCCGATCGTGTAAACGGCGGAGTCTGCGATATCGATTGAAAGTCGGCGTCTCGCGGACCGCGGTGCGGGCTTATCGGACTTCAACAATCGAAGAAGCGTCTTCAATACTGGTTCCTCGCTCATCAGCTCCCGACCCTTAGCCAGCTATTACGATACGTACAAGCGAGTGTGGTGTCCAAGCTGGATTTGTCATCTTCGTTTTCGAAAAATATAGTGCTGAAAACAATGGCTTATAACGAATAAACGCATTCAAATGCAATCTCTCCGCGCAGGCGGCACGAGATGCATCATTCGTAGGGTTAATTGGCTATTTTGGGGCAGGCCGTGAAGCTGCGGGCGCGGCGCAGTCACCGCCGCCCCGGCAAGCTATTTCGTTTACAGGTTTTTCTCGCTGACAGGTTCGGATTTCACAGAACCTGCTATCGTCTGTTTGAAGATCGCGCGTTCAAGTGGTGCAGCCAGAGATTCAGCGTAAGGGGTGGCGATGTGATGACGATCACGGAAGGTCAACTTGCCATCGATCATGGCATGACAGATTGTATTGCTGCAGAAGAACTCCGTCATATCGATGTATCGTGCATTCTTGATGCCCGAAATGATCCCCTTTTCCGTCTCGGCATCGCCGTCATCGGCAGCCGCAGAGCGCGGTGTATCGCACACGGACGGGTCTCTTCCCTGCCAGAGAGCGCGCGCCACGCATTTGTCGAGATAGGAGGTGTGGGTGGGCACATCGCGCAGGAAAACGACCTTTATTCCGGCATTGCTAAGCACCTCGACCGTTGATCTGATGCCGTCCGCCCATTCTTTTTTGCGTGCCGAATATTCGGAAGGATCGCCGATTTCATCCGTCAGATGGCTTATGGAAAGTTGTGAGATAATGACCGTGTGCGGTTTCATCGCGATGATTTCTTTGATCGCAAGCTCTCGCCAGTCATTACACTCCGTGTAATCTCTCCGCAGCTTCGAGTCCCGCGTCGTGATGCGGGTCGCCCGGCACGATGATTTCAGGTAAGTGACGAGACGGATATTATCCTTCTTTGCAATATCGACGAGCGGTGTCGACCAATGATCGGCATGCGAATCACCGAAAAGAACGACTTTTGTATTCGAGGATGCCGAGCCGAACACGCAGGGTTTCGGTTTGACCGTTTCGAGATCCAGCACGCAGCTCTTGTCTGTTGCCCGCACGGTGGAGGGCCGTTCTGCCGTTTCAAGGATCATTTCCTGCTGCGGACTTAGATTGCGTTTTGCGAGTGTGGCGCTCGCGTAGCCAACCGTCACGCCCGTCATTGTCAGTAGCGCGGCGAAGGCGAGGGACCGGCGCGTGCTGACCATAAGCCATGCATTCCGGCGTATCGGATTTTCGACGAAGCGATAGCTGAAAATCGACAATGCAAGGGTCAGCAGCATGAGCAGGATACGTTGTACGCTGGTCAGATCAGGTACCAGCATCGCCGCATAAACGATGACCGGCCAATGCCAAAGGTAGAGCGAATAAGACAGCTTTCCAATCCACTGGGCGGGCTTGATTGCGAGAAGGGCCCTCGGTCCATAGGTACTCTGATGCACGCCGCTGAGCAGCACCATCACAGTTCCTATCGCAGGCACCAATGCAACAAAGCCGGGGAAAGGACCCTGCTCGGATACGCGCAAATACGCTATGGCGATCAATGCAAGGCCAATCCAGCCCATCGCCGGCGAATAGGGAAATCGCTTGGCCCAATTGTTCAACAACGCCATAGAGGCAAGGCCCCCGAGCGCAAATTCCCAAGCCCGTAATGGTGAAAAATAGAAGGCCCAGGGCTGTGAAACAGCGGTCAGCCACGCGCAAAGCGCAAACGAAACGGCGGCGACGGCTGCCATCAGCAGGAACACGCCATGTTTACCCGGGCGTATCCGTGTAAACAGTAGAAGCAGCGCAGGCCAGGCGAGGTAGAACTGTTCCTCGACCGATAGCGACCAGAAATGAATGAAGGGGTTATTCGTGGCGTCGACAGCGAAATAGTCGAGAGACCAGCGGATGAGCCACAGGTTGATTATATACGTCGAAGCGAACAGTGCTCCCTTGGAGTAAAGCTGCTGCTCGGACGGCGCGAGGATAAAATATCCAGCGACCAGGGTAACCAGGATGACGAACAGCGAGGCTGGAAGCAGACGCCGTGCCCGCCGCGCATAGAACGTCCAAAGGTTGACCGTGCCGTGCTTGGCGATTTCCTGCTGAAGATGCTGGGTAATGAGATAACCGGATATGACGAAGAAGATGTCCACACCGACAAAACCGCCGGGCAGGCCGGTGTAGCCGAAGTGGAAGGCGATCACTCCAGAAACTGCCAGGGCACGTAGCCCTTCAATGTCAGGGCGGAATGTTTTTGATGCGGTGACGGCGCTCATGGGCTTGTCGAATACTCCCAGTTTCGGGAAATCTCCTGCCGGGCAGCATAGGTATATTTTGACGCGTTGCAACAATTTTGGTGCGACGCAATATTCTGTCCCGGCTGGATTGGATGGTCAGGCGAGTGTGCCCGTCCGGCGAAGTATGACGTTTTCCCCGTCTTCAAAGGTGAAATCCCCGAGCTGGCGCAGGAATTCATCCGTTGCGGTGCGGCATCCACCATAGTCGTGATAGTCGTCGATCAAAACGACGCCATTCGGGCTCAGCCGGTCAGCGACCTTATTGAGGCAATACATGACCGGATCGTACCAGTCGCAATCGATATGGGCGAAGGCCAGCCGCTCCATTTTGGCGTTGGGCAGCGTGTTCTCAAACAAGCCTTTGTGCAAACCGACGCTGGAATTGTCGATAGCGAGGCCATACTTCCTGAATGACTGGCAGACGTCGTCATAGAGATTGTCGCGATATCCGTAATACTCGTCGCCGCCGAGCCCCGAAGACTTTCCGCTCGCGATCTTTTGGTAGCGGTCCTTCGATTTCACGTCGTCCTTTTCCGAAGTGGGAGGAGGGATCATGCTGAAAACGTCGAAGCCGTGGAAGCGCCGCCCTTGGCTCGTTGCCGTCGTGGCGAGAACAATCGCGCTTCCGCCTAGGGCAACGCCGAACTCCGCCACATCACCCGGTATTTGCCGCCGTCTAATCTCATTCAAGGCGGCTTCAAGACGCCTCAGCTTGCGCGGGGACAGATATGTAAGTCGATCCCGCCGGACCGATCGCGCCGTGGTACTCAGAAGGGATTGGTCAACCACGCGGCGAGCACGCCCGACCATAGCATGCATTGTAGCCATTACGTTCTCCTTCGGGGTGTGCCCATCTTTGAATCGTCTGTGCCGTTATGCAACCCGTGCAGTTGAAGCAACAGGTTGTGGTCATAGCATGGCAGGCCGGAGAACTTGTCAGCGAGAACGGCGATGCGGCACGGGCCAGCAGCTATTCTGAAGCCGACCCAAAGGTTATCAGAATGACGGCGAGAATAGCCAATACCATTCCGAACGATTGGATGATGGTCAGTTTCTCGCCAAAATATGTCAGGGCAATCACGTTGACTGCAATGAGCTGGATTACAGCTGAAAGGCTGAACGCCGAAGACATTCCAACCTCGCGCACGAGGCGCAACATGATCAGATTGCCTACCGAATACAAAGCAATTGTCAGTACGAGTTTCAGCGTACTCGGACCAAGCGCCCAATATTTCGCGCAACTTGCGGCAAGCAGGAAGGTGGCCGTCGAGAGGGCAAGTTGGAGAGAGGCGGCAAAAGTCACGTAAAACCCCAGAAAGAGTGGACAGCGAGTGACGTTACAGGAACTTCATTACCGCGAAGACTACGCCGAATGCATCCTTCGTTTTAGCCGCTATCGGATTCGAACGGCCAGCACGCCGACGAAACCTGAAAATCAGTCGTCGAATTTCTCGTTCGGATAAGCGCCCCAGATGTCCGACTGGCGCATCCAGCCGCTGGCGCCGCTGAATACGACACGGCAAAAATTACCATTGCAAGTCTTGAGGCTCCCGAGAACGCCGGGCTGCACTTTGGCGACGACGCTCGCCTTATCGTCGGCACTGCGATAGACGTTCAGCATCACGCCATCCTTGTCGCGCTGCCAAGGCGCGGTCATTGCCGTGCGCTTGCCAGATAGCAGCGACTGATAGACCCAGCCCTCCGTGCCCTCCGAATCCCGGATACGCCGCCAATTATCATATTCCTGCACGATCTCGACCGGGAGGCCGGATTTGAGAAACAGCCAGGTCACCGCATAATCGCGGCCGGGCCCGACGCGCAAATTGACGCGCCCAGGCTTCAGGCTGACGAAACGCGGCAGCGGCAGGCCGCTCGGGCCTATCTGCGCTGCGGCGGCGGCTCGAGCCAGCGTCGGCACGCCCAGCGGAATTGCCAGAACGATCGCAGCCGCAAAAGCAAAAAGGCGAAAATTTCGAATATTCAACAAGTCAGTCCTTCATCGTTCCGGGTTTGCAACCGCCAAATTGCGGCCGAATGGAGAACGATCCCTATTTTTCTTTGTCTTCTGTACGCCGCCTTGATAGACAGGTGCAGAACGCCACGAGCAATTGCAGTTTGCAATGACTTGGTTAAAGAGGTCTCAATGCGTCGCGAATTGGGAGGGGAATATTGGTGAGCAAAAAGCCTCTGGTCGTCATTACCCGCAAATTGCCGGATTCTGTCGAGACGCGCATGCGCGAACTCTTCGAGGCGCGGCTTAACGTCGATGACCGGCGGCTGACGAAGGCGGAACTGATCGAGGCTGTCAGCCACGCCAACGTTCTTGTGCCGACCATTACCGACCATATCACCGAAGAAATTATCAGCGCCGCCGGCCCCAATCTCAAGCTCATCGCCAATTTCGGCAACGGCACCGACAATATCGATGTCGTGGCCGCCGCCAAACACGGCATTACCGTTACCAACACACCCAATGTCCTGACCGAAGACACGGCGGACATGACCATGGCCTTGATGCTGGCCGTCCCGCGGCGTCTGGTCGAGGGGGCATCGATCCTGCTCGACGATGGTAAATGGGAAGGTTGGGGACCAACGTGGATGCTCGGCCGCCGCATCTGGGGCAAGCGCCTCGGCATTGTCGGCATGGGCCGGATCGGCACCGCTGTCGCCCGCCGCGCCAAGGCGTTTGGCCTGTCGATTCATTATCATAACCGCAAGCCGGTGAGCCCGAAGACCGAAGACGAACTTGAGGCGACCTATTGGGAGAGCCTCGATCAAATGCTGGCGCGCATGGATATCATTTCGGTCAATTGTCCTTCTACACCCGCGACCTTCCATCTCCTCTCCGCCCGGCGCATCGCGCTGATGCAGCCGACGGCGTTCATCGTCAACACCGCGCGCGGTCAGATCATCGATGAGCATGCGCTGATCGAGCAGCTGGAACACGGCAAACTTTCGGGCGCGGCGCTGGACGTGTTCGAGCACGAGCCCGCGGTCAACTCCAAGCTGCGTAAGCTTGCCAGGCAAGGCAAGGTTGTGATCCTGCCGCATATGGGTTCGGCAACGCTCGAAGGCCGCATCGATATGGGCGAGAAGGTGATCATCAACATCCGCGCCTTCATCGATGGGCATCGCCCGCCCGACCGGGTCCTACCCCGAGACCGGTGACAATCCACCCTGACGGCCATCTGATGCGGTTTTCTGCGCTTCCGGTGCTCACGGACGAATAAGTCCGCTGCGCTCCGGTTCTCGAAAACCACACCAGCTGGACTCGTCAGGCTGAATTCTCAAAAGGTCTCGTAGAGCCTAGCCCCATGTAATTGATCCGTTGGCACCAACTGCCAGATTTTTACCGGCAAATCCCGCAAATTCAGCGCGATCCAATCTCAGCGCCATCGGCGTTACGTGGCCCATCTCCTGCGCAACGATGAGGCCGAGTAGCAGGATCGCATCGGGTTCATGCAGGATGAGCGCTGCCGGTGCGAGGCCTGCGCTGACCAGCTCGAGCAGCACGGCGGCAGCCGAGGACGAGCCGATGGTGCCGGGCACGCACAGCACCTTGCCGCTGATCGAAACGCCATGCTGCGGATGGCGCACATCCGCAATCAGCCCGGTCTTAGGATTGACGCCGCCCCAGAAACTGATCGGCGCCGTGAGCACAAGGGCGGGCGCTTCGGCCGGTTGGCCCGCGACGAGGACTTCCGCCTTCATGCCGCGACCTCGAACACAGGACGGCCGAGAACGGCGCTTTCCACGCATTCGGCCAACGAGCCATAAATGACGCCATAGCCGGTATTGCCCGGTGCATAATGCGCGAACTTGCCGGAATTGGTCATCAGCACCGCGCCTGCGATATCCGGCAGGATAGGCGTGACCACGACGCAGGTATCCGCAACAATGACGACGCCTGCAGCTTCCAGGGCGACCCTGCGGCCACTTGATTCCAGCGCGGCAAGCGCATGGCGCCCGGTACAGGCGTAGAGCGTAACCTTGAGCTTACGCTTGCCGATCAACGCTTCCAGCCGGTCGAACTCGGGGATCGACAGATGCGGGCTGCCGATGGCGACGGCGTCGATACGGTCCATGGTGAGCGCAGTGGAGAGGCGGCGGCGCGAATCCGCGATCATCTCCGCCGTCACCTTGATGACGGTCTCTGGTGGCTGGTGATGCAGGGCCGTTGCAAGGTCCGGTGCTTCGGGGGTGACGCCCGCGACATGGAACAGCCCGACGGCGCCAGCCGAAGCGGAAGCCGCGCCGAATGCCTTCAGCGCATCCTCGCCGGGATGGGCGGCGACGCCAGCAACCACGCCGACTGCATCGCCGATCTCGCGGCCGTAAAGACTGCCGAGGATCGGCCAGGCGACCTCCGAACCGAGAAATGCCGGATCCAGACCGGACACATCGAAAGCCACCATGGCGCGGCGGTTTTCCGGGCGGTGCAGGCCGTAATAGGGCGCAAAGCCGGATATGGCGCAGGCGATATCGAGGAAATCGCCATAGCGGTTGGTGCGCGCGCCGAGCACCGAATTGCAGAAAACCACGGCATTGCTCTCGCCCCAGGCAACGTCGCTGCCGAGCACTGGGCGGTGCCCGGCCTGATAGGGCGCGCACGTCCAGCTGGGCTCGCAGCCAAGGGTGCGATAGGCATCCATCATGCGCCGCGCCATGCCGCGCTCATGGGGTGGCAGGCGGTTCTTCGAACAGCCGGTCAGATCGAGCGAGCCGACATTGAGGGTTGCGCGCACCGCAACCTTGGCGCCGCCGAGGGCCAGCTTTTCCGCAAACAGCGTGCCGCTATCGCCATGATAGAGTGCGCCGTCGATATGCGCCGAGGCGATGGGGATGAGCGATGGCGCACCCATCAGCCGCGCGGTGGCGGCGACGATGCGCATGGCCATCGCGGCACCTTCGCCGCGTGCACCATTGGCAATCGCCTGCTGTTCGGCGGAAAGCGCGAGCGCCATCGCTCAGGCCTTGCGCGCTTTGTACTTTATTGTCTCGAAGCGCGAGGTCAGCGCATCATAGAGCAGCAATCGCCCGATGAGCGGTTCGCCAATGCCGGTGATGAGCTTGATCACCTCCGTCGCCTGCAGGGTGCCGATGACGCCGGGCAGGACGCCGAGCACACCGGCCTCGGCGCAGGCGGGCAAAAGCCCCGGCGGTGGTGGATTGGGGAAGAGATCGCGGTAGGAGGGATTCGGCTCACCCGCCGCATTCGCCGCGTAGGGCATCAGCGTCGTCACCGACCCGTCGAAGCGCCCGAGCGCCGCCGAAACCAGCGGCCGCTTCTGTTCAAGGCAAGTATCCGCCAGCATATAGCGCGTATCGAAATTATCCGAGCCATCGACGACGATGTGATAGCGGCTGACGAGATCCGCCACATTGTCCGGCGCGATGCGCAGCTCATGCACCTCGACGGTCACATGCGGGTTGATCGCGGCGATGGCGCGCGCCGCGCTCTCCACCTTGGGTGAGCCGACAAGCGCGGTGGAATGGATGATCTGCCGCTGCAAATTCGACAGCGACACGCGGTCGTCATCGACAATGCCGAGCGTGCCGACGCCCGACGCCGCCAGATATTGCAGCACCGGCGCACCGAGCCCGCCGGCGCCAACGACAAGCACGCGGGCGCGCTTCAGCTTTTGCTGGCCGGGCCCGCCCACCTCGCCAAGGATGATATGGCGGGCATAGCGCTCGATTTCGGAAGAGGTGAGGGGCGTGATCTGCTGTTCGGTCATGACGCTGTTTTATCTCTCCCCCTGTGGGAGAGAAAGGATTTTCTTGGATTTAGCCTCTTTGCTAAATCCTTAGAAAAGCCAAGTGAGGGGGTAGTATAATTATTGCAAATCCCCTCTCTTGCGATTTCTAGCACTTAGCTAAGGAAGCTAAGATGCTGAAATCGCTTTCTCCCCCACAGAGGGGGGAGATAAGTCGTGCTAGGCCAAAAATTTCAGCCCGCCGATACCCGCAACGATCAGCCCGATGCAGACGAGGCGCACAACCGTTGCCGGTTCGCCGAAGATATACATGCCGAGCAGGGCCGTGCCGACCGTACCGATGCCGGTCCACACCGCATAGGCGCTGCCGACCGGCAGATCGCGCAATGCAAGGCCGAGCAGAACGACGCTGATGACCATGCTGCCGGCGGTGAGAACAGTGGGGGTGATACGGGTAAACCCATCGGTATATTTGAGCCCGATGGCCCAGCCGATTTCGAAGAGACCAGCCAAAATGAGAATAATCCAGGCCATGACGACCATCCTTTAATATTCGATCGGGCCGTCCCGGATTTGTCTGGAAACGCTTGGGAAGCGTGGAGGCCGTCCTCCGAGGATTTATGTAGGGATCGGGGGAGGAATTGGCAAGGAGGGATGGGGATGAGTAATTTTGAGGGTTAGGTTCAAGGGGAGTGAAGGGGCGGGGACGCCCTCACCGTAAAAGGTGGCAAGTGATGGCAAACTAAATGGAACTCACGGTAAATCAGATTGTGATGGCTCGTCACCTTCATCATACGAATCCCACTCTTTTGCATGGTCTTCGTCGTAATCAAATCCAATTACGGTCTCAAGCTTATCAAGCATTGCGTCGTCGATGTACTGCTTAAGAAGGGGAAAATCATCGGCGCTAAATACCCAATCAACTTCTACCCGATCCAAAAACTTCTGAGGATCGGAGATGATCATCCAGTCTCTAACTACGCCGTATATGGTCACGAACTTCTTCTGGTTTGCGTACTCTATGTATTTATCAGGGACCAAGTTATTCAGGTCATCTAACGTATAAATTTCGAATTGATCCAGTTCATCTAACAACGATTGATAGCCGTCGCGAACCTCGATATCTTCAAATTTAAGTCCAGATTTGGTGATCCATTGCCTGACAAAGAGTTCTAAACTCAATGAGTTGATTTCGATATCGAGACTACCCTCTTCAGCTGCCATCGACACGCTTCGTTGGTACTCGTCAATGTCGTGCGAAAGCTCACTAAATCCTTTGTCCGCCAACTCTAACATGCCTGCAAAGAGGTACAGCTTGCGCTCCATCGCTCGCGGGAGCTCACCCGAAAACTTATAATTTCGATCATGCGCTAATTCAGCCCATGCATGTTGCAGAACAGTTCGTATCTGGAACTCAAATTTTAGATCTTTAAGACCGCTAAATTCGGGCAAAGCGCTTCGCGCCTCCCCAATGTCGCATACATAATGAACCGAGCGATAGCCGAACTCATTTGCTGAAAGTAGATTATCCTTGTCTAAGCTATGTTCTTTGAACACTTTGAAGGAATTCTCAATTATTTTTGATACCTTATCGATGTCATTTTCAAAATATACGATTATTCTAACGCCGGAGATGTCCGTAAGCTGTTTAATAGGATCTTTATACTGTTTTCTGGTTACTTTCTCGGAACAGTCAGTCTCAGATTTGGTTCTGCCATTTACGGCTAGAAAGTCGATATTTGCATCACTGAGCAGGTTTTTGACAATAGAAACCACAGCGCCCGTCAAATTCTGAAATTTTGGCTGATGGACTTTGATCCATTTATCAAATGATGTCGCTTTCAATCCACTCCCCTATTCCGACTGATCCGTAAACATCAAAATTAATACTGCAAGTTTATTGTTCCCCAAAGTTCTTTCATGAATCCATCTATCATGCAAAGTATCTCTGTTGGCCTGCATAGAGCAGTATGGTCTAAGGCTATAAAAACAAACGTGGCGCTGACTACGAAAGCGACTAGTGAGGACGCCGCCGTTATCGCCGCCGCAAAATATGTAAATAGCATAAACGTAGTGGCGCTTCCGATCTGCGGAGGGCTAAATTGATCATTTCTGTAAATGGTAGATGGGTTTGCTCGGGCGGCGTAAATGCCTTCGCTAGCCTGAAAATTCAACCACCCAATGCCCCCGGTGAGTAAAGTTAAGGATATTCCCGCCACGTTCGCAATAGCGGCATACATTAAAAGTTGTCCGGAGAAAGGATCAGTAATCTTGTCTCTAAGTGTGCTGATAGCATAGATGGCGCCGCCGTGAACTGTGAGTAGAGAAACTAGTATCCACTTTGCGTAATCAAGATACGCTTGCATTGAAGCGCGTTCCATATAGCGATTGGAATCATAGATTTCTTTGGCGTGGAACTTGTAGCGCTCTATTGCCTTTGAATCAGTCCAGTCATCAACAAATACAGATTTGTTTGGATCGTAAGGTTCGTTCATATTTGTCCCCTCGAAGCCTTCTGATATGGGCATTAAATAGCATGTTCCATCATCCTTTAACGAACCCTTTTCTACCTTCCGTTACTTCCCTGCAATCACCACCAAAACCGGAACCACCCGTGACACATTTCCACAAAGGCGCGCGTGTTGAATGGAACTGGGCCAAGGGCGTGGGCGCTGGCAAGGTCGTCGAGGAATTCACCAAATCCGTGACGCGGAGGATCAAGGGTGTCGAGGTGACGCGCAAGGCTTCCAAAGATGAGCCCGCCTACATGATCGAGCAGGATGATGGCGGGAGGGTCTTGAAGAGCGCCTCGGAACTCAGGGCCGCGAAATAGCTCTCGCGTGGTCGCCCTTCGATAAGCTCAGGAGGCCACCATGAGGGAGGTGGGTGCGCTCCCTGAAGTGCTTCAACCCCTCCGTCATCCTCGGGCTTGACCCGAGGACCCACGGCAAGGAAGCGCCGCGGTTTCAGCGCTGCCGAGGCGTTCCAGTTAAATCGTTGTTTGTTGACGAACACCCATCGCGAAACAACTGGATCAGGTTGGGGAGTGGAGATGCCTTCGCTGCTTGGTCGTGGGTCCTCGGGTCGAGCCCGAGGATGACGGAGAGGGAGGAGGTTTCAGGGCGCGCACCCTTAAACCAAGCATTACGGCATGCATGCAGTCCACGATGGGTAGAATCTCCCGCCGGCCGGGGGGCCGCGCAACATCACTCGTACGATCTAGCATCCAGCCAAATCGCGCCCGACCGGTCTCTGAAAACCCGAGCTATTCGGCTTCCTGTTGGGGCTTTTCCTGTTTGACTGATTGGTTCTCAGCCGGAATGGGTGTCTGGTCTTTCGAGACACTGGCTGTCGTCATGTCCTTGTCGACGGAGGCGGTATGTCCGGCACAATCGGCCGAGGCGGCCGATACGGTAAGACCGAAAGCAGCGGCAAGTACGAGGATTGTCTTCATCGTCTAACTCCTGAGCTTTTCTGTGATGCGCTGGCAGCGTAACCGCTAACTGCGTTTCGGCAAAATCACAGTTTTGTTGGTGTGTGTGTCTGGCCGGGCCCGGTTGATCAATCGGGACAGTCGGCACCGGTCTTCACCCAGGCGGCGATCAGCGCTGCAAATGTCTCCTGCGATCCGGGCGGGGCGGACCTTCCATCGCCCGGGTGCCACGCCCAGCCGACCAAATGGTCCTCGCCCATATGTTTTATGAGATCTTCGTGCGAGCGATTGCCGTTGCGGCTCGTGTCCTTCACCTGCTGGCATATTTCGCTGACCGTCAGCCCTTGCCAGGCCATGCTCGCCGGGGCCAGTTGCCAGTGGGCGTTACCCGGGATGGATTTCATGCGGCTTCCGACGATCGGACGATTTTCGGCGCCATGGCAGGCGCTGCATGCAAGACCCAGCGGACCCACCGAGCTGTTGCTGGCGATCATCAACGGCACGTGCGGATGCTTGTCTTCGCCCTGCGTCGGGCTGCGGGTTGCCGGATGACAGTTGATGCAGCGCGGATGCGTCAGGACGCGGCTTGCCTCTTCGAAGATGGCTTTCGAGCGCGCGCTGGTGTCCGTTATCGCATCGAAATCGGAGACGGCCTTCAGCGCCCCGGCACCCGATGTCTCGGCGTTGCCCTGCAAGGGTCCAAGAATGACAAATGTTCCGGCTGTCGCGAGAACGGATGCAATCGCAATGGCGGCAAAACGCATGGCCATGGTCACACCCTCTGGAATTCGTGCTGGTCGATCGGCAGCGACCGCAGCCGCTTGCCGGTGGCCGCAAAGATCGCGTTGAACAGCGACGGAGCAACGCCGGGCGTGCCAACCTCGCCTATACCGCCTGGCGCTTCCGAACTCGGCACGATGTATACCTCGATCTTCGGTGTCTCATGGATGCGCAACACGGGGGAGTCGTCGAAGTTGCTCTCGACAACAGCTCCGTTCTGGACGGTCAGGCGTCCGTAGAGTGCCGCGCTGAGGCCATAGACGATGCCGCTCAATATCTGGGCGTCTACCGTGTCCGGATTGACGACCTGGCCACAATCGACTGCGCAGACGATGCGCTCGACCTTGGGTTTTCCATCGTCCCCGACGCTGACTTCAGAAATCATTGCGGCAAAGCTGCCGAAATCCTCCGAAAGGGCGATGCCCCGTCCTTTGCCTTGGGGCAGGGCATTTGACCAGCCGGCTTTTTCGGCGGCCAGATCAAGAGCACCCAGGAGACGCGGCTTGTGCTGGAGCAGGCGCTTGCGGTACTCGAGCGGATCGATTTTGGCGGCGCTGGCCAGTTCGTCGATGCTGCCTTCGATCGGAAAGATGTTGCGCGTAGCGCCGACACCGCGCCAGTTGCCCGTCAACATTCCGTCCGGGGCTTCATGGCGCACGAACTCTGTGAATTTGTTCGGGATCGCGTAGGACGACTCTGCACCGCCCATGATGTCGAGATCGATGCCATCTTTGGTAAAGGCCGGCAGCCAGCGTGCCATGACGGCGGGGCCGATCACGCGGTGACGCCATGAAACGGGCATGCCGTCCGGACCGAGCGTCGCGGTGACCTTGCTGTAATTCAGGTAGCGATAACAGTCGTGGCGGATGTCTTCCTCGCGGCTCCAGGTCACTTTCACCGGGCCATCCACCTGTTTTGCGATCTTCGCCGCCAGAATGACGCCATCGACGTCGAGCCTGCGGCCAAAACCGCCACCGAGAAGCTGGTTGTGAACCATCACCTTGTCCACCGGCAGACCTGTGACGTCGGCTACAGCCTGCCGCGCACGCCCCGCCACCTGCGTACCGGTCCACACGTCGCAGCTGTCCTTGCGCACGTGAAGGGTGCAGTTCATCGGCTCCATTGCCGAATGGGTGAGGATCGGCATGCGGTAGACAAATTCATGAACGGGCCCGTGTTCGGCCTCGGCCTTGACGACATCGCCTTCATTTATATGAGGCAGGGCCTTGCCGCCGTTCGTCGCATCCTCCACGCGCTTCTCGAGTTCGGCCGAGGTGAGATCGCCGCTCGGACCCGGATCCCACTCGATGGAAAGCGCCGCAAGCCCCTTGCGGGCGGCACCGGTATTGTCGGCCACGACCGCAACCGCGTCCTCGATGCGGACCACCTGCTTGACACCTTTGACCGCCATTGCAGGCTTGTCATCGACGCTGCGCAGCTTGCCGCCGAAGTGGGGACAGATCGCGATTGCGGCGTAGGACACGCCTTCCGGACGGGCGTCGATGCCGAATTTTGCAGTACCGTTCACTTTCTGCGGGCTATCAAGGCGCCGGATGGCCTGGCCGATAACCTTGAAGCTCGATGCCGGCTTCAGTGGCACATCCTGTGGAACGGTCTCAGCAGCAGCGGCCCGAATTAGGCTGCCATAGGCCGCGCTGCGTCCGCTCGCGGCGTGAACGACCTCTCCGGCCTCGGCCGTGCACGTATCTGGCGCAACGTCCCAACCACGCGCTGCGGTGTTGATCAGCACCATACGGGCGCTGGCACCGGCCTTGCGCATCTGCTCGTAAACGCCGCGAATGGAGAGTGAACCGCCGGTGATCTGGTCGCCCAGCAACGGGTTTGCGTAACGGGTGGGATCAGCAGGTGCATGCTCCAGCACTACCTGGTCGAGGGAGACTTCCAGTTCTTCGGCGAGCAGCATCGCTATGGACGTATAGATGCCTTGCCCCATCTCCGCGGCTGGCATGATGAGAACAATTTTGCCGTCGGCAGGAATGCGAATGAAGGGGTTTGGTTCAAACCCGGCTGCGGCAGCTGAAGAAATCGACGGCCGCAAGCCGAAAACGAGGCCGGCGCCAGTGAGCGATACGCCGATCAGAAAGTGGCGGCGCGAAACGGAAACATTGACTTTGTTGTGAATGGACATCGCATCACCCCGCCTTCGCCGCCTGCTTGATGGCTGCTCGAATGCGCGGATAGGTGCCGCATCGACAGATATTTCCAGCCATGACCGCATCAATATCGTCGTCAGTCGGCGATGGATTGGCAGCAAGGAGGGCAGTCGCGGACATAATCTGTCCGGACTGACAGTAACCGCACTGGACGACATCGATGTCCAGCCAGGCCTTCTGTATCCGCGCGCCTTCGGCTGTATCGCCGATAGCTTCGATTGTGGTGACAGTCTTGCCTACCGCCTCTGCGACCGGCATGACGCACGACCGCACCGGCATGCCATCCACATGCACGGTGCAGGCACCGCACATGGCAATGCCACAGCCGAATTTCGTGCCGGTAAGACCTATGGTGTCGCGAAGAACCCATAGAAGTGGAATGTCGTCATCCACATCGACGGCATAGTCATTGCCATTGACCATAAGATTATGTGACATCTGAAACCCGGCTGACAGCCGTCCCCGACTAACTTGCAGCAGTTATTAAAAGTAGCCGAGATAGTCCAAGACGGCAAGCTTTGAGCTCAGATGCCCGCGTTTTTACTTTGTGTCGACGGTTTCTCTAAGTAGTTCGATGTATGCTACTGGCCAGATTACATGGCTATCAGCGCAATGGAATCCATAGCGGGCTCTTCCATGCTTTTAGCTCGTCGAGAAAGACCAGCAGTTTCGCCGGAAGATAGCGGCGGGTAGGATAGACGGCATGCACGAAGATCTCCGGCGATGACCAGTCCGGCAGCAGGCGGATAAGTTCGCCGCGTTTGATCTGTTCGTCGCAATAGGTCGACGGCAAAAGGCCGATCCCGTGGCCACGATAGGTGAACGCAGCGACCGACTGGAAATCCCTGCTTGATAGCGGTCCCGATACATGCAGCTTCAGGGATTTGCGTCCGTTGACCAGATGCCATTCCGCCTCATTGTTGCGGCCGTTGAGCAGGATGCACCTATGGTCCTTCAAATCCTCCGGTTTTTCCGGAGCCGTCCGGCCTTCGAGATAGTCCGGTGCCGCGACGACATAGCGGACGCTTTTGCCGATCCTTTGCGTGACGATCGTTGAATCGCGCAACTCTCCGAAGCGAATGCCGACGTCGACATTCTCCGCGATCAGATCGACGAAGAGGTTTGTGATGAATAGATCGACCTCGATGCGCGGGTGTCTTTTCAGGAAAGCGGAGAGAAACGCATAAAATGGTTCCTGCCCCATGAGCACAGGCACCGAGATTTTCAGCAGGCCTTCCGGCTGTTTTTGTGTTTGGGTCAGAACCTGCTCGGCATCGAATAACTGGCTGAGAGGTTCGCTGCACTGACTGTAGTAGGCGCGGCCCTGTAGCGTCAGCGTCAGCTTGCGGGTCGTGCGCTGGATCAAGGTGACCCCGAGCTGGTCTTCGAGCGCGGAGACTTTGCGGCTGACGGTCGATACCGGCATCCCAAGCGAGCGAGCGGCGCGGCTGAAACTCCCGAACTGCGCAACCTTCACGAAAACCGCGATATCGTTCAAATCCGTCATAAACAAGATTTTTGCATAAATGGAAAATAGATTCCAGATATTTCCATCTAATCGCGCAATAGGGTCCCGGCCATATTCATCGGCAACAAGCGCAATTGCTGCGCTAGCAACCGATGGAGATTAAAATGCCAACACCTAAAACTGTTATCGTCACGGGCGCCTCCCAGGGTATCGGCGCAGGCATCGTCAAAGCCTTTGCCGAACGCGGCTACAACGTCGTCGCGACTTCCCGCCAGGTAACGTCGTCAGATGCCTTTCGGGCTTCTGATCAGATTGCTGTCGTCGATGGTGATATTGGTGATCCCGAGACGGCAAGGCGCGTTGCAGAGACCGCAATCAGCCGGTTCGGCTTGATCGATGCTCTGGTCAACAATGCCGGCATCTTCTACACCAAGCCGTTCATCGACTATACGATGGACGACTTCAGGAAGCTGTCCTCGACCAATCTCGAAGGGTTCATCCACCTGACCCAACGGGTCGTCAAGCAGATGTTGGCGCAGAAGTCCGGCGGCAGCATCGTCAGCATCACCACGCCATTGATCGATCATCCGATCGCCGGCCTCTCCGCCTCGGTCCCCATGATGACCAAGGGCGGGATCGATGCAATCTCCAAGAACATCGCAATGGAATATGCAAGCGATGGCATCCGGGTTAACACGGTCGCTCCCGGCGTGGTCGACACACCGTTACACAAGGACAACCCGAAGGACTTCCTGCGGACCTTGTCGCCGATGGCGAGCATTTCCACCGTCAAGGAAATCGTCGATGCGGTCGTCTTCCTGACGGAAGCTCCGCATATAACCGGGGAGGTGCTGCACGTTGATGGCGGCGCACATCTGGGCAAATGGTAAACCACACGAAAGCATCAGCAGCCGGTGCAGAACAGCGGCTGCAGGAACTGGGCATCACGCTTCCACCACCGCCCACTCCCTTCGGCGCCTATGTGGAGGCCGTGACGATCGGGAACCTCGTCTTCTTCAGTGGCATGTTGCCTGTCATCGATCGCGTGCCCCAGTTCATCGGACGCGTTGGGGGTGAACTCACCGCGGAGGACGGCCGCAAGGCCGCGGAAGTGGCCACGTTGAGCGCACTGTCGGCAGTGAGAGACCATCTTGGTTCTCTCGACAAGGTCAAGGCCGTCGCAAAGCTTGGTGTCTACATCGCCACCGAAGGTGATTTCAGAGATCATCCGAAAGTCGCGGACGGAGCATCCGAGTTGCTGCTGAAGGTCTTCGGGGAGCAAAAGCTCTCCGGCCGCGTCGTACTCGGTGTTGCAAGCCTGCCGCTTGGCCTGCCGATCGAGATTGAACTCGTCGTCGAGGTTGAGGCTTGAATGGGGTGGCCCGCCACGGGGGAGTGGTGGGCTGCTCCCATGCCAAAATTCATTCAAACATTTGTCGTTGCATAAACGGGTTGGTAACCAACATTCTTCATTGTCCATAAAGTCAGCATGACGGCGGAAGCCAGGTTTTACGTCTTGTGGCCTCAGTTTTGCCACGGGAATAGGGTTTTGCGCAGGCTGACGCGTTGATGTCCAAGCGTGGGTTGCGTGTATCATGGGGTTTGCAGTCAGATCCGCCCGGGGCTTTGCGCCTTCTGGCGAGAAGGGCCTTTATCGTGGCCGCCGGTTGCTGTCCGCTGGCTTGCTCGCGGGTGTCAGTGCCGCGGCTTCGCTCGGCGCGCTTGCCGCGGTGGCAACCATGCAGGGCGCTTTCGGCTCGCATGCCGCGGGTAGCGGCGCCTTCAGTCGGGCAGAGCGGGCATTTTCGGCGCCTTCCATCGCGCTCGTCAGTTCTTTGGACACTTTACCCAAAACCTCGAAGTTTCCGCGCGTTCCGGAGCTGAAACACACGGCCTGGCAGGTCAGCACGATGGACGAAGGCTCGGTGATTTTACCGACCGGAGAGATCAGTGTCATCGCGCAGCCGAAGTCCAAGGTGGTAGCTGCCGTTCATCATCCATTGGCCGCCGAGTCATTCGGTGCGCGTTTTGATGTGGTGCGGGCCGGACCTTTGGCCGAAGATGCCTTTGGCGCCCGCGCTTCCGGTATCGATACGGTGCAGGTCGCCTCGATCCAGACCTACACCGCTTTTGACGCGGCGCCCCCTGTGGCTGCGCCTTCCGCTCCAGCGCCTGCAATTGCTGTGGCTGCCTTGCAGGACGCACCGCCGCCGGTCGGGACCTCGCCGCAAGGGCCGTTCAGCCTCGTGCTCGCCGAGGAGGAACCAGCCGCTGAGGATGACCTGGCTGCGGTGCCGTTGCCGGGGATAAGGCCACGCCGGGCGGCGGACGATATGGTACTGCCTTCGACGAAAGCCCTCAAGCGGGCTGCCCCGCAAATGCTGGCCTATGCGCCGCAGGACAATGCCATTCAGGACAATGCGCCGAGCTACCGGCCTGCGCCTTTCTTTGCTTCGCGCGGTCGCACGGCGATCTACAGTATCGAGGCGAAAACCGTCTACCTGCCGAATGGCGAGCGTCTGGAAGCGCATTCGGGACTCGGGCCGATGCTCGACAATCCGCGCTATGTCCACAAGAGGATGCGCGGCGCCACACCGCCGCATACATACAATCTCACGATGCGCGAGAAGCTTTTCCACGGCGTTGAGGCAATCAGGCTCAATCCTGTCGAACCGGGCAAGATCTTCGGGCGCGACGGGCTTCTGGCACATACGTATATGCTAGGCCCGCGCGGCGATTCCAACGGCTGCGTGTCGATCAAGGACTACCGCCGCTTTCTCGCCGCCTTCAAGCGGGGCGAGATCACGCAGCTCGTCGTCGTCGCCCGCATGCCGGGCGGGTCGTCGCGTATCGCCTCCAGATAACTGACGCGCATCGCCGATCTATCCGAGCGAGGCGATGATCTCGCGATAGGCTGCTTCGGGGAAGGCCTTCAGGGTTTTGGTGCGCACATTGCCTTTCATGCCAAGGGAAAGAGCGAACCGCGCCATGACCGCATCATCGGACGCCTCGCCGATCACTACCATGTCGTATTCGCCCATGGTGAGGTAGAATTCCTTTAAGGAACCGCCCATCTCGCTGAGCAGTTTTCTTGCTGCATCGAGCCTTGCCGGCGAATCGCGTATATTCTTCACGCCGAGCTCGGTCCAGTTGATCAACATCACGTAAGTGGTCATGGCAAACCTCCCACGCGGTCCGGCTCACACCGGAGGCCGCGAAATGATCCGCCCTCCGCCTTAAGCGACTATACGCCTGTTGCCGCCGGTCAACAATCAAACCCTTAGGTCGGCGGCATCTTGTCGAATTTCGGCAGGGCTGGGTCGAGGTGGTCCCATGCATACCCGGCGGCTGCCCAGGAAACCAACTGTGGCTTGTATCGGCCAGGATCATCAAGGCTGCCCGCACGCACGACGAAATAGTCCGGCATATCTGGAAAAATCATATAGACCGGCGATCCGCAGGTGGGGCAGAATGCGCGGCTTTTTACAGTTCCGTCGTCGCCAGTCGCGTCCCAGAACGTCGCTTCGCCTTCAACCTTTACCCTGGCCCGCGGGAATGTCAGATGGGAGGCGTGGCCGGTGCCGCTTTCATGCTGGCATTGGCGGCACTGGCAATCGAGCATGACGACCGGTTCGGCGGAAATTTGATAACGGATCGCGCCGCAAGCGCATCCGCCCGTATAAGCTTCGCTCATTCTAATCTCCTTTGATGAATTCCGGGATCGGCCGTGCCCGCGCTACCGCCACAAGCACGAAACTTTGCTCAGTTGTTGTATTCGTCGTGGCGGCGCCACCAGACGCCTTTTTCGTTTCGTCCCTTGGGTGCGCGGTCGAGCCATTGATACATGGCCCAGATGCCGTCGACCCCGCGCGCATAGGCGGAATAGGTGTGATAGACGACGCCGTCTTCGAGCACGAAGGCACTTATGCCCGGCCTCTCGCGTGCGTACGTAGCCGTATCTGTGCCGGCCATGGTTGCGAATATATCCTCCCCTTCGGAGCCGTCGTCACCGGCTGGCGCGGGCTCCTCACGCACGTAGTTGTATTCGATGGTGCCTTTGCGCTGCTGCTCTTCGGTGAACGTGACGTGGAAGTCCGGGTTGAAGTCGCTGCCGAATGAAGACGCCCAGGGGAAAGTCCAACCCATACGCTGTTTGAACGCCTGCAATTTGGCAAGCGGCGCCCGCGACACGGCGGCAAGCGTTACATCGTGATTGGCGAGGTGAACGACGGAGCCGTTGAAGCCGTCGGCGATCGCCGAACAAGAAGGACACCCCGCCTTGTAGTCGGGCCCGAACATGAAGTGATAGATGATCAACTGCGAGCGCCCTTTGAATAGATCTGCAAGCGACGCACGGCCTTCGTCTGTATCGAATTGGTAGTCCTTGTCGATCCTGACCCATGGCAACGCCTGCCTTCGCTGTGCGATCTCGTCACTGCGGCGCGTCAGCTGTTTTTCGTCCTCGAGCAGCGCAAGCCGGGCTGCAAGCCACTCATCGCGTGAAACGACTGGATTCTTCATAGCTACCTCCTGTTGAGATGCCTTTCCAACGTCTGATGCAATCGATCGTTGCGTCAATTGCGCTTTTTGAGCGAGGCGTGTTCCGCTGCGATGGCGCCGATGCCGGGAACGACCTTCTTCCAACCTGCGCCCATATTCCTGAACGCAGTATCGTTGCGCGGCAGCACGAAGCCTGAATGAACAAGGCGAAGGCGGGTGCCATTTTCAGCCTTGGAAAGAACCCACGTGACCACAGTTTCCAAGCGCGAGCCATAGCCGATATTCCCCTCATGTCCGCCTTGCCAGGAATAAACGAGCCGTTCGTTCGGCAGCGCCTCCAACACCTCGCATTGGATGAAACCGTCCCACGCGCCGGCCGGCGTCGTTTTGAATGTGAAGCGCTTGCCCACGACGGGCTCGAACCCGCTTGTCGGCATACCAAGCCAGCGCGTGATCAGTTCGCCTTTTGTCAAAGCGTTCCAGATTGTCTCCGGCGCATGCGGCAATATCTCTTCAACCACGATGTCTTGTGTATCGGGCTTCAATGCTGCGTCTTTCATGGATCGATCTCCTTCAGGAGTGTTTTGAGATTTGCAAAGCGCTCGCGCCAGAAGACGGCGTAATGACTCATCCAGTCGGCCAGTGGCGCAAGGCCTTCGGGCTCCGCGCGATAATAGACGTTGCGACCCTCAGGGCGCTCGGCGACCAACCCGGCCTGCTTCAGCGACTTGAGATGTTGGGAGATCGCGCCCTGTGTCACGCCACTACCCCGCGTCAACTCCACGACGGTAATCTCGTCGGAATTGACGACACGCTCGAATATGGCTCGTCGGGTGGGGTCAGCAAGCGTGCGCAGGACAGCGTCGATGGCGGTGACTTCAATCATGAAGATACATTAGTAAATGCTAATTGATTAGTCAACACTAATGATTCATATATGTAATCGTGTAAGCTAGGTAAGTAAATGCTTACCTTTCCACAAAAGTTCGTAGACGCGAAAGGGCATCGTCCCATTGTTGCGAGACACTGTCGAGATAGGCTCGGATATCGTCAATAGGCTCGGGCCGGAAAGCGAACTGGCTTTCCCGCCCAACCTTGCTGCTGATGACGAGCCCCGCCTCTTCGAGAATGCGCAGATGTTTAGTGACGGCCTGGCGGGTGAGGTCCGTGCCAGCGGACAGTCCGGCGATCGAACGGGATTGCCCGTCACTGAGCTTCGTCAGCAGTGACAAGCGGGTGCGGTCGCCCAAGGCTGCAAAAAGTGACGCGGTTTCAACCGACATGCTTTTTGATGTTCTTTATCTGCTCTGCCCAGCCGCCTTCATTCATGCGCATGGCATCCGGCCGACGCTGCGGCGGCAGACTATCAAAGCCAGATTCCACAATAGTCAGCTTTGTGCCTCTACCCTTTGGCGCAAGCTTGAATTCGACCAGCGTCGGGGGTTCGGCCGAGTAGTCGAAACCGGGCTCTATCGCATAGGGATGCCACGTGAAAGAGAAGAGCCGTGGCTCGTCCATCGTCTTCACTGTCACCTCCCACTTGAGATGCTCGTAACCGGGATAGGTGATCCGGCCTTTGGCCACTTCGCCGGGCTTGAACGGCGCTTCCAGCTTGACGCGAAACCATTCACCAAACTCAGTATGATCTGTAAGGGCGCGCCAGACCCGCTCGACCGGCGCATTCAAGTCTATGCTTTTTTCGATACGATCAGACATAAGGGCAACCTCCTGGTTGCCCTTATCATGCCACATCACTTGCAAAGTGCAACCGGAAAGTTGCGTTTTATTCGGCTGTGGCCGGCTCGATAATGTTGCGTACCTGCGAGATCCTGTTCGCCGGGAAGCCAGCCTTTTTGGCGTGCTCGCGGATCAGTTCCTCGCTTGTAGATTGATATACACAATAAATCTTGTCATCCGTGACATAGCTGTGGATCCACTGGATATCTGTCCCGAGATCGCGGAGCACGGCGCAGGATGTCTGCGAGGCGCCCTTGAGCTCCGGCTGTGTCAGCTTGCCGACACCTGGCATATCGCGTTCGATCACGAATTTTGGCATTCTATCCTCCTTGTTGACCATTTGCCGCCGCGGCGCGTTTTTATGCGGCGGTGCTAGGCTCCAGATCCTAAGTCTGCGCGATCAAAGAGCCGGCTGTTGGGACCGGCTTCTTGAGCTCAGTAGTCCATGGCTGCGCTGGGTGGTAGTGGCGCCGCCTCTTTCTTCGGGCGTTCGGCAATCATGGCCTCCGTCGTCACCAGCAGGCCGGCGACGGACGCAGCACCTTGCAGCGCGCTTCGCACCACCTTGACTGGGTCGATGACACCCATGTCGAAGAGATTGCCGTATTCCCCAGTCTGGGCATTCCAGCCGAAAGAGAAGTCGGCATTCTCGCGAAGCTTGCCAACGATGAGCGATCCCTCAGCGCCCGCATTCTCGGCGATCTGGCGAACCGGTGTCTCGGTGGCACGGCGTACGATCTCGATGCCAACGCGCTGATCGGCATTTGCAGCCTGTAGCCCATCAAGTGCCTTGGCTGCACGCAAGAGGGCTACACCACCGCCTGGAAGAACGCCCTCTTCGACCGCTGCTCGCGTCGCATGCAGGGCGTCATCGACACGATCTTTCCTCTCCCTGACTTCGACTTCCGTGGAACCGCCGACGCGAATAACCGCAACACCTCCGGCAAGCTTTGCCAGACGCTCCTGCAGTTTCTCGCGGTCATAGTCGGACGTCGTGTCTTCGATCTGCGCTTTGATCTGGGCGACGCGCCCTTCGATCTCCACCTTGGAGCCAGCACCGCCTACAATCGTGGTGGTTTCTTTATCGATCACAACCTTTTTGGTGCTGCCCAACATTTCAAGTGTCACGCCCTCAAGCTTGATCCCCAAATCCTCACTGATCGCCGTTCCTCCTGTGAGGATTGCGATATCCTCAAGCATGGCCTTGCGGCGGTCACCAAATCCCGGAGCCTTGACGGCGGCGACCTTCAGACCACCGCGCAACTTGTTGACGATGAGGGTAGCCAGAGCTTCGCCCTCGATATCTTCGGCTATGATGAGCAATGATCTGCCGGATTGCATGACCGCTTCAAGAATAGGCAGCATAGCCTGGAGATTGGAGAGCTTTTTTTCGTGAATGAGAATATAGGGATCCTCAAAATCAACCCGCATTTTCTCCTGATTGGTGACGAAGTACGGGGAGAGGTAACCTCGGTCGAACTGCATACCCTCGACGATTTCGAGTTCGGTGTCAGCCGTCTTGGCTTCCTCGACCGTGATGACGCCTTCATGCCCGACCTTTCCCATGGCATCGGCCAGATATTGTCCGATCTCCGTATCACCATTGGCAGAAATGGTGCCGACCTGGGCGATTTCGGAATTGTTCGAGATCTTGCGGGCGTTGCGCTTCAGTTCCTCGACAATTGCAACAACTGCAAGGTCGATGCCGCGCTTCAAATCCATCGGATTCATGCCGGCCGCTTCGGCCTTGGCGCCTTCGCGGACGATCGCCTGGGCAAGCACTGTCGCCGTCGTCGTGCCGTCACCTGCAACATCGCTGGTTCTCGATGCGACCTCGCGCAGCATCTGCGCACCCATATTCTCGAATTTGTCCTCGAGTTCGATTTCCTTGGCGACCGTTACGCCGTCTTTGGTAATGCGCGGCGCACCATATGATTTCTCTATGACGACGTTGCGGCCCTTGGGGCCTAGCGTAACCTTGACAGCATTGGCGAGTATGTCGACGCCGTGCAGCATTCGATCGCGAGCCTCAGAGCCGAATTTGACTTCTTTTGCAGCCATCGTCGTTCACTCCCTGGTTCGTGGGGCTTTTTCCCCTTGAAAGCACTACAGAATCTGGCAAGATTCATTGCAATGCATGTGTTGTTCCATAAGGATGGTATCATGAGCGGCAGAGCATTCGAACTTCAGTTGAAGGGCTATGGCCTGACCACGGCCGAAATACATTATCGTCTTCCTGACCACCCCAAATTTCTTCAGCTCTACATATGGCAAGAATACGATCTTGCGCCGAACTTCCCGGAATTGAAAGGCTTTCTTGATTTTTGGCAAAAGGACCTGGAGGGGCCACTCCATTCAATTCGCATCGTTCACCAACGCCTGATCGAGCCGCGCGAATGGCGGGCTGTGGACGGGATTATCTCCATCCACTGAGAGCCCGAACGAAAATCCGCCTTGGAGGGCTGCAAATGGCGTTTTTCTGCGCTCCGATGCGCACGTACCAAACGTACGCTGCGCTTCGGTGCTCGAAATCCACCATTTTCGCCACCCCATGACGAATTTTCGGTTGGGCTCCGAGACCTTTGATCGGCCGTGCTCTTTATGGCCGCTTGGGGATATCGAGGCCGCGCTGTACCGCCGGCCGCGCGAGACCGCGCTCCAGCCATGCGGGCACGCGCTTCAGGCTGTCGAATTCTACGATATCGCGTGCGCCATAGAAGCCGACGAGATTGCGGACCCAGCCGAGCATCGAAATGTCTGCGATACTGTAGTCACCCATGATCCAGTCACGTCCATCGAGACGCGTTTCGAGGACGCCGAGCAGCCGCTTCGACTCGTCCCGGTAACGCTCCAGCGGGCGCTTGTCCTCATAGTCGCGGCCGGCGAATTTATGGAAAAAGCCGACCTGACCGAACATCGGTCCGATCGCGGCCATCTGGAAGAACACCCACTGAATGGTCTCATACCGTAGAGCGGGATCCGCAGACATGAGCTTGCCGGTCTTCTCGGCGAGATAAAGCAGAATGGCGCCGGACTCGAACAGTCCCAGCGGCCTGCCGCCTGGCCCATTCGGATCGACAATCGCTGGGATCTTCCCATTCGGGTTCAACGACAGAAATTCGGGCGTCCAGCTCTCATTTTTGCCGATGTCCACTGCATGCGCTTCGTACGGAAGACCAATTTCCTCAAGCGCAATCGAAACCTTCACACCGTTTGGCGTCGGGAAGGAATAGAGCTGCAGGCGGTCTGGATGCTTTGCCGGCCAGCGTTTGGCGATGGGAAACGCGGATAGATCAGGCATAGAAACTCCGGAGTTTGGCTTGGGGGGTGATTCTTCGAGTGACCGTAACACGGGAACGGATCAGCTTGCACGTCAGCACTTTATCGGGATTGTTCGCTTTTTCGAATACGAGTTCGGGTATTCACTGACTTATCCGAACAGACGTGCAACACCATACTATGGCAACAACGGAATACCGCTCCCGACCAATTGGAGAATGAACATGGAACGCCTATCTGGAAAAGTTGCAATCGTTACCGGCGCCAGCGCTGGCATTGGCCGCGCCACGGCGAAGCTTTTTGCGCAAGAAGGCGCCATCCTGGTTGTGGGTGCGCGCCGCAGGGAAGAACTCGATGCGCTGGTCGCAGAAATCGAAGCCGATGGCGGGAAAGCCGTCGCTCTGGCCGGGGACGTGCGCTCCGAAGAATACGCAAAGGCACTGGTTGCGCTGGCCGTCGAGCGGTATGGCAAGCTTGATATTGCCTTCAACAACGCCGGCACACTGGGTGAAGCCGGACCAAGCACAGGTGTATCCGAAGCTGGTTGGAACGATGCCATCGCGATCAACCTCACCGGCTCGTTCCTCGGCGCGAAACATCAGATCGGCGAAATGGTCAAACATGGGAGCGGTTCGGTTATCTTCACCTCGACCTTTGTCGGCTACAGTTTTTCCTTTCCGGGAGTTGCCGCCTATGCGGCGAGCAAAGCCGGGCTAATAGGGCTGACGCAGGCGCTTGCTGCTGAATTCGGTCCACAGGGGATACGGGTTAATGCCATTCTGCCGGGTGCAGTCGATACGGATATGTATCGTGAAATGAACGATACTTCGGAAAAGCAGGGGTTCATCACCAATTTGCATGCCTTGAAGCGGGTTGCCAAGGTGGAAGAACTGGCACGCTCGGTACTGTATCTCGCATCGGACGACGCATCATTTGTAACGGGAACGGCGTCCTTAGTGGATGGGGGCGTTTCAATTACCCGGACCTGATCGGAAGCGGGCTGTGGCCCCTTCAACGCGATGCCGCTATATGCACCTTGACTTTGTTGGACGCGATCATCCCCAACAAGACCACAACTGGTATCGCCGCTGCCAGCGTAGAAAGAACAGCATTGTCGAAGGGATTGTAAACCTGATTCCACATAGCAGCGCGCTCCACTATACTAGTGTCAGATTCGCCCATTTGTGATGCGCCGAGCGTAGAGGCGAGAAACCTTTTGATAAGTCTCACCAAAATGGAGCAAATTTCTGCGAAGCCGCTCGTTGTTCCAAGGTCAGGCAGCCCAACTTCAGCGGCAGTGTTACAGTAACGTACTTGTTTCGCTGTACGCTGCCGGACAATGCTTGCCGGACCAAATGTCCGCTGACTTCAGCGCGCGCCGCCCACATATTGAAAACTGACCCGGTGCCTAGCTGATCGCCTTTGCCTGCAGCCATGAACAATTGAAATCCAAGTTGCTCGCACTCGCCAGCCGATCAAGCAAAAAATGGCCTTTTTAAAACGGGGGTACAATCATGAAGGCAAAACTGTTCACACTTATCACCTGTATGATTTTGTTCAGTGCGTCGGCTGTGCCGCATAGCGCCGCCGATGCCATCACCGAGCAGGAAGCGCACTCCATAGGCTTGGACGCCTATGTGTATTTTTATCCGTTGGTGACGATGGACGTCACCCGCAAACAGGCCACCAATATCGAGGCTGGCAAAGTGATGGGCCGCGGACCGCCCAATGAATTCACCAACGTGCCGGAATTCCCGACGGCTGACATGCGCGATGTCGTTCGCGTCAATTTCGATACGCTTTACTCAGTCGCCTGGCTCGACATGACCAAGGAGCCGATGATTGTTTCGGTTCCGGACACGAACGGGCGGTTTTATCTTCTGCCAATGCTCGACATGTGGTCGGACGTCTTTGCCTCACCCGGCTGGCGGACGACAGGCACCGCCAAAGCCGATTTTGCCATCGTTCCGCCAAAGTGGGAGGGCGGAAAATTACCCGAGGGAACGCAGCGTATAGACGCGCCGACACCCATTGTCTGGATAATCGGGCGCACCAAGACCGACGGCCCACCGGACTATGATGCGGTCAACAAGATACAGGCCGGCTACAAGGTAACGCCGCTGTCGCAATGGGGCAAAACGCCGGAGCCGGTCAAAGTCACGATCGACCCGGCAGTTGACATGAAGACATCGCCGAAGGCCACCGTGGACGGAATGTCGGCCGGTGAATTTTTCGCACGAGCCGCAGAGATTCTGAAAATCAATCCGCCCCACCTGACCGATCAGCCCATCCTCGCCCAGATGAGGCGGATCGGCATAGAGCCTGGTCAGAGCTTCGACATTGCCAAGCTCGATCCTGCCGTCGCCAAGGCGCTCGAAGGTGTGCCGGCGGAGGCGAGCAAACTGATGGAATGGAAGATGGCGACCCTGGCCCGGGTCGCGAACAATTGGTCGATGAATACCGACACGATGGGTGTCTACGGCAATTACTATCTGAAGCGTGCCATTGTCGCGCAGGTGGGGCTCGGCGCCAATCTTCCTGAAGACGCCATCTACCCGCTCAATCTCGGCGACGAAAAGGGCAACCCGCTGAATGGAGTGAACAGTTACACAATTCATTTCGATAAGGCGTCGCTGCCGCCAGTCAAGGCGTTCTGGTCCATTACGCTCTATGATCCTCAGGGTTTCCAGGTTGCCAACAGCATCAATCGGTTCGCCGTGAGCAGTTGGATGCCGTTTGAGTACAATGCCGATGGTTCGCTTGATATCCACTTCCAGGAAAAGAGCCCTGGCAAGGATAAGGAGGCCAACTGGCTGCCTGCACCGGCGGGACCGTTCAACCTGACCATGCGGCTCTATGGGCCGGAAATGGACGCGCTGACAGGGAAATGGAATCCGCCCCCGGTGGTGATGGTTCCAGTGCTTCAACAGGTCATTGCGCAATAGCGCAAAGGTTCTGCTAATAGTCTGGCATGATTTACGTCCAGCGCCTTTTTCGTGATATCCCCGGTCTGTGGCCGGCGCTCATTGGCGAGTTGCGCTCGATACATCATCCTGGACCGCGCATGATCGACGAGTTCGAGTGCGTGGTATCCGTCTTGCTCGCGATCGTCTTTGCCCATGCACTTGGGGCCCAGAATGTCGGCTGGGCAGCATTCAGCGGCTACATGGTCATGCGCTCGCATGTCTCGCAGAGCCTGATGCGCGGGAGTCTGCGTTTGGTCGGGACTGCAGCTGGCGCCGGTATGGCGCTGCTGGTCGCACCGATGGCCGTCAAGTCACCGGCGGTCATGAGCGTCGCGCTCGCCGTATTCGGCGGCGTCACCCTCTATTTCGCACTGGTTGGCAGGCGCAGTTATGCCTGGTTGTTCACCGGGCTCACATTCTGCATGATCGTCATCGAAGGTATGAAACATCCAACGGAGAGCGTGCTGCCCTTTGCACAGTCGCGCCTTCTCGAGATCGTGGCGGGCACCGTCGCTTGCATTCTGGTGAGTGCCGCCTCGACATTTCTCGTTCGGCGCAGGTTGAATCTGCAAGGCGGGGAGACTGCCATTCAGACTGCACTACGGCATTCGTCCCTCTGGCATTCGGGCGCAGTCAGGCATTCGGTCGAGGCAGCGATCGCCCTTGCGTTCATTCCATGGATATGGGTGTGGCTGGGCATCACTTCGCTAGCGCAATCAAGTGTGACAATCATGGCGGTAATGATGATTCCGGTGGCGAGCCTTGGCGCAGACCCGCTCAATCCAGTGACCTCCAAGCTGTTGTTGCGCTTCGTCGGCTGCAGTGCCGGCGGCCTGTTGGCCATCGCAATTCTTTTTGGAAGTCATCACTCTCCGGTTCTCATGACGCTGGCCTTATGCCTCGGCGTGCTGGTGGGGCGGCATATCGAAAACGGCAACGCGGCAACCAGCTACATCGGCACACAGTTCGTTCTAGCCTTTCTCGTGGTGCTGGTGCCGGACAGCTATTCCAATGCCGTCGTCGATCCAGGTATTGACCGCTTGGCGGGCATCCTGATCGGCATTGTCATTCTTGAGCCGGTATTGATCCTGTCGCACTTTGTGCTCGGTCACGACTCCCGGAAAGTGCAACCACCGCCAACTCATGAACCAACGGAATGATCGTATTGACCGTCTTTTGATATTCTCAGCCCGGTACTACCGCGCCGTGCGAAACATCAAAGAACTGCGCGCGTCCTTCCAGGCTTCTGAACAGAGCCTTGTCCGTACCGGTCATGAAGGCCTGGCCGCCAAGTTCTTCTATGATGTCAAATAACGCTGACCTTCGGCCCTCATCCAGATGCGCGGCGATCTCGTCCAGAAGAAGGATCGGTGCCATGCCGGCAAGTTCGCCCGTCAACCGCGCATGGGAGAGAATGAGGCCGATGAGCAATGCCTTCTGCTCGCCGGTCGAACAGAGTTCGGCCGGCATCGCCTTTGGCCGATGACGGACGAGCAGGTCGGAGCGATGCGGGCCATCGAGCGTGCGCCCGGCGGCACGATCACGGCTACGCCCGTCATGCAGCGCACGCCGAAACGTTTCTTCCACATCGGTTGCCGCTTCGATACCGATACGCTGTTCGAGTTCGCCTTCGAGCAGGCAATCCGCTTTGGGGAAGGGCGTGTTGTCGGGCAAGCGTTCGATCATGCCATTGATCAGGCGCATGAGCTCGGCTCGCGCTGCCGCAATAGCGATGCCAAGCTCGGCCATCGGCGTCTCGATCGCATCGAGCCAGGCATCGCTGCCACGCTCTTCCGTAAGCAGGCGGTTACGGCTGCGCATTGCTTTCTCGTAATCGAGGACGCGCCTGCCGTGCGCCGGGTCGATGGCGAGGACCATACGGTCAAGGAAGCGGCGGCGATCAGCGGCCGGGCCTGTGAACAGCCCGTCCATGGCTGGAACCAGCCAGAGTATGCGGGAGTATTCCAGGAGTTCGTCGGCGCCCGCCGCCGTCACGCCATTGATGCGGACGCGCCGCGCGTTGTCCCCGGACGCATTGCCGGCAAGCCCCGTGCCGACTTCGACGGTACCCTCGGCTGTTTCGATGGCGGCGTGAATGGCAAAGCCGTCGGCCGCATTGTTGCGGGTAACGTCGGTATAGGTTGCGCGGCGCAGACCCCGGCCCGGCGACAGGAACGAGATCGCTTCGAGCAGATTGGTCTTGCCGGCACCGTTCTCGCCGGTCAGCACCACATGCGACGGCGCCAGCCGCAGCGACAGGTTTTCATAATTACGGAAGTTGGCAAGCTTCAACCGGCTGATCGAAACGCGGGCCGGTTTGCCCGCGTCCGTATTCGGATCATCGGTCATAGGTATGCTTAGCGGTGCTATACCCGCATTGGCATGAGCACATAAAGCGCATTTTCATCGCCCGTATCACGCACCAGCGTCGGCGAACCTGCATCGGCCAGCATGAAAATCGCCTCTGATCCCGTCAGCTGGGCCGTAATATCGAGCAGATACTTTGCATTGAAGCCGATCTCGATCGGATCTGAGTCGTAGTCCGCGGCAAGCTCGTCCGTGGCACTGCCGGAATCAGGATTGTTGACGGTGAGTGTGAGTTGGCCGTCGGCGATGGTCAATTTGACTGCGCGACCGCGCTCGCTCGAAATCGTCGAGACGCGATCGACGGCGGACGCAAAGCTTTGGCGGTCGATTGACAGTTTCTTGTCATTTCCGGAGGGAATGACGCGCTGGTAATCAGGGAAGGTGCCGTCGATCAACTTGGAGGTGAGGACGACCGAGCCAATCGTGAAGCGGATTTTGGTCTCCGAGAGTTCGACGGTCACGACGATATCCGGATCATCGACAAGTTTTTGCAGTTCAGCGACGGTCTTGCGTGGAATGATGATGCCGGGCATGCCTTCAGCACCTGACGGGGCTTCAAGCTCGGCACGGGCAAGACGGTGGCCGTCGGTGGCAACGGCCCGCAACTTCAGCGCGCCCTCGCTCTCGATCGCATGCAAATAGATACCGTTAAGGTAATAGCGCGTCTCTTCGGTGGAAATGGCGAATTGCGTCCGGTCGATCAAGCCTTTCAGCGCGGTTGCCGGCATGCGGAATGTGTGGGTGAAGGAGCCGGCTGTGAGCTCGGGAAAGTCCGATTGCGGCAGACACTGCAGGCGGAAACTCGACCGGCCCGAGGTAACCGCCATGGAATTGCCGTCGGTATTGGTTGCAAGCAAGACTTCCGCGCCATCAGGCAGCTTGCGAACGATATCGTAGAGAAGATGCGCTGGAACTGTTGTCGCGCCAGCCTGGTCCACCTGCGCCGCCGTCGCTTCCGTCACTTCGAGATCAAGGTCGGTGGCCTTGAGGGCGAGGCTGGCGCCGTCGGCGTTCAACAGAACATTCGACAGGATCGGAATGGTGTTACGCCGTTCGACTACACGATGCACATGGTTGAGCGACTTCAGAAGATTGGAACGTTCAAGAGTTACACGCATGATAAACCGGTCTCGCTGACTTCAATTCCAGCCAAAGCACCGCGGGTTTGCCGCACTTTTCTGGGGAGGGAAACGCAATTTTCCCAAGGTCAGGCAAATTGGCAGATATTTACGGCAAAAAGCAAGTCTGCGGCTGGCAACAGTGTGCCATACCGCAGCCTTTCTGTTGATAAACTATTGCGCCTGGTCGTTGATCAAACGCTTGAGCAACTCCAGCTCTTGCGACAATTTCTGGTCCTTGCCGACGATATCCTCGATCTTGCGGACCGCATGGAGAACGGTGGTGTGATCGCGGCCACCGAAGCGGCGGCCAATTTCCGGCAGCGAGCGGGGTGTCAGTGTCTTGGCGAGATACATAGCGATTTGACGGGGTTTGACGATCGTGCGCGTGCGCCGGTTCGATAAAAGGTCCTGCTTTGACACGTTGTAGTGCCGGGCAACGATGCGCTGGATCTCCTCTATGCGGATGCGTTTCGCCTCGCCGCCGCGCATCAGATGGCTCAGGAGTTCATCAACGCGATCAACCGAGAGGTTAGGCTCGAATGTCTGACGGAAAAGGAGCTGATTGAACGCACCTTCGAGTTCGCGGCCGCTGCCGGTGACGGACTGGGCAACATGGTCAAGAATTTCCGGCGAGATGTCGAGTGAATGGTCTTCCATTTGGGCTGCGACAAGGCGGCGCTTCAGGATTTCGAGACGCATCGCATAGTCCGGCGAGATCATTTCAAGCGCGACACCGCCCTGAAGACGCGAACGAACGCGCGGATCCAGCGATTCAAGCTCGGACGGCGGACGGTCGGCGGCGACCACGACCTGCTTGGCGCTGTCGAGCAGCGTATTGATCAGATGGCAGAACTCGTGCTGGATCGACTTGCCTTGCAGAAACTGCATGTCGTCGATGATCAGCAGATCGATATCGCGGAGCTGTTCCTTGAACGACAGTGCGTTGTTGTCGCGGATGGCGGTTGCAAAGCGCCACATGAAATATTCGGCGGTGAGATAGACGACACGGGCACGCTCCGGACGCTTCAACGCTTCAGCGGCAATTGCTTGCAAGAGATGCGTCTTGCCGAGACCGACAGAGGCGTGAATGAACAGCGGATTGAAGCGGACGGCACTGGCGCCTGCGTCAGCAATCGTGCGCGCAGCAGCAAGCGCAACGCGGTTGGGCGTGCCATCGACAAAGGTGTCGAATGTATAGCGCGGGTCGAGCGGCGAACCGAAGACGGAATTCTGGGCGCGGTCGACAAAATGCGTTGGTGCTTTCTTGTCCTGCGTGGTGTTGCCGACCGGAAAAACGGGCTTTTCGCGGGTGAGGGCACGGCTGTCAGTGCGCATCGTGGTTTCCGTATCGCAAGCCGGGCGGGTAGCGCGGCTGGCGCTGCGGAAAACGATCTCGACCTTGAGCGTCTGCTCATCCTCTTCACGCCAGAGGGCAGTGATCATGTCGCAGTAATGATTGTTGATCCAGGAACGCAGAAAGGCAGTCGGAACCGACAGGCGAACGATGCTCTTTGACGTTTCATCCAGTTTCAGGCGGCCGAACCAGCTTGAATAAACCTCGCTTCCGAGTTTCGCTTTCAGCTTGAGCTTCACGCGCTCAAAAATCAGCTCCCCCTGGCTGCCGGCCGTATCCATATTATCCCCTTCCATATGGAGCGGGACCATGGCTGCCTTTGAGCCGTTCTCCATTATTCCGCTGGTCATTGTCATCGCCTCATCCTGATATTGTCGTTCGGGTCACGCCCGTATTTTGCAAAATGAATTCCGGCCAACCGCCCCAGTGGTCAGCCCGAACAGTCTAGAAGCTAAAGGGTAGAGGTGTTGGCGATAACGCAGTGCCGGACTGAATAAATCTCGTCCAGAATATTTATAACTACCACGTTCGCATCCCTCTCAGTTTAGGCGCAGTAAGACTTACGCCCGGCTCTCGCCAGCGTCGTCGACTCGCTCATTTTTTGAAACAACTCAAATCGCAAGACTTGAGTACTGACAAAATCTACCCGTCACGCAAACGATAATATCTGCGCCCGACCCTATATTTACTAAGCCTGTTAAATGGGTTTTTGCCCACCCCTTCGATGTCTGGACCTTACAAAAACCTTTGCAGGAAGGGCAAGTGTGCCCCAAGGGTTTTTTGATGAATTAAAGGTTAACGATTTTGCATTTTTTTTAACAGTCTTTGAGACAAAGAGGAAAAATCGTTCGGATTCAAAGCCTTTTTTGGGCTCTACATTTTGTTGCAGTGCGGACTCGTGTTGGCAAAAAAAAATATTAAATTATCGCTTGACAGAGGCTGTGGCGGGAGATTCTCCCCGCCTGCTTCACGCTATAACTACTACCTTCCATAAGTCATTGAAAACAAAGGCAAATTGATGGTTGACGCTTTTTGTCCTAGCAAGTTTGTGACCAACATATGTCATGGTTTTGATAAGCCACGATCTTTTCCTCGGGAAACGAATTTATTCCCACAGAATCGCCCAAAACAAAAAACCCGGCTAACGAGCAGCCGGGTCTTCATATATAAAAATGAGGGGTATGATCAGGCCGACATGCTCTTCAGGCGAGCCGACAGACGGGATACTTTGCGTGAAGCGGTATTCTTGTGGAAGACACCCTTCGATGCAGCGCGCATCACTTCCGGTTCAACCGCCTTGAAGGCGATGGAAGCGGCTGCCTGATCACCGCTTGCCACCGCATCTTCGAACTTGCGAAGGAAGGTGCGCACGCGGGAGCGGCGGGACTTGTTGACTTCGGTGCGGGCTTCGATCTTGCGCGCCGCTTTTTTGGCCGAAGGAGTGTTGGCCATGTTGCCTCTCTTTTCTGTCAGCTAATCGGCAGCGTTAAAGCGGCCGTCACAAAATAATAGGGCGGCCAAGAGGCCACCGAACGTTGTCGGGCTTATAGATGACGTTTGCTTTTGCGTCAACGTGGAATCGACGCGATTTTGCTCTTAGCGGTTTTTGAAACCCGGCGCGCGCTTTTCCGCAAATGCATTCATTCCCTCGCGCTGATCATCGAGCGCGAACATGGAATGGAACACGCGCCGTTCGAACCTCAAGCCCTCTGCGAGCGTCGTTTCATAAGCTCGGTTAATGGTCTCCTTGGTCATCATGACGACGGGCAAGGAGAAAGATGCGATTTTCCCGGCGGCTTTCATGGCTTCGTCGATCAATTCACTGGCAGGCACAACACGCGAGACCAATCCGCTGCGTTCCGCCTCGGTGGCATCCATCATGCGCCCGGTCAGGCACATGTCCATGGATTTCGACTTGCCAACAAAACGGGTAAGCCGCTGCGACCCCCCCATGCCTGGCATGACGCCCAGGGTGATTTCCGGCTGGCCGAATTTAGCGCTATCGGCGGCAATAATGAAGTCGCACATCATGGCGAGCTCGCAGCCGCCGCCAAGCGCATAGCCGGAAACAGCGGCGATCAGTGGCTTGCGCAACCGCGTCACCCGCTCCCATTCGCTGAAATAGTCGCCGAGATAGGCATCGGCGAACTCCAGTGTTTGCATCTCCTTGATATCAGCTCCCGCTGCAAAGGCCTTTTCCGAGCCGGTGAGCACGATGGCGCCGATGCTATTGTCCTTGTCAAAAGCCTCAAGCGCTTCGGCAAGTTCGACCAATAATGCCGAATTCAATGCGTTAAGTACTTTTGGGCGATTGAGCCGGATCAAACCGACCTTTTCGTGTGTCTCAACGATGATATTTTCGTAGGCCATCCGAACTTCCTCCAAATCAATGCTGACAGACGGGACAGTAAAACGTTGAACGTCCGCTCTGAACCATGCGTGTCACCGTGCCATGGCAGCCCTTGCGCGGGCAAGGCTGACCTTCGCGGTCATAGACGGAAAAAGAGTGCTGGAAGTAGCCGAGAGCGCCGTCGGCTTGCCGATAATCCTTGAGGCTCGATCCACCCGCCTTGATCGCGTCGCCGATGACAGAGCGAATCGAAGTGGCAAGACGTCTGGACATGTCCGTGGCCGTGCCGTTGTCGCCTGATATGCTCCCGGCCATGCGCGATGGCGAAAGTTCAGCCCGCCATAGCGCTTCGCATACATATATGTTGCCGAGACCGGCGATGAGCTTCTGATCGAGGAGTGCCGCTTTCAATGGAGCGGCCTTGTTTGCAAACAACTTCGCCAGAAGGGAACCGTCCAGACTGTTACCCGTCGGATCTGTGCCGAGATCCTTGATCAGCGGATGCGCATTGAGCTTGCCAGGCTCGGAGAACAGCATGAAACCGAAGCGTCGCGGGTCGTTATAGATGATGCGGCGTTTGCCGTCTTTCGTGTCCAGATGCAGTACGACATGATCGTGTGCCACGCTTTTCGAGCGGTCACGATGAAAGTCACTGGGCATATCGCTGCCGTCGTCGTGTTCAATGCGGTAGGAGCCCGACATGCCGAGATGGCTGATCAGGCCAAGACCGTTATCGAGGTGAGCAATCAGATATTTGGCACGGCGTTCGAGCGCCTCGATATGACGACCCGTCAGCCGCTTGGCAAAGTGTTCAGGGAACGGAAAGCGCAGATCGGGCCGATTTTGATCGACGGCAAGGATTGTCGAACCCTCCATGACCGGTTGCAAGCCGCGTTTGACAGTCTCAACCTCTGGTAGCTCAGGCATTTGGAGAAAGGTCTCCGGTTCCCTTAAGGAAGCTCCTGCCATGCAAGCCCGGCGCGATACCGAGATGGGCGGCGACCGTTTCTCCAATATCAGCAAAGGTCGGGCGAATACCGAATGAGGCGTGGGGAAGGTCTGGGCCGCAACAGAGGACAGGCACACGTTCGCGCGTATGATCCGTTCCCCTGTAGGTCGGGTCGCAGCCGTGATCTGCAGTGAAAATCATAAGATCGCCCGGACGCAGTTTGGCCAATGCCTCCGGCAGCCTCCGGTCGAACGCTTCCAGCGCTGCCGCGTACCCGGGCACATCGCGTCTATGGCCATAGAGCATGTCGAAATCGACGAAATTGGTGAAGACCAGATCGCCGTCCTGTGCGTCGTCCATGGCGATGAGCGTTTCATCGAAGAGCGCCATATTGCCATTTGCCTTACGCACCTGGCCAACGCCGCGATGCGCATAAATATCGCCGATCTTGCCGATGGCGATCACCATACGGCCTGCGTCGGTCAGCCGATCCAGCAATGTCGGCTCCGGCGGCGGGACAGAATAATCGCGGCGATTGCCGGTACGCGTGAAGGTTTCCCGGGTTTCTCCGATAAAGGGCCTTGCGATCACGCGGCCAATGTTGAGCGGATCGACAAGCTCGCGAAGAACAGCGCAGAGTTCGTAGAGCCGGTCCAAACCGAAATGCACCTCGTGCGCGGCAATCTGGATGACGGAATCGGTCGACGTGTAGAATATGGGCTTCCCGGTGCGGATATGCTCCTCACCATATTCATCGATGATATCCGTGCCGGACGCATGTTTGTTGCCGAGGACGCCGGGAATGTGCGCACGGCGCATGGCATCTGCAACGAGACTGTCGGGGAATGTCGGGATTTCCTGCGGGAAATAACCCCAGTTGAACGTAACCGGCACGCCGGCGATCTCCCAATGGCCGGACGGCGTGTCCTTGCCTTTGGATACTTCTTCCGCTGCACCCCATAGTCCGGACGGAACGAGCGGCTCCGGAGGGAGCGGAAGATCTGATGCGAGATGGGCGGCGTGGAAGAGACCGAGCGCCTTCAGGTTCGGCAGTTGGAGTGGACCGGAACGCAGTCCGGCCCGATCGCCGGCCCCGGCCGCGCAGGCTTCGACAATATGACCGAATGTATTTGAGCCTTCATCCCCGAACGCCTTGGCATCCGGCGCCCCACCGATACCAAAGGAATCGAGTACAAAAAGGAAAGCGCGGGACATGCCTTACTCCGTAGGTTACTCCCCACAGATAAGTGAAACTTTGCGCAATGACAAATGTCTGCTCTAGCAGTCCGAACAGGTAACCGAAGCGCCCTGCCGAACGCGCCCGTATGAGGTCTTGGGCATGGTTATTCCGACAGCCGAAGTACCGGTTGCTGTCGTCACCACATTCTTCATGTAGAAGGCCATGAGCGGCACATAGGCTATCGACATCTCGACCCTGATCACCGACGTACTGGGGATTAGCAGATTTGCATCAAGAGCGACTGCACTTCCGGTTACGTACGGTTTTGTGTAGGTGAGATTGACCTTTCGCCTTGACCACGCAACTGTCGCGACGCTGGTGGCCGATATGTCGATGGCGGTGATGGTGATCTGCGGCGTATCGCGCACATAGGGCAGGATCGTCGCCGTTCCGATATCCATGATATCCTTGATACTCGCCTTGGTGATGGTTTGTTGCTGGGTAACCAGATCCGCGACCATGCTGGTGGCGCGGCCGAGATTTTTGTTGAGATCAAGTCCCGCAGTTGCCTCCACGCTGCCCATATAGAGAGCGATCATGACAGGCGCGATCAGGGCGAATTCCAGCGCCGCGACACCGCGCCGATCACGGAGAAAGTTCCGCATCCGTTTCAGCAACTCGGCTGCGGTCTTTTTTCTTTTGTTGTAGGCTTCCATGCGTCACACTTTCAGAATGCAAAGGGATGCTCGTTTGACGGTGCCGGTTCAGAGATAGGGCTCGTTTTTCCACGTTGCGGTCGAGAAAAGCAGTATCTTGCCTGTTCCGTCGATGTTGGCGATGCGAGGTTTCATAAGATCGGTAAAAATCGGCCAGCGGTAAAAGACCCGCAGCTGGTTGATTGTACCGGCCCCGCCCGGTGCGCTCGTGAATCCGGTTGAATCGACGTCGCCTGTTGCCTTGAGGGGGATGGTTTTTGGAACGAGGGCGAAGGTGGTGTAGGTGCGCAAATCCACAAACAGGTCGGGACAGTTCGCCGCCGGCATCAACAGGCCCGCGCAAACCTTTTGCTTCAGCTGGGCCAGATTAAGGGTCTTGATCTCACCGGTGCGCAACTGGCGTGCAATATCATCCGTTGTGTTCGCCATCACCTGCTGGGCTGTAAAACTCAGGCTTACTTCGATAATAGCGAAGACCAGCAGGAAGAAGGGCAACGCTATAAGCGCGAATTCGATTGCGACCGTGCCGCGCTTGTTGGCGAAGAACCGCGCCGCGGTAGACCCGCGCGCGCCCTTCGGCACATCAGTCGCCTCGGCGGTGTGTCGAAGGCCAAAGAGTTTATGAATTTTGCCGAACATAGTTTCCCCGCGCAATTAGCCCGAAGGAACTCTTACACGTCAGATATTAGAATCTCGTTTGGGGACAACGGCAAATTGCTTCCAATGGATTTACTATTTCTCAACCCTATTCCGTGCGGGTTCAGTTAGCGCCGCCAATTTGCGAGTCTGACGCTTTCTCAGCCTCGGTTTTCTGCGCGGTTTCGCAATAAGGCGTGCACGAAAGCGTCTGGACATAGGCCCGACGATAAACGCGCGTCGTATTGGCGACGCTGCGGCTGACCATGACCTGGTCGTCGACGATAGCGGCGCCGTCCGCATCGATGATGACAATATTGGTGATACCAAAACCCTTGCCTGTCAGAACGACCGTACGCGAATCCTTGACGACCGCATCGGCGATTTCCGGATCTCCGACGACCACCGTATCGGCTGGACGGGCAAGCTTGAGGATTCTTGCCTGGTTCATCACGATGTGAATGCCGGTGTCGGCCTGCGTTGCCGGGGCGACCGACAAAACGGCAGCCAGGGTCAACACGGTTGTGAGGGCATAAGAACGGATGCTTCGGTTTCTGACGTGAACCATAGGATAGCCCTTCGAAAATTGTCAGGTTAACCATGGCGGGTATTGGTGAAGGAAAGCTTAAATCCCTAAAGTATATGCGAGATAGCCCACTCCACCACCTCTTTGCCGACAAACTCAGCAAAGAAGTTAAAGTATATTTAGAATTTATAACAAATCAGATCGGTAATATTCACATTCTGAAGACGTGGTTTAAGGTTTTATGCTAGTTTACATTTTCGTAACGGTATTTCTTAAGCCGAATGCAATGAGCGGCACCTAGTTTCCAGGAGTATTCAGTGACGCCAGAAGCATGAGCGTGAGCGAGATGAGACGACCCGTAAAGATTATCTTCGACGTCTGCGCCGGGTTCCTGCGCGATAGATCTGCCGCGACATCTATCGAATACACATTGATCGCCTCGATCATCAGCATAGGCATTCTCGTCGGCGCGGGTACGCTCGGCACATCGTTGAAGGACTTATATACGAGTCTCGCTGAAGATGTGACGGAAGCGGCCGACAGATGACCCGCCAGCAATCGCAAACTTTTTCGACGGAACTTAAGCATGGTTGAAGCAGCTATACTCGTCATATTTCCGTTTGCCATGGTGTTTGCAGCCACATCGGATCTGTTGTCCATGACGATACAGAACAGAGTTCCACTCATTCTGATCGTGTCCTTCATGGTCATTGCGCCTTTAACCGGCATGACCTGGGACGCCTATGGAATGCACTTTCTTGCCGCAGTGACGGTGCTTGCAGCCACTTTTGTCTTGTTTGCCACCGGAACGATGGGCGGCGGGGACGCCAAGCTCATGGCCGCCACGGCGCTCTGGTTGGGCTGGAATCTGGAATTGGTGCAGTACCTGATAACGCTATCGCTGTTCGGCGGACTGTTGACGATGTTAATCCTGCACTACCGCGGCTCGTTTGTTGCACGGGTTTATACGGAGCGATTTGAGTTCATGCGGCGTCTCGCACAAAAAGGCGAAGGCGTGCCCTATGGAATAACGCTCGGATTGGCCGGACTTCTGACCTTTCCGTCGTCACCACTTGGCGTGTGGGTTATCGATCGCCTTGCTCATAGTTGAACAAGGTTTGAAAATTTGATCCCGAAGTGCAACTTCCGGGCAAGCAGCAGCATAAATAGTAAACGTTAAGCGCCGTTAATCATACTTTTAAGCAAAACGTTAACCTTAATTACACGATTAACACGTCAATGTGCGACCAAAGTATCTAAGACGAAAGTCTAGTGGGGCACATCAATGCAAAAAGCGCGTCTTGTCATATTGGTCGTAGCGGTGGCTGCTGCGGGTGCGGCTGGCTACATCGCCATGCATATGAAGCCCAATGTGACTGTTGTCGCCGAAGCCGGCCCTCAGATCAAGTTGCAGGACATTCTGGTCGCCACCGAAAATCTCGGCGTCGGAGTCGAAGTGCAGGGTCAGATGCGTTGGCAGCAATGGCCGGAGGAGGCCGTCGCCGATGGATACATCAAGCGTTCAGAACGGCCCAATGCAGAAGAAGAACTGAAAGGTTCAACAGTCCGCCTGCAAATTTTCCCCGGAGAGCCGATCCGAGAAGCCAAATTGATCGGCAAGGGCCAGAGCTTCATGTCCGCACAGCTCCCGGCAGGCATGCGCGCCGTTGCGACGCAGATTGCAGCCGAGACCAGCGCTGGCGGGTTTATCCTGCCGGATGACTACGTCGATGTGATAATGATCCGGCAGATGGAGGGAGAGCAGAAGCAGTACGCGACTGAAACCATTCTGAGCAACATTCGCGTGTTGGCGATCGACCAGACAATTCAGGAGGACGAAAAGGGTGAGAAGACCAAGGTCGGTTCCACCGCTACGCTCGAACTCACGCCGGAACAAGCCGAAATTCTGACCGTCGCCCAGCAGATGGCTGCTCGCCTGTCGCTGGTACTGCGCTCCGTACAGGACGCGCAGGAACAGACGGGACCCGGTGCCGAATATCTCGTCAACTCACCCGGCAGGGCAGGCAACGTCAAGTTGATCAAGTCCGGGACCGTGACCGAAATCCTGGGGCGGAAATAATAAAATGGGAAGCGAGACAAAGATGATCAAATACGGTTTCCGGCATCCATGGATGGCGATAGCTATCGCTGTTGGCTGCGCTCTCGCGGTTCCTGCATTACAAAGTACAGCGAGTGCCGAAAGCAACGTTGTAAGGCTCAATCAGGGCCAGGGCATGAACAAGCGGATCAATCTCGGCCTGAATAAGTCACTGGTCGTCGACCTCCCGGTGGATGCCTACGATATTCTCGTGGCCAATCCCACCGTGGCCGACGCGGTAACCCGCACGGCACGCCGTATCTATCTCTTCGGCAAACAGGTCGGGCAAACCAATATTTTCGTTTTTGGACCCAATGGCGAGCAGTTGGCAAGCTTCGATCTTGTAATCGAACGTGACGTCGCCGGTCTTGAAGACGCTTTGAAAAAATACATTCCAGATTCGAACATCAAAGTCGAACTGATGAACGATAACGTCATTCTCACGGGTTCGGTACAGACGCCGCTAGATGCGAAGCGCGCAACCGATCTTGCCACATTGCTCGTTTCAGGCGGCGAGGCGACGACAGGACAATACGCGTTAACCGCGTCAGGCCAAGGCGGCAGCAATGGCGGTGGCGGTTCGGATGTAGCGATCAACAACCCGGACGAGACGCGACAGACAAGCAAGATTGTTAACCTCATTCAAATCGCCGGCGAGGATCAGGTCACGCTCAAGGTGACTGTCGCCGAAGTCAGCCGGACAGTGATGAAGCAGCTCGGCGTCAATCTGGTTGTAAACGGTATAGGTAACGGGATCAGTTTTTCTGGCTTGTCTCAAAACATCGCTGCCTTGGGCCAACCCTTGAGCCAGTCAGGCGGAAGTATTAGCGGCACGATCGGCAATACATCGGTCGCCGCCTATCTTAACGCGATGGAAATAGCTGGAGTGATGAAAACGCTCGCGGAGCCGTCCTTGACGGCTATCTCCGGCGAGAAAGCTACGTTCAGAGTTGGTGGCGAGTATAATATTTTCTCCGGCCAGGAGGTGACCGACACTGGCAGAGTCGAACGCACCCACAGGACGATCGAATATGGCATCGGGCTGGAATTTACTCCGGTTGTCCTTTCGCCAGGACGCATCAGCTTGAAGGTGAGGACGTCTGTTTCGGAACCGACCATCGAGGGGTCTATTACCGTTCCAGACGGAGCAAACCAGGGATCCAACATTCTTTCCATTCGCAAGCGCCTTGCAGACACGACGGTTGAATTGCCGTCGGGCGGATCAATGATGATTGCAGGGTTGTTGCGCGACGACGTGCGCCAGACAATTTCGGGTTTTCCCGGCCTCGCGAAAATTCCGGTTCTCGGCACATTATTCCGCAGCCGAGATTTCATCAGGAACGAGAGCGAACTTGTGGTCATCATCACACCTTACCTCGTCCGTCCGGTCGCTCGCACGGCACTCGCTCGGCCTGACGACAATCTTAATCCTGCCAGTGATGCTGCGGGTATCTTCCTCGGCAAGGTCAACCGTATTTACGGCACCAAGGAAGCCAGCCTGCCTGCAGGCCAGTACGAAGGCACTGTCGGGTACATCTACAAATGAACGAGGAACGGATCATGTCGAACGCGAACGAGAAACTCCGCATGAAGCCGGTCCTGGCCTTCTTGGTCGTAACCCTGCTTGCAGGCTGCGCCCAGCAACGCGATGTGACAGGAGGCATTCCCGACGACTACCGCACCAATCATCCGATCGTTATTTCGGAGAAAGAGCAGGTCGCCGATATACCGGTCGGCCACGCCGATACCAAGCTGTCCATCACCCAGCGCAGCATCATCGAGCATGCCGCAGCCAATTACCGGTCAAACGGGTCGGGCGTCATTCACATTCTCATTCCCGATGGTTCGCCCAATGAACGTGCCGCGGCGAAGCTACGGGGCGATGTTGCCGCAACCCTGCGAAAAAATGGTGTGAAGCCGTTTAACATCTCCAGTGAACGCTACCAGACTGGCCCGGAAGAATCCGCTCCTATTCGCCTTTCCTATTCGGCGATGACCGCATCGACCAACACGTGCGGCCAATGGCCCAAGGATATCCTCGATACGGCTCAAAATCGGCACTACTCCAATTTTGGTTGTGCCAATCAGAGCAATTTCGCGGCACAACTCGCCAACCCGGCCGATTTGCTCGGACCGCGCGCAACGTCTCCGATCGATGCTGAACGGCGAATTGTCGTGATCGATGACTACAGAAATGCGCCTACACCCGAGCCAATCACGGCACAGGAAGTTGAGTACTAAGCTGGTCTTGAGCAACCAATTCTCTTTGAAAAGCGGAACGCTAAAATGAGTCAAGTGGCCCTCGAAACAGAAAACCAACCTGGAGAAGGTGGCGAGCGATCACCGGGGGTAAGCTTGCATGCGCACCGGCCGATCCCCCGCATATCCATTCAGGCATTTTGCGAGAGCGATGGCGTCGCGAAGCAGATAACTCGTGCCAGCGAAGACCGTCGCATGGCCAAAACGCACGTTCAGGTTCATATGGGCGGGGTAGATACGGCCGTTGAATTGTTTCAGACTGTGCCGACGCCCAATCTCATTCTGCTTGAGACGTCGGCTGCGCCACGCGACATGCTGCAAAATCTCGCGGCTCTATCGGAGGTGTGCGATCCGTCGACAAAGGTTGTTATCATCGGACATTTCAATGACGTCTGGCTCTACCGCGAACTGATCCGGAATGGCATATCGGAATATATGGTTGCTCCGGTCGATTTGTCGGAAATCGTCGGCGCCATCGGCGGTCTGTTCGTCGACCCGGAAGCAAAGCCGCTTGGTCACTCGATTGCCTTTATCGGTGCGAAGGGTGGTGTCGGCGCCTCCACAATGGCGCACAACATCGCCTGGGCCATCTCGTCACTCTTCAAGAACGAGGTGGTTATTGCCGATATGGATCTGCCTTATGGCACGGCGAACATCAACTTCGATCAGGATCCCGCACAGGGAATTGCCGAGGCAGTCTTTTCTCCAGAACGCATCGATGATGTCTATCTCGATCGTCTGTTGGCACAATGCGCAGAACATCTCTCGCTGCTTGCCGCACCATCGACGCTTGATCGCGTTTTTGATTTCCGCGACGATTCCTTTGCGCATTTGATCGACGTTGCGCAAAGATCCGTTCCTCACGTCGTTCTCGATGTTCCGCACACGTGGAACGGCTGGACACGCACAACGCTGGCCCGGGCCGATGAAGTCGTTATCGTTGCATCACCAGAATTGGCGAATCTGCGCAATACAAAAAACCTGCTTGATACCCTGAAGCAACTTCGCCCCAATGATGCCCCGCCAAGACTGATCCTCAATCAGGTCGGCGTGCCCAAACGCCCTGAAATTGCGCCGCTCGATTTCTGCAGTCCGCTTGGAATTCTGCCGCTCGCCACTATCCCTTTCGAGCCCGCGCTGTTTGGCAGTGCAGCGAATAATGGCCGGATGTTGGCGGAAACGGATGGTGCCAATCCCATCGTTCAAAGCATTAACGAGATCGCGCATATCCTGACTGGCCGTATGACACTGAAGCCCAAGAAGAAACCAGGATTGTCCGCGGTCTTTTCCCGGTTGAAGCGCAAGAAACAGTAAAGAGAAATCATGTTTGGTAAACGCGGTAATCCCCAATCAGGCGGGGCCGGTGGAAGCCAGGTTCAGGAGTTTCGGGCGCCGGCCCTGGAGACGGCACTGCCTCTTCTCGGGGGAGGGGTGACCGCGACCACAGGCCTTCCGCGGGATATATTGGAGCCCAAGCGTTCTCCCATCGAGACGCCGAAGCCAGTCGCGCCGCTTCGCGAAAAAAACGAGGCTTATTACGATACGAAGTCGCAGGTTTTCGCCGCACTGATCGACACAATCGATCTTGCGCAATTGTCGAAGCTGGACCCGGAAGTGGCGCGCGAAGAAATCCGGGATATTGTCAACGACATCATCGCGATCAAGAATTTCGCCATGTCGATCTCAGAGCAGGAAGAGCTGCTCGACGATATCTGCAATGACGTCTTAGGCTATGGCCCGCTGGAGCCTTTATTGGCGCGCGATGACATCGCCGACATCATGGTCAATGGCGCTCGCAAGACCTACATCGAAGTGCTGGGCAAGGTGCAGGAATCCGGCGTCCGTTTCCGCGACAACCAGCAGCTCCTCAACATCTGCCAGCGTATAGTCAGCCAGGTGGGAAGGCGCGTCGACGAGTCCAGTCCCATCTGCGACGCACGTCTGCCCGATGGCTCGCGTGTCAACGTTATCGCACCGCCGCTTGCGATCGACGGACCGGTCCTGACTATTCGTAAATTCAAGAAGGACAAGCTGACGCTGGACCAACTCGTCCGTTTCGGCGCCATTTCTCCTGCCGGTGCCGAGCTTTTGCAAATCATTGGCCGCGTCCGTTGCAATATCGTCATCTCCGGGGGTACCGGCTCTGGCAAGACGACGCTTTTGAACTGCCTGACCAATTATATCGACAAGGACGAGCGCATCATCACTTGCGAAGATTCAGCGGAACTTCAGCTGCAGCAACCGCATGTGGTGCGGCTTGAAACAAGGCCGGCGAACCTTGAAGGTGAGGGCGAGATCACCATGCGCGATCTCGTCAAGAACTGCCTTCGTATGCGTCCCGAGCGGATCATCGTCGGCGAAGTGCGCGGACCTGAAGTCTTCGATCTGCTTTCTGCCATGAATACCGGCCACGATGGATCCATGGGTACGATTCACTCGAATAGTCCCAGGGAATGTCTTAGCCGTATGGAATCCATGATTGCCATGGGCGGCTTCGCCTTGCCGCAAAAGACGGTGCGCGAAATTATCGTGGGTTCGGTGGACATTATTATTCAGGCAGCGCGCCTTCGGGACGGTTCGCGGCGGATTACCCATATTACCGAAGTGATCGGCATGGAAGGCGAGGTTGTTATAACGCAGGATCTTGTCGTCTATGAAATCACCGGCGAAGATGCCAACGGCCGTCTTACAGGGAAGCACGTCTCAACAGGCATCGCCCGCCCGCACATGTGGGAGCGGGCGCGCTACTACAATGAAGACCGGCGCCTCGCAAATGCACTCGATTCCATGGAAACGACGAAACCATGATGGTGGGATCGGAGCACACAGATGTTCGGGTTTGATCTCGCACAGCTTGGTTTCATCCTGCTGGTTGTGCTCGCCGTCGCCGCTTTGACCTATGTTTTATTTTTTGACTCTATTGCATGGCAGAAAAAGGCCGATGAGAGGCTGAATGAGGTCAAGCTCGCCGCAACGGATAGCCTTGGCAAATTCACGATTCGCGACAAGCAGGCCGAGGCGGTCAAACGCCGCAAGTCGGTGCACGACACGCTGAAGGACCTTGAGCAGCGCCAGAAGCTGCGCGACAAGAATATCAAGTCTCCCCCGTTGAAAATGCTTATGCAGCAGGCGGGTATGAAAGTAACATTGCCACAGTTCTATATGTATTCGTTTATCACTGGAGCGGTCGTTGCAGGACTGGGAGTAATGCTCGGATCACCGATCTATCTTGCTCCGGGCCTGTTTCTTGCAGGCGCACTCGGCTTGCCGCGCTGGTTTATCTACTTTCGACGCCAGAGACGCATCAAGGCATTCCTGCACGAATTTCCGAACGCGATCGACGTGATCGTGCGCGCTATTCGCTCCGGTCTGCCGCTTAACGATGGAATTCGTCTCATCGCGCAGGAAGCCCAGGAACCGGTGCGCGGAGAGTTCCGCCGCATAGTCGACACGCAACAGGTCGGAGTAAGCATCCCCGAAGCTGCAATGCGCATGTCGGAATTCATGCCCTGCTCGGAAGCCAGTTTCTTTGGCATCGTCATTCAGATTCAGGCCCAGGCCGGCGGCAACCTCTCCGAAGCCTTGGGCAATCTGTCCCGTGTCTTGCGTGACCGGAAGAAAATGGCGGCCAAAGTGCAGGCGCTGTCAATGGAAGCAAAGGCATCCGCCTATATCATCGGTGCGTTGCCCTTTATCGTTGCCTTTCTCGTATACCTGACGAGTCCGCAATACATCATGATTCTTTTCAACACTAGTTCTGGCAATTTCCTTCTTGCTTGCGCCGGTGCCTGGATGTCGATCGGCATCATGGTGATGAAAAAGATGATCAATTTCAAATTCTAGCGAGAGATGCATGGTAGACGCCTTTGCTAAAGTCATTAAGGACCCGGCATTTCTGTTCGCCATCCTGGTCGGGGTGTCGATCTTCGCAACCTTGGTAACGTTTCTGATGCCAATGCTGTCAGGGGTAGGCCTCAAATCGCGGATGAAATCGGTTGCGCTGGAACGCGACCAGATCAGATCCCGCGAAAGAGCCAGACTGGCTTCTGAAAGCGAGAGTAAACGCAAAAATTCAGGTCTTTCGCTGCGCAGAGTGGAACGGCAGGGTATACGCCAGTTCGTGGAAAAACTGGATTTGCAACGGGCACTCGCCGATGAAAAAACGCTCGCCGCCTTGCGCATGGCCGGCTTTCGCGGACAGAACGCGCTGAACCTTTTCCTCGCGGCACGTTTCGGTCTGCCCTTCGTAACACTGGGTCTCGCTGTATTCTACATTTTCGTTCTCGGCGGCCTAGCCGAGAAATCAACCCTTATCCGGGTCGTCGCATGCTTTGCAGGCGCTTATGTCGGCTTTTATCTGCCAAATCTCTACGTGAGAAATGTCGCGAGCAAGCGCAAACAGTCGATTCAGATGGCTTGGCCCGATGCGCTTGATCTGATGCTGATCTGCGTCGAATCAGGCATGTCGATCGAGGCCGCGTTCAAGAAAGTATCAGAAGAAATTGGTGTACAGTCCGGAGAACTGGCAGAGGAACTGGTGCTTACCAATGCCGAATTGTCATTTCTGCCTGAAAGACGCCAAGCCTATGATAATCTCGCAACGCGTACAGGGCTTGAGACCGTCAAATCGGTCGTACAAGCGCTGGTCCAGTCTGAACGCTACGGCACATCGATAGGTAGCGCTCTTCGCGTTCTGTCCGATGAGAGCCGGGAAATGCGCCTGATGGCAGCCGAAAAGAAAGCGGCTGCCCTGCCGCCAAAGCTGACGGTTCCGATGATCCTGTTTCTGCTACCCGTCCTATTCTGCGTTATCCTTGGACCAGCTGTTATCCAGATTCAGGCGCAAGGCGGAATTTTCGGACCGGCGACATCGAAGAAATAGAATGCAGTTCGTCTCATGAAAAAGCCGCCTCAACGGGCGGCTTTTTGCTGCTTGGCGGAGTTAGTCAGCTTTTGGGCTTCTTCTTGTCTTTCAGCATGTTCCAGGAGTTTTGTTGCGATAACATCGATCGCAAATATTGCACATTGGTCTGTGCCTGTTGGGGCGAGAGTTCCTGTTTGGCGATATTCTCGGCCTCGTCAAAACGCCCCTGTAGCCCAACGACAAGCGCAAGGTTCTGCCGCACGCGACTGTCAGAACCCTTAGCGCTCACAGCCCGGCGCATATACTGTTCGGCAGTGGCCAATTCACCCGAGAGGACGTAGGACATGCCCATGTTGGACAGGATCGAGGCTTCGTCAGGATTGATGATCAGTGCCTGTCTGTAAAGATCGCGAGCTTCTCCCGTCTTACCCATTTGATCGAGAATGGCACCTTCCGCCGAGAGCAGTTTCCAATCCGGGTATTCCGGCGTCTGGGCGCGGCGCAGAGCGTCGAGAGCCGCATCGAACTCACCCGTGCTGGCGAGCGCTTTGCCATAGGCGGCAAGGACCTGGCGATCTTTCGGATAGGCGATAGCAAGGCTTCGCATCACAGCAAGAGCCTGGTCGCTGCGACCGGTCATGCGCAAGACAGTGGAAAAATTCAGCGCCGCAGATCTGTCTTTGGGATTTGCTTCATAGCGCTTGCCGAGGCTGGAGGACGCCTGCATCAGCTGCTCCTGGTTCATCTGATCGAAATTGCCAGCTGGAAGTGTGTCCCTTGTGCCATTGGCCGGGGTGATCGATCCTGTCGTGGTCTTGTCGGTGGTCGTGCATCCGGAGATTCCAGCGGCCAACGCAATAATTGCAACGGCATAAATGAAGCGGCGATTACATTGAATAATGCCTACGCTTGTCATAGTTTGCCCCATCCGCAGCACAAATCACCTGTGCGTTAACCATTTCCTTGGCTTAGAAATATTCTGTTAACCCTAACGGACGGTTAATGACCTGAGGGGTGGGTGCAAAAGTAGAGAGCGTTATGGCTAGTGATATCAAAGTTGGAACAATGGCAGGCAGCAAGCCGGTCTGGTTCGTGAAAAAAGGCGAATTGGAAGATGCCGGCCTCGATGGTGCTGCCCTTGCATGGGCCCAAGCCAATGGGTTTGATGGCCAAGCTGCTCGTGTTCTTGTTATTCCAGGGGAAAATGGAGCCGTTTCGGGTGCTCTGTTCGGCATTGGCAAGGACGATGTTCGGCTCGTTGCCGGCAAGCTGGCCAGTGCGTTGCCAAAAGGTGACTGGTACATTGCGAGCCCGGTCGGCGAGCCAGATCTCACTGCTTTGGCGTTTCTCATCGGAGGTTACAAATTTACGCGCTACACGAAAAAAGATGATGCTGAAGTCACGCTTTCGACACCCAAGGGCGCCGATGAGACGGATGTGAGACGGCTCGCCAAAGCCGTCACGCTAGCACGGGATCTTATTAACACGCCGACCAACGATATGGGGCCTGTAGCGCTGGAGGCAGCGGTGCGGAACGTTGCCGAGGAACACAAGGCAACGCTCAGCGTGATCAAGGGCGATGATCTGTTGAAGAAGAATTTCCCCATGATCCACGCGGTAGGACGGGCAGGAAGCCAGGAACCTCGCCTGATCGATCTTGCATGGGGCAAGAAAAATGCGCCAAAGGTGACACTGGTCGGCAAAGGCGTTTGCTTCGACACAGGCGGTTTGGATATAAAGCCTTCGAGCGGCATGCTCCTGATGAAAAAGGATATGGGCGGCGCGGCCAACGTGCTGGCGCTGGCTGGACTGATCATGGATGCGAGGCTGCCTGTCAGGTTGCGTGTACTGATACCGGCGGTCGAAAATTCGATTTCCGCCAATGCGTTTCGCCCTGGAGACATATTGACCAGCCGCAAGGGCCTGACCGTCGAGATCGGAAATACCGATGCAGAAGGACGCTTGATCCTCGCGGATGCGCTTGCGTTGGCCGATGACGACGAGCCGGAAATCCTCATCGACATGGCTACCCTGACCGGCGCAGCACGTGTTGCGCTTGGCCCGGATTTGCCGCCATTCTACACCGATGATGATGGATTTGCTTCGGAGGTAGCGGCCTCCGCATACGCGGTTGCCGATCCAGTCTGGCGCATGCCGCTTTGGCAACCCTATGACGTCAGACTCTCATCCCGTGTCGCCGACCTCAACAATGTCACGTCCGATGGTTTTGCCGGATCGATCACTGCGGCGCTATTCCTGCAACGCTTCGTCGGCAAGGCGAAGGTCTGGGCGCATTTCGATATTTTCGGCTGGAACCCGGTGGAGAAGCCGCACGCTCCTATCGGAGGCGAGGCACAGGCTATTCGCGCACTTTACCATCTTCTTAAAGAGCGTTACCCGAGCAAATGATTGCCTTGCGTACCTCGATGCAACGGCTAGAATGGAACGGAGCCGAAATGATCGCGGGTAACGTTCATGAATATAGAGCTGAGACCGCTTCAAGCACTGACATTGTGGAAGGAAATTGCGCTGTCGGAAGTGCGCGACGATGCCCACGATCTCACGATGCGGCAGCTGGCTGTGCTTCTTACGGTCTATCTCGAACCGCCGCCACACACGATACGGGGCATGGCCGCAAAGCTCGGCGTCACAAAACCCGTCATCACTCGTGCTCTCGACACAATGGGCTCTTACGGTTTGGTCGATCGACACCGCGATGAGAAGGACAAGCGCAATGTTCTCGTCAAGAGAACGGTAAAAGGTGCGCTGTATGTTGAACGGCTCGGCGACCTGATTATCGCCAAAGCAAGAGGATTGCCGCTTTGAAAGCTGAAACTGTAAATCTCGACAAGCGGCTGAACGCATTCCGGCCCGATCTTGCTGACGAAAGCTTACGCGGTCTGGTTGAAGCGGAGCGATTCACCGCCGGCATGCCGATGCGCATCGCCGATCCGGTGGTCGACGTGCGCTCCGAACCACGAGGCGACGCTGGTATCACCACACAGTTTCTCTACGGCGACGATGTGCTCGTCTTCGAAGATGACAATGGCTGGTGCTGGATCCAGAACGAGCGCGATGGCTATGTCGGCTACGTGGTGGATACGACGCTAAACCTGCGCACGGATGAACCGACCCATATCGTCATCGCACCGCGGACCTTTGTGTACCCGGGTTCTGACCTGAAGTTCCCGCGGACCAAAGCGCTGTCGATGGGCTCGCTGGTTACGGTAACCGGCGGGCAGGAGAGGCGCGGCACGCTCTATGCCATGCTGCCAAGCGGCGAGGCGATCATCGCCAAACATCTCGTGCCCATAGACGAGGTGACGGATGATCATGTCGCTGTGGCCGAAACGCTTATGCACACGCCCTATCTTTGGGGCGGCGTTTCGGGATTTGGCATTGATTGTTCAGGTCTGATCCAGCTTTCACTGCTGATGACCGGCCAGGGCGTGTTGCGCGATTCGGATATGCAGGCGGCTTCGATCGGCGAGCTGATCGAACCGGACACGGACTATCACAATCTGCAGCGCGGCGACTTCCTGTTCTGGACTGGTCACGCGGCGATGATGGCGAGCCATTCCATGGTGCTGCATGCGAGTGGCCATATGATGAGTGTTACCCTCGAACCGTTGCGCGAGGCCATTGAACGCATCGCCTATCTTTATGGAAAGCCGACAGCGGTGCGCCGGCTTTAGTTTTTCTTATTTCCCTCAAGGGAGAGATAATCGGCATCTAATATTGCGCGGCCTTGTCCACGATATTTTTGAGTGGCTCGCCACGCTCATAAGACTCAAGTTGCGCCACGATCTCCGGAACCAATGCCTGAGGGCTGGAACTTGCAGCCGCATGCGGTGTGATGACAACCTGCGGATGTGTCCACAGCGGGCTAACTTTCGGTAGCGGCTCGGTTTTGAACACGTCGAGCGTCACAGCTGACAGCATGCCTCGATCAAGCGCGGCAAGGATATCGGGTTCGTTCTGCAAGCCGCCGCGACCGGCGTTGATCAATACCGGCGCACCAAGCGGGCCCTCGGCCTTCATCTGTGCGAACATGCTCATCGACAGGATGCCTTTAGTCTCGGGCGTCAATGGCAGCAGGCAGACGACGATGTCCACGTCCTTGAGGAAATCCTTCAGCCCGTCCTTTCCGAAGTGGCTCGTGACGCCCTCGATGGTCTGCAGGCGGCGGCTCCACCCGCTGACACGAAACCCTAGATTGCGCAATTTCTGCGCGGCATCGCGTCCAAGCACACCAAGCCCTAGAATGCCAACCGTCACCTCGTGTGCAGCCGGCTGGCGCCGATCCTCATGCCAGACCTTCTGGGTCTGTTGCTGGCGATAGCGCAGTCCGAGCCTGTGATGGTCTAGCACCTGCCAGACGACATATTCGCTCATCCGCATGGTGAGGTCCGGCGAAACGATGCGCACAATGGGAACATCCGGAATCTGGTGATCGTGGAAGATATGATCGACACCGGCGCCGAGCGAGAAGATGACTTCGAGGTTGGGCAAGCCCATGAGAGAGCCGGGCCGCTGCTTCCACACCAGGGCGTAACGAATCTTTTCTTTGGCCGTGTCGGTATCAAGCACAAGCTTGCGGGCCGGTGCGGCCTTGGCAAATTCGGTTTGCCAGACATCCGGGTCCCAGCCCGTCACCGCCAACAAGATTGTGTCATCCGCATTCCCAGTCATTCGCTCACCGCTCCCTGTTCGGCCGTTTCTATCCTGAAGGCCGCAGCCATCAGGGCTTTTGTATAATCGCTCTTCGGCCGTGCGAAGATTTCCTCCGAAGGGCCATATTCCACTGCCTTCCCATTGCGCATCACCAGCACGTCATTGGCAAGTGCCTTGACCACCTTCAAGTCGTGGCTGATGAAAAGGTAAGCCAGATTATGCTTTTGCTGCAAAGAGCGCAAAAGGTCGACAACCTGCGCTTGCACGCTCATGTCGAGCGCGGATGTAGGTTCGTCGAGCATGACGAAACGCGGATTGAGCACCATGGCGCGTGCGATTGCGATGCGCTGACGCTGGCCACCGGAGAACTCGTGCGGGTAGCGGAAACGGTTTTCCGGATCAAGATTGACTTCTTTAAGCGCGGCGACGACGCGCGCATCCCGTTCACCCACTGAAAGCTTCGGCTCGTGCACCTGCAAGCCTTCGGCAATAATGTCGGTAACCGACATGCGTGGAGAGAGAGAGCCGTAGGGATCCTGGAAGACAATCTGCAATTCGCGGCGCAGCGGACGCATCTGCTTGAACGAATATTGGTTGATGTCCCTGGTCCCGAACCGAATTACGCCCTCGGACGAAATCATGCGCGACAAGGCGAGACCGAGCGTCGTCTTGCCCGAACCGGATTCGCCGACGACACCAAGTGTCTGCCCTGCTCGGATCGTGACGTCGATGCCATCAACCGCCTTCACATAGTCGACGGTTTTTCGCAGAAAGCCTTGTTTGATCGGGAACCAGACCTTGAGGTTCTCGCCGCGCATCACCGGTTCAGCCGAAAGGTCCGCGGATGGCGGATTGCCCTTCGGTTCTGCCGCGAGCAGATGCTTCGTATATTCGTGCTGGGGATTATCGAATATCTGCTTCGTTGGACCGGTTTCGACGATCTTGCCGCCCGTCATCACGCAGACGCGGTCGGCGATCTTGCGCACAATGCCAAGGTCATGGGTAATGAAGAGCATCGACATGCCCTGTGCGGCTTTTAACTCCGCAAGCAGTTTCAGAATCTGCGCCTGCACGGTCACGTCGAGCGCAGTGGTCGGCTCGTCGGCAATCAGCAGTTTCGGCTTGTTGGCAAGCGCCATGGCGATCATCACGCGCTGGCGCTGCCCGCCGGAAAGCTGGTGCGGATAAGCGTTCATTCGCTTTTCCGGCTCGCGAATGCCAACTTCCTCCAGCAGTGCCAGAGTGCGCTGACGCGCCGCCTTGTCGCCCATGCCCTGATGTAATTTCAGCACTTCGCTGATCTGCTTTTCAATCGGATGAAGCGGATTGAGCGAAGTCATCGGCTCCTGGAAAATCATGGTAATGTCATTGCCGCGGACCCGGCGCAAATCGGTCTCATCCTTGTCCAGGAGGTCCTCGCCATTGAACAGGATCTGGCCCGATGGATGTGATGCAGGCGGATAGGGCAGCAGCTTCAGGATCGACAGGGCAGTTACAGACTTGCCGGAACCGGATTCTCCAACCAGCGCGACCGTTTCGCCCTGAGCGATATCGAAAGAGATACGATCGACGGCGAGAGACTCCTTGCCGTTCTGGGTGAAGGCGACTGACAAATCGCGTACTGAAAGGAGAGCGTTCATTTGAAAGCCTTGCGCGGATCGAATGCGTCACGTGTCGCTTCACCGACGAAAATCAGAAGCGACAGCATCAGCGATATGACGATGAAACCGGTGAGGCCGAGCCATGGCGCTTGAAGATTGTTCTTGCCTTGCGCCAGCAACTCGCCAAGCGATGGCGATCCCGGAGGCAGGCCGAAGCCAAGGAAATCAAGCGATGTTAGCGTTGTGATCGATCCATTGAGAATGAAGGGCAGGAATGTCAACGTTGTCACCATCGCGTTGGGCAGCAGATGCCGGAACATGATGGTTCGATCGCGCACACCGAGCGCGCGGGCGGCGTTGACGTATTCGAAATTGCGCGCGCGCAGGAACTCCGCGCGAACGATGCCAACGAAACTCACCCAGGAAAACAACAGCATGATGCAAAGTAGAATCCAGAAGCCCGGCGGCAGGATCGAGGCCATGATCAGAAGCAGATAAAGAGTTGGAACAGAGGACCAGATCTCGATGAAGCGCTGGGCGATGAGATCGAGCCAGCCACCGAAATAGCCTTGTAGGGCGCCGGCGGTAACGCCGATAACCGCCGAGGCGGCTGTCAGAATGAGGCCAAACAGCACCGAGATGCGGAAGCCGTAAAGTGCGCGGGCGAAGACATCGCGTGCCTGATCGTCAGTGCCAAGAATGTTCAAATTGCCAAAGGTGCAATTCGGATCGTTGACCCCCTGCGGATAACGGGAGCAGCGCTCTTCGGGCGTGAATAGCCAAAAGGGCTTGGAGGGTGCCGTGTCGGGTAATTCATTGTTGACCGTGCGATAGGAATAGCGCACCGGCGGCCATATCGCCCAGCCATTGGCGTTGATCTCGTCCTGAATTACGGGATCACGATAGTCAGTGACCGCATAGAAACCGCCGAACTTTTCCTCAGGGTAATCGACCAGAACCGGAAAGAGGATTTCGCCTTTATAGGAAACGAGGATTGGCTTGTCGTTGGCAATGAATTCGGCGAACAGCGAGGCAATGAAGAGAAACAGGAATATCCACAGTGCCCACCAGCCGCGGCGGTTGGCCTTGAAATTCTGCCAGCGGCGGGCATTGAGTGGCGACAGGCGTGGAGGCCGAACCGAGATAGCGGGCGCGCGTAAAACCTCGCTCGTCATCAGACGTCCCTCCGCTCGAAATCGATCCGCGGATCTATCCATGTATAGAGAAGATCGGAGAGGAGACTGACGACAACGCCGACAAGTGCGAAAATATAGACCGTGGCAATCACCACCGGATAGTCGCGGTTGATAATCGATTCATAACCAAGCAATCCCAGGCCATCGAGCGAGAAGATCGCCTCGATCAGGAGCTGGCCCGTGAAAAAGATCGAAATAAAGGCGCTTGGAAAACCGGAAATGACGATCAGCATGGCATTGCGGAAGACGTGGCCATAGAGGATCTTGCGCTCGCTGAGGCCCTTGGCGCGCGCCGTCGTAACATATTGCTTGCGGATTTCGTCTAGGAATGAGTTCTTGGTAAGCAGCGTCGTTGTGGCAAAAGCGGAAAGCAGCATCGCGGTCAGCGGCAGTGCGAGATGCCATGCATAGTCGACAATCTTGCCAAAAAGCGAGAGCTGCGAGAAGTTGTTCGAGGTCAGCCCGCGCAACGGAAACCAGTCGAAGAACGAGCCCCCTGCGAAGAAAACGATCAGCATGATACCGAAGAGAAAGCCTGGAATCGCATAGCCAACGATGATGACGCCGCTGGTCCAGATATCGAAGGTCGAGCCGTCCTTGATCGCCTTGCGTATGCCGAGCGGAATCGAGATCATATAGGAGAGCAGCGTCATCCACAGGCCGAGCGATATGGAGACAGGGAGCTTTTCCTTGATCAGATCGATGACGCTAATATCGCGGAAATAGCTCTTCCCGAAATCGAAGCGCACATAATTCCACATCAGAAGACCGAAGCGCTCCAAGGGAGGCTTGTCGAGGCCGAACTGCTTTTCGAGGCTGGCGATGAATGCCGGATCAAGGCCCTGTGCACCGCGATATTTTGAGTTGCCCTCACCAAGGCCAAGCTGATCCTGGCTCTGACCGAAATCCGCACCTCCTCCGCCGATGCGGTCCATGGCATTGCCGCCCTGGCCGGTAAGCTGGCCGATAATGCGCTGTACCGGACCGCCGGGGACAAATTGTACGATGACGAAGCAGACAAGCAAAACCCCGAACAGTGTCGGAACCATCAAAACGAGACGGCGAAGGATATAAGCTCCCATCAGGAGCTCCCTCTCAACATCACTAAAATATCAAACCTTGCCAATTGCCTTCGCCTTTGCTTCGTCGAGCCACCACAACGTCTCAACCGGAAAACCGTAATCGGGTTTCGGCTCCTTGAAGCCGAACATGTCCCAATAGGCGATCGGATGATTCGCTGCGTACCAATTTGGAATCCAGTCGCGTCTTATACGCAAGAGTCGATCAAGAACACGCAAGATTGAAATCAATTCCGCACGGGAGTGCGCCTCGCTGACTTTCGCGACAAGCGCATCGACAACCGGGTCGGCGGTGCCGGGAAAATTCCACGACCCGGGTACGCTGGCGGCTTTCGAGCCGAACATGATCTCCAGAGATTCACGCGTTGGGGTGGCATCGAGCATATAGGCGATGCCCATCATGTCGAAATCAAAATCCTGCAGGCGCAGTTGATATTGTGAGGGATCAACAAGGCGCAAAAAGGCATTGATGCCTATTGCCTTGAGATTGTTGATGAAGGGCGAATAGACTCGCGTGAAAACCTCGGCTTGAATAAGCATTTCAACGTTCAGCGGTTTGCCTCCCGCATCGACCAACTGGTTGCCCTCTCGCTTGAACCCGGCCTCGGCCAGAAGCTCGGAAGCACGGCGCAGGTTCTTGCGGTCGCGGCCTGAACCATCTGAGGGAGCCTGCAATAGCGCTTCGTCGAAGATGGCTTTGGGCAGCTTGTCGCGGAACGGCTCCATGAGCGCCAGTTCTTCGGGCGAAGGCTTGCCGGAGCTGAGAAAATCCGACTGTTCGAACAGCGATTGCGAACGGTCGTAGCGGCCATAGAACAGATTTTTTTGCGTCCATTCGAAATCGAAACACAGGGCGATGGCTTCGCGAACACGTGGGTCGCGGAAATGTTCGCGGCGCTGGTTCAGGGCCCAGGCCTGCATTTGCGGGCGTTTTTCACCGGAAAAGTCCCGCTTGATAACGCGCTTTTGCTGGATTGCAGGAAAATCATATTCCGTCGCCCACGTCTTGGCGGTGGATTCCAGACGGAAGAAGATATCGCCTTTCTTGAAAGCTTCGAACTCCGGCTGGCGGTCGCGGTAGAAATCGATCCTGATCCGGTCGAAATGGTTGAGGCCTCGCATGACCGGCAGGTCTTGTCCCCAGTAATCCTCGACGCGCTCGTATTCGATACGCTGGCCGACCGAAACGCTGCCGACCCGGTAAGGCCCCGAGGCAAGGGGCGGCTCGAGCGTCGAGGCATCGAAATCGCGCGTGGCATACCAGGTTTTGGAGAGGATCGGCATCGTACTGGCGATGTCGAGAATGGCGCGGTCGGAATGCTTGCCGGTAAAGCTGATACGCAGGGTGTGATCGTCGACGGCAACGATCTCCTTCATCTCGGTCAGCAGTAACAAAAGCGAAGGGTGCCCCTTCTTCTGTATCGTCTGATAGCTGAAGACCACATCATGCGCTGTGAGGGGCGAGCCATCGTGGAACCGGGCTTCGGAGCGGAGTTTGAAGGTGAATGTATTGCGGTCGGCGGAGACGGTGACCGTCTCTGCCACCAGTCCATATATCGAGTCTGGCTCGTCCAGCGCTGATTCCATCAACGTGTCAAAACACAGCTCCATGCGCGGCGGCGCATCGCCCTTGGGCGAGAAGCTATTCAGCGTATTGAAGGTCTGCGTCGACTGGTTGAAAAACCAGCTCCATGGCGAGAAGGCGAAGGTACCGCCTTTTGGGGCATCGGGATTGGCGTAGTCGAAATGCGTGAAATCCTTGGGATATTTCAACTCGCCAAATGCTGAAAGCCCATGCAGCGGCACACCCGTTGCGACTTCCGACAGTGCAAGGCGCGGCGCCATTGCCGTCAGGATCGTCGCGCTTGATATTTTCAGAACATCGCGGCGGGTAGGTCGCGTCATTCGGCGCGCGCCTTCAGGGCCTGTTCCTTGGCAGTATCGATCCACCAGGAGAAAGGGTCGATTCCGGTATATTCGGGTTGCTTCTCCGGCATGCCGAACTTGTTCCAGTAGGCGATTTTTATCCGGTCATCGTACCACTGCGGAACCACGTAATAATTCCAGAGCAGCACCCGGTCGAGCGCGTGCGTGGCTGCGACAAGCTCATCGCGATCCTTTGCGAAAATCACGCGGTCGACCAGCTTGTCGACAGCCGGGTTCTTGATGCCCATGTAGTTCCGGCTTCCCGGCGTGTCCGCCGCAGCCGAACTCCAGAAGTCGCGCTGCTCATTGCCTGGCGAAAGGCTCTGCGCCATTCCAGCGATCGCCATAATGTCGAAATCAAAATCATTGATCCTGGCGACATATTGCGCGCTGTCGACCACGCGAATCTGGGCGTCGATCCCAAGCTTGCGCAGGTTTGCTATGAACGGCCCAACGACGCGCTCGTCCGAGGGATCATCCGCGAGAAATTCGATGGTCAAAGGTTGTCCGGACTTGGTGTTGACGAGCTTTCCATTTTTTTGGTCGTACCCGGCGTCACGGAGCAACTGAACCGCATGACGTAGATTGTCCCGCTGCGATTGCGGAGTGTCGTAGACCGGGAGCTTGAATTCCTTGGTGAAGACTTCGTCAGGCACTTCGCCCTTCACAGTCTCCAGGATTTCAAGCTCCTTACCGCTCGGTAAACCGCTTGAGGCCAGCTCCGAACCCGCAAAATAGCTGTTGATGCGTTTGTACTGACCAAAGAACAGGTTCTTGCTCATACTTTCAAAGTCATAGATCCAATTTAGAGCTTCGCGTACTTTCGGATCTTTAAACTTGTCGCGCCTTGCGTTGATGAGAAAGCCCTGCATGCGGCCGGAAGACCGCAGCGGGAACATCGCCTTGACGACATCGCCCCGTTTGAATGCAGGAAAATCATAGCCACGCATCCATCGGCCAATGCTTGGTTCACCTCGATAGTCTTCGAAGCCGCCTTTCTTGAAAGCTTCCCATTGAGCATTCTGATCAAGGAAATACTCATAGCGAACACGGTCGAAATTGTTGCGGCCGATCTCTACGGGAAGGTCTCTGCCCCAATAATCTGCAACCCTGCTCCAGACAATCGTTTTGCCGGGCACGACGCTCTCGATCTTGTAGGCCGACGATCCAAGCGGGATTTCCATCGTAGGCTTGGTAATATCGCGCTTTTTGCCGGAAGCGTCGGTTCCCTCCCACCAGTGTTTTGGCAATATGGGAAAATCGCCCATAATGCTTGGCAACTCGCGATTGCCGCTACTGGCGAATGTGAATGTAACCTCGCGGTCACCGGTTTTTTCGGCCTTGGTCACATCATGATAATATTTGTTGTAGAGCGGACTTTGCTTCTTCAGGACGTCAAACGACCAAATTACGTCATCGACTGTGATAGGCTCGCCATCATGCCATTTCGCCGCGGGATTCAGCCGAAACTTTACCCATGAATAATCATCAGGATAGGCAACCGCCTCCGCGATAAGGGCATAGTTGGTCGCAGGTTGATCCAGCGCCTGACTGAGAAGCGTGTCGTAAAGGAGCCCGCCGCCGATTGGATTGCTCGATGGGGGCAAACCCGCCGCCGCATTGCCCTGGACGACAAACGGGTTGAGACTGTCGAAGGATCCGTTGGCAGTCTGATTAAGTGTCCCGCCCTTGGGCGCATCCGGATTCACATAGTCGTAGTGCTTAAATTCCCCATTGTATTTCGGCTCCCCCAAAACACTCGTCCCCGTCCTCCATTCTGCAGCCTGAGCTATCTGGACGGTGCTGACAGTAGCGATGGCAAGGAGAGCGAGGCTGGCAACGAAAGGGCGAAATCGCAAATCAAATCTCCACAGGTTCTCTTTGCCGGTAGTCTAAGAGAAAATGCGGCAGAGAACAGGCCTTCACCGAAAAAACACTCGCCAAGAACGCAAAAGCCGGGCGCTGGGCCCGGCTTTTCGCAAAATGTCCAGTAAAATCAGTTGGCAGGCGCTGGAGCAGCTGGAGCTGGAGCAGCAGGTGCTGCCCCATCGGCTGGCTTTTCACCTGCGGGCGCAGCGGGAGCAGCACCTTCAGCCGGCTTGGCTGCTGCATCAGCGGGTTTTGCCGCATCGCCTGCAGGTGCAGCCGCTGCATCGGCAGTTGGCAGCGGCTTTGGACTATCGGACAGCGTGCGCAGATAAGCGATCAGATCGGCGCGCTCATTGTCCTTCTTGTCGCCGGCGAAGCCCATGGCCGTGCCTTTGATATAGGCCTTCGGCGAAGTCAGGAAGTGGTTCAGATGATCATAGGTCCACTTCTCCTGGCCGCCCTTGGAGAAATCCTTCATCGGACCGGAATAGCCAAAGCCCGGATGGGTCGCGATCGGACGATCGACAATATCCCAGAGATTGGGGCCAACCTTGTTCGGGCCATCCTTCTCGCCGGTGTGGCAAGCCTGGCAGCGCTTGAAAACCGCTTCGCCGCGTGTCGCATCGGCAGAAGCGAGAAGCGTTGCGATCGGCACAGCAGCTGCAGGGGCGGCTTCACCGCCTGCGCCGCCAGCTTCCGGCTCGGCTGCCTGAATGATATAACCGGGCTTTTCAGGTGCGTGAGAATCGAAAAAAGCATCGGACAGGATGCCTGCCGACATGACAACGAAAACGGTTGCCAGAAACGCCATGGCATATTTGTTGAATGCGCTCGATTCCATCGTCGATCATTGCTCCACTTGTGTCCTGTTCAAGTACACTGAATACAAAGTCGATAGCGGCCCTTGCTGTGCAGTGCCGGAGCTTTGTGTTCAGCACACTTGCTTAGGTTCTCAATATCTGGTCAATGCAGATCGCTGCATTTTTCGACAAGAGTCCCCTCGTGATCGCGCGGAAACTAGGTCTTTTACTCAAGACTTGCAACACATATAAGGGCGGTTCTGCCTGAGACTTTTTGACACCGTAGGCGTGTTTGCAATGATGAAAATACTGACACTTATCCCGGCGAGAATGGCTTCGACCCGGCTGCCGGACAAGCCACTGGCGGATATCGCGGGCAAGCCAATGATCGTGCACGTGGCGGAACGGGCGAGGGCTGCGGGACTCGGCCGCACCGTGGTCGCAACGGATAATCTCGACGTCAAAGCGGCGGTCGAAGCGCACGGGCTCGAGGCGGTGATGACGCGCAATGATCACGAATCCGGTTCCGACCGCATTTATGAAGCATTGCTGGCCCTCGATCCCGACGGGAATGTCGACGCGGTGGTCAATGTTCAGGGTGACCTGCCGACCATCGAGACGGAGATTATAAAGCGCGCACTGTTGCCGCTGCAGAACGGTCCCGCCGACATAGGCACGCTTGGCGTCGAAATCCGGCGCGAGGACGAGAAGACTAATCCGAACGTGGTGAAGATCATTGGCTCGCCCACGGGCAAGGCCCAAATGCGTGCGCTGTATTTTACCCGCGCCACTGCACCTTGGGGCGAGGGCCCACTGTACCATCATATCGGGCTTTACGCCTATCGCCGCGCTGCTCTCGAACGTTTCGTCGGCCTCGGCCCATCGCCGCTGGAGCGCCGCGAGCGGCTTGAACAGTTGCGCGCGCTGGAGGCCGGCATGCGCATCGATGTGGAAATCGTCGATTCGGTGCCGTTGGGCGTCGATACGCCCGAAGACCTCGAACGCGCACGAGACATTCTCACCTCTATATAAGGCAATCCATCATGGCAAAGACCAACCGCATCTCTTTCCAGGGTGAACCTGGCGCGAACTCCGACACGGCGTGCCGCGACATGTTCCCGGATATGGAACCGATGCCGTGCCCGACATTCGAGGATGCATTCAACGCCGTGGAAAGCGGTGCGGCAGATCTCGCAATGATCCCTATCGAGAATACGATCGCCGGTCGCGTCGCAGACATCCATCATCTCCTACCGGAATCTCGCCTGCACATTGTCGGCGAATACTTCCTGCCGATCCATTTTCAGCTGATGGTGTTACCGGGAACGAAACGTAACGAGATCACCTCGGTCCACAGCCATATTCATGCACTCGGCCAATGCCGAAAGTATATTCGTCAGAACGGCTGGAAGCCGGTGATTGCCGGTGATACGGCGGGAGCGGCGCGCCTCGTTGCGGAGGTCAAGGACAAGACGATGGCTGCACTGGCGCCGCGGCTTGCATCCAGTTTATACGGCCTCGATATCCTTGAAGAGGACGTGGAGGACACAGAAAACAATGTGACGCGCTTCGTGGTTTTGACCAAGACCAAGAGGTGGGCGCCGCGTAGGTCCGACGAACTCATGATGACGACCTTCGTCTTTCGTGTTCGAAATGTTCCTGCTGCGCTTTACAAGGCGATGGGCGGCTTTGCCACCAACATGGTCAACATGACGAAGCTCGAGAGCTATCAGATCGACGGCAAGTTCACCGCAACCCAGTTTTATGCCGACATCGAGGGCCATCCAGACGACAAGAATGTTGCGCATGCGCTGGACGAGCTGGAATTCTTCTCCAAGGAAGTGCGGATCCTCGGTGTTTACCCGGCCGATACGACGTTTCGCAGCGCGCAGGGTGAGGAAGAGTAAAATCTAAACCCCGCTTTGAACCCAACTGCGAATGAGGTGCGCAGCGATGGCGCCCGGTGGCGGGGTCATCAGCCCATCAGGGTGGCTGCGATCAAGCATCGCGACAACTTCCTCTCGAGAGAACCAGCGGCCGTCCTCAAGTTCGGCCCTGTCCAGCGTGAACTCGTCGGAGAGTGCCTCCGCATGGCAGCCGATCATTAGTGAATAGGGAAAGGGCCAGGGTTGGCTGGCGTGATAGAGCACGCGCCCGACCAGCAGGTTCGTTTCCTCGAAAGTCTCGCGGCGCACCGCGTTTTCGATCGTCTCGCCTGGTTCGATGAATCCCGCAAGGCAGGAATACATACCCGGGCCGAAATGCGCGCCGCGTGCCAGAAGACACTTGTCTCCGTGTACTACCATCATAATCGCAACCGGATCGGTGCGGGGGAAATGCTGTGCGTCGCAATTGGGGCAGGTGCGCCGGTAGCCTCCATCGCGCATCGCGGTTTCGGTGCCGCACCGTCCGCAGAACTTGTGATTCTCGTGCCAAGTTAGCAATGATACAGCCTGCGCCATAGCGCCAAGCTGGTCTGGCGGAATAATGCCTTGCGTATAGACGGAACGATAGTCGAAAGCCTTGATCGTTTCCGGCAAGGCTGCAAAATCGAAACCGCTGGCGGAGGCAAGGATCGGAATATCGTCCTGCATACCAAGATAGATCATCTTGTCAGAGGCAGGTAACAGTTCTGTTGCGTCCTGCAAGCTGAATAGCGCACTGCCCACGTCGCCGCCCATAACCAGCACCTGGCCGTGGCCAGTTAGCAGGATGCGTGCGTTGGCGCTGGCGAGTGCAGCGGCGACCACATCGTCATTGCGCTTTTCCGAATGACGATTGATCCTGTTTCCGGCAAAGCCGACGAAATGGCTTGGCTCCATGTCCGGAGCATCGAAGAGGCGAAAAGGCATGGATGAAACTCCGCGAGGCCTCCAGCGTGGGAAGGCAGGTACTTGAGCAATTAGATAGCCTTCAGTATTGCGTTCGCAAAGGCCTTTGCTTCTTTTTCCTCATAAGGCTCGCGCTTCCCAAAGCCCCAGACTGGTCCGGGCCAAGCAGGATCGCCGCTGTTGCGCGCAATGACATGCAGATGCAGCTGCCGGACAATATTTCCGATGGCGGCTGTGTTGATTTTTTCGCAATTGACCACGGTTTTCAGCGCCTGTGCGGCGATTCCTGCCTCGAAGGTGAGCATCGTCTGATCGAGCGGGGTCATTTCATGGATCTCGCAGATATTCGGGCGCTGTGGAACCAGGATCAGCCATGGCCAGCGGCGGTCATTCATCAGGCGCAGGTCGCAGAGACCCAGTCTCGCAATGGAAAAAGTGTCTGCTGCAAGCTTGCTATCGAGTTCGAACATCATGATTTGTGACAAATAGCAGTTTTTTCGGCTGTACGCTTGCTTTTTGCGAGCGAATTGCCGATATGAGCCTCGGGAGGTTGGTGGTGGACGAGCCACTCGCCAACCGGGTCAGGTCCGGAAGGAAGCAGCCCCAACGAGCCAGGCACGGGTCGCCGTGCCAGCCTCCCACCCTTTCTTCTTTGTCACCTTGCCTGTGTCAAAGCCGTTATCGGCATTGACGCTGTGGTGTATGGCGGTCCAAACTTGCGCGACGCGAGTAGACCAAAGCAGGAGCGGAATGAACACCATGGCAGACAGCGCCTATCGCGTGCTCGCCCGCAAATATCGCCCGCAGAATTTTGACGATCTGATCGGCCAGGAGCCGATGGTCCGTACATTGACCAATGCGTTCGAGACCGGCCGCATTGCGCAGGCATGGATGCTGACGGGCGTCCGCGGAGTCGGCAAGACGACGACTGCACGTATTCTCGCGCGCGCTCTCAACTATAAGACAGCTGACATCGACAAGCCGACGATCGATCTTTCGGTGCCGGGCGAACATTGCCAGGCGATCATGGAAGGTCGCCATGTCGACGTGATCGAGATGGATGCCGCTTCGCACACGGGTATCGACGATATCCGCGAGATCATCGAGCAGGTGCGCTATCGTCCCGTTTCTGCGCGGTACAAGGTCTACATCATCGACGAAGTGCATATGCTCTCCAATCAGGCCTTCAACGGCCTGTTGAAGACTCTCGAAGAACCACCGCCCCATGTAAAATTCATCTTTGCCACCACGGAAATCCGCAAGGTTCCGATTACTGTTTTGTCGCGTTGCCAGCGCTTTGACCTTCGCCGTATCGAGACAAGTCTCCTGATCGGGCATCTGAAGAAGATAGCCGGCCTCGAAATAATTACGGCCGACGATGCATCGCTCAGCATGATTGCCCGGGCGGGCGAAGGTTCGGTCCGCGATTCGCTCTCAATCTTCGATCAGGCCATTGCCCACGGCGCGGGCACCGTTGATGCCGAGGCCGTCCGTTCAATGCTCGGTCTTGCCGATCGGGCTCGCATCATCGACTTGTTTGAGATGCTGATGCGCGGCGACGTTGCATCTGCCTTGCGCGAATTTCGGGCGCAGTATGATGTGGGTGCAGACCCGAGCGTTGTGCTGACCGATCTTGCTGATTTCAATCATCTGGTGACGCGTATCCGCTTCACGCCCGACGTGGTCGATGACATTTCCCTATCGGAAGATGAGCGGACACGAGGCAAGGATTTTTCAGAGAAGCTTTCCATCCGGGTGCTGTCGCGCACCTGGCAGATGCTGCTCAAAGGCATAACCGAAGTCGACGATTCCAGTCGGCCCGTGCAGGCGGCGGAAATGCTGCTGATCCGGCTTGCCCATGCTGCCGACCTGCCGACGCTGGACGAGGCGTTGAAATCGCTGGACGAGGGTGGACCGCTTACCGCTCAGGCTCCGCGCAGTGATGGCCCGCGTCCCGGAAATGGCGGTGGAGCCGTGGCACGTTCTACCGACGCGATCGCTTTGGCGCGCGGTGCGATCAGCTCCAATGGTGGTGCGACCATGCGTCTGGTCGAACCTGCTGAGAGGTCCGAGCCTATCCCTCCGCCGGTAATTGAAGAGCAGGCTCCGACGGTGCCAGTCAACAGCATCGAGGATATAATCGCGCTGGCGGAAAAGCAGCGTGACATGCAGTTCAAGATCATGGTCAAGAATTGCGTGCGGCTTGTCAGCATCAGGCCCGGGCGGCTTGAAATCAATTTGACGGAAAATGCACCGAAGACGCTTTTGACGGATATGTCGCAGAGGTTGAGCGACTGGACCGGCATTCGCTGGATGGTTTCGCTGTCGCGCGAGCAGGGCACTGCGACGATCAACGAGACCGAAACTGCGAAACGCGATTCACTTTTGAGCGATGCAAGGTCAGATCCGGATGTTGCGGCTATCCTGTCGAGATTTCCGGGAGCGAAGATCATAAATGTGCGCATCGCCGCGCCAGCCGGACAAGCGGACAACGAAATCATCGAGGGTGCGGCTACCAGTGGTGATACACTGGCACCCATCGAAGAAGACGATTGAACAACAGGAGTTTTCCATGCGTGACATTATGGGCATGATGAAACAGGCCAAAGAAATGCAGGCCAAGATGGCGGCCATGCAGGAAGAGATTTCTGCTCTTGAAGCGGAAGGCCAAGCAGGGGGCGGCCTTGTAACTGTAAAGCTCTCCGGCAAAGGTGCGTTGACCGCCGTGACCATCGATCCGTCGCTGTTCAAGGAAGACGATATCGAGGTTATCGAAGACCTGATTATCGCGGCGCATAACGAGGCAAAGTCGAAAGTTGAGGCAATTATGGCGGAGAAGACTCAGGCGCTGACTGCTGGTCTGCCAATCCCGCCTGGATTCAAGCTGCCCTTTTAGTGGGCGGCAACCACAAGGTTGGTAGCAAAGCACGCAGGGTTGTGCTTTTCAGCAACGTGTTCGCTACAGTTGGTGTGCGTCCTGATTCCCTAAAGTGCTAAATTGCTCTACACCCACGCTATGTCGAAACGAATCGCCGGTCCCGAAATTGAGCGTCTGATCCAGCTCCTGGCCAAAGTGCCGGGCCTCGGGCCACGTTCGGCGCGCCGGGCCGCACTGCATCTCATCAAGAAGAAAGAAGCACTGCTGATACCGCTTGGCTCTGCCATGCAGGATGCCGCTGAAAAGGTCCGTATCTGCTCGACGTGCGGCAATGTCGATACATCTGATCCGTGCATGATCTGCACCGATCCTCGCCGCGAACGCGCCACGCTGATCGTCGTCGAGGACGTCTCCGATCTCTGGGCACTGGAGCGTGCCGGTTCAATGAATGTGCCCTATCACGTGCTCGGCGGGCGTCTGTCGCCCCTGGATGGCATCGGGCCGGACGATCTCAATATCGCGTCGCTCGTCGGGCGGGTGGCGGAAGGTGAGATCAAGGAGGTAATCCTTGCGGTCAACGCTACCGTCGAGGGCCAAACAACAGCACATTATATTACGGACCAGCTTTCAGGGCTTGATATTCGCGTCACTCGGCTCGCCCATGGCGTCCCTGTTGGCGGCGAGCTCGACTATCTCGACGAAGGAACATTGACCGCCGCGCTGCGGGCTCGAACATCGCTGTAGGGAGAACGTTTTGATCACAGGCCTGGTGAGATTTGCCATCGTATTGATTGGAGTGCTTCTGAGTTCTTCAGCGTTTGCCGTATCGAAGGCCGAGGTCGAATCACAATTTGAAATCTGGTTGGCTAATGATCTCTGGCCAGAAGCCAAGTCAAAAGGCATTTCCAAGACAGTTTTCGATCAGGCGTTCTCGGGTGTCTCGCTCAATTTTGATCTGCCGGACCTGGTAATGCCCGGTGAAAAACCGCAGACACCGAAGAAGCAAACTCAATCCGAATTCGGTTCGCCCGGCAAATACTTCAATGACAAGACGATCAATGCGGTTACGTCAGGCGGGACCGCGCGGGCCGGCCAATATTCGCGCATCTTGAAGGCAGTCGAGGCGAAATATGGCGTGCCGGGCGAGATTGTCCTAGCGATATGGGGCCGCGAAAGCGGCTATGGCAGCGTCAAAATTCCTAACAATGCCTTCACCGTGCTCGGTACCAAGGCATTCATGGCGACGCGCAAGGATATGTTCCGCGAAGAGCTTGTCGCCGCACTGGAGATCGTTCAAAGAGGATATATCGGCGCCGGTAGCATGAAAAGTTCTTGGGCGGGTGCCCTAGGCCAGCCTCAGTTCATGCCGAGTTCATATCTCGAACACGCCGTAGACTTCGATGGCGACGGCAAACGCGACATCTGGAATTCCGTACCGGACACGCTTGGTTCGATCGCGCACTACCTTGCGCAATATGGCTGGCAGAAGGGCCGTGACTGGGGTTACGAGGTCAATGTGCCGGCTAATGTCAGTTGTGCGCTGGAAGGTCCTGACCAAGGCAAGCCTTTTACGGCGTGGGAAAAGCTCGGCATTACCCGCGTCAACGGCAAGCCATTTCCTTCCAGCGAGACCAAACGTGAAGGCTTTCTGCTGTTGCCTGCGGGACGGCACGGCCCGGCTTTTATCGTGACGAAGAATTTTTATGTGATCAAGGAATACAACATGAGCGATCTCTATGCGCTGTTTATCAGCCATGTGGGGGATCGTATCGCGCACGGCGCAACGGGCTTTTCTGCCAGTTGGGGTGATATCGGCGGACTTCATCGTTCGGACATCGCAGGACTTCAGCGGGTTTTGGAAAACAAGGGCTATGATGCGGGCGGCGCGGATGGGTTTCCTGGCTTCAAGACCCGTCGCTCAATTGGTGATTGGCAGGCAAAACAGGGCATGGCGCCTACCTGCTTTCCGGACAAGGATCTGATCACAACGATCAGGTGAACTGTAGCGGCGTATCGACCGGTCTTGTACCCATTGGGCCGCAATTTACTTCCAGAGTCTTTTCGACCGCGAACGCCTGGATGGGCGAGGGCATCCTCCATAGTTAGGATTTACCGCCTCCACCCTTGTCATTCTTACCCATATGTGAAAAGATTATTCACAAGAGAAGATGTGGGAGGATGACTTATGAGATTGCAGAGGCAATGTCCACTGGCAATAGCCTTGCGGCCATGACCGATTTTGCGCCGACCGTTGGCGTCTCCTCCACGTATCCGAAAGACATGCCGGGAGACCATGCCGCGCTGCCCGTGTGGAACGCCGAGAACTGGTTTTACGAGGATTGGCCAGTGGGGCAGAAGATACGATCGTTGCGCCGGACAATAGCCGAAAGCGATAGCCACCTATTCAACATGCTGGTTACCGATCTTCACCCCTATGTGCAGGACCAGATGTTTGCCGAGAGCGAGGGTATTTTCGGCAAACGGCTTGTTGCCGGCGCTTTCGTGTTTTCTGCGGGCCTAGGGCTCGTGGCCACCAATTGCGTCAATGCTTTTTCCTATGGCTATGACAAGTTGCGTTTCATCAAGCCGGTCTTCCTCAATGACACGATCTACACGATCCGCACCAATCTGGATAAGCGCCCGCGCTACAAGGAGTTGGGCCTGATCCGTGCGAGCTATCAAGTGTACAAGAACGAGGGTGAACTCGTTCTGTATTGCGAACATTTGCAGACTGTAAAATACCAAAAGCCCGCCGATTTCGTTGGAAAGACCGAGAAATAATGACTACCGAGAATGAACTACCATTGGCTGGCCTGCTAGTCGTCGATATGAGCCAGTTCCTGTCCGGACCTTACGCTTCACTGCGCCTGATGGATCTCGGCGCTCGTGTCATCAAAATCGAGCGGCCTGATGGAGGTGACCTCTCTCGCCGGCTTTATCTGAGCGATACGGAAATCGGTGGCGACTCGACCATTTTCCATGCGATCAACCGCGCCAAGGAAAGCCTCGCGATTGACATTAAGAACGAGGCTGATCTTACAGCCCTGAAATCATTGCTCGCCAACGCCGATGTGCTGATCCAGAATTTTCGCCCCGGTGTCATCCAGCGCCTTGGTCTCGACTACGAGGCAGTGAAGGCAATCAACCCGCGTCTCGTCTATGCCAGCATTTCAGGCTATGGCGATGAAGGTCCGTGGGTTTCTCGCCCGGGCCAGGATCTGTTGGCGCAGTCCCGTTCCGGGCTGATGTGGTTGAACGGCGACGAGAGCCAAGGGCCAGTGCCGTTTGGACTGGCGGTAGGCGATATGCTGGCGGGCGCGGCGATCGTGCAGGGCATTCTCGCCTGTCTTGTCAGGCGCGGCATCACTGGCAAGGGCAGCCACATCGAGACAAGCCTGATGGAATCGCTCATCGACTTCCAGTTCGAAGTTTTGACCACACATTTGAACGATGGCCGGCGCCTGCCAAAACGTTCGGATTTCCGCAGTGCCCATGCCTATCTTTCCGCCCCCTACGGCGTCTACCACACGAAGGACAGCTATCTGGCGCTCGCGATGACCCCGCTACCGAAATTGGCAGACTTACTCTCGCTCGATGATCTGGCGCCCTACCGCGACACCCCGGCTACATGGTTCACGGCGCGCGACGAGATCAAACGCATTATCGCTGCCCGGCTCGAAACCAAGACCACCGACCATTGGCTCGCCATTCTCGAACCGGCCGATATCTGGTGTGCCAAGGTGTTGAACTGGGAGGAGCTTTTGGAAAGTGAAGGCTTCAAGGTTCTCGACATGTTGCAGACAGTGGAGCGCGACGACAATGTTTCGATACTCACTACACGTTCGCCCATTCGGGTAAACGGACTGCGCGCGAAGTGTAATCGCGCCGCGCCACGTATCGGCGAACACAGCGAGGCGATCCGTAAGGAGTTCGGCCTGTGAGCGCTATCAAACTCAAAGGCATGACATGGAGCCATCCGCGCGGCTTTGATCCGATGGTTGCCTGTTCAAAACTTTGGAAAGAACAGACCGGCATAGACATAGAATGGGAAAAGCGCTCACTACAAGATTTCGAGTCCTTTCCTGTCGAGGAACTGGCGCGGAAATATGATCTGATCGTCATCGATCATCCGCATGTCGGCCAGATCACAGCCGAAGATTGTCTTGCGCCGCTCGATGTGCCGGGGCGTGAGACAGAGCAGCAAGCGCTTTCCGCCGGAAGCGTCGGGCAGTCCTATCCAAGCTATCATTGGCAGGGGAGGCAATGGGCGTTTCCGATCGATACCGCGACGCACGTTTGTGCGTGGCGGCCCGACCTGCTCGAAGATTCGCCAGCAAGCTGGGACGAGGTAATGGGTCTGGCCAAGGCGGGCAGGGTCCTGTTACCGCTGCGTCCTCCCCACTCGCTGATGACGTTTTATACGTTAAGCGGCAATGTTGGCTCGCCTTGTGCGGTCACGGGGGAACTGATTGATCTCGAAAGTGGAATTCGTACTTTCGGAATGATGCGTGAAATTGTTGCATTGATTGATCCCGCCTGCTTCGAAATGGATCCCATTGCGGCGCTGGAGAAGATGAGCGAGGCCGGTTCGTACATTGCCTGCGCGCCGTTGATCTATGGCTACGTCAATTATGCCATCGATGGTTTCAGGCCCAATCTCGTCGCCTTTGCTGATATTCCCGCCGCGGGTGATGGCGGTCCTGCGGGTTCGGCGCTAGGGGGCACAGGCATCGGTGTATCGGCATTTTCAACAAACCGCACCGCAGCTATCGATTTTGCTTACTGGATTTCCAGCGGCGACGTACAGCGTGGACCGTACGCGTCAGCGGGAGGTCAACCGGCACACGCGGACGCTTGGGAAGACGAAACTGTTAACAAGGCGACGACAAGCTTCTACGCAGCAACGCGCAAGACGCTTGAGGCTGCCTGGGTGCGCCCACGCCATAAGGGTTATATGGATTTTCAAGAAGCCGCGTCAGATCGACTCAATGCGGGCCTTTTGCACCGCCACGCTGCGCCGAACGTCATCGACGATCTGAACGCGCTATTTCGACAAAGTTTTGCCGGATAAAAGATTAGTGCCGGCGCATTTGACCTGCGCGGCCCCATCGTCCAGGGCAAATGCCGATACCTTGCTGGCATTCGGGCGGATTGATTTGGGTTGGTTCGGGCTTGCGTGGCGTCCACGTTGCGTAGGAACCGCACCCGGCCAAAACAAAGCTGCTGAACAAGAGTATAGCAGCCACGACGAATTTCATTTTCCGACCCCCGCCTGCAATCTCCACTGCGAACTGATGTGCCGGAATCATCGATGAAAGTCAAAGTTGTAGCAGCTGCTGATACCTGGCTAGAGCGATCTGTCCTACGCAAAGCGCTTCTGCTGATCGATCTCTCCGCCACGGACGCTCGGATGCGAGTTAATCGCGATTATGACTGCAAGAGCCGCCAGCGAATTGACATCACGATTGCCACGGTTGAAGGCGGTCATCACGGTTTCCGCTATGACTTTCGCGGTATCCTCCGAGCTTGATTTCACCACAAGCGTTGCAGCTGCCTTGTTGTAGGCAGCTTGCATGACGTTCCAGTCATCCTGGGAGTAGATCGGCTTTGAAGGATTATCGAAAGGCATGGACCTGCTCCTTTCCCTTGGACGAAACGAACCCCGGCGAAACGGAGAAAATAGCTTCGCAAATGTGGCGTGGCAAATCGAAAAGAATTTACCGGCAGCTGAAACGGCTTACCGCAGCGCAATATGCTGAAGTCCGCCCTCAAATGTGGCAAACGAGAAATCTTCCGCTAGATAGTCGGCTCTGTTTCCGATCTTTCCCTGACAGCCCGCGACAAACGCGACCAGCGCTGACTGAACCAAGGGGTTACCAGCGATATTTTCTTGAAGCGTTGACTGGCAAAGGATGGATCGTGTTCCTCGAAGGTCCAGACTTTGAAGTTTGTCAATTCATGCGGTCCGAACGTGTGGATCAATGGGATATCGGCAGCATCCCGGCCGCGCGCCACGACAATCCGCCCGATGCGACGCTGATTGTGCCGGGCGTCGAATGTGTGCCATCTACCGCCGAGATAGACCTCGAACCAGGCGTTGAAGTCCATTGGCGCCGGATCAGCCGGAACGCCGATATCGCCTAAATAGCCGTTCACATAGCGTGCGGGAATATTCATACAGCGGCAGAAAGCGACAGCCAGATGCGCGAAATCACGGCAAACGCCGACGCGCTCCTCATGTGCTTGCGCCGCCGTGCGCGTTGATCTGGCAAAACCATAGCTGAAGGTCAGTCGCTGGTTGACATAATCAGTTATCGCCTGAACGCGCGACCAGCCGGGTTTGACGTGTCCGAAGAGGCTCCATGCCAGATTGCTCAACTCGTCGGTCTCGCAATAGCGGCTCGCCGACAGATAGGCCAAGCACTCGGTCGGCAACCGGTCGACACCCACCTCGGTTGCATCTTCATCTATCGGGTCGGGGAGGCCGTCATCCTTGACGACTGCGTCATACTTCAACGAGAGGTTGCCCGCAGGAGCCAGGAGACGGATGCAACTGTTTCCGAAAAGATCGCGAAACGTTTCAAGCTTTGTGTCAGGGGTAGCGGTCGGACCGCGCTCGCATTGGATGTCCGACATGCGTTCCGATTCCAGGTTGAGATAGGTCGTCATAGGGGTCGGCTGGTTACAGCGAATTGCTATCTCGTAACCGATACGGATCAACATATGCATATCCTCTAAGGTTTAGAGAAGAACGCTGCGATCCGGTACAGGTTCCCCGGCTGTAAATTTTAATGGATGTCGGGCCTCGCCGTGCGATTCAGCATTTGTTGACTATAGAGCCATAGAATTTGAAACAAATGCGCCGGACGGAAGTTACGTCCGGAAGATGTGCGGTCAGATTGTGGCGGTGCACAGGAGTGATTGGAATGGTGATGGCTGCAAAACATCCAGGTTCCCGCCCTCGCGCAGCGGACGTACTGCGAGAACAGGTCGTTCGCTCGGACTTCCGCCATGTGGTCAAGACAGCTCGTCCGTCAGAAACGGACAGGAAGATTCCGAAATTGTTGCAGGACATGCTGGAGAGGCTCGACGAGGCGGAAAAAGTCTGGAAGAAAACTCGCTGATCTTATTGCGCTCTAGTTTGTGACCTGCAGGAGGTTGTTTTGGTAATGCCCCACGCGTTTCGATTTCGCATGGTTGACGAAACTGCCGAAGGACAGTGCGAAGGCGACGAAAATCACGAAAATGATACCAAGACGCTGAACGAGCATGACAGATACCCCAGTGGATTTTCCTGAGGATATCGCTGTCGATCTGAACGGCGACTGAACCCGGTGTTCACCCGGCATTCCAAATAATTACCCAATTCTTGCATCCAACCTTGAAAGAGCCGGGTGACGCAGCATCCGCCCTGATCTATGCTACAGCTATGACCAAAGCTTTCGACGCGATCATAGTCGGTGCAGGGCAGGCCGGACCATCTCTGGCGGGCCGGCTCACGGACTCTGGCATGAAAGTGCTTATGGTCGAGCGCAAACTATTCGGAGGGACCTGCGTCAACACAGGATGTATGCCGACGAAGACGCTGGTCGCGAGTGCCTATGCTGCACATCTTGCCCGGCGTGGTGCTGATTTTGGCATCGAGACGGGTGGGCCGGTCCAAATCAATATGAAGCGGGTCAAGCAGCGCGCCGACACCGTGTCCTTTAATGCCCGCACCGGGGTCGAGAGATTCTTGCGCGGCATGGGTGGCTGCACGGTTGTTCAGGGTCATGCCCGCTTCACCGGAGCAAGTGAAATCGATATCGATGGCGCGGCCTTCACCGCACCCCGAATTTTCCTCAATCTTGGTGGCCGCGCCAATGTGCCGGACATGCCCGGCATCGGAGACGTAGAATTTCTCACGAACACATCCATTCTCGGTCTCGATGAGGTACCCAAGCACCTAGTTGTCGTTGGCGGCAGCTATATAGGCCTCGAATTTGCGCAAATGTATCGCCGGTTTGGCGCGGACGTGACCATTGTTGAAAAGGGTCCAAGGCTGATTTCACGCGAGGACGAGGACGTATCCCAAGCGATCAAGGAAATTCTCGAAGGCGAGGGAATTGCAGTTCGCCTTAATGCGGAATGTATATCGTTCAAACAGCACGCCGAAGGCGTGGAAGTCGGTGTCGATTGCACTGCCGGCTCACCAAGCGTTGTCGGCTCGCATGTGCTGCTGGCGATAGGACGGCGGCCTAATACTGACGATCTCGGTGTCGACAAGGCAGGTATTGAGCTCGATGAGCGCGGCTATATCAAAGTAGATGATCAGCTGGAGACAAACGTTCCTGGCATCTGGGCGCTGGGCGATTGCAACGGGCGCGGTGCCTTCACTCACACGGCCTATAATGATTTCGAGATCGTTGCGGCAAATCTCCTTGACGGAGAGAACCGCAAAGTGACCGATCGCATCCTCGGCTATGCGCTCTATATCGATCCGCCGCTCGGGCGGGTGGGCCTGACCGAAGCGCAGGCACGCAAGACTGGGCGGCCATTGCTGATTTCCAAAAGGCCGATGACCCGCGTTGGTCGCGCAGTGGAAAAGGACGAAACGCAAGGCTTCATGAAAGTCGTAGTGGACGCACAGACGCAAAAGATACTCGGTGCCGCCATACTCGGGACGGGCGGCGACGAGGCAATCCACGGTTTTCTCGATATCATGAATGTGGATGCGACCTATCCGCAATTGAAATGGGCTGTTCCCATACACCCCACGGTCTCTGAGCTAATTCCGACGCTCCTGGGCGACGTCAAGGAAGTAAAATGACGTGCAAGCTTATTCCATCACGGCCGTGTGATCCGCAGGAGCGGCGTTCGACGCGGGCTTGCGCAGCAGCATGACCAGCGGGATCGATACCAGCGACATGATCATCAACAGCTTGAAATCGTCCATATAGGCGATGATCGTCGCCTGGTTTGTTATCATCCCGTCCAGCGCGGCGCGGCCCGCGGCCTTCATGGGATCGAGATTTTGCATCACTGCCGGCGCGTTGAATGCGTGGTTGAACGGCGTGACATAGGCGGCGATCGACGAATGATTGCTTTGCACATTCTCGGTGATGAGCGCGGTAACAACAGCGATGCCAACGCTCGATCCGATGTTGCGCGAGAGATTGTAGAGGCCGGTGCCTTCGCCGCGCATCGACGCGGGGAGGGTGGCAAAGGCGATGGTCGTAAGCGGCACGAACAGGAAGCCGAGACCGGCGCCCTGGATGAATCCCACATAGACGATGGTCCACTGCGACACGTCGGGCGTCCAGCCGGTCATGTCATACATGGCCCATGCGGTCAGGCTGAAGCCAAGGAACAGCAAAAACCGTGTATCGACCTTGCCGATCAGTCTGCCGACTATAAACATGCAGACCATGGTACCGACGCCGCGTGGCCCCATGACGATACCGGCAGTGACGACGGGATAGCCCATCAGCGTCTGCAGATAGGGCGTCATCAAGGCGAGCGACGCAAGATAGGTGACGCCTATGACGAAGATAAAGAACATGCTGACCGAAAAGTTGCGGTCGAGGAAGAGCCGAGGATTGACGAAAGATTTCTTCGCGGTGAACGTGTGCACAAGAAAGAGATAGAAGGCGCCGGCGCAGATTAACGCTTCGATCTGGATTTCAGCGGAAGAAAACCAGTCGAGCTGTTCGCCGCGGTCAAGGAAGAGCTGCAGTGTTGCGATGGCAAGGCTCAGAGTTCCGAAGCCGAACCAGTCGAGCTTTGCGCTCACCTCTTTCGTTGTTTCGGAAACGAAGGCTACAATACCGAAGAACGCCAGCATGCCGATCGGCACATTGATATAGAATACCCAGCGCCAGCTGATATGGTCGGTGAGCCAGCCGCCGATAACCGGTCCGAGCACTGGGCCGACCATCACCGATACGCCGAAAAGTGCCATGGCCCTGCCGCGATCTTCCACCGAATAGATGTCGAGCAGAATACCCTGCGACAACGGCACGAGCGATGCACCGAAGAGGCCCTGCATCAGCCGGAAGACGACGATTTGCGGCAAGGACTGGGCGAGGCCACACAGGACCGAAGCGGCAACAAAGCCGACAATGGCGGTCAGAAGGACGTTTTTGCGGCCGAAGCGAGCGGCAAGAAAGCCCGACGGCGGCGTCATGATGGCCGCGGCGACGATATAGGAGGTGAGGACCCAGTTGATCTGATCAGCGCTCGCCGAAACGCTGCCCTGGATATAGGGTAGCGCCACATTGGCGATCGTCGTGTCGAGCGCCTGCATGATCACCGCAAGGATGACGCAGGCGGTTATCGCGCCGCGGTTGGCGATAACGGGCGCGGCGCCGGGAATTGCGATGATATTAGACATGATCCTTGCTGCCGAAAAGACCGACGACGTCTGTCATGAAAGATGGGAGGCCGCGGGCATGGCCTGTATCGACACCTACGGTGACACTCATGCCCACCCGCAGTGGCGGCTTGCCCGCCATGTCATCTATGCTGACGAGCATGGGAATGCGCTGGACGACCTTCACCCAGTTGCCGGTGGTGTTCTGGGCAGGCAGCAGCGAAAAGCTGGAGCCGGAAGCCGGGCTGATGCTGGAGACTGTGCCCTTCCACGTCACGTCCGGATAGGTATCGACGCTGATGGCGACTGTCTGGCCGGGGCGCACATAGGTGAGCTCGGTCTCTTTCGGGCTCGCAGCGATCCACATATGCGTTGTCGAGACGAGACTGAAACCGGCCTGCGACGCTTGAAGATATGCGCCGGTCTGCAGAGAGCTGACATTGGTGACGATGCCGTCAAACGGGGCACGGACAACCGTGTGGTCGAGATTGCGCTGGGCATTGTCGACAGCGGATTGCTGCTGCAGATAAGAAGGGTTTTGTTCAACGGGTTGATCTGCGTTTCCGCCAAGCTGCGCTAGCGTTGCCGCAGCTTCTGCCTTGGCGACGTCGACCTTTTGCTGGGCCGCGTCGAGATCGTGCTTGGCCTGATCATAGGTCGCGCGGGACGCGAAGGAGCTTGCATTCAGGTCCTGCTGGCGCTGCAACGACTTTTCGAAAAAAGGAATATCGGCTTCAGCCTGGGTTATCTCTGCAAGCGATTGCTTGTAACTCGCTTCAAGATTGAGAATTTGATTGCGAACGACGCCGAGTTGCGCCTTCGCTCCGGCAAGCGCGATGGCATAAGGAGACGCATCTAGACGGAACAGCACATCGCCCTGCTTGACCTGCTGATTGTCGCGGACATCCACCGACTGCACGATACCGGACACATCGGTGGAAACACCGACCATGTCGGCTTGGATATAGGCGTTGTCGGTCGACATGACCTGACCGCCAGTCGCATAAAAATAGCCGCCAACGATCAAAAGAAGCGGTAAAAGCCCAAACAGCAGCGGACGCTTCAGGCTGCGCCGTGTGCGCGCCGGCGCGGGAGCCGCAGGGGGCGTCGTTTCCTTGGCCACAGGTACGGCAGGCGCCGTTTCGATGGTCGTATCGGGCTTTTCCATTACTGGGTCATTGTCCGAATGGGCAGGTATCCGCAGGGAAGGTGAACCGTCAGCCATGATTTTTCTCTCTGTCCTCGACCGGCGTCTGGCATGCGTCGATCAAATTTGTCTTCATAAGGGTCAGTGTTCGAATGAGATGTTCGCGATCTGCATCCGGGACATCGGCGAGCGCTTCGGAGCGGGTAAGATCTGCAACACGGCGAATGCCATCGAGGAGCGGTCTTGCCTCTTCACGGGAGAACAGCAACCGGATGCGGCGGTCAGTGGGATGCCTGCGGCGCTCGATCAGGCCGCGCTCCTCAAGCTTGTCGAGGATACGGACCAGGGTGATTGGCTCGACCTCCAAAAGCTCGGCCAGCCCCGCCTGGTGGATTCCCTCGTTTTTGGAGAGATATGCCAGCGTTTGCCATTGCGACCGCGTAAGGCCCAAATCCTTTGCGCGCTGTTCGAAACGCTTGCGCAACAGGCGTGCGACCTCGTGCAGCAGAAAGCTCAGTGTCGGTGCATTGTCCATGAGGGATATGTAAACTCGTAAGGATGCTTATAACAGTCATGCATATAGCAAGGGTGCTGGGAGATTTAAAGGCGACAGCTTGCCTCAGGCAGAAAAAAACTGCGCCAGGCCTTCAATAAATCGTGAAGAAATCCAGGGTTAGGTCAACGGAGTTGATTCAATCCTTGCGAGGCAGGAACGTCTGTTCGTATCCGCTGATGAATCTGTCAAAAAGCGTTGCGAACGCTTCTACATCCGCGGGGGGCCAGTCTTTGACGACCTTCTGTACGATAGCGAGCTTCTGGGCCTTGATTTCCGCGACCAGCTTCCGCCCCAGAGCCGTGATAACAACCACGATACGTCGCGCATCAGCTTGGGAGGCTTTGCGGCGCAGGACTCCTCGTGTGACCATTTCCGCAACGATGCGGCTAGCCCGGGAGGGATCGATGCGCAAAATTTCGGCGATCGCACCAACGGTCACTTCGCCGGCTGTTTCCGCTCGTCTCACGGCGTCAAGGACGTCGAGGTGCGAGAGTTCCAGGCCAGGCGCAACGTTTTGAACTGCGAGGCGGCCAATCAGGCGTCTGCCGACCAACAGGCGCATCCGGGTCATTACCTGACCGATATGCACGATCTCTTCATGGTAGCTCTGATTGTCGGCTTCACGTTTACGTGTCGTCATGGCACCTGTCATATTTCTGAACGCACTGATACTTCAAGGCATCCAAATATGCAAATAGCATTACAGTGCTGTTGACAATTATATGCTAACAGCACACTTATCTCTTTAGTGAAGTTCGGATATCCTGCTCAATGGACATGCATGCACCACCCGCGCCGCTCGTGACGGACCACCGTTTGCGGCTTATCATCTTCTTTTTCCTGAGTTCGGCCATGTTCATGGCGACACTCGACAACCAGATCGTCTCGACTGCTTTGCCAACAATCGTCGGTGAGTTCGGCCATCTGGAACGCTTCGGCTGGATCGGATCCTCATATCTGCTTGCGTCGAGTGCTGTCATGCCGATCTACGGCAAGCTGGGCGATCTCTTCGGGCGCAAATATGTGATGATGACCGCCATTGCGATATTCACCATCGGATCAGCCGTGTGCGGTCTCGCCGTGTCGATGAATACGCTGATCGCTGCACGGGTGCTGCAAGGCCTCGGCGGCGGCGGTATCATGGTATCGATCTTCTCCATCAATGCCGATCTTTTCGAACCGCGAGAACGGGCACGGTACCAGAGTTATTCAAGCCTTGTCCTCATGGCTTCCGGCGCAATCGGTCCGGTACTCGGCGGCACAATGAGCGATCTTTTCGGCTGGCGATCGATTTTTCTGGTCAACATTCCGGTCGGGATTATTGTCCTGACCGGCCTGTTCACGATGCTTCCCTACCGCAAGCCTGAGCGAAAGCCAAAGATCGACTATGCAGGCGCAATATTGCTGGCCCTGACCACAAGCAGCATCGTCCTCGTGGCAGACAGCTCAGAGCTGTTCGGTTCGATAGTATCGGTCCAGAGTGTTGGTATCATTGCATTCGGCATCGTGTGCGCCACGAGTTGGGTGTTCGTTGAACGTCGCGCAGTGGAGCCCATCGTCCCGCCAACGCTTTTCCGGAATCCGACTTTCTCGTTGCTACTTGTGATCTCGATCACCAGCGGTGCGATCGCTATCGGCATGGTCAATTATTTCGCACTTTTCCTCCAGACTACAACGGGTCTGTCGCCCTCACAGGCGGGCGTTTTTTTCATCCTTTTGACCGGAGGTATCGTTTGTGGATCTCTGCTGGGAGGGAGGCTGATCTCGACGACGGGTCGTTACAAACCCCAATCCATAGCCAGTCTTTCTTTGAGCTTCCTCGCCTTCATGTTGTTCACTAAGGTCCAGGCAGGAACGCCGGTGTTTCTCATAGGCATCCTGATGGCCATGCACGGCATCGGCATCGGACTTGGACAACAGGTTCCGGTAATCGGCGTGCAGAACGCAGCAGACAGCCGGGACGTCGGGGCAGCGACAGGGGCGGTGACACTTTCTCGCATGGGCGGAGCGTCTATCGCCATTTCCATCTATGGCGCGATCGTTGCAGCAAACCTGTCCCGTGTCGGCGTCACCATCCCTGGGGTTAGTAACATTGAGCAATTGACGCCGAAAATGCTGGGTGCGTTGCCGGAGGCGGCACGACAAGCGGTTGCCGATAGTTATGCTGCAGCGTTCACGCCGCTTTTCCTGACCTCGGCAGGCTTTGCCATCACTGGATTGCTAGCGGCGTTCATGCTCAAACCTGTACTGCTACCGATTGCAGGAGCTGTGAAACCGAATGCAGCTGAATAGCTAGTGAAGTGGTGCCGCATAGGTGACTCGAACACCTGACCCCATCATTACGAATGATGTGCTCTACCAACTGAGCTAATGCGGCAGGAAAAGAACTTCCCGATCCTTGAAAGCGGCCATCTTGATGTGCCGGCGGATGTCGCGCCTGATACCTTCATTGTGCTGCAAATGCAAGCCTAGAGATGCGTGCGTGCCGTCAAAATGCCGGTCGCCAATCACCCCTGATCCTCACAGGATCGCCAAATTAGAATTTTTCTATTTTGACGATAGACAAGTGCGAAAGAGCGGTTAATCTTCTCTTTACCACATGACGCCCGGAAGAGGCACCTGCGTCAACGTTCTGGGAGGAACCTATGGCCAAAGTGGAACTGTTCGTAAATGGGCGTGCCGTCACAGGCGAGGCCGAAGACCGCACACTGCTTGTACACTTCCTGCGTGAAACTCTCGGGTTAACCGGGACTCATGTCGGGTGTGACACCTCGCAATGCGGTGCATGTGTCGTTCATGTCGATGGCAGGGCGGTCAAGTCGTGCACAATGCTGGCGGCCCAGGCCTCCGGCTCGACGATAACGACGATCGAGGGCCTTGGCTCCAGTGGAGAACTGCATCCGCTTCAGGTTGCGTTTCGGGAAAATCATGCGCTTCAATGCGGGTTCTGCACGCCTGGCATGATTATGACTTCGGTCGATATGATACGGCGACACCCAAACGGGCTCGATGAATCGACAGTGCGGGATGAACTCGAAGGCAATATTTGCCGCTGTACCGGCTATCACAACATCGTCAAGGCCGTGCTCGACGCATCGGACAAAATGGGCAAGGGCGCCGTCAAGGCTGCCTGATCATCTGATTTCAGTTCCGCAGCCGGTGCCTTGAAGATCAACTTTTTCCAGGCAAACGCGCTCGCGACAGGGAGACATAGCCATGGGTGTTGAAGGTATTGGAGCACGGGTTCTCCGCAAGGAAGACAAAAGATTTATCACTGGCAAGGGCCGCTATACCGACGATATGTCCGTACCGGGCATGAAGCATGCTGCCTTCGTGCGCAGCCCCCATGCTCATGCGAGAATCACCGGGATCGATGTCGAAACGGCCAAGAAGATGCCTGGTGTCATTGGCGTTTTGACCGGCGCGGAGTTGAAAGCGGATGGGATCGGCAATCTCATCTGCGGCTGGATGATCCATTCCAAAGATGGAACGCCCATGAAGATGGGCGCCTGGTCTCCGCTTGCCACCGATACGGTGCGCTACGTGGGGGATGCAGTGGTTATTGTAGTTGCCGATACGAAAGGGCAGGCGCGTGATGCGGCTGAGGCAGTCGACATATCCTATGAAGAGCTTCCGGTCGTTGTAAAGACTGCCGAAGCCCTCAACGAAGGTGCGCCGCAACTTCATCCTGAAGCGCCGGGCAATCTGATTTTTGATTGGGACATCGGGGATGAAAAGGCCACGAATGGCGCTTTCGCAGGCGCTGCGCATGTCACCAAGATGGATATTGTCAATGGCCGCCTTGTTCCTAATGCGATCGAACCGCGTGCCACGCTCGGTGTCTACGACGCTGGAGAAGATCACTATACGTGTTGGACGACGTCTCAAAATCCGCATGTCGCGCGCTTGGTTCTGAGCGCATTTTATAATGTCGCGCCGGAGAACAAGCTACGCGTCATCGCCCCGGACGTCGGGGGCGGCTTCGGATCGAAGATCTTCATCTATCCTGAAGAACTCATCTGCCTCTGGGCATCAAAAAAGACCGGCGTTCCGGTAAAATGGGTAGCCGACCGGACCGAAAGTTTTCTGGCCGATGCGCATGGTCGCGACCATATCACCCATGCGGAACTTGCCTTTGACAAGGACAACAGGATCCTTGGTCTCAAGGTGCAGACAATTGCCAATCTTGGCGCTTACATGTCGCTATTCTCTAGCTCCGTGCCGACTTATCTCTATGCGACGCTTCTCTCCGGCCAATATGATATTCCGGCAATCCACGCCAACGTGAAAGCCGTCTATACCAACACGGCGCCAGTCGACGCCTACCGCGGGGCCGGGCGGCCGGAAGCCAGTTATGTGCTTGAGCGCATTATGGAAACCGCGGCGCGCGAATTGAAAGTCTCCCCGGCAGAGCTTCGGCGGAAAAACTTTATCCGTGTTTTCCCGCACCAGACGCCGGTAATCATGAACTATGACGCGGGCGATTTTGACGCTACCCTGGATGCCGCGCTGAAGGCTGCCGACTATGCCGGCTTCGAGAAGCGCCGTGGAGAGGCCGCCAAGCGAGGCAAACTGCGCGGCATCGGATTAAGCTGCTACATCGAAGCCTGCGGCATTGCACCTTCCGCAGCAGTCGGCTCTCTTGGGGCGGGCGTAGGATTGTGGGAGAGCGCGGAGGTCAGGGTCAATGCGATTGGCACGATTGAAATTCTGACTGGCTCCCATTCGCATGGCCAAGGACACGAGACGACGTTTGCCCAATTGGCTACCGAGCGTTTCGGTGTTCCGATCGACAGTATCTCCATCGTTCATGGAGATACTGACAAGGTGCAAATGGGGATGGGGACCTATGGTTCGCGTTCCGGCGCGGTCGGAATGTCGGCCGTCATCAAGGCTTTGGACAAGGTGGAGGCCAAGGCAAAAAAAATTGCAGCCCATCTACTCGAAGCAGATGAAGCCGATATCGAGATCAAGGATGGTGATGTCAGGGTCGCCGGCACCGACAAGTCTCTGCCATGGTTCCAGGTGGCGCTTGCGGCCTACACCGCCCACAATCTTCCTTCGGGCATGGAGCCGGGATTGAAGGAAGGTGCGTTCTACGATCCATCCAACTTCACGTTCCCTGGCGGCTGCCATATCTGCGAAGTGGAAGTCGATCCCGAAACAGGCGTGACCGAGATCATCCAGTTCGTCGCCGCAGACGATTTCGGCAAGGTCATCAACCCGATGATCGTCGAAGGGCAGGTTCATGGCGGACTGGCCCAAGGTATCGGCCAAGCACTGCTGGAAGGCACGCACTATGACGATACCGGACAATTGCTGACTGCCAGCTTCATGGACTACACCATGCCACGCGCGCAGAATTTGCCGTCCTTCGATGTTATGACGACCGAAACGCCGTGCCCGTCCAATCCGCTCGGAATCAAGGGTTGCGGAGAAGCAGGTGCAATCGGCTCGCCGCCGGCCGTCATCAATGCAATCACCGATGCGATCCGCAACAACAATCTGACCATGCCGGCGACACCGCAAACTGTGTGGAATGCCATTCAGGCGGCGAAGTGAAGGAAAAGCACCATGTATGAGACACAGTATCATCGCGCTGCCTCAGTTGAAGAGGCTGCAAGACTGATGGCTGAAGCCGAAGACGGCAAATTCCTGGCTGGTGGAATGACCCTGATTCCAACCATGAAGCAACGTCTGGCATCACCGAGCGATCTTATAGATCTCAGGAAAATCGAAGCGCTGAAAGGTATCACGGTCGAAGGGCGCACGGTGCGGATTGGCGCGGTCACGACGCATTACGATGTCTCGACCAATGAGGAACTCGCAAAGATTTGTCCAGCCATCACTAGTCTTGCTGGCCATATTGGCGATCCCCAGGTGCGAAACATGGGGACGATTGGCGGGTCGATCGCCAACAACGATCCGGCCGCCGACTACCCCTCGGCGCTAGTGGCGCTTGATGCTACGGTAATCACCAGCCAACGCTCTTTGCCCGCGTCGGACTTCTTTGTCGGCCTTTTCGAAACAGCGCTTGAGCCAAACGAGATTATTGTGGCCGTCGAATTCGTTGCGCCTGACAAAGCCGCTTACAAAAAATTCCCAAATCCAGCTTCGCTCTACGCAATGGCCGGTGTTTTCGTTGCCAAATCGGGCGACAATATCCGTGTTGCAGTAACAGGCGCAGGCGAGGGCGGCGTTTTTCGTCTCAAGGATGCCGAGACAGCACTCGCCGGAAACTTCAGCCCCTCAGCGCTGGATAGCATCGCCGTGGAGCCGGACGCTCTCCTTTCCGACATGCATGCCTCTGCCGACTATCGCGCCAATCTGGTCAAGGTCATGGCAAAACGCGCTGTTGCCGAGATCGCCAACAGACCGATGTGAGACAGACGTTTCTCGGTGCAGAGAGTACCATTACGCGGCGCAAAGCGCCGTCTTCGCCGCGTGATATTCCTGTTCAAGGCGGGCAACGAGGTTGCTTGCGGGAGCGATTTCTTTAACGGCCGCAATGCCTTGACCGCAGCCCCAGATATCTTTCCAGGCCTTGGCGCCGGTCGTTGCTGCTTCGAAGTCCATTTTTGACGGGTCAGCCTCTGGCAAATGATCCGGGTCCATTCCGGCCTTGGCTATCGATGGCTTCAGGTAATTTCCATGGATCCCGGTAAAGTAATTTGAATAGACGATATCGGAAGAATTGGAGTCGACAATCATCTTTTTGTAGTCATCTCCAGCGCGCGCTTCTGTGGTGGAGATGAAGGGCGAGCCGATATAGGCGAGGTCGGCACCCATGGCCTGCGCCGCCAGAATCGCGCGGCCCGTCGCGATGGCACCCGACAGCAGCAAGGGCCCATCGAACCACTCACGGATTTCCTGGACAAGCGCGAAAGGCGAGAGCAGTCCCGCATGGCCGCCCGCACCTGCCGCTACCGCTATCAACCCATCCGCGCCTTTGCGAATAGCTGAATTAGCGTGGCGGTTGTTGATGATGTCATGAAGGACAATACCACCATACGAGTGTATTGCCTCGTTCACCTCCGGAACGGCGCCCAACGACGAGATAACGATGGGAACTTTGTATTTTACACACATCGTCAAATCATGTTCGAGCCGCTTGTTTGAACGGTGCACAATTTGATTTACGGCAAAGGGCGCAGCCGGACGAGCCGGGCTTTTCTCGTCATGGTTGCGGAGGCCTTCCGTAATTTCTGCGAGCCATTCATCAAGTTGTTCTGCCGGGCGGGCGTTCAAAGCAGGAAAAGAGCCGACAATTCCCGCCGTGCACTGTGCTAGCACCAACGCCGGATGAGAAACGATGAACAAGGGAGCGCCAACGACCGGAATTCGCAACTTCGACTTCAAAATATCCGGCAAGGCCATGTCCATCTCCAAATTTTGACGTTAGCGTAAACGTAAGTTGTTCTACCAGAGCGGATGCATCGGGGGCAAGCGAAACGTAAGCGATCTATCATCGAGCGATGCTGCAGGGTGTTGAACAATAGCGTTCATAATTCGAAACGGCCATCATTGCGCCGCGAGAGTCTTGAATAAGCAGCAAGATGCGTTAAGCCTAGCCAGTCATGCGAACTGTATCGAAGGGATAATCGTCGAGTTGGAAGCGATCGAGCAAGCGATCAGGAAAGCGTTGGCCAAAGCCGACGTCGGGAACCCTGCGATTCGGCAGAAGGTTTACGAATCCGCTTGGGGAGCGCATGAGCGTTCGCTTGCGGCAAATGGGGCGTTGGACGATGAGCAACGGGACGAACGTCGCGAACGATTAAAGGATTCAATCACCAGGATCGAAAAAGAAGTACAGACAAGCGGTTCGATAACGCTCCCGGTATCGGCTCCTGTTGTTGAAAGGCGCGAACCAGTGCTTTCGCAATCCGCGACAAGGATAGAACCAACGATTGATGTTGGAGCGGAACCTGAACTTGACGCTCCGGAGCTGACATCGGATGGACCTGTTGCCGTCGAGAATTATCGCCCGGACCGTTTGCGCCGACGGCTAAAGCGAAACACGGAACGCAAGAAAGCGAACGGCCTGATCAAGTTTGTTATCATTCTCGCCATCTTGGCCCTAGCACTCGGTCTGCTCTGGTTTGTTGCTTCCGGAATCATCAATTTAAGGCCGTCAAGTATCCCGCCAAGCACCAGCAATCCGGCCGTAAGCGGTAGCCATGAACCATTGAAGGAAGGCGAGTTGTCGCCTGAAGGTAACTGGATTACGATTTTTGATCCGTCCGACACAACGCAGGTATCTGTCGCCGGACGGGCAACGGCCACAATCGGTGGCGACCAGGTGGAGAAGTATCTGCGTATCCAATCACCCGCTGAAGCCGATGAAGTTAGTTTCCAGGTCGGCCAAGGCGTTCTCGAACAGCTTGCCGGCAAAAACACAATGTTCGATATCGTAGCCAAGAGCGAGGATGGTGCGAGGACGCAAATGGCGGTGAGCTGTGACTTCGGGGATCTGGGTGATTGCGGACGCAAGCGTTTCGATGTTTCCGATGCGAGCAGTGAATATCTGTTGCAGATGCAGTTTCCGGCGGACAAGAAACCGGCCGCGGGCGGCTCGATAAAGATCAATTCGGATATAACCCAGGCGGGAAAGTCGGTCGATATCATCTCGATTCGTGTCCAGGTTACGAATTAGAAGAAGATGGAGCGCGCGTTCCTATCTTCCGGCGATCTGATTGCCGACCGCCGTGCCTCCTATGCTGACATGCTGTTCGAAACCGGTGACCATTTCGCGGCCGCAGATCTCATGCGGCAAGCGCTAGAAATAACCCCCAATTGGACTGCCGGCCTTTTTCGCCTTGGCGAGATGCATGAGGCGGCGGGGCAACGTGATGCAGCGGCCGAAGCTTGGCGCAAATTGCTGCAGCTCGATCCAGACGATCGCTTTGGCGCTGGATTGAAGCTCGCTGCAACCGGCCACGCTGCCGTACCAGGAACGCCGCCGACAGCCTATGTCGAAACCCTCTTTGACGCCTATGCCGCGACCTTTGAAACAGCGCTTTTGGACAGACTGGAGTATCGCGTCCCCGAATTGCTGGCGAACGCCATCAAGGTGGCCGCGCCGGAACGGCGTTTCCGCTCCGTGCTCGATCTGGGCTGCGGGACCGGCCTGATGGGCCCCTATTTCCGCGCCGATGCCGATGAAGTGGCCGGCGTTGACCTCTCCGAAGCCATGCTGCAGAAGGCCGTCGAAAAACAGGTCTATGACACTCTTATCAAGGGCGATGTCAACGAACTCGATACGCCTGCCCAAAGCGCCGATCTCGTCATTGCGGCAGATGTCTTTGTCTACGTCGGTGATCTTCACCGTGCCTTCAACAATATCGCCAGGGCCTTGGCCCCGGACGGGTTGTTCGCATTTTCCGTTGAGAACCATTCGAGCGACGTCGAATTGATTTTGCAGCCATCGCTACGTTACACCCATGGCGAAAACTATGTCCGGCGAGTGTTGGCCGAGAATTCCATGACACTGGTAAGTTTGCAGCGGGAAACCATCCGCCTTGACCGGGGCGAACCCCTGCAAGGGCTTATTGTCGTCGCGAAGCCCGACATCTGATTAATCTTTGCGGAATACCAGCCGTCCCATCCAACCAGTCACGACGGCAAGGAACACGGCAAAAAGACCATAAAGCAGGCTGTATTGATTGGCGGCGCGGTAGATGCGGAACTCCAGCCCCGCTTTGACAATGTTGAGGCTCGTCGAGCTTTCACGCAAGAATTCACCATTGCGAAACAGATATGCGCGAGCAATGTGTTTGCCCACAGGCACGTTGGCGGGCAATGAGAGGGTCGCACGGAACAACGTGGATGACAGGAATTGCACGTCGCCAGGGCGTTGATTGTATAGACGCTGTTTGAGCTTCAGCCGCGGTACCTCCTTGGTGAACTCCTTCAGGGATTCGCTCGATCCGAATCCGTCAGGTATTGGCTCGTAGAAGATATTGTTGACCCCTAGGCTAAGCTGGCCGAATATTTTCGGCGTTGCTATATCCTGCAGATTGCGGGTTGATGCGAGCGAATAGGATGCCGGAATGTGTTGGAATGATACGGATTCCGCATTGACCCAAATGCCAAAAAATCTGTCCTTGCGTCGCACGACAAAATCCCTCTCGGGACCTTGCAGAATCACAACGATATCATAGCGACCTTGCCGCTGGATCAGCGGATCAGCATTGTCCAGCGCACCGAAAACCGTCAGGTCAGTGCCTCGGAAGCCGGATGTGATCGCGATCGTATCGGTCGAGAGGCCGATTTCAACGGTTTCCTTGTTGCCAGGCAATTGCTGTGCACGAGCGTACTGGCCTGCCGTGAGTGCAATGAACAGAATTAGAGCGGCGGCGGGCGCGTTCATTGCGCTACCCTCGTGGCAAGCGCAATGCTAATCGAATAAACGTCATCGGGTGTGACAAAGAGTTCGATCGCAAGGCGCAGGCCAACGGCCAGAACCAGCATGGCCAACAGCGCGCGCAATTGTTCGCCGCGCAATTTCTGGCCGATGCGAGCGCCATATTGGGCGCCGATCACTCCCCCCGTCATCAAAAGCATCGCCAGTACGATATCGACTGATTGATTGGTCGTTGCCTGCATGACAGTGGTGAAGGCTGTGACGAAAACGATCTGATAGAGGGACGTCCCAATAACCACGTTTGTCGGCACCTTCAGTAGGTAAATCATCGCGGGAACCATGATAAAGCCGCCGCCGACGCCCATGATCGACGAGAGAAACCCTATGGCTCCACCGAGCACCAAAACGGGGATGATGCTCACATAGATCTTCGAGGCGCGGAACCGCATCTTGAAAGGCAGGCGGTGTACCCAATTATGCTGGCCCGGCTTCTTCAGATTGGAAAGCTGGCCAGCTCTCGTCCTTCGCATGGCCTGAAGGCTCTCATACAACATCAGGCCGCCAACAGTGCTGAGAAAGACGACGTAGAGAAGCGACACTATGAGATCGAGCTGGCCGAGTTCGCGCAACAGAACAAAGACATAAATACCGACGGCAGCACCGGCGATGCCGCCTACAACCAGCAACGAGCCTAGCTTGACGTCGAGTGTACCGCGCTTGAAATGGGTAAGAGCACCGCTGAACGACGAAGCAATGACCTGGTTTGCGCCCGTGGCGACCGCAACCGCCGGTGGAATATTATAAAAGATGAGAAGCGGCGTTATCAAGAACCCGCCGCCTACACCAAACATACCCGACAAAAACCCTACCGCCGCGCCCATAAAAAAGAGCACGAAGACATTGACCGAAATCTCGGCGATAGGCAGGTAAATACCCAATGCGAACCCCAAACCCATTATGGTGTCAGGACACCGTAGTACCAGCACAATGACAGTAATTCTTTAAGGTTTCTTGCCCGCTTGCCGGGTCCAAGTCAAATTTTGACCGAGCGGCCCCAGGCATCGCGGTTCATACGCGAAGCCATGTGTCGCAATGGCATTGTTCCAATGGTTTCTAGGGGAATTTATCTCTTTTGCTTCAGCCGTTCTTTCTGAGCAAATTGCGAACCAGATCCTTGTCGATATTGCCGGTGGGCTTGAGCCCATTATCCTTCTGGAACGCCATGATCGCGTCGCGTGTTTTAGAGCCGATTTTACCGTCCGAACCGCCGGCATCGTAGCCGTGCTTGTTGAGGATGAGTTGAACGTTGCGGATGGCCTTTTCCATGTCGATCGAACCGGTCGTCGTTGGGCTTTCCTGCCATTCCGCGGGCACGGTAAGCGCGTTGGCGTCGGGATTCAGCTGTTTCGGCTTCCAAAGCTCGGTGGCAGCCTTCGCGCGTTCAAGCTGCTCGGGAGACATGATTTTGGCTACGTCGTCTCGCTTCTGAGCAGCGTCCTTGTCACCGGCATTGGCCGCAATGGCGAACCATTTGTAGCTCTCTTCCAGAGTCTGTGGCAGGCCCACACCCTTGGCTGAGAGAATGCCAAGATTGAACTGGCTGTCCTTGACACCGAGTTCGGCTGCCTGGGTAAACCAACGCGCGGCGGCTTCGTTGTCCGGGGCTGAACCATCGGTTCCGGCGGCAAAGAGGACAGCGAGGTTGTGCATGGCGCTCGCGTTGCCTTGTTCGGCGGCAAGGTGGTAATAGGTCTTGGCTTTCGCCAGATCGCGAGTAAGGCCCAGGCCCTTCTCGTAGAAGTTACCGATACGGTATTGCGCCGGCGCGAAGCCCCGTTCTGCAGCAAGATTGTACCATTCGGCTGCTTTGGCGAAGTCCTTGCTGACACCGCGCCCGTCCATATAGTTGTTACCGATTTCGAAAAGAGCCTTGCTTTCGCCGTTTGCTGCCGCATCGCGCAGCGGTTGGGGTCCCGACTCAGTCGGAATGGCTGGAATAGCTGTGGTCGATGCAGTATCGATGACCGGTGCCACCGGCGTGGCGTCGATGGTGGATGGTGTTGCTTGTTGCGTGGCGATAACCGCTTCCACACTATCCGGTGCGGGCTGTGAGGCGGCGAGTTCCTTCGGTACGCTGTTTTCGGCCGGTGTTGTAAGTTCCGGAGTCTTTACCTGCTCTATAGGTTGTGGTGCTTTGACTGCAACATCCCCGACTTGTTCGGGTGGCGTAGGCTGAGCAATGGATGCCTTATCAATTCTGTCCGCATAGTTCAGATATGCATTTTTCAGTTGCAGACCTGCAATTGCGATCATGATCGCGCCGATCGCCAAGAGAATTGGCCTGCGCTGGCGTGTAAGCAGGCTGTCCTTGGCATCGTCAGTCCTGTCCGACACAGGAGTGCGTTTCTGGCTCTCGACTTCCGAGGCTGCTGCTTGAGCAGCGCGCCGAGCGGCGGCGATGAAATCGGCCTTGCCTTCCGATGTACCCCCGGCAAGCGGCATATCCCGGCGGTCGTCGCGAACGCGCTTCAGGATAGAATTCAGATCTGGCATACCGGAGCCAGGCTCAAGCGGACGGTTGAGGATGTTCGGATCCAGATCGACTTTATCCGTCTTCTTTGCCTCCTCGACGATATCGATTTCTAAGTCCTGTGACACCATTTCCTGTTTGCCGCGTCCCTTCAGGCCGCGGGCGAGGCTGCTGAAAAGAGATCTTTTTTCGTGGGGTTCCTCTCCAGCAACATCAGCACGCGTCGCTTCCGACGGCAGTTCCTGGCTTGTTAAGAAGCTCGCCGTATCGAGAGCAGGCCCGACATCTATGGGGGGATCGTAAGCCAGCGTAGCTTTCATCGCCGGCTCTTCGGGAATGACTGTTTCTTCAATCCGGGCTGGAAGGGGCCCGTGGACCGGAACCGGCCCGCTTTCGAGCGAGGCAAGACGGTCAACTATCTTGAGCAACGTATCGTGGATCGCCTCGAATGTCTTGCCGTTGCGTTCCTCGGATTTGCGGGAAAGTTTTTCCAGAGTCTTCAAGTCTGCAGCAAGTTCGCGGGCGATCATGCTATCATGGTCGCTGCCGAAATTAGCAGTGTTGCGGATGGCCTCAGCCGCAGCGTTGCGGGCAGCCTCTACGACGAGATCGCGGTTTGCCGCCATCGACTCTTCAATCGCGTCGAGGCGTGGCGGGATCTCGGACATTTCTGCGTATCGTTCATTCGACTGAGCCAGATGCTCGGCCAAACCGGCAATCTGCAGTTCAAGGCTACGGATGGCATCGTGCGTATTCTCGGTCTGAGGAACGTTTTGCGCGATGTAACGTGCCATGTCCTCGAAACGGGCTTCGATATTGTCGGTCAAGCGAATGTCGCTGTTCTCGGTCATCATGTTGTGGTCGTCGAGACGGCGCGTTAGTTCTTCAAAGCGCTGATCGATCTTTTCGATGAACGCAGGGTCAGCTGTTGGCTGCGGCTGAGCTTCGAGCTTGTCGATGATCTGCAGAACACGGCCTTCAAGGTCGCGGAAGTCCGAGATGCTGATCGCCGCCGGTGTATTTTGCAGATGGCGCATGACCCCTGCGAGCTGTTCCGACAGGATGTCAAGATTGACTAGGGGTGTTTTATTCTGCTCGGTGAGCTGATCGACGCGTTGCGCAAGCTCGCCCATACGCTGGAGGATCGTATCCGAGATGCGGTCGGGCAACGCCAACGCCGCAATGCGCGCTTCCAGCCGTTCGAAAGCATGGGCTTCGATTGATTGGCTGGAGGCTGGTTGCGAGGTAGCAACGATCGCGCGGCTGATCTCGTCAAGCCGCTCATCGAGCTGCTGCATATGTTTGGAAGGCACCGAGGCACCGTTTGCGACAGTCGAGCGGTTGCGTTGAACGAAGGCATCGAAGCGTTCATCGATCGTATCCCACCGATTGCCAAGGTTCTGTACCGACTCTTCGCGGGCCAACGTATTTACGGTGCGTTTCAATTCATCGAGGTCCCCGCGCAGCGTGGAAAGGTGAACCGTCTCGTGCTGGCTTGCAGAAGCCTTGTTGGACAGGCGATCGCTTGAAGCTGTCGACTGGCTCAGTCTGCCAATAGTTTCGTTGTGCGGTTCCGCAGAATGGGCGGGCGCTTTGATCCCGTCCTCCATCTCCTCACGGAGCTGTTTAAGTTGAGCGGCAATTGCCGAGAGGTCATACTTTTGTGAAACAGGTGGCTGGGATGTTGCAACGTAACGGGGCGTGGTCAATTGCCCAGCACGCGAGGCGAGCGCAGCAAACCGGTCGGCAATATCCTCATTTTCCCGAAAAGCTTCCTTTTTTGGCTCCATTGCACCGCGCAACTGACTCTCGAGATCCTCAAGTGTACGGTTGAGACTGTCGAGCGACGTCGCATCACGGCGTGCGCGATTCACATTGACCTGTTCCATTAGTGACCTCTGGTTCGTCATGGACGTCTGTTGCTCGAGTTGACGCCACACCGTGGCGGGTGAAAAATCATCACTCACTGGAAACAGCCGGTAACGCTGTGCGCGTCGGGGCCAAACCGGAGAGCCCAGGGCTTGCGCCCCATGCGATCCGACAAGCCGTGAAAAACAAATCACACATAGACACGGTTCACCGTCATCGTGACATTGGCGAAACGTGGTAAACAACTGGTTAAGACCTTGGATGGAATGGTTAAAAAAGTATTTGGCCAGCTCACTTCAAGAACGGAGATTTCTCTCAGAAGGCGTCGCAACCTTCAAAGTGCTGGGCGCTGTGTCTAAATGCATTGTTAAAAAACGAATTCGCCACTATTTTGACGTTTACGCAAACGTCAAAATTTGTTAGATTGAGTATTATCTCAACGGCGCCATAACTTGCGTGCCGTTTTTGCTTTGTTTCGGAGGAAGCCTGATGCCGAGCTACCGCGCGCCTGTTGAAGACACGCTATTTATCTTGAACGATGTTCTGGGTTTTGAACGCTATGGCAATTTACAAGGTTTTGGCGACGCATCGCCGGATATTGTTGCAGCCATCCTCAGTGAAGGCGCAAAGCTGGCCGAGAACACACTGTTCCCGGTTAACCAGATAGGTGACCAAGAAGGCTGCGTGCGTCACGACGACGGTTCGGTAACGACACCCAAGGGTTACAGACAAGCGTTTGATCAGTATCGCGAGGGCGGCTGGGTTGGCCTTGCTGTGCCGCAGGAATTTGGTGGTCAGGGTCTGCCATACACGCTGCATGTGGCGGCGGGTGAATACATGGCTTCGGCGAACATGGCGCTCGTCATGTATCCCGGCCTGACGCAAGGCGCGATTGCGGCCATTCTCACGCACGGCACCGACGAGCAGAAACAAACCTATTTGCCCAAAATGACCGATGGTACCTGGACCGGCACCATGAACCTCACGGAGCCGCATTGCGGTACCGATCTCGGTCTGTTGCGCAGCAAGGCTGTGCCGAACGCCAATGGTTCATACCGGATTTCCGGTCAGAAGATTTTCATCTCGGCCGGCGAGCACGATATGGCCGAGAACATTATTCACCTGGTTCTCGCCCGTATCGAAGGCGCGCCGGAAGGCACCAAGGGTATTTCGCTTTTCATCGTACCGAAGTTCAACCTGGACGAGAACGGCAATCCCGGGACGCGCAATGGCGTATCGTGCGGCTCCATCGAAGAGAAGATGGGCATCCACGGCAACTCGACCTGCGTCATGAATTATGATGAAGCGACCGGCTACCTGATCGGCGGGGAGAACAAGGGTCTGCGCGCTATGTTCACAATGATGAACGAGGCGCGTCTGGGTGTTGCGCTGCAGGGTTTATCCATCGGCGAGATTGCCTACCAGAACGCTGCCATCTATGCGCGTGACCGTATCCAGGGCCGCGCGCTGACGGAACCGAAAGAACCAAATAAGAAGGCCGACCCGATCATCGTCCATCCAGACATTCGTCGTATTCTGTTGACGATCAAATCCTTCAACGAAGCCGGCCGCGCCTTCATCCTCTGGTCGGCATTGAAGTCGGACATTGCGCATCGCTCGGGCGATGAGGTCGAAAGACAACTGGCGGACGACATTCTCGGCCTGATGACTCCGGTGTTGAAAGGCGTCTTGACTGACAAGGGCTTCGAGCACGCCTGCATGGCGCAGCAGGTCTTCGGCGGCCATGGTTATATCGAAGAACATGGCATGAGCCAGTACGTACGCGACGCGCGCATCGCCATGATCTATGAGGGTGCCAATGGCATCCAGGCATTGGATCTGGTCGGCCGCAAGCTCGGTGCAAATGGCGGCCGTGCGGTCATGGCTTTCTTCAAGGAAGTCGGTGATTTCTGCGAGGAAAATCGCGGCGACGAGAAGCTGTCCTTCTTCACCAAGCATTTGAAGAAGGGCCTCAACGACTTGCAAGCGGCATCCATGTGGCTGATGCAGAACGGCATGGCGAACCCAGACAATGCAGGTGCTGCTTCGACCGACTACATGCATCTCTTCGGCTTGGTTTCGCTCGGCTATATGTGGGCACGAATGGCCAAGGCAGCGCATGCCAAGCTTGCGGAAGGCGCCAGCAACAAAGCCTTCCATGAGACCAAGCTCGTCACGGGCAAGTTCTTCATGGAGCGCGTTATGCCGGAAACATCGGCGCATCTTGCCCGTATTCAGACGGGAGCGGATACGATGATGGCGCTTGCCGCGGAAGCATTCTAAGCTGCTGCACGCTCATTTCGAGCCGCGGCCTCGCGGCTCCGTCAACTGATCTTGGGAGGTTTGTGATGGGTCTGCGACCGGAAGAAGTATTGGGTGTTCCAAAACCTGACTGGAAGACTGACGACGTTGTGATGCTGGAAGAGATGGCCACGAAATTTCTCGAGGCCGAGGTTCTGCCGCACTACGACCGTTTTGAGAAACAGGAAATATTCGACCGATCAGTCTGGGAGCTTGCCGGCGAGAACGGGCTTCTGTGTGCCTCAATGCCGGAAGAATATGGCGGGGCAGGCGGCACCTACGCGCACGAAAGCGCCATTCTCGAAGCCATCAGCCATGTGGGTGTAGATGGCTTTGGCATTGCCCTACATAATTCTATCGTTGCGCCCTATATCCTTCACTATGGCTCGGAAGAACAGAAGCAGAAATGGTTGCCGAGAATGGCGACCGGCGAGCTGATCGGCGCGATCGCTATGACGGAGCCCGGTGCGGGCTCCGATCTCCAGGGCGTCAAGACCAGTGCGAAAAGGGATGGCAACCACTTCGTCATCAATGGATCGAAGACATTCATCACCAACGGCCAACTCGCTAATTTGGTCATCGTCGTAACCAAGACCGACCCAGCGCAGGGCGCCAAGGGCACGTCACTCATCATCGTCGAAACCGATGGGCAGGAAGGTTTCGAACGTGGCCGCAATCTCGACAAGGTTGGGCTGAAGTCAAACGATACCTCGGAACTGTTTTTCAATGACGTTCGCGTGCCGACATCCAATCTTCTTGGGACGGAAGAGGGGCAGGGCTTTGTCCAGCTGATGCAGCAGTTGCCCCAAGAACGCTTGCAGATTGGCGGAACGGCTATTGCCATGGCAGAACGTGCCATCGCTGTTACGTCGGACTATGTCAAGGAGCGCAAGGCCTTCGGCAAGGCCGTCATCGAGTTCCAGAACACTCAGTTCAAGCTGGCCGAGCTCAAGACAGAGGCCACGATCGGCCGCGTTTTCTACAATCATTGCGTCGAACGTCATCTGAACGGCGGGCTCGATCCCGTTACGGCTTCAATGGCAAAGTACTGGCTGAGCGACCTGCAGAACAAGGTGGTCGACGAATGCCTGCAGCTGCATGGCGGATACGGCTATATGAACGAATATCCTATTGCCCGCATGTTCCGCGACGCGCGCGTCCAGCGGATCTATGGCGGCACCAACGAAATCATGAAGCTTTTGATCGCCCGCAGCCTTTGAGCTGCCGGTTCGAACAGGGAGAATGAAATGACTGAGGCATATATCTATGACCACGTCCGTACCCCGCGTGGCAGGGGCAAGAAGGACGGCAGCCTGCACGAAGTGCCTGCCGTTCGCCTCGGCGCTCATGTGCTTGAGGCGCTGCGCGATCGCAACGGCCTCGACACGGGCTTGGTCGACGACATCATCTACGGCTGCGTCGATCCGGTAGGTGAAGCTGGCGCCGTTATTCCGCGGTCCTCCGCTTTCGAGGCGGGTTATGATTTCAAGGCGCCCGGCATGCAGATCTCGCGCTTCTGCGCATCTGGACTTGACGCAGTGAATTTCGCCGCCGCCAAGATCGTGCAGGGTGCGGATGACATCGTTATCGCCGGCGGTGTTGAATCCATGTCGCGGGTCGGCATGGGGATGTCGGGCGGCGCTTGGTACATGGATCCGTCGGTCGGCCTGCCGGGGTATTTCATGCCGCAAGGTGTTTCAGCCGATCTGATCGCTACGAAATATGGCTTCAGCCGTGACGATGTTGACGCTTACGCAGTTGAAAGCCAGAAGCGAGCCGGTGAGGCTTGGAAGAAAGGCTACTTCAAGAATTCGGTTCTTGAGATCAAGGACCAGAACGGCCTGACGATTCTTGATCATGACGAGCACATGCGGCCGACCACGGACATGCAGGCACTGGCTTCGCTCAATCCATCCTTCGTGATGCCTGGTGAAATGGGTGGCTTCAACGCTGTCGGCATCCAGGCCCATCCCGAAGTCGAGACGATTAATCACGTCCATCATGCCGGCAATTCGTCCGGTATCGTTGATGGCGCCGCCGGCGTATTGCTTGGGTCGAAAAGCGCAGCCAAGGCGATAGGCTCAAAGCCACGTGCCCGCATCCGCGCATTCGCCAATATCGGTTCGGACCCGGCGTTGATGCTGACTGGCCCGGTAGATGTAACAGAAAAGCTTTTGAAGCGCGCCAAGATGAAGATTTCGGACATCGATCTCTTCGAACTGAACGAGGCATTTGCTGCTGTGGTGCTCCGCTACATGCAGGCCTTCGAAATTCCACGCGACAAGATCAATGTCAATGGTGGTGCCATCGCCATGGGGCATCCGCTTGGCGCCACAGGTGCAATGATCCTCGGCACTGTTCTTGACGAACTGGAGCGCCGTGATCTCAATGTTGCGCTCGTTACGTTGTGCATCGGAGCGGGCATGGGCACCGCAACCATCATCGAACGCGTCTGAGGAGATAAGGAAGATGAGCTACACTAACTTCAAATTCGACGTCGACGCGGACGGCATTGCACTCGTAACCTGGGACATGCCGGATAGGTCTATGAATGTCTTCACCGAAGAGGTGATGAATGAACTTGACGCGATCGTCGATCGGGTTGCGAAGGACGAGGCAATCAAGGGTGCTGTTATCACGTCCGGCAAGGATACCTTCTCCGGTGGCGCCGACCTGACCATGCTCAAGCGCATGTTCCAGCTTTTCCAGGAAGAAAAGGCAAAGAATCCGAAGAAGGCGGTCGAGCTGCTGTTCGAGACCACCGGCAAGATGGGTGGCCTTTTCCGCAAGCTGGAAACAAGCGGCAAACCTTGGGTTTCGGCAATCAACGGCACGTGCATGGGCGGCGCTTTCGAGATGTCATTGGCATGTCATGGCCGCGTCGTTTCCGACGACCCGGCGGTGAAGATGGCTTTGCCGGAAGTCAAGGTCGGCATCTTTCCCGGTGCTGGCGGTACGCAACGGGTTCCACGCCTTACCAATCAGCAGGACGCTTTGCAGATGATGACGACAGGCTCGAGCCTCACGGCGTCGCGCGCGAAAGCGATGGGACTAGTGCACGAAATCGTGCCGGCGAAGAAGCTGGTTGACTCGGCCAAGAAGATGATCAAGGCTGGTCTCAAGCCAGTCCAGCCGTGGGACGAGAAGGGCTTCAAGCTGCCCGGCGGTGCGATTTATTCGCCGGCAGGAGCCAATCTCTGGCCAGCCGCTACGGCAATTCTCCGTCGTGAGACCTATGGCAATTATCCGGGCGCAGCCTCGATCCTGAAATCCGTCTATGAGGGCCTACTCGTACCTTTTGACACGGCACTCAAGATCGAGCAGCGCTATTTCACAAAGATACTGCAGACGACAGAAGCCGGAATGATGATCCGCTCCCTGTTCGTATCCTTGCAGGAACTGAACAAGGGCGCCCGCCGTCCAGCTGATATCAAACCCACCAAATTCAAGAAGGTCGGCGTGGTCGGCGCAGGCTTCATGGGCGCGAGCATCGCGTATGTCACCGCCAAGGCAGGCATTCCGGTCGTGCTCATAGACCAGAGTGTGGAGGCAGCCGAAAAAGGCAAAGCACATTCTGCCGATCTTATCACCAAGGAGATCCAGAAAGGCAAGGCGACTGCCGAGGAGAAGGAAAGGCTGCTTGGCCTGATTACCACATCGTCGGATTATGCCGATCTTGAGGGAGCCGACCTCGTAATCGAGGCCGTGTTCGAAGATCGTGAAGTCAAGCGTGCGGTTACGGAAAAGGCCGAAGCGGTATTGAAACCCGCAGCCATCTTCGCATCCAATACATCAACGCTGCCGATCACCGGACTGGCTAAAGTTTCACAACGCCCGAAGAACTTCATCGGCATCCACTTCTTTTCGCCGGTCGACAAAATGATGCTTGTCGAGGTTATCCTCGGTAAGAAAACATCGGACAAGGCGCTTGCTGTTGCGCTCGATTATGTGCGTGCCATCAAGAAGACGCCAATCGTCGTCAACGACACCCGTGGGTTCTATGTCAACCGCTGTGTTCTGCGCTACATGTCGGAAGCCTATAACATGCTGGTTGAAGGCGTTCCGCCTGCAATGATCGAGAATGTCGCGCGCATGGCGGGCATGCCGGTCGGTCCGCTGGCCCTCAACGATGAGACGGCGATTGATCTGTCGCAAAAGATCCTGAAGGCGACACTGGCGGACCTTGGACCAAAGGCCGTCGATCCGCGGCATGTTGAGCTTGTGAACACGCTGGTGGACAAATATGGCCGCCGGGGTCGCAAGAACGGCAAGGGCTTCTACGATTATCCGGCGAAGCCTGCCAAAAAGCATTTGTGGCCCGAGTTGAAGACACTTTACCCGCAACAGGATCCGGACAAGATCGATATCGATGTCCTGAAGCAGCGCTTCCTTTTCACCATTGCCCTTGAGGCAGCCCGCGCCATGGAGGAACGCATCGTCACCGATCCGCGTGAAGCGGATGTTGGCTCTATTCTCGCCTTCGGTTTCGCACCCTATACAGGCGGAACACTGTCCTACATTGATGGCATGGGCGCAGCGAAATTCGTCGAAATCGCCAAGGGGCTGCAGCGGAAATACGGTGCGCAGTTCAAGGCACCGAAGCTGCTGCTCGATATGGCCGAAAAGGGGGAGGCCTTCTACGAGCGGTTCAATCCTTATCCCGCCGAGGAAACGAAGAAGGCTGCTTGATTGGGCAGAAACTATGTGCTCCGCTTTGCGCGTGGTGCAACGGGTATCATGTGAAGCAGCTTTGCAATGCAACGACAATTGCCGGCGTCGCGATGATGCCGGCAAACCGACGATCATCTGTTCATAAGTGTTAACCCACGCATCAAAAAACTGTGAAAAATAAGAAAATTTTCCGTAATTCCACTCGACTTTTGTCAGCGTTCTTTATAAAAGCACATTGAAGGTATTTTTTCCTTTATTTGGATATCATCATGTTTTCACATGACCGCATATGGGCGGCCATAGATGCGCTGGCAGAACGCCACTCGCTTTCCGTATCGGGATTGGCGAAGCGTGCAGGGCTTGATCCAACAACCTTCAACAAATCCAAGCGCTACGCTGTTGACGGTCGTGCACGGTGGCCGTCGACCGAATCGCTGGCCAAGATCATGGAAGCTACCGGAGCTTCTCTGGACGAATTCATGACGCTCGTTCTGGGCAGGGCCAGCCACGGAAATAGTGGTGAGACACGTTCTGTACCGCTGTTGGGGTTCGCACAGGCAGGCGCTGGAGGCTTTTTCGACGATGGCGGCTTTCCCGTGGGTCAAGGGTGGGATGTCGTCGAGTTTCCGGTAGGGCCTGCCGACTCAGTTTACGCGCTGGAAGTGTCGGGTGATTCCATGCTGCCGCTCTATCGCGATGGCGATACGATCATCGTTGCCCCCGGCGGGGCAGTGCGACGGGGTGACCGTGTGGTAGTGCGTACGAAGGACGGGGAAGTCATGGCCAAGATACTTGCACGGCAGACGCCACGGACGATCGAATTGCAATCGATGAACCCCGAGCATCCTAATCGCACCTTCGATGCGGTCCACATCGATTGGATCGCACGAATTCTATGGGCAAGCCAATAGGAACGCATTTTACATGCGCCAGCTACCGCTTTATGTCCTGACCGTTCTGGTGGTTTTGGGGCTGATCTACGCCTTCGTCGCGCCGTTTAACGGTGCCGTCGATACGCCAAGTCAAAGCCAAGGTGTCGATGTCACACCAGAGAATTTCGAACTGCCCGATGAAATGACCGACGCCGCGCCGGAAGAGACATCTGAAACTGCACAGCCGCAGGGAAGGGTTACATCGCAAGCGCGTCAGGTCGATCCGGATGCGGTGGCTCCCTCAGGTACTGACAATGCACCACTCGAACGGGTGGAGCCTCGCCCGCCCTTGAGCACGAGGCAGGAATTGCTTCCCGCGCCGCCGCCAGCGCTTGCACCACCTCCAACGCCTGTCGACGATACTGCCAAGCCAGCACTTCTCTATCGCCCCGTCGCGACCGCAGCTGGCACAATCGAAGCAGCTGGTTACCGAATCGCACTGGATGGAATCCAGATAGTTCAACCAGAGGAAACCTGCAACGTCGACGGCGGTAGTGCATGGCCGTGTGGCATGGCTGCGCGTACCGCGTTCCGCAATTGGCTACGCTCTCGCGCTGTCGAATGCAACGTACCGGGACAACCGCCTGACGATGTCATCGCAACACAATGCAGGCTCGGCAAAGCGGATCTTGCCGAGTGGCTGGTGCAGAATGGCTGGGCCCGCGCGAAGGATGGAACGCAAATGGCGGACAGAATGAAGAAAGCCGAGGAAGCCAAGCTTGGCATCTTCGGTAGGCCGCCCGCAGCATTGCCAGCCTCAGCCAACTTACCCATACCGCCGGTGAGTGATGCGCCGGAGGCGCCTGCCGAGCCGCTACCGTCTCCGCCGCCATTGGCTGTACCAAACGCCCCATTCCCACCGCGCCCGGAATAGCTATGCTTCGTGGCAAACAGCCTCGATGTTATGGCCATCAAGGTCGCGCACAAATGCGCCGTAATAATTGGGATGGTAATGCGGGCGCAGTCCGGGTTGTCCGTTGTCACGACCGCCAGCCGCTATGGCAGCCGCGTGAAAAGCATCGACGATACCGCGGCTTTTGACGCGAAAAGCTATGTGAAGCGGCGGCTTGTTCGGCTCGCCATTGGTTACCCAGAAGTCGGGCTTGCCATTCTCACCAAACCCCGCGACATCCGCGCTTCCCGTCACCGAAGCGGGAACTTCGTGGAGCAATTCGTATCCAATTGGTGCGAGCGCTGCCCGATAGAACTTCTTGCTTCGCTCGAAGTCACTTACAATGATGCCCGTATGATCGATCATTCTTCCCCCGAGAAAGTCTAGCCGCACCAGCTCAAGTTGATTGTGCCATAAGCGCCCTCGAAATCAATGCACGCGTCTCGGCGATCCCGTAGAGTGCCACGAACGATCCGAAACGTGGTCCGCGCTCCTGGCCAATAAGCACCTCATAGAGCATCTGAAAGAACGATACGGACACGCCTGGGCCACCTTCCGGGCTTTTTTTTGCATGGTCCTGATAGCGTTCGATGCTGCGGGCTACGTCCAGCATGGCATTTTGAATCATGCTACCGTCGGCATCGTCGGGCAGGGTCGCGAGCGTTTTGTCCATCCCCTCGAGTGCCAGACGTTCCACTTCGTCGGGTGCCCGGAATTTCTTTGTCGGCTTTACGAAATCATTGAAGTAACGGATAGCGTAGCCGACGAGCGCGTCAAGTTCTGGACTGTTCTGCGGGGTCACACCGGGTGCGTAGCGGGAAATGAAACCCCAGAGAACGCTCCGGTTTTCGGCGTTGGAGGCGCTCACGAGATTCAACAGAAGCGCGAACGGTACTGGCATCTCCACAACCGGCGGATTACCATTGTGCAGGTGCCAGACGGGATTGTTCAACCGGTCTTTCCAGGATTGGCGTTCGTAGGCGGACAGATACGTGAAATACTCATCGACTGCCTTGGGAATGACATCGAAATAGAGGCGCTTGGCCGTTCTCGGCTTCTGGAACATGTAAAGACCGAGACTTTCCGTGGGCGCATAGGTGAGCCATTCGTCGATACTGATGCCATTGCCCTTCGACTTGGATATCTTCTGGCCAACATCATCGAGAAACAGTTCATAGACGAAATGCTCGGGAGCGCGACCTCCTAAAATCTCGCAAATGCGGTCGTACACGATTGCATTTGTCTGATGATCCTTGCCGAACATCTCGAAATCCACGCCAAGAGCCGCCCAGCGCATGCCGAAGTCAGGCTTCCATTGCAGTTTGACATTGCCACCCGTCACAGGGACGGTAGTCTCCGTGCCGTTTTCGTCGTCAAAAGTTATCGTGCCATTTTTGGAGTCGACCTTCTTCATCGGCACGTAGAGAACCCTGCCGCTCGTGGGCGAGATGGGCAAAAAGGGACTATAAGTCGCCTGGCGCTCCTCCCCGAGCGTCGGCAACATCACGTTCATGATGTCATCGTAGCGCTTGACCGCCCGCAGCAATACTTCATCGAAGCGGCCTGATTTGTAGTATTCCGTTGCGCTGGCAAATTCGTAGTCGAAGCCGAACGTGTCAAGAAAGCGGCACAGCATGACGTTGTTGTGGTCAGCAAAACTGCTGTAATCGCCACCAAAGGGATTTGGGACGGACGTCAGTGGCTTATGCAGGTGCGGCACTAGAGAAGACGGATCCGGCACATTGTCGGGAATCTTCCGCATGCCGTCCATGTCATCAGAAAAGCAAAGCAGCTTGGTGTTGACCTGGTCTTTGGTCAACACACGAAAGGCATGGCGTACCATGGACGTGCGCGCCACTTCGCCGAACGTGCCGATATGCGGCAGACCGGACGGGCCATAACCCGTTTCGAACAATATCGTCTCGGGATAGCCAGTCCTTTCATAGCGCTTAATGATCTTTCGCGCCTCTTCGAAGGGCCATGCTTTGGCCTCTGCTGCCGCCTCGATCAGTTCGGGGCTCAGTTCGATTTGATTATCAAGGCGCAAAGTCATTCGTTTTTCCTGTGTTCCTGCCGTCCAGTAAGGCGCGCGGACACTATGGCGCGAGGTGGCTCCCGTCAATTGCATGTGTCCATTCGAAGACGGCCTGCGCTGATTATCGATGGTTCAACCAGCTCAATAAAAATCGACCGGAAAATAACGCAAGTAAAGTTCCGATGTGGTGCCTTTTTCTTCCATCGCCTTCAACGCAAAATTAAAGGCATCGATAAGTTCGCTATTCTTGCGGGTGGTCGCGATGGTCATTCCATCACCCAGAAACTGCGGCGCGATATAGGGTTCACCGCTGAAGGCGCAGCAATTGACCGACTCAATGCTGCCGATCCAGAAGGATAGATCAGACCCATCGCCGAATACGGCGTCTATTTTCTTTGCTTGCAGATCTTTGAGCATGAGATCGCGCGAGGGATAGCCGACCCAATGGCCCTTTGGAAAATAATCAGCAAAAATAACTTGATGCACAGACCCTGCTACAACGCCAACTGCCTTTTTTGCGAGCGTGTCGGCAAGAGGTTCAGTAAGTGGCGTTTCCTTCAACGTCACAAATCGCGCAGGCAGCCTCATATAAGGCGTCGTAAAGGCGAGTTTCTGGCGCAAAGATGCTGTCGGTCTCAGGCCAGCGATAATTGCTTCCGCCTCGCCATTTTCAAGTGTTGGCTGCAATTCATTCCATGGGCGCGCTTCAATCTGACAGATTGCAGTAAGAGCGAGCTCATCGCAGATCGCCCGCACTAGATCGATATTGAAGCCGGAAATGCGTCCTGTGCTATCGATAAAATTGAAGGGCGGATAATCGACTGTGGTCACGAAGCGAATACGTTCGATTGTGGAAAGATTCGGCTTTGATACATGTTCCCGTCCGTCCCAATAGTGCGGAAAATTCGACGCGGCGTGGGCTGGCGGCAGCGCTATCGAAACGATGCATAGAATGGTTATAACGAGTGTGCGGAAATGCATTCGGACTCAACGTGACAGTGTGATTTGCGGTGAGGGTAACACGATCTCGTCAGCCTTGACAGGTTGGCTGCAGTCCGTTCAGACAAACTAACAAATATCACGGAATTTCAATATTATTTTAATTTTGTCAAACATCATGTATTATACATAGATATTTTTAGAAATACTACTGATGGTACACAGATGTTTTCATATTTCAACTTTTGATTGAAAGTTTAAAAATGGTATTGTTGCGCGACTACATTTGCCATCTCCAGATGCCACCAAGGCGTTTAGTTGCCTCCATCCGTCATTAGAGGTACCTCCAATGACGAGGGAAATAGCTGTTTCGCTCGCGTCTCGTCTCTGCGCAGGTGGAATGGCGAAGCCGCCGATCATTGCTGCGTTCAGGCGATCTTTTTACAATTCGACTTCGTTCCTCGACGAACTTTACACATCCGAGGATGCCGATGACGCACTGATCGCAGCATGTACAGCCAATGAAGTAGGGTTGTTGTTTGATGAAATAGCTACGGACGTACATGTCGTCGCCCCCATGCTGCCGGATTTTGTGGCTCTGAGCCATATAAGGCACGCAGTGGTGGTCACATCCGACCACACGACATTGATCTATATAGCACCGACGCTGCGAGATATTGCCGTGCTCAAAACTCATCTTCCCCAAAGTCAGGATATCGTTGACCGATTGAGAATAACGACTCCCGCACGCCTTTCGGAATTTCTGCGACTGCATTACGAACAAGCGTTAGCGGACAATGCCGTAAACATTGTCGAAACCACTAGTCGGGGATTCTCGGCAAGAATCGTTGTGACCGGCAGGCAAGGGATACTTCTGGGGCTTTTGACCGCGTCGATTGTATTCGGACTTGTGCTCGCACCTTCTTGCTTGTGGTTCATTCTTCACATGCTTTTCTCGATGTTTTTTTCCGGATGCATTCTCTTGCGACTATTGGCGATGAGGGCAATGGTACGAAGAGAAACGCGAGTCCTCCCAACCGTTCCAGCGTATAAGCTTCCTGTCTACAGCATCATGATTGCGCTTTACAAAGAGGCCGATGTAGTTCCGCAATTGGTCCGGGCGATGACAAAGCTCAACTGGCCGCGCTCGAAGCTGGAAGTGACCTTCCTGTGCGAAGCGGACGACTTCGCGACCATTGCAGCGTTCGAGGAACAAAAACTGCCTTATGGTTTCAAGGTCATTCCAGTGCCCGGCATCGGGCCTCGTACAAAGCCGAAAGCCCTTAACTATGGACTTCAATTGACGCGCGGGGAATTTGTGGTTGTTTATGACGCGGAAGACAGACCCCATCCCGATCAACTTCTCGAGGCATGGCAGCGCTTCAGCACGGAAGAGAGCAATCTAGGTTGCCTGCAAGCTCCCTTGGTTATTGCGAACGCTCACGAAGGGTGGCTTGCCCGTTTGTTCGCATTCGAATATGCCGTGCATTTCTCTGGCCTTTTGCCCTGGCTTGCCCGCAACGGTCTCGTGCTGCCGCTCGGCGGAAGCTCCAACCATTTTCGCCGAAGCTGTCTGGAGGGAGTTGGCGGTTGGGACCCATACAACGTGACCGAAGATGCTGAACTTGGTACGCGGCTCGCTCGTCGAGGATTTCGTGCCGAGATGCTATCGCTGCCAACGATTGAAGATGCGCCTACAACTACCGACGTGTGGTTGCCGCAGCGGACACGCTGGCTGAAAGGCTGGATGCAGACTTGGCTGTTCGAGATGCGGCACCCGAGGGAGTTTTTGATCGACCTCGGTTTTCGCCGGTTTTTAGTCTACCACACGTTGATGGCAGGCTTGATTGTCTCCTCGCTGCTATATCCGCTTATACTTGTTTTCATTGCGCATTCGGGGCTCAATCTTATTCTGGACAACGCTGCTGCCGCAGATCGCGGTATTCTAGTCTATGATTGCATGAACATTACCATGGGTTACCTGTCATTCCACGCGCTCGGAAAATGCAGCTCAGTAGGTAGAGAAATAAAAGGTTCGATACTGCGCGTTGTACCGTTCTATTGGATGTTGGTATCCGTCGCGGCTTGGCGTGCGGTCAAGCAACTCTACACACAGCCCTTTCTATGGGAAAAGACGCCTCACCGACCGGCCGCGGTTAGAGAAAGCCTGGACCCGAACCGATAATCAAGGCGTCCTCGTTGCCGATCAAATCGAGATCTCGGTCCTTGTAGGGTAGGCTCAAGAGTATTCGGCGGATCACTGCATGGCGTGCGCGGCGTTTGTCGTTGGAACGCACGATCGTCCACGGCGCGTAAGGCGTATGGGTCCGAGCAAACATCTGGTCGCGTGCCTTCGTATAGTCGTCCCATTTTTCGGCACCCATGATATCAATCGGTGAGAATTTCCAGTTCTTTAAAGGGCTATGCCTGCGATCGTGGAAGCGCTTCAATTGCATGATCTGGCCGATATCAAGCCAGAATTTGAAAAAATGAATATCATCGGCCACGACCATGCGCTCAAGGCCGGGTGCCTCTTCGAGAAATGTCTCATGCTGTTCGGGGGTGCAAAATCCTAGCACGGGTTCGACCCCCGCGCGATTATACCAGGAACGGTCGAAGGTTACGAATTCGCCGGTGGTGGGAAAGTGCGAGACATAGCGTTGGAAATACCATTGGCCCCGCTCGGTCTCGCTGGGTTTGGGCAAGGCGACGTTGCGCGCGGAGCGCGGATTCATGTATTGACGCAAATTGAAGATCGTGCCGCCCTTGCCCGCCGCGTCCCGTCCCTCGAAAACCGCCATCACCCGGCCGCCGGTATCCTGCAGCCAGTATTGCAGCTTCACCAGCTCGATTTGCAGCTTCTCGAGGGTCTCCGCGTATTCGTCTTTTGGCATCTTTTCTGTATAGGGAAAATCACCGGATTCCAGCGCGCCATCCTCGATCCAGACCGGTAATTTCGGATCGTCAATATTGAAGCTGCGCTTCTTGCCGTCAATCTTCAGTTTGAGTGTGGATTTCCCTTGGTCCGGGCGTTCCGATCTCTTTTTTGAATCTTTACCCAACTCATTCATCCTCAATTGACATAAAGCCATGTTATTGGGAGAGCGTTGCCTCGTCCAGAGGCGAAAAAGGACTGTAGTACAGGAGTTTAACACATGCGCATGTGGAGGCTGGAAAGCCGGACCTTGTGGCGAAGAGCTGTGGAAAGGTTGATCCAGGCGCGGTTTGTGCTGGGAGTTGCTGCGTTCATTACAGCCTTGGTTCTGAGTTCTGGTGCGTCCTGGTGGTTGAGTTTTGGCATCCTGATGCTGGTTTTCCTCGCCGTCGTCATGCTTTCAGCAGCTCTCCCCCGCAACACAGCCCGACACACCGATACAAATATTCACGATCCGGCAATATTCAGCCTGTCGGGCCAGCAACTAGCAGCGCAATTGCCGGATCCACTGATCATTTTTGATCATGAGGGGACGATCCTTTACGTCAATCCAGCGGCCAATGGTGCTTTTCCACCATTGGCGCGTGGCGGTGCACTCTTAATGCATTTCCGTGCGCCTGAAATGCAAACACTCGTCCAATCCGTAGTAGCCGATGCGATGGCACGATCTGTCGACTATTTCGAGCGCGTTCCGGTAGAACGCTGGTACCGCGCCACCGTACTCCTGCTCGATCAGGCGGGTGGAGCGGATCGACAGTATCTGCTATCATTCCGCGATCAAACCGAGGCGCATCGTCTGGAGCGCATGCGGTCCGATTTCATCGCTAATGCCAGTCATGAGCTACGCACACCGCTCGCCTCGCTCAGCGGTTTTATTGAGACTTTGCGGGGCCCCGCACGAAATGATGAAGCGGCGCGCGATAATTTCCTCCAGATCATGCAGAAACAGGCCGAGCGCATGGCACGGCTGATCGATGACTTGCTGTCGCTATCCCGCATCGAGATGAAGGCACATATTGCGGTCAAGGATCAGGTCGATCTGGCGGTTGTGCTCAACCATGTGGCGGACTCACTTAGTCCACTCGCCGCCGAACTTGGCGTCGAGTTTGAGCGCAACATCGATACTGGGCCCATCAACGTTCTCGGCGATCGTGATGAACTAACGCAGGTTTTCCAAAACCTCCTGGAAAATGCCTGCAAATATGGCCAATCCGGCAAAAAGATTATCATCGAGTTGAAACGGGAGGATGGGGCTATCAAGGCCACCATACAGGATTTTGGTCCGGGCATTCCAGACGAGCATATACCGCGGCTTACTGAGCGGTTCTACCGTGTCAGCCTGGAGACGAGCCGGGCTCAAAAGGGAACTGGCCTTGGCCTTGCTATCGTCAAACACATCCTTACACGACATCGCGCACGGCTGATCGTCCGGTCCAAAGTCGGCGAAGGCTCGTCGTTCACCGTCGTTTTTTGACAACTGAAAGGCCACAGCTCGTAACAAAAAAGGCGCCGCTGGGCGCCTCAATGGGTTTCTACACTGGAATTATCGGATGCGGCGGCGATCCGAAGCCGGCTGATACGCCAAACGCGAATGATAGGTGCAGTAGGGCCCGGATTCGCCGACATCATTACCGCAGAAGTTGAAATCCGGCTGCAGAGGATCCCCGACTGGCCATTTGCAAGTCCGTTCACTCAACTGCACGAGTTCGAGCCGCCGAGAAATGGGTACGACGACATCGGTCACAGTTTTCGTGACAGTGTGCGTCACGAGATCGGTGCTGTATTCTGTCTGCAATGCGGTTGCGCCGACACTGCGGTTCACGACCCTGCTCGACATATGCCCGAGCGAGCCGGCGCTCCGATGACTGCCGGACGCACTGGTGTTAACTTTCTTGCTGCGTGTCTGGGTTGAAGTGGTCTTGCCACGACCCGACAACTTCAGCCGATGTACTTTGCCGATGACAGCATTGCGGCTGACACCACCCAGTTGTGCTGCGATCTGGCTTGCACTCAGACCTTCGGCCCAAAGTTTCTTTAGCTGCTCTACGCGCTCATCTGTCCAGTTCATCGTTTCCTAGCTCCATATGGGGCTCAGTTTTGTGCGGAGGTTAGACTGAATCCTTCCTCGTATCTGGATTGCTCCAGATTGGCCTGATACTATATCTATTCAGATGACGAGGACGCCGCACGAAATCTAGCTATTTCGTTTCCCAACGTACAATATGGGATGACTCTGTGACAAGAGTCGGGCGGGCATACGGGTAAGGGTTTTTGGGGTTTTCCCCAACTTGCGCCACTAACTGTTGCAAAAAAACACCCGCTAAGCGGCTTGGGCCTGCTCGCTAAGGTCGCAGGGACGAAATCGTAAATGCATCCAAAGCTCGGGTCACCGAGAAGGACTTGTAAAGTGTTCATTTGACAACCGAGGTTCGAATGGCGATATTACCATTGTATGGCCGCCCCCAAAAATGGCATTGTGGGGCGGCTTTTTGATTTCATCGCTGCCGATTTCTTCTTTGCAATCAGCAGGTTGGCAACTGGGTTTTGGAGGCCCTTGACGATATGACGGACGCAAACGCGCACCCGCTTTACGACACTTATGCTCGTGCGGATCTGCGCTTTGAGCGAGGCGAGGGCATGTGGCTAATTACCGAAGCCGGCGATCGTTATCTTGACTTCGCTGCCGGTATCGCTGTCAATTCGCTTGGCCACGCGCATCCACACCTCGTCGAGACTTTGAAAAGCCAGGCTGAGAAGTTGTGGCATGTCTCCAACATCTATGAAATTCCGGGCCAGAAACGCTTGGGCCAGCGCCTTGTCGATAGTACCTTCGCCGACAAGGTCTTCTTCACCAATTCCGGCGCAGAGGCGCTAGAATGCGCAATCAAGACGGCGCGGCGCTTTCACTACGTCAACGGTAACCCTGAGCGGTTCCGCATTATCACGTTTGAAGGCGCCTTCCACGGCCGTACGCTGGCGACGATTGCCGCTGGTGGTCAGCCGAAATACCTTGAGGGTTTTGGACCAAAGGTCGAAGGCTTTGATCAGGTGGCTTTTGGCGACGAAAAGGCTTTGAAGGCAGCAATTGGACCCGAAACCGCAGCCATATTGATTGAACCGATTCAGGGCGAGGGCGGTGTGCGTCCGGTTCCGGACGAGGAACTGCGCGCGCTGCGCAAACTCTGCGACGAGCGCGGCTTGCTATTGATCCTTGACGAGGTTCAGACAGGCATGGGCCGCACGGGCAAGCTCTTCGCACACGAATGGTCTGGCATCATGCCGGACATCCTAGCCGTCGCCAAAGGTATTGGTGGTGGCTTTCCACTCGGTGCATGTCTTGCGACCGCCGAGGCCGCCAAGGGTATGACAGCCGGAGTGCATGGCACGACCTACGGTGGTAATCCGCTGGCCATGGCTGTAGGCAACGCAGTTCTCGACGTCGTTCTGGAAGAGGGTTTCCTTGAGCATGTGCAGCAGATTGCGCTGTTCATGAAGCAGGGGCTGGCCTCAATTTCCGATCGCTATCCGGAAGCGATTTCCGAGGTGCGCGGCCGCGGATTGCTGATTGGGCTGAAGTGTGCTGTACCAAACACCACGATGGTTCAAGCTCTGCGCGACGAACATTTGCTCACCGTCGGTGCGGGCGACAACGTCGTCCGCCTTCTGCCACCACTGGTTGCAACCGAAGCGGATGCTCGCGAGGCCCTCGGGCGGATCGAAGCTGCAGCCGAGCGTCTGTCAGTCACAGCCAAACTAAAAAGCGCTTAGAGACGAGTCTCATGATGATCAAACAGGACCTCCGTCATTTTACGGATATATCAGCGCTTTCGTCTGGTGATTTGCGGCACATTCTCAACGACGCGCGCGCCCGTAAAACGCGCCTCAGGGCCGGCAATGTCGACAAACCTTTTGCCGGCAAGGTGCTGGCGATGATATTCGACAAGCCTTCGACCCGCACGCGCGTGTCCTTCGATGTGGGCATGCGTCAGCTCGGCGGCGAGACGATCATGCTAACGGGATCGGAAATGCAGCTTGGCCGCAGCGAAACCATTGCCGACACGGCAAAGGTGTTGTCGCGTTATGTCGACATCATCATGATGCGAACAACAACGCACGAACGGCTGACCGAGATGGCCGAAAACGCCACGGTACCCGTGATCAATGCGCTGACCGATGACACGCATCCGTGCCAGATCATGGCCGATATCATGACATTCGAAGAACATCGTGGTGCGGTGAAGGGCAGGACTTTCGCCTGGACAGGCGACGGCAACAATGTGCTGCACTCGCTCGTCGAGGCGGCGGCGCGTTTTGATTTCAATCTCAACATCGCGACGCCGGAAGGCAGCGAACCGGATAGAAAATATCTCGATTGGGCCAAGCGTGCTGGCGGCAGGATCAGACTGACGACGGATCCAATTTCGGCCGTCGAAGGTGTTGATTGTATCGTTACCGATACCTGGGTATCGATGGGACAGGAAGGCCGTGCGCGCGGTCACAACGTGTTCATGCCATACCAGGTCAACGACGCATTGCTCAAACATGCCGCACCTGATGCCTTGTTCATGCATTGCCTTCCCGCACACCGCGGCGAGGAGGTGACCAACTCCGTCATCGATGGACTGCACTCCGTCGTCTTCGACGAAGCGGAAAACCGTCTGCATGCACAAAAGGCAATTCTTGCCTGGTGCCTCGAAGGAGGCCGCCCTAATGCCTGATACTTCCATTCGCACTGACGAATATGTATTCGCTGGCGATGATGCCGTGGTTCCGTTTCAGGTCGAGGAACTGGATGCGCGCGGGCGTGCCGTTCAGCTCGGACCCACACTAGACGACATATTGAGCCGCCATGACTATCCGGAGCCAGTAGCGAAGCTTCTGGCGGAGGCGATCGTCCTTACCGTACTGCTCGGCACATCGTTGAAATTCGATGGTAAATTCATCTTCCAATCGCAGTCGGATGGCCCAGTCGACATGCTGGTCGTTGACTTTCGCACGCCGAATTCTGTTCGCGCTTACGCGCGCTACGACGAGGAGCGCTTGGCCGAAGCCATCGCTGAGAATCGGCTCTCTCCGGTAGAGTTGATGGGCGGCGGCACACTGGCACTCACCGTCGATCAGGGCGAATACACCCAGCGGTATCAGGGCATCGTCGCGCTCGATGGCTCCAACCTCGAAGAGATCGCCAAGACCTATTTCCGCCAGTCCGAGCAGATTCCTACCGACCTTCGTCTTTCGGTTGCAAAGCTGATCGAACGTGGCGAAGACGGCAAACCGGTCGAGCAATGGCGCGCCGGTGGGCTCATCGTGCAGTTCCTGCCTGAATCGGAACTGCGCATGCGTCAGCGTGATCTACCAGCGGGTGACGCGCCGGAATCCGACGACGACGATGAAGTCGACCTTGTCGAAGACGATGACTGGGCTGAAGTCAAGGCACTCGTTGCGACGATCGAAAGCTCGGAATTGACCGATCCTCAAGTGGGAGCCGAACGCCTGCTATACCGCTTGTTCCACGAGCGGGGCGTCCGTGTTTTCGACGCAGTGCCGGTGAACGATGATTGCTCGTGCTCACGCGAGAAAATTGCCGGCGTACTGTCTGGCTTCACTGCTGAAGAGATTACCGACAGCATCGAGGATGGCAAGATTAGCGTCACCTGCGAATTTTGCTCGACAGAATATGAATTCGATCCGGCAGAGTTTTTGCCAAAGAATTGAGCAATCAGGCACGCATTGGCGCGGTTACTTCGTGAACCATCGTTACCACAATTAATAGTGCGATGAATGCGCAGACAATCAGCCAAAGCGGCCATTCTCTCGTGGATTTCTTCGCCAGCAGGCCGACGATGAGACCGGGAACCATCACCAGCGCGACCAGCTGGCTGACAGCTTCCGTTCTTGTTGTGAAACTTGGCAGAGTATAGCCCAGGAACTGTGCGCCTATGGCCAAAGCAAAGGCAACGGCAGAGCAGGCCAAAGCCTTGATGTAAGGCGATTGAGTGCGATTTGTTTCTTGCATCAGTTCAATGTGCGTAACTGGTCGGGCAGGTCAAGTGAGAATGCTGGAATCTCGACATCAAAGCGTACTCCACTATCGGTCTGCATTGTATAGCGGCCGACCATGACGCCGGATGTTGTGGTTAGCGGACAACCAGAGGAGTATTGGAAGGAGTCTCCGGGATTGAGAATAGGTTGTTCACCGATGACGCCCGGCCCGCGCACTTCCTCCATGTGGCCATTACCATCGGTGATTTTCCAGTAGCGCGCACGCAATTGTACAGTAGAATCCGACTCATTGGCGATGGTAATGCGGTATCCCCAAACATAGCGGTTCTCTTCCGGGTTGGATTGCTCCTCCAGATAGAACGGTTCGACGGTTACTTCTATATCGCGGGTAATGGCTTTATACATACCTTCTCTCAGTTTATTGTCCTCATATCGCGGGTCGGCGCCATCGCGTCAACCATCCAGAGAAAGTTGGGTTTAAATCCTTCGTGAACAGCGCATTTTTGGCTAATATAGAGATGAAGCCGTTTGGTGGAGCTAAGCAATTCTATTGATGAGTCTCGAAGAATTCGCAGAAATGGCCCTTTCATTTCCTGAAACTATTCAGGCAAGTCATTTCAACACGACCGATTTTAGGGTGAATGGAAAAATCTTCGCAACATTGCGCCCAGAGAAACTGCGCGGTGTATTGTTGCTCACTCGGGAAGATCAATCCCTCTTTCGTGAGACGTCGAAAGATATGTTTGAGCCCGTGCCGGGTAGATGGGGCGAGAACGGTTCGACTTATGTCGTTCTGGACAGGGCCGATCCCGAAGCAGTACGCCACGCCATGGCGATCGCCTGGAAGAGAGCCGCGCCGAAATCAGTCTCCGCGCGGCACGTCCTCTAATCTTCTACACCGCCGCTTTCAACGCGATATCGAGATCCTCGATCAGATCGTCCGCATCTTCAAGCCCGACTGACAGCCGCAATAGACCATCGGAAATACCGAGCTCAGCGCGCGCCTCGTCGGTGAGATTCTTGTGAGTGGTGGTGGTCGGATGGGTGATCAGGCTCTTTGAATCGCCGAGATTGTTGGAAATCTGGATGATCTCCAGGGTATTCTCGACATTGAAAGTCGCCTTCTTGGCCCCCTTGACTTCGAAGGCGATCAAGGTTGAACCGCCCGACATCTGCTTGGCGATGATATCAGCCTGTGGATGATCGGCACGTCCCGGATAAATTACTTTAGAGATCGCCGGATGATCCGCAAGGAAATCGGCGATTTTTGCTGCGGTTTGCGTTTGCTGGCGCACACGCACGGTCAACGTTTCGAGACCCTTCAGCATGACCCACGAGTTGAACGGGCTGAGACCAGGGCCGGTATGGCGGAAATATTCGTGCAAATTTTCGTCTACCCACTGCTTATCGGAAAGGATCACGCCGCCAAGACAACGACCTTGTCCATCTATATGTTTAGTTGTGGAATAGACGACGATATGGGCACCGAGTTCCAGCGGCTTCTGGAAGAGCGGCGTCGCGAAGACGTTGTCGACGATGAGCTTGGCACCGACGGAATTGGCCACCTGTGCCACCGCCGCAATATCGATGACTTCCAGTGTGGGGTTGGTCGGGCTCTCCAGGAACAGCACCTTGGTATTCGGACGGATGGCGTTTTGCCAATTCTCGATCTTCGAGCCATCTATCAAAGTAAAATCAACACCATAGCGCGGCAGAAGCGTTTCTATGATGTAGCGACACGAGCCGAACATCGCCCTTGCGGCCAGAACGTGGTCGCCGGCCTTGACCTGGCAGATGATGGCTGCTGCCACAGCCGCCATGCCTGACGCCGTAGCACGCGCATCTTCAGCGCCTTCCAATGCGCACATGCGCTTCTCGAACATGTCCGTTGTCGGATTGGCATAGCGGGAATAGATGAAGCCCGGCTCCTCACCTTTGAAACGGGCTTCAGCGGCTTCGGCGCTGGGGTAGACAAAGCCTTGCGTCAGGAACAACGCTTCGGACGTTTCTCCGAAGCCTGAACGCAGCGTTCCGGCATGGACGAGTTGGGTTGCGGGGCGCAGCTTGCGGGTGATGTTCGCGGTCATCGTCTTCTCAATCTGCCAGAATCTGGCCAATAAAAAACCGGCCTTGCGTGAATCGCAAAAAGGCCGGACGAAACCGGGCCTCTTTTAGCAAATTATTTAACGTGGCTGCAAGCCGGCCGGCCAAATCACCACGGGATAAAACTGCTTTAATCCTCTCAAGCGCTTGCGTCAACCGGGCGAGACGCTAAAGCTTTTGTATGTTTCTGTAAGGTTTTGGCGATCGATATGAGTAGACATCAAGCAGGTATTCTGGCGGACAGCGGCATCAGGGCTCTGCATCAGGCGGGCGCGCTCAGGACAGAGCGGGATTTCGATCATGATCAGATCCAGCCTGCTAGCCTTGACCTGCGGCTTGGTACGAAAGCCTATCGCGTCCGAGCCAGCTTTATGCCGGGGCCTGGAACCGCCGTTATCGATAAGCTCCAGCGTCTCAAGCTGCATGAAATCGATCTGACCGAAGGTGCGGTGCTTGAAACGGGCTGTGTGTACATCGTCCCCTTGCTGGAAAGCCTGCATCTCCCGCCAGAGGTCTCTGCTTCCGCCAACCCGAAAAGTTCTACCGGTCGACTCGACATTTTCACGCGCGTCATCGTCGACGGTGCGCAGGAATTTGACAAAGTGCCAGCAGGCTATCACGGGCCGCTCTATCTTGAGGTCAGTCCGCGCACCTTTCCGATCGTGGCGCGTACCGGATCGCGCCTGTCGCAAATCCGCTTTCGCACCGGGCGCGCCCAGCTGGAAGAGGTGGAACTTACGGCCTTGCATGCGGCGGAAATCTTGGTCGCGTCCGAAACGCCCAACATTTCCGGCGGGGGTATTGCACTGTCAATCGATCTGACTGGCGATGCGCACGGTCTTGTCGGCTATCGCGGCAAACATCATACAGGTGTCGTTGATGTGGATAAACGCGGTGTGCATGACCTTCTTGATTTCTGGGAACCGATCCATGACCGTGGGGCGCGCGAACTGGTGCTCGATCCCGACGAGTTCTATATTCTGGTTTCGCGCGAGGCCGTACATGTGCCGCCGCTCTATGCCGCAGAAATGACCCCGTTCGATCCGCTGGTTGGAGAGTTCCGAGTCCACTATGCCGGTTTCTTCGACCCGGGTTTCGGCCATACTGCTGCGGGTGGAACTGGCAGCCGTGCAGTCCTTGAGGTGCGCAGCCATGAAGTACCGTTCATTCTCGAACATGGTCAGATCGTCGGACGCCTGATCTATGAGCATATGCTGGAGCGCCCGCGCGCTCTTTACGGAACCGACCTCGGTTCCAACTACCAGGCACAGGGCCTGAAATTGTCAAAGCACTTTAAATGATACGCGGGGAACGCTTGACAAGAATGGGCTTCAACGAACATTGATAAGCAGATGCGGGTGTAGTTCAATGGTAGAACGGCAGCTTCCCAAGCTGCATACGAGGGTTCGATTCCCTTCACCCGCTCCATTCTTCAATGAATTTACTGATGTTTTGTGGAACCGCCGCCGCCGCTCTTTCGCGGTTGCGTTGCTGATAGGGGCTTAGCCAATATTCCCCGAACTCGATCTTCCTTCATTCATGCGATGCCGGCGGAGTGCAAGGGCGGTGCGTTTTGTCCGAGGCGGCGCGAAGCTTGTTCGCAGTCGTGATGGACAGGTTGCTCATATGTCGATCCACAGCAAGAGCCGAGTTCGGCGCCGCATACGAATACGCAGATGCATAATTACGTGACAGTGTCGAATATTCGAGTACTACAAATCTGGTCGGGAAACCGGCTAGAGCGCGCGCCGTGGCAAGAACGAAACGTTCCCATTGCCGCTGCCCGACGCGCCGACTGTGTCTGCGCCATCAACATGGTCGATGCCAGTAGCAACAACCGAAACCCGGAACGTTCCTTCGAGAGCATTGTCGAACGTGGCTCCCAGAATGATGTTGGCTTCGTCATCCACTTCCTCGCGGATCCGCGTGGCCGCCTCGTCAACTTCGAACAGGGTCATATCCCTGCCACCAGAAATGGAAACGAGGACCCCCTTGGCTCCTTTCATCGAAGCGACATCGAGTAACGGATTTGCAATGGCCGCTTCAGCCGCTGCTATCGCTCTACCAGTACCTGAGCTCTGCCCGGTACCCATCATGGCGCGGCCCATGTCGCGCATCACCGCCCGAACATCGGCAAAGTCCAGATTGATTAGTCCTTCGCGGATCATGAGATCTGTTATGCAGGCAACACCGGAATAAAGGACGCGGTCCGCAGTCGCGAAAGCGTCAGCGAACGTGGTCGACGCATCAGCAACACGGAAAAGATTCTGGTTTGGTATTACGATAAGCGTATCGGCACTGTCCCGCAGCAGTTTGAGCCCGTCTTCTGCGAACTTCATGCGGCGCGTCCCTTCGAAGTTGAATGGCTTCGTCACGACAGCAACCGTCAATATGCCGGCATCGCGTGCTGCCCGTGCGATCACGGGAGCAGCGCCTGTCCCGGTTCCACCCCCCATACCGGCGGTTACAAAACACATATGGGTACCGTTGAGATGGTCCATAATCTCATCGATGCTTTCCTCAGCCGCGGCTCTTCCGATTTCTGCTTGCGACCCGGCTCCAAGGCCCTGCGTTACATTCACACCGAGCTGTATCAAGCGGCCAGCCTTCGACATGGTCAGTGCCTGGGCATCGGTGTTCGCGACCACGAATTCCGTTCCCTGAAGCCCCTCGCGGATCATGTTGTTAACGGCATTGCCGCCGCCGCCGCCGACACCAATTACAGTAATATTCGGCTTCATCTCGGTGATTTCCGGATGCTTGGGGTTGCTCGACATCACTTCGTCCTTCCTTGCCTGCAGTGAACTGGCATAGTTGGCACGGGACAGGATTGCCGGATGGAATACCGAAAACGAATCAAATCGACTCAACTCATCCCGAGCAAGAGATATGAATCAGACAAGCGTCGTCGACGCAACCGTTGCCTCACTCTGACGCCGACGATTGCCTCGGAACTTTGCCGGGTAAAAGACATCATACAACTGATGTTTTTTTGTATGTTGACATGATCTCTGAATAGCCCTACCCATTAGTCCAGCCGAAGGAGGAGCGGCTGACAAATGATCCTTATTGCCCCGGATATGCTGCTGTCCGTCGACCCCGCGTCAGTGCGGCGGAGCACGAGTCGTGAAGGATTTCCGACCATCAGCCGGCACAGGCATACCGATCCGCGTCTCGACAATCTCTTTATGCTCGACAGTCCCGAAGGCACGCGCCGTTCCTGCGTGTTTCATCGCCGAACGCCAATTGCGGAAGGCGAGGCCGATGGACTCGCTCATGCGTCTGGCTGCGACCTCGCAACGAGGTCATACAAATTGTGAATTCATAGCCGCAACAGCGGGCGCAACGCCCGCCAACTGGAGGAGAAAAATGTTGCATATCACCGAACTCTGGAAGGGGGTCGCGCTCGCGTCCATGCTCATGCTGGGTACAGCGTCGGCACAAACGGTTTTGAAGTCGTCCGATACGCATCCGGATGGCTATCCAACGGTCGAGGGCGTCAAATACTTCGGCGAACTCGTCAAGGAACGTACGGGCGGACGCTATTCCGTCGAGGTCTACCACTCGGCCCAGCTTGGAGAAGAAAAGGACACGATTGAGCAGGTCCGTTCCGGCGTCATCGAGCTGAACCGCGTCTCCATGGCGCCATTTAACGGCACGGTGAAAGAAACCATCGTGCCGGCGCTGCCCTATATCTTCCGCTCGGAAGACCATATGCACAAAGTCATGGACGGTCCGATCGGCGACCAGATCAAGGCGGCCTTCGAGCCGGTAGGCCTCGTGGCGCTCGCCTTCTATGATGCCGGCGCGCGCTCCTTCTATAATTCGAAGAGGCCGATCAAGAAGGTCGAGGACATGAAGGGACTTAAGTTTCGCGTGATCCAGTCCGACATCTTCGTCGACATGACGACCGCGCTCGGCGCGAACGCCACACCGATGCCCTACGGCGAAGTCTACTCCTCGATCGAGACGACAGTAATCGACGGAGCGGAGAACAATTTTCCGAGCTACGACACCGCCAAGCACTATGAAGTTGCCAAGTATTACTCGATGGACGAGCATACGATCCTTCCCGAAGTGTTCGTGATGAACAAGGCAGCCTTCGACAAGCTAACGCCCGAGGACCAGGCAATCTTCCGGCAGGCGGCCAAGGACAGCGTTGCAAAGCAGCGCGAATTGTGGACTGCCAAGACCGCAGAATCACGTGCGACCGCGGAAAAGGTCGGTGCCGAAATCAACGAGGTGGACAAACAGGACTTCATCGACGCGATGAAGCCGGTCTACGACAAGCACATCCCCGACGAAGTTCTCAAGAAACTCGTCGATGACGTGCGGGCAGTTCAGTAAGTGCAAACATCGCCGCCCCGCGTCCGGTCCGCCGGTACCAGGGGTGGCTCCGTCCTTCGCGGCGTTGGCGCGGACCCCCGGTCCGAACTTCCGCCAAGTCGGGAGGCCCAGGAGACGCCAAACCCTATGTCCACGGAACTGAGATCGGGCCTGCCCCTGCTGTCGAAGCTCAGCACGGCGGTCCTTTACACCGCCGGCGCCGGGCTCGTCGCCATGACGACCATCGTCGCCTGGCAGGTCTTCTGCCGCTACATTCTCAACGACTCCCCGAGTTGGACCGAACCCGGTGCCGTTATCCTGATGAGCTGGTTCATCTTCCTCGGCGCTGCCGTCGGCGTGCGGGAGAACAACCATATGGGTTTCGACGTGCTGCTCTACCTCCTGCCGCCAACCGGCAAGAAGTGGCTGCGCATGATCTCCGACATCGTCATCTTCTCCTTTGGGCTGGGCATGATGTGGTACGGCGGCAACCTGGTCGGGTTGACTTTCGCCACGACGCTGCCGGCCCTCGGTATATCAGGTGCATGGGACTATGTGCCGCTCATCGGCGGCGGGTTTCTGATCGCGCTGTTCTCGATCGAGCGCATTGCCATCAGAGCGCTCGGCGCGCCCATAGACGAGGCGCTTGATGAAATGGCGCCGACCGAGATCGCAGTTGAGCTTGAGAATATCACGGACATTCGACGGGATGCCGCCAACTTTGTCCGCGCGGATGCCCGCAGCCACGGCAAGAAGGACTGACGCGATGGAACTCTGGATATTGTTCGGCACCTTCACGCTGCTGATGCTGATCGGCACGCCCATCGCATTCTGCCTAGGCGTGTCGAGCTTCGCGACGGTCCTCTACATGGGCCTGCCGCCACTCGTCGTCTTCCAGCGCATGAATTCTGGTATGAGCGTCTTCTCCATGCTCGCCATCCCCTTCTTCATCTATTCTGGTGATCTGATGGTGCGCGGCGGCATTGCAGGGCGTATCGTCGCCTTCGCGGCGGCGATCGTCGGCCACCTGCGCGGCGGGCTTGGCCAGGTCAATATCCTGACTTCCACGCTGTTCGGCGGCATTTCCGGTTCGGCGGTCGCAGAAGCGGCCGCTGTCGGCGGTCTGATGATCCCGCAGATGAAGGCGCGCGGCTACGGCGCCGACTATGCGGTCAACGTTACCTCGATGGCGGCGCTGATCGCGCTGCTCCTGCCGCCCTCGCACAACATGATCATCTATTCGATATCGGCCGGCGGCAAGATCTCCATCGCTGATCTCTTCACTGCCGGCATCGTTCCGGGATTGCTGTTCGCCGCAGTTCTCATGGTAACCGCCTACATCGTTGCCCGCAGCCGCGGTTACCCGACCGAGCCCTTTCCCGGCGTGATGGTAGCCCTGCATTTGCTGGCCGTCGCCGTTCCCGGCCTGCTCTTGATCGCCATCATCTTCGGCGGTGTGCGCTCGGGCATCTTCACGGCGACCGAAAGCTCCTGCATTGCGGTCATCTACGCGCTCGCGATCACGGTCTTCGTTTACCGCCAACTGACATGGCGCGACTTCGTCCACGCCACCATGGGGGCCGTGCGCACCACGGCCATGGTGCTCCTCATCATCGGCTGCGCGGCGGCCTTCTCCTGGCTGATGGCGTTCCTCCGGGTTCCGGCGACACTCGTCGCCTGGATGCAGACGCTCTCCGAAAACCCGATCATGATCCTGCTGCTTCTAAATGTGGTTATGCTGGTCCTCGGCACGTTCATGGACATGGGGCCGACCATCATTATCACCACGCCGATCTTTCTGCCCGTCGCCAGTGCCTATGGCGTCGACCCGATCCATTTCGGCGTGATCATGATCCTGAATTACGGCCTTGGCCTCAATACACCGCCTGTCGGAGGGGTCCAGTTTGTCGCCTGCGCCGTTGGCAAGATATCCGTGTGGGAGGCCATGCGTTCGATCTGGCCATTCTATGGCGCGGGCATCGTCGTGCTGATGCTGGTCACGTATATACCGGCCCTGTCGCTTTGGCTACCGGGCGTCTTCAAGTAGGGAATGGACATGACGGGAAATCTGACGGATGTAAGGATCGAGCGGAGGCCGAAGCTCTTCGAGACGGTTGTGCAGACGCTGCGCGGCCAGATTCTCGGCGGGGATTTCCAGGTCGGCGAGAAGCTTCCCACCGAGGCACGCATGACCGGCATCTTCGGTGTGAGCCGCACAGTGGTGCGGGAAGCAGTGGCGGTGCTTGCCGCCGAAGGCCTGATAGAGGCGCGGCACGGCGCGGGCGTCTTTGTGCTCGATCATCCGACCCGCAGGATCAGCGCCATCACCGCTGACATTGGCAACCGGATCAGCCAAGCCGTTAACGTACTGGAAGTGCGCATGGGCATCGAGATCGAGAGCGCCGGCCTAGCCGCTCAGCGCCGGAGCCCCTCTCAGGAGGCGCGCATCCAGGAGGCGTTCTTCGAGTTTGAGCGGCTGCTGAAAAACGACGAGCCGACCGGCAAGGCGGACTTCGCTTTCCATAGAGAAATTGCCGCTGCGACCAACAATCCGTTCTATGTCGAAATCCTGGATGCACTCGGGGATCGGACCATTCCATGCGACCGCAATTCCCCATTGTATTCGGTCGAAGTCCTCTCGTACGAATATCTGCACGGCCTGCAGCGCGAGCATCTGCGCGTCCTCAAGGCAATTTCTGCCGGTGATGCGGACGCAGCGCGCGCCGCGATGCGTGCACATCTTCAGGCTGCGCGGGATCGCTACCGTCAACGCCTTTCCGGCCAACAGGCGGGCTACCATCAAGGCACGTCGGCAGTGACGCGCTCCGACATTTCCCAACCGAAGGCAAAGCTGAAATGAGTATCGAATCCACCTCCCGTTTCGCGATAGATCCCTCCGCCGCCGCCGCCATGGGCACGGACGAGCTGCGACACCACTTCCACATTGGCAATCTCTTCGAGCCGGGCAGGATCAGCGTCACCTATACCCATTACGACCGCATGATTGTCGGTGGCGCGGTTCCCGGGCGCGACCCGCTGACGCTGGAGACGATCAAGTCAATCGGCACGTCCTCCTTCCTGGAGCGCCGCGAACTCGTCGTTGTCAATGTCGGCGGCGAAGGCACGGTCCTGGTGAGCGGCGAGCAACACCGGCTCGGTACCCGCGACATGCTCTATGTCGGGCTCGGCGAAGAGGTGGCCTTTTCCTCCACCAGTGCCGACAGACCGGCGAAATTCTACCTCCTGTGCGCGCCGGCGCACCGCAAGTGCCCGACGCGACTCATCACGCTCGACATGGCCAAGCGCCTCGACCTCGGCGGTCAGGAGACCTCCAACGAGCGTTCCATCTATCAATTCACCACCTCGATCGAAACCTGCCAACTCGTGGTCGGCATGACGCAACTCGCCAAGGGCTCGGTCTGGAATACCATGCCTGCCCATGTCCACGACCGCCGCATGGAGGCCTATCTCTACTTCGATCTCGCCGAGACGGCGCGGGTCTTCCACTTCATGGGCGAACCGTCGGAGACCCGCCACATCATCATGGCCAACGAGGAGGCGGTGCTTTCCCCCGCTTGGTCGATCCATTCGGGCTGCGGTACATCCAACTATGCCTTCATCTGGGCGATGGCCGGTGACAATGTTGACTACACCGATGTGGATCCCGTCGCGATGGGGGACATGCGGTGACAGATCTTTCCGCATTCAGCCTCGCGGGCAAGCGCATCGCCGTCACCGGCGCCAATACGGGCATCGGGCAGGGTCTGGCCGTCGCCGTCGCGCGGGCCGGCGGCGCGGTGGTCGGCATCGGCCGGTCGACGATGGACCAGACGGCGAAGCTGGTCGAGGGCGAAGGCGTGAGCTTCCTCGCGGTAAGGGTTGACCTTGCCGACACGACGGCCGCGGTCGCCATGCTGAACGACCTGATGGCGGCCGGCCCGCTCGACGGCCTCGTTAACAATGCCGGCATCATTCGCCGCGCCGACAGCGTCGACTTCACCGAAGAAGACTGGGACGACGTGATGAAGGTGAACCTGAAGTCGCTGTTCTTCCTTTCGCAAGCTTATGGCCGCGCCTGCATCGCGGCAGAACGAGCGGGGCGCATAGTCAACATAGCCTCGCTCCTCTCCTTCCAGGGCGGCATCCGCGTGCCGTCGTATACAGCTTCGAAGCATGGCGTCGTCGGCATCACACGACTGCTTGCCAACGAATGGGCGGCAAAGGGCATCAACGTCAACGCGATCGCGCCGGGCTATATCGAGACCAACAACACGGAGGCCTTGCGCAACGACCCGGACCGGAGCAAGTCCATTCTCGAGCGCATTCCGGCGGGCCGCTGGGGTGTGGCCGATGACATCGGCGACGCGGCGGTATTCCTGCTTGCGCGCGCGTCCAACTATATGCACGGCGCCGTCATTCCCGTCGACGGCGGCTGGCTTGCGAGGTGATCATGACCGAGGGAACAAACATTTTCGTGCGTGCGTCCGAGGGCGAGTGGGACACAACGCCCGACGGCAACCGACGCCGCATCGCCTGCTACACGGACGAATTGATGATGGTGGAATTCGCCTTCGAAAAGGGCGGCGAGGGTTGGTTGCATTCCCACCCGCACGTGCAGTCGAGCTACGTTGCCGAAGGTTCCTTCGAAGTGACGATCGATGGCCGCACCGAGACCTTGCGGGTCGGCGACAGCTTCATTGTGCCTTCCGGCCTCCAACATGGGGTAAGGGCGCTGGAAAAAGGCCGCCTCGTCGATTGCTTCACCCCGCATCGCGCTGATTTCCTGACGACGTGATCCGGCCGGGAGGAGGCCCGACGCCGTGTAACCGCCTCCAGCAAAGGAACGCCGATGATGCAGGAGTGAATAGACGCACATGCGTGTCGCGATTAACGCTCATGGGTTTTCCCGGTCGAGACCCATGAATGCCTACGAATTCGTCGAACGAAAGCAACAAAAAAGTAGGGCCAGAGCATACCAGTGGTATTGGGTACCCCTGCCGCCGGTGGCTGCGTTCAGAAAAGCAATCATGCTGCGGAACCACCACAGACGAGGATATGCTCAGGTGGCTTGCCTTGACGGCGGTGCCTTCATGATCTGGGCATCACGGACAAGGATCGCCTGTCGATAAAAACTGCTGGACCACTATGCCGCCAGCTCTGTTTCGCGATCGAACAGATGCAGATCATCCAAGGAGATATGCAAGCGGACCTGGTCACCTTTGCGAGTTTCGGGCCTGCCGCCGTGGGCGAGAACAACTGGCTGCGATGCGACCTCCAAAACCACGAAGGTCATGCTTCCCGTCGACTCGATGCCGGTGACGGTCGCATCAATGGCCATGTCGTTCACGCAGGGCTTCAGGGAAAGATGTTCGGGCCGCATGCCAATCCAGAGTTGACGACCATGAGTCATGCCGCGGTTCAAACCAATTTGCTGTGTACCATCGTTATCGAGCACCAGAGCACCGTTGCTAGCCGCGGCCGCAGGCAGGAAGTTCATCGCCGGTGAACCGATGAAACCGGCGACAAACCTGTTCGCCGGCCGGTCATACAGATCAAGCGGACTGCCTTGCTGCTCGACAACTCCGGCACGCATAACGACGACGTGATCGGCCATGGTCATCGCCTCGACCTGATCGTGCGTGACGTAGACCGACGTCGCGTTCAGGCGCTCATGCAGCTTGCGTATCTCGCCGCGCATATGGACGCGAAGCGCCGCATCGAGATTGGAGAGAGGCTCATCGAACAGGAACACTTTCGGATTGCGCACAATGGCGCGACCCATCGCAACACGTTGTCGTTGACCGCCCGACAGCGCCTTGGGCAGGCGATCCAAAAGATTGCCAAGGCCGAGGGTTTCTGCAGCGGTTCGCGTGCGCTCCGCGATTTCTTCCTTCGGACGACGCCTCAGGCGCATGGAATAGTTCATATTATGCTCGACATCCATGTGCGGGTAGAGCGCGTAGGACTGGAATACCATGGCGACATCGCGCTCACGCGGCGGTTTGCCAATGACGCTCTGTCCGGCAATCCGGACATCGCCGGAGCTGGTTTTCTCGAGGCCGGCGAGGGTGCGCAGCAAAGTGGATTTGCCGCAACCGGAAGGACCTACGAGGGCGACGAACGAGCCCTGTTTGATGGAAATGTTGATGTCCTTGAGCGCATGGAACCCGCCATAATGCTTGTTCAGGTGGTCGATTTCGATCTGGAGCATCATTCACCTCATTTAAGTGCGCCGGCGGTAAGTCCGCTGACGATACGCCGTTGCAACAGCATGAATACGATCAGGATGGGCGTCACATAGATGGCCGCGTAAGTCATGATGCCGTTCCAGTCATTGGCATTCGGACCCATGAAGGTCTGCAATCCGACCGTTGCTGTCTGCAATTCGTTCTTGGCGATCAGCGAGCGCGCATAGACATATTCGCCGAAGGACTGCAGGAAGATCAGCACCGACGTGACGAGAATACCATTGCGCGCCAAGGGCAGCATGATGTGGAAGAAGGCGCCGATGCGTGATGATCCGTCGACGAGCGCCGCTTCTTCGAGTTCACGCGGCACCTGTACGAACGTTGCCCGGCAGAGAACGATATAGAGCGGCAAGACCTTCGCGGTCTGCGCCAGGATAACAGCGATGCGCGGACTGGCCAAAAGACCGATCTGGTTGAACATCACGAAGATGGGTGTGACCATCAAAGATGACGGCAAAACCTGCATCATCAGGATCGCGAAGAGGGCGATTTCAATCCAGACATTCCGCACCCGCGATAGTACGTAGGCACATCCAGTTCCCAGCGTCGTAGCAAGGATCGTAACACCTACCGCGATGAGCAGCGAATTCCAGATGTACCTCCCCATGCCGCGGCTCTTCCATACCTCCAGAAAATTCCATTGCGTGTCTGCCGGCCAGAATGTCGGAGGATACTGGAAGATCTCGGTACTGCTCTTCAGGGCGGTCAAATACATCCAGTAAAGCGGGAACAGATAGATTGCCGTCATGGCCAGACCGATGATGAGCAAAATGTAGCGTTTCATCAGGGTCCGCCTCAATAGCTGTGTTCATGACGCGTAGAGCGGACATAAACTGCCGCTACCACTATGACGAAGATGATCATGAGAACGGACACGGCACTGCCGAGAGAAATCTCATACGTCTGGAATGAGAACTGCCACGACCAATATTGAGCGACATTGGAGCTGTCAGCGGGACCGCCCTGTGTGAGCGCAGCGATCAAGTCGAACTGTTGGAGTGTAAAGATAACGCCGAGTGATATTACTGCGCCAAGCTGCGCACGCATCAGAGGGAGGGTTATAGATCGAAAACGCTCGAATACTCCTGCGCCATCAAGTTCGGCGGCCTCGTAGACGTCACGCGGTATGCTCGCGAGGCCGACCGAGAGCAGGATCATGTTGAAGGGAATGCCGAGCCAGATATTGGCGATGATAACGGCATAGAGCGCTACGTTTGGGTCCGAGAGCCAGAAGATGCGGTCATCGGCAATCCCGAGGGATGTCAGGGCATAGTTGATAACGCCAAAATCGCCGGCGAAGAGCCATTTCCAGATTGCGCCGACGACGAGTGCGGGCATGATCCATCCGGCCAGGAACAGGCCACGCAAATAGCTGGCACCTGGGAAGTCCTGCTGGAAGAAAAGTGCCAGCCCGAAGCCGATTGAAAGCTGGAACACAATAGAGAGAACCACAAATTTTACTGTGTTCCAGAAGATTGTACCGGCAACCGGCTGGGAGAAAATATCGTAGTAATTTTGCAAGCCGACGAACGGGCGGTTGAATGACGTGAGCGTGAACATGTCAACCGTCTGCAAGGACATGATGATATTGTAGATGATGGGAAACGCCGAAAAAATGATGAGATAGAGCAGGGCAAGCCCAAGCAGCAAGATGTCAAATCCGCTGCCGTCCCGGATGGTTCTGATGATGCCTTGCACAGTATCCTCCCGCTTGCCACTTCAAATCTCCGATCCTCGCTCCTCCGCACGCGCGAAGGAGCGATTGTCGAAATCTACTTGTTCAAAACAGCGTCGATTTGCTTCTGTGCAGTACCAAGCGCAGTCTTCGCATCGCTCTGATGCGTCAGCGATGACTGTATGGCGGTGTAAATCGCCTTCGAAATCTTGGGCCACTCAGGATGAGGACCGCGATTGCGGGCATATTTCATGCTTTCCTCGAAGACGGCGTAGATGGCTGGTGTTTTTGGATCATTCGACTTCACATTTGCGGCAGGCACAAAGCCAAAACGGTTCCAGACATCGGGCATCTTGCTATAGAGAAACTCCAGCAGGATAAAAGCTTCTTTGGGATGCTCGCTTTTGGCGAGAATAACGTTGTCGCCTTCGCCGAGCGCAGAGGCACGCGTGGCGCCTTCCTGGGGAATCGGCAAAAGCGCGGCGCGATAATCGAATTTTGCTTCCCGCCCCATGCGAGGTAGTTCCCATGGGCCAGAAATGGCCATCGCTGCATTGCCGGCATTGAAGGTACCAGTCGAGTCAAACTGGCTGCGGATCAAGGTATCGGGAGATGCGAGCTTCTCGTCCAACAGCTTGCCCCAGAAATCCAGAACCTTGATGCCACCCTCGGTATCGACCTTGTTGTAGTCCCCGCCTGCCATTTGCAGCCAGGGCAGAAACTGGAAGGTGCCTTCTTCGGTAGCGACAGCCGAAAACGCCAGACCGTAGATATTTTTGGCCGGATCGCTGAGCTTCTTGGCGGCGGCGTATAGTTCGTCCCATGTCTTGGGCGGGTTGTCCGGATCCAGGCCTGTCGCCTTGAACATATCCGCATTGTAGTAGAGCGCCAGAGTGTTAGCTCCGCGTGGTATGCCGTAGATCTTGCCGTCCCAAGTGACCGAGGAAAGCGGTCCGGGGAAAATATCCTCCTTCTTGATGACCTTCGACTCCGCCAGCATGGGTCCCAGATCCAGCAGCAGACCGCGCGAGGCGAAGAGTGCGACTTCGGGATTGTCGATATACGTCACATCGGGCGATTCACCGGTCGCGGTAGCCCGCGCCAGATCGTTGACCATGTCGCGGAACTGAACCGTCTTGATGTTCAGCTTGATGTCCGGATGGGACTGCTCGAACTCGTCCTTCAACAGGTACATGTACTGGTCCGGGCGATCGATCGTCCAGATATCCAGCGTTACCGGCTCGGCTTGAGCGGCACCGGACATAAACAGTGATGCGGCTGCGATCCATTTCATAACTGCTTTCATGCTTTCCTCCTCTTGTTGCTGGTCCGGTCTGCTTGCTTCTTTGCGGCAAGATGGACCGGCGTCGGGTTTAGGGGTTAGGGACGTATGAGCCGCCGCGGCTCTGCTTGAGATAGTTGAGCGAATGCACTTGCCCGGTCATTTCCAGTTCATTGCGATAAACAGGATCGTGCCAACCTTCGATGTCGATCGAGCCTGACCACCCGGCAAGCCGCAGTTCGGAAATCACGTCGACCCAGTTGGTGTCGCCGAAACCGGGCGAGCGCATGAATACGAATTTCTCCTTGCCGAAGACGCCGTGCTCGCGGATGACCTCCCAGCGGATCGTCGCGTCCTTGCCGTGAACATGGAAGATCTTTGGTGCCCACTTACGAATTTGCGGCAGCGGGTCGATCAGATAGACCATCTGATGGCAAGGTTCCCATTCGAGACCGATATTATCGGCGGGAACTTCGTTGAAGATCATCTCCCAAGCGTCGGGATTGTGCGCAATGTTCCAGTCGCCGCTCGCCCAGTTGCCATCCATCGCGCAGTTTTCGAAGGCAAGTTTCAGGCCTTTGTCGGCAGCGCGCTTGGCCAGTTCTGTCCAGATTTTCCTGTATTGTGGCAGGCTTTCCTCGATTGGCTTACCGCGAACACGTCCCGTAAATCCGGCAATCGTCGTCGCGCCGAAATGGTGCGCGTTGTCGATGAGCGCTTCCCAACCTTTCAACGTTTCACGGTCGATTTCTGTATCCTCGAGCGGATTGCCGAACATGCCAAGTGTCGACATGGTGACGTCCGCGTCGCCGATCGCTTCTTTCAGTTCCGCCGCAAGCCTTGGAAGATCCTTGTTCATCACCTGCCAGAAGAATGGTTCAACACTTTCGAAGCCGTGCGGCAAGATGCTTTTGACATAGGCGGCAGGGTCTGGCGCATTACCCTTGATCATAGTGCCGATACGGATGGCTTTTGCCGGGTTGTTCACTTCCAACTCCTTCAGATCGTGATTTCGACGCGTCGTCCGGATTCGGCGCTGTCGATCGCACCGAACACCATGGCGAGGCTCTTGATATTTTCTGTGCCGACGGTCTCCGGTGGCGGACCGCCGCGCGTAGCTGCAATGAAATCCTGCATGACTCCGAGGTGACCGCCGATACGATCAGACGCGTCGAGGGGAGGGATATCGACGGCGGTCACCTCGGAAAACAGGCCTTCTCTGCCGGAGGTGACGGCCTCGGCCCGTATGTCATCGTATCCGTCCCATACAATCGATCCCTTGCTGCCGATGACACGCCATGCACTCTCCCAGCTTGTGCGCAAACCGTCGGCGCACCAGCTGCCGCGATAAGTAAAAACCGCGCCATTGGTGAACTCGAAAATTGCGGCTGCCGATGACCCCTGGCTATACCAGGAGCTGCCAGGCTCCCATTCGTGGGCGTAGACGGCATTGGCGGCGTCACCAGCAAGATAACGGGCGGCGTCGAATGTGTGGATCGCCATGTCGAGAAACAGAACGTGGCGCATCTCTTCGCGGAAACCGCCAAAATGCGGCGCAAGGAAAAACTCGCAATGGAGGCTCGTCACGTCGCCAATGGCGCCCGATCGAATGAGCCTGCGGATGCGGCGTATTTGTGCCAGATACCGGCGATTTTGTACGATGGCATGAATTCGGCCAGTCTCACTCGCACGGCGAACGAGCTCGCGCGCTTCCTCTAGAGTTTCCGCCATTGGTTTTTCGGAAAGAACATGGCAGCCAGCCTCGAGCGCAGTGGCAACTGTTGCATGCCTGGCGGCCGGTATGACGATGTCGAAAAGGATGTTGGGAGAAGTCTGGGCAAGAACTTCAGTGAGATTGCTGCCGATGGTCGCGCTCTCCCAACCGAATTCCCTGGCGCGGTTTTCAGCGCGCCCGGTATCGAGATCGACTATGCCGACGATCTCCACATCGGTGATGGTGCGGGCGGCCTCGAACCATGCTTTGCTCATGGCTCCGCAGCCGACTAAAACGGCACGTTGCATATTCCACTCCTCCCAACGGAAACCATCAAAAACCTGCAAAAACGATTGCAAATGGCGTCCGTAAACGTTTACGATTTCAACTTGAAGACTAAAGTTTGTCAATCCCTCATTTAGGTGTTTTATGAGGGGCGGCCCTCAAACGAGCGGCTCAGGAAGGAAAAAAGTGTGAGTATACGGGACCTTGCCCGCCATCTAAATATTTCCATCGGGACGGTTTCGCGGGCGCTGAATGGCAAGTCCGATGTCAATGCCGAGACTCGCGAACGTGTGTTTCTCGCGGCGAAAGAGCTCGGCTATGTCCCGAACCAGTCGGGCCGCAGCCTAAGACAGGGTACCACCAACACAATCGGTTTCATGATCGAATCATCTATTGAAACGGCCGACAATGGTGGCAGCTTCTTCATGCCGGTGTTCGAAGGAGTGCAGTCCGTATTCAGGCGGCATCAACTCGATCTCGTGGCTCTGTTGTGCGGAACCGATGAAGACCCCGGTGCTTATCTCAACCGCATAGTCGGACGTCGATTCGTCGACGGATTGATCATTTCCGCGACAATGCGCAATGACCCGCGAATAGCGCTCCTGCTCGAACGGAAAATTCCCTTTGTGACGCTCGGCCGAAGCAATATCGGCGGGCAATATCCCTGGATCGACCTTGACTTTGAAGGCGTGGCGGCAACCGCAGTAACCCGCCTGCTGAATTTCGGTCATCGGGAAATTGCAATCGGCGTGCCAGCCAGTGACATCAATCTAGGCTACATTTTCGTGGAAGGTTACAAGCGCGCCTTGAGCGACCATGGCATTGGCTTCGATCCTGGACTCGTCTTTCCGGCAAGCGGCAACGAAGAAGGCGGCTACCAGGTTGCGAGCGCAATGCTGTCGCAGAAGCGGATGCCGACCGCAGTCATTCTGGTCAATGAAAACATGGCGATCGGACTTTACCGGCGCTTCTACGAAGCAGGTATCCATCCGGGTCGCGATGTTGCGGTTATTGGTTTTCGCGAGAGTACGCAAAGCCGCTTCTTGTCGCCCACGCTCACATGTTTCCGGATTTCGCTCCGCGATCTCGGCATCAAGCTAGCTGAAGCATTGCTTTCAACTATGCCGGCTTTCATGGGCAATTATCCGCAGGATAGCATTGAGTTGGTCTGGCCAATGGAATTGGTACCCGGCGAAAGCGATCATCTTTGCATGGAACCTAGTTGATGTTTACAGGGGGAGAGCTGCCCCGGCCAACTGAATTCGGTGATCCGTAAATTACGCCGCCAAATATTGCGGATCATTCTGTCTGTTACTGTGCCGTGAAATCGTTCGCTCGCGAAAGGCGATCGTCCCCTCCCGCTTTGACAATCCCCTCGCGAAGGTGATCCACGTCTGATTGCTGAGCGTAGTGCAAAGTGGCGAGGAAGGATTCTACGGCGAATTCGGGGAGAAGCGTTCTGACCTTCTTCATATGAGCTGCAGCAGCGATCTCATCGCCAAGCCAGCCGTAACATGCCGCGGCGAATGCGTGTTGGACCTGATCCATGACGGACAGATGCATGAATGCTTCAATCGCTTCGCCATACTGATGCGCAGCGAAATGTGCTTTTCCAAGATGACTCCAAAATCTTTCGGGGTGATGTGGATTCAGCCGCATTGCCTTGCGGATCCATTCGATACCCTCTTCGGGGCGCCCCAGCCACGTCAATAGTTCCCCTTGCTGAACCACCACAAGGTCGTAGTTGGGATTAAGGGAGAGGGCACGCTCCTGGTGATAACGCGCTGTGGTTAGCGCGTTGTTGTTCACACTAACCGCGGCCAAAATGCGATGCACATCGGCGTCGTTGTCATCCAGCGCCAAAGCCCGATCCAAAGCAGCAACGATTTCGCTCCAGACAGCGTCCTTGTCTTGGCACCAGCCATGGACCCAGGCCTGGCCAAGAATACACGCCCGCCAAGCATGGGCATGGGCATAACCCGGGTCGAGCGCAACTGCCCGGTCGATCAGAGACTGCGCCTGCATGTTGTCGGCGACTGTGCCTCTGTGATGCAGCACCTTGGCGGCCAGCGCGCACTCGTATGCCGCCATGTTTGCAGGTTTCGTCCGCCCAAGCTGGTCGCGCTGGGCCGCCTCGACACGCCCCGGTAAGGTTGCTGCTATCGCCGCTGTTATTTCATCCTGAATCGCAAATATGTCGTCCAGCCTGCGGTCGTATTTATCCGCCCAGATATGGGCGGCATTGGCTGCGTCGATGAGCTGGACCGTTACGCGCACCCTATCGCCAATCTTCCGGACGCTACCCTCCACCAGGTATTGAGCTCCGAGTTTCTCGGCGACTTCGCGCACATTTACAGCTCGGTTCTTGTACACGAAACTGGAATTGCGTGAGATGACGAACAGCTCGTGGCGGCGAGACAATTCCGTAAGGATGTCTTCGGTAAGACCGTCGGCGAAAAACTCCTGATCGGGGTCGCCGCTCATGTTGTTGAAGGGCAGAACGACTATCGAGGGTTTTGAGATAGATCGGTTTGCATCGAAGTCTCCCGGCTGAGCGGGCAACGTAGAGCGCTCAAGTCCGATACGAAACAGACGAACGGGACGGCTTATGTTTTTTAGTGTCTTCTCGCCCAGATCCTCGAGGGAGACTTCGAGACGATCAGCGATTTGCGTTGCCACTGCGCCGGTGACACAGATACCGCCCACGTCGGCAAGTTGTTCAATGCGGGAAGCAATATTCACACCGTCGCCGAAAATGTCATCGTCCTCAAAGATAATGTCGCCAAGATTAATGCCGATCCTGAATTCGATCCGCCGATCCTGAGGCACGTCCGAATTGCGCCGCTGCATACGGTGCTGGATCTCGACGGCACACTTTACTGCGTCAGTAACGCTCTGGAACTCCACGAGCATGCCGTCGCCCGTCGTCTTAATGATCCGGCCCTTGTTCTTTGCAATGGCGGGATCGATTAATTCTATCCGGTGCGTTTTGAGGCGGGCGATTGTGCCTGCTTCGTCCGCCTCCATCAGCCGGCTATAGCCCGCCATATCGGCTGCCAGGACTGCGGCTAGTCTCTGTTCCATTGATTTGCCAATATATCGATCACAAAATGCGACTTCTACCGTATCGGGAGACCAGAAAGTATCCACGGTGATTTTATAGCACCCTGATGAAATCACCTATTGATTTTAGCGGCCTCTTCTGAAGAAGCTTGGTGCCGCACAGTCGAGTAAAGCGGAAGCGCGATCGGGTGCTCCAAATTGTCATCGAAATGCATATCGACTTCGGCCTTCGATGGTCTGATTCCATGTCGAGCTAATGGATAGGCATCCGGTATTATCAGGAAAAATCGGGGTAATCTGAGTACATAAGGGAAGTGAAGTGGTTAAAAGACGACGGGTTTGTTGCCGTCCTGTGTCGACCCGTTGTCGCATTTAAAAGAGACGAACCCACCATGAGCACAGCGAGGGACGGCCGTTTCTGGGATCGGACTTCAGTGAGGTACGCCAAGGGAACGATTGCAGATCAGGCTGGATATGAGTGCACGCTGGATCGGACCCGCACTCTATTAGCGTCGAACGACCGGGTATTGGAACTGGCCTGCGGGACAGGAACAACGGCGCTCCAGCTTTCAGGCGATGTGCAAAGCTATCTTGCGACGGATATTTCCAGTGGCATGATCGCGATTGCAAAAGGGAAGTGTGTTGACAAATCTATCCCGACGCTAGCCTTCCGCGCCGCCACCGCAGAGACGTTGACGTCCGAAGAGGCGCAGTTCGACACAGTTATAGGATTCAACTATCTCCATCTGGTCCGCGATCTGCCTGGGACGCTGCGCCGGATCCATACCTTGCTTGCACCGGAGGGCTTGTTCACTTCCAAAACACCATGCGTCGGAGATATGAACCCACTTATCCGGATCGCCTTGTTGCCCGCAATGCGTGCGTTTGGCCTACACAGGCGTCTTTGGGAAGGTAGATCTCAACCAGCTTATATATGCGGCAGGCTTCGACATTATTGCCACTGAAAGCCATGCAACCAGGGGCAATGACAACCGCCCCTATATCGTGGCGCGAAAGAGATGATGTGAATGGCATGGGCCTGGTCTAGCTTCGCCGAATTCCGCATCTCGATGGCGAAACAGTCAGGTCAAAGTGCTCACGTCGCCGACTCCTCTATGCACCACCCTGAGTGCGATTTGGCAGACACGGCCTCGAAAACTGTGTCGTGCAACGCGAGCGCTTTCCCGAACACGAGAATCCGTTCGATCTAACGCAAATTTGAGCCAACTGACCCGGCATACTCGACAACGAGGCGACATTGTGCTGGTGTCAGCAGCTGTTGCGTTCCAACGAAGGAATGTTGCGGCTACGAATCTGTTCGGTGTGACGCGGAGGGATTCGTTACGCGGGTAGTAAGGTTGACCCTGACCTGCCCGCGTCAAATAATCACTTTACCCACTCCATCTTTTTGAATACCGGAGAACAAATGTCGGAAAGAATGAACCGCTTCCTGGGAGACTCGCCCGGCCGGGTCCTTGTGAAACTGATCGTGGTCTCGCTGGTGGTTGGGGTCGTCATGAATGCTTTCGACTGGTCTCCTATCGACATTCTTTATGGTTTCGAGAACTTCCTTCGTCGCATTTGGAATCTCGGTTTTGGCGCTATCGAACGTTTTGCCGCTTATTTCCTGCTCGGCGCGGTGGTTGTCATTCCCTGCTTCATCATTTTGCGCTTGCTGAGTTATCGGCGCTAAATTTCCGCTACAGCCAACTTCGGCCCGAAGGAGCCACAATTGCCGGATATCGGCGGACAGTCTCCTTCAGGAATCTCTCATGTCCGAAAAGAATTTTTATCTGTCGCGCCGCAACTTTCTTGGCCTCACCGCGGCTGCGGTTCTGCCGCTATCTGCCTGCCAGACTGCCATGAAAACGCCAGGAAAAGTTGTGGGAGCTTCGGCTGCGGCTAATTCAAACGTGCAAGCGATCCGCTCCGCCAATGGCCTCGCCGGGTTGAGCGCTGATCCCATGCTGGAACGTGCCGCCTTACAACAGGCGGCCTACATGGCAAATGCTGGCCGCATGGCTCACACGACTAGCTGGGGTCGTGGCTTTGCCTCCCGTGTAAGGGACAACGAAATCCATGGTCTTGCCGCTGAGAATATCGCCATGGGACACATGGATATGGACCAGCTTTTTGCCAGGTGGATGGCGTCGCCGCCACATCGGCGTAACATGCTCGATCGGCAATTTACCCGTTTCGGTTTGGCCTATGCAGAGTCCACAAATGGCGGTGCCGAGCGCTATTGGGCACTGGTTCTGGCAAGTTAGCACTGATTGCGACGATTGCACTGGAAACCACGGCAATCCGATGGCATAGAGCAATAGTAGCCGCGTGGCTGCAATCTCCGGTGCTCCATGACAATCGAGACTTCCCCTCAGCCAGGATCAAAAATTGTTCGACCGTTCGAGGTGACCAACAAGTTGATGCTGGCAATTACGATTCCGGTAATGCTGGCATCGCTGACGACACCGTTGCTGGGACTGGTCGACACTGCGGTGATTGGCCAGCTCGGTGACCCGCATCTGCTGGGCGGCCTTGCAATTGGTGCACTAGTTTTTGATTTTCTGTTTTCGACGATGAATTTCTTGCGCGCGGGCACGACCGGGCTTGTAGCGCAGGCAATGGGACGGCACGACAATGTGGAACAGCAAGCGGTCTTTTGGCGCGCCATCGGCATCGCCGCCGTAGCGGGCATACTCTTCATCGCGGCGACGCCCCTAATCCTGCAAGCGACCATCAGTTTCATGAACCCGGATAAAGCGGTCACGGACGCCATGTCGACCTATGTCTCGATCCGCCTGTTGTCATCGCCCATGGCGCTGGGCAATTTCGTGGTTCTGGGTCTGTTGCTCGGCCAAGGGAAGGCCATGCAAGGGCTGTATCTTCAGTTCCTGCTCAATGGCGTCAACGTTCTGATGACCATCTGGTTCGGCCTTATCATGGGCTGGGGCGTTGCCGGTATTGCTTGGGGGACCTTACTCGGTGAAACAGTTGCGCTCGTGGTTGGATTACTCATAATCTACCGGCAATTCCGTGCGATACCGAATCCGTCCCGGGCGCGGGTGTTGGATCCACACGAGATTCGCCGCATGTTTACTGTCAACCGCGATATCATGCTGAGGTCGTTCTTCCTGTTGATCGCCTATGCCTATTTCACCCGCGCTGGAACGGAAGCCGGCGCGGTGACGTTGGCAACGAATGCGGTTTTGATGAACTTCCTGCTGATTTCCGGCTATTTGATTGATGGAGTAACCACTGCCGCAGAACAGATTTCCGGCCGCGCGGTAGGGGCGCACTATCGTCCGGCATTCGACCGCGGCATAAAGCTATCGTTCCTGTGGGGCTTGTTGCTGGCGACAGCGATGGCTTTATTCTTTTTGGTATTTGGTGATGCGATTGTTGCGTTCCTGATTAAATCGGACGAGGTACAGGAAATGGCGTCGCTTTATTTACCGTGGGCAGCTTTGGCGCCGGTTGTAGGTCTGCTGGCTTTCCACATGGACGGGGTCTTTATTGGCGCGACGTGGTCGCGCGACATGCGTAACATGATGATCCTGTCCCTGATCGGCTATTTCGCTGCCTATTTCATCCTGCCGAAGTTCTTGGGGAACCATGGTCTATGGTTAGCGCTGCACCTTTTTCTTGGTTTGCGCGGAATTTCCCTGTTATCGATTCTTCCGAGCCGGGCACGAATGCAGTTTGCCAACTAGACAGGGATTGCTTTTGCGGCCCAATCGTCAACGTCGCAATCGCGTAGCGCGGCGATAGTACTAACGTTGTCGCGCTTCAGGGTTGTTGACATGCCGTTGACGATCTCTCTTGCCAAGCCGGGACCATTAAAGATCATGCTGGTATAAAGCTGGACGAGATCAGCTCCAGCCCGAATCTTGGCAATGGCTGTCGCTGTACTCTTGATGCCGCCAACACCGATGATCGGGAGATCGGTACCAACGCGCTGGCGCATCTTGGCGAGTACAATCGTCGACCGTTCGAATAACGGTTCTCCGGAGAGGCCGCCTGTCTCGCGTGTACTCTTGCTGCTTTTCAGACCAGCGCGAGACAGCGTCGTGTTGGAAATTATCAACCCGTCCAATGAGTGCGAGCCGATTTCGGCGGCAATATCGTCAAGACTGGCTTCGGTCAGATCGGGTGCGATCTTGAGAAAAACAGGACGCCTGACGCCTGGTTGTGCGTCGCGTGTGTCGAGTACCTTTTCGAGCAATTCTCTAAGGCTTTCTCGAGCCTGCAGATCGCGCAAACCTGGCGTGTTGGGTGAGGAAATATTGACGGTAAAGTAACTCGCCAGAGAATGAAATTTCCTTATACCTGCCACATAGTCCGCGACACGATCAGTGGAGTCTTTGTTGGAGCCAATGTTTATCCCGACGATGCCAGCATGCGAGCGTCGCTCGGTCAGGCGTCGAAATGCCGAATCATGACCTTCATTGTTGAAGCCAAGTCGGTTGATTACCGCATTGTCTTCAACAAGACGAAAAACACGCGGCTTCGGATTGCCAAATTGCGCCCGCGGTGTGAGCGTTCCGACTTCGGCAAAGCCGAAGCCGAGCCGCAGCAATGCATCGGGTACTTCGGCATTTTTGTCATAGCCAGCGGCCATGCCGAGCGGATTAGGAAAACTGAGGCCAGCAATAGCGACACGCAGCGCCGGATCGTTGTTGGGTAAACATGCTGGCACAACGCCCGTCTTCAATGCTTTGATCGAGAGACCGTGCGCATCTTCCGGGTCGAGTCTAAACAGCATTTTGCGGCCAATCAACCCGAACAACCTACTCATGCACTCAACTCCGGAAACTTGTGCTTGCCGTCGCTACCCAAAGGCAGTGGCTTGATCCATGAGACGGCGTCGAGAGGCAATGGTGCATAGAGATGCGGGAAGAGATCGCCTCCGCGCGAGACCTCGTATCTAAGAGCGGTGCCCAGTCTCTCCGTCTCGACTGCAATCAGCACAAGATCATTCTGGCCAGCGAAATGCTTGGCGACGGTCTCGACTGCTTGGGCCGCAGTGGAAAAATGGATATAGCCACCCGCGTGGTCGATCGGCGCGCCATCGAATACGCCTCTCGCTTCTGCAGCTTGCCAAAGAGCACGCGGAGCAATCTTGTAAATCAGCTGAGTCATGAGAGTCTTTACTAGACGCAAACCGCCGATGCGCAAAGGGTAGACTGAACGCCTGTAACAGAAATATCGCCTTGTTCCGGATTTTCGGCGTATTATTTCGTCAGTTTCTCGAAACGTAAATGTTGGAGGTTCAGCCATGTTGGGAACACGAACTTTACTCATCGCGCTCTCTGGTTCTCTATGGTCGTTCGCCGCCATGGCACAGGAAGCAACGACTTATACGCTTGAGAGAACCAATGACGGTTATGTTCGCATGAACAACAAAACTGGCGAAATGTCGATCTGCCAAGAGAAGTCGGATCAACTGATCTGCAAGTTGGCAGCTGAAGAGCGGGCGGCATATGAAGATGATATTGCGGATCTCAAGACGAGAGTCGCAAAACTTGAGGACACTGTCGCAGCCATGGGCAAACTGCCACCAGTCGTTCGAGACGCCCTTCCTTCCAACGAGGACTTTGAAAGAGGGTTGAGCTATATGGAGAGGTTCATGCGTCGCTTCATGGGAATTGCCAAGGAATTCGAGGATAAGAGCAAGCCTGCGAATCCGGAATCACCGCAGAAGACCTGATCTGGGAGTGACAGGAGACTGGCAGGAGGCACGGCCTGAAAGAGCTATTTGTTCTTGATTTGTTCGATAGTTTGATAGACTTTAACCGCTTGAAATTCTTCTCTGGGAGCGGTGAGATGATTATAGTGCCAAGACTGATTGGAGAGGTATCGATACGGCTTTTTGTACGCCATGGCGATCAGCAAAAGGCTTTGGATTTCTACGAAAGTGTCGTCGGAGCCCAGGTAGTAGGACGACCCTATCTGCACAATGGCGAATTGATCGCTGCTGAATTGCGCATGGGCGCTTCGGTGGTGATGATTGTTGGAGCCAATCCCAAACGAGATGCGGATGCTTCGCTTGGCGGCCCAAGATCTGTGCACGCGATTGGAGCAACGCCGGTCATGCTCGATATTCATGTGGATGATGTCGATCGTGTCATGCACCACGCGATCGAAGAGGGGGGCAACTTGCGCAATGAGATTGAAACGCTGGAGAGCGGCGATCGCGCAGGAGTGCTTACCGATCCGTTCGGGCATCTCTGGGTAGTCAAATCACGGCGAAGGCACATCGCTGCATGAATGCAACCGGCCACCACTGAGCCGGTTGCGGAGAGCTGGATCAAACAGCAAAGCGTTTGGTTGCAGCAATTAATTCATGCACGATGCCGGGTTCGCTCACTGCATGGCCGGCATCTTCGACGATGCGCAGATCGGCTTCCGGCCAGACCTTCTTCAAATGCCAGGCATTGAGCAACGGCGTGCACATATCGTAGCGGCCGTGCACTATCACACCAGGTATTTCGCGGATCAAATGTGCATTGCGCAAGATATGGTCATCCGTGTCGAAGAATCCCTTGTTTTGGAAGTAATGGCACTCAATGCGGGCGAAGGCGATGGCGAAATGGTCGTTTCCGAACGCTTCTTCGCGTGCCGGGTCTGGCAACAGTGACAAGGCGGAACCTTCCCAGCGTGCCCACAATTTTGCAGCAGACAGTTGGATTGCAGGGTCCGGGTCGGTCAAACGCTTGTAATAGGCGGCAATCATATCGCCGCGCTCTTCTTCAGGGATATGCTCCTGATATGCTTCAAAACGATCTGGATAAATGATGCTTGCACCATTCGAATAGAACCACTCGATCTCGAAGCGTCGGATCATGAAAATCCCCCGCAGGATCAATGCGAGCACACGATCGGGATGGGTCTGCGCATATGCGAGTCCAAGGGTGGAGCCCCAAGATCCGCCAAAAACTTGCCACTTGTCGACGCCTAGATGCTCGCGGATGCGCTCCATATCGGAGACCAGATCCCAAGTCGTGTTCTCTTTCAGTTCCGCATGCGGCGTCGACTTCCCGCAACCGCGTTGATCGAAAAGGATGATGCGGTAACGCTCGGGATCATGCAGGCGTCGCATCGTCGGATTGATGCCACCTCCCGGGCCACCATGAACCATTATCACCGGTTTTCCAGCAGGATTGCCGCATTCTTCAATATGAATGGTATGCAAATCCGATACTTGGAGCATCTGTTCCAAATACGGTTGGTTCTCAGGGTAAAGAGTATTTGTAATCATTCATCCCGCCTTCGAGAATAATCCCCACAACGAATAATCGCTCGGGAATAAGGTTTTGCCAAGGCATTTGAATAAACTGGCTTAATCGACATTCGAGCTTTATCCATTCAAAACTTTGACGCGCGTTGAAATGCTCTTGATATATCAGTCGAATTGGCTTTAGTCGTTAGCATTACGGCTTTTGGATTAGAAATTTAAATTATGTAACATTAAGGACTTTTGAACAATGAAATATACATTTGTCATAGTTGACGATCATCCTCTGTTCCGAGGCGCCCTGAGGCTCGCACTATCGTCAAAAACGACTGACGTGGAGATAATCGAAATAGGCGACTTGGAAAGCGCGAAAGCCTTCGTCCAAGGAGCTTCAGACATCGATCTCGTGCTTCTAGATCTATCATTGAATGGCATTGGTGGGCTAACAGGCCTTATCAGCTTGCGCGCGCTCCAACCGATGGTTTCCCGTGGCAATTGTTTCTGCCACCGACGACGCGGTCACAATTCGTGCCGCCCTGGCACTCGGCGCTGCAGGCTTCATTTCCAAATCGTCCAGTCCCGAGACCATAAACGAAGCCGTAAAAACTATACTTGATGGGCAAATCTGGTCGCCGTTGGTGGGCGACGAAGTTGGGGAACTCGACCCGGAAATCGTTGAACTTATATTGTGCATGCGAAAGCTGACGCCGCAGCAAGGTCGGGTGCTTGCGATGATGGCAGATGGTATGTTGAACAAACAGATTGCGCATGAACTCAACGTATCTGAGGCGACTATCAAGGCGCATGTGTCCGCAGTGCTTTATAAACTCGGCGTCGAAAGCCGCACTCAGGCCGTTATCCGGTTAGCGCGCTTCAAAGAGGAGGTGCTGCCAGTTGAACCCGCGACGACCGGATTTCACTGATCCGCCGTGGGTTATTCGGCTGCAATTGCCTGACTGAAATGCGAGAGCAGTGCGCGCAGAATAGCAGGGCGCACGGGTTTATTGATAATCGAAATATCCTCTAGCAGCGCGCGTTCCCGCACGTGATTCGAGCGGTCAGCAGTGATCAATGCTGCTTTGAGATGTCGCTGCAAGTGCTCGCGGATATTTTGAATGACGTCGAGTCCGTTTTCTTCGTCCAGATTATAATCCGCCAAAATAACGGCTGGGATTGCTACAGGGTTTTCGACGCAATAGGCTAGCAAAGCCTTTCCGCTTTTGAAGGGCAAGACCTGGCAGCCCCAAGTCGTCAGGAGTTCCTGCATACCGGCAAGCGATCGCTCATTGTCGTCGACGCACAGGACTGTAAGCCCGGTCAAGACGCTAAAAGGTTTTACCGTCTGCGTTGCTTCGATCGTGGGTAGAACCGGCACGTTTGAGGCTACCATAGTAACTGAAAAAACCGATCCTTTGCCGACTCTCGATGTGACAATGATCGACAGGTCAAGGATCTTTGCGATGCGCTCGACAATGGAAAGCCCAAGACCGAGGCCATCGGATTCTTTCATCCCTTCCGGTAACCTCGAAAACTCGCGGAATATATGGTCAAGCTTGTCGGGGGGGATACCAATACCAGTGTCGAGAATTTGCAACTCCATGGATTTGCCACGCCGTCGCACTCCAACCAAAATCTTTCCTGACCGGCAATATTTGATGGCGTTCGACACCAGGTTTTGAATGAGCCGCCTCAAAAGGTTGCGGTCTGTCGCAATGACTGCCGAACTTGCCACTATCCGCAAATCCAGGCCTTTTTCTCGCGCCGTGGGTGCAAAATCCCGCCCAATTTGTTGCAATAACGCATCGAGACGAAAGACAGAAATGACGGGCTTTAACGCACCCGTATCCAATCTTGAAATGTCGAGCAGTGCGCTGATGATGGACTCGACCGCTTCAAGCGACGAATCAACGTTGCTGGCGAGCTCCTTTTCGCGCGAATTTCCAAGCTGCTCCATCAAGGCAGAGGAGTAGAGGCGGGCAGCGTTCAATGGTTGGAGAATGTCATGTCCAGCATCGGCAAGAAACCGCGTTTTACCAAAATTGGCTTCTTCGGCTCGTCGTTGAGCTTTTCCTAATTGTTGATTTGCCAGCGTAAGCTCTGCTGTACGATCGCGTACACGCAACTCGAGAGACTCATTGGTCTGGCGCAACAGATTATCGGCGTTAACTGTATTTGTCACATCGGTGAACGTTGTCACCAATCCGCCATCTGGTATGGAGTTGGAGCGGATCTCGATCGTCTGGCCGGTTCCTTTAAGCTTGAGGCGCCAAGGAGTTGTAATATCGGTAAATTGTTCAATGAAGGTCTTAGCAGTAAAGTCCGCGAGATCATCACGCTCGCATAGATACGAGAGTATGCGGTTAAGAGGAGTGCCCATCCGTTGCAGCTCCTTAGGAAGATCAAGGATGAGGCGGAACTGTGTATTCCAGCAACTAAGCCGATACTGTCGATCGAAGACACTGATGCCCTGATCCATCTGGTCTAGTGCTGTCTGTAAAAGGTGGCGGTTCTGCGCTAGCGCGTCGGTCGCGTGATCAAGCAAGATCTGAGCACGACGCTGGGCCGGGCCGGTGGGGCCCATAGCCAAGGAAAGTATCATACGCGCCGAAGATGAACCGACAATGCCAGATAGTAACTGCTCAGCAAAGTGTACCGTCTTGAAATCTGCTGCATCACTACCCTCGAGCGCGATATTTTCCTGCTTATGAAAGGAATTGAAAGCGAGGTCAGTTTGTTCGTTGCCGATATACTTCGATATTGTCATTTTGAGCTGATTAACGGTCACACTCGGCTGGAGACTTCCAACAGCATTCATGGACAAGGCGCTGTCTGCAATAAATACCGAGGCCTGGATGCGTTCAAGCGGAGTGGCGCTTCTGGAAAGCGAGCCAGCAATAAAGAGCGCGATGTTGACCGATAAGCTCCAGAACAGGGAGTTTATATAATTGCTGGCCTCTAAGCCGAACAGGGCGTGGGGTCGGAGGGCGGCTAGGCCGAACGGACCGTCTACAACAATTGATGATCCGGTGTCGAGCATGGTTGGCAGCACCATTGTGTAGGCCCAGACGCCGAAGCCTGCGAGCATCCCCCAAATCGCGCCCCTTGCCGTGCCTCGACGCCAGAATAGCCCGCCAAGTAGCGGTGGTAGGAGCTGCATCATGGCAATGGCCGAGATCAGTGCCATAACAGCGAAGTCGACATGAACAGAGACAACAAACTGATAGGCAAATGCCGCGATGAGAATTCCTATGAGAGCTGCTCGTCTCAAATTGGGGATAGTCTTGGTGAAATCCTTTGCAATCTCCGGCGAGTTGATATTTGCCCGCCTAAGTAGTACCGGCAGGATAAGATCATTCGAAATCATGACCGAGAGTAAAATCGATGGGGCGATTATCATCGTGGTTGCGGCGGGTATCCCCCCAGCAAAAGCTATAATGGCAAGCCAGTGCCGTCCCGCGGCTAAGGGCAGTGAAAGAAAATAAAAATCTGCCGATACTTGTGCCGGAAGGACCATCGATCCGATTGCAGAGATAGGTAATACGAAAATGCCGATGATCAGCAGGAACAATGGAACAAACCATCGAGCCATGCTGAGTTCGGAAGCGCCCCGATTCTGGACGATCGTTAGATAGAATTGGTTGGGCAGCAACAAGACAGATGACGCGCCGATCAATATCAGGCCGATGAAATTGCCGGCTGACATACCGTGCTGGAGCGCAGGCATATTGGGTTGATTCACTATGAGCCGGGTAAAAATTTCAGTCGGTGAACCAAATAAAAATGTAACTGCGGCGATTCCGACCAGTACGAAGCCGGTAAATTTGATGACGCTGTCAACAGCCAAGGCATGGATGAGCCCCTCATATCTCTCCTTGAAATGCGGCGAGCGGGCGCAGTAGAAGACTGTGAATAGACCGATGCCGATCTCTACTGCGACTATGAACAGATGCAGCCTGTGCTCATCGAGAGTGTCATTGGGATCAAAAACGCCGCTCAAAACATCGATCAAATAATGAATCGCAGTCATCTGCAGCGAAATATAAGGGATGAGGCCGATGGTGGTAATGACAGTCACCAGTGCAGCGACCGTAAAACTTTTGCCGTATCGCGCGCCGATGAAGTCCGATATCGATTTGATACCTTCTGATTTTGCTAGCTGGACGATCTTGCGCAGGAGCGGAAAGCCCAGGGTGAAAACAAGAACGATGCCAACATAAAGACCTGCGAACTCGATGCCGTGCTTTGCGGCATAACTGGTGGATCCGTAGTACATCCAGGAGCTGCCGCTCGCAGCCAGACTCAAGGAATAAAGGAGTGGGCGCGAGCTGTTGCTCTTCGCTTCAGTCTGTTGATCAGCCGACTTGATCACCCAATACTGTATTGAAAAGTAAACTATTACGACCAGTGATGCAGCCAAGGCCATCATGGGCCAAAACCTTCCGTCATCTTCCGTTAGCCGCTTCCCATTCAAATAAACTTTGGGTCAGCCGGAACTAGCATAGTGTGCTGAGGCGACCCCTAATACTGTTAGAAAGAACAAACACTCTCTTAATATTCTAAAAACTTCTGTTACTGTCTCTTGGTGCACCACAGCATCGCTAGGGACAGTTTCGCCTGCAATAACACACAATACTGGAGAGTGGTATATCATGCTGAAGGAATTCAAAGAATTTGCGTTGAAGGGAAACATGGTTGATCTCGCCATCGGCGTGATCATCGGTGGCGCTTTCGGCAGGCTTGTCGAGTCGATCGTAGCTGATCTCATGATGCCGATTATTGGTCTCATGACCGGCGGTATTGATTTTTCTAACCTCTATCTCCAGCTTTCAGGCGCACCCGCTCCAACATTGGCGGCCGCCCGAGAAGCCGGTGCTACGATTGCTTATGGCAATTTCATCACGCTTCTTATCAACTTCCTGATCATAGCCTGGGTTTTGTTCATGGTGGTCAAGGCCATGAACCGCTTCAAGAAGAAGGAAGCGGCGGCCGATCCTGCGCCTGCGAAGGAAACCCTCCTTCTTACCGAGATCCGCGATCTCCTCGCCAAAGACAGATCGAAGTCGTAACGCCGGGATACGTCGCCTGCCATCACTCGAACTGATGGAAACATCACAAATATACGCGTGCCAACAGCACCCCATTGCGTTACGCCTTTCACGATATTAGCGGAGTAGCGGAATGGGTCTTTTCGAGTATTTACGTCATGAGGCAGCGGTTGCGCCCGAAAGCGGCATCGTTGCCGTAATGAATCACGGCCGGCGTCAAGAAGGTGTCATTCCGCTGTGGGCCGGGGAGGGCGACCTACCAACGCCCGACTTTATCCGGAACGCTGCCAGTAATGGTCTCGCCAATGGTGAGACATTCTATACGTGGCAGGCTGGTATTCCCGAACTGCGCCTAGCCCTTTCCGACTATTACAAACGGCATTTCAACGCAACACTTCCTGCTGAGCATTTTTATATCACCGGCTCCGGCATGCATTCGATTCAGCTCGCCATTCAGGCGACGGCAGGCGCGGGAGACGAAGTTGTCTATCTTTCGCCGGCGTGGCCGAACTTTGCCGCAGCTGCTGGTGTCGCTGGTGCTACGCCGGTCCTCGTTACACAGGATTTCACAGGCAATGGCTGGACGCTCGATACCCAGAAGATCCGCAATGTGATCACTCCACGGACCAAGGCGCTGTTCATAAACACGCCATCCAATCCAACGGGCTGGACGGCGGACATCGAAACGCTAAAGGAAATCCTGGCTATTGCCCGTCACCATGGCTTGTGGATCATCGCCGACGAAATCTACGCACATTTCTACTATGGCGCCCGTCGTGCCCCGTCCTTCCTTGATGTGATGGACCCGGATGAGCGCATCATTTTCGTCAATAGCTTTTCGAAGAACTGGGCAATGACCGGCTGGCGCATGGGTTGGCTAACTATACACCCCTCGCTGGGCAAAACGATGGAGAACCTCATTCAATATTCGACCTCCGGCGTCGCTCAATTTATGCAGCGTGGCGGCGTTGTGGCGCTTGAGCAGGGCGACGATTTTATCCGCATGCAGGTGGAACGAGCGCATCAGGCGCGGGACATTCTTTGCGCGAAGCTTGCGGCAACAGGCAGAGTGCGCCTAGCGCCGCCGGCTGGTGCGTTCTATCTGCTGTTCGGCATTGACGGAATTACCGATTCCTACCGTGCGGCGTTCGATATCGTCGACCAGGCAAAAGTTGGGCTTGCGCCAGGAACAGCGTTTGGCAATGGGGGCGCAGCGTTTCTGCGCCTCTGCTTTGCCAGACGGATCGATCAGGTCGAAGAGGCCGCCGACCGTCTTGCAGAATGGATCTCTAAACGCTGAATCTGGCGTTAGCCGCCGGCCTTGGAGATAGCCAGCGTTACCACACGGTCGCTCGTCTCTCTGGCTGGAGCGCTCTCCTTTGAGAAAGGAATGCCTAGCGCCGTCCAGACTTCAACCAATGCGTCCTTCAACTCAACGACGAGTTCATTCGAGTGGAACGGCGTCGGCGTGATACGCAAGCGCTCGGTACCGCGTGGTACAGTCGGATAGTTGATCGGCTGGATGTAGATGCCATGCATATCCAGTAGCCGGTCGCTGGCCTTCTTGCACAATTCAGGATCGCCGACATGGATCGGGATGATGTGTGTCTCAGATTTCATAACCGGAAGATTGGCCTGCGCCAGCACATCTTTGGTAAGTTGTGCCTGACATTGATGCCTGCGCCGCTCTTCCTGAGATACTTTGAGGTGCCGGATAGATTGCGTCGCTGCGGCTGCGATAACCGGGGGGAGTGCTGTCGTGAAGATGAAACCAGGCGCGTAGGAGCGTACGGCGTCGATCACGCTTTTGGAACCGGCGATATAACCGCCCAACGTGCCGAAAGCCTTGGCCAGCGTACCTTCGATAATATCAATACGGTGTGACAAACCTTCGCGATCGGTGATGCCTCCGCCCCGATTGCCATACATGCCGACTGCATGAACTTCGTCGATGTAGGTCATGGCATTATATTCGTCTGCCAGGTCGGCAATGGCAGCGATAGGAGCAATATCCCCATCCATCGAATAGACCGATTCGAACACAATCAGCTTCGCGCGTTCCTTGCCTGCGGCCTTCAACAGCTCTTCGAGGTGGGCGAGATCATTGTGGCGAAAAATCTTCTTTTCTGCACCTGAACGGCGCACACCCTCGATCATCGAGGCGTGGTTCAGCTCGTCGGAAAAAATGAGGCAATTTGGCAAAAGCCGTGCAATGGTCGAAATCGAGGCTTCATTGGAGACGAAACCGGAGGTGAAAACCAGACCCGCCTCCTTTTGGTGGAGATCAGCCAGCTCTATTTCAAGTTCGACCAGTGGGTGGTTATTGCCGGAAATGTTGCGCGTGCCGCCTGCACCAGAGCCCATGCGGCTCGACGCATCATGCATTGCCTTGATGACGTCTGGATGCTGCCCCATGCCGAGATAATCATTGGAGCACCAGACCGTAATTTCCCGGATATTGCCGGCGTCACGCCAAAGCGCACGCGGAAATTTCCCAACGATCCGTTCCAGATTAGCAAAGACCCGGTAGCGCTTTTCAGCGTGCAACTGGTCAATCGCGTCTTCGAAAAACCGACGATAGTCCATGAATTGCTCCTGTATCATGAACTTACTAGCGTTTTTGCCAGCCAAAATCCATGATGAGATTATGGGCAATTTGCCACGGTTAAAGCGAAACTCTCTTCACCAATTGTATAAAGCGCATGCAAACAGTCAAATAGTGCCGAAAATGCGTAAACGGCTGACGCCGCCATCAGGGAATATGTTGAGACGTACGTGGCTGACACGGCTTGCCGATACTAGATCGCTTGAGCTGAAGTCATGAACGGCGTCCATGGAAAGGTTCTTCTGAGGCAAGATTTCCTGCCAGAACATGGAGGATGTGACGATTGACTGGGAGAGTCCGCCGGATACCAGTCCAAGATCGGCCCCATGGATAGAACAGCGATCTGGATAATTTCCCTTATAATGCGCCGTATCGACAACAACGCGGCTGATCTGACCGGGATGGCCGAGTTGAACGATGATCCAATCATTGCCCGGCTCACGGCGCCGGCGAGTTTCCCATCCGTCGCCCATGTTGATGCCGCGGCCTGGAGATAACAGCCGGTGCAACGCGCCGTAATGTGCATCGGAATAAGCAACGACACGTCCGCCATTTAAGGCGGAGGCCAGGTCTACTTCCTCGTTAACAGGAATTTGCGACCAGTCTCGCCATGGTTCGCCATAAACCCGTAGGCGCGCAATGCCGCCATCAGGGTAGATACACAGGCGGAGATGTGTCCAGACGCCTCTGTTTGTGCAGACAAAAAAATGGTTGCTCGATGGTCCGAGTGGGCTTTGGGGCAAGAGTTCGGACCAAACGGTAGCGTCGGTGGGCTCATTCTCGGAGGTGCAGGCTTCGATTGAACACGAGGGCGGATAATTGCCGGTAAAATGGCTGGTATCGACATCAAAACCATGGATGACCCCGGGGGCAGCCAGCTTGATGACAGCAAAATCATGGCCGGGACCGCGCTTGCGACGAGACTCCCAACCATCCATCCATTTGCCGTGGTCGTCGTATTTGTCCGGAATGAACACAGCCGGCGCATCGAAAAGCATCCGGTCTACTGGAGCGAAAAAATCGTCTGTGGCAAAAATGGCTTGGGCACCTAACCCGGACGACGCCAGGTTTATACGGTTCGTTGCAAACTCGGGCAGTATTTCGTGGGAAGACACCATTGTTGCAATTCGTCCTAAAAAGCTACTGTATCTCGATTTACGTTGGTAACGAGCTTTGCACACCTGTTTAAATGCGGCAAGATGAGCGCAAGGCGGCATAAATGGAGATTAAGGGGCTTTGGCTATGACAGTGTTGGTGACCGGAGGCGCCGGATATATCGGCAGCCATATGGTCTGGGAGTTGCTGGATGCTGGTGAGTCTGTGGTCGTTCTTGATCGGCTCTCCACAGGATTTGATTGGGCTATTCCAAGCGAGGCGAAGCTAGTTGTCGGGGATATCGGCGACCAAACCCTGGTCCGCGAGACGATCGAACGCAATTACGTCGATGCGGTCATTCATTTTGCGGGTTCCGTCGTTGTCCCGGATTCGGTCCGCGATCCGCTTGCCTATTATGAGAACAATACATCAAAAACTCGGTCACTGATCGAATCAGTCGTAAAATCCGACGTGAAGAATTTCATCTTTTCGTCGACAGCAGCGGTCTATGGCGATGGCGGGATGACTCCGGTCACCGAAGATGTTCCGACTCAGCCGCAATCCCCTTATGGTGTGTCGAAGCTAATGTCCGAATGGATGCTCCGCGACACTGCGGCCGCGCACGATTTTCATTATACCGCGCTACGTTATTTTAACGTTGCTGGCGCCGATCCAAAGGGCCGGACCGGCCAATCGACCAAAGGCGCAACGCACCTGATCAAGGTTGCGTGCGAGACAGCCCTTGGAAAGAGGCGTTATATGGAAATCTTCGGTCATGATTTTCCGACGCCTGACGGCACGTGCGTCCGCGATTACATCCACGTCAGCGACCTCGTTGCGGCGCATCGTCTGGCTCTTGAGCGGTTGCGGGAAGGCGGCAGCAGCATGGTCGCCAATTGCGGGTACGGTCGCGGGTATTCGGTGAAGGAAGTGATCGAGAGCGTGGAGCGCGTGCATGGTTCACCCATTGACGCACGTTTGACCGGTCGCCGGCCCGGTGACGCGGCTTCCATCGTCGCCGATAGCAGCAAGGCCCGCGCCAATCTTGGCTGGGAGCCCAAACTTGATGATCTCGACAAAATAGTCGAATCTGCGCTTCGGTGGGAAAAATCTCTTCAGCATCGCAATACCAGGCGCTGAAACGCTACTTTCCTTGATATCTTCTTTCTGTGCGGATCGGAAAACTGTCTAAGACTAAAGACTGCGTCGCAGCGACACATTGCTTTACACGGCTCTAGGCCCGAAAAGGGAACCTTGTTCGTAGTGAATGGGTTTAGTCTACGAAGGAATTTGGAGTTTAAGCAACGATGGACGGCATTAACCGGCCCAACGAAAAAGAACTTTCAAGAATTTTGCGACGACAAATATCCCAGTCGTCCTACAGATCGGCAATTCGTGCCGCAGGGATATATAAGGTCGACGAGACAGTTCCTGAAAGCCTTTTTGATCAGCTCAGACGGCTTGATGAAGCCGAAAGGAACAGGCACGGTTAATCGCCGCCACCAAGTTGACAAACGAAAAGAGGCGGGCCGAAGCCCGCCTCTTTCACGTCCGGCGCAAACCCTTAGGCGGCGAGCGCCAGATCATTGGTGTGATCGAGGGCCGATGAAATAGCTTTCTCTTCAGCTTCTGGACCCATTGCTACACCTTCGATGCGAATTACCTCGACATCGGTCATGCCGAGAAAGCCGAGTGCTGTCTTCAGATAAGGGGTCGCATGGTCGAAGGCAGCGGCTGGACCATTCGAATAAACACCACCAGATGCGATCACTACATATACTTTCTTACCAGTTACAAGACCTTTCGGGCCCTCGGCGCCATAGCTGAACGTCCTGCCAGCACGGGCAATATGGTCGATCCAGGCCTTGAGTGTCGACGAGATGTTGAAGTTGATCATGCCAGTAGAGATGACGACGGCATCAGCAGCGAAGAGTTCGTCTACAACTGCGTCGGATACGCCGACAACATTTTGTTGTTGGACAGAACGGGACTCGACGGGTGTGTAGATACCCGAAGCGTAGTCAGCATCAATATGGGGAAGCGGGTTGCTCGCGAGGTCGCGGGTAACGATCTTCGCCCCAGGTGTTTTCGCTTGCAGCTTATTGGCGAGTTCCGTTGCGACGCGTGTGGAATGGGAAGCAGCGCCCCGTGGGCTCGATGTAACGAGAAGTATGGAAGACATGGCCTAAGTTCCTTCATTTGGGAGGTCGTCTCGAAAAGAAACGATCGATGAAGGTAATTTGGTTCTCGACATCCATTTAGAAAACGGGGAAAATATCGATCTAATCCATCTAATTGATAGATATGTTGTGACCGTGCAACCCAACCCGACACTGGATCAGCTTCAAGTATTCGTTGCCGTCGCCGAGACAGGAAGTTTTTCGGCAGCAGCGCGACGGCTAAATCGTTCGCAGTCCGTCGTCAGTTATACGATCGCTAATTTGGAGGCGCAGTTAGAGCTGCAACTCTTTGACCGAAGTGGAACCCGCGAACCGCGGATGACGGAAGGTGGGAAAGCCATGCTCGAGGATGCGCGACGCATGGTTTCGGTCTTGCAAAGCCTGCGCGCGCGGGTCGAGGGATTGAGGCAGGGGCTCGAGTCAGAAGTAGCGGTTGCCGTCGACGTCACGCTGCCTTCGCCTGTTCTGACGGCAGTACTCAAGTCGTTCCAACTGCAGTTCCCAACCGTGAGCTTGCGCCTGCACGTGGGTGCACTTGGCATGGTCTGGGATCTCGTGCTGAAAAAGCAGACTGATTTCGGCATCGGGGGGCCGCCGTTATTAGCCTATGACGAGCTTGTATCCGTAAAGATCGGGGAAACTGCGATGACACCAGTTGCAGCGCCCGATCACCCTCTCGCTCTTTACGAGGGACCGGTGCCTCTCTCCTTCATACGCGACCATGTGCAACTCGTTGTCACCGATTTGAGCGAACAAACGAAGGGCCGGGATTTCGGCGTATTCGCCTATAAAACGTGGCGGTTGACCGACGTTGGAACAAAGCACGAATTGATGCTGGCGGGCCTGGGCTGGGGTGGTCTGGCAAAATGGATGGTCAAGGACGATCTCGCTGAAGGGAGGCTCGTACATCTCGATCTCGAACCTTATCCGGATGCTTCCTATCCCTTGCTTGCGCTCTATCCGGTAGATAGCCCTCTCGGACCGGCAGCGACCTGGCTGGTTGACCGGTTCAAGCAGGAATTGGCCACGTTCGAATGATTCGCTGTCGATCATTGACAAATGTCATGACGTCATGTTGTTTGGCGTTATGTGGTACGAAACCGATATTGTTGAAGGCCGGACGCCAATGTGGTCGCAGATTGCAGAGCGACTGCGACGGGCAATTGAGGACGGCACCTTCAGGCCGGGCCAGGCGCTACCGGGTGAGGCGGAACTCAACCGCCGTTTCGGCGTAAGTCGGACGACCTCGCGTGCGGCGCTCGACTTTCTGGAGGCGGAAGGATTGATAAGCCGCAAGTCGGGTCGCGGCTCGATTGTCATTGAACCACGAATCGAACGACCGCTAAATCGCCTTTCATCTTTTTCCGAAGACATGGCAGTGAGAGGCCTGAAGCCCAGTTATCGAACACGATCACTGAGACTAGCGCTGGCGACTCAATCCGTGGCAACGGAGTTGAAAATTGTCGTCAATTCTCCTGTACTCGAGATAGATCGCATCTTGCTGGCGGATGAAAGCCCCATGGCGACATCGCTGACCTACCTCGCTCCTGTGGCGTTCGAACGGTCCGGACTGCCTACGATCACAGCTCTGGACAATGGGTCACTTTACGGCTGGCTCAAGGAGGCTGCAGGCGTCGCATTGACAGGCGGCCATGAACGCGTCGAAGGGTCCATTGCCGACGCCACTACCGCTAAAAGTCTCGGACTAAAACAACCGGCCGCGGTTCTGGTTTGCCATCGCACGTCGTGGAATTCGGCAAGGCAGCCCGTCGAATATGTCGTCCTGCACTATCGGGCGGATCGATACAGCTTCCAGGTTGGTCTCGCCCGTTCATAACAACGACGGAACGTCCCCGCTTTAACCGCATGTAGAAAGTATCACCATGACCTCTCAACCCAAGTCCATCTATCGCGCCAAGCCGAACGCCATCCAGGAAATCTTCAGCCGGCGCAAGGCCGTCATCGGCGTGATTCATTCGCTGCCGCTGCCGGGTTCTCCGAATTATGATGGAGAGCCGATGGAGGATGTTGTCGCTTTCGCCGTGGCGGAAGCCGGGCGTTACAAGGTCGGCGGTGTGGATGGTCTGATTGTCGAGAACCACGGCGATATCCCTTTTGCCAAGCCGGATCGCCTTGGTCCGGAAACCGCTGCTGCTATGGCAGTCATGACCGATGCTGTTCGCCGCCATAGCGGCCTACCCATCGGCGTCAATGTTCTCGCCAACGGGGCGGTTCAGGCGCTGGCAGTGGCCAAGGCTGCGGGTGCAGCGTTCGTTCGCGTCAACCAATGGTCAAATGCCTATGTCGCCAATGAAGGTCTGATGGACGGACCGGCAGGCGAGGCAGCTCGCTATCGGGCGTGGCTGCGCGCAAAATCCGTCCGCATCTTTGCCGATGTGCATGTGAAGCATGGCGCTCATGCTATCACTGGCGACCGCACCATCACCGAACTCGCGCGCGACAATGAGTTTTTCGACGCCGACGTGGCCATCGCCACGGGCCAGCGCACGGGCGATAGCGCCACGATGGATGAACTGCAGACCATTGCGTCCGGTACGTCGCTGCCGGTTGCCGTTGGTTCCGGCGTTACACCGGATAATGTCGGTGACATTTTTACTGTTGCTGACGCGGTGATTGTTGCAAGTTACCTCAAACACGAGGGCGCTTGGTGGAACCCGGTCGACCCGGATCGGCTTCAGGTCTTCATGCAAGCTGTCAAGAAAGCGCGGAGCTGACGCCGTGGGCCGTGTGCTCGTTCTTGGGAATGCAGGGCTCGATTTGACGCTCCAGGTGCCTCGCTTGCCGGAAAAGGGTGAAACGCTGCTTGGTGACGGCGCCGGTAGCGCACCCGGAGGTAAAGGCCTCAATCAGGCGGTTACCGCCGCGCGTACCGGTGCGCAGGTCATCTTCCATGCCGCCATTGGGCACGACGCTCAAGGTGCACAAATCGCAGCGGCATTGGCTTCCGAGGGCATATCTGAACTCGAACTGCACCACGTTCCCTATTCGAGCGATTTCTCTCTCTTGATGGTGCTGCCAGACGGGGAGAACAGCATAGTGAGTGCCGGGAGTTGCGCGGCTGCATTGACTGTTGAAATGGCAGAAAACTTTGCCGCCAACACGACCACCGGTGACATCGTGCTGCTGCAAGGTAATCTTACACAGGCCAGTACGCTGGCCGCTCTCGCGACCGCAACTGCCCGCGGCGCAACAACATTATTCAATCCTGCGCCGCTATGGTGGGACGTCGGGCCGCTCTTGCCGTTGTGCAATATTGTTATCGCAAATCGCGGCGAGGCGAAGACGATTACTGGACTTTCGGAACCAACCGCCGCCGCCGCAGCCCTGTGCCGGCTCGGTGCGTCCATTGCGATCATCACTCTTGGAGCAGGCGGGTGCCTTACATCCGATAGCGACGGAACGATCGGCCACTACCCAGCCTCAAAAATTCGTGCAATTGACACGACTGGTTGCGGCGACACTTTTTGCGGAGTGTTTGCAGCGATGCTCGCGATGGGTTTGGGCCAGGAGACCGCCATCAATCTCGCTCAAAGTGCCGCTGCACTGACCGCACAACATCGGGGGGCGTTTACGGCTTTGCCTAGCCGCGACGAACTAGCAGCACTCACAGCTCGTATTGAACTTGCTAGAAGCGGGAATGGTGCTGCTGGGGAGGATTGAACTCCCGATTTAAGCTGACAAACTATTGATTTCGTTTAATAAATTCTACATCGTGTTTTGTTTTTTGTATCAAAGAAGTGAGCATGCTTTTGTGGAGCAACCAGCTCGCAGTCAGCGCTAAAGCGCTTCCTCGCTTCATCATCCGTAATAGGTAATTGACGAGGCGTGGATCGATCGCAATCCTATCGAGAACGGGGCAACTGACAGACAAGATCAATTTTATGACATATCAAGCGATCGCCTACGGGATGTTGGAAGTCCATTTTCCGCCTGGTTTAGAGATTGCCTTTTAACGAGCATAACGGAATGGGTAAACCTCAACCCTCCTCGCTTGGAGCTGGCAACCATGGCCTTGGAAGAGCTTAAAGTGCGTAGCGATCAATACGCCAGCATGGGCATGGAACGATTCCTTGTAGCCAGGTTACGACCGATTCCTTGGTTAAAATCAGCCCGAGCCGCCGTGAGAAACGGCCTCCGTAGATCATTAGCCCGCCCAACCGATAAGGCAAATTTGTATGTGGTTCTACGCGATGGATATACCGATTTTTCAGGATATTATGGCGCTTACGTTGGAGTAACTGCAAAATCTGTCGAGGAACGATTTCTTCAGCATCGTCAGGGCGTTCGACCCGCGCGAGGGCTTCCGGATCACGGCATTGAACTTCTCTATTCCCTATTTATTTGGTCGAACCCGATATGCTCAAATACAATTGCTGGCGGCCAACAGGAGACAAATGTAGCCTAGGGCCTTTCTGGCATTCTCAGAAACAATGCTCTGCGAAAAGCCCATGAGCTTATAAACATTCACAATATTGATTCGCACCAACCGTTTTTCAGCTAATCTGTGGCTGCATTACCCAATAATACATAAGCCTTAACTGCGATTCCGACGTTTTGTCGTATCAGCTACACTTTCTGAATAGCCGTAGCCTATAAGCGTAGCACGATTATTTGCGGTTCCTCTTTAGTATGGCTTTCAATTCGCCTGGTCAAAAGATAATAGAGGTAATTTGGGGTAAGTTGGGGTAAGTGTTGGCACGACCATTATTGCAATAAACAACAACCGGCTAAAGTCGGGAAACAAGTTGGGGGCTAGGGGTGACTAATCTATTTTGGCGAGGTTGGATTCGCGCGATTGCGTTCTGGGGCATCATATTTGCTACCTTGATCGCCTTTGACAGCTTTACTGGACTGGATCTTGGGCTAGTCCTGCATCGCGTAAGCGCCGTTGTGCCTGCTATGCACGGGAATACAATTCCTGAATCCGCACTGGCAAACCTAAGCAAACAGGATTTTGCGTTTGCCTTAGCTGGAACATTATGCGCTGTGGGTTTTGGCCTTTTCATTGCATTTGCGTTGATGCACTCGTTGGCGATACGCCTATCGCTTTGGCGCGCTCGCCGAGTTATCGCGGCTTACGCCGACAGGCCGACTTTTGCGAAGGACTATGAGTCGAGCGTCTATCCTGCTCTAGTCAAACATCCCCTAATCGGACACGCGTGGCGCGAGTTCGACGAAACGCTGCTCAAGCAGGAAATTGAAAGCGGTGGCGTGATTGGAAATACCGTTCGGCCGCATAGCTTTATAGGTTACAGCCTTGTCCGTGAGCGATTCACTGGCCTTAAAATGATTGGCAGTATCCCAGGATACTTCGTGGGTATCGGCCTTCTGTTAACTTTTGCGGGTATTGTGTTGGCCCTCTCCAAGGCAAGTAATGCCACGACCGCTTCTCTCATACATAACGACACGCCAGAGATGATGAGAGCAATGACAGACCTTTTGGGGGTGGCGTCGTTTAAGTTCGTTACGTCCATCGCTGGCTTGGGTATCTCGATTTTTTTGGCCCTTGTCTTCAAGATTTTGGTAATCGGCATGGAAGCCAGCTTTACGAAATTTTGCCACCAAGCGGAGACTCAACTTCGTTATCTAGCTCCCCAATCGATTGCTGCAGAAATGAATGAGACCGCGAAAGAACAAACTGCGCAGCTCAAGGAGATTAATAGCGATCGATTTTTTACCCGGATGGGTGAGCAACTGTCGCCACAAATTAGTAGCGCGTTTGCTGGTGCTATTGAACCTATGGCACAGAGCATCAGTGAAGCAATGCGAAACATGGCGAGCCGAAGCGAAGATGGCGTCGGTGAGCTTTTGGATCGATTCTCAACCTCTGTTCAGGGAAGTGCTGGAACGGAACTGAAAAAGCTGGGTGAAACGCTTGCTCAGATGCAAAAGACTTTGGAGACAACGCAAAAGGGCTTGCACGGCACGGGCGAGGAGTTCGCTACCCGCATGGCGGAAGCTGCAGACGCACTCAGGCAAACCTTCGACCGAGCCAATGTAAAACTTGATGCTGACTTAGGAACAGCCGCTTCGGGTGCATCTGCGAAGGTCGAGGACGCGATGGGGCGGGTGATGGGGCGTATGGAAGAACAGATTGACGTCCTGATGGGCGGGCTAAGTGCCTTCGCCATCACGAATTCTTCGCACCTCAATGAAACGCGGAGCCAAGTGGCAGATGCTCAGCAAGCGGCAGTGGCCAGTATAGCGCAAGCTTCCGCTGAGGCGTCGAAAGCATTGGAAACAGGGTTGTCAGGTGCGTTGGCAAAGATCGCTGCCGACATAGAACGATTTGTTAGTGCGATGCGGTTGGGTGAGGTGGCGCTATCTGAGCAAGCGAGTGCAATTGGCGACGCTACCAGTCAGACGCGCGCCGCTGCAAGTTCATTTAGCAAGATTGCGGATGACGTTCGCGCTGCTGGTGATCCTCTTCTCCGTTCCGGAGAGCGGATGTCGAAGGCATCTGAGCAGATGGCTGCTTCGATCGATCTAGCTGCCTCTAGTCTGGAGCGTGGGAATACGGCCACGGCCACTCTGGCGTCGTCTCTTACTGAACAGCTGCAAGAACTAAAGGGAGTTTGGGAGAGTTACAAATCCCATTTCGACAATATCGATGTCGCCCTTGGACGGGCTGTTCAGGAGTTGGGAGAGGCAACAGAAGCGCAAGCGGCTACGCTTGGTAACTACGCCAAGGAAATGAACGCCGACCTTGCCAAAGTAATGGATGGTTTGCGACCGCTTCTGGATGGCTTGGAACAAAACACCGACTCAATTGCAGATAGCGTTGAAGTCCTTGCCAACAACATGATCCGCGTTGCGGCGGAGTAACATCGATGGCGCTGGTTGACGACGTCGGTCCTGCTCTTGATCACCATGCAGAGGAAGACGAAAACTATTTCATCTCAATGACAGATATGATGGTGGGGATATTGTTTATCTTCATTATAATGCTGATGGTGTTCGCGCTAAACTTCAAACAGCAGACCGACGTCTCGGTTGAACAGATTAAGCGACTTGAGGAAGCACGACGACAAGCGGAAATCGTTGCGATTCAGCTTGACGCCTTGAAAAATGAAGTGCGTTCCGAATTGCAACAAATTGATAAGTCGGATCAGATTAGATCCATCCTGTTGGAAGAAATTCGTAGTCGACTTGCTAAAGAAGGTCTTGATGTCGAGATCGATCCGGTAAATGGCGTGCTTCGATTGACGGAAAATGCTGTTCGGTTTCCGACGAGTAGCGCCGATCTAAAGGGAGCTGCAGAAAGTAACGTTCAGAAGATTGCTGTTGTCTTACGTGATGTCTTGCCATCCTATACAGCCTGTTTGTCGGCTCAACCCAACTGTCAACGCGATCCAACTGCAGCGTCGATAGAAACGGTTTTCATCGAAGGCCATACTGATAAGACGGGCGTTGACAGTAATAACTGGCAGCTGTCTACAGCAAGAGCGGTCAATACATATCGCTTAATGACCCAGACCCAACCTCAACTTCGCGATCTAAAAAATCGGGCCAGTCGTGAGATAATATCCGTATCGGGATATTCGTCGACAAGGCCAGTAATCGACGAGACAAACTCCGCAGCGTTCGACAGCAATCGGCGTATTGATCTTCGGTTTGTGATGGAAGTGGATGATGGGAAAAGGTTGAAGGAAGTGCTGGCGCTGACCGACCGCATGGATGGGCAGTTGCGAAATCTACGCAAAGCCATTGATGACGCAAATGTCAAATAGCTTCCGCGAAGCCTGTATTGGTCTCGTGCAGCGATTGGCTGCTTCTGAGCGGTCAATGCCTCCTGCGTCCCCACTCGCGCGTCTTGCAAAAAAAGTGGAAGAGTCGGGTCGGAACGCAGAACATCGACCTGCGAAGGATTTTGACGGCATTGCACTTAGACTGCTGAATGACGTGAGAGCAGGCGTTACACTTAGAAATCGCCAACTCAAAGATGCAGCGTGGTGTTTGTGGACAACGACCCCGGCTCTCGCGGACACAAAAGACGTGATGAATGGGGTCTTATCTCAATTGGTCTCAGCGGACAGTGCTCGGCCTTTTCGCACACTCGCTTCTTCCTTCATGACTTCATATTCCAATGAAATGCCGGGGCGACTCGATGCAGCTGCAACTTTGGCAAAGCTTTCAAACAAGTGGGGGGGGCCATGGGGCGAGCTTCATAAGAAGTTTCGGTTATTCGATTTAGACGTTGGTCCACGGCTATTGGCTGATGCCGTAATCGAGCAAGACAAGCCTGCACCAGATATTCTCAAAGAGGCTGGCCTCGGAGCGATGAACGCCCAATCGGGCTATGCAAAGGCTGTGACAGCTGCATTGCTTGACCGGTTGGCCACGAGCCGAGCACACGACCATTTAACTCGACTTGACCGCATCAAGCGCTACGCCATGACCGAGGGCGGGAGGCCGATCTACAACGATCTGCTACCAAATCTAATCGAAGCTCTGTTGCGACCGTTCAGCCAGGAAAAGATCGAGAAAGCAATTCGCGATGCATTCCTCAAAGTCGTTCTCATGCTGCTAGGCGATCCGCGCCTGAAACCAGGCAATTGGGCTTTTGTGCCAGCTCCGCTGAGAGAACTCGTGCAGCGTTGGCTGACTGAACAGTCCTTGCGGCAGTTTCTTGATATCGTTGATCGAATAGCCGACGACAGCATGTGGTCTTATCGACGAGCGTTCTGGGAAGGAGTTTACAACAAAGGACTTATCGATGAAGCGTGGGTCGCGTTTGGCCCAGATGGAACTCGTTTGGCACGCTCAGTCTTTGGATCCAATGCCGAGTTCGCAAGACTCGAAGCTGAAGGTCGCCAAGTTGAAGCAGGGCACGCTGTTCTCTTGTTGCGAATTGGCGATGGTGTTGTTGCAGATTGGAGTCACAACGGAAAGTGCAATATTTGGTCGGATGCTTCGGAACGGTCAGCACCCAAACTCTTCAGAAGGTCATATGGATCGGATGAAATTCGAATTCATAAGGGGGCCGGCAACTTTGAGACAAGCACCAAGCTTAGTCAAATGCACATGGCTTCGCAGACTTATAGTTGGCAAAGCAAGGTAGCCGAACGTCTCTACGCTATGACCGGGGTTCGGCTTCAGCAGCGCGACTATAGGTATCGTTGATGACAAGATCCTTCTCAATACTACCTACAGAGACTGGTGCAACGATCAGCCTCAACGACATTTCTTTCTTTAAAAAGCGAACAGTGCCATTCGATGCTTGGGATCCGCCCGAAGAAACGGCCCGTGCTGCCGTTCGTTATCTAAAGCGTCTGGTCGACAATGGCGATGCGTCCTTAGTTCCCCAAGGCGTCGCGGTCACTGCCGACGGCATCGTCTCGCTTCCGATGACTATTGCCAATGCACTTGCTGTTCCAGTGATAGCGGCGGTGACGTTGACGTTGACGGTAGAGGGGAGAGTGGAAAGCCCCGAAGGGCTTATTCGATTTGTCTGGCAAGACCGGAACATGCGCCGCATCACGCCCAATATTGTCGGACCATTCTTAATCGCCAACGGCGAAACAGGTCGCCTCTCCCAGCCAGTATATAACTTGCTAAATGCCATCCGCGGATACAATGAAACACTTGGTCGATCCGCTGATGAGAGAATTGGGCCGTGGCTGGATGTGCAGAATGCACTTGAGCGAGTTACGGGAGAAAGCGTAAAACCCGACCGAACACTGCAGAGCTTGCGCATTTATCAAGCCGGTGCATTCGCGCTTGATGTGCGCGAGGCGGCCGGCGGACCCAAAATCACTCCGGTGTTAATGGCTCATTCTATGCGGCAATCTCAGGCAGACGAGATTGATGCGCCGGAGGTAATTGATGGTGAGCAGCTTGGACCGGTCCTCTCGGATCAATTGCCGGACAATGATACCGATGCATTGCTGGTCCCAGAGCTGCAGAAGGCCTTTGTCGCGGAGTTCAACCAGAGGACCGGACGGACTGGTCCTGCCTTTGCGCTGGGTCGCAATTCATTTGTCGTGATTGAACCGGAACTCCAAAGGGCACTTGATGTCGTCAAAGCGGCTCAGCGCGCGCCTGCGGAGGAACGTCGCAGCTTTATCGCTAATCCACGTTCGTTCTTGGATCGAGAACTTGGAGATTTGTCCGACGAGGCAGGCTCAATCTTTGTCGAGACCCACCAATATTCTGCCCGCGTGCTCGGATTAGGCCGTTGGGAAAAACCTACGCTCGACTGGCTTACTAAGCAAAGCACTTCCTGGCTGCCAGAAAAATTTCAACTTGCAATTGGCGATCATAAATTTGACCTGACGCCAAGCGACGTTGACCACCTGAAGAGCGCAGTGGAACAAGCAACCCACGATTTTGCCGATACACTGGTGTATCAGGATAAAGCGTTAGGAACGCTCGAGACGATCGATGCACTCGAAAGTTTGCGTGGCTTTGCTGACGAAGGGCAACCCTTCCCGGACGGCGCTGATGGTCAGCCGCAAACGGATGACGGCGAGTCAAACGCACCGGTCGACACCGACATATTACTGATCAATGATCACATTGACAGCGTCGGCTTCACTGCCCAGATAGTGCCACGCCGGGCATCCCTATTTGAGAATTTTCCAATCGACCTGTTGCGCTCCAATAAACCCAAACCCCATCAAGAAGAGGGCTTTGCTTGGCTTGTTAAGTCTTGGCTATCCGGAACTCCCGGCGTCCTTCTTGCTGACGATATGGGGTTGGGCAAGACCTTTCAGGCGCTCAGTTTTCTCGCCTGGTTTCGGAGAAATCAACAAGCCGCAGGCGGCAGGGGCCGTTTATTCGAGGGCCCGATCATAATCGTCGCCCCGACTGCGCTGTTGAGAAACTGGGAAGCTGAAGCCGGGCTGCATCTCGTAGACGACTGTCTTGGCCAATGTGTAAAGGCCTTTGGTAGTAACCTTGGGCGACTTAGGACGAAAAAGAATGAAGCATGGTCGCCAGAAGACGCATTGGACGTCGATACTCTACGTGACGCAGACTGGATTCTGACGACCTATGAGACTTTGGCGACCTATCATCGGTGTTTCGCTCGTGTTCCATATTCAATAGGCGTCTTTGACGAAATGCAAAAGGTTAAGGCACCCGACACACTAAACACGCATGCTCTCAAGACGTTGAATGTCGATTTTGTCTTGGGAATGACGGGAACGCCAATTGAAAATCGCCTTGAGGACCTCTGGTGCATCATGGACCGTGTAGGACCAGGGTATTTAGGTGGGCTCCGTGATTTTTCCAGAACCTACAACACCGATAATGCTGCCCTAAAGGAGCTAAAGGCGAAACTTGACCAGCCAACTGCGAAGCACCCGCCGGTGATGCTGCGTCGAATGAAGCAGGACATCTTAGAAGGCTTACCCACGAAGACGTCGACCACCTATCCGGTTGCGATGCCAGCTGAACAGGCCGCTGCATACGCGAATGCTGTTTCAGCGGCGAGGCGTGGCGAACGAACAATGGGAGCGATGCTAAAAGCCATACACGCTTTTCGTGGTATATCGTTGCATCCAAGTGGAGACCGAGGCGTTGATGTTTACGACCCCGTCTCGCGCAAAGCTTGGATCGCAAAGTCAGCACGTGTCAGCAAGACAATCGATATCCTTTCTGCAGTTCAGATGCGGGGTGAAAAAGCGCTGGTTTTTATAGAAGACCGCGCAATACAGTCCGCGTTCACGGCAATAATAGCCGCCGAGCTAGGGTTGGACCGCGAGCCCGACATCATTAATGGAGATGTTGCGGGAGCGAAGCGACAAGACGTCGTCGACCGGTTTCAAGCCTTACCAAAAGGCTTCGATCTATTGATTCTGTCACCCAAGGCTGCAGGCATCGGGCTCACAATTACTGCCGCAAATCATGTGATTCATCTCAGCAGGTGGTGGAATCCGGCAGTGGAAGACCAATGCAATGATCGTGTTTATCGGATTGGGCAGACGAAACCGGTGACGGTCCACGTGCCAATAGCTGTTCATCCGGCGTTAGGGGACTCTTCCTTCGACGTCAAGCTCGACGCATTGCTTGACCGCAAGCGCAACTTGTCCCGCGACATGCTTGCTCCGCCGATTACGGACGGCGATGTGGGAGAATTATTCAACGGTGCGGTGGAATAGTTAAATGCGGCGAGCTACCAAACGAGTGCTGCTGACCATCCGTTTTAATTTGGGCCTGGCCAAAAACCCAAAACTTATCATTAGTGAGAGCACTGCATTCTGATTAATCACCTTGAAGATAAAACTCTTTTCTCAGCGCCGCATACGCAGTTTCTTCGTCCTTAAAAGCGCCATAAAATTGCTGGCTAAGCCCTGTCATATGGTGTCCGGAGAAAAGGATCACGAGAACCGGAGTTGTTTCCGCTTCGGCGGCCGCATTGCAAAAATAGATTGCTGTTGTGTGCTCACCTTGGTTTTCGAATTCACGCTCCAGAAACTTATCCTGATCAATTTCACATTCGAGCTCGGAGTGGGCGACTGCGAGGCCAACAGGATTAGCGGCGCCGTCGGAGTAGATGGACCAAGCCAGATCTTCCAATTTCTTGTGGTCAATCAGCACAACGGGGGTTCCCTTTGAATCGAGTTAAATTTGTTGGAATGCCATAGCGTGCAACGCAAATCTCGTTTCGATAGACCCGGACAATCGTCGGCTGGCTCGCATTGCGTTGTCGGCCAAGTCAGAGCAAGTCAGCGATAAACTCAGAGGCTGGCGTTACGCCGGAAATAAAGAGCCTATCCCTAGCACGCGTGGCGGCCACGTAAAGTAGCTGCCTTTCGGTCGCGATAACCTCGTCCAGCTCAAATTCATCAGCAACATCGGCAACGCGGGGGGCGAAGGGTAGGACGGCTTCGTCGCATGCGATGACGGCGACAGCGCGAAATTCCAGTCCCTTTGCCAGATGCATGATGCCCACCAATGCAATGTCCTCCTTGGGACTGCCTGTCGAGACAGTTCGGCGAGCTAAGCCTGCCTCGTCAGCGACGGCGCGGGCGCGCGCAAGCTGATCATCAGAACGGACGAAAATAGCAATCTCGGCGGGAGAAATGCCGTCAACTATCGCAGACTTGATGAAGGCTGCAGCTACTTCACGCTCATGATCCTCATCGTCGGCAACCAGTATAATCGGCTCGATGCCCTCAAAAACGGAAATAGTGCCTTGACGGTCATCTTCAAGGCCATCCACGTCCCTTATTGCCCGCGGTAGGAGCCGGTCTGCCATTTGGCGGATCTGTTGTGAGGTGCGATAGTTCACCTTCAGCGTGGACGATCGGCCTCTAACGTCGATACCCAGTCCTCGCCACGAAAAGGGCTGCTGGAAAATGCGCTGACCTATATCGCCCGCAAAGAAAAGTGCATCTGAATGGTGGGGTGCGATTGCTGCCAGAAAGCGCAGTTCAGCCACTCCCAGATCCTGCGCTTCGTCGACAACAATATTAGTGAAGGGCTTTTCAACCCTTGATGCATACGTATCCGTAAGGGTCTCGAACAACGACGCAGGAGTGAACAGCGCCTTTTGCTTGAGTGCACCGCGGACGCGATCAAAGACTTGCCACAGCTCTTCTCGTTGGCGCATTCCGAGACGGTTCTTGCGTCCCATGCGCGGAACCTGACTATAAGCCTCTAAATCAGCGATACGCCACGCATCTATAACGTTTTCCCATTCCGACACCAAAAAACGCAGGGAATAGTCCCGAGTGTTGGTATCTTGTGCCGCCCTTTCGATCATTTTTCGAACGATCTCGCGGCGGGCAATATGAGCCTTCCTCCCAGTAGCGAGCGCAAACAGTTCTTCGGCTATTTCGCGGAAAGAGGAGACATTAACTTTACCTTCGATTTCCGAGTGCCCGCCGCTTAAGATCGCCAGCTTGTGCTCGAGTGCATGGGCAAGGGGGGCCGAGAACGTGGTCAGGAGCACTTGCGCTTGACGATCTTGCCGCAATATACGCAGAGCCCGGTGGAGCGCTACCACTGTCTTCCCTGTGCCAGCTGAACCCATCACCCGTGCCGGCCCTGAATAGTCACGCTCGACAATTCCGCGCTGAAGCGGATGCAGAAAGACCGCCCACTTTTCAAACGGCGCATCCAGTGCTGCCCGTAGTTCGTCATGTCCTTCCAGCACGCGGAACCGGCGCATCGTATCCGGATGTGCCATCGGATCTGCTACAGGGGTGGCTGCCGGAACCAAGATACCTGTCGCGGCATACTCGAGCAAAGACTCGGCTGCTTCCTGCGGCAAATGCACAGCCAGGGCGAAAAAGGAGTCTTCTGTTGCCTTGGCAACGTCGCCCAACCAGTCTTGTGGGACACCGACGGACAGCAGATTGTCGGGAGTAAGTTTTGCGAAGATCGCCGGCGGGGGAATCGTCCGATCGAGCGGCGCGGTGTCGAACGGCAAACTAGCCTGCCCGGCCTCTCTCGGGCTCTGCGTGATTTTATCTAGGCGCTCCCGAACTTCGACGATCTGCATTGCGCCCGTCGCCGGGTGCGTTTCGATCCGTCGTCGCTCCGCCCATTTATAAGCATCATCGTGGTGGTCGACATATGCAAGCATAATGCTAGCACCCACTTTATGAACTATGATGCGAATGTCGCGGCTAACTCTAATGGACCAAAAGTTTAGATCCTTCGACTTGTCTATTCTGTGAAACTGTAAGCCGGGTTGGTCTGGGTTCGCCTGAATGTCGAACGCCGTCAACTTCACTTGCTTCTGCTCATCATTGGTGAGCTTTGATAGCGCAGCAGTAAAGCTATCCGCCAGGATTGTAGTCATAACGTTCCACGGTCTGCTACGTAATCATCGATCGACGGCCAAGCGAAGGCACAACCAGAACTGAAATAGTAGCGATCCTTGAGGTAGTTGAGGTCAGTTTGCCAATCACGAACTGCTTCAGAACTTCCGTTGCGCCGTCGTGCATTCCTCATGAAAGCAGCAATCGATTCAGCCATCTTCCACAGACGTGTGCAACTCCCGGTATCACCCCACTCGTTACGGTATTTTATTGAAAAAACGGTTGGAACCGGTTGAGCCAATACGTTGTCCAGAATGCGTTGACGAGCGGAGCTGGTTAAATCAGATGTCGCCCCGACCCGGTATCCTGCATATCCCAAAAGCCCGACCTCTAGCCAATTCTTGGTCGTCAATTGGCCGTTTCCATTGATGGCGTGCCCAGATGGCCAAACGAATGCGTCGGATGTCGAGTCGTAAAATGCGCCTCTGGCGATCCATTCAAGGCGGATCGCTTCAATGATGCAATGAGACGCCTCCATATCATCATTAGGACCAGCGCGCTGAATAAATGACCGACAATTTTGGTAGACGTCAGCGAGTCGCTCGATCGACATTGTTGGCAGGTTTGCAATGATAGGAGGGCGCGCAAGTGCAAGTTCGACATCCACAACGCGGCAATGGACTTTTTCGTATCCGGATTCTGACATGTCGATAAAGAAAACCCTCGCGCTCGCGTAAACTGCATAGACTCTTTTTTTATAGACAATCCCAAAGCCACCATCCGGCAATTCCCGTATCGGCCGGTTGTTCAACACTTCGATTAGATCATTGTCCTTTCGAACCTCTACATCGATCGACATTTACACTCCAAAAACCTTGAGCACCTCATCCCCAAAATGGTTGATCACTTTGACAGCAATTCTTCCTGTTGACGGTTTTTGAAACGGCCGCGAAGTATCGGAATAAAGCGTCTCCCATGCCCCTTCGTCAATCTCGGCCTTAAGCGCTGTTTTGAGCGACTTGTAAGGGTCGTTCGCGCCGAGGAAATAAGCGTGTCGAACGAAGAAGCTCTCTTCGTCATAGTCGGTATCGATGAACCAAGCGGCGATACCCTTCACATCGTCGGAGCGGATCTCACCGGTCGACGGATCGAAGATGTCGACCCCCATGACCTTCACCTGCAGTTCGCCGTCGGACGTTTCGATCAGATCGACGTCCGGCTCGCCGAACACTACGAAGAGGTTGCCTTTACCGGTATTCTTTAGATCCTCCGCCATTTGAAGATCGGGATTCATGCGAGCTTTCAGAATCGCAAGCGGACCCAACCGATTAAGGTCACTTGCCTGGGCTTCGAAGTTGAAGGCGCAGGCGATCAAAGCATCGAACCGGGCATCAGAAGCCTCGCGAGCGGCCGCCGTGATTTGGCTGCGCGTTAGAGTGCCGAATTCCGGACCGATCAGTATTCCAGCGCGCTTCTCGCGACCGTCGCCGTCGGTGTAGCGGGCTTCGGCCGCCAACCAGTTGCCAGGCCAAGGCTCGACGGAGTTGAAGCGGATCGTATCGCGCTTTTCCTGTTGGTGAACGCCGGCGGAGCGCAGATGGTCGAGCACCATCTGGCCGAAGTCCTGGTCCGGCACGTTGTTTGGGGCCGGCTGCATCGTGCCATTCGCCGCTGAGAGCTCTATTCCGAGCGTTTCGTCACGCGCGGTGACGACCCGATGCGGCGACAAGCTCTCGACTGTGAATGGACCTGCTACGCGCACCTTGTTCTTATCCTCGTAAGGGCGATCGTAGAGCATCTCTACGTCGGCCGCGCGAGCGATTGAGGCGTCGATCTCCCTCTGCCGCGCAATGCGGCCCTTCCACCAGCTAGTGTGGAGCTCACGCACATGGGCACCGACCAGAGCCGCCTTGGCGGCGCCTTCTTTGCTATCCAGCCACTGGTCGAAATCGCGCGGCATTTCCCACTCCTCGAATCCCGTTGCGAGCTCCTCGTTCAGCTCGCGTCGCAGCGGCTCCAGAACCTCCTGCCACTTCTCCCAGATCACATCGATCTCGGCATTGTTGGCGATCGATTTTAGCGTTATGTGAGGCGCGCGCTCATAGACAAATCCCTGGCGAATGTCACCAGAGGTGGGGGTCTGCGGTTGGATCTTTCCCGAGACCTTCTGCTCGTGCGCTCGGCCATCAGTGCTGTCAGCCAGCAAGTAGTATGGATAACGAGCCGACATTAGCCGCGTGCGGGCGAGTGCCAGCGCTACGCGTGATGTATCAACGGTGATCCAACGCCGGCCCCATTGCTCGGCTACCGTCGCTGTCGTGCCGGAGCCGCAGGTCGGGTCGAGCACGAGATCACCTGGATCAGTGGTCATCAGAATGCAGCGTTGGATGACTAGCGGGTTCGTTTGCACAACGTATGTCTTTTCTGCGCCGAATCCTGAAGTGACTGTGTCATCCCAAGTGTTATTGAAGGGGATGGCTGGAAAATCGTCGATATATCGAACATAAGAAGGAGTGTTTCCGATCGCGATTATTCGGTTTGCGGTTAGCAATCGACCCATCCCAGATCGGCTTGTTTTCCACCCGCTTGCCTTTGGCGAGAAGGTTCGCCCATTCAATTCGAAGTCGAAAAATTGAGGGCCACCCGAACTCTGAGACGTAAGTTGATCCCCACGGAACACCCTAGATCCAATAGGAGGCGCCTCGAAGTCACTTCGTGTTGCTCGACGCCGAGCGCCACTGGCATCCTCGATGCTGGTGTATTGTCCGCCGCCCTCGCCACCCGCCGTCTTGCGCCTATAGAGTTGGCGGTATTTGATCGCACTTCTTCGCTTCGAATACCAAATAACATAGTCGACCACAGAGGCTAAGACATCTGTCCCGCCTGATGGGCTACCAGCACCTGTCGTTTTCTTGAAAGGTATCAAGGAGACGAAGTTCTCATCACCAAAAATCTCGTCCATTAACGCCCTGACCCGGTGCACATTCTCGTCGCTAATCTGGACGAAGATGGAGCCCGACTCCGATAGAAGCTCGCGCGCGACCATGAGCCGGTCGCGCAGATAGGTGAGATAGGAGTGGATGCCATCCTTCCAGGTGTCGCGAAAGGCCTTCACCTGTTCCGGCTCTCGGGAGACATCCTCCTTCTTACCGTCCTTTACGTCGCGCGACTGTGTTGAGACCTGCCAGTTTGAATTGAACTTTATGCCGTAGGGCGGGTCGAAGTAGATACATTGCACCTTCCCGCGCATTGCTTCGCGTTCGGCGAGGCTTGCCATCACCTGCTGCGAGTCGCCCAGAATGAAGCGGTTCGTCCAATGCTGCGAATGCTGGTAGAATTCGGCGCGCGCTTCTGGATTAGTCAGCCCGTTGAAATCGGCGAAGAGATCTGGCGCGTCGGTCTGGGTTTCACGGCGCGCATCCGAACGGCGCTTGAGATCGTCGATGATCGCTTTCGGGTGCACCTTTTCCTGCACGTAGATCGCCGGCGCATTGACCACGAGATCCGACCAGTCCTGTGTGTCCTTTCCGCGCCATACGAGCTGGGCGTCACCGAGCTCGAGCTCGCCGGTCTCGGCGAGCTTCCTCATCTGATCCTTTGTGATCCTGATCTTCGCGCCGTTCCAGACGATCTGCGGATCAAGATCACAGTCGCGTTCCCTGCTCGCTCCTTTTGCAAGCGGCCGCGGGCGGGGCAAGCTCAAAGCGCGCTCCGTGTCACCCAGCAATTCTGCCTGCTGCTCGAACAGCGATGCCATCTCGGCAGTGGGCACATTAATGCGCCGCGCGGTGCCATGGGTTAGTGCATCTATTTCGCGTGGCGATTTTGCCATCAGTCTTGTTCCCCCAGGACCGCATCCACGGCGCGCTCGGAACGCGAGGCCCTCGTAGTGAGCCAGTCGCCCATCGCTGGCCAGTTGTCTTCCGCAAAACAATTCACCCGCCAAATAGAACCGAGACGCGGCCCTTCTGAGCGCTGTTCCGGTCGCAATCTCAGTTTCGCTTTCAGCATGGCGAAGTGCGGACCAAGGCGCTCATCGACCTCGATCGCGCCGAGTTTCTCGTTGCGGCCGAAGAACACGCCAACGAGATCTTGCTGGGGTAACACATACATGGTGATGACCATCTCGAGGTGGAGAAGCCCACGTTGCCAAAACCATTGTCCATGCTTCCCCCGAACAGCCTTCTCGTCGGGATGGCGTTGATCAAACAATGTCCAAAACAAGCGATGTGGCCATTCAGCGGCCCGATGAGAGGGAAGATAGTCTGTCAATGTCTACTCCGCCGCAATGGTCATTTGGGCCTCGATGCCGTCATCATCGCGCTCATCCTCGATCCCTTCTTCTGGTAGGTCGCCACGATAGGCTTCCTTGCCCATTGCCCGCTCGATGAGAGCGAGTAGTTTCTCCTGACGATCGGCCATAAACGCTTCGAAGTTATCGGCTCGCAGGAAGGCTGGGTTTATGAGATGCGAAGCAAGATAAGTATCAAGATTTTCGAACGAGATCGCGCCCGTCGAGGTTGTGCCCTTTTCAAGGCGAGTCAAATAGGCCGATGGAGCTTCACCGCCAACAATTCGGTTCGTTCGATAGGACAGAGGCGTTTTGTTTATGATCGAGTCAAATATGTCGGGGTTGATCCCTTGTTGGCGGCACCACGCCTGTGGGAATATGTGGTGGATGTCAACGTTCTCGCCAAAAAAAGCTGTATGGTTGAACGCTTGTCCGGAACGAAAATCCCTTGCCCCTTCCTTCATCAGCAGGGCATTTACGCCCTTATAGGCCGCTGAAAGACGCATACGCATCGATTTCAGGCGATCGGAGCGGAATATGGTTTCACTGACCGTAGAAGGCGGCGGCCCGCTTCTAATCCAAATGGGGACTTCTACGAAGTCCTTAGCGACCCGCGTATCGACCGCCGAACCGTATAGTTCGCCAAAAACGCCGTTCCAATACCACTGGATCAGCTTCGCCCGGACAGCTTCATGCTCCCAGGCTTCTCCGATGTCCGCCAGGATGGCGGCCAATGGGATGATTTGCGACTGGTAGGGTAGGTCAAAGATTCTATATATGTGCAGCATGTGCAGAAACTTCGCCGCTGTGAGAAAGCCCCGTTCGGCCTGGGCTTGATATTGCTTATAAGCTGTCAATGGCAGGCCAAGGAGCGCTTGCCGATTTCCTGTGATCTGGGGCAATTCCTTGCCCTGTTTGCCAGCGGCTTCGGCTAACCTCCTACGGTCTCGCGTATGGAATAACGAGATGACTTGCAGAAAGTCGGTGTTCGACACCTCCGCAAGTATCCCCTTCTCAGCATCGGCAAGCCGCACGGCCGAGGCAAGCCGGGTGTGTCGTCCAGTCTCACCCTTGCCTTCACCATACCAGTCCTTGCGCAGCTGGTAGCCTTCGGCCGCATACATCGCCGTAACTAGCTCAAACGCATCAAGTGGTTTGCCGCCGGTGTTGACTTTCTCGAACACCACGCACACTGCTTCTTTGGACGTAGCTAGGTCCAGGGTTATGACCGGAACCTGATACTTAACAAAGTTGTCGATGACGTTCTCTTTAAATTGCCTAATCGTCTCCCATTTTTCAGTGAAGTCGCCTCTTTGCATCGTAAACTCAATGAACTGTTTCTGCCACTCATCCCAATTGAAAACCATTGACACAGGGTAATGCAACGTCTCGAACTCGCGATCGCGGGAGGACAAGTCAATTGCAACCTCCCGTCCGAAGTTTTCGCGAACTATTTTGTCCTCAGGAACGCCAATAATGGCTTCTTCACGGTCAACGGCTTCGTTTAGTGCCTTCTCGATATCGATATAGAACCAACGTTTCACCTTTTTTTTCTTAGGCGTAATGGTTTCGACGACCGAATCTCGAAGCGAAACTTGATAAAGTGAAGTCATTCGTTGTTGGCCATCGAGCAGCAAGGACCTGGGCCTGGCAGACTTGGCCGAATCTGGTGCGCCTTCAATTGGACGAGGCTTGAAATCTACCTCACCACCTGTTTCCAGCGTCATCAAAGCGCCGACGGGAAAGGCGCGCGAAACCGATGAAATCAGGCTCTTAATGCGATCTTCATCCCAGACCCAGCTCCGCTGGAAGTCTGGAAGTTGGAGAATGCCGGAACTGCAATCCTTTAACAGCTCATGAAGATAGTAGGGATTGGTCTTAAATGTAGCTGCCGACATTATACTGGCTCCGATGATTTTGCTGCGTGGCTACCGTTGATCAGCCCCTCTATTAAACCGCGATATTCGTCTTCGATGGCGAATGCATCACGAAACTCGACGAACGCCCATCGACCAAAGGCCTTTAGGTTATTAACTCCCGGCACCCAGAAAGCCTTCATCGTTTCTGCCTTGAGCTGAGCATCGAGACCACGGAACCCCTTAATCTCGACTACGAGGTTAAGCGGGTCCTGGTCACCGCGGCCATCATCCAGCTTGACAATGAAGTCCGGCAGATAGCGGCGTGTCTCACCACCGTTGCTTCGCAGATACGGCACTTCAAATCCGAGACCCTGATTCTTCACATAAGCGAGCGTGGCAGGATGCCGCTCGGCCACGCGGGCAAACTCAGCCTCCCAATCGCTGTCGCAGACGACATAATTGACGTGACATTTATCTGGCGCGGTCGCCCACAAGTTCTCTTTCGACGTGATAAAGCTGACATCGTCCGTAGCGCCGGCTGGATTATATGGGTCGAGCATCGCCTTGATTTGCGCCCCTTCACCGAACTCGTGCGCGATGCCGGCATAAATTAGCGCGACTGCTTTCTCCGCAATTTCTGCATAGGTCAGCATGCCGGTCTTAGTGCCACCCTTTAGCACGAGATACTCTGTCAGCCAGCGGCGAGTGATCGGCTGTATCTGGTTGTAGAGGTGATAAGGGGGAGGCTCATCCCCGTTTCGAAAATAGAGCTCTACAAGCTTCTTCGTCAGGTAGACTGCAACGGTGTTTGGCCGCATTTCATCGAGCGCGTCGGGCGAAATGTCGTGACCTTCGCCGACAAGCCCTTCAAGCCTTACTGTGCAAGGGCCGACCAGTTTGGGGTCGACAATCAACCTCGAATCCTCGCCGAAACGTGCCGAGATACGATCTGGTGGAATTTCGTGGCGGTAGCCCGCTACCCGTGGGATCCGGATTGATAGACGCTCCCTCTCTCTGACGGCAAACACGCGTGTGACCGGCTTCGGAGTTGGTTTATTGACAGCGACGGGTTCTGTAGCGAAGTCGAAGGGGATACCGAGGATGTCGGCATACTCGACGCCAAAAAGCGGATTTCCTTCAGGATCCAATTGATCGCCGAATTCGTATGCCTGTCGCCGAAGCCCGCGGCCGATTACCTGCTCGCACAGAAGCTGTGTGCCAAAGGCGCGCACACCAAGGATATGCGTTACCGTATTGGTGTCCCACCCTTCAGTCAGCATCGATACTGAGATGACGCAGCGTATCTGTTCGCCCAGTCGACCCTTGCGACCCACAGTATTCATTACCTCTCGCAGCAGTTCTGCTTCCGAGATGTTCGACACATCGGCTGCACCTTCGCGCGCGGCCTTTTCCAAGCGGAATTGCTCAATCTCGTCAGCCGCAATTTTGCGAAAATTTTCGCCGAGATTTCCGCCAGCTTCGATCTGCTGGCTGTCAATCAGCAAGGTGTTCATCCGTGGCAGGTGATTGCCGTGCTCATCAAAGTTGCGAAACAACTCGAGATGCCCGCGATGGATGGTCTGGGGTTCGCCTTCCACCTGGCGCGTCCAACCAGAAATCCACTCAAAGACTAATTTTGAACTTGCAGTGTTGTTGCACACGACAATGAACACGGGTGGCACGTCAATGCCCGCGCTCTTCCAGCTCTCAAACTCCTTCTGATAGTGGCTATAAAGTGACCAGAGTGCTGTTTGGAGTTCAGCTGGCATCTTGAGAGGATCGAGGTCGCCAGACTTTCCGGCGCCCTTTTTGGGCATCTTCTTACCAATATGGTCCCAAAGGTTTCTGAATACTGGCATGGGAGAATTGAAAGCATCGTCGGAAACCGGAACGCGCGGGAGTTTGACAATGCCGCATTCAATTGCGTCTACCAGGGAGAAATCCGACACGACCCAAGGGAACAAAGTGCCTTCTTCATAACCGGATCCCCGTAAGAAGAACGGTGTCGCGGAAAGGTCATAGACGGCACGCACACTCACCTTGCGTTTGAGCGCCTCGATGCCGGAGATCCAAAGCCGGGCAGCCTCATTGTTCTCTTTTGCTTCGTCCTTATCTTCCCCTCTTAGTTCGGACTCTTCGTCACTCTCCGGCCGCTCCCGATAGCAATGATGCGCCTCGTCATTGATAACGATAATGTTCTTCAACGCGAGAAGTTCGCCGCAGGCGCGCTGCAGCATCTCTCCTTCCGTCTCCTTCGTCGCGAGCGGTGCGTTCCTCCAGCCGGCGAGAACTGCCCGACCCGTCTTGTTAGTTTCGAGCTTTTCCCGCCGTTGGAACGCGTGATAATTGGAGATAACAATTTTTGCCTTGCGCAGATCGTTCAACATTTCCGGGGGAACAAGGTCGCGCGTTTGATAATAATTGTCCGTATCGGAAGGCAGTAGAACGCGCAGCCGGTCGCGGATGGTGATACCTGGAGCAATTAGCAGAAATCCGCGGGAGAACGTCGCAACGTTACGCTGTCTGGCAGCATTGATTGCCTGCCACGCTATGAGCATTGCCATCACGGTTGTCTTGCCCGCACCTGTAGCAAGCTTCATCGCTACCCGATAAAGATCTGGGTTAGCATCACGATTTGCTTCCTCAATATGTCGAAAAATGTGTGCGTATTGGCGGCGTCCGCGAGCTACCTCTGAGAGCCAAATTACGGTCTCAACCGCCTCAAGCTGGCAGAAAAAGGGACGTGGGCCTTGAAAGTCGTAATGTCTCCAATGTTGCAGAAGATGTTGAGTGACCGGTGTGACTCCCCAGTCGTTCGGATTTGGAAGGTTGCGCCAACTGTCAAGATGCGAGCGTATCTCGTTGATGATCGGAGTTGGATTGTATCCAGCTCCCGAGCTATCTGACACGTCAAGTTCGAGGACGCTCTGCCCTCGCGTGGCTTCGACATTTCGCCGCCTCGCACGCGGCACCGGCGTAACATAGCGCGACGGACGCCGACTTAAGATTGGTGGATGTTCGAGTGGCTGGCCATCATCGCCCAATGCATGATGCCGAGAGGGCTTCAAATAGGGTGAGTTCAAAATCGGATATTCATAAAACGGCTTAGTCATTTCCCCCGCACCCCTTCCAAATCAAATCTGATACAAGTGAGTCTCTAGTTTGATCAGGACATCTGTGGTTTGGCGCATAATTCTGATTGCGGCAAGTGTTCGAATCATTCTTCGCGTCGAAAAACCCTGAACGTTAATAGTGGCGCGTGCAAACGGCCATGCAGCGGTTTATTTTTGTATTCCGATTACTTCGCAATGAGATCAAATATGCATCGCGGGGCTGCTCAAGTTTCGAAGGGAATTAGATCGCCAATATGGGTATCTTGGTCTGAACCCAAAAGAATCTGCAGTATCGCACGCCGGCCCGGAGGCAATCGCTTATGCGAACCCTTATGGACTACAAATCATTCAGATCTTTAGCGTTAGCTTCGGCCACTTGTTCCCAATGTATGCGCTGGATGTCTAGTAGCATTCGTTCAGCCTCCTCCCTTGTATGGAAACTGTAACAGCAGCCATCGTCCTCCACGAACCACGTTCCATTCTCCTCGTCGAACTCGACTCGGGTTGGCGGCGAAATCAGGCGAGGATCAAAACCGGGCATCGCAAATCTCCGTTGTCGTTGTCGGCGGCAGATGGTTTACACCGATTGACATGATACGATTAACACCCTGCTGATGTTAGATTCTCTGCATATCACTTTGGATTCCACAGGTTCAGTAGATTGTTAGCCCAATTGGTGCAGCCAGCTTATCATAGAATTGCCGCGGCGTTATTTTCAGTTGTGCGTTCGCGAGCTTAGGATGTTGATTAAACGAATAGATTTACTGGACGCAGGAGTAAAGGATGGGAACGTCAGCAAGCGCGAACTGTAGCAACTGCGGATACTCGACACACCTTACCCTAGGCGGCGGGATGCTCAATCACATGACCTTCGCAGCGTGGCCCGTGAGATGTGCCAAATGCGAGGCGATAACGACAGCAAATTATAAGAATGCCCCTCTCGTCTGCGAACAGTGTTCGTCAGCCGAAGTATTAGCGATCTCTGATCCGGCCAACTGGTCCGGCGATGGCAGACCCTTAGAAAATTGGGGTAAGCTCGTTTTGACAGATGGTCACTACAGATGTCCAAAATGCGAAACGTTGGAACTACGCTTCAAACACGGCAACTTCAACTGGGACTGATCTGACTACAACGATTTCGTTTCCCAATTCAGATCTGGACTACCCCCAAATTTGGTGCACCTCTACAGGGCTACGAGTGCAGATGCTCACTTCGATAGCTTCTGAGTGACTCGAAGATTCACGCTGGAGAGCTTCGAGGTGTCCGGTGGTGCCCGGGACCATTCATGCCGCGCGAGTCGCTCAGTGACTGGCTATGGCGATTTTCACAGAATTTAGGTGGATGAGGCTCTGTCGCTGGTTTCATTGCCTGGCCGGCGTAGGCATTGCGAATCGTCAGCAGCATTCGACAATGCCAATGGGCGATGAAATTTACTGTGCCACTGACGGCTATCAAGGATCCTACGAAATCAACCGAACTGACTTATGTTCGAAAGACGAGCGAAAAGTCACAACGTCGTCTGAAGAACCGGATAGTGCTCAAGCCGAAAGGGTATGGGTGGATTCGAGGCAAATAATTGCTCTGGCAGCAAAACGCATCCCCATCGCACATGACGAAATATTCTAGGACTTCGATCCGATCCCGACGTGACAATCCAGGTGAGCTATCACCGTTTCAAGCGACAGCTCACCCTGGCAATGGGCAAATGGGCTGAGATCGAATACGCAACGGCGATGTCGAGCAGCTATTGGCACATCTTGTCGTTCAGCAGCTCCTCAAGCGGCTTGAAGAACGCGGCGACTGGTCCGGCGGATAGTTGGCCATATCTTAAAAACAACAGCGCTTGATAGGAATTCATTGCGTCGCCGAAGCGTGGGCGATCAACTGGGATGATGCGACCGCAGACAAAGCCTACCTGGCGTTCTTGGCGCGGCATGTTGATGCGCTCAACCGCAAAGCGCATGTTCTCAGCATCAAGCACCGTTATCGGTGCTTTCGCATTGACAGCCATCTCGACGTCGACGCGATCAAACGCTGGGGGCTGTGCTGTCGCGTGGTCGAGTTGGCTGGCGAGCGCGAGTGCGATAATAGTGAGTCTTACTAGCGTGCGACGGCGGGACAATTTCTGACGAGTCATTCTCAGGCTCCGGGTAAGGGCCGATGAGTAATGAATAGGATGGGGCAGGTGCGGAGCCAAGGATAACTAGGAATAAATTCCAAGCCGCTTAACCCAATCGATCAACGAGATCGACCGCTCTCAAATGTGAATATCGCTGCAACATGCGAAGCTCTTTGTGTCCGGAAATCGTTGCCGTCTCAATGACGTTGAAGCCGCGCTCGAGAAGTCGCGTCACCGCCTCATGACGTAGGTCATGGAAGTGCAAGTTTTGGGACCCGGCGCGTGTGCGCAGATGCTCCCAGGCTTGGCACACCGCTCCTTTCGTCGTGGGAAACACTTTGTCTTGTAAGCATCCATCGCGCAGCCGACGAAACTCATCCAATGCTCGTTTCGACAGCGGCACGTCTCGGCTCTCACCGTTTTTGGTCATGTCCAGATGCACGATCCTGCGTTCAAGGTCCACGTCGTCCCATAAAAGCGACAGCAGTTCGCCCTGACGCATCGCCGTCTCGATCGCGATGATAATCAATGCACGCATATAGGGACTGCGACCCGCGTCAGCCGCGTGCAGAAGTTTCTGTTCTTCGCCGTCTTGCAGACGACGATCGCGTGCTCGCGCTGGAGCAGGGCGCCGTATCATGCGACACGGATTTTGCGGTAAATGCACGCCCCATTCTTTGCGCGCGATATCGATGGCATGGCCAAGAATATTGAGCTCTTTGAGCACCGTAGAACCGGTGACAAGCTTCAAACGCTCGTCACGATAGAGGGCGATGTCGCTGGGGCTGAGAATCGCGAGCGTGCGATAGCAGATGGCGCGTTTCAACATGCCGCCTATACGCGTTGCTTCTGGTTTTGAGCTGCGTTTTGCGGCGGTGATTTCGCGCCGGTAGCGCGTCAGCAGATCATGAACGGTCATCTGTTCAGCCAGCCGCGTATCCGGCATGGATCCGCAACGATCAAGCTCTGCCTCGAGATTGCGCGCCCACTTTTCTGCCTCGCTCTTACTGTCAAAGCTTTTGGCGCGGGGTTGCATGCCCTTGCGTCTGACTTGTCCTTGCCAGCGGCCCCTGAGCTTGCGGATCGTCGCCATGAAGCACCTCCCGAAAATTGTGCTTCTATCGCGTAGGACGCCCCCGTCACCTCGCCAAGGGCGACGGCACACTTTTCCAGGCGTTGCGACGGAGGACGCCGGTCTCGTTCATGACGGGGATAGACGCCGACTTTTATTTCTGTTGTGCTGAGGCAGCCGCAGCGCAGAGACACCGGCATTTGGTCAAGTGTGACGGATTTGTGCCGCAACAGCCTGGAAGTGACTTTCCGAGCACCAAGGCCGTTTCAGCTCTCAATGAAATCAACGACTTCCGCATCCGGATTTGCCGAGAGAGTGCTGTCTTATTTAGGCAGCACTCTCCAATTCGCATCACGCTATTCCAGTGTCACTGCCCAGCGTCAGGTCAGTTCGTGGCTCACATACCACGAGTAGGTATTGGAAATAGAGGCCGATCTTGAGGTTGCAATGGGCGTTCGATTACCATTCCCAGTTAACTATCCATCGCTGCTAATAGTTCGCGATCGTTTTTTGCGTCCACAACTCTAATATCGTTAGCTTTGAATTGTTCCAAAGTCTCACGAAACGCTCTTTCGCGCAGCGAAGACCCGTTAGGGCCCTCAACTGCAAACACGACGTCCGGCGGCAAGATTTTCTTCAAACGGTTGATAGTGAACATCCACTTGTTACCATGGTCGAGAATGCGGGTCGGTTCGTCTTGGCCGAGATATATGGGCTTCAGTATCTTAAGCGGTTTGTCGTTTATGACCTCGACAAACGGAAAATTGGCCGAATAAACGCCATCTGTAAACGACATACGCTTGAAGTTCTGGCCAATCTCGCCAAGTCTTAGAGCGCTCCTGACATGTCGCTCCAAAAGCCCTTCCTTGTATACTGAATTCGCAAAGTTCCGTCGGACATAGTGGTCAAAAAGTTCATCGAGTTTTTCACGAGGGCGTTCGCTCATTGCAAACCGAACCTCGCTGAACCGGATGATTCCTTCTCTATCTTTTGTTAGTGCATGAAAAAGATGGTCGGCATTGTCCGTCAGATCGAACTCGAAACGAGCCTGTCCGTCGCCAGTATGACCTGCCAAATCTCTGATCCGCTTCAACTCCGCGTTGTAGTTTTTGAGAACGCCGCGGATCGTGGCAGGCTCTAGGTTATCGAAGAAACCGGTTAAACGGCTCAAGCGTCGCGTTTCGAGTCTGAAATCGAGATAGCTTAGTCGGGGCGCGACTAAGACGATCCCGATATTCGCGAACTCTTCCGTCTCAACGTGTGGTTGGAAACGGATTATCGCATAGCTTATTGCATGCTTTTTCATGTTTGTTTCCAAAATGCCTGCGCTTGATATCGCTGTAGGGTAACCTCGATTGAGTCGATTGAAATACGGCTCTGGACGCTCAGGGCGTCGTCTTCATAATACCACCGCTCTGGGATGTCACTAACGATGTTCTGCCAATTGGTCAAAGCGTTCTGGAACTTCGCCTTATAGTGAGCTTGGAGGCCGGATGACTCACAGATTTCCTTCAGCGATCCGGCGAAAATATGGCTTTCCAGGAGTGAACGAAGCGTTACCCCTGTGTCAAATGCCAGGTTGTGATCAATAATAAAAGGCTGACTGTTAGTCTCCGACCAAAGAATGTTGGGATTGCCGCCAGCCTCGGTAAGAGTGCGATCACCATTCATTACCCACCAGTCGAAAGCCACGATCTCTCGCTTCAACTCCGCCGGGATTGCGTCAGAATTGAGAACAGATAGTTCGTTTACGTTCATGACCTGTTCAGAGCCGAACAGCGAACCATGGCCCAGGTCTCGCAGGGATTCTTTCCGCCCGATCTCATATAATTCCCGTGGCACTACAACCACGTGAAACGTAGGGATTGGTAGCCCTAAGCGGCGAGCCAGTTGACCTGCCACCCACTCTTTAACAAGTGAGTCATAGCCAGCACCCTTACCTTTCACATAATAAAGCTTGGTGTCGGTTCCACGACAAATGTAGGGCTCTGTGATTCCTTGCTCAGAACGACGAAGCACTTCCTGAATCTCAATTGCCATGGGCCCCACGCCGAACATTATTGATATTGCTTCTAACCAACATGTATCGCTTGTTCTCTTTGCTGGCGAGGCACGTGTTATGCCCTGACTTCAAGTCGCGGGTCCCAGTGCTCTTCTATCATCCACATCGGACTGTTGCCCAAGTGGTCGCGTATTCGCATGATAACGTTCTGATAATTGTCCAGGTCAAATTTTGTCCAAGATGGAATATTGCCTGTCCGTGAACGCTGAATTATCCCTCGCGCGACGAGGCTCGAAAGTAGGATACCGTCTACCGGCGGATGCAGTGCGCTCACTTTTGGATGGAAGTGTTGTCCGCCGCAAACAAAGCGGGCCTTTAGGTAGACGTTTACTAGCTTCGCAGCGATGCCATGACTGATATTCAACCCCAAATGTTCGGCAGTACCACACGCATTTTCGCACCAGACCCGGTGAGAGGCGTCGATCTCAGTGGGGTCCGGCAGAGAATTGGCACTCAAAAAGTTTGCTGCGCCGCAATTTTCAAGGATCAAACTGCCAGAGCAAATATTTAAGCCCGTCCTGCCACGGAACGCCGCCCGACACGCTGACCAAGCGGCAAAACGATGGGCATGCAATTCGATTCCATAAGCTTTATTGTTCATCGTGGGGGTCATGAGGGCCTCAGTTGATCTACAGATTTGCCTTATAGACATCGAGGTAGGTGGCATTTCACTCTTCCTCTTTCAGCAAGAAGTAATAATCGTGATGCACCTGTCTCTAACTCGCGACATCACGCGTGGCTCTGCCCAACCTGAGGTTAAAAGCGCCGCCTCAAGTTGGCAGAGCAAGACGAGTCGGGTGCGCGATGCGAAGATGAGATTGTAGTCGTATACTTCTAGTTCAACGGTAGTCGTGTTTGGCTGGACATTCTCGTAAACGGGAGCGATTTGCAACACTACTCCCGCGGCAAGGCAGGATTCCTAATAAGAGTGTTCAAATTAGTTAACCTTCGAGGACAAATACCCCAAAGGCTTAGGGTGCCAGCAACTTGAAATACTCCCCGGTTTGGTGCTCTAATAAGAAAAAATAGCGCCGGGGGGCGTGCGTGATGCGTATATGCGTTGGGGTCCGCCGACTGTTGTCGGTTCTTTGCTTTTTGACACTCTTCACTACGGCTGGTTTCGCGGCAGAGCGAACCTTTGGGCCGTTCTCAGTTGATGACGGCCGTCCCGATGTCATTGCCTTGAATGGCGAAATCGGCGTTGGCGCAGCGCTTGATTTTCGCCGTGTGCTGCAAGCGGCACCCAACGCCAAACTTTTCGTGTTAAACAGCCCAGGCGGGACAGTGGCGATGGCGCTGCTCATCGCCGATGATGTGCATCAGCGCAATCTTGCGACGTTTATCCCGAAGGGCTCCAGCTGCTATTCCGCCTGTGCCTATATCTTTCTTGCCGGCAATGAGCGCCAGGTCGATGGCGAGCTCGGCGTGCACCAGATCTCGAATGACGATGGCAACCTTGTCAGTGCGCAATATTCCATTTCCGACATTCTTGATGTCCTAAACCGCTTCAATACACCTATTGAAGTTCTTACCGTCATGTTCAAAACGCCGCCGAAGGACATGCACGTCTTTACGTCAGAGGAGGTTGCGCGTTTTCACATCAATCGTAAGCCGGGAGCGCAAGCGCCCGCTGACGCGGTAAAAACAGCCGAACACGAATTCGAACCTGATGGGGCTGCATCGAGCCCAACGATGCCGGTGGTATTGGCGCCAGCCAGTGTTCCGACGCAGATCACGCCGGACGGCTTGAGCGGCCAAGCCGAGGCGAAACTCTCGGCGATCGAACAATATGCCAAACGGCCGACGCGCATGGCGGTCTATACTGGCCTTGATCTGTTTGGCGATGACATCTCCTCGGTGCGCACCAGCGATGCGGCGCAATGCGCCAGGAGCTGTCTGGCGATGAACGGACAATGCAAGGCATTTACCTTTAACGCCAATCCGCGTGTAGCGCGAGGCCCGAACTGTTTCCTTAAAGCCAGTGAAGGCACCGCTGACGGCAACGCGGTTGCGGTCTCCGGTAAGTTTCTCAGCAGCGCCGATCCGGACCCACAACAGTTCTCGATGGGCACGATCGACCCAAAATTAGCTCTGTTCAAAGATGTGGATTTGCCCGGCGGCGATCTCTCCAGGCGGCCAGCGCAGAAGAACGGCACGCCGCAGCAGTGTCGTTTGGCGTGTGTTGCCGACAACCGCTGCATTGCCTTCACCTTTATCAAGCGCAAAAGCGAGTGTTGGCTGAAGGGCGCGGTCGGCACCCCAATCTACGGCCAGGACATGGTGACGGGGGTGAAAAAGATGCAAACGTTCGCGCCGACCTCGATCATCAGCTTGCAATAGAGCGTTCAGAGCGCCGTTGCGGTTCTGTAGTGCGCGTTTGCGCCGACGGTCCGCCATGAAAATATTAGTTCCATAATGGGGCGTTATGCAACGTGGACCATCGCGGCACTTGAGCGGACGGACGAAGAACCGGCCTGCCTACTCGCTGTTTAATTGTCCAGCCCTCAGCTTGAAGTTATCTCGACGACGCTCTGCAGCTCAGGCACATATTCAGGGCGAGTCCCAACAAATAGCTGACGACGCGGGCGTTCGCTAAGAGTCGTTTGACGTAGCCTTTGATGACTGTGAGCTCCAAATGATCCCTACCGTAGGATTCTTGAATTGAACTCATAGCATGTTGCAGTCTGAAGCCGATTATCGGCATTTTCAAACGGTCATTTACTGACAGCTTCCGACATTGAACACGTGTGGATTTAAAAGATCGAACCGGCTAGAAATCGCATGACGATTGGAACCATGGAATTCAAGCATGAACAACGCCTACGCTGCTCTAGATAGCCTACTTGACCCTTCCATTGAGGATATCATCGGAATTGTTGCCGAGTGCAATCAGCTATCGAGCGCCGACCTCATCGACAGGTCTCGCAAACCGCACATAGTAGAGGCTCGCGATGACGCAATCGCCGAGGCGTATGTGAGGCTGCGCGGAACGTCCTTGACCGATATTGGAATAGCATTTGGCAGCAGGAACTATGCAGCAATCAAGAAATCACTGATGCGGCGTGATCTTGAAGTGCCGGTGTCAGGCATCATTGATCGGGAGGCTGTAGCTACTGACTGCAGGGGAGGGATGTCCATCGAGGACATAGCGCATAAACATCACTGCTCACGCTGGAGCGTCCGGAAAATCCTCTATGAGGCCAAGGTTCCAGTTAAGAAAACCCTGGCCTCAGAAGCCACTTAAAATTTCAGCTTCGCGGAGACGGACAGAGCCGACACGAAGTCGTCGCCAAACTCATAGGCAGCGTCTACGCCGCAAGCTTGATTGCCCTCGCAAGCTGTTGGACCGTAGCTGCCCGAGGACAACATGCCCACCGCAGCGCCGGCCTGGAGTTGCCAAGATTTGTTCGGCTGGTATTGAGCGCCGACTGAAAGCAGGTAGGTGTCGGTCTGTGTGGTCAAGCCAGTTGATGTGCCCCGATCCCAGCTGATTTGAGCAGCGCCACTCCATTTTGGAGTAAACTGATGGCCAATGCCGGCCATAACATACCAACCGTCCTGGAACATCAGATCGAGAGATGTGAGGCGGAATGGAGAGCTAGGGTTGCATGAGCCTAACGACTTTGTAACCGTGGGGCAGAAGGGGATAACACCGAGGACACTCCAGTCGGTCCACTTGACCGTGCCAAAGGCGAGCCATTCTGGAGCGATACCTGTCTGCCATTTGAACTCAAGCTGCTGCGGCAGGGTTGCTGTGCCATATACGTCTGTGACTGTTCCTAAAAAGGGATTTCTGGCAGACGCAAGCGCTCTCGGGATTTCGGTCAAGTCCACGGTGCCGTTGACCTCGCCGAGGTCAATCTCTGCATTGTAGATAAGGCTGAAGCGCATTTCGTATTCAGGAATCTCATAGGCAACGCCAGCGCGCCAGCCCCAACCATCGCCTTTAATATCGAGTGTTCCGGTGCCATCAAAACCCGGAAACGCTCCGCTTAGTGGAATGAGGCTATTGACCATTCTGGTCTTAAAGCCCTCGATCTCCTGATACGAGACGCCGGCTATGCCTCGAAGGAAGCCCGGACCTACCTGCCATTTGTAGGAACAGGTCAAACCATAATCGTTGCTGGTAATCTCGGTTTCGATGTTGCTGGCGTTACCTTGCCAGGCATAGCCTGGATTGGTGTGAACGCCCCACGGCTGTTGATAGCTCGCCAAACAATCGAACTCTGGCGTGATGCCGACCTTGCCGCTCCAGCGAGGGACATTGTATGAAGGGGTCTCGTCTACACTCGTGCTTCCGAAGCCTGGCCCATTGCTAGGATCGGTATCGCGCGCATTCTTGATTCGGCGCTCCGGCATGACATGAGTGACGCCTGCATCGGTCGCAACTGTTCCGTTGTTAAATAGAAGATCCCAACTGTATCCACCGCGCTCAAGCCCACCCGCCTGCGCACCGGAGGCGACGCTCGTAAGAAGTAGAGCGCCGCCGGCGATTGTAGATATTGTTCTATTCATTAAGCCCTCCCAAAAACCCCTGCACTTGCGTCCAAACTCGGGTCAATTCGTTACCATTACGTATAGGTAACGAAGCCGTGATAGCGCGCAACTCGTTTCAAGAGGCTCTAACTCGGGAGGTCCATTAGATCGAAACGCCTATACTAGAGAATTTCGAGGATTTTAGGCTTCGGAAGTGTGCGATTCGGCAGATTAGGCGATCAAACGGGGCTAAAAAGGGCATTATTTAGGGTAAAATGCCCCATTGTTGCGCAAATGCAACGTGGTCCGAAAATGTCCGAAATGAGACACCAGGTCGGCAAAAATATGGTGATAATCCGTTCGGATTAGGAATCATCGGACTCTATCGCGGGATTTCCTCGGTCTCACGCTCGGGATCGAGGGAACATTAGGAACAGCGAACCGCAGTCGAGGTCACGCAAATGACTAACCTTGCTGCAGTCGATCCTCGCGGTCATGCAAATGCCGGCTCGGCGGTGGGTCATATGGGGCCAGTTAACCTCGCTATGAGCAAATGGACGTCGATAGAAAACGGCCACCCCTAGAAGGCTGGAAGTTGCACGATTGAGATTCCAAAAAAGATATAGGCACCAATAGCCGTTGCGATCGCAATAACGATCAGCATAGCCCCATCTGTCAACTCAAACATTTTGACCCCCCTTTTTTTGTTTTTCTCCAGTCTAGCAAATTTCGCCTCAGTTGGATGCATATCAACACGGGCTAATCACGCTGAGTTAAGGCTTCACTAGGGCGGGTTTCCATAAAAATACCTGGATGGTTCTTTCGAGAGTTTGAGCGAGAATCGCAGCCGGTGGATAGTGCCATTGGCTCGAGGATTCGCGGTGGCGAGCTTTGACGAGCGAGGTAGTGTCGAACACCGCCCACGGCACGGGAATCACTCAGTGACTCGCTATGGCGATTTTCACACAATTTAGGTGGATGAAGCTCTGTCGCTGGTTTCATTGTCTGGCCGGCATGGGCATGTTGCGAATCGACAGCAGCATCCGACAAGGCCAATGGGCGATGAAATTCACTGTGCCACTTACGGCAATCAAGGATCCCACGAAATCAACTGAACTCACTTATGTTCAGAAATCCATCGACAAGGCCCAACGTCGCCTAAAGAACCGGATAGTCCTTGAACCGGAGATTTCTCTCTCGGATTTTAAGTGCAAAGCCGTGATTGATTGGGTCGACGTCATTCTACGAGTGAAAAGAGACACACAGTTTCAATGGATCAAGAAAGAGATAGACGACGCGACTGGCCAAAATGTCCACATAGAGGTGCTTAATGAAAGGGCCGGCCGCGTTTCATCTGAGTTTGAGGTCCGTATTCAAGACGCTGATCTACGAATCGTCCAACGAGCTGTCGATGCCGTCGAAGCAAAATTCGGGCTGAATGGCGATCCAGTCGTCCAGGCAATCGAGATAAGTGTCGACTTCACCCCGAAGTCTCCGTCCCAGCAGCTTCGCTCAAAACTGGTTGGAGTCATGATCCGCCATTTTATGCCAACCCGGGATATTATCTCCTACAGACGAGACCGTCCAAGATACTCATGGGGACGACGTTCAGATGGCAACACGCGGGCAGTCTTGCCGTGGCCGAAAGACCCCTGCGTGATGGATCAGTCGCTGGTCTGTATCGATAGTGATTTGCCCGCTCACATAGACGCAACCTTTTATCTAGGCGAAGACGGTAGCGATTGCAGTTGGCGTATCATGGACAAGATCCTCGACCGGCAGAATCCAAGTGATGGGAGTAGGGCCGTCCTTGCGGAGGCCGACAGGCGAGTCCGCATAGAGGTAACTCTGAGGGGGCAATACATCGGAAAGCTAGGGCTCGAACGGCTCGATGATCTGAAAAGGTATTCCTTCACTAAGATGCAAGGCGATTTTTTTCGCTTCATGCTTCCCACGTTTGAAGATACGTCTCGAATGATGTCGGGGACATCGCGAGCGGTTTGGACCCATTTCGAACGCCTGCGACGTATGAAGTTTCTCAATACCGGCGTCCTCGGACTAAATGCATATGACGACGCCAGGAAACGCATTGTGAGGCCTGTTCGGAATATGGTGCGCCGCGATCTGAAGAAACGAGGGCATACTCTCAGTCTAAAGCCAAGAGTGGGTGACGGCATCGCTGGGACAGGTGTGGCCTACAAGGACCTGAACAAGAGGGTTGAAGCAGCACTGAGGGAGCTGAGGGATAGGATGCTTCGTTAAGCTCCAACCACACCTACAGGAACAAGTTATTAGGCTTCTCCCGCCAGGACATGAGGGCGCCTCGCACCCACGGGGTGCCACTCGTTAGCTACTCCCAACACATTGTGGGAAAAACATGCGCGACTATCGCATTAGACCGATCGACCGGATTCTTCAGAGGACGATTGGCAGGTCCCGGATTTTGGTGACGGGGTGGTCGAGCGCCGCTGTCGTCTTCACGATCGCGTTGTCGATGATCTGGATACTGAGTGCAAGTTCGCCCCAACTGCAGTAGTTTCATAGCTGACGGATGAGGAGACAGATTTGCTTTTCAGAGAGAACCCGAAAGCCTTCATGGATATTATTCGCAACCATGATGCTGGTGCGCGACTCAACAACCTGAAAGCGTTTGAGGATCTGATCCTATGCGAGGTCATACGTCACGGAATATTCCGAAAGCCCGAAGACTTATCCAATCTCAAATCTGTCTATGATCGATTCTTGAAAAGGACCCCGATCGATGACCGGAAGAGAATTTACGCAGCTGTTGTGGAATTGGTTGGCTTTCTAGGTGGGGCGACGGCAGTTGCATTCAATCCGTTTATGCTGCTCGATACAGATCTGGGAATAGTCTCAACGGCGACTATAGATTACGCAAGTCTAGGGGAGTTGATTGACGGCGATCCTATGACGCGTCCGCGGGACATCGTGAACATGATTACCAACGGCACGCCTAGAAATCCCGCCGCAGTCGTCGGAGGCCTCCTCAGCTTGGGCGATCCAAGGGTTTGCGCTCTGGTGGCTCCCATTCGCCATCATCTCCAGGAAAGTGAGATAGAAACGGTATCGAAGGTCTATACCGGAATAACCTACAAATGCGTTGTGGACTTCTACCTGGATTGGTTGCAGGACCTCCGTTCGGACGAAGGCATTTTTGGCCATGTCGCAGCTGGTCTTTATCGACTTGGAAACTCGCGAATTGCTCCTAGCATTGTCGACGGTTTGCGACCATTTCCCTTTAATGACAGCGCCGCGCAGTCCAGTGTGCGCGCGATCGAACCTTCGCATTTTGCTGAATCTATCTCACCAAGGCTTTACGCATTGGAAGCCAATGAGCGTGCTCCAAAGGTCATCCCACACGTGATTATGGCTTTTGGCCTGACGCCAAAATCATCGCCGGAATCGTGGATGATGAAGGGATAGCGAATTGTTTGCGATGTGATCGATGTTGTGAACCGGCCAAACAAGCCACCTTTCAAACCAGGACTAGCGGGAGCAGAGGGCCTTGCTTGCCAGATAATGGGCAAAGCCCGTCGAAGTCACGCCTTAATTTCGCCATAAAGTAACGGCATACATGTAACCGTTACCAGATAAGGACGTTAGTATGGCGCTCACCCCCACAGAGAAACAACGGAGATACAGGGAACGGCTGAAAAAGAGCCGTGCGCTCGCCACTGATACAACGAGCGGCGATTTTCGAAGGCCCTTTTCTCAGTGGCTTGCCTCGAACGATGAGAACTGGGACGGCTTTGTTTTGCCGCTAGATATCGCCGGAATGGTAGCTCCAGAGTTTGCAGAGGACGGTGACCCGGTGTCTGCGAGCGGCGAGGTGATCCCTCAAACGTATCGCGGACGACAGGGTTCACTAGGCCGTGCGGAGATCACGATCGAAATGCTGTTGGAAGCGGCCCGTGCCATGGCGGAACACGTCAACGCTTATAAGCGAGATGAGTTAGGTGCACGGATCGAAGAAATGGAAGGCGCCGATTTTACTGATCCAGCAGCCAAAAAAGATGCGTTAGCCGATTTCGTCCGGCTAACCATGGCACGCGACCGGCTTGACAAGCAGGTCCGTTACACTCTGCCCGAATGGAAGGTGGGCGACGAGTAATAGCCCAAAAGCAAACGGCGCGACCGAGGCCGCGCCGCTATTGAATGCCGGTGTCTCACCACCGGAATCCTGAGTGTCATCAATCCTAGAAAGGGAAACTAAATGACAAAGTATAATAACACGCCGCTGGTTTTCACGGCAAGGACGAAAACCGACGACAATTACGAGCCCTCTAACTGGATACGAAGGGAAATCTTGAAACCTCAGTATCATGAAGCAGGCCATGCGGTTGTGGCGCGCCTGACAGGGTTCAGGGTCGAGTGGGTATCTATAGATCCTGCCTTTATTGATAACAACGCTATTGCGATTGAAAATATGTGCACGGGGTTCGGACCAGTTTGCATGACTATTTCGTCAGATAGGCTCAATCCAATAGTCAATCCTATCGGCGGTTTGCCCCGTCGCGGCATTCGGACCAAGGAAGACCGGGAGACGATTATTGGCTACGTCATTCACGTTCTGGCGGGACCATATGTTGAGAGGGAAATAGACAGCGCGAGTTTCGACAGGACTGTTTGCGAGCGCGATTTTGGGCAAGTGGCCATGATACTTAGTCTAGCAGAGCCGAATAGATCGGCGAGAAAGAAGCTGCTGAACGTTGCACACCGGAGATTGAACAAGATGCTAGATGATCATTGGGCATCAATCCAGAATGTGGCGCGTGCATTGCATATTCATCGCACCCTATTCGGCCATCAAATTGACGCCATTATGAGTGGCGTCGAATTACCGGAGGCGGCGTAATGTCGAGTGTCAAGATTGACCGCTTGAGCCCGAAGCTTCGAGTAGCATATCGATCGCGCAAAGCTCTTAGTGATGCAGCAGTCGAAAACGGAATCCGCAGAGCAGAAATTCAAAAGCGGATTAAAACGCTTCAGCAAATGGCACTATTCGCTGCAGAGAAAGATCCGCAGAAAGCGGAGAGCTACGCCGATTGCGGAGGATATCTCACAGGTTATGTCCAAGCGGTTGAAGGCTGGGACGATGACGAGGTTTATTTCATCGAATCTGTCCCGCACCAAATACACGAGTGAACCGACGCAGGAGAAGGAGAAGCGGATAAGGCAAAGTTCGAAAGCTCCAAGATTCCCAAGACAACTAAAGACCGCTCAGGCGGTCTTTTCATTGCCGAGTAGGTTCCATACAAGCTGCCGACAGTTGCTTTGTAGTTCTCTGTAGGTTGACCACAAAGGCCGGAGTGGAACGAACAAGAAGGAGAGGAAACTAAAGCGAAACCTCACTAATCTCGCTGTCCAAAAACCGCACAGCATTCTGTCGTGCCTGTTCAGCCAGCTCATCCGCTTATGGATCTAGGCCAGTAGTTACTCTCGAATTTGATGCGAGAGAGCCACTCACGTTATCCTTCTACACGTAGTTCTTGATCGGGGATCTCTCTCGGGTGTTTTCCAAGGATACATATTTTTCCTTGTGCACCTTCGGATTTTGCATCGCGGTCTGCGTCCACGCTGATTGTCTCGAGGTTCGCTCAGGATAGCTATCCGATCTATTTAGCTTCACCTGGAGCATCGATCGTGACGGTTCGAGCCCTTGAGCGTTTATGAGTCTTTTGATGATTGCGGAACCCAAGTTGTCAGAATCCTAAAAAGTGATTTGAAGGGTGGTTTTGGCAACTTCATGTAAAGTGCCGACAACTTATTCCGTTTAGTGCCGTTAGTGCATTGACACTGTAAGGACCATGGTTGACGCCTTGACAACTTTTTGGGGCTAGCCGGGGTGGTCTTGGACCGTGTATGTTTACCTTTTGGTTGTCCGGGGAGGCTTTTGACAACTTCTTGAAGGGGAACCGATGTCAGTTCCATCGCCTCAATTACCCTTGGATCATCCGGATCGAGCGCTCTGTTGTGAAGAAGCCATGGAGGCTCGGTTTGATGAGTTGTTCGAAACCGGGGATGTAACCGCGGTCTTCTTCGAGGCACTGGATGCAGGCTGGACTGAGCATGAGGTTCGCCGGGGTCTCCGTGGTCTGATAGCTGCACATGCCGTGGCTCCTTGGCATAGATCCTTAGCAGGGCTTGCCGGCGCCAGGCCAGAGCAGATCTCGATATAGAGCTATAACAAAGGGGTGGGGAATGAGTCGTTTTCTCCTAATTGCTGCCATGGTTGCAGCGAGTGTTCTTCCGGCAAAGGCGACGCCACCCTATTATCGGGGTAATGATCTGGCTCGGGTTTGTGGAGAACCTCGCGGAAGCGACGAAGCCTGTGTCTATTACATCCTTGGTGCTTATGATGGTTTTGAAGAAGCTAGGCGTCAGAAAGGGCTCAAGCCCTGCATAAATGAAGCCGTTCACGCAAACGATATGGCAGCCGTGGTTAGAGGTTATTTGGCAGCTCACTACCGAGAATATGAACTGCCCGCTGCCGTCATCGTGGCTGTCGCCTTTAAGGGAGCATTCTGTCCGGAAAAGTGAGGCCCGTGAGGATAACAGCCACTAGGTAGCAATGCTCTCTTGGCTTCTGCCCCTGGCCAGAATAATGGTGTCGAAAGACATATCCAGGGGTGGAATGGGGAATGAGGCGTGTCTATTGGTTGCTGCCATGGTTGCAGCGAGTGTTTTGCCGGCGAGGGCTGACGGTTTCTATGACGGCAATAAACTCCTAAAGCTGTGCCGTTCTAAGGATTTCGATGAAAGAGGCGTATGCACGGGCTATGTCGTCGCGGCTGCCGATGCCTGGGCGAGCTATCGCATTGTCAACGGAAAGCCTACTTGCCTGCGTCCGAGTGTTACCGTCGGGCAGGTTCAGGATGTTGTGGTGAAGTTCCTTGAGGATAATCCCGGGAACCGAGATATAAATGCCAGCACCATCGCCATACGAGCGCTCTATCTGGCATTCTGCAAACAGGATTAGCCTTTCCGGTCCTTGTCGACCGTGCTGAACACGTTGCCCTTCATGTTCTTGCAGTTGACCCGCGGCGCAGCGGGGGCCTGGTCCTGACCGAGTTGATGTAGGTATCGCCGCCGCATTTCTTACCCAAGGCGATCTCGTTCACCTGGCTCTTGCGGCCGCACTCATTGCAGTAGCGGAGAGGTCTTCGAACCCTCTAAGATCGAGAAGCGCCGGTTATCAGGACCAGGTTCAGATGCTTTGGTCTCACTGTGGAGAACATACTCCTAGGGAGTGAACACAAGTTGTTCGATGAGGATAAAGTGTTGGGCGCTTACTCACGGGGCTTTTCCTTTTCAGAATTCGCTATACAGAGCAATCTGTGGCGGCCCGAAAGAGCCGGAATAACGGGGAAGACTGATTATGGACTGGAAAGAAATGGACAAGCTTGCGCAAGAACATGCGGACAAGTTTGCACCTAAACCGAAATACGAGCCGATAGCTGCCGGTTTAACCGGCGTGCTCGCCTGCCAGGCGGTGATGGTTGTCTTCACTAACTTGGCTGGGCTGGACTTTGAAGCATTCAGTCAGGCTTCCTCTATCACCTCGGTAATCGTCTTTTGCATTCTGTTCTTCTACTTCCGTCATGGAGAGAAGGAGCATTTCAAGGCTTACGAGAAAGAGATGGAATACCTGAAAGAGCAGCACCAGAAAAAAGCTGCCTAGCGTTTACCTCAGCGTCGCGGGTTTTTTCTCCAGTTGAGCCACACAGGACCCTTTGGTTTGCCCAGAAGGTGATCTGGTCGGTTGGTAGCCATGGCACACGCGGCCTTCTGCTGCAGCCTCCAGGAAAGCTAAGGAAGTCAAAGTCGGCTTCTGAGAAATGCAGCCGTGGCGCTACAAGTTTTCTGGGTATGGGTGGACTGGTGAGCAGGGAGTGCTCGGGCAGCAGAAGGCATCCCCATCACATATGACGAAACTTTCTAGGACTTCAAACCTATAACCGTTGTGACAATGCAGGTGATTGGTCACACTCAGCGATTATGCGGGGATTGTGCTGCCAGAAGCGGACGCCGATGCAGAGGACAATCTCCTGAAATCGGTCTACGATCACGGCAACACGTTCTGGAGAACCTCACTCGCTGCGATCCGGGCTCGAGCGGATCTTCACCTCAAAACGCAGCTTGCAGCATAAAAAGGGGCCTTCGGGCCCCTTTCCTCTTTTAGCGATTGAGCGAATTAGGCTTTTCGCGATTTGACGCTCGCGCCCCACTCGTTGATGAGTCCCTGTTTAAAAAGCTCCAATCGCCTTCCGCTCCATTCTTCGCCACTTTCGATATAAGCTCCCCACGCCTTGTCATACAATGCAAGCATTTCCGGATGATTCTTGTCGATCTGCCGTGCGACGTCTAACGATTTCTCCGCCAACTTTAAGGCCACTTGCCGTCTGTGCTCATTGATGCCGATAGCGAGGAAGGAAACGTGGGTAAGCGCTTCCGCCACGTTGCGCCAAAAATCCCTATCAAAGCGAGCGGGAGCGTCAAGCTCCACAGCCAAATGGGCATAAGCTCCAAGCTGCAGTGGATTCATTTCATAGAAAATGGCCATCCACCCCTCTCGCGTCTGAGGCTGATAGAGAGCCTCTTCGTGTGCTGTAGTGATCCGATCTGTCAGAAACGTTTCGCATTCGTCCATTGTCGCCCTCCCGTTGCAAGGGCGTTATATCATGCAAAAAGGGCCCATAAAGAGCCCTTTCTTGTTTTGGCGATGTAGCGAATTAGCTATTTACGGAACGCATTGAGCCGCGCAATGTTCTGCGCCCGCTCCTCCTGGTCAGCTGAAATCAGCCGTGACAGCTCGATATAGTCCTTCGCATTGCCCTGATGATAATCGCCGGTCACGTAGCGCAACCAAGCCTGGTCGCGCCGACGCTCCTCATAAGGGGTCCCATTTCCGCCTTGGCACTATAGCATCCGCGCTCGACTTTTGGGTGTATCGATTCTCCCTTCAGTCAAGTCGACCAATGCAACCGCGCGTTCTATTCATCAAGATAAGCACCGATTTTATCGAGGGAGAGCTTCACTTGGAAATAGATCTGCCAATTCTTGCTGGCAACGATGAGCCTGAAGAAGTGGACGAGGGGAAACTTCCCGCTACAAGAGAATCTGTATGGCAGCTGTATCCAATTCTCGCTCGCACCCACGAACAAATTGAGGAGACGAGGGCCATTCAAAGCTGGATCTTCTACTTCCTAATGCTCAATGGGCTGCTTTTGGCGATCGTGCTTTACATCCTCGTGAATGCGGAATGGGTTCAGCTCAGTCTCCCGCGTTGAGCTTTGACCCTTGGTATGGGTGGATTGGGCGTTTTTTCCCTGTTGGTGCCGGGGTGGGAACAAGTCGTTGCTTGGTATGGGTGGACTGGGGAGCCGGGTTGCTCGGGCAGCAGAAGGCATCCCCATCACAGCTCGTGTTGTTATCTAGGACTTCGATCCGATATCGGCGTGATGAGCTCTATATGAGAGCGAACTTTCTCTTGGGTTGATGAAGGTAGGACTGAAACTAGCAAACCATGGTCATCATCTACTGATGATCAACAATGGTCTTGTGCTCACGGCGGCCTTCCGTTCATGGTGCAGGTCAGGCTGGCAACCGACGGGTCGGAATGAAATCGAATGCGCGACGACGCGTTCAAGTAAAAAAGCTACAGGCCCCATTAAATGGCTGGAAATTTCAGGTTTTCAAAATCTGTATCTCGTGCCCAAGCGAAGACCCGCAACTGTTGCTCACGCAAAAAAGCCACTTCGTCGACTACTTGAAAACCAAGGCGACGCGCGATCTCTACAAAGCCAGCAAGGCTTTCCGGCTCCATTTCACCTGTTTTGATATAGCGCTGGTTGACCACGATTGACGTCAATAGTGGCCATCCTCTTCTGTGTGAGAATTCCAATAGTTCACCCAAATGTTTTCCCATTGACCAATGAACGCGGTTCCAATCCGCTCCGCTCTCGTCAGCGACCATCCTATATCCGAGAAAGCATCCTCCGCGCGCAGATGCAACTATTGCGCCTAGAGTTTTTCCAAAACTCAAGCCATTGCCAATGCGTTTTGCATGTTCTTCTATAGCAGCAAGATATAGCGGATCGTTCGTAGCGCTCTGCCTGCGATGGTTCGCAATCAAATTCTGCAGTTCTTTCAGGGTGAAACTGGATATATCTTTCGTCATTTTAATCTCCATAGTTTGCTATTTGAGGGAAACAGCACGCTTGCTGCCTTACAGTGCCATCGGCGGAGGGGCCCGCCATGGTTCAATTCAACGGTTGCTGCTTTCGATGCTTCCCACCAATTTTTTCCCAGCTCGTATGACGATTTGCTGCAGCGGTGTATGAAATGCCCATCAATTTTGCCACTCCGTAGGGATTCTCGCCCCGGTCGAAAAGTCGGAAACAGACTTCGATTCCTCGTTCGGTAAGAAATTTTCCGTCTTTGTTTTTTGGACTCATTGGGTCCAAATCTCCTGTTTCAATCTCGGCGGCAAAAATCTCACGTAGGCGATCCAAGTTGGCTTGAGCCTCGTTGATGAATTGGAGGATTTTCTTGATTTGCGTATCGGCTAATTGCATCTTGGTTATCCTTCTCCAGATGAACATAGTGATATGTATAACAAAGTTAGCAATAGGAGTAAAGTCAATAAATTTACCAAGGAGGCATTTTCACGAGGCATTCGGGTTTGAGAAGGAAGGTGCGCGTGCGGCCCCGGCTCGCTAGATTTTGTTAAAGGGCGCCAATTTGCATCTGGCTAAACCGTGCTGGGTTCATCGTATGGACGCTGTCTCGGCGACCAGCCGAAAGTTCGATGAGATCAACTGGAGGGTCAATCGAAGAGCCAGTTGCAAAGGTTCGGCTGTTCAGGCAGCTTCCGTGGAAAGTGGGGGCTCAAATGAAAATAGTTGTGGGGCTTTTCGGCCCTATCTTTAAAGTCCTATTCGTGGTCATAAAGTGGGCGTTCATAGCTGTTTTGCGATCATTGGTGGGCTCATCACACTTCTTGTTTTGTCTGGCAGCAACGTAAAACCAACCTGGGGGGCAAGGCTGTAAAACTCCGACGCGAGCTGCAGAACGACGAGCTTCGAAAGCCGCGGCTCAAGGCAGCGCGTAGACGAGAGCAGAAATACGACGGCGAGGGAGACTACGAATAGGAGTGCCACATCACGCCGATCTGTGGTGGCGATCTTCCGCGCTCGCTAATCAGGGCCCCGGCCTAGTCCTCCCTTTACATCCATGATCGGATCTCTCTGCTATGAATGAATTTAAAAGAATGAGATTTCCCGAGGAAGTTTGTCGAAAGCTTGGAAACTATGTCTACCGGCTGATCGACCCAAGAAATGGCGAAACCTTTTATGTAGGAAAAGGCAGAAACAACCGTGTGTTCGAGCATGCAGAAGGCATTCGCGTCGCTCTGGGGGACGAGGAACAACGCTTAAGTCCCAAATACGATCGGATTCTGGCCATTAAGAATGTTGGCCTTGATGTCATTCACGTCATTCATCGGCACGAGATTCCGGACGAAGCCATTTTTGAGGTCGAGGCAGCTGTTATTGACGCTTACGCAGGTCTGACCAATATCCAGGGCGGCCATGCGAGCAGTGATAAGGGGCCGATGAACCACCTGGAGCTTATCGATAAATATAGCCTTCCTGACATGCCGCAACCAACTCATAGTTTGATTCTCATCAACATCAATAAGCTCGAGGACCGCAGCGATCGCCATGCGATCTACAACACAGTCCGTTTTTGTTGGCGCATTTCAAAACCACGGGCTGAAAATGCAGAATATGTCCTGGCGGTCGTGAGGGGCGTGGTAGTTGGCGCTTTTCGCGCTTCTAGGTGGCTAGCTGCTACCAAAGAGAATTTTCCTGATGTTTCCTACGCTGACGATTCTGAAGCTCATCGATTTGGCTTCATTGGCGAGGAAGCAAGCCGTCTGGTCTGGGAGGAATACGTCGGGCAACGCGGCAAGCGTATCGTTCAGACTGAACTCAGGCACTCCCAGAATCCGATCCGGTATTGGAATTGCTAAATGCGGGCATGGGTAAAGTAGTAACGTCGCCGAAAGATGGCTCACGACCAGCGCGCTCGCTTGATATGGGCTCATCCGAATCGCTAGGTTGTCCGGCCATGGGAATGCGATACATTCTGCCTACTTTTAGGGGTAGATGATATGGCTAGAAACGGGGAGATCAGCGCGGATTACTTCCAGCGATCTGATGAGGAATTCAGGAACGCGCGCCAGGAAGCCTTATGGGTGAAGCAGCTTGCGCTGTTCGATGGTGACGAGACCAAGGCCAAATATGCTTACGTAAGGACGCGAGCCGAACAACTGGCCGGCGAACAGCGAGCCGCGGTTGCAGGGGACGAGGTTCCAGCCTCCATCGCATGGGCTGTTCTCATCCTCGGCTTCTTCGTCGTGTGGGCAATTCGAGCCTTTCTGTTCTTGCACCTTAGCCGACAGCCGACCTACACGGCCAATGATATCGCCGCTGCCGTAGGGTCTAGTGGGGTTGGCATTGGCCCAACGGCGATGTTCTATCAGATGTTGGTGCTGCATGTGGCGTATCTCTACCTTGCGCTGCGGCTCGTGTTCAAGACCGATTCACGAGCGGTCAGAATTGCGGCAGCCTGTGTTTTGGGCTGGTTTGCTATCATGGCTTTCGGCGCTTACGGAAATTACCTTCAAGCCATCGGTTATCTGGACTGAGTTACGGAGCCTTGTGAGACGCGCCGTGGGTTAGCTTGTGCGGAAGTGCATCATGACTGCAAAGACGGCTGCAGCTGCGACCAGCTCCAGCCTCTTCGTTTCGGCTTCGCCGTAGAGCGGGTATTCGCCGATCAGATCGCCAGGCCAATTCGGCTCCGGTTCGGGCGGACGTGTCGATCAGATAAATGGCTTGTCATCAGACTGCCATGTCTCCATGCGTTGAGTTTCAATACGGAGATAGCTTATCGTTCACGATTGCTTACGGAAAAATAGCCCGACAGACTACCTTGACTGCATCTACGCCACTTGCTCGCTGGCAGTTAGTCTCTGTAAATGCAATGTCTTACCAGGTTACGGTAGACTCTTAGCCAATTCCTGAAATCTACAAAATGCATTGGCCAACTGCATGCGCCCCGGGGTTTTGCATTCCGCCTCAAATATGGCGGGCGAAGCTACAAGTATAGCAAGGCACTTAGCGCGAGAAATAGCCACATTGAGACGATTGGCGCTGTAGAGAAATTCCATGCCTCTCGGAGCGTCAGCGTGGCTCGATGTCGCCATAGAATAGATAGCAATGGGGGCTTCCTGACCCTGAAACTTGTCAACTGTCCCAACTCTAGCAGCAGGCAGCCGCTGCTGAATTTCGAAAACCTGCGCATTGTAGGGCGTAATGATGACGATGTCCTGAATTGTGATCGGATTGTCATTGCCACCTCTGTCAATCCATCGCGTATTGGAACTTAGGATCGAGAGAACCAGCTGCTGGACAGCATCCGCTTCCTCTATCGAGAAACTTTTGTTACCAGTGTGTTGAACAGGCACATAGCGCAGTCCTGATCCCTTTATGGGTCCTTGAGAATGGATGGTTTGATTTTGACATCCATCAACGGGATGAAGTTTCCCTCCGTAAAATAGCTCAGAGTCATATGAGCAGATATCAGGATTCATTCGCCAAGTTTGTTCAAGGAACAGACCTTGATCTGGTTCGATTGTCTGCTTTCCATTCAGGATGTGCGCCAATCCTGACACGTCAGTTCCATCAGGGTGCGTGCCTTGACTAGGCTGATCGAGCTGCTGCGGATCTCCAAGAAGAATCAGTCGCTTTGCTGCCTGGGAGAGCGCAAGCACATTAGCCAGAGAGATTTGGGCAGCCTCGTCAACGACAAGGACATCAATCGATTCGAACGCATCTTCTCTCGCCCATAAAAATCCTGTCGCGCCCGCGACCTGACATTGACCAGTGGCCAGGGCTCCTAACAACGATCCATTATTTTTCGCAAAGAAGAGTTTGTCAGTGTCTTCCTCTTTTTCTTTTGCTTTGTGTATGCAACGGAGGTCAATGTTAACTTCGTCAGCAGCTTCGATGACTTTATCAAGCAAGTTGCGGATCACCTTATGGCTGTTGGCAGCGATGCCAACTTTCATTCCCAATTGAACGAACTGACAGATCATCCTCGCGCCCGTATATGACTTGCCTGTCCCCGGGGGGCCCTGAATGGGTAATACGCCGCTTTGCATGCACTTCGCTAAGCGAATAGCAGCTTCCAACGTATCTTCGCCGACGATGCTAATGGGCTGGCCCCCGAGTTGTGGAGGGCTCCTCAACAAAAGGTCTCTTGCCGCCAGATATGGGCCTTCACCGTTCACACCGTGGTCCGCAACATAGTCTCCGATCCGTAACAAACACGCGGCCTGTTCGTCGGCCGTGATTATCTCATGGGTAAACACAGCGGCTGGGTGAAGGTCGACCGTTTTTCCTTGTTTTTTGATATCGATTGTGCGGTCAGCTGTGGAGATATCAACGACTTTACCAAACGGCTCACCTCCCATGGACCGAAGCTCTTTTCCCGCACGGATATCGGTATCTTGCTGCGGGAAATGATATCGATGTGTAGGGGTGCGGCCCTGGCCGGCGACCTCTCCGGCGAAGGTAAGCCCAGACAGTCCTGCACGTTCGTCAAGAAGTTCTTCAGAGCTGAGCGCTTGTAGCCGAAACTTCTCCCAATATACCGCTTTTTCTTCGCGGCGATGCCAGTCCAAAATGTTGGCGAGTATCCACACTGCCTGCTGCTCGTCTGTCCGCGCCGCTGAATCAACTGGAATGTTTTCGACTATGCGATCAGCCAGCTGTTTCACTCGCGCTTGACGCGCAGTCAGTTTTTCATTGGGTTCTTCCGCGATCGCGTTGGGTCGAAGCACTTCAGCGCCCATCTCTATCGATTGCAAGCGCAGGCGCTCTAACCACGACCGTAACGCCTCGGTCGAAACGCAATCATCCTTGTTGTAGTTTTGGACTATGGTTTTGACGTCATCTTTGATGGATGGCACATCGCCCAGTTCGAGAGCCGCCCCAAGGCTTGCCAGTGCAACATTGGCCTCCTTAAGGGGCACCAATCTCTCGTAGCCGTAGAAGATCTCCAGCCGTTTGATCGAGTAGCTTTCAACACTCGCCCTCACGGAGTTTCGAACCACGCTGTAAAGATCAACAAATCGATGACCACGAAGAAGATTGTCTATTTCGGCTTCTCGCGTCGCGTAACGGCCCATTAGTCGTTTCAATGCGGTGGGTTCATACGGGGCGAAATGGTAAATATGCAGATCTGGATACGTCCTCAGCCGCTCGATAACAAAATCAATAAATGCTTCAAATGCCGACTTCTCTTCTTGGCGGTTTAAGGACCAATCGGCCTTATAAAGCGGCTGACAATCGCTATCACGATGGTGATAGCCGAATAGATATTCGAGCCCGTGTTCTCCGATAAAGGGATCGCCTTCAAGATCGAAAAAAATGTCTCCTTCGCTCGGCTTGGGAAGAAGGCACAGCCCATAGCCCGGTATGACTGGCAATAGTTCATGTTTGACCACGCCACTTTCTCTCGCGTCTGCCTGGATACGGGCCTGGGCTCGGATCTTTTCATAGGACTGCGCCGTCCCGCGTTTGGGTTTCCAGCGTAATGGCGTGTCTAAAGCGCCCAGTTCAGCCAAAGTGGTAACCCCGTTCTCTCGAAGTTCCGCGATTTGGGTGCGTGAGATACCGGCAACAAAGGACAAATGATCGTCGTGGCGTCGTCGCTTGTCGCACCTCTCAAACCAACGGCAGATTTCGCAGTGGTCGTTAGGTTCAGGATATGTTTCGTGTCCTGCTAGGCCTGACGTAGCGATCTCAGCTGCTACCTTCGCTTTGCGAAAATAGGCTGCATAGTCTGCGATGCGGAATACCTGGGGGATAAAATCAGACCAAGGCGCCACGACATAGGTATTTGCTGGTTGGAGCTGTTGAGTATGGCCCAACAAATCTGAATAGAGACAAAGCTGCAGGACCGTGCCGCCTTTTGTTTCTCGCGCAAGTTTGGTGTCCATTACCTCGTAAGACCAACCGCCAAAAGCGCTTGGAATTTCCACCCGGCGCAACACATCGGTTCGGCCTGACCATCGACCGTGGCGAAGCGCACCTTGTATAATGACGTCGCGCCCCGATTGCATGGCTCTTATAGTGGCGGCGACGCTTTCATCCGAAATTTCGACAAAATCAATCGGCTCTGATGTCAAACCCGTGGACAACAAATGTTCCACAAACGCTTGCTCATGTAAAAAGCCGCGCTCTCGCAGGATCTCGAGCATTGGGTCATATCGTTTTGGTTTGGCAAGCGAGCCGTTGGCGACCAGAACGTCCAAGGCCGTCAAGTGATGGCAATTCAAATGGCCGACCAAATCGGTGGCACTTAGCTGGATTTGATCGTCGATTTTTTTCATCGTGGAAAAATGTTATCAACAAAGTGGAGAGTGTTCTATCGCGAAAGAGACGCGACCACACGGTCGTCCGAATGGTCACGTCGCCGAGTGCAAGATCAGGAAGATCCAGCGCAGGCTAACGTTGTGTTTTGCGTGCGTGTTCATGCTGCAGGACTAAAAGATACGCAGCCACAATAACGCCTATGGGCAATCCCAAAGAGAGAATCCAAAATTCGATGGAAGATGGCGTCATCCCCATGCACCTCTCAACACACGTAGTCCCAAAAAATGCAATACCGCGCCCGCTATGAGCCAACCGGCGGTAGAGATAGTTAAAAACAGCGCAGAGTATTCACCTGCGATTGTGATTGGCCACGATATCGCCATCAGGGGCAGCGCCATCGCAATCACGAAACAGACCGTTGAGAGTCTCCCTAGCGAATAAGCAAACATGATCGTTGGTTTATCTTCTGATTTCATAGTTTCCGCCTACCAGGATTGTTATAGAAATGGTTGGTTAGCTTGTGCGGACCATTGCTGCTCATTCTCGGAGGAATGCCTTTCTAACCTGCCGTGCCACCGGCATAGTAACTGGCGGATCAGTATGGGTTGAGGCCTGCCTGATAAGCTGGATCCAATCCCACTCATTTGAGGATATGTTCTGGGGTCGCGCAAAAAGTTCTCGCAATTCAGCAAACATTGCGGGTTCGAAGATCTGCTCTAACGCAAGTATGAAAAGGTGACCTGCATCGACGCCCAATGCCTGGGCTAGTGCTGTTACCCGGTCGAGAGGGACTTTAGCGCGACCATCGATGAACATGTAGATCATGTCGGAGGTCTGAAAGCCCGACATGACGGCAATATCTCGATGGCTGATATTGTCAGGAAGTGCATTAACCGTCTCTTCTAAGAAGACAGAGATTGATGAGCGCGGCGGATTGGATAGGCTCTTCATTTTGATAATCTCTTTTTTTCGATAACGCGAGAGAATGTATCAAAATTATTACGGATTACTAGTAGATTACTTACGGATAAGTCAGCGCTGACTGACTATACCTTATCAAAACTATATGCTGGCAGACTGTCGATCGCGTTTTTCATCGTTTTTAAAGTGACGTCTCCGTATTTTTCACCAACAGATCTGGGAGCATGACCGCAAATTGCATCTATTGTCGCGCTGTCTATATTCGCCTCCCTGCAAAAGGTTTTAAATGAATGGCGCCACCCGTGGTTGGGGCTTACGCCGGCCGGAATCAATTGATTTCGTTGAAGCCATTGCGCCAGCCGCGAGGAAACGATCGCTGCCGGATTGCTGCCAGGCTTACGTGCACCTGAAGGATAAAAAAGAGGTCCTTCTGCAGATCCGCTAACAAAGCCGAGGAAACCAAGGTCCAGTAGCTGTTGGTGGAGGGGAACGTCTCGGAACTTATTGTTTTTTACCGCGCCGGCGTCCGGAGAAATTCTAATATAGGTTACTTCCCCCGCAGTCTGGATATCGGATTTTCGCAATTGCGTGATTTCTGTAATGCGAGAGCCCGTCAACGCACAGAGTATTGGCGCCCATCTTTTTGCGGCAGTGGTTTGTGATGCCTCTCTGATTTTCGTCCCATAAGGAGCCGGAACATAACGCAAGCTTGCTCTTAGAACTTTTGCAGCTTCCTCACGTGTGAAGCCCTTCGGCCGGTTAAGGACCTTCTCCTTAACCCTGATTTTAACCTTGTCTGCTGGGCTGGTGTCGAGAATATCGTTGGCGACAGCCCAGTTAAAAGTTGCCTTCAGTGCGGTAAGATAAACGTCTTTGACTGTCTTTGGTGCTAGATAGTTTAGTTTTACATCCTTCCACTGAATCACATGTTTCCTGGTAATGCGTCGAGCATCATCTGTTTTCGCAAAGGCAATGAAGTCCTCGACAATAGGCGTCCAACGTTGCTCAGCTTCAGTTCCTCGGCCATTCGCTTTCAACTCCTTCAAGTATCTCTGAAAAAGGTCTCTAATTGATACCGGATCGCTCGTGAGTTGTTCCACGTCCATCGGTTCAAAGAGCGGATGCGACGGTGCGCCGGAATACACGCCCTCATCACGTTCCACGATGCGTGAAAGAACCTCGAATTCGGCCGCGCACAAGGCCATGGCAAGTTCACGCCACTCGTGGCTTCCGAACTTGGCAGTCGTGTTGCCCAGCTGCTGGAAGTGAGCCGTCGCCGGACCAACAGCATCCAGCAAAGCGTTGTCGCCAAGCTTACCCGCCATGCCGTCACGGAGCTGCGCGACGACTAGATCGTCAATGGATATCGAGGCCCAGTTATTGTTTGATAACCTCAGCTTTCTATCCAGTTCTAGTCGTCTCAAATAATGGCGATGGGCAATTTCATTTATTGAAATAGGCTCAGGTGTAAAACGCTTCTGACCGTGGAGACCTGAGGCATTTGCTTTTTGTTTGGCAATGTCGATTTGAGCACGGATACGAGCAACCGCGCCGGAGTGGAGGTTGCGAGCGGAGCGTAGATCGGGACCAAGCGGTTCGGTAAGCTGAGATTTGCCGCCCATGAATGGACGCAGGGGAAGGGGGATGACCACGCGAGCATAATATCTGCCATTGCGTTCCAGCCAGTTCCGTGTCTTCGCAGCCATAACCAAATCACCCATTTTGTTACCAATTTTGTAACAAGAAAATGGGAAAAACCTGTTAGATGTCAATAGGTTCTAATGAATTCAATGGGTTGGAATGGTGCTGCTGGGGAGGATTGAACTCCCGACCTCGTCATTACCAATGACGCGCTCTACCACTGAGCTACAACAGCGTTTCCATATCGCGTGCGGATCGCAACCATGGCCTCGTTTCCCGTATACCACCTCGTAACGAAGTGCTCTACATGAGTTGCAGCCGATTTGCGAACGCGGCGGACTTCTGCCATATCATTGCTTAAATCGCAAGCAAGCAATCGTAATCTCTGTGCCAAATTATGTATACGCGGCAAAAGCGATGACTTGTTGGGTATAAAATGGCATGAAACCCATTTGGAATATATGTGACACGACATGACTTCGCCGTCGAAAAACCCGAATTCCCAACAAACTGACCGCGAGAAGCGACGGTCCGAACAATTGCGGGCGAATCTGGCACGGCGAAAACAGCAATCACGTTCGCGTCGGGCGGGTAGCGCCGATGAACGCGACGAGGGCATTGTCGCCGCAACCGAAAAGCCTTCCGATTCCTCCCAAGAGGAATCATGAATGGCCCAAACAGGGTCATAAGCCTTTCTTGAACCATTTCGTGTGATGGTTTACAGCAACCGGCTCTGCAAAGAGTCTCAACGACAGGACGGGTACTTTCCCGCGAAAGTGACACAATATGGATCGCATCAAGATTGTTGGCGGTAACAAGCTCAATGGCGTCATTCCGATTTCGGGTGCCAAGAATGCGGCCCTGCCGTTGATGATCGCATCGCTCCTGACGGACGATACACTGACGCTGGAAAACGTTCCTCATCTCGCCGACGTTGAACAACTAATCCGTATTCTCGGCAATCATGGTGTCGATTATTCCGTCAATGGACGTCGCGAACGTCAGGACGGTGCCTATTCACGCACCATCCATTTCACCGCACGCAATATCGTCGATACGATGGCGCCGTATGAGCTGGTTTCCAAGATGCGTGCAAGCTTCTGGGTTATTGGCCCGCTACTTGCGCGGATGGGGGTGGCTACGGTCTCGCTGCCAGGCGGCTGTGCCATAGGCACGCGTCCTGTGGATCAGTTCATCGATGGCCTGCGCGCGCTCGGCGCCGATATCGAGATCGAGAATGGTTATGTCAAGGCCAGTGCTAAGGGCGGCCTTGTCGGTACCCGCTACGTGTTCCCGAAAGTTTCGGTGGGCGCGACCCATGTATTGATGATGGCCGCGACTCTGGCTAAGGGCGAGACGGTCCTCGAAAACGCCGCACAGGAACCCGAAGTTGTCAACTTGGCTGACTGTCTTAATGCCATGGGGGCGAAGGTCAGCGGTGCAGGTACGCCGACAATCACGATCGAAGGTGTCGTGAGCCTTTCCGGAGCCCGCATTCGCGTCATTCCAGATCGAATCGAGACCGGCACCTATGCCATGGCTGTCGCCATGACTGGTGGTGATGTCATACTCGAAGGCGCCGATGCCAGTTTGCTCAGCGCGGCCTTGACCACGCTCGGTCAGGCTGGAGCGGAAATCTCCGAAACCAATTCAGGCTTGCGTGTTGTCCGTAACGGCCACGGCATCATGCCTGTCGACGTGACGACTCAGCCGTTCCCCGGGTTCCCGACGGATCTTCAAGCGCAGTTCATGGGCTTGATGACCAAGGCGAAAGGCACCTCCCACATTACGGAGACGATCTTCGAAAATCGCTTCATGCACGTGCAGGAGCTGGCGCGGCTTGGCGCCAAGATTTCACTATCGGGCCAGACGGCTAAGATCGAAGGTGTCGAACGGCTGAAGGGCGCGCCCGTGATGGCGACCGATTTGCGGGCCTCGGTTTCGCTGGTCATTGCTGGACTTGCCGCTGAGGGCGAGACAGTCGTCAATCGCGTCTACCATCTCGATCGCGGTTTTGAACGTCTCGAGGAAAAGCTGACGCGCTGCGGCGCGGTTGTCGAACGTATCAGTGACTGATCCTACTTTCGTAGCTTCAACACAGATTCTACGCAGCGCATAATTCCATTTCCCTACACTTTCCTCTAACAGGAAAGATGTCGTGGTGCCGGATCGGCATCGCGATCTCGCTCAATTTTGCAAAGGGAAGACATGGACACTCTCAAACTCATCGCGCTTGATGAGGAAGATCTGCAGATCCTGTCCGCGCATCTGCAGGATTCTGTGTTGAAAGTTAGCGACATTGAATATCTGGCCGCTGAAAAGAAACTTGTTCTTGGCGTTAACCGGTTTGTCTGGGAACAGGCTGCCGATGGCAAACGCCGCCGTAGCTTTGAACGTCGCCGCGCAGCATTGCTTTTTGATCGGGTATATAGCGTCAAGGCGACCGGCATTGATCACCAGCGCAAGGACGATGTCCTGTCGCTTCTTGCAATCCATTTCATCGTGTCGGACGCACCTTCGGGTATTGTCGAGTTGACCTTCGCCGCCAACAAGGCGCTGAGGCTGGAAGTGGAAGCCATCGAGGCCCAGTTGACAGATCTCGGTCCTGCTTGGGAAACAGCGTTCAAACCGGAACACGAAGTCTGAGGAGTGATTAGCGTGGCATTTGTGCTGAGACAGTCCGAACCAGATTTTGAATCGCGGTTTTCTGCGTTTCTGGCTACCAAGCGTGAGGTTTCTGAGGACGTGGACCGCGCTGTTGCCGATATAATTCATCGCGTTCGCACCGAGGGCGATGCCGCACTGATTGATTATTCGCAACGCTTCGACCGGATCGATCTTGTGCAACACGGCATCGCGATCACCTCGGCCGAGATCGACGCAGCCGTAGCGTCCGCGCCTATACAAACGGTGGAAGCGCTGAAATTGGCGCGCAATCGCATTCATTCGCACCACGCGCGGCAGATGCCACAGGACGATCGTTACACGGACGCGCTGGGTGTAGAACTCGGTTCGCGTTGGACGGCAGTCGAGTCGGTAGGGCTTTATGTCCCGGGCGGCACGGCGAGCTATCCGAGTTCCGTGCTTATGAATGCTGTTCCGGCTCAGGTCGCTGGCGTCGAGCGTATCGTCATGGTCGTGCCGTCGCCAGAGGGCAAGCTCAATCCGCTCGTGCTGGTTGCAGCCCGGCTTGCCGGCGTCTCGGAAATCTACCGCGTTGGCGGCGCACAGGCCATTGCGGCGCTCGCTTATGGCACGGAAACAATTGAGCCGGTCGCCAAGATCATAGGTCCCGGCAATGCCTATGTGGCAGCCGCCAAGCGCCGCGTGTTCGGCAAGGTCGGCATCGACATGATTGCGGGTCCGTCGGAAGTTTTGATCCTGGCGGACAGCGACAATGATCCCGACTGGATCGCGGCCGATCTTTTGGCGCAGGCCGAGCATGACAGCGCCGCGCAGTCGATCCTGATCACGGACGACGAGGCCTTGGGCAACGCAGTTATCGCCGCCGTAGAACGCCAGCTACTGACATTGCCACGAGCGGAAGCCGCAAGCGCCAGCTGGCGCGATTATGGTGCCGTTATTCTGGTATCCGACCTGTTGTCGGCGCTACCGCTCGTTAACCGGATCGCTGCCGAGCATCTCGAGATCGCGACTGCTGATCCCGAAATACTGCTGGCAGGCGTTCGCAACGCCGGGGCGATCTTCCTTGGACGTTACACACCGGAGGTGATCGGCGACTATGTGGGTGGCTCAAATCACGTTTTGCCCACCGCACGGTCGGCGCGATTTTCTTCCGGCCTTTCGGTGCTCGACTATGTGAAGCGGACCTCCATCCTGAAATTGGGTGTGGAGCAGTTGCGCGCCTTGGGTCCGGCAGCGATCGAACTTGCGCGTGCAGAGGGCCTTGATGCCCACGGCAATTCCGTTGCAATCCGGTTGAACCTGTAGGGAAATAATGACAGCGACGGACATGGCGCGACTGATTGACGTGGAGCTGGACGAGACGATCGGCCGTTCTACGCCGGATGTCGAGCACGAGCGTGCTGTCGCCATTTTCGATTTGATTGAAGAAAACAGTTTTCGGCCCGTCGGGGATGAGGGGCACGGTCCCTACCGGCTCAAGATATCGCTGGCGGAATCCCGGTTGATATTCGCCATCGCCCGCGAAAATGGTGATGAAGTCGTCACGCATATCCTGTCGCTGACACCGTTGCGCAAGGTCGTGAAGGATTATTTCATGATCTGCGAAAGCTATTATGAGGCCATCCGCGCTTCCAGCCCAAGCAAGATCGAAGCTATCGATATGGGTCGGCGCGGATTGCATAACGAGGGTTCGCAGGCATTGATGGATCGTTTGAATGGCAAGATCGAGGTGGATTTCGACACCGCCCGCCGCCTGTTCACGTTGGTATGTGTGCTGCATTGGCGGGGTTAGACGAACCAGTGACTATCGGAACGGAAAAGCTGCCTGACGACCAGGAACCCGCAAAAGCGGTGGTGCCGAGTGCAGTCTTGTTCATTTGTGGTCTGAATTCGATCCGATCGCCGATAGCGGAGGCTCTAGCCCGCAGTCTCCTGCCATCGAGGATCTATATCGCCTCGGCAGGTGTTGAGAAAGGCGAGCCCGACCCTTTTGTCGACGCCGTTCTTGAAGAGGTCGGATTAAAACGAATCTCTGTCCAGCCGCGCACTTTCAAAGAGCTGGAAGATGATTATTTCGATTTGATCATTACATTGTCGCCCAAGGCCCACCATATGGCACTTGAATTGACCAGAACGACGTCTGTACATGTGGAATATTGGCCGACACCCGATCCGACCTTGGTGCAGGGCCGTCGCAATCAGATAATGGACGCCTATCGGGATGTTCGGGAAAACCTGAAACGACATATTCTGGAGCGTTTCGGCAGAACAGGCTGAACGCCTGTGCAACCCTTATAATTGTATCGAACTCCCTTGTTCACAAATGGTGCGCAATACTATAGGTTCCGCGCAAAATTGCGGTCGAGCATGACCTCAAATTCCCTTATCGGAGATAGCACTACGCATGGCGAAAGAAGAAGTATTGGAGTTTCCTGGTCTCGTGACGGAGCTGTTGCCCAACGCGATGTTTCGGGTAAAGCTCGAAAATGATCATGAAATCATCGCACACACAGCTGGCCGCATGCGCAAGAACCGCATCCGCGTTCTCGCCGGCGACAAAGTTCTCGTTGAAATGACCCCTTACGATTTGACGAAGGGTCGCATCACCTATCGCTTCAAATAATCAGCTCCGCGCTACGCAGGATATTCGACGTCAATGAGCGATCAGCACAAATTCGTTCTTGCATCCGGCTCGCCGCGCCGTCTGGCGCTCCTGAGTCAGATCGGTATCGAGCCGGATCGGTTGCTGCCTGCGGATGTCGACGAATCCCCGCTGCGGGCCGAACATCCGCGTTCGCTTGCTCGTCGTCTGAGCCGCCTGAAAGCAGAGAAAATCGCAGGCGAGCTGAGGAATGATCCGGAGTTCAGCGATGCCTATATCATGGCCGCTGATACGGTTGTCGCGGTTGGCCGGCGGATTCTGCCAAAAGCGGAAATCCTCGACGATGCGACTGCGTGTCTCCGATTACTCTCAGGCCGTTCCCATCGCGTCTATACCGGGCTGTGTCTCATCACACCCCAAGGCAAGCAGCGTCAAGATCTGATTGAAACTCGCGTGCGCTTTAAGCGTCTTTCGCGAGAGGAGCTGGAGAGCTATCTTGCTTCTGGGGAATGGCGCGGCAAGGCCGGCGGCTATGCGATCCAGGGACTTGCAGGCGGCTTTGTCGTCAAGCTGGTTGGCTCCTATAGCAATGTCGTCGGACTGCCGCTCTACGAGACTGCCAGCCTCCTGCATGGCGAAGGTTATCCGGTCTATGCCAACTGGCAATCTTCGGGACGTTAAACGGAACTGATCCATTGACTGAGACCAAGAAAAGCACGGCAAACGTGACGCCCTTGCGGCCAACGCGACCTTGCCCGGAATGCAAGCGCCCTTCGCAACGGGAACATTACCCCTTTTGTTCGGCACGCTGCCGCAACATCGATCTCAATCGCTGGCTGACTGGAGCCTATGTGTTACCAGCCGTGGAAAGTGCGGACGACAGCGACGACGAGCAGGAATAGCTGGAGCCGCTTCACGTTCTTTTCATTTGATGCCTGTAATTTCTGCCCTGGTCAGGACAGGAACGCTCCATGAAGATTGCGATCATCGGCACCGGCTTTGTTGCCGATTATTATATGACGACGCTCGTCAACCATCCGCAACTTGTGCTGGGCGGCGTCTATGACCGTGATCCAGCGCGCCTGAAACAGTTTGCCGAATACTATAAGGTCGCGACCTATCCCGACTTCGAAGCAATCCTCGCCGACGACGAGGTCAGGATTGTTGTCAATCTGACGGCACCAGAAAATCATTACTTGCTCTCGAAACAGGCGTTGGAGGCCGGCAAACATGTCTATTGCGAAAAGCCACTTGCAATGTGCTACGAAGAAGCGGCAGAACTGGTAGCGCTCGCCGAACGCCTTGATCTTATCCTGGCATCAGCCCCAGCCAACGCCATGAGCGATGCATACAAGCTCGTCGCCATGTCGCTGGACGACATCGGTCAACCGCGACTGGTCTATGCCCAGATGGAGGACGGTCCGGTTTTCCGCGCCAATTGGCAGGGATGGCGTTCCGTTTCGGGCGCGCGGTGGCCCGGTCTGCATGAGTTCGAAATAGGCTGCACGCTCGAGCACGCCGGTTATGCGCTGTCTTGGCTGGTTTCTTTGTTTGGGCCCGTCGAAAGCCTGGCTGCTTTCTCGACGCTCACATTTCCGGACAAGGGACCGGGAACCGTAGCAATCAACATGGCGCCCGATTTTTCCGTTGGTTGCCTGCAGTTTCATTCCGGTGTCATCGCTCGTCTCACCTGCGGTCTTGCTGCGCCGCGCGACCGGTCGTTGATGATTCTCGGTGATAGGGGAACACTGACGGCGGAGGATCTTTGGGATCACCGATCAGCAATCTATCTTGAAACTGCCGCAGAAGGCCGGACGCTACGCACCAAGGTTGTCGATCTTATGGAAGTGCATCTCAAGCGCTTCCTGCACTGGAAGCCATTGCCGGGACGCAAACTCGCTTATGACAATTCCGCAAGACGTGCGAAGCTCCCGGCTTATCCATCGCAAATCGATTTTGCCGGGGGCATTGCCGCGCAGGCTGATGCCATTGAACAGGGCAGGCCGCTGTTTTCGTCGGGCAAGGTTGGGCTTCACATCACCGAGTTGGCGCTCGCGTTGAACAATGCCGGTTCGCTGCCCCAGCCCTACAAGATGCGAAGCACTTTTTAGAGCTTGATGATGTGCGTTGTCGCCGGTTGCGCCAAGACGATGTTGATTGCGCGCAGGGCGTTGATGCTGTCTGAAAGCGGCATGACTGTCGACGTTTTTTCGTTTTTACGCATCGCGTCCATCATAGCCATCGCTTCGAATTGTAAGCCATTGCCCTCGAACGGATAGTCTTCCACCCTTCGTCCGGGTAGTGGAAGTCGATCGAGTATTTTGCTGGCAAGCCCGGATGGTCGTGACAGCGGGCCAAAGGGCGCGCGCTGCGCGAAGCCTTGATAGACTGTCAACCGCTGCGCCTTCAGGAAGGGGGAATTCAACCGAAGCATACCTTTTGTGCCTTCTATGACGAAATGGTTCGCACCATCCCGGTCGAACCCGCTCGTAAGCTGCGCTTCCGCCTCGTTGTAATGCAGCGTTATTTCCGAACTCATGTCGACGCCATTTGGCGCAGGGTACCAGAGGCCTGAAACCTTCTCTGGCTGGCCTAGAAAGTACATAGCGAGAGATACACAATAGATACCGAGGTCGAGGCTGGCCCCACCGCCAAGCGATCGGCTGAAATAGCGACTCTTTGGATCATATTCGTGTGCATAGGCAAGTTCGGCCGTTATCTTGCGAATAGTGCCGATCTCGCCCGCATCGACATTTGCTTTGGCCGCAACTATGGCAGGCAGGAACCGCGTCCACATCGCTTCCATGGCAAAGACATTGACCCTGGCTGCTTCCCGCTGGATGACAGAGGCCTCCGTATGCGAGGGGGCAAGGGGTTTTTCCGCGAGGATTGCCTTGCCGGCTCGCATTGCTTTCAGTGACTGGGCCAAATGTAGGGAATTTGGCGTCGCAACATAGACTGCGTCGATGGACGGGTCGCTCAAAAACGAATCGAGGTCCGAATAAGCCCTGCGGCTGCTAAAAGCACTGCGGAACTCCTCTGCGTTGGTCGCACTCCGAGAGTGATTAGCAACAAGCGCGGCGTCCGGCACGAGCATCAGGTCCGACGCAAATCGCCGGGCAATTTCGCCGCTGCCAATAATCCCCCAACCAAAAACCCGGTCTTTGGTTGTCTCCCCCGTTTCATCCATGCAATACGAATCCCGTCTATAAGCCTCAACAAATGCACCAATGCATGCCCTTTGCAAGAGGCAAAAAAACGGCAAAAAATTCACGAGTTGATGCTGGACAGCACGATTTTTAGTGTTATAACCCACGCGCTTCTGACGGAAAACCAACCCGTCGACAAGGCTTGCCGGATAACGGAAACGCCACGAAGTGCCCAGATAGCTCAGTTGGTAGAGCAGCGGATTGAAAATCCGCGTGTCCGTGGTTCGAATCCGCGTCTGGGCACCACTCTTTCTCTCAGTAAAAAAGAAATTATGTTAACCCTCGTGACCGGGTGCGGCACATTTTCGTTGCGCTTGCACGCGCTCCGCTGTCCCCAGTCTGGTCCCTTCGCAGCGTCGCATCTTGTGCGGCATCGGATATGTCGGGTTGTAGACCGACGTCATGGGCCGTTCGGGCTGCAGCCGCGATGGCAAGTATATTTCCTTGTACCTTAGTTTTAAGAGTCAAGTACAAACAAATATATAAGCAATTACACTTTCATATCCTGCGTAAGAAAACAGCTCTTCTTCTATGATTTAACCGAATTGAACAATTATTACGAAATTCTAAAATGATAAAGGTTGGCACGATTAAGCGACTTTTAAAGAATCACAAAGATTCACACAAATAATGATTCATTTTCAATATCTTATGGGAAAGGACTCACAATGATCTCACGTTTTCGTGATAAAACGGCAACACTGTAACCCCAAGTTGCATAAGATAGGCCGTTCTGGCCATAAGTTCTTTGACCCCGTCGCTAAAGTTAAGTTAGATCGCCGGGTCAACAAGACACATATGGAGAGATCAACAATGAACATTAAGAGCCTTCTTATCGGCTCCGCTGCAGCCCTGGTTGCAGTTTCGGGGGCACGCGCTGCAGATGCAGTCGTTGTTGCTGAACCAGAGCCCGTCGAATACGTTCGCGTTTGCGATGCATACGGCGCTGGCTTCTTCTATATTCCGGGGACCGAAACCTGCCTGAAGATCAGCGGCTACGTCCGTTATGATGCCCAGGCTGGCGACGACGTTTATACCGGTGGGAACGTTGGTGCCAATGGTGACGAGACCTGGCATAAGCGTACTCGTGCAGAAGTTCGTTTCGACGCTCGTTCGGAAACCGAACTCGGCACTCTGCGTTCCTACATCCAGGGCCGTTTCCAGTATGACGATGGTGAATCCAGCGAGGGTTCGCTGCCGCAGGCATGGATCGAACTCGGTGGTTTCCGCATCGGTACTGCTGACGAACTCTTCGGTTCATGGACAGATTATGCTGGTGGCGTCATCAACGACGACGTGATCAACTACCAGTCCGGCCAGAGCAACCAGGTCAGCTACACTTTCAAGGGTGGCAACGGTTTCTCCGCTATCATCGGTGCTGAACAGGGTCAGGACGACTATGTCATCGAAGACTACATGCCTCACGTTCTCGCTGGTGCGAAGTTCGAACAGGCTTGGGGTGGCGTTTCCGGTGTTGTCGGCTACGACTCCAACGTTGAAGAATTCGGTGGCAAGCTGCGCTTGGACGTGAAGTTCAACGAAATGTTCTCTGCATTCATCATGGGTGGCTATCAGTCCAACTACGACGAAAGCTTGGTCGAACGTAACTGGTTCGGTACATGGGAAGGCGATTGGGCAGCTTGGGGCGGGTTCTCCGTCAAGGCTACCGACAAGGCAACCATCAACGCACAGGCTGCTTACGAAGAAGAAGGCACATATGCCCTCGCTCTTAACGTAGCTTACGAGCTGGTTCCTGGCTTCATGATTACGCCAGAAATCAACTACACCAAGTTCGACGGCGCACGTGCTGACGTTTCTGATGCCCTTGGCGGCAGCGACGACGCATTCGGCGGCATCATCCGCTTCCAGCGCAACTTCTAAGCGCCGGTATCAACTATCCGGGGGCTCATTGTCCCCGGATTTTATCCGATTTGGCGCTGTAGAAGGACTGCAACGCCAGAGTGTGATGATGTGATCTCCAGTCGCCTCATTCTCACGAGACGGTGGGCCCCGCGGCTCACCGTTTTCGTTTTATCCCACCATCTCGCTTGCAGTGTTACGTCACACCATGTTCGATACATGGTTTGCGATCGCAAGACAGGATGTGAGGCCCGGACTTTCAATACCAAAAAGATTCACCAAACCTTTGACATCGTGTGTGGCAGGACCTTCGATGACGAAATCCGTTGTTGGTTCGCCGCTGATAGTCAGCTTTGGCCTGATGCCGCTATAAGCGGGCTGCAATGAACCGTCGACGAGATTGGGCCAGTATTTACGTATTTCGTCGTAGAATCGGTCTGCCCGTTTAGGATCGACACTGTATTCGATCGATTCCACCCATTCGACGTCGGGACCGAACCGCATCCGGCCGTCCAGATCAAGCGTGAGATGAACGCCTAACCCCCCTTCTTCCGGGACTGGATAGATCAGGTGCTTGAACGGCGTCCTGCCTGTCGCTGAAAAATAGTTGCCCTTGGCAAATCGCCTGTCGGGTATGAATTTTCGCGGTAGTCCGGTAATGGATGAAGCGATGGCCGGTGCCTGAAGGCCGCACGCATTGATGAATGTGGATGCCTGAAGCTCAAACGTGCGTCCATTGGAGGCATCAATTGTCTCTACCCGCAAACCATCGGCATTCGTTTCAGCGGAAACTATCCTGGTCTGAAATGAAATTGCTGCGCCGTGATCTTGCGCGTCGCCGAGCAGCGCCAACATCAGGCTGTGGCTGTCTATGATGCCCGTCGACGGTGAAAATAATGCTGCCGTACACGTAAGTTCCGGCTCGCGTCTGCAGGCTTCCAGCTCCGACAAATGCTGTAGATCAGAAACACCGCATGCTTCCGCTCCTGTCGCTATGGTATTTAATATCGGAATTTGAGTTTCGTTTGTAGCTACGATCAGCTTGCCGCAGCGGGAATGCGGAACTCCGTGCCTTTCCGCAAAGGCATAAAGGGCATTTCGACCCTCAATGCATAACCTGCTTTTCAGGCTGTTTTGCGGATAATAGATGCCGGCGTGGATAACCTCGGAGTTGCGCGAACTGGTGCCCGTTCCGATAGTTTCGGCCTCTTCGACAATCAGGGTCTCGATGCCGCGACGGGCAAACGCGCGAGCGATTGCCAGCCCGATAACACCTCCGCCCGCGATGAGGCACTCCACACGTTCCAATTGTCAGTGCCCTCCATGCACGGCAAAAGGTGCGAGCTTCCTTTCCAGGCTTTGAAGGGTTTCGATAATCTGAAGCCCGACCCGCTCATAACAAGGATAGTGCAAGAGATGTTCCTTGTCCCAATCCGCAGGAGAAAGGCTGCTGCCATAATCCTGGGGCGCCGAATTTTTGAGTTCCGTCAGATACTCCTGAACGGAAATGGAAGTGGGGGGCGTCCCCGTCGCCATATGCATGAACAGAGCGCGTAGCCAAAATTGTGTGGCCATGAGTTCAATCCGGATTTGTTCGTCTTCGATCATGGGTTCTCTGATCCGATGCAGTCAGTACAGCCGTCTAACTAAAGACGCTCACAAGAAAAATTGACAATTGGCTTCAGAGACATCGGGCACATCCAAAAGCGGATCATATCTCCTCGCTCAACAACGAGTATGTTGATGCGTTCCACATTTGAGCGATGTAAGGATGAAGCTGGCTACCTCGGATTGATTCGGGCATGCTCGGTTGTCTCCCGCGATTACGTCGAATGGCTATGTTACCATTCATCTCATTGGTCAGCTTAAAGGAAGTGACAGCAACAGTTATCGTCGTGATGAAATCGACGTTCTGTGCGATTCTGTGCGTTTGAAGAATAGTTTCAAAACCCAAGTTTTTTGCACTCATCAAGCGTTGGTTAGGTAGACTTTGACCAATACACGCGAGGTATCTAGGTGGGGAACGTTCGCCGGGCATATTTTATGGCGGCCCTGGAACAATATTCACAGGTGATTGTCAGCATATCGATGATTGCCGTTCTGTCCCGTCTGTTAGACAGCACGGCGATCGGGCTTGCGGTCATTGGCTTGGGGATAGGAACCATTGCGTTCAATTTCCGAGAGTTCGTGACGTCGGAGTATCTCATTCAACGCGAAGATGTTTCGGAAGAAGACGTTCGTACTGGCTTTACTCTTATATTCGGCTTTTCGGTTGCAATCGGCTCGCTTCTTATTCTTTTGGCCCACTGGTTTGCGGGTTTTTATTCCGAAGCGGGCCTTAGCGCATTCGTCTGTGTTCTGGCAATTTCCGGTGTGATCGATGCACCAGTCAGTACCATCGCTGCATTGCTGCGCCGGGATATGGAGTTTGGCAACCTCACACGCATCAACGCACTCGGGAGTATAGTCAACGCCTTGGTTACCATAGCGTTTGCATGGTTTGGCTTTGGCTTTATGAGTTTTGCGTGGGGAACACTTGCATCTGCATTGGTCAGAATCGTTCTTGCATTCCATGCACGACCGATTTTCTGGATGTTCAGGCCACGACTGAAAGGCTGGTACGAGTTCTTCATTTTCGGTGGCTACAAGGGTGCTTCGACCGTTCTTGACAGAACATATGAGGCACTGCCCCAGCTGGTATTGGGGCGCATTATGCCTTTGACTGCCGTGGGCCTTTTTAACCGAGCGAATGTTGTCTGCGGACTCCCCGACAAGATATTGCTGTCGGCGATTTTTTCAGTTGCGTTTCCTGCATTTGCCGCCGAAGCGAGAGCGCAACGAAGCGTCAAGGACGCCTATCTCAAAATCATCAGTTATATCACAGCACTCTATTGGCCCGCTGTTCTCGTCGTTGCTATTCTTGCCCACCCGATCGTGCACGTCGCGCTTGGCCAGGCTTGGGATGCCACAGTTCCGCTTGTGCAAATCCTGTCAGTCGCGGCCATCTTCTGGTTTCCCAACATATTGACGTTCCCGGTATTGGTTGCTCTCGGTGCGAACCGGGAAGCGTTCCGGGCAAATTTTATCGGTCGGGGCATGTCGATAATTGTCATCTGTACTGCGAGCTTCTTTGGATTGTATGCGCTGGTGCTAAGCCAATTCATCGCCCTGCCGTTCCAAATGCTTATTTCGCTCATCTATGTTCGCCGGCATGCGCCATTCCACTGGCAGGAGTTGTTCGCTATACTTGCGAAAAGTGCGGTAGTAACCTTCGGGGGAATTTTGGGACCGCTCGGTGTTCTTGCTGCGAATGGTTTTGCGTTCGATCTTTCCATTCTGCAGGCACTTGCTGCTGGCCTATTTTCAGCTATCGGGTGGGTGACGGCTCTGGTCATCACCAAGCATCCATTCCTCGAAGAGCTTATCCGAATCGTCGGCCTGTTTCTGCCGCGGCTTCTGCCGAGCAAGCAGGGAGTGCCGGCCGAATGATTAAATCTCGCTCTAAAGCGTGGGGATATATGCTGTGAAGTCCGTTGATGTGGTCATACCAAACTATAATTACGGCCGCTATTTGCGGGCATGTGTTGACAGCGTGCTATCGCAAGATGTCGAGAAGTTGCGCGTCCTGATTGTCGACAACGCCTCAACCGATGACAGTTCCGAAGTTGCGCGAGAGCTTGCAGCAATGGATCCGCGGGTCGAGTTGCGGCTGCACGAAACAAATCTTGGCCCGCACGCGTCGTTTAACGAGGGAATCGACTGGGCGGAATCGAATTATTTCCTTATATTATGCTCCGATGATTTCCTGGTACCAGGCGCGCTCAATCGTGCCATCACCATCATGGAAGAAAATCCCGACATTGCTTATACCTATGGTCGTGATGTGGATATCCAGGGCGACTCCCCGATTCCCAGCATAGCGGGACAGCAGTCACGACCTCAGTATCGGCTGGACAGCAGTCGTTCCTTCATCGAACGCTTCTGTCGTTTAGGGGTTTTCCAGATACCTGGACCATCGATTGTCATCAGGACAAGCGTGCAAAAAAGCACGGGTTATTATCGCACGGAACTTCCGCACAGCGATGACTACGATGTGTGGCTGCGCTTGGCGCTGCACGGCAGCGTAGCGGAGCTCGATTGCATTCAGGCGGGCATTCGCACGCACGGGACAAATCGCTCCAGCGATTTGTGGGCCCGTCAGATATTGCACATATTGCACACTGCCGATGCTGCCGAATGCTTCTTTGCCCACGAGGGTGGCGAAATGCCCGACGCCAAATATCTGCACCGTCTCGCGCGCCGTGGTTTGGCGGAGCGTGCTTACTGGTCGGCGATCTCGCACCTCCTTCGTGGGGAAAAGGGTGTGGGAGAGCTGTTGAAGCTGGCTTTCCGCTGGCGTCCTGTAACAGCGTTTCTGCCACCTGTCGGATATCTGCTCCAGAGGCCAGACACGCTGCGCCGCCTCCAGCGACTTGTTGATATGTGGGCGCGTGGAACCAAGCGTTTCAGGATTGGGGAAGCTGGCTCACGTCCTTGATTTCTCCGCGCTGTTCAACAGGATCGACCAGGATTGAGTGGATATAAGCTTCTTGCTCTGCCAGTTGCGTCTGGAAGGCAGCGACGCCTTTTTTCACTTCCAATACAAGGCGTGCACGCTCGGCCAGCATTTTCTCGACTTGGGATTTCAAAACTTCGACATCGAATGTCTCGACATAGTGGCAATATTCTTCAAGGCCGGTTGCATTGAGCAGCGCATCGTTTTTTGTCGAGTAGGCCAGCGAGATCACCGGGCGGCCCATTCGCAGCGCGCAGATGACATTATGATAGCGCGTAGCGACAACGATATCGGTGTGCGCAATTTGCGCCATCACGTCATGCAGGGAGGTCATCTCCTCCGCCACAATATGCATGCTGCCGCTATTGGTTTCATTCCGGGGAAACATATTCATGATGTCGGCAATTGCCCGACGATCGACGATATCTCCCGTCAACAATCTTACGTTTAGTCTGCGCTCCTGCAGCCAGGAAATGAACTCGGCTATCTTGTCCAGATATGTGCGATAAATGGACTCGCCGTCTTCGTCGGCTTTCTTCCAGCCGGAATAGGCCATTATGCCCACCCCAACGCATACTGTATCCGGGTTGTCACGACTGGATTCCGCCGCAGCAGGAAGACCAAAAGCGAGATCAGCGCTCACGGGATCACGACTAACATCGAAACCGATGCTCTTCATGAAATCTCGCGATAGTTTGTCGCGATAGGAACGATAGTGTGCCATCCGCGCGCCGGTTTTCAAGAACAGGCGGCTCAGAGGCAGTCGGATTGGTCCGGCACCGATGCTGACAAAGGCAATGCGCATACCGTTCAATCTGGCGGCCAAACACCATCTGAGGATCACGAAAGGCCAGCCAAATGCGGTCTCCTGAAAATCGTCCAGTATCCCTGTTCCTGGGATAATCATCAGATCCAGCCCATTGAGTTGAGCGAAGATTGTATAGAATCCGATCACTTGTCGAGGAATATCACCGAGTATTCGATTAATGCGATTGAACCAGCGGCCTCTTGAGACAAGTACACGGATGCTTATTGTCTCAATATTATACTTTTTCGCAATAGCTTCCGGATTGGAACAGATGCAGAGCAGCTCCGCGTCGATCTTTGATGAACGCAGAAAGTCCAGCATGGCTTCAAGTGAGCCGTCATTGCCCGTATTTCCGCTGCCGAACTGACCCAGCAAGGCGATTTTCATCCAAGGCCTCTCAATCGACCTGTTCGAATCTGCTACAGGACAACGCTTCATTTCAACGACTCGACTCATGCTATCGGACACCCCCGCAGACGCGAACCAATACACTTTCGTCATTCTGATCTTGCTGCCATCTGCCGACAAACGACACATGGCCATTGGAGTATCAGCAGCAACCGAACGACTGGGGTTCTCCTCCAAAAGGCTGCACCTGTTACCCTTCACGGCGCATTCTGCTCTGTAGGTCTCTGGCTCTATGATGGTTCAATTGGGTTTCGGCGGCGGGCGCCGGGAAAGTTTGAGGGTCAATGCCCATGAAGTTCGCGTACTTCGTTCGACCGCACCTCGGTGGCACCTACACCGTGTTCAAGCAATTGCGCAAAGGTCTGGCAATGCACGGGATAGACGTGCATTGGCTCGGGTTCGGCGATCCTCTATTGGCGGAATGGCAGTCCGAGGCGGCCTTTGGTACCATGGTGGAAGCGCCAGAAGCAGCAGATGAACAGGAACAGGCGAGATTGGTCGCTGCTGCTGTACAGAATAGCGGATTCGATGGCGTATTCGTCAACGTTCTGACTGACCGCATCCAGATGAACATCGCGCGCTACCTGCCTGCCGATGTCATGCGTATCATGATCGTTCATAATATCACTCCGGGAACCTATGCGGCGGCTGTAGCTATCAAGGATCACGTCCACGCTACCATTGGAGTATCGGAGCGCTGTCGCCGGGATCTGGTAGAGAAATACAAATTTGACAAGGAGCGAACGTTTGTAATCGCCAATGCCATCGATATCGAGCCATTCACGACCTTGAAACGGGTTTCTCGCTTGGCACACGGCCTTCGAATGCTCTCTCTTGGCCGCGTTGAGGACACGTCCAAGGGTGTATTCTGGCTACCCGGTATCCTGGATAACTCGCCCGCATCGGTGAAGCTGACGGTTGCTGGCAATGGGCCGGACCTTGAGCAACTGAAAAGAAAGCTGGCCCATCATAAAGACAGGGTAACCTTTCTAGGGGCAATTCAACCTGATCGTATTCCACAACTCCTGTTCGAACACGATGTTCTGATCATGCCGTCCCGATTCGAGGGCTACCCGATGACCCTTATCGAGGCGATGGCTTCAGGGTGCGTGCCAATCGCTTCGCATATACAAGGTGTAACGGATACTATTGTCGCTGATAAGAAAAGCGGCTTTCTCTTTCCGGTAGGTGACTATGCCGAGGCAGCTCGGATAATTTCCAAGCTCAATGCCGATCCAGCCAAACTCGCCAGTGCTTCGTTTGCGGCAAGAGAGGCAGCCGAACATGCATTCACTTTCGAGGGAATGGCCACCCGGTATTACCACGTCATTGATAGTGTCGTCGCTACCAGACCAGCTATAGCCGCTCCACTTGATCTGAACGACTGGGCTTTCCCGCGGGGGCTTCGTTCCGGCTTGCGCACATACGTGCCACGGCCAGTCAAGAACTGGTTGCGTGTTATGAGAGAGCGGTACGCCCATACGCCTTTTGGCTCTTTCTCGTAACTGAATTGCCGAAGTGAAAATGTGGCCTGAAACGCCCATAGTTCTCTCAGCAGTTTTGTCGCCAGCTGTGCTGGCCAAGATTTCCACAAGGTTTGGCAGATGACACAGTTGATTAACAATTTCGAAGAATCAAGCCGCCTCCGCACCCTTGCCCACCATGTAATTCCCGGAGGGGCACATACCTATGCCAAGGGCGACGATCAATATCCGCAGCTATCGCCAGGCTTCATAGCCAAAGGTTTGGGTAGCCACGTATGGGATGTCGATGGCAATCAATACATAGAATACGGAATGGGAAACCGTGCCGTTGGACTGGGCCACGCATATGCTCCCGTCCTGGATGCAGCGACACGTCAGTTGCAGCTCGGGTGCAATTTTACCCGACCCGCCGACATAGAAGTGCACTGTGCAGAAACCTTCCTCGAAACCATCTCTAGTGCCGAAATGGTGAAGTTTTGCAAAGATGGATCGGATGCAACATCCGGCGCGGTCCGGTTGGCAAGAGCGGTGACGGGACGGGATATGATCGCGCGCTGCGGTGATCATCCATTTTTTTCCACCGACGACTGGTTTATCGGTGACACCGAGATGAACGCAGGGATCCCTGATGCCGTGCAGAAACTCACCGTTACTTTCAAATACGATGACCTTGATAGCATACGTGCGCTATTCAACAGGTACCCGGGGAAAATCGCGGCGCTAATCCTTGAGCCGTCACGTGGTGATGATCCGAAGAATAATTTCCTTCATGCAGCGCGTGACCTTTGCCACAGTAACGGAGCCCTGTTTATTCTGGACGAAATGATCACAGGCTTTCGTTGGCACAAAGGTGGCGCTCAGCAGCTCTATCGCATTGAGCCTGATTTGTCCTGCTTCGGCAAAGCACTGGGCAACGGATTCTCCGTCTCTGCTCTTGCTGGCAAACGCGAATATATGAAACTTGGCGGACTTGAACAAACGGGTAGTCCGCGCGTATTCCTGCTTTCCACAACTCACGGCGCAGAAACGCATGCTTTGGCAGCAGCGATCGCAACAATGCGCATCTATCAGGATGAGCCCGTCATTGAACACCTGTACCATCAAGGTGAAGCTCTGCGAACCGGTATAGATCAAGTTATCGCCCGTCACGGTCTTGGCGAATATTTCCGGGTCACCGGCCGAACCTGCTGCCTCGCCTATGCGACGCTGGATCAAGCCAAGACGCCGTCTCAAGCATTCCGGACACTGTTCCTGCAGGAAACCATCAAACGCGGTGTTCTCATGCCGTCCCTGGTGGTCAGCTATACGCACAGCGATGAAGACGTTGCGCGCACGGTCGACGCCGTCGATGGTGCGCTTGGTATCTACAAGCAGGCTCTCGAGAACGGTGTTGACAACTATCTCGTAGGCAAGCCATCGCAAGTCGTATTCCGGCGTTTTAACAGACCGCCGGTCGCCGAACGCGCGCTGGAACTAGCGGGCAATGCCTGACTGGGCCGAAAAAAGATTCTTCTGGCTGTTTCTTCTATCGGCGATGTGTTGCTCATTCGCCGCCCAGGCACAGCAGCCGGTTTTTCCGCTGCAGATATCGGAAAACCATCGCTACCTCCAGGATACATCAGGTCGCCCCTTTCTCCTGACAGGCGACTCGGCGTGGTCGTTGATTGGAGATTTGTCGCGCGAGGACGCGGACATGTATCTCGCCGATCGTCAGAGTCGGGGTTTTAATACGATATTGGTCTCTCTGATCGAGCATCGCTTCAGCAGAAATGCTCCGAATAATTATTACAAACATGCTCCCTTTGCTTCCGGCGGAAACTTCACAAAGCCGAACGAGGCCTATTTTGCTGATGCGGACTGGATTCTGGAGCGCGCTCGAGAACGGGGATTTCTGGTTCTTTTGACACCAGCGTACCTTGGAACCAATGGCGGTGACGAGGGCTGGTATCAGGAGATGCACGATGCGGGTGCGGATGCACTCAGATCATACGGGCGTTATCTCGGCCAGCGCTACCGCCACTTCGATAATATTATCTGGGTCCAGGGGGGCGATTGGGACCCGCCCACAAAAACCTTGGTGGATGCTCTTGCACAGGGAATCAAGGAGACAAATCCTGAAGCCCTCCAAACGGTGCATGCGGGGCGCGACACGGATGTCCTTCACAGTTGGGAAGAAGAATGGCTCGGCCTTGATACGGTTTACACCTACGGCGATGTTCGCACTGCCAACCTTAAACGTTATCTCTCGGGACGAGTGCGCCCGTTCTTTTTCATCGAAGGCATGTATGAAGGAGAGCACAACACAACCGAGCAAACCATTCGGGAGATCGCGTATGGCTCAATTCTTTCAGGAGCCGCCGGCCAGGTGTTTGGCAATAATCCGGTCTGGCACTTTGCGGGTCCGGCTCTTTTCCCACGCCCGGTAACCTGGCAGAAAGCCCTTTCCAGCCGCGGTGCTGAAAGCATGAGTCTCCTCAAGGCGTTCTTCGACGCTATCGCCTGGTGGACACTCGAACCAGAGCAGGGGAAACTTCTCGTCGTGCCGCAACCACCACTTGCTGGGTATGCCATTGGTAGTCGCTCTGCAGCGGGCAACCTTGCTGTGATCTATCTCTCGGACCGGAGCAGTGTCACCCTCGACAAAGCAGCGCTAGCGCCAACAACGCGACACGCTCGCTGGTTTGATCCTTCATCCGGGCAATTCAGTGAAGCGGTCGCGAAAAGTGGCTCCAAAGCAAACACCCTGGCATTCGACGCTCCACAGGCGCAAAATTCATCGGGTTTTTCGGACTGGCTCCTTCTGCTGACCGATACCGACTGAGCGCGTCAGCGTTCAGGCGATCGTATCGGACAAAAGGCGTAGCACATTTGCCGAAAGTGTAGTTCGCATCGGCGATGATCCTCCGAACTCCTCTCTCGCCGTTCCGCCCACCCGCAAGTACCGTTTACCAGAAAAACATCTATGTGCAGAAGGACGACACACAATGAAAGTACTTGTGACAGGGCATCGCGGTTATATTGGAACGGTCATGGCGCCTTTCCTGATGAAAGCTGGCCATGAGGTTCACGGCTACGACGCCGAGCTTTATCGTAGTTGTTCCTACGCCCCAGGAGGTCCCATCGCCGACATTCCCGCGGTCTGCAAGGATGTACGTGACGTGACGGTAAGCGACCTCAAAGGCTTCGACGCGATTATTCATCTTGCGGCATTGTCTAATGATCCGCTCAGCAACCTCAATCCGGATATCACGTATGAAATCAACCATCGCGGCAGTGTGAAGTTTGCTGAAACGGCAAAGAAGGCTGGTGTTTCCCGATTTCTCTTTGCTTCGTCCTGTAGCAACTACGGCAAGTCGGGCGAGGGGATGATAGACGAGACTGGACAGCTCAATCCCGTTACGGCCTATGGCTCGTCCAAAGTGCTCGCCGAGAAAGACATTGCAAAGCTCGCCGACGATAATTTTACACCTGTCTATTTAAGGCCTGCGACCGCCTATGGTCTGTCTCCAATGCTGCGATTTGATATTGTCCTGAATAATCTCGTCGCTTGGGCGGTCACTGAAGGTGTCATCCTGCTGAAATCCGATGGGTCGCCCTGGCGTCCGATCGTCCACATCGAAGATATTTCGCGCGCTTTCCTCGCTGCTATGGAAGCTCCGAAGGACAAGGTACACAACGAAGCATTTAATGTCGGTCAGTCGGCGCATAATTACCGCATTCGGGAAATTGCAGAGATCGTGGCGCAGGTCGTGCCTGGTTGCCGGCTTGAATTTGCAGATGATGCGGGCCCCGACACGCGTTCCTACCGTGTAAGTTTCGAAAAGATCGCCCGGGTTCTGCCTGCATTCAAGCCCGTCTGGGACGCAAAGGCCGGTGCAGAACAATTGCATGCAGCTTACATGAGTGCCGGATTGACCCTCCAGGAGTTCGAGGGCCCTCGTTATCAACGCATCAGCAACATCCGGAAGTCGCTGGACGAAGGCACATTGAACCAGAGCCTACGCCGTATTCCGTCGTCATCTCGGCATCCGGCTTTGGCCGATGCCGTCATATGACCACCCGTGTCTGCCATGAACAGCTTTATGGTATCGTTTGATACGATCAGGGCCACGGGCGACGTCGAGGTTGATGTGGGGATCCGAATCTACGCGCTCGCCGCCCGACTTTTTCCGATCTGCCGGAGCATAACCGGGGACGGCGTGCGTGAAACACTGCAAGTCCTCGGCCAGCACATCGATCTGACACAATACGAGATCCCGACCGGAACGCAGGTGCTTGATTGGACGGTGCCGCAGGAATGGAATATCCGCGACGCCTATATAAAAGGCCCATCTGGGCGCAAGGTTCTCGACTTCGCTGACAATAACCTGCACGTCCTGGGATATAGCGCGGCTGTCCGACAGACGATGCCCCTCAGCGAACTGAAATCCCATATCCATACCTTGCCCGAACAGCCAGACCTTATTCCCTACAGAACGTCTTACTACAGCGAGCAATGGGGCCTGTGTATGGCGCACAAGGAGCTCCTGCAACTGGAGGAGGGAGAGTATGAAGTTCTGATTGATTCCGAGAAGCGCGACGGACATTTGACGTACGGCGAATATGTCCACAAGGGTCAGTCAGAAAGAGATGTGCTGCTTTCCGCCCATATCTGTCATCCATCACTGGCCAATGATAATTGTTCCGGCCTGGCACTATTGGCCTGTCTGGCCAAAGCGCTGCGTACACGCAAAACACGCTACAATTATCGCTTCCTTTTCGCGCCCGGAACGATCGGTGCGCTGACGTGGCTTGCCGGCAATGAAGACAAGATCTCACGGATCGACCATGGACTGATCGTCTCTTGCGTCGGTGACGGCGGCGGGCCCAACTACAAGCGGAGCCGCCGTGGCAATTCCATGATCGATCAAGCGATGCAGTACGTACTGAACTCGGACGGCAGGCAGGGAAAGATTAGCGATTTCAGCCCTTATGGCTACGACGAACGCCAGTATTGTTCGCCCGGATTCAATCTTCCGGTTGGGCTGTTCCAACGGAGCGCCTTTGGAACATTTTCAGAATATCACACCTCTGCCGACAATCTGGAGTTCATCTCACCCGAGCATCTGGGCTCGTCCTATTGGATGATCATGGATGCGATCGATATATTGGAGATGAACTGGACGCCGATCAATCTTTTCCCGAAAGGCGAACCTCAGCTTGGCAGGCGTGGTCTTTATTCAGCATTAGGCGGCGACAAGTCTGCCGGGGAAACCGCCATGGGATACCTTTGGGTGCTCAATCTGGCGGATGGCAATCACACTCTGCTCGATATCGCACAGAAATCGCACATGTCCTTCCGCGATATCGCCCGGGCCGCGCAGTTGCTGCTCGCAAACGGCCTGCTTGCCGAAGCGCCGGAACAAGATCAGGCGGGTGAGGCGTCCTGCAGCGGCCAAGCCTGATCTTTGTCAGACAGGACGGTCGGTTTCGCTGGCCAGTCGATTGCAAATGCTGGATCGTTCCACCTCACGCCAGTCGAGGCCTGCGGATTGTAAAACTCCGATATGAGATAGGAGACAGTCGCGTTATCGCGTAGCGTCTGGAAACCGTGGGCGAATCCCTTTGGGATATAGAGCTGGCGGCAATTGCTGTCGGAAAGTTCGTAGGCCGCCCAGCGCCGGTAGTTGGGCGAGTGAGGACGAAGATCGATTATCACGTCCAGGATGGCGCCCCTTACGCAGGAAACGACCTTCACCTCGGCGTGCGGTGCCGTCTGAAAGTGCATACCTCGCAGCGTATATTTGGTTACCGAATGTGACATGCTGTGCTGAACAAACGTTATTTCGAGGCCATGTTCTCTGAACTCGTCTACGCAAAACGTTCGAGCGAATGATCCACGCGCATCCGAGAGCGGAACCGTCTCGATAAGCCATGCTCCGTTCAGTTCTGTCTCGGTAAATCTCATTCTATCCACCCCTGATTTCAGCCAGTCCAACACTGTAGTTTTGTCAAACTCTGCGCATGCGCGAAACTCACAATAAGGGGTAGGCCAGCAATCGCCAATATTCATGCCACGCGGATTGAATGCCCGCGGGACAGCCGCAGCCGCACTCCGTTTGACGGACACCGTATGGGGACGTTCCACCGTTCGGATGAGCCCACTGATCGCATTGTCATATCGCCCGCGCGTGCTGAAGGCCGTAACTTCGGAGCCTGAGGATGGCGCTTGCCCGACGAACCTTATGGGGCAGGTGACTACACGCGACCAGGAGCCGAGGCATGAACATTCAAACCAGTACTCTTTTGTTGGCGAACCGCCCCAGCGACAAAATACATTCCTGTCGCCTGTGCGGCACCGGTTTGAAGTACTCTTTCATTGATCTCGGAATGTCGCCTCCCTGTGAGAGCTTTGTTCCGCGCGAACTGATCGATTCGATGGAAGCATACTATCCGCTCCACGCTTACGTTTGCGAAGAGTGCCTGCTGGTGCAATTAAGCGAATATGTCAGCCCACAGGCCATTTTTGAAGAGTACGCGTATTTCTCTTCCTATTCCACCAGCTGGGTCGCGCATGCGAAGAAATACTGCCATCAGATGGCTGAGCAACTCCAGCTTGGTAGCGATAGCCTTGTCGTCGAGCTCGCCAGCAACGACGGTTACCTGCTTCAGCACTTCCTTCCGTTGAACATTCCCGTGCTCGGCGTCGAGCCGGCGGCCAATGTTGCCAAGGTCGCTATTGAGAAGGGTATCCCGACACGCGTTGAATTTTTCGGTGAAAAATATGCTCAGGCGCTGGTGAATGAAGGACTGCGCGCAGACCTCATCGCCGGCAATAACGTATTGGCGCAGGTTCCGGACCTCAACGATTTCGTCGCCGGCATGAAAATCCTGTTGAAGCCCGAAGGTGTTATCACCCTGGAGTTTCCTCATATCGAGAAACTGATCGCCGAAAACCAGTTCGACACGATCTATCACGAGCACTTTTCCTATTTCTCACTCCTCACAATCGAACTCATGGCCGAACGGCACGAGTTGAAAGTCATCGATGTAGAAGAACTCGGTACGCATGGTGGCTCGTTGCGCGTTCACCTCGCGCATGCGGCTAGTGAGCGTCCGACTCAGCCAAGTGTGGCCCGAGTTGTGAAGAATGAGATCGATGCAGGCCTCGACAGGATCGAGATATATACCTCGTTCGTAGAGAATGCCCGCCAGGTAAAGCGTGAGCTGCTATCGTTCCTGATTGAAGCAAAAAAGGCCGGCAAGACCATCTGCGGATATGGCGCACCTGGTAAAGGCAATACGCTGCTCAACTATTGCGGTATCGGGACCGATTTCCTCGATTTCACCGTGGACCGGAATCCTTACAAGCACGGCCGCTATACACCAGGCATGCATATCCCGATCGAACCCGTTGAAGCCATCGATCTGGTGAAACCCGACTACATCCTGATCCTGCCCTGGAATCTCAAGGACGAGATCGTTGCCCAGATGCGGCATGTCCAGGAATGGGGCGCAAAATTCGTTGTTCCCATTCCAGGTGTCGCCGTCATCGACCCGAAGGAGCTCAAGTCATGAAGGTTGTTCTGTTCTGTGGTGGTATGGGCACCCGCATTCGCGAATATTCGGAAAACGTTCCAAAACCCATGATCCCGCTTGGCTCTCAACCGATCCTGCGGCATGTCATGCAGTACTATGCCGACTACGGACATGATGATTTCATCCTTTGCCTTGGCTACAAAGCCAACGTCGTCAAGGACTTTTTTCTCAATTGCCGCCCGCAGACATTCTCCGACTGTGTGGTGACGGGTGATGGCAACGTCGAGGTGCTGGGTGAGTCGCAAAAAGATTGGCGGATTTCCCTGATCGACACGGGCATCTGGCGCAACATCGGCGAGCGCCTCTGGGCAGTGCGTGATCAAGTCAGAAACGAAAAGATATTTCTCGCCAACTATAGTGACGGTCTGAGCAATGTCGATCTGGACGACATGATAGCAAAGTTTGAAGCCAGTGGAAAAATCGCATGCTTCCTCGCCGTTCGCCCGCCGCTTACCTATCATCTGGCGGACATAGCCGAAGACGGACGTGTGCGTGAATTCCGATCGTCCGACCGTTCTGACATCTGGATCAATGGCGGCTACTTTCTATTCCGTGGCGAGATATTCGACTATATGCGCGAATCCGAGGAACTCGTACTCGAACCCTTCAGCCGGCTCATCGCAGACGACATGCTGATGGCCTACAAGCACGAAGGCTTCTGGCGTTCAATGGATACGCTGCGCGATTGGCAGGCCCTCCAGGAAATGGTTGAGCGCGGTGAGATGCCCTGGACAGCCCACGGCGCACTGAAAGATGGCTCCAACATCCGGTTGGTCAAGGCGCTATGAGGCAGTTGCCATTGGCGAGACGCGGAGAGCGTCTTTCTGTCCTTTGTCTCGGAGCGCATTCAGATGATATCGAAATAGGCGCAGGGGGAACAATCCTGCGCCTTATTGCCGATGGCGTTCTGGTCGACATCCACTGGTGCGTGTTGAGCGCACCCGGTATCCGTGCGGATGAAGCAAATGCTTCAGCTATTGCTTTCCTTCAAGGCGCTGCCGTGACGAATATCGAACTCGCCGAGTTCGAAGACAGCTATTTTCCCAGTCAATCGCGAGAGATCAAGCAGTGGCTCAGTGCTGTACGCGAACGCGTCTCGCCCGACGTGATTTTCACCCATGCCCGCGACGACGCGCACCAGGATCACAGGGAAGTAAACCGTCTGACAACCAATGTCTTCCGCGACCATCTTGTGCTCGAATATGAAATTCCAAAATGGGACGGAGACCTCATGCAGCACAACACGTATATGCCGTTGCCGTCCACAATCATGGACCGGAAGACCGAACTACTTCTCGAGCACTTCGGTACGCAACGCTCGAAAGACTGGTTCGATGAATTGACTTTCAAAGGCTTGGCCCGCCTACGGGGTATGGAATGCCGCGCTGAAGAGCGTTTCGCCGAAGCGTTCACAAATCGCAAATTGGCATTGACTATAGGATAACGCCCGGTCGGTGCAGCAGCTCTGCGTCCAAAAACCCGGTCAGTTCTACTATCCTTGACGACATCTCAGAATCTAACGAATCACGTGTTTAAAGCGATGCGAATCACTGCATTCGCGTGATTTCGCTGCTCGACGCAGCGTCAATCTCAAGTATAAGCCTTTCTTTATATGTTTAGTTTGGAGGCAATTGCGGGGTCAACGAACTAATAAACATCCCAGACGAATTAATCCAGCTTATGGCATCGGGCTATAGCTGGCTAGACCGTCAAATTTTCCACCATCGAAGGAATTATAAGAGGATTAAAGACACTAACAAATAAAGAGCGTAAATTAATATTCGTGAAAAAGAAGTGCGGCTGGACGTGTTTAGGTGCGTTCAATAGATCAACTCGCAACAAAAGATAAAAATTGGGGTTAATACAATGGAGAATATTCATCCATCCCGCTTGGGCAACAATGAACAAGAGCCATATGATCGTGAGATCATTGTAAATAACAGCCAACAATCCAACGAAAAATACAACGGTAATCGCCAATTCCAGAAATACAGCGCGGAAGATTACTTGGCCATTGTCGACAAGCGCGCTTTGGAACGCGAATGTCTCGCGCAGGCTTTGATCAACCATCACATAGGCCTCAAAGTATTTACATTCGGTAGCTTGGAAGAATGGCAAGCCTCTAAAAAAGAACTATCCAATTTGCGCGCAGTGTTAATCAACACTGGCAACCGCACGTTGGACGATGCCAACCTCACCGCTGAAATCAGCGAACTTGTCGCGACATTCCAGACGGCGGCTGTCGTTGTGGTTGCCGACAATGATGATCTGACCTTTATTCTGAAGGCATTGGAACTCGGCGTTCGTGGGTACATCCCCACAACGGTTGGTATTGAAATCTGCATGCAGGCAATTGAACTGGCAATCGCCGGCGGTAAGTTCGTGCCGGCAAGTAGCGTTCTGACTTTGCGTAAACTCCTGGGCGGTCGAAGCGATGAGTTTCGTCACATCACCACTTCGTTTACTGCGCGGCAGTCCGCCGTTGCTGAAGGTCTTCGTCGTGGCAAGGCAAACAAGATTATCGCTTACGAGCTGAACCTCTGCGAAAGCACGGTAAAGGTCCATATTCGCAATATCATGAAGAAACTGGGTGCGACCAATCGGACGGAAGTTGCGTACAAAATCAGCGACATGATTCCGCATGAATCCAGATTCTGAACGGGTTACCCGCTAACCGATATCTGATTTTCAGAGGTATTGATCATGATCGTTTCTGAAGTTTTGCCTCCTCAGGGCGGAATGCCACTATCGCGTATTCTTTCGCTCCTGTTGAACAGATGGCTTACAGTTCTGTCAGCCATTGTTCTGTGCTTGGGGTTGGCGATAGTGGGCTATATGACCGCCCCAGCCAAGTACAGTTCCGAAGCGATCTTGGCTCTCAACGTTCGCAAACTGCAGGCACTTCCAAATGAGTCGGTCGTCTCACCGCTTCCGCAGGAAAGTCCGGTTTTGAGGACGGAACTCGACATTATCAGTTCGCGCTCCATGGCCGAGAAGGTACTCGCCGACCTGGATCGTCAAGGTTTTGACTCCAATGGCAAAATCATTGTGCCTGGGCAAAAAAATCTTGTCGCGACAGATGAAGAAATGCCGTCCGATCGGGCAAGAATTGATGAACTTCTGTCGAATCTTAGCGTTCTCAATGACGGTCGATCATACACGATTTACATCAGTTACCGCGCGAACAATCCGGAATATTCTGCTGCTGTCGCGAATGCGTTTGGTGAAGCGTACCTTAACTATCAAATCGATTTGCAGACCACGGCCACGCGCCGTGTCAGTGATTGGCTGGGCGGAAAGCTAACCAGCCTGCGGGCAACACTCGAACATTCTGAACGCGCCGCCGCCGATTTTCGTGAACAATCGGGGCTCGTGAAGGCAAATGGCATGACGCTGCAGTCGCAGCAGATTGCTGCACTGAATGCGGAGCTCGCGACGTTGCGGGGAAAGCTCGCAGGTGCTGAAGCCCGGCTCTCAACCGCAATCGAGGCGTCAAAGAACAACTCTGGCGTGGCTTTGTCCGAAATTCTCAATTCGCCGGCCATCTTGGCACTACGGACGGAACAATCCCGAATCGAGAGGAATATTCAGCAGATCAAAGAGAGCGGGGCAACTCAAAGCGTCCAGCTCCCACAGCTTAACTCGCAACTTGAATCGCTGAAAGGCCAGATCGGTGCAGAGGTTCAACAGATTCTGGATAGTCTACGGAACGAGATAAATGTCACGCACCTCCAGCAAGCGTCGGTTGAGGCAAATCTCAAAGAGCTGCAGGACAGCATGTCGACTGCCAACAAAGCCACTGTCCAGGCTGATCAGCTGGATCGCGAAGCTTCGGCAAACCGCGCGATTTATGAAAGCTATCTCACACGTTACAAACAAACGATAGAGCAGGACGGTATCGCGACGGCCGAAGCACGTATGATTTCGCGTGCAGTTCCGGCAAGGTCGAAGGTAAGTCCGCGTCTCTCATCATGGCTTGCGTTGGGTGGAATTGGCGGCATCTGTTTCGGGATGGCCGGCGCTTTCCTCATGGAATTGCGTGATAAATCGATCCGATCGAGCGTGGCTCTCGAAACAGCAGCACGGTTGCCCATCATCGGCCGGATACCGCAATTGTCGGTCCGCGAGCGGAAAGAAGCCGCACGTATGGTTACCGATGGTAATTCGGGCTTTGGCCGTGCGATCGCCGACCTTCAGGCGCAGCTATTACTGTCGGCATCGACGAAGGCTGCGCGGGCAATTGCCATCACTTCAGCTGGCGACCAGGAGGGCAAGACGCTGATCGTAGCGGGCCTCGCAAGATCGCTATCGGCTACGGGGATACGCACTGTCGTCGTCGACGCCAATTTCCGGAATCCGATGGTTGCGCATGAATTCGGCGATCAGTTCGGACCCTACCTGGAAGAGGTGATCCGTGGCCGACACACGCTCGAAGCGGCGGTACAGCACGATGCGGAATCCTCGATCGACTTTGTCGCGACGCAGACCTGTCAGGTTCCGGCAGAGTTCCTGCTTGGCCATGAGCAATTCGGCAAAATGATCGCAGAGCTCAAGCGACAGTACGACATCGTTCTTATTGATACGCCCGCTATCTCCAACAGCGCGGATGCTATACGCGCGGCGTCGCTTGCCGACACGACGGTGTTGGTCGTTCGCCGTGACGTCGCCAGAATGGAGGACGTCGTGGCTGCCGTTACCAAACTACGCGCTGACGGCCGGAAAGTCAGCGGTATCGTTCTCAACAGCGATCACGAGAGTCGGAGTCCGGTCGCCTTGAGCGCTCCACTTGCTCCCGCCAAACTCGTCTCCGGACGTGTCGTCAAGGAGCTTGCCGACTACGCAAAAAAACGCTCTTCCACTGCAAAGGCTTGAGGCAATGTTGATCAAACAAAAAAATAACCGCCCGGGATTTGCTCACCGCATCAACAAGCTGATGACCGCTTGTGCATTTTCCTCGCTCCTCTTGTTGTCGCCGGCATGGGGCGAAGAGCCATACAAAGTGGCATCGGGCGATGTCCTCCTGATCACTGTTTATGGCGATACAGGATTGTCCGGGACTTTTCCCGTCAGCGTGGAAGGGACGATAGGATATCCCATTCTCGGCAATATCCCCGTTGCAAATCAAACCATTGCAGAGATCAGCAGCACTATCAATCAGAAGCTGCTGCAACACATTCCGGGCCTTTCCGTTTCGGTGGCAATGAAGGAATACGCGCCAGTATTTGTCATTGGCGATGTCCAGAGGCCCGGCAAGTACGAGTTTCGCCCTGGCATGATTGCGCTTGAACTTTTCGCACTTAGCGGTGGTCTGAAAGAGGCGTCGGACAAGATGGACACAGCAGGGACCCAGCTGGTTACTGCGCGTCAGGACTATTCGGAGACGTCTCTGCAACTGTTTGCCCAAGACGTGAGACGTGCGCGTCTCCAGGCGGAGCTCGACGAAAAGCCGTTTGAATACGTTCTGGACAAGGAAACCATCACCGATGATTTGCCCGCTCGCCAACAAGTAGTCGACTCCGAGCGTCGGGTTTTTGATTTGCGCCTGGCAGCTTTGCACAGCGAAGAAAAAGCTCTCCAGGACCAGAAGCAGAATTATCGGGAAGAGATCGATACGCTGGAAAAAAGTACCAAGCTTCGCAACGAGGAAATTTCTCTTTTGGAACAGAATGTAGGATCCTCGGAGAAGCTTGTATCGCAAGGGCTCACGGCGCAGTCGACGTTGAGAGACAGCCAAAGGCAACTTTCCGCCATGCGCCGCGATGCCCTTGAATTCGGTTCGTTTCTCGCACGCGCCCGGCAAAATGAAAACGCTATCGGGCAGCGGCTACTCGCGTTGAAGGAGCAACGAGCAAATGACGCCGCCAATCAACTGCGGGACATTGAGCTGGATCTCATTCGCTTGAAAAAGCGACTGGCCTTCATTGTCCAGACAATGGCAGAGATTGGCGCCACAGCGCAGCGGGCAACCACGCGCGATCAGTCTGTGAGGCTGACTTTCTCCGTTGCCCGCATCGTAAATGGCGAGTATCAGGAGTCGGAGTTGACTGAACACGATCCGATCAAGGCGGGCGATATTCTGCGGGCCCAATTGGCGGTTCCGAAGGACGTTGCAGCCAACAGTATCAACCCGCCCGGTTAGACCGCTCCGCGAGGGATCCTTATGCAAAAAAGCAGCCAGGTGTTGACCTGGCTGCTTTTTTTATCCTGGGCATAGAGCCTATCGCGCTGCCGTAGCAGTCGGCGCAATATTGTTTGGCGTGAGCATCGACTGTTGCCACCGCATATATAGATCGCTTAGTCCGGTCTCGAGATCTATGCTCGGCCGCCACCCCATGCTTTGCAGACGTGTAGGATCGACCAGCTTTCGCGGAGTTCCATCGGGCCTCGATGCATCGAAGATGATGGAGCCGTCGTAGTCGACAATCTTTGCAATCAGGATTGCGGCGTCGTGGATCGAGATTTCGTGTCCCGACCCGATGTTGATAAATTCAGGACCGACATATTTCTCCATCACGAACACGCAGGCGTCGGCCAAATCGTCGACATGCAGGAATTCCCGTTTTGGCGTCCCGGTGCCCCAGACAACGACTGTGGGGCTCCCTGATACCTTGGCTTCATGCATCTTTCTGATGAGAGCCGGAAGGACATGAGAATTCTGCGGATCGAAATTGTCGTTGGGCCCGTAGAGACTTGTCGGCATCGCCGTCAGGAAATTCTGCCCGTATTCCCGCGCATAGGCTTCGGCAAGCTTGAGGCCCGCGATTTTTGCAACTGCGTAAGCTTCGTTAGTCGGCTCCAGTGCGCCTGTCAGCAAGGAGCTCTCCTGAATCGGCTGATCGGCAAACTTGGGGAAAATACAGCTCGATCCCAGCCACAACAATTTCTGTACACCCAGCCTGTGGGCCGAATGTATGATATTCATGGCGATCATCGTATTGTCATAAAGAAACTCAGCGGGATAGGTTGAATTCGCGATAATTCCGCCAACCTTGGCGGCTGCAATGAAAATGGCATCAGGACGCGCGCTAGCCATCCATTCTTCGGTTTCCAGCTGGCGCGTCAGATCAAGTTCCTCGTGGGTAACTTCGAGCAGCTCGCAGCCTTCACTCTGGAGGCGGCGTGTCAATGCTGAACCGACCATGCCCGAGTGGCCTGCCACCCAGACGCGTTTACCTTGCAGATCGAAGTGGTGATTATCTGACTCAGCCATAAAGGTCGTTCCGCCCTTCCTCACGCATGATATTACTCATATCGGAAGCGACCATTTCCGCGACCAGCTCGTCAAACGAAACGGTATGCGTCCAACCCAATGCCTTTCGTGCTTTGGTCGAATCTCCTAGCAAAAGTTCAACTTCGGTCGGCCGGAAATAGCGCGGGTCGATTTCTATCAGCTCTTTGCCGGATTTCCGGTCGTAGCCGACTTCGTCTACGCCAGTGCCAGTCCATTCGATTTCTTTGCCGACGTGGCCGAAGGCTTTCTCGACAAATTCACGCACGGTATGGGTTTCGCCGGTTGCGAGAACAAAGTCATCAGGCGTTTCATGCTGCACGATGCGCCACATACCTTCGACATAATCACGAGCGTGGCCCCAGTCGCGCTTGGCGTCGAGATTGCCGAGCCGCAACTTGTCCTGCAAGCCGCGTTCAATTGCTGCAACTGCGCGGGTAATTTTGCGCGTCACGAAGGTTTCACCGCGCATCGGACTCTCGTGATTGAACAGGATACCGTTCGATGCATGAAACCCGTATGCTTCCCGGTAATTAACAGTAATCCAGTAGGCATAGAGTTTGGCAGCTGCATAAGGACTACGCGGATAAAACGCCGTCTTTTCACTCTGAGGCGCTTCGATGCTCTTGCCGAACAATTCAGATGTTGACGCCTGGTAGAAGCGGCAAGTCTTCTCGATTTTCATGATGCGCATGGCTTCGAGCAGGCGAAGCGTGCCAAGAGCGTCCGAATTGGCGGTATACTCCGGGGTCTCGAAACTGACCTGCACGTGGCTTTGAGCGCCGAGGTTGTATATCTCGTCGGGCTGAACCTCCTGCACAACGCGGCAGAGGTTGGTTGCATCGGTGAGATCGCCGAAATGCAGCCGGAAGCGAACGTCGTCGTCGTGTGGATCCTGATAGAGATGATCGATGCGCGCCGTGTTGAATGACGATGACCGCCTTTTCAGGCCATGAACGATATAACCCTTGTTGAGAAGCAGTTCGCTGAGGTAGGCGCCGTCCTGTCCCGTAACGCCAATGATCAGTGCAGTTTTCGCGGCCATCCGTTATTCCCCGGTCTCGCTCTTGAGAGCTTCTTGTTGCTTTAGCCTCGTGACCATTTTTCCCAATTCAAACGGCAGCCGAAGACAATGAAACATTTCAACTTCACTATAGATGGCGCGCGGCGCGATACACTTCGGCAATAGGGATAAGATCGGCTCCCAACCTGAGGGAATACAAGGCATGTCGGGCGCAATGGGGCGTCTAAAAGGGGTGGAAACCAACCGCAACTTCTCCGGAAGGAGTAGGCGGGGTGATCGGTCGCGGAAAATCGTAGTGCCTTTGTTGAACTTGTTCGCCAACTGCGAACTGCGACAATCAAGACCAAGAATCTGTGTCTGACAGACGGCCCGGGCTTGAGGCATCCACAAATGAAAATCGTATTTGCAAACCGCTATTTCTCACCTGATCAGTCAGCAACCAGCCGTATGGTATCGGGGTTGGCGTTCGCATTGGCGCGCCGCGGTTTTGAAGTCGCGGCAATCGCTAGCCGCACACCGCACGATCAACCTGACGTGACATTGCCGGCGGAAGAAATGGTGTCAGGGGTTAAGGTAAGCCGTCTATGGGCTACACGGTTCGGACGGAGCAATGTTCTCGGCCGGGCCATCGATTATCTCACATTTCACGTCTCTGCATTCCTCTGGTGTTTGTGGAACCTCAAAAGCGGCGACGTCTGCATCGTGTGTACTGATCCACCCTTGCTCTCCGTCACCACTTCTTTGCCCATTCGCTGGCGGCGGGCCCGAATGGTCAACTGGATTATGGATCTTTTCCCCGAGGTCGCCATGGAGCTTGGCATGCTGTCGGATAAAAGCTTGTCTGGCACGATCAGCCGATCGATGCGCAATTGGTCTATGCGCAAATCGGCGATGATCGTTTGCCCGACCGCGAGGATGGCCGCTTATCTCGCCGACCGCGGTTTCTCCGAGGAACAGGTTTTTGTCATGCACCATTGGTCCGATGGTGACGAGATCTATCCCGTGGAACCGGCATCCAACACACTGCGGGCGAGCTGGGGTTTGCAGGACAAGTTTGTGGTCGGCTACTCGGGTAACTTTGGTCGAGCGCACGACTTTTCGACGCTGTTGGAAGCGGCTGTGCTTCTGAGCGGGCATGACGATATTCAGTTTCTGATGATTGGTGGCGGTCAGCAGCGAAGCCACGTCGAAGAAATCGTACGGAATCGCGATTTGAAGAACGTCGTTTTCAAGCCACTTCAGCCGGCTGAACATATCGCAGAAAGCTTGAGCACGGCCGATGCTCACATCGTGTCGCTTTTGCCCCGACTCGAACATTGCATCGTCCCGAGCAAGTTCTATGGAATCCTGGCGGCTGGCCGGCCAACTCTCTTCATCGGCGATCCAAATGGCGAGGTAGCACGCGTGGTAGCTGCTGAAGACTGCGGCGCGGCCGTGGAAATTGGCGAGGGAAGAAAACTCGCGGATTTCATCATGGAGATGAAAAATTCTTCCGAACGTCGTTGCCAGATGGGTCAAAACGCAAGACGTGTCCTGGAAACTCTGTTTTCCCGGGAGAACGCCGTAGTTGCGTGGTCGGACGTGATGCTCAGATTTGATAGGCAGACCGGGCTTCCATCAGAATCTTCTGTTTATGAGCCTGCAGAATGACTGGTACCGTTGTTGTTAGCCAGCTGGGCGCTCGCATGCATTACGCCGTTCCCCGCATCTTTGCATCCGAAAACCAGCTGGCGCATTTTTACACTGACATCTGCGCCACCAAGAGTTGGCCGCGCCTTGTCAATAGTCTTCCAAAAAACCTCCTTCCTTCGTCAGTTAAACGCCTGGTTGGGCGCGTTCCAAAAGGTGTAGCACCGGAATTGATCTCCACCTTTCCAGGTTTCGGACTCCGCTCAGCGGTCCGCAGGCTCCGCCTTGCGAACGTTGTCGAGGAAACAGAACACGCCGTGTGGGCCGGATCCGAATTTTCGCGTTTGGTGGTTTCCAGCGGCTTTCACGGTGCAGCTGGCCTTTACGCTTTTGCCGGCGATGCGCTGGAGCAAATGGTTGCAGCAAAACAACAAGGCATGTGGACTGCAGTCGAACAGATGATTGCCCCGCGTGAGGTCGTTGAAGAACTGGTCGGGAGCGAGCAGCGAAGTTTTCCTGATTGGGCCGGACCACATACTGACAATGCACATGCCAAAGTTTTTGCTGAGCGCGAGAAAGCCGAATGGGAGCTCGCGGACATTATCGTATGTCCTTCTGAATTCGTCAGACGCAATGTCATTGCACGCGGAGGCAACGCTGAACGATGTGTGGTCGTGCCATATGGTATAGATCCCCAATTTCCTCCTCAGGAAATAATTCGCATCGGTGGGCCGCTAAGGGTATTGACCGTAGGGCAAGTCGGACTGCGAAAAGGTTCTCCTTACGTTGCCGAAGCAGCGCGTTTGCTCGGCCCATCGGCGATCTTTCGCATGGCAGGTCCGAGTAGCCTTTCTGACCGTGTTACGGCTCATCTTTCGAAGCATGTTGAACTTCGCGGGATCGTCCCGCGTGCGGAGATGGCTGCCGAATATGAGTGGGCCGATGTCTTTCTTCTACCGTCAATTTGCGAAGGATCGGCAACTGCTGTTTATGAAGCACTAGCCGCCGGACTCCCCGTCGTCTGCACGGAAAATGCGGGCAGCGTAGTCCGCGACGGGATCGATGGCTTCATTGTCCCCATTCGTGACGGCACGGCAATAGCCAAAGCGATCACTACGTTGGCAGACAATGTCGGGATGCGCGCGGCAATGTCGGAAAGCGCTGTGGCACGCGCCGCGGACTTCACTGTTGACCGTTACGGCAAACGTTTGCTTTCCGCACTATCGGGCCTTACTGAGCAGCGCGCGCCCGTGTGTGTCGCATGAAAATAGTCCATGTCATATCTTCGATCGATCCTGCCCAAGGAGGCCCGCAGAGTGCCTGTGTGCGATTGGCAGCTGCCCAGTCTGCACTGGGCCACGACGTTCACATCATTAGCTATGGCGGCGCGGAAGTTGAAAAGCGAGCACTCAAATCGGCTCAAGACGTTCCATTCGTTGCGCTTGTTCACTGGCACTTGCTGGATGATCCGGACCGGCTGGAACAGATATTGTGCGTCGAAGGTTCCCGCCAGTTGCGCCAGGTGTTCAAGGGCGCGTCGTTCGTCCACATTCACGGCGTGTGGGAGCCTATTCTCAGAAAGGCTGCAAACACGGCAAGATTGAACCGCATCCCGTACTGCGTTCAGCCACATGGTATGCTCGATGCCTGGAGCATGAAGCAAAAACAATTGAAGAAGCGTATCGCGTTGCTTCTTGGCTATCGCAAGATGCTTGATCAGGCAAAATTCTTGGTGACGCTCAACAACGACGAATCCCGGCTGCTTGAGCCACTTCGCCTTAAGGCACCGACTCTCACGATACCGAACGGCATATTCCTGGAAGAGTTTGCTGATCTTCCAGGGGCAGGTTTCTTTCACAAGCGGCTTTCTCTTGCCCGTGAAAAGCGTGTCATTCTCTTCCTGTCCAGACTTCATACCAAGAAGGGCTTGGACATTCTTGGGGATGCTTTCAAGCTGATCGCTGGGTCTCACCCAAACGTCGATCTTGTTGTCGCTGGCCCGGATGGCGGAGCCCGGGAAGGCTTCGTAGCCCAGATCGATCGACTGCATATCGCGGATCGGGTTCATTTGATCGGCCCCATCTATGGCGGAGACAAACTGTGCGCCTTGGTCGATGCCAGCTGCTTTTGTCTTCCGAGCCGCCAAGAAGGTTTCAGCGTCGCCATTACCGAGGCTCTGGCCTGCGGCCTGCCAGCAGTCATCAGCGATGCGTGTCACTTTCCAGAAGTTGGAACGGCAAATGCCGGCGTGGTGGTTTCTCTCAACCCGGCCGACGTTGCTTCAGCACTCGCAAGTGTCTTGGACAATCCGGAAATGGCATCGACCATGGGGCAGAATGGTCAACGGCTTGTTCGCGAGAACTACACATGGCCGCGAATCGCCGAATCGACTATCCAGGGATATGGTCCCAACCACAATCCAAAGCCTCTAACTAGTACAAGTAAACTTGTGGCTGCTGCGGATCATTGAGCTGCAGCATCCCGGTTGCGCCCTTTGACAGCTTTTGCCGGATTTCCGACGTAAATCGTCCATGGATCGAGCTTGCTGAAGGCAACTCCCCTGGCACCGAGCACGGCTCCCTCGCCAACGAAAACCCCGGGTCCCACAAACGCTTCGGCTGCGATCCAGGCATTGGATCCAATTGAAATGGGCCTGCTCTTCAACGGAAATCCTGGATCATTGACGTCGTGGGTGCCCGTGCACAGATGAGAACGCTGTGACACGATGGCGAAGTCCTCAAGCGCGATTTCCGCGACGTTGTAACAGATAACACCCGGTCCCATGGAGGCGTGCCGTCCCATGATGAGATTTCCAGGCCACCATATCTTCACGCTGCTGCGCACGATTGCGGTAGAATGAATGCGCGCGCCGAACCGCCGGAGGAGCCAGCTTCTCCAGGGATATAAAAATGATGGCGTCCAGGCTGCCAGCAATATCCAGCAGATCGTCCAGAGTAGTCTCATCAGCCGGAAGCGAAATGCAAACGTGGCACCGCCCAAGCGTGGCAGGGGTTGCGCCGTGCTGTCGAATGTTGGATCGCTGTAGCGTGATCGCATGATATGACTTTCCTTATCGGGCTGTTGCCACGCCAAAGTTAGCAGGAAGCGACATTCCGCTCGAATAATATGGATGGAGATCTGGTGAACGACTCCGGCACCACGCCAATGTTGGTAGCAAGAATATCAGCATGTGAACCCAGACCGTCAGGACCCAGTCTGTCTGGTGTGATATGGCATGAATGGCGGGTACAATCGAAAATATGTAGACGAGTTGAGCCGACATCTCTCCGCTCTTTGCCGAGGCCCACAAGCGGCTCATCAGATAAGCGAGGAGAAGAAACTTCAGGGCGCCAAAATACCAGAAGGACTGAAACGCATCGGCCATACCCGTTTCAGTCGTACCTGTCAGCGGATCGTAATCGCGTGCGGCGACAGGCATTGTCATCATGAGTGACTCTTTGAACTTCGCTCCGACGAGCTGTGCTGGTACATAATTGAAGACCAGCCTGTTCCAGTGGAACTTGCCATAATCGAAGTCCATCGTCTCTTCTGTATGATGGAGGCGCCAGATGGCATTCCGCATTTCCGGACCACCATTTTTCAGCAAATCATCGAAATTGGCGGCGACGTTGATTTGAGCGATGTCCTGCCACACGGGTGCCGAATTGGCCCTCGTAATCGTGCGATAGTCACCCATGCTGTTGAGCAGGACCGTACCGATAAGAACGCCCGCCAGCATGATGGTTCGCGGTATGACCCACCCCTTATAATACCAGAATGCCAGCGCAAAAATGATGATTAGCTCGACTGCTTCTGCGCGCTTTCCGGTAACGACAATCCGGTCGAAATAAAACATCAGATCGACGCCTATGATGAACGCAGCGGTCCACGAATAGCGGCGGGCAAAACAGAGGACGGCGATGGCCATGCCATAACTCATGAATCGCGCAAAAAAGAGCCACGCGACCGGCGCGCCACTGATCTGCACTCCAACCATCATCTCACCCGGCAACCGGCTGAGCTTGAAGTAGAAGTACGCGCCTGTGAGAGAAAGAAAAAAAGCCGCGATCAGCAGGCGTTTTTCATCGAAATCCCAGCGAAAAAAGGCAAAGGGCCTGGCGTTTGAAGACCACCCCAACCAGCACATCGAAAGACAAAGGATCGTGAAAGCGATTGTCTTCGCATATCCGCCTTCTGGAAGAAAACGATCGTCTGCCAGTGCCGGAATTTGCGGCAGAATAAAAGCGAAGGTGATCACGCCCACCAGAAAAGGAAACTGATAGATGCGCTCTGGCTTCAGCATACCCCACAGGAGCAGCATGAGCACCGTTCCCAGCATTAGCCATGTCAGAAGCCAGTTCATGTTCTCGCCTCCCGCGAAGGAAATGGGGCAGGGATGCGGGTGGATTCCAAGCCGAGAAAATGGCGAATGGCATACCAGACCGTCTTTGGATACTCTTTCATGATCTGAATTCCATCGGGGCCAAATGCGATCTTCTCGAGTGACTGACGTGGCTCCACTGGAACCGACATCCAGCGAATATCTGCGGACGCGGCCTCAAAACTCGCCATGGCTCGGCGCGAGTGATACCAGCTCGTCACGAGAACGGCGCTGCGCACATTCATCTGCTTGAGGATCGGTGATGTGAAAAGCGCATTCTCCCAAGTCGTTCCCGACTGGCACTCGACGGAAACGGCACTTCTGTCGACCCCTTGGTCGACCATTGCTTCGCGTATCCAGTAACAATCGCCGTCGCCGCTGACCAAGACCCTTGGCGCGACACCCGTTTGCCACAAGCCTGCAGCTCGGTTGGCTCGCGAGGGACCATCTCCCCCAAGAACGACGATCACGTCGACCTTGCCGATTGGATCACGAATCGTCAGCAGCGGATCGGCCAGGAAAAGCGCCAAGGGGGCGGCGGATATCGCCAGCATCGCAGCAAGACCACAACCGGCGAAGAACCACTTGCGCGATCGTTTGCGAGCGCGCCGGATGGTCCAGCCGGGATGGGTTTGGGCGCGCGTCATACGGAAAGGCCAAGTTCTCGCCGCTGCAACTCTCTCATCTTGATAACGATCATGTATTCATATGACGCGATGAGACGGCAGTAATGATAGCCTTGCCAGCCGTCGAGGAAACCGCCGCGGAGAAAATACATATAGGCGAATCTGGCCGCGGGACGAAATGGCAGGCGGTACGAGAATTCCTTGAGTGCACGCCGTCTGGCTTCTGGTGTGGCACTGAAGAAAGAAGTCCATGGAATCTTCTTGCTGCGAAGGATCTGCAGCGACTCGCGTGCTTCGAAACCCGAATAGCGGTTATGCTTGTCGAACCAGGCGGTCATTCCCTTATTGAAGCTGTAGTGAACGAAATGCGATTGCAGACGCCCGGTCGGACCATCGCCGACGGGACGCGAATGACATTCGCGCTCGTACTGAATACGTTCCGGTCGGGCGAGGCGCGTAATCCACGTGGGATAAAGGCTGCTATGCTTGATCCAGCGACCCATGAACATGTTCTTGTAGCGGGCGCTGAACATTGCTTCGGGTCTGTCCGGATCGGCAGCGATCGCCAGCATTTCATCGCGCAGGTCCTCGGGAGTGATCTCGTCTGCGTCGGGCATGTAGACCCATTTGTGCTTGAATTCGATTTCCTTCAGGCCATACATGCGCTGTTTTGTTTCGGTCTCATACTTGTGTTGATAGACGCGCGCGCCGGCGGCCTTGGCGATCTCGATGGTTTTGTCGGTACTATAGGAATCCAGCACAACGATATCGTCGCACCATGTCAGCGATGCCAAACATGCCGGCAAGCTCTCTTCTTCATTCAAGGTCATGATCAGGACGGATATTGACAAGGGATTACTCCACACTTCGCTGGCTTAAACGGCGTCTGAAAACATGCCGGTGTTGTTGTTGGCACTAGGGGGCTGAGGCGTATGGGCCATGCCTATTTCTGCACGTATTGGAGTCGGGGGGATCGGGTTCAATTGGGCGACCGCCACTGAACGAGACTGCTGAACCCAATCTGTTCCCTCCTCGCTCGCGAGAAACACAAAGGCTGAATGCACTGCCAGCGGTAACAGCAAGGCCACCGTCATCAGATAGTTCGAAGCTTCGATGATGATGCCGAAACACCCTATCGCACCGCAGAGCGCCGACGCTGCAAGAATGATATTCGTCGTCGTCCGTGGCGAAATCGACCTGTCAAGCAAGAGATGATGAAGGTGCGAGCGATCGGCCGCCAACGGGCTGCGGCCCGCGTAAAGCCGCCGGACAATCAGGCTGAGCGTATCGATCACGGGTATTGCGACGATCCACAGGAGTACGGAAAACGCGATATGGGTATGGGTCGACAAGCGGATCACAAGATAGGCGATTGCCGCACCTAGCGTCGTGCTGCCGGCATCTCCCAGAAATATCTTGGCACGCGCGACCCAGGGGCTGCGCATATTGAATGCAAGGAAACCGCTGACTGCGGCCAACAGCACGACGATCGGCAACACCAGCTCGCCAGCGCCTTTCCATCCGGCCACGACCGCGAGCCAGAAAAGAGCCACGGCCGCACTCCCGCCTGCCAAACCATCTATGCCATCGATCATGTTCCAGGAATTGATCAGGCCTACTACGAACAAAATGGCCACGACCGTAAGGAGCAGGAAGGATATGTCGAGAAGGGCAGGCGGAAGTGCGATTCCGGTCACAATGGTCGACCCTGACAGCGGATTGACCAGTATAATTGCTGCAACAAATTGCGCGGCCAGACGCTTCGTTGCCGAGAGTTCATGACGATCGTCGATCACGCCCACAATAATCGTGATGAGGAGGCCGACCCAAAAGTTCAGGGCTAGCAGTGGCTCGTTCCCCTGAACGAGCATGACCATTGCGAAGGCGGCGAATATCGCGATACCGCCACAAAGCGGCACGACGCCATCATGCAGTTTTCTCCTGTCGGGATAATCGACGAGAGAACACGCGTGCGATACCTTCTTCAAAACAACGATCAGCAAGGCACTGACTGCCATAGCTGCTAGACAATTGGTGATCCAAACAAACAAGACACACCTCCAGCTGATTGTGCATCCCTTGTGCGAGATGTGTTCACCTCGTCACGGCCGTACGGAATGCTTTTCATGGAGAATACCGCTGCCATTCACGCGGCACCATTTAGGAGAAGTGAGAAGTAGTTCCTCCTGAAGGATGAGCCCCGCTGTGTCCCTTTGGACTAATGGAATCGCGCGTATAAAGGGCTATTCTGGGTAAATTGGGTACTGTCAGGCCGCAGTTGTTACTCTGTGTCACGGTCGCGTCACGTTTGGTTACATAGCCTTGCTGATCCGCAAGTATTTGCAGCATAAAACAGAATTGAAGTGGCCTTTCAGAAACTCCTTTCGAAATAAGACAAGTACAAGGGGAATACTTCTTTCACCAGGTGGCGTAGGGTATGAACATGAGTGTAACAGTTGCGCGTATGGGAACTGACCTTATTCAGCAAGGATCCGCGGTTGACGGCGGATCGAAATTCCGTGGCGGCATATTTATTCATGCCGAAGCCGGAGTTGTTTTCCAGGGGTTGATGCAATCTCTCGAAAGAACATTCCCGGATATTCAGGTCAGCCTCTCGAATAACGTTGGGGACACGGGCACACCCGATCCCAATGTAGGCCTTGTGCTGCTTCATGCGGACTTTGCTTCCGACGTGGTCGATTGCATTGCACGTTGCAGGATGCGCTTCCCGAACGCATCGGTTACGCTGATGATTGATGAGAATAGTCCTTCCACGCAGGAACTCACCGGTCTTTTTGACAGCAAGACCATCCAGGGCCTTCTGCCCTTCAGCTTGAAACTTGATGTTTGGCTCGCGGTAGTCTGGCTATTACTTAACGGGGGCGATTATTATCCCTCCGCCATCATCCGTTCGATGGAAAAGTCACCCAGCGTGTCTGGTAAGGTACCGCAGCTTTATACTCAGTCAGATAATGCTTCCAACCGGGCATGGCCTGTCAAAACACTGACGCTACGTGAACACGAGATTCTGCAGCTCTTATCGGAAGGCCTGCAGAACAAAATCATTGCAGATCGCCTGACACTCTCGATCCACACGGTCAAGGTTCATGTACACAATCTGATCCGCAAGTTGCGGGCGCATAATCGCACACAGGCGACAGCAATCTATCGCAACAGCATGAACCATCATGGAATGAAACCGTTCGACACCACAGTTGTGCACTGACCCAAGGATCACCTACGGTCAGTCCAGCTACCCCTAATGCAGGTCTTCTACCTCAAATTGGCGGCTTGTACGGTCTCATACCAAATGTAAGATCGTGGCATGATGCTATCACAACCACAAAGATTCGATGATCAATCGAACAGAACCAACGAATGCAGGAACGCCCTCCGGGCGGCATTCGAGGAACTGGTGGATGAGGCGTTGACCGCCGGTTGGGACAGGTATGAGGTCTCCCTCGCGTTGTCCGAACTTGGTGAGCAACTGGTCCAGGCAACAGCTGAGGGTGCCGGCTCCGAAGCCGACATCGCGATCGCCAAGGCGATATTCGAAATCAAGCGCGCATTCTGACCATCCATTCAAAATGGATAAGGGCTGTCATGAATGCTAAATGACAGTTCTGGCGTTTTCTCATGTTTCTCCACTTGAATTTCTCTTGTGTATAGTTTTTTGAATATTCTGCACTGTAGTATTTCTGTGACTCAATCGAATTTATTATTTACTAGCCGATCCCTGCAAAAAGACCGCGACCATGGCCGCGGTGAAGAAGGAAATTGACGCCAAAGTCTCGAATTTCAGCGTCTTATCAGGCGATTGCGCTTGCCATCAGGAATACCTTAATTCATAGTTATTAGACTTTATGCTAATACTCCCTCTAGTGAACTATTTGAAGCTATAGTAGAGTTAATGGCAAGGCAGAATGGCATTTATCGATTGACAGGGTTACGTATTCAGAAAATCAAATAAAATCCGGGGTTTAGGCGGAATGAAGCTGGCGGTTTTTGGAGAGGCAACTGTTAGTCTGGGCGGGCAACTCGTCCCGCGCGTACCCGCGAACTTTCTTCGCATAATAGTCTATCTGCTTCTCGAGAGTCCCAACCATTCTGTTTCCCGCGGAAAGCTTGCTCAGGTTTTCTGGTCCGATACGGATCAGGCCCACGCTTCCATGAATCTGCGCCAGAGCCTGGCGCGCATCCGTAAATTTCAGGAACAGTACGGCCTCAACCTTGTCCAGGGTGACGCCACATATGTCTATCTTAACCTGTCGCAGGTGAGGGCAGAACTGCTCAGCATCGATCTCCTTGAATATCTGGAGTTTGCGCAGTTGGGCGACATAGAGTCTGTCCTTAGCCTTGCCGGTCTTTATTCAGGCGACCTGCTCGCACATAACGAACCGCAGAACTCCGATTTCGATGAATGGCTGGATGTCCAGCGCGTCAAGCTGCGCGATGATCTGATCACGACGCTCTTGAGGATGGTCAACCAGCCGGTTGGCGTCAGCATCGACGAAAAGCGCCAATGCGCCCGCAAGCTGATCGAAATCGATCCCTATCAGGAGGTCGGCTATCGCACTTTGATGCAGACCGCGTCGCAACTGGGTTTGATCGCGAAGGTGGAACGCACATTCCGTGAATGCGCCAAGAAGCTCCGTGACGATCTCGATGTCGATCCGGAAGAAGAGACGATCGAGCTCTATCAGCAGCTGCTGCCCAAGCTTTCACCGGCAACGACACGCTCTCTGATCCTGCCGCAGCCGGCTCCTCCGCTCGTTGCTAATGGCGTCGAAATCCAGACCCCGCAATCGATCCTGGCGACGACCCAGCTCGAGCAGAACAAAAAGGCTGGCCTGCCGCGAGTCATGGTCCTTTATATGCCGCACAATGCAGCGGATCCGATGGAGCAGCTTGCAGCCTCGCTCGTAGACGATATTACCATCGGGCTTTGCCGCCTGCGTACACTGTCGGTTGTTGCGCCCTATACATCGAAGAGGGTCGTCTCCGAATCTCCCATTGACAGTTTCGAAGGGCTGAATGCGCAATTCGGAGTCAACTATGCCGTCGACAGCAAGATCGTACGCCGCGACGGTTTCTGTTTTCTGTCGGTGAAATTGGTCGATGTTGCTACGCAGGAAATCGTCTGGGCCGAAAAACAGAAGTTCGATTATGTCCTGCCCGAGCAGCAATACCGCCAGCTGTCGATCCGCATCATCCTCTCCGTCGTTTCGGTCATCGAGAAGTCCGAACTCGACCGCTACAACAAGCTTTACCAGGATCCGAACGCTTACTACTGGTACCTTGTAGGCAAGAGAGAATTTGAAAAACTCGACGTTGCCAAACTCCGTCAGGCGCGGCAATCGTTCAAGAACGCCTTGACGGCGGCTCCTGACTTTGTGCCTGCACTGAGCGGTATCGCGCGAACAATGCAGCGAGAGTGGTTGGTATTGGCGCGGAAGGACAAAGACATCCTGCTTGAGGGCGAACAAATCGCTAGGCATGCTGCACCGGCCGATCCGGATGATGAGCGGCCGTTGCGCGAACTTGGCACCATCAGTATGTATCTCGGCAAATTCGACGATAGCCTGGAATATTTCGACCAGGGCGAGTCAATTAATCCGCAGCATGCCGATCTCCTTGCAGACTACGCGGACGCGCTCAATCATTACGGATACCTTGATCTTTCGCTCGAAAAAATTGAACAGGCGATAGCGCTCAACCCTCTGGCTCCGGACTATTATTACTGGGTCGGTGCTGGGACGCTTCACGATCTTGATCGTTATGAAGAAGCGATTGCCTTCATCCAGCGGATGCAAAACCCGCGTGCTGCAGCCCGGCCCATGGCCGCCTGTTGGGCCATGCTCGGTGAGCGGGAAAAGGCGAGTGAATGGAGACAACGATCGTTGGAAGACAATCCAGATTTCCGAGTCGGGGATTGGATCAAAAATATGTCTCTCAGAATTCCCGAACAACGTCAAAAATATGAGGCGTCTCTGCGCGAAGCAGGATTCCAATAGTTCTCAGTTCCAATCTCATCAAAGGACCCATCTGCATGGCGAAGTATTTCATTGTCGGCGAAGCCGGAAAAGACGAACTGTGGTTGGTTGATGTACAGAGTAAGAGTGTCGAACAACTGACGGATGCCGATCTCCAGGGTTCCGATTTTTTTAAGGACGTCAAAGAGGCGCGAAAAAATGGGGTGTCGGTAGTTAAGGGAATAAATATTGCTGTTGCTACGGACAGTCGGTCGGCGGCTGATACTAAAATGCACTCTAACGGACCTGACAAAAAATAAAAACAAACTAAAATACGAGCGGAAAACAAGATGAGACAATTCTTTTCTTGATCTAAAATAGAATCGTCATACGTTCGCCATGTGGGCTCTCCTTCATAGAAAGGTTATTCGCATGGCAACGTTTTACATCATGAATGATCCAGAGACGAACGCGCTTTGGCTCGTCGACTCTGAAACTCAAACGATCGAGCCTCTCGATCGTGATTTAATCGCCTCTTCCGGACTGGCTGGCAGTGAATTCATTGATTCGATTGCCAATCGGCCCGGAAATATCTTTGCTGCCGATGGAAACCGGAGTGACGCTACTGGTCGCGCTCATTCTAGCGGTATGGTAATGACTGCGGGCAGGCGGAATGATCCGTCGGACCGTGCGCATTTCTTTGGCCCTGCGTCGAAAGAAGCAGATATCGTCGTAACAGTGAACGCACGGGATGAAACATCTGATCGTGCTCACTCGAGCAGTCCGGTTGTGGACAGCGTGTACCGCAGCAATCCGTCAGAGCGTGCGCATTCCGCTGGCCCGGTTGTGGACAGCGTGTATCGCAGCAATCCATCGGAGCGTGCGCATTCCGCTGGTCCGGTTGTGGACAGCGTGTATCGCAGCAATCCATCGGAACGGGCGCATTCTGCCGGTCCGGTTGTGGCCAGTGGGTACCGCAGCAATCCGTCGGAACGGGCGCATTCCGCTGGTCCCGCGGCACTAAACTAAATACTGTTGCAAGCGGCTATCCAGCATTTGGATAGTTTGCAAATAAATGCGTGTTTTGCGGCCTGATGGAGTGGCAATGAAACCATTGGCCGAGCTTCCGGTTCTTGACCGGCTGGCGGCAGACGAAGCGAACCTTCGTTCTGCTTTCCGCCCAGGAGAACCGTCATCGACAAGACTGATTGATGCGGACGAAACCGTGAGCCGGTTGCGGCCGCACTTTCCGCGTTTGGGCATCGTCCGGATGGCCGAGGTGACCGGCCTCGACCGGATCGGCATCCCCGTGTGGATGGCCGTACGCCCCAACAGCCGGACATTGGCCGTCAGCCAGGGCAAAGGCATCAGCGCCGCCCATGCCCGCGCTTCCGCTGTGATGGAAGCCGCCGAAATCGCCATTGCCGAAGATGTTCCGCTTGCTTCCTTTGCCGCCTGCCGCCGCGAGTTACGCGACGCCGGCCACGATGTATTTGATGGGCGCATGCTGTTGATGCGCGGCGCGGACGAGGCCGGAGCCGATGAGAACGATTATTGGCTCGAAGGCTTCGACCTTTTGAAACAGAAGCCGGTTTTTGTGCCGCGCGAACTCGTCTCGCTCGATTTCACCTCGGCGCGGCAATCCTGGCACTATTGCCAGTCGACCGATGGTCTCGCCTCGGGCAATTGCCTGCTGGAAGCAGTCATTCACGGATTGTGCGAGCGTGTCGAACGCGATGCGACCGAGTTATGGCGCTTTCAACGCGACGCCGGTGTGCAGGCACATTGTGTCGATCCGGCGGTTTTCGGCGATAGCGGCATTGACTGGCTGGCCGAGCGGATCGCCGCTGCAAACTTTGTCTTGCGGCTGTTCAATGTGACGTCGGACATCGGCCTGCCCGTTTTCATGGCGACGATCAGCCCGGCGACACAGCATGGCACTTATCTGCATTTCGATCTCGCCGCTGGTTACGGCTGTCATTTGTCGCCCTGCGTTGCGGCAATGCGAGCCATTACCGAGGCCGCACAGACACGAATCACCAATATTTCCGGCGCGCGCGATGATTTCGACCCCTCCGAATATGCACAGCGCCTTGCGCCGGATCTCGGCGTCTACATCCACGCCGAACCAACTGATCATTGGCGGTTCGACGAGCCAGAACCTGCGGATCGAGCCAGCCTCGAAACCTATCTCGAACCTTTGCGCCGGCGCGGTATTGGCAGCGTCGTTGTCGTTCCCATGGGCGGCGAGGACTACGGGATGTCAGTCTGCCGTGTTTTGGTCAACGAGCTGGAAAGTCCGGCCGGTATCCGCAAGCATCGCTTTGGCGGGCGCGCGCTCAACGTCATGCTTCGGCAATAGGAGAGGGCGATGAGGATCCTGTTTGCGGGGCCAAGCCTTTCCGGAACGGAATTTGTACCTGTGCGAGGCGGTGAAGACCGCGTGCTGCCTGAATATGGGTTGACCTGCCGCGGCCCCGCCAAATGCGGTGATATCACCCATGCGATAGATCAAGGCTTCGGCGTCATCGCATTGGTCGACGGGCGGTTCGAAGACGTTGCTGCTGTCTGGCACAAGGAAATTCTCTATGCGCTGTCGCGAGGCGCCATTGTCTACGGCGCGGCCAGCATGGGCGCCTTGCGCGCTGCCGAGTGCCATCCGTTTGGGATGATCGGCATCGGCGAAGTGTTCGAACGTTATGCCTTTGGCGGCCTGGAAGACGATGCCGCCGTCGCGCAGGTTCATGCGCCGGCCGAATTCGGTTATGTCGCCTTCAGCGAAGCCATGGTAACCATCGACGCAACGCTCGATGCGGCGCTTGCCGCCGGAACAATCGATGCCGGGGAATACGCTCTGATTCGCACGCGTGCGGATGCCGTGTTTTTCAAGGATCGGACTTGGCGGCGGATATTTGAGGTTGTCGCGCCCGAGATGGATCGCGCGGCCGAACGATTGAAACCGCATATCCGCAATATCAAGCGTGAAGACGCCGCGATGCTGCTCGACGTTCTTCTGGAGCGCAAAAGCGCTACCCCGGTCACAGAGCTGCGGCCTGATTTCGCCGGATGGCAATTCAACGAAACCACGCAGTGGAGCAAGCTTCGGGTCTGAACGTACCGATAATTTCGTCCTGATTGCGCCTAACCCATATTAATTACGTGACATCTTGAAAAAACACGAGAAAAAGGCATTTGAGTCACGCTTGCGTAACGCTGTGAAACATAATCTCATCACGTGGTCGCAAGTTTAGCGCATGAAAACAAACAAAAAAGCATTCAAGCGTGTGTGGGAGCAAGCGGGCAGTCAGTGGGGGACCTACGCCGGAATTCTAAATATTCTATAAACAGTAAACTCAGAATTTCGGCGTAGCACTGGTCTAGTAGGGGATTAGTTACAAAATAAAGTTCAGAAAACGACAGGTGAAAGCCATGCATTGCGCGCCCTTCCCAGGGCGCGTTTTTCTTTCTCGTATCTTGCTAAAATTTCCGGAAGAGAGCTACTCCGCGCCGCCCGTCCGCTCTGTACCCTCATCGCTTTCGTCATCGTCGTCGGCGGCAAGCCATTGATCGAGAATTGCGACGGACATCGGGCCGAGATTGGGAATCAGTGTCAGATCAAGCTGTCGCGCCCACGCACGCTCGGGCTCCCAATCTGGCGGCATATTCCATGGGGTTCCGCCAAACTCTATCCACAGTGCATTCACGATGCGCGAATGCACTGTCTTTGAGGGGCAGAATGTCTGCAGGCGATTTCGCATGAGTACCCTTGGCAAATGTTGCGTGAGATTGCATTTCCCGTTCCTTTGGCCTGGGGCAGGGCCGGCGCTATGCTCGGCAACTGCCTTCTGCCTTGGATCGGGATGTGCAACGGAGAAACTCTTTGCCACGCGTGGCCAGGAAAGTTCTGGCCGATGCCGGGAACTGGACGGTGAGCCCGGCAATCGCAGGGATATAAGACGCCATCTCATGGAGAAGGCGGACCGTTCCCATTGTGTTTTTTCTCCGCTGTTCGTTCAGCGGTTTTTCTCTATACGGCATAATTCGGGCCCCCCAACGACCCAATTCATTTCTCTATTTGCCTTTGTAGTTCAGGAAAAACCAAGGCATTACTACAAAGATCATGGTTATATGCCATATAACCTGCGCTCCCTATGCCCCATCAAGAAGTACCTATAGGGTCAACTCAGTACAAATATGGATATCCGGAAAAACTACTTCATTTGTATTTATAGTTCTTCTTTGTTTTGCAGTTTTTTTGATTCGCTTTTGACAAATAAGTTATAGTATATTGCTCTTTCGTCAATAATTAAAATTGATTAACAGTACTAGTGAAACCGTAGTAATAATTGTTATAGCTCCGAAACAAGGCCTTCCGCGCTTGGAAGTGAGCGGTGGGTTGCAAGATATTACTTGTGGCGCTAGTGCGCCTGGAGCGTCAGACCTGGATTGTTTTTGAGCTTTAGGTCGATTTGTTCACGCGATGAAGGCGTCGATTGTAGCTTGAATTGGCTTTTTCTGGGCATCGTCCAGCGCGCTTCGACTTTTGCCATAGTTCAGCTTGTCGTCCGTATCGAAGATGCACATCAGTCAGCTCGATGCAAAGCTCCCTGTGTTGCCAAAAGAATAAATACAATGGTTGTATTTGTTGCGCAGGCGCTACTCGCGGCGTCATTCTGCTGGTTATCGTTAGTACGGCACTTTTGGTTTCCGGACCTGTCGAGCGAATCTTTGCCAGAGCGCTCCAGCAGATCGATGCGGGTTCTTGTCGTGTTCAACGTCAGGAAGATGACGTTGCAGCTTCCTTGTTGGTGTTGAGCAGGTGGGCAATAAGGTAGACGAACAGGCTTTCGGTGTTCGTCTACGTATAGTTGAGTTTGCCCACCAGCATCAATACGTCATTAGTGCGGGACATTTTTTGATTTATACGGCCCGGGCCATCTCAAGCGAGCCGTCAACGCGACCCATCCCCGTACCGTACGCTTTAAAAGGGGGCTGGTACGCCTCCTGGTCCATGCTGTTCCGGTATACCGCTGCAGCTTGGGTGCGATTGTGAACCCGAAGCTTGCGAATAAGATTGTGCACATGAACCTTGACGGTGTGTTCGGAGAGCGACAACCGATCCGCAATGATCTTGTTCTGCAGACCTTCCGACAGAAGCTCCAGGATCTGAGTTTCGCGGAGTGTCAGTGTCTTGATCTGCTTGACGACACCCGAACTGTTTTTTCCCTGGTTGCCGAAAGCATTCGCGTGACCGCCGGCCGAGTTCTTCTCGATTGAACGTATGATCGCCGAAGGATAATATTCACCACCATTCAGCAGCAGCCAGATCACCGCCAGCCAGATATCGAGTTTGAGACTGAAAGGAAGAAGTCCCTGGACCTGCCGATTGTCGAACAGGCTGTTCAACTCTTGTAAACCGGCGCTGTTTTCATCGATCATCATTGTGATCGATGCGCTGGGAAAGCGCTTTTTGAAGCGTGCGATGGACTCGGTTACATCGGCGACAAAGCCGCTGTGAATAAGCACGAGGCCAACATCTTCATCAAACTTTTCGTATTCGACGAATTTGCTGGACAGGTGAACATCGATGTCGGGAAATGTTCTCTCCAGGGATTGAACCAGGCCCTGAAATACCACTCCCGATTCGGCATAGATGAATATGCCGCTTTTGAACTTTGAGTCGCCTTCAAGCTTCGATGCATAATGAATATGATCAGGTGTTGTTCCGCTCATAATAGTTCCCTACGCCCTTTGATGAGAAGAGTATTTCTCTTCAGGATTTATTTGCGTTTTCGCTTAGCCCAATAAGTTCTTTTATTCATTTGCCTCAACCTGACAGTAAGCCCCCCGCTACCCGTGTTGATTAATAGAGGATTAATAAATGCCGCGTGACGCGGTCGTGACATAAGCAAGTGTGATTTAGCCTGCAAAGACGGTGGGTTGTCCGGGCCTTGGCCAGTCCACTATTGTTCGTGTTGAACCCACGGTCGCGCATTCTTGGCGTCTATTGTGGCGCCCGAGCGTCGAAGAAACCACCGTAAGGCGCCGATAACTAGGGCGCCGGCCAGAGGGCGACTCGCGCAGTCGGGTGCAGCCAAAAGGTCTAAGCAATATTGGTAGCTTTGGATCGGGCCCTCGCGGCACGACGTCCGCCGGTTTGGATTTTATATTAGCTGTCTGGAGTTGCACCAAGTATCAACGCGTGAACATAAGTAGCGGATATCGATGTGATGTATTTTTTTTCCATCGCATTCCGTGGCTGATGCGACGGGCGAACAGAAGCACGAAATCTAGCTTGCGCGGATCAGCATCTCCTGCAACGAACTCGCCCGCATTCGTGGTCTAATCCACCACCCGGGAATGATATTCTTATTCAAACGCATGAGAGCACGTTCTTCGAATACTGGCCAAGCCGCGATCGTTCCGGCAATCTGAACCTTTAAACGAGAACAGCGCCGGCAGCTTTGGGCTGCGGCGCTATCAATTCAACGGCACGATTGTCTATTAGATGCAGGCCATCCAGGCAATACGGCGAATGTCGGTGCGTGCGATGCCGAGATCAGCAAGATTGCGATCGGTGCACGAACGCAGTTCGTGGAGATTCTGCCGGTACTGACGATATTTATGAATACGGTTGCGAAGGCTCATTGGTCTTACCCCTTTTATTGCCCTCCCTGGAAACAACTATGCTTCGATTTGTATCGATTTAAAATTGCAAATGTTGCACGGCAGCATTGCTTTTGGTGCATACCGGTATGAGGCAATTTGATCGCTTGCCGCCAGCTTTCGACGCGAGGCTTTTCATGAACGGATACTTGCAGCTATAAGGGCCAGCAACACCCTTCTATCTCTCCAGGATAAACCATGTCACAGCCAGTTACGACCGCTCGAGACAGGCTTGAGGAAAGACTGGCACGACTGACGGCACGCGACAAAGATGAGCGCGTCTTCGTCAAACTCTATCCCGAAACGGCGCAGCGCGAGGCTGATGCTGCCGATCGTCGCCGGCGCGAGGGGGCCGGTTTCGGACCGCTCGACGGGCGGATCGTGTCGATCAAGGATCTCTTCGACGTCGCAGGCGAACCTACGCTGGCCGGTTCGACTATCCGGCGTACCGCCAATCCGGCAATTGCCGACGCTCTCATTGTTGAAAGACTACGTGCTGCTGGGGCGGTGATCATCGGCAAGACGATCATGACCGAATTTGCGTTCACCGCTGTCGGGCTGAACCCGCATTATCCAGTAGCACCGAACGCCGTCGATCCGGATCGCGTCGCCGGTGGATCGTCCATTGGCGCTGGCATATCGGTGGTGGAGGACACCAGCGAAATCGCCATAGGCTCGGATACTGGAGGGTCCGTGCGTATTCCTGCAGCGCTGAACGGAGTCGTTGGATTTAAACCGACAGCCAAGCGTGTACCGCTGCAAGGTGCGTTCCCGTTGTCGCCAAGCCTCGATTCCATTGGGCCATTGGCGCGGTCCGTTACCGATTGCGCGATCACCGATGCTGTTATGGCGGGGGAGACGGTCCCGGTCCCCGAGCCGATTTCCCTGAATGGACTGCGGATAGGTGTGCCGCGAGGGCAACTGCTTGCGGAGACGGAAAAGCCGATTGCCGATGCCTTCGAACGCTGCCTGCAGGTTTGCGCAAAAGCGGGGGCAATCATTATCGATTGTTTGGTTGATGATCTGATCGATGCGTTGGCCCAGGCAACGTCGATCGGGTCTATCGCCGGCATTGAAGCCAGCCGGATCCACGCTGAATGGCTGCATGATGAGACGCTCGACGTTGATCAGCGCGTCCAGCGTCCGCTGTTGCGTCGTCTTGGTGTTTCCGAATCCGATTATATCAAGCTGATGCAGAAGCGACGGGCGCTCGTGCGGCAGATGGATCAACGAATTTCCGACTTTGACCTGTTCGCCTTGCCGACGACACCTGTCGCCGCGCCCACGATCGCCTCGGTGAGGGACGACGCCGTTTACAAGCAGGTTGAAACGCTGCTCCTGCGCAATACGCAGCTTGCCAATCAGTTCGATCTGACGGCGATAAGTCTGCCAATGCCGGGCCTGACTTTGCCGGGCGGGCTGATGCTTGTCGCTCAACATGGTGCGGACAGACGGCTGCTGGCCATGGCTCTGTCCGTGGAACAGCTTCTATCCTCAGCTATATAGTCGCCGGCTCATTTGAAATGATAATCATGAAACAACTCGAAATAGCACTCGCAATTTCCGGGAATCTCGTCAGGATGCGCCACGCCTTTTAAGGAAAGTTACTTCTATGATCCGTCATTGTGTGTTTATGCGTTTTCGTGACGACGTGCCGTCGTTGGACCGCCAATCCATCTACCGCGATCTTGAAACTTTGTGCGCAAAGCTGCCGGCTGCGCTGACCATCACGTCCGGAGGAAATGTCAGCCCTGAGGAGGGCATGGACAAGGGATTTTCTGAAGGCTTTATCCTCGATTTTGCCGATGCGGCGGCGCGTAACGCCTATCTTGTTCATCCGGAACACCAGGAAATCGCCCGGCGGATCGTTGCTTCGACCGCCGGTGGCACTGACGGTGTTTTCGTTTTTGATATGGAAGTTTGAGACCGATGCAGGACAAGGAATTCTTCACGAAGCTGTTTCAGGCTGCAGTCGAAGCGGCGGATCCGGAGCGGACCATTACGGCGCATCTCCCTCCGAAGCCAAAAGGACGGACCATCGTCATTGGCGCGGGCAAAGGCTCGGCGCAAATGGCCAGCGCTTTCGAGAAAGCGTGGGCAGCGAAACACGGAGATTCTCCGCTCGAAGGTCTTGTCGTCACACGCTATGGATTCGGTGCGCCTTGCAAACATATCGAGATCATCGAAGCATCGCACCCGGTTCCGGACGCCGCAGGTCTGGTGGCTTCAAAGCGCCTGCTTGAAATAGTCTCGGGGCTGAAAGAAGATGATCTTGTGGTCGCGTTGATCTCGGGCGGTGGTTCTGCGCTGTTGCCGTCTCCGCCGCTAGGCATGACCCTTGAGGATGAAATCATCGTCAACAAGATGCTACTTGCATCCGGCGCGCCAATTGCGGCGATGAATGCTGTACGCAAGCATCTGTCGACTATAAAGGGCGGGCGTCTGGCTGCGGCAGCTTACCCGGCGCGTGTCTATTCGCTGATCGTCTCGGACATTCCCGGCGACAATCCTGCATTCGTGGCTTCCGGCCCCACCGTGACCGATGCAACGACGCGGGAGGATGCCTTGAAGATCGTCGAGCGTTACAATCTCGACCTGCCGGCAGCAGCGCTCGCGCATCTGCGCTCAGCAAACGCTGATGCGCCAAAACCCTCTGACGCGGTTTTTGCCGGCCACGAGCATCATGTGATTGCCTCAGCCGGTGTATCGCTTGAGGCAGCGGCGAAGACCGCTCGCAATTTAGGCGTCGAGGCAGTCATACTCTCCGATGCAATCGAGGGCGAAGCACGTGAAGTCGCACACGTCCATGCGGCAATGGCGAAACAGGTACTTGCCAAGGATCAACCGTTCAAAAAGCCCGTCGTTATACTTTCCGGCGGAGAGACGACTGTAACAGTGCGGGGCAAGGGCAAGGGCGGTCGCAACAGCGAATTTCTCCTGTCGCTTGCGATCGATATCGATGGAGCAGACGGGATCACCGCCTTTGCGGCAGACACCGATGGCATCGACGGTTCCGAAGACAATGCCGGCGGATTTGCCGATAGCACCAGTATTGCCCGGTTATTTGCCAAAGGGCATGACGCATCATCCTTACTCAACAAAAACGATGCCTGGACAGCATTTGATGCGATCGACGATTTATTCGTCCCCGGTCCTACCGGCACCAATGTCAACGATCTGCGGGCCATTCTCATTCGTTGATTGTCGGCCGACGGACGCTTAATCGCCATCTTTGGATGGTCAACAGTGGCCGATTCATGCCAGCGTGAACTGCCTGGAATACAACGATCCGCGCCATCTTCTGGCGCAACATAAGGAAAGTCGAATGCGGATAGCACTGTCCCTGATCGCTCTGTCTCTCATGATCGTCACGGGTTGCACAACCACACCAAAGACGACCACTCCCGCGGGGCCTTCACCTGCCAAGGATACGCATTTTGTCCCGCCACCCAAATCCCTGACACAGCGCGCAACTCCCTCCAAGGAGCCCAGCCTGAGTGAGTCTGCCGCAGCGGCTGCAGCGAAGCCTGTCGCGCAGTAACTACATTTTTGCTATGCGACGCCGTCTCCGACTACAGCGTCGGGGCGGCGTTTTGCATTATACGGCAGGTCAATTTCTGGAGAAGAGAGCAGGGCCTAAAACAACAAAACCCACCGCGGGAGGAGGTGCGGTGGGTTTCGTTGGTTATGGAAGGCCTTCTGGGAGGAGAAGAGGCCGTCCGTTTCGACAGGGCCGGGAGGAGGTGACGCTGTCGAAAATTCCTGATCTGACAATAACTCAACTGTCCTGATTTAATACAGACAATATTGCATAGCAGCAATGCATTTTGTGCAACGCAGCAATCTCATCGCCGAGGCGTCACGCTCCGATCACGGCCAATTGACTATGCATCAGGAACGGAACCAGTCCCCATCCGTTAATAATCCATGAACGAGGCTTATATGGCGATAAACGCTGGCCTCCAGATGTGGTTGGAAGGGGCAGGAAAATGCGCTTCTACAAATCATCGATACCCATTCTCGCAGCGGCGCTCTTTGCGTCGGCCGCTATATTGCCGGCCAATGCGTTCAATATCAAAAATCAGGCACAAGCGTCGGAGGACGTTAGTGAGGTCAGCAATCGACAATTCGAACGGGCTGCCCTGCTTGAGGCCAGAGCGTATATATGCGGGACCGATGAAGCCAGCGAAGCGGCGATGAAAGCGGGGATGCGGGAAACCGGATTGCCGGAAGACATAGCGGTCGAAATCGTTTCGGATCTCGCTTCTGGCCACATCGACAAGGCAGAAGAGTCCGGATCGAAAGAAATATGCGGAAAAGCTAAAGTGCAACTTTCCGGTTTTTAGTGCAGATTATTCGATGATCGAATAAAATATATCAATGCATTCATTCACTTGTAAATCGATCAGTAAAATTTTAGAAAAAATTTATGGATTAGCGCCATTTATTCACGAATATTTGTAGTAATTAAAGGGCTTTTCAATTCGCGTATTTCGAGAATAATGTTATCTGCGCAGTCTTGGTGGAATCAACAATCATAATTTAACCATCGCTGGAAATTTCTTCGAAAGTATCGGGGAATTTGTTGATAAGCACATTGGTCGCATGGCTTTTGTCCTTGCACTAATGCGAGAAGATTTTAGTGGGATACAACTCACTATTGCGGTTCACGGGATATGGAGAGAACAGCATGAACAAGAGAGCACAAACACTCGAAGTATTAAAAACAGAACTCTCAAAATTGTGCACCGTGGCGGATAATGCTGGTTTCGAGATGATTGCCTATTTCATCGAAACTGCAATCCGTGAATCTGATGAGCAGTTGTCACAGGAAACGCGCGCCGTGGTCGGTATGGAACTGCGCCTGGAATCGTCCCGCGCACGCCACCTTTGAATCGCGTCCTTCCCATTCAATCAAGCTTCAATTTTTGTGAATCATGAAATCGCGCTCTGTTATTGTGCGTTTGCGCCGCTCGCTTATATGAAGGCAATGACCCCGCTATCTGTCCTTGACCTTTCACCGATTGTTGCTGGCAGCGATGCCGCACAGTCCCTTCGTAATTCGCTGGATCTTGCGCAAAACGCGGAGCGACTTGGCTATAACCGCCTTTGGCTTGCCGAGCATCATAGCATGCGCGGTATTGCCAGCGCGGCGACAGCCGTTGTCATCGCGCATGTCGCGGCTGGCACGTCGAAAATCCGGCTTGGTGCCGGTGGTATCATGCTGCCGAACCATTCACCGCTGATGGTGGCAGAAGCTTTCGGCACGCTGGCTTCCTTGCATCCGGGCCGTATCGATCTCGGTGTCGGTCGTGCGCCGGGCACGGATCAGATCACTGCCCAGGCATTGCGCCGCAATCTCGATCAGGACATCAACGGCTTCCCGCAGGATGTGGTCGAGTTGATGGGGTATTTCCGCGATCCCGAGCCTGGCCAGCGCGTGATAGCTGTTCCCGGCGCCGGAACGAAAGTGCCTGTCTGGATATTGGGCTCCAGCCTTTTCGGCGCACAGCTCGCGGCGGCGCTCGGTTTGCCTTATGCCTTCGCATCGCATTTTGCACCGGCTGAAATGGAGCGGGCGATCGAGATCTATCGCGCCCGGTTCGAACCATCCGAATATCTCGACAAGCCTTATGTGATGCTGGGACTTAACGTCTTCGCCGCAGAAACCGATGATGAGGCAAAGCTTCTGCAAACATCGCAGCAGCAGGCCTTCGTCAATCTGCGTACCGGCAATCCCGGACCATTACCAGCGCCAGTGCGAGGCTATGAAGAAACGCTCGACCTCCACGCGAAGGCGATTTTGCGTCAGGCTCTATCTTGCTCGGTCGTCGGGTCGCCGGAGACCGTCAAAGCCGGCGTTCAGGATTTCATCGTGCGCACGGGGGCAGACGAGATTATGGTCACAGGCCAGATTTTCGATCATCCAGCAAGAATCCGCTCTTACGAGATTCTCGCTGAAACCATGATCAAGCGGCCCGAAGCTGCACCACTAAGCCGCCTCGCGTAGACCGCCTGCCGCTTCGATAAAGGCGATCACGTCGTCAAGGCCGTTTCTGCGCAGCATGTCGGTGAACACATAGGGTTTCGCTCCGCGCTGAACCTTGGTATCCGCATCCATCACATCGAGATCAGCGCCGACATGGGGCGCAAGGTCCTTTTTGTTGATGATCAGCAAATCCGAGCGGGTGATGCCCGGCCCGCCTTTGCGCGGTATTTTTTCGCCTTGGCAAACCGAAATCACATAAATGGTCAAGTCAGCGAGATCGGGTGAGAAAGTTGCGGCCAGATTATCCCCGCCGGACTCGATAAAGACGATATCGAGATCGGGATGGCGCTTGTTCATCTCGGCGATAGCCTGCAGGTTGATTGTCGCGTCTTCCCGGATGGCCGTGTGCGGACAACCGCCTGTCTCTACACCCATGATCCGGTCCTCGGGCAGGGCTTGCAGCCGGTTGAGGATCAGCGCGTCTTCCTTCGTGTAGATATCATTGGTAACGACAGCGATGGAATAGCGGTGACGCAGCGCTTTGCACAACATTTCGGTGACAGTGGTCTTGCCGGAACCAACTGGCCCGCCAATCCCGATGCGAAGCGGTCCGTTTTGCGAAATCATGAGCGAAATACCCTCGAATATTGTGTTTCATGTTGCATGGCCATGATGTCGGACATGATGGCAGCCGAGCCCAGATCATCAAGGCTGGAACTCGCGGCACGCTCAGTGACCGCCACGATTTGCGTTTCCATTGCCGCCATCAACGATACGCCATGGCTCTGTCCGAGTGGCACCAACCGGACGGCGCCTTGAATGAGGTTGGAAACGACGGCATGAAGATAGGCGGCAAGCGCTGGTTCACATGCAACCCTGTTCCGGGCTGCAACCATGGCGACGGCGACGGGATAGGGCATCTGTGCAGCGCCAGAATCCCTGCCGCTCCAATGTCCAATAGCCTGCACGAAAGCATTGCCTTGCAGCATGGTCTCCATGTGCCGCTCTTTCGAACCTGCCATCGCCTCCCCGAGCTCTGATTGTTCGAGGCAGCTGCCACCCGTATCCGCATCCCTCCAGCTTGCCGCAAACAGAACCGCATCGTTCCAGACCGAGCCATGGTTCATGAGTTCAACAAGCCAGTCCTGCAGTGATGCCTTGTCGTGGATCAAACCATCATGCACTGCCCGCTCGATGCCATGACTGTATGAAAACGCCCCGACAGGAAAAGCTGGGGAAAGCCACGTCATGAGGCGCAGAAGCGCGGTATTTGGGGCAAGGTCAGCCATGGGCATGATCGTGGTGTTGATGATCATGCGCGTGCGAATGCCCATTCCCGCTATGATATGCGCCGTGCAATGGATGGAACGGCGCAGTGATCTCGGTAACCTTCGCGCCAAGACCTTGTAACATCGCCTTGATCACGTGGTCGCGCAGGATGACGATGCGGCTTTCTTCCAGTTGCGCCGGCAGATGACGATTGCCAAGATGCCAGGCCAGTTCCGACAGATGCCGGCGATCCCGCGGCGTGACCTCGTAGAGCGCTTCATCCGCCGCAATGATCTCGGCCATTCTCCCATCCTCAAGAACAAGCACGTCGCCATGCTCGAACGCGATAGCCTCCGGCAAATCGACAAGTATTTGTTCGCCCTTCTGTAGTGTCAGTACCTTGCGCCGCAAATGCCGCTCGTCATGGGCCAGCACAACGCGATCGAACGGCATGCCGTGATAACGCCCGGCGTGGCTATGGCTGGTGACACGCTTCATCACGCTTGGCCTTTCTCATGAAAATCATCGTTCATGCACAGGAAGAAGTCGATCGGCGGTGCGTCACCGGTCAGTTGCGAAAGCAGCGTATGTACCTGGCCGCGATGATGCGTCTGGTGGTTGAAAATTTGCGTCAAAGCACGATCCAAGGTCGAGGTATATGGCTGGCCTTCGGTGGTGATCCAACGAAAGACGCCTTTGATCGAAGCCTCGTCCATAGCGTCGACCACGTCGATGATGTGATCGTCCAGGGCGATGCGCGCCGCGTGCAAGTCTTTGAAGTTATCGTGTAGAATCACATCCATGGAAGGGATCGCATAAAGGTCCCCCGTGAAGCGACCGAACCATAATTTGTCGATGGCCAGGATATGGTTGAGCGTGCCGTGTACAGATTTGAAAAATGCACGTCTGTCGGCGAAATAATCTTCGTGGTCAAGGGCACCGGCTGCCGCGTAAATCCGCCCATTGGCCCATTTGTTATAGTACGCAAGCCGCCCGAATTGATCCTTCACTTTGTTCCTCCCCTCAGAACAGAAAGTAGCGCTGCGCCATCGGCAGTACCGTTGCCGGCTCACACGTCAACAACTCGCCATCCGCCCGAACCTCATAGGTCTCCGGATCGACCTCCACATGCGGCGTGGCATCGTTGTGGATCATCGACGCCTTGGAAATGCCGCTACGCGTGTTTTCAACGCCGATCAGTTGTTTGTCGACACCGAGCGACTGGCGCAAGCCTGCCTCGACCGAAGCCTTGCTGGCAAAGACGACCGACGAGTTGCTGACATTCTTGCCATAGCCGCCGAACATATAGCGGTAATGTACGGGCTGCGGCGTCGGGATGGAAGCATTGGGATCGCCCATCGGTGCGGCAACAATCGAGCCGCCAAGCAGGACCATGTCAGGCTTGACGCCGAAGAAGGCCGGGTTCCACAGAACGAGATCGGCACGCTTTCCGACCTCGATTGAACCAACGTGCCGGGAAACACCCTGTGCAATCGCCGGGTTGATCGTGTATTTCGCGATGTAGCGCTTGACGCGAAAATTGTCGTTGTCGCCGGTTTCCTGCGCCAGGCTCCCGCGCTGGCGCTTCATTTTATCAGCGGTCTGCCAGGTGCGTATCAGCACTTCCCCAACACGGCCCATGGCCTGGCTGTCAGAGGAAATGATCGAAAACGCGCCGATATCATGCAGAATATCTTCGGCGGCGATCGTCTCCTTGCGGATACGGCTTTCGGCAAAGGCCACATCTTCCGGGATCGATGATGAGAGATGATGGCACACCATCAGCATATCGAGATGTTCGGCGATGGTATTTTTCGTATAGGGCCGCGTCGGATTGGTCGAAGATGGAATGACGTTGGGAAGCCCGCAAATCTTGATGATGTCGGGGGCGTGTCCACCACCAGCGCCTTCCGTATGAAAAGCGTGAACTGTGCGACCTTTGAAGGCGGCCACCGTGTCCTCGACGAAGCCGCTCTCGTTCAGCGTGTCGGTGTGTATCATCACTTGCACATCGTACTGGTCGGCAACCGAGAGGCAATTGTCGATTGCCGCCGGTGTCGTACCCCAGTCCTCATGCAGTTTCAGCGAGCACGCCCCGCCAAGGATCATCTCCTCCAGCGCTTTCGGCAGCGATGTATTGCCCTTGCCTGAAAGACCGATGTTCATGGGGATGGCGTCGAAAGACTGAATCATCCGGCCCATGTGCCAGGGCCCTGGCGTACAGGTGGTCGCCAGTGTCCCATGGGCTGGTCCTGTGCCGCCGCCAAACATTGTGGTAACGCCTGACATCAGCGCTTCCTCGATTTGCTGCGGGCAGATGAAATGGATATGGGCATCCATCCCGCCAGCAGTGAGGATTTTGCCTTCGCCCGCGATGATTTCCGTGCCAGGACCAATGATGATCGTCACGCCGGGTTGCGTATCGGGGTTGCCGGCTTTGCCGATTTCCGCAATCAGCCCATCCTTCAGACCGACATCGGCTTTATAAATACCACTGTGATCGACGATGAGTGCATTGGTAATGACTGTGTCGACGGCACCATCCGCACGGGCGATCTGGCTCTGACCCATGCCATCGCGAATGACCTTGCCGCCGCCGAACTTCACCTCTTCGCCATAGATAGTGAAGTCCTTCTCCACCTCGATGAAGAGTTCGGTGTCGGCAAGGCGCACCTTGTCGCCCGTCGTTGGCCCAAACATACGGGCATAGGCCGCGCGGGTGATTTTAGCGGGCATGGAACTTCCCTCTTGTATGGATAACGGAATGGACGACAACGGGCGGCGTCTGCCACATTTCTGCCGCGATATTGCCTTGGAAAAACCCGATCAGCGACCGCTTGAGATCGAATTCCGCATGTGAAGTGCGCGCGTCATCAGTAGATGATCGTTCGCCAATCTCGTGAAAGGAAAAACGATGCGAAAGATGATAGCCCTCGCGCTCTGTGCGGGATTCCCGCTTGCGACTTCTGTTGCTTACGCGCAGTCCGCGGCGCCGCAGGCTCCAAGCGCCGAGCAGCCCGCTCCAAAGAGCGAGACTCCAGCCAAGCCTGGTGCCACGGCCATTACCACCATCAATATCGTGGATATCAATGAACTGCCGGATGCAACCAAGACCCAGGTCAACGATGCGCTTGCCAAGCGTAGCGACGCAGACATGCAGAAACTGCGCACGTCGATCGACAAGTCGCCACAAGTCTCCGCGGCCCTGAAGGAAAAGGGGCTGACGTCCGCGGCGGTGGTCATTGCCAGCCTCGATTCCAAAGGCCTGCTGACCCTGGTGACCAAGAAGCCAAGCTGACAGGCACCTACCTGACCCATATCTGGAATATGCCCAGCGATCGGTGTTTCTCCGGTCGCTTGTTGTCGTGGAAATGAGGTCAAGCGGAGCGGTCAAAGCTTTCCCATGATCTTCTGCTGAAACCCGTAAACGGTCCGGTTCCCGCCGAGCGGCACGAGCGTAATATCACGCTCCTGCCCAGGCTCGAACCGGACCGCCGTTCCGGCAGCAATATCGAGACGCATGCCGCGTGCTTGATCGCGGTCGAATACCAGTGCGGAGTTGGCTTCGAAGAAATGATAGTGCGACCCGACCTGCACCGGACGGTCGCCGGTATTTGCCACCTTCAGCATGATGTTGCTGGCACCGGCATTCAGTTCGATTTCGCCTTCAGCCGTTATGATTGCACCGGGGATCATCTGCGGTTTCCTACCTTATCGGTTCGTGCACAGTGACGAGCTTCGTCCCGTCCGGAAATGTCGCCTCGACCTGTATGTCGTGGATCATCTCTGGAATACCTTCCATCACCTGTTCCCGGGTGATGACATGTGCCCCTGCCTGCATCAGATCGGCGACGGAACGGCCATCGCGGGCGCCCTCGACGACGAAATCGCTAATCAATGCAATGGCTTCCGGATGGTTGAGCTTGACGCCGCGTTCGAGTCGGCGGCGGGCGACCATCGCCGCCATAGAGATGAGAAGTTTGTCCTTCTCGCGTGGTGTCAGGTTCATGCTTTTCCTTTAGTCATACTCAGTTTTGCGTCTAGATTGACCAGACTTTAGGCACGCCTGCCTTTTCATTGAGCAGTTCTATCAATGGCACCAGCCGCTTCCTCAATGAATAGGCGTCGCCATCGACAAGCCTCGCAAGAAGCTTGCCAGACCAGAAGGAAACACCGCCTTTTGTGCCAACTATTTTTCGGCTCGGTTCAAGATGACGCTCGGCGTTGGCATCGAGCAGCAGGACAGTGGCCATGGTGCGCATCCCCCCAAACAGGGCAGGACGGCCCAGCATCGATGCTGTGTCGGGTCCGATTGTGAAATCTTCGGCATGGATCAGTCTGCCTTCGCGGCGAACGCGCCAGCGATCCCGGAACAAACAGGTCTGCACGTCCTCACCCATCGCCTTGCGACCGAACACGACGGGCTCCACGATCAAGACACGGCTCGTCTCGGCAAGATCGACGGTAAGGGTTCGCTTCAGTGCCGAGCCCTCAAACAAAATCGTCTCCTGCGGCAACCATGCGAGCGAGGCCCGCTCCCCCACCTTCAAGATGCTTGCCACGTCAGCGATATCGGCAGATGCCTTGTAGATGCGCTCGCATGCCTGAGTGGTGACCTGCGCCCGGCAGTTATCCGCGACGTCGAACCCCCAACGCATCTCGTCGCCCCCCGTCAGTCCGCCCGATGTGTTGATCATCACCGCCTCAAGCGAACGATCATCAATCTCGGGCAACCGAATCTTGGCGCAGCCTTCCTGATAAAGTGTGTCGATACGCGTACGACCATTGACGGGTTTTACAGCGAGATGCGCCGAGCCAAAGGCACGTTGCGGTTTTGCTTCGATGGCTGGATCAGACGGATGCACGCTCATTTCGGCACGCTATCGCAAGGATCCAGCTTGCGGAAGCTCAATAGGTGCCAAGTTCTATGGCGCGCTGGTGTGCCTTGAATACAGCCCGGATCATAAGCCGCTTGAGTTTGTCATGACCCATCAACACGTCGAGCGCGGCGGCAGTGGTACCCTTCGGGCTCGTCACCTGTTCGCGCAGCGTCGTTGGCGTGTCTTCGCTCGAAGCGGCGAGGACGCCAGCGCCGTAGACGGTTTGCATCGCCAGAAGCTCGGCCGTCTTTCGTTCGAGGCCAGCCACGACGGCCGCCTCGGTCAGGCATTCGATGAAGTGAAAAACGTAGGCGGGGCCCGAGCCCGAAACCGCGGTTGCCACGTCGATGAGTTTTTCATCGTCCACGGCTGCAACTTTTCCGCTGGTCTTCAACAAGGTATCGACAAACGCGGCATCCTCGTCGCTCACGTTCGAGTTGCGGAACGTGACGATCATGCCTTTGCCGATCGCTGCAGGCGTATTCGGGATGGTGCGGATAATCGCGGTCTTTTCGCCCAGAAATTCTTCGAACAACCCAACCTTGACGCCCGCAGCGACACTGACGAACGTCGAACCGGCGGCGAAACGCTCATAGGCGGGCAGCACGTCGCGCATCACCTGCGGCTTGACTGCGATGAGGATAATGCGCGGCGCCAGATTGTCTTCGAGCCTGCTTGCGTTGGCATGCGCATGAACACCGAGCGTTGCCGCCCGTTCACGCAGCGCATCGGTTGGCTCTACCACCGTGACCTGATCTGGCTTCAATATTCCTGCGTCCAGCCAGCCCTTGAGCATGGCAAAGCCCATATTGCCGCAACCGACCAGAACCACATTATCCATTTCATTCTCCCGCTGATGTCGCGGCACTTTGATCCGGCCGAGTGCGCCCGGTCAACTGGTCCTGTGCGAATTTATGCGCGCGAGGATGGGAACGCGGGCGGTCATGCGCAGACCGAAACACGCCATCACCACGAGCAGCCACACGGGATCTGCACGCCGGAAGAAGAAGCTCTCAAGAAAAGCGTTCATCAGCGAAAATGTCAGGCACATCATGAAAAAGTCGGCCATGAACACATTCTCCCGCTTTTTCAGGCAGCGCGCATAGTCAAAAAGCGGCAGCACAATCAAGACGATGAGCGCGCATATCATGGCCGGATAACCCATGGCGATCGCAATATCGAGATAGCCATTATGCGCGTGCACAATGCCGCGAACGTCCCAATCGAGGTAGTAGCTCGGATTTTCCGCCTGCCGCACGACCGGCGCTTCCCAGAAACTTTCAAAACCATAGCCGCGCCACGGTGTTGCGGCGAGTTTTTCCAGTCCGAACTGCCAGATGGATGTGCGGCCGGTAAACGTGGTGTCTGCGCCGAGCTGAACGAGGAGATCGTGCGTTGCCGGGAAGAAGAGTGTTCCTATGGTGAAGAAGAAGAATCCGATTAAAGCTGCGGCGATCAACACGGCAGCGATCATACGAAAGCCGAACATTCCGGGGAACATGACGAGGAAAATCACGATTGGCACCAGCGCCGTCGCCGTCTTCGAACCGGTATGCGCAACAAACCAGAGCGCGAGCATCAGCAGGACAATGCCAGTCCCGCGCCAGCCGCGACGCAGCAGATATATGCCAGCAAAGGAGAACGCCGCCATGACCGGTCCGGCAATATTCTTATGCGCGAAGATACCGCGCCAAAGCCCCGCATGTTCGGCTTCGATTTCGTTGGCGGTATGCTTCGCGAGGTCCGGAACGAGAACCAGACCGGCATAGGAGAGCGTCAGCACGGCAAAGGCTGCGATCACCAGCGCCAGTGAAAATCCATCGGCATCGCGCGGAAGCGCCAGCACCGCGATCATGCATAAAGCGGCGATCACAGTGAAGAGCACAGCGCGTTGAGCGGCTCCGGGATCGGTGGCGGCAAATGTCGACAGGAAAAGAAAGCCGAACATGACGATCCACATCGGGCTGATGAGGGCAACAAGCGTACGCGGGTTCGCAAGCACCATCATCGCAAGCACGGAGATGCCGCCCAAGGCGCCGAAACCGAGCTGATTGACGAGATCCCCGCCGCTCCCCGCGATTGCCGTACTTGCCGGTTGGAACGGGCGGAACGAAATCAACAGCACGCAAAGGATGATCGCCGCGACAAGACCGGCGACCAGTCGCATTGGGATCGCGGATTCCGCGTCAGTTCTTTTCAGGTTGTCGATACTGCTCATTCGCATATCCGAATTCCGCTAGAACGCGGCCAACGCCAACATAGATCTGATAGGCGCCGATGGACAGAGATCCCGTCTGTATGACCTTGATCACGGCCCGCAGCGGCGAGACCGCCAGAAGTGCCAGACTCTTCAGGACTGTCTTCGCTCCGCCAAAAGGTTCGCCGCCACGCTTGCGCTTTTCGATCAAGGTGGAGATCACGCCATTGCGCAGTGCCCGTGCCCGGATCCAGTCCGCCTCGACGCGCCTTGCCGGGATGGTCTCGTAAACGGGTGCTTCCGCGCACCAGGCAATGGTGAAACCGTTGACGACGCTGCGGCTGATCAAATCCGAATCACCGCCGCCCATGAAGTTGAATGCGAGATCGAGAAACGGAAATGGCATGGCCTCGAGCACATTGCGCCCGACCAGCAGATTTCCGGATGAATAGATGATCGGCACACGACCCGTGCGGGTATGATGGGGGCTGAAAACCGGATGTGTCGACCATTTCGTATGTTCCGGCTTGGCGAAGACCGGAAGTTGCGGCCCGCCGACAAAGTCGACACCATAGCTCTCTCGCGTCGTGCACATGTTTTCCAGCCAAGTCGGATCGGCTATCTCATCGTCGTCGATAACCAGCAGTGACGAGAAATTTGGAAAGGCCTTCAGCGCGGTCAACCATCCTGCATTGTAGGCGTTACAATTGCCGCGATCATGCGCAATGATCAGCAGGCCCGGAAGTTCGCCACTCTCGAACAGCGGTTTCGCCGCTTCCGCGCCCTCACGTTTTTCGGTCTCGTTCTCCATGACGATGACGGCAAAGCGCCGTGTGGTTACTTGCGCTTTGAGCGACGCCAAGGTTTTCAACAGATGTTCCGGACGTTTGAACGTCGGCAACGTCACCACGACATCGATCGTTTCGGGCTTGAGGCCGGGTGACTGTGCCACGACGCTGATATTTTCTGGGAGATCGAGATTCATCGCCGGAGTATTTATCCGTTATCCATGGTTACAACTTATAAGAGTCGGTTATTCAACATTTCATTACGTTCTGGAGAAAAACCCGTTATGAAGCGCGTTGGCGCTAAGAGACTTCCGAAACTTCAGCCTGATGAGGCAGGTGATGTGGTTTTCGAGGACCGGAGCGCAATGGACGTTAAAGTCCATGAGCACCGGAAGCGCAGAAAATCGCATCAGATGTCCGTCAGGATGGAGTTGGGAAGTCTCGTTATGCATTTGCTGTTCGTAACATCGATAGTACCGGATGGTAAGCCGACGACCGGCTATGAGATTGCCAACAAAGCGATCATCGATGGCCTTGTGCGTGCCGGCGCTCGCGTCACCGTGATCGGATTTGTCTGGCCCGGAAGCAAGCCGCTTGATCCGTATAACACGATCATCCTCGGTGAAGTGGATGTGCGTAACGACACAGCGAACTTTGCGCAAAAGTTGCGTTGGTTCGGCAAGGCAATGATGTCAGGTCTCACGGTTTCGTCGGTCAAGCTGCGCGTCGTCACCAAGGAGACTTTTCGTGCCGCAATCGCCTCGGTGGAGCCCTTCGACGCTTACGTGCTGAACGGCGTGCCATTGCCCGGAGCATTCGAGGACTGTTTCGACGATAAGCCGCAAATCTTTATCGCGCACAATGTCGAACATCGCTCCGCGCGCGAGAATGCCGAGGCGGCAACCAGCTCCGTACAGAAATATCTGTTCAGCCGGGAGTCCCGGCTTCTGATGGGACTTGAGAAGCGGTTGTGCGGCAGGGCGTCGTTCGTCTTCACGCTCGCCGATGACGATATTGATGCGTTGGGCTTATCCGGAACCGGACGTGCCGCGGCACTTCCTCTCGTGACCGGCGCCGATACGGCAAAAAGCAAAGGCCGCAAAGTAGTACGCGACCTTGGCCTGATAGGAACCTGGACATGGCAGCCGAACCGCATCGGTCTTGAATGGTTCCTGCGTGAGGTCGTACCGCATCTGGACAAGGATATCGGCGTGACGGTTGCCGGAAGTACCCCGGCAGATATCAAGGCTGCATGGCCCGAAGCTACCTTCGCGGGTCGTGTGGCGGACGCTACGGATTTTGTCTGCGGCTGTGCCGTGATCCCGCTGATCAGCCGCGCCGGGAGCGGCGTGCAGCTCAAGACGATCGAAACATTCGAACTGGGTTTGCCCAGCGTCGCCACCGCGCTTTCTGTGCGCGGCATCGCGGATATTCCGGATAATTGCGTTGTCGCCGATGATCCCGTCGCCTTTGCCAAGGCGGTCAACGCCAGGGTGGCCCGCGTGCGCGCAGGAGAGGACTTGGTGCGTGAGGGAGACGCCTTCCGCGCGGCGCAATTGGTACGCTTCGACCAGCATATAAGATTGGGACTGGACCGTCTTGAAGCCCGGATTGTAAATGGGCGTGCGGCCGCATGAGTTTGGGCAAAACGGATATTCCACGTCGTACGATTCTTGGCGTAGAAGTTGTCGCGTTACCTTGGATGGACGCCATAGAAGTCATGCGGGAGCGTATTGCGCAACAGCGCTTCGCTTTGGTCACCTGGCTCAATGCCCACAATGCCAATCTCACGCAGGAGAATGTTGATTTCCGTCAGGCTTTGAATCAATTCCTCGTTCTTCCCGATGGCTTCGGGGTCGATATCGCCTCGAAACTCCTGCATGGCACACCTTTTCCGGCCAATCTCAACGGTACGGATTTTACGCCCGCGCTCCTTGAGGCAGAGACCAGCTCTCTGCGCGTTGGCCTCATCGGCGCGCGCCGTGAAGTGGTTGAAAAGGCTGCGGAGAGCTTCAGGCAACTTGCGCCCCAGCATGAAATCCGCGTGATCAGTGACGGCTTCTTCAAGAGCGAACATCAGCCATACATTCTGCGTGTCCTGAAAGAATATCATCCGCATATCCTGCTCGTCGCCATGGGTGTACCGCGACAGGAGATGTTCATGGCGAACAACTTGACGGCCGAACATTGCACCTTGGCCTTTGGCGTTGGCGCGCTGTTTGATTTCATGGCGGGCGCTGTGCCTAGGGCTCCCTTGATCGTGCAGAAGCTGCGCTTTGAATGGCTTTATCGCCTTGTTCAAGAACCGGGCCGGTTGTGGTACAGATACATTGTGGGCAATCCGCTTTTTCTGCTACGCGTCATGCGGGCGAAATTCAAAGCCGGCAGGGGCGCATGACGAAAACGGCACTTGTTACCGCGAGTTATGCACCCGATTTCGAGCGCTGCAGATTGCTCTGCGAAACTATTGATCGGTTCGTCACGGGCTACACCAGACATTATATTTTGGTCGAGCATCGCGACGTTGCGCTGTTCAAGCAGCTGGAAGGTCCGCGCCGTGTAGTGATCGACGAGAACGATCTATTGCCCCGCTGGATCAGGCCGTTTCCGGATCCGAGCAATTTCGGTCGCCGTCGCATTTGGCTGTCGCCAAGGACGATGCCATTGCGCGGCTGGCACGTGCAGCAGTTTCGCCGTATCGCCATTGCAGCACACGCGGATGAAGACGCTTTCTTCTACATCGATTCCGATGTCGCTTTCCTGAAATCTTTCGATTGCGCCTCGGTCTGGCGGGGCAGCGATTTGCGCCTGTTCCGCCGCGATGGCGACCTGTTGCGTCCTGTGCCCGGTGATCAACTCATCTGGTCTGAACACGCGGGCCAGGTGCTCGGGCTCGTTCCCGTGAGCCCAGCAGGACACGACTATATCGGCACCTTGATAGCCTGGCGGCGAGACGCGTTGCTGACCATGTGCGCCCACATCGAGAGGATCACCGGCCGCCATTGGATCGCAGCTATCGGGCGTTCGCGCCGGTTTTCCGAATGCATGATCTATGGCCGCTATGCCGATGAAGTCCTGATGGCCGAAGGGCACTATCATGACGCCGCTGAATTCTGCCGGGTCTACTGGTTTGCACCTGCGCCAACGGACGCGGAGTTCCTTGCCTTCATTGAAGCGATGACACCGGAACAGGTCGCGATCGGCATGCAATCCTTTATAGGCGACGATACGGCCCGCATCCGGAAATTGTTAGCGTAGCAAATTCTCACACGCGCCGCGCCGGCTTTTTTACAGCTCTATATGTGAGATATGCCGATAGCAGATAAAGCACGGCGAACATGGCATTCAGCCAGATCATCCAATCGTGGGTATCGAGAAACACGACAAGAATCCACGAAAGCAGTGCAGCCTTGGCGATGCCGAGCAAGGCGAGATTGAGTGCACGCAAGCCAGATTGGCCGCGCGCATAAAGGATTTCCGCCTGATATTCGATAAGATTGCGCAGTCCCGGTACGAGCAGGACCAATGGCAGCAGTGAAACAACCGAGGCCACATTCGCGCCAAGCGCTCGCGGGAAAATGGTGAGGAAGATTGCAAGCGCCGCCAGTCCGAGTGTCGACACCAAAAATACGCCAAGCTCCAGCCCGCCTCGGATTTTGAGCGATTTCAGCATGTCCGGCGTTCGCATCAACTTCTGCACCAGCATCATATTGAATGAGCGGACGGGAAGGGCGGTCAAATCGACGAGCCGCATGATGATGGCATAGACACCTGCCGTCTGCGGTCCGCCGACTGCAAGCACCAGCAGCTTGTCCATTTCGGATTGGACGTAGAAGAGTACCTCGGCACCTGTGACGGCAAAGGAATCCGCTAGCCTGCGACGATAGAGCTTGGGAATAAGCCGCAGTCGCACGTGCGGGTAGAAGAAGAGGATAGCGATAAGAAGCGCAACGCCGTTCGCCCCCGCATACCACCAGCTCCATATTGCGAGGTTGGTCACGCTTGAGAACGCGAACAACACTGCCGCCACCGCCCGTAACGCTGTACCGATAATGACCAGCAATGCTGCCCGGCCAAAGCGGTTCATGCCGTTATTGACGATGACCACAACTTCCAGCGACCGCCAAAGCAATGCTTCCGCCGCAACGATCACCGCAAAGGTACCGAGCGCGAGATCGGCGCCGAAGAAAATCAGATGCATCAGATAGGCTGCAAGAATGAAGATCGGCAACGACACGACGACCGCCACGAGAAAGCCGCCCGTATAGGCGCCGATCAATTGCGGCTTCACGGTGGAAATCCGGTAAAGCGGCGAAACGAAGCCGAAGGAAACGAGGCGCGACAGGACGACGCCGGTTGCCGATGCCGTCGCAAACAGACCGAACTCCGCAATCGAAAGTGTATTGGCAAGCGCCACGAAATAGGCGAGCGAAATGACCAGCCGCCCCGCCGATCCACTGATCACGGAGAAATAGTCGCGGATAAGCCCCGCATTGGCTTTCAGATGGCGTGCAACCAATTCCATGTCCTGCCGGATATGCCTGAATCAAGGCTGCGGGGAAAGCACTGCCTCAAGCGTCACTTCGCCGGATTTCTACATCAAAAGACTTAACGGCTTGTATTTGCCGTTTTGAAACGTGGTATAGATGACATCCAGGGCAAGGTTAGCTTGCAGACATATGGGTGCTGATAATTAACGATTTATTTTCCATAGAACTTTAGGTTGAATTAACTGTGGGTGTGGTGCCGCAAATGAATCGCGTTGGTTGGGCGATCGTGGAGTTGAAGTGGGAATGAGTAATCGCGAAAACGAGACGGCAAAGCGGCCGCGGCGCTCGCTTCTCTCGTTTGCCAGTCAGCCAGAATCGGCGGGAGACACTCATGTCGACCCCGAACCCTTGAGCACGTCCATCCGCGGCGAAGACAATCTCGATCACTATCACCGCATGCGCGCCTTGCGCTTGGCGGCCGGCAGCGAAATCTCGCAACCATCATTGAGTGATATTCCCGAGGACCTCAGTTCCGAAGAAGCCGAGCAGGATGCGGTCAATCGCATGCGCGCCGACATGGCCGCGATCAAGGCAGAGCTCAACCGCCGCGTCGATGCTGCCGAACAAATTACGCCACAGCGCGAAGAACCTTTGCTGTTGATTGATGAGCCGGTCCGTGCCGAAGCGGAAACTCCAATCGTCACTGCAAGATCCGAACCCGAGCCGATAGAGCAGTTCCAGGAAAAGTCGGAACCGGTTTTCCGTCCGGAAAACAAGGAGCTAGAGCCGGACCCTGAACCTGCTATCGCACTGGTTCCGGTGCGCCGGCAGGCTCCGCGCAAAGTACAGCCGGTCGAATATCAAAGCGATGAATGGCGGCCGCTCGTTGACCCGCGTATCGTGATCAATCGCGTTGGCCGTTCCAAGGGTCTGATTATCGCAACAACGATCATCGGTACGCTTCTTGGCGTTGGCTATGCGATGACCTTGCCGAAGCTCTACGCCTCGACTGTTGAAGTGCTTGTCGATCCGCGCGATCTCAAGATCGTCGACAAGGAGATTTCGTCGAGCCAGCTGCCAGTCGATGCATCGCTGGCCATCGCCGAAAGCCAATTGCGCGTCATTCAGTCGAGCAGTGTGTTGACGAAGGTGATCGATCGCACGGGACTCGCCAAGGATCCGGAATTCAATGGGGACCTCAAGGAGCGAGGCCTTCTTGCATCGATACAGGACCTGTTTTCCACCGATAGCACGCCGGATGAGACAACGCGTGAAACCGTTCTCCTGCGCAATCTCTATGATCATCTTGAGGTAGAGCGAAGCACCAAGAATTTCATCTTCAATATAACTGTGAAATCAAGGGATCCGCAGAAGGCGGCCTTGATTGCCAACACAGTGTCCGACGTCTTCCGTGAGGAGCAGGGCAATATCCAGTCCGACACGGCCCGGCAGGCCACGGAGTCTCTGACCGCACGGCTCAATGATCTGCGCGCAGGCGTCCAGGATGCAGAGAATGCCGTGCAGAAATTCAAGGCGGAAAATGACCTTGTCGACGTACAGGGCAGGTTGATCAGCGATGATGAGATCACGCGCACGAATGACGAACTCACTCAGGCGCGCAACCAATCGATCCGGCTCAAGGCGCAGGCTGACTCCATCCGCAATACTTCCGTCGAAGGCGTGCTCGGCAACACACTGCCGGAAGAATTCCGCTCCGGTGTCATAGTCGCCCTTCGCTCGCAATATGGTGCGCTGAAGCAACAGGCGGACGGCCTCGCCACCAAGCTTGGGCCACGTCATCCGCAACTTATTCAAGCCCAGTCCCAGGTTGTTGGAGTTCGCAACGAAATCCGCAACGAGCTTGGCCGTATTGCGTCTTCGGTGCAGGTCGAACTACAGCGTGCCACCCAGCAGGAACAGGACCTGTCATCACGGCTGGCGCAGCTGAAAGCGCGTACCGCCAACAACAACGAGGACATGGTCAAGCTGCGCGAGCTCGAACGGGAAGTCACCGCCAAGCGCGAAGTCTATGAAGCCTTCCTGTTGCGCGCAAAGGAGACTGGCGAACTCGAAGGCATGAACACAACGAATATCCGCGTCATTTCCCCGGCGCGACCCGCACTTGAAAGCACAGGCGGTTCGCGCAAACTCGTTGCAATTGGCGGCCTGCTCGGCGGGCTCTTGGCCGGTCTCGGAATCGCCGTGTTGCTTGGCATGATCGAAAGCTTCCGTGCTGGCAATCGCGCTCCTGTTTATGCCGAGGATGAACCGCCAGTCGATCCGGTGCCGCCATCCGGTACGAAGCGCACCGTTTCGCCCGAACGTGCTGGCTCTGCCTCCGCAGTATCTTCTGAATCTCGACTTGGCGCAGCAATACGGCGTGCGCAAACGCGGGCCATGGCGTCTGACACAGCTGAATTTGAGGACTCACCGCATTCTGCTGATGACGAGGCCGCGATTGCCGAGTTTCTATACGAGCATGCTGACGCGCTGGTCGGGCCACGCCACCATGACAATTCGAACATCGAGGAAATGCTGGCCGAGATCGCGGCGTTGCGCGAAGTCCTGCGTCTACGCGCCGGCTGAGTTTTTATCTCCCCCCTTGTGGGGGAGAAAGCGATTTCAGTATCTTAGCGCTAGCTAAGTGCTAGAAATCGCAAGAGAGGGGGATTTGCTTCACTGGATTACCCCTCACTTCGATTTTCTAAGAATTTAGCAAAGAGGCCAAATTCAAGAAAATCCTTTCTCTCCCACAAGGGGAGAGATAATCGGCATCAGCCGTTGCGCATTACTTAATGCAATCTTGGCGTCGGGCCTTGCCCTTTGTCGTCAATAACGTAGCCGCGATAAAACCGGTCCAGTGTAAAGGGTGCAGACAGCGGATGCGGCTCATCCTTGGCGATTGTCCAGGCGAAGCATTTTCCTGAGATCGGCGTCGCCTTGAAGCCGCCGTAGCACCAGCCGGTGTTGAGATACATGCCCGGCAGTGGACCCGTGGTGATGATCGGCGAGCCATCCATGGTCATGTCCATGATCCCGCCCCACGAGCGCAGCAGCTTGACGCGCGCCAGTGCCGGGATGAGCGCAACGAATTCGCTCATCACATCCTCAACCACCGGCAGGTTGCCGCGTTGCGCATAGGAATTATAGCCGTCGATGTCGCCGCCAAAAACAAGGCCGCCCTTGTCGGACTGGCTGAAATAGAGGTGACCGCCGCCGAAAGTCGCCACTGTATCGACCACAGGCTTCAGCGCTTCCGAGACGAACGCCTGCAGCACATGCGATTCAAGTGGCAGGCGGTCGATACCGGCGCGCCGCATGAGCTCACTGGTGTGCCCGGCTACAGCACAGCCAACCTTTTTGGCATTGATAGGCCCGCGTGTAGTCATGACGCCTGTGACGGTGTCGCCGTCCTTCAGGAAGCTTGTGACCTCGCAATTCTCGATGATATCGACGCCGAGCTGGTCAGCGGCGCGCGCGTAACCCCATACGACCGCATCGTGCCGTGCAGTCCCCGCACTACGCTGCATCAACCCGCCAAGAATGGGAAAGCGCGCGTTACTGCCGATGTCCAGCCCGGGGATAAGTTTCTTGATTTGCTGCGGATTCATCAGTTCGCAGTCGATACCGTTGAGCCGCATCTGGTTGCCGCGTCGCGCATAGATATCGAGCTGCGGCAGCGTGTGGGCCAGATTCACCACGCCGCGTTGCGAGAACATCACATTGTAGTTGAGGTCGTGGGACATGGTTTCCCATAGTTTCATCGACGCTTCATAGAAATGCTGGTTCTCTGAAAGAAGATAGTTGGAGCGAATGGCCGTGGTGTTACGGCCTATATTTCCGGATCCGAGCCAGCCCTTTTCCACGACAGCGATATTGCGCATGCCGTGCTCCTTGGCCAGATAGTAGGCGGTGGCAAGACCATGGCCGCCGCCGATGATCACCACGTCATATGCTGGTTTCGGATCGGGCTTGCGCCAGGCGGGTCTCCAGTCCTTGTTGCCGTTGAGGGCGTTTTTCAAAAGGCTGAAGGCTGAATAGCGCATAGGAGTTCCCGGATTCGTTTTATCGCGATCATGCTTGCATTCATCGGCTTAGCCAAGACGCTCATTTTGCATTGCCATTGTGCGTGGTTCGACGGGGCTCACCATGAGGGAATTAGGTTGATTGCAGGGACGACAATGACGAACCTTGCAGCCCAAAAATCTCCCTCATGGTGAGCCCCGTCGAACCACGCACAATGGCAATGCAACGATTACAGCCCGCAGCCGGGATATTGCCGCATTGCGATCCGCACCCGCTTTCGCTATTGCGTCAGTGAACGCCGTTATGGCGGTATTGTTGGCGCGTAAAATCAACAGAATGGCGCTCAAAACCGTGAACTTCCAGGAGCAGCACATGGCAGTGACGATCAATGGCAGGGAAATTGCCGAGGACGTGGTTTCGAAGGTCAAAGCTTCTGCCGCCGATCTGATCGAAACCAGCGGGATCACACCCGGCATCGCCGTTGTTATCGTTGGCGAAGATCCGGCCAGTCAGGTCTATGTTGCGTCAAAGGGCAGGAAGGCGCGAGAATGCGGCTTTCACTCAGTCCAATATACTTTGCCGGAAGATACTTCAGAGGACGAGCTCGTCGCGCTGGTTGAAAAGCTCAATGCCGATCAGCTGATCCATGGCATCCTCGTCCAGCTTCCTTTGCCGAAACACATCGATTCCGGCCGCATCATCCAGACGATCTCGCCGGACAAGGACGTTGACGGCTTCCATTTCGTCAATGTCGGCAAGCTGGGCACCGGCGAAATCGAGACGGCTTTCGTTCCCTGCACCCCAGCCGGGTCGATGCTGTTGATCGAGCGCATCCTGGGACGGGATCTCTCGGGCCTCAATGCAGTGGTCATTGGCCGTTCCAATATCGTCGGCAAGCCGATGTTCAACCTTTTGCTCGCCCACAATGCCACAGTTACCATTGCGCATAGCAAGACCAAGGATCTCGCCGCCCTTTGCCGGACAGCCGATATTCTGGTTGCTGCCGTCGGCAGACCGCAAATGGTCAAGGCCGATTGGGTCAAGCCCGGCGCAACGGTTATCGACGTCGGTATCAACCGCATTCCAGCTCCCGAAAAAGGTGAGGAAAAGACCCGCCTCGTCGGTGATGTGGACTTCGCTGACGTGTCAACGGTCGCTGGCGCTGTTACGCCTGTCCCGGGTGGTGTCGGGCCCATGACCATCGCTATGTTGATGGCCAATACGCTCGTCGCCGCCTATCGCTCGGTCGGCGAAGTGCCGCCGCGCTTCTGACGGCTTGCTCAATCAGGGAATCCGGTTAGGGTCTGCTGAGATTCAGGTCAGGGCGAGCCGAAAATGGCGCTTATTGAGAACCGGAGCGCAGTGAACATTCTTGTTCATGAGCACCGGATCGCAGAAAAGTGCCATTTGCAGGCCGTCATGGCGTGAATATCAACAGACCCTAGAAGAGCATAATGCCAGAAGCACTTAAGATCACCAGAACCTTTGCCTTTCTGCTCGTCGACAGATTCCCGATGTTCAGCCTCGCGGCGGCTATCGATACCATGCGCACGGCCAACCGCATGTCGGAGGAGGCGTTCTATTCCTGGACTACCGTTTCCGCCAATGGCGCAGCGGTGACCGCTTCAAACGGGCTCGAAATCAACGTTCAATATGCGCTGGCGGATTTGCCCAGCGCCGACATCACCTTCATTTGCGCCGGGTTGACGACTGAGTTTGACGACAAGGCTAAGGTCATCGCAACCCTGCGCACCCTGGGACGCCGAGGCGCCGTGCTCGGCGGACTGAATGTAGGCAGTTACATTCTGGCGGAGGCGGGCCAGCTGGAAGGGCATCGCTGCACCATACACTGGGAAAATCGTGCCGGGTTTCAGGAGCGGTTTCCGCAGATCGAGTGCACCGGCAATGTCTTTGAAATCGACCGAAAGCGCTATACCTGCGCCGGAGGTACGACTTCGATCGATTTGATGCTGGAAATCATCAAGCAGGACTTCAGCCCGGCGCTTGCCAATGAAGTGGCGAACCAGTTCCATCATGAACGCATTCGCTCGCAGACCGACCGCCAGCGTGTCGGCCCCGAACGTGATCTCACCGGCAAGTCGGAAAAGCTGCGAAAGATCGTCGAGCTCATGGCGGACAATCTCGAACAACCGAAATCGGCTGTGCGTCTTGCCAAGGCCGTTGGCCTGTCGGTGCGGCAGGTGGAGCGATTGTTCCTGCGTCATCTCAACATGACGCCGGGGCGCTACTATATGAGCCTGCGCCTCGAGCGTGCGCGCGAACTGCTACGGCAAACCCATTCCCCCATTCTGGACGTCGCGCTGGCAACAGGCTTCACGTCGCATTCCTATTTTGCCCAGAGCTACCGGGCACAGTTCGGCCGCTCACCCTCCGACGAGCGCCGCACGACTTACTGATCTTTGACAGGGTCGATGGCTTCGAGATCGGTGAGGGCAAAGCCGGCATCCTTGGTCAGGATCGGTGCTCGATGGGATTTTGCCGAGGCATAGTGGAAGCAATCCGCAAGGTTCAGCGCGCTATTGCGATTGTTGGCTGGGTACTGGTGTTTCCCATAACGCTCGAATGCTTGTAACGCGAATGACAGGTCGTCATTTGAGATGGCAACTACCTCGATGTTCGTTTCATTGATAAATACTGTTACCAGCGATTGAGCTTGCGACATGGCGATGCCCTTCTTGCCGAAAAGCGCAGCAGTGGTTTCCCATACCGCTATAACCGATGTGATGAGCTGGGAGTCTGTATCTTCAAGGTGCCCCGCATACGTTTCCGCCTCCGGCTCTTTCAGCAGGATAGCCACCATAACCGATGCATCAACAAACATTAATAATCGCCGCTGAGTTCGTCAAAAAATGCCTTGTCGATGACAACACCCTCCCTGTCAGGATAGGCTGCTATCTTATCCTGTATCATTTTTATACGCTCTAAAAGCGGGACTTCCTTGTCGGTCAGCCGCAATTCCCTTTCCAGCGCGAGCTTCACGGCCTCGGTTTTGGTAATATGTTTGCGAGCCGCAAGCTTTGCCGCGAGCTGGTTCACTTCCTCATTGCGAATATTCAATGGCATGACAAACCTCGTGTGTAGACATCAATATAGGAGTGTCTACACACGAGCGCAATGCGACTAAAGGCCAAACACCGATGCGCCGTTTTCCGCCTTTCCAACAACATTGCGGAAGGCTGCGAAGAGCTCGCGTCCCATGCCGTAGCTGTTGTGGCTGATATCAACGTCCGGCGTCGGGCGCGCTGCGAGGACCTCAGGATCTTCAAGCACGTCGAGCGTGCCGATTTCGGCATCGAGCCGAACCACATCGCCATCCCGGATCTTGCCGATAATACCGCCATCGAGTGCTTCCGGCGTCACGTGAATAGCCGCAGGTACCTTGCCGGATGCGCCGGACATGCGTCCGTCCGTGACCAGGGCAACCATATGGCCGCGATCCTGCAACACGCCTAGGGCAGGGGTGAGCTTGTGCAGTTCGGGCATGCCATTGGCACGAGGCCCCTGGAACCGCACGATCGCGACGAAATCGCGGTCGAGTTTCCCGGCCTTGAAGGCATCCTGCAGCGCTGCCTGGCTGTCAAAGACGATAGCAGGCGCTTCGATGATGTGCCGGTCGGCCTTTACGGCCGAGGTCTTGATCACCGCCGTGCCGAGGTTGCCCTTGAGCATCTTGAGACCACCCGTCACCTGGAATGGCTGCTTGCAGGTCGATAGAACTTTTTTGTCGGCGCTTTCTGCAGCGACCGGCTCGCGCACGACCGTGCCGTTTTCACCGAGCTTCGGCTCGATCGTATAGGCGCGCAAACCTTCCGAACCGCCCCAGACGGTCTTGACGTCCTCGTGCAGGAGGCCGCCGTCGAGCAACTCGCGTATGATGTAACCCATGCCACCGGCAGCGTGGAAATGGTTCACATCGGCAAGACCATTGGGGTAAACGCGCGCCAGCAACGGCACGACGTCGGAAAGATCAGAAATGTCCTGCCAGGTCAGCTTGATGCCGGCAGCGGCGGCCATGGCGACGAGATGCATCGTATGATTGGTCGAGCCACCCGTGGCGTGCAGACCAACAACGCCATTGACGATACTGCGCTCATCGATCATTTCCCCGACCGGCGTGTATTCATTGCCAAGCGCCGTGATCGCAAGCGCCCGCTTCGCCGCTTCACGCGTCAGCGCTTCGCGCAAGGGCGTGCCCGGATTGATGAAGGACGAACCCGGCATATGCAGGCCCATGATCTCCATCAGCATCTGGTTGGAATTGGCTGTGCCGTAAAATGTGCAGGTGCCAGGCCCATGATAGGACTTGGATTCGGATTCGAGCAGCTCCTCGCGGCCAACCTTGCCTTCCGCATAGAGCTGGCGCGTTTTGGCCTTCTCGTCATTGGGAAGGCCAGTAGTCATCGGGCCTGCGGGAATGAACACGGCCGGCAAGTGGCCGAAGGTAAGCGCGCCGATCACGAGGCCCGGCACGATCTTGTCGCAAACGCCGAGATAGACCGCGGCGTCGAACATGTCGTGCGACAGGCCGATGGCGGTCGCCATGGCAATAACGTCGCGCGAAAACAGCGAGAGCTCCATACCCGGCTGCCCTTGCGTCACGCCATCGCACATGGCAGGCACACCGCCCGCAACCTGAGCCACACCGCCAGCTTCCTTCGCCGCGGCCTTGATTAGATTCGGATAGGTCTCAAAGGGCTGATGCGCCGAAAGCATGTCATTATAGGAGGTGATGATGCCAAGATTGGCTATGACATCGCCAGCGAGCGCCGCCTTGTCGGAAGGACTGCAGGCCGCAAACCCATGGGCGAGATTGGCGCAGGCGAGCGCCGAACGCTTTGGCTTGCGCGATGCCGCTTCGCGAAGATGATCGAGATAGACATCGCGTGTCGGCTTCGACTGTTCGCAGATGCGATGGGTAATGCTTTTCACCCGTTGCAGGACGGTCATTTCATGTCTCCTTATGGCGTTTGCCCGGAAGTTTGGGAGCCTTCCCGGCAATCACAGGCTCCGGGCCTCAGGGAGCCCAGAAAATCTCGAGCGCAATCGGCTCGTATCGCAATATCGCGCGTATCGGCATGTCGGTTGTCGCGCCACGTCCAAGAGCCGCCTCAAGGGTCGTACGCTTGCCCGCACCTTCAATATGCAGCGCCACGAAACGTGCATTGACGATTGCCGGTAGCGTCAGCGTCAGCCTTGGCTCGCCTGCACCTTCTGCATGCATCGGCAGCACTAGCGCCGGCTGATCTGGCGAAATCGCGTCGCTCAACCGGTCTCCGCCGGGAAAGAACGACGCGGTATGACCATCGCCGCCCATGCCGAGAATGACGACATCGAATGGCTGTCCAAGCTTGGCTATCGCCTGCGCCGCTATTTTAGCACCTTCTTCGGCATTAGGCGTCTCATTGTAGAGCCCGATGAAATTCGACTGGGCGGCTTTGTTTTGCAGAAGCATTTCTGTCACGAGCTTCTGGTTTGAACGGTCGCTGGTCGGCGGTACGAAGCGCTCATCCACCAGCGTGATCGTGATCTTGTCCCACGCCAAATCCTTGAGTGACAGCACCTTGAAAAACCGGGCAGGGGTTGTGCCGCCCGATACGGCCAGCACAGCCTTACCGCGTGCTTCCACTGCGTCCGCCAGCCGTGCCGCAACGGTCGAAGCGAGGGCTTCGGCAAGCGCATTGCCATCGGCAAAACTGGTCAATCTCGGATCTGCTGTCATGGGATCAAATTTCACTCAGGTTCGTGCCATGTGCGGTTGTCGCGTTCGATAAGAGCGATAGCTGCCGATGGACCCCACGTGCCGGCGGTATAGCCTGCCGGTGGCTGTTCGGTTTCGGCCCACGCCTTCAGGATCGGGTCGACCCATTGCCACGCCGCGACCACTTCGTCGCGCCGCATGAACAGCGTCTGGTTGCCACGTACTACATCCATGATCAGCCGTTCATAGGCGTCGGGGCTACGCGCGGTGAAGGATTCGGCGAAGGTCATGTCCAGAGGAACGTGACGCAGGCGCATGCCGCCCGGACCCGGGTCCTTGATCATCATCCACTGCTTGACGCCCTCGTCCGGCTGCAGGCGGATGACGAGCTGATTGGCGACAACGCGGCCGGCACTGTCACCAAAGATCGAATGCGGGATGGGCTTGAACGACACGACGATTTCGGAAGCACGTGATGCCAGGCGCTTGCCCGTACGCAGATAGAACGGCACCCCGGCCCAACGCCAGTTGGCGATTTCGGCCTTGATGGCGACGAATGTTTCGGTGTTGCTGGGGTGTTCCAGCTCTTGTATGTAGCCCTTCACTGCGCCGCCCGAAGAAGCGCCAGCGCGATATTGGCCGCGGACGGTAAGCTCCTCGGCGTTCTTCGAGGTGATCGGGCTGAGCGACCGCAGCACCTTCAACTTTTCGTCGCGCACTGCATCCGCATCCATCGATGCCGGCGGCTCCATAGCCACGAGACAAAGCAGCTGCATGATATGATTTTGCACCATGTCGCGAAGTGCACCCGCCGTATCGTAGTAGCCAGCGCGATTTTCCAGCCCGACAGATTCAGCAACTGTAATCTGCACGTGGTCGATATGGGCCGAATTCCAAAGAGGTTCATACAGCGCATTGGCAAAGCGCAGCGCCATCAGATTTTGCACAGTCTCCTTGCCGAGATAATGATCGATGCGGAAGATTTGCTGTTCGTGAAAAACGTGGCCGATCGTATCATTGAGTGCGATGGCTGACTGAAGGTCGCGGCCAATCGGCTTCTCCACAATAATGCGCGTGTGGTCATGAACCAGCTTGTAGCTCTTCAGGCGGCTTGAGATGTCGGCGAAGAGGGATGGACTGACAGCAAGATAAAAGGCGCGGACGCGTTTGGTATCATTACCGATCTCGGTCTTCAGCTCCTCCCAGCCATTGTCTGAGGTGGCATCGACCGCGACATAGGACACACGCGCCAGAAACTGATCGACCTGCTTCTGGTCGAATTCGCTCGGCTTCACGAACTCCTTGATCGCGCTTTCCGCGAACTTGCGGTAGTCGTCGTTTGACATAGGCGAACGGGAGGCGCCGATGATGCGGGTCGGTTCTGAAAGCTGGCCATCGCGCTGGCGTTGATAAAGCGCCGGGATCAGCTTGCGCTCGGCAAGGTCGCCGGTACCTCCGAACACGATACAATCAAAGGGATCAACCGGGATAATCTGACTTGTCATGGGAGAGTCTCGCTATGCCTGACTTTGCGGGTTGTATAATCTAATCGATTTAAAATGACCAGTCCTGAAGCATAAACTGCGTCAAAATGCATTTCCAATTCGTGTCCTTTCCAATAGGCTTGCAACGAATGGGATGTGATCATGGTACATAATCTATCCAGAGTTGTCGCACAGGATAAGCATTTCCTGAACATCGTAAATGGCAGACCTGTTGCCGCATTAAGCCAGGAAACGATCACTGTTTTGTGTCCGTCCGATGGCTTGGCCTTTGCGACCATTCCGGCGGGCGATGCCGATGATGTGGACCGTGCCGTACGTGCCGCGCGCGAGGCCTTCGATCGCGGTCCCTGGTCAAGGATGCCTGCCTTCGAGCGCGGTAGGCTGTTGACGCGGCTCGGGCAATTGATCGAACAGCATGGTGATGAACTTGCAGCGCTCGAATCGCGCGATACCGGCAAGCCGATTCGCCAGGGCAGGGCGGATGTTGCCGCGGCCATACGTTATTATGAATTCTACGGCGGTGCGGCCGACAAGATCCATGGCGATACAATCCCGTTTCTCGATGGCTATACGGCGCTGACATTGCGCGAACCGCACGGCGTCGTTGCCGGGATCATTCCGTGGAACTACCCGATGCAGATTATGGCGCGCGTGGTTGGCGCGGCGCTTGCCATGGGCAACACGCTGGTCATCAAGCCAGCCGAAGATGCATCGCTCTCAACGATCCGTATCGGCGAACTTGCCATTGAGGCAGGTCTTCCGGATGGCGTGCTCAATGTCATCACCGGCTACGGCCGCGAAGCAGGTGCAGCTCTCTCAGCGCATCCCGACGTGGACTATGTGACATTCACCGGTTCTCCCGCAACTGGCACAGCCATCCAGCAGGCCGCTGCCGCGAACAATCGCGGCGTTACGATGGAACTTGGCGGCAAGTCACCGCAGATTGTCTTTGCCGACGCGGATATTGAAAAGGCGCTCCCTGTTCTCGTCAATGCAATCATCCAGAACGGTGGGCAGACCTGCTCGGCCGGTAGCCGCATTCTCATCGAGCGTCCGATCTACGATGAGGTCGCTGCCGCGCTGGGCGAGCGTTTCGACAAGCTCGTTGCCGGCCCTCACGATGCGGATCTCGACCTCGGGGCGATGATCAATCCGGCACAGAAACGCAGGGTTGAAGATTACGTCGCGTCGGCTGCCGAGGCAGGCATCGATGTCATTGCGCGGGGTTCCATCGATGCCCAAGCCCCGACCACTGGCTACTACGTGGTACCAGTGCTGTTCGGTGCCGTCGATCCGGCGGCCATTATCGCCCAGGAGGAGGTTTTCGGCCCGGTGCTCACGCTGTTCGCGTTTGACGACGAGCAGGAGGCCATAAGGCTCGCCAACCACACGGACTATGGCCTCGTCGCGGGTATCTGGACCAGAGATGGCGCGCGCCAGCATCGCGTTGCCAAGCGCGTGCGTGCGGGGCAGGTCTTCGTCAATGCCTACGGCGCCGGCGGTGGCGTCGAACTGCCATTTGGCGGCTTCAAGAAATCCGGTCATGGTCGTGAAAAGGGTTTCGAGGCCCTTTACGACATGTCCGCGACCAAGACGATCATCTTCCGCCACGATTGATCAAATCACCACCATGCATGAGGAGAAGACATGAAGCGTTTGGCAGGCAAGACAGCAATCATCACCGGAGGAGCATCGGGCTTTGGCGAGGCAATGGCCAAGCGCTTCGCCGGGGAGGGGGCGAATGTCGTCGTTGCTGATCTGAACCTTGTGGGTGCCGAAAAGGTCGCCGCGGATATCGGCAAATCGGCCGTTGCCATTCATGCCGACGTGACGCGCAAGGAAGAGGTGGACGTCATGGTACAGGCCGCGATGGACGCGTTTGGCCGGATCGACATCATGGTGAACAATGCCGGCTTCACCCACCGCAATGGCTCGATGCTCGGCGTTGACGAGGCGACATTCGATCTCATCACCGGCGTCAACATGAAAGCGATTTACTATTCCGCGCTCGCCGTGGTGCCTGTCATGGAAAGGCAGGGCGGTGGCTCGATCATCACGACCGCCTCGACAGCGGGCCTGCGCCCTCGCCCTGGTCTCACCTGGTACAATGCGTCGAAAGGCTGGGCGATCAGCGCCACCAAATCCATGGCGATCGAACTTGCACCGAAGAACATCCGGGTCAATTGCCTGTGCCCGGTCGCGGGCGAAACCCCGATGCTCGGCCTGTTCATGGGTGAAGACACGCCGGAAAAGCGTGCGCAGTTCAAGGCCACGGTTCCGCTTGGCCGCTTGTCCACTCCGCTTGACGTTGCCAATGCAGCGTTGTGGCTTGCCTCGAGCGAAGCCGACTTTATTACCGGCGTTGCACTGGAAGTTGATGGCGGGCGCTGCATCTGATCGAACGATAAACCTTGAAACATGGGCTAGGTGGGCTACATTACCAGAGCAAGTCCAGGAAAAGTGCGAAGCGGTTTTCCGTCCGGAATTGCGCAAAATAAAGACTAGAGCAATTCCGTGTTTCGAAGAAAAAACGAAGTTGCTCTAATGTAGCAGATTTTCCCCTGTGCTGCCCTGGCCCCTTCGGACCCCCGTGGCGCTCCCATCTTTCAAGGACATCAACATGACATCGAAACCTGTCTGGTTCATCACTGGCTGTTCAACCGGCTTTGGCCGCGAACTTGCGCGCCATACGCTTGAGCTTGGTTATCCGACCGTTGTCACCGCTCGCAACGTTTCACAGATCGAAGACATTGCCAAAGGCCATGAGGACAACGCGCTTTTGCTGAAGCTCGACGTGACCAAGCCTGAGGATATTGAAAACGCCGTCAAAGCCGCGACAGAACGCTTCGGACGCATCGATGTGCTCGTCAACAATGCCGGCATCGGCTATTTCGCCTCCTTCGAGGAGAGCGAAATGGAAGAGGTGCGGCAGATGTTCGAGATCAACGTCTGGGGTCTTGCCAATATGACGCGTGCGGTCCTGCCAACCCTGCGCAAGCAGCGCTCGGGCACCGTCGTGAATATCTCCTCGCAGGGTGGATTGGTGGCCAACCCTGCCGTCAGTTTCTACACTGCGACCAAATTCGCCGTCGAAGCGCTGTCGGAAGCTCTTTCAAAGGAAATCGCGCCCCTCGGGCTCAAGGTGCTTATCGTCGAACCAGGTCCATTCCGCACCGATTGGGCCGGCCGCTCCGCCAATGAAGCCAAGCACACGATTGAAGACTATCGCGCCACGTCCGGTCAGCGCGCCGAGATGATCCGCAACATCAGCGGCAATCAGCCGGGTGATCCGGTCCGTGCGGCCAAGGCGATCGTTCAGGCGGTCGAAGCCAAGGATCCGCCACTACGCCTGCTGCTCGGCAAACAGGCATGGCAGAACGCTCACGCCAAAATTGCGGACCTTCAAAAGGATTTCGGCGCTTGGGAAAAAGTGACGTTGGGTGCGGATTACCCGGACGCTTAAAGCAATTCCAGGAAAAGTGGGAACCGGTTTTCCGTCTGGAACTGCGTAGAAACAAACCTGGAGCAATTCCAGGAAAAGTGGGAACCGGTTTTCCGTCCGGAACTGCGTAGAAACAAACCTGGAGCAATTCCAGGAAAGTGGGAACCGGTTTTCCGTCCGGAATTGCGTAGAAACAAACCTAGAGCCATTCCGTGATTTGAAGAGAAACGGAATGGCTCTAGTCACGACCGGCTGCGTGAACTTTCGATTGTCGAAATAGAAAATCGATGGTATTAGCTAAGTTAGCTAATGGAGCATTTAAATGCAGGTGACAGTTCACGCAGCCAAAACCAATTTATCGAAATTGATCGATGCCGCCTTGGCTGGCGAAGAGGTTATCATTGCCAAAGGCAAGAATCCGGTCGTCAAGATCGTTCCGATTCCCAAAAGCCGTTTCAAGGTTGGAATTCTGAAAGGTCAGCTCGGCGAGGCGCCAGATTTCTTCGAGCCCATGTCCGAGGAAGATCTTGCCCTTTGGGAAGGCCGTGAGTGAAATCAATCCTTCTTGACACCCATGCGTGGGCTTGGTCTCTCTATAAGAGTCCACGCCTGTCCGCCAAATTCATTTCAACTGTTGAACAGGCTGAGGCTGTTTTTGTTTCTCCCGTCAGTTTCTTCGAAATTGGCCAGAAGGTTCGGATCGGTAAATGGCCCGAGATGGAGGCTTTTCTAGACCGGCTGGTGATTTTGCTGGGCGAGGTAGGAGGGCACGTTGCTGCGCTTACTCCCGAAATCAGCCTGTCGGCCTCGAGATTGGACTGGGCTCACCGCGATCCGTTCGACCGGATGCTTGCTGCGACAGCAATACATCATGAGCTGCCATTGATCTCCGCGGACACGACCTTCGATACGCTTTCGAACCACAAAGGTTGGGTTGGCCGCGTATGGTGAAACAAAAAAGGCCAGCAAAAGCCGGCCAATTTGTTCTACTGCCTGCTTCTTGGGTGTGTTGAAATTCCTGTCAGCGCGAGCCGAAATGGCGTGGTTTTCGGGGGCGCCCTTGCGACGAGTGCAGCATACCTAAGTGCGGAAGCGCAGAAAACCGCGTTAGATGACCGCCGCACCTTGGTTTCAAAACGGGCTTTAGTGAGGAAAGGCTATGACCCTCACATGAACCCTTGATGACAAGACCAGCCTTAATTGCCACTACCTTCGGCTTAGAACACCTACTCCGTCGTGACGGAGAGGGGGGCGCACCTATGACAACTTGCGCGAAACGCCTGGAAACTCTATCGCTTTTCAAAGACAAAATTTTGGAAGCGCCATGCATAAAGTCGTCATCAGCGGTACGGGCGTTTTCACGCCAGAGCAGTCCATCAGCAATGCCGAGCTGGTGGAGGCGTTCAACACCTATGCCACACGGCAGAACGAGCTCTACGCCGATGAGATTGCCGCAGGCACACGCGCGCCGATGACGATGTCAGCGGAGGATTTCATCGTCCGCGCGTCCGGCATTGAAAACCGCTATGTCCTCAACAAATCCGGCATCCTCGATCCGGAGATCATGCACCCGGTCCTGCCCGAGCGCGCAGACGAGGATCTGTCCGTCATGGCGCAGATGGCCGTACATGCCGCGAGTCTCGCCCTCGCCAAAGCCGGGCGGGATGTGTCGGAAATCGATGCGGTGATCTGCGCCGCTTCCAATCACGAGCGCCCCTATCCGGCCATCGCCATCGAGGTACAGCAGGCCCTCGGCATCGAAGGCTTCGGCTTCGACATGAATGTCGCCTGCTCGTCGGCCACCTTCGGCATCCAGGCCGCTGCCGACATGATCCGCTCGGGCTCGGCCCGCGCGATCCTCATGGTCAACCCGGAAATTTGTTCGGCGCATCTCGAATGGCGCGATCGCGACTGTCATTTCATCTTTGGCGATGTTTGCACCGCCGTGCTGCTCGAGCGCGACGACCTGGCCACCGCCAAGGACCGCTTCGAGATCGTCTCAACGCGCTGCCTCACGCAGTTTTCCAACAATATCCGCAACAATAACGGCTTCCTGCGCCGCACCCGCGAAGGCCACATGGCCGACCGGCGCGACATGCTGTTCAAGCAGGAAGGCCGCAAAGTTTTCAAGCAGGTGGTGCCGATCGTCTCCGATCTGATCCTCACCCATCTCGCCGACGAGAACATCGCGCCGGCGCACCTGTCGCGGCTCTGGCTGCACCAGGCAAACAAGGGCATGAACGACCTGATCGGCGTCAAGGTGCTCGGCCGCGAGCCGGAACCCGGCGAACAACCCAATATCCTGCAGGATTATGCCAATACGTCGTCCGCCGGCTCGATCATCGCCTTCTCGAAATATTCCGACGATCTCGCCCCCGGCAGCCTCGGCGTCATCTGCTCGTTCGGCGCGGGGTATTCGGTGGGTAGCGTGATCGTGCGGAAGGTTTAGGACCGTTCAAGATAAGAGTTGCAAAGCCCAAATGCCCCTGCATATGGGGCCAGGAGACCTTTCAGGCCTCCTGGTTTATTCCCATCATGATATTAAATGAGGAAGAGACTGCCGTGATGGATACCGCTTCCATCAAAGTCCACATATATAGTTGCGGAGCTGGTGCCCGAAATAAGTCGGTATTGGGTGAACTCTCCACTAGTGCCGACGTAACTTACGGTTGTAATATTGGCCGCTCTCGCATCGATCCTCTCTTGATCATATAGAGCGTTTAGGTTGACTATCCTGTCGCCGTTCAGATCGGCAAGGGATTCATAGATGAACTGGTCGCGACCCGCGCCACCAGTAAGGGTGTCGTTTCCTTCACCTCCTCGGAGTTGATCATCGCCGGCGCCTCCGTTGATCACATCGTTTCCGCCGCCGCCCAGTAGATTATCGCTACCTCCTCCACCGGAGATATTGTTGGCCTCACCAGTACCGTAAATACGGTCGTTGAATTGGCTACCGACAACGTTCTCGATAAATTTGTATGTATCGCCATCTGCTGCATCGCCTCCGTGTCCCCATCCGTTCGCGTCCGGTCTTAAATCGACGATTGTGCCGCGGCTGTTCTCGACCCCCGAATAGTCTACCGTATCTGCTGTCCCGGCTCCTCCGTCCATCGCGTTATATTGGGAACTGAAATAGAACGTATCATTGCCCTCGTCCCCGAAAAGCTTATCGTCGCCGGCCTCACCATAAATCTTGTCATCACCGAGACCGCCGTGAATGGTATCGACACCGTCACCGCCATACAGCACGTCATTGCCGCCGCCTCCAGATATGTCGTCATCACCGCCCATACCGATAATGATGTTGGCGCTGGCATTGCCGGTCAGGACATCGCCAAAATCAGAGCCAACGAGATTTTCGAAGCCCCCGACGGCCGTATCACCTAGGGCGTGGCCCCCGGAGGCGCTCTGAATGCCGCCAAGCAAACTCAGAGTGACGTTTACGCCTGAGTTGGAGTTTAAATAACCGAGCGTGTCACTGTTAGTGGCCGGGGTAAGACCAATGCCGGGATCGAGTAATATGGAATCGGCCCCTGCTCCGCCCTCGATGTAGTCATTGCCAAGGCCGCCAGTGATGAGGTCGTTTCCACCTAGACCTTGGTAGTAGTGATTTGCAGCTGAAAGAAGATATGACTGAGTATTCGGACGATCGTCTCCCATCGTCCCCGGGTCCGGCACGTTGCCGACGCCAAGTATATTCTTATAATTTTGGGATAATGTTGCCATAACCAATCCCTCCCCGTGGGTGAGAGGGCAAGTGCTGCCCTCTCGGGCTGCGGGGCGGTCGCCGGAATGGGGCCTTGAACCCCACAGTCGCTACAAGCAGTGTATACCTATATTTAGTTACATCCAAGTATAATCATTAATATCTAATGCGTAATTCAGAATAACTACCGAAAACATGTACTTAGACGCAAGAATTTGCGATTTTTTATTTGAAGAAACCTAGATTCTGTCGACCAGCGCGTACCAGCTGAGCGCAAGGAATAACAGCGGCGCCCGGAAGGTGCGCCCACCCGGAAATGCCGGTACTTTCAGCTCCTCCAGCAGCTTCAGCCGGTCGCGGTTGCCGGCAATAGTCTCGGCATAGAGCTTGCCGACGAAATTCGACAGCATCACCCCATGGCCGGAATAGCCCCCGGCCGAGATCACGTTCGGCATGACCTCGCGAACAAAGGGCTGGCGCGGCAGGGTAATGCCCACCGAGCCGCCCCAGGCCTGCGTGATTTCGACATCGGCGAGCGCCGGATAAATCTCGGCGATCTGCCGGCGGATATGCGTGCTGATATCGAGCGGGTTGTCTGCCGTATAGGCCTCGCGCCCGCCGAACAGCAGCCGCCCATCCTTCGAGCGGCGGAAATAGCGCACCACGAAACGCGAATCGTCGACGCTCTCGCCGCCCGGCAAAACGGGACTGTCGGGCCCGAGCGGCACGGTCGCACCGATGAACGAGCGGATCGGCATCACATGCGCTGCGCTGATTGGTTCGAGATTTCCGCCATAGGCATTGACCGCGATCAGGCACTTTGCCGCCGTCACATTGCCGAAAGGCGTCGTAACGGTCACGCGGCCGTTGTCGGATTTGACCCCGGTTACCTTGCTGTTCTCGTAGAGATGCGCGCCGGCCTGCGCCGCTGCCTTTGCTGTGCCGACCACCAGCTTCATCGGCTGGATATGGCCGGTGCCTTTGTCGTATGTTCCGCCGAGATAGCGCTTCGAACCAAGGCGTTCCGCGGTTTCCGCGGCATCCATGTAGTGGATATGCGGATAGCCGAAACGTGTCGCCATCAGTTCCGCGTGCGCCCGATAGTCCTTCAGGTAGCGCTTCTTGTGCACAACGGACATTTGCCCCGGCACATATTCGATGTCGATCTTGTGGGTCTCGGCAAATTGTAGGAGATGGCTCTTCGCCTCTTCAGCGAGATCGAAAAGCGCCTTGGCGCGGGTGAAACCATATTGCGCCTCGAGTTCTTCCGCCCAGGCGCGCTGACCGGTGCCGAGTTGGCCGCCATTGCGCCCTGATGCGCCGTCGCCGAAGCGCCAGGCTTCGAGCAACACCACATCGACACCTGCCGACGCCAGATGCACGGCTGCGGAAAGACCTGTGAACCCGCCGCCGATAATGACGACGTCGGCGCTGCGCGATCCATCCAGCGCCGGATATTCCGGACGGTCATCGACCGCGGTCTCGTACCAGGAGATGCCGGGGGCAATGGGTGATTGGTAGGGCATATTTTTGCAAACTTCTACATTGATCTGCTGCGCAACTGCTGTGCGTGGTTCGACAAGCTCACCATGAGGGAGGTGGTGGACTGCATGCAATCACCAACCTTGCAGAACTTGGCCGCTTGCAATCAACTACCTCCCTCATGGTGAGCTTGTCGAACCACGCACAGCAGTTGCGCAGTAGAAAGAAAACAGCGGATGAGGGGCAACATCACACATTCAGCAGCAAAAACTCGCGCTCCCACGGGCTGATGACCTCCATGAAGGTCTCGAACTCGGCGCGTTTGATTGCGGCGTAGGTGATTGCGAAGGATTCGCCGAGCATGGCCACCAGTTCCCTGTCCTGCTCGAACAGGATTGTCGCCTCGATCAACCCGCGCGGCAATTCAATCAGATTGTCGTTGACGGTCGTGGAGGCAGGTTCATCCGGCTCGATCTTGTTGTTCATGCCGATCAAGCCGCAGGCGAGCGATGCCGCCAGTGCCAGATACGGGTTGGCGTCGGAGGAGGGGATTCTGTTTTCGACACGCCGCGCCGCGGGGTCGGACCTCGGTACACGAAAGGCCGTGGTGCGGTTGTCATAGCCCCATTTGACATTGACAGGCGCAGAGGCCGCCGGTGTCAGCCGCCGGTAAGAATTCACATAAGGCGCAAACATCACGAGCGAGGCCGGGACGTGTTTCTGCATGCCGCCAATAAAATGCCGGAACGCCGGGCTTTCCGTTCCATCCGGGTTGGAGAACACGTTTCTGCCCGTCTTCTTGTCGATGATCGATTGATGGATATGCATCGCGGAACCCGGCTGGCCCTGTATAGGCTTCGCCATGAATGTCGCATACATGTCGTGCTTCAGTGCGGCTTCCCTGATCGTGCGTTTGAACAGGAACACCTGATCGGCAAGCTCGATAGGATCGCCGTGTCGCAAATTGATCTCCAGCTGCGCCGCGCCTTCCTCATGGATCAGCGTGTCGATCTCGAGGCCCTGACTTTCGGAGAAATGATAGATATCATCGATGAGTTCGTCGAACTCGTTGACGCCGGCGATTGAATAACCTTGTCCACCACCGATCGCCCGGCCCGAGCGTCCGACAGGCGGGGTCAGGGGATAATCCGGATCTGGGTTTTTCTTGACGAGGTAGAATTCGATTTCCGGCGCGACGACCGCCTTCAGGCCCTTCCTGGCATAAGCGGCCATGACGCGCTTCAGGACATTGCGCGGGGTAAATTCCACCGCTTCCCCGTCCTTGTTGACGAGATCACAAATGACCTGCGCTGTCGGATCGCTTTCCCACGGTACTTCCGAAAGCGTGGAGAGATCCGGCATCAGCTTTAGGTCGCCGTCGTCTTCGGGATAAGAGAAGCCATGCCCATCTTCCGGATAGGAGCCGGAGATTGTCGCCATAAATACGGCGGAGGGCAGCGCCAGCGAGGTATTGGATGTGAATTTTTTCGACGGCATCATTTTGCCGCGCGCCACACCCGCCTGATCCGGGGTAATGCATTCGATGTCCTCGATATCCCGCCAGGCCAGCCACTCGGAAGCTTCACGCCAGTTCTTCACGCCGCGTGTGGCTTTGACATAGGCCGGCGTACGCCGCCGGGTCCGTGCGGGTTTTTTCTCGGGAGTTTCGGAGGGCATCAATCACCAGAATGAGTTGCGGTGACAAGATGATAAAGCAATTTCAGGAAAAGTGTGAAGCGGTTTTCCGTCCGGAATTGCGCAAAAACAAAAATCAGCAATTTCAGGAAAAGTGTGAAGCGGTTTTCCGTCCGGAATTGCGCAAAAACAAAAATCAGCAATTTCAGGAAAAGTGTGAAGCGGTTTTCTGTCCGGAATTGCGCAAAAACAAAAATCAGCAATTTCAGGAAAAGTGTGAAGCAGTTTTGCGTCCGGAATTGCGTAAAAACAAAAATCAGCAATTTCAGGAAAAGTGTGAAGCGGTTTTCCGTCCGGAATTGCGCAAAAACAAATCTAAAGCATTTTCGTGATTCGAAAGGAAAACGGAAATCCTCCAGCGGAAAAGTTTGCAGCTAGGGATTATCGGGCGAGGTTTATCCCGAGCAGACGTTTATACTCGTTCTCGGCCACCCCGTAGAAACCATTGGCCTCGGCCATAAGTCCGGTACGATCGACGATGGTTATCTGTCCTCGCTTTGCCCGGATCAACCGTTTGTCTTCCAGTATATGCAAGATTTCGGTCACCCATGGCCGCCGCACTCCAAGCATGACTGACAGGAATTCGTGCGTCAGCACAATATCTGGGCCGTGGGTGCGGTCATGCACCATCAGGAGCCAACGAGCCATTCTGGATGAGACGTCCGCCTGACTATTCGCCAATGCGGTCGAGGCCGTCTGGATGACCATGGTCTGGACAAAGAGGAGCAGGTAGTTGCGCAGGGTGGCGCTTGTTTCCATTGCGCGCTGAAGATCCACAGTAGCGATACTGTAGCCTATGCCGGCTACCTGCATATAGCTGTCATGCGGCGATTGCATCGCCCCAAGAACGACCGAGGACCCTGTCATCCCCTCATTGCCGGAGACTCCCACTTCGACGTCGCGGCCATTGGGCATTTTCGAGACGATCGATGCAAGACCTGTTTCAAGAAAGTATACATCGGTGACGGGCGTTTGCGATTTCTCGATCACGTGTCTCAGCGGCAACTTCTGTGCTTCGAGATGCGGTGCCAGCAATTCAAAATCGCTCGCGCGCATATGCCTGAGAAGCTTGTTCTCGAACGCAAATTGTGAAGCTGGCATCCTCGTCCCTTCTCGCGGGAACAGAGAATCCTGCGTGATGAAATGCTATAAATATCGAAATAAAAAAATGACACAATGCATTGTCCGCCAATGGACAATAATAGAATTGTCTGTCATTATTTGACCGAATAATCGGTTATATTTTCTCTGCACCCTATTATGACACATATTGTAAAATATAAAAAGGATTACTCTACATTCAAATGCTCCAATCGATACTTTAGATCAATTCCTTTAGGGGCAAATGGGAAAGTTATGGCGTGTATTCTTGGAAACGAAAACTGAAAAGATGGCGAGGCTCAGGTTCATACGCCCCCGTGGCATCGCAGCATTCGAAACGGTAAAAAACCTGCAGCAGAAATACGAACTTCGATCGAAAACGGTTATCACAAGCAATGTATGTCTTGAGTAAACGCTCCAATAAAAATTGACGCGCACAATGTTCTATCAATTTGACGAATTCTTTTTGCAAAGTTATTTTTAAAAAAAGTTTGTCAATTGACAGACAGAATTTTCGATATATACTTTTACTAATCCAGAATAATTAGTGTATTGATAAGTTTGCTTAGATTTTCCGAGGGGAAGACTTGGATGGATGACGTCTATTATTTTTCGGGCGATAACATTCTGCCTCTTTGCCAAAAGCGGTATGTCGGGCAATGGGGTTCGAATGTTGGGGAGCACGATCCGAAGTTTTTGGTTTCTGCGCTGACCAACAAGACACTTGTCGGAAAACATGCTCTGCGTAAAGCAAAAAGGCGAGAGCGCATGCATTTGAAGTTTCTGAGATGCTACCAGACAATTTGATATCCGTCGCATTTTCTGGGAGCTCATGCATGGCATAGGGAGAGGAGCATGCGTATTCATAAACCGATGCGTCCGACCGAATATCCAAGCCGGAGCTACGATTGTCAGCTGGCCCTAGAGCCGGAGTTCCGGCGTGCCGTCGATTTTCTTGCGAGTGAGGCAGGAGAAGCAGGTTGGTCGTCGAATGAGATCACTCGAGCCATTGTCGGCCTTGCCCTTGCCTATGCGGCCGACCAGCATATGGATCGAACGCCCGCGTCGACCATGAATATAAGGCGCCTCTTCTTGAACTGAGCAGGTGATTGGATGGTTTGAAGCGAATTTCCTTCGTTCGCTGTGGGGTCAGACAGCTCCAGTCATCGGTGCGTGGTTCGACGGCAAATCGGACCACGCACTTTCCCTTGGCTAGGTCGTGAACTCGTTGATCCGGTTGAAATCGCAATGTTTATCCATCGTCGAGCATTTGCGCGGCGTAGCCTGGCAAATGGACCCTATGCGGAGGGCGCCGAAACGGCTGCAAGCTGGAGTGTCGAACCGTTGGGGCGAAGGACGGCCGAGACCTGTGGCTCGCCCCTGGTCGGCTCCGCCCTAGCAGTTTCTAGCGCCATTTCTACCGGATCGGTGAGTTACTACCTAAAACCGCCCGCAATTGCTTGCGAGCGGTTTTGCGCGTCATTCTGGCTCCAAACCGAGCCATGCCAGGCCGCGGAGAGCTACTGCCTTGTAAGAACAACCGGGATCAGAAGATCGCCCCAGTTGCCGTCGCCGCCGTGGTGACGGGCGGAACGGACCAGTTCCACGGATACACCGGCGTCAACCGCCTTCATGACGGATTGGTTGAGGCGATGCAGGTCATTGGCGACCATGCGAATGACAGCCTGCTGGTCTGTATTCATGGCCGATGATTGCTCCTCGGCCCGTTCCTTGACGCGTGTCTGCGGTGCCATGATTTTTCTCCTTGGCGTTTCGTTATTTTACTCTGCAGCCGGGCGGAACTGCGCCGTCTCGGTCGATTCCTTCATTGCCGTTGTCGAGGACTTGCCGCCGGTGATTGCCAGTGAAACCGCATCGAAATACCCGGTCCCGACCTCGCGCTGGTGCTTGGTCGCCGTGTAACCATTGGTCTCGGCGGCGAATTCCGCCTCCTGCAGTTCCGAATAGGCCGACATCTGCCGGTCCTTGTAGCCGCGGGCGAGTTCGAACATGCCGAAGTTGAGCTGATGGAAGCCGGCCAGCGTGATGAACTGGAACTTGTAGCCCATCGCCCCGAGCTCGCGCTGGAACTTGGCAATCGTTGCCTCGTCCAGATGCTTCTTCCAGTTGAAGGAAGGCGAGCAGTTATAGGCGAGGAGCTTGTTCGGATGCTCCTTGCGCACGCCTTCGGCAAAGCGTTTGGCCTGCTCAAGATCCGGCTTCGAGGTCTCGCACCAGATCATGTCGCAGTGCGGCGCATAGGCGATGGCACGGGCAATGCAAGGCTCCAGTCCGTTCTTCACCTGGTAGAAGCCTTCCGTCGTCCGTCCGGCGTCATAGTCGACAAACGGCTGATCACGCTCGTCGATATCCGACGTCAAGAGCTTGGCAGCCTCCGCATCCGTGCGGGCAATGACCAGTGTTGGCGTTCCCATAACGTCCGCGGCAAGCCGCGCGGCGTTCAGGTTGCGGATATGCGCTGCCGTCGGGATCAGAACCTTGCCGCCAAGATGACCGCACTTCTTTTCCGAAGCGAGCTGGTCTTCATAGTGGACACCGGCAGCGCCGGCTTCGATGAAGGCCTTCATGATCTCGAAGGCATTGAGCGGGCCGCCGAAGCCTGCCTCGGCATCGGCAACGATCGGCGCGAACCAGGTTTCGACCGAAAGGCCCTTGCCCTCTGCCGTCTCGATCTGGTCGGCGCGCTGCAACGTCTTGTTTATGCGTTTGGCCAGTTCCGGCGCTGCATTTGCCGGGTAGAGCGACTGGTCAGGATACATGGCTGAAGCTGTGTTTGCGTCTGCAGCCACCTGCCATCCGGAAAGATAGATTGCCTTGAGGCCTGCGCGAACCATCTGCATAGCCTGGTTGCCCGAGAGAGCGCCCAGCGCATTGACGAAACCTTCTTCGTGGATGAGCTTCCAGAGCCGGTTGGCACCGTTCTCAGCGAGAGTATGCTTGATCTGAACCGAGCCCCTGAGGCGCTGGACATCGTCAGGTGTATAAGGACGTTCGATACCATCATAGCGGCCCTCCGGTGCGTTTGGTACGAGGTTGTAAAAATCAGTCATTATTATCTCCACAAAGAGTTTTATCCCGCCGCAGCCTGCATCATAAGGAGTTTAAAAGCTGCGTTAATATGACTAGATTTACATTGCAGCGCGATATGATCCAGAAATATCGCATATTTGGGCGGTTATATCGAGTTATCGTGTCGTGTGTTTGACAATACTGGTTTGTAAATTTGTAAATTTTGTAATATCCTGATTGGGTGATGGATATGTAAATCTTGTCATAACCGGCCTGCAATGCTGCTGTGCGTGGTTCGACAAGCTCACCATGAGGGATGTGGATTGATAGCAACACCAATTGGGAACGTCGCAGAACATAGCTCCCTGCACTCAGCCCAAGCCCCTCATGGTGAGCTTGTCGAACTGCTTTTTGCAATCAGCCAAGTCCCTCATGGTGAGCTTGTCGAACCACGCACAGCAGCGATGCACGCAATAGTGAGGCTCCATGGCTGAAGGCAAGATATTCGCCGGACCGCGTATCAGGCGCATTCGCAACGAGCGCGGCCTGACACAAACCTCGATGGCCGAGGCGCTCGGTATTTCGCCTTCCTATCTCAATCTCATCGAGCGCAACCAGCGGCCGCTCACGGTGCAGCTCCTGCTCAAACTCTCCTCAACCTACAAGATCGAGCTCGACACACTGCAGATGGAGACAGGCTCCTCCATGGCCGTGCTCAAGGAAGTGTTTTCCGACCCGCTGCTCAATGGCGAGTTGCCGGGCGACCAGGAGCTCATCGAAATCAGCGATGCGGCGCCCAATGCCGCCACCGGCGTCATCAAGCTTTATCGCGCGTACAGGGAATCGCTCGAGCGCCTTTCTGATCTGTCACAACTTCTGGCGAAGGACGGCCGCGCCCCATCCCTTGTTGCCACACGCATGCCGCTGAATGAGGCGCGCGAGGCCCTGGAGCGCCGCGCCAATCATTTTCCCCGCATTGAAGGCGAGGTCGACAGCTTTACCAGCCTGCTCAAGCCTGGCGATGATCTGCTTGGCGCACTCAAGGCCTGGTTAAAGAGTGAACATGGCATCTCCGTGCGTGTGCTTCCCGTGGCGACCATGCCGAACTGGCGCCGGCGTTATGATCGGCATTCGCAGCGGCTGTTCATATCTGAACGCTTGTCACCCTTCGACCAGTTGCGCGAAGTGGCGATGGAGGCGGCGCTCATGCGCATGCAGGTCGTCATCGCAGCCGAAATACAGGATTTGAAACTCTCCTCGGACGAGGCGCGCCGCATTGCCCGTTTCGAGTTCGGGCGCTACGCGGCGCATGCACTCATGATGCCTCATCAGGCTTTCCAGAGTGCGGCTGTTCGTGCTCGCTATGATGTTGACGTCCTTCGTTCACGCTTCCACGTCTCCTTCGAACAGGCCGCCAACCGCCTGACAACGCTTGACGGCAAGTCCGACATTCCGTTCTTCATGCTGGAAGTCGACCACGCCGGCAATCGTTTCCGCCGGGCAGGGGCGCAAGGATTCCCGCAGTCCCGTTTCGGCGGCGAATGCCCGAAGCTGCCTGTCCATGCCGCGTTCGCTCAGCCTGGCCAGATCCTCGTCGAGGCGGTGGAGATGCCGGATGGCGCCGAGTTCATGACGATTGCCCGCACCTTGGAAGGGCCGCAGGGCGCCTTCAACGAACGCCCGCGCCGCACGGCCATCCTACTCGGCTGCGATATCGAACATGCCGACAAGACGGTTTACGGCAGCGCGTTCGGTAACATGAGTATTAGCGCCCCTCCGCTCGGCAAATTCGTCGGATCCACGCCTGTCGGCCCGGCCTGCCGCCTGTGCGAACGCGCCGCCTGCCTCTCCCGAGCCGAACCACCCGTGACGCGGCCGGTGGGACTGGACGAGATGGTGACAGGGCTCAGCGCGTTCGATTTTCAGTAAGGCGAGTTTCGCCATCCGGAAAACAGAACTGTGTTTATTTGATCGGAAATGCCAGAGGCTGTTGCGATTCACACTATGACGCGGCGAAAATGGTGGGTTTCGAGCACCGGACACAGAAAGACGCCATTTGCAGGCCGTCAGAGTGTGAATGCCTAGCCTAGCCGGGAGGGCCGGTATACCCGACCGCATTGGGCCCGCCGTTCATCTCTCGAAGCTTGACGATGTATTGTTGCGGACGCAGCAAGTGGCCGGGTGCTTTGTATCCCATGGACCGCGCAATCTCGCCGACGAAGGCATTGCAGTTGAACGTCGTTGCCTGCCAGAAACGCGATCTGGCTTGGAGTTTGCGTATGTAGGCGACGACTTTATTGTATTCGGCTTCGTTCAAGGTGACGCGCCAGGTTGCCGACCTGTACTTATCGTCCGTATCACCGTCGCTCTCACCGGTCTCGGCTGGTACGGGTATGTAATGGCCAAGAATATAGGGAACCACGCTGTTTGTAGCCGGGTGAAGACCGGCAACTTCGCGATCAACTATATTGCCCGCCTTGTCCAGACGCCCGAACATCACATAGGTATGGCCGTAGGTAAGGGCATAGCGCGAGCGAAACTCGATATAGTACCGCCCGTTTTTTTGCGCGGGTTGTTTTGTTGTCGCCGAAGTAACCTGAACGGCCGCAGTGCTGTCACTGATACCGGACACGGAACCCGACTTGCTCTCATTGCTCGTTTGACATCCCGCCACTGCGAGCCCAAGCATGATCACAGACAAAAGACGAACACTCATGAGCGTCATCCCATACCAGAATTCGTCAAAACGCAATCCTCAAGCCCGGCCATACCCGTTATAAATCATCGGGGGCCGCACAGCCGCTTGTGAAGCCGGCTTTTTTTGCGAATCACATGATGCTGGAAGGGTCGGGCGACCCTTCCATTTTTTTGACGAAACTTCTTATTTATAAACTGGTGCTGCTGCGGGCTCTTCAGCGACTGGCGGCGGGGCTTTCCCCTTACCCATCGTCCCACACGCGCTTAGGCTGGCAACGGCCAAGGTGGCAACTACAGCGAATAGAATCCTGCTCATCAAATTTCCTTTCCCTCAAAGGCGAGTAGGTTACTGATGGTAGAGTACTACCAATGGTAGAGTAGCACAAATAGTAGTGATGACTAGAGCTTGGAATGGTAAACGCACAACAAGTGTGTCCAGTTTGCAACAGGGCGGTCCAGGCCCGGATTATGAGGGCGTGTTTCGAAAGTCGCCGCGGGTCGGCCCATGCGACGAGCGTAGGGTACATTAAGTACGTGAACACTGTGAGCGCAGGAGATCGCGTCAGATGACTGCCGGACAGAGTTCCAAGACAAAGCTCTTAGACGATCAATACCGGGGTTCCCAAAGGTGTGTTGTCATAGAGATAAAGGATGTCCTCATTCGTCAGGCGAATGCACCCGTTCGATACGGCTTGTCCTATCAACCAGGGTTCATTTGTACCGTGCAGGCGAAAATAGGTGTCACGTCCGCCGCGGTAGAGATAAAGCGCCCGTGCACCGAGCGGGTTGTTTGGCCCGCCGGGGACTCCGCCGGCATATTGCGCCAAATGCGGCTTGCGCCTGATCATGCTTGCAGTGGGCGTCCAGGATGGCCATTGCTCCTTGCGCTCGATCGTCGCCCTGCCTTTGAGCGTCAATCCCTCTTCGCCGACCGCGATACCATAGCGCGTGGCCGACCCGTCCCGCTGGACCGCATAGAGGAAACGTTCATAGGTGTTGACGACGAGCGTCCCGGGCGCCTCGCTCCCTTGATACGCCACCTCCTGCCGTCTCAGACGGGGATCCATGCCGCGTGGCACGGCAAAAGCAGATGAGATTGGTGAAAACGCCTCGCGCACTCCGGAACCGCATCCGGAGGTCATGAGTGCTATACTGCCCAACACGAGCCCCCGGCGCGTAATTTTATCAATTGTCATTTGTTGCCCCAACCAGTCGACACATTCGCGGCCACCCTAACATTGCAGGAGTGGCTGGCCAAGTCTTGTACGTCGCAGCGATCGACTATGAACAACTAGCTGGAATATCCGCTGATTATGCGCTGCAGGATCTGGAATTTCGGGACGGCAAGAGCCGAGAAACGAACTGATCGTGACACGCTGAGTGCATTTGATTTTAGCAGGTGCAACTCAGACGCACGTTGCGCGCGCTTCAACCAAGGTCGAATTGCAAGGGAAGTCTGCGCGTGTAATGAGCGCTGTGCAATCGATAGGAATCAGGAATGTCTCTTGCCACTTTGGCGATATGGCCAACGCTTGGGCGCAGCCTTGCAATTGTGTTTTGCACAGTGCTTTGGCCGTTAGCCGTTGCGACGGCACAGGATGTGGAAGCGGAGAGTGACTGGGAAGCCATTTGGAAAAAAACGACGGCGTTTCAACAATCCATCCAGGAAGCTGAAACGCGAGGGGATCATCGAGCGGCCGTCTCGTACGCGCGTGAATGCCATGAGTTGTGGGTGTCAATAGGGCGGTTTTCGTCCCCGTATTGCACCTACTACTATGTTAATGCTTTGGCATTTGAAGGGGCAGTGTGTGGGGATCAAGATCGCGCTTTCCGGATTGTCGCCAAGATAGTCAGCATGAATTTTGACGATACATTCTCAATAGAGTTGACCCGGTTTTATCTGGACGGAATCGGCACTTTTCGAAACACAGTTGAAGCTACCGTGACGCTCTGGCGTTTCAGGAACGGAAAGATATCTGAAGCCTTTTCGTGCAAGAATGGTTGTGACGATCTTTGGCACGATGTTAAAGCGCTCGAGACGCGCTTGGAAAAAGAGTTATCCAGGGAGGAAAAAGCCAAGGCAAGAACGCTGGAACGAGAGCGATTTCCGAGATTGTATTACGAAGTATTATTTTGGAATATACTGTTTTTATCAACAAAATACTCCTTTATTGTACTTATATATTTGCTGGCATTTAAAATATTAAGAAGTATATTTTCCGCTATACGTTCATTTTTTTAATGAGCACATGATGCGTAAATAATTGTCTAATAATTAGGATGTTTCGATGGTAAAACAAATCCCCATTTTTATACCGGTAATACTTCCAAACTACAACGTTGGTAGCGGTGGTAATCTTGAAGCGCCCATGCTGGGTCACGCCGCCTTCATTGTGATTGATGAGAATGGCAAGGCAACCTATCAGGAATTTGGACGCTATGATCCCAAAAAAGTCCAAGGGGTTGTGACCAACAACCAGAATGAATATACGGAAGGTAACATTCGGCAACACGCGATTGTTGCAAAACTTGAATTCGATGACGCTGGGAATCTAACGGAAAGGTCTTTGACAGCAGCGCTTGACGAGGTGTTTGATACATCGGGTCTGTACAAAAATACGGATATCGGTGCGGCTCAGATTACACAATTCAAGATGAGCAAGGAACAAACCACCCAAATCAATACTTGGTTTGGAGAACAGAAAAAGCTGATCAACGATGGAATAACGCACTATTCGATTTTTGATAGAAATTGCATGAAGTTCGTTTATGACGCGGCCAATGCTGCAGGCTTGAAGATCAGCAACGCACAAAATTTGACGGGCCTTTCCATCCCAAGCATTGGTGGAGCCAATATTCTTGAGGTGGCAAAAAAGGGCTACGAATACTATGCACCTAATTCATGGAATAAGATCCAGTTAACTGCACTGTCTGGACCTGGCAGCCAGACTGCCAGCTTCTTTATCGATCGTGCGTGGCAGGCCACGAAAGCCATGGCGGAGTGGGTTGGGGTTGATCTGGCTGTCGATCAGAAAGATTTTTCCATCATTACGAACTCGATTACCGGGTTGCCCACGGCAATTGAGTTTAAAAACACTCTAGGCCGTTTGTTGCAGCGTACGTCAATCGAAAAAGACGGAACGCTGAAGAATGTGACTTTTGACGACCTCAGCACCAAAACCAGGGAAGCGCTGCTCAACCCCAATGGCAGTCTGATCACCGTTTCCACATTCAATCCCGCCGGTCTCAAAACATCCGAAAAGCAATTCAATCTGGATGGTTCACGCAACGAAACCAGTTTCGATCCGGTTTCCGGCGAGGCTACATACAAGACCCTTTTCAAGGCGGATGGAACGGCCACACAGACAACCTACGACATAGTCAACGTAAAGTCATGGAAGGAAGCCACAGCCGAGTATGGCAAGGACGGCAAGCTCGTCTCCGAAAAGGTTATCAACGACAACAATACCCGTATAGACAGAGTTTTTTTCCCCGGTACGACCAAAACCAATTTTAGCAAGGAGTATGACGCAGCAGGAAAATTGACGACGGAGACCACATATCGGGTGGACGGCACGCAGACCCGCAAGCTCCATGACGTGGAGAATAAAGGAGACTGGCGGGAAGCGACGATCGACTATGACAAGAACGGCAACCGGATCCTTGAAAAGGCAGTCAATGACGATGGCAGCCGTTATGATCTGATCTATGATTCAAACGATGTTCCGAAATCCAAGACAGTCTATAACCCGGCAGGGAAGGTAACGACGGTCACCACCAATAATTCCGACGGCACGCAAACGGAAACCGTCTATGACCCTGACAACAAGCAATCGTGGCGGGAAGCAACAGTTCAATATGGACGGGATGGCAATCCGGTTTCTGAAAAGGGGATCAATGACGATGGCAGCAAATACGATGCCACCTATCAACCGGGCACATCCAAGGTCAATTCCTATGTGCTGACACGGGGCGACGGTACACAATCGAAGACAGTCTTCGATGCGGACAACCAGCAGGATTGGCGCGATGGTACTTTTGAATATGACAAGAACGGCAAGCTGATTTCGGAACAGGGCACCTTCGACGATGGTACCACTTACGACCAGAAATATGATCCCTTGACGGGGAAGATGACGGCGAGGACCGATTACAATCCCACGGGCAATGTGACTTCGATCAGGTCAGTCAAGACAGATGGATCGGAAACCAAGACGGTTTTTGATCCTGAAAATAAAGAGGCTTGGAAAGAGGCCACTATTGAATACCGCAAAGACGGAAGTCTGGTTTCCGAAAAAGGATTGAATGATAACGGCACCCGCTATGATTTGACTTTCGACAAGGATACGGGCGAGGTTAACCGGCGGTTTGACTACAACCAAGCCGGCCAGAAAGTTTCCGATACTGTTTTCAAGATCGATGGAACGCAGACCAAAACGGTGTTCGATCCAGACAATCAACAGGATTGGCGCGAAGATACTTTTGAATACGACAAGAACGGCAAGCTGATATCGGAAAAGGGTACCTTCGACGATGGCGAGAAATACGACCAGAAATATGATCCCTTGACGGGGAAGATGACATCTAGAACTGACTACAATCCGGCAGGGAATGTGACTTCGATCAGGTCAGTCAGGGCTGACGGAGCGGAAACCAAGACGGTTTTTGATCCAGACAATAAACAGACCTGGAAAGAGGCCACCATTGAATATCGTAAAGATGGAAGTCTGATCTCCGAAAAAGGGTTGAACGATAATGGCACCCGCTATGATTTGACCTTCGATAAAGATACGGGTGAGGTTAATCGGCGGCAGGAATACAATCAGGCAGGTCAGACAACGTCCACTACCACTTTTAAAGTGGATGGCACCCAGTCGCGACTTTTCTATGATGTTGGGAACAAGCAGGGCTGGCGTGAAGCCACAGTCGAATTCGACAAGAACGGCAGGTTGGTTTCGGAAAAAGGCGTCATCGACGATGGAACCCGTTACGATGTGAAATACGATCCAAATACAAACAAGATGACGGCAAGAACAGATTATAATCTGGGAGGGCAGGTCAGTTCGGCTACTTCGGTCAATGCGGATGGCTCGCGGACGAGGACTTTTTACGATCCCGCCAATGCTGCTGGCTGGAAAGAGGTTGCCGTTCGGTATGACAAGAACGGGAAGGCAATCTGGGAGAAGGGTACTATTGACGATGGCAGCCGGTACGATGTGGCGTATGATTCGACCACTGGCAAGGTAACAGCGAGAACAGACTATAATCCTGCAGGTCAGGTAACCTCGATTACTGCTGTTCATGCGGATGGATCGCAAACCGTAACGATGTACGACCCTGAAAATAAAAGCAATTTACAGAAAGCGGTTATTGAATATGACAAGTATGGTGATCCTGTATCGGAAATAGGGACACTCGATGATGGAACGCGCTATGAAAGTACGTATGACTTCCGGGGGGTAAAGACAGAGAAGGTTATATATCCCGATGGGACGGCATCGGAGAAAGAGTTTATGGGGGGGAAAATCTGGAAATACACCGAACAAGATCTTGGTAATCATCAAGGATGGGCGCAAATCGAAGAAACATACTATTCTGATGGCAAGAAATGGTCAGAAGAACGCATCATGGACAATGGAGACATCTACCAATTTGGCTATGACATGAAAACTGGTGAAGCAACGTCGGCAAGCTGGACCCACAATGGAGTAAAGCGGTTTGGCGAACTGAACAAGAAAAAGAACAGTTTTGTTTTCAAGACTGGCGGCGGTGGGGGAGATGGCGGCGGGTTCTGGAGCCAGGTCTTTGACTTCGTTTCGAGCATAGTTCGGCCGTGGTCGTCATGGTCGAGCACGATTGGCGGTGACTCTTCAAGCAACCCCAAATCCCGTCCCCCTGTGTTTGATATCACAAAACATCTCGATGATTGCCCTTACTATAATAATCCGCACCCCTCCAATCATACTGAAGACCCCGATGGGACCATTCATCTGAATACCATTGTTATTTATGGCAGTCATCCCGTCCTCCTCGACCTAAACAACGACAACACTCTCGATGTACGCCTGCTCGAGCGCATGGACCTTGCCGATATTTCCACCCCACGCTTCGATTGGAATTCCGATGGCACGCCAGACCGCACGGCTTGGGTTGGTCCTGATGATGGCTTGCTGGTGATCGATCTCGCCAAAGACGGTGCCGCCGGTCCTGACGGCAAGATCGACCAGGCCCGCGAAATCGCTTTCGCGTTGTGGAAGACCGAAAAGGAAATCGACAGCGAGAACGTCACCGATCTCGAAGGCCTGCGTTATGCCTTCGATACCAATCACGACAACATGCTGGATCAGAACGATGCCCGATGGAATGAGTTCCGTGTCTGGCAGGATACCAACCAGAACGGCATCAGCGAGGATGGCGAGTTGATGACCATGAGCGATGCGGGCATCAAGCTGATCAATCTTCTCCCGGACCCGAAGGGCGCAAAGCAGTTTGCCGACGGCTCGGCGATCACCGGTACGACGACGGCGCTGATGACCGATGGAACGACAATGCTTGTCGGCGATGTCAGCCTGCGGTTCCAGCCTTTCGGTCATTCGCATCATATGGTGTGATCTCGCAAAGACGAGGGACGACAATTGCCGCCCCTTGCCAACCTGCTGCCAACATGCCGTTAAACCGACAATCAACAGTCGTTTTCCAGACTCAACCTTTGCCACAAGCTTGGCATTGTCGCGTGCATGAGTATCTCCGCCGTGCCCCTGCCGCCCGTCACCGGGCCTGACCCAGCCAAGAGCTCTTCGGAGGCTATGATCGGCTGTCTGCTGGTGGCGGGTGCCGCGATCGCGTGGAGCACCGGCGGCGCTCTCACGCGCTTCGTCGAAGCCAATGACAACTGGACGATCGTCTTCTGGCGCTCGGTCTTCGCCGCGCTGTTTCTCCTCTGCTTCATGCTGGTGCGCGACGGGCCGCGCGGCACATGGCGGCTGTTTCAGCATATGGGACTGGCCGGCCTCGGCGTCGCCATTTGCTTCGCCATCGCCTCATCCTGCTTCATCATCGCGCTGTCCTATACGACGGTCGCCAATGTGCTCCTGCTGCAGGCGGGTGTTCCGCTCTTTGCGGCTTTGATCTCGTGGATATTGTTCCGCGAGCGCATCAGTTCCGCCACATGGATCGCCATTGCCGTGGTCATTGCCGGCGTTGCCATCATGGTGTCGGATTCACTTGACGGGGAGGTTTCGCCCATCGGCGATATGCTGGCGCTGTTGATTGCCATCTCGTTCGCCATCGCCACCGTCATAACCCGCCGCAAGGCGCATCTGCGCATGACGCCGGCGGTTTTTCTCGGCGTGGTCATTGCCGCCTGCGTGGCCTCGACGATGGCCGGCCAGTTCAGCACGAGCGTGCGCGATTTCGGCCTGCTCTTTGCACTCGGCGCGGTCAATCTCGGCCTCGGCCTCGCGTTCTTCGTCAGCGGCGCGCGGCTCATTCCCTCGGCGCTGGCCGCGCTGATCAGCACGCTCGAACCTGTGCTCGGCCCGGTCTGGGTCTGGCTCCTGCACAACGAGGTCCCGGCTCCGCGCACGATCATCGGCGGCGCCATCATTCTCGCCGCACTGCTCATGCATCTCGGCTGGGAATATCGGCGTCAAAAACGCGTGGCGGCGGTCGTCCGCTAGTCGCAATTCTCCACACGACAACTGCGCTGCATCATTGAAAATTTCGCACTTGCGCAATTTTCAATGAAAGTGTTGCCTGAAGCCAGTTGACGAAGCCTTCGCAATCTAAAAAGGTGGAGGCCAATCACGGGAACCCCGGCACAATTCAAAGGATTAGTGCCAGCATCATGGAGAACTAAATGGGTATCAAAACCGCTCTGTTGACGGCCACTCTCGCGCTCGGCCTTGCAAGCTCGGCCTTCGCGCAGGAACGCGTCGTCAATGTCTATAACTGGTCTGATTATATCGACCCGACGACTTTGGAGGATTTCACCAAGGAAACCGGCATCAAAGTCGTCTATGACACCTTTGATTCCAACGAGATTCTCGAGACCAAGCTTCTCGCAGGCGGTACTGGCTACGATGTCGTGGTTCCAACGGCCTCTTTCCTTCAGCGCCAGATTGCGGCTGGTGTTTTTCAGAAGTTAGATAAATCCAAATTGCCCAATCTCTCCAATATGTGGGATGTCATCAGCCAGCGTATCGAGAAATACGATCCCGGCAATGAATATTCCGTCGATTGGATGTGGGGCACAACTGGGCTGGGCTACAATGTCGACAAGGCCAAGACGATCCTTGGTACAGACGAGCCGCCAACATGGGATGCGTTGTTCAAGCCAGAAATTGCTGCGAAGTTCAAGGATTGCGGCATCTATGTTCTCGATTCTGCAACCGATGTCATGCCGTCGGTGCTGGCCTATCTCGGACTTGATCCAGATAGCAAAAATCCCGACGATCTGGCCAAAGCCGGTGCACTGCTCGAAACGGTTCGCCCATATATCCGCAAGTTCCATTCGTCCGAATATATCAATGCGCTGGCGAATGGCGATATCTGCCTTGCGCTCGGCTATTCCGGAGATGTCTTCCAGGCGCGTGACCGAGCCGCCGAAGCAAAGGCGGGTGTGAACGTCGGCTATTCCATTCCGGGAGCCGCCCAGATGTGGTTCGACGTGCTTGCTATCCCCGCTGATGCGCCGCATGTGGCAGAGGCGCATGAACTCATCAACTACTTGATGAGGCCGGATGTCGCCGCCAAGGCGTCCAACGTTGTGTTCTATGCCAACGGCAACAAGGCTTCGCAATCAGCCATCGCCAAGGAAATCCTGGACGATCCGGCTATCTATCCAACGCCCGAGGTGCTGGCAAAGCTCTTCACGGTCACACCCTATGACACCAAAACCCAACGCGTTGTGACGCGCTTGTGGACGAAAGTGGTCACAGGCCAATAATCCACAAAAGACCCCGGCAGGCAATGCCGGGGTCTTTTGAAATCAAGAACAGAAAAGACCGGGGCAAATCATGAAATCATTGGGAAGCTTTCGCCGCACATTCGCACCTTGGAACGATCCGCAGGCGAAGCCCTTTATCGCGATCGAAAATGTCACCAAGAAGTTCGGTGATTTCGCGGCAGTCAATGATTTGTCCCTCAACATCTATAATCGCGAATTCTTTGCGCTGCTGGGTGCTTCCGGCTGCGGCAAGTCGACTCTCCTGCGCATGCTTGCCGGCTTCGAAGAGCCGACCGCCGGGCGCATTCTCATCGATGGTCAGGATATGCGCGGCATTCCGCCCTATAAGCGCCCGGTCAACATGATGTTCCAGTCCTACGCCCTTTTTCCGCACATGACGGTCGAAGGCAATATCGCTTTCGGTCTGAAACAGGAGGGTATGGCCAAGGGCGATATCGAGGCGCGTGTCGCCGAAATGCTCAAGCTTGTGAAGCTCGAGCAGTTCGCCAAGCGCAAGCCGCACCAGCTCTCCGGCGGTCAGCGCCAGCGCGTCGCGCTTGCGCGTTGCGTTGCAAAGCGTCCGAAGGTTTTGCTGCTCGACGAGCCCCTCGGTGCGCTCGACAAGAAACTGCGCGAGGAAACCCAGTTTGAACTCATGGACCTGCAGATGAAGCTCGGCCTGACATTCGTTGTGGTTACCCACGACCAGGAAGAGGCGATGACCATGGCCGACCGGATCGCTGTCATGGACAAGGGCAAGGTCATGCAGGTGGCAACGCCGGCGGAAGTCTATGAAGCTCCAAACTCGAAGTTCGTCGCCGATTTCATCGGCAATGTGAATATGTTCGAAGGCACCGCCGCTGCAGTCGCCAATGGCAAGATCGACATCGCTGTCGCTCCTGAAAACCTGACGATCCGCACCGATGCAGCTTCGAGAAATTGCGCTGTCGGCCAGCCGGTCGGCTTTGCCATAAGACCGGAGAAAATTCGGGTCAGCCGCAAGCAGCCCGCCGATCCGTCCGTCAACTCCGCGCACGGGGAGCTTTATGACATCGCCTACTTCGGCGACATGACGGTTTTCCATGTGAAACTTGAGAGCGGCCGGATCATCAAGGCGGCGAGCCTCAACGCGGTGCGCACGGTTGAAGACCCGCTGGGCTATGACGATACGGTCTGGGTCAACTTCGATACCGACGCCGGTATCGTGTTGACCGCGTGAGGGGGCGATGTCATGCAGAAATTGATATCGTCCGTTGCTGGTCGGCTGGTCATAGCCGTTCCTTATCTGTGGCTACTGATCTTCTTTCTCATTCCCTTCGTCATCGTATTCAAGATTTCACTGTCTGAAGTCGCCATGGCGATTCCGCCCTATACGCCTGCGTTCAATCTCTCGGCGGGTTGGCAAGGGCTCAGGGAGAGCTTCGCTCAGTTGTCGTGGGACAACTATATTTGGCTCGTGGAGGATCCGCTTTATTACAAAGCCTATCTTTCCAGTTTGCTCATCGCCGCGGTTTCGACCGTTCTGACGCTTATCATCGGCTATCCTATTGCATACGGCATGGCGCGCGCGCCCGCGACGGTGCGGCCGACACTGCTGATGATGGTCATCCTGCCGTTCTGGACCAGCTTCCTGATCCGCGTCTATGCGTGGATAGGCATCTTGAAGCCCGAGGGCCTGCTAAACCAATTCCTGATGTGGGCGCATGTGATCGACACGCCGCTCAACATCCTCAACACCAATACAGCCGTCTTCATCGGTATCGTCTATTCTTACCTGCCATTTCTGGTTCTGCCGATTTATTCGGCGCTGGAAAAGATGGACTACTCGCTGGTCGAAGCAGCTGAAGATCTTGGCTGTCCGCCCATACTCGCCTTCTGGAAAATCACCTTTCGCCTGTCGATGCCGGGCGTCATAGCCGGGTGTTTCCTGGTTTTCATTCCTGCAGTCGGGGAATTCGTCATTCCTGACCTCCTCGGCGGATCGCAGACCCTGATGATTGGCAAGACACTGTGGAACGAGTTCTTCTCCAACCGCGACTGGCCGGTTTCCTCCGCCGTCGCTGTGATTCTTCTGCTGTTGCTGGTCGTGCCGATCGTTCTGTTCCAACGTGCGGAAGCGCGGGCGCAGGAAAGCGAGAAATAAGATGAACACCACCTGGTCCCGCTTCAACATTGCCTCTCTGGTGTTCGGTTTTGCCTTCCTTTATTTGCCGATCGTCCTTCTGGTCGTCTTTTCGTTCAACGAATCCCGGCTCGTCACCGTGTGGGCAGGGTTCTCGACCAAATGGTACGTGTCCCTGTTTCACAACCAGAGCTTCATCGATGCGGCTTGGGTGACGATCCGCGTCGGGCTCGTCTCGGCCACGGTTGCGACAATTCTTGGAACACTCGGTGCCTTGGCTATGACCCGCTATACGCGCTTTCGCGGGCGCTTGCTGTTTTCAGCAATGATCTACGCGCCGCTGGTCATGCCGGAGGTCATCACGGGATTGTCGATGCTGCTGCTGTTCGTTGCCATCGGCTTCGACCGCGGCCTGTGGACCATGACCCTCGCACATATCACCTTCTCCATGTGCTTTGTCGCCGTCGTCGTGCAGTCGCGATTGGTGACATTTGACCGCTCGCTGGAAGAAGCGGCGATGGACTTGGGGGCAACGCCGGTGACGACGTTCTTCAAGGTGACGCTGCCGGTGATTCTGCCGGCAGTGGTCTCGGGCTGGATGCTTGCCTTCACCCTTTCGCTGGACGATCTGGTTATTTCCAGTTTCACCTCTGGCCCCGGCGCAACGACCCTCCCGATGCGCATTTACTCGCAGGTCCGGCTTGGCGTGACACCGGAAATCAACGCAGCCTGTACCATCCTGATTGCCATCGTCGCAGTCGGAGTGATCATCGCGTCGATTGCCAACAAGCGCCGCGAGGTTCAGAAGGCTCGCGACGAACAGGCCGCTGCACGGAACTGACAACCCCGGACAACCTCAGAGCCTGAGATAACAGGTCGAATGCAACTCTACGTTCGTTGTTGCCCACATCAAACCAAGCAATAGATGAGAAATGGCGCTAACGCGCTAACAGTTTGATGGCGAAGCAACAACACCGGACCAGCGGTGTATCGAGGAAGACAGGCTCCCCCGACTGCGGCAACAGCCTTGCCTCAAACTTGGAGGTGAAACTATGCGGCATCTACCGTTTAGTCTAACCCTTATCGTCAAGAAAACCCGGACGACCTGGTCAGTGACCGTCCGGGTTCATGTCTTTAGATAAGGAACGGAGGGTGAGCGAAAGCTCATCCTCTGCTCCAAGACTATAGCATCTTCTCGCGGGTTTCCAAGAGCGGTCACTGACGACTTTCGTCTACTGCGAAATGATCGGCGAGATAAACGGGTTGTCCCAGGAACCACCAATAAAAAAGCGCGTGTGATTGATCGTCGGCTCCGGCTTGGGCGCGTCCGGTGCAGCGCCTGCCGCCGATGCTGGAGCGGGACCTCGGGCTGCGAAGTCGCCCGTGAGCGCCAGGCTTTTACCGATCAGCGTCACGATACCGGCAAAATTCAGAGTGCCGGACTTGGTCTGGATTTGCGCCGTCTCCAGGGCCGCCACCCCATCCATGATATTCGCTTTGGCCTCGAACTTATCGAAGGCCAGCCAGGCATCTGTCTTCTCGTTGAGGCTGAAGAAACGGTCCGTCTTGGCCTTGCTCAGGAGGCCGTTGAAGTCCAGGCTACGGATCTGCCCACTGCCGAAGCGCATGGACAGCGTTCCCTTGGCATTGCCGAGCGCTGTTGACCAACGTGATATCGGACCCTTCAAGACAAGGGACAGTGTTCCCTTGCCAAGTTGGAAGCGATCGCCAAATCCAAGCAGGGAGGCGATAGAAGCACTGTTTACTTCGGTGCCGTTGAGGCGCAATTCACCGGTCGTTGCGCCATCCCCCTCATCCGCGAGCTGGAAACTTGCAGCAACGGAACCATCGAATGCCGAGGCCTCGCCGATGTCGAACATCGCGCGTCCATTGCGGATTTGTGCCGTCGCGGCGACCTTCGAGAGATCGATCGTCCCGATCGTTGCTTTTTGTGTGGATACGCGCAGGTCGAGATTGAGCTGCTTCAGGAAACCACTGTCGATAACCGTGTCGGAATCCGCGGAACCATCCGGCAAGGGCATGAAACCTGAAAACACCGAATGAATGTCGAGCGTTTCGAAGGCAAGCGTGCCGGTGACGCTGGGTGTGCCCTGATTAAGCACGACTTCGATGACACCCTTCGCGGGGTTGTCGTTCAGTGTTGCCGTCAGTCCGTCCAGCTTTACGCGCGTAGCGGAACCGGAGACGGATGCATCCATTGCGAAGCTTCCGATCGGCGCGCCCGGAATAGTCGCCATTCTCGACCATTCGAGCGTGCGTCTCAGGGATGGTGAGGTCAGCGACAGCGTTCCTTCGAAGAACTGATCCTTGGAGACATTGGCCGATCCGTTGAATGACAGCGTCAAGGGTGTCGAGCCGAGATTGACCTGCAGAGGGCTGGTGCCGCCAGCCAGAAGTAACAAAGCCCGCGTGGCCGAACTGTCGATTTCCGTTTCTTCGCCGTGCCAGATGGCTCTGCCCTGGAAACTCGCAACGCCCGAGGTCTGCGGCCAGTCAAAAACGCCGCTGATGCTCGAGATTTGTTCTTCGGCGCCGTTGATTGGCCGTTTGAAGGTGACCGTCGCGTCTTCCAGCCGCACACGCCCGAACGGCTGCGACGATACGGTGCTCATATCCGGTTTGGCGGGATTGGCTTCAACAGCAGCGCGCGCTTCCCGGACGACATCGCCGATCCGGCCATCACTCTTGGCAAGGGCTTCGCCGATCTCGGAAAGGCTTTTGATCGGTTCGTCGATGACAAATCTTGGCCGCACGATTTTGGTTTCAGTAAATTCGATATTGCCCAGTAGCGCGGAAAGAAGCGACAGGTCGACTTCTATTCTCTCGGCTTGCATGAAGGGTGCTCCTTCACTCTGCCACGGGTTGCGAATGGTGATATCGCCTAGCGAAGCGGTGAAAACGGGAAAGAAGGATATCTGCGGCGTCTGACGGGACTCGACGCTATAGCCAGTCCAGTTGCTGATTTCCTGGATAAGCCTGGCCCGAATCAGGTCCGTACTGACGAGGTAGGGCAGGGCCGCCAGAACTCCCACGGCGATGAGAGCCAACATCAAGATCGTGGCGAGAAGGTTCCTTGGCCTGTACCAGGACATGAGCGTTTCCGATTTCAATCCTTCCAGCTGCCGGGGCTGTAAGCTTTTTGCACTGCCATCCACGGTTTAGCGATCACGCAGGGCAATTCAAGCCGGTATAGACCTTTTACGATCGATTTGTTGGAAATGACCCGTTTGTGAATTAGCCGACTACTCAGCGAGAACACGCGTGGACGGAAATGTTATCTCGACCATCGTCCCGCGACCCGGATTGGAGTCGATCGTGAAATTGGCGCGGTTGGCTTCGGCCATTGCCTTGGTCAACGGCAGGCCAAGCCCGGTACCATCGCTGCGAGAATGCTTCGGCGTTGTGATCTGCTTGTAGGGCCGCAGAGCCTGCTCGACCTCCTGCCGCGTCATGCCGATGCCGGTGTCCCGCACACGCAAAAGCACATCGCCGCTCGCCTCATAGCTCGTGGAAACGATAACCTGTCCGCCCGGTCCCGTGAATCGGATCGCATTTGACAAGAGGTTCAACGCGATCTGCGTGATCGAACGATGGTCCGCGACAATGTCGGGCAACCGCGATGTCAGGCTGGAGCGGATGATGACACGCTCGCGGTTCGCTTGCGGCTGCATGATCGCAACGGCTTCCGTCAGCGCTTCGTTGAGCGAAACCGCCTCGAAATCCATCTCGACGGCGCCGGCCTCGATCTTCGAGATATCGAGTAGATCGTTGACCAGCGACAGGACATGATTGCCGGAGCGACTGATATCGTTCAAATAGTCGCGGTAGCGTTCGCTGCCGATAGGGCCGAACTTCTCGTCCGCCATCAATTCGGAAAAGCCGATGATGGCATTGAGCGGTGTGCGGATTTCATGGCTGATGCGCGCCAGAAATTCGCTCTTCTGCGCAGACGTACGTTCGGCCTCGCGCCGGGCGCTGACCAGCTCTTCCTCTGCGCGTTTCCAGTGGGTGATGTCGCGCAGGACAACGCAGTATCCTTTGGAGGCGTCCAGCTTGCCGATAGTCATGAACAGCGGGATGAAGCGGCCTTGGGCTTCACGGCCAATCACCTCGCGCCCGTCATTGAGCAGACTGGCGACGCCATTTTCTGAAAGACTGTTCAGATAATCCATCGCTGCACGCTGGCTTTCGATGGCGAAAAGCATGGAGAAGGCTTTGCCGGTCAATTCCTCCGGCTCGTAGCCGAAGAGCGCAGCGGCGGAATGGTTGACGGAGCGGATCGAACCGGCTGAATCGAGCAGGATCACGCCGTCGGTCGCCGTATCGAGAATGGCGCTGAGCTCATCGATGCGCGTCTGCAGCAGCTGGCGCTCGCTCACCTCGAAATGGTCGGCAGCCCGGGCTTGCGGCGACAATGCGAGCAGCAGCGCACGCTCGCCATTCTCGGTTGCTTCGTCCCAGCGGACCGCCTGCAGATGCGCCTGAACCCGCGTCACCGAGCCATCGCTGCGCCGAAGGTTCATGCCGGCTTCGTCGTCATCGCTGCTATCGCCAGTTTCATCGGCGAAGAGGATGCTCAAGCCGCCCGCATCGTTGATCGCTTCGGCAGACGCGTACAATATGTTCTCCAGCAGCGCGGGATTTGCATAAAGTATCTGGCCGTGGCGGTGAATCAGGACCGGCAAGGGCAGGGCCGCGAGAATGGACGTGTCGACACCTTGCCGCGCCTGTTCGCGAATGTTTATCGCAAAATCCTCAGGCTGGCCGAGTTCGTCCTTGCTATCGCCATCCGCAACAGCATAGCCCGGACCGACCACTTCCGCATCGGGAACCTTGGGCTCCATCTTTACAGCCGGCGCGGCAACTGGCGCAGGTTCTGCATCGCCATTGCTCTTCGGGCCATCACCAAGAACTTCCCGGCGCAGCCTTTCGGCAATTTCGCGAAATGCATTGCGTTCGGCATCGTTGAGCCGTCCGTCGTCGCGTGAGAGCCGTTGCGTCTTGAGCGGAATGATATTGTCTGTTGTATCCGGCGTGATTTCCAGCGCGGGTTTTTCCCCGTTGAAGACGTCTACGTCCGCCGCTTTATGCACCACCGCTTGTACGTCGTTCAATGTCTCGCCGGCGGCTTTCGGATCGGTTGTCACATCGCCCATACGGGCCACGCCAAACCCCCGGAAACCCAGGAACACCCGGTCACGCGAATAGATCGGCAGCGCAGCAAGCTCGATCGGCACACGCAGGTCGGTGCCTTCGATTGGCCATAGCACCGTCCGTCCCGACCAAGTGTCGCGGCGCTCGAGAAGCGCGGCGATTTCCTCATTGTCGTCGAACCCATGGCTCGCAGCCACGGCCCGGAAAGATCTGCCGATGATCGACGCCGATTGCGGTCCGACAGCGGCGGAGAACTCCGGCGATATCTCGCTGAAATTTGCCTGCGCGTCGACCTTCCAGACAAAGCGCACCGGCGCCTCGGATGGTACGTACTGGAATATGTCCGAAGGTGCTTCCGTGTCTTTAAATGATGGCTCGAATGCGAGAGAGGTCTGATCTGCAATCTGCGCATCGGCAATTGGCGCCTCGGGCACGACGGCAAGTTCGGGCTGCTGGTCGTCAGCCGCTACGATTTCGCTTGTCTGCCCGCCCACAATTTCCGGCTCGATCGCAAACAGCAGATGCATTGCGGGGCTGTCCGTCAGTCTCGCAATACCGGTGGGTATGGCGCCCTTGGCTGTCTGTACCGGACGTTTGACCAGGCGGTCCCGCTCGAGCCGCACCTCCCGTACGAGATCGCCGAGGATCTTGTCATCGAATTCGAGCCTGGCAAACTGTTGCGATGCGGCGATCACGCCGCCATTGGCGTCGATCATCGCTGCATGGGTTGTCCGGTCGCCAAAGCCCTTGATTGCCAATGATGCGATTTGCTTCCCGGAACTTGCCCGATCGGAATTGGCGATCGAGAGAAGAATGGCCTGTTCGCCGCGCGGCAATGTCAGATCGCTCGCCTGGAATGTCAGGATGCGGCTGGAAAGCCCGAAGGCAACGCGCAACGAAACAGTGCGTCCGTGCCCGATGGCAGGAAAACCATCCAGCGCCATGAGCTGCCGCCGTGCCTGTATGCCGAGCACCGCTCCGCCACCGATTATCTCGTCGATCGACGCATAGCCAAGCATCGCCGCACCTTGGCCATTGGCCCAGATAACGTTCTGCAGATCCTGCGATATCACGACCAGCGCATCGCCATTGGCAAAGTGCTCGCGGATCTCGTCGAGGACGGCGATGTCGATGAATGGATAAGTTCCAGACGCCATATGTTGACCAGCATGCTCCGATCGAACAGTCGCATCCTCGCGATGTTCTTAAGACTTTGTTAATAATGATCCAGCCGTCACTCGTCCACTCGCAGCCCTCTATCTTACATGTCTTTCTCTTGGTTTAGTTAACTTCCGTCGCGGTAATACAACCGTCCACATAATAATTTCGATTTAGAAACAGGCACACGATTGTGCACTGCAAAATAAATGTTGCAACGCACCATATTTTGAATTATATAGGGGTTATCAAATCAGCTGCAGAGGCAAATGACCATCTGCACCAAGGAAGGAACCTGTTATGAGCAAGACTACCAAACAGACTGCCGATGCGTTCTCGATCCCTACCTTCGATGCAACCGCTGTAACCGATCAGGTTCGCGAATTCACCGAAAAGGGCGTTGCTCAGTCCAAGGAAGCTTATGCCAAGATCAAGGATCAGGCCGAAGCTGCCCAGAAGACCCTTGAAACCACTTTTGAAACTGCTCAGTCGAATGGCGCCGCTCTTTCGCTCAAGGCATTGGCTGCGTTCCGCGCCAACACCGAAGCCGGCTTCGCTCATATCGAAGCGTTGATTGGCGTGAAGTCCTTTGGCGAAGTGATCGAACTGCAGAGCGCATTCGTTCGCAAGCAGGCTGAAGCCATCTCCGGTCAGGCCAAGGAATTCCAGGCTGTTGCTTCGAAGGCAGTTGAAGAAATCTCCGCACCGGTCAAGTCGGCTGTCGAGAAGGCAATCAAGGACGTCAAGGTCGCCTAATTGGCGATTTGACGGAAGAAATACCCCGACGGCAATCCTCCTCCCGGCCGTAGGGGAAGCAAGACTTCATGGCTCCTCCCGCCTGGTCTTGCGCTGATGGAAAAAGGCCGGATCCTCCCCCGGCCTTTTTCTTTTTCGGTTTGTTGCTGTCTTTGTTACATCGAACACTTGCAAAAAGCGTCAATCCTTCGTATGTGACGCCTGTCAAAAATATGACGGTATGCGGTCGTAGCTCAGTTGGTTAGAGCGCAGGATTGTGGCTCCTGAGGTCGGTGGTTCGAGCCCACCCGTCCGTACCATCATCTCTCCACGAAACTCTTCAAATCCAAGACGGGCCTTAAACCCCTGTTCGTTTCGCGATGAAACGCGCAATCGCAGGGCCTGTCAAAAGTACGACGATGAAACGCGATGTTTGCATCGCCATGACGAATGCCACATCGACATCGCTGGACGCCGCAATGATCGCAACGGAATCGGCGCCGCCGGGACTGGTCGCCAGATAAGCCGTCAGCGGGTCCACGTCGGCCACCCATACGAGGATGGCGGCAATTCCTCCGCAGATAGCAATCAAGGTCAGGATAGAGGCGACGACGCGCGGCAGAGCACGGGCTGCATGAACAAGAATGGGCCGTGTGAAGCGCGAGCCAATATTCCAGCCAACGAACGCGTAGCTCGCGGCAAGCAGCCAGGGCGGCAATACGATCTCCATCATACCCGTGTTCTGCAGAACCACACCCACGACAAGCGGCACCAGAAGCGGCCCAGCAGGGATGCGCAGTCGCACGGCGAGCGAACTTCCAAGCGCTATGAGTATCAAGGTTTGTGCAAGACCAAGCCAGGAAATGGCCGGGAACCAGACGATTTCCGGCACCGGAGCCACTGGAGCTGCGACCCATATACTGGATACGGCCGAGGCGACGATTGCCACAAAGACCACGCGTAGATATTGCATGAATGCTACCAGGCGGATGTCTGCACCAAAAGCCTCGGCCATCAGCGTCATCGCCGAAGCTGCGCCTGGAGATGAGCCCCAGATGGCGGTCGTACCGGGCAAGACCTGCCAGCGCGTCAGCAACCAGCCGAGCGCGTTGCTTGCCAGAAGAACCGACCCAATGACCACCAGGAACAGCGGCCAGTCGTGCAGCATCTCGGCAAGCGCTGCGGGCCGAATACTGAGCGCGATCAGGCAGCCGATCACGCCTTGAGCGATAATGAAGGGGCGCATTGGCAGCCGGATCGAACCGCCCGCTGCAGCCACGACAATGGCCGCGGCCATCGGCCCAAGCAGAAGCGCTGCCGGCAGACGAGTCGCGTGCAGAAGCAAGAAGAACAGGATCGACAATCCGAGCAAAATCGCCCATTGCAACCCAATGCCGCGACTGCTCAATCCGCCGCCAAGGATGCGGCCGATCCACTCAGGAACGTTCATGAGGAACCGTTGGATAGCCGGGAGAGGCGCTGGGTATCGAGACGACGTTGCCGAAGCGGCATACATGAGCGGAGCTTTTCACCTTTGTGGAAGCCATTTGGAAAAGCATCACTAATTATCATCGCCCCGATGTCCCACCAGCCTCAACAAAGTTGGCCGCAGGATAATCTTCTGTTGCGCGCCGTCCACCCCCTGTTTAGCGTATTTGAACCTTGGAAAAATCCGCAGAACTGCTATGTTTGAGTTTGGAGCGGGGACGAACTTTCGTCCGCCCCCATTCCTCATTTCATAAAGTGAACCCGGAACGAGACTTGCCAGCCTGTCCGGGTTCTTTTTATGATGAGGGTAACGCTACATGGTGTGAACCACATCGCTTTACCTCCAAGTTGGAAGCAAGGCCGTTGCCGCGGTCGAAGTGGCCAATCGCCTTCGATGCACCGGCTGGCTCGGTACAGACTGCTTCTGCCTCCAAAGTGAATGCTGTCAATTCATCGCTTGGTTGAAGTGATCGCGCCACAAACGCCCGGTTGAAACGCTTCGCAAACAATCGGTTGTGTCGTTGCGTTCGGTGTTCTGACAAATGAGATCAGAAGCATCGAAGCATTTTGAACCTTGGAAAAATTCGCAGAACTGCTATGTTCAATCTTGGAGCGCGGACGAACTTTCGTCCGCCCCCATTCCTCATTTCGTAAAATGAACCCGGATAGACATTGTCCAGCCTGACCGGGTTCTTTTTACGATGAGGGTAACGCTACATGGTCTGAACCACATCGCTTTACCTCCAAGTTGGAAGCAAGGCCGTTGCCGCGGTCGAAGTGGCCAATTGCCTTCGATGCACCGGCTGGCTCGGTGCAGACTGCTTCTGCCTCCAAACTGAAATGCTCTCACGTCATCGCTTGGTTCAGGCAACGGCGCCACGAACGCCCGGTTGAAACGTTTCGCAAACAATCGGTTGCGCGGTTGCATGAGCGGCTGTCGATGTGCCGATTTTTACTGTTTGCGGCCCTTGATGTTTCATGCGAATGAAACGCCATGCGCATATTGCTCGTAGAAGACACGCACGATGTGGGAGAGGCAATCGCCAGGCGTTTCGAGGCGACAGGGCATGCCGTAGACTGGGAAACCAATGGGCGGGATGCAGCCGAAATCATCGATTTCACCGAATATGCACTGATCATTCTCGATGTCATGTTGCCGGGCATGGATGGCTTTGAAATCCTCAAACGCATCCGTAAATCCGGCAATGCGGTTCCCGTCCTTGTCCTGACCGCGCGTTCTGAAATTGACGACCGGGTTGGAGCGCTTGATCTTGGGGCGGACGACTATCTGGTAAAGCCGTTTGACTTCCGCGAATTGGAGGCGCGGTCGCGCGTCCTGATGCGCCGCCACACCGGTGGCGAGGCGACCAACCTGATCAAATGCGGTGATATCGCCGTCGATCGCGGCACGCGATCCGTGCACGTCGGCAAGCGTGAAGTACAGTTGAAGCGGCGTGAGCTGACGCTGCTCGAAGTTCTCGTTGCACGGCCGGGCCGCGTCTTCAGCAAAGACGAATTACTCGATCAGATTTTCGGTTTCGATGAAGCGGCGAACGCCAACGCGATCGAACTTTATATAGGCCGTTTGCGCAAGAAGCTGGAGGGCGCCAAAGCGCATATCGTCACCGTGCGCGGGCTCGGTTATCAGCTGGTACCTGGCGATGCGCCCTGAAGTCCTGCGACACGGCCCGTCTCTGTTCGGGCGTCTTGCCCGGCGCATTTCGTTTGTCCTTTTTATTGGCGCCGCACTGCTCGTTAGTGCTGCCTGGTATTATGCCGAGACTGCCGCGAACAAGGCCTATGATCGCCTGCTCGTTGGCGCGGCGTTGCAGATGGCGGAAAGTCTTTCGGTCGAGGATGGAATACTGACTGCACGTCTGCCGACCTCTGCGTTCGAATTGCTCGGCCTCGCGGACCGCGACCGGATTTTCTACCGCGTCATCGATACGCATGGCCAGACCCTGACCGGGTATGATGATCTCAAGACACCAACCCCACTGGAGCGCGTGCAAGATCCTCTGAGCGTCGAAGAGGGCGTCTACAAGGGTGAGCCTGTGCGCATCGCCCATGCGACCCGGATCCTCGCCGATCCTGCGGTCTCTGGCCGTGCCTATGTCATCGTAGCCCAGACGAATGAGGCGCGATTGGCTTTGACCCGCGAGCTCACGCTGCGCGCGACGATCCTCGTCTTCATCATGAGTCTGCTAGCTTTCGCTGGTGCCATGCTGGCGATCCGCTATGCGTTGCAGCCGGTGGAACAGTTGGGGACGGAGGTTCGTGGCCGCGACCCGCACGATCTGACGCCGGTTACAGTCGACGTGCCGCGTGAGCTTGATCCCTTTGTCAGCTCGATCAACCATTTCATGGGAAGGCTCAATGAACGCGTCGATCTGTTGCAGCGTTTCATTGCTGATGCCGCACATCAGATACGCACCCCATTGACTGCGCTGACGGCACAGATCGATCTTCTGGGCACCGGCAAACTCGACAAGGCGGGCCGCCAGCATTTTAATCGGGTCAAGGAAAGAACAAGCGAACTCTCCCGGCTGACCAACCAATTGCTCAGCCACGCGATGGTGATTCATCGCGCCGATTCTGTTCAGCTGGAGCCGATCAGTCTTGTCGATGTGGCAAGACGCGCCTATCGGGTCGCTATTCCGGTCACGGTCGATCCCGATATCGTCATTTCTTTCGAAGCGCCGGATGAGCGGCCCTTCGTTCTCGGCGACGCGGTCAGCCTGCGCGAAGCCATTGTCAACGTCATCGACAATGCTTTGCGGCATGGCACGGATCAGCGGCTGGAGGTGCGGGTGCGCGCCAGCGGCACGCAAGCCTTTGTCGAGGTTGAGGATGACGGTCCCGGGATCCCGCCTGAGAGCTGGGAGAAAGCGACGCAGCGCTTTGCTACGTCGAAATCGCATGAAGGCAGCTCAGGTCTTGGCTTCGCCATTGCCCAGGAAGTGGCAAATGCCCATGGTGGCACCTTGAGCTTTCGCGCCCGCGACGAAAAAGGTTTTACCGTGGTTTTGACGCTGCCGCTGTTCAAGGGAGTGGCGAAATGATCCAGGTGAGTTTCGCGCTCTTGATGGTTGGTTTGACCGCGGCACAAGCGTTGGCTGCTGAAAGCAACAAAACGCTGTTTCCAGCCGTCCAGCCGGGCGCTAGCACGCTGACGGTCTACTCGACGACAGACCTGGCCGCGATAAAGCCGCTGATCGAGGATTTTCAGAAATCGTCGCCTGATGTGTCGATCGATTATAATGAATATCTGACCAACGAACTGAATGCCCTGGCCAGCGAGGCCTGCCGCAAGCAGGAACCGCTCGGCGATCTGCTCTTGTCGTCATCGGTCGACCAACTGCTCAAGCTCGCCAATGACGGCTGTGCCGCGGCGCATACGTCGCCCGAAACCCTTCGCGTCGCGGAGTGGGCCAATTGGCGCGACGAGGTCTTCGGCTTTACCTATGAGCCGGCGGTGTTCGTTTACAACAGGAGCAAGGTACCGCCAGCTGAGGTTCCCCGTACCCATGTCGAACTCGCCGACCTCTTGCGTGAGCGGCTCAACTATTATCGCGGCCGTGTCGGCACCTATGATATTCGCCTGTCCGGGATCGGTTATCTTCTTGCCTTCAATGATGCGCGGCAAACGACGACCGTCTTCGGCCGCCTGCTGGAAAGCATGGCGCGTGCCTCCGCGGTGGCTCGTTGCTGCACCGGCGAAATCCTGGATGAGGTTGCCAAGGGCAATCTCTACATCGGTTACAATATGCTCGGTTCCTATGCTTATGACGCGGCGCAGCGCCACCCGGAATTAGGCGTGGTCGTGCCGCGCGATTATACGCTCGTCTTGAGCCGTGGTGCGCTTATCCCGAAAGGTGCACAGCGATCAGATCTCGGCGCACGGTTCCTCGATTATCTCCTGTCGGAGCGCGGCCAATCCGTGGCGCGAACCAATGCGTTCTATTTCACGGAAAGTGGTGAACTGCCGCCCGGCGTCGACGGTCCGCAAAATTTGAAAGAGTCCGGCGTTGCCCAGCCGATCCGCATCGGCCCGGCTCTGCTCGCGGTGCAGGACAGAGCACAACGCCAACGTTTCATCGAGGATTGGTCACAATCTCTGATTGAATTGAACAGTCCCGCCTGGACGCGAGAATAGCAAACCCGATTTTGAACGGCAGATTGCAATACCGGGACAATTTCTCTGCAAGAATTTTCGATTCTCACATAAGAAGCCCCGATTCTGACACATGAATCATCGAATCTGGTACGAAATTTTCAACTCCGGCGAGAAAAATGGTTGTGGCGACGCGAACAACTAAAAGAGTGAGCCTTGCGAACCAGCCGGAACAGGGGGCTTTTTGGCTGGGGCGGGACGCTCTGTTTTCGGCTGCGATCGACGTTCGTCACCATCTTTTGCGACAGCGTGTACGTCACCGTCCCGGAACTTGAGGGTAAGGTCATCGCCGCTGGCAACAGCTCCCGCTCGCTTGATCGGCGTACCCGAAGGGTCGAGGACAACGGCGAAGCCTCGTTCCAGAACCCCTTGATATGACAGGGTTTTTAGCAGGCGTTGAAGTTCGCCACTGCGCCGTTTGGCACGGTCGATCAGCAGATTGACGGCTTGGACCTGACGCCGGTCCAGCTGCTGCAGATGTTGCCGGTCTCTCTGTGCCAGCCGTGCGGCAGGTTCGATAGAAAGCCGTGCGGCTTGCCGGTCGAAAACTGCGCGCCGCTGGTGCAGAAAAGCTGCAAGACAACGCGGCAGCTGGCTGTCCAAGCGCTTGATTTCAATCCGCTTTTCGCGAATCTTCTGCTGAAGAAGCCGCGGCGATAACTGCCTTGCGCAGCCGTCGAACTCGCCGCGTTTCTTCTGCGTATTTGCCTGCAGGGCACGGCCCAACCGACCTGCGGTTTCGTCGAAATGTCGGCGTGGAAGTGCAAGCAACTGATCCGCCGAGGGCAGAGCGCGGGCAAGCGCCCGCTGCGCCTGACGACGGCGGTCGAGATAGCGCGACATGCCGGAGGCAAGCCGGGCGCCAAGCGTTGCGACCTGTGCCCGGAGATCTGCCTTGACCGGCACAGCCATCTCCGCAGCACCAGTTGGCGTCGGTGCGCGAACGTCCGCGGCAAGGTCGATCAGCGTCCAGTCGGTCTCGTGACCGACGGCAGAAATGATGGGAATTTGCGATGCGGCGACGGCGCGCACGACGGCTTCATCGTTGAAGCCCCAAAGGTCTTCAAGGCTGCCACCTCCACGCGCCACGATCAGAACATCGGGGCGAGGAAGAACGCCACATCGCTCTAACCCATTGAAACCATTGATCGCATTGGCGACTTCGGCGCCGCAAGTCTCGCCCTGCACCCGTACCGGCCAGACCAGAACATGCAACGGGAAACGATCGGTGATGCGGTGGATGATGTCGCGGATGACAGCGCCGGTCGGCGATGTGACCACACCAATAATGCGCGGCATGAAGGGCAGCCGCCGCTTGGCCGCGGGATCGAACAACCCCTCTGCACCAAGCTTGCGCTTGCGTTCCTCCAGGAGTGCCATCAGCGCTCCGGCGCCAGCCGGTTCCATCTGTTCGACGACGATCTGGTATTTGGAAGAGCCCGGATAAGTCGTCAATTTGCCCGTGGCGATGACTTCCATGCCTTCTTCCGGCTGGAAGCGCAGCCGGCTCATGGAACCGCGCCAGATGACCGCCTCGATTCGTGCCTTGTCGTCTTTCAGCGAGAAATAGGCATGGCCAGACGAATGCGGGCCGCGATAGCCGGAAATCTCGCCGCGGACCCTTACATGCCCGAAAGTGTCCTCGACCGTGCGCTTCAACGCGCCGGATATTTCAGAGACAGTATATTCGGCAACATTCGATGCAGATTCGGGCTTTTCGCTCATGCGCTATTCCTAGTCCCCCTGCCGTCAGGGTCAAGTCTCGGCAATCCTTGATTGCACCATTGCAAGCTTCAGGAATATCGCCTATCCGCAAGAGTTGGAAAAGGGGAATCCACGTGCCGGCAGATATTGCATCTACTTCTAAAGGTTTGAAATTACGTCATTATCTGCTGATAGGGGCGCTCATGATTGCTGCAGCTGCAGCGATCTTGCTCTGGATGGGCCGCAACCCGATATGTACTTGCGGCACAATAAAGCTGTGGGTTGGCGAGACGAATTCGTCAGATAATTCACAGCATATCGCCGACTGGTACACGCTCTCGCATATTATCCATGGCTTCCTGTTCTACGGTATTTTCTGGCTTGTCGCCCGTAAATTGCCCATCGGTCAGCGTCTGCTGATGGCTATCGTCGTCGAGGCAGCCTGGGAGATTTTTGAAAACACCGACATGGTCATCAATCGCTACCGCGAAGCCACGATTGCGCTCGGCTATACCGGTGATAGTGTTCTGAATTCCGTCAGCGACATATTATTCATGGTACTAGGCTTCTTCTTCGCCGCCAGGGCTCCCCTCTGGCTGACGATCGTGCTGGCGATCTTCTTCGAGCTGCTGGCTGGCTGGGTCATACGCGACAATCTCAGCCTCAACATACTTATGCTGCTCTATCCCCTGGACGCAGTGAAGGCATGGCAAGGGGGAATGTGATCACCAGCCAGGAACGAGCTCCGCTGCACGGACTTGGCGCAAACGCTGATTAGCCATGATCGGCGCTGAAGCTTGGCTTACGCTGACGGGGGAGGGCATCGACAGATTGTCGAGACTTTCGACAATGTGTTGTGCCAGCGCATCGACGATCGCGGAGGGCTTGGTGTGGCCGCGCATGATGCCGATACCGAATTCCGGCAAGCGGCCAAAACCGTCGGCCTCCGTCAGAACGCGCATTCCCGGACGCAAGGCACACTCCGGCAAGATAGAGACGGCAAGACCCGCCAGCACTGCCGCCGCCAAGACGGTGGCCGACCAGCTTGTGAAGAGAATGCGGTAATCGTGATGCATGCTGTCCAGAACATCCACCGCGGCAGCGCGCCAGATACAGGTCGGGCGGCCAACTGCCAGCGGAAGTACTTGTTCTTCATGCACATTATGGTGGGCTGAGGTAACCCAAAGCAGCTGTTCGCTACGCACAACTTCTGAGCGGCGCTGCTCGTCGCACTGCGTTACGAGCGCAATATCGAGTTGCCCCTTGCGGATCATCTCGTCGAGATTGACGGTGGGCTCGCAGACGACCGATAGCTCGACGCGGGGATTGGAACGGGAAAATCGCGCCATGATTTCCGGCAGAAACCGGTCGGCGTAGTCGTCTGGTGTACCGATGCGAATGTGTCCCTGCAGCTGCGTATCATCAAAAGCTGCAATGGTTTCGTTGTTGAGCTGCAGCATCCGCCGTGCATAGGCCAGCAGGCGTTCGCCATCTTCCGTCAGTCGATTGGTGCGGCCGTCGCGCTCAAAAAGCGATTTTGAAACGCGCTCTTCCAGCCGGCGCATCTGCATGGAAACGGCGGATTGGGTTTTGTTCACCTTGTCGGCAGCTCTTGTAAAGCTACCTAGGTCGGCGATAGCCGTGAATGTCTGCAACTGGTCGAGATCAAGCGGTGCGTTCATGGTAATGTTCCCGGAATGGTTGATCCATCATTATTATTGAAGGTTTACATTAAAAACATTCGTTTGAATAATCAATTATTATGCATCATTCTGCAAATGTTCAGGAAGCGTCGGTGTCCTACGAGTGGTTCAAGGGATAACGCGGCGTGGTGCGCGGAAAATGGTTTTCGCGCGGTTTAACTTTCTTGATCGCCCTTCAAAAGGAGTAACGGCGATGACGACGACAACGAGAATGACTGAAGTAAACGGTTTCACCCGCACGATCGCAACCTTTGCGTCGCAGGCTGCCAACTTTGTCAGGCAAGTAATCGTCGCACGTCGTAATCGCAAAACGATTATGAGCCTCGGCGAGTGGAATGACGAAATGCTGCATGATATCGGTGTTACCCGTGCCGATCTTCATTCTGCTATTGGCACCTCGCTTCTCGATGACCCGAGTGAAAGACTGGGCGCCTTGGCCGATGTAAGGTCGCGTGTTCGCGCTGCCCGCTCGATCATCTAAGGCTGACGATTTGACTGTTTAGCAGGCGCCCATTCACGCCGGAATCCCCTCCCGGCGTCCCGCCTGCCTCCTGCCCGGCCCACATTGCATATGCAAGTGGCCGGGCTTTTTCTTGTCTATCTAACCTTCGACGCCCTAGCGATAGCGATCCATACCGCGCTTGTATTGGTCGAAGATGGATTCCAGACCTTTCTGATACTGATCGTTCGTCTGCTTACCCGTATCGAACATCTGGCCGAGTATGTCCTTCAGAGGATTATCCGAAGGGGCGGTAGGCGCTGTTCTTTGCTGGGCTTCCGGCTGTGGTTGAGGTGATTGCGATGTTGGACGCTGCTGCGCACCACCACCGAATATTTCTCCGAAAATCTGGCCCAAGGGGTTGTCGCCAAACGGATTTTGGCCCGGCGTTGTCTCTTGAGGCGCATTGTCCTGAGGCATGCCACGTGATGTTTGCGGCCCCGCGGTCCCTCCAGCATTCTTCATCATTTCCTCGAATATTTTCCCCAGCGGATTATCACCGAACGGGTTTTGTCCCTGCGCCGTATCCTGAGGCGCCGCGTCTTGGGGGACTCTGCCACGCGGCGCCGGCGCTTGCTGCGCCGCGCCGCCAGCACCCTTCATCATCTCTTCGAATATTTTGCCGAGCGGATTGTTGCCCATCGGATTGCCCTGGCCTTGCGGCTGCGCCTGTCCTCCGGCACTACCTCCGCCGAGCATGCTTTCCAATATCTGTCCCCATGGGTTGCCGCCTGCGCCAGGTGCACTTTGCTGGGGGGCGGACGGTTGACCGCCGCTCTGGCGCATCATCTGCTCGATGAGGTCGCCGATAACATTGCCACCGCCAAGCCCAGCCGCAGCAAACTGGCCGGTCGATTTCTTGTACAGGCCGCCCATCATCATCGAGGCGACCACCGGCAGCATCTGTTTTAGTGTATCCGCGCCGACCCCGGAGACAGCCGCAGCATGATCGGCGACGGCTCGCGACAGGTCTTTCGACCCGAAAAGCTGATCGAGAACATTCTTGCCATTGGCGACGCCCATGGGGTCGAAAGCTGCTTGCGGGTTATCAAAATAATTGACCTGTCGGCCCGATGAGAGCGATTGAACAAAGCCGCCAAAGCCCATTGGATCGGCGGCATTTCTCTGCAAACCTTGGGAAAATGCGGGCATCAATGCCTCGAGAGCGGCAATGGTTTGCTGCTGGGAGAGATTGAACTGGTTTGAAAGGGCATCGACAGCTTGTCCGCCTTGTGCCTTCAAAAACATGTCTACGAGATTCATGGCGCCGATCCTCCTCCGGGCTGATGCGCGAAGGGAGATTAGCGCCGTAGTAACGCCGACTTCAATACTTTTCTCTCGTTAGAAATATTTCGCCAGATTGTTGCGAATACGCTGCAGCGGATCGACTGCCGGATCACCAGCAGCAAATTTCCGGTCGGTGATCTTTTCATAGGCTTGAATATAGACCTGCGTCGTCGCGTCTATCACGTCTTCCGGTATCTCCGGAATATCGTCCTTATAGGGATCGCAACGTTCCACGACCCAGTTACGCACGAAATCCTTGTCGAAACTGACCGGCCGCTTGCCGGGTGCGTAGCTGTCGGCAAACCAATAGCGGCTGGAATCCGGTGTATGGATTTCATCGGCCAGCACGATGTTACCTTCATCGTCAGTGCCGAATTCATACTTCGTGTCGGCAAGGATCAAACCACGGCTCGCGGCGATCTCCTGACCCCGCGCGAAAAGCTTCAGCGCGTAGCCAGTAATCGTTTCCCACTGCTCCTCGGTAAGAAGCTGTTCCTTCAGGATATCGTCAGCGGTCAGCGGTTCGTCGTGGCCGCCATCGAAGGCCTTTGAGGTTGGTGTGATAATCGGCGCCGGCAGCTTTTCATTGTCCTGCATGCCATCGGGAAGGGTAAAGCCGTACATTTCACGCTGACCGGCCTTATAGAGCGTCAGTATCGACGTTCCGGTTGTTCCGGCAAGATAACCACGCACGACAATTTCAACCGGCAGGATGGTCAGCTTGCGGCAAACCAATACATTGGGATCTGGATACTCTATGACGTGATTGGGGCAAATATCCTGCATCTGTTCAAACTGGAAACGCGCCGTTTGCGTCAGCACCTGACCCTTCAGTGGTATGGACGCAAGAATGCGGTCAAACGCGCTGATGCGGTCCGTGGCGATGATGATGCGCCTTCCGTCCGGCAGATCGTAATTCTCTCGAACCTTGCCTTTGTAGTAGTTCGGCAATTCTGGAATATAGGCTTCGGAGAGCGCTTTGTATTTCGGCATGGTTCAGAAATCCGCATGAATGATACAGCTCCCGCATAACACAGATAACGGGCGGCGGGAGTCACAATTGTAAGGCTTGGCTCAACGTCCGCCAGTTACGTCAAGGATGGCCCCAGTCACATAGGATGACTCGTCACTCAAGAGCCACACGATGGATTGGCCGACTTCATCGGCAGTACCAGCACGACCGAGTGGAGCGGTAGCCCCAAGACGCTGCGCCCGGTCCGGTTGGCCGCCGCTGGCATGAATATCGGTCTCAATCAGCCCCGGCCGGATAGCGTTGACGCGGATACCCTCCGCTCCAACTTCCTTGGACAGGCCGATCGTCAGCGTATCCATGGCACCTTTCGATCCGGCATAATCGACATATTCCCCCGGTCCGCCGAGCCGTGCCGCCGCCGAAGACAAAAGAACGATCGAACCGCCATTGCCACCACGTGAACGGGCAAGATGGCGTACGCCCTCGCGTGCGCAGACATAGGCGCCAAGCACGTTCACGTCGAAGATGCGGCGCATACGTTCAATGTCCATATCCATCAGTCGCGAGCCAGGAGCAACAATACCTGCATTCACCACGACACCGTCGAGAGTGCCGAGTTCGGCGGTCTGTTCGAACATGGAGATGACATCGGTTTCGACAGCAACATCGCCTTGAATGGCTTTGGCCTTGCCGCCCGCTGCAATGATGGTCTCAACCACTTCGTCGGCAGCAGCTTTATTGCCCACATAGTTGACGCCGACCGACCAGCCCCTCTGACCTGCAAGAATTGCCGACGAGCGGCCGATGCCGCGACTGGCGCCGGTAATCAGAATGGTTTTTGTCATGGTCGATCCTCGAGTTGACTAGGTCGTAAACTCATAAATCTGGTAGAAATGGCGCCTGAAACGGCAAGAAGATGCGAGGAGAAGCGTGAAGGGCGGGGTCTTTCCCCCGGCCGAACGGTTCGACATGGCAGCTCGCAGCCGTTTCGGCGTCCGGAGGATATGGTCCATCTTCCCGGCAACAGCGTCGCAAAGGCTCGACAATGGATAAACATTGCCATCGCCTTCGCTCCTTGTATCCGAAAAGATGGCCTCATACCATTTCCATCAGATTTATGAGTTCACGACCTAATAGGCGTATTCCAGAAATGCCGGCTCAACGGAACTGCCCCAAGCAGTATTATACTGCGACAGCATCTGCTCAGCCGACGTTGTTCCACGCGCAACAACTTCCTCCAGCGACGAGAGATAGTGCGTCTCGTCGAAGCCTTCGCTGTTGAGCTTTGCCCGGTTCTTCAGGCCGAGCCGCGAAATCGCCAGCACATCACGTGATATTTCATGCACAGACCGATTGCGCAGCGTGGCGCGCAGGCCTTGCACCGGAACCTCGTCGCGCAGCGCCTGTACTTCCGAGTAGGTCCAGTCATAGGTCATGGCTTCTGCTGCATCCAACGCCTCGGCATCGTAGAGCAAACCAACCCAGAAAGCTGGGAGAGCGCAGATGCGGCGCCAAGGTCCGCCATCGGCGCCACGCATTTCGAGGAAGCGCTTCAGTCGCACTTCCGGGAACAGGGTGGATAAATGATTGGTCCAGTCGCCCATGTTCGGCGTGCCTTCCGGGATGGAATCCTTCAGAGCGCCGTTCATGAATTGACGGAATGTCACGTGGGTACAATCATGATAGCGACCATGGCGCATGACAAAATACATGGGCACGTCGAGTGCCCATTCGACGTAGTCGGCAAAGCCAAAATTCTTGTTGAAGATGAACGGCAGAACGCCCGAGCGATTGTTGTCCGTGTCGCGCCAGATGTTTGAACGCCATGACAGCAGACCGTTTGGCCTGCCCTCGGTAAATGGCGACATTGCAAAGAGCGCGGTCGCGATGGATTGCAACTTCATCGAAACCTGCATCTTGCGGCGCATGTCCGTTTCGGACGAGAAGTCGAGATTCACCTGGATCGTGCAGGTGCGATACATCATGTTCAGGCCGTCCTTGCCAACTTTCGGCATATAGTTGGACATGATGTTGTAGCGCGATTTCGGCATGCGCGGCGTTTCGGCGAGCGTCCATTTGGGACTGCCGCCGAGACCAAGGAAACGAATACCTAGCGGCTCCGCGATTTCGCGCACCTGCGCCAGATGTGCGTTGGATTCGCGGCAGGTCTGATGAATGGTGAGAAGCGGCGCACCGGAAAGCTCGAACTGCCCACCCGGTTCAAGCGAGATTGCCCCCTGACCAGTAGGCTCGACAAGGCCAATGATATTGCCTTCGTCGATGATCGGCTCCCAGCCAAGCTTGGACTTCATGCCTTCGAGGATCGCGCGAATTCCGCGCGGTCCTTCATAGGGAACCGGGCTGTTGTCTTCCGTGTAAAATGGGAACTTCTCATGCTCCGTGCCGATGCGCCAGTCGGTCTCCGGCCTCGATCCCTGAGCAAGATAGGTAGCCAGTTCTTCAGTGCCGGTGATCGGTGTTTCGTCTGTCGTATCGCGCGCCATGGATGGTGCTTTCCGAGATGATGAGATCGTCGCGCGTGATTGACCGTTTTCGTGCAGGAGCGCAAGCAAATTTCGCTTATGGTCTCATCAAGAGTATTTGTAACTCACCAATCGCCTATCGTCGCCTGAATCAAGGCGAGGGCCGCAACTGCGGCTGTATCTGCCCGCAGGATGCGCGGACCCAGTGGAATAGCGGTGACAAAGGGCAGCTTTCGCAAGGTTTCGCGTTCCTGGTCGGAAAAGCCTCCTTCCGGACCGATGAGGACACCAAGCGGGCCACGCGGGAGCGACTGCAGCAGCGGCAGTGGATTATGTGTGTCATGTCCCTCATCACAGAAAATGAGGCGACGCTGGTTGTCCCAGCCTTCAAGCAGCTTTTCGAGCTTTGCAGGCTCACGCGTTTGCGGGATGGCCAGCACGCCGCATTGTTCCGCTGCTTCGATCGCATTGGCCTCGATTCGCTCGATCCCGATGCGAGAAACTTGCGTATGTTGTGTGATTACCGGCTGCAGAACGCCTGCGCCCATCTCCACCGCCTTCTGGACCAGATAGTCGAGCCGGCCCTGCTTCAACGGTGCGAAGCAATAGACGAGATCGGGCGCGGCGGGCTGTTGGCGAACCTGTTCCAGCGGCTCAAGGAACAGCTTTTTCCTGCTTTCGAATCGCAATGCCGCACGCCATTCGCCATCCCGCCCGTTGAAGACGAGGATTTCATCCCCGTCCTTCATCCGCAACACATTGGACAAATAGTTGACGGCCTCCGGACCCGTCTCTGCGCGCTTCCCGGCGGCAAGACTGTCGGTGACGTAGAGCCGCTGCATTTTGTAATTTGCGCGCATTGAATATCCGGATGTTTAACTGAGCGGCGGCAGGCGGCGCTTGACCGGCGACGACTTGACAATGGAAGTGTTTGTCTCGGCCCTTTCCGATAGACGGTCGAGTATCATGTCGAGTTGTTCCATCGTCCGGAATTGTAATTTACCAACGAAGCAATCGTCACCTGTGACCTTGTCGCATTCAGTGATTTCCGGCGTCTCCTGGATGAGCTTTTCAACGATGTGCAGCATGCCAGGCAATGGCCTGACGCGTACGATGGCCGAGAGGCTATAGCCGAGGGCGACGGGATCGATGTCGATCGTAAAGGAGCGGATCACTTTTTTCTCTTCAAGGCGGCGCAATCGCTCGGAAACGCTGGGCGAAGACAGGCCCACCTGATTGCTAAGCTCCTTTAGCGATATACGCGCATCATGAACAAGAATCTCGATGATAGTTCGGTCAAGATCATCAAGCATAATTTCCTCCTAAGGCCACTCATTTATTTCGCCTCAAATAAGAAGGTGAAGCGCGAGTTTTGCCTTTCGCGACATATATCAAATTCGCCACTTGACGCATACCCTTAGCAAATCAACAAAAGGTGTTCGCCATGGAAAAAGATGTGTTCAGGGGCAGCGTCGAAATGACTGCCGCCATGCTCATTTCAGGGACAATCGGCTGGTTTGTATTGATGTCAGGCCAGCCGGTTCTGTCGGTGGTTTTTTGGCGCTGCGCCATTGGTGCTGTGACGTTGCTTGCTGTCTGCGCGGCGCTTGGGCTGCTGCGACGTGATGCCATTTCGCTGAAACTCTTCGGGCTCGCCGTTATTGGCGGCATAGCAATCGTGTTGAACTGGGTTTTGCTTTTTGCCGCTTACTCGCGCGCATCCATTGCCATCGCCACCACGGTGTACAACGTCCAACCGTTCATGCTGGTTGGTCTGGGCGCATTGGTTTTCAAGGAAAAACTCACCGCTACCAAGCTTTTCTGGCTGGGTTTCGCCTTTGCGGGAATGCTGCTGATCGTCCAGGCCAAACCTGGAGGCGCTTATAACGGCTCCGACTATATGGAAGGCATTGCCCTGTCGCTCGGTGCAGCCTTTCTCTATGCAATCGCCGCCATAGTGGCCAAACGCCTGAAAGGCATTCCATCACACCTCATCGCCCTCATTCAGGTCTGCGTTGGCGTCCTGATGCTTGCACCATTCGCCGATTTCGCTCGACTGCCGCAGAGCACGGGCGAATGGAGCAGTCTCGTAACAATTGGCGTGGTTCACACCGGGCTGATGTATATCCTGCTCTATAGCGCAATTCAGAAACTGCCGACACACATTACGGGCTCGCTTTCCTTCATCTATCCGATTGCTGCGATCTTGGTGGACTATATTGCCTTCGGACACGCCCTGCAGCCAAGGCAGTTGGTCGGGTCCGCTGTCATTCTGCTAGCTGCCGCGGGTACAAGCCTCGGCTGGACGTTCCGCAGGTCAATTCCGGTGAGTGTCAAGGCTTGATGTATAGGTGCACGAGCGGGTTATAGCCCGCTCTCAGCGCCAGGACGGTTGCAGGCGGTGTGAGGAGCATAACATCGCGGCTGGACGGATCAGATAGTGTGTACCCCTGCCAAGACCAAAGATACGTCACGCCATCTTTGACAGCATAGGCATCTTCGCCACTGGCAATCATCGTACCATTCGGTAAATCCTTTATTTGACCTTCAATGGGATGCCGCCGTTTGCCACCCTTTGCATCCAGCCGCTCCCTGTGCAGGACCGCGTCCATGGCAGGTGCAGGCTGGATCGATGTTTTATTCCCGTCAGCCCACGCCGCCTGAAAGGCTTTCGCCTGTTGCCGCTGGCAATAGAAGCATGGCCTGTGTCCCGCTGCGAGCGCTGTCGCTTCGTCTAAAAAGAACAATTCGGTCCAGCTTCGCCGGGCCATGACCTCGCGCCGCACACCTTTGAATTCGCAGACGCAGATGATCCAGGCCCGTGTCGTCCATCGACGCTTGAGCAAAGTCCGCGTCGCGGGATCGTGGATGATGCCGCGATTTCCCATCAGCGCGCCACGATATGGCGCAGCGACAATATCGCCAAAAGGTGTCACGCGGTTTTGCAGGGTCATTTGGCGGCTTCCGACTCTCCAGAGCGCATGCTATCCAGAACTCCCGTTGTTACGATCATCAGGCAGGCTGCATGCGCGTTCTCGTCGTTCAGAATTATCAGAATACAGGCCTTGGCCAGGTCGGACGCGCATTGGAAGAAGCAGCCGCCGAAATCGATCTGCGTCAACCCTATCTTGATCAAATCTTGCCAAATGACGATTTGGATCACGACGCGCTGGTCGTACTCGGTGGTGACCAGAGCGCGCTCGATGATGACACCTATCCCTATCTTCCCGCATTGGCGAGACTGATCAAATGCTTTGGCGATGCCGGCAAGGCCGTGCTCGGCATCTGTCTCGGCAGTCAGCTCGTTGCACGCGGCTACGGTGGAGAGAACATTCTGGGACATCCGGCCGAATTCGGTTGGCACGAGGTGACCGGAACTGTTGAAGCGAAGTCTGATCCCGTTCTTTCTGCTGTTCCGCAGCAGTTTCCGATTTTTCACTGGCATAGTGACACCTTTTCGCTTCCTGAAGGTGCCGTGCCCCTCGCTTCAAGTCATATGACCCGGAACCAGGCATTTCGTATCGGTCGTGCTGTCTATGGCATCCAGTTTCATTTCGAGGCCGATACCAAGCTCGTTGACGAGTGGAGACGTGTTTTCCATGATCAGATCAAAAATCTGGATCCCGATTGGCTCGCCAACTACGGCACCTATCTGGAGCGTGACGGGGCTGAAGCAGATGCGGCCGGCCTGGCGCTCGCTCGCGCTTGGGTGGCACTGATTTAGGTCTGCATCGCGATTTTCGTTGCAACTTGGCAACAGCCTAATTCCGAATCCGATTGGATGTCGGGATTCATGTGAAGCGTGTCTCCAATTCACTAGTTGGTAATACTTGCGTCCTTTATTGGCCACACTGGTTAACTGGCATGAAGCCAGACCCATATAAACCAATGGAAACGCCGAAATGACTACCAAGAGTGCTGCACTTCTAACTGCCGTCATGCTCTCAGCTATCCTCTTCATGGGCGCAGGTCTGTTCTCGGTAGATGCCGGTAGCCATACGGTTTCCAGCGACGGTTACGGCGTGAGCACTTCTTTCCGCTGATAGCGGATTTCACATCGCCTCAAGGAAAAACTTGTTCTCGGCGTCGATTGCGATCGCGCTGAGACGACCGCTGAACACCGCCCCGGTATCGAGATTGATGCGGTTTGGTCTGATTTCCACGTCAGTGACGGGCGTATGGCCATGGATGATGACTTTTGGATAGAGCCGTGGCTCGCCAAGGAATTGCTCCCTGATCCAGACAAGATCTTCCGGATCCTGACTTTCGAGGTCAATTCCCGGACGTATGCCAGCATGGCAAAAGAAAAAATCGCCAAAAATCATCGAGCGCTTCAGGCCGCGAAGAAATTCTATGTGCCCCGGGGGAACCGCGTCTAGCAGCGCGTTCCGTCCTGCCGCTACAGATCCAAGATCGTTGAAATCGATGGAAACGCCATAGGAAAGTGCAGTCTGGCGACCGCCATTGTGTGCGAACATTCCATTGGGAGCGCCAGTCGCCAGAAACTCAAGAAAGCCGAAATCGTGATTTCCTGCGATAGCCAGCATTCGGTGCGTCTTCTTCTGTGCGCTGACCAAAAGATCAAGCACGCCTTTTGAATCGGGACCGCGATCGACGTAGTCGCCAAGATGAACAATCACCCAATCGAAAGGCGGTGATTTCTCGTTCTCCGCCTGAATGCGCCGATGCATTTCCTGCAAAAGATCGAGCCGGCCATGCACATCGCCAATCGCATAGACCCGCAGCCTGTCGGGCCCGCGTGCATGTTTGAAATCAACTGTTTTCATTGTGCAATTGTCTTTCGCGTCGTAGTTGTGCGATATCTCGTTCAAGCGGATAATGTCATAGCGAGACATGCTGGAATAGCTGTAGCAAGGGAAAGTTCATGTCCGGACTACTGATGCCGAAAGCCGACGACGCAACCATGTCGCGCCGTTCGGACATCGTGACGGCGCTGCGGACAATAGTTCCGGGCGAGGGCGTCGTCGATGCCACCAATGCGATGCGGGTATTTGAGTCGGATGCTCTGACCGCCTATCGCCAACTGCCGCTGGTGGTGGTCCTGCCGCAAACCGTGGCACAGGTTTCGCGCGTCCTCAAATATTGCCACGAGAACAATGTAAAGGTCGTACCACGCGGCTCCGGAACGTCCCTGTCTGGGGGCGCTCTGCCACTCGAAGATGCGGTACTGCTCGTCATGTCGCGCTTCAATCAGATATTGGAAATCGACTATCCCAATCGCGTCGCTGTCGTGCAGCCCGGTGTAACCAATCTCGGCATCACCAAGGCGGTCGAACACGAGGGCTTCTATTATGCGCCAGACCCTTCGTCGCAAATTGCCTGCTCGATCGGCGGCAATGTTGCCGAAAACTCAGGTGGCGTGCATTGCCTCAAATATGGGCTTACCGCGAACAACGTCCTTGGCCTCGAAATGGTGCTGATCACCGGCGAAGTGGTCCGGCTAGGCGGCAAGCATCTCGATTCTGAGGGTTATGATCTTCTTGGTCTGATGACCGGCTCGGAGGGATTGCTTGGCGTCGTCACTGAAGTCACCGTGCGTATATTGCAGAAACCGGCGACAGCGCGCGCGTTGATGGTAGGCTTCCCGACAAGTGAGCAAGCTGGCAAATGTGTTGCTGACATCATCGCTGGCGGGGTTATTCCTGGCGGTATGGAAATGATGGATCGTCCGGCGATTCACGCGGCCGAAGACTTCGTCCATGCCGGTTATCCGCTCGATGTGGAGGCGCTGCTGATCATCGAACTCGATGGCCCGGTGGTAGAGGTCGATCACCTGATCGGCATGGTAGAGGCCATTGCTAACAAAAATGGTGCGTCGACCTGCGTGATCTCGCAAAGCGAAGAGGAACGCATGGCGTTCTGGGCCGGCCGCAAGGCGGCGTTCCCTGCGGTTGGGCGCATTTCGCCGGACTATCTCTGCATGGACGGCACGATCCCCCGTAAGGAGTTGCCGAAAGTGCTGGCCGGTATGCGCGAACTTTCGGAAAAATACGGCCTTCGCGTTGCCAACGTCTTTCATGCTGGAGACGGCAATCTGCATCCGCTCATCCTTTACGATGCGAATATTCCGGAAGAACTGCATAAGGCGGAGGATTTCGGCGCCGATATCCTGCGGCTCTGTGTCAAAGTTGGCGGCGTGTTGACGGGCGAGCATGGTGTTGGGGTCGAGAAACGTGAACTGATGCCGGAAATGTTCAACGAAATCGATCTTAACCAGCAGATCAGGGTCAAATGCGCTTTTGATGACAAGCACCTCCTCAATCCCGGCAAAGTATTTCCGCAATTGCATCGCTGTGCCGAACTTGGCCGCATGCATGTGCATCGCGGACAGGTGCCATTCCCAGAAATTCCGAGATTCTGAGTGACCATATTTACTCCCAAGACCGAGGACGAAATCGTCGAGGCTCTCCAATGGGCGCTTTCCGAGAACGCGCCGGTTGAAGTCGTCGGTCAAGGTTCCAAACGCAATCTTGGCCGTCCGTTGCAGACGGAACACACAATCGCGCTATCGGAATACTCCGGCGTGACGCTCTACGAGCCGGACGAACTTGTGCTGAGCGCAAAAGCAGGCACGCCTGTCGCCGAACTCGAGACGCTGCTTGCGGAGAACGGCCAGGCGTTTCAGTTTGAACCAATGGACTATGGGCCGCTTCTGGGGCAAGCTTCGGGACAGGGCACCTTTGGAGGCCTGCTTGCCACCAATCTATGCGGGCCGCGCCGTCTGAAGTCGGGCTCGGCACGCGATCATGTTTTGGGCGTGCGCGTCGTTTCAGGCCGAGGCGAATTGTTCAAATCTGGCGGGCGGGTTGTCAAGAACGTGACCGGTTATGATTTGTCGAAAGGCATGGCCAATTCGTGGGGTACGCTCGGCATCGCCACTGAAATAACCTTCAAGGTCCTGCCCGCTCCGGAAACCGAAACCACGCTAGTGGTGCGTGGTCTTGCCGATGACGAAGCGGCGCGGGCCATGGCGATTGCCATGGGATCGAGCGGCGAGGTGGCTTCCGCAGCACATCTTCCAGTCAATGTATCCGGACGCGTTATCGACGGTGATCTCAACGGTGACGCATCCACGTTGCTACGGCTTGAAGGTTTTGCGCCATCGGTCAACGATCGTGCCGCCATGCTCAAAGGTCTATTGGCGTCGGCGGGCACGATTGCGGACGTTTCGGGCGACACTTCGCGCAAACTCTGGCAGGAGATCCGTGATGTCATCCCCTTCGCAGACGGCACGGAACAACCCGTATGGCGCGTATCGATGGTGCCAATGGAGGCTTACAAACTCGTTGCGTCCCTACGCATGGGCGCCGCTGTCGACGCATACTATGATTGGCAAGGCGGGCTTGTATGGTTGCGCATGGAAGGCGAACCGGAAGCGGAGGCCGTGCGTGCTCTCATCAAGAAATATGGCGGAGGTCATGCAACGCTTGTTCGCGCATCGACGAGCTTGCGCGCGGCATTGCCGGTGTTCGAGCCGCAGCCTGCGCCCTTGGCAGCGTTGTCGAAGCGGCTCAAGCAGCAATTCGACCCGAGCGGAATACTAAACCCGGGCCGCATGGTCGCAGGAGTATAAACGTGCAGACAAATTTCACTCCCGAGCAGTTGCTGGATCCCGGCGTTGAAGAATCTGAGAAGATTCTGCGCAAATGTGTGCATTGTGGCTTCTGCACCGCGACTTGCCCGACTTATGTGACCCTCGGGAACGAACTCGACAGTCCGCGCGGGCGCATCTACCTGATCAAGGACATGCTGGAAAACGGCCGTGCGGCTGATGAGCAGGTTGTCAAGCATATCGACCGCTGCCTGTCATGCCTTGCCTGCATGACGACCTGTCCTTCCGGCGTGAATTACATGCATCTGGTTGATAACGCCCGCGCGCATATCGAGAAGACCTATAAACGTCCACTAGTAAACCGGCTGACGCGTGCTCTCCTGGCGTTTGTCTTGCCTTATCCGGGACGCTTTCGCCTTGCTCTCACCGCAGCAAAGCTGGGCCGCCCACTTGCTCCGCTGTTCAAATCGATCGCCGCGTTGAAGCCAATGGCCGCGATGCTCGAACTCGCACCCAAATCTGTCCCAGCGAAATCGCGCTTTGCCGAGCCGGGTTCGCATATGCCTGAGACATCGAAAAAGGGCAGGGTTGCTATACTCACGGGCTGCGCCCAGCCGGTGCTGAGACCCAGCATAAATGAGGCGACAATCCGGCTTTTGACCCGGCTTGGTATCGAAGTTGTGGTGCCAAAAGGCGAAAGGTGCTGCGGCTCGCTCGTGCACCATATGGGCCGCGAAGAAGAGGCACTTGAGGATGCACGTCGCAATGTTGATGTATGGATCCGCGAGCTTGATACAGGTGGCCTTGATGCCATCGTGATTACCGCGTCCGGTTGCGGCACGACGATCAAGGATTATGGCTACATGCTGCGCCTCGATCCCGACTATAAAGACAAGGCTGCCCGTGTGTCCGCCTTGGCCAAGGACATTACCGAATATCTGGCGACCTTGACCCTACCTGAACTGAAAGAGCCTGCTGGTCTTAGCGTTGCGTATCATTCCGCTTGTTCGATGCAGCACGGGCAAAAGATCACGCGCCAACCCAAGGACTTGCTGAAGACAGCTGGCTTCATTGTCAAGGATCCGGCCGAAGGGCATCTTTGCTGTGGCTCGGCCGGGACCTACAATATCATGCAGCCGGAGATCGCTCGCACACTGCGGGATCGTAAGGTGAAGAACATTGAAGCGACCGGCGCCAGCCTCATCGCAACCGGAAACATCGGGTGCATCACCCAAATTGCCAGCGGTTCGAAATTGCCTATCGTCCACACTGTTGAGTTGTTGGACTGGGCCTACGGCGGACCCCGACCTGAAGGTGTGCCGACGCCAAAATCATTCCTGCAAGCAGCAGAATAAATAAAGAGGGCAGGGATTCAAGCGAACCCCTGCCCAATTCCCGGCACCGCCCCCGGTGCCGGCCCCCATAACTGTTTATCTCACAACGACCTTGGTACCGACGTTCACCCGTTCATAGAGATCGGTGACGTCTTCGTTGCGCATGCGGATGCAACCGCTTGAGACGGAATGGCCGATTGTCCAGGGCGCATTGGTACCGTGAATGCGGTAAAGCGTCGAGCCGAGATAGAGCGCACGTGCTCCGAGCGGATTGGCAACGCCGCCCTCCATGTGCGCCGGGATTATGCGTCCCTTCAATCTCTCACGCTCGATCATCTGCGCAGGCGGATACCAATCGGGCCATTCAGCCTTGCGGCTGATCGCATTGGTACCAGACCAGCCAAAACCTTCCTTGCCGACGCCGACACCATAGCGCTGCGCGGTTCCACCGGCCTCGACCAGATACAGAAACCGTTGCGATGTATCGATGACGATGGTGCCAGGTTTTTCCGGCCCGTTATAGGCAACCGTTTGCGGCAAGAATTTCGGATCCATGCCTCGCTGTTTTGGCGGAGTGTCGGCAGCCGGCTGTGAAGGGCGTTGAAACGAAACGTCACGAACGGCTGGATTTGCGTCGACATCCCGGCGAACCGCGCGGCGGTCCCGTTGCTTGACTGCGCGTACTGGTGGATCACTGAAGACCACATAACCGTGAGGATTGACGGGTGCGCCGACCGGCCTTTGGCGCAGTTGCATCACCCAGGGCGCCGTGAGGTCGGGACTCATGACCACAGGTGGCCTTGTTGCGTAACGCTCGCTGGCTATCGCGCCGGGCACAATTGCCACGACCAGGCAGGATGTCAGAAGCAGTAAGGCAGTTCTCATTTTGATTGTTCTCAAAAACTCTGCTGACAGGATTTGTCAGCTTTCGGGTTGAGTTTGCCTGCGCGTGGGTAGAAAAAAGTGAATCGCGATCGATAAAATGCGATTTTTTATCGAAACTATTTGGTGTGGTTACCAGCTGGTTTTCAGAACTGGTTAACGTCAAATGAAACGTTCGAAGGATAGGCAATATGCAAGATGATGTCCCGGTCAAGACTGGTCTGACGACAGGCGAGGACGGCGTCACCCGTTGCTTCTGGCCGGGCACGCTTCCGGAATATGTGCATTATCACGATCACGAGTGGGGCAGGCCGGTTACGGATGATACGCGCCTGTTCGAAAAAATATGCCTCGAGGGCTTTCAGTCTGGCCTTTCCTGGCTGACCATATTACGCAAACGAGAGAATTTTCGCGAGGCGTTCGACGGCTTCGACTATCACCGTATCGCCCGCTATGGCGAGAAGGATGTCGAGCGGCTGCTTGCAGATGCCGGTATCATCCGCCATCGCGGCAAGATCAATTCTGCAATCAATAATGCCAACCGCGCGATTGAACTCGTTAAAGAGACGGGATCGCTTGCTGCCTATTTCTGGACCTTCGAGCCTCCGGCAGATGAGCGTCCAAAGGTGGTCGACTATCCGACGCTTGTCGCAAACCCCACCTCGCCGACTTCGATCCGCTTGTCCAAGGATTTGAAGAAGCGTGGCTGGAGCTTCGTCGGACCCACAACGATGTATGCGCATATGCAAGCCATGGGCCTCGTCAACGATCATATAGAAGGCTGCAAATGCCGTCAGGAAATTGAAAAGCTGCGTAAAGGTTTCAAACGTCCCGTCCCGGCCTCGTAGTTCTCAAATCGCTGCGGCTTCATCAATCCTTGCCCTTGATGCACTGATCGGCTAGAGCAAACCCGCTTCAGCAATCGAGAAATTTCAAGGTTCCATCATGGCAACGAAAGCAGATAGAGTTAAGGCACGGCTGCCACGAGGATTCGTGGATCGTGTGCCCGAGGACCTGCGCGCTGCCGAAAAGATGATTGCGGAAATTCGCAAGGTCTACGAACTTTATGGTTTCGAGCCTGTTGAAACACCGCTCATTGAATACACCGACGCGCTGGGCAAGTTCCTGCCGGATCAGGATCGTCCCAACGAAGGCGTGTTTTCCTTCCAGGACGATGATGAGCAGTGGCTGTCGCTGCGCTACGACCTGACCGCACCGCTGGCGCGTTACGTCGCCGAGAATTTCGAGAGCATTCCCAAACCCTATCGCAGCTACCGCGCCGGCTGGGTGTTCCGCAACGAGAAGCCCGGTCCTGGCCGCTTCCGCCAATTCATGCAGTTCGATGCCGACACGGTCGGCGCACCATCCGTCTCGGCGGATGCGGAAATGTGCATGATGATGGCCGACGTCATGGAGGCTCTGGGGATCAAGCGTGGTGACTATGTCATCCGGGTCAACAACCGCAAGGTTCTGGATGGCGTGCTCGAGGCGATCGGCCTTGACGGCGATGAGAATAGCGGCAAGCGTTTGGTCGTGTTGCGTGCAATCGACAAACTGGACAAATTCGGTCCCGATGGCGTGCGTGAATTGCTGGGCAAGGGCCGTCTCGACGAGAGCGGTGACTACACCAAGGGCGCTGGTCTAGACGAGGCTGCTATCGCCAAGGTGATCGATTTCACTTCTGCAGGCGGTGCAACGGGCGGCGAGACGATTGCCAACCTTGAACGTGTCGTCACCGGCAATGACAAGGGTGTAGAGGGGGTTGTAGAACTTACAACAATTGAAGCGCTTTGCTCGGCAGCGGGCTATGAAGGCCGTGTCAAGATTGATCCCTCCGTCGTGCGAGGTCTGGAATATTACACCGGTCCCGTATTCGAGGCAGAACTGACCTTCGACGTTACCAACGAAAAGGGCGAAAAGGTTGTTTTCGGCTCCGTCGGCGGCGGTGGCCGTTATGATGGCCTTGTGTCGCGTTTTCGCAGCGAGCCGGTTCCCGCAACCGGCTTTTCCATTGGTGTTTCGCGTTTGATGACAGCGCTTACAAACCTTGGCAAGCTCGATACGTCCGACAATATCGGCCCGGTCGTCGTGCTCGTCATGGACAGGGATACGGTAAGCCTTGGCCGTTACCAGAAAATGGTTTCGGACCTTCGCCAAGCCGGCATCCGCGCGGAAATGTATCTTGGCGGGTCCGGTATGAAACCGCAGATGAAATATGCCGATCGCCGCGGTGCACCTTGCGTGATCATTCAGGGGTCGCAGGAGCGTGACAATGGCGAAGTCCAGATCAAGGACCTGATCGAGGGCGCGCGTCTTTCGGCGGAGATTGAGGACAATGTCACCTGGCGTGAAGGCCGTCCGGCACAGATTACAGCCAAGGAAAGCGATCTGGTCACCGAGGTGCGCAAGATCCTTGAGGCGCAGGCGGAAGATCGCGCCAACGCGGCGAAGGCCGTCTGAATTCGGATGGCCGCCTCCAGAGCCCCAGCTTTTTCCGATGAACTCGCCGCGCTGATTTCGGGGCGGGATGCTGAGCTCGTTGATATTCCTGTTATTCAGCCTGCCGACCAGTTCCTTGACATGGCGGGCGAAGACTTGCGCCGCCGCATCTTTCTGACAGAAAACGAAAACGGCGAGAGCCTGTGTCTTCGCCCGGAGTTCACGATTCCCGTTTGCCGCAATCATATCGAACGTAACGCCGCGACGCCAAAACGCTACGCCTATCTGGGCGAGGTGTTCCGCCAGCGCCGCGAGGGCGGTTACGAGTTTTTCCAGGCCGGCATAGAGGATCTTGGTGATGCCAATCGCGCCCGAGCCGACGCGCGATCGCTGGCCGATGCTGTTGCCGCGATCCGCGTTATTGCTCCCGATGCGCAACTCGAAACCCTGCTCGGCGACCAGGCGATTTTCGAGTCGGTGCTGGTAGCGCTTGGCCTGCCGCGAGGCTGGCAGAAAAAACTCGCGCGCGCCTTTGGGAATCCGGGTCAATTGAAGGGTTTGCTCAAGGACCTTTCGTCGGACCGCCAAAGCGATGCGCTACCAGATCATCTCGCGGCACTGGTCGAAAAAGGCGATGAAGCTGTGCTGGCTGCTGCACTCGAACAGGATATGCGGGTTGCTGGTATTTCCCCGGCCGCCGGTCGCGCACCTGTCGAAATCGCGCGACGCTTGATCGAAAAGGCAGCGCTTGCTTCGGTACGGCTGCCCGCCAAGGCCTTCTCTGCTTTGGAGAGCTTTCTTGCGATCCGTGTGCCACTGCCATCCGCCGCCGGTGAATTGCTCAAATTCGCGCGCTCCAACGAGTTCGATCTCGGGCCTGCGCTGGAACAATTCGAAGCGCGGGCGGCCTCGGTTGTCGAAGCGGGCATCGGAGAGGAGACGATTATCTATGACGCCGCGTTCGGACGCCCGCTCGATTACTATACCGGTCTTGTTTACGAAACGCGCGCGCTGAATAATCTCGACCTCGGCGCGATCGTGGGTGGCGGCCGTTATGACCGGTTGCTGACGATGCTGGGAGCCGTTGGCTCCATTCCAGGTGTCGGATTCTCGATCTGGCTCGACAGGCTCGAACAGATCGCGGGAGAGGCAAAATGACGGTTACCTTGGCCCTTCCCTCCAAAGGCCGTCTCAAGGATCAGGCGCTTGGTGTGCTTGAAAGCGCCGGTCTCAGCGTGATCCTCCCCAGGGATCAACGCAACTACCGGGCACAGGTCAAAGGCGAAAGCCAGATCGATATTCTGTTTCTCTCCGCCTCGGAAATTGCGCGCGAGCTTGGCTATGGCAGTGTAGATCTCGGCATCACGGGTGAAGACTTGATCCGCGAGACTTTGTCGTCCGCCGATGAGCGTGTTCAGATCGAAGCCCGGCTCGGTTTCGGCCAAGCGGACGTTGTGGTCGCGGTGCCAGAGGTTTGGTACGACGTATCAAGCATGGCCGATCTTGATGACGTTGCCGCTGATTTCCGCCAGCGCCATGGCCGGCGTCTGCGCATTGCCACCAAATATTGGCGTCTCACACAGCAGTTCTTTTCGCAGATGCACGGCATTCAGGTCTATCGCATCGTCGAGAGTCTTGGCGCCACCGAGGGCGCTCCCGCCTCGGGCTCCGCTGATATTATCGTCGATATCACATCGACAGGATCGACGCTGCAAGCCAATCATCTCAAGGTTCTTGACGACGGAATAATCCTCCAATCGGAAGCCTGTCTGGTTTCGTCACGGAGTACAGCCGAGGCTAGCGCAGTCGAAAAACTGTCGCGGCGCATCAAGGCCGCTTTGAACAAAGGCTGATTTTCATCAACTCTCCGTGACTCCAGGCTGGTTGTGTAACCTTTCCGGCCGTCCTTACGTATCTCCCTGCAGAAACCGGTTATTATCGGTACATTGGCACAGGGAGTTCAGCCATGATGACACGTCGAACGCTTTTTGGCGGTGCTATAGCAGGACTTGGCGCATTGGTGGCGGCGCGTTTTGCCGCGACACCGACAGCCCAAGCGGCCGGTACGTTCGAAGTCGAGCACACGAGCGCCGAATGGAAGAAGCTGCTCACCCCCGAGCAATATTACGTGTTGCGCGAGGAGGGGACCGAGAGGCCGTTCACCAGCCCCCTCAATCATGAAAAGCGCAAGGGCACATTTACCTGCGCTGGCTGCGATCTGCCGCTCTTTGATTCAGACACCAAATTCGAAAGTGGTACCGGTTGGCCAAGCTTCTGGTTGCCCATCAAGGGCTCGGTCATCGAAAAAACTGACAGTTCATTCGGCATGTCGCGAACGGCGGTCGAATGCCACCGTTGCGGCGGTCATCTTGGCCATGTCTTCGACGACGGTCCGAAACCGACCGGTCTGCGCTATTGCATGAATGGCGTTGCGTTGAAATTCAAACCGGTCGCTGCGTAAGCGCTAGAAGGACAAAACCTATGAAACTTCGTCAAATTCTGCTCGCCACGGCGATTCTGTTGGCTCCCGGTTTTGCTCTTGCCGGGGAGGATGTCACCATGGTGCCACCGCCGGCGCTCGATCAAACGACGCCGGCCAAAAGCGAGACCATCGTCCTCGCGGGCGGCTGCTTCTGGGGCGTTCAAGGCGTCTATCAGCACATGAAGGGCGTAAGCAGTGCCGTTTCCGGCTACTCCGGCGGTAAGAAAGAAACGGCGAGCTATGAGATTGTCAGCGGCGGCGACACTGGGCATGCTGAATCGGTCGAGGTGACTTTCGATCCAAAGACTGTCAGCCTTGGCAAAATCCTGCAGGTGTATTTCTCGGTGGTTCACAATCCGACGGAACTCAATCGTCAGGGGCCAGATTCGGGGACGCAGTATCGCTCGGCGATTTTCACGACCAGCGCCGATCAGGAAAAGGTGGCCAAAGCTTACATTGCCCAGCTTGATAAGGCGAAAGTCTATTCCGACCCGATCGTTACCAAAGTCTCGTCGCTCGAAAAGTTTTATCCAGCCGAGGCCTATCATCAGGATTACGCCACGATCAATCCGACCCAGCCCTATATATCCTACTACGATCTGCCCAAAATTGAAAACCTGAGCAAGTTGTTCCCGCAGGATTATCGGGAGAAACCCGTATTGGTCAGCGAAGCGAAAGCTTCGAACTAAATCCTTGTTCTCTTATAGAAAAAGGCCGCTATGAGCGGCCTTTTTTACATTCGGTCAAATGCGATCAGCCGCGCTTGGCGTCTACCGAGAGAGCGCCTGCACCGTACTGGGCGAGTACGAAGAAGCCACCGGCGATGGCAAGGTTCTTGAAGAAGTTGATCTGGTTCGCTTGGTCCCATGGCACGAGGTGCCCGACAAATGCTGCGGCAATGGTAAATAGGCCAAGCAGGATTGCAGCATAGCGTGTCTGAAAGCCGATGAGTACGGCAAGTCCGCCCAACAACTCGACCAGACCGACAATGACGGCAGTGACTGTGGGCAGTGGCAGGCCCTTGGCGGCGAAATATCCCGCAGTGCCCGCAATAGCAGTCAGCTTGCCGAAGCCAGCGGGAATGAACAGAATCGAAAGTAGAATGCGACTGATCAGTGTAACTAGGGCATTGTTAGGCATAAGAAATCTCTCCGGGTTTGGCGTTGCCCCCCAATAGCTAAATCCGATTGTCAAACAAAGCTATTATTTTCTCTACACATTGTTCACAGGCGAAACGGTTTTCCAATGTCACTCTGGCGCGATCATTCGTTCCGGGCGCACGAGGCGATCATAGTCTTCGGCTGAGACGTGACCGCTTGCTAGTGCTTCTTCCCTCAGTGTCGTACCATTCTTGTGGGCTGTCTTGGCTATCTTGGCAGCATTGTCATAGCCGATAGCCGGGGCCAAGGCCGTGACAAGCATCAATGAACGCTCAAGCAGGTCCTTGATACGGACTTCATCCGCCTCAATACCTTCGACGCAATTGTCGGCAAAGGAGACCATCGCATCGGACAGAATGCGGACTGACTGAAGCACGTTCAATGCAACCACAGGCTTGAATACATTGAGCTCGAAATGGCCCTGGCTGGCTGCGACGGTCACGGTAGCGTTGTTGCCGAACACCTGTGTGGCCACCATGGTCAGTGCTTCGGCTTGGGTCGGATTGACCTTGCCTGGCATGATTGATGAGCCCGGTTCGTTTTCGGGCAGCTTCAACTCACCGAGACCAGAGCGAGGACCGGAGCCGAGAAAACGGATGTCATTGGCAATCTTGAACAGATCGGTGGCAAGCGCATTGAGGCTGCCGTGGAAATTTGTGAGTGCACCGTGGCTGGCCAAAGCCTCGAACTTATTTGGTGCCGTTTTGAAGGGAAGGCCGGTAATATCGGATACGGCATCGGCAAATCCGGTATCGAAGCCAATCGGCGCATTGAGGCCGGTACCAACCGCGGTGCCGCCCTGTGCCAACAGGAACACATCGGCAAGGCTTTGTTCGATGCGCTTGTGCGCGTATTCCAGCGCAGCCCGGTAGCCCGAGAATTCCTGACCAAGTGTGACTGGGGTTGCATCCTGCGTATGTGTGCGGCCGATCTTGATTATGTCTGCAAAGGCCTCTTCTTTTTTGGCCAGCGCCGCCGTCAGATGGTTCAGTGCTGGAAAGAGGCGCTCTGTCGCTTCCACCGCTGTGGCAATGTGGATTGCAGTCGGAAACGTATCGTTCGACGATTGGCTCATATTGACGTGATCATTGGGATGAACCGGTTTTTTCGAGCCCTTGGTTCCGCCCAACATTTCGATAGCGCGATTGGAGATCACCTCGTTGGCATTCATGTTCGACTGCGTGCCTGATCCCGTCTGCCAGACGACGAGAGGGAAATGGTCATCCAGCTTGCCCTCGATGACTTCTTCGGCAGCGACGGTGATGGCGCGGCCAATCACTTCATCGAGCTTACCAAGTGCCATGTTGGTTTCGGCAGCGGCGCGCTTTGCTATACCGAGAGCACGTACAAGCGGGATCGGCATTCTTTCGCCGCCGATTTTGAAATTGTGCAGTGAGCGTTCGGTTTGTGCGCCCCAATATTTGTCCGAGGCAACTTCGATCGGGCCAAAAGTATCTGTTTCGGTACGCGTAGAGCTCATCATGCACTTTTCCTGATGGGAGTTGGCAGATCACTACTGCGAAGCTCGACGGGAGGCAAGGTTCGAGCGGCAAATGTTGGCCGGAAAACGATGCCATGCTAAGTTAAAATCGATTAGAACATGCAGGGAGGACAGGGCATGGCGACGCATGAAGCGCGAACCCTTCAAATTTCCATTCAGCGATCTTGGCGCGACGTCTATGACTACGCAAGCATCCCGGAAAACCTGCCGGAATGGGCCTCCGGACTAACTTCTGCCTTGCAAAGGTCGGGCGACGAATGGCTGGCGGACAGTCCTGCCGGTAAGCTCAGGCTACGTTTTGCACCGCCAAACAAGCTCGGCGTTCTCGATCACTGGGTGATCACCGAAACCGGCGAGAAGGTTTACATTCCCCTGCGGGTTGTCGCCAACGGGGAAAATTCGGAGGTAACATTCACCTTGTTCCGGCTCCCGGGAATGGACGATGAAAAATTCACTGCAGACGCGGCCTGGGTAATGCGTGACCTGCAGAAGCTCAAGGACGTGCTCGAAGTACAACTTATAGAGTGAGGTGAAAAATGGCCAGTTCAGGCAAGGACGGGCGTATCGACTATATCGAATTCAATGTGACAGATATTGCGCGGGCCCGCAGTTTCTATGGCAATACGTTCGGCTGGTCTTTCACCGACTACGGAGCTGATTATTGCGAATTTTCCGACGGTAATCTCAAAGGCGGATTTGCCAATGCCGGCGACGTCAAACCGGGTGGCGGTCCGCTGGTCATCTTCTTCGCCGACGACCTTGCGGATACATTGAAGCGGGTTGAAAAGGCGGGAGGCAAGATCGTCAAGCCGATCTTCAATTTCCCCGGTGGGCGCCGCTTTCATTTCACCGATCTGGAGGGTTACGAATTGGCGGTCTGGTCTGACAGGTGAGCGGCCGCTTGCGCGGCCGCTCTTTAATTATCAAGCAGCACGGGCTGTTTTTAGAGCGTTTGCCCACAGGACAAGCTGGTTGAGCTGGTTGTTGGCCGCTTCATTGAGATGTTCATAGTCGGCAAGCTTCTTCTCGCCTTTGACGACCGTGAGATATTCGGGGAAGGAGATGTGGATACCGGTTTTGACTGACGCGGCACTCATTTCCACGAAAACCAGTCGAAGATGCTCGATTGCGCGGGCACCGCCAACGCCGCCATAGCCAACAAATCCAACCGGCTTGTGAATGAACTCACCAAGATCGATGGCGTTCTTCAGAACAGCAGTCGGGCCGTGGTTGTATTCCGCAACGGTGACAACAAAACCGTCGAACTCACGCAGTTTCTTTTTCCAGCGCTCTGCCGTCTCGGTTTGGGCGGTCGACGTGCGCTCTTCGCCGAAGAAATGCATAGGATAATCGAGCAAATCGAGGATTTCGACTTCGATATCGTCACGTTTGCCGGCTATTTCGGCGATCCACTTGGCCGGAAATTCGGCGAAACGGCCGATCCGCGTGCTGCCAATGATGATGCCGATTTTTGCTTTAGCCATATTGAGAAATCCTTTGTCTTGGGGTGGTAACTATTTGTGACCGGCGCTATATAAGTGACTGTTCGAAACGACCGCAAGGAGGCACTTTTTTGAAACCAGATCACTTTGAAGTTACCTCTGCCTGCAGCGCGGTTCATCACATTCTGGCGCGCGTCGGCGACAAATGGACGGTGCTGGTCGTCAGTTATCTTGGCAATCGCTCAATGCGATTCAACGAGTTGAAGCGGGCTATCAACGGTATTTCGCAAAAGATGCTGACGAGCACACTACGGGGCCTCGAGCGCGATGGTTTCGTTACACGAACGGTCTATCCGACCATTCCGCCACGTGTGGACTACGACCTGACGGACCTGGGTCGCGATCTGCTCGTTCCCGTGCGAGGGCTTGGAGACTGGGCGATCAGGAACGAGCAACGTGTCAGCGAGGCCCGTGCCCGTTTCGACGCAGCCCACGGGAATGCCGAGGTACAGCGGAGATTCGCTGACGCGGCAGAATAGGGAATCCTGCTAACCCTATTGCACAAGTACGTTAAACAGCTGTGATAACAAAAAAGGCGGGTCGAAACCCGCCTTTTCCATATTTGCGTGGATGAGGACTTCTTAGAAGTCCATACCGCCCATGCCGCCCATTCCGCCGCCTGGCATCTGGGGAGCGCCGCCGTTGTCCTTCTTCGGAGCTTCGGCGATCATGGCTTCGGTGGTGACTAGAAGGCCAGCAACCGACGCCGCATCCTGCAGAGCAGTACGGACAACCTTGACCGGATCGACGATGCCGAGAGCGATCAGATCGCCGTACTCACCGTTGGCCGCATTGTAGCCATAGGTGTCCTTCTTATTCTCAAGGATCTTGCCAACAACGATCGAAGCTTCATCGCCTGCGTTCGTTGCGATCTGGCGAGCCGGAGCCTGCAAAGCGCGACGAACGATGTTGATGCCAGCATCCTGATCGGCATTTGCACCCTTGAGGGTAAGACCAGCCGAAGCGCGAAGGAGAGCAACGCCACCGCCAGCAACGATGCCTTCTTCAACAGCCGCACGGGTTGCATTGAGGGCGTCGTCGACGCGGTCCTTCTTTTCCTTCACTTCAACTTCCGTTGCACCGCCAACGCGGATAACGGCAACACCGCCAGCGAGCTTGGCAAGGCGTTCCTGCAGCTTCTCACGGTCGTAGTCGGAAGTGGTTTCGTCGATCTGCTGCTTGATCTGGCCGACGCGGGCGTTGATTTCGCCCTTCTTGCCATGACCGTCAACGATCGTGGTGTTTTCCTTGGTGATCGACACCTTCTTGGCGCGGCCGAGCATGTCGAGCGTAACGCTTTCGAGCTTGATGCCGAGATCTTCGGAAATAACCTGACCACCGGTGAGGATAGCGATGTCTTCCAGCATTGCCTTGCGGCGATCGCCGAAGCCAGGAGCCTTGACAGCAGCAATCTTCAGGCCGCCACGCAGCTTGTTGACGACGAGCGTAGCAAGAGCTTCGCCTTCGACGTCTTCAGAGATGATGACGAGTGGCTTGGAGGTCTGAACAACAGCTTCAAGAACCGGCAGAAGAGCCTGGAGGTTCGAGAGCTTCTTCTCGTGGAGGAGAATGTAGGCGTCTTCGAGATCAGCAACCATCTTTTCAGGGTTGGTGACGAAGTAAGGCGACAGGTAGCCGCGGTCGAACTGCATGCCTTCGACGACTTCGAGCTCGGTGTCAGCGGTCTTGGCTTCTTCAACGGTGATAACACCTTCGTTGCCAACCTTCTGCATTGCCTTGGCAATCATTTCGCCGATTTCGGTCTCGCCATTGGCAGAGATCGTGCCGACCTGCGCAACTTCTTCCGAAGTCTTGATCTTCTTGGCGCTCTTGCCGAGCTGCTTGACAACTTCAGCAACAGCAAGATCTATGCCGCGCTTCAGATCCATCGGGTTCATACCGGCAGCAACAGCCTTGCCGCCTTCCTGAACGATAGCCTGGGCAAGAACAGTAGCGGTCGTGGTGCCGTCGCCAGCAATGTCGTTCGTCTTCGAAGCGACTTCACGCACCATCTGTGCGCCCATGTTTTCGAACTTGTCTTCGAGTTCGATTTCCTTGGCAACGGTTACGCCGTCCTTGGTGATGCGCGGAGCGCCGAAGGACTTGTCGATAACAACGTTACGGCCTTTCGGGCCGAGTGTTACCTTGACAGCGTCTGCAAGGATGTTGACGCCGCGCAGCATGCGCTCACGCGCGTCGCGGCCGAATTTTACTTCTTTGGAAGCCATTTTATCTCTCCTGGGATTGAACCCGGTTTGATCGAAATTTTGATGAAAGGTCGGTGATTAGCCGAGGATACCCAGAATGTCGGATTCCTTCATGATCAGCAGGTCTTCGCCGCCAATCTTGACTTCCGTGCCGGACCACTTGCCGAACAGGATAAGATCGCCTGCCTTGACATCGAGTGGTACGAGCTTGCCTGCTTCGTCACGAGCGCCGGTGCCTACGGAGACGATTTCGCCTTCCTGTGGCTTTTCCTTGGCAGTATCCGGAATGATGATGCCGCCTGCAGTCTTTGCTTCGGATTCGACGCGGCGTACTACGACGCGGTCGTGAAGCGGGCGGAACTTGGTCTTGGCCATGGTTAGAACCCTTGATGTTGGTGTCAAAACGATGTCGCGAACAGCTGCGCCATCCGCGTTATTAGCACTCGACAGAGGTGAGTGCTAACTGCGGCCGGAGATAGTGGGATGACACTGAAGAGTCAAGGGAAAGCTGAGATGAATCTTTTCTGCGGTGAACCCAAAATCGGCAATCGCAAGGTGCTCGCAAGTGCTGCAACCAAGCTTTTATTCCATAAAAATGTGATGTATTGATGAAACGACGCGTCAGGCTGCTTCCACGTCGATCTTGTCGAGAGCGAGATTGGCATCACCCCATGCCTTCAAGGCGTTGATAACCGGCTCCAGGCTGCGGCCGCGCTCCGAAAGCGAATACTCGACCTTGGGCGGCACCTCGGCATAGACCTTGCGTATGATCAGCCCATCGGCTTCCAATTCGCGCAACTGGTTGGTCAGCATGCGCTGTGTGACATTAATCAGCTTGCGTCGAATCTCATTGAACCGCAGCGTACCTGACATGAGATGGTAGAGGATCACGCCTTTCCACTTGCCATCGATCAAGTTGAGAACACCTTCGACCGGGCAGCCGGCGGAGCAATCAAACGTCTTGTGGCGCACGCGCGGCATAACGGTATCCTTTTTGACACTATATGCGTTATATGTGCATTCTTGCACTTATGTAGCATAAGGCGCATCTCGGGCAGGTCAACTTTTCCAGGAGCAACGATCATGCGCGCTGTCGCCTATTTCGAATCACAACCCATCACCGCTGAAACTTCATTGGTCGATATCGACCTGCCGAAGCCCGAAGCAAGTGGCAGAGACTTGTTGGTTGAGGTGAGGGCGATATCTGTCAATCCCGTCGACACCAAGGTCCGGGTCAGGGTAAAACCGGAAGGGGGAACGCCCCAGGTACTTGGCTGGGATGCGTCGGGCGTTGTAGCCGCAGTGGGTCCCGAGGCACAATTCTTCAAGCCGGGTGATGAAGTGTTCTACGCTGGAGTGATCGATCGTCCCGGCACGAACTCAGAATTTCACCTCGTCGATGAGCGCATTGTCGGTAAGAAGCCGTCATCGCTAAGCTTCAGCGCCGCGGCCGCCTTACCGCTGACATCAATCACCGTGGGAAGCGTTGTTTGATCGGCTTCACGTCGAAACACCGGTCCTCGGGGCGGCCAATGCCATCGTTATCATCGGCGGCGCCGGTGGAGTTGGATCGATCGCTATTCAACTCGCGCGAAAGTTGACCAACCTCACCGTCATCGCCACGGCGTCGCGTCCGGAAACGCAGGCTTGGGCCCGTGATCTCGGCGCTCATCACGTCATAGATCACTCGAAACCCATAGCGGCCCAGGTTGAGGCGCTGGGTATAGGCGCTCCGGGATTCGTGTTCTCAACCACCAACTCCGATGCGCATCTTGCCGAAGTCGCCACGCTGATCGCGCCGCAGGGCCGGTTCGCACTGATTGATGATCCGAAGACGCTCGATGTCATGTTGCTGAAGCGCAAGAGCATATCGCTGCATTGGGAGTTGATGTTTACACGGGCGCTGTTCAAGACACCCGATATGGATGCACAGCATCGAATTTTGAACAAGGTGTCGGAACTCGTTGACGAAGGGACGATCAAAACAACTCTCGCCGATGACTTCGGCCCGATCAACGCAGCCAATTTGAAGAGAGCACATGCGCTGATCGAAAGCGGCCGCGCCAAGGGCAAGATCGTACTCTCCGGGTTCTAACCCTGCTAATTACGCTGGCTATATGAGTAGAAGCGCCCAAAAGTGCAGCGTCAATCCTCGCCGCCCTCTTCACAAACGTGATGCGCCATATCGACAAGCATGTCGCTGACATGCTTGTCGGCGAGCTCATAGAAAATCTGCTTGGCCTGCCGGTTGCCGCGTACCAGCCGTGCACCGCGCAATAGGCGCAAATGGTGGCTTACCAGCGATTGCGACAGATCGAGGCTCGTCGCTATATCACCGACTGATCTCGGCTCGTCGAGGCAGAAGAACAGGATGCGCAGCCGCGTCGGGTCGCCGAGCAGCCGAAACGTCTCTGCGAGGATCGTCGTATCGAGTTGTGATGGGATCGCCAGCTTGTTCAATGCTTATGGCCCTCGTGACGATGGTCATGCTCCGCATGGTCGTGATCCGCGTGGTCATGTTCTTCGTGGTCGCCGCCCGGCTCTACGCCAAGGCAGCAATCCTCCGGCGCGGTATCCGGCCAGTCGATGGCAATGGTGGAGTGTTCAATCCCGAATTTCGTCCTGAGCTCGATCTCGACCCGTTTGACCAGCAAACGCGGGTTGGCGTCCGCTTGCGGCAGCACATGCAACGTCGCGAGCGCTTTCCCTGATGTAATCATCCAGACGTGAACGTGCCGAACATTGGCGCAGCCGGGTATGGTTTTCTTCAAGTGCTGCTCGATTTCTTCAGGCGAGGCGTTCGCCGGCGCACCTTCAAGAAGAATATGCATTGAATTTCGCAGCAATGCCCAGGCGCTACGCAAGATAAGCAGGCAGACGAAGACAGAGAGGATGGGATCTATCGGCGTCCAGTCCGTATAATAGATGACGACAGCGGCGATGATTGTCCCGACGGAACCAAGCAGATCGCCAAGCACATGCAGGACTGCTCCTTTGATATTGACATGCTCGCTGTCGCCGCGCGTAAGGATCCAGAATACAGCTATGTTGATAACCAGTCCGATCGTCGCGACGATCAGCATCGGCCCTGCCAGTACTTCGCCGGGGTTGCGGAAGCGATCAATTGCTTCGATGGTAATCCAGATGAGAATCGCGAAGAGCGCTATGGCGTTCATCAGCCCGGCAATGACTTCAAAACGCAAATAACCGAACGTGCGGCGCTCATCCGCGGCCCGTTTGCCGAAATGGAATGCCGCATAGGACAGCGCGAGGGCAGCTGCGTCGGTCACCATGTGACCAGCATCGGCGATCAGCGCCAGCGAACCAGACAATAGACCGCCGATAACTTCGACGATCATGAAGGCAAATGTAATGAAAAACGCAATCAGCACTTTGCGCTGATTATCCACCGTGATCTTCGATGCGTGGTCGTGGCCTTCGTGTGAATGTGACATGGCTTGCCCTGGTGATAACCAACATATCAATAGTTGTTCATATGTATGCTGTCAATATTTGGACGCGAAACAATCGCCGATGATCATGGGTGACACATTTCATGCAATCGGGTAAGCGATGTCGGGCTTTGCGTTCTCGGAAAGGATCGGCATGACCGATATGATACATTTGCAGCGTCTCGACGAATTGATGGATCGTTACGATGTACTCCTCTGCGATGTCTGGGGCGTTCTACACAATGGCGTGGATTCCTTTGCTTCCGCATCAGCAGCGTTATCGCGTGCACGGAAAGCCGGTCTGACGGTCGTGCTCATAACCAATGCACCGCGCCGTTTCGATAGCGTTGCGCAGCAAATACACGCGCTTGGTGTTCCTGAATCATCCTATGATCGCATCGTCACGTCCGGCGATGTCACGCGCGAGTTGATCCGCAATGCGCCGCGCCATGTCTTTCACCTTGGGCCTGAGCGCGATGAAACGCTGTATGAAGGGCTGGACGTCGAACTTGTCGAGGAACGCGAAGCAGACGTCGTCGTGTGCACCGGATTCTTTGATGATGAGACGGAAACGCCGGAAGATTATGCAGAAATGCTCACTCGATTCCGGTCGCGCGATCTGCCGTTCATTTGCGCCAATCCGGATATTGTCGTCGAACGTGGCGACCGCCTCATTTGGTGCGCGGGAGCACTTGCCCGTGATTACAGTCAACTCGGTGGCCGGACATTGATTGCCGGCAAACCGCATCGCCCAATCTACGAGGCCGCTGTTGCCGCTGCTGCGGAAGTGCGCGGAGAGCCTGTCGATCTCGCGCGCGTCCTCGCTATCGGCGATGGTATGCTGACTGACATCAAGGGCGCCGACCTTTTCGGGATCGATGCTCTCTATATTTCTGGTGGTATCCACGCGGGAGACTACGTCATGGGCGGCGTTCAAGACCTTGAGAAACTGCTTGCATTTCTGGCGAAGCACGGCAGCAATCCTGTGGCCACAATGACAATGCTGGCCTGAGGCTAATGTTCATGTCGATCTTGCGTCTGAGCGATCCGAACCATTTGCCCGAGCACCTCAAAGATGCCGTTGTCGCGATTGGCAATTTTGATGGTGTGCATCGCGGTCACCAGGCTGTGCTGGAACGTGCGCTCGAGGCGGCGCAGGCGGCGGGAAAGCCTTCCCTAGTGCTGACTTTCGAGCCGCATCCGCGCAGCGTGTTTGTACCGGACCAGCCGGTCGACCGCTTGACCCCGGCCGCCGAGAAAGCCTCCATTCTCGAAGCATTGGGCTTTGATGCAGTGGTCGAGTGCCATTTCACCCGCGAGTTTTCGCAGCTGACTGCGGACGTATTTGTAGACCGGATACTGGTCGGCGCCCTGGCGGCGAGCCGCATCGTTACTGGTTTTGATTTTCATTTCGGCAAGAACCGTCAGGGCGGACCCGCCTTTCTGATGGATGCCGGCGAAAAGCGTGGCTTTCACGTCACTCTGGTCGATGCCTTCCGCGATGAGGGCGGCCACGCAATCTCATCGAGCCGTATTCGCGAACTTTTCGGCGAAGGGGAGGTGGTGGAGGCCGCGGGTCTACTCGGTTATCGCCACCGTATTCGGGCAGAGGTCATTCGCGGCAAACAGCTAGGCCGCACCATTGGATTTCCGACAGCCAACATGGTTTTGCCGCCGGAAACACATCTGAAACACGGCATTTACGCCGTGCGCTTCCGCAGGGCGGACGGCACACTCTACGATGGCGTTGCCAGCTTCGGCCGGCGGCCGACCGTCGACACGGACGGCGAACCGCTGCTCGAAACCTATGTCTTCGACTTCAACGGCGATCTCTATGGTGAAACCTGCGCTGTATCATTCTTTGGTTATCTGCGCGGCGAGGAAAAATTCGACGGCCTGAAACCGATGATGCAGCAAATTAAGCGTGATGAAGAGGAATCGCGGGCCTTGCTGCAGGGTGTGCGGCCATTGTCGGCGCTCGACCAGACGATCAACTTCGATTGAATTGGTAAATTGTTTACCAAGACAATAAAGCCAATTTTATCTATCTTTCGGTAGTTTCGCCAGATAGCTTGCCACCTCCCAGGCAGGGTTCCGGAGTAATTTCATGTCTATTCGCCTGATTGGCGCTCTCTCGAGCGCACTGTTTTTTGCGGGATCAACTGCAGTTTTTGCTGATGAGTATTATCCGGACAGCCAGCCAACCAGTAGCACGCGCGGGGATCATTGGTGGTCGGGTGACTGGTATCTGACGCTTGGTGCCAAAGGCTTCGTTGCTCCAAAGTATGAAGGCGCCAAGGACTATATGCTCAGCGCTGCCCCGGTTATCTCCCTTGGCCGTGCAGGTAAGTCGGTTCGTTTTTCCTCGCTCAACGACAACGCCTCCCTCGGTTTCATCGACACAGGCGTTTTTCGGGCTGGTATCACGGGTAAACTGATCACCGGGCGCGACCGTGGTGACTCTGACGATCTCAAAGGCCTTCACGATGTCGACTGGGGATTCGAGCTCGGTGGCTTTGCAGAATTCTATCCGACAGACAATATTCGCGGTCGGGTCGAGGTACGGCGCGGTATCGGCGCTCATGACGGCGTCGTTGCCGATTTTGCCATCGATGCTTTCAAGGACATAACACCGACAGTGCGCGTGTCTGCGGGCCCACGTGCAACCGTCGCCTCCAAAGATTATTTCGAGGAATATTATGGTGTGACTGCCAGCGAGTCTGCGGCGTCGGGCCTCGCACGGTATTCTCCGGGCGGTGGCCTTAAATCGCTTGGGGTCGGCGGTCAAATCACCTGGCAGACCACCGACAAGATCACCACGAGCGCCTATGCCGAGTATAGCCGGTTGATGGGACCAGCGGCAGATTCAAGCCTTGTCAGGGAGCGCGGTTCGGCCAATCAGGCGACGTTGGGCGTGCAGGCAACCTACCGCTTCGACTTCGCTCTCTAAGGTGTTGAGGACGCGCACGCGAAGTTTATTGCGCCTCCCTCTTTATTCTATGAGCGGTGATTGCTAAAAGCGCGGCATGAAAACCGTTTGCTGGACTGGCGCGCAGTCCATACCTATTCAGGCGATACGAATTACTGGCCCGGCCTTGCCGCGTTCCTGAAGCTTCGGCTTTGCGGTGCGGAAGGTCCGGGGCGGCGCCTTTGCGCTCTTATATGATTTCTTCGAATTTTGCCCGCTGCGATAACGCGCGGGCCCCATCACAAGCTGGTAAAATGACCGATACGTCCACGACACTTGACTATTCGAAAACACTCTATCTGCCGCAGACGGACTTTCCGATGCGCGCCGGGCTGCCTGCCAAGGAGCCGGAATTCGTCGCACGCTGGCAGGAGATGAAGCTCTACGAGAAGCTGCGTGAGGACGCGAATGGGCGTCCGCTCTATGTCCTGCATGATGGTCCGCCCTATGCCAACGGCAACATCCATATCGGCCACGCGCTGAACAAGATCCTCAAGGACGTCATCACCCGTTCATTCCAGATGCGCGGCTATAATTCCAATTATGTGCCCGGCTGGGACTGCCACGGCTTGCCGATCGAATGGAAGATCGAGGAGCAGTACCGCGCCAAAGGCAAGGACAAGGACGACGTGCCGATCAACGAATTCCGCAAGGAATGCCGTGAGTTCGCCACCCACTGGATCAAGGTCCAGTCGGCGGAGTTCAAGCGCCTCGGCATCGAAGGCGATTTCGAAAACCCCTACACGACGATGGCCTTCCATGCGGAAAGCCGCATTGCCGGTGAATTATTGAAATTCGCCATGTCCGGCCAGCTTTATCGCGGCTCGAAGCCCGTTATGTGGTCGGTGGTCGAGCGGACGGCGCTCGCCGAAGCGGAGGTCGAATACGCCGACATCGAAAGCGACACGATCTGGGTGAAATTCCCGGTGCTTTTCATGAGCCGTGATGGCGCCGAAATGAAACCTGAATTGCTGAATGCTCATGTCGTCATCTGGACGACGACCCCCTGGACCATCCCAGGTAACCGTGCCGTTAGCTATTCGCCACGCGTTGCCTATGGTCTATATGAGGTTGAATCTGCGGAGAATGATTTCGGTCCACGTCCAGGTGAAAAGCTGATCTTTGCCGATGCGCTTGCCGAAGAATCGGCAACGAAAGCAAAGCTGACCTTCAAGCGCATCAGGACGGTTTCGGCTGATGAACTTGCAGCGATCACGCTTGCTCATCCCTTTAAAGGCCTTGGCGGCGGATATGAATTTCCCGTGCCCATGCTGCCCGGCGATCATGTCACCGACGATGCCGGCACAGGTTTCGTGCATACCTCTCCCAGTCATGGCCGCGAGGATTTCGATGCATGGACGGATGCGCGCAGCGACCTTGAAGCTCGTGGCATTTCTTCGGCCATCCCGTTCACCGTCGATGATGCCGGCTACTATACCAAGGACGCGCCGGGCTTCGGACCGGACCGTGAAGGCGGTGCCGCGCGCGTTATCGACGACAATGGCAAGAAGGGCGATGCCAACAAGGCCGTCATCGAAGAACTCATTGCCCGCAACGCATTGTTTGCGCGGGGCCGCCTCAAGCACTCGTATCCGCATTCGTGGCGCTCGAAGAAGCCGGTGATCTTCCGCAATACACCGCAATGGTTCGTCTATATGGACAAGGACCTCGGCGATCAGACGACGCTTCGTTCGCGCGCGCTTGCCGCGATCGACGAAACACGTTTCGTCCCTGCCGGTGGCCAGAATCGGCTTCGCGCCATGATCGAGGATCGGCCCGATTGGGTGTTGTCGCGCCAGCGCGCCTGGGGTGTGCCGATCTGCGTCTTCGCTGATGACGATGGCAATGTCCTGAAGGACGACGGCGTCAACGCTCGCATCCTCGCAGCGTTCGAAGAAGAAGGTGCCGATGCATGGTTTGCCGAAGGTGCTCGCGAGCGGTTCCTTGGCGAAAAGGCCAATGAGCCGTGGACGCAGGTCCGCGACATTCTCGATGTCTGGTTCGATTCCGGTTCAACCCATGTGTTTACGCTGGAGGACCGGCCCGACCTGAAATGGCCTGCCGATGTCTATCTCGAAGGTTCCGACCAGCACCGCGGCTGGTTCCATTCCTCGCTGCTGGAAAGCTGCGGTACGCGTGGTCGTGCGCCCTACGACACCCTTGTCACCCATGGGTTCACCATGGACGAAGAGGGGCGAAAGATGTCGAAATCGCTCGGCAATACGGTGACGCCGCAGGATGTCATCAAGGATTCCGGTGCGGATATCCTGCGTCTTTGGGTCATGACGACTGATTATTGGGAAGACCAACGTCTCGGCAAGAACATCATCCAGACCAACATCGACGCCTATCGCAAATTGCGTAACACGATCCGCTGGATGCTTGGCACGCTTGCTCATGATGAGGGCGATGAGATCGCCTATCAGGATATGCCAGAGCTCGAGAAGCTGATGCTGCATCGGCTTGCGGAACTCGATGAAGTTGTACGCACGGGCTATGACGCTTTCGAGTTCAAGCGTATCACACGCGCGCTTATCGACTTCATGAATGTCGAACTCTCGGCCTTGTATTTCGATATTCGCAAGGACTCGCTCTATTGCGATGCGCCGTCGAGCATCAGACGCAAAGCCTCGCTTCAAGTCGTTCGCTATCTCTTTGACCGCATCGTCACGTGGCTGGCCCCGATGCTACCGTTCACGATGGAGGAGGCTTGGCTGGACCTCCACAAGGACGCAGTATCGGTGCATCTGGAGCAGTTCCGCGAAGCGCCAAAGGAATGGAAGAACGACGAACTCGCCGCCAAATGGCGCAAGGTGAAAGATGTCCGCCGTGTCGTAACTGGCGCGCTCGAACTGGAGAGGGCAAAGAAAACCATCGGCTCGTCCTTGGAGGCGGCGCCTGTGGTCTACATTACCGATCCGGAATTGCTTGCCGCGGTGAAAGGTCTGGATATGGCGGAGATCTGCATCACCAGCGACATCACGATAAAAAGCGAAAAAGCACCTTCAGTTGCATTTGTCGCCGATGATGTGAAGGGCGTCGCAGTCGTATCTCAACGTGCAACAGGCATGAAGTGTGCCCGTTCGTGGCGATATACGCACGATGTCGGCTTGGACCCGGCTTTCCCGGACGTTTCAGCCCGCGACGCCGTCGCTCTACATGAGCTGGAAAAACTTGGAAAACTTGCTGTTTAGAGAAGAAATGCGGATTGCTGGATAAAGTGATCCGCATATCCTCTGTAAAAACATGCACAGACTTGCTTAATCTAATCGGCCTCATGTAAAAGGCTTGCCATTGAGTTGCCTGATTTTAGAGGCAGGGCATAGATCAAGCAAAATTGATCGGCAGTCGGAACTGCCCAGACATGGGTTGGAAATAGCGAATATGGATTTGAACGGACGCATTACGGTTTTCGGTGCACTGGTCGCGTCACTGGCGCTTGGCGGCTGCATGTCGTCGCCCACCTATGGTACGGATAAAACCGCTGGCAGCCAGCTCCTCGACGACGTATCGAACATGGCCTCCTTCGGACAATCCAAGAAGAAGAACCAGATCGCTTACAACCCGCGTCCCGAACTCGTCCGCCCAGCCGAGGGCAAGGTAGCACAACTGCCAGCACCGCAGAATGATGTCGTGACAACCGACAGCGCAAACTGGCCGGAATCGCCCGAGGCGCGGCGCAAGCGCATACGCGACACAGCTACCGCCAACCAGAACAATCCGAATTTCGTGCCGGAAGTCGAGAATGATATGCCTCTTGCCCAGCAATCTGCAGGCAAGCCGGAATATGGGTTCTTCAACGACAAGTCTCCCGCCAATCAGGGATCGAAAAGCAGTGCGGGGGCAGATTTTCGCGCTCGCAAGCTTGCGTCAACAGCCGGATCGCCAACGACGCGTCGTTACCTGAGCGAGCCGCCACTCGAATACCGTGCGCCAGCCTCAACCGCTGCAGCCAATGAGCTGGGTGAAGACGAGGCCAAGAAAGAACGGGAACGTAAAGCCGCTGCCAAAAAAGACAAAGGCTTCAGTTGGAAAAGTCTCATTCCTTGGGAATAGAGATTCACCGAGCGCGCGCAGTCTGCAGGTCACACAATTGTTGGCCACTATTCCTTGACCGACCGCGAAGGTCGTCAAGACCGGCAATAATTGCAACTACGACGATATTTGCGCACCCTAATACTTAAGTGTTATTATTTCTGACACTAGTCGAAACCCTTGGGGCGTTGGGGGGTGTTCGAATGATTGTTGTCAGGGTGAGGGATAAAACTACTCGTGCTTTGCGCACGGGTCTGACAACGTTCTTTTTGTCCTTGGTTACTCTCCTATCTGCGGAACCGGGCGTTGCACAACAAATCGTCACGAGCGGCCATATCACCAGCGGAATTCTGACAACCCCCGGCCCACAGCCCAGTCCTTGGGATGTGGGATATTTGCTTGATGTCGGCAGCGATCTTATCGGCGGGATCGATGGCGAAGGTTCACTGATCATTCGTGATGGTGGTGTTGCATTTCTTTCGCGTAACGATCTGATTATAACTCGATTCACGACGGATATCGGGAGCAATACTGCCTCTGTTGGCACCGTTCTCGTGACAGGAGCGGGATCGTTGTTCGACTATGGCCATCAGATGTTGATCGGCGGAGCTGGATCAGGGGTGCTCGTTATCGAGAATGGTGCAAGGGTCTTCGATGCCGGTGCGGATTTTAATGGGGATCCTGCAGCGGCGGCGATCGGGTCAGAAGCCGGCGGCTCTGGAACGGTCCGAGTTGATGGCACCGGTTCCCTCTGGGAGGCCGGATCCCGGCTAAGCGTCGGCATTCGAGGCTCAGGTTCGCTGGATATCATTGAAGGTGGCCGCGTATCGACCGATACGGTCGTCGCTGTAGCGCGATTCCCCGAAGGCAGCGGCGCTGTCACCACCCGGGGTGTCAACTCAATGCTCGATCCGGGGCGTTTTCTGTTCGTCGGCCTCGGCGGGAGTGGTTCGCTCTCAGTGCTGGACGGCGCCGCTGTTCGAAGTCTTGATAGGGTTGATATTGGCGGAGGGGCTGGGGTACCTGCGCAGAATATCGCAGCCGGATCAGGGACCGGCATTGTCAATGTCGCTGGCACAGGAGCTACGCTTTCTGCTGCATCGGAACTGACCATTGGAAATTCCGGTACCGGAACATTGAACATTGGTAGCGGCGGTACAGTTACAAGCCCAGTCATAAGCATCGCTTCCGAATCTGGTTCGTCAGGAACGCTCAACGTTCTAGGCGGAACTTTGCAAACGGATAGCATCGCTTTTGGCGCAGGCAACGGCACGTTCAATCTCGATCCCGCGACGGACTATAATCTTGCTGCTCGCATGAGTGGGCTGGGCGCATTCAATGTGCTTTCAGGCAACGTGATCCAGACAGGAGACAGCAGCGCTTTCTCGGGCAATACAAATCTCGCCGGCGGCGATCTTATTGTGAATGGCACACTTGGCGGAGCTGTCACTGTTCAAGCTGGCAATTTACTGGGTGGGACGGGTACCGTGGGCTCGACGTCGATCAGTGATGGCGGTCTGCTTGCTCCCGGCAATTCCATCGGTACCCTGCATGTCAACGGCAATCTCTCGTTCAGCCAAGGGTCGACCTATCAGGTCGAAGTCGATCCGGCTGGCAACAGCGACGGGACATTGGTCTCTGGAAATGCAACGCTGGGCAGCGCACATGTGGATGTCATCGCTTCATCCGGCAGTTGGCGTATCGGTACGTCCTATACCATCCTGACGGCCACGGGCGGATTGAATGGCAGCGAGTTCGGCGTCGTGACATCGAACCTCCAGTTCCTCGATCCCGCCCTGACCTATGATCCAAACAACGTCATGCTGATCCTGCGCCGCAACGACATCGACTTTGCCGAAATCGCAAAGACACCCAATCAGCGCAGCGCCGCAAAATCTATCGACGATTTCGTCGCGCTGGATCCAATGCCTGATGACAATCCCCTCATCGGAAAATTGCTGGGATTGGACAGGGCGATCGCACCGCTGACGATCGCCCAGCTGCCCGGTGAAATTCACGCTTCTCTCAAGAGCGTGCTGCTGGATGACAGCCATTTCATACGGGATGCGGCCAACAACCGGCTTCGTGCTGCATTCGGGGCCGTCGCAGCGCCGTCCTTTCCGATTCTGGCTTATGGGCCAGACGGTGTCGAGCCCCAGGCAGCGGCAGTCGATCGCTTCACCGTTTGGGGGCAAGGTTTCGGGTCGTGGGCCGATTGGAACAGCAATGACCAAGTGCCTGGTCTTGAACGATCGGTGGGCGGCATTCTGGTCGGCGGCGACGTGCCGTTTGGCGGAAATACCCGCATCGGCATGTTGGCTGGTTATAGCCACACCAGCATCGACGAACCAGGCCTGGGTGCTTCAGCCGATGTCGATAATTATCATTTAGGTATCTATGGGGGTGCGGAGTTTGGGACCCTCAACCTGCGCTCGGGTGCAAACTATACTTGGCATGCCATCGACACCGATCGTCTGGTCCAGTTCACAGGATCGCAGGAACGTCTGTCTGCCAACTACGATGGTGGAACGGCACAGGTCTTTGGCGAATTGAGCTATGGAGTTCAGGTCAAAAGCATCGCTCTCGAGCCGTTTGCCAATTTGTCCTATGCCAATCTGCATGTTGACAGTTTCGCTGAAAAGGGCGGTTCGGCCGCGCTGGCCGGTGCTTCGTCGGACACCGATGTGACATTTACCACGCTTGGATTGCGCATCTCAAAGCAATTGTTGTTCGGCGATGCCAGGGCAACGCTTCGCGGCATGGCAGGCTGGCAGCATGCGTACGGTGATGTCACGCCGTTATCGTCGCTTGCATTTGGCGGTATGGATAGCTTCGAGATATCGGCATTGCCGCTCGCTCGGGATGCTGCGCTGGTCGAGTTGGGTTTTGACATTGATCTGGCGCCGGCCACCACGTTTGGCTTTTCCTATCGTGGGCAGATTGCCAGCGAAGTGCAGGATCATGGTGTCAAAGCCGATCTGACAGTGCGATTCTAGCAGCGAGAATTGTGGAACGGATTGATGCTTTCGTTTACAAGGGGACCGCGTCGCTTCCATCTTCCCATCGAGGACCGCAACAATTGTTCATCCTGCGATTTCTTGGCCTGATCATCCTCATAATTTTGACGCTTATTGGCTTTCTGTGGGGAGGGTTTGCACTCTGGTATCAATTGCCGTTTGGCATTGCCGGTAATATTGGTTGCCTCTTGCTCTGGGCGGCGATCGCTTTCTCCGTACTTTGGCTCGAATTCAAGGGGCGCGCCTGGCGCGCACTCATTGTGCTGGTTCCGGTCATGATTGGCCTCGGCTATTGGTGGAGCACCATCACACCCTCGTTGAATCGTATTTGGGCCGATGATGTTGCGCAGACCGTGACCGGCTCACTGAACGGTAACTATGTAACGCTATCCAACATTCGCAACTTTGAATGGCGGACGCAGGCTGACTATACACCGCGCTGGGAAGTTCGGACTTATGATCTTCAAGATCTGGAGTCCGTCGACCTGTTTCTGTCCTATTGGTCGAACCCCGCTATCGCCCACACGCTTGTCAGCTTCGGGTTCAAAAATGGCGACCATGTTGTTTTCTCCGCAGAGATACGCAAGGAGCGTCATGAAACATTCTCGGAAATCGGAGGTTTCTTCAAGGAATTCGAACTGGCGATGATTGCCGCAGACGAGCGCGATATCATTCGATTGCGAACCAATATCCGCAAGGAAGATGTTTATCGCTACCGCATCAATCTCAAGCCGGAGATGCGACAGGCACTCTTCCTGTCCTATATCGACAACGCCAATCATCTGGCGAGCACAGCCAAATTCTATAATACGATAACTGCCAATTGCACGACGGTCATATTCGACATGGTGCGCGCTATAACTCCGGAACTGCCGCTCGATTACCGGGTCATTCTGTCAGGTTATTTGCCCGGCTATCTCTATGATATCGGCGCCATCGATCATCAGGGATCGTTGGACGCGACGATAAAATCAGCTTCGATCAACCAGCGTGCTCAGGACGCTGGCTCGGATACGGACTTTTCCGCGAAGATCAGGGCGGAAAACTAGAGTCTTTTGGTGCGGAAGAATTCCTTGAGCATGACTTCCACTTCCTGCTCCTGAAAGCCGGAATATACCTCCGGTGCATGGTGGCAAGTCGGCTGAGCAAAAAACCGCGCACCGTTTTCCACGCCGCCGCCTTTGATGTCCTGTGCGCCGTAATAGAGTCGCCTTATACGGGCGAAAGAAATTGCCGCCGCACACATGGTGCAGGGCTCCAACGTCACGTAGAGATCGCACCCGGTGAGGCGTTCGTCACTAAGGATGTGGCAGGCTTCGCGAATGACAAGGATTTCCGCATGCGCTGTTGGATCGTTGAGCTCGCGCGTGCGATTGCCCGCCTGTGCCACGATTGTCCCATCCTTGACCAGGACCGCACCGATCGGCACCTCGCTGCGCGTCGCGGCGTCACGCGCTTCGGCCAGAGCCACACTCATTGGATCAGTTTTTTGGTTCACGCGGCGCTCATCGTCCAGAATTTACTCGCAAGAAAACCTCATAGCTGTTAGTGAGCGCTGCTGAAAGGCAAACATTCCATGACAAGTTCAAATGATGACGGGAAGGGCGGCAAACGTCCCTTTGAAAAGCGCAGCTTCGACAAGCGAGGCAACGATGGCGATCGCGCCAGAGGCCCACGCAAGTTCGATGGCGCCGCTCCCGCCAAGCGCGGAGTCGATCAGCGCAAATCGCCACGTGACGAAGCACCGGTCGAAGAAGGCGAGCGTATAGCTAAGCGCTTGGCACGCGCCGGCATAGCTTCTCGGCGCGAGGCCGAAACGATGATCGCCGCGGGCCGTGTTTCCGTCAATGGCAAGCGGCTCGAAAGCCCGGCCATCAACGTCATGCCTGCTGATCGCATCGAAGTCGATGGAAAGCCTTTGCCGCAAAAGGAACGCACGCGTCTTTGGCTCTACCACAAGCCTGCAGGTCTTGTAACGACCAACCGTGATCCGGAAGGGCGCCAGACCGTCTTTGAATCCTTGCCCAAGGATATGCCGCGCGTTCTTTCCGTAGGTCGTCTCGATATCAACACGGAAGGCTTGCTGCTTCTCACCAATGATGGCGGCCTGTCTCGCGCTCTTGAACTGCCGTCCACCGGCTGGCTCCGCCGCTATCGTGTTCGTGCTCATGGCAGCATTACCCAGGAAAAGCTCGATACGCTCAAGGATGGCATTGCAGTCGATGGCGTCTTCTACGGCGCGATCGAAGCGACCCTGGAACGTGAACAGGGCTCGAACGTCTGGATCATGGTTGGCTTGCGCGAAGGTAAAAACCGCGAAGTCAAAAATGTACTCGGCGCACTTGGACTTTCAGTCAACCGGCTGATCCGCATTTCCTACGGACCGTTCCAGCTCAGCGACCTGCCGGAAGGCTCGGTACGCGAAATGAATGGTCGAACCTTGCGCGACCAGCTTGGCGAACGGCTGATCGAGGACTCGGGTGCCGATTTCGATGCACCGATAATAAACGTGTTCTCCAATGATGCGGTGAAGGGTGAAGCGGTCCAGCAACCGAGCGAGCGTCCTGAACGTCGCTCATCCGAGTGGATTTCCAGCGCTCCTGTCGCCAAGGCACGTGGGCCGCGCAAATCGAAGGATGAGAAGCGGGAGGAAACGTTGTCGCGCTGGACTACGGATCGCAATGAGCGACCGGCGGTGCCTCGCAGCGGTCGTGATGATCGTCCGGCACGCGCGCCACGCGAAGACGATCGAAAGCCGCGCGCCCAACACGGCGTGTCATCGAAAGCCGATCGGGAGCGCAAGGAAGACGAAGCCGCAGCTCCGCGCAAATCTCGCGGCGCCAATGTCTGGATGGCGCCTGGCGCGCGTCCGATGGGCAAGGCGAGGGCCAAGGCCGTGGCAGCGCGAGAAGAGCGAAACCGTTCGGACAGCCCGCGGGCTGACAAGCCGAAGCGTTTCGGAGAAAGCTCCACTCGGCCTGCCGGCGATCGTCCTGGAGGGGATCGCCCCACCGGCGGCCGTTCGTCAGCTGGTTATGCCGGCGACAAGCCACGCAGTTTTTCTCCGCGCGCCCCACGAAGCGAAGGCGACAATGCTGATCGACCGAAGCGGGCATTCGGGGATACGCGGCCGGAAGGTTCTCGGGACGGACCTCGTCCGGATCGTCCCCCGCGCGTCGGCAAGCGGGAGCGTGCCGAATTGAAGGAGCGGGAAGCGAGGGGTGAGCGTCCGGCTCAGGGTGATCGCCCAGCGCGTGCCGAACGCCCCTATGGGGCGAGCGGCAAGCCAACCCGAGCGCCCGGCCGCCAGGATGGTAAAAGCGGAGACCGATCATATGGCGGGCCCAAAGGTCCACCGAGAGGCCGGACCGGTGGCGGCGCAAGTGGTCGTCCGCGTGGCGACAAACCCAAATCCTAGGACCTGAAGCCATGCGAATTGTCGGTGGCAGATTTCGCGGGCGTGCCTTGGCGACGCCCGCCTCCAACGCAATACGGCCGACGACCGACCGTACGCGCGAAAGCCTTTTCAATATTCTGGTGCACAACTATCCGGAAAAGTTTGAATCGACGCGCGTACTCGACCTTTTCGCCGGGACTGGCGCACTGGGCCTGGAGGCATTATCACGCGGCGCTCGCTATGGTGTCTTCATCGAAGAATCGACGGAAGGGCGCGGACTGATCCGCACCAACGTCGAGGCATTCAGTCTGCTCGGCAACACCAAGATATTCCGACGTGATGCGACGAAACTTGGCGACGCAGGCACCATCGAACCATTTGATCTGGTCTTTGCCGATCCCCCCTATGGGAGAGGCCTCGGCGAGATGGCATTCAAATCCGCACTCGAGGGCGGTTGGCTCAATCCAGACACACTTCTGGTGCTTGAGGAAGAGGCTGAAGCTTCGGTCGAACTCGATCCGCGATTTTCGGTTGTCGAAGAACGTCCATACGGCGGAACGGTTATACGGCTTGTCACATTGAAGTCGTAAAGACCGCGATTGTATCGCTATTCGTGAAACAGAACTGGATCGATCTGCATGTCCTTCGTTTTAAGCCGCGGCGTTGCGGCACTCGTCCTGGCCGGCGCGCTGACCCTCACGGCTGTTTCCTTCGTTCCAGCACGCGCAGATACTGTTCCGCCAACCGCGAAGGCGATCGAGACAACCAATAAAGATGACGTTTCGTCGTTCCATCTGGACAACGGACTCGAAGTCGTTGTGATTCCGGATCATCGCGCGCCTGTCGTCACCCACATGATGTGGTACCACGTCGGTTCAGCAGATGAAGAACCCGGCAAATCCGGTATCGCACATTTCTTTGAACACCTTATGTTCAAAGCCACCAAGACCTATCCAGCTGGTGAATTTTCCCGCAAGGTCGCCGAGATTGGCGGGCAGGAAAACGCTTTTACCTCCTACGACTACACTGCATTCTATCAGCAGGTCGCGCCATCGGCTCTCGAAATGGTCATGACCTATGAGGCCGACCGTATGGAAAACCTCATTCTCAATGACGATGTGGTCAAGACCGAGCGCGATGTCGTGCTTGAGGAGCGCCGCTCGCGGACCGACAGCAACCCTTCAGCTCTGCTTGCGGAAGAGGTCAATGCAACGCTCTACCAGAACCATCCATACCGGATGCCGGTGATCGGCTGGCTGCACGAAATGCAGCAGTTAAATCTCAAGGACGCGCTGGCATTTTACGTCAAATATTATACCCCGAATAACGCTACGCTTGTCGTCTCGGGTGATGTCGATCTGGCTACGGTAGAGGCGCTTGCGGAAAAGACTTATGGCAAGGTTCCGCGCCGGGCAGAACCTGGAAAACGCGAGCGTCCGCAGGAGCCTGAGCAGAACACCAAGCGAACCGTATCCTTGGCTGATCCGCGGGTCTCGCAGCCGAGTTTCCAGAAGATGTGGCTTGCTCCTTCCTATACCAGTGCCAAACCCGGAGACGCCGAAGCCTTGGATCTCTTGAGCGAAATTTTGGGTGGATCCAACCGCAGTCGAATCTACCAGTCTCTGGTCATCAGTGACGGAACTGCTGCAAGCGCCCGCGCGTACTATCAAGGCAGTTCGCTGGATACCGGCAGTTTCGGTGTCTACGGTTCGCCGCGCGGTACAGCAACCCTGACCGAAGTCGAAGCTGGTATTGACGCTCAGATCGCCAGAATCGTCAAGGATGGCGTAACGGAAGATGAACTTGAGAAGGCGCGCAATCGTTTCCTGAAAAGCGTGATTTTCGCCCGTGACAGCCAGGCCGGCATGGCGCGCATCTATGGCTCGACGCTCTCGACCGGACAAACCATTCAGGATATCCAGGAATGGCCGGACCGCATTCGTGCCGTGAAGGTTCAGGATATCCAGAGTGTGGCGCAGCGGTATCTTGTCGATAGCCGCTCGGTTACGAGCTATCTCATGCCGGAGGACGGCAAACCCGATCAGAAATCGGACAACGAGCCCGCAGAAGCACAACAACCAGAAGCGCCTGCAGAAGGGGCCGTCCAATGACTGCGCCAATCATGAAGCGATTTGCCGCCCTGTTTTTCCTGATCTCCTTTTCGGTTGCCCCAAGCTATGCAGTCGAAATAAAAGAAGTTGTCTCGCCGAAAGGCATAAAGGCCTGGCTGGTGCAGGACGATTTCGTCCCGCTGATTTCGATGCGCTTTTCGTTCAAAGGCGGATCGACACAGGATCCTAACGGCAAGGAAGGCCTTGCCAATTTGATGACGGGCCTCTTCGATGAAGGCGCCGGTGATCTCGATTCGGAAACGTTTCAGGAGAAGCTTGACGACGTCGGCGCCGAGATGGGTTTCAACGCTGACGATGACGATGTTACGGGATCCATTCGTATGCTCGCAGAGAAGCGGGATCAAGCCGTTGATCTTTTGACACTGGCGGTCAACAAGCCGCGTTTCGATCAAGCCCCGATCGACCGGATTCGTCAGCAGATTATTGCGGGGATCAAGTCATCTGAACGCGATCCCAACACGATAGCCGGACGTAAATTCGCAGAAGTGCTTTATGGCGATCATCCCTATGGGCGTCGTTCAGAAGGCACTGAAACGAGCCTGAATTCGATCACCCATAATGATCTGGCAACCTTTCACAAACGCAATTTCGCCCGCGATAATTTGATCGTTGCAGTGGTCGGTTCGATCAGTCCGGAAGAGTTAAGTCCGTTGCTTGACAAGGTTTTTGGCGACCTTCCGGAGAAAGCTGAACTGGAGACTATCAGCGAGGCCAAGCTTGCGTTTGGCCAGACCACGCGCGTCGACTACGCCCTGCCGCAGACATCGATCTCCATGGTTTATCCCGGTGTTCGCCGTCAGGATCCGGATTTCTTTCCCGCCTATATCATGAACCATATTCTTGGCGGCGGCACGTTCTCTTCGCGCATTTACAACGAGGTGCGCGAAAAGCGCGGTCTTGCCTATTCGGCGGGCTCGAATCTCGTTACCCGCGATCATATGGCGGCGCTGATGGTGAACACGGCCACCCGGGCTGATCGCGCCAACGAAACCCTGCAGATCTTGAAGACCGAGATCGCCAAAATGGCCAAGGACGGCCCGACTGAAGACGAACTCGTCGAGGCCAAGAAATACCTGGTCGGATCCTATGCCGTGAACAATCTCGACTCGTCGTCGGCTGTCGCCAGTACGCTTATTGGCTTGCAGGACGAAAATCTTGGCCGGGATTATATCGACAAGCGCGCCGAACTGATCAATGCTGTTACGCTCGATCAGTTGAAAGCCGCGGCCAAAAAATTGCTTGAAACGGATCCGGCTATTCTCATCGTCGGATCGCCACAATCCTGAGAAGGACGGGAGCGCCATGATCGCTCGCGATCTACAAGAGATGCATGGATCAAATGGCGCGGGTAGCCCCGCCGACACGCCGACTTTCGCCATTGCATTCGGCGGCGGTGGGGCGAGGGGGCTCGCTCATATCAACGTCATCGAGGCCCTGGACGAGCTTGGCATCCGGCCAACGGCAATATCCGGTTCCTCCATCGGTGCGATCATGGGCGCGGGCATGGCGGCGGGCATGTCCGGCCGTGACATCCGCGAGTATGCGATCGCCACTTTATCGCGGCGTGCCGAAATTGCGGCACGCCTATGGCGTATGCGCCCTGCCAGTTTTGGCGAAATGCTGGGCGGTGGTATCCGCTTCAGCCAGTTCAACATTGAAAAGGTGCTCAAGAGTTTTCTTCCCGATTGCATTCCGGATACGTTCGAAGAATTGACTATTCCACTGAGTGTAACCGCCACCGACTTTTACGGTCAAAGAGAGGTGCCGATCGCCGAGGGTGATCTCTACAGCGCCATCGCCGCGTCAGCAGCCATACCGGCAGTGTTCCGGCCCGTTCGTCGGAACGATTGTATTCTCATCGATGGCGGCATCTATAACCCTGTTCCGTTCGATCACCTGAAGGACAAGGCACAGTTTGTGATCGCTATCGATGTTGTTGGAGGACCGGAAGGCGATCTCGGCAAGTTTCCGTCGTCCATCGATGCGATGTTCGGCGCCAGTCAGCTGATGATGCAGTCGATCATCGCGACACGCCTGCGTACCGATCCGCCGGCAATTTTCCTCCGCCCAAACGTCGCACGGTTCGGTGTTCTCGACTTTCTCCGCGTGGAGCAGGTATTGCGCGACTCGGCCGGCATCAAGGAAGAGTTGAAACGCGCGGTCGATGCCGCCATCACCTATGTGGTACATCGCGAGCTGGAGTGAATACGCCTCCTCAGTCGGAGTGGCCTCGGCCTCGCTCTCCTCGTCGAGAGCCGTGCTGATCGGCGCCGCAATAATTGCCCCTGCGAGAAGTGCCCGTTCCTGAAAATAGAGGTTGCTGCTTTGCGAGAGCATATATTTGTGACCACGGCGGTGAGATTGTTGCGTTAGCTTGCCTTGATAGACCCCAATTTGCACCATATAGGAAGGAATACATCTGACTTTTGGTCAGATAAGTCCTGCATCCTATCATGCAATCAACGTTAGAGACGAAAATGACCGAGCCGGTAAATTCCCGCGAATTCGTAGACAATGCGGCGGCACTTGTAGAAGCTGCAAAGCGCGCTGGCGCCGATGCCGCCGACGCGGTTGTCGTACGTTCGCGCTCGACAGGCGTGACTGTTCGGCTCGGAAAAGTCGAATCAACGGAATCGTCGGAAAGTGACGAGTTTTCTCTGCGCGTATTCGTCGGACGCAAGGTTGCGAGCGTTTCGGCCAATGCCGGCGTTGATCCGAAAGTTTTGGCGGAACGTGCCGTCGCCATGGCCAAAGTTTCACCGGATGACGCATTTGAAGGGCTTGCTGCTCCGGAAAATCTCGTGCGCAACATCCGCGACCTCGACCTGTACGATTCGACGGTGGTCGATGCTGCACAATTGACCGAGGCGGCGCTTGCCGCGGAAGAAGCCGCTCTTGCTGTCGAAGGCGTTACCAATTCCGGTGGCGGATCGGCGTCGGCGGGAATGGGTGGGCTTGTGCTTGTTACGTCTGGCGGCTTTGCCGGGCAGTACATGGGTTCGCGCTTTTCACGCTCGGTCAGTGCCATTGCCGGAAGCGGCACTGCCATGGAACGCGATTATGATTTTTCGTCGCGTATCTATTTCGAGGCTTTGGAAGATGCTGAAGCCATTGGTCGCTCCGCCGGCGAGCGGGCTGTCAAACGCCTTGGTGCACGCCAGGCAAAGACGGGCCGCGTCAACGTCGTCTTCGATCCGCGCGTAGCCCGTGGCATTGCCAGCCATATCGCCAGCGCGATCAATGGCGCATCGGTGGCGCGCAAGACCAGTTTTCTCAAGGATCGTATGGGGACGAAAATTCTTTCGGACGCGATCAATGTCACCGACGATCCATTGCGGGTCCGCGGCCCCTCCTCACGTCCGTTCGATGGTGAAGGGATGGAGGGCGTGCCGCTCAACATGATTGAGAATGGTGTGCTCAGGCACTGGTTTCTGTCAACCTCGACCGCCAAGGAACTGGGCTTGACCACGAACGGGCGGGGTGTGCGTTCCGGCTCGACGGTGGTCCCATCTTCGACCAACTTCGCTATAGAACCCGGAGATAAGACACCAGAAGAAATTATCCGCAGCGTCTGCACGGGCTTCTATGTTACCGAACTCTTCGGCCATGGCGTAGATATGGTTACTGGCGAATATAGCCGCGGTGCTTCGGGGTTCTGGATCGAGAATGGTGAACTTGCCTACCCGGTGAGCGAAGTCACCATCGCCTCCAACCTTAAAGAGATGTTTCTCAATCTCATTGCCGCCAACGATATCGATCGCAATTTCGGTGTTGCCAGCCCGACTCTCCTGATCGAAGGCATGACTCTTGCCGGCAAATAAACAAAACCGCGAAGATCTCGAACTGATACGAGAGGCTGCAGAGGGTGCGGGGCGAATAGCGCTCTCGTATTTTAAGCAAGCGCCGCAGATCTGGATGAAGACAGGCAATTCGCCGGTCACAGAGGCAGACCTTGCTGCAGACAAGTATCTAAAGGACATGTTGCTGACGGCCCGGCCCGACTATGGCTGGATATCGGAAGAGACCCTCGATGAACGGGTAGTCTCACCGAGACAACGGTTCTTTGTGGTCGATCCGATCGATGGAACTCGAGCCTTTATCGAAGGGCAGGATGTCTGGTGTGTCAGCGTTGCCGTCATTGAAAATGGGCGGCCTGTCGCAGGTGTCCTCGACTGTCCTGCGCGCAACGAAATATTCACGGCAGTGCCAGGTTTCGGGGCGGTACAAAACGGCAGTGCTATTCGCGTCCAGGCCGAGAACCAACCATTCAAGGTAGCGGGTCCTGCTGCATTCTTGAAAAGACTGCCCGAGCGGTTCCTTGCTCCCATCGAACATGCTCCTTATGTGGCCTCGCTGGCTTATCGGATTGCCATGGTGGCGCGTGGCGATATTGCCGGGACTTTTGTGCGCCCCAATTCGCATGACTGGGATTTGGCTGCTGCGGACCTCATCCTTTCGGAGGCGGGTGGCAATGTCTTGACAGCGGATGGCAAGCCACTCACCTACGGCTTGCGCAATACCAGCACTGGCGATTATCGACATGAGGCGCTCGTTGCAGCCAGCGGTCTACTAATGGATAACATGTTGGCCGTTGTCGCCGAAACCGCCTTCGGATAAACAGGCAATAACTTCAATTCGATCATTTGGATGGGCAACCATGAGCGAAAACACATCAGATCAAAAGCAACTGCTTCATCTCGTCTTTGGTGGCGAGCTGAAGAAATTGGGCGGCGTTGAATTTCGCGATCTCGACAAGCTCGATATTGTCGGCATCTACCCAAATTTCGAAACCGCACAGCGCGCGTGGAAATCCAAAGCACAGCAGACGGTCGATAATGCGCACATGCGCTATTTTATCGTGCACATGCATAAGTTGCTGGATCCAGTCACAGGCAAGGCGGACTGATCGCTGGTGCGGTCACGATCTATCGGCATGAGTGAACACATCCCAGTGGCAACCAAGTCTCCCCGGCGAAAAAGCGGGATGCTGAAACGTTTTTGGCGAAGGGTGCGTGGTCCCTTGGCAAACTCGCCGATGGTCCGCTCGATGATCGCTTTTCTGATCACGCAGTTTTTCCGGCTGGTCAATGCTACCAACCCGAGGATTCCTGGTTCCTCCGATCTTGAGGAAATGAAGCGCGGCGGCGAGCCTTTCATTGCAGTTGCCTGGCACGGCCAGCACCTGATGGCGCCCTTCCTGATGCCGAGTGGTGTTCGCTTCGTTGCCATGTTCTCGAAAAGCAAGGACGCTGAGCTCAATGCACGTGTCGCTGAACGTTTTGGTGTCGAGATCGTACGTGGTTCCGGCGGAAGAGACCGGGCCAGGGGAACGGTAAAAGGTGGTGCGCGCGCCTTGCTCGCCTTGAAAAAAGCCCTCAAGGAAGGTAAGACCGCTGCCATGATTGCTGATATCCCGCACGGGACGCCGCGTGAATCCGGAATTGGCGTCGTCCTTCTTGCCAAGCTGTCTGGCCGTCCAATTCTCCCGATTTGCTACCTGACGTCGAAACGAAAAGTTTTGGAGAAGAGCTGGGACAAGACCACCATTCCCTTGCCCTTTGGCAGGTCGGGGCTGATTATTGGCGACCCTATATTCGTGCCGGAGGATGCCGACGATGCAGTGCTTGAAGCCAAACGTGTCGAATTGACCAACAGTTTGAATGCGAACACCGTTCGGGTGCATGATTTGGTGGATGGTAGAGTATGAGTGAACGTTGGGCTCGATTTGTCCTGAGCACCTATCGATGGGTCGGTGCAGCAGCCTTCCCGATCGTTGGCGCCTACGTGGCTTTCCGCGCGAGCAAAGGCAAGGAAGAGCGCGGTCGTCATGGGGAGCGCTACGGCAATGCGAGCGTTGCCCGCCCTTCGGGTCCACTCATTTGGGTTCATGCGGCCAGTGTCGGCGAGACATCGGCTGTCACGCCGCTTGTGGAAGCAATCATCGACACGGGCATCCATGTGGTTCTGACGACGGGCACCGTCACATCGGCGAAGATGGTGCAGGAACGCCTCGGCGACCGGGTCATTCATCAATACGTCCCGCTTGACCTGAAACCTGCAGTCGATCGTTTTCTAACCCACTGGCAGCCAGATCTCGCAGTCATCTGCGAATCCGAAATCTGGCCGATGACGATCCTCGAACTCGGGACGCGCCGGGTCCCGCAAGTTCTGGTCAACGGCCGTTTGTCGGATCGCTCTTTCGCATCATGGCACAGGCGCGCGTCAATCGCCGAAGCCTTGTTCGAGAACCTTGCGCATGTCGTCGCCCAATCCGAAGTCGATGGCGAACGGTTCCGCGCGCTTGGTGCAAGACCGGTGACAGTTTCGGGCAATCTGAAAGTCGACACGGCCGTGCCGCCGGTAAACAACGCGGAGCTTGCTTCGCTGCAACGTATGATCGGACCGCGCAAGATATGGGCAGCCATTTCAACCCACCAGGGCGAAGAGGCGGTCGTCGCGCAGGTCCACCATATGCTGAAGGCCAGGCATCGCGACTTGCTGACCATCATCGTTCCCCGCCATCCGGATCGTGCAGCGCAGATTGCAGCCGAGATTGAGAAGTTGGGCATGAAGGTCGCGCTGCGTAGCCGCGGTGATCAGATTGAGCCCGATACCGACATTTATCTTGGCGATACTATAGGCGACATGGGACTTTATCTGCGGCTGACGGAAATCGCTTTTGTCGGCCGCTCGTTGACAGCCCAGGGCGGGCAAAACCCCCTTGAACCTGCCATGCTGAAGTCCGCTATTCTTTCCGGGCGAAATGTCCAGAATTTCCGAGATTCCTACCAGCGTCTGATCAAGAATGGCGGCGCCAAGCTTGTGCGCGACAAGGACATGCTGGCTGGGGCGGTGAATTACCTTTTCAACAATCCCGCAGAACGTCAGATCATGATCGATGCCGGGTTGAAAACCGTCGAAGACATGCGCGGTTCGCTGACCCGCACCATGACGGCGCTTGAGCCTTTTATTCAGCCGCTGGTTCTTCAGGCACGTCTGAGCAATCGCGAAGGCGGCTGGAAATGACGAGTGAGGCGCCTCCGTTCTGGTGGGAGAAACCGGACTGGCGCGCTCGGGCTCTGAGCCCTCTCTCAAAAATATATGGAATGGTTGCCGGACGGCGTATTCGGCGGGCCAAACCGCCAGCCATACCTGTACCTGTACTGTGCATAGGTAACTTTACCCTGGGCGGAGCAGGCAAAACGCCGACATCAATAGCGTTTGCGCAGGCGGCGACTGCAGCAGGTCTCAAGCCAGGCATTGTTTCGCGTGGTTATGGCGGCGCATTCTCCGGTCTGCACCGCGTCGATCTGGACCATGATAGTGCCCGCCATGTCGGCGACGAGCCGATGCTGCTCGCACGGCACGCACCGGTGGTCGTGTGCACAGATCGCCTTGCCGGTGCGAAGTCCTTGCAGGACGCGGGATGCGACTTCATCATCATGGACGATGGCTTCCAGAGCGCCCGTCTTCACTTCGATTATGCTCTGCTTGTCGTAGATGCCGGACGCGGCATCGGCAATGGCCACGTCTTCCCGGGTGGCCCCTTGCGCGCGCCCTTGATCGACCAGTTGGTTCGTACCGACGCGTTGCTGAAGATCGGCACAGCGAACGGCGCTGACAAACTTGTCCGGAACGCTGCGCGTGCGGCGAAGCCCGTTTACGAGGCCATCCTCAAACCCAAAGCATTGGAAGGGATAGCAGATAAACCGTTACTCGCTTTTGCGGGCATTGGCGATCCATCCAAATTTTTCAGGACGCTTGAAGAGGCGGGTGCCAAGGTCGAGCAAACAAGATCGTTCCCCGACCATCATCCCTATAAGGACGAGGACGTTGCCGATCTTCTCAGGGACGCCGGCAAGGACGGTCTTACTTTGATTACTACGGCAAAGGACCAGGTGCGGTTGCTGGACGGTAGCCCGGCCGTGAAAGAGTTCGCGTCGCGGGTCCTGGTTCTGGAGGTGGAGCTCGTCTTCAGTCATCCTCAGACTGCGTTACGCATCATTCGGGAAACACGAGATCGCGCCCGGATGCGTTCTCTCAAACGCTCATAACCGCCCGCGGAAATTCCGAATTCTCGGTGGTGCTTCACGCATGGGTATATCGAGGTTGCGCCCAGTCGTCTGGCTGAAGTTGCGGTCATTCGAGAAAAGAATAGTGCCTCCACGCCGAATTTCGACGGAAAGCGCAACGCGGGGCGCCGATCCGCTCGCTGGAATCTCGATCTCATATGCCACAGGAAAATGGCCATTGCGGTTGAGAGTGAAGCTCATCCCGCCAATCTTGGGCATGTGGGAAGAATTCCCGCCTGTGGCGTCATAGGCGTTGATGTATACAACCGAACTTGCCGTAAGCCACGTATAGGGAGAACCTCGCAGATAGCCGCGTATAGTTTTCGTTGGTCCGCTATAGACCGGCTCGCGGCTCGCGCTATCTGTGGTGCAGCCGCTTGCCAGCGTAGCGGCAGCAAGAAGCGAAAGTAATACCGCGCGCCTCGAGCGCATCTCAGGCCTTGTTGCGTTGACGCAGAGCGGGGTTCATCTCGATCTCGCGCTCCAATGAAATCCGTGCGTCGGCGTAGGCTTCCTGCCGCGCGACGCTCCAATACTTCAGTTCGTCAAGCGGGATCTTGTCGGAGGTAACGGAACACAAGACGTAGGAGCCCGGCGACAGGACCTGGAAATCACCGTCGAGATAGCGGATTTTGGCTTCGCGCGAGCCAGGGCCTTCAAATCTGTTCATAAATGCGTTCCGATTTTATCAATTCATTTCATTTAGGCGCCCGTGGTCATGCCGGTCAAGACTCACCTGCGGCCAAACAAGCGCTCAATGTCCGTCAACTTCAATTCAATATAGGTGGGGCGGCCGTGATTACAGGTACCGGAGCCTGGAGTTTCCTCCATCTGGCGCAGCAGGGCATTCATTTCGTCGGGTTTCAAGCGTCGTCCGGCGCGAACAGAGCCATGGCACGCCATGGTTGCAGCGACGTGATCGAGAATGGCTTTGAGACCGTCCGACGTATCGTGTTCGGCAATTTCATCAGCGAGATCGCGGATCAGTTTCTGCGTATCGATTTCTCCCAGCATGGAGGGCGTTTCACGCACGGCGATCGCACCTGGCCCGAAAGATTCAATACCAAGGCCGAAGCGCGCCAGCGTCTCCGCGTGGGCTACAAGCCGCCCGACATCTTCTTCCGGCAGATCGACGATTTCGGGGATGAGCAGCATCTGCGCGGGCAGGGGCTTCGAATGAAGCGCATTTTTCAGTGCCTCATAGACCAGCCGCTCGTGGGCCGCATGCTGGTCGACAATGACCAGACTGTCTTCTGTCTGTGAGACGATATAATTGGAATGAATCTGCGCTCTTGCGGCCCCGAGCGGTGCCGACAACAGCTCTTGTGGAGCCTCAGCCATGCCAGCCCGTGTGTCTGCGGCAAGCGCCGCAGCGCCATCATATAGAAACGCCTGAACGGTTTCTGCAAAACCGCCCCCGTTGTGCGAGGCGGCGGGTTCTGTTTCGAACGGACGATAAGGTGATTGCTGGACATTGTAGTTCTGATTGACCGCAGCTGCGCCCTGCCAGCGCTGTGCTGCTGCTGGCCGAACTGGTTCTATGCCGCCACGCCGGAACGAATTCAGCATCGCCTCGGCGCCGCTGGTCGCGGCGCGGATGCCGGATTGCCCGAGTGCTTCGCGAATGGCCCCGACGATCAACCCCCGCACCAGCCCAGGATCGCGGAAGCGCACATCGGCTTTGGCGGGATGCACATTGACGTCAACAAGAGCCGGATCAAGATTGAGGAACAGCACGACTACCGGATGCCGGTCGCGCGAAATCACATCGGCATAGGCGCCGCGTATCGCGCCCCAGATTTGCTTGTCGCGGACGGGGCGTCCGTTCACATAGGCAAATTGCTGCAGGCTGTTGGCGCGGTTGAATGCAGGAATGCCGGCAAAGCCCGACAGGCGTACACCATCGCGCATTGCGTCGATAGCAATGGCGTTTTCGGGAAATTCCTTGCCAAGCACCTGCGAAATGCGCTCCAGCATGCCTGCCGACCCCGCGCCGGTTGCGGCGAGATCCAAAGGTGTGCGGTCGCTTCCGGCAATTGAAAAGCGAATATGTGGAAACGCGATTGCGACGCGCTTGACCACATCGCTTATGGCTGAAGCTTCGGCGCGATCCGTTTTCATGAACTTCAGTCGTGCCGGCGTCGCAAAAAACAGATCACGCACTTCTGCAATCGTTCCGCCATTCATTGGCGTCGGGCGAGGCCCCTCCAGGCGTCCGCCGTGAACGTTGATCTCAAAACCGGAATCCGCCTCGGCTATCCGCGATTTCATTGAAAGCCGCGATACCGAGCCGATCGATGGCAATGCTTCACCGCGAAAGCCGAGCGCGCGTATGTCATGAACATTGTCGGTTAGCTTTGAAGTACAGTGACGCGCAACGGCGAGAGTTAGCTCGTCAAACGGAATCCCCGATCCATTGTCGCTGACGCGGATCAAATTCTTGCCACCGCCTGCGGTAACGATATCAATGTGGGTTGCGCCGGCATCGATGGCATTCTCGACGAGTTCTTTCACTACGCTCGCCGGACGTTCGATGACTTCGCCCGCGGCGATCTGGTTTATGATTGTTTCGGTCAGCTGCTTGATAGCCATCGAAAACCTATACTGGATTCGTCCTACGACGGAAATCCGGCGGGTTGGCTGTCCTCAGGAAACATTTGGACATCCATCTGGCTTTGGACACAAAATTGATGATAGGTCTTTCCTACAATCAAGGAGGAAACTCAAATGGCCAATTCGAAGCCGTCTTTTGTCTGGACTGATCCCTTTCTCTTGGAAGATCAATTGACCGAAGACGAGCGGATGATCCGCGACAGCGCCCGGGCCTTCGCGCAAAGCGAGCTGCTGCCGCGTATCGAAGAGGCTTATCTGGAAGAGAAGACCGATCCAGAACTTTTCAGGCTGATGGGCGATTCCGGCCTTCTTGGTGTCACCTTGCCTGAGGAATACGGTACCGCCGGAGCATCTTATGTGGCATACGGCCTCGTGGCCCGAGAAGTCGAGCGTGTCGACAGCGGTTATCGCTCCATGATGAGCGTCCAGTCGTCGCTGGTCATGTATCCGATCTATGCGTACGGCTCCGAGAAGCAGCGCAAGAAATACCTTCCAAAGCTTGCTTCGGGCGAGTGGATTGGCTGTTTCGGACTGACCGAGCCGGATGCCGGCTCGGATCCCGCCGGAATGAAAACCCGCGCGACAAAAGTCGCGGATGGCTATCGCCTGTCCGGCTCGAAGATGTGGATTTCCAATTCACCCATCGCCGACGTTTTTGTCGTCTGGGCTAAATCTGACGCGCATGATGGCCAGATCAGGGGATTCGTCCTGGAAAAGGGCATGCAGGGCCTTTCTGCGCCGAAGATCGGCGGAAAGCTGTCGCTGCGTGCATCGATAACGGGCGAAATCGTAATGGACGGCGTCGTCGTTGGTGAGGAGCATTTGCTGCCGAATGTTTCCGGCCTGAAGGGGCCTTTCGGTTGCCTCAATCGCGCTCGCTACGGCATCTCCTGGGGTGTAATGGGCGCTGCGGAGGATTGCTGGCAGCGCACAGTGCAATACGGGCTTGATCGCAAGCAGTTCGGGCGGCCACTCGCCGCTACACAGCTCTTTCAGAAGAAATTCGCTGACATGCAGACGGAAATTGCTCTCGGGCTACAAGCCTCGTTGCGCGTTGGCCGTTTGATGGACGAAGACAAAGTCGCACCAGAGATGATCAGTTTGATCAAGCGAAACAATTGCGGCAAAGCGCTGGATATTGCCCGTGTCGCCCGCGATATGCATGGCGGCAATGGCATCCAGATCGGCTATCATGTCATGCGGCACGCGCAGAACCTTGAGACCGTCAATACCTATGAGGGCACGCACGACGTGCACGCCCTCATTCTAGGCCGCGCCCAGACGGGTATCCAGGCGTTCTTCTAAAGCTAGCCCTTCTGCTGTTTGACGATGCCATAAATATTGGTTGAGCGTGCGCCGGAGCGGCAATAGGCAAGGACAGGTCCTTCCGCTTCCTCCAGCGCTTTGGCCATGGCGTCGACGTCGTCCTGGGTCAGTTGGCCGGAGATAACCGGAACATAATAAATCGGAATGCCTGCTTTTTCGGCAACCTGAGAAATTTCAGCGAAATCTGGCTGGTCCGGCGCTTCGCCGTCCGGACGGTTGCAAATCAGCGCCTGATAGCCCGCGGCAACAATATCGCGCACATCATCTGGTGAAATCTGGCCGGTCACGGCAAAATCTTCGTCAATCTGACGGATGTCCATTTTATGTCCTTGGAAGAGTTGGTGTCGAAGTACCATACATCAAAAGGAGGCCATTGCCATATCAAAGCATCTTTCCTCTCCGTCCATGCCCATTAAATCAGCATATATAACTATGTGACTAAAGTATGAGCTAAAGGGGGTTGCGAAAGCGTCCGAACCAAACAACTTGCAAAAAATGCATTGACTATGAAAACTCATAATATGCTGATAATTTTGAATAATTCAGATGTCTTTAACCGACGAACACGACTTGGCACGCTCGTTGCTTAGAACTCCTTTGGTACCAACAACCAAAAGAGGGGTTCACCTGAATGTTCAATTTACCAGCCAAATTTATCGGGACTTTGGCGGCCGCCGCCATGGGTGCGTCCCTGGCCATGTCACCCGCGAGCGCCGCGGACGACACGATCAAAGTCGGCATTCTGCATTCGCTATCCGGGACGATGGCGATTTCCGAAACGACCCTCAAGGATACAATGCTGTTCTTGATCGACGAGCAGAACAAAAAGGGCGGCGTACTTGGCAAGAAACTTGAGGCTGTGGTGGTTGATCCTGCATCGGACTGGCCGCTCTTCGCCGAAAAGGCACGCCAGCTGATCGAGCAGGATAAAGTCGCCGCCGTATTCGGCTGCTGGACATCTTCCTCGCGCAAATCGGTTCTGCCGGTTTTCGAAGAGCTGAACTCGATGCTGTTCTATCCTGTCCAGTACGAGGGTGAAGAAAGCTCGCGCAATGTGTTTTACACAGGCGCGGCTCCGAACCAGCAGGCTATTCCAGCCGTCGATTACCTCGCCAAGGAAGAGGGCGTCGAGCGCTGGGTTCTGGCCGGCACTGACTACGTTTACCCACAGACCACCAACAAGATCCTGAAAGCCTACCTCAACGCCAAAGGCGTCAAGGATGAGGACATCATGATCAACTACACGCCATTCGGCCAGTCCGATTGGCAGACGATCGTCTCCGATATCAAGAAGTTTGGTTCCACCGGCAAGAAAACCGCCGTGGTTTCGACGATCAACGGCGATGCGAACGTGCCTTTCTACAAGGAACTCGCCAACCAGGGCATCAAGGCTGAAGACATTCCGGTCGTTGCCTTTTCGGTCGGCGAAGAAGAATTGGCTGGTCTCGATACCAAGCCGCTCGTCGGCCACCTCGCAGCCTGGAACTATTTCCAGTCGGTCGATGCGGACGCCAACGCCGAGTTCATCAAGGAGTGGCATGCCTATACGAAGAACGACAAGCGCGTGACCAACGACCCGATGGAGGCAACCTATATTGGCTTCAACATGTGGGTTAAGGCGGTTGAAGCTGCAGGCACCACGGATTCCAATGCGGTTATCGATTCAATCGTCGGCACCTCCGTTCCAAATCTTTCCGGTGGCTACGCGACGATGATGCCGAACCATCACATCACCAAGCCCGTGCTGATCGGTGAAGTGCAGGACGATGGCCAGTTCGACATCGTCTATCAGACGCCCGGCCTCGTCGTCGGGGACGAATGGTCCGATTATCTTCCGGGCTCCAAGGACCTGATCTCTGACTGGCGCAAGCCCATGTCGTGCGGCAATTTCAACATTGTCAGCGGCAAGTGCGGCGGCGTTACCAACTAGGGTTCGAACTCCCAGGCTTCGGGTCCGGGGCACGTCCGAAGCTGACTCCATCCCCACCTTGCATGTGGGGATGGAGTTTCCGCCGAAAATTTCAACACAGGATTGATTGATGCGATTGAACCGCCTGCTGTCCGTATTCATTCTGATGCTTGGCGTCTGTTGTCACATTGTCCAGTCCCATGCGCAGACTGTTGATGACGCGAAACTGCGGCCGCTTGTTCAGGCGCTTGCCGGCGACAATTTCGAGGACACGACCAAGGCCATCTCGGACTTGGTCAAGACCGGCGATCCCCGCGTCTCCAAAATCCTCGATGCGCTTAGCGCCGGTGATCTCTACTTAGCAAAAGCCGACAAGACCGTCTTTCTTGGCAAGCGTGACGGTTCGGACTACGCCGCAACCGATGCGCTGACCGGAGCAAAACTCGATCCCGTGCCGCGCTCGGCTGCGGAAAAGATCAAGGTCAACAACCGGTTGCGGCGTGATATCGCTGCTGCAGTCGGTGGCCTGACATTGATGAGCGATAATATCGCCGAGCGCCGTTCAGCCGCAGAAGCTATCCTGAAGACCCGCGATCCGGAGTCGATCCCGCTATTGGATCAAGCCATCGCGGTTGAGAAGGATGCGAGCGTCAAAGCGCTCATGCAACAGGCCAAAGCCGCTGCCGTACTAAGTTCCGACGCGGCAGACGATGTGAAAATTGCCGCCATCACGGAAGTGAGTGCCGGCAACAGCCGCGATGCTCTGGGTTTGCTTACTCCACTTGAGAACGTGCAGGGTCCGGTTGGCGAAGCGGCGAAGGCGGCTATCGACAGCATCAATACCAAGCTCGCATTCTGGAACGCCGTCCAGAATGTCGTTTACGGCCTATCATTGGGTTCGGTGTTGTTGCTCGCGGCCATCGGACTTGCCATTACCTTCGGTGTCATGGGTGTCATCAACATGGCACATGGCGAGATGGTCATGATCGGCGCTTATACGACATTCGTCGTGCAGCAGATTATCCGGACGTCGGCGCCCGGACTGTTCGACTACTCGCTGCTCATAGCTCTCCCCGCCGCATTTCTCGTCTCCGGCGGGATAGGCGTGGTCATCGAGCGTGGCATTATCCGCTTTCTCTACGGACGTCCTCTTGAAACGTTGCTGGCAACTTGGGGCATTTCGCTTGTGTTGCAACAGGCAATTCGTTCCTGGTTCGGCGCATCCAACGTGCAGGTCGGCAATCCATCCTGGATGGCCGGGTCCTTCGATCTCGGCTTGATTACGCTCACATGGTCGCGCCTGTGGATCATCGTTTTTTCTCTATCCGTCTTTGCCATCCTGCAACTGGTTCTGAAGAAGACCATGCTTGGTTTGCGAATGCGGGCAGTCACTCAAAATCGCCGTATGGCATCATCGATGGGCATCAGGACACCATGGGTCGATGCACTCACCTTTGGCCTCGGCTCCGGCATCGCCGGTATCGCTGGGGTAGCCCTTAGCCAGATCGACAATGTCAGTCCGAATCTCGGCCAAGGCTATATCATCGACAGCTTTATGGTCGTCGTCTTTGGCGGTGTCGGCAATCTCTGGGGCACATTGGTTGGTGCCATGTCTCTCGGCATCGCCAACAAGTTCCTTGAGCCTTTCGCCGGCGCAGTCCTCGGCAAGATCGTCGTGCTCGTCCTTATCATCCTGTTCATTCAGAAGCGTCCGCGTGGTCTCTTCGCACTCAAGGGAAGGGCGATAGAAGCATGATTACCCAATGGTTTTTCACCCACGTTGACCGGCGGGGCGGGATTGCCATTGCGCTCCTCGTCGCAATCGCTTTCCTCGTACCACTCTCAAACCTCCTGCTGCCGGAAACTTCGCCCCTGCACATCCCGACCTATCTCGTTTCATTGATCGGCAAGTACCTGACTTATGCACTGCTCGCAGTCGCGCTTGATCTGGTCTGGGGGTTCTGCGGCATCCTTTCGCTCGGTCACGGCGCCTTTTTTGCGTTGGGTGGCTACGCTATGGGCATGTATCTGATGCGCCAGATCGGCCCACGCGGTGTCTATGCCGATCCGGTGCTCCCGGATTTCATGGTCTTCCTGAACTGGAAGGAATTGCCCTGGTTCTGGCACGGCTTCGATAATTTCTGGTTCGCAGCGCTGATGGTCGTTCTTGTTCCCGGCGCGCTTGCATTTGGCTTTGGCTGGCTTGCCTTTCGCTCTCGCGTCACCGGCGTTTACCTGTCGATCATCACCCAGGCGCTGACTTATGCGCTGCTACTGGCTTTTTTTCGCAACGACATGGGATTTGGCGGCAACAATGGCCTGACGGATTTCAAGGATATTCTCGGCTTCAACATCCAGGCTGGAACCACCCGCTCAATGCTGTTCGCGGCGACCGCGCTGTTTCTGGCGCTCGCCGTCTTCGTGTCGAGTTTCATCATTCGCTCCAAGCTCGGCAAGGTCCTCGTCGGCGTCCGCGATGCGGAAAGCCGGATGCGCTTTCTTGGCTATCGCGTCGATCGCTACAAGCTGTTTGTCTGGACAATTTCGGCAATGATGGCGGGCATAGCCGGTGCGCTCTACGTGCCCCAGGTCGGTATTATCAACCCCTCGGAGTTCGAGCCGGCCAATTCCATCGAGGCCGTCATCTGGGTTGCGGTGGGCGGCCGTGGAACAATTATCGGACCTATCATCGGCGCCGTACTGGTCAATTTTGGCAAGACCTATTTCACAGCCGCATTTCCGGAAATCTGGCTGTTCGCGCTGGGCGCGCTGTTCATCATCGTCACCCTGTTCCTGCCAAAGGGCATCCTGGGTCTCTATGGCTCGTGGAAAACCAAACTGGCTGACCACGCCGCGCGAAAGAAAGACAGCGCGCCCCCGCCAGTTGCCGCCGAGAATGTGCACCTTCCCGAACCTCAGGCAGCGGAATAGACCATGAAAGCCCAGGATACTCTTCTCTATCTCGATGGCGTTTCGGTCTCGTTCGATGGATTCCGCGCCATCAATAATCTGTCGCTTGTGCTGCAGGCCGGAGAAATGCGCGCCATTATCGGTCCGAATGGTGCAGGCAAGACAACGATGATGGATATCATCACAGGCAAGACAAAGCCGGATGCTGGCGACGTCTACTTCAATGGCGAGGTGGATCTGACCAGGCACGACGAGGCGGAAATCGCTCTGCTCGGTATCGGCCGCAAATTTCAGAAGCCGACGGTTTTTGAAAGCCACACTGTTGAAGACAATCTGGTGCTGGCTCTCTCCGGTCCGCGTTCGGCGTTTTCGGCACTTTTCCATAAACAGAGCGCGAACGAGGCCGAACGGATCGAGGATATTCTTTATACGATCCGCCTGAACGGCAAACGAGACTGGCTCGCAGCGAACCTTTCGCACGGTCAAAAGCAGTGGCTCGAGATCGGGATGCTGCTGGCACAAGACCCGAAGCTGTTGCTGGTCGATGAGCCAGTTGCGGGGATGACCGATGCCGAGACCGCCGAAACGGCCAAACTGCTGCGCGAAATCGCCAAAACGCGGTCGGTGCTCGTGGTCGAACACGACATGCATTTCGTCCGCGAACTCGATGCAAAGGTGACGTGCCTGCACGAAGGTTCGGTGTTGGCAGAAGGCTCGCTCGATTTCGTCAGTAATGATCAGCGTGTGATCGAGGTCTATCTTGGCCGATAAAGACCTATTCCAAAGAAGTGGCTCCGTCCGGAATTTGCGTCAAAAAGAGCAAGGAATTCTCCCATGCTGACAATTGAAAATGCGTCTCTGCACTATGGTGCCGCGCAGGCATTGCGCGGTGTGTCGCTGCAAGTGAAACCGAAATCAATCACCTGTGTTCTCGGGCGTAATGGCGTCGGCAAGACCAGCATGCTCAGAGCCATCGTCGGTCAGCACCCGCTTTCTTCCGGTTCGATCAGTTTTGAAGGATCGGCTCTGGGAAGGAAACCACCCTATGATCGAGCCCGCGCGGGCATTGCTTTCGTTCCGCAGGGGCGCGAGATTTTCCCGTTGCTAACTGTCCGCGAAAACCTCGCAACCGGCTTTGCTGCGGCGACGCGCGGCAATCGCAATGTCCCCCCGGAAGTCTTCGAACTGTTCCCGGTATTAAAGACTATGCTCGGGCGCCGCGGCGGCGATCTTTCCGGTGGTCAGCAGCAACAGCTCGCCATCGGCCGCGCGCTGGTGACACGGCCGAAGCTGTTGGTTCTCGATGAACCGACCGAAGGTATTCAGCCTTCGATCATCAAGGACATCGGCCGGGCGATCCAGTTCCTGCGTGATCAGGCGGGCCTCGCAATCCTTCTTGTTGAGCAGTATCTCGATTTCTGCCGCGAACTCGCCGATCACGTCTACATTATGGATCGGGGCGAGATCGTCCATTCCGGCGACGCTGCTAGCCTCGATAAGCCGGAAGTGCGCAAGTTCCTGACCGTTTGAAAAACTTGGCTTGCTGATTATGCAGGATCATCGCTAGGGTCTCTTCAAGAGGAGCAACCCCGCATGATCGACAAGCTGGAATTTTTTATAGCTTTGGCGCACCACAAGCATTTTGGCCGGGCGGCAGAAGAGTGCGGCGTCACCCAGCCGACGCTTTCCGCAGCTATCCGCCAGCTTGAGGATACGCTCGGTGTTGTACTCGTACAGCGTGCGTCACGCTTCAAGGGACTGACGTCGGAAGGTCAGCGCGTGCTTGAATGGGCCCGCCGCATTGTCGGCGATACCCGCACGATGCGCGAGGAAATCCGCGCCGCCCGCTTCGGCCTTGCCGGGCATGTGAAGATCGCGGCCATTCCCACGGCACTTGCCATGGTCTCGCGGCTGACAACGCCTTTCCGCGAAAAGCACCGGGATGTTACATTCTCCGTGACCTCGCGAACATCGCTTGAAGTGTTGACGCTGCTCAGCAATTTCGAGATCGATATCGGTATCAGCTACCTGGATAATGAGCCTCTCGGACGCGTGACGTCCGTGCCGCTTTATACCGAGCGCTACCAGCTGATTACTTCGTCGGGCAATACCTACTCCGATCGGAAGTCGGTCACATGGGCGGAGGTGGGGCAGTTGCCGCTTTGTCTCCTCACCATGGACATGCAGAATCGCCGCCTCATTAACAAGCATTTGCAGGAGGCGGGGGTCGAGGTTCATCCGACACTCGAATCTAATTCCATGATTGTGCTATTCTCGCACATAAGAACCGGAAAATGGGCTAGCATTATGCCGCTCAACCTAGCCGAGACGCTGGGATTTGCCGAACCGATTCGTGCTATCCCCATCGTCGAGCCTGATGCGCGCCACCTCGTTGGACTGGTCGCTGCGGATCGCGAACCTCATACGCCGTTGGTTTCTGCGCTGTTGCACGAAGCACGCGCATTGGCTGTAAGTATGAATATGGTTTGATAGAAAATTTCTATCGCTCAACGAGACTGCGGTATTGATAATGCCACGCATCTTTGATCTATTTCGGGGTGTGGGGAGAAACAAGGGAGGGCGTTGCACCATATGCAAAGCGCAAGTACCGATATCGCCAGCAGAGCGATAGGCATTATCGATCAACTAAAGGGCAAAGAAGGCCCGCTGCTTCCAATTCTGCACGAGTTGCAGGACGAGTTTGGCTATGTTCCACCGGAAACGCTTCCGTTGATTGCACAGGCCCTCAACATTTCCCGCGCCGAAGTCCATGGCGTTTTTACATTTTATCATGATTACCGCGATCACCCTGCTGGCCGACATGTTCTGAAGCTTTGCCGCGCGGAAGCGTGTCAGTCCATGGGCGGCGATGCACTTGCCGACCGGGCACGCCAGCTTCTCGGCATCGATTGGCATGGCACGACCGCCGATGGTGCAGTGACGCTTGAGCCGGTCTATTGCCTCGGCCTTTGTGCCTGCGCGCCTGCCGCGATGCTCGACGATGAGGTGATTGGACGTCTCGACGCCGAGCAGCTCGAGGAAATCGCGGCGGAGGTGCGGCTATGACAATAACTTTTTACGTTCCGCGCGATTCCGGCGCCTTGGCGCTTGGCGCCGAGAAGGTCGCCAGATCCCTGCAGACTGAAATCGACACACGCAACTTCGATGCGCGAATCGTCCGTAATGGCTCGCGCGGTATGTATTGGCTGGAGCCGATGATCGAGGTCGAGACGCCAAACGGCCGTATTGCCTATGGCCCGGTCAAGGCCTCCGACGTGGCGGCACTGCTTGACAATGGCATGGCCGAGGGCGGGGTGCATCCTCTCTGGCTCGGCCTCATCGATCATCACCCCTTCCTCGCCAAACAGACGCGCCTGACCTTTGCCCGTTGCGGCATCACGGATCCTGTCTCCCTCGAAGATTATCGTGCCCATGATGGCCTGAAGGGACTGGAAAACGCTCTCAAGCTAACGCCTTCCGAAATCGTGGCCCAGGTGACGGAGTCCGGTTTGCGCGGTCGCGGCGGTGCGGGTTTCCCGACCGGCATCAAATGGAAGACGGTTCTCGAAACCACGGGTTCGCAGAAATATATCGTCTGCAACGCCGATGAAGGGGACAGCGGTACTTTTGCTGATCGCATGATCATGGAAGGCGATCCCTTCGTGTTGATCGAGGGCATGACCATCGCTGGCATCGCCGTCGGCGCAACGAAGGGTTACATCTACACGCGCTCTGAATATCCGCATGCCATTGCTGTCATGAACGAAGCGCTGGAAATCGCTCGTGAGGACGGCGTGCTAGGTTCGTCTGTACTTGGGTCGTCCTATGCGTTTGACATAGAGGTCCGTGTAGGGGCAGGGGCTTATGTTTGCGGCGAGGAAACCGCGTTGCTGGAAAGCCTCGAAGGCCGACGTGGCATCGTCCGCGCCAAGCCGCCGCTGCCAGCGCATAAAGGCCTTTTCGGTAAGCCAACCGTCATCAACAATGTCATCTCGCTGGCTTCCGTTCCTGTTATCCTCGACAAGGGCGCTCCTTTTTACAAGGATTTCGGCATGGGCCGTTCTCGAGGCACCATCCCGCTGCAGATTGCCGGCAACGTCAAACATGGCGGGCTCTTCGAAGCTGCCTTCGGTCTTACGCTCGGCGAAATCGTCGAGGATATCGGTGGCGGCACGGCAACAGGACGTCCGGTCAAGGCTGTGCAGGTCGGTGGCCCGCTCGGCGCCTATTTCCCGCGCGAGCTCTTCGATACGCCCTTTGACTACGAAGCCTTCACGGCAAAGGATGGCCTCATCGGCCATGCTGGTTTGGTGGTTTTCGATGACAGCGTGGACATGCTAAAGCAGGCGCGTTTCGCCATGGAATTCTGCGCGATCGAATCCTGCGGCAAATGCACGCCTTGCCGCATCGGTTCAACACGGGGTGTCGAAGTCGTTGATCGCATCTCGGCCAACATCGAGCCTGAAAAGCAGATCGAGGTTTTGACCGACTTGTGCCACACGATGAAGTTTGGCTCGCTCTGTGCCTTGGGTGGCTTCACGCCCTATCCGGTCATGAGCGCTCTCACCCATTTTCCTGAAGATTTCCGCCCCGCGCCAATCGCCGTAGCGGCGGAATAGGAGCTGTTTCATGTCTCTCATTGAAGAAATCGACTACGGTACGCCGAAATCTCTTTCCGAAAAGATGATCACGCTGACCATTGATGGCAACGAGGTCACTGTGCCCGAAGGCACTTCGATCATGCGCGCCTCCATGGAAGCCGGTGTCAAGGTTCCAAAGCTCTGCGCCACCGATATGGTGGATGCGTTCGGTTCTTGCCGCCTCTGCCTGATCGAAATTGAAGGCCGCAATGGCACGCCAGCCTCCTGCACGACGCCGGCAATGGAAGGGCTGGTCGTCCATACCCAAACGCAGCGTCTGAAGAATATTCGCAAGGGCGTCATGGAGCTTTATATCTCCGATCATCCGCTTGATTGCCTTACCTGCGCGGCCAATGGCGATTGCGAACTGCAGGATATGGCAGGCGCGGTTGGCCTTCGTGATGTGCGTTATGGCTATGAGGGCGACAACCACGTTTTCGCCAAGGCGCATGACGTTGCCAATGATCGTTGGATGCCGAAGGACGAATCCAACCCCTATTTCACCTACGATCCGGCCAAGTGCATTGTCTGCTCGCGCTGCGTGCGTGCCTGCGAGGAAGTGCAGGGAACCTTTGCACTGACCATCGAAGGCCGTGGTTTCTCCAGCCGCGTTTCGCCAGGCATGCATGAAAATTTCGTCGACAGCGAATGTGTTTCCTGCGGAGCCTGTGTCCAGGCTTGTCCGACGGCAACATTGACCGAAAAATCCGTCATCGAAATTGGTCAGCCGGAACATTCGAAAGTCACGACCTGCGCCTATTGCGGCGTCGGCTGCTCGTTCAAGGCAGAGATGCGCGGCGAAGAGCTGGTTCGCATGGTGCCCTGGAAGGACGGCAAGGCCAATCGCGGCCATTCCTGCGTCAAGGGTCGCTTTGCCTACGGCTATTCAACCCACAAGGACCGCATTCTCAACCCGATGATCCGCGAGAAGATCTCCGATCCATGGCGCGAAGTCACGTGGGAAGAAGCCTACAAGCATGTAGCAAACGAATTCCGCCGCATCCAGTATCAGTACGGACGCAATTCCATTGGTGGCATCACATCTTCCCGCTGCACCAATGAAGAAACATATCTTGTCCAGAAACTGGTGCGCGCCGGCTTCGGCAATAACAATGTCGATACCTGCGCCCGCGTTTGCCATTCGCCCACGGGTTATGGCCTCAGAACTACATTCGGTACTTCCGCAGGCACGCAGGATTTCGATAGTGTCGAGCACACCGACGTCGTGATGATTATCGGCGCCAATCCGACCGATGGTCATCCTGTCTTTGCTTCCCGGTTGAAGAAGCGGCTGCGCAAGGGTGCAAAACTGATCGTCGTCGATCCGCGCCGCATCGATCTGGTGCGTTCACCCCATGTGGAAGCTGCACAACACCTCCCCTTGCGTCCCGGTACCAACGTTGCCGTTGTCACCTCAATGGCCCATGTGATCGTCACCGAAGGGCTCTTCAACGAGAAGTTCATCCGCGAACGCTGTGATTGGGACGAGTTCCAGGATTGGGCAGCCTTCGTTTCTTCTCCGGAGCATAGCCCGGAAGCCATCGAACAGCTGTCTGGCGTTAATCCCCAAGAGTTGCGCGAGGCCGCACGGCTTTTCGCAACCGGCGGCAATGGCGCGATCTATTACGGTCTTGGTGTCACAGAGCATAGCCAGGGCTCAACGACAGTTATGGCTATCGCAAACCTCGCCATGGCGACTGGCAATATCGGCCGCAAGGGCGTCGGCGTGAACCCGCTCCGCGGTCAGAACAATGTGCAGGGCTCCTGTGATATGGGGTCCTTCCCGCACGAACTTCCGGGTTACCGGCATATCTCCGATGAATCGACGCGCGACATCTTCGACAAGCTCTGGGGCGTGAAGCTGCAGGATGAGCCCGGCCTTCGCATTCCGAATATGCTGGACGCCGCCGTTGATGGCACCTTCAAGGGCATCTACATTCAAGGCGAGGATATCCTTCAGTCGGACCCTGATACCAAGCATGTTGCTGCCGGTCTCGCCGCCATGGAATGCGTCGTCGTGCACGACCTCTTCCTCAATGAGACCGCCAACTATGCCCATGTTTTCCTGCCCGGCTCTACCTTCCTTGAAAAGGATGGCACGTTCACCAATGCCGAGCGCCGGATCAATCGCGTGCGCAAGGTTATGAGCCCGCTCAACGGCTATGCCGATTGGGAGGTTACGCAGAACCTCGCAAATGCCATGGGACTTGGCTGGAGCTACAGCCATCCTTCCGAAATCATGGACGAAGTCGCACTGACGACTCCGAGTTTCGCCGGCGTTACCTACGACCTTCTGGACAAGGAAGGATCGGTTCAATGGCCATGCAATGAAAAGGCCCCCTTGGGCACGCCGATCATGCATATCGATGGCTTTGCGCGCGGCAAGGGCAAGTTCATCCGCACCGAATATGTCGCGACGGACGAGCGAACCGGACCGCGCTTCCCGCTGCTTCTCACGACGGGACGCATCCTGTCGCAATACAATGTCGGGGCGCAGACGCGCCGCACGCAAAATGTTGTCTGGCATGAAGAGGATCGGCTGGAGATCCACGCCCATGACGCCGAACAGCGCGGCATTCGTGATGGCGATTGGGTGAAGATCACCAGCCGCGCAGGCGAAACCACTCTGCGGGCGCTGATCACCGATCGCGTATCGCCGGGTGTTGTCTATACGACCTTCCACCATCCGACGACGCAGGCCAACGTCATCACCACCGATTTCTCCGATTGGGCGACCAATTGTCCGGAATACAAGGTTACGGCGGTGCAGGTCGGCGCCTCGAACGGTCCGAGCGACTGGCAGATCGAGTATGATGAACAGGCGCGCCAGAGCAGGCGTATTGCTCCCGTGCTGGACGCCGCGGAGTAACCATGCCCGAAAAGCGCCCTACACTGCTTGTCGTTCCGCGCATCACCCGCCGCCGCAAGGGGGCGGGGGAGGTTTATGCGACAGACAGCAGAATGGTGCCAGAAGAAACGCCGGTCGCCTTCAGTTATAATGGCACGACCCATGCGGTTATGATGGCGACGCCAACCGACATGGAGGATTTCGCTGTCGGCTTTAGTCTGTCAGAGGGCATCATCGCGCAGCTCGATGAAATCAGCGAGATCACCGTCGAGGAACATGACGAGGGTGTCGATGTCCAGATGGTGCTCGCAGGTGAAGCGGGCCAGGAACTCACGGATCGCCGCCGCCGCATGGCCGGACCTGTCGGCTGCGGCCTCTGCGGCATCGAGTCGATCGAGCAGGCTCTGAAACCCGTCGCTTCGGTCGATAGAGCCAAACTCAAGCTGATGCCGGATGAAATCGCGGACGCGGTCAAGCTGCTCTCGCAGGTTCAGCCGCTGCATAGTGAAACCGGCGCAGTCCACGCCGCAGGGTTCTATGTTCCGGGCAAGGGAGTCGTTGCGGCGCGCGAAGATGTTGGCCGCCACAATGCGCTGGACAAGCTGGCCGGGGCTCTCTGCCGGTCTGGTGTCAAGGGCAAGACCGGCGCGGTCGTCGTTACGAGCCGCGTATCTATTGAAATGGTGCAAAAAGCGGCGATCATCGGCGCTCCGATCCTGATTGCCGTATCGGCGCCGACAGCCTTGGCGATCCGCACAGCGCATGCCGCGGGCATGACGCTTGTCGCGCTTGTGCGCGGTGATGAATTCGATGTATTTACTCGCCCAGAGCGCGTCCCGACTGCTTTGGCCCAGCTGGATACAAAAGCGGCGGATGTGCTTCCCAAACCGAATCCCGACACCGCCGCATCGACTCTCGTTCAAAGTCCCACTGTAAGATTGGTGCAATATGGATAGTGAAAGCCACAAATCGACGGCGACCAAGCTCGTCTACATGGCCAACCAGATAGCCGCGTTCTTCCATACACAGCCCAAGGATGAGGCGGTGGCAGGGGTTGCTGACCACATCAACCATTTCTGGGAGCCACGCATGCGCGAGCAGTTTTTCGCGATCCTTGAACAAGAGGATAACGGCTTTGATCCGCTTGTGGTCGAAGCAGCAAAACATATCCGCAAGCCTGGGCCGGTTCCGGCCTGATCACAAAATCCCTGATACCTTGTCGGCTGTGGGAATTCCGATCCTTGGGGGTGTTGGATGACGTTGCAGCAGGCGATCGCGGGCCCTCATTCATTCAGCTATTGATTGCCGAATAGCCTGCCTACGACAAGAACAAACGGAAGCCACAAAAGCAGGAATACGACATAGGGTGCAGAGCGAGTAATATAAGGCTCGTAGTCGGCCTTCGTATTTTTGTCGTCCCTCAGCATTTGCCCCCCTGCAACGTTCGTGTCCTCGGGCCAAAGTGTTAACCCGGCCAAGCAACTATGCAGCAAGCGGCGTTGGGCAACAATAGCTCCGCGGTCGTCAAAATTCATTATGAAGCAAGGTGTTACGTCCAATATGCTTTAGGGCCGCGCTGCTCAAAATCATTAGAGTTTTACCATTAAAGTTAATGTTTTCCGAATGCAGTTGTAATCAGTTTGTCTTCTTGATAGGCGAAACAGCAGCACCGCCTACCCTCCGCAAGGCCCCCATGCTTCGTCGATTTATCGGGCAAGAACCCAGTCCGCTCACCGGCATTGCCCTGGCCGCGCTCGGCTATTCGCTTTTTGCTATCCAGGATGCGCTGGTGAAGTGGCTGGTGGCAGATTATTCGGTGCCGCAGATACTGTTCATGCGCAGTGTTATCATCGTCATCTTTGCTGCAATCATGGTGCGGCATGAGCGGCATCCTTCGATCATGAAGAGCCCGCACAAGCGATCGCTCGCTATTCGCGCGGCACTGATGCTCGGCGCATGGCTCTCCTATTATTCGGCGGCGCGCCACCTCGGGCTTGCCGAAATCACCACCATGTACTTCTCCGCGCCGGTGATGGTTGTCATCCTGTCGATCTTTGTTCTGAAGGAGAAGGTGGGACTGGTTCGGTGGATCGCGTCCATCGCGGGTTTCGTGGGGGTGATCCTCGCAGCGAATCCGGCGGAAACGCCGGATCTCGTGCCTGCCGGAATGGTTCTGTTCGCTGGTTTCTGCTGGGCATGGAGCGTCATTCTCGTGCGCCTCGTCAGCCGCAGCGAAAGCACCTTCAACCAGATGATGGCCACAAGTTTTCTTTTCGCCGTCGTTTGTGGAGCGATGCTTCCATGGTTATGGAAAACACCGAATTTCAACGGCTGGATGTTGATGATTAGCCTGGGCCTGGTCGGCTCAGCTGGACAATATTTCCTGTACGAAGGTTTCCGCTACGCTCCGGCGTCGGCTCTTGCGCCCATCGAATATAGCGGTCTCATCTGGGCGTTTCTTTACGGTTATCTCATCTGGCATGAGGTGCCGCAATTAAACGTCTTCCTCGGCGCGATGCTCATTGTGGCCTCCAGCCTCTCTCTCGTCTGGTGGGAACGGCGCATGGCAATGGCAGCACGACGTTTGACTGTGTAGCTGCGCTATTGCCTGCATACGGCGCGCGGGTCGAATGGCAGATCGGCCAGCTGATCGAGGTCCATGGCCTGTAATGTCGGGTGCGCAAGTGGATCCCTTTGCCAGTCGAACTCAGCCTCACCACCAGAATACAATTGTTGATCGAGAACCCATGAGATGTATGACATCAATGGCAAGAAAATCTTTATCATCGACCTACCTCATTTTCCAAACATGCTCTATTCTGCTCAGGATATGTGGTCTGGGCAATCCAGATTGTCGAAACCTTCGTAAAGAAAATCTTCATGAAGAATCTAAACAAGGTCCATCTCAACGGTTTGAAAGCAGTAGAGGCGATCGGACGCTTGGGCTCGCTTCCAAAAGCTGCCGAGGAACTCGGCGTATCGGTAAGCGCGGTCAGCCAGCAGTTGATCCGTACCGAGGGCCAGATCGGACATGCCATCTTCGAGCGAACGCGCGGCGGGCTGGTGGCTACACCATTCGGCAAAGGCTTTCTTGCCCGGTTGGAAGAAGGCTTTCAGTCATTGTCAAAGGCCGTCGCAATGGCTGATGGGACCGATCAGACGCTCATGCTTTCCGTCGCCCCTACCTTCGCCTCGAAATGGCTCGTTCCACGCCTTGGCCGTTTGCGCAGTGCCCATCCGGATCTCAAAATCCGCATCGATCCTTCACCCGGCATCGTCGATCTGAAAAGTTCGGACATCGATCTCGCTATCCGGCTCGGAAAAGGCGATTGGCGGGATGGCGCTCCGGAACGGCTTCTGCCGCAAAGGATGTTTCCGGTTTGCACGCGGAATGTGGCTCTCAAGCTGAAGGGGCCTGCTGACATCTTCAATCAACCGATCATCTGTTATGACAATCCGATGTTCAGCTGGGATGATTGGCAGGCCGCGGCTGGTCTCGAAGGACCGCTGCCTTTCGACGGGACAACTTTTTCTGATCCATGGCTTGGCCTTGAAGCCGCGATCAGCGGGCAGGGCATTATGCTTGCCTGGGATCTGTTCGTTGAAGATGCCTTGGCGGACGGGAGGCTTGTCGCGCCTTTCCCCGCACGCGTACCGTCTTCGGTGGGTTATTGGTTAATCACACCAAATAACCGCAAACCAAGCCAACAGACGCTGCACTTCCAGCGTTGGATTCGTAGCGAAATCGAGCGGGAGAATGCAACCGGATCGCATGATCTGTTGACAAGTTATACCGAAGTTTGAACAGTGCCCCCACACCAAAATAGTGGCAGTGGGAGGACTTTATGTCTCTGCGTTCGGTCATCGGCTTTTCGGCCTTCCTTCTCACTCTTTTCACTCTTTCCGCGCCGGTCGGCGCGGCGGAAATGAACCGCGATGTCGTTACGACGAAGGACGGCGATTATTTCGGTTTTGACCTGCGTACGGAACAGGATGTCACACAGGATCAGTGCGAGCTGGTCTGTCTCGCCGACCAGTCCTGCAAGGCATTCACCTACAACCCCAAGGTGAAGTGGTGCTTTCTCAAATCCGATTTCAATCAGCTGAAAACGGCGCCGGGTTCCGTCGCCGGCAAGGTTGTCGAGACCGCCGATGAGCCCGATATCGGCGCTCCGCCAAAGTTGCAATTTGTGTCGGACCAGTTGCTGCAGGATGCACGGCAGGTCAAAGCGAGCCTGAGCCTCACCGACGATCAGAAGACGCAGGGTGCCGAGGGTCTCGTGGCGGCAGGACGCGCCGAAGTTGCCAAGGGCAACATCGAGAACGCCCTCAAAGCGTTTAGAGGTGCATTGGCGGTTACACCTGACAACGGCCCGCTCTGGATCGAGACGGCGCGCGCGGCGAACCGCGCCGAGAAAAATACCTATATTGCCGGACAGGCGGCGCTAGCCGCACTCAACGGCTACCAGTTGACGCGAACGACACAAAGCCGCGCAGATGCGCTGGCAGTGCTCGGCGATGCGCTGCAAAACTCCGAGAACTATCGCGCCTCGCTTGACGCGTATAAAGCCAGTCTTGCACTCGTCAACGCCAAGCCGGTGGAGGCTGCCTATCTCGACTTGAGATCGCGGCAGGGCTTCCGCGTCACCAATCATACGATCGACGCGGATAGCGTTAATCCCCGTGCTTGTGTCCAGTTCTCTGACCCTCTGGTGAAAATGGGCACGGACTATACGCCGTTCGTGACATTGAACGGAACTGCCCCGAAAGCGCTGGAGGCCAAGGGCAGTGAGATCTGTGTTGAAGGCCTTGAACATGGCCAGCGTTACAAGCTCGCCCTGCGTCCCGGGCTGCCATCCGCGGTGGGCGAATCTCTCGAAGCGCCTGTCGATCTTGAGATCTACATCAAGGACCGCTCCGCCATGGTGCGCTTTACCGGCGACAGCTTCGTACTGCCGAGCACTGCGCGTCGCGGCATTCCAATCGTTTCGGTCAATACGACCAGCGCCAATCTTAAGCTCTATCGCATCGGTGATCGAGGGCTTGCCCCGCTTCTGACCAGTTCCCAATTCCTGACGCAGATGGATGGTTATAGCGCTCAGCGTCTGCAGGATGAATCGGGTGAGCTTGTGTGGCAAGGCACGATCGATCTTCAGTCCGATCTCAACAAGGATGTCGTCACCAGTTTCCCTGTCGATGAGGCCCTGCCGCAACGCAAGCCCGGTGTCTATGTCCTGACCGCCGTTTCACCCGACGCAAAAAGCGACGAGTGGGATGCCCAGGCGACCCAATGGTTCGTCGTCTCCGATATCGGCCTCACCACCTATGCGGGTAATGATGGCCTCAATGTTTTTGCTCGCTCGCTTGCGTCGGCCCAGCCGCTCATCGGTGTCGAGCTTCAGCTTCTTGCCAAGAACAACGAGATACTTGGTACTGCGGTCACCGATACCGAAGGTCGCGCTACATTTACCGCCGGGCTGATGCGTGGCACGGCAGCGACTGCTCCTGCAGTCATCACCGCCAAGAATGGCGATGCGGATTATGTTTTCCTCGACATGACCCGGGCGGGCTTCGATCTTTCGGATCGTGGTGTCACCGGCCGTCCCGCGCCAGGCGCTATCGATATTCTGGCATGGACCGAACGCGGTATCTATCGCGCCGGCGAAACGGTGCATGCGTCCGCGCTCGCCCGGGATAACGCCGCCAATGCCGTCGAAAAACTGCCGCTGACATTTGTGTTCAAGCGGCCGGACGGCGTCGAGGATCGCCGTATGGTCAGTGACGGTGCAAATCTCGGCGGGCATACGCTCGATCTGGAGCTGCAAGCGAACTCCATGCGCGGCACCTGGACGATGCAGATATTCACCGATCCGAAGGGGTCGCCAATTGCAGAAAAGCAATTCCTGGTTGAGGATTTCGTGCCAGACCGGGTCGAGTTCGATCTGACCAGTGACGCTAAATTTATCGAAGTCGGCAAGCCAACACCGGTGAATGTGGACGGCCGCTTTCTCTATGGCGCTCCTGCTGCAGGCCTGGAACTTGAAGGCGAAGTCGCGCTGAAGCCAACACATGAAAGCGCGGATTTCAAGGGTTATCTCTTTGGGCTCGCCGATGAAGAGGCGAGCGAAAATACGAGCATGCCGCTCGAGGACTTGCAGCCGCTGGACGAGAACGGCAAGGCGACGTTTGATGTTTCAGTGGCAGATGCTCCGTCCACCACGCAGCTCCTCAACGCAAATGTGGTCGTGCGCATGCAGGAAGCAGGCGGCCGCGCTGTAGAGCGTACATTGACGCTGCCGGTCAAGCAGCAAGGCTCGATGATCGGCATCAAGCCAGAGTTCTCAGGTGCTCTCGCCGAAAACTCCGTTGGCAAATTTCACGTCATTGCTGTCAATGAGAATGGACAGAAACAGGCCATGCAGGGGCTCCAGTGGAAACTCATCAACGTTGAGCGCAACTATCAGTGGTACCGCGATGGCAGTTCATGGAAATACGAGCCAATCCTTTCGACCAAGCAGGTTGCGAATGGGGTGATCGATACAACGGCGGATGGCGCAGATATTTCCGTCCCTGTTACCTGGGGTCAGTTCCGTCTGGAGGTGGAAACCGCCGCTGCGGATGGACCGGCATCCAGCGTCGAATTCGATGCCGGCTACTATGTAGCGAGCACTTCTACCGAAACGCCTGACGGTCTTCAGATCGCTCTCGATAAGGAAAACTATGCCCCCGGTGAGACGGCGAAATTGAAGGTTTCGCCGCGTTTCGCCGGCGAACTGCTGGTGACTGTCGGGGCCGAGAGTTTGCTGGTGACAAAGCGCGCCAGCATTCCGGCCGAGGGTGGCGAAGTCGATATTCCTGTCACCGCCGATTGGGGTGCGGGAGCTTACGTCACGGCCACGTTGTTCCGTCCGGGTGACGCGCAGGAAACCCATATGCCGATGCGTGCCATCGGCGTCAAATGGCTCAACGTCAATCCGGGCGATCGCAAGCTCGCCGTAAAGCTGGATACGCCGCCGAAAACCGAACCGCGCAAGCCGATGAACATCGCCCTTGAGGTCACTGGTGCCGGTGCGAACGAGGGCGCTTTCGTCACCGTGGCTGCAGTGGACGTCGGTATTCTCAATCTTACCCGTTATGAAGCACCGAATCCCGATGGCTGGTATTTCGGCCAACGCCAGCTCGGTCTCGAGATTCGCGACCTTTACGGCCGCCTGATCGATGGTTCACAGGGCGCAACGGGCAAGCTGCGCACTGGCGGCGATGGTGCGCAGATGCCGATGCAAGGCAGCCCACCCACCGAAAAGCTGATCGCCTTCTTCTCCGGGCCCGTCAAGCTCGACGCACAGGGCAAGGCGAATGTCAGCTTCGATATTCCCCAGTTTAACGGAACGGCCCGCGTGATGGCCGTCGCGTGGTCGAAATCGGGTGTCGGCCATGCCACCTCCGACGTGGTCATTCGTGATCCCGTGGTCGTTACGGCGAGCTTGCCGAAATTCCTTGCCCCTGGCGACAAGGCCGCATTGCGGCTCGATATCGCCAATACCGACGCGCCGGCAGGCGACTATCAGGTGCAGGTCACGAGCAATCCTGCAGTGAAGGTCGATCAACCGGCCGCGTCACAAACCGTCAATCTGGCTGCGGGTGGTAAGGCAAACCTTACCTTGCCACTGACGGGCAATCAGCCGGGCGACGGAGTCGTGTCGGTAAAATTGTCCAATGCCGCAGGTCTCTCGCTCGAGCAAACCTTGAATGTCCCCGTCCGGCCGGCGACCTTGCCGATGACCGTGCGCAGGCCGATCAAGCTTGGGCCCAACAGCAGCCTCAAGGTGGATAGCGAGTTGCTGGCTGGCAGCGTCTTGCAGGGGGCTTCGGTCAGTCTCAATGTCACCCGCTCGGCCGCCTTCGATATTCCGGCCTTGCTGATGACGCTCGATCGCTACCCCTATGGTTGCGCCGAACAGACGACCAGCCGCGCCCTGCCACTGCTCTATATGAGCGATCTTGCCAGGCAGTCTGGAATTGCTGACGACGGGGAGGTGCAGAAGCGCGTGCAGGAAGCGATCTATCGTGTCCTGTCGTACCAATCCTCTTCCGGCAGCTTCGGTCTTTGGTCTCCGGGCTCCGGCGATCTCTGGCTTGATGCCTATGTCACGGACTTCCTCACCCGTGCTCGCGAACAGAAATACAATGTGCCGGAACAGGCTCTCGTACAGGCACTTGAAAACTTGCAGAACTCGCTGAGCTACGACGTGAATGTCAAGGATCAGGGCAATGAAATTGCCTATGCGCTCTACGTTCTGGCGCGTAACCGCAAGGCAGCCATCAGTGATCTGCGTTATTACGCAGACACGAAACTCGGCGAGTTCCCGACGCCATTGTCACGCGCGCATCTTGCCGCCGCCTTGTCGCTCTATGGCGATGCCCAGCGTTCGCAAAGCATCTTCACCAATGCCCTGCAACAGGCGACGACCGTGACCAATGTCAGCCTGGTTCGTTCGGACTACGGCTCGTCGCTTCGTGATGACGCTGCTGTTCTGGCGCTTGCTGCCGAGAGCCGGCCGGTCCCGCCCATCATCCCGCAATTGTCGAAGATCGTTGCCAACGAATGGGAACATAAGACCTATACGAGCACGCAGGAGCAAACATGGATGCTGCTTGCGGCGCGTGCTGTTCAGGATGGCGACAGGGATCTGCAGCTCGACATCAATGGCGCTGCCCATAGCGGAGGCTATGCGGCGCGATTGACCGGCGATGAACTGCTTGCCCAACCGGTGACCATCACCAATGCGACTGCCGAACCTGTGTCGGCAGTGGTGACGACGGTGGCATCCCCGTCGCAGCCGCTGCCTGCCGGCGGCGATGGTTTCAACATCCAGCGCTCCTATTACACGCTCGATGGCAAGGAGGCCAATGTCAGCCAGGCCAAGCAGAACGAGCGCTATGTGGTTGTTTTGAAAGTGACAGAGAACAACAACTGGCCGTCGCGCGTGCTGATCACCGATCTTTTGCCTGCTGGTTTCGAGATCGATAATCCCGGTCTCGTTAACAGCGCCAGCCTGTCGAATTTCGACTGGATCGGCGAAGTGGAGGCAGCGCACACGGAGTTCCGCAGCGATCGTTTCGTCGCCGCCTTTGACCGGGCGACGGGGGACAATGGCGAAATCACGCTGGCCTATGTAGTCCGCGCGGTAACACCCGGCACCTATGACCATCCGGCTGCCAGCGTTGAAGACATGTACCGTCCGCAGTTTTCCGCGCGTACGGCAACCGGTCGCATGGAGGTCGTCGCAGCACAATAATGTGGTCCACACGCAAACTCTGCATCGGCATTTCGGCCAATCTGGTGCTGGCTACGGTGCTTGCGTTTGGCCTCGACCTGGCCGACCGCGCTTTTCCACCGCCCCTCGAAAAGGCGGCGGAGGTTTCGACTGAAGTCCTTGATGCGGATGGGCAGTTGCTGCGCGCCTTTGCGACTTCCGAAGGCCGCTGGCGGCTCGGTACGACAGCAAAGGATGTCGATCCGCAATTCGTTCGCATGCTCATCGCCTATGAGGATCAGCGCTTCTGGCAGCACCGGGGCATCGACCCCGTGGCGCTTGCACGCGCAGCGGTGCAGTTCGTCAGCAATGGCCGTATCGTTTCCGGCGCCTCGACCCTGTCCATGCAGGTTGCCCGGCTGATCGAGCCGCGCGAGGGCAGATCATTCACGGCGAAACTTCAGCAGCTGGCCCGCGCACTGCAAATTGAGCGGCGTTTGAGCAAGGCCGAAATCCTCGACCTCTATCTGTCACTCGCGCCCTATGGCGGCAATCTCGAAGGGGTGCGCGCCGCAAGTCTCGCCTATTTTGGCAAGGAGCCGCGCCGCTTGACTGTCGCGCAGTCGGCCCTGCTCGTCGCTTTGCCGCAATTGCCGGAAAGGCGCAGGCCTGACCGCAACCTCGCTCTGGCCGAAGCGGCGCGTGGGCGCGTTCTACACCGAATGGCAGTCGAGAAAGTTGTGGGTGAGGGCGAAGCCGAGCGGGCCGGTCTTGCACCAATTCCATCGCGGCGTTTGCAATTGCCAACCTATGCAGCACATCTGGCGGAGGCCGCCCAGCGCAAGGAGCCGTCTGTCAGACGGCATCTGACAACGCTGCACCGGCGGGTCCAGCAGGGACTCGAAGCAGTCGCAAGGGATGCGGCAGGCAAGCTCGGTCCCAAGGTATCGGTCGCCATAATCATGGCGGACGTGCGCACCGGGGAGATCGTCGGCGAGGTCGGATCGGCGGATTACTTCGATGCGAGCCGCTCGGGTTGGATTGACATGACCCGGATCAATCGCTCGCCGGGCTCGACGCTCAAGCCCTTTATCTATGGATTGGCCTTCGAGGATGGCCTCGTCAGCCAGGAGACCATCATCGAGGATCGGCCCGCCGACTTCTTCGGCTACCGGCCGCGCAATTTCGATATGAGCTATCAGGGCGATGTCAGCATCCGGCAGGCGTTGCAGCTGTCGCTGAACGTACCGGCTGTCCGTTTGCTCGACGCAGTCGGTCCGGCGCGGCTGATGATGCGGTTCCGCCGCTCGGAAGTCCGACCGGTGTTACCGCCGAATGAAACACCGGGCCTCGCCATTGGTCTTGGCGGTGTGGGCATTACTCTGAAGGACCTTGTACAGCTTTATGCTGGTCTCGCCAATCGCGGCAGGCCAATGCAACTCGGCGATGGAATTCAGGACAAACCCGGCTCGATCGAGGGCGAGCCGCTGCTCGAACCGGTGGCGGCGTGGAACGTTGCCGATATACTCTCCGGTGTCATGCCGCCCCTCGGTTCCGGGCAGCGCGGCATCGCCTATAAGACCGGCACAAGCTACGGCTACCGCGATGCGTGGTCGGTCGGTTTCGATGGCAATTATGTTCTTGGCGTTTGGGTTGGCCGGCCTGACAATGGCGCAGTGCCGGGTTTGACGGGCTTTGGCTCGGCCGCGTCGATCTTGTTCGAAGGTTTCGCAAAATCCGGCATCGCCATTACGCCTCTGCAGCCCGCTCCAGCTGGCACTACCCGCATAGCCCAGGCCCAGTTGCCTATCAGCCAGCGGCGCTTTTCGATGAATTCGAGTGGCTTGCTTGCTTCGACGACGCGCGAACCGGCACCGCAGATCGTCTATCCGCCTGAAGGCGCGCGCATAGAACTTGGAGCAACAACAGGCGGCGAAATCATGCCGCTGGCGCTGAAACTGCAAGGCGGCCGGGCCCCCTTCCGTTGGCTCGCCAATGGCAAACCCTTACCGGAAACTTCACGCCGCCGCGTCAACCAATGGGTGCCGGACGGTGGTGGATATTCGACGCTGACAGTTATCGATTCAGTCGGCCGCGCGGCCAGCGTTCGGGTGTTTGTCGATTGAATATGAAAAGGCGGCGCCATGGCGCCGCCTTTTCAAAATAGTTTCCGATCAGCGTGCCTGTACGAGTGCCGAAATGATACCCGAAGTGATGCTGATCAAGGCATAATCATTGTCGGCCTTGACCCACTGGTAACCGCGCGGTGGCGTCTTCAAATGGTAGCGATGATAATCGCGCACGACATTGCGGCGGTAGTTCGAGGGGAGTGCGTGGCCACGCGACCAGCGGGTCTTCTTCACCACCACGGTTTTCGTAACAACCCGCTTCTTTACCACGCGGTCCTGCTGCTGACCGTAGTGGCCACCCTTGTAATTCTGTTGTTGGGCGAACGCGGCAGGGGTCGCGACCAGGGAGATGGCAAGTGCTGCCAGAGCGATCTTTTTCATTTCGTTTCCTCGTCAGTAGCGCGGCTTGATTTAAACCACGGGTTGTCTTGGGACACCCCGGTTTTAAGCCCGACGAGATGAACGAAAACTGAATAGTAATCTAAACAATTTGTAATGTTTTAAATGGTTTACCGACGATTTTTGAAGCCGGCGAATGAATGTCAGCCGTAGCGGCTGATATTCAGCGGAGATGCGTCCACATCCGGCGATTTACCGGAAATTATATCGGCGAGCACGCGGCCAGAGCCGCAGGACATTGTCCAGCCAAGCGTGCCGTGGCCGGTGTTGAGATAGAGATTGGAGTACCTCGTACCGCCTCCTATGATGGGCGGACCATCCGGCGTCATCGGTCGCAAGCCCGTCCAGAAGCTTGCTTCGGCCAGATCACCACCCTTGGGGAACAAGTCGCCGACCGAGTGCATGAGGGTCGCCTGACGCTTCTCGCGCAGGGTGAGATCATATCCTGAGATTTCGGCGGTGCCGCCGGCGCGGATGCGATCGCCGAGGCGGGTGATCGCGACCTTGTAGGTCTCGTCCATCACAGTCGAAACCGGAGCGGCATCCTCGTTGGTGATAGGCACGGTAATCGAGTAGCCCTTTACCGGATAGACAGGGATGTAAACCCCGATGCGCCGCAGCAGGAAGGGTGAATAGCTGCCGAAAGCAACCACATAGGCGTCCGCGGTCAGTTCTTCTGTTTCGGTCGATACGCTGGCAATGCGGCTGGTGCTGGTGTTGATCGACGTGATCGTCGTGTTGAACCGGAACTTGACGCCGGCCTCGGCACAAAGAGCTGCGAGCTTTTCGGTGAACATCTGGCAGTCGCCGGTTTCGTCGTTTGGAAGCCGCAAACCTCCTGTGAATTTACCTTTGACATGGGCCAATGCTGGCTCAGCTTTGATACAGCCGTTCGGATCGAGTAGCTCGTAAGGCACACCGAAGTGCTTCAGGACCTCGATATCTCCAGCGCTTCCGTCATACTGCTTTTGCGTGCGGAAGAGCTGCAAAGTTCCCTGCATCCGTTCATCATATGAAATGCCGACCTCGGCGCGCAGCGCCTTGAGGGAATCGCGGCTGTATTCCGCGATCGGAACCATCCGGGCCTTGTTGCGGGCATATCGCATGGAGGTGCAGTTGCGCAGCATCTTGGCTAGCCACAGCGCCATATAGGGATCGAACTTCGGCCGAACGACGAGCGGGCCAAAATGCATCAGCATCCATTTGATTGCCTTGACCGGGACACCGGGGCCGGCCCATGGCGAGGAATAGCCCGGCGATATTTCTCCGGCATTGGCGAAGCTCGTCTCCCGCGCCGGTCCGGGCTGGCGGTCGATGACGGTGACCTCGTGGCCCGCCTGCGCCAGATACCAGGCCGATGTGACGCCGACGACGCCACTGCCAAGGACGAGAACTTTCATGATCGGCGACTCCTTCAGACAATGCGATACCCGGAAGAAAGGGCATGAGTCGCACTGTGTGTTGGCGAAGTAATTCTTTCCAGACATTTCTTTTCAATGCGCCGAAATGTCTTGGTTTCTGGCGTCAAACGTAAAATTCCGACAAAATAAAAGGCCGGGAAAACCCGACCTTCTCAAATTCATCTCTGCTATCAGTGCCAGTACATCCGTGGTCAAAGACCGCGAAGATGAATTATTTATCAGCCAGCCTGAAGCTGATCAGCAGTCATTTTGCCCGACTTGTTGTCACGGACCAATTCGAAGCTGATCTTCTGACCGTCATTGAGGCTGCGCATACCAGCGCGCTCAACGGCAGAGATGTGTACGAATACATCTGCTGAACCATCATCTGGTTGAATGAAGCCGAAGCCTTTTGTGGAATTGAACCACTTTACTGTTCCAGTGCTCATGATGAACCCTTTCAATGGAAATATTTTAATACAGGGCACGACGCGCCATGCAGTTTTTAGCTCGATTTTTGAAGAAGGATCTTTCAGAGCGCCTATGGCGCAATAAAACTAATTACAAACTACCAAATACCGATAGGCGATACATAGGGCTAAGCGCTTGTTTCGTCAATGCCAATGCCTGAGAAATAATCTCGAATAGCTCGACTAAAGTCTATTCCCCAGTCTTTTCGGGGCTTTTCTATTTCGAAATATTTTGGCCAGCCGGCATTGGTACGCGAATATAAGACGGCAACCGATTCGTCATTGCACGCGCAATCGAGTGACGCCCAGAGCTCGGATAGTAACTATTACTTGGCTTTGACAGCTGGCCGGCTCGTCTTCTTTGCTTTTGGAGCAGCCGGTGGTCGGGCAGCGATTTCTGCTTGCTCTTCAGCTTCCTTTGCAAGCCGCAAAGCCTTGAGACGTGCCGTCTTGCTTTCCCACTTATGTGTTTCATCATTGATGATTGCAGAAGCAGCAGCGGTGGTTGCCAGACTCTTCTGTTCCGACGGGCTCAGGACCCGTTTCGGGTGGACGCCAACTTCAGGCATCTGTTTTGGACTATGTTTCATTGCATCTCGCATTATTGGATATACAACCATCGCACGCGAAACCTTCCAAGTCTATCGTGCTGTCGTTTGCCGCGTCGAACCTGTTCCGGGCTTCCAGCCCCGGGCGAAGCCATAGGACATGGCGAGAGAAGCATACTCGATTTCCCGCAAAAGGAATTCCCGCTCCGCCAGAAGGGCAGCGATTGTCGCCCTAACGTCACCCTGATGATAGGCCAGCGCTTCGTCTATTTCGTCTTCCGGTTGTTGGGATATGGCGTTCATCAGAATCTCCTTTTCAGAAAGATTGCCACAACCGCGCATATATGAAAAGGAATTTGTTCCTGTTTTGTTCTAATTCAAGCGAACGCGTGGGAACGCCAATCTCAGTGCTGCCTTGATCATTCTCGATCTGCATTCGGTTGCGAAGGACGACAGGCTAAGTTAGCGTTTGTTCTCTTTTCGGGAGGGAGTTGCATGGGGAAAGTAATTGTCTCGTTTACGATGTCACTCGATGGCTTCATCGCCGGGCCGAATATCAGCCCCGAAGATGCCATGGGCGAGGGCGGCGAACGGTTGCATGATTGGTTGTTTGACGGAAGCTCTGAAATCGACCGCGACATGGCACGGGAGATGCCTGCCAACGTCGGTGCGGTGATACTCGGCAAGCGGACTTTCGATCTCGGGCTGCCGCATTGGGAGGATACGCCGTTTCCCGCCCCGAGCTTCGTGCTCACCCATGAAAAACGTGGGCCGCTGAAGATGAAAAGCGCGGCATTCACTTTCGTCAACGATGGTGTCGAAAGCGCTGTGCAACAGGCGAAAGCGGCTGCTAGTGAAAAGGATATCATTGTTATGGGTGCAAATGTCGCCCAGCAACTGTTGCGAGCGAAGCTGGTCGATGAAATCGTTCTCCAAATCGCGCCGGTTTTGCTCGGGCAGGGGACACGCCTGTTCGACGAGATTGATGAAACGATCGAGCTGAAAAACACAAGAACTATCCAGTCGCCGCTGGTCACCCACTTGCGCTATCAGATCCTGTAAGAGTCCGTTTGGTAAGTCGCTGCGGCGAGACGTAAGGCGTGAGCACCGGAAGCACAGAAAATCGCGCCAGATGGCCGCCGCAGTAGATTTTCAAGAAGGGCTCTAAAAATGAAGCCCCGATTATAGCCGGGGCTTGCTTGGCTAGATCAGCCCTTTGACTTGGCCTTGGGCGCTGTGCTTTCGGCTTTTTTGATCATTGAACTGAAAGGAACGTCGGCCTTCGGCGCAACCTTCTCTTTCTTGGGTTTTCGCACTTCGCGATTGCTTTTCTGTTGTCCTTTGGCCATGGCGGCTCTCCTACAAAGTTACAAACTGGACTGCTGGACGAGGCTTTTTCGATTACGGGCCGCTTGCATAACAACAACCAAAATCGAGTGCGTACAGAATCGGTCATTTGGAATGAGATTGGCGGGTCGAGAACCTCTGACGCCGCGAAGAGCCAAGCTTTGGCCAAAAGACGATTCGCGATTGTAGGTCGTCATTTGCGGCTTAATTGCGGCTCCTGATAGTTCTGGCGCCCCCGTTTGAATGGTGCTAAAATTCCACCAGTTGCCTCAAAAGTCGAAGTTTTTCCGCTGGATTCCTGGTCCACTGCGGCTTTATGGGCGTTTGGAGGATGTTCACCATGTTGAATCGCACGATTACCTTCCTGAAAAGGCTGAAAGCCCCTGTTACCGCATCGCCTGACACCGTCGTGCATAACGCAAAACCGGCCGCTAAGAAGCCCCGTCGTGTGAACCCCGACAGCGATGGAAAGCTGCGCCGCCTGCGGGAGCTCGTCGAGCACAATCGGCTGATCTGATTGCGCTCTGTCAAGCCGATGCGGTTCTAATCAGCACCGGCACTTTTCATGCCGCCTTATCAAAGCCCTGCAGCACGCTTCGGTCGTGCATGACAATTCCGTTGAGCGAAGCCATGCCCCTGAATTGGTGATGGGTCCACCCACGCATCTGTTGTCCCTGGCGATCCTCGGCCAGAAGGTCTTTTTCAGGCGAAAGCAGTACAGCCAGGCTTGTCGAATGGCGGTTTTCTTCGACGTGGGTATCGAGCCACGCTATTGGTCACGTCAGGTGAGGCTTGGCACCGCCCCGGGGAGGGCATAATAGGCTAAGTCGGCGCCAAGCCTCCGCTGACGGAAATAGGGTCAGCGTAATACAACGCTGGTATAGGTCATTCGTTCCGTTGGGTTCCCCACGTAGACAATTCCTGTTTGCGCGAATGCGGTTCCTATCAACCACACGACGACAAGAAATACCAACGCAATAGCAGCGAGCAGTAAGACGCCAGTCAACTTCACCGGCCGATGATCGTTCTCAGACATGGTGGACATCTCAAAATTGTACTAGCGGCCTTAATACAACTTATACGAGAACTTTCAACGGGAACATGTGTAAACGCCGAGGATCAAAAGATCGAAACATGTGACGAAACTGGTTCTGCCTCCAACGATCCGGACATGGACGGGCCAAGATCAGGCGTTCACGCTATCCGGGATTGTGCTCGACCGGTGAGCATTTTGTCCCCGTGGATTGCTTGACCTCACCAACATCGTTCCAGCCGCCCAACATCCCCAAAGAATGGCCACCATGATCGCTGCCAGAATGAGGAAGTCTTTTGTCTCCAGAGGTTGGAAATCGGGCAGACGCACAGCCGCTACTCCATCACGATAGTGATTGCGGTCGCTGTTCCAACGCTTATCATAGGTATGCCACCGAGCCCTATTGCTGCCGATTAGTCCTTTCGATTTAGTCGCTGAGCCGCATTGATGTCGAAACGTCTCTGTTGCTATGAGTGACAACTGTTAGAGGGATTCAATCATATGGTAACGGGCGTTGTCCTCGTGACGGGAGCCTCAGGTTTCATCGGCGTGGAATTGGTCAAGCAACTCGAAGCGTCCGGCTATCGCGTGATCGGTGCTACGCGAAACGCCTATGGCTCCAATACCGAAAGTGCGCAGCTGCCCGCACCGGACGAGCCTGTCGAAGCATTCGAGCGCATCCTCGGAAATGTCGATCATGTCGTGCATCTGGCGGCTATCGCTCACACGCAACTGGTCAACGCCACCGATACCTATCATGCAGTTAACTGCGTGCTGGCGGCAAAGCTTGCCCGGGCCGCACATAAAACCATCTCGGGCAAGTTTGTTTTTGTCTCGTCCATACGCGCACAATGTGCCAGCGTTCACGAGGGGGTTGCGGTGGAAAGTGATCTGCCGCAACCAACCGACGATTACGGTCGGGCCAAGCTTGCAGCCGAGGCCGAAATCGCCTTAACGATGATCCGTGGAAACTATACGATCCTGCGTCCTGTGCTCGTTTACGGAGCGGGTGTGAAGGGTAATATGGCGATGCTCATGAAACTCGCGGCATTGCCTGTCCCATTGCCACTTAAGTCCTTGGCCGGTCGACGATCCTTGCTCGATCGCGCTTCTCTCTGCCGGGCTATCATCCATAGTTTGAACGAGCCGAAAACCGATCGTGGCACATTCATTGTATCCGACAGAAATCCGGTAACGGTACCGCAGATACTGGCCGCCATACGACGCCGACGCGGCCGCAATCCTGGGTTGTTTTCATGCCCGCCGTGGATACTAAATATTGTCGCACAAATGACAAGCCAGGGCGATCGCTGGAAAACGCTGAACGGTGACTTGATTGCAAGTTCGGCCAAGCTCCAATCGACTGGCTGGAACGCTGTCGACAATCCTGCGAGGCACATTGCGGAACTATCCTGACCCTGGAGCCTCGTGCACAAGGCTCTAGCAGCATGAGCGCGCCAAGCCCGTTGCCGATAGGGATATCAAATGGTCTCTTGGATATTCGGCAAATGATGTTACATTGTATCCAACGTTAATTGAAAAGCGTCCAGCTTGCGTCCTTATCGGTTCGCGCGGCGCTCGAAGGATAAGACTTTGAAAGACCCCGAGAGAGGCGCACCAATCGCGCCGAATGGAGGGGCGTCTGGTGGTGACATGGTGCTGAACGGCACTAAAGGTCCCACCAAGAATGGGCCCGGACCGTATGGGGATCCTGCACGTCACAGGCAGGAAAGCCAATCCGATTCCCTGGAAGGACGCTTCGACAAGAACCATAAGAAACGTGCGCGCCGCAGAAAGCGCGGCAAGTCGAAACAGGCGTCTGCTTCGACCGAGGCAGTTGCTGTCTCGAGCGTTTCGCCCCCTGCCAATACTCCGGCCAAAGCCGCCAAGAAGCGGCGGCCCAATCGCTTTCGTCGTCGGGGCCGCGCCGGCATCAAACCTGCCGATACGATACCGCCAATAGTGACAGTAAAGCCGTCTCCGGCAGCTCCGGTTCAAGCCACGCAGCGGCTCCCATCCAGGCATTTTGGAGCGCCGCTCTATGCCGCGCTCGATCTTGGCACCAACAATTGCCGGCTTCTAGTGGCGTCACCCACCCGCCCCGGCCAGTTTCGCGTCGTCGATGCCTTCTCCCGTATCGTCCGCCTCGGTGAAGGGCTCGGCGCGACCGGCCGCTTGAACGACAACGCGATGGATCGCGCTATCGAGGCGCTGAAGATCTGTCGCGACAAACTTGAGAGCCACGATGTGCGCCGCGCCCGGCTTATCGCCACCGAAGCCTGCCGTCAGGCGTCGAACGGCGAGGAGTTCTTGGCGCGGGTGAAAAGCGAAACCGGGCTCGAGCTCGAGATCATCAATCGCCAGACCGAAGCTCGTCTTGCAGTATCCGGCTGTGGCACGCTGGTCGAGCGTGAAACCGACGCAGTCGTGCTGTTCGATATCGGAGGCGGTTCCTCGGAGATCGCGCTGATCGATGTTTCCGAGCGCCGCTCGCCGCGGCTTGCAGAACATATCATTGCCTGGACGTCGCTTCCTGTCGGCGTGGTCACCTTGGCCGAACGCTTCGGCGGGCGTGATGTGACCACCGACAACTTCGCGGTCATGGTCGATCATGTTGCCGAATTGATCAACGATTTCTCCGAGCGTCACAAGCTCGGCGATCTCGTTAAAAGCCAGAACTTTCATCTGCTCGGCACATCTGGCACGGTCACGACGCTCGCCGGTATTCATCTCGGTCTCGAGCGCTACGATCGCCGCCGCATCGACGGTATCTGGATGCAGAACGATGACGTCACGGAAATGACCAGCAAGCTCCTGTCGTGGAGCTTCGATGAACGGGTTGCCAATCCGTGCATTGGTGCTGATCGTGCCGATCTCGTTCTTGCCGGTTGTGCCATCCTTGATGCTATCCGCAACGTCTGGCCCAGCCAGAAATTGCGCGTTGCCGATCGCGGGTTGCGCGAAGGTATTTTGACTGAACTCATGTCGCGTGATGGCGCGTGGCGCAATCGCTGGTTGCGCGCAACCGCATGACCCAGGAATAGGGGCCCTTATGGCTAAGACGACGACAGGGGGACGCGGCGGCACAGGCACGCGCGGTCTGCATACCAAAATCAAGAAGAAGGCCGGCACGATCAAGGAATCGTCGCGTCGTTGGCTCGAGCGTCATATCAACGATCCGTATGTGCAACGCTCCAAGGCCGACGGCTATCGTTCGCGCGCCGCCTATAAATTGATCGAGATCAATGACCGCTACAAAATCCTCAAAAAAGGTCAGCGCATTATCGATCTTGGCGCCGCTCCCGGTGGCTGGAGCCAGATCGCGGCTTCGATCGTAGGCTCCCCGGAAGACGTTCCAACGGTCGTTGGCATCGACTATCTGCACATCGACCCATTGCCGGGCGTCACCTTGCTTGAGATGGATTTTCTCGATGACGCAGCACCGGACCGGCTCATGGAATCACTCGGCGGCCAACCGGATATCGTCCTGTCGGACATGGCTGCACCGACGACCGGCCACCGCCGTACCGATCACATACGCACGACCCACCTTTGCGAAGTCGCCGCCGACTTCGCCGTCTCCGTTTTGCGACCCGGCGGGCACTTTCTCACCAAGACATTTCAGGGCGGGACTGAAAATGAAGTGCTCACCTTGCTGAAAAAGCATTTCAAGTCCGTCCACCACGTGAAGCCCCCCGCATCACGTGCGGAATCCGTCGAGCTTTATTTGCTGGCGAGGGACTTCAAGGGATTACCTGATGACCGGGATTCGATTGGCTAACTCTTTCTGTGTGACTGCCCGCTATTCCGCTGGTGCTGCCACCTTGATCAGCGGCCGATGACCTGAAACCTCTGAACCCGCGTCAGGCTGCAGACCCCTGAACGACAGGCAGGCCAAACCCGAAATTGCCGCCACGACAAAGAAGGCGATATGGAAATCGGAGAGCTGCAGCGGCCCGCCGTGTATCTTGGTCGTAATCTCGAGAATGCCGCCGGCGACGGCTACACCAAGGGCCATCGAAATCTGCTGGGCGACTGAACTGATCGGCGTTGCCTGGCTCGTCTGCTCGTTGGGGATATCGGCATAGGCGAGAGCGTTTGTCCCCGTAAAGAACAGCGAACGGAAAAATCCACCCACGAGAAGCAGCAGGATCATCAACCAATAGGGCGTTTCCGGCGTGAAGAACCCGTTGACCGCGACGAATATCGCAGCGACGAACGATCCGTACATCAGCGAATTGCGGAAGCCGGTTTTCCGGTAGAACCATTTTGTAACAAGCTTCATGCTCATGGCGCCGAGTGCGGATACGAAAGTGATCATTCCAGATTGAAAGGGCGTCAGGCCGAAACCGATCTGAAACATCAACGGCAGGAGAAACGGGATTGCCCCGACGCCGATGCGGAACAGACTGCCGCCGACGATTGCCGCTCTGAATATCGGATTGTCCAGAAGATTGAGAGAAAGCAACGGCTCAGCCGTTCGGCGCGCATGGACAAGATAAAGAACAGCGGAAACGATGCCGGTCAGAAGCGTCGCCATGCCGACCCATGTCGGAAGCGCTGGAAGACTGACGACGGAGAGGCCGAAGACGATGCCCGAGGCGGCGATGCCGCTTAAAAAGAAACCGGTAATGTCCAGCGGCCGTTGCACCAGGGTTTCGATGGAAGGCAAATAGCGTGTGGCGATGATGATTCCAAGGACACCGATCGGAACATTGATCAGGAAAATCCAGTGCCAGCTGAAATAGGTCGTCAGGAAACCGCCAACCGGTGGCCCTATAAGCGGACCGATGAGCGCCGGCATTGTCAGCCATGCCATGGCGCTGACAAGTTCATTGCGCGGCGTTGAACGCACCAGCACGAGACGGCCGACAGGCGTCATCATCGCGCCGCCTACACCTTGCAGGAAGCGCGATAGAACGAATTCGAGGAGCGAGCCCGAGGCGGCGCAGGCGATGGATCCGAGAACGAAAACAACAATGGCAGCACGAAAGACATTCTTTGCACCGAACCTGTCGGCCATCCAGCCACTGACAGGAATGAAGACCGCGAGCGAGACGAGGTATGCGGTCAGGGCCAGTTTTAAAGCGATCGGACTGGTGCCGATATCAGCAGCGATCGCTGGCAGCGACGTCGCGATAACGGTGGAGTCCATGTTCTCCATGAAAAGGGCGACGGCCAGGACGAGCGGAACGATGCGGTTCAAGTTGAATTCCAGTTCTCAGGTGGTGAGAAAGCAGGCGCTGAATCTCGTTTTATGGGACTCGAGGGCCTTGCGAGTTCCGATAGCACTCGCCATGCCGGGGCTCAAGCGGCGATCAATCAGAAGTGATCCAGATGCGTCGATTTTTGGTCTATTCAGCAGGAACGGAGCGGCAGCGCCGACGTTGCCGCGTTGCATATCGTTGCCCGAAGGAGATAATCCTATGTCTGCATTCGAGATTTCCCGCCGCAACCTTTTCCTCGCGTCAAGCGCCATGGCCGGCGGATTGGCAATGTCGCAGATGATTTCTGACATCGCGGAGGCGGGTGTTCCACAATCGGAGATCAAATCCCCCGGCTTCAAACGCTTCAACCTGGGCGATTTCGAGATCACCACCTTGCTTGACGGGCTACGCCCCGGCGATGGTCCGTTTCCAACCTTCGGTGCCAATCAGAGCCAGGAGGCAGTCGCTGAACTGATGCGCGCCAATTTTCTGCCGGAAACCAAGATGGTCAACGGCTTCACCCCGGTCCTGATCAACACCGGGTCAGAACTGGTGCTGGTCGACACGGGCTTTGGTGCAGGCGGCCGCGAGAATGGTCTTGGCCAGCTTGAGGCGAATATGAAAGACGCCGGCTATACGCCAGACCAGGTGACGCTTGTTGTCATAACCCATATGCACGGCGATCACATCGGCGGCCTGATGAATGGCGAGACGCCGGGCTTTCCCAATGCGCGTTACGTGGGCGGGCAGATTGAGTATGACTTCTGGACGGACGCTGCGCGTGCGGGTACTCCAGCCGAAACCAATGCCAAAGGTGTCAATGCCAAGGTCAAGCCACTTGCCGAAAAGTTCACCTTCATCAAGGCGGGCGATGCGATCGTCCCCGGCATCACCAGCGAAGCGGCCTATGGCCATACGCCGGGCCACATGATTTTCCACGTCGAATCGGCCGGCAAGCATCTTGTCCTGACTGCTGACACCGCCAATCACTACGTCGCCTCATTGCAGCGCCCCGATTGGGAAGTTGCCTTCGACACCGACAAGGCCATGGGCGCGGCAACACGCAAGAAGGTGTTCGACATGATAGCGGCCGACAAGGTCCCGTTCATCGGCTACCACATGCCATTCCCTGGCGTGGGTTTTGCCGAAAAGCAGGAAACGGGTTATCGATTCGTGCCGGCTACCTATCAATTCGACGTTTGAATGAATTGACCCGCAAGTGCAGTTCCAGCGCTTTGGTGCCGGATATTGCTACAATATTGTGGGCCTGGTGACGGTTGGAATGCCAGTAATTGCGTTTTGATCTTTTCAAACCGACATATCCATGTTACCAGCCCGTGCCAATTCACTTGAACAGAACTTGATCGGCGCTCCACCACCGTGGTGCGCCCTTTAGTCGTATTACCCGTATTGCAAGGAAATTGGTCATGGCAAAAATCGTTGAATCCGCGACAGGCGCGCTGGCACTGACATTTGATGATGTTCTGCTCCAGCCAGGTCACTCCGAGGTCATGCCCGGCCAGACCGACATTCGCACCCGCATCGCTCCCGATATCGAACTCAACCTGCCGTTGTTATCAGCAGCGATGGATACAGTCACCGAGTCGCGCCTCGCCATCGCCATGGCGCAGGCAGGCGGCATGGGCGTCATTCACCGCAATCTGACACCTGAATTGCAGGCCGAAGAAGTCCGGCAGGTCAAGAAGTTCGAATCCGGCATGGTCGTCAATCCCGTTACCATTGGCCCCGACGCGACACTCGCCGATGCGCAGGCGCTGATGCGCGCCCATGGCATCTCCGGCATTCCTGTCGTCGAGAACTCCGGTGAGGGCAGCCGCAAGCCGGGCCGTCTCGTCGGCATCCTCACCAATCGCGATGTGCGCTTTGCTTCCGATCCTGCCCAGAAAATCTACGAGTTGATGACGCGCGAGAACCTGATCACGGTCCGTGAGAACAACGTCCAGCACGAAGAGGCCAAGCGCCTCTTGCATCAGCATCGCATCGAAAAACTGCTGGTTGTAGACGACAAGGGTTATTGCGTTGGCCTGATTACGGTCAAGGATATGGAGAAGTCGCGGCTTAACCCGAATGCCGCCAAAGACGCACAAGGCCGGCTTCGCGTCGCCGCCGCATCGAGCGTCGGTGAAGATGGTTTCGAGCGGGCTGAGCGGCTTATTGCTGCCGGCGTTGACGTTCTCGTCATCGATACCGCTCACGGCCATTCACAGCGTGTTCTCGATGCGGTTACCCGCGCCAAGAAGATGTCGAATGCCGTGCGTATCATTGCCGGAAATGTCGCAACTGCCGCGGGAACGCAAGCCCTGATCGATGCGGGCGCCGACGCGGTCAAGGTCGGTATCGGACCAGGCTCGATCTGCACCACGCGCATCGTCGCGGGTGTTGGCGTGCCGCAGCTTTCCGCAATCATGTCTGCGGTCGAAGCAGCGCATAAATCGAATGTTCCGGTCATAGCCGACGGCGGCATCAAATATTCCGGTGATTTCGCCAAGGCACTTGCCGCAGGTGCGTCCGCTGCCATGGCAGGTTCGGCACTTGCCGGCACGGAGGAAAGCCCCGGCGAGGTCTATCTTTATCAAGGCCGCTCGTTCAAGGCCTATCGCGGCATGGGCTCTGTCGGCGCCATGGCGCGGGGATCGGCTGATCGCTACTTCCAGGCCGAAGTACGCGATGAACTGAAGCTCGTGCCGGAAGGCATCGAAGGCCAGGTCGCCTATAAGGGTCCAGTTTCCGGCGTATTGCATCAGCTTGCTGGCGGTCTCAGAGCATCCATGGGCTATGTCGGTGCAAAAAATCTGGAAGAATTCCGCGAAAAGGCTACATTCGTTCGCATCACCAATGCAGGTCTGCGCGAAAGCCACACCCATGATGTCACCATCACCCGCGAAAGCCCGAACTATCCGGGCGGCAACTGATCAAAAGTGAAGGGAAATGTCTGATATCGCCCTTCGCAATCACTTCTCGGCCATGGCGCGCAACAGCGCCTGGTCGAATTTCCGTCTGCTCGGCGCGTGTGAGCAACTCACCGACGCCGAGTTTGCTCAAGAGCGTACCAGCTTCTTTCCATCCATTCAGTTGACGTTGAACCACAATCTCATCGTCGATCACCTTTACATGGCCGATATGATTGGCAAAGGGCGCAAGAACATTGGTCTGGTGGGTGACATACCCTATCCCAAAGCTTCGGACCTGAAGCAGGCGCAGACTGAGTTCGATAGCAGCCTCATCGGCTTCTGTGACGATATCGAACCCGAAGACCTCGACAAGATCGTATCGATCACATGGGGGACTGGCGACACCTCGCAAGAGCCGATCTACCTCTTGCTATCCCACCTTTTTGTGCACCAGATCCATCACCGAGGGCAGGCGCATGCCATGCTTGCAGGCACCAATGTTCCGCCGCCACAGCTCGACGAGTTCTTTCTGAACTACGACAGACCACGGCGGCAGGGCGAGCCCTTTACCGAGTAGGGCCCAAATCAAGGAATTATTCTGCGTTCCTGAAGGTCGCGGAAGACGCGCATGAACATCTCCGCCGTATCGATATATTCATAGAACCCGGCCCGCCGCAGCCGGGAGCCATCGGCAAAGAAATCATAATCCCAGCCGAAGACCGCATCGCCGAAGCCCCAGGACGACACATCTTTGTAGGGTGTCTTTGCAAGACCGTGCTTCTCGATCATGCGGTTCCATAAATCCTCCTTGTCCGACATGACGATGTTTAATGACATGGGGAGTGGTGGTGCGACTTCCAGATCGAAAAACCGCGCAATCTTTGGCCACATCTCGCTCCAGCGGAAAAGATCGCCATTGTTGATGTTGAATGCTTGGTTGCCGCAATGCCGGTTCGTTGCGATGAAAACAGTAGCCCGCGCCAAAAGCCCGGCATCCGTCACTTCGAGCAGACTGTCATAGGCGCCGGGTTTGCCGGGAAAGCGCAGCGGAATACCGAGTTCTTTCGATATCGAGGCATAGACGGCGATCACCGAAGCAAGGTTCATGGGATTGCCGAGCGCAAAGCCCACGACGACCGACGGCCGTAGTGCCGACCAGGTCCAGCTCTTGCCCTTCTGCAACGCTTCCAAAAAATCCTGCTGATCGATGTTGAATTCCGGCGGCATGTGATTGGCATCGGTCTCGCGCGCCGGTGTCTTGAACGGCCCGAGATGTGCGCCATAGACCTTGTAACCCTGCATCAGGCTGATGTGTTGGAGATCGGGTGCGATCGGCTCGATTGCGTTCACTGCATTTATCAGCATGGCGAGGTTTGGCGGCACAAGCTCGGCCCAACTCGGCCTGTCTTGATAGGCCGCGTAAAAGATATGGGTCACGTCGGTGAGGTGTGAGAGTTTCGCTTTGACTTCCGCCGTGTCGAGCAAGTCGACCGCAATGTGGCCGACTTTCTCGGTTGGGGCACCGCCGCGGCGCGACAGGCCGATAATTTCCCAGTCACCGAGTTCGACAAGATGCGAAATCAGATTGCCACCAATAATACCATTGGCACCAACGACAACTGCTTTTTTGGCCATTTTAAAATCTCCGTTTCAAATTCTGAAACAGATATGACCCATTCATACAACTTTGCGTAGGTGCCACAAGATGATAACATTCATAAGAAATTCTTTGAGGTAGTGATGGATAGATTCGCAGCGATGAAGACGTTTGTCCGTGTTGCGGAGCTTGGTACTTTATCTGCAGCGGCGCGCGAACTCGGTCTGACCCAGCCGGCAGTCAGCCAGCAGGTGGCAGCTTTGGAGCGACATCTGGACGTGCGTCTTTTTCACAGGTCTACGCGCCAGCTGGCGCTTACCGAAGGTGGCGAAACCTACTACCAGCATGCACGGCAAATCCTGCAGGCGGTGGACGAGGCGGAAGAAAGCGCTGGCGAACTATCCACGACGCTGCGCGGAAACCTTCGCGTTCATGGTCCTGTTGGTTTTGGCCAGATGCATCTTTCGCCCATAATCATCGAGTTTCAGCGCCTGCATCCGGACCTCACGATTGAACTTGTGCTCGATGATCGCTTTGCTGACCTGATTGCGGAGGGCGTCGACGTAGCGATCCGCTTCGGCGATCTGAAATCCTCCGATCTGATCGCAAGAAAACTTGCCACATTCGAACGCATTCTCGTGGCTTCTCCGGATTATATCGCTGCCCACGGCACGCCCCGGACACCGGACGACCTTATCCAGCATCGCTACATCCGGTTCTCATGGTCACCACAGGGCGAATCGATTCCCCTGATCGGCCCTCATGGCCCTCTCGTAGCGCAAATCCGCTCTACGTTCCTCGCCAACAACGCCTTTGTTCTGAACGAAGCTCTGTGCGCTAGTCTCGGCATCGGAGGGGCGCAAGTGCCCCTGGTCCAATCACTGCTTGATTCGGCCAAGCTCATTCGGATTCTTCCGGACTATGCCTATGCGCCGATGGATGTGCACGTGGTCTATGCGACTGCTCGCTTCCTGCCGCGCAAGGTGCGCGCCTTCATCGATCATCTGGCAACCAGTCTGCAGGCAATACCGGGCTTGCGCACAAATCGCATCCCTGAAAAGAACGTATAAACGAATAACAGGAGGGACCATGTCACAAACCGCAATTTTCTGGCCGATGATCGCGCTGACTTTCCTTATTTATTGTGTCTATGCCGTCCTTATGCTGCGCCGTCGGCAAGCCGTTCTCAGCGGCCAAGCCAGTGCAAGGGATTTCAAGGTCCCGCTCAAAGAGCCGGAGGCCAGCGTTGCGACGGTTCGCAATTTGATCAATCTCTACGAATTGCCGATGCTGTTTTATGTCGTCTGCCTGGCGCTCTATGCGGTCAACGGCGCCACGTTGGTTGCCGTAATCATCGCCTGGTGTTTTGTGGCAATGCGTGTGGCCCACACCTGTGTGCACATAACATCCAACCGCCTGCGCCTGCGCCAGCCGATCTTCGTCCTCGGCTTTATCCTCAATGGGGCTCTGTGGGTCATGCTGGCCCTGCACCTCGCCGTCCCGCCTGTGGTCTAGAGCAATTCCAGGAAAAGTGGGAACCGGTTTTACCAATCGGAATTGCGTCAAACAAAGTGTTAGAGCAATTCTGGAATTGCTCTAAGCGGCGAGTTCGTCCAGTTCATCCGCCGAAATCATCAACCGGCGACTGCAATCGACGATTGTAATCGCCAGCGCTTCGAAGTCCTCGCGCCGCTCGCTCTGCCTGCGCCAGATCAAGCCGATTTCGCGTGACGGTTCCGGATCGGCAAAAGCAACGATGCGTACGTTATTGCGGCTGGCTTCGGTACGCACGGCAATCTCGGGGATCAGCGTCAGTCCCATGCCGTGGCTGACCATCTGCAGCAGCGTCGCCATGCTGGTCGCGCCATAATTGACCAATTGGCGCTGCTTCACATTGCTGCACACGGCAAGCGCCTGATCGCGCAGGCAATGACCCTCCTCAAGCAGAAGCAGCCGCTCAAGCGCCACGTGTTCCTGAGTCATGGGCGAGGTGAGAACGTCGATATCATTGTTGGAGGTTGCGATGAGGAAACGATCGCGAAACAGGGGTTTAGCGACCGTACCGTCGCCTTCGATCGGTAGGGCGGCTATGATGGCGTCGAGATCGCCAAGGCGCAGATCCTCCACCAGTTTTGAGGTAACGGCTTCACGTAGCTCGATCGCAAGCTCGGGATAGGCTTCGCGGAGATCCGGAATCAGCAGCGGCAGCAGATAAGGCGCAATCGTCGGAATAATGCCAAGTCGCAGCCGCCCTCTCAATGTACCACGCCTCTGACCCGCAAGTTCTTCGAGCGAGCGAATTTCATCGAGAATGCCGCGTATACGCGGCAGAAGACGCCTGCCCATCTCCGTAAGGACGACCGTTCGCCGTGTCCGCTCAAACAGCGTGGCTCCCAGCAGCAGCTCCATTTCGGCGATTTGTGCCGAAAGGGCAGGCTGGGATATGCGTGCCATCTCGGCAGCTTTGCGGAAATGCAGCGTGTTGGCGAGAATGTCGAAATAGCGCATTTGGCGAACTGAAAACATGATAAGTAAATCCTATCAATAATCATTCTAAAATCAATTGGAAACTATGATTAGAAAGGTTCTATGGTGTGGTTGAGAACGTGGCTGCGCAAGCGCGCCTGCGGTTCCTATTGTCAGAACGCGAGATTCGAGGAGAAGCCAATGGCTGACCGTCCAACATTGACGACAACCGCCGGTGCACCGGTATCCGACAACCAGAATTCCAGAACCGCCGGCGAGCGCGGTCCTGTTCTGCTGGACGATTATCAGCTCCTGGAAAAGCTTGCGCATCAGAATCGCGAGCGCATCCCTGAGCGTGTTGTTCACGCCAAGGGCTGGGGCGCGTTCGGCACACTGAAAATCACCGGCGACATTTCCAAATACACCAAGGCCAAGGCTCTGCAGCCCGGCACCGAGACGCCGTTGCTTCTGCGTTTTTCCACGGTTGCTGGTGAACTTGGCGCAGCCGATGCCGAGCGTGACGTGCGCGGCTTTGCGCTGAAGTTCTACACCAGCGAAGGCAATTGGGATCTCGTCGGCAACAACACGCCGGTCTTCTTCGTCCGCGATCCGTTGAAGTTCCCCGATTTCATCCACACGCAGAAGCGTCATCCGCGCACCAATATGCGCTCCACCACAGCCATGTGGGATTTCTGGTCACTGTCGCCGGAAAGCCTGCATCAGGTGACGATCCTCATGTCTGACCGCGGCCTGCCCGTCGCGCCGATGTACATGAACGGCTACGGTTCCCACACCTATTCGTTCTGGAACGATGCGGGCGAGCGTTTCTGGGTGAAGTTCCACTTCAAGACGCAGCAGGGCCACAAGTTCTACACCAATGCCGAGGCCGAGACACTCATCGGCAAGTCACGCGAATCCTATCAGGAAGAGCTGTTCGGCGGCATCGAGCGCGGCGAGTTCCCGAAATGGACTGTCCAGGTCCAGATCATGACCGAGACACAGGCGGAACAAACCTCATACAATCCGTTCGACCTGACGAAGGTCTGGCCGCACGGTGAATTCCCGCCGCTCGAAATCGGTGTCATGGAACTCAACCGCAACGCCGACAACTACTTCGCCGAGATCGAGCAGGCGGCGTTTTCGCCTTCCAATGTCGTGCCCGGCATCGGCCACTCGCCGGACAAGATGCTGCAGGCCCGCGTCTTCTCCTATGCGGACGCCCATCGCTATCGCCTCGGCACGCACTACGAAGCGCTCCCCGTCAACCAGCCGAAATGCCCGGTCCATCATTACCACAAGGATGGCCAGATGAATTTCTTCGGCCAGAAGACCGGCAATGTCGACGCTTATTACGAGCCGAACAGCTTCTCCGGTGCTGCAGAACAGCCATCGGCGAAGGAACCGCCTCTGAAGCTTTCGGGTGATGCGGGCCGCTATAATCACCGAATCGGCAATGATGATTACGGCCAGGTGACGGCCTTGTTCAACCTGTTCGATGCCGGTCAGCGCTCGCGCCTGTTCTCCAACATTGCCGCAGCGATGGATGGCGTCCCGGGGGTAATCATAGAGCGCCAGCTCGTACATTTCAGCCGTGTTCATCCTGAGTATGAGGCTGGCGTGCGTGCGGCATTGAAGGAAGCACACGGTTACGAGGCGAGCACTATCTCGCAGGAAGAAAAAGGCGTCGCGGCCGAGTAAATACTCGACGTTCCTTGCCCTCCCCCTTGTGGGGAGGGGCAGAGCAAAGCGACGGGGAGGGGTCTTTCTTTTTTCTGACCAATAAACCCCTCCCTGCTGCTGACGCAGCCTCCCTCCCTACAAGGGGGAGGGTAAGAAGCGCCACCGTTGGCGCCATATCCATAAGAGAACGAACAAATCAGAAAGCCGGGGCTCCATGCTCCGGCTTTCTTTTCTTGCCGGGCCCATGTATGCGACACTCTTGATAAGAAAAAGGAATGCATATGCGACTTGGTGGACGCCTGCAGGCGGCAATCGAAGTTCTGGACGATATTGAAAATCGCAAGCGGCCGGCTTCCGACGCCTTGAAGGATTGGGGATTATCGCACCGCTTTGCCGGTGCGGGTGATCGCGCGGTCATCGGCAATATCGTCTATGACGCCCTCAGGCGGAAACTGTCGCTTGCCTGGCGCATGGATAGCGACGCAGCGCGTCATATCGCCTTTGGTGTCCTGCTTTCCGATGCGGAACTCGACATCGAGGATATCAATGTCGCTCTCGAAGGTGATAAATTCGCGCCGGAACCGCTGGAAGCCGAACGCATGGCGGTCTGGGCTGGTCGCGATCTCAATTCCGCACCAGATCATATTCGCGCCGACGTTCCGGAATGGTGCATTCCGCATTTCCAGGCGATCTTTGGCGACAGATGGGTCGAGGAAGCGGCAGCCCTCAGCGACCGCCCACCGGTCGACCTGCGGGTCAATACGCTCAAAGCCGATCGCGACAAGGTTCTAAAGGAACTCGCGCGTGCTGGTGCCAATCCCGCGCCCTTGCTGGAAACTGCGGTGCGCGTCCCGCCTCTGCGCGCCATGGGTCGCCATCCGAACGTACAGGCGGAACCCGCCTTCCAGCGCGGCCTGTTCGAAGTACAGGATCTCGGCTCGCAGCTCGCGGCGAAACTCTCAAACGCTAAGGCTGGCGAACAGGTGCTCGACTATTGCGCCGGGGCGGGGGGCAAGACCTTGGCACTTGCGGCAGAGATGGGCAACAAGGGGCAGATCCATGCCTATGATGCCGAGCGCGCTCGCCTTGCACCCATTTTCGACCGGCTGAAACGGGCAGGGGTACGCAATGCGCAGGCCCATGCCAATATCAACGATCTTGCCCCACTCGAAGGCCAGATGGATATGGTTCTGGTCGATGCGCCATGCACCGGTTCCGGCACATGGCGGCGCAGGCCTGACGCCAAGTGGCGCCTCAGCGACCAGCAGCTCGAGCGCCGCGAAGTGGAGCAACGCGAGGTTTTAGACGCGGCGAAGGCTTACGTGAAACCGGGCGGCCGGCTCGTCTACATAACCTGTTCGCTGTTCGCGCCAGAAAACGGCGACCAGGTCGCAGCTTTCCTTGATGCCAACAGCGGATACAGTGCCGTCGATACGCAACCCTTATGGGACCAGGCAGTGTCCACAGAGTCGGGATTGAAGCCGCTGTTTAAAGGCGGAACAACAATTCTTTCCCCGTTATCCACCTCGACCGATGGTTTTTTCATTTCAGTTCTCGGGCGGCAAAAATAAAGATAGAAACTGGCCGCATCATTCCTGGAGATAGAGAATAGGCGTGCAGGCTGATATGTTCGAGGATGTAACGATGATCGGCGGGAAACGCGTCCTTTTTGTCATGGCTGTGGATGCGGAATACGGCCCGTATCTGCAGCGGCTGTTCACACCGCTGATTACCGGTGTGGGGCCGGTGGAGGCCGCTGTAAGCGTGTCGGCGACGCTGGCGAGCCTTGCCGCAAACGGCGCGCTGCCGGATCTTGTCGTATCGCTGGGTTCAGCCGGTTCGCGCACACTCGAACAGACGGAAGTTTACCAGGTCACCAGCGTTTCGTACCGCGACATGGATGCTTCTGCGCTTGGGTTCAAGAAAGGCGCAACGCCGTTTCTGGATTTGCCGGTTATCGTCCCGCTTGGCTATCGCATACCCGGCGTCAAGGAAGCTTCGCTATCGACCGGCGCCAACATCGTTTCCGGCAGCGCCTATGATCAAATCGATGCGGATATGGTGGAGATGGAAACGTTCGCCGTGCTGCGCGCATGCCAGCGCTTCGAGCTGCCGCTCGTCGGCTTGCGCGGCATTTCAGATGGCTCGGCGGACCTTCGTCATGTGGATGACTGGAAGGAGTATCTCCACGTCATCGATCAAAAACTGGCAGTGGCAGTCGAGGCGATGGCTGCAGCGATTGAGGATGGAACGATTATTATCTAAGATTTTTTCTATATTTTTATTGATACTGAAAAGTGATACTACTATATGAATTTGAGCAAGAACCATCGGGCTACACTTGCGGCTATTTTTGCCGACCCTGTTCGATCCTGGTCGCGTGTCGGGCAGATGTAAGTGAAGGGGAGGGATCACGAGTGCGAGTCAGCTTGAATGGCATCCGTGCGGTTTTTCACCGGCCGCATCCGCAAAAGGAAACGGATAAGGGAGCAGTCAAATCGGTGCGGCGGTTCTTGTCCGAAGCGGAGATACGACCATGACCATGATGCACTACAAGGGATATGAAGCCGTCATAGAGTTTGACGAAGAAGCCGATATTTTCCATGGGGAAGTGATTAATCTGCGGGACGTGATCACTTTCCAGGGCTCATCGGCACTCGAACTCAAGCAAGCTTTTGCCGATTCGATTGAAGACTATCTGGCATTTTGTGCCGAACGCGGCGAAGGGCCAGAAAAGCCGTTCTCCGGTCAATTTATCGTACGCACCGAGCCAATCCTCCACAAGGCGATCTCCATTGCCGCACGGCGAGCTGGTGTCAGTTTAAACAAATGGGTCGTCACAACTCTGGAACGTTCTATCCCCTGACGAGATGTGTCAGCGCGTCAGAATTGCAATCGCTTCATCCATCCTGTGAACGATCGGAATCACTTTTGTCGTAGGTGCCAGTAACCCATTGCGCCGACTCGACATTTGCTTTAAAGGCCCGCCATGAACACACCCACTCATCCAGATACAGTCCTCATCGTCGATTTCGGCAGTCAGGTGACGCAGCTGATTGCACGGCGCGTGCGTGAAGCCGGCGTCTATTCCGAGATCGTTCCCTTCCAATCCGCAGGCGAAGCCTTCCACCGCATCAACCCGAAAGCAGTCATCCTCTCGGGCAGTCCGCACTCCACTGTCGACATCGGCAGTCCGCGCGCACCGCAGGAAGTCTTCGACGCCAATATCCCGGTTCTCGGTATCTGCTATGGCGAGCAGACCATGTGCGCCCAGCTCGGCGGCAAGGTCGAGGCAGGCCATCACCGCGAATTCGGCCGTGCCTTTCTCGACATTCAGGAAGAATGCGCGCTGTTCGACGGCGTCTGGGCCAAGGGCACACGCCATCAGGTGTGGATGAGCCATGGCGACAAGGTTATGGAGATACCCGATGGCTTCAAGGTCGTCGGCACTTCCACGGGCGCGCCCTTCGCGGCGATCGCCAACGAGGCCAAAAAATATTACGCCGTGCAGTTCCACCCGGAAGTGGTGCACACGCCGGATGGGGCGAAGCTTCTTGAAAACTTCGTCCATCGCATCGCAGGTATCGAAAGCGACTGGTCGATGTCGGCCTACCGCGAAAAAGCGGTTGATCTCATCCGCAAGCAGGTCGGCGACAAGAAAGTCATCTGTGCTTTGTCCGGCGGTGTCGACTCGTCCGTTGCGGCCCTGTTGATCCATGAAGCAGTTGGCGACCAGCTGACTTGCATCCTCGTCGATCATGGCCTGATGCGTAAGAACGAGGCGGCAGATGTCGTCCAGATGTTCCGCGAGCATTACAATCTGCCATTGATTCTCGTGAACGCGCAGGATCGGTTCATTGGTGCGCTCGAAGGCGAATCCGACCCCGAGAAGAAGCGCAAGACGATTGGCAGGCTTTTCATCGAAGTCTTTGAAGAGGAAGCCAAAAAGCTTGGCGGTGCTGATTTCCTCGCGCAGGGCACGCTCTACCCCGACGTCATCGAAAGTGTATCGTTCACCGGCGGTCCTTCGGTGACGATAAAATCGCATCATAATGTCGGCGGTCTTCCCGAACGCATGAACATGAAGCTGGTCGAGCCGCTGCGCGAACTCTTCAAGGATGAAGTGCGGGTGCTCGGCAAGGAGCTTGGCTTGCCGGAGCATTTCATCGGCCGTCATCCCTTCCCGGGACCGGGTCTCGCGATACGCTGCCCAGGCGGCATCACCCGTGAGAAGCTGGAAATCTTGCGCGAAGCCGACGCGGTCTATCTCGACGAGATCCGCAAGGCCGGTCTCTACGATGTTATCTGGCAGGCTTTTGCCGTGCTGCTGCCGGTGCAGACCGTCGGCGTCATGGGCGATGGCCGTACCTACGAGTTCGTCTGCGCCCTGCGCGCAGTAACCTCGGTCGACGGCATGACTGCGGATTTCTACCACTATGACATGGGTTTCCTTGGACAGGCTGCAACCCGCATCATTAATGAGGTCAAAGGCATCAACCGCGTTGTCTATGATGTGACTTCAAAGCCGCCCGGTACAATCGAGTGGGAGTGAAGGGGTAGTACAAAACGGCGAGCCGGTGGCTAAGTCATACTTTGGTTTGACATTGATGGTGAACCAAGTCCGAAGGGGTGGGGTCACCGATGTAGGAATGATGCGAAAGCGCCAGGGTCGTTTTGCCTTCAATCCTGTCCCGACACTGAAAGAGCAATTCGAGGCAATCGTCGCCTGAATCCGTCCAGAAGCACGCGAACCGCGTCGGTTCAAAAAATTGCAACACAACCGTCCAAATTGGGCGGCGCGCTGGACCTATCGGACCTGCCGGCCGGAGAGCACTCTTAGCCAGGGTGCCAGGTGGAAGGCGCTCATCAGGAGATACATCGCCGCCATGCCAGTGAGTGGCGAGGAGCCCATGCACAGCATGGCCGCATCGCCAGCCTGAAGACAGGAGAGCAGTCCCATCGCGGCGAAGGTGGGTGCGGCAGCGAGGCATAGCCAGTCGGCGATGCTGAGGGTGGCGGTGTTTTCGGAGGGCATGCTGCCCGGTCGAGAATGGATATCGCTCATGGTCTTAATCCCTTGATGATTACGCCAGCCAGGACTGGTTCCTCGCCCCTGGTGAGTGGGGAGAGGAACCCAAGCTGGATAGCCGTTACTGCTCACCCTTATCCCTGAACGCCGCCTCGCCGGCGGCCGACACTTGTTCCCATGTCTTGTCGGCCCCGGCGTCGTAATTGTCGTGCCAGTTCCACCAGGAGTAGAGCGGGGTCTGCGGATAGCCTTCGGGCGAATCCTCCCAGATTTCCTGGCGGCCAAGCGGCGTCGCGTCGAGATAGCTCCAGACGGTGCCCATCGCCTCGTCGCCCCGGCTGTTGATGAAATAGGTGCGGAAGATGCGGTCGCCATTACGGATGAACACGTTGTGGCCGTGCCATTCGTCGACGCCGAAGTCTTTGTCGAAACTGTCCGTGATGGTGTACCACGGCATCTCCCAGCCCATCCGCTGCTTCAGCCGCGTAATGTCAGCCTGCGGGGCGCGCGAGGCGTAGGCAAGCGTGGTATTGCGGGCGTTGAGATGGGCGAGGTGACCGACCTGATCGGCGCCGAGCGAACAGCCGCGGCAGGCATGCTCGGGCCAGCCATACACGCCGGGCTCGAAGAAGGCGCGGTAGACGATCAGCTGGCGGCGGCCTTCGAACAGATCGAGCAGGCTCGCCTTGCCATTCGGCCCCTCGAACACATAGGCCTTGTCGACTTCCATCCACGGCATGCGCCGACGCTCGGCGGCCAGCGCATCCTTGGCGCGCAGCGTTGCCTTCTCCTTCACCAACATCTGTTCGCGGGCGGCTTCCCAGTTCTGCCTTGAAACGATCGGCGGGGTCTTCATTGCGGTGTGCTCGATCATTGGTCGTCTCCTTTGCTAGTCTGTTGTTGCTTACTATGAGCTAGAATAGGGCGGTGAAACGCAGGGGTGGGAGTTACAAGTGTGACGGGATTTGAAGGACCCGGCCCGCCGCAGCAGGGATGGCGCATCCGCTCAGCGTGCTCGGCGGCGTCGTTCGTCGCGTGGAGAGGCAAATTGTCGGAGTCAGGCATGTCAGTTATCCCTTATGAGATCCTTAATATTGACACCTGAGATGCTCAGGGGTTGCCAATGCGGATATTGGCGTCAACGATGACCACAGCGGCTTGCTGGTTGACGGCCATGACTTACGTTATGGCGCGCAGTGCTGGGGGGGGAGTAACAAGTGTGACGGGATTTGAATGGACTCGCTGATCACCGCGGCGGCACTGGCACTGGCCGCGGGCGATCCGCTCGGCGCGCTCGATCGCGTCGCCTTACGCGAAGACCCGCCGGCGCTGGCGCTGCGCGGCATTGCGATGGCGCAGCTCGGCGACCTCGATCGTGCCAAGACGCTGCTGCGGCGGGCCGCGCGTGGCTTCGGCCCGAAGGAGGCGGTAGCGCGTGCCAGATGCGTGGTCGCCGAAGCGGAGATAGCGCTAGTCTCGCGTGACCTTGGCTGGCCCGCCAAGATTTTGGACGCGGCGCGGGCGACGCTGGAAAAGCATGGCGACCGGCTGAACGCCGCGCATGCCGGCCACCTCAAGGTGCGGCGCCTGCTGCTGATCGGCCGTCTGGACGAGGCCGAAGATGTGCTGGCCGGGCTCGATCCGATGCCGCTTCCGCCGGCTTCGAGAGCCGCGCACGAACTCGCCGTCGCCGGCATCGCTATGCGGCGCCTCAGGACGAAGCCGGCGCGCAGGGCGTTGGAGTGGGCAAGCCACGCCGCCCGCCGCGCCGGCATTCCGGGTCTTATCGCGGAGGTCGACAGCGCATTCCTGGCGCTGGATACGCCGGCGGCGCGGCTGATCACGGGTGGTGAGCAGCGACCCTTGCTGCTCGAGGAGGTCGAGGCGCTGCAGGCGTCGCCGGCGCTGGTGGTCGATAGCTTCCGCTATGTCATGCGCAAGCAGCAAGCAATCGTCTCGCTGGCAACGCGCCCGGTGCTGTTCGCGTTGGCACGCATGCTGGCCGAAGCGTGGCCGGGCGATGTGTCGAGGGCGAGGCTGATCGCCGAAGCCTTCGGCGGCAGGCACGCCGATGAATCGCACCGGGCGCGGCTCAGGGTCGAGATCGGCCGGCTGCGCGCCGAGCTGCGGGGGTTGGCCGATATTGGCGCGACCAGCCAAGGATTCGCGCTGGCGCCGCGCGAGGCACGCGACGTGGTGGTGCTGGCGCGGCCGATCGAGGAGCGGCATGCGGCGGTGCTGGCCTTTCTCGCCGACGGTGAATCCTGGGCAAGTTCGGCGCTGGCGCTGGCGCTTGGCACCGGCCAGCGCAGCGTACAACGGGCTCTGGTGCAGCTTAGCGAGGCCGGCAAGGTGCAGTTTTTCGGGCACGGACGGGCGCGCCGCTGGATGACGCCGCCTGTGGTGGGATTCACGACCACCTTGTTACTCCCGGCACCGCTGCCGAACGGTTAGTAAAGGACATCAGACCATCTCAGTGAGGATAGAGACATGAAACAGTCAACAGCCGAAATCCTGCGCGAATACGGACCCTTTCCGGATGTGGAGAGGGTGCATGGGGTGAGCTTTGATGGCAACAACGTCTGGTTTGCTTCGGGTGAGAAGCTGAACGCGTTCGATCCGGCAAACGGGCAGGCGCAGCGCTCTATCGATGTCGCGGCGCATGCCGGCACCGCCTATGACGGCCAGCATTTCTTCCAGCTTGCCAACGACCGGATCCAGAAGATCGACCCCGACACCGGGCGGGTTCTGGCGACCATCCCGGCACCCGGCGGCGGTGGTGATTCCGGACTCACCTGGGCCGAAGGGACGCTCTGGGTGGGACAATACCGCGAGCGCAAGATCCACCAGATCAACCCGGAGACCGGGGCAATCTTGCGCACGATCGAATCCAACCGTTTCGTCACCGGGGTAACATGGGTCGACGGCGAGCTATGGCACGCCACTTGGGAAGGCGAGCAGAGCGATCTGCGCCGCGTCGATCCGCAATCGGGCAAGGTTCTCGAGAAGCTGGACATGCCGGCCGGCATGGGCGTGTCGGGGCTGGAATCCGATGGCGGCGACCGCCTCTATTGCGGCAGCACATCGGCCGGGGTGGTGCGGGCGGTGCGTCGGCCGCGGTGAGGCCGCGGCTGACGGCTCGATCACTTTGTCGAACCTGGATCGGCTGCGCACCGGGCCGACCGTCCGGACCCGCTTTGCAAAAGACCTCATACTCGGCAATACGACGAGATTTGGTAGGTGTGGAGGGATGCTAATGAGATTTGCGCGCAATGGGGCCATGGAACTGGGCCAATTTCTTGGAGCCACTCGGCGTGGCGACGCTTCGAATTCACAGCTATACTGCTCGCGGTTACAGCGAAATCTACACAGATCAGTCGCGGGTCGGCGAGTTCAATCCTATCTACGACGTCTACAGGGCGGTGGACCTGCTTGCGGCCGATCTACGCCTTGATGCAGACGGCATCGCCATAATGGGCTTTTCGCGGGTGGATTGCTTGCCCTACGCCAGCCTCAGCCGCTTCCATGCCCTTTACGGTCCCAAGCGCGGAGGTATCGCCGCGCTGCCGCGACTATGTCGAAAGTCTCACAGCGGCTGGCCACGATGTCCTTCCTTCCTTTGGCGTACTGTAATTACCTGGCAGAATGATTATGGTGCCATCTTTCGGTATCGATCAGGCTGAGGGCAATGCACAATCTATCGCGAACCGCTCTGTCAGCCTTGACGGGGTGCGGAGAGGGTCAGCTTCTACAATTTGAGGCGGCTGGCATAATTGGGAGAAAAACGGATTATCTCCTTGAAGACGCGGACAGGATTCGCGTTGCACTTGCCTTGCATGAAGCGGGCATACCCCTAGACACCTTAGCCAAAGCAATTCGAAACAAGGTATTCGCGCTTGACTTTGCTGCGCAGACTATGTTCGACCCGGTCTATCTCTCGACGACATCGATGGAGAGGGAGCTCGAGGGTTTGGATGTCACTCCTACGACACTGAATAATCTGAGGGCTGCCGCGGGCCTTCCTCGTTTGTCAGCAGAGCAGGCTCTGCGCGAGGACGATGTCGAGCTGCTCAAACTCATTGCTGAATGCCGCCGACTAGGCATTTCCGACTTGGCAATGACGAGAGTATTGCGGGCTTTTGGACAATCTACACACCGCGTTGTGGAAACAATGCGCGATTTGTTCCGCAGTGAAGTCGAGGAGAGAATGCTGAATGCTGGAATTTCACACTTTGAGATGCTTTCTGCTGCAGCTGCCAAACGACTCGAGCTGCAACGGATCGGGTTTAGGGTATTATTCATGCTCCAGCGTCGCCTGCTGGAAGAGTCGGTCTTCGACAATATTGTCTCACGTATTCAAGAAGCTCTTTGCGAGAGCGGTTTGGAAACACGGCCCGATGTCGATTTACCAACCGTTGCTTTCGCTGACCTTTGTGGTTTCACTAAACTGACGCACGAACTTGGGGACCTGAAGGCAGCCGAACAGGCAGCTCACTTTGAAGCCTTTGCACAGCAAATTGTCTCTCCTGTTGGTGGTAGATTGGTTAAGGTCCTCGGAGACGGCGTGATGATACTTTTCCCGGAACCAACATCAGGGCTGAGCGCCTGTCTTAGATTGGTGGAATCGGCCGAAAAAGCCGGCCTCCTGCCGGTGCGCGTCGGCTTGGCCACAGGCCAGGTTGTGCCGCGAGACGGTGACATTTTTGGGCAAACGGTGAATTTGGCCGCGCGGATTTCCAGCATTGCAAATCCCGCGCAAGTAGTCGTTTCCGAAAGTGCTATGGCTGCCGTCGCTACCGGCAATCCGGGAATGTTTAATTTCACGGCCATGGAACCTACCCTTCTAAAGGGTTTGCCAGGTTGCTTTTGCTTGTTTTCGGCCGACAATCCCATTCCTTGTCGCCACTGAGTACCAAACAGCCTGATGTTTTGGTATGTGCTCCGAAAATCGCATAACCTCTGGAACCGCGATGTAAGAATGCCGTAATTCAGGCCTTCGGTGGTTCGTATCTTTTCGTCGTGGCCAGCAACAGCACTGCTTGCACGCGCCCTTCCAAAATTTGCACTGCCACGATCTCGTCAGTAACCGCTCGTGCAAGCTTTCCGACGCAGCTCCAGGACAGCACAGCCTTCCGACGCTCAGTGGGATCGCAAGCTCGGCACCAAACTTCGTCGCCTGATTGAAGGCACGACGCGCAAGAGCCTGTCCAGAGATACCAGTTGGGAAGTCGAGATAATTTTCGATCCGGGCGGATGCGCCCGCATGGCCGCCGAAAGGCTCAGACACCCGCCTCGGTATTTATCTCGTAGTGGCAATCGTCGTCTTCCTGATCGCATAGGCGAAACAGCACTTCTTTCGAAGTAAATGTCAAAAAGTATCAGTGCTGTGGCCACCACCGGCGGCACGATCACGCGGTTTTGCATTTTCTGCGCATTGTCGCCGTCAAGACCTTATAATTCATCCTTGGATAAGCCACATGTAGTCCGAACTTTTGATGGGGCTAAACACACAAGTTTTTTCAGACTCAGATCAATGGAGCGTGGTCATGCAGCCTTTAGTAAATTTGGCATCGGCGGATGACAGCGGCGCCTGGCCGACGAAAAGAAGAAAAGTTCTCGACTGGCTGATGATGGAAACCCAGAACGAACGTTTCATTGACAACATCTTTGTAGAGTTGTGCGAAAGGTTACTAGATGCCGGCGTCCCCATTGGCCGGGCAACGCTCCACTTTGCTATCCAGCATCCTCAATGGTTCGGTGCCCGAATCTTGTGGCATAAGGGGATCACGGAGGCGAAAATCGACACATTTGAACACGGTGTTGAAGAGACTGCAGAATATCTTGAAAGTCCGGTATATGAGATCAGAAGGGGGGCAAGCGAGTTGCGGCAACGTATCGATGACGGTACCCAGGCCGCATCGCGCTATCCACTCTGGCGGCAGCTGGGTAGCGAGGGCCTTACAGATTATGTTGCGTGGCCGCTGATCCATACTCAGGGCAAGCGGCACGTGGTCAGCTTCGTCAGTGACAAGCCGCAAGGATTCAGCCAGGAACACTTGGTCTTGTTTGCTGACGTTTTGCCTGCGCTGGCTCTCGTCAGTGAGATCAGACTCAAGAACCGCCTGGCGCGCACGTTGTTGGAAACCTACGTTGGACCACACGCGAGCGAACAGATACTCGCCGGCGCTACCAGCCGTGGCAGCGGATCGACCGTGGAAGCAGCGATTTTGATCTGCGATCTACGCAATTTCACTGCCATATCGGACGCCTGGCCACGCGACGACGTGATCGAGCTTCTAAATGGCTATTTCGACGCGATGTCCGAGCCCATTGAGAAGCATGGCGGGGAAATTCTCAAATTCATGGGCGACGGACTTCTGGCGATTTTTCCGCTCAGCAAGTCCACAGCATGCGCCGATCTTCTCAAGGCGATCAGCGAAGCACAAACAGCGGTCACCGCATTGAATAAAGAGAATTCTGCAGGGGGGCGCGAACCGCTGGCATACGGCATCGGTGTCCACGTAGGAGATGTAATGTACGGCAATATCGGCTCGCGATCGCGGCTTGACTTCACTGTCATTGGGCCAGCTGTCAACATTGCGTCACGCCTCGAGAGTCTTACCAAGCAGATAGGACATTCCGTTCTGCTCTCGGAGGCTTTCGTGAAGTTGGCCGGGGTTGAAACCCAAGTGAAGAGCTTGGGGTCCTATATGCTCAAAGGCCTTGAAAGACCAATCGGTGTGTTTGGAATTCCCACTGACCAAACAGAAAATATGGAAGCTTAGGAGGTAAGGAAGTCGCTTCAACAGCAGCTTGCCGGTTGTGGCGCGGCGTTCCAATAAGGTTTCTATGCCACTGGGTGACGCGGTCGCGAAGCCGATTCTCGGATCGAAATTCGGACATCGATGGGCAGCGTTGCGTTTACGCCGCCGCGTCCCATCCATTGCGAATATGGCGATGGCCCTCGCGGTAGACCACTTCCGGCGTCTCGGCAAAGTCGCGCCAGACCTTCGTCGCGGCCGCAAGGTCCTTGAGCGCGCGGCCGAAGGCCTCGATCGTCAGCCAACCGTCGTAACCACTCGCGCGCAGTGCCCGGAACGTCTCCGCCCAGGGAATGTTGCCGCGCCCCGGTACGCCGCGATCGTTCTCCGAAATGTGGACGTGGACGATGCGGCCGCTGTTTCGCATGAAGGCGCCGATGGGATCGGCCTCCTCGATATTGCTGTGGAAGGTGTCGTACATGGCGCGGATGTTCGGGTGCCCGACCGCGTCGACATGGGCCGCAAGGGCGTCCATCGTGTTAAACAGGTAACATTCAAAGCGGTTCAGCGCCTCAAGGCCGATCGTGACGCCGCGCTTTGCCGCGTGATCGCCGATCGTGCGTTGCGAGGAGACCGAGCGCTTGAGTTCCGCCGCTCTCGGCCCGTTTCCGGAAAATTGGCCGAGGGTTGAATGCAGGGGCCCGCTCAGCATTGGGGCGCCGAGCGCATCGCTGCAGTCGATTGCCCATTTCATGTATTCGATGCCGCGTCTCCGGGCGCTGGCGTCGGGGGCGATCAGGTTCATTGAGGGGTCGCCCATGGCGGAAACGGCGGTCCGTTCCAGGCCGATCCGGTCCAGCAGGTCTCCCAGCCGGCGGTAGTCGTCGGGCATGCCCGAAAAGACCGGGATCTCGACGCCATCGAACCCCGTATCCTTGATGTCGCGCAACAGCCCTTCATGCTTCCGACCGACGCTCGTCGTCCAGAGGAACATACACATGCCGATCTTCACGTGTCCTCCTTTCTGGCGCTGTGTGCGCCACGCGTTGTTTCAGTGTCGCCTAGCAACTCGCTTCATCTGGTAATACCAAATATGGAAATCCGGTCAAGCCAATTCGCTGGTTCGGATCGTCCGCAAATTCGCGCAAGAGCAAGAGAATGAACATTAAACGTCGGCAGAACAAGAGGAATCGCCGTTTTCAACTCCATCTTGCATAGGTTAAAAAATTACGCTAGATCTTCCAGATAACAAGAATTGGCCAAACCAGATTGCTGGAGGCGATCTGGCTGACGAGAAGGTGACCGGTACCGCCGCCATTGGCGGTCGAGCGCGTTGGAAATCCCTGGGAGGACTTCATGCATCTTTCAACACACAACTGGATGCGGGCGGAACCGCTCGCCGTCACGCTGAGGCGGATCAAGAAATATGGTTACGAAAGCATCGAGATATCCGGCGAGCCGGCACAATACGACGTCAAGGAGACGCGCGCACTGCTGAATGAATACGGCGTCCGCTGCTGGGGCGCCGTCACGCTGACACTCGGCGAACGCAACCTTGCCGCCAGGGACGAAGGCCAGCGTGCCAGGTCAGTGGACTATGTCAAGAGCGTCATCACGATGGTCAGCGAACTCGAGGGCGAGATCGTCACCCTTGTACCGGCAACTGTGGGCAAGGTGGTGCCGGACGGGACCGAGGAGGAAGAGTGGACGTGGGTGGTGGAGGCCACCAAGGAATGTTTTGCCCATGCCCGGAACAAGGGCGTGCGCATTGCCGTCGAGCCGCTCAACCGTTTCGAGACCTATTTCTTCAATCGCGCCGCCCAGGCGTTGGCGCTCGCCGATGCCGTCAGCCCCGAATGCGGGGTCTGTCTCGATGCTTTTCACCTGAATATCGAGGAGGAAGACATGTATGGGGCGATCCGGCTTGCCGGAAAGCGCCTGTTCGACTTCCACGTCGCCGACAACAACCGTTTCGCCGCCGGCCTCGGCCAGCTCGACTGGCCAAAGATCATCGGCACGCTGAAAGAGATCGGATACGACGGCGCAGTAACGAACGAGTTCGTCGCTCCGGTCGATCGCACGCCAGCGGCCAAGTACCCCGACATGGTGGAGCGCAACCCCGTCGATATCCCGCCGGAGCAACTGAAGTTCATCCAGGACCACGGCTCAAGCCTGCTCACCGAGAAGTTCTACGACGATCAGATGCGGATCACCGCCGAGACGATCCTGCCGCTGATCAGGTAACGAACAATGCCCGGCGGCCCGCGGGTCGTGAGGGGCGAGGGATCCGACACATGCGTATCAAGACCGTAGAGGCCTGGTGGGTGAATATCCCCATAGCGGCGAGCCGCCAACATCGCAGCGATTTTGGCATGCTGACGACCTTCGATGCTGCGATCCTGCGTATTGAAACGAATGACGGCATCGTCGGCTGGGGCGAGGGGAAGAATGCCGCCGGCAGTGCAGGTACCTATGGCACGCTGGTCCACATGCTGAACCACGAGGTCGCGCCGAAGCTCATCGGCCGTGACCCTGCCGACATTTCCAGCATATGGGAGATGCTTTACAATGGCGTGCGTCATGAGATGGCGGCGATTTCGGGTCACTCCATGCCCGAGATCGCGCGGCGTGGCCTGTCCGTCGCAGCCATCAGCGCGGTCGACATAGCGCTGTGGGACATTCTCGGCAAGTCGCTCGGTGTCCCCGTGTGGAAGCTGCTGGGTGGCCGCAAGGCGGACAGGTTGCCCGCCTATGCCTCGGGTGGTTGGGAAAGCGCGGACCGGATCGGCGGACAACTCCAATCCTATATCGCCGCCGGCGGTTTCAAATCGGTCAAGATGCGCGTCGGCGCGATGGATCGTGCGCCGCATGTCTCGGCGTCGCGGGTTCGGGCCGCCCGCGAGGCGATTGGCCCCGATGTCGACCTTATGGTCGATGCGCACGGCACCTATACGGTTGCCGAAGCGAAGCGCTTCATCCAGATGGTGACGGATTGCGACCTCGCCTGGTTCGAGGAACCGGTAATCGCCGACGACAAGCCGGGCATGGCGGAGGTGCGCGCGGCGGGGAACGTGCCGATCGCTGCGGGCGAGAGCGAGGCGACACGGTTTGCATTCCGCGATCTTGCCATCCTGCGGGCCGCCGATATATTTCAGCCCGATCCGGCCTTCTGCGGTGGCATTACGGAGGCGATGCGCATCAGCTCGCTCGCCAGCGCTTTCAACCTCCGTTTCGCACCGCATCTTTGGGCCGGTGCGCCCTGTTTCTTCTCCGGCCTGCACTTGTGCGCGGCTTCCCCGGCAAGCTTCGTCATCGAATACTCGCTCGGCGCCAATCCGATGATCCATGATCTTGTCGAGGACACTGTGTCGGTAAAGGATGGTATGATAGAGATTCCTGATAAACCCGGCTTGGGATTCACGATCAATCAGAAGGTCCTGGAGGCTCACGCGCAAAGACTGTGACGATGAAAGAAAATTCCCTCCTCTCCGATCTCGCGGCATATCTTTTCTCAAATTCGAGCGGCAACGGCCGCACGCCGTCGGAGCGGGAGCTTGCGGAGCATTTCGGCGTCAGCCGCGGCCAGATCCGCGAGGCGCTGGCGATCCTGGAGGCGATGCGTATCGTCGAGCGCCGGGCCAAGTCGGGTATCTACCTGACGACTACGGAGGCGAGCGTAGAGGCCATGGCACTTTTTGCCCGCGCCGGCGTGCCGCTTGATCCGATCCTGATCTACGAGACCGTGGAACTCCGCAAGATCCACGAGATCAAGGCTGCGGAACTCGCCTGCTTGCGAGCAACAGAAGAGAACTACCAGCGCCTGCGCGACATCCTCGCCGCGTCCGAGGCAAAGCTTGCCGCAGGCGCGGGGCTGGCGCGCGAGGACCGGGATTTCCATCTGGAGATTGTCCGAGCCACCAAGAATAGCGTCTTCTATCGTGTGTGCAGCGTCTACTACATGATGGGGGAGCAGCGCCTGCCGATCTATTTTGGCGATGCCGCCCGCAGCCGGCTCTCGCATGAAGAACATATCCGCATCTACGAGGCGCTGCTTGTCCGCGACGGCAATCTCGCCCAGGCGCTGATGAACGCGCATCTTCAGGGTGCTGAAAGCTATTGGAAGGGTCTCATCGGCGGGCCTGCCGTGGCCGCCGGATAGGCGTAACCGGCGAGGAGGGCCGATGAGCTTCATCTTGTCTACACATCCCCTGCATCCCGCTGCCGAGGCCATGCTTAGGGCTGCGGGCGATCTGCGCGTCGCCTCTGCGCCCGATCCAGAAACGTTGCTGCGAGAAGGATTGGGCGCGGGCATCGTCGTCGTGCGCGCGCCGATCCCGCCGGCCTTCTTCGAGGATGCACCGGCGCTTCGCGCTGCAATCCGCCATGGCGCCGGGCTCGACATGGTGCCGATGGATGCGGCGAACCGGGCCGGCGTGCTTGTCGCCAACGTGCCGGCCGTCAATGCGTCGACGGTCGCCGAGTACGTCTTCCTCGTGACGCTGGCCCTGCTTCGGCGCTTCCGCCTGGTGGACCGGGAACTGCGGCAGAAGGGCTGGGTGGCGGGGCGCGGCCAGGCGGATGGGGCGGCGGACCTGGGCGGCCGCATCATGGGCATCGTCGGTATGGGCAATGTCGGCAAGGCGATTTTCCGGATCGCGAAGTTCGGTTTCGGCCTGGAGGTGGTCGCCACGAGCCGGTCGCCGGAAGGTGTGCCGGACGGCGCGCGCTTCGTGCCGGTCGACGACCTCGTCGCGATGGCCGATATCGTCGTGCTCTGCTGCCCGCTGACGTCGGAGACGACCGGCCTGCTCAATGCCGGGCGCATCGGCCGCATGAAGCCCGGTGCCATTCTGGTCAACGTCTCGCGCGGCCCGGTGATCGACGACGCGGCGCTGATCAGGGCGCTGCGCGAGGGCCGCATCGGCGGAGCCGCGCTTGACGTCTTCGCGACCCAGCCCCTTCCGCTCGACCATCCCTATTTCGGCTTCGACAATGTCATCGTCACTCCGCATCTCGCCGGTCTTACGGACGAGAGCATGCTGCGCATGGGAACGGGCGCGGCAAGCGAAGTCCTGCGCGTCTTGAAGGGCGAACTGCCCGTCAATCTGCGCAATCCCGAAGTGGTCGAGCACTATCGCCGGCGGTTTCCGGCATAGCCGCGGGCTTCTCGCGACATCTCGGACGATGCTGTCAGCCCGCGTGCCGCAGGCTGACGCCGCTCCCGCTGTCGAACAGCACGACCTTCTCCGGATTCCACGAAAAGCGAACCGTATCCTCGATCCGCAGCACCGTCTGCGCCGGCACGGTCGCCTGGACGAAATTCTCGCCAGTGCGCAGGGTCACGATCTTTTCGACGCCATGATTCTCCACGTCGTGCACCCGTGCTTCCCCCGGCGCACCGCTGTCGAGGAATAGGTCCTCGGGGCGGATGCCGAAGGTGACCGGGCGACCATCCGTGACGACGCCGTGAGCGTTGCCGAGCGGCAGCCGGTAGCCCTCGCTAGCCACCGCCTCGCCGCCGGCAAGCGTTCCGGCGATCAGGTTCATCGGCGGCGACCCGACCGCGCGCGCGACGAAAGTGTTGACCGGGTGTCGATAGATCTCCTGCGGCGTCCCCGTCTGCACGAGTTGGCCGTTGTTCAACACGCCGATCTTGTCGCCCATCGACATGGCCTCGATCTGGTCATGTGTGACAAACAGGAACGTCGCGCCGAGGTTCATCTGCAGGTTTTTCAGCTCGGTCCGCAACGCCTCGCGCAGTTTCGCGTCGAGCGCCGAAAGCGGTTCGTCCATGAGAAAGACGCGCGGCTTGCGCACGATGGCCCGACCGATCGAAACGCGCTGCATCTCGCCGCCCGACAGCCGGTCCGTCTTGCGCTCGAGCAGGTGCTCGATGCGCAGGGTTTTCGCAACCCGGTCGACGCGTTCCTTGATCTCTGCGGGTTCGACGCGGCGGATGCGGGATTTCAATGGAAATTCCAGGTTCTCCCGCACAGTGTAGCGCGGATAGAGCGAATATTGCTGGAGCACCAGAGCTACGTCGCGCTCGGCGGCACCCCAGTCGGCGACGTCCTGCCCGTCGATGAAGATCTGGCCTGCCGTCGGTTTTTCGAGACCAGCGATCAGGCGCAACGTCGTCGTCTTGCCGGCGCCGGTCTGGCCGAGCAGCACGAAGAACTCGCCGTCAGCGATGTCGAGGTTCAGGTTCTTCAACGCTGTATGGTTGCCGAAGGTCTTGGTAATGCCCTTGAGTTCGATATGTGCCATCAGAGTCTGATCCCGAACGACGAGCCAGTCGCCGTGTTGAAGAAATGCGCCTGGGCGGGGTCGATGCGCGCCCATACAGCTTTGCCCGGACCGGGCACGAATCCGCTCTTGGTGCGGGCTCTGATCAGCTGGTCGCCGACCTTCAGGTCGACAATATCGTGCGAGCCGAGCGGCTCTATGATATGCGCCTCGACCGGCATGAAGCCCTCGCGGGCCTCGCGCGAGATGAGAACGCCCTCAGGCCGGACGCCGAGCGTCAGCTTGCCGTTTTCGGCCCTCGCGTCCGAGAGGCGATTGGCAAGGGCGGCCGGAAACTCGAAGCCCGTTGCCCGACCACCGACCTGCACGCTGGCATGGCCGCCCGTTTCGCTGACGGTCGCCTGCGCCATGTTCATCACCGGGCTGCCGACGAACTGGGCGACGAACATGTTGGCGGGCTGCGAGTAGACCTCTTCCGGCGTGCCGACCTGCTGGAGAATGCCCTCGTGCATGATGACGATGCGGTCTGCAAGCGACATGGCCTCCACCTGGTCGTGGGTCACGTAGATCGTGGTGGAGCCCTGCTTGATATGCAAACGCTTGATTTCCGCCCGCATCTCTTCGCGCAACTTGGCGTCCAGCGCACCTATTGGCTCGTCCATCAGCATGGCCTTTGGCCGTCGCACGAGCGCGCGGCCGATCGCAACACGCTGCATATCGCCGCCTGATAGCGCCGAAGGCTTGTGGCCCAGCAGACCGGTGATGCGCAGCACGCCAGCGATCTCGCGCACCGACGTATCGACATCGTTCCGGCTTATCCGGGTGGCTCGGAGCGGAAAGGCGATATTCTCGTAGACCGTCATGTGCGGATAGAGCGAGAAAGACTGGAACACCATGGCTATGTCCCGGTCGGATGCCTTGATATGCTGCACGGGCTGGCCGTCGATCAGGATGTCGCCTTCATCGATGGTCTCGAGGCCTGCGACGGCGCGCAATGTTGTTGTCTTGCCGCAGCCGGATTGGCCAAGCAGCACGATGAATTCGTTGTCGTCGATGGCGAGGTTAAGGTCCTTGATGACCTGGACGGCACCGAAATATTTCTGGATGCCGCGAAGTTCGATCTGCGTCATGAATGGCTGCCTTCGTCTGGTTGATCGTCCCGCGGGATTTTGGTCGTCACCATGAAGGCGATCAGGCCGACGAGCGTCATCGTCATGCCGTAGCGGTGGAGAAACAGGTTCCAGGGCTGGCACAGCGCGATGATGCCGAAGATCATCAGGTACTGCGAACCGGGTTCGAGATATTTCTGATTGAGGGCGCGGAAGGTCATTTGCGGATCGCTCCGAAGCTCATGCCACGCAGGAGGTGATTCCTGAGCAGGAAGGTGAAGATGGCCACGGGGAGCAGGAACAGGAACGTGCCGGCGGCAATCACCGTCCAGTCCGGCAGGCCGGAGCCGACCTGGCTCGGGATGAAGGGCGGTGCGGTCTGCGCGCGCCGATTGGTCATGATCAGCGCGAATGCATATTCGTTCCACGCCGTGATGAAGCAAAAGACGGCGGTGGCGGCGATGCCGGTGGCGGCTTCGGGGATGACGATCTTGAAGAAGGCCTGCATGCGAGTGTAGCCATCGACGAGTGCCGCCTCCTCATATTCCTTGGGGATTTCGTCGATGAAGCCTTTCATGAGCCAGACCGAGAAGGACAGGTTGAAGGCGGTATAGAGGATAATGAGGCCCCAATGTGTGTCGTTGAGGCCGACGGCACGGTACATGAGGAACATCGGGATCGCCACGACTACGGGCGGCAACATGCGCGTCGACAGGATGAAGAAGAGAAGGTCCGCCTCCCCCTTCACCTTGAAGCGCGAGAAACCGTAAGCCGTGAAGGTTCCCATGCCCACGGCCAGCACCGTGGACGTGATGGCGACGATCAGCGAGTTCATGAAACGGTTCGGATAGCCGGACAGCTGCACCTCGCCGCGGCCGGAGCGGACAATCTTCTCGCCGCCGTCGAACACCATGCGCTCCCACCAGGGGGCGGCGGCATATTCTTCCGGCGTCGGCGCTTCGCGCAGTTGGGAGCGCTTGGTGAAGAGCTTCACGAAGGGCGAGATTTCCGGCTCGAAGAGCACGGTTGGCGGAATGGTGGTGGCGAGATTGCGCGGTTTGAAGGCCGTCGAGGTGATCCAGTAGATCGGTGCCAAGAAGATCAGCGTGATGACCAGCACGGCAGCAATCGCTACCCGGTTCAGCGCGCGTTCGGAGCGGGTTTGGACGGCAGCCATCTCAGCGCTCCTTCACCTTGTTGAGGTACTTGACGTAGATGTTGGTGATGGCGAGCACCATGATGAGCACGATATAGGCGAGCGCGCAGGAGCGTCCCGTCTGCCATTCCTGGAAGGCCATCTTGTAGAGCCGGATCGAGATCACCTCGGTCGTCGGCTGGCTGGTCAGGATGTAGGCGAGGTCGAAGGTCTTGAAGGCTTCCATGGTACGGAAGATGATCGCGATCATCAGGATCGGCGCCACCAGCGGCAGCGTAATGCGGAAGAAGGTGTAGAACGGCCCCGCCCGGTCGATCGCCGCTGCCTCGTAGAGATGCTTTGGCACGGCCGAGAGGCCGGCAAGCGATAGCAGCATCACGAAGGGCGACCACATCCAGATATCAGTGATTGCGACCGCATAGAGCGCCATGTCCGGATTCGACAGCCACTCGAAGGAGCCGAGGCCGAATGTGTAGTTGATGATGCCGAAGGACGGATCGTAGAGCAGCTTCCAGAAGAGGCCGACCACTGCCATCGAGAGCATCATCGGCAGCAGCAGGAGGGTCGTGAGCAGACCCTTCAGCGGAATGTCGCGGTTGAGCAGCATCGCGGTGCCGAAGCCTACGATCACCTGCCCCGTCACGGAGACGATCACATATTTCGCGGTGATGGCGAAGTTCAACCAGATGAAGGGGTCGTTCAGCAGCGCGCGGTAATTCTGCAGGCCGACGAAATTGGCCGGCGCGTGTGACGAGGCACGGAAGTCGGTAAAGGAATAGCCGAGCGAATAGATCAGCGGAAAGATGTTGAAGACGATCAGGAACAGGATCGTCGGAATGATGAACAGATTGCGGATCCGGATGTCGCTCATGCCGCGGGATGCGGCAGGCGATTTTGTGTCCAGCGATGTCATGACTGCGGTGGCCAATACTCTCCTCCTCCGAGAGTTCGGCGCCGGATGCCGAACGAGCATCACGATGCGCGAAGTTAATGCCGGGCGCCGTGCCCGCTCGAACCGCGCACTTCGGCGCGGAGATGCAGAAATGAAAAGGGAGGGGGCAGGGCCCCCTCCGCGAGTACGCGCTACTTGTTGCGTCCGTATTTATCGAAGGTGGCTTTCCAGTCGGCGGCCAGAGAGTTGAGCGCCTCCTTCGCTGTGCCTTGGCCGGCAGTGACGAAGGGATAGATGCGCTGATTCATCTGGATCAGCAGTTCGGCATATTCCGGGGTCGCCCAGAAGTCCTTGACCTTAAACATGGTCTCGTAGAAGGCCTTGTTGTAGGGTGTCGCATTCTGGAACTCCGGTGATTCAAGCACCTTGGCGCTTGCCGTGTAGCCGCCGAGTTCGGCCCAGCGCTTCTGAGTCTCGTCCTTGATAAACCATTCGAGGAATTTCATCGCCTCTTCCTGGTTGTCCGAATAAGAGATGACCGATATGCCTTGGCCGCCGAGCGCTGCGAACTGCTCGCCGTTGGGACCGGCCGGATTGGCAAAGAAGCCGGTGACCTTGGCGTTTGGGTTGGACGCCTCGTTTACCAGTGCCGGGAAGAAGGCGAAGTAGTTCATGCTCATCGCTGCCAGGTTCTCGGTGATCGCCTGGTTGTTCTCGACGAAAAATGACTTGGCCCAACCCGGGGGCGTGAAGCCGTAGAGCTCGCGATACATCTCGAGCGCCTTGACGTTCTTGTCTGAATTAATGATGCCGTCGACCTTGTAGCTCTGATAGTCGCCGAGTTCGCCGCCATAGGAGAATATCGCGTTCTCAACGCCCATTACGAGGCCGTCATAGGAGTTATCCGTGTATATTGCGATGCCGTAGCGCTTTTCGCCTGGGCGGTGGAAAAACTCGGCGATGTCACGCATCTCGGCCCATGTCTTCGGCGGCGCGAGGTCGTAGCCGTATTTGGCCTTGAACGCTTCCATCTCCTTGGGGTCTTCGAACCAGTCCTTGCGGTAGGACCAGCCGACGGCGTCACCTTCCGCCGGAATCGACCAGTACTTTTTCGAGTTCGACGGATACTCGGCGTAGTATTTCACTGTTGCCGGCGCCATGATTTCGTTCAGTTTGTGCGCGTTGAAAAAGTCGGTGAGATCGACGTAATGTCCGGCTTCTGACGCTGCACCGATCCACTGACTGTCGCCCACGACCATGTCATAGGCTGAGCCCTTGGCATTGAACTCGGTGAAGGCCTTGGTCTGGAAGTCGGCCCAGGGGGTGGTTTCGACCGTGACCTTCACGCCGGTTTGAGCCTCATATTCATTCACGAGCTCCTGAAGGTAATTTGCGGGGTCCCACTCGGCCCAGAAGATCGTCAGTTCCTGGGCCAGTGCGGACGTTCCGCAGGCCCACATCAAGCCGACCCCGGCCAACAGACCGGTCATAGTTTTGCGCATAACGTTTCCTCCCATTTATGCACGCTTCCCGCGTCATTGCGGGCCTTTCGATCCGGCTTTCCGATCCTCGTGGGGTGGTGTTCGCGCTGGGGGTTCTCCCCGACCCTTCGCTCCGTTTCAGATCTCAAGCCTGATGATATTTTTCTGATCTGGTAGTACCAAATTTCGCTATCGTCAAGAGCACTTTGGTTGGGCTTGCACCAAAACCCGTCCGCAACAGTTGCCATATCTCCCCAGTAATTGTGCGTTCCCCGACATATTCTTGCTGGATACTCTGATTCAGCATCACAGATATGCACAACGACACAAAAAAATATCAGGTAATCTGGTAAAACCAGATTTCGTTTCAAGTTGGAGGATTGCCGATGTCATGTCTCGCCCTCCGCCTGCCGTATCGCGGCGTCCACGAGCGCCTTGGCCGCCCATTCGGCAACAGACTGTGCGCGTTCGGCGGTCAGTCCCCATATATCTTTCAACACGATCAGCACCTCGACGCCGAAGACGAGGGAGAGCGCCTGTGCAAGGCGTTCCCGGGATTCGGGTGTCATCGTGCCCTGCAGGGGCGCAGTTACGCACTTCAGCAGATCGACACGGTGGCCGCGCGTGAACAGCGGCTCATTGCCGAGCGTGCCGGCCTGGCGCTGCGCCCACTGGTCCAGCGAAAGCTTCAGCGCCGCCTTGAAGGTAGCCTCGAACTCGTCAATGCGCGGCATCGCGGTCGCCAGCAGATCGGCAATGCGGGTGCGTGCGTCGGGTCTCTCGCATGACCAGTCGAGTATGGGCCCTAGAGCCTCGTCCACCACGGCATGCACGAGCGCAGCCTGGCTTGGAAAGTAACGGTAGGCCGTTGCGCGCGACACTTCGGCAGCCTCGGCAACTTCGCTTACCGAGGGAGTAATGCCCGATTGCATGAGCCGCGTTGCCGTATCGAGCATCAGTTTCCGCGTGCGGGCACGCGGGCCCCGCTCGGCGCTATTGGCGATTCCGTTCTGTTGACGTGAGACGTTCATACCGTTATGATACTCTCGTCTCACAATTTTGCAAGGGTCGATCGCTTGGCCCAAAGCTGGGGGAATATGGCTCCGAGGGGATCCACCCTGTCGCGGAGGAGAAATGAAGCGGATCTACGTAGTCGGCACGGCCGATACGAAGGGCGAGGAACTTGCCTATCTGGCCGCTTGCATCGAGACGGCGGGCGGGTGCGTTATGCGTGTCGATGTCGGCACACGGGAGCCTGCGACCGCCGTCGATATAAATGCTGGGACGGTTGCGGCCTGCCATCCGGAAGGTGTTGGAGCCGTGCTTGCCTGCGACGACCGCGGCAAAGCGGTCGAGGCGATGGGCATTGCCTTCTCGCGCTTCGTCATTGAGCGCCAGGACATTGCCGGCGTCATCGGGGTCGGTGGTGGCGGAGGCACTTCGATCATCACTGCGGGCATGCGCGAATTGCGGCTCGGCCTGCCAAAGATAATGGTCTCGACGCTCGCGTCCGGCGATGTTGCTCCCTATGTGGATGTTTCCGACATCGTGATGATGCCCTCAGTCACCGACATGGTGGGCCTGAATCGGCTCAGCCGGGTCATCCTGCACAATGCGGCCCAGGCGATCACGGCCATGGTCAACCGGCCCGCTGAGCTGACGGCATCCAAACCGGCCCTCGGACTTACCATGTTCGGGGTAACGACGCCTGCCGTAACCGCCATGGTCGAGCGCCTCAGATCCGACTACGATTGCTTGGTTTTCCACGCCACCGGCACGGGCGGGCGCACGATGGAGAAACTTGCCGACAGCGGGCTTGTCTCGGGCGTGCTCGACATCACGACGACCGAGGTCTGCGACCTGCTTCTTGGAGGCGTCCTGCCTGCAACCCCGGACCGTTTGGGTGCGATTGCACGCACCGGCTTGCCCTATGTCGGCTCCGTCGGCGCGCTCGACATGGTGAACTTCTGGGCGCCGGAGACGGTCCCGGAGCGCTATGCCGGTCGGTTGTTCTACCGCCACAACCCGAACGTCACCCTGATGCGTACAACGTCGGCCGAATGTGCGCAGATTGGGCACTGGATCGGAGAAAGGCTCAATCTGTGCTACGGCCCCGTCCGTTTCCTCATTCCCGAAAAGGGCGTCTCGGACCTCGACATCGAAGGCGGTGCATTCTTCGATCCGCAAGCTGACGTCGCGCTCTTTAGAGCGCTCGAGGCGACGGTGAAGCCGACGGCGGCGCGACGTATCGTCCGGCTGCCGTTCCATATCAACGACCCGCAATTCGCAGAGGCCGCCGTCGCAGCCTACCGTGACATCGCCAACCCCTGAGAGACAAAATCGATGCCAGTCATACCTCGCAAAACCATCCTCGAAAAATTCCACGGCATGATCGCAGCCGGCGTGCCAATTGTCGGCGGCGGCGCCGGCACGGGCATCTCCGCCAAGGCGGAGGAGGCTGGCGGCATTGACCTCATCATTATTTACAACTCGGGGCGCTACCGCATGGCGGGGCGCGGTTCGGCGGCCGGCCTGCTCGCCTATGGCAATGCCAACGAGATCGTGAAGGACATGGCGCTCGAAGTGCTGCCCGTTGTGAAAAAGACGCCGGTGCTTGCCGGTGTCAACGGCACGGATCCCTTCGTGCTGATGCCGCGCTTCCTCGCAGAACTGAAGGCAATGGGCTTTTCCGGCGTCCAGAACTTCCCCACCATCGGCCTGTTCGACGGCCGGATACGGCAGAGTTTCGAGGAGACTGGCATGGGCTACGGTCTGGAGGTCGAGATGATCGCGATGGCCAACGGGCTAGACCTGCTGACGACGCCGTATGTATTCAATGAGAGCGAGGCGACCGACATGACGGTTGCCGGCGCCGACATCGTCGTTGCGCATATGGGCGTGACAACCGGCGGCACGATAGGCGCAACCTCCGGCAAATCGCTTGATGACTGCGTCGATGAGATCACGGCGATCGCCAAGGCCGCGCGCTCTGTGCGCGACGACGTCATCGTGCTCTGCCACGGCGGCCCGATCTCAATGCCGGAGGATGCGCGGTACATTCTGGAGCGTTGCCCTGGCTGCCACGGCTTTTACGGCGCAAGCTCGATGGAGCGCTTGCCGGCCGAGGCTGCGATCCGCAAGCAGACGGAAGATTTCAAGGCGCTCGGCATCGGCGCGCTCGTGTGACGAGAGGTGCGGAAGGAGACCATCCCATGGCAAAGACCAAGTATTTCATCTATCCTGAGGATGTGAGCGCCTTCGGTTTCGACTGGGGCAAACTGTCGCTGACGGTGGCGCCGGAGGTCAACGGCGCCGGTCGTTTTTCTGCTGGTGTCGTCGACTTGCCGAGTAGCGAGGGCCATGCCCGCCACAATCACCCGGGTGCGGAGGAAATTATCTTCGTCATCTCCGGCGAGGGCGAACAGATGGTTGAGGACGAGAACGGCAATCCGATCACGGCGAGAGTGGGCCCGGGCTGCACCATTTATGTTCCGGAAAGCCGCTTTCATTCGACGAAGAATACCGGTTCTCGTCCGATGCAGCTCTTCGTCGTCTATTCGCCGGCGGGGCCGGAGCTTGCGCTTCGCGAGCTGCCGGACTTCCGTCTTCTGCCGCCGGGCTCCTGAAGCCGGGGCAACACATTTCGGGAGGAAAAAAGTTGAACATCAATCCAGGCGAAACAAGGTCCACCGTGCCGCCGTTCGATACGGCCAAGCTCGACCGGCTCATGGAGGAGGCAGGCATTGATGTCATCGTCGCCACCTCCAAGCACAACACGCAATATCTGATGGGCGGCTACAAGTTCATCTTCTTCGCCGTCATGGACGCCATCGGTCATAGCCGATATCTGCCAATGGTGATCTACGAGAAGGGCGCGCCGGACCACTCGGCCTATGTGGGCAACCGCATGGAGGGCGCAGAGCACCAGAACAATCCATTCTGGACGCCCGCTGTACATACGGCGACTTGGGGCACGCAGGATGCCGCCGGGCTCGCCGTCGAGCACCTGAAGAAGATCGGCAGGGCCGGCGGGCGCATCGGCGTCGAGCCGGCATTCCTGCCCTCTGACGCCCGCGACCTTCTTGCCTCGCGGCTGGAGGGCGCGCGGTTCGCCGATGCCACGCATGCGTTGGAGCGGCTGAGGGCCGTCAAGACGGCGGATGAACTGGCAAAGCTGAGGAGCGCTTCCGAACTGATAACCGACGCGATGCTGACGACGATCGCGGCGGTCCGCGCGGGCTCGACGAAGACGGAAATCATCGAGCAACTGCGGCGGGAGGAAACGAACCGCGGCCTGCATTTCGAGTACTGCCTGCTTACGCTGGGATCCAGCCACAACCGCGCAGCCTCGCCGCAGGCCTGGGCCAAAGGCGAGGTCCTGTCGATCGACTCCGGCGGTAACTATCACGGCTATATCGGTGACCTCTGCCGCATGGGCGTGCTCGGTGAGCCGGATGCGGAGCTTGAGGACCTTCTGGCCGAGGTGGCGTCCATCCAGCAGGCAGCTTTCGCCAAGGTGAGGGTAGGGCCTGCTGGTCGTGAAATGATCGAGGCAGCGGAAGCCGTTCTCAAGGCCTCGCCGTCGGCGGCTTTCACCGACTTCTTCTGCCACGGCATGGGCCTCATCAGCCACGAAGCGCCGTTCCTCATGACGAACCACCCCGTTACCTATGAGGGCATCGATGCGCTCCGGCCGCTGGAAGCCGGCATGGTGATCTCGGTCGAGACGACGATGCTTCACCCGAAGCGCGGCTTCATCAAGCTGGAGGATACGCTCGCCATCACCGATACCGGCTATGAGATGTTTGGCGACCGCGGCCGCGGCTGGAATCGCGGCGGCCTCTAGTCGATCGACTTTCGGCATGTCGAAGACTCGGCGACCTTCGGGGATCGGGTCGCATGGCTCGGCTCAGCTGTGGCGGATTTCCGTTCCCAGCACCTTCAGGCATTCGCGGATGAAGGCGGCGAGCGCCGTCCAGCCCTTGGCGGAAACCATCGTGCCATCGACATAGGCCTCGGTCGGAGCGAGATCGATGTAGGTGCCGCCCGCCAATGTGACTTCGGGTTCGCAGGCCCCAAGTGCACCCACCTTCTTGCCGCGAACGACGCCTTCGACCGCGATCAGGATCTGGACCCCGTGACAGATGGTAAAGATCGGCTTCTTCTCGTCGTGGAAATGGCGCACCATCGCCTGCACCCGCTTGTCAGTGCGGATATATTCCGGCCCGCGCCCGCCGGCGCAGTAGACGGCGTGATACTGGTCGAGCTGTTTCTCGGCTTCGGAAAATGTCTTGTTGATGGTGACGTTGTGCCCGAGTTTTTCGGTGTAAGTCTGGTCACCTTCGAAATCGTGCAACGACGTCCTGAGGATGTCGCCTGCCTTCTTGTCGGGACAGACGACGTGCACCGTATGGCCGACGGCCTCCATGGCCTGCTGGTAGACGAAGATTTCGTACTCCTCGGTGAAATCGCCGGTGAGCATCAGGATTTTCTTGCCTGGCATGGATTCTCCTCCTCGTTGTCAGGTCGGGCAGACCCTTAATTGGGCCCCCGGATTACTTAGAATGCGTCGAATGCCGGCAGCAGCCGGTCGCGCGAATGTTCGATATGGATGCGCATTGCGTTCGCCGCGGCGTCGGGGTCGTGAGCCGCGAAGGCATCGAGCAGCGTCTGGTGTTCGCCGAGCGCCTCCTCGGTCACGCGGCGATGGAACATCAAGCGGAAGATGTGGAAATGCGTGTGCTGGAATGTCAGCGTCTCGCGGATCAGCTCGTTGCCGGCAAATTCCATGATGCGGTCGTGGAAGATGGCGTCCTTTCGGGCGAAAGCCGAATAGTTCGCCCGCTCGTCTCTGTTGTCGCTGCGCGTCATCACGCCTGCTGCCTCCGTCAGGATAGCGAGCCTTTCGTCGTCCATCGCCTGGGCCGCCTTGGCGGCGCCGGCGGGCTCCAGCAGCAAGCGGAGTTCATAGAGCTCGTCGAAGCGGCGGCGCGTGATCTGGGGTGCGGCATGAAAGCCGACGAGATGCTGCTTGACGACGAGACCCTCGCCTTCAAGCCGACCGAGCGCTTCGCGGATCGGCGTGTGGGAGACGTTGAATTCCTTGACCAGGTTGTCGACCGTGATGCGTGCGCCCGGCGCGATCTTCAACGACATGAGCTGGTTGAAAATCACTTCGTAGACGTCGCCGGCCAAGCTGTTGGCGCGCGGTATCTGGGTCGTGCCCGCTAATGGTTCCTTAAGTCTCGTCAAAATCATCTGCTGTATTGCCCCTTGACAGGTTCAATCGCTAGCACGATGCTGCGCCCAATACAATCCTATATCCTATACGATTAATATAGGGAGAAAGAATATGCGGATATCCGAAGTGGCAGCCCTTGCGCTTGCCACCCGCCTGCTGGAAGCGCACGGCGCACCGCGTGACCACGCGGTACTGCAGGCTCGCATCCTGGTGACGGCAGAGATGAAGGGGCACCCTTCGCACGGCCTGCACCGCCTTCCGCGACTGGTCGAACGGATTGAGCGCGGTATCATTGATCCCGCGACGAAGGGCACGCAGCGCTGGCGGGCGGATGCTGTGATGGAGGTGGAGGGTTCGTCAGGGTTCGGCCCTGTCGTCGCCATGGCCGCGATCGAGCGGCTCGCGCCCCACATCCCCGATCTGGGCATCGGCCTCGTCGCCTTGCGCAATGCCAACCATCTCGGCATGCTCTCGCATTATGTGGAGGCCATCGCCGCGATGGGTTTCATCGGCATCGCGCTCTCGTCGAGCGAGTCGCTGGCCGGCGATCCGCGCGCCATGCTCGGCACCAACCCGGTTGCGGTCGCTGTGCCGACCGCCGAGGAGCCGCTCGTGCTCGATCTCGCGACCGGCCTCGTGCCCATGAGTAGGATAAATCACCACGCGACTGCAGTGCCCGATCCGGAAGGATGGCGACGGGATGCGGAGGGCCGCCCGACGACGGATCCGGTTCGTGCCAGGGCCGGCGCGATTGCGCCGTTCGAAGATGCGAAGGGGCACGGCCTCGGCATCGCCATGGAGTTGCTGGTGGCAGCCATTGCCGGCTCGGCGCTTGCGCCCGATGTGCGCGGCACAATGGAGAGCCAGTCGCCATGCAACAAGGCTGACGTTTTCATAATGATCGAGCCCAGTCTGGCGTCGGGATTGCCGGCACGGCTGTCGGCCTATCTCGATGCCGTACGCGCCTCACCAACCGCCAAGGCCGGCGAGCCGGTCCTCGTTCCGGGCGATCGTGCCCGCCGGCGGCGGGAGGCGGCGAGCCGCAACGGATTCGATATCGACCAGCGCCTTTGGGAAGACCTTAACGCGCTATCCCGCTCCCGTATTCTGGCCTTCGAAGGACAAAGATCATGAGCTTGTTTGCCGTCCTGAGGCTGCCGCGCGAAATCCTTTTTGGCGTCGGCCAGCGCCATGCGCTCGCCAGCGTCGCCGGCAGGACTGGCCGGCGCGCACTCGTCTGCACGGACACGCGCTTTGCCGCGACCCTAGAATTTGCGGAAATGATCGCCGCGCTCGAAGCCGCCGGAATCGCCGTGCTGGTGCATGACCAGACGCTACCCGACGTGCCGCGCGATACGGTCGCGAGTTGCGTGGAGGCCGCGCGCGGCTTTGCGTCCGACATGGTGATCGGCATCGGCGGCGGCAGTTGCCTCGACATGGCCAAATGCGCCTCGTTGCTGCTCGCCCATGGCGGCGGGCTCGGCGATTACTACGGAGAGTTCAAGGTGCCTGGACCCGTCCTGCCGCTCATTGCTGTGCCAACGACGGCCGGTACGGGCTCCGAGGTCACGCCCGTCGCCGTTGTCTCCGATCCCGAATGCATGCTGAAGGTCGGCATTTCGAGCCCCTATCTCATTGCCGCAGCGGCGATCTGCGACCCGGAACTCACGGTCTCCTGCCCGCCGGGTCTTACGGCGATTACCGGTGCGGATGCGCTGACGCATGCGATCGAAGCCTTCACGGCCATGCGCCGCCCCGGCGATCCCGAACTCCCGCAGCAGCATGTTTTCGTCGGCAAGAGCGATCTCTCCGACCAGTTCGCGCTGCATGCAATCCGGCTCCTCGGCCGGAGCCTGGAAAAGGCCTTTGCCGACGGCTCCGATATCGATGCGCGCGCCGATGTCATGATGGGCGCGCTTGCGGCAGGCTGCGCCTTCGGCACGGCGGGCACCGCCGCAGCCCATGCGGTGCAATATCCGGTCGGTGCCTTGACCCACACGGCGCACGGTCTTGGGGTCGCGACTATGCTGCCCTATGTGATGACCTATAATCGCCGCGTCGCCGCTGCGGAAATCGCTGCTGTCGGCAGGGCGCTCGGCCTTGATCCCGCCGGCGTTGAGGACGAGGAGGCGCTTGCCGATGCGGCGATCGGCGAGGTGAGCCGCCTCTTCGCCGCGATCGGCATCTCGCCGACGCTCGCCAGCCTCGGCCTGCCGGAAGAGCGGCTCGACTGGACCGCCGAGCAGGCGCTCGGCATCGGCCGGCTGATCAAGAACAATCCGCGTTCCTTCGATTCGGCCGCCATGCACAGCCTTGTGCGCGCCGCCTATGACGGCGATCTGGCCGCTTGCGCCCTCTGACCTTGAGACAACATCATGAATGGCAACCAGCATTCTTTGCATCCCGACCACGATCGCTTCGGGTTCCGCTCGTTCTCCCACGGTCTTTATATTGGCGGCGTCTGGCGGCCAGCCGCAGGCGAGGGTTGGATTCAGGTGATCGATCCCTCGACCGAGGCGGTCGTTGTCGCGGTGCCCGATGCGACTGTCTCGGATGCGGCGGCGGCCGTCGAGGCTGCTGCAAGCGCGGCGAAAGGCTGGCGCGAGACGCCGCCGCGAAAGCGTTCCGAGATCCTGCGTCGCTGCTTCGAACTTATGGTGGAACGCGCCGAAACGCTTGCCACGCTCATTTCGCTGGAGAACGGGAAGGCCTTGCGCGACGCGCAGGGCGAGGTGGCCTATGCGGCGGAGTTCTTCCGGTGGAACGCGGAGGAGGCAGTGCGAATCTCTGGCGAGTTCGGCATTGCCCCGTCCGGTGCGAACCGGATCATCGTCGATTACCAGCCTATCGGCATCTGCGTTCTCATCACGCCGTGGAACTTCCCGGCCGCTATGGCGACCCGCAAGATCGCACCAGCCCTTGCCGCAGGTTGCACCGTCATCCTGAAGCCCGCGAGCGAGACGCCGCTAACGGCCTATGCGCTTGCGGCCCTCTACGAGGAGGCTGGTGTGCCGCCCGGCGTCGTCAATGTGCTGACCACATCGACCCCCGGGCCCGTCACCGCCGCGATGCTGGCCGATCCGCGCGTGCGAAAGCTCTCCTTTACAGGCTCGACGGGCATCGGCCGCACGCTTCTGGCAGAAGCGGCGAAGAATGTCATTTCCTGCTCTATGGAACTTGGTGGCAACGCGCCGTTCATCGTGTTCGACGATGCGGACCTCGACGCGGCGATCGAAGGCGTGATGGTAGCGAAAATGCGTAATGCGGGCGAGGCATGCACGGCCGCAAACCGCATTTATCTCCAGTCCGGTATTTACGATGCCTTCACGGAAAAATTTACCCAACGCATGGCCGCCCTAAGGGTCGGCCCAGGCGTGGATTCGGATACGGAATGCGGCCCGATGATCACGCGCAAGGCAGTGGAGAAGATCGAGCGGCTTGTTGCGGATGCCATTTCGCGGGGCGCGCGTGTTCTCTGCGGCGGGCGGGCACCGGCAGGACGCGGCTTCTTCTATCCGCCGACGGTACTTGCGGATGTTTCCCCCACCTCTGACATGGGCCGCGAGGAGATTTTCGGTCCCGTTGCGCCGCTTTATCGTTTCGAGAGCGAGGCAGAGGTCGTCGCCGCTGCCAACGATACGGAATATGGCCTCGCCGCTTACATCTATACTGGCGACATTGGCCGTGGCATGCGCATCGCCTCGAAGGTCGAGGCAGGCATGATCGCGCTCAATCGTGGACTGGTCTCCGATCCCGCTGCTCCCTTTGGCGGTGTGAAGCAGAGCGGCCTTGGACGTGAAGGAGGGCAGCATCACGGTATAGCGGAGTTTATGGAAGCCAAATACATTGCGACAGGTTTCTGAAGGAGGAAGCTGTGACCGCCGATCCGTTCCGCATTCGTGACCATGTCGCAAGTTTCGACGACATTGTCGACGATATCCGTACCCGTAGCATCGCCACTCGCCGCACCGTCGCCATGGAGGCCAACGTCGCCTACGGTCGTGAGCCGGGCGAGACTCTCGACATCTTCCTGCCAAGTGGTACCGGCTCGGACATGCCGATCCACATGTTCATTCATGGCGGCTATTGGCGTATGTTCTCCAAGGAGGACTATTCCTGCGTCGCTGAGACCGTTACCCGCGCTGGCGCGGTTGCTGCCATCGTCGATTATGCGTTGATGCCCATGGCGAGGATGGACGTCCTTATCGGTCAGGTCCTGAATGCCAAGGCTTTTCTGCTGGCGCATGCCGATCGCTTTGGTGCCACGCCCAGCAGATTTTCCGTCAGTGGCCACTCCGCCGGTGCGCATCTTGCAACCTTTCTCTTCAATCGCTCGGTAGCGCCCTCGGGCGTAGTTGCTGCATTCTTGCTTGGCGGGCTATACGATCTCGCACCCTTGCAGACGTCTTTCCTGCGTGACGAGATCGCCTTGAGCGACGAGGAGGTGCGACGGTTTACGCCGATGCATCGCGAGCACGATCCTGCAACGCGCGTCGCTATCATGACGGGCGGACTGGAAACTCACCCCTTCAAAATCCAGGCAAATGCCTTCAGGGACATTCTTGCCGCCCAAGGACTTGAAGTGCGAGCATCGCACATTATTGATGGGGATCACATGAGCACCGTACGCGACCTTGCCGTCGTTGGCACCCCTGTTGCGGCAGCATTGCACGCCTTCATTGCCAATAATGCCAGTGAGAAACCGCGTTGAGGACGGCTCGAACCATTCCGCCCTGGCACAAAGATACTCGTGGGCCACAATCGACCATAACTCGCCAGTACCGCGTGCAAGCGGAAGGTCAAGCTGCCACCTGAATCGAGCGAACCAAGGTCGTCCGCGCCGAGGTCATGTGGCGGAGGCACGCGCGCTCGATTTCATGCACGTCGCCGCTCGACAGCGCGTCGATGTAGGCGAGGTGCTCGCGTATCGCCGCCTCGTTGCGCTGAAGTTCATCTTTCTTGTTCCACTGGTAGTGGTAGTGGAAGATCAGGGTAATGACCTCGTAGAAATCGTCGATGAAGCGGTTCGGTGCAACTCGATTTATAAGGCGGTGCAGACGATTGTCCAACCGCGAAAAATCGTGGAAGCGTCGGCCGATTTCCCGCAGCAACTGTTGGTGCGCCGTCTTCAGTTCGGCAAGTTCCGTCCACAAGGGCGAGTCATCGGGTAGTTCGGCGAAGAGGACCGCCGAGCGCAACTCGAACATGACGCGGATCTCGAAAAGTTCGAGCGCGAACTCCTCGGTGAATCCCTTGAACAGCCATCCTGAATTCTGCTTTTTCTCGATGAGCCCGAAGCGGCTGAAGCGGATCAGGAATTCTCTGATGCCGTTCGTTGCCACGCCAAACTGCCTCGCCAGCTGCAGTTCGTTAATGAGCGTGCCCGGCTGGGTGTCCCCGCGAAGCATCCACTCCATGAACTGTTCTTCGACGTGCTGGCGTTTCGATGTCGTCTCCGGATCGGGAAAGTAGTCGGATTTCAGTATGGGCCTGCCAGCCCTCGGCCGCTTGCCGGCCGTCGGCGTTATGCCGCGGGCATCAAGCGCGCTAAGCACCTTGCGCACGGTGGTGCGGCTGACGCCCATCCTTGCCCGCAGAGCGTTTTCGGAGGTTGCGCCGATGTCGACGTCGCCGGCCTCGATCAGTTGCAGCGTGCGGTTGAAAGCTTTCTTGAAAACTGAGTCGGGCTTCACAGATGCGCCTGTCTTTTTTGGTTGTATATTACTTATAAAAAACAGCTTGACCTTCGTCCAGTCCTGCGGCTTTTTATCGATAAGAATACAAGCCCCGGGTTGCATTGTCATCAGGAGGTTGTGTTGAGGGGGACGGACGATTCGCTTGAACGAGAAGTCGCTGAACCGCGCGCGCCCACTGTGGCGGCCAGCGAGAACGTTGCGGTGGCCGTTGGCCTTAAGTTACTCGGTGCCGGTGCTGTCCTCATTTTGATCGGGCTCATTCTGGTGTTGAGCCTCCTGTCGCCATACTTTCTGTCGCCGCGCAATCTCGGCAACATCCTGGCGCAGACCGCGGTGATCTGCGTCGTCGCCATGGGACAACATCTGGTCATCCTGACCAAGGGGATCGACCTTTCGGTCGGGTCGAACCTCGCACTGGCTTCGGTGCTCGGGGCGCTGAGCTTTCACGCCGGCGCTTCGGCGCTGACGGTCGTTGCCGTTATGGTCGCGGCCGGCACGACCGTGGGTGCCGTCAACGGCCTGTTTTACGTCTACGGACGCCTGCCGCACCCGTTTATCATCACGTTGGCGACGCTCAGCATTGCCAAAGGCATCGCCCTCCAGCTTGCCGACGGCCGCGCGATTCCGGGGATGCCGCCAGCCATCCGGAGCTTGGGTCAGGAGGCGTTTGCCGGGCTTCCCGGGTCGGTGTTCGTGGTCGCGGGGGTTGCGGCGCTGATGTTTGTCCTGACCCAGTCGACGGTCTGGGGCCGCTGGATGTATGCCGTGGGTGGCAGGGCCGACGCTGCCGTCCGCATGGGCATTCCGGTCTCCGCGGTCCTGGTTTCGGCCTACGTCATTTCGGGAACCTGCGCAGGAATAGGAGCCGTACTTCTCGCCGGCCGCACCGATGCGGGATCGCCGCTGTTCGGCAATCTACTGGAGCTCGACACCATAGCTGCGGTCATCATCGGCGGAGCTAGTTTTCTCGGGGGTCGCGGACACATCGGCCATGCCTTGATCGGAGCGATCATGATCGGCGTAATCCGCAATGCCCTCAATCTCTTGAACGTCGGGGTGTTTTACCAGCTGATCGTCATCGGCGTTGTCATCGTCGCTGCCGTCGAAGCGGATGTCCTTCGCAACCATCTCGAGTCCCGCATGCGTGTGCTGCGGGCGGAGGCCGGACCATGACACAGCATCAGCTCGCCGCACATCCGCAACATCCGGTGCTGTGCGTCCGTGGCGCTTGCAAACGTTTCGGCTCGGTGGTTGCGCTCGACGACGTCAGCATCGACGTCCATCGCGGCGAGATCCTCGCCCTGCTCGGAGACAACGGCGCGGGCAAATCCACGCTTATCAAGTGCATCAGCGGCGTCCACCGGCTGGACGCAGGCGACGTCGTGATAGACGGCGCGGCCAACGTTCTTCGGTCGCCCGCCGACGCGCGGTCGGCCGGCATCGAGACTGTCTATCAAGACCTCGCTCTCTTCGACAACCTTACCCCGGCACAGAACTTCTTCGCCGGACGCGAGATCGCCGGTCCGAAATGGCTGCCGCGCGCCATGCGCTTGCTCAACAAGCGGAGGATGGACGAGCAGACGCGCTCGTTGATCCAGTCGCTCAATGTGTCGCTGCCCCACCTTGACGCGGTCGTGGCGTTGATGTCCGGCGGACAGCGCCAGGCCATTGCCGTCGCCCGCTCGGCGGTCTTTGCCCGCAAGGTGGTCATCCTGGACGAACCGACCGCGGCGCTCGGCCTGTGCGAATCTCGCAAGGTGCTCGACCTCATCGGCGCGCTGCGCGACCGCGGAAATGCGATCATTTTGATCACCCACAATATGGACCATGTGACGGAACTTGCCGGCCGCGCCGTGGTGCTCAGACAAGGGCGGAGAGTCGGCGAGCTCGTTCCGACACGCGCCAACAAACAGGAACTGGTCTCGATGATCGTCGGGGCTTGAGCCGAAAATTGCGGGTCCGAAAGGCGGCGGCAAGGAGCCGCAGCAGGGTCCGTCAAAACAGGGAGGAAGCGCGATGAAACTGCAGTTCTTTATGGGACCGGCGCTAGTCGCCGTGATGGCCAATGCGGCAGCTGCCGCCGAGAGCGTCAAAATCGGACTGATCACTAAATTTCCGGTGCCGTTCTATTCGACGATGGAGGAGGCCGCCAAAAAATACGCAGCCGACCACCCCGGGATCGAGCTCATCACCGGCCAAGGTCAGTCAGCAACCGACATCGAAGGCCAGATCGCGCTGATCGAATCGATGGTCACGCAAGGTGTCAAGGGACTGGCGATCACGCCCGTCGATCCCACCGTCGCACCGGCGCTCGACAAAGCCGTCGCCGCCGGCATTAAGGTGGTGCTGGTCGACAACAGCATCCCTGGCTGGAAAAGCCAGACGGCGCTCGTGTCCACCAACAACCTCAACGGCGGCAAGATCGCTGGCGAGTTCCTGAAGACCAAGCTCAAGGACGGCGACAAGATTGCCATTCTCGAAGGCGTGCCGGGCGTGCCGGCGCTGGACGAACGCGTCACCGGGATGATGGAGGGCCTGGGCGGCATCAAGGTCGACGTCGTGGCAAAGGGCGCTACCAACTGCACGCTTGAACTCGGCACCTCCGTCACCGAAGACATCTTGACGGCCAATCCGGACCTCAAGGCGATCTACGCGGCCTGCGGTCCGCCAATTCCCGGGGCCGTCAAGTCGCTGGCCAATGCGAACGTTGCTAACGACAAAATCATTCTTGTGGGTTTTGACGCCTGTTGCGGCGAACTTGAAGCGATCAGGGCTGGAACGGAAGATGCGAGCGTCGCGCAATTCCCGGCAAAGATGGGTGAGCTTGGCATTGCGACCGTAGTCAAGGCCATCCAGGGTGAGGCGGTGGATGCCAATGTCGACACCGGGGCGGGGCTTGTTACATCCGAAAACGTCGAGGATTTCGATTGACCCAAGGAGCCCGACGGACTTCCGCCGGGCTGCTTGCAACGCTCTTGGAGTTAAGCATCAGCGATGAACTCGCTATTTTGACGTGAGATCACGGCACTCGGAGGGCCCGCGCCCGATCGTTGTTTTCGGTACACACTTGACGCGTGCCTTCTTGCCGTGGTGCCGCTCCAAGTGCGCACTCGATGGCTGTTCGTCAGCCCGCCAACACCGCCGGCGCCGCCGATGAACGGTAATTCGACTGCTGCCAGCAATCCAGTGTTCTCGCGGCCGCATCGGCGCGTTCGGCCTGCCCGAGGGCGGTGATGCCAGCTTCGATCCGTTAGGATAGGGCGTGAATGCGCAGCGAGGAGAGTAGCGTCTGCTTCGATGTGCCCAGGTGATCCCGCGCTGCCGCGAGTGCTGCGGTTTCGTCGCGCGCTTTCAGGGCCGCGATCAGTCTCAGATGTTCATCGATTGCGGCTGCGTTACGCTCGCGTTCGTCCTTCTTATCCCACTGATAATGGTAGTGGAAAATCAAGGAAATCACTTTCTGGAATTCGGCGACGAAGCGATTGCGCGTGATGCTGCCTATCGTCAAGTGAAAGCGCTCGTCCAGCAGGGAAAAATCGTGAAAGCGCGCATCGATTGCCGCTGCAAGCGCGCGATGCGCCTCGTCGAGCTCCTCTATCCTGTGCCAAATCTGGTGGCTGTCAGGCAGCGCGATGAGCTGCGAAATCGCGTTGAGCTCAATCATCATGCGGAAATCGGAAAGCTCGATCGCGAAATCAGAAGTGAATCCAACGAGCTCCCAACCGTTTTTGGGCCGCCGTTTGACAAGGCCGAACCGGCTGAGCGACGCTAAAAATTCCTGCAGGCCGTGGACGCTGACCCGAAACTGTCGGGCAAGTTCGGCGACATTGAGCGGCGTGCCCGGCGGCACGTCGAAGCGCAGGATCCAGTAAAGGAACTGACGTTCGAGCTCTTCGGGAGAAACCTGGCTCGCACTTACCGTCAGCCGTTCGTCTTGGCGCGGCATCCGCATGAGCGCTTTCTGGCGTCCCCTCCATTGCACTATCCCGATCATGTCCAGACGTTCGAGGATTGACCGGATCACTGTACGGCTCACGTCGAATTGCGCAGCAAGCGCCAGTTCAGAAGCCAGCAAATCACCTGGTTTCAATGCTGAACACTCGTCGAGAACCGCATTGAAAGTCGCCCTGAAGCGTTCGTCTGTCCGCGCCATTGCGAGAGCCTCCTGTCGCCGCTCCCAATACAGCAAACTACAGGTGTCGACAATAATTAAAAACAATTGACAGCGGATGTTTCGACCTGCAGTCTGCATTTAATTATTTTATACCGCTCAGGGAGGAGCGTCATGTCAGTGGAAGTAGAACGGCTTGTTGTGCCGTTAGCTGGGGTCAAAATTTCATCCGATGCCCTGCACAAGCTTTCAGCGCTCTTCACGCTTTTGATGCTGGTCGGGCTGTTCGCCTTTGGCAATGCCGCGTTCCTGAGCGTCGGCAACGGGATGACGGTGCTGCTGCAAACGTCGGTAATCGGCCTGCTCGGGATCGGAATGACGCTGGTGATCCTGACCGGCGGTATCGATCTCAGCGTCGGTTCGGTACTGGCGCTTTCCGGAACCGTGGCTGGGCTCGCGGTAAAGGCCGGAATTCCTGTACCACTCGGCATGACCATGGGAATCGTGGTCGGGGCCCTGTGTGGGGCGGTCAATGGGATCGTGGTCACGAAGATGCGCATCACGCCATTTGTCGCCACGCTCGGCATGATGCTGATCGCGAGGGGCACTGCCTTGCAAATCACCGGCGCCGCTCCGATTTCGCAGTTGGGCGAGGCGTTCGGCAAGCTGGGCAACGGTTCGCTTTTCCGGGCAATCGGCATGGGTACGAACGGGCTGCCCAAGATCATTTTTCCGGGGATTCCCTATCCGGCGATCCTGCTTGTCGTCGTCGCCGTGACTGTCGCCTTCATGCTGCACCGCCGCTCTATCGGCCGTCACATCTATGCAATTGGTTCGAATGAGGAAGCCGCGCGGCTTTCCGGTGTGGAGGTCGATCGAACCAAGCTGGCCGCCTATGTCATGTCCGGCGCGCTCGCCGGACTGGCCGGGATCGTTTTGATGTCCCGACTGGTTACTGCCCAGCCCAATGAGGGCGTCATGTACGAGCTCGACGCGATCGCTGCGGCCGTCATCGGCGGGGCGTCGTTGATGGGCGGAGTCGGCACCGTATCCGGAACCATGATCGGCGCGTTCATCATCGGCGTCTTGCGCAATGGCCTGAACATGGCCGGCGTCTCAGCCTTCATCCAGCAAATCATCATCGGCTTCGTCGTCATCATGGCGGTCTATGTCGATCAGTTGAGAAGCCGCCGATAACCGGCAAACTGTCTTCATCAGAGGAGGAGAATATGAAGATGACCTTGAAAGCACTGTTTCTGGCTAGCACAATGATCGCCGCGCCCGCCACCGTCATGGCGGGAGAAATCGCGGTGATCGTCAAGACGACAAACTCGAACTTCTGGCAGAATGTCAACAAAGGCGCTTCGGCCGCGATCGCCGGCCAGAGTGAACACACCATGACCTTCAACGGGCCGGCCGCGGAATCGGCAATTGCCGACGAACTCAGCATGGTCGAAAACGCTATCAACCGCGGCGTGATTGGCATCGTGCTCGCACCGTCGGATCCGGACGCGCTTGCTCCGGCCGTCAAAAAGGCTCACGAAGCCGGTATCCCGGTCGCAATCATCGACTCCGCGCTCTCGGATGCCGGCAAGGGCACCTTCCAGACCTTCCTTTCGACAGATAACTGCGCGGCAGGCAAGCTGGCCGCGACGATGATGATCGACAAGGTCGGGAAAGAAGGTAAGGTGGCCGTGATGTCCTATGTGGCGGGGGTCGGCTCGGAAGTCGGTCGCGTCGGCTGCTTTGTCGATCATCTGAAGGCGAATTCCAAGCTGGAAATCGTCGGCCCATACTATTCGCAGTCCCAGATGGCGACGGCGCTCAACCAGACGACCGACGTGCTCGCCGCCAATCCGGATCTCAAAGGCATCTTCGGCGCCAACGAGCCGACCGCGGTCGGCATGGGCCGTGCGATCGTCCAGGCCGGCAAAGTGGGCGAGGTCGTCGCCATCGGCTTTGACGGCAACGAAGACCTGCAGGCCTTCGTCAAGGATGGTACGCTCACCGCAACCATGGTCCAGGGTTCCTATCAGATGGGCGAACTCGGCGTGAAGGCCATTCTCGACATCATCGGCGGCAAAAAGGCTGAGCCGCAGATCGATACGGGCGTTGTTGCCGTCACCAAAGACAATATCGCCGCTCCCGAGGCCAAGAACGTTCTCTACTAAACGGCGGGCCGCGAGAAGGTAGAGGCTCAGCCCTCTGCCTTCTCTTTCGTCAGGAAAACCTCATGAACGCGCAAGTAACAGGATCGCGGCCGCTGGTCGAGATGATCAATATCCAGAAAAGCTTTGGCGGCGTGCACGCCGTCGAAGACGTGTCGATTGACCTCTTTCCCGGAGAGGTCGTTGGAATCCTCGGTCATAATGGCGCGGGAAAATCCTGTCTGATGCGGGTTCTCTCCGGTGCCATGGCGCCGAACGCCGGCACGATCAGAATGGGGGACGAGGATGTCCGGTTTCTATCACCTCAGGATGCGCGACGTCAGGGGGTCGAAACCATCTATCAGACGCTTGCCCTTGCGGACCATCTCGATGCTCCGTCCAATCTGTTTCTCGGCCGCGAGCTGAAGACGCGCTGGGGCAATCTTGACGACAAGAACATGATGGAGGAAGCGCGCCGGGTGCTGCATCGGCTCAACCCCAACTTCAAGAATCTGAGCGACCCGGTTTTCCGATTGTCTGGCGGTCAGCGGCAGGTCATTGCCATTGCGCGCGCCATCTATTTCAAGGTGAAGGTCCTCATTATGGACGAGCCGACGGCTGCGCTCGGACCAGCCGAGACAGCAATGGTCGCCGATCTCATCAGGCAGTTGCGGAGCGAAGGTATCGGCATCTTTCTTATCAGCCACGACATGCACGACGTTTTCGACCTGTGCGACCGTATTGTTGTGATGAACCGGGGGCGCAACGTCGGCGGTTACAGGATAGAGGAAGTGACCAAGGATGATGTACTGAGCCTGATCATCAAGGGCGAGATGCCCGCCGGCTGGCGGCCGCGCAATGCGGCCAGGACACCACAAACCGGCCTGAGTTCGAATTGAGGAAGGAAGACGAATGTTATGCGGCACCTGCGTCGAACCAGGACGGTTCGAACTCATCGAACGGCCTCTTCCCACGGACTTGCTGCAAGGCTGGGCTTTTGTCGACATCGCAGCGGTCGGCATTTGCGGAACTGATTACCACATCTATACCGGCAAGCATCCCTATCTCAATTACCCACGCGTTATCGGCCATGAACTCAGTGGCCGGCTGGTCACCCCTGTAGGCGGCATGGAGGCCGGCACCCTTGTCGTGATCAATCCCTATATCGCCTGTGGCACATGCCGCGCTTGCCTGCGCCGCAAGCCCAATTGCTGCACGAACATCGCGGTGTTGGGTGTTCATCGCGACGGCGGCCTCTGCCAGCGCGTCGCAGTTCCGGCGGGCAACCTTATAGCCGCCGAAGGACTCGACGAGATCCAGGCGGCCATGGTCGAATTCCTGGCGATCGGGGCCCATGCGGTGGCCCGTTCGGGACTCGCCGCCGGCGACAGGGTGCTGGTCACGGGCGCCGGACCGATCGGCATCGGGACCGCGCTTTTCGCGCAGCTCGCAGGCGCGGAGGTTCATCTTTTGGATTTGAGTTCACAGCGACTGGCTTTGGCACGCGAGAGTTTCGATTTTCAGAATACGTATGACGATACGTCGCGGATCCTTGAAGGCGACCGCGCCGACGGCTTCGACATTGTCTTCGATGCAACGGGGTCTGCGGCAGCGATAGAGGCAGGCTTTCCATTGCTCGCGCATGGAAGCAGCTATGTGCTCGTCAGCGTCGTGAAGGATCATATTCGTTTTGACGACGCGGAATTCCACAAGCGGGAAACTCGCATCATCGGCAGCCGCAATGCCGTCCAGTCAGATTTCGAAACCGTCATGGCGGCCATCCGTGAGGGCAAGATCTCCACGGATGCCCTCTGCTCGGTGATCCTGCCGCTGGCCGACCTGCCGCAGCGCCTGCCCGAACTCGCCCAGGACAGGACCGGACTGATCAAGGCGGTGGTGAGGCTCTGATCCAGCGCCTACGGTTGCATCCAGAGGATTGTGTGGCTCGGAATTGGGTATCGAGTCCATAGTCGAACAGCTTCGACAGGAAGTGTGCATGTCCCGTGGCCTGATAATGCCGTCGCATTCTCAAGCGAAATGGCCCTAGCTGCGTTGCTAAGGCACTCGGGCCGAGAAAATCCATGCTTATTGGAAAAATTTCAACGGAACGTTTATCTGTGGGAACCTTTGAACAAACTTATAGGAATTTCCACGAAAATGCGCTGGATTTGATTCCCTATCGCTACAACGACGCATCATTTGAGGTGATCCCGCGAAGGTTTCTGCGTACTCGGCTCAGGTAGCCGGGCCAGAGCCGGCCTCTCTAAATCGCGTCTCGAATTCCCGTCGCAAGGCTCGCCTTGCTTCTGCGGCACGCAAACGTTGCTGAGCGATCTCGGTCGTTGGATTATATGGCGGCACTGCAGTTGGCTTGCCATCTGTATCGACGGCCACCATTGTGAAATAGCAGGAATTTGTGTGTCGACGCGCGCCGGTGCGGATGTCTTCGGCCTCAACCCGAATACCGACCTCCATGGAGGTGCGACCGGCGTAGTTGATCGAGGCACGAAAGGTCACCAATTCACCGACCATGACAGGCTGACGGAACACGACCTGATCGACGGACAACGTGACCGCGTATTGCTTCGAGAAGCGCGAGGCACAGGAGAAGGCGACGCGGTCCAGGTGGTTGAGCAGGGCGCCGCCATGGACCTTGCCGCTGAAATTGGCCATGTCGGGTGTCATCAGGACGACCATTTCCATTCGACTTGTATCTGTGCCGTCATCCATTGTGCGCCTCCGTTGTCCCAGCAAATCAATTGGTATCAGCTGTGGTGTCCCAATAGGAAGTCCGCGCAGCGTTCTGCAATCATCAATATCGCCGCTGTCATTTGGCCCTGCGGCTGCAACAAGAATCGGTAAAAAGCTCGCTAATATTGGTATGCACGTGTACGGGTGGTCGCTTCTTGTAGCGGCCACCCATCAGCCTGCATCAACTATTCCAACTAGGCTGCCCGTTCCTCCGAGGCATTGGGCCGCCATTTAATGAGGCGATTTTCCATCACATCCAGTATTCGGTCAATCACCAGGACGAAAACCGCCAGGATAATGATGCCGGCGAAGACGCCGACTGCATCGAAATTGCCTTCTGCCTGGGCAATCAGGTAGCCAAGCCCTGCCGACGCGCCAAGATATTCGCCAATAATTGCACCGACCACTGCAAAGCCGACAGAGGTGCGCAGAGAAGAAAGAATCCAGCTTGCTGCTGCCGGGAAATAAACGTGGCGCAGAAGCTCGGACCGCTTGGCGCCAAGAATACGGGCGTTTGCCAGCACCACCGGATTGACTTCACGCACACCCTGCATCGCGTTGAAGAATGTAATGAAGAAAACGAGCGTTACAGCGAGCGCAACTTTCGACCAGAGGCCAAGACCGAGCCAAAGCACGAAGATCGGAGCAAGCACGACGCGCGGGATGGCGTTCAAGCCCTTGATAAAGGGGTCAAGAATGCGAGCGGCACTACGGCTAAGACCAAGCCAGACGCCAGCAGCGACACCCAAACCCGTTCCGATAACATAGCCCAGAACGGTTTCCGTCAGCGTGATCGTCACATGACGATAGAAATTGGCATCAATGACCCAACTGATGATCTGGTTGAAGATGTCCATAGGCGCAGGGAAAAAGAAAACATCGATGATGCCAATGGACACCCCGAGCTGCCAGCCGCCAAGAATGGCAAAAAGCAGGCCCAGTTGGATAAATCGTTCAGTCGCGACGTTCATAGCTCTTCTCCACTTCGCCGCGCAGCGACGCCCAAATATTGCGGTACAGATCCATGAAGCGCGGATCCAGTTTGATTTCGGCAACGTCGCGGGGACGCTCAAGATCGACAGGGAAGCTGTTGATAACCCGGCTGCGCGGTCCGGCGGCCAACACGGCCACCCGGTCGCCGAGGGCAATGGCTTCCTCCAGATCATGCGTAATCATGACCACGGCTCTGCGTTCCTCCTGCCACAATCGCAAAAGCTCGTTCTGCATCAGATGGCGAGTATGGATATCGAGCGCCGAAAACGGTTCATCCATCAAAATGACCTTTGGACCGCTGATCAATGCCTGGGCCATCTGAACACGCTTTCGTTGACCGCCCGAAAGCTGATGGGGATATCGCTGTTCGAATCCCTTGAGACCCACCTTGGCAAGCCATGCGGTCGATCGCTCGCGGCGGTCCGACGTGCCTACGCTCCGAAACAGCAGGCCGAGTTCGACATTCTCGATGGCCGTTTTCCACGGCAACAGCGCATCCTGTTGGAACAGGTAGCCGATATCATTCTGAATACCCGAGACGCCATTGCCATCGATCGAGACGCTGCCGCTGGTCGGTTTGAGCAGCCCGGCAATAGCGTTCAGTATCGTACTCTTGCCGCATCCCGTCGGCCCGACGATGGCCAGGAATTCGCCGTCCGCCACCGTTAGATTGACGTCCTCCACCGCAACAAAAGTTCCGAAGGACATTGTCACGGAGTCGATGGCCACCATCGCCTTCTTCTGTTGCGGGGCGGTTTCCTCCCCCACCGGTTTTACCACTGCCAGAGCCATGGCCTCCTCCTCAGTTCGTGCTTTTGCGCGGCGCCTTGTCGACGAACGCGTTGGTGTATGTTTTCTTCAGATCGATTTCCGTTGCGGCAACCTTGTCATTGAAGCTCCTCAGAACAGCGAGCGGGGTTTGAACCTCGGCTTCATTGAAGCGCCCATCCACGGAGAAGATCGGCTTGGCATTAGCGACAGCCTTCACGTAGGTCTCGCGGTCACCGGAAATGAAGGCTTCGGGCAGTTTTTGAACAATCTCCTCAGGTGAGCTGCTGTTCATCCATTCCAGTGCCTCAACTGTCGCGTTGACGACCTTCTGGATCGTTTCCGGATTCTCATCAATATAGGCTTGCGTGGCATAGAGAACGGAGGTCGGGTAGATGCCGCCGTAAATCTCCTTTGCGCCTTCATCGCTGCGCGCATCAATTAGGATCTTGCCAACGCCCTTGGCCTCGATGAATGTGGCGGCGGGATCATAATTGACCAGCAGATCAACTTTTCCCTGCTCGAGGGCGGCGACCGCAGCTGAACCGGAGCCGACCCCAATCAGCGAAACATCGTCCGCAGAAAGCTTGTGGCGCTGCAAATAATAGCGAACAAAGAAATCCGAGGAGGAGCCCGGAGCAGTAATGCCGATTTTCGCGCCCTTGATGGTCTCAGGCTTTGCCGGGTCAAATGTCGAGTTCTTGCCGCCTGCGAGGACAAGACCGGAATTGCGTGCCAGCAACACAATACCCACGACGTCCTTCCTTTGTGCCTGCATCTGGATTGTATGATCGTAGAAGCCGACGGCTATGTCTGTGGACCCTGCCACAAGCGCCTGCAGGGTCTTGGATCCGCCCGAGGCGAAATTCTCGACGGTGACTTCGAGCCCTTCCTTTTCATAGAGTCCAAGGCCCGATGCTACGGGGAACGGCAAATTGTTCAAATTGTAAGAGCCGACGCTGATTCTGACTGGATCCGCAAAGGCCGATCCGGCGAATACAACAGTGGCCGCGAGCGAGAGCACAAGTTTACGCATGGTAGTTCCTCCCTGATGTGCGGCACCCTCCCGGCCACCGCTTTCAATTATGCCGCGCAAACCATTTGCGCGATAGGTTTTGCAAAGACCTGGCCCTCGAACAGACGCCGGGCTGTACGCAGAATGCCTGCGACTGTCTTGCCGTCCCGGCAGTCCAATTTTACCTCCAGGCGTCCGCTTGGATGTTCGAGAACGAGAACGACCGGGGGCTTGCGTCCGCCAATCAGTCTGGACGCAACGGTGTTGTCACTGATGCAGGCCGTAGCAATACCGACTGCCCCCGTCGTGGCCAGCGAGGGATGGCACTGATGCGGCATGAAATAGCGCACATTCAGATCACCGCCGGCTTTTGGCTTCGAGATCAGTACCGGCTTCGGGGCAACCTGTGTCCTTACGTCGCCCATACCCATACGCTGGCCCGCCTGCTGCCTCAATTTTTCCAGCCGCTCGAGGAGAGCGCTGTTTGCATTGAGCTCCGTCGCCGTTTCATAACCGGTCGCCCCGATAGCCGCTGCCTCAAGGATCATCATTGGCATGGCGCAATCGATACAGGTCATCTCTACGCCGTCAATCGTCTCAAGAGGCTGTCCAGTGGGAAAGAGCCTGCCAGTACGAGCACCGGCCGCATCCATGAATGTCAAGGCGATCGGCGCGGCGTGGCCGGGAACGCCGTCAATCGAAGCATTGCCAAGGTAGGCGACCTGGCCGTCTGGCGTTGGAACCTCCGCCTCGATGAACTTGCCCGTATTCACATTGTATATCCGCACCCGCGTCACCGGTCCGGTTACCTTGACGAGGCCGGCTTCGATAGCGAAGGGACCGACGGCGGCAAGCATGTTGCCGCAATTGGGCGATGTGTCGACCATTTGCTGATCGATACGGACCTGGGCAAAGAGATAATCGACATCCGCCCCCAACACAGTCGCCGGTCCAACAATGGCAACTTTGCTCGTGACAGGGTTGCCGCCGCCAATGCCGTCGATTTGAAGCGGATGACCGGAACCCATTACGGATAACAGAATCTGGTCGCGTTGGTGCGGATCTGAAGGGAGGTCCGACGCCAGGAAAAACGGGCCTTTGGACGTACCACCTCTCATCAAAACACAAGGTATACGAATGAGGTCGTTCATGGTTCCCGCTCTTTATTCATGCGCTTGGCAGATCAATCTGCCCATTTCTTGCACTTTGCGGTAAACTGATTGATATGTGAAATGCGAAGATTCGGAGGATTGATGTGTTATGAGCATTAATTGTGAGATACTTGACCTGCGGGCGTTCTTAAGCGTCGTGGAACTGGTGAGCTTTCATCGGGCTGCAGAGGCGCTTAATCTCTCTCAGCCGGCTCTCAGTCGGCGCATTCAGAAGTTGGAGATGGCCATCGGCGCTCCCCTACTGGAGCGGACGACACGGCACGTCTCTTTGACAGCCTTGGGGACGGAATTACTCCCGCTTGTTCGCCGGATGTTGGAAGAGTTCGATGGTTCGCTATTTGCGGTTCGCGATGTCGGCGTCAACCGGGGCGGTCTGGTGACGATCGCCTGCCTTCCCACCGCTGCGTTTTATTTCCTGCCGACTGTCATTCGGCTGTTCAATGAAGAACATCCGAATATCCGTTTCCGTATCCTTGATTTGCCCGCGACCGACGGCTTGCAGGCCGTTGCGCGGGGTGAGGTGGAGTTCGGCATCAACATCATGGGTACTTCCGATCCGGATCTGACATTCGACCGTCTTGTTGAAGATCCGTTCGTTCTCGCGGCGCGCAAGGATCATGCGCTTGCGGAGAAAGCGGAAGTGGGGTGGGCAGACCTGGAACCTTACCCTCTGATCACGGTTCACCGGTCAAGCGCGAACCGCACACTTCTCGATGCGGCCCTGGCTAAGTCCAGTATCAAGCTTCGATGGTTCTATGAAGTAACGCACCTTTCGACGTCCCTTGGTCTTGTCGAAGCCGGGCTTGGCATATCAGTGCTGCCGCAGATGGCTACGCCCCAAGGGGAACATCCTTTCCTCATAAGCCGCCCGATACGCAATCCGGCAATTTCAAGGACAATAGGCGTGGTGAGGCGTCGCGGAGGGACCTTGTCGCCGGCTGCAGAGCGATTCCTCCACATGCTAATTGGTACCTGGTCCGAAAGGTAAGCTCGAGTCTGGCAAAGGTATGTGTGATTGGCGTCGAATGCTGCCCTCGAGCCGACTCCCTGGTATGTCGGAAGCGGATCTAGACATTTTACGACCAAATCGAAGCCATTAAATTCGATAGCAAGGCATTTCTTCAGCGGGTGAAGTTTCTCATTGAAGCAAGACCACACAGCCCAATTCGATCAGCGTGCGACCAGTATATTAAGTGCTGGGCAACCAGTTGACTGTCGATTCTTGACCGCGCCAGAAGAACGAAATTCGGAGGCTCATGGGCAAGTCGAGCTGGTCCTCGGCCTTCTCGCGGTCGGTTCGCCATGAGGCCCTGCGCAGCGCGTCGTAGTCCCTAGCAAGACGGTCGTTCCTCTCGCGTGTGATCCGGCGTGCCCTCACAAGGATGATGGGATTATCAGCTTAGCACAATGCGACAGGTTCTCATGCTCGACCGACGGTCCCAACCCATGCTCCTTGCTGCCCGCGGAGGGGAGCGCCGACGCGCATGTCAGCCGTGCGTCAGGAGATCGAGCCGAATGTCCGTGAACCGACAACCCGATGCGGGTCATCCGCCTCCGCTGCTACATATGCGTGGATGGTATGCGCGTAATTCGGGAAGGTGAAGCAAGACCCACGGTTGAGAGAAGGACAGCGGATCGTGCATCCATCGATACCACGCCATGCCTCAGACGAGTCGACCGAGCACATGCACCACGCCCACGACCAGTGCCAGAAGCAACAGCAGCAGGAGGATATTCACCGACCACTTGATGACGCGGTATAGCGGCCGGTTCGTCGACTTCAGCGCCTTGATGCGTGCCAGCACGGGCGCGAGCCCTCTGAAGATCCTGTTGGCCAAGCCACGACGGTCTTCTGGCGTGTTCGGTACTACCGAGGCGCATGCTATGCCCTGATAAAAGAAGTTGAACACCGCCCCAACGGATTCAGGGGCCGCTTCACGTCACACATGAGGATCAGGCGACCCGAGTGGGTATCGTTGCGCACATAGTGGAGATAAGTCTCATCAAACATGAGAACCTCGCCATCGCGCCAACTCAGCTTGTGGCCATCCACGTTGATGAAGCAGGCGTCGGAGTTGGGCGTGGCGAGACCGAGGTGGTAACGCAGGGATACAGCGATCGGGTCGGCGTGCCGGGTCAGCTGAGCCCCCTTGGGCAGATAGGCGAACATCGCTCCATGCACGGCCGGCACCTTATGCAGTATCGCGACCGTCCTGGGACACAGGCGTTGCCACGGATCCAGGTGGCTTCGGTGTAGCGAAATCACAAAGTCGCGCAACATTTCTTAACAATACAAAACCCACGGCAATAACAAACCGTGCCAGATATCGCCATCGGCCCTGCCTGGAGCAGACGATGGAGATGGGTGTCGACTAGGCCGCGCGTCTGCTCAACGATTGTCTTGACCGCGCCGCAAGTCTTGAAGGAACTACCTGGAGATGGAACAGAATGTTCGAACTTTTCGTCAACGCAAGCGCATTCTATTCTTCTGGATGTCCGCTCCCCTTCTTGGTTCGCTGCTGCTTTTTACTGAACCGGTGTGGTTCGATGGTGACGTTCGGAACGAGATAGTCCGCCACCTCGGTTCATTTACGCTTCTGACGTGCATTGCTGGTCGTTGCTGGGCAGCGCTCCACATAGGCGGACAAAAGAACCAGCATTTGATCACATCAGGGCCTTACGCGCGGACGCGGAATCCCCTCTATCTCTTCTCGACAATGGGTCTTGCAGGAATCGGACTTGCGGCTGGATCTGTAACGTTGGGGGTGGGGTTTTTCTGCTTCGGCTATCTCGCGTTCGGCTATGTGATAAGGCGCGAAGAGTGGGCGCTGGAACATTTCTTCGGCTCGGAATACCACGAGTATACGAGGCTCGTACCAAGGTTTTTTCCTTCGTTCTCTTCGATTGTGATCGAACAACCGGGTGACGACCAAAACGTATACAACCCTCGCGCACTGGCTACGACTTTTTGCCATGGACTGGTGTTTCTGCTGCCTGTTCCGCTCTATGGCGTCATACAATACATGCAAGAAGCCAAGATCATTGTACCCATTCTTAAGATATATTGACACTTGACTATCGACTGGGGAGAAGTTCTCGTGTGCCGATAGATCCAGAATTAAGTTTACTATAGCGATCGCCGGGCAAGATCGATCGGCAACGCGAAAGGACCATGCTTTGGGTTGCCGCAACAAAATTAAACACAATTTTTGCTGACAACCATCATGCGAGAACGGAATATCCCATGAAGGGGCGACATGATGACCGAGCTCATGGAAAACATCGGATTCGATGTCCTTACTCAAACTTCAGCCAGAATCCTCATCGTCGAGGATGATCGCGATATCGCGAGTATGCTGATCGATCTGATGAAGGAAGGAGGTCACATCGCCGAGGCGGTCGGTTCGGCGATAGAGATGGACCGCGTACTAAGCAAGAAAGAGTTTCAACTTATCGTTCTGGACGGAATGTTGCCTGGCGAGGACGGATTCAGCATATGCAGACGGATTAGATCGTCCAATACGATACCGATCCTCATGCTTACTGCATTGACGAAAGAAGTCGACAGGATCGTTGGATTCGAATTAGGCGCAGACGACTACGTCACCAAGCCGTTTAATTCAAGGGAACTTTTGGCACGAGTAAAAGCGCTTCTGCGGCGCTCGTCGTATGCAATGCTGACTAGGCCAACCGAGGAACCGATGACGTTCGCGGGTTGGTGTGTTGATCCGGTTGCTCGGGAATTGACTGACAGGGACGGTGTTCATGTATCGCTCACAACGGCGGAATTTGATGTGTTGCTTGTGTTCTGTCGCAACCCCCGGCAAATCATGTCCCGGCAAGAAATACTGGTTCGTACGCATGCAGGTTCGGCGGGCCCTGTTGAGCGCAGCATTGATGTGCACGTCAGTCGCGTTCGACAGAAAATCGAACCGAATTTCAAGGATCCGACATTCATCAAAACCGTACGCCTGGGCGGGTACATCTTCACTCCAGAGGTTGCTATAGCACCATGATCGATCGGTTCTGGAAGGCTTCCATACGACTACAGTTCATAGTGTTCGCCTCGATTCCTGTTCCGGCGATCGTCATATGCATTATTGCTATTCTACCGGAGCCGTTCATCTTCCAGAACGAAAAGCTGCTTATGGTCAAAGGCGCTCAAATCGAGCTGATCGTAACCCAGATTCGGAACGCCAGGAATGAATCCGAAATCGAGAATTTGGTGAAGTCTAGCGCCCCGCTCGGTCTCGAATTGAAAGTTGTGCAATGGGGCGATGTCAGTGGCGAAAGGGATCGTCAAGAGGACGACCATCTAATCTCGGATGAGCTTCGCGACGTCCTGCCCGCTGATTTTGAGGCGGTCGTTCTTGAACATACTACAGGAAGCCAGAGACACAGTACGCTTGCGGTGCGCCTGGACCCGCGGCGTGCTCTCGAAATTGGATTCTCCGGTGCCGACATCTCGCCGTCGTCTTTCAGCACAATCGTGGAATTCATCGCCAAGGTCCTCGTTCTGATGCTGCCGATGCTCCTCCTGGTCCTTTATATCGGGACCATGATTACATCGCCTCTCGTTCGCTTTGCCGAGGCGGCAAAGAGACTGCGTCTGGACGGCAGCGAAGAGGAACTGTTCGCCGCCAAAGGCGCCAAGGAACTTCGCACACTTGCGACGTCGCTCAACAACATGAGGCGGCGTATTCGCAAGATGGTCGATGATCGGACACGAATGCTGACGGCCGTGAGCCACGATCTCAGGACGCCGTTGACACGACTGCGAATGCGCGTCGAGCGCTCCAAGGATGCGGCGTCAAGGGACGCGATGCTGGCGGACATATCCACCCTCACCACCATGATTGAGGACAGCCTTCAGTATCTGACCAGCACAGCAACGGTCGAAACGCTCAGGAAGGTCGACATATCGAGCCTGCTACAGACGATCACGTCGGAATTCAGCGATCTTGGGCACAATGTCATCTACAAGGGTCCTGAACGGTTTGCGTATTTGTGCAAGCGAAAGGCCATGATCCGCGCGGTGACCAATATCGTCGAGAATGCTGTACGGTTCGGCACGACCGTTAGTGTCGAACTGCATAACAATTCTCGCGGTGGCGTGGACATTGTAGTGTGTGATAACGGTCCTGGCATTGAAAGTGACCTTCACGAAAAGGTATTGGAGCCGTTTTTCAAGGCAGACGAGGCGCGGACACCAAACTCCAACGGCGGTTTTGGACTGGGGCTCTCAATCGCCGACGAAATCGTGAGGGGGCACGGTGGCGCGGTGCTCATCGAGAACGCATCGCCGCGAGGTCTACGAGTGACAATACGGTTGCCGTCGGCACAGGTTGTTCCTTACCAAACCAGCAACGCTTCCGCTGCGAACAGTGAAGGTCTCACGCAAAAAGTGCTCGCCGAAGAGAAATAGTCGACTACTGACAAGGCGCCTGTAGGTCCTTCACCTCTAGATTGCGATGGCGGCGAGCCTTGAAAACTGCATCCCGAAGCAGTTTCTCCATCACTCGCAGGGTGACCCCGTCTGCCCTCATCATCTGCCTGATTAGCGGGTCTCTCAGAACATCTGCAATCGTCATGTCATCATAAGCCATAAGGGTGTCCCGTCTTTGCTGCTTTGATGAGTAGCCATGGCAAGCAGCCTCTCGATGTCAAAACGGGGACAAAACAAAGGCGGTTGGTGAAGTTTTATTGCGGGATGTCGATCCGCTTTGGTCGGAAGTTTGGAATTCCCCGTGCCTGGATTTCGCTCCAACCCATCGGAAAGCAGATGGTTAAGCGGGGCGATCTCAGCATGCGACAGGATGCTGCTTATCCGCTGTGAATTATGCCACTGGCGGCGCAACAAATCTTAACAACACAAAATCCAAGACAATTACGAATCTGAGCTAATGCCGACGACGCGATTCCGAAAGGAGTTCGCGAAGGTACGCTGCGCTGCCGGTGGGGATGTTGCTGTTTCACGCGGACTGTAGCCCAGAACAAGGCGTTGGAAGTGAATAGACTGATGGCGATCTTCGTGCTGGCCGTTCTTGCTGGCTGTATGGCGCCGGACCGTATCACCTACGGGCCGGAAGCCGCGGCGACAGCCGGCATCGATGGATATAGCGATATTCGTATGTATGCAGACGCGCCCTGGAAGCTGTCCGCAGAGCGCGCATGGTTGCCCATGCCGAAAAGCAAGAAAATCGACTACCTCGTCGTGTCGGGTGGTGGCTCCGGAGGCGCCTTCAGCGTCGGGGCCTTGAAGGCCTGGTCGGATCGGGGTGATCGCCCGCAATTCGATATGGTCAGTGGCGTCAGCACGGGTGCGCTGATTGCGCCCTACGCATTCCTCGGCTCGGCTTATGACAAGCCGCTCGTCGATCTCTACACGAGCGGCATCGCCAAGGAGTTGGTCGCTGTAGATTTCCTGCCCGATGCCCTCCTTGGTGCGAGCCTCCTGAAACAAAAGCCGCTTCGAGCAATGGTCGAGCGGTATCTGACACGTGACGTGGTGGCGAAAATCGCTGCGGAGCATCGCAAGGGACGGCGACTGCTTGTCCTGACCTCGAATCTCGATTCCCAAAGAGCGGTGATCTGGAACATGGGCGCCATTGCTGCGAGCGGCCGTCCAGACGCATTGAAGCTCTTTCAGGATACCATCATCGCCTCGGCGAGCATTCCCGGCCTTTTCCCGGCGGTACTCATCAAGGCCAGATCCGGGGAGCAGGCGTTCGAAGAAATGCACTCCGACGGCGGCTCGGCTTCCTCGATCCTGACGATCCCCGAGGGATGGATGACAAGCTCAGAGATGGGCGCGTGGCCGAAGGGTCACAGGTTGAACATGTATATTATCGTCAACAATGCGCTCATCCCGGAATTCTCGACGACAAGGAACAACACGTTTGCTGTCATGGCCAGGGCGAATTCTTCGCTGATCAAGTCACAGACACGCAGCGCGCTGATGGCCACTTACGTCTACGCCCAAAAGAACGGCATTCGATTCCGCGTGGCCTCGATCGATACTCAGGTTCCCTACAAGATCATCGATCCTTTCAACACCAACTACATGCGCGCCGTTTACAAACTCGGATACTCCGAAATGGCAAGCGGCACCCTTTGGAAAGAAAGGCCGGTGTTCACCAATACGCTTGCTGCCGCGCAGCCAGCGGAACAGAGGCAATAGCCACGCTGCATCCCCCAAAAACCCAGCCCAACCACGTTCGAACAGGAGAACACTGTGTCATATTCCCGAAATGAACTGAAAGCGGGTCGAAACCAGTTTCGACCGATTAGGCAAACGCTTCTTCTATGCCTGCTCGTAACGGCCGTTGCCGGTTGCGCCGCGGTGCCGCTTGAGCAGGCCAGTTCGCTGTCATCTTACGAGAGCCTCGCTCCGGTCAAAAGCCGCTTCCGAAAAGCGAACTACATGGTTTTGGCCGACGATGTGAAAGTTGCCAAGACGGTCTATGTCGAACCGACCAAGGTCTCGGACATGGCCGCGCCATCCATCAAGAAGTCTTCGGATCGTGCCCTCGTCGCAAACATGGTCAGCCGCGGCCTGTGCGTTGGTGTCAGCGATCGTTTCCAGGTCGTCGACAAGAGAGAAGAGGCCGATCTGATCGTTCATGCGACGATCACCCGTATTGTACCCACGAATCCCACAGCCGCAGGCGTGTCGACTGCGGCGGCGCTCGGGGCAACGATCGCGCAATCCTCCGTACCAGTGCCAAGAATTCCGCTCGGACTTGGCGGGCTTTCTGTCGAAGGCGAGGCAATGACCAGAGACGGCAAGCAGGTGGCGGCGCTGGTGTGGGCGAAGGGCGCGAATTTTGTGACTACGAGTGCGCGTGTATCGCAGGTTGGCGATGCCTATTCGCTTGCCGAGAGCTTCGGCAACGATTTCTCCAAAATGCTCATCACGGGCAAGACGCCCTACAAAGGGTTGCCGAAACTCCCGTCCGGGCAGAAAATCGTGTCAAGCCTTGGCGGAAAGCCGAAGTACCGCGCTTGCGAGAAATTTGGCCGATCGCCGTTCCTTATGGACGCCGTGGCCTCCCAGATCGGCGCGCCGCCGTCCTGGACCGACAAGTCAGCCCCGGAGCAGATCTACACTTCGGTTCCAGAGCCAACTCTGTCGAGCTTGAAGTGGGGATCGGCCGCCGGTGTTAACAAAGGCAACTACGTTCAGTCCCGACAATAAGATCACCGATGTCGAGCTTTGTTTAGCCGATCGGACGTACATGGGAAGATTTTTGGTCTCACCGACGTGAGATGGCTGATCGCCAGCTATGGCGTTCGGCCGCCGTGGTGCGAAAAACTCTTAACAACACAAAATCCAATGCAATGGCAAATCCGAATTAATGCCGCCTGATGTTGCTTAGAAGAAAGTTCACGGAGCCATGCTGTACTCATGGAGACCCTGCTGTTTCCCTCGGAGTGATAACTTACATTCGATCCGATATATCCAGCGCGGGAAGAGCGGGATTGTTAGAACAGCGAAGAAGACCGCATCTCGTAATGTTATCGGCGTCGGCAGTGTTGTTGCGTGTCTCTTCATCTCGGGCTGCACGACACTCGCCGATCTTCAGAAACCTGACATGAAGATCGCAAATATCTGGCACGCGACTCTTCCACATGACGGCCGGACCGGCGATCTCGTGTCCTGGTGGTCGGACTCCTTCGATCCGTCGCTGACCGCCCTTATTACGGCGGCGCAGGCGAAAAATCCCAGCCTCGAGACCGCCGAGGCGGAGATCGGGAAGGCTCGCGCCACGCTGGCCTCCGCGCAGGCGAGCCTCTTTCCGGGCCTTGGCGGCTCGGGATCGCTCACGCACTCGGGTACGGGCGGCGACAAGGCCAACCGGGTTGCCGTCGCCACAACGGCGAGCGGCAGCCTGGATGCCTCCTGGGAGATCGATCTGTTCGGCAAGACGCGGCAGAAGAGCGAAGCTGCACGGTTTCGCGTTCACGAGCGAGTCGCCGATTGGCACGATGCTCGCGTGTCGCTCGCCGCCGAGGTGGCGGACTATTATGTGCAGTACCGTGCCTGCCGGCAGCTGGAGCGGGTCTATACCGCTGAACTTGCCTCGCAAAGCGAGACGATCCAGGCAATGGAAACGGCGGAGACCTCCGGCTTCACGTCGAGCGCCGACCTTGCGCTGGGGCGGGCGGGCGTCGCTTCCTCCGCCTCCACATTGACCGCTCAGCGCGCCGAATGCGAGATTCTCGTCAAGTCGCTGGCCCGCCTTACTGGTGGCGACGAGCCTCACGTCCGCAACCTTCTGGTGAAGGGCAAGTCGGGAATTCCGACGCCGAAGACCCTTAAACTGTCCGCCGTGCCGGCCGACGCCTTGCGGCAGCGCCCTGACATCAACGCGCTGGAACTCGAGATCGCTGCATCGCTCGCGGAAGTCGGCGCAGCGAAAGCGGACCTCTATCCGAGCCTCAGCCTCGGCGGCTCGGTGACGATCAACAGCTCCAAGCTGATGGGAACCTCGCTGCCCTGGTCCTTTGGCCCGGCTCTCTCGATCCCGCTCTTCGACGGCGGTTTGCGCCGCGCGGCAGTGGGAAGCGCGACGGCCGCCTATGACGCGGCAGTGGCCGCCTACAAATCAGGCGTGCTGGATGCGGTCGCCGAAGTCGAGACCGCGCTCGTGCGGATCGACGGTACGCGACGGCGAATCGGCGACTCCACTGTCGCTGCGCGCAGCTACCGCGCCTATTTCAACGCCGTGGATTCGAATTGGAAAGCGGGGGGCGCGAGTCTCCTCGACCGTGAGGATGCCCGGCGTTTGGCGCAGTTAGCAGAAGTCTCGCTCATCGAGGTCAGGCGCGACTCGGTGCGTTACTGGATCGCGCTCTACAAGGCGCTCGGCGGTGGCTGGAATGCGAACGTCGTCTCGCCCAAGGCTCTCCAGCAAAAGTCGAAGGAAAACCTGCTCTGATGCGACGACCGACACCTTCTCTCCTTGCCCTGATCCTGGGCGTGAATTCTGCTTTCGCGGCAGAGCCTGTGCTCGCCCAACAGGCGGCCCTTACCGTTGCCGTGGCGAAGCCCGCAGAACGCCGATGGCCTGAAACGGTACCCGCCAGCGGCTGGCTGAGACCATGGCACGAGGCCATTGTTGCCGCCGAAATCGATGGCCTGCGCGTGACCGATGTCCTTGTCGATGTCGGATCGGTCGTCTCCAAGGGTCAACCGCTCGTGCGCCTTGCCGACGAGAGCGCGCGCGCAGAACTGCGTAAGGAAGAGGCAGCGCTGACAACTGCCAAGGCAGACCTCGCCAAGGCCAAGGCGAACGCCGACCGGGCACGCAAGGTGCGGGGAAGCGGCGCCCTTTCTGACGAGAAGATCACCGAATATCTGATCGCTGAGCAGACGGCGATCGCGGGTGTCGAATCCGCCGATGCCTCGTTGATAAGCCAGAAGATCAAGCTCGCCCAGGCGACCATCGTCGCCCCGGACGACGGACTGATCATCGCCCGCTCGGCCCAACTTGGCGCCGTCGTCTCCTCCGGAACGGAACTGTTCCGTCTGGTTCGCCAGCAGCGTGTCGAGTGGCAGGCGGAAGTGTCTGCGCGCTATTTACCTCGCATCAAGGAAGGCCAGACCGCCACGACCGTCGGTCCTGGTGATCGACGCGTCAAAGGAATCGTCCGGCTCGTCGGACCGACGGTTAGCACCGATACCGGACGGGCGCTCGCCTATGTGGCGCTGCCGGCAGAGGCGCATCCGCCCATCGGCCTTTACGTCACCGGACAGATCGAACTTGAGACCACGGCGGCGCTCACCGTCCCCGAGACGGCGCTCGTGCTACGTGATGGCATCGCTTACGTCTTCACCGTGGATTCGGGCAAGCGAGCGTCACGCATCCGTGTGGAAACGGGCCGCCGCAAGGGCAGCGAAGTCGAAATCCTCTCGGGCCTCGACCGCTCGACCGAGGTCGTAGCGACGGGTGGCGCTTTCCTTTCCGACAAGGCCTTCGTCCGGGTGACGGGAGACGCGCTCGTCCAGCTCGAAAAGGGAGAATCGCGATGAACTTTTCCGCCTGGTCGATCGGCAATCCGGTTCCCGCCATCCTGCTGTTCATCCTGCTGACCGTCGGCGGCCTCATCGCCTTCGACCGGCTCGCGGTGCAGAACTTTCCCGACATGGACCTGCCGACGATTCAGGTCAGCGCCTCGCTCGAAGGTGCGGCGCCGGCACAGCTCGAAACGGAAGTCGCGCGCAAGATCGAAGACAGGCTCGCCTCGCTGAGCCTCCTCGACCACATCACGACGACCGTCACGGACGGGAGCGTCACCATCAATGCGTCGTTCCAGCTGGGAAAGGACAGCGAGGAAGCACTGAACGAGGTGCGCAATGCCGTCGATAGCGCGAGCGGCGACCTCCCTTCCGAGATGCAGGCGCCGGGCGTGACCAAGGTGACGGTGCAGGGCTCCACTCTCCTAACCTATGCAGTGCGCTCCACGCGTCTCAACGAGACGGAACTCTCCTGGTTTGTCGACAACGACATGGCGAAAGCCCTGCTTTCTGTATCCGGCGTCGGCGAGGTCAGTCGGATCGGCGGAATCGAGCGTGAAGTGCACATCGACCTCAACCCTCAGCTCATGAGTTCGCTCGGTCTCAGCGCCGCGACCCTTTCCTCACAACTCAAGTCCGTGCAGTCGGACACGTCTGGCGGTCGAGCCGGGATCGGCGGCGGCAAGCAGGGGATCCGCACACTCGGGGCGGTTTCCTCGATCGAGGAACTGAAGGCGCTCGCAATACCGCTTCCGAGCGGCGAGTTGGTGCAGCTGGCCGAGATCGGTACGGTGACGGACAGCTTTGCTGACCGCTCGTCGATTGCCTATCTCGATGGCGAGCCGGTGATCGCTGCCGAGATCAAACGATCGAACGGCTTTTCAGATACGGGCGTCGCGGCCGCCATCGAAGCTTCCATGCAGGACTTCGCGGCCGCTAACCCCGATATCGAGATCATCAAGGCCTACAGCACGGTCGGGCCGGTCGTCGAAAACTACGACGGCTCCATGCACATGCTCTATGAGGGTGCAATTCTAGCGGTCGTGGTGGTCTGGCTCTTCCTGCGCGACTGGCGGGCGACCTTGCTTTCGGCGGTGGCGCTGCCGCTCTCGGTCATTCCGACTTTTCTCGTGATGTATCTGGCGGATTTTAGCCTCAATACGGTGACGCTGCTCGCGCTCTCCCTCGTGGTGGGCATCCTCATCGACGATGCGATCGTCGAGATCGAGAACATTGCGCGCCACCTGCAGATGGGGAAACCGCCGAAGGAGGCTGCGCTCGAGGCAGCCGATGAAATCGGTCTTGCCGTCATTGCCACTACCTTGACGCTCGTCGCGGTCTTTTTGCCTACGGCTTTCATGAGCGGCATTCCGGGCCTGATCTTCCGCCAGTTCGGCGTGACGGCAGCCGTGGCGGTACTCGCCTCGCTGGTCGTCGCGCGCCTGCTGACACCGATGATGGCCGCTTACATGATGAAGGCGCATCCGATCGAGCAGAAGGATGGCCGAATCATGCGCGCCTACATGGCCGTCGTCCAAACCTGCCTGCACCATCGCACGCTGACGGTCCTCGGCGTCTGCATATTCCTCGGGCTCTCGCTCTCGACGATTACCATGCTCAGCGCCGGCTTCCTGCCCGCATCGGATGATTCGCAGACGAAGGTCACACTGGCGCTTCAACCCGGCAGTTCGATTGAACAAACGGACGCTATTACGCGGCGGGCGGCAGATATGGTTTCCGGTCTGCCGGATGTCACGCGGGTGTTCTCCGCCGTCGGAAGCGCCTCGTCGGATGGCCTGACCGATTCCTCCATGACCATCGATACGGCAACCGCCTCGCTCGTCGTCGATCTGAAGAAGATCGGCGAACGCAGCCGTAAGCAGGCCGAGATCGAAAACGACATCCGGCAGGCGCTCGCCGTTCTCCCGGGCGTCAGAATCGAGGTGGGTACGGGTGGCAACGGTACGACGCTGGAAATCACGCTGGCCAGCGACAATTTCGATGCACTCGACCGGGCAGCTAGCGCGCTCGAAGAGCAATTGCGCGCTCTCATGGGTATAGGCGCGGTGTCCTCTAGTGCCTTCCTCCAGGCCCCGGAAATCCAGATCGTGCCTAACTTCGACCGCGCCGCCGCCCTCGGCGTCACGTCGGAAGCGATTTCCGAGTCGGTTCGTGTGGCGACAAATGGCGACTATTCCTCCTCGCTCGCCAAGCTCAACCTGCCGCAGCGCCAGCTTTCGATTCGCGTCCGGTTCAATCCTGACAACCGGACGACACTCGACGACATCGCCAATCTTCGCGTTGCCGGCGCCAGGGGCAGCGTCGACCTCGGCTCGGTCGCCGACGTCGGGATCGGCGGTAGCCCGTCGGAGATCAGCCGCATCGACCGCTCCCGAAACGTCAGGCTGTCGGTCGAGCTCAACGGCCGCATCCTCGGCGATGTCTATCGCGAGGCGAAGGCGCTTCCGGCCCTTCAGAACCTTCCCGATGGTGTCAAACTCGTTGAACAGGGCGAGTTAGAGCGCAGCTCCGAACTTTTCGACAACTTCGCCATTGCCATGGCAATCGGTATCTTCTGCATCTATTCCGTGCTGGTTTTGCTCTTTCGCGACTTCCTCCAGCCGCTGACCATTCTCAGTGCGCTTCCTCTATCACTCGGCGGCGCACTGCTGCCGCTGGTGTTGACCGGCACGAGCTTCTCTATGCCGGTGGTGATCGGTCTCCTGATGCTCATGGGCGTCGTGACGAAGAATTCGATCCTGTTGGTCGAATACGCGATCGTCTCGCGGAAAGCCGGTTTCTCGCGTTTCGATGCCCTCATCGACGCCTGCCACAAGCGGGCCCGCCCGATCGTCATGACGACAATCGCGATGGCTTGCGGCATGCTTCCGGTGGCCCTCAGCATCAGCGGCGGTGACCCGAGTTTCCGTCAGCCGATGGCGATCGTCGTCATTGGCGGTCTGATGACCTCCACCATCCTCAGCCTCGTCGTCATCCCCGTCGTCTTCACCTTCGTCGATGACCTGCTTGAACTCCTCAAACGCCTCGGGGTTGGAACAAGGGCTGCTCAAAATCGTACGTTCTCATGACTGTCATGGGGATGAGAAGCATGTTGGTATATCGCTGACTTTACCTCGACCTCATCTGATGTCGAATCGGACGACCATCGATCATGCTCTCATCCACGGAGATTCCATCACGGTATAGCCCTTTCGAGTTTGAGGCGCATTGCCATTGGCCTTACACGTCAAGAGTTTTCTACATGGCAAGCCTCCTTGTATCCCGCTGTTGGGGTGAAGTTGCCTAATTAAAACGATCACTATATCGTGTATTTCCGATATAAGTATTGTCTTGTGACAATGCAGTCATATCTTCGCGGTATGAAGAACGATGATATCCTCAAGGCGCTGGCCCATCCTGTCAGACTGCAGATCGTGCATTGGCTGAAGGATCCTGATCAATATTTTTCAGACCAGGAGCACTCGTTGGAGCTTGGTGTATGTGCAAGCATGTTCGCCCGCTGCGGCCTGTCCCAGCCGGCAGTTTCTGCGCATCTTGGCATGCTTCAAAAGGCGGAACTGGTAACCACTCGACGTGTTGGGCAGTGGATTTATTACAAGCGCAACGAACAGACGATCGCTCGCTTCATACAGAATCTGACCGAGGAAATCTAATCAGCTTCCAATCATGACACCGGATTGGGGCTGCCGGTGCCAATGTCCTCCCAAAGAATTTGCCCCTGAATGAAAGGTTTTCCATGCCTACTCTTTTTGACCCTATCAAGGTTGGCGATATCGAACTTGCCAATCGTGTCGTGATGGCACCCTTGACGCGCAATCGGTCGCCGAACGCGATTCCAGGTGACCTGACCGTAACGTACTATACCCAGCGAGCAACGGCAGGGCTCTTGATTACCGAGGCAACTGCAATCTCTCATCAAGGACAGGGTTACGCCGATGTTCCAGGTCTGTATGCGCCGGAGCAACTTGCGGGCTGGCGAAAGGTAACCGATGCCGTTCATGCTGCCGGGGGAAAGATAGTCGTGCAGATGTGGCATGTGGGACGTATCTCCCACAACACACTTCAACCGAATGGTGCCGCTCCCGTCGCACCTTCCGCGATAACAGCAAAATCCAAGACGTTTCTGATCAATGCTGATGGTTCTGGCTCATTTGCGGACACATCATCGCCACGGGCACTTGAACTGTCCGAGCTTCCGGGCATTGTCGAGGATTATCGCAAGGCGGCGCGAGCTGCCGTCGATGCAGGTTTTGATGGGGTAGAACTTCATGCCGCCAATGGATATCTGATTGATCAATTTTTACGATCAGGCAGCAATCACCGCACCGACGCCTATGGCGGATCGATCGAAAATCGCGCGCGTTTTTTGCTTGAAGTGCTTGAGGCAATTATGAAGGAAGTCGGTGCGGAACGCACGGGCATCCGCATCTCTCCGGTCACCCCAGCCGGCGATTCGTCAGATCCTGAACCACAGCCGCTTTTCACTTACGTTGCGGAAAAACTAGCGGCCTTTGAACTCGCCTATGTCCATATCATAGAGGGTGCAACAGGCGGGCCCCGCGACTTCCAGCAAGGTGAGAAGCCCTTCGATTATGCAGCGCTGCGTGCGGCTTACACGCAAGCCGGGGGCAAGGCTGCGTGGATGGTCAACAATGCCTACGATCAGAAATTGGCTGAGACCGTGGTCAAAAACGGCGATGCCGATTTGGTAGCATTCGGAAAGCTATTCCTCGCCAATCCCGATCTAGTGAAGCGTTTGCGCGAACGTGCCGATTTTAATCAACCCGACCAGTCAACGTTTTATGGCGGCGGGGCGAAGGGCTATACGGATTATCCTGCTCTGTCGTGATGCAGCCATATATGGTCATGGCCTGATTAGCGTGAGAGGTGGCCCCCTGCCTCTCACGCTTCCCACACAGCGGTGGGATAGTTTCGTAGAGTGCAAGTTCCTGCTTTGCACCCGAAAATCGCATAGTGGCTCTGTCGCGACCGGGACTTCGCGACAATCGGTTATCCTGGGGACTGTCGGTATAGACACCAGCCGGAGTCGCTACACTCGGTGCGGTAGGTTCTTTTTCGGTGATGACGTCTGCAAAGCCCGGAAAACCTTGTCGAATGCACCGACCGCATCGCAGGCAGTTTTCGCAATCAGCGCCGCTGTGGTTAAATCTATCATGGTATCGTCCTCTCATGGGCTTGAAAGCCTGACAGGGTTACGCGGACGCAAGCTTCATGCGGAGAATCTAGATCTGGTTCAAACCGCTGTCGACAATCACAAGCGAATATCGCCCGGCGCGTGAATTTCAGTGATCGGGCTTTTACGATCGATAAGGGCCTCAGGCCGGGCGGGTCGGGTGACCAGTTCAGGATTGACCGTAATGTCCGCTTCATTTAGCGCGCTGAAGTCTAATGCCGTTTTTACAGCCAGTTCCGCCAGCGAAATTTGATATATGCGCAACGGGTCAAGATCGAGTGTTTCAAGATCACTCAATAGGTTCTCCTGAGACAGAATGAAGGCCGTGCAACGCAGGCGGCTATCGCTTCCAACATAGGCGATCAGTTTCCAGAATGTGCGGGGAACGAGTGCATCGCGATAGGGTGTATCGTCTTTGCCAAATATCGGTCCGCCCTGCACAGATAGCTTGATATCCTTCAGGTCGGCCTGTTCGAACACGAGGTTTTCGAGCTCGCCCCACAAACCTTTGCGCGACGATTGATTGAAGCGCTCATGCTGGGGCGCGATGTTGGTGAAATAGAACGAATCCCGGTTGGCTTGCTCTGCTTCAGGCACCGGCCCCCAACAAAGATCGGCACGTCGGGCGATGTGGCCACGGTCGACGCGATTATCGACATAGAGTTCGTCACCGAGCTGGTATTTGGCATCGATGCGAGGGTCGAGGCCGAAGCCGCGCCGTGGCAGAATCACCATGCGCGCGCCGTCGATATTCCACGCGACGTAACGCGCCATCCGCCGCTTGGCGCTGAGGCACACCGAGAAATGTGTGTAGGGGATGGTCTGGGCGCGGCCGAAGTTGACAGCGTCGCGCTTGAAAGCCGTTGACAGGCCGGGCTCGGAAACGGCTACACCCAGGAAGTTGGGATCGTAGCCGGCGCGCGGAACGGTGGTCGCCATCCCCTCATGAGCCATTGTGATGGCTAACTCGGGCTCAAGCACAAAGTCGAGCTTCTTTTGGACCGAGGCGGCGTAGCAGGCGAGGGCATGTTCGTCTGCAGCCGCGTCGGTTTCGCCGGCAAAATGCAAGCCCGCGAAAATATCCGTCGCTTTGCCCTTGTCGAAGATCAACCAGGCCGACCCGGAGTCGCCACCCTTGGTGATCTCACCATCCGGGGGAAGGTCGCTCTTGTCTGGTCCTATCTCGAACCCACCGATCGCCTGCTCACCGGCTGGAACACCGTAGTCGATTTTCGCCATGACATCGACACGGCGGACGATCCCACGCGTGTTTGCCGTTGTCCGCCCGGACTTGATCACCCTGTCGCCTAACGCTACGCGGGCCATGCGCTTCGGTACGACGTCAAGGCCGTAGACGGAGCGATCGTAACCGCGCGAACGAATACGCGCGAGCGCGCAGTCGCCGGCCGCGCCAAGATGACTCCTAAGCAGGATTCCCGCCTCGTTGAGGGCTGTGTTGTTGTCGTCAAAGGGACCGGGTTGCACAATCGTATCACCGATCTTGCCGGTATTTCCATTGAGAACGTGCCAGTTGGACAGAATACAGGGAGCTCCGGTGGCGCGGTCGAAGACAACGAGGCCGACCGTTCCCGCCGTTTCAGCGATATGGGCGACACTTATCCCGGGACGGAGTGGATCGACACGCTGGCGGCGCAGGTCGAGTTGCTCAGGCGCTACGATCTTATAAGAGGGACGATACGACCGCTCGATAACGTCAGTGGGAACTGGTTTGCCATTGACCTCGATCATCTCGGGGATACGGTTTGTGACGAGCGCTTCCAAAGCCGATTCACCTTTCGCCCCGACCGTGAACTGTAGGCAGATCGGGCCTTCGCCGTTTTTCAATCCGATACCTACGGAGGTGATATTGGGATCTTTGAGATAGTCGGCGCCCTTGGCCCGAATGTGTTGACGCAGTTCGTCTTCAGTGACCTCGCCTGAAGCTTTGCCGCTACGGATTGCCTTTCGTGCCATGACTTCCTCCTGACGATGACCAAAGTTACGAATGCACTAAACCCCGGACGGCTGGCTGCGATGTTACGATTCCGGCATCTACCTGTTACGGCTCAAACCATGGCAGAGTGGAACACCGTCACCAGCATTCTCGACTAAAATGCGGGCCCAGCGCATTCGCGTGCAATTTTCAGTGTGAAAACTCCCCCGGGGATGATGTACCTTTTTTCTCAGCGGCCTTCGATCCAAACTAAATAGGTGGCCCAGACAAAACATGCTTTGGTTTTCTCGACCCCGATTGCAAGGGAGTGCGCCAGGTACCTACCGATCGGTCGATTGTCGAAACACTACTTTTCCCTGACAAAAACGCCAATGACGCTCTCCAATGCGCTCGCCGACAGATGGAACATCCAACGAACAGGGCTGGGAGGTTGAACCAAAGCATGGATATCAGCCTAATTCATGACGCCTCCTTGGTCAGTCGCACAGCTTCACGTTCCACGGGGCAGATTTCGGACACGCAGATGTCTTCGTCACAAAGCCTGCAGATGTGGTCGGCATGTGCGCGGTTCCGTGTGAGGTGGGTCAACATTGTTGCCAGGATTTTACCAAGCAGTTGCATCGAACTCGCATCGATGCTGGCCAGCGCATCGCGCAGCACCTGATCGCGCGCCGTGACAATCCTCGCGCGCAAGGCACGCCCCTTGGCGGTGAGCCGCAGCGCGACTTCACGGCGGTCCTTGCCCGATTTGCGCTGGACCAGCCCTCCCGAGACGAGGTCCTCCACGAGGCGAACTGCGACCGAATGCGTCAATCCGAGGGTGCGTGCCAGCAGTTTGATGGTTGTGCCGGGATAAGGGCCAAGCGTCACCACTGCCGCACATGCGCTGGGACTGAGCCCCGAGGCTTTTCTGCCGGCAGCAAGGATTTCGTCGGTGAGAGAAAGCGCGAAGGCGCCGAGCAGGTTGGGCGTTATGTCACGTGTCATTTCTCCATTATATTCGTTCGGAATACATATTCAATGGAACCCGCCTGAGGATCTGGGCATTCAGCTGTTTTAACAATGCCCGACGATCGATGCCGCGAACTGTCAAGCACCGGACTTAATGGAATGAGAAAAAGGAGAATACGATGTCCATGCGTCCTTACGCCCTCATTGAGGCGCCTTCTACGCTGGGTCTGGCGACCGACGGCGTCGAAGGCCTCTCCGACAGGCTTCTTGGCTTCGGTCTTGCCGAGCGCATCAACGCACGGCGCGCCGGCCGACTTCAGGTACCGCAGAAGGATCCGGCGCCCGATCCCGGCACGCTTACACTGAACGCCAAAGCCATCGCGGATTGGTCGCCCAAGCTGGCGGCTGCCGTAGAAGCGGTGTTGGATGCGGGCGAATTTCCGGTGGTGCTGGGCGGCGACTGCACGATCTTACTGGGTTCGATGCTCGCCCTCAGGCGGCGCGGTCGCTACGGGCTGCTCTTCATCGACGGCAATGCTGACTTTTTCCAGCCAGAGGCGGAGCCCAACGGCGAGGGCGCGTCCATGGACCTTGCCTTCGTTACCGGATACGGGCCAGCGCTGTTGACCGATATCGAAAACCGATCTCCGCTGGTGCGGCCCGAAGATGCCGTGGCGTTCGCCTTTCGCGATCACGAAGATCAGGCGAGATTCGGCAGCCAGCCCCTTCCCCCGGACCTTCCTGCCTATGATCTCCACGCTGTGCGTAGCATGGGTGTGGAAAGCGCCGCTCGCGCCGCGGTTGACCACTTGATGCGGGTGGCGCTGGATGGTTTTTTCATCCATCTCGACGCCGATTGTCTCGACGATGCCATCATGCCGGCGGTCGATTTCCGTATGCCCGGCGGACTGTCGTGGGATGAACTTGAGGCAGCGCTTCGCATTGCCTTGGAGAGCGGAAAAGCGGTCGGCCTCGAGGTCACCATATACAATCCACGTCTTGACGAGGACGGCAGCGCCGGCCGCCGCCTGGTCGATGTGCTGGCAGCAGCCCTTGGAACGGCAGCGCCAGGCTGGCCTGCGGCGCGCCGTAGCGGGTGCGCGAGGTAATAGGCGGCGCCTGCCTGTTCCAGCGAAATTGCCGGGGCAGGTGACACGCGCTTGCGTTGTATCTCCCAAGGTCTTTGCTGCGCCCGCAACGACGGTTTTGAAGCTGTGTGATCATTGCAGCAGGCTGCGGCACATCGAGGTTGTGCTGGGCCGTGGGGATGGCTTTGATCCCGGTTTGGTTGAGAACGAGACCGGTAATTCAAACGCCTAGCGGCGCTGAGATGTTGATCTTCTACTCCCGCGAGCGGAGAGATAGACACAATGTGCCTCGCGGCCGACGGGCGGTCCATCCGATCAATATCGACCATCAATGCTACTTCCGAAGTCCCTCCAGCATCGCCCTGAACCCCGCGACTGCCCGCTTCGAAACCGTCTCCGGCTTCTCCGCATTGGCGATCCACAGCGCCATGTGGCTGCTGGCGCCATTGATGAGGCGGGCGGCGGTTTCGGTGTCGATGTCGATGATCTCGCCATCGGCCTTGAGACAGTCGATGCTATGGGAGAGGGCTGCGATGCAGCCGGGGGTGTTCTGCCATTGCGAGATGTCGCCAAGCACGGCAGGGCCGTCGCGGAACATGATGCGCTGGATCTCGGGCTCAAGCGCCATTTCGATGTAGGCAGCGCATTCGTCGACAAAACCCTGCCAGCGGGTGGGGGCCGATGCCGAAACCTTGTTGAGGCGTTCGGTCATTTCCGCATCGATTTCCATAATGACGGCTTGGAGCAGACCCTTCTTGTCACCGAAATGGTGATAGAGGGCGCCGCGAGTGAGGCCAGCCTCGCCGGTGAAATCATCCATGGATGCTTCCGCATAGCCAATCGTGCCGAAGGCGTACCGGCCTGCCGCAATGAGCTTTGCGCGGGTCTCAGCGATCATCTCCTGTCGCGGCCTGGCCATCTTGTCTCCTTTTTGACATACGGTGCGTCTTTTCATTTGACATACGTGGCGTATGCAACTATGTGCTTAACATACGCTGCGTATGTATGCCGTCCATTAAATACCGGAAAGGATTGTCTCATGTCAAATCCGTATCAAAAGATATTCGCGGCACCTGGGGCCAAGGGCTTCTCTGCAGCCGGCTTTTTCGCGCGTCTTCCCATCGCAATGGCACCGATCGGCATTGTTGCAATGCTCTCCCAGGCGTATGGCGAATACTGGCTCGCCGGCGCGGTTTCGGCGACCTACGCGCTGACCAACGCGCTGGTTTCGCCGCAGATTTCGCGGGCGGTCGACCGGCTCGGCCAGACGGCGGTGGTCGTGCCGACCACTGTCGTGTCGGTGGCGGCCTTCATCGCGCTGATCGCAGCGGCCAACCAGAACTGGCCAGCCTGGACGCTGTTCGTCTCGGCCTTCCTTGCGGCCGCCATGCCAAGCATTCCGGCGCTGATGCGGGCCCGCTGGACAGAGCTTTTCCGCAACCGGCCCGAGCTCAACACGGCCTTCGCGTTTGAAAGTGCCGCAGACGAGCTGGTTTATATCGCCGGGGCCTCGCTGTCGGTGGGGCTTGCGGTGGCAATGTTCCCGGAAGCCGGCATGATGGTGAGCACGGCTTTCCTGGCACTCGGGACGGCCGCCTTCATCCTGCAGCGCGGCACCGAGCCCAAGGTGCGTCATGTCGCGGGCGTCGTTTCGGCGGGCTCGGCGATCCGACAGCGTCCGGTGCAGATCATCACACTCGCCCTTGTCTTCGTTGGCTCGATCTTTGCAACAGCTGAAGTCAGTGCTGTCGCGATCACCAAGGAGCTCGGGCAGCCTAATGCCGCGAGCCTGGTGATCGGCGTCTACGCGGTCGGTTCCTTCGCGGTAGGCCTGATCATCGGAGCGCTTAACCCGCGCATGGCCTTGCACCGTCAGCTACTGATCGCGGTCGTGGCACTCGCGCTGACCGCGTTGCCGCTGCTCGTCGCCGCCAGCTCGGTGACCCTGCTTGCCATCGCCGTCTTCGTGAGCGGCATCGCGATCTCGCCGACTTTCATCACAGCCTTCGGCCTGATCGAGCGCCGCGTACCGCAAACGATGCTGACCGAGGGTGTAACTTGGGTGATGACAGGTATCGGTATCGGCATGGCACTGGGCGCCTTCGTTTCGGGCTGGGTGGTGGACAATTATGGGCCCGAGAACGGCTTTTGGGTGTCTGTGGCGGCCGGAACCACGACCGTCGTGATCATCGCGCTCGGCCAGCAGTCGCTTTCGGGCGACTGCACCGACGATGGTGATAGCGCGGTGCCGCAGCCGGCGAAGTAACAGCGCAGATGGAGCTGTCACCTTATATCTGGCTTAGTTGGCATGGTCAGCCCATCGCAAACTACAAGAATCATCGCTTTCCGCTCAGTCTGCGCCGCGTTGAAGGAATGAACGCGGGATTGCTGTACCCGATAGGAAGTGTTGACTCCCGACGTGGAGCGCCTGCAGTCTTTCGACGTCAGGTATGTAGGAGACGTCTCGCCCCGCGGCAAATTTATTGCTCGTTTTGCGTTCAAGGTTGTGCCGCCCACAGAAAGGGTAAGAGAAGTTGGGAATCAAGGCAGTCTGAACAGAACAGGCAGATAACCCCACTCCTGTCCTCGTTGGATCAGCTCGAATGCCGGTGCCGCTAGAAAGAAGACCAACCCGTCCCGGAGGGTCGATCGAAGCCTTTCGGGATAGAACGTTACGATTTCGCTATCCTGATAAAGGGAGAAGTTTGGAATGAAGCGAGGCACCACCGCACAATAAGTTTGATACGGCGTTCCGAATGCCTTGCGCAGGAAGGCTTCCTCGCGGAAAATGACGATATAGAAGGCAAGCACCGTCGCTGCTCCAAAGAAGAGGCCGACGGTGAGGCTCCCCGTTTGCGCACCAACGCCTGCCGAGCCGATCGCTGAGAACACATAGAGCGGATTGCGTGCTATCGAATAAGGCCCCTTGGTGACGACCTCGGCCGCCTTGCGCCCGCCAAGGTAAAGCGTGCACCAGAGCCGTCCAATGATCGCCACGCCGATTAGTCCGATGCCGGTTATCTCAATTACGTCATTCTCATAATGTGCGTCGGTAAAAACGGGACCGCAGAAAAGCAGGCCAACGACAACGATAAGGAGCAGGGCGAATAACGCCGAACGGCGCATCTTTTGAAATCTGCTCAAGGATTTTAGCTCGGGATTACTCATATGGTGTCACACGGCGGTTTGTTGATAAGATTGCACACTTCGATCAGCCATATTTAGAGCACTGTAGAACTTGTCCTTTTGGTGGCTTTCGTCTTGGACCCAAGATGTTATTTTGGGGGCATGTGCTAATCCTCACGCCGCCTGGGCCGGTCACTTCTTGCCCGCTGTCAGGCTCAGGACAGGAGAGATTCTAAGGAGATCACCGAAAAAATTCGACCATATCGCGACCAGCCACGTACTGTCGGCGAAGCGTTGGAGATCGCAGCGCGGAATGGTCGAAAGGCTTTCGGCAAGGAGGGAACGCGAGGCCCGAACTAGGGCTGGACAGACGGCGCTTGGCTGCGCCGAGAGCGAAGCTAAGGGGAAGCGGGACGGTCAATCTCGATGCGAGTCAACACACCAAGCCCAAGCTCGTTCAGGTCGTCGATCTTGACCTGGCTCGCTTTCTGGTCTGGCCCGATTTCGAACGTGATCGCAACGGGCATGTTCGGCATCTCCGCAGACGGCCGATAGGTGTAAAGGTCTCTGTCAAAATGGCTGAGCGGGAAAACCGCCTTGCCTTCTGGCCCCAGGCGAATTTCCAGACCGTGGGCTTTTTCGGCTATAACCACCTTGCCAATATAAGCGTTGAAATAAGTACCGGCATAGGCAGACAGCGGTAGCGCTGGCAGCGGGGAGGCGGGCGGTGTCCCGTAACGCTTGACCGCGGCGTCGATCGCCGGCCCAAAGAGCTGCCCATAAATATTGTTCCATTCGACGACCCAGTCCTTTGTCGTCTTTCCGGTCATCGCGAGCTCGAAGAACGTGTCGGCAAGGCCCTCGGGAACACCCGTCGGGAAAGCGTTGGTAAGGACGACGATGCCGAGTTCCTCGGCTGGGAGCAAACTGACCAGCGTCCGTGCGCCGGTGCTGAAAGCGCCGGCGTGGCCCCAAACTTCGCCGTAACGGCCATACTCCACGTTCCAGCCAAGTCCGTAGAACGACCATCCGCCGGTCACCGGGTTTTTACCGCGCGCCATCAGCGGCATATGGGTCTGGCTGATCGCTTCTGCGTCGATGAGGCGCCTGCCATCATAATTGCCTTTGCCGAGCTCAAGCCGCATCCATTGAGCAAGGTCCCGCCCATTGGAGCTGACGCCGCCTGCGGGTGACTGCGGGTCGGGGTCGCGTTTGGCAAGCGCTCTCCATTTGCCGTCGAGCTGTGCGTGGAGGGTGGCGCGGTTTGTTCGCGTCAGGAAATCGGCGTAGCGCGAGCTGGTTGATGACATTCCAAGCGGTTTGTACAGCTTCGCCTCTGCCGCGTTCTCCCAGCTCATGCCTGCCGCTTTGGCCACAGCGACCGCGCCGGCGGTAAGGCCGAAATTGCTGTAGGAATATCCCGATCGAAAGCTGCTCTCCGGCTTGACCTGGCGGAGCCGCTGAAGAATCGCGTCGCGGTCATAGCCGATCTCTTCGAGTTCGTTTCCGGCCCCTCCGGGAAGGCCGCTGCGGTGAGAAAAGAGATCGCGCACGGTCACTTGTGTGGTCGGATAGGCGTCATAGAGCTGGAAGGATGGGTAGATGTCGGCCATCCGCGAATCCCAACTCGCCACCCCTTCGCTGACGATCGCCGCCACGACGGTCGAGGCCATCGGCTTGGAGAACGAGGCAAGCTGAAACACCGTATCGGCGTCGACCAGATCACTTTTGCCTTCTTCTCTAACGCCGAAGCCCTTCAAGTAGATCACCTTGTCCTGATAGACGACGGCAATCGAAATACCCGGAACCCCGTCATTGGCAATGACTTGTTGCGCCGCCTGTTCCAACTTTGGCAAGGCTGCCAACACCTTGTCTTTTGTCGCGTGCTCGAAGGACCAGGCGTGGCCGGAAATTGGTGCAATGCCCACCAATACTACCGGAACGAGACGTCGTAGGCACAAAACGCGGATATGCCCAGCATATCGCTTTGAAGATTCGGTCATCTCCATTCCCCTCGTATGGTGATGTCGTAACGATACACGAATGTGCGATCCTTGCTCAATGGCTAATTCGCAACCGCAGGTTGTGGGCCACAGTTTCGCCATGGATGAGGCATGGCTGTCTGGATGCCAGCCATGCCGCTCTTGTCGAACTCGAACGCAACGCTAGTGCCTCATGGACAGCGAGGGTTGGCAATTGTCCGCATCGGGAAAGACGCTCTTCGGATCGATGGAAGATCCAAAGCTGACCGTTGACCTGTTTACCGCCCCATTATGGAATCAACAGCAGCTTGCCGGTTGTGGTCCGGCTCTCCATGTCGAGATGCGCCCGAGCGGCTTCAGCAAGCGCATAGACGCCACCTATCTTCAACTTCAGCGAACCGTCCGCGACCCAGTCGAAAAGCTGCTGCGTACGACCGCGGAACAGCTCCGGGGTGTGGATATGGTCGAAAAAAGTCGCATAGCCGATTTTGATGCTTTTAGGCAGCTTCATGATATCCAATGGACCGGGCCCGCCGAGCACCGGCCCGTACCAGCAAAATGTACCGCAGCGGCGGAGCGAATCGAGTGAGCCATGGAAGGTTTTTGGGCCTGAACCGTCATAGACAACATTAACGCCTTCCCCCCCGGTCAGGTGGAGGACGCCCTCTGCGAACTGTCCCTCGGTATCGACGATGACGTGATCGGCACCAGCCTCCTTTGCTGCCGCGATCTTGTCTTCCGACGAGACGCGTCCGATCACGCGTCCGCCCTTCAACTTTATGATCTGGGTCAGGAGAAGGCCCAGCCCGCCGGCACCCGCATGAACGAGGGCGATGTCACCCGGCTGCACAGGATAGAAATCGGTGGCGAAGTGACTGGCGGTCAGACCCTGCATCATGACTGATGTGGCCGTACGATCATCCAGGGCGTCGGGAATTCTAACAAGCGAATCTGCCAAAATGGAATGGCGCTCGGCGTAGCTTCCGGGTGCGTAGACCCAAGCAACCCGATCGCCGACTGCAAAACCATCGACCCCATCGCCGACGGATAACACGCGCCCCGCGCCTTCAACGCCGAGAATTTTCGGGTTCGCCATCTCGGTCCACGCCATGCCTAGGCGCACACCAATGTCCATGAAGTTCACACCGGCCGCGGCGACTTCGACAACGGCATGTCCCGGCATCACCACCGGCTCTGCGCAATCGACGAAATCCATCACGTCGGTGCCTCCGACTTTTTTCATAACCACGGCTTTCATAGCCTCTCCTTTTCTTGACTGATTGTTCCAAAAATGGCTAAAATTTTTACCTACTCAATCGCGCGAAGCGCCAGGCGTCCGAGGGATTTCAATTGCTTTCGACTTGCGCCGCTGCGTGCGGCGATGCGGATGCCCGCGACGCTCGCAAAAAGGAAATCTGCCATCGCGTCGGAGGACAAAGTTCGGCTTATATCGCCTGCGGCTTGAGCCTCTTCCAAGCGCTGGCGCGTGGCGTGCATCAAACGTCGGTCTGCGGTTTGATAAATGTGTGTGAGTTCTGGTCGGCTTTGGCCGAATTCGCAAATCGAATTGATGCCGAGGCAGGCTTGCTCCGCTGTTTTTACCACGCGATCCACCATCGCCCGGATACTATCCACCGCGCGCGGTTCATTGCGCAGCATTATGAGGTGTGCATTGGTTTCTTCTGTCGAGTAGCGCTCCACGGCGAGGCAGTAAAGCTTCCACTTGTCGCCGAACGTGTCGTATAGGCTCTGCCTCCCGATCCTCATGGCGCGCACAAGCATGTCCGTGGATGTGCCGTCGAAGCCATGCTCGCGAAACACGCCGATTGCTGCGTCCAGCACCTGTTCTTTGTCGAATTCCTTAGTTCGTGCCATAAGCCTCATCTAGGAATAATGGAACGATCTGTCAAGAATGACGCTGTGAAATAAACTGGACCGGCATGGAAAACGCGGCATGGCCCATCATCAGGCAAGTACAAGGGCAGCATCACAATGCTGCCCTTGTGAGACGGTTCGCGCCGGGAGGCCAGCTATTTGCCCACGGCTGCGCTTTCAATCAGCCGCGCAACCGGTTCTGGATTTGAGACCATCACCACATGCGAAGCACCTTTGACGACGACGGTCTGGTGCGAATGCGCCCGCTCTGCCATGAATGCCAGAGACTGCGGCGGTATATTCTTGTCTTTGTCGCCGTAGATGAACCAAGACGAAATATGTTTCCAGGCTGGATCGCCCGATGCCTCATTCAGGGCCGATTCTGTCACCGGTCTTTGTGTTGCGGCCATTAGTTTGGCATCGACCTCGGGTAATTCTGCCGCAAACTGCTCGTGGAACTTGTCCTGCTGAATGTACAGGTCGGTGCCACCGCCGGAGAGCTTCACGGGCGGAGCGAGCGTCGGACCGAGCGTGCTCCCGGGGAATTTTCCTGTCAGTCCAACGGCGGTTTCGCCCGCTTCGGGCGCAAACGCGCTGACATAGACCAGGGCCTTCACGTTGTCATGGCCGTTTGCCGCCGAGCTGACGACGCTACCGCCATAGGAATGGCCGACCAAAACAACGGGCGATTTTATGCTGTTCACGATATCGGAAATGTAACCCGCATCGCTAGCGACGCCGCGCAGGGGATTGGCGGCTGCCACTATCGGATAGCCGTCTTTCTCAAGTATTTTGATGACGCCGTTCCAGCTCGACGTATCGGCGAATGCCCCATGCACAAGGACGATCGTTGGTTTAGCAGGCTGCTGTGCGTGCGCCTGCAAACCGCTCAACAGGACGCCCGCCATCGCGAGCGCCGCTAATAACTTGTTCATTTGAATTTTCCTTTTTGACATATTTACAGTGCCGCTCAAGTTTACTTACGCTCAAGTCGGTGGTGAATCAGACTTGGGCCCGCGGATAGTCGGTGGATACACTAAGGGCCCGCCAGTGTTCCAGTTCTTCCAGCTTTGCCCGATCAGCCTGCTCGATGGCTGCCAGTGCATCGCTTCCAAGCGGCAGCCGCAACGGCGGCTTACCCATTGCGGCGACCTCAAGTATGACCTGGGCGGCGCGTGCTGGATCGCCTGGCTGCCGCCCGTTCAATTCACGCTGCATGCTCGCCGCTCGACCGACGACTGCTTCGTATTCGGGGCGCCCTTCACTCAGTTGGGTCGAAGATCCCGCGAAGTCGGTGCGGAAACCGCCGGGCTCGATGATGGTGACCTTGACGCCTATCAACTCCATCTCCCGGGCGAGAACTTCAGAGAAGCCCTCGACACCCCATTTGGCGGCGGAGTAGGATGCACGGCCCGGAGCGCCGATCCGGCCACCCACTGACGAGAATTGGATGATATGGCCGGCATGCTGTTTTCTCATTAAAGGAATAGCCGCTTTGGTAACGATGATCGTTCCGAACAAGTTGGTTTCGATTTGCCTGCGAAAGTCATCGAGGTCGGTGTCTTCGACAGAATTGATGTTGCCGTATCCGGCATTGTTCACGAGGACATCGATCCCGCCGAAGTTATCGATGGCGATGCGCATGGCGGCCTCCGCGGCGACTGGATCCGTCACATCGAGCGCGGCAGTTCTGACCGCATCTCCATAGCGCTCCTCAAGATCAGACAGCCGTGCGGGTTCCCGCGCGCTGGCGACAAGACGATGACCGGCGTTAAGCACGGCTTCTGACAGGGCCCGACCGAGACCGCGCGAGCTGCCGGTTATGAACCACCGTTGCGACATGAAATCCTTCTCCTCAGGTAAAGTCCGGCCTGACTAGGGTGCAAGCCGCGTAAAGACAAAGTCGTGATCTTTTACGAGCGCCTCATGGCAGGCGAAACAGGTTTCATGCTGGGCTGAGTCGACGGGTTTGCCGTCCACAAACCGGCCAAATCCCCAGCCGCCGGTGGCCGGGTATTTCTTTGAATCTTTCACCATGATCTGGACAGTCGTCGCAGCACCGGGAATGGAGGCTGGTGCGAATTCGGGCGACTGAACATGCTTCCAGGCGAGCTTCGTCAGGATGGTTCCGTCGGGGAAAGGAAGTTTCCCCTCGCGATAGGCATTTACCGCAATCGCATTCCCGAGTACCGCCCGAAGCTCATTGAGGGGTTCGCCTTCCTGTGCTGGCGCGATCAGCTCCCATTGCCGATAGCCTTCGGGAATAGTGACGCCGTAGATCGGAGACGCTATCCGCGCATCCGGATCACCGTCTGCTGCGGCCGCAACTGCCGCGATTCCTGACCCCACTACGACGGCAAGAAACGCCAAATGACCAGCTTTCATGGGGCAGTCTCCTCAAAACCGTCGACGTCGATGATAGCCTCGGCGAAAGGGTGGGGCGCTTCTTGAGGCAGATTGTGGCCGATGCCACCTGTTATTACGCGGTGTTCATATTTGCCGGAAAACTTCTTGAAATAGATGCTGGCGTCGGGATGCGGAGCTCCATTGGCGTCGCCTTCTAGGGTTATGGTTGGCACCGTGATGATTGGACCCCGGGCCAGCTGCTTTTCAAGATCGTCATACTTGGACTCGCCTTCAGCCAGGCCAAGCCGCCAGCGATAATTATGCACTACGATGGCGACATGATCCGGATTGTCAAAGGCAGCGGCGCTGCGATCAAAGATGGCATCGTCGAACTTCCACTGCGGCGATGCGAGCCGCCAGATAAGCTTGGCAAAATCCCGCGTGTATTTCTCGTAACCGTCCCTGCCTCGCTCGGTGGCAAAGTAGAACTGATACCACCATGCGAGCTCGGCTTCGGGCGGCAGCGGGATCTTGTTGGCCTCCTGGCTCCCGATGAGATAACCGCTGACGGAGACCATGGCCTTGCAGCGCTCGGGCCAGAGCGCCGCCACGATGTTGGCCGTCCTTGCACCCCAATCAAAACCGCCGATCACCGCTTTTTTAATCGCGAGTGCGTCCATCAAGGCGATGATATCGGCGGCGATCACCGCTTGCTGGCCGTTCCGGACCGTTTCAGCCGATAGAAAGTGTGTGGTGCCATGGCCGCGCAAGTGGGGGACGATGACCCGGTATCCAGCCGACGCCAGAATTTCAGCGACATCGACGTAGCTGTGGATGTCGTATGGCCAGCCGTGCAGAAGAATGACCGGAGACCCGTCGGCGGGGCCGTCTTCGGAATACCCTACGTTCAAGTCACCGGCCTCGATCTGTTTCAGCGAGCGGAAAGATGTGCGCGGCGGAGGGACGGTTGCTGAGAGCTTCCGCGGTGTCTTCTCGGTCTGGGCGGTTGCAGTCCCGGTGATGGCGAGTTCGGCAATGGCAAAAGCTGCGGCCGTTGTCCCAAGAAAGCGTCGGCGAGTGTGATCGATAGGTTCATAGGTTTTTCTGGTGGCCATATCTGGATTTCCTTCAAGTATGTATCAGGCTTGATTGGGGGTAATTTTGACCAGATTGATTGCGACATCGATGTTGCCGCGCGTAGCCTTGGAATACGGGCACGTCTGATGGGCGGCATTCAGCAAGGCGCGGGCGACGTCGTCCTCGATGCCAGGCAGGATGACGTTCAGGCGGACACGGAGAAAATATGCGCCGCCCGAGACATTCAAATCCACCTCGGCCTCAACCGCCAGGTCTGCCGGAAGTGCGATCTTCGTCCGCTTGGCTTCAATCTGAATCGCCCCTTCGAAACAAGCCGACCAGCCGGCGGCAAACAGCTGTTCGGGATTGGTGCCGCTGCCTGGGATACCGGGAACCGAAAGCCTGATGTCCAGCCGGCCATCAGAACTGCGGGACTTGCCGTTTTCACGCCCGCCGGTAGTGCGGACCTTGGCGGTATAGAGTAGCGTCGCATGCTCGTTCATCATATGATTTCCTCAGAGATACCGGTCATCAGCGCAGCGACCTGAACGCGTTCCGCACCTCTTCGGTGAAGAGCCGTGGTTGCTCCCAAGCGGCAAAATGACCGCCGTCCTCGACCTCGTTGAAATAGATCAGGTTGTGGTAACAACGCTCAGCCCAAGTCCGCGGCGCGCAATAAATCTCACCGGGAAATACGCTCACGGCCACAGGCATCGTTGCTATGTCGACGGCGTTGAAATTGTTGGAATGGTCTTCCCAATAGATTTGCGCGGCTGAGGCTCCGGTACCAGTCAGCCAATAAAGCGAGATGTCATCGAGCATTTCGTCGCGGGTTAAGACATTCTCCGGATCCCCGTCGCTGTATGTCCATGTAGCGAATTTCTCATAGATCCATGCAGCGAGGCCGGCGGGTGAATCCACCAGCGAATAACCGATCGTCTGCGGCCGCGTCACCATCATGGCCGCATAGCCGGAGCTGTCTTTGTAGAAGGTATCAAGCGCCTTGAAAGCTGCTTTTTCCTTGTCAGTCAGATTATCCGGGGCCGGTCCGCCTGCGGTAAGGATGGACGCAATTTCTTTTGGGACAGTCCCGGGCATATTGACGTGAATGCCAATTAGCCCGGCGACATTCTGCAACGCCATGCGGTGCGAGATGACGGAGCCGCAGTCACCGCCCTGTGACACGTAGCGGTCATATCCCAATCGCTGCATGAGCATTCCCCATGCCCGGCCGATATGATCCGAGCCCCAACCCGTCGCAGTTGGTTTTCCGGAAAAGCCGAAGCCGGGGATCGAGGGCACGACAAGATGGAATGCGTCGTCGGCGCTGCCGCCATGCGCTGTTGGGTCAGTGAGTGGCTCGATCACCTTGATCATCTCCAGGATCGACCCGGGCCAGCCGTGCGTCATGATCATCGGCAGGGCGTTCTCATGCGGGGAACGGACGTGGATGAAATGAATATCGAGGCCATCGATTTCGGTCACGAACATGGGGAGGGCGTTGAGCTTCGCCTCAATCTTCCGCCAGTCGTAGTCCGTTGCCCAGTAGTGCAGCATCTCCTGAAGCTTGGCGAGTTGCACGCCTTGGGACTGGTCAATGACGGTCTCCCGGGCAGGTAAGCGTGTCATCACCAGTCGCTGGCGCAGATCGGCAAGCGCCTGGTCCGGTACGTGAACCCGGAAAGGACGGATCGCATCGTTCTTGACCGCTGCGCGCACGCGGGCCGGAAGTATGCTCAGGGCCCCCGCGGCAGCTGAGCCGATCAAAAAACGACGCCGCGTCGGCAATAGTGATGATACGGGCATGACGATACTCCTCAAAAAGCGATTTCTGTGAAAACATTTAGATCGGGGCCACAGGAAACGCCCGTTATGCGCTGTTATGTTCTGTTAGCTGCTGCGAGCAGCAGCATTCCGGATGATCCTGAATTCCGACGCTTCGGCGCGGATGTCCTGTGAACCATGGGGCGATGAGTTGTTGGCTGTGAGGGATGGCATGAGAGACGAGACGGTGACGAGTGGGGATGAAATAATATTTGGCCCTTTCATCCTGGCCGCAAGGAAACGGCTTCTCACCAAAGACGGTGTCCCCGTCGAGCTTGGCGCGCGTGCCCTCGACATCCTGATCGCTTTGACCTCCCGGCCCAACGTAACTCTCAGTAAAAAAGACCTGTTAGCCCGCGCCTGGCCCGACGTCACGGTGGAGGAAGGCAGCCTGCGGTTTCATATGGCCAACCTGCGCAAAGCGCTGGCTGACGGAAAGGAGGGGGCTCGATATATCGCAACCCTGACAGGACGCGGCTACTGTTTCGTCGCATCGATTTCGCGTTCAAGCGATCAGAGCGCAATAGGCGGTGGGAGTTCCGATGATTTCACTCGTGCCAACCTGCCAAGCCGATTGAATCGAATGGTGGGGCGGGACGATGAGACGCGTACCCTGTCAGCTCAAGTGCTGGCTACGCGTTTTGTCACAATACTGGGAGCCGGCGGCGTCGGCAAAACCACCGTTGCAGTGGCCCTGGGACATGATCTGGCCGAAGCTTTCGCGGGTGCTGTCCATTTCATCGATCTTGGAGCGCTGAGCGACCCGGCCTTTGTGGCGACGACGGTAGCTTCCATATTGGGATTATCAGTGCAGTCTGATGACGTCATATCCAGTTTAAGTGCCTATTTGGCAGACAAGCGGGTCCTCCTGATCCTCGATACCTGCGAACATGTCATAGAGTCAGTCGCTGCATTGTCGTCCCGCATCTACACGGTTGCCCCACAGGTCCACATTTTGGCAACCAGTCGCGAAGCCATGAGAATCGAAGGGGAACACGTCCACAAACTGACAACGCTCACCTGCCCACCGGACGATCCGGGGCTCACCGCAGCCGTTGCCGAAACGTTCGCTGCAACCCAGTTGTTTGTGGAGAGGGCGAATTCCAGCGGTGCCCGGCTCGAGCTCAGCGACGAGGATGCAGCAATCGTAGCAAGTATCTGTCGGAAGCTCGATGGAGTTCCGCTGGCGATTGAACTAGCCGCTGCGCGGGTTGGCGGCCTTGGTCTCGAAAAAACGGCCGCGCTTCTCGATCATCGCCTGACATTGTGGTGGCAGGGACAGCGCACCGCACCTCAGCGCCAGCAGACGTTACAGGCCACCATCGAATGGAGTTATCAGCTCCTCTCCCAAATGGAGCGTACGGTGCTTCACCGCCTTGCCGTGTTCGTCGGGCATTTTTCAATTGAGGCTGCCTTGGCGGTTGTGACAAGTCCGATGATCGATGAAACCCTCGTTTTTGGTATTGTCGATAGCCTTGTGGCCAAGTCGATGGTCGCGACTGCGCCGGTTGGGGCCACAATGCGGTACCGTCTCCTGGACACAACGCGGGCCTACGCCCTCGAAGCGAGCACTGACGAGACAGAACTGTCTGACCTGACGGAACGCCACGCGACCTACTACCTTTTGTGGCTGGAGGAAACCGGGGCCGAGTGGCCGACTTTGGGTAGCGCGGCACAGCGGGCGCTGTATCTGGCTGGCCTTTCCAATGTGAGAGCGGCTCTCGAATCCTGTTTCGATGGTGACGGCATTGAAATCGGGATACGACTTGCCGTGGCGGCCGCTCCGGTTTTTCTGTCAATGTCTCTTCTTACCGAGTGTCATCGCTGGTCGGAGCGGGCGATTCTGGCCCTGGAAGGCACCGTTGGCCACGAACGGGATGAGATGCATCTTCATGCAGCCTCGGGAGTATCCTTGATGTTCACCCGAGGAGGAAAGGATGCGGCGCGAGTTGCTCTGAAACGGAGCTTCGCGATTGCCGAAGAATGCGGTGGCCCGCTTGATCAGCTCCAGGTGTTAGGCCCGCTTCAGATGTTCCACCTGCGCACGGGAGAATTTAAAGCCGCGCTAAACTATGCGCACCACTACTCGACTGTAGCCGGAATGCTTGACGACAGGGTCTCCATCACACTGGCTCATTCCTTGATGGGGATTTCCCTTCATCTTGGCGGACAGCTTGACGCAGCCCGCGCAGAGCTTGAGGCTGCATTGCAGCCTGGGCCGCCCTTTTCGCGTGCCACCATCTATCTTGGCTTCGACGGCAGAACTCTGGCGGGTGCTATCCTTGCGAGGAACCTGTGGCTGCAAGGGTATTCCGACCAGGCAGGGGAACTGGTTCGCCAGACTATCGCGGAAGCTGCAAACAAAGACCATCCGTTGACGCTATCCATAGCTTTGATATGGGCTGCTTCATTGTTGCTGTGGACAGGGGACCTCGAGGGTGCAGATCAATACGTCGATTGGCTCTTTTCTCGTGCCAGGCCGAATTCGCTCGGGCCGTATCTCGCTGTTGCACGTGGTTTGAAGGGGGAACTGGCGATACGTCGGGGCAAGGCAAATGCAGGTGTAGAAAGCCTGCAGGCGGCGCTGGACGAGCTTCACGCAGCACCATATGAACTTCTCACTACGCCCCTTAATATCGCTCTCGTTCACGGCCTTGCCGCTACGAACCGGTTTGCTGAAGCCTTCTCGCTCACAGAAACGACGATCGCATTGGTCGAGTCACGGGGCGATCTTTGCTATATGCCTGAGTTGTTACGCGTGAAGGGCAATCTTTCTCTGACAACTCCGCAAGCCAGCGTGGATGACGCGGAGCGGTGTTTCCAGTCATCAATACAACTAAGCCAAAGTCAGGGCGCGCGTGCGTGGGAACTGCGTGCCGGAACCGAATTGGCTCAGCTTTATGTCGACCGCGGCCAGACCGACCGCGCGCGAGCGTTGTTGCAGCCATTATGCCAACAGGCTGTCGAGGGTCTCGCCACTGCTGATGCAAGAGCGGCGAGCGACCTTTTGGCTACGCTGCGATAAAAGAGTACTTCTCTTCCGACACGGTATCGGTCTTTTCATCCGATCTTACTTAGCCGACTATACTCAGCAGTCCGGTTGAAATATCGGGCTTATCCAGCTATGACAGAATAAGCCGCCGCGGATCAGAATGTCACCAATGGGAACGTGTCGCCATGCTGAAATGGTTTCGCGCTTTATTACCACGTGAGGACCGTTTCTTTGATCTTTTTGCGCACCATTCGCGCGTTGTCGTAGAGGCAGCCAAATCTCTCAAAGCACTTCTCGCCGGTGAAGGCGAAATCGAACATCACTGCAATCGCATCATCGAACTTGAAAACGAAGCGGACGCGATCACGCGTGAAGTATTGCTAGCTGTGCGCCGCAGTTTCATTACACCATTCGACCGCGGCGACATCAAGGATCTGATCCAGTCGATGGACGATGCCATCGACATGATGCACAAGACAGTCAAGACAATACAGCTTTTCGAGCAAACAAGCTTTGATCCTCGCATGCGCGAAATGGGCGCGCTCATCGTTGAAGCTTCGGGTTTGATCGCAGAAGCAATTCCGCTTCTCAACCGCATGGGAACGCACTCTGCGCGTCTTGGTGCCATTGCCGAAGAAATCGTGCGCGTCGAAGGCCGCGCCGATGATCTGCACGATGAGGGATTGAAAGATCTGTTCCAACGCTATGGCAAATCCGATGCCATGGCTTACCTCATCGGCAGCGAGATTTACGGTGAACTGGAAAAGGTGGTCGACCGCTTCGAGGACGTTGCAGATGAAATTAGCGGCATCGTGATCGAGAACGTTTGATGGATACAGCGCTCAGCTTTCCCCTGCTGGCGAGTCTGATTGCGGTTGCCTTGTTCTTTGATTTTCTCAATGGCCTGCACGATGCGGCCAACTCAATCGCTACCATCGTTTCAACACGCGTGCTACGCCCGCAATATGCCGTGCTGTGGGCTGCATTTTTCAATTTTATCGCCTTCCTTTTCTTCGGTCTGCACGTTGCCGAGACATTGGGGACCGGAATTATCGATCCGACTATCGTTACACCCCGGCTGATCTTCGCCGCTCTCATGGGCGCGATTGTCTGGAACATCGTCACCTGGATATTCGGGATTCCGTCGAGTTCGTCGCACGCACTTGTCGGCGGTCTCGTCGGTGCCGGTCTGGTCAGGACAGGTTTTGACGCTATCGTCTGGACCGGGCTGTTAAAAACGGTCGGTGCAATCTTCATGTCACCAATGATCGGTTTTTTCTTGGCACTGATGCTCATTTTGATCGTATCCTGGATTTTCGTCCGGCAGTCCCCTTTTGCCGTCGACCGGACATTTCGTGGTTTGCAATTCATCTCCGCTTCGCTGTATTCGCTCGGCCATGGCGGCAATGATGCGCAGAAGACCATGGGAATCATTGCGGTGTTGCTGTTTTCGCAGGGTTATCTCGGAACCGAATTCAATGTGCCGTTCTGGGTCGTCATTGCCTGTCAGTCGGCGATGGCGCTTGGCACACTCTTCGGCGGCTGGCGTATCGTCCATACCATGGGATCTAAAATCACCAGGCTCAATCCGATGCAAGGCTTCTGTGCTGAAACCGGCGGCGCCCTGACGCTGTTCGCCGCAACATGGCTCGGCATTCCCGTCTCCACGACCCACACTATTACGGGAGCGATCATTGGTGTTGGCGCAGCGCGGCGCGTCTCGGCGGTGCGCTGGGGACTAGCTGGGAACATCGTCATTGCCTGGCTGATCACCATGCCGGCGGCCGCAATCATTTCAGCGTTCTTTTATGTCGTCGTCGGGTTTACCCTGTAATCGTTCTGCGGAATGACAGACCATTATACGGAGCGTCAAGGCCCTTGGTTGTAGCTGTTTATAAGACAGTGAAAACAGGATTCTTTTTAAGCCCAAGGTGTTTTGTTCCGGATGGATTTTCTCCAGATCAGCGGTGCGTGGAGATTGACGGATCGAATCTCATCATTGTCCGGCTCGCGTTGCAACCAGGCGACACTGCTCTTTACGATCTCGTCCACCGGCTGCGAGAATGTCGTCAAGGCATAGGACGTCCACGCCGACTGCTCGATATCGTCAAAGCCGACCACGCAGAGGTCTTCCGGTATGCGCAGCCCAAAATCGTGACGTGCGCCATCCATAAGTCCGAATGCCATTAGATCGTTCACGCAAAACACAGCATCCGGCGGCTTTCGTCCGGTGAACAGCGTCTGGGCGATCGTACGACCGCTGTCATAGACTGTGTTGCCGTGCCGCGTGACTGTCACCTCAAGTCCGAATTCTGCTGCGGCTGCAACGAAGCCCCGCTCTCGTGCCATCAGGCTTGGCGTTCCGACTTCGGAGTTGGCGAAGGCGAGATGGCGGCATCCCGCGCGCACAAATGCATTCACCGCCACCCGTGCCGCTTGGCCATCGTCGAGATTGATGCGGAAGGGCCCATCAATATCATCGTCGCGATTGATCAGCACGATGCGCTGGCCGCTATCGAGACAAAGCCTGGTGATTGCCTTGTCGGGTAGGCCGGAAAGCAAAATAGAGGCGTCGGCGCGGTAGTTCAGAGTCTGCCGGAGCGCCGCGTCCACACTGCGGTCCGAACGATCCGTATTGATAAGCATTGAGATCTTGCCGGCCTTCTGCAACTCATGTGTGAGGGCGCGCACGAGCCGGGCGCGGTAGGGCGTATCCAGCTCCGACACGACGAGGCAGACGATGCCACTCTCACTGCGCATCAGACCGCGGGCAAGTTGGTTGACGTGATAGCCAAGCGCTTGCGCGGCCTCCATGACCCGCTGGCGTGTTTCCTCCGAAACACTCGCGCCGGGCGTAAACGTGCGGGATACAGCCGAGCGCGAAACGCCCGCCCGCTTTGCCACGTCATCAGCGCTGACGAATGATTTGTTCAACTGCATGAATCCATAATTGTTCACGGCATCTTGCACGCGTTTGCGTGCTACTGCAACCACCAGACCGCTAATTTTATTGAAGGAACGCAATAGTCCGCTTGACAGGAAGACACGACGTGTGAAACTTTTGCACACGCTTGCAAAAAGCGTGCGGCATGGAGGTGCCGCTTTTTCAGGGAGGAAAATCATGCGTTCTGTATTCGCAATTGCAGCCGCTTTTGCTGTTGGTCTTCAAATGATGCCAACCGAGGCGCGCGCAGCGGACAATCTCAATCTGATCTGTTCGGCCGATGTCGTTATCTGTGAGTTGATGAAGGGCACGTTCGAGAAGGAGACGGGTATCCAGGTCAATATGGTCCGCCTGTCATCGGGCGAGACCTATGCCAAAATCCGCGCCGAGGCACGCAATCCGAAGACCGATATCTGGTGGGCAGGTACTGGTGATCCGCATTTGCAGGCCGCTTCCGAAGGGCTGACCCAGGAATATAAGTCACCTATGCTAGACCAGTTGCAGGATTGGGCGAAGAAGCAGGCCGAGAGCGCAGATTATAAGACCGTCGGCGTTTATGCGGGGGCGCTTGGCTGGGGCTATAACACCGAGATCGTCAAGAAAAAGGGCCTGAAGGAGGCCAAGTGCTGGGCTGACCTCGTCGATCCATCCTTCAAGGGCGAAATCCAGATCGCCAACCCGAATTCGTCCGGCACTGCCTATACCGCACTGGCTTCCCTGGTTCAGATCATGGGTGAAGACAAGGCTTTCGACTACCTGAAACAGCTGAACGCGAATGTATCGCAATATACAAAATCAGGTTCGGCGCCGGTTAAGGCAGCGGCGCGCGGCGAAACGGCGCTCGGTATCGTCTTCATGCACGATGCTGTTGCCCAGATTGCTGAAGGCTTCCCCGTCAAGGCCGTTGCTCCTTGCGAAGGTACCGGTTACGAAATCGGCTCGATGTCGATCATCAAGGGTGCGCGCAATCTCGACGCGGCCAAGAAATGGTATGACTGGGCTCTCTCCGCCGAAGTGCAGTCGCATATGAAGGACGCGAAGTCCTTCCAGCTGCCATCGAACAAATCTGCCACCGTTCCGCCTGAAGCTCCGAAATTCGAGGATATCAAGCTCATCGACTATGACTTCAAGACTTATGGCGACCCCTCCAAACGCAAGGAACTGCTTGATCGCTGGGACAAGGAGATTGGTGCAAGCGCCAACTGATCTAGCTTGTGTCTGACGCGATATGTCCGGATTGTTCCGGACATATCTCCAGCGCAAGTAACTTCTGCGATGAACGAGGGCGGGTGGCGTTATGGAACGTAGCGACCGGAGATTGAATATTGCGCTCGGCATCGGGCTCGCCGGGTTGAGCCTCGTGCCGTGGTACAGGATCGAAAGCGGTTTTTTCGGATTCGATTGGCTGGGCAACTTTCCGAACGGTTCTAACGAAGCGCCTGCTCTTCTGCAAATATTCGCACACGGCCGCTGGACACTTGCCGTCATCGCGCTGCTCTTCGCTGTGGGCCTATGCGCGCGGGCTTTCAAAGTCTCGTCGCTTCGTTCAAATTTGTTGATCGCGGCCGGCGCCGCTGGAATTGTTTTCCTTGTGCTGCAGGGGCTCGCTGTCGGGTTTACGGGCTGGACCTGGACGATGACTGAAGCGCTGTTCGGACCGCTTGCCGATGGCCAGCCTTCGATGGGTGCAGGCGCGGGGCTCGTGGCGCTTTCCTTCGTCCTGATGTTTTCCTTCGGACTTGCTGAGCGCGGCGTGCTGCGGGGCGATGCCTTCGTAGTCGCTTCAATCGCGTTACTCGTCTTCCTTGTCAGCATCTTTGTGTTCTACCCCGTGGGCAGCATGTTCATCGGTGCCTTCCAGAGTTTCGACGGCTCGTTCGATCCCTCCGGATTTGTCCGCAACATTCAGGATCCATCGATCTGGAGCCTGGATTGTCTTGTTGGGGGTAATCGCTGTGGTGTCGCCTGGCGCACGCTAATGCTGGCTATCCTTTCGGCGTTCGGCTCCACATTGCTCGGGCTCTGCTTCGCGCTGGTTGCCACCCGCACCCGTTTTCCATTCAAGAAGGGACTGCGGCTGCTGACGATCCTTCCGATCATCACGCCTCCCTTCGTCATTGGCCTCGCGCTCATTCTTCTCTTCGGCCGCGCCGGTGTCGTGACCCATCAGCTTTCCAACCTCTTCGGGATCGAGCCTGGCCGATGGCTCTATGGCCTGACCGGCATCTGGATTGCACAGGTCCTGTCTTTCACGCCGATCTCGTTTCTCGTGCTCATCGGCGTTGTCGAGGGTGTCAGCCCGTCGATGGAGGAAGCGTCGCAAACCCTGCGGGCGGATCGCTGGCGTACGTTCTGGAAAGTCTCGTTGCCTTTGATGAAGCCCGGTCTTGCCAATGCCTTTCTGATTGGCTTCATCGAGAGCATGGCGGATTTCGGTAACCCTCTGGTGCTCGGCGGTAGCCATGGGGTGCTCTCGACGGAAATCTTTTTTGCCGTTGTCGGCTCGCAGAACGATCCTTCGCGTGCCGCAGTACTGGCGATCATCCTTTTGTTTTTCACGCTCTCTGCCTTCCTTGCGCAGCGACTATGGTTGGCGGGCAAGAGCTTCGCGACCGTGACCGGCAAGGGCGATTCCGGTGCGCATATTGCCTTGCCGCGATCGCTGTCCATTGGCGTCCATGCCATCGTCATTCCCTGGATACTGTTCACGCTGGTCATCTACGGTATGATCCTGTTCGGCGGCTTTGTCCGCACATGGGGCCTCGACAACACCCTGACCTTCGAGCATTACCAGCGAGCATTCTCGTTCAGCTTCGAGAACGGCGCTATCGCCTGGACAGGTGTCGCGTGGAACTCATTCTGGACGACGATCAAGATCGCGCTGATTTCGGCACCGCTGACGGCTGCTGTCGGGTTGCTGACCGCCTACCTGATCGTCAGGCAGCGATTCGTCGGACGCAACATATTCGAGTTCGCACTGATGATGAGTTTTGCCATACCAGGCACTGTCATCGGTATCAGCTACATCATGGCATTCAACCTTCCGCCGCTGGAAATGACCGGCACGGCGCTGATCCTCATAGCCTGCTTTGTCTTCCGCAACATGCCGGTCGGCGTGCGCGGCGGCGTGGCGGCGATGAGCCAGCTCGACAAGAGTTTGGATGAGGCATCGCTGACCTTGCGGGCAACGAGCTTCCGGACAATCCGCAAGGTCATCCTGCCCTTGCTTCGTCCGGCGATCGTTGCTGCGCTGGTCTATTCGTTCGTCCGCGCCATCACATCGATCAGCGCTGTCATATTCCTGGTCAGTGCCGAATATAACATGGCAACTTCCTACATTGTCGGCCTTGTCGAGAACGGCGAATACGGCGTTGCCGTCGCGTACTCGTCAATGCTCATTGTCGTCATGATCGTTATCATTACCTGTTTCCAGCTGCTGGTGGGTGAACGGAGATTGCGCCGCGAGAATCGCGTTGCAACGGCCTTTATTCCGTCTGCCGCACCACAAGAGAAGGCCGCATCATGACCACTCATCACACCGGCTCTGTTGTTTTCACCAATGTCAAAAAGCAGTTCGGCACGTTTACGGCCATCCACGATCTGTCTCTGGACATCGAACCTGGCACACTTGTAACGCTGCTGGGCCCATCAGGCTGTGGCAAGACGACGACCCTGCGCATGCTCGCCGGGCTCGAGCATCCAACTGCAGGCCGCATTCTCATCGGCGGCAAGGATGTCACCATGCTTCCCGCCAACGAGCGGGATGTCTCAATGGTGTTCCAGTCCTACGCACTGTTCCCGCATATGTCAGTGCTGGAGAACGTCGCTTATGGACTTGAATCATCGAAGATGAAAAAGAATGAAGCGCGGGAACGGGCCGAAGAGGGCCTGAAACAGGTCGGTCTTGCCGGGTACGGCCGGAGGCTGCCTGCTGAACTCTCCGGCGGACAACAGCAGCGCGTTGCCGTGGCCAGAGCTCTGGTGCTCGAGCCGCAGGTGCTCTTGCTGGACGAACCCCTTTCCAATCTCGATGCGCGCCTGCGGCGCCGTGTGCGCACGGAAATCCGTGAACTGCAGCAGCGCCTGGGGTTTACTGCAGTCTATGTCACCCATGACCAGGAAGAGGCACTTGCAGTCTCGGACAAGATTATCGTCATGCAGGATGGCCTGATCGCCCAGCAGGGTTCGCCGCGCGATCTTTACGAAGCCCCGGCCTCATCGTTCATTGCCGACTTCATCGGCGAGGCGAACGTCCTGCCTTGCGAGGTCCTGCGTAGCGATGGGGGGCAGGCGATCATTCGAGTCGGAAAGCTGGAACATTCTGTGCCAGGCCGGAGCGCCCGCCCGGGACCGGCAAGGATCGCAGTCAGGCCCAATGCGATCACGCTCGAGGCGGCTGAGAGCGGGGCGTTTCCCGGTAGCATCAGGCATGCGGCCTATCTCGGGGATCATGTGGAATATGAAGTCGAGACGGAGGCGGGCACATTATTCGTCGTAGATCCGGCCATCGACAGAACGCTTCCACCGGCGACCAATGTCAGCATCGGCTTTCACCAGCGCGGCATCGCCATCATCAACAATTGAAATCTGCATTCATATCTAAGGAAAGAACATGACATCCGACGTCACCGTTGATCTTCAGGATCGCTTTGCCCTGGCCCAGAAGATGGCGATTGAGGCGGGGGCCGTGGCTCTTGCGCATTTCAACGCGCGCGAAAGGCTGGTTATTGAAACCAAGGCGGATCCCCACGACGTCGTTTCGATTGCCGACCGCGAAGTTGAAGACCTTATTCGGACCCGAATTGCGGCAGCTTTTCCAGGCGATGCGATCCTTGGCGAGGAGTATGGTGTCAGCTCGGGTACATCGGATTACACCTGGGTAGTCGATCCGATCGACGGCACAAGCCCATTCGTCAATGGCATGCCGACGTGGTGCATTTCCATTGCTGCCCTGCATGGGGAGGAAATAGCCATCGGGGTCATTTATGTGCCCTGCAACGACGAGCTTTACGCTTCCGCCGCCGGGATGGGAGCGACGCTCAACGGCAAGACCCTGAAGCTCGATGGAAGCCGAACAATCCGTAACGCCGTGACTGGTATCGGCGCCAACAATCATGTGACGCCAGCCGTCGTTGCATCAATTGTCGAAAAACTGCTCGACGCGGGCGGAAATTTCATCCGCAACGGGTCTGGTGCTCTGATGCTGGCCTATGTCGCCGCGGGTCGTCTTGTCGGCTATTACGAGCCTTATATGCACGCGTGGGATTGCATGGCTGGCTATTGTCTCGTCAAGGAAGCAGGCGGCTGGCATCATCCCTTCCCGATCAGGGGCGACGGCCTTACGAAAGGATCGCCGGTGCTTGCCGCCGCTAGTGGTGCTGTAAGCGATCTGCGGATAATCGCGGGACTCTAAGCTTGCCCGCTGAAGAACCAGCATTTGCGAATGATCTGTTCCTGGTGGCTGTCTAATTGCCAAACAGAGCCGCACCCTTTCTTTGCCTCTGCCTGCGCATGCGGGATTGATGCTTTGTCCCTACGCGCAACAATTTTTGAAAGGTAGAGCATTCCAGGTGTGAGGGGGCAGGGCAATCTGCCACATGACGCATCATAGCTGCCAAAGCCTTAATCTCTTGAGCCTTTTGATCCAGAGCATCGGCGCGGGCCCGTAGCTCCTCACGTGGGATTGCGATTTCCCTGTTGCGACCAAAAATCTTTGCGACATCACTTAACAGAAATCCTGCTGCGCGAGCCATATTGATCAACGCAAGCCGGTTGAGTACTTCCGGCTCATACTGGCGCCGCAATCCGTGTCTGCCTACTGAAGCGATAAGCCGCTGCTCCTCATAGTATCGCAGGGTCGAGGCAGGCAGGCCGCTTGCCATAGCCACCTCGGCTATATCCAGAAATTTCATGCTTGACCTCAAGTTAACTTGAATTCGTATCGTGGCAGCTGGTGATTAAAAACGCAACGGAGATGATGCGAATGCGACTAACCAATGAACTTGAAGATCGGCCAATCTGGCGCGACCCGCGCGCAATCGCTCTTATGATGGCGGCGTCTCTTACGGTGATGACGGCCGCCACAATTAGTCCCGCTTTGCCCGGCTTGGAAAGGCAATTTGCAGGCAATGAAACCAATGCGCTTCTTATCCGCCTATTGGTCCCGGCTCCGTCATTGGCAGTCGTCCTTGTTGCTCCTTGGTGTGGGGCTATTGCTGATCGATCAGGTCGACGACGGATGCTTTTGGCGGGGTTGATCTTGTTTATTATCTCCGGAAGCGCTGGGCTGGTCTTACCGACGTTGCCATTGATCATGGTCAGCAGGGTGTGCCTGGGTGTTGCGCTTGCCATGATCATGACAGCGCAATCGGCGCTAATCGGGGACTATTTCTCGGGCCGAACACTGCATGCTATCTCGAGCGGCCAGGTCTCTGCCCGGAATTTTGGCGGGTTTGTTTTCATTCTCGTCGCTGGCCTTCTTGCGACGGTCGAATCAAGGCTGCCCTTCGCAGTATATGTTCTGCCAGCACTCGCTTTGCCGTTTTTCTGGCGTGTAATTGTCGATCTACCGTCGAGCATGCCTGCTGAACAAAGTTCCACTACCTCCTCCTCTGGCAGGTTCCGGCCAGTCGTATATCTCCTCGCTTTCGGTCAGATGGTCATAACGACGCTGTTTTTCGTTATGCCGACCCAACTACCCTTCTTTCTATCAGGACAAGGTTATTCCTCTCCCGCGGTGACCGGAACTGCACTCGGCACACTCATGCTCGCGGGCGGGTGCGCGGCTCTTTGCTACCCTCATCTTCGCGAGGCGATTGGCCATGCTGGCAATTGGGCCTGTGGCTTTGGGTTAATGGCTACTGGGTTCGCGACCCTCGTGACAATTGAGGCGGGAACGGCGGTCTTTATCGGTTGCGCAGCCATTGGTGCAGGTTACGCGTTGGCCACACCAGGGTTTATAGCAATCTCCCTTGGCTTGACCCCTCCCAGCCGACGCGGAAAGACAGGAGCCCTGCTGACGGCATCGGTCTTTCTCGGCCAATTCCTATCGCCTCTTGTCAGCAGTCCCGCAATATCCGAATGGGGATGGCGCGTCAGCGGTATTGGACTTGCTGCAGTTCTGGGTACTTTAGCACTGATCTCGGGGTTGGCGTTCCGGCACTTGGTGCGCGAGGTATAGAAGCCTTCTTGGGTGATGCCCCGCAATCCAACATTCTGAGTGCTCCAAATCGCCAGGACGATCAGCAGAAGTTGCACGAGCACCATGGCGAACAAGAGCACGCGGTGCTGACGTCGCATCAGCCTGCGAAACTCGCCCGCATATAACATCTTGTGCTTCCAGCCGGTGGAAGCTTTACCATCGGGTGACGGAGTCGAAAAAGTAAGATGCGGATTTGGATTATTGCCCATGGCAGCCGTGCAAGACCGCCGGGAATTGTGATCCTGCTCGCGGTCTGCTGCGCGATGCTTGGTCCAGTCCCTTCGATTGGGTCTGACACGCTACCGGACGTTGTCAAAGGGCGTCGGGAGGCCATGAAGGCCATGGCCAATGCGTGTAAGAAAATCGCCGGAATGTTTGAAGGCAAGCTTCCTTATGATGCCCCGGCCTTCAAGCGATGGGCAGATACGATAAAAGCACATTCCGGCGCTGCGCTGATGGCGGAATTTCCTGCCGCGTCGCTGGGCCCGCCCTCCGGAGCAAAATACGAGATAGACAAGTCGCGCGACGAATTCGATGCCCTGGCCCGCAAGGTCGCCTCATTCGCGTCGGTCATCTCGGCCGCAGCAGAACAGGCACCGGACGACATCACGCCGCAGATGCGGATGGGAGCGGGCATGTCCACCATCGGCAGCAGCCTGCTGGGTAAGCGTAAGATTGCGGCAGGTGAAGAAGATATCTCGAAACTTCCCGCCGAACACGCCTTTCATCTGCTGCTGCAGGAATGCTCTGCCTGCCATGCCAAGTTCAGGGAGGAAATCCACTAGGCATGGCACGGTGCCGTCGAATGCAACAACCAGTGTAGGGGAAATCCGTCAATGTTCGTCCAACCGATCGATTACATTCTCGTTGTCTGGTTTATCCTGGCCGCGTTGAGCACAGCCTACGTCGCTCGGGACCAGTTCAAGAACAATCCAGAGCCTGCGGTAATGAAGTGGGGCTTCATTCTGGTCACGCTCTATCTCGGACCGGTGGGCCTTCTGCTGTACGTCCTTGCCGACAAGGAACCGCGGCCCGGAACACATGAAGAATTCATCCAACCCGTATGGAAGCAGGGCATCGGCAGCACCATTCACTGCGTCGCTGGCGATGCCACAGGTATCATCATCGCCGCTGTCATTACGGCAGTGATCGGTTTTCCGATGTGGGTCGATATCATCATTGAGTATATCGCGGGGTTCGCGGTGGGCCTGTTTATCTTCCAGGCGCTGTTCATGAAGAACATGATGGGCGGAACCTACTGGCAAAATGTGCGCAACTCTTTCATGCCGGAATTTATCAGCATGAACGCCATGATGGCCGGCATGGCACCGGTGATGGCTGTCCTGATGATGGGGCGGGACATGCGCGCAATGTGGCCTGGTGAACTCTTGTTCTGGGGCGTTATGGCCCTCGGCGTCGGTGTCGGCTTCCTGACAGCCTATCCCTTTAATGTCTGGCTCGTGTCCAAGGGCCTCAAGCACGGCCTGATGACCGAACGGAACGAGCCGAAGACGGAAGCAGCTCATGGCCACCCCTCGCAGGCAAAGGAAAACGCACACGAAGGGCACGGAAACCGGTCCCACGATAACGGGCATCACGAATCTGCTCACGGGGAGCATCAGCAGAAAGACGGTGGTCACAGCCAGCACGGCCAACTTTCCCCGGCTTTCGCCCCGACACGGACACAGGTCGTTGCGGTTGCGACCTTCACGACCTTGATGCTTGCCGGCGGGTTCGCCTATCCCTTCACCAAGGTTAACATGCAGCTTACCGCACATGAGGTCGGTGACGTCATCATGGCTCCCGGGATGATCATGGATTTCAACACCCCGGCCGGCTCCATGCGTGACATGGCTGCGGTCGATCCGCGGTTAACCGCCTTCAAGGCCGATGCAGACGCTCAAGGTGGTAAGGTGCTGGAACCCCGCATCGAGAACGGAGTGAAAGTGTTTGATCTCGAGGCGTCGGTAATCCGCTGGTCAATCCTGCCAGGGGAAACGGTCGAGGCCTATGCCTATAACAATGAGGTGCCGGGCCCGACTCTGCGGGTCACCGAAGGAGACAGGATCCGCATCAATGTTACCAACAAGCTCCCCGAAAGCACAACGGTCCACTGGCACGGACTGATCCTGCCGAATGAAATGGACGGTCCTGCAGAAATCACACAGGAGCCGATCCAGCCAGGCAAGACATTCGCTTACGAATACACGGTCGGACAGCACGGCACTTATTTCTATCACACCCATGATCACGTCGACCGCCAGCAGTCGCTCGGCCTTTACGGCGCGCTGATCATTGATCCGAAGGACCCGGCTGATGAAATCAAGGCCGATCTTGAATATACCATTCAACTGCAGGAATGGCTGAAACGGGAATGGCTGACGTACCCGTCAATGCCGATGGAGGGCGGCCTTCCAAACTTTTTTACGATTAATGGCAAGTCCTTTCCGGCGACCGACACTATAAAGATGAAGGTAGGGCAACAGCTGAAAGTGCGCTTCATCGGATCCCATACCACGGCGATTCATCCGATGCATATTCATGGCGGACCCTTTCAGGTTGCGGCGATTGACGGCGAGACGTTGCAGGGCTCGGCCGGGTACATGGCGGACACAGTCAATGTCGCCCCCGGTCAACGTTACGATGTTCTCTGGCGTGCGCAGCGTCCCGGCAGATGGCTCGTCCACTGTCACATCCCGCATCACACGACCAACAACAATATTGAGACGAAGGGTGGCGGGGGGCTGATGCTGGTCATTGAGGTAGAATAGCTTGCCTCCTAAATGAGGTTTTAACGTAGAAGACGCATCTACAGGCGGCGATTAGAGTGGCCCGGCCAACGATTGGTTGGCGCGCGACCATTTCTCGGCGTCGATCACACACTGTCGTAGATTGATTACTGCTCCTTCTTGAACAAATCCTGGAAGATGAGCTGACCCCAGGTGCGGCCGCGTGCGTGCACCAGCGCGCCGCCCTCGTTGAGCTTTCCCAGCTTGACGGGTGCGAATCCGAGTTGTTTGGCCAAGGCCGCCACGGGAGCGATCGCGTCCTCGTCGTCGCTCGACAGAAAGACGACCCGGTGCCCGCCGTCGACGATCGGATCGGCAGCCAGGGTGGCCGCAACCAGGTGATTGAAACCTTTCACCAGCTTGGCGCCGGTGAACGCTTTCGCGACGAAGGCGGAGGACGGGAGGCCGTCCAGCTCTTCAGGCACTGGAAACGCGTTCGTCGCGTCGATGACTGTCTTGCCTTCCCAGCCCCGCAGGGCCTTCGCAACCTCGCGATGCTCCCCGAACGGGATCGCCAAGATGATTGTGTCGGCCTCGAGTGCATCCCGCAGTGACTTGGCCACGACCGTGGGGCCAATCGCCCGAGCCTGCGGCGCCAACGCCTCGGGCGGCCGGCGGCTTGCGACGGTCACGTCGATGTCTTTACGGGCGAAAGCCTGGGCGAGGGCCTGGCCAATCTTACCGAATCCTACAATCGCATAGCTCATAATACTTCTCCGATACGTGTTGATATTGATTCCCCGGCCTTCAACGGCGCTGGGTTATCCGTGTGGCGACCTGATCATGGACATGCTAGTCCCGCCGATCAGCCGCCTCCAGCGATCCGGCGCGATTTCAGATGGCCGAGAAGCCGCCGTCGACAGATAATTCCACCCCATTCACGAAGCTTGAATCGTCTGAAGCAAGAAACAGCGCGGCCGCTGCAATTTCCTCAGGACGACCCATCTTTCCCCGCGGGATCAGGGATTCGAACATCTGCTTCGCCTCCTCGGTGAGGACCTGGTCCTGCATCGGTGTGGCGATCGGCCCCGGGTGCAGCACGTTCACCCGGATATTCCGGCCCTTCAGCTCATTGAGCCAACCGCGTGCGAATGCGTGCAACGTCGCCTTGCTTGCCGCATAAACGCTGTAACCAGGAAAACCTTTGATCGAAGCAACTGACCCGGTCATGAAGATCGATCCACCATCGTTGAACAGCGGCAACGCCTTCTGAACCGTAAACAGCGTGCCGCGCGCATTCAGGTTGAAGGCCGCATCGAAGTGCTGCTCGGTAATCTCGCCCAACGGGACAGCTTCCCCCGTGCCAGCGCTCGCGTACAAGATGTCGATCTTGCCCTTTTCCCGCTTGACTGTATCGAACAGGCGGTCGAGGTCGTCGAGATTGGCCGCGTCGCCGCGCACGCCGGTCACGTTCCGGCCAATCAGCTTGACGGCCTCGTCCAGCGCCTCCTGTCTCCGGCCCGTGATGAAAACATAGGCGCCTTCTTCAACGAACCGCCTGGCACTCGCCAGCGCCATGCCGCTCGATCCGCCCGTGATGACTGCAACCTTACCTTCTAGCTTTCCCATGACTTTTCCTTTCGTCGTATCGGACAGCGTCTGCCTCCGAGAACCTCGAAATGGGTCCGCCGGCGTCCGTTGTTGAGTGCGGAAGCGCGCACATCGGTGGTGCAAAATCGATCCGGCTGAACAACTGACGCCAGCCGCGACGAACGGTGTCCGCCGTTCGGAATTGGGCAGCACTCGTTGACACAAGCCAGCCGTACTGCTGTACGATGCGTCAGATACGGGGTTTGAAAGGCGCACCGCGTGGTGCGGGATTGCACCATGATCGACTGGGATGACATTCGCTACTTTCTTGCCGTGGCGCGCGGAGGCTCGGTGCGGGCTGCCGCCGAGGGCCTCGGGGTGTATCATTCGACCGTGCTGCGACGCATCGCACAGCTCGAGGAACGCCTCGGGGCACAGATGTTCGAGAAACTGCCTTCGGGCTACCGCCTGACGGCTGCAGGCGAGGAGGTCCTCGAGCTCGCGAACCAGATGGAAGCGTCGTCGCACCAGCTCGAGACGCGCGTCTTCGGGCGCGACCAGAGCGTGCGCGGGCTTCTGCGGGTGACGTTGGCTCCGCCCCTCGCAACACACCTGCTTATGCCGGACTTCGCCGATTTCGCGCGTCTGCATCCGGACATCGAGATGGAAATCTTGTCGTCCGGCGAGCTGGCAAATCTGACCAATCGAGAGGCCGACGCGGCGATCCGCGTCGTCTACGACCGCAAAACCCTGCCGCTCAATCTTCACGGCCTGAAGGGACCGGAGCTGTACGGCGGGGTCTACATGTCCCGCGATCGACTAGCCGCATGGCGTGCGGGCGCGCCTGATTCCATCCGGTGGATCGTCATAAGCATTCATGGAATTCCGGATTGGGCCAGCGAGGGTGAGGTTCGCACCACGGGGGTTCCATTCAGGACCACGGACGGCGAGGCGCAGATCGTTGCTGTACGGCAAGGGCTAGGGATCACGACACTGCCGTGCTTCGTCGGAGATGCCGACCCGCTGCTGGTGAGGGTGCCGGGCACCGAGCTGCACATGTACGGAACGCTCTGGCTTCTCACACAGGGGGAGACACGCAAGACGAAGCGCGTGCGGCTCTTCACGGAGTTCGTATCCCGCAGGCTCGGCGCGTACGCTCCGCTTCTCACGGGACTGTCCATATCGCGCGACTGACACCGGCAGCGACGCTTGCCAGCCGTGCAAGGTTATCAAGATTGTTGGTGAAATGAGAAGCTGGTTTGATGTGTCAAACCCGCTGTCACCAGGCACGAACTACTCGGGCGTCTTCAGGTAACTGAGCACTGCATCCGCGATCATGTTGCGATGACGCTCCATGGTCTCGGGTTTTGAAAGATCGCGCCGAAATATTGTTCCGAATGTGTAGCGGTTTGAAACGCGGAAGAAGCAAAACGCGCTAATCATCATATGCACGTCAATCGGGTCGGCGTTTCGCCGGAAAACATTATCTCGTATGCCGCGCTCCAGGATTCCGGCAATGGTTTCGATTACGGAGACATTCAGATCGCGGATTGCCTCGGACCGGAGCATATGGGCTGCGTGATGAATATTCTCGATACTGACCAATCGAACGAAATCCGGATTGGCCTCATCATGATTGAACGTGGTTGAGATCAATGTTCGCAACGCCGCTTCCGGTGGTAGGTTCGTAAGTTCCAAATCCGCTTCAAGTGTTCGGATTTTTCGGTACGATCTCTCTAAAACAGCGAGGTACAGACCCTCTTTGCTGCCGAAATAATAATAGATCATGCGTTTGGAAGTTCGGGTCCGTTCCGCGATGGCATCGACGCGGGCTCCGGCAAGACCATGCGTTGAAAACTCCTCGGTCGCCACGACCAGGATATCCTCCTGCGTTCTCTGAGGATCGTTCTTTCTTGCACTCGCCGAACTGTCGGTCAATTCAAGTCCCATCGCATCAAGCTGTTGAATGTAAAAGTGAAAATCCAGGACGTGTGAAATATTCGCCCCCGAATACCTGTCTCCGCGTCTACGAAGTCATATTCACCTTCAACCGATCTTTCAATAGAAGCGCTTGACATCCGAACTGGTTAGTACATTTTAAGGCAATATGCAATTTGGCCTGTGCTGGAGGAGCGCAGATCATGCGGGCATGGTGTCGGGGCTTTCAGACGGCGCATGCCCTTCGCATGTAGAAAAGACTGTCCTCGCGGAGGAGCGAATGGCGCGCATAATCGAATTCTGCTTTCTCATGCTGAAGGTTGCGATTGCACTGTTGCTGGCGGGCATGGTGGTACTGGTTTTCGGCAATGTCGTCCTGCGCTACGCGTTCAATCAGGGCATCACTTACTCCGAAGAACTCGCGCGGCTGTTTTTCGTATGGCTGACATTCCTTGGCGCTGTTGTCGCCATGCATGAACATGGTCACTTGGGCGTCGATTCTGTTATCCGGCGTTTACCGCCCAATGTTGCCAAGGCGGCCGTTTTGGCCGGTCATTTCCTTATGCTGGTGGCGACATGGTTATTGATCACCGGCAGCTGGGATCAGACACTGATCAACTTGCATGTCAAAGCGCCTGCAACCGGTATTTCCATGGCATTCTTCTATGGTGCAGGCCTCGCGTTCGGGGTTCCCGCCTTCCTGATCCTTCTTTGGGATGCCTTTTGCGTTGCGACCGGCCGCATCGATCTGGCGACTGCCGAGCTTGTCCGTGACTCCGAAGAGCAGATCGCTGACGATGACCATTCAAGCACGGGCCTCGTCCGTCCCGTGAATACGCTGGGGAGCCAGCGATGACGGTAGCAATCTTCCTTGGTGCACTACTTGGGCCCATGGCGCTGGGCGTCCCGATCGCCTTCGCCCTGATCGTCAGCGGCGTCGCGCTCATGATGTATCTCGGCATGTTCGACGCGCAGATCGTTGCGCAAAATGTGTTGAACGGTGCGGACAGCTTTCCATTGATGGCGGTCCCGTTCTTCATGCTTGCTGGCGAAGTGATGAACACCGGGGGCCTGTCGCGGCGCATCGTCGCTCTGGCCATGGCTTTGGTCGGTCATATCCGCGGCGGCCTGGGTTTCGTGGCGATCTTTGCCGCTTGCGTGCTGTCGAGCCTTTCAGGATCCGCCGTGGCTGATGCGGCCGCGCTGGGCACCCTGCTGTTGCCGATGATGCTGAAATCGGGCCATGACCCGGCGCGAGCAGGTGGACTGCTTGCCTCCGCGTCGATCATTGGACCGATTATCCCGCCTTCGATTGGTTTCATCCTCTATGGCGTCGTCGGCGGCGTGTCGATTACCAAGCTGTTTCTTGCCGGGATATTTCCTGGTCTCTTGATCGCCACGGCGTTGTGCGTCACGTGGCTGATTGTTGCCAGCAAGGAGCAATTCAGCCTGCCCCCACGACAATCCGGCGCTGTCCGGTTCAAGGCATTCCTCGACAGCATCTGGGCTCTCATGCTGCCGCTCATCATCATCGTCGGGTTGAAATTTGGTGTGTTCACGCCTACCGAAGCAGGAGTGGTCGCGGCCGTTTATTCGCTCTTCGTCGCCATGGTGGTCTATCGCGAATTGCCGCCAGCACAACTTTTCCATGTTTTCGTCGCCGCTGCGAAGATTACGGCTGTCGTCATGTTTCTGGTCGCGGCGGCCGCGGTGTCCGCGTGGCTGATCACTGTGGCCGACGTGCCGGGTGATCTCGCCGCTCTCATCGAACCATTGATGGGCAATCAGACATTGCTCCTTCTCGCCATCATGGTTCTCGTGGTGCTCGTCGGTACCGCAATGGATATGACGCCGACCATTCTCATCATGACGCCTGTGCTCATGCCCATTATCAAACAGGCGGGGATCGATCCCGTGTACTTCGGCGTCCTTTTCATCATTAACAATTCGATCGGCCTGATCACGCCGCCGGTCGGCACCGTGCTCAACGTCATCTGCGGAATATCGAAACTTTCGATGGAAGAGCTGATGAAGGGCGTCATGCCATTTCTCATCGCTGAACTCATCGTGCTGCTCCTGCTTGTTCTGTTTCCGCAACTGGTAATGGTGCCGGTGAGCTGGCTGGGACATTGAAGCGCAGGTGGCACGTGACGAAAGAATTCAACCGGCCGTGGGGAGACACCGGCCAACACTGGGAGGAAAAAATGCTCAATAAATTGATGAACGTCCTTGTAGGAGTGGCCCTGCCGCTCGCACTGTTGACGACTGGACCGGCCATGGCCGAGCTCCGGGAGCATCAGCTCAAATTTGCATCGGCCAACAACAAGGGCCACCCGCAGGTCATGGGTATGGAGAAGTTCGCCGATCTCGTGAAGGAAAAGAGCAGCGGCAAAATTACCGTAAAGCTTTTCCCGGGAGGCGTGCTGGGCGGAGACGTTCAGACAGTTTCCGCCCTTCAGGGCGGGGTGATCGAAATGACAGTACTGAACGCCGGGATATTGGCCGGCAATGTCAAGCAGTTCGGCGCGGTCGATCTGCCCTTCCTGTTCAACAGCGGTGAAGAAGCCGACAAGGTCATGGACGGTCCGTTCGGCACAAGCCTCATCAAATTGCTGCCGGATACCGGCCTTGTCGGGCTTGCCTATTGGGAGCTCGGTTTTCGAAACCTTACCAACAACCGGCATCCCGTAGCAAAGCTGGAAGATATCAAGGGTTTGAAAATCCGTACGATCCAGTCGCCAATCCCCATCGAGCTCTTCAACAGTCTCGGCGCGAATGCGGTGCCCATGCCATATACCGAACTCTATACCGCGCTCGAAACAGGAACGGTGGACGGTCAGGAAAATCCTGCGGCGAATATCGTGAACGCGAAATTCTATGAAGTTCAGAAGTACATGACGATTACGCGCCACCAGTACAATCCGCAGATCGTGCTGATCAGCAAGAAGTTCTGGGACGGGCTGAATGATGAAGAAAAGGGCGTACTGCAGTCGGCGGCAGACGAAGCGCGCGATTATCAGCGAAAGGTTTCGCGTGAGCAGGATGCCGCATCGATCGAGCAGATCAGGAAGACCGGGATGGAAATCACTGAACTCAGCCCGGAGGAAACACAGAAACTTCGCGATGCGGTCAAGCCGATGATCGACAAGTTCAGTGCGGACATTGGTGCAGAAACCGTGACGGAACTCTTCAAGCAACTGAACGCAGCACGCGGCCAGTAGGGCTACAAGTCAGCCCGCGCTCCGCAGCGGGCTGACTTACTCGATGGTCCAAGGTCGCGCCGAGCTCGAATGAGCGGAATGGAAATGATGAGCGAGACATTGTTGAAGCCGATAAAGGCAGGGCTCATTGGGGCAGGCATCCAGGCTTCGCTCACGCCCGCCATGCACATGAAAGAAGGCAGGGCTCAGGGGCTCTCCTATGAATATGACCTGATTGACCTTGATCAGCTCGGTGCATCGATCGACGATCTTCCTCGGCTGCTTTCTGAAGCAGAGGAACGCGGCTTTTCAGGTCTCAACATCACGCATCCCTGCAAGCAGGCGGTCATGCCTCACCTCGATGAACTTTCCGCCGATGCCAGATCGATCGGTGCCGTAAATACAGTGGTTCTGAAGGATGGTCGGCGCTACGGCCACAATACCGATTGGTGGGGCTTTGCGCAGAGCTTCCGTCGAGGCCTTCCCGGGGTCGACACGTCCTTTGTGGTTCAGCTCGGCGCGGGAGGTGCGGGGGTCGCTACCGCATATGCAGCTTTGTCCCTGGGAGCGGCGAAGCTTGCTGTATTTGATCGCGAACAACAGCGCGCCATTGCGTTGAGCAGGTCAATGCAGGAGATATTCCCCGACGCGCAGATCACCGCTGGAGGTGACCTCGTGGAAGCGATGCAGCGGGCGTCCGGATTGATCCATGCCACACCTACTGGAATGTCTGGATATCCTGGCTTGCCATTACCGGCGGATTTGCTTGATCGACGCCATTGGGTAGGGGAAATTGTCTACTTTCCCCTTGAGACGGAATTGCTGAGGCAGGCGCGCCAGCGCGGCTGTCCAACACTCGATGGCGGGGGTATGGCAGTGTTCCAGGCTGTCGGAGCCTTTCAGCTTTTTACTGGCCTGCAGCCTGATGCGAACCGGATGCTCGACCATTTCAAGTCCATGACCGCGTAGAACGCTTTCCTTCATAGATGTAAGGACCCGGCAATGAAGACGTCAATTGCAACAGTTTCAATCAGTGGCGACCTCCCTGAAAAGCTGGATGCGATCGCAAAGGCAGGTTTCGGCGGCGTTGAGATTTTCGAGAATGACTTTCTGGCTTTCGATGCAAATCCGCGTGATGTCGGCAGGATGGTCAGGGATCACGGGTTGGCGATCACTCTGTTTCAGCCCTTTCGTGATTTCGAAGGAATGCCCGAACCACATCGATCCCGTGCATTCGATCGAGCCGAGCGCAAATTCGATGTGATGCAGGAATTGGGAACGGACATCGTGCTCGTCTGTTCGAACGTATCGCCAATTGCGTTGGGTGGATTGGATCGAGCTGCGGATGACTTTCGCGAGCTTGGCGAACGTGCAAAAAAACGCGGACTACGCGTTGGATACGAAGCGCTCGCCTGGGGACGGCACATCAATGATCATCGAGATGCGTGGGAAATCGTTCGCCGCGCTGACCACACCAATGTCGGGCTGATCCTTGACAGTTTTCATACGCTGGCGCGAAAGATCGATGTCAATTCGATCCGCTCTATCCCCAAGGAGAAAATATTAATTGTTCAGCTTGCTGATGCCCCGCTGATCGACATGGATCTTCTGTACTGGAGCCGCCACTACCGCAACATGCCCGGGGAGGGGGATCTGCCGGTCGTGGACTTCATGCGAGCGGTCGCTGCAACCGGCTATGATGGATTTCTGTCCCTGGAAATTTTCAACGATCAGTTTCGCGGGGGCTCGCCCCGTTCGATTGCGCTGGATGGCCATCGATCGCTCATCTATCTCGGCGACCAGATACAACGCCTTGAACCGGAGGTGGCTATGACGCTGCCAAGGATGCCGGACCGCATTCAGGTCGATGGTGTGGCATTTGTTGAGTTTTCTGCCAGCGAGGAAGAGGCCGAAGACCTCGGCGGGCTTTTGCGCGCACTGGGTTTCCAAGTCGCTGGCCAGCACAAAACGAAGCTGGTGACGCTTTACCGGCAAGGTGGCATCAATCTGGTCATCAACACCGAGCATGAAGGATTTGCTCACTCCTCGTATCTGGTCCATGGCACATCGGCCTACGCGATCGGTCTCGAGGTAGATGAAGCTAAAGCGACCGCGGAACGTGCACGCGCGCTTATGGCAGAGCCTTTCGAGCAAACCGTTGGGCCGGGCGAGCTGACGATTCCGGCGATCCGCGGGGTCGGTGGGGGCATTATCTATTTTATCGATCAGAAGTCTGATCTCAAAAATATATGGGAGATCGAGTTCAACATCATTGCCGGCGGAGAGCCATGGGATGGTGTAGGGCTCCGGCGCGTTGACCATGTCGCCCAGACCATGAAGTACGACGAGATGCTGACTTGGGTCCTGTTCTACACTTCGATCTTCAAGACGCATAAAACGCCGATGGTCGACATCGTCGATCCTGCAGGCATCGTGCGCAGTCAGGTGATTGAAAACGATGACGGCCGGTTCCGCCTGACACTTAACGGTGCGGAAAATCGCACTACCCTTGCGGGACATTTCATCACCGAAAATTTCGGATCCGGCGTCCAGCATCTGGCGTTTGAGACCAATGACATCTTTGCGACAGCGTCTGCGCTCCATGAAAATGGCTTTACGCCACTCCAGATATCTTCCAACTACTACGATGATCTGGAAGCCCGATTCGGGCTCGATATAGAACTTTCCGACAGGCTGAGGTCCGCAAACATCCTTTATGACCGCGATGAAAACGGTGAATATTTTCAGCTGTACAGCCCGAATTACGGCGAGGGTTTCTTTTTTGAAATCGTTCAACGTAACGGCTATCGAGGTTACGGTGCCTCCAACTCAATCTTCAGAATCGCTGCACAAAAGCGCCATTTAAGGCCAAAGGGCATGCCGCGGGTTTGATCAAAATCCAGCAAGCGCCAGCCGCTTATCGGGCCGCCGAGAGGCACGTGTCGCAACGCTGCCCACTTTCCAGCGTTAGCTGCTAGAAATAGCTAGTGTATCAGCATTGATTCAACCGATCGTGCCAGGACGAAAGCGGCAATATGACAGATGAACGGGTGGATACCAGACCTCAAGGTGCGACTTCTACACACCTGAAAAATGTGGTTGAGCGGGCGGAAAGCATGGGGAGCATCACCATTGAGGAGATGATGACCGTGATGGGAAGCTCGAGCATCGCGTTCTCGATCCTTATTCTTGCTTTGCCAGCACTGACACCGCTCCCCGGGCCGTTCGGAATGGTCTTCGGCAGCTGTCTCGCTCTTATCTCTTTGCAGATCGCCGCCGGGGCTGAGCATCTGCAGCTTCCACGCTTCATCCGCAAACGCAGGCTCTCCGCCGCAACGGTCGCCCTTACAGTGCGCTATACCGCTCCGATGATTGCACAGGTAGAGCGAGTGCTGCGCCCTGACAGGCTGAGCGCGCTGACCGGTCGCAAAGCTCAGATGCTGCTGGGCATTCCCATCTTTTTTCTAGCCATCGCCATTGCGCTGCCGATTCCATTTGGCAATATCCTGCCTGTCCTCGCGCTGGTCATCATTGCGGCGGCATTGCTCGAACGGGATGGACTGGCGACACTCATAGGCGTAGGCGTTGCCGTTCTCGCACTGGGTACCACGGCGGGACTGATCTATGGCGTCGTTTCGGCAACGGACCTGCTCGTTGGCTGACGGTTGCTTATTGTTTGGTGCGGTCTTCGTCCGGAGATGGGTAATGCATACAATCCCCGACGTGCTTGCTCATGGCCGTGCCTGGAATCATCGTGTTGATGTTGAATGGCTATGCTGCGCTGCACATATAGAGGTGATGACGTCTGTTCTGTTGATCCAATGCATCTCCATGTCGATCCGCTTTTATCTGAAATCTTTAAGGTCCCGGGGAGTGGCATGACCGCTAATTGTGCACTCCTTCTGGTCAATCCGAACTCGCGGCGGGGCAGGGAAAGCCTTCCCGTTGTTCGCCAATATTTATCACGAGCGGGTATCGCGTATCTCGAACTTCCACCAGACAACACGGAATCGCCTTCGGCTGCGATAGTACGCCTAGCAGATCAGGTGAACAGTGTTATCGTTGGTGGCGGCGACGGTAGTTTGAACTCCGCTGCAAAAGGGCTGCTCGACACAGGGCTACCGCTCGGTGTCCTGCCGTTGGGAACAGCGAACGATTTTGCGCGAACCATGGGTTTACCATTAGACCTCGCCACGGCCATCGACGTCATTGCCAAGGGCAAGACTGCACCGATTGATCTTGGCGAAGCCAACGGCCACCCGTTTTTTAATGTCGCCAGCATCGGCTTCAGCGCCGATCTGGCAATGTCGCTTACCGAGAAAGCGAAGAAGCGCTGGGGCAAGCTGGGATATGGGCTGGTGGCTGCCAGGCTCCTTGCAAGCTCACGGCTTTTTACCGCCACCCTGGATCATGACGGAAGAACCGAGGAGCTGCGAACCTTACAGTTAGCAGTTGGTAACGGTCGTTTTTATGGTGGCGGCATGACTGTTCAAGCCGATGCCACCGCCACCGATGGAATGCTCGACTTCTATAGCCTGGAAGTTGATCATTGGTGGAAGCTCCTGAGACTGCTTCCGAGTTTGCGGAAGGGGACGCAGGGTGACTGGGACGACGTCCGAGCGTTTTCCACCAAGGACCTTACAATCCATACAAGCAAACCACGTGCCGTGAACCTGGATGGCGAATTGAAGACCGAGACACCGGTAAGGTTTAAAATCCGCGAGAACGCGGTGCCGGTCTTCGTTCCCTGATCTCGGGAGATCGGAAGAATCCTGAACCCCGATACCGTGGCGCGTCACAGCATCGATACCATAGCCTGATCCGTAAATGAGCGGCTCAACGAACAAGCTAGATCGTCTGGCTGTGCTCTCCGCCTGGACGTGATATCCCGCTCAGCGCCTCGCCGGCCTGGCCATCGCCTGTCAGTGCGATATCAGCCAATGACAGGATCCCAACCAATCGCTTGTCGCGGTTGATGACGGGCAGACGGCGAACCTGAATATCGGCCATGTTTTCGGTAACCTCGTCAATCTCTTGGTCATCATAACAATATTGAACATCAGAGGTCATGACCTCTGAGACCTTGGCATCGGGGCCTTTGCCTTCGGCAATACCGCGAATGGCAATATCCCGATCCGTAATCATGCCGACGAGGCGATCATTTTCACCAACTGGTAATGCTCCAATATCAAGACCAGCCATGATTTTGGCCACAAACTGGATTGCTTCATCTGGATTAGCTACGCGGACATCCCGCGTCATTGCTTCACTCACTTTCATTTCTGCCTCCTATGCTTGGAACTTTTGATAGCACCATGAAAACGGCCCGGATTGCATCTTTCGGGTCGGCCGGTCGCGTATCGACCAGCCACTGCGCGATATCGGTTACAAAGCTCTCAAGCGTATCCTCGGTTGGTTGCTTCGTCGGGGTGAACTGGTCGAACCTCCTGTGTGTTTTTATCGCGGGATCTTCACGTAACCGCGAAAGCATGGATTTGTTCCGCGTTGATTACCCTCGAACGAGAGGAACGAGAAAATGCGCCCGGACAGTGCAATCAGAGGCGCATCGGGCTCGCGCACCAAAATTCAGCGTCCTGGCGCGCCATCAGATTGACAGATTTATGACAGTTTTATGAATATCAGACGAATGCGAGAACGAACCAATGATGAGCCGAGAGAATCAAGTGTTTGTCACTGCGCTTTGCGCAATCACGTTCGCGCTGTTCGTCATAGGCTTGTCCACACCGGCTCTATTGGTCGAAGACGGGCTCGTGGAAGATTTGAGTGCCACGGGTTTTGCCATTGCCGCGCTACTCGCGCTGAATACAGCTCTTCTCAAGAATGTCTCCTTGACCTTCAGGGAAAAGGGCCTCCTGATCGGGACAAGCGTGCTGTCTTTGGTGCTCTTCCTCAGCGAGATCAGTTTTGGTGCCCGCATCTTCCATGTCCAGATGCCGAAGATGAGAGGTGGCGGAGAGTTCGACGGCGGGCACGACATTGCCATTCTTGTCTTTCGTATGATCAGAGATGCGGGATTCGCCGGCATCGTCACTGCCCTCATTGGCGCCGCAATTCTTCTGGCCGTTGCGGTCGCGCTTCTGTTCCGGTTTCGGCAGGAGGGGGCGATGGTGCGGGATATCATTTCGCGAACGTTCGAGTTCCGCCTGCTATTGGCGCTCTGCTGGCTCGCGAGCGCAGTGGTTCTCGATCTCATACCGTCGTACAAAGCAGCGACCCTGGAAGAAACTCTGGAATTTGCCGCAAGCGGCGTTTTGATTTTGGCCGTTGTCGGGCTTTTTTGGCGTAAACGCCTAAGCGGAGATGGGCCGGCCGTCGGAACCAAGAATACGGTTCGTCCGCACTGGCCCCGGCAGCTTTAACCGGCTGTCTGCCGCTGCGGTCACAGGAGGTCGAAGATTTTTCGCTAAACAATGACGGCCGAACCGGAATGATCTATGGCCCGACCGTCTGAAGTCAGAGGCGGGGTTATAAGTCCGAGAAACGCCGCTCCCGCTCAAATGGCGCGTCTTTCATATGTGGCTTGGCCGCCCCTCTCCCAGAAATCACGCGGCCAAGCCACGGCTGATACCAAGGATCAGCCATTCCACCACCAGAACACACTCTGACGGCAACTCACTTCGACATGTAAACGACCTTGCGGTCCTTCATCGTCACGATAACCGGTTGCTTGTCCACATAGATGTAACCGTAGTCCGGATTATCGGGGATCGGCACCAGCTTGACGTCCTCCGGCACAGCGGTGCCAATTGCAACATCGCCTTCTATGACGACAGGATCTGTCGGATGCGCGATAACATATTCGCGGGTCGGCTGCGGAACATCAACGACAACTGCATCCTGCGCGTAGATGCTACCAGACATCGCAAGCACCACGGCTGTGGCAAGCAAAATCCGTCTCATCGTTACTCTCCTTTTTGAAATCATTCCCTTCCGTTGCCACAACTTGTGGCCTTGAGCTTTGTTCCGCCGGCTGCCCTTTGCCAAAAGATTTCAGACCTTTGCCGTGTCTCCATCAGACTTTCGTCCGATGCTCAATCGGCCCAAGTCCCTGCCTTCATCAGACTGAAGCCCAAATTCGGAACAGCGCCACTTGCGATGACGTTTGCCTTTCAGCTTTGCCGTCCACGTAGGACGAGCCAAGGCGGCGGACAGCAAAGCCGGACAAAGACGATGTTGTCTCTTCTCACGGTATGTCCGGGAGGCTCCGCCTTGGCTCTTACTGTTGAAAGGAATTGATCATGAACAGGAAACTGATCGTAGCTGGGGCATTGGTGCTCGGTTTTGCAACCGCTGCCTCTGCGCAGGAAGGCACAGTCAACGGCGCCGCGGGCGGTGCTGTGACGGGAGCGATTGTAGGTGGCCCCGTCGGCGCCGCAGTCGGCGGCGTTGCCGGTGCAGTCGTTGGTACCGTGCTCGCTCCGCCTCCACGGAGAGTCGTTTCATATGTGGAACAGCAACCGATCCCGGAGAGTGAGGTGGTTGTTAAACAGAAAGTGGTTGTCGGCAAGCCATTGCCCGACAGGGTCAGGATAATGCGTATCCCGCAAGATCCGAAATACGCCTACGCAGTGGTCAACCATCAACGTGTGATCGTCGATCCTTCCAACAGGACCGTGGTTCGCGTCGTTGATTAACAAAGGAAGTGGGAAGGGCGCTCGGGGGGCGTTCTCCACAAATTAAAACTGGAGGAGACAATCCCATGAAGAACATCATTTTGAAAAGTGCCCTCGTCCTTGCGCTTGGCGTAGCGCCCGGAGCAGGACTTGCACAAACCGAAATGCTGAAAAAGAAACCTGGCCAGCAGACTGAAGGCCAAACGCAGATGCCGGCAGAAACGGGGACGGGTGCAACAACCAAGTCCCAGACCGAAGGCCAGTCTGGCACTCAGATGAAGAAGAGCCAGCAAACGGAGGGACAGGCACAAGCTCCCGCCGGTCAGGACACGAAGAGTGAGCAGACTCAGGACAAGGCACAGGTCCCTGCAGATCAAGGAACGGAACAACAGGGCGCTGCCAGCAAAAAACAGACACAGGAGCAAACTGGCGCGACCACTTCAGAAGGCACAGCCAAGACCAGCAAGCCAGTGCCGGGCGACGATACGGCCAAGACTACAAACCAGCCTTCGAGCGAAACGACCGGTAGCATCAATGTAACGGCCGAGCAGAAGACAGAAATCAAGCAGGTCATAACCGAAACGAAAGCTGAACCGGTTCGCGACGTGAACTTTGAAGTGAACGTCGGCGTGGCCGTGCCGCGAACGATCGAGCTACAGCCGTTGCCGCCACGCATCGTCAAGCTTGTGCCCAGATATGAAGGCTATCGCTATTTCTTGCTGGCCGACGGCAGGATCGTCATCGTCGATCCAGACTCGCTGGAGATCGTCGTCATTATCGCGTGATAGCATCAAACGAAGTTAAATCGGGGACGGCTGCCGTCGCGAGCCGTCCCTTTTTTGCACGTTGCTCTGGCGGAGGTCGCCAAGGCGGTCATTGGCAAGGCGCTGACGACGGATCCAAAAGTCCTGCTGATGGACGAACCGAGCCGGGGTATCGACGAGCTGAGGCCACGGAAGAAGTCGTGGTCACCGCATCGATTCGCGGAGTTGGCGTGTCAGCTCACAGTTGAGGGTTCGAACTGCCTTCGCTCAGCGCCACTCAGCATATGATCCGCCAGGCTGTAGCAGTGGCTTGCCTGATAGGCGTTCCGGCCCCGGTTCATGTGCGTCAGGTTGAACGCCCGGACGGCCCGCAGCGCACGGGGCGCCGCGAGGAATTTGTCGATCGAGGAGCAGCCGCGAACCTTGATGCCGAAAATATCCTCGCCGCGGGGGAAGAAATAGCCGACGTCTTCCGGCGTCATGACACAGCCCTCAAGGAACGCTTCGTCCACCCGGCCCTGATCGAGTGAATGGTCGGTGGTGAAATCGGAAAGGTGCACCAGGAATAGCGCGCGGATGCCCCCGCCGTCGGCATAGAGCGAGAAGAGCTCCATCCAGCTCGCATTGATGCGCACGAGCGCCTTGCCCGGAGTCGACGGCAGACAGGAAACCGACCAGTAATATCGCTCGGTCTGGCGCGGGATCGGAATGCAGTCGCGGCCGTAGCGCCTGAGAATCTCCAGCACCTCTTGCGCCTGCGGTCGGGTTAGCAGCTTCTCAAACCGCGCAACGTATCTGAGACGCAGTTCCAGGGACTCCGGGCGCTCGTCGGCGTCGCGCAGGATGGTCTTGCCGTGCATCCAATCGCGCTGCTGCTGGAGATCCAGGAATCGGCGCAGACCGGTGGTTTTTGGGCGGCGATTAGCGCTCACTTCGGATACCATGTCTGTTGATTTCCACTGAGAATTGACCCGGAATTTCAGCCGAGAATTGCTCCGCCTTTATGTATGTTCTGGTCTGGCGTGGTGGTCAAGCTCCTGCTTTTCTCCTTCGTGTTTTTCATTTTGGGCACTGAACTGTTTTGGATCGGAAGTTGTGTTTCAGCCAACAAATGACAAGGCTCCTTGCTCGGCATTCGTCCTTCGTGTTCCAGACACCATAGTCGCTGCACCACTCAGAAAGGAGCAGGTCCCGCGAGGTGAGGAGCAGGTTCGCAATACTCGATCAGCAGTTCGGTGAGGACCCGTATCTTCCTTGCTGGATGCTGACCTGGCGGGCGGATGACATATGCACCTGCCGGAGGTGGTGGATAACGCTTCATGACCGGCAAGAGCGCGCCGGAGGCTATATAGTCATGGGTAAGGCAATCGGGCAGGTAAGCGATCCCGAGTCCTGCTGCCGCGGCGGCGACCAGAGCAGCGCCGTTGTCAGCTTTGAACCGCCCCCGCGGACGAACCGTTATTACCTTGTCGCGATCCATGAGTTGCCAGGCTTCGGTGCCCTGCATGAGGGCCTCATGAGCGACGAGCTCCTCCGGCGTTTCGGGCGACCCATGCGCCTTGATGTAGTCCGGGCTCGCGACGAACTTCCCATATATGGGGCCGACGCGTCTTGCGATCAGGTTGGAGTCCTGAAGATAGCCTACCCGTATCGCACAATCGTAACCCTCTGTGATGAGATCGACGAAGCGATCACTGTAGCAGGTGTGGATTTGCAGCCGGGGATGGCGTCGCGCCATTTCCGCGAGGATGGGAGCGAAGTGGCTCTGTCCGAAAGAAAGCGGCACGGCAACCCGCAAGCGTCCGCGAAGGTCACCTGCGGGCAGGATCGTTTCCTTGGCCACGTCGATCTCGGCGCAGACGCGTGCTGCATAGTCTCGGAAAGTGGCCCCGGCTTCTGTGAGAGCAGCCCCGCGGGTCGTTCGAGCAAGCAGCTGGACGCCAAGTTCCGATTCAAGCCGGAAAAGCCGACGACTGACAATCGACTTGGAAACGCCGAGCCGGAGCGCGGCGGCCGAAACGCCCCCGGCATCAGCAACTTCTACGAATGTCCGTAGCTCTTCAATGTCCATCGGCGTTCCCCTTTTTGCGACACAGCTTGCCACAAATCGACACTACCGCATCGCGCCTGGGAACGGCAATGTCTCCTTTAGGCAACGTCGCCGCTGGCGCATGTCTTCCTGCAAACCAACCTTACTAACCACGACAGTATAGGAAGTAATAATGACCTTTCGTAACGGCCTTGATTCTCTTCTACGTCCCGAAGACTCCGTACTTGTTCTGATCGACCATCAACCTTACCAGCTCGCGAACCTCAATAGCCACGATCCTCAGGCAGTCGTCAACAACGCGACCGCGCTGGCAAAGCTGGCAAAGACTTTCAATGTTCCGACGATCCTCACCAGCGTGATAGCGGATCGTGGTGGCAAGCTCTTCAAGCAAATCACTGACGTCTTCCCGGGGCAGGAAGTGATCGATCGGACCTGGGTGAATACTTGGGAGGACGACAAGGTGGTGGACCTGGTCAAGGCGACCGGCCGCAAGCAATTGCTCATCGCAGGTCTGTGGACCGAAGTTTGCGTAGCGATGCCTGCGATTCAGGCAGCCGGCGAAGGCTGGGACGTGACCGTCATTACCGACGCATCGGGCGGAAGTTCAACCGAGTCTCACCAGGTCGCCATACAGCGGATGATCGCGGCCGGCGTTAACATGATGACCTGGATGGCTCTTGCTGGCGAATGGCAGCGTGACTGGGCTCGCACCGAGCACGTCGAAGAGCTGACCGAAGTGCTCATCTCGCACATGAGCGGCAGCGGCATCGCGTATCTTTGGGAGCAGCAGCTGCTCAACACGCCGGTGCCTGGCAACGCAGGATGATCTGAGCGGGGATGTAGAGGATCTCGAGCGACCGTCGGAAAAACCGGCTTATCGAGCCTCGTCATCCCCTCTCTACAGGGTATGCTTTCGACAACGCCGAAATTTGCCAGTGTTGCTGCTGTCCTCCGTGACCCGACGGGATGGCGGCGCTGCTGGCACAGGTGTATGATGGTGGTTTAATATTTCGAGATCAGGGAGGACAGCATGACTTCTTGGGAGATCAAGGGACGCGAACTCGTCAACTGCACCTGCGAGTATGGCTGCAACTGTCAATTCAATGCGCTGCCCGACAAGGGCCACTGCCATGCCGTTGCGGGCATCCAGATCGATGAGGGTCATCACGGCGAGACCGTTCTCGATGGCCTCCGGCTGGCGGCGATCTTCAAATGGCCCGGCGCCATCCACGAAGGCAACGGCGAAGCCATCGCTTTCGTCGACGAGAGCGCAACCGACGAGCAGCGTCAGGCGCTGCTACGCATCATGACCGGCCAGGACACCGACCCGTTCGCGACGATGTTCGCCGTCTATGCCTCGACCGTGACAAAAATGAATGAGCCGGTTTTCACGAAGATCGATCTCGAACTCGATATCGATGGCCGCAGGGGCCGCATCTTCGTCAAGGACTATATCGAAACGGTAGGCGAACCGATCCGCAACAAGGTGACCGGCGCGGACTCGCGTGCGCAGATCGTGTTGCCGAACGGCTTCGAATATGCAGTCGCCGAGATTGGCAGTGCTTCGAGCAGCACCACCGGGCCGGTACAGGTGAACATGAAGGACAGCTACGGCCAGTTCGCGCGGTTGCATCTCAACAATCACGGGGTCGTGCGAGTCTGACGCGCCGCATGGACAGGGCGCCGCCACTCGAACGTTTGCTCAGACGCGACCGGCTCATCACGATCGCGGGTCTGGTTGTGCTGTGCCTGCTGGCTTGGCTGTATATAGTCGCTGGTGCAGGGCTCGGCATGAGTGCGTGGGAGATGTCGAAGCTCGCACTATTTCCACATCAGCAAACATCCGACATGACCTCCGGCATGCCCGGCATGGATATGACCGGGATGGCCATGGAGGCGGAACCGCGAATCTGGGGGCTGCCAATCTGGACGCTGATGATCGCCATGTGGTGGATCATGATGGTCGCCATGATGTCGCCGAGCGCCGCACCGACTGTTCTGCTCTACGCGCGCGTGCACCGCCATGCGCTCACACAGGGTCAGATCCAGGACAAGCTGGCGCCCACAGGCGTATTTGTGACGGGCTATCTCCTGGTCTGGCTGGGATTCTCCGTTTTGGCAGCCACCCTGCATTGGCTGCTCGAACGCGAGGCATTCGTCTCAACGACGATGAGTTCGCAGAGCCGCTGGCTTTCGGGCATCGTGCTCATCGCCGCGGGCCTGTATCAGTTCTCGCCGCTCAAGAACGCCTGCCTGTCGCATTGCCGGGCGCCAACGGCATTCCTTTCCAGCCACTGGCGCCCTCACGCACTTGGTGCGTTGCGTTTGGGCGCACTGCACGGGGCCTTTTGTGTCGGATGCTGCTGGATGTTGATGGCGTTGTTGTTCGTGGGTGGCGTGATGAATCTGGTGTGGGTTGCCGCGCTTTCCATTCTTGTACTGGTTGAAAAGGTATTTCCTGCCGGCCAGTGGGTTGGTCGCGCAGCCGGCATCGCGCTGATCGCCTGGGGCAGCGCAACGCTTTTCATCTGACGACCATCGGCGCTCTGGAGCTCGCTGAAAGGTCGTGCGCAGCGTCGATCCCACGTGTTCGAGGATCCCAGCCAGCAGCTTTCAACTCGGCTCCAGCAAAAAGGAGTCCCCGCAATGGGTGATTTGACAGACAACGCCAATGTCATCATTCGGCCGCCGATCGCCTGGGCGCTCGCAGTACTCGCTGGGCTCGCCCTGCAATGGATCGTGTCATTGCCGTTCATGCCAGCCCCGGTACCTGCGACGTGGATCGGAGGAGTGGTGTTCCTTCTCGCGCTGGCGCTTGTCGTCTGGGCGCTCGATACGATCACCAGGGTTGGCTCGAACGTGCCCACCAACATGCCGACCACCACAATCGTCCAGACCGGACCCTACGCCTTCACGCGCAATCCCATCTACCTCGGAATGTTTCTTGGGCTCGTCGGTCTCGCCATTGCCTTTGACAGTCTTTGGCTGCTCGGAACGCTCGTGCTCTTTGCTCTCGTAATTCGCTACGGAGTGGTGGCCCGAGAAGAAGTCTATCTCGAGCGCAAGTTCGGCGACGGTTATCGCCAATACCGCGCGCGTGTGCGGCGCTGGCTGTAGCGCCTGACATCGTGCGTCAATGTTATCGCACGAGGCTCCAGTGGCGCTGCATCAGTTTAAAAGTGTCTCGCTATGGGCGTGACACTCCCATCCATTTGACCCGCGAATCCAGACGGAACTATCGGCTGCTCTCATATTTTGCGATTTGCCGTCCATCGAAACGTTCTGCCGAACTGTATATGCGATGAGGGCAATGTCGGGTGAAGGCGTGCTTACTTCAACGTCTTCGAGCGAATAGGATTCGAGGCGCCAGTTTCCCTCCTCGGTCATCTTACCCATTCTCTCTTTTCCGATACGCATAACGCCTTGTGCGCCGGTGACGAGGGCGATCTTGCCCGAAAGTTTTGAAGTTCGGCGGCCGTCTTTCGCCTTCATCGCGTCCCAGTAGGATTTCTCGAGAGCCACGATTTCGTCCTTTGTCGGCATGGCTTGAGCGTTCATGAGGTCCTCCTACGATGTTGTGTCACCGGAAAACGCTCACATCTGCCCTAAGTTCCCGCCATGGACAACTGGTCCAGATCAAGTTTTGTCTATTCAGAGTCGTTCTCCCGGCCGATCGGGTTCTCGGCTGGCGGACACCCACTTGGTCAGGCGGCTTTGTCCGATGGATAAACATCGGCCTCGCCACCTTCCTCGTGGATTGTCTCGCCATACGTGAAACAGAACTGGTTCTGAACACAAAATTTGCTCTAGATGTCCACGGCCTCCAATTCTCTCTCGATTTCCTTACGGCTGCGATTATGTTTGATGATCAGTTCGAGGGCACGGTTTCTGCTCAAGTCATATTTTGTCATAAGGTACTGGACCTCATATTCCTCATTGGACGAGACTTTCGAGCGATCCCGATTATCCTGTTTTGATTTGTCGTCTGCCATTTGAGTAAGCCTCCATTGGCCGATCTCTGCAAAACAGTGTTCAGTCATTTTCGTTCCATATTCTTCTCGCGTATTGGTCTACGACGGTTCGAATTTGAGCCGACGCAACGATACTACGAGGGTAGAAAGGAAAAACTCGCGGAGAGAAGCACAATAAGGATGATTGCAAACGCAATGATTTCGAGAAGCCAGGTTCTATTGTTGTGCATTATCGTTTCTCGGGCGATGGTTCCACTACACCGCCCATTGCTGACCCGTATAATCTACCTTCTCGTGTTCCCGTGCACCTTAATTTTCTGCCTTGTCTCCAATGGTCTCCGCGTTCAACATGAAGGGCAATACAAGCGTCTGTTCATTTCCCGTTCATGTCGACGACTTATTTTTTAAGGTACGGGGCATGTTGAAAAGGAGGTATCTCGCATGTCACTTAAATCAGGACTTTCTGCACTTGTTTTAATCGGTGGATTGTTCTCCTTCGGCGCGCCCGCCATGGCGTCTCCGGTCACTCCTGCGAGCGGGTCACCTGAAGTATCAACGCCAGTGGAGCAGGTTGGTTGGCGTTGCGGCCGTGGTTGGCACATGAACCGATGGGGACGCTGTGTTCCTAACCGGAGAGTTATGCGGTGCGGCCCCGGTTGGCATGTCAACCGCTACGGAAATTGTGTTCGGAATCGTCCGGTATACCGGGCATGCCCGCGCGGATTCCACTTGACGCGGCGCGGATTCTGCGTACCCAACTGACAAATATCCTGCGGCTGGCGTCCTGCTGAAGGGCGCCAGTAATCATCGCGTGTCGATGGAATTGGATTTGATATTGCGGGCAGCCCACCTTTCGGGGAACCATATCGTTGTTGATCGGTTCATCTTTTGCAGTGAAAGGATGCCGCAATGGACAATAAACCTTCAGAATCCCCGGTCCGTGAAACAACGAACGAAGCGCGCCAGGGGCCACTCGGACGGCCAGTACTAAACGTGCTCATCGTAGCGCTGCTCCTCGCACTTGTCGCATGGGGCGCGGCCGAGCTCTATGGCGAGCGTGTCGACAACGTCCCGGGAAACACCGGCACCTCAGGGGAAAACGCACCCCCGCCGGCACCGTCAACGAACCAGCCCGTCACGAACACTCCGGTCGACCGCGACCCCACGCCCCAAACGGGCTCGGGCGGAGATACTCAAACGAAAAACCCGGCCCCGGCAAATTAATCCAGGTGCGATTGTTGATCGATGGTCGGTCAGACGAAACGATCGCTTCGCTTGTGCAGGAATGATCGATGACGAAGGATATAACCGAGATTGCCCGAGCCAGCTACGAAGCCTATGTCGCAAAGGACCGTGCGGCGATAGAAGCGCTGATTGCCGAGGACTTTCACTTCACCAGCCCACTCGACAACCGGATTGACCGCGCCACCTATTTCGCGCGTTGCTGGCCAAATAGCGGGATGGTGGATGGTTTCGAGTTCATCCATCTCTTGTCTCACGCCGACAAGGTCTTTGTTACTTACGAAGGACGCAACACCGATGGCCATCGGTTTCGCAACACGGAGATCCTGGTGGTGCGCGATGGCCAAATCACTGATGCGGAAGTCTATTTCGGCTGGTCAATTCCGCACGAGGCAAGGCTGGGTGAATCCATTTGACGGCGCGCAGGCTTGAACAGAGATCTGCCTGTCAATGCAATAACCAGCCGAGACCTACGGCAAGTGCAACGCCGATAAGGAACACGGTGCCATAGACATGATACGGCCAGTCATTGTCTTCCCTATTGTCATTTGAATTGCGCATCTCTTGCCACTTCCCCAATGATCGGAGCATCGCGCATTCCGAACCCGTCATTTTGACCGCTATCCGCAATAAAAGACGCCGCCGTTTGGAGCCAGGTTCCCAGCGTGCTGCCGCACGTGCTGCAGTGGATGACCGTCGAGTTCGTTATACCATGAGGTATATGGAGGTAGATTTCTCCACAATGAGCGCATGAAAGCTTGAAATTGGGTCTCTGGGGCATGTCCCGTGCTCCCACCTTGGCGGGAGCACACGGGCTCTCAATCGCCGGTATGCCGTTGATCAGTCCAGCGACAGTGCCATTAAAAAACTCATTTCCGCGCGCGTCAATGGCATGTCTTCCAGCGGACTATTACTTGGCGAAAGCGATGGCGACTGACAGCGTATAGCATGTAGTGAATGGCGATACTGGAAGAGACTGTTCGCGCCGTGGACCTTAACGACCGAAAAAAATGCGAGGACGATGTCGATTTCCGAAACTCCCGTTCGTCCTTCTCATGTCAGGCTACGAGCCCGGCTCAAACAAGGAGGACAGACGATGCGTGTGATGGTGTTGGTGAAGGCCACCGATGAAAGCGAAAAGGGCGTGCTCCCCACGACCGAGCTGCTGGAGGCCATGGGCAGATATAATGAGGAGCTGATCAACGCGGGCATCATGCTCGCTGCCGATGGCCTCAAGCCCTCGTCAGAGGGCAAGCGTATTGCATTCGATGGTCCTGGCCGTACGGTCATCGACGGACCTTTCACCCAGACCCGGGAGCTGGTCGCTGGCTTCTGGCTCTGGCAAGTCAAGGACATGGACGAGGCGGTCGCCTGGGTAAAGCGCTGCCCCAATCCCATGCCAGGACCGAGCGAGATCGAAATCCGGCCGGTGTACGAGGTGGCTGATTTTGGTGAGGTGCTGACGCCGGACCTCACGGAAATGCACGACCGGATGCGCGAGAAGCTGAGCGGCAACTGAGTACCAATCGCGCTGACAGCTTTTCGTGCCGATTTTTGCTTTGAAAGCAACAGGAGTGGCGATAGTGTCGACACTCTGCTGACCAGCAGGGATTCAATCCCGTCAATCAAATATGAAGATTATGAAGAGTTCGCACAGACGCGTTGTTGTTACCTCGCCCTTCTTCGATGAAGAGGCGCACGCCTACCTTAAACAGCATGGGTGCGAGGTTGATATCGTCCAATGGCAAAAGGGCGATGGCAGCTTGGCAACACCGCAATTGGCCAGCCTGCTCGAAGGCGCATCCGGATGGATCGTCGGTCAGGCTTATGTCACACGCGAACTGCTGGCCATTTTGCCGGATCTGCTGGTCCTGGCAAGGCGCGGGGTGGGTTATGACCGGGTCGATGTCAATGCCGTCCGGGAGCTCGGCCGTGTCCTCACCATCGGCGCAGGCGGGAACGATGCTTCCGTCGCCGACCATACCATCGGCTTGATGCTGGCGGTTGCCCGTCGCCTGCGCGAATCGCAAAACCGGATGCTGGCCGGCAACTGGTCCATTCTGACAAGCTCCGACCTATCTGGGAAAACCGTCGGCATCATCGGCCTTGGCCGTATAGGCAAGAGCCTCGTGCAACGCCTGAAAGGTTTTGAAGCGCGCATTCTTGTCTGCCACCCGCGTCCTGACCGGGAATATGGCGAAGCCAACGGCATCACCTATGTCGACATGCAGACGCTGCTAAGGCAGAGCGACATCGTAAGTGTGCACGCCCCCTTATCCCCGGAAACGCGTTTTCTCATCGATAGTGCCGCGCTTGCGCTCATGAAGCCTACGGCCATTCTGGTGAATACGGCGCGTGGGGGGCTTGTCGATGACCGGGACCTTCTGGATGCGTTGAAGAGTGGCCGGATCGCCGGGGCAGGCCTGGATGTCTATGTCAGCGAAAGCGATCCCGCCTTCAAGCCGGTTTCGGACGAACTTGTCGCACTGCCCAATGTGATCGCCACGCCACATTCAGCCGGCTCGTCGGTGGAGGCTCTCGCCCGAACCAACATGATAGCGGCCAAAACCGTCATTTCAGTCTTCGATGGCGAAAAGCTGCCTGAGGCATGTGTCATCGCCGATGGGCGAAAACCCCCGGCAGCAGGGTGAGGCGTGCCGTAGGTTCGGGCGTGGGCCGCGCCTTCTCGCAGTTGGCAACTAATTTCATGTGCAGTTGCAAAAAGCCGTAATATTCGCGCAATTGGAGTTGCTGATGCCGTACCGCCGGCCGAATCAGGCAGTGAGCGTGGTGGGGACAATTTTCATGACGACAAGCGACGTGTGGACCTTCATTCGGGCCTTTGTCACCAATCCATCCAGAGTCAGCGCGATTGCGCCCTCTGGCGCGGCATTGGCAAGGCTCATCACCAGCGAAATCGGCGCGGCATCCGGTCCCGTCCTCGAACTCGGCCCGGGCACAGGCGTCTTTACAGATGCCCTGCTGGCGCGGGGTGTGAGCCCTGGCGACCTGACGCTGATCGAATATGGCGCTGAATTCGCGAGATTATTGCAGGCGCGGTTCCCGGGTATGCGAATCCTGCAGATGGATGCCTCACAGCTCGGCGGACAGGATCTGTTCGAGGCTGAACCAGCGGGTGCAGTCGTCAGCGGACTGCCGTTCCTGAGCATGCCCGACAAGGTCGCGGCTATTCTCAACGGGGCCTTCGGCAATCTGCGCAACGACGGCGCATTTTACCAATTCACCTATGGCTTTCGCTGTCCGGTTCCGACATCTGTATTGGATGAACTGGACCTTGAGGCGGTGTGCATAGGCCGCGCCTTCTGCAATCTGCCCCCGGCGGCTGTGTACCGCATCACGCGCCGCGGTGTGGAGATCAGGCAGACGATTGGATAAATAGCAAATCGCTGGTGCGTGGTTCGCCCTTCGACAAGCTCAGGATGAGGCTCTTCATGAGGGAAGTGAGGGGGCTGCAACGCTAATCTCCAACGTTGCAATCGCTGGCTCTCTCCAATCAAACCACCTCCCTCATGGTGAGAAACCACCTCCCTCATGGTGAGCTTGTCGAACCACGCACAACAAATCTTCCCCCAACCAATCACCCGAAATAACGTAACCATCAAATTTATTGGCTTGTCACCAGACGGCGCGGCGATAATGTCCCGCGCATGAATCCAGCCGCTACATCTCCCGTTCGTTTCGCTCTCGGCGGCCTCGTGGCCATGGCGGTCGGCATGGGCATCGGCCGGTTCATTTTCACGCCGATCCTCCCCGGCATGATGAGCGATCTTGGCCTGACACCGGGCGATGCCGGCCTTATCGCCTCGGCCAATTATTTCGGTTATCTGCTCGGCGCGATCATTGCAGGTTTCGGCTGGGCGTCGGGCATCGAGCGACCTCTGGTCTATGCGTCTCTCATCGCAAGCGCCGCGCTTTGTTTCGCCATGAGCGTCACCGACGGGGTAATGCTCTTTTCCGTCATCCGTTTCTTTGCAGGCGTTGCGAGCGCGTTCATGCTGGTATTCACCGCAACGATCGTCTTCAGTCATCTCGCCGCTGCAAACCGGCAGGATTTGCAGGCGATGCATTTCGGCGGCGTTGGCACCGGCATAGCGATTTCATCTCTGCTCGTTGCCGCAAGTTCCGCCACCGGCCATGGCTGGCGGGAAGACTGGATCGGCGCGGCCGTTCTTTCCGCTCTCGGCCTCATCGCCGTCTTCGCGCTGATACGACAAGGCCCGGTGCGCAGTGGTTCGGCTGCAGCGGAGCCGCCCATCGTCTGGACGCCGGAATTCATCAAGATCAACATTGCCTATGGCCTGTTCGGCTTCGGCTACATCATTACCGCAACATTTATCATCGCCATCGTGCGCTCAAGCCATGGCAGCCCATGGATGGAAGCGCTGGTCTGGTTCGTGACAGGCACTGCAGGCGCCATATCCGTCTGGCTCTGGACACCGCTCTTGCGGCGCGCCGGTCCCTTTGTTGCGCTGGCGCTGGGGTGTGCGGTCCAGGCTGTCGGCGTCGCGGCGAGCGTCGTCCTGCCATCGCCGGCCGGACCCTTGCTGGGCGGTCTCCTGCTCGGGCTCACCTTTATCGTCATCACCGCCTTCGGCTTTCAGGCGGGACGGGTACTTCTGCCGCATTCACAGCGCCGCGTCATGGCGGTGATGACCGCGGCATTCGGTATCGGCCAGATCATCGGACCGCTGATCGGCGGCTATGTCGCCAACATCACCGGCGACTTCACAATTGCCACGCTTGCTGCGGCAGCGGGTCTGGTGATCGCCGCCCTTTTTGCGTTTTCAGCGGGGCGGCAAAAGCGTTAAGTAGCTGATTTGCCTGATTGCATGAGCATTGTGCGTGGTTCGACAAGCTCACCATGAGGGTCGTGGTTGGATTGCAGAGAGCCAAGAGGTTGCAGGTTGCAATTATCGCGTTCATGCCGGTTGTCCCTGCGATCAACCAACGTCCCTCATGGTGAGCTTCTTCATTGTGAGCTTGTCGAACAACGAACCACGCACAGCTGTTGTGCAGCAGTGTCAGGCGCCAACATCTCCAAATCATTACAGCAATTTAATTACCACGGTTCCCTCTTTGCCCTATTCATGCTGTTAAAGTCGTGCAACTCGTAACACTGCAAAATTGCAAGACTTTTCACTCGAGGAACCTGCCACGTGTTTGTCTCATTTTTCCCCAGGCCAAAGCTTTTCTTCACCTCCGCCGTGCTTTGGGCGCTAGCGGCTGTCCTGTTCTGGTTCTTCATTGGCGAACGTTTGGGTGCCTACATCGGTTTGCCCCCGGCAGCACCCGACGCCCCACCTATTATCGGCATAGCTAGCTTTTGGTCACCGGCCTTCGTCTGGTTCTACATCTACTTTGCAATCGTGGTCGCAATCTTTGCGAGTTTCTGGGCTTGGTACTCTCCGCACAGATGGGAGCGCTGGTCTGTTCTTGGATCAGCGTTCATTCTTTTCGTCACATATTTCCAGGTTCAAGTCAGCGTTGCGGTCAACAATTGGTATGGACCGTTCTACAACCTGATTCAAACTGCGGTGTCCAAGTCAGCACCTGTCACCTACGAACAGTTCTATGAAGGTGTCAGCCAATTTCTTGGCGTGGCGCTTGTCGGCGTTACGGTCAGTGTCCTGCTGGCGTTCTTCGTCAGCCACTATATCTTCCGCTGGCGCACGGCGATGAACGAATTCTACATGTCCCACTGGAGCCAGTTGCGGCATATCGAAGGTGCTTCGCAGCGTGTTCAGGAAGACACGATGCGCTTTGCCGAAACGATGGAAGGCTTGGGTGTAAGGCTCATCGACTCCTTCATGACCCTGATTGCTTTCGTACCCGTCCTGATCGCCCTGTCTGCCAATATTACTGAATTGCCAATCGTCGGGGAAGTACCGCACCCGCTTGTATTCGCCGCCGTGTTCTGGTCGATTTTCGGCACGGTGGTACTTGCCGGTGTGGGCGTGAAATTGCCCGGATTGCAATTTCGCAATCAGCGTGTGGAAGCGGCATACCGCAAGGAACTGGTATACGGCGAAGATCATGAAGACAGAGCTCAGCCACCGGTTGTGGCGGATCTTTTTGCCAACGTCCGTCGCAATTATTTCCGGCTCTATTTTCACTATATGTATTTCAACGTCGCTCGATATCTCTACCTGCAGACCGACAACATCTTCTCGCTGATCGTACTCATACCGTCGATCGTCGCAGGCAAGATCACCCTCGGTACCATGAACCAGATCAGCGGAGCGTTCGGACAGGTGACGTCATCGTTCCAGTATCTCGTGAACTCATGGACGACGATCGTCGAGCTCATCTCGATCTACAAACGTCTACGCGCATTTGAAGCAGTGATCTACGATGAGCCACTACCAGCCATCGATGAGCATTATCTGCAGACGCAAGCCGAAACATGATTATCGCATAGCGGGCGGCGGCCAGAGCAAAACTTGCTCTAGAGCCCGCCGCTCGCGGCCGGTTTCACCAGTTCCGCGCCGGCGAAGGGCATTGTCCCGCCGGTCTCTTTCAGATATTCGCTATAGGTGGTGCAGCGTACGTCCGCCTTGACGCAAACCTCGCTGGTAAAGCGCTCCAGCGCGCGCCAATAGGCATCGCCATTCATCAGTGTGAAGTGCAGGCCGATCTGGAACGGAATGCGCTTTCCCTCATATTGGCGCTCGAAAGCACCCTTGAATGCGTCATAGGCGCGGTTCTCGAATTCATCGAGGTGATCGGGGCGCTCGACGGCCCCCGAATGGCGCACGAAGAGGTTGTAGTCCATGGCAATGACCGGTTTGTTTTTCGGCCCCTCGTCGATAGTCGGCAGTCCGAATTGATAGAGACCGCCGGCGTGCAGCGGCAGAGCCGGACCGCGCGATACACCGCTGCCGTCGAAGACATAGCCCTTGTCCTTCAACGCTGAAAGCAGGGCGGGACTTTCCGAAAGGTAAGGCGCGCGGAACCCGCGTATTTCCGTATCGACGAACTGCTTCCAGCCGGCTGGCTCCGGGTCGCTGCCATATTTGCTCCAGGCATCGCCAAGCACCTGTTTGTATGTCGTCAATTCATGTTCCCAGTCCGCCTTCGACCAGGTCTTGCCGTCGAAATGCCCGCAGGCATGGCTGGCGATCTCGTTGCCCTCGTTGCGGGCCCGCCAGATATTGTCGAGGCGCTGGGCAATATTCTCCTTCGAGGTGGCAAAGCCGATATTGGAACGTCCTGCCGGTTGGTTCGGTGCCTGATAGGACTTGCGGTCATCGCTGTCGATCAGGAATACGCAGGACAGGAAATAGGTGAATTTGGCGTTTGAACGTTGTGCCAATGCACGGCTGCGGTCCCAAAGCGCATTGCTGCCCGAATTGTCGAACGAGATCAGCACGTATTGCGGCTTGGCGCCAATCGAACCGCGCAGCTCCACTCCACTTGTTGCCAGGGCAGGCACGGATAGTGAGAACGCAAGGGACGCGGCGAGAACGGTACAGATCGAACGCATGGCAGGGATGGGGTGGCTCCGGGAGGGACGCTAGCTCCAATAGGCGCTACAAGTGAAATGTGGCGATGATCGGACGCGGCGATCCACCGCAAGCGATACACCTTCTAACCCGTGCCGCATGGGTCTATCTTCCCGCCAGCATTGAGGGAGGCGGTCATGCTGATACTGATTCTTGGGATCATCGTTTTTCTTGGAATTCATTCGGTACGCATCGTTGCGCCGGAGTGGCGTCTCGCCAAGATGGAGCAGTGGGGCGAGAACACGTGGAAAGGCCTTTACTCGGTCATTTCGCTCGTCGGTTTCGTGCTTCTCGTATGGGGCTATGGCATGGCGCGCCCCGACGCTCCGGTGCTCTACGAACCGCCGGTCTGGATGAAACACGTCACAGCGCTGCTGATGCTGTTCGCCTTCATTTTCCTCGGCATATTCATCGCAAAAGCCGGACGCATGAAACCCGCGCTGAAGCATCCGATGCTGATCGCCATCAAGACCTGGGCGCTGGCGCATCTGCTCGCCAATGGCGATCTTGCGTCGCTCATCCTGTTTCTGTCGTTCCTGGCCTGGGCTGTCGTCGATCGCATCGCCATCAAACGGCAGGAGCGGGCAGGGCTTGCGGCGCCCTATATCGTTCCCGGCCCGGTCTCCAACGATGTGATCGGCATCGTCATTGGTCTCGTGCTATACGTGCTCTTCGTATGGAAATTGCATGCGCTTTTGATTGGCGTTCAGCCGATGTAGGCTCAATTCGAGGGCTATTTTGAAGTTAGCCCTTACATCGCGTAACTTTTCCGACTAAAAGCCCCTGAACTCCATGCGCGGACGGCGAGAGCTGCACCGCGTTTTATCAATTGATCCGGTGGCACAAGCTACCCAGAGGCACCATGACTGACGACGGCTTTTTCCGTGAGGTAAATGAAGAACTGCGCTCCGACAAGGTGAAGGCATTCTGGAAGCGCTATGGCTCGCTCCTGATTGGCGCGGTTGTGGCGCTTGTTGTCGGCACTGGCATCTTTGCCTTCTACGAGTACTGGACGGAAAAGCAGGCCTCGCAGTCCGGTGATCAGTTTCTCGCTGCGCTCAACCTTGTCCGCGACGGCAAGAACGACGAAGCGTTGAAGACCCTCGACCAGCTTGAAAAGGATGGCTACGGCGCCTATCCGGTGTTGGCCCGCATGCGTGCAGCCGGTGTCATAGCCCAGAAAGGCGATCTCGCCGGTGCGGTCGCCGCATTCGACAAGGTCTCCGCCGACACGTCCATACCGCAGGCAATCCGCGATCTCGCCAAGCTTCGCGCCGCCTTCATCCTCGTCGATACCGGCTCCTATGATGACGTGGCGTCCCGCGCCGAGCCGCTTTCATCCGACAGCAACCCTATGCGCCACTCCGCCCGCGAAGCGCTTGGTCTTGCCGCCTGGAAGGCTGGCCGCGGTGCAGATGCGACCAAACTGTTCCAGCAGATTTCCGACGATCAGGCTGCACCCGCCAATGTGCGCCAATTTGCCGATACCATGCTTGATCTGTTGAAGAGCACCGGCGCCACTCCTGCCGCTGCCGCCGGCTGAATAGAACAGGAATTCTGAGCCGATGAGCTTTACCGTCGCAATAATCGGCCGTCCGAATGTCGGTAAGTCCACGCTGTTCAACCGGCTTGTCGGCCGCAAGATTGCGCTCGTCGACGACCTTCCGGGCGTCACCCGCGATCGCCGCGTCCATGGCGCCAAGCTTTACGATCTGAAGTTCGATGTCATCGATACTGCTGGTCTCGAAGAGGTCGACAGCGAATCGCTCGAAGGCCGTATGCGCGCCCAGACAGAACTAGCGATCGGCGAAGCGGATCTCGTCCTCTTCCTTGTCGACGCCAAGGCCGGCATCACCCCTACCGACGTGACCTTCGCCGATCTCGTGCGGCGTTCGGGCAAGAAGGTCATTCTGGTCGCCAACAAGGCGGAGGCTCGCGGCGCCGAATCCGGCATGTACGATTCCTACGCGCTCGGCCTCGGCGAGCCGACGCCGATTTCCGCAGAACATGGCCAGGGTTTCCCCGATCTGCGTGATGCCATTGTCGAGATCATGGGCGAAGAGCGTGTCTTCCCCGATGAGCACAGGAAGGATGATGCGGACGATAGCGTCGCCGTCACCATCCCTGCGGTTCCGCGCTCGCTCGATGAACTGATCGGCGACGATATCGATGATCCCGACGCCGACGACATTCCGGCCTATGATGCGTCGAAGCCGTTGCGCATCGCGATTGTCGGCCGCCCCAACGCCGGCAAGTCCACTCTCGTAAATACCATGCTTGGCGAAGACCGGCTGCTGACCGGTCCCGAAGCCGGTATCACCCGTGATTCCATCTCTGTCGATTGGGAATGGAACGGCCGCAAGATCAAGCTTTTCGACACCGCTGGCCTGCGCCGCAAGTCGCGCGTTCAGGGCAAGCTCGAAAAGCTTTCCGTCGGCGACGCGCTGCGTGCCATCCGCTTTGCCGAAGTCGTCATCATCGTGCTCGACGCGACGATCCCCTTTGAGAAGCAGGATCTGCAGATTGCCGATCTGATCATCCGCGAAGGCCGTGCGCCGGTCATCGCATTCAACAAGTGGGACCTCGTCGAAAACCGTCAGATGGTTCTGGCTGACCTGCGCGAAAAGACCGAGCGCCTCCTGCCGCAGATCCGGGGCATCCGCGCGGTGCCGATCTCGGGTGAGCGCAACCAGGGCATTGACAAACTGATGGCCGCCGTTGCCTCGACGGACGAAATCTGGAACCGCCGCATTTCGACCGGCCGTCTAAATCGCTGGCTGGAAGGCGTCCTGGCGCATCATCCGCCACCCGCTGTCGCCGGCCGGCGCCTCAAGATCAAGTACATCACACAGGTCAAGACGAGGCCCCCGGGCTTCGTCATTTCCTGCTCGCGTCCCGATGCGTTCCCGACATCCTATGTGCGCTATCTCGCCAATGGGATTCGCGAGACGTTCGATATTCAGGGTGTTCCTATCCGTCTTGTGCTCCGCACCTCGGACAATCCCTTCGCCGGACGAGCAAAGAAGAAGCGGTAGTGGAAGGATTTTCCCTACCATTCTCCGCACTCCGTTAACCCTCCATCAAGGTTAATGCTTCATTTTTACGACCAGAATTGTTCGGTTGTGAGTGGGGTATCGGCGTGCGTTTCTCTGGATTGTTGCGGGCGTGTTCCCGGCTGAGAGCTCGAACAGATCGAAATATCATTGGTCCACTGGTCATCGGCGCGGCGATTTATCTGCTCTCCCCGACCGTCACCGCCTACCAGGATATGGCAAGCATGCTGTCGGGTTCTGAGTCCGGGCAAGGCCGCTGGACTTCCTATCTCGAAAAATCGCCCGCCGGCTCGATCCAGAAGGCCAACATGTCCTTCGTCGACGAAAAGGCGATCACGTCCAGCATTCCCGCCAGTGGTATCAATGCGCCCGGTATTGGCCCGATCGTCATCAATGGCTCGCAAAAAGCACCTGGCGCGACGCCCGACGAAGATCGTATCAATCGCGCCGAAAAGCAGGGGCGCATCGTCACAATCTCTAAAAAAGCCCCGCCCAAGGCCTTCAGTGCAGGTTCTATCCTGCAGCGCCAAAGCATGCTGATTCGCCCGACCCATGGCGTTGAGGTCGAAATGGCTTTTGCCAAGCCGAAGATCGCCGGCAAGGAAATTCAGATCGCACTCGCGTTCCATAATCGCGCGCAGGAGAATCCAGAGCAGGACCTGCCGCCGATGCTGGCGAGCCTCGTCACCAACAATCAGCCGGACGTTCTCGCGCTCGGTTATGCGCCTGCAGCGCCGGATTATTCCAAGACATCTCCGTTCGACACGATCTTGAATGAGCCGAAGCTTTCCGGCCGCTTTATCCCGCAGCTCGGTGCCGGCGACCATGACTGGCTTGCGACCCCCTTGCCTCCAGTCGTTTTCACTAAAGAAGAACAAAAATGTCTGGCAACCGCCATTTATTTTGAAGCGAGGAGTGAAAGCGTCAAGGGCCAGGCGGCCGTGGCGCAGGTCATTCTCAATCGCGTGCGCAATCCGGCCTATCCAAAAACCGTTTGCAAGGTCGTCTACCAGAACGATGACTGGATTAACCGCTGCCAGTTTTCCTTTGCCTGCGAGGGACGCAAACTCAATGTAACTGAGCCCAAGCAATGGAAAGTGGCGCAGGAAGTCGCTATGGCCGTCACATCGGGGCGGATTTTCCTGCCAGAGATTGGCTCGGCCACGCACTACCACGCAGTCTATGTCCGGGCGATGTGGGCGCATACGATGAAGCGCATCGACAGGATTGGCCAGCACATATTTTATCGCACCTACGGTGGCGGCTGGATTTGATCCTCGGGCGCTTGGAAACAACGGGAAAGCTGCTATATTCGTTCTGGAGTGGAGAACGAGCTTTCGCCCGTCCCCCGTTCCTGATTATGCGAAATGAACCCGGACGGTCCATGACCAGCTCGTCCGGGTTTTTCTAACAATCAGTGCAATACTAAATGGCTTGTACCACATAGATTACCTCCAGATTTGAGGGCAGGGCCTTTGCCCAAAGGTCGAAGCGGCCATCCCTTCGATGCACCGGCTGGCTCGGTGCTTTCTGCTCTAGTCCTCAAATCGCATGATGCTGTCCGCTTTTCATTTATGGTTGGAATGATGCGACCCGCAAGAAACGCAGGGTTGAGTGAATGCAATCGGTGAGTACGGATCATAGATGGCGGGCTGGATTTGATGTTCGGACGCTTGGAAACCACGGGAAAACTGCTATATTATTTCTGGAGTGGGGAACGAGCTTTCGCCCGTCCCCCGTTCCTTAGGTGAAGAATTGGACCCGGAGCGTGACTTGCCAGCCAGTCCGGGTCCTTTTCAACATAAGGGCGATGCTAAACGGAAATCTCCGCATAGTTCACCTCCAGATTTGAGGGCAGGGCCTTTGCCCAAAGGTCGAAGCGGCCATCCCTTCGATGCACCGGCTGGCTCGGTGCGTTCTGCTCTAACCCTCAAATCGCATGATGCTGTCCGCTTTCATTTACGGTTGGAACGATGCGACCCGCAAGAAACGCAGGGTTGAACCAGACTGCGCGACATCTGAAATTTGTCGTGTTTCCCCACTTGATTGGGCTCCGTTCAAGTGCCCCACATCTGCACGATCCGCAGGGATTCGACCGCAAAACTTCGATCAAGAGGTGAGACATATAGTCATATTTGGCTAACATATTGAATTTCACCACGAAAATTACCCTTGAGAGTCTCGGCTATGCGCCTTGACTAGCGTGGACCGTAACAATATGTTGCGCGCGACTTCGAAGCGGGGGTGAAGCCTCGCATTCAGCGTGTAAAGGACATGCCATTGGCCACGGGTAAGGATCCCGATAAGTCAGGTTCTGTCGGTAGCACGCCGGGTGCCGGGAAGATGCTGACTTCGGAGGAACTGGAGAGCCGTCGTCGTGCTTTGGGAGCAAAACTTGCTTCTAGAGGTGCAGCGCGAAAATCCGGTTCAGACGACAAGGGGACGGAAACCGCCTCCGGTGTCGCGCAGGCCATGAAGCTGTCGAGCGAGTTTATCGCCGGCGTTCTGGTTGGTGCGGGGTTGGGCTGGTTAGCTGACCGATTTTTGGGTACTTCACCTTGGGGGCTTATCATTCTGCTCCTCCTTGGTTTTTGTGCTGGAACGCTGAATATCCTGCGCTCTGCGGGACGTGTGGCGGAAAACCGTGGTTTGCAGTCCATCAAGGATGCCGAGCGCGACAAACCGGAATAGCCTTGCGGGCTGATGCTTGCGGGAATGATGCGAGAGAGACGAGGTTACAGTGTCCAACGATCCGATTCATCAATTCCATATCACCAAGTGGATTCCCATTGACCTGGGTGGAATTGATCTATCCTTCACCAATTCGTCTGCCTTCATGGTTGCAACGGTTGGCGTTGCATCGGCATTTCTCTATTTGACCTCCTCCAATCGCGGTCTCATTCCAACCCGCCTGCAATCCATTTCAGAAATGGCCTATGAGTTCGTTGCCTCGACCTTGCGCGAATCGGCAGGCAATGCCGGAATGAAGTTCTTCCCGTTCGTTTTCTCGCTGTTCATGTTCGTGCTCGTTGCCAATATGCTCGGTATGTTTCCTTATTTTTTCACTGTCACCAGCCAGATCATCGTCACCTTCGCGCTTGCTCTTCTGGTGATCGGAACTGTCCTTGCCTATGGTTTTGCCAAGCATGGCTTCAAATTTCTCGGCGTGTTCATTCCGTCTGGGGTGCCTGCTCCACTGCTTTTGCTGGTGGTGCCGATCGAGATCATCTCGTTCCTTTCCCGCCCGATCAGCCTTTCAGTTCGTCTCTTCGCCAACATGCTTGCTGGGCACATCACGCTGAAAGTGTTTGCTGGTTTCGTCGCTTCCCTGAGCGCGCTCGGCGCGCTCGGTATAGGTGGCGCCGTGCTGCCGCTTGCGATGACAGTGGCGCTGACCGGTCTCGAATTTTTGGTGGCTTTCCTTCAGGCCTACGTCTTCACCGTGCTCACCTGCATGTATCTGAACGACGCAGTCCATCCCGGCGGTCACTAGCTTCCAGAATTGGACCGTGGTCCGGCTTGGAAGCTGGACCCGTGCCAAAGACTTCACCGGCGGGTTTCCGCCAAACGCAATCTATCAATGATGAATCGATCTAAAAGGAGTTTAATATGGATCCGGTAGCAGCAAAGTACATCGGTGCAGGTCTTGCCTGTTTTGGTATGGCCGGAACGGCCCTCGGCCTCGGCAATATTTTCGGCAGCTATCTCTCCGGTGCGTTGCGCAACCCTTCAGCAGCTGATGGCCAGTTCGGCCGTCTGGTATTCGGCTTTGCCGTTACCGAAGCTCTGGGCATCTTCTCGCTGCTCATCGCTCTTCTGCTTCTCTTCGCTGTTTAATCTGAACGGCGCTTGATACTGGCTGCGCTTTGCGCGGCCAGTTTCGTATCTGCAGCAAACCGAGTTTGCTGATTTTGGGAAACGCCCGACTTCAAGGGGATTACATATGTTTGTGTCTTCGGCCCACGCCGCATCCACAACGGAAACGATCGCTCAGACCGACACGCATGGTGCAGCCGAAACGGCCGCGCCGGGCGCGACGCCTGACGCTCATGCTACCGATACGCACACCGAAACCGGTGTGCCGCATCAGCAAGGTGTTTTCCCGCCCTTCGACTCCAGCCATTTTGCATCGCAGATTCTCTGGCTGGCGGTGACATTTGCCGCATTTTATCTGTTTCTGTCGCGGGTGGTTCTGCCACGCATCGGCGGTATCATCGAAACCCGTCGTGATCGCATCGCGACCGATCTCGATCAGGCTGCCCGCATGAAGCAGGACTCGGATGACGCCTTTGCTGCCTACGAGCAGGAACTGGCCGACGCCAAGAAGAAGGCCGGTGGTATTGCCCAGACCGCCCGCGATGAAGCCAAGGCGAAAGCCGACGCCGAACAGGCGGACATTTCGGCTGCTCTCGAGAAAAAATTGAGCGACGCCGAAGCCAGCATTGCCGCCATCAAGGACAAGGCGATGAAGGAAGTCGGAACGATTGCGGAAGATACTGCAAGCGAGATCGTCAAGAAGATCCTCGGCGGTAGCATCGACAAGGCAAGCATATCCGCCGCGGTCAAAGCTGTTCGGGGCTGAGGAGAACCACAATGGAATTCGACGCAACATTCTATGCCTTGGTCGGTCTCGTCATCTTCCTGGCGCTGATGATCTATCTCAAGGTTCCGGCAGTCGTTAACAAATCGCTCGACGGGCGCGCTGATAAAATTCGCGACGAGCTTGAAGAAGCTCGCCGCCTGCGCGAGGAAGCCCAATCCCTCCTTGCGGAATTCCAGCGCAAGCGTAAGGAAGCCGAAAAGGAAGCGGGCGAGATCGTCGCCGCTGCCGAACGCGAAGCTCATGGCCTTCTCGAAGAAGCCAAGCAGAAGACCGAAGAATATGTAGCGCGCCGCAAAAAGCTCGCCGAACAGAAGATCGCTCAGGCCGAGACCGAAGCCGTCAACGAAGTTCGGGCCTCCGCCGTCGATATCGCTGTCGCCGCGGCCAGCCATATTCTTGGCAACAAGGTGGACGCCAAGACATCTGCTGACTTCTTCAAGTCATCGCTGACCGAAGTAAAATCCCGCCTCAACTAAAGCAAGCACGGGAATTTAGAACGTTCACGAAGCCGCCGAAAGGCGGCCTTCTTTTTAATTCTCACTTTGATCTGAATCCCGTAGATATTTTACGCAGGAATCCTTGAATCTCGCACAAGAGTTCTCGATTCCGATGCAAGAAAGTGCGAATCTGGCGCAAGAATTTCAATCGATGAGTGAAATTTGGTGGTGCCGAGTTGAAATACGAAGGCCTGTTGAGTTCATATCAGGGCAAGGCGAAAACGGTGGTTTTCGAGCACTGGAGCGCAGCGCCCATTTTGGTACGTGAGCACCGGAGCGCAGAAGAACGCCGTTTGCAGGCCGCCATGGCGTGAATATTAACAGACCTTAGGCTTGGCGCTCTTTCAGCGGCGAGAAGCTGAAGCGGTGCAGGCCGACCACAGGACCATGCGCCTCCATCGCATTGCGATGATATTCCGTCGCATATCCCGCATGCATTTCCAGACCATAAAGCGGAAAGTATTCGCCGGTCTGCGCCATCATCCGGTCGCGCGTCACTTTGGCGATTATGGAGGCCGCCGCGATCGATACGGAACGCTGGTCGCCCTTGATCAGCGCCGTTGCCGGGCAAGGAAGCCCAGGAGCGACGTCGCGGCCATCGATGAGCGCATGACCTGGAAGGATCGCCAGACCGCATACAGCTCGGCGCATCGCCTCGAGTGCGGCTTTCAGAATATCGGTTGCATCAATCACCGGCGCAGAAATGCTTGAAACAGCGCAAGCGAGCGCTGTTTCCGTAATAATATCAAATAGTTCTTCGCGGCGTTGCGATGTCAGCCGCTTGGAATCGTCAAGACCTTCGGGGATTTTCTTCGGGTTCAGAATAACCGCGGCGGCCACCACTGGCCCCGCCAGCGGACCACGCCCGGCCTCATCTATACCGGCGACAAGCTCGATCCCGCTGCGCATAAGCTTTCGCTCGCTGGCAAAATCCGGTTTGCCAGGTTCGATAGGAAGAAGCAGAGAATCAGAACGCGATCGAGCCATGTTGCGACGAGCCTCGCATTCGCTCTGATTCTCTGCAAGCCCCTGGGTAGCTGATGGGGTGGGCTACCCAAGGTCACGTCAGGCTAGAGGGGGCACGCCTGACGGAAATAACTCGTTGATTTTGCTGATAATCCACCCGAAATGTCACACCTGTCGCGTTAAGGTTTACAATAGCGACAATTGTTCGCTTCCGGGTGTGGGCACGAACAAGTCCGTCCGCAGTCGGCGCTTGTCCACATTGATGCCGAGGCGCTTGGCTGCTATCTCAAATCGCCTGCCGATCTGCCAGGCATAAGGTCCTTCACCGCGCATGCGTTTACCCCATTCCGCATCGTAATCCTTGCCGCCTCGCATTGAACGGACAAGCGAAAGAACGTGGCGATAGCGGTCCGGATAATTGCGTAGCAGCCAGTCTTTGAAGATCGGGCTGACCTCCAGTGGCAGGCGCAAAAGCACATAACCAGCCTCCCTGGCGCCCATGGCGTGGGCACTGTCGAGAATACGCTCGATCTCATGATCATTGAGGCCGGGAATGATCGGGGCAACCATCACGCTCACTGGAATACCGGCATCCGAGAGACTGCGAAGGGCCTGCAAGCGCCGCGTCGGCGTCGAGGCGCGAGGCTCCATCGTACGTGCAAGCTTGCCATCGAGCGATGTCACCGAAAGCGCTACCTTGGCGAGGCCTTTCTCGGCCATGCGTGCAAGAATGTCCTGATCTCGCATAACCAATGCGGATTTCGTAACGATTCCAACGGGATGTTGGTGTGCCTCCAGCACCTGCAGGATGTCCCGCATGATGCGCCATTTCTTTTCCACAGGCTGATAAGGATCAGTGTTCGTGCCGATCGCAATCGTCTTTGCCGTATAGCCGGGCTTGGACAATTCCTTGTCCAGCATCTTCGCAGCATCGGGCTTGGCAAACAGCTTGGATTCGAAATCCAACCCTGCCGAAAGACCCATATAGGTGTGTGTAGGGCGGGCGAAACAATAGATGCAGCCGTGCTCGCAGCCGCGATAAGGATTGATCGAACGGTCGAAACTGATATCCGGCGAGTCATTGCGGGTAATGATCGTGCGTGGCTTTTCCACCTGAACTTCGGTCTTGAAAGGCGGCAGATCCTCGATGGTTTCCCAGCCATCGTCATAGACATGGCGTGTTTCTGCTTCGAACCTGCCGGTTGGATTGATGCCAGCCCCGCGGCCGCGCCGCCGTTGATGGTCAACCCTCAGGCCAGCTTCCTCGATCAGCGCGTTCGCATGTTGTGCACGGCCCTGCACAAAGGCGGCCTTGTCTGCTTGCACCACAATGTTCATTTGCCTTGTCTCCTTTGGCAGGGAGCGAAACGAGTCGCTCGTCATAGCCGCAACATGAATCTATTCCTAGCAAACTCTGAGAACAAAGCAAGAACAATCTTCGCCGAAAGGAGTGATGGAAATTCTTATAATAATACTATATTGGCTCCTGATGATTTCCGTCCTGATTGAAACCCAAAATTCGGATGAGGCGTTGGCGAGGACGCTCGGCGGTCTGGTCGGCGGCGCCGTCGAAGGTATTTTGAGCGATGTGATCATCATCGATCAAGGCTCTGACGATCAGACCCATCGCGTTGCCGATGCTGCCGGATGCATCTTTCTGCAGGACCAGGCTTTGATCGATGGTTTCAGGAGGGCCCGCAGCGAATGGTTCCTGTTTCTCGAGCCCGGCGCGCGATTGTTGGATGGGTGGATCGAACCCGTTGCTGTTCATGCGGAACGCATGCAGGGTCCCGCTTGCTTTACTCGCTCGCACACTCATCGCAGGCCGTTTCTGAGCCGCGTATTCTCGCCTGGCAACCCGTTGGCCGATGGATTGCTCATTTCCAAGCGCCAATCAATGGCACTGTTCACTCCCGGGAAAAAGGCCGCCGATATTGCGCGCGGGCTCGCCATGAAACGGCTTCGGGCGGAGATTATTCCGGCCCCGTCAAAGAAGACCTAGCCCTTGCCGCCGCGCGTCAGATGTTCATTCAGCCGTGGCATGATCTCGACGAAATTGCATGGCATATGCCGGTAATCCAGCTGGTATTGCAGAATATTATCCCAAGCGTCCCTGCAGGCGCCGGGCGAACCCGGCAGCACGAAAACGAAGGTCGCATTGACGACGCCACCGGTTGCCCGTGATTGGATGGTCGAAGTGCCGATCTTGTCGTAGGAAATGCGGTGGAACACTTCGGAAAAGCCGTCCATACGCTTTTCGAAGATCGGCTCGAGCGCTTCCGGGGTCACATCGCGGCCCGTAAAGCCGGTGCCGCCGGTGCTGATGATCACGTCGATTTGCGGGTCCTTTGACCACGAAAGCACGCGATCCCGAATTTTCTCGGCGTCATCGGTAACGATAGTACGCTCCGCCAATATATGACCTGCGGCGAGAAGCCTCTCGGACAATGTGGTTCCCGATTTGTCATCTTCGAGCGTGCGTGTATCGGATACCGTCAGAACGGCGATCTTGACCGGTACAAACGGTCGTGTCTCATCGATCCGGGCCAAGATCAGCTCCTCTCCATGCCATTGTGTGTGGCAACAACGAACCAACCCGGCTGAGCCCGCTTGAGCGCCGCTGCCGCAGCTTCGGCCTCGTGGTCGCTGCCGTAAATCGCAAAACAGGTACCACCGGAACCGGACATGCGCACCAGTCGGGGATCAGTGCTGCGCAGCGCCTTCATGGCATCGCCGATTGCCGGAGTGAGCTTTTCAGCTGCTGAAAAGAGATGGTTGTCCGTCTGCCCGAGATAGAGGCAGACATCGTGCACGCTGGAGAAGTTGGGCAGCGCGGGAAGAGACTGGTTGTCGCGCTTTACAAGCGCCGAAAAGACCTGTGGGGTTGAGGTTGCTAGACCACTATTGACGAGGACCATTGGCAAATGCGGAAAACCGTCGATGCCTTCGATTTCCTCGCCGATGCCCCGTGCAATCAATGGCTGGCCATAAAGACACATTGGGACATCTGCGCCCAGGGTCAAACCGATTGCAGCCAGTTCGTTCGTTTCGATGCCCCAGAGCACTGTCAGCGCCCGTAAAGTTGCCGCGGCATCACTCGATCCACCACCAATACCGGAAGCGATCGGAAGGTGTTTTTCAAGATGAATGGCAACAGGGGCGCCCTTTTCGGGAAATCGGGCGCGCAGAGCATTCCTTGCCTTGAGTACGAGGTTGGTTTCGTCATCGGGCAAGGCGCGTCCAAAAGGCCCCGACACTTCGAAGGAATCGAATGGCGCCGGTGTGGCGCTCACCTTGTCGCCGATATGCGCAAACACAACGAGGCTGTCGAGGAGATGATAGCCGTCATCCCTGCGCCCGGTCACATGCAGGGCAAGATTGATCTTGGCGGGGGCGATCAAACTGATCGTACGCTCTAGCGCCCGAGGCTCTACACTATCCAACATTGCCTTCAGTCTTTGCGCAAACGGTATTCGCCCGTCTCGGGATCCTGCACCAATGTTCCCTGTGCACGATTCTGCACTTCTTTTTCCGCTTCGCGAACCCGCTCTGAAACGCGCTGCGCCTCTTTCTTGAACGAGCGATAGCCGTAAAAGGCAGCACAGCCGACCAGAGCGAAAAAGATCAATTGTGGCATCGTCCCAACCTCGAAAACCAGATGTTCTGAGTATTAATAGCACGCCACTGCGAGCTTGCCAAAATTCGCGGCGCTCAGATCATAGCCCAAATCGCGACCAAAGCGCCCGTTCCTCGGCAGCGCTGACTACACCATTGGCCAGATTGGCTCCAAGCGCCTCAATTCTGGTTTCCGTAGACGGAATCTTGCGTCCGAACATGCCCCGTGGCTGCGTGATCAGTTTTAGCCGGGTCTTTGGGCCGTATTGTGACTGAAGATAAGATCTTATATCGCCAAGCCCATCGACAAGTCCAAGTTCAACGCCCCGCGTTCCTGTCCAGAAGAGACCTGTGAACAAGTCGGGATTATCGCTCAGTTTCTCTCCCCGCCGTTCCTTGACGAGATTGATGAAAGTCTCGTGAATTTCGAGCTGGAGCGCCTTCAAATGCTCGATGTCTTCCTTGTTTTCAGGTCGGAACGGATCGAGCGTTGCCTTGTTCTTTCCCGCTGTATGGACGCGGCGCTCAACGCCGATTTTCTTGATGAGATCGGTGAATCCGAAACTTGCCGAGACGACGCCGATGGAGCCGACGATGGAGGAGGGGTCGGCAATAATTTCATCGCCGGCTACAGCGATCATATAGCCTCCCGAGGCCGCGACATCCTCGACGAACATGTAGACTTTCTTGTTCTTCTCCGTGGCCAGATCGCGAATGCGCCGGTAGATCAGACGCGATTGAACTGGCGATCCACCCGGGGAATTGATGGAGATTGCCACTGCGGGTGCGTCTTTTTCTGCAAAAGCTTTCTCCAGGACAGCGGCCGTCGATGCAAGCGAGAGATTTTGCCGAAAGGGGCCACCGCCAGACATGATCACGCCGTGTAAGCGAACAACCGGAATTTCCTGATAGTCGGGACGCCAGCGACGGGGCAATAGTTTCCGGATAAATCGAGCCAAGCGTGTCTCCTGTGGCTATGTGTTGTCAGAACCATGTAGGCCACATGCAGGAAATCACAATGGGATCAAAGTCTAAAAAAGCGACGCCAATCCATTATTGATAGCAATTGCCCGCTCGGTGAATGCATTCCCGGTTTCATGATGCAGGACGAGGGCCGGATGGAGCGACAGCCCCGCGCGGCTTCCCCTGATACCTTTAATGACAATGCGAATGGCGGCGTCCTGCGGTCTTGGCTGCACGGGAACGATGATCAGCCCGCCAAAGCGTCCCTCAAGCGCATCGAGCAAATCCGTTATCGATGTTGGCCGCGCAATGATTCCAATCGATCCGCCGGGCTTTACGATGGCAGCCGCCGTCCTCACCCATTTTTCCATCATGTCCTTGGTCATGACGTGCGCCTCCGCCTTTACCGGGTCTGGCGTCGCGCGGTCGCTGGGCTGGTTGAAGGGTGGGTTCATGATGACGAAATCAAAGCTGTTGTCGGTGAGCCCAGCGGCATTACGGGTCTTGCCTGTCAACGTCACGTCGGCCCGAAGTACCTCGGCACGGCCGGAAAATGCGCTGTTTTCAGGCAGCGCCAGCGAACTGCGCGCAAAGTCAGTCATGAACTCCGATCGTTCGATCAAGACGGCAGTTGAGCCATTGCAGCGGGAGAGCACAGCAAGGCCTGCGGCACCGGCACCGGCGCCAAGATCGGCGACCCGTCCGGCAAAATCGGTCGGCACTACGCTGGCGAGGATCATCGCGTCCACACCGGAGCGGTGCCCTTTTGCAGCGGGTTGCAACAGGTAAAATCTGCCGCGATGAAACGCGTCCTTCGTCTTTGTGGCGTCGGCGAGCATAAGTCAGTCGCGAAGCTCCTGTTCGATACCGGCGTCTATGAGCAATTGTCGCACTTCTTTTTCGCGGTCGCCATCAACCATGATGCGGCGCCCGAGAATACCAAGCGAACCCTCAAGAATGCTCATGTTCGAATCGGCAACGAAGTGGTTTATCTTCGCTTCCTTCAGCAGTGATTCGACAAAAGAGATTAAAACCGGATCATTTGTACGCAGTATTTCAATCATGTCGTTTCCTGGTGAATTCAAGGCGCTTGCTCATCTTCCCGCTAGGGGAGCTAAACAGCGCTGGACAGCGCCTTATCACGAATTTGTCACCCTTACGCAAATTTTGCGCGCCAATTCGCCGCTTGCGGGTTACAGGCTGTCAAAATAAGGTGTCGCCGCATCAGGCCAGAACCGCAGGGAGTTTCGTTTTGGGCGTCGTTGTCAGTCTTGACGATAAGAAAAACAGTACAGGATCGGTACAGCCGCTGATCGATCTGACCGGCGCCGATATGGCCCGCGTCAACGAACTCATCCTGTCGAAAGCCGGGTCTGACGTCGAGATGATTCCAGAGGTTGCGAACCATCTGATCTCTTCCGGCGGCAAGCGTTTGCGCCCGATGATCACGCTCGCTGCGGCCCGCATGTTCGGCTACCACGGCGATGGCCATGTCAAACTTGCCACCAGCGTCGAGTTCATGCACACGGCGACATTGCTGCACGACGATGTTGTCGACGAAAGCGATCTGCGCCGGGGAAAGCGCACGGCGCGCATGATCTGGGGCAATCAGGCGAGCGTTCTGGTCGGTGATTTTCTCTTGGGTCAGGCTTTCAAGATGATGGTCGATGTCGGCTCGCTGGACGCACTTGATGTGCTCGCGACTTCGGCGTCGGTGATTGCCGAAGGCGAAGTAATGCAGCTTGCGGCTGCGAAAAATCTCGAAACCACCGAAGACGAATACCTTGCCGTTATCAAGGCGAAGACGGCAGCACTTTTTTCTGCGGCCGCTGAAGTCGGACCGATCATCGCTTCCGCGTCGCGGACCGACCGTCAGGCGCTCCGTTCCTATGGGCTCAATCTGGGGCTCGCCTTCCAGCTTGTCGATGACGCCCTCGATTATGGCGGCAACGCCAAGGACCTAGGCAAGAATACCGGCGATGATTTCCGCGAGGGCAAGATTACCCTGCCGGTCGTGCTCACCTACCGGCGTGGAACACCCGAAGAGCGGCTCTTCTGGAAGGAGGCGCTCGAGAACGGTGCAAATGACGACAAGGGACTGGAAAAAGCCAAAGGATTGATGACGCGCTATGGTGCATTGAGTGATACAATACAGCGCGCCCGGCATTTTGGCGGCATCGCCCGGGATGCACTCGCTCCACTCGATCAATCGCCGCAGAAGGATGCGCTTCTGGAAGTCATCGACTTCTGCATCAGCCGGGTCAATTGATGGGTTCTTACGCTGCGTAAAGGCCCAAAACTCGGAACATCCGATCAACCTTGAGCGAAAACCGTAAAAAGGCCATGGTTTCCTTGAGGATTCGGACAATCATCTCAATTCGGGAACACAAAGAGGGTTTTGTTATGCAGCGTAGTAAATTGCTTGGCTCGGTCATGGGCGCAACGCTCGCTGCGTTAACGGTGGGAGCTGCGTCCGCTCAGGCCGCGACCAACACCACACCGACATTGAATGCCGGCACTCTTTCCGGCGCGTTCCTTTCCGCGCGTACCGCCGAGCGCAGCAATGATTTCGACAGCGCAATCTCTTTCTACCGGCAAGCGCTGGCGTATGATCCGAAGAATACGGAGCTGCGGCAGAGCCTGATGCTGGTGCTGTTGACCAACGGACAGTTCAAGCAAGCACTGCCAATCGCGGAAGAGCTGAAGTCCGTTCCGGAAATCGAACGGTTTTCGCGGCTGGCTCTCGGTATTGATGCCCTCAACAGGAAACAGTACCGGCAGGTCGACACACTGATGATGCTGTCGCTCCAGTCCGATCTGGACCGCATGATAACCGGGCTCGTCGCGGCTTGGGCCAAGGCGGGCGCTGGCAAGCCGAACGAAGCGCTTTCGATGATCGACAAGTTGCAGGGTCCGGAAGGCTTCACACTGTTCAAGACGTACAATTCCGCACTGATCGCCGATATGGCCGGCCAGAAGGATAAGGCTGCAACGTTCTACCAGAGCGCGATCGACGACAAAACAAATGTTGCTGCAGCACCCGACACCTATGAACGTCTCGTCGAAGCCTATGCGTCATTCAAGATGCGCTCGGGCGATAAGGACGCTGCCCAAGCCTTGGTCAAGGAAGCCTCGGAGGTGCTTTCCGGCCGCATGGTGCTCGCTGAATTCGGCAAGCAGATTGCTGATGGGAAGACGGTAAAACCACTCATACAAACGCCGCAACAGGGCGCGGCCGAGGTGCTTTATACGGTGGCGACAGCCATCAACCGCAATGGCGGTGAAGCCTTCTCGAAGCTCTATTTGCAGATGTCTTTGCCACTTCGCCCAGATCATGACGCGACGCTGTACCAGCTCGGCGACATCAGCGCGAAGCTGGAACAGTCAGACAAGGCGATCGACTATTTCGGCAAGATTTCCGCGGATTCTCCCTATAGCCGCGATGCCGAGATGCAACTCGCCATCAATCTGGCGATCCTGAAGCGCAATGACGAGGCTATCCAGCACCTCAATGGCCTGCTGAAGAGCCAACCCGAAGACATGCGCACCTATCTCGCGATCGGGAGCATCTACTCGCAAGACAAGAACTATCAGAAGGCTGCGGAAACCTATGACCAGGCGGTCGGCGTACTCAAGGAGCCGACCCGCAATGACTGGACGATTTTCTATCAGCGCGGGATCGCCTACGAGCGCCTGAAGCAATGGGACAAGGCCGAGCCGAATTTCCTCAGGGCGCTTGAACTTTATCCGGATCAGCCGCAGGTACTGAACTATCTCGGTTATTCGTGGATCGACATGAATACCAAACTCGAGCAGGGTCTTGATCTGATCAAGAAGGCCGTCGCAGCTCGTCCACAGGACGGTTACATCGTTGATTCCCTCGGCTGGGCCTACTACCGCCTTGGCCGTTACGATGATGCCGTGGCCCAACTCGAGCAGGCCGTGAAACTTCGGGCGGAAGATGCAACGATCAACGACCATCTGGGCGATGCCTACTGGCGGGCGGGCCGCAAACTGGAAGCAACGTTCCAATGGGCGCATGCACGCGATTCCAAGCCCGAGCCGGAAGATCTAGTCAAGATAGAGGAAAAGCTGAAGAACGGCCTTCCTGATGACAAGGATCCTGGCGTTGCCAAGAATGGCCCAGATGCACCGAAGCCACCTGTTGCACCAGCGCCCGCAGTGGCTCCCGACAAGAAGGGCTGACTGCTTGGTTCTACTTGACCGGCTGGAGTGCAGGTCTTAGGACGTGCACTCCGTTCCTAGTTGTCAAAGGCCCATGCGGTGACCGTTTCACTCCCCGATCATATGCAGCCGACCCGCTCGTTTCAGGGTCTTATCCTCACGCTTCACAATTACTGGGCGGAGAATGGCTGCGTCATCTTGCAGCCCTACGACATGGAAGTCGGCGCCGGCACGTTTCATCCGGCAACGACCCTGCGCTCGCTTGGACCAAAGCCATGGAAGGCAGCCTATGTGCAGCCTTCGCGCCGCCCCAAGGACGGCCGCTACGGAGAAAACCCGAACCGGCTGCAGCATTATTACCAGTACCAGGTGATCATGAAGCCATCGCCGCCCAATCTGCAGGAGCTTTATCTCGGCTCTCTGCGGGCGATTGGTCTTGACCCGCTGCTGCACGATATCCGTTTTGTCGAGGACGACTGGGAGAGCCCGACCCTCGGTGCCTGGGGTCTCGGCTGGGAGTGCTGGTGCGACGGCATGGAGGTTTCGCAATTCACCTATTTCCAGCAGGTCTGCGGCATCGAGTGTGCACCGGTTTCCGGCGAATTGACCTACGGCCTGGAACGCCTCGCCATGTATGTGCAGGGCGTCGACAACGTCTACGACCTGAACTTCAATGGCTTGGAAGGCGATGAAAAAGTGACCTATGGCGATGTCTTTCTGCAGGCCGAGCAGGAATACTCGCGGCACAATTTCGAGCACGCGAACACTGCGATTCTGCTGCGGCATTTCGAGGATGCCGAAGCCGAGTGCGAGGCGCTCCTGCGCGCTGGCTCTCCCAAGGCGGGTGACAACAGCCCGCTGCACAAGATGGTCCTGCCCGCTTACGACCAATGCATCAAGGCCTCGCACGCCTTCAATCTTCTCGATGCGCGCGGTGTCATTTCGGTGACCGAGCGCCAGAGCTATATTCTGCGGGTCCGCAACCTCGCCAAGGCATGCGGCGAAGCCTTCTTGCTGACTGAAGCCGGTGGCGCCAATCTTAAAAGCGAGTCCGTGTAATGCCTGATCTTTTGCTCGAACTTCGCTCGGAGGAAATACCAGCGCGCATGCAGCGCAAGGCCGCGGGCGACCTGAAAAAGCTTGTGACCGACGCGTTGGTCGAGGCTGGCCTCACCTATGAAGCTGCGGGCGATTACTGGACACCGCGGCGCCTGACGCTGGACATACGGGGTTTAACGGCGCGTTCCAAGGACGTGCATGAGGATCGCAAAGGACCGAGCGTCACCGCTCCCGATCAGGCGATCGCGGGTTTCCTGCGGTCTGCGGGCCTTGCCGATATATCCGAAGCACATGTCCACACGGATCCCAAGAAGGGCGATTTCTATGTCGCTCATCTGACCAAGCCTGGTGGCGCCGCTGAGGAGATCATCGCAGAAATCATGCCGAAGATCATTGCGGCGTTTCCCTGGCCGAAATCCATGCGTTGGGGCAAAGCGTCGTCAAAGCCCGGCAGCCTGCGCTGGGTGCGTCCACTGCAGTCGATCGTCTGCACCTTCGGCCCCGAAACCGAAGAGCCCGTCGTTGTCGACTTCGAGATCGATGGGTTACGCGCCAGCAACGTAACCTATGGCCACCGGTTTTTGAGTGACGGCAAGCCCATTGCCGTTCGCCGTTTCGACGACTACGTCGCCAAGCTTGAGAAAGCCAAGGTGGTACTGGATGCCGACCGCCGCAAGGAAATCATCCTGTCGGATGCGCAGAATATTGCATTCGCGTCTGGTCTTGAGCTGGTCGAAGATGATGCGCTGCTCGAAGAAGTGTCGGGCCTGGTTGAATGGCCGGTTGTGCTTATGGGCGAGTTTGAGGAAGAGTTTCTGGCTATTCCGCCTGAAGTCATCCGCCTGACGATCAAGACCAACCAGAAATGCTTCGTCACGCGCAAACAGGGCGAAAGCGACAGGCTGTCCAACAAGTTCATTCTCGTTTCTAATATCGAGGCGACAGATGGCGGCCGTGAGATCGCCCACGGCAATGGCAAAGTCGTGCGTGCGCGCCTTTCCGACGCGCTGTATTTCTGGAACACTGATCAGCACGATCTGCCGGATATGCACACGCTCGCCCCGGCTGCAATCAAGTTCGATCTTGATCTCAAGAAGCCGCTGGACCAGCGCATGGCGCGGCTCGATGCGCTGAATGTCACCTTCCATGCCAAGCTCGGCACACAGGGCGAACGCGTCACGCGGATCAAGAATCTTGCGCGTGAAATCGCCCCGCTGGTTGGCGCTGATCCAGCGCTGGCAATGCGCGCCGCTGTCCTCGCGAAGGCCGACCTTACGACCGAAATCGTCGGAGAGTTTCCCGAACTTCAGGGCGGCATGGGCCGCAAATATGCGTTGCTGCAGAACGAACATCCATCCGTCGCCGCTGCAATCGAAGAACACTACAAGCCACAAGGCCCCTCCGATTTTGTGCCGGCCGACCCGGTTTCGATCGCCGTTGCGCTTGCCGACAAGCTCGACACGCTTGTCGGGTTCTGGTCCATCGACGAAAAGCCGACCGGCTCGAAAGATCCTTTCGCGCTGCGACGTGCAGCCCTTGGCGTCATTCGCCTGCTTCTTTCCAGTGAATGGAAAATCGAACTGTTGCCATTGTTTCAATCGGCCTTCATTCAGCTGCGCGAAGAAAAGATCGAACAGCGCATCCAGCATTTCGAGGAAGACCAGGCGGCACAGGATACGGGCGACGTCGACGGCGAGGAGGATGTCACCAACGCCATCTCCGGCTTCGAGAAACGTATACGCGGCCAGCTCTCCGAGCGGTCCCAGCCCATTCTCCTCGACCTGCTCAGCTTCTTCCACGAGCGCCTGAAAGTACACCTTCGCGAACTCGGTGCCCGCCACGATCTGATCGACGCGGTGCTGACCGAAGGCGCTGACAATCTGTTGCTGATCGCGCGCCGGGTCGAAGCGCTGGTGGTTTTCCTCAATACGGAAGACGGCAAGAACCTTCTTGCCGGCACCAAGCGTGCCGCCAACATCTTAAGCGCCGAGGAAAAGAAGGGAACACCGATTTCCCCAGTTGTCGACGCCGCGCTTTTCACACTGGAAGAAGAGCGGGAGCTTTCAGCGGCGGTGAATCAAGCCGAGAGCCAGGCGGCGCAAGCGATTCAAAACGAAGACTTTTCCGGCGCCATGATCGCGCTTAGCGCTTTGCGTGAACCAGTTGATTCATTCTTTGAGAAAGTGTTGGTTAACGACGACAATCCGGACATCCGCGCAAATCGTCTGGCATTGCTCTCCCGCATCAGGACAGCGACGAACACGGTTGCGGATTTCTCAAAAATCGCGGGATAACAGGAAGATAGGCGCTGTTCTTAGCGCCTGTCTATTGCACGCCGGCGCGCAGCGGCGTTTCACCAACATCGGCAATGACCTTTTCAGGTGCCGGCTGGCCGGGTTGCACAAGCGGCGCTGCATTGGCGGCCATCATCGAGTCGGATTGTGTACCGTTGCCCTGCAGACGCGCCATATACTGGCGCGAACGCTCGCGCCGTTCGGCATAGGCTTTCAGCTTGGCTGCCTCTTTTGCCTTTTGCGCCAGGCAAGGTGAGCAGATCGGATTGCCGTTTGCATCGAAGCTGTCATAGCCGACATATGAGACGGAATTTGGCTTGGCCGACCCGCTGATTTCGTCGATCGAGCCAGCTTGGGCGGATACCGTGAATAGCGCAATCGTCGTTGCGGCAATGATTTGGCGAAGCATGGCAAACCCGTCCCCGTTCTTTTCTTGGCCGACTGTTAACAGCGATTTATTGCCAAGCCTTGTTCAGGATGGATTCAATTTTATGCATGATGTCATTCGGTGTGTTCATCAGCGTATACTTGCGGCAAGTGTTCTCCATCGTGTAGGCAATGCACCGGGGTCTATCGAGATCACGTCAGGGCGAGGCGAAAATGGTGGTTTTTGAGCACCGGAGCGCAGCGTATATTTTGGTACGTGAGCACCGGAGCGTAGAAAAACGCCGTTTGCAGACCGCCACGGCGTTATCTCGATAGACCCCGCGATCGGAGACAGCTTTGGCACTAATCCTTGCGGCAGACGAACCAGCAATCGAGACGGCAGCTTCCACGCTTGCCGAAGGCAAACTCGTCGCTATTCCCACCGAGACCGTTTATGGGCTCGCGGCCGACGCGACCAATGGCGACGCTGTGGCCAGAATTTTCGAGGCAAAGGGCAGGCCGCATTTCAACCCGCTGATCTGCCATGTTTCCGATATCGCCATGGCGGAACGATACGCCCTGATCGATCCCCTATCGCGGCGCCTGATCGATGCATTCTGGCCGGGCCCGCTCACGCTGGTCGTTCCCCTGAAGCCCGATGCCGGCATTCATCCGCTCGTGGCGGCAGGTCTGGACACCATAGCCCTGCGCATGCCGCGCGGGATTGCCAGAAAGATCATCGCGGCGCTTGACAGGCCCCTCGCGGCTCCGAGTGCCAATACGTCTGGAAAGATCAGCGGCACGAATGCTGAAGCCGTTGCCGACGATCTTGGTCAAAAGATAGCGCTTATCCTCGATGCAGGTCCTTCCGAGGTTGGGCTGGAATCGACGATTGTCAAAGTGCAGGGGGACGCGATCCTGTTGTTGCGTCCGGGCGGGCTTGCTGCTGAAGACATAGAGGCGGTTATCGGCCACAGGTTGGAACGCCTGGATCAGCGTGCCGCCATTCAGGCGCCTGGCATGATGACGTCGCATTATGCGCCGTCGGCGAGCGTCCGGCTCAATGTGCACGAGGTGCGGGAAGGGGAGTGCTTGCTTGCTTTCGGTCCGCTGCGTGCCCGGCACGCGCAACTGGCTGCGGCTAGCCTCAACCTCAGCGAGACCGGCAATTTGCGTGAGGCCGCCGCCAATCTCTTCGACTTCATGAAACGCCTCGATAGCTGCGGCGGTACTGTGATCGCTGTTGAACCTATTCCCTTTAACGGACTGGGCGAAGCCATCAATGACCGGCTCGTCCGTGCTGCCGCGCCGCGTTCGCTTTCGACTGACGAGATGGAACAGATAAAATGAACCTGATACCGGAACTGATCGAACGCTTTACGGCGATTGTCGGTGAGAAATATGCGCTGCGCGATATACAGGACATTGAACCGTATCTCGTCGAGCCACGTGACAAGTTTGGTGGCAAGACATCATTGGTGTTGCGTCCGGCGCACGTTGAAGAGATTTCGGCCATTCTCAGACTGGCAACCGAAACCGGCACCGCCATTATTCCGCAAGGCGGCAATACCGGCCTTGTAGGGGGGCAGGTACCTGATGAAAGCGGCAACCAGATCATCCTGTCGCTATCCCGGCTAAACGCAATTCGTTCCATCGACACATCGGGCAACCTTGCCATCGTCGAGGCCGGCGTTGTCCTGCAAAAGCTCCAGGGAGCGGCTGAACAAGCTGGTCGCTTATTTCCCCTATCACTTGGCTCGGAGGGCTCGTGCCAGATTGGCGGCAATCTCTCGTCCAATGCTGGTGGAACCGCTGTACTGGCCTACGGAAACACGCGCGAACTCTGTCTTGGGGTGGAGGTTGTGCTTCCTACGGGCGAAATCCTGAACGATCTTCGAACCGTCAAGAAAGACAATACCGGCTATGATCTGAAAGATCTGTTTATCGGTGCGGAAGGTACGCTCGGCGTGATCACCGCCGCGGTCATGAAGCTTTTTCCGCTGCCGAAGGGCAAGGGCGTCGCCTATGCAGGTCTTGCCAGTCCGGGTGATGCATTGAAGCTTTTGAGCCTCGCGCAGACCCATGCGGGGTCGTCCTTGACCGGCTTCGAACTGATGCCACGTATCGGCGTCGAGTTTTCAGTCGCCCACACCGATGGCGTGCGCGACCCTTTGCAACAGCCGCACAACTGGTATGTGCTGATCGATATTTCCTCGTCGCGCTCCGCTGAGGACGCTCGCGAGACCATAGAAGCAATTTTGACCGAGGCGTTCGAAGCCGGGCTCGTAGAAGATGCGACGATTGCGGAAAGTACGGCACAGGAGAAATCGTTCTGGCACATGCGAGAGGCCATGTCCGAAGCCCAGAAGCCGGAAGGCGGCTCGATCAAGCACGACATTTCCATTCCTGTTGCCCGTATCCCTGATTTCATCGCCGAGGCTGACGCCTCCGTTCTCGATCTCATCCCGGGCGCACGCATCGTTTCCTTCGGCCACATGGGTGATGGCAATTTGCACTATAATATTTCCCAGCCGGTAGGCGCCGACAAGCAGGCGTTTCTCGATCGCTGGGTCGAAGTCAACAAGCGCGTCCACGATATCGTCCGTGCCTATAAGGGTTCGATCTCGGCAGAGCACGGCATTGGTCAGCTGAAGCGCAAGGAGCTTTTCGAGACGAAATCCCCTGTGGCTCTCGATCTCATGCGCCGGATCAAGAAATCCTTCGATCCGGCGGGTATCATGAACCCCGGAAAAGTGATCTGATTCCGTCAATCATCTGTTCATACCCCTTACCGGAATCTTGGTGCTGGTTGGGTTTCGATAACCATTCCACCTAATCAGAAAGAGTTAACCCCGTTCGTTAAGCGGGATTGGGAGAGTTGGCGCCTATTGTTGCCCTAACGAGACCGGAAAATGGTCCGCACTACAGGGAAATACAGAGAAGACCGGAAAACCGGCTCTCAGGATCGACAGAAGGCGTCACATGAAGAAAACCGGAGCCAAGCCGGTGTGGGCAGGTCGGGAATTCCGGCTTGACCCATTCCATCTGCCACAGACGGTCACTTACGCCACGCGCGACGACCGGGACGATATTACGTTCACGCTGCACGAACGGGGCGCCGTGGTGAAGCGGTTGCTGCCGGCAAGTCATCTTCCCGTTTCACTCGCCTTGCCACCTTGTGCCTTTCTCGGCGTGACAGCGCGCGCCGCTGAGGACGACGTTGGGGATATCACGGTAACTCTGGAACTTATGCACACGGACCCGCATCTCTCTGTGCCGTTGCTGGTTGCGCATGATCTCAACGATATCGCTGCCGATTGGCGCGCCTGGTCGGCGCTGTTCAAACTGCCGATGATGCTGGTCGAGGAAGACGGTGTCGCACGGCAGCTGGAACAGAGCATCGGGCCGGTTGCTGTTGCAGCGCCAAAAGAGCGCCGTCAGGGCCGTGAACCGCGCCGCCGCCGTCCGCGCTTTCTTGCCCGTCGCAAGATGGGTGATCTCGGCCTGCGGCTCGTGATTGGCGGCGAGGAGATCATCGCTCAGGGCGGGAAGTAGGAGCGCTCTTATCTCCCCCTTGTGGGGGGCCGAAGGCGGGCGAGACCCGTGGCTCGCCCCGGTAGGATTTTCTTGGTGTTAGCGCAGCTAACCCTTAGAAAATCCAAGAGAGGGGATAAGTTTCCCTACCTATCGCAGATCCCCTCACTTGCGAGTTCTAGCACTTAGCAAGGGCTAAGATGCTGAAATCGCTTTCTCTCCCGCAAGGGGAGAGATAATCGGAATCGACTGTCTGCGCTTCGTTCGCTGACAATCTACGGCCACTTATCCACGCTCCCCGAACCTGAGCTATCCTATGCCCGTCCTTTCCATGGGGAGCTGCTTCCGGAGCCGTTCGAAAGTGGGGAAGGACG
>NZ_QPJM01000002.1 GCF_003337575.1 Phyllobacterium bourgognense
CGGACTCCAGGCGTTCATCCACTCGCCCTTCGGAACAAGCAGAAGCTGGCCGGCAGGGGGACAACGTTAGCGGGCGGTCTTCGGATCGCATTATTCATCTACCAAGACGCGCTTCGACGACCGCCCGTCTTCCCACAATGCAAGCAATGGCCAGACTCCGAGGAGGGCGTGGCAAGGGAGACCCTTAACATGGCTCGGACACCTGAAATAAGCCGCCATCCATTGCCACAGGAGCCCCTTTCGCCTACATACGGCGCAAATTCATGTCCCTAAAATCCCGAACATCGGAGTGACGCGCGTTATGGCACGCCAATTCATCTATCATATGGCCGGCCTGAACAAGGCATATGGAACCAAGAAGGTTCTTGAAAACATTCATCTTTCTTTCTACCCCGATGCCAAGATCGGTATCCTCGGACCGAACGGTGCCGGTAAGTCGACGATCCTGAAGATCATGGCCGGTATGGACAGAGAATATACGGGCGAGGCCTGGCTGGCTGAGGGCGCGACAGTTGGTTATCTCGCTCAGGAGCCTGTTCTCGATCCGACGAAGGATGTCATGGGCAACGTCATGGACGGGGTTGCCGACAAGAAGGCCATTCTCGACCGCTACAATGAAGTCATGATGAATTATTCCGACGAGACCGCCGACGAGGGCGCAAAGTTGCAGGATATCATCGATTCCAAGAACCTCTGGGACCTGGAATCGCAGGTCGAGATGGCCATGGAAGCTTTGCGCTGCCCGCCTGGAGACAGCGAGGTAACCAACCTTTCCGGTGGTGAACGCCGCCGCGTGGCTCTATGCCGTCTGTTGCTGTCGCAGCCGGACCTCTTGCTCCTTGACGAGCCGACCAACCATCTGGATGCGGAAACCACCGCGTGGCTGGAAAAGCACCTGCGCGAATACAAGGGTTCGGTGTTGCTGATCACCCACGATCGTTACTTCCTCGACAATGTCACCGGGTGGATTCTCGAACTCGATCGCGGTCGCGGAATTCCCTACGAAGGCAACTATTCGGCCTATCTCGGTGCCAAGGCCAAGCGCATGCAGCAGGAAGGCCGCGAGGACGACTCGCGCCAGAAAGCTCTGGAACGCGAGCGGGAATGGATTTCGGCAAGCCCCAAGGCGCGTCAGGCGAAGTCGAAAGCGCGTATCAAGGCCTATGACGCCTTGGTCGATGCGGCCAATGATCAGCGGCCAGGCGATGCACAGATTCTCATTCCGGCAGGCGAGCGCCTTGGTCAGGTAGTGATCGAGGCCGAAGGTCTCACCAAATCCTTCGGGGATAAACTGCTCATCGAAGACCTTACATTCAAGCTGCCGCCCGGTGGCATTGTCGGCATTATCGGTCCCAACGGCGCAGGTAAAACCACCCTGTTCAAGATGATCACCGGACAGGAAAAGCCTGATTCCGGATCCATCCGCATCGGTGAAACCGTGCATCTTGGCTATGTCGATCAGAGCCGCGATCATCTGAAGGCGGACAAGAACGTCTGGGAAGAAATTTCGGGCGGCAACGAAATCATCAAGCTCGGCAAGTACGAGATGAACTCCCGGGCCTATGTCTCGGCGTTCAACTTCAAGGGCGGCGATCAGCAGCAGAAGGTCGGCAATCTCTCCGGCGGTCAGCGTAATCGCGTGCATCTCGCCAAGATGCTGCAGGCTGGTGGCAATGTTCTTCTGCTCGATGAGCCCACCAACGATCTCGACACCGAAACATTGGCGGCGCTTGAGGACGCGCTGGAAAAATATGCAGGCTGCGCCGTGATCATCAGCCATGATCGCATGTTCCTCGACCGGCTCGCGACGCATATCCTCGCATTCGAAGGCGACAGTCATGTGGAATGGTTCGAAGGCAATTTCGAGGACTACGAGAACGACAAGATCCGCCGCCTTGGCCCGGACAGCGTCAACCCGAAGCGTCCCAGCTACAAGCCGCTAACTCGATAAACGGTAATGGGAGGCGGAGACGTTCTCCCATCACCATTTTTGACGAACCCATCAGGCTTATTTGCTGGTTTTCGTGGCCTGAATTTCTAGTATGCGGGGAATCTTCACGGAGTGGCGCAATGACTGACCTGTTTGAAACCGGAACCGAAATACTCCCTTCACGCAAGCTGAGCGGGCGGGTAAGGGGACTGTTCGAAGCTCTCGCAGGCGACTTTGTTACGACGCCTGCAGCGTCCCTTGAGCTCACGTTCGATGGCATCGTTGGCGATTTTCATGCTGGTCCGACGCGCAAATCCGGCGGGCGTGAGCCCTGGTATCCGCGCGGAACGGAAATGCGCAACGAGCGCCAGCTTTCCATTCTCGCATCGGACGAGCTAGAGGATGTCGCTGCTGGCATGGGATTGTCTGATCTGAAGGCTGAATGGATCGGCGGCAACATGGTCATTGACGGTATTCCGTCGCTTTCGATGCTGCCGCCACGGACGCTGATGTTCTTCGAAGGAGGCGTCACTTTGAGGGTGGACGGGCAGAATGCCCCCTGCAAGGTAGCGGGGCGCTCCATCGGCGAACATGCAGACACCGAAGATCATACGACGACAGCGCTCGATTTCGTCAGGGTCTCGAAACGCCTGCGCGGCATCGTCGCCTGGGTCGAGAAACCGGGCACCATTCGTGCCGGTGAAAAAGTCGATGTACGGGTTCCTGAGCAATGGATTTATCCGATCTAAGGCTTGCGCCAAGAGCTTTTCTATGGCGAATGGACTGAAGGTCCGGTGCCTGCTCGTTGCGGGAGAATCGGGAAGCCGGTGAGAATCCGGCACGTGCCCAACGCTGTAAAGGGGATGGGCCGCGCAGATGCCACGGATATACCGGAAGGCGCGCGGTTCAGATGAACCTCAGTCAGAAGACCGGCCGGACCTCATAGCTTAAACCGCGCGGACAGCGGGGAGAGTTTCCAAGCGTTGTTGGGAGCAAACAATGCGCGATGTTTTATCAGGTCCGGTTGCCGCCAGCAGTTTTTCCGAAAATGAACGCGCTGCAGTTTATAAAGCGATCTATACGAGGCGCGACGTGCGCGACCAGTTCCTGCCGCAAGCTGTACCCGACGAGGTGCTGATGCGGCTGCTGGACGCCGCGCATCACGCGCCTTCGGTCGGCTTCATGCAGCCGTGGAACTTTATTGTCATTCGCGATGACGTGCGAAAGGCGGAGATACATCGCGTCTTCACCCACGCCAACGAGGAAGCGAAGTTGCTGTTCAGCGACGAACGGCAAGCGCTTTATGCTTCGCTGAAACTCGAAGGCATCCTCAAGGCGCCGATCAACCTGTGCATCACCTGCGACCGCACTCGCGGGGGCAAGGTGGTGCTTGGACGTACGCATAATCGCCAGATGGATCTCTACAGTACGGTCTGCGCTGTGCAAAACCTTTGGCTCGCAGCGCGGGCCGAGGGTATTGGGGTCGGCTGGGTGAGCATTTACCACGATCAGTATATGCGCCGTGTCCTCGGCATTCCGGAGCATGTCGAGATCATAGCCTACCTCTGTATCGGTTATGTCGATGAACTCTACGACACGCCGGAACTGCAAAAGCGCGGCTGGGCCAAAAGATTACCTCTAGAGGACCTGATTTTCCAAGATCAGTGGCAGGACACGACCAGCATCAGCTCGGATCTTCCTCATCAGGATCCAGCAGACGCGTCGCCCGCCACTCCGTCAACTTCCGATTGATGGCAGCAAGCACGAAGAATCGCGCACTGTCCTTGTCATACCCTTCATCGCGCAGGGCGTCATAATCCGTGTGCTGGTGGCGGACGTGTGCCACCGCAGCAAGCCACACCGCGATTGGTGGCGGCAATGACCGCAGGTGCGGTGCGCCGGCAGCAGCCCTTATCGGTTCCGAATCCGAATAGGGCACTGCCGGAAGAAGCAGCGTCAGCGCCTTGTTGATCGCGCGCTGGCGATTTGTTCCTGTGCTCATGCGGATTCCTTGCGTGATTCTTCCCTGTATTTCAAACGCGGCAAAATTTGTCGTCAACGGCAAAAACAACTTGCCAAAATTTGATTTCTCACATAAACATATCTTTATGTCTTTTGAGGTGAATGATGGACAAGCGTGATCTCAATCTTGATCTGATGGTTGATACGTTGAAGGCAGCGGCCGAGCCAAGCCGTCTGCGCATTCTGGCGCTCTTGTCGCGCGGCGACCTGACAGTTTCAGACCTTACGACTATTCTCGGCCAGTCACAGCCACGTGTGTCACGCCACCTCAAGCTCCTGTTCGAAGCAAGCCTCATCAACCGTTATCAGGAAGGTTCCTGGGCTTATTTCCGTTTGGCAGAATCGCTGATCGTCGGCGACATCGCGCGCTCTCTTCTGGATCGCCTCGACAATGCCGATCCGCTGCTGGAGCGTGATCTTGAGCGCCTTTCGTCGGTGAAGCTGCAGCGCCGTGAGCGTGCGGCTGCTTACTTCAGCGCCAATGCCACCAGCTGGGACGCGATCCGTTCCCTGCATGTCCCGGATGGCGCTGTAGAAGATGCGCTGATTAAAATCGTCGGTCGCAAGCCTTTCCAGGCCATGCTTGACGTTGGGACTGGCACGGGCCGTCTGCTCGAACTCTTCGCACCGCTTTATGTGCGCGGTGTTGGCATCGACATCAATCGCGACATGCTGACAATTGCCCGTTCAAACCTTGACCGCGATGGGATTACCAACGCGCAGGTTCGCCACGGCGATGTCTACTCGCTGCCGGTCGATCGGGAATCCTTCGATCTCGTAACCATTCACCAGGTCCTGCACTTTCTGGATAATCCGGCGGAAGCAATCCGCGAAGCGGCGCGCGCGTTGCGGGCGGGCGGGCGAATGTTGATCGTCGATTTTGCCCCGCATGAGCTTGAGTTCCTGCGTGATGATCATGCGCATGTGCGTCTTGGGTTCAACAACGGCCAGATGCGCGACTGGCTGACCGATGCCGGTTTGATGCTTGAAGAGAGCCGCGATCTAGAACCGAAGGGCGATGACAAACTGACCGTCAAATTGTGGCTGGCTCGCGACCCACGCCTGCTGATCGCCGATCCCGATTTAACCTCCCGCATCACGGAGAGCGTATAATGAGTATTTTCCGCCAGTCCCGCCGTTCGGATCTTGGGTCAAATATCCGGGTTTCATTCGAATTCTTCCCGCCGAAGACCGAAGTCATGGAAGAGCGGCTCTGGGAAACGGTGACTCGTCTAGCACCGCTCAATCCCGAATTCGTGTCAGTGACTTATGGCGCCGGTGGCACCACACGGGAACGTACTGCCCGTACGATCAAGCGCATTTTGACAGAAACCGACGTCAATGCCGCCGCCCATCTGACTTGCGTCGATGCGACGAAGGAGGAGGTGGATACGGTTGTGCGCGAATTTGCCGCCATGGGCGTCAAGCGCTTTGTGGCGTTGCGCGGCGATCCGGCCGGTGGCGTTGGCGCGCACTACAAACCAACTCCAGGTGGTTATGAGAACGGCGCCGAGCTGGTTGCTGGGCTCAAAGCCTTCGCGGACTTCGACATTTCCGTCTCCGCGTATCCGGAAAAGCATCCGGAAAGTCCAGATTTTGCCACGGATATCGACATGCTGAAGCGCAAGGTTGATAATGGCGCGACGCGGGCGATCACGCAGTTCTTTTTCGAAAACGATCTTTATGAACGTTACGTTGAAAAGGTTCGCCGCGCTGGCATCTATATTCCGATCCTGCCCGGCATATTGCCGATCCATAATTTCACGCAGGTGACCAATTTTTGCTCGAAGGCCGGAACGCATATTCCCGCATGGCTTGCCGAGCGGTTTGACGGGCTGGACAATGACCCGCAGACGCATGCCTTGGTCTCATCAGCGGTTGCCGCCGAACAAGTGCTCGATCTGGTCGAGCGCGGTATCCAGGATTTCCATTTCTACACAATGAATCGGGCTGATCTACCCTTCGCCATCTGTCATTTGATTGGCATTCGTCCTGGTAGCAGCGATACGGTCGAGGCCAATCTGGCTGGCGCTGCCGCCTGAATTCTGCAACGAAAACGGCCCGGTTGCCATAACCGGGCCGCTACCTATTTTATTCGCTTAACGGTCAGAGACCATCTTCGTAGCGCTCTTATTTACAATTAGGGGATTAGTCCTACGACCATTGCACCAATAAATGCGAACGCTGCACAGATCATAAGGACATTCATCGATCGAGTTAGTCCCATCGCTCGTCTCCTGCAGTTAACCCATTTAGCATAGCGCAAATTTGCCACATAAAAAGCCCAAATATTGCGGTCTTGTGACATCGATGATAGAAAATTTTTGCCCTTTAAACCTAAGTTTTTGAATTTAAACCCATTTAGAGTGGAAAAAATATTGAAATCACGATAAAATGTTCGTCTACGCGGTATATTTTTGCAGTGCAGCAAAAAGGTCACACAGTAGGGATTGGCTCGAACTTTGCCACAATTAGGCCAGAATTAAGCCGCGGACCCAGAGCTATAGGACTAACGGTATATTGAAAACTTTAGGCTTTTTGGCGCTTTTGCAAGGCTGCGGGCAGCCTGCCATCAATCGTCAACAATCCAAGAGCGATCAATGCCATGCCAACGAAGTCCTGAAGTGCGAGCTCTTCGTCAAGAAAAATTGTTCCAAGCAGAATAGCGCTGACTGGAACGATCAAAGTGACGAGTGAAGCATTTGTTGCGCCGGCCGTCCGGACGATCGAAAAATAGAGGATATAGGCGAAAGCGGTCGACAGAAGGCCAAGACCGAGAATGGCCAACCATACACCGGTATCGATGTTCGCTACGGCAGGAGCGCCGTCGTAAATGAGCACCACGGGTATCATGATGAGCGTGGATGCGGTCATTTGACCGGTGGACGTTACTGTGGGTGGCACTCCCTTGAAGCGCTTCGCCAGAATGCCGGCAAAAGCATAGGAGAGGGTGGCGCCGATCACAGCAATTTCAGCCCAAAGCGGACCACCGAGACCCGTGAGAACACCAGGGCCGATCATGATGACGAGCCCGCATATGCCCAGGAGAATGCCGACAAGTTTGTTGATCGTGATCCTTTCGTCGACCGTAAGGACGGCGGCGACAACGACCGTCCAGATCGGCGTTGTCGCATTGAGGATCGACTCGACACCTGCGCCGAGAACTGTCTGCCCGATGAAGAGCAGGGAAAAGGGTATGACGTTCATCAGCAAACCAAGACCGACGAACTCAAATGCATGATCCCGGTAGTCCCAAAACCGGACGCCGCGGCCAAGCAGGTAGAGATGAAGTGCTAACGCTGCTATCACCACGCGAAAAAGCACCAACGTTAACGGGGGAACCACCTGAACCGCGACACGCGCAAAAAAGAATGATCCACCCCAGATTGCGCCAAGAAGGAGCAATTGCAACCATGCAAAGCTGGTCATGGCGAGAGGATTGGGCGACGTTGTTTGCGCGGTGGACACGGATAGATCCTTTCGACAGTGCTGTCTGATAAGGTTTTTAGCTGTTCACCGGTATAAAACCACCCGATTCCAGCTACGAGAAACCGACTTTCGTCTGTCACCTGTCCTTGATAAGAGTTTTGCATGACGCAGAACAAAACGATGCAACGATTCGCCTCGGCCCGTGAAGCCGCGCTTACCCTGCGGCCGGATCAGCCAGTCTACTGCTTTCGGCCGCAAGTTCTGATCGATGACGCGCACCAGTTCATGAAGATGTTCCCGGGCGAGACTGCTTATGCGGTCAAGACCAATGGCGAAAATCTTGTGCTCGAAACGCTGGCACGCAATGGCATCAGCGTTTTCGATGTGGCATCCCCGGGAGAGTTCGAAGCAGTGCGCAAGGTCGCACCGGATGCGCAGATGCTCTATATGCACCCGATCAAGGCGCAGTCGGATATTCGCCTGGCTCTCGAAACCTATGGCATTCGTGTTATGGCAGTGGACCATGAGGATGAGATCGCCAAGGTAACCCGAATTGTGCGTGCACTGGATATCGATCCAGCCAGCATAACGCTGTACGTACGGCTGCAAACCAAGGGACATGCGGCTTACGAACTGTCCAAGAAATTCGGCGCGGCTCCAGCACATGCGGTGGAGCTGCTGCAGCGTGCCCACAAGATCGGCTACATGGTTGGCCTGTGTTTTCATGTTGGCAGCCAGATCGAGGATCCCGACACCTATGAGCGCGCCTTGAGCTCGGCTGATTGGGTACGCAACCGCGCCGGGGTTCCTCTGGCGGGTCTCGACGTCGGGGGTGGCTTTCCCGCTGAGTATGGACATGACCCGAAACGCAAGCATGTCGAGATGCCTTCGCTTGGCCAACTGATGTCGCGACTGCGAGGCGATATCAAGGAGTATGGTTTTGGTGATTTGCCCCTCGTGGCAGAGCCGGGCCGGGTCATCGTCGCTCGGGCGTTTTCATTGATCGTGCGTGTTCTTTTACGCAAGGGCAGACGGCTCTACATAAATGACGGAATCTGGGCGTCGCTGTCGGATTCGTGGACCGGCAAGATCACGCTGCCTGCTCGGTTCATCCCCGATCCGGCCAAAAAGCACCGCAATGGCGATCCGAAGGAAATTGTGCCGTTCCGGGTGTGCGGCGCGACGTGCGACTCCGTCGATATCCTGTCACGCCCGTTCTGGTTGCCGGAAACGGTCGACACTGGCGACTGGATCGAGATCGGTAATATCGGTGCTTACTCGCTGTCGCTGCGCACCCGATTCAACGGCTTTTACCCCGACACGTTCGTCGAGGTGGAGACGCCCTTCGATGAAGGCGATCGACCAGAAGGTTTTGCCTCACTCGAGACGATGGCGCCTGCGCAGTAGGATTAGAGCTTGCCGAGAAGCTCCGGGGTCGGCCACGCATCGGCGGGCAGACCGAGGCGAATCTGTTCGTCGCGTACCGCATCGCGGGTAAGAATGCCGAATACGCCATCGATCTTCGGGCCCATGTCGTGGCCGCGCGCTGCAAGTTTGTTCTGCAATTCCTTCATTTGCTCGGGATTGAGCCCGGCTTCAGGATTGGTTGGCTCAAGCGGACCTGCTCCGGCCAGGCGGGTAGCAAAATAGGCTGCTGTCGTGGCGTAGATGATCGATTTGTTCCATTCGACGAAAATGTCGAAATTTGCATAGGAAAGGAAAGCGGGGCCCTTGCGGCCCATCGGAAGTAGCAGCGAGGCATCGCCATCGTCGGGACCGAGCGGTCCTTTCATACCGGTAACGCCCCAAGCGGCCCATTTGGAGTGGGGCAGACGGTTGGTGCGCATGGCATTTTCCCAAGGCAGCTCCTGTGTGAGCTTTACTTCCTCCAGCCACGGCTCACCCTTGCGCCAGCCCAGATCATGCATCACACGAGCAGCGGTCATGATCGCATCTGGTGCGCTGTGCTTCAGATCGACCTTGCCATCGCCATCACCGTCGACGCCGCGCTCGAGATAATCGGTTGGCAGCATCTGCATCTGACCGATCTCGCCAGCCCAGGCGCCGGTCGTCTTGGCGTCGACGACACCGCTGTCAAAAAGCTTTAGAAGCGCGATCAACTGCGGGCGGAAAAGTTCTGGCCGGCGGCAATCGAATGAGAGCGTCAGGAGTGCGTTCAATGTATCGAAATCGCCCTGAACCGCACCGAAATCCGTTTCAAGACCCCAGAATGCTGCGATCACCGGTCCTGGAACGCCGTACTCAGCTTCTGCCTTGGCAAAGGTATCAGCATACTTCTTGAGGTTCGCCGCGCCCTGTTTCAAACGGTAGTCGGACACCATGCGCGAGGAGAAAGTGAGGAAAGTCTGATTGAAGACGCCTTGGGCGCGGTCGCGCTCCAGTACCTTGTCATCCATCGAGGCCTTGAGAAGCTCACCCAAGCCCTTATCGCTTACACCGGCTGCTTTTGCCTCGGCGATCAGTCCATTGAACCACGGCTCCAGATCGCCCCCGCATGCTGGCTTCGCCACTACCGGTTGCGTCGGCGCTACCTGATCCAGGGCACGGGCAGTGCTGGATAGGGCAAAAAGGCTGACGGCAAGTGCAATCGATAGTTTGGTCATAAGGAAAATCTCATTGATAACGGTCGCGTATTCACTACACGCGGGATTTTTCCTGCTAATGCACGAATATATGGATGGCGTGAAGTCAAAGAAGTGCGAGAAAACACTCGCGCTGAGCTTTATCGCACCTTGTTGCGCACCAGCCACTGTTTCCAGCCACTTTCATTGCCCGCGAAAACATTGATATCTGCATCGCCGCGTATGCCAGGGACTGCTCCGGTCCCGGTATATTGCCAGAACGTCCAGGGATGCGGTCCGTACTTCTCATCGGGGTGACCTGCCACCGACCGCAACCAGAATGGATAATTGGCAAGCAGCCTCAGATCGTTGTCGTCGAAGAAATCGACGGTCGTATAAATGATCGGTCGCTTGCCGTAGTGCCGCTCGAGAATATCCAGGAAGGTACGCATTTCGCTGCGGACGACAGCAGCATTTGGCCTGAGCTTGCAGGTTGGAGAAGCGGCGTTCCACTCCATGTCGAGAACCGGGGGCAAGGCGCCGGGATCGTTAGGAACATGCTCGATGAACCAGCGCGCCTGTTCCTTGGCGGTACGGCAGAAATAGTAGAAGTGATAGGCACCGCGAGGGATACCTGCTGCGCGTGCCGCCGCCCAATTCTGGCCAAATCGCTCGTCGAACCTGTCGGCGCCCTCGGTCGCCTTGATGAAGACAAAGGAAATACGGCTGGTGCGAACCGTCTGCCAATCAATTGTGGACTGATATTTCGAGACGTCCGTTCCATGAATGGGATAGCGCCACGGCGTCTTGCCGTTCCATTCGTGAGGATCGCGATCACCGAAACGCGGCGCGCTCACATTGCCTTTCGGGGCGGCAATCTGTTGGACGGCCGAAGTTTGCTTTGGTGCGGAGAAGTCGTAGTCAACCGTCGTGCAGCCGGCAAGCAAGAGGGTCAATATACTGGCTGCAAGTCGTTTCATAGGGGAATTCCGTATCGAATCGTGGATCGTGCATCTTACACATCCCTACTGATGCTTCATTATGCTTAACAGATCATGAGCGCGTGCGCTTCTCAACATTCCAGGTGGCGAATGCGGTATTTTGCTAGCTGCGCGAATTCATGAGGCATGATACTCGTTACAACTCATGATTGGAGCCTAGTGGCGGTACTGGCATTTGAATGAGTCGGGGGACGAAACGTGATCAGAAGACTTGGCTTGCTGGTTTTGCTTGTCGGCTTCGTCGCGTTCGCAAATGCTTTTTTGAGTTCCTGGGTAACGATCGATCGCAATGATCTTGGCGTTTCCGTAGGCCAGACCGGAAGTTGTATCCGCCCTTCAATTCCAAGTTTCTGGCGCAACTACCGTGGCTATCCCGATTACGACAATGAACTGATCTCCGATTATTTCGGCATTTATGCTGCCTATGCGTCGAATGTCTATCAACCGATCCCGCGTGAGCGCTTCAAACTGCAGCCGGACTATTTCGGCTGGGCTCGGCAAGGCGAACCGATTGTAACGCCGGGTGGCTTCTACGCCGAAGTGTATTATCGCCGCGCTGCTGATCGACTGTCTGTGATGATGGTGTTCCGGGGCAAAGATGGTTCGACAAGTCTCAACGATCTCGTCAGTGAAAACACTTATTTTACCCAGATGATCAATCCCTGGGACCAATATCGCACCGCGCGCAAGGAGTTCGCCAAAGTTCGCAGGGAAGCCCAACGGAACGCGGCCGGCCTTCCGGTTGAATACATAATGGTAGGACATGGGCTCGGGGGCGGACTCGCGCGCCACATGGCAGCTGCATTTCCATGTACCGCTGCTATCGTCTTCAATTCGACCTTCATATCCAACAACCGCCGTCTGGCGGAGCCGTATGATGGCCAGGTCGTTGATCTTTTTGCCGATAATTCTCTTCCGTCAAGATTGGCAATCCTGTCCAACCCGCGCGCATTCTTCCGAATTTCACGTGTCCACCAGTGGTATCGCGTGCGAAATGCCGGAAACTTCGACGGGCCGCAGGGCATGCAAAGGGCCGCTGTTGCCATGGCCCGAATCCCGGTCATGTGCCTGCTTCGTGCCGATTGCGAATTGAACAAGACCACGAGCGGCGATGCGCAGGAGTCAAACCCGCAAACCAACCGGACGGCTGCGGACATGTCGATGCTCTATTGCCTCGCAGGTCCGAACTCAGAAGGCTCGAAGAGCGATCTGTGCAAGTAGAGCCTCGTGCGAGCTCTAGGTCTATTTCTTGCGCCGAATGACTGAAATCCAGGCAAAGCCGCGATAGAGCCGCCGCGCTTCGTTTGTGCATCCGGTCTTCGCAGCGACCATACCAGCTACATCGAAGAGATTGTTGCGCGGTGTGACGTGATACCATTCCAGCCATTTATACAGGACAGTCCTGGTGAAACCGGGCAGGTCCTTCAGGTCGCCAAAATCCACGATATGCAAGGCACCGCCAGGTGTCAGATGGCTCACAGCCTCGCGGATCACCTCTTGCCATTGCGGAATCATCGAAACCGCATAGGAAATGAAGATCCGGTCGAACTGACGCCTTCCGAAAAGCGCTTCCGGATCGAAATCCGCAGCATCGGCGTAAGCGAGGTGCGCGCGTTCGTCCAGTCCCGCTGCGTCTATTTTTTTGGTCGCGGTAGCGAGCATTTCATTGGAAATATCAATGCCGTAGAGCGAAGTGTTGGGATAGGCTTCGCCGGCCAGGACAAGATTCCGGCCCGTACCGCAACCAATTTCAAGGATGCTACCTTTCTCCGGGGGGGTGAGGCCAGCAATCATGGGGTCGCGTCCAAGAAGGTAATATTTGCGGGTCGCATCATAGAAATGACGCTGATGCCGGTAGACGCGATCCATCAGCGGACCATGTTCAATCTTGGCGAGCATCAAACTGATCCTTCAGCGTGTACAGATGGAAACCGCCGTAGATCGACGAGCGATCACGGGCGTGAAGGGCAAGTGACTGTTCATCCCGATAAGACCAGCGTTCGAGCAGGGCGTCATCGATACGGCCCGGCAGAATGGTAGGCTCGGCGGCGGTCCGGAATATGACGCGAGCGCCTGGTGCGGCGGTTCGGGTGATTTCGCTCCAAAGTTCGTTAAGTTGGGTGTCGTTCATCCAATCCTGCGCATCGAGGAGGATGAAGCGGTCGACGGATGCGACGGCCTTTGCTGCGAGAAACTCTGTCAGGGAGGCATTCACGACGCTCATCCGACCTGCGCGGTCTCGCACTGTGGCAAAGTTGTTGCGAGAGAGATACGGAGGCAGCGGGCCCGTTTCAGCGTTGTCGCTATAGCCGCGACCGAACGCCTGCCAGGCAAAATAATTTTCCGAAAGGGGGAAGCCACAAGCGAGCTTTTCAAGACGACCGCGCAAGACCTGCGCCATATTGCCGTTTCCGGCCGTTGCAAGAGCATCGTATTGCTGTGGTGGAATGCCGAGGCCAAATAGAGAAGATTTTCGCTTTGTCGCCCAGCGGATTATGCGCTTGTCAAAGAGCGGGGCGAGGGCGCTGTCGAAATAGGCGCGCTGCTCCTCCATGGTCGAGGATTTCAGAATATCACGCGGATCGATGCCGTAAAGTTTTGCCACGCGATGGCCCATGCCGATGAACAGACCGAGCAAGCCATGGCGATAGAGATCGCGTGAGAAGATCGTGATACGCCGGCGCCCGGACAACATGCGTTTTTCCCAATAGGCGCGGCTTGTGGAGTCCAGATGGTGGCGAATAAAGCGTTCATAGGCAGCAAGGTTGACCTTGTCATCGGCTGCGCCGTAGAAGCGATAGAACGCATCGTAGTTGGGCAGGTTTGCCACTGCAGCAAGCTTCAGGCGGTTAAAAGCGACGTGGGCAGTATTCAAATCTACAGCCTCGACGCTCGCAGGGTCAGCCGTCAGGTAGGACATGGCATTGCAACCGCCCGATGCGATTGTGACGATGCGATGTCCAGGGCGGATCTGCAGCGCCTCCATGTCGACTTCGGGGTCTTCCCAGATTTGGGGATAGACCAATCCCTTGAAGACATGAGCGAAAAGCCGCTCTGACATCCCCGCTTGCGATAGAAACCTGTTCTGACGGACCGCCTTGTTCAGCTTCGCGCTGCGTGGGAGAGTGGCATTGGTGGATTGTCGAGCAAACGGCATCTAATCGAATCCCCTTTGTTGGAAATTCCTGCTCGCCTAACATTTCGATGTAACAGAAGGGTGACGGTGCCGGTGCAACGAGTTATCAAATTGATTCAACTTGTAGTGGCAGCCCGTTGGGATTGCTTGTTCGCGCTATATGACATGATGCCGGGTGGGGCAGGAAAAATCTTTCCGGAAATGAATGTCCGCGGCCATTATCGCAGGTCCAACCGCAATAGTTCATCGTCATAGGATTGATCGTTGACGCGCAGGGCATCTTTTTCAAAGCCGAACACGGTGAAGCCGAGCCCCAGGTAAAGCGCGCGTGCCGAAACGTTGGTGGCCATAACCGTAGCGTGCAGCGTATCCACATGACCCCGAGCATATTCGATGACTGCCTCCGTCAATCGCTTTCCGAGGTTATGTCCGCGCCATTCCTTGTCGACGAAGACGCCCCACAGCAACCCCTTGTGTCTTTGTTTACTTTTGGTGTTCATGGCGAACCCGGCAACGCCGACAAGGATATCATCGGCGAATGCACCAAAGGCGGCATTGGGCCGGTCATCGAGGCGCCGGCGGACCTCCTCGATGCCGAGTTCGCGTTCCTCTTCGTAGCTCGAACCGAAAGCCTCTGGCGCACTGCGCAACCCATGCAGGCGCAGCGCGTGAAAGGCTTCGGCATCGCTACCGTCCAAGATCCTTATGATGGGAACGGCGGCGCGCACCATTGTCAGGCTCCGATCTTGCCGTAACCGCCGGGCGTTGGCGTTGTGACAATGACGGCTTCACCTGCCTCGAGCACAGTCTGGTCGCACGCCTTCAATGTTTCAATAGTTCCATCGTTGCGGCGCACTTCGGTTTTGCCAACCTCGCCGTCGCCCCCGCCATCGAGGCCCTCTGGGGGACGATTGCGATGTGATGAAAGGATCGAGCAATCCATCTGCCTTAGAAACCGGATGGTGCGTTTGGTACCGCCACCGCCCGGGAACTTCCCGATGCCTCCGGAATTTGCCCGGATGTGAAAGTCCTCAAGCAGGACGGGAAATCGCATTTCGAGTATCTCCGGATCAGTGAGGCGCGAATTCGTCATATGGGTGTGAACGCCGGAGGTTCCGGCAAAGCCGGCCCCACTATTGAAATGGCCGGCGGGAGACCCTGAACAGATTGTCTCGTAGTACTGGTACTCATCATTGCCAAAGGTCAGATTGTTCATCGTTCCTTGCGAATTCGCCATGGCACCAAGCGCTCCGAAAAGCGCATTGGTAACATGCTGCGACGTCTCGACATTACCGGCCACGACAGCTGCTGGATAGGCAGGCTTGAGCATCGAACCATCGGGAGTGATGATGTCGATCGGACGCAGACATCCTGCGTTCATCGGGATCGCGCCCTCAACCATGACGCGGAAGACATAAAGAACTGCCGCGCGCGCCACCGGTTCTGGCGCGTTGAAGTTGTTCTTCATCACTGGCGACGTGCCGGTGAAGTCGACGGTCGCCCGGCGCTCGCGCTTGTCGACAGTGATCTTGACCTTGATCGTCTGACCCGTATCGGTCTCATAGGAACATTCGGAATGCTCAGGCAATCGGTCGAGAACGCCGCGGACACTTTCGGCTGCGTTGTCCTGCACATGACCCATATATGCTTCGACCACATCGAGACCGAACTGAGCGATCATCTTCCTGAGTTCATTTACGCCCTTTTCATTGGCGGCGATCTGGGCTTTCAGATCGGCAATATTCTGGTGAACATTGCGCACAGGCCATGGATGGTTGGTCAAAAGCTCGGTCAGTTCCTTTTCGCGGAAGCGGCCCCGTTCAACGAGACGGAAATTGTCGATCAAGACTCCTTCTTCGTCCACGGTCGTCGCCAGCGGCGTCATTGAACCCGGCGCCGATCCACCGATATCCGCATGATGACCACGCGACGCCGAATAGAAGAGGATGTTCTTGCCGGCGTCATCGAAAACCGGAGTAACTACCGTGATATCGGGAAGATGCGTACCGCCATTATAGGGTGCGTTGAGCGCGAAAACATCGCCCGGATGGATATCGCCTTCATTTAACTTGATGATCGTTTCGACAGAACGATCCATGGATCCCAAATGCACCGGCATATGCGGGGCATTGGCCACCAGCGCGCCGTGGCGATCAAAAACCGCGCAGGAGAAATCCAGCCGCTCCTTGATGTTGACCGAATAAGCGGTGTTTTGCAGCGTCACGCCCATCTGCTCGGCGATCGACATGAAGAGATTATTGAACACCTCCAGCATGATCGGATCAGCTTGTGTGCCAAGCGCTGCAGCGCGTGTCTTCTTTTCGATCCGCCGCATCAAAACATGATTGAGCGCGGTGATTTCCGCCTGCCAGCCGGGTTCCACGACAATCGTTTGATGTGTCTCGATGATCAACGCCGGGCCACTGACCTTGTGCCCAGGCCTGAGATTGGCGCGCGGGAAGGTGACAGCGTCGTGGAAGGCTCCTCCGGTGTAGACGGTGCAGGTCTCACCGGCCTCGGGCTCCGAATTGTCCTGGAGTTGTTCGGTTTCAATCTGCTTGTGCCCGCGGCTATCGGACCCCTCGACGCCGACTGCTTCCACGACGATACCCTTGTTGTCGTAGATGAAGCCAAATTGCGCCTTGTGTGCAGCTTCAAAGGCAAAACGCGCTTCATCGATCGAGAAATTACTGAAATCGACCGGGATCGTCGTATCGGTGCCGTCATAGCGCAGATGCAGAATCGGGCGTGAAATAATGTGTTCAGGTGGTACGCGCTGTTCGGTGATTTCCGCGATGACAGTTCCGGAGAGACGGTCGGATAGCTGGCGTATGTCGCTCAATGTGTTTGGCGACAAGGCTTTCACCAACGCCTGCTGGCGGGAGGCGAATATGGACGACAAGCCGATACCATAGGCGGAAAGCAGGCCGGAAAAGGGATGGATCAATACGGCTTCCATGCCAAGTGCATCGGCAACGAGGCAGGCATGTTGGCCGCCTGCGCCACCGAAACAATTCAGCAGATACCGGGTGACGTCGTAGCCGCGCTGCACGGAAATCTTTTTCACCGCATTGGCCATGTTTTCGACCGCGATGGTGATAAAACCTTCGGCAACCTCTTCCGGTGTTTTGCCTTCACCAATTTCTGCGGCGAGAGCAGTGAATTTTTGGACCACCACCTCGTGGTCGAGCCGCTCATTCTGCCCCGGACCGAAAATCGCCGGGAAATACTCAGGCTGCAACTTGCCGAGCATGACATTGGCATCGGTCACGGCGAGCGGGCCACCGCGACGGTAGCAGGCCGGCCCAGGATTGGCGCCAGCGGAATCGGGGCCCGCCTGAAACCGGCCAGCGCTATAGTGCAGGATCGATCCGCCGCCCGCCGCCACCGTATGAATGCGCATCATCGGCGCGCGTATGCGCACGCCCGCCACTTCGGTGTCGAAGGCACGTTCGTAATCTCCTTCATAGTGCGCGACATCTGTCGAGGTGCCGCCCATGTCGAATCCGATCACCTTGTCGAAACCGGCGAGCTTTGCGGTTTCAACCATGCCGACGACTCCGCCTGCCGGTCCGGAGAGGATCGCATCCTTGCCTTGAAATAAATCTGCCGCGGTCAAACCGCCAGAGGACATCATGAAAGAAAGCCGGGGGCCGTCATCAGACTTGCCCTCTATGCCAAGCTCGCGCGCAACGTGCTCGACGTAGCGGCGCAGGATAGGCGAGAGATAGGCATCGACAACCGTTGTGTCGCCGCGACCAACGAGCTTGGCCAGCGGCGAGACCTCATGGCTGACGGAGACTTGGCCGAAGCCCATTTCGCGCGCAATTTTGGCCGTTGTTTGCTCATGCGCCGGATAGTTCCAGGCATGCATAAAGACAATCGCGACGGCATCGATGCCCGCCTGCCTGATATCGGTCAATGCGACGCGGATTTGATCGGCGTCGGGAAGGATTTCCACTGTTCCGTCGGTACGGACACGCTCGTCTATTTCGATCACGCGCTCATAGAGCTGTTCAGGGAGAATGATTTCCTTGGCAAAGATGTCCGGTCTCGCCTGATAGGCGATCTTCAATGCGTCACGAAACCCTTTGGTAATCACGAGGGCCGTCCTGTCACCCTTTCGCTCGAGGAGCGCGTTGGTAGCGACGGTCGTGCCCATCTTGACCTCTCCGATTCGCTGAGAAGGGATTGGGTCGTCCTTTTTGACACCAAGCAAATCGCGAATGCCTTGAATTGCTGCGTCTTTATACGCTTCAGGGTTTTCCGAAAGTAACTTGTGGGCTCGTATACCACCTTCAGGATCACGTGCGATGACGTCCGTGAACGTACCGCCACGATCGATCCAGAAATCCCATTTGTCGCTCATAATATTCGTCCGATCTCAAAATTGGTGATTTGCAAAATTTCGGCGAGCTTGCGCGCCGCCTGCCACAATAAACAGGCCCGGTTAGCAAGCGCAATCGGCTGCAGCATCTGGATTAAATTTTCTGCGTATGTATGGTTATCCACACAGGAATTAACCGAAAGCAAAAACAAAAATCGAACTTTGCCTTATTTTCGATAAGGTGGGATCGAGGGGCCATCTAGTAATTTCGGAGAGGAAACTATGAAGAACAAATTTGTTGTTTCGCTGGCAGCGGCTTCGCTTCTGGCGCTGGCCGGTTGCGGTGAGAGCGAGCAGAAATCTGAACAGCCGCCGGCAAAAGCCGAACAGCCCGCACCAGCACCAGCACCAACACCCGCCCCAGCGCCCGCGGCTGCGGAAGCGCCGGCGGCGCCAATGAACGCGGAAGAGACCTTGAAGAAGATCAAGGATCAGGCAGCGACAATGACGGCTGAGCAAAAGCAGGCTGCAGTCGCGACTGCCCGCAAGGCGGCTGAGGATGCCGCGACGGCAGCCGGTCAGACCGCGGATCAGGTGAAGGCTGCTGCGGACTCTGCAGAAAAGGCCATCAAGGACGCGCTCGGCGTTCAGTGAGAGACTATTCCATGAAACGGAGCGGCCAGCCATGCGCTGGCCGCTTTGCCAAAGGCATGCAAATACGTGCGTCAACCGGTCCCGGCAAAACGTGGTTTTCGACACTCGATCGCTCTCGCAATTGCGAAAGAATTTGAATAAAACGAATATATGTCGATTTGGCGCCGTATCAGCGATTTTATTACCAGTACAGCGATCGATGCCTTTTCGAGCATCATCGAAGCTGTGCGCACTGCTTTCGAAGGCGATCCGGAAACGCGGCGGCGCGTGGCATTTTCCATCGCCATGATTGCACTATCGGCCAAGATGGCGAAGGCCGATGGCGTCGTGACGCAGGTGGAGATCAACGCTTTCAACGACATTTTCCATGTGCCGCCACAATATCAAGATCAGGTCACACGCCTTTATAACCTCGCCAAGCAGGATGTGGCGGGCTACGAAGCTTACGCCGCGCAATTGGCGTCGCTGTGCGGTTCGGGCAAGCCCAACTGCAAGATGCTGGAAGACATCCTTGACGGGTTGTTCCACATCGCCAAGTCAGACGGCGCCCTGCACGACGAGGAACTGATTTTTCTCGGGACAGTTGCCGAGGTATTTGCGATCGATGAGGAAAAATTCGATATCATATTGGCACGGCATGTCGGTCGCAGTCAGGCGGATCCATATCTCGTTCTTGGGCTTCCACGGGACGTCAATTTTGAAACCGCACGCAAGCAGTATCGTGCCCTCGTTCGCGAAAACCATCCGGACATGCTGATGGCACGCGGAGTGCCGGAAGAGTTCATCGCCATTGCCAACCAGCGCATAGCCGCCATCAATGCAGCTTGGGATAAAGTCGAAAAAGACCTTAGGGCATATGAGCACGTTTGAGCCTGACCACCCGCGGGCTGACGTTCATGCCTCGCCAAATTTTGGTCCGCGCAAAGACGGCAAGCGTCCCTCCATCCTAATCCTGCATTACACCGGCATGGAAACTGGCGAGGCAGCGGAAAGCTGGCTGGCAAATCCACAAAGTAAAGTGTCCGCTCACTACGTCGTTTACGAGAATGGCCGTATCGTACAGATGGTGCCAGAAAGCGAACGCGCCTGGCATGCAGGGCAGAGTTCCTGGAAAGGCGAGACTGATATCAATTCCTGTTCCATCGGAATCGAGATTGTCAACGGTGGGCCGCTGCTCGGGTTTCCGGATTTCCCCGAACAGCAGATCAAGGCATTGATCGATCTTTGCAGGGGTATCGTGACGCGCCACCACATCCGGTCGGAGAACGTCTTGGCGCACTCGGATATCGCGCCGGCGCGGAAGATCGATCCCGGCGAGAAATTTCCCTGGCCAGCGCTTTACGACGCGGGCGTTGGCCATTGGGTCGGCCCTTCGCCGGTACGTGGCGGAAGGTTCTTTTCGCTTGGCGATGAGGGGCAACCTGTCGAGGCCCTGCAATCAATGCTAGCGCTTTATGGTTATGGTGTGCCTATTGATGGCGTCTTCGGTTCGTCGACACAATTGGGCATTTTGGCCTTCCAGCGGCACTTTCGCCCTGAAAAAGTCGATGGAGTAGCGGACGTATCGACCATTGAAACGCTGCACAGGCTACTTTCTGCATTGCCGGCGGTCTCGTCATAAGTTGTTGAACGAAAAAGTCTTTTCCCGATAGACTTTGTGCGCTGCAGCATATATATTTCAATGGGTTACACAAAGTTATTTGGCCGATCAATATTCGGCTGCATTGCGCCGTCAAATCCTTGGCCAATGTTCCGGGCATCGCCCTTGTGTTTTTTGGCACGGAACGGTCCCGGCGTGCACGTTCGTGCGGCCCAAGCTTCTAGACGGAAAAAGATGACAAAAAAATTTGGTATGATTTTCGCCCTCCTTGGGGCGATGGCCTTCTTCGGCACAAATTCAGCATTCAGCGCTCCAAAGGAGCCGACAAACCTCGCCGACTACATGAAGGCAAAACGAGTCGAAGCGGAAAAACAGAAAGCCGCTAACAAGTCTACGAAGCCAGTGCAGGCAAAGACCCAAGGTAAGCGCAGTGTAGAAAAGACAGTGGTCAAGAAAAGCGCAATCAAGTCGCAGCGGGTAAGCAAAAAGGCCTCGAGCCACAAACGCCCGGTGGTTCATGCCAAAGCGCGGGTCAAAACCGTCGTTCGAAATGAGACCATCAACCGCGTTGATACAATGACTACGGGTGGTGTCCCTTCAGCGATCGGATCGTCGAACTATTCGACGATTATCAATTCCTACGCCTCGTCCTATGGCGTCCCTTTTGCTCTGGCGAACGCGGTTGTCAGGGTGGAAAGCAATTATCGTCCAAACATGACCGGCGCCGCCGGTGAAATCGGATTGATGCAGATCAAGCTCGAGACAGCGCGGGGCCTTGGCTATACCGGTTCGCGGCAAGCGCTCTACAACCCGGAAACAAATATCCAGTGGGGCATGAAGTATCTTGCCGGCGCGCACAAGCTCGGTAACGGCACGACCTGCGGCACCATCCTGCGCTATAATGCCGGTCATGGCGCTACGCGCATGAACCCGGTTTCTGCCAACTATTGCAGCAAGGTGAAGTTGCAAATGGCCTCCATGTAAGGCTGGTCAAACCTCTGTTGAGTTCAAGGCCGGAAAGTCTCCGGCCTTTTTTCATTTGCGTTTTTCCTCCGAAACGCATTTATACGCATCGCCAGCTGGCCGGGCAGCCGCGCATGTCATACGCCGAAAGGCGGCATGTGAGGAAAGTCCGGGCTCCATGGAAACACGGTGCCGGATAACGTCCGGCGGGGGTGACCCCAGGGAAAGTGCCACAGAAAGGAAACCGCCCCGTCTTTCGTTGCGCCGCATACGGCTCGTATTGGACGCAAGGAATGACGGGGTAAGGGTGAAAGGGTGGGGTAAGAGCCCACCGCGCAACTGGTAACAGGGGCGGCATGGCAAACCCCACCGGGAGCAAAACCGAATAGGGACGGCGTGCCGGGCGAAAGTCCGGCGATCAGTTTCCGGGTCAGTCGTCCGGGTGGGTTGCAGGAGGCGGATGGCAACATCCGTCCAAGATGAATGGCTGCCGCGTTGGATGAAAATCCAGCCATACAGAACCCGGCTTACAGGCCAGCTGGCATTTTCAATTCATTGATTTCGCTGCACTCGTTCGGTCCGGTCGTGCGCGCTCGATTTGCGACTAATCCGAGAGTCCTAACTCTTCATTAAGCTTAATGAGCGATAAATTCAGAATCGCCGGAAGTGTGCCGGAATAGCGGCTCATTCCCACTCTGTGTCTTGTAATCCCATTGACGCCCATAGTGCCCCATGATATCGATTGATTTCATCAGTAGCGTTCAGTCGACACGGTGTTTCCCGAAATACGATTTGGCATGCCCAGGCTGGCGTTCGGCTCAGATTGCCGGTGCTTGGACATCTATTGGTGGGGCTCGCGCTTCGAAGCGATCGGAGAGCGAGACAGAGGTAGAGATGATCGAAGCCCAGGGGGCGGAAACGGCGGAGTTGCGTTTTGAACCGGTTCCTCGGACATGTGACGAACAGGATCGATGCGAAGGGGCGGGTGTCCGTTCCCGCGCACTTTCGTTCGATCATCCAGACGGCCGGCCATACGGACTCTATGCGCTCCGTTCTCTGCATCTGCCTGCGCTCGATGCAGGCGGCCCGGAACTTTTGACGCGCTTCGACAATCATCTGGACAGCGAGGATCCTTTCGCGGAGACGGCGGACGACATGTCGTTTTATCTTCACGCGGATGGCGGTTTCCTGAAGCTGGACGGGGATGGGCGGATAACAGTTACGGATTTCATGCGCGAGCATACGGGCATTTCATCGGATGTGACCTTTGCGGGCGCCAACACGCATTTTCAGATGTGGCACCCGGACCGGTTCGAAGCGCATCGGGCAAAGGTCCGGCAGCGACTGGCGGAAAAGCGCCGTCAGGAAAATCTGACCGCGGGGAAGAACTGATGGCGAGTTCGCCAGATGCGGGCAATGGCCGTCATATTCCGGTCCTGCTCGATGAAGTCATTGCCGCGCTCCAGCCGGCAAAGGGCCAGCTGATCATCGATGGTACGTTCGGCGCAGGCGGCTATACCAAACGCATCCTTGAAACAGGCGCTTCCGTAACGGCGGTTGATCGCGACCCGTCGGCTATCCAGGCCGGCCGTGCCATGGAAAAGGAATATGCCGGGCGATTGACCCTCGTGCAAGGTGCTTTTTCGACACTGGATCAGGTCGCGTTACTCGGTGCACCGAATGGCATCGTTCTCGACATTGGTGTTTCGTCCATGCAGATCGATGAGGCCGAGCGCGGCTTTTCGTTCCAGAAGGATGGCCCGCTCGACATGCGGATGTCGAGTACCGGTCCGAGTGCCGCCGACGTCGTCAATCGCCTGAAAATCGGTGATCTGGCGCGTATCTTCAATTTTCTCGGGGAGGAGCGCCATGCCGGGCGCATCGCCCGTATGATCGACAAGCGACGGGTGACCGAACCCTTCACCCGCACACGCGACCTTGCCAATGCCATCGAGGCGCTTGTCGGCAGAAACCCGAAAGTGCCGATCCATCCGGCGACGCGGGTGTTCCAGGCCCTGCGCATCTTCGTCAATGACGAACTGGGAGAACTCGTACGCGCGTTGCATGCGGCTGAACGCGTGTTGAAACCTGGCGGGCGGCTCGTCGTCGTCACGTTTCATTCGCTCGAAGACCGTATCGTCAAGCGCTTCTTTTCCGATCGCTCAGGTACTGGCGGCGGCTCGCGTCATCTGCCGCAACTCGAACAGCGCCTGGCAAGCTTCACCCCGGTCGGCAAGGGCATCGTTGCACCAAGTGAGGCAGAGGCTCTTCGCAATCCGCGAGCCCGCTCGGCGAAACTAAGAGCCGGCATCCGCACAGACAATCCGCCGCTGGCCGAAGATCATTCGATCTATGGCCTGCCCAATCTTCCGATTTTCCATGAAACCCAATCTCTCTTTGATAAAAGAATGGGGAGTTGATCCGTGCTGCGTACATTCGACGTCATTTTGATCGGGCTGATGATCCTGGCGGCCGCCGTGACCTATAAGATCAAGCACGATGCTGAAAAGCAGATGACGCAGGTTACCCGGCTCCAGCGCATGATAACGGATGAGAGGGATACGATCGATCTGCTGAAGGCCGATTGGAGCCTGCTGACCCAGCCGAACCGTCTGCAAAAGCTGGTTGAGACATTTCAAGGCCAGCTCGATCTGCAACAGGTGGAAGCGCAACAGATCATCAACATCGATGAATTACCGCAGCCGAAACCCGTCTCGCAAGATTTGGATGACGTCGCGAACATTATCACCGAAGCGGATGCAGGTGAGAAAATCAAACCAGACACAACCATGACCGGCAGCATCAACAAACCGAAGGCGGCGCCAAAGCCGCCCAAGCGAATTGTTCCGATTGCGGCGCCAAAGGCAGCGGGGCTCTATTGATGGCTGCGATCTGGATCAAACAGAAGAAAGCTGAATTGGTAACGGGTATCTCGCCTGTTTTCGCGCTGGACGCCAAAAAGAATAAATCGGGCAATCGCGCCCGCAATCGCGTCGTCATGGCGATAGCCTGTTTCGTCGGCATATACGGGATCATCGGCGGGCGGCTGGTTTATTACGGGATGCAGGAAGACACGACAGGCTATAATGGCCCGACCGGGGCGGTCCTTGCGTCGCGTCCCGATATTCTCGATCGCAACGGCGAAGTCCTGGCCACCGACATCAAGACCGCCTCGCTTTATGCCGAGCCGCGCAAGATCGTCGATCCGGACGAGGCCATCGAATTGCTTTCGACAGTCCTGCCGGATCTCAATTTCGAACAGACCTATAGCCGCCTCAAGAGCGGGACCGGCTTTGCCTGGCTCAAGCGCGGGCTGACACCGCAGCAGAAGAGCCAGATCATGGCGCTGGGTATTCCAGGCATTGGCTTCCGCACGGAGAAATCCCGTTTCTATCCGGGTGGTCCCACTGCTTCGCATATCCTTGGACTTGTCAATATCGACAATCAGGGTATTGCCGGCATGGAGAAATACATCGACGAACAGGGCCTGTCCGACCTGCGCGATGTCGGTCTTGCCGACGGTCGCTCCCTTGAGCCGGTGAAATTGTCGATTGATCTGCGTGTCCAGCATGTCGTGCGCGATGTGGTCATCACAGCGATGCAAAAATACCGTGCGATTGCGGCCGGCGCGGTAGTGATCAATGTGCGTACCGGCGAAGTGCTTGCGATGGCTTCGGCGCCGGATTTCGATCCGAACAATCCGTTCAATGCGCTGGATAAAGACCACCTCAATCGCATGTCCGCCGGCACATACGAGATGGGTTCCACCATCAAGAGTTTCACCACGGCGATGGCCCTCGATTCCGGCAAGGTCAATCTGCAGAGTACCTTCGATGCGAGACGCCCGATCACCATCGGCCGACAGACGATCCGCGATTTCCACGGGAAAAATCGCATTCTCACCATGCCGGAAGTCTTCATCTACTCCTCGAACATCGGCTCGGCCAAGGAGGCGGACGTTGTTGGCATCGAGGGGCACCGTGCATTCCTCCATCGCATGGGCCTGCTTGATCGAATGCAGACGGAATTGCCGGAAGTCGCACGGCCAATGGAACCGAAGGTTTGGAAGAAAGTGCATTCCATTACGATTGCCTTCGGTCACGGCATGGCAACGACACCATTGCAGACGGCGGTTGGCGCAGCCGCCTTGATGAATGGCGGCAAGCTCATTGAACCAACGTTCCTGCCCCGCACTATCGAAGCGGCAAACAAGGTCGCAAAACAGGTGGTGAGCGAAAAGACCAGCGAGGATATGCGCTATCTTTATCGCCTGAACGCTGAGAAGGGCTCCGGTGGCTCCGGCAACCGGGCATCGGTTCCCGGGTACCGCGTTGGTGGCAAGACCGGTACTGCGGAAAAAGTGATCAATGGCCGCTACTCGAGCGACGTGCGCTTCAACGCCTTTGTTGCAGCGTTTCCGATCGACAAGCCAGAATATGTGGTCCTGACTATTGTCGATGAGCCAAAAGCGGAGGAAGGCAAGGTTGGCGCTACGGCAGGATTTAACGCAGCACCAATGGTTGCAGATATAATTCGCAGATCGGCATCATTCCTCGGCGTTCAGCCTGATTTCCGCGAAGAACAAGAATCCGCTCCATTGATGGTTAATTTTGATCAATAACGATAGAACGCGAATCGTACCGTCGCGTTTTCGATGGTTTTTAAAGTGAAGATGGGTCCAGTCCGGCCATGAAACTGAAAGATCTGAACGGCATTCCAGCCTTGGCTATCTCTGAACTCGGAGAGAAGACAATCCGTGGCCTGACGTCGGACTCCCGTCAGGTCGAACGCGGATTTCTGTTTGCTGCATTGAAGGGTTCGAAGGCCGATGGCGTCGCCTATGCTGCCGATGCGGTGGCACGCGGCGCAGTCGTGATCGTGGCATCGCGCGGAGCAAAGCTTGGCAATGTCTCCGTACCCATCATTTATGTCGATGATCCACGCCGGACATTGGCACTCGCCGCCGCCAGTTTCTACAAACTACAGCCAGATGTGATGGTTGCCATTACCGGCACCAGCGGCAAAACGTCCGTCGCATCGTTCACGCGTCAGATATGGGCGCAGGCCGGCTTCGCCTCGGCAAGCATCGGAACGACTGGCGTCGTCTCACCCAAGCGCGATGACTACGGTTCGCTGACGACACCGGATCCGGTCGAACTGCATAAATTGCTGCGCGAACTGGTGGAAGAGGGCGTAACCCACGCGGCGATGGAGGCCTCCTCTCATGGTCTCGACCAGCGCCGGCTCGACGGCGTCAGGCTTTTTGCCGGAGCGTTCACCAATCTCGGCCACGATCACATGGATTATCACGCGACGGTCGAGGAGTATCATGTAGCAAAGCTGCGGCTGTTCACTGAGCTTCTGCCCAAGGGCGCACCGGCAATCATCTTTGCAGACGATCCGTTCTCAAAGCCCACTATCGCCGCAGCAGAGCAGGCTGGTTGTACGGTTTTGACCGTTGGGCGGAAGGGTGATTTCATCACCCTGAAGCGGGTCGAGCACGAGCGGTTCCGCCAGCACGTTGAAGTGCACATCGCCGGTGAGATCTTTGAGATCACACTACCGCTCGCTGGTGATTTCCAGGTGGCCAATGGTCTGGTCGCAGCAGGCCTTGCGATGGCCTCAGGTGTACCTGCCGCAGCAGCCATGCGCGGGCTTGAGCGGTTGAAGGGTGCGCCGGGACGGCTCGATCTTGTTGGCGCGACGGAAGATGGCGCTCCTGCCTATGTCGATTATGCTCATAAGCCCGACGCGCTCGAGAATGTGCTGACGTCAGTTCGGCCGTTCACGACGGGTCGTGTTATCGTGGTTTTCGGTTGCGGTGGCGATCGTGACAAGGGCAAGCGCCCGATGATGGGCGAAATCGCAACGCGCCTTGCTGATGTTGTCATCGTGACCGATGACAATCCGCGCTCTGAAGTTCCTGCGACCATCCGCGCCGAAATTCTTGCAGCCGCTCCCGGTGCCCGCGAAATCGCAGACCGCCGCGAGGCGATCCAGGAAGCCGTCGCCATGATGAAGACCGGCGATACGCTGATCGTTGCGGGCAAGGGGCACGAAGAAGGCCAGACCATCGGCGATGTTGTGCTCCCGTTTTCTGATCACGTCGAAGTTGCCGAGGCGCTGAGAGCGAGATGAGACCATATTGCACACGTTCTGTTTCTCGGATGACGAGACAATCCACGCGGAAGGTGGCGAGGCCGATGTCTTTCCATCGGACGAAGCTGCCTGACAAAGTGGGTGTCCGCCAGCCGGAAACCCAAAGGGCCGGGCGAATTTGGCCCAAATTCTTCGGGCTTCGGCTTCGTCCGATGCACACACATCGGCCTCGCCAAACCCGTCGACCTTGTTCCAAATTCTCTCCGGCAGAATGGTGCAATATAATTTCATCTCGCTCTCAAGACCGGCTGGCGCGGGAGAAGGGCGCATGAGCCTGCTCTGGACTTCCGATGCAATGGTCGAAGCGATGAATGGAAGGCCCGTCGGCAAATTGCCTGGAGGGATCACCGGAATTTCCATCGATACGCGCACCCTGCAGGCCGGCGAAGGGTTCTTTGCCATCAAAGGCGATGCGCTCGATGGCCATGACTACGCAACGGCTGCCGTTGCGGCTGGCGCTGCACTTCTCGTGGTCGCCGAAGCAAAACTGCCGGCGCTCGGAAAACTGAAAGCGCCGATGATCGTCGTTGATGACGTGTTGGCGGCGTTGACCCGGCTAGGCATTGCATCGCGGGAGCGCTCGCATGCGCAGATCGTTGCCGTCACAGGATCGGTCGGCAAGACAACCACCAAGGAAGCACTGCGGCATGTTCTTGCACAGGCCGGAAAAGTGCATGCTTCCGTCGCATCCTTCAACAATCACTGGGGCGTCCCGCTCACGCTCGCGCGCATGCCGGCGGACACTGATTACGGCATCTTTGAAATCGGCATGAACCATGCCGGCGAAATACGCCCGCTAGTCAAAATGGTGCGTCCGCACGTCGCGTTGATTACCTTGATCGCTGCTGCACATCTCGGGCACTTCAAAAATTTACAGGAAATCGCGATCGCCAAGGCGGAAATCTTCGAAGGAGTTGTACCGGGCGGATATGCCTTGCTCAACCGCGATGACAAGCACTTCAAACTTTTGGAAAAACTGGCGCACAATGCAGGTGTCGAGCACATCAAGAGTTTTGGCGAGAATGCGCGTGCTGACTACCGCCTGATGAAGCTTAAACTCCACGACGAATGTTCCTGTTTGACGGCGCGTCTTGCTGGCGAGGAAGCGGTCGTCAAAATCGGTGCTCCTGGCAGGCATTTCGTCCAGAACGTACTTGCAGTTCTTGGCGCCGCGCACCTGACGGGCGCGGATATGACCAAGGTAACGCTGGCGCTCGCGTCGTTGCGGCCGGAGAGCGGTCGCGGCGCGCGTCATCTCCTTGAGATAGCCAACGGAACGTTCACCTTGATTGACGAAAGCTACAACGCCAATCCTGCATCTATGCGCGCGGCAATCGAACTCTTGGCGGCCGCAACGCCGCACGGAAAGGGCCGTCGCATTGCGGTGCTTGGCGACATGCTGGAACTCGGCAAGCAGGCACCGAAGCTGCACGCCGAGTTATCTTCGGTGATCTTGGCCAATCCAATCAATATGGTTTTTATCGGCGGACCGGAGATGGCAGCGCTGAAATCGGCCATGCCGGTTGAATTTCATGCCGAATACAGGCAGACCGTAGACGAATTGCAACCGCAATTGCTGAACACTATCAGAGCCGGTGACGTGGTCATGGTCAAGTCATCCAAGGGGACCGGCTTCGCGCAGATCGTGAAAACGCTCTTGCAGAAATACAACACCGTAGAGCCGCTCGGTCCTGCCGAATAGCCTGCGTGTATGGGGAATTAACACATGTTGTACTATCTCGCCGGTCTGGCGGAACATATCCAGCTTCTGAACGTGTTCCGCTACATCACGTTCAGGACCGGCGGAGCGCTGATCACATCAGCGCTGATTGTTTTCCTGTTTGGCCCGCGCATCATCGACTCGCTGCGCATTCGGCAGGGACGCGGTCAGCCGATCCGCGCCGATGGTCCGCAGACCCATTTCAAGAAGGCCGGAACGCCGACGATGGGCGGCCTGATGATCATGACCGGCATCGTCCTGTCTTCGCTGCTATGGGCAAACTGGTCGAACGTCTATGTCTGGATCGTTCTTCTGGTCGCATTGTTCTTCGGAGCGATCGGCTTTTACGATGACTATCTCAAGGTAAGCAAACAGTCGTTCAAGGGCTTTTCTGCGCGTGCACGCCTCGGCATCGAATTCCTTGTTGCTGCCATAGCCGGCCTTGCCATCATGCGGGCAGGGCAGGAGCCGTTCTCATCCTCACTGACATTCCCGTTCGCCAAGGAATTCATCCTCAACCTCGGCATATTCTTCATTCCCTTTGCCGCCTTTGTCATGGTCGGCGCCGGCAATGCGGTGAATTTCACCGACGGTCTGGACGGTCTGGCGACAGTTCCGGTGATGATCGCAGCGGCTTCGTTCGGCGTCATCGCCTATCTCGCAGGTAACGCGATTTTTGCCGACTATCTGCAGATTCACTTTACGCCAGGCACGGGTGAACTGGCCGTTGTGCTCGGATCGGTCATCGGCGCTGGGCTAGGTTTCCTTTGGTTCAATGCGCCTCCCGCCGCCATTTTCATGGGCGATACCGGCTCCCTTGCGCTCGGCGGCCTCATAGGTGCAGTCGCCGTTGCCACGAAGCATGAGATCGTCCTCGCCATCATCGGCGGCGTGTTCGTCATGGAGGCAATGTCGGTGATCATCCAGGTGGCATCGTTCAAGATGACGGGCAAGCGCGTCTTCCTGATGGCGCCTATTCACCACCATTTCGAAAAGAAAGGCTGGACCGAGAGCCAGGTCGTGATCCGCTTCTGGATCATTGCCGTGATCCTCGCACTGATCGGCCTTTCCACGCTTAAACTGAGATAGGTTCTTGCATGATCGCTGCCCATTCCATGAAGGACAAGACCGTCGCGCTCTTCGGGCTCGGCGGTTCGGGCATTGCGACGGCGCAGGCGATTGTTGCTGGCGGAGCCAAGGTCATTGCTTGGGACGACAATCCGGAGAGCGTGACGCGGGCACAAAGCGCCGGAATCGAGACAGCTGATCTTCGGCAGGTCGATTGGAAGCAGTTCTCGTCATTCGTGTTGTCGCCCGGCGTGCCGCTCACTCACCCGCGGCCACACTGGGCCGTGGATCTCGCAAGGGCAGCAGCCGTCGAGATCATCGGTGATATCGAGCTTTTCGTGCGCGAGCGCAAGCTGGCTCACAAGCGCAGCCCCTTTATTGCTATTACCGGCACCAACGGCAAATCGACTACAACTGCGCTGATCGCTCATATCATCAAAAGTTCGGGTCGTGACATGCAGCTTGGCGGCAATATCGGCACGGCGGTGATGACACTGGAGCCGCCGACGGACGAACGCTTTTATGTCGTCGAGTGCTCTTCCTATCAGATCGATCTTGCGCCTTCGCTCAATCCGACCGCAGGTATCCTGCTCAATCTGACGCCGGACCACCTCGACCGGCATGGCACGATGCAGCACTATGCCGAGATCAAGGAACGTCTGGTCGCCGGTAGCGAAATCGCAATCGTCGGCGTCGATGACAGCTTTTCAGCGGCAATCGCCGACCGGCTGGAGCGGACAGGCAAATCCGTCATTCGCATTTCAAAACGCTTAGCCCTTCGCGATGGATATTTTGCCAATGGTGAGGAGCTGCTTTTTGCCAGAAAAGGCGACGAAACGGCGGTTGCATCGCTCGCGGGCATCGGGTCGCTGCGTGGCGAACACAATGCGCAAAATGCGCTCGCTGCCTTCGCCGCCTGCCGCGCCGTTGGCCTCTCCACGGAAGAGATCAATGCGGGGCTGAAAACGTTTCCAGGTCTCGCTCACCGCATGGAACAGGTCGCGCGGCTTGGCAGGACCTTGTTCGTCAACGATTCAAAGGCAACAAACGCGGAAGCTGCTGCGCCCGCTTTGTCATCGTTTCCGCGTATTTACTGGATCGCTGGAGGCTTGCCCAAAGAAGGCGGCATCGCTTCGCTATCCGGTTTATTTCCGCGCATTGCCAAGGCATATCTGATTGGCGAGGCGGCGCCGCAATTTGCGGCAACGCTGGGCGACGCTGCACCATTCGAGATATCCGGCACAATCGGCGCTGCTGTGGATCATGCCGCGCGCGATGCAGCCAAGGACGGTTCGAGTGAACCCGTGGTGCTGCTGTCGCCGGCCTGTGCCAGTTTCGACCAATTCCAGAATTTTGAAAAACGCGGCGACGCATTCCGCTCCGCCGTACTCGCGCTTGAAGGCGTATTGCCAATCGGAGGTGCTGCTCATAATGGTTAGTCGCGTTGACCGTGGTCCCGTTGCCGATTGGTGGTGGACGATAGATCGTTTTCTGCTCGCCGCATGTCTGGCGCTGATGGGACTTGGCATTTTGCTATCGTTCGCCGCGAGCCCCGCGGTAGCCGAGCGTATCGGCCTCGACAGCTTTCACTTCGTCAAGCGGCAGGCACTGTTCATGGTGCCGGCGGTCATGGTGATGTTCGCAGTCTCCTTCATGGCGCCAAAGACCATCCGGCGCTTTGCCATGATAATGCTCGGCATTTCGCTCGTGGCGATGGTTGGTGCCCTATTCTTCGGTATTGAGGTCAAGGGCGCCAGGCGCTGGGTCTCGCTTGCCGGCATATCCATTCAACCATCCGAATTCATGAAGCCGGCCTTCGTTATTATTTGTGCATGGCTGTTTGCAGAAAACGAGCGCCGCAAGGACATTCCCGGCAACTTCTTCGCCATGGTGTTGTTTGCAGTGGTAGCGGCATTGCTTGTTGCACAACCTGATCTTGGCCAGACCATCCTGACAGCCGTTACCTGGGGCGCGATGTTCTTCATGGCCGGTGTTCCATGGTTCTGGATTATCCTTCTCGGTGTCCTGGCCGTTGGCGGATTCTTTGGCGCCTATACCGTATTTCCGCACGTGGCTGGCCGCATCGACCGGTTCCTGACCGGCGAGGGCGATACCTTCCAGGTCGATGCCGGCCGTGAAGCGATCGTTCGCGGTGGCTGGTTTGGCCAAGGCCCGGGCGAGGGCACTATCAAGCGCATCATTCCTGACAGCCACACTGACTTCATATTCTCGGTGACCGCCGAGGAATACGGCATTGCCCTTTGTCTGCTGATCGTGCTGATCTTTGGGTTCATCGTTGTCCGTGGTCTGTCGATCGCATTGAAAGAACGCGATGATTTCACCCGGCTTGCTGTATCGGGTCTGGTGATCCTGTTCGGCTTCCAGTCGATCATCAATATGTCGGTCAACCTGCACCTGATGCCCGCAAAGGGCATGACGCTGCCGTTCATCTCCTATGGTGGTTCATCGCTTATCGCGGTTGCAATTTCGACGGGACTTCTGCTTGCGCTTACACGCCGCCGCCCCGAGGCACGTCGTTCTGCGACTTTGGCAAACTCGAAAATGCATCTGATGGCAAGTAGCACCTGATCGATGACCAAGGGGGTTATTTTTCTCGCTGCCGGGGGTACAGGCGGGCATCTGTTCCCGGCTGAAGCGCTTGCACATGAATTGATAGAGCGCGGGTGGGATATCCATCTGGCGACCGACGAACGTGCACAACGCTTCACGGGCGCGTTTCCAGCCGAGCAGATACATGTCGTGAGATCTGCCACGATTGCCGGGCGCAATCCCGTTTCCTTGGCGAAGACCTTCTGGACTCTTTGGCTCGGAAATCTCGATTCCCGCAAGTTTTTCCGGACGTTTCGGCCGAAGCTGGTTGCCGGATTTGGCGGTTATCCAACGCTGCCGCCGCTCTATGCGGCGAGCGGCATGAAAATACCGACACTCATCCACGAGCAGAACGCAGTGATGGGACGCGCCAACAAGGCGTTGGCGTCTCGCGTCAATGCAATTGCTGGTGGCTTCTTGACCGATACCGGTGGACCATTTGCGCAAAAGACAATCGCCACCGGAAATCCGGTGCGCCCGGCGGTCCTGGCAGAGGTGGATAAGCCTTATAGGGCGTCGCAGGCGCACCAGCCCTTTCATTTTCTGATTTTTGGCGGGAGTCAGGGCGCGCAATACTTTTCCACTGCCGTGCCGGCTGCCATCAAACTGCTGACGCCGGAAGATCGGGCACGCCTTGTCGTGACGCAGCAGGCGCGCTCGGAAGACGAGTCATATGTCCGCTCGGCCTATGACTCGCTCGGCATCAAGGCGGAGGTTGCGCCATTCTTTCTCAATATGCCGCATCGCATCGCCGAATCCCATTTCGTTCTGTCGCGTTCGGGCGCTTCCACAGTTTCCGAGATAGCCGCCATCGGCCGGCCAGCCATTCTTGTCCCCTTCCCGCATGCCCTGGATCATGACCAGGCGGCTAATGCAGCGGCGCTCCAGACTGCCGGTGGAGCGGACGTGATCAAACAATCCGAGCTTTCCCCGGAGCGCATTGCGTCCATCCTGACAAGTGCGATGAACGAACCCACCCGTCTGGCATTTATTGCGGAAAAAGCCCGCACCACCGGCAAACCGCAAGCCACAAGGTTGCTTGCGGACCTCGCAGAAGCTATTGCGTCCGGTCAACGGATTGAAGATTTCAAAAAAGGAGTGCGTCCATGAAGATGCCGCTCAATATAGGCCTTGTTCATTTCATCGGTATCGGCGGTATCGGCATGAGTGGTATTGCCGAAGTATTACATAACCTTGGCTACAAGGTTCAAGGCTCCGATCAGGCCGACAGCGCCAATGTGCAGCGTCTGCGGGAAAAAGGCATCGAGATCTTCGTTGGCCACAAGGCGGAGAACGTGGGCGACGCCGAAGTCGTCGTTGTTTCAACGGCCATCAAGAAATCCAATCCTGAATTGATCGCGGCCCGAGAGAAGCTGCTTCCGGTCGTCCGCCGCGCCGAAATGCTGGCCGAACTGATGCGTTTCCGCAAGGCCGTCGCCATCGGCGGCACCCATGGCAAGACGACGACCACCTCCATGGTCGCTACTTTGCTCGATGCGGGCAATCTCGATCCGACGGTTATCAATGGCGGTATCATCAACGCCTATGGTACGAATGCACGCATGGGCGAGGGCGACTGGATGGTCGTCGAAGCAGACGAGAGCGACGGCACGTTCCTGAAGCTTCCGGCTGATGTGGCTGTTGTCACCAATATCGATCCCGAACATCTCGACCACTACGGCACGTTCGACAGGGTCCGCGAAGCTTTCCGGCAATTCGTCGAGAATGTACCGTTTTACGGGTTCGGTGTCATGTGTCTCGACCATCCGGAAGTACAGTCGCTGGTATCGCGGATCGAGGACCGAAGGGTAATCACCTATGGTGAAAATCCGCAGGCAGATGTTCGTTTCGTCAATCTCGTCGTTGACGGCGCTGCCTCGCGTTTCGATGTTCATATCGCCAAGCGTAAGACGGGTGAGATCATCGAGATCACCGGCCTGCGCCTGCCGATGCCGGGACGTCACAACGTTTCCAATGCCACAGCGGCGATCGCCGTAGCCCATGAGCTTGGTATCTCGGCCGACGACATCAAGAAGGGCTTGTCATCCTTCGGCGGGGTCAAGCGCCGGTTTACCCATACGGGAACGTGGAAGGGTGTCGAGATATTCGATGATTATGGCCACCACCCGGTCGAGATCAAAGCGGTATTGAGGGCGGCGCGGGATTCCGCGAAAGGCCGCGTGATCGCTGTCGTTCAACCGCATCGGTTCACACGGCTCGCCAGCCTGTTCGATGAGTTTGCAGCGTGTTTCAACGATGCCGATACGGTTGTCCTGGCTCCCGTCTATTCGGCTGGCGAAGATCCCATTCCGGGAGTGAATTCAGAGGCGTTGGTTTCGCGTATCAAAACCGCCGCACACCGTGATGCGCGCTATATCGCGGGTCCGCAAGAAGTGGCTCCTTTGATCGCCGAGATCGCCAAGCCGGATGATTTTGTGATCTTTCTCGGGGCGGGCAACATTACCCAATGGGCCTATGCCTTGCCAAAGGAACTCGCAGCGCTCTAGATTTGGCGGTTGCTCCGACAGGAATGGTTCGGGCGGGAAGGATACAATGTCTCCACTTATTGACGGCGAAGCCCTGCTGAAAAAGCTGGGCGATAGATTTTCAAGTCTGCGCGGTCGGCTGACACCCAATATGGGCATGGAAAAGGTCACGTGGTTCCGCGCTGGCGGTCTAGCTGAAGTCATGTTCCAGCCTGCGGACGAGGAAGATTTGTCGGCATTCCTCAAAGCTGTCCCGCAAGAATTTCCGGTTCTGACTGCCGGCATCGGGTCCAATCTCCTTGTGCGAGATGGCGGTATTCCGGGCTTCGTTGTGCGCCTGTCTGCCAAAGGCTTCGGCGAGGTGGAACGCGTAGGCGATACGCAGTTGCGCGCCGGCACGGCTACGCCAGACAAACGTGTAGCGGCGGCGGCGCTGGAAGCAGGCATCGCCGGGTTCCATTTCTATCACGGTATCCCTGGCGGGATCGGCGGCGCTCTGCGTATGAATGCCGGGGCTAACGGCGTTGAAACGCGTGAGCGCGTGGTGGAAGTGCGTGCACTTGACCGCAAGGGCGAAGTTCGAGTTCTTTCAAACGCCGACATGGGCTACGCATATCGGCATTCCGGTGCGGCAAGTGATCTGATCTTTACTTCAGCGCTGTTCGAAGGCGTGCCGGGTGATCGCGGGGACATCCAGACAGCGATGGATGCCGTCCAGCAGCACCGCGAAACGGTGCAACCTATCCGGGAAAAGACGGGCGGTTCGACGTTCAAGAACCCTGAAGGCTCCTCTGCCTGGAAAGAGATCGACAAAGCCGGCGGGCGCGGACTGATGATCGGTGGCGCGCAGATGTCACCCATGCATTGCAATTTCATGATCAACACCGGCACTGCCTCGGGGCATGACCTCGAGACGCTTGGCGAAACCATCCGTTCGCGGGTCGTGCAGAATTCGGGTGTTCGCCTGCATTGGGAAATCAAACGCCTTGGGCTTTTCCGGCCCGGTCAAGAGGTCCACGAGTTTATGGGGCAGCTGCTCTGATCTGGATCCAATAGCTTTTTCAAATAATTCATTGCTTAAATTTCGTTGTGAATGGTACTAAAAAATGGTACTCAATTTATGAAGCATAGACACCACATTACCTTGGTGCAGATTTTCGCTCGTCCAGTCAGTGGTTCAGTTCGCTCGGTCGATGTGGAAGCATTGTTTGTCGGTCTCGGGGCTGAAGTCAGCGAAAGAGAAGGCTCGCATGTCGGTGTCGTTTTATTCGGCGAAGTTCGAGTGTTTCACCGCCCGCATCCATCGCCGGATACCGACAAGGGTGCAATTGCGAGCATCAGAAAATGGCTGGAGAGCCATGGAGTGAAGCCATGAAAAATGTGATTGATATCGACGGTCACAAAGCTGTCGTTTCTCTTGATCCGGAAATCGGCATGATCCGTGGAGAATTTCTCGGATTGTCCGGTGGGGCCGATTTTTACGCGAGGAGCGTCGATGATCTGATTGTCGAGGGTCGTAAGTCGCTCAAGGTTTTTCTTGAGATGTGTGCTGAGAAAGGCATTCCTCCATTCCGCGAATTCTCTGGTCGTTTCAATGTACGTCTTGCTGCGGAACTTCACGAAGCTGCCGTCTTGGCAGCTGCTGCAGAAAACAAAAGTCTCAATGAATGGGTAGCCGACGCAATCGAGGCAGCTGCTCGCGCCGCATGATCTGCCTCCTCCTGACATATTTTTTTACCTGAATTTCCATTGTTGAATCATTGGGGACTTGTCAGCGAATCAACTCTCTGATTCTTTAGGGACAAGCGTTAACTGATTTGAGTCGGCTGGTCTTGCCAGTCTCGGGTATCTGCGGTCTTGGCCGCCGGATGTGCCCGGACTCATGTCTGTTTTCAGCTTTGATGGGGAAGAGTGCGAGGGGTTGCCTTCATGGCGAAAAAGCATGTTGCGGTGCTGATGGGTGGCTTTTCATCGGAGCGTCCGGTGTCGCTGTCTTCTGGCAATTCATGCGCCGATGCTTTGGAGGCCGAAGGCTATACCGTAACCCGCGTCGACGTTACTCGCGATATCGCCAGTGTGTTGCGTGACCTCAAGCCCGATGTTGCCTTCAATGCGCTGCATGGTCCCTTTGGCGAAGACGGCACCATCCAGGGCATTCTGGAGTATCTCGAAATTCCGTACACGCATTCAGGTGTGCTCGCGTCTGCTCTCGCGATGCACAAGGAGCAGGCGAAGATCGTTGCCAAGGCAGCTGGTATCCCTGTGGCTGAAGCCAAGACCATGAACCGCCTGGACTTCACCTCAAAGCATCCGATGAAGCCGCCTTACGTCGTGAAGCCCGTAAGCGAGGGCTCCAGTTTCGGTGTCGTCATCGTCAAGGAGGATCAGTCTCACCCACCGCAGATTATTACCTCTGCGGAGTGGAAATATGGCGATAGCGTCATGGTCGAGCGCTACATCTATGGGCGGGAATTGACCTGTGCCGTCATGGGCAATGTGGCCATTGGAGTATGCGAAATCATCCCGGTCGGGCACCAGTTCTACGATTATGATTCAAAATATGTTGCAGGCGGATCAAATCATGTTGTTCCCGCTAAAATTTCACTAAAAATTTACCAAAAAATACAAACACTGGCACTCAAGGCGCATCAGGCAATTGGATGTAAAGGGATTAGCCGGTCGGACTTCCGTTACGACGACCGTTTTTCCGAGGATGGCGAGCTTATCTGGCTGGAAGTCAACACCCAGCCAGGCATGACTCCCACCTCTCTCGTGCCTGATATCGCCAAAGCTGCGGGGCATACCTTCGGTGAATTGTTGAGTTGGATGGTGGAGGACGCATCGTGTTTGCGTTGAAGGGCAAAAATGCGCACCCGCGAGGTGCTGTGCCGGTGTCTTCGGGCAGGTCGGCGACTTTTGGCCGTTTCCGGATCGTCCTGCCAAAAATCCTGCGCAAGCCTGTTCGCGTTCTTGCCCGCACCATCGAAGGCGAAGTTTCCATTCCGAACCATGTTGGGACATTCGGTGCCTTGGCTTTCCTGGCTTTGACCGGAGCTTACGGCGCGATCCTTGGCGGTCATGCGCCCGAAGTGGTCAAGGTTACAACCTCGACATTCGGCTTCGCCATTGAAGATGTGAAGGTCGTCGGCAACAAGGAAACGTCGGAGATCGACGTTCTCGGCGCTCTTGGCCTTGACGGCGAGACATCGCTGGTAGGCTTGAGTGCTGCGGACGCTCAAAAGGCCGTAGCGGGATTGCCTTGGGTCGAATCCGTCGATGTGTTCAAGGTCTATCCGAACACGATCCAGATTTCGATCCACGAGCGCACCGCATTGGCGGTGTGGCAAAATGGCGATCAGCTTTCGGTTATCGATGCTGATGGCCGAATGATCGTATCGTTCAATGGTGGTCGCAGCGCTTCGTTGCCGGTGGTGATCGGCGCTGGTGCTGACAAGCAGGCAAAGTTTCTCCTGACGCAGATGGCCGCCTTCCCGCAAATCGCTGCCGAGGTAAAGGCTTATCAGCGGGTCGGGGACCGCCGTTGGGATCTGGTGCTGAAAAATGGCGTAAGCCTGATGCTGCCGGAATCCCGCATCGACGAGGCCCTGACCGATATTGCCAATATGGACAGCAAGGCAGGGCTTCTGTCTCGCGATATCGCATCGGTCGATCTGCGCCTGACGGACCGCGTGGTTGTCAGGCTGACGCCGGAAGCAATGGTACAGCGCGTTGAGTATTTGAAGGCCCGTGACAAGGCGCCCAAGCGTTCGGAGAAGCGTGTATGAGTATTCTGAACGGAAAAGGTTCATCGACAGGAGCGCCATCCGCCAAGCGGACGCGCTCGTTGACAGTTCTGGATATCGGTTCGAGCAAGGTCTGCTGCATCATCGCGCGTTTGCGTCCGCGTGAGGAAAGCGCACATCTGCCAGGCCGTACACATCGCATCGAGGTTCTGGGAATTGGCCATCAGAAGTCGCGCGGAATCAAGTCAGGAGTCATCGTCAATCTGGATGCTGCCGAGCAGGCGATCCGTCTTGCCGTCGATGCGGCGGAGCGTATGGCGGGCCTCACGGTCGACTCGATGATCGTCAATATTTCGGCGGGACGCCTGAAGAGCGAGAGCTTTTCTGCCAGTATCAATCTCGGCGGCCATGAGGTTGATCAGTCGGATATCCGCCGCGTGCTTGCAGCCGGAGCCAAGCAAGCGCTTGCCGCTGAGCGTCATCTCGTGCATTCGCTACCGATCGCCTATGGCCTCGATGGTGAACGCGGCATTCGCGATCCGCTCGGCATGATCGGCGATACGCTAGGCGTTGAAATGCATGTTCTGACTGCCGACGCGGCGCCACTGCGCAATCTTGAGCTCTGCGTCAATCGCTGTCATTTGTCTGTCGAGGCGATGATCGCAACGCCTTACGCCAGCGGTCTATCGGCACTCGTTGATGATGAGGCCGAGATGGGCGCTGCCTGCATCGACATGGGTGGCGGTACGACGACGATTTCCGTGTTCTCCGAAGGCAAATTCATTCATGCTGATGCAATCGCCATTGGCGGCAACCACGTGACCATGGATGTGGCACGTGGCCTGTCGGCTCATATGGACGACGCCGAGCGGCTGAAGGTCATGCACGGCTCGGCCCTGCCAAGTGCTGCCGATGATCGCGATATGATCAGTGTGTCGCCGCTCGGCAACGATGCGCGCGATGTTCCCAATCAATATCCACGCGCGGTACTGACCCGCATCATCCGTGCCCGGGTTGAGGAAACGCTGGAACTCGCGCGTGACCGCCTCAATCAGTCCGGCTACGGCCAGATTGTCGGCAAGCGTGTGGTGCTTACGGGCGGTGCCAGTCAGTTGGCGGGATTGCCGGAGGCGGCACGCCGCATTCTGGCTCGCAATGTGCGTATTGGCCGTCCTCTTGGTGTCACGGGGCTTCCCGAGGCTGCCAAGGGTCCGGCTTTCTCTGCAGCGGTTGGTCTTCTGATCTATCCGCAGGTGGCAGGAATTGAGGAGCGTTCTGTAAAGGCTGGTTCATCGTCGTTGATGACGGGCACAGGTGGGCGTTTTCAGCGTATCGGCCAATGGCTGAAAGAGAGTTTTTGACTACTGCGCCGCGCGTCCTTCGGGACGCGTAAAGGTCGCAGTAGCGAGTTGAAACAGCCCATTCGTAGAATGGGCAGGCGGGGAAACCCAAAAAAACACCGCAGCGGCGAGGCGGTAGAGACGAAAAGGAACGAAACAAATGAGTATCAATCTGCAAAAGCCGGACATTACCGAGCTTAAGCCACGGATCACCGTATTCGGTGTTGGCGGTGGTGGTGGCAATGCGGTCAATAACATGATCAATGCCGGTTTGCGCGGTGTTGAATTCGTTGTGGCCAATACCGATGCACAGGCGCTATCGCAGTCGAAGGCTGAACGTCTGGTTCAGCTTGGTGCCGCTGTGACCGAAGGCCTTGGTGCAGGCTCGCAGCCGGAAGTTGGCCGCGCAGCAGCCGAAGAATGCATCGACGAGATCAACGATCATCTCCAGGGCACCCACATGTGCTTCGTCACTGCCGGCATGGGTGGCGGCACCGGTACCGGCGCGGCGCCGGTCGTTGCCCGGGCGGCACGCGAAAAGGGTATTCTGACCGTTGGCGTTGTCACCAAGCCTTTCCATTTCGAAGGTCAGCGCCGCATGCGCACCGCCGATATGGGAATTGCTGATCTGCAGAAGAACGTCGATACGCTCATCGTCATTCCGAACCAGAACCTCTTCCGCATTGCCAATGACAAGACGACCTTTGCCGATGCCTTCGCGATGGCCGATCAGGTTCTCTATTCCGGTGTTGCCTGCATCACCGATCTGATGGTGAAAGAAGGCCTGATCAATCTCGACTTTGCCGACGTTCGTTCGGTCATGCGCGAGATGGGCAAGGCGATGATGGGGACGGGTGAAGCCTCTGGCGACGGCCGTGCAATGGCTGCCGCTGAAGCCGCAATTGCCAATCCCCTGCTTGATGAAACCTCCATGCGTGGCGCCAAGGGTCTGCTGATTTCGATCACCGGTGGCCGCGACATGACGCTCTTTGAAGTTGATGAGGCTGCAACTCGTATCCGCGAGGAAGTTGACCAGGATGCCAATATCATCCTCGGCGCAACCTTCGACGAAAGCCTCGAAGGCATCATCCGCGTCTCTGTCGTGGCAACTGGCATCGATAAGCAGATTGGAGAGTCGGCGCCCGCGCCGATCGAATTTCGCCAGCCTCTGAAGCCGATTGCCAAGCCCGCGCAGCAGGCCGCCGCAAGTACGAATGCACGTCCGGTTGTTCAGCAGCCGGCCGCACGGGTAGCGGACCCTGTAGCCGATGCGATCCGCGCTGCGGAACAGGAGGTGGTGCAGCGCGCTCCACAGCCCGCCGAGGAGTTCCGTCCGCAGAGCCGCATTTTCCAGGCGCCAGCGCCAGAAGTGTTCGATGCTCCCTTTGCTGCCGCGCCTCAGGCTCCGGTGCATCAGCCCGCTCCGCAGATGCAGGCTGCACCCGCACCGCAACCGGCTGCCCCACGCATGCCGAATGTCGCTGATTTCCCGCCTGTGGTTCAGGCAGAACTCAACGCCCGCGACATGGGAAGCCGTGAGAGCAATCGCGAACCTTCCTATGACAACCAGGAAGATCGTGGGCCGATGGGTCTTCTAAAGCGCCTCACTGCCGGTTTGACTCGCCGCGAAGACGAGACCGCCCGGCTAGAGCCAGCGCAGCCGCGCGAACCCGCGATGCGTCCGGTCGAACAGCGCCGGCCGCTTTCACAGGACGCGTCGATCTATGCGCCGCGCCGTGGACAGCTCGATGAGCAGGGCCGCGTTCAGCCACACGCGCGCCAGGCGTCCGAAGACGATCAGCTTGAAATCCCGGCTTTCCTTCGCCGTCAGGCGAACTGATCTGATCACGGATTGTTAAAGAATAAGAATTCCGCCATTGCCTCAATGGCGGAATTTTTCTTTCAAGCCATTGAAAGGCCAAAGAAACGACTTAGCTGATGGCGCAGTGGTTTCGTTACAAACGTCGCGAAACCGTGATTTTGCTTCATGGGATGCCAACTGTATCTTGCGGCGCAAAATAACGATGAGCGATGCTGATTCCGAAAAGCGTGCAGCGCCGCAAATTCATACTGAAGACCGGTTGGATAATCCGGGGCGGTACATGGGCACGAGGTTTCAATTGCGCGACTACCAGACAACAATCGCCGAGCGAATAACGCTTTCAGGAGCTGGTGTGCACAGCGGTGCGCCGGTGACGATTGCTTTCGTCCCGGCCGATCCCGATACGGGTATCGTTTTCCACAGGCTCGACGGAAATAGCGCCAGCCACGAAATCAAGGCGCTTGTATCGGAAGTCGGGACGACCGATCTGTCGACCACGCTTGCCAACAGGGCAGGGGTGACGATCAGCACAGTCGAGCACGTCATGGCAGCAATTGCCGGTTCGGGCATCGACAATATGATCATCGAGATCGACGGCCCGGAAGTGCCAATTCTCGACGGAACATCCTTGGTCTTCCTCGACGCATTCGAGCAGGCCGGTTTCGTGCGGCAAGCGGCTAAACGCCGTTTCATCCGGATTCTCAAGACATCGCGCATCGAGGCCGGGGCATCCTGGGCCGAGTTCCGTCCTTATGATGGAACGCGCTATGAGGTAGAAATCGACTTTGAAACGCCGGTCATCGGCCGTCAGAAATTTGCCGCCGATATGGATGAGGCGGTCTTCCGCAAGGAGATTTCGCGGGCGCGCACCTTCGGTTTCATGCGCGACGTGGAAAAGCTCTGGGCTGCGGGCCTGGCGCTGGGTTCATCACTCGATAACTCGCTGGTCATCGGCGATGATCACTCTGTCATCAATCCGGGTGGCCTTCGCTACAAGGATGAGTTTGTTCGTCACAAGGCGCTGGACGCCATCGGCGATCTTGCCCTCGCTGGCGCGCCGTTCATTGGCTGCTTCCGCTCGTATCGCGGCGGGCACCGGCTGAATGCTGCGGCGCTCCGCGCACTGCTCTCCGACCATACGGCGTTCGAGATCGTCGAAATGGCTGGTAAACGCGGCCAATCGCGCGGCGCATCGCTTGTTGCCGTAAACGCTCCTGTTTTTGCACCTTGGGCGATCTGACTCTTATCAGTACGTCGGTATCGCATTGTGCACCGCTTGCAGCATGATCGATGCGAGGCGTGCGGTTGCCGGATCTGATTGCGCTTGCGATCGATGAAGAACAAGCCCGAGAGAAGGTAGCGGTGGTAGTCCGCTGTCAGCCGGTACCAGAGGTTGTACGCTTGGCGGTAGCCCGAACGGCGTGCGAACGGTTACGCCAAGGCCCGCGACGGTTGCAGCCCATAACCCCGCCAGGCTCGGACTGACAAACGACTGCCGCCACGGTATGCCGGCGCGGTCGAGTGCGCTTGTGGCGGCAGTGCGCAAGAGGCAAGGTGCTTCCAGCGACGCCAGAGGTAATGGTTCGTCCGCGGATACTCGCCAGTTCCTTGGCTCGCCGGCCGGGCCAACCCAGCACATTGGTAAATCCTTGATGTGGTCGGAGTGCGGTGTCCTCGCAGACGCGTCGCTCCACGCCAACGCCAGGTCAAGACGATCGGATGTGATGCGATCGATCAATTCGGCATTGCGTGCCACGCGTGCTTCGATCCGCACCTTTGGATGAGCGCGGGCGAACTGTCCAAGGACTTCCGGAAGAATGGTTTCGCCGAAATCCTCCTGCAATCCCAGCCGCACCCACCCTGCAAGCTCGCTGCCATGGATTGCCGTCGCAGCTTCATCGTTGAGGTCGAGCAACCTGCGAGCATAGGCCAGCATTGTCTCGCCGGCTTCCGTTAGCGCCAGCCCGCGCCCCGACTTGACGAAGATCGACGTTTCCGCCTGCTGCTCGAGTTTCTTCAATTGCGCGCTGATCGCCGAGGTGGAGCGGCCAAGCCGGACCGCTGCTTTGGCAAAACTGCCAAGTTCCATGCCGGTCGCAAAGGTGCGCAACACATCAAGATCGAAGGTAATTCGTCGCATGTTAATTATCCATATTTTTGGAATTGTTCGTCAAAAACTTTCTGATTTTCAGGATGATCATGCGGCGTTATAGAAATGACGTCAAGACTTTAAAAGAAAGGATAGTTCCATGCCCTTTACCCGCATTTCGCTTCTCGAAGGAAAATCCCCCGAGTATCTGAAGGCCGTCTCCGATAGTCTGCATCAAGCCATGGTCGAGGCATTCAATGTTCCGCTTGCTGATCGTTTCCAGGCCATTCACAAGCATCGCCCGGGTGAGTTCGTGTTCGACCGCAACTATTTTGGTGGTCCGCGCTCCGACGACTTCATGGTGTTCGCGATTGCCATCGGCAGACCTCGCGATGCCGCGACGAAGCAGGCGTTCTACAAACGTCTGGTCAAGCTGCTCAGCGAGGCGCCCGGCGTTCGACCGGAGGACGTCATGATCATCATCAGCACTTCAAGCCGGGATGAATGGTCCTTTAGTAATGGTGAAGCCCAGTTGCTTGAAAACGCCTAGTTGAAACAAAATAAGCGAATCTTAGGGATTTGCAGTTCATTTTCGGCTCCGCCACAAAATTGGACGATTACATGGCAATAAGATTGCTGATTCTCCTCGCTTGTGGTTTATGACCGCCCAACCGACGGTAGATTGACTATGCCTAGAGTGTGGATCGCAAACGTGATATCGGGTTTGCGATAATTGCTCTCAAATTATTATATGGGGCCGGAAACAGCATGGCGAATAGCAGAATGTCGATAAGTAAAGGCTTTGGGGGCAAGGCCAGGATGGCCTTTCTACTCCTTCCAGTCGCCAGCGCTATAGCCATTTCCGGTTGTGCTTCGAAGGACGACGACATCGATCTCAATGCTTATGTCGACACGATCGAACCTGCAGACGTTCTTTATAACCAAGCTCTGGCCAATCTGAATTCCGGCCGCCTCGATGAGGCCGCCAAGAAATTCGATGCTGTCGACCGCCAGCATCCCTATTCGGAATTTGCTCGCAAATCGCTCGTCATGGGTGCCTTCGCCAATTACCGTGCAGGCAAATATGACGAGGCCGTTGCTATGACCAAGCGCTACATTGCGCTGTACCCAACGCAGCCAGAGGCGGCTTATGCTTATTACATTACCGGCCTTTGCTACTATCGCCAGATCCCGGATGTGACACGCGAGCAAAGCATGACTCGCCGCTCGATTGCTGCGTTCAACGAGGTGGTCGAACGTTACCCCGACTCCGAATATGTCGAAGATTCCAAGCAGAAAATCCGCTTCGGCCGCGATCAGCTCGCCGGCAAGGAAATGCAGGTTGGCCGTTACTATCTCGAGCGCAAGGAATATCTGGCAGCGATCAAGCGCTTCCGCGGCGTTGTCGAGCAATACTCGAACACACGCCAGGTGGAGGAAGCCTTGGCCCGCTTGGTTGAAGCCTACTACGCCTTGGGCATCACCAATGAAGCCCAGACAGCGGCAGCCGTTCTCGGCCAGAATTATCCGGACAGCGAGTGGTACAAGGACAGCTACAAACTGCTGCAAAGTGGCGGGCTTGAACCTCGGCAGAACGCCGGCTCATGGCTATCCAAAGCCGCAGAAGCTATCACTGGTGGTAAAGACGGCGTCTAAAGCAATTCCAGGAAAAGTGGGAACCGGTTTTCCGTCCGGGATTGCGTAAAAACGAAGAAACCCTAACCTGAGCAACCATGCTTTCGCATCTGTCGATCCGCGATATAGTTCTGATTGAACGGCTCGACATCGAGTTTCGCGAAGGTCTGTCGGTGCTGACCGGCGAGACAGGTGCAGGTAAATCCATTCTGCTTGATGCTTTGTCGCTGGCGCTGGGGTCGCGGGGCGATGCCTCGCTGGTGCGTCATGGCGCGGAGCAGGGGCAAGTCACTGCCGTCTTTGATGTCGTGGGAAGCCATCCGGCCCGCACGCTGCTGCGTGAGAACGACATTGAAGACGATGGCGATATCATCCTGCGCCGCGTGCAGAATGCCGACGGCCGCAGTCGCGTTTTCATCAATGATCAGGCGGCAAGCGTCACGCTGCTGAAGGAGCTTGGACGCAGGCTTGTCGAGATTCATGGCCAGCATGACGACCGTGCGCTTGTCGATCTCGATATCCACCGTACCTTGCTTGACGCTTTTGGAGCGCTTGAAATCAAGGCGGCGCTTGTACGCACACTTCACAAGACCTGGCGCGATACGGAACACACGCTGGTCCGTCACCGTGCCAAGGTAGAAGCGGCGACCCGCGAGGCCGATTATCTGCGCGCCTCTGTTGAAGAACTAGCGACGCTCGATCCGGAACCGCTGGAGGAAGAGACACTGGCAATCAGGCGCACGGACATGATGCGTTCGGAAAAGATCGCGGGCGATGTCAACGATGCCAACGAGGTGTTGTCCGGCAACGCGTCTCCCGTGCCCTCGCTTGCCAGCCTCGTCCGCAGGCTGGAACGCAAGGTGCCGGAGGCTCCACAGTTGCTGGAGCCGGTCGTCAAGGCCATTGACGAGGCCCTGAATGCGTTGGCGGAAGCGCAAAACGGTATCGAAGAGGCGATCCGAGCAATCGATTTCGACCCGCGTGTGCTTGAGCAAACGGAGGAGCGGCTGTTCGCATTGCGTGCCGCCGCACGCAAATATTCCGTGGCTGTCGATGACCTTCCCGCGCTGCGTGACCGGATGGATGCGGACCTTGCCGATATCGACGCGGGGGCCGAACGGCTGGCAGCACTCGAAAAAGAGGCGCAGGCCGCGCGCGACGCTTATGATCTGGCCGCGCTCGCACTTTCAAACGACCGTCACGAGACTGCCGAGCATTTGAAACAGGCTGTCATGGCGGAACTGCCCGCCCTGAAACTGGAGCGCGCCGAGTTCATCGTCGAGATGACGACGGATACACAGAGCCGGACAGCGGATGGTATCGATACTGTCGAATATTGGGTGCGGACCAATCCGGGCACGCGCGCCGGTCCCATGATGAAGGTCGCGTCCGGCGGTGAGCTCTCGCGCTTTCTGCTGGCGCTGAAAGTAGCACTTGCCGATCGCGGCTCGGCGCCGACACTGGTGTTCGATGAGATCGATACAGGTGTCGGCGGTGCGGTAGCTGATGCCATTGGCCAGCGTCTGCGGCGGCTTGCGGGCACCGTTCAGGTTCTTTCCGTCACGCATGCGCCGCAGGTTGCTGCACGGGCTCAGACACATTTCCTCATCGCCAAGGCCGCCGCCGGCAATGACCGCGTGGCGACATCCATACGGGCGATGGAAACTGGCGACCGGCAGGAGGAAATCGCCCGCATGCTGGCCGGCGCGAGTGTCACCGATGAAGCGCGCGCCGCAGCGGTGCGGTTGCTCCGGGAAAACGCTCCCGCCGTACCTTAATAGCCGAAGCCCCTGAACGCGCGATATTGACGGCATTCCAGTGGTTTCTCACTGGTCACTTATCCACGCTCACTTTTGCGGCCGTATCATCGTCTCAACGCAACGGGACAAGACACGATGAACCCTCTCATTTCACTGGAATACCGCAAGGCTTTTAACGACTATCTCCGCCGCGGGGTACCGATACGCCTGTCGCTAAAGGCAGAAGACCTGGGCCACCAGACCACACGTTATATCTGGCGCACGCGCGGCGATCCGCAGGTGTGCCCCTCACATATAGAAAATAACGGGAAGCTATTCGCATGGGACAATCCACCGGAAACGGGACATCCGGGCGAGGGCTACGGCTGCCGCTGTACAGCGGAACCCTATGAACTCGGGACAAGCGAATATGCTAACCAGACGATCAGCAGCGATATCAATGACGCGACTCCGCAGTGGAACACAGGTAAGTTCTTGGACTATTTTAGAACTGGTGGCGGCGAGGCGGTCACACTCTCTAAAACAGGCAACTTGGCAGGTTTAATCTTCTACTTTTTCTACGCAGCATTGGTGATCGTATTAACGCGCAGATTATTGACGCAGCGAGAAAGGCGAAATTCGGTCATTTCACCTATGGGTTCGCCGGGACATATCAGTTTATAGGATATGTTTTTGCTTTCGGAAAAAGTGTCGTTAGTGGGCAGTTTGTTGGATCTGTCAAAACTCAAAACGGTATGATGTTCATTGAGGGCAGCATCTCTTACCAATACGCCGATGAATTTACCGATCCTGCAGATTTGCGACAGATGGCGACTGGTTCCTCTGCCTTGACACCCGAATCGTGGCAATGGACAGAACTAAGAGGCACACCGTTCTCGATTACAGATACATGGACCACCAATTTCAAAAGCGAAGCGAAATTGAGTGCGACCGAGAGCATGTATCGATGGCCGGAATGAGTGTCTATTTCCCATAAACGACGCTACGCGTCAAAAGTATGTAGTCGCCAAACGCATAGAAAAAAAATACAAGCGATAGAAAGAGCAATGCGGCAACGAGCGGAAAACATAAGAAGATAAATATGTTGCTTATCAAATGTTTCCTGCAAAATATCGATGTTGTGTCAAGAAGCTGGATGCGCCGAATGATTTCAAGGGAGGTGACATACCCAACGTTTGATATCCACGCAAAGTTTCCTAGAAAAATGTCTCGGACTCCGAGGAAATCATACTTTAATGATAGGCAATTGAAACGCATACGCTTCACCTCTTCACTGGAGGGAATGCGGGCGAGACATTCGGCATAAAACTCGGCTGCAATCCTTTCATCGAAATCCACGACAAGTTTACTAAACAACGCGGCCAGCGCAACTGCGCCGACCAATCGCCCCGTTTTAAGCCAGTCATTTTCCTCTGGTCTTGCGGTGAACACCAAAGCTGGGGGTACAACAACAAAAAGCCAGAACCAATAATTCACCAAGATGCTGGAATCGCTTTCTCTTCCGCCAAAGGATGGATAACGTTGCACGGATGACAATGCGCAACAATTAGACGTTAGATATGGCAGATATTCCCGTAGAACAATTAAGCGAGGCGGATGCCGCTGAGGAACTTGGCCGCCTTGCAGCCGAGATTGCCCAGCACGACTACCGCTACAATACGGAAGACGCCCCGATCATCTCGGATGCCGAGTATGATGCGCTGCGGCGCCGCAATCTTGCAATCGAACAGCGTTTTCCGCATCTGAAGCGTGAGGACTCGCCATCGAACAAAGTCGGTGCCGTCGCATCGGAAAAGTTTGGCAAGGTCACCCATTCAATTCCGATGCTGTCGCTGGATAATGCCTTCCATGATAGCGATGTCGAGGATTTCGTCGGCCGCATCCGCAGGTTTCTCAAGCTTGGAGCCGACGCAAAGATTGGCATCACTGCGGAACCCAAGATCGATGGCCTGTCGCTTTCGCTGCGGTATGAACTTGGTAGGTTGGTGACGGCGGCCACCCGCGGCGATGGCACCACAGGCGAAAATGTCACGCTCAATGCCCGGACAGTTGCCAGTATCCCCAATGTGCTCGGCGGCAAACCACCCGAGGTGCTTGAGGTGCGGGGCGAGGTCTATATGAGCCATGCGGATTTTGCCGCGTTGAACGAGCGGCAGGCCAAGGATGGCAAGCAGATTTTCGCCAATCCGCGCAATGCAGCGGCGGGTTCCTTGCGCCAGCTCGATCCCACGATCACTGCCTCGCGACCGCTACAATTCTTTGCCTATGCCTGGGGCGAGGTCAGCGACATGCCCGCCAAGACGCAAATGGGCATGGTTGAAGCATTCAAATCCTATGGCTTCCGCGTCAACCCGTTGATGCAACGGTTCGAGACGGTAGAAGCGCTGGTAAAGCACTATCACCAGATCGAGGAACAGCGGGCGCTGCTCGGCTACGATATCGACGGCGTCGTGTACAAGGTTGATGATCTGGCGCTGCAGCAACGTCTTGGCTTCGTCTCGCGCAGCCCGCGCTGGGCGATAGCGCATAAATTTCCGGCCGAGCGGGCGATGACCATCCTCAAGGGCATCGACATTCAGGTTGGCCGTACCGGCGCGCTGACGCCGGTCGCACGGCTCGAGCCTGTCACGGTCGGCGGGGTAGTCGTCACCAATGTGACCCTGCACAACGAAGACTACATCAAGGGTATCGGCCAGAACGGCCAGCCTATCCGCGAGGGGCGGGACCTTCGCACCGGCGATACGGTCGTGGTGCAGCGTGCAGGCGATGTCATCCCGCAGATTGTCGATATCGTCGCCGACAAGCCGCGCGGAACGACGCCCTATAAATTCCCGGATATTTGCCCCGCTTGCGGTTCCCACGCAGTGCGCGAGGAGGGCGAGGCGGTGCGGCGCTGCACGGGCGGATTGATCTGCCCGGCGCAGGCGGTGGAGCGCATCCGGCATTTCGTCTCGCGCAACGCCTTCGATATCGAAGGGCTTGGTGAAAAACAGGTGGAGTTCTTCTTCAAGTCGGAAGATCCGGCGCTGCATATCGGCACGCCCGCCGATATTTTCACGTTGAGAAAACGTCAGGCCGACTCGCTAACCAAGCTTGAAAACATCGATGGTTTCGGCGCAACGTCGGTAAAGAAGCTCTATGACGCGATCGACGACCGGCGCGAAGTTTCACTAAGCCGCTTCGTTTACGCGCTTGGTATTCGCCACGTGGGTGAGGTCAATGCCAAGCGGCTCGCCCGTGCCTACCGTTCCTATGATGCGTTGGCCAGTGTGGCTATGGCCGCAGAATCGCCTAGGGACAAAGCTGACAAGGGCAACTATGCGTGGCGCGAGTTGAACGAAGTCGAGGGTATCGGCAGCATCGTTGCCGAGGCGCTGGTTGATTTCTATGCCGAGGAACACAATCGCCATGCTCTCGATGCGCTTCTCGCCGAGGTAACGCCGCTCGATGAAGAAGTCAGAGCCGTGAGCCACTCGCCGGTGGCAGGCAAGACCATCGTCTTCACCGGGTCGCTTGAGAGGATGTCGCGTGACGAGGCCAAGGCAATGGCGGAACGTTATGGCGCAAAGACGGCGGGTTCCGTCTCCAAGAAAACCGATCTCGTGGTGGCAGGCCCCGGCGCGGGGTCGAAACTTGCACAGGCCCAGACTCTCGGCATTGAAGTCATCGATGAGGATTCTTGGTTTACACTGGTGGGCGCATGAGCGACGTGGTTTTCAAAGGCTTTGGCGAAAAGGCGTTGCCCTTTCTGAAAGCGCTCGATTTCCACCAGAACCGCGAATGGTTTCTCGAGAACAAGGATATTTTTGAGTCTCATCTTTACGAACCGCTGGGCGATCTGGTCGAAGATCTGATGGCCCGGTTCGAAAAGGCGGGCCTGCCATTCCGGGGCGATCGCAAGAAGTCGCAGTTCCGTATCAAGCGCGATGTGCGCTTTTCCAAAGACAAGAGCCCGTATAACCGCCATTTGTCCGCGCTTCTTTCGCCAGATGGCACAAAGTGGGCCGAAAGCGGCTGTTTCTACGTCTGCATCGGCCACGAAGATTATCGTGGCTGTTATGCTGCTGTCGCATGGTGGCAGCAGAAGCCGGAACTCCTGCTCGCGATGCGCAAGGCCATTGTCGACAAGCCGGAGAATTATCGCGCCATGGTCAAGGCGCTCAAGAAAAATGGGCTGACGATGAAAGATACGGATGCATTGAAGCGGACGCCACGCGGGTTTGAATCAGTCGCGGATGCTGATTTGATCGAAGCCTTGCGGAACAGAAATTTCGTCGTTCGCTATGCGATCGACCCCACCGATATCACTTCGCCAAAGCTTGCGGATGATCTTCTTGATTTTGCGGTGCGCGCCAAGCCCCTGATCGATTGGGGCAGGGCGATCGAGGGCACTGCAACTCCTTGATCCACCATGCCGTTCACGAAAATGAAATCCCGGTAAAAATCATATTATTAATGTTGACTTTGTTACTCAACTTTTAGTAGTGAACAGTTGTACAGCGTGAACACACGCTTTCATTTGCTCAGCAAGCCACTGACCCACAACGGTATTTTCGTGTGACGTAAGCCAGCCAGGCATTCTCTTTGGGTTTGGGGAACTGGGATATGGCTGGAAAGAATCTGCTTGCACGCCTCGTGTGTGGCGGCGCCGGTACATTGGTGATGGTCGGGCTGAGCGCTGGCGCATCGATGGCGCAAAACACCACAAAAGCTGGCGACAATATTGAACTGGAAACAATCGTCGTAAAAGGGGCGCGTCCGAAAGCCGCCGAGGGTGAAAAATCACCATTGACTACGGTGACTGACCGGCAAGAGATTCAGGAGCGCATGGTCGAGAGTTTCGAGGATCTTGGGCGCCGCGTCGATGCTGGCGTCAATTTCAACACGCAAAACAACAGCATCAACCTGCGAGGCCTCGATGAGAATCGTGTCCTGACGACGGTCGACGGCATACGTGTGCCGTGGCTGACCGACCCGCGGAGCAATTCGGGCGGGCTGAACGCGGTGGATTTCGATGGGCTTTCGGCGATCGATATTACCAAGGGTGCTGATTCCAGCCGCTACGGCTCGGGCGCTCTGGGCGGCGTCGTACAGCTGCAGACGCTCGATCCGGAGGACCTTTTGACGGACGGACGCAATTGGGGTGCTATAACCAAGGGCGTCTATGACAGTGCCGACCGGAGCTGGCGCACGAATGCTGCGGTCGCAGCGCGCGCCAACGATACGGAATTCCTGATCCAGGGCGGCTACAGGCAAGGCCATGAATTCGAAAATATGGGCGACGTTGGCGGTTATGGCGCAACGCGAACCGAGGCCAATCCATTAGACTTCGACCAAGGCAATTTTCTCGCCAAGATTTATCAGAATGTCGATGGCGGCCATCGGTTCGGCATAACCGGCGAATATTTCAAGCGCGATGCGGACATCGATGACAAGATCGGTTCGACGGCAAGCTACGTTCGAGGAAGTCTCGAATCCGGGGACGATGTCGAGCGCAAGCGGATATCTGCGAGTTACGACTATATCTCGCCGGATAAGACGGGCTGGATCGATGAGGCGCATGCCATAGCCTATTGGCAGCAGCAGATCCTCACCAAGACAACAGACGGCGTTCGCCTCCGCGATGGCCGGTCGTTCATCATCCGCGGAGACCCTTTCTTTTACGGCTATCCCTCCGGCATCTACACACGTGACAACGAGCTGAAGCAGGACAGCTACGGCCTCACCGGCAATGTTCTAAAAAGCACCGAGATCGGCAATCTTACACACACGTTCCGTGTCGGCGGAGAAATCTACCGCCAGGACCTGCACCAATATTCCGCGGGCGTCGACAATTGTCCCGATGTCGATTGGTCCACGATCCCACAACCTTTCGGTCCGCAATCGTGCCGGATGCTGCATTCAAATTCATCCGATATGCCAGACGTCGAATCCCTCGCAGTCGGTCTCTATGCCGAGGATGACATCGATGTCCTGAATGGCCGAGTGACAATCACACCCGGCGGACGTTTTGACTGGTATGATCATCGCCCGCAATCGACTGCTGCTTATGAGGCTGGTCCCAATTTCGACGGTACGATACCTTCCTCCAACAGCGACTCGCGCTTCTCTCCCAAGCTCCGCGCAACGTGGCATGCTGCTCCGGACCTCGACTTCTACGCTCAGTGGGCGCAGGGTTTCCGCGCTCCGACCGCGCTTGAACTCTTCCAGAATTACGGTGCGCCCGGCTCCTACGCCAGAATCGGAAATCCTGATCTTAAGCCCGAAACCAGCAATGGATTTGAAATCGGCGCGAAACTCGAAAACGAGACCTATGGTTTTGGCGGAAGCATCTTCAACAATTACTACCGCAACTTCATCGAGGAAGTGACGATCGCGCCGCCTGGCGGTGAATTTCCGGTCGGCGGTATTACGGGTTATGCCAATCTCGACCGCGTCCAGATTTATGGAGCGGAATTGCGTGGCCACGTGAATTTTGCCGATCATTGGCGCACCTGGGCCTCGGTCGCATGGACAGTCGGCAAGGATACCGAGAACGACGAATATCTGAATTCGGTGCCGCCGGTTCGTGCGATCGTCGGGCTTGGATACGCGGTAGAGGATTGGGGTAGCGACGTGTCGCTGACCATGGCCTCGCGCCGTGACAAGGTCAGCGACGGCGGTTTCGTTGCCCCCGGCTATGCGTTGGTCGATACTACCCTCTGGTGGGAACCAACGTTCGCCAAGGGAATGAAGCTTCAGGCGGGCATTTTCAATGTCTTCGACACGAAATACTGGAACGCGCTCGATGTGCCGGATTCAATTTCGCCTGCAATCGCAGATCGCTATACGGAAGTTGGCCGCAGTTTCCGTGTTTCGTTGACGCAGAAGTTCTAGATGCCTCTGATCTCCCCTCCAGGTGGGGGGAGATCAACAAATTTACTCAAGCCATTCGGTTACGAACACCTCGTTGGCGTGGATATCGATTGTCTCCAAAACGCCCGGCCCGAGGTTTTCAAACTTGTGCGGCGTGTTGGCGGGCGAGACGACGATCTGACCTTCATGAGCATCGATGATTTCATCCCCGACAGTAAACCGCGCACGGCCTTTGCGGATAATGAATGTCTCAGTGTAGGGATGTTTGTGCAGCCGCGGCCCTGCGCCAACCCGCTCCTGGTGATTGAAAATCACCGAAACGCTGGCTCCGTAAGGCTTGCCCGTGACCTCTCCCTGCCAATTCTCGGGATCGGTCGCCCAGACATCGCGTTCTATTATTTGCGGCATTTTTGGTCTCCTTGTCTCGCCGATGCAAAATAATCGTGGCACAATCACCTGACAAGAACCGATGTGTTCCCGATCACTGCAGTGACATTGATGGTATCAATCAACAAATGTGACGTGACAGCCAGTTGAAGCTGGCCTAGAGCAGATCAATGGACGAACAAATATATCAACGGCAATCGGTTCCCTCCGATCCAGGCCGTGCGCGCACCCAGTTCTGGGAAGGCTTCGCCAAAGGCCTGCCCATCATGATAGCTTCGGCGCCATTCGGGCTGCTGTTTGGTGCGCTGGCCGTCGATAATGGGTTCACCGTGTTTCAGGCCGTGTTGATGAGCGCCGCGATTTTTGGCGGTGCAAGCCAGATGGTCGGTATCGAACTGTTCGGCCACAATGTCCCTGCCTGGCTGATCGTCTTTTCCATTTTTGCCGTAAATTTCCGCCATGTGCTCTATTCGGCGGCGGTGGGACGGCGCATTGGCCACTTCAAACCGCTCCAGAGCGCTCTCAGCTATTTCCTTTTGACCGATCCCCAGTATGCGGAAACCGAGAAGCGCGCGGAATCCAGGAAGCCGGTGACCTTTATCTGGTACCTTGGCGTCGCCACGCCGATTTACGTAATGTGGGTCACAGAAGCCTGGATCGGGGGTTTATTCGGCAATCTGATATCCGACCCGCATGCTCTTGGAATCGATATGCTGCTGCCGATCTATTTTCTTGGGCTGGTCATGGGGTTTCGCAAGCGCGATAACTGGGCGGCGATCGTCACTGCCAGCGCCTTAGTCTCAATCATTGCCTATAAGACGATTGGCTCGCCCTGGCACGTCAGTATTGGCGCTCTTGCTGGCATTCTGATGGCCGTGGTTGTCGCCAAACCAGAACAAGCCAAGGAGCGGAACTGATGTCCTCGATAACGTGGATCATAATCGCCGGCGCAGTTCTGACGTTCCTGACGCGTATCGGCGGTCATCTGGTGCTCTCGCGCTTCGAGCGCATTCATCCTCGTGTCGAAGTCGCGCTCAATGCGGTGCCTGCCGCGGTTTTAACGACGCTTGTTGCCCCTGCCGCGGCAGAAGCCGACTGGCGCGGATTGATCGCGCTTGCCTTCGCCGGTCTTGTGGCTCTGCGCTTCAATGCGCTGACCATGTTTCTCGCTGGCGGAGCGGTGATTATCCTGCTGCGCCAATTCTCCTGATTACAAACTAGCTCTCATGACCGAAGGGCTCGGTCGCGCTGATCAGCCATTCGCGCGCCGGGCCATTCGTGTGCGGCAGCAAAGCCTCGCGAACCCTCGCGTGATACGCATCCAGCCAAATAAGCTCTTCCCGTATCAACAGGCTGGTATCGATCAGCCGTCTGTCGATCGGGCAGAGCGTAATCGTCTCAAAACCCATCATCGGGATATCGCCACCTTCCGGCACTTCCGGCTCCGTGACGATCAACAGGTTTTCGGTACGGATGCCATAGGCGCCGGGCTTGTAGTAGCCGGGCTCGTTGGAAAGGATCATGCCCGGCAGCAGTTCATGCGTGCCCCGTTTCGAGATACTCTGCGGCCCTTCATGCACAGACAGGAATGAACCCACCCCGTGCCCGGTACCATGGCCATAATCATATCCCTGTTTCCACAGAGCGATGCGGGCAAGCACATCGATATCCATACCGCGTGTTCCCTTCGGAAAGCGCGCAGTCGAAATGGCAATCATGCCCTTGAGCACCAGTGTGAATTTGCGCTTCATATCATCTGACGGCTTGCCGATCGGCAGCGTGCGGGTGATGTCGGTGGTCCCGTCGCGATATTGGCCGCCGCTATCGATCAGATAGAGCTCACCGTCCTCCAATGTGCGGTTTGAAGCTGTGCTGACACGGTAATGCGCAAAGGCTCCATTCGGTCCAGCCCCCGAAATGCTGTCGAATGAGAGATTTTCCAGTGGCATCTGGAAGCTCTCCGCCACAGTCTGGCGGGTTTCTTCCAGTTTCGTCGCCGCGATGATCTCATCGATTGTGCCCGGCGCCTGGCTATCGATCCAGGAAAGGAAGGATACCATTGCCACGCCATCGCGCTCGTGCGATTTGCGTGCGCCTTCAAGCTCGACCGCGTTCTTGAGCGCGCGCGGCAACCGCGCCGGGTCGAGGCCGTCCACTACTTTCCCGCCGGCTTTTTCGATGATCAGACGCAGCTTTTCTGCCGCCAGCGCCGGATCGAGCATCACGGTCTTGCCCTCGGCGGCAAAGCCCGCAACGTCTCCTTCAAGGGTCGACGGTGCGCGCAACGTCGAAAGCTGGGTGAGATAGGCTTCCGTTTCGATCGGCAGCTTGCGCTTGTCGATAAAAAGCAGCGGTTCGCCCGATGCCGGAATCAGCGCGAAGGCGAGGGGAAGGGGCGTGTTGCTGACATCATTGCCGCGAATATTGAAAGCCCAGGCAATAGAGGATGGATCCGTGAGGATCGTCGCATCGGCTTTGGCTTTGGCAACGGCTTCGGCCAGTTCATGCAGCTTCTGGCTTGCCAGCTTGCCTGCATATTTCTCCGGCTGGATCGTGACGGCTTCCAGCGGCGGAGCTGGCTGATCGTCCCAGATCAAGTCGACCAGATTGTCTTTAACCGCAACGAGAGTGCCGCCGTTTTTCTCAAGAGCCTCGCGTAACGCTTTGGTTTCGCTGATCGTGTGCAGCCAAGGGTCAAAGCCCATGGTGAGCTTCTTGTCGACATTGCGCAGCCACACCGAAGGTGGCGTATCGACAAGACTTTCGATAGTGAAAACATTCGGGTCGGTCTGCTCAACGGCCTGCAACGTATAGCGGCCGTCCACGAACAGATAGGCCTTGTATTTCATAATCAGAGCAACGCCGGCAGAGCCGGTAAAACCCGTCAGCCAAGCCAGACGGCGGGCGCGGGCAGGCACATATTCGCCCTGGTGTTCATCGGCGCGCGGCACGAGAAAACCATCGAGGCCAAGGTTTTCGAGTTCAGCGCGCAACTTGGCGACACGGGGCCCTCCGGTAGCAGGATTGCTTGCGACCTCAAACGACTGGAACATGGGAATTTGGACCTCTTTGGCTAGCGTATGACCCCAAAAATCTTTGCGATTTTTTGAACAAGGATCATGCGCCAATGATAGGGTCGAAACCTAGCCTCCCGTTTTCACGCACGCAATGGAGGAGTGCATTTGGCAACCGATTTAATCGGGGTTCAGATGCTTGTCCTGGACGAACATTGGATTGCTATCTCACCATCCAGCGTTCGAGCAAAGTGCGTGCGCCGTCTTGACTGCCGCTAATAATTTCAACCGATTCGATTCAACTAGTGATGTGTAGACAAGCATCGGATTTTCCCGACAATAAGCGCTGATCGGTGGGTTAAGGGATCTTTTTGATGCAAAAGTCATTGTTTAAGTTGATTGTTGCGCTGATCCCGATTTTTCTCCCTATATCGCTGGCTTTGGCCGAAACTACCAATGTGGAAATGCTGCTAGGGTATTGGGGCACCAGTCTACCCAATGGCAAAGGTGTAATCTATCATTTTACTCGAACGAAAATGATCGCTTCTCTCTACGACGAATCTAGAAATTTTGTATCAGAAGAACTGAATACAAGTGTTAAATATATGCCCTTTTTCCAAGTAGCAGGCATAGATCAATCAATTGGTATCAAGTTTGATAACGGCGGCGGCTTTTTGGCAATCTTCAAAGACGGCAATCGTGTATACCTCGACTTCATGGGCACTGCTGCTGATGAACCTGGTAACGCGGGCGGGCATTTCTTGGTCAGGCTCTCAGAAAAATCGCCGCACCGGCCTGTCAAAGATAAGTCGTTTTAGAACCAGCAAAATGGAGAATGCCGCATCGTCTATGCGACATCCGTTTTCTGGGCGGCCAAGTCAATGCTGCCAAGGATGAAATTCACCTTTGCTTTGACGAATGCGGTAACGCTTATTGAGTTCGTTGATTTTTGAGCGGTCTGTGACTTCGATTTGCTTGAGATGTTTGTCCCGTCGTTAGATGCATCGCAACGCTCCGACGTCGAGGGGTAGTTCATGTGCACGTAGTCGTCTATAGCTCCAGTGGAAACGGCGTCTGTTCCCATACTCTTTCGTATTTCAGGTTTTTGACCGTCTTTGCCTCGAGCTCATGCAGGATCCTCGCCAATTCCTGCCGGTCACGGGAAACCAGCGCCGGATAGAATGTAGGGTAGAACACGTCCATGGCCCGCCGAATCTCCATGGGTTTCATCAACGTTGCGTCGATGATTTCGATTGCCTGATCGAGATCGCCGGTCGCAACGGCCATGAGCAGCCGGGCATAGGGATAGACGCTCAATGGCATCAGATTATTCTCGGGCCGCGCGCAAAATGCGATCATCTGGTCAAGCGTAGTGATGGAACGCAGGGTCTCCAACGCAACGTCCATAACTCTTACCAGATGCTCCAGGCTGGGCGGGTTGTCGATCATCCAGTGAATGAATTTTGGGTCCGCCTTTCTCTGTCTCGCCAGATCATCGTCTAGTCCCTCGAACGAAAAATACGCAAGGTCCGTTCCCCAGCCCATGCCCAGTCTGGCGGAAGCATCGAATATCAATGACACACTGGTCGATGGAACGAACAGTTTCGGGTCACTGCCACGGTCGATGACAATGCCGCGGGTGAAGTGATGCACCGGCGTGATAAGGAGATAGCGCCCGACTAGCGCCAGGTCCGCGTGGCGCTGAAGGAGAGGCTGGACGATTTGGCGGACCTGGGCGATCGTCGTCATTCGAACGGTCTCATTCCGACGACAAAAAATTGCATGCCCTCGCCAAAATTGCGGGCCACAATCCCCCCGATTTCGTCGAGTCGGGGGAAGGTAATTTCGTTGTCTCCGGTCTTCGGATCATAGACGCAGACAAGCTTGTCGGACGCCCTGTCATACACGTCGATTCGTATCGTGTCAGGGCCGTGCGGCACCCAGGGCTCCTTCCCGGTCGAACGATTAGTCCCTCCAACCTGTGCAACTCCCGATTTCAGTAGCGACTTCTCCGCCTTCAAATTTGGATTCCCGATACTCCTTACCTTCAGCGCGACTTCATAATGGATGTGTGTGCCCCGATTTGCCATTGAATCAAATTTCGAAACCGCGTCGACCTCCGCGGTCGCCTGATTGAGCAGTTCCTGCACTGTCAAATAGTTCGGACAATGCTTGATTACCTCATCACGTGACAGCGTGCCAACGGCTACCTTCGTCTCATCCTTGTCGAGCGAATAGGAACGGGCGCGCGCCGATATAATGGGTATCAGGGTGGTGTCGGGTCCAATCTCCGTAGCCAGCCGGTTGTATTCCTGAATATGGCTGTCGATGTCATCGGTCCAATCCATGCCGTCGATGATTTCAGAAAGGGCCGATACTCCGGGAATCCTGCGCACACGTGGGCGTACAGCGCGCATCGCCTCGCCAATCCATGAACCGGTCGAAGGCCCCTTCGCGGGAGCGGTTGTGGCAGGCTGGCTATTGGTAGCAGCATCCGCCGTCGCGCCGGTTTTGATCGGATCGACAGATGGGCTGGATCGGCCCGAGCCAAAACCCCCACCGCCATCTGTCCACTGCCCGCCATCGGGATTTCCCGCCGGCACGCGTGGCTGGTCAGGGTGATACCGCCGTAAAATATCCTCCGTGATACGCAGCCTGCTACGCCAGAAATCGTAGCCGAGTTCTGCTCCCCGAATATCCTTCGGCAGATAGGAATTGGGCGGCGCCTGCCGCATCGCTTTCAGTTCAGCGGCGGCTTGTTCAACGCGAAATCTATGATGATAAACTTGGGAAAGGTCATATTCGTAATCTCTCATGAAATAAATCCTTTAAAAAGAATATATTCCTATAATCGATCAAGGCTGTCAATGGGAATGTGAGAATGCCACTCCAAAAAAGCTTCTAGTGCGTTGCTTTAGCCTTCAGATGCAGGGTAACCCAGCCCTCGCGGCGCAGTGTCTTCATATGAAACAGGCCCTGGACGCGGTAGGCGGCGAGGACCTTTTCCCGTTGCGTTTCGAGAATGCCCGAGAGGATGAGCGAACCACCCCAGGCGAGGTGTTTGCGCATCTCGGGAGCAAGCTGCATCAACGGCCGCGCAAGGATGTTCGCGACGATGAGATCGAAGGGCGCGGCGGCGCGCATTGCAGGGTGATGAAACCCCGTTGCGGTTTCGGTCTGTATCCGGGCGGCCACGCCGTTCTTCACCACATTCTCCTGCGCCACCGCGACTGCGACCGGATCGATATCCGTTGCCAGAATACGGATAGGCGCAAGCTTGGCGATGCCGATGGCAAGCACGGCGCTTCCCGTTCCAAGGTCAAGCGCATTGCGCGGATGTTCGCGCCGGATCACCTGGCTGATCATGTCGAGACAGCCGGAAGTGGTGCCGTGGTGGCCTGTACCGAACGCCTGTCCTGCATCGATTTCGATACCAAGCTCATTGATGCGGCGTTTGTCGCGATCATGCGAGCCATGCACGAAAAAGCGTCCCGCGCGCACCGGCTTCAGCCCTTCCAGCGAATGCGCGACCCAATCGATATCCGGCACCTGCTCACGTTTCAATTCAAGGCCGAAGGTGTCGCTGCCCGGAGCAATTCCAGGAAAAGTGCCAAGCGGTTTTCCGTCTGGAATTGCGACAAAACCAAGAGATAAAACATTGCGAATGCGTGGCTCGATTTCGTCGGGCTCGAATGTGTAGACCGACACCTCGAATATTTCACGATCCTCGTCGATTTCGGCGTTGGAGACCGGCAGTCCGTCCTCTTCGAATTCACGTTCGAGCATGGTGAAGATGCGCTCGGCTTCGATCTTGCCGGCGGTAACGAAAAGGCGGGTCTGGGTGGTCATTCAAACAAGTTCTCTGCTCTAGGGTGTGTCGAGTTCATGTCAGGCGTGAATACGACAGACCTAGCTTTTGGCGAGGCGTTTCAGTTTCTCGACAGCCGTATCAGGATTTTCGCCATAGGCAATGGTGCCGAAGAAACGGCCTTTACTGTCGAGAAGAAAGATCGAGGCAGTGTGGTCCATCGTATAGTCGCCGCCTTCAACGGGGACCTTGCGCGCAAAGACGCTATAGCCCTTCAGCATGGCGGCGATCTTGTCGGGATCGCCTGTCACGCCCGTGATCCGGTCAGATACATTGCTGACATAGGATTTCATCACGGGAACAGTGTCCCGCTCCGGATCTACTGTCACGAAATAGGCGTTGACGTACGCGCCCTCGGTGCCGAGTTTCTTGAGCCAGCCGTCAAGCTCGAACAATGTCGTCGGACAGACTTCCGGACAATGGGTGAAGCCAAAGAATATGGCGGATGGCTTTTGCCGGAATGCCGCCTCTGTGATCGGTTCGCCGTTCATCGTCGTAAGCTCAAAAGACGTGCCGAATGGCCCCTGATTGCCGGTCGTCGTCGTCTGGCGTGACGACTGGAAGGTGATCCAGCCCGCAGCCCCGGCAAGAAGTGCAATCGCCACGATCAAAAAAGGCAGCAGACGTTTGTTCATGGATGATTACTCAGGGACTGCCAAGCGTCTACATACACCAGGCCAATCCCGCATTGATGAGGGAAAGGAAGATGGAATCGCCCTTGTTGAACCATGCAGCAAAGGTGAGCCCCGAAGCTACGGATGCCGCAAGCGCAAGGGTCGTATAGAGCATCACTCTCGGTGTACTGATGGACGATGACGTTTTCATTGTTTGATTATAGGATTTCGCTTGGGTTTATGCAAAAGAATTGCCCGAGTTAAAATTTGGGAACATCATGGCCGCTGCTGACGATCCGCGCTTTCAGAATGACCAGCCGCGCATCCATCCGAGCGCGCAGCTAAAAGGCGTCAAGCTCGGCAAATATACCGAAGTGGGCGAGCGCGTTGTGCTGCGCGATGTGACAGCCGGTGATTTTACCTATTTCGAACGGCACAGCGAGGGTATCTATGCCGATATTGGGCGGTTTTGCTCGATTGCAGCGAACGTTCGCATCAACGCGCTCGAACACCCGATGGAGCGCCTGACGACGCACAAGATCAGCTACCGGCCCAACGAGTTCTTCAAATACCAGGGCATCGATAACGTCTTTCGCGCACGCCGGCAAGCGAAACGCGTCGGGATCGGCCATGACGTGTGGATCGGGCATGGCGCGGTGATCATGCCGGCAGTCCAGATCGGTCATGGCGCAGTCATCGGCGCCAATGCGGTGGTGACCAGGAATGTAGCACCCTATACGATCGTCGCGGGCAATCCCGCCCGGCCGATACGCCTTCGCTTCCCCGAAGAGATTGCCGCGCGGCTGCAGCGGCTTGCCTGGTGGGACTGGCCTGCGGAAACGCTATTTGAGGCCATCCCCGACATCCAGTCACTCGCCATCGAGGATTTCCTGGCGAAATGGGAACGTTAGAGCAATTCCAGCAAAAGTGGGAACCGGTTTTGTCCGGAATTGCGTAAAAACAAAGAGTTAGACCGTTGCAGTGACTCGATTGAAAACGGAATGCTCCAAACACCGCCCACCGTTTTGCTTGCAATCGTTCCGCGCAGTGTCCAACTGTGTTTTGCCCCAACGTCAAACCCTCGGGAGTTTTCTGATGAAGCGCACCCTTGCTGCACTGGCCCTTCTAGGCGCCGCAGTTCTTCCTGCACAAGCCGAGGAAGTCGGCAAGGTCGGTGTAGACTGGCTTGGCAATGACATTGTCATCGACGCCGTCACCGATCCGAAGGTGCAAGGCGTTACCTGCCATCTCGCATCTTTCTCGCGGGGTATGATCGACCGGCTGCAGAAAGGCAACTGGTTTGAGGATCCGTCCAATGCCTCGATTTCCTGTCAGCAGACGGGTCCCATAACGATCGCTGATATCGAACTGGGCGAAGGTGGCGAGCGGGTATTCTCCGAGCGCACCAGCCTCATCTGGAAGAAGCTCGTCATTACGCGCATCTACGACAAGCCAAACAACACGCTCATTTATCTTGCCCATGCCACGCAGGTTCAGGATGGCTCTGCCAAGACATCCATCTCGACGATCCCGCTCTTTGCGGGGAACGTGAGTTGGTCCAAAGGCAAGCCGGAGTAATCATTCTGGCTTTGGCGATTTGGTAAATAATCTTATACTATTGGCTAATAGGAATTTAATCTTATTTACGGCAAGGTGGATCGAGCATTTATCTGAAGGTTTGACCATGAATTTTCGCATTAAAAATCACAGACTCGGCACTGGCACATCGAATGTGAATTTCATCGGCTCGCCGAATATTGGCGGCGAATTGAACCCCAGATTTCTGATCATCCATTACACCGCGAGCGGACCGGACGCCGATATCGCCAGGTATTTTTCGCAAGAAGCTGCCAATGTTTCGGCACATCTCGTCGTCCGCCGCGATGGATCAGTCACGCAATGCGTGCCATTCAATGTTGTCGCCTGGCATGCGGGCAAGAGCCAGTGGACGGGGAGGGGCGGTACCAGATATTCGGGGCTGAACAGTTCGGCTATCGGCATCGAGATCGAGAACTGGGGACCGCTTGGCAAGAGTGCTGGAGGCTGGGTGTCGTGGACCGGAGTGGCCGTTGATGGGTCGAAGGTCATCGAAGCCCGCCATAAGTTCGGCGTGCCCGATTGCGGCTGGGAAGTCTTCACCACAGCGCAGATCGAGACCGTGATTGCCATCGCGCAAGCTATCTGTCGCGCATATGCCATCGAGGATATCATGGGTCATGACGATATCGCCCCCCGCCGCAAGTCTGATCCCGGGCCGGCGTGGGACATGGAAGCGTTCAAGGCGCGGGTGAAAGAGAAGACTGAATATAAGAAAACAAATGGTACACGGATGCTGCAACGGACTGAGCGCTAGCTCAAATGCCCTTCACGAAGCTGTCCAGCACACGCTTTTGCCCGGCCTTGTCGAAATCGATCGTCAGCTTGTTGCCTTCGATCGCCGAGACATTGCCATTGCCAAACTTGATGTGGAACACGCGGTCGCCCACATCGAAATTCGAGGGCGTCTCGCTGACGGATTTCGCCACCAGTTCGCCATCGATCGTGCGGCCCTTCACTGAACCGCGCCCTGCGCCGAGGACGGAATCCGTTTCGCCGTAGCCGATGCGCTCCACCTTTGCGCCGGAGCGCGAGCCCCAGTTGTTGCGGGTAGCGTCGGAGCGGTTTTGCTGGGCGCGTTGCCAGCCGGGTGTCGAGTAGGTATTTTCGAACGGATCGGCGCGATCGAAGCGCGACTGGCCGTATCCGCCGCCCCGGCCGCCATAGCCTCCATAGCTATCGCCGCCCGCTACCACATCCACATGCGCTTCCGGCAGCTCTTCGAGAAAACGGGAAGGGATCGTCGATTGCCACAGGCCATGGATACGCCGGTTTGAAACGAACCAGATATGCAGGTTCTTCTTGGCGCGCGTCAGCCCGACATAGGCGAGGCGGCGTTCTTCTTCGAGGCCCGAGCGGCCGCCTTCATCCAGCGCGCGCTGGTGCGGAAACAGGCCTTCCTCCCAACCCGGAAGGATGACCGTCTCAAACTCAAGGCCCTTCGCCGAGTGAAGCGTCATGATATTCACGGCATCGAGGTTTTCGTTCTGCTCGGCATCCATGACCAGTGCCACATGTTCGAGGAAAGAGCGCAGCGACTCGTATTCCTCCATCGAGCGGATCAGTTCTTTCAGGTTTTCGAGCCGCCCCGGTGCCTCGGCGGAGCGATCCGCCTGCCACATGGCCGTATAGCCGGATTCGTCGAGGATTTTCTCGGCAAGCTCCGTATGCGGGGTCGTGTCAATCTGCCCCTGCCAGCGCTGGAAATTTTCCACCACTTCGCGCAAGGCTGAGCGCGGCTTGGGCTTCAGCTCTTCCGTCTGGATCAGGTCGGCCGCCGCGTCGAGCATGCTGATGTCGCGGGCCCGTGCATAATCATGCACCTGCCGGATCGCTGCTTCGCCAAGTCCGCGCTTCGGCGTGTTGATGATGCGTTCCAGAGCGAGATCGTCAGCGCCTTGCGCCACGACGCGGAAATAGGCCAGCGCATCGCGGATTTCGAGACGTTCATAAAACCGCGGGCCGCCGACCACCCGGTAGTTCAGGCCGAGCGTGACGAAACGGTCTTCGAACTCGCGCATCTGGAACGAGGCACGCACAAGGATCGCCATGTCGTTAAGATTGTGGCCCTTGCGCTGGGCTTGTTCGATCTCTTCGCCGACAGCGCGGGCTTCCTCTTCGGAATCCCACGAGGCGTGCACATTGACCTTCGCGTCTTCAGGATTGGCCGCATCGGTGAAGAGGGTTTTGCCGAGACGGCCTTCATTGTGCGAAATCAGGAACGAGGCAGTACCGAGAATATGCGCTGTCGAGCGGTAGTTGCGCTCCAGCCGGATCACAACCGCGCCGGGAAAATCCTTCTCGAAGCGCAGGATATTGTCCACCTCCGCGCCGCGCCAACCGTAAATCGATTGATCATCATCGCCGACACAGCAGACATTCTTCGAACCCTGCGCGATCAGCCGCAGCCACATATATTGCGCGGTATTGGTGTCCTGATACTCGTCGACGAGGATATAGCGAAACTTGGCGTGATATTCTTTCAGCACATCCGGATAGGCGCGGAACATGCGGATCGGATGGCAAAGCAGGTCGCCGAAATCGCAGGCGTTCAGCGTCTTCAGGCGGTTCTGGTAGGCGCTATACAGCTCGCGGCCCTTGCCGTTGGCAAAGGCGCGTGCGTCGCCTTCCGGTATTTCGGAAGGGCCAAGCCCCTTGTTCTTCCAGCCGTCGATCATCAAGGCGAACTGCTTGGCGGGCCAGCGTTTGTCGTCGAGGCCCTCGGCCTGGATGATCTGCTTGATCAGACGGACGACGTCATCCGTGTCGAGAATGGTGAAATCGGACTTGAGGCCGACCAGCTCCGCATGACGCCGCAGCAGCTTGACGCCGATCGAGTGGAAGGTGCCGAGCCATGGCATGCCCTCCACTGCACCGCCAACCAGAACGCCGATACGCTCTTTCATTTCGCGGGCGGCCTTGTTGGTAAAAGTCACCGCCAGGATCTGGCTTGGCCAGGCTTTGCCCAGCGAAAGGATATGCGCAATACGGGAGGTCAAAACGCGCGTCTTGCCCGTACCGGCACCAGCCAGGACGAGCACCGGACCTTCCGTCGTTTCAACCGCCAGTCGCTGTTCAGGATTGAGTCCGCTAAGGTAGGGTGGCGCCCCACGCGCTTGCATAGCGCGCGCAGCTATACCCGAAGGCTGGCGCGGCGGCGCATCAGCTTCGTCGAAAAACGGCATATCGTCAGGTAATCCGGACATTTGAACCCAATGTAGTGATTCGGTACCGAAAAACCAGAAAAATGCGATACAAAAAGAGAACGGCGAGGCTTAGGCCAATCTTCTACACCTAAACTTGAAGTTGAAATATACGCCAAGCGATATTGCGTCCTTTGGATTTACGGCATACCCATTTTGATTGAGACGACTCTTTGACTTGAGCACACCCTGACAACCGCCGGCACGTTCGCAGCCGCGTGTCAGAGATCATTCGATCCTGATTGAGCTTGGAAAAGGACTCCCGCCCCATGGCAATCACTCTGACAGCCCTTGTTTTCCTCCTGATCGGTGCGGCGCTGGGTGCCGGCGGTGTCTGGCTCGCGGTGCTTGGTGGCAGCTGGTATTATATCTTCGCTGGGCTGGCTTTCCTGATCACCTCCTATCTTCTCGTCCGAAAACGCGCTTCGGCGTTGCTTGTTTATGCGATCCTGGTGATCGGTACGCTCGGCTGGGCTATCTGGGAGATCGGCTTCGATTGGTGGCAGCTCGCGCCGCGCGGCGGTGTCATCATCCTGCTCGGGCTATGGTTGCTGACACCTTGGATTCGCCGCGGACTGAATGCTGGCGCTGACGCACAGCGGACTTCGTGGGGTCCGGCCGTTCCTCTGCTTCTCACCGTTCTCGCTGCACTTGTGGTTGCAGGCTACGCTATGATGGGTGATCCGAAGCAAATCACGGGAGAGCTCAGCGAAGAGGTTATCACAACCGAGCCAGATCTTGGCGGCAACGTTCCCGCCGACGATTGGCACCAATACGGTCGCACCCCCTATGGCCAGCGCTATTCGCCGCTGAAGGAAATTACGCCAGACAACGTCAATAGTTTGCAGGTTGCCTGGACCTACCAGACCGGCGATGTGAAACTGCCCGATGATATCGGTGAAACCACCTATCAGGTGACGCCACTGAAAGTGCGCGACACGCTCTATATCTGCACGCCGCACAATTGGGCCATCGCGCTCGATGCCGCAACCGGCAAGGAGAAGTGGAAGTTCGACCCGAATGTCGGGCTCAATCCCGATCGCCAGCACCAGACATGCCGCGGCGTCTCCTACTATGCCGACCCGGCTTTGCAGCCCGGCCAACCTTGTGCTGAACGGGTCTATCTACCGACCTCTGACGCGCGATTGATTGCGCTTGATGCGGCAAACGGCCAGATCTGCCCCTCCTTCGCCGACAAAGGCACCCTGCATCTCGAAAAGGGCATGCCATACAACCCGGCGGGTTATTATTATTCGACGTCACCGCCCGTCGTCGCTGCCGGCAAGATCATTGTCGGCGGTGCGGTCAATGATAATTACTCGATACATGAGCAGTCCGGCGTCATTCGTGCGTACGATATCAATACAGGCGCGCTCGTCTGGAACTGGGATTCAGGCAATCCCGACGTGACGACGCCCTTGCCGGAGGGCCAGACCTATACCCACAATTCACCCAACAGCTGGTCGGTCTCAAGTGTGGATGAGAAGCTCGGCCTGCTCTTCGTCCCGCTCGGCAACCAGACGCCGGACCAGCTTGGCGCGGGACGGTCGGAGAATGTCGAGAAGTTTTCGTCGTCGATCGTTGCGCTTGACCTGAATTCCGGCAAGTTGCGGTGGGTCCGCCAGACGGTTCATCACGATCTCTGGGACATGGATGTTCCCGCGCAGCCAACACTTCTCGATATCAATACCGCAACGGGCGCCATTCCAGCACTCGTCGGGCCGACCAAGCAGGGCGACATTTATGTTCTCGACCGGCGTACTGGCGAGCCTATCCTGCCGGTAGAGGAAGTTCCGGCGCCGACGGGTGCCATAGAGGGGGATCATACCGCTCCGACACAGCCTGTATCTGCTCTCAACTTCATACCGCAGCGTTTGACGGGCAAGGATATGTGGGGCGTGTCGATGTTCGACCAGCTGGCGTGCCGCATCGAGTTCCTCAGGCTACGCTACGAAGGCCGCTACACGCCGCCATCGCTGCAGGGATCGCTGATCTATCCGGGCAATTTCGGCGTGTTCAACTGGGGCGGCATTGCTGTCGATCCCGGGCGCCAGATCATGTTCGGCATGCCGACCTATCTTGCCTTTACGTCAAAGCTGGTTCCGCGTGCCGATGTTCCGCCACCGGGCGACAATACCAAGGGCAGCGAGCAGGGTCTCAATCGCAATGAAGGCGCCCCCTATGCGGTCATCATGGGACCGTTCGTTTCGCCGCTCGGCCTGCCTTGCCAGGCTCCACCATGGGGCTATGTGGCCGGGGCTGACCTGCGCACCGGCAAGATCACCTGGAAGCACCGGAATGGTACAGTGCGGGATTCGTCGCCGCTGCCTTTGCCTTTCAAGGTCGGCGTTCCGGGTATCGGCGGTCCGATGATTACCGCCAGCGGCGTCGCTTTCCTCGGCGCAGCCGTGGATGATTATCTGCGCGCGTATAATGTCACGAACGGCGAGCAGCTTTGGGAAGCACGCCTCCCAGCAGGCGGCCAGTCGACGCCCATGTCCTTCGCTTTGAATGGCAAGCAGTATGTCGTCATGGTTGCCGGAGGGCACGGTTCGGTTGGGACCAAACCCGGCGACTATGTCATTGCCTATACCCTGCCACAATGATCGAAGGTTTCTCAACGTTGCGGGAGCTTCAACGGAGCTCCCGTTTTCACGGTGCGGATGGCGAAATTCGAACGGATGTCCGCAACACCAGGAAGCAATAACAGCTTTTCAGTTAAGAACCGCTCATAGGCGCTGAGATCCTCGACAACCACCTCGGCGAGAAAGTCCGCAGTTCCGGAGATGAGGAATGCGGCTGTCACTTCCGGCATGGCAATCAGCGCCGCCTGTTGCGCGTCCGAATTTTCGCGGCTGTGCTGCCCGACCTTGATTTCGACGAAAACCGTCAAGCCGAGACCGACTTCCTTGCGGTCGATATCAGCGCGGTAACCACGGATGATTCCGGCCTTTTCCAGATTGCGGATACGGCGCAGGCAAGGTGAGGGCGAAAGGTTCACCTTCTCGGCAATCTCGACATTGGTCGCCCGTGCGTCCTCCTGCAGAGCTTCGAGTATTCCGATATCGAATTTATCAAGGTTTGGCATAAACCGCCTCATAGTCCCATTAAACTTACCGAATATTGCTGATAACGTATCAACAGCAGCATCAACTTGCAAGGACATGCTCATGCCATGGGCGCTATCCTGCCTTTCAACCGAAGATGTTCGGGCATTTTTGAAAGGAAGTTCCGATGGTTGCTCTCAGTCCAGAATTCAGAAAATCCAATTCGCTTGCCACGGGCTATGCGGGTGCGCTGGTCACCGTTTTCATCTGGGCGACTTGGATCATTGCCACCCGCCACAGTAGCGGCACGCATCTGGGCACGATCGATCTTGGCCTCATCCGCTACGGTGTTCCCGCATTGGTCCTCGCACCGGTGTGGTTGAAGACGGGACTTGTTCCTCGCGATGTTCCACTCGCCGTTGTAACGATCATGGTTTGTGGTGCTGGTGCGCTGTTCTTTCAGATCACCACCTTCGCCATTCATTCGACGCCTGCTTCGGCAGTGGGTGTTCTCCTCGGCGGTTCCATGCCGCTTGCTGCCGCGCTGATCGGTGTCATTGTGTTCGGCGAGCGGCCGGATTTCACGCGCTGGCTGGGCCTCGGCTCGATTGTCGCCGGTCTTGCCATCCTTCTCGTGCTTGCCCTGAACAGCCATGAAATCACTTGGGTCAGCTTCGTCTTCCTGCCGCTCGGCGCCTTGCTCTGGGCTGGCTATACCCATGCATTCAAGCGTTCCGGTTTGACCGCAATGCAGGGCGGTGCGCTGATCGCGATCTGGTCTTTCCTCATTCACGTTGGCCTCGCGCTTACCTTCGGCTCCACGATTCTCGAGGTTCCACTGCCTGAACTCGGTTTGCAGTTCCTGAGCCAGGGCGTCCTGTCGGGTCTTGCCGCGATGTTGGCATATGGCATTGCCGTCCGTTCCCTTGGTGGCAGCCAAGCAGCCGCCTTCAGTGCACTGACGCCGGTTCTGGCTGCCCTTGGCGGTGCCATATTCCTTGACGAGCCGGTCGGCGTCTGGGAGATTGTGGCAGCATTTATCACCGGACTTGGCGTCGCCCTTTCAGCCGGTATCCTCTCGCATCGCGCCAAGGGCTGATGCGAGGGACGCACGCCTCGTCCTCCACCTTTGGAGAAAACAGTTATGGACAAGCCGACAATCACCCAGGCGATGGTCGAGGCCTACGACGAATATACCCACCTGTCGCTTGACCGCCGCGCCTTCATGGAAAAGCTGACCAAGCTTGCCGGTTCCGGAGCTGCTGCCGCCGTCATCGCCCCGATGCTGGCGGCAAACGCTGCGCAAGCCGGCATCATTGCGGTCGATGACCCGAGGCTTCGCACCAAGGATATCGTTTTTTCGACATCGGCAGGAGACATCAAGGGATATCGGGCAAGCCCGGCCGAACGCTCCGGCAAGCTCCCGGCTGTCATCGTCATCCATGAGAATCGCGGCCTGAACGAGCATATTCGTGATGTTGCCCGCCGCATGGCGCTCGAAGGTTTTGTCGCGTTGGCGCCGGACCTGCTTTCCGCATCTGGCGGAACGCCGGGCGATGAGGACAAAGCGCGGGAGATGATCGGAGCACTCGACCCAAAAACTGCGATTGCAGAAGGCATTGCAACCATCGAATATCTTAAGCAGGACAAAGGGACCACCGGCAAAGTGGGCGTCGTCGGCTTTTGCTGGGGCGGTGGCCTGGTCAATGATCTTGCCGTCAACGCTCCTGATCTCGGCGCCGGTGTGGTGTATTATGGCCGGCAGCCAAAAGCCGAGGACGTTGCCAAAATCAAGGCACCGCTGCTTTTGCAATATGCCGGTCTTGATACACGGATCAATGCAGGTATCGATGCCTACAAGAAAGCCCTCGAACAAAACGGCAAGAGTTTCGAGATCCATATTTATGATGGCGCGAACCACGCTTTCAACAATGATACGTCGGAGGCCCGCTATGACAAGAAAGCGGCGGATCTCGCCTGGAGCCGGACAGTAGCGTTCTTCCAGAAGAATTTAACCTAGTACGAAAAACAAAAGGGAAACCAAAAGCTTGCGGGACAGTTCCAAGGCGATTACTTCTGGCTGAAAGAAGGAATGCCCCGATGCGTATTGCTACTCTTATCCTGAGCCTCGCGTTTTTTCTGCTGGCCGCCGCCCATCCGGGTTTTGCACAGGAACGGGTTTTCCCTGGCGGTTCCGGCGTCGGGCTCGTGCCTCCTCCAGGTCTGGTCCTGTCTAGCAATTTCAGCGGGTTTGAAGATGCCGCCAAAGGTACATCGATCGTCCTGACGGAACTGCCGGTGGACGCCTATGCCGAGCTCGCGGCGAAATTCAATCCCGATGGTCTTCGCGCGACGGGGATCGAAGCTGGCCAACCGGAAGATTGGCCGGTCCAAGGTGCTGTTGTCTCAAAACTCATCCGCGGCAGCCAGGTCGCGGCCGGGGTGAGATACCGGAAGTGGGTGGTGCTGGTCGGTGCCACGACCACAACTGCCATGGTGACGGTACAAATACCCGATGGCGTCCAGGGAGGCTTGTCTGATGCGGATGTCGAGACCGCCCTGCGCACGATCACAATCCGCAACCCGCCAAGCCTCGACGAACAGGTCGCTGCCTTGCCGTTCAAGGTGTCCGATACGGCCGGGTTCCGCCCGGTGCGCGTCATAGCAGGGGCGACTTTTCTTTTGACGGAAGGTCCGAATGATGTCGCGGCAAACTCGGCCCAGCCCATCATCATCATTGCGTCCAATCTCAACACCGCGCCGGAAGCATCGGCGCGGATGTCCTTTGCCAAACAGGCATTCGCATCATTGACCGGCATCAAGGATGTGCAGTCGGACAACGAGACGAGCTCTGAAGAAAATGGCGCCGAATGGGTCGAGATCGACGGGAGTGCCAAGGATGCTGCCAGCGGAGATGCGCTGTACGTCGCGCAAATTGCTCGTTTTGAAACAACCCGTTACGTGCGCGCCATCCTGATCGTGCGGGATAGCGAGAAAGACAAGTTTTCCGATCGTTTTCGAAAACTAGCCAAATCCCTGACGATCAACTAAAATTGGCTATGGAGAAAAGCTACCGACTCACCAAGAACGAGATACGGCCATTGATCCGCAACTATGGCGGTTGCATCGCGACGGATACGATCACGATCGATGGCTATCCGGTGCGCTTCATGTACCGCGAGGATCCCGACAACGAGATGGATAGCGGTTGGCGGTTTCTCTCCGGCTTCGAGAGCGACGACTACATGGAAGACCCGGACAACAGCGGGATCTTCGAGGTCAATACCATCGCCAATTACGATCCCAGCATCATTCCGCTTCTGGACGCCCCTGTCGGCAGTGTGTTCGAAAAGACCGGCGAGCAGGAGCGCTTCATCCCCGTTACCGATTGGCAGCCGGGCGAAGACGATGATGAGGACGACGACGACAATTAGATCCCGCCTTTTCGCGTGCGGGAAGTCGTCACGGTAATCACACAGAGTTACAACTGGACAAGTCGTGTGCATTCCCCGAAAATGCACGCGTGGAAGACGTATATTGAAGGGTGGACACTGGAATGGCATTGGCAGACGCGGGAGCTTTGCTACGCAACGAAAACGGTATCGCGACGGTCGTTTCTATTCTGAAGAAACGCTTCGGCGACAATGCGCAGTCGGGCAAATCCATCCGTGAACAGCACGCGCATACGACGAGTTACGTGCCGAACCAGGCACCGGATCTGGTTGTTTTCGTTGAGTCGGCCGAGGATGTTCAGGAGATAGTGCGCCTGTGCAGCGAATGGGGTGTTCCGGTTATCGCGTTTGGAACGGGCACTTCCCTTGAAGGTCATGTCAACGCGCCAGCCGGCGGCATTTCCATTGATCTCTCGCGTATGAACCGCATTCTCAAGGTCTATAGCGAGGATTTGAATGTCGTTATAGAACCGGGGGTTACGCGCAAGCAGCTCAACGAATATCTACGCGACACGGGTTTGTTCTTCCCCATCGATCCCGGCGCCAATGCCAGCCTTGGAGGCATGGCGGCAACGCGCGCTTCGGGCACCAATGCCGTGCGCTATGGCACGATGCGCGAGAACGTGCTGGCACTGAAGGCGGTGATGCCGGATGGACGCTTGATCACCACGTCGAAGCGGGTCAAGAAGACATCGGCAGGCTATGACCTGACACGTCTGCTCGTCGGCTCGGAAGGCACGCTCGGCATCATCACGGAACTGACGCTGAAGCTTTATGGGATTCCGCAGGCGATTTCCGGCGGCATATGCGCGTTTCCGGATCTTGAAAGCGCCTGCAATGCGGTGATCGAGACCATTCAGATGGGCATACCGGTCGCGCGTATCGAACTGGTCAATCAGCTCGAAATGCAAGCGATGATCGCCTATTCCAAGCTGGATTACGAGCCTGCACCCTATCTCTTTCTCGAGTTCCACGGCAGCGAAACCAGCGTGGCCGAGCAGGCGGAACTCTTCGGTGAAATTGCCGCTGCCAATGGCGGCGGCGAGTTCAAATGGACAGTCAATGCAGAAGAGCGTGAGAAGCTCTGGTCGGCACGTCACAATTCCTATTTCGCATGCATGACGCTCGCGCCTGGAAAGCAGTCGCTTTCGACCGACGTGTGCGTGCCGATTTCGCGTTTGGCGGAGTGCATCGTCGAGACCGAGAAGGATATCGAGGAGTGCGGGCTAATCGCGCCGATCGTCGGTCATGCCGGCGATGGTAATTTCCACGTGCTGGTGCTGTTCGACGAGAAGGACCCGGCCGAGATCCAGAAGGTCGAGGCGTTTGTCGAGCGCCTCAATTTGAGGGCGATCGCGATGGATGGAACCTGCACGGGTGAACATGGCATCGGCCAGGGCAAGATCAAGTTCCTTCGGGCAGAGCTGGGCGGTGCTGTCGACGTGATGGAAGCGATCAAGCGCGCAATCGATCCGGACAATATCATGAATCCCGGCAAGATCTTGCGCCTCTAGGCTCGCAGATTGATTCCGGGCGCTAAACCATCGTGTGAGCGTTGCAAATTGACCAGAAAGACTGTCATGTCTTGCCGCCGCCAAAAACTGGTGCTTATGGTGCCCGGCACGTATCGATCGGAGTAGGACACTGGCACGCCTGTTCGTATTTATCGGCGGATTATTGGTACTGGTGCTGACAGCGGCGCTGGTCGTGCCGTATTTCGTCGATTGGGCCGGTTATCGGTCCTCCTTCGAGCGCGAGGCTTCGGCGCTGCTCGGGCGGCCTGTGACAGTCGCAGGCACTGCTAGTGCGCGGCTTCTGCCGTTTCCCTCCGTGACGTTTTCCGATGTGAAGGTCGGTGACCCGGGTTCCGAGCCGGTGATGACGATCGAGAAGTTTTCGATGGACGCCGAGCTTGCGCCATTCGTACGTGGCGAAATCCTGATCTTCGACATGCGGATAGAGAAGCCGACGGCAAGGGTTGCCATCGACAAGAACGGCGTCATCGACTGGGCGATCCGTCCGCGCGCGCCTTTCCATTCGGCACAGGTCCGGCTGGAGGATATGCGCGTTACAGATGGCTCGGTTGTCATTCGCGATGCCTCGACAGGAACCACCCGGACGATCGAAAACCTTAACGCGTCATTGTCGGCAACCGACCTTTCCGGGCCTTGGAAATTCGACGGCACGCTGTTTTTCAACGGTGCAAAGACGGCTGTTTCCGCTTCGACAGGGGCAGTGAAGCCGGATGGCACGCTGAACGTCCATGCACGCGTTTCCCCCGACCGCATTCCGGCGGCATTTGAGACCGACGGCGAATTGACTGTGAATGAAGGTGTGCTGAAATATGCCGGCAATATCGACATTCGTTCAGCTGACGAGGTGGCTGCCGCCGACGGTGCCAGAAAAGCCGAAAAACCGTTGCTTTCCAGCGTTCGCGTCACCGGGCGTTTTGAAGCCGATCACGCCAAGATCAACATCCCCGAATTTCGCATGGAGCAGGGGACTGTGGACGATCCCTACATCGTCAATGGCAACGCATTTTTCGATTATGGCAATAATCCGCGTTTTGAAATCAAGGCGGACGGGCAGCAGGTCACTTTTGCCAACCAGAATGAACAAGCCAAAGGCACGACACCCAAACCGGCTACCGCATCGGAACGGTTGGGTGTGTTCCGGCGTCTGATGGACCAGCTGCCAATACCAACCGTTCCCGGCACGATCGATCTGAAACTTCCGGCGATCGTTGCAGGCGATACGACGATCCGCTCGGTCACGATCGACGCGGCTCCGTCGAACGGGGCGTGGCAGATCAATCAGGTCAAGGCGGAGCTTCCGGGGCGGACCCAGTTCGAAGCCAAGGGTACGTTGCAGGTCGGAGAGGATTTTGGCTTTGACGGGCGATTATTGATTGCATCGCGTCAGCCCTCGGGACTTGCCGCATGGCTGACCGATTCGGTTGACGAGGCGATCCGCCGTCTGCCGGGAGCCGGTTTTTCCGGTGATGTGAGCCTGCATGACGAGTTGCAAAAGGTCGACAATCTCGAATTGGCGCTTGGCGGTGCATCGCTCAAAGGCTCGCTGGTGCGTAGCGCCAAGGGTGAATCCCTGCCGCTGACGCAACTGACGCTTGAGGGTGGGGCGCTCGACGCCGATGCGCTGGAGGCTTTCGCAGCGATTTTCGGCAATAATGAAGCGCCATCTGCCAATGGTTCGCCGCAGTTGCGCGGCCAGGATCTCGATGTGCATCTGAAGGCGGGACCCGTCACACATAACCGGCTGGTTGCCGAGACTCTGGACACGGCTTTCCGCCTGCGCGATGGCGTTTTCGATATCGATCGGCTGACAATCGGCAACGTTGCGGGCACTACCATAACAGCGACCGGCAAGCTTGAGCCCTTCAAGGCCGAACCTTCGGGGTCGCTCGACTCAACCATCCTTTCCGATAATCTCGCTCCCTTTGTTGCGGCGATGGCTACCCGGTTTCCGGATTTCCCGTTCATCAGGACGTTAAGCGAAAACGCCGCCCGGTTTCCGGGTCTCTTCGAGGAGACCAATCTCAATGTCATTGCCAACACTTTGCATGTCAAAGGCGGGTCCGAGTTTTCATTGAGTGCGGCCGGAAAAACCGGGGGGATGGACGTAACCCTGTCCGGCACGACGACGGAAAACGCTGAAAAGTTGCGCTCGCTCGAGCTGACGATGGATGCGCGCAGCGCACAGGCGGAGACGCTGATGGCGTTGATGGGGCTTCCGGCGCTGCCACTCGGCATGGCGGGTGAGATGGAGGCCGACCTCGCGTTCAAAGGTAATGAAAGAGATGGGCTGCAGACACAGCTTTCGCTGAAATCCTCGGATGGACAGGCGCTCGTCGATGGCAGTTTTCGCAATATCGGCGGCCAGCTGACCGGCGAAGGCCGTGCCTCGATCAAGGCAGCGGACCTCGAATCCTATATCGCAACAGCAGGTTATTCATTGCCCGGCTTTGGCAATGGCATGCCCGTGGACATCGCAAGCAGTTTCCAGCTCTCGAAGGGCAGACTGACCTTGCCAGATTTGAACGGCGAAGTGAGCGACACGAAGATCGCTGGCCGACTGGGCTTCGATGTCGAGAACGGTATACCGACGGCGCAAGGTGATCTGACCTTGGCACAACTCGACCTTCCGTCATTGGCGCAATTCATGCTGGGTGGGAACGCGCTCGAAACTGAAGGTCGCAATGCTTGGCCGAAGGCGAACTTCGCAGCCGCACCGCTTTTTCCGGTAAATTTCAATGTGAAGGTCAATGCCGCTGAAGCCTCTGCGGGGATTCTTGGCACAATGGGTAAACTCCAGACGATTGCTACCCTGAAGGACGGCTCTCTTCGTCTCGACGATGCGAAAGGCGATCTACTTGGCGGCCAGGTCCACGGCATGTTCGAATTGCGCAATACCAGCGGTACAGGTCTTGCGACCGGACAGTTTACGCTCGACCAGACGGCTCTCGAGGCCCTCTACAAGCCGGACGAAGACCAGACGCCGCTGAAGGGCAAGGCGAAGATATCGGCCTCGGTCAATGCGACAGGTACTTCGATAGCGGAAATGATGGAATCTGTCGCCGGTTCGGGCGTGGTTTCGGTCACCGATCTTGTGATCAATGCAATCAACCCCGGCGCGCTGAAGCCCATTCTTCAAGAGGCCGACGCGATGGAAGGTCCCGTCGCTGCCGCAGCCGTGACTGCCACGATTGGCAAATATCTGCATGAAGGCACGTTCAATGCCGGCGCTGCCGAATTTGCCTTCACCATTGCCGGCGGCATGGCGCGGACCTCGACATTCCAGCTTCAAAGCGACGCCGCAACGCTGGCCGCCGATCTGCGGCTGAACTTTTCCGACATGAGCGTTGCATCGCAAGGGCGTTTTGCCTTCGATCCCGGCAAGGCCGTGGTTGCCGGAGCCGACCCGCTTGTCGAGTTCAGTCTGGCCGGTCCATTGGACAATCCAAAATTGGCTTTGAACCGGCAGCCGCTTGAACAGTTCCTGACCCAGCGCACCCTGGAGCGCGAACAACAGCGTGTGGAAACCATGCAGGCCGCGCTTGTCGAAAAGCAGCGTCTGCGGCGCGAGGTGCAACTTTATCAGGCCCGCGCGAATGAGCGTGTGCGGCTTGCCGAAGAAGCCCGGATCAAGGCAGAACAGGAGGCGCGAGCAGCTGCTGAACGCGCCGAGGCTGAGAAGCGCGCGGCAGAGGAGCGGGCTGCCGCGGAAAGGCGTGCGGCCGAGGAGGCGGCACAAAAAGCGATCGAACAATCGCAACCGGCACCAGCCCGGGCTGCGCCACAGATGCAAACGCCACCCGGACCGGGTGGCGCTGCAGCAGCACCGCAGGGGACTGGAGCGCTCGACAAGCAGTCAGTCGACGAGTTCCTGAAAACGCTCGAGCCCAAGTCTCTGGACCCGAAGATTCAGTAACACTGTTAAACGCCGTTATAGGCGTCCTTGATCTTCTGGATGTCGATTTTGTACATCTTCATCATCGCTGCCATGACACGGTCGGCTTTCGCCTGGTCCTTGTCCCGCAGCATTTCGGGGAGAATGGTTGGAACGATCTGCCATGACAGGCCAAATTTGTCCTTGACCCAGCTGCAGGGGCGAATTTGCCCGCCACCGGCGGTGAGTTTTTCGGTCAGTCTATCCACTTCCTCCTGGGTACTGCAGTCGATGGACAGCGAAATACCCTCGGAAAACTGGAATTCCGGCCCCCCGTTCAAGGCAATATATTCCTGGCCTGCAAGCTGGAAAGTGGCGACGAGCAGAGAGCCTTCCTTGGATCCACCCTCTTTGCCCCAGTTGAGTTTATTGATAATTTTGCTGTCCTCGAAAATGGACATGTAAAAATCCATTGCCTCCTGGGCGTTTCCATTGAACCAAAGGCAGGGGGTAATCTTTTGTTTGGCAGGCATCGCTTTTCCCTTTCATAGCGGTTTGCGCTGACTACAAGACGAATGAAGTTTGACCGTTCCGACATTGCAGGATAATTTTTTCGTCGCGATCGATCAATCAAACAGATGGCTGGAGCCGAGGCTCTATCGCCTGTCGTTTCTCACCCAGTCCAGCGCATAGATGCGCAGCGCCGATGACAGGTTGGAATTGCGATCACGGCTTGCGTCGATTTCGGCAATCAGGCCCGCAAGCGTCATGCCGCGGCTTGTCGCGATCGATGCAATGATTTCATAGAACGGATCTTCGAGCGAAAAGCTCGTGCGGTGCCCGCGAATGGCGACAGAGCGCTTACGAACGCCGCTCACTTGCCGTCCGGATGATCTTCTGTGGAGGAAGGGTTCGTTTCGAGGCGGTGGTCGTCAAGAAACCGCTCTCTCTTGCGATCGGCTTCCCGGTCAAACCGTTTTTCGGCCTTGGTCCGTCCAAACAGGATCCTGTTTTCGGCTGCGATCTTCTCAGCAGCCTCCTTGGCCTTGCGCTTCTTGACCAGTCGGAGATTGACGATCTCGGCCATAGCCCAATTATTTCTTCTTGCGAAAAGAATCCAGCGACACCACGGACGCGGTGGCTTTATCTCCGCTCCCCTCGGTATCTGATTTGTCGCCAGCCTTGGCCGGCTTTTTCACGGTCTTCACCGGTGGCTTCGGCTTGGCGCTGGGCGTTGCAAGCTTGGGCTTGTCGGTTTGGGGGACAGGAGCAATGCTGGTTATGCCCTGATCATTGTCGCCAACAGTCTCTTCGACTTCGACATCGAATTCCAGTTCGAAATTCACCGATGGGTCGTAGAAGCCGCGAATCGCCGAGAAGGGGACGACGAGACGTTCGGGTACATCGCCAAAGGAGAGTCCGACCTCGAAAAGCACGTCGGTAACCTGCAGGTCCCAGAACTGATGTTGCAAAACGATCGTCATCTGTTCCGGATATTTTTCGTGCAGACGCGACGATATGCGAACACCTGCCGCACCGGTGAGGAAAGTGACAAAGAAATGATGGTTGCCGGGAAGGCCAGCCTTGGCGACTTCGCCTAGCACCTTCCGGATAACGCCGCGAAGCGCTTCCTGGGCAAGTATATCGTAGCGGATCATATCTTGTGGCATGCACTCTTATCCCATGGACTCACCCCTCCCTGTCAAGCGGAGATGGCTGTCATCATTCACCATTATGGCGCATGGCTAGCGGAATTGCGACCGCTTGTCTGCCGTACAAAAAAATTTAACGTTCGCCGGGAAATTGACGAACGTAAAATACAATTTAAACGTCGTTTGCGGCGAATTTTAAGATGAAAAATATCTCAGCGGGTACTAGCTGACGACAGCAAGGGCAGGCGTTCGCGGCGCCGTTTCGCTCGCAGTCCCTGAATAGGCGCGGATGAAAGTCTGCACTGCGTTGCGCGCAGCATTTTCGAGCTCTTCATCAGTCGGCGTACCGCCGAACAGCGTGATCATCTGCAGATCGGCGTTGACCAGGGCAAGAAACTGCCGGGCAGCAAGGTCGAAATCGTCGATCCGCAGCACGCCTTTGTGGCTGAGGCGCGCAAAAAGAGCACCCAGAGCGGTGCCGATCTTGCCGGGCCCATGCTGGCGCCATGTTTCAAAAAGATGCGGGTAACGCTCGCCCTCGGACTGCACAAGCTTGCGCAGGAATTTGCCGTCTTGATTGCACAGGCAATTTTTTGTGAGACGAACGGCAAAGGCGGTCAGATCGTCCTCAAGACGATCCGACTTGTCGGGAAACGTTGACAATATCGAGTACAGCATGGCGTTGGCACGGTCCATGACATCTTCGACAACCGCCGTGAACAGCGTCTCCTTTTCGCGGTAGTGGTTGTATATGGTCTGGCGGGAGACACCGGCCTCTACAGCAATTTCGTCGATACTAGTTCCCGAAAAGCCTTCACGGCAAAACACCTCGGCGGCGGCATCCAATATGGAAATGCGTTTTGCGCATTGACCGCGCTGGGTGTGGCCCATTCCGGCTCTTGGTTCGCTGCGATTTTTCATGAACTGAGGATAATGCGTCTTGACGTTTTAGACAATGGTGTCTAGTTTGACATCTGTGTCCAAATTTGTTGACACAGCTTTTGCCCTGTTGATGCGCTATCCTCCCAAGCTCGCGCACTCATATCGGCTCCCGAAAATCAGTTTGAACTCCTCCCGAGAGCGAAGTGGCGTGAAGACAATCCGGTTTTTTCGCCGCGGTTTTCTGAAAGATCACCATCATGACAAGCTCCTTCTTTCGTAGTGCCCTTATCCTTGGCCTTCTGACAGCCATTGGTCCCTTTGCGATTGATATGTATCTCCCTGCGATGCCTTCCATCGGACAGGACCTCGGCGCAGAAAACAATGCCGTGCAGATGAGCCTTCTGGCCTTCTTCATTCCATTTGCGGTCGCCCAGCTTTTCTATGGGCCCATCTCCGATATGTGGGGGCGCAAGGCGCCGCTCTATATGGGTATCGGTTTGTTCGCCGTTGCGAGCATCGGCTGTGCGCTGGCAAGCGATGTCGAAACCTTGATCGCCTTCCGCTTTCTGCAGGGTATCGGCGGTGCCGCTGGCATGGTTATTCCCCGGGCTATCGTTCGAGATATGCATACGGGCGTACAGGCCGCACGGCTGATGTCGCTGCTGATGCTGGTTTTCAGCATCTCGCCAATCCTTGCTCCGCTGACAGGCAGCGCCGTCATCGTACTCTTTGGCTGGCGCGGCGTATTCTGGGCGGTGATGATCGCTGCGTTTCTCGGTCTGATCCTCCTGTCGACGCAGTTGACGGAGACGCGGACCAAGGAAGCCCGCTCGGAAAGCGGTTTCGGCACCGCCATGGCGGCCTATCGCCTGCTATTTAAGGACGGCAACTTCCTGACGCTGACGTTCATCGGTGGTCTTGGCCTGTCCAGCTTTCTCGTCTATCTGGCCAACTCACCCTTCGTGCTGATCAACCATTACGGATTGACGCCGACACAGTACAGTTTTGCCTTCTCGATCAACGCCGTGTCGTTCTTTGCTGTCTCGCAGCTGACGGGTTGGCTCGGGGCGCGCTACGGCCTCGTTCGCGTGATGCGCAACGCTGTGACAGGCTTTTCGCTGGCCATGGTTGCCATGGTTGTCGTCATGAGCCTTGGCTTCAATCAGCTGCCGGTCATGGCGACCTTCCTCTTCATCGGCTATGGCTTCCTCGGGCTTGTCCTTCCGACAACCGGTGTGCTTGCGCTTGAAGACCACGGCGAAATCGCCGGCACGGCATCGGCACTGATGGGGACGCTGCAGTTCGTCACCGCCGCTGTCGCCATGGGTATCGCCGGCGCGTTCTTTGATGGTACCGCCTTGCCGATGGCGGCCGGCATTGCCCTTTGCGCCGTCGGTGCATTGATCGTCACGCAGACAACGGTTGCTCGCCGCCGCGTTGTCGAGGCGGAAGCCGCCGCAGAATAACCCTCCATCAGATGCAAAGAGAAAGGCCCGGACGATGTCCCGGGCCTTTTTTCATGTCGAATGTTTGATCGGGAGATCTGTCAGTCCTGCGCGAGCAGCTCTTCCAGCCGATCGAAGGCACTATTCCAGCCTTCCCGGTGACCGTCGCAATCTTCAGGCGTATCGAAGACACTCTGACGGAACGTCATCAGGGTCTTGTCGTTCTGGCCGTCGAAGGTGATGTCAACCAAGGTTTCCAGACCGGGGGTGCCATTCGCCTGATCCCAGGCGAAGGTGAATGCCAGGCGCTTGCCCGGCACGATCTCGCGATAGACGCCGCCATGCCACAGCTTCTCGCCGCTTGCCTGCGAATCAAGGCAAGCGCGCCATTTGCCGCCAACCCGCATGTCCGATTCGACGTAGCTTGCCGGGTAATCGCGCGGGCCGAGCCATTGCAACATGCGTTTTGGATCCGAGAAGGCATCGAAAACCAGCACGGGCGGCGCGCTGAAGATGCGCGTTATGGTTAGAACGCGCCCAGTTGAAGTGTTCGTTTCAACGTTGGTCTGTGCCATCGCTATCTCCATTTGTCTGAACCTCCTGCAGATATTCTTCCAGCCGGTCGAAACTGGTTTCCCAGAAGCGCCGGTAATGTTCGAGCCAGTCTCTGACTTCCTTGAGCGGAGCCGCATCGAGACTGCATGGACGCCATTGCGCCTCGCGGCCGCGAATGATGAGTCCGGCGCGTTCGAGCACCTTGAGGTGCTTCGATACTGCTGGTCCGGACATGCGAAATGGCTCGGCAAGCTCCGTCACCGAGGTCGTGCCCAGTGCCAGACGTGCCAGGATCGCCCTGCGCGTCGGGTCTGCGAGTGCCGAGAAGATGTTATCGAGACGATCAGGTGTCATACTGATAATAAACCATTCAGTTATTTAACTATTTGGTTTTATACACCGCAATAAAGTGCGCGTCAAGCCTGCCTGGAGCCAGGCGGGAAGGGTGAGGGAAGGAGAATGAATGGAGAGGGGGAAAGTGAAGGCTTCTGTTGCCAGGTGCCTCCGAACCCCGCCTAGAAGTGCGAACCCCTAGGACTTGATTTGAAGCTATCGCACCGCATTAAGCGGCGAGACGTGCTTCCGCATAGTTGTCGTTTGCAACTACTAGGTTAGCCCGATAACGGTGGTACAATGCCGGGCAAAAGTTCGATCTTTACACTCTTGTCGATCCTATTTCGCCCCCGCCACAAAGCAGCCAAACCTGCTGCGTTCTGGTGGAGGCGCCGGGTACCGCCCCCGGGTCCAATAAGCTTATTACATCGTCCGTTTATCGCCATAGCTGGCCGAAGCCAGCAGCTCTTATATAGGAGCTGTTTAGCCGAATTGAAAGAGTGGCCGAATTGAAACAGTGATTGACTTGGAACTGATGCTGGGGAATGTTTCGGGTGTCTAAAGGGCCATCGCCTCATGCATCTGCCAGTTTGTGCGATGTCTTCATTGTCAGGGAGGTTGCAATGCCACGCATTGAACCGAGCAATCAGGGGGTTTTTCGATGAGTGACTATCTAAAGGATGTTCGTCATTACGATGCGGCTGCCGATGAGGCGACTGTCGCGAAAATCGTCAAACATCTCGGAATTGCTCTGCGCAACAGGGATTCTTCGCTGGTTTCCTGCACAGATCCGGACGAATTGAAGCGTGTTCGCACCAATTGGGTCGAAAAGAAACTCGGTCTCACCGATACCGCCAAGTCCGATGCCGCCATCGAATCCGTGTGCGCGGCCATGAGCGCGGACAGCTCCAAGAGCCGTGTTACCTTCTATTACCTGACCGCCAAGGCCCTCGGCGCTCTCGGCAAGCTTTGAGCATTGGCGCCAGCGGATCCGAATCATCCCCGGCGAATCACCGGGGATTTTTCATTGAATACATAATTTCATCCACGCGGCCCTGTGGATCACGCACAAGTTCAAGTGTTTCGCCGGGCGAATCTGCTACAAGAAATCATGCGCACTTATCTTGATCTTCAGCATGTGTTCGATCCGGGCGCTGATTGCGGCGACCGGACCTGTATTCGGTCCGTTTTCGGCCGTCAGATGCGTTTCGGCGACACGAACATCGCTTATCTCGAGACTAGCCATTACTTTTAAGTACCACACGGATTTCATATGGCCCGCCACCCGGAATACCAGTATCTCGACCTGTTAGAGCATCTCCTTGAAAAGGGCGATCGTCGTATTGATCGCACAGGCGTCGGCACGCTGTCGATGTTTGGAACGATGATGCGTTTCGATTTATCCGATGGAACCTTCCCCGTTTACACAACGAAGAGGGTGTATTGGAAAACTGCAGTGAAGGAGATGCTGTGGTTTCTCACGGGGCAAACCAACATTCAATCACTCCTTCGCGAAAATGTGCGAATCTGGACTGACTGGCCTTTGGATAAGTACCGCAAGGCAACGGACGAGGCGATTTCGCAAGACGAGTTCGAGTCTCGCATTCTCTCGGACGATGAGTTTGCCTTGAAATGGGGCGATCTGGGTCCGGTGTATGGAAAGCAATGGCGGCACTGGCTCGACGCGAATGGAAACGAGCACGACCAGATCGCTGACGTCATCCAGACACTGAAAACCAATCCGGCGAGTCGTCGCATGCTGTTCCATGCCTGGAACGTAGGCGAGCTTGACCGCATGGCTCTGCATCCGTGCCATATGACCTATCAGTTTTATGCGAGCGAAATGGCAAGCGGCGAGGGCAGCGGTTCGCGTGGTAAACTCTCTCTGCTTGTTGGACAGCGTTCCTGTGACCTCGGCCTGGGGAATGCCTTTAATATATGTCAGCAGGCAGCATTATTGTACATGGTCGCTCAACAGGTCGATATGACGCCTGGCGAGTTGATTTGGGTCGGAGGCGATGTACATCTGTACCTGAATCACATCGAAATGGCGAAGACACTGCTGTCGAGAGAGCCGAGGCCCTTCCCAAAATTGCGGCTTGCAAGACGACCAGACTCCATCGATGGGTATCGGATAGAGGACTTCCAAGTAACGGGATATAACCCCCATCCGCCGCTCGAAGCGCCCGTAGCAGTCTAAAAATCTGCCAACAACACTTTAGTTTGCTTCTTGGGATATCACGAAGATAAGCGGGCAAAAATTTGAGAAGGCGTCAGGAATTCTCATTACAACCTCAATCTTGTTGCGTTACCGATTCCCTTGGCCCGCCCGCAGTTGTCGTCCAATAAGCGCGAACGACATTGCTGCCATTGAACCGATGGCGACGCAAATCAGCAGGGATGGTCCAATGCCCAGCCCATGCATGATGAAGGCAAATACAAAAGGTGCGCCCGACGATGCAACCAGACGGACGGCAGTGGACTGTCCAACTCGCTCGCCGTAACCCATGCTGCCGAACAGCGCCAGCGGAAGCGTCCCCTGCGCAATGCTGGCAAGCCCGCTTCCAAGGCCGAATATAACGGCAAACGCCAACGCCCCCGTTAGCCAACTACCGCTCCACAGCAGGATGGCTATCGCCGATGTCATCAGGGCCGTCGAAATGACTGCCAAACCGAGAGGTTGCAGTCTGTTTCCGCTCATGAGGCTGAACAATCGGCTGGCGACCTGTGCTGGACCGAACAAAGTGCCGACGAGAACATTGACGCTGCCCAGCCCGAGGGCCGTCAGGATTGGCAGCATATGGATCAAAATAGCAGCGTTGATAAAACCGAGAAGAGCGAAACCCGATACCATCAAGACGAATCCCTGACGAAGCCGATCTGTCGGAAGCGTACCCTCGACAATCGGCATCGCTGACGTTGTCGCTTGTTTGTGATGGTTGCGCGAAAGCACTGCCAACCAGAAGTGGATCGGGAGGCAAAGGAGCAAATGGGCTGCCGCGAACACATAGTACACCTCGCGCCAGGTCAGATGTTGATGAAGCGCCGTCGTGACTGGCCAGAATATGGTTGAGGCAAATCCGGCGATCAGAGTGAGATGAGTGATGCTGGTTTTTGCCGTCGCCGGCTTGATCTGTACGAGCAGGGCGAATGCGGCATTGTAAAGCACGAACGTCGATGCGAGCTCGATGACGACAAGGCCGATAACGAAGGCAATTGCATTTTGGGAAAGGGCACATGCCAGTAGGGCAATGGCAGCGCCAATTGAACCCAGCGCCATAACACGGCCCGCGCCAAACCTGTCAATCCATCGACCCACCCAAGGAGATGCCAAGCCGCTTGCAAGGAGTGATGCGGAAAACGCTCCGAACACCCAATCTGATGGCCAGCCGAATTCCCGGCCCATTGAAGCCGCCAACGGACTGAAGCTGTAGTAGAGTGTCCCATAACCGATAATCTGCGTCACTCCGAGCGCGGCGACGATGAGGCGGCTTTGGCTGAGCAGCGGTGCGTTTTGAAACGTCCTCAATTCGTTCCTACGCCTCGCAGGTCTGGGTGCAGGTGTCGGCAGCAGGATCACAGCGTCCCTGGCAGCAGTCCTTCATCAGGAACTCGATCAAACCGGAAAGCGCCGGATAGACAGCACTATAGATGATCGAACGCGCCTCACGACGCGATTGTATAAGCCCCGCCCGCTCGAGATGGCTGAGGTGGAAGGATATCTTCGACGAGGACGCCCCCATGGCATCGCCGACAGCGCCGGCCGGCATGCCGTCTGGTCCGGCAATGACGAGCAGACGGACAATGCGGAGCCGGGTTTCCTGGGAGAGCGACGCAAATGCATCGAGTGCTTGCAATTCGTTCATAAGTACCTCAATATCTCAAAAGATGTTGAAATGAGGATAGATCAACATGAACACCGTGACCAGCCCGGTTTCTCTTGAATTTTATGGTGAGGGTACCCTTTCAGCGATGCTTGCCGCAATGGAACCGCACGCCGACAAATCGTTGGTCATCGAGTATGGCGGACGCACGATCCAATCCGGCTATCATGTTACAGAAGTCAAGGCTGGGTCCTTCGTCACGCTCGATTGCGGTGGCAATCCCGATCAATGGCACGAAACCATTCTCCAGGTGGAAGACCTCCCTTCGGAAAGCGGTCGTGATTTCATGAAAGTGAGCAAATTCCGCGGGATATTAACTCAGGTCGCGAACCAGATCGAACTTGACGCCGGCGCCCGCCTGACATTTGAGGTGGGAACGCCTGACACGCCCATGCAGGTCTTTGATGTCAGCGCGCTGGCAATCGAGTCCCATCGCATTGTACTGGCCCTTGTCGCACGTCTTGCAATCTGCAAGCCGAGGCATCGCGCGGCAAAAGAGGCGGTCGCTGTATCGTGTTGTGGCTCAGCAGCGAAAAGCGCGGGATGTTGTCCCTGAGCGCCTTGACGATTTGACATAATATCGATATATCGCGATATATGGAAAAGAATGGTGCCATCGACGCCTTTTCGGCCATTGCGCAGCCAACGCGCATGGACGCATTCAAGCTCATCGTCATGCACGAGCCGGAGGGTATCGCGGCTGGCGAGGTATCCCGCATCCTCGACGTTCCGCAGAACACGATGTCGACCCATCTGGCGATCCTGTCGCGTGCCGGGCTGATTTCCTCGGAGCGGCAAAGCCGTTCCATCATTTACCGCGCCAGGTTCGAGAACCTGCGTGAAGCAATCAATTACCTTTTGAAGGATTGCTGCGCTGGCCATCCGGACATCTGCGCTCCATTGCTTGCCGACATCGTTCCGTGCTGCCCGCCGAAGGAGAACTTCAATGCATGATCGCATTTATAACGTCCTTTTTCTCTGCACCGGAAACTCTGCGCGCTCGATCCTGGCGGAATCAATCTTGAACACGGAGGGCAAGGGACGCTTTCGCGCGTACTCCGCCGGCAGTCAGCCGAAGGGCGAGGTCAACCCGTTCGCGCTCAAAGTTCTCGATGCTCTCGGTTACCCGGCGGAAGGTTTTCGCTCTAAGAGTTGGGATGAATTTGCCGAGCCGGGCGCGCCGGAATTGGATTTCATCTTCACGGTCTGCGACAGCGCGGCGGGAGAGGCGTGTCCGGTTTGGCCGGGCCATCCCATGACGGCTCATTGGGGCATCGAAGATCCGGCCGCCGTCGAAGGCGCCGACATGGAAAAGGAGAGAGCCTTTTCGCTTGCGGCCCGATACATGAAGAACAGGATCACGGCGTTCCTCAACCTGAGGCACGATTCCGTCGATCGGTTATGGCTGACAACAAGGCTGCAGGCAATCGGCCGCCGTGAGGGGTTGGAGGCGGAAGAAATAAATTCGATCGATACGGACTTCGAGAGGGCTCTTCAAGCGGCATCATTGCCGACCGGCGATCTTGCCGAATCGAACGGCACGTTCTTTCGCTTTGCTGACCGCCAAGGCAATCCCGTCGGATTTGGCGGCGTCGAATTCTACGGAAAGGATGCGCTCTTGCGCTCGATCACAGTGTCACCCGAGGCGCAAAAACATGGCCACGGCAGCGCCATTACACGTCTGTTGCTCCGCTATGCCGATATTCAGGGAGCCGAGACGGGCTATCTACTGACGACCAACGCCGCGCCATTCCAAGGCAAACTCGGCTTCCGCCCGGTCGACCGAAGCCTTGTGCCCGCCGCAATCCTGGCATCGCCGCAGGCATCCAGGCTTTGCCCCGCGACAGCGTCTGTCCTGACGCGGTCGGTTTCCATCTGAGGAAGAGCCATGTCCATCTTTGAACATTATCTCGTTATCGGGCTGGCCTTGCGCAGGGCCGTCGGTGTCGCATTCGGGTCCGGTGAAATTGGCCGCATTCAGGCGGGAATGGGTTAATGGCCGTGACGCCGGACCTGTCCCGTCGCCTCGCGGCAGAAGCGCTGGGCACGGCGATGCTCGTTGCGACCGTCCTCGGTTCGGGAATCATGGCCGACCGGCTGACGAACGATGTGGCGCTTTCGCTGCTTGGCAATACGATCCCCACTGGTGCGATCCTGGTGGTGCTGATCACCATCCTTGGACCGATTTCGGGCGCACACTTCAATCCGGCGGTGACGATGGTCTTCGCGCTTCGGCGGGAGATGGAGCCGAATGCAGCGGTCCTCTACATCATCGCGCAGATCGCGGGGGGTGTAGCCGGATCGCTGATTGCCCACGCGATGTTCGAGCTTCCGATCATCGAGATTTCGGCGAAAGTTCGCACCGGGACGGGACAGTGGATTGCGGAAGTCGTAGCCGCTTTCGGTCTCGTCTTTACAATCCTTGCGGGCCTTCGCTTTCGGCCGGATGCAATTCCCTGGCTGGTCGGACTCTACATCACCGCCGCCTACTGGTTCACCGCCTCGACATCGTTTGCCAATCCAGCCGTCGCGATCGCGCGAGCGCTGTCGAATACCTTCGCAGGTATCCGGCCCGTCGATTTACCTGGCTTTGTCATCGCAGAGATATTCGGGGCATTGCTTGCAATGGCCCTGGCAAGCTGGATGCTGGCGGAACAGACTCCCGCGCCGCAGGCGCCCAACAGATTGAAAGGTGCTGAACAGCCATGACCGTCACCATCTACCACAATCCGTCGTGCGGCACGTCACGCAACACGCTGGCTCTCATCCGAAACGCGGGCATCGAGCCGACGATCATCGAATATCTGAAGTCGCCGCCCGCTCGACAGGAACTCAAGGATTTGATCCGGAGAGCCGGACTGACGGTTCGCGAAGCGATACGCGAAAAAGGCACTCCATACGCCGAACTCGGTCTCGACAACCCGTCTTTGACCGACGAGCAGTTGCTGGACGCGATGGAGGCGCATCCAGTTTTGATCAATCGCCCCTTTGTTGTAAGCGAGTTGGGCGTACGCTTGAGCCGGCCATCGGAGGTCGTCCTGGACATTCTGCCAAACCCGCAAAAGGCGCCATTTGCGAAAGAAGACGGTGAGGTCGTCATCGATGCCGAAGGAAAGCGTGTTGTCTGATCTGCCTAATATTCTTCCCGACGCGCTGCATGTCCCGGAGCGTTCGAAGCTCTCTGCGCCAGAATCCACCCATCGTCCGCGTATCTTGCTGCTCCATGGCTCGTTGCGGAAAGTCTCCTACAGCCGTCTTCTGACGCAGGAGGCGGCGCGGCTGCTCGAGCATTTCGGGGCGGAAACCCGCATCTACGATCCAGCCGGATTGCCGCTGCCTGACGATGCACCGATTGACCATCCAAAGGTGCAGGAACTGCGCGATCTCTCTCTATGGTCGGAGGGCCAGGTGTGGACAAGCCCTGAGCGGCACGGTGCGATGACCGGCGTTATGAAGTCACAGATCGACTGGATACCATTGGCAATGGGAGCGATTCGCCCAACCCAGGGGCGGACGCTTGCCGTCATGCAGGTGTCAGGCGGTTCGCAGTCGTTCAACGCTGTCAACCAGATGCGCGTGCTCGGGCGCTGGATGCGCATGGTCACCATCCCTAACCAGTCGTCGGTTGCGAGTTCGACGAGCACGGCCGTATGAAGCCGTCCGCCTATTATGACCGCGTCGTTGACGTGATGGAAGAACTCGTCAAGTTCACGCTGCTGACGCGTGATGTTTCGGAATATCTCACGGACCGTTACAGCGAGCGCAAGGAAAGTGCGGCCACATTTGAAAAGCGCGCCAATCTCAAGAATGCTGTTTGAATTTCACCCGAGCATCAGGACGCCGATCGCGGTATAGACTCCGCGCGAATGTTTGTTTGAAACGGATGGATACCTGATGATCAGTTTTGTCGTTGCGATTGCCGAAAATGGCGTGATCGGCCGTGAGAATGGTTTGCCATGGCGGCTGTCCTCGGATCTGAAGCGGTTCAAGGCGACCACCATGGGCAAGCCCATCATCATGGGGCGCAAGACATGGGATTCGCTCGGGCGGCCGCTGCCCGGCCGAACCAACATCGTCATCACGCGCGATCCTGCTTTTTCCGTTGAGGGTGTTATCGCCGCCCGGTCTATCGATCAGGCACTGATGATTGCGGGAAGCCATGCCGGTGCCGACAAGGTCGACGAGATCTGCATTATCGGCGGCGGCGATATTTTTCGGCAGACCTTGAACCGTGCCGACAGGCTGTATGTCACCTGGGTGCTCGCCGAAGTCGAAGGCGATGTCGTTTTCCCCCCGATCGATCCGAAGGTATGGACCGAGGTTTCCAGCGAGGATTTCCCGGCGGGTGAAAAAGACAATTATGCAACGCGGTTTGCCATCTACGAACGCGGTTAATTTTGGCGTCCGTCGATATTCACGCCATAGCGAGGCGAAAACGGCGGATTTCGACCAACGAAGCGCAGCGTACATTTGGTACGTGAGCACCGGAGCGCAGAAAAACGTCGTTTGCAGGCCGCTATGACATGAATAAGCGTCCCCACGCGTTGAAAGCGTGCCTCGCCATCCCTATAAACGGGAAGTTGGATTAGCGGGAGGAAGCCACGGGGTGGCGCTTTCGTTCAAATTAAGAGGTAGGAATGCCCTGGAGTAATCAGAACGGTGGCGGCGGCCCATGGGGTGGCGGCGGTAATAATAGTGGCGGCGGTGGCCCTTGGGGTCAAAAGCCGCAAGGAGGTGGAGGCAAGACCCCTCCCGATCTCGAAGATATATTCCGCCGCGGTCAGGATCGTTTGCGCCAGGCGCTTCCGGGTGGTTCCGGCGGCAGTCCGGCGATCTGGGGCCTGGCCGCGCTTGCGCTGGTGGCTTTCTGGCTCTTCCAGTCGATCTATACCGTCCAGCCGGACGAACGCGCTGTGGAGCTGCGTTTCGGCAAACCCAAGCCTGATATCGCCGAGCCGGGCCTGCATTTCCATTTGTGGCCGATCGAATCCTACGAAAAGGTCGAGATCGTCGAAAAGCAGAAGAATATTGGCGGGCAGGGCACTCGCGGCGCCAAGGAAGGCCTGATGCTCTCCGGCGACCAGAACATCGTCGATGTCCAGTTCTCCGTGCTGTATCGCGTTTCCGATCCCGTCGCCTATCTGTTCCATGTCGAAAATCCGGAAAACCTCGTACAGCAGGTTTCGGAAAGCGCCATGCGCGAGATCGTCGGGCGCAGCCCGGCTCAGGATATCTTCCGTGATAACCGTGCTGGCATCGCCAATGATGTGCGCGCCATTATCCAGAAGACGCTCGACGATTACGGCGCGGGCGTTGCGATCAATGCCCTGTCGATCGAAGATGCGGCACCGCCGCGTGAAGTGGCCGACGCGTTCGATGAAGTTCAGCGTGCTGAACAGGACGAAGACCGTTTCGTCGAGGAATCGAACCAGTATTCCAACCAGAAGCTGGGTCAGGCCCGCGGTGAAGGCGCGCAGATCCGTGAAGATGCGGCTGCCTATAAGAACCGTATCGTCCAGGAAGCCGAAGGTGAGGCGCAGCGCTTTACCTCTGTCTATGACCAGTATGTCAAAGCACCGGAAGTCACGCGCAAGCGTCTCTTCCTTGAAACGATGGAGCGTGTACTGAAGGATTCGAACAAGGTGATCGTCGATCAAAGCGGACAAGGCGTCATACCTTATCTGCCGCTGCCGGGTTTGACTCCTAAACCTGCCCCCGCCACCACCACAGAGGGGACAAAGCCATGAACCAGAATCGTGTTCCGCTTCTCGTTGGCCTTATCGCGTTCATCGCCCTATTGGCCTATTCGTCGCTTTTCGTTGTCAGGGCCGGCCAGCAGGCCATCGTTCTGAGGTTCGGTGAGATCGTCGATGTGAAGGCCGACCCCGGCATTTACTTCAAGTGGCCTTTCGGCTTTCTCGAGGCAGACAACGTCCAGATGATCGAAGATCGTCTCCTGAGCTTCGAACTCGACAATATCCGTGTTCAGGTTTCGGGCGGCAAGTTCTACGAGGTCGATGCGTTCCTCGTCTACCAGATCACCGATCCGCGCAAGTTCCGTCAGACCGTTTCGGGCGATGTCACATTGGCCGAAGCCCGGTTGCGTACGCGCCTCGATGCGGCGTTGCGTGGTGTTTATGGTCTGCGCGGTTTCGAAGCTGCCCTGTCGGACGAGCGTGCCGGCATGATGAACGAAGTGCGTCAGCAACTGCGTCCCGATGCGGAATCGCTCGGCCTGCAGATCACCGACGTGCGTATTCGCCGGACGGACCTGACGCAGGAAGTGTCGCAGCAGACATTCGACCGCATGAAGGCAGAACGTCTGGCGGAAGCCGAGCGCCTGCGTGCCCGCGGCCGTGAAGCGGCTCAGCGCATCAAGGCCATCGCCGATCGCCAGGTTGTCGAAATCATCGCGGAAGCCCGCAAGGAATCGGAAATCGCCAGAGGTCAGGGTGAAGGCGAGCGCAGCCGTATCTTCGCCGACGTCTTCTCGAAGGATCCGGATTTCTTCGCGTTCTACCGCTCGATGACGGCCTATGGCACGGCGCTGGATAATACGGGAACGACGATGGTGATTTCACCGAATTCCGAGTTCTTCCGGTATTTCCAGGATTCGAATGGTGGTCTGCCTCCGGTCAGCGGTGCCACGCCGCCAGCCGGTGCGACGCCGCCTGCTCCCGCCACTCCCGCCCCTCAATAGGGGCGGGTTCATATCATGGTTGATTTCATCGATGCCGTAGGGCTGTTCCTCGTATTCGAGGGGCTGCTTTACGGCCTTTTTCCGCTCGTTGCAAAACGCGTTGCCCGCGATGTCAGCGAACAGCCGGACGGCTTTTTGCGCATCGCCGGCGTTGCCTCCGTCGCCATCGGCGTAGGGGTCGTGTGGCTGGCTCGGGGGTAGGCGCCGCGCGTTTGAGCCTATTTGATGCGTAGTGTCATCATTGATCCACCACCTGCCTTGCAGTTCGACCCCGTCGAGGGTTGGTTTCGGGGTGGAAAGCAGGCGGTTGTGCTCAGGCATTGTAAAAGCTTCGAACCGCAGACAAATCATCCCTTGGAACCCGCGTGTTGTTGAGCCGTTGCATGTAACCATGCAACCCTTTCAGCGGAGGAGAATATGGCTCGACAAGAAGGTCCCGGAGTCCCGGCTCCGTCTATGCGCGAACCTATGGGCGACTTCGATGTGGTCTCTGAAGATGAATGGAACCTTGCCCGCGAGAAGCTGCTCGCGGAGGAAAAGGCCCTGATGAAGGCCAAGGATCGCCTGGCCGCCAAGCGCAGACTGCTTCCGGTGACCGAAGTTGACCGCAATTACAAATTCATAGGCACGAATGGCGACAGGGATCTGCTGGGACTGTTCGAAGGCCGACGACAGCTAATCGTCTATCGTTTCTTCTATGCGCCCGATGTCGAGAATTGGCCGGATGGGGCGTGCAGCGGTTGCTCGCTGTTTGCGGACACCGTCGTTCATCCTGCCCATCTTGCAGCACGCGACACAACCCTCGCCTTCGTCACTGCTGCCCCCATCGACAAGGTCGAGAGCCTGCGCGAACGGATGGGATGGAACCACATCCCTTTCTATTCGCTGCCCGACGAGCGATTCTCCCGGGATTTCGGTGTTGAAGAAATGTTCGGCATTAACGTCTTCATCCGGCGCAGTGAGCGTATTTTCCGCACCTACTTTCTGAATGGACGCGGCATTGAGGAGATAGGCCCCGTCTGGTCATTTCTCGACATGACGCCGTTGGGTCGGCAGGAGAATTGGCAGGAGGTGCCGCACGGCCGTCCTCAGGAAGATCCCTACACCTGGTGGCGCCTTCACGACAATTACGGTCCGGCCGCTGCTCCCAACCCACCGCAACCGAAGGGGGACGCATGAGTTGGGGTCGCATCACGAAGCGAGAATAGGGCGAGTTCCGCAACCGCGGCCGGAAGCGCCGCCGCGTAGGCCAGTCCGTCTCGACACTCCTGAAGCGCGGTGGGCGGCCATCGATTGGTCGCCCGCCCTATCGCAAACCGGGCGGTCCTATTTGACCAGTTCGACTTCACTCAGCCGCCATTCCTTCGTGAAGAAGGGCTCGGTAGGGCTGTAGAGGCGCAGGATCGTGAACCAGCCCTTTTTGGGGTCGGACTGGATCCAGTTGCCAGGCTTCACCCCGTCGGGCTGGGTCGGGCCGAAGTAGATGGTCGTGGAGCCGTCGGCCGCGGCCTCGGCGGCAGGCGACGGAAAGCTCTGGCTGCCGGCGCGCGGATAGCGCTGCGGCGTATCGAGCATCGAGCGCGTCATGTTGTCATAGAGCGTGAGCGACCAGAAGTTTTCTTCGGGAATGCCCTTGGGCAGCGTTACCTTGTAGGTCTTGGCGCCGTCGAAGTGGTTCTTGTCCGCGTCCGTCATCGCCAACAGATATTGCGAGCCGATGCCCGTAAGTCGCATGGCCATGCCAGGCGTTATGCCGGTGACGCCATAAAAGAAGTTTGTTCGCGCATCCATGGTGCGGTAGCCCGTGGCTGGATAGGGCTTGACCCCCTCGGGCGTTATTTCAGGGATCGGTGTTTCGAATTCGTATCCGGTCTCGAACAGGTAGTTGAACCACGACGAGTTGGGATAGTAGTACCAAATCGGATCGCGCGGAGACATGAACAGGGTGCGCGAGCTGGCATTGGCGACCGCCAGCGCTTCGGTCATGATCTTCTTCATGCGTTCGTCGGGCGCGAAGGGTTTGCCCTTGACGATACCGATCGCCGCGATCGGGCCCATCAGCTCCGGGTCGAGCGACGTGGCCGGTTCCTTCTGCACGACCTCGTTGAGCATCTCGTAGAAGCTCCAGTCGTTGGGCGGAATGGTATTCATCACCTTGCCGCTTCCGTCGTGGAACACGGTCGGCGGAGGGGGGGTGATCTTGCCAAGCTTGGTCTTACCAGCCAGGAAGTCGGCGACGGGAGTGCCGATACCGCCGACTTCGAAAGGATAGACCTTGGTGAATTTCTTGATACCTTCGACTACTGGTTTGGGATCGTTGTGATTTTCAAGGAATGACCGGCCGAACCATACGATGGAATTGGTGCGGGCACGCGCGACGAAGAATCCTCCTTCCGGCAGCGGTCCGGTGTAGTCCGGCCCCACAATCAGATACTTGCCACCCTCCCCGCGGTCGGGCCCAGGCGCGCCAAGGTCGATCACCCAGCGGAACCAGGCGTCCTGCACAGCGCCAAGAAACTTGGGCGGAGTCTCCAGCACTACGGGCCCCTTGCTAAGATCGAGGCCACCCATCACGTAGATCGTATCGGCATTCGCGGTCAGGAACAGCGACTTGGCATCCATCAACTGTTCGAAAACAATGACCTCGTTGTCTTTGACGCCAATGCTTTCCAGACCCTCGCGGAAGGCCTGAATGCTGACGCCACGCAAGTTGTCCATGAAAGCGCGGTAGGCGTAGGTGAAGTCGAGGTTGTCGTAGAGTTTCTCGGCGGTCGCCTTGCTCGGTACGCCGTCCTTAAACTCTATCGTGCCTAGCCGGGACTCCACCTTGTCGGGAGTAACGAGCGATGGCGGTATTTCGGCGGTTTGTGCGAAGCTGGAAACCGGTAAGCCACCTGCCGTGACGAGCATCGCCAGTCCGGCGATGATGCCTCGAGTCGGATTGACGGCGCATTGCTTCGTTTTATCGTTGGTATCGATCATCGTTTCCCCCCTGTCTGAACTGAAAAAGGACGCCCTACAGCCTTTGGCTAACTGTCAGGACGGCCTCGCTTGGTTGCCCCGATGAGACCATTGAATGGGGTATCTGGCCAAGTACGTAACAGTAACTAACCCGGCAGATACGGGTCTGGCGTATCAGGCCGCTGCTCCCGAACACGCGGCGTACGGCGGTATCTTCTGGATGTTGCGATCAGGTGCGCTGTGGCGCGATCTGCCGGAGAGCTTCGGTCCCCATACTACCTGTTACAATCGCTTCGTTCATCGGCGTTGGGGCGAAAGCGGGGTAGAAGCCAATTCATCAACTCTTGAATTGACTGATCCGAAATAAATGCTGCAATAGCCGCTCGGTCATATTTATGTCGCCTCTCGCCGTTCTGTTGTATCATTCTGTTTCCGATAAGGGCCCGAACGCATGTTTTTCAAGACTGGTCGCCTCGCTCTCCGTTCCGCAACCGCGGCTACCGCGCTGATTGCGCTGACCGCGACAAGCCTCAACCCTGCCTATGTCGGCGCCGCCCGGGCGCAGGTGCAAGCGCCCATTGTGCCGAACAGTCAGCAGCCGCGAGCACAGGGGCCGGCCTCCGTTGCCGACCTTGCCGTGGGCCTGCTCGATGCCGTGGTCAATATCTCCACCTCGCAAACGGTCAAGGGGCAGGATGGGGAATCGGGGCCGGTGCCGATGCCGAAGGTGCCGGATGGCTCGCCCTTCCAGGAATTCTTCGACGAATATTTCGGCAAGCAGAATCCCGGCGAGAGCAATCCTTCCCGCAAGGTTCAGTCGCTCGGTTCGGGTTTCGTGGTCGACGCGGCCGAGGGCATCGTCGTCACGAACAATCACGTGATTGCCGATGCCGACGAGATCGAAGTCAATTTCAATGACGGTTCCAAGCTGAAGGCGACCCTTGTCGGCAAGGATACCAAGACCGATCTCGCCGTGCTCAAGGTCGATCCGAAAAAGCACAAGCTGGTTGCCGTCCAGTTCGGCGATTCATCGAAGACGCGCATCGGTGATTGGGTCATGGCCATCGGCAACCCCTTTGGTCTCGGTGGCACCGTGACCGTCGGTATCGTCTCGGCGCGCAACCGCGATATCAATTCCGGTCCTTATGACAATTTCATCCAGACCGACGCTGCGATCAACCGCGGTAATTCCGGCGGGCCGCTGTTCGATATGTATGGTCAGGTCATCGGTATCAATACCGCCATCATTTCGCCGACCGGCGGATCGATCGGTATCGGTTTTGCCATTCCGGCCGAGCTTGCATCCGGCGTCATCGCGCAAATCCGACAATTCGGCGAGGCTCGTCGCGGGTGGCTTGGCGTGCGCATCCAGCCTGTGACAGACGATATAGCCGAAAGCCTTGGCATGACATCCAGCAAGGGCGCGCTGGTCGCCGGGATCATCGAAGGCGGTCCGGTCGCCAATGGTGCGATACTGCCCGGTGATGTAATCACGCGTTTCGATGGCAGGGATGTCAACAACGTCAAAGACCTTCCGCGTGTTGTGGCGGAGAGCCCCATCGGCAAGGAAGTCGATGTCGTCGTTGTCCGCAAGGGCAAGGAGCAGACTGTGAAGGTTACGCTCGGCCGTCTGGAAGATGGTGATCAGGCGGACGCCAAGAAGGACGACCAGACAACCGGTGAGGACGGCGCTGCCCAGAACGTGGACGTGCTCGGAATGAGCCTTGGAAAACTCGACGATGCAACGCGCAAGACCTTCGGCATCGCCAAGGAGGTCGAGGGCGTGCTCGTGACCGAAGTGCAGAATGGCTCGATTGCGGCCAACAAGCGGATCGCGGCTGGTGATGTTATCGTCGACATTGCGCAGGAGACAGTTTCGACGCCCGAGGATGTGGCAGCGCGGATCGAAAAACTTCGCGACGAAGGTCGCAAGAATGCGCTGCTCATGCTGGCGTCGAAAACCGGCGAGCTGCGGTTTGTCACGCTCCAAATGGACTGATTTGAAGGGCTGGGTTCAACCGCGGCATTTTTCATTCAGAGGATTGAGGATCGCGTGCAAGTTTGCGCAAGAACTACGCGATCTTGCACAAGAACTCGTAAATCTGATGCAAGAGTTGTCGATTCTGGCGCAAGATTTTCAACCATTGCGAGAAAAATGGTTGTGGCGACGCGAGTTCAGACCACAAAATCGGTTTTTCGATAGCCCTGGATATAGAGAAGGGCGGTCAGATCACCATGGTCGATCCGCACCTTTGCCTGTTCCGCAACGATCGGTTTGGCGTGGAGCGCCACGCCTGTGCCGGCCAGTTGCAGCATGCCGAGGTCATTGGCGCCGTCGCCAACTGCTATCGCATCTTGCGGTGAAAGGCCGAAACGCTGGCAGATCGACACGAGTGCCGCGACCTTCGCCTCGCGGCCAAGGATTGGTTCCTTGACTTCTCCCGTCAAGACTTTTCCATTATCTATCAATGTGTTGGCGCTGTTTTCATTGAAGCCGATCATCTCGGCGATACGCTGAGTGAACACGGTGAACCCGCCTGAAACAAGCGAAGTATAAGCCCCGTGCTTCTTCATCGTGCGCACCAGTTCCGGTCCGCCCGGCATGAGTGTGATGCGGCCGGCAATCACCTTGTCGATCACTGTGTAGGGCAGGCCCTTGAGCAGCGCAACGCGTTCACGCAGCGCAGGTTCGAACGCGATTTCGCCATTCATCGCCCGCGCAGTGATCGCCGCAACTTTTTCGCGGAGGCCGGCTTCTTCGGCCAGTTCATCGATGCATTCCTGCCGAATCATGGTCGAATCCATGTCGGCAATCAGAATCTTTTTACGTCTAGTATCTTGATTTTGAACGATAATATCGATTGGCGCGCCATCGATAGCGCGGGCCAGTTCAAGGCGGGCTTCAGCGGCATCGGTGCCATCCCTGAGAGGCAGGTCACAGGCAATCCCATCGGCCAGCCAGTAAAGACCTGTTGCATTGACCGCCGCCGAGGCTTTAATCCCGAGCGATGGTACAAGGTCCGAAGTGGCGGGATTGGCAATGAGCGTGGCCATCAAGGGCATAGGGCAATTTCCGATTGGGCGTTAGCGTGGCGAAAAGACAGATAATCCTGATAGCTGGACCGACGGCAAGCGGCAAGTCGGCGCTTGCGCTTCGTTTGGCGGACAAAACAGGCGGTGTGATCGTCAATACCGATTCAATGCAAGTCTATGATGTCCTCAATCTCCTGACCGCACGGCCCGGTCCGGACGATCTCAAAGCCGCACCGCATTATCTCTACGGGCATGTTTCGCCGAGCAGCGCCTACTCGACCGGACGCTGGCTCGCGGATGCCGAAGAAGTGCTGGACAGGCCAGAACTAACTGAAAAGACTATGATTTTTGCTGGCGGTACCGGGCTGTATTTTCGTGCACTTCTCGGAGGGCTATCGGCAATGCCTGATATTCCGGCAGATATCCGGGCGCATTGGCGTCAGCAGGATGCGGAGCTGGGCTCTGTGGAACTACACGCGATTCTCACCGGGAAAGACCCGTTGGCGGCGTCTACATTGCGTCCGACCGATAGCCAGCGGATTGTACGAGCGCTCGAAGTCATCGATACTTCGGGTCGGTCCATCGTCGAATGGCAGAAGGCGACCGGCAGATCGCTGATTGACTCTGCAGCTGCGCGCAAGATTGTTATCGAGCCCGATAGGAAATGGCTTGGCGCCCGCATCGCATCACGCTTTGAAAACATGATGCGCACCGGAGCCATTGACGAGGTTAAGGCATTGTTATCACTTGGACTTTCGAGTGAACTCCCTGCCATGAGGGCGATCGGTGTGCGCGAAATTGCCGAGGTTCTTGCCGATCGGCTGGGCCCAGAGGAGGCCGCAGAGCTGGCGACGATCGCTACCCGTCAATATGCAAAGCGCCAGATGACATGGTTCCGCAACCAGCTCGGCGATGACTGGGAAAGGTTGCCTTATCCGTGACTCAGGTCTTGTCGTTGCGGAATGTGCGGATCAGGTCGCTGGCACGGAACCGGTCCGTGCCCTCCGTTTGCGCCTTGGGCGGTTCCTCTTTGCGGATCGCAGCATCGATGTTGCGCCACTGGGTTCTTACCGGCTCCTGGGCCAATGGAACCGTGTGCCTCTGGCTCGCGATCGGCTTGCCAATAGTTTCGACCACATCGAAGGCATCATCCTGATTGCTTGTGCTTTCTGCCGCGTTTAGCTGACGCATTCGCATCAAGATCGTGTCGAGAGAGAGGTGAGAATCGCCAAGCCGCACGGATTGCTGGCTTTTGGTCATATGTGCGGCCGGCAATTGGTCAGGCGCAATTGTCTCGAACATCATGCGCATCGGCGTCGGAACGGCCTCACCAAATGCTATCGCTTCTCGATTGGCAATCGACGACAAAAATCCGATCGTACTTTGCGATGCGCCGGTAATGGCGCCCCGAATGATCTCCTGATCGCGCTCATTTCCGAGGCGCATGGCAAACACGGTGCTGCATTGGGAAAGAATGGTTGCATCAAGCTCGCCGGGACGCTGCGTAATGACAGCCAGATAGACGCCATATTTGCGGCCTTCCTTGGCAATACGGGCAATTGCCTGACGGGTTGGCCAGAAACCCGCGTTAGCATCCGCGGGAATGTAACGATGCGCTTCCTCGCAGACGACGAGCGTCTGTGCGCGGCCGTCGCTAGACACCGCGAGGTCGAAAGCCATGCGGCAGAGTACTGAGGCGACAGAGTTCACCACTTCCGATGGCAGCCCAGCCAATTGAAAGACGCAAATCGGACGATCGTTCTTGGGTATGCGAAAAATGTGGCCAATCGTCTGGCGCATCGTGTCCATCGTCGTCGGGGCCGAGAACATGAAGCGATAGCGGGGGTCGGTAACCAGCGCCTGCAACCGCTGCCGCAGCGCCTTCATGATCGGCCGATCCGTCTTGCCTTCCAACTGGCCGATGCGCTCGTCGATCAGCTTGATGAGATCAGCGATACGATATGGTGTCGGTGTATCGGCGGTCATCGACGAATAATCGCGGTCTTTTTTGAGGAGCGATGCGGCGGTCGTCGCTTCGGAACTGGCAAAGCGCGCCCGTGCAATCGGGATCAGATCGCGCAAGGCATCAACTTCGGCTGGCACGGTCGGCCTGCCGCGGAAGACAGCCTCAGCAAACTCTTCCAGCCTGAACAGCCAATAAGGCAACTCCAAGGTGTTGTAATCGATCGAGATCGCGTGATCAGGAAAAGCGCTGGCAAATTCGTTGTGAGGATCGAGAATCAGCACGCGTAGATCGGGTCGCTGCGCGATAATCTTGCGCAAAAGCAGGGAAACAGCGCTCGATTTACCCACACCGGTGCTGCCAAGAACGGCAAAGTGCCGTGAGACCAGACTATCGATCGATATCAATGCCGGGATCGATGCATTCTGCGACAGATGCCCGATCGATACGGTGTTCTTCAGGCTGGCTGTGTAGATAGTTGCGAGATCTTTCGCACGAATCCGATGCGCTACAGCACCCATGTGCGGATAATTCGCGATGCCGGATGAAAAGGTCAACGAACCATCATCATGCTCATTAACCTGTCCGATGAGCTCGACATGGATGCGAATGTTCTGGTCGGCGTCGACGATCCATTGCGCTTCATGGGCATTGACTTCATAGACGAGCCCAACCACGCGGTTGTTTCCGACCTGAATGGAAATCAACTGGCCGACAGTCCAATAGTCCTCCGATGCTGCGACGGACGGCCCGGTCAACGCACAAATGACGGCTTTTTCACCGTTGCATTCAATGACATGCCCATCGGTCCGATTGCGAACAAAGGGCCTGGGTTGTTCAGCCGGCAAGGCTTCAGCGTTCATTGTTGGTGACATTCCGTGAACTGATAGCAGTGTTTTGACAAGACTTGTCGGGTCACCCTAATTCGAAGGCATTGAGATTATCTTAGCGTGATTATGACAATTGTTTCGACCGGTTCAGCGCGGGCATTCGATTTGATTTGCATTTTTGCCGTTGACGTATGGAATTTGCTTAACTATCGTCCGCGACCATGAAAACAGTTCTTATCGTCGTGGGATCGCGCATGGGCAGGGTGTAGCAAGCACCCGGCGAAAGCTCCCATGCGCGATACACAGGCTCCTTCGGGGGCCTTTTTTATTTCCAGCATTTCAGTTAGATCAAACACCTTCTGAGGGCCAAGGGCCGCAGAATACACGGGAAGAGACCGATGAAAGCAGACAAGCAGGATAGTGACAGGCAACCATCGCAACGACGTGAAATGACTGGTGCCGAGATGGTCGTCCAGGCGCTCATTGATCAAGGGGTAACCGATATTTTCGGATATCCGGGTGGCGCAGTGCTTCCGATTTACGATGAACTCTTCCAACAGGACAAGATCAATCACATTCTGGTCCGGCACGAACAGGGTGCGGGCCATGCCGCCGAAGGTTATGCCCGTTCTACCGGTAAAGTCGGTGTTATGCTGGTCACATCAGGGCCCGGTGCAACCAATGCGGTTACGCCGCTGCAGGATGCACTGATGGATTCCATTCCGTTGGTTTGCATCAGCGGACAGGTCCCGACGAGCTTGATCGGTTCGGATGCCTTCCAGGAGTGCGACACCGTCGGTATCACGCGCCCTTGTACCAAGCACAATTGGCTGGTGAAGGATGTCAACGATCTGGCGCGTGTTCTGCACGAGGCATTCCACGTTGCCAAGACCGGGCGACCCGGTCCCGTCCTCGTTGACGTTCCGAAGGACGTTCAGTTTGCGACCGGCATGTATACCCCACCGGACGTCTCCCCGCGCACCAGCTACCATCCCAGGATCCAAGGCGATATCGAGGCGATCAAGCAGGCTGTTGCTCTCATGTTGACGGCAAAACGCCCTGTGATCTACTCGGGCGGCGGTGTTATCAACTCCGGCAACGAAGCAAGCAAATTGCTGCGGGAACTCGTCGAGCTGACCAATTTCCCGATTACCTCGACGTTGATGGGCCTCGGTGCTTACCCGGCATCCGGCAAGAATTGGCTTGGCATGCTGGGCATGCACGGAACCTACGAAGCCAACATGACAATGCATGATTGCGACGTCATGCTCAATATTGGCGCGCGCTTCGACGATCGGATTACCGGTCGCATCAGCGGTTTCTCGCCAAACTCCAGGAAGATTCACATTGATATCGATCCATCTTCCATCAACAAAGCGGTTCGGGTTGATGTTCCGGTCATCGGCGATGTTGCCCATGTGCTCGAAGATATGATTCGCCTGCTGCGCGCGTCGTCGACAAAACCTGACGAAAAGGCGATCGATGCGTGGTGGTCGCAGATCGACAGATGGCGCGCACGGAAATCTCTGTCCTATACGCGGAACAAGGACGTCATCATGCCGCAATATGCGCTTGAGCGGCTGTACGCACTGACCAAGGATCGCGATACCTATATCACGACCGAAGTAGGCCAGCACCAGATGTGGGCGGCGCAGTTCTATCATTTCGAAAAGCCCAATCGCTGGATGACATCCGGCGGTCTTGGAACGATGGGCTACGGCCTACCGGCAGCGCTTGGGGTGCAGATCGCACATCCGGATTCGCTGGTTATCGATATAGCTGGCGACGCATCCGTACAGATGACTATGCAAGAGATGAGTGCTGCTGTTCAGTATGAGGCGCCGATCAAGATCTTTATCCTGAACAACCAGTATATGGGTATGGTTCGCCAATGGCAGCAACTGCTGCATGGCAATCGACTGTCGCATTCCTATACGGAAGCCTTGCCCGATTTCGTCAAGCTGGCGGAAGCTTATGGCGGTCACGGTATTCGCTGCGAAAAGCCTGGCGATCTCGACGATGCCATTCAGGAAATGATCGACGTCAAAAAGCCGGTTCTTTTCGATTGCCGTGTGGCTAATCTCGCAAACTGCTTCCCGATGATCCCGTCCGGCAAGGCTCACAATGAGATGCTTTTGCCGGATGAAGCGACGGATGATGCAGTCGCCAATGCCATTGATGCCAAGGGCAGACAGCTCGTTTAGGAAAACCGGAGAAAATAACAAATGAACGCTCAAAACCTGGCCTCCGGTTCGGCATATTTCATTGCCAAGGAGACTGAACTACCTGTCACGACAGTTCTGTCGGTCCTGGTCGATAACGAGCCCGGCGTCCTTGCACGTGTGATTGGCCTATTCTCCGGACGGGGCTATAACATTGAAAGCCTTACGGTTTCCGAGACCGAGCACGAACAGCATCTGTCGCGTATCACGATCGTGACGCGCGGCACACCGCACATTCTGGACCAGATCCGCCACCAGCTGGAGCGCATTGTGCCGGTGCACCGTGTGGTGGATTTGTCTGTGCGTGCAGACGAACTTGGCCAGAGCGGACCAATCCAGCGCGAACTGGCCCTGATCAAGGTCGCCGGCCTTGGCGAGCACCGCAATGAAGCATTGCGTCTGGCCGATGCGTTCCACGCCAAGGTAACGGACGCAACGACGGAGCATTTCATCTTCGAGATCACGGGCAAGGGTTCGAAGATTGACCAGTTCATCGCGATCATGAAGCCGCTTGGCCTTGTCGAGATTTGCAGGACGGGTGTTGCCGCCATGAACCGCGGTCCGGCGGGAATGTGATTCTGGCGCGTACCTAGCTTTGGTTACTATTGTCAGGGCGCTCGATTGTATCCCTGACAAGTCCACCCTTGAGCCAGATATCGCCAGACCCTATGGGTGCCTCTTTCAAAGGGTGGGATCATAATGACACTTGAGATTTTTCTAACCCTTTTGGTGTTCGCTTTCGTCACGTCGATAACGCCGGGACCAAATAATCTCATGCTGCTGACGTCGGGCGTCAATTTCGGCTTCAAACGCACGATTCCCCACATGTTCGGTATTGGCTCGGGTTTCTTTACTCTGCTTATTGGGGTGGGTTTGGGTCTTGGCGCTTTGCTGCAGACGTATCCCCTTCTTTATACGGCCCTGAAATTTGCTGGTGGTACTTATCTGATCTTTCTCGCGTACAAGATCGCCATGTCCCGCTCGCTGAACGCCGTCGACGGCAGGGCGCGACCGATGACGTTCCTGGAAGCTGCGGCATTCCAGTGGATCAACCCGAAAGCGTGGGTGATGGCTGTGACCGCCATGGCGACTTATACGTCGCCACATGCTTATTTTACGACGGTTTTAATCGTGGGGATCGCGTTTGCCATCGTGAATATCCCATCCGTTTCCAGTTGGGCAGCCTTCGGCCAGATTATGCGCGGCTGGCTTGCTGATCCGTCGCGGCTCAAATGGTTCAATATCACAATGGCCGTTTTGCTCGTAGCCACCTTGTGGCCGATGTTGAAATAGGTATCACTAGCTGAAGTGTGGCTTTGCTAGCATCAGCCACAAAATTCCGATAACTGCTGCAAAGGCCGGAAAGCCGCAAATAAACCAGATGAGGTAAAGTCTATAATAGCGCACAGGCAGTTCGCTTTTGCTTGCTACAGCTTCGGCGGCGAGGTTACGCAGTTGGACCTGTATCCACACCACGGGAAGCCAAAAAAGTCCTGTCAAGACATATAGACCGAGAGATAGTGAAATCCACGGAGTGTCCAGAGACCAGCCCGCAGACCGCGCAAGCAGGTATCCGCTGATTGGCTGCGCGATCACCGCGGATGCGGTGAATAGAGCATCGGCAAGAACGACGATACCAGCGACATGACTGATGATCGCCGGATTGCGCGTGCGATGCGCCATCACCATGAAGAACGCTATTCCGATTCCTGTACCGAAAAGTACAGCCGCGCCAATGACATGGATCAGGCGGAGAACGTCTTCATGCATCATGTATCAGCGTTCATTAAGGATAGAGAGACCAATAAGGGTGAGAAGTAATGATGGAAATATCTTGACGTACGATCCCAGAGGATCAAGCCAGAGTGAGGGCTCAAGCAGCGTCCCTCCGACAAGATAGACGATGCTCAAGCTCAACATGCCCAGCATTGCTCCTGCAGCGTGGCGTCGGAACAACACCAGACCTCCCAGCAGGATATCGGCAATGCTTGTCGCGATTGTCACTGACGCCGCACCGGCTTGTCCAAGATGTGCTGCGAGATGCATTGTTGCCGCATCAAGGCTCCACAAAGTGAGAGCTCCAGAAGCAATCCAAAAGAGGGACAGTGTAAGAATGACAAGTGGCTTGAGGAGATAGAGTCGCGCAAACCATAGGTCCTGAGCGCCAGCTGGGTTTGCCGCAAGGGTCTGCTCAAGCGTCAGTAATTGCGGCAGAGACTCTGTCGGAGGGGAAACGGAAATGACGCCGTCGGACATGATGGTAATCGCAGTGGATCGCAGCGGCGAACGCCACCCCAGGAACCCGGTGCAATCGGCCATCCAGGCAGCGACCGAAGCAAGTAGTTGTGGTATGCGCACAAGGTTGGCTGGAGGAAGTCCGAGCCAGGATCGATGTGCTGCAACCGCATCTGCCAGGGTGTGAACGTGCGATGCGGCCAGGCTCACATCGCTCCCCGGTAGAATTCGGCCTTCAAGGCAGGCACTGACCGCCCGTGCGACATCGTCAAGAGTAACGGTCTGTATGGGTTGATCTGCATAGATCAAAGGTGTGATCCTAGGAAAAGACGCCAGCGAGCGAAGCAGCGCTGTGCCGCCATGCGCGTTCCGTCCGATCACTAAGGCAGGTCGTAAAATGACATGCGGGATCTTCGATTGTCCCAGAATCTCATCGGCTGCGCGTTTGGTTGCGATAAAAGGCAAATTTGCGCCATTCCCCTTAACCGCTGCTGAAATCTGAACGATCAAACTCAGATTGGATAATTCGGCAGCTTTGTACAGCGCAAACATGGCGTCTTGCTGAACAGTCACCACATCATCTCTGCTGCTATCCTGCAAAGCGCCAGCACAATTAACGATAACGTCCATTCCCGCTATCGGCGCCTGCCAGCTGTTGGCGCTGGTAAGCGTGCCGATATCGATGGAGTGCCAAATAACGTTCTTCAAACGCTGGCTGGCTTCCGCGATATTCCGTCCGTAAGCCGTCACGGAGTGGCCCTCCGCCGCCAGCTTTTGGCAGACCGATTGACCGATAAATCCATTGCCGCCCAACACCAATATTTTCATGAGAGAGTACGTACACCCGTTTTTGAAAGCTACGCGACTTGCTGAGTCGTAAGCCTCGCATTACAGTCAATTCATGCCACATGATCATGACGACCACCACCACGATAATGAGCTCGATCCAATGGCGGCGCGCGTGCGCGCCCTGGAAACGATATTGACGGAGAAGGGCCTGATCGACCCGCAGGCGATTGATGCAATCGTTGATACGTATGAAACGAAGGTTGGTCCACGCAACGGGGCGAAGGTCGTCGCAAAAGCCTGGTCGGATCCGGAATATGCCGAATGGTTGAAGCGCGACGCAACAGCCGCAATTGAGTCGCTGAGCTACACAGGGCGCCAGGGCGAGCACATGCAAGCGGTATTTAATACGCCGGACACACACAATCTCGTCGTGTGCACGCTGTGCTCGTGCTACCCGTGGTCGGTGCTTGGCTTGCCTCCTGTCTGGTATAAATCACCGCCCTATCGATCGAAGGCCGTTATTGATCCGCGTGGCGTACTGGTCGAGTTTGATCTGACGCTTCCGGAAACGACCAGAATTCGTGTCTGGGATTCGACTGCCGAACTGCGTTACCTGGTCGTTCCAATGCGCCCGGAAGGTAGCGAAGGTCTGAGTGAAGAACAGCTTGCCGAGCTCGTCACGCGAGACTCAATGATCGGGACGGGTCTGGCACGGGCACCGGGGGCAGGATGAACGGGCCGCATGATCTTGGCGGACAGATGGGTTTTGGGCCCGTTGCGCCCGAGAAGAACGAGCCGTTGTTTCACGCCGATTGGGAAAAACGGGCGATGGGCATGACAATCGCCGCAGGTGCGATGGGGCATTGGAACATCGACGAGAGCCGTCATGCCCGCGAAAGTCTGCATCCTGCGGATTATTACGCCTCCACCTACTATGAAATATGGGCCAAGGCGCTGGAGGTCTTGCTGAAGCGCCATGGATTTGTCCAGTCGCAGGAACTCGAAAAAGGACGCTCACTTGGCAAAGGAACTCAGCCAAAGCGTGTTTTGAAAGCGGAAAATGTCGCTGCAGCCCTTGCGAAAGGTGGCCCTTGCGATCGTCCTGTGGCAGGTGAGCCGCGCTTCCAGCCAGGCGATCGCATCCGTACTCGTAATTTCAATCCGGTAACGCATACGCGATTGCCGCGCTATGCGCGCGGCAGGTTGGGGGTAATCGAGGCTGTCCGCGATGGCTTTGTCTTTCCGGACTCCAATGCTCACGGCAAGGGTGAGAACCCCCAATATGTTTATACGGTGGTCTTTACCGCGCCAGAGATATGGGGCGATGGAGCTGATCCTACTTTGACCGTCAGTATTGATGCCTGGGAGAGTTATCTTGAGCCTGCGTGAGCTGATCACTCACTCGCGCGGACTACCCGCGAGCGGTGACGGTCCGGTATTTGCCGAACCTTGGCAGGCGGAAGCCTTTGCAATGGCCGTTACCCTCCATGACCGCGGGTTGTTCACCTGGGAGGAGTGGGCGGCCACGCTTTCCGGCAAACTGAAACACCCTGGCGCGCTGGATGATGCTAGTGACTACTATCATTGCTGGCTTGAGGCGTTGGAGTCGCTCATTGCCTCCAAGAATGTCGCGGATAGCCATGATATCGATCAATTGGCCGCGGCCTGGCAACGCGCTGCTCATGCGACACCGCATGGCCAACCCATCCGCCTCGAAAATGATCCGGACCGATCCTGAGATGAATATACGCTCGCTCGCTACACTGCTGGTCTCCACTTTCATGTTGTTTATCAGTCATGCCTCGGCACAAGACACGTCTTGGTCGACGCCGAACGAAGACGATCTACGCAAAGTCATCACCGGAGCAACCCTGACCGGCGAAGTCAAAGCTGAGCCGCCCTTCAACTTCACTGAATTCCTTGGCCCGGATGGCAAGTCTCGCGGCAAGATGATCCAGTGCTGCAAGCCCGAGGAGGTTGCGACGAAGGGCATGCCCTATGCCGGCGAGTGGAACCTGGAAAAGGACAATCTTTGCCTGACCTATGAGGGCGAGGACCAGAAGATATGCTGGACATTGCAAGTTAATGGCGATCGTTTTCGCATGATGAATCAACAGTTCGGCCGTGTTGGCGAGGGACAGATACGGCCGGGAAATCCCGATAACCTATAGGGTCAGGACCTATTAGTGAGTCTTGACCCTAAGTCTAATGCTCCTCGCGTCCATTTTCCTTGCCCTTTGACGGCGAATCCTGCCACTCAGGACTATGCAATTATCACCGCAACAAGACGAAGCGCTTCGGGCTGTTTCAAAATGGCTGAAAGACGGGCGCAGCCCGATTTTTCGGCTTTTCGGGTATGCCGGTACGGGCAAGACGACGCTTGCCCGCTATTTTGCCGAGCACATCGAGGGTGACGTTCAGTTTGCAGCCTTTACTGGCAAGGCAGCGCAGGTGCTCCGTTCGAAAGGCGCTGCCAATGCCCGCACGCTGCATTCTCTGATCTATCGGCCGCGCGGTGAAGAGGCGGTGGAAAATGAGACCACTGGCAAAACCAGCATTGCTCCGACATTTTCCTTGAATCGCCAAAGTCCGGTTTCCAAGGCCAAGCTTATCGTCGTCGACGAATGCTCCATGGTCGATGAGCAATTGGGACGGGATCTCATGAGCTTTGGAACGCCAATCCTAGTGCTGGGCGACCCCGGTCAGTTGCCGCCAATTTCCGGCGGCGGTTTTTTCACCGAGCACGAGCCAGACTATCTCCTGAGTGAGATTCACCGGCAAGCGCGTGATAATCCCATCATTCGTCTGGCGCTCGATGTACGCGAGGGCCGTGAGTTCACGTTCGGCGATTTTGGAGCGGCCAAGGTGATTTCGAAGACGGACGTCACACAGGAACTGGTGCTCGGTGCCGACCAGGTGCTTGTCGGGACCAACCGAACGCGCCGGCGCTACAATCAGCGTCTGCGAGAGTTGAAGGGTTTTTCCGCGTCTTTTCCACAGGCTGGCGACAAACTGGTTTGTCTGCGCAACGACCCGGCAAAGGGCCTGCTCAATGGTTCGCTATGGAAGGTCATGACCTCGTCGCGTGAAACCGTGAAACCCGGGATCAATCTTTTGGTCGCTCCTGAAGATGAGGAGCCGGGGCGGGGTGTCGCCAAGATAAAACTGCTGAAATCTCAGTTCGATGACCCAGACGCCGAAATACCGTGGCAGACCAAGAAACGGTTTGACGATTTCGATTACGGCTATGCTCTGACGACCCATAAAGCGCAAGGATCACAATGGGATGAGGTCGTGCTCTTCGACGAAAGCTATGCTTTTCGTGATACACGTGAACGCTGGCTCTATACCGCAATCACCCGCGCTGCGGAACGCTTGACTGTCGTGCGATGAACCAAAGGACTCAATCTTTGAGTTTAGATGAAATAGCAATATTTAATGCCGCGTTTCTGCTGTAAAGAAAATGCCAGTGCTTCCGCGTATGGGTTAGATCATGACCGCATCACTCTCCGTCAACCTCAATGCGATCGCGATGCTGCGCAACAGACGCGATCTGCCCTGGCCCAACGTCATTAGTCTTGGACGCATCGCTTTGGCGGCTGGCGCATCCGGTTTGACGGTGCATCCGCGCCCCGACGAGAGACATATCCGTTTTTCCGATTTGCCGGCAATTCGCGCGCTTATCGATGATGAGTTTCCGCAGGCTGAATTCAACATCGAGGGCTATCCGACGCCGGAGTTTCTGGGCCTTGTCGCTGCAAATGAACCAGAGCAGGTGACGCTGGTGCCGGACGATCCGGCGCAATCGACATCGGATCATGGCTGGAATTTGGAACGCGATGCGGAATTCCTCCGACCGATCATTTCCCGTCTTAAAGCACAAGGTATTCGCGTTTCATTATTCATCGATCCCCACCCCGATGCGCCTGCCATGGCCAAGGTGCTTGGCGCTGACCGGGTTGAGCTTTATACTGGCCCTTATGGAGGCGCACACGATGATCCACGCCTCCAAGCCAGCGAACTCGCAAAGCTGGAATCGACCGCCTTGGCGGCGGCAAAAGCAGTGATTGCGGTGAACGCAGGGCATGATCTGACGGTGGCCAATCTGGCGGCATTGGTGAAAAAAATGCCAAATCTTGTTGAGGTTTCTATCGGTCATGGGCTTACAGCGGACGCTTTGGTGCACGGGATGTCTGGTGCTGTGGAAAGATTCCTCAATGCGCTTCAAGCCTAGGCCTTTGATTCGGGTGCAGGATTTGCTTTGTTATGCATTTTCGCATATCTCGGGCGATCAGCTATGAAAAAATGGCGATTGATATTGCGGTGCAACACGACTAACTCGTCCGCCCACGCTGTCAGAGCGAGGGAAAAGTTGTATGAGTGAACAACAGTTGGATGACGAGAACTGTGATAACGGTCCCGTCGTTCATGAATCGGAACCGCATCACAAAGAGGCCTTTCCGGTTCTTGTTCTTGGTGCTCTCGGCGTCGTCTATGGCGATATCGGCACAAGTCCGATCTATGCCTTTCGCGAAGCGCTCCATGCTGCCTCCCTCGATGGAACGTTGAGCCGCACCGATGTGCTTGGCGTTGTTTCGATGATCTTCTGGGCACTGACAGTTATCGTAACGATCAAGTATGTCTTGTTCGTTCTTCGCGCCGACAATGACGGCGAGGGCGGTATCCTGTCTCTGATGGCTTTGGCACGGGCGAGCTTCAAGACTCGCCCGCAGCTTATTTTGGCCCTTGGAATCGTTGGCGCATCGCTGTTTTACGGCGATGCGGTGATTACGCCGGCAATTTCGGTGCTTTCGGCTGTTGAAGGCCTTGAGATCGTCACACCGAGACTGACGCCGTTCATCGTGCCGATCACGCTGGTGATCCTTTTAACCCTTTTTTCCGTTCAGCGCTTTGGTACTGCGCGTGTCGCGACCATTTTTGGCCCGATCACGCTGCTATGGTTTCTCGCTATCGGGTTCTTTGGGTTATGGCACCTTGCCGACGACTGGAGTGTTTTTGCTGCCGTCAATCCCATCTATGCCGTTGAATACATTATAGATAATCCAGTTACCGCATTCCCCACTATCGGCACGGTGTTTCTTGCTGTTACGGGGGCAGAGGCCCTCTATGCCGATCTTGGCCATTTCGGGCGCAAACCGATCGCGACGGCCTGGATGTGGATTGTCTTCCCTTGTCTGCTGCTGAACTATTTTGGGCAAGGCGCGTTCATTCTGGCAAACGGGGAGGCAGCGAAAAATCCGTTCTTCGAAATGTTCCCGCACTGGGCTCTTTTGCCGATGGTGCTACTCGCCACGATGGCAACCGTTATTGCCAGTCAGGCGGTTATTTCCGGGGCCTATTCCCTGTCCCGGCAGGCCGTGCAGCTCAATCTGTTACCGCGTCTCAACATCGAGCACACGTCGGAGAAATTGTCCGGCCAAGTCTATCTACCGCGTATCAATGTATTGCTTGGTCTTGTCGTGGTCCTTTTGGTGCTTGGTTTTGAGCGGTCGTCCAATCTGGCGTCCGCGTATGGTATAGCGGTAACCGGAAACATGCTTGTCACGACGATATTGCTTTTCATCGTCATGAGCAGAATTTGGAAGTGGCGTTTGTGGGTGGCAATATCGGTGACCCTTTGTTTCCTCATCATCGATCTGACCTTTGTCAGCGCCAACCTTATCAAGGTCATAGATGGTGGTTGGGCGTCGCTGGTCGTCGCGTTCCTTGTGGTACTGATCATGTTCACGTGGGTGCGCGGCAGCCGTCAGCTCTTCGAAAAAACCCGCAAGGGCGAGGTGCCCCTCGATCTCATTTCGAGGAAAATGGCCGAGAACCCGCCGACGCTCGTACCAGGCACTGCTGTTTTCCTGACGGGTGATCCAAAGAGTACGCCGACCGCGCTGATGCACAGTCTCAAACATTACAAAGTGCTGCACCAGAATAACGTTATTCTGACGGTGATTACCGCTCCGACGCCTTTGGTAAAAAAGAGCGATCGGGTGCGTATCGAGCCTATAAATGACCTCTTCATGCGCGTTACTCTGACCTTTGGTTACATGGAACGCCCGAATATTCCGCGCACACTTGCGATCTGCCGGAAGCAGGGATGGAAGTTCGATATCATGACGACTTCTTTCTTCCTGTCGCGTCGATCCTTGAAAGCGTCGGCCCGATCGGAAATGCCGCGCTGGCAGGATCGGCTGTTCATTGCGCTCGCCCGGACAGCCAGCGATGCGACTGAATATTTCCAGATTCCCACCGGCCGCGTTGTGGAGATTGGAACGCAGGTCAACATTTAGGGTCCCTGTCGATCTTCATGCCATGGCTGTCTGCAAACGGCGTTTTTCTGCGCGCCGGTGCTCACGTACCAGTATGTACGCTGCGCTCCGGTGCTCGAAAACCACCGTTTTCGCCTCGCCCTGACATGGACCTCGACAAACCTTTGCGCGGGCATCCACTCTACCTGGCACACCAAAATTTCAATTTATGGTGGAAATTCTTATGCCGGATTCGCGCTTTCTTGTGCCAGTTTTGAGTATTCTTGTGTGGGTTTCGAACTTTCTCGCGCAAGATTTGAATGGGTTGGGCGAGAAATTGTCTCACTTTCGGTCTTGTCAAATACCTGGCGCCGTATTAGAACCGCCGCCGTAACGTACGGTACGGTACGGTGGAGGAGTTGAGGGTGCAATTGGCAGTCGACGTTGGCGAGAATGCATTGACGGAGCGTCAGAAGGACGTTCTCGATGCTGCGCTTGCACTCCTGGTCGAAGCGGGTGACGCGCTGACGATGACCAGCGTCGCGCGCCGCGCCAGCTGTTCCAAGGAAAGCCTCTACAAGTGGTTCGGTGACCGTGACGGACTGCTCACGGCGACCGTCCAATGGCAGGCTTCGAAGGTGAGGGCCGTCCCGGTGAATCCTGAGGCGTTTGATCTCGCTTCGCTGACCGCCGGTCTTCAGCGTTTCGCCTCAGATTGGCTGCACGTCCTCTCCGGGACCATATCCGTGGCGCTTAACCGCGTGGCCGTTGGTCATGCCGGCAGCGACAAGCACGACCTCGGCGTCATCGTGCTGGAGAACGGACCATTTGCCATGGCTCGCCGGCTCAAGCCATTGCTGCAGCTCGGTCGCAATACCGGTCTCCTGCATTTTGACGAGACAGATGAAGCGTTTCGCACCTTTTTCGGACTGGTTGTCCGGGACGTGCAAATCCGGTTGCTGCTTGGTGACCGGCTGGAATTGACTGATGCGTCGATTGAACGGGATTCCCTTCGCGCGACACAGCAGTTTCTGGCTCTTTACGGAGCTCAAAATGGCCACTAGGTCCTCACATTGGAAGGAATAAATCAATGCGCGTATATTATGACCGCGATGCGGACATCAACCTGATCAAATCGAAGAAGGTTGCAATCATCGGCTATGGTTCGCAGGGACGTGCCCATGCACTCAACCTGAAGGACAGCGGCGCCAAGGACGTGCGCATCGCGCTTCGCCAGGGTTCGGCTACTGCCAAAAAGGCCGAAGCGGATGGCTTTCAGGTCGTCAATGTGGCTGATGCCGCCAAATGGGCCGATCTCATGATGATGGCGACGCCGGACGAACTCCAGGCCGACATCTATAAAGATCACATTGCCGACAATATCCGCGATGGCGCGGCGATCGCTTTCGCCCATGGTCTCAATGTTCATTTCGGTCTTATCGAGCCGAAGAAGTCGGTCGATGTGGTCATGATCGCGCCAAAGGGCCCGGGCCATACGGTTCGCGGCGAATACCAGAAGGGCGGCGGAGTTCCGTGCCTGATTGCCATCCACCAGGATGCGTCGGGCAATGCACATGACCTCGCTCTGTCCTACGCTTGCGGCGTTGGCGGCGGCCGTTCGGGCGTCATCGAAACCAATTTCCGTGAAGAGTGCGAAACCGATCTTTTCGGCGAACAGGTCGTCCTCTGCGGCGGTCTGGTGGAGCTGATCCGCGCCGGTTTCGAGACACTGGTCGAAGCCGGCTACGCGCCGGAAATGGCCTATTTCGAATGCCTGCACGAAGTGAAGCTGATCGTTGATCTCATCTATGAAGGCGGCATCGCCAACATGAACTACTCGATCTCCAACACCGCGGAGTGGGGCGAATATGTTTCCGGTCCACGCATCATCACGTCAGAAACCAAAGCCGAGATGAAGCGCGTTCTGAACGACATCCAGACGGGCAAGTTCACTTCCGACTGGATGCAGGAATACAAGGCCGGCGCATCGCGCTTCAAGGCCATCCGTCGCAACAACGACAAGCACCAGATCGAAGAAGTAGGCGAGAAGTTGCGCGGCATGATGCCATGGATCGGCAGCAACAAGCTGGTCGACAAGGCCAAAAACTAAAAAGACCTATGCCAATCCGCCCCGATGGCCATCTGATGCAATTTTCTCGACTTCCGGTGCTCACGGACCCAAAAGTCCGCTGTGCGCCGGTTCTCGAAAATCACACGAGCTGATTCATCGGGACGAATTCTCAAACGGTCTTTAATTTGCCTGGAATGCCGGTGGAGCAATTCACCGGCCTTTTTGTGTGGAGACAACTCAACTGCACTAGTCCGCCTAGGTTGCGCGATTACATCCAGTTCCAGACAAGGTTGCGGGCTTAGACGCTGGAGATCAAATATCCGATTGGATGAACGCAAAATGGATATGAAGCGGCCGGCCAATACGAGCGACATGTCTGTGATTGCGTCTGACACCGGAACACTTCCATCGCGAAACTTCGCCTGCTGGTTTCTGGCGTTATTCGCGGTGACGCAGTTTCCGCTCTATTGGGTCCAGTACCCAGACATCACAGACTTTCCAAATCATCTGGCCCGCATTCACACACTAATACATCTTTCGCAGTCCGGGATGCTGCAGCGCTACTACGAACTTCGCGACCTGCAGATCGGCACCAATCTGGCGATGGAGGTCATCGTACCGGGACTGGCGCGCTGGATGAGCCTTGCGCTCGCACTCAAGGTCTTCGCCTCGCTTTCAACGTTGCTGTTGACCACTGGCGCCGTCATAGTCGGTCGCGCCATCACGGGCCGCTTCAGCTATCTGCTGCTTGGGGTGTTGCTGTTTGCCAACAATGCGATGTTCCAGCTAGGCCTGTTGAACTACCTCTTTGGCGTTGGTGTCGCCTTCTGGCTACTTTCAGCGTGGATCGTCGCGGGCCGGCTTCGCTTGATAGCCTTCTCGGCAGGTTGCGTCGTCGTATATTTGTGCCACTTGAGTGCGCTGGGCATCTACGTTATCGGCGTCGTGGGGTATGAACTGAGTTTTGTACGCAGCCGGAGCTGCCTGCCAACTCTTTTCACATGGCGCTCCCTGGTCTTGACACTGATGCAGTTCGTGCCGGCAGCCATCCTGCATGTGCTGGTGTCGTCGAATTCAGCGGGAAGCTATATACCGGCACCGAGCCCCTACACAGGAATGGGCATATCGATCGTCTATAAGATGATGCTTGTATTTCTTACACCGGGGATAGGTGTTTCCGGCTATCTGCTCGCACAGATTGCGATCGGCTTACCTCTGGTCCTGGCGCTCTATTTCAGTTTTCGAAGTGGTGCGCTGCGGCTGGTCACTCCAGCACGATGGATGGCGGGACTGCTGGCTATTGCAATCGCCTTTCTCCCGCCCTCCGGGTTCGGATCCAACCTCGTCGACATCAGACTGATCCCCGCTTGTTGCCTCCTTGCGTGGTGCGGGTTGGAAGCCACGGAGCGCAGCAGGTGGATTCCGGGCGCCGCGCTGGCGGTAATTGCGTCGGTTGTATTTCTGATCAGTTTGGAGACGACTTACGAGTGGGGAATACGAGATGGCGAGTACGGACGCGTCAGAAGCGCCTTGCATCAGGTTGCTGGGGGCTCAAGGATTGCCACGGTTACGCTGGACCACGGCGAAACCACTGCCTCCTCGATTTCGGTCCATGCCGGCGCCTGGAGTGTCATCGACGGCTCAGCATTCCTGTCGAATTTCTACATCTGGCCGTTCCAGCCATTTTGGGTTGCCTACCGCGCACCTTATGCCTCACTAGCCGCGTTAGCGCGAACCGATGATCCGGCTGCAGCGCCGCCGGCATATGAAACACTCAAGAACTCCTACGATTATGTTCTCGTATTTGGTGGAGATAGTGCGGCGCGCCTGCGCTACGCGCCAAACGCCGAGGCGATCTATGACTCGCGGTCGCTTCGGCTGCTTCGAACAGGCGCTATAGATCGCAGCGGCGTCGCGGGCCGGTGAAAGGCTGATAGGTATTGTCGAAAGCCCGATAGGACTGGTATTGCGCGCGACAACGTTGCACCTGTGTCCGACCGGATGGACCGATTGGGCGATGAATGCGGAAATCATAGCAGGCCGCCGATCCGGTGCAGTCGCGCAAAGCAGGATTGGACGGAGTTCCGCTGCCCGGAATATAAGGCTTTCTCGGGACCGCATCGAGCCCGCGCGGTGCCGGGCGGTAGCCCCGGATTTCCTGCGCAGATACGCTGACAAGCTGGGTTGTCAGAATAAAGCCGAGGGCCGCGAGTATGATCGTCAAGGCTTTCATCATCGTTCTGTCCTGATCTCGAATACATACATATAAGGACTTGTCGCGTGGATCGCTACTGGTGGGAGCCGGTCAATGCGGCTAGGTTGTCGTTCCCGTCACATGGTTCAACGCTCGAGTCTCCGCATGTCCGTTCGCATCGCCACTTTCAATGTCGAAAACCTCATGAACCGTTTCGATTTCTCGGGATTCAAGAACAATCTCAACAAGGACCGGACGTTGCAGCTGTTCCAGATCGACGATGAGGAGCAGTACCGGCAGCTCGAGCAGGCGCGGGCGATCGCGCATGCAGACGATACGAGGCAATTGACCGCGCTCGCCATCGCAGAAACGCATGCGGATATTCTTTGCCTGCAGGAGGTCGACAATATCGGGGCGTTGAACGCCTTCGAGTTCGGCTATCTGTTCAAGATGGTGGGAGAGGGCTACCGGCACAAATTCATGATCGAGGGCAATGATAGCCGTGGCATCGACGTGGCCGTTCTGATGCGCGATCACACCCGTTACGGCGAGCCGATCGAATTTGTCGACATGACCAGCCACGCGCATCTCACCTACAACGATCTCGGAATTCACACTCCCGAACTTGCGCTTCTGGGAATAGAACCGCATGAGCGTATCTTCAAACGCGATTGCCTGGAAATCGATGTGCGTATCGGCGGCAAGCCGCTGACGCTTTTCGTCAGTCATTTCAAGTCGATGGGCTCCCCGCGCAACGGCATGGACGGACGCGCGTCAACCATGCCTGTACGGGTGGCGGAAGCGACAGCAGTTCGCCGGATCATCGAGGACAAGTTTGCGTCAGGCGGCGGCGCGGCCAGCAAGCGCTGGGTGATCTGCGGAGACTTCAACGATTATCGCGAAAGAGTGGTCATCGGCGGGGATTCTCTCGTCGGGTATACCTTCGCGCCAGTGAGCGAACCGATCAGCAGTCTCGACATTCTGCTGAATGACGGATTTTGCGAGAACCTGGTGGAGCGGCGGCCGGTCATGGACCGCTGGACGCTCTATCACACGCGCGGACCAGAAGAGCGGCATCTGTGCCAGCTCGACTATATTCTCGCCTCACCAGCGCTCGTGCGCAGCAATGCCGATGCGGTACCCGACATTATCCGCCGTGGCCAGCCTTATCGGACGATTTTTCCGCCCGATCAGAAGGTGGAGCTTTTTCCGCGCATCGGCTGGGATCGCCCGAAGGCCAGCGACCATTGCCCGGTTTCCGTTACTCTAAGTATGGTTTGAATAGTGCACGATATTCCAGAGAAGACCGTCATCCCGCTCAATAAAGCGGTGATCCGCATCGACAGTGCGCCACTTGAATATGGAATTTCAAATGAGACGGCAATTGCTGCTGGATGGGTGAGCGCGACGGCAGCCAATCCTGCCATCTTCAATGGGCCGTTCTTCATGGCTGACGAGGCGGGAGTGGCGGACGATGCGTTTCAGGCGCGTTATCATCGCACGCGATTTGCGACGATGATGCACTGGAAGGCCGATGCAAGAAACGTGAAGCCTTGGCATATTTTCGCCGTCGGTGTGATCGTTTCAAGGGATAACAAGCTGATCGCCGGGCGTATGGCCGCTTCGACATCGGCAGCCGGCCGCATCTATTTTCCGGCGGGTTCATTCGACGAAGAGGATGTGTCGGGCGATTTCATCGATATTGACGCCAACATGCACCGGGAAGTCCAAGAGGAAACCGGCATCAAGCTCTCCGGGGCCGGAAGGCGTGACGATCAGCTATTCCTTGTCACTGCCAGTCGCAGCATCGCTTTGTTCCGGCGCCACTATTTCGATATGAGTGGAGAGGCGCTGCTGGAGCATATTCGTGGCCACATCGCGGCTGAAGTGGATTCCGAGCTCGACGACATCACCGCGATTTCCGCAGCAGGGGAAATGGGCGAGGCGACGCCGTGGACGTTTCGCACATTTGCCGACTGGCACTTTCGCCAAGGCTAGGGTCCCTGCACGCTAATGTCACCGTCACAAGGTTTGACTTGTACGGGCAGTACCATCAGATTTATGAGTTCACGACCTAATCGGGAGAAAGCAAATGGCCGGTCGCCGCTACGAGGTCTATGACGTCTTCACCGACGAGGTGCTGGCGGGGAATCCACTGGCGATCGTGCACGATGCCGACGGCCTCGACGATGTTGCCATGCAGCGGATCGCGCGGGAGTTCAATCTTTCCGAAACTGTTTTCGTCCTGCCAGCAAAGAACTCCGCGCATACGGCGTGGGCGCGTATTTTTACGCCCGATTATGAAATGCCGTTTGCGGGACATCCGACCGTCGGGACCGCTGTCGCCCTGGCTCAGAATCGATTTGGAGAAGTCAGAGATACTCAGGACGCGCTGATCATCCTGGAGGAGCAGGTTGGACCCGTTCGCTGCGGCGTCAAGCTAAGCGAAAACGGCGCCTTCGCCGAGTTTGATCTGCCGAAGCTGCCGCAGGAGGTTCCTTATAAATACGACAAGATCGCCATCGCCAATGCGTTGCGGCTCGAGCCAAAGGAAATCGGCTTCGAGAATCACGTTCCGAGCATCTGGGATGCGGGCGTACCTTTCATGCTGGTGCCGGTGCATGGACTTGAGGCGGCGGGGCGTATCGTTATCAACCAGATCGCGATGAAGGACGTGGCGCCGACCATCGGTCATCGCCAGCTGCCGGTCTATGCCTATTGCCGCGAAACGATGCTGCATGACAGCCATTTTCATTCGCGCATGTTCGTGAGCGATGAGGGCACCTATGAAGATCCGGCAACGGGTTCTGCAACGGCGGCGTTTGCCGGTGCAATTCATGCCTTCGACGAACCGCTGGATGGCGTCGTGCGCCTGTCGATCGAACAGGGATATGAAATGGGAAGGCCATCGCGCCTGCAGCTCGAGCTGGATATCGTCGACCAAAAGCTGACCGGGGGGCGCATCGGGGGCTCGGCGATCAGGGTCGCGGAAGGCCGGCTGTTCGTATAGTCCTCAACCGGACGTTGTTCCGGTGAAAGCCGTCATAAAGTTTTCAAGAAGGGCTGGACAGGCAAGATTTGCCCCGTTATAGAGCCCTCACTTGTCGCCGCCAAACGGCTGACGGGCACATAGCTCAGTTGGTAGAGCAGCTGACTCTTAATCAGCGGGTCGTAGGTTCGATCCCTACTGTGCCCACCAAATTAAACCAGCATCTTAGACGATTTTGTTAAAGATGCTGGTTTTCCTCCTCCGTCTTGTCGTTCAACCTCTCGGCATTAGCGACTCCACGATTTGGTCCACTGTGAAGCTCGCCGGCTTGGCGCGTGGCGGGAACTCCTTGAAGCTTTCCAGCCATTCGGCAACGAGTGCCTGCGCAGCATATTGCAGTGGGACGTGTTCCACGAACCATTGAGCATAGTAGAGATTGCTTTCTTCGCCACGCTCGAACGGATCGGACCGAAGATCGAAGAGCTTGGGAATGCGCATCTTTGACAATGGTTCGCGCCAGACATCGAGCCCTGTGCTTCGCTGCTCGCTGAATACCACTTTGTACTGGTTGATGCGCAGCGCCATCAGGTCACCGTCGTCGCTCCAATAGAGAAAGCCCTTGCGCGGGGATTCCTTTTCTTTTCCGGCCAGGAAGGGCTGAAGGTCGAAGCCGTCGAGATGAACCTTGAAGGTCTTGGTGCCGATTTTGTATCCCTTCCTCACTTTTGCGACGAGATCAGGCTCGCCCGCGGCGGCCGCAAAAGTCGGTATGAAATCCTGTAGCGAGCAAATGTCGTTGATGACACGGCCCGGCTTGATGACTCCCGGCCAGCGCATAACGCAGGGAACCCGCCAGCCACCTTCCCAATTGGTGTCTTTCTCACCCCGGAAGGGTGTTGCACCACCATCCGGCCACGACAGGACCTCGGCGCCATTGTCCGTTGTGAAGACAACGATGGTATTGTCAGCGACGCCAAGCTTCTCGAGTTTGTCCAGCAACTGGCCGACGTAGCCGTCCAGTTCCACCATGCCGTCCGGATAGAGGCCGTGCCCCGTCTTGCCGACCGACGAGGGCTTCAGATGCGTGAAGACGTGCATGCGCGTGGTGTTCATGTAGCAGAACCAGGGTCCGCCTTCCTTCGTCTTGCGCTGCATGAAGTCGAGGCCCGCCCCCATAAACTCTTCGTCCACTGTTTCCATACGCTTGCGCGTAAGCGGACCAGTGTTTTCAATCACCTGTTTGCCGACCTTGCCGTATTTTGGATCGACGGTCTTGTCGTCTTTGTCGGACGCCTTGCACTTGAGGACACCGCGCGGGCCGAACTTCTCGCGAAACTTTGGGTCCTTCGGATAGTCCGTATATTCTGGCTCCTCCTCGGCATTGAGGTGATAGAGGTTGCCGAAGAATTCATCGAAACCATGCACTGTCGGCAAATGTTCATTGCGGTCGCCAAGATGGTTTTTACCAAACTGGCCGGTGGCGTAGCCGAGGTTCTTCAGAAATTGCGCAATCGATGGGTCCTCGGCGCTGAGGCCCAACGTCGCTCCAGGCATACCGACCTTCGTCAGTCCGGTTCGGATCGGTGCCTGTCCCGTGACAAAGGCAGCCCGTCCGGCAGTGCAACTCTGCTGGCCGTAGAAGTCCGTGAACATCGCACCTTCGCGAGCGATTCGATCGATGTTTGGGGTTCGATACCCCATGATGCCGTGGTTGTAGCAGCTGACATTGAACCAGCCGATATCATCAGCCATTATGAACAGGATATTGGGCTTGTCGGATTTTGATGCCTTGGCCATTCGCTATTCTCCCGGTTATGGGCGAGATATTAGCCACGGCGGTGATGCCAAGAAGTACGTAACAGTTACAGACGCGATGCCGGCTCAGCTCACCAAATCCACGAGCACATCATAGGCGGCATCGATATCGGCTTGTATCGCGGCCTCGACGGCCTTTCCATCGTGAGCGCATAGCGCGGCGAACATGGACTGATGGTGCTCGTTGGCTTTGGTGTAGTTGCCGGAATCATGCAGCATGTTGAAGTACGGGCTGACCTGCAGCCAAAGATTCTCGATGATATTGAGAATGCTTTCCGATTTCGCCGCCTGGTAAATCGAGAAATGGAACGCGTAGTTTGCCCGCAGGTATGATTTGATATCGCCAGAGGCGTTGGCTTTTTCCAGTGCTTTCAGCAGCGAGCGCAGAGTTTCCAGTTCGCTATCCTCGATGCGTTCGGCTGCCCATTTGCCGGCAAGCGCTTCGATCTCAATACGAACATTGCGCAGATCCGTGAGCTTGGCCCGGCTCAACCGCGGTATGCCGATGGAACGCCCGGAAACCACGGTCAGTGCATTGGCCGCTGTCAGCCGCCGCAAAGCTTCCCGCACCGGCATGGCGCTGACGCCGAAGGCATCGGCAAGGCTTTGCACGGGGACCATCTCGCCCGGAACAATGCCGCCTTCGAGGATCAGGCTGGCAATCTGGCGATAGACGCGGTCCTGCAGCGTCTCCTTGGAAAGCGGGAGAATCTCAACACCTGGTCTCCTGTAACCGGCTTCAGCCATTGTTCACCTTTTCGTGGCGGGTGCCTTTAAACGTGGAATGCAGCGTCCACCACAGCGCGTCAAGAGTTTCTCCTTATCTAACAAATCTTATGCACGATCAATGGTATTTTATCATTGATCTTTGATCAAATGGTGATACGGTTGGCTGCAGGAACGACGAGAGGGAAGAGGAGCCCGCTCGGAGATGTTTTCCTGTGTCAGGGAGGAATTATAATGGGAATTGGATCAATCATCCGGCGCGCTGCCGCTTGCGCCTGTCTCGCGTCAAGCATGGTCATGATCGGCCACGCCGACGCTGCGGAAAAGCACAAGATTTTTCTTAGCATGAGCTTTATCGGCAATGACTGGCAGGCCGAGGCGGCCAACATGGTCAAGGCCATGGCTGCCCACAAGGACTACGCTGACAAGGTGGATTTGCAGGTCCAGGTTGCCGGTCCCAATGCCCAGCGGCAAATTCAACAGATCAACGCCATGGTCCAGGCCGGTGCTGAAGCCATTGTGATTTTCCCGATTTCACCGACCGCGCTCAATCAGGTTGTGAAGAATGCGTGCGACAAGGGCGTTAAGGTATTCGCCTATGATGGCGAGATCACCGAACCCTGCGCCTACAATATAGCGATCGATCAGGAAGAGGCCGGCCGCGTGACCGCGGAATGGTTGGTCAAGAAGCTCAACGGCAAGGGCAATATCATTGCGATTACCGGCGTGCCCGGAACGTCTGTCGACAATCTTCGTACAAAGGCAGCCAAAGAAGTTTTCGCCAAACATCCCGATATCAAGATCGTCGGCGAAGCGGTTGGCATGTGGAGCCAGGCTGTCGCGCGCACCGAACTCTCGAAGATCCTCGCAACCCGCAACTGGGACGACATTAACGGGCTGTGGATGCAGGTCGGATGCTTCACCGCAAATTCGATGCAGCTCGAAGCAGGCAAGAAGCCGGAACAGCTTCTTCCATGCGCAGGCGAGGGATCGAATGGCGGACGTATCCAGATGCTGCCCGCAGGAACCGAGGCAGAGGGTGCGACACCTCCCTATGCACCCATGGGCGCGCCGCGCATTTCCTATGCGTCCCCGCCATATTCTGGCGCTCTCGCGCTGAAGCTTGCCGTCGATGCGATCGAAGGCAAGGAAGTACCGAAAAAGACTGTGCTGCCGCTGCCTCTGGTCACCAACGAGACCATCAAGCTCTGCCAGGAAGGTACGTGGCAGGAAATGAAAGACGGCTGCAACGCATTCAAACCGTCCATCGTCTCCAATCCGGGCTGGTTTGCTTCGATCTTCTCGGAAAAGACACCCGAGATCGGTCTCAATGCAGCATTGGTCGGTCAGCCTGAAAACTAAGCGTAGGCTTGCGCGGAGTGGCTAGCACTCCGCGCAACTTGGCTTATCCCGATGATTTGAGCAGGACCGGTGGGATGAATTCACCATTCGAACAATCCGCCATTGAAGTCACCGATATTCGCAAGGCGTTTGGCGCCACGGTTGCCGTGGATGGCGTATCCTTCCGCATCGAGCCTGGAAGTACGCATGCGTTGCTCGGCGAGAATGGTGCGGGCAAATCAACGATTGTCAAATTGCTGTCGGGACTGCTGCGTCCTGACGAGGGGCACATATCGGTCTTTGGCGAAAGAGCAGCGCTCAATGCACCAAGGGCGGCGCATGCGCTTGGCGTCCAGACCGCATTTCAGGAAATGACGCTGGTCAAGGATTTGACAGTGCTCGACAATATGCTGATGCCTTATGCGCCGATCGGGATTACTGGCATGATCCGCCGGTCTGCGGCGCGTCACGCCATAGCCCGGCATTTGCAGGAGCTCGAATTTGCGGTCGATCTCGACGCTGAAGTCGGCACACTCGATCTTGCCATCCAGCAAAAGATAGAAATTGCCCGGGCGCTTTATCGCAAGCCCCGAATTCTTCTCCTGGACGAACCGACATCGACGCTTGCGGGCAGCGACGTCGAATGGCTGGGCCGGATCATCGCCAAGCTGAAGGCGGCAGGGACGACCATCGTTTTCATTACGCATCGCATGCGTGAGGTGCGCGCCTTTTGTGACACGCTGACTATCTTGCGCAATGGACGCCACATAACCACGTGCGCCGTTGCCTCCATTACCGACGGCCAAGTTATCGAGAACATTGTCGGGCGATCGATTGCCCAGACTTTCCCGGCGCGGCCCAAAAGCGATGCCGCATTTGGTGCCCCGGTGCTCGGGGTCCGCAACTTGCGGGCCGGCCACAAGTTGCGCGATGCGAGTTTCGATTTGCGGAAAGGCGAAATCCTCGGCGTTGCCGGATTGCAGGGCATGGGCCAGCTTGACCTTTTCCTGACTTGCTTTGGCATGACACAGGTGGCCCATGGCGATATCCTTGTCGATGGGCGCATGGTCCGGTTTGGCTCGCCTGCAGATGCGCTTAAGCCCAATATTGCCATTGGGCTGGTGCCTGAAGACCGAAAGACGGAGGGCCTGTTCCTGAAACTCAGCGGAACGCTCAACGCATCCTTGCCGGTGATTGACAGGTTCTCACGATTTGGACTGATACAAAGTGATCTTGAACGCCAGGCCGTGCGTTCTGCTTTCGGCACCGTCGAGGTTGATCAGCGCGCGCTGTGGACCAGGGCAGGAGCTTTTTCCGGCGGTAACCAGCAGAAGATCGCGATTGCAAAATGGCTTGTCGCCCAAAGCCGTATCCTGCTGCTGTTCGATCCAACCCGCGGTATCGATGTCGGCACCAAGCACGAACTTTACGTCATGATGCGCAACTTCACCGACGCTGGAGGTTCGATCCTCCTGCACTCGACGGAGATTCCCGAGCTCGTGCATTTGTGCGACCGGGTTCTGGTCCTTTATGATGGGCAGATTGCGGCATCGTTGTCGCGCGATCAATTGACCGAAGCCTCGATCATGCGGCCAGCTCTGGGCCATGACAGCGCAGCAAAAGAGGCCGCCGAATGACGATGATGACCTCGACTGCCACGAGCCGTAACTGGACTTCCCTGTTCAGCATGTCGCCTGAACGGCGCAGCGTACTCATCGCCATAGCCGTATTTCTTGGCCTGCTTGGTTTGGTAGATTTTGTCAGCAGCGGCCCGCTCAGCTATTTCGACATTTCGTTCCTTTCGAGCGGCGGAGCAACGTCGGCGATTGCTGCGATCGGACAAACGATCGTCGTTCTTTCCGGCGGTTTCGATCTGTCGGCCGGGGCGGTGATTTCGCTGGTCAATGTGGTGTTGGCGCAAGGCATGGACCCGGCGGCGGCACAGACGAGTGTGGTGTATTGGACCTGTGTCGGAATCGGCGTTGGCATGCTGACCGGGGCTTTCAACGGCATTTTCATCGCATTCTTCCGGTTGCAGCCCATCGTGGTCACGCTGTCGACCATGTTCATTATCCAGGGTCTGACGCTGCTGGTAATGGACAAGCCCGGTGGCTTCGTCGCGCCTGACCTTGGGACCTTCTATCTTGGTGATGCAATACCCGGCTGGCTGCCCATGCCGCTGGTGGTGATCGGTGTTGTTCTACTCGCCTGGCTCTGGCTGAAGAACACGCGGTTCGGTACGGCGATCTATGCGGTCGGCAGCGATCCGGACGCTGCTGCGGCAATCGGCGTGAGGGTCAAGCTCACCAAATTCCTGGTCTATGTCATCGCCGGCGGCTGCTATGGCCTGGCTGGTGTTTTCATCAGCGCGCAGACGGGCAGCGCCGATCCGCTGGTTGGCAATCCGCTGCTCCTGTCGATGTTTGCGGCGGTCGTCGTTGGCGGTACCCGCCTCGGTGGCGGACGTGGTGGGCCACTTGGCACCGTCTTCGGCGCCTATATCCTCATGATGGTCGTGAATATTCTCCTCGTCCTCAATGTGTCGGCCTACTATTCGACCATCGCGGAAGGAACCATCCTGATACTTGCAGTCCTCGCTGGATCGGTCTCGTACAGTTCGACCCTCGCCAAGCAATTGCGCAGTGCGCAGGCGCAGTTCGGCGCATGGCGTCAGGGCCTGCTGCCCTCGCAGCTCGATCGCACTGACCGGCGGATGAAGATGCCATCGTCCGCCGAGGGCAAACTGGTAGCGTCGTCATTCCTTTCGCGCAACAGCGAGACGATCCGGTATGCACTACCGGCATATTTGTGTCTGCTCGCCGTTGTAATAGTGACTCAACTCTGGCTTGGCCGGGCGATCCTGAACCCGACCTACTGGAACTCGCTGGCGGTCCTGTCCACCTTCCTCGCCATACTGGCTTTGGGGCAGGGGACGGTGATCCTGACTGGCGGCCTCGACCTCTCGGTTCCCTGGACTATCGGCATAGCGGGTATCCTGCTCGCAGGTATCGTCAATGGTTCCGACGCGGCTCTCGTCTACGCTTTGCCCGCCGTTCTTCTCATCGCGTGCCTTATCGGATTTATCAACGGCGTTGGAATCGTCGTACTCGGCATTTCGCCCATCGTCATGACCCTGGCTATGAACGGCATCCTGCAGGGGTTCGCCCTGGTCTATTCGCAAGGAACGCCGGCAGGATTTTCGTCGCCGATGCTTCGCTGGTTCATGACGGGAAAAATCTGGACTGTTACGCCGGTCGTTCCGTTCATGGTTTTGTTTGTCATCGCCGCCGTATTCCTGCTCGGACGAACAGCCTTCGGACGCAGGGTCTACGGCATCGGCAATGGATTGAGGGCAGCGCAGCTCTCGGGCATCGCCGTCGGACGCACGCTCATTCTTGTCTATGTGCTCTCCGGCCTTTGCGCCGGGCTCGTCGGGGTATTGCTCACCGGGTTCTCGGGACAGGCAAGTCTCGGCATGGGGGATGATTATCTGCTGCCGTCGATCGCGGTGGTAGTGGTTGGTGGAGCACTGATTACCGGCGGACGTGGTCACTATCTCGGCATGCTGGGTGGGGTGCTGCTACTCACCGCACTGCAAATGTTCCTGGCGGGAACAACGTTGCCCTATGCAACGCGGGCGATCCTGTTTGGCCTTGTGGTGCTTGGCGCAGTTATGGCGCTTCGCGAGAAGCGGTCTTAGGAGGATGAATGATGAATAAAATTGCACCGGCATCTGCGGAAGAATTCTTGGGTGGTTTGCGCGATCAGAGAGTGTTGGTCACGGCGGGGGCCTCCGGTATTGGCTACGCCATTGCCGCAACCCTTTCACGGCTCGGTGCCCGCGTCGCGATCTGCGACATATCCCAATCGCTGCTGGACGAAGCGCAGAATAGTGTTTCGCTGGCTCATGCGACGCTGGCCGACGTTTCGCGTGAACAAGATGTCGACCGCATGTTCGAGGAGGTGTCCTCTTCACTGGGCGGTCTCGACGCGCTTATCAACAATGCGGGCATAGCCGGTCCGACAGGCGGCGTCGATGAAATCAGTGCGGAGGACTGGCGCCGGTGCATCGACATCTGCCTGACCGGGCAGTTCCTTTGCGCACGGCGCGCGGTACCGATGCTCAAGGCATCCGGAGGCGGATCGATCGTCAATATGTCATCTGCCGCCGGCAAGCACGGCTATGCTTTTCGCACGCCATATTCGGCAGCCAAGTTCGGGGTGATAGGTTTTACCCAAAGTCTCGCCAAGGAACTCGGACCGCATGCGATCCGCGTCAATGCAATCCTCCCGGGTATTGTCGAGGGACCGCGTATTGAAAACGTCATCAGCAACCGGGCGAAGCAGCTCGGTATCTCACATGAGGAAATGACCGAACGCTATCTTGAGAATGTTTCGCTGCGGCGGATGGTCAGCCCCTACGATGTCGCGACCATGGTCGCTTTTCTGCTTTCCAATGCTGGTATCAACATTTCGGGCCAGTCGCTCGGTGTTGATGGCAATGTCGAAACCCTGTGAGGTAGCGATGCAAAAGACAGCGATCATCGGCAGCGGTTTCATCGGCAGAGCATGGGCCATCAGTTTTGCCCGCGCCGGCTATCAGGTGAGCCTGTGGGACCAAGCGCCGGACGCTGTGGCCAAGGCTTGCGGCTATATTGCAGATGTGCTCACCGATCTTGAGCGGAACGACCTGCTCAACGGGCATTCGCCCGAAGCGGTTCTGTCGCGCATCGTAGCTGAAACGGATCTCGCAAAGGCGCTGGAAGGCGCAATCCACATTCAGGAAAATACCCCGGAAAATCTCGAAACAAAGATCAAGGTGTTTTCACTCCTCGATGAGAATGCCGATGCGTCGGCCGTTATCGCGAGTTCGACGTCGGCCTTGCTGCCATCGAAATTCACCGAGCATCTGAAAAACCGCCAGCGTTGTCTTGTCGTTCACCCGATCAACCCGCCATATCTCATTCCTGCGGCCGAAATTGTTCCGGCACCCTGGACCTCGGGCGAGGTCGTGGAACGGACCCGCGCGTTCTTGATTGCCGCGGGACATGCGCCGCTGGTCATGAAGCGCGAACTCGACGGGTTCATCATGAACCGCATGCAGGGCGCCCTTCTCGAGGAGGCCTTTCGCCTCGTCGCCGATGGGTATGCGACAGTCGAGGACGTCGATATCGGTATTCGAGACGGACTTGCGCTCCGCTGGTCGTTCATGGGCCCATTCGAGACGATCGATCTGAACGCACCGGGTGGCGTGCGAGACTATGTCGAGCGCTATCAGATCATCTACGAGCGGTTGTTTCCCCAGATGCAGCGCCGCGTCGACTGGGCGGGCGATGTGCTCAAAACCGTAGAGGCCGGCCGGCGCGAAAAGCTGCCGCAGGAGAAGCTGGTCGATCGTCAAGTCTGGCGCGACCGCCGCCTCATGGCGCTTGCGGCGCACAAGAAGAAATCAACGCAGGAGTTCGGACAATGAGCGAGACGACACGAGTGAGAAGCGGCTCGAGCACGAAGGGCAAGGTCATCATAACCTGCGCCATAACCGGTGCGATCCACACGCCGACAATGTCGCCTTATCTGCCGATAACGCCCGATGAGATAGCGAAGGAAGCGCTCGCCGCTGCAGAGGCTGGCGCTGCGATACTGCACCTTCATGCCCGCGATCCGGAAACTGGCAAGCCAGACCAAACACCGGAGGCTTTCGCCAAATTCCTGCCGCGCATCAAGCAGAACACCAATGCAGCGATCAATATCACCACCGGCGGCAGCCCTTACATGAAGGTTGAAGAGCGGGTGAAACCGGCGGCAACCTTCAAGCCGGAGGTGGCGTCGCTCAATATGGGTTCGATCAATTTCGGGCTCTATCACCTCGTCGACAAATACAAGGAGTTCAAGTTCGATTGGGAGAAGCCGCATCTGGAGGCCACCCGCGATCTTGTATTCCGCAACAGTTTCAAGGACATCGAGTATATTCTTGCGACCTGCTACGATAACGGCACGCGATTTGAGTTCGAGTGCTACGACATAGCCCACCTCTACAATCTCGCGCATTTCGCCGAACGTGGATTGGTAAAGCCGCCGTTCTTCGTGCAGTCGGTTTTTGGGCTGCTGGGCGCGATCGGCACGCATCCGGAAGACGTCGCGCATATGAAACGCACTGCCGACAGGCTTTTCGGTGAGAATTATCGCTGGTCGGTGCTCGGTGCAGGATCGAGCCAGCTTCGCATTGCTGCACAGGCGGCGGCGCTGGGTGGCAACATCCGCGTTGGCCTTGAAGACAGTCTCTGGGCCGGCAAGGGCAAGCTGGCGAAGTCCAATGCCGATCAGGTTCTGCTCGCGCGCAAGATCATCGAAGGGCTCGGCATGGAAGTGGCGACGCCGGACGATGCGCGCGCGATCCTGCAACTCAAGGGCGGCGACAAGGTCGCGTTCTAGGAGGATAGGATGCTGCGGATCGAAGTTTTCAGCGAAGATCGCAATCAGCTGGGCGAGGGTCCCCTGTGGGACGTCGAGGAACAGCGTTTGTACTGGATCGATTCCTACGCACCTGCGGTCTATTCCTGTGATGCCAGAGGCGGCAACCGCAAGAGCTGGAACCTGCCGGAACCGGTCGGCTCGCTGGCATTGCGCGAAAAGGGTGGCGCTATCGTGTCGCTGCGCAATGGATTTCACACACTGGATTTTGAAACGGGTGCCGTCGAGCTGTTACATGAGACCCATCCGGGCGAGCTTCGGCCGCGCCTCAACGATGGAAAGGTTGACCGCCAGGGACGCTTTGTTGCGGGTTCAATGGATTTCGAGGAACGCGACCCGGTTGGAACGCTCTTTCGCCTTGATCCCGATCTTTCGCTGCACACGCTCGATACGGGAATTATTTGTTCGAACGGACCCTGTTTCAGTCCGGACGGAAAGACACTGTATTTCGCCGACAGTCACAAGAAGGCGATCTACGCTTATAGCTATGACACATCATCGGGTACGGTCGGGTCGCGGCGCGTGTTCACAAGCTTTGATAATCTGCGCGGCTATCCCGACGGTGCGACTGTCGATGCGGAAGGATATGTCTGGAGCGTCGAAGTGTATTCCGGACGGCTCATCCGGTTTGATCCGAATGGTGTGATCGACCGTATTGTCGGCCTGCCTGTGCAATCAACCACGAGCATCACGTTCGGCGGCCCGGAGCTCGATATCGCGTACGTTACGTCGATGGCCCGCCCTTTCAACAATCAATATCACCGCGAGCGCGAGGCCGGCTGCATGTTTGCCGTCCATGGACTTGGCGTGCGTGGTCTGCCGGAACCGCGTTTCAAGGGATGATGGAGGTAACATGAAAATCGATGTGGTGGTGGACGTAAAGACCACGCTGGGCGAGGGCCCGCTGTGGGACGTCGAGCAACAACGGCTTTACTGGATCGACAGTTTCGATGGGCGTGTGTTTCGCGCGACGGCCGATGGCCGGGAAATCCGCTCCTGGGATGTCCCGATGAAAATCGGCTCGATGGCGCTGCGCAAGGACGGAAATGGTGCCATCGTGTCATTGGCGCGCGGATTCCATCTGCTCGATTTCAAGACGGGCGACGTCGAGCTCATCCACGATCCCGAGCCGGACAAGTCGGAAAACCGCATCAATGATGGCAAGGTCGACAAGCAGGGAAGGTTTATCGCCGGCTCCATGGACACGATGGAGAGCGGTCCGAACGGCGCGCTCTACCGTGTCGATCCCGACCTCAGCGTGCACAAGCTCGACGATGGTATCATCGTTTCGAACGGCCCATGCTGGAGCCCCGATGGAAGCCTGTTCTATTTCGCGGATTCGTGGTCGGGCGAGATATGGGTCTATGACTATAACCAGTCGACGGGAAATGTGTCCAATCGCCGGACCTTTACCAAGATCGACACATCGAGAGGTGGTGCCGCCGATGGCTCGACGGTCGACGCGGAAGGCTGCCTTTGGAATGCACAGGTCTATGACGGCAAAGTCGTTCGCTACCGGCCCGATGGCACCGTGGACCGCGTCATCGACATGCCGGTGAAGAAGGTTACGAGTATCATGTTTGGCGGTCCGGATCTGGACATCATCTATGTGACATCCATGGCGAAGCCACCCTTGCCAAGATTTCCGGGAGACGGAGTCTTGCGCGGCAGTCTTTTCGCGATCACCGGGCTTGGCATCAAAGGTATACCCGAGCCGCGGTTCGCAGGCTGAGAATCCAGCCAACGCGATAGTGCAGATTCTAGAACCTTATTTGAGAGATGATCATTGCACGCTGTCGCGTCGCGACGGGCGCTGTCTCCTGCGGCAGGCGAAAGCTGCGTCTGGTCAGTCGGGATGAGCCGGGGATTGCCGCTTCTGCCGCGGCCACGTCCTCGGGCTTGACGATCAAATCCTTGCAAGCACCGGTCTCGTCCCACAATCTTTTGGCGACAAAGCTATCAACGGCTGTGGTGACCGCACCTGCGGCAAGGTCGTTAGACTGCACCCGTTTTTCTGCAATCAAAGCATGAATTGCTTCGCCCAAAATTTCGGCGGAATCGCGGAACGTCACACCGCGGACCTGGTCGAAACGCGCGTTGTCTTCACCATCGACGATGCAGTGACGGGCCGTAAAGATCCAGTCATGGATCATGTATGCCGGCGCGTAACCCCACGGAGACAATCCATTGAAGACCTGGGCGATCTTGGGGATGGAACCTCCATCCGTATACATCAAGCCAGGGCGAATGACCGAACCGGGGCGTTGGGGATCGGAACGCCGGAAAATAAGAGGGTCACCTGGATCCGGCACGAAAAGGAACCTCCCGTCGCCGCTTGATCCTCCTTCGCCGACCCACATGACGAAGAGACTGCCGGCAAAGCTCCCGGTCGGGAGTTTTGAATAGTCGACGGAAGCGCAAGCGCTCAAAGCGACAGACAAGAACAGCCAAACGACGATCCGAATGAACATAGGTTTGTTTCCCGCATGTGCCTGTGCGCCGTCTACTCAACGCTTTTCGGCAGAGTCGTCCTCGTTCGAGCTCAAGGCCGCAGCAATTTGTCCGGCGGTCACTCTTTCGCGCATCGTTGGTTTGGAGCCGTCCTCGGTTATGTCCCTGAACTCGAGGCTGATTTCCCGGTTGGCAGCGACGGCTGCGATGAGGTCTGGATCACGCATGCCCCGGTCAAAAAACATCATGACATTTCGTGCCAGGCGGTTGGCGCGCGGATCAGTCTTTGGCGACCTCTTCAGCAGCGCCGAAGCTTGGGCAAAGGCGTGCTCCATTATCTGCCAATCGGCGGACGAATATGTCAGTTCTTCCGTTCGAGAAAAAGGCATGGTTCCCCCAAAAGTCCAGCCGTCTCTTCACGTAATCAGATGATCATGGGCATTTCAATGGGCATTGCTTTAATCAAAGAGAATCAAATCACTTTTGATTCCATTTTCTTATGACGGGTTCAGTGAGGTCGTGTTCGTAGCCGAGGACACTTATGCTTGCGGTATCGAGGACGAAGAGTGCGCCAGCTTCAGGTTGTAATCCGAGCCAGCGTGCCGCAAGGACCCTCAAGAAATGAGAGCTCGAAAATATCAGAATCGTGCCATCGGTTTGGCGGAGCTGGCGGATTATCAAATCCGCCCGTGCGCCCACATCCGATGTCAATTCGCCGCCCGGGCAGCCATCCCGGAACAGATGCCATCCGGGGCGTTCGGCGAGAATTTGCTTCGTCGTCAATTCCTCGTATGCCCCGTAGTCCCACTCTGCCAATTCGGCTTTAGTCACAGCCTGTGAGCCAAATCCAGCAAGCGCGCAGGTCTTTGAAGCACGTTGTGATGGACTTGACCACACAGCGGAGAAATTCAGGCCCGACAAACGGGCGGCGATATGGCGCGCGGCCTCTTCCCCAGCGGGTGTCAGTGGTATGTCCGTACGTCCCGTGTGCTTGCCGGAGGCACTCCATTCTGTTTCTCCATGGCGAACGAGATAGATCTCCGGAAAAGCGCTGCTCATATGTACCCCTTTGACAATGCATGTCGAACTGATCGTTTAACGGATCCGCTCAATGTATTTGGTGTGGAACCGGATGTAGCCGTCCTCGGTCTGTCTAAGCTGCGTCTCGATTAGCGCATGGAATTCCGGCAGTCTGTAAAAAGGCACGCTTGGATAAGCGTGGTGTTCGGCATGATAAGGCATGTTCCATGCAAGCTTGCGCACCAGCCAAGTCGTAGTGGTTGTCCTGCTGTTCTCGAGCATGTTGGCGACATAGGGGCATCGTCCATGCTCGGCCAGAAGATAAATGCGCAAGAAAGGTTGTCCCAGTAGTGCTGGAAGGATCCAGATGTATACGAGAACCGCCGTCTCCAGGTAAACGGAGACAGCGATCATGCAGACATAGACCGCAATCATCATTTGTGCCTCGCTGCGGACTTTCCGATGACCTTTTGCTGGCACGAATGTATCGCTGCAACGCCCCGAAGCGTTTATTGCTAGTGTTTTGATGTGGCTCCACCAAACAGGAATACCCGACAGGTGCACGAGGTATTGCTGCATGGTTTCTGGCTTGGGGGACATCAGCTCAGGATCGTTCTCGGGATCCTGAGTGAAGCGGTGGTGGGCTAGATGAAAGTAGCGAAACCAGTCCGACGGCAGCACAAGGAGGACGCTGCATACACGCGCGACGCAGTCGTTCAACCACTGCGTCCTGAACGGCGTGCGGTGGACGGATTCGTGTTGAAGGGTAAACAGGAACACGATCAGAATGCCCTGCGGTATCACCAAAAGCGGCCATAAGGGCGTCCTCAAAGCAATCAACCACCCGAGAAGAATGATTGAGCCCCAATGAGCGGCGAGTTGAAGAAGGCCCGCAAGGTCTGATTTGGCGGTCAGACGATTGCGCTCCTCCGATGTCAACGATGCAATGACAGTCCGGTGATCCATGCGGCAATGATAATCGAACGAGGCACTTATTTATACAACGCTCTCGAACGTCTGGACGTGAAATTTGACTCTCCCGCATGTGCCAAATAATGTGGCGCCGAATCGACTGTTGTTGATGTTCATTGGTCGTGTTGCACGTCATTATGGGCAGAAAATCATTCAAAATCAAAGCGCTATGATGTTCAAATAATCCTAGTGCTCGATCCGCGGGTCAAGGGCCAGATCTGCACCCACGCTACTATCCTTTGAAAACAGGGCCGCATCGGCCCTTTTTCATGCACGCAAGGCAAGCATTGGATTGCCAGCAAATCGTTAGAGGAGATTTCCATGAGCATTCGCCGTATTGAAGTTGGTCCACGCATGAGCCAGGTCGTAATCCACGGCAACACGGCCTATCTAGCCGGCCAGGTCGGCAGCCCAGGCAAGAGCGTGACCGAGCAGACCAAGGACGTCCTGGCTTCGATCGACCGCTTGCTCAAGGAAGCCGGCACCGACAAATCCAAGCTGTTGCAAGCCATCATCTGGCTCGATGACATGAAGGATTTCGGCGAGATGAATGCCGTGTGGGATGCTTGGGTCGACCCGGCAAATACCCCGGCGCGTGCAACGGGCGAAGCCAAGCTTGCAACGCCGGAATACAAAGTCGAGATCATTATCACTGCCGCGATCTAGGATGTGTTGATATTCACGCCATGACGGTCTGCAAACGGCATTTTTCTGCGATCCGGCGCTCACGTACTTCAAGTACGCTCCGCTCCGGTTCTCGAAAACTACCGTTTTCGACTCGTCATGATCGCGAATCTCACTGCACCCCAGAATCTTCCCTGGTTCTGCATAGTCAGACTGAATCGGCTGACATTGACCGAACACAAAAATATCCCAGCTGAGTCACCAGAATAGTTGGCGTCGTGGCGGGAATACTCAAGTAAATTGCTTGAGCGCACTGGATTTTTGGCGCGGAAATGAATAAAGTCCGCGCTTCTCCGGATTGCCGTAGTGGCAATTCTTCAAACGCTTGTCTGATTGTGGCTCATTTCCTTCCGCAAGGCGAGACAAGCATGGGTAAGGAAAACGATTGCAAGTTCTCGTCCGTGATAACAATGTTGAACAGGCCCTTCGGGTCCTGAAGAAGAAGATGCAGCGGGAAGGTCTCTTCCGCGAAATGAAGGCGCGCCAGGCTTTTGAAAAGCCATCCGAGCGCCGTGTCCGTGAAAAAGCAGAAGCCGTTAGCCGTGCCCGCAAGGCTGCACGCAAGCAGGCTCAGCGCGAAGGCCTGTTGCCGGGTCCGAAGAAGAAGGAACGCGTTGCCCGTCCAGCCGGCAACAATGGCAGCGACTTCAACAACCGATAATTCATGACCGGGTTCATCCGGTCATTCATAAGCGCGACAGAACCCGCATGGTCCAGGCCGTAGCGGGTTTTCGTTTTTAAAGAGCTTTCGATAACTTCATTTTGATGGTCATCCGAAACCATATTGCCGGTTTCCAATAAGTGCCTGCTTGTGCTGTGGCAGCGGCTTCTATTCATAGGTCACAGAATCATCCCGTATGGAGACAGGTCGAAATGGCACTCAAGCTCAATATTATCATAGCTAGCACGCGGCCGGGTCGCGGTGGCCCAGCCGTTGCAAACTGGTTCAATGAATTTGCCAAACTGGATGGCCGCTTTGAACCTGTTCTCATCGACCTTGTTGAGATTGACCTGCCGATCTTCGACGAACCGAACCATCCCAAGATGAAGAAGTATGAACACGCTCACACGAAGAAGTGGAGTGCCATCATTGATTCAGGCGACGCTTATGTCTTCGTCACGCCGGAATATGATTACAACGCCCCGCCGTCCTTGACGAACGCGTTGATCTATTTGTTCCAGGAGCGGAGCTACAAGCCGGCAGGTTTCGTCAGCTATGGCGGCGTATCGGGTGGGTTGCGTTCCGTTGAGTCCGTGAAGGGACTGATCGCTGGCCTGCATATGGTGCCTATCCCGGAAGGTGTGCCTGTTGCGAACTATCGGCAATTCATCAATGACGAAGGCGTGTTCCAGCCAAGCGATCTGATGAAAACCGGTGCAACGGCGATGCTGACCGAATTGCTCAAGTGGGCGACGGCTCTCAAACCTTTGCACACTTCGTGATCTATTGACCCGCTTGACAAGTGCGTCATCAGCGGGTCACATAAACACATTCACCAGGGGAGTCCCGACAAGGGGCTGAGATACTGCTGGCTTTTGCAGCGCAGTGACCCGTTGAACCTGATCCAGTTCATACTGGCGTAGGGACGGTGCAAAAGTCTTCGCATAGAGTGTCTAGGCACTCGGTCTCTGTTCAGACTCGCGAACTCCTTTCATCCTTCCGGCACAGAACTGGGTTTCCACGCACTTGTTGCGCCATCCGTCCACTTGGATGGACGCATAATGGTCGCAGCAACACTTTTAATGGCTCATGGTCCTTATCCAAAAAGGAAGCACTTTTTGGGAGTCATGAGCGGGCAAAGGAACCTGATGATGACCGTTTTTAATCCAACTATTTCAAGCACGCCTGCTGTTTCGACCGGACCACTGCCTGCGTCGATCAAGATTTACAAAACCGGGCACATTCATCCGGATATCCGCATCCCCATGCGTGAAATCGCGGTTCATCCGACTGCGGGCGAGCCCAACGTCACAGTCTATGATTCGTCAGGTCCCTATAGCGATCCGTCAGCAGAAATCGATATCGCCAGGGGCATCCCGCGTGTTCGCGAAAGCTGGCTCGCCGCACAGGGTAATGTCCATTCCTATGACGGTCGCCGTGTGATTCCGGCGGATAATGGCTTTGCCACGGGCGAACGGCTGACGCCGGAATTCCCCATCCGCAACAATCCGTTGAAGGCAAAGGACGGCAAAGCCGTTACCCAGCTTGCTTATGCACGGGCAGGTATCATCACGCGGGAAATGGAGTATGTCGCGATCCGCGAAAATCTGGGCCGGGAGAGCGCCAAGAATGGTGTGATGCGTGATGGCGAATCGTTCGGGGCATCAATCCCCGATCACGTAACCCCGGAATTCGTTCGGGAAGAGATAGCGCGGGGCCGGGCAATCATTCCTGCCAACATCAACCATCCGGAGCTTGAGCCGATGATCATCGGGCGCAATTTTCTGGTCAAGATCAACGCCAATATCGGCAATTCCGCTGTGACGTCTTCGATGGCCGAGGAAGTGGAAAAGATGGTCTGGGCTACGCGCTGGGGCGCGGACACGGTGATGGATCTCTCCACCGGGCGCAACATTCATAATATACGCGAATGGATTATCCGGAATTCGCCGGTGCCGATCGGCACGGTGCCGCTCTATCAGGCGCTGGAAAAGGTTGATGGCATTGCGGAGAACCTCACATGGGAGGTTTATCGCGACACGCTGATCGAGCAGGCGGAGCAGGGGGTGGATTATTTCACCATCCACGCCGGCGTGCGGCTGCACTATATTCCGCTGACGGTGAACCGCGTCACGGGCATTGTCTCGCGCGGCGGTTCGATCATGGCAAAGTGGTGCCTGCACCACCATCGCGAAAGCTTTCTCTACGAGCATTTCGAGGAAATCTGCGATATCTGCCGCGCCTACGATGTGAGCTTCTCGCTGGGGGATGGCCTGCGACCTGGTTCTATCGCCGATGCCAACGACGCTGCGCAGTTTGCCGAACTCGAAACCCTGGGCGAACTCACGCAGATTGCGTGGGCCAAGGATTGCCAGGTGATGATCGAGGGACCTGGCCATGTGCCGATGCACAAGATCAAGGAGAACATGGACAAGCAGCTCGCAGTTTGCGGCGAGGCGCCATTCTATACGCTCGGACCGCTCACAACGGATATTGCGCCCGGTTATGATCACATCACGTCCGGCATCGGTGCTGCGATGATCGGCTGGTTCGGGACCGCGATGCTTTGCTACGTGACGCCGAAAGAGCATCTTGGTCTGCCGAACCGCGACGATGTTAAAGTCGGCGTGATCACTTACAAGATTGCCGCTCACGCCGCTGACCTTGCCAAGGGACATCCCGCGGCTCAATTGCGCGATGACGCGTTGTCACGGGCGCGTTTCGAGTTTCGCTGGGAGGACCAGTTCAACCTGTCGCTCGACCCGGAAACGGCGCGTCTCTACCACGACGAGACCTTGCCCAAGGAAGCGCACAAGGTGGCGCATTTCTGTTCGATGTGCGGGCCGAAATTCTGCTCCATGCGCATCTCTCACGACATCCGTGCCGAGGCGCAAAAGGAAGGCATGGCTGCCATGGCGGAGAAATTTCGTGAGGGCGGCGATCTCTATATGCCGTTGAACAAAGGTGCCTGAAGGAATGAATGTTCTCGTAAAGGGCGCCGGCGTGGCCGGATTGTCGGTCGCCCACGAATTGACGTCACGCGGCGCGCGCGTGACGGTGCTCGACCCGCAACCGGGCAGCCACGCGGCTGCATCCTGGTTTGCAGGGGGGATGCTTGCGCCCTACTGCGAGCGGGCGAGTGCTGAGCAGATAGTTGTCGAGCTCGGCGTTGGTGCCGCTGACTGGTGGGAAGCGGCGCTGCCCGGCTCAGTGAGATGCAATGGTACGCTGGTCTTGGCGCCAGTCCGTGACGCCAGGGAGCTTGAACGGTTCGGCTCGCGAACGTCTGGCTTTGAATGGGCTGACGATGACGCGATTAGGACGCTGGAGCCGGACCTTGCTGGGCGCTTCCGCAAGGGATTATTCTTTGAGGGGGAAGCGCATCTTGACCCCCGACACGTGTTGATCGGTCTTGCGGCGAAACTGGCGGAAGCAGGTGTCGCATTCGAAACCGATCCATTGCGGGCCGCAACAGCCGGTTTTGATTGGACCGTTCAATGCACCGGCTATTCCCGCGAAGATCAGACCATGCGCGGCGTGCGCGGTGAGATGCTGATCCTGCGTACCTCAGATATCTCCTTGTCACGTCCTGTCAGGCTCGTTCATCCGCGCTTTCCTATCTATGTCGTACCGAGGGCCGACCACACGTTCATGGTGGGCGCAACGATGATCGAAAGCGACTCTGCCGGTCCGGTCACCGTGCGATCGATGATGGAATTGCTGAACGCGGCCTATAGCCTGCACCCCGCTTTCGGTGAGGCCGAGATTGTCGAAACAGGGGTGGGCATTCGCCCCGCCTATCCGGACAATCTGCCGCGTGTCGTCCGCGAGGGTAAAACCACCAGCATCAACGGGCTTTACCGGCACGGTTTCTTGCTTGCCCCGGCGATGGCCATGCAGGTGGCTGATATGGTTTTGAATGAAAGGACAGCAACCCGATGAAACTGCTCGTCAATGGTGAACCGCACGAGGTGTCGGCGCAATCGCTCGATGCTTTGCTTGCCGAACTGGAATTCGAGGGCGAATGGCTGGCGACGGCAGTCAATAGCGAGTTGGTCCGGGCGACCGAACGGCAGGACTGCCTTTTAAGCGAAGGCGACCGCATCGAAATACTGACACCCAAACAAGGCGGATAGAATGAAGCGAGATCATTACATGGATTTATTGGCTGTATTGCCCATGTGCGTGGTTCGACAAGCTCACCATGAGGGAGATTTGTGGACTGCAAGCACAACCATCGATGCTTCAGGACCTGATTCCTTGCATACAAACCATTTCCCTCATGGTGAGCTTGTCGAACCACGCACCTGGGTGATGCGGCCAATTGCGAGCGCTGGGTGGATGCCATGTTGAGTTTGTATGGGACAAAGGTGTCCTCACGCGTGTTACTGGGAACAGCGCAGTATCCTTCGCCCGCTATCCTTATGGATGCAATCAGAGTATCCGGCACGGAAATCGTCACCGTCTCGCTGCGGCGGGAAATGGCAGGCGGCAAATCCGGTGACAAGTTCTGGTCGCTCATCCGGTCGCTTGGAACACATGTGCTGCCGAACACGGCGGGATGTCATACGGTGAAAGAAGCTGTGCTCACGGCACAGATGGCAAGGGATGTCTTTGCGACCGACTGGATCAAGCTCGAAGTCATTGGCAATCACGATACTTTGCAGCCGGATGTCTTCGCACTGGTCGAGGCTGCCCGGATATTGTGCGGCGAGGGCTTCAAGGTGTTTCCCTATACGACAGACGATCTGATAGTCGTCGAGCGGCTGTTGGAAGCAGGTTGCGAGGTTTTGATGCCATGGTGCGCGCCGATCGGCTCGGCTCTCGGACCGCTCAATTTGCATGCACTGCGTTCACTACGGGGCAATTTCCCCGACGTTCCAATGATTATCGATGCGGGTCTCGGGCGTCCATCCCATGCTGCGACGGTCATGGAACTCGGATTTGACGCCATCCTGCTGAACACGGCCGTGGCGAAGGCCGGCGATCCGGTGGCAATGGGCGGGGCTTTTGCCAAAGCAGTTGATGCGGGGTATGCGGCCTTTCACGCAGGCATGCTGGAGCCTCGCGACGTTGCCGTTCCGTCAACACCCGTGATCGGCCGGGCCGTTTTTACCTGATGGCGCGAAGTAGGCTTAGCTATCAAGCAACTCTGCGACTTTACGGTTATCGCCGTAAATGAGGCAATCGGCGATCGTCGTCTTGTCCAGGACCGCACGGGTGACATTGGCGACTTCATTGAAGACGTGGCGTATTTCACACGTCGCTTCGTCCTGGCAATCCTCGCAGCGGCGATAGGCAATCTTGCTCAGGCAGGGGAGAGGAGCAATCGGACCGTCGATAAGACGCAGTACCTCGCCGAACGTGATTTCTTCGGCCGCCTTTAGCAGGAGATACCCGCCCATCTTGCCGCGACGGCTTATCACTATACCCTGGTGCTTCAGATCCAACAGTATCTGTTCGAGAAACTTCTTCGGGATATTCTGTTCTTCAGCGATATCCGAGATGAAGAGAGCTTTCTCGGCATCTGCCCTGGCCAGAACGACAAGCGCCCGCAGAGCATATTTGGCCTTTTGCGATATCATTTCTTCTTTGCCTGACTACCAGTGTGGTGCAGTCATAGTCCCTCGCACACCATTTTCTAGTGTAAAAATGTTAAAAAATGAGTTTTTTTACGGCGGCGAAATGTCTTAAAAATGGTGTGTAAGACGCTGAAAAATAATAATTCGTTAAGAATGCGCTGCAGAAGGCGGTGCGGGAACGGAGAATCCAATACACGATTAAATCGGTAGAGATTGTTGACAAATGATTTCAAGGCGTCATCATTAGCTAACTCTGCAACCGGATTGTTTGATGGAGGTCGCAATGTACAGTGAAGTATCAGGCATATTTAACCGGGCAGAACGCCTGTGGCGGAACGTTTTTGTAGCTGAAACTTTCGGCCGGAATGCCAGCGATCCCAAGCTGCGTGATCGCGAAGAAGCTGCGGCCAAGAAAAACCGCAACTGGACCGAGGAGGATTTCCTCTGGTGCTGGCAACACCGCGGATTTTGGTGAGTCAATAATCTTTGACTGCGGCGCGGCAAGTGATGGCTGCTTGCTTCAAATTGCTTCTTTGGAGTATATGATTTCGGCATTTCCGGGCATATTGGAAAACAAATTCTTTCGCATTGGTGATTTTACCGCCACTCTCGCAAAAAATGTCCGGCACCTTCGTGCGGGCGAGGCTGTGGGAGTATCCAATGAAAAGACTGTTTGTATATGCTGCTCTGGCTCTCAGTGTGAGTTTGACGCCGGTCAAGGCTGCAGACGAACCCACCGAGATTCTCAATGTTTCCTACGATATCTCGCGCGAACTTTATGGGCAGATCGACAAGGCCTTCACTGCCGAATACAAACAGCAATCTGGCAAAGATATCACGGTCAACCAATCACATGCTGGTTCTTCCAAGCAGGCCCGCTCGATCCTCGAGGGTCTTGAAGCCGATGTAGTCACTTTTAACCAGGTGACAGATGTTCAGGTTCTGCATGACAAGGGCAACTTCATTCCCGCCGACTGGCAGTCGCGTCTGCCGAATAACTCTTCGCCGTACTATTCTTTGCCGGCCTTCCTCGTGCGAGCCGGCAACCCGAAGAATATCAAGAACTGGGATGATCTGATTCGCGATGACGTGAAGGTCGTTTTTCCAAACCCCAAGACCTCCGGCAACGCACGTTACACCTATCTGGCGGCTTATGCCTTTGCGCTTGAAAAGTTCAATAAGGACGACGCCAAGGCGCAAGAATTCGTGAAAAAGCTGCTCGCCAATGTGCCGGTGTTCGACACTGGCGGTCGTGGTTCAACGACGACCTTTGCCGAGCGCGGTATTGGCGATGTGCTGATCACCTTCGAGGCAGAAGTCCTGGGAACACGCAAGCAACTCGGCGAGGACAAGTACGAAGCGGTTGTCCCGCCGGTGAGCCTGCTTGCCGAGTTTCCAGTGACCGTGGTCGACAGGGTCGTGGATAAACGCGGCTCGCGCGCGATCGCGGAGAATTATCTGAAATTCCTCTATTCTCCGGAGGGGCAGGATATTCTCGCGCAGAACTACAACCGTGTGAACGACGAGACGGTGAAGGCGAAATATGCATCGCAATTTCCGGAAACTCGCCTGCTGACTGTCGAAGATGTCTTTGGCGGTTGGGCAAAAGTGACCAAGGATCAATTCTCCGAGGGCGGAACGCTCGACAAGGTGTTCACCAAGCGCTGACCTTGCCGGACGCAGTGCGGTTCAGAGCCGCACTGCTTACTTTTCAACCCGCGCTTGCGTTCATCCGAGCATAGGCTAGAAACTGCTCATGTTTTCAAGGTCCAGTCAGCGAGGAATATTGCCGGGTTTTGGTCTCACTCTTGGTGTGACCCTGCTGTATTTCGTCATCATCGTTGCGCTGCCGCTTTTGGCCATGTTGTATAAATCCATCAACCTTGGCTGGGCCGATTTCTGGAGTATCGTATCCTCGGAGCGCGCGGTTGCGACGTATCGCATTACGATCGGTGCAGCGGCGCTTGCGACAGTGCTCAACGCGATTTTCGGTGTCCTGCTGGCATGGGTTCTGGTTCGCTATGATTTTCCGGGACGGCGCCTTCTCGATGCGGCGGTTGATCTGCCTTTTGCGTTGCCGACTGCGGTTGCCGGACTTGCGTTGGTCACCGTATTTTCCTCGAACGGCTGGTTTGGCCAATATCTGGAACCGTTGGGAGTAAAGGTTGCCTATACGCCGCTGGGTATTGCCCTTGCGATGACGTTTACCAGCATTCCCTTTGTTATCCGGACAGTGCAGCCGGTGCTGGAAGACGTTGCTGCTGATGTCGAAGAGGCGGCACGATCATTGGGCGCCACCAACTGGCAAATATTTGCCAGGATCATATGGCCGGCGATTTTTCCGGCATTCATTGCAGGATGCAGCCTTTCTTTTGCACGCAGCCTTGGAGAGTTTGGCGCCATAGTCTTCATCTCCGGCAATTTGCCGTTCGAGACGGAGGTCATGTCTCTCCTCGTATTCATTCGCCTTGATGAATACGACTACCCGGCAGCCGCTGCGCTGGCGACGGTGATGCTGGTCACTGCGTTCGTCATGCTGTTCGTCACCAACTCAATTCAGGCCTGGCAGTTGCGTTATGCAGACCGCAACTAGTCTCGTTTCACCAGCGGCTATAGGACAACCGTCGCGACGGCATGGCATCAAGCCATCGCGACTGTCGCAGTGTTTGCTGATCGCGTCGGCGGTCTTCCTGTCGATCCTGTTCATCGGCGTGCCTATGGCGGTGATTTTCACCTATGCTTTCCGAGAGGGTATCGCTGTCTATTTCACCCAGATCCTGCAACCCGCGACACTGCACGCTGTCTGGTTGACGGTTCTCACGGCGATCGTCGTTGTGCCCATCAATATGATCTTCGGGATATGTGTGGCGTGGCTGGTGACGCGGTTTCGTTTTCCTGGGCGGCGGTTGCTGATTACCCTGATCGAGATACCGTTTTCGGTATCGCCGATCGTCGCCGGTGTGACCTACCTGTTTCTCTACGGGAGCCAAGGCCTTCTTGGGCCGTTGCTTGAGAGCTACGACATCAAGATCATGTTCACAGTTCCTGCGATATTTCTTGTGAGCCTGTTCGTAACGAGCCCGTTCGTGGCACGTGAGCTTATTCCGTTGATGCAGGCGCAGGGTAGCGAGGACGAAGAAGCCGCGATCACCCTTGGCGCGACTGGGCTACAGACCTTCTTCTATGTCACATTGCCGAATATCCGCTGGGCGCTGCTCTACGGCGCGGTCCTTTGCAATGCTCGCGTTATGGGCGAATTCGGTGCCGTTTCCGTCGTTTCGGGCGCCATTCGTGGTCAGACCAACACATTGCCGCTTCAGATCGAACTTCTGTTCAATGATTATAACGTTACTGGGGCATTTGCTGCCTCATCGACACTGGCTTTGATCGCCGTCGTGACGCTCATCCTCAAGTATTTGCTTGAACGCAAGCAAACGAGCTAGAGCCTTACGCTGCTCGTTGAGCGCGAAAATCCTGCTGCGGTCTGCGCATTGAATCCGCCAGAATGTACGCTTCCGGCCATGAGCCAAAGCCGCTTTCGATATTGATGTGTCCGGCATTTTTCATATCGACGAAGCCTGAGCCCCAAACACCGGCCAGAGCTTCTGCCTTGTTGAATGACATATAGGGATCGTTGCGGCTGGCGACCACGATTGAAGGGAAGCCAAGCTTGTGGCGTGGCAGGGGGGCAAAGCTGCGGAACCTGGAATCCTGAACGGCCATACGTTCGGCGTCGGCTGGCGCAACCAGAACTGCACCCGCGACATGCGCTGCCGATGGACGGCTGGCGAGATGCGTGACGAGAACACAGCCGAGGCTATGCGCGACCAGCACCGCGCCGGGTGTTTCGGCAAGGGTTGCTTCAAGAACGTGGAGCCATTGGCAAAGGACCGGATTGTCCCAATCGTCCTGCTCGACAAGGCGCGCTGTTTCGTCCTCCAGCAGCCATTGCTGTTGCCAGTGGCCTTTCTCGGACCCGCGATATCCCGGAATGATCAATGTCGTCATGCGCCACCACTCCTTTTGTGCCATTGCTTTGGAGAAGGATTCGTAATGTGGCCTCAAAATAGGGTAGCGACGCTGATCCATGAAGGAACTGCGCACTAAACTCAGTCAGAAATGGAAAATATTCCCTGCGCGAATGGTGATTATCGTAAAATGACCTGTCAGGTATCGCTGTCTTTCTTGTACCAGCGCAACAGCAACTGCGAGCGCTCAAAATAAAGTACGACAAGCAGCGAAAGGGCAAATGGAATCAACAGGTAGAACAAGCGGAAAATAATCAGTGCCGCCAATACGTCGGCCTGATTCATATCGGGCAAACCGGTGAGGAAGACCAGTTCCAATACGCCGAGGCCGCCGGGCGCATGGGAGATCAGCGCCGCGGAGAATGATACGAGAAAGATCCCGAGAATAATGAGAAAGCCGGGATTGCCTGCTGTCGGAAGCGTAAAGTAAATGATGGCGGCGGCACCGATGAGCTCCAATGGCCCGACGATCAACTGCTGGGCGACCACTGGCAACCGCGGATACTCGAGGGTGAAGCGCCGAATGCGCAGCGGCCGGAAATGCAGCCAACTGCCGAACACATAGAGTATGACGATTGCCAAGGCAGCGAAACCCAGCACGTAGCTTAAGGAAGGCGGCAGTTCTGCGTTGAAACGCTGAAGGAGATGCGGCTCCAAGAGCAGAACGACTGCACTCAGTGTCAATACTCCCAACATGAAAGTGAATGAACAGAAGGCTATGAGCAGCGCAATTTCAGGGCCGCTCATGCCTTGCGAGGAATAGGCGCGATAGCGAACCACAGCTCCAGAGAGAACCGAGGCGCCGATATTGTGCGAAAGTGCGTAGGTGGTGAACGAACAGAGCGCGATGAACAACCAGGAAATCTTGCGGCGCAGGTGTAGTAGCGCAATGCGATCATAGCCGGCCAGGGCAGTGTAGGCGACGAGAGATGCAAAGCCTGCCAGAATCCAACGATGTGCAGGAATGGCATAAAGGCTATGAATCACGTCATCCAGCGAGATGCTCCGCAGCTCCTTGTAAAGGAGCCATACGGAAATCCCGACGGCGGCCAGCCCAACGACCGGCCATACGTAATCCTTTAATTTCATGCTTTTTCCTGCTCGCCCATTCTTATTCTATACCGCTTTTGTTGCTTCGATACGGTCCGATTTCTCCGGCTTGGGGTCCTCGAGGTCGAGGATGTGGGCGACGATTCCGCGCGCTATTTCACGTTCACCCATGATGACCGCGTCCGCGCCAAGATCTTGCAAATGCTGAACCTCCGCATCTGAGTGAGCTCGCGCCAAAATGCTGATGACGGGGTTTGCGGCCCGGGCCTTGACCACAATCTGTCCGGCTTCAAAAGCGTTCGGAATGGCGATGATCAGTTGACGGGCCTGGGCAAGATTGGCGGCGGCGAGGATATCACCATTGGCTGCGTTGCCGACGATCGTTTCGATGTTCTCGTCATGCAGTTTCGCTACAGTTTTGTCGGCGTCCTCGATGACGAGAAATGGCTTGCCGACTTCTTTAAGCGCCTCACCGACAAGACTGCCGACGCGGCCATAGCCAACCAGAACGGCATGGTCAGTAAGTGTGGTCGGGCGGATTTCCACATCGGGCATTTCAACCGCTGCCAAATCTTCGGTAGATGGCTCTTCGGTTGGCACACGCTTTTCGAGCCGCGGCTTCAGGTACGTAACGCCTGCAAACACCAATGGGTTGAAGAGTATCGACAGGATGGCACCGCCGAGAATGAGGTCGCGGCCTTCCTCAGGCAACATGCCCAACCCGACGCCGAGCTCGGCAAGAATGAAAGAGAATTCACCGATTTGCGCCAGGCTTGCAGAAATGATCAGGGCAGTACCCGTTGGATAGCCAAAGGCGCGGACGATGAAAAATGCGGCAAGCGACTTTCCAACGACGATGATTGCGAGCGTTGCGAGCAGCGGCAAGGGATCATTGACGATTGTCATCGGGTCGAACAGCATGCCAACCGAGACGAAAAACAGCACTGCAAAGGCGTCGCGCAAGGGTAGGGATTCCTCTGCTGCGCGGTGGCTGAGTTCGGATTCGCTCATGATCATGCCGGCGAAGAACGCGCCGAGCGCCAGCGACACGCCGAATAGCTTGGCCGCACCGAAGGCGACGCCCAATGCGATTGCCAGCACAGCCAAGCGGAAAAGCTCGCGCGATCCGGTATGTGCGATCGCATGCAGGGTCCAGGGGATGACCCTGCGCCCGACGATGAGCATGACGGCAACGAAGGCAGCAACCTTGCCAAGTGTCAGTGCTACCACGCCGCCGATGCCAAGATCGAAATATCTGACGATTGGATCGCTCGCGGCCCGAACCATATCGCCCGTTTCACTACCGCCATTGATGGCGCCGGCAATAGCCGGCAGCAGGACGAGGGCAAGAACCATGGCAAGGTCTTCGACAATCAACCAGCCGACAGCGATACGCCCTCGTTCTGTCTCGATCAGCCGCCGCTCCTGCATGGCGCGCAGGAGAACCACGGTACTTGCAACCGAGAGTGCGAGGCCGAAGACAAAGCCGGCTTGCATGCTCCAGCCGAGAATCCAGGCAAGGCCAGCGCCAAGCAAGGTCGCAACCAAAATCTGCACGATGGCGCCGGGAATTGCGATGGCGCGAACCGAGAGAAGATCCTTCAAGGAAAAGTGCAGGCCGACGCCAAACATAAGCAGAATGACGCCGATCTCGGCGAGCTCGGAAGCCAACTCCTGATCGGCGACAAAACCGGGAGTATGCGAGCCGGCCAAAACACCGGCTACGAGATAACCGACAAGGGGAGGAATACGCAGACGATTGGCAATCGCACCGAAAATAAAGGCCAGAACCAGACCTATGACGATTGTCGCAATCAGCGGCGTTTCATGAGGCATAAGTCGGCGTCTCCCTCGTGAGGGTACGCTGTTATTCACGCCATGGCGGCCTGCAAATGGCAGTTTTCTGTGATCCGGTGCTCACGTACCAAAAGTACGCTCCGCTCCGGTTCTCGAAAACGACCATTTTCGGCTCGCCGTGACCTGAATCTCAACGCACCCTGAACTCTGTTACGTGTGATTCATGTCCTGCGAACAGGTGCTGTCGCGGCAGTATTGCGTACCTCCGGTGGCTTGCAAACCGATTTCGTCGGCTCTGCGGCGCAGGAAACGCGATTTTCTCCCTGCGCCGCAAATAGTTAGCGTTGAACGCTAAGTTGGGGACCGATCACCCCTGGACGACCGGCTTCTCACCCGAGCCGATGCGCGAAGCGTGATTCTTTTCCCACCATGTCCCGAGCAGCAAGAGAATCGGCGCTGCGATGAACAGCGACGAACTTGTGGCGATGACTACGCCAAAGAGCATCGGCAGAGCAAAGTTTTCCACGGCCTTGCCGCCCCAGATTGCCATGGGAAGCATGGCAAGGAACACGGTCAGCGAAGTATAGATACAACGTGCCAACGTCTGGTTGATACTCAGATCGATAATCTGACGCAGCGGCATCTTCTTGTGGATGCGCAAATTCTCGCGCATTCGATCGTAAACCACGACCTTGTCGTTGACCGAGTAACCGATGATGGTCAGCAGAGCGGCGATGGCCGTGAGGTTGAAATCGAGCCCCATCAGGGCAAAGAAGCCGACGGTTTTCGTCGTATCGAGGATCAGAGTGGCAATTGCGCCAAGCGCGAAGTGCCATTCGAACCGCCACCAGATGTAGAGCAACATGGCAAGGCTGGCGAGGGTAACGGCCAGGACACCTGATCGTGCAAGCTCCTGACTGACCTTCGGTCCGACGACTTCGGAACTCTCGATCTTCACACCAGGATCAAGCTGCTGAACGGAAGCCCTGACCTTGGTAACGGCCGCGGTCTGCGCTTCTTCGCCGCCGTCCTGACGCTGGACGCGGATAAGCACCTTGTTGTCGCCGCCGGCCTGCTGGAGGGCGACTTCACCGAGACCGAGGCCTTCAAGAGTGGAACGCATCGTGGCGAGGTCTGCGGGTTTGGATGTCGTAACTTCCACCTGGATACCGCCCTTGAAGTCGATACCATAGTTCAGGCCGGGATGGATGAAGAGGATGACCGAAGCGATCGACAGGAAGATAGAAACGCCGATACCGAAGAAGCGCGCGTTCATGAAAGAAATGTTGGTGTTTTCCGGTACGAGCTTGAAGAGGTGCTCGATACGGATCGTCTTCATCTTCCGACGGCGGACGATTGCCGTCATCATGACACGGACGACGGTGACCGCCGTGAACATGGAAACAAGTGCGCCAATGATCATGGTGATGGCGAAGCCACGTATCGGGCCGGTGCCGAAGAGGAACAGCAGTAGCGTCGCGATAAGATGCGTGGCCTGCGAGTCGATAATGGTCGAATAGGCAAGCTTGAAGCCGCGATCGACCGCAGCCATCGCGCCAATACCCTTGCGGGCTTCTTCACGGATACGTTCGTTGATGAGGATGTTCGCATCAACAGCAAAGCCGATACCGAGGATGATGGCGGCGATGCCGGGGAGGGTCAGTGTCGCTCCAAGCAGGCTCAAAATGCCGAACGTGAGAATGACGTTGAGAGCAAGCGCCAGATTGGCGATCAGACCCCAGCCGCTATAGAGGACGAAGATAAATCCGACGACGAGCGCGAAGCCGATGAGGCCCGTCAGAATGCCCATCTTGATGACGTCGCCACCAAGGTCCGGACCCACGGTACGTTCTTCGATGACGGTCAGCGGCGCCGGCAAAGCGCCAGCGCGAAGCAGCGCAGCGGTGGTGACCGTATCCTGAACCGTGAAGTTACCAGTAATCTGACCGGAGCCGCCGGTAATCGGGACCTGGATGACGGGAGCCGTCAGGACCTTGCCGTCTAGCACGATGGCAAAGGGGCGACCGACATTCTGGCTGGTGATATCGGCAAACTGACGCGCACCGACGTTATCGAAGCGGAATGAAATGATCGGCTGGTTGGTTTGCTGATCGAAGGCGGCGCGGGCATCGGTCAGGCGTTCGCCGCTGAGTGCAACGCGATCTTCAACCGGGTAGGTAATGGCGGGATCTTTGGCATCCGGCAAAATGGATACGCCGGGAGGCGGCGCATCGCCGGAATTGCGATCTGCAACCATGTGGAAGGTCATCTTGGCGGTGCTGCCGAGGAGGGCGCGCAACTGGCTCGGGTCCTGCAGACCGGGGAGCTGAACGACGATACGATCGGAACCGACGCGCTGGATGGAGGGCTCGGCAACGCCGACCTGATCAACGCGGCGACGGACGATTTCCAGACTTTGCGTTAATGCATTGTCGAGCTTGTCCTTCATTCCGGCTTCAGTCAGCGTCAGGCGTATCTGGTTGCCGTTCGTGTTGATATCGATGTCACTGACAGGTGCCGCAAACCCGACTTGCGCGACTTGAGTGCTCAGATCGCGTAGGGCTGCAACTGCTGCATCGCTTTGTGTCGCATCTGCCAGCGTTACGATGACACTATCACCCGCGACACGGACAGATTGTGGCTGGATTTTCGCCGTGCGCAGATGACCGCGCGTATCGTCGAGAATTGAGCGCATGCGGTCTTTTTTTAGTGCTGCCGCATCGACTTCCAGCACGAGATAGGAACCGCCGCGAAGGTCGAGGCCCAAGGCGACCTGTTTCTTGGGGAACCAGCTTGGCATAGCTTCGAGCTGTGCCTTGGTGAAAGCATTAGGAAGGGCGAGGACAATACCCGCCAGGATAATAGCAATGTAGGTCCAAAGGACCCATCTCGACGTACGCATATCTTAAATTCCGTTATGGAGTGCGGGCGCGCTGCCGAGAACTGATCTACGAGTTTGCCTGGCGGCCGCCGGAGTTTGTTTTCGTCGTTTCCCTATTGGAAACGGTGATGTCAAGCCGCGCTCGCCGGGGGAGCGCGGGCGTGGAAAACAGAATTGCAGTTTAGCGCCGGAGTGGTTCCGGACTGAACCGAAATGACGCTTTTCCCGTTCGCGATAACAAACGCATGCCCTTGAGGCACCAACGCAGCCAGTGAGCTGCTATCGGACCCGAGCCCACTTTTGATCTTCAGGTGTAAAGCTTCAAGCGCGGCGACGCGCATCGGGCTCTGCACGGGGGTGGACTGATTGTTGGCTTCGTGAGCCAAGCGCGTTTCATTGCGCGTTGGCGTACCGGCATCCTTTGCCGCAATATTGGTCTCCGCACCGGTCACATACACTGTGCCCAGAGCGGCGCTGATCGTGGATACAAGCCAGAAAATAGAAATCAGGAACGGAGCAGCGCTTCGCTTTCCTTTTTTGCTATTTCCGTGAACGCTCATCCTGTCATCCAATATCAATACGTCGCGGCGCAAAGCGCCTTCGCTGCGACTCTCTTTATGAAGTCTGAAAGCGTGAGTCACTCAAAATCGTCGCGTTTCGCCACCAATGGCTGGAAAATATGTCGTTTTGCAGGAACCGGGTGGAACGAAATGGCCAAGTTGTCCACTTTGCTGAAGATTAGTTCGAAATGGAGGTCATCATGGCTGACGCAATCAGCAGCACATCGACCATTCGATGGGATACGATAGAAGCGGAACTGGACAATTTCGGCTGCGCCATTTTGAAGGCGGTTTTGTCGAAGGCACAATGCGAAGGATTGGCCGAAGGTTATCCGGACGATAAGCAATTTCGCAAACGTATCGTCATGGCGCGGCATGGGTTTGGCCGGGGTGAGTACAAGTACTTCAGCTACCCTCTGCCCGATATCGTTAGTGACCTGCGCCAATCGCTCTATCCTCCCTTGGCCAGCATAGCCAATCGCTGGAACGAGTTGATGGGCATCACTGCGCGCTATCCGGACAAGCATCAGGCATTCATCGAGCGGTGCCACGCCGCCGGGCAGAATCGTCCAACACCGTTGCTGCTGGAATATCGCGAGGGCGACTACAATTGCCTGCATCAGGACATCTACGGAGAGCATGTGTTTCCGCTGCAGGTGGCGTTTTTGCTGTCGAAAGCCGGGGAGGATTTCACTGGTGGCGAGTTCGTCCTGACGGAACAGCGTCCGCGTATGCAATCCCGAGTGGAGATCGTACCGCTAAGGCAGGGTGACGCGGTGATTTTCCCGGTCAGCCAGCGTCCGGTGAAGGGTACACGCGGCTACTATCGCGTGAATATGCGCCACGGCGTCAGCCGCCTGCGCAGCGGAAAACGCCATACGCTAGGCATTATCTTCCACGATTCTCAATAGTTGCATCATGATTCGGGCCAGGACGGTCTGCAAATGGCGGTTTTTTTGCGCTTCGGTGCTCATGAACCCAAAAGTTCACTCCGCTCCGATTCTCGAAAATCACCATTTTCGACGCGCCCTGATCCGAATCTCAGCGCACCTTTTGTCTCTCCAGTTGCGTCGGTTAGTGAAGAACAGCATTGTAGCCTCAAATTTCAAATGGGGCCTCAATGGATTATCTGATTTTCTGGGAATGGCTGAGTTTCGCTGCGCGGTGGCTGCATGTGATCACGGCAATCGCCTGGATCGGCTCATCTTTCTATTTCATCGCTCTCGATCTTGGATTACGGAGGCACGCAAGTCTCCCGCAGGGCGTCAATGGCGAGGAGTGGCAGGTCCATGGGGGCGGGTTCTACCACATCCAGAAATACATGATCGCGCCGCCTCATATGCCGGAACACCTCATCTGGTTCAAATGGGAATCCTATTTCACCTGGCTGTCCGGATTCATGCTGCTCTGCATCGTCTACTATGGTAGCGCCGACCTATTTCTGATTGACCGCAATGTGCTCGATGTTTCGACACCTGTGGCTGTCCTGATCTCGCTCGCGTCGATTTCCATCGGCTGGTTGATTTACGACCTTCTCTGCAAGTCTCCGCTCGAGTCCAATGATACCCTGCTGATGCTCATTCTCTATGGCGTGATCGTATTCATGGCGTGGGGTTATACGCATCTGTTTACTGGACGTGCCGCACTCCTGCACCTCGGCGCATTCACCGCGACGATCATGACCGGCAACGTGTTTTTGCTGATCATCCCAAACCAAAAAAAGGTCGTTGCCGATCTGATCGCGGGCAAGACACCCGATCCCAGGCTCGGCAAACAGGCCAAGCAGCGCTCTACGCACAACAACTATCTGACGCTTCCGGTCATCTTCCTGATGCTGTCGAACCATTATCCGCTTGCGACGTCCACCGAGTTCAACTGGATAATTGCCGCGCTGATATTCATCATCGGTGTGCTCATCCGGCATTATTTCAATTCGAGACATGCAGGAACGGGCAATCCGCATTGGACATGGCTTGCCAGCGCAATTTTGTTTATGGTTATCATATGGTTGTCGACGGTTCCTAAGATCCTGACAGGGGAGGAGAAAGTTTCCAGCGCTGTTGCGCCCTTCCTGGCTGCGCAGGATTTCGGGCAGGTTCGCGACACCGTGTTGGGACGTTGTTCGATGTGTCATGCAGCGGAACCATCGTGGGAGGGCATCATGCTGCCACCAAAGGGTATTCGCCTCGATACGGATGACTTGATCGCCGCCAACGCGAGCCAGATCTATATTCAGGCCGGAGCGAGCCATGCCATGCCGCCTGGCAACCTGACGCATATCACCGATGACGAGCGCGCGCTGATCGTCGCGTGGTATCGCGGTGCGACGACGGGGAAAGCAAAGCCATGACAGAAGTATTGCTGCGCGGCCGCATCCTGAGCTTTCACGACGAGCCACTAAACGGCGAGGCAAGCACCGACACATTCACCTATCTTGAGGACGGCGGACTTCTCATTCGCGACGGCAAAATCACTGCGATAGATGACTATGCAAAGTTGCGGGCGGGCGACGGCCGCAACGTCGAAGTCATCGATCATCATCCGCATCTAATCATGCCGGGCTTCATCGACTGTCATATTCATTATCCGCAGATGCAGGTGGTTGGCTCCTATGCGGGCGCGCTGATGGAGTGGCTCGAGAAATATACCTTTGTCGAAGAGCAAAAATTCTCCAATCAAGGTCATCCGGACAAGATCGGCTCCGCGTTTTTCGATGAGCTGATCCGCCACGGTACCACAACGGCTGCAGCATATTGCTCCGTGCACAAAGCCTCGGTGCATGCATTCTATACGGAGGCGCACCGGCGCAATATGCGCATGATCGCCGGCAAGGTGATGATGGACCGCAACGCACCGCCGGGTCTGCTTGATACGCCACAATCGGGCTATGATGACAGCAAGGCGCTCATCGCGGACTGGCATGGCAAGGGACGTCAGCTCTATGCAATCACGCCACGTTTTGCTCCGACCTCCTCACCAGAGCAATTGGAAATGAGTGGCACGCTGGCGCGCGAGTTTCCGGATATGCACATACAGACGCACCTTTCTGAAAACACTGCCGAAATTGCCTTCGTTGCCGAACTGTTCCCCTGGAGCAGGGATTACACGAATGTTTACGAGCACTACGAACTGTTGGGGCCAAAGACACTGCTTGGCCATTGTATCCATTTGACCGATGCCGAGTTGAGCACGATTGCCAATAGCGGATCGGTTGCCGTCTTTTGCCCGACTTCGAATTTATTCATAGGCAGTGGGCTGTTCGATCTGGCTCGACTTCGGGCATCACACGTACGCAACGCAATCGCGACGGATATTGGCGGCGGTACGTCCTACTCAATGCTGCGTACTCTGGATGAAGGCTATAAGATTCTGAATATACAGGGCCAGCGTTATCATCCACTCCGGTCTTTTTATCAGGCAACCCTAGGCAACGCGCGAGCTCTTGCGCTGCAGGGTATTATCGGCTCGTTCGTGACAGGTGCGGAAGCTGACTGCATCGTTCTGGATGCCCGCGCCACACCCGCTATGCGCGTTCGTATGGAAACAGTCGAAACACTGGTGGAAGAACTCATGCTGATGCAGACCATGGGCGATGATCGAACAATCGCCGAGGTTTACATCGCCGGTGTCGCAGCCAAGAGCACTTTGAACTAGCGGACGAAAAGGAACCAAAGGGCACATTCGGCCGTTCGGCTCGACCATGTCTCGTCCCCGGAACCTTTCATGACAACACAGCATCGGAATCTGCGATCCGGCCAGCCCATCTGGCTCAGCCGACGGGCCTCTGACGTCGAGTTCAACCTGCTACTTGAGGATATTACAATCGACATCGCGATTGTTGGCGCGGGCATAAGTGGCTCTTTGATGGCGGAAAGCTTGAGTGAAGCCGGGTATTCGGTTGCGATTTTTGACAGACGAAAGCCCGTGACCGGTTCAACGCCTGCAAGCACTGCACTGCTACAATTCGAGATCGACACACCTTTGCATCACTTAGCGCAAAAGATTGGCCGGAATGATGCCGAGCGCGCTTGGCGGCGATCGAAACTTGCGGTTGATGCCCTGCGCGAAAGGACCCATGAGCTTGGCATACACTGCGAGATGCAAGATAGAGATTCGCTCTACCTTGCAGGCGATCTTCTCGACGAGGAGGGCTTGCAGAAAGAATTGTTGGTTCGTCGCCGGGCGGGCTTTGAAACAAGACTACTGCAGCATGACGAACTAAAAAACAGGTTTCACATTGATCGCCCGGCGGCATTGATGAATTTCGATAATATTGAAGCCAATCCGCGTAAACTGGCACTTGGTTATCTGAACGTCGCAATCTCGCGTGGCGCCAAGATCTTCGCACCGGTCGAGATCGTATCGGTTGAACCAAGGTCGCGCGATGTAATCGCGGCGACAAGGGAGGGGCGGAAAATACGCTGTAAATATCTGGTGTCCACAACGGGCTATGAAATACCCGAGCAAGTGCCGCAGAAAGGACACCAGATCATTTCTACCTGGGCGCTCGCAACACCACCACAAAAGCAAAAACTATGGCCCGAACAATGCCTGATCTGGGAAGCGTCGGACCCCTATCTCTATATGCGCACGACTCAAGACGGGCGTATCATCGTCGGTGGCGAGGATGAGGAATTCGAGGATGACGAAAAACGCGACGAGAAATTGCCAGCAAAGACCAAGGCAATCCTGGCAAAGCTCAAAAAGTTGTTTCCGCAGGTTACCGCCAAAGCAGATTACGCCTGGACTGGAAGCTTTGGCTCAAGCACAACGGGTTTGCCAACAATTGGCGCCATCCCAAAAATGGATCGATGCTTTGCCGTACTCGGTTATGGAGGGAATGGCATCACATTTTCGATGGTCGCGGCGCAGCTTGTTCGCGGGCTGATAACCCGGACGGGCGATCCGGACGAAGATCTGTTCGCTTTCAAATAATTCTATTCCACGCGGTAGCCGACTTCCTCCGCCGCATGTCCCAACGTTTGCCAAAACGAGCGGGCAAACGTGCGGAAAACGTAGATGTCGAAGGTCTCGTCATCGATCCGCTGAATGTTCGCATGAATGTCGTGATGCAACGTGGCACGTCCGTATGCGATGGGGAAGGTATGCTCGGAAAAGTCGATGGCAAAGAGTTTCGACAATATCCATTCCGAGCGTGGGCCGCTTATTCGAATGACGGTGCGGCCATGAGTAAGGTCAACCATTGTACCGAGTTCGGGAGAGATAGCCGAGCGTAATCGGGATTCGAGATCCGGTGTAGCGCTGACGACGAAATAACGACCGGGCGCAAAGCCAAAAACAGATTTTTCGCCTGCAACGCGGCCGAGACCGGGCTTATTCTGAAGAACAAGACCTGTTGCACTGCCGATAGCAGTCAGTACGGTCGGTATCGTATCGGCCCACGAGGTAACCTGAATGATCGAGAGGTTTTTTCGCTCGCGCAGTGTGACGCCAACACCGGCAGCGGAATTGCCATGATCGCCTGGAACAAAGGTTTTGCCGAGTGGAGATTGAGATTCAGCCATGCATCCGGCTTCCTTCTGGATCGAACATGTGATGACTGACGATCTCTACCGCGCAATGTTTGTCGCGGAGCAGGTCGGTCGCAAAAGCGCGATTGCCAATCATCGACGTCCCGTGCTTTACCAGTGCGAGTGCGATATATTTGCCAAGCGCCGGCGAGTAACACGCCGCCGTGACGTGCCCAAAACTGTCGGCGGGTTCGCGGGGGTTCGGGTCTGTTACGATGTGGCTGCCACCATTGATCGATTGATTGTCGAGCGAAATCAAACCCACGAGCGACAAGCGGTTTTCATCCTTGAGCCCTTCGCGATTTATCATGGCGGAGCCGATATACGGCTTCTTCTTCGACAGCATCCAGTCGAGATGCAGGTCATGCGCTGTGGTTCTGCCGTCAATTTCGGCGCCGGTCACATGGCCTTTCTCGATACGCAGCGTCCCGAGCGCCTCTAGTCCGTAGGGGATGATCTCAAAGGGCTTGCCGGCAGCGAGGAGCGCTTCCCAGACGCGTGTCCCATATCCGGCACCGCAATAAACTTCGTAGGCAAGCTCCCCCGAGAAGGAAAGGCGGCAGATCATAACCGACACACCGGCGATTTTGCCATGAACGATACCCATGAAGGGGAGGGCGTCATTGTCAACTTTTGATCCAGTCACGCAGGACTCGAGTACAGCGCGCGACTTTGGACCAGAGATGGCCGAACCCGCCCAGACGTCGGTGACCGAGGTCAGGTGAACCCGCAACTCCGGCCAAATACAGTCGAGATAATATTCCAGATGCTGCATGACAGGACCGGCATTCGCGGTGGTCGTCGTCATCAGGAACTGTGTTTCGCCAAGGCGCCAGGTTGTGCCGTCGTCGAAGGCAATACCATCTTCGCGCAGCATCAGACCATAACGCGCCTTGCCAACCGGCAGGGTGGAAAACATATTGGTGTAAACGCGGTCAAGGAGTTCCGCTGCATCGGGACCTTGTATGTCGATTTTGCCGAGAGTCGAAACATCGACGATGCCGACACTCTCGCGAACCGCCCGGGCCTCGCGAATATATGCCTGTTCGATTGTTTCGCCGTGGCTGGAATAAATCATAGGGCGATGCCAGAGGCCGGCTTCATAGGTCTTTGCACTGTTTGCCAGATGCCAATCATGCATGGGCGTCAGACGATGCGGACGCAAATCTCCGTACCTTTCGCCAGCCAAGGTACCCAGAGAAACCGGTGTGAATGGCGGACGGAACCGTGTCGTACCCGCTTCGGGGATCGAGATACCGCGCACGTCGGCCATGATGGCAAGGCCGGGAACATTGGAGGTCTTGCCCTGATCGGTCGCCATGCCGAGCGTTGTGTAACGCTTCAAATGCTCGACCGAGTGAAAACCTTCGCGGTAGGCGAGGCGAATGTCGTCAGCTGTGACATCATGCTGAAAATCGACGAAGGCTTTCTGGGATTTAACCGCGGGCTCGATTTCGAACACCGGCGCAGGCGACGAATCCAGCATGGGCGCTTCGACCGTAGGGAGAATGAGCCTACTCTTGGCGGAACCCTTGGTTGCCGCGTCGGACATAACGCTGATTGTATCCATATAACCGGCTGCGGAACCCGTCATCACCCAGTTCTGGTTTGGCTCCGGCGGCAGGAAAGCCTGAAGATCCTCATCCCATTCAGGCTTGCCGCCTGCCTGACTTGCGAGGTGGATGGCGGGCGACCAGCCGCCCGACACACCAAGACAATCGGTCCTGATTTGCCGAGGCGCGCCTGAAACACGGCCGGTCTCCGCGTTGAAATGCTGTACAGAGATCGAACTCAGCGTCTTGCCAGCATGGGTCGCTGTAACGGCATAACCGAGAAGCAGCTCCGCGCCGGCTACACTCGCGATATCCCTGCACGTACCGGATACGTCAGAGCGGACATCGATGATCGCGGTAACATTGACACCGGCAATAGAGAGCGCTCGGGCCGCATCATAAGCGCTGTCATTATTGGTGAAGAGAGTGATGTTATTTCCGGCCGCGATACCGTATTCGACCGCATAGCGGTGCACCGCATCGGCGAGCATGACACCCGGGCAGTCATTACCAGGGAAAACGATCGGACGCTCGAATGCGCCGGTCGCCAAAATCACCTTGCCGCTTCGAATCACCCAATGGCGCTGGCGTGGCAGGCCTTTCGTCCGGTTTGGCTTGTAATCGGAAACATGTTCGACGGCTGTGAGAATATTGCCGTCGTAATAACCCCAGACGGACGTCCTGGTCAGGAACCGTACATTCGGCAGGTTCGCCAAAGCGTCGGCCTTTTCGCGAGCCCAAACGGCGGGGTTGCGTCCATCGATCATCTCGCCGGAGCCAAGCAGCGAACCGCCGGGTAGCGGGCGTTCCTCCGCGATGATGACTCGCGCACCCGTTGCGGCCGCCGCCTCCGCAGCGATCAGGCCGGCAGGGCCACTGCCGACGACAAGAACGTCGCAAAAGGCGTTCATGCGCTCATAGCGGTCCGGGTCTGGGGCCGTGCCTGCTTTACCAAGTCCGGCCGCGCGGCGGATGAACCTCTCGCAGAACATCCAGAAGCGTGTGCCTTTCAGCGGGCCGATCGCCGGCCCCATGAATGTCTTGTAATAAAATCCTGCCGAGAACAGGGGGCCAGCCAATTGGTTGATGGCCATGAAGTCATGTTCCAGCGACGGAAAGCGATTTTGACTAATGGTGACCAGACCGTCAAAAATCTCAAGTTCCGTAGCCCGGACGTTCGGCTCGCGTACATCGCCAGAAAGAACGGTGACGAGAGCGTTCGGCTCATCGCTACCAGCGGCGAACACACCGCGCGGGCGGTGATATTTGAACGAGCGTCCGAAAAGCGTAATGCCATTGCCAAGGAGCGCCGAAGCAACCGTGTCGCCCGGATGTCCGCTATAGGCCATTCCGTCGAACGTGAATCGAATAGATTTGGAGCGGTCGATCCGTCCACCCTTCGATAGCCGTGAACCCGTCATGAACGGTCACCACTCACGGTGTCGCGTGCAAATACGACGGACGAAATCGTATGACTTGCCATATCCCGCGTGACAAGGAGATGCTGGCGGCAACCGCCCGTATGAAGCCAGAACTCTCGATGGGGACCGCTGGGGTTGGTGCGATCAAAGACGTAGGAATTCCATGCGTCCTGGTCGATGGATGCCAGATCTGGTCGTTTACGCGTTGCATCGCCTTGATAGGTGAACTCGATGACATCCCGAGGTCCGCAATAGGGGCATTTGATTATCATGATCTCATTTGTCTCGATGGCGAAACGAGTGACTCGCGAGTAGTTTGCTTCGAAGGACCAATCAACAGAATGTGTCGCGACTGGTCAAGGTTGACGACGGGAATATAGACGTTGGAATGCCCATAAAAAAAATACTTCACGCCCCGATTATATTCTTCATTATAGTAAGACTACCGTCAAATTATCATCCGCATCGTAACCATAACGTCAAGCAATGTCGTTTCGCCGACTGGTTTGGATGGGTGAGTTGTTGCGTCCAAATCGTCTGGATCATTGGGCATATCCACAATCGAAAATGGTTCATTGATGGTTACGGGCCGTCCGATCTGAAAAACCGCCGGCCGTTCAGTTGCCGTTCAACTTGATCCCGTTATAACTGTTGTCAAAGAGCCCGGTGAGGTTCCTTAACAGAGGCGGTGGAAACATCGTAGAAACATGAACAAGTTTGTTGTTGCCATTCTTCTGTCTGCAGTTTCCGCTGGATCAGCAGCTGCTGCCAGCGTCAAAAACGATGAGGCCAGCGCCCAGACCATCGTTGTTACTGAAGGCTCCAGCAAAACCGAATTGCAGGTTGGTGCCGGTGAGACTGTCGAGTTCTGCAACGGTGGTTGCTTCGTTACGTTTCCAAATGGTGATCGCGAAGCCCTGAAAGGCGGCGAGACCGTTGAAATCAAGGGCGGTAAGGTTTCGATCAAGTAAGTTGGCGATCTGCAGCGTTACACGCGAAGTTCACTAACCGGCTGGAACCAATTTTCAGCCGGTTTTTAATGCTTCATTCACTGTTTATATTAATTTTCAAATTATCGTTCGTGCGGCAAAACCAACTTCACTTTTCATTTCTACTTTCCCGATAAGTCATCGACTGATAGGCAATATTCTTGCCAGCTTGAATAGGCGCATGATTTCAGGGATATGTTGTGGTGGATGCTCGTTCTGACAACAAGACTGTTGACCTCGTAGTAGATCTCGACGGCACGCTTATAGCCACTGATCTTCTATGGGAAAGTACGTTTCAACTGCTCAAACAGAACATGCTGTATCTCTTTCTTCTTCCCCTTTGGGCTTTAAAAGGAAAAGGTCATCTCAAACATCAGATATCCCTTCGCGTCGCGATTGACCCCGCAATACTCCCTTACCGGGGGGAGTTCGTCGCTTACCTGCGCGAGGAGCACCGCAAGGGTCGACGGCTGGTGCTTGCGACTGGCGCGGCGCGCAAGTTTGCCGAGAGTATTGCCGCATATCTGGGTTTTTTCGATGCCGTCTATGCGACAGATGAAACGCGCAACCTGACGTCTGTGCACAAGACCAAATTTCTGCTGGAGACTTTCGGTGACGTCAAGTTTGCCTATGCGGGGAACAGCCGAGCGGACGTTCCGGTGTTTGATGCCGCAAGCGAAGCAGTCGTTGTGGCACCGGACCGGGCCGCAGCGAAATGGCAGCGTACACATTCCGCGAAATTGTTTGACGCGCCGAAGACTGATTGGAAAACCTTCGCCAGGATGTTGCGCGTGCATCAATGGATGAAGAACACGCTGATTTTTGTTCCGCCGATACTCGATCACGAGATCATGAACTGGCAGATTCTCATCAACTCGATCGTCGCTTTCTTTGCTTTCTCATTCGCTGCTTCGGCCATCTATATCGTCAATGATTTGTTTGATCTTCCGTTGGACCGCCAGCATGCGCGAAAGAGGAATAGGGCTTTTGCCAGCGGCCTGTTCTCTATTTCCTTCGGTCTGAAAGTTGCTATCGCGCTGCTTGCCTTGGCCGGTCTGCTTGCGACGCAATTGCCGTGGGTGTTTAGCGCCGTGCTGCTGGTCTATCTCATTTCGACGACTGCTTACTCGCTATCGCTGAAGCGCATGTTGCTGATCGATGTCCTGACGCTGGCAGGCCTCTATACGCTTCGTATCCTAGCGGGTTCAGCGGCCAATCAGATCGAGGGTTCATTCTGGCTGCTGGCGTTTTCGTCGTTCTTCTTTCTTTCACTCGCGCTCGTCAAACGTTATGTCGAACTGCAGAACACTGCACTTGTCGAAAAGAACCGCATTGCGGGCAGGGGATACCGACAGGCCGATCGAGAAGTCGTGGCGCAATGCGGCGTCTCGTCAGCCTTTGCTGCTGCACTTGTCCTGGCTCTCTACGTAAACAGCGATGCGGTTGTTAGTCTCTACTCATATCCTTGGTTGATTTGGCCGCTTTGTCCAATCGTGCTCTATCTCAACATCCGCATCTGGATTCTGGCGCATCGCGGTGAGATGCACGACGACCCTGTCGTGTTTATTATTTCTGACTGGCGTAGTCAGATCGTTATAGCAATCGGCGCGGCATTGCTGCTCTATGGTGGCATGCGCTCATGATGGCTGGCTATGACAGTTTCGGGCTTATCGACAGGCATCCGCGCACTGCGATATCGCTCGATGCCGCGCGACAGATTTTCGAGAGTGGCAATCCGGAGCGGGATGGGTTTCTGCCATTTGGCAATGGCAAATCCTATGGCGACAGCTGTCACAATGATCGTGGCACGCTGATCGATATGCGGGGAAACGATGCGCTGATCTCATTCGACCCGCAAACGGGTCTGCTCGCCGCCGAAGCTGGCCTGATGCTGTCGGATATCATTGCGCTCGCCGCGCCGCACGGGTATTTCCTGCCGGTGACCCCAGGTACGCGTTTTGTTACTTTGGGCGGCGCGATCGCGAACGATGTGCATGGCAAAAACCACCATCGCCGCGGCACGTTCGGTTGCCATGTCGAACGCTTCGACCTGTTGAAGTCCGATGGAACGGTCGTCACCTGTTCTGCATCGATGAACTCAAAATTGTTTGCCGCGACAATCGGAGGGCTTGGACTAACAGGCATCATCCTTTCTGCCAGCATCAGATTGCTGAAAGTGAATTCGCTTGATGTGGTGGAGCGTGTAAGGCCGTTTGCAAGCCTTGCCGAATATTTCGAAATGGCGCCGCAGGCCGACAATGACAATGAATATGCTGTTGCCTGGGTCGATCAATTGAGTTCAGGGAGACGTGCAGGACGTGGCGTTCTTCTCACAGGAAATCATGCTGACAATGGTAGTTTTGAAGCCAGCACGGAGGAATCCAGGCTGGGCGTGCCTTTCGAGCTTCCCATATCGGCACTGAATTATCCGAGCCTCAAACTGTTCAACGCGGCCTACTTTCATTTCAAAGGCCGTAAACGAGAACCTCATCTCAGTACCTATCAGACCTTCTTCTATCCACTCGACAGTGTCTCGAACTGGAACCGGCTTTATGGAAGGACCGGGCTTTACCAACATCAAAGCGTCATTCCGGAAGATGCCGCTTCAGCAGTAGTTCCCCAGATGCTGGCCGCCACGCGTGAAGCGGGACAAAGCTCATTCTTGACAGTGCTCAAACGCTTCGGAAACGTCGCTTCGCCCGGGATCATGTCGTTTCCGCGGGCGGGCTACACATTGACGGTTGATTTTCCCAATCGCGGAGCGCGCACGCTGGCGCTGCTGGAACGCCTCGACAGTATGACGATCGACGCGGACGGGCGGGTCAATCCCTACAAGGATCAACGCATGAGCTCCGCAGTGTTCAAAGCCGGATTCCCGGGATGGCAAGAACTGGAAAAGGAGCGCGATCCCGCATTCAACTCCAATTTTTGGGTGCGAACTGCACTGGCAGGTCGAACTGCTTGATGCATCAAATTTTAACAATGTGCTTGGGGTCTTTTCAACGCAGCTTTGCTATGCACTCGACGAACTAGAGGGGCCGTTCTGACATGACAAAATACATTCCATTTATCCTGTTCACCGTCATGACCAATGCGGCGGCACAAGTCATGCTGAAATACGGCATGATAACGCTGGGGCCGATCAGCTTCAGCGCCGATACGATTATCCAGCGGATATTCCAGATCATTTTCAACCCTTGGGTCTTCGCTGGATTGACCATGTTTGTCATCTCTATGGCTTCACATCTTTATGTGCTTTCCAAGGTCGATCTATCCTTCGCTTACCCGTTCCTCAGTCTGGCTTATGTGGCCGTCGCACTGTTCGCCTGGGCAGTGTTCAAGGAGGAACTCGGAACGTTCAAGATTGCGGGCATCGCCTTCATCATGATCGGAACCATTCTGATCGCCCAGAGCGGACGACACGAAACGCCTGGCGAGCAAACGCCACCTGCTTCCACAACATCCTCGTAAGTGAGTTGAAGAAATGAGACACATTATTTTTGGTGGTGACGGTTTTGTCGGGCGGCATCTGGCGCCGAAACTGGTTGCCGAGGGAGAGGAAGTCGTTGTGGCGGATATCGTCAAGGGCGATCTGTCCCACTATGGAAATGTGAACTTCGTCAAATGCGATGTGACCGAACCGAAGTCCATCGCCGCGGTCGGTATCAAGGCCGACGACATGATCTACAACCTGTCAGCCAAGATGCTTTCTCCATTGCAGGTGCGGGCGAAGCGGCACGATTTCTTCTTTCCGGTCAACTACTTCGGTACCGAGAACATTATCAAGGCGATGGACAAGGCGGGTGCCAGTAAGCTCGTGCACTATACGACCGACATGATCTATGGCCACACCTATGTCTGGCCCCAGACCGAAGACCACCCCGCGGCACCGCTTGGTGAATATGGAATGTCGAAATTGAAAACGGAGGAACTGGCAGCAGAATGGCGCATGCGCGGAATGAATATCTCCCTGTTTCGCCCACGCCTGATTATTGGGCCGGGCCGTCTTGGTATCCTCGAAAAGTTGTTCAAATTGGTCGACTACAACCTGCCGGTACCGATGATTGGCTCCGGCAAGAACCCTTATCAGTTCATTTCGGTCTTCGATTGTGCTGAAGCGGCACGTGCGGCATGGAAGGCTGGTGTGCCAAATGAGGCATATAATCTCGGCTCGCTGAACCCGCCGCCTGTCCGCAAACTGCTCAGCGACCTGGTGAAATTCGCGGGATCGAAATCGATCCTGCTACCAACACCCGCCTGGGCGGTAAAACGCACACTCGACTTCTTCGACTGGATGAACAAGCCGATCATGGATCCGGAACAATATCTGATCGCGGACGAAATGTGCGTACTCGACGTGTCGAAAGCGGAGCGTCAACTGGGCTGGATACCGCAATATCGCGATGAGGATATGCTGATTGCAGCATATAAGGAGTATCGCAACATCAAAGACGGCAAATCCGTGCAGCAACCATCGTCGATAGCGGCGGAATAACGGGGAATGGCGATGAATCAGGTTACAGCGGCATCACAGCACGAGGCGGTCCAGGGACTTACAGGCAAGCCGGATCTGCTTACGGTCGAAGAGGCAAAGGCCATGACGCTGCCGCGCATGACCGAGCTTTTCACCAGACATCTCAATCCCGGCCAGCTGCATTTCATGAAACTTCTCGGTTTTCACAAGGTGAAAATCGACCGTGCGGAAGGCATGTATTATTACGATCAAAACGGCCGTGCCATTCTCGATTTCTTCGGCGGCTTCGGCTCTCTTGCTTTCGGCCATAATCACCCGCGGATTGTCGGGGCGCGCAAGAAATTCCAGGATGAACAGCGTCAGGAAATAGCCATTGCCTTCATGTCGCAATATGCGACCGCCTTGGCGCACAACCTTGCCGCTTGCTCACCCGGCGATCTCGACATGGTGTTCCTCGGATCCTCTGGATCGGAGGCGATGGAGGCGGCTATAAAGGTTGCCGAGCGTGCCGCTGGCCCCAAAAAACCCAAGATCGTGTATGCCGAGAATTCATTTCACGGCAAAACCAAGGGCGTTCTCTCGATTACCGACGGAGGGCTTTATCGCGGTGAGTTCAAGCTGGTGGAGAATACGGTTCGTGTTCCATTTGGCGATATTGATGCCGTCGAGAATGCCTTCCGTTCTGATCCTGAAATCGGCGTCATTGTACTGGAAACCATCCAGGGCGGTGGTGGTATCATTCAGGCGCCGAAGGAGTACTGGCAAAAACTGCGCGCGCTATGCGATCAGTATGGCGTGCTTTGGGTTGCCGATGAGGTCCAGTGTGGCTTTGGTCGCTCCGGCCGGTTTTATGCTTTCGAACATGCGGGCGTCGTGCCCGATGTGACCGCCTTGGCCAAATCTTTGGGAGGAGGCAAGGCGGCAGTCGGCGCGATGATCGCCCGGCGCGAGGTTTATATGAAAGCTTATGGCACGCCCAAGACAGCAATGATCCATGCCATGGCCACATTTGGCGGGATTGGTGAGGCCTGCGTCACTTCTATCGAAGCGATAAACATTCTCTACGACGAACACTTGATCGATAATGCTGCAGCAACTGGCGACTATCTGTTGCAAAAGCTCGAAGAGCTGAAAGCCAAATATCCGTCGATGATCAAGGACGTACGTGGCAAGGGCCTGATGGTCGGTCTCGAATTCCACGATTTCTCCAAGACGGTTCCAATGGTGTTGCGCCCTGTGCTTGCTGTACTGGATGACAAGCTGAAGGGATCGCTTCCGGGATTTATCGGCAGCCACCTCCTGCGCGATCATGGGGTGCTGGTCGCATTCACCGAGTACAATCGAAATGTCATTCGTCTGGAACCGCCACTGATTTGCGGCCGGGAACACGTGGACGCATTCATCAAAGCGCTCGATGAAGTGCTGTCACGCGGGATCGTTCGAATCGTAAAAGACTTCGTCAAAGCGCAGGTAAAGTAAAATTCCAGGAGAGCCGGGCTTTGGTCCGGCTTTCTGCTGTCAGGATGGGCCGGAAAGTTTGATCCCTGGCCTCAGCAGCAGATCCCAGCAATCATCGAGCTTCACGACGATCCGGTCTGCCAAGGCTTTTTCATAGATACGCTGCAGGAAAAGCCGCGCGCTGGTTGTCGGGCAGGACGGACGCAAAACGCCATCCGTCTGACGTAGAGAAGTTTCTTCCGCTTCTGTCAGATCACCGACAGTGCGGAATGGGTCGGCACCAATCTGAATATTTCGGCTTGCATCGCGATCCAGTATCCACGGAAACGGATTGACGAAATCCAGTGTCATCAAACTGTTCAAATGGACGCCGTTCTGGCTTTCGAACTGCTTGAGCGCCTTGACAGCGCGATCGGCGGAGACCACCCAGAACATCTGGTAGTCGAGTTCGGAATAAAGCTGCCAGTTTGGAAGTTGTCCCGCCTCCGCCAGCTGGCGGTAGGCCCCGGCGTTCGAGGCATAATGGGCCCCCAGCAGGTTCACTCGTTCCATGATATCCTTGCGAGTGGAAACGAGGCCCATCGTTTTTACATCGGTGACTGGTGCTGTCACATAGGTCGGGGCAACGGCGACAAAGCGTAGAGCGCCCTGCATAACCTTGGTGATCGTCGGGATCGCGGTAAATGCGACGAGACAATAGACAATCAGTCGGCGTCTTTCGGGCAATTTCGGTGTTTTGAGCAGCACCGCGAGAAGAACCGGCCAGAGAAAGATGAATTCCTGGCTGCCGGTATTCTGTGTCTCAAGGAAAATGCCAGCGGCTAGTGTGACGCCTATCCACAGCCAATCGCGATCCAGCAGCGCAGCGACATTCGCTGTTGCCGGTTTCTTGAGAAGATTGTGCCAATGTTCCGTAAGGGGACCCCAGTCCAGCCAGAACAGGAAAAGTATCAGAGCGGCCGCCGCAAGGATGACGTCGAGCTTGATTGAAAAAACAGTCAGAAAGCGAGGCAGGAGCAGGCCCTCGTTTAACCTGACCAGCGCTGCGATGCTCTCGACATAGGCAGACACCATTCCATGATTGAACTCGAGTACCAGAAGCGCCACGGCAAAGATGCATAACGCCAGCAATACATGGCGCCACAGGAGACGGCCTGAGAGGGTCGCATAGAGACCGATCAGTCCACCTGCCAAAAAACCCGTTATCTTGGTGAAGAACAGCGCAAGCATCGTCAACGACGCGATGACGGCGAGCTTTCGGCCATTCGGCAAAAAAACCAGTGCGCTCACAAGAGCATAGAGCAGCAGGGAAGTATGGCGATTGTAAATGCCGAAACCGTTGACGCCGGGATAGGAATGAAAGCTCTGTGTGTTGGTCGGGCACAGCGCAAAAACGAGAAATGGAACAAGGATCGCAAAGGCGATCTTTCGGCTCTTCTTGTCGATTTCAGCGAGTATGATTGCCATCAAGGGTGCGGCAGACATCAGCACGGACCATTGTGCAATCAACGTAGGCTGCCCGCCGGGGAAAAGTTTTTGAAGCCAGTAGAACTGGTAGTATTCAACGGCGCCGACGGGTGCGAGAAAATCCACAGCCGGCACTTGGCCAAGATTTATGCGTTGGGCTGCATCGAGATAGATATAGGTATCCCAGTACATCGGGCCGATTGGAACGACCAAGGGAAGGGACAGAAGGACTGCCAGACACACCAGAACAAGCGCCAACAATGCCAACGGTGAGAACATTTGTGCTGAAGTTCTGGTGGAGCTTCTGGAAATATTCGGCATTCGACTTCGACTCAGGTTCCGCGGCGCGTGACCACTATCCTTAGAGCTTTAATCCTCCACATTGCGTTAAACGCCCGCCCGAAATTTATCGAATGCTCCTATAAAATACGGCCTGTTTATTACGCGTCGCGGCGTGTTTTCGCCATGTCGCAAACAGGCCTTAGCGATGGACATATGAAACGCCATAGTGCAAAAAATTGTTGGAGCCGTTCCGGCCATCGATCGATACCAAAGGACAGGGTGAAATGAAGACTGAGGCGCGTGTTGTCGTTATCGGCGGTGGGGTAGTAGGTGTTTCGACACTCTATCATCTGGCCAAGAAGGGCTGGAGTGATGTTGTCCTGATCGAGCGCAAGGAACTGACATCCGGTTCAACGTGGCACGCTGCCGGTCTGCTGCCCTTGTTCAACATGAGCTATTCTGTTGGCCAGATTCACAAATATTCGGTCAAGTTCTATCAGGAACTGCAGGAAGAGACCGGCATGAATGTCGGCTTCACCAATTGCAGTAATATTCGCCTCGCTCGCACGCAGGATCGTTGGGACGAATATATGTATTATGCGGGAGTGGCCGAAACGATCGGCGTTCCGGTGAAACTCTTGACGCCCGAACAGGTCAAGGAGATATGGCCGCTTGCCGAGATGGACGGAATTATTGGCGCTATCCAACATCCGGAAGATGGCTATATCCAGCCGGCCGATCTGACGCAGGCGCTCGCCAAGGGTGCGCGCGATCTTGGTGCAACAATCTATCGCTATACGACCGTGCTTGGCATCGAACAATTGCCGTCCGGCCAATGGCTGGTAAAGACCGACAAGGGTGACATCACCGCGGAACATGTGGTGTCCGCAACCGGCAACTTTGCCCGCAAGACCGGAAAGATGGTCGGCCTCGATGTGCCGGTTATTCCCGTCGAGCATCAGTATATCGTGACCGAGCCGCACCCGGCAATTCTTGAGCGGAAGGCAAAAGGCTTGCCCGAAATGGGTGTTTTGCGCGAAAGCGACAGTTCCTGGTATATGCGCGAAGAAAATGGCGGCTTGCTGCTTGGACCATACGAGCGCGGAGCCCCCGTCTGCTACGTCGATGGCCCTTCGGATGCCAGCGAATATGAATTGTTCCAGGAAGACCTCGACCGCCTCGAACCGCATATCGAAACCGCGATTGCGCGTGTTCCGGCATTTGGTGAAGTCGGTATCAAGAAGGTTTATAATGGCGCCATCGCCTATACCCCCGATGGCTCGCCCATCATTGGACCTGCGCCACGCCTTAAAAACTTCTGGTTGAATGAAGGACACTCCTTTGGTGTCACCGCTGCCGGCGGTGCCGGCTGGCAGCTGGCCGAGTGGATCGTCGAGGGCGAACCCTCCATCGACATGATGGGCGTCGATCCGCGCCGCTTCGGTCCCTACGCGACCGAAGGGTACCTGAAAGAAAAGAATGAAGAGGCTTATGCCGAGGTTTTCTCGGTTCATTACCCAGACGAGGAGCGAGGTGCTGCCCGGCCCTTGAAGCGTTCGCCCTCCTATGATCGCCAGAAGCAACTCGGTGCCGTGTTTGGAACTGTTTATGGCTGGGAGCGCGCCAATTGGTTCGCACCGCAAGGTTACGGGCTCGACGTTGCCAAACTCGACAAGCCGGATGTGCTGATGAACCACAATCATCCGAAACCTGATGCTGACGGCAAGGTCAAGGAGCTCTGGTCGTTCCGGCGTTCCAACTATTTCGAACATGTCGGTCATGAGATCAAGAATGTGACGAACAACGTTGGTCTTCTAGACATGTCGGCTTTCGCCAAGATCGAAGTGTCCGGACCTGGTGCCCGCGCTTGGCTCGACTCGATCCTGGCTAATCGCATTCCGAAAAAGCAGGGCCGTATCGCGCTTTGTCATCTCTTGACGCCACTTGGTGGGGTTCGTTCGGAATTCACAGTCTATGAGTGGTTGCCAGGGATATTCTATCTCGTCTCGGCGGGGGCTTACGAAAATCACGACCACGATTATTTGTACAAGCTGCTGCCGAACGATGGCTCGGTAAACTTGCGTCCTATTACACAGATGTATGGCGTTCTCGTTCTGGCAGGACCCAAGAGCCGCCAGGTTCTGGAGAAACTAACGCGTGTCGATCTGTCCAACGAGGCGTTTCCGTGGCTTTCCGGCAAGGAAATCAGCGTCGGTACGGGGACAGCGCATGCGTTGCGAGTCAATTTCGTTGGCGAGCTTGGCTGGGAACTACACCATCCAATTGAACAGCAGAACACTATTTATGATTTGTTGCTCGAAGCCGGCGCTGAGTTCGGCATCAAGCCCTTCGGTATCCGTGCAATGACAGCGATGGCGATAGAAAAGTCGTATCGCTTGATCCCGCGCGAATTGTCTATCGAGTACAATGCGTTTGAAAGCGGTCTCGATCGCTTCGTTCATCCCAACAAGGGAGAGTTCATCGGACGTGACGCTGTGGTGAAGGCGCGCGAAAACGGCTTGAAATGGAACTTCGTCACGCTGGAAGTGCATGTGCCAGGGATATCGGACGTCGATGCACGCGGCAGTGAACCGATATACGTGAATGGCGAACTGATTGGCCGGGCTACCCATGGAGGTTTTGGCTGGCGCCTGGGAAAAAGCATAGCGCTTGCGATGGTGAAGCCCGAGTACTCTGCTCTCGGCACTCAGGTCGAGATAAAGATATTGGGAAAAACACATAAAGCGACCGTGATTCCGGAGTCGCCCTTCGATGCCGAAAATGAGCGCTTGAAGGCTTAAACCTGTCGAAAACCGATCTTGAGAATGGCGCCAAAGGGCGCCATTCTTGCTTTAGCGCCTTGTTCAACAGAATGTGATCGCGCTGGAAGTGGCTTTGCGTTCCTGCGATTTGAGTTACACTTTAGTCTATGTCATCGCGAAGGAAGGCTTTCAGCAGTTTTCTAACACTGGCGGCGTTATTGGCCAGTTCTCAAACGCATGCTCAAACAGCAGAGACCGATGTCGATGTCGAGCTGGTTTTGGCCGTCGACGCATCCCGATCCATGGAAACTTTCGAGCAGAAGATTCAACGCGATGGCTATGTCGCGGCGCTTCGGCGCAAGGACGTCGTCGATGCCATACGCGACGGTATTCACGGCCGTGTGGCCATTACTTATGTTGAGTGGGCTGGATCGAACGTACAACGAATTATCGTTCCCTGGACGTTGGTTGATGGCGCCGACTCTGCGGAAAAGCTTGCGGATGCGCTCGACCAGCCAATTCCCGCAACGCAAAGTCGTACATCGATCTCAGGGGCTATCGATTTTTCCAGTACCCTCTTTGACAACAATGGCTTCAAGGCCTCGCGAAGAGTTATCGATATTTCGGGCGATGGCGCGAACAACAATGGTCGCCCAGTAGCTGACGCTCGCGATCAGGCGATTGCCAAGGGCATTACGATCAACGGGTTGCCATTGATGACACGTGGAGATTTCTACTCCGACTGGGCCGTGAAGGACCTCGATCTCTATTACAGCAGCTGCGTCATTGGCGGACCGGGTGCTTTCATGGTCCCGGTCAATTCCTGGGATCAGTTTCCGGAGGCTGTGCGCCGGAAACTGGTGCTGGAGTTGGCGGGGGATACACCTACCACGCAGAAAGCAGATTGGCTGCCGTCACAGACGCTGCCGCTGATCCTGGCCCAGGACAAACCGCAAATCGATTGCCTTTCAGGCGAGCGAATATGGCAGAGGCGGATGCAGGATTGGGAATCGAGATAAGCTACGCTGCAATCAACTGCTTGCGATCAGCGCGTTCCTGCTGCGGCGAACGGCCGTAGAGTTCACGGTAGCATTTGGAAAAATGCGATGCCGAGACAAATCCGCATGCAACTGCCACCTCTACGATCGGCATGGATGACTGAATCAACAGGTGCCGGGCGCGGTCCAAACGGATCTCCAGATAATAGCGGGCTGGCGAGCGCCCCATTTCCTGGCGGAACAGGCGCTCGATCTGGCGGCGGGAAAGGCCAACATGGTCGGCAATCTCGATCAAGGACAACGGCTCGGAAAGCCGCGCTTCCATCAATTCGATTATTGTCAGGACCTTGGAGTTTTGCACACCGAGACGCGCGCGTAACGGCAGTCGCTGACGGTCATGTGGGCTGCGTACACGGTCAGTCAACGCCTGTTCACAGACACGATTGACGATATTGTCGCCAAAATCATCGCCGATGAGCTTGAGCATCATATCCAGTGCGGCCGTACCGCCGGCGCAGGTGTAGATGTTGCCGTCAACCTCGAACAGGTCGGCGTATACATCGGCCTTTGGAAAGGCCTCAGCAAAACCTGGAAGATTCTCCCAATGGATCGCGCACCGCTTGCCAGAAAGCAGGCCAGCCGCTGCGAGAATATGCGCCCCGGTGCAGAGTCCGCCTACAGCGACGCCGCGGTTGAATTCTTCGCGAAGCCAGGCAAAGACTGATTTGTTGTGGAATTTCTCGACGTGAATGCCGGCGCACACAAAGACCATGGATGGCCTTTCTTCGCCGGTCAGGTACCGCCTCTCGTCTTCCAATGATGTGTTCGCGGCGCATTCCACGCCGTTCGAGGCCGTGACAGGCTTCGCATCCACAGAGGCCAGACGCCAGCGATAGGCTTCATACCCGAGCATGCGATTTGCGATGCGCAGTGGTTCGATGGCTGTCGCAAATGCGATCATCGAGAAATTCGGCACGAGAAAGAAAACGAATGAGCGCTTATTGAGACCGATGTGATCCATGGTAATTCCAGGTTCCCGTATTTGGCTTTAAGGCCATGTCGCAACTGAAGTAATACCTTCAACTTACGGGCGTGGTCTCGAGAGCTTTTTTGCAGATAGAACCATAGAATTATTCTAAATGGAAGGGCGATAACCTGTGTCGCAAAAGCGCAGGTATCACATATGATAAAAGGGAGCAGATAGATCGTTATCTGCTCCCTTGAGTCGACTGTTTCATGATTTTATGACCGCGAATTCTTTAGCTGGTTGCATTCGCCGACTTGGCGCTCATAGAGGTCTGGCCAGCCGATGTCGCAACGCATGTTCTCCGGAAGTCCGTCAAGTGCCATCTCGGTAGCGCGCAAGCGGCGTTCCCGGATGAAAACTTCGCGTGTGGTTCTGATTCGTGCAGCCAAGTGAGTCGTATAATCCGCGAGATAGGTCGCAAGGCGTTCGGCGAAACTTCTCGTGTCACTCTGATACAGGTTATCGCAAGTGCTCATTTTCCTTCTCCTTTTTTCAACAGGAGCACCATTTTGTTTGATGTCCTTTGATGAACTTGACTATCGCCCCAAGTTGATGTTCAATCAAACGAAATTACGAAACACTATGTTTCAGAAAAATTGATGAAGGAGAATGCGCCATGTCAGCCCCGATGCATCATCCCATTCCGATCCTCGACCTGGATGTGTTGCGTACCTTTGCAATGATTGCTGAGACAGGCAGTTTCTCGAGTGCTGCAAATGCTGTGTTTCGTACCCCTTCGGCTGTTTCCATGCAGATCAAGAAACTGGAGGAGACCCTGGGCCACGTGCTGCTCGAACGGGACGCGCGTTCGGTCAAACTGACGCCGAGCGGCGAAGTTCTCCTTGGTTATGCAAGGCGCATGCTGGCTCTCAATCGCGAGACAGTGGCGAAATTTATAGCACCGACGGTTTCGGGTGTCGTTCGGCTCGGTGCGCCAGACGATGTCGGCGAGCGGGTGCTTCCGTTTGTCTTGAAGCGTTTTGCCGAATCTCACCCGGATGTAACCGTCGATGTAGTTATTGATCAAAGCAATAGTCTGCGCAAACGCCTTGATGAGCAGCGTCTCGACGTCACGTTGGTCAATGTCAATGAGACACTGGCCAAGATGGATGACATAGAAGTTCTCATGACTGAGGAGATCATCTGGGCGGGCGCCAAATGTGGGACTGCCCATGAGCGCAACCCACTGCCGCTTTCAATGTGGGAAGAGGGGTGCATCTGGCGCGCCAACGCGATTAGTGCGCTGGAAAGTGCGGGCCGTGAATATCGCGTTGCCTATATGAGTGCCCATACGATGGGGCAGCGTGCGGCAATCGTTGCGGATCTTGCCGTTGCACCTTTTTCGAAGTTCCTTCTGGAAGACAACATGGTACAGCTCGGCGCTGAGCATGGTCTGCCGCCACTCGGCGAATCCAGGCTCGGCATGCTCGTTGCGAAGAATGCAGGTGCGCATGTTAAAGCTGTCGCACAGCATCTGCGGGTTTATTTTGAGGGATATGAGCGGACGGGCAAGCTTAGCTGCTAGAGACCTTTGCCAATCCATCCTGACAGCAATCTGATGCGATTTTCTGCGCTTCCGATGCTCACGGACCAATGCGTCCGCTGCGCTTCGGTTCTCGAAAACCACACCAGCTGACTCATCAGGTTGAATTCTCAAAAGGTCTCTTATCTGTTAGCGCAATAATGTTTCAATGCCCTGACGAGCTCCAAACTCGTCTGCTTCTGCGAGGCGGTTTCAAAACCGAGGCGCCTTGCTGCTTGGCTTACGAGCGGAGCAGCGACAGAACAGGATGAATGAATTTCGGAGAACGGAATGCGATCCCACAGCACACCGATATTGCCAATGTTCACGCCGGAACCGGGCATGATCTTGATCCTGCCAGCAGCAAGTTCGAATGTCGCTTCCAGGTCGTCGACTCCGTCACGCGCGGTCGGCGACCGTCCCGAAGTCAGGATTCGTTCAAATCCAAGCTCGATCGCCATGCTGACAGCCTCAGCAAGATCGGGGACGAGATCGAACGCGCGGTGCAGTGTAACACCGAGGCCACCGCATTGCCTGACGAGGCGTTCGAGCGTCGTATAATCCAGTTCACCATTGGTGAGGTTGGCGCCGAAGACCACACCAGCAAGCCCAGCGGCGCGCATCACATCGATCTCGCGCAGCATTGCGTCAATGTCGGCTTCATTAAAAACGAAATTGCCGGGACGCGGACGGATCATGGCGTATATGGGAATAGGGGAGACAGCAGCCTGTCCGATCAGTCCCGGTGTCGGCGTCAGACCGCCGAGTTCGAGCGCTGAACAGAGTTCAATACGATCGGCTCCTCCGTTGATCGCCGCCGCCAGTCCGGCGGGGCTGTCAACGCAGACTTCGAGCAGGATGCTCATTTTGCTATTTCCATCAACCCAAGAACGCCCGCACCGATGAGACCGGGTTCAATCTTCAATTCTGCAGGAACAACCAGTGGTTTATCGGTTGTTCGCAAGATACGTGCGCGAACTGCCTCATCCAGGCGTTTGATGAGCTCTACAGAGTTGGCGAGCCCGCCGCCAACGGGTACGATAGACGCGCCAACGATGTTGATCGTCATCGCGAGCGGGCCGCTGACGACATCTATATAGACCCCAATAGTGCGTTCAGCCGCTGCGTCCCCGGCATTCCACGCCGCTATAATCGCGGTACTTGGCAGACCAACGCCGTGCAAGTGAGCGTGCAGTCGTTCCATGCCGCGCGCCGCGCCCACTGCATCAACGCAACCAACCTGGCCGCAGCCGCAGGCATAGCGTGGAATGACGACGGGCGGATTGCCTGCAAGGGTGGCGGAGACCGGGCCGTGACCCCATTCGCCAGCAAAGCCGCCAGCACCTTCGTGAATTTTGCCGTTGATAATTAGGCCACCGCCGACACCGGTGCCAAGGATGACACCGAATACAATGCGATGACCGCGTCCCGCGCCAACAACAGCTTCAGATAACGCAAAGCAATCGGCATCATTGGCGACGAGAACGGGCCTTTGCAGTTTCTCGCTTAGATCGGCAACCAATGTACGGCCATGAATGCATGGAATATTGGCGCAAGTGATCTTGCCCGTATCGGAATCAACCACCCCCGCGATGGAAATCGATATCAAGCTTCTGGGGTCAGCGCCTCCATCCGCCGCGATCTTTTCGACGACTGAGGCGAACGCATCAAAATCGTTCAGCGGCGTCGGGATTTTGGGGAGCGGTCTTATATCTTCGGGTAAATAGGCGATTGCGCCTTTGATGGCGGAACCGCCAATGTCAAAGCAGGCTATCATGGCAAGCTGTTTCCGGAATCAATCATGGATTTGTGATAGCGGAAATTGACTGTAGGACAAAGTTATTCGCGGTTACGCCGTGCTGCACGTTCCTCGCGCGACCGCCGGCGTGGCGCCGCATCACCGGCAACGCCATCCTCGCTGACGTTTTTGCGCGGCGGCAGCGTTACGGCCTGCGACAGTTTCGGGAAGGGATCGATCTTGTTGGGCAGCGCCATTGCATTCACGAAGAGCTGCTGGAAGTTCGGTTCCAGCGCAGTCTCGATCTTCTCGATGCGGGCGACCTCCCTTTCAATCTCGCGACGATGATTGCGGTTGAGTAATGCCATCAGCGCGCCCGTGCCGGCCGCATTGCCGACAGCCTTCACTTCGGACAAGTCACAGTCGGGAATGAGACCGAGCACCATGGCATATTTCGGATCGATGAACGAGCCGAAGGCGCCTGCAAAACGAATCGTGTCGACCGTATCGACGCCCTGCTTTTCCATCAGAAGCTTCACGCCGGCATAAAGGGCGGCCTTGGCGAGTTGAATGGCGCGGATGTCGTTCTGTGTGACTGTAATGCGCGGCTCGCCGTCACGCAGGAGGTAGGAGAAGGTGCGGCCGTTAGCCATGATGCGCGGGCTCCGCTCAGCCATCGTTCCATCAATGACGCCGTCTTCAGAAATGATGCCTGCAAGATACATCTCCGCGACCACCTCGATGATCGCCGAGCCGCAGATCCCGGTGACCCCGATCGTTTTGGCGGCCTCCTGAAAGCCGTCCTCGTCGGACCACTTGTCGACTCCGATTACGCGGAACTTCGGCTCGAGGGTCTGCGGGTCGATGCGCACGCGTTCGATCGCGCCCGGGGCAGCGCGTTGTCCTGATGAAATTTCGGCGCCTTCAAAGGCTGGGCCGGTAGGTGAGGACGCGGCGACCACTCGGGTGCTATTGCCGAGCACAATCTCGGCATTGGTGCCGACGTCGACGAGCAGCATCATCTTGTCCTGCCGGTAGGGCCCTTCCGATAGCGTGGCACCCGCTGCATCGGCACCGACATGGCCGGCTATGCAGGGCAGCATATAGAGGCGCGCTCCGAGGGCGACCTCGATGTCGATCTCCTGCGCCCAGTACTGCAGCGGTCCAGAGACGGCAAGCGCGAACGGTGCCTGACCAAGCTCAGTCGGATCGATGCCGAGGAACAGGTGATGCATGATCGGATTGCCGACGAAGACACAGTCGAAGATATCGTGCCGATCGACATTGCCTTCCTCGCAGACCTTGCCGATCAGCTTGTTGACCGCCTCGCGGACAGCCTTGGTCATCGCCTCGCGTCCGTCGGGATTCATCATCACGTAAGAGACCCGGCTCATCAGGTCTTCGCCAAAGCGGATTTGCGGATTCGATGTGCCAGAGGAGGCGACGATGCGGCCAGACAGCAGCGAGACTAAATGCATGGCGATGGTTGTCGAACCGATGTCACAGGCTATGCCGTAGGCTTCGTTCTTCAGGCCTGGATACAATCCGATGATAAAGGGCCGAGAGGAATCCATGTCACGGTGAATGGCGGCGGTCACTCCCCAATTGCCCTTGCGCAAAATGCCCTGAACATGGGGGATCAGATGCGATACGATGAGCAGATCCTTCCAGCCCCAGTCTTTTTCCAGCACGGCTTTCAGGCGGTCGAGATCGCCTAAAGGTTTGTGCATATCGGGTTCCTCAACCTCGACATAGCAAAGCTGGACGGCCGCATTGCGCTCTATAACGCGGTCGGTGGCGGCTTTGCGGACCACCTGCGCGTTGACCTGGACATCCTGAGGTACGTCAACGACGAGATCGCCCTGTATCGTGGCGGAACAGGAGAGACGGCGCCCTTCGGGCAGGCCGCGCACCCGGTCGTAACGATCTTCCTTTGAACCTCTGGGGGAAATGTGGTCGAGTGAGGAGACGATCTTGTGCTTGGCAAAATTGCCTTCCTGCACTTCCACCTGGCAGCGTCCACAGGTGGCGCGGCCGCCGCAGACGCTCTCAACGTACACGCCAAGGGTGCGTGCGGCCTCCAAAATGGGTGTACCAACGGCGAAACGTCCGCGTTTACCCGATGGCATGAAGAGAACGAGCGCTTCCTTTGCCGACGCCTCTGGTGCTTTGACGGGTGCGTTCACGATCGATACTCCAAAACTTTCAGGCGAGGGGCAGTTTAGCTGCCTCCCGCCTTTCTATGCTGGTCAGTTTGCGTAACGCAAACCGTCAGCCTGCGGCGCCGCGCCGCGCCTCGCGTCCGCCACGACGGCGACCGCCGCCAGCCGAATCGGCAGGAACGGATACCGATGCAGCTGCACCAGGGGCAGCCGGCTGGTGATCGCGATATTTCTTGATCCAATAGGTGCAATTGGCGTCTGTGCCGTTGAGAACATTGGCGGCATGAACGGCTTCCATTTCCTGCGGACGGCAAGGATTCATGATCGCCGAGGTCATGCCCGCGCCAATCACCATAGGAATGAACCCGGCATTGATGCCGTGACGATGGGGCAGGCCGAAAGAGATGTTCGACAAGCCGCACGTGGTGTTGACTTTCAATTCCTCACGCAGACGGCGCAGCAGTGCGAAAACCTGACGACCGGCATCACCAAGCGCACCGATCGGCATGACCAGGGGATCGACCACGATGTCATGGGCCGGAATGCCGAAATCGGCGGCGCGCTCTACGATCTTCTTGGCAACGGCGAAACGAACGTCCGGATCCATGGAAATGCCGGTCTCATCGTTGGAAATGGCAACGACCGGAACATTATACTTCTTGATCAGCGGGAGAATGGCTTCGAGCTTCTCCTCTTCACCCGTCACGGAATTGACCAGCGGACGGCCCTTGGCGACTTTCAGTGCTGCCTCGATGGCAGCGCTTACCGAACTGTCGATCGACAAGGGGACATCGACGAGATTCTGAACGATTTCAAGCGTCTGAACAAGAAGACCCGGCTCTGTCGCGTTGGGATCCACCGCAGTAACACCCGCGTTGACGTCCAGCATCGTCGCGCCTGCGGCGACCTGCTCCAAGGCGTCCTTGATGACTGTATCGAAATTGCCCGTGATCATTTCGGCGGCCAGTTTCTTACGACCGGTCGGATTGATCCGCTCGCCGATGACGCAGAAAGGCTGATCAAATCCGATGATTATTTCTCTGGTCGCCGAAGCGACGATCGTACGGGTCATTCAAGAATCCTTAATTCGCGACTGCGTTTGTAGAATAGTGTGCGGTATTCAAACTCCATGAGCCGCGATCAACAAGCCATTCGGATGACTTCTTCAATCCACCGAACGGGAAGATATGAATTTGCTTGATGACAGATGTCGGGTTAGCCAAAACGTGCTGCTCGATGGGGCCGACAACACCCTCCGGTGAGTGGCTTGTGGCGAGCGCTGTCAGTGACAGGGCATTCTTCTTCAGGAAGCTGATCGAATTGCCGACACCGCACATGGCTGCATATTTGATCAGCGTCGTAATCTTGGCAGGGCCAGCAACGCCGAGATGCACGGGAAGGTCGACACCATGCTGGCGCAGCGATTCCGAATAGCGGATAAAGCGATCAGCATCGAAACCGAACTGGGTGACAACACGCAGCTTTGCACCAGTACGTTCGCCGAAGTCTTTCTTCAAACGCAGAGCTTCAATCGCAACGGCCTCGGAAAACTCCGGGCTGCCTTCGGGATGGCCGGCAACGCCCATTTCGGTGATGCCATACTTGTCAAAGAAACCAGTCTCCAACACTTCCATCGTCGAGGAGAACTCACCTGCCTGACGCTCGAGGCCGCCACCAATGACGAGAACGTCGGTCACGCCGGCTTCTTGCGCGGCTCGGCGGATACGAGTTTCGAGCGCTGCTTTCGTCGTCAGACGGCGTGAAGCGAAATGCGGGACCGGCTTATAACCAAGCTCATGAATGCGCTTTGCGGCCGCAGTCAGCGTATCGACGCTGTCCGTACCCATATCGGTGATGTAAACCCGGGTGCCTGTGGGGAACAGCCCCGGCAAATCCTGGGATTCGATAGCCTGGCGAGCCGCGACTTCAATGGATGCTGCGATCTTGGTCATTTGATCCTGCTGCGACTTCGCTTTGAATTCATGAATGCTCATGTCCACCTGCCTTTACGAGCGCCACAAGGCGTTCCCGATCATATTCATTGTCAATACGGGCGAGGGCGCTATCCGCCTCGGTCTCCAGATCATCACTCACAGGCACCGGAGTGCCGCGGCGCCATTCCGCCAGATAGGTATCGGAGTCTTTCGCACCAATGCGCATCGCACACATGTCGATGGCCTCGGTGAAACGAATCGGAAGCTCGCGCTTGGCTGCCTGACGTCCCTTTTTGACGGTCACTTGAGCGGGAATATCCCGCCAATAAACGACAATGAGATCAGCCATGCAATTCATCCTCCGATGAGGATCCTTTTGCCGGAATATCGGGGGCTAAGCTTGCTATCTCACGACGCGTGCGCACTCAAATGCGACGTGCGTCATTGGTGTTTTTGCGACAAGGATTTAGAGCAAGTTTTATCTATTTGGAGCCAGTTCTGTTTCACGGATGGCGAGACAATCCACGCGGAAGGTGGCGAGGCCGATGTTTTTCCATCGGACGAAGCCGTCTGACAAGGTGGGTGTCCGCCAGCCGGAAACCCGAAGGGCCGCGTGAATTCGGGCCAATTCCATCGGGCTTCGGCGTCGTCCGATGGAAAGGCATCGGCCTCGCCAAACCCCTTGACCTTGTCCGTGAATTCCCCCGGCAGAACGACTCCAAATAGACAAAATTTGCTCTAGTTCAGAAAGGCCAGAAGGTTGCGGCATAGGCAAGCACATTCGCGGCAACGAAGGCAAAGCCCGTGACAATGCCGATCGAGACGACACCGAGTATCAGTCCGCCCAACATCAATCTGCCGTCACGCTCGCAAAGTGCGATGCCGATAATCGCGGTTGCGAAAGCGGGCAGCCAGTTGGATAGCGGCATTGGCAGAACTACAGACAGACCAAGAATGGTGGTAAATGCACCAAGCCAGCGATCACCCTGCTTGCGGCCAAACGGCCAATTGCGCGGCCGGATAAACTTCTCCAGCCATTCCAGCCACGGAACGACTTTGGCCGATATCAAGCGGAACCGGTCAGGGGAAATGGTTTTCGTTCGCATGAAACTTGGAAGCCAGACAGATTCGCGCCCCATCACCATTTGTACCGAAACGAGCACAAGTGGAATTCCGGTAATGACCCCGGTACCTGGTGGAAGCGGGATAAGATTCAAAATGGCAAAAAATGTGAGGAGCGCGGCAAAACTGCGATCTGTAAACGCTTCTTCGAGCTCGTCGAAAGACACCGGGGCCGTTGCCGCAAGCGACAAATCCCTGAAGACTTGCGATAGCGTGCGCGGGTCATTGTCTGGTGTCAAAGATCGAGCCACGCGGTCGGGCTTTTTTCTTTCTTCTGCGTCGATTGCTGCCATCTTCTCGTCTTTGTTGAAATTTTGACGCATATGGCGCGAGGTAGGTAACATTACAATGACGAAAATACCTCAACGCTTCAGTTCGAGTATGTCCATGAGCGATTCGCGAGCGGGCGAAGGGAACTCAATTCGAAACTCATTTTTTTCCGTCCGGTATGCGTATCCGACTTGATCAACGTCAGGGCCAGCGCTGTAGTTCCGTGGTTTGTTACCCAAAGTATAGCCGACACCAAGATAGGTCAGGCGGTTGTCGCCCTCGGTATAAAAGTGTCCCTTCGTGCGTTGTGAACCACTCGTCTTTTCCAATATCCATCCTGATCCGTCATCGGTGACACGACATTTGAACCAGCCATAAAGAACCAGTGCTGGTTCCTTGCCCAGCTTTGTTGTCCGACATTTCCAATCGCCGGTCATGTCGAAATCTTCACCGAAAGCGAGATGGGGCTTTGCGAGGATTACGTCTAATTGCTTCAAATCGTCGGTGGAGCCGCCTTTTCTTGCGGCGTCGATTGCCGTTCTCCTCGTCTCTTCGTATTTGTCGAGCTTCGCTTGATCAGGCTTGGTAATAATCCGCGTTATCGCGCCGTCCGCGTGGGCGACAGTTGTGCAAGCAATAAGGATAATGGTGGCGAATCCAGCGCGAAGCATAATGAATTGATACCTGTCTCGATTTGGTATTCAGGCATACAGACGAAGAAGTCGTTCATCTGATGGCGATCAGGAGGAGAATCTAATCGGGAGCCGCAGCCGAGGTCAAGGCGGGAACGAGATCACCATAACCCGTCAGGCGCCGTTCGTAGGCGAGGCCTAGAAAAGCTGCCGCTCGCTCGGCCTTCGCGCTCAACTTAGGATCATCAGTCTGCGCGATGTAGATCATCTTGGTGTAGTTGCCAAAATACATGTCGCGCAGTTCAGGGTGCCGATCCAGTCCCAGCGGTTTGACCATGAACGTTTCGAAATGGCGGGCGAGGAAATCTGTCATGAAAAACGACGTCATGTCGTCGTCCCACTGTGAGGAGAAGGCTTCATTGCCGACATAGAACGAAAAGCAATGCGGGCCGGCGATGCGTTCGACGCCATGTTTCTCACAGACACGGTCAAGCATGCCACCCGTACCGCAATCTGCATAGCCGACAAATATGCGTGTTATGCCTTCAGCTTTGGCTTTGACGATTGCGCGATCTACCGATGGCGCAATCTTATCCGGATAGTGATGATAAATCGCGGGGAGGCACTTTAGATCAATATGTTCGAGGCCAAATTGTTCGCGTATCGCGAGGATTTCGCGCGCAATCATCCCACAAGCAATGACCCGCACGATCTCCGGTGACTTCGTCGACTTTCGGCTTGCATTCATGGAACTGATCTTGCTCTATCGCGTTGTTCCAGCGTTGGATTTAATTCTAGCAGAACGGGAGATACCGTCCATGAAACTATCACATATCGCTCCGATTGCCGCTGTACTTGCAGTCGTCGCACTTGCCGGCTGTGCCAATACGATTCGCGGCATGGGTCAAGATACGGCCAATACGGTCAATGCGACCCAGAGCGCTGGTCATCGCGTGGCAAAGTCAGCCAATTAATTAACGCTTAGGGCCGTCTGGGCCTCAGCCGTTTATTGATTTCTTGCTAACAAAACGGTCGCATGCTCATGCGGCCGTTTTGCATGCCATCAAGCTCCCGAAAGCTGATTGTGTTTGCGTTTCATGTAGGCCTTGGCTGTCTCAACAGCAACCGCCGCATCGCGGCAATAGGCGTCCGCGCCGACGGCTTTGCCGAACTCTTCGTTGAGAGGTGCACCACCCACGAGCACGATATAGTCGTCGCGGATGCCCTTTTCCTTCATCGTGTCGATAACGACTTTCATGTAGGGCATGGTGGTCGTGAGCAGTGCCGACATGCCAAGAATGTCGGGCTGATGTTCTTCTATTGCCGCCAGATACTTTTCGACCGGATTGTTGATACCAAGGTCGATGACATCGAAGCCAGCACCTTCCATCATCATACCGACCAGATTTTTGCCGATGTCATGAATGTCACCTTTGACGGTCCCGATGACGAGCTTGCCCTGCTTCGGTGCCCCGGTTGCAGCAAGGAGAGGGCGCAAGATGAACATGCCGGCCTTCATCGCGTTGGCTGAGAGCAGTACTTCAGGTACGAAGAGAATGCCGTCCCGGAAGTCTTCGCCAACGATGCGCATGCCCTCGACCAAAGCTTCGGTCAGAACCTTGTAGGGCGCCCAACCGCGTTCAAGCAGAATATTGGTGCCTTCCTCGATTTCTTCCTTCAGGCCGTCATAAAGATCGTCATGCATTTGCTCGACGAGTTCATCGTCAGAAAGCTCCGAAAGAATGATTTCATCATCGGCCATTTTTATGCTTCCTTTCAAGCGTTATGCAATGTCACTAACATAACTGGTGTTTCTTTAACATATCGGGCAAGTTGCTGAAAACGCATCGCTTAAATGCGACCTAGTAAATGACGAAAACGACCGGCTAGTGGTCCGATTCTAACATTCGCTAGCAATCTCAAAGTCCTAGTGGAACTTTTGGATTTGACTTTGGCTTCAGAAGCTGATGGCCAAGGCGTGCGAATGTCAAATCCGCTTCACTAGTTGTCTCCGATGCGCCACCCGGTGCCGCACACGGAAACGCTCTTGCCGGTGTCGCGTTTAGATTCGGACCTGCTCAAGAAGAAGTCTGCGCTTGTGAAGCGCTGAGGAGATAGAAAATGGTTGAGGAAACGTCAGTCGATGCACCTGCAGAAGCGGAAACAGGCAGTGGGCGTCGTGGCCGCGGCGCAGGCGCTGGTGCCGCTGCACGTCGTGCTGCGCGTTCGGGTGGCGGTCCTGGCAAGTCGCTGACCTATATTACGCGCAAGATACGTACCTTCGAAGTGTTGGACGAAGAAGGTTTGGCGATAATCGAGGCGAACGCCGATACGGTGCTGGAGGAGATCGGCATCGAGTTCCGCGATGATGCGGAAGCGCTCGCACTGTGGAAAGAAGCCGGTGCCGACGTCAGAGGCGAGCGGGTGCATTTTCCCAAGGGTTTGCCGCGTTCTCTGCTGAAGACTGCTCCGCCGATCTACACGCAGCATGCGCGAAATCCGGAACGCTCCGTCCAGATTGGCGGCGATGCTACCGTTTTTGCACCGGTCTATGGGCCGCCTTTCGTTCGCGATCTCGAGGGCGTTCGCCGCTACGCGACGATCGAAGACTTCAATAATTTCGTCAAGCTGGCTTATATGGCGCCGTCAATTCATCATTCGGGCGGTACGGTTTGCGAACCTGTCGATGTGCCGGTCAACAAACGCCATCTCGATATGGTGTATGCGCACATCAAATATTCCGACAAGCCTTTCATGGGATCTGTCACCGCACCCGAACGTGCTGAAGATACGATTTCCATGTGCAAGTTGGTGTTCGGCGAGGACTATCTCGACCAGAACACCGTTTTGACGAGCCTGATCAATGCAAATTCTCCCATGGTATTCGATGAAACCATGCTGGGTGCGTTGAAGGTCTATGCACGCAACAATCAGGCTTGCATCGTCACGCCGTTCATTCTTGCCGGCGCCATGAGCCCGGTTACGGTGGCAGGTACGCTCACCCAAGTCCTGGCCGAGGTTCTTGCAGGCGCGTCTTTTACCCAATTGATCCGGCCCGGCGCCCCTGTGATTTTCGGCACGTTCGCGTCGTCGATCTCCATGCAATCAGGTGCGCCGACCTTTGGTACGCCCGAACCATCATTGGTTTCCTATGGTGCTGCGCAACTGGCACGCCGCTGCGGATTGCCTTTCCGCACCGGTGGTTCGCTCTGTGCTTCCAAGGTTTCCGATGCTCAGGCAGCTTATGAGAGCGCGAATACATTGAATTCGACGCTTCTTGCGGGCACGAATTTCGTGCTGCATGGGGCGGGCTGGCTCGAAGGCGGTCTGGTATCTTCCTATGAAAAATTCATGATGGATATCGATCAGCTCGGCATGGCCCAGAAGATCGCCCAAGGCGTCGACCTCTCCGAGAACGGTCAAGCGATGGATGCTATCCGGCAAGTTGGTCCCGGCAGCCACTATCTTGGTTGCGACCACACGCAGGCGAACTTCCAAACCGCATTCTATCGTTCGAATATTGCAGATAACAATTCGTACGAGCAATGGCTGGCGGAAGGCGAAAAGCGGGCGGATCAGCGCGCCAATGAACTTGCTCGCCGTTGGCTGGAAACATACGAGGCGCCTTATCTCGATCCGGCCATCGACGAGTCACTCAAGGAGTTCATTGCCAAGAAAAAGGCGTCCATGCCCGACGCATTCACGTGAAAGAAGCCCGAAGACGGCCGGGCTAAAGTGGCCGATCTGATCCACCAGGAAGTCTGGGCCTCTGCTGTAAAGGGTTCAGATGCGGGGTGACTTTGCAGAATTGATACCGGATCAAATCGCCGCCGCGCTGGAGCCATATGGTTTGGTCCCGCGCGGCGGTTTTGTTTTCGACAAAGAGAACGCGCCTTCGCCCTTGATTCGAGGGACCTATTTTCGAAGCGTTGTCTTGGTTGGCCACTTCGGATCGGCCATTTGGCCGCATTTCACGCGGTGGTGGCAGGACCACACGGATTCCCAGGATCCGCTCGATCAATGGTCCAAGGATGTTCTGACTGCCGTTGCATTGAAATTCAGTGCGATGGCCGTGTTTCCCTCCGACCGGCCTTATCTGCCGTTTCAACAATGGGCGATGCGCGCTGAGGGACTGCGCCCTTCTCCACTCGGAATACTGATCCATCCACAATACGGGCTTTGGCACGCTTATCGCGGGGCGCTGCTATTCGATCGCGCGCTCGATTTTGCTAGCGGTAGTCCGCAAAATCATCCCTGCTACGATTGCCAGGACAAGCCATGCCTTTCGTCTTGCCCAGTGAATGCTTTTTCCGGTGACGGATACAATGTCGTCCGTTGTCGTTCCCATCTTGCTTCTGGAGAGGGGAACGAGTGCCTGAACGGCGGTTGTTTGGCACGCCGCGCATGTCCTGTGGGATGCGAGCACGCCTACAATACGCCGCAGATGCGTTTTCATATGAACGCTTTTGCCCGGGGCTGACATACTTTCCGCAAAAAAATACAGAGGCTAATTCAAACTCTTAGGCGGAAACCTCGTAAAAGATATATCTTTATCTTGATTAAAGATATATCTTTGCGTAGATATAGCTCATGAAAGATATAACCAGGAGAAATTCCATGTACGGTCATTGCAGAAATCACCACAGCTATGGCGGCGATCACTGGTCGCGCGTTGAGGCAATGTCAGGTTCGCAGGAGGGAGGCGGCCGCTTTGGCGGACGCGGACGCGGCGGTCCGTTCGGGCGGCATCGAGGCGGTCCGTTTGGCGGGCGCGGTCCGCGTATGTTTGATCCAGGTGCACTGCGCCTTGTCGTTCTCGGCTTAATCGCGGAAGAACCACGTCACGGCTACGACGTCATCAAGGCGCTGGAGGCGAGATTTCAGGGCGCCTATACCCCGAGTGCCGGCGCGATTTACCCGATGTTGCAAATGATGGAGGAAACCGATCTTGTTACCTCCACCACGACCGGCAACAAGCGGCTCTATACGATCACGGACCAGGGGCTTGCTTATCTCGATGAGAACCGGGCGGAGCTAGACAAGATCAATGGCCAACTTGACAACGCCTCCGGCGAGATACGTGGTGCCGCTTTGGGCGAGGAGATGCATGCATTGAGCTTCGCACTTCGCTCGAAGCTCCGCAGTGGTTCGCTGACGGCTGAGAAGGCCGAGGAGCTGCGCAATATCCTGAAGAGGGTCCGCCGCGAAATCGAGGACCTCTGAGGTCCAAAAGACTGTGACAAAAAGAACCGGCGGGTCAAACCGCCGGTTTTTGTGTCAAATTAGTCTATCCCCGCCGTCCGCGGCGTTCCCGCTTTGGCATATCATCCGCGTGAGCTGCGAGTTTGTTGCGCATTGGTCCGATGGTCTCGACGATTGTCTCGACAGAGGGCCGCGCGCCATGCGTGTGACTGTCGAGCGCTTTGCGCATTGCTGCCAGATGCTCGAACGATGTGCCACAGCAGCCGCCAATAATTTTCGCGCCGCCATTGATTGCAAGGTGGGCGTAGTCGGCCATCAGTTCCGGCGTGCCGGAATAGAAGATCTCCGCGCCGCGAAATTCCGGTATGCCGCAGTTGCCTTTGATAACAATCGTTGCGGAAGGATCGGCTTCACTCATGTCAAGAAGAGAAGCCAAAATATCCGACGCACCAACGCCGCAATTGGCGCCAACGGCAACCGGGCGTTGCGCGAGTCCGTCGACCACACCGTGAATGTCCTTCGGCGGTAGACCCATCATGGTCTTGCCGGCGGTATCGAACGATCCGGTATAGACATAAGGTAGGCCCACTTTAACGGCTGCCTCGGCAGCTGCGCGTATTTCGCCCGGAGCTGACATCGTCTCGATCCAGGCAACGTCGATGCCGCCAGCCTTCAAGCCTTCCAGCTGTTCCGTGAAAGCCGTCACCGCATCTTCTTCGGTCAAGGCACCCAGCGGCACGAGCAATTCGCCTGTCGGGCCGACGGACCCTGCAACAATGACCTTGCGGTCTGCCTTGTCAGCAACGCTACGCGCCAGCTCTGCGGCTTTCTTGTTGAGTTCGAAGACACGATCCTGTGCATGATGGAGTTTCAGACGATGGCGTGTGCCACCGAAGGAATTGGTCAGGATGATGTCGGCTCCAGCATCGACAAAGCCCTGATGTAATGCAATGATTTTCTCGGGCTGCGCTTCATTCCAGAGTTCCGGAGCTTCGCCTGCTTCAAGCCCGGTAGCAAAAAGATTTGTGCCTGTTGCACCATCAGCCAGCAAAACGCCCTTCTCAGCGATGAGATCAGCAAGTGGGTTTGCAATAGTCATGGCGCACGTTCCCTTTGGATAAGCTAAATAATGATATAAGGAAGTCTTTATATGTGGTCAATGATCATTTGCGACAAGGCCCGCCGCATGATCAACTGACCTTCAGCGATGAAACGTAACCAGCCACTTCGTGGGCATTGACTTTGGCGACCCGGATCAATCCGTCAAAATGCCGTTGCATGGTCAGCACCGCCTCAGTTGTGTACAGGACCAGATACATTTCCCCGACAAATATAGCGGCGCGGTATGGGCCAAAAACGGTATAGGGAACAGAGAAACGCTCGCGTCCGTCAAAGAGATAAAGCCGAAATGACGGATAGAGCTCATCAATCAATTCGGCCATGTGGTCGAGCTGTTCGAGACGGACCTTGCGCGAAAGATCGCTCCAGATGCTGCAACCGGCGGCAAAATCATTCAGCGTCTGGAAGGGCATACAGACCTCCATGTCGGTGCCCGGCTGGCGATTATAATCAAGCCGGAACGCGGTCTCGCTCAACTGGGTTGCGGGGTCCCGGTGGACCATGGAGGTCTCGTAAGCAACGACAGCTTGTGTACGCAACAAGTCCGGGATGCGCGCGGGGACGTAGCGGATTTTACTGCCGGTCGCTTCCGCGTGCCACTTGACGAGGAGCGTGCGTTCGAAGTTATTCGAACCTTCTTCTATTTCCATGCTTGGGCGAAGTTCGCCTGTAATGCCCTCATCCTGGCTCAATCCTAAAAGCCAATCGAGCGACACGGCGTGGCGTTCGGCAATGTTGAGCAGAGTCTCAACGCGCGGCAGTCTGGTAGACACGCCCGACAGCAGTTGTGACAAGGCTGAACGGTCAATACCAACTGATGCAGCAAAGGCTGACTGGTTTTCACCACTCCGGACAAGGAGACTTTTGATGCGCTCCTGGAATAGGCGGGAAAGGTCGCGTTTATCCATATTCGCACCACATTGTTCATAATGCACAACAATTGCGCCATTTGGTGCGCAAAATCAACACTTACTCACAAAAATAGCATTGCTGACAGCTCCTGACAATGAGACCATGAAAAACATGGAATCAGAACGACATAACAAAATACCCTCTTCACCATCCCAGCATTCGCGCAAGCGCACCGGCATTGAATGGCCAACCATTGGCTTGATGACAGCCTGCTACGGGCTTTGGTTTTTCTCCGGTTTTCACGTCTACGACACCATGCCATTGGTTGCTCTGGCCGCGATGGCCATTTCTGTCGCGTTGCATTCGTCCCTACAGCATGAAGTTCTGCACGGCCACCCAACGCGCAGTGGTCTTGTCAACGAAATCCTGATTTCGTTGCCGATTGGTCTCGTTTTCCCTTATCGGCGCTACAAGCATCTTCACCTCAAGCACCATGCGGATGAGCGGCTGACAGACCCCTATGACGATCCTGAGAGTTATTTCCGCGCCATGGGCGACTGGGAAAAACTGCCTGCATTTGTCAAATCACTCCTCAACTGGAACAACACGTTGAGTGGCCGGATTATTATTGGCCCGATTCTGATGGCGATTGGCTTTATCATCGCTGAGGTGAAGCTGGTTGCTGGAGGCGACAGGAAGACGCGCACGGCCTGGCTCTTACATTTCGCCGGGCTATTCCCAATGCTTACAATTGTATGGATGGTTTTCGGCATTCCCCTTTGGATTTACGCGCTGACAGCTGTTTATTGGGGTCTGTCAATCATCTCGATCCGCAGTTATTGCGAACACCAATGGTCGGAGCGCCCGGATGGGCGGACGATTATCGTGGAGAAATCGCCTCTCGCTCTCATTTTCCTTAATAACAACCTGCATTTTGTGCACCATAAACGGCCAACCGCGCCTTGGTATGATCTGCCGGAGCTCTATCGCGAACAGCGAGAGGAATGGCAGCGCATGAATGGTGGTTATGTCTTCCGCAATTATTTCGAGATTTTGCGTGCATATGCATTCCGCAAAAAACAGGAAGTCGTTCACCCCGTTCTTCGTCGTGAGCCGGCTCCAGGGCGGGCCTTCCGGCCACGCCGCCATGGCATCAGTCTGCAGGGCGGCTCAACAATGCCTATTCCCGCCGAGCCGCCGAAAGAGTAAACAAGCTCTATGACTCTGGTGGCGGCTTTGCCGATGTATGACTGGCCGGAACGGCGCGCAGAAGTTGACGCGCAGTGGGCGGCCTTGCGTGACACACTACGATCGAACGGCTTTGATGCACCGGAATTCCTTACGCGCCGCAATGCTGATCTGCCGGCGGTTCCTGGCGGCGTAAAAGATAAGACTGGCAATGTCATCGCGCCAGATCCAGCCGTACTTCCACCCGACGAGTTAGATCGGCAGACGCTGTGGTGTCATCCTGGTTTGCTCTTTGCCCAAGCTTGCTGGGGCCCCCTCGAATTGGGTCTTCAAGCTTATGTCCATGTTGTCGGGCAGGATGATTACTCAGGCGTTGATGGTGGAAATGGTGAACTTTATTCAAGTGCACTGGTTATGCGGCGAGGCGAGGGGATGCCCGTCAAAGCGCCCCCCGGCGAAGAGGCCAGGTTACCTCTGGAAATAATGCGGCAGAAACGGCTCGCGTTCAATAGTCACGACTCCATGTCCGGCTATCTCACTCTTCAGCGGGACCTCGAAGCCCAGGGAGAGACGCTGGACCTGTTTATTAGTCATACGGAGACCGGCGGGCATCGCCATTCCGTTGAAGCTGTTGCGGCTGGACGGGCAGACGTCGCTGCTATCGATTGCAAATCCTGGGAACTGGCGCAGCGTTATGATGAAGCCGCCAGCGCCTTGGTCGTCGTCGGCTGGACGGGGAAGCGCAAAGGCTTGCCCTTTATCTCGGCCTTTGAGTTACCCGCGCATCTTTTCGCCTGACGGGTCGAACGGCGGCTCCAGGTTTATCCGGGCGGCGCGGCGAACGCCGAGAATTTCCACCTCGAACAGGCCCTGTCGTTCGCTTCTGGCGAGTTCTGCCGGCACGTAGCCTTGAGCCATCGATTGGCCGACATAATGAGCATAACCGCCGGATGTGACCCAGCCAACAACGCGCCATTCGCCTTGCACGGCTCCCTTGTCGCCCTCATGGGAGACAATTTCACCAGTTGCGTCGAAGCGTGGCGCGCCGACACCATGACCTGCCTGAACCGTCCCGTAATCCTTCGAGGTTTTCGCCCAGATCGGTTCGTCCCCCATGACATCGGCAGCACCCTCGCCATGCGGCACGTCGATCAGGAAGGAGACGCGGCGCAGCTTCGTGCTGGTTCCGGCATCAAACTCAGCCTTCTCCTTGGCTGCCAATTCCCGACCGATAAACTCATTCTTCGAAAGCTTGATGAAGCGGTCCATTGAACCTTCATACGGACCGTAGATTGGACGCAATTCGCGGAACCACGTGGGGAAATTTTTCTCCAGCCGCATGGCGAGCAATGCGCGCATGCCGAAATCAACGATGTTGTATTCGGCGCCTGCGTCCTTGATCGCCTTGTACACCAGGCGCTGGTAAGCGGGCTCCATCCAGATCTCATAGCCGAGGTCGCCAGTGTAGGAGATGCGATTGACCTTGCACGGTGCTCCACCGACAGCCATCTCGCGGAAATCCATGAAGCGGAAAGCCGCGTTTGAAACGTCCTCGTCGACGAGTTTTGCAAGGAGATCGCGTGCTCTGGGACCGGCAATCGCCAGCCCCACCAACGTCTGATCGAAGCGGTGGATTCGCACCGAGCCGTCCCTCGGCTGCTGCTTCTGGAACCAGCGCATGTGATACCGCTGCGCGGCGGACGATCCCCAGATCAGGAACCGGTCGTCTGCTGCCTTGGCGATGGTGAAGTCGCCGATGAGTTTGCCTTCTTCGTTCAGCATGGGAGTGAGGACCAGACGTCCAGTCTTCGGCATGGTGTTGGTCATCAGATGCGACAGAAAAGCCTCGGCACCAGCGCCCGTCACTTCATATTTGGCGAAATTGGCGATTTCGGTGACGCCGACAGTTGTCCGTGTTGCCCGCACTTCGTTGCCGACATGCTCGAAGTCGTTCGAGCGATGATAGGAGACGATATCGCGGGCTTCCGTGCCTTTGGGGGCGAACCATAGCGGAGTTTCGAGGCCCCAGGAATCGCCCATGACTGCATTCTGTGCGACCATTGTGTCGTAGAGCGGCGTCGTCTGCTGAGGACGCGCAGCGGGCAGCTCTTCGTTGGGGAAGCGGATGGAAAAGCGGCGCGAATAGTTCTCGCGCACCTTGGCATTGGTGTAGCGCAGGGTCGCCCATTCGCCGAAGCGGGCGACGTCCATGCCCCAGACGTCGAAGCCAGGCTCGCCATGCACCATCCAGTTGGAAAGAGCGAGGCCAACGCCCCCGCCTTGGCTGAAACCAGCCATGACGGCACAGGCTGTCCAGTAATTGGTGAGACCAGGAACCGGTCCGACAAGCGGGTTGCCGTCCGGCGCGAACGTAAAGGGGCCATTGATGATCTGCTTGATGCCGGCCTTTTCGATACCCGGAAAATGCTTGAAACCCACTTCGAGTGAAGGAGCAATGCGGTCAATATCTGGCGCCAGCAGTTCGTGGCCGAAGTCCCATGGCGTGTTCACAGGCGACCATGGCTTTGCCGCCTTTTCATAGGTGCCGAGCAGAATGCCGTTACGCTCTTGACGGGTATAGATCTCGCCCTTGAAATCCATGACACCGATGAGTTCGCGTCCAGTGGATTTGTTGAACTCCATGACTTCGGGAACGTCTTCGGTAAGGAGATACATGTGCTCCATGGCAAGGACTGGCAGTTCCAGACCGACCATGCGGCCGACTTCGCGGGCCCATAGACCGCCGCAATTGACGACATGTTCGGCCTTTACTGTGCCTTGTTCCGTGACAACATTCCAGGTGCCATCAGTCTCCTGGGTCAATTCAACGACGCGGTTGCGGAGTGTAATTTCCGCGCCAAGCTTGCGCGCCGCCTTGGCGTAGGCATGAGTCGTGCCCGATGGGTCGAGGTGACCTTCGACCGGGTCCCACATGGCGCCGACGAAGTTGGTCTCGTCCATCAGCGGGAACATCGCCTTGGCTTCAGATGGCGTGATCAGTTCTGTATCCATGCCGAGATAGCGGCCACGCGCATGCGCGAGACGCAGGAAATCCATGCGCTCCTGGCTGTCGGCCATCATCACGCCACCTGTCAGATGCAGGCCGCATGACTGCTCCGAGAGTTCCTCGATCTCCTTGTAGAGGCTGACCGTATAGGCCTGCAGTTTGGCAACGTTTGGATCGCCGTTGAGCGTATGGAAACCTCCGGCAGCATGCCAGGATGAACCGGACGTGAGCTCCGATCGCTCGATCAGCATCACGTCTTTCCAGCCGGCGCGTGCAAGGTGATAGAGCACAGAGCATCCAACGACACCGCCTCCTATGACAACTGCTTTAACGTGCGATTTCATATTGTTATGCCTCGTATATGGAAATTTGATTCAACGCCGTGAGAGTCTGATTCAACTGGTCAGAAATCAGTGGGAGCACCACCCTCGGCCTTGCGCTTTGCAACGAAGGCATTGATTTCGTCTTCGATTGCTGGGTTGATCGCTGGTTTCACGTAAGTTGCCAATCGTTCTTTCCAGACTCGATTGGCTCGCTCGATCGCCGTTGGTGAACCGGCTTCTTGCCAGCTCTCGTAGTTGCGCCAGTCGGAAATGATCGGCGCATAGAAGGCATTCTTGTAGCGAGACTGGGTGTGGCCAGTGCCAAAGAAATGGCCGCCTGGACCGACATCGCGCATCGCATCGAGGCCTAGTGCATCTTCCGACAGATCAAGCGGCGTCAGGAATTCCGCCACCATTTGCAACAGGTCGAAGTCGAGCATCATCTTTTCATAGGAACAGCAAAGCCCACCTTCCAACCAGCCCGCGGAATGCAGCATGAAATTGCCGCCGCCCTGGATCGCGCCCCAAAGCGAGAACACCGATTCATAGGCAGCCTGGGCATCCACCGTGTTAGCTGCACACACATTGGATGTGCGGTAGGGGATGCCATAACGGCGAGCCAACTGACCGCCAACCATTTGGGCTTTCATGTATTCGGGAGTGCCAAAGGCGGGAGCACCCGATTTCATGTCGACATTGGAGGTAAATCCGCCGTAACCGACGGGCGCGCCCTTCTTGACCATCTGCGTGAAGGAGATACCGGCCAGCGCCTCGGCATTCTGCTGGACCAATGCTCCTGCAATCGTCACCGGGGCCATGGCGCCCGCGAGGGTGAAGGGCGTGACAATGACGATTTGGCCATTGCCCGACATCTGGATGATGCCCTCCATCATCGGGATATCGAGCTTCAGCGGCGAATTGGTGTTGATGATCGTATAGCAAGATGCTTCGCTCTGCAGCTGTTCGTGGCTGATGCCACGGGCGAGACGCGCAATTTCTATTCCATCCTGGTTTCGTTCCTTGCCGAGCGAATAGATGTGAAACGGCTTGTCGGTCAGTGTCGCAAGATCGCGTATGCATTCCAGATGGCGCACCGAGGGGTGAATATCGATCGGTTCGACCGGGTAACCGCCTGTCGCATTGATGATATTGTGCATCTGAGCCAGTTTCAAAAAATTGCGGAAATCGGCCTGATTACCCGAACGCCGGCCATTGTCCGTGTCAGAGCAATTCGGCGCCGATCCCATTTGGGCAAAGATCAGATTATTGCCGCCAAAACGCACATTATGTGCGGGGTTGCGAGCATGCAGCGTGAACTCGGATGGCGCGTGGCTGACATATTCAAGGATCATTTCCTTGTTGAAACGAACGCGCATTGTACCAGGAGTGACGTCAGCGCCGGCCTCTTTCATGATTTCGCGTGCACCGTCGTGCAGCACGTCCACCCCAATCTCCTGCAGCACTTTAAGCGATGCATCGTGGATCGATTCAAGTTCATCGTCGGAAACGATCTTTGTCGGTGTAAATGGGATTTTGAGCTGCCGAAACGGCGGCTGATCGAAAGCACCGCTTTCAACGCTACGTGGCCGCGCCCGCCCGCCACGTCTGCCATGGTCCCTGGCTGATGCGTTTGCGTCGGTCTCAACTGCAGGTTCACTCATTGCTTATGCCCTCATTCGCACCTGTCACAGGCGATGGTCCACTATCGCCAGAGCACGGCGCAGGGTGCGCGGCGTGAGCGACGCCGAGCGCAAGGGAAGCGACACCGACGGCGTTGACTATTCCGCCGCAGCTTTCGATGTCAGATGGCTGATAGGTGTGACCATCGCTTGAATCAAATTATTCATGCTGATGACGCCAGTGGGTTTCCCGTTATCATCAATAACCGTTGCATATTGCTGGTTGGCGTCGGTCATTGTCTTGGCAGCTTCTTCAAGAATTGTGCCGGTTTTGACTGTCACTCCGCCCGTTGCTGACGGCGCGCCGGATTGCGTGGCAATAGTGTCGACCATGATAACCCGGCCGCGATTGACCTCTTTCACGAAGCTTGAAATATACTCGTCTGCAGGTTTTAGAACGATATCCTGCCCGGTTCCTTGTTGGACAACTTCACCGTCACGAAGGATTGCGATGCGATCGCCCAGGCGCAAAGCCTCGTCGAGATCGTGAGTGATGAAAACGACCGTTTTCTTGATTTCCTTCTGCAGATCGAGAAGAACCGATTGCATGTCCATGCGAATAAGCGGGTCGAGCGCTGAGAAAGCTTCGTCCATCAGCAGGATAGGTGCGTCGTTGGTCAGGGCGCGAGCGAGACCGACACGCTGCTGCATGCCACCGGAAAGCTGGTTGGGATAATGATCCTCAAACCCTTTGAGGCCCACCCGGCCGATCCAGCGCCTAGCCTGCTCCTCCTGTTTTTCCCGCGACAGGCCCTGTATCTCAAGGCCATAGACGGTGTTATCCAGCACCGTGCGATGGGGCAGCAAAGCAAATTTCTGGAAAACCATCGCCGTCTTGTGTCGCCGGAATTGACGCAGATCGTTCTGGTTCATCTTGCACACATCGGCGCCATCGATGATGACTTCACCTGCCGTTGGATCAATCAGGCGATTGATGTGGCGGATCAATGTGGACTTTCCTGAACCTGAGAGCCCCATAACAACTTGGATGCAACCGGCTGGCATATCGATGTTGATGTCGCGCAAGCCAAGAACATGTCCATGATCTTCATTGAGTTCGGTCTTTGACATGCCTTTCTTCACCGCCTCGACATAGGCTTGCGGTCTCTGGCCGAAAATCTTGTAGAGATTCTTGATCTTGATGCCTGCTCCCTGAACCGAACGATCAGCCATGGACAACCTCCTGGTGCTTCTGAAGACGCTTGCCATAGGCCTGACTAACGCGGTCGAAGATGATGGCGATGCCAACGATGGCAAGGCCGTTGAAAAGTCCGAGCGAGAAAAACTGGCCGTTCACCGAACGCAGAACGGGCTGTCCAAGTCCTTGGACGCCTATCATCGATGCGATAACCACCATAGCGAGAGCCATCATGATTGTCTGATTGATACCGGCCATAATTGTCGGAAGGGCGAGCGGGATCTGAACGTTTCTCAATCGCTGCCAACTCGACGAACCGAATGCGTCAGCCGCCTCCAGGACGTCCTTGTCAACGAGCCTGATACCAAGATTGGTCAGGCGAATCATTGGCGGAATAGCGTAAATCACAACGGCGATAAGGCCTGGGACCTTGCCGATGCCAAGCAACATCACAACCGGAATCAAATAGACGAAGCTCGGCATTGTCTGCATGACATCAAGAATGGGATTGACCATTCGCTGGAAACCATCAGAACGCGCCATCACAATGCCAATCGGGATACCAACGACGATGGAAACGACCGTGCCGACGAAGATCATGGCAATGGTCTTCATCGCGTCACTCCACATATCGAAATAGCCGATGAGGAGAAGGGTCAGGATGGTACCACCTACGATCTTCCAGTTGCGGCTGGCTATCCATGCAATGCCGCCAATGAGAACGATCATGACCGGCCACGGCGTCGTCGTCATGAAACGTTCCGCCTGAATGAGAAAATACTGCAGGGGTTGAAAAAACGATTCAATGATGTCGCCATATTGACGGGTGAACGCCTTGAAACCCTCGTCCATCGTCTTTTTCAGGTTGCGCAGCGTGTCGTCATTCATATTGGGAAATGAGTAAAACCAATCCATTTGTCTGTGCCCCTTCTATAGCCACCCCAAGCGCTACGCTTTTTGAATGGCTGAAGTGGTTGAACGCTGTGACGCTCAACCTATCAAGAGTAGGATACGGCGAAGCCCTGCTTCGCCGTATCTGACAATTATTGTATGGCTGCCTTGATTTTCTCTGCGGCTTCCGGCGAGACCCACTTTGTCCAAACAGCCTCATTGTTCTTGAGGTAATATTTGGCGCCATCGTCACCCGTAGCTTGGTTGTCGACCATCCAGGCTAGCAGCTTGTTGAATTCTTCAGTCGAAAGCTGCCGCTTTTTCAGATAATCGAAGGCGGGGCCAGCAGCGTCAGAAAATTTCTTTGTGACAACAGTGTAGATATCAGACTTCGCCCATCCGTTAGGCTTTGGATCGGGGCAATCGGCAACGACAGTGCAGCGTTTCCATTCGGCTTCGTCAAATGGTACGCCATTGTCGAGCTTGACCATGGGATACTTACCAAGGATTGCGGTGGGGCCCCAATAGTATCCGAGCCAAGGCTCTTTGCGCTCGTACGCCTTGGCTATTGAGCCATCAAGACCCGCTGCTGAACCTGTATCGACAAGCATGAAGCCGTTTTTGTCGCCGCCATAGGCCTTATAGAAGTTGGTGGTCGTGATCTGGCAAGCCCAACCCGAAGGGCAATTATAAACTGCGCCTTTCTTGGGGTCTTCCGGAGCGGGGAACAATTCCGGGTGCTTCATCGCGTCCGCAATCGTCTTAATCTCCGGGTGCGCATCAGCGAAATATTTAGGGATCCACCAGCTTTCCGTGCCGCCTTCGGTAATGGCAGGCGCGGCCAGCACCAGTCTTTCTTCCTTGACAGCCTTCTCAATGAGGTCACGGACAGTATTGAGCCAGCCCTCCGGTGCTATGTCCGGCTGACCCTTTTCTAACATCGACGTGAAAGTTGGAACCGTGTCGCCAGCCACCAGTTCGGCGTCGCAGCCATAACCTTCTGATAGTATGATCTTGTCCAGGTTGGCCAAAGCTTCGGCGGAGGGCCAGTTCATATTGGCGATTGTTACAGTGCCGCATTCTGCAGCCGATGCCGATCCAGCGTAGCCGAAAAGACCAGCGGCGAGTATAGTTGAAGCGAGTAGCTTCTTCATGTGCTTTATCTCCCACTCTTTGACAGTTCACCCGAATACGAATTCTAACTTGGTACTGTCCTACCCAGTTGTTCGCTTATGTGCCATTTGGCATCCTTATCCCGGCAGAATGCAATGCTTTCTTTGAATAAATGCGGTGCATCGCGACAAGGCCTGTCGATATAACGACGCCGGGACAATGAATGCGAACCAAGGCACAATGTTCATCCATGCATCGTAACAAACCAATCGATGAAAGATCAACGTTTTAGACAATTTCCTTTATCGATTCATTTGAAACGGCCATGCCTTGCCGCGTGGTGAGGTGTGGCGTCAATTGTCGTGACGCTTTTCTGTTTGCGCCACGCTGTTGTTTGGTCGCAAAACGGCGCAATCTAGACCGACAGGCGATTTGCGCATGCCTGCCATGCGAATTTGCGAGGCTGAATGCAGAAAATGCGACACCCCATGGCGAATTTTCCTGATCAAATTTCAGGCAAGTAGCGCATTTGAGAGGCAACAATAGTTTTCTCTTCGAGGTGCAGGAATGCTCTATATTTTTAACCGCAATAACCGCGTCCATATTTCGTGGAATGCCACTGAAAAGCGCAACGCACCATCGAACAACGCGAAGAGCGGCGTAGCGTCGGCTCTTTCGTTCATATGGACGCGTTCGGCGGGCTGATCTACCAACGTGATTTATGCAGAACCGCTGCCTTTTCAGGTGGCGGTTTTTCTTTGCATTTCGGAACCGGAGCATTTGAAAAAAACCGCCCTGTCCCAGAGTGGAGCAGTGCGGTCTTTGTATACTGGATATAGTCCGAAGAAGGTGCAACTCCGGTACGCAGTACCTGATCCGGAGCAGGCAAGCAGGGTCTTGGTCTGCTTACCTGTAAAGTTTTAACCGGACATCGTTACCGCGAGGTTAGCAAGTGCTTAAGCAAATCTAAATTTGGAAGATTTCTGGGGCTTTGCTCTGTGTTTTCAGTTATCGCGTTTGGATTCGCGCAAGAAATTTACAATTCCTGAAAAATCAGAACCCTCATTGCCAGCCGAATTGAACGCCGCATAGAGCTCCTCGGCATGGGCGCCAAGCGGCGTCGCTGCTCCTACGCTCGCGGCGGCGTCCTGCGACAGCTTGAGGTCTTTCAACATCAATGCAGCGGCAAATCCCGGCTTATAGCCATTATTCGCTGGAGACGTGGCAACCGGGCCGGGCACCGGACAGTATGTGGTCAGCGACCAACATTGCCCGGATGAAGTCGAGGCTACGTCAAATAGTGCTTGATGCGAGAGGCCAAGTTTTTCTGCCAGCGTGAAAGCCTCGCTAACGCCGATCATCGAGATACCGAGGATCATGTTGTTGCAGATCTTTGCGGCTTGTCCGTTGCCGGCTTCGCCGCAATGCACTATGCGGCCCGCCATGGGCTTAAGAATGGGTTCAGCTTTCGCAAACGCTTCAGCGCTGCTGCCAACCATGAACGTCAGCGTACCGGCTGCTGCGCCGCCAATACCGCCAGAAACAGGTGCATCGACCGAAAGCAGCCCATTCGCTTGAGCAATCTCGTGAGCATTTCGCGCCGAATGGACATCGATTGTAGACGAATCTATGAAAAGCGCGCCTTTTCGCGCTTTTTTTGCAACAGCTTCATAAACCGTCAATACGTGTTTGCCTGCAGGAAGCATCGTGATGACGACATCGGCTTCAGCCACCGCTGTTTCAGCGCTGTCTGTAACATCCACGCCGTTACCTCGGGCTGTTTCAAGGTTTTCCGGCAGTATATCGAAGCCCAGCACCTTTTGTCCCGCTTTGACAAGATTGGCCGCCATAGGATTGCCCATGTGCCCGAGACCAATAAAAGCGACAGTCGCCATTGCAGTTTTCTCCTGATGAAATTGTTTAGTGACTGGTCATATGCCTTGCGATGATAACGCGCATGATTTCATTCGTTCCCTCGAGTATCTGGTGAACGCGCAGATCACGAACGATCTTCTCGATGCCATAATCGTGCAGATAACCGTAACCACCATGGATCTGCAGCGCGTCGTTGGCGACATTGAAGCCAACATCTGTAACGAAGCGCTTGGCCATGGCTGACCATTTCGACGCGTCATGGGCCTTTCGGTCGAGCTTCGATGCAGCCGTGTAGAGCAGCATTCGTGCCGCAGAAAGATCGGTCTCCATGTCAGCAAGCTTGAACTGTAACGCCTGGAACTGGTTAATCGCCCTGCCAAAGGCCTTACGCTCGGAGGCATAGGCTACGGCTTTGTCCAGTGCCGACTGTGCACCGCCGAGAGAGCAGGCCGCAATATTGAGACGTCCGCCATCAAGGCCACCCATGGCAATCTTGAAGCCGTCGCCTTCCTCGCCAAGACGGTTTGACACAGGAACCCGGCAATTGTCGAATATGACCTGCCTTGTCGATTGAGCGTTCCAGCCCATCTTGAACTCATTTGCACCGAACGAAAGACCGGGGGCGTCTTTCGGGATTACAAGTGCTGAAATGCCTTTCGGTCCGTCCTCGCCGGTCCGTACCATTGTCACGTAGACGTCGGAGTCGCCGGCGCCTGAGATAAACTGCTTGGCACCGTTGAGCACATACTCATCGCCGTCACGCACCGCGCGCGTCTTCAGTGCTGCAGCATCGGAACCAGAATTGGGTTCGGTCAGGCAATAGCTGGCCAACCACTCCATGGACGTCAATTTCGGTACAAAGCGCAGACGTTGCTCCTCGTTGCCAAAGAGATCAATCATCCATGTCCCCATATTGTGGATGGAAATAAACGCCGAGAATGCAGGGCAAGCCGCCGACAGGGCTTCGAAAATCAGAACGGCATCAAGCCGCTTCAGCCCTGAACCGCCCACATCTTCACGCACGTAGATACCGCCCATTCCAAGCGGACCGGTTTCACGAATCACATCTGCGGGAAAATGCTTTTCGCGGTCCCAGGCGAGCGCATTGGGTGCCACACGATCAGCGGCAAACGCCCGGGCCATGTCCTGGATTGCCAGTTGGTCCTCGTTCAGCTCGAACTGACCGGTAGCCGAATCGACCAGCGTGTCCATGGTAACCTCCCTGCATTCTTGTTCCGTCCACTCTATCCCAAGCACCAAGTGGCGCAACGTCTTCGGGTGGGACTAGGAAGAGAAAGACATATCCGCTACTCAAAGCCCATGACGCACGCAATCATGTTGCAGGGAACTGGCTCTGATGTTGGGAAATCGGTCCTCGTGGCGGGACTTTGCCGGCTAGCGCGCAATCGCGGCTTGAAGGTGCGCCCCTTCAAGCCGCAGAACATGTCAAACAATGCCGCCGTCAGCGACGATGGCGGGGAGATCGGCCGGGCGCAATGGCTGCAGGCACTGGCTTGCGGCGTGCCTTCATCGGTGCATATGAACCCGGTGCTTCTAAAACCGCAGTCTGAAACCGGCAGCCAGATCATCGTGCACGGCAAGGTCTGGGGACAAGCCAAGGGCCGCGACTATCAGAAATTCAAGTCACAGCTGCTCGATGCGGTCATGGCGTCTTGGGATATCGTGCGGGAAGGTACGGATCTTGTTATTGTAGAGGGTGCGGGATCGCCTGCGGAAATCAATCTGCGCGCTGGCGATATTGCCAATATGGGTTTCGCCACCCGCGCCAACGTTCCGGTTGTGCTGGTGGGCGATATCGACCGTGGCGGGGTTATCGCATCGATCGTCGGCACACACGCGATTCTTCAACCGGAGGATCGAGACATGATCATTGGCTACATCATCAACAAGTTTCGCGGCGACATTTCGCTGTTCGATGATGGGCTCAAATCTATAACGCAATTTACCGGCTGGCCATCCTTCGGTGTCGTTCCGTGGCTGCGCGATGCCTCACGTTTGCCCGCCGAAGATTCCGTAGTGCTTGAGCGGCTGGTCAGGGGGGAGGGGCGGGCCTTGAAAATCGCAGTACCTGTCCTCGACCGCATTGCTAATTTCGATGACTTCGATCCGCTAATGGCAGAGCCGCTGGTGGACGTGGTCATGGTAAGAAGTGGCGAGCGGCTGCCTCCGGATGCCGGACTTGTGATCATTCCCGGTTCCAAATCCACGATTGGCGATCTCTTGCGCTTCAAGGAAAATGGCTGGGACCGGGATCTCGATGTGCACAGGCGGCGCGGCGGTCATATCATTGGCATCTGCGGCGGATATCAAATGCTCGGCCGCACTGTCCGCGATCCCGATGGAATTGAAGGAAATATCACGGAAGTAGAAGGTCTCGGTCATCTCGATATCGATACGGTCATGGAACCGGAAAAGACGGTGCGCAACGTAGAGGCACATTCGCTGCAGTTCGATTTGCCATTGAAGGGCTACGAGATTCACCTTGGTAGAACAACGGGACCGGACTGCGAGCGACCAACAGTTCGCATCAACGGCACAGCGGATGGTGCCACCTCCAGGGACGGCAAAGTTTTTGGCAGCTATTTGCACGGGCTATTCGTAGACGATGGTTTCAGGGCGGTATTCTTACAATCCATGGGTATTGCTGCGGACGCGCTCGATTATCATGCCGGGGTAGACCAGGCTCTCGATTCCATAGCCGGCCAACTGTCGGTCGTGCTTGATATCGACCGGCTGCTCGCGCTCGAATCACAGCGATGATGCGGCAGCAGCGGTTGGTGTCGCAGTTTCGTTTGACATTCGTGGCGCTTGGTGAATAACGTCACCACATGATTGGTTCCCGATATCGGCCAAAGGCCAAGGGATCAAAAGGGAATGCGACGGCCGTACCCATCAGGGCGACCTAACCGCAGCCGACCCCGCGACTGTAGAGCGGCGAGGGTCAATGTCAGCGCCAGAAGCGAAAGCTGATGGCAGCCACTGGGAAACCGGGAAGGCGGCATTGATCTTTTGACCCGCGAGCCAGGAGACCTGCCAGTCATAGGGCAATCGTGCCCAAAACCGAAGGGGATTGTCCCTTCTGGCCCTGCACGGAGGTTGTTATGGCTGCTACTCGTACTTCGACTACGATTTCTCTCCCGCTCGCATCGCGTCTAACCACGGCGGTGTTTTCGCTTATGCTCGGCGTGTTCATCATTTACGGTGTCGGTCTTTCGCATTCCGAAACGCTGCATGATACCGCGCACGACACCCGCCATTCATATGGATTTCCCTGCCATTGAGCTTTTCACTAGCTGAATAGACGATTCAGCTATCTGCTCTTACGCATTGAAAAATTACAATTTGTTTGGTCCGGGGCCTTTTCAGGTACCCGGCATCTCGCTTTAGGGATGGGGGAGTGAATTCATGTTGGTTAAGTATCTATTGGCTACCATAGTAGCTGGTCTTTTTGCCGGTATTCTTTTGACACCGGCAATGTATGTGCGGAACGTTCCGCTTATTCTGCATGCCGAGGAATATGAAAACGCCGGCGGTCCTGAACATAGCCATGACGCTGCAGGGGCGACGTCTGAAGCTGCACCTGCTGCCGTAGCGCCGCACGAACATGAAAAAGAGGTAAGCCCTGCGCTTCCATTTGGCCGCTTTGGCAATACGCTGCTGATCAATCTCGTTGCCGGTGCTGGCTTTGCCCTCATCACAGGAGCTGCCGCGCTTTTTCTGGGTCGCAGGATCACGCTTCAAAATGGTATTTATTGGGGTCTTGCAGGCTTCTTTATTTTCAATCTTGCGCCGGCATTCAGCCTTTCACCGGAACTCCCGGCAATGCCTGCCGCCGATCTTGCCACAAGGCAGGCATGGTGGCTGATTACAGTTCTGCTGACGGCAGGCGGCGTTTATCTCATCGTGCTTCGCGACGAGATCTGGGCAAAGGTGCTGGGCATTGCGCTGATCGTGGCTCCGCACGTTTATGGTGCGCCTGAAGCCGATGATCTGACCTCAAGCGTACCGCCGACATTGGCTTCCGAATTTGCGGTGTCGACACTGGCAACCAACCTGTTCTTCTGGGTGGTGCTCGGAACAGCGCTTGGTTGGGCCATTCAACATTACGCGCAATCGGAGCTGGATGCCTGATGCAACTCGAACGCAGAGCAACCTTTGTTTTGGGCGGCGCGCGTTCCGGTAAATCCTCTTTTGCCGAGGGGTTGATCGAGGCATCTGGTATGGATGCAGTCTATCTTGCTACTGGCAGAGCATGGGACGATGAAATGTCGGAGCGGATCGGGCTGCACAAGGCGCGGCGGGGTCCGAATTGGACAACGATCGAGGAACCTCTCGATCTTGCGGGCGCTCTGGAAAAAGAATGTGCCGACAACAAAGCGATCCTCGTCGACTGCCTGACATTATGGCTCACCAATCTGATGATGTCTGAGAAAGATATCGAAACAGAGACAGCGCGGCTTGTTGCGGTGCTGCCCACGTTCAAAGGTGCCGTGGTGCTCGTCTCCAATGAGGTCGGCCTCGGCATCGTGCCGGAAAACCGCATGGCGCGCGACTTTCGCGACCATGCAGGCCGGCTCCATCAAGCCGTGGCTGCTACTGCGGCTCAGGTCTATTTCGTGGCAGCAGGACTGCCGCTCAAAATGAAGGGATAACACCATGCAGGGTCAAAAGATTCCGGCAACCGTCATCACCGGCTTTCTCGGTTCTGGAAAAACGACGATGATCCGCAACCTCCTTGAAAATGCCAACGGCAAGCGTATTGCGTTGATCATCAACGAATTTGGCGATCTTGGCGTTGACGGCAACTTGCTTAAAGGGTGCGGTATCGAGGCCTGTCGCGACGAGGATATGATTGAACTGAACAATGGCTGCATCTGCTGCACCGTTGCGGATGATTTCATTCCAACGATGACCAAACTCTTGGATCGGCCGGATCGCTTCGATCACATTGTCATCGAGACGTCGGGATTGGCTTTACCGCAGCCGCTGGTTGCCGCGTTCAACTGGCCGGAGATCAAGACACAAGTTACTGTCGATGGTGTGGTGACTGTCATCGACGCAGCCGCGGTTTCGGAGGGACGTTTTGCCGACGATCATGACAAGGTCGACGCGCAACGGGAACGGGATGAATCGCTTGATCATGACAGTCCGCTGGAAGAGCTGTTCGAAGACCAGATCCGTGCTGCCGATCTAATCATCCTCAACAAGTCCGATCTTATCAGTGATGCCGAGCTGACGAGTGTTCGCAGCGATGTGCAGAGCCGATCCTCGCGCTCGCTCAACATGGTTTCAGCAAGCTACGGCAAGCTTAGCAATGAATTGCTGCTCGGCCTTGGTGTCGGCACCGAGGAAGACATCGCCAATCGCCAGTCGCATCACGAGATGGAGCATGCGGCAGGCGAAGCGCACGATCATGATGAGTTCGAGAGCTTCGTCGTCGGACTTGGTCCAGTGGTCGAGCCCAAATCATTCGTCGAAAAGCTCAAAGCAGTGATTGCCGATCACGATGTCCTGCGGCTCAAGGGCTTCGTCGATGTTCCCGGCAAGCCGATGCGTCTTGTGATTCAGGCCGTCGGTTCACGTATCGAACATTACTTCGATCGCAGTTGGAACCCTGGCGAAGAGCGTCAGACGCGGCTCGTTGTGATTGGTTTGCACGATATCGATACGGCGGCCATCTCAACGGCAATGAACGCTGCCGCGGCCTGATAGGAAACTGAATGCATCTCCTGCTGGCCCAGAAAGGCACGATCGCTGAAGGCGCCGAGGCCATAGACCTTGGCCAGACGCCGGGAGATGTGTTGTTTCTTTCCGCGGCCGATACGGAACTGGCAAGCCTTAGCTTTGCCCGGCGACAAAACGACGTCGTATCGTTACGTCTTGCCAATATGATGGCTCTGGCACATCCCATGTCGGTCGATGCCTATGTTGAGCGTACGGCGCGCCATGCAAAGCTTATTGTTGTGCGGATTATCGGCGGCGAAAGCTATTGGCCTTACGGGCTGGAAGCGTTGCATGCTTGCGCGATCAATCACAAGGTACAGCTTGCGGTGCTGCCAGGTGACGATAAGCCGGACCCGGGGCTGGACCGGTTTTCCACGATTTCACGACAGGATCGCGATGCGCTCTGGCACTATCTGCTGGAGGGTGGCGCGCAGAACGCCCTACGTTTCCTCGATTATTGTGGATCACTGATCGACGGCAAGGATAAGCCGCAGGAAGCAGCGCCGCTTTTGAAAGCCGGGTTGTGGTGGCCGGGCAGCGCCGCGCCATCGCTGGAAGAATTGCGTGGACAATGGCAGGATAATGCATCGGTCGTTGCCGTCTGTTTTTACCGCGCACTGGTGCAGAGCGGGCAGACACAGCCGGCCGAAGCTTTGATCGATGCGCTGAAAGCCAAGGGGCTCAATCCTTTACCGGTGTTCGTTTCCAGCCTGAAAGATCCGGTATCTGTGGCGACGCTAGAGAGCATTTTCGCCGAGGCGCCGCCTTCTGTCGTGCTCAATTCGACTGGCTTTGCCGTTTCCGCGCCGGGCAGCGCACGCAAAGCTACCGTGCTCGAACACGACGGCGCGATGGTGCTGCAGGTGATCTTTTCCGGATCGAGCATCGAACAATGGCGCGGCTCCGATCAGGGATTGTCAGCCCGCGACCTGGCAATGAATGTGGCACTACCGGAGGTCGACGGACGTGTTCTTTCGCGCGCGGTGTCATTCAAATCCGCACGGCACTATGACGATAGCACCCAGGCCAATATCGTCACGCATGAACCGATGGCCGACCGCGTGGAGTTTGTTGCTGCGCTGGCAGCGAACTGGGCGCGGCTTCGTGCTGCGAAGCCTGCTTCACGCCGTGTCGCGCTGATTATGGCAAACTACCCTAATCGCGATGGGCGGCTTGGCAATGGTGTGGGTTTGGATACGCCTGCTGGTACCTGGCATATCCTGCATGCGATGCGCGAGCAGGGCTATCCGGTTGCCAGCGTACCAAGCGACGGCGACGCGCTGATCAACCATATGATGTCGGGCCCGACCAACGCAGCCCACGATGGGCGGGAAATCCGCGAAACGATTTCCTTGGATCAATACAGAAGCTTCTTCGAAAAGCTTCCGCAATCGATTCAAGACATTGTCACCTCGCGCTGGGGGCAGCCGGAGGCCGATCCGTACTTCATGGAGCATGCCGAGACGTTTGCCCTGCCGCTGGCGCGCTTCGGCGAAACGCTCGTCGGCATTCAGCCGGCGCGCGGCTATAACATCGATCCGAAAGAAACATACCATTCGCCGGACCTTGTGCCGCCGCATGGCTATCTCGCGTTCTACGCCTATCTGCGGGAGGTATATGGCGCGCATGCCATTGTGCATGTCGGCAAGCACGGCAATCTTGAATGGTTGCCGGGCAAGTCGCTGGCGCTTTCGGAAAACTGTTATCCAGAAGCCGTGCTTGGGCCCGTCCCGCATATCTACCCGTTTATCGTCAACGATCCGGGTGAGGGAACCCAGGCCAAGCGCCGCTCGTCGGCAGTGATTATCGACCATCTGACGCCGCCGCTCACCCGCGCCGAGAGCTATGGTCCGCTCAAAGACCTTGAAGCGCTGGTGGACGAATATTACGAGGCATCCGGTGTCGATCCGCGCCGTCTTGTGCGTCTTAAGGCGCAAATTCTCGATCTGGTGCGCGATATCGGGCTGGACAGTGATGCGGGCATTCACGACCATGACCCGGACGATCTCGCTCTGCAGAAACTCGATGCGTATCTTTGTGATTTGAAGGAAATGCAAATCCGCGATGGCCTGCATGTTTTTGGACGATCGCCGGAAGGGCGTCTGCTGACCGATCTCGTGGTTGCGCTGGCGCGCGTGCCACGCGGGGCCGGCCATGGCGCCGATCAGAGCCTGCAGCGGGCGATTGCGCTTGATCTCGGGCTGGAGGGCTTCGACCCGCTGGATTGTGAGATGGCCAAGCCATGGGACGGGCCTCGCCCCGATATCTTGCAAGCTATTTCGGATGAGCCTTGGCGCATCGCCGGCGATACCGTCGAACGTGTCGAGCTACTGGCCGCCAAATTGGTGGCCGGAGAGGTGGATTGCACTCAGGATTGGGCAGCGACAATTGCCGTACTTGACGGCATCGGCACCAACTTGCGTTCTGCCGTTACCGCTTGTGGCGATGCCGAGATGAACGCGTTGCTGACGGCACTGGACGGACGTTTCGTTGTGCCGGGGCCGTCGGGGGCGCCAACTCGCGGGCGCCCGGATGTCTTGCCGACTGGGCGAAACTTCTTTTCGGTCGATAGCCGCGCCGTGCCAACGCCGGCCGCATGGGAGCTCGGGCAGAAATCCGCCGAGCTTCTGATCCGACGCTACACCCAGGATCATGGCGAATGGCCGACATCCTTTGGCCTTACGGCCTGGGGCACGTCGAATATGCGCACCGGCGGCGACGATATTGCGCAAGCGCTGGCACTGATCGGTGCCAAGCCGGTGTGGGATATGGCCTCGCGCCGGGTTACCGGTTACGAGATCATCCCGACGGCCATGCTTGGTCGTCCACGCGTCGATGTAACCTTGAGAATTTCGGGGTTCTTCCGTGATGCATTTCCAGACCAGATAGCGCTGTTCGACACGGCAGTGCGGGCAGTGGGCGCTTTGGATGAAGATGCCGAGGATAATCCTATCGCCGCACGCATGCGCAGCGAGCAGGTGCGGCTCATTGGAGAAGGCACAGAAGAAAAGCTGGCCAGACAACGCGCCGGTTTTCGCGTATTCGGCTCCAAGCCGGGTGCCTATGGTGCTGGCCTGCAAGCACTCATGGACGAAAACGACTGGACAAAGCGCGACGATCTGGCCGAAGCCTGGCTCGTCTGGGGCGGCTATGCCTATGGCGCGGGCATCGAGGGCAATGCTGAGCGGGGCTTACTCGAAGAACGGCTGCGGGACGTCAACGCAGTCGTGCAAAATCAGGACAACCGCGAGCACGATCTGCTCGATTCCGACGATTACTACCAGTTCGAAGGCGGTATGTCGGCGGCGGTGGAACTTGTCTCGGGCGAGCGCCCCGCCATCTACCACAATGACCATTCACGTCCGGAAAAACCCGTTATCCGCACGCTTGAAGAAGAAATCGCCCGTACGGTTCGTGGCCGCGTGACCAACCCGAAATGGATTACTGGCGTGATGCGCCATGGCTATAAGGGTGCATTCGAGATGGCGGCGACCGTGGATTATCTTTTTGCCTTCGCCGCTACCACCGGCGCTGTCGGCAACCACCACTTCGAAGCTGTCTACCAGGCATTTCTGGTAAACGACGACGTGCGGAATTTTCTGGCCGAGAAGAACCCGCATGCCTTGCGTGATATTGCGGAAAAGTTGGAACAGGCGGTCACGCGCGACTTCTGGAGGCCGCGTTCCAACTCGGCGCGCTACGATTTAAGCAAACTTGCCGCTTGATAATTTGATTCGGAAGGGAAAGCCAAATGGCTGAAAAGTCACAAAAATTGCAGAATCTGACCGAAGCGGAAATCAATGAGCGGCACGCCGACAAGATGCGCAAGAAGAAAGCGGTGCGCGACAAAATTCTGGCAACAAAGACCGACGAAAAAGGTCTGGTGATCGTCAATACCGGTAAAGGAAAAGGCAAATCCACGGCCGGTTTCGGCGTTGTATTCCGGGCGCTCGGCCATGGCATGAAGATCGGCGTCGTCCAGTTCGTCAAGGGATCATGGGATACGGGCGAGCGTTGGGTTCTGGAGAAATTCCCCGAGCAGGTGACGATTTCCGCCATGGGCGAGGGATTTACGTGGGAAACGCAGGATCGTGCCCGCGATATCGCCATGGCGCGCGATGCGTGGGAACAGGCCAAGATGATGATCCTCGACGACGAAACCGAGTTGGTTCTCTGCGACGAACTGAACATTGCCCTGCGTTATGACTATCTGCCGGTGGATGAAATCATCGAAGTTCTGAAGCAGAAGCCGCATATGAAACATGTGATCATCACTGGCCGTAACGCCAAGGATGAGCTCATCGAGTTTGCGGATCTTGTCACCGAGATGGAAATGATCAAGCATCCGTTCCGATCGGGCATCAAGGCTCAAAAGGGCATCGAATTTTAATTTTGTAGATGCTGGCCTGAGGCGTTTCGCTACTTGAATTCGGCTGTCTGTACTGCAATCAATCAGTAGAGACAATTTTGGGGGTAAAATGAGCGAAAGCATTTTTGATCGGATCGCGACATTTCTGGGTACGAAAAGTGCGGTGCAGAAGGTTGCCGATGACCCGGTGTTGACAGCAGAACTTTTGCTGCTGCTGCACATAGCATTGGCGGATGGAAAGACTGATAAAGCCGAATATGGCGCGATTCTGCGTGTCGCTTCGAATGATTTCGGAATTTCGCCTGAGGAGTTCGGAGAAGTCGCTGAATACCTCAAGGACTTCGGTTACGAGACCACAAGTACCCAAGCGGCGCTGGCCTTTGCGGACGTGTCGTTTGAACGTAAGGTTCAGTTGCTGCGTCATCTTTTGGCGATTGCGAATGCCGACGATGAATTGGATGCCAAGGAAGCCAATCTGATCCGCAAGACGGCCGATCTTTTGGGCGTAACACCGGAAGAACTGCACAAGAAGCACGTATGACTTCGCCAATCTATGCGCTGGGGGTGGGGTGCGAACGGGGATGCGCGCCCGACGAGCTCTTCGACCTCGTCAACAAGGTCTTGCAAAACGCGGCCATTGAGCCATCGAATCTAAGCGGCATACATTCCATAGACTTGCGACGTGGCGAGCCAGCCATTGTAGATGTGGCGCGGAAATTCAGCCGCCCTGTTTGCTACTTCAGCGCTTCCTTTCTGGAAGAACAGACACCGAGTTTGCTGAACCCGTCCGATCGCGTTTTTGCACTGATGGGATGTCACGGCGTGGCTGAAGCCGCCGCCCTTGCAGGTGTTGGACCGACAGGCGTATTGGTCGTTGGAAAAACAAAATCGGCTCATGCCACAGCAGCATTGGCTGTAACAAAGAGATAAAAAATGACGGTCCATTTTATTGGAGCAGGCCCCGGCGCCCCCGACCTTATTACTGTCCGCGGATTAAAACTGATTCAATCCTGTCCAGTCTGTTTGTATGCAGGTTCATTGGTTCCAGTGGAGATGGTCGCGGAAGTGCCCGAAAACGCGCGCGTGGTCGATACATCATCGCTCACGCTCGATGAGATCATTGCGGAGTTCGAGAAGGCCCACGCGGAAGGCAAGGATGTGGCGCGGGTTCATTCCGGCGATCCGTCGATATACGGTGCGGTGGCAGAGCAGATGCGGCGCCTCGATGCTTTGGGTATCCACTATGATGTGACGCCGGGCGTTCCGGCATTTGCGGCCGCTGCTGCCGCCTTGAAAAAAGAACTGACGGTCCCGGAAGTATGTCAAACCATCATCCTGACGCGTACTTCGATAAAATCATCCTCTATGCCGGAAGGCGAAGATCTGGCAACTCTTGCGAAATCGGGTGCGACGTTGGTTATCCACCTTTCGATCCGCAATCTGGCACGTATCGAAACCGAACTTTCCCCGCTCTACGGCGCTGAGTGTCCTGTTATTGTTGCCTATCGCGTGGGCTGGACAGACGAACAATTTATACACGGAACGCTTGCCGATATTGCCGGCAAGGTAAAAATGTCGGGCTTGGATCGTTCAGCGATGATTTTCGTTGGGCGCGGTCTAGCGGCAGATACTTTCCGGGATTCGGCTCTTTATCACGAGGGCCACACGCACTCGCTGCGCAAGCCATCAGGCTGAGCCAAAAAATCTATCAACAAACAGAATGACGCTTTCGATATCGGCCACACTATGGATGCTGGGGCGATGCGGACGATCGATCATGATCACAGGGATACCGAGATCACGCGCCGCCTTGATCTTGGTGTAGGAGGCGGTGCCGCCGGAATTACGGCAGACGATATGTGTGAGGCGTTTCGTCGTCAGGAAAGCAGTTTCGTCATCAACTTTGCCAGGCTTCGACAATTCCAGTTCGAAGTCCACAAGATCAAGCGGCGCTTCAGGCGGATCTATCATTCGCACGACAAAATGTACGTCGCCGCGACTGGAGAACGGTGCGATGTGTTGTCGTCCAAGTGCGAGCAGCACGCGTGCCTTGGCGGGGATGAGGGAAACCGCGTCTTCGAGCGACGTGACGCTTGTCCAATTGTCGCCCGGTTTCGCGTGCCACGCGGGGCGTTCCAACCGGACGAAAGGCGTTTTTGTTGAAGCTGCTGCAAGGATGGCATTGTCAGAGATTTGCGTTGCGAAAGGGTGAGTTGCGTCGATGAGCAAATATATTTCCTGTTTCACGATGTATGCAATAAGGCCCCTCGCACCACCAAAACCGCCGACGCGAACTTCGCCCTTGAGTGTTGCCGGATTGAGCGTGCGTCCCGCCAAAGATGAAATCACGCGGTGACCCTGCGCGGCGAGACGAGACGCGAGTTTTGACGCCTCGGCAGTACCACCCAGAATGAGAATCGGACGATTAGACACGGGAAAGAACTGTACCCTTGCGATCGGTGACGATGACCTCTACTTCAACCGGGGCGCCCTTAAGTGTGGCAAGAGCTGTTTGCCTGGCCAGTGTGGCAATGAGACCGGCGAGATCGATTCCCATAGATTGTGTCAATTCAAGCACTTCCTGCGCAGTGTTGGCATTCAGAATCCGCTCCCTCACACTGGCATCGAGCCCCAGCTTTTCAGCTTCATCAGCAAGAAAAGTCATGCTGACCTGACTGCGGCCGGAATGAAGATCGAGCGCACCCTGTGCCAGTTTTGTCAGCTTGGCAAAGCCGCCGGCGATTGTCAGTCGATCGATTGGATGAACGCGCAGGTATTTCAGCAATCCACCGGCAAAATCACCCATGTCAAGAAGCGCAATCTCCGGCAGATGATAAATGGCTTGCGCCGCATCCTCGGAGGTGGAGCCGGTTGCGGCGAGAACATGCTTGAGGCCTGCTGCACGTGATACATCAATGCCGCGGTGGATCGAATGTATCCAGGCCGCGCAAGAAAAGGGGTGAACGATGCCAGTGGTTCCCAGTATCGAAATACCGCCGACAATGCCAAGACGCGGGTTCCAGGTTTTCTTGGCCAACTCTTCGCCCTCAGGCACAGAGATTGTGATGACGATATCTGCTGGAAGATCATATTGCGCACAGATTTCCTCACAAATCCGGCTCATCATTGCACGCGGTACGGGATTGATGGCGGGTTCTCCGGGCGCGATGGGGAGTCCCGGCAGGGTAACCGTGCCCACGCCTTCGCCTGCGACAAACTGTATGCCGCTTCCGGGCGGGGCGGGAAACACCGTCGAGATTATCGTTGCACCATGCGTTACATCGGGATCATCACCGGCATCTTTGACGATGCCCGCCATTGCATAACCGTCGCCGATCGATTCGATCGCCAGCTGAAAGTGCGGTACTTCTCCTTTAGGCAGGATGATCGCTACGGGATCGGGAAATTCGCCTGTGATCAGCGCGATCAAAGCCGCTTTGGTCGCAGCGGTTGCACAAGCACCCGTAGTCCAGCCTCTGCGCAAGGGCCGGTCGCTCGTCTCGTCGGGTTTCCGCTGTCCTGCATCAGTTTCATCGCTCATGTAGGTCTTATAGACCAGCTTCTGCACCCGTTGCATGATTTTTCCGATAAGGTCATGGTTACGATCAGAAAAATTGTGCTATGCGCAAAAGATCGGAACGAGCGATGAGCGCAATGAATTCGAAGCTGCCAGTTTTTGAAACCGGCCACGTCTGGCTGGTAGGAGCAGGGCCGGGAGATCCTGGCCTACTGACCCTGCATGCTGTCAACGGGCTCGAACAGGCCGATGTCATCGTCTACGACGCTTTAGTCAATGACGATTGCCTTTCTTTCGCTGGTCCTGGGGCAGTGATGGAATATGCGGGCAAACGGGGCGGGAAACCATCTCCGCAACAACGCGATATATCGCTTCGACTGGTCGAACTCGCCAAGTCCGGCAAACGAGTGCTGCGCTTGAAAGGCGGTGACCCTTTCGTCTTTGGAAGAGGCGGTGAGGAAGCGTTGACCTTGGTTGAACATCAAGTGCCATTCCGGATTATCCCCGGCATTACGGCCGGGATTGGTGGTCTTGCCTACGCGGGTATCCCCGTCACTCACCGCGAAACCAACCAAAGTGTTACCTTCCTGACCGGACATGATTCTAACGGCCTCGTTCCCGACTCGATGGACTGGAATAGTATCGCCAAGGGTTCTTCGGTCATCGTGATGTATATGGCAATGAAGCATATCGGACTGATTGCTTCGCGCCTGATTGCTGCTGGTCGCTCCAGGGATGAACCAATCGCCTTTGTCTGCAATGCCACCACGGGCCGTCAGAAGGTACTTGAGACAACACTCGAAAGAGCCGAGGTAGATGTTCAGCAGTCGGGCCTCCGCCCTCCCGCCATCGTGGTGGTGGGACAGGTTGTCCGCTTACGCGCGGCGCTCGACTGGCTCGGCGCGGGAGAAGGTCGTGTGCTTACGCAGGATCCGCTTGGAACCCGCCGGGAAAAGGATGCGGGATGAAAGGCATGATTGTTGCCGCTCCGTCATCTGGCAGCGGCAAGACGACCGTCACGCTTGGATTGTTGCGCGCTCTTCGAAATCTCGGTGTAGAGATAGCGCCAGCAAAAGCGGGGCCAGATTACATCGACCCGGCTTATCACGCGGTGGCGAGCGGTAGCCCTTGCGTCAATCTCGATCCTTGGGCGATGCGGCCGGATTTGATCAGTGCGCTGGCTTCGCGTCATACCGAAGGAAACAAGATGCTCGTGGTCGAAGGTATGATGGGCCTTTTCGATGGTGCCAGCGACGGGCGGGGGTCTGCCGCCGATCTTGCGACACATCTGTCGCTTCCCGTTATTCTTGTAGTCGACTGTGCGCGGCAATCGCATTCGATCGCCGCGCTTGTTAGCGGTTTTCGAGATTTTCGCCGCGACGTCATGATTGCGGGCCTGATCCTTAATAGGGTTGGCAGTGTCCGCCATGAGACCATGCTGCGTTCTGCATTGGAGTCCGTCGGCGTACCGGTTCTCGGTTGCTTGCCGCGTGACCAGGGGTTGCAATTACCGGAACGGCATCTCGGGCTCGTTCAGGCCGGCGAGCATCTCGATCTTGAGGCTTTCATCACGCATGCAGGTCATCTCGTTGCCAACAGGATAGATCTCGAACAGATCCAGAAAATCGCCAATCGCTACGGTCCCGCTGGTTCGATGGCGAATGTTTCCCGCATTCCGCCTCTTGGACAAAGGATCGCTGTTGCGCGTGATAACGCCTTCGCATTTTCCTACTGGCATCTGCTGGACGGTTGGAGGCGGCGCGGGGCCGAGATAAGCTATTTTTCACCGCTTGCGGATGAAGCGCCAGCCGGAGACAGCGATGCGATCTATTTACCTGGAGGTTATCCAGAGCTTCACGCTGGACCCCTCGCCCAAGCATCTAACTTTGCTTCTGGCATCAGGGATGCTGCGACCAATGGTGTTACCATCTATGGCGAATGCGGAGGTTACATGGTGCTGGGTGAGAGCATAGAGGATGCTATGGGCAAGGCACATCCGATGCTTGGGCTACTGCCTGTCGAAACAAGTTTTGCAAAACGAAAGATGCATCTCGGCTATCGCCGCTTAGAACCACTTGCGACGGCTCTGTTTCAGACGGAGGTTACCGGTCATGAATTTCACTATGCCAGTATTGTCCGCGAGGGCGTCGCCGAACGGCTCTTCCGCGTTCGGGACGCACTGGGTGAAGATCTGGGCGAAGCCGGGCTGCGCATCGGATCGGTGAGCGGCTCCTATATGCACATAATTGATTTGGCGGGATAATGCAGATTGAACATGGTGGCGCGCTCGATCGCGCTATGGACCGTTTCGGTGGTCCGCTATCCGACTGGATTGATCTTTCGACCGGTATCAATCCTGAGGTATTTCCATTGCCGTCGATCGGTCTTGAAATCTGGAACCGCTTGCCGGACGAAAAACTGCTCACGTCAACCATTAACGCCGCCCGAAAATATTATGGCGCTGCGGCTGAGGCCGGAATCGTTGCAGCGCCAGGCACACAATCGCTGATTCAGATACTGCCTGATCTTATGGCAACCAAAGGCGACGTTGCGATTGTTGGTCCGACTTACCAGGAACACAGTGCGTCATTCCACAATGCAGGCTGGCGAATTTCGAACTGCTCGAGCATCGATGAAATTCCGCCATCCTCGAAGGTTGCGGTTGTGGTCAATCCGAACAATCCTGACGGACGAATTGTCTCAAGGGAATCTTTGCTTGAACTTGCTGGACGATTGGGGAGCAGAGGTGGCGTCCTGATTGTAGATGAAGCCTTTGCCGATCCCCATCCAGAAGCAAGCATCGCAGACCACGCAGGGATAAGTGGGCTGATTATCCTGAAATCTTTCGGCAAATTCTTCGGCTTGGGAGGGCTGCGATTGGGTTTTGCGTTGACGGCGCATGATGTTGCGGACGCCCTCAAGCTGCGGCTGGGTCCGTGGGCCGTATCGGGTCCCGCCCTAACCGTCGCATCCCATGCGTTCTCCGATGAAATCCTCCTTGCAGGTTTTGCGAAGCGGTTGAGCGCACGTCGTGAGTTGCTTGGACGCGTCCTGGCAGAAGCGGGTCTTTTCCAAGTTGGTGGCACAATGCTGTTTTCATTGGTGGAGTTTGAACAGGTTCAGAAGCTCCACGAAGCATTATGCGAGCACCAGGTACTGACAAGAAAATTTGACTACGCGCCACAATGGTTGCGTTTTGGTCTGCCATTGGATGAGAATGCAGCTGAACGATTGCAGCAACGTCTTCGTACTGCGCTAAGTGTAATATCCCGCTGATTTTTGATTCAACAGGATCGAATTATTCATGGAAATCAATCTATTGATTCTGTTTCTTGCCTTGCTGGCCGATCGAACTTTCGGCGATCCTGATGGGTTGTGGCGGAAAATCCCCCATCCTGTCGTTCTATTTGGCAAAGCGATCGAGCTGGCCGACAAACGGTTCAACAAGGCTAGCGGTTCGGACGATGAAAGACGGCGTGATGGTTTCCTCGTGATGCTGGGTTTGTTGGTGCTGGCAGCGTTCATTGGCTTTCTCGTGCATCTCGCGCTGCAGACGATTCAGCCCTTTGGCGGTCTGATCGAAGCATTGATTGTTGCGATATTTCTGGCGCAGAAGAGCCTCGGCGAACACGTCGAACGTGTCGCGATAGCCTTGCGCGAGGAAGGTATCGTTGGTGCTCGTCGCGCTGTGTCGATGATTGTCGGACGTGACCCCGAAGCCCTCGATGATGCAGCGGTTAGCCGCGCCGCCATCGAAAGTCTTGCTGAAAACACCTCCGACGGCATCATTGCACCGGCGTTTTGGTATGCCCTGCTGGGGCTTCCCGGGCTTTTTGTTTACAAGATGTTAAATACGGCGGATTCGATGATAGGCCATTTGAACGATCGTTACCGTGATTTCGGTCGATTTGCGGCCAAATTCGATGACGTTGCCAACTGGATACCTGCGAGAGTGACAGGCCTTCTGATCTCGGCAGCAGCTTGGGTCGTGCATGGTTATGATGCGGCGCTTCGCTCGTTTGATGTGATGATGCGCGATGCGCGGCTGCATCGCTCGCCCAACGCAGGCTGGCCCGAGGCGGCGATGGCGGGGGCGATCGAAGTGGCACTTGCAGGCCCCCGCATTTACGGCGGCGTGATAGCGAATGAACCGATGCTGAACGGTGCAGGGCGCCGCGATGCCGGAGCCGAGAACATCGAGGACGCGCTTAACATTTTCAGCGTGACAACCGGAATTTTTACAGCCGCAATCCTGGCGCTGTTTCTGCTCGGGTTGCTCTTGTAACGGCTATCACCGAAATCTTGGGTCAAGCACATCGCGCAAACCATCGCCAAGCAAATTAAGCCCGAGGACTGTGATGACAATCGCGAGACCGGGAAACAGGGCCATGTGCGGTGCCAAGCCAATCATAGTCTGGGCTTCGAATAGCATTCTACCCCAGCTCGGCATGGGAGGTTGTGAACCCAGTCCCACATAAGAAAGACCTGCTTCTGCAAGGATGCCCAGGGAAAACTGGATGGTGGCCTGCACGATCAAAAGAGACGCGAGATTTGGCAATATGTGATCACGCGTAATGCGGGCCGGGCTTTTACCAATAGCGCCCGCTGCTATCACAAACTCGCGCGACCACAGGGAGAGGGCGGCGGCACGGGCGACACGCGCAAAAACCGGGATGTTGAAAATGCCGATCGCGATAATTGCGTTAATCGCGCCCGGGCCGAAGACTGCCGTAATCATGACAGCCGAGAGCAATGCCGGAAAGGCGAAGACAAGATCGTTGAAGCGCATCAGAACCTCATCGATGTAGCCACCGCTCGCCGCACCCCACAAACCAAGCGGTACGCCAATGCCAGCGCCAATGGCTACGGAGACAGATGCTACAGCGATGGAATTACGGCTCCCGACCATGATCATCGACAGAATGTCCCGACCAAAATGATCTGTGCCGAGCCAATGCGCTGCGGAGGGCGGTTTTAGCTTGCTTGCGATGTCGAGGGCTGCGACCGGGTAGGGCGTCCAGACAAATGAGGCTAACGCCACCAGCGCGATCATGCCCGTGACGATGAGGCCGACGCAAAATGATCTATTCGCCAGTGCCTTACCGATGTTCACGAACGCCTCCTCAATCGAGGATCTACTGCGGCGTAGGACAGATCGACCAGCAGATTGACGAGGATGAGAGTAGCAATGAGCAGCATGACGACGCCCTCCACCACGATCAGATCCCGCTGGGTGATTGCCTGGAACACCAAACGACCGAGGCCCGGCAGATAGAACACGTTCTCAATGATGATCGTACCCGCAAGCAGGAATGCAAATTGCAAACCAAGAATGGTAAGGACGGGAATAAGAGCATTGCGCAGTGCGTGACGGTATAAAACCTGTCGCCGGCTCAGACCCTTGGCGCGAGCCGTGCGGATATAGTCCTCCCCGAGTACTTCGAGCAGAGCAGAGCGGGTGACGCGGGCAAGGATCGCGGCTTGGGGGAGAGCAAGTGCAATGGACGGCAGGATCAGTGACTTAAGGCTCACACCGAAGCCTGCACTCCAGCCCGGGAAGCCACCGGCCGGTACAAGCCTCAGCGTCACTGCGAATACATAGACTAACAGTAGCGCGAACCAAAAATTTGGTATCGCTACACCCATCTGCGCAACTCCCATGGCTAGCGTATCGGAGAACTCGCCACGTTTTGACGCGGCAAAAATGCCGACAGGAAGTGCGATCAACGTGGATAGTGCCAACGAGATCGCAGCGAGTGGCAATGAAACAGCAACCCGCTCCTTGATGAGGTCAAACACGGGAACCGAATACGTATAGGATTTGCCGAGGTCTCCTGTCAGCAGCCCGCCGAGCCAGCTGAAATATCGTATAGCGAGCGGTTGATTGAGCCCCATCTGCTGTTGCAGGTTATGGACCGCGTCTTCGGTGGCGTTCATTCCCAACATCAGTCGAGCGGGATCGCCCGGCACGATTTCAAGCATCGTAAAAACAACAAGAGATGCGACGAGAAGCGTGAAAATGGCAATCAACGCTCGCTTCGTGGCATAGCTCAACATCGGACGGGCGCGCCGGATCGCATTAGTCCAGCCACTTCACAGCGGTTAAATCATTGGCTTGGATCGGCCCATTTTCCCAAAGTCCTTTGATCTTTGCGTCCCAGATTCCCGTTTTGGGAAGCTGAAACAGGAACGCCGCAGGTACGTCTTTTGCGAGCAATTTTTGCGCCTGCTGGTAAAGTCCGGTGCGTTCGGCGCCATTGGATGTGGCGTCTATTTGTTTGATCAGATCCTTGAAGGCCGGACTGTCATAATTGAAATAATAGTCGTCGCGGGAAAAAATATTCAGGTCGTTCGGCTCGGTATGAGAGACGATCGTCATGTCATAGTCTTTATTCTTGAAGACCTGATCCAGCCATTGCGCCCATTCCACCGGGATAATTTCCGCCTCGATGCCGATTTCACGCAGTTCGGCCGCGATAATTTCACCGCCGCGCCGGGCGTAGGTGGGTGGCGGAAGTTTGAGCGTTGTCTTAAATCCGTCAGGATGACCGGCCTCGGCTATTAGCTTCTTCGCAAGTTCCGGATCATAAGCAGTTTCCGCTGTCAGATCGATATAGGCGGGGTGATGGGGCGGAAAGAATGATCCGATGGGCATCCCAAATCCGAACATAGCCCCATCGATCAAGGACTTCCGATCAATGGCGCGGGCGACGGCTTGACGGACCTTTGGATTATCAAAGGGCGGTTTCTTGTTATTCATGCCGAGAACGGTCTCGCCTTCCGTCGTGCCGATGACAACCTTAAAACGGGGATCAGCCTGGAACTGCGGGATGCTTTCGTAACTCGGAAAAACCGGAAAAGCCTGGACGTCACCCGCCAAGAGCGCCGCCGTTGCGGCAGCCGGATCTGGGATGACCCGGAACGTGGCTTTGTCGAGCAATGCTGGTTTTCCCCAATAATCGGGATTTTTCGCAATGACAATCTGCGAGCCCTTCGCCCAGCTATTGAATTTGAATGGACCGGTTCCAACAGGCTTGTCCTTGTTGGTCCCGGCGCTTTCAGGCGCGACGATGACCGCATCGCCCCAGCCCATATTGTAGAGGAAATCACCGCTCGGCTGTTTCAGGGTGACTCTGACCGTTGACGGATCAACAACGTCGACGGTATCGATGGCTGCAAACAGGCCCTTTTGCGCATTGGTGGATGTATTACCGCGAGCGCGATCGAGCGAAAATTTGACATCATCGGCGTCGAACGCTGTGCCGTCATGAAATTTGACGTCCTTATGCAGCTTGAAGGTGTAGACCTTGCCGTCCTCCGATTGTGTCCAGCTTTCGGCGAGGGCGGGGAGAACGTCTCCCTTTGGGCCAATGCGTGTCAGCCCTTCAAAGATATTCGCATAGACGATCTCGTCGATAGCTGCCGCGGCGCCCGCGGTCGGATCGAGGTGCGGAGGTTCCAAAACGATGCCGAGGACAAGATCGGTCTTCGCGGCATAGGATGCCGAGGACATCACCAAGCTTACTGCCACACCGGCGATGACTAACTTCCATGATTTCATCCAGTAACTCTCCAGCTTTTTGGCAATCAGACCGATCCCGACAGTAGCACCTTTAAGCCGAGCGCCATGACTTTGGCGGACTCGATCATGTCTTCGATGCCAACATATTCATCCGGCCGATGGGCGAGGTCCAGTATGCCCGGGCCGTAGGCTATGCAGTCGTGCAGTAGCCCGATGCGTGCAATATGTTTTTGATCGTAGGTACCGGGTGATATCACGTACTGCGGTTCCCGTCCGAAAACTGAGCGGATTCCCTCGGCAACTGCGATCACGACCGGCGTATCACGCTCGGTCATCAATGGTTGCACTTCCATGATGTCGCGAATGCTGTACTGAAATTTCGGACGCTCCCACTGTAGCCTGTCGAGGATCGAAACGACCTCTCGTTTAACCTCAGAAATGTCTTCCTCGAGCAAGAAACGGCGATCGATAGTCAGGCGGCAACTATCGGGCACGTTAGGTGAGGGCAGTCCTGAATAATCGTCAGTCTGTCCACCATGGATGGAATTGAGATTCATGGTGGATCGCCGCGCACCATCGGGAACCACCGGCATAGAGGTTTGCTTGCTATCCAGGACGGGGAAAAGTTCGTTTTCGAATGCTTCAAGCACCGCTCCCATATGGCGAACGGCGCAATCCCCCAAAAACGGCATCGATCCGTGAGCGATTTCGCCCTTGGTTTCGATTTCTGCCCACCAGACGCCACGATGACCGAGACAGATCCGATCCTTGTTGAGCGGTTCGGGAATGATGACGTGATCGACGCGGGGCTTCGAGAAGAAGCCCTTGCTGGCAAGATAGGCAACACCACCGAAGCCACCGGATTCCTCATCTACCGTACCAGATATTTCTATGGCGCCCGCGAAGTCTGGATAAACGTCGATAAATGCTTCCGCTGCAATGATTGAGGCGGCGAGACCTCCCTTCATGTCACAGGCGCCGCGGCCGTAAACCTTGCCGTCCTTAACGATGCCTTCGAAGGGGTCAACGGTCCAGCCTTCACCGGTTTCCACGACGTCGATATGGGAATTGAAGTGCACGACCTCGCCATGGGTGCGACCGTCAAAGCGGCCGACGACATTGGTGCGCGGGTAGCGATCCGTATCGCCCGGCGCGCCTTCACCCCGAATCAATTGCGTTTCGAAGCCGATCGATTGCAACCGCTTCGCGAGAAATTCCGCGCAGGGCGTATACGCCTCGCCGGGCGGATTGATAGTAGGGAAACGGATGAGATCGCGCGTCAGTGCGATCAGGTCATCACGCCGTTTCTCAATGGCACGGGAAAGCTTGTCATCCATGCCTTATCAAATCAGCACCACTCCCGATTTGGCAAGTAGCAACTTCTTGTCTGTCCGTCATGCCGCTTTCCGGGTGGGATGTCGCTTGTGTGTTTGGTGGTTTGGAATTGTTCTTATAAAACGATTCTGAAAGAATATAATCCGCGGGGATATCGAGAATGAATTCAGAACCAGTCCTTGCTTTATCAGAGCCGGTTGGTGATGAGATTCGGAAAACGACCTGCTATATGTGCGCCTGCCGTTGTGGCATCGATGTCCATCTGAAAGACGGCAAAATCCGCTATATCGAGGGCAACCGCGACCACCCGATCAACAAGGGGGTTTTGTGTGCCAAAGGATCAGCGGGAATTATGCAGCACTATTCGCCAGCACGTTTGCGCGCACCGCTGTTACGAACAGGACCGCGCGGTTCAGGCGAATTCAAAGAAATCAGCTGGGAAGAAGCGTTGGCGTTGGCTGTCGATTGGCTGCAGCCGCTGCGGGAAACCGCGCCGCAGAAGCTCGCTTTCTTCACGGGCCGCGATCAAAGCCAGGCTCTGACCAGCTTTTGGGCGCAAAATTTCGGCACACCGAACTATGCTGCACATGGCGGGTTTTGTTCCGTCAACATGGCAGCCGCAGGGATTTATACCATCGGTGGCGCGTTCTGGGAGTTTGGAGCGCCCGATTGGGACAAGACCAAGCTCTTCGTGTTGTTCGGCGTGGCAGAGGATCATGATTCCAACCCGATCAAGATCGGGATTTCCAAACTCAAGAAGCGTGGAGCGCGTTTTGTTTCGGTGAATCCGGTGCGGACCGGCTATTCGGCTATCGCTGATAACTGGATCGGCATTCGGCCAGGTACTGATGGACTGCTCATTCTGGCGGTCATTCATGAACTTTTTCGCACCGGCAAGATCGATCTCGATTATCTCCAGCGCTACACCAATGCCCCGTGGCTGTTGATCGATGATGAGGGCAAGGAAGACCATGGGCTTTTCCTGCGCGACGATCTTGGCAAGGCTTTGGTGCGTGACCGGAGGTCGGGTGCGGTTGTCCGGTTCGATGAACCGGGTCACGTCGCGGATGTCAATGCTGACTTCGTTACACAAGATGGCCGGAAGGTGCGCAGCGTCTTGCGTCTGATGGCTGAGAAGTATCTCGATCCGAAGTATGCACCCGATGCGGTCGCGGAGGAGACCGGGATCGGGGCGAGTACCATCCGTGGGCTGGCTTCGGAAATCGCCCGCGTCGCTTTTGAGGAAGAGATCGTCCTCCAACAACCGTGGACCGACATGAAAGGCGAACAGCATGAATTCATGGTCGGACGGCCGGTGAGCTTCCATGCCATGCGCGGCATCTCCGCTCATTCGAATGGATTTCAGTCGGCGCGTGCGTTGCATATTTTACAAACGATCATCGGCTCCATCGACTGCCCGGGCGGCCATCGGTACAAGCCTCCTTATCCCAAACCGGTGACGGCTCACCCGAGACCACATGGCAGAGCGGAACATGTGAAGCCCGGCCAACCGCTTGCGGGGCCGCATCTCGGCTATCCACTTGGACCTGAAGACCTGTTGGTAGATGGCGAAGGCAAGCCGCAGCGGATCGACAAGGCGTTCTCATGGGAAGCGCCGCTCTCGGCTCACGGGATGATGCATATGGCTATCGCCAATGCGTGCGCTGGCGATCCTTATTCTGTCGACGTACTGTTCCTGTATATGGCCAATATGGCGTGGAACTCGTCGATGAACACGCGTGGCACGATCAAGATGCTTGAGGAGCGCGACGACAACACCGGTGAATACAGGATCCCGAAGATCATCTATTCGGACGCCTATTCATCCGAAATGGTAGCCTATGCCGACCTTGTTTTGCCAGACACGACCTATCTGGAGCGTTACGACTGCATCTCGCTGCTCGACCGGCCAATTTCCGAACCTGATGCCGCCTGCGACGCGATTCGCTGGCCCGTATTGGAGCCTGACAGGGATGTACGCGGGTTTCAGTCCGTACTGATTGATCTTGGTGCACGGTTGAAGCTGCCGGGCTTCATCGATGACAATGGAGCGGCTCTATATAAGGACTATGCCGACTATATCGTAAACCACGAACGCAAGCCTGGAATTGGACCGCTGTCCGGATGGCGTGGCGCGGACGCCGTGGATGAGGGCAGGGGCGCACCCAACAAAGATCAGCTGAAGGATTACATTGACCACGGTGCGTTCTGGATGAAGCACATTCCCGATGAAGGACTGTATTTCAAGCATCACAATGCCGCTTATCAACAGTTCGCCATCGACATGGGTTTCTTCGATGCGCCGCAACCGGTCACGCTTCAGCTTTATGTCGAGACGCTGCAGAAGTTCCGGCTGTCGGCGATGGGTGTCCGGCAACCGTTCGCGCCTGAACAATATCGCAAACGCCTGCTCGATTGTTTCGATCCGCTACCGGACTGGTACCGGCCCTTGGAAGAACAGGGCGTCGATATCGCGGAGTTCCCCTATCATGCGATCACACAGCGGCCGATGGCGATGTATCACTCCTGGGGCTCGCAGAATGCATGGCTGCGACAGATACACACGAAAAATCCATTGTATGTCCCTGGTACGATTTGCGACGAGCAAGGGTTGAAAGATGGCGATTGGGTTTGGGTCATTTCGCATCATGGCCGGATCAAAGGCGAAATTGCGCGGACCGATGCGGTGAATGGCAAAACAATGTGGACATGGAATGCGATCGGCAAACGCAAGGGCGCTTGGGCACTTGATCCGCACGCGCCCGAAGCAACCAAGGGATTCCTCCTCAACCATCTTATTCATGAACTTCTCCCACCGAAAGCTGATGGGATGCGCTGGTCGAATTCCGATCCGATCACCGGGCAGGCCGCCTGGTATGATTTGCGCGTGCGGATTGAAAAGGCCGAGGCTGGGGTGGAGATCAGCGAACCGTATTTCGCTGCAATCAAACGGCCCGGCAGCCAATCGCAACCGGTCGATGAACTGCGTTACGGGCAGGAATGGTCTCCAAAATGACCAGCCTTCCGCAAAATCGTACCGCGAAAAAACTCGGGCTGGTGATCGATCTTGATGTGTGCGTCGGCTGTCATGCCTGCGTGATCAGCTGCAAGGAGTGGAACACCGGCGGCTATGGCAGTGCGTTGTCGGACCAGCATCCCTATGGCGAGGACGTTTCGGGTACGTTTCTCAACCGCATCCACAGTTTTGAAGTCACGCCAGAAGGCGGACAAATTATCGGTGAAGCTGGCGACGCCCGCGTTGTGCACTTTCCAAAGTCCTGTTTGCATTGCGAAGACGCGCCGTGTGTCACGGTCTGCCCGACTGGAGCGTCTTACAAGCGTGCCGAGGACGGCATCGTGCTGGTGGATGAGGACAAGTGCATCGGATGCGGACTCTGCGCCTGGGCCTGTGCCTATGGTGCGCGGGAAATGGATATTGCTGCCGGCGTGATGAAGAAGTGCACACTGTGCGTCGACCGCGTTTACAATGAGACACTGAAGCAAGAAGACCGCGTGCCTTCCTGTGTCAGGACTTGTCCGGTCAACGCCCGGCATTTTGGCGACCTTGGCGATCCGAATTCCGATGTGGCCATCATGGTGGTCGAACGCGGTGGTTTCGATCTTATGCCGGAGCAGGAAACACGGCCCACCAACAAATATCTCCCGCCGCGCCCTCGCACGTCCCTAAGCGATAGCGCGCCAATTATTCCGCTCGCCGAGAATACCGAAGGCGCACGCGGATTTTTCGCTTGGCTCGACAAGACGCTGGACCGGATCTAAACGATGCATCCAGCGTATTCGATTATTGTTTTCACGACGCTGTCAGGTCTGGGCTACGGACTTGCGGTCGTGCTGGGGCTCGGATTTCTGGATCCATCGCTGCTAATGACCAAGCTTGCCTATTTGACTTCGCTGGCACTGATCAGCATTGGACTGGCAGCCTCACTCCTGCATCTCGGCAACGCGCAACGTACATGGCGGGCCTTGAGCCAATGGCGCTCCAGCTGGTTGTCACGCGAGGGTGTGATGGCAATCGCCACGTTTGTCCCCCTGACGCTGAGTGCGACGCTCGCGATTTTCGCCGACAGACATGATGTGATTTTGGGGTTTATCACTGTGTTTGGTGCGTTGGTGACCGTCTATTGCACGTCGATGATCTATGCCTCGCTCAAGACAGTGAACTCGTGGCATACGAAACTGACACCACTGTGCTTCCTGTTGTTTTCGCTAGCCGGCGGGTTCTTGTTCGCAAGCGCCTTCCTAGGTGGAAATGGGTTGGTCGCGGAATTGCTGGCGCTTCTATTCGTCCTCCTGGCGTTGGTCACCAAGATGGTTTGGCGCAATCGGGCCACTACGCTCTTACCCATTTCGACGCCGGAAACGGCAACCGGTCTTGGCTTCATCGGCAAGGTCCGGCTGTTTGAGCGCCCGCACGCGCTCGACAATTATTTGACGCGAGAAATGGGCTTTCGCGTTGCCCGTAAACACGCCGCAAAGCTGTGGGTGATCGCCTTCGTTTTTGGTGTGGTCCTGCCTATTCTGGCGCTTTTGCTGGCTCTGGCGATTGGCGGCGGGCCGGCCGCGCAGATTGCGCTTGTTCTCGGCGTCGTAGCATATGCGCTGGGGATTTTTGTCGAGCGCTGGTTGTTTTTCGCCGAAGCCAAACATGCAGTGATGAATTACTACTAATTGTTCCAGCGCTTGTGGAACCACATCCACTGGCCGGGGTATTCTCGCACCCAAGTCTCGACCTTGTCGTTCAGAGCCTGGACAGTTGCGGCGAGGTCCACAGCTCCTTTGTCATCGCGCGGTATGGTCATCTTCTCTTCTAGCTCCAGCCGAAACCGGCCACCGGGCAGACGCACACAGCGCGCCGGATAGACATCGCACTCGTATTGCCTCACGAGTTTCGCGAGAAGTGGATTGGTTTTGCAAGGGCGGTTGAAGAACGTCGAAGGGATGCCGCGTTTGAATTTTTGATCGACCAGCATGCCGACATTGCCATTGTTGTTGAGCACAGTGGCGAGCGACCAAGCTGCGCCGGCCTTCGATGGGACGAGATGCCCCATGTTGGTGCGGCGCGCCCCAAGGATCTTCTTGGCAACGTAGGGGTTGTTCGGTGGGCGAAAGAGGGCCGTGACATTCAGGTCGAATGTCGCCGCGCAGATCGGCAATAGCTCGAAATTGCCCGTATGACCTGTGAAAAATATGTGCGGACGATCCTTCTCGTCGCGAATGCGCTCGAAGATCTCCCGGCCCTGAACCTCGACCAGTCCGGGCGTGTCGCTGTGCGGATCGAAATCGAAGATCGCATCCAGGAAAACATATTCGGCCGTGAGCCGTGCCATGTTGCCCCACATATCACGCGCAATCTGCTGTAGTTCCTCTTCGGGTTTCTCCGGGTAGGCTTTGTGCAGGTTGGTCATCGCAATGCGATGGCGGCCCATCAGGGGACCAATTCTACGTGCTGCGGCATCAGTAAAATCCATAGCCGCCTTCGCAGGCAGCATACGGAGCAATTTGAGGATACCGAAAATGACAAATGCCGACAGCCAGTAGTTGAATTTCTTCAACCGCTGGCTCCAGCGGAATAGCGCTAGCTTTGTATCGAGCTTCATTCTGGATCAGTTTACGCGCAGGATGATCTTACCGAAGACGTCCCGGCCCTCCATCCGCTTCAATGCCGTATCGATGTCATCGAAGCCGACTTCGGTGTCGATGACTGGATGGACAAGGCCGCGCGCCATCTTCTGCATGGCGTCCGCCATGTTTTCCATGCGGCACCCGAATGAGCCGAGCAGCTTCAATTGCTGCTGAAACAGCATCATCAGGTTCATGCTGGTTGAAACTCCGGAGGTCGAACCGCAGGTGACCAGCCGGCCACCGCGGCGCAACGACAGCATGGAACCCGCCCACGTATCGGCCCCGACATGCTCGAAGACCACATCAACGCCCTTCTTCTTTGTCAACTTGCGCACGACTCCCTCGAAGCGGTCCTCGCGGTAATTGATGACGTGATCTGCGCCCAGCGCCTTGGCCTTCTCAATCTTGTTATCCGAGCCTACGGTCGTAATGACAACACAGCCCATCTTCTTGGCAAGCTGGATTGCCGCCGAGCCAATACCAGAACCGCCGGCATGGACAAGGATCGTTTCGCCCGGTTCGAGCTTGGCATTGTCAAAAAGCATGTGCTCGACTGTTCCGAACGTGACGGGAGCGACGGCCGCGCCGATTTCATCGACGCCGGGAGGAGCCGGGACAAGCAAACGGGCCTTGAGGTTGACTTTCTCCTGGGCGAAACCATCGAGATGGAAGCCATGCACACCGGAGACATGTTCGCAAAGATTGTCACGACCTTCACGGCAGGGACGGCACAATCCGCACGTCTGCGCACCATAGATCGAGACGAGCTGGCCGGGCAACAGGCTGCCGACGCCCGCGCCGATCGCATCGACAACGCCCGAAGCTTCAGCGCCGATCGTCAACGGCATCTTGCGCTTGGCAAAAGCCATGCCGCGCCAGCCCCAGACATCAATGTGATTGAGTGCAACAGCTTTGATGCTGACGGTGACCTCACCGGGACCGGGTGCAGGCGGGGGCGCAACATCGACGATCTCGAGCTTGCGGTCTTCAATCAATTGTAGTGCACGCATATCCGTTTCCTTATTCAGGCCACGGATTAGTTCGGTTCTGCCGTCATGACAAGACACGTATTTTGTCCGCCGAAGCCGAATGAGCTGGAAAGCACCGACGAGACGCTTGCTTCGCGCTTAACGTTGGGGACGACATCCATGACAATTGCCGGATCAGGATTGTCATAGTTGATCGTTGGCGGGATCGTACCGGTCTGAATGGTCAGTACAGAGAATACGGCTTCGATCGCGCCGGCAGCCGTCAAGGTATGGCCGATCATCGACTTGTTAGACGACACCGGCAACGACGAAATGCGGTCGCCGAAAACGGTCGACAACGCCAGATATTCCATCTTGTCATTTTCTGGCGTCGACGTTCCATGGGCGTTGATGTAGTCGATTGCGCCTTCTTCAATACCTGCATCTTCAAGGGACGCGCGCACCGCACCAATGGCGGGCGAACCGTCGGGCTTCGAACGGGTACGATGGAAGTCATCGGCCTTTTCGCCGCAACCACGCATGATGCCAAGAACATTTGCACCGCGTGCGACGGCCGATTCGAGCGATTCCATCACCATAGCGCCGGAGCCTTCTGCCATGACAAACCCATCTCGATCTTTCGAGAAGGGTTTTGCGGCCTTATGGGCCGGTTCGTTATGTGTGGAAAGCGCAGAGAGCAGCGAAAACCGGATCAGTGCCTCGGCGGAAACCGAACCATCGGTGCCGATCGACAGCACCCTGTCGCTTTCGCCGCGACGGATAGCTTCTACGCCCAACTGAATGGCAGTCGCACCAGAAGCACAGGCTGTGGACAAAGTGATCGGTAAACCACGCGTGCCGAACTTATCGGCCAGAACCTCAGCGATATAGCCGAATTCCGCTGTGTTGAACATGTCTTCCTGCGGACCGCGGCGGCATGCGGCGAGCAGCAAATCATAGCCAGGTTCGCCCTCAGACTTGACCAACGCGTCCAAGGCAAAGCGATTGCGCCATTCGAGCTCAACCGGCGGGGCAGCCAGGAATAGCGGGCCGCCGAAGTCATCAACTGGAAAACCAGCTTGCGCTACAGCTTCTTCCGCTGCAAGCGAAGCCAGCTTCTGCGACAGTGCCGAAGCGCCTTTGGTGCTTTCTTCAAGAAAATCGACAGTCCCGGCGATCTGCGTTCGAAGATTGTCCAGGGCGAACCGCGTAATCGTGTGGATACCGGACGTGCCGGAAGTCAGCGCAGCCCAGTTCTCTTCCTTACCTTGCCCGAGGGATGAGACAACGCCTAGGCCGGTTATGGCGACAAGGGGGCGGCCGAGATGATCAGTGTATTTGGACATGGAAATATCCCTTAAACTTTGACCAGGCGGGCAACGCCTTCGCTGCGAGTCCCGCCAATGGACGTTGCGAGCGCGGTATTGACACTGGACGGTCCGGCTTTCTCATTCTTCGCGTCCACAGGCGGGAACGCAGATCCATTGAAGACGCTTAGTGCAGCCAGAGCAACAACCAGTGGGAATTGTGCTTCGCGCAGATGGCCGAGTTTGCCCGCGACGCCGCGCACCGCCGAACTCGAGAATGTATCGAACGCCGCTTTCTCTACCGCGGTTACGTGTTTAGCCCCGCTGGCGCCCGAAATGATCAGATCTGCTGCTTTGTCTGCACTGGCCGCACCGATCAGCTTGGCTACGGTTTGGGTTAAATCATCGCGGCTGCGTCGAATTTGCGCGCTGTAGATCCCATCGATAGCAGCATACACTCGCGCACCGCGTTTTTGTGCGTGTTCCGCACTTTCCAGAACCAGGAACGCACCGCCAGATCCGGTAACGATCCCGCCTCCCTCGCTGTCTTCTCGTTGCCAAAGCGGCGCCCAACCGTCACGCTTGAGCATCCCGTTTAATTCGTAGCCCAACAACATGTCTGGATGCTGGGAATTGTACGAACCACCAACAAGCGCATGTGTACTCTGTCCGGAGCGAATGCGAGCTACAGCTGTATCGATTGCCGAGATACCCGACCCTTCTTCACCCATGAATGTACGCGAAGAGCCGGTAACTTTATGAACAATAGAGATATTTCCAGCAAGCAGGTTCGAAAGCTGTGCCAGAAACAAGGTTGGGCGCAGCTCGGTCGTGAGCTTCTCGTTTAGCATCGTTCCGATATCATTGCGTACACGCGCTTCGGCAAGGATTTGCGTGTCTACCGAGACGTCGCGTTCTCCACCGCCTGCCGCCACCACCATATCCATACTAGCACAAAGCGACTCGTCGTCTTTTATGCCTGCATCCTGCAGCGCGAGGCCAGCTGTGTAGGTCCCTATACGCTGCCACGTCTCCATCTGCCGCTGGTCGCCGCGCTTCGGTATCTGGTTGTTCCAGTCGACTTCGACGAGCGGATGAACGGCATACGGCTTGAATGTTTCGCTGTCGATGCGAGGTTCGAGCCCATCATTGAACGCTTTCCAATGGGCGTCGACGCCTTCGCCAAGTGATGAAATCAGTCCGATACCAGTAATAACGACGGTGTTGTTCTGCATTGTCTCGCAACACCGTTTGTACGGTGTACCCGGTTAGCTGGGAAATCAGGCCTTCTTGGCGGCGACGAGTTCGTCGATCTTGGCGCACAGGTTTTTCAACACGAAATATTCTTCGGTCGGAACCTTGCCGTCATTGACTTCCTGCGTCCACTGTTCAAGCGGGATCTTGATACCGAAGGCCTTGTCGATCGCAAAAACGATATCGAGGAAATCAAGGCTATCGATGCCCAGATCGTCAATTGTGTGACTTTCCGGCGTAATGGAGTCGCGATCGATCTCGCTGGTTTCGGCAATGATGTCGGCGACCTTGTCGAATGTATCGGACAATTGATTTTCCTTTGCTTATCGTGCCTCAGGCAAGGGCACTGATGTAGAATGAAGCCGGTATCTAGCGTTTTTCATGCCTCAGGGAAAGACCAAAGCTGCGCTGTGATTAGTCGAATATGATTCTTCCTGCGATATGGAGGTTTTCACCGTCCTCTGCTTTGGAAACAACGACCGCCTCTGTCGGACGCGGTGTAACGCCGGTCAGAGCGATGATATTGGCGCGATCAGTCATCATTACCAGGTTACCCAAGCCCTTGAATGCAACGATCGTCGCACGCATCTGTTCGATCTGTGCTTGTTTGGCAGCTTCGTTCCCAGGCAATGGATCGAGCGGCCTAAAGATTTCGGCGGTGATTGATCCGAACGACAGCCGTGCGGTTTCCCGTGCATTGCAGGTAGAACTTGTGAGAACTTTGTCGATTCGCACCCCGCGTGCGGCAAAACGGGCTCCAAGTTTTTGCGCCAGCTGCCGTCCTCGGTCGGAAAGCGTTTGCGTGACCGAACAATCGGCCGAGCTGTCGACGGTTGGGCTCAAGGTTCCGGAAGCATCGGCGCCCTGAATGAGAATTGTGTATCCGCCGCGCTGTACTCTTGCCCAGGCAGCATCTGTCGCATATGCGTGCGATACGACGAAAACCAAACTGAACAGCGCATACATAGAAATGGCCCAGGGGCGGAATTGCTTCAACATCATTCTCCTTAGCAGTCGAGATGGGGATTTGCTGAGGAAAAATAAAGCCAGACAACCAGAACGTCTTGCACCGCCGGATTTGCCGGCCTATTGCGGAACGCGATGGGTCTCATTCAAACAATCATCGTCGTTTTTGGTGTGATTGCCATCGCCTATGCAGCGGCGCATTTCAAGTTGCTGGATGAGCGAGTGGGCGATGGACTGTCTGATTTTGTCTTCGTGATCGCCGCACCTTTGCTACTGTTCAGGACAATGGTGACTGCTGATTTCCATGGCACAGCGCCTTGGTCGTTGTGGACCGCCTATTTTATTGGTGTGATCGTCGCTTGGGCGGCATCGGATCTGGCTATCAAGCTGTTCTTTGGGCGAGACAATCGCGCCGGCGTTGTGGCCGGCGTCTCTGGAGCATTTTCCAATCTCGTTTTTCTTGGCATGCCGCTCATGCTTGGGGTCTTCGGCCAGAATGGCTTTGCGATCCTGTCTTTGATCGTCGCCGTCCATATGCCTGTCATGATGGCCGCCTCGATTACGCTGCACGAATTGGCCATGAGAAGGGACGGCGTGTTCAAGGGCGAGAGTCATTGGGTCGCGGTGATCGGATCGTTCTTCAACAGCCTGCTGCGCAACCCGTTTGTGCTGGGCATCCTCGCCGGCTGGCTGTGGCGCCTGCTGGGCTTGCGAATGCCGGACGCAGCCGACGCGTTGATCGAAACCTTGGGTGGAGTGGCAGGGCCCGTCGCGCTGTTCGCCATGGGCATGGGTCTGAAAAAGTTCGGCGTTTCTGGAAATATAGTAGCAGCGGTGCTCATGTCTGGTATCAAACTTGTCCTTATGCCTGCCGTGGTGCTTGGCGCCGCGTGGTTGATCGGTTTACCACCATTTACCGCGAAAATCGCGGTGGTTGCCGCCGCGCTGCCGGCTGGCGTCAATTCCTACTTGATTGCCACACGCTTTGGCACGGGTCAGGCACTCGCCTCCAATTCCATGGTGATGGCGACTGCTCTTTCGGCGCTGACACTGACGTTCTGGGTTTACGTCGCCACGCAGATATTTGGTTGACGGAACCCCGTTGCAGCTTTTGCCAAAAAGGAGCAGGGTAGTCGCACGCCTCGACCAAGGCAGACATTGCCATGCGCAGTGCAGGGTTTATTTTTCACGGAACTCACGAACAACAATAACCCTTCGAACACAGGGAGAAACATGATGTTGCAGAAATCCAGCCAGTTCATGAAGCAAGCAAACCTCATCGACGGTGAGTGGGTGGCGGCAGATTCGGGCAAGACAATCGACGTCATCAACCCTGCTACCGGCCTGAAGATCGGTACCGTTCCAAATTCGGGCAGGGCCGAGACACAACGTGCCATTGATGCCGCGGCAAAAGCCTTCAAGACATGGCGCAAGACATCCGTGCTGGAACGCTCGAAACTGATGCGCAAGCTGCACGATGCCATTTTGGACAATCAAGATGCGCTCGCTGAATTGCTGACACTGGAACAGGGTAAATCCCTCGCGGAATCCAAAGGCGAGATCGGCATGTCCGCCGCTTATATCCTTTGGTATGCGGAGGAAGCTCGCCGTACCTATGGCGATGTTGTCCCTTCCCCTTGGGCCGATCGCAGAATTCTGGTCACGAAAGAGCCTGTGGGGGTCATCGCTGCAATAACTCCCTGGAATTTCCCTTCTTCAATGCTTGCGCGCAAGATCGGCCCGGCGCTGGCGGCCGGTTGCACGGCGGTGGTCAAGCCCGCAACACAGACGCCTTATTCAGGGCTGGTCTGGGGTTCGCTTTGCGAAGAGGTCGGCATTCCGAAGGGCGTCGTGAACATCTTGACCGGGTCTGCGACCGAAATTGGCGGGGAGATTACAAGCAATGAGCTTGTTCGCAAGATCACCTTCACTGGATCGACGGAAATCGGCAAGATACTGATCAAGCAAGCTGCGGACACGGTCAAGAAGGTCTCCATGGAGCTTGGAGGCAACGCGCCGTTCATCGTTTTCGATGATGCCGATGTCGATCGGGCGGTGGACGGAGCGATCATCGCGAAGTTCCGCAATTCGGGTCAGACTTGCGTCTGCACCAACCGTTTTCTGGTACAGGCCGCCATCTATGACACATTCGTCGAGAAGTTTGCCGCCGCTACCCAGAAGCTCAAGATCGGAAATGGTCTGGAAGAAGGGACGCAGCAGGGGCCATTGATCGATGACAAGGCTGTCGCCAAGGTCGAGGAATTCATTGCGGATGCCACGCACAAGGGCGGTAAGGTCATCACGGGCGGAAAACGTCATGCGCTTGGTGGCAGTTTCTTTGAGCCCACTGTGATCGCGGACGCCACGCCGGAAATGCTCTTCACCAAGGAGGAAATCTTTGGGCCGGTAGCGCCGGTCTACAAGTTTCAAACCGAGCAGGAAGCAATCGACCTCGCGAACGATACGCAATTCGGTCTCGCCAGTTACTTCTACACACAGGATCTTGGGCGGGTGTTCCGCGTCTCGGAAGGGCTGAAATACGGTCTGATTGGCGTCAACGAGGGCATGATTACCACGGTGGAAGCCCCTTTCGGCGGCTTGAAGGAATCCGGCCTCGGCAAGGAAGGCGGACACCAGGGTATCGAAGATTATCTCGACACGAAATATGTCTGCGTTGGCGGCTTGGGGTTGTAGAATAAATGAATACGGAAGTTTTCGGCCACACGCCGGACGGCGAGGCAGTTCACCGCATTTCAATTTCGGGTGGTGGATTAACCGCCGATGTATTGACGTGGGGCGCAGTTATCCAAGACTTGCGCCTCAAGGGGCATGAGCATCCGCTTGTCCTTGGGTATCGCGACTTTGCCGATTATCCCGCATACTCGCCCTACCTCGGTGCAACGATCGGCCGTTGTATCAACCGTATTCGCGACGGTGAGCTTGCGATCGACGGGAAGACCTACGAGCTCGAAAAAAACTTTCATGGCAGGCATAATATCCATGGCGGGAGCCGTGGTGCTGGCAAACGTATATGGGATGTTGTCGCTATTGGTCCGGATTACGTCACATTGACGGTCCAGCTTGGTGACGGCGAGATGGGTTTTCCTGGAAATCTGACGGTCACGTGTACTTATATGCTGGAGTCCAGGGGAACTCTTGTGATCCGCCTGGATGCAGTCACGGACAAGCCGACCATCTGCAATTTTGCGCATCACAGCTATTTCAATCTCGATGACGGAGGCGCAACCGAGGCGCTCGATCATCAGGTCAGGATCGATGCACAAGCCTATCTTCCTGTGAATGATGATCTTCTTCCCGACGGCCGCGTTATGCCGGTGGCCGGGACCGAGCATGATTTCCGCGAGTATCGGGCGGTCCGGCGCGAAGTGGACGGCAAGCAGGTCATCTATGACAATAATTTCTGTCTTGCCAGCCAGCGCCGCCCATTATGTCTTGTTGCTTCGGTAAAAGGTGCGGATTCCGGCGTCGAGATGAATGTTTCCACAACCGAGCCTGGCGTGCAATTCTACGCGGCGAATACACTAGGCGGGAAGCCACCCATCGGGCTGACCGGCAAGACCTACGATAACTATGCAGGCCTTTGCTTCGAAGCGCAGACCTGGCCCGATTCCACTCACTTTCCGTATTTTCCCCAAGCAATTTTGCGGCCTGACGAAGTCTACAGCCAGATGACCAAGTACAGTTTCAGAAAAACGAAGACCTAGAGCAAAATTTTCTCTAGGCTTTGAATGCCTTCTTCGCTTCATCCATTGGGGCGAGCGCGCCATGGAACTCGACCACGCGGGCAGCCACTTTGTGTGCGTTGACTGCAGCAACCAGTGGATCGAGACCAGCGAGGCGCGAAGTAATGTATCCGCCGTTGAAGCTGTCGCCAGCGCCCGTCGTGTCGACAGCGTTGGCGCGAACTGCAGGCACTTCAGTGCTTGTGCCGCCTGCGATGACCAGCGCCGGCTCCGTGCCATCTTTGACGACGATCTCGCGCACACCATAACCAGCGATGCGTGTAGCGGTATCGGCAGGCGTTGCGTCACCGAACAGGGCATTCTCATCCGGAAAGGTTGGTAACGCGATATCGGTGACGTGAAATGCGTTGCTCAAAACCTGCCGCGCGGTATCAGCATTTTCCCATAGGCGAGGGCGGTAATTGGCATCGAAGACCACAAGCGAACCTTGACGGCGGGCATTGCTAACGGCATTGAGGACATTCTGGCGACTTTTGGGGCTCAAAATTCCCATCGTGATCCCGGAGAAGTAAATGACTTGCCGGCCATCCAGGCTTTTCGCCAACGCGTCGGGATCATCGGCCAGATGGCGTGCTGCGGCATCATTGCGCCAATAGGTAAATGAGCGCTCGCTACCGGTTAGCGTGATGGCATAGATTCCGGGGCGAGCGCCAACGATGGTCGGGCTATGGGCGGTGTTGATAGCATTATCGCGGAGGAATCTGCGCTGTTTCACCGAGAAAGGATCGTCGCCAAAGGCTGTGACATAATCGACAGCAAAATCTGTATCGGTGAGGGCTCGAACATACCAGGTAGTGTTCAGGGTGTCTCCCGCAAAACCCATGCGCCACTGATCGCCGTTGGCGCCGGACAATTCGATCATGCACTCGCCAATGGCTGCAAATCCGCTCATAAAATCCTCCGCTGCTCTGGTCGCAGCGACTGATATACAAGTGCATTGCCATTGTCATTTCATAAAAACGCGAACTGTCATAATCAGTTCGTCATGCCATGTTAGTCGGCGAATACGTCCTCAAGGAGAATTCAATGTCGCGGATCACGACGATCGACCAACTCGAAGCCATCTACGGCGGTGGCATAACTGAAGCATCCACAGCCAAAGTTGCCGATCGGATTACGCCGGAATACCGCAAGTTGATCGAGGGCTCGCCCTTTGTGGCGCTGGCGACAAGTGGTCCCGAAGGCCTCGATTGCTCGCCGCGCGGAGATCTTGCGGGTTTCGTGAGGATTCATGACGAATCGACCTTGATGATACCAGATCGCCGCGGCAACAACCGCGTTGACTCGCTCCGCAATATAGTTCGAGACCCGCGCGTAGCTCTGCTCTTCCTCATTCCTGGACTGACGACAACGTTTCGTGTCAACGGGCGTGCATTTGTCGAAACAGATCAGGCATTGCTCGATAGTTTCATCGTTGATGGCAAAGCTCCGCGTTCCGTCACCGTCGTAGAAGTGGAGGAGGCCTATTTTCAGTGCGCTCGTGCACTAATTCGCTCCGAATTGTGGAACCCGGCCAAGTGCCGCTCGGCAAAAGAATTCCCCACCCCCGGGCAAATACTGGCGGCGCTCAGCGAAGATCTCGTTGGCGGCGAGATCTATGACCGCGAATGGCCGGAGCGCGCTGCCAAAACGATGTGGTAGGTTATTTGGCGCTGTCGTTATCGATAGCGATTTCCAAGCGATCCGCGGCAAAGCGGGTTTTCGAATATTGAATTGGATGGCCTTCGGTATCGACGTTGATGGCCGTTGAAACGAGAACAATAGCTCCGGGGGAGAGTTTCAGATGGCGCAACTCCTCTGCTTCGGCATGGCGCGCCGAGATGAGTGTCGATTTGCGCAGATAGTCGTCAATTCCCGCAGCTTTAAGAGCAAACGTTATTGAACCGGATGAGCGATAGTCTTCTGCCACATTGGGTACGCGCGCCGCATCGAACCAGGCCGTGGCGCACGAAACCGGATTGCCATCTGCGGTGTGCATCGTGTCGATCCTCACCACCTGGCCAGATGTTACATGGAGTGCCTCGGCAACATCGACGGGTGCTTCTTCACGGCGGTGGGCAAGCAGTATGCCCTTGGTTTCGCGCACCTGTGTGGAAAGGATCTGCGAAAAGCGTGTGCGCTCGCCGATGCGATAGGTGAGCTTCTTGCTGTTGGCGACAAAAGTACCACGTCCCTGTTCGGTTCGCAGGACGCCCTCCTTGGTGAGCGCGGCTATAGCACTGCGGATTGTATGGCGGTTGACCGCAAAACGCGTCGCCATTTCAATCTCAGGCGGCACGCGCGCGCCATTAGCCAGTTTTCCCGCCGAGATATCACCCCTGATCTGATCTGCGATCTGGCGCCAGATTGCCACGCCACTGTTGCGTGTGATGAATCGTGCCGATGTCACGTTCTGTCATGCTCCTGTCATTGACCCAATCTATAAACATAGATATTGTCTAATTGTATAGATGACTAGACAAATTTTAGCGAGGTGTCAATGGGCAACGAAAATTCAAGCGCCACTCCGACTTCTGGCGAAACTGATTTCGGGCGCAAGGCTGCCATGGCCTTGCTGGCGCAGGCAACTGTGCAGGAGATGAAGGATTTCTGGGCGCATTGGGCGAACAAGCCGCAGGTCGAGACCTTGCGTGGGCCGGAAACCGGCCTTGTCATGATGCGGGGACGCATCGGTGGTGGCGGTGCTCCCTTTAATCTGGGCGAAGCAACAGTCACGCGTGCAACAGTGCGGCTCGGCAATGGTGCTGTGGGTCACGCTTACGCCCTTGGACGATCGAGCGAGAAAGTCCGACTCGCGGCGATCTTTGACGCGCTGTGGCAGGAGCCGGCCTACCGCCAGACGGTTGAGGACACGATCCTCGCCCCCATTGCGCAACGCCTCAACGACAATCTTGAAGACCGACGTGCCGAAACGGCTGCGACCAAGGTCGACTTCTTCACAATGGTGCGAGGTGATAATTGATGCGCGCAGTCACACAGGTTTACGAAGGCGGTTTCAGCGATGCTGTTTTCAATTCGCAAGAGGTCTTTCGGGCACTGATGGACGCTATGGCTAGCCCGGGCCGGGTAATTGAGATCGGCAAGCTAGCGGCTGCTCCGTCGCCGATTTCCTCGGTAGCAGCGTCAGTTGCGGCTACTTTGTTTGATCATGACGCGACGGTCTGGTGCGACAAGTCGATTACCAGCTCAGCGGCGGCAATTGGCTGGCTGAAGTTTCATACCGGACTTGAACTGACGTCAAATCCATCAGACGCGCAATTTGCGTTGATCGGCGACCTACAGACGATGCCATCGTTGGAATCCTTTGCCAAAGGAACCCCGGAATATCCCGATCGTTCGACAACGATTATTCTCCAGATCGATAGTTTTAATGGGCCGGAAGAACTGACGCTGAGTGGCCCAGGCATCAAGGACACGCAAGGTTTTGCGCCAAGCCAGTTGCCAAAAATGTTCGTTGATCAATGGGCCGCCAATCGCGGCGCCTTTCCGCGCGGCATCGACCTCATCTTCGCCGGTGAAGGCGCACTCGCTGCCTTGCCGCGTACGACGCGCATTTCGAAAAAGGAGGCGTGAGCCATGTATGTTGCTGTCAAGGGCGGTGAAGCCGCCATCCGCAATGCACATAGACTGCTTGGCGACCGCCGCCGAGGCGATCGCTCGCTGCCAGCGATCGGCCTTCACCAGATTGTCGAACAGCTTGCATTGGCAGTCGACCGTGTCATGGCCGAAGGATCGCTCTACGATACCGAGCTCGCAGCGCTGGCAGTGAAGCAGGCGCGGGGCGATATGATCGAAGCGATCTTTCTTGTTCGTGCCTACCGCACCACATTGCCGCGCTTTGGTTATACCAAACCGCTGGAGACCTCGCGGATGGCGATCGAACGACGCATATCTGCAACTTTCAAGGATTTGCCAGGCGGACAACTACTCGGCCCGACATTCGACTATACGCATCGTCTGCTCGATCCCGAACTCGCCGAAGATGGGATCGTCGAAACGCCCGAACGTCGTGTTGAAGCGCACGAGCATACGCCGCGCGTCACCGATATCCTCGGCCATGACGGCATGATCGAAGCCGATGGCGATATGCCCGAGGGCGTCGAGACAGGGGATCTCACACGTGAGCCGTTGTCGTTTCCTCTGGAACGCGATTTGCGTTTGCAGGCACTCGCTCGGGGTGACGAAGGGTTCCTACTCGGTCTCGCCTATTCGACACAGCGAGGCTATGGCCGCAGCCACCCTTTTGCTGGTGAAATTCGTATCGGCGAGGTTGAAATCGAACTGGAAGTCGCCGAACTTGATTTCCCTCTGACGCTGGGCCGCATTCGTGTCACCGAGTGTCAGATGATCAATCAATTCAAAGGCTCATCCAAGCAGCCTCCGCAGTTCACCCGCGGCTATGGCCTCGTATTCGGCCAAAGTGAGCGCAAGTCCATGTCGATGGCGCTGTGTGACCGCGCACTGCGGGCAAGGGAACTCGGCGAGGATATCACGGCTGCGGCGCAGGACGAGGAATTCGTCATCTCCCACAGCGATAATGTGCAATCCACCGGTTTCGTCGAGCATCTGAAACTGCCGCACTATGTGGACTTCCAGGCAGAGCTTGACCTCGTACGGCGCATGCGCGGCGAGCATGAACGCCGCGAGAGCGAAAACAGGGAGGCAGCAGAATGACCGAGCTTGCGACATATAATTTCGCCTATCTCGACGAACAGACGAAACGGATGATCCGCCGCGCCATCCTCAAGGCAATTGCCATTCCCGGTTATCAGGTGCCGTTCGCGTCGCGCGAAATGCCGATGCCCTATGGTTGGGGCACGGGCGGCGTTCAGGTGACAGCTGCGGTGATTGGCCCGAATGATATGTTGAAGGTGATCGACCAGGGCGCCGACGATACGACCAATGCCGTATCGATCCGTGCCTTCTTCCAAAAGGTTTCCAATGTTCGGGTGACTACAAAAACGACGGAAGCGACGATCATCCAGACGCGCCATCGCATTCCCGAAACTGCGCTGCAAGCCGGACAAACGCTCGTCTATCAGGTGCCGATCCCGGAACCCCTGCGGTTTCTTGAGCCGCGCGAGACCGAGACGCGGAAGATGCATGCGCTCGAAGAATATGGACTGATGCATGTGAAACTCTACGAGGACATCGCGCGTCACGGCCGTATCGCCACGACCTATGCCTATCCGGTGAAGGTCGAAGGTCGTTATGTGATGGACCCATCGCCCACACCAAAATTCGACAATCCAAAGATGCACCAATCGCCAGCATTGCAATTATTCGGCGCAGGGCGTGAAAAGCGCATCTATGCCATCCCTCCCTATACGGAAGTGGTCAGCCTCGATTTTGAAGATCATCCGTTCGAGATTCAGACGTTCTCTGAGCCATGCGCGCTATGCGGCGCCAAAGGCAGTTATCTCGACGAAGTCATTCTCGATGACAAAGGCGGCAGCATGTTTGTCTGCTCGGATACCGATTTTTGTGAGGATCGGCAGGCGGAGGGCAACGGCGACCATCTCTCGGCCAATCCAGCACAGGCAGCAGCCAATCCTGCGGAGGCAGCAGAATGAGCGATATCCCACTCCTGAAAGTCAAAGCGCTTTCGAAATTCTACGGAAGCCGGATTGGCTGCCAAAACGTGGCCTTCGAGCTGTGGCCAGGGGAGGTTCTTGCCGTCGTTGGCGAATCCGGTTCAGGCAAGACGACGCTGCTCGACTGTCTGGCAACGCGCCTTGCACCTTCCACGGGTTCGGTCGAATACCGGATGCGTGATGGCCAGTTCCGCGACCTCTATCGCATGAGTGAGGCAGAGCGGCGCTTTCTAATGCGTACGGACTGGGGCTTCGTTCATCAAAATCCCGCCGATGGATTGCGCATGAGCGTGTCCGCAGGTGCCAATGTCGGCGAACGGTTGATGGCTGTTGGCGACCGGCACTACGGCAAGATCCGCGCGACCGCTACCGATTGGCTCGGTCGTGTCGAGATTGCCGCCGACCGTATCGATGATCAGCCGCGCGCTTTTTCCGGCGGTATGCGCCAGCGCCTTCAGATCGCACGAAATCTCGTCACCAATCCGCGGCTCATCTTCATGGATGAGCCGACAGGCGGTCTTGATGTGTCGGTCCAGGCAAGACTTCTCGATCTGCTCCGTGGTCTCGTCAGCGATCTCGGTCTGGCAGCCATTGTCGTGACGCATGATCTTGCGGTGGCGCGTTTGCTCTCACACCGGATGATGGTGATGAAGGATGGTCACATTGTCGAGACCGGCCTTACGGATCGCGTTCTCGATGATCCGCAGGCGCCTTACACCCAGCTCCTCGTTTCGTCCATCCTGCAAGTTTAGGAGAAGATCAATGCCGACACCTCTCGTTGTTTCCGATGTTGCCAAGAGCTTCACCATGCATTTGCGCGATGGTATCCGTCTGCCCGTGGTGGCGAATGTTTCCTTCTCCATCAAGGCGGGCGAATGCGCCGTTCTTGGCGGTCCCTCAGGGGCGGGCAAGAGCTCGATCCTGAAGATGGTTTACGGCAACTACGCCGTGGATCGCGGCCAGATCATCGTTCCCTACCGCGACCGGCTCGTTGATGTTGCTGCCGCCGATCCGCGCACGATGCTCGGCATAAGACGCGACATGATCGGTTATGTCAGCCAATTCCTGCGTACGGTACCACGCGTTTCGGCGTTGGACGTTGTCGCGGAACCGCTGATTGCACGCGGTGTTGATCGTAAAGATGCACGCGACAAAGCCGGATCATTGCTTGCCGGACTCAATTTGCCTGAACGGCTGTGGTCGCTGCCACCAGCGACATTTTCGGGGGGCGAACAGCAGCGCGTCAATATTGCTCGCGGTTTTATCACAGATCATCCGATCCTGCTTCTCGACGAGCCAACGGCGTCGCTTGATGCCAAGAACCGCGATGTGGTGGTCTCGATGATCCAGCAGAAGAAGGACACGGGTGTGGCGATGCTTGGCATCTTCCACGATCAGGATGTGCGGGAAGCTGTAGCCGACAGGATCGTCGATGTCACGGCGTTTTCTGTACCGAATGGCGTAGCGGCATAAGTCCACTTTTGGGCCATACTCGAATTTAATCACCGGTTTTCGGGGGGCGGATTACGCAAATTTATGTGCGGCTCCCTTTCTCGTTGCAGTGTTTTCTGTGGATAACATAACGCCTGAGAAAGCGATCCGAAGTTGTCACGTAACTGAAATGAAACTGCCATCGCAGGTTCACACAATCCCTCTAGGACGGAGCAGTGGCCAAAGGGATTACCGAATGCTGAAGATTGAAAACGTGAGGCGGCGCTTTGGCAGCACTATCGCCATCGACAACGTCAATGTTGAAATTCCGCAGGGCCAGATGGTTGGCATTATCGGCCGATCGGGCGCAGGCAAGTCGACCTTGCTGCGTATGATCAACCGGCTTATCGATCCTTCCGAGGGCTCAATTCTCTTCGAGGGCACCGATGTCGCCAAGCTGCGCGGGGCACACCTGCGCAATTGGCAGCGCGACTGCGCCATGATCTTCCAGCAGTTCAATCTTGTGCCGCGCCTCGATGTTCTGACCAATGTCTTGCTTGGCCGTCTCAATCATCGTTCCACCATTAAAAGTCTTCTTGGCATTTTCTCGCGGGAAGAGCGTGCCATGGCCATTGCTGCCCTTGAGCGTCTCGATATCGCCAAGACTGCTTTACAACGCGCTGGAACGCTTTCCGGTGGTCAGCAACAGCGTGTCGCCATTGCCCGTGCTCTGATGCAAAACCCCAAAGTCATCCTTGCGGACGAGCCAATTGCCTCGCTCGATCCGCGCAATGCTCAGGTTGTGATGGAGTCGCTGCGTGACATCAATGAGAAGGAAGGCCTGACCGTTATCACCAATCTGCATACGCTTGACACCGCGCGGCATTTTTGCAGCCGTATCATCGGCATGCAAGGCGGCAAGATCGTCTTCGATGGCACACCGGACGACCTGACAGAGCTTGCTGCGCGCCGGATTTATGGCGCTGACGGCATGAAGGATGCATTTTCAGAAGCCATTACTTCCACAAGCATTTCGCGTGGCACGCCAAAGCCCATTCCCGAACTTGAGGCCATTCTCGCCGCGCGCTGAAAGAATCGTCTAGCCCACGTCACGGGCAACCATGAACAGATCACAAACTCAAACGGAAGTTTGACAGGAGAGAACGATGTTGCTCAAAAAAGCTTTACTTGGTGCAATCACGATTGGCGCAATGCTTGCCGGTTCGATGGCGCGTGCGGAAAATCTCGAAACGTTCCGTATCGGTATTATCGGCGGCGAAAACGAAGCTGATCGCCTACGCAACTATCAGTGCGTTGTGGATCAGCTTCCGAAAGTTCTCGGGGTGAAGGACGTCAAGCTGTTTCCGGCTACGGATTATGACGGTGTTATCCAGGGGTTGCTTGGTGGCACGCTAGATTATGCCGAGCTTGGTGCATCGGGTTTTGCTAAAATCTACCTCACCAATCCAAAGGCAGTAGAACCGATTCTGACCACTATTCAGACCGATGGCGCGACCGGCTATTATTCGATCATGGTTGCCCGCAAGGACAGCGGCATCAAGACGCTTGCGGATATGAAGGGCAAGAAGCTAGGCTTCGCAGATCCGGACTCGACGTCGGGCTATCTCATTCCAGTGACCTCTCTACCAAAGGACATCAAGACTTCGGTCAAGGATTATTTCAGTGAAACTGGTTTTGGCGGCGGTCACGAGAATCTCGTCCTCGCTGTTAAGGACGGCAAATTCGATGCCGGGACCACTTTCGGTTCAGGTGTTGGCACATTCGACGAGGGTTACACGTCCGGCAACCTGCGCAAGATGGTCGACAAGGGCTTGATCGACATGAAGGACTTTGTCGAACTGTGGAAGTCGCCGCTCATTCCGAACGGCCCGATCGTGGTCCGCACATCGCTCGACAACGACATGAAGGCCAAGTTCAAGGACTACATGATGAACTTGCCAAAAACCGATCCGGCTTGCTTTGCCTCGACGATGGGTGGTGATTTCAAGGGCTACACCGAAGTAAACACCGAATTCTATCAGCCTATCATCGACGCCCGCAAAGCGCAGATCGGCGGTTAATTCGTAACTCTCCATCACGGCCAGGTCTTTGGATCTGGCCGTGATTTTTTATGCTTCGGAAGGATAGTTTGATGAGCCGAGCCATTTCCACCGAACTGTCGCTCGATGGCATTCAGATCGAACGGCACTGGCAGGAACTTGCCGGGCGCCGACGTGCGTATTCCTGGCTGATTTCGATCTGCCTTCTGGCGACAGTGGCTGGCTCGCTCTGGTTTGCCAATGAATCGAATGCCGGCAAATTTTTCGATCGCCTTCCGCATTTCTTTGATTTTGCCGGTGATCTCATTCCGCGCGATGGGTGGGAAGTCTGGCGAGCCCTGTTCGATCTGCCATCACCTTATTTTGACGGAAGCCTGAAATACGATTATCCGGAAGGCCGGGTTTATCTTTTCGGCGGGTTCTACGTTCCGGAATACTTTTACAAGATGCTGGAAACGCTGAATATTGCGATCCTTTCCACGCTCGTTGGTTTTATCTTCGGCTTTCTTCTCTGCTTTCTCGCTGCCAGGAACCTAGTCAAGAACAGGCTGATCCGCTGGGTAGTGCGTCGCTATATGGAAATCCTGCGCGCGTTCCCGGAAATCGTTATTGCCGGCTTCTTCGCCGCGATCCTGTCGCTCGGACCGATTCCTGCAATGTTTGCTGTTGGTATTCATACGATCGGTGCGCTTGGAAAGCTGTTCTTCGAAGTGGTCGAGAATGCCGATATGAAAGCGGATGAGGGGTTGCGCGCAGTCGGGGCAAACTGGTTCGAGCGCGTCGGTTTTGGCATTGTGCCGCAAGTGATGCCGAATTTCATGTCCTATGCGTTGCTGCGCCTTGAAATCAATGTGCGCGCCTCAACCATCATCGGTGCTGTTGGCGGCGGCGGCATAGGCGAGGAATTGCGCCTGTCGATCGGGCGCGGCCATCAAGCCAAGACGCTGGCGATTGTGTTGCTGTTGTTAGCCACGATCATTGCTGTTGATCAGTTCTCTGCCTGGCTCCGCCGTCGTCTCGTCGGCAATCAGGCATTTGCCTTTGGTGGGAAACTATCATGAATGCCATTTCTTCCGCAGCGATTGCAGATTTCGAATCCCGGTATCCAGCCGTCTTCAATCCACCCATCTGGAAGCGTTTCATGCCACTGATGATTGGCGGCGGCATAATCTTCTATATGCTCTATTGCTGGTGGTTCTTTTCCATTGGCACTGTGCTTGCGAGCGGCCAATGGCAACGCGCCGAACTCTATGCACGCGATTGGGTATCCTATGCGATCAGGACGACGATCCGCATGTCGCCGACAGCGATGACCGTGTCCTATCCCCGGTTCTCGGAACTCGGAGACAATCCGAAGCCGGACTGGATGGTTCAGGCCGGAAACAATGTGACAGTGCTCTTTGGCAGCGGGAAATCGCTCGATATCAATGATCAACGGGTCATTGCCACGCGCGGCGACGAGAGTTTGACAGTCCTGATCGAAGCGGATGGCGCAAAGCCTCAGGGAACGATGCCCAAATGGGCGACGCTCAAGGAAGACCAGGTTACGGTCGACTTCGGTTTTGCGGGTCAGGCGGATATCATTCCCGAGCGCGTCGTGGTGAGCCGCCGCTTTCTCGGATGGGCGAATTTCGTCTTCGATACGAGTTCACCCTTCTGGAACAGATCTTTCGGCGAGGTCGCATCGCTGATCATTAGTGGCGAGCGTATCAAACCGGAGATGTCCAACGCGGCTTTGGCCTTCAACAACATTTGGTACAATTCGTCCTGGCAGCACGGCGATGTCTGGACGAAGCTGATGCAGACCATCGTCATGGCTTTTATCGGCACATTACTGGCGTCTCTGGTTGCGTTTCCATTGGCCTTCATCGCTGCCCGCAACATCATGCCAAATTTCTTTGCCAATCAGGTAACCAAGCGCTTCTTCGATTTTCTGCGATCGGTCGATATGCTGATCTGGGCGCTGTTTTTCACTAGAGCATTCGGTCCTGGGCCGCTTGCCGGTATTTCGGCGATTTTCTTCACCGACACGGGTACGCTTGGGAAGGTCTATTCGGAAACCTTGGAAAACATCGATGACAAGCAGCGCGAGGGCGTCAAATCCGTCGGGGCTTCGCCGATGAATGTCCAACGCTATGGTGTCGTGCCTCAGGTACTGCCGGTTTTTGCCAGCCAGGCACTATACTTCTGGGAGTCTAACACACGATCGGCGACTATCATCGGCGCGGTGGGGGCTGGCGGCATCGGTCTCAAGCTCTGGGAAGCGATGCGGACGAACACCAATTGGCACAATGTGGCCTATATGGTGGTGCTCATACTGGCCGTGATCTTCATTTTCGACAGCATATCCAATGCACTTCGCTCACGCTTGATGGGAAAGCAACAGCATTGAGATACGATAGGGTTCAAAGGCTTGTCATAATCGGAGTGTAACGCGAAAGTGTTCCGGAGGAATCAATATGCGCTATGCGATCTATTTCACGCCGCCATCGAGTGACCCGCTTCTGAAAGTCGCGGCGAACTGGCTTGGCCGAAATGCCTTTACTGGTCAACCTGTACGGCCGCCGCAGATCCGCGATATGGCGCACGAGGATTTCACGCTCTTGACGTCATCTGCACGTCGCTATGGCTTCCATGGTACTTTAAAAGCTCCGTTCCATCTTGCCGACGGCTTTGAGGAAAAAGAGCTTTTGTCGGCTCTTATGCATTTTGCCTCATCCATGGATCCAGTTGAGATTCCGAAATTACAGATCGCCAGCCTTGACGGATTTTTTGCACTGGTTCCGGAAGAGCCGGTGGCGCGTCTCAACCAGCTGGCTAATGACGTTGTTGTCGGGCTTGACCGCTTCCGCGCTCCCCCAACTGACGAGGAAATCAAACGACGCAATCCAGACAGAATGACAGTGTCGCAGCGGCGAAATCTCGAACAATGGGGTTATCCCTATGTTTTTGAGGATTTTCGCTTCCACATGACACTTACCGATACGGTGCCGGAGCGCGACCGCCCTAGAATCGAACGGATTTTGAGCCGATTCCTTGAACCGGTTCTGGAAGAGCCTGTTGAGATAAATAATCTGGCGCTTTTTACCGAAGCCGAACCCGGTTTCCCTTTTGAAATACACTCACTGCATCCGCTTGCAGGAACCAACAGAAGAAAGTCTGCCTAGAGCCTTTTCTGACCATATTGACCTATTCTGACGGAGGCATGTTGTGACAAGATCAAGCGAAGACACGAAGACCCGCACTTTGCGTGCGGGCGAGTGGCTCAGCGCCGATATTGGTGCAACAGGCCCCGTCCCTTCGGGTTTCCGGCTGACGGACACCCGCTTTGTCAGCCGGCTTCGTCCGATGGACCACATCGGCCTCGCCACCTTCCGCGCGGATTGCATCGTCAGCCGCGAAACAGAATACGGCCAATATGGCCAGAAAGAGCTCTAATGTCTGCCGAATTGATCTTGAGCAACGCGAAAATCGTCCTTGAGGATGACGTCATCTCCGGAACGGTTGTGATCAGAGATGGCAAGATTACCGATATTTCGGAAGGTTCGGTTTCTGGCGGTGAGGATTTCGAAGGCGATTATCTCATTCCCGGACTGATCGAACTACACACGGATCATCTCGAAGGGCACTATATGCCGCGTCCGCGGGTGCGCTGGAATCCGATTGCTGCAGTCCTTGCCCATGACGCGCAGATCGCTACGTCGGGTATTACCACCGTCTTCGACGCCCTGCGCGTTGGGCTGGACGAGGATGCGGACATGTCCGCGGATGAAAGCCGCAAGCTTGCCGACGCGATTGAAAATAGTGTGGAGCAGGGCCGGTTGCGAGCCGACCATTATATCCATTTGCGCTGTGAGGTATCGGCAGCTGATTGCCTTGACGGTTTCGCCCATTTTGACAACGACAGCCGCGTCCGGCTGGCCTCTTTGATGGATCATGCACCTGGTCAGCGGCAGTTCGTCAGTCTGGAAACCTACGCCTATTATTACCAGCGTAAGCTGAAGCTCTCGGACAAGGAATTCAATGCATTTTGCGAGAAACGTATGGCAGAATCTGCAAAGAATTCCGGGCCGCAGCGCAAGGCTATTGCCGAGCTATGCCGCGAGCGTGGGATTGTCCTTGCCAGCCATGATGATGCGACACGCGCGCATGTGGATGAAGCGGTCGAGCAAGGCATTCATGTGGCGGAGTTTCCAACGACGCTCGAAGCTGCCGCTGCATCAAAACAGGCTGGCCTTTCCGTGCTGATGGGAGCGCCGAATGTTGTACGCGGCGGTTCGCATTCGGGAAATGTGTCTGCACGCGAACTCGCCGAACATGGTCATCTTGATATTCTATCGTCCGACTACATTCCGTTCAGTCTGATCCAATCGACCTTTTTCCTAGGAGAAACTGTTGACGGAATCACGCTTCCGGATGCGGTGCGTCTGGTAACGAAAAACCCGGCAAAGGCTGTGGGGTTCGAAGATCGCGGTGTTATCGAACTGGGTAAGCGCGCCGATCTCGTGCGGGTTCGTGTCGATGAGCATATCCCAGTAGTGCGCACAGTTTGGCGGGAAGGCCGCCGGGTCGTATGATGGCGGCAATGATAGAGCGCGCGCTCAACCCGGCATCTGCACCGCTGCGCAATGGTGCCTTCGTTGCCGTTGTCGGGCCGAGCGGGGCAGGGAAAGACACAATCATCGATTTCGCTCGCGCTGAGCTTGGCGAACAACCAGGCTATCATTTTGTTCGCCGCGTGGTGACCCGTCCGTCATCGGTAGATACGGAAGATCATGACACTCTGAGCGAAAAACAATTCCTGACAGCGAAGCGGGCAGGAGAATTCTCTCATTTCTGGGAAGCCCATGGCCTGCACTACGGCTTGCCGAAATCTATTGACGACGAGATCGAGCGCGGGGCAGTAGCGATCGCCAATGTCTCTCGCGGTGTGTTGCCCGCTCTACGTGCAGCTTACGCCAACTTTATCGTGGTCCACATCACCGCATCGCATGAGGTTCTGGCGAAGCGGTTGGCTTCACGCGGACGCGAAGACGCTGCGGAAATCCAGCGCCGTCTGATGCGGGCTGCTCCCAATCCATGCGATCCCGCGGATGCAACTATAATAGACAATTCCGGAGCGGTTTCGGTCGCTGGCAACGCGTTCGTTGCAGTTCTAAAAAAAACCGCAGCGTTTGCTGCTGTCTCGGAACAGATTTAACCTAGTTTTGGGACAAATCCGGAGGCGTCGCCTCCGGATTTCCAGCTAAACAATTTTTAGAAATCGCGCTGGAAGCGGACGATGCCGCCGAACGCATCGTCGCTGCCGCCTTCAGCGAGCGCTTCATCCTTACGGGCACCGTCAAACTTGGTATAGTTGAGCTCAGGCGTGATCGTGAAACCTGGAACAAGTTCGTAAGCCACGTTGAGGGCGAGAGCATATGTGCCTTCAGACTCATAGGCTGCCTGACCGTTGATTGTTGCCTTGTCGGAAACCTTGGCGGCGAAACCGCCCCAAGCTGCCCAGTCGCCTTCCCACAGGCCGTACCAGTTCTTGTTGGTATTGGTCACGAATGAATCCGGGTCATAATCGGATTGATAAGCGCCCATTACCCAGGCTGAGATCGTATCGGTGAATTTAACATCCAAACGCGCCTTGACGCCAATGGCCTCTTGCACCGAGTCGTAGCCAACAATACCGGAGATCGTTCCCCAGCCCTGTTCGAATTTCGCGCCTGCTAGAACGTGGGGCATGTAGTCGTCGATAGTGTAGTCGTAGTCCCCTTCTACCGAGCCCTGTTCGGCGGCGATGATAGCGGAGAAACCATTGCCTGCCTTGTAGGTATAGCTGATCTCGTTACTGGAGAAACTATCGCTGCCATACTGGATCACGTCGTCATTGACGATATCACCGGCATAGCCGACCCATGAACCGAAGATTGCGTCGTTGACACCGATCTGGAAACCGCCGAGCTCAATGTAGGCCTGATGAAGGGTAGCGCCATCGTCCTCGCCATCGGTATACTGGAAGCGGCCGTCAATGTAGGAGCGCAATGTGCCGAGTTCCGTTTCGGAGCGCGCGTCAAATCGAAGCTCAGCACGAGTGCTCTTGCTCCAGGTGTCGTGCTCGCCGCCCACACTCCCACCGGTATAGACATCGTCACCAGCGGCTGCATCGTAACGCAAATAACCGCCGATCTTGAGGCAGGTTTCAGTTCCTGGGATGTAGAAGAAGCCAGCGCCATAGGCGTCACATACCCTCACGTATTCAACAGGCTCGGGTTCGGCCACGACCACCGCATCTGCAGCGCGGGCGCTCGATGCCGCTATGAGGGCAGCAGCCGAGCCGAGGAGGAAGCTTTTGATGTTCATTTCCAATCTCCGGTTAAAAAGATAGTCACAAGCTCATGTCCCCAATGGATGCATATTCCTGTTCGTTGACGCGCGCAAAACCTAAGCCTGATCGAACTACGGGTTCGGAAATCGTTGTTGCGATTTTACAACGAGATCCGGAAACAGCATGGTATTCACCGAGTGATCAACATAGCTGGCGGATTGGACAATCGTTGCTTTGCGTTTTATGAGGGCGACCAGATGTTGGTAAGCGGCGGGGTGCTACACTACATACGCCCCGCAGACAAACGGACGTTTCCAGAGTGATTGATCAGGTCGATACACGTGAAAACTACAAGCGCAACCGTTTCGCGGTAGCGCCGATGATCGATTGGACGGACCGACATTGCCGGACCTTTCACCGGCAATTCACACGCCATGCCTTGCTCTATACGGAGATGGTCGTTGCCGATGCTGCGATCCACGGCAATCGCGAGCGCATTCTTGGGTTTGCCGAAGCGGAACATCCTGTTGCGCTGCAACTCGGTGGCTCCGATCCTATTAAGCTGGCTGAAGCAGCACGCATCGGCGAAGCCATGGGTTACCAGGAAATCAATCTCAATGTCGGCTGCCCATCTGACCGCGTTCAATCCGGCACATTCGGCGCTTGTTTGATGAAAACACCGTACATCGTTGCGTCAAGCGTCGAGGCGATGAAGCAGGCGGTCGCAATTCCCGTGACGGTCAAGTGCCGCATCGGTGTCGACGATCAGGATCCGGAAACGGCCCTTGATCAACTTGCGAGCGGTGTTTTTGATGCCGGTGCAGATGCGTTGTGGGTACATGCCCGCAAGGCTTGGCTGAAGGGACTTTCGCCCAAGGAGAACCGCGATATTCCGCCATTGGACTATGCTCGCGTCTATCGTCTGAAACAGCAAAATCCGAGTCAATTCATAGGGATCAATGGCGGCATTCAGACGCTCGATGAAGCGCTTGACCATTTGAATCATGTTGACGGTGTCATGCTTGGCCGCGCGATTTACAACAACCCGATGCTGTTGCTCGACGTCGATAGAAGCATATACGGCAGCGAAAGCGCGGCGCCTTCAATCGATGCGATCATAGAGCACATGTGCGACTATGCAGATGCTCATATAGCTCGAGGCGGTCGATTGTCGCACATTGCCCGCCACCTGGTGGGTCTGTTCCATGGCGCGGCCGGGGCACGGCGCTGGCGCCAAATACTGTCGACTGAAGCCAATCAAACAGATGCAACCAGTGCTGTGATCCGGCTGGCGTATGCCGCGATCGAGACCGTGTCGACAGAGGAAGCAGCCTGAGCTCTAGTCTGACAGAACCAGCCGGTCGCCGCGTACGGAAAAACCACTGAGTGTATTGAGGAAATTCATGCCCAGCAGGCTGCCTGCCATTTGCCCATCTGCGGTCACCATCGCACGAATGTTACGCCGTTCGATGGCACCTATCCTGATGCTGTCCAATGTGACGCTAGCTGCGGTCGCCATGCCATTGGCGGTCATGATCGGCGTTTTGTAAGAGAGCTTATCCGGATTGAGCCCGGCGCGGCGCGCATCTCCAGCCGAGAGCACGATCGATGAGGCGCCCGTATCGATGATGAATGGTACCGTCGCACCATTTACGTCGCCGTGAACCTCGAAATGACCTGTATCCGCCTTGGCCAGCGTCACAGTGATTGTTCCATCGCCATCGCGATTGGAAATAGGACTTCCAGGGACCAGTCCCGCCGTTATCCGGTGGCCAACGTCCTGTAACTCGTAGCGGTATTGATAGCCGGCAACGATTGCGAGAAAAATGACGACCCAGATTGCCATGCTGCGTAAAAAGTGACTGAGTGGAATTCCGGAGCCAAGCAGGGCCGAACCAAGCACGACACCCCAGATTCCCATGTAGGCGAAACGGGCGAAATCGTCGTTGGCGATGCCCAGAGTCGAACCGCCGTCATTGTTCGCCATCAATAACAGCAAAGTTGCGCCAATCAAGGCAATGATGATCCAGAACAAGCGGCCCATCTTCGACTAACCTTCTTGCTTTTCGCGCGCCATACGGCTGCGCCGCGTTTCGCGACGGGGGCGCCGCTCAACTGTCTCTAACCGCTCCGGCAGGCCCGCCATGACGCGGCGGCGAGTCTCAGGCGACATAATTGACCATGCACCTATTTCCTCGCGCGTGCGCCCGCAACCGAAGCAAAATCCGGTCTTCATATCGATTGCGCAGACGAGGATGCAGGGTGACTCGATGATGCTCATTCTAAGGATTTGGTACGGCTAAAGTGCAATGACAAGACCGAGCAGCAGTGAAATTGTCGCGAGTTGCTGCATGGCCCCCAATGTATCACCCGTCTGTCCGCCGATCTTTTCGCGGCAACGTGCGGAAAAACCGACAAAAACGAGCGCCGTCAAACATGCCGCGATGACGATTGCTAGTGGCCCACCGGCAGCGCCATAGCTGATTGCAAGAACGACAGCGCCGAAAATCAGGGCAAAATTGGCTGCTTCGGCAGTCGGCGCTCCCGCTTGGTCGGCGACGCCACCCACGCGTGCGGATGGCAGGCTCTGCCAGAGTTTTGCCATGACGGAGCGGCTGGCGGCTTCTGTCCCTATGATGACAGCTACCGCATGGATTACACCGACCTCGTCGAGTATCGTGGTAAGCAACGCTGTCCGCAAGAACACAGAGACAATCAGCGCAAGTACACCGTAAGAACCCGTCGCCGAATCCTTCATGATCTCCAGCCGCCGGTCAATCGACGTCCCGCCGTAGAAGCCGTCAGCTACATCAGCAAGCCCGTCCTCATGCAATGCACCGGTGGTGATGATCAATGCGACGACAATCAACAACGCCGTGATGATCTCGGGAAGATCAAGTGCATGAGCGATCAGCAGGACGAGCGAAGCGGGCAGGGCGACAAGTATACCTGCCACGGGAAAGCCACGCACAGTACTACTGAGCGAGCCGTCATAGCCTTCGAACCAGCGTTGCGGGACGGGCAGCCGTGAGAGAAAGGCCAGCGCCCGCATCGTATCGTTGACCAAATCCATGCTGCAGCCTTTGAATCACTGACGTCGCGACACTCTGCGCCGCCGGTTGACCTTTGCGTTTTCTCTCCCAGCGCTTATAGGACGGTGTTTGCTAATTTGCCATGAAGAGTTGATTGCAAGGGATATCATGACCACTGGCCTGCCGTTTGACGATTTTCGTACTCTCATCGAGACATTGCCGGGACCCGACGAGGCTGCAGTTGCTGCCGTGCGCAAGCGCGATGCGACGTTGACGAAGCCACCGGGTGCACTTGGGCGTTTGGAAGAGATTGTCGAATGGCTTGCCGCGTGGACCGGGCGTTCGCGTCCGCAGATCACCCGGCCTCTTGTCGCAGTCTTTGCGGGCAATCACGGCGTTACCGCCAAGGGTGTTTCGCCCTATCCCTCCTCTGTCACGGCGCAGATGGTCGAAAATTTTGCTGCCGGCGGCGCTGCGATCAACCAGATCTGCATCGCCAATGACCTGGGTCTGAAAATCTTCGATCTTGCGCTTGAATATCCTACCGCGGATATCACCGAAGAAGCGGCCATGGACGAAAAGACCTGCGCAGCGACCATGGCGTTCGGTATGGAATCGATCGCTGGTGGTACCGACCTTCTTTGCATCGGCGAGATGGGGATTGGCAATACGACGATTGCCGCGGCGATATTCCACGGCCTCTATGGCGGTACTGCAGAGGAATGGGTCGGTCCAGGCACCGGTGCCAACAGCGAAGGAATGAGGCGCAAGGCCGATGCTGTACGTACAGCAGTCGCACTCCACGCTTCGCATCTGAAAGATCCGCTTGAACTGCTGCGACGCCTCGGCGGGCGTGAAATCGCTGCGATGGCAGGTGCCATTCTTGCTACACGTGTTGAAAGAATCCCGGTTATCATCGATGGCTATGTGGCCACCGCCGCAGCGGCCATTTTACACGCCGCGAATCCGGAAGCGATCGACCACTGCCTCTTCGGCCATGTCTCAGCTGAACCAGGCCATCGCAAGGTTTTGGAGAAGCTTGGGAAAAAGCCATTGCTTGACCTTGGAATGCGGCTCGGCGAGGGTACCGGCGCCGCACTTGCAGCGGGCATCGTCAAGGCAGCAGTGCTCTGCCATAGCGGCATGGCAACATTCGATCAGGCTGGTGTCAGCAATCGCGACTGAGTAAAATAGGCCCGCAAAAGCGGGCCTTTTTTAGATGGGAGGGACTTCAAAACTCCTTGCCGATCCTTGCATCGAGGGAGTGGTTGTTTGCGCCACGAATGACGAAGAAAAACAGGATTGCCGTCCACAGGATAGATTTTTCCGAACCGCTCCAGCCCTGCCCCTGCACGAAGCCGTGGAAATATATGGTGACTGCAAGCACGATCGCCGTGGCGAACGCCGCGGGGCGCGTGAGCAAGCCGATTGTAAGTAGAATGCCACCAAGGAACTCGGTGGCGGCAAGAAGCGGCGACCAGAACACGCCCGGATAGAAGCCGAGACCTTCGACCATTCCCACCGAACCCATCGGATTGACGATCTTGCCCGACCCGTGCACAACGAGTGCGGCACCGGCCACCACTCGCAGGATCGTTTCCGAGATATCACCGAGAGCGGCATAGATGCCACCAAGGGCAGGGATTATCAAAGGACGGTTATTGCCGTTTGAATTCATTGAGAAATGTTCCGTTCATTGTTGCGCTGCCATGAGCAATGCAGGGCCGTTCACCAACGCGCAAATAACAATAAATTGAAGTTGAGTATTCTAGGCAGCTTTTTTCTGGAAAGGCTTGTTGTGCTTGGCCTGGGTGCCCTGAAGGACACGGCTGCGCGGGAAGGTAGCGAGCGCTTCCGTCCCTTCGCGCAATTTGGAGAACAGATGAAACTCGCCATCGTGGACGTGAACCAGCGCCTGAACGATAGGAAGACCGAGACCAGTTCCCTGTTCGGCGTTCTTGATTGCGATCGACCCTTGGCCGAAAGCTGAAAGAACGATGGGGATCTCTTCCGGCGGAATTCCTGGTCCAGTGTCGCGGACCGAAATGTATTGTCCACCTCCTGCGGTCCAGCCCACTTTGATATAGATCTTGCCGTTCGGAGGCGTGAACTTGACAGCATTGGCCATAAGGTTGAGCAATATCTGGCGAATAGAGCGCTCATCGGCCACCAGGCGCAGCATCCCGGTTTCGAACTGTGGTATCAGGGCGATATCCTTGTTGCGGGCCTTCAAATTCATCATGTGAATGCATTCGCTGGCAATATCGGTCAACAGCAGCGGCTCGTCATTGATCGAATATCGTCCTGCCTCGATCCGGCTCAGATCGAGTATTTCATTGATTAGATTGAGCAGATGTTCGCCTGATGCATGAATATCACTGGCATACTCCCGGTATGTCCCGTTCTGGATCGGCCCAAGTACTTCCTTTGCCATGACCTCCGAGAAGCCGAGGATAGCGTTGAGGGGCGTGCGCAGTTCGTGGCTCATCGAAGCCAGAAAACGCGACTTGGCGAGATTGGCTTCCTCTGCACGCCGTCTGCCTTCATCGGACATGGCGTTCGCCGTTTCGAGTTCGGCGATCAAAGCGTCTTTCTCAGCTTGCAATGCCAGAGTGATTGCAACCGATTGGTTGAGCCGGGTTGCAACCAGATAAAAAAAGGCGAGTCCGGCAACCAGCATGATCACCATCGTTGCCTGCACTGGATTATCAAAATGCGTCCAAGCCAGGAGGGTATAGGTCAGGACTGGTAAAGCGAATGCGGCTAAAATGGCCGCACGAAGCGCCGATGAAATAATCGCGGTAATCGCCATCACCAGAATAATGACCACGGCCTTGATCACCGGAAACAGATTGGAGCCGCAGGCTGTACATTCGAGAAAGGTGAAATAGGCCCATCCCAGACTAGTCATGAAATGGCCACCCAGATAGATCGCTTGCCATTTCCGGATTTCCTCGTTGGCCAACCCTGTTTTCTCCAGGTGGCGTGCGAGAAGCCCCAGTATCGCATAGAGTCCAATGGCGAAGCCGGCCCATAGGACGATCGTTCTGTCGAAACCGGTGAACACACCTATGACGACAATCATGGCTATCAGAAGCGGGATAGTCGCTGAGTTGATGATCAAGGCACGCGTATGCATGAAGAGCAGTTCGCGATCAAAATGATAGATGCCTGCGCGCTCCATCAGGCGTTCACGTGCTCCACGGATGACGACACTCAGATCCTTGTTACGCGGCAATTTGCGGCGATCAACAATGTTTTTGTCTGCACTGGTCGCGTCGAGTGATGCCATGCGCCTCGTTCCAGATATATCCATAGCTCTGCACTTGTGGCAGCATTGCACCGCAAGGCTATTCAGAAATGATTAACACTCCATCAAACCAATACAGCAAATGGTATCGATCGGATTAGCTCCAAGGGCCTATATGAACCTTCTTGTTGCGATGAAACGACGATGAACCGAGGGTACCGCAGCTATCGCCGCAGATGGCGGCGCCCGCCGGCGCCGCGTTCATTTGGGCGCAAACTGGTGGACTACAGCTTGATGGTGATCTTCTTTGTGCTGGTCGCCCTGCTGGCGGCGAAACTCAGTCAACCGAAAGCTCCGACACAATCGCTCGCGGGCAAGGCCTATGTCATTGACGGCGACACGCTTTCCATTTCAGGCAACCATATTCGTCTCCGGGGTATCGATGCTCCCGAGATTGAGCAGAGTTGTGGCGCCAATGCTTGCGGAAAAGCTGCCAGGCAGACGTTAGTTCAGCTGATCCAGGGCAGACCGGTTCGCTGCGACGGATATGGCCACGATAAATATAATCGCAGCCTGGCCATCTGCTTTATTGGCACGATAAATCTCAATCGTGCCATGGTTGAGGCTGGACAGGCGATCGCTTATGGCGATTATCGTGATGTAGAGCTCAAGGCTCGAAGAGACAAAAAAGGTCTGTGGTCCGGGAAATTTGAGATACCGCAAGATTGGCGCAGGGAGCATGAGCAGGTGCCGGAAGCGCCGCAACCTCAACCCAATCGTGCGCCGGATCTGATTGACCAATTCGTAGGATGGATCCGTGGTTTAGTTGGAGGACTCTGATGAAGCTTTACGATGGAGGGCGCGCGCCCAATCCACGCCGCATTCGTATTTTTATGGCGGAAAAGGGCATCGAGGTGCCCTTGGTGCCTATTGACATGACCGCCATGGAACACAAGACGCCTGAGTTTACAGCGCTCAATCCATTTCAGCGGCTACCGGCGCTTGAGCTCGACGACGGCATGGTTATCAGCGAATCAGTGGCTATCTCGCGTTATTTTGAGGAGTTGTATCCCGACCCGCCTTTGTTTGGCACGGGCGCCGTTGGCAAGGCGCAGGTGGAAATGTGGAATCGCCGCGCTGATCTCCATCTCCTCGTTGTCGTGATGGCAGCATTTCGCCATACGCACCCTGCTATGGTCGAATGGGAGGTCCCGCAGATCCCGGCTTGGGGCGAAGCCAACCGGCCGAGAGCGTTGGCGACGATGAAGATTATGGATGATCAACTCGCCGCGAGTGAATTCATAGCAGGTGATGACTTTTCGATTGCGGATATCACGCTGCTTGTGTCGATCGACTTTCTAAAACTTGCCAGGATACAAATGCCTGAGGAACTGGGCAACCTCCGGCGGTGGCACGCTGCCGTGTCGAGCCGTCCCAGCGCCAAAGCGTGAGATTTTAGAGCGATTTGCCGCCAATGCTCGATATCTTGTCGTCGGAAATCAAGGCGTGCCGGATATGCCGGGACGCTCCACGGTATGGCGCGCCACTGCCGGATGAACCCAATCCGGTGTGTGTGCTCTCTGCGACAGCGCGCATTGTCATTTGCGGGCAAGCGCCGGGCATTCGCGTGCACAACACTGGTTTGCCGTTCAACGATCCTTCAGGGGTCCGATTGCGTGACTGGCTTGGTGTCGATCGCGAAACATTCTACGATCCGGACAAGTTCGCCATTGTCCCGATGGGATTTTGCTTTCCGGGCTATGACGCGCATGGCAGCGATCTTCCCCCTCGGCGCGAATGCCGCGAAACATGGCATGATCGTGTGTTTCATTCCATGCCGCAGATCGAACTTGTTCTGACGATCGGCCAATATGCGCAGGCCTATCATCTCGGAAGCCGTCGCCGCGCCAGTATGACCGCAACGGTGTTGAACTGGCGTGATTACTTCGAGCCAGAATCGGGGCGGTCAATTCTCCCGCTTCCGCATCCCTCCTGGCGCAACAGCTCCTGGCTGAAAAAGAACCCCTGGTTCGCGCGAGACGTTCTCCCCTTGCTTCAGGAAAAGGTCAGAATTCTAACTTCATAGGCTTTAGGACGAAATTTTTGCTGGGTTTGAAAAGTTTAGAATAATTTTCTTGTACGGTGGCGGATTATCAGACCATAAAGTATCTCATTCCAATGGGACTGTAAGCAAACATGGACAGACTCGATCGAAAAATACTTCGTCTTTTGCAAGAGGATGCAACGCTTGCCGTAGCGGACGTTGCCAAGAAAGTCGGACTTTCGACAACGCCTTGCTGGCGCCGCATCCAGAAGCTGGAAGAAGATGGTGTGATTCAGCGACGTGTCGCCATTCTGGATCCTGTCCGCGTCAATACGCGAGTCACAGTCTTCGTCTCGATCCGTACTGGATCTCACAGCAATGAATGGCTGAAGCGCTTCTCCGAAGTTGTTCAGGAGTTCCCGGAAGTGGTTGAATTCTATCGCATGAGCGGCGACGTCGACTATCTCCTGCGCGTCGTCGTGCCGGATATCGCTGCCTATGATGCGGTCTACAAGCGCCTGATCAGCAAGATAGACATTCGGGATGTCTCGTCTGCGTTCGCCATGGAGCAGATCAAATACACCACCGAATTGCCGCTCGATTACATGAGCATCGAGAAGGAGTCGAACTGAGGCTATAGCTCGCGCGACTGGATTACTTTTTCTCCAGTCGCGCCAGCAGAGATGACGTATCCCAGCGTTTGCCGCCCATAACCTGAACATCCTTGTAGAACTGATCGACCAACGCAGTTACCGGCAATTTGGCATTGTTGCGGTTGGCTTCGGCGAGGCAGATGCCGAGGTCCTTGCGCATCCAGTCGACCGCAAAGCCGAAATCATACTTTCCGGCATTCATTGTCTTGTGGCGGTTTTCCATCTGCCACGAACCGGCGGCGCCTTTGGAAATCACCTCGATGACTTTTTCGATATCGAGACCGGCTTGTTTACCGAAGTGAATGCCTTCCGCAAGACCCTGGACCAACCCTGCAATACAGATCTGATTGATCATTTTGGTCAATTGTCCGGCACCGGCCGGTCCCATCAGACCAACCATCTTGGCGAAGGACTCGATGACCGGTTTTGCCTTGTCGAATGCGTCTTGTTCGCCACCGACCATAACGGTAAGCGCACCATTTTCGGCGCCCGCCTGACCACCGGATACGGGAGCATCGAGAAAGTGGAAGCCATGCTCGCGGGCTTTCGTGTCGAGTTCCCGGGCAACTTCAGCGGAGGCTGTAGTGTTGTCGATGAAAATGGCGCCTTTCTTCATCGACTGGAATGCGCCGTTTTCACCGATCGTCACCGCGCGCAGATCATCATCATTGCCAACACATGAGAAGACGAAATCTTTGTCCTTTGCCGCTTCCTCCGGCGTTGGCCCGTAGGCGCCACCAAATTGCTGGGCCCATTTCTTTGCCTTCTCGCTGCTGCGATTGAAGACTGTAACGTCATGGCCGCCGCGCGATTTCAAATGACCCGCCATCGGATATCCCATGACGCCAAGACCAATAAAAGCGACTGTTGCCATTCCCTAGTTTCCTCTGTCAGATAGGCCGTGTGATGAGCATCGGGGGACGTTAGGACAATGCGGCGGATCATCAAAGGCCTATTATGGATTGTTTTCTCTCTCATCCCCATCGCATTGCTCGGCACGGTCCTCGGTTATGTCTGGCTCGCGCGCTCGGTAGCGCCCGCCACCGGCGAGATGGTGCTTGCGGGTTTATCCGCGCCGGTCACTGTCACGCGCGACAAGAATGCGGTCCCGCATATTAGCGGTAACTCGGTTGAAGACGTTCTGACCGCTCTTGGCTTTGTTCATGCGCAGGAACGCCTCTGGCAAATGGAAGTGAACCGCATGGCGGGACAGGGACGCCTGTCCGAGCTTTTCGGCGACAAGACCATCTTCACTGACCGCTTCATCCGCTCGATCGGCCTCTATGAATCGGCCCAAAGCTCCGCCGCGTCGCTGGACGAGGCGGACCGGAAGAAGATTGACGCATATCTGCTTGGAATCAATGCGTTTATTGCCGAAGCGGGGTCGACATTTGGTTCCAAATATTCGCCGGAATTTGTCATACTGGGCCATACACCGGAAAAATGGACTCCCGCTGACGTTATTGTGACGTTGAAATTGATGTCGGTGACACTGGCCGCCAACATCGATGACGAAGTGTTGAGATTGAAGTTTGCCCGTCTTGGCATGAGCGATGCGGAGATCATCGATTTGCTGCCGCCGGTGCCGGGTGATACGCCACCGTCTTTGCCGGACCTGCGCCAGGTTCTCGGATTACCCAGCGGCACTCTCAAGGCGGGCGCTGCGGAAGCGGAAAGACAGTTTGCGACGTTGAACGACATTATGTCCACCGGCGCTTCGAACAATTGGGTCGTAGGTGGCGCCCGAACCGAGACCGGGAAGCCAATACTAGCCAATGATCCGCATTTAGGCCTGACGGCACCCTCTCTCTGGTATCTTGCGCACCTGCAGGTCAAGAATGACGATGGATTGTCGAAAAACCTCGTCGGCGTGACTCTGCCGGGAGCACCCTTGGTGTTGCTCGGACGTAATGACAAGGTGGCGTGGGGCTTCACAAATACCGGATCCGATGTTCAGGACATTTTTGTTGAGAGGATCAATCCCGCCAATCCCGATGAATACCAGACACCTCAGGGTTTCTCACCTTTCGAAAGAAAACCCGTATCCATCAAGGTCAAAGGCAGCGACACCGTAACCTTTGACCGCAGGACCACACGTCATGGTCCGGTCTTGCCTGCGGATTATCGTGGGCTCGATCATTATCTACCGGATGGCACTGTTGCAGCCTTGTCCTGGACTGCTTTGGCTGGCGATGACAAGACCATCTCGGCCGGATTGAAGCTTTGGGACTTCGCGAATGTCGCTGATTTTCAGAACGGGATGCGCGACTTCGTAACGCCGATGCAGTCAATCGTGATCGCAGATGCCGATGGAAATATCGGCCTGATTGCTCCCGGCAGGGTGCCTGTGCGTGATCCTGCCAATCAAATCATAGGACGAGCACCATCCCCGGGTTGGGACTCCACCTATGATTGGAAGAGCTTTATTCCCTATGAGCAATTGCCACGGGTCTACAATCCCGCGGACAATGTTCTGGCAACTGCGAATACGAAGATTGTCGATGCGAGTTATCCGCATTTCCTCACCTTCGACTGGGACGAACCTTGGCGCTTCGAGCGTATCAAAACGCTAATCTACGGTGCGAACCAGCAGACGCTGGAGACCAACAGCAAGGTTCAGGGGGACGCCTTGGACAGTGCTTACGCTGCGTTGGCTCCCGTCATGCTGAGACTGGTCGATGGACGGAATGATGTCGACCTCGATATTACCAAACAGTTGCAGGCCTGGGATTTTGTCGAGGACCGCAAGCGCATCGAGCCGCTGCTGTTCAGTGCCTGGCTGAGGATGGCGACGAAGCGTATTCTTGAAGACGATCTTGGCGACGCCTTTCCATCCTACTGGCAGGGCCATGTCGACGCCATGTTGCGCTGGCTCGGCCCAAACCCGGCGCGCGATTGGTGCGATGACGGCCGCACGCCGGAGAAAGAGAGTTGCGGCGATATTCTTGCACTGTCACTCGCCGATGCGATCAAGGATCTGGAGACACGTCTTGGTTCAGACCGGTCCAAATGGACTTGGGGCACGTTGCATTATGCTTATGGAGCACACCGGCCATTTTCACAAGTTAGCCCCCTCGACCAACTCTTCAATGTCACCGTACCTGTGTCGGGCGGTGCCTATACGCTGAATCGCGGCAAGTCGTCGTTTATGGATGAAAGCAATCCGTTCCGCGTGGCGCACGGCACCAGCTATCGTGGGCTGTTCGACCTCTCCGATCTCAATCGCTCGACCTATATCCAGACGACTGGCCAGTCTGGAAATGTATTTTCATCGAACTATCGTGATTTCGCTCAAAAGTGGGCTGACACGGAGGCCATCACCATTCCCACCGATGAGCGAGACTATCAGGACGGTTTGCTCGGCGTGTGGCACGTGAAGCCAGAAGAATGATCTAGGTGAGGGCGGTCATCACCGTCTTCTGGTAGGCAGGACGCAGCTTCAAACGTTCATACCAGGATTCAAGATGGGGATGATCCGGGCGCTCAATAGGCATTTCGAACCAAGCATAGGCAAAGCAGCCCACGGGAATATCGCCAATGCCGAACTGTGAGCCTGACAGATAGGGCTGCGAGGCAAGCGCGGTATCAACAATAGCGAATAGTCTGCCACAAGCCTGAAGTCCTTTTTCCATAGCTGCATTATCGCGTTCTTCTGCTGACATACGCACCCGATTCCAGAACAAGTCGCGGAAAGGACCGGCTAGGGTGGACGTCGCCCAGTCCATCCATCGTTCCGCTTTCGCCCGCGTTGCTGCATCATCGATATAGAGCGTCGACTGTCCATACTGTGCGGCGAGATAGCGAACGATCGTGTTACTCTCCCACAGCACCAGATCCTTGTCCTCCAGCGTCGGTACCAGTCCGTTCGGGTTCATTGCCCGATAGGCAGGATCGGATACAACGCCATAAGCGCCTCCTGCAGGGATGTTTTCGTAAGGAACGCCGACTTCTTCGGCGGCCCAAAGCGCCTTCTTGACGTTGGTCGAGTTGGTACGGCCCCAGATTTTAAGCATGGCAGATTCTCTTTGGTTTGGTCTCAGCGTATGAGATGACGCGTGATGCGACGCTCCAACCAATCCCAGATATGTCGAATGATTTCCACCAAAATCAGATAAATGATTGCAGCCCAGAGATAGGCCTGGAAATCGAACGTTCTCGAATAGGCGAGGCGGGTGTAACCCATCAGATCGTAGACTGTGATCAGCGCAACAATTGCTGAACCCTTGATCATCAGGATGATCTCGTTACCATAGGGCCGCAATGCCACGATCAGAGCTTGCGGCAGGATAACCTTCCAGAATGTAACGAATTTGGAGATACCGAGCGACGCCGCTCCTTCCCATTGGCCGAGCGAAACGCTGCGAACCGCGCCACGCAATATTTCAGCCTGGTAAGCGGCTGTGTTGAGTGCAAACGCCAGTAGAGCGCAGTACCAAGCCTCACGGAAAAACGTCCAGAGACCAACTGCTTCCAGTTGGGGCTTGAATGATCCGAGGCCGTAGTAAAACAGAAAGACTTGCGCGATGAGCGGTGTTCCCCGGAAGAAATAGACGTAGGCGTAGGCGATGGACGATGCGATGCGGTTTTTGCTCATCCGGCCAAGGGCCACCGGTACCGAAATCAACGCGCCGAGCAGGATCGACGACCCTACAAGCCCGATCGTGGTCTTGAGGCCCGCAAGATATGTGGGGCCGTATTTCTGTATGAGCTCGGGGTTCCAGGCACTGTAGAGATAGACCAGTAGACCTGCGAGAAGAGCGATCCAAAGACTGACAAGCAGATGGCCGACGACCCGGCTTCGGGTCCATTTTTTTGGCGGCGCCGGAGGACGCATAACGGTCGCTGGCCGTGCGTTGATGAAGCTTTCCGTCATCGCTTTGCCCCGCTCTTGGCCGATGAGCGTTCGATCGCATCGATGACAAAGGACGAAAGAATGGCGAGCACGAGATAGATCATGCAGGCTGCACCAAAGAACAGGAAGGCGTGCTTCGTAACACGAGCCGCAACGCCGGTCTGGCGCAATATATCCGCAAGTCCAATGGCCGAAACCAGGGCTGTGTCCTTGAGCAGGATCATCCACAGATTAGCCAGCCCAGGGAGCGCGATGCGGATCAATTGCGGTAGTATGACCTTGCGCATCGTCTGACCGCTGGAAAGTCCAATGGCATAGCCGCCCTCATACTGGCCCTTCGGTATCGCACGGAATGCGGAAAGGAACACTTCGCTGGCATAGGATGAAAACACGGCGCCTAGCGCGAACATGCCGGCAATGAATGAATTGATTCCAATCGTGCCTTGGTAACCAAGCAGCTGCCCCAGCTTCTGAATGCCGATCTGCGCGCCGAAATAGACTACGAACAAGGTGAGGAGCTCAGGCAGGCCCCGAAAAATAGTCGTGTACATGTTTGCTGCGAGTTTGACAGAACGTTCGGGTGATTGCTTGCCAAGTGCGACGAAGAAGCCGATCGCCAAGCCCACCGGTAATGTGGCCAGCGCGAGACTGACTGTCACCAGAACGCCGCTTGCAATGCTCGGGCCCCAACCGCCCTCGCCAAAACCCAGTAACGCTATTGAGCCTTCCATAGGCAACTTTCATATTTGCGGGCTGTTCCCCATGGCTCTTTTTCTGAGCCCGCCCGTCATTTTTATTCAAAGTCGTGGATGGCGGTGTGATCCGCCATCTACATTTCATACCAAGTCAGTGCGTTCGGCTCAATCCTCGCCGCCGTAAACGTCGATCTTGAAGTACTTGTCGTTGATTTCCTTGTACTTTCCGTTTGCACGGATCGCCGCAATGGCCGTGGTGAATTTGTCGGCCAGCGCTGTATTGCCCTTCTTGACCGTCACGCCGGCACCTGGGCCGTGGATTGCGGGATCAGGCGTAATCGTGCCAAGGAGCTTGCAGCAAGAGCCGGCGTCGCTATCGAGCCACTGGCCCAAAACAACGACGTCATCCATAACGGCATCGATGCGGCCATTGGAGATATCAAGCTTGTACTCGTCCGAAGTCGGATACATCTTGATATCCGAACCACTATACTTGGCTTGGGCGTAATTCGAATGGCTGGTCGACCCTTGCACACCCAGAGTTTTGCCCTTCAGGGAGTCTGGTGTGATGTCCTTGATATCGGAATCCTTCGGTACGGCAATCGCCGGTGGCGTGTTGTAGTACTTCTTCGAGAAGTCGACTTTCTCCAGGCGTTCGGGCGTAATCGACATGGACGCAATGATCGCATCGAACTTGCCTGCCTGTAGAGCCGGAATCATGCCATCCCAATCCTGGGATACCCATGTGCATTCGGCTTTCATTTCTGTGCAAAGCGCATTGCCGATATCGATGTCGAAGCCTTCAAGCTTGCCGTCGGGGGTCAGATTGTTGAAGGGCGGATAGGCTCCTTCGGACGCGATTGTGAGTTTCAGTGCGTCCTGCGCGTGTGCCGCGCCCATGGAAAAGGCTAGAGCTGCAGCGGAAATCGCGAGTACGAGACGCTTAGTGGTACGCATTTATTTGAACCTCTCTTTTATAACCCGGCTGTTCCCCTATTTTTCTGGACAGCCTTCCGGGTAAGGTCGCAGTTTATGTCACTGCTCCTGACATGGATATTCCCACTAGTTCTCTTTTAATTGCAACCGGGAATCGTGCGTCGCCGAGCGAATATGATGGTCAAAATCACATAATTATTTTGGGCGTTATACTTTTGTTGCGCACGCATTAGGTGAAAACGTTATTTTCTAACGCTCCTGTTGCGAAAGCTCTGTTTCGCGTTCAATCAAATCGGCCAAGGCAGCAATATCATCAAGTTCGTAGACCGGGACTTTCTCGTCCGGAATGGGGTAATCGCTGGCGATTGCAACGATGCTTGGATCGCCTGTCGTCAATCGTTCCCCTGACCGGCCTTCGGTACGGCGGGTTTCGATCTTCTTGTGCCCCTCGCGCTTGTAGCCTTCGACCAGGATAAGATCACAGGGCGCGAAACGGGCAATGATATCAGTCAGCGTCGGTTCGCCTTCATTCACCAGCTCATGCATGAGCGCCCAGCGGCGATCCGAGACGATGGCCACTTCGCCGGCACCTGCCTTGCGGTGACGAAACGAGTCAGTGCCCTCCTTGTCGATATCGAAATCGTGATGGGCATGCTTCACGGTCGAAACCTTCCAGCCCCGGCGGGTCAATTCGTCGACGAGTTTGACGGTCAGCGTGGTTTTTCCCGAGTTCTTCCAGCCGGTTATCCCGAATATGCGAGGCGTCATGGTACAGCACTCCACCGCTCCCGGGCTTCGGCAATATCTTCGGGTGTATTGATGTTGAAGAACGGGTCGAGAGACGCTCCGGATTGCGTTGTCATGATCGGGAATTCCGCAATCTTGTGCGGATGGCCCTCGATCCAGGCAACGACACGGCGGTTCTTTTCGTTGCTCAACCAACGGCGAAGATCGCTCTTGAGGAAAACTGGCCAGAGGCCGAAAACCGGGTGCAGCCTGTTTCCAGAAGCTGCGACACCTATGTGCCCTCGGGGAGCATCTGCGACAGCTTGGCGTAATGTATCAACAAGATTGTCGGGAAAGAATGGCGTGTCCGTTGCCACCGTCACAATGTGGGTGAACGGCAGCGCCTGATTGTTTGCCCACTCCATCGCAGCCAGAACTCCGGCAAGGGGCCCGGCAAACCCGTCAATGTCGTCGGGGATCACGGGAACCGGCAATTCCGAAAATAGTGTCGGCTCGTTATTGCTGTTCAAAGCTACCGGTTCGATCTGCCGCGACAAACGCGCATAGACATGATCGATCACGCGCCGGTCGCCAAACGGCAGCAATGCCTTGTCAACTCCGTCCATCCTTCGCGATTGACCGCCAGCCAGTATTATACCCGCAATTCTCACGTCTAGACTCCATCAGGCGACGTCGCCGCCGCCGTTGTCGTTGCGACCGGCTTCAACCGGCCGACGATGCGCTCACGGTAAAGGGTATAAAGGCCGCTGCCAATCACAACGATGGAGCCGATGATCATGGGGACATCCGGCAGATCGCCAAAAAACAGATAGCCGAGCAAGATTGCCCAGATAAGACTGGTGTAGCGGAATGGAGCAACGAAGGCGATTTCGCCTTCCCGCATGGCTAGAATGATGAAGTGATACGCAACCATGACGCAGCAGGCCGCAAGTGTCAGCAGCAAGATGTTTGTCAGTGACATCGGCGTCCATCCGCCCAGCGGGCCGATCATGCCTATTCCGGCAAGTCCCACACCTATCGAGGTTAACGCGGAGATCATCAGTACCGGGATAGTTTTCGGGACCTTGCGTGTCGCCAGATCACGCATCGAGGCAAAAATCACTGTGACAACGATCAGAAGAATGTATGGGCTGACACCGTTATGGCTCGGCCGAACGATTATCAGTACGCCGATGAATCCAATAATGATTGCAATCCAACGCCGCCAGCCGACCGGCTCACCAAAGAACAGCGCCGCTCCGAGGGTCACCACTAGGGGCAGGGCCTGCAGAATTGCCGAGGTCAGTGCGAGAGGCACATGAACCAGGGCGACAAGGAAGCTGACCGTGCCCACCACTTCGCCGATGACGCGCAAGATGGTCATTTTATGCAGGGCTTCACGCAGCGGAACCAGCATGCCCTTATGCCAGGCGAGAGCAAGGATAAGAATGGTTGAAATCGAGCTGCGTACGAGCATGACTTGGCCCATGTTCATGTCTTCCGCAACGAATTTGACCGTTGCATCGTTGAACGTGAAACTGGCCATGCCGATGGCCATGAAAAGACTGCCACGCAAATTGGGAGATAGCGCCAAGATGTCAATTCCGAATGAGAAAGCGATTCTCCTCCAGAATCGCTTCTTTAGATATATCAATCTGTGCTGATCAGTGCATCTGGAATGTTCTGGCGAGGTGGGAGCCCGAGGCTCTAACCTCCTGTGACGCTCATGTGGCGGGAGACGGCAGGGCGATTGTGACGGCGGTCGATAATAAAATCATGGCCCTTCGGCTTGCGGCCGATTGCTTCGTCAATGGCAGAATTCAGAAGTTCGTTACCTTCTGACGCACGCAATGGTTCACGCAGGTCAGCAGCGTCTTCCTGGCCGAGGCACATGTAAAGCGTGCCGGTGCAGGTCAGACGTACCCGGTTGCAGCTCTCGCAGAAATTGTGTGTCATCGGTGTGATGAAGCCGACACGCCCGCCGGTTTCCTCGATCTCGACATAGCGCGCGGGCCCGCCGGTCTTGTAGGCGATGTCGTTCAAGGTGAACTCTTCGCTGAGTTTGGCCCGAAGCAGCGACAGAGGCAGGTACTGGTCTGTACGATCGAGATCGATTTCACCCATTGGCATGGTTTCGATCAGCGTCAAGTCCATACCGCGGCCATGAGCCCAGCGAATCATCTCTGGAATCTCGTGATCGTTGAAGCCTTTAAGAGCGACTGCATTCAGCTTGACTTTGATGCCGGCTTCTTGCGCAGCGTTGATGCCTTCCATAACCCGGCTGAAGTCACCCCAGCGAGTAATGGCACGGAATTTCTCAGGATCCAGTGTATCCAGCGATACGTTTATACGTTGGACGCCATGGCCGGCCAACTCAGGCGCAAAGCGTGCGAGCTGCGAGCCGTTCGTGGTGAGGGTCAACTCTTCGAGCGCACCCGACTGCAGATGACGTGAAAGCTCTCCGATCAGATGAATGATATTCTTGCGAACCAGCGGCTCCCCGCCCGTAAGACGCAGTTTTTTCACGCCCTTCTCGATGAATGCCGTGCAAAGCCGATCCAGTTCCTCTAGCGTCAGCAGATCCTTCTTTGGCAGGAACGTCATGTGTTCCGACATGCAATACGTGCACCGGAAATCGCAGCGATCCGTCACCGATACGCGCAAATAGCTGATCGTTCGCCCGAAAGGGTCGATCATGGGGGCCTGATGTGCCGTCGTATCGAGCAATGCAAGGTGATCCAAGAGCTTCCTCCTACCAAAGAGATAGGGTGCCGGCTTCCAATTGTCCAGCCGTCGGACAAGACAACCGCCGAGATTCAATTATAGCACTTTTCGTACCGCCACGATTTGCTAGCTTGCGGGGATCGATCCTTGTTCTTACAGAAGAGGGAGCACGAGGAGCGTTCGCGATGACTGATGCCTGGCCCAAAGAACTACGCGTAAGCAAAGACCGCCGATCACTCACGATCGTCTTCGACAATGGCGAAAGCTATGTGCTTACGTCGGAGCTTTTGCGGGTTGCATCACCTTCGGCGGAAGTACAAGGGCACTCACCCGAACAGCGCCAGACGGTGCCAGGCAAAATAAATGTCGAGATTGCCAAGATGGAACCCGTTGGAAATTATGCCGTGCGCATCATTTTCGACGATATGCACGATACCGGCCTGTTCAGTTGGGACTATTTGATCGATCTTGGCCGTAACAAGGATATACGCTGGCAGGCCTATCTCGATGAACTTACCGAGAAGGGTTTAAGCCGCGAACCATTCACGCCGAGGCGAGTGACCTGAGTTACTTCAAGATAATGTCATGCGAATGCAGCCCGAGCAATTCCAGAACCATAGGTTGCAGGAGATGACACGAACATACGCGCAGTGGGCGAGTGGTCCGATGGCCATTGCCGCCTTGGCGTTCGCGTTGACCCGCAAGAAATATTCTCTTGCTAAGTGTATTCCACGCATTTGCGGGTAGCATTAAAGAATTCATTCCAAGAACTGCTAAACACAACAGCGACATGCTGAAAAACTAGTTTACCTTGTTCTCCAATTCGATGCAGTGCCTCGATTCTTCTGGAATATTATTACGATTTTTGGGAATGAACTGGATTGCTCAACTATTTGTGTGATGAATTAACATGAAAGTGTGGGTGAATTGGGATAAATGTGTCAAAACCAGCACACAGCTTAAAATTGTGCCGCGGCGAGTTAATATTTGGGGGCGGGGCATTGTTAAAAGATTCTAAATACGATGCGGTCAAACTGGCTACACACCTCATCAATGGCTCATGTTCATCCGTGGGCAACACAGTTCCAGCTGGGCACGCATCATGAATTCCCGTTCCAAAAAAAATGCAATCTTTCTGGCCGCGATGTTATCGGCCACGGTCGTCCCAATGGCGCCGGCATCAGCAGCCAATAACCTGATGGAACTGCTGTTCGGCAATCGCCGCGCCGAGTCGCGTCCTGTCGACCAAACACATCAGGTCCATCCTGGCAGGCTGCAGGATGCGAGCGTGCGGCGTCCGAACGCCCCTATCAAGCGCGTGGTCGTCACAGCGCCGACAAACTATGACTACAAGCCCGAAGGCTTGGTTCAGATCGATTTTTCGAAAGTGGATACACAAATCACGGCTTCAGCCGATCATGGCACGGATATCTCGCCATCAATGGCGATGGATGAGTTCGGTCTGAAGATCGACCATCTGAAGGCTGCTCATGTTCTTGCGGAAAAGGAGATATCTGACGCGATTGTCTCATATTATGCCACGAAACAGCGCCCAATCTGGACGGCTTCTTATGATGTGACACGACAGGCGAAGGCGGTCGTGGCGCTTTTTGCAAAGGCTTCAGATGATGGTCTCGATCCACAAGATTACGCAGTTGCGGTCCCGAGTGACGATTACGACCGTGCCAACATACCAGCGCGATTGAAGGAGCTTGCAGATTTCGAGTTGTCGATGTCGGCACGAGCGCTGCGCTACGCCATGGATCAGGGTGAGGGTCGCATCAACCCAAACCGCCTCAGCGGGTTCCATGACTTTGCTACGGGCCGTGTCAAGCCGCGCGAAGTGATCGAACAGCTCGCTTCGTCGAACGATCCCGCTGCGACGCTTGTTGCTTTCGAACCGCAGAATAAATGGTATGCCGAGCTCAAACAAAATCTGCACGAGCTCGGTGATACCAATGAGCCGACTGTGAGCATTGCTCCCGCCACAATGATTCGTCCGGGCGACACAAGCCCTGAACTCCGCAATGTCGTAGCGCTGATCCGGGCAAAAGCGCCGCAGGACTATTTGGCAACGCACAAGATTGTGCTGGCCGCCCACGAAAACAGCTATGTCTATGACGAGAGTCTCGTCGAAGCCATAAAGGATTTCCAGACCACACAAGGGCGCAAGGCCGACGGTATAATCGGCAGCAGCACCATCAAGTCGCTTCAAACTGAAACAACTCTGTCCAAACGGAACCGTATTCTTTATTCCATGGAGCGGCTGCGCTGGCTGCCGCATGATTTCGGCAAGCGCTATGTTTTTATAAATCAGCCTGCCTACCGGGCCCAGTACTTCGATGACAACACAGAAAAACTGGCGATGAACATCGTGGTTGGATCACCCACGAACCAGACCTATTTCTTCGATGATACGATCGAGACTGTTGTCTTCAATCCATCCTGGGGGGTGCCGCGTTCGATCATTCTCAACGAGATGATGCCGAAAATACTCAGCAATCCGTCCTATCTCGAAAATAGTGGATACGAGGTCTATGACAAGTCGGGTCGCGTGGTTCCGTCGAGCTCGATCAATTGGTATCAGGTTGCTTCAAATGGCGGGGGCGTTGGCATTCGCCAGAAGCCGAGCCTGGACAATGCTCTCGGGGAACTGAAGATACTCTTCCCGAATAGTCACGACATCTACATGCATGACACGCCGGCCAAATCATATTTCAAGCGGGACATGCGGGCATTAAGCCATGGCTGTATCCGCCTGGAGCGCCCACGTGACATGGCCGCGGCGGTGCTCGGCGTTCCGGTCGAAGATCTGAAACAGTACTTCGGCAAAAACGAACGCAGCGTCAAGGTAAAGGACCAGTTGCCGGTCTACGTGTCCTATTTCACTGCGTGGCCAGACGCGACGACGGGCGAGATCAAGTATTACGACGACGTCTATGAGCGCGACGCTTATCTCGAAAAGGCTTTCGTCAAGACGCGGGCAATGCGACAGGCAACAAGCGTCCAGACTGCGAAACTATAAAGGCAGCGCCCCTAGTCGTTTTTGATTTCGAAAGGTGGCAGGCTTTGGAATGCAAGTTTCAAGGCCTGTGACCAACCATCTGAAATCATTTCATAATAAGGATCATGGCGTTCGATGCGTTTTTCGAAACCAAGCTTGAGACTGTCCGACTCGTAGAACTGTAAGTCCAGCGGCAGGCCGACTGACAGATTGGACTTCAACGTCGAATCGAAAGAAACCAGCAACAGCTTGGTCGCTTCCTCGAAAGTCAGCGCGGGGTCGTAGGACCGCACAATAATCGGCTTTCCGTATTTGTGCTCACCGATTTGGAAGAAGGGTGTGTCCGGCGTCGCTTCAATGAAATTCCCCTCAGGATAAATCAGGAAAAGCCGCGGATCGCCGCCTTTGATCTGACCTCCAAGGATAATCGAGGCGCCGAATGAATCGGCGCGCTGCCCGCCGGAATCCACCTCGTCGATGACATGTCGTATTGTATCGCCAACAAGCCTTGCCGTCTGGAACATCGATGGCATTTCGTAGATCGATGGCGACCGTTCGGACGGCTCCTTGGTGCGTTCATTCAGGATGCTGATGACCGCTTGGGTCGTTGCCAGGTTACCAGAAGAAACCAGCGTGATAACGCGGTCGCCCGTCTTGGCCCACGTATACATTTTCTTGAATGTGGAGATATTGTCGACACCAGCATTTGTTCTGGTGTCAGACATGAACACAAGGCCGCGGTCCAGTTTGAGCCCCACGCAGTAAGTCATAGCGAATCCCGAATCCCGATAGCAGAGCGATTACTGCTCTACATTGACCTCTACGGCAAGCGATTCAATGCCCGGTCCAAAGCGGATACCGGAAACTGGTGCCGCTTCGCGGTAGTCGAGGCCACAAGCCAGACGCACATAGGTTTCATCCGGACATATATCGTTGGCCGCGTCGAACCCCACCCAGCCCAGTCCTTCTATATGTGCCTCTGCCCACGCGTGGCTTGCCGTCTGTTCAATCGTGTTGTTCAGCATGAGATAGCCGGACACGTAACGGGCGGGAATGTTGAGCAAGCGTGCGGTAGAAATGAAAACATGGGTATGGTCCTGGCAGACGCCTTTGCCGTTGAGAAACGCTTCCTCGGCCGTCGTGCTGATGTTGGTAGTGCCTGGTGTGTAGACCATTTTCTGATGCAATAGTGCCATCAGTTCGTGCATGATTGCCAGTTTGTCGGTCTTGGCCGGCAAGCTTGCTGCCAATTCGCGGATCGAGTCGCCCGGTTTGGTCAGGTCCGTTTCACGCTCGTAGAGCCATATCGGCATGAAATTATAGACCTTGCCGAGAACGCCTGTGCGATCCTCGGTTTCGACGTGGCCTTCAGCGCGTATCACCAGTTCCTCGATGTCGCGATCAAGCCGTATCAGCATGGTGCGATTGCCATAGCCGTCGCGGTAGTTCGCTTCCTGCGTCGCGCCCTCCACATTGAGCGCCCAATCGATGACTTTTTGGCCCGGGCTGCTCTGTGGATGCATCCGCAATCGCAGCACCGAATAATGAACCGGAGCGTCGTAACGATAGCGGGAGTTGTGCTGGATATTCAAAAGCATGATCTTCAATCAAAATTGTATGCGTGAGCAATCTTGCTGCTCAAGCTGTTCGTTTGATAAATGAGATCGCTCAGGAATTCGTGTAGTCCATTGTCAAAAATGGTGCGGATCTCATTGTGCTCTAGCCGGGTCATAATACCCTCGGACATGTCATGGCATTCGTGCCGCTTGCCGTAGTCGAGGGCAAGGTATTTCAGATTATCGACGATATTGGAGTAGCAGAAATTCAGGGACCGGGGCATCCTTGAATTCAAGATCAGATAATCCGCAATGTTCACGGGATTGTATTCGACATCATAGACCCAGCGATAAGAGCGGTGTGCGGAGACGGACCGCAGGATAGATTCCCATTGGAAGTTGTCGAGGGTGGTCCCAACATATGAAATCGAGGGAAGCAGCACGTAATATTTAACGTCGAGAATGCGCGCGGTGTTATCCGCCCGCTCGATGAAAGTGCCAATGCGTGCGAAATTGAAAATCTCGTTGCGCAGCATCGTTCCATGAAAAGCACCGCGGATAATCGCCGTTTCGCGCTTGATCTGATCGAGAACACGCGGGAGGTCGGTTTCGGGGATATTCGATGCCAGTGTCGATTTGAGCACCATCCAGGTCTCGTTGACGCTTTCCCAGGCCTCACGCGTTAGCGCAGTGCGCACCATGCGTGCATTGGATCGCGCGGTTTCAACACAAGCCATGACGCTCGAGGGATTACTCAGATCACGCAACAGGAAATCGGAGACCAGGCTGGCATTATACTCCTTATATTTGCTGTCATAGCCGATCTTCACTCCCGCACTCATCAATACGGAGGACCATTCCTCGGGCGCGTCGGACGTTTTCGTCAGTGCCATTCGCAGTCCGGCATCGATGAGCCGTGCCATATTCTCTGCCCGCTCAATATAACGGAACATCCAGTAGAGACCATTTGCGGTGCGGCCAAGAAGCATTTTCTAGTCGTATCCTTTTTGTAGTTCCGGAACCGTCTTGAGCGATTCTTATTCCCCTCAGAACAAGTCTAGTCGTCCAGCACCCAGGTATCCTTCGTACCTCCACCTTGACTGGAATTGACCACGAGCGAGCCCTCTTTCAATGCGACACGCGTCAAACCGCCAGGTGTGATGCGTATGCGGTCAGATACGAGCACGAAGGGTCGCAAATCCACGTGGCGCGGCGCCAAACCTTTTTCGGTCATGATCGGCGTTGTCGAAAGCGCAAGCGTTGGTTGTGCGATGTAGTTTTTCGGATTGGCCTTCAGTTTAAGAGCGAAGGCCTCGCATTCCTTCTTGGAAGCCGCCGGACCGACGAGCATCCCGTATCCGCCGGAGCCGTGAACTTCCTTGACCACGAGATCAGAGAGGTTTTCGAGCACATACTTGAGCGTGTCCGGTTCCGAGCAGCGATGCGTCGGTACATTTTCCAAAATCGCCTTGCGTCCTGTGTAGAATTCAACGATCTCCGGCATATAGGAGTAGAGCGCCTTGTCGTCGGCAATCCCCGTGCCGGGCGCGTTGGCAATCGTGATGTTCCCCGAACGATAGACATCCATGATTCCGGCAACGCCGAGAGCTGAATCGCGGCGGAAGGTGAGGGGATCGAGGAATGAATCGTCAACCCGCCTGTAAAGAACATCTATGGCGCGGTTGCCTTCTGTCGTCCGCATGACGACCTTGCCATTCTCAATCTTGAGGTCGCTCCCCTCGACGAGTTCGACACCCATCTGATCGGCGAGAAAGGCGTGTTCGAAGTAGGCGGAGTTGTAGATGCCTGGCGTCAGAACCGCGATGGTGGGCGTATCCTTGCAGCCGGGCGGAGCAACCGCCGCCAACGATTGCCGTAGCAGCTTGGGGTATGTCTCGACGGGACGCACCTTGATCTGCTGGAACAGCTCTGGAAACAGCTGCATCATCGTTTCGCGGTTTTCCAGCATGTATGAAACGCCGGAAGGTGTGCGCGCATTGTCTTCCAGAACATAAAATTGGTTCTCTTCTGTCCTGACGATGTCGACGCCGATGATATGCGTGTAGACGTTTCCCGGTGGCCTAAACCCCACCATTTCCGGCAGATAGGCATCATTGTGGGTGAAAAGTTCGCGTGGAATGCGGCCAGCGCGGATAATCTCCTGGCGGTGATAGATATCATCAAGAAACGCGTTGAGCGCCATGACGCGCTGCTCGATGCCCTGTGACAGCCGGCGCCATTCATTGCCGGTGATAATGCGGGGAATGATATCGAATGGGATAAGGCGTTCGGCAGCTTCCTCGTCGCCATAGACCGCAAATGTAATCCCGGTCTTGCGAAAAACGTTCTCGGCATCAAGCGACTTTTGAGCCAACCGCTCGGGATTCTGCGTATCAAGCCAGCATTTTAGCTGTTCATATGGCGGGCGCACTTCTCCGCCTGTTTTGATCATCTCATCAAATGGCTTCACTCAAACCCCCTTCATGTAAGCGTATTCAAGCGGGTTCGGCGGAAAATGCAAGCACATTCCAATGTTGAGGAATGACTCCGGAAGCACGGCTCAAAAATTAGGCAACTACAGTGCGATAGAGGCAGGCGCAATGCGCTTTTCGTCTAATACGTGAGCTGGTATTCAAAACAAAGGGCCCGTCTACCACTGGTAAACGGGCCCTGGAATCATATCGTCAGGTTTAGTATGGCGATACGCATTGGCGACGTGGGCCGTAGTTGGGCTGATATGTATTGTCATAGGCCCTGTATGACCGATAGCGGTTGTAGCACCACTGCGTGTGCGCACTGCCGGCACGATAGACCGGACGAGGAGCGAGGGCGCTACCCACTATAACACCGGTACCAAAGGCAGCCAGGGGGAACCAGGCGCCGTTGTAGTAGCGATAGCCCGGACGATAGTAATTGTATCCGCGGTATCCTCCATACCGATACCGGTCGCCACGATAGTAGCGACCTCCACGATAGTAGCGATTGCCGTTCCAGTTTCGGCCGCCGCGATAATGCCGTCGGTATTGCACCTGCTCGATGTTGGCGCTCGTGGTTTCGATACTCAGCGGCGCAAGCGGCGCCGAAAATGCGGGTATCGGACCGACCGAGGTCAGTCCCGCCGACATCGCAAGTGCGGCAAGCATTGAAGTTAGTTTCCTCAATTTTTCCTCCTGAAATCCCGGGACTGCGCCCGTTTCAATGTAAGAGCAAAAAAAAATCGGATGGAAGGCTAATCCTCAGCCCGACATCTGTAACTGGTTAACGTTCGGATAAAAAAATCGTTCCAATTCAGTCGGTTCAAGCGTTAACTGCACCTATCAAATCGTCTGCAAGCTTTACCTTCAACTCACGATAGTGTGAGATGATCCTGCTCGGTTCATAGGTTGCAACCGGTAGATCGGAGTAGCCGAAATCCACCGCGATTACAGGAATCCCCGCGGCCTTTGCCGTGTTGATATCCGTTTGGCTGTCACCGATCATCACAGCGCGCTCGGGGTCGCCGCCAGCCTTGCGGATGGTTTCAACCAGATGGCGCGGGTCAGGCTTGCGGAAGGCAAACGTGTCGGAACCGCAAATCGCACTGAATCGCGATGATTGACCAAGACCCGCCAGGAGGTTGACGGACAGGCCTTCAAACTTGTTGGTGCACACCGCCAGCAGATAGCCGGCGCTCGACAAGTCTTCCATTGCCTGTTCGGCACCTTCATAGAGCGCCGAGTGGCCAGGCATATTGGCACCGTAATGTTCGATGAAGATACCGACCAGCCAGTCAAGTTGTTCTGGGCTCAGCAGCTTTTGCTGTGCTTCGAATGCTCGTTCAATCATCACCCGTCCGCCTTGTCCGACATAACGGCGCAGCGTGACCGGATCGACCTTTTGCAGGCCTGTTTCTCCAAGGCAATGGTTGAGACTATCGAGCAGGTCGGGGGCGGTATCCACCAGAGTTCCGTCAAGATCAAATACGACAATGGGTTTGGACATTTATGTTCCTGTGGCATCCGTAGCCGATGGCGAAAACAGCAATAGAATTGCTGGTTTCGAGAGGTGACCTTCCCACACTGAAGTATAAGGTGGGTTCAAAATCAAGCTACGAGCCTTGACCCGGTCGCCTGACGTGGTAGGGAGCAGCCAGTGTCGACTCAAAGAAACGGCAAGTCAAAGCTACAAGAGGGCGCACCATCATGGATGCCAAATCGCTGAAGATCAAAGCGGCTGCGGAGGCCCTGACCCACGTCAAGGATGGCATGCGCCTTGGAATCGGGACAGGCTCGACAGCCGAGGAGTTCGTGCGGCTCTTGGCGGAAAAGGTCGCATCTGGAATGAACGTCATTGGCGTACCTACATCGGAACGCACTGCGGCTCTCTGCCGCGAACTCGGCGTCACGCTGAGCACCCTGGAAGAAACGCCGCAGCTTGATCTTACGATCGACGGTGCTGACGAGGTCGACCCTGACCTCGTATTGATAAAAGGCGGCGGCGGTGCCTTGCTGCGGGAAAAGATCGTCGCGGCCACTTCGAGCGAAATGATCGTGATTGCAGACGAATCGAAGCTGGTGAATACGCTGGGCGCCTTTCCCTTGCCCATCGAAGTCAATCGTTTTGGGCTTGCGGCCACGAAACTCGCCATCGAGCGGGCTGCTGGCAAGCTTGGACTTGCAGGTCCTGTTACATTGAGGATGACTGGAGACGAAGCATTTGTTACAGACGGCGGGCATTTGATCCTGGATGCATCTTTTGGCCGCATTCCGGATACAAGAGCTCTATCGAACGCTCTGCACGCCATACCCGGCGTGGTCGAGCATGGACTTTTCCTGGGACTGGCGCGCGTGGCCATTTTGGCCGGTGCTGACGGTGTCAGAACACTGCGGAGCAGCCCGTCTGTTTAGAGGCACTTGAAGCAGACGCACTTTGAATCCTGCGCAAAGCCTTCTGAAAATCGAGGATGATTTTTGGGTTATGCGCGACAACGTCGAAAACGGAGCGATAAATTCATGAACCGAGCAACTGGCTTCCGCCGCTTGATTGCACCTTTGGCCGTCCTAATCATGCTTGGCGGTTTCAGCGCCGCTCAGGCGCAGGATACGAACACCAACAACAACATCACCCCGTCGCATCTGGCTGCCGCCCGGGCTGCTATTTCCGCAATCAAGGCAACGGACCAGTTCGACTCGATCCTGCCTGGTGTTGCGCAGCAGCTGAAGGGTGAATTGATCCAGAAGGATCCAAACCTTGAGTCTATCATCGGCGCAGCCGTCGATGAACAGGCGCTGGCGCTTGCAGCCCGTCGTGCGGATCTAGAAAATGAAGCCGCCCGCGCCTATGCAGTATCGTTCAGTGAAGAAGAACTGAACGCCATCACCGGTTTTTATAATTCCGAGGCTGGTAAGAAGCTGTTGTCCGAAGGTCCGATCGTTACGCGTGAAGTCATGAAGGCCGCCGGCATCTGGCAGCGCGGCATCGCACGCGATCTTGCCCAGGCGGTTGCGGAAAAGGTCGTTGCAGCAGCGGCTGCAACCGCTCCTGCCCAAGCGCCAGCGACTCCTGCACCAGCTCAACCAAAGCAGCCGTGAGGACGGGATCCAATTGATCGTATGCAAAGCCCGGCTGTTAGTCGGGCTTTGTTCTTTTAAGTGGCCAAGATACAACCCATATAAGCGCTGCTCATCAGATTCGGAGTTTTTGCACCATGCCAAGCTATGATTATGACCTTTTCGTCATTGGGGGAGGGTCGGGTGGTGTGCGCGCCGGAAGGATTGCTGGCGCCATGGGCAAGAAAGTCGGCCTCGCTGAAGAATATCGTATGGGCGGCACCTGCGTCATCCGTGGCTGCGTGCCGAAGAAGCTCTTTGTCTATGCGTCGCAGTTTTCCGAACATTTCGAGGCTGCGGCCGGCTATGGCTGGAGCGTTGGAGAAACCAGATTCGATTGGCCGACGCTGGTCGCGAACAAGGATCGGGAGATCGGGCGACTGGAGGGCCTTTACCGGCAGGGACTCGACAATTCGGACGTCGAGATTTTCGACAGCCGCGCGGTGCTTGTCGACGATCACACCATCGAAATTCTCAAGACTGGCAAGCGGGTGACGACCGACCAGATCCTTATCGCCACCGGCGGCCATCCAAACCCGCATCCGGCTTTACCGGGACACGAATTGTGCATCAGCTCCAATGAGACATTCCATCTCGAACAATTGCCAAAGGCCATCATTATCGAGGGCGGTGGCTACATCGCAGTTGAGTTCGCCAATATCTTCCATGGTCTCGGCGTCGAAACGACGTTGATCTACCGCGGCAAGGAAATCCTGTCGCGGTTTGACCACGATCTGCGGCAATTGCTGCACGCGGCTATGGTTGCCAAAGGTATCCACGTCCGTTGCGTGGAGGTCATCGAGGAAGTGAAGCGCCAGCATGATGGCAGGCTAGGTGTCCGCCTTTATTCGGGCGATGAACTTGTTGCGGATCAGGTCATGCTGGCCATTGGCCGGGCACCAAACACGAAATCGTTGGGCCTGGAAGAGGCGGGTGTCGAACTCGACGAACTTGGCGCAGTCAAGGTCGACGAGTATTCGCGTACGAGCAAGGCGAACATCTGGGCTGTAGGCGACGTCACCAATCGTGTTCAACTAACGCCGGTCGCCATTCACGAGGCCATGTGCTTTATCGAGACGGCGTTTAAAAACAATCCGACCAAACCTGACCATCGTCAGATCGCGACAGCGGTTTTCTCTCAACCCGAAATCGGTACCGTGGGATTGACTGAAGAAGAGGCAGCCAAGGAGTTCAGGGAGATCGAGGTGTACCGTGCTCTTTTCCGCCCGATGCGCAATACGCTATCCGGCGCCAAGGACAAAATGCTGACCAAGCTGATAGTCGATGCCGCCAGCAGGAAGGTCATCGGTGCGCATATCTTGGGCCCCGATGCGGGTGAAATGGCTCAACTTCTGGCCATTCCCATCAAGGCCGGCTGCACCAAGGATGATTTTGACCGCACAATGGCGGTGCATCCGACTGCTTCAGAAGAGCTGGTGACCATGTATAAACCAAGCTATAGATTGGTGAATGGCGAACGTGTTGACGGATGAAATTAACGTCCTTGCGAAGAGCGGCAAACTTGTCGCTTATTTCGGTTATGGCTCTCTGGTAAACCGCCATACTTTGCGAACCAATATCGTTTACGCCATGCCTGCAAAACTTCATGGCTGGCGGAGATTGTGGCGCGCAAGTCCTCGCGAAGCCGGACTTCACGCCGCTCTATTGTCTGTTCGTCGCGACGAAAATTCCAGCGTGGATGGTCTGCTTGTTTTCGATTATCTGGAAAACCTCGCAGCCGTCGATCTGCGCGAGGAAAATTACGATCGCCGCAGCGTCCTGCCTGAACAAATCGAGACTGCAATGCCTTTTCCCGATGGCATGCCAATATTCGTCTATGAGGCGCACCTATATGTACCAGTTCATCCGCAACCGCCGATGATCCTGCAATCCTATCTGGATGCAGTCATGCAGGGTTTTCTGGTCGAGCACGGTGAGGAAGGACTTCGTCGGTTCGTTCTCAAAACGGAATATTTCAACACACCGATTTACAGAGACCGCCCGTCGCCGACCTATCCGCGCGCCGTCAAGCTCAGCGACAGAGAAATAGACATGTTCGATAGGCTGCTGGAGGAAATCGGTGCGAATTTTACCGATCCGCAAGACATCGATGAAGCGGCCGCCGCGGACGTAAAGTAAGTCTCTCTGCTCATTTATAATGTCCAAATTAATCCGCCTGCGGCGCCATAGTGGGATCAGCCTCGCTAGCCGCCAACAGGACTGGTATATCCCACATAATTGGACTATATGAGCGCCTTCCGGTCTGGACCGGATAGTCTCAAACAATCGCTACCACTGTGGAAAGCAAGTAACAGGTGCAATAATGACCAAGAACTGGACACCGACTTCCTGGAGAGGCAAACCTATCAAGCAGGTGCCTTATTATCCGGACGCTCAGGCTGTGAGCGATGTCGAGGCCCGTCTTCGGACTTATCCGCCCTTGGTTTTTGCAGGTGAAGCACGCAAGCTCAAGAAGCAGCTTGCGGCTGTTTCCAGGGGTGAAAGCTTCCTGTTGCAGGGCGGCGATTGCGCCGAGAGCTTTGCCGAACATGGTGCGGATAATATTAGAGATTTCTTCCGCGTCTTCCTTCAGATGGCCGTCGTGCTGACCTTTGGTGCTTCTCAGCCCATCGTTAAGGTGGGCCGTATCGCTGGTCAGTTCGCCAAGCCTCGTACCTCCGACACCGAAACCAAAAACGGCATCGAGCTCCCGATCTATCGCGGCGATATCATCAATGGCACCGAGTTCACTGAACAGTCGCGCACGCCAGATCCGGCTCGCCAGGAAATGGCTTACCGCCAATCCGCTGCGACGCTTAATCTTTTGCGCGCTTTCGCCCAGGGTGGTTATGCCAATCTGGAGAACGTCAATCAGTGGATGATGGGTTTCGTTGCTGACAGCCCGCAAGGCGAGCGCTATGGCCAGCTGGCACGTCGCATCTCCGAGACCGTCGACTTCATGCGCGCTGTTGGCATTACCGCGGAAACAAATGCCCAGTTGCGCGAGACGGATTTCTATACAAGTCACGAAGCCCTGCTTCTTGGCTATGAGGAAGCACTGACCCGCGTCGATTCGACGTCTGGCGACTGGTATGCGACGTCCGGTCATATGATCTGGGTTGGCGACCGTACGCGTCAGGCGGATCATGCCCATGTGGAATACTGCCGTGGCATCAAGAACCCGCTTGGTCTGAAATGCGGTCCGTCACTGGAAGCTGATGATCTCCTGCGACTGATTGATCTGCTCAATCCTGCAAATGAGCCGGGCCGCCTTACATTGATCGCCCGCTTCGGCCATGACAAGGTTGCCGATCATCTGCCGAGGCTTATTCGTGCGGTGCAACAAGAGGGCCGTGAGGTCGTGTGGTCCTGTGATCCGATGCATGGCAACACCATCACTGCCAATGGCTACAAGACACGGCCATTCGATCGTATTCTGAAGGAAGTCGAGACCTTCTTTGGAGTGCATCACGCCGAAGGAACCTATCCGGGCGGTATCCACATCGAGATGACTGGCAATAACGTCACGGAATGCACCGGCGGCGCGCGGGCAGTTCTGGCGGAAGATCTGCAGGATCGCTACCACACCCATTGCGACCCGCGCCTCAATGCCGATCAGGCTCTGGAATTGGCGTTTCTAGTTGCGGAACTTCTGAAGAAAGAGCGCGACAGCCATCCACAGAAAATGGCCGTCAACGGTTAATCTTCAGGTATTCGTGAAATAGAAGGCGGTCCTTTGGGCCGCCTTTTTCAATTTCAATAATCAAAACGTTTTGGCTGGAGTTTTGCCGTTTGGGATTCTATCAAGGTCTCATGGATCCAAAACCCGTCCGCCGAATCCGCCTGTCAGCGTCTTTCCGTTCGTTCATTGAGAGTGAGGCCTCCGGCGGCATCATTCTGATGGCGGTCGCGGCGCTGGCCCTGATTGCCGCCAACTCTCCCTTGAGCGAATATTATTTCGGTCTGCTGAAGACTTATGTTGGCGGCCTGAGCATCCTTCATTGGGTGAACGATGCGCTTATGGCCGTGTTTTTCCTGCTGGTTGGCCTCGAAATCAAGCGGGAGATGATCAGCGGTCAACTGTCAAGCTGGTCGCGGCGCGCATTGCCAGGGTTTGCTGCTGTCGGTGGTATGGTCGTTCCCGCCCTGATTTTTCTTGCCTTTAACGAAGGTGAGACAGTTCGCGGTTGGGCCATCCCGACCGCCACCGATATCGCTTTTTCGCTGGGCGTTCTGTCGCTGCTCGGGTCGCGCGTTCCGTTGTCAGTGAAGGTCTTCCTGACGGCCCTTGCCATCATCGATGATCTAGGTGCGGTAATTATCATTGCCTTGTTTTATACGGAGGGGTTGAACATCCCTGCGTTGGCCGGTGTCGCCGCCGTGTTCACAATACTTATGTTGATGAACATGATGGGTATCATTAGGCTTTGGGCTTATCTCGTTCTCGGAGTGATCCTCTGGATCCTCGTCTTCAAATCGGGGATCCATGCGACGATTGCCGGTGTGCTGCTGGCCCTGGCTATCCCGATGGTCGGCGCGAAGGGCGAGGCCGATTCCCCGCTGGTTGAACTCGAGCATGCTATTCAGCCGTGGGTCGGCTTTCTGATCGTTCCAATCTTCGGTTTCGCCAACGCCGGCGTTTCCTTTGGCAACGTGTCGTTGTCGAACCTCGCCGATCCGGTTCCGCTCGGCGTCGCAGCTGGCCTGTTTGTCGGCAAGCAGATCGGCGTGTTCTCCTTTGCCTGGCTGGCGATCAAGCTTCGTCTGGCCGAACGGCCCGTCGGCACAAGCTGGCTGCAAATGTATGGTGTCGCTACGCTTTGTGGGATCGGCTTCACCATGAGCCTGTTCATCGGCCTGCTTGCCTTTGCGAATTCCCCATTGTTGCAGGATGAAACCAAGCTCGGCGTTCTGCTCGGCTCGTTGCTGTCAGCGGTCTTCGGGGCTTTCCTGCTCACTCTGTCTTCGAAGCGTCCGGCAAAGACGTGAAAAAATATTGCTGCGTGGTTCGACAAGCTCACCATGAGGGAAGTGGGTGGACTGCAAGCCAATCACAAGCCTTGCAGAACTTGACTGCCTGCAATCAGCCTACCTCCCTCATGGTGAGCTTGTCGAACCACGTAAAGCAGCAATGCAACTTTCAGTACGAGGGAGAAACATTTTGACCCAATTGCATCGGGGTTCATGCCTGTGCGGAAGAGTACATTTCGAAACGCGCGGCAAGCTGCGCGGTATCGTTTATTGCCATTGCTCGCAATGCCGCAAACAGTCGGGCCATTTTTACGCTGCGACGAACGTGCAAGACGATTCGATCGACATTTCCGGCGAAGAAAATATCAGCTGGTATGAGGCAAGTGAATTTGCCCGCCGTGGCTTTTGCAAGAATTGCGGCTCAGTGCTCTTCTGGAAGCACAAAGATCTCGACTATATTTCCGTCATGGCAGGATCTTTCGATCAGCCGTCCGGCCTGCAGGGAGAAAGTCATATCTTTGTCGAGGACAAGGGCGACTATTACCGGATTGACGATGACTTGCCCAAGTACGCAAAGAGTGGTGGGGGAGTCGTTGTAGCGGCCGATGGACAGGATTGACGCGAGCCGTTCTCGCTTTATAGCTGCTTTTGTGAAAATACGGGAGCGGGCATGCAGCGTTTGGTACTCGCATTCATAAATTCCATGCGTGCGCTGAAGCATCTGGCGCAGCATGAAAAGGCAGTTCAGCAGGAACTCATGCTGTTCATCCTCGCCATTCCCGTTGCGGCACTCATTGCGCCGACCGGGCTTTCGTTCCTGCTTCTTACGGGATCAGTACTGTTTCTCATCATGATCGAAGTACTCAATACCGGTATCGAGGCAACCTGTGATGCGGTTTCACTGGATTTTCATCGTGAGATCCAGATCGCTAAGGATTGCGGATCGCTTGCGGTGCTGATCTCGGTTATCCTCGTCGCAACTGTCTGGGTCTACACCGTGTGGAGCGTGTTTTTTTTCTGATCGCTGCTTGACCAAACATTGTTTTTCCACCAACGAAACGATATATGTTCAATATGAGCAAAAATCCCGACATTCTCCGTATCGCCATCGCTCAGCTCGATCCAGTGCTGGGCGATATCAGGGGCAATCTGGCAAAGGCTCGCGAGGCTCGCGCTGACGCTGCACGTCAGGGTGCCGATCTGGTGTTATACACCGAGCTTTTCATTTCCGGTTATCCGCCGGAGGATCTGGTATTGAAACGCGCTTTCATGGACGCTTGCGAGAAAGCAGTTCAGGAATTTGCTTTGGATACTGCGGATGGCGGGCCTGGCGTCATTGTCGGCACACCTCTGAAGCGTGAGTCCGGCCTGCACAACTCGGTCATGGTCTTGGATGGTGGCAAGGTGATTGCCGAACGTTTCAAGGTCGATCTACCGAATTACGGCGAGTTCGATGAAAAGCGTGTGTTCCAGGCCGGTCCGATGCCCGGTCCGGTAAATTTTCGCGGCGTTCGCATCGGTATTCCGATCTGCGAGGATATCTGGGGCGACCTTGGTGTCTGCGAGACATTGGCGGAAAGCGGCGCGGAAATTCTCTGCGTGCCGAATGGCTCTCCCTATTATCGCGGCAAGCTCGATGTGCGTTATCAAGTGGCGTTGCGGCAGGTGATTGAAACGGGTTTGCCGTTGATATTCGCCAATCAGCTTGGCGGACAGGATGACCTGATTTTCGACGGCGCTTCCTTCGCGTTCAATGGCGACAAAAACCTTGCCTTCCAGATGTCGCAGTTTGAGGAGCAGTTGATCGTCACGACATGGCGACGTGGCGCAGATGGCTGGACCTGTTCTGAAGGCCCGATGTCGCGAATCCCGGAAGGGGAGGAAGCGAATTACCGCGCCTGCATGCTCGGCCTGCGCGACTACGTCAATAAGAACGGCTTCAAGGACGTTGTGCTCGGACTGTCTGGTGGCATCGACTCGGCGATTTGCGCCGCGCTCGCGGTGGACGCGCTGGGCGAGGAACGTCTGCGTGCTGTCATGATGCCCTACACCTACACGTCAAGGGACTCGCTGAAGGACGCCGAGGACTGCGCCAAGTTGCTTGGCTGCCGCTATGATATCGTCCCGATCTTTGAGCCTGTCGAGGGCTTCCTCAAGGCGCTTGCACCCACTTTTGAGGGCACCAAGGAGGGCATAACCGAGGAGAACCTGCAAAGCCGTGCCCGCGGTACCATTCTAATGGCGATTTCCAACAAGTTCGGTTCCATGGTCGTCACCACGGGCAACAAGTCGGAAATGTCAGTTGGTTACGCCACGCTCTATGGCGACATGAATGGTGGCTACAATCCAATCAAGGACCTCTACAAGATGCAGGTCTATGCCATGTCGGAGTGGCGCAACAAAAACGTCCCGGCGGGTGGTCTTGGTCCATCAGGTGAGGTGATCCCCGTCAATATCATCAGCAAAGCGCCATCGGCAGAGCTGCGGGAAAACCAGACCGACCAGGATTCACTCCCGCCTTATCCGGTTCTCGACGATATCCTCGAATGCCTCGTTGAACACGAGATGGGCGTCGATGAAATCGTCGAACGCGGTCATGACCGTGCGACGGTCGAGCGTATCGAACACCTGCTCTACGTCGCCGAATACAAGCGCCGCCAGTCGGCCCCTGGCGTCAAGGTGACGAAGAAGAATTTCGGCCGTGATCGGCGCTATCCCATCACCAACCGGTTCCGGGATCGATCGCAGTAAACTGTTGCAATCTGGCCGCACCTAATTCTCGAAAACCGACCGCTGGAAAAAGACACTTGGCGGCGCAAAACGATTCAACTATAAGCCGACCTCCGGCAATAGCGACCGGGAGGTTCTCGAATGGCACCCATGTTTATGTCCCCGCGGGGCGGCGCTCGTTCCTGACATGTGATGACGAAAGGATTGTTTGCCTTTCGATTGACTTCACCGGTCAAGGTAACTCATCGCCGATAATGGCCTTTCCTGTATTCAGGCGAGTTGCCAGATCATTCATGCCGTACTGATTCTGTCTTCTTTTTCACGGCATTCTCGTTTGCATTTTCTATTGAGGCTGGTGCGCATTCGCATCGGACAATCGTCATGGCTTTATTTCGTAAAGACCTGCGCGGCGGCGCATTCCGCAGCGTTCTTGGATTCACCTGGTTACACTGGCAGCGACAGCCGGTGCGTATCGCCGTGATTGCGGGTGCAGTGTTGCTCTCGACACTGGCCGACGTGTTGACGCCGCTCTATTCGGGCCGACTGGTCGATGCTGTGGTCAACGGTCACGCCACCGAGGCAGTCGTCTGGAACGCAGCAATCGCTGCTTTCTCGGCACTTCTTGCCTTGTCACTCGGTGCAATCGTCTTGAGGCACATCACCTTCATGCAGATCGTTGATCTGACATTGAACATGATGACGGAAATTGCCTCCGGTGCGTTCTACCGCATCCAGCGTTTCTCGACCGAGTGGCATGCCAACAGCTTTGCCGGCTCGACCGTACGCAAGGTAACACGCGGCATGTGGGCGCTGGACTTGTTGAACGATACGCTGTTGCTGGCGCTGTTTCCGTCGGTGATCATGTTGATTGGTTCAACCGCGCTGATGGCTTGGTACTGGCCATTGATGGGTGTGATCATCGGCATCGGATCGTTCCTGTTCGTTGCAGTCACCGCATCGCTGTCGCTCGGTTACGTTGCACCCATGGCAAGCCTCGCCAACCGCTGGGATACCAAGCTCGGCGGTTCGCTCGCCGACGCCGTCAGTTGCAACATGGTGGTCAAGGGTTTCGGTGCGGAAAGCCGTGAAGATGCACGTCTGGCGAAAGTCCTGACCAAATGGCAGGACCGTACGGCGCGCACCTGGATTCGTGGTACCTGGAACGGCACGTCTCAAGGAACGATGCTGCTTGTGCTGCGGGCTGCGGTCATCGGTTTCGCATTGATCCTGTGGTCGAAGGGGCAGGCGAGTGCGGGTGATATCACCTTCGTGCTTACCTCATTCTTTATCCTGCAGGGCTATTTGCGGGAAGTTGGCATGCACATCCGCAATTTGCAGCGTTCTGTCAATGACATGGAGGAGCTTGTTGACATCCAGAGTCAGCCGCTTGGTATTGAAGACCGGCCCGGCGCGAAGCCGATCCGGATCAGCAATGGCAAGATCGAGTTTGACAATGTGACGTTCCACTATGGCGCACATCGCCTGCCGCTTTATGACCGGTTTTCGGTGACGATCCGGGCAGGCGAACGTGTCGGTCTGGTTGGTCATTCGGGTTCGGGCAAGACGACCTTCGTCAAGCTGATCCAGCGGTTGCATGATGTGAAGTCGGGCCGGATCCTGATCGATGGTCAGGATATTGCCGGGGTCACACAGGCTTCGCTGCGCCAGCAGATCGCTATCGTGCAACAGGAGCCAATCCTGTTTCACCGTTCGCTGGCGGAGAATATCGCCTATGCCCGGCCAGGTGCTTCCCAGTCGGAGATCGAAGAGGCTGCAAGGCAGGCCAGCGCGCATGACTTCATCACGGCGTTGCCGAAGGGGTACAGCACGCTGGTGGGCGAACGCGGCGTCAAGCTTTCAGGCGGCGAGCGCCAGAGAGTGGCCATTGCCCGGGCTTTCCTTGCGGATGCTCCGGTTCTCATTCTGGACGAGGCGACTTCCAGCCTCGATTCGGAATCCGAAGTGCTGATCCAGCAGGCGATGGAGCGGCTGATGCTGGGACGGACGACATTGGTGATCGCACACCGTCTGTCAACTGTGCGCTCGCTCGACCGGCTCCTGGTTTTCGAGCATGGCCGTATTGCCGAAGAGGGTAACCACGAGGCGTTGATCGGGCTCAATGGCGGCATTTATCGAGGCTTGTTCGAATTGCAGACGCTTGAGCTGACCAAGGGGCTTGTCTTGAGCGATGACTAAGATATGGGCCGCGCGCAAACGCGGCCCATATTGCCATTGCAGGCTCTATCCGATATGCCGCAAGCATGACCATTACCGTCCGTTTTGCACCATCTCCGACCGGCTATATTCACATTGGCAATACGCGTATTGCCTTGTTCAACTGGCTATTCGCCCACAAGAACAATGGCCAATTCATCCTGCGCTTTGACGATACGGATACTGTTCGTTCCAAGACGGAATATGCCGAGGCGACGATCGCGGACTTGGACTGGCTGGGTATCAAACCGGTGCGCGTCGAATACCAGTCGAAGCGTATCCCGATCTATGATGCTGCGGCCGAAAAGCTCAAGGCAGCGGGCCTGCTTTATCCCTGTTACGAGACTGCCGAGGAACTCGAACGCAAGCGCAAGCTGCGCCTGGCGCGGCGCCTCCCACCAATCTATGGGCGTGACGCCCTGAAGCTGACGCCAGCCGACAGGCAAAAGCTTGAGGCGGAAGGGCGCCGGCCGCATTGGCGCTTCCTGCTGCCAAACTTCAAGGACGATCCGTTTTCAGTAGCAAGGACTGAAGTTCACTGGAACGATCTTGTGCGAGACAGGGAAACGGTTGATCTTGCCTCGCTCTCCGATCCTGTTCTGGTCCGGGAAGATGGCACCTACCTCTACACGTTCACTTCGGTCGTTGACGACATCGACATGGACATCTCCCATATCATCCGCGGCAACGACCACATTACCAATAGTGGCGTGCAGATTTCGATCATCGAGGCTCTTGGTGCCAAGGTTCCCGAACTTGGTCACATCAATCTCCTGACAACGGCGTCGGGAGAGGGGATTTCCAAGCGCACCGGCGCGCTGTCTATCGGCAGTTTGCGGCGTGACGGCTATGAACCGATGGCTGTGGCCAGTCTTGCCGTGTTGATTGGAACGTCGGAAAATGTGACTGCCGTACCGGACATGGCCACGCTGGCCGATATTTTCGATCCGGCGGCAACCTCCAAATCGGCTTCGAAGTTCGATCCGGCTGAACTGGATGCGCTCAACCGCGCGCTGATCCACGCAATGCCCTATGCGCAAGCAAAGGATCGCCTCGTAGCACTTGGTATCGAGGGCAACCGGGCCGAAGAATTCTGGCTCGCAGTTCGGGGCAATCTTTCGCGCATTTCGGATGTGATCAGTTGGTGGACGATTATCAAGGACGGTCCCGCCACGGAGGAACAGCTTGCCGAAGAGGACCGCGAATTCGTTCGCACTGCTTTCGATCTTTTGCCGCCTGAACCCTGGAACCGCGAGACCTGGAAGCTGTGGACCGATGCGGTGAAAGCCCAGAGCGGACGCAAGGGCAAGCCGCTGTTCATGCCCCTACGTATCGCACTTACTGGGCTGTCTTCTGGTCCGGAGCTCGCAGATTTATTGCCCCTTCTTGGTCGGGAAGGAACGTTGGCCCGACGACCCTGACCTTGCGGTTCGGATCGATCGGCTTGTCGTCGGTAAGCGGCTGCGGCAGTGGTGTTTCTGTGGTCGTTGCGGGTTCACCCAGCTGAATAATCGACGAGGGATTTTCGGTCGATTGAGCTGCGGGCACTTTCGGCTCGACGGTTGTTTCAACAGGCTTCGCCGGTTCGACAACCTTGGCTGGTTCTCCGGGCTTTCCTATGGCCGGTGTTGCTGCCGCTGGATTGCCCAAGGTGGTGAAATTTCCGGCCGATCTCTGGCAGCCGCATTGCGGCGTTCCATTGGCTCCTACCTTCCTGAACTTGAAGGCATTCGGCATGTCCTTGTAATCTTCGCCGCTTAACGAGGTCATCCTTTCAGGATTTGGATTGTCTGTGGGCTGATAGTACAGCTTCGCGCCGGGACACTGGGACTGGCACTGCGCCTGATCGCGTGAGAAATTCTCCGCGCCGGTTTCATACGAGAGCGGGAAGTAGTAGCCGTCACATGCGCGCACGCAAAGTGTCTGGTACCGGCCGCCATAGACCGGCGCCGTACTCATCTCCGGCTCGACGGGTTCCTGCTCCTTACCCAGAACCTCATAAGACTGCGAGCCCGCCGTGCCCGGTTCCTGCTCATCATAGACGCGGTCGTCCACGGCAGAACAATTATTGGCATCGAGCGCGGCCTCGACGCGGTCACGCCGCAAACTGAGTTCGAAGTCATCGACATCGGCGTTGCGGTTGAGCTCGTCGAGCCGGTGCAGCATGCGCGCGCAAATATCTGAATTTGCATAAGAAAACTGCGTCGCCGCCAGGACGGCGGTCGCTGCTATAAAGGCGATCTGAAATGTCCGGTACATGCGGCGGCCCAAGATTGTCATGCGCATTCGAGGCGAGTGAATGCGCACGAACCAGCCACGGCCATGCGGCAGCAATAAGACACCCGCCTGTTAATCAACGCGTTGTGATGCTTCCACCACCGCCAGTGCCGTCATGTTGACGATACCGCGCGATGTCACAGACGGCGTCAGGATATGTGCGGGCTTGGATGCACCGAGCAGGATAGGGCCGACATGCAAGGCATCGGTGACGGATTTGACGACATTGAGGGTGATATTCGCCGCGTCGAGATTAGGGAAGACCAGCAGATTGGCTTCGTCGCTCAGCCGCGAATGCGGAAGTACGCGCTCGCGCAGGATCGCCGAAAGGGCAGAATCGCCATGCATTTCGCCATCCTGCTCCAGATCAGGCGCCTTGACGCGCAGAATTTCCGATGCTGTTCGCATCTTTGCCGCACTTTCAGAGTCGCGTGAGCCGAAATTGGAATGCGAGAGCAAGGCTGCCTTGGGCTCGATGCCGAAGCGGCGGATTTCGTTAGCGGCAAGAACCGTTTTTTCAGCGATTTCCTCGGCAGTCGGATCGATACTGACATAGGTGTCGGTCAGGAACAGCACACCGCGTTGCGATATCAGCAGGCTCAGCGCGGAGAAATTGCGTATGCCTTCCAGTTTTCCGATAATCTGGTCGACATTACGCAGGTGCCGCTCGAAACGTCCCTCAAGACCACAGATCATTGCGTCGGCTTCGCCGCGAACGATAGCAAGTGCCGCGATGACGGTGCCACTGGCGCGAACCATGGTGCGAGCGACTTCCGGTGTTGTGCCCCGCCGTCCTGTGAGATTGAGCAGCAGATCCACGTAATCGCGATAACGCGGATCGTCCTCGGGATTGATGACATCGAAATCGGTGCCGATCTTGATCTTCAGCCCATAGCGCTGCAGACGCGTCTCTATGACCTGCGGGCGTCCAATCAGGGTCGGGATGGCAATGCCTTCTTCCAGCACAACCTGGGCTGCGCGCAAGACCCGTTCATCCTCGCCATCTGCGTAGATGACGCGCTTTTTCTCCGCCGTTTTTGCCGCGGTGAAGATCGGCTTCATGATCAGGCCGGAGCGGAAGACGAAGCGGTTCAACCGGTCGAGATAAGCATCGAAATCCTCGATCGGACGTTCGGCAACGCCGGTGTCCATCGCGGCTTTGGCGACCGCCGGTGCGATCCGCAGAATGAGGCGCTGATCAAACGGGGAGGGGATGAGGTAATTCGGTCCGAAGGTCGGTGTCTCGCCGGAATAGGCGCGGGCGGCAACGTCCGATGGCTCTTCGCGAGCCAGCGCAGCAATAGCCTGTACTGCCGCCATCTTCATTTCCTCGTTGATCGCCCGCGCACCGCAATCGAGTGCGCCGCGGAAGATGAAGGGGAAGCAGAGGACGTTGTTGACCTGGTTGGGAAAGTCCGAACGGCCGGTGCAAATCATCGCATCGGCACGCGCCGCGCGCGCCTCATCCGGCATGATCTCCGGGTTGGGATTGGCCAAGGCCATGATCAGCGGGTTCGGTGCCATCTGCTTCAACAGTTCGGGCTTGAGCACACCGGCGGCCGAAAGGCCGAGAAAGACGTCAGCTCCGCCGATGACATCCGCGAGAACCCGCGCATCGGTTTTCTGCACGTAGACCGATTTCCAGCGGTCCATGAGTGTGTTGCGGCCCTCATAGACGACGCCATCGATGTCGCAGACCCAGATGTTCTTGCGATCAACGCCGAGCTTCACCAGGAGATTCAGGCAAGCGATTGCCGCCGCGCCGGCCCCGGAAGCAACGATCTTGATCTTGGAGAGCTCTTTTCCGGCAAGTTCCATGCCGTTGAGAATAGCCGCCGCCACGATGATGGCAGTTCCGTGCTGGTCGTCATGGAACACCGGAATGTTCATTTTGGCGCGAAGTTGTTCCTCAACTTCAAAACATTCCGGCGACTTGATGTCTTCGAGATTGATGCCGCCGAAAGTCGGCTCCAGCGCCGCTACAACGTCGACGATCTTGCTGATCTCCTGTGCATCGATTTCGATGTCGAAAACATCGATATTGGCGAATTTCTTGAAGAGGACAGCCTTGCCTTCCATCACGGGCTTGGACGCGAGCGGGCCGATATTGCCGAGGCCGAGGACAGCGGTGCCGTTGGAGATGACTGCGACGAGATTGGCGCGGCTGGTATAGTCGGCGGCCGTTGCAGGATTCTCGTGAATCGCGAGGCACGGCGCAGCGACACCGGGAGAATAGGCAAGGGCAAGATCCCGCTGATTTCCAAGCGGCTTCGTCGCCTGGATTTCCAGCTTACCCGGCTGAGGAAAGCGATGATAGAACAGCGCGCTTTCTTCTAGATCAGAGTTGCTGGGCGTTTGGTCGTTGGCCATTGACGATGTCCTCCGGGATTTGGCTCGCGCGTTTATACACTGGCGATTCAAGTTTTCCAGCACGCTAAAATCTCATCCAGAGGCATAACGGAACGCGATTTCGTTACAAGTGCCTATCTTGCAGAACACGCATTTTTCCGTGCCGTCATAAGACTGTTGCATGAATCAGGTTTGTGTCAGCGCAAATGGACGCGCCTTTGCGTCAGCTGAACGGAGATCAGCATGGTCGAGATCGAGGCCCGTAAATTCCGCACGCTTTTCCTGTCCGATGTGCATCTCGGCTCGAAAGGTGCGAAGGCCAGTTTTCTGCTGGATTTTCTGAAATACCACGATGCCGATACGATATTTCTGGTCGGTGATATCGTTGATGGCTGGCGCCTGCGCCGCAACTGGCATTGGCCGCAAGAGCATAATGACATCGTGCAGAAGCTCCTGCGCAAGAGCCGGAAGGGCGCACGTATTCTTTATATCGCTGGAAATCATGACGAGTTCTTGCGCGATTTCCAGGGAACGCACTTCGGCGGGATCGAAGTCATGGACCGGATCATGCATGAAACCGCGGACGGCCGGAAATTCCTCGTCATCCATGGCGACCAGTTCGATGTGGTCGTGCGCAACGCTCGTCACATCGCCTATCTCGGCGATTGGGCCTATGACGCTGCGCTTGCGATCAACACGATCATGAACAAGGTACGGCGCATGCTTGGCCTGCGTTACTGGTCGTTTTCGGCTTGGGCAAAGTTCCGCGTCAAGAAGGCAGTGAACTTCATTGGTTCGTTCCAGACGGTGGTTTCGGACGAGGCACGCCGTATTGGTGCGGACGGCGTGATCTGCGGCCATATCCACCACGCAACGATCGAGCAGATCGACGGCATCGAATACATCAATACCGGCGATTGGGTGGAAAGCTGCACGGCCATCGTCGAGCACTTCGATGGTCGAATGGAACTTCTGTCATGGACGCATCTGATCGGCGAACAGGCCGGCTTCGCACCTGTCGTCCGGCTGGATGACAAGCGCCCAAAGGCGGCGAATGCAGCCTGAGGGTCAAGCGAAGCGCCTGGTCATCGTCTCGGACGCTTGGCACCCGCAAGTCAATGGCGTGGTTCGTACGCTGACCAAGCTGCGCGAGCAAATGGAAGCGCGCGGCTTTGAAGTAACGATCATCTCGCCTGCCGATTATCGTTCTGCGCCTTGCCCGACCTATCCGGAAATCCGCTTAGCGTTGACGCATCCCCTTGCCATCAGAGCGCGCATCGAAGCGCTGCAGCCGGCTTATGTGCATATCGCGACCGAAGGTCCACTCGGCATCATGGCACGGCGCGCTTGCCTGAAGAATAATTGGCGATTTACCACCAGCTTCCATACGCGTTTTCCCGAATACCTGCGCGAGCGGCTGCCTGTGCCTCTGTCATGGTCCTATAGTTTCCTGCGGCGTTTCCATAATGCAGCCGAACATTGCCTGGTCCCGACACAATCGATCCATGACGAACTGGCCGAACGCGGCTTTGCGACGCTGAAAGTGTGGACGCGCGGCGTTGACCGAGAGCTCTTCCGGCCGCAACCCGACGTCGATCTCAAGCTGCCCCGACCTGTCTTTCTCTGCGTCGGCCGTGTCGCGCCTGAAAAGAACCTTGAATCCTTCCTGTCTCTCGATCTGCCGGGCACCAAACTTATCGTCGGCGACGGTCCGGATCTGCATGAACTGAGGCGGAAATATCCCAATACGGTGTTTGCCGGGAAGAAAGAAGGGGAAACCCTTGCTCGTTACTATGCGGGATCGGACGTCTTCGTCTTTCCGAGCCGCACGGATACGTTCGGTCTTGTCCTGCTCGAGGCCATAGCCTGCGGCCTCCCTGTTGCAGGTTATCCCGTACCGGGCCCCAAGGATGTCGTCGGCGCGTCAGGTGCTGGCGTTCTTTCGGATAATCTGCAGAAGGCCGCGTTGGGTGCGCTGGAAATGGGCCGGGTCGATCCGGACGTCAGACTCAAAGGCTTCAGCTGGGAAGCCTGCGCCGACATATTCGAGAGCGTGCTGACGACGATTGGCAGTGCGAAAGTACTGAAATCGCGCAAGGTAAAATCCGACCGGGTGATTCCGGCACCTTAGTGTCGCTCTTGGCTGGCATCTAGGTCCGCACTACAGCTGTTCCAGCCAATCTATCGTAGATTGGGTCCTGTTTATTGGCGACCGATATGACGATCCACAGAAGCCAGACCGCTTCAATCAAGCCTCCAAAGATCATCAGTGAGAACAAGCTACGGTTAGTGAGAGAGGTCAAGTCAGCGCCGGCGAGATATTTGAAGAACATCACTGACGCAATTATTATCATAGGTATCATACCGATTAGCATCGCCAACTGCCGGAGAAATGCCTTTCGCAATGGAATGCCTGTTGAGGCCTGGGCGTCGATATCGATCGTTCGAATGTTGAGCGCCCGTTTTCCCAGAGTGCGACCAAGACGACTATCCATGAAAATCAGATAAGCAAATAAAAGAAGTATCGCAATCCAGTCTGTTGTGAAAGCTCGGTTCGGACGTCCATCGGCGCCAAGAGTATAGTCCTGGTAGATACTAGTCGTCACCGAACCGTCTTGATTGACCTCCGCTACTCGCAACGAGTGCGACGTGTCAAAACCCAATAATGATGTCTGGCATTCAACTATCGAGTTAAATCCTGGAGGCGGTGCGGGTTCGAGTCCCGTGGGCAATTCGCCGATAGAGACGCAGGAGGTTGAGTTTATGCCGAAGGAACCCTGCACAGCGCCGTTGGTTTGGGCAAAAAGGACTATGAGAAGGATTTGCAATGGTAGAGAAACAACAATTATATCAATGAAAAGCGCTAGTACGCGCCGCCAAAAACCAGCACGCTGCACAGTTTCCCAAAAGCCCACTTGTGCCGCAGCACTATCGCTGTTCACCATTGCGAATCCCCCATTTGATAATCCCCGTTGCGACTCATATGGGCTTTGCTGAAGAACGCAATCGGGTAACAACAACAAAAAACCTTTGCGTTTCTAGGCGCTTGGCGAATTTCGTGATAGTTGCGAATCTCAGGCAATGCAGGGTTGCGATTCCACCTGAACCGATCTTCCGAAAGTCTCTCCATGACAACCGCTGCAGCGGATCCCAGCCAAGATATGCCGTTTCGCTTCGAGCTGCGGGTTGCGCTGGCATATTTCGCGATTTTCACATCGAGCGGCATGCATCTGCCATACTTTCCCTTGTGGCTCGAATATCGCGCGCTGACACCGACGCAAATCTCCATCGTATTGTCCATGCCGTTGTTCGTCCGCGTCGTTGCCGCGCCGCTGGTATCGATGCTCGCCGACCGTTCGAATGACCGCGCTCATATACTGACCATGGCGACAATCCTGGCGGTCATCGTTGCGGCCTTCTATTTCGTCCCGTTCGGCTTCATCGGAATTTTGATCGTATCCCTGATGCTTGCCCCGCCATGGACGTCGCAGTTGCCGCTGGCCGACACAATCGCGCTGTCCGGCGTCCGCCGGTATGGCGCCGATTTCGCGAAGATGCGCGTGTGGGGCTCGATATCGTTTCTGCTCACGTCTTTCGTTGGCGGTGTGTTCATTCAGCAGGTGGGTGAGCACATCATCCCGTGGGCTCTTTTAGCCACGCTGATAGCAGCCTGTGGCATGAGCTTCATCGTGCCGCGCATCGGCAAGCCACGGCGCCTCTCACCTCTGTCAGATGTGGATATTGCCGATGCGCGAAGGGCGCTGCGCAGGCCGACTTTCGTCACCTTTCTCATTGCCACCGGTATCACGCAGGCGAGCCACGCCTATGGCTACAGCTTTTCCGCGATCTACTGGAAATCAATCGGCATCGAGGAGACCATGATCGGCGCCCTTTGGTCGATTTCCGTCGTTGCCGAAGTCATCATGTTTACGTTTTTCCGTCGCCTGTTCGGCCGCCTGCATCCGGCTAAAGTCCTGATCATCGGCTCGGCCGTTGCGATGTTCCGTTGGGCGGTTTTTCCGCTCATTGCACCCGCCGGTTTTGGTGTTGCCGGGTTTCTCGCCGTCCAGAGCCTGCACGCGTTTTCATTCGCATTGTCGTTCCTCGGCATGCAGAAAATGATAGCCCTCACCATACCCGAGGAACGCGGCGGCACCGCACAGGGGCTTTCAACGTTTTTCATCGGTACATCGCTCGCCATTGCCACCATGGCGTCGGGCCCGCTCTATAGCGCCACCGGAATCAATGGATTTTACGTGATGGTAGTTCTCGCTGCGTGCGGATTGGGCCTCGCGATCGTTTCCCTAAAGCTGGAGCAACGAGAGCTCTAGCCCCACAGTTCAGGTTTGGGCGGCGAGACGCGGCTACCTTGGAAATTCAAACCGGGTTTGCGGTCTTCGCGCAGGATCAACGGTCCATCGAGATCGACGAAATCTGCATCCTGCGCCAGCAATACTGCAGGTGCCATGGCCAAGGAGGTCCCGACCATGCATCCGACCATGATACCAAACCCAAGCTCCCGGGCGCGCTTCCGCATCCGCAGCGCTTCAGTGAGGCCTCCCGTTTTGTCGAGCTTGATATTGATGCTGTCGTAGCGGCCGAGGAGCGTGTGCAGATCGTCTGTGCCATGGGCACTCTCATCAGCACAGATGGGCACCGGATGCGGAATTTTGGTGAGGATGGCATCTTTGCCGGCTGGCAGAGGTTGTTCGATCAGCACAACGCCGGCCTTCGCTGCAGCCAACATGTTTTCAACAATGTTTTCATCGCTCCAGCCTTCATTGGCATCAAGTATGATGCGGCTTGAGGGCGCAGCGTTGGCGACCGCTCGAATGCGCTCGTCATCGTTCTCCCCGCCAACCTTGACCTTGATCAACGGGCGGTCCGCGAAGTCCCGAGCCGCGGCAGCCATGGTCTGGACGTCGCCGAACGAAACGGTCACCGCTGTCGTCAAATCGTGCAAAGGTGACAAGCCAAGAATATCAGCCACAGTTTTGCCACTGCGTTTTGCCTCCAGATCCCACAATGCGCAATCGACCGCATTGCGAGCCGCACCAGCACCAATCAACACCGGCAAACCATCTCGTGTAGCGCCATTTGCCAAGGCCTCACGCAGTCCTTCGACCTCGGCACAAACGGAGTCCAGGCTTTCGCCATAGCGCGCATAGGGCACGCACTCGCCACGTCCGGTGAACGTTCCGTCAGACAGCGTACACAGCACAATGGCCGCTTCGGTTTTCGAGCCGCGAGAGATCGTAAATGTCCCGGCAATGGGCCAGCGCTCCACCGATATTTCTACGCTCACAACCATATTTCACGCCTTAATTGTTCAAGTGACAGGAAGCACGAGACTCGATATGTGTGTGTGATGTTGACCGATAGAGCAAACAATTCAAGTGCTTCTACCGCAGCGCCGCCTCACGTTGAATTCAGCAAGGATGGCGACCGCGCGACGATCACGCTATCGGGTGCATGGACCACACGCAATGTTCGCCGTGTCGATGACCGTATGCGCGAAATTGCCCACGACAATAGTTTTTCCAGTGCAATAATCGAGGTTTCCGGCATTGAACTGCTGGATACGGCGGGAACCTGGCTGATAGAACGCCTGCGAACCACACTTGAGAAAGCTGGCAAGCAGGTCACCGTCGAAGGACAATCCGAAAGCTGGGGCGCCTTGTTTGAAGCAGTAGGAGACGCTGCGTCCGCTCCAGAGGAGCCGGTTCATATCGAACGGTCATCCCTGTTGATTCGCTTTTTGGAAACCATCGGCAGAACTGTGTACGCCTTTGGCGACGACTTCGCCAAGGCCATGCATATCCTCGGCGCGACCGTGCGCGGAGCGCAGATGAAGGGCAGTGGACGCAGCGGCATCAGGCCGGCCGCGATCGTGCATCAGCTCGACAGCATGGGCATCGGCGCCGTACCGGTTGTGGTGCTGATGTCGACGATCATTGGTGCGATCATCGCCCAGCAGGGCGCATTTCAGCTTCGCTATTTCGGCGCAGAGATATTCGTCGTCGATCTTGTCGGTATTCTGGTCCTGCGCGAGATCGGTGTGCTTCTGACCGCGATCATGATTGCCGGCCGTTCGGGAAGCGCCATCACGGCTGAAATCGGCTCGATGAAAATGCGTGAAGAGACCGATGCGCTCACCGTCATTGGCCTCAACCCGGTCGGCGTTCTGGTGTTTCCGCGCCTGGTTGCACTGGTGATTGCCCTGCCATTGTTGACGATCATCGCGGACTTCGCGGCGTTGGGCGGTGCAATCGGAATCACCTGGGCCTACTCCGGTATCACGCCTGATGCGTTTATTCAGCGATTGCGCGACGCAATCGATACGTCCAGCTATCTGGCCGGTCTGATCAAAGCGCCGTTCATGGCGATGATCATCGGCATCATGGCGTCGGTGGAAGGCATGAAAGTCGGCGGCAGCGCTGAGTCTCTCGGTCAGCGGGTGACGGCGTCCGTGGTGAAGTCCATTTTCGTCGTTATCGTGGTCGATGGTATCTTCGCAGTCTTCTACGCATCGATCAATTTTTGAGCCAGAAATGACCCCGGCAACAAACAGACAACCCGACACTGACGCGCAAGAAGTGATCCTTTCAGTGAAGGATGTCAGTGTTTCATTCGGCAGGGCGAAGATTCTGGATAATCTTTCACTTGACGTCTATCGCGGCGAAATTCTGGGTTTCGTCGGGGCGTCAGGCACGGGCAAATCGGTGCTGATGCGAGCGATCCTCGGGCTCAATCAGAAACAGAGCGGACAGATCAAGATCTTCGGCCATGATATAGATCGGGCCTCGGAACAGGAGAAACTGGGCGTCGACATGCGCATGGGCGTGTTGTTCCAGCAGGGCGCGCTGTTTTCGGCCCTGACCGTGCTCGAAAATATCCAGGTGCCGATGCGGGAATACCTCGATATACCGCAAAGGCTGATGGATGAGCTCGCACGGCTGAAAATTGAGCTGGTCGGCCTCAAGGCGGATACGGCGGAAAAGTTTCCATCGGAGCTCTCGGGCGGGATGATCAAGCGTGCCGCACTGGCGCGCGCCCTATCGCTTGATCCGGAAATCGTCTTTCTCGACGAGCCTACTTCAGGCCTTGACCCGATCGGTGCGGCGGAATTCGATGAACTCATCGCCAATTTGCGCGATACGATGGGTTTGACAGTTTATATGGTGACCCACGACCTCGATAGCTTGTTCGCCGTTTGCGACCGAATCGCGGTATTGGGGAAAAAGAAGGTTCTCGTTGAGGGAACGATTGAAGATATGCTGGCGTTCGACGATCCGTGGGTTCAGGAATATTTCCGCGGAAAGCGTGCACGCCAGATAGTCTCCAATGGCGACAACAGACGGCGGACGGCCAATGGACAGACCAAAGGACAGCCAAAGGTAGAGCAGGATCAGACGAAGTAATCTATGGAAACGAAAGCCAACTACGTCCTGGTCGGTGTCTTCACGCTCGTAGTGTGTATCCTCGCCTTTGGATTCGTCTATTGGATCGCCCGTTATGGTGACCGTAGCGAAACCGCGACGCTTGAAATCCGTATTCTCGGCTCCGTGACCGGGCTTGCTGAAGGCAGCCAGGTGCTGTTCAACGGTATCAAGGTTGGCACCGTTCGGCGCCTCTCAATCGATGCCAACAATCCTGATGCGGTCATCGCCCAGACGGAAGTCAACGCGACGACACCGATCACCCGTTCCACGCAGGCGACATTGGGTTTTGCCGGCTTGACCGGACAGGCCTTTATCGAGCTCAAGGGTGGCAAGCTCAACGAGCCCAACCTCCTCGAAGAAGCTGCCAAAGACGATCAGATCGCACGCATGGATGCCGATCCTTCGGTAGTGAACAACCTTTTGCAGAAGGCGCAGACAATTCTTGAGCGTGTGGATGGGGCTGTGGGTTCTATCGAAAGCTTCATCACCGAAGTGAAGGGGCCGTTGGTCGATACGGTCAACAACACCAAGAAGTTTACCGATGCGCTGGCTAACAATTCCGATGTTATCGATAAATTCAGCCAGAGTGCCGAAGATGTTCAGGCTGTGGTGAAAGAAGCGCGACAAATGATGACCCGGCTCAACAGTGCATCGACGCGGGTCGATGGCGTTCTCGCCAAGCTCGACAAGCAGCTGTCGGATCAGGATGGCAGCGTCGTCAGGGAGGCGCAGGATACGCTCAAATCCTATCGCGCGGTTGCCGACAATCTGAACGCCCGGCTCGGACCGATCACCGATAACATCAACCGATTCTCCGGGCAGGGTCTGCGCGACGTACAGGCGCTCGTAAATGAAAGCCGTCAGTCAGTTCAGCGCATTGAACGGGCGATCACCGACCTTGAAAAGAACCCGCAGCGCGTAATTTTTGGGGGTGGCGGCAGCGTTCCGGAATATGACGGACGCACACGCCGTTGACTTTGGGCGATTCGCATCGCATGAAAGTCAACGGGGTGTGTTCGCATGACTCGGACAGAGGGGCGCTGGTGAAAACAAGAACGACTATTGCCGCTCTGCTGCTAGCTTTGTCCGTTTCAGCCTGCGCGAGTTCCAAGAAGCTTGATACTTTCGATCTTTCCAGCGCTTCGCCAGACGTGTCTACGCCGAAGAAGCAGGGCCGTCAGATTCTGATCGCGGCGCCCTCTGCGCTCAAAGCGCTCGATGGCGAAAATATTGTCGTTCGATCGGGCCCGAATTCGATTTCCTTCTTGAAGGGTGCGCAATGGGCTGACCGTCTGCCGAATATCGTACAATCACGGCTGGTCCAGGCCTTTGAGAGCACTGGCCGTCTTGGCGGTGTGGGGCGTCCAGGCGAAGGCCTCGCCATCGACTATCAGGTGATCAGCGATATCCGCACCTTCAATATCAATGTATCCAGCGGCCGGATCGCGATCGTCGAAATCGCCATCAAGATATTGAACGACAAGAACGGGACTGTGCGTTCGTCGCGCGTCTTCCGTGCGACATCGCCGGTCGGCGGCGAGGGCAATGAATCCTATATTGCCGCGCTGGACAGAGCCTTTGATAGCGCCGCGAGCGATATTGTCACGTGGACACTGTCGGTCATCTGAGCGGACAACGCACCCACGTCTCCATCATCCTCGGGCTTGACCCGAGGACCCACGGCCAAGAAGCCCGCACATTGGACCTTCCAGACGCATTCCAGGTAGGTGCGGATTCATAACGAGGAATTGCATTCCATTTGCTCGACTGGGATCCAGTCGAGCAAATGGACCCGTGATGCTCCTCAGGTCCTCGGGTCAAGCCCGGGGATGACGGAGTGGTGGCACCAAACAAGAGGTCTAATTTACCAATAAAAAACGCGGCCGAAGCCGCGTTTTTTGTTGTTCATTCCGCCGCTTACTTCAGACGGTTGCTCGCGTGCGCCAGCATCGTATAGACCTTGCCGGTGTCGGACGTCAGGTAGTTCTGCGCCATGACATTGTCGCGGTCGTTGCGCGAAACATCTTCGAGCAGGCGTTCGAAGTCATCCATGTAACGATCGACGGCGCGTTTGAATTCGCTGTCGCCCTGATATTTGCGCTTGATCTCGTCAAATGTCTGCTGACCCTTGAGCGTGTAGAGACGGCGGGTGAACACGTTGCGTTCGCCAGCGCGATAACGCTGCCAGAGTTCGACCGAAGCCTCATGGTCGATCGCGCGGGTGATGTCGATCGACAGGGAGTTCAGCGATTCAACGACCTGGCCAGGCGAGCGTCCGCCAGTCTCTGGTGCCTTTGCCTTTGGCTCGGCTTGCGTTTCGTCACTCGATGCGCGGCGCAAGAGATCCGAAACCCAGCCATTGCCGGCAGGGCGCGCAGCCGGAGCTGCGTTGCCGCGGACATCGAGGCTGCCACGTATTGCGGGTGCTTGCGCCGGTGTAGAAGCCGGCGCGGCTGCCCGCGGGGTAGGTGCCGGTTCGGTGCGCTGCGGTTGCGCTGCGACCGCCGATGTACGGGTCGGTGTTGCGGCACGTACCGCACGGGCCTCACCAACATCGGTCAAACGGCCGGATTTCTGAACGATTTCCGCAAGTTCCTTCAAAGCGTTGATCTGCTCGGATACCGCCTTGCGCATCTGCGCAGTCGACTGCTTGGCTTCTTCCGGCATGTCCATGACGCCGCGCTGCAGCTCGGAACGGGTTTCCTCAAGCTCCGCACGGATTGCCGCAGAAGAGCGGCGGATTTCGTCCGTGGCATTGGCGAACTTCTGCGATGCCTGCTCGACGACTTCCGAGATCGAGGTCCGGATCTGTTCGGTCGTCTGTGTCGCCCGTCCTTCGGCACGGTCGAATGCCGACGAAACCAGCGATTCGAACGAACGCATGGTCTTTTCGACACTCTCCGACTTCGCGATCAAGCCGGCAGCGAGCTTCTGCAGGGCTTCCTGACGCTCGTCGAAGGTCGATGCGAGGTTCGATTGCGACGCGTTGATGAGTTCGGAAGCCTTGTCGAGCATGCTGCCATGTTCTTCGAAGCTTTTCGCGATGGCGGAAATATCCGTCAGCGTCGAGTTCGAAAGTTGCGAGAGCTTTCCGAGATTACCGTCGATGAGGCGTGTCGATGTCTGGAACGACTCAGCGGCTTTCGTTGCGTTTTCGGCAAAAGTCGTCGTCGTGTCGAGCAGACGCCCGTCGATATCGCCGAGGTTCTTGGTCGCCATATCGATCAGCTCGCCGAGCTTCGCATTGGAAGCCGAGAGGCGGTCGATCAGATTGCTGACATCGTCGGTGAGGCCGGCCTTTGCCGCCTGAACGGCAGTAATGGTCTCGGCCGTGCGGCTGGCGATAGCATTGATCAGGGCGGCGTTCTCGACGCGCAGGCGTTCCGTTGCTGCCGTTGTTGCCTCTACCAGCTGCGAGGCCAGTGTACGGCCGTTGTCGGCAAGGCTGTCCACCAGCGGCTGCGCCGTGTTGTCGAGGATACCGATAATTTCCTGCGAGCGAGCAGCGAGAACCTCGTTGAGCTCGCGCGTGCTTTCCGCAAGCTTCGATGCAGTCGAATCCGTTGCGGCGGAGAAGCGCGCTTCGAGTGCTTCCAGATTGGCGGCTGCTTCACGAGCCCGCTCACCGAGACGTTTTTCGGTTTCCGCCAGGCTTTCATTCATGCGCAGGCTGAATGCCTCGCCATGGCCGTCAAGTGCTTCGCCGGCCTTCTGTGCCTCGCCGGTAAGCGAAGAGGCGGCTTCGGAGATCTTGTCACGCAGGCTGCGTGCGACAACGGTTGCACTCTGTTCAAGCGACTTGCGTACATTGTCGACGCCCATCTCCAGAGCTTTTTGCATGGTCGTCGTGCGCTCGTCGATGGTTCCACCATGGTTGTCAAATGCCTTGGCCAATACTTCCGCGCTGTCCTGCAGGATAGCTTGAAGGGCTACGGTACGGTCGCTGATGGCGCTCGCTTGATTGTCCAATGTCTTGCCGATGGCGGCGTTGCCTTGTTCCATGGCGGTGCGGATGCCAGCGATGCGGTCATCGAGCAGTCCGGCATGTTCGTTCAACGTGTCGCCGATACGGCTATCGCTGTCCGCAAGCGCTACACGGATTGCGGCAGCCCGTTCTTCAAGGGCGCCGATATGCGACGCCAGTGTATCACCGAACTGGTTGTTGCCATTGTCGAGCGCGGCGCGAATACTTGCGGCACGTTCCTCGATGTCATTGGCATGCCTGCTAAGTGTGTTGGCAATCTGACTATTGCTGTTATCCAGCACAGAGCGGATACCCGACGTGCGCTCTTCGATATCGTTTGCGTGCTGGGCAAGCGTCTCGCCGATACGTGCATGGGTATTTTCGAGCGCCGACTGGATGCCGGCGGTGCGTTCGTCGAGCGAGCTCGCATGCGAGGCGAGGGTCTGGCCGATCCGCTGATCGCTGTTGCTCAGCGCCTGCTCGATTCCGGCGGTACGATCCTCGATAGCACTTGCATGGGACGCCAGCACATCGCTGATCCGTGCATCGCTGCTGGTGAGTGCCGATTCAATGCGGTTCGTTCTGTCATCGACCGAGTCGATGAAACCACCCAGCGTTTCATCGATGCGCGTGCCGCTTGCGAGCAATGTCGACTGGATTTCGGCGTTGCGGGAGTCGATAGCCTGGGTATGCGCCGCCAATGTCTCGGACAATTTGCCGTCGCTGCTCGACAGGGCCAGCTGGATTTCCTGGTTGCGCTCGTCGAGGCTCTTGGCATGGTGATCAAGAGTCTGCGCAATTTTGGCGTGCGTGTCGACAAATGCCGCGCGCATGCCGGATGTCCGGTCTTCGAAGATCTTGGCGTGAGCGTCCAGCGTCTGGCCGATCCGGGAATCATTGGCCTGAATAGCGGCTTCGATGGCTGAACTGCGCAGATCGATGGTGCGCGCATGCTCGTCCAGCGTTTCGCGGATCTTCGCATCGGTATCGGAGAATGCAGCGTGCATGCCCGATGTACGGTCTTCGATTGCCTTGGCGTGCTGCTCAAGCGTTGCGCCGATGCGTGCGTCATTGTCATCGAGCGCAGCGCGCAGACCCGAGGCCTGACTTTCGAGAGATGAGCCATGGCTCCCGATAATCTGGCCAATGGCTGCAGTGCTGCTTTCGAGAACGGTCTTGAGGTTCGACGTATGACCGCCGATCTGGCCGGCCTGTTCGCGAATGATGTCGGCCGCACGGTCGGTTTCAGCAGACAGCGTTGCGGCAAGTGCCTCGCGGCTTTCGACCAGTTTATCGGCAAAGGCCGCCGCATTGGTGGAGAGGAGGCTGCCGACCGAGTCGGACAGGCTCGACAGATCATTACCGATCTTTGCCTTGGTTTCGTCAACAATGCCGTCGATCGAAGCGCGGCCATCAGTGAACGTCTTGGCGATATCGCGGGTGCGCTCGATCAGCTGTTCGTTGATCTGGCGGGCGCGGGCTTCCAGTGCTGAATTGAGGCGTTCGGTGCTGGTATCCAGCGACTGCGCGCGGGTTTCGAATTCGGCAAGCAGCGAGCGGCCACGTTCGTTGATCGTGGTGTCGAGACCGGCGAGGCGTGTATCGAATTCGCCCACAAGCGTCTGCGTGGCATTGCCGAGCAGCGACAGCATGCTGTTGGTGCGGCCATCCAGCGTATCGGCAAGTTTCATCGTTACCGCATCGGTTTGTTCGGATAGGGCAGCAATGCGCATTTCCAGAAGGTTTGCAAAGGCTTCGCCGGAAGTGCTGATCTTGTGTGAAATGTCGTCGGAACGCGAAACGATCGATTCGGAAATCGTCTGTCCGCTCTGGGTCAGGCGGTCGATGAGCGTTTCACCGGACTGGCTGATCGACATGGTCAGGTTGGTCGAGGCATTGGCGAGATTGTCGCGCAATGAATCGCCGGCTTGTGACAGCTCATCCTTCAATTGCTCATGCGCACTCGAAATCGACGCGCGGACACGTTCGGCATGGCCGATCACCGATTCACGCTCGCCGCCGAGGCGATCGACGAGTGTGCGGATGCGATATTCATTGTCCGTATAGACACGTTCGAGCTGGTTGACTTCGGTCTGCACGAGCGTTTCGAGTTCAACGGCACGGGCGAGGGTACGTTCGACACCTTCACTCATGGCTGCGACTTCGCGGCGCACGGCCTGACCAAGCGAGGCTACGCGGTCCGACGACATCATTTCGGGTTCTGACAGGCGCATCGCCGCTTCAGCCATCGAGCGGGCCGCATATTGCATTTCCTGGGCGCGCCGGATCATGACTGCGAAGGCCCAGAACAGCATGATTGGAACGACAATGGCAACGAGCAGCGCAATTGCGTGCGGTGCCGCGGCAAAATCCGCGAAGGAGCGAATTGACCGGAGCTCGGCGCCGTAAAGCGCGTTGCCGAGAGCGAGCACGGCGGCCGCCCAGAGAACACTGACGATGACTGTTATCAGGCCGTAGGATTTCGGCGCAGGCACGGTGCTGGCTGTGCGCGACACGGTCGCCGTCTGCAACAGGTCGTCATTTGCCGGCTTGAAGGTCTGTGCGGGTATGGCTGGAGCTTTTGGTGGCGCTGGCGGTGCGGCGGGGATAGGGTTGGCAGCCTTGATCTGCGGCTTTGGTGCAGGCAAAGGAATCGGTGGCTCGGCGGAAACAGGCGCTTTGATTTCTGGCGCTTTCACGGGTTCCGGCGTCGCTGGCGGGTCAAGTTTTTCCGCTGCCAGTTCCTGGGCTGCCTGCGATATCTGCGCTTCCAGATCAGTGAAGGACAAGAGTTCATCATCGATAGGTGACAAATCCATATCCATCCCGAGCGTGGACTCATCGAAATCGATTTCGAGAGCCTTTTCAAGGGCTTGTCCGAGTTCGTCGTCAGCCTTCACTGCTTTGCTTTTCGGGGCTGTGGCCATGTTTTCCTCACAAATATTGGGCAGTGACCACATGTGAAGCCCCCGCACCATACTCTTTACGCCGCTACTGTATCGTACTGGCACATGGATTGGAAAGAAACAATGGATTCGGGAAATGCTTAAAAGTTTAAACACAAGGTTAATTTTTTGAGGTCGCAGGAAATTTCACTTGGAAGTCAAAATTTACCTTTTGTTCACCATAACCGGCCATTTCCCAGCAGCGCTTGCCACGTTTTAACCTTGAATCAGAGGCATTTGAGTAAACTTGTTAGTTCAATTGTAAAGCGTTCAGGGAGAGTACCCAATGGCACAACAAGCATCGATGGCCTTTGCATCGCCGGGAGGCGAAAAGTCGAAGCCATCACGCAAGCGGCCAATCGATCTCGTCCATTTGACACGCGAGACGTTCGGCAACCGGGCCCTCGAAACCGAAATTCTCAACCTGTTTTCCCGCCAGACATGCGGCATCGTCAATCGGCTGGCGCACGCCAACCCGGATGAACGGGTTCGTCTCGCCAAATCGCTGAAAGGTTCGGCCCGAGCGGTTGGAGCGTTCCGCGTCGCCGAGATGGCCGAAGCCATCGAGCAGGCCCCAAGCGATACGAAGAAAATTAACGACATGGGACCCGTCATCGATGATGTCCGCGATTATATAGCCGCGATCACGCGCTAGCATCAAAGTCGGTCGAAACGCTCAACGCTCGCCATTTCCGGTCGGCCCCGACGCCGCCAAACGATAGCGGCTGCGTCAGGGAGTACAATTGACTTGCCCGCCAAAATCCCTATGTGAGCGGTAACTTTCCTGCTTTGGGGCGAATTTTCATGGCAAAGATCACTTTTGTCACTCATGACGGCGCGCGTATTGAAACGAACGCGGAAAACGGCTCGACCGTGATGGAAAATGCCATCCGCAATGCCGTGCCGGGCATCGATGCGGAGTGCGGCGGCGCCTGCGCCTGCGCCACGTGCCATGTCTATGTGGATGAAGAGTGGACCTCCACGACCGGCGAGCCCGAAGCAATGGAAGAGGACATGCTGGATTTCGCCTATGATGTACGTCCGAACTCGCGTCTGTCCTGCCAGATCCGTGTTTCCGACGAACTGGACGGTCTCGTCGTACAAGTTCCGGAACGTCAGGCCTAAATTTTGTTAGCATTGCTGCTGTGCGTGGCTCGACAAGCTCACCATGAGGGGAGTTGGTGGCTGCAATGACAATCACCAACGCTGCAGAACTAGGCTCCGCTGCAACCCACGACTTCCCTCATGGTGAGCTTGTCGAACCACGCACAGCAGCGATGCTAACCGCAATGGCCCGTATCCATTCTCTTGACCTTTTTCCATGCAATCGTTACGCGCTTGGCAGCCCGCGCGTCCCGGACGCGCCAGCCATACCCCTTTTTCTATCTGCAGGGCATGCAGGCATGAGGAATTTTCGATGAGCGAGATTATCAAAACCGATGTTGTGATCATTGGCGCCGGGCCTGTCGGTCTGTTCGCGGTGTTCGAGCTTGGCCTTTACGATCTCAAATGCCATCTCATCGATATCCTGGATCGTCCGGGCGGCCAATGCGCCGAGCTTTATCCGGAAAAGCCGATCTACGACATACCGGCTTGGCCGATCATTAGCGGCCACGATCTCACTGAAAAGCTGATGGAGCAGATCAAGCCTTTCGCACCACAGTTTCATTTTAACCGCATGGTCACCAAGCTTGAACGCCAGGCCGATGGCTCATTCCACGTCGAAACCGACGAGGCGGAGGTGTTCGAAGCCAAGGTCGTGGTCATCGCCGCTGGCGGCGGCTCTTTCCAGCCGAAGCGCCCACCGGTACCGGGCATCGAAGCCTATGAGGGCAAGAGTGTTTTCTATTCCGTGCGCCGCATGGAAGAATTTCGCGATCAGGACATCTTGATTGTCGGTGGCGGCGATAGCGCGCTGGATTGGGCGCTAAATCTGCAGCCGATCGCGCGCAGTCTCACAGTCGTACATCGCCGCGCCGAATTTCGTGCGGCTCCCGATAGTGTCAAGAAGATGTTCGAACTGGTCGAGAGCGGCAGCGTGCGTTTCGAGCTTGGTCAGGTTTCCGGACTCAAGGGCGAGGATGGCCAGCTTACCCACGCAACGATCAAAGGCACCGAGGGCGAGACCGATATTCCGGTCACGCGTCTGCTGCCATTCTTCGGCCTGACCATGAAGCTCGGACCGATTGCCGATTGGGGGCTTAACCTGCACGAAAATCTCATCCCGGTCAGTGTCGAAACATTCGAGACGTCGGAGCCCGGTATTTTCGCCATCGGCGACATCAATACCTATCCCGGCAAGCTCAAGCTCATCCTGTCAGGCTTCCATGAAGCGGCGCTGATGACGCAGGCGGCCAAGCACATCGTCAGTCCGGGCGAGCGTATTGTATTCCAGTACACAACCTCATCGACCAGCCTGCAAAAGAAGCTGGGCGTTAACTGACGTCGATCAAGGGCTTTTTGCGAATTCGCGCTGGAGCCGGAAAACAAGAAGCCGTTCAAAGCGGCTGTCAAAGTTGACAGCTTCGACGCGATCGAACTGGATTTGCGCAAGATCGTGCTGGCGCATCAATTTTGTGGTCAGCGCATCGATGTCAGCCTTCATGGCGGTGCAATCGCTGCGCCATGGCAGCGCCTTGATCGCTCTCTCCATATCGCCTGCAGCTGTGCGCGCGATGACGATGTGACTCTCCTCGTGCCGTTTTATGTCCGCCGACAGCGTATCCCAGATCAGGGCAAGATCCGGTTTCGCTGTGCGGCGCTGGATCCAGCGCGGCAGGAAAACCTGGGCATGAACGACGACGTTGGCGTCAACAACACGGCAGGTCTTGCCGTTGGAACCGTATTTGATCCTGTTGGTGAAGCGCATCTTGGTCATGCCGGGATGACGCTGCCCCGTCTTTAGCAAAATAGGGCCGCGGCGGTACAATTCGCGATCGAGATCGGCTGCCGTACGGCCGTTCAGCGCGAAATATTCATACTTGCGCAGGATGGTCGCCGCGTTGGCGGGGAGTATGGTCATCGACAACGCCATACCGAGAAAGGCAGCTCGAGCAAAAATATGCATCTGTATTTCCCTTTTTGGCCAACTCTGCCCGATCCTGAGACTATCGTCAAAAACATTGCGGATGAATTGACGTTGCATGGGTTCTGTTCAAAAACAATGATATGTGAAGCATGATGGGAGCGCGCCGATGCAAAGAGAATGGAAACTGGCACATGGCCGGTCTCTGACGTTGGGGGACCGCGCATTGATCATGGGTGTGCTTAACGTCACTCCGGACTCCTTTTCCGACGGCGGTGTGCATTATTCTCTGGATCAGGCTCTGGAGGGCGCACGGCAGATGATCGCCGAAGGCGCGTCGATCATAGATGTAGGCGGCGAATCGACCCGGCCCGGCGCCACACGTGTCGAACCGGTCGTCGAGCAGTCGCGCATTTTGCCCGTGATCGAAGCGCTGGTAAAAGAAACCGATATCATCATCTCTGTAGATACATATCGCGAAGAAACCGCCCGCCTTGCCGTTGCTGCCGGTGCTCATATTGTCAACGATGTCTGGGGTGTGCAGCGCGAGCCTGCCATTGCCGATCTCGCGGTGGAAACCGGAGCAGGGCTTGTCATCATGCATACTGGCCGTGAGCGGGAACGCGACCCCGATGTCATCCTCGACCAGTTTGCCTTTCTCAACCGTTCGCTGGAAATTGCCAAGGTGGCCGGTGTTTCACTCGAGCAGATCGTACTTGATCCAGGTTTCGGCTTTGCCAAGGACACGGCGGAAAACATTGCGCTGATGGATCGCTTTGTGGAACTCGAGGCGTTCGGTTATCCATTTCTTGTCGGTACCTCGCGCAAGCGTTTCCTGCGTGCCACCTCCGGCGGTGAGCAACAGGAATGGGATATCGCCACGGCCGCATCGTCAGCGATATTGCGCATTGCCGGTGCAGATATTTTCCGGGTGCACAATGTCGCGATGAGCCAAAGCGCGCTGGCGCTGGCGGACGCGGTATTGCTGTCACGCAGATCGAGGCAATGACCGCCTTGAAGCACAAGGCGTGGCTAGGGCTTGGCGGCAATATCGGCGATCCGGTGACTTCGATGGCCAAGGCATTGCGGGCGCTGAACGGGCGCAGTGAAACGCGCGTTCTCGGCGTGTCTCCGGTCTACAAGACCCCGCCATGGGGCAAGACCGATCAGGCATGGTTTCACAATGCCTGCGCCGAAGTCGAGACTTCGCTCGATCCGGAAGCGCTACTCGCCGCTTGCCTCGATGTGGAAATGCGCTTGAAACGCCAGCGGCTCGAACGCTGGGGACCAAGGATTATCGATATCGATGTGCTGGCTTATGAAGGTCTGGAGGAATTCGAAAGTCCGACGCTCATCCTGCCGCACCCGCGTATGACCGAGCGCGCCTTCGTGATGGTGCCACTTGCCGATATCGCACCGGATTTGGTGATCAGCGGCAAGACCGTCGCGCAATGGGCTGCACTTTGCGACAGAACCGGCGTCGAAACTGCGCGCGATGATTTGGACTGGTGGAAATGAACGTTAGTTCTTGGCGATGCTGCCAACAGCCCTTGCATCAACGCGCTTCAGCGTCATACCTACAACCGGGATCAGCGCCTCTTCGAGCCGCACAGAAATCGTGACATTCATCGTGTTGTCATCGTTGAATTTAGCCAGCATGGCGCCGTTCAATTGTTTGCGGCTGATGGCCAGCACAACGCGGTTGCCGGAGACATTACCGCCGGTGATGTCGAGACCCTTCCCGGCCGAACCATCGAGAAAGCTGCCCTTGTAGCTATTGCCAGCGCGAACGATCGTTGCCTTCATCGGCTGGTTGAAAATGCCGACGCGGCAGCTGCCGTCCAGTGTCATGCCGGCTTTTTCCGCTGGCGTAGTCCCATCGAGCGTGCAGACGAATTTGGTGCCCTTGTATTTGCCGGCCACGATCTCGCCGGGACCGACCCATTGACCTTCCACGGTCTGGAAGAATTCGGTGTCCTTGTCTTTGGCTTGCGCCGGCAACGTCAGAAACGCGCAGGCAAACAGGGACAGGGTAGCGGCTGCTGCGCTTCTTTTCATCGACAAGACTCAACACAAATCATTGGAATGGGGCACTAGGCGATCATCGTCCGGAATGGTTAATGGATGGTTGCCATTCAGTGCTTATTGGAATGAAAAGGAACCTTCAAGGGGAGGGTGGAGCGATATTCTTGCATATCTCATGCATAACCAACGTCAGCAGTTCGTTTGATATCTCGCCAATAATTTCCGCATCGCGTTTTTCTATGGTTGCGATCTTCGTGGGTCTTATCAGCGATACAATGGGCAGTCCGGTAGCCTCAAGCAATTGAATTGTCTGATCTCCTGGCCACTTGCGGTTTTCGGCGCTTGTTATCATAACAACCCATAACAAAGCATCATCCTTGCCAATTTCTCCACGCGAAACAACCAGAGCGGGTCGGTGTTGCCGTGTATTTTTATCGGTATAGGGAAATGGAACCTTTACGACGTGGCCCGCCCTAAAGATCGCCATAAGCTCTCCGGTCCGCCTCGGAATTCCATTCCTCAAAAGTTGCAAAGGGATTGTCGCCCGATGTTTCTGCTGCGCGCTTGACCAGGATGACCTTTTCGCCTTCGATCTTGTATTCGATATGATCGCCTTCGACGAGATGCAGGGCTGCTCTCACCGGCTGGGGTATCGTCGTCTGCGCTTTGCTGGTTATTTTGCTCGTTATCATGCTTCACCTAATAAGAATGGGAATTCCTTACAATGTAAGGAACGATTTGTCAATTTTCACCTTTTTTCCCGCCACCAATACGCGCCAGGTCGCCAATGAAATCGCCGATACTCGGGCGCCTTTCCGCATTGAACGGGAAGGGCCGTACAAGGTCCATGGCGGAGATGCCGATACGCGCTGTCATCAATCCGTTGATGACGCCTTCGCCGAGCCGCGCGGAAAGCCGTGCTGCCAGGCCGTGGCCAACCAGCTGCTGGATGATGCTGTCGCCCATCGCCACCGTGCCGGTGACGGCAAGATGCGCGATGACGTTGCGCGTCAGCTTGAGGAAGCCAAGAGTGCCCGGCCGCCCGCCGTAAAGCTCCGAAAGCCGCCGGATCAGACGCGCGGACTCAAAAACCACATAACCAATGTCGACCAGCGCTCGCGGACTGACTGCGGTGACGATCGAGACGCGTTTTGAGGCGGCAAGGATCATCTCCCGCGCCTGCCGGTCGAGGGGACGGAGCAGTTCGGTTTCAGTGAGCCGGATCAGGTCGCGACCGTCGATAACGTCATCGCGCAGATCGTGCAGCAGTGCACGGCCCTTCGCCGTAGCGGGGAGGGTTTCGGCAATGGCGACAAGCTTGCCGACAGCCGCTTTCGCCGCTCGAGCATCATTGTCCGCCGCAGCCTTGGCTGCTTCGTCGCGCAAGTGCTGCACCGAGGCAAGGCGGCGCAAGGCCAGCCCTTCGCGCAGGACAATGGCAATCAGCGCGAAGGCTGCGACGACACTGACGCCAAGCGCCACCCAGCCCAGCCACGGCGCGCGCTCGAACAATGTGCGAATGAGGTTGTCGGCCCACAGACCTAGCGCCAGCGACACCAGCACGCCGAGCGCGCCGGTGAGCAGCGAGGCGAAAGAAAAACGCTTTTTCTGGGCGAGTGCTGGCGGCGGGGTCAGCGCATCGAGTTCGTTCGCTGTCTCCGGGTCGAGGTCGAAGACATCGACGGCTGCCGGTGTGATCACCGCGACATCCTTGATCGCGGTTGGCTTGCGCTGTTGCGGAGCGCGCGCCTTCTGCGGACCATCGGTTTGCTCTGGCTGGTCGAGCCGAAAGGAGGCGGGTTTGCGAGCGTTGTTATCCGTCATGCGAGGCGATCTCCTATGAGGAATTGTAGCGCGCGGTCGAGCCTTATATGCGGCAGCGACAGGGTGAGGCCTTCCGCGCTCTTTTCCAGCCGGGGCGGGCGGAAGCGAACGAAACGAATAGCCGGGTCTTCAGACACCCTCTCCGGATGTTCAAAGATTGAGTCCGGTTTTGCCGGCAAGTCACCGGGAAATATGGCGGTTTCGGTTTTGCCGTCGAACGTCTCGCCGTTGATGGTCTCGCCTTTCAGCGGCGTTCCGATGATGACCGGGAGCGTTTCCTTTCCTTGAGTCACCGTCGCTTCGCGCGTGGTGCGCACGGCTGCCATTGCCAGCACATCGACGCTTGCACCGGAAAAATCGGCGCGGCTGACGGCGCGGTCGACCAGGCGCCGGACGATGGCCTGCAGGCGGTCATGGCTCTCGTGGTGCAAATGATCGGCCTTGGTTGCGGCAACGAGAATGCGGCTGATGCGCCGCTGCACGAGGCCTGTCAGGAAATTGGTGCTGCCGGGGCGAAAGCAGGACAGGATTTCCGTCAGCGCTCGCTCCAGATCGGCCACAGCCGACGGTCCGGCATTCATTGCCTGCATGGCATCGACGAGAACGATCTGCCGGTCGAGCCGGGCGATGTGCTCGCGGAAGAACGGCTTTACTACATGGGTCTTGTAAGCTTCGTAACGACGTTCCATCATTGCGGCGAGCGAACCGGGACGCGGCTTACCCCCATCAAGGTTTGGCAATGGAGCGAAGGTAAGCGCCGGCGAACCGTCAAGATCCCCCGGCATCAGGAAGCGGCCGGGCGGTAGCGTCGACAACGCCCGTTCGTCGGCCTTTCCGGCTTTCAGATATTCTGTAAAGCTCTTTGCCAGGCGCTGCGCCGTCATTTCATCTGCGTTCGCATCTGCCTCTGCATCGGCCGACACCTTGAACCAGTCCGCCGCAAGATCGCGGTGGCTTTCAAGCTCGGCGAGCTGAAACGAATCCCTGGAAAACTCCGCATAGGTTTTACCCAATAGCGGGAGATCCAGCAGCCATTCACCGGGATAGTCGACGATATCGACGGAAAGCTTGCCGCCGGAGAACATGCGGTTCCACATCGACGCGGATTCATATTCGATCGTCAGACGCAGTTCGGAGATTGCCCGCGTCGAGTCGGGCCAGACGCGCTCGTCGATCAGCGCTTTCAGATGATCCTCATATTGAAAGCGCGGAACCGCGTCGTCGGGCTGCTCTTCGAGATAGGCGCGGGCGATGCGTCCGGATTTTTGCGCCTCAAACAGAGGAAGGCGGCCGCCATGGATCAGATTATGGACCAGCGCGGTGATGAAGACAGTCTTGCCGGCACGAGATAGGCCGGTGACACCGAGCCTCAACGACGGGGATATCAGTCCGCTGGTGCGGTCGGCCAGCGTATCGAGCGCGATTTTCGCTTCATCGGTAAGTGTCGTCAGTGTACCCAATTCAACCGTCCTATGGCCGCGTCGCAGACTTGATCTCAATCCCTTGGCTCAGCCCATTTGGGTGTCTGGCGTGTCAAAGGCAAGAAAAAATGATGGTCTTACAAATGTTCTGAAGGAGAAAAGAAGGCCCGCAATGTCCCGGTTCCCGGGCGGATTTCTGCAAGCGGACTGTTGAACTGGATGACAGCCAAGGCGGCGGTCGGAAACCCGGATACGAAGGTCGGATGGCTGGGAGGACTGCCGCGGCCGGCGAGGGCGGTGGCCAGTTCCTCCATCATCGGGTTGTGACCGACCAGCATAACGGAGTTGGCTGCTTCATGTTCGAGCCCGGCCATGCGGATCGCCATGAGATAGGCGTCAGGACCGGCCGAATAGAGCTTTTCGGATTCTTCGAGGATGAAAGGAGATTGGATATCAACGTACTCAAGCGTCTGCCGCGCCCTGATAGCGGGTGAACATAAAACGATCTCCGGTTTCATTCCGGAGCGCCTGAGTTCCTCCCCCAGGACCTTGGCGGCTTCGATGCCGTCCGTATCGAGCGTCCGGTCGAAGTCTTTCTGGCCGGGGGATGGCCAGACTGCTTTTGCATGCCGCAGCAAATAAACCTGGCTCATCTCGCAACTCCCTGATGACATTGCTCAACAGGTGCCATGCTTCCCCGAAAGACGCAAATATTGGATAAATCCTCTGCGGCAAATGGCACAATTATCAAATAATTGTGCAAAACAGGCCTGTGGAATTTCTGGTCGGTATGCATTTTTGCAAGGCAGGCTACAACCGGTAGTAGAGCCTTGGAGCTATAAAATGTCGAAATTTGCCCTCGTTTCTTCGTATTTTTGGTTAGAAAATCGATGAATCCTGCCGTTTTTGCCGATAATTTGGGCAAAAAATCATGGTTTCTTTCTTTGATTTACATGTCTTTTTGTAGTTGTGCGCCAATCTGACACGACTTATATAGGCCTCCTCGCGTCTCACAGGTGCAGGGTGATTCAAAGATGAATAAACTGATCGATCTTGACTATAAGCCCACGGATGACGAGCCCTTCATGAGTGATCGGCAGAAATCCTATTTTCGTGAAAAACTGATCAACTGGAAAAATGATATTCTGCGGGAGGCGCGTGAAACGCTTGAGATCCTGCAGCAGGAAAATGCCAATCTGCCGGATATTGCAGACCGCGCATCATCTGAAACGGACCGTGCAATCGAGCTTCGGGCCCGTGACCGCCAGCGCAAGCTGATCTCCAAGATCGACGCCGCCTTACAACGCATCGACGATGGGACGTACGGTTTTTGCGAGGAAACCGGCGATCCGATCAGCTTGAAGCGTCTTGACGCGCGTCCTATCGCAACCTTGTCAATCGAAGCTCAGGAACGTCACGAACGGCGTGAGAAAGTCTACCGCGACGACTGAGCTGCAATCCGAATTAAAAAAAGGCCCGGTTTTCCGGGCCTTTTTTTTGTGGTGACTGGAGCGGGTCGATCATTCAGTCTGATGGGCAGATGACGTGGGTTTCGAGAACCGGAGCGGAGTGGACTTTTTCGTCCATGAGCCTAGGCAAGCACAGAAAATCGCGTCAGGTGGCCATCGGGGTGGATTATCCTCTCAACGCTTCTCAGGTCGGGATAGATCTCCGAGCAGCCGTTCCATCTCGTCCTCGATGCTGTCCTGTTTTTCAGGCTTTGCTTCTTTGCCAGGCGCGATATTGAGTTCGCTTCCAAGATCGGTCTCGAATGCGTCGCTGAAGTCCATATCCCCCAGGGTTATTTCAGATTCTTCCGTTTCCGCGGACGCGTCGAGTGTTGCTTTCTTGAACGCGGCTGCCGGTTCGTTGCGCACGGCGAAGGGGAAGGCGGCGGCAGTCGTCGTTCTGGTTTCCGGCGCAGCGACCTCTCTGGCAGGTCCTGGCGTGTCGATATTCGGCTCGGCGCGAGGCATGGTTCCAAAGGATGGCGAAGCGGTTCGCTGCCAGTCATTGTCCCGCGCCGGTGCACTGACAGCCGGCGGCTCGTTCGAAGCGGCGGATTCTGCTTCCGGGGCCTTCGCAACCGGTGGAATAGGTTGCATCGGCGGGACGGGAGGCAAGGGGGCAGGTTGCTCGGCCTGTCTCGGTGGTTCGGGTGGTCGCCTTGGCGGCTCCGATTGCTGTGGCGGTGTCGGACGAAGTGGTATCTGCGGCGTTGGCGTTGTCTGAGTGGCTGGAGGAGGGGTGTCGGCCGGTGGCGTTGGGGGTGCGACCCGAGACGGCGCAACGGGCTGCGCGCGAGGTGGTGCTTCCGCGATTTTGGGTTCCGGCTTCGGTTCAGGAATTCTCGGTTCGGGGTCGGGAGTCGATCCCGTCGCTGGCGGTTCAATTCGCGCCTGCCGTGCGAACTGGCGAATGTTTTGCTCGATCACCAGGTCGCTGGGCCCGCCGATCAGGATCAGATGCTCGACATCGTCGCGGCGTACGAGTACCAGCCGCCTGCGATTATCGACAGCTGCCGCGTCAGTAACCGAGAGACGGACCTGACGGTTGCGCCCGCCGGCAACGAATGTTCCACCCGTCACCCGCCGCAATATGGCGAATACCAGTAGAAGCAGGGCGATGACGAGAATGAACAGAAGAATAAATCCCACGATGGGGGCAGCGCTTTCGCCAACGACAGTGGCAAGCCAAGCGTTCATGATAAACTCTCCTTGTGCGTTCTTCGGGCCCAAAACTTGTTCCCCGACATGGGCTTCGAAGCATTACTTTATGCGACACTAGTGCTTGCAATAGTTAGCCGCAACCCTAACGCAGTTTCGGCCTGTGTAGTACGGATTGTCTACGCGCGATATTGGATGTTCTAGGGTGTGATGAGGTTCGCGATCATGACGAGGCGAAAACGGTGGTTTTCGAGAAACGGAGCGGAGCGTACTTGAAGTACGTGAGCACCGGATCCCAGAAAAATGCCGTTTGCAGACCGTCATGGCGTGAACATCAACACACCCTTAAATCGGAATTCGTGCGAAACCGTGGAATAATCGCGGTCATATGAAGGATGGGGTTTATACCGCGTCAAAGATATGATCCAAACGATTCGAGAATAAACATCGGCTTGCTGCAATTGCGCCGGTGATGAAGAAAAGGGGCCTGAGACGTATGTCTCAAGAAACGAATAGCAGACGTATGTCTCCGGAAACGAACAGCGATCTTTATCCAGAACCTATCATCGCGAACACGAAATCCAACAAGGCCGGCTTGCGTCTGGTCCTTCTCGGCCTGTTGCTGATCGGCGTTTCCGTCCTTTATTTCATCTATCGCGATCAGCTCGGCCAGCAGTTTCTGCTTGGCCTTCTCGGCACGCTTGCCATGACCGGCGTGTTCTATCTGTTCGGCTCGGCGATCAATGTCATTCAGTTCACACCGCGGGGCACCAGTGATGAACTCACGCGCGCCTTTGTCGATACGTTTCCGGAAGGCACGGTTGTTTGCGATCAAAAGGGCCGTATCGTTTACGCCAACAGAGCCTATGCCGAACTGACCGGCGTCACCAATTCCAACGATGTGCGGGCAATCGAGCACATTCTCTCCGGTGAGGCAGCAGCCTCGGACCCGATTTACCGGCTCGCCAATGCCGTGCGCGACGGCGTTTCCGCCCAGGAGGAGCTGCGTCTGTCTCGGCCGCTCGATCCATCGCGTGAGCCCGTGCCGACGTGGTACCGGGTCAAGGCGCGGCCCATCGCGGGCATTCCAGACCAGACGACACCGGTCTATGCATGGCAGATTGCCGATATTTCGGCTGAGCGAGCCGAACAGGAGCGTTATTTCCAGGATATTCAGGAAGCCATCGATCATCTCGACCACGCTCCGGCAGGCTTCTTCTCAGCCGATCCGGACGGCCGCATCATTTATATCAACGCAACGCTGGCAGAATGGCTCGGCGTCGATCTCACGCGGTTTACCCCCGGCTCGATGATGGTTCGCGATATCGTCGCGGGCAATGGTATGGCGCTGATCAATGCGGTCAAGACCGAACCTGGCACCAGCCGCAACACCGTCATCGATCTCGACCTGGCCAAATCCAATGGCCAGAGCCTTGCCGTGCGGTTCTATCATCGCGTGCAGGCGCAGCGCGATGGCAAACGCGGCCCAACGCGCACGATCGTTCTCAACCGCGCTGAAGGCGAAGACAATTCAGCAGCGTTGCGGGCGGCAGAAGTGCGGTTCACACGCTTCTTCAATTCGGCGTCCATGGCCATCGCAGCCGTCGATGCGACCGGCAAGATCCTGCGCACCAATGCACGCTTCCTGGGGCTTTTCGCCCCGGTTGTCGATCGTGATGACATCGACCGTCGCATTCCGCTTGAGACCGTCGTGCACGAACGCGACCGCGAAGCCTTCGATCGGGCGCTGGCTGCAGCTTTCGCCGGCAAGGCGGAAATCTCCCCGGTCGATACCGTTATTCCGGGTAATGAGGATCGCCATCTGCGCTTCTACGTCAGTCCGGTGTTCGATGCCGGGTCCGAGGATGGCGCCGAGGAAGCTGCCATTGTTTCAGTGGTTGAAACCACTGAACAGAAAGCGCTCGAAGCCACGATGGCGCAAAGCCAGAAAATGCAGGCCGTAGGACAGCTTGCAGGCGGTATTGCACATGATTTCAACAACGTGCTGACCGCAATTATCATGTCTTCCGATCTGCTGTTGACCAATCATCGCGCATCGGATCCGTCCTTTGCCGACATCATGAACATCAAGCAGAATGCCAATCGCGCCGCTTCACTGGTACGGCAGCTCCTCGCCTTCTCGCGCCGCCAGACCTTGCGGCCGGAAGTGCTCAACCTCACCGATGTGATCGCCGATGTGCGCATGCTGCTGACGCGTCTGGCCGGCACGCAGGTCAATCTCAAGATCGAGCATGGGCGCGATCTGTGGCCAGTGCGTGCCGACCTCGGCCAGTTCGAGCAGGTGGTGGTCAATCTCACGGTCAATGCCCGCGATGCGATGCCCGAAGGTGGTAACCTGACGCTCCGTACCCGCAACGTGACCGAAGCGGAAAGCGCACAACTCACTTATCGCGACCTCGTTCCAGGCGATTATGTGCTGGTCGAGGTAGAAGACAGCGGTACCGGCATGGCGCCGGAAGTGATCGAAAAGATTTTCGAACCGTTCTTCACAACGAAGGAAGTCGGGAAGGGGACGGGACTCGGTCTGTCGATGGTTTATGGTATCATCAAGCAGACGGGCGGTTCGATACACGCCGAGTCCGAGCTTGGGCAAGGAACCACATTCCGCATTTTCCTGCCGCGTTTTGTCGAGGAGAAGCAGCCGCAGGTCCTGAACGCCGATGGCGAAGCCATCGTGACCGAAATGCCGAAGAAAGAGAAGAAGACGGAAAAAGCCACCGATCTTTCTGGTTCCGCAACTGTGCTCCTGGTCGAAGATGAGGACGCCGTCCGCATGGGCGGGGTGCGCGCGCTGCAATCGCGTGGTTATACGGTGCACGAGGCATCCAGCGGTGTCGAAGCGCTCGAGGTAATGAAAGAACTCGGCGGCAAAGTGGACATCATCGTTTCCGATGTCGTCATGCCCGAAATGGACGGCCCGACGCTATTGCGCGAGTTGCGCAAGGATTACGGCGATATCAAATTCATCTTCGTTTCGGGCTATGCGGAAGACGCTTTTGCACGAAACCTGCCGGAAGACGCCAAGTTCGGCTTCCTGCCGAAGCCGTTTTCACTGAAGCAGCTGGCGACGGCGGTCAAGGAAACGCTGGAGAGTTGAGGTTCAAAGTCATCGAAATGGATCAACGGTTCTGACACCTTCAACGATCTGGCCATGCGACAGGTCTTCAGAAAAGAGCTCGCTGCATCCAGCCTCACGCGCGGCCGAAATGATTGCGCTGTCCCAATAGGAAAAGCCGTAAGCTCGCTTTATCTCAAGCGCACCTTGCAAGATTGGCACAGTATTCTCCTGAACATGGAACCGCAGCCACGTCTTGATCAGCCCGGCAGCCAATTCGTGTGGAAGAGGATCGGCGCGTGACGCGCGCGTTGCCTGAACATAAAATTCTTGCAGTACCTGCACCGAGACAACGCAATCATCCCGATCCATGAGCGCAATGGCGCGCATGCGCTTTCTCTCTTCGTCGGCGGCGGTGCTGATGGAATACAGCAGGATATTAGTATCGAGAAAAGCTCTCAATCTCGAAGGCCACGGTCATGAAGCTTGTCGCGGGAGACGCGATCCCCGGCCCGGAATAACTTGATCGATGCTCGCAATGCAGCTTCCTCCCGGCGCAGCCGCTCCGCCTCGGTTTCGATCGTCGCAATGTCCGACAGGAATTGACGAACGAGCGCGGAGACGGATGTGTCCTGCTCTGCTGCTTTCATGCGGGCACGGCGGTAGATATCGTCATCCACTGAAACTGTGATATTTTTCATAGTTACACAATATCACAGTTTTGCGGTGAATCCAACACTTACCAAAAGACGAGCGGGACCCCGCTCCTCAGTGGCGAGCTACTATTCCAGCCCTTCGAACAGCGCGGTGGACAAATACCGCTCGGCGAAGGAGGGGATGATCACGACAAGGTTTTTGCCCTTGTTTTCCGGGCGGCTGCCAACCTCTATTGCCGCTGTCAGCGCTGCACCCGATGAAATCCCCACAGGCACGCCTTCAAGCCGTGCTACGAGACGCGCATTGGCGAAGGAATCCTCGTTCGAGACCTGCACGACCTCGTCATAGATGTGCGTATCGAGCACAGCGGGAGCAAAGCCTGCGCCTATACCCTGGATCTTGTGCGGGCCTGGATTGCCACCGGAAAGAATGGGCGAATCCTTGGGCTCCACCGCGATAACCTGAACACTCGGCTTGCGCTGCTTCAACACCTGGCCAACGCCGGTGATCGTGCCGCCGGTACCGATGCCCGCAACAAGGATATCGACCGTGCCCTCGGTATCGTTCCAGATTTCCTCGGCGGTGGTCCGGCGGTGGATTTCCGGATTGGCGGGGTTGTCGAATTGGCCGGGGATGACCGCGTCTCCAATGGTCTCGACCAGTTCGTTCGCCTTGGCAATGGCACCCTTCATGCCCTTTGCGCCTTCGGTCAGCACCAGCTCCGCGCCAAGCAGTTTAAGCATCTTGCGGCGTTCGACCGACATAGTCTCGGGCATGGTGAGGATCAACCGGTAACCCTTGGCGGCGGCGGCGAACGCGAGCGCGATGCCGGTATTACCCGAGGTTGGCTCGACGAGCGTCGTCTTGCCCGGTTTCGCCTTGCCCTGTGCTTCGAGCGCCTCGATCAGCGCCACGCCGATACGGTCCTTGACGCTGGCTATGGGATTGAAGAATTCGAGCTTGGCCAGCAGGTTGGCAACGACACCCTTTTCCTTGGCCAGTTTGTCGAGACGGATCAGGGGGGTATCGCCGATCGTATCGACAATGGAATTGTAGATGCGGCCACGGCCTGGCTTGCGCGCGCTGTCATTGCTCATGAATATCTCCTGATCCTGTTTTGGGTCGTGCGGCGATCTTATGGGCCCTGTCTGAAAATTCCTAGTTGGCCCCATGCGTAAACACTGTGCCGCTTAGAAGAAAATACTAATATTTGGCTGCAGCTGTAATAGCATTCCAGCTCAGGACGAGCGCCCGGCAATGGCGAGTGCGGCGCCCGCCATAAAGGCTGCCGCCGTGCGGTTCAGCCGTTTCAGAGCCCTGGGCGAGGCGAGGAGTCCGCGCGCCTTCGCTGCGAGCGCAAGATAGGGCACCAGCACCACGAGCAAAACCAAAACAGTCAGTGCAGCGAGGATCGAATAATCGGCGAGGGTGATCGCATGCAGGTCAACGAGAGTTGGTGTCAGGGCGATGTAGAAAAGCATGGTCTTTGGATTGCCGAGTGTCACAGCCAAGCCGGCCACAATGCTGGAGACAGCACCGCCGCGGCTTTTCCTGGCCTCGATCTTTTCCGCCGATATCCCCGATGTCCAGAAACCCCAGGCAAGGTAGGCAAGATATCCGACGCCTGCCCATTTGATCACGAGGAAAACCGTGCCAAAAGTCTGTGCCACCATGGCAAGTCCTAGCACCACTGCTGTCAAATAGGTGAGGTCGCCCATGATCAACCCGAGCGACATGAACAGCGACGAGCGAAACCCCGAGCCGAGCGCCCGGGCAACAAGGGCAGTTACACCAGGTCCGGGAATAGCGGCGGCGATGGCAAGGGCACCAGAATAGGCAACAAAACCGGCAAGCGTCATGATCGTTCTCTATGAGTGGAGGTTGGCGGAAGCGGAAGATACTCCGAGGTCCGGCTGATGTCCATGGACGGTGAAAAGAACCCGATTACATCTTGAACACAGGGCTTTGAATCTATAGTTTAGAACTATTCTAATTTAGGATCACGCCATGCTCAGCCGTTTTTTCGGTCATCGCCGCCACGCCCTGGAATCCCTTTCCGAACAGCAATTGCTGGCTCTGGCTATTTCGTCGGAAGAGGACGACGCGCGAATCTATCTCGCCTATGCGGATGGGCTGCGCGAGGATTTTCCACAAAGCGCCAAGGTTTTCGATGAAATGGCAGAAGAGGAAAATCGCCATCGCCAGGCGCTGATCGATCTGCACCAGGAGCGTTTCGGCAACCAGATACCACTCATCCGCAGGGAGCACGTGCGCGGCTATCTCGAGCGCAAGCCCGACTGGCTGGTTCGTCCGCTCGGTATAGAGAAGGTGCGGGAAATGGCCGAGAAAATGGAGGAACAGGCCTACCGCTTTTATACCGAGGCATTGAAACTTGTGCGGGATGCCTCTACGCGCAAGCTCCTGGGCGACCTCGCCATCGCCGAGAAGGCGCATGAGTCACTCGCCCACCGGCTCGGTGTCCAGCACACGCCCGACGACGTGCAGGAAGTCGAGAAGCAGACCGAACGGCGACAGCTGATCCTGACCTATATCCAGCCAGGTCTTGCCGGCCTGATGGATGGTTCCGTCTCAACGCTCGCGCCAATTTTTGCGGCTGCCTTCGCCACACAGGACACGTGGCAGACGTTTCTTGTCGGCCTGTCTGCTTCGCTTGGCGCCGGTATTTCGATGGGCTTCACCGAGGCCGCGCATGATGACGGAAAATTGTCCGGGCGTGGCTCGCCCTTGAAGCGCGGGCTCGCCAATGGCCTGATGACGGCGATCGGTGGCCTTGGCCACGCGCTGCCCTATCTCATCTCGGACTTTTGGACAGCTACGACAATCGCCGCGATTGTCGTTTTCATCGAACTCTGGGCCATCGCCTATATCCAGCACCGCTTCATGGAGACGCCATTCTTCCGCGCCGCGATCCAGGTTGTTCTCGGCGGCGGGCTTGTGCTGGCGACAGGCATATTGATCGGTAACGCGTGATTCGGTTGCCATAGAAAATCCGCGCGAATCACCAACTTTTCGGGCGCCTTATTGAAGCAAAAAGGGCGAATTTTCGCCCTTTTCCTGTTGCGAAAAGATCTTTTTGCCCAACTGGTTAAGGCTAATTTTCTATGAATTCATTTGATTTTAACCAACGCCGTTCAGGAGGCGTTCATCTTTATGCATTAAATTTTAGCTAATTGATCGCTATCGGCCTTGTCCGATATGCCAAAACCAAGAGACCAAAAATGATGACCATGATTATCCAGCTACGCGATACGCTCCGCGTCGTGCGAGAATTCATTGCTCCGAGTTACCGGCCAGAGCGCCATTACATGCGTGGCCCCGGACCGGCCTGCGCCCAGCGCAATCACCGGGTTCAGGCGTGATGGTACACTCGCGCATCAAGCGGAGCTTCATCACGGGCACGCAACCCATAATCACGTATGACGGACGCAATCCGCAGCCTGTAGTCGGCAAAGATCCCGGCGCGGCCGTCACGTTGAGCCAGGCGATGTTCCTCGGTCTGGCGCCAAGCCGCCACTGACGCTTCATCGCGCCAGAACGACAGGGAAAGATAGCGGTTCTCGTTGGCAAGGCTGCGAAACCGCTCCACGGAAATAAAGCCGTCCATCGTCTCCAGCAGCGGCTTCAGGTCCGCTGCCCGGTCGAAATAATCCTTGCCGCGGCCTTCCGCCGGCTCCACCTCGAAAATCACCGCAATCACTTGAGCATTCCTCCATTCGTTCCTGTCACAAGGCGCAGGAATGCACGGTCCTCGCGCCGGATAAAGCGCTTTTCCCTGGAAAATTCGTAGTTGGCCCGGCCCAACGGATCGGCCATAAGCCGCGCGCGATAGGCTTCGTACGCCGCCAGGTTCTCGATGTTGTAAACGCCGTAGGCCAGCGTGGCCGAGCCCTCATGCGGCGCATAATAGCCGATGAGATCTGCGCCGCAACGCGGTATCGCCTCGTTCCAGTTGCGCGCATATTCCTCGAAAGCATCCTTCTGATAGGGATCGATTTCATATTTGATGAAACAGGTCATGGTCATTTCGGTCACTCCGTTGCCTGTGGGTTGACCGCTTTTATAAGCAGCAATATCGCTTGATACTTCGATCGTTTTCGAAGCATCGTCATCTACGTTGGATCATTCTTGATCAGCCAACAAACACGGAAACCACCATGTCGAACAATGCGAGATTTGCCGAAATAGCCGCGCTAGCGGGTGATCCCGGCCGCGCGAGCATGCTCAACGGGCTCATGGACGGCCGCGCGCTGACCGCATCGGAACTCGCACAGCTTGCCGGTATCACTGCGCAGACCGCCAGCAGCCATCTGACACGCATGACCGAGGCCGGCCTTCTCGCGGTGGAAAAGCAGGGCCGGCATCGTTATCACCGGCTGGCTTCGCCGGCCGTAGCCCAGATGATCGAGAGCATCATGCGGCTCGCCGCGCCGGAAGTCACAGCCAAGCCGCTGCGTACCGGCCCACGCGATGCGGCGCTCAGGGCAGGGCGCACCTGCTACGATCATCTCGCCGGGCGTCTCGGCGTTTCAATCACCGATGCGCTGATCGATGCCGGCCATCTCGACCTCGGCCTCGATGCGGGCGAGGTGACGGATAGCGGGCTTTCGCTGTTCGCTCGCGCCGGCATCGATGTCGAAGCGTTGACCGCCAGGCGCAGCCGCATTCTGTGCCGGCCGTGCCTCGACTGGAGCGAGCGCCGCCCGCATCTTGCCGGCGCAATCGGCGCGGCGCTGTGCAGCCACTGCTTCAACAATGGCTGGATCAGGCGGCTGGAAGGAACCCGCGCGGTGTCGGTGACGCCGAATGGCCAGAGACAACTGCGCGAGACATTCGGCGTCAGTCTCTAAACATGCCGCGTGACGCCGCCATCGATCCGTATGTTCTGGCCGGTGATATAGCCAGCATCGTCTGACAGCAGGAACGCGGTTGTCTTGGCAATTTCCGCCATCGTTCCAAGCCGCTTCATGGGCACCTTGTCTTCGGTTCCGGGCTTGTGGTCGAGACTGTCGATGTAACCCGGCAGAAGTGCATTCATGCGGATATTATCGGCGGCATAGCGGTCAGAGTAGAGCTTCGTATAGGCGCCGACGGCCGCGCGATAGGCGCAAGAGACCGGGAAAACCAGGCTTGGCTCGAAGGAGGCGAACGTCGTGATGTTCACCCAGGCGCCCTTGCCCTGTTTCAGCATATGGGGCGTCACCAGCCGCGCCATGCGCACCACGCTAAGAACCATCAGGTCATTGCCGATAACCCATTTTTCATCCGTGATATCGAGAAGATCGCCCTTCGGCGGATGGCCGGTATGATTGACCACAGCATCGACGCGGCCATAGGCCCCGATGGTCTTTTCAACCAGCGCCTCCAGATCTTTTGCCTCGCCTGCTGAACCCTTGATGCCGACACCGCCAAGCTCGGCGGCAAGTTCGACCGCGCTGCCGGACGGCGACATCAGTCCGAGACGATAGCCACGCTCGTGCAATTCGCGCGCGATGGCGGCACCCATGCCGCGTCCTCCACCGGTGATGATTGCAACTGGTGCTTGTGAGGTGTCGGTCATGATGCTCGCCTTTCAAGATTTCGAATGGTGCGGAGCATGTTTGATCGGAAGCTCCGGCGCAAACGAATTCAGCTGGCAGCGAGGCTCAAATATTTTGAACGAACTTCCAAAAATGAGTCAAAAGTCGAATTGAAATTGTTGAAATAATTGTGAGAAGTCATTGCTGGCCAACCAGCTTCCGAGGGACTTCATTATGGATGAACCGGCTACAAAGTCCGATCTTGTCGCTGCGATCAAGGCACAGACCTTATCGCTGACCTTGTATTTCGGTGCGATGATGTCTGTTGGTATTGGTCTTGTGGTGTTGATGTTGGCAGCGCGCTAGTCCGAGCCGTCGTATGCGCTATGTTTGAGCGGAGGGATTCTTCCCCCGCTCACTCCATCTCCCCGCCGTATCAATCCATTGTCACGCCGGTGCTCTTTACGACAGGCTCCCATTTCTGGATTTCTGCTTTGACGTGGGTCGCAAGTTCGTCTGGCGTTGAACCCACAATCGTTGCACTGAAGTCGTTCATGCGCGAAACGACGGCAGTGTCTTTCAGCGCGGTGTTGGCGGCTTCGTTGAGGCGAGCCACAACCTCGGGTGGGGTCCCGGCAGGCGCAAACAATGCATTCCAGGTATATGTCTCATAGCCCGGCACGGCCTCAGCGACCGTTGGCACGTCGGGGAAGGAAGGAGCTCGATCCTTCGTCGTGACACCGAGGGCCTTAAGCGATCCGGCCTTTATGTGTGCCGAAGACGACGGCAAATTGTCGAACATGATCGACACCTGATTGCCAAGCAGATCGTTCAAAGCCGGTCCCGCGCCCTTGTATGGGATGTGTTCCATGGAGACCCCGGCCATGCTTTTGAAAAGTTCGCCGGATAAATGCAGCGGAGTGCCATTTCCGGACGAAGCATAGGAATATTTGTCGGGGTTGTCCTTGAGCAGCTGAACGAGTTCCTTGACGCTGTTAACTGGCAGCTGCGGGTTGATAACCAGCACATTGGGTACCAATACCAGAAGCGAAATCGGTGCAAAATCAGCGACGGGATCGTAGGGTTTCGCTTTCAGCATCAGCGGGTTCAACGCATGGGTTGCAACCGTCCCCATGAGGATGGTGTAACCGTCGGGCTCCGCTCTGGCCACTTGACCAGCTCCGAGGTTTCCGCCGGCACCCCCGACATTCTCGACGATTACCTGCTGTCCGAGCGTCTTTGACATGTTTGCTGCGACGAGACGGGCAACGAGATCGGTCGAACCACCGGCCGCGAAAGGCACCACGAGCGTGACCGCGCGATCCGGGAATGTTTGTGCTGAAGCCGGTAGTGCCGATGCGATCGCCGAACCAATCGCCAAGCCTAAAACAACGCGTCTATTCAATGCCACAGTATACCCTCCCGGTAAGTTCACATGATGTGGAATGGCCATCTCGAGAAGACATTCTCGATCGGACCATAAACTCAATGAGCTATAGGACGGTATTTCAGAATCCATGTCCAGACCAGGATTTTGCCTCAGCGCTCTTTTTGCAGCAAACCGGCGGCGAGATGCCGGAAAGCGTCGACAGCCTTTGCAAAGACAATGCGGGGATCGTCAGCCGCGGCAATCCAAAGCGACGCATCCAGCACGTCTTCTCGCAACCACGGTCATCTCCTGTGAATACATACATGCCGTATGCCAATTGACATACGGTGCGTATGCCAATATATGGCTACATACGGGACGTATATCAATGATCGCCCCGGACAGTAAAGCGCAAGGGCTTTGAAACCGCACGAACGACTCATCCATCCCCGCCTTAATTCTAACAGGAACAACCAATGACAAAACGCGATGCCATTTTCCCTGCCGGCCGGCAGGCACTCTATGAGATCAATCGATATTCGGCGGCGATCCGCTCGGGCGACCTTCTGTTCGTCTCGGGGCAGGTTGGCAGCCGCGAGGACGGCTCGCCAGAACCGGTCTTCGAAAAGCAGGTGCAGCTTGCCTTCGACAATCTCGCCGCCGTGCTGAAGGCTGCTGGCTGCACGTTCGATGACGTGGTGGACGTGACCACTTTCCACACGGACCCTGCCACGCAGTTTGAGGCAGTCAACACAGTTCGCCTGAAGGTGATCGGTGAGCAACCCTACCCGAACTGGACTGCGGTGGGCGTGAACTGGTTGGCCGGCTTCGATTTTGAAATCAAGGTGATAGCGCGCATTCCTCAATCAACCTGATCGGTTCGGCCATTCCACTTGATGACGGCCAACGGGCGGCCGTCATCGATGCAAGAGCCCGGATGTTACCGTTACGTACTTGCCCCTGACCATATCCGGACCGATCATTGTCAGCTTACGCCGCCCAGTCCTAGTTCAGCATCACGGCGTGCACTTTCGCAGGACCATATCCGCAGAGCACACGAGATGTTACGGGCGCAACGTTCCCCGTAGCAGCATGTCCTCTGTTTTTGGCCTGACCAATGGAGGACTACAATGGCAGAAAATCCAGATCCGAGCAGGCGTGACGTCCTGCTGACGGGCGGTTCATTACTCGCCATGTCAGCTATCGGCACAGGTGCCGCGAGCCTTGTTTCAGCTTCCACGGCGCAGGCGGCCGCAAATGAAGAAATCCGCCCGTTCAGCGTACAATTTTCGGACGAGCAACTTGCCGATCTGCGCAGGCGCGTTGCTGCAACGAAATGGCCGAGCAAGGAAATTGTCACCGATGCATCACAGGGCGTGCAGTTCGCGACGTTGCAGAAACTCGCACAATATTGGGCGACTGACTACGACTGGCGCAAGATGGAAGCGAAGCTCAATGCCTTGCCGCAATTCAAGACAAACATCGACGGGGTGGACATTCATTTCATCCACGTTCGATCGAAGAATCCCAATGCGCTTCCGGTGATTATCACGCATGGTTGGCCAGGCTCGATTATCGAGCAGTTGAAGGTCATTGAGCCGCTCACCAATCCAACGGCCAACGGCGGTGAGGTCGAAGATTCGTTCGACGTCGTTATCCCATCGCTGCCGGGCTACGGCTTTTCAGGAGTGCCCACGGTTACCGGCTGGGATCCTATCCGTATCGCAAGCGCCTGGATCGTGCTCATGAAGCGCCTCGGCTACTCCCGTTATGTTGCACAGGGCGGCGATTGGGGGAACGCAGTTACCGAGCAGATGGCCGTGCAGACGCCTCCGGGCTTACTCGGCATCCACACCAACATGCCCGCCACTGTGCCCGACGATATTGCAAAGGCACTGAGTTCCGGCGACCCTCCGCCACCTGGCCTCTCAGCCGACGAGAAACATGCCTACGAGCAACTCGACTTTTTCTACAAACACGGTCTGGCTTACGCGCAGGAGATGGGTAGCCGGCCGCAGACGCTATACGCGATCGAAGATTCACCCGTCGGTCTCGCCGCCTGGATGCTTGACCACGACGCGGCCAGTTACGCACTCATCGCACGTGTCTTTGACGGTGTACCCGAGGGTCTTACACGAGAAGACATCGTCGACAACATCACGCTCTACTGGCTGACGAATACTGCGGTCTCTTCGGCCCGTCTTTATTGGGAAAGCAAGCTTCCCTTTTTCGCCCCGAAGCACCTCACCATACCGGTGGCCGTAAGCGCCTTTCCTGACGAGCTTTACCAGGCTCCGCGAAGTTGGGCCGAAAAGGCGTATCCGAAGCTCATCTTTTACGCCAAGCATGACAAAGGCGGGCACTTCGCGGCGTGGGAACAGCCGGCGTACATCACGGCCGACCTTAGGGCGGCTTTCAAGCCACTGCGCCAGTAGATTTATAAAAAGCACTGCGCGAATTGCGCACCATCCTTTCAACAGGCATCGAGGAGGACCATGCCATGACTGAGACAAATCAAGCGCGAACGGCCGATATGAAGCTGGAAATCGTCGTCATTCCGGTTTCGGACCCCGACCGCTCGAAGGAATTCTATGCCAACCTCGGCTGGAGGCTGGATGCCGATTTCGCTGGCACCGATTTTCGCGTGATGCAATTTACGCCGCCGGGTTCCGGCTGTTCCATCATCTTCGGCAAGAATGTGACCGCTGCTGCCCCGGGCTCCGCTCAGGGGCTTTACCTGATCGTTTCCGACATCGAGGCTGCCCGCAAGGAGCTTATCGAACGGGGCGTGAAGGTCAGCGAGGCGTTCCACCCTGCCGGTGACGTTTATACGGGTCCGGATGAGCCCTACTTGTTTGGACGGGTCCGCACGGCCGGTCTGCATCCCGAGCGTGGCACCTATCGCTCATTCGCGTCGTTCAGCGATCCCGATGGGAATGGCTGGCTGTTCCAGGAAGTTACGGCGCGATTACCAGGGCGCGTGGATGCGACCGATACGATCTTCACCTCGTCGAAAGAGCTCGCAGCCGCCCTTCGTCGTGCAGGGGCTGCGCATGGTGAGCACGAGAAGCGGACCGGTGGCGAGTACGATGAGGGCTGGCCCGACTGGTATGCGGAGTACATGGTCAAGGAACAATCGGGCGAACCATTGCCGACTTGAGCAGCTACGACAAATCCGAGTGGGTATGATCGAGCTAAGCGGCCTGATCATCATTCTCCAGATTTTCGGCCCGGATTTCTGCGGAGCCGGTTTGCCTTTCCTGAAACAGAGCTGCGATCAGGTCTGATTGGGTGACGATGCCAACGACATGGTTGTTTGCATCGACAACAGGCATGTGGTGCAGGCCCATGTCGGCCATCGGCGGCACAAGCTTGGCGATCATGGTTTCCGGCAAGGCCGACTGGACCCGGCGTGTCATTATGTCGGCCACCGTATGCTTGGATTGACGCGCCAATCGGAAGCGGTTGCCGACGCGGACACGCCAGCCAAGATGGAGGCGGCCATCATCGGCCAGAAGCGATGCCCGCATGAAGTCTGTCTGGGTGATGATACCGGCCAGTTCGCCATCCGGTGAGGTCACCGGAAGCGCCTTGACGCGGTGATTGATCAGGAGCTTCCAGGCGTCACGCAGAGCTGTCTCGGGGCGCACGGTTGCGACATCCTTCGACATGATCTGCCCACAGGTGATCTCGCCGGATCGCCTCTCATATGCGCGGATCTGCGCACGATGAAGCAACGCATCGAGCTCGTCTGGGCTCACATTGACGATCTCGTCATACTGGGCCAGCACATCCTGCAGATCGCTGGGGACAAATCCCAGGCGAGCCGTGGGCGGCAAGTCAGCCGTATCGTGGATGTTGACTTGAGGGCCCGGCGCAAGATGGGGATAACGGCGCCCCGCCAGATTATTGAAAACCAGTGCTGACGCCAGCAACAGCAGCGAATTGAGCCCGACTGGCCAGAAGACGAAGCCGTATCCTTCCGCCTGCAGAACTGGACCGCCCAGCACGGCGGTCAATGCAACTGCCCCGCTTGGGGGATGCAGACAACCCAGCGCCAGCATCAGGCCAATGGCGACCGACACGGCCAATGCCGACGCAATGATCGGATCCGGCACAAGAAGCGCGAACGAAACGCCGACAAATGCGGACAGCATATTGCCGCCGAGTATCGACCATGGCTGCGCCAGCGGGCTTGTTGGTGCGGCAAAGAGCAACACTGCCGATGCGCCCATAGGAGCGATCAGGAGGGGAAGGTTCACCTCTGGACCCAGCGCAAGTTTACTGACAGTGCCTGTCGCCATGATGCCGACGAGTGCACCGATGCACGCTCTGAAGCGCTCATACTTGCTGACCGGCGCAACCGCAGGGATGAAGCGCTTGAGGGTGCTCCAAGGCATGGTGAAGTATCCGTCTTTGGGATTGACCCGGTAGCTAGAGTTGACGCTTGGGTGTTTGCCTAAATCACTAGCAGTTAGCTTATATTTTGGGCAACGAATAAACGTCCTCCTTGCGGGCCAATCGCAGAACTAAATTTCGTCCCTTGCCGTATTTGAGGCAAATCAATCCAGTAGCTAAATGGCCGGTTTTAGAAGGAGCCAGACGAATTCCAATTGGCCCCCCGCTCGCCGCCTTCTTTACCCTTCTTTTGCCCGAATCACTCGTATATTCCCTGCCACATCCAACCGGGGACCTGATTCCATGATAAAAAGATTTGCCATCGGCTGCCTTGCCGCGACCTTTCTTGCGGGCTGCACCACGACCGACCCCTATACGGGCCAGCAGAAAATGTCGAACACGGCCGGCGGCGCCATGATCGGCACGGCTGTCGGCGCGTTGACGGGTCTGGCGATTGGCGGCGGCGGCAAATCCGGGCGCAATGCGGCCCTGATCGGCGCTGGTATCGGCGCCCTCAGCGGCGGCGCGATCGGCAATTACATGGATCGGCAGGAATCGGAACTGCGCGCGCAGTTGCAGGGCACCGGCGTCTCGGTGATGCGCAATGGTGACCGGATCATCCTCAACATGCCGTCCAACATCACCTTCAACACCGATCAGGATCAGGTGAAGCCGGAATTCTTCTCCACGCTGGGTTCTGTCGCCATCGTTCTGCGCAAGTTCGACCGCACCATCGTCGATGTCGCTGGTCACACGGATTCTACCGGGAGCTTGCAGCATAACCAGCTGCTGTCCGAACGCCGCGCGCTGTCCGTTGCCAATTATCTGACCCAGCAGGGCATAGACAACCGTCGCTTCGACGTTCAGGGCTACGGTCCGTCGCAGCCCGTCGCGACCAACGCCACCGAAGCCGGTCGCGCGCAGAACCGCCGCGTCGAGATCCAGATTTCGCCGCTTACCGAGTAGTCAAGGCTACGGCGATCTTTGCGGCAAGGCGCGCGTTGTTCTCGACGAGAGCAATGTTCGCTTTAAGGCTCTCACCTTTGGTGATGTCGAGAAGTTCCGAGAGAAGAAACGGCGTCACTGCCTTGCCGGTGACGCCTTTTTTTGTGGCGCGGGCAATTGCTTGTTTAATATACCCGCTCATGATTTTCGCAGGGATTTCACTTGCCTCGGGGATGGGATTGGTAATCAGCATGCCACCGACAACGCCGATGGCATCTCGCGCAGCCTGAAACTTTGCAATGGCATCGGGACTATCTAGCCGCAATGGTGCCTTGATGTGCGACTGCCTTGACCAGAAAGCAGGCAGCACGTCCGCGCCGTAGACGACGACAGGTACGCCTTTGGTTTCAAGCACTTCCAGCGTTTTCTCGATATCGAGAATCGCTTTAGCCCCGGCCGAAACGACGATAACCGGAGTCCGGTCGAGCTCTTCCAGATCAGCGGAAATATCGAAACTCTGCTCGGCGCCCTTGTGGACGCCGCCAATACCGCCAGTTGCAAAAACCTTGATGCCGGCGAGGTGGGCAGCGAGCATCGTCGCGGCAACCGTGGTTCCCCCGGTACGCCCTTCCGATAGCGCAAACGCCAGGTCGGCGCGCGAGAGTTTCATCGCGCCCTTGACCTGCGCCAGCGCCTCGCGCTCTTGCGCGGAAAGACCGATCTTCAAACGCCCATTGACGATGGCGATGGTGGCGGGAACTGCGCCTTCCGCAATGATGATGGCTTCGACGTCGGCTGCCATGCGGTTATTGTCCGGGTAGGGCATCCCATGGGTGATGATTGTGCTTTCGAGGGCAACGACGGGTTTGCCCGCAGCAAGCGCGTCCTGAACCGCGGGGGCAACGTCCATGAATGGGTTCAAAACTTTGGTCATTATTATTTTCCTTTTTATAAGATGGCAGCCGCTGCCGGTATGTGTGCGAGTGCCATTTCGAATTCCTGCCGTGTGAACCTGGCGCTGGCGGAGTGAACTTTCAATGTAAGCATCGATGCGGCCAGTCCCTCGCGCAAGGCTTGATCAAAGGCGACGGCCCGCATCAGCGCGGCGATCGTGCCGCCAGCCAGCGCATCGCCGGCGCCGGTGACATCGGCGATTTCATCGACGGCGGGTGGGTGGATAGTGAACACATCATTGCCGGAAAAGGCGAGGGCGGCCTCACCGCCATTGCTGATCACTGCGCCCTTGAGACCACCAGCGTGCAATGCCTTGTAGATGTCCTTTAGTCCGGCGTCGGAACCTAGCCCGGTCAGTGCCAGCGCTTCGCGGCGGTTCATGAACAGGCAGGTGAGGTTGCCGAAAATCGGTGCCAGACGAGACACCTTAGCCGGCGAAATCGCCAGTGCAAACAGTGGCCGCTCGCCTGTGAGACTGGCCAGCCGCTGCAGCGCATCCGAGGGGAGGTTGGCATCGCAGAACACCGCATCGGCCATGGCGATCGAATCGCGCACCTTGCGCCGTCGCAATTGCCGAGGCAAGGCGAGCTCATAAAGTCCCATGTCCGCAATGCCCGCGACCACATCGCCGTGCTCGTCGAGGATAGCCGTATAGCTCGGTGTCGCGCGGTCCATGAACACCACCGAGCCGTCATGAATGCCCGCCGATTCGATGGCTGCGCCAACCATTTCCCCGATCCGGTCACCGCCACGCACCGAGAGAATCTCGGCGGCGATCCCGCGCTGAACCGCGAGCCGCAGCGCATTGAAAACGCCGCCGCCCGGCTCCTCGCGCATGATACCCGGATTGGATGCACCGGGCACGAACGGCACGAGGCTCTGGCCGCGCCGGTCGAGATGAGCGCCGCCGACAGCGAACAGCAACGGCTTGGTGACTTGGATCATGGTAGATTGTGTATCCGGATAAAACTTCAAGTTGTAGGCACGGACGCCCGCGCTCCTCTCTAGAACGCCGGAGGCCGCGGTGCAATCATAACAGCGATTCGAAAGGGCGAGCCTTGGTTCAGTCAAAGGCGCTACGAAGCCACGTCGAGAGATGTGGACAGAACGTCACGCCCCGACGAGAACGTTTTGCGAACATTTTTTGATTATTGTTAGTTTACAATAGCTTATGCCTGTTGCCAAATAAGAACAAAACAGATACAAATAAATTCAGATACAGGAACATTCCGGACTTCATGCACAACACAGGGGTAGTGTAACATGGCTCAAAATTCATTGCGGTTGGTTGAGGGTAATTCGGTGGATAAAACGAAAGCGCTGGATGCGGCATTGTCCCAGATCGAGAGGGCCTTTGGTAAGGGCTCGATCATGCGGCTTGGACGCAATGAGCAGGTGGTTGAAATCGAAACGGTTTCGACCGGCTCGCTGTCGCTGGATATTGCCCTTGGCGTCGGCGGATTGCCGAAAGGCCGTATCGTCGAGATTTATGGGCCGGAAAGCTCCGGCAAGACGACGCTTGCCCTGCATACGATCGCCGAAGCCCAGAAGAAGGGCGGCATTTGCGCCTTTGTCGATGCCGAGCATGCACTTGATCCTGTCTATGCCCGCAAGCTTGGCGTCGATCTGGAAAACCTCCTGATCTCGCAGCCGGATACGGGTGAACAGGCTCTGGAGATCACAGATACGCTGGTGCGCTCTGGCGCGATCGATGTTCTGGTCGTCGACTCCGTCGCCGCACTGACGCCTCGCGCTGAAATTGAAGGCGAGATGGGGGACAGTCTGCCGGGTCTGCAAGCCCGCCTGATGAGCCAGGCGCTTCGCAAGCTCACCGCTTCGATCTCGCGTTCGAATTGCATGGTCATCTTCATCAACCAGATCCGCATGAAGATCGGTGTCATGTTCGGTTCGCCCGAAACCACCACGGGTGGTAATGCGCTGAAATTCTATGCGTCCGTCCGTCTCGATATTCGCCGCATCGGTTCGCTGAAGGAGCGCGATGAGGTTGTCGGTAACCAGACCCGCGTCAAGGTGGTCAAGAACAAGCTGGCTCCACCCTTCAAGCAGGTCGAATTCGACATCATGTATGGCGAAGGCGTTTCCAAGACGGGCGAGCTCGTCGACCTAGGCGTCAAGGCCGGTATTGTGGAGAAATCCGGTTCCTGGTTCTCCTACAACTCGCAGCGTCTCGGTCAGGGCCGCGACAATGCGAAACTGTTCCTCAAGGAAAATCCGGAAATCGCCAACGAGATCGAATTGGTGTTGCGCCAGAATGCCGGTCTCATCGCCGAGCAGATGCTCGACAAGGGTCCGGACGATGTCGAAGATGACGAGAGCCCGGACGCCGCCGAAGGCTGATCTGCCGATTACCGCTTAAGGCTCTATCCGCTCACGGTGATTACAAACCCGCATCCAAGACTTGGCTGCGGGTTTTTGCATGATGCTATGGCGAGGGGTTCTTGCCAACCACTCCATCCCTCATGCTGAGCTTGTCGAAGCACGTACAGCAGCATTGCGTGCTTCGACGAGCTCAGCATGAGGGAGGTTGAGCTTAGCAAAGGGATTTTCTGGACAGGTCGCGGCCCTATCGCTACAAGCGGTGCGTTCTGCCCCTTTTCCATAGGAAGGGGCCAATTCCGTTTCGGACAATAGCAGGTCAGAAGGCAATAAGATGAGTGGCGTCAACGAGATCCGGTCGACATTTCTGAACTATTTCAAGAAGAATGGCCATGAGATCGTGGCGTCGAGCCCGCTTGTTCCGCGCAATGATCCGACGCTGATGTTCACCAACGCGGGTATGGTCCAGTTCAAGAATGTTTTCACCGGCCTGGAGCAGCGTCCTTATAGCCGCGCTACCACCTCGCAAAAGTGCGTCCGTGCCGGCGGCAAGCACAATGACCTCGACAATGTCGGCTATACCGCACGTCATCACACCTTTTTCGAAATGCTCGGCAATTTTTCCTTTGGCGACTATTTCAAGGACGAGGCGATCTCGCTTGCCTGGAACCTGATCACCAAAGAGTTCGGTCTTTCGGCAGACAAGCTCACCGTCACCGTCTATCACACGGACGACGTGGCTTTTGACCTTTGGAAGAAGATCGCCGGTCTCCCGGAAGAGCGCATCATCCGTATCGCCACCAGCGATAATTTCTGGGCGATGGGCGATACCGGTCCTTGCGGTCCGTGCTCGGAAATCTTCTATGATCACGGCGCGGATATCTGGGGCGGTCCTCCCGGCAGCGCCGATGAGGATGGCGACCGCTTCATCGAGATCTGGAATCTCGTCTTCATGCAGTTCGAACAGGTGACGAAGGAGCAGCGCATCGATCTGCCGCGTCCGTCGATCGACACCGGTATGGGGCTCGAGCGCCTTGCTGCGGTTTTGCAGGGCAAGCACGATAATTACGATATCGATCTTTTCCAGACGCTGATCCACGCTTCGGAAGAAGCGACCGGCGTCAAGGCGGAAGGTCCATTCCGTGCCAGCCACCGCGTTATTGCCGATCATCTGCGGTCATCGAGCTTCCTCATTGCCGATGGCGTCCTGCCTTCCAATGAAGGCCGCGGCTATGTGCTGCGCCGCATCATGCGCCGCGCCATGCGTCACGCGCAGCTGCTTGGCGCCCGGGAGCCGTTGATGTATCGCCTTCTTCCAGCGCTGGTGCGCGAGATGGGCCAGGCCTATCCCGAGTTGATCCGGGCGGAATCGTTGATCTCCGAGACGCTGAAGCTCGAAGAGACCCGCTTCCGCAAGACGCTCGAACGTGGCCTTGGCCTGCTTGGCGAAGCAACGGAGACCTTGAGCGATGGCGACAGCCTCGACGGCGAAACGGCATTCAAGCTCTATGATACCTTTGGCTTCCCGCTCGACCTGACGCAGGATGCGCTGCGCCAGCGCGGCATTTCCGTGGATACGGAAGGCTTTTCCGCTGCCATGGAGCGGCAGAAGGCCGAGGCCCGTGCCCACTGGTCCGGTTCGGGTGATGCGGCAACGGAGACCATCTGGTTCTCCGTTCGTGATAAAGTCGGGGCGACCGAGTTTCTTGGTTATGAAACCGAGAAGGCGGAAGGCGTCATCACCGCCTTGGTGCAGAATGGCGCGGTTGTAGACAGCGCCAGCGAGGGCGACGCCGTGTCCATCGTCGTCAACCAGACGCCGTTCTACGGCGAATCCGGTGGCCAGCAGGGCGATACCGGCACCATCTCGGGCGATGGCTTCACTGTGTCCGTCACCGACACGCAGAAGAAGAACGACGGCGTTTTCGTTCATATCGGCACCGTTACCAAGGGGACGGTGAAGGTGGATCTGCCGGTCGAACTCACTGTGGATCATGCGCGCCGCACCCGCATCCGCTCCAACCATTCGGCAACGCATCTGTTGCATGAGGCGCTGCGTGAAACGCTTGGCACCCATGTCGCCCAAAAGGGTTCGCTCGTCGCGCCCGACCGGCTGCGTTTCGATTTTTCGCATCCGAAGCCGATTTCGGACAAGGAGCTTGCCGTCATCGAGGATCTTGCCAACGAGATCGTCCTGCAGAATGCGCCGGTCACCACGCGTTTGATGGCCGTCGACGACGCCATTGCCGAGGGCGCCATGGCGCTGTTCGGCGAAAAGTATGGCGATGAGGTGCGTGTGGTTTCCATGGGCACCGCACTGCATGGCGACAAGGCTGGCAAGAGCTATTCGACGGAGCTTTGTGGCGGCACGCACGTGCGTGCGACGGGCGATATCGGCTTGATCCGTGTCGTCTCCGAAGGTGCAGTCGCTGCGGGCGTGCGCCGTCTGGAAGCGCTGACGGGCGAGGCGGCCCGGCGCTACCTCGAAGAGCAGGACGAACGCGTCAAGGCAATCGCCGGCGTGCTCAAATCTGCACCGGCCGATGCGTTGTCGCGTGTCTCGGCGTTAATGGATGAGCGCCGCAAACTCGAACGCGAACTGACCGAAGCGCGCAAACAGCTGGCTTTGGCCGGCCCGGCTTCGGGCGGCGCACAGTCCGAAACGGTCAATGGGGTCGGTTTCATCGGCAAAGTGGTCAGCGGCGTCAATCCGCGTGACCTGAAGCCGCTTGCCGACGACGCGAAGAAGACCGTCGGCTCGGGTGTCGTGACTTTCATTGGCGTCTCGGACGATGGCAAGGCAAGCGCAGTCGTCGGCGTTACCGATGATCTCGTTAGCAAATTTAGTGCCGTCGATCTCGTCCGCATTGCCTCGGCTGCACTTGGCGGGGCAGGCGGCGGCGGGCGTCCGGATATGGCACAAGCCGGCGGCCCCGATGGCTCCAAGGCCGAGGAAGCCGTGTCTGCCGTGCGCGAAGCTTTGGCGGGATAGGTCATCACTGACACCAGCCGCGCGTATTGCGCGGCTGGAATCTATCCCAAGTTGCTATTGGTAATAGATTGGCAAGTACGACTAAGTGTTTAATTTTAAATAATTGCTTTCTTCCAGTGTCGGGAATATTATCTTGGATGAATAGTTTATTATGTTAAGTCGTTTGAAGAATCTGAAAGCCGAGGTGGTCGGTGCCGTGCTTCAGATACCTGTAATTCTCTTCTTAAAGTACTGAGATTCTTTATGCCGCGTAAAGCGGCGGATTGTTACTTATACATTGCTTGGGAGATTGACTTGGTGAGGCGCATCTTTGTTCTGCCAGCGCTTACGATTGCACTTTGTTCATGCATAACGCAGTCAGCAATTGTCAAGGATGTGCACGTGGGTGATCAGATAGCCTATGGACCAGTTGTTACGGCCTATTACGCTGTTTTAGAGTTTCTGCAGATCAGACCGTTTTATTCGATGAAATCGGGGTATGGCTTCGAGACGCGCTTCGCTAGCTATGGCAAGGCCTCATTTATCGAGGCTTGGAGCTTTGGAAAGCAGTTAGACTACAGCAAAGGTGTGTCGCAAAAGGGGATTTGCTTCCAAGCGCCGTGCATGATTGAGGAGACAGGGCTTGTCCTTTTAAGCGAGGCCGATTTTCTGGCAGCGGCGCAAAACGGTTTTGCTTTCGCGTTGGTAGGCAAGCTACGAAGGATCAATGGGAAGGCATCAGCGCAGGCTTTTGGCGCGGTGCTGAAGCTCAAAAAACAGCTTACGCCCGCCGCGTCAGCGATTCAGGTGATCGAGCCGCCTCCGAAGCCCTACCCGGATCTCGCTTTGGAATTGGATGCGAAATCGGGAGAGTTGCGTCCACGTGAACAGGTCCTGACCCTGGATTAACCAGCGCGAAAGCCGCGGGCCGCTGCAATATGCATCGGCGCGATGCTGTAGCTGTTCAGTCCCGCCATCACCGTCGGGTCGTTCTCGGCAAATTGTACTGCTTGATTGTGATCCATGACTTCGAGGAGCGCGATGCCGAACCAGCCGTCCGGGTCTTGCACCGGGCCATAGGCGAGAACGGTTCCCTCTTCGAAATATTCGCCGACATAGGTCACGTGCTGGCGCATCAATTCCTGTTCGTCGTCGTCCATATCGTCGGCGAAGGTCGGGCGCGGCGGGATCAAGCGGAAAAAGAAATGCTGCGTGGTCATCGTTTCAGTCCCCTCTGTTCGATGGCGCTGTGACACTCCATCATACCGCAGGAACATGGGACTTGCGATCCAGTAAATACTTGCCGCGCTGCGGGGGCTATTTCCGTACCTGCTCCATTTCGCTTTGGATCAGCCCGCCAAGCCGCTGCATGCCTGTATCGATCGCTGCGGCATCTGGCAGGGAGAAGTTCAGCCTTATCGTGTTCTTTCCGGTGCCATCGGCGTGGAAGGCCGCACCTGGCACGAACGCCACCCGGATCTGCTCGATTGAACGGGCCAGCAGCGCCGCACCATCCATATGGTCCGGCAGCGTCATCCAGACGAACATGCCGCCCTCTGGCTTTGTCCATGTTACGCCCTCCGGCATATATCGTGCCAAGGCGTTCAACATGTGATCGCGCCGTTGCCGGTAGTGCTTTCTGGCTTTTTCCACCTGCGCATCGAAATGGCGCTCTGCCACGTGGTGAATGACCATCTGGTTGATGGTCGGGCTGTGGAGGTCCGCGGCCTGCTTGATCAGGACAAGTTTGCTGATGACCGGATGTGCGGCGCAAATCCAGCCAACACGCAAACCGGGCGTCAGGGTTTTCGAGAAGCTGCCGGAATAGAGGATGCGTGTCTGGTCGATATGGCCTTCGCGCTCGATATCCAGCGCCAGCAATGAGGGCGCATTCTCTCCCTCATAGCGCAGCGCGCGATAGGCGGCATCCTCGATCAGCGGAATATCGAGTTCGTGCGCTAGATCGATCAGCTTCATGCGATCGCTGCGGCCTATTGTTTCGCCGGTCGGGTTGGAAAAATCACTGGTTAGATAGGCGAGTTTTACGTGACCTCCCGCCGCCCGCTCATTGGCCCGGTAGGCGTCAGGCGTCATGTTGCCACCCTCCGGGATCAGGCGATCATAGTGCGGCTCATAGGCGTTGAACGCCTGCAGTGCGCCGAGATAGGTCGGCCATGTGGTGAGGATCGTATCGCCGGGCGAAATGAAGAGCTTGCCGAGATAGTCGAGCGCCTGCTGCGATCCGGTGGTGATGATGATGTTGTCGATCGTGCAGGCAACACCAAGCGAGGCCATGTACTGCACCAGCCATTGCCGCAACGGCTTGTAGCCTTCACTGACCGAATATTGCAGCGCTGCATCCGCATTCTCGTTCAGGACTGCAGCATAGGCGTCCTTGATCGCATCTTTTGGAAAGAGCGCCGGGTCCGGAATACCGCCGGCGAAAGAGATGATGTCCGGCTGGTCGAGCAGCTTCAACAGCTCGCGAACTTCCGAAGCGCGCATCTTGCCTGTGCGCGCCGAATACCGAGCATCCCAGTCGCTCATTTCAATCCTCCCATCGTGCAAAGGCACTCGACCGCAATTTCGTGATTATGTCAATAATGCTGTCGTATATTTGGGTTTTCAGTTTGACAATATAAAAAGCCCCGGCGAACCGGGGCTTTCTCTAAGCATCAAGTGCCGGATCAGGCAGCCATGGCTTTCGAAAGGTTCTCGTTGATCTTGTCGAGGAAACCAGTGGTCGACAGCCAAGGCTGATCCGGGCCAATGAGCAGGGCGAGATCCTTGGTCATGTAACCGGCTTCAACCGTATCGACGCAGACCTTTTCCAGCGTATGACTGAAGCGCTCGAGCTCCGCATTGCCGTCGAGCTTGGCGCGGTGCGCAAGGCCACGCGTCCAGGCGAAGATGGAGGCGATGGAGTTGGTCGACGTCTCTTCGCCCTTCTGGTGCTGGCGATAGTGGCGGGTCACTGTGCCGTGCGCTGCTTCAGCTTCGACGGTCTGGCCATCCGGCGTCATCAGCACCGAGGTCATCAGGCCGAGCGAGCCAAAGCCCTGCGCCACGATGTCGGACTGCACGTCGCCGTCATAGTTCTTGCAGGCCCAGACATAGCCACCGGACCACTTCAAGGCCGAAGCGACCATGTCATCGATCAGGCGGTGCTCGTAGGTGATCTTCTTGGCCGCGAACTTGTCCTTGAATTCGGCGTCGAACACTTCCTGGAAGATATCCTTGAAGCGGCCGTCATAGGCCTTGAGGATGGTGTTCTTGGTCGACAGATAGCAGGGAACGCCGCGATTATAGGCATAGTTGAACGAGGCATGGGCGAAATCGCGGATCGAGTCGTCCAGATTGTACATGGCCATGGCAACGCCGGCGCCCGGCGCATCATAGACTTCATGTTCGATGGTCTCGCCATCGTCGCCGACAAACTTGATCGACAGCTTGCCCTTGCCGGGGAATTTGAAATCGGTGGCGCGGTACTGGTCGCCGAAGGCATGACGGCCGACGATGATCGGCTGCGTCCAGCCTGGAACCAGGCGCGGGACGTTCTTTGCAATGATCGGCTCGCGGAAGATGACGCCGCCGAGAATGTTGCGGATCGTGCCGTTGGGCGACTTCCACATCTTCTTCAGGCCGAATTCCTCAACGCGCTGCTCGTCAGGGGTGATGGTGGCGCATTTGACGCCGACGCCATATTGCTTGATCGCATTGGCTGCATCGATTGTCACCTGATCGTTGGTTGCATCACGATGCTCGATCCCGAGGTCATAATATTTCAGGTCGATATCGAGGTAAGGATGGATCAGCTTTTCCTTGATATATTGCCAGATGATGCGGGTCATCTCGTCGCCGTCAAGCTCGACGACCGGATTTGCAACCTTGATCTTTGCCATGGAGTGTCAGCCTCTTTTTTGCTGCGTCTGGGAGTGTCAGCACGGGATTAAAGTGAGGGTTCGCGCCCCTATAGCACCACGATTGCAGAACGCAAAGTGAGGGATGCGCTGGTTTGAGGGTGTTTCTGAAATATTCGGCTTTGCAGCCCTCGCAGGATGGCAATGGCGCTGTGCGTGGTTCGACAAGCTCACCATGAGGGAAATGGAGTTTTGCAGGGCGCCAGCGCAGAAGCCTCCCTCATGCAATCAACCTACCTCCCTCATGGTGAGCTTGTCGAACCACGCACAGCAGCATTGCCCATCAAAAAAACGCGAGCTATGACGGCGCAACGTCAGCGAAGGATTAAAAATGGCCGGTACAGACAGACAGCGCACCCTTATCGCCGAAGGCCCGGCGATCATTCTGGTCGAACCGCAACTGCCGGAAAACATCGGCATGGTGGCGCGGGCCATGGCAAATTTCGGTCTGGCGGAGCTGCGCCTGGTCAAGCCGCGCGAGGAATTTCCAAACGACAAGGCGCGCTCCGCCGCGAGCCGCGCCGATCATATCATCGATGCGGCGCAGGTCTTCGACGACCTGCCTTCGGCGATCAAGGATTTGCATTTCGTCTATGCGACCACGGCGCGCGAGCGTGACGCCTTCAAGCAGGTTCGCGGCCCCGTCGAGGCGGGCCAGGTCCTGCGGCAGCGTTTCAACAATGGCGAGAAGACCGGCATTCTTTTCGGGCGCGAACGCTTCGGCCTCAATAATGACGAAGTCAGCCTTGCCGATGAGCTCGTGACCTTTCCGGTCAATCCGGCGTTTTCGTCGCTGAATATTGCACAGGCGGTTTTGCTCATGTCCTATGAGTGGATGAAGTCAGGTCTGGAGAAGCATACCGACACGGCTTTTCGCGGGCCGGAACTTGAGCCCGCGCCAAAAGAGCAGCTGCAGGGCTTTTTCAACCACCTCGAAGACGCCTTGCAGGCGCGCGGCTATTTCCGGCCGATGGCGCGCAAGGAAATCATGGTCAACAATCTGCGCGGCGTGCTCACAAGAGCGGGCTTTTCCGATTCCGAATTGAAACTCCTGCGCGGCGTTCTTGTCTCGCTGGATTATTTCAGCCCGAAGACTCCGCGCGGCTCCGGTGCGCCGGAAGGGCGCAAGCGCGAGAAACCACCAGCGAAGAAAATCAACGGGGATCAGCCAGGCGATGAGTGAAGAAACTGCGGACCGGCCGATCATCGTCTTCGACAGCGGGATTGGCGGCCTGACCGTTTTGCGCGAGGCGAGGGTGTTGATGCCGGACCGGCGGTTCGTCTATATCGCCGACGATGCCGGCTTTCCCTATGGCGAATGGGAGGAGGGCGCCCTGTGCTCCCGCATTGTCGATATGTTCGCGGGCCTCATCGCCGAACACAATCCGGAGATTGCGATCATCGCCTGCAACACCGCCTCGACGCTGGTGCTCGATGATCTTCGCGAGGCCTATCCCGGTGTGCCGTTCGTCGGCACAGTCCCCGCGATCAAGCCGGCCGCCGAGCGCACCTCGTCAGGCTTCGTCAGCGTGCTGGCGACGCCGGGCACCGTCAAGCGCGCCTATACCCGCGATCTCATCCAGTCTTTCGCTACGAAGTGCCATGTCCGCCTTGTCGGCAGCCAGAATCTGGCTGCCATGGCCGAAGCGCATATTCGCGGCGACCACATCGATGACGAAGCCATCGCCAAGGAAATCGCACCGTGCTTCTACGAGAAGGACGGTGACCGCACTGACATCGTTGTCCTTGCCTGCACGCATTATCCCTTTCTCGCCAATGTCTTCCGGCGCCTTGCACCCTGGCCAGTAGATTGGCTCGACCCTGCCGAGGCGATCGCCCGCCGGGCGCTGTCACTGCTCAAGCCGAATGGCACCGGTGCCGAGCCCGAACATGGTGACGACATCGCCATCTTCACCTCGGGTAATCCGGATTTCTCGACAAGACGGCTCATGCAGGGCTTCGGGCTTGCAACAGTGTGACTGCCCAATAATGGGTCACGCGAGCTGCGCGATAAAAAAATAGACAAACTGCGACTATCGTCGAATTGACCACTCAACCTCCTGCCGCCAAAAGTTGCTTTTTGAGATTTTCAGAGAGCACTTATGAATTTTCGTCATTTATTGCTTGCGGCCGCCCTTGGCCTTTCCGCTTGTAACGGCTCGGACTCTTCAACGACAAAAAAAGAAGCGGATAGCACTTTTTCCGATCTGGCCAATGCAAAGGCCGAATTGGTCAAAGTGAATGCTCAAAAAGAGGCTGGAGAAAAGGACAAGATCGTTCTTGCTGGCGAAATCGCAGCTCTGGAAGCCAAGCAGAAAGAGCTGAGGTCGGCGATTGGGAACGCCACAGCTGAACTTGGTCGGCTGCAAGGTGAGGACGGAAAGGGCGGAGAGATCGCCGCGCAGAAGGCACGTCTAGCGCAGCTGACAAGCGAGACGGAAGACAAGACAGCGGACATCAAGGCGGCCAAGGAAACATTGGCGCGGCTCGGCAGTGTCGAAGACAAGAGCAGCGAGATTGGTCTGGCCAAAGCAGCGTATGACAAGCTCGTCCGGGATGCAGAGGTGAAAGCCGAAGACCTCAAAAAGGCAACTGAAACGCTCAAACGGCTTGCAGGTGGAGAAAGTGAGGGCGGAGAGGGTGGCGAGATAAAGGTAGCCAAGGAGACGCTTGCTAACCTCGGGAAAAAAATTGGCGATGCCAACAAAGACCTCAATACCGCGAAGGCTTCGCTCGCAACACTGAACGGCAAGGACGAAGGCTCAATCTTCGCGGCACAAGAGAAACTCAAGAAGCTGACGGGAGATGGCGCGGATCCCGGCGAAATTGCGAGGGCAACCAAAGAACGCGACAATCTGCAGGAAGCGGCCCGCAAGGCAAATGACGATCTTGTTGCAGCAAGGCAGAAACTGACGGCCTTGCAAGGGGACGAAGGCAAGGGCGGTGAAATCGCCGAGGCAGAGCGCAAGCTGCTTGAGGTCAAGGACGAAATCGCGACCACCAGTGAAATGCTGAAAGCAGCGCGAGAGTCCCTGGAGAAGTTGCAGGGCAAGGATGGCAGTGACGGTGACATTGCGACGGCGCGCAAGGCCCTCGAAACTCTCTCTGCCGATATCGAAACTGCACAAGACAAACTGGCAGCGGCACACAATGCCTGGAAAAAGCTTGCAGGCGAAGACGGAAAGAGCGGTGATATTGCTGCCGAGCAGAAAAAGCTTGACGATCTGATCAAGCTAGCTGGAGACAGAGCCGAAGAGATTAAGGTAGCACAGGCTGACCTTGAGCGGATCACGCTTGACGGAAAAACCATAACGGACAAGGCGACGCTTGATGCTGCGCGCATTCGTTCACAAGCGGCATTCGATGCGGGGCGTTTCGACGACGCCGGGAAGTTTCTGACCGATGTCGGCCTCAATGACGAAGCCATCGAATTGTACAAGAAAGCAGGCAAGATCGACAAGGCAGCGGCGCTGCTGACTGCCGCCGGCAAACTCGAAGACGCCTACAAGCTCTATGCGGTGGAAGACGAGGCGATTACGGACACCAATCCTTACGGCGCCGCGACGTACGGCTCGGTCACATTCGATAAGGTCGACGAATCTCCTTCGGTCAAGCGTCATTCGATGCAACTCGGCGACAAGACGGTGTGGTTTACCGCCAAGGCCGGTCATCTCGTCGCCTACGCCCAGAAGGACAAGAACAATCCAGATGCCAAGCGGGATCCGCAGGCGGCAGTCTTCTATATGAGTTACACGCGCGATGACCTGCCAAAGGAGGGGCGTCCCGTCACCTTCTTCTTCAATGGAGGGCCGGGCGAATCTTCCATCTGGCTACATCTCGGTGCCTGGGCGCCGTGGCGGCTGAAGGTCGACCAGCCCAATGTTCCAGCTGATGCCAAGTCCGGCCCTCCCAAGAGCTATCCCTTTGTAGAAAATCCGGAAACCTTGCTCGACAAGACGGATCTCGTTTTTGTCGATCCCATTGGCGCTGGCTATTCGCAAGCCATCTCTTCGGACGTCAAGAAACACATCAACAAGGATTTTTGGGGCGTCGACGCCGATGCTAAAGTCATGCGCGATTTCATCACTCGCTATATCAATGTGAACAAACGCCAGAGTTCACCCAAATATTTATACGGCGAGTCTTATGGAGGGGGTATTCGCGTGCCGGTCCTGGCCAAATTGTTGATCGATGCCGGAACGACAAATTTTGATGATGACAAATCAGGAAAGCCGCCGGTCGTTCTGACGGGTTCGACATTGCATTCGCCCATACTGGACTATGGGTCAAACTGTTCTACCGGCGGAGGTTCATCCTGTGCCGGATATATTCCGACCTATGTATTGACGTCCGATTTCTTCGGAAAATCGACCGGACACGACAAAACTCGCCCCTATACGAAGTTTGTCGAGCAATTGCGTTCATTTACCCGGGAAGAATATACCCCGGCGATCACGGAATATCTGAAAGTGGAGAGGGGGGCTCAATGGACAACCTATACACAAACTTTTCTCGACGAGATGAGCCGATTGACGGGCATTACCGCAACAAGATTATCTGATTCCAAGGGGAATGTGACCAACTATGCCAATATCTGGAGACAGTGGCCGACTGTCACCGTCGGCAAATGCGAGCCTGATCGCAAGCAACAAGAAGGATATATGAATGCTCTCAAGCCGGGATTCAGTTATAATTTATATGACACCCGGATGGTTCTCGAAAGCAGCGTGCCCTATGATTTCGAGTATTCCGAGGATGACGCGTTCAAGGCACGTATGGCGACGTTCGTGCCGGAATATTTGAACTACAAAAACAGTGCCGAATATATCGCATCTCCAAATTTGACAAACAAAGACCTTTCAAAGGGTTGGGATTGGGGAACCAATCGCGGTGGTGTAGAAAAGAAAAAGACAAGTTCGCTGTCGGATCTCGCGTTGGCTATCAATGGCGCGCCAGGGCTCAAACTCATCGTCACGCATGGATATTTCGACGCGGCGACACCGTTTTTTCAGACAGAACTCGACCTTGATGTTGTGGTCAACGTGCATGGTGCCGACGTCAAGCTCTCCGACCGTATTCCAGTCCATAATTTTGAGGGCGGTCATATGATTTATTACGTGGAGAAAGCACGCCCGGCCTTGAAGAGAACCATGGACAATTTTTACGACGCGCCTCCCTATACACCGCCAGCCACAGTTCCCGCACGAAAATCGGCTGCTCTGCAGTGAGATGAATGTCATGAAAAAAATGTTTCAAGCTGCTGTTATTCTCGCATTTTTCAACACGTCGGTGGCCGTCGCGATGCCACTTTCCGGCATGGGAGAGATGCATGCTGACGCTGTCGTTCAAGTCAAGGACGGAAGGTTCGGTTCACCGCCGATCGATCCGAACCTGCCGCCGGTGACCGGTGATTCAATCAATGCGGAGGTCAACGCTGAAGTTGCGGCGCGCTTTGCGGAAGCCGCGGGTACTTCCTCCGGCTTGCTGACAGTCAGCCAAGCGAAAAACGCGAGCTGGGGCTACGTCGCCGATCATTTTACGGCGATCGACCGGGATGGTGACGGTTACGTAAAGCTGGGCGATGTTCTGGATTTCATGCAAGGCAGATCTGGCAGCGGCGTTCAAAGCGGGCAAATCCCTGCCGGGCCGAAGAGCATCCAGATAGTGGAGTAGGTCGCCAAACTTCCTCGGATAGAGTCATCATTCTCAGACTCGGCGGACGTCGCTACACGTTCCGTTTGGCGCTCTGTTGATCAGAGATACGCCCTTCATTCCGTACATTTTCGATTTCTTTCATGCGATCCAATCGGCGGACAACAACACCGCCCGAACGCACGTGCGCGGCGACAATGCGACATGCGACTTTCGCCTAATAGACGCCACAGCTCATAATTGCATATGGTGTCAGTACTAAACTTTTACGTGTAGTGCTTCTGGGTCTGCCTGGATTTCCTTTCGAGAAGGTTGCTCCAATATCGTCGTTTGTCGCCAACGATCGTAATCCATTGATTGATAGATTTTTTTATTGTGGAGGTTGTGATGAAATACTGGATTGCGCTCGTTTCTGCATCGCTTTTACTGACCGCCTGCGGTGATGATTCTGGCAACACCAATACCGATAATGCGTTTGTGCCGGCTTCGACCGACCCGAACGTCGGCACATTTGTGTCGACCGGGGCCGGCCCAAACGTCAATACTCCGAAAGATCCAGAGACGACAGAGGTGGTAATCAAGGGCGTCGCATTGGTCCCACCCGAGGACCATGTGCTGGAAGACAAGAACGTCTATAGCGCCGCTGCAGATGCGAGCCTTAGGCCAGCGGATGTCGACGAGACGCCCGCCGTCAAGAATCACCAGATCATGATCAACGGCAAGCTGGTGAAATTCACTGCCTCTGCCGGCCATCTCATTGCCTATGCTCCGAAAGATACCAAGAACCCGGCCGCGAAGGTTGAAAAGGCATCCATGTTCTACATGGCCTACACGAGGGAGGACTTGCCGAAGGAAAATCGCCCCGTGACGTTCCTCTGGAACGGTGGCCCGGGATATTCCTCCGCCTTTCTGCATCTGGGCTCGTGGGCGCCGAAGCGGCTCAAGACAGGTGCTTCCGATGTTGCCCAGGGAAGTCCGAAGAGCGAGACGAAAGGCTTTTCGTGGATCGACAATGCGGAAACATTGCTCGACAAGACCGACCTGGTGTTTGTCGATCCGCCCGGAACGGGGTTGTCGCAGGCCATCGCACCTTACAAGAACAGCGACTTCTGGGGTATGGAGGCGGATGCGCGGGTCAATCGCGACTTTGTCGTGCGCTTCGTCAATCGTTACGGTCGGCAAAGCTCGCCGAAATATCTTTATGGCGAATCCTATGATGGCATCCGCCTGCCGATTGTCGCCAATCTGCTCGTCACTGCGGGAAGCGGCAATTTTGACCCCGATAAAACCGGCAGGAAGCCTGTCGCTCTGTCAGGGCTCATGCTGGGTTCGCCGGTTCTCAACCTGGGGACGAACTGCAGCCAGAATGCAGAGGTCAGCTGCGCGGGCTATTTGCCGTCCTACGCCATGGCGGCTGACTACCACGGAACGGGTACCGGGCGGGGGAAAGCGACCGCACTGGAATATATTGAGATATTGCGCACATTCGTCACGGAAAAGTACAACCCTGCCCGGAAAATCTGGTACGCGCCAAGGCTCGTTGCAGCCAAGGATATTTATGCCGAAGCCAAGGGCCAATACGACACGGCGACCGGCCGTTGGCCGAACGCTGCCAGCGCCCGCCAATGGGCGATTAATGTGGAAACCTCGCAGGAAGCGAAGAGAAAAGCCACCGAACTCGCAAACGTGCTTATTGCCATCCCAGCGGAACGGGAGAGCTTTATCACAGACTTCACGACTGAGCCGGTTGCCACGCTTGAGCAATTTGTCACCAACGCCAAACAGGAGGTCGAGAGAGCCTTGACGCTGGCGTGGCGGCCCTATGCACAGACGCCGGCTGGTTTGAACTTCTTTAAGGAAATGACAAGCATCACCGGTCTTGCTGCGGATTGGCTGTATGAATTTGAAGCGTCTCCAGTTCAATTCCTCACCAGGCTCGTTCCAGGCTCAAGCCTCGGTTTCTTTGACGCTCGGGCGAAACTCTCCCACTTTGGCAGCCCTGCCGCTGCGCTTTATACCGGTGCAGGGTTTGCTGATGCAATAAGGACTGCCCTGCCTGAGATGTTCAACTATCACAACGTTTCGCCCTATATGCTGCGCGATGACAGTATACGTGGCCCTTGGAAATTCGAGCGCGAACACAAGCTGCAGCCATACAGAACCGGACTTCCGGACTTGGTCGCGACCTTGAAGAGGGACCCGGCGGTAAGGGCGCTTGCCTTGCACGGTTACTATGACCTGCTGACGCCATTTCACCAGACAGAGCTCGGTCTCGCCGGCGCCGGCTTGGCAGGCAGCGTCCCGGTCGAACTCTACGAAGGCGGGCACATGCTCTTCGATGACGACAAGGCACGCGCTCAGGCAAAAAAGACGCTCGATGCGTTCTACGATGGTCGGCCCGCGGACGCTAGCAAGCCGGCTGTCGTGTTACACTAGTGGTCCTATTCTGATCGTGGAAATAAGGGCACTCACGCTGTCGTTGCCGCGTCGGCTTCTGCTACCAATGTCGGGCTGGAGCTAGCCTGAGAAATATACTGTAATGCGGCCCTTAGCTCATATTCAGAGATTTTTGTGGCCATTATTCTCGGGCTGGTTCTTTCCAGCAAAGCAAAGTCGTCGAAGCATGGTCTGAAGGCGAAGGAGCTTGCAGCCAGGTTTTGCTTGATCGCGCGTCAGGAACCCGTTCTGGGACCTCTTGCGGTTATTGGAGCGGAAGGTGACGACGGCAAGACTGAATCGACGGTCTCGATACTGCCCATCGATGAGAATGTGCATTTTTACCAGCATGGACGGAAGGTGAAAGTCTCTGCCGCGACCAATGCGACTGGGCCGGGATATCATGACTATCTCGTCGGGCTTCTGGACCAACTCATTGCTGCCGAAAATCTGATCGCAACTGAGGAAGAAGGGTGGCTGGACGAGACCGAGTACTGGACGCATCGCGATTATGCTTTGCTTCAAACGCATATGAGCATCTATTTCAACATGGTTTCCAAGGTTGTCGTCGCGCGAAGCAGAGCCGAGGGGCATGGGCCTCTGTCTCTTTCTCTGAAGCCCTCCGAAATCCTTGACGATTTCAAGGCGGAAATAGTGACGGTGCGGGGCCCGCGCGACGCGGCTTTCTTCGGAATTACCGGAGAAGCCGCCAACTTCTTTCCGTGGTGGGACTTTGCTTTGCCGCCAGCCGCCGCGCTAGGGTTGGCAGAAGCAATGTTGTGGCTGGAATTCCCCTGGCGTGCGCCAATCGATCGCTACGAGGCTGCTCTCGTTCATACGGTTTCTGAGCTAATCAAAATTGCGCAAGAGGAGCCTCGACTGAATTCCGATACCCGATTGAACGTTGCCGCGTTCCGGGCGGCAAGCACATCGATGGAATGGCCCGCCTCCACTGGCATGGGCTATCTTCGCTATTCCCGGATGGTCAATATCAACGACAACTGGTGGATCAAACTGCCGGGCTACTTCGCCAGCGTGTGGGACGAACATTTCAAACAGGAAGTGTTCAAGTGTTTTGGCTGCGTCGTCATCGTAGCCATAGGTCTTACGGAGAAAAAGGATCGCAGCGTGATTGGAGGTTTCGAGGGCAAGCTCGACATATCTGTCGCAAAGGACGACCTCAGTTTCTACGGCATATTCCGTGATAAGGAATATACCGCTCGCAAGATGGGTAAGTGGCTGGATGGTTGCGCGGTAGCAAAGGATGAGGTGGCTGTTGTCGCCATCATGTTTAATGATCTTACCTTGCAGCAATGGGCCACGGATACGTTCCTTAGCATTCGCACCCATTAAAGGTAGGCCGTCGCTGCCGCCTCCATCTTCGCCACTCCACCAAGTTCCTTCCTGATCACCGGCGCGACCTTCGTGCCATAGAGCTCGATGGCCTTTAGCGTGTTCGCATGCGGCAGGCTGCCGAGGTCGATCTGCAGCATGAAACGATCGTGCTGGAAATAACTGTGCTGCAGCATGATCTTGTCGATGACCTCCTGCGGGGAGCCGACCAGCAATGCGCCGCGCGGTGTACGTCCGGCCTCGTATTGGGCGCGGTTGCTCGGTGGCCAGCCCCGCTCGCGGCCGATCTTGTTCATCACCACCTCGTAGGACGGCCAGTATTCGTCAGACGCGGCTTGCGAATTCTCTGCGATATAGCCATGCGAATTGATGCTGACCTTCAGCGTTTCCGGCGCATGTCCCGCCTTGGCGGCCGACTTGCGATAAAGTTCCACCAGCGGCGCAAAGCGATGCGGTTCGCCGCCGATGATCGCCACGGCCAGCGGCAGGCCGAGCGTTCCGGCGCGGACCACCGATGCCGGTGTGCCGCCGACCGCGATCCAGACGGGCAGGGGATCCTGCAGCGGACGCGGGTAAACGGCGAGGTTGTCGATCGGCGCGCGAAAATTGCCGCTCCATGTTACGCGTTCGCTGGCGCGCAGTTTCAGGAGCAGGTCGAGTTTTTCGGCAAAAAGCTCGTCGTAATCGTTGAGGTCATAGCCGAACAGCGGAAAGGATTCGATGAACGAGCCACGTCCGGCCATGATTTCGGCACGGCCGGAGGAGATCAGGTCCAGCGTCGCATATTCCTGAAAAACACGGACCGGATCGTCGGAGCTCAGCACTGTTACTGCGCTGGTCAGTCTGATGTTCTTTGTCCGCGAGGCGCCGGCCGCCAATGCAATAGCCGGGGTCGAGATGACGAAATCAGGGCGATGGTGCTCGCCGATACCGAACACGTCGAGCCCGACCTCATCGGCGAGCACCATCTCCTCAATGAGGTTCTGCATGCGCTGGTGCGCGCTGATGGCGACGCCCGTCGCAGGATCAGGGCTCATCCCTGCAAATGTATAGATGCCGAGTTCCATGGTCATACCTTGCGTTACTTTGTTGCATAGTTAAGCGCAGGATGACGCCATGGGAAGAACGCACGTTGCGGTTGCCAAGGCACCAAAAGGAAACCGGGCTGGGGAAGCTAGATTTGGCTACTTTGCTGCTGTGCGTGGTTCGACAAGCTCACCATGAGGGACGTAGGACCATTTTCAGGGAGCGGGTAGAGCGCCGCTCTTCAGTTTCTGGCTCTCTTAAAACGCCAACCCCCTCATGGTGAGCTTGTCGAACCACGCACAGCAGCAGACCGTCTCCCGGTTGTTAAACCCGGGAGACGACTGGCACCTCAATAACCCACGGTAAAACGCTCCCTGCTATGCTTCGGCTTTTCTGCCTCATCCACAATTGCCACGGCCAGATCGCTGGCGCTGATCGCGCTGTTGCCCTCGGCGTCGAACACTGGGTGATCCTTGCCGAGCCGGTATTTGCCGGTGCGCGGGCCGGGTGCCAGATGGAACGGCGGTGACACGAAACTCCAGTCGAGTTCTGTCTCACCGCGCAGGTCGTTCAGTGCCTGGCGCGCACCCAATGCGCCTTCCTTGTATTCGGCCGGAAAACCTTCGCCATCGACAAATTGCGTGCCATCTGGCGCATAAAGGCTGCCGGCGCCACCGATGACGATCAGCCGGCTGATCCCCGCTTGCTTCGTTGCCTCGGTGATCGATTTGCTGGCGGCGATATGGACTGCCTTGATGTCCGGGTTGGTCCAGCCGGGATTATAGGCGGAAATGACGATGTCATGGCCTTTGAGTTTGGCGGCGAGGTCGGAGCTGTTGGTTGCATCGGCTTCGACGGCTGTAACACCCTTCAGCTTTTCCACCTTGTCCGGGCTGCGCACCAGCGCTGTGACGCTGCCGCCGCGCGCAGCGGCTTCCTTCAAAATCTCGCTGCCAACAAAGCCGGTGGCGCCAATCAATGCAATTTTCATAATATGCTCCTTTGGTGCGGGTACGCATCGTTTTCTGGTTACCAATAATAACCATGTATGCTAGAAGCATGATCGGGAGAAGTACGCACTTTTTCCGTTTCAGGGCACATGGAAGTAACTGCCTGAAGCAATTCCAGGAAAAGTGGAAACCGGTTTTCCGTCGGGACGAAGAAACAGAAGACGAGGCAGATGTGAGTATTCATGCGAAAGCCGACGGCAAGACACCACTGCTTGAATCGATGCCGGCCATGCAATCGGATGGTGCAGGCGGATGCCCGATGCGCGAGGTGCTGGATATTGTCGGCGACTCCTGGAGCCTCCTGACGCTGATCAACCTGCAGTCCGGCCCGCGCAGGTTCAACGTGCTTCGCCGCATGATAGAAGGCATATCGCAGCGCATGCTTACGGTGACGTTGCGCTCGCTCGAGCGCGATGGTCTCGTCAGCCGTACTGTCAAGCCGACATCGCCGCCGGAAGTGACCTACGCGTTGACCGATATTGGCCATTCGATCGCGGTGCCGGTGGGCGCGCTTGGCGAATGGGCGGCTGCCAACCGCGATCACCTGCGCGCGGCGCGCAAGGCTTTCGATGAGGCGAAGAAAGAATAAGTGTGCGTGGTTCGACATGCTCACCATGAGGGAGGTGGTTGGGCTGCAATACCAAACGTCGGCGATGGCCATCCTGACTCCCCACGGTCACCACCTCCCTCATGGTGAGCTTCATCCTGAGCCTGTCGAAGGGCGAACCACGCACCATGATTTTGGAACCCCCATCCGCCGGTTGCGTTTCTGAACCTGTGCAACATTTCTCAGGGAGAATGACAATGCCTGCAAAATCCCAGGCCCAGCAAAAGGCAGCTGGTGCGGCGCTTTCAGCAAAGCGCGGCGACACCAAGAAGAGCGAGCTCAAGGGCGCGTCCAAGGGTATGTATGAATCAATGAGCGAAAAACAGCTCGAAGAATTCGCAGAAACCGATCGCAAGAACCTTCCAAAGAAGAAGTCAACCAAACACTGATCGGAATTCAAATTCGAGGCGCCGCTGCTACTGGCAGATGCGCGCCTCACATTTTCTTCCGTGACAGCCGAGATCGAGATGCAGGTTGCCCTGATGGGCAGCATCGCCATCCGGGCCGATCACCGTCATGAAGCGGTCGCAGCTCGCCTTGTGCAGCGCCCGCCAGAATGTCTGTTCCTCCGGGTTGCCCCTCCATCCCGAACCAAGTTCCGTCGTCTTGCCGTTCTTGAACTTGAAGGAGACGATATCGACAGCGTTGGCGAAGGCGTGTTCCGAAACGCGGCCCTTGTGGCCATTATTGACCTTGCGGCACTGATAGTCGGAACCGGTGGTGATGCTTTCGATCTCTGCACCAAAATTCGCCTGCGCATCTTTTTGCACCTCAACTACCCACGTCGCCAGTGATCCTGCCATCGCGCAATTCGTGGTGATCGGAGCCGCCAGTTTCACCGGATTGTCCTTGCCAATGGCCGTGATCTTCAATGGCGAACGCTCACCGCACATACCCTCGGATAAGGGTGAAATGAGTTCGCCCTTGACCTCGCCGTTCATCAGGGCAGGGCAGGCATTCTGGTAAACCCGGTCGGGCGAGATCGAAGGATCAGCCTTTTCGACACTTTCCTCATGATCGGGCTTGTCGCCGGCATCCTGCTTGGGCAGCGGGTTCGGGCCAAGTTGTTCGGCGGGCTTTGGCGGCTCCTTGGGCTCCTCGGCCGGTTTGGTCTCCGGGGCTGGCTTCTGCTCAGGAACGGGCGTCGTTTGCGGATCCGCTTTTTGTATTTCGCCGGCAGGCTTTTCCTCAGGCTTTGGCGCTTCCGGGGCGGCTGCGCGAGGATTGTCCATTGGCAGGGGCGGAACAGCAGGCAGGGCAACAACCGGCGGTCGCGGGGGACGAACAATTTTTGTCCGGTGTCCCCGTCTGTGCCGCGCATCCGCATCGTCGCTCGAACCGATGATGACTGTGCTTGCAATAATGGCTGTGAAGGATAGAAGGACGAGTGGTAGGTTACGCGACTGCCGCGAGAATAGGGTCATTATCTGGCGCTACTCCTGTTGAGCGTCCACCCTAACGTTTCAAATGTGGCATCGGTTTCAAATTATATGATCCGCTGAAACATGCAGCAGTTGTCGCAGCGACAAATCAATCGAGACTCTGCCACCGTAGAACTTTATATGATTGCGTAATGCGTCCGTTCTCAAAAACTGCCGCAGGGCCAAACTTTCCGTGTTCTGACATGGAACCAATGATGTTGGAGACAAATTTCCAAGGCGTATTCTCGTTCACGATGACAAAGACGCACGCATCTTTGTTGCTGCGCAGCTTGGCCAACAACTCATCTGGGTTTGCTACTTGGCCGCTCCACGTGGATATCTCCCCCGCAGGATTGACCGTAACCATCAACGGCTTGACGGGTTTTGCGTGGGTGGCATCGCATCGCGCCCAAGCGTGTTGAGGAAAAATTGTCGAGCAAGTGAATAGTATCAGGCAACCAATCAATTTCATGAAACACCTCAAAAAAACTTCTAAAATATGCATCCACAAACCATGCCCGGCTCGCCAAAGCAAGATCCGTGTCCTTGGGTTGACATTCCCTTACCTTCACTCTAGAAGCCACCCAGCGCAGGGCTTGAAAGAGCTCTGCGTTTCATTTGACGTGTCCCGTGAGTGATCTCGCAAAGCGTGCGTGGGTCATTCTGTCAGTCTTCGAAAACGGAAGGCAGAGGAGGGCGCGTTTCCTTGAACCCGGGTTCTAAACCCAGGTTTGGTTTGTTTGAAAGGAAATGCGATGAGCAAGCGCGAATCGTCCAAGTATAAAATCGACCGCCGTCTTGGCGAAAACATCTGGGGCCGTCCGAAGTCCCCGGTCAACCGTCGTGAATATGGCCCCGGCCAGCACGGTCAGCGCCGCAAGAGCAAGCTCTCCGATTTCGGTGTGCAGCTGCGCGCAAAGCAGAAGCTCAAGGGCTTCTACGGTGACATTTCGGAAAAGCAGTTCCGCAAGACCTATGAGGAAGCCGCTCGCCGCAAGGGCGACACCGGTGAACAGCTCATCGGTCTGCTCGAGTCGCGTCTGGATGCGATCGTGTACCGCGCAAAGTTCGTTCCGACGATCTTCGCAGCGCGTCAGTTCGTCAACCACGGCCATGTCAACGTCAACGGCCGTCGCACCAACATCCAGTCCTACATCTGCAAGGCTGGCGACGTGATTGAAGTGCGCGAAAAGTCGAAGCAGCTCGTTATCGTTCTGGAAGCCGTTCAGCTGGCTGAACGCGATGTTCCTGAATATCTCGAAGTTGATCACAACAAGATGGTTGCCAAGTACAACCGCGTTCCGGCCTTCTCCGATGTGCCTTACGCTGTACAGATGGAACCAAACCTGGTTGTCGAATTCTATTCGCGTTAATCAGTATTGAGTTTTAAAAGAAGCCGCCGGAGAAATCCTGGCGGCTTTTTTTTCAACCGGAGTTTCGCATGACCGACCTTCAGGATGTCGTCGACAGCGTCTATCACGATCTTTCGGGCAGGATCGGCGAGGGAAAGCTTGCCGACTATATTCCGGAGCTTGCGACCGTCGATCCGAAGCAGTTCGGCATTGCGCTGGTCACTGTCGACGGGCAGACTCATGCGGCAGGCGGCGCTGAAACAGCATTCTCGATCCAGAGCATCTCGAAAGTCTTCACGCTGACGCTTGCGCTTGGCAAGATCGGTGATGGTCTATGGAAGCGCGTCGGGCGTGAACCATCGGGTAATGCTTTCAATTCCATCGTCCAGCTCGAGCAGGAAAAGGGCAAGCCGCGCAATCCCTTCATCAATGCCGGAGCGATCGCAGTCGCCGATGTGGTTCTGGCCGGCCATTTGCCCAAGGAAGCGATCGGCGAGATCGTGCAGTTCATCCGGCATCTCGCCGATGATGAAACCATCGCCATCGATCAAAACGTTGCCCGCTCGGAGACGCAGACCGGCTACCGCAATGTGGCGCTCGCCAATTTCATGAAAGCCTTCCGCAATCTCGATCATCCGGTAGAACACGTGCTCGGCGTCTATTTCCATCACTGCGCCATCGCCATGTCTTGCCGCCAGCTTGCGCACGCCGGGCTTTATCTCGCTTCGGCCGGGCGCAATCCGCTCAATGGCGGCAGCGTGGTTTCGGCAAGCCGTGCGCGCCGTATCAATGCGCTCATGCTGATGTGTGGCCACTATGATGGCTCGGGCGATTTCGCCTATCGCGTCGGGTTGCCGGGCAAAAGTGGCGTTGGTGGCGGCATTCTTGCCACCGCCCCCGGCAAAGCCTCGATCGCGGTCTGGTCACCGGGGCTGAACGAAGTTGGCAATTCGCAGCTCGGCTCGGCGGCACTGGAACTTCTGGCGCAGCGCACTGGCTGGTCGGTGTTTGGGCAATAAGCAATTCCAGGAAAAGTGGGAACCGGTTTTCCGTCCGGAATTGCGACCAAAAGCAGAGATTCTGATAGCGCTTGCGTTGCGGCTATTTGCGATGCAATGAAAGCGCCATGAGGTATTCACATGACCATTCATGACCAGGAATTGACCGACGCTGCCGGTTGCCACCCGATGTTTCTCGGCGTGCCGTCCAGCGTGGAGTTCAACAAGCTGCGCAAGCGGCTGTTACGCAACATGCGGCAGGCGCTCGAAGATTTCGCCATGGTCAAGCCGGGTGAGCGCTGGCTGATCGGACTTTCCGGCGGCAAGGATTCCTACAGCCTGCTGGCGCTGCTGCTCGATCTGAAATGGCGCGGTTTGCTGCCGGTGGAACTCCTCGCCTGCAATCTCGATCAGGGCCAGCCGAATTTCCCCAAGCATATCCTTCCGGATTTTCTCAAAGCAAACGGCATCGAGCACCGCATCGAATACAAGGACACCTATTCGATCGTCACGGAGAAGGTGCCGAAAAACCAGACCTATTGTTCGCTCTGCTCAAGGCTCAGGCGCGGTCATCTTTACCGCGTGGCGCGGGAGGAGGGCTGTTCGGCGTTGGTGCTCGGCCACCACCGCGAGGATATCCTTGAAACCTTCCTGATGAACCTTTTCCATGGCGGGCGCCTTGCCGCGATGCCGCCGAAGCTGCTCAATGACGAAGGCGATCTCATGCTGCTGCGGCCGCTGAGCTACTGTGCCGAGGATGATCTGGAGAAATTTGCCGCCGCCATGCAGTTCCCGATCATTCCTTGCGACCTGTGCGGCAGTCAGGACGGGCTGCAGCGCAACATGATGAAGGCGATGCTGGCCGATATTGAAAAGCGTATGCCGGGCCGCAAGGAGATCATGATCCGCGCGCTGGCAAACACGCGCCCGAGCCACCTGCTGGATCGGAAGATTTTTGATTTCGCCGGGCTAATGGCCGGTTAAAATCAGCGCTTTTTCGAAATCAGGGGAATAGTTTTACGATCGCCGCGATGGCGGCAATGGACGTCCCGAAGAAAAATGCACCCATCCGCACCGTAAGACGAAGCGTCAGCAGCTCTAGAGCGATGTTCAGATCAGATTTGGTTACCAGTTCGGGCATGATGAAATCCCTTGCGGCTTCTGCTTGCGCCTTGGCATGGACGGGACTGATTCCGCCCTGTTCCAAGCGTATCACACAACCAAGAGTATCAAATGAAATTGTCATAGTCAGGCCCTTCAAGATACCCGAATGTTAGGCGACAGGTTGGATGCCAGCAATTCAACCAAAGTGCTACATGGCCCGTTGCGGAATACTAAACCGGCTTGTTGTGAGGCTGGAACAATTTTCCCCTTTCGGCGATGAGCACAAACACCAGCCCGATCAGCGACAGCACGAAAAACCCGGTGACCAAGGGCAGGGTTGTGCCGTTATAAGCCTGGCCGATCACCGCGCCTATGATGCCGCCACCGGCCGTGCCCATGAAGCCAAGCACGGACGAGGCGGTGCCGGCCACGTGTCCAAGCGGCTCCATCGCCAGCGAATTGAAGTTGGAGCCGATCCAGCCGAACTGGAACATCGCCAGCGAAAACAGCAGAAGATAAAGCACGAATGGTGTCGGCTGCGGTCCGAAAAGCGTCAACAGCAGCCACACGCCATTGATAGCCATGAAAGCAAGCAGCGCTCCATGCGACAGGCGCCGCATGCCGAAGCGGCCGACGAAGCGCGAATTCATGAACGAAGAAAACGACATGGTGATCGCGACGACGGAGAAGGCGAGCGGGAACCACACGCCGAGATGATAGATCTCGACATAGATCTGCTGGGCCGAATTGATGAAGCCGAACATCGCGCCGAAGATGAACGCACTTGCCAGCGCGTAGCAAAATGCGACCCGGTTGGTCAGCACGATCTTGAATGCGCGGGCAACCGACACGATGGTAAATGGACGCCGATCGGTAGGGTCCATCGTCTCTGGCAAGCGCAGATACATCCAGATCGCGACCGACGTTGCCATCAGCGCCATGAAGATGAAGATCAGCCGCCAGTCACCGAACAGCATGACGACCTGACCCGTCCCCGGCGCAATAACCGGAACGATCATGAACACCATCATGATCAGCGACATGGCCTCGGCCATCTGCCGGCCGCCATAAACGTCACGCACGATCGAAATGGCGATGACGCGGGTAGCGGCGGAGCCGATGCCCTGCAGTGCCCGGAAAAACAGCAGTGCGCCAAAGCTCGGGACAAAGACGCACGCCATCGCCGAAGCGATATAAATGATCAGCCCGCAGAAAATCGGCACCTTGCGGCCAAAACGATCCGATAGCGGGCCGAAGAACAGCTGCGCCACCGAGAAGCCGAGGAGATAAGCCGAAATCACATACTGCCGATGGTTTTCACTGCTGATGCCAAGCGCCGCGCCGATCTGCTGCAAAGCCGGCAGCATGACATCGATAGCCATGGAATTGACCGCCATCAACATTGCCATCAGGCTGATGAATTCGACTTTACCCATTCCCTGAAGGCGTGAGGGAGCGGTATCGGCGGGGGAATCCATTTCCAAGTGCTTTCTGGATTTGAAAAACAAACAAAGACAAAGGCGTCGGAACGGCCGACGCCTTTAACATGGAGATTCCGGATGAGGCCGGAACCAGTTGGAATTAAAGCGTAATCAGGCGGCCTTGGTGGCAACGCCCTTTTCGCTGAGGAGAGCCTGCAATTCACCCGCCTGGAACATTTCGCGGATAATATCGCAGCCGCCTACAAATTCGCCCTTCACATAAAGCTGCGGGATGGTCGGCCAGTTGGAATAGTCCTTGATACCCTGGCGCAGTTCATTGGAAGAAAGAATATTCACGCCTTTGTAGTCGACACCGACATAATCGAGGATCTGCACGACCTGACCGGAAAATCCGCATTGCGGAAAGCCCGGGGTGCCCTTCATGAAAAGGACGACGTCGTTGCTCTTGACTTCATTGTCGATGAATTCGTTGATACCGCTCATTTAAGGTTCCTTTCGCGGCCGCGAGGGAGGAATCACGGCCAGAAAAACGCTTTGAGGCCAATCTACCTCAATTCTTTGCCCAGAAAAAGCACGATGGACGCGTGAACGCAAGTAACTTGTCTATTAGTTGGGAGTGCGTGGCTCGACAATCAATAAGGAGATTTCATGCCGCTGCTCCATCTTGTCTCGGAGCCAAATGGAATCCCATTGCTTTCAGGACAGCCACCGTTGTTTCCAAAGTGGGATTTCCGGTTTCGCTCAAGCATTTGTAGAGATGCTCGCGTGCCAATCCCGTTTCGCTGGCAATCTTGCTCATGCCTTTTGCACGTGCCACGACGCCCAGAGCTGCTGCAATAAGCTTCGCGTCATCGGTTGCCATAGCTTCGGTCAGGAATATTTCCACAGCCTCATCGGAGTCGAGCATTTCTGCGGGATCGAAATCGTAGAATTTCTCAGCCATTCTCATCTTTCCATTCGGCAGCGATTTGCTTGGCCATTCTGATATCTTTTTCTTGAGTGCTTTTGTCGCCGCCACACAAAAGCAGGATAATCAGATCACTGCGCCGCTGAAAATAAACACGATAACCAGGACCGTGGTGAACACGAAGTTCGCTGATACCCTCGCCGACCGGTGCCGCGTCACCAGCGTTTCCTCCGAGTAGACGTTGCAGACGCAAAGCAATCAGCGCCTTCGCCCGACGATCCTCTAGCTTATTTTGCCACCTTTTGAAGGTGTCGGATTGTTTAAATGTCGGCACCGGAATATGTAAGTTAAAAATTACAAACTGTCAAATGGATTGGTATTGTAAATAGATAGAGCGCCGTTATTCCGGCGCGCTGGTCTGCAGGGCGAGGGCGTGCAACACGCCGCCCATGTTGCCCTTCAGCGCATCATAAACCATCTGGTGCTGCTGAACACGCGACTTGCCGCGAAAGCTTTCCGCAACGACTTCGGCGGCATAATGGTCGCCATCGCCCGCCAGATCGCGAATGGTTACCTTCGCATCCGGAATGGCGTCTCGAATCATTTTTTCGATATCGCGCGCGTCCATTGCCATGTCGTTCTCTCCTCAGGCGGCCTGTGTTTTTTCGTCCGCCTGACCACTCATATAGTCAGGGAACCACGATTCGTGGGCTTTTGTCAGGTCCTCAACAGATATGGAGAGCATGCGTCCAATCGTCAATGCGTTGCCGCCGACTGTACCAAGGTTGCGGAATGGAACGCCGGAACCTTCCGCGTTGAGCATGACGAGCTTTGCCAAGTCAGGGGCAACCGTCACGACGTAGCGGGCTTGGTCCTCACCGAACAACAGCGCATGCGGCGCGGTTTCGCCGATTTCCACATTCGCACCTTTGCCGGAGGCCATGCACATCTCGCTGAGTGCAATGGCAAGGCCGCCATCGGAAAGGTCGTGGCAGGCGGTCACCTGGCTGTTGCGAATAGCGGAGCGCACGAAATTGCCGTTGCGCTTCTCGGCGGCAAGGTCAACCGTCGGGGCCGGACCATCGGCGCGGCCGTGCAGGTCGCGCAAATAGATCGACTGGCCGAGATGCGTGCCATCGCCGCCGAGCAGGATCAGAACATCGCCATCGCGCATGCCGCCGATCTTCGCCGTCTTGCTCCAGTCCGGAATGAGCCCAACGCCGGCAATGGTCGGTGTTGGCAAGATCGCCTGGCCGTTGGTCTCGTTGTAGAGCGAAACATTGCCGGAAACGATCGGAAAGGCGAGAGCGCGGCAGGCATCGCCGATGCCGCCGATGGCCTTCACCAGCTGGCCCATGATCTCGGGCCGTTCGGGATTGCCGAAATTGAGATTGTCTGTCGCAGCCAGCGGTTCGGCGCCAACAGCTGTCAGGTTGCGCCAGCATTCTGCCACCGCCTGCTTTCCGCCCTCATAAGGATCCGCCTCGCAATAACGCGGCGTCACATCGGACGAAAAGGCGAGCGCCTTGCTGTGATGGCCATCGACACGCACCACGCCGGCGTCTCCGCCCGGCACCTGCAGGGAGTTACCCTGGATCAGCGTGTCATATTGCTCGTAGACCCAGCGGCGAGATGAAAGGTCGGGCGAATTGAGCATTTGTAGCAGCGCCGCGCCATAGTCCTCGACCTCTGGCACATTGGCAGCTGGCAGGGGCGCGTGCTTGCCCGGCTCCATCCAGGGCCGGTCATATTCCGGGGCCTGGTCGCCGAGATCCTTGATCGGAAGATTGGCGACTTCATCGCCGTCATGCAGCACGCGAAAGCGCAGATCGTCGGTCGTATAGCCGACAATGGCGAAATCCAGCCCCCATTTCTTGAAGATGCCCTCGGCCTCTTCCTCTTTTTCCGGGCGCAGCACCATGAGCATGCGCTCCTGGCTTTCGGACAGCATCATTTCGTAGGCGGTCATGCGCTCTTCGCGCACCGGCACGGAGTTGAGATCGAGTTCGATCCCGAGATTGCCCTTGGCGCCCATTTCCACTGCCGAGCAGGTGAGGCCGGCGGCACCCATGTCCTGAATGGCGATGACGGCGCCGGAAGCCATCAGTTCCAGAGAAGCCTCGAGCAGGCATTTTTCGGTAAAGGGATCGCCCACCTGTACGGTAGGGCGCTTCTCCTCGATGGATTCGTCAAATTCAGCCGATGCCATGGTTGCACCGCCAACGCCGTCACGTCCGGTCTTGGCACCGAGATAAACCACCGGCAGGCCTACGCCCTTGGCCTCGGACAGGAAGATTGCATCGGTCTTGGCAAGGCCCGCTGCAAACGCATTGACCAGGATATTGCCATTATAGCGCGCGTCGAAATTGACCTCGCCGCCAACCGTCGGCACGCCGAACGAATTGCCATAGCCGCCGACCCCCTCGACTACGCCGGAAACGAGATGCCGCGTCTTGGGATGCGACGGTTCGCCGAAACGCAGCGCGTTCATCGCCGCGATCGGCCGCGCACCCATCGTGAACACATCGCGAAGGATACCGCCGACGCCGGTCGCGGCGCCCTGATATGGCTCGATATAGGACGGGTGGTTGTGGCTCTCCATCTTGAAGACTACGCAATCGCCATCGCCGATATCGACGACACCGGCGTTTTCGCCCGGCCCCTGGATGACCTGTGGACCGGTCGTCGGTAGTGTACGCAGCCACTTCTTCGAAGATTTGTAAGAACAATGCTCGTTCCACATGGCGGAAAAGATGCCAAGTTCGGTAAAGCTCGGCTCGCGCCCGATCAGATCGAGGATGCGCTGATATTCGTCCGGCTTCAGCCCGTGTGAAGCCACGAGTTCCGGCGTGATCTTGACAGTATTGGAAATGGTCATGGGTCCTGAAATATCCATACGTGGGAGAGCTTTTGGCCTTCTTTAGCTTATGTAGTCCTGCGGCGCGATAGGAAAAAGGGCTGAATCAACAGAGAGGGTCGCGGCTAAGGCTGGGGCGCTTGTCCGGCGCATATGGCGGGCATAAGGTCTGCATTCAGGCAGTATCGCGTGTGGAGGAGACCGAAAATGACGGGCAGGCTGGCAGGCAAGGTGGCAATCGTTTCCGGTGGAGCGACAGGCATGGGCGGCGCGGCATCGAAACTTTTCGCTGCCGAGGGCGCAAAAGTGGCAATCATCGACCGCAACGAGCAGGCGTCGGCTGCCGCTGTAGCGGAGATTATTGCTGCTGGTGGTGTCGCCAGCTATTTCGTCGCCGATGTTTCCGATGAGGCGCAGGTGCAGAAGGCGGTTGCCGGGGTTGCGGACAGATACGGCAATGTCACTGTTCTCTTCAATCATGCGGGTACCATCGTCATCAAGCCGTTCCTCGAGACGACGGTTGAGGAATGGGATTGGCTGCACGCGGTCAATGTGCGCTCCATGTATCTGATGACGCGCGCCGTCATCCCGCACATGCTCGATGCTGGCGGCGGTTCGATCGTCTGCACCTCGTCCATTTCAGCTGTGGCGGCAACGCCGATGGAAGTTCTCTACGATACGACCAAAGGTGCCTGTCATATGTTTGCGCGAGCCATCGCGGTTGAATTCCGCGATCGCAACATTCGATGCAACGCCGTCTGCCCGGGGTTTATCCGCACGCCGCACGGCGTGCGTGAGGTGGATGAATTGCAAAAGCAAGGCGTGGATGTTTCGGATGAGGCGATAAGCGCGGCGCAGGGGCGGATCGGCGAGCCCGAAGAAGTAGCTCGTGCCGCGCTTTTCCTTGCCAGCGACGAGGCGAGCTTCATCACCGGCACGCACCTGTTTGTTGATAACGGCTTCACGGCGATCTGAACAAAGCGTTTCTGCAACTGGAAGTTGGCGCTTCCCCGTGCAACACTGCATTTGGGTCACCGGACTTTACGGGCTTCGACAGCCCGGCATAGGAGGAATGCAATGACGGTTTTCCTGATCGCCGACGTTAAAATCACTGATGACAAATGGGTGCCGGAATATGCAGCTGTCGTGCATGACATAGCGGCTAAACATGGCGGCAAATATCTTTCACGCAGCGGCAATATCAAAGTGCTTGAAGGCAAGCCGCTTGAGACGACGCTCATCGCACTTATCCAGTTTCCGGATGCGGATGCCGCCATGGCCTTTGCAAATGATCCGGAATACGCCCCTTATGGCAAGGCGCGCCAGGAAGGCAGCGAAAGCCGCTTCCAGCTTATCGACGATACGGATATCGCCGGGACCATCCCGTACTTGGGCAAGGGGTGAGGATAGAGGCGCTGGCATATCGAGGCGTCAGTGCAAGCAATGAGTACATCACCATGTGCGTGGTTCGACAAGCTCACCACGAGGGAGGTTGGTGGATTTCCATGCCAATCGCCAACGTTTCCATTTCGTTGCTCCCTGCAATCAACTCACCGCCCTCATGGTGAGCTAGTCGAACCGCGCACATGGAATTGGGCTCAATTATTTGCTCGGATTCTCCAAGAACTATACCTCAAGAATAACTGTCATAACTCGCATTATCCGTTTCCATTAGCCGGCGTAGTATGCTGAAGCCCTGAACCACCTCATCGCGCGTTTCCGGCACCGTCAGTCCGAGGCGGACGCGATGGAACACTTTCTCTGTGCGGCCCGGTTTGAATTCGTCCTCGTCGTCCACAAGCACGCCTTCATTCAGCGCAGCGCTTTTGAACGTGCCAGAAAGCCACGGGTCGGGCAATTTCATCCATAAAAATGGCGCAAGCGGCTGCGAGGAAAACTCCATGCCCGCGAAGACCGAGCGCGCAATCGCTTCGCGCGCGGCGATCTCGGTCTGGACCTTGCCGCGGATCGCGTCGGCTTCGCCTGAATTGACCAGTTGTGCGCCGAGTTCCGCCATGATGAATGGCATGCCGCCGGTGACCATCTTGTGCGCCGTGTGGACACGCGCCGCGAGATGCGGAGGGCAGGCGACCCAGCCGCCGCGCACACCCGCCGCCACGGATTTCGACAGGCCGCCGATATGAAATGTCCGTTCCGGCGCGAGATCGGCGATCTTGATATGGTCGTGCCCCATCACCGAGCCGTAAATCTCGTCCTCGATGATCCAGACATTGTGCCGCCGCGCGATCTCGACGATCACCCGGCGATGCTCCTCCGGCATGGTGGTTGCAGTCGGGTTGTGCAGCGACGGCATGAGAAAAATCAGCTTGGGATGCTGTTGCGCGCAGAGCCGTTCGAAATCGTCGGGCGTCGCACTGCCATTTTCCGTGTGGAGGATGATGCTGCGCCGGCCCATGAGATTGACGCTGCGTGCTGCCGAGCAATAGGTCAGGTCTTCGAAAGCGACCCGGTCGCCGGGAACTGTTATCGCCGCTATCACCGCGAGAATTGCCGAATGCGCGCCGAGTGTCGGCACGATGGACGGAGGTTCCGGCACCCAGCCAGCGCCGGATAGCCATTTGCTTCCAGCCTCCTGCCACGATGCGGGAAGGGTGCGGGAATAGCTCGACATCTCGCGCGGGAATTGTCGAGTGATGTCCGCCAGTAGCTGTTGCATCGCGTCGGACTGGCCGACCTCGATTGCGGCCGTCGAGTCCATGCGAATCTTGCCGGGTGTGGCCACCGGACCGCGCGTGCCACCAAACGGCTCCGTGTGCGGTGGCGCCTGAACCAGCGAGGCCACCTTGTGATCCGTCACGTAGGTACCGCGTCCGACTTCGCCGCTGACAAGCCCGCGCTCGCGAATGAGATTATAGGCGCGGCCGACCGTTCCTATCGTCACGCCGATATCGAAGGCGAGATTGCGCTGTGGCGGCAGTTTGGTGCCGGGCGCGAGAATGCCCCCGGCAATGTCGGTTTCAATACGGTCGGCCAGCTGCAGGTATAGCGGGCCTTTGCCAGGTTCAAGTTCAGGGAGCCAATTTGTCATGGTAACAATTATAATATTGCGATTTCAATTGAGTCAATTCATATAACAATCGCACAAAAAGAGTCAATTTGACCTCCCAAGGACAATGACAATGAGTACAATAGATACAATTAGACCTTCTGATGGCGTTGCAAGTCACGCGGCAAGGACTGAGAAGCGCGGATGGCTACCCACGGCATCCGCATTGATCGGCTGGTTTGGTAACGCCATGATGAAGCGCCGGACGCGCATGCATCTCAGCGAGCTCAGCAATGATCTATTGAATGATGTCGGTATTGAACCGGCGCAAGCGCGTCGCGAGACCAAGCGGTTCTTCTGGGATTGAGGCGCTCTTGCGATGGGGGTCGCCAATACCGATATGAAAGGCGATCGCTCGTCACATGGAGGCGAATATGGGTCCGATCTACATAGATCCTGGCAGGTCATTTCTCTTCGGCCTGGTACCAGCATTTCAATACGGCATACTCACACGCGTCGTGCGCTGGCTGGAAAATGCGGCCGTGCAACGCCGGACAAGGCTGGAGCTTGGATCGCTTGGCGATGACGGGTTGAAAGACCTCGGCTTGACACGCGATCACGTCGAAGCGGATCTCGAAAGGTATTATTCCTGAGGTGATGAGGCCGGCGCACCTCGCACGGCCTCAGCCATTTTCATCCGCTGGCCGAGCACGATGTCTGTCCGCCTGCCCACCGCCGCACGTCTCCGGCGATCCGGTTGCCGGCGGAATTGCTCATGAGCGGACCGAAGGCTTCGACCTTCGCCGGGTTGCCTTCCGCATGCACGACGAGAAGCGGGCGCCCGCCCGGATTGCTCGAGGGGACGACGAGGATGCGCGGGCGTCCCGAAAAGGAATTCAGTTCCGGCGCCAGACGGTATGGCTTGAAGCTTGAATCGCCCGATTTGAACCAGCAATTATTGGCGGCGATTGCCACGCGCTCCATCGTTGGCAATGCGGCTTTTTCCGATGAGAAGGCCAGAGAACCAGGCCCGGGTTTGCCTTTCGATTGACAACCGGCCAGGACGCCGAGCGAAATTATTACGGCGATTGCGATCGTCGGCGTCTTCATGCGTATTTCTCCGGTTTAAAGGTATTGTTGAGATTCATGTCAAGGCGAGGCGAAAACGGCGGTTTTCGAGAACCGGAGCGCAGCGTACATTGAGTACGTGAGCACCGGAGCGCAGTAAACAGCCGTTTGCAGGCCGCCATGGCGTGAATATCTACATACCTTTGGTTTTAAGCGGACTCGAGCTCACCCTGGAACACTTTGAGTCCGTCGGTCATTTCGTACCAGACCAGCGATAGCACCGGATCCTGAATAATCAGTTGCTGAAGCGCATCGAATTTCGGGTAAGGGTCGAGCAGATCCTCGCGGCCGGAGATGACGCGGAAATTGTTGAAGACGAAACGCGTCGGCGTCAGCCAGGCATCGGCCAGAGTCATCTGATCGCCCAGCGCGTAAGGGCCATTATCGATACGCTTTTCGATCTCGGTCAGGCCGATTTCCATCTGCTTGAACAGCTTGCTGATGCGCGCATCATCCTTCGACTTCCTGAAGAACAGCTCGAAAAGTTCCATCACCGGCGCCAGCACCTCGAGTTCGGCCGTGCGGGCGGTCATGCGTACAATGGCCCGGTCGCGGGAATCGGCCGGGAGCAGCGCTGGTTCGGGGAAATGCTCTTCCAGATATTCGGCGATCACCGAGGCTTCGACGATGGTGAGGCCGGAGCCCGTGATCAGCACAGGTATGCGGTTGAACGGCGAAATGGCGCGGAATTCTTCCGGGATCGGAAATCCCGAGGGCGGCGCGACGACCTTGATGGGAGCTTGTTTGTAATAGGCGATGCAGCGGATGATGGAGGAATAGGGGGATAGTGGCCGCGAGTAGAGTTTCATGTGTGGTCCTCCATTAAGCGCAGTTTTTGCTGTCCGCAGACACTGCTTCGGTCGAGCCTATAGCAATGCCCGCAGAGATCAAGGAAGACATCGCTTTTGGGGTCCGTCGGCTAAGCCAACGTATCAAAGTTGGGAGAGAAACTTTGCGAATACCATCGAACCTTCCGGCCAGGGGCCGTGGCCGGATTCCGAATTGAGATGGCCGCTGTCACCGGCGTCGACGATCATCGAACCCCATGATGCGGCGAGTTCATCCGCCACCTCGTAGGAGCAATAATGATCGTTGCGGCTGGCGACGACGATGGACGGAAATGTGAACGGTTCCAGCGGGTAGGGGCCGAAGGTCATCAGATGTTTCGGCCGGATCTTCGGGTTGGAAACATCCGGCGGCGTTACCAGAAACGCGCCTTTGACCTTGTCGCCGATCTCGGGAATGGCATGAATGAAGGTCGGCACGCCAAGCGAATGCGCGACTACGACCACCGGGCGCGTCGCGGCATTGACGGATTTTATCACCTGCGCCACCCAGTCCTCACGGACGGGTTTCGTCCACTCCGCCTGGTCGACGCGGCGCGCGGTGGAAAGCTTGTTCTCCCAGCGCGTCTGCCAGTGATCGGGGCCGGAATTGGTATAGCCGGGAACGATGAGAATATCGGTGTCTTTGACTTTCATGCGCCGTATTTAGGAAAAAAGCCGGTGGTTCGCAATATCGGCATGCCTGACGGACGCTGCGAGCAGGGATATACCAGGTCTCCGCGATCTTCGTTATCGATACCGACGAAAAGGCGCTTGTCCTTCCAATGAAGTAAGGTAAGGAGCGTTGGCCGGGCCAAAAATCGAACCCCGGCCTCGTTAGCTTGCTTTCAGGAGCCACCTACCATGCTCGATCTGCTTGTCTCGCCACTTTTCCAAATCGTCGCACTGGGTATTGCAGGCATCGTCGTCTGGCATTTGCAGGGGCGCGGTCGTCCGACAGCCCGCCTCTTGGTCCAGATCGCTTTCTTTGCCGCCATGACGGCAATATTGTTCGCAAACGGCATCTCGCCTCTCAAGTTCGAGCCAATGAGAGAAGGTGGCACCATGCTCATCGCAGCCAAGACGCTGTGGTGGGTACATCTGGCCTGGGCATCGATCGGTTTTGTCCGCATCTATATTGTCCTCGACGGCAGGCCGCGCGAAGCCCGGGTGTTACAGGACCTGATCATCGCCGCAGTCTACCTTGGGGTTACGCTCTCGGTTCTCGCCTTCGTGTTTGACTTTGCAATCGGAACACTCCTCGCGACCTCCGGCGTCCTCGCGATCATACTCGGCCTTGCCTTGCAGAGCACACTGAACGATCTCTTTTCCGGATTGGCACTCACATTGGGACGCCCGTATGGAATCGGTGACTGGATCATCCTGACCGACGGCACAGAGGGACGGGTGGTGGAGAGCACCTGGCGTTCAACCCATATCCTGACGCCGGCAAACAACATCGTCGTGTTGCCGAACAGCTTTCTGGCCAAGATCGGCCTGACGAACGTCAATCGTCCTGACGAGACGCATCTGCTGGTTCTGCCGCTCCGTGTGAAGCCGGTGCACCCGCCATCTTTTGTCGTCGAGAAGATGCGGCAAGCCATGATTGGGGCAAACAACATCATTCACGATCCTGCTCCCGTTGTCGCGCTGAAGGGTATCGACGCCTTTGCCATGGACGTGGAACTGCAATTCCGTGTCAGGCATCCCTCAGATAGAATTCCCGCCAGGAACGAGCTTATCAATCTGGTCTATCGCCAATGTATCGAGGCGGGCATTTCTCTTGCCCCGCCGGCGTCGTCTTCCGTCCTTGTTGAAAACATTCACACCAATCATGCCTCACAGGAAACGTTGCAGGAACTGTTGCAGAGCAATCCCATCTTTGCAGATATCGAACAGGCCGAGCTGCATAAACTGTCAGCGTCGGCGAAACTGCGGCAGTACCGGCCCGGAGATATCGTTTTCGAAGGGGCGGATAGTGCATCGAACCTGATGGTTGTCCGCTCGGGAGCTATCTCGGCACTTTCTGATGGAGTGGAAGTCCTGCGACTTGCGCCGGGTGCCATATTCGGCCAGATCGATGGCGTGCCGCGGGCCACCAAATACGAAGCTTTGACCGTGCTCGAAGCCTATGAAATTGACGGACTTACCTTGGCGCCGCTGTTCAAGGATCATCCCGAATTCCAGAACAACCTTACCCGGCACCTTTCCGGTATTACCGGGAACGGACCGGCGGCGGGCTCTTCTCGAGGGGAGCATGCATCCATCCTCCGTACGGTTCGAGGCTTGTTGGGTAAATGAATAAATGCACAATTTCTTCTCGGCGCTGTCGGCAAATGCCACTCCCGGTCGTCTTTAACGCATAACGGCAGCATTGAAGGAGACTAAAATGAGAAAGATCGTTACCGGTGCTTTTATAAGCCTCGACGGTATCATGCAGGCACCAGGTGGCCCTGACGAAGACCCGATAGGCGGCTTCAAGTATGGCGGCTGGGTTGCACCCTACTTTGACAAGACAGGGGAAGAGGCGGTGGGCGAGATGTTTGCCAAGCCTTTCGACCTTCTGCTCGGCAGGAAAACCTATGATATTTTCGCTGCACATTGGCCTTATGTCGGCGCTGACGATCCGATAGGTCCGTTGTTCGACCGCATCACCAAATATGTCGCGACCCGCAACCCGAACCTGAAGCTCGACTGGCAGAACAGCCAAACCCTGGGCCCGGATGTAGTAGCGGCAGTCACGAAGCTGAAAAGCGAGGACGGGCCGGATCTGCTCACCCAGGGCTCGACCGATTTCTTGAAAACCCTGTTCGAAAATGACCTGATTGACGAGGTGAACATCTTTATCTTTCCGCTCATATTAGGGAACGGCAAGAAGCTGTTCAGCGGCGATGCCTCTCCCGCCGCGTTGAAACTCGTTTCCTCAAAGGTCTCGGACACCGGCGTCACGATCAACAAATACGTTCGCGCGGGGGACATCGTGACCGGCTCGTTCGAATTCGAACAGCCGACCGAGGCTGAGTTGGAACGGCGTAGAAACCTGACGTGAACCGATCGGTGAGGGTCGCACCTGACTATCCGGGAATTCAGACCTTCTCCTTCTTTTTGATCGGAGTTTTCTTCGCCGGTTCATCCGGCTCGTCCGGCGTGGGGGTCAACAGCTTTCGCAGTTGGCCAATCTTGTCTTTCACCAATGGGCGAAAGCGGGACGCTCGGTAAGGCATGTCGGCGGCGCCGTAACCTTCGGGGCCGTCATCATTGCCGCGGTGGATTTCCTCGACCTTGATGCCGACGAATTCGCCATCGACGTAATGCTGGTACATGCCAATCCAGCGGATGGTGTAGATCTGGCCTTTTCGGATGATTTGATCGATGCTGACATTCTTGAATTTGTCGTCGATACAAACGACTTTCTGTCCGACATAAAAGTCGTTCATGATATTACCCTCGCCTAAACCAAAGCAGGCTCAAATGAGCGTGCTGCCGCCATCGAGTCAACCCAACAGTTGCCGGTTATCTCCCCCCTTGTGGGGGAGAAAGCGATTTCGGCATCTTAGCACTTGCTAAGTGCCAGAAATCGCCAGAGAGGGGATTTTGCGCGGTGGTTTCCAAATCCCCTCACTTGGATTTTCCAAGGATTTAGCAAACAGGCTAAATCCTGGAAAATCGCTTTCTCTCCCGCAAGGGGAGAGATAATCGGCATCGCCCAGTGCCGCCACCCTTCACTCCCGATCATCCCCAATGCTAACCTTCATCCGATTCCAGTTCTGGGAGGAATGACGCAATCATGACGATATTGGTGACAGGCAGCTCCGGCCATCTGGGCGAGGCGCTGGTGCGCACATTGCAGGGCAGAGGTTGCGAGGTCGCCGGGCTCGATATCGCGGCAGGACCGTTGACCACCCATGTCGGTTCGATAGCCGACCGGCCTTTCGTCAAACGCTGCATGGCGGGTATCGAGACCGTCTTCCATGCGGCCACGCTGCACAAACCGCATGTCGGCACGCATGCGCGGCAGGATTTCATCGATACCAATATCACCGGCACGTTGAACCTCCTGGAGGAAGCGGTGGCGGTGGGCGTCAAATCCTTCATCTATACCAGTACGACGAGTGTCTTTGGCGATGCGTTGGTGCCGCCCCAAGGTGCGCCTGCCGCCTGGATTACCGAGGAAGTGCGGCCTGTCCCCAAGAACATTTATGGGGTGACCAAGGCAGCGGCCGAAGACCTTTGCCAGCTGTTTTATCGCAACCAGCGGTTGGCGACGATGGTGCTGCGGACGTCGCGGTTTTTTCCGGAAGAAGACGACGACAAGGACGTCCGAAACACCTTTGCCGATGAAAACATCAAGCTGAACGAGTTTCTCTACCGCCGGGTGGATATCGAGGACATTGTCAGCGCGCATCTTCTGGCGGCGGAAAAGGCGCCTGCACTGGGTTTTCGCCGCTATATCATCAGCGCGACGACACCGTTTACGCCAGACGATCTGGCTGATTTACGCGCCGATGCCCCGCGTGCCGTGCAGCGCCGTGTTCCTGAATACGCGGCCGAGTTTGCGCAGCGCGGTTGGAGAATGCTTCCGAGCATCGACCGTGTGTATGTCAATGAGCGCGCGCGGACAGAACTCGGCTGGCAGCCGAAATATGATCTCAGGTATCTGATCGGGCGTCTGGCTCGCGGCGAGGACACACGCAGTCCGTTGGCTCGCTTGATCGGCGCAAAAGGCTACCATGCGGAGAGGTTCAGTGAGGGGCCATATCCGGTAGAGTGATGGCCACTGCCGGCTCCTACCTCCCTCGTGCTGTAAACAATCCCCGTCACTAAGTTCACTATTTGTGAACAAGCTGTTCGCTCGTGCCGGGCTTGTTTCGGGCCCCGATAAATCCGACCTTAGCAACAACGAAACTGATATGTTGCGAGGGGATGGGTATGAAGCTCACGCGCCGGAATGTAGTTGTTGGCGCTGCCGCCCTTGCTGTATCGACGGGAAGTACCCGCGCGGAGACAAAAATGGACAAGATTTCCTTTGCAGCAACGGCGCCGACCCATGTGTCGAAGGTAGGCATCAAGGCCAAGGATGCCGATGCGCTGGCGAAATATTATGAGGATGTGGTCGGTCTGCGCGAGATTTCGCGCAAGGGCCAGTCAGTCATTCTGGGTGCTGGCGAAACGCCGCTGCTCGAGATCGAGCAGGCTTCTGCTGTTCGCGCGGATGATCTGCACAGCGCCGGTCTCTATCACACGGCTTTTCTGTTGCCGGCGCGTGCCGATCTCGCTCGCTGGGCGCGGCGCGCGATCGACAAGCGCACGCCGATCGTTGGCGCGTCCGACCATCTGGTCAGCGAGGCCATCTATCTTACCGATCCGGAAGGCAACGGCGTTGAAATTTATGCCGACCGTCCGCATGAGAACTGGAAGTGGAACGGCTCATCCGTGCAGATGGGTACCGAGGCGCTGGATGTCGGCAATCTGCTCGGCGAACCCGGTAACGAGGTGCCTTTCGACATGGCACCGGACGGGACGATGGTCGGCCATCTGCACCTGCGCGTCGGCAACGCCAAGGAGGCCGAAAGCTGGTGGCAGGATGAGCTCGGGTTGCAGACGGTTGCCGGGTTTGGCGGCAGTGCCGTGTTTATGTCAACCGGCGGTTACCATCACCACGTCGCCGCCAATTCCTGGCAGAGCCGCGGGGCAGGGCGCCGTGACAATGACCGCTCCGGATTGGCTTGGGCCGAGTTCAGCTCTGCCGATGCCAAGGACGAACGCGAGATCGTTGACCCCTGGGGCAATGTGATCAGGATCGTGCCGGCAAAGGGTTAGTGGCAGCTTATGCACTTTGGGTTGTGTGCCACTGTGCGTGGTTCGACAAGCTCACCATGAGGGAGGTTGTGGTTATAATGACAATCGCCAAAGTTGCAGGAAGCAGCTTCCTGCAATCCCCTACCTTCCCTCATGGTGAGCTTGTCGAACCACGCACCAAACCCCTTCAGTACCCACCGTTACGGCACTTCAATCCATCCCAAAAAATTAATTGAACGCTCGTTCTATTAATTTCCCGAACCATCTCGTTTTTACTGGCGGTTTTTACCTATTTCACTTGATGTAACCGCTATTTGGGCGGGTGAATTGCGCAACAATGTCCGATTCACACTCAGGAATGTTGAATTCCTATGCAAGAATCCTCGAATCCGGAATGCTTTTATCAACCTGGGGCTTTAATTTAGTTGCTGCCGGTTGAGCCAAACACGCGCTTGAAGATCGTATCGACATGTTTGGTGTGATAGCCAAGGTCGAATTTCTCGCGGATCGTCGCTTCGGGCAGGGCAGCGCGAACATCGGCGTCAGCGAGCAGTTCTTCGAGGAAATCGGCCCCGTGTTCCCACACTTTCATGGCGTTGCGCTGCACCAGACGGTATGAATCTTCGCGGGAAACGCCGGCCTGCGTCAGTGCCAGAAGCACCCGCTGCGAGTGGATCAATCCGCGGAACTTGTTCATGTTTTTCAACATGTTATCCGGATAGACCAACAGCTTTTCGATAACGCCGACCATACGCGCCAAGGCAAAATCCAGGGTGATCGTCGCGTCGGGGCCGATCATGCGCTCGACCGAAGAGTGCGAAATATCGCGTTCGTGCCACAGGGCCACATTTTCCATCGCCGGCAGTGCAAACGCGCGGACCATGCGGGCGAGCCCGGTCATATTCTCGGTCAACACCGGATTGCGCTTGTGCGGCATGGCCGATGAGCCCTTCTGGCCGGGTGAAAAATACTCTTCCGCCTCCAGAACCTCGGTGCGCTGCAGGTGGCGGATCTCGACGGAGAGACGCTCGACCGACGAAGCGATGACACCAAGGGTTGCAAAGTACATGGCATGGCGGTCGCGCGGGATCACTTGCGTCGAAACCGGTTCTGCCTGCATTCCCAACGCCTTGGCGACATGTTCTTCCACGCGGGGATCGATATTGGCGAAGGTGCCGACAGCGCCGGAGATAGCACAGGTTGCAATCTCCGCGCGTGCCGCGACGAGACGACTACGGCAGCGTTCGAACTCGGCATAGGCCTGCGCCAGCTTGACGCCGAAGGTTGTCGGTTCGGCGTGGATGCCATGGCTGCGGCCGATGGTAACCGTGTCTTTATGCTCGAAAGCCCGCTTTTTCAGGGCCACCAAAAGTCTGTCCAGATCGCCGAGAAGGATATCGCTGGCACGCATCAATTGCACATTGAAACAGGTGTCGAGCACGTCCGACGAGGTCATGCCCTGATGGACGAAACGTGCGTCAGGGCCAACGATTTCGGCTAAATGTGTAAGGAAAGCAATGACATCGTGCTTGGTCTCGCGCTCGATCTCGTCGATGCGATCGATGTCGAAAGTGGCTGCGCCGCCCTTTTCCCAGATGGTTTTGGCTGCTTCCTTCGGGATAACACCAAGCTCCGCCAGCGCATCGCAGGCATGTGCCTCGATTTCAAACCAGATGCGGAATTTCGTTTCCGGGGACCAGATGGCGACCATTTCGGGACGCGAATAGCGCGGGATCATATGTGTTTCCTGTTCTTTTAGAGTCTGATCGAAAATTCGTCAGGGAGTGGCGAAAATGATGGTTTTCAAGCACCGAAGCGGAGCGTACGGTCGGGTACGTGAGCATCGGAGCGCAGAAAACTGCATTTGCAGCCCGCCTTGGCGAATTTACGTTCAGGCTCTTAGGCTTTAAACGCGGTCTATCAGAGCTAGGCCGATCACTCAACGCGCCATTTGGCGCCTTTTTTACAATGGATGCGCCTATCTCTGCCTGGTGACTGCCAGCCAGCGATAGTCCGGGCCTTCGAATCCCGTTCCGCGCACCGCAATCATCACCGCGATTACCGGTTTTCCACCGTCCGGATATAGGGTCTGGACCGCACCGACACTATAGCCGAGCGGACAGCCGCGACTGGCCGGAACGGAGGCGTCTTCGTGGAGCATTTCGGGCTTGGCGTCAGGTTTATCTTCAAGCAGCGTCAAGCGGAAGCCTTTGATTTCACCCAGGTTTTGACAGGTTTCACTCGGCGGGACGGCGATCTCCTCAAGCTGTATTGTCAGCGCGGGATCAATCGCGGGAAATACGAATCGCGGGTTGATTTTCACCTTGAACGGATCGGCCGAAAGCTCAGTAACAGGGTTCGATGCCACCGCATTGCCGGCATTGGTGCGCAGTTCTTCATCGCTGAGCGATGTCACGCCTTGTGCATCGCGGCCTACCTTGTCGCGGGCGTTTTCAAGTGACGAATTTTCATCGTCGAGCCTGACCCGAACCGGCGTTTTGGCCAGAAACTTGTCGGTTGCCGTGTCGATATAGAACCGGTTGGCGTAGGGGAAACCAGAGCCGTCCTGGACGCCATATTCCTCGAAGGCAAATGTGCCGCCATCCTTGGAAAACCCAATGATATCAAGCTTTGCGGCATCTCCGGCCCATGCCGCGACTGGCGAAGACGCCATGAGAAGGCAAAGAAGAATGCGGCGGATTATCATCGGGATCCTTGGCGGATTGAACTGCGGATAAGGTCGATGTTGGATTTATAGGCGGCTTCGCTTCCACCTTTGTAAATAGCGGACCCGGCGACCAGCGCATTGGCGCCTGCCCGTACTGCCAGCGCAGCCGTTTCATGGGTGATGCCGCCATCGACCTCGAGATCGATAGGTCGGTCGCCGATCATCGCCTTGATTGTCTTGATCTTTTCCAGCGTTTCCGCAATAAATTTCTGTCCGCCAAACCCCGGATTGACAGTCATGACGAGGATGAGGTCGACGTCGTTCAGCACGTATTCGATGGCGGATTCCGGCGTCGCGGGATTGATGGCAACGCCAGCCTTTTTGCCGAGCGCCCGAATGGCTTGAAGCGAGCGGTGCAGGTGTGGTCCGGCTTCCGCGTGGACCGTGATAATGTCCGAACCGGCCCTGGCGAAGGCCTCGAGATAGGGGTCGCAGGGCGAAATCATCAGATGCGTGTCAAAAACCGCGTCTGTCAGCGGTCGGATGGCTTTTACCACTTCCGGACCAAAGGTGATGTTCGGAACAAAATGCCCGTCCATCACATCGATATGGATCCAGTCAGCGCCCGCCTGCAAAACCGAGTTTACTTCCGCGCCAAGTTTCGAAAAATCCGAGGCCAAAATGGAAGGTGATATGACGAGCGGACGGCTCATGATCTGTCTCCGGTAGAAATTCTGTGGGCGCCGGTTATCACGCGCGGCCGTATCACACAATCGAAACTGTTCAGCGAAGTGATTGCCAGACGGGGAAGGGATCGTTGTCCGTCGGTGTAGCGGCATGAACGCCTCGTGCTATGGCGCGCGCCATTGTTGAGGCTGCCGCGGCACAAAGGTCAATGAATTCAGCCGCTTCTGGCGTTCTGCTGGTTCCGGTGGCGAGCGCGAACACCAGATCGCCGTCAAAAGGCGTGTGTGCCGGCCAGACTGCACGGGCGTAACCATCATGGGCGGCGATGGCCAAGCGCTTGGCCTGAGCGCTGGTGAGGATCAGATCGGTAGCGATGACGCCTATCGTGGTGTTGGCATCCCGCGCCGCGTCGCTGAACTTGGTCCCGATTTCGGCGGCATCGGCAGGAAAGGGATGCGGCAGGCCAAGTCCGCCGAACTCGTTACCGATTTCGAAAGGCGCAGCCCAAAAATGCCTGCTTTTTCCGACGGTTACCATACCCAGCGCGTTAACCGCGACCAGGGCGCCAATGGTCACGCCGCTTTCAAGGATTGACGAGGCGGAGCCCAGCCCGCCCTTCAGCCCTTTGACAGTTGCTCCTGTCCCGGCGCCCACGGTTCCAAGCGTGAAATCACTTGATGCCGACTGCGTTGCTTCATAGCCGAGCTCACGATAGGGCGGGTAACGGCCCCAGTCCTTGTCGCCGCCATTCAGCAAATCGAAGAGAACAGCGCCCGGGACGATTGGAACACGCTGCGTGCCGACCTCAAAACCGATGCCTTTTTCCCGGAGGGCCGCCTGAACGCCCGACCCGGCATCCAAACCGAATGCGGATCCGCCCGACAAAACCAGCGCGTTGACCTGCTCAACGGTATTGTGCGGCTCGAGGAGGTCGGTTTCGCGCGTGCCCGGTGCGCCGCCGAGCACCTTGACTGCGGCGGTCGCGGGACTATCGCAGAGAATGACGGTCGTGCCAGATTTGAGCTTGCTGTCCGAAGCATTCCCGACTTTTAACCCAGCGACGTCGGTAATGAGGTTGCGTGGACCGGCCTTCAACATCAGTTGGTCTCCAGCACGAACTGGTTGCCATCGAATTTCTGCAGGCGGTAAGTATCAGCGATGCGCTCGCCTTTGGCATCGAATTGCATCGTGCCAAGTGCAGTTTCAAAGACATTGGTGTGCAGAATCTCCTGCAGGGATCCTGCCTGTGATTGCGCGGTCGTTAGCGCCTGCATTGCCACTTCGGTCGCGGCATAAGCAGGTACCGTATAGCCTTCCGGCACTTTTCCGGCCAACTCGATCGTATTCTTGGCGTTTCTGGCACTCTCCAGAGTTTGTGGCTCGCGTGGTGCGATCATCAATGTGCCGATGGCGAGTTCACTGCCATCGCCTGCCGCCTCAAGAGCCTCGCCACCGGCGATGACAAGCGAATAGTTTAGCGCCGCGGCGCTTCGCCCTATGGCCGCAACATCGTCGCGTTCACCGCCGATGAAAACCTGTGTGGCGCCTGCGCGTTTCAGCCGGCTGACCAGTGCATTCTGATTGTCGAGACCGGGACGGTACGTATCGGCAAAGACTGGTTTCAGGCCTTTTTCCTCCAGACGGGCCCGCACACCTGCCGCAAGTTCACGCCCGAAGATCGTGCCGTCATCGATGATGGCAAACGGTTCCGAATGCCACAGCCCGGCGAGGATATCACCGGTTTCGTTAGCCTCATTGCGGCCGGATGGCGCGGTCCTGAAGACCGGATAAGGCTGATCGGCGCGCAGCTCTGTCAGTGTTTGTGCGCGTATTGCCGGGGTAATGATTGGAATACCCTTCTGATTGAGGATGGGCAGAGCGGCTTCGAGCGATTCAGTGCAGAGAAAGCCCATGACTATCGCAACATCTGCCTGGACCAGCTGTTTTGCCGCCGCGTCACCGCCTGCCGCACTGCATTGGTCATCGGCCGTTGTAATTGATATCGCCTGGCCGCCCTTGTTCGCAGCCACCGCAATCGTCGCACCATCGACAACTTGCGTTCCAAGGCGCGCAAAAGGGCCGGAAAGCGGCGCGATAACACCAATCTTGTCTTCCGCATGTGCGACACTTGCGACAGCTATGCAAAGGCCAAATGTTGCGGCGCGTATTGTGGGGTTCATTGCGAAAATGTCGTTTCCTCTTTGATGGGTAGTAGTTGCACGTTTTCGGTAGCTGTTTCCTTCATTCTTAGCAATCTCGCGCTATATAAAAGGAAGTTATCGGAAAATATGACCTGCCCCTATGGTTGAGACACATGTTGCGATAGTGATGGTTCGGACAATGGAAATAGAATTGTGCTAATTGCCAAAGATCAGAAAATAGAGCCGCTCGCATTTCGCAATGCCATGAGTCATTTTGCCGAGGCGGTTCATATCCTTACCACCGATGGTCCGGCGGGCCGCCGCGGCGTTACAATTTCGGCAGTATGCTCGGTTTCGGACAATCCGGCGACGATGCTCGTGTGTCTCAATCGCAATCATGACTTCAACCACCTGTTCATCGAAAATCAGGTTTTCGCGCTGAATACGCTCTCGTTCCAACAGCAGGCGCTTTCCGAAGCCTTTTCCGGCAAGGGCGATCTGTCCCAGCCGGACAGGTTTGCGCTCGGGCATTGGCAGACACTCCAAACCGGTGCTCCAGTGCTCACAAACGCCTTGGCGAGCTTCGATTGCCGCATCATAGCTACACACGAAGTCGCAACGCATTATGTGATCTATGGTAAGGTCACCGCCCTCAATATGGGCGATCCTGGCCGTTCATTGATCTATCTCAATCGCTCCTATCACAGTTCGGGAGACTAGCGCCGGAGACGCCATGGCTGAACTACCGCAATCGATCGAAGATGCGCTGGCTTTGCTCGAGGCTGGCGGATATGTCGCCGACCGCGCGTTGGCGACGGTATTGTTCCTCAGCTTGCGAATGAAGAGACCCTTGTTTCTGGAAGGCGAGGCGGGCGTCGGAAAGACCGAGATCGCCAAAGTACTCGCGGCAACGCTGGACCGACCGCTGATCCGCCTGCAATGCTATGAAGGGCTCGACGTTTCTTCTGCTGTTTATGAATGGAACTATGCAGCGCAGATGATCGAGATTCGCCTCGATGAAGCGAGTGGCAAGGTTGATAAGAAAGCCATAGAGCGCAATGTTTTTTCAGAGAAATTCCTGATCAGGCGGCCCGTTCTGCAGGCGCTGTCGGGTAAACCGGGTAAGGCCCCGGTTTTTCTCATCGACGAACTTGATCGAACCGATGAAGCCTTTGAAGCCTTCCTGCTCGAAGTACTGTCGGACTATCAGGTCACGATTCCGGAACTTGGAACGATCCGTGCTGCCGAACCACCAATCGTCATCATAACGACCAATCGGACTCGTGAGATCCACGACGCACTGAAACGCCGGTGTCTCTACCATTGGGTAGACTATCCCTCCGCTGAACGGGAGCTTGAGATCGTCCGCCGCAAAGTCCCAGCAGCCAATGAACGCCTGTCGGATGAGATCGTCCGGTATGTGCAGAAATTGCGGGATATGGATCTGTTCAAGCTGCCGGGTGTCGCTGAAACCATCGACTGGGCGGGGGCTTTGACCGAAATGGATAAGTTGGCACTCGATCCGGAGACGGTATCCGATACGATCGGCGTTTTGCTCAAATATCAGGATGATATAGCCAGAATTTCCGGCGGCGAGGGGCGACGAATACTTGATGAGGTCAAGGCGGAACTGAACGCGGCGTGACATGGAAACATTCGCCTCATCACCCGAGATAGCGCGGAGCGAAAGCCGCCTCGCGGACAACATCGTTTTTTTTGCCCGCACCTTGCGAAAGGCCGGGTTGCGGGTTGGCCCGGCTTCCGTCAGGGACGCGATCGAGGCGGTTTTGGCCGGTGGTATCGGCTCTCGGGACGATTTTTATTGGACGCTGCACAGTGTGCTCGTCAACCGCCGCGAGGATCATGCGACATTCGATGAGGCGTTCCGGCTTTATTGGCGCTCCCGCGAACTGATCGAGAAAATGTTGGCCATGTTTTCGCCGGTAGCCTTGGCGCGCGAACGATCAAAGCCTAGGGCTGCCGAAGCTCGCGTCGCCGAAGCGCTGTTCAAGGAAAGCTCGCGCAACCAGCCTGGAGAACTCCCGCCCGAGATCGATGTGGACGCACGTTTGACATTTTCCGGCAAGGAAGTGCTGCGGACCAAGGACTTTGCCCAGATGTCGGCCGATGAGCTCAGCCAGGCGCGCCGGGCGATGGATGAGCTGACGCTGCCCGTCGATGAAGTCGAGACGCGGCGTTTCCGCAGTGACCCGAAGGGCGCGCGTATCGATCCGAGAGCGATGATGCGTGCGAGCCTGCGAACTGGTGGTGATCTCATTTTACCGAAATTCCGCTCGCGTCGCGAAGTGCATCCGCCATTGGTCGTCCTTGCCGATATTTCCGGTTCCATGAGCCAATACACCCGCATTTTCCTGCATTTCATGCATGCAATGATGGCCAAGCGTCGCCGGGTGCATTGCTTCGTCTTTGGCACGCGGCTGAGCAACATCACGCGATCCCTGCGCTATCGTGACCCGGATGATGCGATTGCCCATTGCACCGGTGCCGTACAGGACTGGTCAGGCGGTACACGCATTGGCGAAACCCTGCGGGAATTCAATCGTCATTGGTCGAGACGTGTTCTCAGTCAAGGTGCGGTAGTGCTGCTCATTACCGACGGACTGGAACGCGAGGATACGAACGGTCTTGAGGCCGAGATGGAGCGGTTATCGAAATCATGCCGTCGGCTGATCTGGCTCAATCCTTTACTCCGATTTGAAGGTTTTGAGCCCCGTGCGCGTGGGGTAAAAGCTATGTTACCCTATGTTGACGAGTTCCGTGCCGTGCACAATATGGATGCTTTGGAGGATCTGTGCCGGGCTCTCAGCCGACCGCGCAATAACGATGACGATCCGAGGCGCTGGTTGCACCAATATTGAGGTTTGTGGTACTGTCATACAATGCAAAACCCCACTGAACAAATACGCGATCCGCTGCTGATCGCCGAAAGCTGGATGGCCGAAGGCCGCGACGTGGCGATTGCCACAGTCGTGGAAACCTGGGGATCGGCACCGCGCCCGGTCGGCAGCCATCTTGTGATCGATGAGGCAGGTAATTTCGAGGGCTCGGTTTCTGGCGGTTGCGTTGAAGGCTCGGTCATTGCCGAAGCCATGGATGTGATCAGCCAGGGCACCCCGCGCATGCTTGAATTCGGTGTCGCCGACGAAACCGCCTGGCAGGTCGGTCTGTCCTGCGGCGGACGTATCAAAGTCTATGTCGAACGGCTGGGCTGAGTATGGATCCCTATTGTCTGAAGAAGCTCAATGCAGAACGGCGGGCCCGCCGTGCGGCATTGTTGCTGACTGATCTGGGCGACGGGCGCGACCGCGTGATCAAGGAGGGCGATCCGGTTGCCGGTCTACTCGGCGATGCGATCAGCCAGGCGTTCCTGTCCGGAAAATCTAGCCTCGCCGAGATCGAGGGCCGGTCGTTCTTCCTGAACGTCCACGTGCCGCCGCCGCGTCTGGTGGTGATTGGGGCTGTGCACATCAGCCAGGCCTTGGCGCCGATGGCAAAAATTGCGGGATACGATATGGAAATCATCGATCCGCGTACGGCGTTTGCCACTCCGGAGCGCTTCCCGGATATCAAACTCTTTGCAGAATGGCCGCAGGATATACTCGAGCAGCGACCACTTGATCCCTATACGGCGGTTGCTGTCGTCACGCATGACCCGAAAATCGACGATCAGGCGCTGGAGCGGGCGCTAAAAGCGGGATGCTTTTACGTCGGCGCGCTGGGTAGCCGCAAGACGCATACAAAGCGGGTCGAGCGGCTCAAGGCATTGGGTTCCAGCGATGATGAGATCGCTTTGATTCATTCGCCTATCGGCCTTGATATCGGTGCCGCCAGTCCTGCTGAAATAGCCGTTGCGGTTATGGCCGAGGTGATCAAGGCATTTCGAGCCAGAGGTCTCCAAACCGCGCGGAATCTGGAAAAGACAGTATGATCTTTGGTGAAATCTATATCGAAGATGCGCTTGGGGTTATCCTTGCGCACTCGACCCATGTCGGGAACGTGAAGCTGAAAAAGGGACATGTCCTCAAGGAGCATGACCTTGGGCAATTGCGCGAAGCAGGCGTCACGTACATCATTGGCGCTCGCTTGCAAGACGCAGATATCGAAGAAAACGAAGCGGCCAAACGGATAACGGAAGCATTGCAATGGTCTGGCGTGCGGGCGGGGCCAGCATCGACCGGCCGGGTCAATTGCTATGCCGAAACGGCCGGGCTTTTCACGGTGGATCCTGAGTTGATCAATGCCATCAATGCGGTCGATCCCTCCGTGACGATCGCGACGTTGAAACCATTCGACAAGGTTCAACAGCAGCAGATGGTTGCGACCATCAAGATCATTCCTTTCGCCGTTTCTGTGTCTGTAACTAACAGGATCGCGGAGTTGGCACGTGGTCGTACGGCCTTTGGAGTGCGCGGTTTCGCAGGCTCACGCATTGGCCTGATCCAGACGACGCTGCCATCAATCAAGCCGACAGTGCTCGACAAGACGCGCCGTGTCATCGCAGCACGAATCGCAGCCAACCATGGAGTTGTGACATCCGAACTGCGCCCGCCCCATGCGAGCAAACCGCTGGCAGAAGCGATACGCAAATTGCAGGAAGCAAATGACTTCGTCGTCGTTTTTGGCGCCTCCGCTGTGGTCGATCAGGACGACGTTGTTCCCACGGCAATCAGGGAGGCAGGCGGAGCCGTTAGTCATATCGGCATGCCAGTTGATCCGGGAAACCTGCTGATCCTAGGCGAACTTGATGAGAAGCCGTTGATCGGCGCTCCCGGTTGCGCGAGAAGCCCCAAGGAAAACGGCTTTGACTGGGTGCTCGACCGGCTGATGGCGAATGTGCCGGTGACCAAGTCAGACATCGTCGGAATGGGTGTAGGGGGCTTGTTGATGGAAATTCCGACGCGACCGCAGCCGCGCGATCCACGCCCGTTGGCGGCGCGGCCCGACGTTGCGATCGCTCTGCTCGCTGCCGGTCAGTCGACCCGTATGATGGGGCCGAACAAATTGCTGGCCACTTTCGACGATGTACCGCTGATACGCCGCTCCGCACAGATTGCAATCCAGGCGGGTGGGCGTCCTGTCGTCGCCGTGCTCGGACATATGGCAGAGCAATGCAGCGCGGCGCTGGATGGGCTCAATGTGATGATTGCACTTAACAAGGACTATGCCAGCGGGTTAGCCTCATCGCTGCAAACCGCGATCAGAAACGTACCAGGGTCGTCCGACGGCGTCATGATGCTCCTGGCCGACATGCCTGCTCTGTCCGCGACCGATCTGCAGGCCATGATCAGTCGTTTTCAAAGCACCGGCGGTCAATCCGTCGTGAGGGCGACTTTCGAGGGCAAGCGCGGCAATCCGGTGATCCTGCCGCGTATCTTGTTCAACGAAGTATTCAGTCTGGCCGGTGATGTTGGTGCACGTCATTTGATCGAGCGTGGCGATATTCCTGTCATCGATGTGGAGCTTGGCGAGGCGGCTGCCCTTGACGTCGATACGCCGGATATGCTGGATCGCGCGGGTGGTACTATTACTCAGCCCATCCGATAGGAAATTCGCTTGATCAGGTACTTTATTCTCGGCGCCTTGGCGTTCGTTTGCCTTTCGAGCCCCGTGTCAGCATTGCAGCTCGAGCCCTACAAAGATGATCTCTTTGCCTATCCCGGGATTCTCAAGACCGGCGATGGTGGCGACTATGTCGTGGTCGATTATAACGAGATGCGGGATATCAACGGTCGCGATCAGGTGCCGGAACGGCGCGTCAAGCAGAACTACATCTCACTTCAGCCGAAACGTTCGCAAAGGGACCTTGTGGTTACGACATCCAAGGGACCGCTAAAAGTCATGACAGTGGGGAAACTTTCAGGCGCTTCTGTCATTACCATTTATCTGCACGGCCAGGGCGGTAATCGCCAGCAAGGCATGAACGACTTTACGTTCGGCGGTAACTTCAATCGCCTGAAAAACCTGATGGATCGCAATGGAGGACTCTATGTCACACCAGAATTTAGTGACTTCGGAGACAAGGGCGAAAGCGAAGTTGCGGGTGTAATAGATTATTTCAAGGCGCAATCGCCACAAGCCAAGCTCTTCGTCGCTTGTGGATCGATGGGCGGCTCATTGTGCTGGAAGCTGGCGCAGGATGCCGAAACGTCCAGGCACATCTCGGGCTTGATCATTCTCGGATCGCTGTGGGATGAGCACTTTATCGAATCAGCTTCGTTTAAACGCCGAGTACCGGTCTTCTTCGGCCATGGCAGCCGTGATCCGGTTTTTGCTGTCGAAAAGCAGCAGGCTTTTTACCGGAAGATACGGACATCGGCGCCGGGGTATCCCGCCCGGTTTCATCGATTTGAGAGCGGCAATCATGGCACGCCAATTCGCATGACCGACTGGCGCGGGGTACTCAACTGGATGCTGTCGGCCTCCCGCTGACATCCCGGGATGGACTTGTGGCAATAAAGTCCCATTGTGGCAGTTGCGCCACTAGACAAATGATAAAAACCGAATAGTTTCCGGCCTATATCCAATCCTGCGATAAGACTTTGCGGAGAGAACCATGCGTCTGCCTACCGATATTTTGAGCCGGATTGCCCCTCTGGTAATCCTTATTCCACTGGCAGCATGTTCTACGACCGGCGCACCCAGCATGATGCCGACCATGCCGACTTTCGCACCAGTACGACCGCCGGTGAACGCGACTCTTGCTCAACCGTGCATTGCGGCAGCATCTTCCAAATATTTCATGGGCGAAAGTAACATTAAGGCCATCGATGCCGAACCAGTGGGTGGTGGCGTGAATCAGGTGCGCTTGAAGGTTGATCTCCGCGATGCGATGTGCACCGTTACCGACAAGGGTAAGGTGCGTTCCGTAGTTGACACAATGCCGAAGAGCGCGGATCAGCTCGCTGCCGAAGAAGCTGCGGCGAGGAAGGCGGCTGGACAGGCGGCGCCAGTCAAGAAATCAAAGAAAAGTAGCTGACGTCGTATCCAACTGGACTGGGCGGCGCGGTCAAACCGCGCCGTTTTCTATGGAAAGCCTGACTTGGGGACAAGAACCTGAAGTTCTCCCACGTGAATGGCGATTTTGACGTCTCGCGCGAGCGGGATCAACTCGCCGTCTATGGTCGCTTTTGCGCCGCGCCGCAGGTGCGGGAAGTGTAGCTCAACTTTCTTGGCAAGAATTTCGTCGACGTCGGGGTTGCGGCGCCACGACCCGGTCAGAACGCTAAACGCCAACTTTACTATAGCGCCGGGGGTTAGGCCTCCGGCAACGTAGACGCCCAATTCGCCGTGGTCGACGTTGTCAGGCACCGGTAAAACGCCGCTACCATAAGGATTATTCGAAATCGAGATAGCGGAAACGGTTCGCTCTGTGGGGATGCCGTCGATGACCATGCGCACGGCGAAGCGCGGCGGATTGCCCATGGCTTTGGCGAATGCGCGGATGCTTGCAAGACGCTTACCCCAGCGGGAGCGATACTCCAAGGTGTTGCGGAGCTTGATCATCTGCGGCTGGAAACCAATCGAAAACTGATGAACAAAGCTTTCCTCGTTGGCGGTAGAAATGTCGACCGCCTGGATGGTGCCGCTGGCGAGGCTTTCCAAGGCTACGTTAATATCTAGCGGAATTTTCAGGGCGCGTGCAAAAAGATTCATTGTTCCAGCGGGCAAGACTGCGAGCGGCACCTTTGCTTTCCAAGCAACATCCGCGGCGGCCGAAATCGTGCCGTCGCCGCCGCCGGCCATGAGAACGTGCTCGCCCACCTCGCTAGCAACGTTTTGCAACGTCTTCACAACACTTTTGCCGGGTACAATCTCGCTCTCAAACGTATGGCCATGCTTTTCAAAAATTGCCTTGGCTGTTTTCGCGAACAACTTGATATCCATGGTGCGAAACGTACCGCCATCGCGGTTAAAAACAGCATGGATTTTCATGTCTGGTCCCTTGAATGGGAGTATGCGGAATTTGATCGGAGGATGATCAATTGTCCTGGGAGAAGCAATGCCTCAGTCTTGGTTTGGTTCCCGCGATCCGAGCAGATGAGGGCTGGCAAAGCCAAGGCTTCGCAGAGAATTCTGGATTTCCGGCGCGCTCATGAAGAGCCTCCATAGGAGGCCGCTTCTATGATTCTCGATCATGGCAATGGTCGGGCCCTGGTCTATGGCGAGGTAGGTCCTGGCGAACCAGTTTCTGGAAAGCGAAAACGCATCGACGAAGCCAAACCTGCCGTTCACCTTCCCATGGGGAAGAGTCAGGAAATAACGCAAGGCACGCATGGAGTGTTCTGGAACGTATGGCAGGCTACTGAGGGCGGCAGTGGGGGCAATCAATCCGAAATCTGAACCGGGCGAACTTACCCTGTAGCCTCTCGGACCGTGACTGGAAGATAGGCCCCAGCACGCTTGACCATAGCCGATATAACCATGTGGATTGTGCACGCTGTGCAGGTAGTTGATTTCCGCGTGGCTACAATTCTGCAACCAGTAGTCGGCGTATTGGTCTGTAAGGGCACGCGGATCGAGACCGCAGAAAGAATAGTGTGCAAAGAACATGGGGCCGCCAAACTCCGGGCCCAATGGTAACCTGACGCCGTAATAGTCTCGCCCATTGATGAAGGCGCCATTTGCCGCAAAACCTTCGTGATAAATCTCTGGATCGATCCCATGGTCCGGGGAGGCTGCAGCCAAGACGTAAGTGATCAGCGCTTCGTTCCAGCCCCGGATCGGCACATTGCGCGCCCAGCCAAATTTTGGACTGTGGTGCCAGTAGAGAACCTTTTCCCCCGGTTTGATGTGGGAATCCCACTGGACCGATCGCCACAGCCGATTGATCCTGTCACGCATGGCGGTGTCTTTGGGGCCGTTGGAGGCAAAATATTGCCGGACACAAATCAGTCCTTGAACGAGAAGCGACGTTTCAACCAGGTCACCACCATCATCCAGGCGTGTAAAGGGTACGGTCGTGCCATCCACTCCATTGATAAAGTGCGGAAAGACGCCTCGATAGAGTTTCGTGCGTTCGAGCGCCGACAGCATCTTTTCAATACGGACTTGTGCCTCATCGCGTGAAATCCAGCCACGCTCAATGGCAACGAGGACAGCCATGAAACCGAAGCCGGATCCGCCAATAGCGACGAGGTCATTATTCGGATCGGAAGTCCGGCCGGACCGGTCGCGCGCGAGGCCGCTCTGCGGATGAGCGCCCTCCCAGAAATAGCGGAAATTCGCCCGCTGCACCTGGTCCAGCAGAAAGTCATCGCTGTCGTCCGCATGCAACGGATCTTGCAAATCAAGTCTCTGATGCATGAGAAAGATCGGAATCCTTGTCGAGGGCGTTATGCCGCTGCATATGACAGGTTGCATTGGCGATTTGTCTGATCTCTATAACACTTAGTATGTGTCATGCTGTCTGAGAAGACTGAGATGAAGGTCAGCCAATTAATTTGAGGTGAGGCGTAAGAATGCATCAGAATGAATTTGTTTTCGAGCCGCTTCCGCAACCGTCCTTGCGGGTTATCGGCTCAGACAAGCTGTTTCCGGTTCATCGGATCTATTGCGTCGGACGGAATTATGCCGATCATGCCATCGAGATGGGACATGACCCTGACCGCGAGCCGCCGTTTTTCTTTCAAAAAAATCCGGATTGCCTTCTCACGGATGGTCGCGATTTCCCGTATCCGTCTGCGACAAAGGATGTCCATTTCGAAATGGAAATGGTTGTTGCGCTTGGAAAAGGTGGCTCTGACATTGCCACTGAAAATGCGCTCGATCATATATTTGGCTATGCAGTTGGTCTCGATATGACACGCCGCGATCTGCAAGGGGAAGCCAAGAAGCTTGGGCGTCCTTGGGAGGTTGGAAAGGCGTTCGAAGCGTCTGCGCCCTGTTCGGCTGTCGTGCCTGCCACACACATCGGTCATCCGGCCAAGGGTGCGGTCTGGTTGAAAGTCAACGGAGCTGAACGACAGCGCGGTGACCTCGAACAAATGATTTGGAAAATACCTGAGACGGTCAGCTATCTCTCGACACTGTTTACGCTGCAAGCCGGCGATCTCATCTATACGGGCACTCCAGCTGGCGTGGGTGCTGTTTTGCCTGGCGACGAAATGATCGGAGGTGTGGACGGAATTGGTGAAATACGCGTGCGTGTTGCCTGACGCCGATGTTTTGTCAACGAAATGAAACAGTTGCTTCTGGCAATCTGCAAAAGGTGCAAAATATATTTCATCGTATTATTTCGGGAAACGCTGCAATGTCCCCAACAAATATATCGGTTTTTGGGGGAGAAATGAATGTTTCCCGCGGGGATTCCAGCTGTTGATTTCAACTTCAGTAGTAGTGTGTCGGCTAAGTATAAAAAGCTCAAAATTCTGTGAAAGACCTGAGTATTGTCTTTGCTGAAAAATGCTCTATTGAGGAACTTCCTTGGTCATAATTCTGTCACTTAAAGTCACGCTTCATGAACCACCGCATTCTTTTTGGCTCTTATCCCATCCCGCGTTTCGCGGGGATTGTCAGCCATAATTTTGTTGTCTGGACCGATGACACCGGCAGGCCACTCTACGAAATCAATGGCGGTGCCGCCCATGCGGATGGCAGTTTCAATTATTGCGCGCTTCGAGGGCCCCTGACTGCCGTTGTCACTGATTATGCTAAACGCGACCTCGTATATTGTCCTGAATTCTATGTACGGCCTACGTCGCGCACGATCGTCCTTATGGAAGGTAACGTTTCTTCCATTGCCGCGCGTTGGCGGACTGCAGTAGATGTTGCCGAGCGGATCCGGCTGTCCAAGCTGCGTTATTCCTTTCTTGTTCAGAACAGCAATTCTGTTGCAACAGCCATTGCCGAAGGCATGGGACTAAAACCACCATCAGCCGCCGTGGGTCGTGTCAAAGCACCTGGAAGCCATCGCCACCTGGTCCTGGATGCAGCTTAAGTCGAATCGACCCTATCACCAGTATTCAAATAACAGGTCAACGTGTTTAACCGGCGTTGATGCAGGTGTTGTTTAATTTGCCTTTTCTCGGCTCAATCCCGCCATTATTGCAGGGCTAATGACGCCGTCACAATTTCATGGTGAAATCAAAATTACTTTCATCCGTTTCTGGCTCCGGAACCCCTTATGACGTCCATACCTGGCAACGACAAGCAAACACGCAGGATCGAAGCCCGCGCGCAGTCAAGACTGCCGTGGGGCAAGAAGACGAAATCCGCATTGTTCGCGTTTTTCGGAATAGCAGTTGCCGTGATCGGCTTGTTGGTTCTCGATCATCTTTCTAGTGGCATTTCGATCCGTGATGTCAAGCAGTCCCTCCATGCCATACCCGGCAGCGTTCTGTTGACTGCGTTATTCTTTACATTTGTAAGTTTCGCAGCCGTTGCGCTCTATGATGTGGTTGCTGTCGAAACCATTGCACCGGGGCGGGTGCCCTATCACATATCAGCCATGGCGGGCGGTGCGGGATATGCAATCTCAAACGCTCTCGGGTTTTCCCTGCTTACCGGCGGCGCACTTCGCTATCGGGTCTATGCTGCCGAAGGGATAGATATTGCCGACATCGGCCGGATTATCGGTACTTCCTGGATGGCAATCTGGTTTGCGTTCACCATCCTGATTGCTGTCGCCCTCGTCATCGATCCCTCACGGATACCCTGGATATTTTCGTTCGGACCGGTTCTCGATCAACTAATCGGCATATTTGTTCTCCTTGCTGTGGCGCTCCTGTTGTACTGGCTTTCTCGCCGCGAGCGAACCCTCAACATCGGCCGGCTATCTGTCCGCTTGCCCTCGTCGCAGGGTGCCCTGCTGCAGATTTTGGCCGGTCTCGTGGATGTCGCCGCCGCCGCGGCGACGCTCTATGTGCTGCTTCCGGCAGGATCGGTGAACAGCATTCCAGCGTTTGCTCTCGTCTATGTGGTCGCTGTCGCTCTAGGTATCATCAGCCATGCACCCGGCGGCATTGGTGCGTTTGAAGCGACCATTGTTGCGGGTCTTGGGCTGGGGCAAAATCCCGACGCTATAGCGGCGCTGGTCGCGTATCGCGTCATCTACACGCTCATTCCGTTTCTGGCGGCGATAGCAGGTTTCGTCGTTTCTGAAGTCTTGCGCCGCCGCCATCTCATCGCCGGCCCAACCATTTCCGCTGTGCGAATGTTCGAGCCGCTCATCCCGCCGCTGTCGGCTGGCATCGCCTTTCTTGGCGGTATCGTTCTGCTTATTTCCGCGGTCATTCCCGATCTTCACCACCGGCTGGAAATGCTTGCCGACGTATTGCCCCTACCATTTCTGGAAATGTCCCATCTTGGCGCGAGCTTCGTCGGGTTGGCGTTGCTGATCGTCGCGCGGGGCCTCGCACGGCGTCTCTGGCGCGCCTGGTTCCTCGCGCTGATCCTCTTCAGCCTTGGGGCGATCTTCGCATTGAGCAAGGCCTTTGCCTGGGAAGAAGCGCTTATGCTTGCTTTGATGGCAGGCACGCTTCTGCTATTTCGCGATTCATTTTATCGCAAACCGCTGGGCGAGCATTTCAGCTTGTCCTGGGGCTGGCTGGCCAGCGTCGGCACAACGGCGTTTGCCATTCTCTGGCTCGGTCTTTTCGCCTATCGGCATGTCGAATATGCGAATGAACTGTGGTGGGAGTTTGCCTGGGATGCGCAGGCATCGCGTTTCCTTCGCGTTTCTGTACTCATCCTGACCGTTCTCGCGGCGATAACGATCAATACGATCATCAATGGCGTTGGCCGGAGCAAACTGCGCGCCCAGCCCATCCCGGAACAAGTGCCCGATCTCGTTGCTATGTCCCCGAGCGCTTCGGATGCGCTTGCTTTGCTTGGTGACAAGCGCTTCCTGATGGATCCCAAAGGCAAAGGCTTTGTCATGTATGCCCGTTCTGGCGGTAGTCTGGTTTCAATGGGTGAACCAGTGGGCAGCGATGATGTGATTGCCGATCTGGCCTGGGCTTTTCGAGGACTGGCAGATCGCACCGGTACTAGAACGGTATTCTACGGGGTAGGTCCGGAAAGACTGCCTCTGTTCCTGGATATGGGCCTGACCGCGCTGAAGCTTGGCGAAGTCGCACGCGTTGATCTCAGCGATTTCTCGCTTGAGGGCTCCAAGCGCCAGCCCCTGCGCTATGCCGCCCGGCGCTTGGAAAAGGAAGGGATCAGCTTCGAAATCCTTCCAAAGGGCCAAACCGCGGATATCATGGACGAACTTCGCGTCGTGTCCAATGCCTGGCTCGAAATGAAATCTGGTTCCGAAAAGCGTTTCTCGCTTGGTTCGTTCGAAAATGCCTACCTTTCACACTTCGACATTGCAGTCCTGCGCAAGGAGGGCGGCGCGATCGTGGCCTTTGCCAATGTGTGGCGCGGTGCAGGTAATCAGGAAATTGCCGTCGATCTGATGCGGCATGTGCCTGATGCATCCAGCGTCATTATGGATGGGTTGTTCGCCAATCTCCTGATGGCTGCGAAGGGCGAAGGCTACCTCTGGTTCAATCTTGGCGCTGCGCCCCTGTCAGGCCTTTCCGATAGCCATCTGGCCTCCCGGTGGAACCGTATCGGTTCATTTATCTACCGCCGCGGCGCTGAATTTTATCGGTTTGACGGACTGCGCGCTTTCAAGGATAAGTTCGGCCCGAAATGGACTCCCTATTATCTGATTTGCCCCCCGGGCCTCGCGACACCTCGTTCGCTGATCGATGCGACAAACCTGGTTAGCGGCAGCCCCTTCGAGGTCTTTAAACGATGAAATTCATTCGCAGGCCCTACCTCATCGCCATACTTGCACTTGTCCTCGTTAGCGTGGGTCTTTCTGCAGCGCTTCATTTTTTCCCTTGGTTTGGTTTCGGGTCTTCGGGCGGCCGAATTCTCATTTCGTCCGAGCGCCTTAACGACGTCCCGCTGTTGCGACCAGCTGGCAAGCCGACAGGCATTGCCATCCTGGTGTCGCAGAAGGGTGGTCTCGGTGCTGACGATGAAACCTTGACGAAACTGCTGCTGGATCGCGATTTTCTTGTGCTGACGGTTGATCTGGAGAAATGGCGCAAGGAACTCGATCAGGATACGGGCGATTGCACCTATTTTGTTTCCGATCTTGAAGGCATAGCAAAGGAAGCTCAGCGCCGGATTGCCGTCGATACCTATATGCATCCGGTGGTTATCGGTATCGGCGAGGGTGGTGTCATGGCTTATGCGTCGATGTCCGATGCTCCGGCAGCAACGCTTGCCGGTGCGGTTTCAGTCGATCCGTCAGTGGCGCTCAAAACGAAGCTTCCCTCATGCGAAGGTGCGGACTACGAAGCCGTTCCGGGAGAGGGGTTCAGCTACTCCTATGACGCCGATCTACCCAATCCGACGACGATTGTGCGGGAGAAGCCTGACACTGATCCCAAGGGTCCTCCGAGTGCCGGATTTTTTCTAGCGCAGGAAAAAATTGGTGCCACCAAAGCTGAGCGGTTTGTAATAGCGGCTGATGCAGCAGTCGATATTGCCAAGGAAGATGCTTCAGCGGAGGCCTTGCCCACCATCGACGTTCCTGCCGCTGATGGCCAGGCTAAATACCTCGCGGTATTCTTCTCCGGCGATGGCGGCTGGCGCGATATCGACAAATCTGTTGGCGACATCATTGCGAAAAAGAGTGTGCACGTTGTCGGCGTAGATTCGCTGCGCTATTTCTGGTCGCTGCGCAAACCGGAAGACATTGCCAAGGATATTGCAAGGATTGTCGCCAAAGCTGACCCCTCCGGCAAATTGCCCGTGGTTTTGCTCGGCTATTCCTTCGGCGCTAATACGATCCCGTTCTCTTGGCCCTTTCTGCCGAAGCAGTTGCAGGACCGTATCAGTCTCGTCGGCTTGATCGGCACGGAAGAGACCACACCGTTTCAGGTTTCTGTTGGTGCGTGGCTGGGCCTGGGTGGCGATAATGAGGTAGCGCCGGCAGTTGCGAAGCTGCCGCTGGACAAGGTCCTGTGCGTTTATGGTTCGGAAGAGGATGATACGGCGTGCACAGCTCCATCGCTTTCTGCAGTTCAGAAGATCGAACTTGCCGGCGACCATCACTATGATGAGAAATATGAGATGCTTGCTGGCAAGCTGATGGAAGCAGTTGCATCCCGGCAGCCAAAGTAACAATTTTAGTCGCGGCCCCGGGCTTCTCTAATCATTTAGATTTATATTTCCCTTGCCCCTTCAATTTCCCGATTCCCAATCATGATGGAGTTGTGGGGCTGCGGTGCCCGACAGTCGACGCAACCGGAACGGCGATGCGCATGCTTATTTCGCCATGCTCGACGCAGATGCTAGATGATGTCTGTTGCCCAGAACCAGCAGTTCTTCAAAGTGGTTCATGTCATTGAAGCTGCAAAAGGCGGGTGGACGAATTTCGATGATGGGCGCTGTTCTCTCAAGATAGAGGAGACACTCGTCCAGCAGCTTTTGCCAGACGGGGAGGCGCTCATCAGCCAACCAGTCAACGGGATAAGCGAAGGTGATATGAAAGAAATAGTTGTCGTGATCTGGATGGCGGTAGCCGAACGGAACGGCGAGTGCGTCACGCCATTTCTTTATGACAGTCTCGTCTTCGTAAGTAGCGCCGGTAACGGTCAGACTCACGGGAGTGACGTCAATCACCTTGATTTTGAATGATCCGAAGTCTCTGAATTGTGTGAGACGATCCAGGTACAGACGCGTCATCTCGTCGATGCCGGTGATGAGAGGAACATCCGCCGGCCAGAACGGCAGCGCGCGGCGATATTCGATGATGCCTTGAAACAGCGTCATATGCAGGCTGGAGACAGGTGTGAACGTGAGTTTGCCGGCGTCGGGCATCGACAGCAGGCGGTTTCGCACCTCAATGACAGCGCGCTCTGAGGCCGAACCGTCCACCAGATGACAGATCACAGTATTACCTGGTTCCGGCAGGAAGGTTCCCTGCACATTATAGCGCGTTCCCAAATGGCGGGGCGTGTCGAAATTGCTGTTGGCGGCGTATCGGGCGACGGACGGTTTGATGGATTGAGACATACAAATTCCATGGCATGCGTTTCGCATTGAGCGCGCGCGGGTTCGGTAGGTCGGGAGTCGGTGCGACGAGCACAGTGATCGCAATTTGCCCAATGTATTTGTCAGCGATATGAATGCAGTCAGATGCAGCAAAAATCGCTGGTACATGCCACTCGGCGGTCCTTCCCAATGCGATATAAGTTGACAGTTTTCATCATAAATGATTATCGGAAGCATGTGCAGCTGTTCCAGCCGCATGCTCATTAAAACGGAGGTCGCCATGAAATTCTCTCTAACCTTGGCCGGAGTTGTGGCTTTTGCCGCCGGTCTTGCCGGCTCAACAATGCTGGCAACGGCACAGAGTGAGTCGGAAGGCATTGTTGTCTACAACGCACAACACGAAAGCCTGACCGAAGCCTGGGCCGCCGGCTTCACCAAGGAAACGGGAATCAAGGTAACTTTGCGCAATGGTGGCGACATGGAATTCGCCAACCAGCTTGTCCAGGAAGGTGCTGCTTCACCTGCGGACGTGTACCTGACAGAAAATTCACCAGGAATGGCGCTCGTCGACAATGCAAATCTGTTCGAGCCGCTGAACGCCGATACGCTTGCTCAGGTGCCTGAGAAATATCGCCCGGCCAACGGTCATTGGGTCGGAGTTGCGGCTCGCTCCACCGTTTTTGTCTATGACAAGACCAAGCTGGCCGAGGACAAGCTCCCGAAGTCGTTGCTGGACCTTGCAGATCCAAGCTGGAAGGGCCGTTGGGCAGCATCGCCATCCGGCGCTGACTTCCAGGCTATCGTCGGTGCGCTTCTCCAGCTGAAGGGCGAAGAAGCGACCGCTGCTTGGCTGAAGGCAATGAAAGAAAACTTCACCCCCTACAAGGGCAACAGCACTGCTATGAAGGCCGTCAACGCCGGTCAGGTCGAGGGCGCAGTTATCTACCACTATTACTACTTTGGTGATCAGGCCAAGACCGGTGAAAATAGCAAGAACATCGCCACTCATTACTTCAAGAATGAAGATCCGGGTGCATTTGTCAGCGTCTCCGGCGGAGGCGTTTTGGCCTCGAGCAAGCATAAGGACGAGGCGCAGGCGTTCGTAAAGTGGGTTACCGGCAAAGGCGGGCAGGAGATTCTGCGCGATGGTACATCCTTCGAATACGCGGTAGGCGAAGGGGCGGCATCCAATCCCAAACTGGTTCCGCTTGCTGACCTGCAAGCCCCTAAAGTCGAGCCGTCGAAGCTAGATAGCAAAAAGGTCACCGATCTGATGACCGCTGCTGGTTTGCTCTAGCCGTAACACACCGGTCGAGCTAACAGTTCGCCAGCGACATCCACGGTGCTTCTATCGGGGATGTCGCTTAATTCCAGGCAGCCACAAGTCATATTGACTGACTGTAGCTGCAACAATGAAAGCAATTTACATTGCCGCCAAGCCAGTCACTTTACCAGCCAGGCGATCTTCTCCAAGCATCCAACCCGCTCATCCGGCGCCGGTGGATGTCGAACGCACCTATGGTTCTAGCGGCGGTGATTGTTTCCCTTGTCTCGCTGCTGCCTGTCGGATTTGTCATCTGGATCGGCATACAAACTGGCTGGGAAACCGCCTCGGCCCTGATTTTCCGGCCACGAGTGGGTGAACTTCTGATCAATACTGCGCTGCTGCTGGCCGTCACGATTCCGATTTCGATCATCCTTGCGGTCATGCTTGCATGGCTCACGGAGCGCACTGATCTGCGTGGAGCGCGCATCTGGTCCTGGTTCGCAGTAGCTCCACTTGCAGTGCCCGCTTTTGTGCAAAGCTATGCGTGGGTTAGCCTGATACCCGGCCTGCATGGGCTTTTCGGCGGCGTTCTGGTATCAGTTTTGGCATATTTTCCATTCTTGTATCTGCCGGTCTCCGCGCAGCTCCGCCGGCTGGATCCGGCAATCGAAGACGCTGCCGCTTCGCTGGGCAACGGCCCGTGGCGTGTCTTCTTTTTTGCCGTGTTACCCCAATTGCGTCTCGCTATTTGCGGGGGCTCACTGCTGATCGGGCTTCATCTTCTTGCCGAATATGGTCTCTACGTCATGATACGGTTCGATACGTTCACGACGGCGATTGTCGATCAGTTTCAATCGGCCTTTAATGGTCCGGCGGCCAATATGCTTGGTGGCGTGTTGGTCATTTGCTGCTTCGGCCTTTTGAGCCTTGAAGCACTTTTGCGCGGCAATGAACGCTATGCCCGGGTTGGTTCGGGTGCTCCACGCGACACGATGAAACAAAGATTGGGTTTGCTGGCGGTACCTGCCTTTCTGATTTGCCTGATCACAGCAGGACTGTCTCTCGGCGTTCCATTCGTTACTCTGGCCCGTTGGCTGTCTATTGGCGGCATGGACAGCTGGCGCTTGGACCTGATTGGTATGGCACTTGGTCAAACCATCATATTTGCAGTTGCAGGAGCACTCCTGACCACCATTATCACAGTGCCAATGGCTTGGCTTTCAGTTCGAGCGCCGGGCCGTTTTCAACGGATTATGGAGGCGTGCCACTACTATGTCGGATCTTTGCCGGGCGTCGTGGTGGCATTGGCACTGGTCACTGTAACTGTGCGCGTCGCGCTACCTCTTTATCAGACAGTATTTACCCTGCTACTCGCCTATGCCCTGCTGTTCCTTCCCAGGTCGCTCGTTGGATTGCGCGCCAGTATTGCGCAGGTACCGGTCGAGCTTGAGCAAGCAGCCATGGCGCTTGGACGGTCGCCTGCGCAGGCAGTCAGACAGATTACCATGCGCCTTGCTGCTCCCGGCGTTGCGGTCAGTATGGCACTGGTAGGCTTGGGAATAACCAACGAATTGACGGCGACGCTGATGCTGGCACCAAACGGCACCCGCACTCTTGCGATGCAGTTTTGGTCGCTCACCAGCGAAATAGACTATGTGGGTGCAGCACCCTATGCGCTCATGATGGTACTCTTGTCCCTGCCCATGACGCTTCTGCTTTATGCACAATCAAAACGATTTGGCGGACGATGACATTTTTAACGGTTACCGGCATTGGCAAGTGTTACGGGAGAGTAGTTGCTCTCGACGATATCACTCTCGCTGTGCCAGTGGGCAGCCGCACCGCAGTCGTTGGCTCCTCCGGGTCTGGCAAAACTACGCTACTGCGTTTGATCGCTGGATTCGAAGTACCCGATACGGGCCGGGTCGTGTTGGACGGAAGTGTTCTGGCGGACGGACCAGCTGTAGTTCCTGCACATCGTCGCAGTATCGGCACCGTTGCACAGCACGGCGCCTTGTTTCCGCATTTGACTGTCAGCGACAACATCGGGTTCGGGCTCGAACGAAATACTCCGCAACGCGACAAACGCATTCTGGCCCTGATGGATCTGGTCGAACTCACACCGGGCATGCGGGATAGACGTCCGCATCAATTGTCAGGAGGTCAGCAACAGCGTGTTGCACTCGCTCGCGCACTGGCTAGACAGCCGAAACTAATGCTATTCGATGAGCCGTTTTCTGCTCTTGATGCAGGTCTCCGCGAAGGTATCAGGACATCGGTGGCTGAGGTGCTGCGCACTCAGAAGATCACCGCCATATTGGTTACCCACGATCAAGCCGAAGCCCTCTCGTTTGCTGATCAGGTCGCCATTTTGCGGGAAGGCAAGCTTCTGCAAGTAGGTTCACCCGAAGATCTCTATATGAATCCCCGCGATCCGTATACGGCCGCCTTTTTGGGTGACGTCATCATCCTGGATGCCCATGTTAACGATGGCTGGGCCGTTTGCCCACTCGGCCGTATCGAAACCAGTTCATTTCACTCAGGTCCTGCGAAGATCATGCTCCGGCCCGAGCAGGTGGTTGTTTCTCCGGTCTCTGCTGACGCCAATGATGATACGGGTTTTTACGGGCATATCATCCGAACGGAATTTGGCGGTGCTGCGTGTTCCATCACCGTTTCACTGACCAGTAGTAGTCACGATACGCTGGATCAGCCTTCGCTGGTGATCAAGACGACAAGTATCAATTTGCCGGCGGTGGGAAGCCGTGTTCAGATAGTCGTGCTTGGTAAGGCACATGTCTTCGAATAAATATAAGTGCGAGGTCTGGATCCATGGGCAATTTATTCGGCTGGTTGAACGAACCGGCGGCCTTCAGCGGCGATGCCGACGAACTCCACTTCGCGACCAAGGAAAAGACCGACTTTTGGCAGCAGACGTTTTACGGTTTCGAGCGTGATAATGGCCATGCCTATTTGACGCGGGTGAGTGGTGATTTTACGGCCAGCGTTACGGTTTGCGGTGACTATCAACAGCTCTACGATCAAGCGGGGCTGATGCTGCGCATCGATTCGCACCACTGGATCAAGACGGGTATCGAATACACGGATGGGCTGATGCATTTTAGCGTCGTCGTCACCAACAGGACGTCGGATTGGTCCGTGATCCCTCTTCATGGCTCGAGTATCAAAGATCAGATAGGTGTGCGACTGACGCGTCACGGGGATGCAGTACGGGTGCAATTCTCGGTCAATGGCGCAGCATGGCGGCTCGCCCGTCTAGCACCGTTTTCGTCGGGTGACGCTTCGGTAGGTATCATGGCGTGCTCACCCGAACGAGGCGGTTTCGAGGCGACGTTTCGGGGTTTGACCGTCGGTTCCGCCGTTTCGCGCAATCTTCACGACTAGCTTCCGAACAGTTCCGGACGCTTATTTCTAAGATGCAAGAGCATTTTGCCCATCTGGGCTATATGTGCTTCCATCGTCTTGGCGGCCTTGTCGGGATCCTTGTCGGCGATGGCCGAGATGATTGCGTCATGCTCTGCCAAAGTCTCAATCATCCGAGTTTCGTAGTGGAGCAAGAGTCTCCTGACGCGATCGATCTGACTGCGTTCCTTTGAAGCGATCTCACGCAATCCCACTAGTCCTGCGGCATCGCAAATGAGATCATGTAGCGCTTCGTCGAGTTCGTAGAACTGTTCGAAATCCTGTTTGTCGGCGGCCTTGCGCTGACGTTCCAGATTCTGCCGAAAACGAGCGATGGTTTCAGGAGTTGCGCGTTCCGCAGCGCGGCGAATTGCGGCTGTCTCGAGCGCGACGCGGACGAATTGCGCCGTTTCGATCTTATCGAGCCATAGTCGTGCAACGAAGGTTCCTGTCTGTGGATAAATCTCAACAAGGCCTTCATCCGAAAGCCGGTTTATTGCGTCGCTTACCGGGGTGCGGGAAACGCCCAGCTGCGCTGCGACGAGCTCCTTGCGAATGGCTTCGCCCGGCGACAATTGCGACGAAATGATCGCCTGCCTCAGTATTGTGTAAACCTGGTCCTTGCGCGTGACCGAGACAACTTTTTGCTCCTTGAAGTTTCTGCTCGGAGAACGAAGCTGCAAGTTCAGACCCCCATTGTTGTTACCAAAAATCCGTTGAATGCTGGAAACTAAAATATTTGACTCTAATCCAATAACATCTAACATGTTACACACCAACTTGAAAGAATGTTTTGGGAGGAGCATTTTGGAGAGGCAGTCCCCAATCGTCTCGCTACGCGGGATCAGCAAGTCCTTTGCTCACGTTGTGGCTCTGCGCAGCATAGATATGGATGTGTATGCTGGTGAGATCCATGCCGTGATGGGCGAAAACGGTGCAGGCAAGTCAACCCTCGTCAAGGTTTTGAGCGGTGTTCATCGTCGAAGTAGCGGACAGATGACTGTTCGTGGACGCGAGGTCGATTTTGTGACGCCCAAGGAAGCCGAGCGCAACGGCATCGCGATCATCCACCAAGAACTCAATCTTATCCCAAGCCTCAGCGTTTCAGAGAATATCTTTCTGGGACGGGAACCGCTCAAAGCCGGGTTGTTTGTCGACTACAGCGAAATAGAAACCCGAAGTGCAGAAATTCTCGCCAGGTTCGGCATTGATATCGATCCACGGGCTGACGTCGAGAGTTTGCGCGTTGGAGAGCAGCAACTCGTGGAGATTGCACGCGCGCTTTCCCTGGATGCGGATGTGCTTGTGCTTGACGAGCCCACATCCGCCTTGTCGGAGGCGGAGGCACAGCGCCTCGCCAGCTTCATTCGCGGACTGGCGCGCCAAGGTGTGGCGATCGTCTATATCTCACATCGTATGAGTGAAGTTTTTGCGTTAGCTGACAAGATCACCGTGCTGCGGGACGGCAATTTTATTGCAACACGGCGCTCTGGCGATATCAGCGAGCGCGATGTGATCCGGATGATGGTTGGACGAGAGCTGAAAAAGCAGGAGAAGAAGGCACCAGTGTCCGGCAATCCGGTTGTCTTGTCCGTCAGAAATCTCGGCCTTCAGAGACCGAACTCGCGCGGCCGGATTCATGGTGTGGTCGATGACGTGAGTTTCGAGCTTCATGCCGGTGAAATACTGGGCATCGGCGGTCTGCTCGGCTCAGGCCGGACTGAAGTCTTGGAACTCATATTCGGTTCGGCAATTGGCAAGCGCTCAGGTTCGGTCCAGCGTTCTGGTACGAGTTCCGATGCTCAGTCGCTCACGCCCCGAGGGTCGGTGGCCAGGGGGGTCGCATTTCTCACAGAGGACCGCAAAGGTACGGGTCTTTTGATGCAGGCAGATATTCGATCGAACGCTGTTCTGCCTTCGCTGCCATGGATCGCGCCGCTCGGCTGGGTGACGCAATTTCAAGAGAACGTCGTTGCCAACCGAATGATCAAGGCTATGCGCGTTCGCTGCCAAGGTCCGGACCAACAGATTGATGAACTGAGTGGCGGAAACCAGCAAAAAATCGTTCTTGGCAAATGGCTCGAAACCAAGCCAAGCGTTGTCCTGCTTGATGAGCCGACGCGCGGGATCGATGTTGGGGCAAAAGACGAGATTTATGACCTTCTGAGAAAGCTTGCTCAATCAGGGGTGGCGATCGTCATGGTCAGTTCGGAACTACCGGAACTACTGGCGCTTTCAAACCGGATTCTTGTGATGCGCGAAGGCAGGGCGGCGGGGATCATCGAGAGCCAGGAGTTCTCGGAAGAACGGGTAATGGAGCTTGCGACGCCCTTGGGGAATGCGCTCACGGGAGAGGCTGCATGACGAATACAAGCGAGCAGATCATGCCATCATCAAATAGTACTGAACGATTGAAGAACGTTCTCAAGTCAACAAAGCTTTATTGGGGACTGGCATTGCTTTTTTTGGTGGGTGTTATTTCATCGCCCGTCTCATCAAAAGGTCACAACATCTTCTTATCGTTTGGAAATCTTTCCGATGTTTTCAGGCAGATCTCCGTTACGGGCATAACCGCGGTAGGGATGACGTTGGTTATCCTGATCGCGGGAATCGATCTTTCTGTTGGCTCAGTGCTGGCTTTGGGGTCTGTGGTCTGCGCCATGCTCTTGACCAATGAAGGCTGGTCCTCCGCTTATTTGCTTGGTGTCCCAGCGATATTCCTACTGGCGTTTTTAGTGGTGTTTGGCGTTCTCAGCTTCGGGATAAAGTTGCAGCGAAGGGCTGCGCTCGACGCAGGCACCAACCCGCCGGGCGTCTCAAAACCGCTGTTGGCCGTTGCCGCTGCTGCCGCTCTTGTTCTGGCATTTGCAGTGGCCTTGACCTCAGAAGGAAAGGCAGGAGTTCTCCTCGTTCTCCTAGTCGTGCCGGCAGTGGGTTTCATGCTTGGTACCATAAACGGATTGATCATTGTCGGTGGCAGGTTGCAACCCTTCATAGTCACGCTTGCCATGATGGTCGCCGGCCTCGGAATCGCACGATTAACTGCAGGACAGAACACTGCCGTCTGGCCCGTCTACACGGGAAGTAACGCCACCGAAAATTTCGAGGCTCTGCGCTCATTGATATTCGGGATAATCCCGGTCCCGGGTGTCATCTTCGCGGGCATAATCGTCCTTTTCTGGGTGATCCTGAAATTCACGAAATTTGGGCGTTATATATACGCAATTGGCGGAAACGAAGAAGCCGCCCGCTTGGCCGGCGTGCCTGTTTGGCGTGTAAAGATCACCGTCTATGCCATATCGGGCTACCTGGCTGCTCTAGCCGGTATTCTTTATGTTGCGCAGTATCGGCAGGGAAAGCCGGATGCCGGGACGGGCCTTGAGCTCGATGCCATCGCGGCTGTTGTCATTGGCGGTACGAGCCTGATGGGGGGGCGGGGGTCGATGATCGGCACATTGGTTGGCGTCCTCATATTTGGCTTCCTCAGCAATATCCTCCAACTCAACAACATCGACAGCAACACCCAACTCGTACTGAAAGGCGCGATCATTATCATTGCTGTTCTTCTGCAGGAGCGGCGCTCCAGCGGATGGTTGTTCTTTCTATCGCAATTGAGGGCGCGAGATGTGATCGACAAATCCGAGCCCAATCAAATCAAGAATCCGCAAGGACAGGGCGACTAACTCACAAGCAGTTAAACCCAAAGGGAGAGAGAAAATGAGCATTACCCGCAGACGATTTACAAAATGGGCCATGGCGACAGCCTTGATCGCGCCGCTCGCATTTAACGTGTCCGTCGCAGGTGCGAAGGATAAGTATGTGATCGGCTTCAGCCAGACGACGACCGTTGAGCCCTGGCGCGTCCAGTTCAACAAAGACCTCGAGGCTGAAGCCAAGAAACACGCCAATGTCGAGCTCCTCGTTGCGGACGGGCAGGACAAGACGGAAAAACAGGTCGCCGATGTTGAAAACTTCATTCGTCAGGAAGTTGATGCGATTTTGATTTCTCCGAAGGAGTCTGCAGGTCTGACAGGCGTTGTCGAGAAAGCCATGGATGCAGGGATTCCAGTTATAGTGCTGGACCGCAACGTCGATACAGAAAAGTATACCCAGTGGATCGGTGGCGATAATGTCGTCATCGGGGAAGCGGCGGGTAAGTATGCGGTCGAACTCCTTGGCGGCAAGGGCAAAGCCAAGGGTACAGTCGTCGAAATTTGGGGCGGGCTCGGCACTCAGGCCAGCCACGATCGCAGTAATGGCTTTCACAAGAACACCGACGCTGAGCCCGGGATCAAGTATCTTCTCGACAAACAGTCGGGCGACTGGAAGCAGGATCAAGCCTATAATATCATGGCGACTGCACTGCGCAATCATGAAGACATAACGCTCGTCTACGGTCACAATGATCCCATGGCTTATGGTGCCTACCTGGCCGCAAAGGACGCTGGCCGCGAGAAGAATATCCTCTTTATCGGCGTAGATGGACTACCGAACGAAGGTGTTCAATGGGTGAACAAAGGGGAGTTGGCCGCGACATTCCTTTACCCAACTCCCGGGGCCGAGGGCCTGCGTCAGGCCTTAAAAGTGCTCGCAGGCGAAAAGGTGGAAAAGAAAATCGTCCTGGATACGCAAGCCATCACCAAGGAAAACGCACCGGAGATACTGAAAGCCAACGGGCTGCAATAGTTAAAAGAATATGGCGGGCCGTGCTCAATGTGCGGCCTGTCAGTATTTACCCTAACCTTCATTTTTATGCCGAATTCTGTTTTATCACAGCAATATAGTGGTAAAATGTATTTGTTGATCACGATCATGTTCCGTGTTGCAACTGATTCTGATCTTGTGGCATTGAAGGGCAGGAGTAACGAAATGAACGTTTTCAAACCTCTCGCAGTCACAAGCGCACTTATGATCTGTCTTTCTACTCAGTCTAAAGCAGAGCCGCTGAAGACAATGGACGATGTAGGGCGCGCTATCGACACGTGCTGGCAAGCACCATCCGACGCCAAAGGTTCCGTAACCTTGAGCTTCAGCTTCAAACGGGATGGAACGCTGATAGGCAAGCCGCGGCCAACGAGCATAGCTATCGACGGAGATGACAAGGTCCGCCAGCAATTCATTGCATCGGCGATCGATGCGCTCAACAGTTGTACGCCACTGACTTTCTCGTCAGGACTGGCTGCAGGAATCGCAGGACAAGTATTCACTATGCCGTTCACTGCGCCAAAAGATTCGTCTGGTCCGATGGTCACTACGCAGTGATGTTCATCTGCCGGGTGTAGATTGCATGCCGGCGTTTTCTGGTACCTTAGATCAGGGGGCGTCGCTTACCAATCCGGCCTTTGGAGTATGCCCGGCCTTAGCCGTATCCATGAAACTTGTACCCACGAGCCAGCATGCCCCGAGAACCAAGACAAAGAGAATTGCAAGGATCAGAAAATCCCGAGGTTCAAGCTGCCTGTGGTGAGTTCCACGCATTTGATTGCCATCGCGTTGACTGTGCTGGCCAAACCCTAGGTAGATTGACTTAAATTCGTGTTAAAATTGCATGAAGTATATCCGTTGCTATAAAGGGTTGTAGAAACGACTTCTGGCATCAGCGGGAAACCTCTCGTTTTGGAAACAGCCTTAGTCCTTGGGTTTGGCTAACGGGTGAAGCCAATCAGCGATCGGACGCCAACATCCGCAGATAAGCTATTGGTGATGCGGTCGGCATCTGATCAAAATCTGATCGAGCCTCGCGGTCATCGTCGGCTTGTTGAATAACGGGCAAGCAGGCGTGATGGTCGTTCGACGTAGCTTGAGACTTCTCCAGCACCTTGGAATCTCTTCACCTAGCGCTGAATCGGGTCAGCTAGGCTCTGCGATCATATACCGTTCGTCCATGCATCAACTTGGCATCAGGCCAAGAGCCGTAGTTTCGGTTCGCGTTGCCAGTAACGTTTTTTCGCTATTTCGACAAAGCTTTGATCCAGTGGAACTACGCCGTCGTCTGCCTCAATTCCTGCCTTTTCGAGCAAAGGTTGAGCCGCAGCGGTGTAGCCTATGGCCTTCAGATGTCCAAACGCATCCATGAGCCACTGTATGGCAGCACCTTCCTTTATCAGGTGTTTGGCTCCGTCTTCCGAAAGCAAGACAACAACTGCGTCGAATAATTGCGAGGGCGATCCGAGCAGCTGACCCTCGGCTTTCATTTGTTTTCCATCGGAAAGTTTTGCTCCACCTATCTTTGGAGCGACCACGAAAGATTGCCCACCTGCATCCTTGATTGCTTCTTGCAGAGTTTTAAGTGCAGCCGCATCGCTTCCATCCGCGATGAGAATTCCGACCTTCCGCCCTTGCAGCGTATCCATCATATTCGCATGAATGCTGAGGGCCGGAGAGGACTCCATATCGACTGGCTCGCGTGCCGCCGGGTTCTTCTCCGGCAAGATGATCGCAAGACCATCCGCCACTCGTCTGGCTAGGTCTTCGTCTACATTGCGCAGATTGGCCACCATTCTGGGGGGCACCTGCTTCAGTCCAACCTTGGAAAGCTCGAATACGAACGAAGAGGCGATATGTGCTTGCTCTGATGGTTGTTGCGAACGCCAAAACAGCCGGGCTTGGCTGTAGTGATCGGCAAAGAGTTCGGCGCGGACGCGCAGCTTATTCCCTTTTTCTCCTTGGCTCGTACCACCTTCAAAAGTTCCAAACCCCGTCACTGGGCATTCCCGTGGTCCGCCCGCTTCGCCGTCGGATGACAGACTATTGGGTTCGTAATTGGCACGACCCTTTGGTACGCTCATTTGCATTTGACCATCACGCTGAAAGTTCATGACTGGACACTTCGGTGCGTTGATGGGCAGTTGGTGAAAATTTGCCGTTCCAAGACGTGACTTTTGCGTATCGAGATAACTGAAGAGGCGCCCCTGCAAGAGGGGATCGTTGGTGAAATCTATTCCCGGCACAATATTGGCGGGGCAATAGGCAACCTGTTCGGTTTCCGCGAAGAAATTATCGGGATTCCGGTCGAGAACCATGCGTCCAACCATCCGAAGAGGAAGGACTTCCTCTGGGATTATCTTCGTCGCGTCGAGTACATCGTAGGGTTGAGCGTCAGCAAATTCCTGATCGAACAATTGCAATCCGAGTTCCCATTCCGGAAAGTTTCCCGAACTGATCGCTTCCCAGAGGTCGCGGCGGTGAAAATCGTTGTCCGCTGCCTGAAGCTTTAATGCTTCGTCCCACAGAGTTGACTGAATGCCGAGTTTAGGCCGCCAGTGGAATTTGACGAAGGTAGATTTGCCATCGGTATCGACAAGTCTGAAGGTGTGAACACCGAAACCTTGCATCATCCGTACCGACCGGGGCAAAGTGCGGTCTGACATAGCCCACATCAGCATGTGTGTGGTCTCGGGCATTAATGAAGCCCAGTCCCAGAAAGTATCGTGTGCGCTTGCGGCTTGAGGAAAGGCGCGGTCCGCCTCCATTTTCACGGCATGAACGAGATCGGGAAACTTCATAGCATCCTGAATGAAGAAGACGGGAATGTTGTTACCGACGAGATCCCAGTTGCCTTCCTTCGTATAGAATTTCACGGCAAAGCCACGGACATCTCTTGGGGTATCAACCGATCCGGCACCGCCAGCTACGGTCGAGAATCGCGTAAATACGGGTGTCCTTTCACCCGCACGCTGAAATAGATCGGCTTTGGTGATGTCGGAAAGCGAATCATAGAGTTCGAAGTAGCCATGGGCAGCCGATCCACGGGCATGAACGATTCGTTCAGGAATGCGTTCATGGTCGAAATGGAAGATCTTTTCGCGAAGGACGAAATCCTCAAGCAATGTCGGGCCACGTTCGCCTGCCCTCAAACTATTCTGATTGTCGGTGATGCGGATGCCCTGATTAGTGGTGAGATGGTTGACACCATCATGCGGTCCCTTTTCAGACACATGCTGGTGTGTTTCGCCGCCGTTGCCTCGGTCGGTGTCGAATGTCGTCGTCATGGTATCGCCCTCGCTATTGGTAGATGGAATCTAACGAGGGCTATGGAAGAAGGTTCCAGTTAGAGCTGCGCTAAACAACGGCGAATGGAGGAGTGCGAAATGGCAGCCAGGCTTGAAACGTGTGCGTGTTTTTGCGGTGCAGTTGTTGCGGAGGTCGAGGGCGATCCGTTCTGGATTTGTTATGACCATGATGATGACTGTCGCCGCGCCATTGGAGGCCCACTAACCATTTGGGTCGGCTATCGACCCGACCAATTCCAGCTAAAGCGCGGGAAGCCGAAGACATTCTCGAAAACGCCTGGCGTCACTCGCAGCTTTTGTGCGGACTGTGGCACGTCGATCAGCTATTTGGACGCGGGCATCGTTGATGAACTCTACTTGACGATCGGCTTTTTCGATCACCCGGAGCGATTTCCGCCCGAGGCGCAAACATATTGGCGGCTAAGGCTGCCCTGGGTCGAATTTGCCGACGAACTTCCGCGCATCGATGAATATTCACGGCCGCGAAATGCGAAGTTTGGCAATCCGCGTGATCGGTGAATCCGACTTTACCAAGCTCTGCCTGCCCCTTCATTTCGGCCACGAGCACGTTGGAACTCAAATTGAACGATCGCGTTCAATCAATATGACAAGAATGGCTTTTGAACACGTCACCATTACAGATCGAATGCGCCTCATAAGACGTGTGTCTTGCGTTGAATCGGCTGCTGAAGTTCTTGCAAAATACTGGCCTAAAAACTGTGGTGAAAAATATGCTACAGCGCAGCAAGCATGTCTCGAAGCCGGGGCTGGCCGATTGCATCCCGACGAAGTCAGGCGCGCCTTTATTGATGCAGCCAAGGAGGCATCAATTTACGTCAATGAGCGGTCGCGCTAACAAACTACCTCCATTCAATATATTCCTGAAAATATAACACTAGCTATCCCCCAGCCACCGATATATTTAGGTGAATATTTCGCACGCCTATCGGAGGTTGAATATGCGCATTCGTCGTCGTCACTGGATAATGACTGTTGCCGCACTACTGGCGGTGTGGCTTGGCCCATTGCTAGCAGTTCCGACTCTAGCCGCAGAAAAGGTGACCGTTTTCGCAGCGGCTAGCCTCAAGAACGCACTCGATGACATAACAGCCGCGTGGCAGAAGCAGTCTGGCAAGGAAGCTACAGTCTCCTATGCTGCCAGTTCGGCTCTGGCAAAGCAGATCGAGTCTGGCGCGCCGGCCGATATCTTCATCTCGGCTGATCTTGACTGGATGGACTATGTTGCAAAGAAAAACCTGATCAAAGCATATACCCGCAAAAATCTCTTGGGAAATCGCATCGTTCTGGTGGCATCGAAAGACAAGGCAGAGCCCGTCGAAATTAAAAAGGGTTTTGACCTCGCCAAACTTTTGGGCGAGGGCCGTCTCGCCATGGGTGCTGTGGATTCGGTTCCGGCAGGCAAGTATGGTAAGGCCGCTCTTGAATACCTGGGTGTTTGGTCGTCAGTGGAGGACAAGGTCGCGGGCGCGGAGAGCGTGCGCGCTGCATTGTTGCTGGTATCGCGTGGTGAGGCGCCCTATGGCATCGTCTATCAGACGGATGCTACCGCTGACAAAGAAGTCAAGATCGTAGGAACGTTCCCCGAGGACAGCCATCCTCCAATCATTTATCCGACCGCAATTCTGAGCGACAGCAAGAATGCCGATGCGGTGTCGCTGTTTGATTACATCAAGTCAGAAAAAGCTGTGCCATTCTTCGAAAAGCAGGGATTTACCGTACTCAGGTGAACCCGCTTCCGCGTCTGGTGCTGCGGGAGACTTACTACACACATGATGCGGGGCTGACATTCGTGGATTGGTTCTCACTGAGCGATGAAGAATGGACTGCGGTCCATCTTAGCCTTCGAATCGCGTTCGTCGCGATGCTTACAAGTCTGCCTCTCGGCGTTCTCGTTGGTCTGTTGCTGGCACGAGGCAAGTTCTGGGGCAAATCCATCCTCAATGGCCTCGTCCATCTTCCTTTGATTCTTCCTCCCGTTGTCACCGGCTTTATTCTTCTCATACTCTTTGGTCGACGTGGCCCGATCGGAGCGTTTCTGGCCGAACATTTCGATATCGTTCTATCGTTCCGCTGGACCGGCGCCGCACTGGCCTGCGGGGTGATGGGATTCCCATTGATGGTTCGCAGCATCCGCCTATCCATAGAAGCGGTAGACCGAAGTCTCGAAGATGCCGCGGGCACGCTTGGTGCAAGTCCGCTATGGGTATTCGCGACGGTCACTTTGCCGCTCATCCTGCCAGGCATCATCGCCGGCATGATTCTTTCGTTTGCCAAGGCAATGGGCGAATTTGGTGCGACGATAACTTTCGTTTCCAATATCCCAGGGGAAACGCAGACGCTTTCGGCTGCAATCTACACTTTCACACAGGTGCCGGGCGGTGACGCAGGTGCCTTCCGCCTGACCATCATATCAGTCATCATCTCCATGGCCGCTTTGATGGCTTCCGAATTCATGGGCTACCTTGTCGGACGCAGGGTTGACATCGAATGACCCTGACTTTTGAAGCAAAACATACGCTTGGAAAATTCGTACTTGACGCCGCCTTCACGTCCGACCGCGGCGTCACGGCGTTGTTTGGACGTTCAGGTTCGGGAAAAACATCGATCATCCGCATTATCGCGGGCCTTTCACGGCCGGACCAGGGCAGGGTCGTTTTTGACGGCGACGTTCTGGTTGATACGAAGAAGAGAATATTCGTTCCCAAGCACAAGCGCTGTTTCGGATATGTATTTCAGGAGGGTCGGCTTTTTCCCCACCTGACAGTTCAGCAGAATCTCAACTACGGCCGCTGGTTTACTCCGACATCACGACGCTCGGACGATTTGTCGAAGATTGTCGACCTTCTTGGTATAGGCGCTATTTTGGACCGGCGTCCGGGCAAACTGTCAGGCGGAGAAAAGCAGCGTGTCGCGATCGGCCGTGCCTTGTTGTCGTCGCCACGCATGCTCCTTATGGACGAACCGCTAGCGGCGCTCGATGATACAAGGAAGATCGAAATCCTTCCCTATCTTGAAGCTCTACGCGATGAAATGAATATCCCGATCATTTATGTGAGCCACTCGGTGTCAGAAGTGGCACGTCTTGCCGATCGTGTCATTGTTATGAGCGAAGGCAAGGTGGCAATGGCCAGCACCGCAGCTGATGTCTTGAGCCAAACCTCAATTTCAATCGCGACCGATCGCCGCGAAGCAGGTTCATTGGTGGAGGGGAAGGTCGTGAATTACGATCCAAAGCACAAGCTGACGACCATCGGGTTCCAAACATCCAAAATTTATGTTTCAGGAACGGAGGTTGCGGTAGGAAAGGGCGTTCGCGTTCAAATCCTTGCCAAGGATGTGATGCTTTCGACGATTCGACCTGAACAGTTAAGTGCGCTCAATATTCTCGAAGGGACCGTAAGCGCGATCACCTTCGAATCGGGCATAGTCGATGTTCAAGTTGATTGCGAGGGAACGATAATCCTGGCACGCATTACTGAGTTATCCTGCGGAAGGCTTGGTCTGCGGCCGGGCGTGCTGGTCTTTGCGATTATCAAGACCGTCGCGTTGGAGCCTTACTGATATCAGCCTCGGATGCCGAGGATGTGCTTTTGCTGCGATTGGCATCAAGCCAGGCAATATCTGACGCAACTGCAGTTTCGATTTTCTCTTCCATTGTACGAAAGCGGCTGAGCAATTTCTCGCCGAATTCGGTCACCGCGGCGCCGCCGCCTTGTTTGCCACCGCGCTGAGAGTCCACGACCGGTTGGGAGAACATGGCGTTCATTGCACTGACCAGGAGCCAGGCGCGACGGTACGACATATCCATGGCGCGACCAGCGGCTGAAATAGAGCCCGTTTCACGAATATGCTCGAGCAACTGCATCTTTCCACGACCGATTTTCTCATTGTCCGGAAAATCGATACGCAAAACTGTTTTCAAATTTTTACTTGAAGATGGACCCATCGTCGTGACCGCACCGTTGGACTGTCGCATTTATCTATAGCAATGCGCAGAAAGATGTACACGAGGATCTGATGCTTAAACCAAACTGAGCGATATCGAACTCTCGATATCGCTCAGTGATTTGGCGAGCCCCTATTGCTGCTCGGGGAAACTACTTATCCGAGGCTCAACTGCACCCGGAAGTATTTCCACAGGTGTCGCACTTCAAGCACGTCCCATTACGGACCATCGTGAAGTTCGAGCATTCCGAGCAACTGTCGCCCGTATAGCCCTGCATCATCGATTTGATGCGGCGATCCGACATCACCTTCTTTGCTTCGGCTTTGGCTTCCTCAGCTGCGGCTTCTGCATCCGTGTCCTCGAACAGGGCAGACGCCGGAGTTGCTTCTGCCTGATCCTTTGCACGCTCCTCATAGTCGCGCTTGAAGGCTGTCGATTCCTGGCTGACCACTGCAATCGTTGGTTTTGCAGCGATCGCAGTTACAGTACGGCTGGCGAGGGTCGTGACATTTGATGACGCAGTTGCCTTCGGCGCGTTAACGGCGCCTGTTCCCCCTGCGCTGCTAAAACCCTTGGGATCAGCCTTGTTGGGCGAAACCACCTTCAGCGAAGCACCGCGTGTCAGACCCTTGGAGACCGGTTCCGCTTTGCCTTCGGAAATACCGCGGCCAAGCGAGGTATTGGAGAAGTCGGACTGGTCGACATGGGCAAGATCATGGCGATCGAGATAGGAAACAGCCAGTTCGCGGAACAGGTAGTCAAGGATCGACGTAGCGTTCTTGATTGCATCATTGCCCTGAACCATGCCTGCCGGTTCGAATTTCGTGAAGGTGAAAGCCTCCACATATTCCTCCAACGGCACGCCGTATTGCAGCCCCAGCGAAATGGCGATGGCGAAGTTGTTCATCATTGCCCGGAAGGCGGCGCCTTCCTTGTGCATGTCGATGAAAATTTCGCCGAGACGGCCATCGTCGAACTCACCCGTCCGCAGATAGACCTTGTGGCCGCCAACGACTGCCTTCTGGGTATAACCCTTACGGCGGTTCGGCAACTTCTCACGATCATGAACATAGCGTTCGACAATACGCTCTACGATCTTTTCGGTGACCTGAACGGCACGGGCAGCCGCTGGCGCTTCGATCAACGCCCCGATTGCATCGTCTTCATCCTCGTCATCATCGGCGAGCAACGAAGAATTGAGCGGCTGCGAGAGCTTGGATCCGTCGCGGTAGAGCGCATTGGCTTTCAGTGCCAGCTTCCAGGAGAGCATATAAGCGGATTTGCAATCCTCGACAGTCGCCTCATTTGCCATATTGATGGTCTTGGAAATCGCGCCGGAGATGAACGGCTGGGCGGCCGCCATCATGCGGATGTGGCTGTCAACGGAAAGATAACGCTTGCCGATCTTGCCGCAAGGATTGGCACAATCGAAAACCGGGTAATGCTCTTCCTTGAGGAAAGGAGCACCTTCAAGTGTCATCGCGCCACAAATGTGGATGTTGGCGGCCTCGATTTCCTTCTTGGAGAAGCCGAGTGCCGGCAGGATCTCGAAGGAAATATCGTTGAGCTGCTCGTCAGTGAAACCGAGAACATCCCTGGCGAACGCTTCGCCAATCGTCCACTTGTTGACTGCGAATTTGATGTCAAAGGCCGACTTCAAAGCAGTGTTAAGCGAGGCAATGATCTCGTCGGTGAATCCTTTGGCTTTCAGCGAACCGGGGTTGATGCCAGGCGCCTGGTTGAGATTGCCATGACCAACAGCGTAAGCTTCGATCTCGGCGATCTGGCTTTCCGAGTAGCCCAAGGTGCGTAGAGCTTCGGGCACAGCACGATTGATGATCTTGAAGTAGCCGCCGCCGGCCAGCTTCTTGAACTTGACCAGCGCAAAGTCCGGCTCGATGCCTGTCGTATCACAGTCCATGACGAGGCCGATCGTACCTGTCGGCGCGATAACTGTAGCTTGCGCGTTACGGTAGCCATGCTTTTCGCCAAGCTTCAGTGCCTTGTCCCATGCTGCCTTTGCATGTGTGATCAGGTCCTGATCCGGGCAGTCAGCTGCAATCAAAGCGACAGGATTTACAGCGAGGCCTTCATAGCCCTGGTTTTCGCCATGCGCGGCGCGGCGATGGTTGCGGATGACGCGCAGCATGTTGGCAGCATTCGGGGCATAGCCATTGAACGCACCAAGTTCTTTTGCCATCTCGGCGGATGTAGCATAGGCGGTGCCGGTCATAATCGCAGTAAGTGCACCGCCGATCGCACGGCCTTCGGCGCTGTCATAGGGGATACCCGAAGTCATCAGCAGGCCGCCAATATTGGCGTAACCCAGACCGAGCGTGCGATACTCATAGGAGAGCTTGGCAATTTCCTTGGAGGGGAACTGCGCCATCATCACGGAAATCTCGAGTACGATCGTCCACAGACGAGCGGAATGCTCAAAGCCGGCAACATCGATCTTGCCGTCCTTGCCGCGATAGGTCAGGAGGTTGATCGAGGCCAGATTGCAAGCCGTATCGTCCAGGAACATATATTCCGAGCATGGGTTGGACGCGCGGATCGGACCAGCAGCCGGGCAGGTGTGCCAGTCATTCATCGTGGTATTGAAGTGCAAGCCTGGATCAGCCGATGCCCAAGCGGCATAACCGATCTTTTCCCAAAGTTCGCGTGCCTTCAACGTCTTCATTACCCTGCCGTCCTTTCGGGCGGTCAGGTTCCAGTTGCCGTCATTTTCGACAGCGCGCAGGAACTCGTCCTTGAGTGAGACGGAATTATTGGAGTTCTGACCGGCAACGGTCAGATAAGCCTCTGAATCCCAGTCGGTATCATAGGTCTTGAAGTCGATATCCGTGTAGCCTTGCTTGGCAAACTGGATGACGCGCTGGATATAATTTTCTGGAACCTGATTTTTCTTCGCGGCCTTGATCTCACGCTTCAGCGCGGGATTTTTGGTTGGCTCGTAGCAGTCGCCATTGTCGGCTTCGCAATTGACGCAAGCCTTCATGATGGCAGCGAGATGCTGCTTGACGATCTTGGAACCGGTGACGAGAGCTGCAACCTTCTGCTCTTCCTTTACCTTCCAATCGATATATTCCTCGATATCAGGGTGGTCCACGTCAACGACAACCATCTTGGCGGCACGGCGCGTCGTGCCGCCCGATTTGATGGCGCCGGCAGCGCGATCACCAATTTTCAGGAAGGACATGAGACCGGAGGAACGACCGCCACCAGACAGTTTTTCGCCTTCGCCACGCAGATACGAGAAATTCGAACCCGTGCCGGAACCATATTTGAACAGCCGTGCTTCGCGAACCCAAAGGTCCATGATGCCGCCTTCGTTTACCAGATCGTCCGCGACAGACTGGATGAAGCAAGCATGCGGTTGCGGATGTTCATAAGAAGATTTGGACTTGGTCAGCTTGCCGGTGTCCGAATCAACATAATAGTGACCCTGACCTGGACCATCGATACCATAAGCCCAATGCAAGCCTGTATTGAACCATTGCGGCGAGTTAGGCGCAACGCGCTGGGTGGCGAGCATGTAGGCAAGCTCGTCGCGGAAGGCGAGGGCATCGGCTTCGCTATCGAAATACTTGCCCTTCCAGCCCCAATAAGTCCAGGTGCCGGCAAGACGATCGAAGACCTGGCGCGCATCCATCTCGGAGCCGTAGCGTTCCTCGGTAGGCAACGCAGCCAAGGCTTCTTCATCGGCAACGGAACGCCACAGCCAGGAAGGGACAGAATTTTCTTCAACCTTCTTCAATTTGGCGGGCACACCTGCCTTGCGGAAATACTTCTGTGCCAGAATATCTGCGGCTACCTGGCTGAACTGGGCCGGCACGTCGATATTCTCCAGGCGGAACACGACAGATCCGTCCGGGTTTTTGATCTCACTCGTCGCTACGCGAAATTCGATCTCCGCATAGGCTGATTGATTCTCTTTGGTAAAACGCCGTTCGATCCGCATCTCTCTCGTCCTCGTCTCTATATATAGTATCCATCGGGCGCCGTGTGAAGGGTTGTGCGCGCTTGGACACAATTCCGCCCTGACCGATTTCAATCGCTGAAAACGGTCGCTACACCTTCGCCCTTATAGACGCGGTTCCCCGCGTCGTTTTTGGGCTTGGTGGCCCTTCTTTTTGACGCCTGCTGTGTGATTCTTATCCTTTAAGGACTGTCACATTATCTGGTGAATATTCTGCCTGTAAACACTAAATATAGTGTTAATTAGCCATTTACCCAACAAAATATTCTGTCTATCTGGAACCGTTTTCCCGATCGGAAATAGCTCATCGCTCGCACGCACCATAGGGTGCAAGCACTGGCAAACACTGTATAAACTGGAAAAGGGCCGGTTACAGACGCTCCGGTGACGCCACCAACGCAACATCGCTCACCATAAAAAATGACTCGCGTGCAAGCGTCAAGTCATAGTTTTTTACATATTTGTGACCGCAATATCTTGTGTGTCACATATGTGGATAACGGGGAGAAACCCTTGGGGATTTGCTGGCTAGCGACGCGCCAATGGTTTCAGGGCAAGGCCATCACGCTGGGGAAAATGAATAGGTTCAATTGAGATGGAAGCGCATTCTAAACGCTGCGACGCTTAGTGATCGGCTAAAGTCCCAAGATCAAAGCTTGCCAGAAGGCTTTTCAATCCGGGTTCTTCCACGCGCTGAGCAGCCTCGTCGATGCTTACCCAATCGAGCCGGCGTTCACCGCGCTCAGGCCAGTTCTTTTCCTGCTGCGAAAAATGCATAGGAAAAACATCAACGATGAAATCGCCGCATTCACCGTCACACACATCATGTTTTTCGTATGTGTACGTACCAATGGAAAAGGGCGCCATATCGCCGCGCACGCCGGCTTCTTCATACGCCTCCCTTTGCGCAGACTGGGCGAACGTCTTGCCGACCTGCGGCCACCCCTTGGGCAGGACCCAGCGGCCGGTTCCGCGACTCGTGATCAACAATATCTCAGGTCGTTTTTTCTTCAGACGATAAACGAGCGCAGCGACCTGACAAATCCTGCCATCCGGCATTTCGATCCGCTTGTCCGTTACGATTTCGTTTTGATAGGTTACGTTCAATATTCCGCTCATTTCAGCTTGTTTTCAGCAAGTGTGAACCGATTCGAATAATGTGCAATCGTTCTCTAGCTACAGTTTGCTGCATATATGCGACTTATGACATTTTTTGAACAGCAGTGCAAAAAAAGCACATTGGATTGGAACCTGCACCGCCAACGCCCGACTAACGGATAACTGGAAAGGTTGGACCACAAGGGATAACCTGTGCGAAAAGTGGGAGGGACAATGACATCTTCCAGACCGTCGTTTGAAGAGGCTCGGCCTTTCGGTGCTGCAGGTTCAGCAGAGGATGAAAACGTCAGTGTCGTAGCGTCATGTGTCTACGCCAACGGCCAACGCATAGCAGACATCTCGATCGATGAAGCTGGAATGTGGGCTCATAAGGAAGGACACGTAGTCTGGATCGGGTTGTTAGAGCCGGACGGGGAAGTTCTGCAGCGGGTTCAAAAGCAATTCGGCCTGCATAGCTTGGCTATTGAGGATGCGGAACACGCTCATCAGCGTCCGAAGCTTGAGCAATACGGTGATGCGATTTTCATCGTGGCGCGCACGGCACAACTGACCGATGGCCGTGTCGAGTTTGGCGAAACGCATGTTTTCCTTGGCAAGGGATATATCGTGAGTGTTCGTCATGGAGCCTCGACGTCTTATGCGGCCGTCCGCAAACATTGGGAGACGTCACCTTATGCGCTTGCGAAAGGCGAAGATTTTATCCTCTACGCAATCCTGGATTTTATAGTCGACAACTACATGCCTGTGCTGGAATCGATTCATGATGAAGTGGAATCGATCGAGGATCGCGTACTTGCGAAACCCATGACCAGCAGCGATATCGAACGCCTGTACATGCTGCGCCGTGATCTTTTGCGCCTGCGCAACGCGATTGGACCGCTTGTCGATGTATGCGGACGACTAAGCAATACAGATCTGCCCCAGATCCAAGCAGCGATGCAGCCTCATTTCAGAGACGTCACCGATCATGTCCGCACGGTTCAGGAGAAGATCGACGGTTTACGTGAGGTTTTAGCCTTTGCCTTCGAAGCCAGTCTGCTCGTTGGCCAAAGTCAGGAAACGGTCATTTCCAAGCGCTTGGCCTCTTGGGCGGCGATATTGGCCGTGCCGACAGCTATTGCTGGTATATACGGCATGAATTTCAAGCACATGCCGGAGCTCGATTCTCCCAATGGGTACTATTGGGTGTTGGGAGCGATCGGACTTGTATGCTTGACGCTATTCTGGCGGTTCCGGAAGAGCGGTTGGCTTTAGAACCGTTATCCGCCATGGCCCTTGGTAATCGGTTCCTGGTAGGTCAGGCCCATGTCCCATGGGAAATAGATCCACGTATCCTGTGAGACTTCCGTTACGAACGTGTCGATGAGCGGGCGCCCCTTGGGTTTGGCATAAACGGTGGCAAAATGCGCTTTGGGCATCATTGCGCGCACGATGGCGGCGGTCTTACCTGTATCGGTCAGGTCATCAACGACCAGAATGCCTTCGCCTTCGTTCTCGAGAAGCCGTGGATCAACATTCTTCAGGACCTTGAGTTCGCCTTGCTCGTCATAGTCGTGGTAGGAGGCAATGCACACCGTCTCGATCATGCGGATGCCAAGCTCGCGACAGATAATGGCAGCCGGAACCAATCCACCGCGCGTAATTGCGACCATGGCGCGCCATTCACGCTGCATGCCGGCAACTCGCCAGGCCAATGCGCGGGCGTCCCTATGAAACTGGTCCCAGGAGACCGGAAAAGCTTTGTCGGGAAGGGACATGGCGCGCACTCCATCAGAAAAATGCAATGTAGCGGAAAATCCGCCAGGAATGCATCTCGCAATAGCGGTAAAAGCAAGCCGCTGGCAAGCCGGTTGCGTTGTCCGCGATCTGTTCCGACAAGAAAAATGTGATTATTGCGGCCTGTTCAGCGCGACATCAATGTCAAGCAGGGCATATCGGCCATTATAGAGCTGGTTACACCGCCGAAGACCCATTCCTTTAAGCGGGACTGGCTATAAGCCCCCATCACGAACAATGACGCATTGTTGTCCGCAATCCAGCGTCGCAGTACCTTGTCGGCAGATTCAGAGTTCGAATTGATTGTGTGGGGATGGACATTCACCCCATGGCGGCGAAGTGCGTCAGAAAGCGGTGTTCCAGGGATGTCGACATTCGGATCGTTGGATTTCTTTGGATCGACCCAGACGATATCGACACTTTCAGCCTTGAGCAGTAACGGGAGTGAATCGAATGCGGCGCGCGATGCTTCGCGCTTGCCGTTGAAGGCAACAACGACACGATCGATCTTTTCCGGCAATTTCGTTTTGTAAGGGACAAACAGAACAGGTCTGCCGCTTTCCATGACGAGCGGATCGGTGACGTCGTTGACGCTATCTGGATCATCAGGATCAGGTTGACCGGCAATTATGATGTCGGCTCGAAGGGCGCTTTGCGTAACACCCGCGGACGGGCTGCTGCTTTCGGATCGTACAATGCGGAACTCATGGGAGATGGTTCCAGTCGACATCTCCGCCCCAAAAAGAGCTGAAATCGCTTCGGAGTTTTCCTTGTGGCGCTGTTCATGGGCTTCGAACAATGTCGTGTCGGCAAAACCCGTGGGATCGGCATAAACAATCGGGGAGGGGATCGTATAAAGGCCGATGATATGCGTGCGCTCGCTGGACGAAGCGATCAACCTTGCGGCGCCTATAACCTTCTTTGCTTCACGCTCGCTGCGAATGAAAGCGATGATCGTCCGAAATGCCATGTTGGCCTCCATAGGTTGTTGCATCCTTGAACGCATCAGGCAACATTATACGCCTTCCGCGCAATAGTTGCTTTGTATTTTGGACAACTTGCGTTGATTCAAGGGCAGCTCATTGGGCAGATTGCGTGGCGATATCTGCAACCATCTCCTTGACGGCTGATTCAGCCGCAAGAAGTTTTTCTTCTTCGCGCGCCCTGATAACCAGTTCTGTCGAGAATTTGCCGTTTTCGTATTTTGGATAAGAACCGATGATCGTATCTGGATGAATTGCCTGGATATTTCGCAGCGGAACGGCAATCGCGCCTTCGCCAAATGGGCAGTTCACTGAACGGGACAACAGCTTCTTACCCACTCTCAATGTCGGAATCACATTGTCCAGCATAGCTTGAAAAACCGAAGGGACGCCTGCCATCACGTAGACATTGCCGATATGGAAACCGGGTGCTGTCGAAACTGGATTGGCGATGTGGGCCGAGCCGCGTGGCATCCGTGCCATGCGCTGGCGGCTTTCGGTGAATTCCATCCCGCGTGCTGCATAATTATCGCCCATGAGTTTCATCGCTGCCGCGTCGTGTTCACAAGGCACATCAAACGCTTTTGCAACTGCATCAGCCGTTATGTCGTCGTGCGTTGGTCCGATCCCGCCGGACGTGAACACGTATTCATAACGTTCCCGCAGGGCATTCAGCGCTTCGACAATGCGATCCTCTTCATCCGGAACGATGCGGACTTCTTCAAGATCGATCCCGATAGCTGTAAGAATATCAGCCAGGTGACCTATGTTCTTGTCCTTTGTCCGGCCTGACAGCAACTCATCGCCGATCGCCAGCATGGCTGCGGTCACAACTTCATCAGTCATAAAAAGTCTCCTAGCGGGAAGGCGACCGTAATTCTCCAAACGAATCGTCGCAAGCCATTTCGCTCAGCAAAGGCGAAGGAGCAAAGGTCGGGTCGAGCGTGCTAGAGCGTTGGTGCGGACGGCGGGACTTGAACCCGCATGACCTATGGCCGACAGATTTTAAGTCTGTTGTGTCTACCGATTTCACCACGTCCGCGCGCCCATGCTTTTCGACGGTTCGGGCGGTTCCGTCAACGCTCTTTTACAGCGTGATGCCTTATTCGTTTGGAAACGCTGCTTTTAGGCTGTTCCATTATCAGCTCAAACTAACGTTTTACGACTAAAGTATCATCTTCGGTGGATTTGGGTTGCGACCTGGACTAGAACGCGAGCTCTTTGAAGCAAAAGAAGCCGCTATGTCCGCTATCCCATTTCAATTCCCGCTGGCAAGTTTGACCAAAGTAGCGTCGCGAAATCCGGCGCTCTTGCTGATTCTTCTCTATTTTGCGTTCCAGGTCTTTTTTCTGACGATGATTTCAAATGGCGCGGGAGTGGATGACGCCGAGCAATTGGCCTATGTCGGTGCTCTGCAATGGGGATACGGCGGGTCGCAGGCGCCGCTTTATACATGGATAAACAGCATCGCTGGAAATCTCCTCGGAATCAGCATGTTTACCATTTATCTCGTCAAGTTCGGTATGCTTGCAAGTTCGTTCATCAGTGTTTATTTCGGCGCGCGTCTGCTCGGCCTGTCTAAATCGGTAGCTGCTGCTGGCATGCTAGGCATATTCCTGCTGCCTCAAATCGCGTGGGAATCGCAACGGACATTGACTCACTCGGTAGGGGGGACCACTGGCTGCGCTTGGGCATTTCTCGCCTTCGCCTGGCATATGAAATCTCGCTCCTGGCATTCTGCTGTACTGCTGGGGCTTGGCCTCGCTTCGGGTCTACTCGGAAAATTCAACGCGAGCTTCTTCCTCATCGGGCTCATTTTGGCTGGCTTTTCCATTCCTGAATATCGAACCGCTCTTTTGATGCGGAAGAGCATTCTGGTGCTGCTTGTCTTCATTGCGGCCATAGCGCCTACGGGCTTGTGGACGCTTTCGCATACAGAGAACCTTCTGGCGCGTTCACATAAATTCGAAATAGGTGAGGGCGGTAATTTCGTTATCAGTCGTCTTCACGGCGAGTGGAAGCTCTTTCTCAATGGCGTTCTCTTTTCGGGAATAGCGCTGGTTTTCTTTGCAATCGCCTGGTGGCGAAGCCGGGCAGAACAAATCTCCTCGCCACGTCCCTGGAATGACGCGGAGAAATTCGTAGGCCGAACCTTGCTGTTTGCGCTGGCGGCTGTTTTTGTCGGTGTCCTCATCAGCGGTGCTGCCGAGGTGAAAGATCGCTGGCTCCAGCCGGTTCTGTTCTTGAGCCCGCTCTATCTGGCAATGCTTTTGGGGCGCTACATCCGAACTGACTTGCCGTTGAAACGCTTCGCGATTGTCGGTGCGATCTGCGGCCTGGTCGTAATTCCGGGATTGGCGGTGAATATACTGTATGCTCGCGACGGTAAGGCTCCTTCCATTGGCCAGCTGGACTACGCGAAGCTTTTCGCCGTGACGCGCGCCGCGGGCACTTACCAGACCGTTGTGTCAAATGGCCCACAATTGCCGGGGAATCTGCGTCTTCTCGATAATTCAATCGTTCCGGTACATCTGGAAATGCCGAACGCCGTGTCACGCATCCGCTTTCCGGCACTTTTTGTCTGGTTCGGCGAGGGGATGAACCCGGCTGTGTTAAGCTTACTCAACGGCGCCGGTATCGCGGCGCCGCCAGCAGACGTCAAGCAGGTGGATATCACCTATAAATATTACCCCGATCAGTCAGCGCGAGTGAGCTATTTCATCGTTCCAGCAAAGTAGGCCCGCTTTATCACTTTAATCCTCGACAAAAACCTCGTCGCGCTTCTTGCGGATGCTTGGCAGCAGCACGACCACGAGAACGGCTGCGGCGAGTAACAAGAGCCCAAGACTGATAGGGCGATTGAGGAAGGTCATGGGATCGCCGCGCGACATGATCATGGCCCGGCGGAGATGCTCCTCCAAAAGCGGTCCAAGCACAAAGCCGAGTAGCAGGGGCGCCGGTTCGCAGCGGAGTTTTGCCAGCCCGTAACCGATGAGACCGAAGAAGGCTACAGCATATAGATCGAACACATTGGAATTGACGCTGTAAACGCCGATTGAACAGAAGGCGATGATGGCTGGAAACAACATGTAGTAGGGAATGGTCAACAGCTTAACCCAAAGCCCGATCAGCGGCAGGTTAAGCAGAATCAACATGAGATTTCCGATCCACATGGAGGCAATGATCCCCCAGAACAAGGCAGGTTGTTCGGTGGCAACGTTGGGACCAGGAACGATACCTTGAATGATCATGGCGCCGATCATCAAGGCCATGACCGGATTGGCCGGTATGCCAAGCGTCAGCATCGGGATGAACGATGTTTGCGCGCCGGCATTGTTGGCTGATTCAGGGCCTGCCACCCCAGCGACAGCGCCCTTGCCAAATTCGCCCGGCGTATTCGAGATCCGTTTCTCGACCGTATAGGATGCGAACGACGCAAGAATTGCTCCGCCACCGGGCAAGATGCCGAGGGCGGAGCCAATTACCGTTCCACGCAAGATCGGTGCGGTCATCTCCTTCCAATCCTGTCGCGTGGGCAAGAGATTGGTTACCTTTTTGATCATCACATCGCGGTCATGCTCGTTTTCAAGGTTCCGCAGGATTTCGGCAATACCGAACACGCCGACTGCAAGCGCTACGAAATTCAACCCGTCAGACAATTCGAGAATTCCGAGATTGAATCGAGGCGTACCGGTATAAATGTCTGTCCCGACGAGACCGAGAAGCAGGCCAAGAACCACCATGCCGAGTGCTTTGACGACGGAACCATGGGCGAGTGCGACGGAGGAAACGAGACCGACGATCATCAGCGAGAAATATTCCGGTGACCCGAATCTCAAAGCGACAGCTGTTAACGGCGGAGCAAACACGGCAACCAGTATGGTTGACACCGTTCCGGCAAAGAACGAACCTATTGCTGCGATGGCAAGTGCAGCTCCTGCGCGACCCTTGCGCGCCATCTGATATCCATCGATAGCAGTGACTGCAGACGAGGATTCTCCGGGCATGTTGATGAGGATAGCGGTGGTTGAGCCGCCATACTGTGCGCCGTAGTAGATGCCCGCCAGCATGATAAGTGACGACACTGGCTCAAGCTGAAAGGTAATTGGCAGAAGCATGGCGATCGTCGCCGTCGCACCGATACCCGGAAGCACGCCGATAAGCGTGCCGAGGATGACCCCGGTGAAGCAGAACAAAAGGTTGTAGGGCGAAGCTGCAGTTGCAAATCCGAGTTCGAGATTATTGAGAAGATCCATATCGCGGCCTCACTGCCCAAGCCAGGGGCCAAAACGCCGGAAGGGCAGGCCGAGCGCATAACTGAATACGATTACAGAGAATAATGTCAGGCCGCCCACCAACAGGAGCGCGGTTCCGGGGCGCATCTTCGTACTTGCAAAAGCTGCAACCAGTCCCGTCAGAAACAGTGATGGCACGAAGCCTAGCCCACGGACGGTGAGGCCAAACAAGATCGGCGCCGGCAAAATGAATAGCATACCGCGCCATGCAATTGGGCCCATTGGTTCATGCTGTAGCTGAGTGCCCTGAATGACGACGATAATGCCAAGAAGGATAAGGACGCCAGCCAATACAAACGGGAAATAACCTGGTCCCATGCGGAGCGCAGTGCCAACTTCAAGGCCATATGCCTGTATGGCAAAGAAAAGGCCTATGAATATGAACAGTACGCCGCAGATCAAATCGCGTAAACTAAAACTAAGATCTTTCATATGTTCCCCGTCGCCGTTTGACGCTACATAAAAGGGCCAGAAGCGCTCCTCCACTCCCGGCCCACAATCTACTAATCAGCGTATTGACCGGCCGCTTCAATGACCGGCTTCCAGCGGGTCACTTCGCTTTCAAGCTTCGTCTTCAGGCCTGCAGGTGTTGCTTCAGCATCAGTTGACGGCACTGTACCCAGTTCAGCAAAGCGAGCGATGATGTTCGGGTCTTTCAACGCTTTTTGCAGAGATGCCGAAAGCTTCTGCGTTACCTCTGCAGGGGTTCCCTTTGGTGCGTAAATGCCGTGCCAAATGCCCACCTGCATGCCCGGCAGGCCGGCTTCGGCGACTGTTGGAAGATCGGGAAGAGCATCGAGTCTCTTGGCCGATGTCACTCCATAGGCTTTGATCGTACCGCCTTTGATCTGTTTGGTTGTATTGGTGGTCTGGTCGCACATCAAATCCACCTGACCACCCAGAAGATCTGTCATGGCAGGACCGGTGCCTTTGTAAGGTACAGTTGTCAGCGGCGTCTTGATCTCACTCATGAACAGCATCCCGCAAAGATGGGAGGCTGCACCAATACCGGCATTCGCAAGGGTGATCTTGTCAGCATTTGCCTTGACGTATTCAACAAGGCCTTTGAGATCAGTCGGCTCGAAATCCTTCTTTGCCACAATGGTCATTGGAACATCTGTGACCAGCCCCACATATTCGAAGGCGTTGAGCGTGTCATAGGGCAGCTTGCGATATAGCGTGGCGCTGGTTGCCATACCAATGTGATGCAGCAACAGCGTATATCCATCCGGGTCTGCCTTCGCTACCTGGGAGGCTCCGAGCGTGCCACCTGCTCCGCCGACATTTTCCACGATGATTTGCTGACCGAGATCCTTCGACATGGATTCGGCGACAAGTCTGGTGACGGTATCGGTTGGGCCGCCCGCCGCGAACGGCACGACCATGGTGATGCTGCGTTCGGGATAACCCTGCGCAAAGGCGCTACCCGAGATGAGAGCAATGGCGGCTGTGGCGGCCAATGAAGTAAATAGTTTGAACATTACGATTTCCTCCCAGAACAACGCTTGTGAATTGCCGCAGTCAGACCATGCCAACGCTTCCCCCGGTCATTGGCAACTCCGTTTTCGACGCGGCGCATGAGACCTATCGGACGCAACGATCGCGGTTCTGTCAAGCAATTCATGGATTTCGCCGAATTTTTTGAGAATTCCACTGTGAACAGAGCAGTCACGTTGTTTTTTGGTATATGCATATTCGAATAGATCAGGCGATCGGAGTGACGGCGATGAGCAAACAGGCAGCCAAACCAGCAATATGGACGGAATCAGCGCCGCTGCTTGTTGACGTTGCGATGGGCCGCAAACATGCCGATCTGGTTGTCCGCAACGGTCGTCTGGTAAGCGTCTATTCCGGAGAAATCATAGCTGGTACCGATCTTGCGATTGTGGCCGGGCGCTTTGCCTTTGTCGGGCAAGGAGCGGAGCACTGCATCGGGCCGAAAACGAAGGTCGTTGACGCGGGTGGACGCTATCTCGTGCCTGGTCTGTGCGACGCGCATATGCATGTCGAAAGCGGTATGGTCACGGTGACTGAGTTTACGCGCGCCGTCATTCCTCATGGTACTACGTCGATGTTCATTGATCCGCACGAGATCGCCAATGTGTTGGGGCTCGATGGCGTCCGCCTGATGCACGACGAAGCGCTTGCCATGCCGATCAATGTGCACGTGCAGATGCCGAGTTGTGTTCCATCGGCACCGGGATTGGAGAATGCAGGTGCCTCCATAAGCCCGGACGACGTTGCCGAAGCGATGACGTGGCCCAATATCATCGGTCTCGGCGAGGTGATGAACTTTCCTGGAGTCGCCAACAACGACGCCACCATGCGGGGTGGTATTGACGCCACCGTAAAGGCCGGAAAGACAGTCGGGGGGCATTTTGCATCGCCCGAGCTTGGACGTGCTTTCCACGGTTACGTGGCAGGGGGGCCCGAAGACGACCATGAAGGTACCCGCATGGAGGATGCTATTGCCCGGGTGCGTCAGGGCATGCGAGCTATGCTGCGTCTCGGATCCGCTTGGTACGATGTTGCCCGCCAGATCAAAGCGGTTACGGAACAGGGCCTCGATCCGCGCAATTTCATCCTGTGCACCGATGACAGTCACTCAGGCACGCTTGTGAACGAAGGTCATATGGACCGTGTCGTCCGTCACGCCATAGCCCAGGGGTTAAAACCAGTGACGGCGATCCAGATGGCGACACTCAATACAGCGCAGCATTTTCGGCTGGAGCGGGAGATCGGCTCAATCACACCGGGACGACTTGCAGATTTCCTTCTTGTATCAGACTTGCCAAATCTGACGATCGACCGTGTTTACGCGCGGGGCGCGCTTGTTGCGGAGAAAGGTAAGCTCGTCGCTGAGATTCCGGCCTACAACTATCCAGCATTTGCCAAGAATACGATCAAGCTCGGGAAAAATTTGAAGGCCAGAGATTTTGATATCAAGTCTCCGAGACCCACAAAGCAGATCACCGCGCGTGTGATCGGCGTCATCGAAAATCAAGCGCCCACAAAAGCATTGGAGGCGGAGTTGTCAGTCTCGGACGGCATTGTTCAAATGGATCGACGCAACGATGTCTGCCAAATCGCTCTCGTCGAGAGGCATCGCGGAACAGGGAAGGTGGTTAACGGCTTTGTCTCCGGCTTTGGCTATACCCTCGATTGCGCTATGGCCTCAACTGTCGCCCACGATAGTCACCACATGATTGTCGTTGGCACCAACAAAGACGATATGGCCAAGGCTGCCAATCGGCTTGGTGAAGTTGGCGGTGGTGTGGTGCTGTTTTCCAAGGGCCGGGAACTTGCCATGGTGGAAATGCCTATCGCTGGCCTGATGTCTGATCAGCGCGCTGAAATCGTCGCAGCAAAGGCTGATAAACTCGTCAACGCCATGCGTGCGATGGGCTGTACTCTCAATAACGCCTATATGCAGCATTCGCTGCTGGCGCTGGTGGTCATTCCGGAATTGCGTATATCTGATGTCGGGATTATCGATGTCCGGACATTTACGAAGGTTGGCCTGTTCCTATGACTGCATTCATCAAGGCCGTGGATCGCGCGACGGAAAAAATGCGCGTGCTGTTTCCCGAAACACCGCTGCAACTCAACCATTATCTCTCCCAGAAATACGGCGCACAGATCTGGCTCAAGCGCGAAGATCTGTCACCTGTGCGGTCCTACAAGATCCGGGGCGCGTTCAATTTCATCTCTCATTATCTGAGCGAGCACAAGTCAGAGGATTCGTCTTTTGTTTGTGCTTCGGCAGGAAACCACGCACAGGGTTTTGCCTTCATCTGCCGGCATTTTGGCAAAAAGGGTGTCGTTTTCATGCCGGTGACGACACCGCAACAGAAGATCGACAAGACGCGCAGTTTTGGCGGCGAGTTCATCGAAATCCGCCTGTTCGGAGATATCTTCGATCAATGCTACGCTGCTGCGCAGGACTATGCTGCGACAAGCGGCGCAATCATGGTTCCGCCTTTCGACCACATGGATATCATCACTGGGCAAGCGACCGTGGCGCATGAAATCGCCACGCAGCTGCCGGACAAGCGCAAGCCCGACCTGATGATCCTGCCTGTCGGCGGTGGCGGGCTTTCCGGTGGTGTTACACGCTATCTTGGCGATCTCGGCTGGGAGACCCGCTTCCGCTTCGTTGAGCCAGCCGGTGCGCCAAGCCTGAAACGCAGTCTCGAAGCAGGCAAACGTATCAAACTTGACACTGTGGACAATTTCGTCGACGGCGCCGCAGTTGCAGAGATCGGCCGCGAAAACTTCAAATTACTCAAAGGCTTCACGGCAGACTCTGTCACTTTGATTCCAGAAAACCGCCTGAGCTCAACCATTCTCGAGATGCTCAACATCGAGGGCATCGTAGTAGAGCCGGCCGGCGCTCTCGCCATCGATGCACTCAAGGATTTCAAGAAGAGCGATATCAGGAACAAACGGATCGTTCTGGTTATATCAGGCAGCAATTTCGATTTTGAACGGCTGCCGGAGCTGAAGGAGCGGTCGCTGCGATACGAGGGACTGAAGAAGTATTTTATCTTCCGGTTCCCGCAGCGGCCGGGCGCTTTGCGGTCGTTTCTTGACCTTTTGGGACCGGACGATGATGTTGCGCGTTTCGAATATCTCAAGAAGTCCGCGCGCAATTTCGGTTCCGTCCTCATCGGTATCGAAACCAAGAACAAGCTCAATTTCGACATGCTGTTCAAACGTTTCGACGAAGCAGGTTGGGCATATCAGGACATCACCGACAATGAGACCATTGCCGGATTGATTATCTGAGGAGGCATAGTGACCTGCTGGATCATTCTGTTTCGCGGTGTCGGCGGTGATACGTTGCTTCCTGTGCAGCCATTGAAAGCGGCCTTGGTCGAGGAAGGCTTTAAGTCCGTTGTAACCTATATCAACACCGGCAATGTCGTTCTCACCTCAAATGATGCGCCGAAGCGTATCGTTAAGCGTGTGGCTACGATCGCACTGGAACATTTTGGCTTCTCCAAGCACATCATGATCGTTAGTAGGGCGGAATGGGCCAGACTCATTACCCAAAATCCATTCCCGCTGGCTGTGAGTGAACCGGCAAAACTTCATGCCTATGTTCTGGAACGGGCACCTGATCCCGGGGCAGTGAAGGCACTGGAGCAAAAAGCGATAGGGCCGGAGCAGTTCGAGATAAGGGGCAGGGTGCTGTATTACTACACACCACAAGGCGTTTCGAATGCACGACTGCATCCTAAGATTGAGAAAACATTGAAAGTTGCAGCTACAGCGAGAAACTGGAATACAGTGCTCAAGCTGGCCCATTTGGCTAAGCAAATGGCGGGGGATGCAAAGTGACTATCTATATTGTGCTGTTTCGCGGCATCAATGTTGGCGGCAACAAAAAAGTTAACATGGAAGCACTGCGGGACATGCTTGTTGGGGCCGGCTTCGAGGGTGTGAAAACCTATGTACAAAGCGGCAACGTCGTTCTCAGGTCCAACAAGACGGCGCGCCAGATTGCCGAGGCAATTTCGAGCATTTTCGTGAAAACGTTCAGTTTCGAATCGCGTGTCTCCATTCGTAACATTGATGAATGGAACTGTATGATCGCGAAGAATCCTTATCCCCAAGCCCAAGAAAACCCAAAGTCGCTTCACGCCGTCATTCTTGATGAAGACCCGACTGACACTGCGCTTGAAAATTTTGCCAGCAAAGCGAGTGAGACCGAAAGTTTTACTGTCAGGAACCGTGTTCTTTACCTCTATACGCCCGACGGTTTTGGCACTTCGAAACTCGCCCTCGCACTCGACAAGGCGCTGAAAGTGCCGCTCACCGCGCGCAACTGGCGCACCGTCTTGGCCCTTCAAAAACTGGCGGAAGCGGCCTGATCGGCAATCAGTCTTTGCAGTACCGTGAAAATAAGCGGGTCGTTGCACTGCGCCACATTGAAACGCATGTAAGAAGATGCGGCCTGCGACTGGCTGAACACATTGCCTGGCGCAAAAATGACACCTTCTCCCAGACCGCGCTGCGCAATTTTTGCAGCATCCACGCCTTCGGGCAGTTTGCACCACAGAAACATGCCGCCGCGCGATTCAATCCAGGGAACCAAGCCGAGCGACTTCAGCTTGGCGATTGTGTCGCCCATGCTCTTTGCCAGTTGCGTGCGCAGGCCGTCCATGTGCTTGCGATAGCTTCCATCCTTCAGCATGAATAGTACGAGTTCTGCACCCAGGCGTCCGCCACCAAAGGATGTAGCGATACGCAAATCCACTAGCCCTTCGATCCAGTCGCGCCGCGCAGCAATGAAGCCGCAGCGAACAGATGCCGATAGCGATTTGGAAAAGCTGCCGATATGCACGACCCGATCTAGCCCATCGAACGCAGCGAGCCGAGGTGCCGATTCATGTTCGAAATCGGCAAAGATATCATCTTCGATGATTGTCAGATCGTGCTGTTCTGCAAGCTTGAGCAGCCGGTGGGCGACGACGGGCGAAAGCACTGCGCCAGTGGGGTTATGCAGGGCGGAATTGGTAATGTAGAGGCGGGGTCGGTGTTCCGAAAGCGCGTCCGCAAAACGGTCGAGGTCGGGACCGTTCGGCGTATAAGGTACCCCGATCACCTTAGCGCGATGGGCCTTGAGCAAGGCGTGGAAGTTGAAATAACACGGGTCGTCGACAATGACGGCATCCCCAGGCTCAATCAGGAAACGGCAAAGTAGATCGATTGCCTGCGTGCCCGATTCCGTCAACATGATCTGGTCGGGCACCGCCTCAATGCTATGGCCACCCATGCGGCGCGCAAGTAATTGGCGCAATGGTTTCAACCCTAGCGGCGATGCATAGTCGGTGAGGGAGGACCCATCCGCCCTTCCCATGGCGCGCAGGGCGCGGCGAATTCCTGCTTCAGGCATCCATGGGGATGGTAGCCAACCACAGCCAGGCATCGCCATGCTGTCATTTGCATCGAGTGATGTGCGCGACACCCAAAGCGGATCAATGGCATGGTCCAGCCGCGGCCCGATTTCAGACAGTGACAAAGGCGGCATATGACCGGCGACATAAAAGCCTGAGCCGCGCCGGGACAAAATAACACCGTCGGCGGCGAGCCGATCATATGCCTCGACAATTGTCGATTTCGATACTGATAACGTCTCGGCAAAACTGCGTATCGAGGGGAGCTTTGCTCCCGGCGTGAGTGCCCGCCCAGCAATACGTTGACGGACCTCGCGCATCACGCGATTGACCAACGTACCGCCTTCGAGCTTGAGTTCAACGGTTTTGTCCATCTGTACTGCTTGCCATCCCATGACAGTTTGCGTGTATTGTACTGTACCGTATCTGGAAAATCTACGGCGCAAGGTGGATACAGCTCACGATGTGATCGCATGGCAGAGAAAATATGGACAAGATAACAAGCGGCTGGATTAACGGATTTATCGGCGTACTTATTTTCAGCGGGTCCTTACCTGCCACTCGGGCAGCCGTTGCCGGATTCGATCCCATCTTCCTGACCGGTGCGCGTGCCACGATTGCGGCTGCGCTGGCACTTGCCCTGCTACTGGCTTTCCGCGAAAAGCGCCCGATGAGGACGGATCTCGGCCCGTTGTTTGTAACTGCTATGGGCGTCGTCGTTGGCTTTCCACTTCTGACCGCGCTGGCGCTACGCCACATCACGTCGGCTCATTCCATTGTGTTCATCGGGCTTTTGCCGCTTGCAACTGCCATATTTGGTGTATTGCGCGGCGGCGAGCGCATGCGTCCCATGTTCTGGCTGTTTTCCTGTGCGGGCAGCCTGCTTGTTGCCGGATTTGCATTGTCGCAGAATTTCGCGGCCTCGCTAACCGGCGATCTTTTGATGTTCGCGGCCATTGTTGTTTGCGGTCTCGGCTACGCGGAAGGTGCCCAGTTGTCGCGCAAATTGGGGGGCTGGCAGGTGATCTGCTGGGCGCTGGTCCTTTCGTTGCCAGTCACGCTACCCCTGACCCTCTATGTCTTCCCGTCGGATTTGAGCATCATCAAACAGCCCGCCTGGATTGGCCTCTTCTACGTCTCGCTTTTTTCAATGCTGATAGGTTTCATTTTCTGGTATCGCGGGTTGGCTCAAGGCGGAATTGCGGCTGTCGGTCAACTGCAGTTGCTACAACCCTTCTTTGGTTTGGTTCTCGCTGCGACACTGCTGCACGAATCCGTCAGCTGGCCGATGATCGCCGTCACTGTTGCAGTGATACTATGCGTGGCGGGGGCCAAGCGTTTCGCCAAATAGCTTGTTCGTTTTTGCGCCGCACAATAAAATCGTTTGCTTTTTGGCATAAGAAGGCCCATATGCCGGTCAGGCGCTTGGACCGGGCAACCCGGTCTTCCAGTTAAGGACTTCGTGGCGTCTGAGACCCATCCGCATGATGCGATGGGCACGGCTGCGCAAGTCGCATGAACCCAAAGCCATTGGCACAGGGTTCCTCGCGTCTCGTCGTTTATCCCAAAATTATTGCACGCAGGTTGCGCCCTGTGATGCGTTGTGTGGCCCGCGGTTTTCCGCGCCGGCCAATGAAAGAAGATTGAATTGGAAACTATTGAAACAAACGGCTTTGCCGCCATGGGTCTGAATGCCGTCCTGCTCAAAGCAGTCGAGGCAGCCGGAATGGCCACTCCAAAGCCCATCCAGGCACAGGCCATCCCTGCACAGCTCGCTGGTCAGGACATTCTTGGTATCGCCCAGACGGGGTCCGGCAAGACAGCGGCTTTCGCACTGCCGATCCTGCAGAAAATCATAACCATCGGTGACAAGCGCAAGGGTAAGACTGCCCGCGCGCTGGTTCTCGCCCCAACCCGCGAACTTGCCGTGCAGATCGAAGAGACGTTCCGTACCCTGGCCAAGGGCGCTCACATCTCCACCGCTCTCGTTCTTGGCGGTGTCTCGCGCATTGCCCAGATCAACAAGATGCAGGCTGGCGTCGATGTCTTGATTGCAACGCCAGGACGTTTGACCGACCTCGTACGTGACAACCGCGTTGATCTCTCGGAGACGCGCTGGCTCGTGCTCGACGAAGCTGACCGCATGCTCGACATGGGCTTCATCAACGATGTGAAGCGCATTGCCAAGGGCACTCATCGCGACCGCCAGACAGCTTTGTTTTCGGCAACGATGCCACAGGAAGTTGCCACATTGGCTGCAAGCCTGTTGCGCAATCCCGTTCGTGTGGAAGTTGCGCCGCAGGGCACAACGGCTGCCGAGATCAAGCAGGTCGTTCACATGATACCGACCAAGCAGAAGAAGCAGGTTTTGTCTGCCATGCTCAAGGATGCGGACTTGTCGTCTGTTATCGTCTTTACCCGGACCAAGCATGGCGCTGACGCGGTCACACGCGTTTTGGAGAAAGACGGCTATAACGTTGCGGCCATTCACGGCAACAAGTCGCAAAATGCACGCCAGCGCGCGTTGAACGGCTTCAAGGACGGTTCCGTGCGCATTCTGGTCGCAACCGATATCGCCGCGCGAGGCATCGATGTCGTTGGCATCAGCCACGTAATCAATTTCGATCTGCCGGACGAGCCAGAGAGCTATGTCCACCGGATCGGCCGTACAGGCCGCAACGGCGCGTCCGGTAAGGCGATCACGCTCTATGATCCGGCGGAAGAGGCTTCCAAGTTCAAGGCTGTCGAGCGCGTTACGCGTATGCGTCTGCCAATGGCGGACTCGCCGATCGACCTTTCGAGCCTCCCTGCTCGTGCTGCCAATAGCGACCAGCGCCCGCCGCGTCGCGAAGGCGGCAACGGGGCGCCTGGCAAAAAGCCGCATCGCGGCCAGTCTGCTGGCAAGCCGCGTGAACCGCGTGGTGAAAAGGTATGGAGCAATGATGCGGGTGCTCCCGCACAGAAGCGTCCATTCCGCCGCAACAAAAAAGGCTTCGGCGCAAGGGCTGCTTGACAGCTTCTGTTGACGTATTATCAGGCCGCTGGCACATCGTGTCGGCGGCCTTTTCATATGTGTCTTTGAAATAAATATCCGCATATCGTCTGGTTTGAAAAATTCTATGCTTGAACGGTTTGATCGGGACAAATAGGTTCAAGCCACGCAGAATGAAGGACTTGGCCTATGTATGATTCAGTGATCGACACCATCGGAAACACGCCGCTCATTCGTCTCAAGAAGGCTTCTGACCTCACTGGCTGCGAGATTTACGGCAAGGCAGAATTCTTGAATCCGGGCCAGTCCGTCAAGGATCGCGCAGCGCTCTATATAATCCGCGATGCCGAAGAACGCGGGCTTCTGAGGCGAGGTGGTGTGATCGTCGAAGGGACAGCGGGCAACACGGGTATCGGGCTTACCATGGTGGCCAAGACGCTTGGTTATCGAACCGTCATCGTTATTCCCGAAACGCAGAGCCAGGAAAAGAAAGATGCCCTCCGCCTTCTCGGTGCCGAGTTGGTAGAAGTGCCGGCTGTCCCCTACAAGAACCCGAATAATTATGTAAAGGTCTCCGGCCGTCTCGCGGAGCAGATGGCAAAAACCGAGCCGAATGGCGCCGTCTGGGCCAATCAGTTTGATAATGTCGCCAATCGTCAGGCGCATGTGGAAACGACGGCACAGGAAATATGGCGTGATACGAATGGCAAGGTGGATGGTTTCATATGCGCGGTGGGCTCGGGCGGTACACTCGCCGGGGTAGCGCAGGGACTGAAAGCACGAGACGCGAATATCAAGATCGGACTTGCCGATCCACTTGGCGCTGCATTGTTCTCCTACTACACGACCGGCGAGTTCAAATCGGAAGGGAACTCGATAACCGAAGGCATCGGACAAGGCCGTGTCACCGCAAATCTTGTCGGATTTACGCCAGATTTTTCCTACCAGATCCCGGATGCTGAAGCGCTCGAGATTGTTTTCGATCTCGTCGAGGAAGAAGGGCTGTGTTTGGGGGGATCGTCGGGGATCAATATTGCCGGCGCGATCCGCATGGCGCGGGATATGGGGCCGGACAAGATTATCGTGACGGTGCTGTGCGACTACGGCAATCGCTATCAGTCCAAAATGTTCAATCCGGAGTTCTTGCGCTCCAAGGACTTGCCAGTTCCGGCATGGATGGAAGCAAAGGTCAATATATCCGTTCCCTTCGAGAATGCATCCTGATGGCATACGATACGGCTATTCTTTTTCGCGACGATTCTTATCTTAAAGAGATAGATGCGACAGTATTGGCAATAAACGAGCGGGGCGGCATCCTGACCGACCAGACCGTATTTTACGCCACTTCGGGCGGCCAACCCGGCGATACCGGTGTTTTTGTTCGTTCTGATGGCTCAACCATCGGCATCGCCGCAACGGTTACGGGTGAAAGCAAGGAAGAGATCATCCACGTACCGGCGTCCGACCAGACCCTTCCTGCAATCGGCGAAAAGCTCACTCTGCGCCTCGATTGGGACCGCCGCTACAAGCTGATGCGGATGCATACGGCCTGCCATCTGCTCAGTGTCGTTTGTCCTTTTCCGATTACAGGCGCGGCAGTCAGCGAGGATGACAGCCGTGTCGACTTTGATCTGCCGGACGCAGGTGTGACCAAGGAAAGCGTTACCCAGAAGATGATGGAACTGGTGAACGCCAATCATCCGATCTTCACCCGGTGGATTACGGACGACGAACTCGCTGCAAATCCCGGCCTGATCAAGTCCAAGAACGTAAGGCCGCCGACAGGGACGGGGCGTATCAGGCTGGTTTGCATTGGCGAAAACGCTTCGGTCGATTCGCAGCCGTGCGGCGGCACGCATGTCGCGACGACCGGTGAAGTTGGTGCGATCCACATTGGAAAAATCGAAAAGAAAGGCAAGGAAAACAGGCGGTTCCGCATCCGCTTCGGTCCATTGCCAGAGGGAGTATGAACGTGGCAGACAAAAGCCCTTTTGTGGTTTCAGCCGATTGGCTGCAGGAAAGACTGGGCCAGCCCGGTCTCAGCGTTCTCGATGCGTCCTGGTATCTTCCAGCTCAAAAGCGGGATGCCAAAGCTGAATATGATGCAGCCCACATTCCCGGTGCGATTTTCTTCGATCACGAAGAGATTTCGGATCCGGATTCATCGCTGCCGCATACCCTGCTCAATCCGGAAGCCTTTGCAGCCACAATCAGCAGCATGGGTATCACCAACGACGATACGATCGTGGTTTATGATGGACCTGGAATGACGACCTCGCCGCGCGTCTGGTGGATGTTGCGCACGTTTGGCGCAGAGAACGTCTCAATCCTGGATGGTGGATTCGACAATTGGAAAAGCGCCGGCAGGCCTGTCACCGACGAGGTGACCAGGATTGCCCCCTCGGCCTTTGTCCCGAACTTTGAAGCAAGCAAGGTGGCGAGTTTCGACGATATGCGTGAGATCGTCCAACGCCAATCCCGACAGATCGCGGACGCGCGGTCGGCCGGTCGCTTCAAGGGTGTCGATCCGGAGCCACGTGCTGGACTGCGGTCAGGCCACATGCCCGGCGCGCGGAATGTTCCTTCATCGAGTCTGGCTGACAATGGTTATCTGAAGGATATCAATAGTTTGCGCAAGGTTTTCGATGATGCCGGCATCGACTTGTCACGTCCCGTCGTGACGAGTTGTGGGTCCGGGATAACAGCCGCCGTGGTTACGCTTGCACTCGAATCGGTCGGTCATAAAGACAACATTCTCTATGATGGTTCCTGGACCGAGTGGGGCGGAGACAAAAACACTCCCGTCGCTACCGGCGAAGCTTAGATCATGACCAGACCACGAATATTGAAGACGCGTGTCACACATCTGGAAATGACGGAGCGGCCGACGCTATCCGTACCGACACCCGTCAGCTTCAAGCTGGCGCTCATGCGCGCGACGAAGATTTCATTACCCTTCTATCGCTTTCTCTATGAACAGGTTGGCAAGCCGCATCATTGGTCTGTCCATCGTCGTCTCAATGATGAAGAGCTGGCGGCAATAATCCATCGTAACAATGTCGATATACACGTCCTTTACGCCGATGGTTCACCAGCGGGCTTTTTTGAACTCGTCATCGATGAGGAGCAGGCGGTCACCGAAATCCTTTATTTCGGTCTGGTACCGGAGTTCCAGGGCAGGGGGCTCGCCAGGTTCTTCCTGAACGAAGCCATCCTGACCGCATGGATGAGCAGTCCGCAAAAGGTGATCATCGAAACAAATACGCTCGATAGTCCGCGCGCATTGCAAATGTATCAAAGAATGGGTTTTAAACCTGTCAGTTTTGCAGAAGCGGAAATAGAAGCTTGGGATTAGAGCCTCGGGCAATAATATAAACAGTCGTCAAATTTGTCTTTTGTCTTATAGGCGATTCCAGAATACCCCTCTATAGACGAGCTGTTGAGTGATTCTTTGGGGGTTAAGAATGAATTTGAAGAACATGGTGTGCGGCCTGTCATTGATAGTGACAGGCTTGTCGACTTCTGCTTGTCAAACAGATGACCTCAAGTTTACGAGGGCGGGATCGGCGATTTATACGATCCCAGCGAAGTCTGGCCACAAAACTGGTCTTTTAAGCAACTATATGGTCAATCCTGATTGTTCTGGTGGCAGAACTCCGGACTTCAAAGTTGTAACCGCGCCGGCAAATGGCACGATTGATCTTTGGCGAGGGTCTGTTTCTCCATCTTTCAGACAGGGCCATCCGCAACAGAAGTGTAATACACATAAAGTAGCGGCGGTTGGCGCGTTTTATACTTCCAGATCTGGTTTTGTCGGCACGGACAAGGTGGTCATTTCGAGCAAGGCTCCTGGCAGTGATGTTTACAGTTACATCACTGTTCACATCGACGTCACGAAATAGCGTTCTGCAAGAATCGGGTGGTTTCGTGCAAAATTTGGGTGTCTCCTTGCTTTGACAAAGGAGGCACCCGATGAAACCGATCCGATTCATAGCCATGACGACAACACTTGCCCGCCACTATCAAGCGGGCGGGGCGGATGCGAATGGTCAGGCACCCGAAATCTTTACTTCCGACGGGGATGGCGTTCCTTGCCGGCATTGTCTGCAGAACGTAAAGGCGGGCGACAAATATCTGGTGCTATCGCACCGGCCGTTCCCGGCACCGCAACCCTATGCTGAAACAGGGCCGATCTTCCTGCACGCGGAGGCCTGTGAGCGTCACGAGGAAACGGCAGAACTACCGGAAATGTTTAGCGAGAATAGCGATTATATACTTCGTGGCTATTCCTGCCAAAACCGTATCGTTTACGGCACGGGCGGTGTGATCAAGACGGATGGCATCGCAAACCGGGCTGAGGAATTGCTTAAACGGGACGATATCGCTTATGTCCATATGCGGTCGGCAAGGAACAATTGCTTCCAGTGTCGCATTGAGCTTGCATGAAAAGCATTCCCGCTCTGACGGCCTGCAAATGGCGTTTTTCTGCACTCCGGTGCTCACGTACCTTAAAGTACGCTGCGCTCCGGTGCTCGAAAACCACCATTTTCGTCTCGTCATAGCGCGAATCTCGACGGGCCCGGCGCACGTTCTGCTTGCACCGGGTTTCGTTGATTTATGCAGCAATATCAGGCAGCTATTGCCGATTTTGCCTCGACCATCTCGAGGCCGAGTGCCTCGGCAACAGCCTGATTGGTGATGCGTCCCTTGTGGACGTTAAGGCCGTTGCGCAGGTGCGGATTGTCAACGAGTGCCTTTACGCCGCGATCAGCCAACTGCAGACCATACTGCAAAGTCGCATTGTTCAACGCGTGAGCGGATGTTACCGGCACGGCCCCCGGCATGTTGGCGACGCAGTAGTGGATGATGCCGTCTACTTCATAAGTCGGGTCGGAATGCGTGGTCGCATGCGATGTCTCGAAGCAGCCACCCTGATCGATCGCAACGTCAACGATAACCGCACCCTTTTTCATGCCTGAAAGCATCTCGCGCGTCACAAGCTTTGGAGCAGCGGCACCCGGAATCAGCACCGCGCCGACGACGATGTCAGCAGAAAACACTTCATCATCAAGGGCTTCGATGGTCGAGTAGCGCGTATGAATACGCCCGCGGAAAAGGTCGTCCAGCTGGCGCAGACGCGGAATGGAGCGGTCAAGAATAGTGACGTCGGCGCCAAGGCCGGTCGCCATCATCGCAGCATTGATGCCAACGACGCCGCCACCGATAATGGTGACCTTGCCGGGTAGTACGCCGGGGACGCCACCAAGCAGAACACCTCGGCCGCCATTGGCCTTCTGAAGTGCCGTTGCCCCAGCCTGTATGGCCAGGCGCCCGGCAACTTCGGACATCGGCGCCAGCAACGGCAAGCCGCCGCGGTCATCGGTGACAGTTTCATAGGCAATAGCAGTGACACCGGACGCCAGCAAACCTTTGGTCTGTTCCGGATCCGGAGCGAGATGGAGATATGTATAAAGTAACTGACCTTCACGAAGCTGCGCCCATTCGGAAGACTGCGGCTCTTTCACTTTGACGATCATGTCTGCCTGCTGGAAGACTTCTTCGGCGGTCTTGACGACTTTTGCGCCTGCCGCTTGGTAGGCTCCATCGTCGGCGCCTATCCCCAAACCAGCTCCGGACTGGACGATGACCTCATGGCCGTGGGCAATGTATTCGCGTACGGCGCCCGGAGTGAGGCCGACGCGATATTCATGGTTTTTGATTTCCTTTGGGCAGCCTATGCGCATGACGTCTCCTGTTTGGCTTAGGGTGTGTTGACATTCACGCCATGGCGGCCTGCAAATGGCGCTTTTCTGCAATCCGGTGCTCATGAACGAGAACGTTCACTGCGCTCGTCGCTGAAGCGACTCCAAAAACCACCATTTTCGGCTCGCCCTGACCCAGAATCTCAGCACACCCGAGATGTTCCCTTTTGAGACAGATATAACAGCACGAATCGCGTGGCATGTCCTTGCCAAGACGGCTCGACGCCACGTGATTTTTCGAATATCCTTGCGCAAAAAGTCTGGATATAAGGGGGAAGTTCGAACAATGTCATTGGACAGGATTGATATCGCTATTCTCGACAGCTTGCAGAAAGATGGCCGCATGTCGAATGCGACGCTTGCCGAAAAGGTCGGGCTATCGCAGTCCGCGTGCTCGCGGCGGCTGGATATACTGGAGAAATCGGGCGTCATCCGTGGCTATCATGCACGTCTCTCCAACAAGATGCTCGGACACCCGGTTATCGTTATCGTCAACATTTCGCTGTCCGGACAGGCGGACAAACAGCTGCGTGAATTCGAGACCGCAGTAAAACTCTGCCCCAATGTATTGGTGTGTTATCTGATGTCGGGCGAATATGACTATCTCTTGCGTATTGCTGCAAAAGATCTTGAGGATTACGAGCGGATACATAAATTCTGGTTGTCGGCCATGCCGCACGTTACCAAGATAAACTCATCCTTTGCTTTGCGCGAAGTGGCGGATCGCACCGGTCTGGGCGTTGAAACGGCGCTTATAGAGACCGCCAGCTAGCGCAATTTCGCGTCGCTACAACCAAATTTCATCCCAGCGTTGAAAATTCTGCATCAGAATCGCAGTTTCTTGCATAGGAATCGCCACTTCTTGCATGAGTTCGGGACTTTTCTGCGTAAAAAATGTTTTGGATTGGCTTTGGTCGTTCAAAACCATGCTCAAACCGGTTTCCCGACCTTCACCCCGCTGCGAGCGTTTTTTTCACTTTCGCAGGCGCCTTGGCATGCCAGGCAAGTTTGATGCGGTGGCCAAGTTCCGCATCGGAAACGGCCTCCAGGTGCATGAGGATATAGGGCCAGCCTTTGTAGTGGTCGGTCTCGAAATAGATATTCGGAACGCTCTCCATCAGCAGCGGTTTCTCCTCTAGCGGGCAATGGATTGCAAATGTCTCCCAATCTTTCATGCGCCCGATGAACGAGGTCTTCACCTTCAACGAAGGTGTGCCATGAGTTGTGCTGCGCACGAGCTCGGGCAGGTGCAGCGACTCGGCGATTGTCCAGATCCGCTCAAATGATTCATCGAGCGAGTTGGTCATGATTTGTAAAACACCTGCCGCACGTCGATATATTCGGAGCGAAACCCCGCCTCGCAATAAAACAGATAGAATTCCCAGAGCTTTTTGAAGCGGCCATCGAAGCCGAGTTTGCGCAGCTGGTCCCACGAGCCCCAGAAGCGCTCGCGCCATTCGGCCAGCGTGCGGGCATAATCCTGCGGGAAGATGTTTTCGCGGTAGAGGTCGAGGCCGAACTCCTTGCCCAGGCTTTTCAGCCTCTCCGGTGTTGGCAGCATTCCGCCCGGGAAGACATAGCGCTGGATGAAATCCGGCCGTTTGCGATAGCGATCGAAGCTCTTGTCATTGATGGTGATGATCTGCATGCCGGCGCTGCCGCCCGGATTGAGGCAATCCTTGACCTTGCCGAAGAACACCGGCCAATATTTTTCCCCAACCGCTTCGAACATCTCGATCGAGGCGACATGGTCATATTTGCCGGTCTCGTCGCGATAATCCTGAAATTTGATCTCGGCCATGCCGGAAAGCCCGGCCTTTTCGATGCGCTGCGTCGCATAGTCGAATTGCTCGCGACTGATGGTCAGCCCGGTGACATGCGCGCCGATCTCACGCGCCGCATATTCGGCAAAGCCACCCCAGCCGCAACCGATCTCCAGTACCCGCGACCCGGCAGTGATGCCGATATTATTGGCGAGCGCCCGGTATTTGGCGGTCTGGGCCGCTTCGAGATCATTGACGCCTTCATCGAACAGCGCCGAGGAATAGGTCATCGTCGGGTCGAGCCATTCTCTATAGAAGGCATTGCCGAGATCGTAGTGTGCCGAGATGTTCTTGCGCGACCTGCCTCGTGTATTGTCGTTCAGCCAATGACGCAGCCGCTGTACAGCGTTGATAAACCAGTTGGAGCCGCCGGCTAGGTCCTCACCCACCTCTTCATTGACGACGAAGAGCTCGAGAAAAGTCGTCACATCGGGGCTATCCCAATCGCCGTCCATATAGGATTCGGCAACGCCGATGGTGCCGCCGGCGAAGGCTCTGCGCGGCAAATTCCAGTTGTGCAGCACAACCGAGGCATCGGGGCCTCGCTGGCGTCCACCCACCTTGAAGACGTCCCGGTCGGGCGTGGTGATGGTCAAGGTGCCGCGTGGCAGGTGCGCCGCAGCGCGCAACGCCGCCTGTGCCTTGAGCGGCAAGCCTTTCAGCACCGCACTGACATTGTCCGGTGTCAGAAATCTCGTCTGGGTCACCGCATCCCCGGGTATCGACTCATTCAGCATCTGTTTAATTGTCCCGCACCCCTTGAGCCATTATTCACGGGAATGTCACAAATGTTCAAGTTGATTTTTATTGGACAGCGTTTTCGAAGAACTGGAATGAAGCACCTTGCGTTTGCAATTGGTGATTGAGCATGAGGCCACGCGATCTGGTGAAACTGCACCCGATTTTTGATCTCCGTCATGCGTCGATCCGGCACCGGCCATGAGCGTGGTACTGGAGACTTACATGAAAGGTTTGGACAATAGACTAAAGTATAATATCCAGAGACACGTAGAAGTTGTTATGTGTTTATTTGGTAACACGCTCCAGATGATTTTCATAGAAATAGGATTTACTTCGTATTCTGACCGGAATGCTGCTTGACCTGAAACATGCCTCAACTCATGTTAACCAAACGCCCCTCCCAATTAATAGGGGTCATTTTCATGTGATCAATTAATCAAGGAATTTTTTAATGACACCTCGTTTCCCCATACGCATCGCATGCGCCGCTGTCCTTGCGGCCTCGTTCGGTCTCACCGGTTCTGCATTTGCTGCATCCAGAACCGGAACTCTCAACGTGAAGCTTACGATTGAAAGTGGTTGCAGTGTTTACACTACTAATAGTGCCAATAGCACTATGGACTTCGGTACCTGGGCCACTTTGAGTGAAAACCTTGACCAGTCGACGACTTTTAATGTGTCGTGCACTGATGTTAGCACGGCAACCGCCAAAAAATCCGTTGAGGTCAGCCTTGATGGAGGCAAAAATGGAACAGTTGCCCAGCGCAAACTGGTCAAGACTGGCGACGCTACAAAGACGATCAACTATAACCTCTATACGGACAATACTTACGCCACTCCGTGGGGGGCTACTTCCGGGACCGATACCGTAACAAAGGAATTGCCGGCAACCACCAGTACCAATTTGGCCTTCACGGTTTATGGCCGTGTACCCGTGCAAGCCACACCCCCTGTGGGTGCCTACACGGATACTGTTGTTGTAACCCTGACGGCAAAATAACCAACCCGCACATCACAGGAGGACGCCATGCGATCCTTGTTATACGGCATGGGCCTTCTTGGCTTGTGCGCGTTGCAAACCAGTATTGCCGGGGCGTCCTCCCTGCAGGTTTCACCCACCCGTCTGGAAAAGGTGCTGCCGGAGTCGGCCGGCGTCATCACGCTCAGGAATGGCGACAACAAGCCTGTGAAGGTTCAGGTGCGGGTGTTCCGCTGGAGCCAGGTCATGGGCATCGAAAGGCTCGATCCGACAACCGACGTGGTCGCAAGCCCGCCGGTGGCGCAGGTTGGGGCAAACAATCAATACACCTTACGCGTCGTTCGCGTGAGCAAGAAGCCGGTCGCCATCGAGGAAAGCTACCGCGTTCTGGTCGACGAATTGCCGGACCCCTCGCAGATGAAGAATGGCAACGTCAATTTCACGGTGCGGTTCTCGCTACCCGTGTTCTTCAGAGCTGCCGAGACGCCGGCGGGGCAGGTGACCTGGAATATCCGGCGCGGCAATGGCGGCTATCTCTTGTCGGGAACCAACACCGGCGCGACGAAGCTGCGCGTGAAAGATGTTCAGCTCCTGCAGAACAGCAGGATCATTGCCATCAAGAAAGACGTTGCGGGGTATGTAACTGCCGGCGGCTCGGCACAGTTCGAGCTCGGCAATGCCAAAGGCCTGACCCCCGGTCCCGCCATCCTGAAACTTGAGACTGACAAAGGGCCGGTAGAAGCCAATGTCGATGTCAGCAATTAGCCGCGGCTCGTTAGCCCTGTGCCTTTCTGTCAGTCTCGTCGGGGCAGGGCAGGCGCAAGAGGTGCCCACCGATCCACTTGTCACCGCAGCTACCGAAGCCCGCGGCGCACAAGGGCTGCAGCTCGCCGTTTTTATCAATGAAGTGAACACGGATTTTGTCGGCACCTTCGAACAATTGCCGGATGGCAGTCTGACGGCGAAGCCCTCTGAGCTGGAAGAGGTCGGCATCAAACCGCTCAAGGCAGCGATCAGACGGGACGGGTCAATCCACCTCAACGATCTGCCCGGCATCGAATATCATGTCGTGCCGGAAACCCAGAGCATCTACGTTGTCGCCACAGATGCGGCGCGCGTGCCACGCAAGATCGATCTCGATGCCGAGCGCAGCGATCGCGAGCGCCCTAAGCCCACATCGAGTACGGGCGCGGTGCTGAATTATACGCTCTATTCGAGCTCGAACGACCTGACCGATGCGGATATCAAGCCGTTTCAGGGCATTTCCGGCGGCTTCGACGCCCGGTTTTTCAGCCCGCTAGGCACGGTCAATCAATCGTTTACGGCCAGTCTTTCCGACGGCGAACTGCACGGCTTCAAGCGCCTCAACACGACGTGGAATTATTCCGACCCGGAACGAATGATCACCTACAACGCCGGCGATTTCGTTACCCGCAGCCTGCCATGGACGCGCTCGGTCTATCTCGGCGGCATGCAGGTGGAACGTAACTTTGCCTTGCGCTCCGATCTGGTGACGTTGCCCATGCCGGTCGTCTCGGGCTCGGCCGCCGTGCCTTCGACCCTTGAGGTCTACTCGCAAAATGTAAAGACCTATACGTCCGACATTCCGGCGGGCCCGTTCGAACTCGCCAACCTCCCGGTCATCTCTGGTTCCGGCGAGGCTCAGGTCGTCATCCGCGATACGCTCGGCCGCGAGACGCGGACCACCTTGCCCTTCTACACAGCGAGCGAACAGCTGGCCAAGGGATTGATCGATTTCTCGGCGGAAGTCGGTTTTCCGCGCCGTAACTACGGCAGCGAATCCAATGACTATGCCAGCGATGTCTTCGGCACCGCGACCATGCGCTATGGCCTGACCAACTGGCTGACGCTGGAGGGACACGCGGAAGGCGGCGCCGATCTCCTCAATGGCGGCATAGGCGCCACTTTTCCCCTCGGGCGCTGGGGCGCGACATCGCTTGCCGCCGCCGGCAGCCAGCACGACGGGCAAACCGGCACGCTGCTCAATGGCTCGCTCGAACTTCGCTATGATGATTTTTCGCTCTATGGCCGCATGCAGCGCAGCTATGGCAATTATGACGACATCGCTTCGGTGAGTGCCGATAACGAACGCATTCGCGAACAATATAATTACTACTATCCAGGTTCGCGTACTTTCTCGGCTCGTATGCCGCGCGCGGTGGATCAGGTGAGCCTGAGCCTGCCGACGCTATTCAGCCGCTCCAATATCAATTTGTCGTTCACGCAGATTGAAACGGAGGGCGGCGACAAAATCCGTACCGCCAGCACCTCCTATAGCACTTCGCTGTGGAAGAACGCGTCGTTCTACGCCTCGGCCTTCAAGGATCTCGACGATAGCGACAGTTTCGGCGTCTATGCCGGTCTCTCCGTGTCCTTCGACAATGATATTTATGGTTCGACCGGTGTCGATCAGAACGGCAAAGACATTGCCGGTTTCGCCGAAGTTTCAAAGTCGGCAACCCGCGAGGAAGGAAGCTACGGCTGGAATGTGCGAACCAGCGAAGGCAAGACAGCCAATCGATCGGTTGGCGGCAACTATCGCAGCAAATATGCGCGTGTCGATGGTTGGGTCCAGCAATATGGCGATGCCGTTCGGGCCAGTGGCTCGCTGGACGGTGCCATTGCCGTTGCCGGCGGAGGTGTCTTCGCCACAAACCGCATTGATGATGCTTTTGCCGTGGTGGATGTCGGTGCGGCCAATGTCGAGGTGAGATCGCGCAACAATGTGGTTGGATACACCAATAGCAGCGGGCGGCTGATCGTGCCGGATCTCAATTCCTGGGACCCGAACCAGATCGATATCGACCCGCAAAACCTGCCCGTCGATGCCGTGGTGCGCGATACGCGCACAGTGGTGGTGCCAGCCAATAGTGGCGGTGTCGTCGTCGACTTCCACGTCAAGGAGGCCGCGGCCGCGGCGCTGGTCGGGCTGACCGATGCGGGCGGCAAGCCGCTTGACGCCGGGCTCCTCGGCCGGATCGATGGGTCGGATGCGACATTCGTCGTTGGTTATGATGGCGAGGCCTTTATCGAGGGGCTGTCGCGCAACAACAATGTCACCGTGGAATTCGTCAATGGTCAGACCTGCCATGCGGCCTTCGCCTATAGCCCGCAGCCCGGAACCCAGGTCGCAATCAAAAATGTGGTGTGCCAATGAAACGTTTTCTGCTGCCGTTGATGTGTTTGTTCGTGCTGTTTCTGGCATCGGGAAGCGCGTCAGCAGATACGAATTGTGCTTTCAACAGGTCGGGTGGGCTTGATTTTGGTAATTTGGATCCAGGATTGGGCGGCAGTTTTAACGAAACCATGCAGATAGATGCCAACTGCCAAAGCTACGTGGTGATCGACTTTGTGGGTATTTTCTCACAGCCCATTCGCGCGTGCATGTCACTTGACGCCGGTAGTGGCGGAGGGGACACAAATTGGCGCTATATGGTGGACCGCAACAATAAAAAGATCAAATATCAACTATATGGAGCTGCCAACCATGTGAACCCTTATAGGGCCGGCACTGCTGTTGCCAATGACATGAGGCTGGAATTCAGGTTCATCAGTCTTTTCACATGGGTGCCCAGCACCTCAAATTTCAAAATATACGGTTGGATTCCCGAAACAACGGGCCTTGAGGAAGGGGTCTATACGGATACTGTTCAGGCCACGTTCCGTTATGATGAATCCGGAGGATGGTTCTTTCCTTCAGGTTGCAGCTTCTCAGGCGGCAAGACAGCAACGACAACGTTGCAGGTCCGCGTTCACGTCAAGTCATTTTGTACATTGGATGTCAGTCAGCATATCGATTTCGGAAATTGGCAAGAACTGGACCAGCCTCGCGATCAGCAGGGTGCCGTGACGGTGCATTGCGACGCAAGCACGAAATATGCTGTCAAACTCGGATGGGGTGGTCAGGGCGACGTTAACAAGACCCGCAACATGGCGAATGGCAATGAGAAGATCAGCTATAATCTTTACAGGGACGACAAGCGAAGCCAGCCTTGGGGCGACAACGCAACGACAGGTTTTTTGAAAGACCAGCAAGGCGAGGGCAAAAAAAAGGTAATTCCGATCTATGCGCGCGTCCCGAAACAGGCGACTCCTTCGCCGGGAACCTACGCGGATAATGTAGTCGTTACGCTCGAATACAATTGACGGAAAGACGATGCGCAGGCGAGTCGGGCGTCATCGAACTGTGGCGATTGAAAAAGCAAAAGGCCGGGAGCTACCCGACCTTCCTAAGCTTACCTCGACACCAGTGCCAGTACATCCGTGGTCAAAAATGGAAATAAGCTATTCGCTATGTGTAATCATTAGCCTGCCATTGCGACGAATTGATGACGAGATTCACGCCATGGCGGCCTGCAAACGGCGCTTTTCTGTGTTCCGGTGCTCACGTACCAAAATGTACGCCGCTCCGCGCTCGAAAACCACCGTTTTCGCCTCGCCCTGACATGAATCTCGACACAACTTTGGAAATTGGAAGCGCGTACGCCGTACAAATCGCGCTTGAGAACAAGGTGAATGATCAAGGTAAAGACAGGGTTAATGGATCAATACAAATCCAAACTATCCGGGCCGGGCAGGGCCGAGCAATACATCGGCAGGTCCGCGCGTGCGGTCACAACGATAGCGCACCTCGTAGCGTGGGTCGAGGATAAGGGTGACATCCTGCGCGGTGCAGTTGCGCTCGGTAGACCGCAAATACTGTTCGGCAGCATCGCGGTAGACGACAGGAGGTGTGGAACCGAGACCAAGACCTTTGACGAACCCTTCAGTTGCAGAAGCGCTGCCTGCCGGCCCGATCATCAATCGGCTTTGCGCGATATTGTCATAGATGGTGTATCTGTCGCCATTGGCTGCTTTGTACTGCTGGGGTGAAATCCCCGCATAATTATCCTTGGCATATGAAATTGCGGCGCATCCTGCCAATGCAGCCATTAACATCGGGGCAATCGTTCGAAACAATATTCTCATAGTCAATCTCCTCAATCCCAAGGTTCGCGCTCTGGCGAATTGCAAATGGCGTTTTTCTGCGCGTCGGTGCTCGAATACCACCATTTTCGCCACTTCAGAGCGCCAATCTCAACAGTCCTGGTTGCGTTGCTGGAACCATCACTCCTGAACCAAACTCCCCAACAAATCTGAAAGAACAAACGCTGCTGCTGCAGGAAGATCCTCGGCAATCATGCCAAAACGCAGGCGGCGTGCCGCAGCGCCGTGAATGAAGACCGCCGCACAGGCGGCCTCGAATGCGGGCATACCCTGCGCCATCAGACCTGCGGCAAGTCCCGCGAGAACATCGCCCGACCCGGCCGTCGCCAAAAGCGGAGTTCCATTGGTATTGATTGCGGCGCGTCCATCAGGCGATGCGATAACAGTGTCGGCGCCCTTGTAAATGATGATCGCATGGGCACGGGCAGCGGCGGCGCGGGCCCGTTCGACCTTTGAAGGCACGTCTTTCTCGTCAATATCGGGAAAGAGACGCTTGAACTCGCCGTCGTGCGGCGTCAGCACCAGACGGATTTCCGGTGCGTTGCATGAGGCGTTGAAAAGGATGTCCGGATGATCCCGAAACGATGTGATCGCGTCGGCATCGAAGACCAGTTTCGCATCCTGGTTCCGCAGCAGGGCAAGGGCAAAGTCGCGGGCTTTTTCACCAATACCGAAACCAGGTCCGAGGACGAAACTTGAGGCCCTCCGTGTTTCGATAAAAGATCGCAAATCTTCCGGGTGGTCGCAGCGGCTGAGCATGATCGAGGTGAGATGGGCGGCATTGACGCCTAGCGCTTCCGCCGGCGACAGAAGTGTCACAGCGCCCGCACCACTTCTTGCTGCCGCCAACGCCGATAGCCGCGCGGCGCCTGTTGCGGTTGCACCGCCGGAAAATACCGCAACGTGACCACGCTTGTACTTGTGGGTATTGGCTTCCGGCGCAGGCATCTGGCCTCGCCAAAGGTCGGGCGTGTTTTCAAAACAGCGTGGCTGGATATCGTGCAGGACGTCGTTGCTTATGCCGATATCTGCGACGGTCAACTCGCCGCACAGATGCCGCCCCGGATACAGCAGGTGGCCGGGTTTCTTGCGAAAAAACGTTATTGTGCTTGTCGCCCTGAAGACCGGACCGAGCGGCTGGCCCGTCAAGCCATCGAGCCCCGAAGGCACATCGACAGCAACGCGCCTTACCGAAGCTTCGTTGGCACGCCCGATTGCGGCGGCCGCTTCGCCTGTTACCTCTTTGTTCAATCCTGCGCCGAACAGCGCATCGACAACGAGACTGCCGGAGTTTGGCCGGAACTCCCCGATGGGACGCGGCTGGAGCGGACACTCCTGGAGCACTCGTGCGGCGTCGGTCTGCGGCTTCGGTGTGCCGGATGACCAGACATCTACCGTCGCACCGCTCTCGGCGAGCAGCCTTGCAACGACATAGCCATCACCGCCATTGTTTCCGGGTCCGCACAGGACATGAAACCCGGAGGTGCCGCCATGTTTGGCGAGAAGGTGGCGGGCAATAGCCGCCCCGGCATTCAGCATCAGCCCGTATCCATCGCAAGGGCCGGCCGCGATCGACCGCCTGTCCGCTTCACCCATCTCTCCGGGCGTCAAAATTTCGTGGGTCATTTAGGGTCAGGACCTATCGGTATGATCGAAATGGAATTTCTGCGAACAAAGTAGAGGTTTCGCAACTGCCGCGTAACCCTTCAACGCAGCAATGCATCCAAAGTTCATTTCGAGCGTTCCTGTCGTGCAACTTCTGGAGGTAAGTCATGGCTGTAACAGGCATCAAAGAAAATATGGAAGTCATCGGAGCGGATGGTGTCCATGTAGGTACAGTGGATCACGTCGATGGGGCCCGCATCAAACTGACGAAAAAGGATAGCGGGGAGGGCTCGCACAGGGGCCATCATCATTATATTTCAACGTCGCTGGTGGCGGAAGTGGAAGGCAACAAGGTTCGGCTGTCGGCCAATTCGGATGTGGCGGTGATGTTTGAAGAAGAGAAATCCGAAAAGTAATCTTTATCGCCTGAAGAGCTCTTCAGGCCTGTCAGGCAGCACCGAGCCGCGCCAGCACCGCACGTGGAATGCCGTAGTGGCGGATTGCGTCGTCGTGATTGCGCAAGCCGCATAGTTCACGCTGGATGAAATATGCGTGGACTGCTCGCGCCGCGGCTTTAAGCTCGGGCAGTCGCTCCGGTTCCGGTGCGGCGTGAAGCTTTTCCAACGTCTGTTCGACCTTTTCTCCAGCACGGCCAAGCGCGGCGGCCATTTCCGCCATGATTTCCATATCAAGCGCGTTTGGCGGGCTGCCCCGGTCGAACCTGGCGGCTATGCTTTGCGGTGGTCTGAATGACATGGCGGTCTATCAATTTTTGGCTACGGGATGACGGCGATTCGAGCATAAAGCTCATGCGCGCGCAAGAAGCGGCGGAACATTAGCGGACGCGTTGGATTACCTTTGAAAGGAAGGAGGTTACAATATGGGCGATCCAGCACCAATTCCGAAGCCAGGACCAGACACGAACCGGCCGGTTGATCCGGGCCCCGTGCCGCGGCCCGAAGAACTGCCCCCCGAACCCAATCCGCTGCCAGGCGAGATTCCGGTGGAAGAACCGCCTCCCGACCGCTTGCCCGACGAAATGCCGGTGCCTAACCCCGACGAGGTGCAGGAACCGCCAAAGCACGTGTGACGGTTCGGGCGCCGTGGATTTTCGCGACGCCCAGCTATCATCTCAACTAGCGTTGCTCATTGCCGAAATATCCGCCTGGCCTGCTGACTGGAGGAATGTAGATATCGGGCTGGCTTGGTGGTCGACTGTCATTTCGCGATGGCCTTGCAGGACGCGGCGTATCGGGACGGTCTGCACGAGCTTGTTGCCTGCGGCGCCAGTCATCACGGCTACCTGAATTGTCGCGCCAGTCATTGCGACGGCGGTAGTCATACCGGTTTCCATCATAACGGCGGTAATTGTAGCGGGGCCTGTTATAATAACGAGGGCCGTTATAGAAACCGTCATCATAAATCGTTGTACCGTAATAAGCGCCATATCCGCTGTACCCGCCATAGTAGGGACCGGTCGTTTCGACGCAACCTGAGGCGGACAAGCCCGACAGGCCGACTACGGCGGCGATCATAAGTGATTTTATTGACATCATGAGTCCTCCCGACTGGTGCTCAGTCGCTGTGATTTGTTCAACAAATGCACGACAAAAAGGTTCCAGCGTGTTCATTGGTGAAAATGCGGTCGGTTTCGAGCGGGCGAGGTTCTATCCTGTGGCGTTTACCCGCAAATCTATGGCTTTGCCAAGCTGCACGCCGGGCCGTTCGATAAAGATATGCACTGCGAGTGCGCTAACGACCAATAGTGCCAAAGTCCCGAACACAACAACCCAGTGTCCCGCGTCGGATATCTGGGTGAACCGTCGCACCGGAGCGATGGCAAAAACAAGGTAGAGAGCGGGTCCCTGCAGGAGGTAGATACCGTAACTGATATCGCCCAGCCGGACTGACGGTTTTGCAGTCAGCAAACCGAAGAGGGTAGCACCGCTTACAAGCAAATAGAACACGACACCTGCGAGCACGGCGACCCCTGGCTGATAGGCGGTGGAACAGGTCCAGAATATCGTTACGAGAATGGCGATGCCTATGGAGGAAAGGGCGGCCGGAGGAAGTTTCAACAGGACGTCTTCAAATTCAAGAGATGCACAGACCATGCCCAGTCCGAACAAGGTAAACAAGGTCCAATCCGGAGCCGCGCCCATCAATGCGAAAACAGTACAGAAAACAGCGAGGAAGATCGCAAAGGGCAGATGTGTGCCGTTGCTCCTGGCAAAGAGCGCGAGGACGGGCAGGGCGAAGTAAAAGTACCATTCGTACCGGAGCGTCCAGGTTACACCCGCAACGATTGTGTAGGAGCCGGTGTCACCATTCATGTCGACGAGTGGAAAAAAACCAAGTGCCAGATTATTTGCCACCTGAAGAAAGTATGCTTCGGGCGCAATGTTCAGCTGACCGCCTGCGCGGTAAAACGCAATGCAGACAGCAAACCCGATCGCGAAAAAATATACGGGCCCAAGTCTGAAAAAACGCCCCATCATCAGTTTGGGAAAGTCAAGCAACCCCTTGGCCCGGATGATTTTTCTCCAGAAAAGATAGCCGGTGATGATGAAGAAGAAAGATACGCAGACCTGCCCGACAAGGGTGTAAAACTGCGAAGGCGGCGCAGCCCAAAGGCCGGTCCGGAGAAACTGGTAATAGATAGCCGAATGATGAAGCGCCACGCCAAGGGCCAAAAATCCGCGAACTCCATCGATTGAATTGACCCTGAAGCCAGTCGACGCAAAACCAGCCCTGCCAAAGACAGGAAGACGGGCCAAAAGCAAAAGGAGCACCGTACATGCAAACGCCGGCCAGATGTCATAAACGCTCATTGTGCCCCCGCGTTTGAATTGCAAGGGCTCTAGCTGAATGATTGCCGGTGTCAAGATCGGGAAGCGCGATAGATCCTGACTACTCCGGACTTGACAGGCTTTGCGTTTTCAGAAGTGATTCGCTACCATGCTTTTTTCGTAGGAGTGAGTGCCATGCGTATTGCATCCCCGCGATCTGCCGAAGACGATGAACAGCGCGAAGCAGAATGGCGCGAGGCACTGCGCGACCAGTTCCTCGACAAGGTTTCATCGAAAGAGATGTACGCCATCGCACAAGACGCGCTGGCTGCCGGATGGGGATTGCAGGAGGTTCAGCGCGCGATCGATGCTTTGGTCGAGGACAAGGCTCGCGAGGCAGGCGCGGGCTCCTGTTGAGGAGCTCGCCTGTTCACCCCGTCATCGGCCCTGAGACGTGTCCTTTCGATCGGGGTACAACTCCGGAATTTTTACGACCTTTACCTTGCGGAAGGCGGTGTGCTTCTTGATGGAGTAAGCGCCCTTCGAGCGTTTCAGAACGTCGGATAACCTCTCCGGTTCATGTCTGGTCTTGGGCATGTGCTGCTTGCTCGCATCCATAAGATGCCCGGGTGCAGTCGGCATTCTCCGGACAAAATGTTGTGATGATCCTCCCATGGCAGTCACTCCTTCCCAAATTGCAATATTATACAACGCCGGTGGCCGGTGAAAGTTGCCCGTTTTCTTTATGAAAGCCGCCGCCGTGCCCTGTGGGACTTCTTCGCTTTGCCTGCTGGTGGCAACCGCTGCGGTTCATCGACGTAGTTGCCAGCTTCTTTTGCGGCTTCGATGAAGGCGACGCGTGCGGCTCCGGGGGAGAGCTTACGTTCAAGACAGGACAGGAGGGCCTCCCTCGCGACGGAAAGTTTCTTTCCCTGCTCGATCGGCCAGTCGTTCAAAAGACACTCGGCAGCGCGCAATGCGGAGGTGACCACGCGCATCCTGCCGGGCTGGCTTGTCATGATCCTCACGGCGTTGAACGGTCGATCATCCATCGACCCGAACGGAAAACCAACGGACCGAGTTCCGCACGTCCCGGTAGTCAATTGGTACTAATCAGGACGATTCCGCCCCCGCTTGGGCAACATTTTTTTCATCGCCCGACTGATCCGCCTCAGGGAATTTCGCAAGCGCCTTCGATGTTTCATCCTCAAATAACTCTGAAGGTTTTTGCCGTTGTCCGCCATATCTCGCCCTCGTGTCAGCCATCAGCATTGCCGCCCTGTGCCCTGAGCAATGGGGAGCAGGGTACCAGCCAAACAATGCCCAACGCAAATCCACAAGCAGAGGCGCATTGGGGAAAACATTGGGATAGCAGGCCCGGAATGTAAAAAAACCTAGCGCTTTTCAAGGCACTAGGTTTTGAAACTGGCTCCCCGGGCCGGATTCGAACCAGCGACCGATCGGTTAACAGCCGATTGCTCTACCACTGAGCTACCGGGGAATAGCTGCTTATTTCATCAGCGAAGTGGCCTATAGCAAAAGGGTTTCGCTTTTGCAAAGGACCATTTCGCTTTTTTTCGACTTATGTGCATAACAGAATGATGACATGGGGCGAAAGCGTTCCTACATCAGCCTTTTGGTGCGATTTAATCGAAAGAGAAGTTTTTTGTCGGAAGACCGGAAAGATAACGAAAACCAGGCGAATTCCGCGCATCACGGCCACCGGAGGCGCCGGCACATGCGCCTTTTTGGCCGCCATATACCCGTTCCACAATCGGTGGCGATGCGTCGCACGCTTGGCGGCGCTCTGGTTGCGGGAGGTGCGCTCGGGTTCCTGCCTGTTCTCGGTTTCTGGATGGTCCCGCTCGGTCTGGTCGTCCTTTCACAGGATTCGGCGCTGGTACGACGTAAACGCCGTCAGATCGAAGTGAAACTCGGCCGTCGCTGGAAAAGCGGCTGGTTTGCATCGGACAAGGACAAAGGCTGAACGCTTCTGTGGCAAGCAACGCCGAGACAGCTACGATTGTTTCGCGGCGTCTCATTTTACGTATTGCGGCACAAAACAAAAACGGCTATTCGGAATGCCGCAAGTGACGCTGTTCGGAAATGAATTTTGTCACTTCCACAAGTAGTTAATTTCATTAGCTATTTTGACTTTGAGGCCTCGTGGCGGAGTGGTTACGCAGAGGACTGCAAATCCTTGCACCCCGGTTCGATTCCGGGCGAGGCCTCCATTCACCAAAACCTTTCCCATAAGTAATTGATTTTCTCAGGTGTGGCGGGATCAACCCACTCAACTGGACGTGACAGCACCCCTATTGAAGCGTGCGGTCAACGCAACCGTCCCGTCGTCGAGCCGGTTTAACGGATAGAACAAAAGAGTTCGCCGCCGTTCTGCGGAGTTTCCAAGAGAGTCGACCAATCGAACCAAAATGCCTCCCAAACGTTGGCTTGATGTTTGAAGGGAGGCGCAAAAATGTTCATTGTTCTAGGTGCGACCGGTCACGTTGGATCCGAGGTTGCAAATGCACTTCTCGCCGACGGCGAAAGCGTCACGGTGGTTACGCGCAGCGAAAAAAAAGCCAGGGATTGGCAAGGAAAGGGCGCAAACGCGGCGATAGTCGACGCGCTCGATAGAGAAAGACTCGCTGCTGTTTTCCGGCGTGGAAAGCGGGCATTTCTGCTCAATCCCCCTGCGGCCGTCTCGACAGATACGGACGTGGAAGAGCACGAGACCGTCCAAGCTATCGTAGCTGCACTTGACGGCTCGGGACTGGAAAAGATTGTCGTCGAATCCACCTACGGCGCGCAGCCCGGCGAACGGTGCGGCGATCTCAATGTTCTTTACGATTTCGAACAGGCGCTGACGAAGCTGCCGATCCCGGTGACGGTTCAGCGCGCCGCCTACTACATGAGCAACTGGGATGCGATGTTGAAGCCCGCCAGCGGCGGTACGCTTCCTTCGATGTTTCAGGAAGAATTTGTGCTGCCGATGGTCGCGCCTGCGGACCTTGGCAAGGCGGCCGCCCGCTTCCTGAGGGAGCCGCCGGAAAAGACAGGCATTCACTATGTCGAAGGCCCCCAACGCTATTCGATTGGCGATGTGGCCCGTGCCTTCTCAAACGTCCTTGGAAAACCGGTGAAGGTTGTGGTGACGCCCCGCGAGGGATGGGTGGGTGCTTATCGAAAGCTTGGTTTTTCCGAGGCCGCAGCCAGGTCCTACGCCCGAATGACAGGCGCCACGCTCGATGGAGCTGCGATGCCGGATCATCCGGTGCGAGGCACGACTTCCCTTCAAGCTTACATAGCTGGCCTTGTTCACGGGTCGCATCATCTGGAGAAGGCGTACCAAACCCAATGAATCGCCTCGAGCGCGTATCGCGCTCTGGAGCTTTCTTGACGTGAGTTCAGAAGGTGTCATACTTTCGTCTATAGGCATCTTTCCTGGGGGTAGTGCCATGCAACACGTAGGGGACAAGCTTACGAGCGCCGTTACGCAGATTACACAGCGTGAGAGGGGGCCTTCCTCATATCTCGCTTGCCGGTGGTCTGCGTTCAAGACTGCTTCTGTATCTATCTATTGCCGGCTGGTTGACGCTTTATACTGATATTTATATTCAGTCTGAAAGAGTAGGCCTTCCTGGCAGACGACTGCACCTGTATTGCACCTCGGCTGGACGGCGATCCTTGAGAAGGTGGTGAATGTTCGTTTCTGTCGAGAAGAATTTTATATTCGTCCATGTTGCAAAGACCGGTGGTCAAGCGTTGAAGCGGGCGCTGCGTCCCTATGCGGTGAAGAAAGCCTCCGGCCAATGGCGACGACTTCTGTCGCACCTGCCTGTCGCGGAAGATGTCGACATCCAGTTCGGCCCGCATGCGTCTGTGCGCTGGGCAAAGCTGAAGCTGCCACGCGCTTTCTTCGAAGGGGCCTTCAAATTCGGGCTCGTGCGTAACCCTTACGACCTTGCTGTCTCGCGCTACGCTTTCGTTCGCAGCCAGGGCAACCATCATCGCCACAAAGACGCCCAGAAGCAGAGTTTTGCGGATTTCCTGCGCCAGGAGCGCCGCCGCGCGTTGTGGCGCCCCCGCGATCAAAGCTCGATGCTGTGCGATTTCGACGGCAAGCTGCTGGTGGACAAGGTTTATCGCTTCGAACGAATGGAAGAGGCGTTCGCCGATATCGTGACCCGGCTGGACCTGGACGAGCCGCCGGAACTGACGCGCAAGAATGCCAGCAAGCGCGGTGCCTATCAGGACTATTATACGCCCGTCGAACGCAAGCTCGTCGAGCAGATATGGAAGAGAGACCTCGAAAAATTCGAATACGAATTTTAGGGCCTGTTCTATTCACGCTCTGACGGCCTGCAAATGGCGTTTTTCTCCACTCCGGTGCTCACATACCTTAAAGTACGCTGCGCTCCGGTGCTCGAAAACCACCATTTTGGTCGCGTCATAGCACGAATTTCAACGCCCCTTGAGCGGAGAACCTACAAAGGGAAATCGTTCTGCCAGAGGGAATCTGGTTCAAGACTAGCTGGAACGCCGCTCCGAATATCGGCGATAGACGCCTTTGCCGGCTTTCTTGGCAATATAGAGCGCAGCATCACCGCACCAGAGCAGGCTTTCCGGCGTATCGCCGTCACGCGGTGCGAGGGCTGCTCCAATCGTGACACTGATGGCCACAGGCTCGGGACCGCCGAGATCATAGGGTTGCGACACCGATCCGATAATACGGTCGGCAACGCTGGCGACCTCATTGGATGTCGCCTGCAACAGCACAATGGCAAATTCATCGCCGCCCATGCGATAGACAACATCATTCTTGCGCAGGCATGATTGCAGACGATCTGCCACAAGTTTTAAAAGACTATCGCCTTCGGCGCGTCCGTATTGATCGTTGAATTTCTTGAAGCCGTCGAGATCAATACAAAGAATAGCAAATTGCAAACGGTCATCGAAGTCACTCTGGGCATAGGAACCACAAAGACTGTCGAGATGGTCTTCCAGTGCAGCTCTGTCCGCCAGCCCGGTCAGCTCATCCTGGCTTATAGGGAAGTCATTGAATCCCTTGATCTCAATCATCTGCTTTGCATTCCTACCGTTCGCAGAACGACTCCCATCTGCAAGTATAGAATGACAGGTGCGGCCGATCTATTCAATCCCGGAATAATCCTACGGTTAAAGCAACTATCACAGGGTGGTGCGCGGATGCCTCATCAGGAAATTATCGCAAGCCGGATCAGCGTGCGGCGTTAGTCATTCATTGACGCTGATGGAAATTTTTGCCACATCCTCTGATAATTATCGCTTCTGGTCACGGATGGGTAACCATAAAGGCCGTAAGGTCTGTACCTATCGTCAGGAGCATGTCACGCGCTTGCAAGCGCTTTGCGTTGCGAGTGCCTTGAAGAGAGCTTGTAGACCATGACGCTGAATTTTGAAGACCTGCGGATCAAGATGGTCGACAATCAGTTGCGCACGACTGATGTTACCGACAAACCCTTGCTCCAGGCCTTTCTTGACGTGCCGCGCGAGAAGTTCGTGCCGAGTTTCCGCATGCCTCTCGCTTATATCGACGATGACGTCCTGGTTTCGGCTGGCCGTTATCTGATGCAGCCTTCGCCTTTCGCCAAGATGGCACAGCTTGCCAATATTCAGCCGGAAGATGCCGTGCTCGATATCGGATGCGCTACCGGCTACTCCTCGGCAGTGCTGTCGCGGGTCGCGCGTTCGGTCGTAGCGGTCGAATGCGACGCCGAACTTGCGGGGCAGGCGGTCTCGAATCTGGCGAGCCTCGGGTTCGATAACGTCGTCGTGGTGAATGCGCCGCTCGAAGGCGGCTGCGCGTCCGAGGCGCCCTATGATGTAGTGCTAATTGAGGGTAGCGTTGATCACGTTCCTGCGTCATTATTTGATCAGTTGAAGAACGGGGGACGACTCGTGGTTGTTGAGGGGGCGGGAAACTCTGGAAAATCAATGATTTACGTGAAAAATGACGGAATCGTTTCGGGGCGCCGTGCATTCAATTCTGCGGTCAAGGCGCTTCCCGGCTTCGAAAAAATAGCTGAGTTCGAGTTCTGAAACCCGTTGCATATGAGACAAAAGTGCAACGGTCGGCCACTTTGTTTGCATTTTAGGAATGCCGCTGTGGCCAACCCGGAAATTGACAGCTATCTAAGGCGCACTGTCGAACCGAATGGTTCGGTCGGAATATTGAGAGAATGAAGGGGTTTATAGTGTTCATAGCGGGCAAGCGATTTTTAACCGCAGCGCTGTTGTCAGCCACGGTACTAACCTCTACGCCTTCGATGGCTGAGACAATATTCGGGGCAATGGCCAAGGCCTACGAGAGAAACTCCACCGTCAACGCGGACAGGGCCGGCGTACGCGTCACCGACGAAGGTGTTGCGGTTGCAAAATCGGCATATCGTCCGACCATATCGGGAAACGCCTCCCTGCAGTCGACCTGGACCAAGCTGGATGAGGCCACCGGGCTGAGCGGACGGCGTTCAGGGCGCAGCGACACCGGGACGTTCGGCATCAGCGTCAACCAGCTGTTGTTTGACGGGTTCACCACAAAGAACAACGTTGCTTCGGCGAAAACACAGGTGCTGGCAGCGCGCGAAAACCTGCGCAACAGTGAACAGAACACTCTGTTTCAGGCCGCACAAGCCTTCATGGACGTCTACCTCACCCGACAGATTGTCATCTTGCGGCAGAAAAACCTCGAGTTCCTCGACGAACAGTTGCGCGCAGCGCGCGCACGTTTCGACGTGGGCGAGGGAACGCGCACGGACGTTGCACAAGCCGAAGCTTCCAAGGCCTCTGCCATCGCCACGCTAGCTGCGGCGAAATCCGACGAAAAGAACGCCGAAGCCGTGTATATCCAGATTGTCGGAGCGGAGCCTGGCCGTCTTACGGCCGCGTCTATGGCATCGAAATCGCTGCCGAGATCAATGGATCAGGCATTCAGCATCGCCGCCAATAATCATCCGGCGATCCTGGCTACGCAATATGCGGTCGATGCAGCCGGATACAATGTGAAGGCGCAGGAAGGTCAGCTCCTGCCGCAGATCGGTCTTGTAGGATCGGTTACACGCGACGAGATTTTCTCGCCTGGCCTGAGCACCACCACCACGGATTCGACACAGGCCTCTGCCGGCATCCAGATGACGATCCCGATCTATAGCGGCGGCAGGACATCGGCGCTGGTTCGCCAGTCCAAGGAAACGTTGGGACAGCGGCGTATCGAAGTCGATGTACAGCGCGACGCAGTCCGTCAGGCGATCGCCAACGGCTATTCGACCATGGAATCGGCGAAAGCGCAGATCGTTGCACAAAGGTCGGTGGTTGCGGCGGCGGAGCTCGCCTTGAACGGCGTCATCGAAGAACGCAAGGTGGGGCAACGCACGACACTCGACGTGTTGAATGCCCAAGCTGATGTGTTGACCGGACAGGTCAGCCTCGCGCAGGCCGAACGTGACAGTGTCGTGGCGAGCTACGCTGTCCTCCTCGCCGTAGGTCGCCTAAACCCGGGCCAAATCGGCTTGCAGGTCGCGGAATACCGTCCTGAAGAGCATTACGACGCTGTGAAGGACAAATGGATCGGCCTGCGTACGCCCGACGGCCGCTGATCATCACGTCATTCGACCAGGAATAATCTTTGCCGTCAGGTCAGACCTGGCGGCAAATTTGCTTTTCGGGGCCTGTTTTCAGAAAAGTCTGTGGGTTAGCCCCAAACAATCCTCGCGGGGATTCTCAAACACAATGCAAGCCTCTACACTGGATACAGATTCGTTGCAGCGCAATGAAACAAGATGTAGTGGGCAAAAGTATCATGGCACAATCATCCAGCGTCGCCCGGGAACCCTCCATGGAGGAGATTCTCGCATCGATCCGCCGTATCATCGAGGAGAGCGATACGGGCCGGCCGGACGAAGGCGCGCCTCAGCCGGTCAACTCCGATGAGCCGCCACGTGCTACCGTTCCAGAGCCTCAGCCTACGGCGCAGTTGAGCGAAGAAGCCGAGCTTTCGCCGCGCGAAGGTATCGCCGTCACGCCACCCGCAGCCCGGTCCTATGAGACCGCATTGGGACGCCCAACGTCGCCGCCGCAATCGAAGATTGCCGAGCAGGAATCTGCGCGGTCAGCACCTGCGGCTGAGAGTCGGAAATTGCCAACAACTCCCGCTGGACCGCAGACAAATCCAGTCGAAGATACCGTCACGCCAGCCGCAGATATTCCGGAGGGTTTTCTGGCGCCAGAAGCAACCCCGGAACCGGCGCCAGAACAGGAGTTCATTGCTGAACCTGTCGAGGTTGCGAGCGAAATCGATTTCGCGGAACCGGACGAGCCCAAGGCGACCGAACCGTCAGTCGAGAGCGCAGATGACGGAGTGTCGCTCGATCTGCAGCGCGCTCTTGAGCCGATCCTGTCCGAGACCGCCGAACGTCAGGTCAGCGCCGCGTTTGACGATCTCTCATTCGCGGTCAGGAGCGAACAGCGGCGCTCATTCGACGAGATCGCGCAGGAAATCATGCGGCCTCTGCTGCAGGACTGGCTCGACAACAATTTGCCGACACTGGTTGAACGCCTCGTGCGCGAAGAGATCGAACGCGTGGCGCGCGGCGGCAGGCGGTAAGCCAACCCGCGCGCATTCGCCTGGCTAGTTGCGCTCAGCGGCCCTGGATTACTTTGAGCATATTGGGAGTGAGATTCCCCTTGTAGACAGAATTGATGTCTTCGCGGGTCATTTTCCCGCTCGCCACTCCCTGTGCAAGCCGTCTGCAAAAGGTTTTGGGCATGTTTGCAACCGACGTGCCCGCCAGTGTAGCGAAGGTCTGACGGCGCTCCGGTGACATGTCACCCATCGTTGTCGAGCAGCTTGCAATTTCGGCCCTCTGCTGGACAGGGTTTTTCATGGTCGTCTGTAGCTGAGCATAGCGGTTTTCGGACATGGTACATCCCGCAAGCACGAGCGATACGAGACATGATACAACCAGATTGAATGTTTTCACTTAGATCCCCCAAAGATGCGCCACTGTTGCGCGGCTCATTGGTCGAGCGTCCATCGTGATTCGTCAAGCCGTTGCGGTCGCATTCAGCACGTCAGCATTGACTTATCTCCGGCCATTGGGTTTACACCGTAACCAATCCCCTTTCCGCAAATGACGGACACTTTCGCATGCTTGAGAAGACGTATGATGCCGCGGCCGTAGAGCCTGAAATCGCAAAACGCTGGGACGAGGCCGGCGCCTTCAAGGCCGGGGCCGGTTCCAAGCCGGGCGCCGAGGCATTTTCCATCGTCATACCGCCGCCAAATGTGACTGGTTCACTGCATATGGGCCATGCGCTCAACAACACGGTCCAGGATATAATGGTGCGTTTCGAACGCATGCGCGGCAAGAACGTGCTTTGGCAGCCGGGCATGGACCATGCCGGCATTGCCACACAGATGGTTGTCGAGCGGCAGTTGATGGAGCGGCAACAGCCGGGCCGCCGGGAAATGGGCCGGGAAAAATTTGTCGAACGGGTGTGGGAATGGAAGTCGGAATCCGGCGGCATCATTGCCGGCCAGCTCAGGCGCCTTGGCGCATCGTGCGATTGGTCGCGTGAACGCTTCACCATGGATGAAGGCTTGTCGAAAGCCGTGCTTGAGGTTTTCGTCACACTCTACAAGCAGGGCCTGATCTATAAAGACAAGCGGCTGGTCAATTGGGATCCGAAGCTTCTGACTGCGATTTCCGACATAGAAGTCGAGTCGCGCGAAATCAAAGGCCATCTATGGCATTTCCGTTATCCGCTCGAGAACGTCGCGTTCGACCCGGAAAACCCGCATACCTTTATCGTAGTCGCAACGACGCGTCCCGAAACCATGCTAGGCGATACAGGTGTTGCGGTTAATCCCGATGACGCGCGCTATCATGCGTTGGTCGGTAACAATGTGGTCCTGCCGCTGGTCGGGCGTCATATTCCGATCGTTGCCGACGATTATGCCGATCCGGAAGCGGGTTCCGGTGCGGTCAAGATAACGCCGGCGCATGATTTCAACGACTTCGAAGTCGGCAAACGCAACGATTTGCGCCAGATCAATATCCTGCACACGGATGCCTCAATTTTCCTCAAGGAAAACAATGAGTTTTTCGAAGACCTTGAGAAATCGAGTCTTCTCGACCAGCTGGTTCATGCCCTTGATGGCAAGGATCGGTTTGTGGCGCGCAAGCTGATCGTCAGCATGATGGACGAGCGCGGCTACCTCGAAAAAGTCGAGGATCATACGCATTCGGTTCCGCACGGCGATCGCGGCGATGTGCCTATCGAGCCCTATCTTACCGATCAGTGGTATGTGAATGCGGGCGAACTTGCCAAGCCGGCGATTGCCAGCGTGCGCGAGGGCCGCACCAACTTCGTGCCCAAAAACTGGGAAAAAACCTATTTCGAATGGATGGAAAACATCCAGCCCTGGGCTATTTCGCGGCAGCTCTGGTGGGGTCATCAAATCCCGGCCTGGTATGGACCCGATGGACAGGTGTTCGTGGAACGCACGGAAGCAGAAGCACTCGACGCTGCCGTCCAGCATTATCTGGCGCATGAAGGGCCGATGAAGGCTCACGTTCAGAACCTTCTGGAAAACCTCAGGCCAGGTGAAATCCTGACCCGTGACGAGGATGTGCTCGACACCTGGTTTTCTTCGGCGCTCTGGCCTTTCTCGACACTTGGCTGGCCGGACAAAACTCCCGAACTTGCGACCTATTATCCGACAAGCGTTCTCGTCAGCGGCTTTGACATCATCTTCTTCTGGGTCGCCCGGATGATGATGATGGGCCTGCATTTCATGGGCGAGGAGCCGTTCCACACGGTCTATATGCATGCTCTGGTTCGCGACAAGAACGGCGCGAAGATGTCGAAGTCGAAAGGCAACGTCATCGACCCGCTGGAACTGATCGACGAATATGGCGCGGATGCGCTGCGTTTCACACTTGCCATCATGGCGGCGCAGGGGCGCGATGTTAAGCTCGATCCGAGCCGCATTGCCGGTTACCGCAACTTCGGCACCAAGCTGTGGAATTCGACACGTTTTGCCGAAATGAACGGTGTTGCCCGCGATCCCTCGTTCCGTCCGGAAAATGCCAAGCTCAACGTCAATCGGTGGATCCTGACCGAACTCACCAATGCCGTACGCGATGTCACGGATGGTATTGCCAGCTACCGCTTCAACGAGGCGGCAAGTGCGGCGTATCGCTTCGTCTGGAACCAGTTCTGCGACTGGTACATCGAGCTGTTGAAGCCGGTGTTCAACGGCGAGGATGCGGAAGCCAAGGCAGAGGCGCAGGCCTGCGCGGCCCATGTGCTCGACGAGATTTACAAGCTGCTGCATCCGTTCATGCCGTTCATGACGGAAGAGCTTTGGGCGCTTACAGCGGGCGAGGGCAAAAGCCGTGAGACGTTGCTGTGCCATGCAGGCTGGCCGGATCCGGATTTCGTCGACGCCGAGGCGGCGGCTGACATCAACTGGCTGATCGACCTGGTTACCGGTATTCGCTCGGTCCGTGCCGAGATGAATGTCCCGGCATCGGCGGTTGCGCCGCTCGTCATCATCGGCGCCAATGGAGTGACGAAGGAACGCTTGCAGCGCCACGATGCTTCGATCAAATGGCGCGCACGCGTCGAGACGATTACCCTTGCAGACGACGCGCCAAAGGGCTCGGCGCAATTCGTTATCGGCGAGGCGACGGCTTCACTGCCGCTCGGCAGCCTGATCGACGTCAATGCGGAAATCGCGCGTCTGACCAAGGAATCCGGCAAGATTTCCGATGAGAGCGACAAGATCAGCAAAAAGCTCGGCAACGAGAAATTCGTCGCCAATGCCAAACCGGAAATCGTGGAAGCGGAACGCGAACGCTTGGCTGAACTACGGGCAGCTGCAGAGAAAATCGAAATTGCGATCCGCAGGGTTCGCGAAGCGGGCTAGGTGCCTGGCGCGCCGGAGCGAATCCGGCGCGCGTCCAACGGGTTTTCCCGCCTCTGAAAGACCGTAACTTCCCCAATTCAGCCCGGCAAAAGCCCCAATTCCGTCATTTTTGGCCGCCGTTGCATTTGAGCAACAAGAGGGTTTTTCGGTCGAAAATCCATCGATTTGGTCGCTAATCATTTCGGATTAGCGGCAAATACGCAAAATTTTGGCCGCGTGCTTGCGATTTTGCGGCTTTTTCCGGTGTTGGAGTGTTCAATACACAAAACCAGTGATTTTCTGGTGATTGCGTGCACGCCGCGATTTGTTAGGTATTACGTATTGGTAACAATTTTCCTGAACTGTGTGGGGATCAGGAAGTTTTTAAGGCTTCGGGAGGGACTTAATGTCTAAGGCTATTTCAACGATTTTGGGTGGGGCGTTGCTTTTGACAAGCGTGGCTTCTGCTGCACAGGCCGGGGGGCTGGAGCGCAACGGCTACAATTGGGACCTGCTTTTCGATCAGGACCGTTTTGCTTCGGAAGCCGGTGTGATCTATGTCATGCCGGATCGCAAGATCAAGAATGCCGTTGATACAGACCCGAGGGACGGTCTGGGGGCAAACGGTATCGGTGGCGGCTCCACATCGACACACGAGACCCCGAACTATACGGTTCCGCGCTTCGGCGCAAAGGTTGGCCTCACACCCGACGCCGATTGCCTGGCCTCCTACAGCCAGCCATGGGGCGTCCATACCAATCCCGGTGCGGATTGGGTCGGCGCAAACCAGAACATCGAGACCGACATCAGGAGCAATGATTACGGACTGACGTGTTCGTACAAGTTTGATGTTGGCAAGGGTCAGCTCCGTGCAATTGGTGGTGTTTCCTACCAGGCAATTTCAGGCTACAAAAACCGTCTGGTCGTGGGGCCGGCAGCCTTCGGGCCGGCAGCTGCATTGTTCGATGGTCAAGGCAAGCTTGACCTCGAGGCGGACGGCGTCGGCTGGCGCATTGGTGCTGCTTACGAAATTCCGGAAATCGCGTTTCGTGCCAGCTTGATCTACAACGCCGAGATCGACCTTGGCCAGATCAATGGTACTGTCGACCTGACCGGGCTGCCGCCAATGTCTACGGGGCGCCTGGCACCCTTTGCGAACCGTATCACGGACGTTTACGGCACTGCTACCATGCCGCAGTCGCTCGAATTCAAGCTGCAGACCGGCATCGCACCTGACTGGCTGGCATTCGGTTCGGTCAAATGGGTAGACTGGAGCGTTCTCAACGTCGTCTCGTTCTGCCCGACGTCGACCAAGGGCATTGTCAGTTGCGGCCCGACATCGCCAGTTCTGCTGACAACACTCGATCTCATGTTCCAGGATGGCTGGACGGTCGCTGCCGGTATCGGCCACAAATTCAATGAGCAATGGAGTGGATCGGCGCAGCTTAGCTGGGACCGCGGCACTTCGACGGGTTTGACCACACAGACGGATACCTACCTGCTTTCCGGCGGTGTCTCTTACGCTCCCAGCAAGAATGTCGAACTGCGTTTGGGTGGAGCTGTTGGCATGCTGACAGCTGGTTCCTATGGCCCGACGTCTTGCCCCAAGACCGGCGGCTGCGGCAACGACGTGACCTATGATTTCGGCGACGATTTCGTTGGCGCGTTATCGCTTTCAGGTAAAGTCAAGTTCTAAACCAAATGGTGAAAATTGAAGAAGCCCGGCCAAGCGCCGGGCTTTTCCATGTGCGGCCCCTTCGGAGCGATCAAATTTTGTGACGATTCAGCAACACTGTGGCGCGATGATCGTCCAGGCTCTGATGGAGACAGAATTTGCCCATTTTGCGCCACAAACCCGGAGCAACTCGAAAGGGCGGCAACCTTGGGTGGTTGGTACCATCGAGTAACGGTACAGATGTTCCGCTTGGGGAAGTGATGGACACGATACTTGTTTCACAGGCAAAAACTTCAAGCCGTAAGTTGATACACGGCCCTTCCACGTTTGTTGCGTCATCACGCCGTTCATATGCTTTCGACACAAGTGTTTTCTCTTGTTCTAGCCGTACTATCGCCGGAAAGCGGTCAAATGTTCGCTGGAATGGCATGCAAGATTTGGATTTCCCTTTGCTGGCTGGCGCAATGACGCGCTCTGGCGGGATTTGGGCCCGAGCCGTTCGTATGGCGCGCGGTAACGCTGCGACACCTACGGTGAGGGTAAAGGAAGACTATAGTCATGCTCATCGCTGATCGTTTTTTTGGTCCAATTGTCGGGTTTGGTCTTTTGATGAGCGCCATGACCATGCCTTGTTTTGCGTTCGATACGCAAAATGAGGTGAAGGAAGACTCCAGCCCGTTCGCACTCTTCAAGTTTGGTTTCTCTGCATATAAAAACGGCCATAAGGACGAAGCGGTCAAGGCACTGCGGTTTGCCGCTGAAAAGGGACATCAGGGCGCCAACTGGAAGCTTGCGCGCATGTATGCTGAAGGCGACGGCGTCAAGGAAGACGATTACCAAGCCTACAAGATGTTCGAGCAGGTCGTCCATGAAGGCGCCGATCAGGGCACGGAGAACGAAAGCTACGTGGCCGATGCGCTGGTCGCGCTGGCCGGTTATGTCAAACGCGGCATCCCGAATTCGCCCATCAACTCCAACCCAAGTGCGGCGCGTGATCTTTACCTGCAGGCAGCATCGAATTTCGGCGATTCCGACGCGCAATTCGAGCTCGGCAAGATGCTGATGAAAGGCGAGGGCGGACAACCCAGCCCCAACCAGGCTGCACGCTGGTTCCGTCTTTCGGCGCAAAAGGGCCATGCGGGTGCACAGGCCATGCTCGGCAATCTGCTGTTCCAGGCCGGCAAGACCGTGCGTGGGCTTGCCATGATGACCGCCGCTCTCGAGCATGCCAACAAGCAGGATCGCGCCTGGATCCGTGATGTGCAGGAACAGGCGTTTTCCATATCCGACGAGGCCGACCGTCGCACCGCGATGGTGCTGGCCGAGGACATCATCAAGACCGGCGATTTCTGAACCGGAATAGATGCTTGCCGGCAAGACCTGTCAATTCACCGAAGGTCTAAGCCAAATCGCCATAAATTTGTTGCAGATCAGGCGATTGAAATCGCGACCGGCACGTGGTCCGATGGCTTTTCCCAAGCGCGGACATGCTTTTCGATACTGGCGGATTCGAGCATGTTCGCCGCTTCCGGCGATAGCATCAGGTGATCTATGCGAATGCCGTTGTTCTTCTGCCAGGCACCCGCCTGATAATCCCAGAATGTATAGACGTCGCCTTTGTCGGTAACGCTGCGAACCGCATCGGTGAAGCCGAGATTTTCGAGCCGTCTGAATGATTGGCGGGTCGCCGGCTGGAATAGGGCATCATTGACCCAGGCTTCCGGCACCTTCGCATCTATAGGCTCGGGGATGACATTGTAGTCGCCAGCCAGGATAAGCGGCTCTTCAAGCGCCAAGCGCTCTTCGGCCCAACGCTCCAGCCGCGCCATCCAGCCTATCTTGTATGGAAATTTCTCGGTATTGATGGGGTTGCCGTTGGGCAAATAGAGCGAAACAACGCGCAGCGGGCCCTTTTCGGTGGAAAATACGGCTTCTATGAAGCGCGCATGATCGTCGGCATCGTCGCCGGGGAGGCCGCGATTGACCTCGTCGGGGGATTGCTTCGACAAAATGGCAACGCCGTTGAAGCCTTTCTGTCCGTTCGTCTCGACATGATAGCCCAGCGCTTCCAGTTCGAAGCGCGGAAAACCTTCATCGACGGATTTGATTTCCTGCAGGCAGACAATGTCCGGATTGGACTCCTGCAGCCATGTCGTCAGCACCTCGATGCGGGCTTTGACGCCGTTTATATTCCAGGTAACGATTTTCATGGATTTGCGCTCTGGTTGCAACGGCGATAAATTCAAGAAGAGGTCAGACGGAGAAGCTTGTCCCGCAACCACAGGAAGAGGTCGCGTTTGGATTGCGGATCTGGAATGACTGGCCCATCAGATCGTCGACGAAATCAATCTCCGAACCGCCGATATAGGGCAGGGAAATCTGATCGATCAATACCTTGGCGCCGAGTTTTTCGATGACGATGTCATCGGCATCCTGCGCGTCAACCAGATCGTATTTGTAGGAAAAGCCCGAGCAGCCGCCGCCCTCGACGGAAATGCGCAAGGCGGTCTTTTCCGGATCTGACTGCAGAATCGCCGAGATGCGCTTGGCAGCGGCATCGGAGACGGAAACACTTAGCACTTCGGTCATTCTTTATGGTTCCTTCGCGGATTGCTCCGCCACGCTCGACAAAGCATTGACATTGTAATGTCACGCCTTGCCGTTCATCATACACCATAGCTAAGAATTGGCGACTGTGAAGTCAACGTCGTGAGTGGATGGCAGATAAGATGTGCGTGGTTCGACAAGCTCACCATGAGGGATGTGGTTCACTGCAATGACAATCGCCAACATTGCAGATACTGGCACTCTGCACCTACTTCCCTCATGGTGAGCTTGTCGAACCACGCACATAGTCATGCAACCCGGGCTAAGCGCGAACGAAAGAATAGTCGAGTATGTCCATGCAGGGTATCGGTTTCGGTTACAGGGAGAGGGCGCCATACGCCTGTGATCCCGAGAAAAGCCGCGGACGGCTGGTGCCCGAAAGCGAAAGCCCGACGCGCACGGTGTTCCAACGTGATCGCGACCGCATCATCCACTCAACGGCGTTCCGGCGGCTGAAGCACAAGACGCAGGTTTTCATCGCGCATGAGGGCGATCATTACCGCACGCGGCTGACACATACGATCGAAGTGGCGCAGATCGCCCGGGCGCTTGCACGGTCCATGCGGCTCGACGAAGATTTGGCCGAAGCAATCGCCCTGGTGCACGATTTCGGCCACACACCGTTCGGTCATACGGGTGAGGATGCGCTCAACGAAAAAATGCATGATTTCGGCGGTTTCGATCACAACGCGCAATCCCTGCGCATCGTGACAAATCTCGAACGGCGCTATGCCGAATTCGATGGGCTGAACCTGACTTGGGAAACACTGGAGGGTTTGGTCAAGCACAATGGTCCGCTGACCGGCAGCAAGGGCAAGGGTCTGGAGCGCCCGGTGCCTGCTGCAATCCTCGAATATAACGCGCAGCATGATCTCGAACTTGCACGCTTTGCCTCGCTGGAAGCGCAATGTGCGGCCATTGCCGATGATATCGCCTATAACGCCCATGACATCGATGATGGGTTGCGTTCAGGTCTGCTCACACTCGACGCGCTTGAATCCGTGCCGATAATCGGGGATATCCTGCGCGCCGTCCGGCAGAAGTATCCAAGTCTCGATGATGTGCGCACGTCGCACGAGATCGTCCGGAGGCAAATTACTCTTATGGTCGAGGACGTTATTCGCAGTGCGCAGGCCGATCTGAACACATTGAAGCCTCAGACGCTCAGCGATATTCATGATGCAGGACGAACGCTAATAGGATTTTCCGTACCTCTGCGTGATCAGGAGAAGATGCTCAAGGCGTTTCTCTACGAGAACCTTTATTTCCACGAGAGCGTTGTGCGGGTGCGCAAATCCGCCGACCGAATTGTGAGAGAGCTGTTCGACGCCTATCTTGCTGATGAGCAATGCATGCCCGAAGGATGGCGCGATGGCCGGACAAAGGGCGATTTGACCTCACGCGCTAGGCTGGTAGCGGATTTTCTGGCGGGCATGACCGACACCTATGCTGTGCGCGAACACCGACGGTTGTTTGACGACACGCCCGATTTGGCCTAGAGACCTCTGCAAATCCACCCCGATGGCCATCTGATGCGATTTTCTACGCTTCCGGTGCTCACGGACCAACAAGTCCGCTGCGCTCCGGTTCTCGAAAATCACACCACCTGCCTCACCGGGCTGAATTTTCAAATGGTCTCTGAAGGCGATCGCAACGTCGGCAAATAGCCGGTAATTTTATACAAACCCCGAATGAGTATGACGTCATGAACATCTTCGCCGATTTCGACGCGCGGATTAAGAACGCCCTGCAAGCACTTGATTTGAAAACCACAAATGGCGCTGCAGTGGATCTGTCTCGCGTCGGCGTTGAGCCGCCGCGCGATCCCAGCCATGGTGATATCGCGACGAATGCTGCAATGGTGCTCTCCAAGGCAGTTGGCCAAAACCCGCGCGAACTTGCTGTCAGAATCGCAGATGCACTGAAGAATGATCCCGACGTCGGCTCCGTCGATGTTGCGGGCCCCGGTTTCATCAATCTGCGGCTAAAGGATGTGTATTGGCACCGGCAACTTGCCGTAATGCTGGGTGCCGGGCTTGATTATGGCCGGTCAAAGCTCGGCTACGGCCACCGGGTCAATGTCGAATATGTATCGGCCAATCCGACCGGCCCCATGCATGTCGGTCATTGCCGGGGGGCGGTAGTTGGCGATGCGCTGGCCAACCTGCTCAAATTTGCAGGTTATGACGTTGCCAAGGAATATTACATCAATGATGCCGGCGCGCAGATCGATGTGCTGGCAAGCTCTGTGATGCTGCGGTATCGCGAGGCGCTCGGAGAGCAGATCGGCGATATTCCTGCAGGGCTCTATCCTGGCGACTATCTCGTGCCGGTCGGGCAGGCGCTCGCCGCCGATCATGGGACGAAACTACTCGAAATGCCGGAGGACGAAGCTCTTGCCATCGTCAAGGACCGGACGATCGACGCGATGATGGCCATGATCCGGGATGATCTCGCCTCGCTCAACGTTCATCATGACGTGTTCTTTTCCGAGCGGACGCTGCATGCCAGCAATGCCAAGCTGATCCGGTCTGCTATTAACGACCTGACGCTGAAAGGGCATGTATACAAGGGCAAGCTGCCGCCGCCCAAGGGCCAATTGCCGGAAGACTGGGAAGATCGGGAGCAGACGCTGTTCCGCTCGACTGACGTTGGCGATGATATCGACCGGCCGCTGGTGAAATCGGACGGCCAGTTCACCTATTTCGCAGCCGACGTTGCTTATTTCAAGGACAAGTACGACCGGCACTTCGACGAAATGATCTATGTGCTCGGCGCAGACCATGGCGGTTACGTCAAGCGGCTCGAGTCCCTGGCGCGTGCCGTATCGGGCGGAACGGCGAAGCTGACGGTTCTGATCTGCCAGCTCGTCAAGCTCTACCGGAACGGCGAACCCGTGCGGATGTCAAAACGGTCGGGCGAGTTCGTCACCTTGCGCGACGTTGTGGAAGAAGTTGGCCGGGATCCGGTGCGGTTCATGATGCTGTACCGGAAGAACGACGCCCCACTCGATTTCGACTTCGCAAAAGTCACCGAACATTCCAAGGACAATCCTGTTTTTTATGTTCAGTATGCTTCGGCCAGATGCCATTCGGTTTTCCGCCAGGCAATGGAACAATTGGGGATTGGCGAAATCCAGTTGGCGGCGAGTTCACAGCACTTCGATTTGCTGACGGATGAAAGCGAAATCGCGCTTATTCGCAAGCTTGCCGAATACCCGCGATTGATCGAAACAGCGGCTTTGCATCAGGAGCCGCACAGGCTTGCTTTCTACCTTTACGATCTCGCGAGTTCGCTGCATACGCAGTGGAATAAGGGAACCGAAAACCCGGACTTACGTTTTATTAAGGTTAACGATCCAAACTTGTCCCAAGCCAGGCTAGGGCTGGTGCAGGTTGTTTCGAAGGTCTTGACGTCCGGATTGTCCATAATAGGTGCGGACGCCCCGACCGAAATGCGTTAGTAAACGCTGAAAAGCGTAGCAATCCTGTCAACTTTTGCCCACATTGCGCTGGTAGGGCCAATGCGGTGGCGATTTCGGTCGTCCCACAGTTGAGAGTACAGGATTAACGCTATGGCGGACAACTATCTTCAGCGTTCTCACCGGCAGGATGATTCGCGATCAGGTAATAACGACCCTCTGATGGAGCTTTCCCGTATCATGGGAACGGTCGAAGCAGAAGGGCCGGCTACCGAATCCAACGATGATTTTGCTATGGATCTCGAACGCGAGCTGATGGGGGGCTTCGATGAACAAGCCGCGCCTCAGTCCGCTGCCAATGATGCCGACGATCAGCTTGCCGCTCAGGATTTTCAGGAATCCATCGAGCGCGAGTTGGCCGCGGAACCGTCATACGAATTTCACGAAGCCCCTGTCGAATCCGTGGCCGCCTACGAAGAGCCGGATTACGCCGATTACGAGCCGGACCCGGTTTACGTGGACAGCGAAGCGGGCGAGGGTGCTGGTGCTCCGATAGAGCAGGCCGTCCCCCACTACGAGGAGCGTCCGGCTGTCGCAGCGCCATCACTCAGTCTCGAGGATGAGCTCGAAACCTTGCTTGCCGGATCGGCGCAGCCGGTCGTGCAACGTTCGGCAAATGCTTCCTGGGGTTATGGATCGCAGACGCAGGTCCCCGGACGAACAGAAATTGCCCCGTCGATCAGCCGGTCGACGTCATACCAGCAACCATCCCATGCGCCGGAATCGGTTACCCAGGTCCCCGAGCCGGAGCCTGTAGCTTACGCAGCTGCCGAAGAAGAGCAGGTTCAGGATGCGGCGATCGAGGATTTCGACACCGACGAACTGATGGCAGCGTTTGATGATTTCGACGTAACGTCTGATCAGGACGAGGATAGTGAGCCGGTTGCAGAAGCAGCCCCGGTTTTCCCGCTCTATCAGAGCGTGGAGCAGTCCCCGGCGCCGGTTCATGAACCAATCGAAGTGCCTGTTGCCACCCCTGTTGCCAGCGCACCACGATTGCCCGAGGTCCACGAGCTCAGCGACTATGCCGACGAGCTCGATCGCGCCGCGTCGGCGATCACCGCCGCCCCCGATGTGGATACGGTAGCGGTTACAGAAAACCGGGTTGATTATACCGAGTCGCTCGATCTTCCGGCCGTGAACTATGAGGACGATGTTCCCCAGCACAATGGACTGAACGAGCTGGATAATGAATTTGCCGAGGTGTTCGGCTCGATCGAAGCGGACGATTCGCGCGGCGCCTATGTCGCCGCGGAAGATCCTGGACCGCAAGAGCCCGAGAAGGACCAATACGCGGAAATTTTCGCCGATGTCTTCGGCAACGAAGCAGATCAGAACAAATACAACCCGGCAGGCTATGCGACAGCGGCAGCCGGCGCTGCGGCCATGGCCGCTGCCAGCTCCAAACAAAGCCGGGCCACTCCGGCCTATGGTCCGGAAGAGGATCTGGATTTTGGCTATGATCCTCGCCAGGACAATGTCGATATAGCCGCAACGCCCTATGGGCAAAAGGAAACACCTGCGCGTCGTCGCAGTAACCTGTTTGTTCCCGGCGTGGCAGCGGCTGTTGTTTTGCTCGCGGTCGCCGGTGCCGTCGCCTATAAATGGACAGGCGGTTCGAACGGCGAACCTGTGGTCATCATGGCAGACAAGACGCCGATCAAAGTTCAGCCGGAAACCGCCAGCACGGCCGTTGTGCCAAATCAGGACAAAGCGGTTTACGACAAGAGTGCGACGGCTGCTCCGGAAGCACCGAAGCAGGATCAGCTCGTAACAACGCGGGAGGATCCTATCGATCTTCCAGCCGATGAGGATGGAGGCGCGTCTGTTGCGGATATGCTCGCCGCCGATGCGCCCCCCACCGATGCGCCTGGCGCGGGCGACAAGGTGGAGGCGCGTGTTGATCCTGCCACCGCAGACGATACGGCCGACGCCGCACCAGCGGAACGCAACAGTGCGATTGCACCGCGCAAGGTGCAGACCATGGTCGTCAAACCGGATGGCACGATGGTCGCCTCCATTCCAGAACCGGCTGATCCGGTGAGTGCCGGCCCTGCCGCTGCCCCGGCTGATCGCCCCGCTGCTCCGCTCGACACAAATGCAACCGCGGCGCCGGCAACAACTGGCGACGACGAAATTGGCGCATTGATGCAGGACGCCCCGGCAGCTGCGCCTGTGCAGACTGTACCGCCGGCACCCGAAGCACCTGCTGCAACTGCAGCGGCGAAACCGGCGCCGGCTGCTGGCAAGTTGCCTCCGAAGCCCGTTGCGACCAAAAAGATCACTCCCGAAACGGTTGCTTCCGTTACGCCGAAGAATATTCCGGTGGTTGAATCGCGTCCGGCAGATCAACCGATCGATATTGTCGATCGCGTTCCGCCAAAGAATGCAGCGGGCCAGCAGGTCGCCTCCGCCGCTCCGGCAGCGGGTAGCTATCTGATCCAGATTGCCTCGCAACCGAATGTCGAGGGCGCGCAGAAGACATACGCTTCGCTCTCCCAGAAATATGCGGGTGTGATCGGTGGCCGCGGTGTCGATATCAAGCAGGCCGAGATTGCCGGCAAGGGCACATTCTTCCGTGTTCGTATTCCGGCTGGCTCCAAGAGCGATGCGAACGCTCTGTGCGCCAAATACAAGACTGCAGGCGGCAGCTGTTTCGTTACGCAGTAAAAACCTCGCGCATCTCATTGAAAGGGCTCCGCCATTGGCGGAGCCTTTTCTGTTTGCGCAAACCGAAGTTAACGCTATTCTTCCCGAATATTTCGGCGGTTTAAGCCGCCCATTGATATTTCGTATCTATTCGGATACACAATGTATACTGTACGAAGAACAGATGAATTCGACGGTTGGCTTCATGCTCTTCGTGACAGAGAAGCCGCATTTCGTATTCTTAACCGTTTGAGAAATATGGAGCGTGGCAATTTTGGTATGGTTGCGCCAATTGGCGAGGGCATATCAGAAATGAAAATCGATTACGGTCCTGGGTATCGCGTGTACTACACACGCATTGGAGAAGTAGTTTTTCTCCTGTTGGCAGGCGGAGATAAATCCTCTCAACGACGCGATATCGTCAAAGCCAAGCGGATGGCAAAAACAATACGGAGTGCCACCAAATGAAAACAACCATCAAAACAGCACCTTTCGACGTCTCGGAATACTTGGTCGATGAGGAAATGATTGCGGGATATCTTGCAGTTTCGGCTGAAGATCCTGATCCTGAGATATTTATTATGGCGCTTGCCGATGTGGCCAAGGCACGAGGCATGACGCAAATTGCGAAGGATAGCGGATTGGGTCGCGAGAGCCTCTATAAGGCTCTTGCCCCCGGTTCGAAAATTCGTTTTGAGACTGTCCGCAAGATTATGAATGGGCTTGGGGTTAAATTCACCGTTTCACCGTTGTAAAAATGCCAGACAGCTTCCTCATTGGCGGTTGACACACTAGACTTGTCCCATGAGCGAATCAAAAGCATGGATTGCCGGGACGACCGGTTTGAAACTGACCCCAGACGAAATCGCGTTCTTTCGAGACGAGAGGCCGTGGGGTTTTATTCTTTTTGCCCGCAATATCAGCGAGCCAGCACAGATCGAAGACCTGTGTGCGCATTTGCGTGATCTGGTGGACCGCGATGACGCACTGGTGCTGATTGACCAGGAGGGCGGGCGCGTCCAACGACTACGGCCGCCGCTCGTGCCGGATTACCCTTCAGGATCGCAGCTCGGCGCGCTTTTCCGGGAAAATGAGGAACTCGGATTGCGTTCCGCATGGCTCCTGTCGCGCCTGCATGCATTTGATCTCCTCAAGCTCGGCATCAATGTCGATTGCCTGCCGGTGCTCGACGTTCCCGTCGAGGGCGCCAATGACGTTATCGGCACGCGCGCCTATGGCAAGCATCCGGAGATCGTAACGGCCATGGGCCGAGCCGCTGCGGACGGCCTGCTTGCAGGCGGCATGCTGCCAGTGATCAAGCACATACCGGGGCACGGCCGCGCCTTCGCCGACACACATCACGAATTGCCGACGGTTGCGACGCCGCTCGAAGAACTCGCCGAACATGATTTCGCGCCGTTCCGGGCTTTGGCTGACCTGCCGATGGCGATGAGCGCGCATGTGATCTTTTCGGCCGTCGACCCGAAGAACCCGGCGACGACCTCCGGTAAGGTGGTCGAGGAGATCATTCGGGACTATATAGGCTTTGACGGGCTGCTGATGAGCGACGATGTCTCCATGAATGCACTTTCTGGGGATTATTTCGACCGGACCAAAGCAATCTTTGCGGCGGGGCTTGATATAGTGCTTCATTGCCACGGCATCATGGATCAAATGAAAGCCGTTGCGGCTTGCACGCCGGAGCTCGAGGGCAAGGCGTTCGAGCGGGCGCAGCGCGCAATCGAATATCGAAAAGAACCGGATACGTCCAACGAGGAAGAACTCCGGGAAGAGTTCCAGCGCACTTTCGAGGCGGTGGCATAGAAGCGAGAGAAATTTGGCGAACGAGCAAAAGATAAATGGCAACGACACGGCACCCATGGAGGCGCTGTGGGAAAGTCAGGTCGATCGCGCTGCCAGCGAACCATCGCTTGTTATTGATATCAAGGGGTTCGAAGGTCCACTTGATCTCTTGCTGCATCTCGCGCGTAACCAGCGGGTCGATCTTGCCCGCATTTCCGTGCTTGCGCTGGTCGAGCAGTATTTGATCTTCATCCGGCAGGCGCAGGCATTAAGGCTTGAGCTTGCCGCCGACTATCTGGTCATGGCGGCGTGGCTTACCTATCTTAAATCCAAGCTTCTCATCCCCAAGGCGCCCGGCGACGAAGGGGAAAGCGGCGAGGAATTGGCGGCAACGCTGCAGTTCCGGCTGAAGCGGCTGGAAGCGATGCGCGACGCGGCAACGAAGCTCATCAACCGCAACCGGCTCGGCCGCGATGTCTTTGCCCGCGGCATGCCCGAGGCTGTGATTGTCGATCGGACCAACGCCTATGCGGCGACGCTCTACGAGCTTTTGACCGCCTACGCTTCACAGCGGCAAAAGCGGGCCACTTCGCATGTACAGATCGCGCGGCGTACGGTCTGGTCGCTGAAGGACGCGCGCACGATCCTGATGCGGCTCGTAGGTGAGATGAAGGACTGGACGGCGCTCGATCATTACCTGCTGGAATTTATCTTTTCGCCGGCGGAGCGGGCGACCGCCATGGCCAGCTCTTTTGCCGCCAGCCTGGAAATGGTCAGGGAAGGGCATCTGGAAATCCGCCAGACCGGCGCGTTCAACCCGATCTATCTGCGCAACAGGCTTGATAAGCAGACCGAGCCGCTGAAGGATGTGGCAAATGGCTGACAGCATTCATAACATCGACGATGACGAGGTCGACTTGCCGGCTGGCAACTGGAACTCTGCGGTTTCGCTTTCCGATGCGCTGCGTATGGCCGAGGCCATATTGTTTGCATCGGCGGAGCCGGTAACGGAAAAGGCCCTGCGTGAGCGCCTGCCGTCCGGTGTCGACGTGGCTGCGCTGCTTGGCGAACTGCAGGAGATCTATTCAAAGCGCGGTATCAATCTGCGGCAGACCGGCGGCGCATGGGCGTTCCGCACGGCTCCCGATCTCGCTTTCCTGATGAACCGTGAGGCCGTGCAGCAAAAGAAGCTGTCGCGTGCAGCACTCGAGGTCCTTGCGATCATCGCCTATCATCAACCAGTGACACGCGCCGAGCTTGAAGATATTCGTGGTGTCGAGACTTCGAAGGGCACACTCGATGTGCTGATGGAAACCGGCTGGATCAAGTTCCGTGGGCGCCGGCGCACCCCGGGCCGCCCCATCACCTATGGCACCACGGCCTCTTTCCTCGACCATTTCGGCCTGCAGGAAGTACGCGACCTGCCGGGGATTGACGAATTGCGCGGTGCAGGTCTGCTTTCGACGCGCATGCCGACGAATTTTGCCATCCCGATCCCGGTCAATGATCCGGATGAACTGACCGAAGATGAAGATCCTCTGACGGATATCGACCTCGAGGAACTCGGTCTTTTGACACCCCGCGTCGAACATGATTGAGACAAGCTTTCTGTTATAATCGCTTGCGAACATCAAAATTCGTGGCGCAGAGTTCACTTCGGACTTGCGCTGCGTTTACATGAATGTGAAAGAGCAGAAGAGACTTGTGTTTGAAAAGCACGGGGAAAAGACATAGATCAGCCCAAACTGTTGGGTGAATGTGAGGATCAAATGGGTAGTTTTTCAATCTGGCACTGGCTTATCGTGCTTGCGGTCGTGCTTCTTCTTTTCGGTCGTGGCAAGATCCCGGAACTCATGGGTGACGTTGCCAAGGGTATCAAGAATTTCAAGAGCGGCATGAGCGATGACGATGCTGACACTGCCGACAAATCGAAAACAATTGATAATCAGACAAGCCAGCCGGTGAATTCGGTCAAGGAAAAGACCACAAAGTCTTGAGACCAAGGATAATCTTGTCCTGCGCGCGGCTACATTGCCGCGTTGTGGCTGGAGCATGATGAATGTTTGAAGTTGGTTGGTCGGAAATCCTGGTGATCGTGATCGTCATGATCGTGGTGGTCGGACCCAAGGATTTACCGAAGATGCTGCGTGCCTTCGGCAAGGCGACCGCAAAGTTTCGGGCAACTGCCGGCGAATTCCGCAAACAGTTTGACGAGGCCTTGAAAGAGGCCGAGCTCGATGATGTGCGCGATATCGTCAATGAGGCCAAGAGCCTCGATCCGCGCAGTGATATCCGCAAGGTCTTCGATCCTGTCCGGACTATCGGTGAGGAAATTCGCTCCAGCTTGAAAGATGCCGCGGTAACAGCGAAGGACAATGTCGCTATACCAGATCCCGCCGCGCCGGGGGCAACACAGTTGCAACCGCAGGTGATGGAACCTTTGGCCGCTCCGGCGACGCCTGCCGCTGAAACAGTGATAAAGAAGCCCGCAAGGTCGAGACAGAAGCCGGTTGCGGCTGCCGCTGAAACCAAAGCCAAGCCGACAGCGCCAGCCAAGAAAGTCGCAGACGCTTCGAAGACTGTGTCCAAGAAGAGCGTAGCGCCGGCCGTAGAAGTCGCAACGGCTGCACCGATCAAAACACCAACAAAAAGAACAGCGAAGCCGAAGGCCAAGGCTGTCGACACGGGGAAAAAGAGTTGAGCAGCGCTGACGACGAAATCGATAAAAGCTCGGCTCCTTTGATGGAGCACTTGATCGAGCTACGCCGGCGCCTGATCTGGGCACTTCTGGCGTTCTTCATCGCGTTTCTCGTATGCTTCCATTTCGGCAAGCAGTTGTTCAACCTTTTGGTCATCCCGTATCAGTGGGCTACCTTGTGGGCGGGACTCGATCCTGCCAAGGCGCAACTCATCTATACGGCCCCGCAGGAGTTCTTTTTCACCCAGGTCAAGGTCGCCATGTTCGGCGGTATCGTCATCGCATTCCCGGTCATCGCATCGCAAATCTACAAGTTCGTAGCGCCCGGCCTTTATCGCAACGAGAGAATGGCGTTCTTGCCATTCCTGATTGCATCGCCGATCCTTTTTCTCATGGGCGGCGCGCTGGTTTATTTCTTCTTCACGCCAATGGTCATGTGGTTCTTCCTGGCCATGCAGCAGACTGGCGGAGCGGGTGAAGTCCAAATCTCGCTTTTGCCGAAGGTTTCCGAATATCTCAGCCTCATCATGACCCTGATTTTCGCATTCGGGCTGGTGTTCCAGCTTCCGGTCGTGACGACCCTTTTGGCACGGGTCGGCCTCGTTGGCTCCGAGGGACTGAGGTCGAAGCGCAAATACGCCATCATCATTGCGTTTATCGTGGCCGCCGTTATCACGCCGCCCGATCCGATCAGCCAGATCGGTCTTGCACTCCCGACGATCCTTCTCTACGAGGTTTCGATCTGGATGGCGCGTCTGGTCGAGAAGAAGCGTGCGGCAGATGAGGCTGAAGCAAATTCAGAGTCCAGCGAAGCCTCGTCCTGACGGTGTCCAGTGAAAAAGAGCTTGCGTAGCCATTGTGCGTGGTTCGACAAGCTCACCATGAGGCATGTGGTTGATGGCAGGGAGACAAGAGCTGCAACGTTAGCGATTAGCCTTGCAATCATCTCTCTCCCTCATGGTGAACTTGTCGAACCACGCACCATAGAAATGCAAATTCATTATTCAACAGAACCCGGCACATAACTCCAACACGGCTTTATTCCCATGCTCGATATCAAATGGATCCGAGAGAATCCGCAAGCGCTTGACGCAGCTCTGGCCAAACGGGGCAACGAGCCGGCATCGTCCCGTTTGATCGAGCTCGACGAAAAGCGCCGTCATCACATAGCTAAATTGCAGGAAGCGCAGGAACGCCGCAACGCCGCCTCGAAAGAGATCGGCAAGGCGATGGGTGCCAAGGATCAGGCAACCGCCGACCGTCTGAAGGCCGAAGTTGCGGAGATCAAGCTGTTCCTGACGTCAGCGGAAGAAGAAGAGCGCCAGCTCGATCGAGCGCTGAACGATGCATTGTCGGTGCTTCCGAACATACCGCTTGCTGACGTGCCGGTCGGCAAGGACGAAGCCAGCAATGTTGAAACGCGCCGCGTCGGACACCTCAAGAATTTTTCGTTCGAGCCGAAAGAGCATTTCGAGATCGGCGAAAAGCTCGGCTACATGGACTTTGAACGTGCAGCCAAGCTTTCGGGCAGCCGCTTCACGGTCCTGAAAAGTCAGCTGGCGCGGCTGGAGCGTGCGCTTGGCCAGTTCATGCTCGATCTGCACACGACCGAACATGGCTATACCGAAGTCAGTCCGCCTCTGCTGGTCAATGACGAAGTGCTCTACGGCACGGGTCAGCTGCCGAAGTTCGCAGAAGATCTGTTCCGGACCACGGACGGCCGCTATCTGATCCCGACCGCCGAGGTGCCGCTTACCAATCTTGTGCGCGAAGAGATCCTCGATATTCGCGATCTGCCGATCCGCATGACGGCGCTTACGGCGTGCTTCCGTTCGGAAGCCGGTTCTGCGGGGCGGGACACGCGCGGTATGCTGCGCCAGCACCAATTCATGAAGGTGGAACTGGTATCGATCACCGATGCCGAACATTCCATCGAGGAACATGAGCGGATGACGTCGTGTGCCGAGGAAGTTTTGAAGCGGCTCGACCTGTCGTTCCGCACCATGACGCTGTGTACCGGCGATATGGGCTTTGGCGCGCAGAAAACATATGACCTCGAAGTCTGGTTGCCGGGGCAGAAGGAGTATCGCGAGATCTCCAGCTGCTCGGTATGCGGTGATTTCCAGGCACGCCGCATGAATGCCCGCTACCGGCCGGAAGGCGAGAAGTCGACGCGTTTCGTTCATACGCTGAATGGTTCGGGTACTGCCGTGGGGCGCGCGCTGATTGCCGTTGTCGAAAATTATCAGAATGAGGACGGCAGCGTAACAATTCCTGAAGCCCTTGTGCCCTATATGGGTGGACTGAAACGGATCGAAAAAGCAGCATAAGAGGGACCGGGGCAAATGCGCATTCTTCTGACCAACGATGATGGTATTCATGCGGAAGGTCTGAGCGTGCTTGAACGCATTGCCCGCCAGCTTTCGGACGATATCTGGGTGGTCGCGCCGGAAACGGACCAGAGCGGCCTTGCGCATTCGCTGACGCTTTCCAACCCGTTGCGCCTGCGCAAGATCGATGAGCGGCATTTTGCCGTGCGCGGCACGCCGACCGATTGCGTTATCATGGGCGTCAAGCATCTGATGCCGGACGCACCTGATCTGATCCTTTCCGGTGTCAATTCCGGCTCGAACATGGCGGATGACGTCACCTATTCAGGGACTGTTGCCGGCGCCATCGAGGGCACATTGCTCGGCATCAAGTCCATTTCCTTGTCGCAGGAATACAATCTGGATGGCGGGGCGCGTGTGCTGCCATGGGAGGTCGTGGAGGAGAGGGCGCCCGCGATCCTGAAAAAGGTACTTGGTGTCGAACTGCCAAAGACCGTTCTCATCAATATCAACTTCCCGAGCTGCAGCGCTGCGGAGATCGCCGGAACGCGGGTTACGGCGCAAGGCAAGCTTTCGCATGGCCTCACCATAGAAGAGCGCCATGACGGACGCGGCTTGCCCTATTACTGGCTGCGCTATGGCCGCGGCAAGGATGTGCCGGCTGAAAACAGCGATGTGGCCGCACTCGCCAAGAACTTCATTTCAGTCACGCCGCTGCAACTCGACCTGACAGCGCATGACACGCTCGCAACCCTTGCGAGTGCCATTGCATGAAGGTTGCGATGTCTGAACGCGAAGGATTGGCGGCTTTCGTACTGCGTATGCGCGCCTTGGGCCTGTCGGATCAACGTCTGATCAGCGCCTTTGAGGCGACGCCGCGTACGGCCTTTGTCAACGGCAATCTTGGTAACCTTGCCTACGGTGCGGGAACGCTGCCGATCGAATGCGGTGAGTTCATCGAAGCGCTCGATCTGCAGGCGCAGTTGATCAATTCCCTCGATCTTGAGCCGACGCACCGTGTGCTGGAAATCGGCACCGGTTCTGGCTTTACGGCGGCCGTTATGGCGCGGCTCGCCGGCCGTGTTTTATCGCTGGAGCGCTATCGCACGCTGGTTGAACTGGCGCATCAGCGGCTCCAGGCTCTGAAAATCGAGAATACCTTCGTCAAGCATGCGGATGGCAGGCATGGCCTCGTACATGATGGTCCGTTCGACCGCATCATCGTCTGGGGGGCTTTCGAAAGCATGCCGCGCCAGTTCGTAGATCTCCTGTCGTCAAACGGCGTCATGATCGCACCGATCGGCCCGCTCGATGGCAGACAAGTGATGGCGCGTCTGTCGAAAATCGGCAGCCGTTTTGAGCGCCATGATTTGATGTCGGTGCGCCTTTTGCCCCTGATGGAAGGTGTCGCCTCGGCGCTCTGACCCAGTTCCTGACCCTTTACGAGTTTGGTGAATTTTTTACAAATTTTATTCGCTCTTTAACGGTCGAGTAACATTAACGCGATCTAATGAGTCCAATATTCTTGTATTGAGTACGGGCGGGATATGCGATGCGTTTGAGTACACTGGAGCAAATTTTGTCTAAATGGAGCCAATTCTGTTTCTCGGATGGCAAGACGATCCACGCGGATGGTGGCGAGGCCGATGTGTTTCCATCGGACGACGCCGCCAGACAAAGTGGGTGGCTGTCAGCCGGAAACCCGAAGGGCCGGGTGAATTTGGACCAAATCCATCGAGCTTTGGCGTCGTCCGATGGAAAGACATCGGCCTCGCCAAACCTCTTGACCTTGTCCACAAATTCTCTCCGGCAGAATGTCTCCATTTGGACAAAACTTGCTCCTGACAAAGCGTCACGGCGGCTGGCTCTGAATGCCGCCATTCTCTCGATAGCCGGTATCGCGGCTGGCTGCAGCTCGGGCGTGCAGCGTTTCACCAGTGCCGATTTCAGTTCCGGCTATAGCGACAATCAACGATCAGTCATGCAAGCGTCCAAAAACACGCCACAACCTTATACACCTCCCGTCGATTCAACGCAGACAGCTTCTGTAAGCAGCGGCGGAGGTGTCCAGCGCAGCAGCCTGCCGCCCGTCGGCGCTGCAACCACTTCGGCGCTGCCGCCAGTCTCGTCGCAGCCGACGCGCCCGGCTCTCGCACCCGTTGCCAGCGCGGCGCCACCGCGTCAGCAGCAGGTCGCTTCAGCGCAGCCAATGCAGGCCGCACCGTTGGGATCGACTTCGGGTACGTTGAAAACTCCGGATGGCCGTGAAGCAAAGATGCCTGTAAAGGCGGCTCCGGTGCATTCGAACAACGTCGCCGTCATACAGACGCCACCGGTGAACAAGCAGGTAGCTGCCGCGACCACAGTTGCAAAGCCAACCGGCCAGGGCTCATACACAGTCCAGAGCGGTGACACGCTGCATGCGATTTCGCGCAAGACCGGCAGCAATGTCGAGGCGATCAAGCAGGCGAACAACATGAAGGATGGCACCGTCCGTGTTGGTCAGGCGCTCATCATTCCGCCGTCCAATTCGGCGCTTGCGCAGAATGTCGCCAACACCATGAAGCCGAAGGGTGGAACGGTCGATCAGGTCAAGACAGCTTCGACGCCGCCTGCAGAACAGCCGAAGGCGGTCGCAAGTGCCGCGACGCAGGCCGCTGCGGCTCCGCAGGCCGACACTTCGGCAAAGCCTTACACGCCGCCACAGGCCAGCGAGAAGGTGATCGAGAACGCGGATAAGGACAAGGATGTTGCCGCAGCACCGTCGGCTACCGGCGTCTCGGGTATGCGCTGGCCGGTTCGCGGCCGGGTCGTCGCCAACTACGGCAAGGGCAGCGACGGGATCAACATCTCCGTGCCTGAGGGTACCCCGATCAAGGCTGCTGAAAACGGCGTGGTCATCTACTCTGGCGATGGCCTCAAGGAATTCGGCAATACCGTCCTGGTGCGCCATGACAATGGCCTTGTGACCGTATATGGCAATGCCAGCAAGCTCGATGTCCAGCGCGGCCAGAAGGTCAAGCGCGGCGACCAGCTTGGAGTGTCTGGCATGACCGGCAACGCAACGACGCCGATGCTTCATTTCGAGGTTCGCAAGAACTCGACGCCGGTTGACCCTACGAAATATCTCGAATCCTGATCGATCAGCAGATTGATTGGAGCCCGCGCCGAAAGGTGCGGGCTTTCCATTTTTAACTGACAGTTATGCTAGCATTCTTTGCTTGCAAATATTATATTTTGAAAAGGCCAATTCCATGAATAGCAAGCATCGGCGAACCCTGATCCGGTTTCGGGTTTCATTGCATGGTCAGACATTGAAAATTTACTGCTTGGCGTTGGCGCGCGGACGATCGAGGGCAATGGCTCGCGTGTGAAGTTTGAAATAGACGGAGAGGTGGAAAGCTTTCATGGGTCTCATCCCTCCAAGGAAGCAAAGCGCTACCAGGTGCGTGCGGCTCGAGCCTTTCTGGAGAGAATTGGAATAAAACCATGAATGTCATGCACTACAAAGATTATACCGCGCGCATCGAATACGATGATGAGGATGAAATTTTCTTCGGGAAGATTGCCGATATCAGCGACGGTGTCGGTTTTCACGCCGATACGGTAGTGGACTTGAAAGTGGCATTTCACGAAGCTGTCGATGACTATATCGAGACATGCACTAAAATCGGCAAGCAGCCGCAAAGCCATACTCGGGAAAAATGATGTTTCGAGTAAAGCCTGAAATTCATCGCCGGGCAGCGCTCGCTGCAGAACGTGCCGGCAAGAGCCTCAACCAATGGGCTGAAGAAGCCTTGGATGAGGCGGCGGGCTGAATACCTGGCGGGCGCCTTACAGTTTCTTGCCGAGACGTCCGGCAAGATCCTGGATGAATTGCCAGGCGACACGACCGGACCGTGCCCCGCGTGTCGTGGACCACTCAAGCGCCTGCGCATGCAATTCCGGCTGCTTTATCGGCAGGTGGAAATGCGCCGCATAGCCATCGATCATCGACAGATAGTCGTCCTGGCTGCATTTGTGGAACCCAAGCCAAAGTCCGAAGCGGTCCGAAAGCGAGACTTTTTCTTCAACCGCTTCGGAGGGGTTGATAGCCGTGGAACGTTCGTTCTCGATCATATCGCGCGGCAGAAGATGACGCCGGTTCGATGTGGCGTAGAAGATGACATTGTCCGGCCGGCCTTCGACACCGCCTTCCAGTGCTGCCTTCAATGATTTGTACGATGTGTCGTCGTGATCGAAGGACAGGTCGTCGCAAAACAGGATGAACCGGTAATCCGTGTCCTTGATGGCCGCCATCAGCGCAGGGAGGCTGTCGATATCTTCGCGGTGGATTTCCACAAGTTTGAGCGGGTGGCCGCCGGTCGGTGCAGCAGCGTTGACAGAGGCATGCACCGCCTTGACCAGCGATGACTTGCCCATGCCGCGCGCGCCCCACAGCAGCACATTGTTCGCCTGCAAACCATCGGCAAAGCGTTTCGTATTGTCGAATAGGATATCGCGGACATTGTCGACGCCGCGGATCAAGGAAATGTCCACCCGGTTGACCTTGCTGACCGGGTCAAAGGTGAGCTTGTCCGGATTCCAAACGAAGCAATCCGCCACATCGAGGTCGACCGGTCGAGCTTTTGGCGGTGCCATGCGCTCCAGCACCGCAATCAGTCTGTCAAGTTTATCTGTCAACAATTCATCGGACATACTCATCCAGCCTTCGTTTTTCCCGCGTATATGCGACTATCATGTTGAAGATAATTCGAAAAGCAGGACACACAGTTTTGTACGGTTGCTTTTGACGCCCCAAACATTGTATTGCGCTGGCTCAAGTTCTTTCAAATCTGGTTTCTCTGGAGGTTGTCTCAATGTTCGTAACTCCCGCATATGCACAGGCAACGGGTGTCGGCGGCGCACCGGAAATGCTGATGAGCATCCTGCCGTTCATTCTGATCTTCGTGATCATGTACTTTTTGATCATTCGCCCACAGCGTACTGCTGCCAAAAAGCGCGAGGAGCAGCTGAAGAATATCCGACGCGGTGACACGATCATTACCGGTGGCGGTTTCATCGCCAAGGTAACCAAGGTCTATGAAGATACCGGCGAGCTGGATGTCGAAATCGGCGAAGGCGTCAAGGCTCGTGTCCTGCGGGGCATGGTGGCGGACGTCCGGGTCAAGGGCGAGCCGGTTGCCGACAACAAGAAATAAGGCATAGTGACGGGGCGGCGATCGAGCCGCCCCTCTGATTCTAGTTCCAAGGTTGCGACTGCATGCTCTATTTTAGCCGCTGGAAGACTGTACTCATCTGGGCTGTTGTTCTAGCAGGCGTTATTCTGGCGCTGCCAAATCTCTTCACACAGGATCAATTGGTGACCTTGCCGGACTGGCTGCCGAAGAAGCAGCTGGCGCTGGGTCTCGACCTCGAAGGTGGTTCGCGACTGCGCTTGCAGGTCGACCGGGAACATCTGCCGGACACCGACGCAACGATTGCAATCCTGAACCGCCGTCTCAGCGAGCTCGGCTACACCAATCCCAATGTCGAAGGCCAGCGGAATGGCCGTGTGCTCGTCGAAGTCCCCGGACTTTACGATTCGCAACTGCTCAAGGACATCCTGAGCCTCACCGGCGAACTGCATTTCCAGATGGTCGACGATTCCGTACCGGTTCAGCAGGCGATCGACGGCACGCCGCCGGAAGGCGATGAGGTGGTGTATTCGTTCGACGATCCGCCCGTTGCCTATCTGGTCAAGAAAGAGCCGCTCGTCTCGAACAAGAACTTCGTCGATGCGCAAGCCGGGATCGATACGACCACCCAAGAGCCCGTGATCACCTTCAGGCTGGACAGCATCGGCGCTGACCGGTTCTCGAAGGCGACCAAGGCGAATGTCGGCAAATCCTTCGCTATCGTTCTCGACAACCAGGTGCTTTCAGCTCCGGTCATCAGTGAGGAAATACCCGGGAATACAGGTCAGATTTCCGGCAATTTCGACCTTTCGGGCGCAAGTAACCTTGCGCTTGTGATGCGGGCCGGCGCGCTGCCAGCGAGTGTCACCGTGCTCGAAGAGAGAACGATAGGCACTGATCTCGGAGCGGCTGCTGTAGCTTCTGGCAAGATCGCTGCTCTTATCGGCGCAGTTCTCGTCATCGTTTTCATGCTTTTGACGTATGGCCTTCTCGGCGTCATCGCCAACATTGCCCTTGTCGTCAATGTGATCCTGATATTGGCTGTGCTGACGCTCTTCGGCGCGCCGCTGACGCTCGCGGGTGTTGCCGGTATCGTGCTTACGATCGGCATGGCCGTCGATTCCAACGTGCTGATCTATGAGCGTATTCGCGAGGACAGGCGCGCTGGCTTTTCCGTGATCCAGGCTATCGATTCCGGATTTTCACGGGCACTTGCAACGATCGTCGACGCCAATGTCACGACGCTGATCGCGGCACTCGTGCTTTTCATGCTGGGCTCCGGGCCGGTGCACGGTTTCGCGCTGACCGTTACCATCGGCATCGTCACGACGCTGTTCACGACCTTCACGCTGACCCGTTGGCTGGTATCCGTGTGGGTTCAATGGGCGCGTCCCAAGGAAGTTCCTGGCGCACTCCTGAAGCTCGTTCCAAATGATACGAAAATCCCGTTCATGAAGCTGCGTTTTCTGACGCTTGGCTTTTCGGCGCTGTCGAGCATTGCGGCGATCGTGCTTTTCGCCATTGTCGGCATGAATTTCGGTATCGATTTCAAGGGCGGCACGATGGTCGAGATTCAATCGCACGAGGGTGCGATCGATCTCGATGATGTGTATAGCCGACTGGAAGATCTGAATATTGGTGACATCAAGATCGAACCATTCAAATCCGATGATCGCGCGCTGATTACCGTGGGCAGCCAAGGTGAGGGCGAGGATGCCGAGCAGACTGTCGGTGTCAAAATCCGCGGTGAATTGCAGGACGACTTCGATTTCCGCCGCATTGACGTCATCGGCCCGTCCGTATCGACTGAACTGTCACACGCCGGAATGCTCGCAGTCGGGCTCTCATTGGCGGTGATCTTCGTCTATGTGTGGTTGCGCTTCGAATGGCATTTCGCACTTGGCGCCATTCTCGCAACAATCCACGACGTGCTGCTACTGCTTGGTATGTTCATCGTCTTCCAGATGGAGTTCAATCTCTGGAGCATCGCCGCGTTGCTCGCGATAGTCGGCTACTCGCTTAACGATACGGTCGTCATCTACGACCGCGTGCGCGAAAATTTGCGACGATACGGCAACAGCATGTCGCTATCGGCTCTTCTCGATGCATCGATCAACCAGACCCTGTCGCGCACGATTCTGACATCGCTTGCAACGTTTCTGGCGTTGATCGTTCTCTATCTCTATGGTGGAGATGACGTGAAATCATTCGCGCTGGTCCTCGGTGTCGGCATTATCGTCGCAACCTACTCGTCGATCTTCGTTGCCGGCCCGTTGCTGATGCTGTTTGGCCTCAAGGGCAGGGATGTCGCGGACAACGGACCTCCGGCGGTGTCCGGGCAGAGTGGAGCATAGTTAATTGGTCAAAGGCATTGAAATTCGGGATGCGCACTTTCCTGGGCGTGCACCCATCGATGCCTATGGCAATGGCGGCTTTCGCTTCGCTGACATGTCGCATCGCGGCTCCATACTCTGTCTCCCATCCGGCATTCATGGCTGGGAGCCGAAAACCCTGCCACTCCTGACGATCGCCGATTTCTCGCTTGTGCTTGAACAAGCTGACGATATCGAAATTTTGCTGGTGGGGATGGGGACCGACTTGCGGCGGCTGCCGCAGGAACTGCGCGACGAATTGCGCAAGCACCGTATATCGTCCGATCCGATGAGCACGGGTGCAGCAGTGCGGACCTACAATGTGTTGCTGGCGGAGGATCGCGCAGTGGCCGCTGCATTGATTGCAGTGGATTGAAGCTCTGTCGATATTTCGCGTCAAGGCGGCCTGCAAACGACGCTTTCCTCCGCTCCGGTGCTCACGTACCAAAATGTACGCTGCGCTCCGGTGCTCGGAAACCATCGTTTTCGTCTCGCCCTGACGCGAATCTCGCCAGACCAAATCGAGAGCGGCGTTATGAATGCAAATGAAACCCACTGCCTGCAATTGTTGCGAGCTGCCGATCCGGACCGCTACCTTTCTGTGCTGTATGCGCCGGAAGACAAACGCGGGGCATTGGCAGCGCTCTTTGCTTTCAACAACGAAATTGCCCGAATTCGTGATCTGATTCATGACCCGTTGCCGGGTGAAATCCGGTTGCAATGGTGGCGCGATCTCATCAATGCAACAGAGCTTGGTGAAGCGTCGGGGAATCCCGTCGCCGCTGCGCTTTTGGGTACGATCAAAACGTATGATCTGCCGAGCTCTGCCTTTGACAATTATTGTGAGGCACGGATATTCGACCTCTACAATGACCCAATGCCAAGCCGGAACGATCTGGAAGGCTACTGCGGCGAGACGGCTTCGGCGCTTATCCAACTCGCCTCCTTGATCCTGGATGCCGCCAAGGCGCCTGAACACGCCAACTTAGCTGGCCATGCCGGTGTCGCGCAGGCGATCACTGGTCTACTGCGTCTGTTGCCACTGCATCGCCGCCGCGGCCAGATATACATCCCCGCCGATATTCTGGCGACCGTTGGCTGCAGTGGGACGGTGTTGCTGGATGGCTCCGATCAATCAGCGGTCAAGCGTGCGATCGATGCGATGATCGCACTGGCCGGGGATCATTTCGCAAAATTCGAAAACGCTGTGAAGACGTTGCCGGCGACACTTCGCCCGGCCTATCTGCCAGCGGCGATTACTCCGATATATCTGAGGAAGCTGAAGGCCAGCGGCTTCAATACGGCAACGGAAATTGAGGAAATCTCTCCACTCCGCCGCCAATGGGCGATCTTTAGGGCATCAACGCGCTAATATATCGAGTTTGCGGTGTTCAATGCGTGGTTCGACAGGCTCACCATGAGGGATGTAGTGCGCTTCAGATCCCAGCGTTGGCGACCCTGGCACCCTGCAATTCACCACGCCTTCATGGTGAGCCTGTCGAACCACGCACAACTATTCCGCGGCTTCTGCAATTGCCGGTAGGCCGAGCCATGTACGGCAGTCAGCCAGCGCACGCCCGCTCATGGCGCATTTCTTGGCATTCGACTTCTCCTTGCCGCGCAGACGCTTGCCTTCAATCTTCGGCGTCTCCATTGGCGGAAACAGGCCGTAGTTGACATTCATTGGCTGGAACGAGCGCTTGCCCGGTTCTTCATCGGTCACAAGGTGCCCGCCGGTGATATGACCGAGGAGCGCGCCGAAAGCTGTCGTCAAGGGCGGAGGCGTATAGGCTTGGCCAAGCCTTTCAGCCGCGGTAAACCGGCCCGCGAGCAGACCGATAGCGGCGGATTCGACATAGCCCTCGCACCCGGTGATCTGGCCGGCAAAACGCAGGCCCGGCCGTGTTTTGAGCTGCAAGGTCGGATCGAGCAGAAGCGGCGAATTCAGATATGTGTTGCGGTGCAGCCCGCCGAGACGTGCAAACTCGGCGTTCTCCAATCCCGGGATCATTCTGAAGATGTCAGTTTGGGCGCCATATTTCAACTTGGTCTGGAATCCGACCATGTTGTAGAGCGTCCCGAGCGCATTGTCCTGGCGTAGCTGAACCACCGAATAGGCTTTGACAGTGGGATTGTGTGCATTGGTCAGGCCCATCGGCTTCATTGGGCCATGGCGCAACGTTTCGGGCCCGCGCTCGGCCATGACCTCAATCGGCAGGCAACCGTCGAAATAAGGCGTGCCTTCCCATTCCTTGAACTCGGTCTTGTCACCTGCAACGAGCGCCTGAATGAAAGCCTCGTACTGCTCCTTGGTCATCGGGCAGTTGATGTAGTCCTTGCCATTGCCGCCCGGTCCAACCTTGTCATAGCGCGACTGGAACCAGCAGACATCCATATCGATGGAATCGAAATGCACGATTGGCGCAATAGCGTCGAAAAAGGCGAGGGCGTCCGCGCCGGTTTCCTTGCCGATCGCTTCGGCAAGCGATGGCGCCGTCAGCGGGCCAGTGGCGATAATGACCTTGTCCCAATCAGCCGGCGGCAGGCCGGTGATTTCCTCGCGCTGGATGGTGATCAGGGGATGCGCTTCAATGCGGGCGGTGACGGCCTCGGCAAAGCCGTCACGATCGACAGCGAGCGCACTGCCGGCCGGCACCTGGTTCGCATCGGCAGAAGCCATGATCAGCGAATTGGCGAGGCGCATTTCCGCATGCAATACGCCGACCGCATTGGTTTCGGCGTCATCGGAGCGAAAAGAATTGGAACAAACGAGCTCGGCCAGATCTTGTGTCTTGTGCGCATCGGTGCCGCGAACCGGGCGCATCTCGTGCAGAATGACGGGAATACCGGCCTGGGCAAGCTGCCATGATGCTTCGGAACCGGCGAGACCGCCGCCAACGATATGAACTGGTTTGTGTGACATGCGCTTCCAATAGACTTTTTGGTGCTGCGCTTCAATGCAAAAGCCGCCGCGAGTTACTCGAGAGGCGGCGTTGACAATTTGAATCAGGCGCTGGCCTGGTCGAGGTCCGCCACGTCGTCACTGTCGAGCTTCAGTGCTGCGGCGCGGATAAGACTTTCCAGCTGTTCGAGGGAAGTGGCGCTGGCAATCGGTGCCGTGACGCCCTTGCGCTGGATGATCCACGCAATTGCGACTTCGGCCGGCTTGGCGTTGTGCTTGGCCGACACCTTGTCCAGCGCAGCGAGAATGCGGTGACCGCGAGGGTTGAGATACTGCTTGATGCCGTCGCCGCGCTGGCTTTTACCCAAGTCGGTTTCGCTGCGATATTTGCCAGAAAGGAAACCCTTGGCGAGCCCGAAATACGTGATGACGCCAATATTCTCGGAGATGCAGAGGTCGCGTAATTCGCCTTCGAACTCGCCACGATCGTAGAGGTTGTAGCCGGGCTGCAGCACATTGTAACGGGGCAGATCCTTTGTTTCCGAAACATCGATCGCGGCCCGAAGCTGATTCGCATCGAGATTGGAAGCGCCGATCGATTTGATCTTTCCCTCTCTCAGCAGCTTCTGGTAGGCGCCGAGTGTTTCCTCGTAGAGTGTATCGGGATCGGGCCAGTGCGACAGATAAAGATCGATTGCATCGATTTGGAGCCGTTTTAGCGATGCCTCGACTGCCTTGGCGATGTAAGCGGCAGACAGATCTTTCTTGCCTTGGCCCATGTCGGAGCCGACTTTGGTAATAATAACGACCTTGTCGCGCGCATTGCGGGATTTGACCCATTCGCCGATGATTGTTTCGGATTCGCCGCCTTCATGTCCGGGGACCCAGCGGGAATATCCATCCGCTGTGTCGATCGCGTTGAAACCGGCATCGACAAAACGGTCAAGCAGATCGAAGGAGGTCTTTTTGTCGGCAGTCCAGCCGAAGACGTTACCTCCCAAAACCAATGGCGCAATGGACAGGCCCTTGCGGCCAAGACGACGTTTTTCCATATTTTTTACTCCGGGAGATTACCGCTGGAATCGCGACTGTAGGCCTGATTTCCAGATGTTTCCAGCCTGACGGAAATCACTATCAGGCGAGTTACGGGGGACTAGCAGCGGTCGCACTACTTCGCTATCCACCATGCTCGATGCCAGTCTGAAAAAGGTCACATGCCTAGCGTGTTATTGCTTATAGCCCTTTGCCCGCATGCATGCATTGACAAGATTGGCCTCTTCTTTGCTCCTGGCAGAACTGTCGGCGGCTAGGGCGGCGGTCGAACCGGCGGCCTGGTACTTGCATTGCACCATGTCCTTGTCTGCAGGTGTGACAGGTTCTTCACTATGCACCCACTTCTTTTCGGGAGAGGCGCATGCCGCGAGCGCAACTACTGGAATTATAAACAGTAGAATTCGGGTCTTGGAGAGATTTTTGGAAGTATTGAATGAAACTGAAACGGCGTTGGACATTGTGAGAATCCCCTTAATTTATTAGCCTAATGACCAAAGTCAAACATCACCCTGTTCTAAATGCTCCAATGAAAGTAAGACCATACCAAGGCGGCAAACTACATTGCTTCTGGGGCCTGGCACAACCCCGAACAGGGTATTTGACGGGGAAGCCCATAGACGTAAGAAAATGGCTCGCACGGGTGGAGAAAGCTATTCGCCCGTCAGTATCAAGCCGGAACCCTGCATTCAGGCTAACGGGCCTTTGACTTGTTCAACGTGATTGCGGCGCCTACGAGTGCCTTGAATGCATTCTCATCGATTTCGTCAGCCTCACGTAAATCGATAGCGCGCCTCGTGTTGCCTTCAAGGCTGGAGTTGAATAACCCGGAAGGATCGTCAAGCGAAGCGCCCTTGGCAAAAGTCAGCTTCACCACGCTCTTATAGGTCTCGCCGGTGCAGATTATGCCGTTGTGAGACCAGACCGGAACGCCTCTCCACTTCCATTCCTCGACCACTTCAGGGTCGGCTTGCTTGATGAGCGCGCGGACATGGGAGAGCATCTTACCCCTCCAGTCGCTCAGTTCCTTGATTCTCGCATCTATCAGCTGAGACGGAGAGTGCCCTCGTTCTTCATCCTTCAAGTCGCTCTTCTTCATCGGTATCGCCTTCCTCTTGGTGGTGTCATGCAGTCAGGTCGAGGTTTTTTGCTCACATTTTTTCGCCGGGCAGTTGGCTGACCTGCTTCACCCAGTCGACGAACTGCGCTTCATCGAATTGGCCTTCATAGATATCGAGATACCGCACTTCCTTGTGCTTGGACGCGCCGGGCGGGACAGGACTGAGTGACGTGCCGCGAAAGAAGGTGACCTTGACGTACTTCGTGAAGCAATGAAAGCTGAGGAACCAGGTCTTTTCGTCCAACCCATAGAGGGGCGAGTTCCATTTGACCGCCTTGTGCACGCTGGGAACGGTGCGCACGATAAGCGCGTCGAGGCGGCGACCGAGGTCGCTTTTCCAGCCCGGCATGGCTGCAATGTAGGCCTGCACCGGGGCGTCGCCGTAGCCCTTCGCGATCTGAGGATTGCCGCCTGAGAGGAGGACCGGCTGTGTGGGTGCCACCGGGCTCTTGGTTTTGGCAAGCAAGGAAGAATTTTCGCTCTCTCTTGTTTTCATGTTGATTCCTCCACTTTGGTCCGGCAACCATAAACAGCGAATCCTGTAGGTTTCAAGGACAGGTCCCGCTACAGTCGCATAATGCGTATCATGCTCCGGTGGTTACCGCTCTTTCTCTTCGCCGCCTTGTGCGGGCATGCCGAGGCGCAAAGTTTCGGCGTCTGCCACGGCTATGGCTGTACCTTTCAGACGCGGGTGGGATTGACACCGGCGGATCGCTCGCGGATTGCTTCCATCATGGCGGGAGGACGCGCTTCGCCTGCGGCCGAGCGCGCTGCCCTTCGCCGTGCGGTGGAGGTATTCGAGCGGCGTAGCGTTGCTGTGATCGGGGTGATTGACCGGCCAAAGATGGATTTCGGCAAGGGCCGCGAGAAAGGTCAGATGGATTGTGTCGATGAGTCGACCAATACGGATCATTTTCTCCGCTATCTGCAGGGCGCCGGACTATTGCACCATCATCGCGTTGTACGGAGAGATTCGCGCGGGAGTTTCATCGACGGCCGCTACCCACATTTTACCGCCGTTCTCAAGGATGATTCTGGGACATCCTGGGCCGTCGACTCCTGGTATGAGCCGGGAGGCGGACCGCCTGATGTGATGCTTTTGTCGGAATGGCACCGTCGGGGTTACGGCGGGCAGAGATAGAACAAATTTCGTCTAAATAGAGCCAGAAACAACAACACCCACCGCGGGAGGAGGTGCGGTGGGTGTCGTTTTGTAAAGACCGGCCGGGAGGAGGAGTGCCGGTCTTCGATCGCGGGAACTTTGGGAGGAGGATAAAGCCCGGCGATATTCTTGTATTCGATTAGCGTACTGCAGACTTCTTGGCGACGAACGGGATGTCCGAACGTGCAATGCCCAGATCGCTGAGTTCGCGGGTCGACAGACGGTTCAGCTCGGAAACCGTGTCACGATAACGGCGCCAGTTGCTGTAAGAGCGGATAAGGTTCATTTCATTTCACCACTTCGGTTTTTTGTTTGATTGATCACTCTTGATCGTTGAGTGGAAGATAGTGGATGACGTCCTCAAGTTGGAGAGCCAAGTTTGCAGGTCAGCTATGCAATTGCTGCATTGCAGCATTAATTCGCGTTAATTGTTGCGGCGCACCAGAGGCGGTTTTGAGTTGAATTTGTGCACCGCCTTGCAATTGCGTTTTTGCAGTCAGTCGCGTTACCTTCACACCGGCGAGACTCAAGGGAGCATCCGTGGCACTCACCATTGGATTGAGGAAACATATTGCGCGCTGGCAGCGGGACGGGGTGATCGACGAGATCATCGCCGAACGGCTTCGCAAAGACCTAGACGATCATCGCTCCGGCTTTGGCCTTGGAGGTATCCTCGCGGTGCTCGGCGCGGTTCTTCTCGGAGCGGCGATCATCTCGCTCGTCGCGGCGAATTGGGAGGCAATGCCCCGGCTGTTTCGCGTTGGCCTGATCATATCGGTGCTTTGGCTTGGTTATGTTGGCGGCGCATGGCGGGAAAGTCTCGGCGACCGGCGCTTCGGTCAGGCGCTGTACTTGATCGCCGCGATCACGTTTGGTGCCGGAATTGCGTTGATTGGCCAAATGTACCACCTGTCGGGCGATGTATCGGATGCCGTGCTCCTCTGGGTCGCCGGCACGATGGTTGCGGCATTGTTCCTGCGCTCGCCCGTGCTTGTCTCGGCGGGCGTTGCCATTACAGGTCTTTACCTGTTCTCTTCGCTTGATCGGTCCACGGGAGAGCCTTTCAGCTATGTCTGGCTGGTGCCGGTCCTGCTTTTCATCAGTGCCGGTTTGGTCTGGTACGCGAAGGGCAGGGCCGCCCAGCATCTTATCGCGCTATTGCTCGTCACCTACGTGCTTGTCGTCCGAATTGATCTCGACGAGGTCGCGGTTTTATGGGTGGCCGGGCTGATCGGTGCCGTATGCTTCATGATGGACGCCGTGCGTCCCGGCCTCCTGGACCGGATGACCGGCTGGACAGAGCCCTTGGGCGCCTATGGCTTCTTCATGGTGCTCGTGGCGCTATTATTCTTTCAGTTCGATATCGCCAGCAATGAATATGCCGATGAAGCGATTCCCGGTCAGGTACTGATCGGATTTGCGATCCTTGGGTGCTCGATCGCGGGTCTCATACTTTCGGGCCACCGTAATCTGGCGGTGCGGTGGATTGCCTATACGGTCTTCTCGCTGGAGGTTCTCTATCTGGCCTTCGAGACTATCGGCACGATGATCGGGACCGCGAGTTTCTTCCTGAGCGCCGGTGTGCTGGTTCTGCTTCTCGCCGCCTTCGTCATTCGGATGGAGCGACGGCTTCAGAAAAGGAATCCGAAAAGGCAGGCAGCGGCATGAAAATAAAGATTAATCGCTTTCTCTGCCTTGGTGCCGCAGTGGCGCTTATGCAGTCCGGTGTGCTCTACGCCATGATCCAGCAGCACGTTTCGATCCTGCGCGATGGCACCGACATCACATTGCAAAGTGAACCTGTCGATCCGCATGATTTCTTGCGCGGCGACTATGTCATCCTTCGCTATGCCATCTCAAATATCGAGGCCGGCAAGATCAGTGGAACTGTTCCCGCAACCGATGGACCTGCCGATGTCTACGTAACTGTGAAAGAGGGCGACGGGGGCGTGTGGACGTTCGCTGGCGCCTCTTGGCAGGAGCTCAAGGACGTGCCGTCTGGCGAAGTGCAACTGCGCGGCCGCACATCCAGCTTTGCCAACGCGGCGGCTTATAGCCCCCTCCGCATCACCTATGGCATCGAGCGCTATTACGTGCCGGAAGGTCAGGGACGGGCGATCGAAGCTCAGCAACAGGAACGAAAGATTGAGGCGGTAATTGCCGTATCGAGCGCGGGAGACGCGCAGATCCGCGCATTGAAGGACAATGGCAACGTGCTTTACGAAGAGCCAATTTACTGAGTTCGGTAACTGAACGTTGCCAACAAAATATATTCTGCCGGAAGCCGGGCTTTTTCCTTTGACGCTGGAAGAGAGGGTGATATAGGGACCGGCGCTTGAGGCTTATGCTTCATCTGCGGATATGGCGAAATTGGTAGACGCACCAGATTTAGGTTCTGGCGGGAGACCGTGGGGGTTCGAGTCCCTCTATCCGCACCACCTCCTTACCCCGACGTCATATTCACCTCAATTTTGTTCGACCAACTTGTCTATCACGGGCGCAAGGGAGACGTTCCATTTTGGCGCGCGCCAATCGAAAACGTCAAAGAACTTGTCCGTCGACAATCTGGAATTGAGCGGGCGAATGGCCTTTGTCGGGTAGTCCGCCGTGAGAATGTCCTTGACCTCGGCATAAGGACCGCCTTTTTTGCTGCTCTCGGCAAAGATTTCCCTGGCGAACGAACTCCAGTTCGTATTGCCGGTGCCCGCAAGATGATAGATGCCGAATGCATCGAATGCTGCGTCTGTCTGCAGACGATCCGCAACTCGCAAAATACCGTCTGCTATGTCGAGCGCCGATGTGGGATTGCCCCATTGATCCGAAACCACCGACACGGTCTCGCGGCTTTCCGCCAGCTTCAGCATCGTCTTGACAAAATTCTTGCCGAACGGGCTGTAGACCCATGCTGTGCGCAAGATCAGATGGTGGGGGTTGGCGGCGGCGACGGCTATCTCACCATCAAGCTTCGACCGGCCATAAACGCTGCGCGGTCCGGTCGGATCGGCTTCCATATAAGGCACTTCACCCTCGCCAGAAAAGACATAGTCCGTAGAGAGATGGATTACCGGAGCGCCGGTCGCTGCAGCCGCTTGGGCCACAATTCCCGCGCCGACTGCATTAGCGGCATGCGCCAGCTCCGGTTCGTCCTCCGCAAGATCGACTGCCGTATATGCTGCCACGGAAACAACGAGATCGGGCCTGGCGGCATGAATGGCATCGCGTATCGTTTCCGGTCGCGTCAGATCGAGTTCGGGACGCCCAAGGGCAACGAGTTCGATTGAAGCCTGATGCGCTGCCCGTTCGACGAGGCTGCGTACGACTTGTCCTTCTCGTCCCGTAACGACAATCCTCATGACGCTCCTTTGTTCGCTGCGCCAAGCCGCTCGCCAGCATAACGCTCGCCGCGAATCGGCTGCCACCACCACTCATTGTCGAGATACCACTGCACCGTGCGTGCAAGGCCGGTCTCGAATGTTTCCACGGGTGTCCACCCGAGCTCACGCTCTATCTTGGAGGCATCTATGGCATAGCGGCGATCATGGCCCGGCCTGTCGGTCACAAAAGTGATCAGGTCGCGGTAACGCCGGCTACCGCTCCGGGGACGTTTCTGGTCGAGAATATCGCATATCGTTTCGACGACGCTAAGGTTGGTGCGTTCTGCGCGACCTCCGATATTGTAACTTTCGCCGGATTTGCCCTTGGTGACGACCAGTTCCAATGCGCGAGCATGATCTTCCACGTACAACCAGTCACGTATATTGGCACCGGCGCCGTAGACAGGCAGGGGTTTGCCATCGAGAGCATTGAGGATGACCAGCGGGATGAGTTTTTCCGGAAAATGGAACGGGCCGTAATTGTTCGAGCAATTCGACAGGACCACAGGCAGGCCATAGGTCTCATGCCAGGCTCTCACGAGGTGATCGGAAGCAGCTTTGGAAGCGGAATAGGGTGACGATGGTGCGTAAGGCGTCTCTTCGGTGAAGATACCGCTGTCGAAGGGCAAATCGCCGAACACTTCATCGGTAGAAATGTGATGGAAGCGGAAAGCAGATTTTTCCGGCTCCGAAAGTTCCCGCCAATAGGTGAGCGCCGCATTGAGCATACGGAATGTGCCAATGATGTTGGTTTCGATGAACGCGGCCGGACCATCGATAGAGCGATCGACATGGCTCTCAGCTGCCAGATGCATGATCGCATCGATCTTCTCGCTGCGGAGAATGCCGAGGATCGTCGTATCGTCGCAGATATCAGCCTCGACGAAGCTGTAATTGGGATGGTTTTCGAGCTGGCGCAACGAAGCGAGATTGCCCGCATAGGTGAGCTTGTCGACATTGACGACATGGTTCTTCGGGTTGGCAGCGAGATGACGGCAGACCGCTGATCCAATGAAGCCGGCCCCGCCGGTAACAAGTATCTTCATGAAACTGATTGCTCCTCAGGGAAAAATATCGGCACCATCGAGCAAGGGCGCTTTCCGGTCCTTGTCAGACAGCTGAATAGCAGCGGCCTCGAAGGGCCATTCGATACCAATTGAAGGATCGTCGAAACGGATATTGCGATCGTGTTCGGGGGAATAATAATCCGTCACCTTATACATGACTTCGGTGTTTTCCTCCAAAGTCAGAAACCCGTGTGCGAAGCCTTTTGGAACAAGGATCTGGTTCCATTTCGTCGCCGATACCTCTAGTGCGAGCCATTTCCCGAATGTAGGCGATGACTTCCGGATGTCGACGACAACATCGAGTATCGAGCCACTCACCACGCGCACCAGTTTATCCTGCGCGCGTGGCGGCAACTGGTAATGCAACCCGCGAAGAACACCCTTGGCAGCCGAAAGAGAGTGATTGTCCTGAACAAACTGCAGATCGATCCCGGCTTTGGCCAAGGCTTGCGCATTATAGGTTTCGGAGAAGAAACCTCTGTCATCGCCGAATTTTGGCGGCTTGATCTCGAACACGCCTGTGAGGGCGAGAGGCGTGATTTCAATCATCGTTTCCGACCTCCGCTGCGCGGCGGCGCAAATATGCGGCATATTCCGTCTTGCCCATTTTCGCGGCTCGCTCCAGAACCTGTCCGGCGTCCAGCCAACCCCATTCCAGGCCGATTTCTTCCGGGCAGGCGATCTTGATGCCTTGGCGGTGTTCGATGGTGCGCACGAACGAAGAGGCCTCGTGCAGACTGTCGTGGGTCCCCGTATCGAGCCAGGCATAGCCGCGTCCCAATCGCTGGACCCGCAAATCGCCGCGCTCGAGATAGACGTTATTGACGCTGGTAATCTCCAGTTCGCCGCGGTGGGAAGGCTTGATGGATCTCGCGATGTCGACAACTTCGTTGTCGTAGAAATACAGACCAGTGACGGCCCAGCTGGATTTCGGTTTGACCGGCTTTTCTTCGATGGAAAGCACCCGACCCGAGGCTTTATCGAACTCGACGACGCCATAGCGTTGCGGGTCCTCGACGTGATAGGCAAAAACCGTTCCACCCTTTGCGCCGGATGACGCCAGCTGACAGAGCTTGGAGAGACCATCGCCGAAATAGATATTGTCGCCAAGGATCATCGCGACGCTATCATCTCCGATGAAATCCCGACCGATAATGAACGCCTCCGCGAGGCCATTTGGACTTGGTTGTTCAGCATAGGAAAAATTCACGCCGAAATCGCGGCCATCCCCCAAAAGCTTCTGGAACAGCGGCAAATCATGCGGTGTCGAAATCACCAGGATGTCGCGTATCCCCGCCAGCATCAGCACGCTCAGCGGATAATAGATCATCGGTTTGTCGTAGATAGGAAGCATTTGCTTCGACACGGCGATGGTCAATGGATACAGACGCGTACCGCTTCCACCTGCGAGAATTATTCCCTTCATCTAATCGAAAATCCTAATCCATGGAAAATACCGTCGAACCGTTAGCCTATTCGTACGTGTTGGACAACCTCTGTGTCGTTGAACACTCAATGGAAGTTGCTGATCGTTCTCCGCCAAATTGACATCCGTCCGAGGGTCACATATCGACCAATGGAAAATGCACGTCTCTGATCCTCTGGGAAATGATGCCGAAGCGACCGACAGCGAAAACATTAGAAGTCGCGGCCAAAATGGACGGTGACGCCGAAACTATAACGAGCGTATATTTTTGGCCGTTGGTGGCGCCCGACAGATAGTTCGAATATCTTCCACCGAACAGTAGACGGATTGGTAAAGGCATGAGTTTCAAGCGCGCCGTGAGCGCATTTGTTCGTATTACACACATTCTCGTTGAGACGCTGCCTTTCGCCACCAGAAAGCTGGTCGAATCCGTTCGGGTATTCGGCGTGAAAAAAACGACATCGCGAATTCTCGGTTTCACACGAAGTGGCAAGCTGCGAGCCCTCATCGGAAGCCGCCGCACTTCCTTGCTGTCTACGGTGAATGACAAAAACAGAGACACGCATTCCTCTTTCTATCCCAAAAGTCAAAGCCGACCAGCCGCAAATTTCATGGTACTGCGCGTTTTGATCGTCGCAGAAATGTCGATCCCCCAATGCAGAAAATATCGGGTCGATCAGAAAGCGGAACTGTTTGGCAAAATAGGTGTCGCGACCAAGATAATTGACTGGACGCATCTGGACGAGGTTCGGACGCTTCTGCAGACCCATCCGGTGGTAATATTCTACAGGGTTCCGGCAACGCCTGAGGTGATCTTGATAATTCAAGAGGCCAAGCGCCTTGGCGTCCATACTTTCTGGGAAGTAGACGATCTCGTATTCGACCCGGACGGCTACCTTTCCAACAAAAACCTCGACCGTCTCGACCCTGGATTGCGAGCCGGCGTTATTGCCGGCATGAAACTCTATCGCGACGCACTCGTGCTGTGCGATGAAGGCATAGGCTCAACACCCATACTTGCAAAATGGATGACGGAAACCACGGGAAGACCCGCACACGTCATAGAAAATGCGCTCGACGACGAGACGCTCGAAACAGCGCAAAGAATCCGGGACTCCAACGAGCAATACACCAAGTCGCAAGAAGATGTGATCATTGTCTACGGCTCCGGCACGAAGACCCACGATATCGACTTTTTGTCGGCGAGTGAGGCGATCTACAACGTGCTTTCCAAACGGCCCAATGTCAGGCTTCGGATCATCGGCGAATTGAATATTGAACCGCGGTTCGACGACCTTGCGAACCGAATTGAACGGTTGCCATTCACAACTTTCGACGGTTATTTGGAGAAAGTCGCCAGCGCGCACATCTCGATAGCTCCGCTCGAACAGACTGTTTTCAACGATGCAAAGAGCAACATCAAGTTCCTTGAAGCATCGATTCTGGGCCTGCCTTCAGTGTGTTCACCTGTGGATGCATTTAAATCCGCTATTATCGACGGTGAGACAGGCTTTCTCGCAACAAGTCCTGACGAATGGGAGCATAAGCTGCTCGCGCTGGTGGACGATCAGGCGCTCCGCGCTGAAATGGCCGGGAAAGCTCTCGAAAGCGTTTTTCGGGCCTATAGTCCAGAATATATAGCACAGCAGCAGCTGGCCCCGCTGATCAGAAGGTTCAATAACCGAAAATCGAACGTCTCACGCATACTGTTTGCCAATGTCTACTTCGCTCCGCAATCGTTTGGTGGAGCAACGATAGTGGCCGAGGAGATGGCGCAACGACTGGCCCAGAAAGAGAGTGTTGAAGTCTACGTCTTCACTTCCTGGTCAAATGACGGTGCGCCGGACTATGGAGTGGTTCGCTACGATGCCAAAGGTGCCACCGTTTTCGCCGTAAAGGTGCCGGTGATCCGGACGCGCCTTATGGATGTTGAAGACGAGGCCGTAGGCCAGGTTTTCGAAGAGGTTCTTAACGCGATAAAACCGGATGTAGTCCAGTTGCACTCGATTCAAACCTTGGGTGTGGCGTTGGGTTCGGTTTGCAAGGCGGCAGGGATTCCTTATGCAATAACCCTTCACGATGCGTGGTGGCTGTGCGAGCGCCAGTTCATGGTCACAGGCGAGGGTAAATATTGTTTCCAGACGCGGATCGATCCGGACTTGTGCGCGCTTTGTGTGTTGGACAAGAGCTTCAACAAACAGCGCACGGCAATCGTTCTACGAGGCTTGTTCCAGGCAGACGGACTTATCTCTCCGAGCCGCTTTTTCAAGCAGCTTCACCTGTACAACGGGTTACGTGACGAACAGATATTTGTGAACAAGAACGGCATAAAGCTTCCCTCCGCTGAGTATAAGCGCATTCCGTCCAAACCCATCCGGTTCGGATATGTAGGTGGATCCACTCCTATCAAAGGATACGAGCTGGTTCGTCAGGCTTTCTCTGCGCTTCCCGAATGCGGCATCGAATTGGTATTGGTCGATAACACTCTCAATCACGGATACAGCAGCATCAACGCCGATGGGATGAACGCCAAAAATCCCGTCCATATAGTGCCGGCCTATACACAAGACACCATTGATGAGTTCTTTTCGGGGATCGATGTTCTTCTCTTTCCCTCACAATGGAAAGAAAGCTTCGGTCTGACGGTAAGGGAAGCGCTCATCCGCGATGTTTGGGTTATTGCTACCGACGCCGGAGGAGCCGTCGAAGATGTCGTTCCCGGGGAAAACGGAGACGTAATCCCGATTTCGAACGACAGTGCCTATTTGAGAAAGGCCATGGAAAAAGTCATTGAAAATGGAAATTCTCTCAAAAATTACTCCAATCCGTACAAAGATCGTATTCGAACTTTTGATGAGCAGGCCGATGAACTACTCCTCTACTTGATGTCTCTTGTAAAACACGAGCCGGTTGTCGTTGTCGATGCAGATCGCTGATTGTTTCAATATCTCCCATTCTCGCGATGCGATCGGCAAAGCATAAATACAGCGCTGGGCATTGGCATGCTGAGCGAACCACCCAAGTTCGGCTCCTTCATCGCTAATGGCCACCCAACACCAAGGTCTGCACGGGGAGCATCAGAGCCTGCATTCTAAGGATCATCGCGTGCACGACAGCGACTGTGTCGACCATGTGCAGGAACAACCATTTCCCCGTGCCGATATCCTTCGCTGCCAGTGCGTCGTGATTGTTGGTATAGGCATTGGCGATGCAACTGCTGCCTGGCGGAATTCCCGCCAGTTGCCCCGGATATAGCGCCTCCAGGAAGACTGTGAGCGTGCCTGGCCGCGCAAGTTGCTGCACATCGATCAACTGATCCGTCGGCCGAAGCTGTCCCGCCGCAATCACATCCTGAACTTCGGTTACCACCATTGGAATGATCGTAAAGGGCTTCCCGATACATGTTGCTTCGGCAATCATGCCCTTTTTCATCACCTGCGCCTCGATCTGACCAAAGCCGGCGATCAGCGCGACGCGTCCGGCCTCCTGCGGGACGAGGATCCCGGCGGGGCGGATCATTGTGTTCACAACGTCGCCTGGCCGCAAGGTAAACTGTTGGACCGTTCCGGCCACACCGGCCCGAACCACGGTTTTATCCAGTTCCACCTGTGCCTGCTTAAGGGCCGCTTCTGCACTCGCCTTCTGGGCAGGCAACAGCGTTGAAAGTTTTGTCTCTATTGTCCGCTTGTTGGCGATAGCAGCGTCGAGCGCTCCTTTTCGGGTGTCAGCGGTGATCTGCAATCGCTCCACCTCCCGAACCGAAACGTCCGCCCTGCGCCGCAAAAGCTCTTGCCTGGTCGCGAGTTCATCCAGAGCTTGCTGGTAGGCACCTTGCGCCTGCTGAATGAGGCCATCTGCCCCGGCCAATTCCGTTTGTGCCACCGCAGTCTCGGCAACGGTCTCATCGATTTGGCGTTGTGCCGTTTCGTGTGCCGCTTCCTGTTCAGAACTGTCGAGCCGGAAAAGCGGTGCTCCGGCTTCGACCTTTGTATTGATTCCGACGAATACTTCGGCAACACGGCCGGTGGTTTCGGGGAGAATGGTTACTGTCCGGAATACGGCGGTGACGTTTTTCGTTGAAGGATGAAAATAAAAAATGACTGTAATCAACGCAACGGTCAGTAAAAGGCAGGCAGTGATACCCCAGCGCAGCTCATACCACACCGTATAGAGAGTAATCTCCCGGCCGAGACGTCTTCCCTGCACATAGCGGCGGTAAAGGTAGTCCGGAAAGACTGTGAGCATTGAACAGAGAAGTAGCTCAAACATGACTCAGATACCCCCACCTGCGGTGTCAGATTTCGGCTCCGGTTCAGGCGGGGAGACGATTGCCTCATCCTCGCCGGTTCTAGCGCGCCCGGAGAGTTTCTCCAGCGACTGTGCAATTGAAACCATCGGCGAGGAGAAATCCGGAAAATCAATCAATGCCAGCAACAGGCCGGCGATCCAGAAGATATGGTTGTGGGTGAACAGGGAAATAAGCGCCAGGACGGCCACAATCTCCATTTGCACCTTTTTCCCCCGATGCGCCATTTGCTCCGGCAGGGCATGCAGTCGGAAATAGAAATTGCCGACGATGAGGATCATTGCCAACAGAAAGACGACGACCCCGCTGAACAGCCAGTCGGTTTGACCGGGGGCGGTGATAAAAACCGGCAGATGTTCTATCGCTGCCGGATGTAAAGTGTCGTCCATATCCCATCCCCTCAAGGCTGCCATGGCCGCAATCGACCACTTGCCCCACCCGGCGCAGCATGCATGCTGACGAATTTCGAAGAAAGTACGTAACAGTAACTATGGGGGTATGTTGGGAGCTGTTTTGCGCGAGGCTCGAAAAGCCTCGCGCAATTTTGTTAATGGGCGGCGGGGGCTTCTTCTACGGCCACTTTACGTTTGCGGCCGAAAGACCGGAGTGCGACGTAGAACACCGGTGTCAGGAACAGGCCAAAGAACGTAACGCCGAGCATGCCGGAAAACACCGCCGTACCGAGCGACTGGCGCATTTCGGCGCCCGGTCCTTGTGCGATCATCAGCGGGACAACGCCGAAGATGAAGGCAAAGGCGGTCATCAGGATCGGACGCAGGCGCAAGCGGCTTGCCTCGATAGCCGCTTCGACCGGCGTCGCACCATCTTCCTGGTGTTGCCGAGCGAATTCGACGATGAGAATCGCGTTCTTCGCCGCCAGACCAATCAGCACGACGAGCCCGATCTGCGTCAGGATGTTGTTGTCCATACCCCGCAGGTCCACCCCGATTAGCGCAGCCAGCACCGCCAATGGAACGATCAGGATGATAGCCAGCGGCAGGATCCAGCTTTCATACTGGGCGGACAGCGCAAGAAAGACGAAGACCACGGAAAGGCCGAAAATCAGTATCGCCGTGTTTCCCGTGCTTCTCTCCTGCAATGCAAGCTCGGTCCAGTTGAAGGTTGTGCCCGGCGGCAAGGTTTTCGCCGCAAGCTCCTCCATCTTGTCGAGCCCTGTACCGGTAGAAACGCCGGGGGCAGAATTGCCCTGGAGCGGCACCGACACGTACATGTTATAGCGCTGCACGAGCGATGGGCCGGTTGTATCCCTGATTTCGACAAGTGTACCCAGCGGAACCAGCGCACCGGTCGCCGAGCGAACCTTCAGCGCGAGAATGTCCGCGCGATCCATGCGGAATTGCTGATCGGCCTGCGCGCGTACTTGATAAACACGGCCGTAAGCATTGAAATCATTCACATAAGACGTGCCGAGATTGATCGACAGCGCTTCAAAAATGTTCGGAATAGGCACGTTCAATGCCCGGGCCTTGTCGCGGTCGATATCAAGGAAATATTGCGGGCTCGAGGCAGAGAACGTCGTATAGACGCCGGTAAGACCAGGTGTCTGGTTGGCTTCTCCCATCATCTGCTGGGCCAGGCCAAGAACGCGGCGCATATCCGAACTGTCGCGATCGAGGAGCTGCATCTTGAAACCACCGGCATTGCCGACACCGCGAATGGAAGGCGGTGGCACCGCGATGATGAAAGCTTCCTGAATGCTCTGCAGACTTCCATAAATCTGGCCAATGATCGACGTTGCCGTCTGGCCATTCTTGATCCGTTCGTCAAATGATTCGAACGGCGCGAAAACAACGCCGGCATTCGAAGCATTGGTGAAAGTCGCGCCACTGAAGCCGGCGAAGGCGACCGAGTTTCTGACACCGGGGATATCGCGGATAATCTTCGAGGCTTGCTGGACCACGGCGTCGGTGCGGGCGAGGGATGCTCCGTCCGGCAGCTGGACAACCACGATCGCGTACCCTTGGTCCATCTGAGGAATGAAGCCGCGCGGTACCAGATTCGAGATGTACCATGTGGCTCCAAGGAGGCCGACGAACACGAGAAGCGAGGCAAGGAGGCCGATCGTCGATCCCACCAGCCGTCTTACGATCCAGGAATAGCCCGATGCCATTTTATCGAAGCCTCTGTTGAAACCGTTGGCGAGGCCTCGCCCGAAACGCGCGAGCGGATTGTTGGAAACCGCGTGATCGTGCGGACGCAGGATAATTGCAGCCAGGGCAGGAGATAATGTCAGCGAGTTGAGAGCTGAAATCGCCGTTGCCGCAGAAATCGTTACGGCAAACTGCAGGTAGAACTGGCCGGAAATGCCGGGAATGAAAGCTGTAGGTGCGAACACTGCGATCAGCACCAGCGAGATGGCGATGACGGCTGTGCCCACTTCATCCATGGTGGTATGCGCCGCCTGCTTTGGCGTCATGCCAGATGCCAGGTTTCGTTCCACGTTTTCGACAACGACAATCGCATCGTCGACGACGATGCCAATGGCGAGAACGAGCCCGAACAAGGTCAGCATATTCAGCGAAAAGCCGAATGCCAGAAGAATGGCGAACGTACCGATCAACGAGACAGGAATGGCAACGATAGGAATGATTGCGGTACGCCACGATTGCAGGAAGACGAGCACGACCAGCGCGACGAGAATCACTGCCTCGAAGATGGTCGTGTAAACATCGTTGATCGACTCAGCAATGAATTCGGTTGGATCATAGACGATGTCGTATTTGAGCCCTGGAGGGAAATCCTTGGCAAGCTCCTGCATTGTGGATTTGATTGTAGCAGCAGCTGCAAGCGCATTGGTGCCGGGCCGGCTGAAAATACCGAGCGCAACGGCGGGACTGCCATCGAGGTAGCTGTTGGTCACATAATCTTTCGCACCAAGCTCAATGCGGGCGACATCCTGCAACTGGACGAGGCGGCCATCTGCGCCGGTCTTGACGATCACATAGCGAAATTGCCTTGCATCCTCGAACCGGCCCTGCATCGTGACGGTATACTGAAAGGCGCCTGTGCCAGACGTTGGCGGGCCACCGATTTCACCGCCATTGACCTGCACGTTCTGGTCACGCAACGCCTGCACGACATCACCCGACGTCATGCTGTAGGCGGCCAGTTTCTGCGGATCGAGCCAGACGCGCATCGAATATTGACGCTCACCAAAAATGGTGATGTCGCCGACGCCATCAAGCCGCAGCAGCACGTCGCGGATGCGGGTGTTGGCATAGTTCGACGCGTAGAGCTGATCATAGCGATTATCCGGCGAAAGCACGTGCACGACCATCATCAGGTCAGGCGAGCTTTTCGTCGTGGTTATGCCGTTACGCTGGACGTCTTCCGGCAGCTGAGGCACAGCGATCGCGACACGGTTCTGCACAAGAACCTGTGCCTTGTCGAGATCGGTACCGAGCTTGAAGGTGATGGTCAGCGACATCGAGCCGTCGGCGGTCGAATAGGATGACATGTAAAGCATGTCCTCGACGCCGTTGATCTGCTGCTCGATCGGGGTGGCTACAGTGTTCGCGATGGTTTCCGCATCGGCGCCGGGATAGGACGTGCGCACCACAATGGTCGGCGGAGCGATTTCCGGATACTGGGCGACGGGAAGCTGCGTATAGGCAATGCTGCCGACAAGCAGCAATACGATCGAAAGGACGGATGCAAAGATCGGCCGATCGATGAAGAAATGCGCAAACCTCATTGACTGGCCTCCGCCGTCTTTGCCTCTGGCGGAAGCTGGACGAGTTCGGGCTTGACCTTGCCGCCGGGACGAACGCGCATCAACCCATTGACGACGATCGTCTCGTCACCGGTCAGCCCCTCGCGAATGACGCGGTAGCCATAAAGCTTGGGACCCGGGCGAACTGGCTTGCTCGTGACAGTGCCGTCCTCAGCGACGACGAAGACGACGCGCTCGTTCTGGTCCGAGCCGACAGCTTCATCAGGGACCAAAATCCCCTTATAGGTGTTCGAAGCGGCCACTTCCACGCGCCCAAAAAGTCCTGGCTGCAGGATGAAATTGGGGTTGGCGAAGCGTGCGCGAACCCGCATCGTGCCTGTCGCGTCATCGATCCGATTTTCGGCAAAGTCGAGTTTGCCCTTGACTGGCGGTTCGTTGGAGTCCGTGAGTTTGACAGTGACATCAAGGCCGCCGCCGCCTTCCTGCAAGTTGCTTCCACGCTCGCGAGCCGTCCGTGCGTAGTTGAGCAGATTGCGCTCATCGACGTCGAAGTAGAAATCGATCGGGTCAAGCGAGACGATGGTAGTCAGGATCGTGTCATTGGCATTGACCAGATTGCCAACCGAAATCAGCCGGCGATCGATACGGCCATCCTGCGGCGCGGTGATCTGCGTATATAGAAGATTGAGCTGAGCGCCATCGACGGCCGCCTGAGCGCCGGCCACACTGGCCTGGCCCGCCAGGAAAGCGCGCCGCTGGTCATCGAGCGTCGATACTGACAGCGTGCCGCTGCCGGTGAGCGATTCCGTCCGCTTGTACTGTGCCTCAGCGTAAGTCAGCGTTGTCTTGGCAACCTCGAGCGACGATTTTGCCTGCGCCAGCGCGGTGATATAGGGCCGCTGGTCAATCGTGAAAAGCGGATCGCCTTTCTTTACCAATGCGCCATCGGTGAAATGAACTGTATCGAGATAGCCATCGATGCGTGAACGGACGGCGACCTGATCGACGGCTTCAAATCGTCCGATAAACTCATCGCTGTCCACCACGTCACGCACGACCGGCTTTGCAACCGTCACGGTCGGGGGAGGAGGCGGAGCCGCGGCTTCCTGGGCAAGGGCTGCCGATGCCGACAAGATAGCGGCGGTAAATCCAAGTTTTAGGGCTGTAAACAACGCGCGTGGCAAGGGATAGGCCTCCATGGCAACGAGACTTCCAGTGTGTCGTACGGAGAAAAATACCAATCTGCTCAATCGATTAAAATGGATTGAAGACAGGTTTCCACGGACGACCAATCTAATATTGCAAATCAGTTCATAGAGCTTCGATCCGATTTATATACGACGACTATTGGGGAGGGCGTGGTCATAATCGATCTGTCTCAAAACCCCGTGGGGGCAGATTTGCACAGTTCGATTTCGTTGTCACCCTGCAATCGCGGGTAGCAATCGGCTGGCGACAGGCAATTTCGTCAACTGCAAAGGCTCTACCATTGATTTTTAGACGTAAGGCAAGTAAAGGGAGCGACCAGTCGGTAAGGGTACTGTTTCTTCCGTAACTTTGTGCCGGATTGTGTGGTACAATCAATGCTACAAAACGAAGTTGAGTTAGAAATAAACCAATAAAATCAACGCGGATGGTAGAGCGCGGCTCACTCCATCCGAACCAGAAGCCACGACGGCATGAGTTTTTCTCCCGCAATTTGGCGAAAGAGCCGGTGACGGCGGGACGAATGTTAAAAAGTGAAGGTTTGGACATGCAGGTTACTGAAACGCTCAATGAAGGGCTGAAGCGCGAGATCAAGGTCGTTGTTCCGGCCAAGGATCTGGAAGCAAAGCTTTCCGAACGCCTACAAGGCGCCAGCGCAAAAGCGCGCATCAATGGTTTCCGCCCGGGCAAGGTGCCTATGGCGCACCTGCGCAAGATGTACGGCAAGTCATTCATGGCTGAAGTCGTCAACGAGATTCTGAGCGATTCTTCACGCACGATCCTCGCCGAGCGCAATGAAAAGTCGGCTACCCAGCCTGAGGTCGTCATGACCGAAGACGAGAAGGAAGCGGACAAGGTATTGAGCGGTCAGGCCGATTTCGAATTCTCGCTGAATTATGAAGTTCTGCCTGCCATCGAGATCAAGGACACCTCCAAGATCAACGTCACGCGCGAAGTCGTCGATGTCTCCGATGAGGAAGTCGAAGAGCAGGTCAAGCGCGTTGCGAGCTCTGCGCAGACGTTCGAGACGAAGAAGGGCAAAGCTGAAAGCGGCGACCGCATCACGATGGATTACCTCGGCAAGGTCGACGACGTTCCGTTTGATGGCGGTGCCGACAGCGATGCGACGCTGGTTCTCGGTTCCGGCCAGTTTATCCCGGGCTTCGAAGATCAGTTGATCGGAACCAAGGCCGGTGATGAAAAGCAGATCAAAGTTACGTTCCCGGCCGAATACCAGGCAGCTCATCTTGCAGGCAAGGATGCAACCTTCGACGTAACCGTCAAGGAAGTTGCCAAGCCGGGCGAACTCGAAATCAATGATGAGACTGCCAAGAAGCTTGGCATCGAAAGCGCCGACCGCCTGCGTCAGGTCATCCGCGAGCAGATCGAAAGCCAGTACGGCAAGTTCACTCGTCAAAAGGTGAAGCGCCAGATACTTGACGCGCTCGACAGCGAATATCAGTTCGAGTCGCCAGAACGTCTGGTTAATGCTGAGTTCAACAACATCTGGGCACAGATCGGCCACGACCTGCAGGAAGCCGGCAAGACCTTCGAAGACGAGGACACGACGGAAGAAGAGGCTCGCGACGAGTATCGCAAGCTTGCCGAACGCCGCGTTCGTCTCGGTCTCGTTCTTTCGGAAATTGGCAACAAGGCCGGTATCGAAGTGACCGAAGACGAGCTGCAGCGCGCCGTCTATGATCAGGTTCGCCAGTATCCCGGTCAGGAACAGCAGATCTATGAATTCTTCCGCAAGACCCCGGAAGCAGTCAACAATTTGCGCGCTCCGATCTTCGAGGAAAAGGTAGTCGATCACCTTTTGTCGAACATCAACGTCACCGACAAGAAGGTGACCAAGGAAGCGCTGATGGCCGATGACGAGGCTGACGCCAAGTCGGATGAAGCCAAGAAGCCTGCCAAGAAGGCGGCGCCTAAGAAGGCTGCCAAGAAGAAGGCAGACGACGAGGCATAAGCTTCAACCAATGATCTGAAAAAGGCCGCTTCAAGCGGCCTTTTTTTGTTGGTGTGGCTACGCAGGCAGTTCAATAAGCCCGTGCCAGCAAAACAGCTGCGCGGACAATGTCGGCGTTATCGGCCGCCCTTTTCCCCGAAGGCAGTAGCCTGCCGTCCTCAAGGCCAATGCGGCTGTCATAGCCGCGCGCCATTGCTTCCCTGAACATCGGCCATACACTGGCTTCATCGCCGTGCAACAGAATTGGAAGCGAAAAATCGGCTTGCTGGAGAACTGATATGATGCCAGTTGCGACGGAGAGACCTTCTTCAGCGTCCTGTTCATTGATTTCGATCAACACGCGCAGGCATCTAGGGGCATCGGGCAGCGCGACAAAGCGTTCCGCATCGCTCACGGACCATATGCCTGCTTCGACGCCGATTCCTTTACCCATGACGAGCGAGATCATTTCCGCTGCGTCCACCTCAACGAGATTGATGGAAACGTAATCCGGCAGCACGCTCCATTGCTCAATCGGCCTTTGCCGGGCCTTGCCTCCGGGCGGAATGCGCCAGTGGGTGGATAGTCCGATTGGAATACCGGGGACGCTGGAGCGGATGGCCAGAATTGCCTCTGCGACATCATCGGGCTCAAGGCTCTCGGCACCATCCGCACCGCGTGGGTGTACATGAAGTTCCCGCGCGCCAGCAGCAACACTCTGCGCCGCATCATGGGCGAGTTCTGCCGCGGTCAAAGGGACTGCAGCATGAAAGTCCCGGGTTCGACCGCCGTTCAAACAGGCTTGCAGCATGATTTGTACTCCGCTCAGATCTCGACGGGATTTATCATAGCCGAATTCGTACTGACCGCACATTTGATCGCGTTTGCGGTTGCGTCAGAAAAGTTTGAGGTCCTTCAGGCTGGCATGGCCGTTCTTGCCGATGATGATGTGGTCATGCACGACAATACCCATCTGTGCTCCGATATTGGCGATTGTCCTCGTCATTTCGATATCGGCTTTTGAAGGGGTAGGATCACCGGAAGGGTGGTTGTGCGCGAGGATGATGCCACTCGCAGCGAGTTGCAGTGCCCGCGCAATCACCTCGCGCGGATAGACCGGGGTATGGTCCACCGTCCCGACCTGTTGGACTTCATCGGCGATCAATGAATTTTTCTTGTCCAGAAACAGGATGCGAAATTGCTCGCGCGACTCATATGCCATTGCTGCGACACAATAATCCATGACCTTGCTCCATGAGCTTAACACCGTCTTTTCGCGAATGTCGCTGCGGATCATGCGGTGGGTCAGCGCGGCTACGAGCTTGAGGTCGAAGGTAACAGCCGGACCGCACCCCTTCACTTCGCGCAAAAGATGTTCTGGAGCGCCAAGAACTTCTGCCAGCGATCCAAAGCGAGACAGGAGGGCCTTGGCCAAAGGCTTCGTATCGCCTTGCTTGATCGAGCGATACAGCAATATCTCCAGCATTTCGTAGTCGGCAAATCCCGCGTGGCCGACCTTTTGAAACCGCTGTCTTATCCGCTCGCGATGGCCATGGTAATGCGGAAGCTCCTCTTCGGGATCGCTCTTCTGCTCCGCGTTGCGGACGGCGCTATCGGCTGCAACGGGTGGTTGTTTGGGAGAGAGTTTTGCGGAGGGCTCGTTGAAGAAGAAAGTCTGTTCCGGCTTTTCTTCGCTCATTGAGCTACCATCCTATTCGAGTTTCAATCCCGGCGCGAACAGGCCGGCGGGAGACAGGGTGAAGACCTCGCAGCCGTCCTTGGTGACACCTACCGTATGCTCATACTGCGCAGTAAGCGAGCGATCGCGCGTAACGGCTGTCCAGCCATCGGCGAGCACTTTCACATGTGGACGGCCGAGATTGATCATCGGCTCGATGGTGAAGATCATGCCCTCGCGCAGTTCGACGCCTTCATTCGGCGTGCCGTAATGCAGAATGTTCGGCGCGTCGTGGAAAAGCCGGCCGACGCCATGGCCGCAGAAATCCCGCACGACCGAGCATCGTTCTGATTCCGCATAGGTCTGGATGGCCGCGCCAATAGCGCCGGTACGCGCACCGGGACGCACGGCCGCGATGCCGCGCATCAGGCTCTCATGCGTGACTTCCATCAGGCGCTCGGCCGCGCGCTTGATTTCGCCCACCGGGTACATGCGGCTGGAATCGCCATGCCAGCCATCGAGGATATAGGTCACGTCGATATTGACGATGTCGCCTTCCCGCAGCGGCTTGTCGTCGGGGATGCCGTGGCAGACCACGTGATTGATCGAGGTGCAGCTCGACTTCGTATAACCGCGATAGTTGAGCGTAGCTGGCAGAGCGCCATGATCCGCCCCGAACTCGAAGACAAAACGATCGATGGTGTTGGTCGTGACGCCCGGCGCAACGATAGAGGCGAGTTCATCCAGGCAGCGTGCGGTCAACAGGCAAGCCTTGCGCATGGCCTCAAACCCTTCCGGGCCGTGAAGCCTGATCTGCCCGGTATTTTTCAAGGGCGCGCTCTGTGCGTCGAGATAGGTAACCATATTCGTTCCGGTTGGCGTCAATCGATAATTGGCATTGTGCTGATAGCAGCGATACCCGTGGGTGTGATGTGGCATTTTACTGCGTAAGCTTCAACCCCGCGCCGCATTGCCCGCTCGAAAGCCGTTGCATAAGCAGGATCAAGATCGCCGCAAATTTTCAAACGTTCGCAGTCTCCGCGCTGGATGACATAGAGCATGATACCACGATGACCGTTTTCAACCATGTTGCCAAGCTCATCCAGATGTTTTGCGCCTCGCGCAGTTGGAGAATCGGGAAATTCTGCCAGTCCGGCAGATCTTGAAAAATGCACGTTCTTGACCTCGACATAGGCGTCAGGACGATTTGGGTCGCGCAAAAGTATATCGATGCGCGAATTCGAGCCGTATTTTTGCTCGCGTCTGAACTCCGTATAGCCGCTCAAAGAGGGCAGCAGACCTGACAGGATCGCTTCTTCAGCAATGCGGTTTGGCAGGCCCGTATTGATGCCAACCATGATGCCTTGCGCTTCGACCAGCTGCAAAGTGTGCGGATATTTGCGTTTCAACCCGTCCGAAATCGACAACCACACCCTGATGCCCGGGTCCGTCAGGCCCAGCATGGAGCCGGTATTGGGAACCGAACTTGTGATCGGATTGCCGTCGTCCAGAATAATGTCAGCGAGAAAGCGTTTGTAGCGTTGGACCAGCCGGCCGGTGACGAGAGGGGAAGCGAATATCATGTGGAGGATTTAGCCGACATGATGGAGCGCGACAACATCCTGGCACAGCATATAAAAAAACCTGCCTCTGAAAGGCAGGTTGAGTTTGCTCTGGGGTGGGAGAATCGGGCCAGCTTGGAGGTTGAACTGGACCCTGCTGCCGCAAATCAATGTGGCAGTACCGAGATAATAGGTCAGCTGCCGATTCGGGTCTCATAACTTTGTCTAACAGGCGGTGACAAAGCTTGAAATAACCGGGCTGTTCTAATCTGCAAGAGTGTCACATGCTACGCGGAGGGACGAAACTCATCAGGAGGAGACGTGATGAAACTCAAGTTTTTCCTACCGTTTGTTGCTCTCGCTGCATTCACGTTGGCGGGTTGTAACGACAAGCCGGCTGAAACCACAACGACCCCGCCGGCAACGACAACCGAGCCCACAACACCAGCTCCAGCACCAACAACTCCCGCCCCGGATCCGGCAAAGCCAGCACCCGCCAACTAGCGCGGTCCGCAACAAATCAGACGGCCAGCTCACCCGGAGTTGGCCGTTTTCTATTGCAAGCAAACATCGCGGGATGAGAGCTTTTGCGAGCAAGCAATTGAATTTTCGAGAAAAAACCTGGTACGCCCAAGGGGAATCGAACCCCTGTTTGCGCCGTGAAAGGGCGCCGTCCTAACCGCTAGACGATGGGCGCCGCTCGGTTAAGCGGCTTATAGTGAAACAGTTTTTGCGCCGCAAGCCCATAAAGCGTTCTTTTTTCGAAAAAGTGCAGTTTGTGGCCATCGATAAACTGGGGTTGGTGCCCTACGACCCTGCGGGGATAGCATTTTGTGCTGAATGCTCAGCCAGCCCTGCGTGAACAGCGCCAGTTCCAATCGCGCGTTGGTCCAATATCGACGTGAACTGATTCGGTGTGACAATAGGTACCGACACCGCCTCGTCCAGACATCGAGCGGGCGAAATTGGCCAACTCCCACTTGGAAACTCCGGGGACTTGTATGTCTGCTGCAGCGCAGGACATGTGCAGCGACGCCTTCGCGCCGTTGACAAGCCGGTTGTAGGGCGGGCTGCGATACCCCGACGTCACAATCACGGACTTGCCGTATCTGCGCTCGATTGACTTGAGCATACCGACGAGTTGCGGTTTCAGGCAGGCAACCTGGACGTTTTCGCGCTGAACCTTGAGACCGTTGGGCGCGAGACGAGCGAGGCCCGCGGCCGAAGCAAGAATCACAGGAGCTGCCGCGGCTTCAACATCGTCATCGTCATAAAGACTGTCGCGCTGCATGATCTGGATGCCCGCATTGGGCCGCACGCCAGGTAGTGAGGATGATACATATTGGGTCTGGCCGGCGAATGAGCTGGCAGCAGGCAGTGCTGATGCTGTCTGGACCGGCGTATTGACTGCGCGCAGTTTTGGTTGTGATTTTGGTTCAATGACGGCGACCAGGCGCTTTCCGGCCGGCTTCGAAAGATTATTGGAGAACAGCCGCATCAGCGCGCCATTGTTCTTTGCTGCCGTCGCTGGACGCGTCGTTTCAGTCGCAATGCCTTGCTCCGGGGATGCGGGAGCATCAGACTTGGCTGCGGTCTTGTCTGTATCAGCTGCCGGAACCTCTGCAGCTTGCTGCTGGGTTTTTTTCGGCTGAATGTCGCCTTCGCCCCTCATGGGATTTCCAAACAGCGATGTCTTGACGGGCGCCGCAGCTGTTGCCGCGCTTGCAACCTGCGTCTCTCCAGTATTGGCAGGAGTGCTCGAACCGAAAAGTGATGTTTTGACGGGCGCTGCCTGTGTCGGAGCAGCTGCTGCCGCGGTTTGCTGTTCTGCGCTTTTCGGGGCTTCTGTAGCAGCCGTAACTGGCAACGCCTTGCCATTAACAGGTTTGGCGGTTTGATTTATCGCCTGAAGAGCAGTCGGCTCAGTGCTTCCGGCCAGAGCCAGCGCTTCGGGGGTTATCGCTTGGGTGCCGCCGGACGGCATCGCGCTTTCAGTCGTGTGTGTCGTGGCATCGCTGGAGGGAGCCAGGGCAGCAGTAGCTCCGGGGCTTGAGACCGTCGACGTGCACGATGTAGCAGTCATGGCCGAAAGCACAATGACGCATGCGACCGTACTCGCCCGAAGGGCATAAACTGAAGCTGGCAGTAATTTCAACGATTCCCCCGTCTCGTCTTTTCCGGCCGTGTAGTGTTCAAGTCCGGTCCGCTTTTATAAGAGCAGAAAGCTCGCGAAGTTCTATTGAAGTGCAAATAACACCGGCAGAGAGTCGCCAGAGTTAATGAAGTTTTGTCATCTGCACAAGGCTTCAAGTATAGGTAGAATGAGGCGAAAACGTGATCGGCCACTTTCTCGCCATTGTCGTTACGTGTTCTTTACGCTTTTCCACGGTCCCAAATCGAACGGTTCAAACGCGCACACGGACATATGTTCCGGGCGCTTCGGCGAGAATCTTCATATGATTTTCGCCCGGTTTGCGTGCGGGAACGCGTGTTCCGTCCTGCGCTTCGATCCATTTCTCCCAATGGTTCCACCAGGAACCGGGATGTTCTTTCGCCTTTGCCAGCCATTCATCGAATGCGCCGACTGGCTTGCCGCCGGTCCAATATTGATACTTGTTCTTGGCGGGCGGATTGACGACGCCCGCTATGTGACCTGAGCCCGACATGACATAGGTGATATCCCCGCCGAAATAACGGCAGCCCGTGAAGACGGAAAGTGCGGGAGCGATATGATCTTCCTTGGCGGCGAGATTGTAGATCGGGATTTTGACATCGGCGAGCGAGAGATTCTCCCCAGCGAGCTTCATCATGCCGCGCACCAGATTGTTGTCGAGATAGCAGTTACGCAAGTAATAGGAATGGTTCGCCGCGCTCATCCTTGTGGCATCGGCGTTCCAGTAAAGCAGGTCGAACGGCACGGGATCGCGGCCGCGCATATAGTTATTGACCACATAGGGCCATATCAGGTCGCCGGAGCGGAGCATGTTGAAGGCCGTCGCCATGCGCGTTCCGTCCAGATAGCCTTCCGCCGACATTGCCTTTTCCAGCGCCCGGATTTGATCTTCGTCAACGAAGACCTTGAGATCGCCCGCATGGGTGAAATCCACCTGCGTCGTAAAGAGGGTGGCGCTCTTGATTCGCTCTTCGCCTTCCTTGGCAAAAAGGGCGAGGGCAGCGCTCAAGAGGGTTCCGCCAACACAGTAGCCGATGGCGTTCACGGCTTTTTCGCCGGTGGCTTTCTCGACCGTATCGAGCCCAAAACGCAGGCCCTCATTGATATAGGCCGTCCAGTCCTTCATAGCGTGGCGATGGTCGGGATTGACCCATGAAATCACGAAGACCGTGTGGCCGTGTTCCACCGCCCATTTGATGAAGGATTTCTCGGGGTTCAGATCGAGAATGTAGAATTTGTTGATCCATGGCGGACAAATCAGGAGAGGGCGCTTGAATACCTCTTTTGTGGCTGGATCGTACTGGATGATCTCCGCGACTTCGCTGCGGGCGATAACCTTGCCCGGAGTGGTGGCGACATTCTCGCCGAGTGCAAACTTCGTAAGGTCGGACTGGCGCAGGCGCAGGTCGCCGCCTCCGGCCACAATATCTTCGGCAAGCATCTTCATGCCGCGAACGAGATTTTCGCCATTGCTGGCAACGGTTTCCTTGTAAAGCTCCGGATTGGTCAGGAGAAAGTTGCTCGGAGATGCCGCCGTGGTGATCTGCTTGACGTAAAATGCCGCCTTGTGCCGCGTATGATCGTCAAGTCCTTCGGCGTTTTCGACGAGATCCCCCGCCCAACGTGCAGTAACGAGATAGGCCTGCTTGAGAAAATCGAAAAAGGCGTTCTTGCCCCAGTCCTCATCGGCAAAACGCTTGTCACCCTTGTCGGGCGTGACGATGTCCTCCACCTCTTCACCACTCATGCGGCGAATGGAGTTCGACCAGATCACCATATAGCTGGAAAATAGTTTGGTCTGCGCTTCAAGGGCGCGGGCCGGCTCGGAAAGCCAATATTCCGAAACTTTTGAAAGTGTCTTCACCACGTCCGTGACGGGGTCGGCGAGCGTGTCACGCTTCAGGCCTTTTTCGCGCGGTTCGACCCAGGCGGAAGCCGCTTTTCCGGCCTGCTCGATCATATGGGCGACATTGCGCGCAAAGGCTTCCGGATCCTTGACGACATAGTTATCAAGGTTCGGGGTCTTGCCGCTCTTATCGCCTTGATTATCCATGCAGTCGCTTCCTCCCGTCGATGCGCGATATTGACATCATATCATAAATCGGTGCTATCCCTCTAACGTGCAATTGTTACGGCAATGATGAAATCGTTTTTCGCAGTCAGGACACATAATGAACATTTCGGTCAAAAACATTATGCGCTTCTCTGTTGGCGCCATCCTCATCGCCGGTCTTGGTGCCTGCGCCAGTCCGCCCCCGCCGCCCATGTCCAATTCGCCTCTGACCGGGCCGGTAAATACCGGTGCCTATCCCCATTTCACACCTGATCCAAAAGGCGAGACCACGCAGTTCACTCCGGAAGAAAAGGATGCGCTGCGATCAAAGCTTTCCGTCGCCAAGTCAGGACAAGCCGGCCCGTCCTCGGATCCCGCTGTCGCGGCCCGCAGGCAGGCCGAGATGCAACTGCTGAAGAAACAGCAGGAAGCGGATCTGAAGGAGATCGAAGGGAAGTCGTCTACCACACCCCAGTGATCTCGTTTCACTTGCATGCCGGATCATGCGGAAATCGCGGATAAGTTGGCCCTTCTTTTCCGGACGGCATTGCCGCTGTGCGTGGTTCGTCAAGCTCACCATGAGGGACGTGGGTTGATTGCAAGGAGCCAAGGACTGCGGGGGCGGGGACAAGCGGTGCAGTCCTCAATCTCCCTCATGGTGAGCTTGTCGAACCACGCACAGCAGCATTGCCATCCGGCAAATCACCAGCCTTCAAGGCACCCCGATCAACCTCCGAACAAAAATAATCGTGGCCACTTATCCACGCTCCCCGAACCTGGGCTATCCTATGCCCGTCCTTTCCATGGGGAGC
>NZ_QPJM01000003.1:0-392068 GCF_003337575.1 Phyllobacterium bourgognense
AGCAGCATAAAACATCGTCATCTCCCTTCATCTCGGTCAAGCCGGGATAGTAGTGGGAGCTCGTCCCTGGGGGGACCGCCCGATTACACATGCTTCGCGCCAATTGCTGTCATTGCCACGCTTCGCGAACTCGATATTCTGCGACTCGATGAATGGAGCAGCAATAATGAAGACAGCAATCGTGTTCGACTGTGAGTTTCTGTGCATTCAGGGATCGCAAAGTCGGTTTTGGTGCGCAGCCATCGATCCCGATCCTGTCATTGCGCAAATCGGAGCCGTCAAACTCGGCCTTGAAGGCGATTTTCCAATCCTGGATACGCTTAAATCGTACGTTCGGCCTATCGATCGTTTTGGCAAAAGGCACCCGCTTGATCCCTACTTCACCAATCTGACGGGTATCACCGAGCACAACATGGATTCCGAGGGCGTAGCGTTGCAGGATGGCCTCGCCGCCTTGGACAGCTTCTCGGATGGTGCGCGGTTTTGGTCTTGGGGCAAGGACGAACTAAACATGATCGCTATCAGTTGCTATGTAGCAGGACTACAGCCGCCAATTCCCGCCCAGCGGTTCGACAACGCTGTCAAGCTTCTTGTCGCAGCGGGGATGCCAATAGAAGATTTAGCGAAGACGCCCAGTAACAAGCTGGCCGACTACTACGGTGTCGAACATCCTCCATTGCAGGGGCATGATGCGCTCGATGACGCGCTCTCAATATCGTACACGTTGCGACATCTAATGAAGGCGGGGAAACTTCAGCCCGAAGTTTTCGATCTACCACAAATGGCGCCAATCGCGGACATTGCAGGTTAGCCCGTGACCTGTCCCGCCACGAGAAAGGCCTGATCCCAGACGATCGTGCCGCCGACAGCGCGATGTTCATCCTCGATCCGTTGTGCGAGAGTATCCGGTTGAACCTCTTCCGCCGAGGCAACAGAATGTTCGATCAAGCGTGGCAGCATGATCCGCATGAGGGTCGGGAGGAAGGAAGGTTCACCGGGCTGGATCAGAACGCCTTCATTGCGTGCCTGAGCGATCGAAAGCCCCTGTGAGCGCATCTGTTCAACGAGGCGCAGACCAAGTGTCACATCGCCGCCCTCGGCCGCAACTGTGTCCCATATCCAGTCGTAAAGACGTTGATGCAGAGGAAGGGCTGCAAGACCGAAGGGAAGATTGGCGCGCGCGTGTTCCTGAAAGGCCAGTATCGCCCCAGGCTTCGCAAGTCCGACCAGCCGAGCGAGCGTGGCGGAAGCGTCTGGGAGATACATCAGAACACGGCGTCCGACGATCACATCGAAGCGACCTAGATCGTGCAGATCGTCCGCCAGATCGACCGCGTGATAAGTGATCGGCGCCGCATCCGGTTCACCTCCTGCGGCACGTGCCAGTGCCAGCGCCGCTTCGCTCCTGTCAACTGCAACAACCTCGCCCTGCGGCCCGGCCAGCCTCGCGACGAACCGGCTAAGGTCACCGTTCCCACAGCCGATATCGAGAACCCGCGACCCCGTTCTGATGCCAGCGCTCTCAAAAAATCGAGGGCTTGCTGAATTGGCCGGATTGGCCGGCGCTCCACTGACTGATTGTAACATTGTTACATCGTAAGGGAGGAGTGCTTTTCCGACAAGGGGTACTGACCGCCAATCCGCACAGTCGTCTCTTGGCCCACCAAGGCCATCGTACAGTGCGCAAGGCTTCTGGGTTAACGATCAGGTTAGTCTGCTTCGGGCCCAACAGCGGTCATTATCGTCGAGGAGCTTGATCTTCGAAGCACAGAATTGGACATGACGGTTCAGGGCTCAAAGTTTGCGGCTAATGTGCGCTTGCTGGTGTGGCACTTCATTTGAGAGTACTTTCGTTGGATTGGTCTATATCGCGCTCGGGAGGAGCTCCGCGATGGCGTGCCGTGCCCATATTGCCTTTCTCGCCTTCATCGTTTTGGGACTGTTGCCTGGAATTGCACTGGCCGGCGAGCCTTTCGTACCGAGCTGGATCAAGAACGTACCCGCAGCAAAAACCGTGGCGATAGAGATTGTTGCCGATTGGAATCAGGTCGAACGGTATCGCAGGGACAACATCCGGACCGACATTATCGATTTCAACGGATACTGGGGCGGCAATCTTACCATAATCGTCCCAACGGATTGGTCAGTAGAGATCACGTTCATCAATGGCTCCTTGTCTTTCCCGCATAGCCTGATGGTGACCAGGGTCTATGCTCAATCAGAAATGCCGGTGAAGTTGACGGCCAAGGATGCTGTCTGGGGGGCGTATACCGATCCGCCAGAGGGAATCAAATATAATGAGCGAAGGCAAATCAACTTTGTCGCTATGCAGGCCGGAAAATATTTCCTCGCCTGTGCGAGGCAAACACATCTGATGGACGGTCACTGGATCGGTTTCGAGGTGAGAAACAACCTCGACCAAGCGGTAGCGGTCGTCCATGACGACAAGTTTCCGCAGGATCAGCCTGCGGGACGTCCGTAGATCTGCGCCACCCTCCGCTGCCTTCTGGCTTGTCGACAAATGGACCGGCGGCCAGCCTGGTTTCGCGTAGTGGCAAGGCTGACTGCTTCAATTATCGCCAGCTAGCTGCATCTTCGATGTCGAACACACGATATATGGGCAACATACTGGAGAACCCGCCCATCGTGTAACTTTCACTTATAACTCTCCGAGGATTGCGGTCATGATCAGGGTAAGTGCTTTTTTCGTCGTGTTGAGCTTCGCGTCATTTTTTGGCACAGCCACATTCGCTTTGGAGAACACACTGGAAATCCAATCCCGCACCTTATCGGACGAGGATTTCCTTAAAGGCAACCAGAAAGCAGGGATACCTGTCGTGCTTAAGGGTGTTCTGAGCGGCCCGGACGACAAAGGCAAACTTACTGTCGTCATCTTGCTCCACGGCACCGATGGTCCTGGGAGTGGAGCAGTGTGGGGATGGTCGAGGTTTCTCAACAGTATAGGTATAGCTACACTGAGCCTGGACAGCTACACGGCCCGGGGTCTCACCCAAGCGTCAACCGATCAATCTCAGTTCGGCCAGTTTACGCAGATCTACGATGCATACCGGGCTGCGGATGCACTGGCCGAACACCCGGATATTGACGCGTCCCGTGTTGCACTGATGGGATTCTCCCGCGGCGGCAACACGGCTTTGTATTCGGCAATGATACGGTTTCAGCGATCATTCGGCCCTTCCAGGGCTCAAATCGTAGCGCATCTGCCCTTTTACCCTGCCTGCAATTTCCAGCTTGTCGACGAATTGAAGGTTGCGGCCGTACCAATTCGCGAATTCCACGGCGCTGACGACGACTGGACACCACCTGCTCCTTGTCGTTCCTATATAGAGCGTCTGGCCAAGGCAGGTAACGACGCAACAATGACCGAGTACGATGGCGCACTGCATGGGTTCGACAGTCCGCGCAATCCCGCACGCTTTGCCGATCCAGACAATCAGACGTCGCGAAATTGCTGGCGCAAGGAAGAGGATGGAAAGTTGTTGAATGCAGCGACGGGCCGTCCCTTCAGCTATGCCGACACCTGCGTCGAATATGGCCCGAGCTCTCAGTACAATGACACGGCAACCACGGCGGCTCAGGCAGCGGTGAAGGTGATTTTGTCCGAGGTGTTTGGTCGAAAGTAAGTGGCATGACGTCAACCTGCCGACCCGCCACGTATTGCCATATCGGCAGCCTCTCTTCAAAGGATGAACATCGTCCGCTTCGTGCCACAAGCGGTTGGGCAGCTCCTTCGATGTCCTAACTACGGGCTAGGCTCTCGTCGGGAGCAGAATAACAGCGGCACCCACGAGGCAGATAATTGCCCCTGTCACGTCCCACCGATCAGGCTTGCTGTTTTCGACGAGCCACAGCCATAAGATCGAGGCGACGATGTAAACCCCGCCATAAGCCGCATAAGCGCGTCCCGCCGCGGCGGTATCAACGAAAGTAAGAAGGTACGCAAATAGCGACAGTGAGGCCATGCCGGGTATGATCCAAAGCACCGACTTGTCGAGCCTGAGCCACGCCCAGAAGGAGAAGCAACCGGCGATTTCCGCGACGGCGGCGCCAGCATATACGAGCATCGTCAACATGGCTCACCCATTATGTGGGTTCCGCAGCGCGGGCTAGAGGTCTTGCTCCGTTTGTCATTGCGGACAATCGCCATCCGATCAGTTGTCAGTTAAGCGGCCATGCCGGTGGCTGTTGTCTGCCAAGGTCTCGATTACGCGGCATTCAGCGACCCGGCCACAGGCGCATTCCTCGAGCATCCGTTGCAATTCCGCTCGCAGGGCGCTGAGGCTGGCAATGCGTTCCTCGACCTCAGCGAGGCGCACTGATGCGATCCTGTCGGCAACGCTGCAAGATTGATCCGGATTGTCCTGCAGCGAGAGAAGCGCGCGGATTGCCTCGATGTTGAAGCCGAGCTCACGCGCATGCCTGATGAAGGCAAGTCGCGCTACACTCGTCTTGTCGTAGCGTCTTTGCTGCCCTTCCGTGCGAGGTGGGGGTGCCAAGAGGCCAATCTGTTCATAGTAGCGTATGGTTGGCACCTTTACCTGTGTGCGCCGCGCGAGTTCGCCAATCGAAAAATCCATGAAAAAACCTCTTGAACCTCTAGTCACTATAGGGACTAGGTTGCCAACAATAAAGGAGGCACTGCATGGCTGAACATTGCTGTAACCACGAAACGAGCACTTCTTGCGCACCGGCCCCGTTGGTCCTTCCGGTGGACAAGGCAGCCGCCCTCGACAAGGTTGAAGACACTTGCTGTTCCGGTGGAGTGCCAATCTTCGACGGTGTAGACCCGCGCTACAAACGAATACTCTGGACTGTGATTGCCATCAACGGGGCGATGTTCCTGACCGAGATGGTTGCTGGTCAGCTGGCGGGTTCGCAAGCGCTAAAGGCGGATGCCCTGGATTTCCTGGCTGACACCGTCACCTATGGGTTGAGCCTCGCCGTGATCGGGGCAAGCCTGCGCACCCGCGCGACAGCCGCCCTGTTCAAGGGACTCTCGCTTTCCGTCATGGCTGTGTGGGTCTTTGGTTCGACCGTCTATCAAGTCTTTGTCCTCGGACTACCGAGCGCCGAGGTGATGGGTGTGATCGGTTTCTTGGCGCTGGCTGCAAACCTTGGCTCCGTTCTCCTGCTGCGACCTTATAAAGATGGCGACGCGAATGTTCGGTCTGTCTGGCTCTGCTCCCGCAATGACGCGATCGGCAACGTTGTGGTTATGGCTGCGGCTTTTGGAGTGTGGGGCACATCGACCGCATGGCCTGACCTGGCAGTTGCAGCACTCATGGCAGGTATCTTCCTTACATCTTCGGTGCAAATCCTCCGACAGGCGTGGAGCGAGTATCACGAGGGAAAACGCCACGCTTCTCCGGTTGCTGTGGGGTGAAAGGTAAATCTGCTATTTCGCCAGCCAAACCACTGGTTCTTTATAAGATTTTGATATTTCCGCACCAAACCTACAATCGATTTCATATGTCGATCCGGCTAATCTTCGAATGTCTGCGCAAGGGGGTTCGTTGCTGGCTGGACTTCATATGAACCGGCCGGAAATGATCATCGGACAAAATGGCCCTGCGCGGCTTCGACGCGCGGTCCGTTCGCATTTGGAGGTTACGGTTATGCGTGATCTGTCTATTCTGCTCGCTGTTGCTGTCGTCCTGATCCTGGTGTTCCAGACGCAGCGCAAACACCGCTAGACGGCTTTAGAGCAAGTTTTGTCTATTCAGAGTCGTCCGCCATGCCCATGCGGCCATCGAGACCCTGCGCGGCCTTGTCCCCTCAAGTTTCTGAGGGTCGGGCCTCGTTTATTTTAACGTGCAGGCAGGATGTTACGAACAGAGTTGACAGATACCGACAGCGATCGAGACAGCAAAGCCAAAGATGAGCAAATGGCACCACATCGGGGTGGTGTAATGCATGATATTGTCGTCTTCATCATCGTCGTGCATGAATGCTCCTCTTGACGCTGAGCCGTCCCCTATCAATTCAATGTGAACGTTGGATGTCAAGAGGCAAGAGAAGTTGTCGACGGCCACGTTGCCGTTAGATTGGACATCGTTGCAGTTTCAACTATCCTTCTTTGGGCACCAAAAAAGGATGATGAAATGACAGTCCATGCCTCGTTTGCGGCGGTGGTGCTCGGCGCCGTGATGGCTGTTCTGCCGGCGCGTGCCGAGTCCACAGTGCCGGTTGCAGTGGCAAATTTTGACTTTCTTGACACCTCCGGTGAACCGGTCGATCAGAGCGACGCGCACAAGCGGAGGCTGAAGGCGCTCGCTGATTTTCTGCGCGATCAGTTGGCTGCCAGCGGCAAGGTAAAACTCGTCACGCTGCCTTGCGAGGCCTCGCAATGCACGGCAGCGGACCCGGGCTTCGAACCGCTTGCCCGGCAGGCAAGGCAGGCAGGAGCACGTTTTGTCGTTATCGGCATCGTCGAAAAGACCAGCACATTGATCGGCTGGGTCAAATATTCTGTGCTCAATGTCGACGACCAGCGCGCGGTTTGCGGGGAATTGATCACCTACCGCGGCGATACGGACGAATCCTGGCGCCGCGCAGCGAAGTTTTCGGCGGGACAGATCGTCAACCGCTGCCAATTCGGCGGGTGATTACTGTCCGCTCGCTTTAGCTGTAGGCGAGTTTCGGGGCGGGCGGCGCGTTGACATAAGCCTCTTTCTGGCGAAGCTCCGCAACCTTCAGCTCGGCCGCCGCCGCAAGGTCAGAGAATATACTGTCCAGCGCATCGGCGGCTTCATGCAATGCCTCGACAAGGTCGACTGCGCCGATCTCCCTGGCCAGGTTTCGCATTTCTTCCGCGTGATTTTCCAGAAAGATGTGCAGCCGCGTTGCCTGATCCAGTGTCAGGCGCTCATAGGCGAGGAACCTTGGTATCTTTTCGCTCAGCTGCCCCGCAAGGTCGTTTTTCTCGCGAAGTATATCCAACCATAGTGCCATGCAAGGTCTCCGATGTGCCGGACGAAATCCTTACAGATGAGTGACGCAACGTCAATTAATCGTCAAGGTTAGATGCCCGTAATGCAGATGTATTATGAGGCTAAATCGGAAAGAAGGTTATATGGCATAGTTTTTCTTGGATAGTGGCACCATCTCATGGAAAGTACTTTGCCCATTAACATGTCCCGGCCCTGAGCCGGCCTTTGCGGTCCCGACACGCCAATGTCACTTTTTCTCACGCTCAAAAACGGCTATGTCTCGGACCCTGGGTGCGATTGCAATATCGGAAGCCTTTATGACCAATGACTTTCAGGCCGACATCGATGCGATCGGCCGGATTGATGCGGTACCGATGATCCTCGATGTCGTTTGCCGCAGTACCGGCATGGGCTTTGCCGCCGTAGCGCGAGTAACGGAAGATCGCTGGATCGCCTGCCAGGTTCTGGATGCGATCGAATTTGGCCTCAAGCCTGGCGATGAACTGAAGCTGAAAACCACCATCTGCGATGAAATCCGCGAAAGCCGCGAGGCGGTGGTCATCGACGAAGTCTCGAACGATCCAGTTTATTCCAATCATCACACGCCGGCGATCTACGGCTTCCAGAGCTATATTTCGATGCCTGTCATCCTCCCGGATGGTTCGTTTTTCGGCACGCTTTGTGCCATCGATCCACGGCCGGCACGCCTCAACAATCCCGAGACGATTGGCATGTTCAAACTGTTTGCCGAACTGATCGCCCTTCATCTGCATGCGAATGAGCGTCTGGCGAGAACGGAAGCGGCTCTTCTCGACGAGCGCAAGATTTCCGAATTCCGCGAGCAATTCGTCGCCGTGCTTGGCCACGATCTGCGCAATCCGGTAGCGTCGATCGATTCTGGAACGCGCATGCTGCTTCGCTCGCAACTGGATGAGAAAGCGACGGACATCGTCAAGCTGATCCGCGGCAGCGTCGTTCGCATGTCGGGCCTGATCGACAATGTGCTCGACCTGGCGCGCGCCCGGCTAGGGGATGGCGTTGTGCTGGAACTCGACGATGCGGAACCGTTGAAGCCGACACTGGTTCAGGTCATCGATGAATTGGCTTCCGTTCGGACAGGCCACGTTGTCGAGGCGCATCTCGATTTCGAAGATCCACTGAAATGCGACCGGGGCAGGATCGGCCAGCTCCTGTCGAATCTCCTCGGCAATGCCCTGATGCACGGTTCTGAGGATGGTCCCATTCGCGTCAACGCATCGATTGATGATGGCGTCTTTGAGTTGTGGGTCTCCAACACCGGCGACCCAATCCCGCCGGAAGCAATGGCGCAATTATTCCTGCCGTTCTTCCGGCGCGAAGCGCGGGCCGGCCAGCAGGGGCTGGGGCTCGGGCTTTATATCGCCTCGGAAATCGCGCGCGTGCATGGCGGGACGCTGGAGGTTTCCTCGACTCCGGAAGAAACGCGGTTCACCTTCCGCATGCCGCTGGTCCAATAGGTAATACAAATCTTGTTCATTCAGAGCCAGTTCTGTTTGCAGATGGCAAACGGAACTGTGCTTTAGGGGCGGTCGAGATTCATGTCGGTCGAAAAGGTGGTTTTTCGAGCACCGGAGCGCAGCGTACATTGTGGTACGTGAACACCGGAGCACAAAAGAGCGCCGTTTGCGAGCTGCCTTGCCATGAGCCTACAAACCCTAATGGCGTTCGAGCACAGCCACGCAGCTGTCAAGATCATTGGTCGCAAGGTGGGCGTAGCGCATCGTCATCGACAGCGTCTGATGACCGAGCCAGATCTGTACGCGCCTGATATCGATACCGCCGCGCACCAGCCGCGAGGCGCAGGTGTGGCGCAGAATATGCGGGACCACCTGATCGTCTGTCCCAAGCCCGACTTCCGCCTTGGCTTCGTTCCAGATCGCGCGAAAACGAACTTGCGTGTGCATGGCGAAAGGGCCTTTCAACCGGCCATGCGGGATCTGGACGACCTCCTTCACCCGGCTGGTCAAAGGAACCGTGCGGCTGCGGCCAGACTTCGTCAGCCAGAAGGTCGATCGCGAATCCTGCAGATCGTTCCAGTTGAGGCCGATCGCTTCGCCAAGCCGGCACCCCGTATCGACCAGAAACACGCTCAACCTGTAGCTGTCTTCGCAGCGCATGCGGATCGCCGAGAAAAGCCGCTGTTCTTCTTCCGCTTCAAGGAAACGGATACGCCCCTGCCGTTCCTTTTGGCGCCGGAACTCCGGCAAATTGTAAATGTCGCCCATTTTGCACGCCTTCCGCAGCAGCTTGCTCAAGGCAGCCATCTTTCGATTGATGGTTGCATTGCTATTGCCGCGCTCGCGTAGCGTGCCGATCACAGAATCGAGCATTTCCTGCGTGAAAACGCTGAAACGCTCGCCGCTCAATATTTCGCAGATTTCTCCAAGGAAAGACCGGACATTGGTTTTATGTGAACCTTCATCCCAGAGAATACTGATATATTGCGCGGTCAGATTGTTGAGAGAATGCTCCTTGACCAATCGCTTGATCCCGTGATCCGCCGAAGCATAGCTGAGATCGTATTGGAACCGGACCGGGAACGCCGTTTCGGGCGGGGAGGGGGCGACACCCAAGGCTGAAATCGTCATAATGATTGCGCTCTAATCGATAAAACAAACATCGGAAAAATATTCGGTACAATATCCGACGAGTTGTACCCGTCTTTTCCGAAAGCGCAATCCGGAAACCCATGCCACTTTAGACTAATAGACTTCCGTTTGATAAAACCGTCACCGGCTTCATCAACGTCCAACCTCGCTGGTTGTTGTCCAAACATGTCACCATCTCCTCGGTCCACGACCGGTTTGAAAATCCTCTCTCGCTAAATGTCTGTGCGTTGCTCTACGAACGCTAAAAATTGAATGGTGAATATGGTTTGAGGGGAAGGCCAACGCCGGAAAAAGCCCGGCGTTGGTTGTTAGTTGATCAGAAGTTGCGCTGGAAGCGGACGATACCCTGAAAGGCATCTTCATTGGCGCCGGGCGTACGGGCCTGGCGAGCTTCATCGAACTTGGTGTAGTTGACTTCCGGTGTGATAACGAAACCTGGAACCAGCGTGTAAGCCACGTTCAAAGCCGCAGCGACTGTGCCTTCGTCTTCATAGCCAACCTGTGCATTGACAGTTGCCTTGTCTGTAACCTTGGCAGCAATACCGCCCCAGACAGCGTAATCGCCATTCCACGTACCGTAGAAGTCTTTGACATCATTAGACTTGTATCCGCCCATGACCCAAGCCGAGATAGCCTCTGTGACCGTTACGTCCAGACGAGCCTTGCCGGCCCATTCTTCAGCCTTGGAGTCGTAACCGACAACACCGGTAACCGAACCCCAGCCCTGCTTGAACTTCGCACCACCAAGAATATGCGGGAGATAGTCATCGATCAGGTACACACCCTTGCCCTGTTCCGCACCGACAAATGCCGAGAAGCCATTATCGGAGGAATAGGTATAGCTGATCTGGTTGGTGCCGTAGCTACCTTCGGCGATAACGTCATCGGACATGACGCCGCCGAGATAGCCGGTCCAGGACGTGAACTGCGAGTCGGCCGCACCAACACGGAAACCGCCAAGCTCGATGGTTGCCTGGTTCAGATCAACCGTTTCCTTGTCAGCGCCATTGTTGAAATTGTAGCGAAGTTCGGCATAGGAGCGCAATGTGCCGAGCTCGGTTTCCGAACGGGCATCGAAGCGGGTAACTGCACGGGCACGCCAGTCATAGGTGTCGCGCTCGACACCCGTATAAGCATCGTCGCCGCCGCGGATATCCGCGCGGACATAACCACTGACCTTCAGGCAGGTTTCGGTCCCGGGGATGTAGAAGAAGCCGGCGCCATATGCGTCGCAAATGCGAACATATTCAACAGGTTCTGGTTCAGCAACGACGACCGCATCTGCGGCACGCGCGCCGGATACTGCAACGAGAGCTGCAGCGGAGCCAAGAAGCAGGCTCTTGATGTTCATTTCCGATCTCCAATCAAATAAAAAATGGCTTGGGTGTTTCAATCTGGTGAGGGGGACAAAGGTCTTCGCCGATACCCGCAATTCAAAACAACGAAGGCCGAATGCTCTTGCTGAGTATTTTTGTGAAGAAAAACCAATGCCGGAACGCCCGGCATTGGTTTGAGTCAGCCAATCAAAGGATTAGAAGTTGCGCTGGAAGCGGAGGATGCCGCCAAATGCGTCGTCGGTATCGACCGCGCGAGCACCGTCAAACTTGGTGTAGTTGATTTCCGGCGTGATCGTGAAGCCAGGAACCAGCTCGTAAGCTACGTTAAGAGCGAAAGCGTATGTGCCTTCTTCTTCATAGCCGACCTGTGCATTGACAGCTGCGGTGTCCGTAACCTTGGCGGCAATACCGCCCCAGACAGCGAAATCACCATTCCAGGTACCGTAGAAATCAGTTCCGTCGTTAGATTTGTATCCGCCCAGAACCCAGGCTGAAATCGTATCGCTGAATTTGGCATCGACGCGGAGCTTACCAGCCCATTCTTCCGCATTGGAGTCGTAGCCAACGACGCCTGAGACCGAACCCCAAGCTTGTTCAAATTTCGCACCGCCAACGATGTGAGGAAGATAGTCATTGATCAGGTTGTCGCCATTACCCTGCTCTGCCCCTATGAACGCAGAGAAACCATTGCCGCCGGTGAATGTATAACTGATCTGGTTGGTGCCATAGCTGCCTTCAGCGACCACGTCGTCGTTGATGATGTCGCCGAGGTAACCGGTCCAGCTCGTGAATTGCGAGTCGGCTGCACCGACACGGAAGCCGCCAAGCTCGATGGTTGCCTGGTTCAGGTCGACGGTTTCAGCGTCCGCGCCATTCTTGAAGTTGTAGCGAAGCTCGGCGAAGGACTTCAATGTACCTAGTTCCGTTTCCGAACGGGCATCGAAGCGGAGAAGGGCACGCGCGCGCCAGTCATAGGTGTCACGTTCTTCGCCGGTATAGGCGTTGTCGCCCGCACTGATATCGGCGCGGACATAACCGCTGATCTTCAGGCAGGTTTCGGTCCCCGGAATATAATAGAATCCCGCACCGTAAGCATCGCACACTTTGACGTATTCGACAGGTTCGGGTTCGGCGACGACGACTGCGTCTGCAGCGCGGGCGCCGGTTACTGCAACGAGGGCTGCAGCGGAGCCGAGAAGTAGGCTCTTGATGTTCATTTCTGACCTCCAGTCAAGATTCGACGGGAGGCTCCTGGAAAATGCGTTGCTGGCGCACCAATTTGGCCAGCAAAAACCCGCTCTAGTGCCCGACCGAGCTGGAGAAGAGATTGACGATGAGCACGCCGGCGACAATCAGGATCAGCCCGACGATCGCAGCAATATCCAGCGATTGCTTGAACCAGAACCAGCCGACGGCTGCGATCAGCACGATTCCCGCGCCGGACCAGATCGCATAGACAATGCCGACGGGCATGGTCTTCACCAGAATCGATAGCAGGTAAAACGCCGCTCCATAGCCGGCAATGCAAACCAGCGATGGCCAAAGTCTGGTGAATCCATCGGCCTGTTTAAGGGCGGAGGTTGCCACTACTTCGCAGACTATGGCGATAAGGAGGTAGAGATATGTCATGTCAAATCACCATTCGGAGAGAGCAGGAAATCATTGATTCGATTCAGCGATTGGCCGGCAACACCGCTGTAATGGCCGATTCCCGGGGTGTTCGCCGTTCCAATCCCGCCACGTTCCGGCAAGATTTTATTAAAAACCGGGTTACCAATATTAATGAGGGGTAAAGATATTGCAGGACCCGAGGCGATTTCGTGGCTTTTGTGCAACAGCGGCTTGGCATAGAGCCCTCGCAAGGGGCCGATGCGGACATTCGTGGTTGAAACCCCGGCGCTGGCGAGTATGGTCTGTCGAGAGGAAGGGCGTTCATCGCATTTCTTCTTGGACTTAGGGGATGGGGACAGGTTGTCCTTCAGCCAAATTGGAATGCCCAGACCCATTTTTAACTTTGACTGGAGGTCAGAAATGAACATCAAGAGCCTTCTCATCGGCTCCGCTGCAGCTCTCGTTGCAGTATCAGGGGCACGCGCTGCAGATGCAGTCGTCGTCGCTGAACCAGAGCCCGTCGAATACGTTCGCGTTTGCGACGCTTACGGCGCTGGCTTCTTTTACATTCCGGGGACCGAGACCTGCCTGAAGATCAGCGGCTATGTCCGTTATGATGCCCAGGCCGGCGACAATCCTTATACCGGTGCTAATCTCGGCCGCGTGAACGATGATGGCGATCGTGACGAGACCTGGCACAAGCGCACACGTGCAGAAATTCGTTTCGACGCTCGTTCGGAAACCGAACTTGGCACTCTGCGTTCCTACATCCAGGGCCGTTTTCAGTATGACGATGGTGCCGACAGCGGTGGTTCGCTTCCGCAGGCATGGATCGAACTCGGTGGCTTCCGCATCGGTACTGCTGACGAACTCTTCGGTTCGTGGACAGATTATGCTGGCGCGATCATCAACGACGACGTGATCAACTACCAGTCCGGCCAGAGCAACCAGGTCAGCTACACCTTCACGGGCGGCAACGGTTTCTCCGCAATGATCGGTGCTGAACAGGGTTCGGATGACGTTACCGTACTCGGCGGCAACTATGTCATCGAAGACTACATGCCACACGTTCTTGCTGGTGCGAAGTTCACACAGGGTTGGGGCGGCGTTTCGGCTGTTGTCGGTTACGACTCCAACGTTGAAGAGTTCGCCGGCAAGTTGCGTTTGGACGTGAAGTTCAACGAGATGTTCTCCGCTTGGATCATGGGTGGTTATCAGTCAAATTATGATGACAGCTTCGATCCGGTCGACGGCTCGGTCGATCTCGACAACCGCAACTGGTTCGGTACATGGGAAGGCGATTGGGCAGCTTGGGGCGGTATCTCCGTCAAGGCTACCGACAAGGCAACCATCAACGGTCAGGCTGCTTGGGAAGAAGAAGGCACATACGCTTTCGCTCTTAACGTAGCTTACGAGCTGGTTCCTGGCTTCACGATCACGCCAGAAATCAACTACACCAAGTTTGACGGTGCCCGTCTGGCCGCTTCCGAGTTCAACGGCGGTCAAGACGACGCATTCGGCGGCATCATCCGCTTCCAGCGCAACTTCTAATCCTTCATCGGATTGGTTGGTTTGGACCCGGCAGCGCAAGCTGCCGGGTTTTCTTTTGCCGAAAATCCGGTGCTGTATGATGTTTGTGGCACGCGGACACACCCCTGTGTTGAAATGGCCATAAATAGCGGGCAGACATGATTGCGGGTAAGACGAGAGAGTATTGAATATATGCACATAATCAAAAGCTGGTTCTGGCCAGGCGTAATCACCGTTGCGCTGCTGACGGCCTTGGCCATGTGGTTTTTGACAGATCCGATCGACCGTGAGCTCACCGATGCAGCCAACAATGCGCTCGATACCGGCAATCCATGGGCGAGTGCCGAAATCGATGGCCGCGATCTGGTCCTCAAGGGAATTGCACCGTCCGAGGAAGCGCTCGCCGAGGCGCTGAAAATTGTGAGCGCAACGAGAGGCGTTCGCGTCGTCGACAATCAGGCGACACTTTTGTCCCTGGCTGTGCCTTTTTCCTTCGCGGTCACCAAATCCGATGAAGGTATCCTGCTTTCGGGCAATGTTCCCTATGGCGACGCCCGCGCCAGGATCCTCGCCGCCGCGGAACGTGCCATGCCCGGCATCGAAATTCTGGATGAAATGGCTGTGGCGCGCGGCGCACCGCCGGGCTTCTTCGATCTTGTCGATTTCGCGCTGGTGCAAGCGGCGCAATTGACCAATGGTGAAGTGGAAATTTCGGGTGAAACCTACAACATCAGGGGTACCGCTGCCAATTCGAATGGCTATGATAGCCTGAATGCTGCCTTGCATACGGCGTTGCCGGGCAATGGCAAGCCGGGCGAGGTGAAATTGGAAGTGCCGGCCAGCGCCAGCAACAATTAGAGCCTGTTGTGAAAGTCGCTGCAGCGAGACATATGGCGCGGTTTTCGAGAACCGGAGCGGAGCGTACATTAAGTACGTGAGCACCGGAAGCGCAGAAAACAGCGTCAGATGACCGCCGCAGTAGAGTTTCAAAATGGGCTCTAAGCCATTGGGAGGACAACGGCATGTGGTATCTGATCAGCGAGCTCTGGCTCTTTCTTCTGATTGCTGTTCTTGTCGGTTTCTATGTCGGCTGGTCGACCCAGGCCTGACTTCGATAGCGAAGGTGGGATAACTATCATGGTGATGTTCATTTTATCGTCGCTGTTCCTCATTGCCGCCGCCTTTATCATCGGCGCGATTTTAGGCAATGTTTCCAAGAGGTTCACGGCAAAAAGAGATTCTGTTTCTGAGAGCTCGACGAAGGCCGCCGATGCGCGGCTTGCGTCCCTGCCGCTGCTCGGTACACCTGCGAATGATGATGTGAAAAAATCTGCCAGAGAAGCCGCCGCCATGATTCCGCCGGCGGAACCGGTTCCCGCGCCAGACCCTGCGGGTGCGGGCCGCAGCAGATCGGGACGCAAGACGGCCGCGCCAAAGAAAAGCCAGGCAAAGGCCGAGGCGAAGATCGTGCGAAGCCCAAGGCAGGATGACAAGAACCGCCCGGCGTTACTCAAGACTGCACGCCGCGGCAAGCCCGACAAGTTGACCGACATCGATGGCATTGGTGCGGTGATTGAATCGAAACTCTTCGCGGCCGGCATTTTCCACTACGACCAGATCGCCGGCTGGACTTCCGACGAAGCCGCTTGGGTCAGCGAGGAAATCGGCTTTCCCGGCCGCGCGCATCGCGAGGGCTGGGTCAAGCAGGCCACGAGCCTGGTCAAGCCTGCGGCGAAGCCCAAGGCCGCGCCGAAAAAGACCGCAGCGAAGCCAGCGAGAACCGGCAAAAGCGGCTGAGCATCCTATTTTCCTTTGTGGCATTGCCATCCGGCAAATCAGCAACCTAAACCGCCCGAAGATCCACCCCGGCGGCAAACGCTGCGATCAGCTCGGGCAAGCGTCCGGTTTCCAGCATCGGTGCGTGGCCTTGGCCCGCCACGTTGATCACCTGCAGCGCTGGATGCCTGCGTGTCATTTCCTCCACCGTTTTCGGTGCCAGCAGCGGCGTGTTTTCCCCGCGGATGACCAGCAGCGGCAGTTCGGCCAACAAATCGAACTGCGCCCATAGATCCGGCAATTTCTGCGTGAAATCAACGCCTTCCAGCGTTTTCACGAGGTTCGGGTCGTAGTCCGGGCGGATGGTTCCATCGATCTCGCGGTAAATCGCATGGGCGAAGCGCTCCCAGTCCGCATCCCTCAGCGCCGGGAATGCGGCGCCATGCACGGCCCGCTGGATCTCCGCCGCTTCCGTCCAGTTCTTCGGCATGCGCGGATTGCTCAGATACTGGCTGATCTGCAATAATCCCGCCGGCGCGATCTCCGGGCCGATATCGTTGAAGATCACGCCGGCCAGGAGCTGCGGCGCAATCGTTGCGAGGATGTGGATGATCAGCCCGCCGCGCGACGTGCCGAGAAACACCGCGCGATCGATCCCGAACACCCCGAGCCCCGCAATCACATCGCCGGCTTCAGTGCCTATATTATAATGCGTGAAATCGGGATCATAGGCGGATAGCCCGCGCCCGCGATAGTCGAAGCTGACCACGCGCCGCGGTGTTTCCGGGTGCTCGGAAAGCACCAGCGCCAGTTCATGGAAATCCCTGGCGTTGCGCGTCAGGCCGGGCAGGCACACCAGCGGCAGGCTCTTCGTATCACGCGCCGGTTCGTACACCCGCGCGTAAAGCTTCAATCCATCCGGCGCATCGTAGGTAATCTCGCGAAAGGCCAAGCGATCAGCCGCGCCGTCCGGCGGTCAGATCGCTTTCGATCTGCGCTTTTCCGGTAAGCCGCGCCTTGTAGACCTCGTAGTTTTCCATCACCCGCTGCACGTAATTGCGTGTCTCGGTATAGGGAATGCGCTCGATCCAGTCGACCACCTCGTCGAGCGACTTGCCGCGCGGATCGCCATATTTCGCCACCCACTCATTGGCGCGGGTCGGGCCGGCATTGTAGCCGGCAAAGGTAAGCACATACGAACCATCGAACTTCGAGATCTGCTCGCCGAGGAATTTCGCGCCGAGCGTCGCGTTATAGGCCGCATCGGTCGTCAACCGGTCCTTCGAATAGCTCATGCCGGCGCGGGTGGCGACGCCCTTCGCCGTCCCGGGCAAAAGCTGCAAGAGGCCGCGCGCCCCGGCGCTGGATACGGCAGAAGGATTGAACTCGCTCTCCTGCCTGGCGATGGCATAGGCGAGGGCCGTGCCGGAGCCGGAAATATTCGCATTGCCCGGAATAGCGCCGATCGGATGCGACAGCGCGCCTACATCGATACCGCGCTGCGCCGCAGCCTTGCCGACGCGCAGGGCGACGTAATGATTGCCCTTGCGCTCGGCCATCACCGCCAGCAGCGCCAGTTCGCCCGGACTGTCGAGTTCCTGCGCCAGGCTCGTATAAAGCATCGCCGCGCGCGAATCGTAACCCGTATCCTCGAGCCGCTGGATCGCCCGCACAGCCTCGCGCTGTGCAAAGCGCGTCCGCTCCGCATCCGTCGGCTTGGGGTAGGGCAGTTGCAGGCTGGATTGCCCGAGCTTCGCCGCCGCAAGCTGCCCGTAAAACGTGGTGCCGTAGCGGGAAGCCCGCGTATAATATTCGCTGGCGCTCCCCGCACTGCCTGCTTCCGCCGCGCGTCCGAGCCAGTAATAGGCGCGCGAGGCCGACATGGGCCGCGACGAAATCTCGGCGATCCGGGCAAAATGCTTCTGCGCCGTTTTCGCATCGTTCAGCGCCCTGAGTGCCACCCAGCCCGCGTGAAACTCCGCATCCGCCGCAACGGCCGGTGTTTCGGCGCTATGCGAGGCGGCAACGCGGTAGGCGCGCTTGGCATCGCCAATATCAAGAAGCTCGCGCGAAAGCACCCGCCGCTCGGTCCACCACGCATCCGGATCGACCAGCGAAGCCGCATCGCGCGGCGCCGCAGCCATTGTGTCCGCCGCTTCCTTGTATTTCTCCTGCCGCCGCAAATATTGCGCCTTGGCGAAGATATAGGCGGCGTTCTGCGCCCATGATCCATCCACCTGCGCCAGCTTCTTACCGGCATCGGGCGCCTTCTGCAGCACGGCGGCAAAAGCCTGATACAGCGATGTCGCACCGGCAAGCTTGGCCACGCGCCCGGCGGATTTCACCTTGCCCTCATAGAGCATGGTCAGCATGCGCGTCAGGTGATCCTCGCGCGAAATGACGCCGGAGAACTCCTTGAGGATCATGCTCTCCTGCGCGTCATCGAGCTTCTTCGTGCGCCAGAATGGCCCGAGGATTTGCCGTGCCGCACGCGGGTTGCCGCTGGCCACATAGGCGCGGGCGAGGATCACCACGCCTTCCGTCGTCTGCGGCGCGGTATTGCCAAAGGCACTTATGACCACCGAAGGCGCCGGATTTTCCTTGTAAAGCGCCCGTTCGGAATTGCTGCGGAAAGTCGCCATCCCCGGCCAGCCCGGCAGTTCTGCGGCGGCCTGCGCAATCTCGGAACTAGGCACGCCCGGCGCATTGGAAAGGCCGATCGCCCAGGTCAATATATGCCGGTCGAGCGCCTGTGAAGGCAGGCCGTTGCGGATGCCGATTGCCCGCCGCACGTCGCCCGAAGCGATGGCATCAAGCCCGCTCTTCAGGCTCCCGGCAATGGCCGTAGGCTTGGACGGCTGCGCAATGCCCGCCGTCGTCACGGGGTCCGGATGCATCGCCGCCTGGATGGCCGGGCTGACGCGGGTTTGCGTCGAGGCGAAAGGCTTCAGCGTTGGGGTAGGGACCGCCGCCGAAGGCACAGGATTTTGGGCGTGCGCAGCCGACGCACTCAAACCCGCTGGCAGCGCAACGGTGAGGCCAAGAAGAACATGACGCAAAACAGAAGTTCTCAGCATAAAACTACCGGTTATGTTGAAGCGGATCGGCGACTTTTTTGAGAATGCAGCTTGATGAGGCAGCTGGTGCGGTTTTCGAGGTCCGGCGCGCAGTGGACATTTTCGTCCATGAGCACCGGAAGCGGAGAAAATCGCACCAGATGTCCATCAGGGTGCATTCGCATGAAGTCGCTTGGGGGCCCCTGATCCGAAGACAATAGCATAATAATGGCGGACGTATGAAAGCACTCTTAACGAAGGGTTACGGAAAGGCGGGATTTGAGGGGTAACGGGGTTGTGACGGGCGGCCCTAGCTAGCTACTCCCTCTCCGTTATGCACCACTTTTCCGTCCGTCACCCTCGCACCAGGCACAACCTTTCCGTCACCTTTCCGCCAACCACAACCTCTCCATCACCTTTCCGCCATCCACCACCTTGCCGTCATCCTCGGGCTTGACTCAAGCCTTTCCGTCATCCTCGGGCTTGACCCGAGGACCCATTCTACTCTCATCAAGATCTCGAATCCCGCGGAAGAAATGATCTCTCCGAAGAAAAGATGGGTCCTCGGGTCAAGCCCGAGGATGACGGAAAGGTGGTGCTCGGGATGATGGAGAGGTGGTGGTTGGCCCCGGGACGGCAAGGTAGCGCTTGGCACGACGATAACGGAAAGATGGGTCCTCGGGTCAAGCCCGAGGATGACGGAGAGGTGGTGCTTGGGATGATGGAGAGGTGGTGGTTGGCCCCGGGACGGCAAGGTAGCGCTTGGCACGACGATAACGGAAAGGTGGGTCCTCGGGTCAAGCCCGAGGATGACGGAGGGGTGGTGCTTGGGATGACGGAGAGATGGTGCTGGCCCGAGGACGGCAAGGTAGCGCTTGGCACGACGATAACGGAAAGGTGGGTCCTCGGGTCAAGCCCGAGGATGACGGAGAAGTGGTGCTTTGGGATGACGGAAAGGTTGGTGCCGCGCACGAGCGCGACTGAGGTCGGTAGGCGCTCGCCTTGATTCAACCGCGTTAGCCTTTCGTCCAATTTACAAGAACAATATTGGCGAAGCAGATTAAGCGCTGGCGAACTTTCCGGAATTATGCTGCATGAGTGGCTATGTCTACATCCTTGGCAACCGCAAGAATGGAACACTTTATATCGGCGTGACGTCCGATCTTCCGGGTCGCATTTATGAGCACAAGGAAGGGCATACACCCGGATTTGCCTGGAAATACGGCTGCACACGACTCGTCTGGTACGAGGAACATGCCCTTATCGTGGACGCCATCCAACGAGAGAAATCTTTAAAGCGCTGGTACCGGCAGTGGAAGATTGATCTGATTGAACGGTTGAATCCGGATTGGGAAGATCTCTACGACACACTCTACTAGCCGCTCACCTCTCGGTCATCCTCGGGCTTGACCCCATCTCTTCGGGGGCAGGTCCAATGAGGACGGCAGTTGGTGCCACCGTCATTTGCGCGCACTACGTTTTGCGCGGATGCCACTTACTACCCTTCTATAATCCTTTTGATCTACGTAGTATTTATTTGCAAATACCAAGAGTTATATTTGATTTAATAATATATTACTTTTTGATTAGACGTATAAGGCGTATTGTGTAGGCGCATTTGCTGCGTTGACAGGTCTTGGCCATGACGACCGACCTCACGCAGCAATACTCGGGGAGGATAATCATCTCTGTCATCATAGATCTGCTTAATCTTTTGAAAATTCATATCGACGGCCCGCAAGACCAAGTGCTCGAGGGCGATGCGCTGGTCAATATACTCGCTGGCGGGGCCGGTGATGATTATGTCGAGGGCAAGGGGCTTGCCGATCTTCTGTCCGGCGGGACCGGCAATGATACACTCGGCTATGTGTCTTCGAATGCCGGCGTCAATGTCGACCTGACCCCAAATCTGCTTGGCCTCGTTACCTTGGCAAGCGGAGGCCATGCGACGGGCGACGTCATCACTGCGGATTTCGAAAATCTCATCGGTTCTAATTTCAATGACATTCTGAAAGGGACGAGCGCCGCCAATATCATTGCCGGGCTTGCCGGCAACGACAGTATCTACGGCCGGGACGGTAACGATATCCTGATCGGCGGTGCCGGGGCCGATTATCTCGACGGCGGCAATGGCTTTGATATCGCCGATTATTCTTCCAGCGCTGCATTCATCGACCTTACGGCCGATGCGGCGGGCGGATGGAGCGGCACCGGCGGCGATGCGGAGGGCGACACGCTGGTTTCCATCGAAAAGATCACGGGCACGACCGACGCTGACACATTCGACGGCTCGGCGCTGACGACCGCGCTTACCATCGATGGCGGCGGCGGCAACGATACGATCATCGGCGGTGCGGGCGATGATACGTTCGTCGTCGGTGGGGGCAATGGCGGGTCGGGGCTGGCCGCGGCGTTCGCCCTCGATGGCGGCGGCAGTACAGTCAGCGGCGGTGCTGGCAACGATAGGATCGTTGTCGGAACTGGCGTCAACAACGTCTTCGGGGGCGAGGGCAATGATACGCTTGCGCTCACCAATGCGACTTTCATCGACGCCAATACGAACAGCCCGGTCTACCATGGCTCCTTCAATACGGGTGGAGGCACCAACGAAGTAATAGATTTCAGTGCTGTAACTCCGTCGCCCGGCATCTTCAACTTGCAATTGAACGACCCGACCCAGCCTGCGGAAGGCGAGATTGTTATTATGGCAACCGCTATTGAATATGGTTTGATAGCAGCGGGCATTTCCCTCGCCATCTTTCTTCAAACTGAAGGTGGTGTTGGCATTACTGAAGTTGGAGGTGTTGGCATTACTGAAGTTGGTGGTGTTGGCAATAAATTCATCACTACTTCCTCTGCTGACAACGTTACGGGAAATAGCCTTGACACCGCCCTGTCGACTCTCGGCGGCAATGACGTCCTCGAAGGCAAAGGTGGTGCTGACACTCTCGATGGTGGTGCCGGAACCGATACGGCCAGCTATGTGAGTTCCAACGAGGGCGTGACTGTCAATCTTTCGTCAATAGGTGCGCAAACTGGCGGCCATGCCGAGGGCGACACGCTGACCGCAATCGAAAATCTCATCGGCAGTGGCTTTAACGACACGCTGACCGGCTCCGTTGCCGCCAACGACATCAGGGGCGGCGGTGGCAATGATACGATTTCTGGTGGCGGCGGCAATGATATGCTTCGAGGCGGCGACGGCCGGGACCTTCTGACCGGCGGCAGCGGCAGTGACAAATTTGTCTATACTGCCATCTCGGGCAGTCCGGCTGGCGCCGACGCGACGCTCGACAGAATCCTGGATTTCACGCGAGGTCAGGACCAGATCGACCTGTCGGCCTTTGCCGGGACGGCAACCTTCGTCACCGGCAGTTTCACCGGGGTCGCCGGGGAGGTGCGTGTTGTCGCGTCAGGAACTTCGGGCATTGACCGAATGGAACTCGACACTAACGGCAACGGTTTTGCCGATCTGGCTGTGCTGGTCAACGATCTGACCGGTTGGTCGGCGGCCGATTTCGTGCTGTAACCCTTGCGCTCTGAAGGGAGCATGGCGTGGGCACACGCCACGCTGTGCTCCCACTACGAATAAGTGCACACCGGTCTGCCGCAAGGCATGGCAATGTTCGTCCGTGCGGGGAAATTTCGCCCACGATCCTGTACGGGCGGAGATGCTTGAAAACAGTTGGCTCAGCCGGCTTCGTCCTCGCAAATATGTGAAGCCGGCGAACGGACGGGGTTGCACGTCCTCGGGGAGGGACGCGCGCGGAGGAGGCGGCGCGGACAGGTCCGCGCCGCCTCCTTCCGTGTCATCCCATCTCTCCCTCATCCCGAAGCTCCTCCTTCTCCGTCATCCTCGGGCTTGACCCGAGGACCCACGGCAAAGGAGCACAATGATCTCCGGCTCCTTGAGGCATTCTGGAATGACTCCTCCTCAATGGAGGTGCTTGACCCTGATACTTCGCTGGATCCCGTGGAACCGATGGCGATGACGTGCTCCTTTGCCGTGGGTCCTCGGGTCATCCTCGGGTTTAACCCGAGGACGAGGATGACGGAGAGGGGGTACTCCGCGAATTTCGGAGAGGGAGGTGCTTGGGATGACGGAGAGGGGGGTACTTTAGGATGACGGAGAGAGGTGGCGCTTTGATCAAAGTCGCAGAAACGTGGATAAGTCCGGACTTATCCACGCAAGGGCGTTTCAGGCGCAGAAAGCCATTACTTGAACGCACCGCACGCTGTTCTTGAGAAGGCAAAATCGTTACTCGGGCATATTGTGCGTTAAAAAAATCCCGCCTCTACCCAACAACTACGTCAAGTTGCATGAATTCGCGAAAAGCGTTCTCATATGAACCAGTGTTTAATTGAACGATCGTTTCTTTAATTTTCGCCCAAAATCTGATCTTGAGGCTGAAATTGGCATGTTTGCGACGCTCAGGTCCTGATCTGTATGCGCAAATGCTACGAATTCATCCCGAACTCACACAAACATTGGCGATTCTCATGCAAGAAACCGCGATTCGGGCGCAGGAATTTCAACCGGCGCGGGAATTTTAGTTGTCTCAAGTTGATGATTTCCATCACCAAAAGGAACTTGTAACCAAAAGCCCGCGCGACTATGGTGCGCCACCTCGTGACCGGACAGGGTCTCGGGGCTGATCATTATTATTTCGGAGTTTCCCATGCTGAAAGGCTCAATCACCGCTCTCGTCACGCCCTTCGATCAGGACGGCGCCTTCGACGAGAAAGCCTTTCGTGGCTTCGTTTCCTGGCAAATAGACAATGGAACCAATGGGTTGGTCCCAGTCGGCACCACCGGTGAGTCTCCGACCCTGTCCCATGCGGAACACAGGCGCGTCGTCGAGGTCTGCATCGAGGAGGCCGCCGGGCGCGTGCCGGTGATTGCGGGCGCGGGCTCCAACAATACGCGCGAAGCCATTGAATTGGCTGAGTTTTCTGAAAAGGCCGGTGCCGATGCCATTCTCGTCGTCACACCCTACTACAACAAGCCGAGCCAGCGCGGTCTCTACGCCCATTACGCGGCGATCGCCGAAGCCGTGTCGCTGCCGATCATCATCTATAACATTCCGGGCCGGTCGATCATCGATATGACGCCAGAGACGATGGGCCAACTTGCCAATGATTTCAAGAACATAGCTGGCGTCAAGGACGCGACTGGCAAGATTGAGCGCGTCTCGGAACAGCGCATTACCTGCGGCAAGGATTTCATCCAGCTCTCCGGCGAGGATGCGACGGCGCTCGGCTTCAACGCGCATGGCGGCCATGGCTGCATCTCGGTGACGTCCAATGTCGCGCCGCGGCTTTGCGCGGAATTTCAGGCGGCAACGCTGGCTGGTGAGTATGACAAGGCATTGTTATTGCAGGATAAATTGATGCCATTGCACAAGGCGCTGTTCCTTGAGCCCAACCCGTCCGGGCCGAAATATGCGCTGGCGAAGCTTGGCAAGATGCAGAACGCGCTCCGTTCGCCGATGGTGCAGGTCGAGGCCCATACCGCCGATCGTATCGATCAGGCGATGCGGCATGCCGGTCTGGTGAATTAGAGCAATTCCAGGAAAAGTGTGAAGCGGTTTTCCGTCAGGAATTGCGAAAGAACCTCAGGAATCCCATATAAATTGCATGAACAAGCCAAAAACTGCGTCAAAACCCATCACGGTTCGCAAAATCATTGCGGAAAACCGTAAAGCGCGCTTCAATTTCGAGATTCTCGACACGCTGGAGGCTGGCATCGTTTTGCAGGGCACCGAGGTCAAGTCGCTGCGCCGCAACCAGTCGAATATTGCCGAGAGCTATGCCAGTTTCGAGAATGGCGAATTCTGGCTGATCAACTCCTATATTCCGGAATATCTGCAGGCCAACCGCTTCAACCACGAGCCCCGGCGCCATCGCAAGCTGTTGATTTCAAAGCGGGAAATGTCGCGGCTGGCGCAGTCCGTGGATCGTGAGGGGATGACGGTCGTGCCGCTGAAGCTCTACTTCAACGACCAGGGCCGGGCCAAGCTGGAGATCGCCGTTGCGCGCGGCAAGAAGTTGCATGACAAGCGCGAAACCGAAAAGCAGCGCGACTGGAACCGCGAGAAATCACGGTTGATGAAAGAGCGCGGCTAGCTCCGCTTTATCTCTCCCCCTTGCGGGAGAGAAGGTGATTTCAGCATCTTAGCGTTTGCTAAGTGCTAGAAATCACAAGAGAGGGGATTAAAAATTACCCAGCAATATCATCAAGATAGCCTCTGACCTCTGCAAACACACCCTTGAACATCTCCGTCGTCAACCGGCCGGTATTGGTGTTGTAGCGCGAGCAGTGATAGCTCGAAAAGATCCGGACATTGCCGATGTCGGATTGCCCGCCATGGTTGAAGGGAAACTTCGCCACGGGCTGGCCAAAGGCCCGGATCGTCGATTGGTGCGCGATGGTTCCGAGGGTGACAATGGCGCGCAAATTGGTGAATTGTTCGATGGTCGGGGTCAAAAACCGCCGGCAATTGCTGATTTCGCCGCCAACCGGCTTGTTTTCCGGCGGAACGCAGCGAACCGCATTGGTGATGGCCGTATCGATCAGTTGCAGGCCATCATCGGGGCGCGCTGCGAATGTACCGCGCGAAAAACCATATTCATTCAATGTGTTATAGAGAAGATCGCCGGCATAATCGCCGGTGAAGGGCCGGCCCGTACGGTTGGCACCACGCAGGCCGGGCGCCAGACCAACGATGAGCAGCCTGACCGATTGAACGCCATTGACGGGCAGGAAGGTCGGTACAGGCGCGTTGTGCCAGCCTGGCTCCTTCATCCGCCATTCGGCGATGAAATCATGCAGGCGGACACATATGGGGCAATCGGGAGAGGGGTCGACGCTCAAACCCGTTGCGATCAATAATCGACCTGTTCTTCTTCAACCCGCGGCCGCGGCGCCCGTTCGGATGGCTCACGCCCGATCTCGGCCCGGAGCGATGTCAGATCGATGAAATGATCGGCCTGGCGGCGCAATTCGTCCGAAATCATCGGCGGCTGCGTCGACAGCGTCGAAACGACGCTGACCTTGCGGCCTTTTCGCTGCAGCGCCTCGACCAGCGAGCGGAAGTCGCCGTCGCCGGAAAAGATAACGAAATGATCGACGGTATCGGTGAGTTGCATGGCATCGACAGCAAGTTCGATATCCATATTGCCCTTGATCTTGCGGCGGCCGGCAGAATCCGTGAATTCTTTTGCAGGCTTGGTCACGACCTTATAACCATTATAGTCGAGCCAATCGATCAGGGGCCGAATTGAAGAATACTCTTGGTCTTCGACCAGCGCGGTGTAGTAATACGCACGCAACAGATAGCCGCGTTTCTGGAAGGCTGAGAGCAGTTTGCGGTAATCTATATCAAATCCGAGTACCTTGGACGCTGCGTAGAGATTTGCACCGTCGATAAACAGGACGATTTTTTCGCGGGGATCAAACATAATAACGTTCCATTTCAAAAATCTGAGCTTCAATTTCAAATCAGCTGGAGAATAACAAAGCCCGATCTGATCTTATACGAAAGTTGAATATTTAATTACGTCGGGTTGCGCCAAAAGCCAAGACCTCGATTGAAGATTTGTATATGTTTTTGGACATAAGTGCTCAACAATCGGTGAGGTACCACACTGGATTCGTTCCATGTACCGCGAACTTGCAGCGCTTTTGCTTGTTTTTTGCGCGCAAGCACGTTATGTCCCCATTAATCCGCTAATTCAGTTAAAAATGAAAGGGGCAGTTTATGGCCCGCGTCACTGTTGAAGATTGCGTCGACAAGGTTGAGAACCGTTTTGAGCTGGTTCTGCTTGCCAGTCACCGCGCGCGCCTTATTTCGCAAGGTGCAGCGATCACCATAGATCGCGATAATGATAAAAACCCGGTGGTTGCTCTGCGTGAAATCGCAGAAGAAACACTTTCGCCCGGCGATCTAAAGGAAGATCTTATTCATTCACTGCAGAAGCATGTGGAAGTCGATGAGCCGGAAGCAGCCGCTGTGCCGCAGGTTACTGCTGATAGCGATGTGACCGAGACTGTCGAGACCGATGTCGACGACAATGTTTCCTTCGATTCGATGTCGGAAGAAGAATTGTTGGCGGGTATCGAAGGGCTGGTAGCCCCCGAGAAGAGCGACGACTACTAAGAGACCTGTTTAAACGTCTCTACATCAAATCTCTTTTGATGCGTCGCAGTCTCTGCGGCGCATTATTTTTGCGTGTTGGTAACGCAATAACCATATAGGCGGCATAACAATTCTATCTTCGACCAAATTCTGTTTGTGTGTAACTCCGGAGACCCCCATCCATGATGCGTCAGTATGAGCTTGTCGAGCGTGTGCAGCGTTACAAGCCTGACGTCAACGAGGCGTTGCTCAACAAGGCCTATGTTTATGCCATGCAGAAGCATGGCCACCAGAAGCGTGCATCGGGCGATCCGTATTTTTCCCACCCGCTGGAAGTCGCTGCCATCCTGACAGACATGCACCTCGACGAGGCGACAATCGCCATCGCCTTGTTGCACGATACTATCGAGGATACCTCGGCGACACGGCAGGAAATCGACACATTGTTCGGCCCTGATATAGGGAAACTTGTCGAGGGGCTGACCAAGCTGAAAAAGCTCGATCTTGTCTCGAAAAAGGCTGTTCAGGCTGAGAATCTGCGTAAACTGCTGTTGGCGATCTCTGATGATGTGCGCGTCTTGCTCGTCAAGCTCGCAGATCGCCTGCACAATATGCGCACGCTTCACCACGTGCCCGAAGACAAGCGCCTGCGCATTTCCGAGGAGACGATGGATATCTATGCTCCGCTGGCGGGCCGCATGGGTATGCAGGACATGCGTGAGGAGCTGGAGCAGCTCGCATTCCGGTACATTAATCCTGAAGCTTTCAACGCAGTCACCAATCGGCTCGCGGAGTTGATGGAGAAAAATAAGGCGACGCTGAAGCAAATCGAAACCGATCTTTCCAGCCTGTTCGAAAAACACGGCGTCAAGGCCAGCGTGAAAAGCCGGCAGAAGAAAGCATGGTCGGTGTTCCGCAAGATGGAGAGCAAGGGCCTTTCCTTCGAGCAGCTATCGGACATTTTCGGGTTTCGGGTCGTCGTCGATACGGTTGCCGATTGCTACAACGCCCTCGGTATCATCCACACGACCTGGTCGATGGTTCCGGGCCGGTTCAAGGACTACATTTCGACACCGAAGCAGAACGATTACCGTTCAATTCATACGACCATCGTTGGGCCATCGCGCCAGCGCGTCGAACTGCAGATCCGTACCCGCGAGATGAACGACATTGCCGAATATGGCGTCGCAGCGCATTCGATCTACAAGGATCGCGGCAGTGCACAGAATCCCCACGTCATTTCGACCGAAACCAACGCCTATGCTTGGTTGCGCCAGACTATCGAGGCGTTGGCGGAAGGCGACAATCCGGAAGAATTTCTCGAGCATACCAAGCTCGAATTATTTCAGGATCAGGTTTTTTGCTTCACGCCGAAGGGCCGCCTGATCGCGCTGCCGCGCGGCGCCACACCCATCGATTTTGCCTACGCTGTACACACAAATATTGGTGACAGCTGCGTGGGCGCCAAGGTCAATGGCCGCATCATGCCACTGATGACCGTTCTGCATAACGGCGATGAAGTGGAGATCATCCGCTCCAAGGCACAAACACCACCCGCCGCGTGGGAATCGATCGTTGTCACGGGCAAGGCGCGGGCTGCCATTCGCCGCGCCACACGACTGGCTGTGCGCAAGCAGTATTCAGGTCTCGGCATGCAGATACTTGAGCGGGCGTTCGAGCGGGCAGGGAAAGTCTATTCGCGCGACGAATTGAAAAAGGGTCTGCCACGGCTGGCGCGCAAGGAGATCGACGATGTTCTGGCTGCAGTCGGCCGTGGTGAATTGCCATCGTCCGACGTGATGAAAGCGGTCTATCCGGAGTATCAGGACGCCAAGCCCAAGCCGAGTGCTCCCGACCGCGAGGAAGGTTGGGTGAATTTCCGCAACACTTCCGGAATGATCTTCAAAATGCCGGAAGGTGCGGAGGCCGCTGGTCTGGAACCGGGCGGACCGAACGCCCTGCCGATCCGAGGCGCTAGCCCGGATATGCCCGTGCACTTCTCGCCTGAAGGCGCGGTTCCCGGCGATCGGATCGTCGGAATTCTTCAGCCGGGCGCAGGAATGACAATCTATCCGATCCAGTCCTCGGCGCTGATGGCTTATGATGATCAGCCGGAGCGTTGGATCGATGTTCGGTGGGATATAGATGAGAGCCGCCGCGATCGTTTCCCGGCCCGCATAAACATTTCGGCGATCAATGCGCCGGGATCGCTAGCTGAAATTGCGCAGATCATTGCTGAGAACGAGACAAACATCCATAATCTTTCGATGGTCCGTACAGCCCCGGATTTCACGCAGATGATCGTTGATCTCGAAGTGTGGAATCTCAAACATCTCAACCGGATATTATCAAAACTTAAAGAGAGCAAATGCGTCAGCGATGCGCAGCGCGTTAGCGGATAGAGAGGCGGAATGAATACAAACGAGGTTCTGGAAGTGTTTCGCGAAGCAGGGGCGGTCTTGGAGGGCCATTTCATCCTGACATCAGGTTTGCGCAGCCCGATCTTCTTGCAGAAAGCCCGCGTCTTCATGCATGCTGACAAGACGGAACGTGTCTGCCGCGGCCTCGCGGAAAAAATCAACGGCGCCGGACTTGACCAGATTGATTATGTGGTTGGTCCTGCCATCGGTGGTATCATTCCTGCCTACGAGACATCACGGCATCTGGGTGTTCCCGCGATCTGGGTCGAGCGTGAAAATGGTATTTTCAAGCTTCGTCGCTTTGATATTGCCAAGGGCGCGCGCGTCGTCATTGTTGAAGATATCGTGACGACAGGGCTTTCGATCCGTGAAACTGTGACTTGCCTGCAGGAATTGGGCGCGAATGTGCTGGCAGCAGCGTGCATTATCGACCGGTCCGCTGGAAAAAGTGATGTGGGAGTGCCGTTGATAGCGCTGGCGGAATATGAAGTGCCGGCCTATCCTGCTGACGACCTTCCGCCTGAACTTGCCGCAATTCCGCCTGTTAAGCCCGGTAGTCGCAACATCTGAATGAACTAAATGAACCAAAGCGCATTTGACACATTCAAAGTATAGGTTGCTTTGGTGCAGAGGGACTTGAATAGAAATGCTTTTCAAGAGGCGTAAAGAACCTTGCCTGCGGGAACGGCTGCGCGTGGCACTTTGGCCCCGCCGTTCGGTCGGTCGGTCTTTACGCTATTTCGGCAAGCGCGTCCTAAGACTTCGAGCGACACCCCACGCTATCGCGACTGGTTTTGCATGCGGCATCTTCGCTGCATTCATTCCGCTTCTCGGCATCCATATCGCTGTTGCCCTGACCATAGCCTGGTTGATCGGAGGCAACGTTGCCGCGGCAGTTATCGGGACAACTCTGGGCAATCCTTTGATACTGCCTTTCATCTGGGCCGCGACGCTGGAAGTCGGGCGTTTCGTTCTGAGTGGCAGTCTGACTGGGGAACCCTTGCCTCCGCATCTCGGCGCAATGCTCAGGCATCTGGATTTTCTCGTTCTGTGGCAACCATTGATCAAGCCCATGCTGATCGGAGCCGTTCCGCTCGGTCTCGTCGCAGCGCTCCTTATCTATTTTCCGGTACGCTGGACAGTTGCAAAGTTCCAGCATCGGCGGCACAAGGCTGCATTCCGCCTGGAAAAGGCGATTGAGCCGACATGATCATTGGAATCGGCAGCGATTTGATCGATATCAGGCGTATCGAAAAGACGCTCGAACGGCACGGCAGTCGCTTTGTGCAGCGGGTATACACTCCGATTGAACAGGCCAAGTCTGACCGCCGCAAAGAGCGTGCAGCTTCTTATGCCAAACGCTTTGCTGCGAAGGAGGCCTGCGCCAAGGCTCTGGGCACAGGTCTGTCACGCGGTGTGTTCTGGCGCGACATGGGCGTCGTCAACCTGCCCAGCGGTGCACCCACCATGCAACTTACAAATGGAGCGGCGGAACGGCTCTCGGCAATCACTCCCGCCGGCTGTTCCACACGAATTCATTTGACCATCACCGATGATTTTCCCCTTGCACAAGCATTTGTGATTATCGAAGCGCAGAGAATCGAAGAATAGCCGTAATCAAACGGCATTGAGCGGCATTGCCCCCCGCGCGTTCAGCGGTTAAGAGGGGGCACATTGATTTTTGGAGATATGAGACACGTGAGCGACAAAGCTGTTGTGAAGAATTCTGGTGGTCTTGGTGAGACGATCAGCGTCATCGTGCAGGCGCTGCTGCTCGCCCTGGTCATCCGGACGTTGCTGTTTCAGCCCTTCAACATCCCATCGGGCTCGATGAGGCCGACCTTGCTTGAAGGCGATTATCTGTTCGTCTCGAAATTCTCCTACGGTTACTCCAAATATTCAATTCCCTTTGCACCAGATCTGTTTTCGGGCCGCATCTGGAGCGGAGAGCCAAAACGTGGTGATATCGCCGTGTTCCGCAAGCCCAATGACACGTCGCTGGACTTCATCAAGCGCGTTATCGGACTGCCGGGTGACAAGGTCCAGATGCGTGGTGGTGTGCTCTACATCAATGACATGGCCGTACCGCGCGAGAAGGTTGGCCAGATCGACAATCCCGACGTGACGGAAGTCAACCGGCCCGTCGACGTTTATCGTGAAACGCTGCCGAACGGCATCACCTACGATACGCTTGATCTGACGCCGAATGGCCTCGGCGATGACACGCGGGAGTTTATCGTTCCAGCGGGAAACTACTTCATGATGGGCGACAACCGGGACAATTCGAGCGATAGCCGTTTTGACGTGGGCTATGTGCCGCTTGAGAATTTCGTTGGCCGCGCCAACCTCATCTTCTTCTCGATCGCCGATAAAGCAAGTCCGTTAGAGATTTGGCGCTGGCCCTCGGACGTTCGCTTCGGCCGCCTTCTGCATAGCGTCAACGGCGCTCCAAACTCCGTCCAGAACAATTGATGAGCCAATGAGCCTGTCCGCCGACGCCGTTCGCCGACTGGAGGAAAAAACCAGGCATACTTTTCGCGATCTCGGTCGTCTGGAGCGTGCACTGACACATGCAAGCGCACGCCCGTCAGCCGGGTCCGACTATGAACGCCTCGAGTTCCTGGGCGATCGCGTTCTCGGCTTGGTGATCGCCGAACTGCTATTCAGGGCCTATCCAACCGCGACGGAAGGAGAACTGTCCTTGCGGCTGAATTCCCTCGTCAACGCCGATACCTGTGCGTCAGTTGCTGACGAGATTGGTCTGCATGAGTTCATTCGTACTGGCTCCGACGTGAAGGGCCTTGCGGACAAACGGCTTAAAAGCTTGCGCGCCGACGTGGTTGAATCGCTGATCGCCACGATTTATCTGGACGGCGGACTGGAAGCGGCGCAACCTTTTATCGAGCACTATTGGGATGCCCGCTCGCGCGAGATCAATTCGGCGCAGCGCGATCCGAAAACGGAATTGCAGGAATGGGCGCACCAGCAGAATGGCGCTCAGCCATTTTACAGCGTGGTCGACCGCACAGGCCCCGATCACGATCCACAGTTTACGGTGAAGGTCGACGTCAAAGGCTTCGATCCCGCGACCGGCATGGGCCGTTCGAAGCGCATTGCCGAACAGGAAGCCGCGGTTGCGTTGCTTTATCGTCAAGGCGTTCGTAAGAAAACGCAGGAAGAAGAACCATAATGACCGAACAAGAACAGACAACAGAAGCTGATGCAAAGCCCGATGTTCCTACCCGCTCGGGCTTTATCGCTTTGATTGGCGCGCCGAATGCCGGCAAGTCAACGCTGGTCAACCAGCTGGTCGGAAGCAAGGTGTCGATCGTTACCCATAAGGTGCAGACGACGCGTGCACTTGTGCGCGGTATCGTCATTCACGAGCAGACGCAGATGGTGCTGGTCGATACACCCGGTATCTTCAAACCAAAACGCCGTCTGGACCGCGCAATGGTCACGACTGCCTGGGGCGGTGCCAAGGACGCCGATCTCATTCTGGTGCTCATCGATGTCGAGCAAGGGATCGACGAAGAGGCCGAAGCCATTCTCGGCAGTCTCCATGAGAAGAAACGCAAGGTAATCCTCGTCCTCAACAAGGTGGATCGTATCGAGGCGCCGAAGCTTTTGGAACTGGCACAAAAGGCCAATGAAAAGGTCAACTTCGACAAGACCTTCATGATTTCAGCGCTGAAGGGTTATGGGTGCAAGGATCTGTTGAAATACCTTGCCGACAATTTGCCAGAAGGTCCGTGGTATTACCCGGAGGATCAGATCTCCGACATGCCCATGCGGATGCTTGCAGCAGAAATCACCCGCGAAAAGCTCTATCTGCGCTTGCACAATGAACTGCCTTATTCGTCGCACATCGAGACTGAGAGCTGGGAAGAAAAGAAGGACGGCTCTGTTCGCATTCAGCAGGTGATCTATGTCGAGCGCGACAGCCAGAAGAAAATTGTTCTGGGACACGAGGGGCAAGCAATCAAAGCCATCGGCCAGGCCGCGCGCAAGGAATTGATGGAAATCCTCGAGCAGAAGGTGCATCTCTTCCTTTTCGTCAAGGTTCGCGACAACTGGGGCAATGACCCTGAGCGTTACCGCGAAATGGGCCTTGAATTCCCCAACTCATAGCGCCAGTCTTGAGAGACTATTGAGAATTCAGCCCGATGAGTCAGTTGGTGTGATTTTCGAGAACCGGAGCGCAGCGGACTTATTGGTCCGTGAGCACCGGGAGCGCAGAAAACTGCATCAGATCGCCATCGGGGTGGATTGGCAAGGGTCTCTAAATGGAATGGCGTGACGAAGGTATCATCCTTGGAACAAGGCGGCACGGGGAAACCAGTGCTATCCTTGAATTGATGACGCGCGAACACGGCCGCCACATGGGACTGGTGCGGGGTGGGCGTTCTCGTCGCATGCAACCGCTGTTGCAGGCGGGTAATCGCGTGGACGTCATCTGGCGTGCGCGCATAGATGAACATCTCGGCATGATGCAGGTCGAGCCTGTCAGTTTTTCCGCTGCGCGATTGATCGAACAGCCGGTGGCGCTTTACGGACTGCAGCTCGCGGCGTCGCATCTGCGGTTGCTCCCCGAGCGCGATCCGCATCAGAATTTGTTTGAAACGCTGGCAATCATCCTCGAACATTGCGAAGATACATTGATCGCTGGCGAACTGCTTGTGCGCTTCGAAGTGATGATGCTCGAGGAACTGGGTTTCGGTCTGGATCTGAAACGCTGCGCCTCCACGGGCACCGATCAGAACCTGACCTATGTATCGCCGAAATCCGGACGTGCAGTCTCACGCGATGCGGGAGCGCCGTGGGCGGACAAGCTGCTCGCCATGCCACCATTCATGGTCAACTCGAGCGTGCGCGCTGCATCGCTTGCCGAAATCGTCGCTGCGTTCCGGCTGACCAGCTTCTTCTTCACCCGGCATGTCTGGGAACCCAGGGCACAAAGGCCGCCTGAAGCACGCGACGGCTTTCTGAATGCTGTTGCCAGATCATTGTCGAATTCGGCAATTTGCCCCTCCTAGACCAACCAATTCATCTAAAACTTGTTGAAAAGCTGCAACTTTTGGGTCTGAATTTCGCCAAACCGTGTTCTGTCGAAAGTCATGCGTTGACTTAGCAAATTGCATATGAATACACATTGATGCATTGCAGAATACAAATGTTCTGTGATGTGCGGTCGAGGAGGACTGCGGGGGAGGAATTGAATGGATACTATCTTGACCGGCTTGAAAGCCGCCGTCGACGCGATGGGACCGACCGTTCTGTTGCCAATTGTAATTTTCATCATTGCGCTGGTTTTGGGGGCGAGACCGGGCAGGGCGTTCCGGGCTGCCGTTACAATCGGCGTCGCCTTCATCGGTATCAATCTGGTTCTCGGGCTGATGCTCACGTCGATTGGCGATGTCGCCAAGGCGATCGTCACCAATACTGGCATTCATCGCGACATTGTGGATGTTGGTTGGCCATCGGCCGCAGCGATCGCCTTTGGATCGTCCGTAGGTCTGTGGGTCATCCCGATCGCCATTGTGGTCAATATAGCGTTGCTGTTGACGCGCCTTACCCGCACGTTGAATGTCGATGTTTGGAACTTCTGGCATTTTGCATTTATAGGCTCGCTCGCCGTCGCAGCAACCAACAGCCTCACTTACGGCTTGATCGTTGCGGCGCTGATGGTTGCGCTCTGCCTGCTGTTTGCGGATTGGTCCGCCAGGGCAGTACAAAAATTCTATGGAATCCCGGGTATTTCCGTGCCGCATCTGGCATCCGCGCAAATTCTTCCGATTGCGATCGTGCTCAATTGGATCATCGATCGCATCCCCGGCATCAACAAGATCGAGCTCAACACCGAAACCTTCGAACGGCGTTTTGGTGTTTTCGGTGAGCCGGTCATTCTCGGTCTGATCATCGGTCTCGTGCTTGGCATCATCGCCTATTACAATGCTGGTGATTTCGGCGTAGTGCTCACGAAAGTGCTCCAGACCGGCATGACACTGGCAGCTGTCATGCTGCTGCTGCCACGCATGGTGAAAATCCTGATGGAAGGCCTTTTACCTGTTTCCGATGCCGCGCAGGAATTCGTGCGTAAACGTACCGGCGACCGCGAACTGCTGGTGGGGCTCGATTCCGCCATCCTTATCGGCCACCCCGCAGCAATCTCGTCATCGCTTATTCTTGTGCCGATCGCGATCATTTTGTCGATCATTTTGCCTGGAAACCGCGTCATCCTGTTTGCTGATCTCGCAGTCATTCCGTTCCTTGTCGCCATGACTGCGCCACTTCTCAAAGGCAATGTCTTCCGCATGGTGATCGTCGGTACTGTCACTCTGGCTGTCGGCTTTTACGTCGCAAATGCCCTTGCGCCGCTCTTCACCGCCGCGGCCCAGTCGTCTGGCTTCCAGATGCCCGCAAATGCAGTGCAGATCACCAGCGTTGTCGATGGCTTCCTGTGGATACCCTATGTCGTTATCGCTCTTATCCAGAATCTCGGCGCTGCAGGGCTTGCGGTGCTGGCAATTGTTATTGCCGGAGCCTTCTGGGCCTATCGACGCAACACAGCGGCGTGGGAGCGTGCAGCAGGTGCCGATGATCTCGGGACAGATGAAACCGACTAGAGCACCAGTGGAGTAGATGAATGGCGCAAGCCTTGATGAGCTATCTTGATCCCGGGGCGATTGTCCTCGGGCTCAAGGCCGCGACAGACCAGGATGTCATCCGCATCTTGGCAGATCGATTGTCAGCGCTGGGATATGTCAAACCAAGCTTCGCCGATGCTGTAATCGCCCGTGAGGTCATGTTGCCTACGGGCCTGCCGCTCGGCGGTGATAACAACGTAGCGGTTCCACACACGGATCCTGAACATGTTCTGAGGCCCGGTTTGGCACTGGCAACGCTGGTGGAACCGGTGTCGTTTTCCAATATGGAAGATCCGGATGAGAAGCTGCAGGTCAGCGTGGTTTTCCTGATGGCCCTCAATGACAAGGACAAGCAAATTGAAATGTTGCAGGAGATCGCAGGCACAATTCAGTCACCTGAAATTATTTCGGCGCTGATTCTATCCAAATCGGTGGAAGACGTGTCCCGCCTTCTGCGATAGGTTTGCATTAAAAAATTAGGGAGGGAACTTATGACTCGGCAGAAAACCGTGCTTTTTGCATGCGGAACGGGTATTGCCACGTCGACAGTGGTTGCGCATGCGGTCGAAGATGCAATGAAGGAGCGTGGTATCCGCTTCAATTCAAGGCAGTGCAAGACAACGGAAGTGGCAGGACAGATCGATGATGTCGATCTCGTCGTTACAACAGCACAGCTGCCAAAGGATCTTGGCAAGCCTGTCATCACCACACTGGCTTTTCTGACAGGCATCGGTAAAGCGGAAGCGCTCGACAAGATTGAAGCTGTTCTGAGAGACTGAGGCCGGAAACCTGCACCAACAAATCCGCCGTTCGTTAGCTTGAACGGCAGATTTGTCTATTCCGCCGGCTGGAGGGCAGGGCGCGCCGCGGCAGTCTCTTCAATCGGCCAATGGACGATCGCCGCAAATATGCCCAGTGCGACTCCAAGCCACCAGACCGGATCATAACTGCCGAAGTGGTCATAGAGGTAGCCGCCGAGCCAGACACCCAGGAACGAGCCGATCTGGTGCGAGAAAAACACGATGCCGCCCAGCATGCCGAGATAGCGCGTGCCAAACATGATGGCCACGAGTGAATTTGTCGGTGGTACGGTCGAAAGCCACATCAATCCCATGAGGATCGCGAATACAATGACGGAAGTTCCTGTTTGCGGAAGAAGTAAAAAGGCCGTGACCAATATCGAACGACCAACGTAGAGAAACGCCAGAAATTTCGGCTTGGAATAGCGTTGGCTGATCACGCCCGATGCAAGTGAACCGATGATGTTGAAAAATCCGATAAGTGCCAGCGCCAGTACCGCGTAGGTAGCATCGATGCCAATGTCGCCCAGATACGCAGGAAAATGTGCGGTGATAAACGCCACCTGAAATCCGCAGACGAAGAAGCCCGTCGTCAGTAACAGATAGCTCTTGTGTGCCAATGCTTCCTTCAATGCCTGGCCAATCGACTGCTTGTATTGAGCCTCCTTGGTTCTGCCGCTTGAGGAATTGCCGCGCAGAGGTACGGCAAGGACCGGAACGATCAACATTGCCAGGCCGAGATAGACCAGCGCATCCGACCAGCCAAACCGATCGATGAGGCCTTGACTAATCGGTGCAAAGACGAACATGCCTGCGGAGCCTGCCGCTGTGCCGATACCGAAGACGAAGGTCCGGCTGGCTGCCGAAACATTACGCGCAAAGGCCGATAGAATGACGCCAAAGGAACCCGCGGCAATGCCAAGGCCCACGAGGACCCCGCCGCCGAGATAGAGAATGCCCGGCGAGGTGGCCCAAGCCATCATAACCAGGCCGCTCGAATAGAATAGCGCGGACAGAAGCAGCACGCGCCACGTGCCATACTTGTCGGCGATCGCGCCAAAGAATGGCTGTCCGGCACCCCAGAACAGATTCTGCAGCGCCATGGCCATGCCGAACGTACTTCTGTCCCAACCTTTCTCAGCAAGCATCGGCAGCTGGAAGAATCCCATCGCGGAGCGGGGCCCGAATGTCAAAAGCGCAATGAGACAGCCGGCAATGATGATGAGCCATGGCACGCCGGACTTTTCGACGACACTTGCTTCGTTCTGCGGCATGGCTGTCTCCTTTTACAGGAGCCGCAGGATTATCTCATTTGTGATCCCAATCAATTGAATTGAGTTGATTGGTACATAAATGAGTTTGATGAGTAGCTCGGGTCCTGACCTGGAGTAAGTAAAGGATTGATTTTTATGCGAATAGTTCTACCGATTCTGGTGCTGGGCGCTATTACACTTGGCGGTTGCGCCAACTCCGGCAATGTCAGTCCACTCGTTTGGTGCGATCGGCCAAGTGATCGCGATGCAACGGTGTTTACCGATTGCACACCGCGTATCGGTGGCGACAGCCCGCAGAGACGCTATTTGCAAGAGCGCCGCTACAACGATTATCGTCAGTCCAGGGGAGGGTAATTCCAGGGATGGAAAGGTCGTCAAGGCCGCACCTAGCGTATCCTTCCCGCCAGTGAGTCACAAAAAGCTCGATTATCAACCTTGAAGCCAGCAAAATAATCCCCTATGTATTTCGCGACGGCCCTGCCGTTTTTCTTTTGGTCATAAATATGCTCAAAGTGAGTATAAATGGCCAGCGACCAAAACTCGGCCAACTTGCCGAGTGAAAGAATGTCCAGGAGGAAGTGGATATGACCAGCGCTGCCCGCATCAAGACCGACCGTGTGTCCGGTCAAACTGCAGCGAAACGTTTTGGCGTTCTCAAGATGCCGGATCTTTCCTATACACCGGAGATCGCTGCCGAAACCGAGCATCTGTACGAACGTGTCGCTCACCATATCCCGCGGATCGAATGGCCGGTCTACGCACCTTATGTGGCTGCGATCAACCGTCTGAAGAAACAGCGCAACGCCGTCATCCTCGCCCACAACTATCAAACCCCGGAGATTTTTCACTGCGTGGCCGATATCGTCGGTGACTCCCTGCAGCTCGCCAAAGAGGCGACACGCGTGGACGCAGAGATCATCGTTCAATGCGGTGTACACTTCATGGCGGAGACGTCCAAACTTCTCAATCCGCACAAAACTGTGCTGATCCCGGACATGCGCGCTGGCTGCTCGCTGGCCGAGTCCATTACCGGGGCTGATGTACGCTTGCTGCGCGAGACCTATCCGGGAGTGCCGATTGTCACCTACGTGAATACTTCCGCTGAAGTGAAGGCGGAAAGCGATATATGCTGCACATCGGCCAATGCAGTCCAGGTTGTCGAAAGCTTCGGCGTCGATCGGGTTTTGTGCATTCCGGACGAATTCCTCGCGCAGAATGTCGCCGCACAGACCAACGTCAAGATATTGACGTGGAAAGGCCATTGCGAGGTGCACGAGCGGTTCACGGCGGATGAGTTGCTCGCATATCGGGCAGCCGATCCGGATATCCAGATCATTGCTCATCCTGAATGTCCGCCTGAAGTGGTGGCAATCGCCGACTATACCGGCTCGACGCGAGGCATGATCGACTATGTGAAGGACAATCGTCCGGCCAAGGTGCTGCTCGTCACAGAGTGCTCCATGGCCTCCAATATCGAATCTGAAGTACCGGACGTAAAGTTCATCAAGCCGTGCAATCTTTGCCCGCACATGAAGCGCATCACATTGCCGAACATTCTTGAAAGCCTGGTCTACATGCGTGAAGAAATTCACGTCGATCCGCTGATCGCCGAAAAGGCGCGGCTCGCTGTAGAGCGTATGGTCAACCTGAAGAACTGAGACGAGAAAAGCTGATGTCCACTCATTCCGATCCCGTCATCATCATCGGTGGCGGACTTGCCGGACTTTTTTGTGCACTGAAACTTGCTCCTCGGCCAGTCACTGTGCTTGCGGCGGCACCCATTGGCCGCGGTGCATCCTCGGCCTGGGCGCAGGCGGGTATTGCTGCTGCCGTCTCGGAAGGCGATACGAAGGAAAAGCATGTCGCCGACACGGTCGCCGCGGGTGACGGTATCGTCGATGAGAGCATTGCGCGGTTGATGGCGAGCGAGGCGGCGTCCCGTGTCCACGATCTTCTCGGCTACGGCGTCCCGTTCGACCGCGATCTCGAAGGCAGGCTGCAGGTATCGCGCGAAGCGGCGCATTCGGAAAGCCGTATCGTCAGGGTACGCGGCGATATGGCGGGGCGTGCGATCATGCAGGCTCTGGTGAAAACGGTTGAAAACACGCCATCTATCAGGGTGATGGAAGGGTATGTGGTCGAAGACCTGATGATTGAGAAAGGCGCGGTAACCGGTGTCATCGCGCGAACAGAAGCAGGGCGCGGCACGCAGGTAAAACTGGCTTCACAAGCGGTTGTGATCGCCACCGGCGGCATCGGCCATCTCTATGCGGTTACCACCAATCCTTCCGAGGCACGCGGCGAGGGTATCGGCATGGCAGCGCGGGCTGGTGCGATGATGGCAGATATGGAGTTCGTGCAGTTTCACCCGACAGCGCTGGATGTGAACAAAGACCCGGCACCCTTGGCGACGGAGGCCCTCCGCGGTCACGGTGCGACGCTGATCAATCGAGCCGGTGAACGGTTTATGCTCAAGCTGGATCCTGATGCGGAACTTGGTCCCCGCGATGTCGTGGCGCGCGGGATCTATGCTGAAGTCATGGCTGGTCGCGGTGCCTGGCTCGACTGCACCAAGGCCGTGGGTGCCTCGTTCGCCGAGGAGTTTCCGACGGTCTACAAGTATTGCCGCGATGCCGGCATCGATCCGGTTATCGACCCCATACCTGTTATACCTGCCGCGCACTATTTCATGGGCGGCATTCTGACAGACGCCGACGGGCGCACCTCGATCGATGGGCTCTGGGCTTGCGGGGAATGCACTTCGACTGGAGCGCACGGGGCAAACCGGCTAGCGTCCAATTCATTGCTTGAAGCCGTCGTGTTCTCCGCGCGCATTGCCGCCAAGATCGGCAAGGGTGACGCGAATTATACGGAAGATTGGTCAAAAGGCTCGGTCGATCGGGACGACTTGGCCGCCGAAGCGGATACGGCAGCGATGACCACACTCCGCAAGACGATGAGTGCCAGTTTTGGCGTTATCCGTGACCGCAGAGGCATGCTTCAAGGGTTGAAGACTATTCTTGAGTTGGACAAAGCCAATCGTGATGCTGCCTTTCGGAATGTATTGGCGACGGCAAAGCTGGTCGCCGTCAGCGCTTTGCAACGCGAGGAAAGTCGCGGCGGCCATTTCCGCACGGACTTTCCAGAGAAACGTGCTGAGTTGCAGCACAGGACATTTCTGACACTGTCCGATGCCGAAGCTTCTGTGAGTGAAATGATGGAGTTGGCCTGATGGCTGAAGATATGCAAAAAGCCTTCCCGCCGTCTCTTCCGCAATTACTGATCGAGGATGCCGTACGTGCCGCCATGCTCGAAGACCTTGGCCGGGCAGGGGATATCACGACAAACGCCACCCTGCCGGAGGATGCAGTCGCCAACGCAGTGCTTTCCAGTCGCGAAGCCGGTGCGATCTGCGGTATTGGTTTTGCCTGCACCGCCTTTGCGTTGATGGACCCGAAGTTGAAAATTACCACGCTGGCCAGGGATGGCGCGAGGGTCAAGCCGGGTGACGACATTGCGCGCATCGAAGGCAACGCCCGTGCCATGCTCTCTGCCGAACGCGTCGCGCTCAATTTCCTCATGCATCTGAGCGGCATTGCAAGCTATACCGCAAAATTCGCCGATTTGATTGCCCACACCAACGCCAAGGTCTGCGATACACGCAAGACCATTCCCGGCATGCGGGCCTTCGCCAAATATGCGGTGAAATGCGGTGGCGGCTCCAATCATCGTTTCGGGCTCGATGATGCTATCCTGATCAAGGATAATCACATCGCAGTGGCAGGCGGAGTCGCAAAGGCCATTCTCGCCGCACGCGCCTATGCCGGACATCTCGTCAAGATCGAGGTGGAAGTCGACGGCCTCAAGCAGTTTGAAGAGGCGCTTTCCGTCGCTGCCGACGTGATTCTTCTTGATAATATGGCGCCGGAACTGCTTGAAAAGGCGGTGAAAATCAATGGTGGCCGAGCGAAACTGGAAGCATCCGGCAATATAGCGTTTGACACGATCAAGGCGATTGCAGAAACCGGTGTCGATTATATCTCGACATCGAAAATTACCATGGCAGCACCAACGCTGGACATTGGACTGGACATCGAAATCAAATGAAGGTCATCGCCACCATTGCAGAACTGCGCGCTGCCCTCAAATCTGAACGCCTCAAAGGCAAATCCATCGGTCTCGTGCCAACGATGGGTTATTTGCACATTGGGCATCTGACACTCGTCCACAATTCGAAAAATGCCTGCGACGTCACTGTTGTTTCGATTTTCGTCAACCCGACGCAGTTCGGGCCGAATGAGGACCTGTCCTCCTATCCGCGCGACATGGCAGGTGACCTTGCCAAGCTCGAGGCCGAGGGTGTCGATTACGTATTTACGCCGGATGTTGCGGAAATTTACCGCCAAGGCGCCAATACGATCGTTGATAACCCGGTGCTGTCGCGGATACTGATCGGCAAGATACGCCCCGGGCATTTTCGCGGCGTTACAACTGTCGTCACCAAACTGTTTAATATAGTTCAGCCGGACCATGCGTTTTTCGGCGAGAAGGATTACCAGCAATTGACGATCGTCCGCCGGATGGTGGCCGACCTCGACATGCCGATCGAGATAACCGGAGTGGCCACCGTACGTGAAGATGACGGCGTCGCGTGTTCGTCACGCAATGCCATGCTGACCCCTGCCGACCGCAAGGCTGCTGTCATCCTGGCGAAATCGCTGTTGCATGCGGAGGAATTGGTCGGCCGCGGTCAGCGCTCGGTATCGGCCATTCGCAATGCCATTCGCGCAGTTCTGGAAACCGAAAAGCGTGGCGAGATCGAATCCGTCGACATCCGCGATGCGCGGACGCTTGATCCGGTTTCGGGAAAATTCAAACAGCCAGTCGTCATTTTGTTGACAGTCCGCTTCGGCAAGGTGCGTCTGATCGACCAGCGCGTTGTCGGCTGAACGGGAAGAGGGAGCAGGAGCAATGAGTCAGGAAATCGTCACTCGCCGCGTTACCGCACCGGAAATACGTATTCGCAAGGGCGGCGAGCCGATCGTTGCGTTGACCTCCTACCATGCCAACACTGCGCGCATCGTCGATCAGCATGCTGATATTCTCCTCGTTGGCGACAGTCTCGCCATGGTTCTTTACGCCATGGAATCAACGCTCGGTGTGTCACTCGATCTTATGATCGCCCATGGCCGTGCCGTGGTGCGTGGCTCAAAGCGGGCGATGGTCGTGGTCGATATGCCGTTTGGCTCTTACGAGGAGAGCCCCGAGATTGCGTTCCGCAATGCTGCTCGCGTCATGCAGGAGACCGGTTGCGGGGCAGTCAAGCTGGAGGGTGGCGTGCGCATGGCTGACACCATCCGCTTCCTGATCGAGCGCGGCATACCGGTGATGGCGCATATCGGATTGACGCCGCAATCCGTCAACACGCTCGGTGGCTTCAAGACACAAGGTCGCGACACGGCGCTATGGCCGCTGATCAAGGCCGATGCAAAGGGGGTCAGCGACGCAGGAGCCTTTTCAGTGGTGCTTGAGGGAATTGTGGAACCGCTTGCGGCTGAGATTTCACGTGAGATCGCCATTCCCACGATTGGAATTGGCGGGTCAGTCGAATGTGACGGTCAGATCCTCGTGCTTGAGGACATGCTCGGCTACAACCCGAAGCCGCCCAAATTCGTAAAGGTCTATGGCGCCGTCGGTACGGCTATCGACGAAGCTGTCAAAGCCTACGCGGATGACGTCCGTTCGCGAAAATTCCCGGGCGATGAGAACGTTTATCTGCCGAAGTAGATGCTAGTTGCGCGGCTTTTGTTCGGTATCGGCGCCTTGCCAGTATTCCATAGTGGCGGCTTTATCGTAGCCTTCACTCAGTAATCTCACACCAACGCGTCCGGTTTCGGGATAGACAACGACTTCGTTCGGGTTTTTCTCGCCGATCATGATGAACCGGCAGGGCGTGTCGCTGTGGTTGTAAAATGAATGTCCGACTTTCTGGCCAGCCGGAAAGCAGACGTGATCCCCCGCCTTCATCAAATATGTCTTGTCGCCTAGCCGCAGCGTCATCTCACCTTCGAGGATAAACGCCTGCTCTTCCTCGAGCATGTGATAATGGTTCATGTTGGATTCTTTGCCCGGCGCGAGTTCTTCCAGGGCCACACCAACGTGGTTCGCTCCCCCAAATCCTGAGAGATAGCGAAATTTGGTGCCATAGCGCGTACCTTTCGACCATTCCTCCAACGGAACATTTTCCGATGCGAATGGTTCGGATATTCCTTCGGCATTGAGCGATGTCGGCTTGTCGTTCATCCCTTCCTCCTATCCCCTGCCACCAACGCGCAATCCCGCCACGCTGCGCTCTTCGAGCACATCGTGCCGGAACCGATAAAGCGCTGCCGGCCTGCCTCGCGCCTGCGTTTGTTCTGCGCCGGTTGGTTCGACCAGTTCTGTTGTCTCGACCAATCTGCGGAAATTCTGCTTGTGCAGGTGGCGACCAGAAATCGCCTCTACAGTCTCCTGCAGTGCGGTCAAGGTAAAGGTGGGGGGCATTAACTCGAATACCACAGGCCTGTATTTCAGCTTGGCGCGCAGCCGCGAGATGGCGGTCGCAAGAATGCGCCGGTGGTCAAAACTCATCGAAAGTCCCAGGACACGCGAAAGATGCGTGCCTTCCGCCCGTCCATCGCGCGCTGCCTCCTCTATCAGTCCCGCTTCGTACAGGAGTTCATAACGTTCAAGCACCCTCTCTTCATCCCACATAATTCCATCGTCTCCAAATGCGAGCCGGAAACGGCTTAGCCGCGCGGGAAGCCCACTCTTGTCGGCCCAGGCATGCAGAGCGGGGCGGATCGTTTCATCGATCATGGCGGGCTTGCCGACGCGCCAGTCTTCCCAAGGCAAGAACGAGTACCAGCTGCGCCAGCGAGCGCCGGATCTGCGAAGCGAATCTCCGTCATCGGTTATGCGCGTGAGCGCTAGATAACCGACTGAAACGATGTGCAGGTCGCGATCTTCAGCGGTTTTGTGGCGGCCACGATCACCGAAGGTGTAGAGCTGTTCAACATACCCAAGACGTAAAGGCGTCTGCTCCGCCACCCACTCACGCAGTCCGGTCTCGAAGGTTCGATGCAACAGCGGATTGAACGGGCCGAAGGGCAGTTCGTCGCGCTCGTTGTCATCGCTGGAAGGTGTGGTCAAGATCAGCGGATCATTATTGGCGACGGCGACAATGGCGGCGCTCAGATTGATTTCAACGGCATTGGGTGTGCCCGTCACGTCTACACCGTCAGCGGAAGAATGAATGGCGTGCCCTCAAAGGCCTCTTCACCGCGACCGATCGCGTTGATGGCATCCACCATTCTGCCGTTGCGAACGAGGATATCATCGGCGAGCGCTACAAGTCTGCCATTGGGTGTGGCAGACGGTGCATTCTGGCGCAATTTCTGCGCCAGGAGCTCTTCATCAAGCTCCGGGTTAAGCGCAATTGCGGTGATATAGGCTGCAGCGGTCGAGCGCGAGATTCCAGCGTAGCAATGGATGAGCAAGGGTGCCTGGCGGTCCCAAAGTCGGCCAAACGCGATCAGCTGCGTGATATGTTCGGACACAGGGTGGGTCATGCCTTCCGCAGGCTCAAGAATATCGTTGAATCCAAGAAACAGATGGCGCTCTTCCAGAATCTCTACGGGGCGAGGCACGACCGTATCGGCATTGATAAGCGTGATCATATCACGCGCGCCAAAACGGGTTACAGACTCAGCGAGACGCGACAAGGGAGAGACAACGATATGCGGCATGTTCTTATCCCCGGCTCTGTGCCTGTGACTCATTAAGTATAGCAAAACGCAGCAGAAAAGCATTTTGTGCATTCTGGGTCGCGAGTGCCGTCAAGTCGAGACCTTCTGGATTAATTCCGCGGGGACGCCCGAAAAACTGCACCGCTTCTTTCTCCGCAAACCCTGCAAGGCGCGTCGCCTCATAATAGGCGGCAATCGCATCCGCCCGCTTGATCAGGGCACGTAAAGTTTGGTGAACGACGGGCGCGAGCGAAAAGCGCAGATGAATAGCGTGTTGCAGCCTCAATTCGACGCTTTTATAATCCCCACCGACAACGGCTTTGAACGGTGAAATCATGTCGCCGATCACATATTCCGGTGCATCATGCAGGAGAGTGATAAGGCGCTGTTCCGTCGTCGCCTCCGGGGCGATCCTCCCGAAGATTTCTTCCACCAGCAGCGAATGCTGCGCTACCGAAAATGCGTGCTCACCAACCGTCTGACCATTCCAGCGTGCAACACGCGACAGCCCTTGCGCGATGTCTTCGATTTCAATATCGAGCGGCGAGGGGTCAAGCAAATCCAGTCGCCGCCCTGAGAGCATGCGCTGCCAGGCGCGAAATTCTGTTTTCTTCAAATTGCTCGGTTGCGGCTTTGCCGGTCGCAGCATCCTATTCCCCGATCAGGCCTCTTGCTTCGCCTCGGGGAATGTAAACCGGTGTTCGGGCGGAATGGCAAGGTGGATCGGAATATCTCCTGCCAGAATGGGTATGCCGCTATCCAATGCATCTTTTACGCGGTCGATCCGGACGAGGCCAAGGCCAGATGATCCTGCAACGCTGCCGAGGGTGCCAATCTCGCGTTCGTTGGCAGTTATGGATGTACCAGTAGCCGGCAGGTCCGAGGCTCCCGTCACAATCAGGATACGTCTTCGCGCGGTTCCACGATGCTGCATGCGCGAGACAACTTCCTGACCGACAAAACAGCCCTTTCTGAAAGAAACGCCGCCGGTCTGATCCAGATTAACATCATGGGGAAAGGCATCGCCGAGAGTATAATCCAGTGGGGCTTCCGCCACCCCATGAGCGATGCGCAGCGCAGTCCACATTGTTTCTGGAACGTCTGATGAAGGCTCACCCTCATAACATCGCACAACGTTGAGCGCTTGGGGAAAGCGTCGGTCACGTACAGTTGAATCTGCTTCTGAAGCGCCGGACTCATTTTCCCAGGAAACATGAACAAGTGACTCTGAATCCACGGCTATATGCACTTTGGCGCGCAGTTTATAGAGCGTCAGCCTCTTCAACAAATCATCTGCAGAGGTCTGCAGTGTATCAAGCCGCAGGCCACCGCCGTTCCGTGAAACGAGAAACTCGAACAGGATCTTGCCTTGCGGATTGAGCAAGGCACCAGGTTTTAGATCGCCGTGCTCCAGCGTGTCGAGATCGGTGGTGATGAGATTTTGCAGGAAATCTTCGGCATCCTCGCCCGTAACGTTCAGGACTGCTCTTCCACTTAAACTTAGCCGTGGCATTCGATCACCCTTGCCTTTCCTGTCCCTGTTACGTAATCCGCAAGGGACGCGTTCGCAAGGCTGGAGTGGAAAGCAAATGGCTCAGACGTTCGACACGATTTTCAGGAGCGGGATTGTCGTCAACCAGGACGGTGTTGGCTTGCGTGATATTGGCATCGCCAACGGCCGCATTGCTGCCATCGGCAATCTTGGCAGCGCTTCAGCCGCCGAGATCATTGACGCCACTGGCTTGCATATCCTTCCGGGCGTCGTCGATAGCCAGGTGCATTTTCGCGAACCGGGCCTTGAACACAAGGAAGATCTGGAGAGTGGTTCGCGCTCCGCTGTACTCGGCGGGGTCACAGCGGTCTTTGAAATGCCGAATACCAACCCGCTGACAACCACTGCTGAAACGCTGGAGGACAAGGTTCGGCGTGGCCGCCACCGCATGCATTGCGACTTCGCGTTCTGGGTAGGCGGTACGCGCGACAATGCAGATGATGTCGCCGAGCTCGAACGTTTGCCTGGCGCTGCAGGCATCAAGGTGTTCATGGGCTCTTCTACTGGTGATCTCCTTGTCGAGGACGATGAGGGGGTGCGTTCTATCCTGAAAAACACCCGCCGCCGTGCCGCTTTTCATTCGGAGGACGAATTCCGCCTGCGCGAACGCGAAGGCTTGCGCGTTCCGGGCGACCCGTCTTCGCACCCAATCTGGCGCGACGAGGTTGCGGCGCTGCAATGTACTCAGCGTCTCGTCCGCATCGCGCGAGAAACTGGGGCGCGCATCCATGTTCTACACATTTCGACTGCGGAGGAGATCGATTTCCTCGGCGATCACAAGGACGTAGCGAGTTGCGAGGCAACGCCGCATCATTTGACCCTCGATGCCAGCCAATACGCGGCGCTTGGAACATTGCTGCAGATGAACCCCCCGGTACGCGACGCGCGTCATCGCGACGGCGTCTGGAAGGGCATCGGGCAGGGGATTGTCGACGTGCTCGGGTCCGATCATGCGCCGCACACACTGGGAGAAAAATCAAAGCCCTATCCGGCGTCGCCATCCGGCATGACGGGTGTGCAGACGCTGGTGCCGATCATGCTCGACCACGTAAACGCCGGCCGTATGTCGATCGAGCGTTTTGTTGATTTGAGCTCGCATGGCCCCAACCGCCTGTTCGGCATGGCTCGCAAGGGACGTATTGCGGTCGGCTACGATGCCGATTTGACTGTCGTCGACTTGAAACGGCGCGAAACCATCACCAACGCGCTGGTCGGGTCAAAGGCTGGCTGGACGCCTTATGACGGGAGGACGGTAACCGGCTGGCCTGTTGGCACCATCATCCGCGGCAACAAGGTCATGTGGGAAGGTGAGATCGTCACACCAGGCCAAGGCGAGCCTATCTTGTTCGGCGAGGCGCTTCAGGGCAAATAAATCTGAGCCTTCATAAAGGTGATGGCCGACCCCGTAATCAGCACGCGGTCACCTTCGAGCTCACAAAGCAGATGTCCGCCGCGCTTCGAGCGCTGGAACGCCGAAAGCCTGGGTTTACCCAGTTCTCCTGCCCAATAGGGCACGAGTGTCGCATGGATCGAGCCAGTCACCGGATCTTCCGGAATGCCCGCATGCGGAACAAAATAACGCGAAACAAAGTCATGTTCGTCGCCTCTTGCCGTAATCACGAACCCAAATGGGTCGATCTGTGTGATCTTCGGCAAATCCGGAATGAAGTCGAGGACCGCTTGCTCATTCTTCAACACAACAAAGACGTTTTCGAAGTTCTGAAATGCCGACAAATGGTCGCCTCCAGTGATTTCGTTCAGCAGTGGAAGAATTTCGTCAATCGGTTCCGGCGGAAAACTTGGAAAATCAAGCTGGTATGCTGAGTTCTTCCTGTCGACACGCAAAGCGCCGACCCTGGTCTGAAATACTAGTTCGCCCTCTATGCCAAACTCGTTTGCAAGGACATGCGCCGTCGCGAGCGTCGCATGTCCGCAGAAGTTGGCCTCGTGCACTGGCGTGAACCAGCGCAGATCCCAGCAACTCGCATTGGGCTTCACGAAGGCGGTCTCGGCCAGATTGTTCTCGCTGGCAATCGCCTGCATTGTCTCTACTGGCAACCAATCATCAAGGACAAGCACTGCGGCAGGATTGCCGCTAAAGAGTTCGGTGGTAAATGCGTCCACCTGATACATCGTCAATGATTGCATAGATAAGATCCTTGGAGGGTGATGGTCGCCACGCTAGCGAACGCCAGCCAAGGGTCAATGCGCAAAGTCGAGATGACGAAGTTTTTCAGGATTCCGCACGACGTAGATGGCCTTGATCTTGCCGTCCTCAATTTCAAGCGCAGTGGTTTGCGGAATGCCGTCACTTTCCGCCGTTACAAACCCGGGCAGGCCGTCGATGAGTCCTTCGTGCACCAATGGCGGTAAACTATAGGCTGCCCGGCGCGAAACCTCACCGAAGAACAGGCAGACATTTGCCATTGAATGGATCGGATCGATCGCAGCGAAGCGAATTCCGCCGCCATCGGCGTAGAGCACGACATCGTCTGCCAACAAGGACTGCAGGGCCTGCATGTCGCCACTGCGGGATGCCTTGAAAAAGGCAGCGGCGATATTCTTGCCTTGCTCATCCGAAACCGGAAAGCGCAGTTTTGCTTTCTGGACGTGGCTGCGGGCGCGGCTCGCGAGCTGTCTGCATGTTGCTGGATCTCGACTAATCGCTTCGGAAATCTGATTGAAATCTTGGCCGAACACGTCATGCAGCAGAAACGCTGCGCGTTCCAGAGGCGACAATCGTTCCAGCGCCATCATCAAGGTCAAGGTAATATCGCTGTCGGATTCGTCCTCGCTCGGATCAAATATCGGTTCCGGCAACCAGTTTCCGACATAGGTCTCTCGCCGAACGCGCGCGGACTTCAGATGATCGAGACAAAGCCGCGTGATGGTACGCACGAGGAAAGCTTCCTCGCTGCGGACATCAGACCGGTCAGCCTGATGCCAGCGAATGAAGCCCTCCTGGACGATATCCTCCGCCTCCGCGACTGACCCTAGCATGCGGTAGGCAATGCGAGTCAGGCGCGGTCTGAGGCGATTGAACGTCTCGGCGCTATTGTCAGGCTGCGGCACTGTTTTTCTCTACCGGATGGACAGAGCGGAAGCCGATAGCCAGGCGATTCCACCCATTGATGGTTACGATCAACATGGAAAGCTTGACGATCTCCTCTTCGGTAAAGTTCTGCTTCAGCACGTCATAGACGCTGTCCGGAGCATGGGTCTTGGATATCAGCGTCAGGGCTTCCGTCCAGGCGAGTGCTGCGCGTTCGCGTTCGCTATAGAGCGGCGATTCCCGCCATGCGTTTAGCAAATAGAGGCGCTGCTCGGTCTCGCCCTTCTTACGAGCGTCCTTCGAATGCATGTCGAGGCAGAAGGCGCAGCCGTTGATCTGCGAAGCCCGCATCTTGACGAGCTCGATAAGGCTTATTTCCAGTCCGCTGCTGACGACGCTCTCTTCCATCTTGAGCATCGGCTTGATGAGTTCTTGGAAATTGTAGAGGTTCAATCTTGGTTTCATTGTCTATCTCCTTATGTGGCATTCAGTTGCCTGTACACAAGACGAGACAGCTCCGCCGAACGTGACATCCCGGCAAACTTTTTTATGAATCTTTGTAAGATCAGTCGCCGGTGACGAAAAACCGCCAGCGCCCCTTTGGCGTGATGCCAAGGCGATAGAATACATAAGTGCCGAATTGCTTCATCTCGTCGTAATCGCCTGCGGTGACGATCTGGAAGAGTTCGACCTTTTGCTTGGCATCGAGCTTGTCGAGCGGGTAGGCGAAGAAATAGGGCCAGACGTAAAGTTCGTCTGCCGTGCCGGCATCGAGGTGCACATAACCGGACTCAAGCACATCGACCAGAATGGCGAGAATTTCATGGCCATCTGGATCGCCGGCGAGGCTTTTCAGATAGGCCAATGGATCGCCATCGATATCCGTCAGCGAAAGCATCGTGACATCATCGCCTGAACCGATCAGTGGACGGAGCGCTTCAATTGATCCGGACTTGGCCGCAGTCAGAATGAGCTCGCGCATTTTCTGCACCGGGAAGGGCAGTTTGGCGACGTCGTATTCGACCTGAGGCGTTGCTGCGCCTTCCTTGGCATTCGGCATGGCAGGATTATTGCTTTGCGCAGCAGCGCCATCATCATCCGTTGCTGCCGGTGCCTGCGCAGGCTGCTCCGGTGTTGCGTCGGGCTTTTCGGGAGAGGAGGGTTGGGTCTGCGTTTCGCCAGCTGGTTTCTGTTCGGCACCGGGCTTCGCAGGTTCGGCGGCTTTGGGCAGTTCTTCTTTCTTGATCTCGCTCAAGGCGAGCTGCATCGGCGTATCGATGCCGACAGCGAAAGTCGGAACGGAGAAAGCACAAACCGCCGCCGCTAGGAAAAAGGTTCCGGCGATCGCGGAAGCGGAAAAGCGCTTTTCAGGCATGCAGGATCACCAATTATTGCAGAATGCGATTCGATGAAAATTCACCCGCAGAAATACGTTCACGCAAGCCATCGAGCAAGGCCAATGCGGACAGTTCGCCGTTATCACGGATCAGTTCGGTCAATGCGGTGGCAAAAGCAGCTTCAGCCATAATTTCAGGCTCGATACCTTCAAGCGTGCCATCAGCCCAGACTTCATTCTGATATTCGATTGCAACCAGCTTTTTTTCTTCTGCAACCAACCTATCAAGGTCTGTTGATGTCATGTTCATGATATACCATCCTTGGCCGAAGCCAATTCTTAAACTACCGCTAAACAATACCATACGTTTTGTTTAAAATGCGGTTCATTGGCTTCAACAGTTAAAGCCTGGTTAATTTCCATAGCCCGATACGATCTCCGAAGAAAGCCTTGTTCCTTCGATTTGGTAGCGGTCAATCGCCGCAATCGCCTGGCTCGTGCAGGTGGAATAAGTTTCGTTGAATGTACGGTATCCGCGGTTGAAACTGGCGATCAACTTGGCCCGGCGTGTCGGGTCCGGATTCTCTGCCAGGAGCAGCGAATCCATTCGATCCCGCCACTGGTTGCTTCTTTCGCCGCAAAGATTACGCAGCGAATGGATCGATCCGAGAACCTCGGCCAGCCGCAGGAGCTTGGTTTCGTAAAGCGGGTCGACCGCATAAGCAGGCACTGCCGTGGCGATTGCCGTCAAAAACGCTGTGATGACTATTGTACGCCGCACGCGACAACCCCGAGACTAGTTCCCCGAAAAGGTTGTTGCCCGAAAGCTTGGCATCTTCAAGGCGTCTGTGGTTAATACCCTCAGCTTTTAAATCCGAGTGCCAATTCGTTTACGACATCGAGAACGCTCGCGGTCACGTCGAATTCGGTCATTTCCTCCACCCGGAGCCAATGCACGGCCGCTGCATCATCTGCAGCGATTGCTTCTCCCATTGGATCAAGTGCCAGAAAGACGGCCAGGCGGAAGGCTTTCGGCGCTGGAAACTCCGGTGTCGAGTAATCGAAGGTGACGGTCGTGAGGTATGTTACTTCTGTTGCCGTTATGCCTGTTTCTTCATGCAGTTCGCGTATTGCTGCTTCTTGCGGGGTCTCGCCTTCCTCGCGTCGCCCGCCGGGGAATGCCAGCCAGCCCTTTGACGGCTCACGTGCTCTCTCAACCAGCAAGAATGCCTGATCGCGTATACAAACGGCCGAGACGCCATCGACAGTGACGGAGAGGGGAATCTGGTCCATACGTCAGGGGTAGGTGGTAAGAGAAGTTTTGACAAGGCCACCTTGACCCTGCATCGCAAATGCGGATGATCGCCACTCCAAAACAAATCGGGCATTGACTATATGTGCGCACGTTTTTCGCTCACCGAAACACCTGAAGACGTTGAAGCGTATCTCGCCCTCATGGAGCTCGAGCCTTTTCCTCCGCGCTATAATATCGCGCCGACACAGCCAATCCTCATGGTGGTGGCCGGCGAGACACCGCCGCCGGGCAGCAACCGACCCGATCGCAGAGCGCTTCTGGTGCGGTGGGGCTTTATTCCTGGCTGGGTGAAAGACACCGCCAATTATCCACTTATGATCAATGCGCGCTCCGAAACAGCAATCGAGAAAACATCGTTCAAAGTGGCGATGCGTCACCGCCGCGCACTGATCCCTGCCTCGGGATTCTACGAGTGGCGGCGGGACGGCAAGAGGAAGTCGCAAGCCTACTGGGTCCGGCCCCGCAACGGCGGAATCGTTGCATTTGCGGGTCTCTACGAACCGTGGGCAAATGCAGAAGGCTCCGAAATGGACACGGGCGCAATCCTGACGACAAACGCCAGCGAGGATTTGCGTTTCATCCATGATCGCATGCCCGTTATCATAGAACAGAAAGATTTTGCGCGTTGGCTCGATTGCAAGACGCAGGAACCGCGCCATGTCGCCGAACTCATGAAGCCGGCGCAGGCTGATTTCTTCGAGGCTATCCCTGTCTCGGACAAGGTCAACAAGTTTTCCAATACAGGTCCGGAAATCCAGGAAAGGTTCATCGAGACCATGGTAGAGCCGAAGAAAACAACACGCGGCAAATCGCCAGAGCCTGACAACCAGATGAAACTGTTCTAGATCCCAAATCCACTATTCTCCAGGATATCTACCCGATGTTTTCAGCCGCTCTCTCCGGTTTCCTTCTTGGCGCGTCCCTTATTATCGCTATCGGCGCGCAGAATGCTTTCATATTGCGGCAAGGACTGCTGCGAGAGCATGTCTTCCTCTTGAGCCTTATTTGCGCTCTGTCCGACGCCCTGTTGATTACGGCAGGCGTCGCTGGCCTTGGGACCCTGATCGCACAGTCACCCACACTCATCTCGGTCGTGACACTAGGCGGTGCCGCATTCTTGTTCTGGTATGCTTCAATTGCCTTTCGGCGCGCGCTCCACCCCGAGGTACTGAAAGCTGCGAACACCGGCAACGGCAATTTTAAGGTTGCGATCGGCACCGTTCTGGCGCTGACCTTTCTCAACCCGCATGTCTATCTTGATACCGTAGTTCTGCTTGGCGGCCTGTCGGCACGCTTTGAAGGTTGGAACCGTGCGGCCTACGGCGCAGGCGCGGCACTTGCGTCCTTCATTTGGTTCTTCGGCCTCGGCTATGGCGCGAGGCTATTGCAGCCGATTTTTGCGAAGCCGGCCGCGTGGCGCGTACTTGACGTTTTGATCGGCCTCGTCATGGCCGGCATTGGTTTAAGTCTGTTAGTCCGTTTCCTGAACAATTGAAGCAAACTTCAATTGCGGGCGTTGGCGAACAGTACTTAGAACGGCTGCGAGGATCGCGGCTGGCCCGATCGCGCGGTATTGTGAGGTAAGATGGTCGGCACGGGCGCTTTCGCGCGGCTTTGCCGTTTGCTGTGCATCGGTCATGGGTTTGGTCCTTTTATTCCCCTAAAGTCTAAGGCATCAGGATTCCCGTTCAAATTGGCCGGAAAAAAGGCACTTTCCGGGAGGATTTAGGGCTATTCGGTTAATTTGGATTAACCATCGCAAAGTCGGCAAAAATGCAACACCGCCTCTTTGGCGCGAGCGCTTGACGATTTGCCCGCACTCGATCATAAATGCCCGCATGAAAACGTCGCCCGTAACGATTATTATTACCTGTCGGATTATTATCAGCTAGCGCTCGCTGGCCCGGCCGTTTTCGTCTCAAAAATCCTGATAAAGATGCGAAACGCACCGGTCGCCAGACCAGCGCGATGATATGCGTTTTGACGATGAACCCCGAATTTTGAGATCCAGGACATGCCGCAGAAACTGAAGCTGTACAACACGCTCACGCGCACGAAGGAGACCTTTGTGCCGATCGATCCGGATAATGTGCGCATGTATGTCTGCGGCCCCACCGTCTATGACTATGCGCACATCGGTAATGCGCGTCCGGTTATCGTCTTCGACGTGTTGTTCCGGTTGCTTCGTCATATCTACGGCGAAAGCCATGTGAACTACGTTCGCAACATCACCGACGTCGACGACAAGATCAACGCTCGCGCCGCCCGCGATTATCCGGACCTGCCTTTGAATGAAGCGATCCGCAAAGTCACGGAAGCAACGAACGAGCAATTCCAGGCGGACGTGGCTGCACTCGGTAATCTGCAGCCTTCGTCTCAACCACGCGCGACCGAATATATTGCTGAAATGGTGGCGATGATCGATCGCCTCGTTGAGCGTGGCGTCGCCTATGTCGCGGACGGTCACGTATTGTTTTCGCCGTCGGCGATGAATGCCGCCAAAGGCCCGCGCTACGGGTTGCTCTCCCGCCGCTCATCCGACGATATGATCGCCGGTGCGCGCGTCGACGTTGCCTCCTACAAACGAGACGAGATGGATTTCGTTCTGTGGAAGCCCTCCAGGGAAGGGGAGCCCGGCTGGCCGTCGCCTGCGGGCATCGTTGGTCTCGGTCGCCCGGGCTGGCATATCGAATGCTCGGCCATGTCGATGGCGAAGCTGCTTGAACCATTTGGTGGCGGGCTGCAATGCGACGATCCGATGAAGAACATTTTCGACATTCACGCCGGTGGCATCGATCTGGTGTTCCCTCACCATGAAAACGAGCTTGCCCAGTCCTGCTGCGCCTTTGGCACAGACCGGATGGCCAATATCTGGATGCACAACGGCTTCCTGCAGGTCGAGGGTCAGAAAATGGCCAAAAGCACCGGTAATTTCGTGACGATCCACGAATTGCTGGAGACAGACACGTTCGATGGCCGTAAGTGGCCGGGCGAAGTGCTGCGCCTTGCCATGCTCATGACCAACTATCGCGAGCCGATCGATTTCAGTGTCAGAAAGCTGGAGGAGGCAGAGAACATCCTCTCCAAAGCCCGCGAATATGTGGGTGATGCCGGCGTTGGTGTCGTTCCGGATGAGGCTATCGATATCCTGTCTGACGACCTCGCAACTCCAGGCCTTATCAATTGGCTGGCATCGATCAGGAAGTCGCGCGTCCTCCATCCTGAGGCGTATCGCGCTGTGTTCGCGTTGCTAGGCATTGATCTGAGCGTTGATGCCGTCTCACCCGAGCTCGAGAGTGAAATCGAAGTCAAGATCCGCAATCGCTTGTCTTTGCTTGCAGCCAAGAGTTTCGCCGAGGCTGACCGCATCCGTGATGAACTGCTGGAAAAAGGCATTCAGTTGAAGGACGGAAAAGACCCCGCAACCGGCGAGCGCGTCACGACCTGGGAGATGAAGCGATGAGTCTGGATAACAAGCCCGTCTACACTGGCGGTTGCCAATGCGGTGCGATCCGCTTTCGCGTGGAGGGTACACTCGGTGACGCATCGATCTGTCATTGCCGCATGTGCCAAAAGGCCTTCGGCAACTTTTTCGCGCCGCTGACATCAGTGCACGGCACGGATTTTGAGTGGACACGGGGCGAGCCCAAGCGGTTTCAATCGTCTAATCATGTCAAGCGCGGCTTTTGCGCGAACTGTGGAACGCCGCTGACCTATGAAGCACCGGACGGCGTGGCACTTGCTATCGGTGCGTTCGACGAACCTGAGGAATTGGCGCCCACCATTCAGTGGGGCATCGAAGACAAGCTGCCTTACGTTGATGATCTGTCGAAACTCCCCGGATACACATCCGACAGCGACGCGGAATCAGTGGAATTCCTGAAAACGATGGTATCCTATCAACACCCCGACCATGACACGGAACAGTGGCCGCCATCGGGGTCGCGAGGGGAGGCGGGCGAGTGACAAAAGAACGGATCTATCTCTTCGACACCACACTGCGCGATGGCCAGCAAACGCCTGGCATCGACTTTTCAGTTGAGGACAAAAAAGTCATCGCATCTATGCTGGATGAGTTCGGCTTCGACTATGTCGAGGGCGGTTATCCGGGAGCGAACCCGACCGATACCGCCTTCTTCAGTGAAAAGCGTACAAAGCGTGCGAAATTCGCGGCTTTCGGCATGACCAAACGCGCCGGCGTCTCGGCTTCCAATGATCCTGGACTTGGCGCGCTCATCCGTTCGCCGGCCGACACGGTATGCTTTGTCGCCAAAAGCTGGGACTATCATGTGAGGGTTGCGCTCGGCTGTACGAATGAAGAAAACCTCGAGTCCATCGATGCTTCCGTTCGCGCCGCCATTGACGCGGGCAAGGAAGCCATCGTCGATTGCGAGCATTTCTTTGATGGCTATAAGGCCAACCCGGAATATGCGCTGGCCTGCGTCAGGACTGCCTACGACGCAGGAGCCCGCTGGGTCGTGCTGTGCGATACCAATGGCGGCACGCAGCCCGCGGAAGTCGCCGAAATCGTCCGTGCCGTCACAAAATTGATCCCCGGCGATCATCTGGGCATTCACGCGCACAACGATACGGAACAGGCAGTCGCCAATTCGCTTGCTGCGATCGATGCAGGTGTCCGCCACGTGCAAGGCACACTCAACGGTATCGGTGAGCGTTGCGGAAATGCCAATCTGGTGACGATCATCCCGACGCTGATGCTGAAACCCAATTGGGCGAACCGTTTCGAAACCGGCATCAGCCTGGAGAAACTCCAGGGGCTTTCCCGCCTGTCGCGCAGTTTCGACGAATTGCTCAACCGCGCACCCAATGCGCAGGGTGCGTTCGTCGGCGCATCGGCATTTGCAACCAAGGCCGGCATTCATGCGTCGGCCTTGATCAAGGAACCGGCAACCTATGAACATGTACCGCCGGAAACTGTTGGCAATCGTCGCAAGGTCATGGTTTCGGACCAAGGTGGAAAATCCAATTTCATCAATGAACTTGAACGTCGCGGCATTCCGGTAGCCAAGTCGGATCCAAGGCTCGATACGTTGATCGCGCTGGTCAAGGAGCATGAATCCGAGGGCTACGCCTATGAAGGTGCTGATGCCAGTTTTGAGCTTTTGGCGCGACGGACGCTCGGCACTGTCCCCGAGTTCTTCAAAGTCGACTCGTTCCGTTGCATGGTCGAGCGGCGCTTCGATGCAAATGGCAATATCAAGACCGTCTCGGAAGCCGTTGTCCGTATGGAGGTCGATGGTGAAACGCGGATGTCCGTCGCTGAGGGGCATGGACCGGTCAATGCACTCGATCTGGCGTTGCGCAAGGACATGGGCCGCTATCAGGACGAGATCGCTGATCTGGTGCTTGCGGACTTCAAGGTACGCATATTGAACGGCGGTACCGAGGCCATCACGCGTGTGCTCGTCGAGTCTACCGATTCCAGCAATGTGCGCTGGTGGACGGTCGGTGTTTCGGACAATATCATCGACGCATCCTTCCAGGCATTAATGGATTCCATTGTCTATAAATTGATGAAAAATCGGGATTTGGCGGGGAAAATAGCAGCTGAATAAAGAATTTTTTGTCATTTTAGGGAATTCATGCCCCAATTTTGAGCGAAAACATCAAATGGCTTGATCGATTGATCAGTCGAATTCAATAGACGGCATCCGGCGCGCAGACTAGGACTTCGCACCATGACCGAACAAATCGATAGCAATCGAGCCGTCGCTGGCAACCATCAGACATCCAGTGGTTTCATTGGAATGTCGGATGGAAAGAAGGGCTTTATTTTCGCTCTTTGTGCTTATCTGTTGTGGGGCATCCTGCCATTCTATTTGAAATCGGTCGCGCATATACCCGCGCTGGAAGTGGTGGCCCACCGTATTGTCTGGTCGGTTCCCATTGCCGTCGTACTGCTTTGGTGGCTTGGGTTGCTTGGCGATCTGAGGGTCGCTTTCACGACCCCGCGCATGCTGGCCATGGCTATATTGACCGCCAGTCTCATCACCGTGAACTGGGGGACCTACGTCTGGGCAATCGGCAATAATCACGCTGTCGATACAGCACTGGGTTATTACATCAATCCGCTGGTGAATGTGGTTCTTGGCGGCATCTTCCTGTCCGAACGCCTTTCGAAGGCGCAAATGGTTGCCATAGCTTTGGCAGCATGCGCGGTCATTTTGCTGACGGTGTCGTCCGGTGGTCTCCCGTGGATTTCACTCGTCCTCGCCTTCAGCTTTGGCTTTTATGGTTTCTTTCGCAAAACCTTGCCGATCGGCGCCATCCAGGGTTTCACGCTTGAGGTACTAATACTTTCTGTTCCCTCGCTCGGTTTCATTGCCTGGACCCTGATGCAGAACACCAGCCACTTCACCAATGGCGCGCCGCACGACACGGGTCTGTTGCTGTTTGCGGGACTTGCAACCGCGGTGCCGCTTATCTTCTATGCCCTTGGCGCCAAGCTCCTGCGCTATACGACCATTGGTTTGATGCAATATATTGCGCCGACGATTGTGTTTTTCATTGCAATCTTTGTCTTCGACGAGCCGTTCTCGCATGTACAGCTCATTGCATTCGGTCTGATCTGGTCAGCCCTTGCGATTTACGCCTGGTCAATGGTGTATGAGGCACGCAAGCTGCGGTTGGGATCAGCGCACTAGTTTCTTCCGCCGCCGATCTTCCTCACCACGAGAAAGACCATTCCAGAAATACCGAGTGCCAAGGCGGTAATAAGCCAGAACCCATGCGTACTTTCCGCAAGCGGAAGCCCACCGGTATTCATCCCGAACAGGCCACTGATCACCGTGCTTGGCAAAAGGACCGCGGTCATTACCGACAGGACATACAGAAACCGGTTTGACTGATCCGTCAGTTTCGCCAGGAGTTCGTCCTGAAGCAGGCGTGCACGCTGCTGCAGTTGTTCGCCTTCCGCATGCAACGTTTCCGCGCGGCGCGACAATCCTTCGATCAGATCGTCCAATTCTTCGGGAAAAACCCGGCGATCGGCGTGATCAATATGACGGAACAGACCTGTCGCCGCCGTGAGGTAGCGGTGAAACACAACGATCTGACGCCGGACAGGCACGAGACGTTCCCGCTCGCCCTGCCAGTTCTCGCCGACGATATGATCCTCGATGGAATCCAGGGTTTCCGAGAGTTTGGTGATCTCTATTTTTAGAAGATCGAGAAAACGCCGAAAGATGGCATTGAACAGCGCCATCGGCGATTTCGGCTTTACCTTACCACCGAGAATAGCCTGACGTACATCGTCGACCGATTGGAGGGGGTGACGGCGTCCGCTGATGAAGAAGCGTTCGTTGAAAGCGAAGCGAAAGTAACCAAGCTCGCGCGGATCGCCATAGTGCTTGTGCTGCAAATCCGGCAATTCACCGTAAAGCCAGCCCTCTTCATAGCTGATCTGATACTGGTCGCCGGGGGAGAGCAAGGCTTCCCGCACAACTTCCGGCAGGCTTTCGTCGGTTTCGAGATTGCGTCTTGCCCGTGCATCGGCGAGACCATAGCTTTTCCAGACCCACGCACTTTCTGCTGCTCCGGCATGTGCGGATGGCAATAATGTGCCGTCATTGCGGAAGCTGTGGGCGATGACAAACTCATCACTTTGGATGAGGGGTGCGGTGCTTGGGGGATCGGGGGTAATATTGTCCGCCATGAGACCCCTTTTGCTTGCTACAGCCGCTCTATTATTGCTTCATTGCCTTCCCGGTCACCTCGTGCAGCAGCATTGAGGATGGCAGGTACGATATCTTCCGGCTTTTCTACCACAAGGGGATTGACCAAATGTGACGTGTGCACAAAACCCTCGGCTTTCATGTGCTCGATGAGGGCCAGCATCGGATTCCAAAAACCGTTAACGTTTGCGAAGACCATGGGCTTCCGATGACGGCCGAGTTGCGCCCAAGTCATGATCTCGACGATCTCTTCCACAGTGCCGATACCGCCGGGCAAGGTAACGAAGGCGTCCGAACGGTCGAACATCTTATGCTTGCGCTCATGCATGTCTTCGGTAACAATAAGCTCTGAAAGCTGGCCAAGCGCGTGTTCGGTGGCCTCTTTGTTCATCAGGAATTTCGGAATAATTCCTGTGACTTTGCCACCCGCAGACATGACTCCGTCTGCAACTGCGCCCATAATGCCCTTGGTGCCGCCGCCATAGACGAGCTCAAGCCCATGCTCAGCGATCGTTTGGCCGAGAAGCTTGCCGCTTTGTTTGTAAATCGGGTCGCGGCCCGGTGAGGAGCCGCAATAGACACAAATGGATCGAATCTTGCTCATACAATGAGTGGTGCCTTGCACATCACAAAACGTCAAGTCGGTACAAATGCGAGACAAAAGTTTCATACGCCGGCTTTATGGATACGTCGAAAGAATGGGTCTGAATCTAAAGGGTTTTCTTGTAGCTTGGCAGAAAAGGCGGTAGAGCAAAAGGAACAATAGGATCGGGGAACGATGTTCGAGAATAAATTTGCGCTTTTGGGATTTGGTACTGTCGTTGCTGCCGGTCTTGTTGCGGCCTATGTGGGCCTGATGCCGGGTAAGCCCGTTGTGGAGCAACCAGCCCCTGTGATGAATGGAGTGGTGCAGACGCAGCCTGCAGCGCCTGCGGCAAATTCCGAACCCCAAATTGAAACCCTGACAACCGTACCGGATACAAATGCTGCTTCCGGACAGGTGCCGGCTTCGCCGCCAGCTAAGGCAAATAATGGCGCGCCTACTTTCGATGTTCTGCGCGTCGATCCCTCAGGCACCATTGTCATCGCCGGCAATGCGGCAAAAAATGCGACGGTTGATCTTCTGTCGCGGTCAAACGTCATCGGCACGACCAAATCGACTGAAAATGGTGATTTTGTTATCGCGCTCGACAATCCGCTGAAGCCAGGCGACTACCAGCTTGTCTTGCGCTCGACAACACAGGACGGCAGCGCCATGACTTCGCTTGAGACGGCGATAGTTTCCATTCCGGAGTCAAAGACGGGTCAGGTATTGGCTCTTGTCGAACAATCCGGCCAGCCAAGCCGCATGATTACAAAGCCCGAGCCCGTGGAACCCGCACCTTCATCCACCCAGCCAACAACTGTTGCTGCACCCAAGGGTGACAAGCCGGGCATCGCTCCTGCAGAGAAAGCGTTGATCACGGTCGAGGCAGTCGAACTTGAAGGCAGCAAGATTTTCGTCGCTGGTAATGCCCAAGCGGGCTCCGCGGTAAAGGTCTACGCAAATTCCACTCTGCTTGGAACGACAAAGACAGCACCTAATGGCCGGTTTTTGGTACAGACTGTTCAGCAGCTGGCTGTCGGAGACTATATCATCCGTGCTGATATGCTGGGCAAGGATGGCGTGACGGTGATGGCCAGAGCCGCGGTTCCGTTCAAGCGCGAGGCCGGCGAGCGTGTCTCGGCTGTCGCACCGGCGACTCCGGGTGCCGATACGCAGACCGAGACCGGTGCCATCGCAGCACAGACTGACGGACAGGCGCCGCAAGTCGCCGATGCGGGCACGCCCCTGCAGAATGTCGATGGATCGGTAATTATCCGCCGCGGTGACAGTCTTTGGCAGATTTCACGCCGCACCTATGGTGCTGGCATGCGCTACACGACTATCTATTTGGCTAACAAGGAACAGATCCGTAATCCGGACATGATTTACCCTGGCCAGATCTTCGCATTGCCAGAAAAAGATAAACCTGTGGTTCAATAGAAAAGACGGGCTGTAAACGCCCGTTTTCGAAAAAAAAGAATCGCAACTTCTTCTTGCATCAGAAAATTATATCGTTTATCGCCGATGAACGATGAAATGCACGGGCTCGTTCCAACATCATTCTGATGCAAATACAGCGCGCATGCTCGCCGCGTTGGCACATCCAGCGCGCTTGCGCATTATCCGCCAGCTCGCGTGGCTTGATGCTTCGTGTTGCAAGGATATTGTCGCCGGGCTTGATCTGGCACAGTCGACCGTATCGCAGCATTTGAAGATTCTCGTCGATGCCGGTCTTGTCCGCTACAAGCGGTCCGGCCAGAGCTCTCATTACAGCATCGATCCGGCAGCGTTTGCCAGTATAGCCGCACTCGTGAACGACATGGCCAGCCTTTGCTGTTCGCCAGAAACAATCATCGGGGAAACGCAAGCGTTGCCCGAGCTCGAAATTGCCTTCAAGGATTGACAGTGGCCAATAAAACCGTCTCAGACGAGTCTGGAAAAACCCTTCAGACCATTCGTAATCTCTGGCCCTATATGTGGCCGATGGAACGCCCTGATTTAAGAATGCGGGTCGTCTGGGCTTCTGTGTATCTGATCATCTCCAAGGTGGTTCTGATCCTGGTTCCTTATTTTTTCAAATGGGCGACAAATGCCTTGAACGGGAAATTCGAGGCATCTGATCTGGTGCCGGCACTTCTCGTCGGTCCGCTCATGCTCGTGGCAGCCTATAATGCAGCGCGTATCGTGCAGGCGGGTTTAAACCAGCTGCGCGATGCACTTTTCGCCAGCGTCGGCCAATATGCCGTACGAAAGCTTGCCTATAAGACCTTTGTACATATGCACGAATTGTCGCTGCGCTTCCACGTGGAGCGCCGAACGGGTGGTCTTTCGCGCATCATCGAACGCGGAACGAAGGGCATCGAGACCATCGTTCGCTTCACCATCCTGAATACGGCGCCGACGATCATCGAGTTTCTGATGACCGCGGTGATTTTCGCCGTGACTTATGGAATGTCCTATTTGGCGGTCGTAGTGGCAACCGTGTGGCTCTACACATGGTTCACAGTAAGAGCCAGTGACTGGCGCATCGGCATTCGCCGGGACATGAACGCCTCCGACACGGACGCCAACTCCAAGGCAATCGACTCGCTGCTCAACTATGAAACTGTCAAATATTTCGGCAATGAGAATATGGAGGCCGGTCGTTTTGATGCTGCCATGGCGCGCTACGAGATTTCGGCGACACGCATCTGGACGTCGCTTGGCTGGCTCAACTTTGGACAGGCGGTGATTTTCGGCATCGGCATGGCGGTCATGATGATCATGTCGGGCAGGGAGGTGATTGCGGGTACGCAGACATTGGGTGATTTTGTCTTCATTAATGCAATGCTGATGCAGTTGTCCGTCCCGCTGAACTTTATCGGCTTTATTTATCGCGAAGTGCGTCAGGGTCTAACGGATATCGAGCAGATGTTCGACCTGCTCGATGTCGAGCAGGAAGTGATGGACAGGCCGGATGCCAAGCCGCTGGTGATCGACCGCGGGGCCGTGCGTTTCGACAACGTTGAGTTCGCCTATGATCCGAAGCGCCCGATCCTGAAAGGCGTCAGCTTTGAGGTTCCCGCAGGCAAGACCGTAGCAATTGTGGGGCCGTCCGGTGCGGGCAAGTCAACCCTGTCGCGCCTGCTGTTCCGCTTTTACGACATCCAGAACGGCTCGATCACCATCGATGGCCAGGACATCCGTGACGTGACGCAGGACAGCTTGCGATCGGCTATCGGCATGGTTCCGCAGGATACCGTCCTTTTCAACGATACCATCGCCTACAATATCCGCTACGGACGCATCACTGCCACGGAGGCCGAGATGCGCAATGCGGCGGAGCTTGCACAGATAGGACCTTTCATTGAAACGTTGCCCGAAGGCTATGACGCCATGGTGGGAGAGCGCGGACTCAAGCTTTCCGGCGGCGAAAAGCAGCGCGTGGCGATTGCAAGGACGATTTTGAAAGCTCCGCCTATCCTGATCCTGGATGAGGCGACTTCGGCGCTCGATAGCGCCACCGAGCATGAGATTCAGTCCGCGCTTGACCTTGTCAGTCGCAATCGCACGACACTGGTTATCGCCCATCGGCTTTCAACTATCATCGCGGCTGATGACATCATTGTCCTGAAGGATGGAGTGATCGCGGAGCGCGGCACCCACGCGAAACTTCTGGCGAGGAGGGGCCTCTATGCCTCCATGTGGAATCGTCAGCGCGAGGCCACGGAAGCTGAGGAGCGTTTGCGCCGCGTGCAAGAGGAAGACGACCTTGGCGTCATCGTACGTGGAAAGCCCGCTATGCCCGCTTGAATGGTTTGCTCCTGCTGCCAATCTCCGATAAGTAACGCGCGACCTGCCTGAAGCGCTCGCCGTTTCAGAGAGTACGAGCTACCGGCACAACAGGAATAAATTAATGAGTCTTGTGGATTCCATACGCAACACCTTGGTACCTATCCATCGGGAGGGGTATCCTTTCATCGCTGGTTTTGCCGGAGCGACGATTGTTCTCGGCTATTTTTGGGAACCGCTGTTCTGGATCGGTCTCATCCTTACTGCGTGGTGCATTTACTTCTATCGTGATCCGCAGCGTGTTACCCCGACGGATGACAAGCTGGTCATCAGTCCGGCAGATGGTATCGTCTCGGCTGTGGGGCCCGCTATCCCGCCACGCGAGCTTGGCCTTGGCGACAAGGAGATGACCCGGATATCCGTGTTCATGAACGTCTTTTCTTGTCACATCAACCGCGCCCCGGTGCGCGGCCGGATAACGGCGATCGTGCACAAGCCAGGCAAGTTTCTCAATGCCGACCTCGACAAGGCCAGCACTGAGAATGAGCGTAACGGCCTTTTGATTGACAGCCCTAATGGTGAGATCGCCGTTGTGCAGATTGCCGGGCTTGTGGCGCGCCGCATTGTCTGCTGGGCGGACGAAAACACTGCCATTTCGATTGGCGAGCGGTTCGGTCTCATCCGCTTTGGCTCGCGCGTCGATGTTTATCTGCCGCAGGGCTTTACGCCGCGCGTCGCAATCGGCCAGACTGCGGTCGGCGGCGAATCCGTCATTGCCGAATTCGGTGGCGCGGCGAGCGCTCCGCTGGTGCGGATCAGTTGAGGGCAGGACGGATGACCGAGACCGAAATCGATCCATTGTTTGACGAGAAGCCGCAGACTACAGGCCCTGTTGGTCGGCGAATCCCGTTGCGCTATCTCGCGCCTAATGTGATTACAGTTCTTGCCATCTGCGCGGGGCTGACGGGCATCAGGCTGGCCTTCGAGAATCGTTACGAACTGGCAGTGTCCATGGTGCTCCTGGCGGCATTTCTCGACGGGATCGACGGACGCCTCGCCCGTATGATGAAGGGCTCCACGAAATTCGGCGCACAGATGGATTCGCTGGCCGACATCGTCAATTTCGGTGTCGCTCCGGCTCTGGTTCTCTACGCTTACATGCTGGATCAGGCGCGTTCGTTTGGATGGATCGCCGCGTTGTTATACTGCATAGCCTGCTGTCTGCGCCTTGCCCGTTTCAATGTTATGCTCGATGTGGTTGGGAAACCGCTCTGGCAGAACCATTTTTTCACGGGCGTACCAGCACCGGCAGGCGCGATGCTTGTGATGCTGCCGGTTTATCTCGGCTTCCTTGGTCTTGCGCCCACACGTGCAATCGCCTTCGCCGCCTCCGCTTATACCGTTGGTGTTGCAGTCCTGATGATCAGTCGATTGCCCGTGTACAGTGGTAAGGCGGCAGGAACGAGGTTGCGTTCGGACTGGGTCATGCCCTCGTTTCTGTTCATTGTTCTCTATGTCGCCTTTCTGATGAGCTACACTTGGGAAACATTGACGCTGACCACGATCTGCTTCTTCCTAACGCTGCCGTTCAGTGCGCGTGCTTGGAAGCGCTACGAAGCAGCAGATCGCGCCGCTTTGGCAAATGCTGAAAGTGCTGGTTCCGAATCCATATCCTGATTTCGGAACCATGCGGGTTTCACTGGTCGGTTTCGATCAGATTTTTGCGGAAGAAGGCCAGGATATCTGCGTTGAACTGCTTGTGGAAAGCCACGCGATCAAAGCCTGTCCTGTCGGTACACAGCTCAGGCTCGCCGGAATTGGCCACGAGTTTCGCGAATTCCTGGCTGCAAGGTGGAAGAAAAGAGAAATGGCCAGAGTTCGGCACGATGCGATAGTCTGGCTTGGCGGGCAGGTTATGCGCAACCGTTGCGGCATCTTTGGGTGATAGACCGTCTCCACCATATTCGGATGCCCATAACTGGACTGGAACCGTCACTTTGCCCAGGCCCTCGGCGGTAAATAGGCTACCGCCTGCGGGGTCAACCAATACTGCAGCTTTGATCCGTGGATCACCGACTAAAGGAGCAATTGCGGTGCTGCGAATTTGTTCGCAAAAGCGGTTTCCCGGATAGGTCGGGCAATTATCAAGCAGCAATTTCCAGTCGGGGTTGCCGCCAATCATGGCGAGGCCAGTGAAGCCGCCTCTTGAAAAGCCGAAAACGCCGATTCGCGCCGTATCGATCTGCGATGCGTTTGACCAGCGGTCCAGCATGAAATCGACCAGCCTTGTCATATCGACAGGGCGCTGGGTCATAGAGGCTATATCGTTCGGATATCTCGTTTTCGATGCGCCGCTATCCCGTGGATGATTGATGGCCGCGACTACAAATCCTCCATCGGCAAGCATTTCAGCAAGTGCATGATAGTTGCCAGACCAACCTCCTACACCATGCGAGATCACGATGAGCGGAAGTTGTTCACCTGCGAGTGGACAGTCCTGCACAGCTGTCGAATAGTCGAAGCCCATTTCTACCCTTGCCGGCTTGCCAACACATGGATACCAGACGGTAGCCGTCAGAACGGGTCCGCGATCGTTGGAAGGCACCTCGATGAATGTGAGACCTGCGGCGTGCGCCGGTTGAAACGTGCTAAAAGCGGCAATAGGAAGGACTGCTGCGAGCTTGAGAATTTTCATAATTGATCCCTCATTTGGATGTTGTTGATGATGGTTGAAGGCGTTACCGGATGGTGGCGCGGACATACTCGCTCTTGATCTCGATTGACGGCTTTGCCCCGGGCGTGCTTTCGCGCTTGCTGTCGATGAAGGAGGCCTTGGCATCAATCTCGTAGCTGATGGTAGTATCCTTGACGAAGCTGAAGCTGGCGTCCAAGGCATGCGAATCCAGCCGGATCGTCTCGCTGTTGTTTGTCCGGTCGAACCGCATGTCGCTGCGCACTGCATCGCCTTTTATGTCGAGGCTTGATGCATAGCCGTCCAGAGAGAAATCGGCGGCATTGCTGCTGATGGTGATGCCGCGATAGTCGCCAGACAATTTTGCGTAAAGCGCTTGTTGCTGGATGTTGATATCGCTGTTCTTCGGCAGATTGACGTTAATGCGCACTTCGCAATCGGAAAGGCTTATCAGAGGCGATTCCGCAACGTGGATCAGCAATGTCTGATCTTTCACTTCCGTTGTCGTATCTGTCTCGCAAGCGTTTGAAAACCAGCTTGAATACCAGTTCGAAAACCAGCTCGATCTGTTGCCGGAGATAGTTGCTGCGTAGGGCTGCGTGTCCGTGGTGGTGAACTCGACGCGGCTTGCCTCGCCCGTTATGGCGACCGTTTTGATGTTGTCGAGCGGCTTGCTCGGTTCGGCACTTGCCGCAACGGGTGTGAGTGTTGTCAAAAGTAATATCAATGAAGCGAAAAAACCGGGCATCGTGTTCTCCTGAGATTCAGCGCCATCGTCAGCGCTGCCTCAGGAAGTGGGATAGTGTCGGTATTTTCGACCTCGATTGCATTTCAGGTCGTCCGCGATCGCAATTGAGGACATAGTAACGTTCCGAATTACCGTGGTCTTGACGATGATCTTTGTTCCGTTGCCCTTTGTCGTTGCATTGCTACTCTTCATCCTTCTGATCCAGATGATCAGACGGCGGGAAGTGACTGTTTTGAATCCGTTTTTCTTTGGCTTGATCGCTGCCTATGCGCTGCAATCAATCGTCATTGGTTTGCGTTGGGGCTACGACCTTAAGGAAGTGTTGCCGGTCCAGGCTGTGCTCGCGGCCGCTATCGCATCGCTGGCCTGGCTCAGCTTCGAAGGCCTGCGTACCGGGCGATCTCCCTTAGAGCGGCCTCTATTGTGGCTGCACGCACTTCCGCCATTGCTTGTGGCGGCACTGGTCGCGTTCTGGCCCGCACCAATCTCTCTCTTGCTCATTCTGATCTTTGCGGGCTATGGAATTGCGCTTATATGGCTGGCATCGGCAGGTCCCGATGCTCTTGCCTCGTCGCGCCTCGATGGCGTTGTCAACTCACATCGCGCCTTGCAGGTGACAGCTTTCGCCATCGCTGCCTCGGCCGTCATCGATATCATTATCAGCCTGGACTTCGCGCGGTCCGGCGGCATTCATTCCGGCCAGATTGTTGCCATTGGCAACGTGCTTGCATTGCTGGTTTTGGGTACAGCGGCAACTGTGGCGGGTACCAACCAGTCACCGGCTGACGTTGAGGTCGACGATAACGAGAGCACAAGCCAACCAAGTGCTGAGGATACGCAAATAGCAGCCTCTCTCGACGATCTGATGCAATCGCGCACGCTCTATCGTGATGTCGATCTCAATCTCAACCGGCTTGCCCGGAAGATGGGCCTATCGGTCCGGCAAGTGTCGAGCGCAGTCAACCGCGTCAAATCGATGAGTGTCTCGCAATATGTGAATGATTACAGGGTGAGGGAAGCTTGCCGCTCGCTCGCCGACACAGACGAACCGATCACGCGGATCATGTTCGAAGCCGGCTTTCAGACCAAGTCGAATTTCAATCGCGAGTTCCTGCGTGTGACCGGCATGAGCCCGAAGGCGTGGCGCTCTCGCGCTTTAGAAACCGACGAGAAAACAGCAAAGATCATCCGCCTCGTTGGTTAGCTTGGGTCGTTGTAGCTCAGCAATTTGTCGGCGCGCGCGTCGTAGAGCTTGCCGGTCACATCCAAAGCTGGATCGCAAAGCAGGATAATCTTTGCGGCGACTTCCGCCGGCGTGGGCAAGGTCTCAGGATCTTCGCCCGGCATAGCCTGTGCGCGCATGGCGGTCCGGGTTGCGCCGGGGTCGACGGAATTGATCCGCAGGCGCGTCTGTTGCGATTCCTCGGCCCAGGTCCGTGCCATCACTTCCACTGCAGCCTTGGAGGCGGCGTAGGGTCCCCAATAGGCGCGAGCAGCATGTGCGACGCTTGACGATAGCAGGATGGCGCGCCCGGCGTCAGACAGCTTCAAGAGGGGATCGGTGGTGCGGATCAGGCGCCAGACACTCGTGACATTGATTGCCATCAACCGGTCAAAGACTTTCGCCTCCACATGTCCGATTGGTGAAATCGTTCCGAGAATGCCCGCATTGGCAACCATGATATCAAGCTTGCCCCAGCGCTCATGGATGGAACCGCCCAGCCGGTCGATGGCGGGCATGTCAGTCAAGTCTAGGGGAACTAGCGTTGCAGTTCCGCCAGCTGCCTTGATCTCGTCGTCGAGTTCCTCGAGCCCGCCCACAGTACGGGCAACGGCAATGACGTGAGCGCCGCGGGCTGCGAGTTCTTTGGAGAGAGAATAGCCAATGCCACGGGATGCGCCGGTGACGAGCGCAAGCTTGCCGTCCAGCCGAAAACTGCCGTCAGAAATCATAAAGTGAACTCAACCGTTATTTGCGAGAAGCGAGAACTGGCGAACGTTACTCGCCCCATCCTTGTCGAGAAGCCGCGTCGGATAATCGCCAGTGAAATAGTGATCAGTGAACAGCGGCGAGCGCGGATCGCGGGGAGCCCCGCTGACAGCCTTGTAAAGCCCGTCGATCGACAGGAATGCCAGGGAATCGGCTCCGATGTAGTCGCACATCGCAGCAAGGTCCGCATACTGGTTGGCCAGCAGCTTGTCCGCGTCGGGTGTGTCGATGCCGTAGAAATCCGGATGGAAGATCATGGGACTGGCAACGCGGATATGCACCTCGAGCGCACCGGCGTCACGGATCATCTGCACGATCTTGACCGAAGTGGTACCGCGCACGATGGAATCATCCACAAGTACAACGCGCTTGCCTTCGATGACGGCACGATTGGCCGAATGCTTCAACTTTACGCCGAAGGCGCGGATCGACTGGGTTGGCTCGATGAATGTACGGCCGACATAATGATTGCGGATGATGCCAAGCTCGAAGGGAATGCCGCTTGCCTGGGCAAAGCCAATGGCTGCCGGAGTGCCGCCATCGGGAACTGGAACCACCACATCGGCCTCAAGCGGCGCTTCCTTGGCGAGATTGATGCCCATGTTCTTGCGGGCAGTGTAGACATTGCGTCCGCCAACGACCGAGTCCGGACGGGCGAAGTAAACGTATTCAAACAGGCAAAGCCGTTCGCGCTTTGGATTCTGCGGCTTGTAAGTATCTATGCTGATCGACCCATCTGTCTGAATTTCGCAGACCACTACTTCGCCATTCTCGATATCGCGGACGAATTTCGCACCGATAATGTCAAGCGCACAGGTTTCGGAAGCGAAAATCGGCTTGCCGTCGAGTTCGCCCATCACGAGCGGGCGAATGCCGATCGGGTCACGCGCGGCGATGAGCTTGGTGCGGGTGAGGGCGAGCATCGCATAACCGCCTTCCATCTGGCGGATCGCGTCGATGAAGCGATCGCTGGATGAGGCGTGGCGTGAACGGGCGATAAGGTGCAGCACGACTTCGGTATCGGAATTGGACTGGCAGATGGCGCCATCGGCAATCAGCTGGCGGCGCAGTGTGAGGCCGTTGGTGAAATTGCCATTGTGGGCAATGGCGATGCCGCCGACTTCGAGTTCGGCCAGAAGCGGCTGCACGTTGCGCAGAACCGTATCGCCGGTGGTCGAATAGCGTACATGGCCGATCGCCCGGTCGCCGGGCAGTTGTGCAAGGGTTGCCGGATTGGTGTAGTGGTCTCCGACGAGACCCATGCGGCGTTCCGAACAAAACTGTTTCCCGTCATAGGAGACGATACCGGCTGCTTCCTGGCCGCGATGCTGCAGGGCGTGCAGCCCGAGCGCGGTCAGGGTCGCGGCGTCGGGATGCCCCAAAATGCCAAACACACCGCACTCTTCATGCAGTGTGTCGTCATCCAGGGACATCAATTGATTATCGTTACGAGAAATGTCGGTCATTGCCGCCAGCCCTTCCGCCCCAAGATTACCTTGGCCAAGATAATCGGGGATCGAGTCAATTGTGCCTATTTCGCATTATGCCACGTATATGGAGCATTACCAAGTAAACGCCAAGGCCTGATAAATGCCAATATTGACGCAGTTGTGTTCTTAGAGCCTCTAAACTGCATCAAGGCTGGTTTGTTGACCCTTCCGGCGGAATGTCTTCCTTGGGCTCCGGTGTTGTCGTGGTGCCGTCGGGTGCTGCATCCGGCGCCGCTGTCGTACCGGGCTTCAGGCGGTTGAGGATGGTTGATTCCGGGTCTTCCGGCAACAGGCTGATCAATTTTGTACCCAGCTGATCGATCATCGGCTTGGATTTTGCCTGACCAACCCATGCCGGCTGGTTCTCGGGAACAAGCCAATTGAAGAACAGCATGGCGACAACGACGAGAAGAATGCCTCGCGCTGCGCCGAAAAGGAAACCCAGCGTACGATCGAGTGCGCCGATACGGCTGTCGATGATGAAATCGGCAATCTTCATTGTAATGATCGACACGACAATCAACGTAACGACGAAGACGAGGCCAGCCGCTGCGATCTGGGCAATTGTATCATTGCTGATATAGGGCGTAAGGAAGGGAATGACCGGCTTATAGAAGAGATATGCAGCTGCGGCTGCAGCTGCCCAGGAAACTACCGACAAAACTTCGCGCGAAAAGCCGCGCACCATGGCCAAAACCGCCGAAACGAGAGTGATGCCCAATAGAATTCCGTCAAGCAACGTTATTGGCATTTAAGTTCATCCCCATATTCAGTCTGGCCGATACTATCTGGTCAGTCGTCGCGTTGTCTCTTGTCAGGTCCAGATGCCGCAATCCGGGCCACTAGGTCCGGCAGCGAAGCGGTTTCTGTCAGACGAGCATTGCCGTTCTTTGCCACGTCGTTGCTTCCCTTGGGAAGAACAGCCTGCTTGAACCCAAGCTTATCTGCCTCCTTCAGCCTCTGCACAGCATGCGCCACCGGGCGAACCGCACCAGATAAACTGACTTCGCCGAAATAGACGCAATCTGCGGGAAGGGCAATACCGGCAATTGAGGAAACCAGCGCAGATGCAACTGCAAGGTCTGCTGCCGGCTCGGTTATTCGATATCCGCCGGCCACATTCAGATAAACGTCGTGCTGACCGAACCTTACGCCGCAATGCGCTTCGAGTACGGCGAGAATCATCGACAGCCGGTTTCCATCCCACCCGACAACCGCGCGGCGCGGCGTGCCAAGCGTCGAGGGTGCAACCAGAGCCTGGATTTCGACGAGTATCGGCCGAGTGCCTTCCATGCCTGCAAAAACCGCAGCTCCCGGCGACTTTTCATTGCGTTCACCCAGGAAAAGCTCGGAAGGATTGGCGACTTCGCGCAATCCCTTGTCTGACATTTCGAACACGCCGATCTCGTCTGTTGGACCAAAACGGTTCTTCACGGTCCTCAAGATGCGGTAATGGTGGCCGCCTTCGCCTTCGAAATAGAGTACGGCATCGACCATGTGCTCGATCACGCGAGGCCCTGCGATCTGACCCTCCTTCGTCACGTGCCCTACGAGAACAACTGCTGCGCCGGTCTGTTTGGCATAGCGGATCATGGCTTGAGCGCCGGCTCGCACCTGCGTCACTGTGCCGGGGGCAGAATCGGCGGCGTCTGTCCACAATGTCTGGATCGAATCGATAATGATCAAATCTGGCCGCTTCGAATCGGAGATGGTCGCCAAAATATCTTCGACATTGGTTTCGGCCGCGAGCAGCACGTCGGTATCGGCAGCGTGCAATCGCTGCGCGCGCAGCCTGATTTGCGCCACTGCCTCTTCACCCGAAACGTAAACGACGCGGTGGCCCTGGCGGGCGAGGGCAGCAGCAGCCTGCGTCAGCAATGTGGATTTACCGATGCCGGGATCGCCGCCGATGAGAATCGCCGAACCGCGGACAAAACCTCCACCGGTCACACGATCCAGTTCGCCGATTCCTGACTGGATGCGCGGTGCATCCTCGATTTCGCCGGAAAGCGTGGTCAGCGCTACTGCGCGACCTTTACGCGATGATAGCTTGCCTGGCCCGCTACCAATGCCGCCAGCCGTACCTTCCTCGACAAGCGTGTTCCACTCGCCGCACTCATCGCACTTGCCCGCCCAGCGGGTGTGCACTGCACCGCAGTTCTGACAGATAAATTGAATTCTTGGCTTTGCCATCAATTACTTTCGGATTTGAGATAGCGCCGGTGATAGCGAGTACCAAGGCTGGTAAGCAACTCATATCCGATCGTTCCGGCGGCGCGGGCAGCGTCGTCCAACGCAATATTTCGGCCAAAGAGTTCAATGTAGTCCCCTGGGCTGACCGCATCCACTGGAAGATCGGTGACATCGAACGATGTAAGATCCATGGTGACGCGACCAATAATCGGAACTTTGCTCCCGGCAACAAAGCCTTCGCCGCCGTTGGGTACGGCGCCGCGCAACGGCACACCGCTGCCCGATGCGGAACGGAGATAGCCATCCGCATAGCCTACCGAGCAAACCGCAATACGCGTGTCGCGTTTAAGCGTCGTGGTAGCGCCGTAACCTACGGTTTCGCCCTTCGCCCCCGTACGAATCTGTACGATCCGGGCTTCCAGTGTCACGACTGGGCGCATGGGATTGGCGGTGGCCGAAAATGGTTCGCCGCCATACATGGCAACGCCGGGGCGGCTGAGTTCATATTCACCTATACGTGTGTGAAAAATGCCCGGGGAATTTGCTATACTTGATTCAATTCCTGCAAAAGCCCCGCGAAGTTTTTGAAATGATTCAATTTGCTTTAGGTTCAACCCATGCGCCTGATCGTCAGCCGTGGCAAGATGCGTCATCAGTAGAACCGGTTTTTGGCCCCGCATATCAGCCGCGAAAACCAGTGCTTCCTCCAGGGTGAGGCCGAGACGGTTCATACCGGTGTCCACATGCAGTGCAAAGGGAAGTTTTTCCTTCCGACGCGCATTCAGGCGCTTCCACAAATCGAGTTCATGGACCGAGCCAAGAACAGGAATGAGATCCGATTGGCCATAGGCTCCGAATGCTTCGGCAAAAAACCCGTTGAGCACAAACACCCGCGCATCAGGCGCGACAGCTTTTACCCGCAGACCTTCCTCGGCCAGCGCGACAAAGAACGTTCGGCATCCAGCCTGCCACAACACCGGTACGACATGTACAATGCCGAGGCCGTAGGCGTCGGCCTTGACGACGGCACTGGCCTCCGCAGGCTTCGATTTTTCGGCGAGGAACAGCCAATTGGCGGCAAGCACATCGAGATCGACTGTTAACCGCCCTCCGGCTAGTCGAGGATCTGCACCGGTCGTGATGGTTTGAGGCTTTTTGGCAGTCAAAGGTTCACTCAAACCGTTCAGGAAGATGCGAATCTTCGGCAAGGTCGGTAAAGCGGGTAAATTCCGCCTGGAACGCCAGTCTTACCGTGCCTGTCGGGCCGTGACGTTGCTTGGCAACGATGACTTCCGCCTTGCCCGTAGCCTCGTTGAGATCGGCCTGCCATTTGAAATGCTCTTCTGTACCGGGCTTCGGTTCCTTGTTTTTGATGTAATATTCGTCGCGGTAAACGAACAGCACAACGTCCGCGTCCTGCTCGATCGAACCGGATTCACGCAAGTCGGAAAGTTGCGGGTGCTTGTCTTCGCGGCTTTCCACCTGACGAGACAGCTGGGACAGGGCGATGATCGGCGTGTTCAATTCCTTGCCAAGCGCTTTCAGACCCGTGGTGATTTCGGTAATTTCCTGTACGCGGTTTTCCGACGCGCGCTTTGACGACCCTTGCATGAGCTGAATATAGTCGATGACCAGAACGTCGAGCCCGCGCTGGCGCTTCAGCCGGCGCGCTCGCGCTGCGAGCTGGGCAATCGAAATACCGCCGGTCTGATCGATATAAAGCGGCACTTTCTGCATGTGCTGCGAACACGCAACCAGCTTTTCGAAGTCGGCTTCACTGATTTCACCGCGACGGATTTTCGACGAACTGATCTCCGATTGCTCGGAAATGATACGCGTGGCCAGCTGTTCCGACGACATTTCGAGCGAGAAGAAGCCGACGACCCCGCCATTCTTGGCCTTGAACGTACCGTCCGCCAATTGTTCGGGTTCGTAGGCTGCGGCAATGTTGAATGCGATGTTGGTCGCAAGCGAGGTTTTCCCCATGCCGGGACGGCCCGCAAGCACGATCAAGTCGGAGGGCTGGAGGCCGCCCATGCGCGCATCGAGCGCGCGAATGCCAGTCGAAATACCGGACAAGTGCCCGTCGCGCATAAACGCCGCGTTGGCCATGTCGACGGCCGTTTTGACCGCATCGGTAAATGTCTGGAACCCGCCGTCGTAGCGGCCGGTTTCTGCGAGTTCGAACAGCCGTCGTTCCGCATCTTCGATCTGGCCCTGCGGCGCCACGTCAACCGGCGCATCATAGGCTATGTTGACCATGTCTTCGCCGATGGTAATCAAAGCCCGGCGCGTGGCGAGATCGTAGATCGCCCGGCCGTAATCTTCGGCGTTGATGATTGTCACCGCCTCGGCAGCGAGGCGGGCGAGATATTGCATCACCGTCATTTCGCCGATTTTGGCGTCAGCGGGCATGAATGTCTTCAGCGTCACCGGATTCGCCATCTTGCCCATGCGAATCATATCGGAAGCGACTTCGAAGATCTTGCGGTGTAGCGGTTCGTTGAAATGGGTCGGCTTCAGAAAGTCCGAAACCCGGTAAAACGCGTCATTGTTGACGAGAATGGCACCCAACAGGGCCTGTTCAGCCTCTATATTGTTAGGGGCCTCGCGGTAAAGCGCTCCTTGAGCCTCGTTGATCTTGCGTACCGTAGCTTCAGCCATTTCAAATTTTCCTGTTCCTCGATCAACATGGCCACGGCGTTTTTAACGACGCAATGCGGAGGCGGACTATACATTTCCGTCCACAGCAAGAAGTACAAAACAGGATGTTACAGCTTGACTCAGAGCCACCGATTTGGCGCGTGATTCGCAGATGACAGTGTATACCCGCAACGCTCAATGTCGCAATTTTGGCGCAGTGGAAAATACAAAAAATCCATCCGCAAATCGCCCTGCGGATGGTTTTTGATGTTAGACGGTAGTCTGTTGTCGGACTTACCGCCCGGCGACTGATTCCTTGGTCTCCACCTGGCTGTTGGCGGAGCTGCGCTCACATTCGAGGCGCTTGAGCCGTTTTTCTTCCTTCTCGATATAGTTCCGGGTTAGCGGCACCGCTTCTTGCCGATGTGCGAGCTGGATCTGGAACACCACCAGGTTTTGCCAGCGGAACGCCGCTTCCGAAGCCGCAAGATAGAACTCCCACATGCGGCAGAACCGTTCATCATAGATCGCTTTGGCCTTCTCGCGATTCGCCATGAATCGTTCGCGCCAGATACGCAAAGTGTCCGCGTAGTGCAGCCGGAGAATCTCGATATCGGTGACAACGAGGCCAGCCTTTTCGATGTGCGGCAGCACTTCCGAAAGCGCTGGAATATAACCGCCGGGAAATATGTATTTCTGGATGAAGGCGTTCGTGTAGGAGGGGCCATCCGAGCGTCCGATGGAGTGCAGCAGGAATACGCCGTCCTTCTTCAAAAGCCGCGCGGTGTGCTGGAAATACTCCGGGAAGTGTCCGATACCGACATGCTCAAACATGCCAACGGACACGATGCGGTCGAAGGTCTCTTCGATAGTCCGGTAGTCCCGCAAGCTGAATTGTGCTTGGGCAGTCAGGCCTTCTTCAAATGCGCGCTTGTTGGCGATACCGAATTGCTCTTGCGACAGCGTTACGCCGGTCACATCGGCTTCGAGGTGCTTGGCGAGGTAGATTCCGAGTCCGCCCCAGCCGCAACCGATGTCGAGCGTCTTGTGCCCCTTTTTCAACAACAGTTTCGCTGCGATGTGTCGTTTTTTCGCAAGCTGCGCTTCTTCAAGCGTTGCATCCGGCCGTTCAAAGTAGGCACAGGAGTATTGCATGTCGGTATCGAGAAACAACCTGTAGAGATCTTCGGAGAGATCATAGTGGCGCTGAACGTTGCTGGACGCGCGGGTCAGCGTATTCATCTGATGCAAGCGACGGGTAGCCCGGCGAATGCCTTCGATCGCCAACATCCAGGGTTCCTTGGCGACAGTCGCCCCGGTATTCTCGAAAATAATCTTGAGGACGTCATAAATATCGCCTTCGAGAACGTCGATATCCCCGTTCATATAGGCTTCCGGGAAATGCAGCGATGGATCGAAGGCGATCTTCCGTTCGGCCGCTGCACTGTTGATGCGAAAGGCGAATTGCTCTCCGGTTCCATCACCGAAAGTTTGAGTTTTACCGGAAGAGTCTGTGATAACCAAAGTGCCAGTGTAGATCATCCGCGAGAGTGCGGCTTTGAGTATGGCATTCATGAACAATCTCCATCATTGACGATAGAGCTCGGCCATTGGCAGGCTCGGGAGGTGAGCCGTGGTCGGGCGTGGTAGGACAAACAAATCTAATCGTTTTTTTGTTCCTGAAAAGCAAAAAAATACCCGGCACTGCTGCCGGGTACTTTCAAAATGTTGATGAGATCATTCGAAAGAATGATCTATCGAAGAAAGATCAGGCGTTCTCTTCACCTTCTTCGTCCTCGTCGAAGAATTCGTCCGCAAGGGGAACTTCTTCGATACCGTAGATCGCCTCGGCAGAGGTAAGATCTTCGCCCTTTACCTGACGCTCGGCTTCATCTGCAGTACGAGCAATGTTGATCGTGACCGTTGCTTCAACTTCCGGATGAAGTGTCAGCACGATCTTGTGCAGGCCAATGGTCTTGATCGGCGTGTTCAGTTCAACCTGGTTACGGTTGATCGAGAAGCCTTCGGCGGTGATCAGATCAGCGATATCGCGTGTCGAAACTGAACCGTAGAGCTGACCGGTTTCGCCAGCCGAACGAACGGCGATGAACGACTTGCCGTCGAGCTTTTCGGCGATCGCCTGTGCTTCCGTCTTGCGTTCGAGGTTGCGTGCTTCGAGCTGCGCGCGCTGGCCCTCGAACTTCTTCTTGTTGGCTTCGTTGGCGCGAAGAGCCTTGCCCTGTGGCAACAGGAAATTACGGGCAAAGCCGTCCTTTACCTTGACTGTTTCACCCATCTGGCCGAGGCGGCTGATACGTTCGAGAAGAATGACTTCCATTTGAATAATCCTTGTCTGTTTTAATGTTAATTGTCGTTGCTAGGTGGTGTTGTATTCGCAGCCTTCGAGACCGGGGCGTTGCGCGACGTGTCGAACAAACCGGCAAGAAGGAAGAGGAAAAGGACAAAGGCGAAAAGCAGAACCGCGAGGTAAGCGAACCACAGTGCCACTGGACGCCATGGTGCGCCGCGCGTTCTTGCATGCAGTATCGCGAAACCCGCCATCGTGAAACCGGCACCGAGTGCGCCGGCTATTGCGGTTGCGGCGTAGCCGATGCCGCCCGGCAGGAAGCAGGCAGCGCAAGCGATGGCGAAGATGATAAGCGCGGAGCGAGGCATGCGCAGCGCCCGCGGCCAGTCATCATGCGGTCGGCGTAGTTTGCCGGAAGCGGCCGTCAACCGCAGTGCCAGATAGAGATTGGCGACGATTATCGTCACCCATATGGCAGGCTGCAGAGCGGGCAATACACGCACGACAAACAGTGCCATGCTCTGCGCAACGTCGGCATTGGCGGCAAGTTCAGGGTTGCTTGCGGCAAGCTGCTGCCCCAGTGATTTCGCCAGTTCGCCTGCAAGTTCATCGCCAAATCCGACGAGCATGCCGATTGCAATGAAACTGGCTGCCACAATCAGCGCCAGGCGCAGCAGAGTATCGGCGAGCGGATACCAGACCATGACGTCCTTCGGTCCACCGATTTCATCGGCAGGGCGTGCGAGGCCGGTAAAGTACGATGCAGCGGCGGCAGGGAGCGCAGTGATCAGGACCACGATAAGGGCCGCCATTGGCGCGGCAAGCACGGATACGGCGACAGCCATGGAAAGGGCGGCAATCAAGCCGGCGGCCGTACCCCAGCCGAGAGCAGCTACAAAAATAGGCAGTGGCGAAAACAGCAACAGCGCCATGGCGAGGGTCGATTGCGTGATAACGCCGATCGAAAGCAATGCAGCGGAAAAACCCGCTAACACACCTACACCAAAATCTTTTGCAGTCAGTTTCATTTCACTCGCTGTCCTGCTTGTTTCAGCAGTTAGAGGTGGCCGCTAGGCCATAACCTCAACTCGGGTTTTCTAAATCACCAGACCCGCGCCCATCGCGGATGGTGGAATGAGGCGGCGGGTCGAAACCCACCGCCTCTGTTTTATTATTTTACAACGTATGGCAGCAGGCCGAGGAAACGGGCACGCTTGATCGCCTGAGCGAGTTCGCGCTGCTTCTTCTGGCTGACAGCCGTGATACGGGAAGGAACGATCTTGCCACGCTCGGAAATGTAGCGCGACAGGAGCTTTACGTCCTTGTAGTCGATCTTTGGCGCATTGGCGCCCGAAAACGGGCAGGTCTTGCGGCGGCGATGGAACGGACGGCGGGTCGGGATCTGATTGATATCAACCATTATTCTGCTCCTTCACCGGCTTCGTCACGCGGACGGCGTGGACGGCGCGGACGGTCGTCGTCGCGGCCACCGAACTTGTTGTCGTCGCGGTCGCGGCGATCGTCACGGCGAGCGAGCATGGCCGACTGGCCTTCCTCGTGTTCGTCAACGCGGATCGTCATGAAACGCAGGACGTCTTCGTTGATGCGCTGCTGACGCTCGAGCTCGGCAACAGCTGCTGCAGGAGCAGTGATGTTGAGCAGGGAGTAATACGCCTTGCGGTTCTTGTTTATGCGATAGGTGAGAGCACGGAGCCCCCAGCTTTCAATACGCCCGACTGTGCCGCCATTGGTCTCGATGATACCCTTGTACTGTTCTACAAGCGCATCGACCTGCTGCTGCGAAATATCCTGTCGAGCAAGGAACACATGTTCATAAAGAGCCATTGTCTTTGCCTTTCTTCGTTAATATTGCCCGGAATCAACGGTAAACCTCTGCGAATCTCTCTGCCGGAGACCGGCGAAGAAAGGACGCTGATGGAGACGATCGAGAGCGGAGACACGGGAGGCTGAAGCTCTTATGCTTCGACGGATCGAAATCCGGCCCTCCGTTCAGCCCCCAGCTGACGCCGAGCAATGAACGGGCGCTCTATACGGGCAAATGCCCAAATAAGCAACCCGCCTGACAGATTTTCTAAGTATGGGCGTAAATTGCGTATAATCAGGCAAATGTCAGTTTCTGAGAGGGTGCTGGAATGTCGCGGCCCAACTCACTGGCGGCCTCGATCCAGGCTTCGATTGCATCATAAGCGTTGTGTACCGCCTCTTCGGGCGTATCACCATCACTCATGCAGCCTGGAAGATCAGGTACATAAGCACCAAATCCTCCGCCATCCTCATCAGCGAGAGGAGAAACAACGACCGGATATTTATGATAGGTCACGTGAATTCCTCACAGCTTCAACAAACTCGATGAGTTTCCGTATATATACAGGCTTGATAGGTCTTTTAAAAGGGATCGTTAAAATCTCGTACTGTGATGCGTGTGAAACTTTGTAGTGAGAACTGCCAGAGCGTGACCTCTTGCAGATAATTTCAAACTCCTTGCAAACGGCCTGAATATCTTCAATGCGCCAGTCCGCCTTTGGATTCCAGCGCATCTGGTGGTCGACGACAGTCAATCTATCACTTAGCCTAAGTCAAGCATGCCTAGCGTCAGTTGTATCATTGCATCAAAGCTTGACTTCGTGCTTGCCTGTAGGCACATCGCGCGTCAGATTCACACTGTAAGCAACCTTTGGAGGCGCAGCTTATGTCCATTGCATTCACCTTTCCGGGCCAGGGAAGCCAGGTTGTCGGCATGGGCAAGGCTCTGGCGGAGAATTTCCCCGAGGCGCGTTCTGTTTTCGACGAGGTGGACGAAGCTCTGGGCGAGAAGCTGTCTTCGATCATCTGGGAAGGCCCGGAAGAAACTTTGACGCTGACCGCCAATGCGCAGCCCGCACTGATGGCCGTATCCATCGCCGTATTCCGCGTGCTGGAGTCCAAGGGCGTATCCTTGAAGGATAAGGTTGCCTACGTTGCCGGCCATTCTCTCGGCGAATATTCGGCGCTTTGTGCAGCAGGCACATTCTCGCTATCCGATACGGCGCGCCTCTTGCGCATTCGCGGCAATGCGATGCAGAAGGCGGTTCCGGCGGGCGAGGGCGCCATGGCCGCCATTATCGGCCTTGAGCATGAAGACGTCGAAGCAATTTGTGCCGAAGCGGCGAAACAGGGCCCCGTTCAGATCGCCAATGATAATGGCGGCGGTCAGTTGGTGATTTCCGGTGCGAAGGGCCCTGTCGAGGTAGCGGCGGCGCTGGCATCCGCCAAAGGTGCCAAGCGCGCGATCATGCTGCCGGTTTCCGCTCCTTTCCACTCTACGTTGATGGAGCCCGCCGCCGGGGCCATGCGCGTCGCATTGGCCGATGTTTCCAAAAACGATCCGGTCGTGCCGCTTATTGCCAATGTCCGTGCTGCGCCCGTCAAGTCTGCGGCGGAAATCGCCGCATTGCTGGTTGAGCAAGTGACGGGACAAGTGCGCTGGCGCGAGACGGTAGAATGGTTTGGCAATAATGGGGTCACAACGCTCTACGAAATCGGTGCGGGTAAAGTGCTGACTGGTCTTGCGCGCCGTATTAATAAGGACATATCCGGTATTGCTATCGGAACGCCGGAAGACATCGATGCGGCAGTCGCTGCCTTGAACGCTTAAAGGAACGCGCAATGTTTGATCTCACAGGCCGCAAGGCTCTTATCACGGGTGCGACGGGTGGCATCGGCGAGGCAATCGCTCGTGCGCTCCATGCACGGGGTGCAGTCGTGGGTCTCCATGGCACCCGTATGGAGAAGCTGGAAGCGCTGGCGTCTGATTTTAGCGATCGGGCAATGATCTTCCCGGCTGATCTTTCGAATCGGGGCGAAGTCAAAGCGCTCGGCGAAAAGGCCGAAGCCGATCTTGGAGGCGTTGATATTCTCATCAACAACGCGGGCATCACCAAAGACGGCCTGTTCGTGCGCATGAGCGATGCGGACTGGGACAATGTGCTTGAAGTCAATCTGACTGCAGTTTTCCGTCTGACCCGCGAACTCACGCATCCGATGATGCGCCGTCGCTATGGCCGCGTCATCAACATAACTTCGGTCGTGGGCGTGACAGGTAATCCGGGTCAAACCAATTATGTCGCTTCCAAAGCCGGACTCATCGGCTTCTCCAAATCCTTGGCGCAGGAAATCGCCAGCCGCAACGTCACGGTCAACTGCGTTGCACCGGGTTTCATCGAATCGGCAATGACTGACAAGCTCAACGATAAACAGAAAGAAAGCATCATGTCGGCAATTCCCATGCGCCGCATGGGTACGGGCGCCGAAGTTGCTTCGTCGGTTGTCTATCTTGCCAGCAATGAAGCATCCTATGTCACGGGTCAGACAATTCACGTCAACGGTGGCATGGCGATGATCTGATCGGTTTGCATCAATCGTATCCACCGGTATCGGTATCAATCACATTTATGAGATTGAGACCGCGAATAAAGCGTGATAAGTCGCGCACCAGTCTGGGCAGTCAAATCGATTTGATGTCCTTTCAGTTCCGCAAGGAATGAACCGCAAGGACGGGTGTTTTAGCTGTTAAACAGGGCAGAACAACCATCTTATTGCTTGATTAGAGTCATCCGTGCCGCTAACCAAGGCATAGGGAAAAACAAACAGGTCGAGGTTTCCACATGAGTGATACTGCAGAACGCGTCAAGAAAATCGTTATTGAACATCTGGGCGTTGATGCCGAGAAAGTCACCGATGGTGCGAGCTTCATCGACGATCTGGGCGCCGACAGCCTTGATACTGTCGAGCTCGTGATGGCTTTTGAAGAAGAGTTTGGCGTCGAAATCCCGGACGATGCTGCCGAGACGATTCTGACAGTCGGCGATGCCGTTAAGTTCATCGACAAAGCATCTGCCTGATTTTTGTTCGGCCCCGCAGCGATCGTGATATAAGGTGCTTAACCTTGCTCGTTCATGCGTTGGGCCGGAAACAATCATGTTGCATTGGATAGTTAAGGATCTGCCATGAGGCGTGTTGTCATAACCGGCCTTGGGCTGGTTTCTCCTCTCGCATCCGGGGTTGAACTAACCTGGTCGCGGCTTCTTGCCGGCCAGAGTGGCGCCCGGCGTGTGACGGAATTTGAAGTTGAAGATCTTCCCTGCAAGATCGCCTGCCGTATTCCGGTGGGTGATGGCTCTGATGGTACATTTAATCCGGATGATTGGATGGAACCCAAAGAGCAGCGCAAGGTCGATCCTTTCATTGTTTACGCCGTTGCGGCTGCAGACCAGGCGCTTGCAGATGCCAAATGGGCGCCGGAAAGCGATGAAGACCAGATCCGTACGGGTGTTTTGATCGGATCGGGCATTGGTGGTCTCGAGGGCATTGTCGAAGCAGGCTATACACTTCGCGACAAAGGCCCCCGACGCATCTCGCCCTTCTTCATCCCCGGTCGTCTGATAAACCTGGCTTCCGGCCAGGTATCGATCAAACATAAGTTGCGGGGTCCAAATCATGCAGTCGTTACCGCTTGCTCCACCGGTGCACACGCTATCGGCGACGCCTCGCGTTTGATCGCATTCGGCGATGCCGATGTGATGGTGGCCGGTGGCACCGAGTCGCCAGTCAGCCGCATTTCGCTAGCCGGCTTTGCTGCATGCAAGGCGTTGTCCACTGCCAGAAACGACGATCCGACAACCGCGTCGAGACCCTATGATGAAGACCGCGATGGTTTTGTGATGGGTGAGGGTGCCGGCGTTGTCGTCCTTGAAGAGCTGGAGCATGCCCTGGCTCGCGGCGCCAAGATTTATGCCGAGATCATCGGCTATGGCCTATCCGGCGATGCGTATCACATCACCGCACCGTCAGAGAGCGGTGAGGGCGCACAGCGCTCTATGGAAATGGCTTTGAAGCGCGCAGGCATTACGCCGGGCGATGTGGATTACATCAACTCGCACGGCACTTCGACAATGGCCGATACGATTGAACTCGGTGCGGTCGAACGCGTTGTCGGCGATGCCGCTTCGAAAATATCGATGTCATCCACCAAATCTTCCATCGGTCATCTTCTTGGTGCCGCTGGCTCGACAGAAGCTATTTTCTGCGTGCTGGCGATCCGCGACAATATCGCTCCTGCAACGATCAATCTCGATAAGCCTTCCAAGGAAACGAAGATCGATCTGGTTCCGCACAAGCCGCGCGAACGCAAGATCGATATCGCGCTGTCCAATTCCTTTGGGTTTGGCGGTACCAATGCCTCGCTCGTGATGCGGCGTTATCAACAGTGATTGATTTTATGGCGGAGCGCTCTCGCGTTTTTGCCATAATCACAATCGATTCTACCGGCGTCAGCCGGTATCATGCCCCGAGGTGCTTGCGTGAGCTCAGATCAGCAGTCTGAAGAGACAAACGGTTCAGCGGCCAACACGCCGGATCGTAAGCCGATTGTCCCGCAATCGGCTTCTGAAGCATTGCGTCCGGAACCAGGTACACCACCACCTCTGCCGAAGCGACGCTCTCGTCGGGCCCGCAGCCAGATCGTTGTTTTTGCCAATTTCATGCTGTCGCTCGTCGTGCTGGTGGTTCTTGCTGCCGCGGCCGCGGTATACTTTGGCAAGCTGGCGTTCAACGAGCCTGGACCTAGCGATGTTACAACCAACTACGTCGTGAAGAGCGGTACCGGGATTGTCGAGATAGCCGACGGGCTGGAAAGGCGTGGCATTATCAGTGATGCCCGGGTCTTTAAATACGGCGTTCAGGCCTATGGCCATCAGGGAGACATGAAAGCCGGCGAATATGAAATCAAGGCGCATGCGTCCATGCGAGAGATCATGGATCTGTTGCGCAGCGGAAAATCCGTACTTCGTTCGCTGACGATTCCGGAAGGTCTTACCGTCGATCAGATTTTCCAGCGGGTGCGCGAGGATGACGTGCTTGTTGGCGATTTGCCGGCAATCATGCCCAGTGAAGGCTCGCTCTTCGCTAATACAATGCGTTTTTCTCGCGGCACAACGCGCGAGGAACTCATCAAGAAGATGCAGGCCGATCAGAAAAAGCTGGTTGAAGACATATGGGAGCGCCGCGATCCCAAGATTCCGTTGAAAACCATTGAAGAGTTCGTGACGCTCGCCTCCATCGTCGAAAAAGAGACTGGCAAGGCGGACGAGCGTCCACGCGTTGCCGCCGTCTTCATCAACCGGTTGAACAAGCGCATGCGCCTCCAATCCGATCCAACGATCATTTATGGTTTGTTTGGTGGCAAGGGCAAGCCTTCGGACCGCCCGATCCTGAAGTCAGATCTTGAGAAGCCGACGCCTTACAATACTTATACGATCAATGGCCTGCCACCCGGGCCGATCGCAAATCCTGGTCGTGATGCGCTGGAAGCCGTCGCTCATCCGTCGCAGACCAAGGACCTTTATTTCGTTGCCGATGGCACTGGCGGACATGTATTTGCCGAGACGCTTGAAGAACACAATGATAATGTGAAACGCTGGCGCGACGTCGAGAAAAATCGCCTCGATGAGGCCGCCAAGGCGGCAACCGGTGACAAGAATGCATTGCCGGATGCAACTGGCGGAAATTGATACTGGAAGGCCAAAGGAGTGGCCTTTCGTTCCAGGGGGTAGACATGTCATTGCAAAGCATGACGGGATTTGCCCGTCACCTCCGGAACAGCGCCGGGGTGCAAATCTCGTGGGAAATCAAGTCGGTTAACGGCAAAGGTCTCGACGTGCGGTTTCGCCTGCCGGCCGGTCTTGAAACGATCGAGCAGAAAGCCCGCGCCCTTTTCAGCCAGCATTTCAAGCGCGGAAATTTTCAGGCGGCCGTTACCGTCGATCGCAGCGCGGGTGTTGCCAAGGCGATCATCAACGAACCACTTCTGAAGGAACTGGCAGCGATCGCTGCACGTCTGCGTGAAGATTACGGTCTGGCAGCATCCACACCAGAGGGCCTCATGGCGCTCCGTGGCGTCTTGGAGGCGCCGCAGGAGACGCCCAATCCGGAAGAACAGCGTAAGATTGAAGAGGCAGTACTGGCGGTTCTGGACGAAACAATGGTTCAACTGGTGCACAACCGCCAAGCCGAGGGCAAGGCGTTGGGCGAGATTTTGACTGTACAGATCGCGGCGATCGAGATGCTGGTGGAACAGGCGAGACTTGATCCAAGCCGCTCGTTTGATGCTATTCGCTCGCGTCTGGCTGCACAGGTCTCGCTGCTGCTCGATGCCGCTCCCGCATTGGACGAATCGCGGCTGTATATGGAGGCGGCGTTCCTTGCGACGAAGGCTGACATCCAGGAAGAGCTCGACCGGCTGGAAATGCATATCAGCGCCGCCCGCGATCTCCTGAAGCAAGGCAACGGTGTTGGCCGCAAGCTTGACTTCCTGACACAGGAATTCAACCGCGAAGCGAATACGCTTTGTTCGAAGGCCAATGCCGCTTCAATTACATCGATCGGACTTGACCTGAAAGCTGTTGTGGATCAATTGCGCGAGCAGATACAGAATCTGGAGTAACTATGCCCAACAGCATCAAAAGACGTGGTCTTATGCTCGTCCTGTCATCGCCGTCCGGGGCGGGTAAGTCGACGCTTGCCCGAATGCTGCTGACTGACAAGGAAAAGCTTGAGCTTGCGCTGTCGATCAGCGTGACGACACGGTCCCGCCGTCCCAGCGAAATCGAGGGCGTCCATTATCATTTCATCCAGACACGCGAGTTCGAGCGGCTGCGCGACAGCGACGCGTTGATCGAATGGGCGGAAGTCCACGGCAATTTCTATGGGACCCCGCGCGAGGCCGCGGAAAATGCGCTCGCGGACGGCCAGGATATGCTTTTCGACATCGACTGGCAGGGCGCGTTGCAGTTGCAGGAGAAGATGAAAGGCGATGTAGTCAGTATTTTCATCCTTCCTCCATCCATGGCCGCTTTAAAAGAGCGGCTGCATCGGCGTGCAGAGGACGCTGAAGACGTGATCAACATGCGTTTGGACAATGCGCGTAACGAGATCGAGCGTTGGCGCTCCTACGATTATGTCATTGTCAACGAAGATCTGGACCGCGCCTATCAGCAGGTTCAGTCAATCGTCACCGCCGAACGCCTGCGCCGAGACCGCTGCCCGGGTCTGTTCGATTTCGTCAGCAGTCTTCTCGATGAAAAGCTGGACTAAAGCGCATTCGCTAACGCTACGAACTCTTCGATTGATAGCGTTTCCGCCCGACGTGTCGGGTCGATCCCGACCTTGGCAAGCAGCGCTTCACCGCCAAGCGATTTGATGCTTTGCCGCAGCATCTTGCGCCTCTGGCCAAACGCAGCCTGGGTTACACGACCAAGCACTGCCGCGTCGCAGGCGAGCGGGGCCACACGCGGTACCAGATGGACGACCGAGGACGTAACCTTTGGCGGCGGTGTGAACGCCTGTGGCGGGACATCAAAAGTAATTTTCGCCTCGGTTCTCCAGCCGGCCAGCACGCCGAGACGGCCATAGGCATCCGAATCCGGACGCGCGACGATCCGCTCCGCCACTTCGCGCTGAAACATCAGCGTCAGCGACGCATAGAACGGTGGCCATGGTTCACTAAGTAGCCAACTGATCAGCAGTTGCGTGCCGACATTATAGGGGAGATTGGCGACGATCTTCACCTTGCTGCCGTTCGCTAACGCAGAGAAATCCGTATCCAGGGCGTCGCCGGCAATGACGCGAAGCCGGCCGTGGTAATGATCGGATATTTCCTGCAATGCGGCCAGGCAGCGTTCATCACGCTCGATGGCGATAACATTGGCGCCTTGGGCGAGGAGGGCACGCGTAAGGCCGCCAGGTCCGGGCCCCACCTCGATGACAGTCTGATCCTTGAGATCGCCTGCCTGGCGTGCAACTTTTCCTGTCAGGTTCAGATCGAGCAGAAAATTCTGCCCGAGAGACTTCTTTGCCATCAACTCATGGCGTTGGATAACTTCGCGCAGCGGTGGAAGGCTATCTATGCTCATGTGGCGAGTGTGCGGTTGGTCGCCAGTTCATCAGCAAGCCGCAGCGCTGCAATGAGGCTGTCAGGCTTGGCTCTGCCGGATCCTGCGATATCGAAGGCTGTGCCGTGGTCCGGCGAGGTACGCACGAAGGGCAGGCCGAGCGTAACATTGACGCTGTCGTCGAAACCCAACGTCTTGGCGGGGATCAGTGCCTGGTCGTGATACATGCAGATGGCGGCGTCATAGGTGGCTCGCGCATCGGCATGGAACATTGTATCCGCCGGGAGAGGCCCACGCGCATCGATACCTTCAGCACGCAACGTTTCCACCGCCGGCCGCACGGTGACTTCGTCTTCAATCCCCATACTGCCGCCTTCGCCCGCATGCGGGTTCAACCCGGCAATGGCAAGCCGTGGGTTGGCGATGCCGAACTGACTTTTGAGTGCCAGCGCAGTGATCCGGCAGACAGTCAGGATCGTCACCGTGTCGAGGACAGCAGGAACCTTGTTCAAGGCAATGTGAATAGTTACGGGAACTGCCCGTAGCAAGGGTCCAGCCAGCATCATCACCGGCGTTACAGCGTATCCCAGATGCTCGCCGGCAAGATGCGCCAAAAACTCCGTATGACCCGGAAATTTGAAGCCGGCCTCATAGAGCGGCTTCTTGGCGATGGGGCAGGTGACTATGGCGCGTGCGCGGCCGGCAAGCGTCAATGCCACGGCTTCTTCTATCGCTTCGATAGTTCCTGCTGCATTTTCGGCCAGTGGAACGCCGGGTTGATCCGATTGCCGGTGCTTCAGCGGCACGATCGGTAGCGCCTCGCCGAATATAGTCGCTGCGTTCTCGGGTGTTGCGATTTCCAGTGGAACATTGACGCCCAGCCTTGCGGCGCGCGCGGCAACTAACTCCGCGTCGGCAAGCAGAAAAAATGCAGGGAGCCGCATGTGCTCGCGCAATATCCATGCAGCGAGCGCGACGTCCGGCCCAATGCCCGAAGGATCACCGGAACTGACGGCGAGAGCGGCTTTCATGCCAATGCAATCCCATCATTCAGTGACGATCTTCGCCTTGCTGCGCAGTTCCTCGAGATATTTCTTGTCGACGGCTTCAGCTGACGCATCCGGCTTGCCATCGCCCGCGGCTGCTGTTGCTTCCTGGGAAAAGACGAGGCGGGCCACGCGATCGTCGGAGACTTGACGGGTGGCGCAAACCCCGAGAAATTCGACGCCCTTATCGGTATCCAAAGTCGTCGTCGCATGACCGACCGGTGTCGCTATGACCAGCTTCGACCATTCCGGCGGCAGTTCCTGCTCTACGAATTTGCCAAGATCGCGCACTGTGACATCCAGTGTGCCCTTGGCGATATCGCGCGTTGCCTGGCAGCCGCTGAAACGGCCACGCATGGCGTTGGCTTCACCCCGACGCTTGGCGAGAATGCCGCGATTATTGGCTGGGACGACGAATATCACCTGCTGCAGTTGATATTCAGTAGAGACGGGCTTCTTTCCGCCATCCTTGAGCATGCGTTGCACGGCGTCCTGCTCGGACACCCTGGTTCCACCCTGTGTGCGGTTCCGGGTAGCGAGCGCGCGGCCCCAACTCATCTGCATACGGATGTATTCTTTGAAGTGCTGCGGTGTCACGCCGGACTTGTCCAGCACGCCGTTAAGCTGATTGAGTGTCATCTTGTTATTGGTGGCAAAGCGCGCATAGGCGTCGTTCACTTCACTATCCGAAACAAGCAAATTGAGACGTTTCAGTTCCTGGCGTTTGAGCGCCTCGTCGGTCAACTCATCCCGCGCCTGCTGGGTAAGGTTTCCCTTTTTATGCTGAAGTTTCAAAAAGGCAGCACGCTTTGAAATATCGTAGTCGGTGATGGCGGCTCCGTTGACGACAATCTTGATCTCGCTTGCTGCAGCAGGCAATGTCACGCCGACCGTCAGAATAGAGCTCAATGCAGTGATCATCGCCGCTGCAAGAATATGCTTCCTCACCATCATTTCTCAACTTGTCCGATCATGGACCATTTTCGCGAAATGGACCCTGGTTTTTGTTCTTGTGATTTTCATTTCCTCTTTATTGTCGCTTTACTAAGGCAAAAGCATGACTGGCCGCAAGTGCGGCCAGCTTAGACAATAAGATTAGATGCCGCCGATATCGACTGGCTTGCCGATTCCCCACAAGGTCCGGAAGGAAATATTGAAGCCGAACGTTGAGGTCTTCTCCCCCTCGACGTTGTTTACGGTGACCGGTTGCTCCTGGGTGTAGTACATGCTGTACGTGAAACACTCGTCATCATAGGCTAGCGCAGCAGTACGCTTTACGAGCGTACTCGACACAAGATCATAAGTTCCGGAGCCAAGGAGCCGCCAATTTGGCGTCAACTTGGCCTGTCCACCGACAGTGACTTCCTGTCGGTCGTCGGGAAAGCCATAGGTTTCCTGCGCGGCGATGAAAGCATATTTCACATAAACAGAGCCATACTTACCAGCTGTCGTGGTTGCGACTGTTGCACGCTTGACTTCAAAATCATCCTTATCGAATCTTCCGCCAGTCGTGATATTGAACGCGCCTTTGTTTGCGCCGATCATCGCGACATAGTCGGATCGGGCCGATTCCAGTCCGGATTCGGCACCGGCATTGACGAAATCTGGCGATGCAAAGGAATTGAGCCCACCTAGCTGGAATGATTGGCCTGCTATACCATTCAAGCCCCAGCCATTATTGAAGGTACCGGAATAGCGGAGACCGAGATTGGCGCGGGTGCCGCCCTCAACGCGGTCATATCCCGAGAATTTGTCGCGTTCGAACAGGTTTGATGCATCGAAGACAAAACTCTGTGCGTCTTCATTCGGCAAGTCACCCGCATAGGATTCGTTGTTGCGAACAAAAAGTTGGGCCGTCGGCTCGAGCACGTGCGACGAGTTGGCGGCTGTAAACAGGATCGGCCATTTCGTTTCAAGGCCGGCGGTAGCCATGCCGCGGAAGACGTCGGAACGCACCTCACCGATACTGTTGTCGGCATTGACAAACGTGCCATCTGCATAAACACCATCGCCCCGTAGGGCGAGAAGTGGGGTAATGACCAGTCCGCTTGGGGTGATAAACGAGCGTTTCCATTCGGCTTCCCCGGTAATACGGCCGTCGTCACCTTCTATGCCGGCTATGTACCCGGTCCGGTCTTCACCACTGAAATTGCCGTCAAATTTGTCACGATGCAGGGCCTGCAAATTCAGATCGAAATTGAGTTCGCCACCCGCAACGGACTGCGTTGGTGTGTAGGCATAGTCGAGGCTGGGCAGCACCCAGGGCTGCTTTTCCTCGGAAGATCTCGAATCGGAGTCTTCAAAACCCTCTTGAACATGGAATCGGTAGAGACTGAGATCGAAATAATTGCGGTCGTGCAGGCCACGCAGATAGACCTGGTCGGTAATGTTATAGTTGTCATAGTCTGCGATGCCATAGCGATAGGCAAAAGCCTTGTCCGACTGTGCCAGGACGCTCCAGCCATACGTCCAGCGCGGGTTTATGTTGAACGCACCCGTCGATCCGATCATTCCCCGTGTAGTAGCATTTGCGTCGACCTCGTCGCCGTCAATGCTGTCAAACGCACCAGGATCCTGCTGGTCGATGCCAGCAAGCTTGATCGTATATTGACCATTGGCCAGCCGGTGACGCCACTCGGCCTCGCCCAGGAAGCCCTGCTGCGTATAGTAAGTTCCCTGCAACGTCAGGTCGTAGTTGGGAGCCAGTGCCCAGAAATAGGGCACTGTGACGCCGGAACCGAGTTCCGTTTCGTGGCGGTAGCTCGGAATCAGAAAGCCGCTCTTGCGCTTGACTGTGGGGTCGGCAATTTCGAACGCCGGCAGGAATGCCAGCGGCATGCCAAACATCTCGAAGCGGCCACGCTCAAAGCGAATGGTTTTTTTCTTGCCATTCCAGACAATTTTCTGGGCGCGAACTTGCCACAGCGGTGCCCGATCAGGCTTGGCCCGGCAGGGCTCGCACGCCGTGTAGATGCCATTGTTGAATGTCGTCAGCTCGCCGCCGATGCGCTCCGCGCTCTCGGCTGCAAAGCGGGTATTGTCGGCTGCTTCAACGCGCAATGCGTTGACGAAGCCTTCCTTGAAATCATCGGTAACATCGAGATTCTCCGCATAGATGCGGTTGCCGTCTTTCTCGACGATCTCGACCTTGCCTTCCGCTTTGAGGCGGCCGGTGTTCTGGTCATAGGTGACCTTGCGCGCCACGAGACGGTTTCCGTCATAATCGATCTGCACGCCGCCGACCGCGGAAATGGTCTTGGCATTGATGTCATAGACAAGCTCGTCAGATTCCAGCAGCAATTGTGCGTTTGGATCCGTTCTGACATTTCCAACAAGTGCGTCACCCGTCTGGGCGTAGGCTGGGAGCGAAATCCCGCCCGCAAGGCATAGCAAGGCCGTGCTGCACGCAAGGTGTGCAAGCCACGCCGGCAACACCGAGCGCGTTACATTCAATCCCACTCTAACCATCCTCCTTGTGCAACAGAAAGGAGACCCCAAAAAATGTTGCAATCAACACGGGTGTCCATGCGGCAACGAAAGGCGGAACGAATCCCGCATTACCAAATGCCTTGACCACAACAGTGACGACATAAAGCACGAAGCCTGCGAGGACGCCACCCAGAATCATCGTCCCCGATTGTCCGAACCGAACAAATTTCAACGAAACGGTTGCAGCAATTAAAGTCATCGCCATCAACAGAGCCGGCAAAGCCAATAAAGACTGGAAATGCATATCAAAAGCGTTGGCTGGATAGCCAAAAGAGCGAGCTGCGGCAATTTTGTTACGCAGCTCAAAAAAAGGTATGGTCTCGGGCCGCGCGAGGCTTTCTTCAACGAATTCAGGGCGCAGATGGGTCGGAATGCGCACGGTTTCCAAGGAAACGGGCGTCTCCCCCAACACAAATTTCGTCACCTGATTCAGTTGCCAAAAACCGTCATCCAGATCAGCGCTCTTGGCATCCAGCCGCTCGGTAACGTCCTGATTCTTGTCAAGTCGAATGAAGACGGCGTCGACCAGACGCAATCCACGGTTGACGATCGACTTGGAGCCGATGATCGTTTCGCCCTCTTCGGTTTTTTGCCGCAACCAGGGGACGCGATCTGCCGATACATCATTGGTTTTTCCGGCGCGCCAGTTTGCAGTTATCTGTTCGCTTCGCTCAAAACCATACGCAGCAAGCGGATTGATGACCAGCACAGCCGCCAGACCGAAAAGAAACGCCCCCGTACAGGCCGGCAGAAGAAACTGCCACGCCGAAACGCCGACAGAACGCGCGACGACCAGTTCATATTTGCGATTGAGCGAAATAAGCGTCGCCATCGCGGCAAACAGCGCGATGAAGGGAAATACCTGCTGCATGATGTAGGGAATGCGCATCACCGACAGCCCAAAGGCCCGAATCGCAGAATAATCGGGCAACGCAGACAGTTTTCCCGATAATTCGGTGAAGTCGAGGATCAGTGCCAACGCAAAACTGCCCATCAGGAAATAGCAGGTGATCGTCACATAGCGGAGGAAGAAGTAGCGCCCGAGCGTCCAGCCGATCATTACCGGTGTCCTCCGCGCTTGCGGCCGAATAATCTTGCGCCGGCGCTCGCAAATGCCACCTGCCTGGTTTCAAAAGTACGTTTGAACCAGTTACTCCACGTTGTCGGGATACCAATCTGGCGATTGGTAGCAAGCGCATAGATCGCGGAAAGCGCTGCGAGAATTGGAATTGCGAACAGCATTGGCAGCATCGACGCATTCTTGTCCGTGCTCTGCCCGGTCGAATATCCCAGCCAGAATACAATGAGACTGATCGTTATCGCCGTAAATGAAGCGGATATGCGCGCTTCGCGATGCGAGCGCGAGTCAGCAGCTGCGGCGAGGGAGATCAACGCAAACACGATCGGATACATCCAGTCCGTCAAGCGCTTGTAAAGCTCGGAAGTGTAGCGAAGTGGACGCTGTTGGTACTGTTTGTCGTTCGGATCCGGATTCATGAGATAATCGAGAGGACGATCCTTCGGAAAAATCGTGGCCTCCTTGTCGTCCGACGATAGAAATGCCGCAAGATCGAGAGCATAGGTATTGAACTTGATGATGGACACATTGCCGGTTTGCACATCGCGTCGATGAACCTCGCCATCCTTCATGATCAGCAGGCCTTGATCGGCGGTTTGGACGACAAGGCCTTCCTTGGCGTAATAAATAAGATCCGTCGTCTTGTCGCGCGAATCTGAAACGAACAGGCCCTGGATCGTGCCATTGGAATCGCGGTTCTCGATCTGGAGGTAAAGGTCCGTATCGATTTCCCGGAATGAGCCTTGTTGAACCACGAGATTGATAACATCGCCACGCGCCTCGGCCACCATCTGACGCATGTTCATCTGCGAATACGGCACGACAAAGTTGGAAATAAGGAAGGATGCAGCTGCGATGACGATCGCAAAAAGCATGACAGGACGGATGACGGCGGAGCGTGGCGCGCCAGCCGCATTGATGACCACCAGTTCTGAATCCTGGTTCATCGTCGAAAGTGTTTGCGTCACGGCAATCACCAGAGCAAACGGCATCACCACGGGAAATGCGGATGGAAGCAGGTTGGAGCTGAATTTCAGGATATAGTAGAAGCTCTGTCCGCTGGTCGTCAGAAAATTGATGCGGCCGAGCACCTGGACGATCCATGTGATTCCGACCGCTGAAAGCAGAACGGCAAAAAACATGACGACGATCCGTCGCAAGATGTATATCTCAATCAGGCGCATGTCATGTTTCGCAAAAAGAGTTCCGCCACCTTGTTCGATCAGCCGTTCATTAAAGCCCGACTGTTCAATCCATGCCATGGGAGCCAAGGCATTATTTTGAGCTTTATGGGACGAACCCGTTATATGTTCAACAAACCCGACATATGTTCAATCTAGTCAGGCTTGGCTAAAAATAGGCGAAGAAAGCTAGTTAACAAGGTCTTAGTCAATCCCTTCACGATCACCTCCTTCATTCATCAAGATCGATGATCATGAAAGTCACATTTTTGTTCAAACCGGAGATATCATGTCCAAACGCCCATCCATCAGTTTCGCAAAATATGCAGTCGTAGACAGCGGCACTGCGATCTTGCTTGTTCCCGCTGAAGGCAAAGCAGCTGCAGAAGCCGAATCTGTTGTCGGACAGGCATTGCTGTCGCGTATCATCGACGTCTCGGATTTCAAGGGAAAACTTGCAACGAGCCTCTCGACCCTTGCTCCAAATGGCACTGAACTGGAACGGCTGGTGCTTGTGGGTAGCGGCGATCCGGCCAAACTCAAGGGCGACGATTGGCTGAAAATCGGTGGCGCGGCATTTTCAAAAATCGGAAAATCAAAAAATGTCTCGGTGGTCCTTGCTTTGCCCGGCACGGAGATTTCAGCCGAAAACGCTGCCGATTTCGCCCTGGGCATACTTCTTCGCTCCTACACCTTCGATAAGTACAAGACAAAAAAGGGCAAAGACGAGAGCGAGAAGGAAGATAAATTCGTCGCCAGCGTCACCATTCAGGTAGCGGATCCTCACGCTGCCAAAAAGGCATTTGCGAATGCCGAAGCGGTGGCAGACGGCGTTATTCTTGCACGCAATCTGGTCAACGAACCTGCTAACGTTCTTGGTCCAGTCGAATTCGCGGAACGTGTCGAAGATTTGAAGAAGCTCGACGTCAAGGTAGAGATTTTGACGGAGAAGGACATGAAGAAGCTCGGCATGGGCTCGCTTCTCGGTGTCGCCCAAGGATCCACCCGTCCGGCTCGTATCGCGATCATGGAATGGCACGGCGGTAAGAGCAAAGACAAGCCGATCGCTTTCGTCGGCAAGGGTGTAACCTTTGACTCTGGCGGTCTTTCCATCAAGCCCGCTGGCGGCATGGAGGAAATGAAGGGCGACATGGGCGGTGCGGCCGCGGTAACCGGCCTCATGCATGCACTTGCCTCGCGCAAGGCCAAGGTCAATGTCGTCGGTGTCATCGGGATTGTTGAAAACATGATCAATGGTGATGCACAGCGCCCTGGCGATATCGTCACGTCCATGTCGGGCCAGACGATCGAAGTGCTCAACACCGATGCGGAAGGGCGCCTCGTCCTCGCCGATGCGCTTTACTATTGCAATGATCGCTTCCAGCCCAAATTCATGGTCAATCTCGCTACCCTGACAGGCGCAATCATGGTGGCTCTCGGCGTTTATCAGGCGGGGCTATTTTCCAATGATGACGCACTCGCCGCACAGCTCTTCGATGCCGGCCAGGCAACCGGTGAGAGGCTCTGGCGCATGCCGCTCGGCACCGAGTACGACAAACTCATCGACACCAAGAATGCCGATATGAAGAACATTGGCGGGCGTCACGGTGGGGCAATCATTGCCGCACAATTCCTGAAGCGCTTCGTCGGTGAAACGCCTTGGGCCCACCTCGACATTGCCGGCACTGCAATAGGCGCACCGACCAATGAATATAGCCAGTCCTGGGCCTCAGGCTACGGCGTTCGCCTTCTCGACAGGTTGGTTCGTGACAATTTCGAAGGGTAGAACTTAAAAAGGACTGGCTTGACGTGAGCCAGTCCTTTCACACAAGACTGCATTCATGACCGAAATCCTCTTCTACCATCTGACTGAATCGACGCTGGAGAGCGCATTGCCGGGTTTGGTCGAGCGTTCGCTTGATCGCAAATGGAAAGTCGTCATCCAGACAGGTTCCGAAGAGCGGCGAGACAGTCTCGACAATCATCTATGGACCTGGTCCGACGCCTCGTTTCTCGCCCATGCCACGGACCAGGAGCCTCATCCGGAGGAGCAGCCCATCATTCTGACGACGGGCCACGGCAACCCCAACAGCGCGACTGTGCGCTTTCTGGTCGATGGCGCCGAGCCGCAGAATGTCGAAGCCTATGAGCGGCTGGTTCTGATGTTTGATGGCCACGACCAGCAACAGCTGGAACAGGCGCGGGCGCAATGGAAACTGTTGAAAGAACAGGGTCACAAATTGACCTACTGGCAGCAGAACGCCGAAGGGCGTTGGGAAAAGAAGGCTTGAGAAACTGTTGATGCGTCCGCTTTTGCTACTCCTCTTGATCGCTGGAATTGGGCTGGGGATTGGATATCCTTGGGTGGTCGGCAATTTCTCGGGAGAAGAAATCGGCTCGTGGCGCGTCTATGATCGTCCCGGCCCCTACAAACCCGTCACCGTCACCTTGACTGCTGCCGACGCTCCGGTGCGCGCCTTCGTCGATATGCAGCCTTTGCGAAATTTCGTCCCCTCCATAGGGCGCTCGGCGCTGACAGCCGTCGTCACGCGGCAAGGCAAGGACGTTCTTGTCAGGACCTTGAACTACGAGAACAGCAAAGCGGCCAACAAGGGCTCACCGCAGGGCCCGCAGGTCTACCGCGACAGCATCGGCGATATCGATCCAGTCGAAGATGGCGACTATGTCTTCACCATCGGACCTGGCGATTTTGACGGCCTGGAGGTGGCGGAGGTTGATCTTGTCTTGCGCAAGGGCGCGGCCGCTGTCGACTGGCGAGCGATGCCGGCTGGCATCGCGCTGATTGTGATCAGCCTTTTTGGGCTCGTTCGCCTGAGACGCAGTCGCAAGGCAGCAGCTAGCAATGTGCCACCTCCGCCCAAGTGGGGCAGATGATGGTGGATCAGGCAGGGACCTTTCCAAAGATCCTTACCGAAAGACTTCGGCTGCGCCAATTCGAGCCAAAGGATGATGCCGGGCTCCACGCCTGTATTGGAGATGCAAATCTCGTGCGCTACTGGGATTTTTCTGCCTGCAAGAATATTCAGGAAACGCGGAGCTGGGTGCGAATGCTCGCCAAGACCACGTCACCTGATGAATCCATCGCTTGGGCAGTTGCCGAAAAGGACAGCGATAATTGCATCGGCATGGTCAATTATCATCACCGTGAGCCGCTCAATCGCCGGTTGGAGATCGGCTACATTCTTCGATCGGAATGGCACGGCCGCGGTCTTATGAGCGAAGCGGTCCAAGCCGTGATGTCCCATTGCCTCGGCAAGCTGAATACCCACCGCATCGCCGCGGTGATCCATCCGCACAATGCGCCGTCCATCAGGCTGGTGACACGACTTGGTTTCACATGCGAGGGCGGTCCATTGCGCGACTACTGGCGGGTCGGCAACAATTATATGAGCCCCATGCTTTACAGCTTCATCGCCAACTGACGTCTCTCATCATGCTTTTCGACGATGCGGTAGGCGCAGCGCCGCGCACCTTTCAATATATGTTCGAAGCGTTTGACCTCGACATTCGGCCCAAGCGCCGCCTGAAACACCTCGAGCTCTGACCGGCACAATTTCTGGCAGGCCTTGGCTGCAACGCAGATAGGGCAGTGATTCTCGATCAGGACAAGATCGCCGCCTGCGTCGCGGCTGACTTCGGCCATATAGCCCTCCGCCGAACGAATTTCTGCAAGGTGTTGGACTTTCCCTCCTAGCGACGTAATCGGTTCCAACGCCGTGCGGTACTGTTCAAGTGTCGTTCTCTCACGATGGGAAATCAATTGGTCGAGCCCGGCATCACCAAAGACCGCTGACACCGACGCCAGAAGGTCCGCTGTCAATCCGGCGTGGTTGTCGGGGAACTGGGCATTTCCGGCGTTCGTCAGATGCCAGAAGCGCTTGGGCCTGCCGACGCTCTCCCGGCTATCTTCGAAAGCCACAAGACCGTCTTCATACAGCCGTCCCAGCATCTGGCGGGCTGCTACAGCAGTAACGCCAAGCCTGTCACCAAGGGCCGAAGCTGTTTGCGCTCCGGCCACTTTCAGCGAATAAAGCATGCGATTTGTCGTGCGATCCTGCATGGACATAAGATAGCAAGAAAAATTTAAAAAGCTATTGCTTGTTTTATTAGGAGGCATATAAAAATATAAAACTTGTTAAATTGAGGAAATGCCATGCACGAGACGACAGAAGAAACCGGCAGTACCAGCTGGTCGGAGCTCCTGAGCCCTTCATATTCGGCGGCGACCCTGACGCTATGCCTTGGCGTCGCGCTGTTCGCCTTCAATGGTTTCCTGGTTTCCACATCTCTCCCGACGGCAGTGCGTGAAATCGGCGGACTTGAGCTGATTTCGTGGGCTTTCACCCTTTATCTCGTCCTTTCCATTGTCGGCGGCGCCAGTGGCGCATTGCTAAAGGCCCGAGTAGGCGCGAGGATGGCGCTGGTGGGCGCCGCGCTGGTATTTCTGGCGGGCACGCTCATCGCGGCCTTCGCCGGTTCGATGACCGAAGTCCTGATCGGGCGTGCGTTCCAAGGACTTGGCGAGGGTATTATTGCCGCGATTTGCTACGCACTCATTCCCGAACTTTTCCCGTCGCGGCTTGTCGCCAAGGTTTTCGGTGCCGAAGCCGTCGTTTGGGCCGTTGCCGCCTTTGGTGGGCCGTTGGTCTCGGGGCTGCTCACGGAACATCTGTCATGGCGCGCCGCGTTCCTCGTCAATGTGCCTTTGGCCTTTATATTCATCGCACTGGTTTTTTATATCGTGCCTAGGTTTTCCGGTGAGATCGCACGCCTGTCCGTGCCGTTCCTGCGGCTTTCGGCCATCGGTTTCGGTATCATGCTGGTCGCCTTTGCCAGCATCATGCAGACGGTTACGACGGAAGTGTTGTGCGTCCTGGGCGCCGCAGCGGTTCTGGCCTCGGTAGTGGTCGTCGACCGGCGCAGCCGCACACCGCTCTTTCCATCCGATGCCTTCGCTTTGAATTCCACTGTCGGCATTGGCCTATGGATTGTCCTGCTCATGCCGGTTGCGCAAGCCTCCACGTCCGTTTACCTGGTCATGACCCTGCAGAACCTCTGGGGTTACGGCCCGACAAAGGCAGGTGCCTGCAATGCCACGTTCGCCATTGCATGGAGTACCGTTGCCATCCTCGTTGCCAACATACAGGACCAGCGTCGCCGTGCATGGTTGATCCGGCTCGGACCGACGCTGCTCGTCGCAGGCCTCGCCACAATCGTCTTCGGCTTCTTCGTTGATAGGCCGCTGGTCGTAATGCTGGGTCAGATCGCCATTGGCACCGGCTTCGGCGTCAGCTGGGGTTTTCTCAGCCAGTCGGTCATGGAATCAGCGCGAAGCGGCGAACGTGATCGCGCCTCGGCCCTGTTGCCGACCCTGCAATCCGTTGGTTATGCGATCGGCGCCGCTCTCGCTGGTCTCGTTGCCAATGCCGTGGGCTATCCTGAAGCCACGACACCGGTGGCCCTGCGCGACGCCACGATAATTGTCTTTGCCGCTTCGACCGTCATCGGCGTTGGTGCGTTCGTAGCCGGCTTCGTCTTGCCAACGCGCAAGAAAAATCTGCTGGCGATTGAGTTGCGGAAGCAGCTATAGAATCTGCATGTCAGCAAATGAGAAAAATTTGAAAGCGGATCCTGCAATAGTCAGAATCTGGGTGGAAGGGTGGGCGCTAACCCGTCAGGTAGCGCCACCCATTTTCGAGAACGGGGGCTATCGTGTCGAAGTCGGCCTTCCGGACCAGTTGAGGCGCTATGTTTTCTCAGAATATTCCGATTGGGTCCGTCAGCATGCCGAGGCCATTTCCGAGCCCGCGATCTTTCTGAAGGTCTGTGCGCCGCCGGCGTTTGTCCAGCCGAATCTGCCGGCGCGTTGGCATATCCAATCTCCCGCATTCATGATGTTGCTGTCCGGCCGCATGCAAGGCGAAACCACCTCTTTGCCGGATGGCTTTGTATATGACCATCAGGTGTATGACGGCGTAACCATCGTCAATGTCCTTGATAGGGGCGGGGAGGTCGCAGCCACGGGAAGGATCGGATTTCCTGGGGAATTGGCCGTTTATGACCGGATAAGTACCCATGAGAACCATCGTCGCAAGGGGCTCGGCCGGTCTGTCATGAAACGGCTGGAAATGCTTTCTCGAGAAAAAGGCATACAGCGCGCGGCACTCGTGGCAACGCCCGATGGCCGTGCACTCTATGAACCGCTCGGCTGGCAGTTACATTGCCTCTACACGACCGCTGTTATTCCAAAGCCCGGTGCTTGAAACTGGCGCTACTGCGCCAGCTCGGTCATCGCCTCTTCATATTCGCCGGAAAGTGTCAGCCACTCTTCTTCCGCGCGGGCGAGCGAAGATTTGGCATAGCCGATTTCCTTGCCGATCTGCGTCGCCTTGGCCGGTTCGCGCGTATAGATGACCGGATCGGCGAGTTGTATCTGCAGCGAGTCGATCTTCTTCTGGAAACGGTGCACCTGTGCCTCCGCTTCCTGGATTTTCTTTTGCAAAGGCTTCAAAGCTTCACGCTTCTGCGCGGCAAGCTTGCGTTGCTCGGCCTTGCTCAGTTTCTGGCCTTCTTCCACAACGATCTTGTTGCCTGACCGCTCGGCTTTCGCATCGGCCAAAACCAGCGAGCGATAGGCATCGAGATCGCCATCATATGGCGCAACGCTGCCATCGCGCACCAGCCAAAGCCGGTCCATGGTCGCTTCGATCAAATGTCTGTCATGGGCGATCAGGATGACGGCGCCGTCGAAATCGTTCAGCGCGTGCATCAGTGCTTCACGGCTGTCGATGTCTAGATGGTTCGTCGGCTCGTCGAGGATGAGCAGGTTCGGACCCTGGAAGGTGGCAAGACCCATCAAAAGCCGGGCTTTTTCGCCGCCGGAAAGGTCTTTTGCCGCCGTGTTCATCTTCACCGTGGCCAGGCCCATGCGGGACACGCGGGCGCGTACCTTGGATTCGGGCGCATCCGGCATCAATTTGCGCACATGCTCGATCGCATTGTCCTCGGGGATCAGATCATCGAGCTGATGCTGGGCAAAGAACGAGATTTTCAGGTTCGGCGCCACGGTCATCTTGCCCTTCTGCAAGGGCAGGCGACCGCCGATCAGCTTGGCCAGTGTCGATTTACCATTGCCGTTCGACCCGAGCAGGGCAATGCGGTCATCCGCATCGATACGCAAATTGAGATGTTTGAGAATGGGTTTGCCCGGTGTGTAGCCGACCTCACCGCTTTCAATGGCAATGATCGGCGAAGCAACCACTTTTTCCGGTTCCGGAAAATGGAATGGCATTACGTGGTCTTCGATATGGGCCGAAATCGGCTTCAGCTTCTGCAGTGCCTTCAGGCGGGACTGCGCCTGCTTGGCCTTGGATGCCTTGGCACGGAAACGCTCGACGAAAGCCTCCATGTGGCTCCGTTGTGCCTCCTGCTTCACGCGCTGCTTCTGCTGCAATTCGAGAGCTTCACTGCGAAGCTTCTCGAACTGATCGTAATTGCCCTGCCAAAGCGTAAGCTTGGTCTGGTCAAGATGGATGATCGAGTTCACCGCCGAGTTCAGAAGATCGCGGTCATGGCTGATCAGTATCACTGTGTGCGGATAACGGCGCACATAATCCTCGAGCCACAGCGTGCCTTCGAGATCGAGATAGTTGGTTGGCTCGTCGAGGAGCAGCAAATCTGGCTCAGCGAAAAGGACCGCTGCGAGAGCCACGCGCATGCGCCAGCCGCCCGAGAATGATGAAGCCGGACGCTTCTGCGCTTCCGCGTCGAAGCCAAGGCCCGAGAGGATCGCACCGGCGCGCGCTTCGGCAGAATGCGCATCGATATCCGCAAGCCGAATATGGATATCGGCGATACGGTGCGGGTCGGTGGCTGTCTCGGCCTCTGCAAGCAAGTCAGTGCGCTCGGTATCGGCGGCAAGCACGATCTCGATCAGGGAATCCTCGGTGCCCGGTGCTTCCTGCGCCACCTGACCGATCTTGATGTTCTTCGGCAGGAAGAAATCGCCAGTTTCCGCGTGAAGCTCACCGGTGATAACCTTGAACAGCGTTGATTTGCCCGCGCCGTTACGCCCGACCAGGCCCGCTTTCGTGCCGGATGGCAGGTTCAGGCTGGCGTGGTCGATGAGCAGGCGGCCGGCCATACGCACGGATATATCGTCGAGAATAAGCATGGCCGCGCTTTTGCACGGGAAATGGCTTTTCCGCAAGACTGTACTGTTGCATATCTGCCGTGCGCTTGAGGTAAAGAGACGTCACAACACCTTATGAATAAGGTCTGCCTTCTTCTGTCCGCTGGAACTGGATGAGATCGAAGGACGGAACAGCTTTGCCGAGCGCAGTCAAAATGGCGTGCGCCTGACCGCGATGGTGCGTCTGGTGATTGAAGAGATGCGCCAATGCCGGCGCAAGACGCTGACTGATCGTCCGCATGTCGCTAACCGTCGTGTAGGTAAAGCGCCCGGCAATATCCGAGCTGTCCAGGCCGTCGATCCAGCTGATGATACGCGCGTCCTCTATTTCTCGTGCAGCCTTCAATGCGTCCAGTTTTTCGAACAGGATCGCATCCAGCGTTTTTGGGGCATCTCCTTGGCCGGTGAAGCGATAGAGCCAGATACGATCGGTCACCAGCAGATGGTTCAGGGTGCCCTGCAGCGAAGTGAAGAATGCCCGCATGTCGCGCCGGTATTCTTCGTCATCGAGGTCGGCTGCCGCGGCATAGAGCCGTTGGTTGACCCAGCGGTTATATGCGGCAAGCATCCTGAAATGCTGTTCCATCACGTTGACTTTCTGTAAATAAAGGTCAGTATTATTGACATAATAACCGAAGAAGGAGCAGTTGCGATGGCAATCATTTTGCACGAGCTTGTCGGCACTGATCAAGGCCGTCCTTTCAGTCCACACTGCTGGAAAACAGTGATGTCATTGGCGCACAAAGGTCTGCCATTTGATCGCAATCGCGTTTCCTTTAAAGAGATACCGAAACTTGAGAACGGCTATTCCGCCAAAGTGCCGATAATCCGCGATGAAGACAAGCTTATAGCGGATTCCTTTGCGATCGCTCTCTATCTGGAAGATAGATATCCGGACCGTCCTTCGTTGTTCAAGGGGGAGGGCGGACGCGCTATGGCCCGTTTTGTCGAGGGCTGGTCGCAGATGATCATCCACCCTTTCATCAACGTAGTGATCCTGATGCCGGTGCACGATCTGCTTGACACTCCTAACCAAGCCTATTTCCGCGAAAGTCGTGAAAAGATTTTTGGCCGGACCCTCGAGGATGTAGCAGCGACGCGCGATGCGAAACGCGAAGCGTTTACTGCAAGCCTTGAGCCCATCCGCAAGACACTGCTATCCCAGCCGTTCATTGGTGGTGAAAGCCCCTTGTTTGCCGACTACATTGTCTTCGGTGCCTTTCAATGGGTTCGCGTTTTGACATCTTACAAACTGTTCGATGCCGGCGATCCCGTGCAGGACTGGTTCGAGCGTTGTCTCGATCTGCATGGCGGTGTTGCACGCGAGATCAAGGCTGCTGCGTAAGCTGCCATAAGAGGGATTGGCAAATGGTCTATTGGCAAATGGGCCTGCTCCCGCTATAGAGCCGCCACCATTCCCCCAAATGACAAGGTTTCATTCCATGGCAATTGAACGCACTTTTTCGATGATCAAGCCCGACGCGACCCGCCGCAATCTGACCGGTGCCATCACCCAGAAGTTTGAAGAAGCCGGCCTTCGCGTTGTTGCTTCCAAGCGCGTCTGGATGAGCCGCCGCGAAGCCGAAGGCTTCTACGCTGTGCACAAGGAACGTCCATTCTTCGGCGAACTGGTTGAGTCCATGTCCTCGGGCCCGACTATCGTTCAGGTTCTCGAAGGCGAGAATGCCATTGCCCGCAACCGTGAAATCATGGGCGCGACCAACCCGGCCAATGCCGACGAAGGCACGATCCGCAAGATTTTTGCACTCTCCATCGGCGAGAACTCGGTTCATGGTTCCGATGCCCCCGAGACTGCTGCAGAAGAAATCGCCTACTGGTTCTCCGGTACCGAAATCGTCGGCTGATACTCTGCTATGCGAATAAAAAAGCCGGGCCAAGATGCCCGGCTTTTTTATTGGATCAATCAGTTTTGCTGCGCCAGCTGGGCGATGGTTTTTCCGGCGTCGTCGTGCAGAAGCAGTTTGCCGGTGTCGGCATCGATAGCGTGGGACCGCGTCCGTTCAAGTGCGGAAAAGAATTTTTGTTCCTGATCCATCAGGGCAGGCGGACACATCATGCGGGTTGCAGCCGCCGGTTTGAAAGAGAGGTTGGACCCATCGATCGTGGCGCTGGTCGTGAAGCGATTGCAACCGCCCGATCCGTTCGCAGATCCGTCGGCATTGATCGTCAGCGTCGTTTGCGCATTATCGATGACACCGCGCCCGTCGATGTCTTCGGCAAGCCAGGTCACATTCCTGATCTCGCCTCCCGGTTCGTCACTGCGAGCGGAAAGTGACAAAACCAGCAATACCAGGACGGCGAGAAAGCCGATGATGAGTGAACCAACTGCGACACGGTTCATTTGGTTTTTTCCCAGCGTTTGAGTGCTTCCTCGTCGGTTGCCTTCGCCTCGACCCAGTCGCTGACCTCACCACTGACGAGATGCTGCTTCTTCCAGAAAGGCGCGGCATTCTTCAGATAGTCCATCAGAAACGACGAAGCCTCGAAAGCCGCCTGCCGGTGAGCGGAGGCAGCGACGACAAGGACGATGTTTTCACCAGGTTTGATAAAACCGTAGCGGTGGACGACGGTGAGGCCCGTTAAACTCCAGCGGTCCAGGGTTTTCTCGGCGATACGGCCAATTTCGACCTCCGCCATGCCTGGATAGTGTTCGATTTCAAGCGCTGCCAGCGCCCCGGCCTCATCGCGGCAAAGACCACTGAATGTCACCACCGCGCCGATGCCGCGGCGGTCCCTGGTCATCCGGTCAATTTCGGCGGCTGTATCGAAATCCTCAGCCTGGATGCGGATGAGTGGTTCGACCGTGCTCATGCCTCATCCCCCGGTCATCGGCGGGAAAAGCGCAATCTCGTGTGCGCCCTTGATCGGTGCATCGTGCTCAACATGTTCCTGATTGATCGCGACGCGGATCACATCCTGGTATTCAAGCGCTGATTCATATTCTTCACCGCGGGACTTCAAATGGGTCAGAAGGTCATTCACCGTGACGATCGAGGGTTCAAGGTCGAGATATTCCTCGCCCTTGCCGATCCGTTCACGCACCCATGCGAAATAGACGAGTTTGGTCATTGGTCAATCCACCACGTGTTTCAGCCCGGCCCGGAAATAATCCCAGCCAGTGTACAGCGTTATCAATGCTGCAATCCACAATAGAATAATCCCCAATATGGTGATCACCGGGACGATTTGGTCGCCGGCAGGTCCCGCCAGCAGAAATGCGATGGCAACCATCTGAATAGTGGTCTTCCATTTGGCAAGCTGGCTTACCGGCACGCTGACCTTGAGTTCCGCCAGATATTCACGCAGGCCGGATACCAGGATTTCGCGGCAAAGGATGATAATGGCAGCCCAGAGCGACCAGCCAGCGATCGTTCCATCCGCCGCCAACAGGAGCAGGCAGGCAGAAACGAGCAGCTTGTCTGCGATCGGATCGAGCATGCGGCCGATGGTCGAGGTCTGCTTCCAGATGCGCGCGAGATATCCATCCAGGAAATCGGTTATACTGGCGGTGGCGAAGATCGCCAGAGCGCCCCAACGTGCGGCGTCGCTGGATTGCAGGCGTCCTTCCAGAAAGAAGCACACCACCACAAGAGGGACGGCGATTATTCGGGCATAGGTCAGGATATTCGGCAGGGAGTAGGCGTTGTTTTTGCGCATATTTTCAACCAATCAAAGCGAATGACCCCAAAAACCGTCCGTGGTTTTTGGAAAGGATCATGCGCCAAACAAAAAAGCTACTGGTCATTTATGCGTCCAATCGGACACACGTCCAGTAGTGCCGATCAAAAGGGTTCGACCGCCAAACGTCAAGCTCATCAATTGGGAGTCGGGCGCATTTATGTCCCGATTACAATCGTTAGAGTCCTATGTACGAAAGTGATCGCGAATTGTAATAGCCATCGCTTCAGATATACCGTCGACCTTCATCAAATCTTCGACAGCCGCCCGCGAAACCGCCTTTGCTGTGCCAAACTGATGCAACAAAGCGCGCTTGCGCGAAGGACCGATTCCCGCAATTTCATCCAGCGGATTCTTTACCATCTCTTTCTTGCGCTTGGCCCGGTGCGTGCCGATAGCAAAGCGGTGTGCCTCGTCGCGCAGACGCTGCAGGAAATACAGGACGGGATCGCGTGGTGGAAGCGTAAAGGAGGGCTTACCCTCCATGAAAAATCGTTCGCGCCCTGCGTCGCGATCGACGCCCTTGGCGACGCCGATGGCGGTGACCTTGTCGGCAATGCCCATCTCCTGCAGGATGCCGCGCACGGCGCTCATCTGACCTTGACCGCCGTCGATAAGGATTATGTCGGGCCAAGCCGGGAAAGCATCGGAATCATCGTCGAATTCATCGATTTCCACATCTTCCGCCGGCGCATCCTTCGCTTCGGGCGTACCGTGCTCTTTGACCAGCCGGCTGAAACGCCGCTCGATCACCTCGCGCATCATGCCGAAATCATCGCCAGGCGTAATCTCGGTCGAGCGGATATTGAACTTGCGATACTGGTTTTTGACGAATCCTTCCGGGCCGGCCACGATCATCGCGCCAATAGCGTTGGTGCCCATGATATGAGAGTTGTCGTAAACTTCGATACGCCGCGGTGTCTTCTCCAGCCCGAATGTCTCGGCCACGCCCTTGAGCAGGCGCGATTGAGATGACGTCTCTGCCAACTGGCGGCCAAGCGCTTCGCGTGCATTGCTGAGAGCGTGCTCGACCAGATCGCGTTTCTCGCCGCGCTGCGGAACTGTGATCGTCACCTTGCGATCCGATTTCGCCGTCAGTGCAACGCCAAGCAATTCCTGATCTTCGACCGTTTCGGAAAGCATGATCAACGCCGGGCAAGGCTTGTCGTCATAGAACTGCGACAGGAATGCGCCGAGAACTTCGGCCCCTGAGAGCGACGAATCCGCCTTGGGGTAATAGGCGCGGTTGCCCCAGTTCTGGCCAGTGCGGAAGAAGAACACCTGGATGCAGGTCACGCCACCGTCCTGATAGATGGCGAAAACGTCGGCTTCCTCCACCGATTGCGGATTGATGCCCGAATGCGCCTGAACGTGTGACAGCGCCGACAGGCGATCGCGATATATGGCTGCCCGCTCGAAATCGAGATCTGCCGAAGCCTCGCGCATCGCATCCGACAAATGCGTCTTCACCGCCTGGCTTTTGCCTGAAAGAAACGCTTTGGTTTCGCTAACCAGTTCATCATAGTCAGCTTCGCTGATCTCTCCGGTGCAAGGACCGGAGCATCGCTTGATCTGGTAGAGCAGGCAGGGGCGCGTGCGGTTTTCGTAGAAGGAATCCGTGCAGGTGCGCAGAAGGAATGCACGCTGCAGAGCATTGATCGTGCGGCCGACCGCGCCCGCTGATGCGAAGGGTCCGAAATAGTCGCCTTTGCTCGAGCGCGCGCCGCGATGCTTGAAAATACCAGGCGCAAGCCGCCGGTCAGTCTGCTTGGGTGCCGTGAGAAGGATATAAGGAAACGACTTGTCGTCCCGCATCAGCACATTAAACCGCGGCCGCAAGCGTTTGATCAGATTGGCTTCCAGAAGCAGTGCTTCCGTCTCCGTGCGGGTGACGACGAACTCCATCTTCATGGTTTCGCGGATCATCCGCGCGATGCGGTTATTATGGCCCTGACCGCGGGCATAGTTGGAAACGCGCTTCTTCAGGCTGTGCGCTTTACCGACATAGAGCACGTCGCCAGCTTCGTTGAACATGCGATAGACGCCCGGCTTGTTTGGCAAGCGCTTGACCAGCGCAGCGATCACGTCGGCGCCGCTGGTTCCGTCGCTGACAATCGTCGAATCCCATTCGATTGCACTGATCAGTGCCGCTACGTCCCGCACAGGTTCGCTGCTTTCCTCGATTGGTTCGTCCAGATCCTCATCGACGGGCAAATCGATATCGTCTTCTTTCACATCTTTCACATCGTCGGAAAGAAGCTGTTTCGGGCTGGACTGATTTGCCGGATCGTTCATTCTGCTATTCCTGAGACATCCGGCGTCTGCCATGCGAGATGCTGCCCGCCGTCGAGAGCGATCATTTGCCCCGTAATAGATGGTGTTTCCCATAGATAGCGGATCGTACGGCCGAATTCTGACAGATCGGGCCCATGTTTCAAAAGGAGCGTGCTCACCTGCCGATCGAAGTCGGCCTGGCTTTGCCTGTCACTCGGCATGGTTGGCCCAGGTGCGATACCGTTGACGCGGATCCGTGGTGCGAGAGCCTGGGCAAGCGTCTGCGTGGCAGTCCACAGCGCTGATTTGGACAGGGTATAGGATATGAATTTCGGCGTAAGCTTCCAGACACGCTGGTCGATCATATTGACAACCAGACCATCCTTGCCTGCTGGCAGCGCCCCAGCCATCGCATCCGCAAGCAGGACGGGTGCCTTGACGTGGACGGCGAAATGCCGGTCCCAGATTGTGTCATCGGACAGATTACCGATGCCGTCTTCCTGAAAAATCGAAGCATTGTTGACGAGCAGTTGCACAGGCCCGAGTTGATCCTGTGCGTCGCGAACAAGGCGGCGCACTGCATTGCAGTCGGCGAGATCGGCCTGCACCACGCAAGCGGTGCCACCCGCCGCATAGATGTCCGTCAAAAGCTCTTCGCCCTCGTCGTGGGAATGATTGCAGTGGATCGCCACGGCAAAGCCATGTGCAGCCAGATCCTGGACAATCGCCTTGCCGATCCGCTTTGCGCCACCGGTTACAAGAACAACGGGCTGATCAGTCTTCAAGTGGTGGGCTCCTTCATGCGGCGATTCAGTCACGAATATAGGGATCGCAGCATGAAAGCGCGAGAGTGAAAGGCCGCAACAGCGTCAGTAGTGAACAGATGCAATCGATCATCGAAGTTCATCTGCACCAGGTCGGGCGCAGTTCGAATAGCGTCACAAAATCCTCCTGGAGTTTAAGACGAACGCAAATTTTAAGCGCTGATTAAGTTTACTATATTGCGCTGCAATATCGAGAGACTGCCGGCCAAATTTTCCTCTAGTATCGATTAGTTTCTATTTTATTGGCTTACTTTCTAACTATTGAAATCATTGAAGAATTCGCGATGTTGCATAAAAAACACATCGCATTTCCGCCATTTTCTCGACAGTTTCTTTTCACAGTGCGGCGCAAGTGCCGCCACAATGCAAAGCGAATGTCTGCCCTGTCAAGCGGATGCAATTCTTGGTTCTTCCCCCCAACCAGTGCCCGCTCCGTGTAAAAGAGTTTAAAAAAGGAGATTGCCCATGCGCACTCTTAAAACAACGATCCTCGCTACCGTGGCAGTGTTCACGCTCTCCGCTCCAGTATTCGCCGCCGACGCCATCCAGGAACAGCCACCTGCACCGGCTCCTATCGAAGCACCGGCTGCTGCCGATTGGTCCGGCGCTTACCTCGGCGCCTATGGCGGTTACGGCTGGAACAAGCACAAGACCGACGATTCTGGCAACATCAACGCCGACGGCTTCCAGGGCGGCGCTTACGGTGGTTACAACTTCCAGAACGGCCAGTTCGTCTATGGTGGTGAAGCAGATCTCGGCTACTCCGGTGGCGACGAGACCCGTGGCGGCATCAAAGCGAAGCAGGGCGTAGAAGGCTCGGTTCGTGCTCGCGCCGGTATCGCACTGGATCCGGTTCTGTTGTACGGCACCGGCGGTCTCGCCGTGGCGAACAGCAAACTGTCGTCAGACACGGGTAGTGATTCAAACACCCGCGTCGGCTGGACAGTTGGTGCCGGTGCCGAAGCCAAGTTCACGCAGAACATCGTAGGCCGCGTCGAATACCGCTATAGCGATTACGGCAAGAAGGACTTCGACCTCGGCGGTCTGGACGACGTTTCCAGCAAGCTGACAACGAACGAGATTCGTGTCGGTGTCGGTTACAAGTTCTAAACGACGACTGATTTGAAAAGAGCCGGGCAGGAAACTGCCCGGCTCTTTTTTTGCGTTTATTTTGGCAGCAGCGCCGCCAAGTCAGGATGCAATTCCTCGAAGCGCTTCTGCCAGCGCTTGAGCTTTGAACGGCCCTTTTCCCATTTGCCTTCAAAACGCAGGCTCGCATAGGCGAGGGCGGCCGCAAGCGCGATATGTCCGCCATGAATTTTCTTGCCGAGACGCGGCGGTGCGGCGTTGAGGTGATCAAGCACGCGTATTGCCTTGCCCCATTGGCGGTCGAGCCATGGCTGATGGATCTTTTCCTCCGGACGGAAGCGGCGCTCATAGACATGCGCGAGCAGCACGTCGCAAAGTCCGTCTGCAACCGATTCCAGTTGTTCGGCCTCAAGCCGTTTTTCGGCATTGCGCGGGAAAATCTTGTTGCCGGACATGCGGTTCAGATATTGCGTGATGACGCGGCTGTCGAAGATTGCCTTGCCGTCATCCAGGATAAGCGTTGGAATCTTGCCGAGCGGATTGGCGCTGATCAGTTCCACAGGTTCGGCGTTGCTGTCCACCAGCACACTCTCGACAGGAACCCCCGCATAAAGCGCCGCCATGCGGACTTTGGTACTGTAGGGTGAGGCGGGGGAATAGAGAATTTTTGGCACTGTGGACTCCCATTGATCACGATTCGGTGCCGGAACCGTAAACCTGCCATTGGTTTTCGCAAAGAGCGGCATTTTCGCCTCACTACTGCGCTGCAGGCATATCCACCGAGCGCCGCCTGCAAGAGGAACGCTCGACTTCAGGGCAGGGGCGGAAGTTCAGATCCTTTGTCAGGCAAACGCGCACTTCCCGGAGATAGTCGCTGTCGCAGGTAACCGCGATACCGTCTTTGGCAAGTCCGGGATTGGCGGAAACAAAGGCCTGTTCCAGTACCAGCGGATTGATCGGTGCACGTGATGTTGGCTGGCGGTAAGCGGCTGGAATAGCAACACGCTTTACCGCTTGGCGCATCACGGAAAAATAGTCCCGCTGTGTCAGGCCAGTGCAGGAGCCATGTTTACGCCACTCATAGGTAACAAGACCCGGCGATGGCATGATATCGGACAATTGCTTTGCCTGGGCGAAGGGAACGTTGCGCGGCTGCGACGTATCGCAATCCTGCGGATAGCCCCGTTCATATTGCGGCCAGAGCCCATGCACGACAAATCCGTAAGGCCGCCCTGACGAACATTGTTGCTGATTGGCGTTCGGGCCTTCCGCCGCGCAATAGCTGGGTGACCAGGAAAGCGCGAGCACATAGAAGTCGAAACCTGTACCGGACGGTAGTGACGAGGGCTTGCCGGCTTGCCGTTCCATCGGCGTATCAGAAGAAGGTGCGATCGGAACGTTCGTTACCGGCGCATTCTCTTCGCGCAGATAGGAAAGTATTGAAATGCCGATCAGAGCCGCAAACAGTGCATAGCGAGCCAGCTTGCCGATCGGCATGCTTTAGCTTTGACTAGTAAAGGGTGCGGCAATTGCCGTTGTAGACGTGCCAGCGATCAAAGCCGGATACGCAGAATTCGACATTATTGCCGATACCGACGAAACCTTGGCCTTCTTCGACCAGATACCAGACCGGACGTTGAACTCCGTCCGAGAGATGTGCTGTCGCGCGGCAATAATGGCGGGCCACGGCATCCATTTCCGGATCGCGGCTAGGCTCAAAGTGCGTCAAGCGTACATCGCTGAAGTCCTGGATCGCAACCTGCGGCAGATTGGGCACGTGACGAACCTGATAGGAAAACTTGTTGATGATGCGATTGAGAACGCGTGCCTGTCCGCACGTATCGTCGTAACCGGGCCCGCTTTCCACATAGTCTGCGGCCCGCGCCGGAGCGGCAGCCGATGCCAGCGCGACGCCAACGGCGAAGCTTGCAGCAAGAAACGATGATACGCGCGTCATAGGATCACTCTCCGTGAAATCTCGTTGGTCGCAATCTCAACCAGCCGTTGCCTTCGGTCAAGCGTCAACTTGCTCGCCGCGTATCCATTCGAGCGTGAAACCCGCATTCTGTTCTTCACTGAGGATTTTCGACAACGCTGGCAGCAGGATGCGCAGTTCGTCATCGAGCGTATAGGGCGGGTTGACGATGATCATGCCAGTGCCATCCAGCCGCGGTTCCGGCGAGCTCGCGCGAATCATAAGTTCGGTCCGCAATATCTTGGGGATGCCCGTATCTTGCAGCGCGGCTACAAACCGCCGGACTTCCTGCCGGTCCTTGACCGGGTACCACAAAGCGAAGGTTCCGCCGGAAAAACGCTTGTGTGCCCGCACCAGCCCATCGACGAGACGGTCGAATTCACCCGCCACCTCGAACGGCGGATCGACCAGGACAAGCCCGCGTTTTTCCTTCGGCGGCACGTGCGCGCCGAGCGCAAGCCAGCCGTCGAGCTTCGTTACGCGGACCTGAATGTCGCCCTCGAATATGTCGGCCAACAGCTCTGCATCTTCCGGATGCAATTCCAGCGCGGAAAGCCGGTCCTGCCGGCGTAAGAGATGCCGCACGATCAACGGCGATCCCGGATAGTGCCGCATCTCGCCATCCGCATTTTCGGCACGGACGATATCGAGATAGGGCTGGATCAGTTCCGCAACCTTGGCATCGATCTTGGCGTCGAGCAGCCGTCCGACACCGTTCTGCCACTCGCCGGTCTTGCCAGCTTCGACACCCGCGAGATCGTAGCGGCCTATGCCCGCATGAGTATCGATAACGCGAAAGGCTTGTTCCTTGCGTTGGAGATAGAGCACAATTCGCGTCAGGATGATGTGTTTGACCACATCGGCGAAATTGCCGGCATGATAGGCGTGTCGGTAGTTCATGCTGGGCTTCTCTCATGCCGCGAGCCTGGTCGCAAGCGGGCTTGGTACTTCATCATTTTCTTTGATGTTGAAGTCCAGCTTATCGAATTTGCCATACGACACAAATCTGTCATACAGCGCATCAGGCACACACGTATCGCTGGCGTGCTGCGGGTGAGCAATGTCCGGAACCGTCGTCCTCATCGTTCTGTTTGCAGCACTCATGCATGCAAGCTGGAATGCCGTTGTCAAATCCGAAGGCAACAAGTTCCTGAACACTGTTGTTGTTGTCACCTCTGCCGGCATCATCGCGGCCATCTGCCTGCCATTTTTAACACCACCCGCTCGCGAAAGCTGGCCTTTTTTGGCCGCATCCGGTGTCGCGCAGGTCATCTATCTTGTATTGGTAGCGGCGGCCTATCGCAGCGGGGACATGAGCCAGGCCTATCCGATCATGCGCGGCACCGCGCCGTTGATCGTCGCCATCGCCAGCGGCCCGCTGATCGGCGAGGTACTTTCCTTGGAGAAATGGGCCGGAATCGCGCTGATCTGCGGCGGCGTCCTTGCACTGGCGCTGGAGTCGCGGCGGCGGGCCGGCTCCAATCGCGCCACCACGATCCTTGCGCTCATCAACGCGGTGGTGATCGCGTCCTATACGTTGATCGACGGCGTCGGAGTTCGTCACTCGGGCGCTCCGGCTTCCTATACGATGTGGGTGTTTGTCCTGAATGCAGTGCCGCTGTTCGTTTGGACGACGATCATGCGTCCGGGTGAATTGTGGCCGCATTTCCTCAAGCGAACGCGTCTCGCGACGATCGGCGGCGTAGGTACGCTTGGCTCTTATGGCCTTGCGCTCTGGGCCATGACCATGGCGCCAGTCGCCGCGGTTGCTGCGTTGCGGGAAACAGCGATCCTGTTTGCGGTGGCTATTTCGGCGTTCATCCTCAAGGAAAGCGTCGGGCCGAAGCGCCTTGCGGCTGTCGCTTTGATCGCAATGGGTGCCGCCATCATGCGTCTGGCTTAAATTTTTGTAATCTACTGGCAAACGTTGGATGTGTGCCCTATTTGCGGTTACGCGTTTTTGCTCGGGCCTATTCATTTTTGGATAAATCTTGGATATTTGCACCTTCTGGTTCGGTCCATCTCTTCGTTTCGTTGACCGAATATGTCTCGCATCAATGCTCTTGGCAGGGCATCGCGTAAAACTTTTTTCATACAGCGGGATTGAGAACATTCCGGCTGGCATCGAAGTTCACGATGCCGAGCAAATCCTTCCTCGTGCCACCTTCGCGCGAATCAACCGTAATTTTCCGGCTATGACACCCGGTGTTTCGATTCTCCAGTTTAGCGATCTGTTCCGGGTTATGTTGATGAAGTATGACCAGGGAGCTTGGCTCGATACGGATGTTTACCTGCTTAAACCGTTTCTACCATCGGCGGGCCGGCCATATCTCGCGCATGATACCCTGACGCGGATTGGTGTTTCCGCACTGTATCTGCCAACGGACAATCCTATCATCGGCGATTTTGTCGCCTATATCCAGGGAACCGAAGTTCTCCCCGATTGGCTCGGCTTTCACCGCCGGGTCATCAAGCCAGCCCTGGCCCGCTGGAATGGCAAGGAAGTCACGACGGCGATGATCGGCCATACTGTCTTTGGCAATGATGGCATCTCGCGCCTGGCGCGCCGGCACGGTTTTTTCACAGATGCTGCACCGAAGCAGAGTTTCTACTATTGGACGGGCCGAGATGCACTTCGCATATTCGACCCGAGATATGGCCTTGAACCGACACGTCACAAAGACTTCATCGGGTTCCATATTCACAAGAAAAAGCCGACAGTTCTGCCCGCCGAACCCGGAAGTTTCTATCATTGGGCAATCGAAAGAGTGCAGCACCTGCTGAACTAAATCACTTCGGCACCATGTGGAAATAAGGTTTTGCTTCCTCGATTGCTCTTGCGAAGGATGGCCGATTCATCAGCCTTTCCAAATAACGCGATACGCTCGGATGTTCAGTTCCGAGCGGGACATCGAGATTGGCATAGAAAAGTGCCGGTGAGGCGGAGCAATCGGCCAAGGTGTATTGATCCCCAGCGGCCCAGATGCGGTCCTTCAGCCTACTTTCCAGTACGCTATAAGCTGTCCGCAGCTTTGTGACCGCTTCCTCCACCCCGAAGCCATCTTTTTTGCCTTCCGGCCGCAGCTTGTCCCCGACGATTTTCTGCATATGCGTGTGCACGTGCAGATCGAAGAACCTGTCAAACCAGCGCGCTTCATGTGCCATCTCGGGGTTGGTCGGCAGAAGTTGTGCCTTTCCCGGATAATGCAATTCCAGATACTCTATGATCGGTGTGGACTCCGTAATGAGCCTGTCGCGAGCACCATCTCGCAGCACCGGAAACTTCCTGATTGGCCACATCTCGGTGAAGCGTGCGTTTTCTTCCGGATCGCCGAAATTGACCAGTTGCGCCTCGAAGGGCAGGTCCTTCTCGTACAGCGCCGTGAGAACCTTCATGCAATAGGACGATAGCGGGTGATAATACAGCTTCAGCGACATTTCATTCCTCCGGATATGATACTAAAGTAATTGCTTAACTATCAGCACATCGTGCGGGCGTCAAGCTTGTCACCAAGACAAAAAGCAGCATTGTGACTGCCGGAATTTGCGCTAAGGATATCGCATGAACAAACCTGTCCTGCTCCGCACGGGCCATTCGGCCTGTCCCCATGATTGCCCTTCAACCTGCGCCCTTGACATCGAGGTGCTCGATACGGGCCATATCGGCCGCGTGCGCGGTGCGAAAGAGAACAGCTACACGGCTGGCGTCATCTGTGCCAAGGTTGCCCGCTATGCCGAGCGCATTCATCATCCTGAACGGCTGCTGAAGCCTGTCATTCGTGGGGGTGCGAAGGGCGAGGGCGTATGGAAAGAGGCGAGCTGGGACGCGGCGCTCGATCTGATCGCTGAACGGTTTCTAAAGGCCGAAGCGGAGCATGGTTCCGAGAGCGTCTGGCCATATTACTACGCCGGCACCATGGGTCTTGTGCAGCGCGATTCGATCCATCGCCTGCGTCATGCGAAGAAATATTCAAACCAGTTCGATAGCATCTGCACCAACCTGGCCTGGACCGGCTTCTTCGCCGGCACCGGCAAGCTCGGCGGTGTCGATCCGCGGGAAATGGCAAAGTCCGATTGTGTCGTGATCTGGGGCACCAATGCTGCGGCGACGCAGGTCAATGTCATGACCCATGCTGTCCGCGCCCGCAAGGATCGCGGCGCCAAGATCGTTGCTATCGACATCTATGAGACCGCCACTGTACGGCAGGCGGATCTGGGGCTTGTCCTCAAACCCGGCACCGATGGCGCTTTCGCGTGCGCCGTCATGCATATTCTGTTTCGCGATGGACTTGCCGATTGGGACTATCTCAACGCCTATACCGACGATCCGAAGGGCCTCGAACAACATTTGCAGGAGCGTACCCCGGAATGGGCCGCTGCGATCACCGGCCTGACCACCGCCGCGATCGAAGAGTTCGCCCGGCTCGTCGGCACAACCAAGCGGACATTCTTCCGTCTCGGCTATGGCTTTGCCCGCCAGCGCAACGGCGCGGTCAACATGCATGCGGCACTGTCAATTCCGGCTGTGACCGGCGCCTGGAAATACGAGGGCGGCGGCGGCTTCCATTCGAATTCAGGCATTTTCCGCATGGACAAGCGGGAGATCGAAGGCCGTGCATTTGTCGACCCATCCATCCGGCACATCGACCAGTGCAAGATCGGTCCGGCGCTTACGGGCGATCCGGCCGCGCTTTATGGCGGCCCGCCGGTCATGGCGATGCTGGTACAAAACACCAACCCCGCTAATGTCGCGCCGGAGCAGCGTCTGGTGAAACAGGGTATGCTGCGCGATGATCTGTTCATGGCCGTGCATGAGCAGTTCATGACCGACACCGCCAAACTCGCCGACGTCGTTCTTCCGGCTACCATGTTCATGGAGCATGACGACATCTATCGGGGCGGCGGCCAGCAGCATATCGTGCTCGGTCCGAAGTTGATCGATGGTCCCGGCGAAACCCGCCCCAATCTCTTTGTCATTAACGAACTGGCAAAACGCCTCGGTGTGGGTGATTTCCCCGGCTTCGATCTCGACGCGAAAACACTCATCGACAACATGATGGCAGCTAGCAATCTGCCCGGGTTCGACGTGCTCAAGGAAACCCGCTGGCTCGACATCCAGCCGGATTTCGAAACGGCGCATTATGAAAAAGGTTTCAGCTGGCCGGATGGCAAGTTCCGTTTCAAGCCGGATTGGACCAACGGCCCGTCACCCAACCGGCCGCCGCAATCGATGGGCCTGCAGGGCCCGTTCGAAACATTGCCGCAATGGCCGGACTACTGGCAGGCAATCGAAATCGCCGATGAGAAGCACCCCTTCCGCCTGGCGACGTCGCCTGCGCATAATTTCCTGAACTCGACTTTCTCGGAAACGCCGACGTCGGTGGTCAAGGAAAGGCGACCGGAACTGCTGATCCATCCGGAAGATGCGGCCGAACTCGGTATCGAGGATGGCGCGCGCGTGGAGATAGGCAATGATCGCGGTGAAGTCGTTGTGCATGCGCGCATTCAGGCCGTGACCAAGCCCGGCGTGGTAATCTCCGAAGGCATCTTCGCCAATTCGGCTTTCGAGCGAGGCGAGGGGATCAATGTCCTGACTGGCGCCGATGCTCCAGCACCCAATGGCGGCGCCGCCTTCCACGACAACAAGGTCTGGGTGAGAGTGGCTGGGCCGCGCTAATTATTTTTCCCAGAATTTATTACTTTTTACTTTTTCGATTTTTAGCATCTAGCAATTTTGACAACTATGGTTTACATCTCAAATGCGGATTATTCAGAAAACAGATAGCTTTCTCAACTGGATCGACGGACTGCGTGACCTTCGAGCCAAGGCCATAGTAATGAAGCGACTCGACCGCGCAATTGCCGGTAATCTGGGTGACGTCAAATGGGTGGGGGAAGGTGTAAGCGAGCTTCGCATCGATTATGGGCCGGGCTATCGCATCTATTTTGTGGAACTTGGTAGCATCTTGATCATATTGCTGTGCGGCGGCGACAAAAGCACTCAGGACCGAGATGTCAGAAGGGCAAAAATGATGGCAATGGATTTAAGGAGATCAAAATTGTGATAAAGTTAAGTCCCTACGATACTGCCCAACATCTCGATTCCGAAGAAATCATTGAGGAGTATTTGCTGGCAACGTGCGAAGACGGCACGCCGTCAGAAATTGCCCGCGCCCTGGGGACAATTGCCCGTGCGCGGGGAATTACTGAGCTTGCTCAGAAGACCGGCCTCACCCGTCAGGCGCTCTACAAAGCTTTGAGTGGGGAGGGTAATCCGGGATTGGCGACGATCACAAAGGTTGCCGACGCCCTTGGCCTTAAACTTTCTTTGGTGCGTGCGCAGACCAAAGATGAAGATGCCGCATAAACGGATTAGTCGGTAAAAACCGTTCGCCCGTCCTTCATCACAGCTTTGCCGCTTGCAACCAGCGCGAGCGCACGCACATAGGTTTCGTGCTCCACTGAGAGCACCCGTTCAGCGAGCCTATCGGGCGTATCGCCTGTCTTCACAGGCACGGAGGTCTGCGCAATGATCGGGCCTTCGTCCGTGCCCGCAGTGACGAAATGCACGGTGCAGCCATGCACACGCATGCCAGCTTCGAGCACCTGCTCATGCGTGTGGAGGCCTTTGAACAGCGGGAGCAGGGAAGGATGGATATTGAGCATCTTTCCTTCCCATTCACTTACGAATTCCGGCGAGATAATTCTCATGTAACCCGCAAGGCAGACGATATCAGCCTTCACAGCCTGCAGGGCGTCGGAAACAGCTTTTTCATGCTCGCGCTTCGAAGCAAAGTCGCGATGGGGAATGGCAAATGCCGGAATGCCCTGCGCCCGTGCTGTTTCCAGCCCGCCGGCATCCGGCTTGTTGGCAATAACCGCAACGATTTCAGCCGGATAGTCCGCGTTCTTTGCCGCTTCAATGAGCGCGCTCATATTGGAGCCGCGCCCGGATATCAGGATGGCGACACGTTTCTTTGGTGTGCTCACAGCGCCAGCGTGCCTTGATAGACGACCCCGGCATTGGTGCGTGCAACCATCGTGCCGAGCCGCACAGGCTGTTCGCCCTGTGCGTTCAGAGCCGCAAGCACCGCATCGACATTGTCGGGCGCAACAACGGCAATCATGCCGATACCGCAATTGAACGTCCGCAGCATTTCATCACGCTCGACGCCGCCGGTCTTTGCCAGCCACGAAAACACGGGCGGAACCTTGATGGCCGACAGGTCGATGCTCGCCGTCAGGTTCTTGGGCAGAACGCGGGGAATATTGTCCGGGAACCCGCCGCCGGTAATATGCGCCAGTGCTTTGATCGCGTTGGTTTCGCGGATGGCGGCGAGCAACGGCTTCACATAGATTCGCGTCGGCGTCAGCAGCGCCTCGCCCAGCGTCGTGCCGGTCTTGAATGGCGCATCGGCATCCCAGCCAAGGCCCGAAAGTTCTACGATGCGCCGTACCAGCGAAAATCCGTTGGAGTGAACACCGGAAGAGGCGAGGCCGAGAATGACATCGCCCTCGGCAATGTCACCGGACGGCAGCAACTGATTGCGCTCGGCTGCGCCCACGGCAAACCCGGCAAGGTCATAATCGCCATCGCGGTACATGCCCGGCATTTCCGCCGTCTCACCGCCGATCAGCGCACAACCGGCCTGCAAGCAGCCTTCGGCAATCCCGCTGACGATAGCCGCGCCCTGATCCGGATCGAGCTTGCCTGTGGCGAAGTAATCGAGGAAGAACAGAGGCTCGGCGCCTTGCACGACGAGATCGTTGACGCACATGGCGACGAGGTCGATGCCGACGGTGTCATGTACGCCCGCATCGATGGCGATCTTCAGCTTGGTGCCGACACCGTCATTGGCCGCAACCAGCACGGGATCGGTAAAACCTGCGGCCTTCAGGTCGAAAAGTCCGCCAAAACCGCCGATTTCGCCATCTGCGCCGGGCCGGCGCGTCGAACGCACGATCGGCTTTATCTTTTCGACAAGCAGATTGCCGGCATCGATATCCACGCCTGCCTGCGCGTAGGTAAGGCCATTCTTGCCACCTTTGGCGGGATCGTTCTTGGTATTCATGATCTGCTCCGGATTATTGCCCGCGAAATGGCACGACTCTGGCGTTGCTGCAAGGTCTGAGTAACCCTCCCGTCAAGAAAACCCCGTTTATGGACAGTTTGGCCGCCGTTTGGGGTTGAGGAAAGCATTTACCCACGCCATTTAGGATTTGTATGCATGCCTTGAGGAATCCGGATCCAGTGACAATTCCCAACTACATCACGATCTTCCGTTTCATTCTCGTGCCGTTCATCGTGATGGCCTTGCTGTCCGGATATGTCGGAGCCGCACTGATAGGCTTCGTTATCGCCGGCATCTCCGACGGCATCGATGGTTTCATTGCCCGGCGTTACAATCAAGGGTCAGAGCTCGGTGCCTATCTCGATCCCATCGCCGACAAACTGCTTCTGGTTTCGCTGTTCGTGGTGCTTGGTTTTGTGAAGGAATTGCCAGTCTGGCTGGTCGTCATCGTCGTTTCGCGCGATATCTTCATTATCGGCGCGGTGCTCCTCGGTGCGATCATCGCCAAACCGTTGGAAATGCATCCGTTGTACGTGTCGAAGGCGAATACGGCGTTTCAAATTGTTCTTGTCACGGTCACACTGGCCGATATGGCATTTGATTTTTCACTGACCGGCAGTCGCATGGTACTAGTATGGATAGTTGCCCTCTTGACCGCAGCTTCCGCGGCTGCCTATCTCATGACGTGGATGAAACACATGGCGGGATATGAGCAAAAGCATAAGCAAGACTAAAACGGATCCTGTCCCGGTCGAAATTCAGGACAAGGACATTCATGTGGATGTCCAGGTAAACACACTTGGCGCAAGCGTACGCCGCCAGGCCGTGTTCTGGACAGGCGCGATGCTTTTCCTGGCGTTTTTCCTCTACATCTTCTCATCGATTCTCCTGCCTTTTGTCGCGGGACTTGTGCTCGCTTATTTTCTTGATCCTGTCGCCGACCATCTCCAGCGCCTCGGCCTGTCCCGTCTGCTGGCCACTATCGTCATCCTCGTCCTGTTTGTCGTCACCTTTGCGCTGTTGCTCATCATCCTCGTGCCTGTACTCGCCTCGCAGATGAGCGATTTTATCGTGCGTTTGCCGAGTTATGTATCGCGACTGCAGGAACTCATCGCCAATCGCGACTCTCAATGGTTGAAGGATTTCATAGGTGTCGATGCTTCGGTCATCCGCAGCAGTCTGGATTCGCTTCTCCAGCAGGGCGCAGGCTTCCTTACCACCCTGCTGCAGTCGATCTGGAGTTCGGGTAAAACCTTGATCGATGTCGTGGCACTATTCGTCGTCACGCCTGTTGTGGCATTTTATATGCTGCTCGACTGGGACCGCATGGTTACCGAGATCGACAAGCTTGTTCCACGCGAGCATGTCCATACCGTTCGCGTCATAGCGCGCGACATGAACAAAGCCATCGCTGGTTTCGTTCGCGGGCAGGGCACGGTGTGTCTCCTTCTCGGTATCATATATGCGGTCGGCCTCACGGTTACCGGGCTGAACTTCGGTCTGCTGATCGGTCTGTTTGCCGGTCTGATCAGCTTCATTCCTTATGTCGGCTCGCTGGTTGGCCTGCTGTTGGCGCTTGGCGTAGCGCTCGTGCAGTTCTGGCCCGATTATATCAATGTTCTGTATGTCGCCATTGCATTTGGCATAGGACAGTTCATCGAGGGCAATATCCTTCAGCCGAAACTCGTCGGCTCGTCCGTGGGCCTTCATCCCGTCTGGCTGATGTTCGCGCTGTTCGCGTTTGGCTCGCTGCTTGGTTTCACCGGCATGCTCATCGCCGTGCCAACAGCTGCCGCCGTCGGCGTTCTCGTGCGCTTCGTCATCCATCGCTATCAGCAATCCCCGCTCTACACAGGCGAACATCGCAAAAACGAGAAGACCAAAGAAATCAGATGACAGTGCAGCGTTGCGGGCTGTATTTCATCGCCCCATGACCGATGCAAGTACACCGCGCCAGCTGCCGCTCGATCTCGGCCACGAACCGGGCTATTCCCGTGACGATCTGATCGTGTCTGCATCCAACATGGCTGCGGTGGATATCGTCGATCGCTGGCCGGGCTGGATATCGCCCATCGTTGTGTTGGCCGGTCCAACAGGCTCGGGCAAAACCCATCTTGCCGCGGTCTGGAAAGCAGAATCTGATGCCATCGTTCTCGATGCGCAGAGCATCGGTACCGCATCGGGCGAGAAGGGCCCGTTCCTGATTGACGACATCGGCTCAGGTCCGATCGACGAATCCGGCCTTTTCCACCTGATCAATAGCGTGCGCCAGAGCGGCTCCAGTCTGCTGATGACGTCGCGTAAATGGCCAGCCAACTGGCCTGTGACCTTGCCGGATCTCGCTTCGCGCCTGAAAGCGGCGACGACCGTAGAAATCGGCGAGCCGGACGACACGCTGCTCTCGGGCGTTCTCTACAAGCTCTTCGCTGATCGGCAGATTGCTGTTGATCCCAACGTCATCAACTTTCTCGTCAGCCATATCGAGCGTTCGCTCTCCACGGCCAATCGCATTGTCGAGCGGCTGGACCACGCTGCTCTCGAAAAGAAATCGAGAATCACCCGCGCTCTTGCCGCCAGCGTTGTCACCGCGAGCGATGAGGGGCAGGCGGCCTTCGAGCTTTAACTCAACTCTCCTGTTCAGGCAGCAGCGGCGCACCCGGGCGATAGAGGAGGATTGGCCGGATTTCATAAACGGCAGTGGGATTGGCACGGCGCAGGTCGCGTGCGGCTGCGACAGCATCCTTAAGCGTCGGGCATTCCACAACGTAGAAGCCGAGCAACTGCTCTTTGGTCTCGGCAAAGGGGCCATCGATGATCATGCCGGCATCCTTGCCCCGCAAGGTCACGGCGCGCCCCGTCGGACCAAGCCGTGCAGCCGGGCCCAAACGTTTTTCGCTCACGAGGCGTTCATTGACCTCGAGCAGTTCGGCCATCAGCGCCGCGTCTTCCTCTTTGGTCCATGATTCGACCACTTCCTCCTCGTGATAGGCCAAGATGGCATAGAACACAGCTTATCCCTCCTTTGTATGTCCCAGTTTCTAAACGGACTCTCAACCTTCGCCCTCGTTCTCGATATTGACGATAGCTCCGCAGGCTTTGCAATGCACAGCATCGGGATCATGCCGGTTGAGTCCACAAGTCGAACATAGATAGCGAACTTTATTTGGCCGAAACAGCACTTGAGCAAGGCGCAGGAAGAGCGTTACGCCAAAAATCATGATTGACACGGAGATCAATCGGCCGCTCGTCCCCTCAAGCGTGATGTCGCCAAAACCGGTTGTGGTGAGGGCGGTGACGGTAAAATACAGCGCGTCGGCATAGTTGGCGATCTCGGCATTGGTCCGGTGCTGCGTCTCGTAAACCACGCCTGTCATGATGAACAGGAACACCAAAAGATTGAGGACGGCGATCAAGGCATCCTCGTGTTGGCGCACAAACGGGAAGTCAGCACGCAGTCGCGCGAGAACCTGATAGGTGTGAAGTAACCGAAGGGTGCGAAGGATACGTAGAAATCCGAAACCCTCGCCGGAAAGAGGGGCAAGAAAAGAGAAAACGGCGGCAAAATCCGCAAGCGTAGAGGGTCGGAAGATTGACCGCATCGTCATCTCGCCGGTCGAAAAGCGGGCTACCAGATCAAGCAAAATGATCAGACCGATACCCGTATCTGCCCATTCGACGACCTGGGTCCGTGGAAGAAAGGATGTACCGATCACGAAAAGGACAGTGGCGATATCGAAAGCCAGCAACGCATACCGGAATAGGTGCGCCCTGTTGGTGTTTCCCTCATACAGCTCCGATATCAACCTGCTCACGGCAATCCTGTCATCGCATCCAACCTGGTGAAACCATAAGGCAGAATTCGTTTGCAAATACCATCAAACGAAAATTTTGCGAACAGAGGAGATGAAGGGTCAGTTTGCGCGTAAGGATAGACGCGCAAACTTGATTGCCGTTTGCATGCGGAGGCTTTGTCGTCCTCCCTGCCGGATCAGGTGACCAGTTGCCCGGCGCGTACCGCAATTCTCTCGTAAACGTCACGGACAGGGTCACGCCAGTGAACAAAGGGAGACGCCCCGAGGAGAAGAAGAGCCTTCAGATGCTGTCGGCCGCCTTCATAGCCTACGACTGGCGCAAAAGGCGTCATGGCAGGACGCCGACCGTCTGCTGGATAGAGACGATCATACTCAGCGAAGTTCGTGAAATTCTCGTGATTGTTTGCCCTGAAAAGGAATGTCTCGGCTGGAGCACCGTCGGCCAGGATCACTTCATGGGTGTCGAGCACGATCTGGAAATACTCGATGTTTTCCTGCCCTGCGGGAAGGGCGGGCACGATCGAAATCCCGTTAACAAGCTCCTTCACACGGATGAGGACGCCATCGATGAACAGAGCGTGGTCGGGAGACAGATAGAGATCCTTGTGCGGCGTCCGCTGGTCGAGAGCCTGGCGTGAGACACGAATTGGCATCACGTTTTCAGGCCAGGATGAGCCGCTCGTCTTGTAAAGGCGGCGACCGATCCATTTGATTGCCAGGGTTTCTCCGCGCACGGTTTCAACAAGATCACCGATTCCGAGCTCCTCGATGGGCGTCTCGCCTGTCGGGGTCATGATCGAGGTGCCCCGCAGGAAACAATTATTACCACCGCCGCCGCCCTTGGAATTGCCATTACCGCCGCCAGGTTTTCCCCACCATTTGCCCTTGGCTTGAGCGGGCAGCGAAGGAATAATCATCGCCGCGGCGCTCGCGGCTGCGACTCTGGCGCCGATGGCGAAAGTCAGGCCGAGGAAGTGACGTCTCGCCCGGCTGGGTGGTACGTGCCGCTCTGAATTTGTTGCCATATTCCCATCCCTCTCGATCTATTTCATTCAAGATTGCTGACGGTTCATCTTACCTCACCCCGCAACGTAGAAGGCGTCGGACTTCGTGCTTGTTGGCTGCTGAAATTGGCGTAGTTACATCGTCGAAAGGCGTAGATCCGGGGAGAGGTGCTACCTCTTATGGAGGAGAGGTCGTACTTCATCTTGCCAGCCGTAGCATCATGGCAAATAACGTTGATAATCATCAGCTGTCAGGCGTGTTACAGTTACGTACTTGTTCATCATGGATGCACAATTCAGGATCGCCGGATACGGCTGTTTCCGGCAGTAGGTGTGGCACTGGGGAAAGTGGAGCAGATCATGGCGATGTCATTGGATGCGGCTGCAGAGGTTTTCCGTGCGGCCATGCGGGAAACGGTGAAGCGGTACTCCTTGTGGTACCTCATTCAAGGTGTACTGCTCGTCGCAGCAGGAGCACTTGCTATCATTTATCCCATTGTCTCGTCGGTAGCCGTCATCGTCCTGTTGGGCTGGCTATTGATCATCAGTGGCGTTGCGCAGGGCATCAGTCTTCTCGGAGCGCGGCATGTGCCGCACTTTTGGCTGCAACTCGTTTCCGTCATCCTCGCGTTCCTTATTGGCTTCCTCTTCCTGCGTGATCCGGCGCAGGGCCTGCTGACGGTCACGCTCCTCCTGATCGTGTTCTTCATGATCGAAGGCATCTCAAAGATCGTCTTTGCGCTAACGATCCGTCCATTTCCCTATTGGGGCTGGGTGCTGGCCAGCGGGCTGGTCGGTGTCCTGCTCTCTCTGGTGCTTTGGGCAAGCCTGCCGGTCACGGCGCTATGGCTCGTCGGATTGCTGCTCGGAATTGAACTGATCAGCGTTGGCGGCGCGCTTGCACGACTTGCCTGGCACGTGCGGCGAAGCCCGACGACTTGAGGCGACGCAAGTTCCCACCACCCTTTAACGGTGGCGGGCAAAGCTTCAGCATTCTCTCATCGATTTTCTGCGAGACGAAGCCACTCGATAAAGTGTATTAACAACTTTCGCGCCACTATGCGCTCTCGCTCCAGGCAACAGAGTTATATATGTCCGATGTCCCGCTGCTCGAGTCCGCCGTCATTGCCCGCTTGAAAGCGGAGCTGCAGGCTAAAGAATCTATAATCCGCGATCAGGCTACTGCACTGGAACACAGTCGCAAAATCTTCGCGCGGGCCTCGGTGGCTGCCCGGATTGGTGTGTGGGAGTGCAGCCTTCCCGATGAGACATTGCATTGGACCGATGTGGTCTATGACATCTTTGATCTGCCGCGCGGGTCCAACCTTCATCGAAACGAGATCGTGGAATGCTATGCGGAGAACACTGCGAAAGAACTCCAGCGACGCCGCAAAAGAGCAATAGAAGATCGCAGCGGCTTCGAGATGGATGCCGAAATCATAACGGTGCAAGGCAATCGCCGCTGGATACGAATTACTGCCACTGTCGAATCCGAAAATGGCGTACCTGTTCGCATTTTTGGCATGAAACAGGACATCACCGAGCAAAAGATTTTGTTGGACCGCACGCGATATCTGGCCGACTTCGACCTTTTGACCGGACTGGCCAACCGCAGCCAGTTCCAGATGAGACTTGCAGATTTGTGCGAACTCGATGCCGGCGAAAATCCGGGCGGCGCATTGCTGCTGATCGATCTCGACGGTTTCAAAAGTATCAACGACAGTCTGGGGCACCCCGTCGGCGATGAGTGTCTGAAAGAGGTTGCCAATCGCCTCCTTGCTTTATGTCATGGGACCGAGGTTGTGGCCCGAATTGGCGGCGACGAATTCGCCATTCTGCTAGGATCCCAATTCGGCGAGGATGCGATTACAGACCTTGCGCAGCAGATCGTCGGTTCTCTGAGTAAACCTTTGGAGTTTTTCGGTCAGTCACCGAAGCTTGGGGCGTCGGTGGGTATAGCGCTTATCGATGACTGTGTCCCGTCCGTCGTGAAGAATGCCGATACCGCCCTTTATGCTGCAAAAGCTGCGGGACGGAACACCTTTCGGGTTTTCTGTCCGACGGGAACTCTCGACGAAGAAGCTGCCTGAATCGCCGGCAGGCAAGCCAATGCTGCCGGCATCGAGATACAGTTTGCCAACGCCGCGCAAACTCTGGTTTTAGCAGGCGGTCATTTGGCAGCCAATTTGTCCTGGGTCTTCATTTCGAAGTCGCTGGCATCGTGACGCTCACGCAACTGGGTCGAAAGTTCACCGGAGGTGCGATTGACCATCCGGCCGCGCCGGACTGCCGGGCGTTCTTCAATCTGGTTGGCCCAACGCAACACGTTCTTGTATTCCTGCACTTGCAGGAATTCCGCGGCGTCGTATTGCCGGCCCTTGACCAGTCCGCCATACCACGGCCAGACTGCAATATCGGCAATGGTGTATTCGCTGCCTCCCAGATATTCGCTTTCCGCAAGGCGACGGTCGAGCACATCGAGCTGACGTTTGGTTTCCATGGCAAAACGGTCGATCGCATATTCGATCTTGGTCGGCGCGTAGGCGTAGAAATGGCCGAACCCGCCTCCCAGATAGGGTGCGCTACCCATCTGCCAAAACAGCCATGACAGGCATTCGGCGCGCGCCGCTGTTTCCGTCGGAAGAAACGCACCGAATTTCTCGGCGAGATAAACGAGGATAGAACCGGACTCGAAAACCCGGATGGGCTTCGGGCCACTGCGATCCACCAGAGCGGGTATTTTCGAGTTTGGATTGACCGCGACAAAACCGCTACCGAACTGGTCACCATCATTGATATTGATCAACCAGGCGTCGTACTCCGCGCCATCGTGGCCAAGCGCCAGAAGCTCTTCGAGCATGATGGTAACCTTCACACCATTCGGCGTACCTTGAGAATAGAGCTGAAGCGGATGGCGGCCGATAGGCAGCTCCTTGTCATGTGTCGGCCCGGCGATCGGCCGGTTGATGTTTGCGAAGCGACCGCCGCTCTCTTTGTCCCAGATCCAGACCTTCGGCGGCGTATAGTCGTTCGTAGCACTCATTTGCAAACTCCGGGATTCGATAGTGAATTGCGTTTGACCATCGATCTAACCTTCTCGTTGACGATGACCAGATCAAAAGGTCAATTTTTGTGGTTCCTGACTTCACTTTTCTGTCAAGTCGCCATCTGGGGACAAAGGAGCCGATCTTTGAACGGGGACTTTTGGTGCCACATGTTGCCTTTGCAAACCATTCGTTTCGGTTTTCTGCTTTTTTCGTGTCTTGAGCTATTGCTTTCCGATCACGAAGACTCTAGGGACAGCAGCGTCAAACAAAGGACGGAGCGTAGCGCAGCCTGGTAGCGCATCTGGTTTGGGACCAGAGGGTCGCAGGTTCGAATCCTGCCGCTCCGACCAATTCCCAAGCAAATGCTGCTGGAACTGAATTGAAGCCTGTAATATATCGGGATTGCAGACAAAGGAATCTCTTCAATGGCAGCACGCATCTACCGCCCGGCAAAAACCGCAATGCAATCCGGCAAGGCCAAGACCGGGACCTGGACGCTTGACTTCGAGCCGGAGCAGCCGCGCAAGATTGAACCGCTGATGGGTTATACGTCATCGCGCGACATGAAGAGCCAGATCCGCCTGACTTTCGAGACGAAGGAAGAGGCGATCGCCTACGCGCAGAAAAATGCCATCGACTATGTCGTGCAGGAGCCCAAGGAAACACGCCGGCGTATCGTGTCTTATTCGGAAAATTTCCGCTTTGACCGCAAGCAGCCCTGGACACACTAGAATAGCGTTTTTCGATTTTTCCCGGGAAGATTGCTTTCCGCAGGAACTCATATTGGTCCCGTAGCTCAGCTGGATAGAGCACCGGCCTTCTAAGCCGACGGTCACTGGTTCGAATCCAGTCGGGATCGCCACTTTTCAATAACTTATCTGGTAGACTCGGCTGTATCCGAGTTTGGACTTTTCACCGCTATTTGTTCCGATCCCTGATGCGGCGACGGCATCCAGAAACCACAGCGCCATGCACAAGGGCCTCGCGCCCAGGTTCAACTGCTCGGTGCGGATCAAAGCAGTTTGGCCTTAGCGCGACGCCTTATTAGGCATTTAGCGGGCGGAACATTCCCTTACGGTAAGCAGTTAAGAGCTCATTATAGGGAGACATTGATATGGGTGATCCAATACCTACTCCAGAGCCGGAACCGGCCCCGCCACTGCCGGACGATCCGCCTATTCCCAATCCTGAGCCGGGGCCAGTTCCGCCGTTAACGTTGAGCCCACCAATTCAATTGCCGGATGAAACCAAGTAGTTCGATATATGGTGTCAGCGAAAATCGCGTGGCAACAACAAGAATGGATATCTTGCTGCAAGAGATGATATCGCCCGCTGAGCTGAAGTTACCGTTGTTGACACCTCCTCTATTCGCCGCATTGAATCATCCACGGCCTCCCAGCCCGTGGACTGAAGTTTGGCCGAGCTGGCAACAAGATCCTTGTACAGTCTTTGCTTGCGATCGGTTTGTGCGGTCATCTTTGCGGCGATGCTCAAAAACGCTTCCGGGACGGAAAACAATCGGGGACTGTGGCCCATCCCGCGGCGCATGGCCGCCACGATTTCCCCCAACCTCAGAGGTGAGTTGTCCGCAACGATGAAAGTTTCGCCATCCGTCTTCGGCTCTTGCAGACTATGGAAGATCGCCGCGCAAAGCGCGCCGAGGTCAAGCAGCGACCTTTTGCCAGGCAGCGACTTCAGGGGCAGGGGGATGGGCAATGCAGCAAGCCGCGTGAGCTTGGCAAGGTTGCCGGTAGCGTTCGGGCCGTAGACCAGAACTGGCCGGAGGATCGTATAATTCCGGCGGGGCATAGCAGCGGCAATTTCGACCTCTGCGGCGAGTTTTGCCCGCCCGTAGTCATCTGTTGGCTGCGGCGGGTCGCTTTCCCGCAAGACACCGTCGAATACGCTGCCACACTGCGCCCGGATCGATGATGTGAAGACGAATTTGCCGCTGATCTTTTTATGCGCAGCCGTGGCCAGTCTGCCTGTCAGCAGACAATTGGCGGCATAATATTCTTCGGCTGATACTGCTCGCTTGGCGTGATGGATGGCGGCCAGATGGACGACATGGTCGACGTTCTCCAGGATATTTTCGAAGGCACTTGCAGGCTCGTCCGTATAAGGCAGACGGACGTACGGGGAACCGCCACCTGATGGTTCTCGCGACGTGCAAATCACCCGGTTGCCTGCCGCCTCAAGCTGTTTGACAAGTTCAGTACCGATAAACCCCGATGCCCCCGTAACGAGTACTACGTTTTGGCGCTTCCGGGTCGAGACGCCGCCGAATTCCTCACCCACTGGGTTTTCCAACACGGGAGACCTCTTATCCTGACGGATGCGAAGCGGGCGGTGCCAGCGCACAAACGCGCATCATTGCATTCGGTGCCGCACTATAAAAAATGGGAGTGACTGGAACGGCGAGTCAGAAACGATTAAGCGGTCGCTTTGTTCCCGCTATTGCGGCTCGTAATGGGGGGACCTGTCGCCTTCCCCGGAAAGGGCAGTCAACGCCCCGGCCTTCGGGATTAGCCAGAATTCATCGCCCTCGATTGTGCCTAGTGCGATGGTAACGTCGGCGATTGCCCGACTAAAAAAGGTTTGATCGCAAAGACTGAGGCCCAATGTCTCGACTCTTGCTCAACTTCGTAGCCCAGTGGCTCCAGGTCGGCTACCGCTTGCGCAACGGTGTAGGGCGAGTGACATTCAACCTTGAGACAGGCAACCTTGGTGGACCATTCGGTATTTCGCGTAAGTACCAACGCTTCCGCTCCCTCGATATCCATCTTTACAAAGTCGATCAGGTCGTCATTCTTGAAAAGAGTATTGAGTGACCAAGCGCGCGAATTCCGTGTCGGGGAATTAGCCGCTTCGGTGACATGTGCGCCGTGTTCCATACCTGCGTCGATGACATATTCGATTTCTCCATCCTCGAACCATACAGCTCCTGTAATGATCTCGCAGCGCGAACCAAACGTGATGGTATTGGTGCGTGCGAGCTCGGCATTGGCCGCATCCAGCTCCACGGCACTTATCCTCGCTAGTGGAAAAGCAGCAGCGTACAGCGCGACGGTCAGACCAATATTTGCGCCAAGGTCCCAAATGCGTGTCGCTTTTTCCTTTGAAAGAATTGATGGGGGTGCATCATATGACGCACCGAAAGTCTCATAAAGCACTACCAGATCGCTGGTGCCCGGTCTGACGGATATTGGTTGATGGCCAAGTGAACGCACTCTGAATAACATTGTTCCGTCATGGGACTTGCCGTGGGCTAGGCTCCACAGAAACCTTAGTGGTTGCATCCCGGGGCCGAATTCGTGGAACAGACGACCCATATCTCGGGTCCGATGCCACACAGTCCGTTGCGGCATGGCTACCTCCTCCGAAGTATCCTTTAGGGCAGAGTACAATGCGCCATTGAGGGGCGTCTATCTGCTCAAAAGAGGTATTCGAGGACTATAACGCCCCTTAACGGACCGCTGAATCAGGCTTACCGGTCTCGGTAGGTTCCATCTAACCTTCATGGCATATAATTATGGTTGCGCTCGCTCGCAGCCGAGCTAGAGCGCCGAAGCCACAGAAGTGTTCCAAAGGGCAGGCCTCCCTTATGGAACGCCGTGCTTCCGGACTTGGACCCGGCATCGCATCCGAATGGATGTTCGCACTGGCGCTCAAATCTGGACAGGTGAAGCCCGGGCCTTTGTCGACTTCATCGAAAGGCAGCTCGTGGCGCTGCAGCCCCGTAGCCGGGCGCTGTCGCACGACAATCCAATCGCCAGGCGCACTCGGCAATAATCCAACAGTTGAGTATTAATTTCTGTATTGGATTGCACCAAGGTTGGAAGAATAAAAGTCACAGAAGCGAGAATAATTTGGCAAACAGACGAGACAACGTCCCGTTTTGGCGTTTGTGATCAGTCGTCGTTCCATCTGTTACAGGGAATTGGAGAAACTTTGAATTTGTTAGCAAATTCTAATTTGAAATTTAACCAAATGCATCGAGCTAAACTTGCCTTATGCCGCAGTTTCATGCAACATTTTGGCAAGTTGAACCTTTGGGTCAGTAACATGAGCCAGATTATGAAGGGCTTTACTGAAGGCGCACGAGCTGTTTTTGGATTCTAAACGGAGGACAATCGATGAAAACCGCGACATTGGCTGCTGCCTTGGTTCTGGCCATGCCGACTTTCGCTTTCGCGCAAGACAAATGCTACGACGACGCCAAGACTCAGTACGATTTGAACCAGTGTGCCGGTGCTTCACTCGGTAAATCCGACAAAAAGCTCAATGAGCTTTACACGCAAATCGAAGCGCGCCTGAAGGACGACGCAAATACCAGGAAGCTTCTCGTTCAGGCACAGCGGGACTGGACCAAATTTCGCGACGCAGAGTGCAATTTCCAGACTTCACTGGCTGCCGGTGGAAGCATGCTGCCAATGCTCGTCGCGCAATGCCTGGACGACCTGACGCAATTGCGTGTCAAAAACTTCGAGGGTTACCTGAAATGCCAGGAAGGGGATATGAGCTGCCCCGTTCCGGCCGCGAATTGATACTTGCGTGAGGGGTTCGAGGCAGGGCGGATTGTGAAACGCCATGGATCGTCGCTTGCGCCCATCCTGTTGTTGGCAGGTTCCATCCCGGCAACAGCACAGGATGGCATGGGTTTCGATGTTAACGTTACGCTCTCCCCAAAAGCGGCCGCCAGGCTCGCGGCGGAAAAGGAGGGGATCGTTGTCTTCGCCGACTATTGGCGATCCAAAGCGGAGCGCCGAGAAGCACGCCAACGAGATCGGCCAAATCGATCTTGACCAGCGGGACGAGACTGTGGCGATACCGGGCACCGGTGGCCGTGCGCATGTCAGTGGCGCGAAGGTTGACACGAAGCGTCTCGCTTGGCTCGGCCAACTCCAGTAGCCCTTTCTGCAGGCTCGGCGGAGCCTCGACGGGACTTGTGGTGCCGCAGGTCGGCAAGTACAAAGCCCGACCCTCCGGAATGCAACTTACCGGAAGGTCGGGCGTCGGTTGGGTCTGCTGTGTGAAAAAGAAGCGGTGTCCTTTTTAGCAGGCCTCGCCGGCCCGGGGGTGGTGCCGGCGCCGCTAAAATACTCCCAAAATGGCAGTGGCAATATGGACCAAATGCCTGCGCATGCTCAGACTAAGGTCTGGTTTCGCAAAGTCTTAGGTCTGATGATACCGATCCGGAGGAGGTGGGGTCCGGCGCCCCTTGCGCTTGGATGATGGCTGCCGGGGCCGCTGTCGACTTGGCGGGTCGACTGCTCCGCACAACGCATCATTCAGCGATCGGTTTGCAGAATAAGCGATGGCTGCGGCGCACCGCCCGCAGTGAGGCTCGGCCATCGAAGTGTGCCACATACGACCGAACCTCACCTGCGGGGTCTGTGACCCAACGATGAATTGTCCGCCCGCGGACAATTCATGTCAAGCCGGCTCTACGGAAAGATCGTTAGCCTCTCCGATCGATACTGGCCAGAAAAGATAATTGATCAGCGATGAGGTTATTTGATCGTTGATTTGGCGTTGATCTCGGCGCGCTGTGCAGCCAACAGCGCATGTTCGCTCGGCTTGAAGCGGGCTTCTATGTCCAGGTAAGTCGAGTAGCCAACGCCTATCAGCAGCAATATGGCTACGCCATAATCGCAGACCTTGACCAGAAATGACCGGGTGCGTCTTTCTTCGAAGTCAGAATAGTTTCGAGTTCTTCTCATGGTCCCGCCCCAGTCTTTTTCTTGTTATTGGGTAGGGATTTTACTACCGGGGATAGTCCGGGGCAATTCACCAGCGGCTAATCAGTTGGAATGACGACATTGCTGACCAAGAGCTATACGATAGAGTTTGAGCTGCTGTCCCTGTGCTCATGAGCGGTCGTTTCGCTACAGTCGTGGCCACCAAACCGTTCCAGGATTGGCAATCACACATGTTTGGCTACAATCAATGATATGTGGCTTTGCGATCCAGGAGGACTTCGCGATGGGCCGCAATCGTCGCAATCATCTCAAAGTCGCGGACGCCCGCATCGAACAGTTTCATGATGTGGCGTGCCAGGCGATCGGCATTTTTGTAGGATACTGGCGGCTCGCCGAGAAGGTCACAAGCCCTGATGTGGGCGTCCTCCAAAATGCACCAATCGTCTTCGTCATAGGTGAGTTTTTCAAAGAGATGCAGGGACATGATGGCGCCTCCTACCACCAAAGGCGGGAGCACTTGTATGTCTCTCAATCGCTGGTATGCCGTTGACAGACCCAGCGACCACGACATTAAAAAACGCACTTGGACCGGCGTCAATAGTATGTCTTTCAGTAGACAGTGCCACAACAGATGCGCCGGTGACTGTGTCGCAGAAACAGGCATGGTTTGCTGCGTCGCGCTCCATGCGCTAACCTTGGTCCTTGCTCAATTCGCGAGTGCCGGTGATGAAACGTGGCCTCATTTTTGGTCTAGCCGTGTGCGCCGGTCTGCTAGGCGCCGCCGCTGTTTTTATTGCCAGCCAATCCAGTGTTTCACCCAAGGCGATAGAGCTGTCGGTCAATCGTGCACCGGAACTCCTGGAGCGAGCATGGCGCCTCCCGGTCGCCGCTACATTCAACTCGGACGTGACCTGGCAGTCCAACGGTTCCCGCTGTGGCCCGGCAAGCATCGCAAACGCCTTCCGCTCCATTGGCGAGGAGGAAACCACGGAAGCGCAGGTCCTCGAAGGCACGGGTAAATGCTGGACCGGCTTCTGCATCATCGGACTCACCCTGGACGAGCTCGCCGAAGTCGCCCATGCCCATACTGAGCGAAAAGTCTCGGTCATTCGCGACCTCACCGCCGAGCAGTTTCACGAGCATATGAAACACGCCAATGATCCGGATCGCCGCTACATCATAAACTTTACCCGGGAAGCGATTTTCGGCGGCGGCGGCGGTCATCATTCGCCCATCGGTGGATATCTGGAGGCGGAGGACGCGGTTTTCGTTCTCGACGTGAACGAAAATTACAAGCCTTGGCTGGTCAAGAGAGAACGTTTGTTCAAGGCGATGGACACGTTCGATGGCGAGAACAAGCGCGGCTTGCTGTTGATAGAATGAGGCGAGAATGCTCCTGACCCTAGTGCCATTCAACCCACAGCGTTTCGCGTTTCGACATGTCGAGAACCGTTGCGTGACGGTCGAGTATTGCCCGCAGGCAGGGGCCGATCCGTTCTTCCGGCATGGGTTCAAAGCCATATTTGCGAAACCACGGACCATTCCACCGCGGTGCCCGGAAGGTCGTCAGCATGACGCCCGATAGTTTCAAGTCCCTGGCACGCGACTTGACCACGTCGAGAAATGCTGCGCCCACACCGCTTCCGGAGAAATCGGCAGCAACCATGATACTGGCGATGTACATCAATCCGTCGAGCGGCTGCATCAGAACATAGCCGACGCATTTTCCATCGATTTCGGCGACAACTGTTTCGCCACTGAGAAAACGTTCTGCAGCGATAGACGGAGCGTCCACCACCATCTCGAGACCGTCCCATCCGGCATAACGCAAGCGAGCGGATTTCTCGATCGATCGCAACGTTTCGATCTCTTCGAAGCGAAATGGTCGCAGGTTGAGGTCGTGATGGTCCATTGTTGAATTTCCCGACGCGCAGAATCATCGGAATCATAAGACTCGTTCATGACAGCTGCGCGTCGGGTAATTATTTTGGTGTCAGTTCTATGCGCTCGCCCGTCGATAGAACGCGAGCGAGCCGGCGAGGGCAAGCAATGCGCCGCCGCAGATCCTGTCGAGCCAGAGCGCACCGGATTTCTTCAGCAGGCGCACCGCACGCGAACCCAGAACGGCGTAGCCGAACATGACGGCGAAATCGATCAGTGCGAAGGTCACCGCCAGTCCCAGATACTGCGGAAACTGCGGCAATTCCGGCGCGACGAACTGCGGAAGAAACGCCGAGAAAAACAGATATCCCTTCGGATTTGTGACGGCGACGAAGAAACTCTTCAGAAATACTGCTCGCGATGAAGAGCCTGCACTGCCGCTCGTATGCAGGACCTCGAGCGTTCCCTTGGATCGCAACAGCATGATACCGAGGAAGGTGAGGTAACCGACGCCGATCCACTTGACCATGGCGAACCAGAATTCCGACGCGGCGAGGAGTGCGCCGAGACCCAGCGCCACCGCGCCGATGAGGACAAAATCCGACAGCACCGCTCCGGCCATGCCGAGGCATGCGGTCCTGATACCGAAACGCGAGCCGTTTGTCAGCGCCAGCAGCACTGTCGGTCCTGGCGTTGCGATGCCGATGAATGACACCAATGCGAATGCCAAAATCGTCAAGTTCATCATGATCCGCTCCCGATCAAATGCTGTTTGCCAGTCCAATAGTGTCAAACATCATTCTCTTTTTTCCGTTGTCAACTCAAGGCGCTGGTCTCGGATTATTGGTTCGCCATTGATTTGCCGTCCCTTGAGGCGGTAATGAATGGATCACTCATACAATCGCGGAGTCGCCTCAAAAGAATCGATGGAAACCAAGGCCAACTATCTTCTCGTTACGGTTTTCAGCCTTGTGGTCTGTGCGCTGGCGTTTGGTTTCTTTTACTGGGTCGGTCGTTATGGCGATACGCGGGAAACGTCGACGCTGGAAATCAGGGTTCCAGGTTCCGTCACGGGCCTGGCCGCGAACAGCCCGGTATTCTTCAACGGCCTGAAGGTCGGTGAGGTAAAGCGTCTCTTTATTGATTCGACCAATCCCGACGCCGTTATCGTTCAGACTGAGATCGACTCGACCACGCCGATCACGCGCTCGACCGTGGCAACGCTTGCCTTCGAAATTTTGGCCGGTCAAGCGCGCCTCGAGTTGACGGGCGGCAAGGCCTATGAGCCCAAGCTTCTGGAAGAGGCGGACAAGGAAGACACGATTGCCCGTATGGACGTCGATCCATCGTCCCTGAAGACGCTGGTGCAGACTGCGCAGGACTGGATCGACCGCGTCGACAAGGCGACGACGGCGACGGAAGAATACGTCGCGAGAACGCGTGGACCGCTGCTTGCGAGCATCCAGCAGGCCAAGGAATTTACCGACGACCTTGCCGGCAAAACCGAAATGATAAACGAATATGGCCAAAAGGCACGCAGCGTCGGAGAACTCATGAATGACGCGCGCGATGTCATCTCGCGGGTGAACAAATCTTCCATGCGCGTCGATGAAACATTGGCCAAGGTCGACAAGCAGCTTTCGGACGACAAGGACAGCGTGGCCAGCGAAATACGCTCCAGGCTCCAGTCCTATCAGAAGCAAGCCAAGGACCTGAACACGCAGCTCGTCGCCGTGCTCAACAATCTCGGCAATTTGACGGGTCAACCGTTACAAAATGCACAGCGCTTCATCTCGAACAGCCGGCGCGCGGTTGAAGGTATTGATCGCAGCGTTTCAGAAATCGCGGAGGACCCGCGCAAATATTTCTTCGGGCCCACCAGTACTGTGCCCGAATACGAAGCACCGCGGCGATAGGAAGTTCTAGGAAAAGTACATTCCCACTGCATAGCTTCCGACGGCCAGCAGAATCATGATCATCGCCGGCGGCCAGTACAGATAAAACTTCATTCCATTATCGGCAGCGTACCCGTTTTCATCATTCGATGGGGCATATGTCATTGTTGCAGGGGACTTCGCCCTCTTGTTGAAGCTCGTTAACGACACAAGAATTCACCTTCCGAACTGACGGCCTAGATACAAGACAATTGGTATGATGATCAAAAAGATTATGAGATAGCCCCAGATGGACGTCATGTAGGGCGCATAATCCTCCTTTTCCTTTTTTTCATCCTCTTCCATTGGTGCCTCCCACATCTGCCAATGAAAACAGTGATTAAGAGGACTTGGAGCCGCGATAAACTACGGCTCGGATTGCATCAGGCCATAGCGCCAGGGCGAAAACAACTTAGTAATTCTGTCTATATAATTAGCTCGAAAACCCATCATGGGATCAATCCCCATCAATTTCTGTCACGTCCCAAATGGTTTTCAGCGATAAGCGGTTCCGACAACGGGGCAATAGATCTGAATATGATGTGGCGGTTCCGCCGTGCAGGCAAGCGGACAAAGTCAAACAAGGTAAATACACAAAGATCGCCGCAGCCGAGCCACAGCGATCTTGATGTCAATCCTGCCGTGACTTTCGACGCGGATTATTTCGTGTGCTGTTTAAAACGCCGATGCGCAAAACCGCCTTTGGCTCGTCTCAGGATATCCGAAAGCCTGTTGGCGCTGGTAGGCTTGTTTGGCATTTCTTCGCGGACTTTTTGTAGAATCTGCGGTGTAGCGCAGCAGGCATTGTGCGGGGTATGAAGCGTCACGTCTCCCATTTGTCACTCCCTTAGAAGAACAATTGACCTAGTGGGCTTATCCAAAAGGCTGAAAGCAATTTATTCGCTTAAGCTAATAGGTGTACGCTTAGTTTTGCGGTTATTCAACTGGAATTGCAGCGCCGGTTTTCGCATGCGTATCAGAGGATCATCGACATGCTGTGAACTCCTTGCAAGAGCGCCGCTTGCCCCCGTTTTCGCGAACCTGAAAACCTGCGGTTTTCAGGCGTATGCCGGGTGAAACCGTCGCAATGAAAGAAAGCCCGCGATAACGAACAATGCCAGTACGACACCCTGTACGATCGCGAACGGGGGTTCAGAACCCGTAGGTGCGAGCGCATTGAGTGCCGGTATCTTCTGGAACGACTGCGCGACGAGAACAAAGCAGTTCAGATAGAGTGATACGATTGCACTGACGACGTAGACCCAGCGCCAGGAACCGGCCAGGCGGTAGACATAGAGCGCGGCAATGGCTGCGATGAGGAAAATCAACGATATGATGCCCACCCCTATGGCCGGCGTGAAGCCGCTATAGGGAAACAGGAAGCCGGTTACGGTCGTCGCCACTGTCGTTATCAGGAAGATCAGCGTCCAGCTTTCCTTCCTGTCGGAGCCAATAAGACCCGCCAGAACAATCAGCCCTGAAACAATACCGATCAGGCTTAGAATCACATGGAAAAGTGTAAACGGCGTCATACCGAAGATCATGATCGTGCCCCCAAGTTGCGATCCGTCCATATGTTCAATCCGGACGTGGCAACACGAAACAACGTTTGCGGCCGATTGTAAATCCGTCTGCCAGATGAGAAAATATGAGAAAATTATTCAATAATTCTTCAAGCAAATCAACGAATGGTGGGTTATCCGGTGCATTTGCGGCGATCGATTGACCGCGTCATTGAATCGGCCTGTCCCTGCAAGGCGCCGGCCTGCTTCTGGTTTGCCGTGCGATAGTCGGGCAGAAACGGACCGAAGCCGGTGACCACATTCGGATCCTGGTAGCCGCGGCCATTGGTGAGCCGGCTGATCTCGGCCACAGCCTGGTTGCGTTGCGCCACAAGTGCGGGGCAGGCGACACTGTCATAACGCAGGGATGAAATTTTTTCATTATCGAGCTGGCTTTGAATACCTGCGCAGCCCGAGAGCAGCGCGGAAAGAATGATCACCTGAAGGTGCCTTGTCGTCATGTGCCAATATCCTCGCCAGAGCGTGTCGCGCAAGTGTGCAGCGGTTTTGCGTTAACGCATGCGTAAAAAATCAAAGATCTAAAGCGCAGGGGCGAATCTGAAAGATCGCGACACGCTTTAGCGAACAGCGGGGACATGAATGCGGCAATGACGCCAGTTTGGCAAGATGGGTGCAAAAAATGCAGCACCAATCTCGCTGATTTCACGGTCAATCGATCAGCAGGACGCGCACGCTTCCCTGGTCGAGCGGGATGTCCGCTACATTGACGATTCGAGGTTCCACGCCCGTCAGCAAGACGCAGCGGCGATAATATGTGGCGAGATAGCGGACGAAACTCGAACCATGATCGCGGTGATATAGTTCCGGCGAAAGCACAGCATAAATTGGAGTGTTGCGTTCCATGAGCCCGGTCATGGACAGGCAGGCGATGGCCTCGTAACCTTCGATGTCGATCCATATGAGACCGATCTGCTCCAGCGGAACACGTGCGTCCTGCAGGATGGTTTCGACCGTGTTGATCGGGATTCTGGTCTTGATATCGTTGGGGCTCTGCTGTTTCATGCCGCTTCGCTGCTTGTCGTCGCGGCCTACGTAGAAATTGGTCATTCCATCGATGATACCCACGGCCCCCGGGAAGCAGCAAACCATATCCTGCACGCCGTTATCGTCGACGTTTCGCTGCAAGGCCGCAAAATTGACGGCCTCCGGTTCGACGGCAAGCACATGCGAGAATGCACCGCAAGTTGCCATTTCGATGGTCTGTATGCCCGATGCGGCGCCAAGTTCCAGCACCGCCGCATTTTCACGAAATGATCCGGTCGCGCAAAGGATGTGACAAACTTTTGCGACATCGCTTTCCGGTAATGCATCAAAGACGATGCGGGTGTCGGCGGAGCTGCGTAGCTCACTCCATGCGGCTGCCTTCAACCAACGAAAACGTTCCGCAAGCGGCTGGAAGCGGGCGGTCAGATAACCACCGAGACGTTGTTTGAAATTGCCCGATAAATCTGGTCGCGGCTCAAATGCCGCCACGCGCTGAAAATAGGTCATTGAAAAAGTCCAGTTCAAAACAATGATCAGTAAAGCAAAATGTGGTTCTTATTAACGTTACAGACCGATGCAAGTCAAACCAGCGCAACTCAATAATTAGAGCTATAGGAAAAATTCTCACAGAAAATACGGTATATTCAACGGCATGCATGAATCTGTGCAGTTCTTGGTTGAATGACGGAGGTTAAAACTGTAGCGAAAACTCGATTTAATCAAGAATGACTAGTAAAATAGTATGGTATAGCAGTTTAGGCTTGCGATAGGTGCCGTCTCGCCCTTATGATTCCACTTCCGGGAGCCCCCGGCAGTTGCAACACAAGAGTGAGGAGACAGGAATGCCTGGTTTGCTGCACCCACTTCATGAGGGCCATGCGCCCATCATATTGCACAATGCCTTTCAGGATGCGATTGACGCCTTGGAGGATTGGGAACTCGGCAGTGACGAGCCCCAGATTGACGTCAACGAGAAACGGGTCCCGATCAGTGCCGTGTTCCGGCGTTTATGGACCTGTACGGATATCCTTCCCGCACGCACACTTGCCGTCGTGGAGGATTTGTTACCTTTGCGTTCCGCCGAATTCAGAATCGGATCATCGACCTATGCCGATGCCGCCCATAGTCTTTGGCAATTAAGCCTGCAGAAACGCGCTGCAACTACCGAGATACGCCAGTAATCTGGAAATCGTTCTCTGAAAATCACCCGCCGGCCAAAACCGGCGGGTGATTCTTGTTTAAGAGCCCGTTTGGAAAGTCGCTGCGGCGGGACATATGGCGTGGCTTTCGAGAACCGGCGCGCAGCGTACCCTAGGTACGTGAGCACCGGAAGCGCAGAAAACCGCGTCAGATGACCGCCGCAGCAGAGTTTCGAACGGGCTCTGAGTTTTAGCCGCCGTTCTTGGTTAGCCAGGCTTTCATTTGTTTGATCTCGGTCTCCTGCGCTGCGATGATCGTTTCGGCCAGCTTGCGGATTTCCGGATCCTTGCCATATTCGAGTTCGACTTTTGCCATGTCGATGGCGCCCTGATGATGTGCGATCATGCCAGACACAAAATCCTTGTCTGTATTGCCGGTAAAGGGGATTGCCATGTCCTTGTGCATTTTCGCATTGGCTTCGGCGAATGCCTTGGAGGGTGCGCTTTGATCGCCTTTGGGCATCGCCATCATGTCATTGGTTTGGTGCGTTGTGTGATCCTGCGCCAGCACCGGCGAACCGAGGGTGAGGGCACAGACCAGCGCTGCGCTGCGAATATATGTGATTTTCATCATTGATCTTTCCATGGGCCAGTCAAACCGGCGCAGGCTACGGCCCGCTCACCTGCGCGTCAAAACGAAAGGAAACGATCGATTAAAACCGGGGAGGGCGCGGCAGCGGCGCATTGTCGAGCGCGACAAGCGGCAATTCTCCTGCTCGCGGAATGATGATCTTGGGTTGTGGGATAACCGGGACCACAAGCGTGATTGCGGGTACGCCGATACAGGCCGCACACACCGCTGGATGCTGTTGTTTGACGTCCCCCGGGCAATGATCTTTGCCGGCGCAGCCACCGGAATGATGAGCATGGCCAGTCGCCTGCGAAGCCCCGGTCGCGACATCCTGCAAACCCAGTTCTGCAGCCAGACGGCCGGGCGCCGCAAATACCGGAACCCAGCCAATGCTGAGCGCGGTCAAAAGCGCGAGGATTGCGGCGAGCCTTTTCATTTGCACCTTATAGCGGTCATGTCACCGGGATTGAAATCACCTTGTATTTATCCGCGTCAAACCTTTGCTGCGGCCAGTCCGTTTTCAATATCGGCGATAAGATCGGCCTTGTCTTCAAGCCCGATCTGCAGCCGGATGACCGGTCCTGCGTAATTCTTTCCCGTAATCTCCCGACCGCCGAGATGGACATGCACTGCCAGACTTTCATATCCGCCCCAGGAATAGCCCAGGCCGAAAATCTTCAATGCGTTGAGAAAGGCGTGTGCCTGCGCAATTCCGCCGGGGATGACGATGGAAAACACGCCGCCCGCACCACAAAAATCGCGTTTGAACAGGGCGTTTCCCGCATGGCTCTCGAGACCGGGATGCAGCACCTCGATGACACCGTCCTGCGCCTCGAGCCATCCGGCGATTTCCAGCGCGCTCTCCGCATGCCGTTCCATGCGCACGCCCATGGTGCGCAGGCCGCGCAAAACCTGATACGCATCGTCGCCGCTCACGCAGAGCCCGAGCGCCGAATGCGCCGCATCGAGTGTCTTGAAGCATTTCTCGTTGGCCGAAATGGTTCCCATCAGGATATCCGAATGCCCGGCGGGATATTTGGTCGCCGCATGGATCGAGATATCGACGCCATAGTCCAGCGCCTTGAAATAAATCGGCGTCGCCCAGGTATTGTCCATCATGACGACAGCATCTGCCGCATGGGCCTTTTCGACGATGGCAGGGATATCCTGGATTTCGAATGTGTTGGAGCCCGGCGATTCGGTGAAGACGACACGGGTGTTCGGCTTGATCAGTTGCTCTATACCGGCGCCAACGAGCGGGTCATAGAACTCGACCTCGACACCCAATCGTTTCAACATGGTCTTGCAGAAATGGCGGGTATTGCCGTAGCAGCTGTCGACCATCAGCAGATGATCGCCCGGCGAGAGGAAAGCCAGAAGCGGTACTGTCACTGCCGCAAGACCGGAGGGAACGAGAACAGTGCCGGCTGAGCCCTCCAGCTCATCGATCGCGCGGCACAAGGCATCGGTCGTCGGTGTTCCATGCGTGGCATAGGTATATTGCTGGCTGTGATCAGCCATGGTTTGCGCGTCCGGAAACAGCACGGTAGAAGCATGAACTACAGGGGGATTGACGAAGCCGTGATAGTCACGTGGATCATAGCCGCCATGGGCAAGCCTCGTATTGATTCCGAGTAGTTTCGGTTGCTTGTCCATGAGATCGTCTCCATATTTCGTGTGCCTTGTCAGAGACCGTTTGAAAATTCATCCCTGATGTGTCAGCTGAGCACCGGAAGCGCAGAAAATCGCATCAGATGATCGTCGGGGGTGAATTTGCAGACGGTGTCGCAGATGTCGATAATGCCACGGCGTGCTTGTTGCAACAGGAGAGCAGGCTGATTGACTGGAAAGACAAGATGACGAAGCCACGCAATCAGGGGCAAACGCAATCCGCCTTGAGCCGGGTCGGTCAGTCCGTTGTCCGCTTTCTGCGCCGCATCAATTCTCCCGCTTATCCGGGTTCTCCACCCGCGTGGACGAACGGCATGTTCATGGCCGTCGTTCTCATCTTCTTCCTCATTCTGCTGATTCATCCCTATGACGCGCTCCTGTCACGTAGCCTGTCGACCTACGAGCCCCTTAATGGTGTACGGCATCTGACAGACATCGGCCTGTCGCAATGGTATCTCATTCCGGCCTTTGTCATCGGCGTCTGTCTGATCGGCATCGATTGGGGGAATATTGCCCGACACCGGCGTATCCGCTTTGGCCTCGTCTATGCACAGGCGACCTTCGCCTTCTGGGCCATCGCTTTATCGGGGATCCTGACCAATATTGCGAAGTTTCTTATCGGCCGGGCCCGTCCAAAATTCATCGATACACTGGGGGCCAACAGTTTTTCTCCATTCGAGGCCGGGTATAATTTTGCGAGTTTTCCTTCGGGTCACTCAACCACCATGGGTGCGGTTGGTGGTGTACTCGCACTGTGGTTTCCACGCTGGCGGATGCCCATCATCCTGGCGACGATGTTCATCGCTTTGACCCGCGTCTTTGCCCGCGCTCACTATCCGACAGATGTTATGGCTGGTTATACAATCGGCTTTCTATTCACGATTGTGCTGGCCCGATTCTTGGCCGGACGCCGCACAGCCTTCGTCTTCGGGAAAAGCCAATTCTGGCCATCTATGCGGTTCAGCGAGCGTTTTTGGTAACAAAACACTCATCTGAACAACAAATGATCCAAAAATCTCTTCGTGAGCAGTCGAAAGTCTAACATTGCTATAATATTGAGCAAAGATTACCGCTTGACCAAAGCGTCAGAATGGCCTTCGATAGCCACGTGAATGGGAGACATATTGGGCCCTTTTTTGGGGGCGTGGGGAGCGATCCGCCAATATGATCTTTCCTCTGTGGGAACTATGGGCACCAACCTAAAGGGTCAAATCGTTATGAAAAATCTTGTTTTGAAGGGCGCTCTGGCAGCCTCGGCTTTCGTCCTTCTGGCGAACGCGGCCTCGGCTGCCACACTGGACGACGTCAAGAAGAAGGGCTTCCTCCAATGCGGCGTAAATACCGGCCTTCCAGGCTTCGCTTCACCTAATGATAAAGGCGAATGGTCGGGTTTTGACGTCGACTATTGCCGCGCAGTGGCTGCTGCCGTGTTTGGTGATCCGACGAAAGTAAAATATACGCCATTGTCCGCGAAAGACCGCCTCCCTGCATTGCAGTCGGGCGAGATCGATGTTCTCATCCGCAACACAACCTGGACTCTCAGCCGTGACGAACAGGGCTTTGATTTCACCGGCGTCAATTATTATGACGGTCAGGGTTTCATGATCAACTCGAAGAAGTTGTCAGGCATCAACTCGGCTCTGCAGCTTTCGGGTGCTTCGGTTTGCGTGCAGGCAGGCACGACCACCGAGCTCAACCTTGCCGACTATTTCAAGGCGAACAAGATGGAATACAATCCCGTCGTGTTCGAGAAAGTTGAAGAGGTCAACGCGGCGTACGATTCAGGACGTTGCGATGCCTATACGACGGACCAGTCGGGTCTTTATGCGTACCGCCTCGCACTAACTGCGCCGGATGATCATATCGTTTTGCCTGAGATCATTTCGAAGGAGCCGCTCGGACCTGTCGTACGCCAGGGTGATGCACAATGGGCCGACATTATTCGCTGGACTCATTATGCCTTGTTGACTGCAGAAGAACTTGGCATCACCAAAGCCAATGTCGAGGAATTGGCCAAGGGTGACAGCCCTGAAGTGAAGCGTGTGCTCGGTCAGGAAGCTGGGACCAAGCTTGGTACAGATCTTGGTTTGACCAATGATTGGGTCGTCAACATTGTAAAGGCCGTCGGCAATTACGGTGAAATTTTCGAAAAGAATCTTGGTTCAGGAAGCCCGCTCAAGATTGCGCGCGGCATCAATGCCCAGTGGAGCAAGGGAGGCCTGCAGTACGCGATGCCGATTCGCTGATCGCTTGGAGCAATTCCAAAAATGGGAACCGGAATTGCGTCAAACAGAGTGATCATTTGAAAATCAGGTGAGGAGGTTTGGCCTCCTCACCTACCCATAATAAAAAATAATAAGAACAAGCATTTACAAGAAATGAGGGGCCAATGGCATCACAGGATATTACGCCTGTCGTTAAGGACAGCGCCAAGGTATCACTTTTAAACGATCCGAAATTCCGCGGTTATATTTTTCAGGCGGTGGCCGTCCTTGTGATCGCCGGCCTCGTATACTGGATGGTCAACAACACGATCACCAATCTCCAGCGTGCGAACCTTGCGTCGGGCTTCGGGTTCCTCGATGGTCGTTCCGGCTTCGATATCAGCAGCAGTCCGTACCTGGCTTATTCGAGTGACTCGACTTACCTGCAAGCGTTGTGGGTCGGTATTCTCAACACTCTGACAGTCGCTTTCGCCGGCATCATCACCGCGACGATCATCGGCTTTATCATCGGTATTGGCCGGCTTTCTCACAACTGGCTGATACGCAAGATTTGCACGGTTTACGTCGAAGTCTTCCGCAATGTTCCGCCTTTGCTGGTTATTTTCTTCTGGTATTCCGGCGTTTTGTCGGTACTCCCGCAGGCCCGTCAGAGTATCAGCCTGCCGTTCAACATGTTCCTGAACAATCGCGGCTTTTTCTTCCCCGCCCCGGTCTTCGGCGAGGGCGCGTGGCTTGCCGGGGTTGGCCTTCTGGTTGGCATTGTCGGCACGTTCCTCGTGCGGCGCTGGGCCTATAAGCGGCAGATGGCGACTGGACAGCAGTTTCCTGTCGGCTGGACCTCGCTTGGATTAATCGTCGGACTGCCGCTCCTGGCGCTCGCGATCAAGGGTTTCCCGCTGTCGTTCGACTATCCGGTTCTCGGCGCCTTCAATTTGAGGGGAGGCTCTCAGGTGGGGCCGGAATTCATGTCCCTCTATTTGGCGCTGTCGTTCTATACCGCATCCTTCATCGCCGAGATCGTGCGCGCCGGCATCCGCGGCGTAGGCAAGGGCCAGAGCGAGGCGGCTCATGCTCTCGGATTGCGCGCAGGCCCGACGACGCGGCTGGTGGTTGTGCCGCAGGCGATGCGCATCATCATCCCGCCTCTGACGAGCCAATATCTCAATCTGACCAAGAACTCGTCCCTGGCTGTTGCGATCGGCTATCCTGATCTGGTTGCAGTGGGCGGGACGATCCTCAATCAGACAAATCGTTCCATTGAAGTCGTTACCATCTGGCTGGTGGTCTATCTCAGCATCAGCGTTCTGACATCGCTCTTCATGAACTGGTTCAACGCCAAAATGGCACTGGTGGAGCGCTGATCATGGTGGATAGTAATTTAAGCTTTGTCCGTACCGAAATGCTTCAGGGGCAGACACCGCCGCTGGCCGAGCGTGGCGTGGTCAAATGGGTGCGCACCAACCTCTTTGCCGCGCCCGTCGACGCCGTCCTTACGATTCTAGCGCTTCTGCTCATTGCGTGGTTCCTGCCCCCGGTGATCAGATGGGCGTTCATCGAGGCGGCGTGGGTCGGACCCGACCGGTCGGTCTGTTCGACCATTGCACAGGGTGGCATCCAGCCGGAAGGCTGGTCTGGCGCTTGCTGGGCTTATGTGAATGCCAATTTCAACCAGTTCATGTATGGCCGCTATCCGATTGAGGAACATTGGCGCGTCAATCTCGTGGGCGTTATGTTTGTGCTGCTACTTGTGCCGCTGCTCATTCCCAAAGTGCCCTACAAGGTGCTGAACGCCATCACGTTCTTCTTCATTTTCCCGATCGTGGCGTTCTTCCTGCTCGTTGGCGGTTGGCTCGGCCTTCCGTATGTCGAGACGCCATTGTGGGGCGGCTTGCTGGTCACGCTGGTGATATCCTTTGTCGGTATCTGCGTTTCCTTGCCGCTGGGAATCATTCTGGCGTTGGGGCGGCGGTCGAAACTGCCTGTTATCAAGATGCTGTGCGTGATCTTCATCGAGACGATCCGCGGCGTCCCGCTAATAACGGTTCTCTTCATGGCGAGCTATATGCTGCCGCTTTTCCTTCCCCCGGGTGTCACCTTCGACAAACTGCTGCGTGCCCTGATCGGTGTGGCGCTATTCGCATCGGCCTATATGGCGGAAGTCGTGCGCGGCGGTCTGCAGGCGATCCCCAAGGGTCAATATGAAGGTGCCGATTCACTCGGCCTCGGCTACTGGCAGAAAACGAGGCTGATCATCCTGCCGCAGGCGTTGAAGCTGGTGATACCCAGTATCGTCAACACCTTCATCGGTCTGTTCAAGGATACGAGCCTGGTTTCCGTCATTAGCATGTTCGATCTCCTCGGAATCGTGAAACAGCACTTTTCCGATGCCAATTGGGCATCTCCGCAAACACCTATCTCTGGCTTGGTCTTCGCCGGATTCGTCTTCTGGATTTTCTGTTTCGGCATGTCGCGTTATTCCCTGTTCATGGAAAACCGGCTCGATACAGGACACAAACACTAAGGAGCTATGCTTATGACCACTGAAAACATCATCGACCCGGAAGAAATCCATGTCGACCGCTCGCTCCTCCACGTTTCAAAGACGGACGTAGCTGTTGAAATCATCAACATGAACAAGTGGTACGGCGACTTTCACGTACTGAAGGACATCAATCTCAAGGTGATGCGCGGTGAGCGCATTGTCATTGCGGGTCCGTCCGGCTCGGGCAAGTCCACCATGATCCGCTGTATCAACCGCCTGGAAGAGCATCAAAGCGGCAAAATCCTTGTCGACGGCATCGAGCTCACCAGCGATCTGAAAAAGATCGACGAGGTGCGCCGCGAAGTCGGCATGGTGTTCCAGCACTTCAATCTTTTCCCGCATCTGACGATCCTCGAAAACTGCACGCTCGCGCCGATCTGGGTGCGCAAGATGCCGAAGAAAAAGGCCGACGAGGTGGCGATGCACTTTCTGGAACGCGTCAAGATCCCGGAACAGGCCAATAAATATCCGGGCCAGCTCTCCGGCGGTCAGCAGCAGCGCGTGGCAATCGCCCGGTCGCTCTGCATGAATCCGCGTATCATGCTGTTCGATGAACCGACTTCGGCGCTCGATCCGGAGATGATCAAGGAAGTGCTGGATACGATGGTCCAGTTAGCCGAAGAAGGCATGACGATGGTTTGCGTCACGCACGAGATGGGCTTTGCCCGTCAGGTCGCAAATCGCGTGATCTTCATGGATCAGGGTCAGATCGTCGAGCAGAATGAACCGATAGCGTTTTTCGACAACCCGCAGCACGAGCGCACGAAACTGTTCCTCAGCCAGATCCTGCACTAGCAGCCTTGGAACGAAATTTCCCGATTTATTGCGGCGGCCAAACCGGCCGCCGTCTCTTTATGATTTTCAGTACCAGATTTTGACAAAGCCATTTCATCGGAATTTTTATGACCGACGACGATCAAGAGACCGCCAGAGGTGAACTTAAAGAGCTCATTGCAATTGAAAAAATGCGCAATAATGAGATTCGCAAATACGTTGCTGCGGCGATTGACAGGCTTTCTACTGCAACTGCCGTGGTTGGCATTCTTGGACCGATTGTCAGCGTGGTCACAAATGGCGCGAGCGATCACACGTCATTCTTCTTGGTGTCGCAATCGGTTATTATTGTCAGCGGCGGGGTACTCTCGTACGGACTTCATCTTTATGGTAAAACGATATTGAGGCGAGGGTTACGATAATGCTGGCAAATACTATCTTCATCATATTCTGGATGACTGTTATCAGCGTTGGCGCGATTCTTGTTGCCAGACATGAGGTCAATCAGAGCCAGAAAGAAACCGATGATCGCATCGCTGAAATCACGCGCGAGTTGAAACGGCGCGGCACCCCGGCCGAATAACATTCAAACCTGTTCTTTTCGTTCTTCCGCGTCAAATCCGTACAGCCAGTCAAATCCCTCGATGAATTTCTCCACGGGACGGTTGCGCAGCACGATATTGCGCGCGACGGCCACCGGTCCCTTTGCATGATAGGCCAGGTGGTTGAGCGCCCCGCGCCGGACAACTGCACCAATACGTTTTGTCCGGGCTTTGCTGAACCGGGTGAGGGCAGATGGCCACGCCGCACGATCCACGCTCAACGCGTCAGCCAGTGCGCACGCATCTTCGATGGCCATCGCCGCACCCTGCGCCGCATAAGGTGTCATGGCATGCGCAGCATCGCCAATCAGCACCACACGCTCCTCGGTCAGGAATCGGCATTTCTTCATCTCGAATAGCCGCCACGGCGTCCAGGGACGACCCGCCCGCATGACATCGCGTAGTCCCACATGCCAACCGGCGAATTCCCGGATGAAATTCTGGCTCGGATTCTCCCGATCGACAGAGACAGCCCAGCGGTTGCCGGCCTGGAGGTCGGGCGCAACCGCTACAAAATTGATCATCTGGCCGGAACGGATCGGATAAGCGATCAGATGCGCGTTGGGGCCAGTCCAGGCGACGACGTTGACCCCTGGTGGCAACAGTGTCTTGAACGATTCCGGCAGCTGATCGACCCCTAGTGATGATCGCCATGCGACCATGCCGGTATAACGCGCACGGTCTGCGTCGGAGACAGCAGTGCGCAGGTTCGACCACACGCCGTCTGCGCCGACCAGCAGCGCGCCGCGGTGTTCCTCTATGCGGTCGTGATATTGCACGCGGACGAGCACGCCTTGGCTGTCTGCCTTGCGCTGCGTCACGGTCGATTGCAGCTGGATGGCGATGTTAGGCTGGCTGCGCGCGAGGGTGAGCAAGGTGTTCTGCAAATCGGCGCGATGGCAAACGATATAAGGTGCGCCCCAGCGTTCCTTTGCTTGTTCGCCAATCGGCAACCGCAGCAACTCGCCGCCGGCGGCTCCGTCCTGCAAGCAGACGGCTTGCGGTTCGACGGACGCGGATTGCAGCTTTTCCATTGCGCCAAGCCGGCCGAGAAGCCGCGTTGCATTGGGGGAAAGCTGCAATCCGGCACCGATTTCGGCGAGCGCCGCGCTTTTTTCGAATATCTGGACGTGAAAGCCTTTGGCGCTCAATGCAAGGGCAAGAGTGAGGCCGGCAATACCTGCACCGGCAATGATGATCTGATCAGGATTTGGTATTCGCCTGTTTCGTTCGGTTTTCAGATCGATAAGCGCTGCTTTCAAGCGGCCTTGTCCACATAGGTGCAGCCTTCCGGAACGGTCACATCGGCGGCAAGTGATGCGTCATATCGAAAAAGCGTGGAGCAATAGGGACACACCTTCTCATTGTCATCGCCAAGATCGAGGAAAACATGCGGATGGTCGAAAGGCGAATTGGCGCCAACGCACATGAATTCCTTCACGCCGATGGCAATGCTTGCATGTCCTGCGCTGTTCTGGAAATGAGGGATGCTGTGTCCAGCCATTATTCGCTCCTGAAATCTTCGCCAAGCGCGCATAGCGCCCATTCGCTTTGTCTTAAAACAAAAGCCGCGCAAAGGAAACGCGTTCTATGTCGCAGTATTGTTTCTGCATTCGCGAAACAGTGCGAATCCTGGAGGCATCCCGGCCCCAAACTGGGCTCCTTAAATGGTTATCTCAAAGTAGAAGCAGATGCCTTCTGCCGGGACTTTGGAATGGCTGCGTAGCCCGGCGAGACATATTCCACAATGCGAACATGACCATCGCGTTTGTTGTCGGGCCTTCGAGCCGCGTGTGCTGCGACAGCGCGATCTGCGGGTACAATTGTCAGGCCGACGTTTAATGTTTGGGCATGCGCCGGAGAGATACCAAAAGATGCTGCGATAAGGACGAAGGCACGAAGAACGGAAATAATTTTTTTCATAGCCGCTCCAGTGAAATTCATGCATTCAAGCAGGAATTTCAATAGGTTAACGCCGATACGTTTTCAAAAGTCCAATAAAGGTTTGGGCATCGGATTGAACACTGCCCTCGGCCTGGACCGCCACGGGCATTCATTGCCCTACTAATAAATGACTATGATCTCCGCGTATTGTCGAGTCGATCTGTCGGTTATTGTTAATATGCTCAGCGCAAATTAGTTTAAATTTTCTAATTATTTCAGTAGCTAAACAACTTCAGAGAAGATGTATAGGATCTGCTTGCTGCCGACGGATTGGCGCCCGGCACAATGTTTCCATTTGGATGTTTCTCGCTTTAGAGTGCGATTTAGCGGTATGATGATGGTTTCAAGACGCTCGCTATCAAACTGTCAAAAGACTTGTCTAGGGTGAGCGCCTCAGACCATTCCAGAGGCGCTAAGGGTCTGCATTTTTAACAGGACATTTTTGTCGGAGAATATCAATGAACGAACAATCAACCGCGATTCCGCAGGCATTGGAAAAAGTGGATTTGGCGGATTTGCATACAAGCGTCGATCGTTTCGTCAATCGTGAGTTCTCCTGGTTGCAGTTCAATCGCCGCGTTCTGGAAGAAGCCGAGAACACGCATCAGCCATTGCTCGAACGTTTGCGTTTTCTCTCCATCTCGGCTGCCAATCTCGATGAATTCTTCATGGTGCGTATCGCCGGCCTTGCGGGGCAGGTACGCGCCGGTGTTTCCGACCGCAGCGACGATGGCCGCACCCCTCAGGAGCAGCTTGAATTCGTTCTCGACGAGGTCGTCAAGCTGCAGATTGCCCAGCAGCATCGGCTTGACGCTTTGCGCACGGAAATGCTCAAGGAAAACATCGAGATCGTTCGTCCGGACAGGTTGACCGCCAATGAGCAGTCTTGGCTGGAAGATCACTTCCTTGAAACGATCTATCCCGTTCTGACGCCGCTTGCGATCGATCCGGCGCATCCTTTTCCATTCATTCCCAATCTCGGCTTCTCGATCGCCATGCTTCTCAATCGGAGCACCGACAATCGTCCGATGACAGCCTTGCTGCGTCTGCCTCAGGCACTGAAGCGCTTCATCCAAATTCCGGACGACAAGGGTCGTTTCCGTTTCCTCACGCTGGAGGATGCGATCAGCCTGTTTACCGGGCGCCTTTTCCCGGGCTACGAGGTCAAAGGTGCCGGTACTTTCCGCATCATCCGCGACAGTGATATCGAGGTCGAGGAAGAGGCCGAGGATCTGGTTCGCCTGTTCGAAACGGCACTCAAGCGTCGCCGTCGTGGTCAGGTTATTCGCATCGAATTCGACGATGAAATGCCGGAATCACTGCGCAGTTTCGTCGCCACCGAGCTCGGTGTTCCCGATAATCGCATCAGCGTTCTCGACGGCCTGCTTGCGCTCAACATGATTTCGGAAATCGTCAGCATCCCGCGTGCCGATCTGAAGTTCGTGCCCTATAATCCACGTTTCCCCGAGCGCGTTCGCGAGCACGGCGGTGATTGTTTCGCGGCTATTCGCGAAAAAGACATCGTCGTTCACCACCCTTATGAATCCTTCGATGTGGTCGTCCAGTTCCTGCGCCAGGCCGCGGCCGATCCGGACGTCGTAGCAATCAAGCAGACTCTCTATCGTACCTCGAACGACAGCCCGATCGTGCGTGCACTGATCGATGCCGCCGATGCCGGCAAGTCGGTGACCGCGCTTATCGAACTCAAGGCCCGCTTCGACGAGGAAGCCAATATTCGCTGGGCCCGCGATCTGGAGCGCGCCGGTGTACAGGTCGTCTTTGGCTTCATCGAATGGAAGACCCACGCCAAAATGTCGCTGGTCGTGCGCCGTGAAGAGGCGAAGTTGCGCAGTTACGTACATCTGGGGACGGGAAATTATCACCCGATCACCGCGAAGATCTATACCGACCTGTCATTCTTTACTTGCGAGCCGTCAATCGGCCGCGATGTGGCGCAGATATTCAACTTCATCACCGGCTATACGCCGCCTTCCGGAGAGATGGGTATTGCCGTTTCGCCGATCACGCTTCGCCCGCGCATCATGCAGCACATTGCCGAGGAAATCGCCCATGCCAAAGCCGGGCGTCCGGCGTCGATCTGGATGAAGATGAATTCCCTGGTCGACGCGGAAATCATCGACGCGCTCTATGACGCGGGCCGGCAAGGGGTAGAGGTCGATCTCGTCGTGCGTGGCATCTGCTGTCTGCGCCCGCAGCTTCCAGGCCTTTCCGACAATATCCGCGCGAAATCCATCGTTGGACGTTTTCTCGAACACAGCCGTATCTTCTGCTTTGGCAATGGTGAACCGATGCCGTCGGAAAAGGCTCTGGTCTATTTCGGCTCTGCCGACATGATGACCCGCAATCTCGATCGCCGTGTCGAGACACTGGTGCCGATCACCAATCCAACTGTGCACCAGCAGGTTCTTTCACAGATTATGTTGGCCAACCTTCTCGACAATCAGCAGAGTTACGAGTTACTAGCAGACGGAACGTCGCGCCGGATCACACCTGCCGACGGGGAAGAAGCTTTTAACGCACAGGAATATTTCATGACAAATCCCAGCCTTTCAGGCCGTGGCAAGTCGCTGAAGTCTTCAGCACCGCGATTGATTGCACATCGCAAGCGGTCAAAGAGAAATAAGGCTGCATGATATCGGCCGCACAAGGACGCGTTCAGGGGCGTCAACCAGCTGCTGTCATCGATATCGGTTCGAACTCTGTACGTTTGGTAGTGTATGAAGGCGTAAACCGGTCCCCGACAGTTCTTTTCAATGAAAAGATCCTCTGCGGCCTCGGCAAGGGGCTGGCGAAGACCGGCAAGCTGAATGCGAAGGCCGTACAAAGCGCACTACGCGCATTGCGTCGGTTCCGCGCGCTGGCTGATCAGGCTGGGGCAGTTTCACTCGACGTTCTGGCGACAGCTGCAGCGCGCGAGGCCGAGAATGGCTCACAATTCATTCGGGAAGCCGAAGCGTTGCTCAAGGAGCCGATCAAGGTTCTTACGGGCAGGGAAGAGGCCTATTTTTCCGCGCTTGGCATTATTTCGGGTTTCCATGATCCGGACGGCATTGCCGGCGATCTTGGTGGCGGCAGTCTGGAACTCGTCGATGTCAAGGGCAGGCAGATCGGTGATGGCATTACGCTGCCGCTCGGCGGCTTGCGCCTGCAGGACATGTCCGACGGCGATTTGAACAAAGCTACGGAACTTGCAAGGAAACATCTCGCCTCGGCAAAGCTGCTCGGCAACGGCAAGGGCAGGACATTTTATGCAGTGGGCGGCACTTGGCGGAACCTTGCCAAGCTGCACATGAGTTCCGAACATTATGCGCTCCATGTGATGCACCATTACGAAATACCGTTCGAGGAAGCGCAGCGGTTCCTCAGACGTGTTGCTGCCGGCGATGTCGACAACATGAATGGCATCGAGGATGTTTCCAAGAACCGCCGCGCGCTGCTTGCATACGGCGCTATCGCACTCCTTGAGACGATCAAGCTTATGCGGCCGGCAAAGGTCGTGTTTTCAGCCCTTGGCGTGCGCGAGGGTTTTCTCTATTCGCTGCTGCCCGAAGGCGACCAGCTGGAGGACCCGTTGATCTCGGCGGCCGAGGAGTTCGCCGTACTACGCGCCCGGTCGCCGGCCTATGCGCGCGAATTGGCCGAATGGAGCGGCGAGGCCTTTGCGGCGCTCGGTATCAACGAGACGGAAGATGAGAAGCGCTATCGGCGCGCGGCCTGCCTGGTGGCGGATATCAGCTGGCGTGCCCATCCTGATTACCGTGGCTCGCAGGCATTGAACATGATTTCCAATGCTTCCTTTATCGGCATCGATCATCCCGGACGCGCCTATATCGCACTCGCCAATTTCTTCAGGCATGAGGGCATTTCCAACAGTGTTCCCGATCCGGAACTCGCTGCCATAGCTACACCCCGACTGCTGGAATATTCCAAGATTCTCGCTGGGATCATGCGCATCACCTATCCGTTTTCCGCATCCATGGCCGGTGTGGTCCCGAAGCTTTCCTGGAAGACGACGGCAGAAGGCCTCGAGCTTGTGATCGACAAGAGGAAGGCTGACCTGATTGGTGATGTTCCGGAAGGCCGCCTGCAGCAGCTGGCGCGGCTGACAGGCAAGAATATCAGGATGGTTATCAGCTAAAACGTTGAGGATGCGCCATGGGCATATAGCTACAGCATCGCCTTTGGAGCCTGTTTGAAAAGTCGCTGCAGCGAGACATATGGCGTGGTTTTCGAGAACCGGAGCGCAGCGTACTTTAAGGTACGTGAGCACCGGAAGCGCAGAAAATCGCGTCAGATGACCGCTGCAGTAGAGTTTACAGACGGGCTCTTAGGCGGCGATCCCCAGCACGCCCGTGAACAGCGCACGCCCGTCGGTGCCGCCATGAGCCGCTTCGATCAGGTTCTCCGGATGCGGCATCAGCCCCAGCACGTTACCGTTCTTGTTGATGATACCGGCAATATCATTCATCGAGCCGTTCGGGTTGGTGCCTTCGGCATAGCGGAACACCACCTGGCCATCGCCCTCGATGCGTGCCAGCGTCTCGGCATCGGCAAAATAGTTGCCATCATGATGCGCGACAGGGCACTGGATGATCTGACCATGCGAATAGCCGCGGGTGAACGGCGTATTGGCATTGGTGACTTCGAGTTTCACCTGGCGGCAAACGAATTTCAGCGAGGCATTGCGCATCAGCGCACCGGGCAGGAGACCGGCTTCCACCAGAATCTGGAAGCCGTTGCATACGCCCATCACCATGACGCCTTTGTTGGCCTTTTCGCGGATCGCTTCCATTACTGGCATGCGCGCTGCGATGGCGCCGCAGCGCAGATAATCGCCATAGGAAAAGCCGCCGGGGATGACGATCAGATCGACGTCGGGAATTTCCGTATCCGTCTGCCACACCGTATGCGGTGCAACGCCGGAAATCTTGGTCAACGCCGCAATCATGTCGCGGTCGCGGTTAAGGCCGGGAAGGAGTACAACTGCCGATTTCATCTAGATGAGCTCCACCGCATAATCCTCGATCACCGTATTTGCGAGGAGCTTTTCGCACATTGCCTTGAGGTTCGCCTCGGCCTTTGCCTTGTCGCTCGTATCAAGTTCGACGTCGAAAACCTTACCCTGGCGAACCGAGCCGACACCCTCGAAACCGAGGCTGCCGAGTGCACCGACGATCGCCTTGCCCTGCGGGTCAAGAACGCCATTCTTCAAGGTTACAGTGACACGTGCCTTCATCGATCTGTCTTCTCCGGTGTTACTTGACCAATACGGGCCCCGCAGGCCGCGTCGGTTCGTTTTCATTCATGATGCCGAGACGGCGCGCGACTTCCTGATAGGCCTCGATCAGGCCGCCCATATCGCGGCGAAACCGGTCCTTGTCCATCTTCTCGCTCGTCTGCGCGTCCCACAGGCGGGCGCTGTCCGGCGAGAATTCGTCGGCTAGAACGATGCGCATCATTTCGCCTTCGTAAAGCCGGCCGCATTCGATCTTGAAATCGACAAGCTGGATGCCGACGCCAAGAAACAGTCCACTCAAAAAGTCGTTGATGCGAATGGCGAGCGCCATGATGTCATCGATTTCCTGCGGCGCTGCCCATCCGAACGCCGTAATGTGCTCCTCGGAGACCATCGGGTCATCGAGCTCATCGTTCTTGTAGTAGAACTCGATGATCGAGCGCGGCAGCACGGTGCCTTCCTCGATGCCGAGGCGCTTTGCCAGCGAGCCGGCCGCGATATTGCGCACGACCACCTGCAGCGGGATGATCTCGACTTCCTTGATCAGCTGCTCGCGCATGTTCATGCGGCGTATAAAGTGCGTCGGGATGCCCATGCGGTTGAGCTGCGTGAAGATATATTCGGAGATGCGGTTGTTGAGGACGCCCTTGCCGTCGATCACTTGGGTTTTCTTGGGGTGAAGCACAGTTGTATCGTCTTTGAAATGCTGGACGAGTGTGCCTGGTTCTGGTCCTTCGTAAAGGATCTTTGCTTTGCCTTCGTAGACACGGCGGCGACGGTTCATTGCGGATTCTCTGGTATTGGAGTTATCGGTCGGCCTTGCGTCTTGGCCGTCATGTTGGCGCGCTAACTATCGCAAAAGCAAGCATTCTACAATGATCCTTTATGGAGCTCCCCCGTTTTATGGGTTATATGCTGGTTCTACGACAATATGAAACAAGCGATGGTCGATTGAGCCTTTTGATTTTGCACGGAATGGTTATATGGGAATCGATAAAGACAAAAACATCGGGACCTGCCTGAAAAACGCCTGATACATGACTGTATTACTAGTCAACGACACAATTTGCGGGAGCAAAGAGAGGATGACAATGCAAGATCGCGAAAACGCCTTTGAAAACAAGTATGCGCATGACGCAGAAGTACGTTTCAGGGCGGAAGCCCGGCGTAACAAGCTTCTCGGCTTTTGGGCGGCGGAAAAGCTCGGCAAGACCGGCGAAGACGCCGAGGCGTACGCGAAGGAGGTCATCAAGGCCGATTTCGTCGAAGCGGGCGATGACGACGTCTTCCGCAAGATCCGTACGGATTTCGATGCTGCCGGTATCGACACGTCCGACCATCGCATCCGCCGCAAGATGGAAGAGCTGATGATCGAGGCCATACAGCAAATCGAAGGCGCATAACGCCGGCACATTGACGTTCTATACGAAAACTGGATCAATTTGGAGAAGCGCGTGTTATCCACGCGCTTTTTCACATTTTATGCCCTGCAATATGGCACTCATATCACGCTGATATGGTTTCGCCCGCCGAGCTTGGCCTCATAGAGCGCAAGGTCCGCGCGGGCGAAAAGGTCTTGTGCCGTATCGCCCGCCCGTAATGCCGTGATCCCGACCGAACATGTATAAGCAAGGTCCGGCCAGTTCTGCAAAGGTCGGGCCATTCTGATCCGCTCCAGCACGCGCTCAAGAATGCCGATGCCAGTTTCCAGCGGCGTTTCCGGCAGGATCAGCATGAATTCCTCACCGCCGATCCGTCCGAAACAATCGAGCCGCCGCACGAAACTATGCGCGTGCCGGGCGAAATCGAGCAAAACCTGGTCACCGGCCTGATGCCCGTAATGATCGTTGATCGCTTTGAAATGGTCGATATCGAGTACTGCAACACAGCCTTTGACAGCCGCGTCAAGTGGCAATTCTCGCCTTGTCAGCTCCTCGAGCCTGGTCATGATGAAGCGCCGGTTACCGACGCCGGTAAGCTCGTCCGTCTGCGAAGCCCGCAATGCGAGATCGCGGTCCTGCCGCAAGCGGCGGTCATCCGTGCGCAACGGCGTAATATCGCTGGCAATACAAAGCATCCAGCCATTCGCCTGGACTGTCTCTGTCATCCAGAGCCAGCGGCCATCGACCACATCTGTCTCAAAAGCGCGAAACGGCACCTTTCCCCGGCGCGACTGGGTCGATATCAGCCATTCATCGAAATTTTGGGTTGCGAGGACCGTCCCGAGCCCGGCCTCGAAATTCCGGCGCATCAGGGCACCCCAGGCGACCTCTTCGCCGGGTGCAAGATGATATGCCGCCCGCCAGCCCTTGTTGGCGTAGCGCAAGACATCATTCTGGTCGTAGAGAGCGATGAGAACCTGGCTTTCATCCTGCGATAGCAGGAGGTTGTAGAGAATTTCGTCTCTTGGCCCAGTCTCTTCTATGAATTTCTGCTCGTTTCCATCATGGAAAACTGTCATCTGCACCATGGTTGCATTGGTGATAGGACTCAGCGTCAACCCGGAGCTTACACGATTTCACCCTGACAATCGATCCCGTCACGATTCGTTCGGGGGGCCTCGCGGCAAATCCTCAGATTTGAGAATTTCAGCATCGCTCTTGACCAGTCTGCTCTCAGCTTCCCATACTCGCGCAAAACATCTGGACGAGGAATCCCCCATGTCGCTCGCATCGCGTCTGAAATCCGGCGAAATCATTTATTCTGGCTGGTCGCACCTGACCGATCCGTTTGCCATGGAGGCGCTTGCCCGCACGCCGCTTGATGCTGTGCTCTTCGACATGCAGCACGGCCCGCACGATACGGCGAGCGTCGCCGCGCTCACCGGCATCCTGCGCAGCGCTCAAAAGCATGCGCTGGTACGCATTCCGGTCGGTCGTTTCGACATGGCAAGCCGCGCGCTGGATTTTGGTGTTGAAGGCGTCGTCGCGCCGATGATCAACAGCGTCCACGATGCAAAGCTTTTCGCGGCCGCGATGAAATATCCGCCGCTCGGCGAACGCTCCTGGGGCCAGATGCGCGGTCGTCCCGCGAGCTATGGCGCCGGCGGCTCCGGCGGATATTTGCGCGAGGTGAATGAGGAGACGCTTGCCTTCGCCATGATCGAGACCCGCGCCGCCTATGAGGCGCTTGATTACATTCTTGAGGTGGACGGTATCGATGGCGTGTTTGTCGGCCCGTCGGATTTCTCTATTGCCTGGAGCGACGGGCAGGAGGTGGATGCAGCTTCCGAGGCCATCATCGAGCCGCTGACGCGGATTGCCGCCAAGGCCAAGGCGGCGGGCAAGCTCTGCGCGATCTATGCTGCGACTCCAGCGCTGGCAAAACGCTTCGCCGGTCTCGGCTATACCTATATTCCCCTGAGCGTCGATACGGCCTATCTGACCTTGGGCGTGCAGACGTTCCTCGACGCGATCGAGGGATAGTCGAGCTGATCACATGCATGTGACAGCTTGTGTGTTGCTGCCGCTTAACGCTTTCATCAATCTCGGCGAATGAAAAACCTCGTTCCAATCGGCCGTCGTGCATTCCTGATGACGTCTCTCGCTGCCGTCGCATGTGCATCGCGCGGGGCCATATCCCAGCCTGCCGCCGCCGGGTTGGACAAGGCTACAATCGATACCATCATGGAGGCGGCAAACGGCTTCCCGTCCCTCCATACGCTGATCATCTCGCGGCATGGCGATCTTGAGCTCGAACACGTCTTCCGTGGGCCTGCCGCCGACCGCCCGGTCAATGTGAAATCCGTTTCCAAGACCATTATCGCCACGCTTGTCGGGATTGCTATCGATCGCCGCGTGTTCGAGGGGCTGGATCAACCCATTGCGCCAATGCTCGCGGACAAGCTGCCGCGCGACGCCGACCCGAGATTGCAGGCCGTGACAATTGGCAATCTGTTGTCGATGCAATCGGGTCTCGATCGCACCTCGGGGCCAAATTATGGCCGCTGGGTCGGAAGCAATGATTGGGTCCGCTATGCCCTGTCGCGCGAGTTCGTCGATGAGCCCGGCGGCGGCATGCTCTACTCTACCGGCAACTCTCACCTTCTTTCAGCGCTGTTGACGCGCAAGACCGGACGTTCAACTTTGGCGAACGCCCGGGAGTGGCTGGGCAAACCGCTTGAAATCAATATCCCGCCTTGGCCGCGCGATCCGCAAGGCATCTATTTTGGCGGCAACGACATGCTGCTTTCGCCCCGTGCCATGCGTGCATTCGGCGAAATGTTTTTGGCATCCGGCGCCAGCGGTGGCAGGCAGATCGTACCGAAGGCATGGGTCGAGGAATCGTGGAAGCCGAGAACAAGTTCACCGTTTACGGGCGACGCCTACGGGCTTGGCTGGTTTGTGTCCAGCGCCGCCAGTGGCAAGCCGGTCTACTACGCGTGGGGCTATGGCGGCCAGATGATCTATGTGGTGCCGCACGTCTCGCTTGTGGTTGTGATGACATCCGACCCCGCGACGCCCTCCCGACGTTCGGGTTATGTGCGGCAGCTGCACGACGTGGTGCGCGAGCGTATCGTGCCTGCTGCCGAAGCGCTCGACAGCTAGTAGTTTCAACCTGCCGTGATTGCCGCTCTCCGGCGTGTCGGCAGCGTCATGGCTGCGACGCCAGCAATGACGCAGACAAGGCCAATCCAGGCGGTCGGATTGAGGCTTTCGCCAAGGAAAAGCACGCCGATGCCGACGCCTATGGGTACGCGCAGATAGGCTTGCGATGTGGTGCTGACAGAACCCAGCGTGTGGATCAAGCGGAAATAGATCACGAAGGCGAGGGCGGTCGAAAAAATCGACAGGCCAAGCAGTGCTAGGATCGAGTGCGTCGACGGGACGATAGTCCAGGGCTGGTCGACGACGAGGCTGACCGGAATGAGCAGTACCGCGCCGCAAAGGAGCGAGCCCGCAGCGGGCATCATCGGATCGAGTCCCTTGAAGCCTCGCCCGAAGATCGCCGCCGCCGCATAGGAGATCGTCGCTGCCACAATCGCCAGTTGCGCAAGCACCTCCTTGCCGACGCCATGGAATGCTTCAAGACCGATGATGAGGCTGATGCCGATGACGCCGGCGACGACGCCGAAAAGCTTGCGGGCCGTTACGGCTTCATGACGCGTGATCAGGACGGTCAAAAGGAAGGCGAAGATCGGCGTCGTCGAGTTGAGGATTGTTGCAAGTCCGGCATTCACCGTCAGCTCCGCCCAGGCGATGAGCGTGAACGGAACGACGCTGTTGATGCAGGCCTGAATCAGAAAGCGCTTCCAGATGGCGGGGCCGCGTGGCAGCGATAATCCGCGCAGCTTTATGATCGCCAGAAGCAACCCGCCGGCAATGAGTGTCCGTGCCGCGATGAAGGTGACCGGCGGAATGGTTTCGACGCCGATCTTGATGAAGGTATAGGACGCTCCCCACAGCGTCGCGAGAACGGCGAGAAGGGCGATTTCTTTTGCAAGCGACGGAGCAGGGAGCGTCGATGTGGTCATGATGGTTTACTCAATTTTGGCCGCGTGAATATTGTGCGTGGTTCGACAAGCTCACCATGAGGGAGTGAGTGAGTTGCAAGAGCCGAGAACAGCAACCTTAACGATTATCACTGCAATCAACCCTTCTCCCTCAAGGTGAGCTTCTTCATCGTGAGCTTACCGAACGACGAACCACGCACATGATCAATGCAAGAAATCGGTGGCTCGATGCTTCGATCGCGACCGAACCATAAGTTTCGAGCAAACCTGTTTTGGTCCGGGATAGAAATCAAACAAGAGTTTGCGAATCCTGCGCACGAATGATCGATTCCTATGCAAGAATCATCGAATCCACTGCAAGAATTTCAATCGGCGGTAGAAATTTGGTTGTTTGCGGTTGCGGTTTTGCCGTCTGGCCACTCCACGGCGCGTATCTTCTTGTTCTCGAATTTGAGGCAGAGTTCGCCATTGATGAGCTGCAGCGCCTTCTCGCCAAACACCTCACGCCGCCATCCCTGCAGCGCCGGAATGTCATCCGCATCGCCTTCTGCCGCGATCCTGTCGATCTCGTCGGTGGTCGCGACCACCTTTGCAGCAACGCCGTGCTCCTCGGTAACGAGCCGCAACAGCACCTTCAAAAGCTCGGCCGCAGCACCTGCGCCTTCTGGCGACTGCACGGATTTCGGCAGGCGCGGCATGTCTTCCTTCGGCAGATCAAGCGCAAGATTGACGGCATTGAGCAGGCCCGTTGCCATGCTGGAGCGCTCCCAACCCTTTGGAATCGTTCGCAAACGCGACATCGCTTCCGCATCGCGCGGCTGCTGCTGGGCGATTTCGTAGATGGCGTCATCCTTGATGACCCGGCCGCGCGGCACATTGCGTTCGCGCGCTTCCCGCTCGCGCCAGGCGGCAACACTGCGCAGGACCGCGAGCTCCACCGGCTTGCGCAGGCGCATCTTCAGCCGCTTCCAGGCATCGTCCGGATGCATGTCGTAGGTCTCGCGCGCCGTGAGGATCTTCATCTCGTCGAGAACCCACTCGGTGCGGCCTTCTGCTTCGAGACTGCTCTTCAGATGCAGGTAAATGTCGCGCAGATGGGTAACATCGGCGAGCGCGTAGTCCAGCTGCTTTTCCGAGAGCGGACGCCGCCGCCAGTCGGTGAATCGTGACGATTTATCGATCTGCGCCCCAACGATCCGTTGCACCAACTGGTCGTAAGCGATTGCATCGCCGAAGCCACAGACCATCGCCGCGACCTGTGTGTCGAACACCGGATGCGGGATCAGATTGCCGAGATGAAAGATGATTTCGATGTCCTGGCGCGCGGCATGGAACACCTTGACGATCTTTTCGTTAGCCATCAGCTTGAAAAACGCAGCAAGATCAAGGCCCGGCGCCAAAGCATCCACGATCGCCGTGTGGTCAGGCGAGGCGAGCTGTATGACGCAAAGCTCCGGCCAGAACGTGGTCTCCCGGATAAATTCCGTATCGACTGTCACGAAATCGGATTGGGTGAGGGCGGCAACAGCCTGTTCAAGCTGATCAGTGGTTGTAATCATGGTCATGAAATTTCTATAGCGAATGGATATGCGTTTGTCTCCGTCCCAATCCTGATCTTGACAAATCACCCTCAAAATGCGCTTGTCCGCGCAAATTCCTGGACCGCTTGCGGGGCTTTCCACGCATGTCCATCCCACTATCAGAGGCACTTATCATGCACCGTTACCGCAGCCATACCTGCGCCGCCTTGCGTAAATCGGACGTTGGTTCAACTGTTCGTCTTTCCGGCTGGGTTCATCGCGTCCGCGACCATGGCGGCATTCTCTTCATCGATATCCGCGATCATTATGGCTTGACGCAGATCGTCGCCAACCCGGATTCGCCGGCCTTCAAACTGGCAGAAACCGTGCGTGGTGAATGGGTTATCCGTGTTGACGGCGAGGTCAAGGCGCGCACGGACGACACGATCAACCCCAATATGCCGACTGGCGAGATCGAGGTTTTTGCCCGCGAAATAGAGGTGCTGTCCGCCGCAAAGGAACTGCCTTTGCCGGTATTCGGCGAGCTCGACTATCCGGAAGATATTCGCCTGAAGTATCGCTTCCTCGATCTGCGTCGCGATAGCTTGCACAAGAACATCATGTCGCGCACGAAGATCATCGCTGCGATGCGCCGCCGTATGACCGATGTGGGTTTCACCGAATTTTCGACGCCGATCCTTACCGCGTCGTCCCCGGAAGGCGCGCGCGACTTCCTCGTGCCGAGCCGAATCCATCCCGGCAAGTTCTACGCACTGCCGCAGGCGCCGCAGCAGTACAAGCAGCTGATCATGATGTCCGGTTTCGACCGCTACTTCCAGATCGCGCCGTGTTTTCGCGACGAAGATCCGCGAGCCGATCGTCTTCCGGGTGAATTCTACCAGCTCGATATCGAGATGAGCTTCGTCGAGCAGAATGACGTGCTTTCGACCATGGAGCCCGTATTGCGCGGCGTTTTCGAGGAATTTGCCGACGGCAAGCCCGTTACGCAAGAATTCCCGCGGATCACCTATGACGACGCCATGCGTAAATATGGTTCGGACAAGCCTGACTTACGCAACCCGATTGAAATGCAGGCGGTGACCGAGCATTTCGCCGGTTCCGGCTTCAAGGTTTTCGCCAACATGATCGCCAACGATCCGAAGGTCGAGGTCTGGGCTATTCCGGCCAAAACCGGTGGTTCGCGCGCTTTCTGCGACCGCATGAATTCCTGGGCGCAAAGCGAGGGCCAGCCGGGCCTCGGCTATATCTTCTGGCGCAAGGAAGGCGAAAACCTTGAAGGGGCAGGGCCTCTTGCCAAGAATATCGGCCCGGAACGCACCGAAGCGCTGCGCATGCAGCTGGGTCTTGGCGATGGCGATGCGGCCTTCTTCGTTGCTGGCGATCCCAAGAAGTTTGTGTCCTTTGCAGGCGCCGCTCGCACACGCGCCGGCGAAGAACTGAACCTCGTCGACCGCGACCAGTTCAAGCTGTGCTGGATTATCGACTTCCCGTTCTTCGAATGGCTCGACGAGGAGAAGAAGATCGATTTCGCCCACAATCCGTTCTCCATGCCGCAGGGCGGAATCGATGCGCTGGAAAACCAGGACCCGCTGACGATCAAGGCGTTTCAGTACGACATGGTCTGCAACGGTTTCGAGATCGCCTCGGGCGGCATCCGTAATCATCTGCCGGAAACCATGGTCAAGGCCTTTGAGGCTGTCGGTCATTCGCGAGAGGCGGTTGAGGAACATTTTGGCGCCCTCTACCGCGCCTTCCAGTACGGCGCGCCTCCGCATGGCGGCATGGCGGCTGGCATCGATCGTATCGTTATGCTGCTCGTCGGCGCAAAGAACCTGCGCGAGATCACGATGTTCCCAATGAACCAGCAGGCAAATGATCTCCTGATGAATGCCCCGTCGGAGGTATCGCAAGCCCAGCTACGCGATCTGAACATTCGGCTCAACCCGGTGAAGAAAGAGCTTTAAAAACCTCTTCTAACTGACTCCAATAAAACAAAAAGCCCGGCATTGCTGCCGGGCTTTTTCATTGATTGGTTTCGATTACTGGTTTGCGTTGACCGTGACGCCGAGGGTTTTGATCAGCGATTTCGGATCGGCCATGCCGCCGGCAGCGATAACCGCAAAGGGTACCGGTTTTGCCGGAGCGGCCTTGACCTCGATGTTTTTCGGGTCATCGAGATAGGCATTGACGGCAGTCGCAAGCGCTTGGGCGAACTCGGCATTACCAAGCTGCGCCGCTGCCATTGGAAGTATCATCTTGGCCTGACCTATGAGATCGCTGCGCTTGGCGTTTTGCTGTTTGGCGACATAATCCAGCGCCTTGTTGGTGAGCGACGCATCATCGAAACGGATGGACGCACCGGTAAAGCTCAGCTGCTGCATCAGCCCGAGCATAGCCATGCTTTTGGCGTTGTCATCCTTGCCGTCCATGTTCTTGGTGGCTTCCTGCATTCCCTTGATGAAGTCGAGGGTATAGCCAGAGATGTCGATCTTGATGCCAAGCGTACCAGCATCGTCCGCGACAAAGTCCATTTTTTCCATATTCAGCCGCCCATCGGACATATTCCATGTCCCCGCGGCATCGATCTTTCCAGAAATGGTCTCGTATCCAAGCGCTTTTAGCGCGTCTTTGGCCTTTGGGTCCTGGATATCAGAGAGATCCGCCTTGAAGCTAGCGACGTTGCTCGTAAACGTAACCGGCGACGTCTCGGTAATCGGAGAGATCGTTGAGGTCAAACCGTCGGCAACGAAAACATCCTTACCCTTGGCGCTGACGGCAATGTGCTTTACCTCAGCTTTTTCGTACTGAAAAATCTTGGCCAATGGCTCCGTCGCGCCTTCGGGTGGAAGCGTGATGCCCTGTAGGTTGATTCCCTGAACGCTTATTTTGCTGTCTGGCTCGGCTGGCGGAGTGTAATTGATGTCCGGCATAGCCAACGTACCGATCTTGAATCCGCCTCCCGACACGTCCGCGACGTCGCTAAGCGTAATATCGCCGACTTTGAAGGTCTCTTTCATGCCTGCGGTCGACAGTTTCGTGTCCTGAAGAATGACTGTCGAGTCGTGCGTTTCCACATGGCTGTACTCCATCGTACCGCCCTGTTCGCCATAGAGAGCCTTCAAGCGGGCGGCAACCGCATCGCCATCGACCGCATAGGCCGAACCCGCAAATAAAACGGAGAGAGCAGAGGCTGCTGCAAGAACGCGCAAACCCGATTTCACAGGATGGATTGGAGGCATGTTTTGATCCCTGTTGTTTTCAACCACAACGCATCAGGAGCGGTAAGACTGTGATGCAATTTGGGCGCTACAAAGTCAGATTTGAGGTGTGGACGCAAGCTCTCTGCAATTGAACGTTGCAATGATCGCCACCAGCCTGTGATATTGGCGAATCATTGCTTGCCCGCGATTCAGTGAGTTGATAGTCCATTGCCATGGGAAAAAGCCTGATTCCGCCAGATAATGGCGATGATAATGTGGAACCGGTCGATCTGAAGGCGGCGCTGGAAGAGCGCTATCTTGCCTATGCACTATCGACGATCATGCACCGCGCCTTGCCGGACGTGCGTGACGGGTTGAAGCCGGTTCATCGCCGCATCATGCATGCCATGCGCCTCTTGCGGCTTTCACCCGATCAATCCTATGCAAAATGCGCGCGTATTGTCGGCGAGGTCATGGGTAAATTCCACCCGCATGGCGACCAGTCGATCTATGATGCGCTCGTGCGGCTGTCGCAGGATTTTGCCGTCCGTTATCCCGTCGTCGACGGGCAGGGCAATTTCGGCAATATCGATGGCGATAATCCAGCGGCGATGCGTTACACCGAAGCGCGGATGACTGATGTCGCCATGCTGCTGCTCGAAGGCATTACCGAGGACGCAGTTGATTTCCGCCCGACTTACAATGAGGAAGACGAGGAACCGATCGTCCTTCCTGGCGCGTTTCCCAATCTGCTTGCCAATGGCTCCTCAGGCATTGCGGTTGGCATGGCCACTTCGATCCCGCCGCACAATGTGTCGGAACTCTGTGCGGCAGCGCTGCACCTGATCAAGCATCCGGATGCGACGGTCGAAGAGCTGATGTCGCAGACCGAAGATGAGGACCCGCTAAAGACCAAGGTTCGCGGTCCGGATTTCCCGACCGGCGGCATCATGGTCGAGACACCGGAGGCCATTCTCGACGCCTACAAAACTGGACGTGGCGGTTTTCGGCTGCGTGCACGCTGGCAGGTCGAAGATCAGGGGCGTGGCACCTGGAATATCGTCGTCACCGAAATTCCGTATCAGGTGCAGAAATCAAGGCTGATCGAGAAGATCGCCGAACTGTTGATCGCCAAGAAACTGCCTTTGCTGGATGACGTACGTGATGAGTCCACGGAAGACGTGCGGCTCGTGCTGGAACCCAAGAGCCGCAGCGTCAATCCTGAAATTCTCATGGAATCCCTGTTCAAGCTTACGGAGCTTGAAACGCGCTTTCCGTTGAACATGAATGTGCTTTCGAACGGCAAGGTACCGAACGTCCTCTCGCTCCGCGATGTGCTGAAGCAATGGCTGGAACACCGGAAGGACGTCCTCATAAGGCGTTCCCGCCATCGTCTTGGCGAGATTGAGCGCCGGCTGGAAATCCTTGGCGGCATGCTGATCGCCTACCTCAATATCGATGAGGTCATTCGCATCATCCGCGAGGAAGATGAGCCGAAGCAGGAAATGATCCGCCGCTTCGAACTCACCGACAACCAGGCTGAAGCCATCCTCAACATGCGTTTGCGTTCGTTGCGCAAGCTTGAGGAATTCGAGATTCGCAAGGAATTCGACGGCCTGACAGGCGAGAAAAAGCAGATCGAGGAACTGCTGGGATCCGACGCCAAGCAATGGCAGACGATTTCCTGGCAGATCGCCGAGATGCAGAAAAAGTACGGCGCCGATACGCCCCTCGGCAAACGCCGCACCACCTTCGCCGATGCACCCCAGCATGATCTGACCGACATGCACCACGCCATGATCGAGAAGGAGCCGGTAACGGTCGTCGTTTCCGAAAAAGGCTGGTTGCGGGCCATGAAGGGCCATCTGGCAGACTTCTCGACGCTGGCCTTCAAGGAGGGCGACAAGCTCAAGCTGGCCTTCCACGCCGAGACCACCGACCGTATCCTCGTCCTGACGACCGGCGGCAAGTTCTATACGATCGGCGCGAACAGCCTGCCAGGCGGGCGGGGTCATGGTGAGCCGATCCGGATCATCGTCGACATGGAAAACGACCAGGATATCGTGACGGCCTTCGTGCACAATCCGGAGCGCAAGCTGCTTCTGTCGTCACATGTCGGTAATGGCTTCCTTGTGCCCGAGGCCGAGGTGATCGCCAATACGCGCAAGGGCAAGCAGGTGATGAACGTCAAGGCGCCCGATGAAGCACGTCATTGCATCCCGATCAGCGGCGATAGCGTTGCGATCGTCGGCGAAAACCGCAAGATGCTGGTGTTTCCCATTACCGATATTCCGGAACTAGCACGCGGCAAGGGTGTTCGTCTGCAACGCTATAAGGATGGCGGTGTTGCGGACATTCGTGTGTTCGTAATGGAGCAGGGCCTTACATGGCAGGACGCTTCTGGCCGCAGCTTCACGCGCGGCAAATTGGAACTGCTGGAGTGGGTCGGGCCGCGCGCGACTGCCGGGCGCATGGTGCCAAAAGGTTTCCCGCGCTCCGGCAAGTTTTCCTGAAGCTTTGGTCTGCTACTTAAGTTCTCTATCGTGACTGATCCGGGTTGTCTATTGTCGCGCGACATGAGACAATTCGATGATAAAATCGTTCCGTAGTCGTGCGCTGAAACGCCTGTATGAGCAGGACGATGCCAGCGGTCTACCGCAGGATATGGTGCCGCGGATAGCGTCCATTCTGGCGGCACTCGACTCGGCAGGCACAACACAAGACATGGATAAGCCATCGCTGAAATTGCATCCTTTGAAGGGCAATCGCCAAGGTCGGTGGGCGGTGACTGTGAGAGCAAATTGGCGCGTTACCTTCTCGATGTCCGACGGAAATGCCTTTCGATGTCGACTTTGAAGACTATCATTAGGAGGTCATGAATAATGGCTATGAAAAACCCGCCTCATCCCGGTGCTCTCATTAAAGACGATATTGACGCCTTGAAACTTCCCGTCAGTGCTGTTGCGCAGGCTTTGGGTATTACCAGATCACAGCTTTACCGCGTCCTATCTGGACAGAGTGCAATATCGGCAGAAATGGCGTTGCGACTTGAATATGTCATAGGCGGCACGGCGGATCACTGGCTGAACATGCAAACTGCCCACGACGTCGCGCGGGTGCGCAAGAAGGCTGATGAAATCACCCGAGGTCTACACCGCTTGGCATCTTCTGCCTGAAAAATTTGCTAAAAATGAAACGAGAATGATCATTCTCGTATTGATCTTTCTTTTTAATCCATATAAATGAGAGAGAACGTTCTCTCTTTTTTGGTGCTCCATGGTTGATCAGGCCCTGCCAAAGCAGGCTGCAAACATTTCCGCGGATGCTGCGGACGACGAACCACGTTGTTTCGTCGCCAAGCTCTTCGGCAAGCGTGCGCGCAATCGCGAGGCGCAGGAAGAACGCATCCTCACCGCTGCCATGAATTGTTTCATACGCTCCGGTTTTCGTGGCGCGTCGATGAACGAAATTTGCTCGGAAGCTGGCATGAGTCCCGGAGCGCTCTACCGTTACTTCCCTTCGAAAGAAGCGATCATCGAGAAAATTTCAGCTACTCACCGCCAGCAAAGTGCGGAAATTCTCGCACGAATGTCGCAGTCAAATAATATCATTGATGCGATCACAAACGTTGGCCTCGATCACGTGCGCAAGATGTCGATGAATGACGAGGGCCCGGGCCCCCGCGATTCCAGCGCCCGTCTTTTCGTCGAGGTGCGCGCCGAATCCATGCGCAACGAAAGCGTTGCAGCCATATGTGAACTTCACGAAGGCTTGATGCGCGAAGAGCTTCTCGCAGCATTTTCCGCAGCGAAGGAATGCGGCGAGATCGATCCTGTCACCGATCTGGAGCTGGCTGTGGCGTCACTGGCTGCCGTGGGCGAGGGGATCATAATGCGTAATTTTCCGGCGCAAGGCGTTCCCCTTGAGGCGCTGGAGCCGGTGTTCCGGGCGCTCGCCGTCGGCTTGCTGCGACCGACAAAGTCTTTGGCAAACAAATGAATATTGCTCTCACCTCTGGTCTTCCAATGAGCCATAACAGCAAAAAAGTCCTGATTTCCCTGGCTCTCGCCCTGGGCCTTTCATCATCCACTACCAGCGGATTTGCCGAAGAAAAAACGGTGGCAGCAATCCAGGAAGCCAAGCCGCCGGTTATCAATGTCATCCCTGCAGGCGTCAACGAAATGGTCGCAACGCTCACCGCCACCGGTACGATTGTGCCGCGTCAGGAAGTGGCAGTCGGCACCGATGTCGCGGGTTTGCTTGTTCTGGAACTCAATGCCGATCAGGGCGACGTGGTTAAAGAGGGTGATATCCTGGCGCGCCTCGATAAATCCTCGCTCGAAATCCAGCTCGCTCAGATCGAAGCGCAGCGCGCCCAGACCGACGCGTCTATTGCCCAATCGGAGGCGCAGATCGTCGACGCGGAGATTGCCGTCCGCCAGGCTCAGGAAGCTCTGGAGCGGGCGCGTGCCCTGTCGATGAAGGGCATCAACTCCAAAATGGAACTGGACAACGCCACCAACGCGCATGACAGCGCCAATGCCCGTCTCAATACGGCCCGGCAGGCTTTGTTGGCCACCAAGTCGCAATTGCAGCTCGTTGCAGCGCAAAAGCGCGATGTCCTGTTGCGATTGGAGAAAGCCGACGTGAGGGCGCCCGCGAGCGGTGTGGTCCTGAGCCGCAATGCTCTTCTCGGTGGAATTGTCTCCTTCAATGCCGGCCCTTTGTTCCGCATCGCCCGTGATCGTGATTTCGAGCTGGCGGCTAATATTCCTGAGGTCGATCTGCCGCGCTTGCAAGAAAACATGCCGGTTTCCGTCCGGGTGTCCGGCCTGGACGACCCGGTCGCCGGCCGTGTCCGCCTCATATCGCCGGAGATCACCGCAAGCTCGCGTCTGGGTTCAGTTAAAATCGCGCTCGACAGGAATGCATCGATTCGGCCCGGCAACTTTGCCCGCGCTGTCATTGAGCTGACCCGCCGTGAAGGCGTCAGCGTTCCGCTTTCCGCCGTGGTCTACCATGGCACTTCAGCGCTTGTGCAGGTTGTCAAGGATGGTGTCATCGACAGCCGCAAGGTTGAGCTTGGCATTCGCAATGATCGTGCTGTCGAGGTGTTGCAGGGTCTTGGCGAGGGCGAAGATGTCGTGGCGCGTGCCGGTACGTTCGTAGTCGATGGTGACCGCGTCACGCCTGTCCGTGTAACCGACGAGGCGACGGGGGCGATCAAATGAACTGGAACATTTCCGCGTGGTCCATCCGCAACCCGGTCCCGTCGGTCCTGCTGTTCGTCGTGCTGGTGGTGCTTGGCCTGATGGCCTTTGCCAAGCTGCCCATCACACGCTTTCCCAATATCGATGTGCCTTTGATCTCGGTCTCGGTCACCGATCCAGGCGTAGCGCCGACAGAACTTGAAACGCAGATCGCCAAGCGGATCGAGGATTCGGTGGCGAATATTACCGGCGTCAAGAATGTCACAACCAATTTGACCGAAGGCAATTCCACGACGTTGGTGGAATTCCGGCTCGAGGTCGATACACAAAAGGCATTGAACGACGTCAAGGACGCAGTTTCGCGTATCCGCGATGACCTTCCCGCAACGATCAAGGAACCGATAATCAATTCGGTCGACGTGGAAGGTTCCGCGATCCTGACTTACGGCGTCTCGGCGCCGACCATGACCTCCGAAGAGCTTTCCTGGTTCGTCGACGACAAGATCCTCCGCGATATCCAAGGCCTGAAAGGCGTTGGCCGTGTCGAGCGCTATGGCGGCGTCACGCGCGAAATCCGTGTGGCGCTGGATCCCGATCGATTGACCGCTCTTGGTGTGACGGCCGCCGATGTCAATCGCGCTCTGAAGTCCATGAATGCCGATCTGACCGGCGGGCGCGGCGATCTCGGTACCACCCAGCAGACGATCCGCACGCTTGGCGCATCGCGCACGCTTGATAATTTGCGGGCGGTGGAAATCCCTATTGCTGGTGGACGCTCCGTACGGCTCGATCAGCTCGGAACGATCACCGACGCCTATGAAGAGCCGAAGTCTTTTGCGCGCGTGAACAACCAGACGGTGGTATCGCTCGGCGTATTCCGCGCCAAGGGGGCGAGCGATGCCGATGTCTACGCGCTCGTGCAGGCCCGAATGGACCAGCTGCAGCAGAAATATCCCGACGCCCGTTTCAGCATCATCGATAATTCGGTGAACTATACCTACGGCAATTATGAATCGGCCATGAGTTCATTGGTCGAAGGCGCATTGTTGTCGATCGTCGTGGTCTTCCTGTTTCTGCGCAACATCCGCGCTACCCTCATTGCAGCCATTGCCTTGCCGTTGTCGGCAATCCCGACCTTCTGGGCGATCGACATGCTCGGATTCTCCCTCAATCTGATCAGCCTGCTCGGTATTACGCTGGTGACGGGTATCCTTGTGGACGATGCCATCGTCGAGATCGAAAACATCGTCCGGCATATGCGATCCGGCAAATCGCCATACCGTGCGTCGCTCGAAGCCGCCGACGAGATTGGTCTTGCCGTTATCGCCATTTCGGTGACCATTATCGCAGTCTTCGCGCCGGTCAGCTTCATGAGCGGCATCGCCGGGCAATACTTCAAGCAGTTCGGCCTGACGGTTGCCGTCGCAGTGTTCTTTTCGCTGCTCGTCGCCCGTCTGATAACGCCGATGATGACGGCCTATCTTCTGCGCGATGGCAAGAGCCTGCATCACGGCGAGCAGGAGACCGGCTGGATCAGGGCCTATACCCGTTTCCTCACCGTCACTCTGCGCTATCGATGGCTGACGCTGCTCAGTGGCGTGGCCATATTTGCCATCGCCATCTGGGCCATGGGCTTTCTGCCAGCCGGTTTCGTGCCGCCGCAGGATGAAGCACGCGTCGCCGTCAGTCTCGAACTCCCGCCGGGAGCACCCATCGATGAAACACGCCGGGTAACCGACGAAGCCGCATCGTTGGTGCGGGAAATTCCCGAAGTCCAGCAAACCTATATAACCGGCGGCGCTTCGCCTACCGGCTCTCTCGACACCCGCCGCGCAACGATGATCGTCAAGCTCAGCCACAAGAGTGAGCGTGAACGTACGCAGAAGCAGGTCGAGGTCGATATTTTCAACAAACTATCGCAAGTACCTGATTTGCGGGCGAATTTCGTCAATGATCGCGGCGAGCGGGAATTCGCTGTCGGCGTCATCGGCAGCAATGGCGACAAGGTCACTGAACAGGCCCGCTCACTGCAGAGCGCCATGACTGCGACTGGCGATTTTCAGGCGGTCTCCTCGACGGCGGCGCTTGATCGACCGGAAATCATCGTGACGCCGCGCATGGACAAGCTGGCGGAGTTGGGCATTTCCACAACGGCACTGTCGGACGCGTTGCGTGTTGCAACGCAAGGCGATCTCGATCCGAATCTTGCCAAATACACGGTTGGCGATCGCCAGATACCGATCCGCGTTCAACTGACCGAAGAATCCCGCGGTGATCTGTCGATTCTCAGTACGCTGACCGTAACCACACCCTCGGGAGTCGTGGTGCCGCTGGAATCCATTGCCCAGATCAGTTTCGGGCAGGGACCATCCTCGATCGAGCGTTTTAATCGCGAACGGCGTATCGTTGTCGGCGCCAATATGGCGAACGGAAAGGAGATCGGCGAGGGGCTCTCCATCGTCAAGAACCTTCCGGAGGCGAAATCCATGCCGGAAGGTGTGCGTATTCAGGAAACCGGCGACGCCGAAGTCATGGGCGAGGTTTTTGCCGGGTTCCGCGATGCCATGATCATGGGCCTGATGCTGGTGTTCGTCGTGCTTATCCTGCTGTTCGGCAGTATTTTCCACGCCTTCACCATTTTGATGTCATTGCCGCTGTCGATCGCCGGTGTTGCCGTCGCGCTGCTGTTGACCAATAATTCGGTCTCCATGGCGGTTGTCATCGGTATTTTGATGCTGATGGGTATCGTCACCAAAAACGCTATCATGCTCGTCGATTTCGCCATTGAAGAGGTGAAACATGGCATACCGCGCGATCAAGCGATCATCGACGCAGGCCGCAAGCGTATCCGCCCGATTGTCATGACCACGATTGCCATGTCGGCCGGGATGCTGCCAGCAGCCATGGCTTTCGGTGATGGGGGCGAATTCCGTGCGCCGATGGCGATTGCGGTGATTGGCGGCCTGTTGATCTCGACCGTCCTGTCGCTGGTGTTCGTGCCTTCTTTCTACACGATCATGGACGATGTCAGCCGCTGGACAGCGCGTGTATTCCACTGGTCGTTCCGTCCGAACAAGCCGGATGAGCCGGGGATCATCGTTAGGCCCGGCATTCACACCGTTCCTCTGCTTCCTCCTTCGAGACCTGCTATTGAGGCGGCAGAGTGAGTTCAGATTGGATGGCGGACCAATCCTGCCATCCGTGACCTCTTCCGCACGTGATACATCTGCCAAAGCGAATGACCTACGAGCGCCGCGATGATGATGACCCCGCCCACCAGGATCGGATCGCTGGGCTTTTCTGCAAAGACCAGCCAGACCCAGATCGGCGTCAACACGGTTTCCAGCAGATAGAACATGGCAACCTCGGGTCCCGAAAGGAACCGTGGGCCAGTAGCGAGGCAAAGAAAGGCGAGGGTCGTCACGACCGCGCCGTTGAAAATGATCCAGCCGGGTACTGCGACGGTGTAACCATTCTGCGAAACCATGAAGGCAGCGACGAGCATCGGCAATATCGTGCCGATGATCGCAGCAAAGCCCATATCTTTGCCTGAAAAGCGGCTAACGGTGATCGCTGTCGAAAGAATGAAGGTGGACAGCAGCGCCACCAGATCGCCGAACACATGGCCGGAGGATAGCCCTTCGCGAACAATTATACCGACGCCGATCAGCATGAAGAACATGGCGATGAATGTGACGGTCTTCGGTCGCTCTTTCAGGAATACCCAGGATAATAATGCCGAAAACACGGTGTTGAACGCCAGGATGAAGACAAGGTTAGCCGTCTTCGTATTATAGACCGCGATCATGAAGCAGATCGAGGCGAGGCCATAGAGACCCGCGACCAAAAACCCGACACGGCCAGGGACAATCGTGCGCGCGCGGCCTGTCGCAAGGCTCCACACCGCCCAGATGACAAACGCGCTGATGAATGTCGTGCCGCTGCGCAAAAGCAGCGTCGACCACGTCTCGCCTTCACCGAGCCGGAGCAGAGGAATATCGGCAGACAGGATCAATCCGCCGAAGCCAGTGATAAGCAGACCCTTGCGGTGATCGAGTTGAAGTTGAGACATGCGGCGGCGTTTCCCGTGTTTTGTTATGCCGCGTGGTCTAGCTGGAAGGACAATCTTCGTCCAGAGGCCGCCGGACCCTAAAACAAAGTTCAGCGATACAAGACGTGTTGAAATGGCCAGGATGTTTTGAGCCAGCTGGAAACGGCCTCGTACAGCGGAGTGTCGAGATGCGCGCGGTCGGCGGTGACCCAGGACCTCACAACCGTTATCGCCGGGTCTTGCTTGGAGGGATAGATGTAGACGCAACCGATCACCTGCGACCCTTCCAGCACTGTATAGGTAAATCCGGTGTGGTTGGCAAAATCGCGAGCGTGCTCTTCGAGATCGCCAAGATTGGCTTCGAGGCTCATGCCTTGCAGCGGCGGCCAGTCGCTGAAACCCGGCGTTGCAAGGATGTGGGGAATGCTCGAAGACCACGCCTGGTGATCCGACAGATTGTGCTGCGGCCCGAGTGGCTCGAGCCGGAAACCTTGCCCGTCAAGTTCGATTGGGGGCACAAAATTGGCTGGTACAAAGCTCATCGGGTGATCTAATCCTGGCGTTCCCAGCCTTTTGTGCCGAGATGTTCCTGCGGCTTGTAGCGGATTTTATATTGCATCTTGCGCGACCCCTCGACCCAGTAGCCGAGATAGACATGCGGCAAACCGGCAGCCGCGGCGCGCTGTATGTGATCGAGGATCATGAATGTGCCGAGCGAGCGGCTTGCATGCTCCGGGTTGAAGAAGGAATAGACCATCGACAGCCCATCCCCCATCACGTCCGTCAGGGCGACAGCGATGAGTTCGCCTTCGCCCTTCTTGGTAATGAAGGAGTCCGGTCCACGCCGCCTGTATTCGATGATTTGTGTCGGCACATGCGTATCCTCGACCATCATCGCATAGTCGAGCACCGTCATTTCCGACATGCCGCCCTTGTTGTGGCGCGCGTCGAGATAATGCCGGAATAACGAATATTGTTCGGTAGACGGCTCGGCGTGGTGAATATTCCCGATCAAATCGCGATTTCGGTTCCAGACCCGGCGCATGGACTTGTCCTGCTTGAACTCGCCCGCAAGGATACGCACCGACACGCAGGCCCTGCAGTTTTCGCAAGCCGGGCGATAGGCGATGTTCTGCGAGCGGCGGAAGCCGCCCTGTGTCAGCAGCTCATTTAGTTCTGCGGCGCGACCGCCTACGAGATGCGTGAAAACCTTGCGCTCAAGCTGACCCTCCAGGTAAGGACAGGGCGAAGGCGCTGTCAGGAAGAACTGCGGTGATTGCTGCGGCTGATGGGTCATCCAAGGTCCTGAGACGGTCGTAACACCTATAGAATCCTATGACCGCCTGAAACGTCAATTCAATTATATTGTATTCAGATGTGTATGTCTTGGGTGAGTTGGAGTCAGGACCTGTTAGCTGACCAAACCGCCGCAGCGCGCGCCGTTCCATGGATGGCTGGTCGCATCAAACTTGCCATTGAGCGAACCGCCCCAACTGCCGTTGAAGCCGTTAAAATCGCTCGAAAAATCGAGGGAAAGAAGGCCGGTCCCATATTTGTCGGTCCAGACAAGGGTGCGCGACGTGCCGCTTCCAAGCTCCTTCTCTACTAGGTTGCCTTCAACGCGGCCATCCGGCTCATCAAATACATAGGTGCCGGAGAGATGGCCATCCCTGGCAACGTTCAGGATGGTCTCCACATCGCGGTAGTCCCCGCTGGAGATCATCTCGCCGCAAAACCGTCCTGACGGAGACGCCGCCATGCTGGTCATGGTGCCAAGGCCATAGAGTACAAGCGCCGCAAAAGCGGACGTCAAGGAGTGTCGCATCATCATAGTTAAAACCGAATAAGGAAGGGGTCCAGAACGGAACCCCGAGGAGTTAGTTGTATGCGCGAACGACCACTGTGCCGAGCAAAAGATCGTGGACAGTGCGTTTGCGGTCGAGAAACAGCGTTGCCAGGAGGATAAGCGGTGTCAGCACCACGTTCAGGCCCCAGAACAGCACTGTATGAACGATCGCAAGCAGGCCGTCGACCTTCTGCCCGTCGAGCCGTTCCAGTTTCAGGCCCATCATCTGCATGCCTTTTGTTGCCTGGCGTGGTCCGCCCAGCGTCGTCGCGACATAGGCGAGTGCGACAACAGGAAACATAATGCCATACAATATCCAGCCGAGACCAAGTGTCGCCACGCCAATGATGGCAATCAGGATCGCAACGGGAATGCACAGGAAGAAAACAATCACATAGTCGATCAGGAACGCGAAGATGCGGCTCGTGCGCACGCCCTGATACAGCCGCCAATCATCGAGGCGGTTGGTGACAATTTCGCCATCAAGGGTCTTCGTGTTCATTTAAGTTCCTGTTTCACAAGACGGACACATTGCCGTTTGCGTTGAAATTGGGAATTCGAGAACAAAATATCAAGAAGATTTCAATAACCGGCTTTCAACCGTTCGGCTACGACCGGCGCAAAATAAGTCAGGATGCCATCGCAGCCGGCCCGCTTGAAGGCGAGAAGCGTTTCCATCATGACCCGCTCCTCGTCGATCCAGCCATTGGCGCCGGCAGCCTTGATCATCGTATATTCGCCTGACACTTGATAGGCGAAGGTCGGCACGGCGAAGGTGTCTTTTAGCCGGCGGATAATATCGAGATAGGGCAGGCCAGGTTTGACCATAAGCGAATCCGCGCCCTCGGCGAGATCCTGTTCGGCCTCGCGTACCGCCTCATCGCTGTTTGCCGGGTCGATATAATAGGTCTTCTTGTCGCCCTTCAAACGCCCTGATGTACCGATCGCCTCGCGGTAAGGGCCATAGAAGGCCGAGGCGAATTTCGTGGCATAGGCCATGATCGCCACATCCTGAAAGCCGTTCTGGTCCAGCGCATCGCGGATAGCGCCAATACGCCCGTCCATCATATCCGACGGCGCGATGATATCGGCACCAGCTGCCGCTTGCAGCACGGCGCCTCGGGTGATCTGCTCGACGGTCTCGTCATTGACGATGATGCCATCGCGCAGGATGCCGTCATGGCCGTGGCTCGTGAAAGGATCGAGCGCGACGTCGGTGATCATGCCGATTTCCGGTACAGCGCTCTTGATCGCCCGCGTCGCGCGGTTGATGAGGTTATCGGGATCGAGAATGCCGGAACCAGCATCATCGCGAAGGTCCGGGTCGATATTGGCAAACGTGGCGATAGCGGGGATGCCGAGCTTGGCTGCGCGCTCCGCCTCACGCACCGCCATATCGACAGAGAACCGCTGGACACCCGGCATGGCGTTGATGTCCTCGCGCCGGTTCGTGCCCTCGCACAGGAAAATCGGCCAGATCAGATCATCGACTGTCAGCTGGTTCTCCTGAACCAGACGTCGCGACCAATCGGCCTTGCGCATGCGTCGCAGGCGGCGGCCTTGCGTGATTTCATCGACTGTTCTTGCCGCACGTGTTTGAAACGTAGGATGTTTGTTCATGATTGCTCAGCCGAACGATGGCGTTTTCCTCGTTGTTTGGAATTGTTTTAACAGGGAACGGCGTGTTGACCAAGATGCCGGCCACAGATGTGATCCATTGACGCGGTGTGCCAGAGTTTCCTAACCTCTGTTACGAAAGTTCGGAGGGGTGCATGGAGATCGATTTCGGCGGCGAGGGGGAAGTCGTATTCGAGCGGCGCGGCAAGGCTGGCCTCATTCGCCTGACGCGGCCGAAGGCTTTGAACGCGCTGACGCGCAACATGGTCGGCGCGATACATCGTGCACTCGTCGCGTGGTCGTCCGATTCCGATGTCCATTGCGTCCTTGTCGAGGGTGAGGGGCGGGCCTTTTGCGCTGGCGGCGACATCCTTGCGGTCTATCATGCTGGCCGGTCCGGTCGACCATTCTACGAATTCTTTGCCGAAGAATATCGCCTCAACGCCTATATCAGGCACTTTCCGAAGCCCTATATCTCGCTGATCGATGGTATCTGCATGGGTGGCGGCGTTGGAATTTCCGTCCATGGCTCGTATCGGGTTGTCACAGAAAATATCCTTTTCGCCATGCCGGAGGTCGGCATCGGCTTTTTTCCAGACGTTGGGGGAAGTGCCTTCCTACCGCATCTTCCGGAACATTTCGGCACTTATCTTGCGCTGACAGGCAATCGCATCCGCCAGGGCGATTGCCTTCAAAGCGGTATCGCGACCCACGCCATCAAGGCGGAAAACAAGGAGAAGTTGCGGCGAAGCTTGATCAGAACCGGCAATCCCGAAACGGCACTGCGCGGCAAAACCATCAACCCGGACTATGAAACGCCAGAAAAAACCCGCGATATGATCGGGGTGCTTTTCGATTCGAAAACACTGGGCGGTTGCGTGATCCGCCTGGCTGCAGCCGGCGTAAATGGTAGCGAGGAAGCGCAAAAGCTCCTCGATCTCATCAAGACCCGTTCGCCGACGAGCCTGCATGTGACGTTCCGGCAGATCGAAGACGGCCGCGATCTCGACATGGATCAATGCATGCAGATGGAGTACCGCATCCTATGCCGCATGCTCGAGAACCATGATTTTTATGAAGGCATACGTGCGCTTCTTGTGGACAAGGACAATATGCCCGTGTGGAGCCCTGAGAAAATTGACGATATAACGCCCGAAATGGTCGATGCCTATTTCGCATCACTCGGCGAGCGGGAACTGCAACTGACATGAATAGATCGGCATGAACGATAGGCCCACCCATCTGCCATTCGATGCGACAATGGCTCAACTCGGCTTCGTGTGGTTCCTGCGGCTTGTCTCCATTTATTGCCTCGTCGCAGGCGTCGGCTACTGGGCGCAGCTCAGCGGGTACTATGAAGGCATGCTCTGGCGCTTCGATCTGATGCCCTGGCAATGGAAGGTCGCGACGGTGTCGCTCGCCATGCTCTATCCCGTGGCGTCGACCGGATTGTGGATGATGGTATCCTGGGGCCCGGTCATATGGTTTGTGGCCGCATTGGGCGAAACGCTGATGTTTACGGTTTTCTCGACTTACTTTTTCTACAGGCCGCAGATCGCCATCGTCCATAGCTGCGTGGCACTGCTCTATATTCTCTTCCGCATTGTGCTGTTCGTGCAGAAGCGGCAGCACGCAATGCCCATCCGGTAAGTCTTCATTAAGATTGAAATTGATTCATTCGCGGTAACGCACTGTTAAGTCTGTGTTTTAAGTCGAATTTTATGCGTATTCGATAGTGTCTCCTCAACGGTGAGAAAAATACACCGAAACAACAGTGAGGCAGGTACTATGAACAACACACAGAGAAAGTCTGGTGAGAACCAGCGTTCAACACCAAGTGATACAGCATTGCGTACACTATATCTTGAAGCACTTCAGTTGGTTGAACGGTTACATCGTCGTCTGCTTGATGTGGTCAAGGATGAATTCGACCGCAATGGCCGCAGCGACATCAACGCCATCCAGGCATTGCTGCTCTTCAACATCGGCAATGCGGAACTGACCGCCGGCGAACTGCGCAGCCGCGGTTATTATCTGGGCTCGAACGTTTCCTACAATCTGAAGAAACTCGTCGAGCTCGGCTTCATCTCCCATGAGCGTTCGCGTACCGACCGCCGTTCGGTCCGGGTCAGCCTGACCGAAAAGGGAACCGAAGTCGCAGAACTGGTCGCGGGTCTCTACGAACGTCACGTCGCGTCGATCGAACATGTCGGTGGCATCAAGGCAGAGGAATTCCAGTCGATGAACAAGGCACTCCAGCGCCTCGACCGCTTCTGGAACGACTCTATCGCCTACCGCATGTAAGACCATGCAATCCACAGCAAAAGCCCGGCTTCGTGCGAAACGAAGGCGGGCTTTGTTTGTTTAAAACCAAGGAGTTTCATGCTTGAGTTAGATGGTGCGGGGTCAAACGCGACTGTCTCCAGATATTAACCATTGAATTCTCACAGCAGAGCATCGCGCTCCACAAATTTACCTCGTGCGTGCTCCTCACATATCGATCACAACAAACTGAGTTGTAGAGAGCGGTTTGTGTACCCATTTCGGGAATGGCGCACGATCGTGCCCCGATAACGTGGTGCAGAAGATTCCCCCACGAGGTCTGAAAACCTTCACGTCTGAGCCGGCTTTTATTCCGGTTCTCGTCCGGGATGAACTGCGCTGCCACTACCGAGATCCTTCGCCGAGCGCCGCATAGTAACTTCGTTCAGGAGATGTGCGATGTCTATCAAATCTGTAGTTATCATCGCTGTGATAGGACTATCTGGCTTACCGTTATCTGCGTGCATGTACACTGATCGAGGTCGGTATTATTACCAGTATGACCAACCTGGCGGTATCCCGTTTTGGGATGACGGGAACTTCGATAGCGCTATCGGCGATCATCGCAGTCTTCATGACAATGGTGGCTATGGTCATCATGAGTTCGGTGGCTCTGGCGGGTCGGGAGGTCATGGCGGGCATGGAGGAGCGGGGAGACGTTAGCGAGAGAAGGCCTGTTCAGTCATAGGTTTCGTTGCCAAGGACCACTCGCCACTACATGACAGACTCTGGCCAAGAGCGGGATGGGGTCAGGACCCTCGTCCCGCAGTCATTAATCCGCCATATTGCCGTGGAAATGCCACAACACATATTCAGTGAAGTTCCATAGACAGCCGGAGAGGGCTGGTCGGCATTTGAACCATCACAATTGCGCGATCAGTGTGAATGTTGCTGTTTATTAAGAGTGTTCCTGATAATTTTCGCGACCGAAGCTGTTTTTCTTTGCAAGCGGCGGGTTGACGGCAGATTTCCAGTTGGGTTGGACAAAATATGAAGAAATTTGGATCATCAGCACTTGATCGCCGCACCTTTTTGACTGGTGTGGCAACTGCTGGTCTTGCCGCGGTAACAACATCGGCCTTTGCACAGCAGACGGATATTGGTGAAATTCTTGCCGCTCCACGTCGCGGTAACTGGGATGACCAGTTCGACGCCCGCTCGACGACCCGGGCAAAAGTCGCCGGTTTCCAGCCGATCGCAAGCCCGGAGACGGTTTCGTTCACCGAGAGCGCGATCAATACCTACAGCCAGATTGTCGCTAATGGCGGCTGGCCCACAGTGCAGCCGACGGTAAAGTTGCAGCTCGGCGTTGTTGATCCCTCCGTTCCCGCCATGCGCAAGCGCCTGATGATTTCCGGTGATCTCGCCGAAACGGCCGGCTTGTCGAATTCTTTCGACACCTATGTCGACGCCGCAGTGAAGCGTTTCCAGTCACGTCATGGTCTCCCGGCCGATGGCGTCATGGGGCAATACTCTATCGCTGCAATGAATGTCTCGGCCGATATCCGCCTCGGCCAGCTGCATACGAATCTTGAGCGCCTGCACAAGCTCGCCAGCGAGGATCAGGGTCCGCGCTATGTCATGGTCAACATTCCTGCAGCGCAGATCGAAGCCGTGGAAGCTGGCCGTGTCGCCCAGCGCCACACAGCTATCGTCGGCAAGATCGATCGCCAGACGCCAATCCTCGACTCCAAGATTCAGGAAGTCATCCTCAACCCTTACTGGACGGCGCCGAAGTCGATTATCCAGAAGGATATCATTCCGCTGATGCGCAAGGATCCGACCTATCTGACGCGCAACAAGATCCGGCTGTTCAATGAACAGACGCGAGAGGAAATTGCGCCGGAGACTATCGATTGGAATACCGACGACGCGATGAAGCTGATGTTCCGTCAGGATCCGGGCAAGATCAACGCCATGTCCTCGACGAAGATCAACTTCCCGAATCAATATGCGGTTTACATGCATGACACGCCGCAGCAAGGTATTTTCAACAAGCTTATGCGGTTTGACTCCTCGGGCTGCGTACGCGTGCAGAATGTTCGCGATCTGAACGTCTGGCTTCTCCGCGATACGCCGGGCTGGGATCGCCAGACGATGGAAGCGACGATCAAAACTGGCGTCAATACGCCGATCGCAGTCACCAATCCGGTGCCTCTGCATTTTGTCTATGTCAGTGCTTGGTCAACTGGCGATGGCGTGGTGCACCTGCGCGATGATATATATGAGATGGATGGACAAGCCGCACTGTCGATCGGAACGAACACCTGATCGGAGCAGCACATGCCTAACAAAAAGACCGCCTTCGGGCGGTCTTTTTGTTAGGGCGGTTTCGGGCTATTGCTTTTCGCGTACCGGCCATTGGCCTTGCGTATTTAAGTATGATAATGCGCCGCAATTACCTATGAATTCCCCACCGTCAAATGAGGGTCCTGTCACCATGTCGAATGCAGATACATTTTTCAACGCATCGCTCGAAGAAATTGATCCGGAGATTTTCAGCTCCATCCGCAAGGAACTTGGCCGTCAGCGCCACGAGATCGAGCTGATCGCATCGGAAAACATCGTGTCGCGCGCGGTGCTCGAAGCACAGGGCTCGATCATGACCAACAAGTATGCCGAGGGTTACCCGGGCAAGCGTTATTATGGCGGCTGCCAGTTTGTTGACATTGCGGAAGAATTGGCGATCGAGCGTGCCAAGCAGCTGTTTGGCTGCGAATTTGCCAATGTCCAGCCAAATTCCGGCAGCCAGATGAACCAGGCGGTATTCCTGGCCCTTTTGCAGCCGGGCGATACGTTCATGGGTCTTGATCTCAATTCAGGTGGTCACCTTACCCACGGCTCGCCTGTCAACATGTCCGGCAAATGGTTCAAGGTCGTGTCCTACGGCGTACGTCAGGACGATCACCTCCTCGATATGGATGCAATCGAGAGGCAAGCGCACGAGACCAGGCCAAAATTGATTCTCGCCGGTGGCACCGCCTATTCGCGCATCTGGGATTGGAAGCGTTTCCGCGAAATCGCAGATAGCGTCGGCGCTTATCTCATGGTCGACATGGCGCACATCGCTGGTCTCGTTGCTGCTGGCGTGCATCCGTCTCCCGTCCCGCATGCACATGTCGTCACTACGACGACACACAAATCGTTGCGCGGTCCACGCGGTGGCATGATCCTCAGCAATGACCCGGAGATCGCCAAGAAGATGAACTCGGCTGTGTTCCCCGGGCTCCAGGGTGGCCCGCTCATGCATGTGATCGCTGCGAAGGCCGTTGCATTCGGCGAAGCGTTGAAGCCGGAATTCAGGACCTATGCCCAGAGTGTCGCCGCCAATGCGAAAACGCTGGCGGAGACGCTGAAAAAGAACGGCCTCGATATCGTCTCCGGCGGCACCGACAATCATTTGATGCTGGTCGATTTGCGGCCGAAGAATGCAACCGGCAAACGTGCCGAAGCGGCACTCGGACGTGCCAATATTACCTGCAACAAAAACGGCATTCCCTTCGATCCGGAAAAGCCTTTCGTTACGTCCGGCGTTCGCCTCGGCACACCGGCCGGAACGACACGTGGTTTCGGTGCAGCAGAATTCACCGAAATCGGCAATCTCATTTCGGAAGTACTGGACGGCCTGAAGGTGGCCAATTCCGATGAGGGGAATGCGGCTGTTGAAAAAGCGGTTCAGCAGAAGGTCGTTACGCTGACGGACCGCTTCCCGCTCTATCCATATCTTGGATGATACGGGTGACAATCTCCCCAGATAGTGGGGAGATTGGTCTACTACGTCTATTGGTTGACAGTTCGTATCGCAGGAACGCTTTAATCTCGCTGCGAAAGACACTATCTTTGCAGCGATTTTAGAATCGCGTTCAGAGAGTTCATCGATGCGTTGTCCCTATTGCCAGTCCGAAGATACTCAGGTGAAAGATTCCCGCCCAGCGGAAGATGGCGCTGTAATCAGGCGCCGGCGCGTCTGTCCCGATTGCGGCGGCCGCTTCACAACCTTCGAACGCGTGCAATTGCGTGACCTTTCCGTCGTCAAGAAAAGCGGCCGCAAGGTTGCCTTCGATCGCGACAAGCTGATGCGTTCGGTCGAAATCGCGTTGCGTAAGCGGCAGGTCGATCCCGAGCGAGTGGAACGTGCCGTATCCGGTATTGTTCGCCAGCTGGAAAGCTCGGGCGAGCCGGAGGTCAGCTCCGATGAAATTGGCCGGCTGGTAATGGACGCGCTGAAGGGCATCGACGATATTGCCTATATCCGCTTTGCTTCGGTTTATCGCAATTTCCGCGAGGCCAAGGACTTTCACGATGTCATCGATGAGATCACGGCCGGTGACATAGCAGCCGAGCCTGTCAAGGACGAATGAGCGAGAGCAATGGCAGCTTCCTTGCTTGATCGCCGCTACATGGCAGCGGCCATTCGCTTGTCACGCACCCATCAAGGGCTGACTGGAACGAATCCCTCCGTCGCGACACTGATCGTCAAGGATGGCGTGATCGTCGGACGCGGCGTTACCGCCATAGGCGGACGTCCGCATGCGGAAACACAGGCTCTGCTTGAAGCTGGCGAGAAAGCCCGCGGCGCCACAGCCTATGTGACATTGGAACCTTGCGCCCATCACGGCAGGACGCCGCCTTGCGCCAATGCGCTGGCGACGGCCGGCGTGATCCGCGTAGTCTCGGCTGCAAGCGATCCCGACGAACGTGTGGCTGGTAAGGGCTATGCGATCCTGCGCGCTGCGGGTATCGAAGTTGAGGAAAATGTACTCCGGGCAGAAGCCGCTGATTACCTCGCCGGTTACCTGATTCGATCTTCCAAAAAACGCCCTGAAGTGACTCTAAAGATTGCGCTTTCTAGCGACGGATTCATCGGCAACAAGGGGCATGGGCAGGTTGCGATCACCGGTCCGGTATCTCGCGCGCAGGTTCACCTCATGCGGGCCGAGTCCGATGCGATCCTTGTCGGTATCGGAACGGTTCTTGCCGACGATCCGCTCTTGACGTGTCGCCTGCCGGGCCTGGAGTCCCGCTCGCCTATCCGCATCGTGCTCGATAGCCGGCTTCGTTTACCGCTTGATAGCTCACTGCTCAGAACTGCCGGTAGTGTTCCAGTCTGGATCGCCGCCAATGCAGAGGCCGATCCAGTCAAACGTCAGGCATTGGAAGCCCGCGGCTGCCGCATTCTCGCGACCGAAACCGATTGCGGCGCGACCGCACTGCCGGAATTGCTGGATGATCTTGCAGCACAGGGCGTTGCAACGTTGATGGTCGAAGGTGGTGCGACCGTCGCAAGCTCGTTCCTGCAGGAAGATCTGGTGGATCGCCTGGCGGTGTTCGAAGGTCCTGCTGCAATTGGCGATGACGGTGGGGTTGTAGTGCCTGAACTGCGCTCCCATATCGCTCGTGGTTTCAACCTGTCACATGAATATCGCTTTGGTGAAGATCGCTACAGCGAGTTTGTCAGAGCTATTTAAGGAATCACGGATGTTTACGGGAATTGTAACGGATATTGGCAGAATAGGTCAGGTTAAGCCGCTTAATGAAGGCGTGCTGCTGCGTATCGAGACCAATTACGACCCGGAAACGATCGAGATCGGTGCATCCATTTCATGCTCCGGCGTTTGCCTCACCGTAACGACCCTTCCCGAAAGAGGCTCCAATGCGCGCTGGTTTGAGGCCGAGGCCTGGGAAGAAGCGCTGCGACTTACCACCATATCCGGCTGGAAGACAGGAACGCGCATCAATCTCGAGCGTTCGTTGAAACTCGGTGACGAGATGGGCGGCCATCTTGTCTCCGGCCATATCGACGCGATGGCGGAAATCATCAAGCGTGATGACGAGGGCGATGCCGTTCGTTTTACACTGCGCGTACCCGGGCAACTTGCACGGTTCATCGCACAGAAGGGTTCCGTCGCGCTTGACGGTACGTCGCTCACGGTCAACGGTGTCAATGGCAACGAGTTCGATGTTCTACTCATTCGTCATTCGCTGGACGTGACCACCTGGGGCGATCGCAAGGTTGGCGACTACGTCAATATCGAGATAGATCAGATGGCGCGATACGCTGCACGGCTTGCAGAATATCCGAAATCAGCCTAGGACCTGAACCAACAACTAAAGAGACCTTTTGAAATTCACCTTGATAGGTTAGCTGATGCGTTTTTTGGGGTCGCCAAAAGGCGGTGAACTTTTGGGTTCATGAGCACCGGCAGCGCAGACAATCGCTTCAGATGACCATCGGGGTGGATTTATTCCCTTCGGAGCTATCATGTCGAAAAAAAAGGCGCATGCGCCACATCTGTTGATCGTGGAAGCGCGATTCTATGAAGATTTGTCGGATGCCTTGCTGAATGGTGCAAAATTGGCCCTCGATGAAGCCAATGCTACCTATGATGTCGTTACCGTACCTGGCGCACTGGAGGTGCCAGCCGTTATTTCCTTTGCGCTTGATGGTGCGGAAGATGGCGGGACCGAGTATGATGGTTATGTGGCGCTCGGCACGGTTATCCGCGGCGAGACTTACCATTTCGATATCGTCGCCAATGAATCATGCCGCGCGCTGATGGACCTTGCTGTCGAGGAAAGCATCGCCATCGGCAATGGCATCCTGACTGTCGAGAATGAAGAGCAGGCATGGGTGCGCGCACGGCGTGAAGACAAGGACAAAGGTGGCTTTGCGGCACGCGCTGCATTGACCATGATTGCCCTCAAGGACAAGCTCGGAGCCTGATCGATGCCTTCTTCAAAAGACGAGCAAAGCCCCCTCGTAAAGACCGCGAATAAACGCGGCGTTGCTCGGCTGGCTGCAGTTCAGGCCCTCTACCAGATGGACGTAGCGGGTACAGGCGTGCTTGAGGTCGTGGCTGAATACGAGGAACACCGTCTCGGCAAGGAAGTCGATGGCAAGCAGTATCTTGATGCCGACCCGCAATGGTTTCGCGCCATTGTTTCAGGCGTCGTTGCCGATCAGACTACGTTGGACCCAATGATCCGTCAGGCTCTGACCGAAGACTGGCCGCTGTCACGTCTTGATTCGACGCTGCGTGCGATCTTGCGAGCCGGCATCTGGGAACTGAAGAACAAGGCTGATGTCCCAACGGCTGTCATCGTGTCGGAATATGTCGACATCGCCAAGGCGTTTTATTCGGAAGAAGAACCCAAGCTGGTCAATGCTGTTCTGGATCGGCTTGCTTTTGAACTTCGCGGTGAGAGCAAAGGTGTTAAAGGCCCGCGCCGCTAATGGCGGTCGCGCGGATTTTCCTTAGCGTTCCTGTCGATTATATAGAGACCAACAAGCCCAAAGATCAGAGCCGAGATAGGCATCGCAAGAAGCCAAAGCGTTTGAAACGTGGTCATGATCTCATCCTTTTAAGGACAACGCTCGCGATATAATGTAGGGCGAAAGCACCCAGAATACAGATGGTGCTGGTAAACAGCAACAGCGGCCGCGGACTTGTCGAGCCATTGAAACTTGAAATCAACGGGGCCAAACCTCCCACTGCAAAAACGGCTACTCCCAGCCCGTTCAAAAATGTTGCAAACAATTTGATACGTTCGTTGTAAATAACCTCCACAGGCAGACCTTTATCGCTATCCGCCTCCATTTATGCCGTTCGACTCCCGTTCCGCTAGCCCTACTTTCGTCTTGCGTTTCGCTAAGATGCGAAAGACCTTGACGTTTTCACATTTGCTTCGCTACTCCTTACACATACGGTCGCGTTTCCGCCGGCCTGGCGGATTTCTTTGTGTGCCGTACCGAACGTGACCCGGGGAGGGGTTTTCCGGTCAAAATCTGAGGGAGTGGCATGACAATACTGTTTTTGGTCATTGCCTGCGGTCTGCTGTCTATTGTCTACGCGTTTCTAGCCACCAAATCGGTGCTCGCGGCGGACCAGGGCAATGCGCGCATGCAAGAAATCGCCGGTGCAATTCGTGAAGGCGCACAGGCATATCTCACACGACAGTACACCACGATCGCCATCGTCGGCGTCGTCGTTTTCCTTGCAGTCTGGTTTCTCCTGACGGGGACGGCTGCTATCGGCTTTCTGATCGGCGCAGTGCTTTCAGGGCTTGCCGGTTTCATTGGCATGCACGTTTCTGTCCGTGCCAATGTTCGCACCGCACAGGCCGCATCTCGCAGTCTTGCCGCGGGGCTTGAAATCGCTTTCAAATCGGGCGCCATCACCGGCATGCTGGTCGCAGGTCTCGCCTTGCTCGGCGTCTCCGTCTACTACTGGATATTGACCGGACCAATGGGTCATGGGCCCGCCGATCGAACGGTGATCGACGCACTTGTCTCACTTGGTTTTGGCGCCTCCCTCATTTCCATTTTTGCGCGTCTCGGCGGTGGTATCTTTACCAAGGGTGCTGACGTCGGCGGTGATCTCGTTGGCAAGGTCGAGGCTGGTATCCCTGAAGACGATCCCCGCAACCCTGCGACGATCGCCGATAATGTCGGCGACAACGTTGGTGATTGTGCCGGCATGGCAGCTGATCTGTTCGAGACTTATGCGGTGACTATTGTCGCCACCATGGTTCTCGGTGCCATCTTTTTTGCCGCAACGCCCGTCCTCAGTGCGGTCATGCTCTACCCCTTGGCCATCTGCGGCGCCTGCATCGTCACCTCTATCGCCGGGACGTTTTTCGTCAAGCTTGGAGCTAATAACTCCATCATGGGTGCTCTTTACAAGGGGCTGATCGTGACGGGGCTTCTGTCGATCCTCGGCCTTGCGGCGGCAACTTCCGCAACCGTTGGCTGGGGTGAGGTCGGCACGGTCGCCGGCATGTCCATTACCGGAACCAACCTGTTCATTTGCGGTCTGATCGGGCTTGTTGTGACCGGTTTGATCGTGGTGATCACCGAATACTATACCGGTACCAACAAGCGCCCGGTGAATTCGATTGCGCAGGCCTCAGTCACAGGGCACGGCACGAATGTTATCCAGGGCCTTGCCGTCTCGCTTGAATCGACTGCGCTGCCGGCACTAGTTATCGTTGGCGGTATCATTTCGACCTATCAGCTTGCTGGGCTTTTTGGCACGGGTATCGCCGTTACTGCCATGCTCGGTATTGCCGGTATGATCGTCGCGCTCGACGCATTCGGACCGGTTACCGATAACGCCGGTGGCATCGCGGAAATGGCTGGGCTCGACCCTGAGGTTCGCAAATCTACCGATGCGCTCGATGCGGTTGGCAATACAACGAAAGCTGTAACCAAGGGATATGCGATTGGCTCCGCCGGTCTTGGTGCACTGGTCTTGTTCGCCGCCTATTCCAATGACCTGCAGTTCTTCATTGCGGAAGCCAACAAGGAAGGCGCGACCGCTTTCTCCTACTTCAAAGGAATCGGTACGGTCTCGTTCGAGCTGTCCAACCCCTACGTGGTTGCTGGTCTCATCTTCGGTGGCCTGATTCCTTATCTCTTCGGCGGTATTGCGATGACGGCGGTTGGCCGTGCTGCAGGCTCCGTCGTCGAGGAGGTGCGCCGCCAGTTCCGAGAAAAGCCGGGCATCATGCAGGGCACCGAACGGCCGGACTATGCGAGGGCAGTAGACATTCTCACCCGCGCTGCGATCAAGGAAATGGTTGTACCGTCACTCCTGCCTGTACTGGCACCGCTTGTCGTCTATTTCGGCGTGCTGCTGATTTCAGGCTCCAAGGCTTCTGCATTCGCGGCTCTCGGTGCTTCGCTCCTCGGCGTTATCATCAACGGCATATTCGTCGCCATCTCGATGACGTCAGGCGGCGGCGCTTGGGACAACGCAAAGAAATCCTTCGAAGACGGCTTCGTTGACAAGGATGGAAAGCGCCATATGAAGGGATCGGAAGCGCACAAGGCGTCGGTAACGGGCGATACCGTTGGCGATCCTTACAAGGATACGGCGGGCCCCGCTGTCAATCCGGCGATCAAGATCACAAACATCGTTGCATTGCTGCTTTTGGCCGTGCTTGCACACTGATTGCTCTGGCCCAACAAAAAACCCGCGGAACATGTTTCGCGGGTTTTTTATTTTTACTGGTTCGGAGCGCCTCCGGTGGGCGTCCCACCGGCGGAGGGTATTGACGGGGTTTTGCCGACGCCTTGCAGCAACTGCCCAAGGAACGAAAGATCCCTGCCGCCGGTCGGCGTGGTGCGGGAAATGAAGTCGAAGACCTTGCCATCCTGCAATCCATAATTGGAAATGCTGGCAACTTTGCTGTCCTTGTCGAAATAAACCGCGAGGATGCGACGTTCCTTGACCCTGGGCTGCATGAAGGCGACGCTGCGATGAGCCTTCTGCGATATATAATAAAAGACTTCGTTGTCGAATGTCGCGGTGGTCGACGGGCTGCCAAGCGACAGGATCACTTGCTCGCGGCTGGAACCCACAGGAACGAACTCCAGCGCCTTGTCGTCAATGACATAGCCCTGTGTCAGTGTCTCCGATGGATTGAGGTTGGCGGTATTGCAGCCAGCGAGCCCCGTAGCCAATAAAAAGGTCCCGGCGAGAAGGTATTCCCTTGAACAACCGGTCTTGAAAATCCGCTGCAGCAACGACATCTCCATTTCAATCTGGGCGCAAGTCTTTCGCTGCCCGCAGAACTTCGGTAAACCACCTTGAAGTCCGATGCAACACGCGACTCGTGACTCAAGTTGAGGCCTAACTACATGATTCTCAGTCTATTCAGCCGCAAGGCCAAAGCAAATGAGGCGATTACCATTGCCCTCTACGATGCGATCGTGGCAGCGGCGCGGCAGCCATACTTTTATTCTGATCTGGAAGTACCGGATTCGCCCCTTGGTCGGTATGAAATGCTGTCCCTGCATGTTTATCTGTTTGTCAGGCGTATCAAGGGCAGAAGCCCGGCGCTGAAGGCGATCGGCCAGGAAGTGACCGATGAATTTTTCAGGGATGTCGATCATTCTTTGCGCGAGCTCGGTATAGGGGATTCGGGTGTGCCCAAGCGCATGAAGAAACTGGCGCGGATGTTTTACGGCCGTATCGAATCCTATGACAAGGCGCTGGAAAGCAATGATCACCCGGCATTGATTGCCGCGCTTGCGCGTAATATTCGGCCCGACAGTGATAATTGGCCAGGCGCGGCTGCGCTGGCAGATTACGTAGCGCGTGTGGTTCGGTTGCTGGAGAACCAGCCCGACGAAATACTCGCAAGTGGAAAAGTGATATTTCCTGATGCAGGCTCTCTTGAAACACCGCAGAATTGAAAGGGGGAAAGCAATATGACAACGAGAAAAACCGACGGAGCTCTAAGCTTCCCTGTTTTCGTCAACCGTCTGCCGCAGAAGGGTGTCACAATAAAGATTGACGCCGACGAACGTGAGCGCGAAGCACTGCGCGACTTTCACGAGTTGGAGGATGTCAAATCGTTCAAGGCCGATGTGCAGATCATGCCATGGAAAAAGGACGGCATTCGCGTTCGGGGGACAGTCAAGGCAGAGATCGTCCAGTCATGTATCGTGACGCTGGAACCGATCGATGCGACCGTCAACGCGGAGATCGATACGCTATTCGTGCCGGAAAGTTCCCGGCTTGCCCGTTTGCCGCTCGACGAGAATGGCGAACTTATCATCGACGCCGAGGGCCCCGATGCACCGGAGACGTTTTCCGGCGACCGGCTCGACGCTGGCGCTATCGCCGAGGAGTTTTTTGAGCTTGCGATCGATCCCTATCCGCGTAAACCCGGAATCGGGGATGCACCACCTGTCGTGGCGAGTTTTGGCGAAGCGGACGAAACCGAAAAACCTGCCAATCCGTTCGCTGGTCTGAAGGATTGGAAACAGAAGACTTGATTGGTGCCATGTCCTCGGCATAAGTAATGCCGCCCGGATAGGCGCATCCGTACTGAACAGGACAGGACAATCCAGAGTGATCAGAATTTCCATTGATGCCATGGGCGGTGATTTCGGTCCATCGATCGTCATTCCCGGCATGGCAACGGCGCTGGAGCGCCATCCTGATATCAGGTTCGTGATTTTTGGACGGGAAGAAGAAGTCCAGCCGCATCTGGCAAAACATCAGGCATTGTCCAACGCCTCGACCTTCCACCATTGCGATGTCGCTGTGCGCATGGACGAGAAGCCGAGTCAGGCTTTGCGCAACGGCCGCTGGAAATCGTCCATGTGGCGTTCGATCGAGGCTGTAAAGACGGGCGAGGCGGATGTCTGCGTTTCCGCCGGCAATACCGGCGCGCTCATGGCGATGTCGAAGTTCTGCCTGCGGACGATGGCAAATGTCGAGCGGCCCGCCATCGCTGGCATATGGCCGACCTTGCGCGGTGAAAGCATTGTACTCGACATAGGCGCGACGATCGGCGCCGACGCGCAGCAACTTGTTGACTACGCTGTGATGGGAGCCGCCATGGCGCGCTCACTTTTTGACATCGAGCGTCCCACGATTGGCCTCCTGAATGTCGGCGTGGAAGAGATCAAGGGGCAGGATGACGTCAAGGACGCGGCGCGTATCCTGCGCGAAATTCCGTTGCCCAGCCTCGAATATTACGGCTTCGTCGAGGGTGACGACATCGGCAAGGGCACGGTGGATGTCGTTGTGACTGAAGGGTTCACCGGGAATATCGCGCTCAAGGCAGCGGAGGGCACGGCCAAGCAATATGCGCAATATCTGCGCGAGGCCATGAACCGCACGCTGATGGCAAAGATTGGCTATATTTTCGCCAGGGGGGCGTTCAACCGACTGCGTGAGAAGCTCGACCCGCGCAAGACCAATGGCGGCGTATTCCTTGGCCTTAATGGTGTCGTCATCAAGAGCCATGGTGGCACCGACGCGCTGGGCTTTGCCTCCGCTATCGATGTTGGTTATGACATGGCTCACAACAAGCTTCTCGACAAGATCGCTGCGGATCTCACGCATTTTCACAAGGGTCCGGTCGGCGTCGCTTTCAAAGACGAAGCCGGCAACGACACAGAAGCCGAAATACAACAGGAAGTTAAATGATCAGATCAGTTGTTAAAGGTATAGGGGCGGCCAAGCCGGCACGCCTGGTCAAGAATGCTGATCTGGAAGGCATTGTCGAGACGAGCGACGAATGGATCATACAGCGCACGGGTATCCGCCAGCGTTACATCGCCGGCGAGGGCGAGACGACTGCTTCGCTCGGCGAGACAGCGGCTCGAGCCGCGCTGGACAATGCCGGCCTCACGCCGGACGATATCGATCTCATCATCCTCGCTACTTCGACGCCGGACAATACATTTCCAGCGTCTGCGGTCGATATTCAGGCACGTCTTGGCATGACGCACGGCTTTGCCTTCGACATGCAGGCGGTGTGCTCCGGCTTCGTCTATGCGATGACCACAGCTGATCTTTATATTCGCGGAGGCATGGCCAAACGCGTTCTGGTTATCGGATCGGAGACGTTTTCCCGTATCCTCGACTGGAAAGACCGCACGACATGCGTTTTGTTCGGGGACGGTGCGGGAGCTGTCGTTCTTGAAGCGGGTGAGGGCCGTGGCCTGACATCCGATCGCGGCGTCCTCACCGCCAACCTGCGTTCCGATGGGTCACACAAACAGAAATTATATGTCGATGGTGGACCATCCACGACGCAGACGGTTGGGCATCTGCGCATGGAGGGCCGGGAGGTGTTCAAGCATGCCGTCGGCATGGTTACCGACGTCATCGAAGCGGCGTTTTCCGAGGCAGGAATTACCGCTGCGGACATTGATTGGTTCGTCCCGCACCAGGCCAACAAGCGCATCATCGACGCCACCGCGAAGAAGCTCGATCTTCCTGCCGGGAAGGTCGTCATAACTGTCGACCAACACGGAAATACATCAGCCGCTTCAGTACCCTTAGCTCTTGCGGCGGCTGTCGCCGACGGCCGGATCAAGCAAGGCGATCTCGTCCTTCTCGAAGCCATGGGTGGGGGGTTTACGTGGGGTGCAGTTCTGCTACGGTGGTAGCAGGCAGGTTAAGCATTGAATTAGTTCACGAACTTTCTCAACGTGCTTGCCCGATCCGGTTTCATTCTGTAACTTCCGCTGTCACCTGGTAGTTTTGCAACAAACGAGAGCTTTGAGATCGTATGGGGGGTAAGACCATTACGCGCGCTGATCTGGCTGAAGCGGTCTATCGCAAGGTAGGGCTTTCACGCACAGAATCAGCTTCGCTTGTCGAGACAATTCTCGACGAAGTGTGTGACGCAATTGTTCGTGGCGAGACCGTCAAATTGTCGTCTTTCGCCACGTTCCAGGTAAGAGATAAAAACGAACGTATCGGCCGCAATCCCAAGACGGGTGAAGAGGTGCCAATCCTGCCGCGCCGGGTCATGACGTTCAAGGCGTCGAACGTGCTGAAGCAGCGAATTTTGCGCTCGCACCAGACGCGCAAGAAGAAAACAGCCTGAACATAGCCGAATTTGCGTTCTGCACGCTCCGGATGCAAGATTGCTGTGGTGTAGTTTAGCGCCGCGCTTGAAAAATGGTCGATAAACCGCTGAAATAGAGGTCGAATCAGAATTTCTCCTGAGAGGGTGAAATCATGGACAAGAGTCCCGACGCATTTAGAACCATCAGCGAAGTTGCAGAAGATCTCGATTTGCCCCAGCACGTCCTGCGTTTCTGGGAAACACGCTTCACGCATATCAAACCGATGAAACGTGGCGGCGGGCGCCGATATTACCGCCCGCTCGACGTGGATCTCCTGAAGGGGATCCGCCATCTGCTTTACGATCAAGGCTATACGATCAAGGGCGTGCAGCGGCTTCTCCGGGAAAACGGCACGCAGTTCATCATAGCGCTCGGCAGCGGCGACACCGCAGCCGCCGAAGCCATTAGCCAGCAAAAGCAGGCCTCGGCCCGTCAGGAAGAGGCGCTTGCCGCCGAGCAGGACCGCGTCGACGCCGACGAGGAAGCCGCCGTCATGGGAACGTCGAAATCCGCGCCCCACGGCAGGCGTCTCTTTGGCCTGATCAAGGGTGATGACGAAGGCCCGGTCGCCGCCGATGGCAAACGGCTCTCCAAAGACAATCGTGCGCTTCTTCAGGAAACGCTGTTTGATCTGCTCGAATGCAAGCGTCTGCTTGATCAGGTCCGCTGAATTCATATAGTCCTAAAAAAAGCCCAGCTTCTACCGGAGCAGAAGCTGGGACTCGGGGTTGGCTGTGGGGTTGCAGCCTAGCTGGTTGGGGGACCAGTTTTGTAGAAACGCGGGTGTGTCGCAAAGGTTCCGCAAAAAATAAACTTTTTTCTACCGGCATGCCGATATTCTAGCGGGCCAGCATGCCGATGATAACGCCAAGGCCGGCGATGATCATCAGCGTCGAAACCGAATTTTGCGTTGGTGTATTGGCAATTCTCTGAGCCCGATGACCCAGAGCACTGGCAGCGCGCGCTCCACGCTCTCTGATTTCATCGAAAGTCGAGCTTTCGTCATCATCCGACAGGTCTTCGAGGAATTCGATACCGCGGTCGGACAGGGTTTTGGTGATCGCCGCCAGATCGCGCCGCAAATCAGCGATCTCACTGCGCAGTCTTTCCTTGTCCGTCTCGCCGCCCTGCATGGCTTCGGTCATGTCGTCCATGGTAAGTCATCCTTGTATCAACGGCGCGAAAAAAGCCCGAGCAGCAATGCGGCTGCGGCAACGATGGCGATCGTTGTAACGGGATTCTCCTTGGCGGTATCGGCGGCATAGCGTGCTTGCTTCGAGGCCACACGTTTCATCTCTTCGAATCGCTCCGAACCCAGGTCGGAAAGACTGGCCGAAAGTTTCGAAATCTCCTTGCGCAAGGCAGCAATCTGCGCTTCGACGTCGCCCTGGAAATCATCTGCATTTCTGGAAAACATTGCCATTTTGAAGCTCCTGTTCATCACAGGCCTATAACGGGTCGCCGGCGCTAATGTTCCGCAAGTTGCTAGAGCAAATTTTGTCTTTAGAGCCAGTTCTGTTTCGCGGATGGCGAGACAACCCACACGGAAGGTGGCGAGGCCGATGTCTATCCATCGGACGACGCCACCTGACAAAGTGGTTGGCCGCCAGCCGGAAACCCAGCCGTTGGTTTGCGTTCGCAACCAACAAACCGTTAAACCCGCTGATCGAATTATCCGCGTTTCGCAGAAACGCGGTTCGATCAGTGGGCCGGGTGAATTTGGTTCAAATCCTTCGGGTTTCGGCTTCGTCCGATGGGAAGGCATCGGCCTCGCCAAACCCCTCGACCTTGTCCCGAATTCTCTCCGGCAGAACGACTCTAAATAGTCAAAACTTGCTCTAGACAGCGGCGGAATTGCTTCGTGCGCTGCCTTCCCAAAGCGGCAACCCTATTGATTTTGCTACTTCGGGGTCCGCCGTATAAACCGGATATCCCTTACGCAGCAGCGTCAACAATATTTCGCTGTCCATCTCGACATGAAGCCGGGACAAATTTTCCTGGTTATAGACATGTCCGGTCGATTGCGGGTTGATACCGCTGATGATGACGGCTGTGGCGCCGTTCAATAGCGCGAAGAGTACCGCGATCACCCCGTTCGAGCATTTGGAGATCGCGTCCAGTTCGAGCACCTTCAGCCCGCAGATTCTTTCCACCAGCGCAATCCGCTCATAGCGATTGACGATCTGAACCCTGTCATACTGATAGTCAAACGCTTTGAGGTGCTCGTTCAGGCTCGCCAGTCCCTTGCGCCACAACAGCACGTAGAGCATGCCCGTGCGCTCACCTTTGAGGACGCGACGAACTTCGACCGCGTTCGTGTTCGTGCCATCGAGTTGCCTGTACTGCATAAGCGTAACGTCGGGCACTGCAATACCCCATTTCCGGGTCACTGCCTGAGAACCATTGATGGTGATCACACGAAACGTTTCGTCAAAATCGATGGGCTTGTGTGAAACCGGAGCCGAGCCAACAACCACGACTGGTCCGGCGAAGGGAACCGGCAGCACTGGAGGCTTTGGGCGGCGCAGTATGTATTTGAGTCTCCGGAACAGGAGCAGCTTGGTTTCCGCAAACGAAGCGGTCATTCGGTAGTTCTCCAGTCTGAATTCAGTCCTACAACGCCCGAATACGGACCGTGTATTGGCCTACTTTCGGTGATGTTCCGAAAATCTGCAGTTCTTCATCTTCAAACCGGAAAACGGATGACGCAAGTCTGAATTCCGTATGCACGTTGACAGGATTCAACTCACCCTTCTCGGTAAAGCGCACCACTGAAACTTCGTCGTCGCGAAAGCTGATATGGACGCGTGTGCGCTCGTCGACGGTCCTGTCGCTGCTGAACAGGATGTCGGCGTCAAACCGGCACCTGCCGCCCCGATCTCTGTTGATGCCAGAGGAGTCCACGAAGTTCGCCAAGGCCTCGAGATTGGCATCCTGATCAATATGGTCTGTTTCCGGCCGTTCCATTGTATTTCCTCAGAGGCCGGAGCCAAATATCTTAGAGCCCTAACGAAAGTTCGTCAGGAGGTGGCGAAAATGGTGGTTTTCGAGCACCGAAGCGCATCGTACGTTTGGTACGTGAGCATCGGAGCGCAGAAAAATGCCATTTGCAGCCGTTCATGGCAAATTTTCGTTCAGGCTCTTAGAACTTGAACGAAAGGTCGGCCTTAAATCCATTGTCCTGCGCCTTGCTGCCAAACTGGCCATTATAAGCCAGGCCAAGCGTCGCGCTATGCGTGATCTTGAGATCAAGACCGGCCTCGACTACGAAGGCGTCCTGGTCGATTGGCACGCCTGATATGGTGAAAGCGTCGCTTCCAGTGAAGGCGAGGCGGGATTGCGGCGTTACGTCATCGAATGCATGACGCCAGCCCAGCATGCCGCGGGCCGTCGCCGACATGCTTCCCATCGTGAAATCTGTGGACGCCCGCAGACCCAGTGTGGTGAAAGTCGTGTCGGTCGTTTCGCTCGACGCGGACAGTGCCGCTGCGCCACCGGATTCGGAGAAGGAGTCGCTCCGGAAGTTCACGTAGGAGAGATTGGCGAAAGGTTCGAATGCGACGCGGCTGGTATCGATGCGGTAGCCAAGTTCACCGAAGACCTGGGCTGTCCCGGCGTCGTAGTCGGCGCTGAGATCCTCGGAAAAGCCCGGGAACACTACCGAGCGATCGGTATCGATATTGCTCCACGTATAGGCTGCACCGGCACGGAAGCCGAGATTACCCCACTGTGTGCCGCCATAGATGCCGAGATGATAATTGTCACTGTCTCCCGACGACGAACGATCATCGACATCGAACGATGTGCGGCTATATCCGGCAAGCATACCGAGACGCCAGTTTTCCCAGACAAGTGCGTCGGCTCCAACGACAAAACCGCCAGTCGTACGATCAAGGGATGCAGCATTGCCATCGCTGTCGGTCGAACCCCAGTTGCCGAAGCCTGTTCCCCATACGCCGAATTTGTCGGTTGTTGCAGGAGCGAGTTCCGGGCCGCCTTCGCCATAGGCCATGATCGGCAGAGCAGGGGTAGCCACACCGCCAAAGGAACTGCGAACCCTGTTGATCGCAGCATCGCGGATGAAACGGCTGTCCTCGATCAAAGCTGTCTTCGCCGAAGCGTAAATTTCGCCCGACAAGGAATCGAATGCTTCGCGCGCCGTGGCGGCATCCAGCACGAGAAGGCTGTTATAGAGCGCCAAAGAACTGCCGCTTTGAACCAGAGTATCGAGAGCGCCAGCGGTTGCCAGCTGGTTGCGGGTCTGCGCGGCGGTCACGAACACCGGCGGCGGACCAGGCGGGTTAGGCGGATTGGGCGTTGTTGCGACTGCAATGGTAAGATCCACGGCGTTGGCGGTGTTGGCAATCGTCGCGCTCAAAAATGCGGAGTTGCTCAGTACGCTCGGATCGAATGCTCCGCTGACGCCGCCCTGTGCCGTCAGGATCCTGTAGACCTGCCCGGTCTGGTAGCTGGTCTGCGGATCAAGTGCCGTGACCGATACAGAACCGCCCTGCAAGGTTGCAACGCCGGAAGCTGCGATCATATCGGACGCACCCGAGCCGGCAAGTTCGACACTGTAGATCGAACCGGCAGCAAGGGTGATATCGCCGGCGACGTTCAGCGTACCGATCGAGTTGCCCGGAGCAATTGTAGCACCGGAGGCCACAACTGTATTGCCGACCGTCCCGATACCGCCGAGCGTCGCACCGCTCATCACGTCGACAGCGCCGATTGTGCCGTTGACGGAAAGCGTTCCCTGGTTGACCGTTGTGCCGCCTGTATAAGTATTGATACCGGAAAGCGTCAGGGTTCCGGTACCGGTCTTGGTCAGCGATGCACCGGTGCCGCCATTGGTGCCGCCGTCCTGGATCACACCGGAATATGTGGTCGACAGATTGTTCGAGCCGACGGTGAAATCAATCGCACCGAGCCGCAACTCACCGCTGCCCTCGACGGAGCCGGCGGTATTTGTAGCAGCGACGCTGCGCGAAAAGTCAACGAAACCGGTGCCGATTGTTACCAGTTGTGCGCTGCCGCCGCTGCTGTTGGCTTCGAAGAAGGTGCCGCCCCCGACATTGTTTTCAATCCTGGCGCTTCCGGCGCTACTACTAGCGAAGAACTGTGTTCGGCCATCACTTATGTTGATGATCGTGGCGCTGCCCGCCGTGCTGGTGTTGTCGAATATCGTTGTCGAATTCTGGACGGCCGGTAGAGTAGAGGAGCCGCTGTTGGTAATCGTGGCTGTCCCGGCAGACGTGCCTGCGCCGTCGAACCGAATTTGGCTGCCATCCGCATTGGAAATTATGGCCGCGCCCGCCGTGCTGTTATCAAGAAATTGAATCAACCCGGTAAAGGAGGTGAGGCTGATCTGAGCATTGCCGCCGGTCGCATTCTGCTGGAATATGATCGTTGCTGTTCCGCTTAGCTCAGCATCCCCCGCCGTGCTGTTATCCTGAAACCGGACATCGCCGCCGGGCAGCGAAAACGTCGCATTCCCTGCCGTGCTGGTGTCACGGAACAACGTGACGCTTGGCTGGTTGGCGCTGATATCGTTGAGAATCTGGGCGCTGCCGGCGGTGCTGTTATTCTGAAAAGTGGTTCCGCCACCCTGGCTGTTTCTTATAATGGCATTGCCGGCCGTCCCACCATTGAAAACTGTGTTGCCCGTGGCGTGGTTGGTAATATTCAGCGATTGGGCATTGAAGCCGTTGGTCAACTGCAGTTCGGCAGAGGCACCCCCGAACGCATTCCCGACGTTCACAAGACCTGTTCCGAGTGTACCAGTTCCCCTTGCTTCAACTATTCCAGACAAGACGGTCGTCCCGCCACTATAGGTATTGTTGCCCAGAAGAAAGAGAGTAGAGGTGCCATTCTGCGTTACGCCGCCAATACCAGTAATATTTGCGGATATCCCCAGGCCGCCCGCCGAGTTGTTCGTCAAACCTGCAGCAGCGAGAAAGTTTACGGTGCCGTTTTCCATTGAGTAGGTGGTGCCGCCGTTGACTACCCAGCCGTTGGGCGAATAAGTGGCTCCCCCAAGATTTACTATTGACTGGGCTGCGCCGGTATTATCAAACGTGGCGGTCTCTCCGGCGGCGTCTGGTACGTTACCAGGCGTCCAGTTTGTCGCGGTACCGTAATCCGGCCCCGCTCCATTCCACGTCTGCGCCTTTGCTTCGTCGAAAATCGAGAGGGAGACCGTGGCAGCCATGCCGAGAACCGAAACCACGGTCAGCGCAGTCGATGCGCGCAAAGCTTTGCGTAGAGTCATGCCGATACCTATCCCACCTTTTCTTCGGACGCAGCTGTCAAGGATCCCCCCTCTGCCGGTGCCGGTTTTAGAAAATGCATAAAACGGTCATTAGTCGTTCGAGTCAAAGCTCTACTATAAATCTAAAGGTTTAGTTTTCGAATACAATCGGAGCGAGCATTCATCTTTGGGGAAAGGTGTTGCGGAATTGTTACTTAATGGTGCAGGCAGAGATGCGCTGCAATCGTAGCGCGACCAAAACTCGCTACGTCATACGCTCATGGGCCGCCGCTTGCGTGTGTCGTCGAGCGCTGCGGCATTCAGCATAAGGATCGAAACATTGAAAATGCGCGTTTAGAATTTGGCGGCACCTTCGAATGCGGATATTAAACTAAGTTGCGAACCCCATCATTTGGCAAGCAAAACCATGATTGAAACAGACCGTCTGCTCCTGCGTCCGCTCGTCATCGGCGATTTTGAAACCTACAAGAGCGTGTGGGTGAACAAGCCGGTGACGGACGGTTCTCCCGGTCACCCGCAACTGAGCGAGGAAGATATCTGGTATCGGTTGCTGCGCTGGATCGGACACTGGGCAACGTTTGACTTCGGCCCGTTTGCCGTTGTCGACCGCATATCTGGCGCGGTGATCGGCGAGGTGGGGCTGGCACATTTTCATCGAGGTCACGGCGCCTTTTACGATGGTTTTCCAGAGGCCATGTGGAGGGTGGAATATTCGCGGAACGGCCGGGGTATAGCAACCGAGGCGATGCAAGCCGTATTTGTCTGGTTCGACTCGAGGAGAATTTCAAACCGGACCGTTTGTATGATCGATACCTGGAACGATACCTCGAAAAGCGTCGCCGCACGTCTGGGCTTCAAAATGTTCAAAGCCACGACATATCGCGGCAACCCTGTGGAATTATTCGAGAGGGTGTCCGATCCCGACTGACCGGCCGGTTGAAACAGATCCGGGAGCAACTGCACCTCCAGGATGTTGCGTAGGCCGGCAATGGTCTCTGGACAAAACTTGCTCTAGGCATCTTTCGGCAGCACTGAGCGAACCCTTGCGATGAAGACATGGAAGTCCCGCATGTAAGCGCGGAGGAAATCGGCGGTTTTGTCGTTCGTGACCTCGCCGTCATCGGTGATCAGCCCCGGTGTAAACTGGATGTAGGCTTCCGGGGCATTCATCTGGGGAGAGTTGCAGAAACTAAGCACGCTGCGCAAATTCTGCTGGGCGACTGCTGTGCCTATCGCGCCCGGCGACGTGCCGATCACCGCTGACGGCTTGCGTGTGAACGAGTTGGTACCGTAGGGGCGGCTCGCCCAGTCGATTGCGTTTTTCAGCCCGCCGGGTATCGATCGATTGTATTCAGGCGTGATGAACAGCACGGCGTCGACGGCCGCGATTGCCGCCTTGAATGCCTTGCCAGCCGGAGGGTAGTCGGCGTCATAGTCGTAGCTGTAGAGCGGCAGGTCCTTGAAGGATATCTCCGACATTTCAAGTTCCGGCGGGGCGAACCGTACCAACGCCTTGGCGAGTTTGCGATTGATCGAGCCCTTGGCGAGACTGCCGATGAAATAGCCTACTTTGTGCGTGGTCATGGCGTTCTCCAATATCTCGCATGATAGAGGACTTATCATACGCAGGAATCATAGAAGGGGTCTCTTGTCCAGTAACTAACCGCCGATGAAAGTGACCGTCTCGGCGAGCGGGGCGCGGCCTGTACGGGGAGAACTTACCGCGGGGTCCTCGTATCCGATCGACATGCCGCAGAAGAGGATGAGCCCCTCCGGGGGTGACAGGACCTCCGCGACCGTCTCGCGAACCTGCGACCACGCCATTTGCGTGCAACTGTGCAGTCCTTCGGCGCGGAGCAGCAGCATGATGGTCTGCAGATACATGCCGACATCGGCCCATTGGGGCCGGCCCAGGTCACAGTCGATGTAGCAGAACAGGGCGGCGGGCGCACCGAAACAGTTCCAGTTGGCGATGGCTGCCCGCTGGCGCGCCTCCCAGTCCTCGCGCGCAATGCCGAGCGCGCTGTAGCGCTCCTTGCCGAAGGCGGATCGGCGCTCCGCGTACGGAGACTTCAGTTCGGACGGGTACATCTTGTACTGCCGCTTGTCCCAGGGGTCGCCGTGGGCCACGCGCTCGACGGCGTTCGTCTTGAGTTCGGCCAGCGGCGCGCCCGTTAGCACGTAGGTGTTCCACGGCTGGATGTTCGATCCGGACGGCGCCCAAGCGGCGGCGGACAGCACGCGCTCAAGCACCTCTCTCGACACAGGCTCATCGGTGAATCCGCGCACCGCCCGTCGGCTTGTGACTGCTTCATATACGTCCATGATCGCCTCCATACCGCCCGCCATTCGTTTCGATCTGCCGGGGTATGAGATACTGTCCATGCTCATGGCCGTCTCCTCCTGACTGTTCCGTTTCTGATGTGGTTCATTATCTCCATTCGCAATGGAGACGTAATCACACCGTGGTCTAGGAGACGTATATCCAACGTATAGAGGGATCGATGCGTCCGAGGGGCATGTGGGCGAGGGTCAAGGCCAATAGTCTCACCGCATAACAAGTTAAAAATAAAGTGGAAATCCCGTAAACTCGTGTAAATTGCTCGCGCTGGTTGTGATGGCATGCCAAATTCTACAACCCGCCATCTGGGGAGGATTGGGGGCGATGTGCCTTCTCTTCTCCCTCTTTGTTTCGAGCGGAGGGGAAGTGTGATTGGACCCATGGGCGAGGGTGGGCGACACTACCGCTGCTGCCTGAACTCAACTACCCCAATGCCCATTGGCAGCAATAGGCCGGAGCCGACGAAGCATTTCCACAGTCCCCTGTGAAGCACTGCTTTGGCGCTTCGGCCATTTTTTTGATGGCTCTCCGGGCGATTGCCCGAATTTCGCGTATACCCCTTTCGGTGGTTGGCCATGAAGCCATTTATACGGCACACCAAATCGGGTGTAACTTGACCCCGCTGACCGCTGTTAGCACCCCGGTCTTGGGACAAATGTTTCCTCCCGCTAAAGCGGCCAGTTGGAGAGAGAGGAGCAGAGACAGCCGCGTGGGGGCTCGTATGTCTTGCTCTCCTCCTTCTTCCGCACCCTGATGAGGGCCGGCGATGTTCAGTTTATTTTACGGCTCCAGCCCAAACTGCCCCCTAGGCGTAACATACGCCATAACACTGTCGTGTCGTTTGCCTTGGGGTGTTCAAGCCGCTTCAGGAGCATCTCCAGCTTGCGGATTTCGCACATTTCATCTGCAATTAATGACCTGCTGAAAGCGACTTCATCCCCGGTAGTCGTTATCGATCCGGTTCGCAATTCAAACAGTCTCCATTGTGCTTTCTCGACATTATTATGATGTAAATTGATCAGCGTCTTGTAGGACGCAATCTTCTCCTCGTGATTGGGCAACGTTCTGTCCCTCCGTTCCTCCAGCCAAACCATAGCATGTTTCATCTGGACTTCCGACCGGCAGGGAATAATCACTATGGGCGAAAAACGGGGCAGATTGTCTTTTGTTCGCCCTTTTTGCGTGGAGCTGAGGGGAAAGCAAAATCGAGATTAGGCCTAGGTCGGGGGCGTCGGGGCTAGTGTATCGATTATTTCGATTTCTTTGGTGCCGGTTTCGCTTTCTTGTCCTTTTCGACGACCACTTCCTTGGGGCGCTTCTTGGCCTCTTCTTTCTTGACGTATTTTCCAGTTCCTGCGTCTCGGGTTGACATGTTAGTTCTCCTCTCTGCGTTACACTTTGGTAAAGGCTCGTGCCATTCCATAGTTGGATTTGCATTTGGGGCACTTGAACGGATGCCCAGCAGCGGAAACATCGTTGACTAACTTGTAAGTTGAACCAGTTTCAATGCAGACTGTGCAATAGGGATCGCCAACGGGCTTTCCGTCTCTCTGGTCGTAAAACATCCCATCGAAATTGATCAGATTTTCGGCCCGAAATTTCAATGCTGCCTTTGCTTCTGCAATCGCCTTGTCCTTTTCACGCACGATTTCCACAGCATCAATGAGCCCCATCTTGGCATCCGCCAGCGCACTGGAAATTTCTGCGATCTTGAGTTTGAGCTCTGCTTTGTCGGCCTGAACATCAATCGCATTTAATTCTCTCACAAAGCCGAGTGCTGTCGTTACGGCTGAGATGGTTGCAGGGATATCCATTTGGTGCGGTTCCTCGCCGGTTTATCTAACGATCAATATATCAAAACCCTGCGGTCACGTGTCGGACGATTGCAACTATGCACAAAATACAACTTCCGGCTGATTACGTGGACTTCTATCGGGTCAGCGGATAACAATCAGGCCGAGGGAACGAACGGGGATTTCATGGAAGACTATAGCAGTTGGACAGACGAGCGGGTATTCGGCTCTGCTGGTGAGCAACCGGGCTCGCAGGCCTCATATGTGCCGGATATCGAAATCAAGCGCCGGTTGTATATCCTTCAGAGGGAGGTGCTAGACGCTCAGCTTGCGGCGGTCGCGGCTCAGGAAACGGCGACAGCCGAGATGAAGAAGCAGTCCAACCAGATGTACTGGTCCACTATAGGCGTCTTTCTGACGGCGCTAATCACGCTCGTGATCGCTATAGTACAACAGATGAATAGTTAGGGGACGGGAAATGGTTGTAGGTATGGGTGAGGCTTTTGGGGCGCTGAAAGTTGCCTTTGATATGGCGAATGGCCTTGTGAATATAAACAACAAAGTCGCCCTGAACAGCGCCGTTATTGAACTACAGGGTAAGATAATGGAGGCACAGCAAGCGACGCAGACCGGGGGCGACCGACAACGGCAACTAGAAGATACGATCTCCGAGTTGAAACGTGAACTTGCCGCCTATGAAAACTGGGATGAAATCGCATCCAACTATGTGCTCACGGACTTTGGCGGTCAGACCTTTGCATACAAACTGAAAGAAGATGCAACCACCGGAGAGGTACAGCATCGAGCCTGTCCCAATTGTTTTGGTCAGCGCAAAAAATCGATCCTGCAATTTAGTATGCGTGACACGCGTCAACGGGATCACTATAGGTGTCATCTGTGTCGCGCCGAGTTTGAATTTGGTGTGACACAAACACCACATCGCCCTTCAGTAAGCCGAAGCAGCGATTTTTGATTTCTGCGGTCATGCCACCAAATCCGACCTCTGGGCGCTTCGGCATGCCCGCGGTGGATATCCTTGGTGAAATAAGTAGGGGTAAAGTCGGGCTTGTTGACAAGAACGGGGTACACTTACTCCGTAAAGAACGGACTTTGGATACCATACCTCCAAGTGCCCTTGGCAGATTTCTTGTCCGTACTTCCGTTGCGGCCCTTGCCTCCGGTAGCGCCATAGGGTAATTGCTCGCCTGTCGATTTGAGGTTTCCCCCAGAAGCTTCGCAAACAATTGGCGTGACTATTGTCCTCAGCGTTACCCCGGCAGAAACAAGCCGAATATTCTGAGGATTGAATGCCCCGCTAAGTCATTGATTTAGCAAAATTATCGGAGTGTAGCGCAGCCCGGTAGCGCACTTGACTGGGGGTCAAGGGGTCGTCGGTTCGAATCCGGCCACTCCGACCAATATAGCCGCGATATCGGCTATACGCCTGCTCCGGGAGCAGACGACAGTAATTCCAGCAAAAGCGGGAACCGGTTTTGCGTCCGGAATTGCGTAATATTCAGCATCCAGTTTGATGTTCTTCGATCAATCGTGCTTCGAGGCGAGTTCCGCGGCCACTTCCAGCACCTGATCTTCCCTGATGCCGACCGTAAAGTCCTCGATATCGTCGATCGTCTCGCCGTCAGGAATCCGGATGGGGTTGTGCGTGCCGACCAGCACAGTCTTTATCCGCCGCGGCAGCGCCGGGAGCAAAAACCTTTTGACGCATTCGATCAGAACGGCCCGCTTGTCCGGCGCAAGTTTTCCGAGTTTTTCCCGCAAGAGATGACCGAACATATTGCCGTCTGCGAAGCCGAACGGGCTCGCGAGGTCAAAAGCATGCAACCTGTATTCGATCCGGGTCATGACGGTTCCTCGTGTTGGCACATCTTATATGTAAACCCATCCGGTTGGCAGCAATAGGGCGGGCTGGCCGGGACACCACATATTTTGGCGGAACTGGTAAATAGAGCCGCCACCATTATTCCGGCGCACGCAATGCTGTACTATTCGTGAGACAGGCCATTATTTTGCGTTCATAATATACCAAAACGTCTGTCCGGGGCAAACGCATGAGTACTATAGTTCTTCAAGCCATGACCGCCAAAATGCGCATCGTGTTCGCATTGAGCTGTGTTGTTTTCCTGAGCCTTGCCGGTGTTGCGCAGGCGCAGACTGCGGCGACCGAACCGCCACCCAAAAAAGTCGAAGAGCTTCTGAAGCTGCTGGATGATCCCGAAATCAAAGCATGGATCGCCGCCAAGGGTGCACCGCCTGCGGCGGCGGAAGAGGAGGCTTCCGTTGCGGGATCGGCAAGCGACTTCATGCAATGGTCGAACGCCATTCGGGCGCACCTGCGCGGCATCGTACAGGCCATTCCGGCAGTTCCTGGCGAGTTTGCGGGGGCACGCTCAACGATCATGACCGAAATCAACGGCCGACGTCCGGGAGCGATCCTGGTGCTCTTTGCTGCGTTTGCTGCACTCGGCTTCGGGGCCGAATTTGTCTTTCGGCGTATTCTCGGCCGGGCGCGCCGGAAAATGGCGGTGCCGGCCGCAACTGAGGCAGATACGCCCAAACGGCATCATGTAATTGGCCGATCGATTTTTGCCGCTATGGCACCGCTGGTGGTCTTTGCTTTGGCCAGTATCGGTGCCTTCCACGCCTTTACGTGGCCGCCGCTGTTGGCCATGCTTGTCCTGCCCATGCTAGTCGCCCTGATCGCCTGGCGCGTGATCATACGATTGGCCGCCATTGTGCTTGCAACCGACCGCAAGCAAGCAGACGGCGGCGAGATCGTGGCGCGTCTCATTCCGATGGATGATGTGCAGGCCGCGTTCTGGTATCGCCGTGTTGCCTGGTTCACGGGCATCTTCTTCACAGGTTGGGCGGTGGCCGGAGTGATGACCGCGCTCAATTTTACCCCCAACGTCAGGAGCCTGATCGTTTACACACTCGGCCTTGGACTTTTGGCCGTGGCGCTGGAAACCGTCTGGAACCGGCCGGAGGCCCCCGTTGCATCCAGGGCCTACCGCGCCAAGGAGTGGCTGCTCACACTCTATCTATGCGTACTTTGGTTGTTATGGGTTGCCGGCATGAGCCTGGCTTTCTGGATTGGCGTCTATGCCATCATCCTGCCTCCTATCTTGAAGACGACCAGCACAATCGTAAAGTCGTTCTTCGCCGGTCCTGATGATGCGTCAAAAGCCAGGAATCCGGTCCTTGAAGTCCTCCTGGAGCGGGGAGCAAGGGTGATCATCATCATACTTGCCGTCGCCTGGCTCGGCGCAGTCATTCGTTTTCGCGCAAGCGGATTGATGGAGGACGAGGCCGCGAGCCGCATCGTTCGCGGCGTGTTGGGCGGCGTGGTGATCCTGCTCGCCGCAGATCTGATCTGGCATATGCTTAAAGGCCTCATCAATCAGCGCATTGAACGCGCCCGCATCGAGGGCGGCGACGAGGCTGCACTGGCCCGCAGCGGGCGGATGATGACCTTGCTGCCGATTCTGCGCAATTTTCTTGCCGTGCTCATCGCTGCGGTTGCCGTGATGATGGTCCTGTCCGGTCTTGGCGTGGCAATCGGTCCGTTGATCGCGGGTGCGGGCATTTTCGGCGTCGCCATCGGCTTCGGCTCTCAGGCCCTGGTCAGGGACATCATCAGCGGCGTGTTTTATATGACCGACGACGCGTTTCGGGTGGGAGAATATATCCAGAGTGGCAGCTACAAGGGCACAGTCGAATCCTTCAGTATCCGCTCCGTCAAATTGCGGCACCATCGCGGTCCGATCTTCACCGTGCCGTTCGGCACGTTGGGTGCCGTGCAGAACATGAGCCGCGACTGGGTCATCGACAAATTCCTTATTTCAGTCAGCTACGACACGGATATCGCCAAGGTCAAAAAGCTGGTGAAAGCGGTCGGCGCGGAACTGTTGCAGGATCCGGAATTCGGCCCGCAGATCATCGAGACCGTCAAGATGAAGGGCGTCGAGGCTTTCGGCGACTATGGTATCAATCTGAGCTTCGCCATGATGACAAAACCGGGGCATCAATCCACGATCCGGCGCCGCGCCTATGCCATGATCAGGGAAGCGTTCGGAGCCAATGGCATCGGCTTTGCGTCACCAACGGTGCAAGTTGCCGGTAATGAGGATCATACGGCAAATGTCGCGGCGGCAGCCACAAACGACGCGATAGCACGCAAAAAGGCTGCCGAAGCCGCAAAGCTGCAGGAGAATTGAGTTCAGAGCTGGGTCTTCGCGCGGCTCTTGCGCCGTATGAGAACTGCCTTTACCGCAAACCCCGCCATGGATTGCATATCCCGATTGCCGATGATGAAAGCGGCGCGTACGAAACGGGCCAGCGTGTTGATTTCGTCGTCTGACAAGTCTTGGCCATTCAGCTGCCGGACGGCCGAATCAAGGGAGCGCTGCATGAGCTGGGCATCAGCGTTCGAATAGTTGTTACTGTTGCTTCTAAACAATACCAATTGGTACACCCATCATGCTTTGGTCAACTATCGAGAGTTGGCAAACGACCTCATGCACGGCTCTTCATGTATGGTCACGTATTAATCTTGATACGAGCTACATCAATAAGTTGTGATAAAAGTGTTACACAATTTTTGGTTATATTATGTACTCCAGCATACAATTTGTATTGCAATAAATCAAACAAGGTCATGCGCTTAGTTTGAGAAAACAAGAAAGTACGCATGAATCACCCGGTGTTCCTCTGATAGCGGGCCTCCAATGCAGCACAGCCCCAGATGATTCCGATGAGCAGCCAGAAATGCCGCCAATGGTCGGTGTCGATGATATTGCCGATGGCTACATGCGCTACATAAACCAGATAGGCGCAGAGCAGAAAGGGTTGCCAGGGACGCTCGCGAAACAGGATGCGCAGTCCGAGACCCAGCGTCAGCATGGTGAGCGTCAGATAGCTGATAAATCCGATCCAGCCGTAGTCCAGCGCCGCTTTCAGCCAGATATTATGCGTGTCCTCGCCGAAGATCGGTCCGAACTCCAGCGGACCTATACCGAGCGGATGATCGATCGACATGAGCATCCCGTACCAGTGACGCGCAAAGCGTCCGAATTGCGCATCGTCATAATCTTGCACCAGCTGCGCTCGCGCGGTGAAAAGGTCGGCAACGCTCGGGATTTGCAGCGCGACCACGACAGCGAGCAGGACAAACACGACAGCAAGGCCCGCAAGCAGAATGATCCGCGTCCGGAACAGCGGATTGGGGTTTCTGATGAACAGAAGCAGGGCCAGGCCGGCAATGATCAGTGCGGCCATTCCCCAGGCCGCACGCGAGAAAGACAGGAAGATGCCAAGCGTCAGGATAAGGATCGGGATCAGGCGCAACGGCAACGCTCGAAGGTCGCCCACCAGCACGCCATGCACCAGCCAGGCAAGTGGCAGCATGAGAAAAGGACCGAAAACATTCGGGTCCTGGAAAGCACCCATCGCGCGGCCATAGCGCGTGAATAGTTCTGCTCCGGGAAAGGCATCGAAATAACCGAGGATACCGAGCAGCGATGTGCCGATCGCAGCGATGATATAGGCCTTGAAGATGACACGCAGGACGCGATGGTCGGCGTCGATGATCGCTGCGAAGAAAACCGCCGTGAAACCGAGGAAAAGCGAAACGGCGATGTACATCGGAGCCGCTTTGAGGTCGGGCATTTGCGCCAGGGAGACAAGGCCGCCGAGATTGAAAACCACCAGAATCGCGAGGAGGGCGGCGACCGTGCGCGACAATCTCAGGCCGAACAGGGCCCAGATGGCGATGAGACCTGCCATGTAGAGCTCGTATGGCGCTGGTTCATCGATGACGAAGCCGCTGAGGAACACCCCGAAGCCCACGGCAAAAGTCGAAATCAATCTGATCAGAGCGCGGTTTTTTGCGGCGTGATCGACGCTGGTCCGCCGGTTCTGATCAATTGCCGCGCTCAATAGGCATTATCCGTGTTGAGAAGTCGCACGGGAGTAAGGAACAGGATTTTCAGGTCAAACCACAACGACCAGTTCTCGATGTAGTAAAGATCGAATTCCGTGCGCATCTTGATCTTGTCGTCCGTGTCGACTTCGCCGCGCCAGCCATTGATCTGTGCCCATCCCGTCACGCCGGGCTTGACCCGATGCCGTGCGAAATAGCCGTCGACAACCTCGTTATAGAGCAGATTGCGCGTATGCGCGGCGATGGCGTGTGGCCGGGGGCCGACGAGTGACAGCGTTCCCATCAATGAATTGAAGAACTGCGGAAGTTCGTCGATCGAAGTCTTGCGAATGAAGCGGCCGACGCGGGTCACGCGAGGGTCGTTCTTGACCACAGCGTTGCGCGCCGTGGGATCGCACATCTCGGTGAACATCGAGCGGAACTTCCAGACTTCGATGACCTCGTTGTTGAAGCCATGCCGGAGTTGCTTGAAGATCACCGGCCCCTTGCTTTCAAGCTTGATGGCAATGGCAGTTGCCAGAATGACCGGACTGAAGACGATCAGGCCGAAGACGCTGAAGAAGATGTCGAAGGCGCGCTTGGCCACCGAATCCCAGTCGTTGATCGGCTTGTCGAACAGGTCGATCATGGCGACGGACCCGATATAGGAATAGGCGCGTGGGCGGAACTGCAGATGGTTGTTGTGCGCCGACAGGCGTATATCGACGGGCAGAACCCAGAGCTTCTTCAAAAGCGACAGTACCCGCGCTTCCGCGGTGATGGGCAGGGAGACGATCAGCATATCGATCTGGGCGATGCGCGCGAACTCGATCAATTCGGAAATATTACCGAGCTTCGGATAACCGGCGACGATCGGCGGTGACCGCTTGGCATCGCGATCGTCAAAAACGCCGCAAATGCGAATGTCGTTATAGGGCTGTTGCTCGATCGACCGGATAAGGTCTTCCGCCGGTTTGCCTCCGCCAACGATAACCGCGCGCCGTTCCATCTTGCCGTTGCGGGCCCAGCGCCGGATCAGGCGCGACATGACTATGCGGAATACCAGGAAAAGGATCAGTCCCGATCCGTACCAGGTGCCGAACCACACACGCGAATAGTCTTCCGAGGTCTTGAGGAAAAACGCCGCCAGCGACATCATCGCGAAAGCGCCGGACCAGACGAGAATGAGTTTTCCGAACTTGCTGAAGGGGTCGCGCATGACGGCAAGCTGGTAGCTGTCGGTGAGCTCCAGGAGCATGATCGTGACCACTGCCGTGGCGAGGATCGCAAGCGAGTACTGCAGGAACGTGTAGGCCGACGGGCCGACGTAAATGATGAAGACAGCAATGCCCGCCAGCACGATGATCAAAAACTCGATGATCCGCATGATGCCGCTGATCATCACCGGCGAATTGGTGTCCTTGGCATATTGCGAGGCGATCTGATACGCGACCGGGCTCAGCACCGGCTTCTTGCCGGAGGTTCGCGGCGTGTCGGGCGTAAGGTTGCGAACAACCTCGCGCGAAAGCTTCGATTCCGCTTTTCTGTCTGTCATGATTCACCTGAAAGCCCGAATTGCCCGTCAATAGCACATATGCGCTAAGAAAGGCTTAGAGAATCTAACGGTCCAGTGCAGCGAAATACTCGGTTTCCAGCCGCGTAGCCATTGCCTCGACCCCGAACTTTTGCCTGAGCGCTTCGATACCCGGAAGCGTCTGCCTGTAGGCTGCGATATCGCCGATGACATAGGTCATTTTGCTAGCCAGATCATTGGCGTCCGGCTGCACCAGGGCAGGGGAATCATCGCCGAGGATTTCCGGAATGCCACCGACGCGACTGGCAATGACCGGCATCCCGGCGGCGAGAGCCTCGATCACGATATAGGGCAGGGCCTCGGCGCGTGAAGGGATCACCACCACCTTGGCCAGCCTGAATGCTTCATGCGCCTTCATCGGCATGAGAAAACTGATATTTGCAACCGCTTGCTTGACGAGGCTGGCTCGATCCTTGCCGTCGCCAACCATCACTGCTGTCAGGTTCTGGCCGCTTTGACTGTTCGCTTTCGCAAGGGCGTCGATAAAGATATCGGGTCCCTTCAAGACGCGCATCTCGCCGATAAATAGAAAATCGGCGGCGTCGTGCAATGTCACGATCGGTTCGAATTCACTGTCTGCCAGGCCGTTATAGATCAGCGCGAACCCGCACCGCGGTTCACCGACTTTCTTCGTATAAACGTTCTGTTCGAATGCGGAGACGAAAATGATCCTGTCGGTCATCTTCTCCATGGCGCGTTCGACCCGGAAAATCACACGGCCCTGCAGGCTGTTGGGATCGTAGTGTAGACTGCCGCCATGCGGAGAATAAAACCGGGCAACGCGCGAACCGGATACCCGCAGCCATGAGCCGAAGAGCCGCGCATAGGTGCCGCCCTTGGCGCCGTGCCCATGCAGGACATCCGGCTGCAATTTCTTGATGATTCTGTATGTCCGTAGTGCGGCCATCGCATCGCCCGGACCGATCTGGCGCTGCATGGCAATGCGTTTGAGGCCGAGCTCAAGCCTGTCGTTCAGCCCTGCAAGCAATGCTTCTTCGAAGTCACCGCCTGTCGATGCGTCGCAGATCACGCCGACCTTGTGACCGGCTTTGACTTGCGCTTCGATGAGATCGCGCACGTGGCGGAATATTCCGCCAACAGGCGCACGAAAACAGTGAACGATGCGAAGAGATGGTTTTTCGCCCATTCCGGTGATCAGAAAAATCGCTCGCGCACATAGATTGTGTCGCCGGGCAGCACCTGATCGGAAATGGTAACGCGGCCGGTCAGGCTTTCGCCGTTGAACTGGCGCGTGATATCGACGTCGTTCTGTTGGGCGCGCGGGGTAAAGCCGCCGGCCGCGGCAATGGCTTTTTGTGCGGTCATTCCCGGAACGTAGGAATATTGCCCGGCCGCACCGACTTCACCCATGATGAAGACGGGACGGTAGCGATCAATCTCGACTGCGACGTCCGGATCGCGCAGATAACCCTTGCGCAGCTTGGCGGCGACTTCCTTTTCGATCTGCTGGATGGTCTTGCCACGGGCAGGGACGCTGCCAATCAGCGGGATCGAGATATATCCGGCCTGGTCGACGCTATAGGTGTTGGTAATGCCTTCCTGCTCAAACACAGTCAGCCGAATGCGGTCGCCCGCATCCAGCATGTAAGGCTTGTTGATGGCTTCGTTGAACGCTGCCGGGGCCGGGCGGTAACTGGCGCAACCGCCCAGCGTCACGGAAACAACGCCGATGGCCACCAGAAAGATCTGCTTGCTGAACACGTCACGAACCCTAACAAACGTTGCGGAGAAGTTTTCTCGATTCTGTGCGGCGATTATCAGTTCATTAGGGTTAATGGCTGGTAAAGTTTAGCGGCGACAGGCAGGTTTACTGCACCCTGTGGTTGAATACTGAAGCTTCTTAACTCGCTGGTTACCATGCATCTTTACTATTATGCTATTCGTATTGGAGTGTTCTGGAATGCCCGCGAGCTCTGTCGGAAACGATGTGGACATTGATATAGGCGCGTTGTTTGCCAGCCTTTGGCGCAACAAGCTGCGAATACTCGTCGGCTCGCTGTTTTTGACGGCCCTGGCATTCCTGCTCATGTCTTTGGTCTCGCCAAAATATCGCGCCGAGACCCGCATCCTCATCGAAACGGGGGAATCGGTTTTCACCCGTCCGGCAAACCAGCAGGCGGACGACCGGCCGGTGCTGGATCCGGAGGGTATCAAGAGCCAGGTCGAACTCATAGGTTCGTCCGACCTCTTAAAACGCGTTATCGTCAAGCTCGACCTCGCGAAGAACCCCGAACTTTCTGCTGGTGCTGAACCCTCGGCGCTGTCGCGTCTGTTTGGCGCTATTGGTATCGGCACCAACCCGGATGAAGAGACGCGCGACGATTACATCCTTCAGTCCGTACGCGATCGCTTGCTGGTTTATAATGTTGCGGCTTCACGCGTCATTGTCATTCAGTTCTCCTCCAAGGATCCGGCGCTTGCCGCCTCGGTCGCCAACGCTATCGCCGACGAATATGTCGCTACGCAGCAATCGGCGAAGTCCCGGGCAAACACTGATGCAGCAGGCTGGCTGCAGCCGGAGATCGCCGATCTCAGCCAACGCGTCAAGGATGCCGAGGCGAAGGTAGCGGCGTACCGCAGTTCCTCGGACCTCCTGATCGGCCAGAACAATGCTGTTCTCGCCACCCAGCAGCTTTCGGAGCTCTCCACGGAACTGTCGCGCGTACGGGCAAACAGGGCTGCAAGCGAGGCAAGCGCCCAGAGTGTCCGCGCTGCGCTGGCGAAGGGTGCGCCTGTCGAAACGCTGCCCGCTGTCATGGCATCGCCTCTGATCCAGCGCCTACGCGAGCGTCAGGTACAGCTCAACAACGATATCGCCGATCTTTCTGCATCCCTGCTTAGCGGCCATCCTCGCATCCGGGCACTGCGTTCGCAGCTCGCAGATCTTAACAACCAGATCCGCCTTGAGGCGCGCAAGGTTCTTGGAAGCCTTGAGGCCGAAGCTGAAACGGCACGTTTACGCGAGAGCCAATTGACAAGCTCGCTCAATGAGTTGAAGGAGCAATCTGCAAAAGCAGGCGAGGAAGAGGTAGAATTGCGCGCCCTGGAGCGTGAGGCAACCGCCCAGCGGCAATTGCTCGAATCGTACCTGACCCGATACCGCGAGGCGTCGTCCCGCACGGATCGCGGCTATCTGCCAGCAGATGCGCGTATCTTCTCCCGCGCCGACAGGCCGATCGAGCCGTATTTCCCGAAGAAAATCCCGATGACGATTGCCGCATTTGTTGCGTCGCTGCTGCTCCTCAGCATCATCACTTTGCTGCGGGCTCTGTTCAGTGGGCAGGCGCTTCGTCCGGCCAATCCACAGCCAGCCATCGCGGAAGACATAACACCCCCGGTGGCCGTTCGCGGTATCCCTGAAACGGCTTCACCTGTTGTCGAACCTGCTACGCCCGTGGATATCCCCGAAGAGCCAGCGTTCGCCGAAACGAAAGAGCAGCCGGCGGAATTGGACACACCCGCCGCGGGGGCCCCGGCAGGAGCGCCGGCAATTCCCACCGGTCATTCGGGCATTGCCAATGTCGCGACGCGTTTGATGGCGAGCGGTGCAGCGCGCGCCGTGGTGGTCTCACCCGAAGGCGACGAAGCCTCGGCCTTGACCATCCTGCTCGTGCGCGAACTTGCCGACCGGGGCGTGCGGGTCATCCTCGTCGACATGACCGGGTCGGGGGAAATCGGCCGTTCCATGCTGGACGACAAGAACCTTCCTGGCATCACCAATCTTCTGGTTTCAGAAAAGCACTTCAGCGATGTCATCCACCCGGATCACTATTCGCAGGCCGAGATCATCCCGCTTGGCAACCACGATCCGTCAAAGGCCATGCAGTCCGTCGGGCGTTTGCCAATGATCCTCAATGCCTTGCAGTCGGCCTATGATCTTGTCGTTGTCGATGCGGGTCCGGCGACTGTTGTGGAGCTGAAGCATTTGCTGGCCGACGGAACGGAACTCATTCTCGGCGTTGTCGATCCTGACGACCCCGACGTAGCCGCTACAGCCAAGGCTGTTTATGACGCGAAGCTGCTTGAGCCCGAATTGCTGACACCCTTCGAAAAAGAGCATCTGCGTCTCGATTCTGGCCGGATTGTACGTTCGGCTTAACGTTTGCCGAACAGACGCGAACGGGCCTTTTTCACCGCGGCCCAGACGGTTTCGTTTTTCTTGATGCGGCGCACCAGCTTGCCGCGCGCATCGAGGTATCCTGCGAACATTCGCCCCTTCGCCGTAAGGCTGACATCGGTGTCGTAGCTCGGCACTTCGATATCGGACCAGCTGCGTTTATACGGTTCGTCGCCAATGCCAAAACTGTAGACGGCAAGGTCGGTCTTGCAACTGTCCTGGATGTCTTCGAAAAACAGGAACTCGCCGGGGCTGGCGCTCACCAGTTCATCCTCTGTGATGCCGATGAAATCGATGAACGTTTGTTTTCTGGCATAGGACTTGCCGAGAACCGCGCGATACTGCCCACCCGCTTCAAGCGCTTTGAGTTGAAAGCGTGGCATTGCCGATTGAACCTCGTGGGCGAACAGCTGCTGGAAGAATTCCATGGTTCCCGCCGGTTCATAGGTGTTCTTGATACCAGCCTTGGCGAGCCGCGCTGCCTTGCACTCGAAATAGTTGTTCAGCATCGCGGTGGTCTCGACGGGAGTCGTTGCCGTCACGATGCGATATCCGCCTGCCTCCTCGAACCGCCGCGTGTTCTGACGATGCTTCTTCTTCTTGCGTTTGGCATTGTGCCGACCGACCACCGTTTCGAAATCCCGGTCCAACGTGATACCCAGGCTGATATTGGCATTCTCGCGGCTTTGCAGCTGCATCAACGGATTGGCCTTGCCGTCAAGCTCACCCAACTGCCGTACAAGCGAGACAACATCGATATCCGGCCGGACCTTGTGCAATGTTTGGAACAGAGTAGTGAGATCGGCCGCCGTAATTTGAGCATCAGCCGCCAGCGCCGGGAAGTTGCAATTGGCATGCGGCCCTCCTGGAAACGCGGCAATCCGGACCGGACCTCTTTTCACAATCTCCAACGGCAAAAGGAAAACCGGCCTTTCCGCTTCAAAAAGCGCCGCGACAAGACAGTCTGCGTTGACGCATGACTGCCAGAATGAAAACCAGTTGGCGGTTTGTGCTGGACCCGCAAGAAAATCTTCGCCCAGTTCATTCCACAATGCTTTGGCTTCAAGCGGTGCAATTATTTTTGCTTGTCGTGAAGTGATGGACATTCTTGCGTTCCATTGGAGGAGATGCGAAAGGCGGCGAGGTTTGTTGATCAACCATATATAAACGTTTAAGTCGCAAGAGTTGATGAACAGAATCCCTTCGATATCTCAAATAACGCGAATTGGTGAAGGAATGGTCCACGCGGCCGACTTGATACGAAAAGCCGTGATGAGACTGGCTTGGCATAGCGGCTTTGCCTCAAGCACACGCGACCGCTTTGGCGGGCTCGGTTCCATCATCATGCTGCACCGGGTGCGTCCGGATTGTATCAGTCCGCTCGGCGTCACCCGTTCACTGGCGATCACGCCCGTCTTTCTCGATCAAATCATCACGTCGCTGAAGTCCGAGGGCACGGAAATCGTCTCCATGGATGAGATGGCCGAGCGCGTTAAAGCTGGATCGCCTGGCAAACGGCGCTTTGTCGCCATTACGCTCGACGATGGTTACAACGACAACATCAATCACGCCTATCCGGTTTTCCAGAAGCACAATGCGCCATTCACAGTCTATGCCGCGCCTGGTCTGATTGAGGGCGCTGCAGTTCTATGGTGGGAAATCGCCGAAAAACTCATCGCCAAGGCAGATCATATAAAGATCCCTGGCGGACCGGAATGGCGTTGCGGGACTCTGTTTCAAAAACGCGCAACGTTTCATTCCTTGATGCGCTATTTTTCGTTCACGCTGACCGAGCTGGAGCAATTGCCGGTCCTCCGTGAAATGTGCGCCCAGGAGGGGATGATGTGCGGCGTGCCCGCCGATCAGGACGTGATGAACTGGAAGGAAATGCGCCAGATCGCCAGCGATCCGCTATGCACGATCGGCGCGCATACGGTTCATCACTACAACCTTAAGAAATTGACTCCGGATATGGTCGCGCAGGAAATGCGCCTGTCCGCCGATATGCTGGAAGCAGAACTCGGCAAGCGGCCAGCTCATTTCGCCTATCCCTACGGCTCTTCAAAAGCTGCGGGACGACGCGAAGCCGGGATAGCCGCGGCAGAAGGTTTTGTCTCCGCCGTCACGACAAGGCACGGCACCATCCACGCCGAACACCGGGCCAATATGTGGGCGCTGCCACGCATCTCCATCAACGGCCGCTTCCAGAAACTGGTCTATGCCAGGACGATGATGAGCGGCGTGACGACGCCGATCGCCAATGCGGGAAGGCGAGTGGTTCAGGCTTAAAAGGGCTGGTGCGGCTTTCGAGAACCGGAGCGCAGTGGACATTCTAGTCCATGAGCACCGGAAACGCAGAAAGTCGCATCAGACGTCCATCAGGGTGAATTCTTCTTAGGCGCCTTTTCCATCCAGCTGATGATAAACATCGCCGGTACGACCCAAAGGAATCCTGTCCCGAAGAAATAAAGCAGATGAACCCACGGGCCGGAATTGCCGAGCAGAGCGACGGCAAAGATCGTTGCTACAACTGCATAGACGCAGACGAGCGCCACGAGCAGAAATGTTCCGATGAGCTTCTTCAGCCTGACAGGCATCGTGCGATCCATTCTCCAGTTTCGGGCCATCCTCTACGCGTTAAACCCATCGAGGCAAAGCAAAAAAGGTCGGCTCGAGGTATAAACGCGACGGCGTGTCGCGTGAACCGCGCTTGTCATGCAACCGCTTATGCTGCACCTATCGGCGCAATAAGGAGCGTCTTGCATGGCTGCCAACACACTATCCCAGGGCATGGTCGTCTCGGTTCAGGACCGCGAAGCGCGAAACCGCAAATATATCCGCATCTGGCTTTATCTGGTGCTGATCGTTCTGGCGACCATCGTCCTTGTCGGCGGTGCAACACGCATGACCGGCTCCGGCCTTTCCATCACCGAATGGAAGCCTGTCCATGGCATCATACCGCCGTTCGGCCATGATCAATGGATGGAGGAATTCGATAAATACCGGCAGATTCCGCAATATCAGCAGCTGAACAAGGGCATGAGCCTGGCGGAGTTCCAGCAAATCTTCTGGTGGGAATGGGCGCATCGCTTTCTCGCGCGCGGCGTCGGCTTTCTCGTCGCCGTACCGCTCGCCTTCTTCTGGCTCACCGGCAGGCTGGAGCGCCGGTTGAAGCCGCGCATGATCTTCATTCTGGCGCTTGGCGCTCTGCAAGGCGCCGTCGGCTGGTGGATGGTCGCCTCGGGGCTTGTCGACCGTGTCGACGTCAGCCAGTACCGGCTCGCCACGCATCTCACGCTTGCCTGCATCATCTTCGCGGCCGTCATGTATGTGGCGCGCGGCCTTGCCGTCTACTCCGAAGCGCCGGCCAATCGCCAGATTCAGCGCTTCGCCGGCTGGTTCGTGCTCTTTGTCTTCATCCAGATTTATCTCGGAGCGTTGGTCGCTGGCCTTGATGCTGGGCTTTCCTACAATACCTGGCCGCTAATGGACGGGGCAGTCATTCCCGGCGATCTCTTCCCGATCCAGCCGATCTGGCACAATCTCTTCGAAAGCCCGAAGACAGTGCAATTCGTCCATCGCTGCTTTGCTTATTTCGTGTTGATCGTGGCTATCTGGCAGGCTGTATCGACAGTCCGGCAAGCCCCCGGCACCACCCATGCGCGCCGCGCCGTGCTTCTTGTCGTTCTGGTAACCCTGCAAGCGGCGATCGGCATCACGACGCTTTTGATGCAGGTGCCGATCGGCCTCGGGCTGCTGCATCAGTTCTTCGCCATTGTCATTCTCGGGTTTTCCGTCGCCCATTGGCGCGGCACCAAGGGCGCTTATCCGCGTGAGACAGAAGTCGTCGCTGGGCGCTAGAGCAAGTTTTGTTTATTCAGAGCCAGTTCTGTTTCACGGATGGCGAGACAATCCACGCGGAAGGTGGCGAGGCCGATGTGTGTGCATCGGACGAAGCCGCCTGACAAAGTGGATGTCCGCCAGCCGGAAACCCGGAGGGCCTGGTGAATTTGGTCCAAATCCTTCGGGTTTCGGCGTCGCCCGATGGAAGGACATCGGCCTCGCAAAACCCCTCGACCTTGAACCAAATTCTCTCCGGCAGAACGACTCTGAATAGACAGAATTTGCTCTAGGTATCGCGTGCCCAAAGCTGGGGCACTTCCTTGTAGGTGTGAATTACACTGTCGGCGTGGACCAATATCAAACCGTCAGATTGCGCTTGAGTTATCAGCATCCGGTCGAAGGGGTCTGGATGTGACCATGCGAGTTGTCCCGCAAGTTCTGCATGATGCGGCGATATGGAGAGCGGCAAAAAGCCATTTCGCTCGATGGCTGCATGGGGCGAGCCGGAAAATCGTAACTTGCCCTTGGCGCTTTTGATGGCAATTTCCCAGATCGACGCTGCGCTGATGTAGATCTGGTTGTCAGGATTGGCAATTGCGTCGCGGGTTACAGAGCCGAGTCTATCGGCGCCCTCATCCCACCAGAGAAGAACATGTGTGTCGAGCAGCAGCTGCATTACAATGTGTCATCGTTGAACAGTGCTGCGATCTCCGGATCTAACGCGTCGAAGTCTTCGGCAATATAGGAGATCCCGAGCGCATGAGCAGGCTTGCGCGGCTCCTGCTGTTTCGGCAAAGGGCCGAGTTTTGCGAGCGGGATACCATTCTTGGCAATGATGACCTCTTCGCCAGACGCCGCGCGATCCACCAAACTTGAAAGGTTCGTCTTCGCATCATAGAGGTTGATCTGGTCCACAGTTCTTCTCCTTGACCAAGTAGACCAAAGGTACCATGGGCACATCATTTGGTCAACTTGGTCAATACGGCTCAAACTGTTTGGAACACACATCGGATTGCCTCTGCCACGCCAAGGCTGCGCTTCGACTCGTCGAAATTGCCGTCCTCGTCATGCCATGAGGCCGAGAGGCAGGCATGGGTCATGCCAAAGCCCAGAATGGTTTTTATATCGCGGTTGAAAGCTTGCGAGAACGTCTGCGCCATGGTTGCAATGCGACGCTCGCTTATCCGCAGATCATCGCGATCCAGCGGGTTGTAGAACATGTTGGCAGTGTCAAACATCGGATCGCCGATCAGGCCCTTGGGATCGATCACCAGCCAGCCGCGTTTCCCGTGCAGTACGTTCTCGTGGTGCAGATCGCTATGCAGCGGCTGGACGTTTTGTTGATTGTTCAGGAGCATGTCTGCAACGGCCGCCGCTTCGACGAACTGGCTGTTCACCCCACGTGTCCGGCCTGCCTCAGCCTTCTTGAACAGGCTGGCGAAATGCGTCCGCAACGGTATGAGTCCCGGGGGGAAGGGTCGGTTTTGCAGTTTCGACTGCATGAGGCGCAGGAACACATTGACAAAGGTCTGCGTCGCGTCGTCGTCACCGTGTTCGTTGAGATGATCAAGCAGGGTGCGCGCGCCGGCATATTCAAGCAGGAGGTTATTACCCCGCTGCGCCAGCAAACGAATACAGCTGTTGCCGTCGTGCCAGTCCAGATAGCGCGTGCCACCCAACTCTTCCCGCACACCGAGCGGTGTCAGATGTTTGATGATTGCGGGCTCGCCATCTTCCAGCCGCACCTTGACGATCCGGCTGGTGGGGGTCTCGGCGACGAGTTCGGGGGAGGAGACTTTCCACTCCGGTGGGAAAGTCTCCGCTATTACGTCAAGCATTTCCCAACATGAGATCGAGATTCTGCACTGCAGCCCCCGACGCACCCTTGCCGAGATTGTCGAGGAGGGCGACCAGATTGACCTGGCCGCTGCCTTCAGTACCGAACACATAGAGCTTCATGATGTCCGTATCGCGCAGCTCTTCCGGATCGAGGCGGGGCAACATGACGCTTTCGGCCAGCGGCACCACCTGCACGATGTTCTGACCCTCATAATGCGCGGTCAACGCTGCGTGGATATCCGCCATTGAGGCATTACCGTTGAGATCGTCTGTAAACAGCGGCACCTGCACGATCATACCCTGCGCAAAACGCCCGACGCTAGGCGAAAAGATAGGTTTGCGATCCAGATGCCCATGCACCTGCAACTCCGGCACATGCTTGTGTTTCAGTGGCATTGCATAGAGGAAATGGTTCGCCGCAATATGATCGGGCGCGTCCGGATTTTCCATCTGCGCAATCATCTGTTTGCCACCGCCGGTATAGCCGGAGACTGCATTGACCGTGACCGGATAATCGCCTGGCAGGATACCCGCATCGCGCAAGGGGCGAACCAGTGAAATAGCGCCGGTCGGGTAACAGCCGGGATTGGCGACGAGCCGGGCATCGGCAATCTTCTGGCGCTGGTCGCGATCAAGCTCGGCGAAGCCGTAAGCCCAGTCCGGATGCACGCGGTGCGCGGTCGAGGTGTCGATAATCTTCGTCGAGTTGTGCCCTTCGAGAATCGATACCGCTTCCTTCGACGCATCGTCGGGCAGGCAGAGGATGGCGACATCCGTTTCTTTGAGAAAGTCCGCGCGCATATCCTTGTTGCGCCGCTCGGCTTCCGGAATCGAAAGAACCTCGAGATCGTCGCGGCCCGCAAGCCGGGTGCGGATCTGCAGGCCGGTGGTGCCGTGTTCGCCGTCGATGAAGATTTTCGGTTTCATGGGAATGCCCTTGGAAGCTTTGAATTCAGGAGCTTAGCTCAGTTTTTTCTATTGGCCTTGGCTGCTATGCGTGGTTCGACAAGCTCACCATGAGGGAGAACGGTGGGTTGCAAGATAACCACCAATCTCCCAAATGAGGGTGATACCGTTGCAAGGTAGTTCCCTGCAGTCAACCAACCTCCCTCATGGTGAGCTTGTCGAACCACGCACAGCAGCATTGCCAGGATCATCATAGTTTTTGGTTGGCCTTTTTCTCTGCCAGTATACCCAGATAATACATCGCGATTGTGGCACCTGCGATCGCCGTCACGTCCGCATGGTCATAGGCGGGCGCAACCTCAACGACGTCGGCGCCGACAATGTTCAGTTCCGTCAGATGCCGCAGCACCGAGAGTATCTTTGCGGAGGAGGGCCCGCCGGCGACCGGTGTTCCGGTCCCCGGCGCGAAGGCCGGATCGAGACAATCGATGTCGAAGGTCAGATACACCTTCCTGCCCGCTGTCCGGGCAATGATCTGTTTCGCAATGTCCGCTGCGGACATTTCCTCAACCTCGTAGCCATAAACGATCTTCAGACCGCAATCGTCGGGAGCGTGGGTGCGGATGCCGACCTGGATCGAATGAGCAGGATCGATGACGCCATCGCGGGCTGCACGGCCGACGAACGATCCATGGTCGATGCGCTTGTTGTCATCGTACCAGGTGTCCTGATGCGCATCGAACTGCACCAGCGCTACGGGACCATGCTTTGCCGCATGCGCCTTGAGAATCGGCCACGTCACGAAATGGTCGCCGCCGAGCGAAAGCAGGAACGCGCCGGATTTGATGATCTTTGCAGCTTCCCGCTCGATCGTCGCCGGGGTTTTCTGGTGATTGCCGTAGTCAAGCAGGCAATCGCCGTAGTCGATCACCGCCAAATCGGCGAACAGGTCGCGCTGGAACGGATATTGCGGATCGTTGTCGAAGATCGCCGACGCCCGCCGTATCGCCTGCGGGCCAAACCGCGCGCCTGGACGGTTGGAAACGGCAGCGTCGAACGGAATGCCCCAAACCACAGCTTCTGCACCGTTCAGATTCTTCGTATAGCGGCGGCGCATGAAGGAGAGGGCGCCCGCATGGGTTGGATCAGTCGCCGCGCTGGTCAGATTGCGCGCTGTAAAGGCGTGATCGATGGACTTCGATGGCATTGGATTTCTGCTCCGGGGATTCCTGCATCTTCAGCTGTGCGTGGTTCGACAAGCTCACCATGAGGGAGCTCATTGATTGCAGGGAGCCAAGAGATGCAACGTTGGCGACTATCGTTGCAATCAGCCCAACTCCCTCATGGTGAGCTTGTCGAACCACGCACGGCGGCGAAGCTACCGTAAACTTGCATCGGCGCAACAAAAAAGCGGACCCGAAGGCCCGCTTTTTGTTCGTGTCCATATAAAGCGATATTAGCGCTTCGAGAACTGGAACGAGCGACGGGCTTTCGCCTTGCCGTACTTCTTGCGTTCGACGACGCGGCTGTCGCGTGTCAGGAAGCCGCCCTTTTTCAGAACGCCGCGCAGTGCAGGTTCGAAATAGGTGAGGGCCTTGGAGATGCCGTGACGAACGGCACCAGCCTGACCGGACAGACCACCACCGGCAACGGTAGCGATAACGTCGTACTGGCCGGCGCGGTTGGCAGCAACGATCGGCTGCTGCAGGATCATCTGCAGAACCGGACGGGCGAAATACTTGCCGTATTCCTTTTCGTTGATGACGATCTTGCCGGAACCTGGCTTGATCCAGACGCGGGCGACCGCATCCTTGCGCTTGCCGGTTGCGTAAGCACGGCCCTTGGCATCGAGCTTCTGGACATGAACCGGTGCAGCGGCCTGCGTCGGGGCGACTGCAGAAGTACCGAGTTCTGCGAGCGAGTTGAGCTCAGCCATTCTTATGCGCTCCTTTTGTTCTTGGAATTCAGCGCGCCAACGTCGAGGACTTCAGGTGCCTGAGCTTCATGTGGGTGGTTGGAACCGGCGTAAACGCGCAGGTTCTTCATCTGGCGACGGCCGAGCGGGCCACGGGGAACCATGCGCTCGACAGCCTTCTCAACGACGCGTTCCGGAAAACGGCCTTCGAGCAGCTGACGGGCAGTGCGTTCCTTGATGCCGCCGGGATGGCCGGTGTGCCAGTAATAAACCTTGTCGGTAAACTTCTTACCGGTGAGCGCAACCTTGTCGGCGTTGATGATGATGACATTGTCGCCATCGTCCACGTGCGGGGTGAAGGTTGCTTTGTGCTTGCCGCGCAGGATGTTGGCGACGATGGAAGCAAGACGGCCGACGACGAGACCTTCGGCGTCGATCAGGATCCACTTTTTCGTCACATCTGCCGGCTTCTGTGTGAAGGTAGCCATTGTGTTCGTCCTTGAGATCATCCTTCATAAAAGAAGGCTTTTCTTGTTGCTTGGGTTATGCGGAAGCTTGAATTCCCGCATAACAATGAAAAACGGCGGGAAACCCCACCGCAGTCGAGGGTTTCAATAAAGGGGCCAGGCGCTCGCGTCAAGTGACCATTTTCACCACGCATTATAAATAATATAGCAAATACAAACGCTTATTGAAAAGGTATTATATTACCACACCTTTTTGATAGTGTTCTGCGACGGAATCGGCTTGGTCAGCCCATGCAGAACCCCGATCGATCACACGCCCGCCGGATAAACCATTCTAACGATATCTGTTCGAAAACGTTGCCGCGGCCCATCCTCGGCATCCACTCCGGTTATTGGACGCTCCTTCAGCCTGAATGGCAAGACCTATACCGTGGTATGGCTCGCCCTATGCCTCGACCCCAATTTACCACGAACTCGCCTCAACGTAGCTTCGTCGACGCCGTGTGTAAGGCGGCGGTCAGCAAACACAGGAGGCAAACATGAACCTGCAACAAACTTCACACCCCGCAAGATCGGCCCCAGACGAGCTGGTTCCGTCGCGCTACGCGTTGAAGATCGGCGAGATTGACGTAATGGTGGTCAGCGACGGGGTACTACCGTTACCGGGCAAGATGCTGGGCCACAACGCCGATGCCGCCGAACGGGCGGCCTGGCTGGATTATAATTTCCTGCCGACGGACACGCTTGATTGGGGGCTGAACGTGGTCGTGGTGCGTAGCGGCGGCAAGACCATCCTCATCGATGCCGGGCTGGGGGAGGACCCGAAATTGAACTTGCCGCGGGCCGGGCAGTTGGCCCATCGGCTGGAGGCCGCTGGCATCGATCTTGCGTCGGTGACCGACGTGGTGCTTACCCATATGCATATGGACCACATTGGCATGCTGCTCGTCGACGGGGTGAAGGAGCAGCTGCGTCCTGACCTGAAAATCCACGTGGCCGCCGCCGAGGTCGAGTTCTGGACACATCCCGATTTCTCTCATGTGTCCATGCCGCAGGGGTTCCCGGACGCACTTCGGGCGGCCGCCAAGCGGTTCGCGGAAGAGTACCGCAGTAATCTGCAGACGTTCGAGGAAGAGTACGAGGTTGCGCCGGGGGTGGTAGTCACCCGCACCGGCGGCCATACACCCGGGCACAGCGTGGTGCGCCTCGCGTCCGGCGGCGACCGGCTGATGTTCGCCGGCGACGCCGTGTTCGCGGTCGGGTTCGAGCATCCCGACTGGTTCAACGGCTTCGAACATGACCCCGAGGAGGCTGCCCGCGTTCGCGTCCGTCTTTTGAAGGAGCTGTCGGCGAACGGCGAGCTCCTGGTGGCCACTCACCTGCCATTCCCATCGGTCGGCCATGTGGCGGTTGAAGGCGACGCCTTTCGGTGGGTGCCGATCTTCTGGGACTACTGACCGCTTGTTGGGTTAGGCCTCACCAGGGCGCGACCTCATAACGTTAACGAGTTCACGCCCTGGTCCCACTTTGGACCAGGCTTCGCAGACGCAAAACCTTCGCAGACGTCACTTCACAGCGACGACAACCTTCCCCTTCGCACGACCCGTTTCGACGTACTCCAGCGCTTCATTGGTCTTCTCGAACGGGAAGACCCGATCCATCACCGGTCGAAGGGCACCTGCCTCGATCAGTGAGGTGATCTGACCAAGCTGCGCGCCGTTGGCTGTCATGAAGAGGAACGAATAGCTGACGCCCCGGCGTTTCGATTTTCTCCTGATACCGAAACTCAGCAGCCGCATGATCAGTCGAAGCGGCCAGCCGAAACCGTTCTCCTTTGCGAAATCCGGGTCCGGCGGACCGGAAATCGAGATCAGCTTCCCGCCCGGCTTCAACACGCCAAGGGATTTCTTCAGCGTATCCGGGCCGAGGCTGTTCAGTACGACGTCGTAATCCTGCAGGATTTCCTCGAAGTTCTCTTTCTTGTAGTCGATCACGACATCTGCGCCGAGATTCTTGACGAGATCGATATTTACCGTGCTTGTGGTCGTCGCCACATATGCCCCGAGATATTTGGCGAGCTGGATCGCGATCGTGCCCACGCCGCCCGAGCCCGCATGGATCAGGACCTTATGCCCCTTCTGCAAATTGGCCCGCTCGACAAGAACCTGCCAAGCTGTCAGCGCGACAAGCGGAATGGACGCGGCCTCTTCCATGGTCAGGTTGTTCGGCTTCATCGCCACATCTGCCTCGTCCATGGCGATATATTCGGCAAATGTCCCGATGCGATCCTGCGCCGGGCGTGCATAGACCTCGTCACCGGGCTTGAACCGCCGGACATTGGCGCCGACCCGGACGACGACGCCCGCGACATCATTGCCGAGGATCAGCGGAAGGCGGTATGGCAGGATGAGCTTGAACTCTCCATCTCTGATCTTGGTGTCCAGAACATTCACACTGGCGGCGTGAATCTCCACCATCACGTCATTGTCCCGCAGCTCCGGCTCCGGACTTTCCGTGAAACGCAGTGTCCCGCCTTTCACATAGCGATCGATCAGGAAGGATTTCATAGGAACTAACTTTCGTCTCGAAATAAGCGGGCGAAGCCGAATAGCGACGCTGTCCGCACTCACGCAGGAAGCCGGCTGAATTTCCGCAAGTTCTTGTCTACGAAAGACTCCGGCAGGAAGCGGCGTATAAACCGGACTTGCGCCGCTGCTTTGCCTGCAGTGTAGCGTCTTTTGGGCGATATCGCATTGGCGGCCCTTACCACCGCTGCGGCGACCACCTCGGGCGCGTCACCCTTTTCGATGACGTCGCGCATCTGCTGCTCCGCGTAGGCGCGAATGGTCTCATAGACGGGAAGCGGCTGGTCCGGTCGGGTGATGTTCTCTTCGAAGGATGTGCGGGTCGCACCTGGCTCGACAAGCACAACGCGGATGCCCTGGGTTCGGACTTCGTGGTCGAGAGATTCCGAATAGCCCTCGATAGCGTGTTTGGTCGATGCGTAGAGGGCATTGTAAGGAGCGGGAATGAGCCCGAGTATCGAACTCAGGTTGATAATTCGCCCCTTCTGCTGGCGTCGCATCACGGGCAGGACTGCATTCGTCATTCGCAGGACGCCGAACACGTTCACGTCGAACACAGCTTTCGCCTGAGCTGCCGAAGACTCTTCAGCGCCGCCGAGCAGCCCGATCCCGGCATTGTTGACCAGTAGATCGATATGCCCGGTGCGGCTTAAAACGTCATCGACCACCGCCTGTACCGATGCGTCATCGGTTACATCGCAGATCAGCATCGTGATCCCCTCCGGGGTATCGGACATCGGTTTCCGGCTTGTGCCGAATACGCGATAGCCATCGCGCCGCAGCGCTTTTGCCGTTACCAGCCCGATGCCGGAGGAAGCGCCCGTTATGAGGGCGATGCGGGGGTGTGTCTTGCTCATTGCCTTTTTCTTTCATTTTGTCGTGGAACATCTATGCATAATCAGTTACTATGAATTTAGTAGTAAGTCACTATCAAAAAGATATCGACATGAAAAATCTTTCAGACCAGCCATGCCTGATCGCCCGGAGCCTCGCGCTTGTGGGGGATGCATGGAGTATGCTGATCATGCGGGATGCCCATGCGGGCCTCACTCGCTTTGATGAATTCCGCAAGAGCCTCAAGATCGCGCCGACGATGCTGACGGCGCGACTTTCAGCTCTGACTGAGGACGGACTACTGGAAAAACGCCGCTATTCCGATCGTCCGCCACGGGACGAATATGTGCTGACGGAAGCCGGCCGCGACTTTCTGCCGGTCCTGTTTGCGATTGGCGCGTGGGGACGCAAGCATCGTGGCGGGGGCGAGGTGACCCGGTTCTTCGACGCCGAGACCGGAACGGAGATCGATCCGGTCACCATCGACCGCGGGACCGGCGCTCCGGTCGGAACGCGTGCCATTCGCATCGCCGCAGCCGAGTAGCCAGTTCATGTTAAAAAATGTGCAATTTGGCGCGGTGATTAAACTTTAGACGAATTGTCAATCCGCAGCGGGCTGCAGAGATTGGGAGCATTATCCCAAAAGGAATTTGCGCCCGATGAATTTCAGATATTTATTGCTTGTCCCGGTCATTGCTCTTGCCGCCTGCGATAGTTCCGACTCGTCTGCACCGCCGGTGCAGACGTCCGACAGCACATTTGCCGATGCTGCCAATGCGCAGCTTGCCGCGCTTGGCGACAAGGTTGCCAGCCTCAACGCAAAGCTTGCCGAATCCGATGCGAAGTTCGACCAGCTCAACGGCCGGATCGGCTCCACCGATGCCGGGATTGGTGCGGTCACGGCCCAAATCGATGCGCTCGCCGCGCAGGTCAAAGGCCTTGGCGATAGCGCAAACTCCGCAAGTGCAACGATCCTGCGCCTCTCCGGCGATGGCGCAGGAAACCCCGGCGAGATCGCCAGGGCCACGGATGGCCTTGCCAGATTGATCGGCGAAAAGGCGGACCCTGCAACGATTACCGGGGCGGAAAAGCGGCTCGATGATCTCAAAAAAGAGCTTCAGAACGCGACGACGGTTCTCGGCAATGCGCAGGGCCGGCTAGCGGCGCTGACGGGCGAGGGTACGGCCGACGAGCCGGGGATCGCCAAGCTCACCAGACTTCTGGCGGCGCTCGATTCAACGGACGATTCCGGCGCGATCCAGAAGGCCGGAATCAAACTCACCGGGCTGACGGAGGATGCCAGCAAGATCGCCGGAATCCTGGACGATGCAGAGCGGCGACTGGCAAAGTTGAAGGGTGACGGCACTGACAAGAACCCCGGCGAGATCGCCGCAACGCAAGCCAGACTGAAAACCCTCGAGGAGAGCATCGCAACCGCCAAAGCCGAGCTGGCGGCACTGGAAGGCGACGGCACGCAGGCCGGCAAGATCGCCAAGGCCAGGGATGAAATCGCCGGGCTGACCAAGGCGATAAACGGTTTGACCGAGACGCTTCGGCTGCAAACCGCGCGGGCCAAGGGGCTGGATCTGAAGGCGCAGGAGAAATTTGCCGAAGCAGCGCTTGCGTTCAAGGAGGCGGGAATGGCTCCGGACGCTGCAGATATGTTCAAGGCGGCCGGCATGCGCGAGGAGGCAGCAGATATGTACAGCCGCGCCGGCATGGACGAGGAAGCGTATACGCTTTATGCGCCGGCAGATTATGTGCTGCAGGACAAGACAAAATATGACGACGGCAAGTCCGCATCACTTGATCCGAAAGATGTCGATGAGAGGCCCGCAGTCAAGCGGCACAAGATGACGCTCGATGGCAAGACCTTCTGGTTTACCGCCAGTACCGGTCATCTGATCGCCTATGCGCCGAAGGACAACACGGATGCGCAGGCGTCGATTTTCTATACTGCCTATACGCGCGACGATCTGCCGCGTGAAAACCGCCCCGTTACTTTCGTCTTCAACGGCGGGCCGGGCTCGTCCTCGATCTGGCTGCATATGGCGGCCTGGGGGCCACAACGCATTGAGATGAACAGCCCTGCCGTCGCTCCCGATGCTGCCGAGAAGCAGCCGGAGAACCTGCCGCTGACCGACAACGCGGAATCGCTGCTCGACGAAACCGACCTGGTCTTTATCGATCCGCCCGGAACTGGCTATTCGCAGGCCATTGCACCCCATGTGAACAAGGATTTCTGGGGTGTGCAGGTGGATGCGGATGTCCTGTTTCAATACATCAAACACTATGTCAATTTGAACCAGCGCCAATCGTCGCCCAAATATCTTTATGGCGAATCCTATGGCGGTGGCATTCGCGCACCAATCCTGTCCAGAATGATGGTAGAAGCGGGTACAGGGGCTTATGATCCGGACCCATTCGGCAAAAAGACCATTGCCTTGAGCGGTTCGGTCTTTCACTCGCCTGTGTTTGATTATGGCACAATGTGCGAACAGTACGCCGGCCCCGCATGCTGGACGTTGTTTCCAACCTATGCCATGACGCACAAAGCCTATGCCGCAGCAGATACGGGCACGAAGCTGGATATTGCTCCACCCTACCTCGATAACTTGCGAGAATTCACCCTCGAGAAACATCTTCCCGTAGTTCGGCGGTTCATGCTGCCGTTGCTGGTTCCGTCTCTTAAAGCGTCCTGGGATAGCTACGCTGAAAGTAGCGAAGGTCGCGCCCATTTTGAAAGTGCTGAGGCTTATACCGGAGTTGCAGCAGCCGCATGGAAACGCTTGATGATAATGCCCTTCTCAATTGTACCGGCCAGGTTTTTCGAAAGCACTGACTACTACGGATCGTTCATGGGATCGTTCAAGCCAGGCTACAGGCTCAATATCTACGACAGCCGGATGCATGTGAAGGGTGGCGAAGAATGGGATTTCGACACGTACAAGCCCTATGATTTTAATTTTTACGAACACAAGGCATTTCACAACGTCTTTACACGCTATCTGACCGAATATCTCAATTATACCAACGGATCCTATTACCAGCAGCTCCGGCTTGATGCTGATGGCATCAACGGCCAGTGGATATGGAAAAGTGGCACGAAGGAGGAGCGTACCACTACTACCACCTTACCCGATATTGCTACTGCGCTGGCGGCCGACCCTTCCGTCAAGTATCTGGCCGTGCATGGCTATTACGATACGGTCACGCCTTTTTACGCCACTGAATGGAACCTTGTGAAAAGCAGATTGAAAGATCGCATTCCGGTCAAGAATTACCATGGCGGGCATATGATCTATTATTCCGACGATGCGCGCGTTGCCTTGAAAACGGATGTCGCCGATTTCTACAAGGCGCCGCCCGTTGCCATCGCACCGCCGGTTCGTGCAACTGGTGCACCAGCGACCCCACCCGCTGCGGCTGTACCCGCACTGACACTTCACTAGGATTACACCGATGAAAAATCTTTCAATAGTTGTCGCTCTTCTGGCTCTCGGCTCGGCCCCCGCGATGGCCATGCCCCTCAGCGAAAGCGCTCTGCATCCTGGATGGGCCTCCATCGTCGATATTGCCGATGGCTTCTTTGTGCCACCCGCCGATCCAGACGCGCCTCCCTTGAGCGAGGAAAGTGTCCAGTCGGCGGTCGATCAAAAATTACAGAAGAAGTTCAATGAGGCGGCGCGCGGAACAAATAGTTTGACTGTTCAAGGCGCCAGCGATGCCAGTTGGGGTGTCATCGCCGATCACTTCGCCGAGATCGACGGCAATCATGACGGCTATGCCAGTTTCGATGAAATCCAGACCTTCTTCGATGGCCGTTCGCCTCTGCCTGCCGCCAGAGCAAGGGCTGCGGCAAAGGTGCAGGTCGTGGAGTAGACAGCCAGGCAGGCGGGAGTCGGGTGAAGACAAACTTGTTTGGTGAAGAGTAGCTTATTGCGAAGGCGCGTGCGGCGGGATCGAATAGGTTGCCGTTGCATGCGCTACGAGTTCGCTTGTTGAACCGCTGGTCATGGAAATCTCGACAACGGCCAGACGCTTGCCGAGTTTGAGAATCGTTGCTTTGGCATCGACAGGTCCCGATTCCGGTTTGCGCAGGAAATTGATATTGAGGTTTGTTGTCACGGCGAGGGCCACCGGACCGATCTGCGCGAGGATCGCGACATAGGCGGCGATATCGGCCAGCGCGAACAATGTTGGCCCGGAGACCGTCCCGCCCGGCCGCAAATGCCGGTCTGACGGATCGAGCCGCATCGACACATAACCGTCGCCGGCGTCAGTCACCGTGAAGGCCATTCCTTCCGCGTTAACCTGTGGAAATTCGCGTTCCAGAAAGGAAGTCAACGCCTCAACGTCCATCGCTATAGCCATAATCCATCCCTTGCTGTTTTTTCTTTACACTTAAATGTTAAATTCGCCGCTCCTATTTCTGCATCGTCTTTTCAAGACGGAGGACGTTATGAAACCGCCTGGACTGGTCGCAGCATGCTGCGTTTTCGCACTTGCCTATGCGGGAACTATCGCGACACAGACGACACCAACCCCGATACAAGCTGTTCAGACGTTCAGTCTGCCGGAGCAGCCGGTGTCTCTGACTGAGGATACGATCAAACGTTTCCTTTTTGGTTTTGCGCCGGTGGCTGCGACAGTACGCGAAGTGGACGGCAGGGGGGAGGCCGCCGAGCGAACGGTGGTTCTCGATGTGAAAGCTGCAGAATATGGTTTTGCCAGCTTCTCGGATTGGGTGAATACGACCAATACGATCATGGTGACCTATCATTGGGCGACCAACCCCGATCCCCGCGCCGAAGTGGACAAAGCGATCGCCGCAATTCCTTCCATGCCAAATCTTTCCGATCAGGAAAAGGCCGATATGATCGCGGGATTGAAAGCCGGGCTTGCCAAGGTTGAGAATGCAAAACCCACGCCCGAGAACATGGCGATTGTCCAGAAGCATTTGCGCACGCTGAAACCATTCTATGAACTTTGGGCGGCGCCGCCCGGATAAACGCAGAACAGGACATGTGTGCCGATGCAGGAACACTACTATTCCGACGACTATATTCGCGAGATTCTGTCTTCGGTCAAAACCATAGCCTTGACCGGTGCTTCGCCCAATGAAACACGGCCGAGTTTTTCTGTGATGAGATTTCTTCTCGGCCAGGGATATCACGTCATACCCGTCAATCCGGGGCAGGCGCGAAAGACCATTCTCGGCCAACAGGTCTATGCGCGGCTCGCCGACATTCCTGAGCCGATCGACATGGTGGATGTCTTCCGCAACTCTCTTGCCGTTCCGGGTGTGGTCGATGAGGTGCTGGCACTCGAACCGCTGCCGCGGGTGATCTGGACTCAACTCGGTGTTTGGGACGAGGCTGCAGCGCGCAAGGCGGAAGCAGCCGGAATCCAGGTCGTCATGAACAGGTGCCCGGCCATCGAAATTCCCCGGCTTGGCATGCGCGTCTAGGACGGGATTTTCCCGCCGGCGCAGATTCATTTTCGTCGGGCACTAAGAATGAAATGCCTGGGTGCCGTTCCGGTATAAGAGTTGCACGATTATCGGCGATTCTGATGCAAGAAGTGTCGATTCCTATGCACGAAACCCCGAAACTGGCACAAGAATCTCAATCGCCAGCTGTAATTGGATTGTCCTTGGTTGCGAAAATGCGCTCTTGGCCCCAGCATCACAATCCCATAGCCTTGCAGGAAGGCTGGCAACAGGAGCACAAACATGGCGCATCGGGCCCCCGGAATCGAAACATTGGCGGTCCACGCCGGCGCCAGACCTGACCCTGAAACGGGCGCGCGGGTGACGCCGATCTATCAAACGACGGCGTTCGTCTTCGATGACGCGGAGCATGCGGCGTCCCTGTTTGGCCTGAAGGCTTTCGGCAATATCTACAGCCGAATCACCAATCCTACCAATGCGGTACTCGAAGAACGTGTCGCAGCACTTGAAGGCGGAACAGCCGCACTGGCGGTTGCATCCGGTCACGCGGCACAATTTCTGATATTCCACACATTGATGCAGCCCGGGGATAACTTTGTCGCGTCGAACAAGCTTTACGGCGGGTCCATCAATCAATTTGGCCAGTCGTTCAAGTCCTTCGACTGGCATGTGCGCTGGGCAGACGGGACTGATCCCGCAGCATTCGAGGCACAGATCGATAGCCGGACCCGCGCTATCTTTATCGAGAGCATCGCCAACCCCGGCGGCATCATTACCGACATCGAAGCTATCGCAAAAATCGCCCATCGGCATGGCCTTCCATTGATCGTCGACAACACGCTGGCGTCACCATATCTGATACGTCCGATCGACTATGGTGCTGATATTATTGTACATTCTGCAACGAAGTTTCTCGGCGGTCATGGCAATTCCATGGGTGGGATCATTGTCGATTGCGGTACTTTCGACTGGTCGAAATCTGGAAACTACCCGCTGCTGTCGCAGCCGCGTCCCGAATATAATGGGGTGGTCTTGCACGACACCTTTGGCAATTTCGCCTTTGCCATCGCCTGCCGCGTGCTAGGTCTGCGTGATCTTGGTCCAGCGCTTTCGCCGTTCAATGCCTTCCAGCTTCTGACCGGCATCGAAACCTTGCCGCTGCGCATGCAGCGCCATTGCGACAACGCGCTTGAAGTTGCCAAGTGGTTGAAACAAAATGATAATGTGGGTTGGATCAGCTATGCGGGATTGGTAGATGATCCCTATAACGAGCTGCAGCAGAAGTACTCGCCGAGGGGTGCGGGCTCAGTTTTTACCTTCGGTTTGAAGGGTGGCTACGACGCCGGCGTCAAGCTCGTCGAGCATCTGGAGCTCTTTTCGCATCTCGCCAATATCGGCGATACGCGATCGCTTGTGATTCACCCGGCTTCGACGACGCACCGACAACTTAGCGACGATCAGAAGATCGCGGCTGGCGCTGGTCCAGACGTGGTGCGGCTTTCGATCGGCATCGAGAATGTTGCGGACATCATCGCCGATCTTGAACAAGCGCTGGCAAAGGCTGGGTAACTCCATGAAAAGCTTTGTTAAAATAGATTTCAGCGATATCGATCCCGAGCATGGCGCGCCGAATCCAGAGCGCGTCATTTCTGGCGATCCACAGTTCCGCACCTGGAATTGCGAGGAGGCGGAAGGCCATATCTATGCGGGGATATGGGAGGCGACACCCGGCAAATGGCGCATCGCCTATGATGAATGGGAGTTCTGCCACATCCTTTCTGGGCGCTCCATCATCACGGAAGAGGGCGGCGACGAACGGCAGGTCGAGGCGGGCGACAGTTTCGTGCTGCGTCCCGGTTTCCGCGGAACTTGGGAAGTGCTCGAGACGACGCGCAAAGAATATGTGATCAGGTTATAAGCTAAGTGTCAGCTTTCGCTCGTGGACGTGAATAAAAGCGCCAACGGTCGTCCAGCAATCGCCCCTCCCATACTATCGGATAGTGGCAGAGGAACGACTTTGTCCAACGCCTCTATAACTGACGCAACAAAAACTCTTTTCTTGAAATCGTTGCCAGATAATTTCGAATAGGTCGCCACAGGTTTTCCAATCAAAGTTCCATCGCGACGCAATGAAAATCGTAATGTTATGGACATCCCGTTGCTGCCTGACGGTGGTTGCCAACAGGCGTAAAGTGCGGACCACATTTCGTCCAGGGAATTGATTGCTTGCCGGTTACCACACGTGGGGGTCTGGGGCGCTAGCATTCGTTAATGAGCTACTTAGCGTTATATAGACTAAAGCTAACCAACCAAACTTTCTGCAGTTGAAAATGAACAAAATACGCCTCCGAAACATATGGCTAAAAACGCCACGCTACGTCTGGACGTTGGGTCAGGCAAGGTTCATGTGTGGAACATCTTGCGAAACCGGGTGGCGACGCCCTATGTATCGGTTAGTCTTCCACGAATCTGGGGTGGTTAAGCCCCTTATTCTCCAAAACGCTGAGGCCCACCGATGAGAGACCCTATCGAAACAGCTATGAATCTCGTGCCAATGGTCGTCGAACAGACCAATCGGGGCGAGCGGGCCTATGATATATTTTCGCGCCTGCTGAAAGAACGCATCATCTTCATAACCGGACCGATCGAGGACGGCATGGCGACGCTTGTCTGCGCGCAGCTGCTTTTCCTTGAATCGGAGAATCCGAAAAAAGAAATCAACATGTATATTAACTCGCCGGGCGGTGTCGTCACCTCCGGCATGGCAATCTACGACACCATGCAGTTCATCCGCCCAGCCGTGTCAACGCTGTGTTTCGGCCAAGCTGCATCCATGGGGTCGCTGCTGCTGACCGCTGGCGAGAAGGACATGCGTTTCGTTCTTCCCAATGCTCGCATCATGCTGCATCAGCCATCAGGTGGCTTCCAGGGACAGGCGTCAGATATCGAGCGTCATGCCCAGGATATCATCAAGTTGAAGCGCCGCCTGAACGAGATTTACGTCAAGCATACCGGCCGCGACTACGAGTCGATTGAACGTACCCTCGATCGCGATCATTTCATGACTGCGCAGGAATCACTCGAGTTCGGCCTGATCGACAAGGTGCTAGAATCGCGCGCTGTGCTCGAAGGCGATGCTAAGTAACCGGCTAAATCGCGCATCAGGGTCGAAAATGAAGTTTTTTTGACCCCGATGCGGACTTTCTGCCACATATGCGGCTTGCATAGAGCGGAGCAGACGTTACGTTAAGCCATTGGTGAGTTAGAGACGCCTATTCTACGAATGACTATTCACTTCCACCTGGAGGAAGTGGCGGACCCGGGAGAGCGGGACCGATACTGAAAGGAAACTGCAATGAGCAAAGTCAGCAACGGCGGCGGCGATTCCAAGAATACGCTATATTGCTCGTTTTGCGGGAAGAGCCAGCATGAAGTTCGCAAGCTGATTGCGGGCCCGACTGTTTTCATCTGCGATGAATGTGTCGAATTGTGCATGGACATCATCCGCGAGGAAAATAAATCCTCGATGGTGAAATCCCGTGAAGGCGTCCCGACGCCGCAGGAAATCATGGCTGTTCTCGATGATTATGTCATCGGGCAGAACCATGCCAAGCGTGTTCTCTCTGTCGCGGTCCATAACCACTACAAGCGGTTGGCCCACGCATCGAAAAACAATGAAGTCGAACTGGCGAAGTCCAACATTCTTCTCGTTGGGCCTACCGGTTGCGGCAAGACCTATCTGGCGCAATCCCTTGCCCGTATTATCGACGTGCCGTTTACGATGGCAGACGCGACGACGCTGACGGAAGCCGGTTATGTCGGCGAGGATGTCGAGAACATCATTTTGAAGCTGTTGCAGTCGGCAGACTACAACGTCGAGCGGGCGCAGCGCGGCATCGTCTATATCGATGAAGTCGACAAGATCAGCCGCAAGTCGGACAACCCGTCCATCACGCGTGATGTGTCGGGTGAGGGCGTCCAGCAAGCGTTGTTGAAGATCATGGAAGGCACCGTCGCTTCGGTACCGCCGCAGGGTGGTCGCAAGCATCCCCAGCAGGAATTCCTGCAGGTGGACACGACGAACATCCTGTTCATCTGTGGTGGCGCTTTCGCCGGTCTCGACAAGATCATCTCGGCTCGTGGTGAAAAGACCTCCATTGGCTTCAGCGCTGCGGTAAAGGCACCGGACGATCGTCGTGTTGGCGCGATCTTCCGCGAACTTGAGCCAGAAGATCTGCTGAAGTTCGGTCTTATCCCCGAATTCGTTGGTCGTCTGCCCGTTATCGCGACACTCGAGGATCTCGATGAGGTCGCGCTGGTGCAGATTCTGTCCGAACCGAAGAACGCTCTGGTTAAGCAGTATCAGCGCCTGTTCGACATGGAAAACGTCGAGTTGACGTTCCATGAGGATGCGCTGAAGGCCATTGCCAAGCGGGCAATTGCTCGAAAGACCGGTGCGCGGGGATTGCGATCGATCATGGAGAAGATCCTTCTCGACACGATGTATGAATTGCCAACACTTGATGGCGTCCAAGAGGTAGTGATCTCCGGTGACGTCGTGGAAGGCAGCTCGAGGCCTCTATATATTTATGCAGAGCGTAAGGAAGAAAAAGGCAATGTTTCCGCGTAAAGCATCGGAAATAGAGCACTGTAACGGCAAGGCTCCCCGTCTCGCGGAGCTTTTCTGTTTTGTATTAGGGTCGAAATCTGTGCATGGCATTGCAAGCGATTGCACTCGGACTGTCGTGAGCGCAGGATAGATTACGATTCTGTGAATGAGCTTGGAGCATGGGTGCTTGAAACAAGCGGGCCTCCACTCCAAGTAAGTGTTAAGCTGCATAACTGGTAGTACGCCGCTCAATGCATGCGCCGCCAAAGTGGATCTCGATTTTGGATTTGGCCATGCAGCTTAAAGGGTACCCGGACGTGGCGATCTGGCCGATTGGCCTGAGAAAGGACATAAAATGACGGTTGCAAGCAAGAAGACACCGGTGGGTGGCGAGAGCGGGCTTTATGCCGTTCTGCCGTTGCGCGATATTGTTGTCTTCCCCCACATGATCGTTCCACTCTTCGTTGGCCGTGAAAAATCCATTCGCGCGCTTGAGGAAGTTATGGGCGTCGACAAGCAAATCCTGCTTGCCACACAGAAGAACGCTGCGGACGACGATCCGCAGGCTGACGCGATCTATACGGTCGGCACTATTGCCAACGTCCTGCAATTGCTGAAATTGCCAGACGGTACGGTCAAGGTATTGGTTGAAGGTATCGCCCGCGCTGAGATCACCAGTTTCAGCGAACGCGAGGATTATCACGAAGCCTCTGCCGTGACGCTTACAGAACCGGAAGAAGATCCGGTCGAGATCGAGGCACTAGCCCGTTCAGTGGTGTCGGATTTTGAAAACTACGTAAAACTGAACAAGAAGATTTCGCCCGAAGTTGTTGGCGCCGCCGGACAGATCGAGGACTATTCGAAGCTGGCCGATACAGTCGCGTCGCATCTTGCGATCAAGATTCCTGAAAAGCAGGATATGTTGTCGATCCTTTCCGTGCGTGCGCGGTTGGAGAAGGCCATGTCCTTCATGGAGTCGGAGATCTCCGTTCTTCAGGTGGAGAAGCGTATCCGCTCGCGCGTCAAGCGCCAGATGGAGAAGACGCAGCGCGAATATTATCTGAACGAGCAGATGAAGGCGATCCAGAAGGAACTTGGCGATGGCGAAGATGGCCGCGACGAGTCCGCCGAACTGGAAGACCGCATCAAGAAGACGAAGCTATCGAAGGAAGCACGCGAAAAGGCCAATGCGGAGCTGAAGAAGCTGCGTCAGATGAGCCCGATGTCCGCCGAGGCGACTGTCGTTCGTAACTATCTCGACTGGCTGCTGTCCATTCCGTGGGGCAAAAAGTCGAAGATCAAGAACGATCTGAACCTCGCTGACGAAGTCCTGGATACCGAGCATTATGGCTTGGACAAGGTCAAGGACCGCATTGTCGAATATTTGGCGGTGCAGGCTCGTTCGACCAAGATCAAAGGCCCTATCCTCTGCCTCGTCGGTCCTCCCGGCGTCGGCAAGACTTCGCTCGCCCGTTCGATCGCCAAGGCTACCGGCCGCGAATATATTCGCATGTCGCTTGGCGGTGTTCGTGACGAGGCCGAGATCCGTGGTCACCGCCGTACCTATATCGGTTCGATGCCCGGCAAGGTCATCCAGTCGATGAAGAAGGCGAAGAAGTCAAATCCGCTCTTCCTGCTTGATGAGATCGACAAGATGGGCCAGGACTTCCGCGGCGATCCGTCATCAGCGCTGCTGGAGGTGCTCGATCCGGAACAGAATTCCACGTTCATGGATCACTATCTTGAGGTCGAGTATGACCTTTCGAATGTGATGTTCGTGACGACAGCCAATACGCTGAATATCCCAAGTCCCTTGATGGACCGCATGGAGATCATCCGTATTGCCGGTTACACGGAAGATGAGAAGCTGGAAATCGCCAAGCGGCACCTGCTGCCAAAGGCCATCCGCGATCATGCATTGCAGCCGAAGGAGTTCTCTGTCTCCGAAGACGCGATCCGCGCCATCATTCGCAACTATACGCGAGAGGCCGGTGTTCGTAACCTCGAGCGTGAATTGATGAAGCTGGCTCGCAAGGCCGTCACTGAAATCATGAAAACTCAGAAGAAGTCGGTGAAGGTCACGGATGCAAACATCGATGAATATCTCGGGGTTGAGAAGTTCCGATTTGGACAGATCGATGGCGAAGACCAGGTTGGCGTGGTTACAGGCCTTGCCTGGACCGAAGTGGGCGGCGAGTTGCTGACCATTGAAGGCGTCATGATGCCCGGTAAGGGTCGCATGACGGTAACAGGCAATCTGCGCGACGTTATGAAGGAATCGATCTCGGCAGCGGCATCCTATGTCCGCTCGCGTGCCATCGATTTCGGCGTCGAGCCGCCACTGTTCGATCGTCGCGACATCCACGTGCACGTGCCGGAAGGTGCGACGCCCAAGGATGGTCCATCGGCCGGCGTTGCGATGGTCACAGCCATCGTCTCGATACTGACGGGCATTCCAGTCCGCAAGGATATCGCCATGACCGGCGAGATCACGCTGCGGGGCAGGGTGTTGCCCATCGGTGGTCTGAAGGAGAAGCTGCTCGCTGCGCTGCGCGGTGGCATCAAGACGGTTCTGATCCCGGAAGAAAACGCCAAGGACCTGGTGGAGATTCCGGACAATGTGAAGAACGGCCTTGAGATCATTCCAGTCAGCCACGCCAATGAAGTGCTCAAGCACGCACTGGTGCGCCAGCCGGAGCCAATCGAATGGACTGAACCGGCCCACGTGCCATCTTCGGTCGTCGAGGATGAAGCGGGCACTCAGATCGCTCATTAAACAGCGTTGAAGGAAAAGGCCGGGCAAGAAATTGCCCGGCCTTTTTTATTCGTACCAGTGCGCTGATGATGCGCCTGCGCGGCACATGCTTATGGTGGCGAGCCTGCGCGTCGGATATCAAAATGTATATTGATGAGGAAATGGTGGGCGATGAGAGACTCGAACAGAATTTTAAGAAAAATCGAATGTGATATTCGCTCTAGGTTATTGATATTGCTTTGAATCTCTCATCGGAAACTGCTACACAACGCTGCTACACAGACATGCTACACATGGAGCAGTTTCCGAATGGCTATTACCGGCAACATTTCCCGCCGAAAAGGCACCGTAAATTATCAGGCAAGGTTGCGTGTTCCCGCCGATTTGCTGGACGTGGTGAAGCGTTCGGAGCTGACCAAATCACTTGGCACTAGCGACTACCGGGAGGCCAAGAAAAAAGCCCGCGCGGTAATCGACGCATGGGAACGCGAGTTTGACGATCTTCGCGAGCGCCGCACCTTTACGGAAACAGACATGCGGGCAGCGGTGAGCGAACACTACCGGCGCGAGTTGGAGCGCGATCATGATGAACGAATGCGCCGACCAAGCGCCGAACAGATCGAGGCAGCAAAGCGAGCGATGATAGAGGATGCACAGCGAACAGGACTCGATATTAATGATCCGTTCGCGGTCATGGACGCCTCGCTTGATTTCATGGCGTTGAAGGACCGCGCCAAAATCGATGCACACAATCGAGGCGTGAGAGCGGATGTGCTTCAGCAACATCTGTCAACCGGCGAAACGGCGCTCATACAGTATGCAGCTGACGAGTTTATTGCGCGCCACAAGTTGATCATCGAAAAGGACAGTTCGGCCTACAAAGAACTGTGTCACCGGCTGCTTAGAGGCGAAATCGAATTCTTGAAGCGGACCTTCGAACGCGACAGGGGAGATTACTCTGGCGCTCCCGCAGACCCTATCCTTTCCGATACCAACCTTGCGCCCCTCGACAACACGAGCTTTGAGGCCATTATCAAAGAGCAGGAGCGGCTATCGGAGAACGGGCTAGGGGGAGGCAGGAAGTCACCCCGGACATTCACCAAATATCGGACGCAAGTGGAAGGATTCGCCAAGTGGCGCGGAAGCAGTCGCGCTGCGACAGTTACGAAAGAGGAAGTCGAGCAATGGCGCGATCATCTGCTTAAAACCGATCAGCGTAAGACCGTCCGGGACAAGGTGGCAACCGTCAGGGCAGTTCTCAATTGGGGATTGAAGCAGTCGAACGGCAAGCTGTTTCCAAAGGGATTCCCGTTGGAGCACCTAGACCTCCCCATTGCTGAAGCCACGGATAGCGCCGGTAAGACCTATACGCTTACTCAAGCACAGAAGGTTCTCAAAGCCGCGCGCGCGCAAACCTTGCCACATTTCCGCTGGCTTCCTTGGCTTGCGGCATATTCCGGCGCGCGTATAGGCGAGCTTATCCAGCTTGAGAAGCGCGATATTTTCAACATTGGTGATGATTGGTTTTTTCAGATTCGGGTCGGTGGGGATCGCACGACAAAGACCATGAAGGGCAGGAAGGTTCCGATACATCCGGCCATTATCGAGGAAGGGTTCCTGTTGTTCGTGAACGCCGCACCGCAAGGCCGATTGTTCACCCATGTCCGCGTTGAACAGAACACCCGCGACTGGATACGCGAGAAGGTGATGACCGGTAGGAAGGAAAACAATCCCGCACCTAATCATGGCTTCCGGCACCTGTTCGAAGACTTGCGCTTCGGCAAGCTTAGCCAAGAGGCAGCTTATTACATCACCGGTCGCTCTATGTCTGGCTCCGGCGCCCTCTATGGCAAATCCGATACGATGTTGCCTGCATTGGCAGAAGAAATGCGGAAATTTCCCGTAATTCTGTAAACTCATTAATATTTTCTAGGTATTTTTACCTATTAGTATTTGCATATAGTCCTTACACATGAGACAATATTCTTACGTTGTGAGCGTAGGAATGTTTTGTGCCAGTATCGCGTATAAGTGAGTTCTTCGGCTTCGGTTCGAAATCTGCCCCATTAGAGCAAAAGTCCGTCACGTTGACGGACCCTGCCGCATTTGAGCTTTTTGGTATTGCGCCAACGCGCGCCGGTTTTGCCGTTGGACCAGAAAGTGCCATGCGTGTCCCTGCCGTTGCTTGTGCAGTTGGCTTGATTGCTGCGACAGTCGGCACGCTTCCTCCAAAAATCTATCAACACGAAACCAAGGAATCGGCGCGCAATCATCCGGCGTATCGGCTCATTCACGATGAGGCGAACGAATGGACCAGCGCAAGCCAACTGCGAACTGACCTCACCGTTGACGCCCTATTGCGGGATAATGGCTATGCGAAGGTTGTCCGGTATTCCGATGGCCGTCCTTTCGAACTTCACCGGCTAGACCCATCGAAAGTCACGCTGAAGCATGATGATGCAACCGGCGAACCGGTCTATATCGTGCAGGAAGGTCGTAAGCACGCTTCCTATCCCTATACTGAGATTCTCCATATCCAGCCCTTCGGCGGCAAATCGCCAATCAAGCTTGGACGTGACGCCATTTCCTTGAGTATGGCCTTCGAAGCCCATATTGCCAGCCTGTTTGCGAACGGCGGCAGACCTTCCGGCATCATCAAATCCGAAAAAACCCTAGGCGACGAAGCAAAGAAGAAAGTCGCGGCAAGCTGGTTCAAGTCCCACGGTGGCACCAATAGCGGCGGCACCGCGATCCTTGACGAAGGGATGGATTATCAGCAGCTTTCTATGACGCTGACCGATGCGCAGTTTGCTGAAAACCGTCTTGAACAGGTCCGTGAGATTGCACGCCATTTCCGCGTCCCACCAACAATGCTCTTCGAGCTCACGCGCGGCACTTGGTCAAACACCGAAGAGATGGCACGCCAATTCTACACCATCACCCTGAAGCCATGGCTGAGTGCATGGGCGTGGGCCTACAGCCGCGTCTTGCTCACACCCGAAGAGCGCGAGTCCCTCTATGTTGAATTCGTCACCGACGATCTTCTGACCACGAATGCTGCAACGCGCGCGGCTTCATACGGGCAATATCGCAGCATGGGAGCCATGACGGCGAACGAGGTTCGCAGTGGTTTGAACCTCCCACCGCATAAAGACGGTGAAAGCCTTCAAAATCCATACACCACAACCGCCGTTACACCGGCGAAGAGCGAGGAAGTATCCGCAGATGACGCATAAGGCGTTCTTTGGCGACAAAGCGCGCACGTTTGCACTCACGCCGGAATTGATCATCGAACTTGAGCGCAAGACCGGCACCGGCATTGCAGCTTTTGTCGCCCGCTTCATGCGCGTTCCGATGGCGTTTCACTTCAACGATATCGTTGAAACAATTCGGCTGGGACTTATCGGCGGCGGCACCTCTCCGGAGGAAGCGCAAAGCCTAGTCAATGCTTACGTCACGCCGCGTCCTATCGCAGAAACACTTTCCCTCGCTATCGCTATTCTTGAGGCCGCTTGGTTCGGACCAGCGGCACCAACTGTCATAGCCCAGGACGATATTGGACATGCCGCCGCAATCGATGATGCGCTCAATCAGGTGGCACCATAATGGATTTTCTCGAAACGAAAGCGGACTTCACCGTAACCGACGCTGGCGAGATCACTGGCATTGCATGGCCGTTTGGCTCGCCCGATCGTGTTGGCGACGTGATTGAAAAGGGATCGTTCACCGCTCCGGCCAATTTGCCGATGCTCTTCGCGCACGATCAGTCACAAGTCATCGGCGTTTGGGACAGTATCACCGAAACAGCACAAGGCTTGATCGTCAAAGGTCGCCTTCTGGTCGATCAGATCGCTCGTGCCGCCGAAGTCCGCGCCATGATCAAAGCCAACGCAGCAACCGGCCTATCAATCGGTTTTGTCACCAAGCAGGCAAAAAGCCGCAAAGGCGGTGGCCGCACGATCAGCGCCCTCAATCTTCACGAAATCTCAGTTGTCGCGGTTCCGTGCCATCCGGCCGCGCAAATCACTTCAATAAAGGCCGCCGATGGCACGGCAACCGAAACCCATATGGAGCATTCTATGGACCCCGAACTTGTAAATGAAAATGAACAGACCGAAGCGAAGTCCGCTCCGGTTATCGACCAGAAGGCTTTTGAAGCAATGAAAGCCCGTCTGGATAAGCTGGAAGCCAAGAGCAACCGCCCGAAGGCTGATAACAACAACCATCCGGAAGCGTCGAATGACAATGATGAACGTAAGGCGTTCACAGAATATCTGCGCACTGGTCGCGTGGAAGAGAAGGCACTTTCCTTTGGAGCACCGTCAACCGGGGGCATTCTGGCACCGGAAGAAACCGCGAGCACCATTCTGGAAAAGGCCGCCGAGTTCTCGCCTATCCGTTCGCTCGCCTCTTCTATCAGCATGTCCGGCCCGCTTTTGCAGCTCCCGCGCCTTGTTGATGAAGTCGATCCGGCTGAAGTAACCGAAACGGGCGCGCGCCCCGAGGATGAACCGACTTTCGAACAAATCGACCTCAAGCCCTTCGAAATGGCCGTCATTGTTCCCGTCACTCGCATTCTGCTTGAGGATGCGCAGATCGATCTTGAGGGCTACCTTGCAAGTCACGTCGCGCGCCGCTTCGGTCAGAAAGAGGCGGCTTGGTTTGTGAGCGGGAACGGCACGACGCAGGCTGAAGGTGTTTTGAAGTCGGCAGAAGTCGCAGCCCATGAAGTGGACACGATCAACGCGGACGGTTTGATTGACCTGTTCTATTCGATCAAGACCGCCTATTCGGCGAACGGCAATTGGCTGATGAACCGCGCCACTATGGCAACGGTTCGCAAGCTGAAGGATACGGACGGCTCTTATCTCTGGCAGCCTTCCATCGCCGCTGGCGTTCCGCCTACGCTCCTTGGCCGTCCGGTCTATGAAGCCGTCGATATGCCGAACGCAATCGCAGAAGCCACGCCAATCGTGTTCGGTGATTTCGCTTCCGGTTACACCATTGCTGACCGCGTAGGGTTCACCACGCTCCGTGATGAGCTGACCGGTGCAGCAAACGGGATCATCAAGCTTCATGCGCGTCGCCGCGTGGGCGGTCGCGTAGTGCTCGGTGAAGCCCTCACAAAGCTGAAGATTGCCGCTTAAGGAACCACGAATATGCGGCTCGTATCAGAAGCTATCATCCTCACAAATGACAACAGGCGCATTGAATTGCGCCCTTCGTTGCGAGCCGCATATATCCTTCACGAAAAGCACCGCCTTGAAAATCTATGGAAAGGCGTGCTTGACGGCAATTTCACCATCATTAGCGATATCGTTGCGCATGGTGCAGATGACCCCGTTGCCGCACGCGCCCTGTTAAATGACAAACTCGCTTCAGAAGGCATTGGCGCACTTGTCGCGATCTCCGACGACCTTCTGACATTCATCAATCTATCATTCGGCTTGAACTATCAGACAGCGACCGCGCCATCACGCTCGACTGTTTCCAAATCCGGAAAGAACCAAACCTACCAAGAATCATTCAATGAGCTTTTTGGTTATGCGACCGGCTGGTTAGGCTGGACCCCTGAAACAGCGTGGAACAGCACACCGGCTGAAATCCGTATCGCGTTCGATGCCCATGTTGAGAAACTGAGGGCCATTCATGGAAGCACTGAAAAGCAATCTTCGACCTACGATCCTCTTGAGGAAGTATCGCCGGAAGACGTTAGTGCGGGAATTGCGAAGCTTCGTGCCAAGCATGGCAGTGTTGCGAGGGCCTCATAATGGCTCGACCGCCCCGCCTTTGCTCATGCGGCAAGATCGTCGCGCATGGCGTGCGTTGCACCTGCCAAGCCAAGCAGGATCGTGAGCGTAAAGCACGCTTCGATCAGAAGCGCCCTAGCGCCCGCGCACGCGGCTATAATAATGAGTGGCAGAAAGCGCGCGCCGAATATCTCCGGCACCACCCTATTTGCAGATGTGGTGCAACCGCCCAATGCGTCGATCACATTCAACCGCATAAGGGCAATCAGCGCTTGTTCTGGAACCGCGCCAATTGGCAACCACTCTGCCTGCCATGCCACAACTCAATTAAGCAGCGTCAGGAGCGCAGCATCAACCCTGATTACCCGGCGAGGTGCGACCCATGAAGCCTTCGATGAGCCATCCAACAACATTCACGCCGACCCAGACGGCTGCGGAAATGAATGGCATCCACATTACCGCAACTACCAAATCATCCAGCGGTGGCAGTCGATTGCCTGAATGTCGATACGCATACCAAGCTGGATACAGCAGTAACGAAATCAGTGAAATTCGAGTGACGCCTTCAATGCGATGGAGCTTGGCTGACGGGTTGCTAGCGATCCACAGAAAGAGCGCTGCTGCAACGACAAAAAACGAAGAGAAGGCGAACATCGCCAAGAAAAACATAAGCAGAGCGCCGCCCAATCCACTCGGGTCCGGAAACGCCCACGCCACGAGGTCCCCAAACGGATTGTCCAAGACAATCTTGTATAGGACTCCCGACGTTTCACCGCTGGCAACGAGCCAAACGAAAAACATCACCGGTCCAGTCAAACAAGCCGCGATTAGCACCGCACGCCGTGTCCTTGAGTCAACTGCCAATTTGCCCCTCCCGACGCTAGGTCTTCCCTACTCTACGTTGCACATCCGGCGGGGGGCATCAATAGAGTTTTACGCTATCGAGGGGACCGGCGCGGGGAGCACTTCGCAAGAGACGCCCGAAATAACTTTTTCTGAAACCCCACCACGAAAGGCGATTTTGTAGTGAGTATCGTCACGACTTCACTGCTGAAAATGCAGCTTAATATCGATCATTCAGAGGATGATGAGTTGCTTCAGCAGAAGCTAGAGGCCGCCGAAGCATGGATTGCCAACTACACCGGCACGCCCTGGACAGAATTTGACACGGTTCCAGCGGACCTGAAGGAAGGCGTCTTGCTGCTTGCCGGACACCTTTACGAGAACCGTGAAGCCACTCTTGTCGGCATTGACGCCCACGAATTGCCCTTCGGATTGCTGGATATGATCCGGCCCTATCGGGAATGGGCGTTCTGATATGGCGAAATCCGAGCAATACAACCGTATCCAGCGCAAGGTTATGAGCCTTCCGAAAGCCTATCTTGAAGCCACCGTTCCGGCGCTTGAGAAATCCGCTGAAGAATTGGCAGATTTGCAGCGCCGTTTTGCGCCTGAAGATACCGGCGCGCTGAAGAATTCCATCGTCGTCACCGGCCCGCACCAAGCGACACCGGCCTATTCGCAGCCGGGAGGATCGCGCGTTGCCGCTGACAATGAGGTGCTTGTGACTGCTGGAAACAGTGACGTTCGCTATGCGCACCTTGTCGAATACGGCACTGCTGAAGCTGAAGCTCAGTCTTTTTTCTGGCCCGCCTATCGCCTTCTGAAAAAGCGCATTGCGAACCGCGTCAATCGTGCCAGCCGAAAGGCGATCAAGGAAAGGCTCGCCCGTGATTGAGCCGTCTCTTGCCCTCCGCACGGCCATCCGTGCGCGCCTAATTGATGACAGCGCCGTGACCTCGCTTGTTTCCGCAACCTCGATCCTTGCCGGATCGTCGCGGCCCGAAACCTTGCCTTGCATCATGCTTGCCGACTCTCAAACCATCTTCCTTGGCCATACATCCGGCGCAGGATATGCCGCGCGGGTTTTCGTTGACGCTCATATTTGGGCTATCGAAGATGGAGAGGATACAGCTAAAGCCATCGGCTTTGCTGTCATGAACGCCTTGCGGGAAGTCCCCGACGCGGACGGCTTTACGATTGATGAGTTTGAAAAGCCCTCCATTCGATGGATGCGCGATCCCGATCCGGATAAGAACTATTGCCACGGCGTTCTGACATTCGAAGCCGTGATTCGGTGGAAGCTCTGATCATGCGCGCCGGTAAGCTCGACAAGCGCATTGAACTCCAGCGGGAAACCCAGATCGTCAAACCTTCAGGTTCGGTCGTGAAAGAATGGCAGACATTCGCCACGATCCGCGCCGAAGTCGTGCAGCAATCTGCATCCGAATATCTGACCGGCTTCGGTGAAGCGGAGACGAACACGGTCATATTCCGTATTCGTTACGTGGCTGACATCAGCACTGACGACCGCGTTTTCTATTCCGGTAAGCCTTACGACCTGAAGGAAATCAAGGAAATCGGACGGCGGCGCGGTCTCGAATTGAGGTGCGCGACGTGACACACCTACGCGGCGTGAAGCCCGCGCTCACGCGTGACCGCGATCCGCTTACTACAACGCCATCCGTTCCGAAATATTTCAACTCCTACGCCAAGGCTGAATGGAAGCGCGTAATGCCGCGCCTGATCGAAGATCGGATCATCACGAAAGCCGATCTTGGCGGCATTGAGGATTTTTGCGTTGCGCGCGGTCGTATCCGCGAAATTGAAAACCTGTTCCGCGTAGCAGGTGGAGCACCGGACAAGGTTCTCTTCGGCATGCAGAATCGCGCAATGCAAACCGCGCGACAGCTTGCGGCGGAATACGGCTTGTCGCCAACGTCACGCGCACGCGTTCAGGGACAAACCGAAGAACAAGACGACGATAACCCCTTGGACGTTCGGTAATGAGCACGAGCGCCTACCCGGAATGGATTTTTGACGGTTCACCGATTGCCGACCCTCTGGGATTTGGCGAGCGTGCCGTTAAATTCGTCCGGCTCTTGAGGCATCCGAAGAGCACGGCAACCGGTCAGGTTTTCCAACTTTACGACTGGCAAGAGCGCATTATTCGCCGCATCTATGGCCCTCGCCATCCAGACGGCAGCCGAGTCGTTACCAAAGTGTTCTGGATGATTCCGCGCGGCAATCGAAAGACTAGCCTAGCCGCTGCATTGTCGCTTCTGCATACCATTGGCCCCGAGCATGTTCCGGCTGGACAGGTGATTTTCGCCGCTTCAGATCGCGAGCAAGCCGGGATTGGCTTCAAAGAAGCCGCCGATATCATCCGGCAAGACAAGCGCCTGATCTCCGCAACGCGCATTTACGACGCTCATAACAGCGTAAAAAAGATCGTCTACAAGAAGAAAGGCGTTTCCCTGCAAACCGTTTCCAGTGACGGCGCGGCACAGCACGGCAAGACCCCGGCCTTCGTTCTGGTCGATGAAATCCACGCTTGGAAAGGCCGCGATCTTTGGGAAGCCCTGAAATCCGGATTGGTAAAGACGCCGAACACGCTAATGGTGATCGCCACGACCGCCGGACGCGGACAAGAGAACCTAGGCTATCAGGAATACGAATACGCACGAAAAGTCGCGACCGGGGAAGTGGTTGATCCTTCCTATTTGCCGATCATCTTTGAAGCCGACGCCAAAGACGATTGGCAGGATGAGGCGCTTTGGCACCGCGTTAACCCCGGCTTGCAATATGGCTTCCCTGATCTTCCGTCTTTCCGCCGGGAAGCGCAGCAAGCCGAGCACCGGCCATCCGAGCGCCACGCATTCAAGCAACTGAATTTGAATATCTGGCAAGCCAACAGCCGCGATCCGCTCTTCGATATGGCCGTCTATGATGAAGGCCGGTTTGATTTTGAGCTTGAAGAGCTAGCGGAATTGCCCTGCTATCTTGGCGTCGATTTGTCAGTGAACGGCGATTTGACCGCGGTAGTTGCGGCATGGCGGCATGAGGATGGCCGGATCACGGTTCACCCTTGGTTTTTCGTTCCCGGCGACGACCTTGCCGACCGCGCGGCGAAGGATAACGTTCCCTACGTCGCTTGGAAGGAAGATGAGCTTATCAATGTCATTGATGGGCCGATCATCGAACCGGATGAAATCGAGAACCATATTCGCGAGCTATGCGCGACCTATAACGTGCAGGAAATCGCGTTCGATCCGCATCTTGCGCGCAAGATCATGCAGCACCTTTTCGATGAAGGCTTGCCAACCATCGAAATGCGACAGGGACCGCTCACCATGGGACCGGCCATTGGCGATCTTGAGCGCACCGTGAACGGCTTCAAAATTCGCCACAACGGTCATGCCGTTCTGCGCCATCACTTTGATAGCGTTGTCGCATCCCGCAACGATACCGGCCTTGTCCGGATGCACAAGGCCGCGAACAACAATCGCATTGATGGCGCGGTCGCCGCTGCCATGGCCGTTAGCCGCGCATGTGCCGGTGAAACCAGTCAGTCCAAATACAATGACCCCGATAGCGGCGGCATTTTCACATTTTGAGGAATCAGTATGGCAACCGATGAAGAACGCCTAGTTATCGCCCTGGAGGCTCGTATCCGCGACTACGAGAAGAACATGGAACGTGCCATGCGTTCCGGCGGAAAGAGCTACGACGCGATGGAAGCTCGTGCCAAACAGTCAGCGCAACGGATGGAAAAATCGATGGCTGATGCTGGTAGCGGCATTAACAAACGTCTGGAAAGCCTATTCAAGCCGTTCATGGCGGGCGGTATTGCAACGGCAGCTATCGCCGCAACCGCAACCGCCGTGACCCAGATTGCAGGCAGCATTGCGGAAGTAGACCGTGAAGCACGCAAGGCCGGCGTGTCGTCGCAAATCTGGCAGCAATGGTCATACGTCGCCAAAGCGACCGGTGCGACCATCGATGGCGTAACCGACGCCCTCAAGGAATTGAACATTCGCGGCGACGAATTCGCCAAGACGGGCAAGGGTTCGGCTGAGGACGCGTTCAAACGCCTTGGCTATTCCGCCGCTGATGTTGGCGAGCGCTTACGTGATCCTAATCGCTTCCTTGATGAGATTATCCGGAAGCTTCAGCAATTGGACAGCGCCGGACAAACGCGTGTCTTAGATGAACTGTTTGGCGGAACCGGCGCAGAGCAGCTTGCCAAATTCCTTGGCCTTTCCGTCGCGGAAATCCAGAAGCTTCGAAATGAGGCTGCGACCTTCAGCAACGAGCAGATCGAAGCTGCCAAGAAGATCGATGCTGAATTCGAGACGCTTTGGCAGAACGTTCGCGTTTACGCCAAGAAAGCAGCAATCGAGTCTGTGAGTTATGCCGAAAAGATCGTCGCCACGATCAGCAAATTGAAAGGTGATGGCTATGTAGCTTCCGCCCGGGGCAATTTCTTGTCGGACGAAGCCACACTTGGCCGCGCTCTGGAGCGCCGTAGGAAGCTATTTGAAACCATCGCGGCTATCGAAGCATCCGGTGAAAAAGGCCGCATGACCGCCTTGCCAAAACTCCGGCAGGACGTGGAAGCCCTCGACCGCGAAATCGATCAGCTTCAAAATGGCACCGTCGATATGGAAACGGCGATGCGCACCTTGTCGGAAGCAAGCCGGTCGCTTTCCAGCGGCTTTAGCGGCAACGTGACGGCAGCGACCAATTTCAAATCCGCCCTTGCTGACCTCAAGAAATTCATTCCGGAACTGAAAGCCGAGCTCGATACGCTCGCACAGAATGATGCGATCGACACCGCCTATCAGAACGCGGTGAAGAATGCGCGCACCATGTCAGAAATCCGCGCGGCGACCGATACCGCAAATCGCGCCAAGTCCGCCGCGACCTTCGGAAGCCATAAGGATATGCTTTCCCTCATCGGCGCGGCGGAAGGCACTGACAAAGGCCGTGGTTATAACGAGACCCTAGATTATGGTCGCTGGACGGGCGGCGCGCGCAATCTGACCAGCATGACACTTACTGAAATCCTCGCGTTGCAAGATAGTATGCGGACGCCGGAGAACCGCGCACTTTACGGCAACGGCAAGGGATCATCCGCGCTAGGCCGCTACCAGATTACCAGCGGCACGCTTCGCGACGTGATGAGTCAGCTTGGTTTGACCGGCGACCGACTGTTTGATGAAAACACCCAGGACGAAATTGCACGCGCACTGATACGCCGTCGTGGCAATAATCCGGACGCCCTTCGCAACGAATGGGAGGGCTTGCGACGCGTTGATGACTCCACAATTCGTGAAGCCTACTCCGGCACACCGACTGCGCCACAGAAGCTTGAGAATACGCCCGCACAACAGAAGGCGGTCGATTTGGTCAAGCAGCAGGATGACGCCCGAAAGGGTCTCAACCTTTCAGTGCAAGAGGGCTTGGACCTCGCGAAATTCGAACAGTCCATCTCCGGCATGACGCAATCGCAGCAGCAAATCGAACTGGCAGTCTATCAGCGCCAATTGGAAGCTCGCCGCGCCGGTATCACGCTTACGCCGCAAGAGCTCGCAGGCATCCGCGCCAAGATCACCGAAACGCAACGCTTGGACGATGCAACCGGAAAATCGCAAGAGCGCATGGAACAGATGAAGGATGCGCAGCAATTCATCGCGCAAGGCTTCACCGATGTTCTGACCGGCGTTCTTACTGGCGCGACAACGGCGGAACAGGCCGTGCAGCAGTTGCTATCCTCGTTGATCAGCGCCCTTGCTCAAGCAGCTTTGCTTGGCGAGGGACCGCTTGGCGGTTTGTTCGGAGGTGGCACCGGCATTCTTGGCGCGATCTTTGGCTTTGCCAATGGCGGTTACACCGGCCCCGGAGGAAAGTATGAACCAGCTGGTGTCGTGCATCGCGGCGAATACGTTATGAGCCAGAAAGCAGTGAACTGGATTGGCCTTGAGAACCTTGAGCGCCTTCATCGTGGATATGCGGACGGCGGTTTGGTTGCGCCGAACCTTAGCCCGCCATCGTTGCCACGTCCGCAGCTTTCACGCGGATCACCGGTATATGCGCCGCAGTTCAACATGCCGGTGACGGTCAATGCCAACGGCGGAACACCTGAGCAAAACCGCGATCTTGCGCAACAGACAAGCCGTGAACTGAAGACCATGGTGAAAGCGGTAATGGCTGAAGAAATGCAGAACCAGCGCCGTCCCGGCGGCATGTTGCGAAGATAATTCGAAAATCACGAAGCACGCCGACTTCCAAACGCTATAACCAAAGAAAACCCCGTGTGTGCTGGTTGAAGGACACATACGGGGTCATTGGCTTACTATTTCATCACGTGGAGTGACTAGAATGTATTATAGCAAGACTTCGACGGCGTGCTTCGATATTCCGCACAAATCGCGGAAAAAAAGCGCATCTCATCCCTTGCCGCGTTACCCGAATTCACCGCTCTTGGACGGTCGCATTCTTGAGATCATTGCGGAGCGCAATGGCGACGCACGACCGGTCAATATTGTGTCAAAATTCGGAGGCTCAAAACAGCCGAATGACGAGTCCGATCAAGACGTTATCCATGCTTCCGGCGAACCTTGTGCAGTAGCTCCACTTACACCACGCCTCTCATCATCTCTCTCACCCTCCTGTTCACCTTCTACTAGACGCACTCATTCGCCCGTCACACGCTCGCGTTCACGGACCAAGACGTTGGAGAAAGCGGTCGCGCGGATGCCGAATCCTTATGTCAAACAGTGGCGTCACCTCTGGCAGCATGAAAAGCTCGCCGCGAGCTTCGAGGCTCTTGAACGCCGTGAAGGATTGGCGTTCACGCTGAAGCTTTCTCCGGCTCGCGAGAAGATGCTCTTGAACCACGTCGAACCGGCGAACCAGATTGCGCGCTACATCGGCAAGGAAATGACGAACGCCTTTAACGAGGTGCTTCCATATAGCTTCACCTTGGAATTCTCACCCTCCGGCGTATTGCACCTTCACGGTGCTATTCGGCCCTTTGATCGCTCAAAGACTCATATCGAGTCACTGAAGCGTGTTCTCATGCGTGCTGGCGGGAAGTGCTCCGGAAAGGTTGCTTCGCGCCAGTGCGTCCTCAAGAGTCTTACAGACGGCTTAGGATGGGCAGCATATCTGAACAAGGCTGGTAACGACGCAGCCGAGCGGCTCATGACGAACAAGGTCACGTTCATATCGAACAATCTTCGGAAGATCGCAGAGTGTGACCATCGTCAGTTCAGATCGACGATCTATTAACCGTTGAACGCCTTACAATATTCGATCAGGCCTTGTAGCGCGCTACATACCTGAATTCTCGCTTGAGAAGCTGTTGTTCATCATCTGATCGATTTCGTCGTCCAGCGGCGTGCGCTGCTCTTCGGCGGCGCTCAAGAACACTTTCAGCGCCTCCTCGATGAGCACATGATCCACGCTGTGAAGCGGGTAGAGCCGCCCATTGGTCTCGACTTCGGTCAGGAGATTGCCGAGAGCCAGGATAACGCCTGGAAGTGGCTTGATCTTTACACCTTCGGCGAGCGCTGCCGCTGCTACCGAAATCTTGTGCGGCCGCTGCCCGAACTTTCCGCTGAACAGATCAGGGCGATCTTTCCAGGCGATCGCAACCATGTTGTTCGCCATTTGCGCGCAATCGGCTGCAGGGTTTCCAAGTCCTGCTCGCAAGGAAATCTGAAGGAGGTTCTGCACCACGACGGCAGCCTCGGACATTTTATAGGTATTCTTGATGGCCCCAAACACTCTGTGTCTCCCATTTAAACTATGCTGGTTCCAAACGACCATATTTGGCGAGTAAACTTCTTGCCCCTCCATGGCATCACTAAGTGCTTCGCAGGAGAATTGATATATCTATCACCGTAACCAGGACGTCTCGACAAAATGTCGCACCTTAAATCGAGTCCGATCAGTGGGTTAGCGAAAATAGTAAATCAGCACTGACTTACTATTTGATTTTGTTGAATAATATCCTCTTTACGGGGATTCCGCGATGACTCATAAAAGCATCGTTCAACATCAACGGAGCTACTCAAATGAGCCACTACATACCCCGCGAAGCCTACGAGCGCCTTGTCGCCGCCCTTCAGTCCTCACCGTCCGGAATGATGGACGTTCGCAGCCACATCGTTCTGTCCCTTGGCGAGATTGCGGACGTCTGGCCGGACGATATCAGGGAAGAGTGGGAAGCACCGGTGATATCGCGCGCGAATCACAAAATGGCAGGAGCTGTCAGTAATCGGAAGCACGCCGACAACGAAACGCTATAACCCAATCGCTTGTGATATTTACCGGAGAATCAGATGAGTAACGAACTTTCAAAAACCACGTCAAAAGGCATCTACCGCGCGAACTACCATGTGAAGGATGGCATGGTATTCGTAGTGGGTGATGGCTTCAAGGAAGCCACCCAGCTTGGAAACCTGCCGGTCAAGACAGTAGCCGAATCCTTGTTTTCAAGCGCCATTGGAAGTGGGAAAGCAAAACCCGAAAAGCCTCTGAGCCAAGGAGGCGAAGTGTAATGGCACTTTCACCTCAACTACTAGCTTTGATCGTGAAGGCAGCAACAGAATCCTATGTTCAACGGAAGTGGGCCTTAGAGCAGCAAATCGACGAGGCCCAGGACGAGTTAGAAGCGTTACAAAAGCCGAGGATTCGCGTGCCAGCTCTAAGTTATAGGGGACACATTACGGCCAAACCTTAGAAAGAGTAAAAGACCGCTTCGGCGGTCTATTTTTATTGTGATAGAATTCTTGCGAGTTAAAGTGATTCTGGAGGACGGATTGAGTGAGGATTTCTCAAAATTACAAGCGATTTTTGTTCCGCATGAGTATCGTCGCCGTAATGACCTGTTAAATCTTGGCAAAAAACTCGTTCATTATACATCGGTAGCCAATGCTATCTCGATCTTCCGCAAGAATGAAGTTTGGATGCGGAACGCTAGATGCATGAATGACTTTATGGAGGTCCAGCACGGCTTTCAGTTAATGCAAAGATTACTCGAACCGCCGGTCGACAACCAAGCTGAGAAGGGGTTACGGCAGTTGGGGATAGCCGTTGATGAGATATTTCCCGACACCGTGCAAGAAACCGTCGAGTTGTTCTCTGGATGGTCGCAACCGCTCATACACAATACCTACGTCACGTGCCTATCGGAACACGACCCCTCGGAGGACGACTATGGACGGCTGTCCATGTGGCGTTCATACACGTCCAATCAAGTTGGTGTCGGGCTAGTGATCAAACCATTGCCGCTCTATCTTTTAGCCGAAACATTCGGGGCATTTAGCAGCCCAGTCTACTATGTTACCGAAGGCGACCTACACGGCATTTTTGTCGAAATCGCTCAAAACATTCGTGCCAATAGGACCTACCTCGCTTCGAAGGGTAAGGAGGAGTTGAAGGGCTGGTTATTCACGCTGCTTCGATCGATCGCAATGTGTTCAAAGCATCCCGGTTTTCACGAAGAGAAAGAATGGCGAATAATGCACACTCGAAAGCTGGATGAGCAGGGAACATTAATCCTTGATGTCGAGTGCCCAAACGGAATCGCCCAGCCGGTCTTCAAAATACCGCTGAAAGACCACGAACAAAGCGGGATGACGGGTATTTCAATCCCGGAATTGCTGGATCGCGTAATTATAGGCCCCACACAGTTTCCGCTAGCCGTTTATGATGCCCTCGTTATTGAACTTGGAAAGGCAGGTGTAGCGGACCCCGAGAAAATAGTGACTTACTCCGCCATCCCACTGAGGACATAAGGGATTATCTGATGTCCGAGGAAAAACGATCGAACCAAGAGTCCTTGCCGGACTATGATGACTATCGAGAGCATCGCAATCTTTTAGATACTATTCGGCGCGAGCAGCGCTCCACCTTCGACAAACAGGTCTTGACCTTATCGACGGCAGCCTTGGGCTTTTCCGTTGCGCTATTGTCGTTCTTCTACCAGAAATCTCCCGATTTAGAGCTTCGATTCATTGTTATCTCGTGGATAGCCTTCGTCCTGGCTATTTCGTTCAACCTGTTTTCTTATAATACTGCCGAACTCGCATTGAAGAGGGAAATAGATGATCTAGACCGGCAGATGGTGGGACAACAAAAGATATCAGAAGTAAATAGTTGGCAGAGGACAACCAGTATATTGAACACTTTGGTAGCCATCGCTTTCATTGTAGGCGCGGTTGGACTGCTGGGATTTGCCTACACCAACGCCGAAGCTGGCAAGTTGCAGCAACAGATATCTCAAACACCCTTCGACAACCTCGAACTGTCGAATACTCCTTCGTCTCCCTCGCGGTTACAGGGAGAAATGCGGAATTCAGGCTCAAACGATCCGGTCAAAAAGGATATGAACGATGCCTTTAAGGGGCCAATTGACAGTAATTCGGTTCCCACCGGAATGACAGCGCCTTCACAACCTGTGCCTCGACCGGCGATGCCGCAGGGACTGCCCAATCAATCAGATGCGCCAAAAGCAGATGACAAAAAGTAGGAACAATAGATGAGCAAGCCAACTACGCCTGCACCGAGACCGTTTGGAGACGGAGTAACTTCGACGCGAATGCCTGTCCCAAGACCGCCTGCACCTTCATCCACGCCTAAACCCTCTCAAAAGTAATCTAAATCGTCCAAAGGATGCCAAGAATGACACAGAATGACCGACCGCGTCCCGGAGGTATCGAGCACAGCGGAATAACATCTTCAGGCCGACCGGTTCAGCGACCAATTCAGCAGGACACAAGTGATAAGCCCGACAAGAAGAAGTAATAATAGCCGCGCCTCATCTTCGGCGCCTCCTACCAAGAAAAAGCGTGCTGTTCGCATAACCAAAAAGGAAGCGCTCAACCGCATTGACGACATGACTCAGCGTCTCGAGGACGATGTTAAAGCAGCACTTTGGATTGAAGCCGCAATGGAGGCTGCGAACGCGTTTGTAGTGAGTGACAAAGACAGACATTATCATGGCGCAGAGACATACAATGCGGTTGCTCAAAGTATGATGCTCACCTTCGCAATCACAGTCGCCAGACTATTCGACCAAGGGGTAAAAAATAGGCACCCTAATAAGCGGGACGTATCATCGCTGCCACTATTCGTTCGACTTTTACGCCAGAAGCGATGCAGGAACGCTCTTATCGAACGAGCACGCCATTGGTCTCCAGCGCAGCTAGGCCGGGGAGCGATAAATGCGCGCGATTGTGAGAATGCTATAGATCGTGCGATTGGGGCCTATCACTCATTGTCAACCACGGGACATGGACGACACGCGGTCGCTCGCCTGAAACAGTTCCGTGACTATCGGGTAGCGCATACGCTCATGAAAGCTCCGGCCCGCAAGCACCCTACATACAACAGCCTTTTCCTACTGGTTGATACTGCTCGAAACGTGATGCAAGCGGCAATCCTTGCCGTGAAGGGTCACGATCCAATGCTAGAATATTTCGAGCAAGACCATTCGAAAGAGGCAAAAAAGTTCTGGGAGACTGCTTTGAAAGGCGCAACGATTACCGACTGACCGGCGCGAAGGTCATCATGCTACACTTGGAACGCACACAAAACTGCTACACAGCAGGGCAGGGCAGTCAACATAAGTTATTGATTTTATTTTGAAAAATGGTGGGCGATGAGAGACTCGAACTCCCGACATCTTCGGTGTAAACGAAGCGCTCTACCAACTGAGCTAATCGCCCTTCACAAGGGTGCGTTCCGGAGCGTTTATGCGTTTCCGCCGATATTGGCAAGAGGGGATGCGACACTTTTATGATTTGTCGGATGAGTTTTTAACAATCGCATCTTTCCTCTCCAGTTGTGCTTGACACACCCCCGCGAACCCCTTAAACGACCGCTCACGCCGTACAAATAGTACGGTACGAAAGTGCGCGGGTGTAGCTCAGTTGGTTAGAGTGCCGGCCTGTCACGCCGGAGGTCGCGGGTTCGAGCCCCGTCACTCGCGCCACTTTTCCCTCAGTGATTTCAAGTAGATAATTCCCTTAGGGAACCGCTGACTATTGCAGCCCAAACACCGTGCATGGAGCAGCGATGCCGCGCAGCCTGTGCTCGCCGAGCGGGGTCAGTAGCTGCGTCGTTTCCGCCGCAAAGGTCCCGGAGATCAATACCGTGCGGCTGAGCGGCCGGCACAGGCCTTCCAGTCGGCTCACCAAGTTCACGGCAGGGCCGATTGCTGTGAAATCCAGCCTGTCGGCAGTGCCAATATTGCCCCAAAGCATCTGGCCGAGATGCAGTGCCGTGCCGAACGATAAAAGCGGCATGCCTTGCGCAGCGCGGGCGCGATTGAGGTGGTCCATCCCGGCGCAGGCAGCGGCGACTGCGCGCAATGCCGCGTCGCATGCAGCAGGAGCGTCGCGCTCGCCGATCGGGAAGATCGCCAGCACGCCGTCGCCAATGAATTTTAATACTTCACCACCGAAGGCATGGACGGCACCGGCGATGCGGTCGAACCAGGCGTCGAGGGCGGCGATCACTTCCTTCGCATCGGCCGACTCCGACAATTCGGTGAAACCCCGGAGGTCGGCATACAACAGAGCGGCCCGTATAGTCTCACCGGGCTCGCGCTGCAAACGGCCCGCCAGCACCTGCGCCGCGCTGCGCCGGCCGAGATAGGTCGTCAGCAGTGCGGCCAAGGTCGAACGTGCGGCCAGCAAGGCAAGCGGTGCAGCGGCAAACCGCGCTACCTGGTGCAGCAACTCCGATTCGGATTGGCTGAATGGCCGGCTGCCAGTCCAGGCAAGCACCGCGCCGTCAGATGGGCCGCCGGAAAAATCCTCCTGTATGGTACCGGTGCCGATGCCAGCCAGCCAGTTGCGAGCGACATGGGTGTGCTCGAGATCGACAGGTCTGGCCAAAGCTAGAGCTTCTATCACCCTTCCTGTATCGGCGCGCCACAGCCAGGTGCGTCGCTCGATGACCGGGTGCGGTGCGGCTTGGGTGAGCGCGCCGCCAGACAGCGGCACACCGTCCGCTATGAGTCGCACTGCGAGCGTGGCCAGGAAGACGTCGCCGTCTGGCATGTCAAGCGCTTTGTCAACCAGAAAGGAGAGAGCGGACGGCAGCTGCATAGTGCAATCATGCAGCCATATCAGGTACCTGTCACGAGCTTTTGTTTCTTGCGCCAAACCTCGATTGGCTTAAATTGCACCAAAGCTGGAATGATATCGAGCCGCGCGGGAGGAATCGCCGATGACCGAGACGTTTCACAGTGAGATTGAAATTGCAGCCCCACAAGCGACAGTCTTCGCTTTCCTCACCGATCCCGACAAGATTATACGCTGGATGGGCACGAGGGCGACGGTCGAGCCTCATCCCGGCGGCATTTATCTCCTCAGCATGAACGAGACCCACAGTGCCCGCGGCCACTTCACGGAAGTGATTCCGGTTCATCGTCTGGCCTATAGCTTCGGCTGGGAGGACCACGAGAATGTGCCGCCGGGTTCGGGCCTGATCGAGATCGACCTCGTCGAGAAGGATGGGGGCACGCTCGTGCGCTTCACCCATGGCGGACTGCCCGACGAGAAGGAACGTGCCAGCCATGAAAAGGGCTGGAACCATTATTTGCGCAGATTGGCCGTAGCAGCGGCTGGCGGCGACCCAGGACCGGATACATCTCCGGAGGCATGAGGTCCGGTCAGATGGAGGGTGGTCAAAGAAGCTCCGATCATTCTGGCCGTCTCTCCGCCGATGATGGTTTTTTCCATGTAATTGCCATGCAGTGATATTATATGCCCCAGACGCACTTGCGAGCTCGGCCTGACTGAAAGGGAGCGATCAATGGCAACAACGACTACGGTACGACATGCGGTGTTTGGAATCGGCGTGTTTGTCGCCCTTTCCGGCGTTGCTCACGCTGGAAGTTACGCTGAAATCCTGTTTAAGGAAAAGTTCGAAGTCCACATCCGGGAGATGGTTGCAGACGGTATCACTCGTAGGAATGCCGACTACATCGCTTATGCTGCCCTGGCTCGTGGTTCGTACGAAATGTGCGGCGATCACCTATTTCCGAAGAGTCTGGTATATAGCAGCTATCGGCAATCGCTCGAAGAGACATCACTGCCGCAGAGAGTAGTTGATCGGCACATCCGCGCTTTTGAAGGTATCATGAATGCAGAGTTGCAGGATAAGCGCGTACTCATGGAATATTGCGGATCAAAGCCATAGATCGCGGCGCTTTTGCGCGCTATTGCGGTACCATTCCTCGAGGGAACTACGGCTTTTCCGTAACGGTTCAACTTTTGCCGTTTTTACCGGACAGGGAATTGCCGTATGTGCTCGCGAGATAGAGCAACGCGTACGTCAGACAGAACGACACTAGGCATGGTAGCAAGTAGCGGGTCATGGAGCACCTGGCTGTTAGATTAACATGAGTGTCCATCTGAAGAATGAGGATTTTGCTAAGATCAAAACTAAAACGCATTTCATATCCGATCAGCGAGAACCCGCGTAAATGCATTGCTGCGTTGCACAAAAATCATTTGTGAAGCATTTCAACTGTATGCAGCATCGTCCTTCCTCCAGACGCGCGGTCGCCTCATGCCCTTACCGATTCTTGCCCTTGCCATAGCTTCGTTCTGCATTGGCACAACCGAGTTCGTGATCATGGGTTTGCTACCGGAAGTAGCGGCCGATCTCGGCGTGTCCATTCCAAGTGCAGGCCTCCTGGTTACCGGATACGCGCTCGGCGTTGTCATCGGAGCCCCGATCATCGCGATCGCCACAGCATCGCTGCCGCGTAAGTCAGTGCTGATCGGATTGGCGATGCTGTTTGTCGTCGGCAATCTCTTCTGTGCGATTGCACCCAACTACTGGATGCTCATGGTTGCACGAGTGGTAACTGCGTTTGGTCATGGTGCCTTTTTCGGAATTGGTTCAGTGGTGGCCGCGAATCTTGTTCCCCGCCATAAGCGGGCCAGCGCTATCGCATTGATGTTTGCAGGCTTGACGCTTGCCAATATTCTCGGCGTGCCGGCAGGAACTGCGCTCGGGGAGATCTATGGTTGGCGTGCAACTTTCTACGCGGTAGTTGCGATCGGTATTGCTGCCGTAATAGCTATCGTTTTGCTTGTCCCCGCAACCAAGGAAGAACAGAAGGGCGGGGGCTTCAGAAGTGAAATCAAGGTGCTTGGGAAATTGCAGGTCTGGCTGGCCATGCTTATCTCGGCATTGGCATCCGCCGGCCTTTTTGCCGTGTTCACCTACATAAAGCCAATCCTGACTGACGTCTCAGGCATTTCGACATCGGCGGTCACGTGGGTGCTCTTGCTCTTTGGCGCAGGTATGACGGTTGGCAACATCATCGGTGGAAAACTTGCTGATTGGAAACTTATGCCGACTGTAATTGGCACGCTCGTCGCGCTCATGTTCATCCACGCAATTTTTGCCGAAGTCAGCGGGAATGCCGTTGCTGCAATCGTTGTTGTATTCGTTTGGGGTGTCTTGACCTTTGTCATCGTTCCGCCGCTGCAAATGCGGGTGGTCGAGACGGCTGAAGAGGCGCCAAATCTGGCGGCAACGCTCAATCAGGGAGCGTTCAACGTTGGCAATGCGTCCGGCGCATGGATTGGCGGGGCGGCGCTGACTTGGGGGGTGTCTTACCAGAACCTGCCTTTTGTTGGATCGGCGCTCGCCGTGATTGCCGTTCTGGTTGCTGTTGGCTCATGGGTTTTGGACCGCAGGGCGGGGCAAGCCAGGCTCGCCTTCGACGAAGGGGAAAGGCTCAGCCTCGAGCCGCTCGCTGGCCTTTAATGCGATGGCATTGCTCAGCCAAAACGAATGGCGCTGAAGATGCGCAATTCATCCCCTAAATCGTTTGTAGGACCGAATGTCGCAGTCACAGGCGCGTGTTGAAGGTCGCTCGATGGCTGCTCCAGATTAATATCGTTCTAAAGAGCAAATCGACGCGATTTTGAAGCGTAATATGGGAAAAACGCCATATTTTGGCGATTTGCAGACAAATCAGGTAGCCCGTGAAGTCAACATATGGACGTTGTTACGATTTTTGTTGCACTTGCGCGCATGACGCTAACGCGCTAACCCTCGGCCTGTCGCACCCTCTTCAAGAATGGTGTGATCTGTCGCGTATTTGTGGCAGTCATGTGCATAACATGGCATTCTTGTCAGCCTGAGTTCACAAGGCGGAAAAAGACGGATCATGAACGAGTTGTTGAGTTCCTACCTGCCCATCGTTATCTTTATCGGGGTAGCGCTGGTAATCGGTCTGGCACTGTTGGTTGCGCCTTTTCTGGTCGCATATAGTGCACCGGACCCTGAGAAATTGTCGGCCTATGAGTGCGGCTTCAACGCCTTCGACGACGCTCGTATGAAATTCGACGTACGCTTTTATCTCGTTTCGATCCTGTTCATTATCTTCGACCTGGAAGTGGCCTTTCTTTTCCCGTGGGCAATCTCTTTTGGCAAGATTGGCTGGTTCGGCTTCTGGTCGATGATGGCCTTCTTAGGCGTTCTGACGATCGGCTTTATTTATGAGTGGAAAAAGGGAGCGCTGGAATGGGATTGACCGACAGCAACACTACCCTCGTAGCACCACAACCAAAGGGTATTCTTGATCCGAACACCGGCAAGCCCGTCGGCTCCGACGATGCCTTCTTCGGCGAGATCAACAATGAGCTCGCCGACAAGGGATTTCTCGTCACCTCGGCCGATGCACTGGTTACCTGGGCGCGAACCGGGTCGCTGATGTGGATGACTTTCGGCCTCGCATGCTGCGCGGTTGAAATGATGCATACTTCCATGCCGCGCTATGATGGCGAACGCTTTGGCTTTGCCCCGCGCGCTTCACCGCGGCAATCGGACGTGATGATCGTTGCCGGCACGCTGACCAACAAGATGGCGCCAGCTTTGCGCAAGGTCTATGACCAGATGCCCGAGCCGCGCTATGTCATCTCTATGGGTTCCTGCGCCAACGGCGGTGGTTACTATCACTATTCTTACTCCGTGGTTCGGGGCTGCGACCGGGTGGTTCCCGTCGATATCTATGTTCCGGGTTGCCCGCCAACTGCAGAAGCGCTTTTGTATGGTGTCTTGATGCTGCAGAAGAAAATTCGCCGCACCGGCACGATCGAACGATAGGAGAGGGCGATGTTCGAAGAAGCATTGAATGAACTCTCGGTCTATCTCAAGGAAAAGCGGGGTACTGTCCTGAAGTCAGTGCAGTTGGCTTATGGCGATCTCGCCATCGAAGTCGAGATCGGTGCGCTACTCGATACGCTGACTTTTCTGCGCGATGATGAGCAGTGCCAGTTCGTCTCTTTGATCGACATCAGTGGCGTGGACTATCCATCGCGCGCTGAACGCTTCGATGTGGTTTATCATTTGCTGTCACCACGCCGAAATTTGCGCATCCGCGTTAAAGTCGCAACTGATGAAGATACGCCCGTGCCATCGGCGACACCGGTCTATCCCGGGGCGGATTGGTATGAGCGAGAGACCTACGATCTTTATGGCGTTCTGTTCTCGGGACATCCTGATCTTCGTCGTATCCTCACGGACTATGGTTTCGAAGGCCACCCGCTGCGCAAGGACTTTCCGTTGACCGGTTTCGTCGAGGTTCGCTACGATGATGAGGTCAAACGCGTGGTTTACGAGCCGGTCGAACTCAGGCAGGAATTCCGCAATTTCGACTTCCAGTCGCCGTGGGAAGGCACAGAGTACGTGCTTCCGGGTGACGAGAAGGCCAAGGTGAATTGAGCGCGGTGGCAGCAAGCATCACGCCAGGAAGCACACAATGACTGAACATAGCGTCCGTAATTTCAACATCAATTTTGGTCCGCAGCATCCGGCGGCCCATGGCGTTTTGCGCCTCGTGCTCGAGCTCGATGGTGAAGTGGTCGAGCGCGTTGATCCGCATATCGGTCTTCTGCATCGTGGCACCGAGAAGTTGATGGAGGCCAAGACGTATTTGCAGGCCGTGCCCTATCTTGACCGTCTCGACTATGTCGCGCCGATGAACCAGGAGCATGCGTATGCGCTGGCCATCGAACGACTGCTTGAGATCGAGGTCCCAAAGCGCGGGCAATTGATCCGTGTCCTGTTTTCAGAAATTGGGCGGATTCTCTCGCATCTTTTGAACGTTACCACGCAGGCGATGGACGTTGGGGCGTTGACGCCCCCACTTTGGGGCTTCGAGGAACGCGAAAAGCTGATGGTGTTCTACGAGCGCGCTTGCGGTGCTCGCATGCACGCTGCTTATTTTCGTCCTGGCGGCGTGCATCAGGACCTGCCGGACCAGCTGATCGAGGACATCGGCAAATGGTGTGATCCATTCCTGCAGACAGTCAAGAATCTCGATGATCTGATCACGCCGAACCGTATTTTCAAACAGCGTAACGTCGATATCGGGGTCGTGAAGCTGAAAGATGCGTGGGCCTGGGGCTTTTCCGGCGTCATGGTTCGCGGTTCGGGTGCAGCGTGGGATTTGCGCAAGTCGCAACCTTACGAGTGCTATTCAGAAATGGAATTCGACATTCCGATCGGCAAGAATGGCGATTGCTATGATCGCTATCTGATCCGTATGGAAGAGATGCGCCAATCCGTTCGCATCATGCGTCAATGCGTGGAGCAGTTACTGGGTAAAGAGCGTGTGGGACCGGTCTCAAACACCTCCGCCAAGATCGTGCCGCCAAAGCGCGGCGAGATGAAGCGTTCGATGGAATCCTTGATCCACCATTTCAAGCTCTACACAGAGGGCTATCGCGTGCCAGCGGGCGAAGTATATGCCGCTGTCGAAGCACCTAAGGGCGAGTTCGGTGTGTTCCTCGTTTCGGATGGTTCCAACAAGCCCTACCGGGTCAAGTTGCGGGCTCCGGGCTTTGCCCATCTTCAGGCCATGGATTTCATGTGCCGTGGCCACATGCTTGCCGATGTCTCCGCAGTCCTCGGCTCGCTCGATATCGTATTTGGTGAGGTTGATCGTTAATGTCCGTCCGCCGTCTCGCAGAAAATAACGTCCAGCCAGCAGCGTTCGCTTTCAATCGCGAAAACAGCGCTTGGGCGAAGCTTGCTATCAAGAAGTATCCAAAAGGTCGCGAACAATCTGCTGTTATCCCGCTATTGATGCGTGCACAGGAGCAGGACGGCTGGGTTACCAAGGCGGCCATTGAACATGTCGCGACCATGCTCGATATGCCCCTGATACGTGTTCTCGAAGTTGCGACCTTCTATACGCAGTTCCAGTTGAAGCCCGTGGGCAGCCGCGCTCATATCCAGGTATGTGGCACGACGCCATGTATGCTGCGTGGCTCAGAAGATCTGAAAAAGATCTGCCAGCACAAAATCCATCATGACCAGTTTCAGCTGAATGAGTCCGGCACCCTGTCCTGGGAAGAAGTCGAATGTCTCGGCGCCTGCGTCAACGCGCCGATGATCATGGTGTTCAAGGATACTTACGAGGATCTGACACCGGAACGGCTCGAGGAAATCATCGATGCGTTCGATGCCGGCAAGGGCGATTCTATTCCGGTTGGCCCGCAGATCAAGCGTATTTTCTCCGCACCGCAGACGGGTCTGACTTCGCTGAATAACGATGAAAAACCCAAGCGCGCGAAAGCTGCCAACTCGGACAAGGCTAGTGTGCCGCCCTCGAATGCCGCTAAACCTGTTACGCATGATGAAGCAACGAATGCAGCGATCAAATCACCTTCCAAGGTGAAGACGACCAAAGGGGCTGAAGAGGTGACTTCGAAACCAGCAGCTGCTGCGGCACCTGCCGCGCGGACAATCAAAAATCCCCCATTGGCCGAAGGCTCGCTGGGCGAAAAGCCTGCCGTGCAGACGATCAAGGCTCCAGCGAAGCTGGTTTCGCTCGAAGACAAGGATCGTCCTGTCGGTATCGAAAAGCCGGAAATCGTCGATGATCTCAAGATGATCTCCGGCGTTGGTCCAAAGCTCGAAATCCTCCTGCACGAGCTAGGCATCTACACGTTCGCGCAAGTTTCGGCGTGGAAGAAGGCCGAGCGCGACTGGGTAGACAGCTATATAAAATTCGGTGGCCGTATCGAGCGGGACGACTGGGTCAAGCAAGCCAAGGCCTTGGCCAAAGGCGGCGAAGCCGAGTACATCAAGGTTTTCGGCAAGAAGCCGAGATAAATGGATTGGCGGGTGCAGATTTCGCATGCGCAAGATTGGACGAAGAGAGTAGGACCGGTGCGAAATGCTTGCTGATAAGGACCGCATCTTCAATAACATCTACGGCATTCACGACAAGTCGTTGAAGGGCGTGATGTCGCGCGGCCATTGGGATGGCACAGCGGGTATCATTGCCAAGGGCCGCGACTGGATCATTAACGAGATGAAGGCCTCGGGCCTGCGCGGGCGCGGTGGCGCCGGCTTCCCGACCGGTCTGAAATGGTCGTTCATGCCGAAGGAAAGCGATGGTCGTCCGCATTATCTTGTCATCAATGCAGATGAATCCGAGCCGGGCACCTGTAAAGACCGCGATATCATGCGGCACGATCCCCATACGCTGATCGAAGGCTGCCTGATTGCCGGTTTCGCCATGGCTGCCCATACCTGCTACATCTACGTGCGCGGCGAATATATTCGCGAGCGTGAAGCACTGCAGACCGCTATCGACGAATGCTACGATGCCGGTCTTTTGGGCAAGAATAACAAGAATGGCTGGGACTACGATATTTTCGTCCATCACGGAGCTGGCGCTTATATTTGCGGCGAGGAAACCGCGCTGCTCGAAAGCCTTGAAGGCAAGAAAGGCCAGCCGCGCCTGAAGCCGCCATTTCCGGCCAATATGGGCCTTTATGGTTGTCCGACGACAGTCAATAACGTCGAGTCCATTGCAGTGGCTCCGACGATCCTGCGCCGCGGTGCGGCGTGGTTCTCCAGCATTGGTCGTCCAAACAATGTCGGCACCAAGCTGTTCATGGTGTCCGGACACGTCAACAATCCCTGCACAGTCGAAGAAGCCATGGGCATTCCTTTCCGAGAGCTGATCGAGAAGCATGCCGGCGGCATTCGCGGCGGCTGGGACAATCTGCTGGCGGTTATTCCCGGCGGCGCATCCTGCCCTGTGGTAACGGCGGCAGACATCATGGACTGCCCGATGGATTTCGATGGACTGCGCAACGTCAAATCGTCGTTCGGCACAGCTGCTGTCATCGTCATGGATAAATCCACCGATATTGTCCGCGCAATTGCGCGTCTGTCCTACTTCTTCAAGCATGAGAGCTGCGGCCAGTGCACTCCGTGCCGTGAAGGGACTGGCTGGATGTGGCGCGTCATGGAGCGCATGGTGACAGGCAACGCGCAGAAACGCGAAATCGATATGCTGCTTGATGTAACAAAGCAGATCGAGGGTCACACGATCTGTGCTCTTGGTGATGCGGCTGCATGGCCTATCCAAGGTCTCATTCGCAATTTCCGTCCGGAGATCGAACGCCGGATCGATGAATTTTCACGCAACGCTGCCGCAAGCCCAGTGCTTGTCGCTGCGGAATAGGTGAAAGCGATGTCAGATAACGGCACCAAGAACTCCAGCGCTGATTTGGTGTCACTGATGCCGAAGCACATATTGCCAGCGGCGAATTTACTGACACCTCAGCTCGGCGCTGTGGCAGCGGCTTCCGCGCTTGGCCTCGGTGTTGCCAGTCAGATGTGGGGTTTCTGGGCCGGTGCAATGGCAAGTGCGTTGGACATGAATACAAGATTGAACTCGATGACCGGCCATTCGCGTAGAGTCGAGCCGAAAACTTCGGCTGATTTAGATGCGTTGAAGACGATTATCCGCAAGAATTCTGGAGCGGCTGAAAAAAAGACACCCGTTCTGACCGGCAAAATGCCCGCCGCTAAGAAAATGCCCGCAACGGAAATCAACACTTCGGTCGCAATCAATTCATTGGATCATACCGTCGCGACCGCGTCAGAGATCGCAATGGATGATCTAAAGCGCATCTCTGGCATAGGTCCCAAGCTTGAGCAGGTTCTGAATGCCATGGGTATTCGAACTTATGCTCAAATAGCGGCTTGGACGGCCAGTGATTTGGCCGGGGTTGACGGTCAGCTCAAACTTGGAGGGCGAATTACTCGCGATGACTGGGTGGGACAGGCAAATGTTCTTGTGATGTCCAACGGGGCAGGTGAGTGATGGAGATCCATGCGACACGTGACGTACTTGACGTGCGCGACGCAAGTGTTGCCAGTTCCACATTTGACGACGTGAATCTGTCGAATACCCGTTTTCATAACGTCAATCTGTCGGCTGCCGTTATAGAAAAAGTGAATTTGAGTAATTCAAAGATTGAAGATGCCAATCTTTCCAATACATTGCTCCGAAATGTTAACATGAGCAATGTGAAGATCGAGAGCGCCTTGCTCGCAGGAATGATCGTCAATGGCGTTTCTGTGAAAGACCTGTTTGAAGCTTATGAATCGGCCAACCGCGCCGGAGAAGAATAATGGCGAAGATCAAAGTCGACGGTAAAGAAATCGAGGTACCGGATCACTACACGCTCCTGCAGGCTGCAGAAACGGCGGGTTCAGAGGTGCCACGGTTCTGTTTTCATGAGCGCTTGTCGATCGCCGGAAATTGCCGCATGTGCCTGATCGAAGTGAAGGGCGGGCCGCCTAAGCCGGCTGCATCCTGCGCGATGGGCGTGCGCGACCTGCGCCCTGGTCCCAACGGTGAGACGCCGGAGATTTTCACCAACACGCCGATGGTCAAGAAGGCCCGCGAAGGCGTGATGGAATTCCTGCTTATCAATCATCCGCTTGATTGCCCGATCTGCGATCAGGGCGGCGAATGTGATCTGCAGGATCAGGCAATGGCCTTCGGCGTCGATTCATCGCGCTACAAGGAAAACAAGCGCGCCGTTGAAGACAAATACATCGGTCCGCTCGTCAAGACGATCATGACACGCTGCATTCATTGCACGCGCTGCGTTCGCTTTACAACAGAGGTTGCAGGCATTTCCGAGCTTGGTCTGATCGGTCGCGGCGAGGACGCCGAGATCACCACATATCTCGAGCACGCAATGACGTCGGAACTACAGGGTAACGTAATCGACCTTTGCCCGGTTGGCGCACTGACGTCCAAGCCATACGCATTCCAGGCGCGTCCCTGGGAGCTGAACAAGACCGAATCCATCGATGTGATGGATGCGGTCGGCTCGGCCATCCGCGTCGATACGCGAGGCCGTGAAGTGATGCGCATCCTGCCGCGCGTCAACGAACAGGTGAACGAGGAATGGATTTCCGACAAGACTCGCTTCATCTGGGACGGCCTGCGTACCCAGCGCCTTGATCGGCCCTACGTCCGCAAGGACGGTCGCCTCGTTGCCGCTAGTTGGCCGGAAGCCTTTGATGCTATCAAAACAGCCGTCTCCAAGACGAAGGGTAGCAAGATCGGCGCCATTGCTGGTGATCTGGCAACTGTCGAGGAAATGTACGCTCTAAAGCTGTTGATGCAATCGCTTGGATCCGAAAACATTGATGCACGGCAAGATGGTTCTGTCCTCGATACGGCCAATGGACGCGCGTCCTATATATTCAACCCGTCAATCGATGGCATCGAACTCGCTGATGCGATTCTGATTATCGGCTCCAATCCACGTTTCGAGGCTTCATTGCTTAACGCTCGCATCCGCAAGCATTGGCGGGCCGCTGGAACGCCAATTGCGGTGATAGGAGAGCAAGCCGACCTTCGCTACAAATACGAGTATCTTGGAAGCGGTGCCGAGACCCTGGCGGAACTTGCCAATGGTTCCTTGAAGTTCCTGTCTGTACTGAAGAAAGCCCAAAACCCAATGATCATCATTGGGCAGGGCGCTTTATCCCGTGACGACGCCGCATCCGTGCTCGGTCTTGCGATCAAGATTGCCGCCGACACCGGCGCGCTCAGCGCCGAATGGAACGGCTTTGGTGTCATTCATACGGCTGCCAGCCGGGTTGGTGCGCTCGACATCGGGTTTGTGCCGGGGACAAGCGGCAAGACAGTCGCGGAGATGAAGGGTGCACTTGACGTGCTGTTCCTTCTCGGCGCCGACGAACTGAACTGGGAAAAGAGAAGCAAAGCCTTCACAGTTTATATCGGAACTCATGGCGATCAAGGCGCACACAACGCCGATGTGATCCTGCCCGGTGCGGCATATACCGAGAAGTCTGGTACGTACGTCAACACGGAAGGTCGCGTGCAGATGACCAATCGTGCTGGGTTTGCTCCGGGTAACGCCAAGGAAGATTGGGCGATCCTGCGGGCGTTGTCGGATGTGCTCGGCAAGAAATTGCCGTTCGACTCGCTGGCAGCCTTGCGTTCTGTCCTCTACGCGGAGTATCCGCATCTTGCTATGATCGATCACATCGAGGCCGGTGATCCTGCAGATGTCAAGAAGCTGGCAAATGCATCTGGTTCCGTTGTGAAAACTGCCTTTGTATCGCCGGTGAAGGATTTCTACTTGACCAATCCGATAGCACGCGCATCAGCCGTCATGGCCGAATGTTCCGCGCTTGCCAAGAGTGGCTTCAAGCAGGCGGCTGAGTAGGCGGAGAAGAAAACTGACATGGAAGAAATTTTCGCAACCTATATTCTGCCGCTGCTGATCATCCTCGGAAAATCACTTCTGATGCTGGTTGTGATGCTGCTGATCATCGCCTATCTGCTTTATGCGGATCGCAAGATCTGGGCGGCAGTTCAGCTGCGTCGGGGACCAAACGTTGTTGGGCCATTCGGTTTGCTGCAGTCGTTTGCCGATCTGCTAAAGTTCGTCGTCAAGGAGCCGATCATTCCATCCGGTGCCAACAAGGGCATTTTCCTGCTGGCGCCACTGGTTTCGTCTGTCCTTGCTATGGCGGCGTGGGCGGTCATCCCCGTCAACGAGGGCTGGGCGGTCGCCAATGTCAACGTTGGCATTCTTTATGTCCTCGCCATTTCTTCGCTCGAAGTTTACGGCGTGATCATGGCCGGTTGGGCGTCGAATTCGAAGTATCCTTTTCTCGGCGCCTTGCGCTCCGCGGCGCAGATGGTGTCTTACGAGGTTTCTATCGGCTTCGTCATCGTCACTGTTCTTCTATGCGTCGGTTCATTGAACCTGACCGATATCGTTAATTCACAGAGGGACGGCTTGGGCACGATCATCGGGCTGCCAAGCTCATTTCTAGACTGGCATTGGCTCGGTCTGTTCCCGATGTTCATCATCTTTTTCATCTCGGCACTGGCGGAAACTAACCGTCCGCCCTTCGATCTGGTTGAAGCGGAGTCGGAACTCGTCGCCGGTCACATGATCGAATATTCGTCTACCGCCTTCCTTTTGTTCTTCCTTGGCGAATACGTAGCAATTACACTGATGTGCGCGCTGACGACCATCATGTTCCTGGGCGGTTGGCTGCCACCGGTTGACGTGTGGTTCCTCAATTGGGTGCCCGGGGTGGTGTGGTTTCTGCTCAAGCTGTTCTTTTGCTTCTTCATGTTTGCCATGGTGAAGGCGTTCGTTCCGCGCTATCGCTACGACCAGTTGATGCGCTTGGGTTGGAAGGTGTTCCTGCCTATCTCGCTCTTCATGGTCATTGCGACTGCGGCCTTCCTTAAAATCACGGGTCTTACGCCATGAGTTCGAATACCGGTTCCTTGGCACAAGCTGCCAAATCCCTCCTGCTTCTGGAATTCGTCGGGGCGTTCTTTCTGTCGATGCGGCAGTTCTTTGCTCCGAAGGCAACGTTGAATTATCCATACGAGAAGGGTCCGCTCAGCCCGCGCTTTCGCGGCGAGCATGCGCTGCGTCGCTATCCCAACGGTGAAGAACGTTGCATCGCCTGCAAGCTATGCGAAGCGATCTGCCCGGCGCAGGCCATCACGATCGAAGCAGGTCCGCGCCGCAACGACGGAACGCGCCGCACCGTGCGTTATGACATCGACATGGTGAAGTGCATCTATTGCGGCTTTTGCCAAGAGGCATGTCCGGTTGATGCCATTGTCGAGGGACCAAACTTCGAGTTCGCCACGGAGAGCCGTGAGGAACTTTACTACGATAAGGACCGGCTGCTTGCTAACGGCGATCGCTGGGAGCGGGAACTGGCGCGCAACATCGCGATGGATGCGCCTTACCGGTAAACTTAAGTGCGCGCTTGTGTCCTTGAAAGGTAGCTTCTACCGGACCGGAACATGGGCTAAGAGGCTGCGAACACGCGAAATCGCGGGAATCGCATCAACGCAATTCCAGGGAAAGTGGGAACCGGTTTCCCGCCCAGAATTGCTGCAAGACGAAGTTAGAAATGGCAGGGAAGCTCTGCCGGAAATGGAAATCGGGGGAACCCATGCTGACAGGTATCGCGGCGGCGTTTTTTTATCTCTTCGCCTTCATAACCGTCGCCAGTGCGTTCATGGTGATCACGGCGCGCAATCCTGTGCACTCCGTGTTGTTCTTGATCCTCGCATTTTTCAATGCGGCAGGTTTGTTCCTTTTGACCGGCGCCGAGTTCCTGGCGATGATCCTGCTGGTTGTTTATGTCGGCGCGGTCGCGGTTCTGTTCCTCTTCGTTGTCATGATGCTTGATGTCGATTTCGCTGAACTGAAAAGCGGCGCGCTGCAATATGCGCCTATCGGCGCGCTTGTCGGCCTGATCCTTGCTGCTGAACTGATTATTGTTCTGGGCGGATCGGTCTTTGCACCGAAATTGGGAACAGTGGCGTTCCAACCAACGCCTGACGTGGCGACGCGCACCAATACGGCAGCACTCGGCGATATTCTCTATACTGACTACGTCTACTTCTTCCAGATTGCTGGTCTCGTCCTTCTGGTTGCGATGATCGGGGCGATCGTGCTGACGCTTCGTCACAAGCCGAACATCAAGCGCCAGAATGTTTCAGAACAGGTCGCACGCACGCCGGCGACGGCCATCGAGGTCAAACAGGTTGAAACAGGCAAGGGCCTGACAGAGGTGTCATGATGGAAATCGGTATCGCACATTATCTGACTGTTTCTGCCCTGCTGTTTACGCTCGGAATCTTCGGCATCTTCCTCAACAGGAAGAACGTCATCATCATCCTGATGTCGGTCGAATTGATCCTGCTCGCAGTTAACCTCAACTTTGTGGCGTTCTCCGCTGCACTGGGCGATTTGGTCGGCCAGGTGTTTGCACTGTTTGTCTTGACCGTTGCCGCTGCAGAAGCGGCGATTGGTCTTGCTATTCTCGTCGTGTTCTATCGCAATCGCGGGTCGATTGCCGTGGAAGACGTCAACATGATGAAAGGTTGACGGGGGCATGCTGTATCTGGCGATTGTCTTCCTTCCGCTACTTGGCTTCTTGATTGCTGGCCTTTTCGGCTCATCGATCGGTGCGAAGGCGAGCGAGTATGTCACGACCGGACTGTTGATCGTTTGCGCGGTCCTGTCCTGGATTGCTTTTGCGACAGTGGCACTCGGTCATGGCGAGGCGTTCAAGGTTCCAGTTGCACACTGGGTCGAGTCGGGTTCGTTAAGCTTCGACTGGGCGCTACGCATCGATACACTGACCGTGGTCATGCTGGTTGTCGTCAACACTGTCTCGGCGCTGGTCCATACATATTCGATCGGCTACATGCACCATGATCCGGATCGGCCGCGCTTCTTCGCCTATCTTTCACTCTTCACCTTCGCGATGTTGATGCTGGTGACCGGCGATAATCTGGTTCAGATGTTCTTCGGTTGGGAAGGTGTCGGCCTTGCTTCCTATCTTCTGATCGGCTTTTGGTTCAAGAAACCTTCGGCAAATGCAGCGGCCATTAAAGCCTTCGTTGTCAACCGCGTCGGCGATTTCGGCTTCCTGCTCGGCATATTCGCGCTGTTTGTGCTTTTCGATACGGTTCAGTTCGACACGCTTTTTGCTTCCGCGGCGCAGTATCTTCCGGCAGAGGGCGCTGCCGAGAGTGGTCAGACCGTTCTGAACTTCCTTGGCTATACCCTCGACAAACAGGGCGCGATTACTATTGCCTGCCTGCTGCTCTTTATGGGGGCGATGGGTAAGTCTGCGCAGTTCCTCCTGCACACCTGGTTGCCGGACGCCATGGAAGGCCCGACACCGGTCTCTGCGCTCATCCATGCAGCAACCATGGTCACGGCCGGCGTATTCATGGTTGCCCGCTTGTCGCCAATCTTCGAATTGTCGCATACTGCGTTGATTTTCGTGACATTCATCGGTGCAACCACAGCCTTCTTTGCCGCAACTGTTGGCCTCGTGCAGAACGACATCAAGCGCGTCATCGCTTATTCGACCTGTTCGCAGCTCGGGTACATGTTCGTTGCATTGGGTCTTGGTGCTTACGGTGCTGGCATCTTCCACCTGTTCACACACGCATTCTTCAAGGCGCTGCTGTTCCTTGGTGCAGGTTCCGTCATTCATGCTGTTTCGGATGAACAGGACATGCGCCATATGGGTGGTCTGCGTACGTTGATCCCTAAAACCTATTGGATGATGATCGTCGGGACTGTTGCCCTCACAGGATTGGGCATTCCAGGGACGCTTATCGGTACGGCAGGGTTCTTCTCGAAGGACATGATCATCGAATCCGCGTTCGCGTCGCACAGCCCAATGGCCAGTTACGCGTTTATCCTTCTTGTCGTGGCCGCGATCTTCACCAGTTTCTATTCATGGCGTCTGATTTTCATGACTTTCCACGGCAAGCCGCGCGCCAGCCACGACGTGATGCATCATGTGCATGAGTCGCCCTATGTCATGCTGGTCCCGCTGTTCATTCTGGCGGCCGGAGCACTGTTCGCCGGTGTCATATTCCGCGAATATTTCTTCGGGCATGAGTATGCGGAATTCTGGAAGGGCGCGATCTTCACGGGGCCGGAAAACGAAATCCTCGAAGAGCATCATCACGTGCCGTTCCTCGTTGCAATGTCACCCTTCCTGGCGATGGCCGTTGGATTCATCGTTGCCTGGTACTTCTATATTCGCTCGCCCGAGACACCGAGACAGCTCGCTGCACAGCATCCTGGCCTCTACCAGTTCCTGCTCAACAAGTGGTACTTTGACGAGCTCTACGACTTCCTGTTCGTACGTCCGACAAAGGCTCTCGGCCGCTTCCTGTGGAAGCAGGGTGATGGCTGGCTGATCGACGGGCATGGTCCGGACGGAATTTCCGCACGCGTGGTTGACGTCACCAACCGGGTGGTTCGTCTGCAATCCGGTTACCTTTATCACTATGCGTTCGCGATGCTCATCGGGGTCGCCGCACTCGTCACGTGGATGATGCTCGGGAGCAATTTCTGATGACCGACTGGCCAATTCTCTCGACTGTTACCTTCCTGCCATTGGTCGGTGCCTTTTTCGTTCTGATGATCCGGGACGACAGCGATGCTGCACGCCGCAACATCCGCAATGTGACCCTCTGGACGACGATCATCACGTTCCTGCTCTCACTGCCGATCTGGTATTATTTCGACAACGGCCAAGCCGGGTTTCAGTTTGTCGAGAAGGCTGACTGGCTCGACTCCGGAATTTCCTACCACATGGGCGTCGACGGCATTTCAATGCTGTTCGTCATCCTTACCACGTTCCTGATGCCGCTTTGCATTCTGGCGAGCTGGGAAGCGATCCAGACACGCGTCAAAGAATATATGATCGCGTTCCTGGTTCTCGAAACGCTGATGATTGGCGTGTTCTGCGCGCTCGATATCGTGCTGTTCTACGTGTTCTTCGAAGCCGTCCTCGTGCCGATGTTCATCATTATCGGTGTCTGGGGCGGCAAGAGGCGCGTCTATGCCAGCTTCAAATTCTTCCTCTATACCTTGCTCGGCTCCGTGCTGATGCTGCTTGCTATCATGGCAATGTACTGGCAGGCCGGTACGACGGATATTCCGACCTTGCTTAGCTACAAGTTCCCGGCGTCGTTGCAGACTTGGTTGTGGTTCGCCTTCTTTGCCTCGTTTGCGGTCAAGATGCCGATGTGGCCGGTGCACACATGGTTGCCTGATGCCCACGTTGAGGCGCCGACGGCGGCGTCCGCCATTCTGGCCGGCATCTTGTTGAAGCTTGGCGGTTATGGATTCATTCGTTTCTCGCTGCCGATGTTCCCGATCGCATCGGCCGATTTTGCACCGCTGATCTATACGCTCTCCGTGGTCGCCATCATCTACACATCACTCGTTGCGCTGGCGCAGCAAGATATAAAGAAGCTGATTGCCTATTCATCCGTTGCCCATATGGGCTATGTCACGATGGGCATCTTCGCAGCCAACGAGCAGGGCATTCAAGGCGCGATATTCCAGATGCTCTCGCACGGCCTGGTATCCAGCGCGCTGTTTCTCTGCGTCGGTATTGTCTACGACAGAACCCATACGCGCGAGATCGCGGCCTATGGCGGCCTTGTCAATAACATGCCGAAATATGCAGTTGTGTTTATGATCTTCACCATGGCCAACGTTGGTCTACCGGGTACATCAGGATTCATTGGTGAGTTTTTGACGTTGCTTGGTGTTTTCCGCGTGAACACCTGGGTTGCCCTTTTCGCGACCAGCGGCGTCATTTTCTCGGCGGCCTATGCGCTGTGGCTCTATCGGCGCGTCATATTCGGATCGTTGGACAAGGAAAGCCTGAAGTCGCTTCTGGATATGTCGCCGCGTGAAAAGGCTGTTATCTACCCGCTGGTAATCCTCACCATTTTCTACGGCGTATATCCGATGCCCATCTTTGATGCGACGGCAAGCTCCGTACACGCTCTGATCAACCAATATAATAACGCGCTGTCCTCAGCGGCCACACTGGCGTTGAAATAGCAGGAAGAGGCCAAGGCCGATGCAGACCGATATGATTGCCAATCTGACGCTCATGGCTCCTGAGCTCCTGATCACGGTGGGCGCACTGGCGCTACTGATGATCGGCGCATTTTCTGGGGAGCGGGCCTATTCGCTTGTCAACAGTCTGACGGTAGCCATCTTGCTCGTGGCGCTGGCGCTTGTCGTTCTGTTCCCGCAAGACGGTCATGTCTTCGGTCGCGCTTTCGTCACCGATCCGTTCTCTCGCTTCATGAAGGTTCTGACCTTGGTCGGATCTGTGGTGACGCTTGTCATGTCGGTCGGTTTTGCCAAATCAGAGAAGTACGACAAGTTCGAGTTCCCGATTCTTGCCCTTCTGGCGACGCTCGGCATGCTGCTGATGATTTCGGCCAATGACACACTATCGCTCTATCTCGGTCTGGAACTGCAGTCGCTTGCACTCTATGTGGTCGCGGCGATCAATCGTGATAGCGCACGCTCGACGGAAGCTGGCCTCAAATATTTCGTTCTCGGGGCGCTTTCGTCAGGCATGCTCCTATACGGAATTTCTTTGGTCTATGGCTTTACAGGGCATACCGGTTTCGAAGCAATTGCGCAGGCACTGAGCAGTTCCGAGCGGCAGCTTGGCGTTGTGTTTGGTCTCGTATTCATCTTTGCGGGTCTTGCCTTCAAGATTTCGGCGGTACCGTTCCACATGTGGACGCCGGACGTCTATGAGGGCGCGCCTACACCGGTCACCGCCTTCTTCGCGACTGCGCCTAAAATGGCCGCCATGGCATTGTTTACACGTGTTGCCGTCGAGACTTTCCAGCCCATCACCCATGATTGGCAACAGATCATCGTGTTTATCGCGATCGCATCCATGGTCCTTGGGGCGTTCGCTGCCATTGGCCAGCGGAATATCAAGCGTCTTATGGCCTATTCCTCAATCAGCCACATGGGCTACGCACTTGTCGGGCTCTCCGCCGGTACACTGGTTGGGGTCCGCGGTGTTGCGATCTATATGCTGATCTATCTGGTCACGACACTTGGCACATTCGCCTTTATTCTTGCCATGCGTCGCAAGGAGGGCAATGTCGAGTCGATCGGCGATCTTGCCGGCCTGTCACGGACGAATCCGATCATGGCGACCATCCTTACGATCCTGATGTTCTCGTTGGCCGGTATTCCCCCGCTCGCTGGGTTCTGGGGCAAATGGTATACCTTCCTTGCAGCCATGCAGGCCAACCTTTATGCGCTGGCTATCATTGGTATCGTGGCGTCGGTCGTCGGTGCGTTTTACTATCTGCGCATCATCAAGATCATGTGGTTCGACGAACCCGTCGGCGCCTTCGTTCCCATGGCGGGCGAGTTGCGGCTTGTCCTTGGAGTATCTGGCATGCTGGTGCTATTCTACGTCCTGGTGGGCGGCCCGGTCAGCACGTTTGCGAACGCTGCTGCCCAGACGTTTTTCTAGGAGCTCGATGGGATTCTCACTTTCGCCTCTGGCAGATCAAGACGGATTTCGGCTGGAGGCATTCGATACGATCGGCTCAACCAACGCCGTGGCATTGGAGCGTGCGCAGGCTGGTGATCCCGGGAAACTTTGGATCGTCTCCAAACAGCAGGAGAGCGGTCGCGGAAGGCGAGGACGCGCCTGGACTACCTCCCATGGCAATCTCGCTGCTTCGCTGCTCTTGACCGGAAACTTCGAGCTGAAAACTGCCGCAACGCTTGGTTTCGTCGCGGGGCTGTCCCTTGCCGACGCCTTGGATGCTGTTTGTCCCGCGGCGGCATTCAAAGTAGGAATCGATGGAGCGGGAAATAGCGGGAGCGGCAAATCCGTTTTGCGAGTTGAACTGAAATGGCCGAATGATCTTTTGGCCGACGGTGCAAAGCTTGCGGGCATTCTTTTGGAATCGACACAACTGCCGAACAATCGGTTGGCGATCGTTGTCGGTATTGGTGTCAATGTAGTCGTCTACCCTGATGATGTCCCTTATCCAGCTACTTCGCTGATGAAGCTCGGCGCAAATTGCGACGCAGAAACACTTTTTCTGGCGTTGTCAGATGCATGGCAAGAAAATAGCAGAATCTGGAGTGAGGGCCGGGGACTAGCCGAGATTCGCAAGCGCTGGCTCGCACGGGCGGCGGGTGTGGGTAGCGAGGTCGCCGTCCGAGTCGACGGAGCGGTGCTGCGTGGTATATTCGAGACTATCGATGAAGATTGCCGCTTTGTCATTCGCGACAATGAAGGCGGACGGGTAAAGATTGCCGCTGGCGACGTTCATTTTGGTGCTGTGGCATCGGCAAACGCTGAGTAGATTTTAGTTTAGGAGTATAAATGGCCAATTCCGATCAAGCAGAACTTGTTTTCCTTCCCCTAGGTGGTGTCGGCGAGATCGGGATGAACCTGGCAATGTACGGCTATGGTCCTGCGCACAAACGCGAGTGGGTCGTAGTCGATATGGGCGTGAGCTTTGCCGGCCCGGATCTTCCTGGGGCAGATCTAGTGTTTCCGGATATTCGTTTCCTGCAAGCGGAACGCCACAATCTCAAGGGCATCGTCATAACGCATGCCCACGAGGATCATTACGGAGCGTTGCTTGACCTTTGGCCATTGCTGAACGTTCCCGTTTATGCGACGCCGTTCGCGGCAGGTCTGCTTGCTGCCAAGCGTCAGTCGGAACCCGGCGCGCCAAATATTCCTGTAACGATCTACCGTGCAGGTGAGACGTTTAACGTGGGGCCATTCGAGTTCGAAGCGATCGCTGTTACGCACTCGATTCCCGAACCGGTTTCGCTGGCGATCAAGACACCGTTGGGTACGGTCATTCACACCGGCGACTGGAAGATGGATCCGGAACCTTCGCTCGGACCGCTCATCAATGGAGCGCGGTTTCGTGCACTCGGCGACGAGGGCGTGCTCGCGATGATGTGCGATTCCACCAATGCTTTGCGCGATGGTGAGTCCCCGTCCGAGCGAGAAGTAGGTGAGAGCCTGCGAGAGATCATAGAAAATGCCCGCGGCCGCGTTGCGATAACGACGTTCTCATCGAATGTCGGGCGCATTCGCTCGATAGCTTTGGCAGCGCGCGATGCCGGCAGGCAAACGCTGGTTCTCGGCCGATCGATGAAGCGCATGATCGATGTGGCGAGCGAGCTTGGCTATCTCTATGGCGTTCCCGAATTCCTGTCTGAAGATGATTACGGCTATATACCGCGCGAAAACATGGTGATCATCTTGACTGGCAGCCAAGGCGAGCCACGCGCGGCTCTTGCCAAGCTCGCGCGCGACGAAATGCGCAACGTTGCGTTATCGGCGGGCGATACGGTGATCTATTCGTCGCGGCCAATTCCCGGCAACGAAAAGCCAATCATCGACACGAAAAACTTGTTGATCGAGCAGGGCATCCACATCATTTCCGACGGCGATCAGTTGGTGCATGTCTCCGGTCATCCGCGCCGCAATGAATTGAAGCGCATGTACGAGTGGGTGCGTCCGCGCATCCTCGTACCCGTGCATGGCGAAGCCGCGCATCTCGTTGGACAGGGTTCGCTGGCGGCGATGGCGGGAATTCCGGAAGTACCGCAGGTGCGCAATGGCGACGTTTTGCGGCTAGCGCCGGGCAGGGCGGAAATCATTGATCAGGCTCCGATTGGCCGGTGGTACAAAGACGGCAAGCTCATCGGTGACGAGGAAGAGGTTGGCATCGTTGATCGTCGCAAGCTTTCCTATGTCGGACATGTTGCGGTTTCGATGCTGCTTGACGAGAAATTTAACATCATGGAGGACCCAGAAATCGTTCCGATCGGGCTTCCGGAAAATGACGCCGAAGGTGAGCTGCTCGAGGATCTGCTGTACGATGCAGCGGTGAGTGCTGTGCAAAGTATTCCGCGCGAAAAACGCAAGGATATTGCCATGGTGCGCGAAGCAGTGCGCAGGGCAGTTCGAGCCGCAGCCAATGAGGTTTGGGGTAAAAAGCCCGTGGTTACGGTTTTCGTGACCCGCCCATAAGGAAACGCCCATGCTGGGACGTCTCAATCATATCGCGATCGCCGTGCCTGACCTGGAAGCAGCGTGCGTGATTTATCGCGATACGCTTGGGGCAAAGCTGACCCAGCCGCAAGCCTTGTCAGAACATGGCGTCACCGTCGTCTTCATCGATGTTGGCAATACAAAGATCGAATTGCTGGAACCCTTGGGCGCGGACTCGCCCATCGCCGCATTTCTGGCTAAAAACCCGTCAGGCGGTATGCACCATGTCTGCTACGAAGTGCCCGATATCCATGCGGCGCGCGATCGGTTAAAAAAGCAGGGTGCGCGCATTCTTGGTGATGGAGAACCGACGATCGGCGCGCACGGCAAGCCCGTTATTTTTCTTCACCCGAAGGATTTTAGCGGAACGCTGATTGAACTGGAGCAAGAATAAGAATGCCAATCGCGACAGCAATGGCGGTGTATTTCATATTTTGGTGGCTCACTCTTTTCACAATGCTGCCAATTGGCCTTCGCACGCAGGCAGATGAAGATGATGTTACGCTGGGAACAACGCCCAGCGCACCGCACAAGCACCGTATGGGCCGGGTTTTCCTGCTGACGACGATTGTGGCCACAATCATATTTGCCATATTCTATGTAGTGAATGAGGTGCTGGGCTACGGAGTAAACGATCTGCCGGTATTTTTCCCGCAACTGGAATGAATTTCGCCAGTTAGAATTGCCCGTCCCGAAAAAAATCAAATTAGCTTGCTAATGAAATTGGCTGCGGCGCGGACCGGTAATCTCTCACATCGTTCCTACCGCCATTTTATTCACAATGAAGTGTTGGAGGCTGAAGCGCCAAGAGGCAAGTGATAGATTACTTCAAGAAAATACAGCAACGCATTGATTCAACGAAATCAGACAAAAAAAATGCAAGGCTTTCACCTTGCATTTTAAAGATCGCGTCTGACCAGATCCACTTGCGTGGCGGCTGCGGAAAACCGCGCCTAGGTCACATCCTCCCAAGACTTTGACCGCGTAGGAAAGCAGAAATATTCTTACTTTCTCCTTATGATTAAAAAAATAGCGGACTGCCTGCGAAATGTCACGAAAAATATTCGTTCTTGTCATTTTTTGCTTACATATCCGGCAAGGCAGTGAATCTCTTATAAATCTTCGGCTGCTTCATTTGGCGTTACGGGTTCCCAATACGTCGGGAAGCCGGTAAAGAAACATCACTTTGCACTTGGTTTTGCCTGATTCTTAAAGCACTCAGGCGATGTTCAATTTGGTGATTCTCCATGCGGCTTTCCCGTTATCTTCTACCTATCCTGAAAGAAAACCCCAAGGAGGCGGAAATCGTCTCCCATCGCCTGATGTTGCGTGCAGGCTTGATACGCCAGGAATCGGCGGGTATCTATGCCTGGTTGCCGGCGGGTCTGCGAGTTCTGAACAAGGTGAGCGCCATTGTTCGCGAGGAGCAGAATCGTTCCGGTGCAATTGAACTCCTCATGCCGACAATCCAGTCCGCCGATCTTTGGCGCGAAAGCGGACGCTATGACGCCTACGGCGACGAGATGCTGCGCATCAAGGATCGCGGTGATCGCGACATGCTCTTTGGTCCGACGAATGAGGAAATGATCACCGAGATTTTCCGCGCCTATGTCAAATCTTACAAAGACTTGCCGCTCAATCTTTATCATATTCAGTGGAAGTTTCGCGACGAGCGCCGTCCGCGTTTCGGTGTCATGCGGTCGCGCGAATTCCTGATGAAGGATGCCTATTCCTTCGATCTTGATTTTGAAGGTGCGAAAGCGGCATACAATCGCATGTTCGTTGCCTATCTGCGCACGTTTTCGCGACTGGGTATCAAAGTCATTCCCATGCGGGCCGATACGGGTCCGATCGGCGGCGATCTCAGCCATGAATTCATCATTCTCGCCGATACAGGCGAGAGCCAGGTTTTCTGCGATCGCGCCTATCTCGATCTGCCCGTGCCCGGTCCCGATACCGACTTTAATGATGATGCGCAGATTGCTGATATCGTTAAGCGCTGGACCACGCCTTATGCTGCCACCGACGAAATGCATGACGAGGCGGCGTGGGAAAAGGTCGGTGCTTCGGAGCAACTCGCTGCTCGCGGTATCGAAGTGGGCCACATTTTCCACTTTGGAACGAAATATTCCGAACCGATGGGCGCCAAGGTAACCGGACCGGATGGCAAGGACTACCCGGTTTCAATGGGGTCCTACGGTATTGGGCCGTCACGTGTGGTCGCTGCAATCATCGAAGCGTCGCATGACGAGAACGGCATTATCTGGCCGAAAGCCGTTGCGCCATTCGGTGCGGGCATCGTGAACATGAAACCCGGCGACGCAGCCTGCGACGCCGTTTCGGCTAAATTGTACGATGCGTTGACCAATGCCGGCCTTGAGCCCCTGCTCGACGATACTGATGATCGCCCGGGTGCCAAGTTCGCCACAATGGATCTGTTTGGGCTGCCCACACAGGTGATAGTCGGCCCGCGCGGCGTTGCGGCCGGCGAAGTCGAGATCAAGGACCGTGCAACCGGCGAGCGCGAGACTTTGAGTGTGGAAGCTGCGCTCAACAAGCTCGCGGGCGTTCAGGCAGGAATTTTATGAGCGAAAAGGCAGTCACCGCGCCGAACGGTTCCAAGCCGTTCTCAGCCTATGAACGTATGATCGCCTGGCGCTATTTGCGTGCCCGGCGCAAGGAAACGTTCATTTCCGTGATTGCCGGATTCTCTTTTACCGGGATCATGCTTGGCGTTGCAACGTTGATCATCGTGATGGCAGTGATGAACGGCTTTCGCGCTGAACTCTTGACGCGCATCCTCGGCATCAACGGTCATGTTATCATGCAGCCGATGGATCGGCCTTTCGACGATTACGATGCGGTCATCAAACGCGTCGACGCTGTCCCCGGTGTCTCCTTTGCCATTCCAGTTGTCGAGGGACAGGTGTTGGCCAAAGGTAATGTCGGGGCAGGGGCTGGCGCCTTGGTCCGCGGCTTGCGCGAGGAAGACATTGCGAAACTTCAGCTTGTTTCCAAGAACGTGCGCCAAGGTACGTTTCAGGGATTCAACACGGCTGGCGGCGTCGCTATCGGGACGCGTATGGCTGAAAATATGGGTCTCGGTCTCGGTGATAAACTGACTTTGATATCTCCGGACGGGGATGTAACGCCCCTCGGCATGGCTCCGCGTGTCAAATCCTATCCGGTTACGGCCATATTCGAGATCGGCATGTCCGAGTATGACGCATCGATCGTACTTATGCCGCTCGATGAATCGCAGCTCTATTTCAACCAGGAAAACAAGGTTCAATCGATCGAGATATTCGCCGATAATCCGGACAATATCGACGCGTTGAAGAAACCGATCGAGGATGCGGCACAGCGGTCGATCATGCTCACCGACTGGCGTCAGCGCAATCAGACGTTCTTTTCCGCCCTTCAGGTTGAGCGCAATGTCATGTTCATGATTCTGACGTTGATCGTTCTCGTCGCGGCTCTCAATATCATCTCCGGACTGATAATGCTGGTGAAGGACAAGGGGCATGACATTGCCATCCTTCGGACCATGGGGGCGACGCGAAACTCGATCCTGCGCATCTTTCTTATGACGGGTGCTGCGATCGGTGTGACCGGAACGATTGCAGGTGTGGTTCTTGGCGTCGTTGTATGTCTCAACGTTGAACGAATCAGAGAATTCTTTTCCTGGATTTCCGGCACCACGCTGTTCAATCCTGAACTCTATTTCTTGAGCACCTTACCCGCCAAAATGGATTTCAACGAGACCTTCTCGGTCATTCTCATGGCATTGGTCCTGTCATTTCTGGCAACGCTGTTTCCAGCATGGCGCGCAGCCAAGCTCGATCCCGTTGAAGCCTTGAGGTACGAATAAAATGGTGGCAGGGCCAATTTTGCAGCTGATGAATGTCGGCCGCCGTTATGATGAGATTGGCCGTGAGTTGGTCATTCTCAACGACGCCAGCTTTTCGCTTGGCAAAGGCGAGATGGTGGCGCTTGTCGCGCCTTCCGGGGCCGGTAAGTCGACATTGCTGCATACGGCTGGATTGCTTGAACGACCGGACAGCGGCGATGTTATTCTGGACGGCAGGTCTTGCGGATCGCTTTCCGATGAAGAGCGTACGGCCATACGGCGAAACGACATCGGCTTCGTCTATCAGTTCCATCACCTTCTGCCGGAATTCACGGCACTCGAAAACGTTATGATGCCGCAGTTGATTCGCGGCATGAAGCCGGCGGTGGCGTCGGAACGCGCGCAGCAGCTACTCGATTATATGAAGGTTGGCGCGCGTGCTTCGCACCGCCCTAGCGAACTCTCCGGCGGCGAGCAGCAGCGTGTAGCTATTGCCCGTGCCGTGGCGAACGCACCCTTGGTGCTCCTCGCTGACGAACCGACAGGCAATCTCGATCCGGTGACATCTTCCTATGTGTTCGAAGCACTCGAAGCGCTTGTGAGACAGTCGGGACTGTCAGCCATGATCGCCACTCATAATTTTGAGCTGGCGCGTCGCATGGACAGGAGGGTGACGCTCAAGGACGGCAAAATCACCAACCTCTGATCACGCAACCCCATTTTACCTTCCATTAATATTTCGAAAACCATTGCACCAATGGGCGACTTGATGTGCTTGACTTTGGAACAAAAAAAGAACAAAAGATAGACATACAGACAACGAAGAAGGGTTTTACCGATGAGCGAACTTTTCCAGGATGTTATGTCATTCGTTACAGTCAGCCTGTTCATTGCGACGTTTGCAATGTGGGTCAGTGCAATCTGATGAGGTCGGGATCACTGCAAAGGAACGTTTTGAGTGCTTGCGATCTCGATTCTTGTCCACCGATGAAAATACCTGAAGCCTCAATACTGGTGGACACCTCACCGCGCATGTCCGACTATAAATGCGCGGTGAATCAGTTTCGTTTTCGGAGACAGAATAATTGGCAGATGGACAGACCAACAGCAGTCTAAGCGTCGCGAGCAAACAAGCGCTGCGCTTCGTCCACCTTCGAGTACATTCTGCGTATTCCTTACTTGAAGGCGCCCTGCAGGTCCCGAAAGTCATTGATCTCGCCGTTGCCAACAAGGCGCCGGCGATTGCGATTACCGACACTAATAATCTTTTTGGCGCTCTTGAATTTGCCCAGAAAGGATCGAAGGCGGGCCTACAGCCCATTATTGGCTGTCAGCTTGATATCGCCTTTCATGACCAGGCGGAGGAAAGCCGCAGCGCTAACAGACGCGAAGCGCTGGGACTGGCGCCGCTCGTCCTCCTTGCGGCCACGGAGGCAGGCTATGCCAATCTCGTGCGCCTCGTGAGTCGTGCGTACCTCGAAACCCCAGCCGGTGATCCGGTGCATATCACGTCGGCATGGCTTAAAGGTCGTACGGACGGTATCATCGCTTTGTCTGGCGGTCCCGAAGGGCCCATCGCCAAATCGATCAAGGATGATCGGATTGATCGTGCACGGCAGCGGTTGAACTATTTGAAATCGCTGTTCGGTGATCGGCTCTACGTCGAACTCCAGCGTCATCGTGGTTACGATCGCGCATTGGAAGCAGCGCAGGTTGAACTTGCCTACGAACTGGAACTGCCACTCGTGGCGACGAACGATGTGTTTTTTTCGAAAAGTGCTGATTATGAAGCGCACGATGCACTTTTGGCGATTGCCTCTGGTTCGCTTCTGTCGATTGACGATCGCCGCAGGTTGACACCGGACCACTGTCTCAAGAGCGAAGACGAGATGGTGGGGTTATTTGCTGATCTGCCTGAGGCGGTTGAGAACACTGTAGAGATCGCACTGCGTTGTTCCTACTATCCCAAGAACCGTGCGCCGATTTTGCCGCGCTTTACTGGCGAGAGTGATGACCCGGAAGCGGCATTGCAGGCCGAAGCCCATGAGTTGGCGCGCCAGGCGAGGGAGGGCCTTGCGCAGCGTATCCAGACACTGGGTTTAGCCGGTGGCCATACAGCCGAGCAATATTCGGAACGGCTGGAATACGAGATTTCTATCATTACCCGGATGAAATATCCGGGTTACTTTCTGATCGTTGCCGACTTTATCAAATGGGCCAAAGCTCATGATATCCCGGTCGGTCCTGGACGTGGATCAGGCGCGGGTTCGCTTGTCGCCTATGCCCTGACGATCACAGACGTCGATCCGCTTCGGTTCTCCCTGCTCTTCGAGCGCTTTCTTAATCCGGACCGCGTCTCGATGCCGGACTTTGATATCGACTTCTGCCAGGAACGCCGCGATGAGGTTATTCGCTATGTTCAGGGCAAATATGGCCGTGATCAAGTAGCGCAGATCATAACCTTCGGTACGCTCCAGGCTCGCGCCGTATTGCGCGACGTCGGACGTGTATTGGAAATGCCATATGGACAAGTCGACCGCCTGACCAAGATGGTGCCGGCAAACCCGGCGAATCCTGTGACACTGTCCAAGGCAATCGAAGATGAGCCGCGATTGCGGGAAGAACGTGACAAGGAGCCGGTCGTCGAGCGGTTGCTCGACATATCACTGAAGCTGGAGGGACTTTATCGCCACGCATCGACTCATGCGGCGGGTATCGTCATTGGAGATCGGCCTTTGTCGGAACTGGTGCCGATGTACCGCGATCCGCGTTCGGATATGCCGGTTACGCAGTTCAACATGAAAATGGTTGAAGAAGCCGGGCTGGTCAAATTCGATTTTCTTGGTCTGAAAACGCTGACAGTTCTTCAGACAGCCGTCAATCTGCTCAAGCGGCGCGGCATCACAGTGGACCTCTCGAATCTGCCGTTCGACGACAAGCACACTTACGAGATGCTGTCCCGCGGCGAGACAGTCGGCGTGTTCCAGGTGGAAAGCACCGGTATGCGAAAGGCGCTGATCGGCATGCGGCCGGACCGGATCGAGGATATCATCGCGCTCGTCGCGCTCTATCGGCCGGGCCCGATGGAGAACATCCCGACCTACAATGCGCGCAAGAATGGCGATGAAGAGATGGCGTCGATCCATCCGAAAATCGATCATCTGGTCAAGGAAACACAAGGCGTCATCATTTACCAGGAACAGGTGATGCAGATCGCGCAGGAAATGTCGGGCTATACGCTCGGCGAAGCCGATCTTCTTCGTCGTGCCATGGGCAAGAAGATCCGCGCCGAGATGGACATGCAGCGGGTCCGATTCGTTGATGGAGCCGTCGAGCGTGGTGTGACCAAGCCGCAAGCCAACTTCATCTTCGACCTGTTGGCCAAGTTTGCGGATTACGGATTCAACAAATCCCACGCCGCAGCCTATGCGATCGTGTCGTTCCAAACCGCCTACATGAAGGCCCACTATCCAGTTGAATTCCTTGCCGCATCAATGACATACGACATGTCCAACACGGACAAGCTCAACGATTTCCGCCGGGAAGCTGTGCGGCTTGGCATCGAAGTCGTCACGCCATCGGTCAATACGTCTTACCGTTTGTTCGAGGTTGGCGACAACCGAATCTTCTATTCGCTGGCGGCCATCAAGGGCGTTGGCGAAGCGGCTGTCGATCATATTGTCGAGAAGCGCGGTGCGACGCCCTACGCCAGCCTCGAGGATTTCTGCGAGCGGATCGACCCGCGTGTGGTCAACCGCCGAGTCTTCGAAAGCCTTATAAATGCTGGGGCTTTCGACTGTTTCGGGCGTGAACGGCCTGCGCTGATTGCCGGGCTCGACAGGATTATCGGTCATGCACAACGCACGCAGGAAGACAGCGTTAGCGGTCAGGCGGATATATTCGGGGGAATGGCCGCAACTGCCCAAACGATCCAACTCCCCGCGGCTGCACCGTGGCTTTCGGCGGAGAAGTTGCGACGGGAGTTCGAAGCGGCGGGGTTCTACCTCTCGGCGCATCCGCTCGACGAGTACCGGGCAGTGCTGGAAAAGATGCGCGTCCAGACCTGGTCGGAGTTTTCGGCGGCGGTCAAGCGCGGCGCCAATGCAGGGCGTCTTGCCGGGACAATTACGGCCAAGCAGGAGCGCAAGACCAAAACCGGCAACAAGATGGGAATTATCCAATTCTCTGATTCTTCAGGACAATTCGAGGCGGTGCTCTTTTCCGAAGCTCTTGCGCAGTACCGCGACCTGCTTGAGCCCGGTCGGTCGGTAGTGGTCACTGTCGGCGCCGAAGATCGTCCGGAGGGCATTAGTCTGCGCATCCAGACAGCTCAATCGCTCGAAGACGAGGCGACCCGGATGCAGAAAGCATTGCGCCTTTATATGCGTTCCAGCGAACCATTAAGCGCCGTTACTCCCTATCTGGTGCCGCAAAACGACGGCCAGGTAGTCAGTTTGATCCTGATCAAGGAAAATGGCGCAACCGAAGTGGAGATCGAATTGCCGAACCGCTATCGTGTCGGTCCCCAGGTCGCCAGTGCAATGAAAGCCATACCGGGAATTGTGGAAGTCGAGATGGCCTGAGGGACAATCCCTCAACCAGTTACAACTGAATTGCAATTATGGGTAGAAATTTTCGTTCCAGATTCGGCTATTCTTGTTCCAGATTTGGAGAGTCTTGTCCCATATTCACTGGTTTTCGTTTGAATCCGTATCGTCTGGCCGAGCTTCGACTCGAGATTTGACCCTGCCGAACGTGTATCCGGTCTCGACAGCATTGTTGCCGAATTTCCCGCGGAGCTTGTCTATCGCCGTTTCGGCAACCGCGCGTTTAGTCGCTTGAATATCGACAAGGTCGAGAGGGTCAGCGCGATCATCGTTGCCAAGGTCGCTGACGCCGATTCCGAGCAGACGAAATCGCGTGCCGTCGATTTCTTTTTCAAGCAGCGAAAAACCGGTGCGGAAAATCCGGTCGGCCAGTTGTGTCGGATCGGCCAACTGGCGGTTTCGGGTTCTTAGTTTGAAATCCCGAGACTTCAATTTGAGAACGACGGTCCTTCCCGCGATGTCCGCAGCTTTGAGGCGCCTCGAGACCTTTTCCGACAAAGATCGCAATATCGGCGTGAGCTCTTCAAGCGAGGCGATATCTTCATTGAAGGTCGTTTCAGCAGATACACTTTTGCTCTCGCTGTCAGGTTCTACACGGCGCGTATCAAGCCCCCGCGATAGACGGTAGAGGCGCTGCCCCATCGTACCATAGGCAGCCATCAAGGGGCCAAGTTCCATCGTCTGAAGTTGGCCTATGGTGCGAATGCCATCGCGCTCCAGCGTTGCATTGAACGCCTTGCCGACACCCCATATCATGGTCACCGGCTTATCCGCCAGGAAAGTGGGGGCCTCTTGTTGTCCGATGATGGAAAAGCCGCGTGGCTTCTCGAAGTCCGAGGCAATCTTTGCGAGAAACTTGCAATAGGAAATGCCGACCGAAACGGAAAGCCCCATTTCTCGTTCTACTCGATTTGAAAAATGCGCCATCACACGGGAAGGTGGATCGTGATGCAGACGCTCGGTCCCCGACAGATCCAGAAAGGCTTCGTCGATTGACAACGGCTCGACCAAAGGCGTCAAATCGCGCATCATCTGCCGGATCTCGCGACCAACGCGGGCATATTTTTCCATGTCGGGACTGATGACGACAGCGTGCGGACAAGCCTCCAGAGCTTTGAACATCGGCATCGCCGACTTCACACCATGGATGCGCGCTACATAGCAAGCTGTTGAAACGACGCCGCGTTTCCCGCCGCCAATAATAACAGGCTTGTTTCGCAATTCCGGATTGTCGCGCTTTTCTACCGACGCATAGAACGCATCGCAGTCCACATGAGCGATGCTGAGGCGATAGAGTTCGGGATGACGCAGCAAACGCGGGCTGCCACAAATATGGCAGCGTTTGCCGACGGATGCCTGAGCTGCCAGACAGTCACGGCAAAAACCAAATCTCGGATCGTTGAGGGTTGCCATCGGGGTCCGGAACATAAAAGGAACGAGCAGACATTAGCGAAGGTGCCTTTACCTTGCAACGACCCGCCGAAGCCTATCAACCGTTCAATCGATATCTTGCCGTCCACCAGGAAGGAGCTGAAGGGCGTCCTGGAATCGGGCAGGATCTGTTCCTGTTGCCTCGCAATAGCGCAGTAACGTCGGTTCGTGCCCAAGGTAGAACTGGAGAACGCCCGCCAGAAATCCCGGCTCGCCGGCCGCCGTCCGAATCCGATCGGCGGTAATTCCGGTCAGAGCAAGGAACCGGGCAAGCAACTCGCTGTCGTCGCCCAGGAATAGCAATGCATTGATGGCCAAGGTTTCCGCGTCGCCGAGATTGATCTGATTCCTCATTTACACCGCCTGTCCATGGTTTGCCGGGTCCTGCAACCCAGAATAGTACGTCTCACAGTCCTACACGCTATTTCGCGTGCCCAAATTTCGCTGTAGCCGGTTGAATATGATCAAAAGAAGATGTTCAATAAATCCTTGGTTAAACATGATCAGCAGCATTTCGGGATTGGGCTGAAGAGTTACCTTTTCATCAATCATCACAGGCTATCAAATGCATCCATACAGTTGGGGCTGCGACCTGATCTTTGTCCCATAGTTCTTCACGGACGGCGCGCGTCTTTCAAGCATGATCAACAGGAAATTGCCGATGGTAAAGAAAGTGATGATCGTCGAGGATAATGAGCTTAACATGAAGCTCTTCCGCGATCTGATTGAAGCCAGCGGCTATGAGACCATCCGGACCCGCAATGGGCTGGAAGCACTCGATCTGGCTCGCGAACATCGGCCGGATCTCATCCTCATGGATATTCAGCTGCCCGAGGTGTCGGGCTTGGAAGTCACGAAGTGGCTGAAGGCGGACGACGATCTGCATGCAATCCCGATCATCGCCGTTACCGCTTTCGCCATGAAAGGCGACGAAGAACGTATCCGGCAGGGCGGTTGCGAGGCCTATATCTCAAAACCCATCTCGGTGCCGAAGTTCATCGAAACCATCAAATCTTATCTTGGCGACGCTTGATCGTCAGGGGAGTAAAATATGACGGCCCGCATTCTAGTCGTTGACGATGTTCCCGCCAATGTGAAGCTGCTCGAAGCACGGCTGAGCGCGGAATATTATGAAGTCGTCACGGCATCGGACGGCTATCAGGCCTTGGAGATCTGCGAGAACAGCAATGTTGACCTCATTCTGCTTGATATCATGATGCCAGGGTTGGACGGCTTCGAAGTTTGCCGCAGACTGAAGTCGCAAGCCTCTACTGCACACATCCCTGTGGTGCTGGTCACAGCTCTGGATCAGGACACAGACCGGATTACCGGACTGAACTTTGGCGCTGATGATTTCCTGACCAAACCCGTAAACGATTTGCAACTTCTTGCACGCGTGAAGAGCTTGGTGCGGTTGAAGAACCTGACCGACGAGCTGCGGTTGCGCGTTGCTACTACCCGCGATGTTGGGTTGGAGTCGATCTTGCGGTTCCCAATTGGCAGCGAGGGCAGCGCCAAGAACGCCCGTGTTCTGCTGATCGATGAACGACCCGAAAGCGTCGAGCGGATTCAGCGTATATTGGCCGACGAAGGAGTCGTAGATGTTCAAACGGATCCGCAAACGGGATTCTTCGACGCTATCCAAGGCAACCATGATTGCCTGATCATTTCGTCAAGCTTCACAAATTTTGACCCGCTGCGCATCTGTGCGCAATTGCGGTCGCTCGACAACACGCGATCGCTGCCTATCATCCTAGTGGCGGATCGGGGTGAAGAACCGTTGATCCGGCGCGCCTTGGAATTGGGTGTGAACGACTATCTGGTGCGACCGCTGAACCCGAATGAATTGCTGGCGCGGTTGCGCACACAGCTTCGACGAAAAGCCTATCATGACGGTTTGCGCGCCAGTGTCGTCAAGACCTACGAAATGGCGGTGACGGATAGCCTGACCGGTTTGCATAATCGTCTCTACCTTGAGACGCATCTGGCAACCTTGTTCAAGCGCGCTGTCGAACGCCGGCGGCCCTTGTCCATTCTCATGACCGATATCGACCGGTTCAAGCTGATAAACGATACGCATGGTCACGACGGCGGGGACGAGGTATTGCGGGAATTTGCAAGGCGCTTGCGGCGGAATGTACGCGGCAGCGATCTTGCGAGCCGCTATGGCGGTGAGGAGTTTTTCATAGTGATGCCGGATACTGATTCGGCGCTCGCTGCGGTTGTGGCCGAGCGCATCAGGCGCGAAGTCGCAGCGACACCATTTGTTGTCAATCAAAGCGGGACCGGCGCTCCCGTAACAATCAGCATCGGTATTGCCAGTGTGCTGACCAAGGATGACACCGTCCAAAGTCTGTTGAAGCGGGCCGACGACGCTCTTTACGGCGCAAAGGCTGCTGGACGCAATCGCGTTGTGTCGGCTGCGGCCTGACGAATAAAAATCAAGGGGTCATGGAATTTACAAACAAAAATGCCGCCCTGAAGGCGGCATTTTTGTTTCCGGAACAACAAGATTACTTGATCTTGGTTTCCTTGAATTCAACGTGCTTGCGTGCGACCGGGTCGTACTTGCGGAAAGACATCTTCTCCGTCTTGGTACGGCTGTTCTTGCTCGTAACGTAGAAGAAACCGGTGTCAGCGGTCGACAGAAGCTTGATCTTGATATTCGCAGCCTTGGCCATTTTCAGTTTACCTGTTCTGATTATTGAGGACCGCTATGCAAGTCCAGCAACGTGGCCATAAGCGGAAATTCGGCCGGACACTTAACCGAACGGGGCGAAAAGTCAAGCCTAGGTGGGTCATCCCACCAATTTAATCGATCCGTCGGCATGTGGTCCTTGCAGGACAACCGCGCACCGCATTTGCCGGGCTCCGATTCAACCCTGCGTTCGTTGCCGAACATCCCAAATCACGCGATGAGTCGAACTTCGAGCTTTGAGGGCAAAAGCAGCAACACCGAGCCAGCCGGTGTATCGGGGGAGACAGGCTCCCCCGACTGCGGCAAGAGCCTTGCCTTCAACCTTGGAGTTGAATCTATGCGGTATTCGCCGTTTAGCATCAGCCTTATTTTGAAAAGAACCCGGACCAGCTGGTCAATGGCAATCCGGGTACATTTCCAAAGATAAGGAAGAGAGAGGCGGGCGAAAGCTCGCCTCTCACTCCGGGGTCAATATAACACCGTGGCGAATAATTCCAAGCGCGCTGTAGTTGTACTCGCTGAGAGTCCCGACCCCTAACCTCTGCGGCTGATCAGGCGTGAGCCCACTAAAAGCGCGTAAGCCGCAAAAAATATTGCGAGGGCGACTGCAAAGCCGGCCGGGCCCATCATATCCATGCCGATACCGACGGCTTGCGGACCGACGAGCATGCCGACAGCGTAGCAGAAGACGAAGGCCGCATTGGCAGAGGCAAGCTCGCGGCCGGTAAGTTGCGAGCCGAGATGAGCAAGGCCGACCGTGTAAAGACCAGCCACGACGCCGCCCCAGACGAACAGCAACCCTGCGACAAGATACCAGTTGGAATAGATGAATGGCAGGACGCACATGCCCGCCAAGCCGATCAACGCGCAGACAAGCAGGATCTTGCGACGATCATTGACGTGATCGCTGAGGAGCCCAATTGGAATTTGCAGCAGCACGTTGCCAAGCCCGATAGTCGTGAGCAGGAGAGCCGCATTGGCTTCGCTATAGCCGACCCGGGAGCCGAAGACGGGAAACAGTGCGAAGCCACCGGTTTCTACTGCACCAAAGACAAAGACGGCCGCCGTCGCCGTCGGCACTGCCCAAATGAACGGTGCGAAAGGAACATGCTCCTCCTCATGGAAATCCGGGCTTTCCTTCCACGCGAAAAGCACCGGCAACATGGCGAAGATGATGATGCCGAAGCCGACCGCAAACGGCATGATGCCGACGCTGCCGATGCGCGAGAACAGCCATGGCCCCAGCGCGAAGCCCACGGAAAGGACGGTGGCATAAATACCAAGCACCAATCCGCGTTTTTCGGGAGGAGCGGCGGCATTGATCCAGTATTCGGAAAGAATGAAGAGCATTGTCAGCGCGAAATGCAGGAAAATGCGTAATACGACCCACATCCAGAACTCGGTAAAGATGTGGAACCCAACGAATGAGAAGCCGCCGATCAGCAGCATTCCAAGCAGGGTCGGCACCACACCGAACCGGGCTGCGATAGGGGCAGCGAAAGGGGCGGCGACAATTGACGCGATACCTGCGACCGCGGCGTTCAAACCTATCATGGTGGCCGAATGGCCCCGGCTCTCCAGAATGACGCTCAGGAGTGGAATGCCAAGTCCGATGGCGACACCAACGGAGCTGATGGTGGCGATTGCCGCGACAAGCGCGCGCCAGGAAGACCGGACGGTTGTCTGGTCAGTGGTCGGCGATGCATCCATAAATCAAAAAACCTCTCGGACGAAGCGTCCATATTTCATGCGAAATCGAATGACGTCATTGCCGGGGGCAAGGGCAGGATTTGCGGCCAGTATCGCCTCGGCTTCCTTTATAATGGTCCGGGTGATCTCGGGAATATCGAGCTGATTGGCCTCATGGAAAGGCAACCAGCACAGTTCTTCGAGTTCCTGCGATGGCCCGGTTGTTTCGGGAAGGGTATCCGCGACGGCATCGCGAAAAGCAAGGAAGAACCGTGTATCGAAACGGCGGGAACGGCCGGGGGGCGTGGTTGCTCTCGCAAAATACCGCAGCACGGAAAGATCGGGGAGAATCCCGCGTTCGACAAAAGCGGCCCAGTCGGGGTGCGATATCGAAACGGTATCCGGATGCCGGCGTCCCAGAAGCAGCCCTGCCTCCTCGTAGGTTTCGCGAATGGCAGAAAGCGCGATTGCCCGGCAGCGTTGAACGCTTGAGCGACTGCCCATGCCGGTCAGCAGCTTTGCTTGATCAATATCCGAGAGTTCAGCAATGGCGGATATGCGGCCGTCCGCTGGTTCCGTCCGCCCACCCGGAAAGACGAATTTTCCCGGCATGAACACGTGACGCATGTGCCGCTTTCCCATGAGGATGCGCAGATCCTTGCCAGAACGGTCGATGAGCAACAGCGAAGCAGCATCACGTGGCCGGATAGGAACTATCGGCTTATCTTTTTGGATCGGGATGGCATTGCCTTGATCATTCACTGTTCCCGTGGCTCCTGATCGTCAGAAAATTCGTCAAGAAGGGGCTGCAAATGGCGTTCTTCTGCGCTCCGATGCTCACGTACCCTAACGTACGCTGCGCTTCGGTGCTCGAAATCCACCATTTTCGCCGCCTTTGGACGAACTTTCATTTTGGCTCCTCCGTCTCGCCGCCAAAACCATGCATGTAATTTGCCCATTGCAACCCGATGATGGCGCCCTTGACCGGCTGAAGCAAACCTATCGACAGGAGGATCGTCAAGGGAACCCAGATGGCCAGATGCACCCAATTGGACAGTATGAAGAGGGTTTCAACGGCCAGAAATCCGCCGAGGACGATGTGGCCGACGATCGTGATGGTGATATAGGCCGGAAAATCATCGGCGCGCTGATGCGTGTAGTCCTCGCCGCAGGCGGCGCAATTATCGACAGGCTTGACGAAAGCGCGAAATAGCTTGCCTTCGCCACAATGCGGGCAGCGACAGCGCAATCCGCGCCACATCGCCTGCCATGCCGGCCGGCGCTCTCTCGCGGGCGCCGTATCGGCACCGAAGATTTGTTCTGCCATTACCTGCCTCTTCGTCCGCCCCGCGATACGGTAGACGGACGCTTCTGGTTTCCGCGTACAAAACGCTTTGCCTTGTGGTGCGAGCGAACGCCACTCGGCACCGGGTGCGGTTCTGAAAGCATCTCGAACCGCAATGCGCCCGCAACTGGCAAGGCTTCGACCAAACGAACCTCGACAACGTCACCGAGGCGGAAACCCTTGCCACTACGTTCGCCGGACAGAGCGTGGTTGGTTTCGTCGTAAAGATAGTAATCATCACCCAAAGTTGAAATGGGGATAAACCCGTCCGCGCCATATGTCGCAAGCGAGACGAACAGGCCGGCTTTCGTAACGCCCTGGACGCGGCCTTCGAAACTGCTGCCGACCTTGTCCGCCAGGTAATGTGCGATGAGCCGGTCGACAGTGTCGCGCTCAGCCGCCATGGCGCGACGCTCCGATGTCGAGATCAGGGCCGCGATTTCGGGCAATGCCGCTTCTTCGTCCGGCGTCAGGCCATCCGGACCAAGGCCCAATGCCGAGATCAGCGCGCGATGCACGATAAGGTCGGCATAGCGGCGGATGGGCGAAGTGAAGTGCGCATAGCGATGAAGATTGAGGCCGAAATGCCCAATGTTCGCGGGGTTGTATTCCGCCTGCGATTGCGAGCGTAGCACGACCTGATTGACGAGATCTTGGCTGTCGCTGCCCTCGACGCGCTTCAGGATATGGTTGAACTGGTTCGGACGCAGTTCTGCGCCGCGGGCCAGCGATATATCCATGGTCCGCAGGAACTCACGCAGGGTTTCCTGCTTGGCCAGCGAAGGCGCATCGTGGATGCGGAAGATCAGCGGCTGTTTCTTGCGCTCGAGCGTTTCTGCAGCGGCGACGTTGGCCTGGATCATGAATTCTTCGATGAGCTTGTGCGCATCGAGCCGCGGCGGGATCACGACCTTGTCGACCTTGCCTTCGGGCGTCAGCAGGATCTTCTTCTCCGGAAGATCAAGTTCGAGCGGTTCGCGCGCATCGCGGCCGCGTTTCAGCACGGCATAGGCCGCCCAGAGCGGCTTCAGGATCGTATCGAGTATCGGCGCTGTCTTCTCGTCCGTCGCCCCATCGATTGCTGCCTGCGCCTGCGGATAGGAGAGCCGGGCGTGCGAGCGCATCATGATGCGGTGAAAGGTATGGGAGTGCTTGCGGCCTTCGGCATCAAAGATCATGCGGACGGCAAGAGCAGGGCGGTCGACCAGTTCTTTCAGCGAACAAAGATCGTTGGAAATGCGTTCAGGCAGCATCGGCACGACGCGGTCAGGGAAATACACCGAATTGCCGCGCTTCAATGCCTCGCGGTCGAGCTGCGAACGTGGGGTCACGTAGGCTGCGACATCGGCGATGGCGACGGTCGCGATGAAGCCGCCCGGATTTTTCTCGTCCGGATCAGGCTCGGCATACACCGCATCGTCGTGATCTTTTGCATCGGCTGGATCGATGGTCACCAATGGAACATGACGCCAGTCCTCGCGATGCGCCATGGTTGCGGGTCTGGCCTTTTCGGCTTCCGCAGTGACGCTATCCGGAAAGACATGCGGGATCTCATGCTCGTGGATGGCGATCATCGACAAGGCTTTCTCACTCGCTACGGAACCGACGACCTGCGTGATCCGGCCTAATGCAAGTCCGTAACGGCTGATTTTAGATACCTCGACTTCAACGAGGTCATTTGCCTTGGCATTGTTCAGCTGGGCAGGATCGATTGCGAGCTCCACCTGTCGCCGTTCGACGGGTTCAAGGCGCCACTCGCCATTGTCAAGCTTGCGCAAGACACCCAAAACCGCATCCTTGCGATGTTCGATCTTCTTGATGACACGTCCCGTATAGGAGGGGCCGCTAGGGTCAGCACCATGAAAAATACGGGCGAGAACACGATCGCCCACGCCGGGAGTCGGGCCCTTCTGGTTGCGTGAGGCGCGAATGAATACGACAGGCGGCCGTTCCTGGTGATTGGCGTCCCATTCAGCAGGCTTGGCGATCAACCCGCCATCGCCGTCACGTCCGGTAATGTCGAGAACTGCCACGCTCGGTAGGCTGCCAGGTACGGCGAGCCGCTTGGCTCGCTTTTCGACCAAGCCGTCGCCAGCCAAATCCCGCAAGATATCCTTCAAAGCAATACGAGCATCGCCTTTGATATTGAATGCCTTGGCGATGTCACGTTTGCCGGCAAGGTCCGGGTTTTCCTCGATAAACTGGAGAATTTCATCGCGGCTTGGCATATGCTGTTCGCGACCGGAAGCGTCAGAATTGGCAGACCGCTTTTTTCCGTTGGGGGGAGAGATACGGCGTGCCAATCGATTTTTTCCTAACTTGCTTTTTTGGTGGCAGTCTTCTTCGCAGCCGGTTTTTTCGTGGCAGGTTTTTTTGCTGCCGCTGCCTTCTTGGCCGGTGCTTTCTTGGCCGGTGCTTTCTTGGTACCCTTCGAGCCTGCCTTTTCAGCGATCATAGCAAGAGCTTCCTCAACGGTCACGCCCGCCGGGTCCTTGCCCTTCGGCAGTGTGGCATTGACCTTGCCCCAGTTCACATAGGGGCCGTATTTTCCGTCGCGAACGGTTATCACCCCGCCATCGGGATGCTCGCCAAGATCCTTGAGCGCTGCAGGCGTACCCCGACCGCGCCCCGGGCCCTTTGCCTGCTTGTCAGCAAGCACGGTAACCGCACGATTGAGGCCGATCGAGAACACGTCTTCCGCATTCTCCAGATTGGCATAGGTCCCGTCATGCGTGATGTAGGGGCCGTAGCGTCCGATTCCGGCCGAGATCATCTTCGCCGTTTCGGGATGCTGGCCCACATCGCGAGGTAGCGAGAGCAGCGCCAGCGCTTTTTCATGGTCAAGTGTATCGAACGTCCAGCCCTTTGGCAGGCTGGCGCGCTTGGCTTCCTTGCCCTCGCCACGCTGCACATAGGGCCCAAACCGGCCATTGCGTGCGGTAATATCCTCGTCCGTATAGGGATCCTTGCCGAGCAGTTTTGGTTCGTCGCCGCCATTGCCGTTTTCGTTTGCCGCTTCGCTGCCGCCAAGCTGACGCGTGAATTTGCATTCAGGATAGTTCGAACAGCCGATAAACGCGCCATACTTGCCGAGCTTCAGCGACAGATTACCCGTGCCGCAGACCTGACAGATACGCGGATCGCTGCCATCTTCTCGCGGCGGAAACACCAGCGGTCCAAGCTGGTCGTTCAATGCATCCAGCACATTGGTAACGCGCAGTTCCTTGATTCCATCGACGGAGCCGAAGAAATCGGTCCAGAAAGCCCGCAGAACGTCCTTCCACTTCAGCTTTCCATCGGAAATCTCATCAAGTTTCTCTTCAAGATCAGCGGTGAAATCATATTCGACATAGCGCTTGAAGAAACTTTCCAGGAAGGCAATGACCAGCCGGCCTTTGGCTTCTGGAATAAGCTTGCGCTTATCGATGGTTATATATTCGCGATCGCGAAGGGTGGCGAGTGTCGATGCATAGGTGGAAGGGCGACCGATGCCGAGCTCTTCCATCTTCTTGATGAGTGTTGCTTCCGAATAGCGCGGAGGTGGCTCAGTCGAGTGCTGTGTTGCGTTGATTTTCTCGCGGGCCAGAGTCTCTCCGGAGCGGATTTCCGGGAGACGTCCACCATCTTCATCGACGTCTTCTTCCTCGCGGTGATCCGTATAAGCACCGAGAAAACCATCAAACCTGATAACCGAGCCTGTCGCGCGCAGTTGTGCGAAACGCGACCCGTTCTGCGCATCGATTTCGACCGTCGTTCTTTCGATGTCCGCCGACTGCATCTGACTTGCGATCGCTCGCTTCCAGATCAGCTCGTACAACCGTGCCTGATCGGCATCAAGAAACTGGCGCATGTCCTTGGGATGCCGATTGAAATCGGTCGGGCGGATCGCTTCGTGTGCTTCCTGGGCGTTCTTCGCCTTCGTGGCGTAAAAGCGCGGCTTCTCCGGCACATACTTATCGCCGAAAACCTTACCGATCGTCTGGCGCGCCGCCTGAACGGCTTCGGGCGCCATCTGCACGCCATCAGTACGCATGTAAGTGATCAAGCCGGCGGTTTCGGTACCGAGATCCATACCTTCGTACAGCTTCTGCGCAATCTGCATGGTGCGTGATGCGGAAAATCCGAGCTGACCGGAGGCCGCCTGTTGCAAGCTCGATGTTGTGAAGGGCGGGCCAGGACTGCGTTTGATCGGCTTCGCCTCGACCGAGGCTGCCTTGAAGGACGCGCCTTCCAGCATGCCGCGGATCTCGCCGGCCTGTTCACCATTCTTGATATCAAGCTTGCCGAGTTTTTTGCCGTCGACTGATACAAGCCGTGCCTCGAACCCGTCATTGCGTGGGGTTTTCAAGAGCGCGGCGATATTCCAGTATTCTTCGCGGATAAAGCGTTCGATTTCCGCTTCGCGATCGGCGACGAGCCGCAATGCTACCGACTGGACTCGGCCAGCGGAGCGTGCACCCGGGAGTTTCCGCCAAAGCACGGGGGAGAGGGTGAAGCCGAAAAGATAGTCCAGAGCCCGGCGTGCGAGATAGGCGTCAACGAGCGGCATATCGATGTCGCGCGGATTGGCCATGGCCTCCAGCACTGCATTCTTGGTGATCGCATTGAAGACGACACGCTTGACAGCCTTTTTTCCTATAGCCTTTTTCTGCTGCAGTACTTCGAGCACATGCCAGGAAATAGCCTCGCCTTCGCGATCCGGATCGGTTGCGAGGATGAGGCCGTCGCTCTCTTTCAGTGCTCTGACAATGTCGCTTAGTCTCTTGGCCGAGGCCGAGTCGACTTCCCACGACATCGAGAAATCATCGTCAGGGCGCACCGATCCATCCTTGGCCGGCAGATCGCGCACATGGCCGAACGAGGCCAGGACCGTATAACCCGAACCGAGATATTTGTTGATTGTTTTGGCCTTGGCAGGCGATTCGACGACGACAACATTCATTACAGATTTGAGCTTTCCTGCCCTTGTCAGATTGCAAAAGCACTAATTTAGCTTCGGAACAGGCCTGTGAAATGAACAGGCTTCGACACAACGTCAAGGTCTGTACATCAAAAATCGTGAATTACAACCTATGGTTGCTCGCATAACTTATGCAATTAATGGTATTTTCCTTGTGGGTTCAAGCCTATGGTGAATTCCTGTGTGAGTCATTTATGGTTTCGTATATAGAGTATAAAAAACAGCAGCTTATATAGGCATAAATTAAGATATTCTGAGTCAAAGTATAGCGCATATTTTCGATATAAATTTATATTTAAGGATCAAATTATGAGCGAAAGTCGAATTGATCAAATTGAAAACGCCAGATTTATTCAGCAAATGCTCGGTGAGTTACGAGCAATGGCCAAAACGAACCGGCTGGAGATGTTGGCGTATCTTATAGAAATTGCATATATCGAAAGCAGTGACCAGTTGCAGAAGGAACTGGGGACAGCTTCACGCATAAATAAGCGAAACATGTCCGCCTGAGTGACGCTGCAAACGTCCAGCTAGATCGAGTTCGAGCAGAATCAGCATTACCACCGATGGGTGTAGTTCGCTGGTACGGATCAGGTCGTCGATATCGACTGGAACGGGGCCGAGTAGATTGACGAAGCGGTCCCGATCGGTTTCGTCGGGTGGATTGATTGGCGGGAAATCCATATCTGGTGCAAGAAACGCTGGATCGTCGAACACAGGCCGTTCGACCAGTGGCGTCAATGCAGTTATTATGTCTTCGGTACTGGTTGTCACAATGGCTCCGTTTTTCAACAACCCGTTGGTGCCCTTGGCCCTCGGGTCGAGAGGAGAGCCAGGGACCGCGAAAACAAGCCTGCCAAGTTCTCCCGCCAGCCGGGCACTGATCAGTGAGCCGGAGCGTTCGGCGGCTTCAACCACAACCAGGCCAAGCGACAGGGCGGCGATAATACGGTTGCGCCTCGGAAAATCCCGGGCACGGGGATCCCAACCGAGCGGCATTTCACTGATCGCGGCCCCATTGCGCGCGCTTATCGCCTTATAGAGATTGAGGTTTTCCGGGGGATAGGGGACGTCCAGCCCGCCTGCCATGACGGCCACTGTTCCGTAGTCCAGGCTGGCCTCATGGGCTGCCGTATCTATTCCACGTGCAAGACCGGAGATAATCGCGTAACCGGCTTCACCCAGCTCCCGTGCGATCATCCGCGCAAATTTGATCCCCACCAACGATGCGTTGCGTGCGCCCACGATGGCAACGGGCGGTAGCCTGAACACCTCGGGATTTCCTTTGATCGCGACCAATGGCGGGGGATTGTCGCATTGGCGAAGATAGCGGGGATAGTCGGGCTCACCGATGCCGACGAAAACGGCGCCCATTTTTGTCGCCGCCTGCATTTCGCGTTCAGCGTCCTGCAAACTGGCAATTCGAATTGGCCGGCCGCCGCCGCCGCGCCTGACGAGTTCGGGCAGCATTTCCAATGCATCGCTCGCAGAACCGCAATGAACGATCAGATCGCGGAACGTCGCGGGACCGACATTTTCGCTGCGGATCAACCGAAGCCAGCTCAAGCGCTGGCTGTCAGAAAGGCGTATGCCCTTCTTTTCTTCATTCATCCTTTAGCGCCGATCTTGCCTTCGGTGCCTGAGACAAGACGCTGGATATTGGCCCTATGCTTGATGAAGACAATGATCGTCAGGACGAGGAAAAGCGCTGCGATCTGATGCACCCCTATTATGTAGAGTGCAATCGGAACGATGATGGCCGCGACAAGGGCCGCGAGAGAAGAATAGCGAGACGTGTAGGCTATGATCAGCCAGACGGCGGCGAAGATCAGCGCACCTTGCCAGAACAGCCCAAGCAGAACGCCAAGATAGGTCGCGACACCTTTGCCGCCCTTGAATTTCAACCAGACCGGGAAAATATGGCCAAGGAAAGCACCGAAGCCAGCAATGATCGCTGCTTCAGGGCTGGCGATGCCCGCGATCATAACCGCCACGGTGCCTTTCAGCATGTCCAGCAGCAATGTTGCTGCGGCGAGTTTCTTGTTGCCAGTACGTAGAACATTGGTGGCGCCGATATTGCCGGAACCGATGCTCCGTACGTCGCCAAGGCCAGCCATGCGGGTCAGGATCAGACCAAAAGGAATGGATCCGAGCAGGTAGCCGAACACGAGCGCAAAGAGGAGAAGCGGAATTCCTGCCTGCCCATTGAAGAAATCCGACATGCATCGTCCCCTTAGATAAACTAGATGGTGAAGACCGACTTCCCTGCAACGAACGTTTGTACAACCCGGCCTTGAAAACGTGCGCCCTCGAAACAAGAGTTCTTTGAACGCGACCGTAAGTCTTCTTCTTTCACTATCCACGGTTCGTCAAGATCGACTATGGTCATATCCGCCTTCGAACCCGGTCGCAGTGAACCTGCCTCCAGGCCGAAAATCCTGGCCGGCGCGCTGGACATCGCTTCGACGATGCGCAGCAGCGGAATATCGCCATTGTGGTACAGTCGCAGAGCTGCGCCAAGCAGCGTTTCGAGGCCGATTGCGCCAGCTGCCGCATCGGCAAATGGCAGTCGCTTGGTATCGACATCCTGTGGATCATGCGCGGATACGATGATGTCGATCGTGCCGTCACGCAGGGCTTCGACCATGGCGAGGCGGTCTTCTTCCAGTCGCAACGGTGGTTGCAAGCGGAAGAACGTGCGGAATTCGCCGATATCGTTTTCGTTCAGGGAGAGATGGTTGATCGATACTGCCGAGGTGACATTCAGGCCATTCTGCTTGGCACGAGAAATCACCTCTGCCGACATGGCAGTCGAAATCTGCGCGGCGTGGTACGCGCCCTGTGTCAAAGCCGCAAGGCGCATATCGCGCTCGAGCGGGATGACTTCGGCTTCGCGTGGCGTGCCGGAAAGTCCCAGCCAGCTCGCATATAATCCCTCATTCATGACGCCGCTGATACCGAGGTGCGGGTCCTGTGCTTCGTGCGCGAGGACCACACCGAAATCACGGGCATAGGTGAGGGCTCGGCGCATCAGTTGCGTATTGGCGATTGAATTGCGCCCTTCAGTAATCGCCACCGCTCCGGCTTCACGCAGCAGGCCGATCTCGGTCATTTCCTCGCCATGCAAGCCTTTGGTCACTGCGGCCGCCGGGTAGACATTGACTACCGCCGTATCGCGTGCCGTTCGCTTGATGAATTCGACCAGCGCGACATTGTCGATGACCGGATCGGTGTCCGGCATCATGATAACCGATGTAACACCGCCGGCTGCCGCGGCATGGCTGGCCGACGCGATGGTTTCGCGATGTTCTGCGCCGGGCTCGCCTATGAAGACGCGCGCATCGACCAGACCGGGAAGCACCGCCTTGCCCTTGCAGTCAATGATGGTGGCACCTTCAGGTGTGCCTTGATTGCGGGCATCGGCGCCGCTGGCGACGATCCTGCTATTCTCGATGATGATCGTGCCGGTTTCGTCGAGCCCACGCGAGGGATCGACGATGCGGGCGTTTTGCAAAACGGTGGCGCTCATCCGGCCACTCCTTCGGCATTGCGGCAGGGATCGAGCAGCGCTTCCATCACCGCCATACGCACGGCAACACCCATCTCGACCTGTTCCTGAATGACGCTCTGCGAGCCATCCGCTACATCCGATGCGATTTCGACGCCGCGGTTCATCGGACCGGGGTGCATGACCAAAGCATCGGGCTTGGCGTAATTGAGCTTTTCGCGGTCGAGACCGTGATAGCGGAAATATTCGCGTACCGATGGTACGAAGGAGCCGGTCATCCGCTCGCGCTGCAGGCGCAGCATCATGACCACGTCGGCGTCTTTCAAGCCTTCTTCCATGTTGTGGAAGACTTCCGCACCCATATGCGCAATGCCCGCGGGAAGGAGGGTCGAGGGGGCAACCACGCGAACGCGCGCGCCTAAGGCATTGAGAAGTATCATGTTCGACCGCGCCACGCGAGAGTGCAAAACGTCGCCGCAGATGGCAACAGTCAGCCGTGCGATCTTGCCCTTGGCGCGGCGGATCGTCAGCGCATCGAGCAGAGCCTGCGTCGGATGTTCATGCGCGCCATCGCCTGCATTCACCACCGAACAGCCGACCTTTTGCGCCAGAAGCGCCGCGGCTCCGGCGGACCCATGGCGAATAATCAGGATATCAGGGCGCATGGCATTGAGCGTCATCGCCGTGTCGATCAGCGTTTCACCCTTTTTTACCGAGGAATTTCCGACCGCCATGTTCATGACGTCCGCGCCCAGCCTCTTTCCGGCAAGTTCGAAGGATGATTGGGTGCGGGTCGATGCCTCGAAAAACAGATTGATCTGCGTGCGTCCGCGCAAAGTCGCCTTTTTCTTCTCGGATTGGCGTGAAACCGCGATCTCGCTCTCGGCGAGATCGAGCAGCTGGACGATATCTTGAGGGGAAAGGCCCTTGATGCCAAGCAAGTGGCGATGGGGAAACAGGAGAGGAGACTCTTTTGATATCATGTCAAACTTTCAAGGCTTTAAATCTATCATTTAAACCGCCCTATCTCTTTGGTCATCTGCCACCCGGCGAATATCGCGAGACCCATTGCGATGGGCTTATATTCAACGTGGAGATTCGCCGCAAGCCATGGGAAACTCGTTACTCCGGCGCGACGAGCTCGCGCGAGAGTATTCAAAGCAGTGGGTACACGCCGGCGGAATGCGCTGTCAGTCCTTGCGAATGATCTGGCCATCGTGCATTTCGAATACACCGTTGTCGCCGCCTTGCGCGTAAAAATCCGTTTCAAGTTCCGCCCAGGTGCCTAGATACGTACCGCACGCACTGCAGTGAATTGGTGAAATCGAAGTCACGTTCTGGGTGAGGGTGAGATAGATCCGGTAGCAGTTGGGGCATTCAAGCTTATTGTCCAGCCTCTTTTCCATACTCGTTCCAGTCGGTGATCTCTGTAGATTCGCACAGTATGCCGGTCCTTTGGAACCGCAAATGATTTTCTGCGTTTCGCAACATGCGTGCATTACCATTTCACCACGTGACAATCAGTACCGGTCATGGCGGCACGATGCAGAACATTGCGTCGGTGGAAGAAGCTGCCGAGTTCCTGACGCAGCATTGGCCCGATGAAAAGGGCAGAAAGTTCCGATCAGCTCGACAAATATGCCTTGATGCCATGGCGGGAAGGGAAACAGCCAAACACGCACGGTCCGCCTTTGTTGCCGCAGCAAAAGAAGCCGATATCTATGTGAGAGAACGCACGCCTTCACCGGCAAATCCTTAGTCGACCAGCTGGCGGCAGCCGCATTGGTTGGCCGCTTCTTTGTCGTTGCGCTCGGTGATCCTATGTCTAATGGCATCGACTGCCTCGATTGCCCGTCGCATTTACTGAAAATGCGAAAAGGATTATGGCGTTGAATATCGACTAAAGGGCGAGAGTCCTTGTATGAATAAGTTAACCGCTTGTCAGAGTCTTCATCCCATAAAGAGTTCGACGCGCAATCAATCGCATAGGCTGTAGCTTTGCGTGAACATTGAAATTTGAATCAGGACAGTTTCTTGAAAACCCACGACGTTCTCAACCAGACGCCACCGATGACCGGCCTGAACGCCTATCTCGGCGATCCACTGATGATGCAGATCACCAAGCGACTGCCGCAATCCGTGCGTACGGAGCTGGAGCAGAACGGCAAATTCGTACTCTCCGGCGACGCACAAGATCTGGCCAGGCTTGCCAATATCGAGGTGCCGAAGCTCAGGACGCATGACCGCCAGGGGCATCGTATCGACGTCGTCGACTATCATCCGGCGTACCATGCGTTGATGCGCCGGTCGGTGAGCCAGGGCCTGCACTCATCCATATGGGAGGACGGCAAGCCGGAAGCCGGATCGCGGCACCAGTCGCGCGCCGCACGTTTTTACCTGACGTCGCAGCTTGAATGCGGGCATCTGTGCCCCCTGACCATGACGAGTGCCTCGCTGGCGGCATTGATGGCTGCCCCGAATCTCTATCGCGAATGGTCGCCGCTGATCCTGCCGCGCAAATATGATCCCAGCAATAAATCGCCGGCGAAGAAGACCGGGCTAACGCTTGGCATGGGGATGACCGAGAAGCAGGGCGGCACGGACGTCCACACCAACACGACAAAGGCGGAGCCGGCCGGAAGCGGGTTCTATCGCATCACCGGCCACAAATGGTTCATGTCAGCGCCGATGTCGGATGCGTTTCTGGTGTTGGCGCAGGCGCGCGAGGGGCTATCCTGCTTTCTCGTGCCCCGCATTCTCCCGGACGGCTCTTCGAACGGCTTTCGTTTTCAACGTTTGAAGGACAAACTGGGCAATCGCTCCAATGCCTCCTCGGAAGTCGAATTCGACAATGCGCTTGGCCAGATGGTCGGGAATCCCGGCGACGGCGTCAAGACAATCATCGACATGGTGACGTTGACCCGCCTCGACTGCGCGATTGCTTCGGCTGGCTTGATGCGCGCAGGCTTGGCCGAGGCCGTATACCATGCGCGGCATCGCATCGTCTTCGAAGGGCCACTGATCGACAAGCCATTGATGCTGCGGGTTCTGGCCGACATGGCGCTGGATGTCGCGGGAGCGACTGCGCTGACCCTTCGTCTGGCGCGGGCGTTCGACAATGCTGCAAAAGACCGCGGCGAGGCGGCGTTTGCGCGTGTGATGACGCCGGTTGTCAAATACTGGGTGGCGAAGATTGCGCCTGCGATGCTCTACGAGGCGATGGAGTGTCTCGGAGGCAATGGTTATATCGAAGAAGGTAATCTTACGCGCTATTACCGCGAGGCTCCTGTCAACGCGATCTGGGAAGGATCCGGCAACGTCATGGCACTCGATGTGCTGCGTGTGCTGAAACGCGGCCCGCAGCTTTTCGACGAAGTGCTCAACTGGATCGGCGCGCAACTCGGGCGCGGCGGGCAGGGCACCGTGGAAGTCCTGCGCGCTGCGATGCGAGTCGCGGAGAACGACGAAGGTGCAGCGCGCATATTGACCGAGCAACTGGCGCTCGCGGCCGCTGGTGCGGAGCTGCGGCATCTGCAGTCCGAAGATATCGCCGACGCCTTCATCGAAACCCGTCTGGGCGGACAGTGGCGCACGACCTACGGCATGCTCGATGCGCGCCACAACGCCAAGGATATTATCAGCTCGCTTTTTCCGGCGGCGGGCTGAATCATGCGGCTTCGATTAGCCCCTTGAGTACGGTTTCCAGGGTTACCTTGCCTTTCAGCGAGTTTTGCTCGCCGCCTTCGAAGTCGATCCAGCTCTCGTTGAAGCCATCGAGCATTTGAATACGTGGCATAGGGTCCTTCATTCCCTGTGCTTTGAACAGACTGGCCCATGTCTCGCGTGGGACAGCTTCGACCCGAACCGGCCGGTCGAAAATCTTGGAGAATGTGGCAGCGGCTTCGCCTGGGCTGATACGATGTTCAGCTTCGAGTTCGACGACCCGCCGTCCCTGCCATTCCTGCTGCAGAAGTTCAGCTGCCACGCGACCGACATCCGCCGTAGCAATCATTGGAAATGTTTTGTCTACCGGCTGCAGAAATGTCGAAATGACGCCGTTGTCGCGCGCGGAGGAGATGTCCCACGCGAAGTTTTCCATAAACCATCCCGGACGAAGGAAAGTCACGGGAATTTCCAGTGTACTAAGCTTTTGCTCCATCAGCGTTCTTTGTGTCAGCAGGTTCGGTTGCGTTGCCTGCGCCCCCACGGTCGAAAGAACGACTACCTTTCCCGGACGGGCTAGCTTGATCGCTTTGTAGACTGCATCAATGACAGCACGCGCCTCGGGAAAGCCGGGTGCCGGATCGAATTCCGAAGGCGGCAATATGAACACGCCGCTAGCGTCTTTGAAGGCAGCGGTGAGCGCAGTCGGATCTTCCATTTTCGCGACAGCAACTTCGCAGCCCTTCGCCGACCACGATTGACCTTTTTCAGAATTCCGCACGACAGCCCTGACTGGTTGGCCTGCCTCCAAAAGCGTGCGCGCCAGCGCTCCGCCGACCTGGCCGGTTATTCCTGTAATGGCGTACATCGAGATCTCCTGACATTGCTGGGTTTCTAGACACATCGAGACAATGTTGCCCGACGAGTATCCGCTGCCAGGATTTATAGGGGCTCTATCATTATTGCTGGAAGTGCGGTTATGTCATATCATTCATGATGTTGGATCATGAATAGAGGACAGGCAGTGAGATGGCTTTCGACGGACGCTTGGTGGCCAATGTTGGTGTGTTGGCTGCAATCGTTGAAGCTGGCAGCTTTGCCCGCGCAGCTGATGCGCTGGGGTTGTCTCCGTCGGGCGTGAGCAGAGCCGTCACGCGGCTTGAACGGAGCGTGGGTGTCCGGTTGCTCGATCGGACTACACGATCCGTCACCCTGACTGACGAGGGACGCCGGCTCTATACTGAAATTGGCCCTCTTTTGTCGGGCATCGAGGACGCCTTCACCCAAACTGCGGGATCTTCGGCTGTCGTGCGGGGCCGCCTGCGAGTCAACGTGGATGCGTTCTTTTCAAGGATGATGCTGGCTTCCCATATCGGGCGCTTTCTCGATCGCTATCCGGAAATTTCGTTGGAACTGATCACCCGCGAACAGCTAGGTGATCTCGTCGGTGAGGGCTTCGATATAGCGGTGCGCTTTGGCCAGCCGCCTGCATCCTCTCTCATCGTCCGCAAGCTGCTGGAAACGCGCACGATCACCGTGGCTTCGCCAGCATATCTGGCAAAATTCGGACGACCGATTCATCCGTTGGAACTCGCAAGTCATGAATGCATCCAGGTCCGCGATTCTCTGACCGGCGAAGCGCTCGGGGATTGGGACTACCGGCGAGCAGGAAAAATTGTGTCTGTCAAAACGGCGGGCCGATTGGTGGTCACCGAATTTGGAACAATGTTGGGTGCCTGCCTCGGTGGCGTCGGCATTGCTCGCGTCAAGTCGACAGGTGTTGAGGGTTTGCTCGACGAGGCAGTTCTTATCGAACTCTTTCCTGATTGGCAGGGCGAAACGTTTCCTCTGCACGCTTTATATCCCTCGCGTCATCTGCCGGCGGCGAAGGTTCGCGCATTTATCGACTTCGTCGCCGAGACAATCGCAACGAACTAAGTGCACGCGCTGCGTGTGCTGCCTTCTATTGTCAAAAAATCTGCTGACCCACCAAAAAAATCGCATCGGCGGCGCAGAAGGGGGCTCGCTAATGCCTTCAATTTGAATTAAATTTTTATAAATTAACCTTAACAAAAGGTTTACGTTGCGGTGAGTTTCTTAAACGATATCACTACAACCTGAAAATGCACTGCAAAAACGCAGGGTTAAGACGAAATGATTAGACCAGCTCGATCGAGGAGAAACTGAATGCGCAGCTTCCTGATTTTTTGGGCTGGGCCTCTGGGCTTCCTGTGGGGTTGGTATTTTCTCTCGCTTTATGACCTGAGCATGGGCATGTTTTTCTTCAGCCGCGAGATGCACGATCAGGTTTTCACAATTTACGGAAATATCCTGGGCATCCCGCCAGAAACGATTCCACCACTGGTTGCACGAGCCTGCATCGTCGATACCGGGCTCGTTCTGTGCCTGATAGCGTTCCGCCGTCGTCGCCAGATCATTGCCTGGGTGCAGGCCTGGCGTGCTGCACGAGCAGCAACCGCTGCGACCTATGTCGAGGAATTGCCGTCCACGTCGGCTTCCTGACGCAGGGTTTGCAGACGGTCCAATGCGCCTTGCAGGATGAAGGCGGCAGCTGCTGAATCGATCCGCTCGGCGCGCTTCTGTCTCGAAACATCCATTCCGATCAAGGCGCGCTCCGCCGCAACGGTCGACAGGCGCTCGTCCCAATAAACGAATGGCAGCTCGGTCAGTTTTTCCATATTGCGGACAAAAGCGCGGGTGGCTTGCACCCTCGGACCTTCGCTGCCATCCATATTCACCGGCAGCCCAATGACGATTGCGCCGACATTGTCAGCACTCAAAGCCTTCAACAGATCCTGTGCGTCGTGGGTGAATTTGCTGCGCCTCAGCACGGGACGGGGGTTGGCGAAAGAAAAACCGCGATCGGAAATGGCGATACCGATTGTCTTCGTACCAAGGTCAAGGCCGGCTACCGTCTTGCCATCCGCGACGTGTTCTTCGAGCTGTTCAATTGTCAGTACCGTCAATTTGATAGGTTCCGCACTTTCATGGATCGCTTTATTGTCACATACCGGCAATAGAGCCTTTCATGCCTAAATAAAACCGTTCTGCCGGAGGAAATTCGTGGACAAGGTCAAGGGGGTTGGCGAGGCCGATGCCTTTCCATCGGACGATGCCGAAGCCCGCTGGATTTGGCCCGAATTCACCCGGCCCACTGATCGAACCGCGTTTCTGCGAAACGCGGATAATTCGATCAGCGAGTTTAACAGCTTGTTGGTTTGCAAATGCAAACCAACGGCTGGGTTTCCGGCTGGCGGACACCCACCTTGTCAGGCGGCGTCGGACGATGGAAAGGCATCGGCCTCGCCACCTTCCGCGTGGATTGTCTCGCCATCCGGGAAACAGAACTGGTTCTATTTAAGCATGGAAGGCTCTAGAAGCCTATGGCGAGGGTTCACTTGCAGTTGAAGGAATATGGATATGAAGATTACCTGGCTTGGCCATTCGGCCTTTCGGATTGAAACAGCAAAAAATACCATTCTTATCGACCCGTTCCTGACCGGAAATCCCAGCGCCAAGGGCGTGGACGTGAAAGAAGCCGCGAAGGGCGTCAAACACATCATCCTGACCCACGGCCATGGCGATCATGTGGGCGACACGATTGATCTGTCGAAGGAGACAGGCGCGCTGGTGACCGGTAATGCCGATCTGGTAACGTGGCTCGGCTCCCGCGGTGTCAATCGCGTCGATCCGACCAATACGGGCGGCACGGTTTCCTATGACGGTTTCACCGTAACCTACGTCAACGCGTTGCATTCTTCCGCACAAATGACCGAAGACGGTGTTTCCCATTCGTTGGGTTCAGCCAACGGCGTTGTGCTGCATTTCGACGATGAGCCGACACTTTATCACATGGGCGATACGGACATCTTCTCCGATATGGCGCTGATCAATGAATTGCATCAGCCGGAAATCGGTATCGTTCCAATCGGTGACCGCTTCACCATGGGCGGCGCAGTTGCTGCGCTCGCGAGCCGGCGCTATTTCAAATTCAGCAAAGTCATCCCTTGCCATTACGGGTCATTTCCGATCATCGATCAGACTGCGGATAAATTCGTCGCCGGTATGGAAGGCGGGACGAGCGAAGTTATCGTCGCCAGTACGAATGAGCATTTTACGGTTTGATGCATAGTGCTACAGCACGTTCGTCAATTCACAATCCTTGGAGCGCAAGTGCGTAAACTGTTTCTGATCTCGTGTTTGCTGGTTGCCACGACGCCGGCGCACGCACAGGCCGTCGATGTCTCCGGTGCAAAAGCGCTTACCGAACTTCTGTCCAACTATCTTGGAAAGAAAGCGATCGAGAAGAATATCGTCTCGGTTGTCCCCGATGGAGACAGTTACCGCATTACCTTCAACACAGCGAGGTTGATCGAAACACTTCCCAAGCAGGATTATTTCAAGGGCGATTTCGGTGAATACAGCCTGCTGATAAAGCCTGTTGCCGACGGGTCCTGGAATGTCTCATCGACTGCGATTCCCGGTGGCTCAGTCGAGGTAACAACCCCGGAGGGGCGAGAGGCGGTTCAGTGGTCCGTTGACAATGCGAATATCAACGGAACGTTCGATCCCAAAATCGGCGCTTTCTCGAAGGCGTCGTTTTCCTATGGCGCCGTGAAAATGAACACGACAAGCCCTACCCAGGACGTCGAAGCGAGTGTCAATTCGGCCAAAGGTGAAATGCTTGGCATGGCTGCGCCATCTGGCGGTATTGATTTCAGCAGCAACCATTCCGCGACAAACTTTCTGGAAACTGTGATTGTCAAATCGCCGCCTTCAGGAGATGTCGCGACTGCCGTGCAGCCGATGAAGATCGTTCTGAGCGGCGGCCAGATCGGCGCCAATGCGGAAGGCAAGGGCCTTCGCAATCTGGAGTTTCTGGAGCTCTGGAAATTTTTCATCGCGCATGTAGACGAGACAACGCTGAAGGATCAGGAGCAGGCCGATCTGAAGGCAAAGTTCCTCGCCGCTCTGCCATTTTGGGACAAGCTTTCGGGCGCGTACCAGTTTTCCGATCTCAACGTCGAGACTCCGATTGGACCATTTGCCGCCAAGACCATGTCTCAGCAAATCGACTTCGATGGCATCAGCAAGAGCGGCGGCTATCACTATGCGTTGCGGACCAACGGTCTCAGATATCCTGCGTTGCCGATACCTGCGTGGAGCGTGCCGTTTTTGCCGACTGATGTGGAATTCGTGTTTGGTACGGAAGGTCTTGATCTCGACACGGTTGTCCGGGCAGCAGTCGCCGACATGGATTTGAGCCGTGCAAAGCCGTTTTCCGAAGAATTTGAAGCAAACACAGTTGCCGCATTCATGGCCAACCCGCCGAAGATGGTGATTAACAGGAGCTTTGTCCGTACAGTTGACACGGAGCTTTCGGTTGAAGGCGAGGTCTCGTTCACCGCTCTGAAACCGGAGAGCCACACCACTTGGGAGATGAGCAATTTCGATGCGGTTGTAGCCCGGTTGACCACGGCCTCCGAACAGGAGCCCGAAATCAAGAACTACATCGTGTTCGCCAAACTCGCCAAGGACTTCGGCACGCAGCTGCCAAACGGGCACATACAATGGATCGTCGATCAGAAATCCGACGGGTCGGTGAGCGTCAACGGGAATCCGGTAAAGGGCCCGGATCCCGTCGTCGATCCGGCAACTAACGACGACACGACGACGATGCCCGACGACCCGACGCAGGATGACAATGTGATCGTGCCTGACGACGAGGAGGACAATTCGGATCCTGCCCCGCCAGCTCCGCAATAGCACCATTTTCAAATCGTCTTGTCCGTTGCGCTTGGCCGCAACGGACACTATAGCTGCGTAATCCAAGATCCGAATTTTCAGGAATCCCGAATGTCTGTCGATATTTCCACCGTCAAACGCGTTGCGCATCTTGCCCGTATTGCCGTGAGCGAAGACGATGCGGCCCGTATGACAGGGCAGCTCAACACCATCCTCGGCTTTGTCGAACAGTTGAACGAAGTGAATGTTGATGGTGTAGAGCCGATGACGTCCGTCACCCCCATGGCGATGAAGAAGCGCCCGGACGTTGTCGACGATGGCAAAAAGGCGGCTGATATCGTTGCCAATGCACCGATCCATGAAGAGAATTTCTTCGTCGTGCCGAAAGTGGTGGAGTAAGCGGAGCGATGGCTATTTCCGTTGCCATTGAAACGCCGCTGCAGGATGACGTCAGGGCGCTGGTTAGCGATCTTAATGATCATCTTTTGCCGCTGTCGCCCATCGAGTTCCAGTTCAAGATGACTGTGGAGCAGATGGCGGGTGCAGATACGACGGTTTTCGTGGCGCGCGACGAGAATGGTGTGGCAGTCGGTTGCGGTGCTTTGAAAGACCATGGAAACCACGTTGGCGAGGTGAAGCGCATGTTCACCCGGCCGACGGTCCGAGGTCAGCGCGTCGGGTCGGCCTTGCTCGAGGCCATAACCACACTCGCCAAAGCAAAGGGTGTCACACGGCTTGTTCTCGAGACGGGCGCTGGCGAGGGATTTGCGGATGCTTACCGGCTTTACGAGCGATCCGGGTTCACGCGTTGCGGCGTCCTGCTCGACTATCCGGACTCCGAACACAGTGCATTTTACGAAAAGTGGCTGACCCTCGCGCCAGCCCAATAAGGACCAGAAAAGACTATGACCGATCTGACCGCTCTCACCATTGCCGAGGCACGCGAGCAGCTGAAAGCCAAGGCGATCACCGCCACGGAGCTGACTGGCGCTTATATCCAGGCGATCGAGAACGCAAACGACGCGCTGAACGCCTATATCGTCACCACACCGGAAAAGGCGCTGGAGATGGCGAAAGCTTCGGATGCACGCCTTGCTTCGGGCAATGCCGGAGCGCTTGAAGGCATTCCGCTTGGCATCAAGGACCTGTTCGGTACCGAAGGCATTCATACCCAGGCCGCATCGCATATCCTCGACGGATTCAAGCCACATTATGAGTCGACTGTCACGGCCAATCTCTGGGCGGATGGCGCGGTCATGCTCGGCAAGCTCAACATGGATGAATTTGCCATGGGATCGTCGAACGAGACCTCTTATTATGGCCCTGTGAAAAACCCCTGGCGCGCCAAGGGTTCCAACGCCGACCTGGTACCCGGCGGTTCCTCTGGCGGTTCGGCGGCTGCCGTTGCGGCACGTTTGTGCGCCGGTGCCACCGCAACCGATACCGGCGGTTCGATCCGCCAGCCAGCCGCCTTCACCGGCACTGTCGGCATCAAGCCGACCTATGGCCGCTGCTCGCGCTGGGGCATCGTCGCCTTCGCCTCGTCGCTCGATCAGGCCGGACCGATTGCACGCGATGTGCGTGATGCGGCGATCCTGCTCAAATCCATGGCGTCGGTTGACGCGAAGGACACAACGTCGGTCGATATCGCGGTACCGGATTACGAGTCGGCCATCGGCAAGCCGCTTGCCGGCCTCAAGATAGGCATTCCCAAGGAATACCGTGTCGACGGCATGCCGGAAGAGATAGAAAAGCTGTGGCAGCAGGGCATTGCATGGCTGAAAGACGCCGGCGCTTCGATCGTCGATATCTCGCTGCCGCACACGAAATATGCGCTGCCTGCCTATTATATCGTGGCGCCCGCCGAGGCTTCATCGAATCTTGCCCGCTATGATGGCGTGCGCTACGGTTTGCGCGTTCCCGGCAAGGACATCGTCGACATGTACGAAAGGACCCGCGCCACCGGCTTCGGCGAAGAGGTCAAGCGCCGCATCATGATCGGCACATATGTGCTTTCGGCCGGGTATTACGACGCCTACTACCTCCAGGCGCAGAAGGTGCGGAACCTGATCAAGAAGGACTTCGAGAACGTCTTCCACGCGGGTGTCGATGCGATCCTGACGCCAGCCACGCCTTCCGCGGCATTTGGCATTGCCGACCAGGACATGGCGGCGGACCCGGTCAAAATGTATCTCAACGACATCTTCACTGTCACCGTGAACATGGCGGGTCTTCCGGGGATCGCAGTTCCCGCTGGCCTCGATGCGCGCGGACTGCCGCTTGGCCTGCAGCTTATCGGGCGCCCATTCGACGAGGGAACGCTGTTCCAGACCGCCTATGTCATCGAACAAGCGGCAGGCAAGTTCAACGCTCCGAAATGGTGGTAACTTAAGCGGGATGTCCTCATTTCGCATCAGACCTGCAGCAGAGGCCGACATTGCAGCCATTGCCGCGGTCGGCGCACGCGCTTGGGCGTCCAACGTTTTTTCGTTCGAACCCGAATTGCCCGGCATGCGAATGCATGTCGAAAAGGCATTCCGCGCGTTCGCGGATTCGTCCTATAGAAATGTTCTGGTGGGTGAACTGGACAACGTCGTGCTTGGCTGGGGCGCACGGGAAGAGGACAACGACTACATCTCCGATCTGTGGGTTGATCCCGTCGTCCAGGGCCAAGGGATCGGTTCGGCAATTCTCCGAACCTTGATGTCCAATATTCGCGATGCGGGGTATTTGCGTGCGCGTATCAGCACCCATGCGCGCAATGTAAAGGCCATCCGGCTCTATGAGCGCGAAGGCTTCACTGTCATCGAACGGGGGGCGGAGTGGTCAACAAGCCTTGAGCGAGAGATGGACAAGGTAAAAATGCTGGCGGAGCTGAGATAGCATGTTCTTCACTCTGTCCAAAATCCTCTGGTTCTTCGCCGAGCCGCTGAATTTCTCCATATTGCTAATCGGTCTGACGTTTTTTCTGATGCTGCTGGCTTGGCGGCGTTTCGCTCTGGTGACGGCGGCTGGTGCGTTTCTGATCCTCGGGCTTGGCGCATGGACGTCGGTGGGTGCGCTGATGATGCATCCGCTTGAGGACCGCTTTCAGCGCCCGACATCGTTGCCGGAAAAGATCGACGGGATCATCGTACTTGGCGGCGGCCTCGAGGGCGGTGTGAATCTTGTTCGCGGCGGCTATGAGATGAACTCCAGCGGCGACCGGTTTGTCGAGGCGGCTGTTCTCGCAGCGCGCCATCCGCAAGCCAAGGTCGTCGTGACCGGTGGATCGGGTAATTTGTTGCTCAAGGGCGAGGGCGATGGTGTGACGGCACCCCGTTTGCTGACGGCGCTCGGCATCGCTCCGGATCGGCTGATCATGGAAAGCCAGTCGCGCAACACCTACGAAAATGCGGTTTTCACGAAGGAAATGGTGAAGCCGAAGCCTGGCGAAATTTGGGTGCTGATTACGTCGGCATTCCATATGCCGCGCTCCATGGGAATTTTTCGCACGGCCGGATTCGATGTCGTGCCTTGGCCCTCCGACTACCGGACTTCAGGTGATGAAGGCACAGGCGTTACGCATGACAATCCGCAGGATTCGCTGCAAAATCTGTCGATAGCGCTAAGAGAATGGGTGGGACTGGTCGCCTACCGCCTGACGGGGCGGACGGGCGAACTTTTGCCATCGCCATGAAACAGGTGGACGTCCTCATCATAGGAGCTGGCGCCGCAGGCATGATGTGCGCCATTGAGGCAGGCAAGCGCGGCCGCTCGGTGCTTATTGTCGACCACGCCGCCGCGCCCGGCGAAAAGATCCGCATATCGGGCGGCGGCCGCTGCAATTTCACCAATCTCAATGCGGCACCACAGAACTTTATCAGCAAGAATCCGCATTTTTGCATTTCGGCCCTGCGACGCTACACACAGCGCGACTTTATCGGTCTAGTTGATCGCCATGGCATTGCCTGGCATGAAAAGACGCTTGGTCAACTCTTTTGCGATGGTTCGGCAAAACAGATCATCGATATGCTGGTCGCGGAAATGAAGCGGGCCAGGGTTGAGCTCCGCTTGCGTACAACGGTCGATGCTGTCGCGAAATCAGGCGATACGTTTGAACTCGATCTGTCGGGTGAACGCGTACGGTGTTCGTCCCTCGTGGTTGCTTGCGGCGGAAAATCCATACCGAAAATGGGTGCAACCGGTTTTGGGTACGAGATCGCCAAACAATTCGGAGTTGCACTCACCGAGACACGGCCGGCGCTGGTGCCGCTGACCTTTGACGAAAACACGCTTGTTCCGCTGAAGCCCTTGTCTGGCATTTCCGTCGATGCGGTTGTGAGTCACGGCAAAACCAAGTTCAATGAGGCCATGCTCTTCACCCATCGCGGTCTGAGCGGCCCTTCCATCCTGCAGATTTCATCCTATTGGCGGGAAGGCGATGTGATTTCGGTTGCCATGCTTCCAGGAGTCAAAGTGTTCGACGCCCTGAGCGCTGCGCGTTCCCGCAACGGCCGGCAGGCGCTGCAGACAGCGCTTGGTGAACTATTGCCAAAACGTCTGGCACAGCTGATCGCCGAAAACAGCGGGATAGAAACGCATCTGGCTGACCTTTCTGACAAACAGCTTCTTGCGGTAGAAAAATCGGTCAACGAATGGCAAGTCAGGCCAGCAGGTTCCGAAGGCTACCGAACGGCAGAGGTGACGCTCGGCGGTGTCGATACGGATATGCTTGACCAGAAAACGATGGAAACCAGATCCACCAAAGGTCTTTATTTTATCGGTGAGGTCGTCGATGTCACGGGTTGGCTCGGCGGCTATAATTTCCAATGGGCATGGTCATCGGGTTGGGTGGCAGGGCAATCGGTCTAGGAGGGCGATTGTCGGTTTCAATCGTGAACTCCATGGTTATCATTACCGGATGAAAGGATGATCTCGGGAGGAGGAACTCATGACAATTCTGGGAAGTTTGCCATTGTGGCGCGATCAAATTCGAAATCAGTGAGGCGCCGACCATTGTAACGGCGTGCACCTGTACCTTCTGCACAAAACGCGGCGCGCTCTGGGCGTATTTTCAGCCGGAAGAGGTGAAGCTTTCGGTAACGCCGGAGGCCGATACAGCATATTCGCGCAATGGCATGAACAAGCATCATCATTGCAACGTCTGCGGTTGCGGGACATTTTCACAAGTGCCGACATGGATTGACTACAAGCCGGATTTCAACAAGCCACGGATCAGCGTCAACGTTCGTCTCTTCGACAATTTCGATACAGGTTCGTTACCGGTGGAAACGCTGGACGGGAGAAATCTCTGGTAAGTCATTGCCTCGGCGAGGGAATCCTGCTTCCTTGGTTTGCGACCTAACGTTCGTTGCAAGCAGGGAGGTACGGCCATGTGGATCAATCTGACTGACGTCAATGGCGATCACATTACACTTAACTTCGCTCACGTCGTCTCTTTCAACCCGTATGGAACAGGGACCCACATTGTGACAACCACGGCGGGGTTAACGTTCTTCGTGAAGGAAACCACCGAAGAAATTCAGCGCAAAGTCGGAATTACGACCAGTTAGGCAATACGTACTGTTTCGGCGAAGAGAGGGGCAGTGGAGGTCCTTGCGACCGCTCATTGCCTTAAGATCGTAAAGAAAATCACTCTTCCGTGCGTTGCCCAAACCCCACAATTGGTATTTATATTGTGAACACGCGCGGGTTGTCCTTGCCTTTGTCACATTTGTCGCTCAATTGCGTCAACGAGTTACCGGCATTGCACTATTCAATTGCCGGACCGGGAAGACCTTCGGGATTGGTGTCTTCCACGATGCAATCTGCATGATCTGCTCATGCATTGGTAACGCACATGCCAACAGGTGAAATGGGTTCCGGATACAAATGATACGCTTGATCGGATATTTTTTCGGAATCGGCACTGTCATGGCGCTTCTGGGAGCGGGTGCCGTCGCGCTCTACGTGGTCAACATGTCAAAAGACCTGCCCGACTACGAAGTGCTGGCTAAGTATGAGCCGCCGGTCATGACACGTGTTCATTCTTCCGACGGTTCGTTGATGGCTGAATTCGCACGCCAACGCCGGCTCTATTTGCCGATCCAGGCAGTTCCCGATCGCGTCAAGGCAGCATTTATCTCGGCTGAAGACAAGAATTTCTACCAGCATCCCGGTGTGGATATCGCTGGTCTTACCCGTGCAGTCATCACCAATGTCCAGAATTGGGGCTCACGCCGCCCGGTTGGCGCATCGACGATTACACAGCAGGTTGCAAAGAACTTCCTCCTGAGCAACGACCAGACGATCGGACGCAAGGTCAAGGAGGCGATTCTTTCCTTTCGTATCGAACAGGCCTATTCCAAGGATCGTATTCTCGAACTCTATCTGAATGAGATTTTCTTCGGCTTGAACTCCTACGGTATCGCCGGGGCTGCGCTGACTTACTACAACAAATCGGTCAATGAACTGACCGTAGCCGAAGCCGCTTACCTCGCAGCGCTGCCCAAGGGGCCATCGAATTACCACCCGTTCCGGCAGCCGGATCGGGCCGTCGAACGCCGTAATTGGGTGATCGACCGCATGGCTGAAAATGGCTATGTGACCGCCGAGGAAGCAAAAGTAGCCAAGGCGGAACCGCTTGGCGTCACGCCGCGTCACACGGGCAATTATCTCTTTGCTTCCGAATATTTCACGGAAGAAGTCCGGCGTCAGATCATCGCCCGCTATGGCGAAAATGCGCTTTACGAGGGCGGCCTGTCGGTTCGTACAACGCTCGATCCGAAAATGCAGGTGCAGGCGCGCGCAGCGTTGCAGCACGGCCTTTTCAAATACGATGAAGCGCGAGGCTATCGCGGCGCCTACAAGACCATTTCGACGAATGGCGACTGGGGCATTCCCCTTTCCGAGATAAAAGCGTTTTCCGATGTTCCCGACTGGCAGTTGGCCGTCGTGCTTGAGGTGACGCCGGAGCAGGCCACCATCGGGCTACAGCCGGAGCGGGACGCATCGGACAAACTTGTCACTGAACGCAAGAAAGGCACTATTGCAGCGGCGGATATCAAATGGGCTTTCCGCCTTCTCACTGATGAAAAGCGCACGACTGCCAAGTCGCTGGAGAGTGTTTTCAACGTTGGTGACGTGATCTTCGTGCAGAAGAAAGAGGGCAGCGACACCGAATTCGATCTGCATCAGGTGCCGAAAATCGAAGGTGGCGCGGTGGCGATGGACCCGCATACGGGGCGTGTGCTTGCCATGGTCGGCGGTTTCTCCTTTGCCGAGTCCGAATTCAACCGCGCAACGCAGGCGATGCGTCAGCCGGGCTCGTCGTTCAAACCTTTCGTCTACTCCGCCGCGCTCGACAACGGCTACACACCGGCGTCGGTTGTGCTCGATGGGCCTATCTCCGTCGATCAGGGCGGTAGTCTTGGAATCTGGGCGCCGAAGAACTACGGCGGCAAATTCGCTGGGCCGTCGACATTGCGCTACGGTATCGAGCAATCGCGCAATCTGATGACTGTGCGACTGGCACAGGACATGGGCATGAAACTTGTGGCCGAGTATGCCGAGCGGTTCGGTATTTACGACAAGATGCTGCCGGTTCTCGCCATGGCACTCGGCTCCGGCGAAACGACGGTTCTGCGCATGGTCACGGGTTACTCGATCATTGCAAATGGTGGTCGCAAGATAACCCCGTCGATGATCGACCGGATTCAGGACCGCTATGGCAAGACGATTTTCAAGCACGACGAACGCAAGTGCGATAATTGTTCGGCGGACGAGTGGAAAAATCAGCCGGAGCCAGAGCTGATCGACGATCGTGATCAGGTGCTCGATCCGATGACCGCCTACCAGATCACGTCCATGATGGAAGGCGTGGTTCAGCGTGGGACTGCGACGATCCTGAAAAGCCTTAATCGTCCGATTGCCGGCAAGACCGGAACCACCAACGATGAAAAAGACGCCTGGTTCATCGGGTTCACGCCGGATCTGGTCTTCGGTGTCTACCTTGGATATGACAACCCTTCGCCTATGGGGCACGGTTTTACCGGTAGTGGTCTCGCGGCACCGGTGTTCAAGGACTTTGCCGAAGCTGCGCTTCAGGGGCAGCGCTCCGTCGATTTCCGCGTACCGGAGGGCATGGCCGTCCTCCCGATCGACCGCAAAACAGGCATGCGGGCATCGCCTGGTGGTCCAAATGTGATCATGGAAGCCTTCAAGCCGGGCACAGGACCTGCCGACAGCTATTCCGTCATCGGCATGGACACGTTCTCTGAAGGCTCGCCTGTGGGCGTGCAGTCTCCGAACGTCAATCGGGCGATACAAGGCGGCGGCGGCGGCCTCTTCTAGGTGCATTGCCATTCATGCCAGGACGGCCTGCAAATGGCGTTTTTCTGCGCTCCAGTGCTCATGTACGAGAATGTACACTTCGCTCTGGTGCTCGAAAACCACCATTTTCGGCTCGTCCTGACCTGAATTTCAACACACCCTGAACCAATCGCTTCCCGCCAATCTCAGCACTTTACATCGAGCGGACCAGTCAATATGGTCCGCCGAAATTTGAGCATTAAGAAGGAACTGATTGCCGATGCGCGCCGAAATCGAGACCCTCGTCGATGAGATCAAGCAGGCCATAAGCCTGCTGAGGAGGCATCTTTGACTGGGATACATCAATTAAACGCCTGGGCTATCTGAACCAGCTCGCCGAAGATCCATCCCTCTGGAACGACGCGCAGGAAGCGCAGAAGCTGATGCGCGAACGCCAGCAGCTGGAAGACGGCATCAACTCGATTCGCACGCTGACGCAGTCTCTCGAGGACAATGTCGAACTCATCGCCATGGGCGAGGAAGAGGACGACAAGTCGATCGTGACGGAGGCAGAAGAGAATATCCGCGCGATCAAACAGGAAGTCGACCGCCGCCAGATCGATACGTTGCTCTCTGGCGAAGCCGACGCAAACGACACGTATCTCGAAGTACATTCGGGCGCCGGAGGTACGGAAAGCCAGGACTGGGCGAACATGCTCCTGCGCATGTACACGCGTTGGGCAGAGCGTAAGGGCATGAAAGTCGAGCTGCTCGAAGTCCACAACGGCGAAGAAGCTGGCATCAAATCTGCCACCATCCTGGTCAAAGGGCACAATGCTTACGGACTTTTGAAGACCGAATCCGGCGTACACCGGCTCGTGCGTATTTCGCCCTACGATTCCAATGCGCGCAGACACACGTCGTTTTCGAGCATCTGGGTCTATCCGGTCGTCGATGACAATATCGATATCGCCGTTACGGAAGCGGACGTCCGTATCGATACGTATCGCGCATCCGGTGCCGGTGGCCAGCACGTCAACACCACCGACTCGGCGGTTCGTATCACGCATATCGCCACGGGTATTGTCGTGCAGTGCCAGGCAGAGCGTTCACAGCACAAGAACCGCGCGACGGCCTGGTCGATGTTGCGCGCTCGTCTTTACGAGGCGGAACTGGAAAAGCGTGAACAGGCCGCGGATGCGATTTCAGCCTCCAAGACCGATATCGGCTGGGGACACCAGATCCGCTCCTACGTGTTGCAACCCTACCAGCTGGTGAAGGATTTGCGCACCGGCGTTGAAAGCACAAGCCCGCAGGATGTACTCGACGGCGATGTCGATAAGTTCATGGAGGCCGCTCTGGCCCACCGCGTGCACGGATCGGATGTCGAAGTCGAAGACATCACATAACTATCACCTCAAAAAAATAGATTGCAACTTCTGGGAAGTGGTATGATTTAATCCTACCACGTATATTTTTCTTGGAGGTTGGAAAATGGCTGCTGCCGAAAAACGCACGTTCAGTCTGCCTAGCGAGCAAGCCCGTTATATAGACAAGCTTGTCAGATCGGGCACTTATGCCACGAGCAGCGAGGTCATTCGAGCTGGTTTGCGCGCATTGCAAGAGCGTGATGCCGCTGTGGAGCGATGGCTCCGTGAGGAAGTGGTGCCCGTGACCGCAAAAATGCAGGCAAACCCAGAGAGTGCCATTTCCATCGACGACGTTTTCAATGGAATCCGTCGTTTGCACGCGCAACAGCTGAAGGGTGATAGTGACACATAGGGTGCTATTCTCGCCTCAAGCCAACATTGATCTGCGCGAACTTTATCTTTACATCGCCGCGGACGCTGGCCGTGCCCGAGCCATCGCTTATCTGGAGCGGATTGAAATCTATTGCCGAGGCTTCGCAAACTTTCCGGAAAGAGGAATGAAGCGTGACGACCTGTGGCCCGGTCTGCGTGTTGTCGGATTTGAACGGCGCGTGACGATCGCATTTCATTTCGACACTGACACTGTGACTTTTGACAGAATCTTGTATGGCGGTCGCGATCTGCCCAACCAGGTGGAACAAGACTAAAGTTCGGCTGCCAGCTTTCGGCCAATCGCCAGATACCCGACAGGATTGACCGGGCTGCCGTTTCTGCGAACTTCATAATGCAGATGCGGGCCCGTCGAGCGGCCAGTACTGCCGACCTTGCCGATCGTATCGCCAAGTTTCACGCGCTGGCCGACGCTTACCAGAATCAGACTCAAATGGCCATAACGCGTTGTAAGTCCGTTGCCGTGGTCGACCTCGACCATATTGCCATAGCCGCCAGTATAATCGGCGGCGGTCACCGTTCCGTTGGCGGTGGCATGCACCGAGCTTCCCGATATGGCGCGAAAATCCATGCCGGAATGAAACGCGATCATTCCCAGAAGCGGGTCGGCGCGTGAACCAAAGGGGCTCGAAACCGGCATACCGGGAACCGGATTAGCGATAGGAACGGATTTTGCGAGGCTCTTGGCGCTCTCGAGCCGCTGTACCGCCTCATCGAGATCGGCAAATTTTGTGTCGAAACCGGACGTCGGACTTGTGCTTGCCAGCAGCAATGGTCCACCCGTACCGGCATTCTCATCGTCAGGGACCTGTTTCACGCCGGCCGCAGCCAAGGCGTCCATAATCCTGTCGGCGCTCTCATAGGCGGTGTTGGAGAGCTTCTGCATTTGCTGAGTCTGCCGGGATTCTATCCCGGTTAAGGAATGATCGACGGATTTGAGCAGAAGCTCGGCCTTGTCCACGCTGGTTTTGGCCTTGTCGGGGCGAGGCTCCGGCTTGCGTGTTGAAGTCGTTGGTCCCGTAATGATTGGATCGATGCCGTAAAAACCTTGTGCTTCATCGGAATTCACCACGTCCTGACCGTCACTCTCCATCGAAAGAGCATTGGCAGCGTCTCCCGGCAATACGGCCCCGGCTTTTTCAGCCCGCTGCAGCACCGGCGCAAGCTTGTCATGCCGCTCGCTCAGTGCCCTTTGCCGTTGAATGAGGTCACTGACTTTGCCGTCCATCAATTTCTGGTCAAGCAATTGCCGGCTTGTGACACGATCGAGTTGAATGCGCAGGGCAGCTATCCGGTCTTCATAGGCCTGCTGCAGGCGAGCCTGACGGGCAACGCTGCCGGTTATCAGATCATCGCGGAAGACCAGATAGGATGTCGCGAGGAGATAGCTGCCGGCAAAGCCAAGGGCGAGGGTGCCACCCAGAAGTGCCATCCACGGCTTGATGGTGAAATGCCGGATGGTTTCGCCCCGCGCGATGATAATCGTGTGGGGCTCTTTTGTGCTGCCGAAGATGCTGGAATTTATAGGCTTCTTCATTGCGGCTACGCTCGTTGATTTGCAGCTTCAATTTATACAGCGATTACACTCTGTTAGGGTTAACAAATCCTGACAACTGCACTGTATTTCAATCAAATTGCAGCTAAAACGGGCAAATTATGCTTCAAGAGCCTTGGTCGCTTCGAGCACTTCGGCCGCATGTCCCGGAACTTTTACCTTGTTCCAGATTTTGGCGATCTTGCCAGCCGAATCGATCAGGTATGTCGTCCGTTCTACGCCCATATATTTCCGGCCATACATGCTCTTCTCAACCCAAAGACCGTAGGCTTCGATGATTGCCTTGTCTTCGTCGGCAACGAGATCAACCTTCAAATCGTGTTTTGTCTTGAACTTGTCGTGTTTTTTGACGGGGTCCGGCGACATTCCGATGACCTTCGCACCAAGCTTTTCAAACTGCGGTCTGAGACCGGAAAATTCGATCGCTTCCTGGGTGCAGCCGCTCGTGTCGTCTTTAGGATAGAAATAGAGAATGACAGGCTTTCCGCGCAGGCCCGACAGGGTGATCGTACCGCCACCATCACGAGGCAAGGTGAAGTCCGGCGGGGTGCTGCCGATATCCAAAATAGTCATAGGAATGCCTTTCTTTGATGATTGAACGCGAACGCTACTTACGCAATTATAGAGAGGTGCGGGAATCGTCTACGGTTTCCCAATTGATTCCTCAATTGGCTTTGGAATTTGACAGAGAAACCGAAAAGAGTCCGCTTTACCAAGCGGGACTTCACGAAACTGCACCAATATCCTTCTGCTTGCGAGCAAGACGAGGTTCCCGTAGCGACGCCTCGAAGGCGATCGCGGCTGCATTTCGCCGCCGGTGCCACATGCTCATTCCTTATTCTGATCGCTGTTTTGGCCGGTATAGCTTTTGTCGTTCTGCGCGTGGGCATTGGTGGTGAAGCTCTGACGCAGCGCGCGCAAACGGCTCTCAAGACTGTTCTAGGCCCCGACACCGACGCTACGATCCAGTCAGCGCAAATTTCACTCGACCAGCGTCATCACGTGGCCCTCGAGGCTCGAGACGTCAATATTACCGATGCCAAGCGTGGCATCGAAATCAATAATGTACGCTCTGTCCGTATTGGTCTGGCAACAATGCCCTTGTTGCACGGCAATGTGAGTGTCGAGCGACTGGAACTCGACGGCGCTCAGATCAAGGTCACCTCGGTTGTACCGTTCGATTTCATGTCTTTGGTGCCCAAGGACGATCGCGGCCTTGTCGATCTCGACAGTGCATCGGCGGCGATTTTCTCGGGTCTCCAAAGCGCGGTATCGCTGCTCGATCAGCGTGAGACGCGCGATATCTCGATTGCAGATACAACGTTTGATTTCACGCTTGCGGGAGCGCCGGAACGTTTGCGCATCGTCAATCTCGATCTATCGGAAACCGGTGGGCCGGTTGCCATCAATGGCACGGTGGAGTGGCGCGGAAAGCAAGTCGATATCAATGCTCAGGCAAAGCGTTCCGCAATCGGAGCGAAGATCGAAGCCTTTTCGCTGGCCGTCAGCAAGATTCCGCTCGCAGGCAAATTCGGTACGGCCCCTGTACCCGACATTGACGGCATCAAGCCCGATGGCGCCTATCTGACCTACGACAATCTGGCTGAGGTGAAGCTGGATGGCCTGGCGGCGACCGCTTCCGAGCCAGCGCGTGTCTGGGGTGCGCTCAATATCGGCAATGGCCCCGTTACGATCGGCAATGTCGAAGATATGGCGGTGGAATCCCAGATCAATTTCGAACACGTATCCGGGGTCGACCAGATTGCGATCAAACCGTCGAACATTCATTTCGGTGGATTCACGGGTATGGTCGAAGGATCAATCGGACGGGAGACGCTGTCGCCGGGTCCTGCGTCAGCGGCCAATCCGGGTTACCAGTTCGAACTTACCACGAAAGACGCCAAATCAGCTCCTGCCGATTCTCCGATCTCGGCGCTTCCCTTCGATGCCCGTCTTGCGGGCCGGTATGATTTGGCGTTGAAGCACCTCGATGTGTCGCAGATAGAAGTGCTGGCAAACAAGGAAAGTTCGCTGTCCGGCAACGCCAGCGTTACTTTCGGCGGTGGTTCACCTGCGATGAACCTTGACTTGCAGATACCTGAAATGCCGGTCGCGGATGTCAAGCAGCTATGGCCTATCTGGGTCGCTACGGGTGCTCGACGCTGGCTCATCGACAAGATGCACGACGGTGAGGCGAAGGATAGCACAATCAAAGTGACGTTTCCGGCCGGACGATTCAACGGACCAGGCAAGCCGCCACCTCTCGAGGATAATGAAGTTCAGGTCGATTTCAATGTCACGGGCTCGCGGTTCGATATTGTCGGAGAACTACCAGCTGTTCAGAACGCCGATGGGAAAATCAGCGTTCGAGGCGCCTATACGATGATCAGTCTGGAGAAGGGGTCGTCAATCACGCCCGCCAATCGCGAGGTGAAGATCGTCGATGGAAAGCTTGTCATTCCGTGGGGCCCGCAACGCCCTGTCCTCTCCGACCTTGATTTGAATGTTGTTGGGGATGCTTCCGCCGTGTCGGAGTTCATCGGCTTCAAACCGATCAATGGATTGAAAAATCTTCCTTTTGTTCCGGAGGACATAAAAGGCGATGTGAAGGCGCACGTGCTCGTGACATTCCCGATAACACGCCGTGCGCCAGCGGGAAGCCTGACATGGTCCGCTGATATGCAATTATCCAATGTTTCGATCGCAAAGAAGATCGACGGGCAGACGATAACCGATGCTGACGGAACGCTCTCCGTCAATCAGGATGAAGCCCTCATCGAGGCCACCGCGCAGGTGAATGGCATTCCCGCTGAAGTGACGATGTTTGAACCCTTGGGGAAAAACACAGCGAAGCGCGAACAGAGTGTAACTTTGCAACTCGATGACAAGACCCGGAACGCTCTATTCCCGGCGCTCGATCCTTTGCTTTCTGGCCCGATTTCCGTGGAAATCGACAAGGCCGCCGACGGGTCGCGGGTCGCTACCGCCGATCTGACGAAGGCCGAAATCAAACTTACACAGCTGGGTTGGACCAAGGGAGCGGGCGTAAAAGCGACCGCAAAATTCTCGCTCCAGCAAGATGGGGACAACGCCAGTATCCGCAACCTTGACGTTTCCGGCGACACATTCCGCTTGCAAGGCGATGTGAATGTCGTGGATGGGGATATGACCTCGGCTGATTTTGGTACCGTCAGGTTAAATCGCGGTGACGATATCGCGGTAAAGGTCGACCGCACCAAATATGGATACAGGGTCGGTGTGAAGGGCAGTTCATTCGATGCCCGCCCTTTGCTCAATCAGATAACAGACAAGAAAAAGAACGGAGGCAACGACAGCAACAGCAAGCAGCGCGTGCTGGTCAACGCCGACATCGATAACGTTACCGGTTTTTACTCCGAGAACTTTGGCAATGTGTCTCTGTCCTATGAGGGGGTGGGTTCAAATGTTTCGGGCCTCGCCTTCAACGCCGTAACCAGAACCGGACAGAAGGTGGTGGCAGCCGATAGTTCAGAAAGTGGTGCGCGTTCGATCAGCCTGCAGTCGAAGGATGCCGGTGCGGTACTGCGCTTCTTCGGTTTTTACGACAAGATGTCCGGAGGCAGCATCAATGTTGCGCTCGATTCCAAGGGTGACGGTCCTTTGCGGGGGCAGATCGACGCGCGCGATTTCACACTGGTCAACGAACCGCGTCTGGCCAAACTGGTATCGACAGCACCCAATGGTACGAGCCTCAACGATGCGGTGAAGAAGAATATCGACGTATCGAAAGTGACATTCGACCGCGGTTTCTCGCAAATCGAGAAGGGGGCGAATTACATCAACCTTGCCAATGGCGTTATCCGCGGTTCGACGATCGGCACGACGTTCCAGGGCGTGCTCAGCGATCCGCAGGGCAACATGTCGCTGACAGGCACATTCATGCCCGCCTACGGGATCAACCGCATCTTCGGCGATGTCCCGATCCTTGGCCTTTTCCTTGGCAATGGCCGCGATGGCGGGTTGATCGGCATCACCTACAAGCTGATCGGGCCATTGAAACAGCCGCAGATTATCGTCAATCCGATTTCGGTGATCGCGCCGGGTATTTTCCGTTCTATCTTCGAGTTTCAGTAGGGGCCATCTTCTACAGGCTTGAGGCTTTGCCGGGTAGCAATGCCGCTGTGCGTGGTTCGACGGGGCTCACCATGAGGAAGGTTGATGATTGCAGGGAGACATTATCTCCAACGTTGCTAACCATTTTGCAGTCCACTAATCTCCCTCATGGTGAGCCCCGTCGAACCACGCATGGCAGTAATGCCAGCTATTTTTAGACCGGCCGCACCAGAATATGCTTCTTCTTGCCGAGGGAGAGTTTGATCACGCCCTCGGCCGTTACTTCAGACGTCCCAACTTGGGACTTCTCATCGGAAACGCTGGCATCGTTCACCCGCACAGCACCGCCCTGGATGTGGCGGCGGGCTTCACCGTTCGATCCGGCAAGACCAGCTTTGACGAGAAGTGTCAGGATGCCAATTCCAGCTTCGAGGTCGCTGCCTGCAATTTCGACGGTCGGCAAATTGGTTGCCAAAGCGCCTTCCTCGAAAGTCTTGCGGGCCGTTTCCGCAGCTTCCTCCGCGGCCTGACGGCCATGAAGCAATGCAGTGATTTCGGTGGCAAGGATCTTCTTGGTCTCGTTGATCTCCGCGCCGCCCAGCGAGGCCAGACGACTGATCTCATCCAACGGCAACGTCGTGTAGAGTTTCAGGAACCGCTCGACATCGGCATCTTCGGTGTTGCGCCAATATTGCCAGAAATCGTAGGGGCTCAGCAGATCGGCATTGAGCCAGATCGCACCATTCATCGACTTGCCCATCTTCGCGCCTGACGAAGTGGTCAGAAGCGGCGAGGTGAGGGCGTAGAGCTGCGGCGTGCCAAGACGATGACCGAGATCGATACCGTTGACGATATTCCCCCACTGATCGGAGCCGCCCATCTGCAGGCGCAAGCCATAGCGCTTGTTCAGTTCGACGAAATCATAGGCCTGCAGGATCATGTAGTTGAATTCAAGAAAGGAAAGCGACTGCTCGCGGTCGAGCCGCTGCTTCACCGAATCGAAGGACAACATGCGGTTGACGGAAAAATGCTGGCCGACATCGCGCAGAAACTCGAGGTAGTTGAGCGGCAACAACCATTCAGCATTATTGACCATCAGCGCGTCTTTCTGATCTTCGCCGAAGGATAAATAGTTGGCGAAGACCTTCTTGAGGCTATCGATATTGCTTTGGATGATCTCTGGCGTCATCAGCTTGCGCGCCTCATCCTTGAAGGATGGGTCGCCGACCATACCAGTACCACCGCCCATCAGTGCCACCGCGCGATGACCGGTCTTCTGCATCCAGTGCAGCATCATGATCTGCAGCAGGCTGCCAGCATGTAGGCTGGAGGCTGTGGGGTCAAAGCCGATATATGCCGACACGGTTTCCTTGGCGAAGAGTGCATCCAGACCGGCATCGTCGGAGGTCTGATGGATGAAGCCGCGCGTTGAAAGCGTGTGCAGAAATTCGGATTTGAAGGCAGACATTTCGGATTTTCCTGATTGAATCAACTGGCACAAAAGATGTGCCTTGGAGGACGCAGCCGTTTAACATCATTCTCTATCGAATCACAAGAAAGGCAGTGTCTTGGCAGCGATACGACGCGCGATCGGCCTGATGAGCGGAACGTCCATGGACGGAATCGACATCGCGCTCCTCGAAACGGATGGTAGAAGCGAAGTGCGGCGCGGTCCATCAGACTTCATGCCTTATGAGCGGGCGTTTCAGCGCCGGATCGAAGCCAGTCTCAACGATGCGAAATCCATCGCGTCGAGAAACGAGAGACCAGGTGAACTTGGCGTGATGGAAGCGGAGCTGACAAAACGTCACGGCGATGCGGTCTCGGTTTTTCTTTCGAGCCATGGCCTGAGTAAAGCCGATGTCGACCTGATCGGTTTTCATGGTCAGACAGTCCTCCACAGACCGCTTCAGGCGCTGACAGTACAGCTCGGCGATGGGAAAATGCTGGCTGACCGGACAGGGATCCCGGTCGTTTATGACATGCGGGCCAATGACATGGTGCATGGCGGGCAGGGCGCACCATTGGTGCCTGCCTATCATCAGGCGCTGGCAGCGCGGGTGCCGCCCGAACTGAGCCAAGGGAAGCCTGTCGTCTTCGTCAACATCGGCGGCATATCTAACGTGACCATTACTTCCGGCAATTCTGACCCGGTTGCCTTCGATACAGGACCGGGTAACACGCTGATCGACCAGTGGGTCTCCGAAAAGGCCGGCATCGCTTACGATGCGGGCGGTTCTATTGCCAGCGAAGGGCTGGTGGTAGGCCATGCGGTCACACGCTATCTGGCGAAACCGTTTTTCGATCTCGCTCCTCCGAAATCACTTGATCGCAATGATTTCACGCTCGCCGACTTGGGCGATATGGAACTTTCAGACGGGGCGCGGACCTTGGCCAAAGTGACGGCCGAAGCAATCCTCAAGGCCAGCGCCTATTCGCCAGAAACACCATCGCTCTGGGTGATTTGTGGTGGCGGCCGCAAGAATGCGACGATCATGACCGATCTCACGCAAGGCGCAGCAATTGCCGGGGCAAAGGTTATCGTTGCTGAGGATCTGGGATTCAACGGCGATTCGATGGAAGCCGAAGCCTGGGCCTATCTCGCCGTGCGGTCGCTGGACGGGCTGCCGTTGACCTGGCCAACGACAACCGGTTGCAGCGCCCCCGTGTCCGGGGGCGTGCTCGTTAAACCTGCCTAGCGCAGGCGCTTCGGCTTGGCCTCGACCAATTCGCCATTCAGACGGCGATCGAGATAATCGGAGCATTCTACGATGACCTCATCGGTCATGCCCGAGAAGAAGTGGTTGGCACCGACCATCGTCTTCTGCGTGATGGTGATACCCTTCTGTGTCTTCAACTTATCAACCAGGCCCTGGACATCCTTGGGCGGTGCAACCTTGTCCTGATCGCCATGAAGGATCAGCCCGGAAGAAGGGCAAGGCGCCAGGAACGAGAAATCATAGGTGTTTGGCTGCGGCGCGACCGAGATAAATCCTTCGATTTCCGGGCGGCGCATCAAGAGTTGCATGCCGATCCAGGCGCCGAAGGAATAACCGGCGACCCAGCAGGTCTTGGAATCCGGATGCAGCGACTGCACCCAATCAAGTGCGCCGGCGGCGTCCGACAATTCGCCCGAACCATGGTCAAACTCACCCTGACTGCGGCCGATGCCACGGAAGTTGAAACGCAACGTCGTGAACCCGCGCTGCTGGAACATGTAAAACAGATCGTAGACGATCTTGTTGTTCATGGTCCCGCCAAACTGCGGATGCGGATGCAGGACAATCGCGATCGGGGCATTTTTTTCCGTCGAAGGCTGATATCGGCCCTCAAGACGTCCCGCTGGTCCATTGAAAATTACTTCAGGCATATATACTCCAGTCTTCGCCAATTGGGCGCTTCTTGACCAGCCGGGCTTGACGGCAATCAACAGCGACCATAAAACCAGTTTAGAACCGTTCAAAACTGGTGTAGAACTTATCTCGAACCGGCTTAATAGGCTGGTACGAGGCCGAATTTCAAGAAAATTGCGCTTTTTGCCAAAAGAACAGGAATCAGGAGAAGCATGGCCCGCAATCGCGCCTATCTAGACTACAATGCAAGTGCACCGCTTATCCCGGCGGCACGCGATGCTGTGGTCAATGCGCTGATGCAGACCGGCAATCCGTCATCCGTTCATCTGGAAGGCCGTGCGACCAAGGCAATTCTTGAAGCTGCGCGCCGCGATGTCGCCGCGCTGGTCAACTCCAAGCCTGATCATGTGGTCTTTACATCGGGTGCGACCGAGGCAGCTTCAACCCTCCTCACGCCACATTATACGATGGGGCGAGCGGCGATGCGCCTGTCGCGGCTTTATGTCGGCGCGAGCGAGCATCCTTGCATCCTAGCCGGCGGACAGTTTCCGGCAGATCAGGTTGACGTAATTGGTGTTGACCACAGCGGCCTGGCTGATCTGGAGCAACTGCGTGCGCTTCTTGTTGCCCATGATCGCAGCCAAGGGCTGCCGCTTGTTGCCGTACAGGCGGCCAACAACGAAACTGGCGTCTTGCAGCCGATCGAAACGATTGGAGCGCTGGTGAAGGAATTCGGCGGGCTGTTCGTTGTTGACGCGGTGCAGGCTGCAGGACGAATTCCGCTCGATATTACAACAAGTTCTGCGGATTATCTCATCCTGTCGTCGCACAAGATCGGTGGTCCAAAAGGCGTTGGCGCGATTGTGGCAGTGTCTGATCTGGCAATGCCGAAGCCCATTATCCGCGGCGGTGGACAGGAAAAGGGCCATCGCGGCGGTACGGAGGCATTGCCACTTATTGCCGGATTCGGTGCAGCAGCACGCGTGGCCAAGGAACGCCTGGATTCTGGTGGCTGGCCAACACAAAAACGCGAAATGATCGAACAGAGCGTCCGGACGATCGCGCCTGACGCCTTTATCTATGGTGAGGCTGTTGACCGCCTGCCGAACACCACCATGTTTTCGCTGGCTGATATGAAAGCGGAAACCGTACAGATCGCTTTCGATCTCGCAGGAATCGCGCTATCCGCCGGGTCCGCCTGTTCATCCGGAAAAGTCGGGCCAAGTCACGTGCTTGCGGCGATGGGATATGGCGATGGAACAGGCGGTCTGCGGGTCTCGACGGCGCCGGATACCAGTGACGAAGAGATCGCGCTTTTTCTGGAAGCGCTGAAGATTATGGTCGCGCGACGCGACCGCTCGAAACCAGCCGCGGCCGATGCCGCGTAAAGAAATTCGATTATCGGCAGATTATCGCCGTTAATTGAAAAAAATCCGGTGAATACCGGTGTTAAATCGTGCGATTGCGCACTACATAGAGGCAGATATTCAAGACGACATACTGCCTTGACGTTTGCAACTGCGGGACCTTGAACCCCGCGTGGATGGAGAACGCCAATGCCTGCAGTGCAGGAAACCATTGACCGGGTCCGTACGCTTGACGTGGACCAGTACAAATACGGCTTTGAAACCCTTATCGAAATGGATAAGGCGCCGAAGGGCCTTAATGCAGATATCATTCGCTTTATCTCTGCCAAGAAGAATGAGCCGGATTGGATGCTTGAATGGCGTCTGAAGGCTTATGAACGCTGGCTGACGATGGAAGAGCCCACTTGGGCGCGCGTGAATTATCCGAAGATCGACTTCCAGGATATGGTTTATTACGCCGGTCCGAAGAACCAGACCGGCCCGACGTCGCTTGCCGATGTCGATCCGGAACTGCTGCGCACCTATGAGAAGCTCGGAATTCCGCTGAAAGAGCAGGAAATCCTCGCGGGTGTGCGCAAGGTTGGCGAGGCGAGCCCCAGCGACGAAGACGAGGAAGCCAGCGACAACGTTTACAAGTCCGGCCGCGTCGCGGTCGATGCTGTGTTCGACAGCGTCTCGGTGGTCACGACATTCAAGGCCGAACTGGCAAAAGCCGGTGTCATCTTCTGCTCGATCTCCGAAGCGATCCGCGAGCATCCGGATCTGGTGAAGAAGTATCTCGCAACGGTTGTTCCGGTTTCGGATAATTTCTACGCGACGCTGAATTCGGCTGTCTTCACTGACGGTTCGTTTGTCTATGTGCCGAAGGGCGTGCGCTGCCCGATGGAGCTTTCCACCTATTTCCGCATCAACGAGCGGGATACTGGCCAGTTCGAGCGGACGCTGATCATCGCGGAAGAAGGTGCGTATGTGTCCTACCTTGAGGGCTGCACGGCACCGCAGCGCGACGAAAACCAGCTGCATGCGGCTGTTGTCGAGCTTATTGCACTTGACGATGCAGAGATCAAATATTCCACCGTGCAGAACTGGTTCCCCGGCGATGCGGAAGGCAAGGGCGGTATTTACAACTTCGTCACCAAGCGTGGCGATTGCCGCGGCGTCAATTCCAAGATCTCGTGGACGCAGGTCGAGACCGGTTCCGCGATCACCTGGAAATACCCATCTGTCATTCTGCGCGGCGACAATTCACGCGGCGAGTTCTACTCGATTGCCGTTTCCAATGGTCACCAGCAGATCGACAGCGGTACCAAGATGCTGCATCTCGGCAAGAACACATCGAGCCGCATCATCTCCAAGGGTATTTCAGCGGGCAAGTCGAACAACACCTATCGCGGTCAGGTTTCAGCCCATCGCAAGGCCGAGAACGCCCGCAACTTCACCCAGTGCGACTCGCTGCTGATTGGTAATGATTGCGGCGCGCATACGGTGCCGTACATCGAAGCCAAAAATGCGACCGCGCAATTCGAACACGAGGCGACCACCTCGAAGATCTCGGAAGATGCGCTGTTTTATGTAATGCAGCGCGGCATTCCGGAAGAAGAGGCGATTGCACTCATCGTCAATGGCTTCGTCAAGGAAGTCATCCAGGAACTGCCGATGGAATTTGCCGTTGAAGCGCAGAAGCTAATCGGCATCAGCCTCGAGGGGAGCGTCGGATAATGGCACCAATTACTACTGACGCACTCGACAGGCTTCGCCGACGTTATGAAGAATTGGGCGAAGTGATCGACGAGTTGACTGATACGATTGCGCGTTCGTCTACCGCGACCGAGAGCGTTCTTGAGCCGGAACTGATTAGAGCGCGCAAGGAACTCGCATCTGTGGTCGAGCGCCTCAAGACCCTCAGCGGCGAGAGCTCATCATAGTCGGCACGGCACGTGTCATTGGCCGACAGAACCAAGATTGAAAGTTAGGGATCGCCAAGGCTGATCCCCGGAATCCAAAAGGTAGTAATATGCTGGAAATCAGAAACCTTCATGCGAAGATCGCAGACACGGACACCGAGATCATTCGCGGCCTGAATCTCACCGTCAAGGCTGGTGAAGTCGCTGCGATCATGGGGCCGAACGGTTCCGGGAAATCGACTCTGTCCTATATTCTCGCGGGTCGTGCTGACTACGAAGTCACCGAGGGCGATATCCTCTACAACGGCGAATCCATTCTGGAGCTCGACCCGTCCGAGCGTGCAGCCAAGGGCATTTTCCTGGCGTTCCAATATCCGATGGAGATACCGGGTGTTGCGACGATGGAATTCCTGAAGGTAGCTATGAATTCGCAGCGCAAGGCACGCGGTGAAGAGCCGCTGAAAATTCCCGAATTCATCGGGCGCGTAAAGACAGCAGCTGCGTCGCTCGACATGGACATCGCCATGCTCAAACGTCCGCTCAATGTCGGTTTCTCCGGCGGCGAGAAAAAACGTGCGGAAATCCTGCAGATGAAGCTGCTCGAGCCGAAGCTCTGCGTTCTCGACGAGACCGATTCCGGTCTCGACATCGACGCGCTCAAGATCGTTGCCGATGGCGTCAATGCATTGCGGTCGCCCGATCGCGCAGTGGTCGTCATCACCCACTACCAGCGTTTGCTCGACTATATCGTGCCGGACACTGTCCATGTTCTCTACAAGGGGCAGGTGATCAAGTCGGGCGACAAGAATCTTGCACTCGAGCTGGAAGAGAATGGCTATGCCAATATTATCGGTGAGGCAGCCTGAGGAATAACGTCATGAATGTTCATACAGGACGCCAACCCACACCTGCTGAATCGGCACTGGTCGACGCTTTCGTCGACCGGATGGGCGAACTGCCGGGCGACGGCGAGATCGCCAGCGCCCGCGACAACGCGATTGAAGCGTTGAAGACGCAAGGCCTTCCGTCGCGTCGCGTCGAGGCTTGGCACTATACTGATCTGCGAACACTGCTACGCAACGTTCCCGCCTATGACGGGACAGCTGGAACCAACGCCCTGCCAGCGATTATCGCAGGATCGGCGGTGGCGACAGTCTCCAACGGCGTCGCGCTGACCTCTCCGCGTCTCGAAGGTGTCGAATTCACCAGGTTCGGTGATAAACTGTCCGATGGTTCGGTGATCCGCGAGCTTGCCATTCGTGACGGCGACGACGCGATCGGCCAGATCAATGCGGCCTATGTCACCGATGGCTGGGCGATTGCCTTTGCCGATGGTGTAGAACTGGAAACGCCGCTTGAATTGCAGAACGCCCAGCTTCGCGGCCAGGGGCATGTGCGTTTTCCGGTCAAGTTCGGCAAGGGTGTCAAGGCAACAATCATCGAGCGCCAAACCGGCGGCGAGGGCGAAGGCTTTTCAACCAGCGTCAGCAATGTAACCGTCGCTGATGATGCGGAAATCACCTGGATCATCCTGCGCGAGCAGGGCGTCGAGGCAACGCAGCTGGCGCAGTTCATCGCCACGATTGGCTCCAATGCCAAATTGACGGTTTATGTTGTCAATGCCGGCGGCAAGCTCGTCCGTCAGGAGGTGCATGTGCTGGTGAAGGGTGAAGGTTCCGACTTCCAGCTCCGCGGCGTCAATTTGCTCGGCGGCGACAGCCACACGGACGTCACCATGACACTCGGTCATCTGGTCGAAAACACAACATCGGTGCAGATCATCCGAAATGTCGTCACTGATCGCGCGCGCGGCGTGTTCCAGGGTCAGATCAAGGTCAACAAGATCGCCCAGAAGACCGACGCGCGCATGGCATGCAACACGTTGCTTCTCTCGGACGACGGCGAATTCGATGCCAAGCCGGAGCTGGAGATTTTTGCGGATGACGTGGCCTGCGGCCATGGCGCAACGGTTACAGAGATCGATGGCAATCATCTTTTCTACCTGCGTGCACGCGGCATCCCGGAAAATGAAGCGCGAGGTCTTCTGATCAAGGCATTCGTTGCCGAAATCGTCGAAGAGCTGGAAAACGAACCCCTTGTCGAGGCGCTTGAAGACATTCTCGACAAATGGCTTGCGGTACACGTCTGATCGACTGAACCTATATGGAAAGCGCGGCTATCATGGATACAAGGATCATTCAAAGCGGCTATGACGTAGAGGCAATTCGCCAGGATTTCCCGATCCTGTCGCGCGAAGTCTATGGCAAGCCGCTGGTGTATCTCGATAATGGCGCTTCGGCCCAGAAACCGCGGGCTGTGATCGATATGATCACGCAAACCTATTCCAACGAATACGCCAATGTGCATCGCGGGCTACATTTCCTGTCGAACGCTGCGACCGATGCCTATGAAAAGGCACGGGAAAGCGTCCGCCGGTTTCTGAATGCGGCGTCGGTTGATGAAATCGTTTTCACCAAATCCGCGACGGAGTCGATCAATACTGTCGCCTATGGCTACGGTATGCCGAATATCGGAACAAGTGACGAGATCGTGCTTTCCATCATGGAGCACCACTCGAACATCGTGCCTTGGCATTTCATTCGTGAGCGCCAGGGGGCCAAGCTCGTCTGGGTGCCCGTCGATGAACAGGGTGCATTCCACATCGAGGAATTTGAAAAGCGGCTGACCGACCGCACCAAGCTTGTCGCGATCACCCATATGTCAAACGTGCTCGGTACAGTGACGCCGATCAAGGAGATCGTCCGCATTGCCCATGCTCGCGGTATTCCGGTGCTGGTCGATGGCAGCCAGGGTGCGGTCCATCTGCCGGTCGATGTGCAGGATCTCGGTTGCGACTGGTATATTTTCACCGGCCACAAGATCTACGGACCGTCGGGCATAGGCGTACTTTATGGGCGCAAGGAAATGCTCGAAGCGATGCGGCCATTCCAGGGTGGCGGCGAAATGATCGAGGAGGTGACGGAGGATATCGTCACTTACAACCACCCGCCACACCGGTTTGAAGCTGGCACCCCGCCGATCGCCCAGGCTATCGGGCTTGGCGCAGCGATCGAATATGTCGAGAAGATCGGCCGCGCAGCTATTCTCGCCCACGAAGAAGATTTGCGCGATTATGCGCACCAACGTCTGCGCGAAATCAATTCGCTGCGTATCTTTGGCGATGCAAAGGGCAAGGGTGCGATTATTTCCTTCGAACTGCAGGGCATCCATGCCCATGACGTATCAATGGTGATCGACCGTGCAGGCGTTGCCGTGCGGGCGGGTACCCATTGCGCACAGCCGCTATTGAAACGTTTCGGCGTAACATCCACATGCCGTGCATCGTTTGCGATGTATAATACAAGAGACGAGATCGATGTTCTCGCCGATGCGCTGGAAAAGGCGCGGAAATTCTTTGGGTGATGACCATGACTGACAAAGTCGAGACACTGGAAAAAGCTGAGACACCAGTCGTTGAACCCGGTTCTGCAAAGGCCGAGGTCGAGACCGCGCCTGTGTCGGCTATTCCGGCAGATGAGCTCGCGCGGATGACCGATGATGTCATCGGTGCCTTGAAAACCGTATATGACCCGGAAATTCCCGCCGATATCTACGAGCTCGGTCTGGTCTACAAGATCGATATCGAGGACGACCGCTCGGTCAAGATCGAAATGACACTGACGGCACCTGGCTGCCCGGTTGCCGGCGAAATGCCTGGCTGGGTGCAGGATGCAGTCAGCGCCGTAGAAGGCGTGAGCTTTGTCGATGTCACCATGACATTCGATCCACCCTGGACGCCTGATCGCATGTCGGAAGAGGCGCAAGTCGCGGTGGGCTGGTATTAGGGTGGGTTGATATTCGCGCCCTGACGATCTGCAAACGGCATTTTTCTGCGATCCTCAAGCAGCTTTTGTTCTAAGGCGCCTCGCAGCCTTCCGGCACACTCTGTTCGAATGGTTGATCTGATTTCTGCAGTGTTCCGTCCAATATAGAGAGCGGGACGTAGGGAACGCCCTGGATCGCCGGGTTTGCCAATCTTAGACGATAACAGCCGTTGAACACCGTCACGCTGCCATCCTTGCCCTCGGATTTAATCGCCATCGGCTGGCTCCAATAGGCGGAACCCGCTGCGCCTTCGCCGACAGCCTTGCCGAACAGCACGCTGACCGTTGCGGTGGTTTCATACCCCGCCTGAAATTGCGGGAATGGTTGTGGCGGGCTGTCCGAAGCATAATAGCTGTATGCGCGAGCATATTCTTGCCGGTTGATGGCATTGTAGTACGACTTGATCAGGGCCTCGGGATTGCTCCGGTCATCAAGATATTCCGGGGGCGTCTGCGTTGCGGTTGCCGCCTGTTCCTTCGGTACCGGCGTTTCGGCAGGTGCAGGTGTGGTCGCTTCAGGCTGTTTCGCTTCCTGCGCGAACCCTGGTACGATATGCAGCGATAACACTGCTGCGCTGCAAACAACGAGATGGCGATAATTCATGCTTTCAGCCCTCTGCCAGTCATGTTTATCAGTCGATCACAGTTTGAACACTTGCAGTGACGGTTGTGTAACACTAACTATGTTATTCGAGTGATCGTTCCACCGATCTCGAACAAGAGAGATGAGAAATGGGTCGTTTTTCTGTCATGACGTTGACCGACGCCGCCGCACAGCGCGTGAGCGAGATCGTGGCGACGCGCGAAAATGCGCTCGGCATTCGCGTCGGCATCAAGAAGGGCGGCTGCGCAGGCATGGAATATATGATCGATCTCGTTACCGAAGCAAAAGCCGGTGATGATGTGGTCGAAAAAGACGGCTCGAAGGTTTTTGTCGCGCCGGAAGCTGTGCTCTACCTCCTGGGCACGCAGATGGATTTTGAAGTGACGAAGCTGCGCACGGGCTTCGTCTTCAACAATCCCAATCAGACTTCAGCCTGTGGTTGTGGAGAGTCTGTGGAATTGACGCCGGTCAAGCCGGAAGCGCTGGCATCAGCCGCTTCCTGACCTTTTCGTCATGGACAATGACGCAATTCAGGATTTGTTTTCAGGACTAGGGCCGGTCACGATCAAACGCATGTTTGGCGGCAAGGGCATCTATTTCGAGGGCACGATTATCGCGCTCGAAGTCAGTGACGAAATTCTCTTGAAAGCAGATAAGGTCTCAGCGCCTGAATTTGAAGCAGCCAACTGCCGACAATGGACCTATGCGCGCGAGGGCAAAAAGCCCGTCGGTATGCCCTATTGGTCTGTCCCGGCAGAGGCTTTCGATGACCCCGACATCATGACCGAATGGGCAAAACGGGCGTACGAAGCGTCACTGCGTGTCGCCAAATAACGCTCGCGCCTTGCAATAAAAATTCAGACCTTGGTGTCAATCAGCATGAATGCCGGGATTTCATCGCCGAAGCCAATCGGTGCCGAACCCATGTCATCGCGGTCGCGTCGGTGATCACGGCGCGGCTCGGTATGCGGAACGCGGGCACGACGCTGCTCGTTTTCCGCTTTGATCGCGGCTTTTTGCGGCTTCTCAGCGGTACGAATGATCGGTTGATCATCGATCATGGGCTGCGCATCAACCTCTTTGGCCTTTTCTGCCGCCGCGATGATGTCGATTTCGGATTGGGGGCGTTCGCGTTCACGGCCCTCATTGCGTTGCCGGCGCTTTGGCGCGCTCTTGTCGCGACTATTGCGGCCACGGCGCGGCGCTTCATCCGGCTCAGTCGAAACAGGCAGAGTCGACAGATCACCGTCGTACCAGTTAATATCCTCGCCGATCAGCTTTTCGATCGAAGCGAGGTATTTCACGTCTGACTGCGTCACCAGCGTAAAAGCCTTGCCGGAGCGTCCCGCGCGGCCGGTACGGCCAATACGATGGACGTAATCTTCGGAATGGATCGGCACGTCGAAGTTAAACACGTGGCTGACATCTGGAATGTCCAGCCCGCGCGCGGCGACGTCGGACGCAACGAGAATCTTCAACTTGTTGTCCTTGAAGTTCGCCAGCATTGTCGTACGCGCACGCTGATCCATATCGCCATGCAAGGCGCCGGCATCAAATTCGTGCTTCACCAGCGAGCGGAAAAGCTCGGACACATCCTTCTTGCGATTACAGAAGATGATTGCGTTCTTCAGTCCGTCGGCTTCGGCGCGGATGAGATCGCGCAGCACAGCGCGCTTCTCCCAATCCTTCTTGCCTGACTTGACCAGTTGCTGCTCTACGGTTTTCGCCGTCGTCGCTGCCTTGGCAACTTCGATGCGAACAGGAGAGTGCAGGAATTGTTCCGTCAGTTTGGTGATTTCCGGCGGCATGGTCGCCGAGAAAAACAGCGTCTGGCGCGTAAAGGGGATCAACTTGCAGATGCGTTCAATATCGGGAATGAAACCCATGTCGAGCATGCGGTCGGCTTCGTCGATGACGAGAATGTCGACGGCGCTCAAAAGCAGCTTGCCGCGTTCGAAATGATCGAGCAGCCGTCCGGGCGTTGCGATCAACACATCAGCGCCGCGTTCAAGCTTGCGCAACTGGTCGTCGAAGGAAACACCGCCGATCAGGAGCGCAACGTTAAGGCGATGGTTCTTGCCATACTTGACGAAGTTTTCTTCAACCTGCGCTGCGAGTTCGCGCGTCGGTTCAAGGATGAGTGTGCGTGGCATGCGAGCGCGTGCGCGGCCCTGTTCAAGCAGCGTCAGCATCGGTAGAACGAAAGAGGCGGTCTTGCCGGTTCCGGTCTGGGCGATGCCAAGAACGTCCTTGCGCTGCAGCGCATGCGGGATCGCGCCAAGCTGGATCGGTGTTGGTATTGTATATCCTGCTGCTTCTACAGCATCGAGCACTTTCGGCGAAAGGCCCAGGTCAGCAAAGGTGGTCAATGGAGATTTAACTTTCTATCTGCAGTCGGTGCTGCGCATGCCTGTTGTCGGCTAGGGCGTCATCTGCATCAAAGCATCAGGCACTCTCGATTTGCACAGCGTTTGCTGACAATGGCGTTACGGCGCATGCCAGCAAAAGTCAACTCTTGGATCAGCTCAGATTTAAGAGTTCGTTACAATTGTGCATCATTTTATTCTGATGTTGTCAATAAAGGAACTGTTCCTTGAGAATTCGTTCGTTCCAGGAATGGTTCTTGTCAAACAGAATGGTCGCCCTGAGTTGAGATGCTTCTTCAACTGTGACCGATAGAACGGATTTTACTTCCATATGATCGGCGACGGCATTTACCGGTCGTTTCTCGGGCTCGAGGATATCGAACCGCACTGTCACTTTGTTCGGCAGCAATGCACCGCGCCAGCGCCTTGGACGAAAAGCGGAAACCGGGGTGAGGGCAAGGAGCCGTGCATCGAGTGGCAGGATCGGTCCTTGCGCTGAAAGATTATATGCGGTCGAGCCGGCAGGCGTTGCGACCATGACGCCGTCGCAGATCAGTTCTTCCAGCCGCACCTTGTCATCAACGCTGATCCTGATCTTGGCAGCCTGGTATGACTGTCGCAACAATGAGACTTCATTCAACGCAAATGCCGTGAACGTACCGTCTTCGGCGGACTCCGTTACCATCTTCAATGGCCGGATTGTCTCCGACTGCGCGGCTTCTACTCGTTCCTTCAACGCGGTGTCGCTGAACTCGTTCATCAGGAAGCCGACCGACCCACGGTTCATCCCATAGATCATTTTGCCCTGGTTCATGTAGTTCTGCAGTGTCTGCAGCATGAAGCCATCGCCGCCAAGTGCAATGATGACATCGGCATCCTTGGCCTCGGCCTGCCCATAAATCTTTGTGAGATCGTGTAGCGCCTCATCGGAATCCGGCGTACCGGAGGAAAGAAAAGCAAATGTTTCGATTTTCCGGTTCATGGCTGCCTGCTTATCCGAACGATTGGCAACGTGCCTAACACGCCGGAAGCAATCTGGCAAAAAGACCATGAAGTATTCTGGAGACGGCAGCGCTACAGGACGACATCGAAGGATGCTGTTACAAGCCAATGAGGCGGCAGGTGATCGCCGCCAATGGATGAATCGTTAACATGCTGCGAAAGCGTGGCTAAGCCGCTGCAGCCAGATAAAATCGCTGATACAGCTCCCGCTCAAGTTCCTCGAGATCCGTATTCACCAGTGTCCGGCCATCGCTGTGCAGCAAGTACACCGCACCACTCTTCTCGATGCAACAAAGTCCATCGGCGTAGACAAAGCCCTCGCCTTCACACAAACCTTTCGCATGGAGATCGTCACTATAGTCACGCGAACCTTGAAACTCCTCGAAGCTCATGGTCATTTCTTCAATCCTTCCAGCCGCAGTTGTCGCGTCATTTCAGGATTTGACCTGATTCGGCCGTCCGAAATCAACCCATAGTGGGTAGGGGAGGCGGATAACCACTATATTTTTGCAAGTGTCGGAGATTTTTTGTGCGCGCGCAGTATCACTTTCGTCCAAACGGCTTATGGCGACCGTCCGGCAAGTTGCAGCATTAGGATTAATGCAACTTGAGATAGGGAGTTGCTTTGTCACACATACGTTCTCAATGCAGCATTGTATTATTCCTCCGGTCGATCGGGAGGACTCGCAAGTCGGGCCACTGATCGGCCGGACTGGGAGGAGATAGAGATCTACGAACGCACAGCATCCCCCCGCCATGCGTTTGTCTCTCTCCTCCCTTTTTCCTCTGAGAAGGCCGTCCAGGAGGCGGAAATACGCCTTTCGGTGGATAGCCTTAGGGCTACACATACGGCGACCCGCAACGGGTGTATTCTCGGCGGACTGACCGACCTTTCGACCTCGATTGCACCCCGATTTAACGGTCAGCCTAGCTGGGAGGAGAAGAGGCGCAAACGTTACGTCTTTTTCCTCCCGATTTTTGCAGAAGCACCATATGGCGGGTCTCGTCTGCAGCGCGTGGCTAGTGGTTCCTGCTCACGTTCAGAAAGATTGTCGCGATGTTCGCCAGATGGCCATCACCGCCTTCCCGGTACGCCTGACCGCCCGCTGCCGCTATCGCATCGAACAGACGGTTTCCTTCTTGCGTTGCTTTGGAGATTTCGTCGAAGACCTGCTGGCTATTTTTCCTGTCGACAAACTTGGTGTTCACGTAAGCAGCCAGAAGCCGCTTCCGCCGCTCGATGTCATCGGTCATCGCGCCGTAAAAACCCCAGACAAACCATGTTTCTCCAGTTTGCATATCAGCATCGCTGATTTGATTGCGCTGCCAGTCGGGAAGCTTGGCGCGCTGTGCATCGGCTGTCGTGCTAGCCAGCTCGTAAGCTTCGCTGTCGGTCTTGCTGCTTGCGGGTGTCATGGCAACCTCCAATAGCCAATCGGCTGGTCCGAAACATCATAGCAACATGGACCGGCCGGCGACAACCTTACCGCTTGAGGGCGATGATACGGACCAGAAAGTGCGGTCGGCAACATAGCGTATTTCAATTGATCCGCTGGCCACTATCGGTGTCGAAGAGGTGAGCGTTGGCAATATCACCCTTTACCGACAGCCGCTCGCCGACCCGGATTTCAGCTGACCTTGGGAATTCGATGGTGACAAGTTTCTCGGTTCCGGCATCGAGATAACCGAAGGTCTGGCTGCCAAGCCGTTCGACCACCGCCAATTCGCCGCTGAACCACCTCTCGGTGGCGTCGCAGACGGTGAGGTCTTCTGGACGGATACCGAAGGTAACCGTCTTTGCTGCCACGGCCGGGCCGTCCCCAGTACGCATAGCGACCTTGCCTGCCGGCAATTGCAGAACGAAATTGTTCGGGGTGGATTCAACGACATTCACCTGCAAGGTATTCATGGTCGGACTGCCGATGAAACGAGCCACGAAGAGACTTGCCGGCTTGCGGTAGAGGTCAAGCGGATGCCCGATCTGTTCGACGTTACCCGCGTTCATAACGACAATCCGATCAGCGAGCGTCATAGCTTCCACTTGATCGTGCGTGACGTAGACGGTCGTCGCCTGCATGCGGCGGTGCAGCTTGGCAATTTCAAGGCGCATCTCGACGCGAAGTGCGGCATCGAGATTCGACAGCGGTTCGTCGAAAAGGAATGCCTTCGGTCGGCGAACGATGGCGCGGCCCATCGCAACACGCTGGCGCTGGCCGCCCGAAAGTTGTGCCGGTCGACGCTCAAGATAATCCTGAAGCTTGAGGATATCGGCTGCGCCTGTCACGCGCGTGTCTATTTCATTGGTGGTCTCGCCGCGCATTTTCAGGCCAAACGCCATGTTTTCTTCAACGCTCATATGGGGGTAGAGCGCATAATCCTGGAAGACCATGGCAATGTCGCGATCGGAGGGCGGCAGGGCATTGACGACCTTGTCGCCAATCCTCAATTCACCCGCGCTGATTTCCTCCAGCCCGGCGATCATTCGGAGCAGGGTGGATTTCCCGCAACCGGACGGACCAACAAGAACGAGAAACTCGCCGCTCGCGACATCGATATTCACCCCGTGGATCACGGGAACTGTCCCGTAGAGTTTTCGGATCTGCTTCAGACTGATCGCTGTCATTTCGATTGTTCCTCCGCTTGATACGTTATTGACTTTCATTATCGATATCAATATCAATAATGATAATTAGCGTCATCTGCAACCAAGAGGAGAGCTTGCAGTGCCCGACGACTCCATCACTCGCAGATCAAATCGCCCATCCTATAGTCCGCTTCCAGCAAAAGCGGCCGTGGCGTTCGATCAATTGAAGCGGGATATAATGCTGGGAGAGTTGCGCGCCGGCGAGCCGTTGACGGAGCTTGATCTGGCGGCGCGGTTTCAGTGCAGTCAGGGTACCATTCGCGAGGCCCTGCTGCAGTTGCAGGAAGAAGGATTGGTGCGACGCCAGGGGCACCGGGGCACCCAGGTGTCTGCCTGCACAGTCGATGAAGCCGTTGAAATGTTCCGCGTGCGCCAGCAGATCGAATGTAATGGCATCGTTCGCGCGCTGCGCCACAAGAGCCGGACTCTCGTTTCCGATCTTCAGGAACTTGCCGACGATATGGCAGAGTCTGCAAACAGCGGCGACGAGCTCCAGCTGGCGGCGCTCGACCGGGATTTCCATCGGCGGATTTTTCGCGATGCCGACCTGCCGGCGCTCGATCCGATCCTGCACCGGTGCCTCGTTCACAACCATCGCTTCAAGATCTCAAGAAGTATCGGTTCCCGCGATCTGATGGCGACAGCACTACGGCACCGCGTCATAATTGAAGCCATAGAGCAGGGCGATGTGGTCGCTGCAACGCAAGCCTTGCATCATCATATCGCGACGATCGTCGACTTCGGGCCGACTGTGTTTCCGGACGCTGATCAATGAACGGCGCTGGTTTTTCCAATGAACTTTCAGCGGAAATGCGCGCGTTGTTGCTGCGCGTCGAAGAGGAGTTGGGCCCGCTACCTGATCCCACATTGCTGCCACCGGAAGAGGGCAGGGCCCAATCCGAACGTTCAAACCAGCGCAACAATGTAAACCTGCCGGCGCTTGCTCGGACGCGAGACATCATCGTCGCCGCCAACACAGATCTTGGTTCCCAGGATTGCCGCATGCGCGTGCTTGTGCCGCATGATGCGGGTGCCGGCGCTGTCCTGTTCGTTCATGGCGGAGGGTTCGCGTTCTGCAGTCCTGAAACGCATGAGCGTTGTGCCCGGGTTCTCGCCAACGAGATCAGGTTGCCCGTACTCGTTCCCGATTATCGGCTTGCCCCGGAACATCCATTTCCAGCGGGCCTGCACGACGTTGTCGCCTGCCTGCGTGCCGCATTCGCGGCGACTGCAGAAGCAGGCGTATCCACGGGACCGCTTATCATCGCTGGAGATTCGGCGGGGGCCAATCTCGCGCTTGCAGCCGTCATGCATGAAGAGAGAGCTGGACGTTCACTGCCGTCAGGCATGCTTCTGTTCTACGGCGCGTTTGGTGCCGACTTCACCACGGAGTCATATGGCCAGTTTGCCGAGGGCCCCGGTCTGACGCGCGGCAAGATGCAACGATACTGGAACTGGTATTGCCCGGATGAGGATGCCCGCCGCAATCCGCTGGTGGCACCGCTACATGCCGATGACCTTGTACTGCGCGCATTGCCGCCGCTCTATCTGCTGGCCGCGGGCATCGATCCCCTATTGTCCGACACGCTTCTATTCGCTGATCGGCTGAAGGCTGTTGGCCGCAACGATCCTCTCGCTGTTGTGCCGGGGGTAACGCATGGATTTCTGCAAAACACGAATGAACTGGCTGCTGCGCGGGAGGCGCTTGTGGCGGCCGGGGAGGCTGCTCGAGGAATGATCCGCGGCAGTTGACGACCCATAACAAAGGTGGAGGAAACAATGAGCATTCTCAAGAAACTGGGTATCAGTTGCGCATTCATGGCCGGCCTGGCGGTGAGCGCCGCCAATGCGGCCGAAACGGTGCGGTTCTGGTATCATTTCGACAATCCGGAAAATCCGATGTCGGATCTCGTGGCGAAGTTCGAGGCGAAAAATCCTGATATCAAAATTGAAGCGGAAAATGTTCCGTGGAACAGTTACTACGACAATCTGTATACCTCCCTGGTTGGTGGCAATGCGCCGGACGCCGGGATGGTCAAGCTTTTTGCGCAGCCGCGACTGGCTGAAATGGGCGCGCTGGAGCCGATTGGCGACCGTATCAACGCGTGGCCGGGCAAAGCCGATCTTCTCGATAATCTGCTGGAATTGAACAAGGGGCCGGATGGCCAGCAGTATTACCTGCCGATCCAGTACGTCGTTCTGTATCTTTATTACCGCGCCGATCTCTTCAAGGCGGCGGGCCTCAATCCACCGGTGACATGCGAAGACTTCCGCACGGCGGCACAGAAATTGACCAAAGCGCCCGACACCTATGGTTTTGGCCTGCGCGGTGGCAAGGGCGGCTGGGACCAGTGGGGAACATTTGTCTTTTCGCAAGGCGCGGAACTCAAGCCGGGCGGCCTTACCAACCCTGAAGCTGTCGCGGCCAATCAGTGGGTGATTGATCTGTTCCAGAAAGACAAGGTTATCCCGCCATCGGCTCCTAATGACGGCTTCCAGGAAATTGTCGCAGCGTTCAAGGCTGGCAAGACGGCCATGACCATTCATCATATTGGCTCATCCAATGATTTGGTCAAAGCGTTGGGGGATAAGGTTTCCGCTGTTCCCGCCCCCAAATGCGGCGGCAAGCAATGGACCTCCTATGGCGATGAATCCCTGGCGATTTTCTCATCGTCACAGGTGAAGGACGCTGCCTGGAAGTGGATATCCTTTCTCGCCGAGGGTGAAAACAACGTAGCTTTCAACAAGGCGACGGGCCAGATGACTGTAACCAAGAGCGGTTCCGAGCATTGGACCCTGCATGAACGCCGCTTCGTTGACGCCACGGTCCAGTCTCTGCCGTTTGCTCACGTGCTGCCGCAAAGCACCGCGACAGCGGAGTTCGTCAATACCGCGTGGCAGACGTCGATGCAGCAGGCGCTCACCGGCCAGATCACCTCGCAACAGATGATGCAACAGCTTGAAAGCCTTTTCGCGCAGTAGTGCGGAGGGGTTTCCCATTACTGGTCGACGTCCGCCGAAAGTAGATTGTAAATGTCAACGCTTGCACCATCAGCACCGCACGATCTCACGCAGGTCCGCCCGCTTCGCAGCCGGCTGATGCCGTACGCCCTGCTGGCGCCGGCAGTGCTCGTGACATTGTTCATCGTGTTCTTCCCGATGGTTCAGGCGGTCGTCACCAGCTTCTACGACCTGGTCCTGTGGAAGCCCAATGCCAGCCGGTTCGTGGGCTTCGGCAACTACATCAAGCTCTTGCACGACCCGGTATTCTGGACTTCGCTCGGCCACACGGCCATATGGATCGGCTTGACGGTGCCCTTGCAGATGGGTCTTGGCCTGGTCGCGGCGCTCCTGCTCAATCGCGAGTTCCCATGGCGCGGTCTGGCGCGTGCTCTCGTCATAATACCTTGGGCCTTGCCGAGCGTTGTCATCGCGCTGATGTGGCGCTGGATTTATGATCCAACCACCGGGGTGCTCAACGACATCCTGCTTTACCTGTCAATCATTCATTCAACCGTGCCCTGGCTTGCCGATCCGCATCTTGCGCTCTATGCGGTGATTGCAACCTTGACTTGGCAGGGCTTTCCGTTCTTCGCGGTGATGATCCTTGCCGGTTTGCAGGGGATACCTCAAAGCCAGTATGAAGCCGCCTCTATCGACGGGGCCAGCACGTGGCGGCAGTTCGTCCATATTACACTTCCGGGAATCGCACCCGTGCTGGCGACGGCGGGCCTGCTGCGTATTATCTGGGTCGCAAATTCCATGGATGTCATCTTCGTCATGACAGGTGGCGGCCCGGGTTATGCCACGCATACACTGCCGCTCTATGCGTTTATCAAGGCCCGGCAAAATCTCGATTTCGGCTATGGCACCGCCATTGCCGTTACGTTCACGATCCTTCTTGGTGCCATCGTGGCGGTCTATATCGTCCGGACCATGCGTGAGGTGGAACGATGAACAAACCCTCGACGCTCCGCCGGATTCTCACGACGGATATTCCTGTCGTCTTCATCATAATGCTCGCCATGGGGCCATTCGTCTGGATGATCCTGACGTCCCTGACTCCGACCGCGCAATTATCTGCGTCCGGCGTATCCCTGTCGCCGGCGGGGTGGAGCATGGACAATTATATCCGCCTATTGGAACAGACCTCGTTTCTCGGCAATATGCTGGACAGTCTGATTATTGCTGCTGGTACTGTCGTTCTCGGCCTTGCAGTTTCAGTCACTGCGGCCTACGCGCTGTCGCGTTTCCGCTTCCCCGGCCGCAAGCTGGTCATGCTGCAGTTTCTGCTGGTCAACATGTTTCCGATCGTGCTCCTGATCTTGCCGCTCTTTATCCTCATGCGGAAGATCGGCCTTCTCGATACGCACCTTGCGCTGATCCTCGCCAACTCAACTGTCGCCATTCCATTTGCGGTCTGGATGCTCCGGAGTTACATCGGCGCTATTCCCCGCAGTCTCGACGAAGCGGCCATGATCGATGGCTGTTCCCGGCTGCAGGCGTTGCGTCGCGTCGTTCTGCCGCTCGCGATGCCGGGCATCATTTCGACAGGCATCTACATCTTCATTACCGCGTGGAACGAATATCTCTACGCCCTGACGCTTGGCGGCCGCAATGTTCGCCCCGTTACCGTCGCCATCCAGACGCTGATAGGTGAATACCAGATCGAATGGGGGCTGCTCGCCGCCGGCGGTGTCGTCGGTGCGCTTCCCGCCACTCTGCTTTTCCTTCTCGTTCAACGCCGGCTTATCGGCGGCCTCACCCAAGGCGCAGTGAAGGGATGACTCTTATTAATATCAAAGAAGGACCCATGATGAATCCCATCGGATTGATCTCGATGCAATATGCAAGGCCATTCACTGCCGAGCATTTCCATCTCTTCAAGAAAATGCGCGAGCTTGGCTTTGACTTCGTCGAACTGCTGGTGCCCGAACCCGGCGAAATCGACCTTGCCGAAGCGCGGTGTGCATTGGACGATGCAGGACTTGGCGTCGTCCTCGCCGCGCGGGTCAATATGCAACGCAATCTTTCATCACACGAGAAAGATGCCCACCGTGCCGGCATCGACTACCTGCGCTATACGGCGGACTGCGCAGCGGAACTCGGTGCGACCGTTGTTGGCGGCCCTCTGACCGGCAATCCATTGGTGTTTGCCGGGCGTGCGCCAGTACCAGTCACCGAGGAGGAGCGGCTGGCGCGTAAGGGCCGCTGTGTCGCGGGTCTGAAGGAAGCGGGCGATCACGCTGCAAAAGCCGGTATTCTGCTCGCCGTCGAACCGCTCAATCGTTTCGAAAGCGATGTGTTGTGCACGACGCAACAAGCCATCGAGCTGCTCGACGCAGTGGACCATCCGGCGGTCAAGTTGATGCTGGACACATTTCACATGCACATGGAGGAGGCGTCGATCCCCGAGGCCATCCGGCTTGGCGGCGATCATCTCGTGCATTTCCAGGCCAACGAAAATCATCGCGGCTTTCCCGGTACCGGTTCGACGGACTGGGTTGCAGTTTGTCGTGCGCTGCACGAGGTGAACTACAAGGGGCCGGTATCGCTTGAGCCTTTCCGCCGCAATGACGATCGTTTTGGCGTTCCATTCGCGCAGTGGCGTCCACCGCATGAGGACGAAAGCGAGCGCCTCGCGGCGAGCGCTGCCCTTATCAAATCCCATCTCACACTGACGGAATATCGGCGATGACATTGAAAATCGGCTGGATCGGTTGCGGCATTCACGCAACCCAGATGCTACTTCCCCAATTGGTCCGCCATGACGTCCAAATCGTCGCGCTCTGCGATATCGATGGCAAGCGTCTAGGCGATGCCGGCCGGCAGTTTGGCGTTGCGCGCCTGACCAGCGACGCCGAGGAGTTGATCCGCATGCCCGGTATCGATGCCATCGGCATGGCCGTGGGACCGGACCAGCATCTGTATTTCGGCAAGCTTGCGCTCGATCGGGGTCTGCCTGTGTTTATGGAAAAACCCCCGTCAGGAACAGCGGCTGGCGCGCGCGAGCTTCGTGCTGCGTCCGAGCGCGCTGGAAAGCCGTTGCTCGTCGGTTTCATGAAACGTTATTCGGTCGGCAACAAGATTGCCCATAACATCATCAAGTCCGAGCGGTTCGGCCCGGTGCTTGGCCTTACCGGCTACTACATGACGGCGCCGGGTTATTTTACCGGCAATGTCGATTACACCGGCTTTTTCCTGCATCACTGCGTGCACTATATGGATCTAGTGTCATTCTTCGTGTCGCCGGTGCGAACCATTTCAGCGCGAAAGGTGGAAAAAACACCGGGCAGGCTTCTTTTCCACGTCGGGTTCGAGTTCGAGTGCGGCGCCATTGGAAATATCGCGATGGGTACGATCCAGTCGCGGGGCACGCCGGTCGAACGCATCGAGTTGATGAGTGACCACCAGCGTCTCGAGGTGGATGACGTGATTGAGGTGCGGTGGAACCGCAATCCGCCCTTCAAAATCGACGATCCTGACGCGACACTCGCCGACGATGTCGACACTCTGACATGGAAGCCAAATTTTACGGCAGCGGCAAATGAAGATCCGAAGGGTTATTATTCACTCTTGGCCGATGCGGTTCCGGCCCTCGGCGGTGCGTCGACTGTTGCCCCGACAATTCATGATGGAGTGATAGCCATGGAACGGCTGGAGACGTTGCGACGGGAGCTCGCCTTATAGAAACGTGGAGTGCTGCAATTGGTCTCGGCTCAGATGCCTTCCCTGTAAAGGGACGTCTGATCACTGCGGTTGTAGCTGAACCGTAGCCCTGATATACGAGCAAGGAACCAATTACCTATTTCAAAAGCTTCCTCGCTGATGTGCGTGATCGCACCGAAACAGCGATGAAACAGCAGCATGTTTTTACGGTCAGCAGGCTCGCGCTTGATGCCCAGGAACGTGGGACGGTGCTGACACGCAGCGTCCATATCGCGGTCAGGGGAGGGAACCAACCCATCATGAAAAAGCCCGGTCTTGCAATTATCGGACTTGGCCCTGCCGCACTGCCTCATGCCAAGAGTCTTGTCGACTTGAAAGATCGGGTGGATGTAATCTGGGCCGCCAGTCGCACGAAGGACCGGACGAACGAATTCGCGCGGTCCTTCCCGTTTCCGGTGACAAACAGTATCGATGCGGCTATCAATGATCCTGCCGTCGATATCGTGCTGGTGCTGACGCCGGCCAATGCGCATCTGGAAATCGCTGAAAAGAGCTTTGCTGCTGGCAAGCACGTGCTTCTGGAAAAGCCGCTCGATATAACGTTGAAACGGGCTGAGCGGATTGTCACGCTTGGCCGCGAAAACGACAGGACATTCGGTGTGGTGCTGCAGCATCGGTTTCGCCCGGCGAGTCTGCGCCTGCGCGAAGCGCTTGAAGACAACAGTCTCGGAGCAATTGAGGCGGCGTCGTTGCGGGTCCCTTGGTGGCGGCCGCAGACCTATTATGATGTCGGTGGACGAGGTAGCTTCGCCCGAGATGGCGGCGGCGTTCTCTTGTCACAAGCAATCCACGCGCTCGATTTATTTCGTTCGCTTCTTGACGTGAAAGAGGTCATTGCATCTCAAATCCGCACCACTTCGCTTCACCGGATGGAAGCGGAAGATCACGTGACGGCATTGATGACTCTCGGCAACGCCGCACCGGCCTCGCTGCTTGCCACCACGGCTGCGTTTCCGGGCTTTCCGGAGACCTTGGAGATCACTGGTTCACTCGGTTCCGCTTATTTGTCCGGCGGTGCATTACGACTTTCTTGGCTTGATGGCCGTGAAGAGATCGTCGAATCCGAAGGCAAGTCCGGTAGCGGCGGCAACATCATGGATTTTCCGCATGATGCACACCGCTCCCTCATTGCCGACTTTTTGACGGCTGTTGCCGAGAGCCGCGATCCTCTGGTCACCGGCGAAGAGGCGCTGGCCACGCAAAGACTGATCGCAAAAATCATCCGCGCTGACCCTACCAATAACCAACCCATATGAGAAATCCTTCGGCGCATCGCGCCTCAACGATTGCGGTTGAGAACGGTTCTCCTCGGTGGTCCGATAAGGTCGACCTTGTGGGCAATTTGAAACTTTCATTGTTTTGAGTAGAATGGCGCAATGACGCCGCAACGCTTTGTAGAGGCACTCCAATGCGTGCACTGGACGCCGACCCAGATTGCCGAGGTGCTCGGATGTGACATCTCGTTGGTTGAAGCTTGGGCAAACGAAAAAGAAAAAATTCCTGTAGAGGTGGGAGCCTGGCTTGAGTCACTCGCTGAAGCTCATGAGGCATCGTGCGTGCCTCGTACTTGCCGAGGAAAACGCGCTGCTGATGCATGATTCGGAACCTTCCGCCGGTCGTGGCGTCTTCCGCGCGCTGATTTCAGGCGACGGAGGCGTCTTTATCCAACCAACATCCTGTGCAGACGAGCGAACCTGAGCTGTCCTGCTATAAGTTGGTGGAGAGAGTGGGCACCGTTGCGGCGCTGAGGGTCGCGCTTAAATTACAATAACAGTTAGCTTTTTTGCAACGGAAACCGACTGCCCCAAAGGGAGTGCACTACGGCAGCGCCCTTGGCTTGATGGCATGTTCGCATGTGCGAAATGGCGCTTCTTCCGATGCAAAATGTCAAAAAAGTATCAGTGACGTGGCGCTACTGTAGTAGCCTTCGGGCCATATGACGACTAGATTTCAAGTTGCTTGTGCAAACGCTTCTGGGAGGAGGCGTCCCAATAGGAGCACCACAAGATTGAAGGGCGCAGGGAGGAGATTCAGGTGAATCCAGATTTGGAAGTAGTCCAGATCGGCCGCGGCGAGTCGTTCAAGGCTTGGGAGCACGGCTATCCTTTCCACACAGTGCGCTGGCACTTTCATCCGGAATACGAAATACATCACGTCGTCGCGACAAGCGGGCGATATTTCGTAGGCGACTTCATCGGGGAGTTCGAACCGGGCAATCTGGTTCTCACGGGCCCCAATTTGCCGCATAACTGGGTAAGCAACATTCCTGCCGGCACCTGCATACCTTTGCGGGGCAGGGTGGTGCAATTCAACGAGGCGTTCATAACTGACGCCACCAACGTATTTCCCGAGCTTACGGCGTGCCTGCCCATGTTAGAGCTCAGTCGGCGTGGAGCGCTGTTTTCCGCAGCGACGGCCGACACGGTTGGACCGATGCTGAAGGAACTAGTAGCAGCCAAAGGCTTGCGGCGCATTGAACTTTTTATCGGAGTGTTGAATGCAATGAGTTCCGGAGAGGGAACGCGTTCACTGGCAAGCTCGCGATACATGCCCGATCCATCTGGATTCATGACGGCTGGCGTCAACAAGGCTCTCTTGTACATCAATAGCCACTTGACTGAGCCCTTCAGCGAAGGGGATCTCGCTGGCCTGACAGGACAAAGCGCCAGTGCTTTTTCGCGCAGTTTTCGCCGCCACACGGGTATGGCGCTGGTCCAGTACGTCAATCGGCTGCGCATTAATTTCGCGTGCCATCTGCTGATGAGCGAGCCCGCGATGACCATTACTGACATCTGTTTCGCAGCTGGCTTCAACAATATTTCCAACTTCAATCGCCATTTCCTGGCGCAAAAGGGGATGGCCCCTTCGCGCTTTAAAACATTGTTGGCACAGAACGTCAGAGCGGCGGAGGCCGCATAGGAGGAGGAAAAGGGAGGACCAAATCAGTGAGAATTACGGAGCGCAGCTGCGAGCCGGGGGGATTGCTATGCCTGTTCGCTGGCATGGCACAAGGCAAGTGATCACCGATGGCCAGCTTTAACGTGCTTCAGAATGAAAGCGGGAACGCAAAAGACCATCATCAAACGATAAGGGAGAAATTCTATGACAAAAATCGCAATTGGAATGACCGGTGCCGCCGCGCTAGTAGCTGGTCTTCTCGTGGGAACATCTGCATTTGCCCAGTCCGGCTCTACAGTGGCTTTTCTCATGCCGGACCAAGCTTCGACACGATATGAGGAGCACGATGCCCCCGGTTTCATCGCCGAAATGAAAAAACTATGCGCTGACTGCAAGGTAATTTATCAGAACGCCGATGCGGACGCTTCACGTCAGCAACAGCAATTTAATTCCGTCGTCTCGCAAGGCGCGAAAGTCATTGTCCTCGATCCCGTCGACTCAACGGCTGCAGCGTCGCTGGTCAAGCAGGCCCAGGCGCAGGGTATCAAGGTCATTGCTTACGACCGGCCCATTCCGGACGCAAAGGCCGACTTCTACGTTTCGTTCAACAATGAAGCCATCGGCAAGGCGATCGCCGATTCACTGATCGAGCATTTGAAGGCAAAGGGGGTGGCTGCTGCAGACGGTGGCGTGCTGCAGATCAACGGCTCCCCGACCGACGCTGCGGCGGGACTGATCAAAAAGGGTATTCATGCCGGTCTGGACAACAGCGGCTATAAAATCCTGGCCGAATACGACACGCCTGAATGGGCTCCGCCAAAGGCGCAGCAATGGACGAGCGGGCAAGTCACACGCTTCGGAAAGAAAATCGTGGGCATTGTCGCCGCGAATGACGGCACAGGCGGTGGGGCCATAGCAGCTCTGAAGGCAGCTGGTGTAGATCCGGTTCCGCCGGTGACCGGCAACGACGCGACGATTGCAGCGCTCCAGCTGATCATCTCGGGAGACCAGTACAACACGATCTCCAAGCCCAGCGAAATCGTCGCGGCGGCAGCAGCCAATGCCGCAGTGAAATTGCTGGCAGGCGAGACGCCAAAGGCGGACGTCACTTTGTACGATACCCCCTCGCAGCTGTTCACTCCCGCCGTCGTTACAGCCGAGAACCTGAAAGCGGAGATCATCGACAAGAACATCATGAAAGCCGAACAGCTTTGCGTCGATCGCTATGCAGAGGGATGCAAGAAGTTGGGCATTGGTGGATGAACTGATGAAGTGGAAGTTCCGGCCGCGGTGTGCGCGGCTGGATGTTCCTTTGTCCAGCAGGGAAGGCATGGCGCGAATGACCGAAACCATCGACCGGAAAACGCCTGCGGGCGAAATGGTGCTTAGCCTGCGGGGCATCTCCAAGAGTTTTGGCGCTGTTTCGGCTCTTACCGACATTGATCTCGATGTCCATGCGGGCGAGGTCGTGGCCCTCGTCGGCGACAACGGGGCCGGGAAATCAACCTTGGTAAAGACGCTCGCGGGCGTGCATCAACCGACAGCCGGAACGATCACGTTCCGCGGCCAGCCCGTCACGATGACCGACCCGAGCGCAGCGCTCAATCTCGGCATCGCCACGGTGTTCCAGGACCTGGCGCTATGCGAGAACCTGGACGTCGTCGCCAACATTTTTCTGGGGCGCGAGCTTAAACCGATGCAGCTTGACGAAACGGCGATGGAAGTCAGGTCCTGGACGCTGCTGAACGAACTTTCTGCGCGAATCCCGAGCGTCCGCATTCCAATCGCGTCGCTCTCCGGGGGGCAGCGCCAAACCGTTGCAATCGCCAGGTCGCTACTGCTCGAACCGAAACTTATTCTCCTGGACGAACCAACTGCTGCGCTGGGCGTAGCGCAGACTGCCGAAGTACTGAACTTGATCGAAAGAGTACGCGATCGCGGCCTCGCCGTCATCATGATCAGCCACAACATGGAAGACGTCCGTGCCGTTGCCGACCGGATCGTCGTCCTGAGGCTCGGCCGCAACAATGGCGTGTTCTATCCTGATGCGACGAACCAGGAACTGGTCGGTGCAATCACCGGCGCAGTCGACAACTCTGTCACGCGAAGGGAAGACCGGCGTCACGCCGAACAGCAGCTTTCTGAAGGGGGACAGCCATGACCGGCAACGTCAAAGACAATGCGTTCCCAGCCACAATGTTGGATCGCAGCGACGAGCGCCTGAAGCACGAAGCGGGTATTGGCGGTGCCGTCCGCGCCTTCATCGACCGCGTGCGGTCCGGTGACCTCGGTTCGCTCCCGGTCGTCGTCGGGCTGGCGTTGATATGGACCGTATTTGCAAGCCTCAATCCGATATTTCTGTCGAGCAACAATCTCGTGAACCTGCTGTTCGACTGCTCCACAGTCGGCGTCATCGCACTGGGTATCGTGTGCGTGCTTATGGTAGGTGAGATCGATCTGTCTGTCGGATCGATCAGCGGCTTTGCCTCGGCCATTGTCGGCACGCTATGGGTCAACCAGGGGTGGCCGGTCGTGCTGGCCATCCTCGCCGCCGTGGCCGTCGGGGGCCTCATCGGGTCGCTTTATGCGCTTCTCTACAATCGTTTGGGCATGCCGAGCTTTGTTGCGACACTTTCCGGCTTGCTGGCGGTCTTGGGGATGCAGCTTTATATTCTCGGCTCCACCGGCTCGATCAACCTGCCGTATGGGTCAGCCATGGTCAATTTCGGGCAGATGTTGGTGATGCCCCGCCTTTTGGCCCATATCCTGGCTGTGGTCCCCGGCGTGGTGATGCTCTGGACGGGCGTTCGCACGATTTCTCGTCGCCGCGAAGCCAATCTATCTGCACCGTCGCTGGGAAGCATTGTCCTTCGCGCCGCCGCCACAACATTGGTGCTGGAGATCATCGTTCTCTATCTGAATCAGGATCGCGGTATTCCCTGGATGTTCGGTCTTTTCGTGGGACTGGTGATGCTGATGAACTATGCGTTGACGCGGACACAGTGGGGCCGCTCTATGACAGCGGTTGGCGGAAACCGCGAGGCTGCTCGCCGTGCCGGCATCAACGTCCGGCGCATCTACGCCAGCGCCTTCGTGCTCTGCTCGATGTTGGCGGCACTCGGCGGCGTGCTTTCGGCGTCCCGCCTGGCGTCCGCAAGCCAGCAAGCGGGTACCGGCGACGTCAATCTCAATGCGATAGCAGCGGCTGTTATCGGCGGAACGAGCCTGTTCGGCGGACGGGGCAATGCCTACTCGGCGCTGCTCGGCATCATCGTGATCCAGTCCATCGCCAACGGACTGACGCTTCTCGATCTGTCATCTTCACTTCGGTACATGATCACCGGCGGTGTCCTCGCAATCGCCGTCATCGTCGACTCTTTGGCGCGCCGGTCGAGAGTTTCCCACGGTCGCGCTTGATGCAACGTTCTAACAAGTAAGGTTTGCCATGAAACAGGAACTGTCAGGAAAGGTCGCAGCCATTACCGGGGCAGCCTCTGGAATCGGCCTCGAATGTGCCAAATATTTACTGCGCGAGGGGGTCAATGTCGCACTCGTCGATCGGGCAGGGGACACGTTGGACAAATTATGTTCCGAACTGGGGCCACAAGCCCATCCCGTGGTCGTCGACCTGACGAAGCCAGCTGAAGTTTCGACAATGCTGCCACGTATCCTGGAGAAGTTCGGGCATCTTGATATCTTCCACGCCAATGCCGGCTCTTACGTAGGCGGGGAAGTTGTGGATGGAGACCCGGACGCCTGGGACCGAATGCTCAACCTGAACATCAACGCTGCATTCCGTTCGGTCCAAGCCGTGCTGCCTCATATGGTGGAGCGCAAAACCGGCGATATCATCATGACCAGCTCCATCGCCGGTCTGGTTCCGGTGGTAGGCGAACCGATCTACACAGCATCAAAATATGCGGTGCAAGCATTCGTCCATACGGTTCGACGCCAAGTGGCAAAGCACGGCATCCGGGTGGGTGCGGTAGCGCCAGGCCCGGTAATTACCGCTTTGATAAGCGACTGGCCCAAGGAAAAGCTCGACGATGCGATCGCGGCGGGAGGGCTGATGGAAGCAAGCGAAGTGGCGGAGGCAGTGCTGTTCATGTTGTCCAGACCACGCAACGTCACCATCCGCGATTTGGTCATTCTGCCCTTCAGTTCGGACTTGTGAAGATGGCCGCCCACTTTATCGGTGTCGACGTCGGAACGGGCAGCGCTCGCGCGGGGGTCTTTGACGAGAACGGCACTCTGCTTGCCGTGGCGAAGCGCCCGATCAACATCTGGCAAGAGGCAGGCGACGTCGTCGAGCAATCAAGCGAAGATATCTGGAATGCAGTGTCCACGAGCGTGAGGGAGGCAGTGGCGGCTTCTGGCGTGAATACGGCCGACATTCGAGGTCTGGGATTCGACGCCACATGTTCGCTCGTCGCCGTCACAGCGGATGGCTCCCCGGTTGCGGTCGGAAGTTCAGGCGATCCGAAGCGAAACATCATTGTCTGGATGGACCACCGCGCCGCTGGCGAAGCAGAAGAGATCAACGCCGGCGGGCACGAAGTCCTGAGCTACGTAGGTGGACGAATCTCACCCGAAATGGAGACGCCGAAACTTTTGTGGTTGAAGCGCAATCTTCCGGACGCCTTTGCTGCCACCGGGCATTTTTTCGACCTCGCCGATTATCTGACATGGCGGGCAACCGGCTCGTTGACGCGCTCGACCTGCACGGTCACGTGCAAATGGACCTACCTTGCCCACGAAAATCGCTGGGACTCGGAGTATTTCAACAAGATCGGGTTGGAGGAGCTGGTTGCAGAACGTTTCGCCAGAATTGGGACTGAAATCGTGCAGCCCGGTACACCGCTGGCCTCCGGTTTGACTGAAACGGCCGCTGTTGAATTGGGCTTGCATCCGGGGACCGCCGTCGCCGCATCTCTGATCGATGCGCATGCCGGCGGCCTCGGGACTTTGGGGGCGGCTGGAGAGGGGGTGACCTCGGACATCGGTCGCCGCCTTGCCTACGTATTCGGCACCTCGGCTTGTTCCATGGCTTCCAGCCAAGAGCCCGTTTTCGTAGATGGCGTATGGGGCCCATACTTTTCCGCCATGGTTCCCGATCTTTGGCTTAACGAAGGCGGACAATCGGCCGCCGGTGCCGCGATCGACCATCTCGTGGCAATGCATCCAGCGTCGGCATCGGCCATCGAGCTTGCCGAAGCGGCCGGGACATCGCTTGTCGGTTGGCTTGAGGCAGAGGCGTCCAAAATGTGCAGCAAACAAGAGGATGTTGTGGCTCTGGCACATCGGATCCATGTCGTTCCGGAATTTCTGGGAAACAGATCGCCAAACGCCGATCCGGATGCACGCGCAGTGATCGCTGGTTTGAGCCTCGATGCGGGAATACCCGACCTCGTCGCATTGTACATCGCCGGGCTCTGCGGAATCTGCTACGGGCTCAAACAGCTTCTGGTCAAGTTGGGCGAAGATGGAATTCCGATCGATCTGATCATGGCAAGCGGCGGCGCGGCGCAAAGCGACCTCGTCAGGCAGTTGTTGGCCGACGCTACAGGTGTCCGGGTGGCGGTAATTGACAACCCTGAACCTGTTCTGCTCGGCTCGGCCATGCTGGCTGCGGTGGCTTCTGGTCATCGCGCGAACTTGGCCGATGCGATGGCTGCCATGTCAAGGATATCGAGCGTCTTCGAGCCCGCCCAAGGCACACTCAAGAGGGTCCACAAAATACGCTATAGCATCTTTAAAAGGCTCCAGTCGGTCGATCGGGAGATAAGAATGGACCTTCAGATGTGATTGGAGCTGTTCCAGCGGTGTCGAACACTCATCCGATCTTATTCTGGCAAATTGATAGGAGGATGCAACTTGACGATTTTTCGAAAAAGGCAACAAAAACGGATTATGCAAAAAGAATATGGTGCCCCCGGAGAGACTCGAACTCCCGACCCTCTGATTACAAATCAGATGCTCTACCAACTGAGCTACAAGGGCAGCGGCGTCCGATTAGCACAAACCTTCCGTCTGTAAAATGAAAAATATCATTTGCCAGAAATAAATACCTGGCCCCGTTATTCACGCCCTCTAATCTTTGCTGCTCAAGAGGCGTTGCGCTGCATAAAGCGAAATGGCCGCTGCGTTCGATACATTCAGCGATTTGATCGCACCGGGCATATCGAGCCGCGCAAGGTGCGTGACGGTTTCACGTGTTTTCTGCCGCAGGCCTTTACCCTCGGCGCCAAGGACCAGGGCGATCCGGCCATTGGACATGGTGTTTTCCAGCTCCAGCGGGCCTTCCGAATCAAGGCCGATGGTGATGAATCCGATTTCATGTAGCTCAGCGATGGCGTCAGCTAGATTTCGTACCTCGACATGGGGGATGAGTTCGAGGGCGCCCGAAGCGGCTTTGGCCAGAACACCCGATTCTTGAGGGCTGTGGCGAGCCGTGGTGATGATGGCACCGGCACCGAAGGCGACGGCCGAGCGCATGATGGCGCCGACATTGTGCGGATCGGTTACCTGATCAAGAATGAGTAGCAGCGGACTTTCCTTCAGCGCCTTCAGCGATTGTGGCTTCAGCGGTTGAGCTTCGATCATCACGCCCTGATGCACTGCCTCCGAGCCGGTCTCCCTGTCGATGGCGCGAGGCTCGACGATGTCAACATCGAAGGGCAGGGCGTCGGTGTTGTTGATTTCCAGCCGGTCCAGCGCGTTTTTGGTAACGAGCATCCGCTTGATCTTGCGGGCGGGATTGTCCAGCGCTGCACGCACCGTATGCAGGCCGTAAAGCCGTACGAGTCCTTCCGGCGCAGGCGTGCCGCTGACAGCTGGTCGTGAGGCGCGTTCGGCCTGCTGCGGTGGTCCCCCAGCCTTTTGATCGCGGAACTGGCGACGCAGTGTCGCGTAGTGTGAATCTTTTTGTGTGTGTGTGGGTTTTTGATCGGCCATGGCGCGACATATAACCTTTCACGGCCCCGGGCGATACATGCTTGTGGCTGAATTTGCGCGTGCTGGCTGCTCCGCCGTCATATTTCTTTAGTCTATTTCCACATGCCGTTCATTTTCTGCAGGGAAGTGTTGACACCATGGAGGCTAGTCGGCATAAGGCCCTCCGCAAGCAGCGGCCCAGATACGACTTCCGGAAAGCTGTTTGCAGAGTGCCAAATGGCGCGGTTCCATCGGCAGTGACCGGAGGAGTGCCCGAGTGGTTAAAGGGGACGGACTGTAAATCCGTTAGCTTGGCTTACGTTGGTTCGAATCCAACCTCCTCCACCACTGCCGGAACCGACCGCCTGGCGCATAGGCCAAAGCCCGATTCGGTTTTGGAACAGTTATGCGCTATCTATGTATTGCTGTATTCTGCCGCGCCCAGAAGGATGCACAGATCAGCGAGATATGCGGGTATAGCTCAGTGGTAGAGCAGCAGCCTTCCAAGCTGAATATGCGGGTTCGATTCCCGCTACCCGCTCCAGATTTGCTGACGGACGGCGCGCTGTCTCGTCTGAGCTACAAACATGGTGCCGGCCCTAGACCGGTTGTGATGACGAGAGAACGACAGTTATGGCTAAGAGCAAGTTTGAACGTAACAAGCCGCACGTCAACATTGGCACGATTGGTCACGTTGACCATGGCAAGACGTCGTTGACGGCAGCGATTACGAAGTATTTCGGTGAGTACAAGCCGTACGACCAGATTGACGCAGCGCCGGAAGAAAAGGCGCGCGGCATCACCATTTCGACGGCACACGTCGAATATGAGACGCCAGCCCGTCACTATGCGCACGTCGATTGCCCCGGCCACGCCGACTATGTGAAGAACATGATCACCGGCGCGGCGCAGATGGATGGCGCGATCCTGGTTGTTTCGGCTGCCGACGGCCCGATGCCGCAGACCCGCGAGCACATCCTGCTTGCCCGTCAGGTTGGCGTTCCGGCGATTGTCGTGTTCCTGAACAAGGTCGACCAGGTTGACGATGCCGAGCTGCTCGAACTCGTCGAGCTCGAAGTACGCGAGCTTCTGTCGAAGTACGATTTCCCCGGCGACGACATTCCGATCGTCAAGGGTTCGGCTTTGGCAGCGCTCGAAGATTCCAACAAGGAAATCGGCGAAGACGCCGTTCGTGCCTTGATGGCGGAAGTCGACAAGTACATTCCGACGCCAGAGCGTCCGATCAACCTGCCGTTCCTGATGCCGATCGAAGACGTTTTCTCGATCTCGGGCCGTGGTACGGTTGTAACGGGCCGCGTTGAACGCGGTATCGTCAAGGTTGGTGAAGAAGTCGAGATCATCGGCATCAAGCCGACGACGAAGACGACGGTGACCGGCGTCGAGATGTTCCGCAAGCTGCTCGACCAGGGCCAGGCCGGCGACAACATCGGTGCGCTGATCCGCGGCGTTGGCCGTGAAGACGTCGAGCGCGGCCAGATCCTTGCCAAGCCAGGTTCGGTCAAGCCGCACACCAAGTTCAAGGCAGAAGCCTATATCCTGACGAAGGACGAAGGTGGCCGTCACACGCCATTCTTCTCCAACTACCGTCCGCAGTTCTACTTCCGCACGACCGACGTGACGGGTGTTGTGACTTTGCCGGAAGGCACGGAAATGGTCATGCCCGGCGACAACATCGCAGTCGATGTGACGCTGATCGTGCCGATCGCCATGGAAGAGAAGCTGCGCTTCGCTATCCGTGAAGGTGGCCGCACGGTTGGAGCAGGGATTGTTTCTTCGATTATCGAATAAGATTTTCTGATCGTTAGAATCGGGAAGGGCGGTCCATCGGGCCGCCCTTTTTTTATGCTGGCCTTAGCACCAAAGTCTAACTTCTCTCCGTTACAGCTTCTGGTATCTAATTGACGCAAAGCCAGTCCAGATATTTGCGGAGTTAGAGTGTTCCAGATAGTACCCGTTAAATATCGCTACGCGTTTTTCTGCCTCGTCTTCCTGATGATCCCTGTTCTGCAGTACATTGCGACGGTGCCGGCGCTTGCTGCCATGGCGGAGGATCAGCCAGGCTTTACCACACCAGGAAATATCAGCCGCCCTTACACTCCTGGCGGACTATTGGGACGTTCCTTCGTGCCCTCCGAGACCAATCGTCCCCACAAGCAGGTTCGGCCTCCAAAAAATGGCGTGGTGCTTTTTGAGCCCTATACACCCGTCCGGCTTCCGGATCTCCCCAAGAGTAATGGGATTTCTTCTGTACCCTATGCGCCGGTTCGACTACCCGATCTCCCGACAAAAAGTGCTGTACCTTCTGAGCCGCAAGCTCCTGCGAAGCTTTCGACCCCAGACAAGGCTCCCAAGCCCTTCAAGCTCGCCGATCAGGCCATGCGATTTGCTATCGTGCGGAACGCTTCCGCAAGCTGCGAACCAGCCTGTCCCGAGTGGATAATGGCCTCGGGTACGATTACAGCGGATAGCCCCTCAAGATTGCGCAAGGTCCTGCGACAGCTGGGCAAGCGGCGATTGCCCATTGTGATCGAATCGAATGGCGGTGCGGTGGACGCGGCCATGGAAATAGGACGTTTGATCCGAAAGCGGGGGCTCGACGTTGCGGTTGGAAAAACCAGCTTCTATGAATGTGATCCTGACCAGAAAGGGTGCAAGCCAAAATATTCGGATGGCGCATATGCCGGCTTCGCCTATCCCGGCTGGGCAGCCTGCATGTCAGCTTGCCCATTTATCGTTGCCGGCGGCACCAAACGTTTTGTCGGTTTGTGGGCAGAGCTGGGTGTCCACCAAATCACCACCACGGTTACCAAAACGATGGTAAAATATCAGACACGCTACCGGATCGTAAAAGGCAAAAAGAAAATCGTCGATACGAGAATCATCGGGCGTAGATCGGCCGGAACGTATAAGACAACCGAATTATCCAAAGGTTATCGCAAACGACTCAACGCTTACTTCAATGAAATGGGTGTCGACGCTGGCATTGTCGCTAAAATGCTTTCAATTCCGGCAAGCGATATTTCCATTCTGGACCATGACGAGTTGTTGAATTTTCGAATGACAACTGGTCCCGGCGATGTGGGCGATTTCTCCAGCGCGAGCACCTGCGCACAAGAGCCAAAACCTGCAAACTGTATTGAATTAAGCGCAATCGTCACTAAATAAACGATTATCGAGCGTCTCGGCAGTGGGATCAGTTCGAGAAGTTTGTCAATGACAGCTTGATCATACCTTTGGGACTTGAAAAGCTCTCCGCTTTGTGGAATGTACGCCCCGAACATAGGGGAGTAGCTCAGTTGGTAGAGCGGCGGTCTCCAAAACCGTAGGTCGCAGGTTCGAATCCTGTCTCCCCTGCCAACACATAGTCTGCCGGTGCACGATTGGATGGTGCAATGGGCAGATGTTTGGAAAGAAACGAATCCGGGGGCCTTGTGTTTTTCCGGAATCGGTTCTATGTAGGCTTAACAGACACGCGGTGCGTGGAGCTGAACGATCAGCTTTACGGGCCGCAATGGTGTGGACAGATGGTGTTGTTTAGTTTGCAGCACAGCATGTTTACAGCAACATGACATGCACGAGCGGTAAATGGCATCCAAAACGAATCCAATAACTTTTTTTCAGCAAGTGCGCGCTGAAACCGCAAAGGTCACATGGCCTTCGCGTCGCGAAACGCTCATTTCCACCGCAATGGTGATGGTAATGGCGTTTTTTGCTGCGATTTTCTTTTTCGCAGCTGATCAGTTGATGGCATACGGAATCGATATGATTCTCGGTCTTGGTCGTTAACGCAGGCTGACAAGAAAATCGGGATTGGGAAATAGCAATGACCGCGCGCTGGTATATCGTTCACGCCTATTCGAACTTTGAAAAGAAGGTCGCCGAGTCGATCGAAGAAAAGGCAAGACAGAAGGGTCTGTCGCATCTTTTTGAGAAGATTCTCGTGCCGACTGAAAAGGTGGTCGAAGTGCGCCGTGGCCGCAAGGTCGATGCCGAGCGCAAGTTCTTTCCGGGTTATGTCCTGGTTCGTGCCGATCTGACGGATGATGCCTATCATCTGATCAAGAACACACCGAAGGTGACGGGGTTCCTCGGTTCGGACAACAAGCCGATTGCGATTTCCGATAAGGAAGCCGACCGCATCCTGATGCAGGTTCAGGAAGGTGTCGAGCGTCCCAAGGCTTCGATCTCGTTCGAGATCGGCGAAAGTGTTCGCGTTGCCGATGGTCCGTTCGCCTCGTTCAACGGCACTGTACAGGAAGTCGACGAAGAGCGTTCGCGCCTCAAGGTAGAAGTTTCGATTTTTGGCCGCGCCACGCCGGTCGATCTGGAATTTGGTCAGGTTGAAAAAGTCTGATCAATCGGCGGCTCTCTGAAGTCGCCTGCTGCGTCAGCGGCAAACATGGTGGGAGGTAAGGCAGCCTTTAGCCGGGCTTTCGATCCGCACCACCAAACTGCAACCGCCGGTTATCCGGCACTTTGATTAAAGGCAGGAAGTTATGGCTAAGAAAGTAGCAGGCCAGCTCAAGCTGCAGGTTTCGGCAGGATCGGCAACACCGTCCCCGCCGATCGGACCGGCGCTTGGTCAGCGTGGCATCAACATCATGGAATTCTGCAAGGCCTTCAATGCGGCCACGCAGGAACTGGAAAAGGGTTCCCCCATTCCGGTCGTAATTACCTATTATCAGGACAAGTCCTTCACATTTGCGATGAAGACACCGCCGGTGTCTTACTTTCTCAAGAAGGCCGCAAACCTGAAGTCGGGTTCGAAAGAGCCGGGCAAGGTCGTTGCCGGCAAGATCTCGCGCGACAAGGTGCGTGAAATCGCTCAGGCGAAGATGAAAGACCTGAACGCAGCGGACGTTGAAGCCGCCATGCGCATGGTTGAAGGTTCTGCCCGTTCGATGGGCCTGGAAGTGGTGGGCTAAGACGATGGCAAAACTATCAAAGCGTGTAGCGAAAGTTCGTGAAGGCGTTGACCGTAACAAGCTGTATGACCTGACCTCGGCGATTGCCATGGTCAAGGAGCGTGCTGTTGCCAAGTTCGACGAGACGATCGAAGTTGCAATGAATCTCGGTGTTGATCCTCGCCATGCGGACCAGATGGTTCGTGGTGTCGTCAATCTGCCGAATGGCACTGGCCGTACAGTTCGCGTCGCCGTATTTGCTCGTGGTCCGAAGGCTGATGAAGCCAAGGCCGCAGGTGCAGACATCGTTGGTGCGGAAGACCTGTTCGAGATCGTCAATGGCGGCAAGATCGATTTCGATCGTTGCATTGCAACCCCGGACATGATGCCTCTCGTTGGCCGTCTCGGTAAGGTTCTCGGCCCGCGCGGCATGATGCCGAACCCGAAGGTTGGCACGGTTACAACCGATGTTGCAGCTGCCGTGAAGGCTTCCAAGGGCGGTGCAGTCGAGTTCCGCGTCGAGAAGGCCGGTATCATTCACGCCGGCGTCGGCAAGGCATCCTTCGATGCCAAGGCGCTGGAAGAGAACATCAAGGCATTCGCTGATGCCGTCACCAAGGCAAAGCCAGCTGGCGCCAAGGGTGACTACGTCAAGCGCGTCGCGATTTCATCGACGATGGGTGCTGGCGTAAAGATCGATCCAGCAACAGTGCGCATTGCGTAAGTGTTGATTGAAGTTTCAAGCTTAGCTGTTTGAAACGAAAAGAATTCCAGGCCCTTCGGGGCCTGGATAACCGGATGCAAGTCCGGTTATCCTGTCCGAGATTGCGGGTGGTTCGCCTTAATTCGTCAGAACCCGCATGAGACGTGGAAAAACTTTGCTTAGAGGGCTTAGCCCGATGAACAAGGTTCGAACCGTAGTTGCCTTTCGCTTGCAGCCGATCTCGGCGAAGCAGGGGGGACAGGATCCTCAAGTGCTGTGTGGTTTCGGTCTTCGGACTGAAGTCTTGCAGCAAAAGGCAACCCGGCAGTGACGCAATCTCGCGTTTCTGCCAAATGGAGAGAGACAGTGGAAAAAGCGGAAAAGCGCGAATTCGTCGCGTGGCTGAATGGGGTCTTCAAGGACTCTGGTTCAGTTGTCGTGGCCCACTATACCGGTCTCACCGTTGCGCAACTGAGCGATCTTCGCTCGAAGATGCGTGATGCTGGTGGCACCGTTAAAGTCGCGAAGAACCGCCTTGCCAAGATCGCTCTTCAGGGCACGGATTCGGAAGGCATCGCTGACCTGTTCACAGGTCAGACACTCGTTGCTTATTCCAACGATCCGATAGCGGCACCAAAGATCGCCATTGAATTTGCCAAGGGTAACGAAAAGCTCGTCATCCTCGGTGGTTCGATGGGAGCAACAACTCTCGACCCGGATGGGGTAAAGGCACTTGCCGCACTTCCATCGCTCGACGAGTTGCGCGCAAAGCTGGTTGGTATGATCCAGACACCGGCTTCTCGCATTGCTCAGGTCGTCAACGCACCGGCAGCTCAGCTCGCCCGCGTTTTTGGCGCCTATGCCCGGAAGGACGAAGCGGCATAAGGCCGTTCTCGCTGTCAATATATCGAACCTTGTAAAGGAATACCAAAATGACTGATCTCGCAAAGATCGTAGATGACCTGTCCAACCTGACTGTTCTCGAAGCTGCTGAACTTTCGAAGCTTCTGGAAGAGAAGTGGGGCGTTTCTGCTGCTGCTCCGGTTGCTGCTGCTGCCGCTGCTGGCGGTGGTGCAGTTGCTGCTGCAGTTGAAGAGAAGACTGAATTCGACGTCGTTCTGACCGAAGCCGGACCTAACAAGATCAACGTGATCAAGGAAGTCCGCGCTATCACCGGTCTCGGCCTCAAGGAAGCCAAGGACCTCGTTGAAGCTGCTCCTAAGGCAGTCAAGGAAGGCGTTAACAAGGAAGAATCTGACAAGATCAAGGCACAGCTCGAAGCAGCTGGCGCCAAGGTCGAACTCAAGTAAACCTTGCACTATTGGCGGGCAGGGCAACCTGTCCGCCGGCTACCCTCCACGGAGGGCCCGGTACTCAACCCTTTTCCTGATGGCAATTTCACTGCTTTCAGGAAACGGGTTTTGTCCCGTTCACGGGGCCGCATGAGCGGTTTTAAGAAACAGGCCAGTTTCTGGCATAAAGACGAGGAGCGACGATGGCTCAGACCCATTCTTTCAATGGTCGTAGGCGCGTACGCAAGTTTTTCGGTAAGATTCCGGAAGTCGCAGAGATGCCGAACCTCATCGAGGTTCAGAAAGCTTCCTACGATCAGTTTCTGATGGTGGAAGAGCCCAAGGGCGGGCGTCTGGATGAAGGTCTGCAGGCTGTGTTCAAGTCTGTTTTCCCGATCCAGGATTTCTCGGGTGCTTCCATGCTCGAATTCGTCAAGTACGAGTTCGAAGCTCCAAAATTCGACGTTGACGAATGCCGTCAGCGCGATCTGACATATGCTGCGCCACTCAAGGTGACGCTGCGCCTCATCGTGTTCGATATCGATGAGGATACAGGCGCGAAGTCGATCAAGGACATCAAGGAACAGGACGTTTACATGGGCGATATGCCGCTCATGACCGATAACGGCACGTTCATTGTAAACGGCACCGAGCGCGTGATCGTATCGCAGATGCATCGTTCGCCGGGCGTCTTCTTCGATCACGACAAGGGCAAGACGCATTCGTCCGGCAAGCTGCTGTTTGCTGCGCGCGTCATCCCTTATCGCGGTTCCTGGCTCGACATCGAATTCGATGCCAAGGACGTCGTCTATGCGCGTATCGACCGCCGCCGCAAGATCCCTGCGACGTCACTGTTGATGGCGCTTGGCATGGATTCGGAAGAAATCCTGTCGACGTTCTACAATATGCTCACATTCAACCGCGATGGCGATACCTGGCGTATTCCGTTCTCCGTGGATCGCTTCCGCGGGTTCAAGGCTACCACGGACGTCGTGGATGCCGATACGGGCGAGGTTGTTCTCGAAACAGGCAAGAAGCTGACGGCACGCAGTGCCAAGCAGCTCGCTGAAAAGGGCTTGAAGTTCATCAAGGCGACAGAAGACGATCTGCTCGGCACTTATCTCGCCGAAGATATCGTCAATATGGAGACGGGTGAAGTTTATCTCGAAGCCGGTGACGAGCTTGACGAGAAGACACTCAAGGTTCTGCTCGACACGGGCGTTTCCGAGATCAACATTCTCGATATCGATCATGTCAATATCGGACCGTATATCCGCAACACCCTTGCCGTTGACAAGAACGAGAACCGCCAGGACGCACTGTTCGACATCTACCGCGTCATGCGTCCGGGTGAACCGCCAACGATCGACTCCGCCGAAGCAATGTTCAAGTCGTTGTTCTTCGACAGTGAGCGCTACGATCTTTCGGCTGTTGGCCGCGTCAAGATGAACATGCGCCTCGATCTCGATGCGGAAGACACTGTCCGTATCCTGCGCAAGGAAGACATCCTGGCTGTCGTCAAGATGCTGGTTGATCTGCGCGATGGCCGCGGCGAAATCGACGACATCGACAATCTCGGCAACCGCCGTGTGCGTTCGGTCGGCGAATTGATGGAAAACCAGTACCGTGTTGGTCTGCTCCGCATGGAGCGCGCCATCAAGGAACGCATGTCGTCCATCGAAATCGATACCGTCATGCCACAGGACCTGATCAACGCGAAGCCGGCAGCCGCTGCCGTTCGTGAGTTCTTCGGTTCCTCGCAGTTGTCGCAGTTCATGGATCAGACCAACCCGCTGTCCGAGATCACGCACAAGCGTCGTCTTTCGGCATTGGGACCCGGCGGTTTGACCCGCGAGCGCGCCGGCTTCGAAGTCCGCGACGTTCATCCGACGCATTACGGCCGTATCTGCCCGATTGAAACGCCGGAAGGCCCGAATATCGGTCTGATCAACTCGCTTGCAACCTTTGCCCGGGTCAACAAGTACGGCTTTATTGAAAGCCCGTACCGCAAGATCATCGACGGCAAGGTCACGGATGATGTGGTTTATCTGTCTGCGATGGAAGAAGCCAAGTATCACGTGGCCCAGGCCAATGTGGAACTGGATGCTTCCGGTGCATTCACGGATGAATTCGTTGTCTGCCGTCATGCGGGTGAAGTTCTGATGGCGCCGCGTGAAAACGTGGATCTGATGGATGTTTCGCCAAAGCAGCTTGTTTCGGTTGCAGCAGCGCTTATTCCGTTCTTGGAAAACGATGACGCCAACCGCGCTCTGATGGGCTCGAACATGCAGCGTCAGGCCGTTCCACTGGTTCGTGCCGAAGCGCCGTTCGTTGGAACGGGTATGGAACCGGTCGTCGCTCGCGACTCCGGCGCCGCTATCGGTGCTCGCCGTACTGGTATCGTCGATCAGGTCGATGCGACCCGTATCGTTATCCGTGCGACGGAAGATCTGGTGCCGGGCAAGTCGGGCGTCGATATCTATCGCCTGATGAAGTTCCAGCGTTCGAACCAGAACACCTGCATCAATCAGCGTCCGCTGGTTCGTGTTGGCGACCGGATCGAGAAGGGTGACATCATCGCTGATGGTCCTTCGACCGATCTGGGCGATCTGGCGCTTGGCCGCAACGTGCTCGTCGCGTTCATGCCGTGGAATGGCTACAACTACGAAGATTCCATCCTTCTTTCTGAAAAGATCGTTTCGGATGACGTCTTCACCTCGATCCATATCGAGGAGTTCGAAGTCATGGCCCGCGACACGAAGCTCGGACCGGAAGAAATCACGCGCGACATTCCGAACGTTTCGGAAGAAGCGCTGAAGAACCTGGACGAAGCCGGCATTGTCTATATCGGCGCGGAAGTACAGCCTGGCGATATCCTCGTCGGCAAGATCACACCGAAGGGCGAAAGCCCGATGACGCCGGAAGAGAAGCTTCTGCGAGCGATCTTCGGAGAAAAGGCTTCGGACGTACGTGATACCTCGATGCGCATGCCGCCCGGGACCTACGGTACTGTTGTGGAAGTTCGCGTTTTCAATCGCCACGGCGTTGAAAAGGACGAACGCGCCATGGCGATCGAACGCGAGGAAATCGAGCGTTTGGCCAAGGACCGCGACGACGAACAGGCGATCCTTGACCGCAACGTCTATGGCCGTCTGGCTGACGTTCTCGATGGCAAGTCTGCTGTTGCCGGACCGAAGGCATTCAAGAAGGGCACTGTCGTTACACAGGACGTCATGGGTGAATACCCGCGTTCCCAGTGGTGGCAGTTTGCTGTCGAGGACGAGAAGATCCAGGGCGAAATCGAAGCTCTGCGCAACCAGTACGACGACTCCAAGAAATTGCTCGAGCAGCGTTTCATGGACAAGGTCGAAAAGGTCCAGCGCGGCGACGAGATGCCCCCAGGCGTCATGAAAATGGTCAAGGTCTTTGTCGCTGTGAAGCGCAAGATCCAGCCAGGCGACAAGATGGCTGGCCGTCACGGCAACAAGGGCGTTGTTTCGCGTATCGCCGCTGTTGAGGATATGCCGTTCCTTGAAGACGGAACGCATGTCGACATCGTGCTCAACCCGCTTGGCGTGCCAAGCCGCATGAATGTCGGGCAGATCCTCGAAACGCATCTGGGCTGGGCTTGCGCCGGAATGGGCAGGAAGATCGGGGAACTGATCGAAGCCTACAAGGCACAGCACGCACAGGGTGAACAGGGCGATATTGCTCCGCTGAGAATGACGATTGAATCGATCATTCCGGACAATGACCGCAACGAGCCGGTTCGCAACTATGACGATGAGAGCATCATTCGTCTTGGCGAACAGATGAAGCGTGGCGTTTCGATTGCAACGCCGGTGTTTGACGGTGCGCATGAACCGGACATCAATGTGATGCTGGAACAAGCGGGCCTGCATTCTTCGGGTCAGTCGACGCTTTATGACGGACGTACGGGTGAGACTTTCGATCGTCAGGTGACCGTCGGCTACATCTACATGCTGAAGCTGCACCATTTGGTCGACGACAAGATCCACGCTCGTTCGATCGGACCTTACTCGCTCGTTACGCAGCAGCCTCTGGGTGGTAAAGCCCAGTTCGGCGGTCAGCGCTTCGGTGAAATGGAGGTCTGGGCTCTGGAAGCATACGGTGCGGCTTACACGCTGCAGGAAATGCTTACGGTCAAGTCCGACGACGTTGCCGGACGTACGAAGGTTTACGAAGCAATCGTCCGTGGCGACGATACTTTCGAAGCCGGCATTCCGGAGAGCTTCAACGTTCTCGTCAAGGAAATGCGCTCGCTCGGTCTCAATGTCGAGCTGGACGATACTCGTGCCCAAGAACAGCAACAGCAGGCATTGCCTGACGCTGCAGAGTAAAAAGGGAAGGGTGCGCGGCATTGTTCGCGCACCCGACCAGTTTTTCGGGCCGCTGAGGAAGCGGCATTTGATCTAGATGGACCCGCGGCGGCGGATATCCATCGCAAGTAGAGGGCACTTTTTGCCCCATGGAGAAACGGCATGAACCAAGAGGTCATGAATCTTTTCAATCCTCAGGTGCCTGTGCAGGCATTCGATTCCATCCGGATATCGATCGCCAGCCCTGAGAAGATTCTGTCCTGGTCATACGGTGAGATCAAGAAGCCGGAGACGATCAACTACCGCACTTTCAAGCCTGAGCGGGATGGTCTTTTCTGTGCTCGGATCTTCGGGCCGATCAAGGACTATGAATGCTTGTGCGGCAAGTACAAGCGCATGAAATACAAGGGCATCATCTGCGAAAAGTGCGGTGTGGAAGTCACGCTGTCACGCGTTCGCCGTGAGCGTATGGGCCATATCGAACTCGCAGCCCCGGTTGCGCACATCTGGTTCCTGAAGTCTCTGCCTAGCCGTATCGGCACATTGCTCGACATGACCTTGAAGGGCATCGAGCGCGTTCTCTATTTCGAGAACTATATCGTGACCGAGCCGGGCCTGACTGCGCTGAAGGAGCATCAGCTACTTTCGGAAGAAGAATACATGATCGCGGTCGATGAGTATGGTGAGGATTCCTTCACCGCACTGATCGGTGCCGAGGCTATACATGAACTTCTGGCTTCGATGGATCTGGAAAAGATCGCCGGCGATCTGCGTGAGGAACTTGCTACAACGACTTCCGATCTGAAGCAGAAGAAGCTCATGAAGCGTCTGAAGATCGTCGAGAACTTCCTGGAATCGGGCAACCGTCCGGAATGGATGATCATGAAGATCGTTCCGGTGATCCCGCCGGACCTGCGTCCGCTGGTTCCGCTGGATGGCGGACGTTTTGCGACGTCCGACCTCAACGACCTTTATCGCCGCGTTATCAACCGTAACAACCGTCTGAAGCGCCTGATCGAACTGCGCGCTCCTGGCATCATCATCCGCAACGAGAAGCGCATGCTTCAGGAATCGGTTGATGCGTTGTTCGATAACGGCCGTCGTGGCCGCGTCATCACCGGTGCCAACAAGCGCCCGCTGAAGTCGCTGTCCGACATGCTCAAGGGCAAGCAGGGCCGTTTCCGTCAGAACCTTCTGGGCAAGCGCGTCGACTATTCCGGCCGTTCGGTTATCGTGACTGGTCCGGAGTTGAAGCTGCACCAGTGCGGTCTGCCAAAGAAGATGGCGCTCGAGCTTTTCAAGCCGTTCATCTACGCGCGTCTTGACGCAAAGGGTTACTCCTCGACCGTCAAGCAGGCGAAGAAGCTGGTTGAAAAGGAAAAGCCGGAAGTCTGGGATATTCTCGACGAAGTCATCCGCGAGCATCCGGTTCTCCTGAACCGTGCTCCGACGCTGCATCGTCTTGGCATCCAGGCGTTCGAGCCCATCCTGATCGAAGGCAAGGCAATCCAGCTGCACCCGCTCGTCTGTACCGCTTTCAATGCGGATTTCGACGGCGACCAGATGGCTGTCCACGTTCCGCTTTCTCTGGAAGCGCAGCTTGAAGCCCGCGTTCTGATGATGTCGACGAACAACATCCTGCACCCCGCCAACGGTCTGCCGGTCATCGTTCCGTCGCAGGACATGGTCCTCGGCCTGTACTATCTGTCGATCGTTGCGGCGAAGGAGCCGGGCGAGGGCATGGCCTTTGCCGATATGGGCGAACTTCACCATGCTATCGGCAGCGGTGCAGTGACCCTGCATACAAAGATCAAGGGCCGCTTCAAGAGCATCGATGCAGACGGCAAGCCGACGTCGAAGATCTACGAGACCACACCTGGTCGCATGATCATCGGCGAGCTTTTGCCGAAGCACCACAACGTGCCTTTCGACATCTGCAATCAGGAAATGACCAAGAAGAACATCTCCAAGATGATCGACACGGTCTATCGCCATTGCGGACAGAAAGAGACGGTCATTTTCTGCGATCGCATCATGCAGCTTGGCTTCGGTCATGCTTGCCGTGCCGGTATCTCGTTCGGCAAGGACGACATGGTCATTCCGGAAACCAAGGCGAAGCTGGTTGCTGAAACCGAAGCTTTGGCGACGGAGTACGAACAGCAGTACAATGACGGCCTGATCACTCAGGGCGAGAAGTACAACAAGGTCGTCGATGCTTGGGGCAAGTGCACCGAGAAGGTCGCCGACGAAATGATGGCGCGCATCAAGGCCGTCGAGTTCGATCCTGTTACTGGCCGCCAGAAGCAGATGAACTCGATCTACATGATGTCGCACTCGGGTGCTCGTGGTTCGCCGAACCAGATGCGCCAGCTGGGCGGTATGCGCGGTCTGATGGCCAAGCCTTCAGGCGAAATCATCGAAACGCCGATCATTTCGAACTTCAAGGAAGGCCTGACCGTGAACGAGTACTTCAACTCGACCCACGGTGCCCGTAAGGGTCTTGCCGACACCGCCTTGAAGACGGCTAACTCCGGTTATCTGACACGCCGTCTCGTTGACGTCGCTCAGGATTGCATCGTCATTTCGGTTGATTGCGGCACGACAACGGGCCTCACGATGCAGCCGATCGTCGATGCCGGTCAGGTAGTTGCGACCATCGGCCAGCGTGTTCTCGGCCGTACGGCACTTGAAGACATCCTGCATCCGGTTTCGGGTGACGTGCTTGTCAAGGGCGGCAACATCATCGACGAGTTCGATATCGATGCCATCGAAAAGGCTGGTGTTCAGTCGATCCGCATCCGTTCGGCTCTCACCTGTGAGACCCGTGGCGGCATCTGCGCCAAGTGCTACGGCCGCGATCTGGCCCGTGGTACCCCGGTCAACCAGGGTGAGGCTGTCGGCGTTATCGCTGCTCAGTCCATCGGTGAGCCAGGCACGCAGTTGACGATGCGTACGTTCCACCTTGGTGGTACTGCGCAGGTGGTCGATCAGTCGTTCCTCGAAGCCAGCTATGAAGGCACGGTGCAGATCCGCAACCGCAACGTGGTGCGCAACTCGGATGGCCATCTGGTCGTCATGGGCCGCAACATGGCTGTTGTCATTGTCGATGCGACCGGCAAGGAACGCGCAACACACCGTGTCACCTACGGTTCGCGCATCTATGTCGATGATGGTGATAATGTTAAGCGCGGCCAGCGTGTTGCCGAGTGGGACCCCTATACCCGCCCGGTCATGACGGAAGTCGAAGGTCATGTCGAGTTCGAAGACATGGTCGATGGTCTTTCGGTTACGGAAACGACGGACGAGTCCACCGGTATCACGAAGCGCGTGGTTATCGACTGGCGCTCGACACCGCGCGGTTCCGATCTGAAGCCGGCGATCGTCGTCAAGGACAAGAACGGCAAGGTTCTGAAACTGGCAAAGGGCGGCGATGCTCGCTTCCAGCTGTCAGTTGAATCGATCTTGTCGGTCGAGCCGGGTTCGCATGTGAAGGCGGGTGACGTTCTTGCCCGTATTCCGATGGAAAGCGCCAAGACCAAGGACATCACCGGTGGTCTGCCGCGCGTTGCGGAACTGTTCGAGGCCCGTCGTCCGAAGGACCACGCTATCATCGCCGAAATCGATGGTACGGTTCGTTTTGGCCGCGACTACAAGAACAAGCGCCGCATCGTCATCGAGCCGAACGACGAAACCGTGGAGCCAGTCGAGTATCTGATCCCCAAGGGCAAGCCTTTCCATCTTCAGGACGGCGATGCCATTGAAAAGGGTGACTATATCCTCGACGGCAATCCTGCACCGCACGACATCCTGGCGATCAAGGGCGTGGAGGCTTTGGCTTCCTACCTCGTCAACGAAATCCAGGAAGTCTATCGTCTGCAGGGCGTTCTGATCAACGACAAGCACATCGAAGTGATTGTTCGTCAGATGCTGCAGAAGGTTGAGATCACCGAGTCAGGCGACACCGGCTTCATCGCCGGCGATCATGTCGACCGGATCGAGCTGGACGAAATTAACGAGCGTTTGGAAGAGGATGGCAAGAAGCCAGGCTACGGCACTCCGGTGCTGCTCGGCATCACCAAGGCCTCGCTCCAGACCCCGTCGTTCATCTCCGCAGCATCCTTCCAGGAAACAACGCGCGTCCTCACGGAAGCCGCTGTTGCCGGCAAGATGGATGCTCTGCAGGGCCTGAAGGAGAACGTCATCGTTGGACGTCTGATCCCGGCAGGTACCGGCGGAACGGTCAAGCAGATCCGCCGCATTGCCGGAGCCCGCGACGAGTTGATCATCGACGAGCGTCGCAAGGAAGCCGGAGCAAGCGCCGCGAAAGCCGGCCCGATGCTGACGGACATGACAGGCCAGCCGGCCGAATAAGCTGGTAGCCAACACCAAACCAAAAGGCCGCCCCGGAGCAATCCCGGGCGGCCTTTTTCATGACGGTCTCAATCGAGTGCAACTAAAATTCTACTGAGAGTGGAAATTCTTGCACCAGATTCGGCATTTCTTGTGGAGGTTTCGGCGGTTCTTATGTGAGATTTGAGTCTTTTCATGCAAAAGCTTTGCAGGGATCGATTTGAGTCATCCAAAAATCAAACCGTTCGAAGCGGAGATAAATTGCGGCGTCGGCCAAGGGCACTCAGCTGAGGCGCCATGCCGTTAGCTCAACCCTAGACTGCGGTAGAAATAATTGAACGTATGACGAGAAAGCCCGATCTTAATCGTTGAACTCGATGAGCGCCGCCTGGCCGGTGAGGGCGCTCTTCCAGGCGGAGAGGTGCGGTTCGTCTTCGGGCTCTTCGGTCAGCGTACCGATCTCCAGAAGCTCGGCTTCCTCATAGCCGGAATTGGCGAGGATCTTTAGCGCCAGTTCTACCAGCCCGTCGGCATCGTCGTTCATCAGCAGCAGGTGAACCTGGCGCGGCTCGCCGTCTTTGTCCTTCCAGACATCCGCAACGATGAGATGAACTGTTTTTATTTCCGCATTGTCCGATGGCATAGAATTGGTTCCTAGTTTTATGCTCTATGTCTATCTGAAATCGTGCCGTTCATGAAATCAGAATATTCGTTGGTGCATTTGAGAGAGGGCGTAAATGCTACAATTCGATCACATGACAGTCATCGCACCGACATTGGAAGAGGGCATTGAGTACGTTTCTAACTGCCTGGAAATCGATCTGATAAATGGAACGACCCATACCGATATGTGTACACACAATAGGCGAGTCAAATTGGGAGAGAGCTGCTATCTCGAAGTGATTGCCATTAACCCTGACGCGCCTTCACCAAGCTGTCCACGGTGGTTTGGCCTTGATGAGATTGAGGCGGTCCGTACTGAATGGTCGAAAGGCGCACGCCTTCGGGGTTGGGTTGCAAGGACCAATGAAATTGACAAGGTTCTTAGGTTGCACGGCCACCTCCTCGGGTCCACGAAATGGCTCGACGACCATTTTAATTTCTCGGTGCCAGCGGGCGGAGAGTTACCAATGGGGGGGATTCTGCCTTCCGTAATAGACGTAGGTGATAATCCACCCACAGCGACAAGCTTGGTAGATCAGGGAGTGCGACTAAGAGAATTCGTGCTTGAACATCCGACTCCATCCAAGATCATTGCGCTCTATAATGAGATGGGGATCGTTGAGCCACCAAAAGTCAGAGAAGGCGCACGCCCCTGTTTTAGCGCCCTGCTGGATACACCTAGTGGGTTGACGGTCTTGAAATGACCTCCGATGGCAAAGGTTCTCTGGAATCACTAACTAAGAGGCAGAGGCGGACTCGTTTTGTTTGAATAGCCGTAGCGTGAATTACTTCGCATTGTCCCTAGTACTGAATTGATCGCTGATTCCCCGATTCTGGTCTGTGATGTCGGGCGGAGTATGCATGAGGCGGCTAACTGTCATCAATCTGGGCAAATCCCTGTGCAAGAGACGAAATATTGCTTGAATTAATGCGCGTCCGGCGAAACTATCTTACATTCGGGCCCGCAAGAGCCTGCAAACGCTGCAAACCTTAATAATATTGTGGCTTCAGGCTTGACGAAAGCCTGGGGACACAGTATCAGCAGCCCATCTGAGCCGATGTGAGATTGGCCGTTTCGGAGCGACACGCTCTGGAGATCATCTCAAACAGGGTTCGTTTTACGATCGAAATGCAATTTGCCGCTCGCATGAGGCCTTTAGGGCTTCCTCTGCTTTTATTCGGGCAACCACCCTTGCGGTGGTTTAGTTGCCCGAATTCGTGCATGAGCATGGCGCTGAAACGGCCCTGACGGGCGAAGATACGAGATTTGTGCCGAAGTGCCTAGCGCTTTGATACGCATTACAAAGAGGGAAGGTTGAATGCCTACCGTAAACCAGTTGATCCGCAAGCCGCGCACTGCGCCGGTCAAGCGCAATAAAGTCCCTGCTCTGCAGGAAAACCCGCAGAAGCGCGGCGTTTGCACTCGCGTCTACACGACGACCCCGAAGAAGCCGAACTCGGCTCTGCGTAAGGTCGCCAAGGTGCGTCTGACGAACGGATTTGAAGTCATCGGATATATTCCGGGTGAGGGGCATAACCTTCAGGAACACTCTGTCGTGATGATCCGCGGCGGCCGTGTAAAGGATTTGCCGGGTGTTCGTTACCACATCATCCGTGGTGTTCTGGATACCCAGGGCGTCAAGAACCGCAAGCAGCGCCGTTCCAAGTACGGTGCGAAGCGTCCGAAGTAAGATTTTCCGGGACTTTGGCCACCAGGTAGGTCAACCCGATGCAGATAAGAGACAAAGAATATGTCCAGACGCCATAGTGCAGAAAAGCGTGAGATCAATCCGGATCCTAAGTTCGGCGATCTCGTTCTGACCAAGTTCATGAATGCAGTCATGCATCATGGCAAGAAGTCGATTGCCGAGCGTATCGTTTACGGTGCGCTTGAGTCAGTTGAGAGCAAGAGCAAGCAGGAGCCGGTTGCCCTGTTCCATCAGGCTCTCGACAATGTAGCGCCGCACGTTGAAGTTCGTTCGCGCCGCGTCGGTGGTGCAACGTATCAGGTTCCGGTCGACGTTCGTCCCGAGCGTCGTCAGGCTCTTGCCATCCGCTGGCTGATCAATGCAGCACGCGGCCGCAATGAGACGACGATGATCGATCGCCTGTCCGGTGAACTTCTCGATGCTGCAAACAACCGCGGCTCGGCTGTGAAGAAGCGTGAAGACACGCATCGCATGGCAGAAGCCAACCGCGCATTCTCGCATTACCGCTGGTAATTGCGAAAACATTAGTCCCAGAGGCACCATATCATGGCTCGCGAATATAAAATCGAAGACTACCGGAATTTCGGTATCATGGCGCACATCGACGCCGGCAAGACCACGACTACCGAGCGTATTCTTTATTACACCGGCAAGTCGCACAAGATCGGTGAAGTCCACGATGGTGCCGCAACCATGGACTGGATGGAGCAGGAGCAGGAGCGTGGCATCACGATCACGTCAGCTGCCACCACGACCTTCTGGAAGGGCCGTGACGGCAAGATGCGCCGTTTCAACATCATCGATACGCCTGGCCACGTCGACTTCACCATTGAAGTAGAGCGTTCGCTGCGCGTTCTCGATGGCGCGATTGCGCTTCTCGATGCCAATGCCGGTGTCGAGCCGCAGACTGAAACCGTTTGGCGTCAGGCTGAGAAGTATCATGTTCCGCGCATGATCTTCGTCAACAAGATGGACAAGACCGGCGCCGATTTCTATCGCTGCGTCGAGATGGTCAAGACCCGTCTTGGTGCCAAGGCTCTCGTCATGCAGTTGCCGATCGGCGCCGAGACAGAGTTCAAAGGCGTTGTCGATCTCATCGAGATGAAGGCACTTGTCTGGCGCGACGAACAGCTCGGCGCACAGTGGGACGTTGTTGAAATCCCTGCCGACCTCAAGGACCAGGCTGAAGAGTATCGCGAAAAGCTGATCGAGACTGCTGTAGAAGTCGATGAAGCTGCCACCGAGGCTTATCTCGAAGGCAACATGCCGGACAATGACGCTCTGCGCGCTCTGATCCGCATCGGCACATGCCGCGTTGACTTCCATCCGGTGTTCTGCGGATCGGCTTTCAAGAACAAGGGCGTACAGCCTTTGCTTGACGGCGTTGTTGAATATCTGCCTTCGCCGGTAGACGTTCCTGCCATTAAGGGCATCGATCCGAAGACCGATGCGGAAACGACCCGCAAGTCGTCCGACGACGAGCCGCTTTCCATGCTCGCCTTCAAGATCATGAACGATCCGTTCGTTGGTTCGCTGACTTTCTGCCGTATCTATTCCGGCAAGCTGACCAAGGGCATTTCGCTCGACAATACAGTCAAGGAAAAGCGCGAACGTATCGGCCGCATGCTGCAGATGCATTCCAACTCGCGTGAAGACATCGAAGAAGCCTTTGCCGGCGACATCGTTGCTCTCGCAGGCCTCAAGGAAACCACAACGGGTGATACGCTTTGCGATCCGTTGAAGCCGGTTATCCTCGAGCGCATGGTATTCCCCGAGCCGGTTATCTCGATCTCGGTCGAGCCAAAAACCAAGGCCGACCAGGAAAAGATGGGCCTCGCGCTCAATCGTCTTGCTGCTGAAGATCCTTCATTCCGCGTTCGGACTGATGAAGAGTCCGGCCAGACCATCATCTCGGGCATGGGCGAACTTCATCTTGACATTCTCGTTGATCGTATGCGTCGCGAGTTCAAGGTCGAGGCAAATACCGGTAGCCCCCAGGTTGCCTACCGTGAATCGATCACCCGCAAGGCCGAGATCGACTACACCCACAAGAAGCAGTCCGGTGGTTCGGGTCAATTCGCCCGCATCAAGGTTATCTTCGAGCCGCATGACGGCGACGATTTCATCTTCGAATCGAAGATCGTCGGCGGTGCGATTCCGAAGGAATACATCCCGGGTGTTGAAAAGGGTATCCAGAGCGTCATGGGTGCGGGTCCGCTCGCAGGCTTCCCGATGCTGGGCGTGAAAGCCACGCTGATCGACGGTGCATACCATGATGTCGACTCGTCGGTTCTCGCCTTCGAAATCGCAGCTCGCGCTGCGTTCCGCGAAGGTGCGCAGAAGGCTGGTGCCCAGCTGCTCGAGCCGATCATGAAGGTCGAAGTCGTTACGCCTGAAGATTACGTCGGTGACGTGATTGGCGATCTGAACTCACGTCGTGGTCAGATCCTCGGTACGGAACCGCGTGGTATTGCGACCGTCATCAATGCACAGGTGCCGCTGGCCAATATGTTTGGTTATGTGAGCAACCTGCGTTCGATGAGCCAGGGGCGTGCACAGTACACCATGCAGTTCGATCACTATGAACCTGTACCGGCAGCAGTCGCGCAGGAAATTCAGAAGAAGTTTGCGTAACCATAAGGTTGCGCGTGACAGTTGAAGTAAAGCCTGAGCAGGCGAACATATAACGGAGAGCTCAGATGGCTAAGAGCAAGTTTGAACGTAACAAGCCGCACGTCAACATTGGCACGATTGGTCACGTTGACCATGGCAAGACGTCGTTGACGGCCGCGATTACGAAGTATTTCGGTGAGTACAAGCCGTACGACCAGATTGACGCAGCGCCGGAAGAAAAGGCGCGCGGCATCACCATTTCGACGGCACACGTCGAATATGAGACGCCAGCCCGTCACTATGCGCACGTCGATTGCCCCGGCCACGCCGACTATGTGAAGAACATGATCACCGGCGCGGCGCAGATGGATGGCGCGATCCTGGTTGTTTCGGCTGCCGACGGCCCGATGCCGCAGACCCGCGAGCACATCCTGCTTGCCCGTCAGGTTGGCGTTCCGGCGATTGTCGTGTTCCTGAACAAGGTCGACCAGGTTGACGATGCCGAGCTGCTCGAACTCGTCGAGCTCGAAGTACGCGAGCTTCTGTCGAAGTACGATTTCCCCGGCGACGACATTCCGATCGTCAAGGGTTCGGCTTTGGCAGCGCTCGAAGATTCCAACAAGGAAATCGGCGAAGACGCCGTTCGTGCCTTGATGGCGGAAGTCGACAAGTACATTCCGACGCCAGAGCGTCCGATCAACCTGCCGTTCCTGATGCCGATCGAAGACGTTTTCTCGATCTCGGGCCGTGGTACGGTTGTAACGGGCCGCGTTGAACGCGGTATCGTCAAGGTTGGTGAAGAAGTCGAGATCATCGGCATCAAGCCGACGACGAAGACGACGGTGACCGGCGTCGAGATGTTCCGCAAGCTGCTCGACCAGGGCCAGGCCGGCGACAACATCGGTGCGCTGATCCGCGGCGTTGGCCGTGAAGACGTCGAGCGCGGCCAGATCCTTGCCAAGCCAGGTTCGGTCAAGCCGCACACCAAGTTCAAGGCAGAAGCCTATATCCTGACGAAGGACGAAGGTGGCCGTCACACGCCATTCTTCTCCAACTACCGTCCGCAGTTCTACTTCCGCACGACCGACGTGACGGGTGTTGTGACTTTGCCGGAAGGCACGGAAATGGTCATGCCCGGCGACAACATCGCAGTCGATGTGACGCTGATCGTGCCGATCGCCATGGAAGAGAAGCTGCGCTTCGCTATCCGTGAAGGTGGCCGCACGGTTGGAGCAGGGATTGTTTCTTCGATTATCGAATAA
>NZ_QPJM01000003.1:392166-462639 GCF_003337575.1 Phyllobacterium bourgognense
GATCGTGCCGATCGCCATGGAAGAGAAGCTGCGCTTCGCTATCCGTGAAGGTGGCCGCACGGTTGGAGCAGGGATTGTTTCTTCGATTATCGAATAATCGAAAAAACAAATCCCGGTTGCTACCAACCGAAACTAAAGGATTGCGAGGCGAAAGCCTCGCGGCAGGTGCAGGCATCGTCTCGGCGATTGCTGTATAAATTAAGGTTTTATGCAGAAGACGCCTGCTATTGGGCGTCTCTGCAAAACAAGGAAAAGATGAAATGAACGGTCAAAACATCCGCATTCGCCTCAAGGCGTTTGATCATCGGATCCTTGACGATTCGACGCGGGAGATCGTGTCGACTGCCAAGCGTACCGGTGCCAATGTGCGCGGACCGATCCCGCTTCCTACGCGGATCGAGAAGTTCACGGTTAACCGCTCGCCGCATATCGACAAGAAAAGCCGCGAACAGTTCGAGATGCGCACTCATAAGCGTCTTCTCGATATCGTAGACCCAACCCCGCAGACAGTTGACGCGCTGATGAAGCTCGATCTTTCCGCTGGTGTTGATGTCGAGATCAAGCTGTAAGGCTTGAGGACGGAAGGACGAACCGATGCGTTCAGGTGTAATTGCACAGAAGCTGGGCATGACTCGCGTCTACAACGACGCAGGTGAGCATGTGCCGGTGACAGTACTCCGGATGGAGAATTGTCAGGTTGTGGCTCAGCGTACAGTCGAGAAGAATGGCTACACTGCCGTTCAGCTCGGTGTAGGTCTGGCCAAGGTAAAGAATACGACGAAGAGCTTGCGCGGTCATTTCGCGACGGCTTCAGTCGAGCCAAAGGCTAAAGTCGCGGAATTCCGCGTCTCGGTCGACAATCTTCTCGATGTCGGCGTTGAGATCACAGCCGAACATTACGTTGCCGGCCAGAAGGTCGATGTGACTGGTACTTCTATCGGTAAGGGTTTTGCCGGTTCCATGAAGCGTCATAACTTCGGCGGTCACCGCGCAACGCACGGTAACTCGGTCACCCACCGCGCTCACGGTTCTACCGGTCAGCGTCAGGATCCGGGCAAGGTGTTCAAGGGCAAGAAAATGGCCGGTCATATGGGTTCGACCCGTATCACCACACAGAACATCGAAGTCGTTTCGACTGACCTCGATCGTGGCCTTATTCTGGTTCGTGGTGCTGTTCCTGGTTCCAAGGGTGCATGGATACTGGTACGCGATGCCGTCAAGGAAGCGCTGCCGGACAATGCTCCCAAGCCAGCTGGTCTCCGGGCGCTTGCAGTCGACGAGGCCGCAAACATTGAAGCAGCCGTGTCTGATGCAGAAGTCGCACAGGCAACCGAGGGAGCCGAATAATGGACCTTTCGATCACAACACTTGAAGGCAAAGAAGCCGGCAAGGTGAAACTCTCCGAGGAGATTTTCGGTCTTGAGCCGCGCGACGATATCCTTCAGCGCATGGTCCGTTACCAGCTTGCTCGCAAGCAGCAGGGCACGCACAAGGCAAAGGGCCGTTCGGAAATCGCACGGACCGGCGCCAAGATGTACAAGCAGAAGGGTACGGGCCGCGCCCGTCACCATTCGGCACGTGCTCCGCAGTTCCGCGGCGGTGGTAAGGCTCACGGTCCGGTTGTTCACAGCCACGATCATGACCTGCCGAAGAAGGTGCGTGCACTTGCACTTCGTCATGCCCTGTCCGCCAAGGTAAAGGCTTCCGACCTGATCATCATCGACGATCTTCTGTCGGCTGAAGCCAAGACCAAGGTACTTGTTTCGCAGTTCGCCAAGCTTGGCCTGGAAAATGCGCTTCTCATCGGCGGTGCCGAGATCGATGCGAATTTCCGCCGTGCCGCTTCGAACATCCCGAACATCGATGTTCTGCCAATTCAGGGCATCAATGTTTACGACATCCTGCGTCGTGGCAAGCTCGTGCTTTCCAAGGCAGCAGTTGAAGCTCTCGAGGAGCGTTTCAAATGACTGATCTTCGCCACTACGACGTGATCGTCAGCCCGGTCATTACCGAGAAGTCGACCCTGGTTTCCGAACATAACCAGGTCGTCTTCAACGTAGCCAAGAAGGCAACGAAGCCGGAAATCAAGGCTGCAGTCGAAGCGCTGTTTCGCGTGAAGGTTACTGCAGTCAATACAGCTGTGCGCAAAGGCAAGGTGAAGCGGTTCCGCGGCATCGTCGGGCGCCAGAGTGATGTCAAGAAAGCAGTCGTGACGCTTGCCGAAGGGCAGTCGATCGATGTTTCGACTGGTCTCTGAGGGGCCGTGGAGTAAAGACAATGGCACTCAAACATTATAATCCAACCACACCAAGCCAGCGTCAGTTGGTCATCGTGGACCGTTCGGAGCTTTACAAGGGCAAGCCTGTCAAGGCCTTGACTGAAGGTCTGTCGTCAAAGGGTGGTCGTAACAACACCGGTCGCATTACCGTGCGTTTCCAGGGTGGCGGGCACAAGCGCACATACCGCTTCGTTGACTTCAAGCGTCGCAAGCATGACGTGGCTGCCAAGGTCGAGCGGCTTGAATACGATCCGAACCGGACCGCATTCATCGCGCTCATCCGCTACGAAGACGGTGAGCTGAGCTACATCCTGGCGCCGCAGCGTCTGGCCGTTGGCGACAGCGTTATCGCTGGCGCGCAGACGGACGTGAAGCCGGGCAATGCCATGCCTCTGCAGGCTATGCCGGTCGGCACCATCATCCACAATGTGGAGATGAAGCCGGGCAAGGGCGGTCAGATCGCTCGCTCCGCCGGTACGTATGCGCAGCTCGTCGGCCGCGACCAGGGCATGGCAATCCTTCGCCTGAACTCAGGTGAACAGCGCCTCGTGCACGGTTCGTGCTTTGCCACGGTCGGTGCGGTATCGAACCCTGACCATGGCAACATCAACCTTGGTAAGGCAGGTCGCAGCCGTTGGCTCGGTCAGCGCCCGCACAATCGTGGTGTTACCATGAACCCGGTCGATCACCCCCACGGTGGTGGTGAAGGCCGTACGTCAGGCGGACGTCATCCGGTTACTCCGTGGGGCAAACCCACGAAGGGCAAGAAGACGCGCTCCAACAAGTCGACGGACAAGTTCATCGCTCGTTCGCGTCATCAGCGCAAGAAGTAAGAGAGGTAGTCTGAAATGGCTCGTTCAGTTTGGAAAGGCCCGTTCATCGATGGCTATCTTCTCAAGAAGGCTGAGAAGGTACGTGAGGGCGGTCGCAGTGAAGTTATCAAGATCTGGAGCCGTCGCTCCACGATCCTGCCGCAGTTCGTCGGTCTGACCTTCGGCGTGTACAACGGTAACAAGCATGTTCCGGTTTCGGTCAACGAAGAGATGATCGGACACAAGTTTGGTGAATTCGCTCCGACGCGTACCTATTACGGGCACGGCGCGGACAAGAAGGCGAAGAGGAAATAACGATGGGCAAGGCTAAGGCTCCGCGCCAGCTTAAGGACAACGAGGCGAAAGCCGTTGCCCGCACGCTCCGCATCAGCCCTCAGAAGCTTAATCTGGTGGCTGCTCTTATTCGTGGCAAGAAGGTCAACGCCGCTCTTGCCGACCTGGAATTTTCGCGCAAGCGCATTGCAGGCACGGTGAAAAAGACTCTCGAATCGGCTATCGCCAACGCAGAAAACAACCACGACCTGGATGTTGATACGCTGGTTGTTGCTGAAGCCTATGTAGGCAAGTCAGTCGTGATGAAGCGCTTCCATGTTCGTGGTCGCGGTCGTGCAAGCCGGATCGAGAAGCCATTCTCGCATCTGACGATCGTCGTTCGCGAAGCTGAGGAAAAAGGGGAGGCCGCATAATGGGCCAGAAGATTAATCCGATTGGCTTCCGCCTCGGCATCAACCGCACCTGGGACTCGCGTTGGTACGCGAATACCGGTGAATACGGCAAACTGCTGCACGAAGACCTGAAGATCCGCAAGTATCTGATGGACGAACTGAAGCAGGCAGCCATCTCCAAGGTGGTCATCGAGCGTCCGCACAAGAAGTGCCGCGTCACGATCCATGCTGCACGTCCGGGTCTGATCATCGGCAAGAAGGGCGCCGATATCGAGAAGTTGCGCCGCAAGCTGTCAGAAATGACCAATGGCGACACAACGCTCAATATCGTTGAAGTCCGCAAGCCGGAAACAGACGCAGTTCTCGTTGCGCAGTCTATCGCTCAGCAGCTGGAACGTCGTGTTGCTTTCCGCCGTGCCATGAAGCGTGCCGTTCAATCGGCAATGCGTCTTGGTGCAGAAGGCATTCGTATCAATTGCTCGGGCCGTCTCGGCGGTGCGGAAATTGCGCGTATGGAATGGTACCGTGAAGGCCGCGTGCCTTTGCATACCCTTCGTGCCGATATCGATTACGGAACTGCTGAAGCACACACTGCCTACGGCATTTGCGGCGTCAAGGTCTGGGTCTTCAAGGGCGAAATCCTTGAGCATGATCCAATGGCTTCCGAACGCCGCGCTGTTGAAGGTGATGCCAGCCATCAGGGTTCGGGCCGTCGCCGCGAAAACGCTTAAATAGCGTCTTTCGGAAACGAGAATTTTGGAGTAGAGAACAATGCTGCAGCCTAAGCGCACAAAGTTCCGCAAGCAGTTCAAGGGCCGTATCCACGGCGCATCGAAGGGCGGCACGGACCTTAATTTTGGTGCTTTCGGCCTGAAGGCCCTCGAGCCGAACCGCGTTACCGCGCGTGAGATCGAAGCCGCTCGCCGTGCAATTACCCGTCACATGAAACGTGCCGGTCGTGTGTGGATCCGGATTTTCCCGGATGTGCCGGTCACATCGAAGCCTACTGAAGTCCGCATGGGTAAAGGTAAGGGTTCGGTTGACTATTGGGCATCCCGTGTCGCGCCAGGCCGTGTCATGTTCGAGCTCGACGGAGTTTCGGAAGAAACTGCTCGTGAAGCCCTCCGTCTCGGAGCGGCCAAGCTTTCGGTCAAGACGCGCTTTATTCAGCGCATCGCAGAATAAGGGGTGGATGTCATGAAATCCGCAGAAGTCCGGGCCTTGAGCCTCGATCAGTTGAATGAAGAGTTGGGTTCCCTGAAGAAAGAGCAGTTCAACCTGCGCTTCCAGAAGGCAACCGGCCAGTTGGAAAAAACCGCTCGCGTCCGGCAGATCCGCCGTGATATTGCGCGCATCAAGACTGTCGCCCGCCAAAAAGCGGTCGAGAGCAAGGCTTAAGGAAGAAAACCATGCCTAAACGCATTCTGCAGGGCGTTGTCGTGAGCGACAAAAACGACAAGACCGTTGTGGTCAAGGTCGAGCGGCGCTATTCGCACCCGCTCCTCCAGAAGACTGTGCGCCAGTCCAAGAAGTACAAGGCGCACGATGAGAGCAACCAGTTCAAGGTTGGCGATATGGTTTCCATCGAGGAATCCAAGCCGATTTCGAAAGACAAATGCTGGGTTGTCGTAACCGACGCCCCCGCAAGTTAAGTAACTATCTGACTTGCTGCGCGGTGCGCAGCAAAACTCTGAATGGCTCATAATCCTTTCCAAAAATCGAAGTGATTTTTGGGGTTATGAGCGAAAGACGCAGCAATCGCGAGGGGCAAGGAAAGCCCAGTCCGGTTGAACAAGAAGAAGGCGGCTAGTCATGATTCAGATGCAAACAAACCTCGACGTCGCGGATAATTCCGGCGCACGTCGTGTCATGTGCATCAAGGTGCTGGGCGGCTCGAAGCGGAAATATGCTTCGGTCGGCGACATTATTGTCGTTTCGATCAAGGAAGCAATTCCGCGCGGCCGTGTGAAAAAGGGTGACGTGATGAAGGCGGTGGTTGTTCGTACCGCCAAGGACATCCGTCGCGCAGATGGTAGCGTTATTCGTTTCGACAAGAACGCTGCTGTCCTGATCGACAACAAGAAAGAGCCTATCGGCACCCGTATCTTCGGACCGGTTCCGCGCGAACTTCGCGCAAAGAGCCACATGAAGATCATCTCGCTGGCTCCAGAAGTATTGTAAGGAGCAGACGATGCAGAAGATCCGTAAAGGCGACCGCGTTGTCGTTCTAGCTGGTAAGGACAAGGGCCGTACCGGCGAAGTAATCAAAGTTTTGCCGAAGGACGAGCAGGCGCTCGTTCGCGGCGTTAATCTTGTAAAGCGTCACCAGAAGCAGACACAGACCCAGGAAGCCGGCATCATTTCGAAAGAAGCGCCGCTCCATCTGTCGAACATTGCTATCGCCGACAAGGATGGAAAGCCGACCCGCGTTGGCTTCAAGATCCTCGAGGACGGCAAGAAGGTACGTGTAGCAAAGCGTTCAGGAGATCTGATCGATGGCTGATGCAAAGATCGAACCCCGTCTGAAGAAGCAGTACCTGGAAGTGGTACGTAAGGCGCTTCTCGAGGAGTTCAAATACGACAACGAGATGCAGATCCCGCGCATCACCAAAGTTGTTCTCAACATGGGTGTGGGCGAGGCAACTGCCGACTCCAAGAAGCCAACTGTCGCAGCTGAAGATCTGGCATTGATTGCCGGCCAGAAGGCGGTTATTACCCGTGCGCGCAATTCGATCGCAACCTTCAAGGTTCGTGAGAATATGCCGATCGGAACGAAGGTCACTCTTCGCAAAGAGCGCATGTATGAATTCATCGATCGCCTGATCAACATCGCGCTTCCGCGCGTTCGAGATTTCCGCGGTCTGAACCCGAAGAGCTTTGACGGTCGTGGCAACTTCGCCATGGGCATCAAGGAGCACATTGTGTTCCCGGAAATCAACTACGACAAGGTTGATCAGATCTGGGGCATGGACATCATCGTTTGTACGACTGCAAAAACGGATGATGAAGCACGCGCTCTCCTGCGCGCCTTCAACTTCCCTTTCCGCCAGTAACGGCAAGCGTAGCGAGGTATTTGAAATGGCAAAGACGAGCGCAGTCGAAAAGAACAAGCGCCGCGGTCTTCTGGTAAAGCGTTTCGCTGCAAAGCGTTCGCGCCTGAAGGCTGTCGTGATGAATCAGTCGCTTCCTCTGGATGAGCGCTTCCGCGCGACCATCCAGCTGGCAGAGCTGCCACGCAATTCCGCCAAGGTTCGTATTCGCAATCGTTGCGAAGTTTCGGGCCGTCCGCGCGGTTATTACCGCAAGATCAAAATGTCGCGTATCGCATTGCGCCAGCTGGGTTCGCTCGGCCAGGTGCCTGGCATCGTGAAGTCGAGCTGGTAAGGGAGAAGACAGATGTCTATGACAGATCCTCTCGGCGATATGCTGACCCGTATCCGTAACGCAACCATGCGCAAGAAGGGCAAGGTTTCGACCCCGGCCTCCAAGCTGCGCGCCCGCGTTCTGGATGTTCTTCAGGCTGAAGGCTATATCCGCGGATACAGCCAGGTTGATTTCGACAACGGCAAGTCCGAGATTGAAATCGAACTGAAGTATTTTGAGAACGTGCCGGTGATCCGCGAGATCACCCGTATTTCGAAGCCTGGCCGTCGCGTTTACGTTTCGGTCAAGTCGATCCCGCAGGTTGCGAACGGACTTGGTATTTCGATCCTGTCGACGCCGAAGGGCGTCATGGCAGACCACGAGGCACGTGAACAGAATGTCGGCGGCGAACTGCTCTGCCGTATATTCTAAGCACCGGCTTGAAAGGTTTGAAAAATGTCTCGTATCGGTAAAAAACCAGTGGCAGTCCCGCAAGGCGTAACAGCCAGCGTAGACGGCCAGACCATCAAGGCCAAAGGCCCGAAGGGTGAACTCAGCTTCGTCGCCAACGACGATGTTGTAGTCAAGTTCGAAGACGGTGCTGTCAGCGTCAATCCGCGTGACAACACCAAGGTTGCTCGTTCGAAGTGGGGCATGAGCCGCACCATGGTCGTTAACATCTTCACGGGTGTTAAGGACGGCTTCGAAAAGCGCCTGGAAATCAGCGGCGTCGGCTATCGTGCGGCAATGCAGGGCAAGAACCTGCAGCTGTCGCTCGGCTTCAGCCATGAAGTTGTCTACAAGGTGCCGGAAGGCATCACTGTTGCCGTACCGAAGCCGACGGAAATCGTCGTGACCGGTATCGACAAGCAGCAGGTTGGCCAGGTAGCAGCCGAGATTCGCGAATATCGGAGCCCGGAGCCTTACAAGGGCAAGGGCGTGAAATATGCGGGCGAGAAGATCGTTCGTAAAGAAGGTAAGAAGAAGTAAGGAATTCGTGTCATGGCATCGCCGAAAGAAATCATTCAGCGTCGCGCTTCGCGTGTTCGCCGCCAGCTCAAGGCGGTTGCCGGTGACCGTCCGCGGCTCAGCGTCCACCGTTCTTCGAAGAATATCTATGCGCAGGTCATCGACGATGCGCGTGGTCATACAATTGCATCCGCATCCACTCTCGAAGCTGACCTCAAGGGTCAGCTGAAGACCGGTGCAGATTCGGACGCAGCGGCATTGATCGGCAAGCTCGTTGCAGAGCGCGCTGTTAAAGCCGGCATCAAGGAAGTTGTCTTCGATCGTGGCGCCTACATTTACCACGGCCGTGTCAAGGCACTTGCTGAAGCTGCCCGTGAAGCAGGTCTTAGCTTCTAAGACCTACCGTTCACGCCATGGCGGCCTGCAAATGGCGTTTTTCTGCGATCCGGTGCTCACGTACCAAATGTACGCTGCGCTCCGGTTCTCGAAAACCACCATTTTCGGCTCGCCCTGACCTGAACAGACACACAAGCCTTATGACCTGGTCGTAGGGTAAAGAATATCGAAGTCCGGAACTGCAGGGGCTCGCCTCTTGCAAGCCGGACTTCGATAGCGCATAAGCCCCCCTGAACCGGACGGTTTGCGGGAATTCTGCGCAACAAGGACCGTTACCGCGGCCTATGTGTATCCAAGTGGGTGCACGGCACGGTAAAATCATTCGTGCTACCGGAAAAGAAAAAGGAATTAGGAGCATGGCACAGGAAAAGAGAAGCCGCGAAGATCGCGGCCGCAACGAAGAGCGCGATAGCGAATTCGTTGACAAGCTCGTACACATCAACCGCGTCGCCAAGGTCGTCAAGGGCGGCCGGCGTTTTGGCTTTGCTGCTCTCGTCGTTGTCGGCGATCAGAAGGGCCGCGTTGGTTTCGGTCATGGCAAGGCACGCGAAGTGCCGGAAGCTATCCGCAAGGCAACTGAATCCGCCAAGCGCGAAATGATTTTCGTACCGCTGCGTTCGGGCCGTACCCTTCATCACGATGTTGAAGGCCGTCATGGCGCCGGCAAGGTTCTGCTTCGCGCAGCCACAGCTGGTACAGGTATCATCGCCGGTGGTCCTATGCGCGCCGTCTTCGAGACGCTTGGCGTACAGGACGTTGTTGCCAAGTCGCTCGGTTCGTCGAACCCATACAACATGGTTCGCGCGACGTTTGATGCCTTGAAGCATCAGATGCACCCGAAGGACATCGCTGCCCAGCGCGGTATCAAGTATTCGACACTGCAGGCTCGCCGCCGCGATGTGGTCGGTTCGGAAGAATAGGCCATAATTGGCGCAGCAGGGCAGGGCCACTGGCTCCTGCTCACTGTAGAGACTAAAGGACAAAGTCATGGTTGAGAAGAAGAAGGGTAAGACGGTTACGGTCGAACAGATCGGCAGCCCTATCCGCCGTCCGGCAGAGCAGCGCGCAACGCTGATCGGCTTGGGCCTCAATAAGATGCATCGCCGCCGTACGCTTGAAGATACGCCTTCAATTCGCGGCATGATTGCAAAGGTTCAACATCTCGTCCGCGTTGTGGACGAGGCTTGATACCGGAGATTAGACAAATGAAACTCAATGATCTGAGTGAAAATCCAGGCGCCACCAAGACACGCAAGCGCGTTGGCCGTGGTATCGGTTCCGGTTCCGGCAAGACTGCCGGTCGCGGTGTGAAGGGACAGAAGTCGCGTTCGGGCGTTGCCATCAACGGTTTCGAAGGCGGACAGATGCCACTCTACCGCCGCTTGCCAAAGCGCGGTTTCACCAACATCTTCTCGAAGAACTTCAACGTTGTGTCGGTTGGCCGCATCCAGGTTGCCATCGATGCCAAGAAGCTCGATCCCAAGACAACGGTCACGCTCGACACCCTCAAGGCTGCCGGTATCATCCGCCGCGCCAAGGATGGCGTGCGTCTCTTGTCCGATGGCGAGATCAAGACTGCTGTGACCTTCGAGGTTGCCGGTGCGTCGAAGGCGGCGATCGAAAAGATCGAAAAGGCCGGCGGCACCGTCAAGCTTCCAGCTGCTCCCACTGCCGCTGAATAAAATGACTATACAAGCGGCGTTCTTCGTGATCGCCGCTTGTACCTTTTCTTCCCGCATCATATGTAACAAAAAAACTAATCGATTTTTTTGTCAGATATGATGCGTAGTTTTGACTGCTACTGCGTCCTTTATGCGTCCAGGTGGACGCATGGCGCGGTAGTGCACATATCTGGGTAGGACCATCGATTCCCGCTGCGGGTAACAAGATGGAGCCCCGAAAGGGCACAGACCGGAGACTATAATGGCTTCAGCCGCTGAACAGCTCGCGTCAAATCTCAATTTCTCTGCTTTCTCGAAGGCCGATGAGCTCAAGAAGCGCATCTGGTTTACGCTTGGCGCATTGCTGGTCTACCGGCTCGGAACTTACATCCCGTTACCGGGTATCAATCTTGCCGCCTATGCTCAGGCCTTCAACAATCAGTCGCAGGGCATTCTCGGCATGTTCAACATGTTCGCCGGCGGCGCTGTTGCGCGCATGGCGATCTTTGCACTCGGTATCATGCCCTATATCTCGGCTTCGATCATCGTCCAGCTGATGACTTCGGTCGTTCCGGCGCTTGAGCAGCTGAAGAAAGACGGCGAGCAGGGCCGCAAGGTCATCAACCAATATACGCGCTATGGTACCGTGCTTCTGGCAACGGTTCAGGCTTACGCGATTGCCGCGGGCCTGCAGGGCAGTCAGGGTATCGTTACCAATCCCGGACCGTTCTTTATGTTCTCGACGGTGATCACGCTTGTCGGCGGCACGATGTTCCTGATGTGGCTGGGCGAGCAGATTACTGCACGCGGCATTGGTAACGGTATCTCGCTGATCATCTTCTCCGGCATCGTCGCCAACCTGCCGCAGGCCATTTCCGGTACTCTGGAACTCGGCCGTACCGGTGCGCTGTCGACCGGCATCATCCTTGCGATCATCGTTCTGACGGTCGCCGTCATCGGCATTATTGTTTTCGTCGAACGAGCACAACGCCGCCTGCTGATCCAGTATCCGAAGCGTCAGGTCGGTAATCGCATGTTCCAGGGCGATACCTCGCATCTGCCGCTGAAGCTGAACACGGCCGGCGTTATTCCGCCGATCTTCGCCTCCTCGCTGCTGCTGTTGCCAGCTACCATTGCCGGCTTCGCGCAGAGCCATCAGATGCCAGCCTGGGCAACGACCATCCTGTCGTCGCTCGGTCATGGCCAGCCTGCCTATATGGGGCTTTATGCAGCGATGATCGTCTTCTTCGCCTTCTTCTATACGGCGCTTGTCTTCAATCCGAAGGACACGGCCGACCAGTTGAAGAAGCATTCAGGTTTCATCCCCGGCATTCGCCCCGGCGAACGTACTGCTGAGTATATCGATTATGTTCTGACGCGTGTCACAGTTCTCGGTGCAATCTACCTGGTCGTCATCTGCATGCTGCCTGAGTTTCTGATTTCGTGGGCCGGCGTTCCATTCTATCTCGGCGGTACATCGCTGTTGATTGTCGTGAGCGTCACGCTCGATACGGTTGCACAGATCCAGGGTCATCTGATTGCGCACCAGTATGAAGGGCTGATCAAGAAGTCGAAGCTCCGGGGAGGGAAACGCAACAGATGAGATTAATACTTCTCGGACCACCGGGGGCAGGTAAGGGAACTCAGTCTCAGCGCTTGGTAGAAAAATTTGGCGTACCGCAGCTCTCCACGGGGGACATGCTGCGTGACGCGGTGAGGGCCGGAACCGATGTCGGTTTGCGTGCCAAGGCTGTCATGGATGCCGGCAAGCTGGTGTCCGACGAGATCGTCAACGCAATCGTCTCGGAACGCATCGATCAGCCGGATGCGGTCAACGGGTTTATTCTCGACGGTTATCCGAGAACATTGATCCAGGCCGACGCGGTCGAGAAGATGCTGGCTGACAAGGGTCTCGAGCTCGATTGCGTGATCGAGCTCGAAGTTGATGACAATGTCCTGGTCGAGCGTATATCCGGCCGCTATTCCTGCGCGAAGTGCGGCACCGGATATCACGACACCAACAAGAAGCCGCATGTGGCGGGCGTCTGCGACAAATGCGGTTCGACGGAATTCAAGCGCCGTCCGGACGACAATGCCGAAACGGTGCGCACGCGCCTCGAGGCCTACTACAAGCAGACCTCTCCGCTGATTGGCTACTACTACGCCAAGGGCAAGTTGAGGAAGGTCGATGGCATGGCGGACATGGACGACGTCACCGCATCGATCGAAAAAATTCTGTCGGAGTTATAAGTCTGACATAATTTCATCGAAGGAGTTGACTTTTCACGGCGATTCCTTCAAGTACGGCGCAAATTCGCTTGGGAATATAAAGCGGTCGGCGCCGATCCGGTAAGAGAGGTTCGGGGCTGATCGTTTGTGTTTGTCCCCGAATATAATTTTCATCCCGTCATCTGGCTGCCGCATTGGCCATCCAGCTCTGCCGGTTAACAAGGAGAACAGGCGTGGCTCGTATTGCTGGCGTCAACATCCCGACGAACAAGCGCGTTGTTATCGCGCTTCAGTACATTCACGGGATTGGTCAAAAGTTTGCACAGGAAATCGTCGAGAAAGTCGGCATTCCTGCAGAGCGTCGCGTCAATCAGTTGACCGATGCGGAAGTGTTGCAGATTCGTGAAACAATCGATCGCGATTACCACGTTGAAGGTGATCTGCGCCGCGAAGTTTCGATGAACATCAAGCGTCTGATGGATCTGGGCTGCTACCGCGGCCTGCGTCATCGCCGCTCGCTGCCGGTTCGCGGTCAGCGTACGCATACCAACGCGCGTACCCGCAAGGGTCCTGCCAAGGCAATTGCCGGCAAGAAGAAGTAAGATTTTCCGGCGCGGTTCGCTGCGCCGGTTTCGTCTTTTCGGGCGAACAAGTGCTGGTTTCGCACTTTAACTGAAACCACGGTGTAGCCTCTGGAAATACGGAGGCGTCGAGATCAACTGAAAGGACTACCATGGCCAAAGAAGCCACGCGCGTTCGCCGTCGCGAGCGCAAGAATATTTCGTCGGGCGTTGCCCACGTTAATTCGACATTCAACAATACGATGATCACCATCACGGATGCACAGGGCAATGCGATTGCCTGGTCTTCCGCCGGTGCACAGGGCTTCAAGGGCTCACGCAAGTCCACGCCTTTCGCTGCCCAGATGGCTGCTGAAGATTGCGCCAAGAAGGCGCAGGAACATGGCATGCGCTCGCTCGAAGTCGAGGTTTGCGGACCGGGCTCCGGCCGTGAGTCGGCTCTGCGCGCACTGCAGGCTGCCGGTTTCACGATCACATCGATCCGCGATGTGACGCCGATTCCGCACAATGGCTGCCGCCCGCGCAAGCGTCGCCGCGTATAATTTTATTGCGACAAGCATAGGCCGCAAGAGCTGGCTTTCAGCTCCCCGGTTTCGAACCCCGATGTGGGGTTTCCACGCCTCAATGCCACGATTGGATGGTGGTAAAGGCAAGGATGAAGGAAAAATAGATGATCCAGAAGAACTGGCAAGAATTGATCAAGCCGAACAAGGTCGAGTTCCAGACCTCCGGCTCGAAGACCAAGGCAACGGTCGTCGCTGAGCCGCTGGAACGCGGCTATGGCTTGACGCTCGGCAACGCCTTGCGCCGTGTGCTCCTGTCCTCGCTGCGCGGCGCTGCCGTGACAGCTGTACAGATCGACGGCGTTCTGCATGAATTCTCGTCGATTCCCGGCGTGCGTGAAGATGTGACGGATATCGTCCTCAACATCAAGGAAATCGCTATCCACATGGAGAGCGATGGTCCCAAGCGCATGGTCGTCCGCAAGGAAGGCCCGGGCGTCGTTACGGCCGGCGATATCCAGACTGTTGGCGATATCGAGATCCTCAATCCGGATCACGTTATCTGCACGCTCGATGAAGGCGCTGAAATCCGCATGGAATTCACCGTCAACACCGGCAAAGGCTACGTTCCGGCTGACCGCAACCGCGCAGAAGACGCTCCGATCGGCTTGATCCCGGTCGATAGCCTTTACTCGCCGGTCCGCAAGGTATCCTACAAGATCGAGAACACCCGCGAGGGCCAGGTTCTCGATTATGACAAGCTGATCCTCTCGATCGAGACCGATGGTTCGATCTCGGGTGAGGATGCCGTCGCCTATGCAGCGCGTATTCTCCAGGACCAGCTCGCGATCTTCGTCAACTTCGACGAGCCGCAGAAGGAAGTTCAGCAGGAACAGGTTACCGAACTCGCGTTCAATCCTGCACTGCTCAAGAAGGTCGATGAACTCGAACTTTCGGTTCGCTCGGCAAACTGCCTGAAAAATGATAACATCGTCTACATCGGCGATCTCATTCAGAAGACAGAAGCAGAGATGCTGCGCACACCGAACTTCGGCCGCAAGTCGCTGAACGAAATCAAGGAAGTTCTCGCCTCCATGGGTCTCCATCTCGGTATGGAAGTTCCTTCATGGCCGCCAGAGAACATCGAAGATCTCGCGAAGCGTTACGAAGACCAGTATTAAGCAATTCCAGGAAAACTGGACGCCGGTTTTCCGTCAGGAATTGCGACAACTAAACCACCCGGGCTCTGCCCGAATTTAAAGCCCGGGCCATGAGCCCGAAAAAGAGAAACTAAGGAGAAGGCTCATGCGCCACGGTAATTCAGGCCGCAAGCTTAACCGGACTGCCAGCCATCGCAAGGCGATGTTTGCCAATATGGCTGCATCACTGATCGAGCATGAGCAGATCGTGACAACGCTGCCCAAGGCCAAGGAAATTCGTCCCATCGTTGAAAAGCTTGTCACGCTCGGCAAGCGCGGTGATCTGCACGCTCGTCGTCAGGCCATTTCGGCCATCCGCGATGCCAAGCTCGTAGCCAAGCTGTTCGATACGCTTGCTCCGCGCTATGGCCAGCGCAATGGCGGCTACATCCGCATCATGAAGGCAGGCTTCCGCGCCGGTGACAATGCACCGCTCGCAGTTGTCGAATTCGTCGATCGCGATGTCAACGCCAAGGGTTCCAAGGATTTGGCCCGCGTTGAAGCCGAACGCGAAAACGAAGCCGAAGCAGCGTAAGCAACGCTTCGGCTTAGAATTGAGAATTGAGAAGGGGGCTTACGCTCCCTTTTTCTGTTTGCTCTAGGTTGCGTCCTCTCACATCGGGCGACCTGGTCGACAGATAGGTGGATTCTGTGGCTTGACATGCAGGTATTTTACTGCATGTTTGTATACGTGCACGACGAACAACTCGACTTGATCTTCAAGACTCTCGGCGACGCGACCCGGAGGCGCATCCTCGATCTTCTTCAGGAGCGTTCTGAGCGGTCATTGTTCGAGATCTGCGCCTCATTTGCCGCCGCCGACGGCAAGAGCCTATCCCGACAAACGATTTCCCAGCATCTCGACATGCTGGAAAGGGCTGGATTGATCATAACCTCTTGGAAGGGCCGGACCAAAACCCATTCCTTGAATGTCGCGCCAATGCAAGTGGCGACTAACCAGTGGCTGAAGAAGTATCTGTAGGAAAGGCATCACCATGCGAATCTATGTGACCAGCGTCTTAGTCGATGACCAAGCAAACGCCCTCAGGTTTTACACCGATAAGCTCGGCTTCATTTTGAAGCACGACATCCCCGTAGGAGAACACCGGTGGCTGACACTGGTGTCAAAGGAGCAACCCGAGGGAACGGAACTGCTGCTTGAGCCGAGTGAGCACCCTGCCGTCAAACCCTTCAAGAACGCGCTCGTCAAAGACGGTATTCCCGCAACGTCATTTCAGGTCCAGGATCTGAATGCGGAGTTCGCAAGGCTTCACGACCTCGGGGTGGTGTTCACAGTCGAACCGATGGACGCTGGAACTGTACGAATGGCAGTTTTGGACGACACTTGTGGGAACCTCATCCAACTGGTCGAGATGAAATGAGTTGGGCGCGCGTGGCGCGATTAGGCATGATTACCGATCGGCAAGCGCAAGCTTTACGCCCAGCGCAACAAACGCTCCGGCGAAACTGCGGCGCATCCATGTCAAGACGCGCGGACGCGAGATGACCTGATCGCGGACCGAGGCGGCGAAAAGGCCGTACCCGACGAACACGACGAAGGTCATCAGCATGAAAACGGCGCTCAAGGTTAGCATGCGCGAGAGTGGATTCGGCTCCGTGGCGCTGACGAATTGCGGCAGGAATGCCAGGAAGAAAATCGATAGTTTCGGATTGAGGATGTTGATCAGGATCGCGGTGATCGTCACCTGCATCAGCGACTTTTCTCCAGCTTCGCTGTCGACATTCAGCGAGCCTTTCTCGCGCAAAGCGTTCCAGGCCATATAGAGCAGATAGACAACGCCGGCATATTTGAAAGTGTGGAAGGCGAGGGCACTGGTGTGGAGAATTGCCGCCAGCCCTCCGATAGCTGCCGCCATGTGCGGGATGATGCCAATGGTGCAACCAAAAGCCGCCGCGACACTGGCCCGGGCGCCGCGCGCGAGACCTGTCGCCAAGGTGTAAACGACACCCGTACCGGGCGACATGACGATGATCAACGAAGTCATGAGGAATTCGAAGCCCACAACTATTCTCCTTCTGCATGCTCAGAGAATGAACTGAAGCCGATCAGGAGACGCTCGTCTTGAACAGGATTGCAGCTGGAGCAGAAAATCACGCAAAAGCGGCAGCATAGGCGCCGGGGGAGAGCCCGTATGTGCGCACGAACAGGCGGGTCATGTGGCTCTGATCAGCAAAGCCGCTCGTAGCGGCCGCATCGGCTAACGGCGATCCGCTCGCGATCAGACGGCGGGCAAGGTCGATCCGGCGTTGCATGAGATAGGCGTGCGGTGTGAAGCCGGTCGCTTTGACAAAGCCGCGCAGAACCTGAAACCGGCTCAATCCACTTGTTCGCGCAAGATCGGCAAGCGTTACCGGAAAAGTCGGCTCATCATCGATCAAATTCCTCGCGCGGTCGATGACTGCAAACGCCCGGCTTGAACCATCCTGTTCACTGCGTTCGCGGACAATCGTCGGGAGCAACTGCAGCAGGAGTTCTTCGCGCTCGAGTTCGGGCGAATTGGCGGTTGTCATGATTGCGAAAAGGCGCTGGAAAACAGTCGCGACACTGGCGTCGCTCATAACGGGTCGGATGAATTCGCGGGTGTTCGCGGCGCCTTCATTCATGTCGTCGATGGCTTCGCTGATGATCGCCGGATCGAAATAGAGCATGCGCCATGAACGTCCTGCATCGCCGATCGGCATGCCATCATGCACCTCGCCCGGGTTGACGGTGATGATGTCGCCGGGACCTGCCTCCACTTGGCCGCGGCCGCTCAGGGATTTCTGCGCGCCTTGATGAATGACGCCGATTCCATATTGCTCATGCGAATGGCGTGGAAAGGCATGGTTCGTGGCAGCTTCCACCACCTCGATACCGGGAACTTCGCATGGAAATATCCTGAACTGGCCTTTTTGCATGTCCTCGGTTTCTCAAGATACCTGTGGTTTTATTATTATCCCAAATATGGCGATGCATGAAGACGGTGTCGTGTACATCCCAACTGGTACCTTATGTCTCAAATTTGCTTTGTTTCTTCGCTGGTATCTCGCTTCGAAATCACCACATTGGTCGAGACAGTTTTGATTGATTCATCACGTACCGGGAGATTGATATGAGTTCCAAAGCCGCTGCATCAGCGCGGGCACTTTTCCTCTGTACCGCTATGTTTTCCGGAATGGTGATGCCGCTCCATGCCCAAACAGCGACGGATACGGCAAAGCAATTGCCTACGACGCGCAGCGAGCTGCAGCTCTCTTTTGCGCCGCTGGTGAAGCAAACGGCGGGTGCGGTCGTGAACGTTTATGCGGCACAAGAGGTGCAGACACGTTCGCCCTTTGCCGGTGACCCCTTTTTCGAGCAATTCTTCGGCAGTGGACAATTCAATGCACCGCCGCGCGTGCAATCGTCGCTCGGTTCAGGCGTGATTACCGATCCTTCCGGGATTATCGTTACCAATAATCACGTGATCCGCAATGCCGATACGGTGAAAGTCGCACTGTCCGATGGGCGTGAGTTCGACTCGAAGGTTCTGCTCAAGGATGAATCGACCGATCTTGCAATTTTGAAGATCGACGCGGGCGAGCCATTGCCGTCTTTGGGATTGGGGGATTCCGACAAGGTCGAAGTCGGCGATCTGGTGCTCGCCATCGGCAATCCCTTCGGCGTCGGCCAGACGGTGACGAGCGGCATCGTTTCGGCGCAGGCGCGCACGCGGGTTGGCATTTCAGATTTCGACTTCTTTATCCAGACCGACGCTGCGATCAATCCTGGCAATTCCGGTGGTGCGCTGATTGGCATGGATGGCAAGCTCATCGGTATCAACACGGCAATATTCTCGCGCTCCGGCGGGTCGGTCGGCATCGGTTTTGCTATTCCGGCCAATATGGTACGCGCCGTTGTCGAGACGGCGAAGGGAGGCGCAGACAGGTTCGAGCGGCCCTATATCGGCGCCACTTTCCAGAATGTGACACCCGATGTGGCTGAAGGTCTGGGCATGAAGCAGCCCTATGGCGCATTGGTGACCAATATCACGAAGGGCAGCCCCGCCGAGAAGGGCGGACTTCTCGTCGGCGATGTGGTGTTAACCGTCGATGATGTAAGGATCGAGAATCCCGATGGGCTCGGCTATCGCCTGACGACAGCCGGAATTGGCAGGGCAGTTAAACTCGGCGTGCTCAGCCGGGCAGCGGAAAAGACGGTGACGGTTTCGCTCGAAAAGCCTCGCGCCGACTCTCCGGACAATCAATTGATGATCGGAGGCAAGAACCCGCTGTCCGGCGCGCTCGTCCTCAAGCTGACGCCAAGCAGCGCCGCTCGGCTGCAGCTGCCACCGGATACGGATGGTGTGGCGGTGGACAAGGTGACCCGCAATTCGCCGGCCGCGCGCATCGGTTTGCGTCCCGGAGATATCATCCGCGGAGTCAATGGCGAGGAAATCGATACGATTGCCGATCTAAGTAAGGCGATGTCCAGCGACCCTTCGCTTTGGCGCTTCGAATTCGAGCGCGGCGGTGCCATAATCCGGCAAATCATTCGCTAAGCGAGGCAAATAGAGAATATGGCTGACCTGTTTTCGGTCAATGACGATCCGGCATTGGACAGGAGCCGGCCGCTTGCGGACCGATTGCGGCCAAAATCACTGGGCGAGGTCACCGGTCAAGAGCATCTGACGGGACCTGAAGGCGCCCTGACGCGGATGATCGCATCCGGCTCGCTCGGCTCGATGATTTTCTGGGGACCGCCCGGAACAGGCAAGACGACCGTGGCGCGGCTTCTTGCCAACGAAACGAACCTCGCATTCGAACAGATCTCGGCGATCTTCTCAGGTGTGGCGGACCTGAAGAAGGTCTTCGACATGGCGCGTTCGAGAAAAATGTCCGGCCGCCAGACATTGCTGTTCGTCGACGAAATACATCGCTTCAACCGGGCGCAGCAGGATTCGTTCTTGCCAGTGATGGAGGACGGCACGATCGTTCTTGTCGGCGCGACGACGGAGAACCCGTCCTTTGAATTGAATGCGGCGTTGTTGTCGCGTGCTCGTGTGCTGGTGTTTCATCCGCATGACGAGGCAAGCCTGACCGCTCTGCTCGAGCGCGCAGAAGTCCATGAAGGCAAGCCCCTGCCGCTGAATGACGAGGCGCGGGCGAGCCTTGTGCGTATGGCCGATGGTGACGGGCGGGCAATCCTGACGCTGGCCGAGGAAGTCTGGCGCGCGGCGCGGGATGGTGAGGTTTTCGACGCGGAACGGGTGCAGCAGATCGTCCAGCGGCGCGCGCCGGTCTATGACAAGAGCCAGGACGGTCATTACAATCTGATCTCGGCGCTGCATAAATCCGTTCGGGGTTCCGATCCTGATGCAGCACTCTATTACCTTTGCCGCATGTTCGATGCGGGCGAAGACCCGCTCTACCTCGGGCGGCGGCTCGTGCGGATGGCAAGCGAGGACATCGGCATGGCCGATCCACAGGCGCTTGTGATCTGCAATGCCGCCAAGGACGCCTATGATTATCTGGGCTCGCCGGAGGGTGAATTGGCGCTGGCGCAGGCTTGCGTCTATCTCGCCACCGCACCGAAATCCAATGCGGTTTATCTGGCATACAAGGCGGCAACACGCGCTGCCAAGGAAAATGGTTCGCTCGTGCCGCCGAAGCACATCCTCAATGCGCCGACGAAGCTGATGAAGGGTGAAGGCTACGGCAAGGGCTATGCCTACGACCATGATCAGCCGGAGGCTTTTTCAGGACAGAATTATTTTCCGGAAGCGCTCGGCCGCCAGACGTTTTACGATCCGCCGGAGCGCGGCTTCGAGCGCGAGATCCGCAAGCGCATCGATTACTGGAACAAACTGCGGCAGGAGCGCGGGGAGGAATAAGCCGCTGTGTTAGCTGATCCTTTGGAGCCCCTTAGACCATCGTCCAATTGACGGATAGGCGCACGTTATTGGAATATGATCCTTTGACAAGGAGTATATTCATGCCCCGCGATCCTAAAGATTTGCTTCACGAGATTATTGATGTAGCAGAGTGGGTTCCCCTTGAGGAGGGCGTCAAGAGATACAATGAACTCGCTAACAAGGACGATCCTGATGTCATACCAGTATTGGTATTGCGGACGGAAGACCTCGCGGGCGATGAGGCCGATGACGAACCATCCGACGAGGACCTGCACGACGCCGAGCTGTAGGCAGCGTGCGCGAGGTAGTTGCGCTGGGGTTTAATATGCCAACGCCGCCCTGATCGTTGGATAGGGCGGCGTTGAAGGTTCCTAAGAAGTCCGAGCTTTTCAGGCTGCTTCTGGCTTGCGCGGGAAGGGAGTTACATTGGCTGTATCGTCGTCGAGCTTCAGGCCACCCGCCTTGAGCAGCGAACTGAAGCGGCCGTTCTGGCGCGCCAGGGCATCGAAGCTGCCGGACTCGACGATTTCGCCCTGATCCATGAAGAGCACGATATCGGCATCGCGGACAGTCGATAGACGGTGGGCGATAATGAAGGTCGTGCGGTTCTGGCACAGCTTGTCCACGGCAACCTTGACGCGTGCTTCCGTCTCGACGTCGAGTGCACTGGTCGCCTCGTCAAGCACAAGGATCGGCGCGTCCTTGAGGATGGCGCGGGCGATAGCGACGCGTTGACGTTCACCGCCCGACAGCTGCGAACCGCGCTCGCCGACAACAGTCCCGTAGCCAGCAGACTTGGCGAGAATGAAGTCGCTCGCATCGGCGGCTTCGGCCGCAGCAAGCACATCCTCGTCGCTGGCCTTCGGGCGACCAACGCGGATATTGTCTTCGATCGAGCGGTTGAACATGCCCGCATCCTGAAACACGGTGGCAATTGCGTTGCGCAGCGACCGGCGGCTGACCGTACGCGTATCGATACCATCGACCAGAATGCGGCCCTCCTTCGGATCGTATACGCGCTGCAAGAGATTGATCAGCGTCGTCTTGCCGGCACCTGTCGGGCCAACGATGGCGACGGTCTGCCCAGCCTTGGCTTTGAACGAAACGTTCTTGAGGCCCTGTGTCGAATTGGCGAACTCGAAGGAAACATTCTCGAACTCGACGTTACCGCTGACATTATCGATATCGTGTGCAGCCTTCGGCTCGACCGCATAGGCAGCCGAAGCCTCCATCTCGAAGAAGTCTTCCAGCTTGGCGCGCGCCGCGAAAATCTGGTTGACGAACGCACTGAGCTGGTCGAGACGACCGATCAGCAGTGTGGCGAAGCCGATGAAGGACACGACCTGACCAACCAGCATTTCACCTTGCATGACGAAATGGGCGCCGAGGGCGAGAACCACAAGGATAGATATTGTAGAAGCCATGCGATTGATACCGGCGGCCAAGGCCCACCAGTTCAACACAGGGTACTGCGCGGCAAGCAGCTGTTTCGCGTAGGACTGCAGCGCGCGCGTTTCTTCGTCGATGCGGTTGTAGCTCTGCAATACGGAGAGATTGCCCATCGAGTCTGTAACGTGGCTGAAGGCCGTGATGTGATGGCGCTCGACCTGGGCCTGACCGTCCTTGGTCTTGGCTGTCACAAAGCGGCTCACGAGGACGTAAACGACACCCAGAACCGCCAATACTGAGGCCAGACGCCAGTCTTGCGTCACAGCCAACGGAATGAGGCCTCCCAGCGCCACTGCGGTTGCGAGATGTGTGCGCATGAATTCGAGCCAAAGGCCAAACAGCGTCTCAATAGCACGCAAAAGCGTATGCATCGCATTGGACGTGCCACGCTGATGGTGCCAGGAAAGTGGCATACTGATTACGCGATTGTAGGATTCTGTGAGTACGGCAAGCTTGCGCCGGTGCGCAAGGCGGTCGGCCTCGCGTGCAACCAGGACATTCGCGCCGATGTGGAACAAACCAACCGCGGCCAATTGAGTAAGCGGGAGCCAAATGTCGGACTTGTCGGCAATTGCCTGGATGACGAGACCCATAAGCAATGGCTCGAACAACATCGTCAATGCCAAGGCGACGTTGACGGCGCAGATAAACATAGTCGCGCGCTTTTCAGCGCCGAGATATTGGAGCGATTTCCAATAGATGTTTAACAATGACACTTTGCCACTCCGCTACTGGGGCCCGCTACTCACGCTGTTGAAATGACACTGCATCAGACTCTTGTGCACCGCAATATTCAATGCTCTAAAGTTAAGCCAGTTCCGCGTTCCTGTGTGGAACATTTTTCTACGTCGCGTAACGTCCCGTGATGATTCAACCATTTGAGTTGGCAACATAAACTGCGCAGGCTGAATGTAAAATGAACGCAATATTACTTGTGGCTTCAGGTGGAGCCATCGGATCTGTCGCGCGATATCTTGTCGGGGTCGGGATGGCGCGGGCCTTCGGCGTTGCCTTCCCGTACGGAACACTGGCGGTGAATGTCATTGGCGGCTTTCTCATGGGGCTTTTCATCGAGCTTCTCGCCCGCCGCTTCGAGGGATCGCCTGAACTGCGGCTATTCATAGCCGTCGGGATTCTTGGCGGCTTCACGACGTTTTCGTCATTCTCGCTGGATGTCGCGGTGCTTTGGCAACGCGGTGAACTCGCAATCGCTCTTTTTTATATGCTGGCGAGTGTGATCTTGAGCATTGGCGCGCTGTTTTTAGGATTATGGCTCGCACGGCTGACTGGTTAGTGCTATTCGCATGCCTGATTGAAAGGCAGAGTTGATGGCAGCGGTAGAACAGAAGACAGTCGATACGGGTGAGGCGGAAATGCGCCTCGACCGTTGGTTCAAGGTACATTTTCCTGGTTTGGGATTCGGGCATCTGCAGAAATTGCTGCGGTCCGGCCAGATAAGGATCGATGGATCGCGCGCCAAATCCGACACAAGGTTGCAGGCCGGGCAGACAGTCCGCATTCCTCCGCTGCCGGTAGATTCCAAGGCTGAGGGTCATCTGACCGGCAAGAGCATTCGCGGCCGAGATGATGGCGATGTCCTGAAGCAGATGCTGCTCTATGAAGATCCGAAGGTTTTCGTCTTCAACAAGCCGGCGGGTCTGGCAGTGCAGGGCGGTTCCGGCGTCAATCGCCATGTTGATGACATGCTGGAAGCCTGGCGCAACAAGAAGGGTGAAAAGCCCCGGCTTGTTCACCGGCTCGACCGCGATACGTCGGGCGTTCTCGTCGTTGCCCGCACACGCGGCGCAGCGCAGGCGCTGACCGCAGCTTTTCGCGAGCGTGAGACGAAGAAAACCTATTGGGCCCTGGTGAAAGGCATACCGCGCAAGCGCGAGGACAAGATCACCACCTGGCTGGTCAAGGAAACAACGCCCGATGGCGATCGAATGCGCGTTGCCCAGCACGGCGAACCGGATTCGGATCATGCCGTCTCCTATTATCGCGTGATCGAATCTGCCGGACAGGTTCTGACCTGGCTGGAGATGGAACCCTATACGGGCCGCACGCACCAATTGCGCGTGCACGCTGCCCACATCGGTTGTCCAATCATCGGCGATCCGAAATATTTCGAGGCGGATACGAACTGGTCTTTCCCGGGCGGTATCCAGAACCGCCTGCATTTGCATGCTCGCCGGATCCGTATACCCAATCCATCGGGCGGCATCATCGATGTAACCGCGCCATTGCCGCCCCATATGGTGCAGACGTGGAACCTGCTGGGACTCGATGAGAGCGACGGCGACGAAGATAATTAATTAGCGGACTGTCACGATGCGCAACGACCTTTTCAATATGGACAAGAAACAGGACCTATCCGATCCGGATCCGGTCCGCCGCGCGCAAATTCAGTCGAAAATGCCTTTGCCAAAGCGCTTTTACAAAGAAGCCGCAGTGGCCGAGCATGACGGTCAGTTTGCTGTCGAGCTGGATGGCCGCGCGGTCAAAACACCGGCGCGGCAGATGCTTGCATTGCCGACGCGAGCGGCGGCGCAGTTGATTGCGGACGAATTTTCCGCGCAGGAAAAGGAAATCGACCCGGCACGGATGCCAGCGACACGATTGGCGAATACAGCCATCGACGGCATTGTCAATGATCCGCAGGCAGTGCTGGAAGATGTGCTGCGCTTCGCGTCATCGGACATGTTGTGCTATCGCGCCGGCTCGCCCGAACGGCTGGTCAATCGCCAGAGAGAACTTTGGGATCCGCTCATCGATTGGGCAGCATCGGAGCTCGGCGCACGCTTTGTATTGGCGGAAGGCGTTATGCATGTCGAGCAACCGCGTGAGGCGCTCGGCGCTTTCAGTGTTCACCTCGGCCAGTTCAATGACCCGTTCGCCATTGCCGCCCTGCATACGATCACGACACTGACCGGCTCGGCAATCATGGCGCTCGCAGTCGCCAAAGGCGAGATTTCCGGCGAGGAAGCGTGGAGGCTCGCGCACGTTGATGAAGACTGGACGATCGAGCATTGGGGCGAAGACGCCGAAGCGGCTGCGCGCCGCGCTTTGCGTGAACGCGAGATGACGGCAGCGGTGAAGATGCTGGAAGCTGTTTCCGCTTCGTAATCCGCTTTTTGCTTTCTCTAACAGCGTTACAACAAAAAACCCCGGCTCGCACCGGGGTTCTTTTTTGAAATCTCGATCAGATCAGACCGAATAGTACATGTCGTATTCGACCGGATGCGGTGTCATTTCGAAACGCATCACTTCGGCCATCTTCAGTTCGATGAACGAGTCAATCTGATCGTCATCGAATACGCCACCGGCTTTCAGGAAGCCGCGATCCTTGTCGAGGCTCTGAAGAGCTTCACGCAGGGAGCCGCAGACCGTCGGGATCTTCTTGAGTTCCTTGGCAGGAAGATCGTAAAGGTCCTTGTCCATCGGCTGGCCAGGATGGATCTTGTTCTTGATGCCGTCGAGGCCTGCCATCAGCATCGCGGCGAAGCCGAGATAAGGATTGGCTGTCGGATCCGGGAAGCGAATTTCGACACGTTTGGACTTCGGTGAGGAGCCGAATGGAATACGGCAGGAGGCCGAACGGTTGCGTGCGGAATAGGCCAGCAGGACCGGCGCTTCATAACCTGGAACCAGACGCTTGTACGAGTTGGTCGAGGGGTTGGTGAAGGCGTTGATAGCCTTGGCGTGCTTGATGATACCGCCGATGAAGAACAGGCAGCTTTCCGACAAACCGGCATATTCGTTGCCGGCGAAAGTCGGCTTGCCTTCCTTCCAGATCGACATGTGAACGTGCATACCCGAACCATTGTCGCCAAAAATCGGCTTCGGCATGAAGGTCGCTGTCTTGCCATAGGCATTGGCGACCTGATGCACGACGTATTTGTAGATCAGCATCTTGTCGGCGTTGCGGGTGAGGGCGTCAAACTTGATGCCAAGCTCGTGCTGGGCGGCAGCCACTTCGTGGTGATGCTTTTCAACGCGCACACCCATTTCCGTGAGAACGGTGAGCATTTCCGAACGCATATCCTGCGCGCTGTCGACTGGCGGGACCGGAAAGTAGCCGCCCTTGACGCGCGGACGGTGGCCAAGATTGCCTGTTTCGTAATCCGTGTCGTCATTGGATGGCAATTCGGTAGAGTCGACCTTGAAGCCAGTGTTGTATGGATCTGCCTTGTACTTGACGTCGTCGAAGACGAAGAACTCAGCTTCCGGACCAACGAAGATGGTGTCGCCGATGCCTTCCGCCTTCATGTAGGCTTCGGCCTTCTTGGCCGTGCCGCGCGGATCGCGATTGTAGGATTCACCGGAGATCGGATCGAGAATGTCGCAAAGGATAACCATGGTCGACTGCGCGAAAAACGGATCCATGTGAACTGTATCGGTGTCTGGCATGAGAACCATGTCGGACTCATTGATGGCCTTCCAACCGGCAATCGAAGAGCCGTCGAACATGACGCCATCGGCAAACATGTCTTCGTCAACTTCGGCGATGTCCATCGTCACATGCTGCAGCTTCCCCTTTGGATCAGTGAAGCGGAGATCAAGGAATTTTACGTCGTTATCCTTGATCTGTTTCAGAATATCTTTAGCGGTCGTCATATCAATTTTCCTTGTTCAGCGACGATGATACTGGTTGCCGGCGCGAACGTGCCAGCGGAGGGGTCTTGGGGATCAGATGGCGTCGATGCCAGACTCTCCGGTCCGGATACGCACAACTTCTTCAATGTTGGATACAAAGATCTTTCCGTCGCCGATACGGCCGGTCTGTGCAGCTTTGCGGATCGCCTCGATGGCGGCGTCGACGGATTCGTCGCCCAGAACGATCTCGATTTTTACCTTGGGCAGGAAGTCGACGACATACTCAGCGCCGCGATACAATTCGGTGTGGCCCTTTTGACGGCCAAAACCCTTCGCTTCGGTCACGGTAATGCCCTGAAGCCCCACTTCCTGCAGTGCCTCTTTCACCTCATCCAGTTTGAACGGTTTGATGATGGCTTCGATTTTCTTCATCAGAGAACGATCTCCCTATGCATAGAAACGGACCTCTTGCCCGCTTTCACTTCAAAAAGCAGGAAGCATGCCAACTCGGTTGAATAGTTTAAATATTTCCCGGAACCTGAGTTTATCGAGTGATGGCAGCAGGTGTTTTGCCTCACTGCCTAACTCGTCACCGTAAAGCACAAGCTGCGATGCAGCAAGCTGATGAAAAAATGTGCAAATTGCATAGTTTATAGACAGAGATTGTACGCCAGTAGCTGGCTCAAGCATTCAGACGCTGGGTTAGAGCCTGTGCTGCCTGCGGGGCGTGCACTTTGCCTTCGTGGATGAAATAGACGAAAACATCGCGAGGCTGCTTTTCCGGGTGCTGCGTCGGAGAGGCCAGTGGCAGGTCATCCGGTACAACACCTTTTGCCCACTGTTTGACACGATCTGCCCACTTGTCGAGCGCCTTGGCAGGGTAGGCGGTTTCGATGGCATCATCACCCTTCTGCAGGCGGGCATAGACGAAATCAGCGGTCACATCGGCAATTTCCGGATATTCGAAATGTTCGGCATAAACCACTGCCACGCCGTTCTTGCGGGCCAGCGCTACAAAGTCGGGATCGATGAAGGACGCATTGCGGACCTCAACCGCGTGGCGCAGGGGGAGGCCGGATTCTTTCTTCGGAAGGAGATCGAGAAAGGCGCCGAAATCATCCGCGTCGAATTTCTTTGTTGGCGCAAATTGCCAGATCAGCGGTCCAAGCCGGTCGCCCAACTCGGCAATGCCGGATTTGACGAAGCGCTGCATCGACTCGCCGGCTTCGGCAAGAACACGGCGATTGGTGACAAAGCGATTGCCCTTGACCGAGAAAACGAAGCCATCCGGCACCTGTGAAGCCCATTTGGCGAAAGTTTCGGGTTTCTGCGTACCGTAATAGGTGCTGTTAATCTCGATCGTCTGCAGATGCTGGCCTGCATATTCGAGTTCCTTGGCCTTGGAGAGGCCCTTTGGATAAAAGGTGCCGCGCCAAGGCTCGAAAATCCAGCCACCAATGCCCGCCCTTATAGTTCCGCTGGTCATCTTCTCTCCTCCCTGAAGAAAGCTATTCTGCCGCGGCTTGCGCCTTGTGCCCTGGACGACGGCGCAAAAGCTCCCTGAGGAACTGGCCGGTATAGGAGCGTTCGGCCTCGACGATATCCTCCGGCCGCCCAACAGCCACGATCTCACCGCCGCCGTCGCCGCCATGTGGTCCAAGGTCGATGACCCAGTCCGCCGTCTTGATGACTTCGAGATTGTGCTCGATGACGACGACTGTGTTGCCTTGGTCGACGAGTTCGTGCAGCACTTCGAGCAGCTTCGCCACGTCGTGGAAGTGCAAGCCGGTGGTGGGTTCATCGAGAATATAGAGCGTACGGCCGGTCGCCTTGCGTGACAATTCCTTGGCGAGCTTGATGCGCTGCGCCTCGCCGCCCGACAAGGTATTTGCCTGCTGGCCGACGTGGATATAGCCGAGGCCGACCTTGGCCAGCGTCTGCAGCTTGTCGCGCACGGCCGGGACAGCGGCAAAGAATTCCGCACCTTCCTCGACGGTCATGTCGAGAACATCAGCAATCGACTTGCCCTTGAACAGGACCTCGAGTGTTTCGCGATTGTAACGCTTGCCGTGACACACATCGCAAGTGACATAGACATCCGGCAGGAAGTGCATCTCGATCTTGATCACACCGTCGCCCTGGCACGCCTCGCAGCGTCCACCCTTGACGTTGAACGAGAACCGGCCGGGCTGGTAGCCACGCGCTTTTGCTTCCGGGAGACCGGCAAACCAGTCGCGGATCGGCGTAAACGCACCCGTATAGGTTGCGGGGTTCGAGCGGGGCGTGCGGCCGATCGGCGACTGGTCGATATCGATGACCTTGTCGAGAAATTCCAGTCCGTCGATGCGGTCATGATCAGCCGGGTGCTCGCGCGAACCCATGATGCGGCGCGAGGCGGCCTTGAACAGCGTTTCGATCAGGAATGTCGATTTGCCGCCGCCGGACACGCCGGTAACAGCCGTGAACGTGCCGAGCGGAATTTCCGCCGAGACGTTCTTCAGATTGTTGCCGCGCGCGCCGACGACCTTGATGCGCTTCTTGTTGATCTTGCGCCGTTCGGAAGGCACCGCAACTTCGATCTCGCCGGACAGATACTTGCCGGTCAGGGATTTCGGGCTGGCCATGATATCGGCAGGCGTGCCTTGCGCAATGATCTCGCCGCCATGGATGCCCGCAGCAGGGCCGATATCGACGACATAGTCAGCGGTGAGGATCGCGTCCTCATCGTGTTCGACGACGATGACCGTGTTGCCGAGATCGCGCAGGTGGCGCAGGGTCTTCAGGAGCTGCTCATTATCGCGCTGATGCAGGCCGATGGACGGCTCATCAAGCACATAGAGGACGCCGGTCAGGCCGGAACCGATCTGCGAGGCTAATCGGATACGCTGGCTTTCACCACCGGATAGCGTACCGGAATTGCGCGACAATGCCAGATAGTCGAGCCCGACATCGTTGAGAAAGCGCAGGCGCTCGCGGATCTCCTTGAGGATGCGCGCGGCAATCTCCGTCTGCTTTTCATTGAATGTCTTGTCGATGTCGCTGAACCACGCATCCGCATGGCGAATGGATTTCTCGGTCACCTGACCGATATGCAAACCGCCGATCTTGACCGCAAGGGCCTCGGGCTTGAGCCGGTAGCCATTGCAGGCAGGGCAGGGCGTACCTGACATGAAACGCTCTATCTCCTCGCGCGACCAGGCGGAGTCCGTTTCTTTCCAGCGGCGCTCCAGATTGGGAATGACGCCTTCGAACGGCTTGGTAGTGCGATAGGAACGCAGGCCGTCATCATAGGCGAACTGCACCTCGCGGCTTCCCGTACCGTAGAGAATTGCTTTCTGGGCTTCCTCGCTCAGGTCGCGCCAACGATCAGCAAGTTTGAAACCATAGGCTGCACCCAGCGCATCCAGCGTTTGGTTGTAGTAAGGCGAGCTCGACTTCGACCACGGAGCGATGGCTCCGCCTTTAAGAGTAAGGCTTTCGTCTGGCACGATCATCGTCGGATCGATGGCCTTTTGTGTGCCGAGACCATCGCAGGTCGGGCAGGCGCCGAAGGGATTGTTGAACGAGAACAGGCGAGGCTCGATTTCAGAGATCGTAAATCCCGAAACCGGGCAGGCAAACTTTTCCGAGAACATTACGCGCTCGTGCGTATCGTTCTTGGATTTGTTGGCGGATTCGCTGGCCGTTTCATCGGCTGGAAGCGGCTTGTCGGCAAATTCCGCGACAGCAATGCCATCAGCAAGTTTCAGGGAGGTCTCGAGGCTGTCGGCGAGGCGCGCGGACATATCGGGCCGCACGACGATGCGGTCCACCACCACATCGATGTCGTGCTTATATTTCTTGTCGAGCGCCGGAACATCGGCGATCTCGTAGAAAATGCCATCGACCTTGACGCGCTGGAAGCCGCGCTTCTGCAGGTCGGCGAGTTCCTTGCGGTATTCGCCTTTCCGGCCGCGAACAATCGGGGCGAGAATGAAAAGGCGCGTGCCTTCTTCGAGCGCCAGAACGCGGTCGACCATCTGGCTGACCGTCTGGCTTTCGATCGGCAAGCCGGTTGCCGGCGAATACGGGATGCCGACGCGCGCATAGAGCAGGCGCAGATAGTCGTAGATTTCTGTAACAGTGCCTACCGTCGATCGTGGGTTGCGGCTGGTTGTCTTCTGCTCGATGGAAATCGCCGGCGACAGGCCGTCGATCTGGTCGACGTCAGGCTTCTGCATCATTTCAAGAAATTGCCGCGCATAGGCGGACAGGCTCTCGACATAACGCCGCTGCCCTTCGGCATAGATCGTATCGAACGCGAGCGACGACTTGCCCGACCCTGAAAGGCCGGTCATGACAATCAGCTTGTCGCGCGGCAGATCAAGATCGATGTTCTTCAAATTATGTTCGCGGGCACCGCGAATGGAAATGTACTTCTGATCGCTCATATGTGTTTGCCTTTGAGAGGGCGCGCTATTTGGAAGGAGTTATGGCCCTCAGCGAGCGGCTTTCCTATATTTAGAAAGTCTTCTCGGCTTTACGAGGTCAAACCCTGTTGGAATCACCATAGCCATGTTGACATTGTTAGAGCAAGTGATAGAACAAAAAAAGAACAAACTGTGGATGCTCTACTGACATAGTGCTGACAGGGTATGAAAGCAGACGTGTTCGTACGTTGTCTGTAAAAAACCCGGTGCGTTGCGGTTCGTGGCTGGGCTGGAAGCGCGACAAGTCTCCTGACAAATCTGGCAGGAGGGTTTTGGTGGCTGTCGATGCGGACGTGACCCGGGACTGTATATTGTGGATAGCGGTAATCAGTTGCCCCGTCTTGAATGCGGCTTCTGTATGATGGCGCAAATTTTAAAAGCGGAATTTATGGAGTTCAGATCATGGCAGGCAGTGTCAACAAGGTCATTTTGGTAGGAAATCTTGGCGCTGACCCGGAAGTCCGGCGGCTCGGTTCGGGTGATCCGGTCGTCAACCTTCGCATTGCGACGTCGGAAAGCTGGCGCGACAAGAACAGCGGCGAGCGCAAAGAAAAGACCGAATGGCACAGCGTCGTTATCTTCAACGACAATCTCGCCAAGGTTGCCGAGCAGTATCTGAAAAAGGGCATGAAGGTTTACCTGGAAGGTGCTCTGCAAACTCGCAAGTGGCAGGACCAGACGGGTAACGACCGCTATTCGACAGAAGTAGTGCTGCAGAAGTTCCGTGGTGAATTGCAGATGCTTGATTCACGCGGTGAAAATGCTGGCGGTGGACGTTCGTTCGATAACAATTCGGGACGCGGCCAGGTATCGGACAATGAGGGTTCGGATTTCGGCCGTTCCAGTGCGTCGTCGAGCAGTTCATCGAGTGCAGGCGGCAATTTCTCGCGCGATCTCGACGACGAAATTCCGTTCTAAGATACCATCCAATAGAACACCAAATGAACGAAACAGCGCCCAGTCATGATCAGTGATCTGGGCGTTTATGCTGGGCTATTCGCAATAGCCTTCGCTGCGGCGACGGTGCTTCCGATGCAATCGGAGGCGGCACTTGCTGGACTTCTCCTCAGCAATTCATATTCGCCGGCTGCGCTGATAGCGGTAGCCAGTATCGGCAACGTCCTTGGCTCGGTGGTCAACTGGCTGCTTGGCCGCGGCATTGACAAATTTCGCGACCGCAAATGGTTTCCCGCCAGCCACGCGCAACTCGATCGCGCCGCCTCCTGGTATCATCGCTATGGCAGGTGGACGCTGCTCTTGAGCTGGGCTCCGATCATTGGCGATCCGCTGACGGTGGTTGCCGGTGTCTTGCGGGAACCCTTGCCGAGTTTTCTGATTCTCGTGACAATCGCAAAGACCATACGTTATCTGGTCGTCTTCATTCTGGCGCGGGGGTGGGAATTCATATGAAAGGCAAAGAGTGGCGTCAAGATTTCGCCATGTCTTGCATGACGATGACCTCGTTAATCCTGACACTAATTCCGGAGTTCCCATGAACGGACCCAGCCCAGAAAACAAGCATCCCATGCAAGGGTTCCCTCAGGTGTGTTTTATCAAGAACACGATCTCCAACCCCAACATTATCGTTGGAGACTATACGTACTACGATGATCCGGAAGATTCTGAGGGTTTTGAAAAAAACGTCCTGTATCATTTCCCCTTCATTGGCGACAAACTGGTCATTGGAAAGTTCTGTGCTTTGGCCAAAGGTGCACGCTTCATCATGAATGGTGCAAACCACAAGCTTTCAGGCATATCCACCTATCCCTTTCAGATATTCGGCAATGGCTGGGAAAAGGTCATGCCGCAACCAGGCGAACTGCCATACAAGGGCCACACTATCATCGGCAATGACGTATGGATTGGCTATGAGGCGTTGATTATGCCGGGCGTCAGCATCGGCAACGGCGCTATCGTTTCGTCGCGTTCGGTTGTCACCGCCGATGTCCCGCCTTATACGATCGTAGGCGGCAATCCGGCCAAGGCGATCAAGAGCCGTTTTGAACTCGATGTCGTTCGCAAGCTCGAGGTGGTGGCCTGGTGGGATTGGCCCGTCGAAAAGATCAGCCGTAACCTGCAGCACATCGTTTCCGCTGATGTTGACGCGCTGAGTGCCTGTACGTGATGACAGCCCTCAAGGATGCATCCTGGCGCCCTTGGTAATCTTGTCGACCAGTTTCTTGTCGGCCCGCATGGCGATGCCGACAACCTTCGCATCGTCCGGCGCGAATTGCGCAAAGACAGCGCGGTTGGCCGCGTCGTGGCCGGTCGAAAACATCTCTTCGATATAGAGACACGTCTTGATGTCGCGTTCGAGCGAACGGCGGTGAATATTTGAAATCGCTGCCTGATCGGCAGCCAGCACAATCACAGGCTGAATGGAAAGCGGATTATAAGTGTTCCCGGCCCTGTCACGATAGGGCTCGCCGATCACGTCCGGCGATTGCGCAACAATGCCGCTTGTCAGAAACGCCGTCACATTCAATGCCTGCCATGGGGCCATGTCGTTTCGCAACACGATTGCAATTTTGGTATCGAACATCGATATAATTCTCCGTCAGTCATGGAAGAGTGAATTTATGCAAGACGTTTTAGGCGAAGAGGCCGCGCGTGGTCTTGGACGTTTGTGCAAACTTCCCGTGCAGGACGCCATTACATCTGCGCCGTCCAATCCGGGCCTCGAGCGCATCGAAGCACGGTTTGCCGGGGATGCTTATGATTTGCACAGGCACGACACCTATGCGATCGGTGTGACGCTGCACGGCGTGCAAACGTTCTGGTATCGCGGAGAACGGCGCTACAGCTTGCCTGGCAATATCATCGTGATCCATCCGGACGAGATGCATGATGGCGCCGCAGGCACCGATGATGGCTTGCGCTATCGCATGCTCTATCTGGAACCGGCGCTGGCATTGCAATCACTGGGCGATCGCCAAGGTGCGCTGCCATTCGTCAACGATCCTGTCATTGCTGATCCGGCGCTACATGGTGCCTTGGCTGCGGCTCTCAGCAATCTCGACGAGGAGTTGGATGAACTACTGGTCGACGATGTCGTTTCACAGCTGACCCTCGGCTTGGCGCGGCATGCAAGGGAGCGTGCCCGACCATTAGGCGCGCCGGCGATCCGGCAAACGCAATTGGCACGCGATTATCTCGAAGAGCACGCCTTGCGCCTTGTACGATCAGATGAGCTTGAAACGGTAAGCGGGCTTGATCGCTACGCTTTATCCCGGCACTTCCGTACACTCTACGCCACGAGCCCCCATCGCTTTCTGCTGATGCGGCGCTTGCAACGGGCCCGCGAAATGATCAAGACGGGCGAACCGCTTGCCGGAATCGCGGTGGAAACGGGATTCACCGACCAAAGCCATCTCAACCGGCAATTCAAGAAAGCCTTCGGCATGACACCCGGACGTTGGGCTGCACTGATTGGCGTCGAACCTCCAAGAGACCTCTCGATAACTCATCCCTGATCGGTATTTCATGCAATTGTCGCATGGCAATCGGTCTGTTAGACAGGTCTCGGTCTGCGCATCGGAGCCTCATCATGACTGAAATCCAGACGCCACCCCACACCAAACACCGCCTTGTCGTCGTCGGCGGAGGTTTCGGCGGCCTGGAGGCTGTCTATAATCTCCGAAATGTCGATATCGACATCACAATCATCGATCAGCGTAACCACCATCTGTTCCAGCCGCTGCTGTATCAGGTCGCGACATCGACATTGGCCACCTCCGAAATTGCCTGGCCGATCAGGCACCTTGTGCGGAAGTACAAGAACGTCAAGACCTTGCTCGGCACTGTTGAAAGTGTCGATACAGCTGCCCGGACTGTATCAACCGCGGACGGCGAGACAATTCCCTATGACACACTGGTGCTGGCGACCGGCGCACGCCACGCCTATTTCGGTCACGATGATTGGGAGCCGTATGCACCCGGTCTGAAGACGCTCGAAGACGCCACCATGATCCGCCGGCGCATTCTGACCGCGTTTGAAAAGGCCGAGCGCGAACCGGATCCTGCCAAGCGCATGGAGTATCTGACCCTGGTGATCATTGGCGGTGGGCCGACAGGGGTCGAGATCGCCGGAACAATAGCCGATCTCGCGCGTGATACGCTGAAGGGTGATTTCAGAGTGATAGATCCCGCAGAGGCGCAAGTGGTGCTGATAGAGGGTGGCCCCCGCGTGCTGCCTGCGTTCAGCGAAGATATGTCGGCTTATGCGAAGCGAGCACTGGAGAAGCTGGGCGTGACTGTTCATCTCGGCCATCCGGTCACAGAATGTCATGCTGACGGCGTTGAATTCGGCGGCCAGTCGCTGCGTGCCAGGACCATCATCTGGGCGGCCGGCGTGCAGGCGTCTCCCGCTGCTAAATGGCTGAGCGCGCCATCCGACCGAGCTGGGCGCGTTGTCGTCAATCCCGACCTGACTGCGCCGGACCGTCCCGAAATATTTGTGATCGGCGACACGGCGACCGTTTCGAATGGCGGCAAGGGCACTGTGCCGGGCATTGCCCCCGCAGCAAAACAGCAGGGTAAGCACATCGCTGAAACCATCAAGGCAAGGCTCGGCGGCGATCAGACGTCGCGGCCCTTTGTGTATCGCCACGCCGGCGATCTCGCGACGATCGGCAAGCGGGCGGCGGTTACCGATTTCGGCTGGATCAAGCTGAAAGGCTATCTCGCCTGGTGGCTCTGGGGGCTGGCACATATCTATTTTCTTATCGGCGTGCGCAATCGACTGGCCGTGGCGTTGAGCTGGCTGTGGATTTCCGTCAGCGGTGTTCGCAGCGCACGATTGATCACGCAAAGGGATGCCGCGGATGGAACCGAAGCAGGGTCGCGCTGAATTGGTTGCCATGCGCTCCCTGTGGTGGTTCCTTTCGGCGGCGATGGCTCTGGCATTGCCCAGTTTGACGCCGGCATTGGCATCAGAACAGACTTGCGGCAAAAGCGAACCGATCTATTCGACAAGAGAAATCGGTTCGGCGCTGCTCGCCTGCTGGGACCGCCCAACAGGCGCCGAAGATATGGGCGTGACATTGCGCTTTGCATTGCGGCGGGATGGCACGGTCATTGCGCTGCCGCGTGTCACTTTTAGAACGCCGGGCGGCGACCGCGTCATCCAGGAGGCGTTCGTGTCTTCGGCGCTGGAAACCGTCAACAAGGCCGTCCCACTGTCGATCGCCCCCGAACTTGCTGAGATCATCGCAGGCAAGCCTTTGACAGTCGTTTTCGGCGATGGCGTCGATGTCCGAATAAGCCCGGGTTATTGACTGTCAGCTGTTGACGAGGGTCCTGATGCCGTCTGCCACGAACTGAACGGCGAGGGCGGCGAGAATTACGCCGAGCAGTCTGGTCAATATCGAACGGCCTGTTTCGCCAAGAAAACCGTCGATACGCTCGGCAAGGAAAAACACAGCATAGCACGAGGCGATGCAGATCAGGATTATGCCGATCAACGCCAGTCGCGATGTGGCGCTCGAGAGCGTTCCAGCCAGAAGAATGGTTGCAGAAATCGCGCCTGGACCGGCGATCAACGGTATCGCCAATGGAAAAGCCGCGATATTGCGGATGTGATCCTTGGTAATCGCAACCTCTGCGCTTTTCTCCTTGCGCTCGTTACGCCGCTCAAAGATCATCTCGAAGGCTATCCAGAAGAGAAGCAGACCACCCGCGATGCGGAAAGCACCGAGCGTAATGCCGAAGAGGGCAAGTATCTGTGCACCGGCAACTGCAAAAACGGTGAGAACGATAAATGCCGTGAGGCTGGACCGGAGAGCAACCTGGCTGCGTTCCGCCCGGTTCATGCCCGTCGTCAGGGCCAGAAACAGCGGTGCGAGACCCGGCGGATCGATCGTAACCATGAGCGTCACAAAGGCATTGAGAATGGTGTCTGAGTACGCCACGATTTTGCTTTTCTTTTCTGTTTAAAGCTGCACCAACCCAACTGTTATCCCGGATTCAACCTACCGGATTCGGTATCCAACGTCGAGAAACATGCGATTCAGACCAGAAGTTTTTCACCGCATGAGAAATGCCATTTTATCCCATTGATTTCAAAGGGTTTTCAGCTGTGTATTAACGTGCCGTTTATTGGCTTTTGGCTTGAAAAGCCTCTATAAGATCAAAGATTGATTCTATCCGAAAGATGAGTGCCTCGTGTCTGATTTAACTCCACCTCCTGGCTCCGAAGACGATAAATCCGGACCGTCCTTCGGGATCGAGCCGATTTCCATCATCGAGGAAATGCAGCGCTCCTATCTCGACTACGCGATGAGCGTGATCGTTAGCCGTGCGCTGCCTGACGTGCGCGACGGCCTGAAGCCCGTGCATCGACGCATACTGCATGCGATGAACGAGATGGGCCTGTCGTGGAACCGGTCCTATCGCAAGTCGGCAGGTGTCGTCGGTGAAGTGATGGGTAAATACCATCCGCATGGCGACGCCTCGATCTACGACGCGCTCGTCCGTATGGCGCAGGACTGGTCGCTGCGTGACCCGTTGGTTGACGGGCAGGGCAATTTCGGTTCGATCGATGGCGATTCGCCCGCAGCGATGCGGTATACTGAGTGCCGTCTGGAGAAGGTCACGGAGTCGCTGCTCTCCGATATCGACAAGGAAACTGTCGATTTCCAGGACAATTATGACGGACGCGAGCAAGAGCCGACAGTTCTACCGGCGCGCTTCCCCAATCTTCTCGTCAATGGTTCAGGCGGCATTGCCGTCGGCATGGCGACGAACGTGCCTCCGCACAATCTGGCGGAGGTCATCAACGGCTGTATTGCGCTGATCGACAATCCGGCGATCGAACTGCCGGAAATGATGGAACACATTCCAGGTCCGGATTTCCCGACCGGTGGCCTGATACTTGGCCGTTCTGGCATTTATTCGGCTTATAGCACAGGCCGCGGCTCGATCCTGATGCGCGGCAAGGTCGCTGTGGAAAGCATGCGCGGTGACCGCGAGGCCATCATCATCACCGAGGTGCCTTATCAGGTCAACAAGGCGACGATGATCGAGAAGATGGCCGATCTGGTGCGTGAAAAGCGCATCGAAGGCATTTCCGACATCCGCGATGAATCCGATCGTGACGGCTATCGCGTTGTAGTCGAACTGAAGCGGGATGCCGTCACTGACGTGATTATCAACCAGCTTTATCGTTTCACGCCACTGCAGTCGTCTTTTGGCGCGAATATGGTTGCGCTCAACGGCGGCAAGCCGGGGCTACTCAACCTTCTCGATATTTTGCGGGCTTTCGTCAGCTTCCGCGAGGAAGTCGTCAGCCGCCGCACCAAATTCCTGCTGCGCAAGGCGCGTGACCGCGCCCATGTTTTGGTTGGTCTGGCGATTGCGGTGGCTAACATCGATGAGATCATCGCACTGATCCGCCGGGCGCCGGATCCGCAGACGGCGCGAGACCAGTTGATGGAACGCCGGTGGCCTGCAAGTGACGTCGCGCCGTTGATCCAGTTGATTGCCGATCCGCGCCACAAGCTCAACGACGACAACACCTACAATTTGTCCGAAGAGCAGGCGCGCGCAATTCTCGATCTGCGCCTGCAGCGCCTTACAGCACTAGGACGCGATGAAATCGCCGACGAGCTCAATAAGATCGGTGTCGAAATTGCCGACTACCTCGAGATCCTGGCATCGCGTCTGCGGATCATGGGCATCGTCAAGGATGAATTGATCGCCATTCGCGATGAATTCGGCACACCGCGCCGCTCCGTATTGACCGATGGCGGCGCCGACATGGACGATGAAGACCTCATCGCCCGTGAAGACATGGTCGTGACGGTCAGTCATGCCGGTTATATCAAGCGCGTGCCTCTGGCGACCTATCGCGCGCAGCGCCGGGGCGGCAAAGGCCGTTCAGGCGTTTCGATGAAGGACGAGGATTTCGTCACACGGCTCTTCGTCGCTAACACCCATACGCCGATGCTGTTCTTCTCGTCGCGCGGTATCGTCTACAAGGAAAAGGTCTGGCGCCTGCCGATCGGCACGCCGCAATCGCGCGGCAAGGCCCTGATCAACATGCTGCCGCTCGAACAGGGCGAACGCATTACGACGATCATGCCGCTGCCCGAGGACGAGGCGAGCTGGGCAAATCTCGACGTGATGTTTGCCACAACGCGGGGGACGGTGCGCCGGAACAAGCTGTCGGACTTCGTGCAGGTCAATCGCAATGGCAAGATCGCGATGAAACTCGAGGACGAGGGCGACGAAATCCTCAGCGTCGATACGTGTGACGAATTCGATGATGTGTTGCTGACTGCCGCCGGCGGCCAGTGCATCCGCTTCCCCGTAACCGACGTACGCGTGTTCGTCGGTCGCAACTCGATCGGCGTTCGCGGTATTTCGCTGGCTCCGGGCGATAAAATCATTTCGATGGCTATCCTTGGACACGTCGAGGCAAGTCCTGCCGAACGCTCTGCCTATCTGAAGCAGGCTGCTGCCGATCGACGCGCGCAGGGTGCGGACGACGCGGAAGAGGTGGCACTCGTTGGTGAGGAAGCAACGGACGTTGCAGACCTGTCGCCGGAACGCTATTCCGAACTGCGTGATCGCGAGCAGACTGTGCTTACCGTCAGCGAATACGGATATGGCAAACGCTCGTCGTCCTATGAGTTCCGCGTCTCTGGACGTGGTGGCAAGGGTATTCGCGCAACCGATACTTCGAAAACCGATGAGATTGGCAAGCTCGTATCCTTGTTCCCGGTAGAAGCTTCGGATCAGATCCTGCTTGTTTCCGATGGAGGGCAGCTGATCCGCGTACCGGTCAACGGCATTCGCATTGCCGGGCGCTCCACGAAGGGCGTCACGATCTTCAATACAGCCGATGGCGAGAAGGTTGTTTCGGTAGAGCGGATTTCGGAAACCGAAACCGACGAAATCGAGACTGAAACTCCGGTTGAAGGCGGCGTGATATCGCCAGACGAGACAAACGGCTCTGAAGAAATCTAGAGCTTTGAACGGCGCGATTAAAGATCGTGGCGGTGATGATAAACACCAAAGCGGGGTGTTCTGAGAGGAGCTTCCCGCTTTTTGCTTTCTTCTATAATCATGACAATCGCGGAAACGATCATCGCAATCATCATGGCAATGCTCAGAAGAATAAACATAAATTTGTCCCTTCGATCTTGCGCTCTTTCATGATTAGCAACGTGCTAACTTCGAAATGGTTTCATCGATTGTCTCACACATAGTTGAGAGAGCCTGAATGCTTGCTGATGAGGGCGTTCATCTCCCGTTCATCTGATCGATTACCGACCATTGAAAGCGCGCAGCAAAACGGCTAGGACACGCTCATGACAATCGCGATCTACGCAGGATCATTCGATCCTATTACCAACGGCCATATGGATGTCCTGCAGGGCTCGCTCCGGCTCGCGGACAAGGTTTTCGTGGCGATCGGCGTTCACCCGGGCAAAGCGCCACTGTTTTCGTTCGAAGAACGCGTCGATCTGATCAAGCGTGTTGCGACTGATGTTTTCGGCAAGGATGGCGAACGGATCGACGTTATCGCATTCGATGGCTTGCTGATCGACGCTGCGCGCAAATATGGGGCGTCCCTGATGGTACGCGGTTTGCGCGATGGGACCGATCTCGACTATGAGATGCAGATGGCCGGAATGAATGGCAAGATGGCGCCTGAGCTGCAAACGGTGTTCCTGCCGGCCGATCCGGCGGTTCGCACCATTACTGCCACATTGGTTCGCCAGATTGCAGCTATGGGCGGCGACGTCCGGCATTTTGTTCCCGCTCTTGTTGCCGACGCGCTCAAGACAAAATTCAAATCCTGACCCCGGAGTTTTCCATGTCCGTATTTCGCACAGCATTGCTCGTTGCTGCCGTCTCGTCCCTGTCGTTTGCAAGTTTGGCGCGTGCAGACGACGCCAACACCATGACGATCAAGCTCAAGGACGGCGACGTCAAGGTCGAGTTGCTCCCCGATCTGGCGCCGAAACATGTCGAGCAGATCAAGGCGCTCGCCAAGGAAGGCGCTTATAATAATGTCGTGTTCCACCGGGTCATTCCAGGCTTCATGGCACAGACAGGTGACGTCCAGTACGGCAATACGGAAAAAGGCTTCAATCCGCAGGCTGCAGGCACTGGCGGTTCGACGCGGCCCGATCTGCCCGCTGAGTTCTCGAAGGAACCTTTCGTGCGCGGAACAGTTGGCATGGCACGTGCCCAAAGTCCAAATTCTGCAAATTCGCAGTTTTTCATCATGTTCAAAGAGTACCCCTCGCTGGATGGCCAATACACAGTCGTTGGCAAGGTGACGAGCGGCATGGATATCGTAGACAAGATCAAGAAGGGCTCGGAGGCAGATAATGGCGCTGTCGACAACCCCGACAAGATGCTCAAGGTCACCGTTGGCGCGGGCAAGTAATCACGCAATTCAATAAAATCAGGAGATTGCCGGATATGGCTTACAAAGATCCAGAAAACACCATCCTTCTCGAAACCACAAAGGGCGATGTCGTAATCGAACTTTATCCGGATCTCGCACCCGGACATGTCGAGCGTATCAAGGAGCTCGCACGGGAAGGCGCCTATGATGGCGTCGTCTTTCATCGCGTAATCGATGGCTTTATGGCGCAAACCGGCGACGTCAAATTCGGCAAACAGGGCGGAAGTTCCTTCAACCCGGGCCGTGCCGGAATGGGTGGTTCGGACAAGCCGGACCTCAAAGCTGAATTCTCCAACGCCAACCATGGCCGCGGTGCTTGCTCGATGGCTCGTTCGCAAAGCCCGAATTCTGCCAATTCGCAGTTCTTCATCTGCTTTGACGATGCAGCATTCCTCAACCGTCAGTACACGGTATGGGGCCAGGTCATCGAAGGCATGGACAATGTCGACAAGATCAAGCGCGGCGAGCCGGTGCAGGATCCCGATTCCATCGTTTCCATGCGCGTTGCCGCAGACGCCGAATAATATTGATGCACCATGCGCGTTGATCTTTTCGATTTCGACCTGCCCGAGGAGAGCATCGCATTGAGACCTGCAGAGCCGCGCGATTCAGCGCGGCTTTTGCTTGTGCGGGCAGACGGTTCCGAGTTCGAGAACAGTAGTGTTCGCAATCTCGGTGATTTTCTCCAGGCAGGCGACGCTCTGGTATTCAACGATACCAAGGTGATACCGGCACAACTTGAAGGCTTTCGCGAGCGCGAAGGTGTGAAGGCGCAAATCGGTGCGACGTTGCACATGCGGACCGGACCTGACCGCTGGAAGGCCTTCCTGCGCCCGGCAAAACGTATCAAGGAGGGTGAGCGGATCGACTTCGGCCACGGTAATAATGCTTGCCTGCTTGGGTCTTTGCAGGCGACTGTCACTGAGAAAGGCGATGCGGGCGAAGCACTGCTGGTTTTCGATTTCAGCGGTGCCGATCTCGATCAGGCAATTGCCGCGGTGGGGCACATTCCGCTGCCACCCTATATCGCTTCAAAACGTGCAGATGATATTCGTGACCGCGAGGATTATCAGACCGTTTACGCCCGGGAAGAAGGTGCCGTTGCTGCGCCGACTGCGGGGCTGCATTTCACACCTGAACTGTTGGATGATCTGAAGAAACGCGGGATCGAAGAGCATTTCGTTACACTGCATGTGGGGGCGGGCACCTTTCTCCCCGTCAAAGCCGACGATACCGCCGATCACAAGATGCACTCGGAGATCGGGACAGTCGATCAGCGCACGGCAGACGCACTTAACGCCGTCAAGGCGCGAGGCGGGCGGATCGTTTCCGTCGGAACGACTTCGCTGCGGCTGCTTGAAAGTGCAACGGGCGAAGACGGCGTTATCAAGCCATGGTCGGGCCCGACGGATATTTTCATTACCCCGGGTTATAAGTTTCGTGCAGTCGACATGCTGATGACGAATTTTCATCTGCCACGTTCCACGCTGTTCATGCTGGTGTCGGCCTTCAGCGGTTTCGAGCGGATGCATGCGGCCTATCAATATGCCGTCAAGAATAACTACCGCTTCTATTCCTATGGCGATGCAAGCCTGTTATGGCGATCCGCATCATGAGCGAAAATTTTGAATTCAAACTGAATGCCACGGATGGCAAGGCGCGCCGCGGCGAAATTACCATGCCGCGCGGGACTGTGCGCACGCCGGCCTTCATGCCGGTTGGCACCGGTGGAACAGTCAAGGCCATGTATATGGACCAGGTGCGTGACCTTGGCGCCGATATCATCCTTGGTAATACCTACCATCTGATGCTGAGGCCGGGCGCCGAGCGCGTGGCAAAACTTGGCGGATTGCATGAGTTTGCGCGCTGGCCCGAGCCGATTCTGACGGATTCCGGCGGATTTCAGGTCATGTCGCTGGCACAATTGCGCAAGCTGACTGAAAGCGGCGTGACGTTTCGCTCGCATATCGATGGCCGCGCGTATGAGATGACGCCAGAGCGCTCGATCGAGATCCAGGGGCTGCTGGATTCGGATATCCAGATGCAGCTCGACGAATGTGTGGCCTTGCCATCGACGCCCAAAGACATCCAGCGGGCTATGGAACTGTCGCTGCGCTGGGCAGAACGCTGCAAGATCGCCTTTGGCAAACAGCCCGGCAAAGCCATGTTCGGCATTGTGCAGGGGGGTGATGTAGCCGATCTGCGTATTCGCTCTGCGCAGGCGCTGACGGGCATGGATCTGAAAGGCTATGCCGTGGGCGGACTGGCGGTCGGTGAGCCGCAAGACGTCATGCTGGAAATGCTCGACGTCACCTGTCCCGAACTCCCGGATGACAAGCCGCGCTATCTCATGGGCGTTGGCACACCGGACGATATCCTGAAATCGGTGGCGCGTGGCATCGACATGTTCGATTGCGTGATGCCAACCCGGGCAGGGCGCCACGGCCTCGCCTTTACCAGGCGCGGCAAGGTCAATCTGCGCAATGCGCGACATGCGGATGATCCGCGTCCCCTAGACGAGGAATCGCCCTGTCCGGCGGCGCGCGACTATAGCCGCGCCTATTTGCATCATCTGGTCAAATCAGGGGAAGCGCTTGGCGCCATGCTGCTGACGTGGAACAATCTTTCCTATTACCAGCAACTGATGCAGGGTATTCGTGACGCTATAGAATCGAGCAATTTCAATCGCTTCACGGAAGAAACTCAAGTCACGTGGGCGCGGGGCGATATACCCCTACTTGCGTGATCAAGCGGTAACGGGCTCGTCTGCCGTTTGAGCATCAGCCGGTTCGAACAGGTTCTTTAACCGGTCGATTGCGGCGATCTGTTCATCCTTACTGAGCAGACCCATCTCGAACAATTTCAGGCTGCGTAGCCCCTCAATCGTCAAAAATACCGTCATTGCAAGCGTCGGATCTTCTGCGTTCTCGCGCATACGCTGCAGAAGCTGCTTGTTGTACCGCCGGATCGGCTCAAGAAATCCCGGATCGTTGGCGATGGCCGCAAGAATACCGGAAGGCTCCGGTTCGTTGCAAAGAAACTCTGCCCGATAAACGGCGATGCACGCCAGAACGACGCTGTTAGGGCCGTGATTTCGGGCCGCCTCTTCCTTGCGCAGTGATTCGTCAAACTCCGAAACGTGCTGTTCAACGAGTGCTTCCAGCAGTTTGGCCTTGGTCGGAAACGTATAGAGCAATCCCCCCTTTGAAAGACCCGCTCGCCGTGCCACGGCATCGAGTGACAGGTGCACAGGCCCGACTTCCTTGGCGATTTCGGCCGCCGCCTGCAGGATCTTGTCTTTTGTAGAGAGGGTATCACTCGCCATTCCAACACTTTCGATGTAGGGCATTTATCGCCCGTATTGACATTACCGTCCGGACGGTACAGTACATTGCGCGTGGTCATCAAGTCCACACGATTCAAATTCATATGACAGGCTGGCAGACTTTTGCTGGCCATTGTTTTGTTGGAGCCGCCTTTCCATGATTAAGCGCTACATTGCACCCCTAATCGTTCTAATCCTGATCGCGGTGATCAGTGGATTGGTGTGGACAAAGGCTCCGGAGTTCAAGGGGTACATACTGCCCACGGCAATCGGAATTCTGGTCTTCGTCGGATTGATCTGGGCGCTGTTCCCCAAGATCAAGCGCTACATGATGCCTGCGATCATCCTGATTCTTGTCGTAGCAGTCACTGGCGGCATGGTCTGGTTCAATTTCTTCAGAGATTCGATGATCAAGCAGTTCTTTGCAACCATGCAGCAGCCAGCCGCGCCTGTCTCGACCTATACCGTGAAGCCGGGTGAATGGATGCCGGAAATCGAAGCGATCGGTACGGTAAGCGCGATCCAGGGTGTCGAGCTGTCCGTCGAGGTTGCCGGTATCGTCAAGGACATCCCATTCAAAGCCAACCAGACAGTCGAGAAGGACGCGCCGCTGCTGCAGCTCGACGATGCGATCGAGAAAGCCGATATTGTTGCCGCTCGGGCGCAAGATGTCTTGATGGATCAGACCCTGGCGCGTGCCCGCACGCTCAATACCCGAGGTGTCGGTGCTGTTTCTGCTGTTGACGAGGCGCAATCTGCATCGTTGGCCAAGAAGGCCGAGATTGCCAAATTGCAGGCCGTTATGGATCAGAAGCTGTTGAAGGCACCTTTCAAAGGCACAGTCGGCATCCCGCGCATTGAGCTCGGGCAATATCTGCCAATCGGCACGGTCGTCGTTTCCTTGCAGGATCTCACGACGATGCGCGTGGACTTCACAGTGAATGAGCAGGTCCTCAGCCAGATCAAGATCGGTCAGCCGATCAGACTTGGCCTGACGGATAGTGACATCAATTATGACGGCAAGATCACAGCGATCGAACCTAGAATCGATCCGGCCACAAGGCTTGTTTCGGTGCGAGCGCAGGTCGACAACTCCGAAGGAGAATTGCGCCCAGGTCAGTTTTCCCAGGTTCGGGTGACACTGCCGAAGGAAGAAAATGTCTTCACGCTGCCGCAGACGGCGCTCGTTTCGAGCCTCTATGGCGATTACGTGTACGTCGTTCGTCCTGCTCCGGATGAAACCAAGCCGGCAGATCCAGCAAAACCTGCGGATGCGCCAAAGCCTGCCGACGAGACCGCGTCAACACAACCAGCTTCTGCTGAGAAAAAAGAAGAAAAGCTCATCGTCACGCAGGTTTTCGTCAGACCAGGACGTCGCTCCGGCCTTGTCGTCGAAATAACCAAAGGTCTCAAAGAGGGCGACGTTGTCGTTACGGCGGGCCAGAATCGTTTGAGTCCTGGTGCAGCGGTCAAGATCGCCAATGATGTGAACCCCGCCAGCAAAACAGAATCAGGACTGCCAACAAAATGAATTTCTCAGACATATTCATTCGCCGTCCTGTCCTGTCGACGGTTGTCGCTCTGATGATCATCCTGCTTGGGGCGCAGGGGCTTGTGAACCTTTCGGTGCGCCAGTACCCCAAGGTCGAAGAGACGGTTATCACCATCAAAACCGCCTATGCCGGCGCCAGTGCCGACCTGATGCAGGGCTTTATTTCTGCTCCGATCGCTAAGGCTGTGACCACCACGGAAAACATCGACTACGTGACGTCTTCTTCCGCTCCGTCATCGAGCACGGTGACGGTTCAGATGAAGCTTGGCGCAAATCCTGATGCGGCGTTGACCGAGGTAATCTCCAAGGTCAACCAGGTGCGTGGGGATTTGCCGGAAGAAGCCGACGATCCTGTCATCACCAAGGGTACAGGTCAGGACTTCGCAACGATGTATCTGGCCGTGCAAAACCCGAATATGACGAGTGAGCAGATCACCGAATATCTCGAGCGCGTTATCCAGCCGCGCATGTCGACCATTCAAGGTGTCGCCGACGCTCAGATTTTGGGTGGTCAGGTATTCTCGATGCGCGTGTGGATCGATCCGATCAAGCTGGCTGCCCGCAAGACGACAGCATCGGAAGTCTTGACGGCGATCAACCAGTCGAACTTCCTGTCTGCGCCGGGCAAGATCGAAAATCTTTACACGGCTTCCCCTATCACGTTGAAGACAACGTTGCAGACGCCTGAGGCCTTTGGCGCGATGCCAATCAAATCCGACGGCGACAACATCATTCGTCTGCGCGATGTGGCGCGGGTTGAGCTCGGCGCCGTCAACAAGGACACGATCGTTAGCTTCAATGGAGCCAGTGGTACGTTCCTTGGGATATTCCCGACACCTGCTGCCAACCCCATTGATATGACAGCTGCTGTTCGCAAGGAATTACCATCGATTCAAGCGACCCTTCCCGAAGGCATGCAGCTTTACATGGTCTATGACTCGACGGAGCAGATCAGCTCGTCGATCGAGGAAGTGTTCAAGACCATCGGCGAGGCGGTGTTGATCGTTGTTGCCGTGATTCTGCTCTTCCTTGGATCGTTCCGTTCGGTCATCATTCCGGTCGTAACCATCCCGATATCGCTGATTGGCGTGTGCTTCTTCCTGTTTATGCTCGGTTATTCGATCAACCTGCTCTCGCTTCTGGCGATGGTTCTGGCCATCGGTCTCGTGGTCGACGACGCTATTGTGGTCCTGGAGAATATACATCGTCATATCGAGGAGGGGCTGAGACCGCTTGATGCCGCATTGAAAGGCATGAAGGAAATCACTGGACCAATCGTCGCGATGACCATCACGCTTGCGGCTGTGTTCGCGCCGCTCGGATTTACCGGCGGGCTTACTGGCTCGTTGTTTCGTGAATTCGCGTTCACGCTTGCCGGCGCCGTTATCATCTCCGGTGTGGCCGCTCTGACCGTCTCGCCGATGATGTGCGCGCTCTTGCTGCGGGCAGGTGGGCACAGCCGGTTTCAGCGGATTGTTGACAATAGTTTTGGCTGGCTTGAAGGCGCCTATGAACGACGTGTCGCGGGCTCGCTCAACTTTCGGTTCGTGACCTTGTTCATCGTTGTCGCGCTTGTCGCGTTGACCGGCTTTCTCCTTACCAAGACCAATTCGGAACTTGCTCCCGAAGAAGATTCGGGCGCCCTCTTTGCCATCGTCAATGGTCCGCAATATGCGACGTCGCAGTACACCAAGCTTTACGCGGATCAGATCGATGCCTTGACCAAGGATCTGCCGGAGTTGAAGACACGCTTCAACATTCTGGGCTTCGGCACGACGAATTCCGCCTTCGCCATCTGGGTGTTCAAGGATTGGTCAGAGCGCACCAAATCGCAGGCACAGCTCAAGGCAGAATTGCAAGGCATGATCGGCCCGCTTGCCGGCGTCGAAGCCTTTATCTTTGCGCCTCCGGACTTGCCGGGTACCGGTGGCGGGCTGCCGATTTCAATTATTATCCAGTCAACGGGCCCAGCGGACAAGGTGTTCGAAGTTGCCGAAGAGATCAAGAACAAGGCGCAAGCCTCGGGGCAGTTCATCATCGTTCAAAACTCGCTCTCGTTCAACGCACCGCAAGTGACGGTGACGATCGATCGCGATCGCGCCTCAGCGTTGGGCGTGCCCGTAAGCGATATTGGCCAGACTCTTGGGCTATTGGTCGGTGGCGGCAAGATCTCGAAATTCGATCGGGATTCCAATAGCTACGACATTATCCCCCAGGTGCCGCAGGACTACAGATCGAATCCTGAAAATCTGGGTCAGTACTTCGTCAAGAGTGCATCTGGCGAGATGGTTCCGTTGTCAGCGGTAATCAAGGTCACGGAGAACGCTTCACCGGCCGCCATCGAGCAGTTCAACCAGCTGAATTCGGCGACGATTTCAGCACTGCCGCTGCCGGGTGTTACGACCGGCCAAGGTCTGCAGACCGTTATCGATACGGCGCGCCCCTTGATGCCGGATGGGTTCTTCATGGATTATTCCGGCCAGTCACGCCTGGAAATCGAGCAGGGAAGCACGATCCTTATTGCCTTCCTACTGGCCGTGGTGGTGATTTATCTGGTGCTGGCGGCGCAGTTCGAAAGTTTCCGCGATCCGTTTATCATCATGATGTCGGTACCGCTTTCGATTTTCGGTGCGATCGTGCCGCTCAATCTGGGGCTCGGCACGCTCAACATCTATACGCAGGTCGGTCTGATCACCTTGGTGGGACTGATTACCAAACATGGTATCCTGATGGTGGAATTTGCCAATCAGCAGCGTGAACTACACGGTATATCGCGGCATGACGCAATCATCCTTGCGGCGAAGACCCGGCTTCGTCCGATTCTGATGACGACTGCGGCCATGGCTCTGGGTGTTATACCGCTCATCACAGCCACTGGTGCCGGTGCCGCAGCGCGCTATTCGATCGGTCTGGTGATCTTCTCCGGCATTCTTGTCGGGACAGTCTTCACCCTATTCGTCGTGCCGATGTTCTACACCTTCATTTCCAAGAAGGATGTAAAAGCTGAAGCAACGACGGGGGTTCCCGACGCGGGAGGGGCCGCCCCGCAGGTGAGCCACACCTAGCAAGGTGTTTCACTGCCAAATAAAAAGCCTCCGAACTATCAAGTTCGGAGGCTTTTTCATACCTATTGAAATCAGGCCCGTTTAACGGCGCGAAGGATAAAGAGAAGAATGACCGCTCCCACCGTAGCGGCGATGATGGCGCCTATGATGCCGCTGCCGAGCGAGATGCCGAGCCTCGGAAAGAGATATCCTGCAATAAAGGCACCGATAACGCCGACCACCAGGTCACCCACGAGGCCGAAACCGCCTCCGCGCACGAGCTGGCTCGCGAGCCATCCCGCTATCAACCCCACCAAAAGAAAAATAAGAAGACTTTCTCCGCCCATAGCCAATTCTCCACAAAACCGGTTGTCGGAGCACAATCCCGACGGGACTATGTTCCATTCAATGTTGTGCGTCCGATTTGAACGCACGGCGCAGTCAGATGCTCCACCGGCCCCGGATTCTTGATCCATGCATGGCCAAGAGAATCACCAGCTCGATTTTACGATGGGACGTGGGATTTGAATAACGAAAGTTTGCAAATGAAGTTTAGACTTTGGCACTATCAAAAAACTATGCCGGCTATGGTTCTCCCACGACCGGCACAGTGTCTGCTACAATATGATCTCTTGCTTGCAGAAATTATTGCGCAGGAGCAGGAGCAGTTGACTCAGCAGGCTTTACGGCCTTCTTCTTGGCGGACATCTTGTGCACCTTCTTGACAGGCTTGTGAACCTTTTTCACGGTTGTCGTCGTATCTGGGGTAGTTGCCGTTGTTGCAGTAGGGGCGGCATTGGCGCTGGAAGCGATAACCGGAGCCGAAACAGCGAGGGCAACGGCGAGACCGAGAGCTGTATAGAGGGACTTTTTCATTGGTCAGTTTCCTTTCGATGCGGGCCTGTGTGATACAGTCGGTCAGTCGTCAACCGGCTGCACACCAAGCAGCTTCAAAGCCTGGGCATACGATCTGATCCCCTGCGCCTGCTTGTTGCTTGCACAGAACCTCGTTCCCGTTTTTTGAAGTGCTTTCGCCTTGGCTGCCCGTTTTGCCTCGGCGTGTTCCGTCATTGCGTGTTGAACTTGTTGCTGGAGTTTGCCGCACAACTCTGTGCGGGTGAGTGTCTCTGCTGCCATTGACTGCTCGATTGGTGCGATGGATACCATCGCACCTGTCAGGACGATTGTCGAAATGGTCAATATGTTCCGCATAAGAGCCATTTGAGTTACGAAGAAATCCTGTTTCGACCAGTCAACCACGAGTTGACGGGCTTTTTATCCGACGTGAGTGTTGCCTCAGTTTTTCTGATTTGTGGTGTTTTGTTTCTGCAATGTAACAAGACACGAAACGACAGAATTTTGCCCGCTTCGCCAGTCATTCCATATTCCGGCTTTGCTGTTCGATCCAAAGAATTACATGGCTTCCACAATGGATCGTGCGTAAAAACAACGGGTTGACCGCGCCTCATGGCTGGGCGCAAAACGATCGTCATCAGGAACTGAGCATGAAATCTGACGCGCATATTCTGATTGTCGATGACGACGAAGCCATTCGCGATCTCCTGCATGAGTTTTTGAAGAAGCGGGGAATGCATGTCTCGGTTGCACGAGACAGCGAGGAAATGCAGGAAGTCCTTTCCCGCACGCCCATAGATCTTCTCATTCTGGATGTGATGCTTCCTGGCAAAAGTGGCATGGAAATTTGCAGGGAAATCCGGATGCATTCCCGTATCCCGATCATCATGCTGACTGCCGTCACAGAAACCACTGACCGGGTGGTCGGGCTCGAAATGGGTGCGGACGATTACGTCTCCAAGCCGTTCGATCCGAGGGAGCTACTGGCGCGGGTCAGGGCAGTGCTGCGCCGTCTCGATACATCCGGTCCTGACCGGCGCCTCGAACCGACGGTCTACAAATTCGCCGGCTGGACTATGGACTGCTCGCGGCGGCGGCTTGTGTCTCCAGATGCAGTGCGCGTAGAACTGACGACGGCAGAGTTCAATCTTCTGGAAACATTGGTCAAAAGCGCCCAGCGCATGTTGAGCCGCGACCAGCTGCTGGAATTGGTGGGCAACAACGCGGCCTATGGTTATGACCGCAGCATCGATATTTTGGTCAGCCGCCTTCGCCGCAAGATGGAAGACGATTCCCGTTCGCCGAAATTGATCCTGACGATCCGTGGTGGCGGCTATCAATTCGTTCCCGAAGTCAGTGCGGAATGAAACGGTTTCTGCCCCAGTCGCTGCCGAGTTGGATCCTGCTCATCCTGATTGCCAGCCTGCTTACAACGCAGGTTGCAACATTATCGATCGTCTCTCGTGATCGTGCTGAAAACAACAATGTGCTCGAACTCTTCCGCTTGAGCGAACGCGCATATACGCTCGTCAAGGTGCTCTACGCCGCGCCGCCATCCGAGCGACCACTTCTGGCGAGCGCTTTGTCGAACACTGCCAATCCTGTCGCCATGTCCGACGAGCCGGCTGTGACATCGGCCATCGCTTCGGACGATAGCCTTGCCGAGCTCGAAGATGTGCTGGTTGCGCGATTGTCCGCGTTCGGAGTGATCGACGCCCGGATTCGCCGCGCATCGAATCGGCCGTCCAGCAGACCTGCAACCAACCCCAGCGCACCTGACCCCGATGTCGGTATTGTGGAGCGCCAGCTTTCTGATATCGCGGAGGATTTCAGCCAAAGTGACGGGCTCGCGGCCTCGATCAAGTTCAAGGATGGGCAATGGTTGAACTTCGTCACGCCGATCGCACCGGAGCCCCCGATCTTTACCGCGCAGACGCTGCCTCTATTTGGTTCTGTCGCCGCGGTGGTCATTGCAATGTCTATCTGGGCGATGCGCCGCTTGACGGCGCCGTATCGAGCACTGGAGAGAGCGGTCAAGCGCATCGGCGACGATGTAAAGTCGCCGCCACTGCCCGAATTTGGCAGCAGCGAGTATAAATCGGCAGCGCGAGCGGTGAACGCGATGCAGGCGCAATTGAAGGAATATGTTGCCGACCGTGAGCAGCTTGCTGCCGCGCTGGCGCATGACCTGCGCACGCCGTTGACCCGTATTCGCCTACGCCTCGAACTGCTGCGGAAATCGCCGTTGCGCCAATCCCTCACACACGATCTGAACGATATCGAAGCCATATCCCGCTCCGTTATCGACTTTGCCACCTATGAAATCGTCGATGAAGAGCAGGAGAAGATCGACTTCTGGTCGTTGGTTGACTCGGTTGCGGATGGTTTTCCGCAGGCATCCTTCGACAAAACCAGCCATGCGTCGCGTGGTCTGATCTGCATGGGCCGTCCAATCGCGCTGCGGCGCTGTGTAACAAACCTCGTTAACAATGCGGTGACGTACGGCGAAAAGGCGCACATCAGCCTCGCGCAAAGTGGTGCTGACATTTTGCTGACCATCCGAGACGAAGGGCCGGGCATTCCGCAGGCCAAGCTCTACGAGGTGTTCCAGCCGTTCCGGCGGGTCGAAGGCTCCCGTAACCGGCAGACTGGTGGATTTGGTCTGGGCCTGACCATCGCGCGCAATATCGCGCGACGCAGCGGTGGAGATATCACGCTCGCGAATGATGCAGACGGCGGACTAAGAGCCGAACTGCGGATTCCGCGCTCGATTTGATGCGGTGTGCCGAAAAGCGGCTGGAAATTCAGTCGACAGTGCCTACGACTGCCACACAGTCGCCCGGTTTGACCAAGCCCGGAAAATGACGTGCGGCAAGGAGCCCGGTGAGCTTCGTTCGGATTTCAGCCGGAGCAATGCCGGTACGACCGATCGGATGGATCCGAGCGATCACTTGTCCCTCTTTAACGGAATCCCCCAAATCGACCATCGTTTCGATCAGCCCTTCATCCTCGGCGAAGGAGAAGCAATCACGCGACGGCATATCGAGCCAGCGCGTGTCACGGTGGTCGATCTTGCCACTGACGATGCCCGCATGACGCAAGACATTCATCGCTCCCCGTTTGGCGATGGCAACTGTTTCGGCGCGAGCCGTACCGCCGCCACCAAGTTCGGTGGTGACGAACACCTTGCCCATTTCCTCCACCGTCGTGTCGTACATGCCGACCGCGTCGATTTCGAGCATGCGCATCGACCATGGTGCCGAGAATGCCTTGACGGCATCGAAGCCTTTGGCCTCCTGCACTTTGTCAGGCAGGATATGGGCGGCCGCGAAGGGTACGAAATCGAGTGTCCTGCCACCAGAATGGAAATCAAGCACAACATCGGCGCGCGGCAACAATTCGCGGGTGAAATAGTCGGCGATCTTCTGGGTTACCGTGCCATCCGGTTTTCCCGGATAGCTGCGATTCATATTACCCCTGTCGATCGGCGACGTGCGCGTCCCGGCGCGAAACGCTGGATAATTCATCGCCGGAACGATGATGACCGTACCGCCGACCCGGCCCACGTCGAGCGTGCGGGCAAGGTCGAAGAGGGCGATCGGTCCTTCATATTCATCGCCGTGATTGCCGCCAGTCAGCAGCGCCGTAGGCCCGTTGCCATTGCGGATGACTGCGATGGGTATCATGACAGATCCCCAGGCGGAATCATCGCGGCTATAGGGCAACCGCAAAAAACCGTGCTGCACACCTTGCTTGTCCAGATCGACGGTAGGTGTGATGGGCGACGGCCGCAGGGTTTTTGACTGCATGACAGGCCTCAGTTCTTGACGAAGAGTTTGCGTGGCACATTGGCAAGGCATTCGACGCCAGTGTCGGTGATCAAGATGCTTTCGGTGATTTCAAGCCCCATGGTTTCGAGCCACAAACCGGTCATGAAATGGAACGTCATGCCTGGCTTGAGTTCGGTCCTGTCGCCCGGACGCAGGCTCATGGTGCGCTCGCCCCAATCCGGCGGATAGGAGATGCCGATCGGATAGCCGGTGCGGTTATCCTTGACGATGCCGTATTTCTTCAAGACGCCAAAGAATGCATTGGCAATATCCTCGCAGGCATTGCCCGGCTTCGCTGCAGCGAGACCAGCTTCCATGCCTTCGAGAGTGGCTTTCTCTGCGTCCAGAAATTCCGTGGTGGGTTTGCCCAGAAACACCGTGCGCGAAAGGGGAACATGGTAGCGGTTGTAGCAGCCGGCGATCTCGAAAAAGGTGCCTTCGCCGACCTTCATCGGCTTGTCGTCCCACGTAAGGTGGGGCGCCGAAGCGTCTGCACCGGAAGGCAGCAGGGGCACGATAGCGGGGTAATCACCGCCGAAATCATCGGTTCCACGGATGCCAGCATCATAAATCTCGGCGACCAGATCGCATTTGCGCATGCCCGGCTCGATTTTGTCGACGATGCGCTGGTGCATAAGCTCAACGATACGGGCGGCCTTGCGCATGTATTCAATTTCAGTCGGGCTTTTCACTGCGCGCTGCCAGTTTACGAGCGCAGTGCCGTCAACGAAGCGAGCGTTCGGCAGATGTTTCTGCAAGGACGCGAATGCGGCGGCGGAGAACCAGTAATTGTCCATCTCGACGGCAATGGTCAGCTTGTCCCAACCACGCTCCGCAATGATTTTCGACAGATAATCCATTGGATGGCGTTCGGTGGACTGAACATAATTATCCGGATAACCAACGATGTTGTCGGTGGAAAGATAAGCCGTGCGCTTCGCACCGTTGGCATCCTGGCCCCGACCATACCAGATCGGCTCGCCTTCCGGCGGTATCAACACGGCCTGGTGCACATAGAAAGACCAGCCATCATATCCCGTCAGCCACGCCATATTGGACGGATCGCTGCAGATCAGAAGATCAATGCCGCGCTTTTGCATTGCCGCGCGGGTCTTCTGCAATCTTTCGGCGAATTCCTGCCGCGTGAATTTGAGATTTGGCTCTGTCATATCAGTTTCCTCATGCTTGGGCCGAAGCCCATATCAACTTTCGAAATTCGTTCCAGCGTTCGACTGTCTGGCGCGATCACGGGCAAGTGTTGCGATGGCGGTATCCTGCACGCCGGTGCCGGTCAGATCGGCGATAGTGATTGCCTCTTGTGACTGCCTGCCTTTTGCCGAACCGGCGATGACAGAACCGAGCTCTGAGAAGGTCGCGTGGGCCTTTACCAGTCCCGATTCGATGGCGTGATGAAGTTCACCTAGACGGCGTGTCTGCTTGAGGCTATCGGCGACGTAGAGATCGGCTTTGGCTATGATGGCTGGATCGAGCTCGTTCTTGTGCTCGGCGTCAGAACCCATGGCGGTGATGTGCTGGCCTGGCTGCAGCCAGGTCGATTGCAGGATTGGCTGGGACGAGGGCGTTGTCGTCACGACGATATCCGCGTCGCGAACAGCCTTTTCCGGATCAGCTATAGCGCTGACGGCGATACCAAGCTTTTCAGTGAGCTCGTTTGCCGCCAATTGGGCTTTGTTGATGTCGCGGGCCCAGATCCACGCCTGCTTGATTGGACGAACCAAAGTCAATGCCTCGAGTTGCAGGCGCGCCTGAACACCGGCTCCGAATATAGCGGCGACACTGGATTCGGGCCGCGACAGATGCTTTGCCGCAACTGCGCCCGCAGCTGCCGTGCGTATATCGGTGAGATAGCCATTGTCGAGCAACAGGGCTTCGACCAGACCGGTGCGGCTGCTGAGCAGAACCATCATGCCGTTGACGCTGGGCAGGCCGAGCTTGGGATTATCAAAGAAACCGGGGCTGATCTTGATGGCGAAACCATCGATACCCGGAACATACGCCGTCTTCACATCGACTTCACCTCGATGTTCAGGAATGTCGAGCCGCAAGATAGGCGGCATGGCGACAGCCTTGGTCGCCAAGGCTTCGAACGCAGATTCCACGCAGGCAATAGCGTCGAGATCGAGTGACACGATCTTGCGTAGATCCTCTTCGGTAAGAATCGTCATGAGGGGCATGGTTCGGCCCTTTCGTTGATATCCGCACAGACGATGCGCCGATGCTGTTCCATGTCGACATTGCGGCCGGAAAGAATGGCGACGACAGGTCCCTTGGCCTTGATTTTTCCCGCGAGCAGCGCACCGATGCCGACAGCCGCCGCGCCTTCGATGATTTCGCGCTCCTGCATGTAGGCGTGAGCCATGCCAGCAGCGATTTCATCCTCGGAGAGCAGGATCACATCATCGAGCAGGTCACGGACCATCGCGAAGGTGAAGTGGTTATCAATGCCGATCCCGCCGCCAAGCGAATCCGCCAGACTTTCACTTTCTTCGACAAGCACAGGCTTGCCAGCATCAAGGCTGGCACGCATGGCGGCGCCGCGGTCCATCGAAATACCGACGATCTTCGCGGCAGAACGTTTGGCCTTGACCGCCGCCGCAACGCCGGAGGCCAGACCGCCGCCTGATACCGGAACGAGTACGGTGTCGACGTCTGGAACGTCGTCAATGATCTCGAGACCGAGTGTGCCTTGCCCGGCAATGATCGAAGCGTTGTCAAAAGGCGGCACCATGGTGAGGCCGCTCTCCCGTACAAGCCGGTCTACTTCCTCCTGCGCATCATCCTGCGATTTGCCAATGATGCGGATCTCGGCGCCAAGACGGCGAATCTCATCCACCTTGTTCTGCGGGACAAGTCGCGACATGCAAATGATGGCGTGTACGTCTTCCAGATGAGCGGCATAGGCGAGGGCGCGGCCATGGTTTCCCGTGGATGCTGCGACCACGCCTCGTTGCTTTTCGGCTACGGAAAGCTGGCTCAAGGCATTGGTAGCACCGCGCAGCTTGAAACTGCCGGTAGTTTGGCGGTGTTCGAGCTTGAGAAAGACCGGCAGGCCTGTCATTTCCGATAAGGATACCGAGTTGGCAGTAGGTGTGCGCACCACCTTGCCCGCAAGCGCGTCGCACGCTTTCTCAATCTCGGCAATGGTCACCAGTTTGTCGGTCATCGGTCACCAACCGGCCATGGATTGAGTCATCAGACTGCCCCATTCCGGATGAGGCATAAGATCATCGCATATGCGTAGCGTTGCCCAGGCAGTTGCAAGATTGCTGCTGACAACAGGTTTTCCGATTGCCTGTTCGATGGCGAATGCAACGCCCGCCGCCCGCACTGCCGTACACGAAATGAACAGCGCGTCAGCATCGCTCGCCATGGCTTCTTGAGCAGCGGAAATCAGCGATGGTGGACTGATCCGCGCCATCTCGCGATCATCGTCGAGACCAAAACAGGTGAAACTCGCAACGTCGAAACCTTTGGCCGCAAAATAACTCGCCATGGGTGTGCTGGTTTCGATCGTGTAGGGCGTGAGAATGCTGATGCGTTTTGCATCGAGCGCCTGCAATCCGCGCACGGCGGCCAGCGGCGGGGTTACAACCGGCACGCCGGGCTTGGCAAGGTTGATTGCGGCTTCGATCTCCTCGTCGCCGATCACGACAGAAGCCGAGGTACAGGAATAGCAAATCACATCGAGATCTTCGCCCGGCAGGATGAGGCTTGCGCCTTCGGTAAGCGAAGGCTGCATGCGCCGCAGATTGTCGGGCGTGGTCGGGTTCGCATAGGGAATGCGCGCGGTATAAAGACCGATGCGATCACTCGCCACCATGCGCTGAAAATCCGGTTCGGTCGTGTGATCCGTAGCAAGGATGACAAGCCCGACGCGTTTGCTGAGCGGGCGATCGTCAAAATCCAGTGCCATGGCGGTTTGGCGGATCGTAGGGAAGGCGTCCATGATCATGCTCCTCAGTCGATCCTGCCATAACGGCGTTCCAGCCAACGCAGCCCGACGACGGAAATCAGGCTGATGACGAGGAAGAACGCTCCGACGAGCGTGATCGGCTCAATATAGCGGTAGTTGTAGTTGGCGATGCTGCGCGCCTGATTCATCAGTTCAAGTACCGTAATAGCAGACAGAAGGGGCGTTTCCTTAAACATGGCAATGAAGTAATTGGCGAGGGCAGGGATCATGGGCGGTAGCGCTTGTGGTAAGATGACCTGTGTCCAGGTCTGCCAAGCGTTGAGATTACATGCCTTGGCTGCTTCCCACTGTCCGCGCGCAACGTTATCGATGCCGGCGCGGTATACTTCGGCAGTATAAGTTCCGTAGTGCAGACCGAGACCGATTACGCCGGCCACGAGTGGAGAGAGTGTCAGTCCAAGATCCGGTAGCACGTAGAAGATGAAATAAAGCTGTACCAGCAGAGGTGTTCCGCGAATGAACTCCGCAACGAAGCCCATTGGCCTCGAAATCAGTTTGTTCTTTGATCGGCGAACGATAGCGATGGCAAGCCCAACAATCGCAGCCAGTATGTATCCAAGCACCGTCGCGAGGATGGTGATCTTCGCGCCCTCGATGAGGGTCGGAAGAATTTGAATGACGAAAGCCCAATCCCATTCCATCGCTGCCTCCTATGACCTGATGCCGTCAAGGCCGCGCGTCAGGTGACGCTCGAGGCCGCGAATGGCGAAGGAGATGACGCAGGCGATGGCAAAATAGAGAATGAGAATTGTCAGGAACGGAAACAGCGTGCTGCCCGTCTGCGCCCGTACCACTTGTGCCTGAAACGTCATGTCTGACAGAGAGATGAGGGAGACCACAGCCGACGCTTTCAGGAGTTCGATGGCATTGTTGCCGAACGTTGGGAGCATCAGCACGAAAGCCTGCGGCAAGATCACGTTGCGAAGGCCCTGCCAACGATTGAAATTGAGCGCGGTGCAGGCCTCATATTGTTCCTTACCAATGGATTTGACAGCGCCGCGCACCACTTCAGCAGCATAAGCCCCGACGTTGAGGCCAAGCGCGAGGACACCGGCTTGCAAGGGCGTCAGCGTGAAGCCGAAGAGCGGTAGCACGAAATAGGCCCAGAACAGCTGAACGAAGATCGACGTGCCGCGAAAAAATTCGATATACGCGGTCGCGAGCCAGCGCACTGGCGCAAAGCGCGATAAACGCCCGAGACCCGCCAGGAATGCCATCACGAGCGCCAGCGCCGAACCCATCAGCGTCAGCTTGATGGTCACGACAGCACCGTCGAGAATGAGTTGCAGATAGCCGGCCCATTGGCCCATCGCTACGCCACCTTTGCTGGAATTGCAGAACATGGGACCGCTTCGCTGTTAACGAAGCGGTCGAAGACTCGCGCGGAACTACTTGGCTGCGCAGAGCTTTTCGCGGGTGGTGGACATCGCTGCCTTTGCCGAGAAACCATAGGGCTCGATGATCTTGGCGAATTCGCCCGACGTCTTCATCTCAGCGAGAACCTTGTCGAACTCGTCGCGAAGCGCCGTGTCACCCTTGCGGAATGCCGCCCCATCGCAATAGACCGGAGCGCCCTGCACGGGAGCGATAACTTCGAGATTCGGGTCATTGGCTTTCTTGACCAGATCATTGATCGACAAGACCGGCAGCGAATAGGTGTCGATACGGCCGTCTTGCAGCATTTTCAGGCCGCTCTGGCCATCCGGAACAACAATCACGCGCTCACGCGGTACACCGGCCTCGAGTGCAAGACGTTCTTCGGTGCCGCCGCCCGGTGCGCCAATGGTTGCCTTTTCATCCTTAGCGATATCGGCATAGCTCTTGAAGCCTTTTGGATTGCCCTTCTTCACCAGGAATGCTTCCGCATCACAAAGGATCGGCTCGGAATAGGCCACGGCATTACAACGCTCCGGCTTCATGAAAAGACCGGCAGTGACGACATCATGACGTCCAGCCTGAAGGCCGGGGATCATTGCACCATACTCAGAGATAGACGCCACGACGTCGTTGACGCCGAGCTTCTTGAACACTGCGCGAGCAACATCCGGGGCGGCGCCAGATACGGTGCCGTCTGCCTTGACGGCCGTGAATGGAGGTTCATTGGCGATGGCGATGCGGGCAAAGCCCTGCGCCTTCAGCTTGTCGAGTGCTTCGTCCGCCTTGGCAGGCAAGGACGACACGAGGGCCGAAAGTGCCACCGCTCCAAGCAATGCGTTGATGATTGATAGTTTGGTCATGTTCCCAGCTCCTTTGGTTTTTCTTGTGTTGCTAATCGTCGGGGTTCCCGTCTTCAGACGCGGTGACCGGCGGCGATGATCTTCTTCAGGAAGGCCTGCGTCCTTTCCTGTTTGGGATGGCGGAAGATTTCGTCGGGTTTGCCGTCCTCGACAATTCGCCCGCGATCGAAAAACAAAACGCGATCGGCGAAGTCGTGGGCAAAGCCCATTTCGTGGGTCACCAGAAGCATCGTCATGTCGGTTTCCCGGCAAAGCTTCCAGAGAACATTCAGCACCTCCTCGACCAATTCAGGATCGAGTGCGGAGGTGACCTCATCGAAGAGCATGATTTTCGGCTTGAGTGCGAGCGCGCGAGCAATGGCGACACGCTGCTTCTGGCCACCGGACAATTGCGAGGGCATGGATTTTGCCTTGTCGGCGAGCCCGACCATATCAAGCAATTCCATGGCGTGGTGTTCGGCATCCTTGCGAGACGCACCTTTTGTCAGCATCGGCGCGAGCGTGACATTGTCGAGGACACATTTGTGCGGGAAGAGATTGAACAGCTGAAAGACCATGCCAATCTTTTCGCGCATCTTGTGCAGATGAGCATCGTCGGCTGGCTGCAACTTGCCGTTGCGCTTCATCTGATAGAGACTGTCGCCATCGACGAGGATCTCACCGCTGTCGATGCCTTCCAGCGTCATGAGAATGCGCAGGATCGTCGTCTTGCCGGACCCGGATGGGCCGATCAAAGCAAGCTTTTCGCGCGGCGCAACGCTAAACGACAGGTCGTTCAGGACTTTGAACGCGCCGAAGCTCTTGTTGATGCCGTTGATCTCGATGATCGGCGCGGTATTCGTTGGGGGCATGCATGTCTCCTTCTGGTTGAGACAGCCTCATGCCTCTAACGATGGGAGACTTATGAAATCATGTCAATTATAAAAATTAAATCATGACAATATAGATGATCGTGCTGAATTTTGAGGCGAGGCGATTAAATCGCGAGCAACAGGTGTTCGAGATCACCACGTAGCAAATTGGCCACGACCGCGAGGCCGGAACGCAATTCCGCTTCTGTCGTCGAGCCGAGAGAAATGCGCACCGCCGGATGCCAGGGATGGTTTGATATGCGAAACGAAGCGCCCGTGGCGATTGCCACACCTTGCAGTCTTGCGTGGGCGACGAAGGCCTCCTCGGTTCGTTCCCCCGTCAGCGGTAACCAGATGTGAAGACTTTGCGGATGCGACAGAAACGGAATGCCGGACAGGACTTCCGATGCTGTGGCGTGCCTTGTGCGAAGCGCTTCGCGTTGCCAATTCACCAATTCGAGGGCCGTACCGTCCGAAACCCACCGCGTTGCGATCTCGGCAACGAGCGGCGTTGCCATCCAGTTCGATACAAGATGACGATTGGCGACGGCAGCGACGTAACGGTCCGGCGCGACGAGATAGCCGATGCGTAATCCTGGAACGACGATTTTTGTGAAGCTGGTGAAATAAAGTGTCCGCTCCGGCGCCAGCGCTGCAATCGGTGGTGGGCGATTCTCGACCAGTGGACCCAGTATATCGCTTTCGATGATCGCTATATCATGCTGGCGTGCAACCTCGACAATGGCGGCGCGCCGCTCGATACCCATCAGAGTTGCAGTAGGATTGATCACGGATGGCTGCACGAAAACCGCGCGAATACCGCTGTCGCGGCAGCAAGCGTCCAGTGCCTCCGGAATAATCCCCTGATCGTCGATCGCCAAACCCTCCAGCGTCAGACCGAGATAGGAAGCGAGTGGCGTCAGTGTGTGATGGCCGATGCCTTCGGTCGCGACCTTCGAGCCGGGCGGTGCAGCGCTCATCAGCGCCACGCTCATGGCGGCAGTCGCGCCGTTGGTCAGGCTGATATTCGAAGCCGGAACATCAAGTCCGCAGGTGCGCAGCCATTCCACCGCAACGGCGCGATGGCGTGGAAACACCACATTCGGACGGAAGGATAGCGCCGAACTTGCAGGCAGGTTCTCGGCAAGCCAGCCAAGCGCCTTTTTCATGCGATCTAGGTGCATGGGCTCGCAGATCGGTTTTAGAATCGAGAGATCAATGACTTCGCCGAGCCGTTCCGGCAGATAGGGCGGATCCGGCTCGCGGCGCAGCGATCGCACGAACGTACCGCGTCCCGTTTCACCGGAAATAAGATTGCGCCGGATCAATTCTTCATAGGCACGGCTCACGGTTTGCACCGAGAGATGCAGATCGTCAGCCATTTGCCGGTGGGTTTGCAGGCGTGCGCCGCTCTCGAGTTTGCCATCGGCGATGGCACGTGCAATCTGTTCGGCCAGCGAGAGGTAGGCCGGACGGCGGAGGGTTGTCGGATCGGGGCGCCAAAATGTCATGATTTATAAGTGATCCAAGTCAGTGCAATTGACAATCGAAAAATCACAACGTCATGGTTATTGGATTAATTTTAAACAGGCGGGACATGACACCATTCAAGCTTGATCCGATCGATATTCGCATTCTTGACGAGATCCAGCGCGAGGGCCGGATCACCAAACTTGCCCTGGCCGAACGCGTCGGCATATCGCCAACGCCGTGCTGGACGCGTCTGCGCCGGCTGGAGAAAGCCGGAATTATCACCGGTTATCATGCTCGTATTGCTCTGCGGCTGGTGACGCCGGTAACAACCGTTCTGATGGAAGTGACCCTTGGAGCGCATCGTCAGGCGGATTTCGACCGGTTCGAACGGGCCATCAAGATCATACCGGAGGTTGTAGCGTGCTGGTCAGTCGGCGGCGGCGTGGACTATGTGTTGAAGGTCATGGCGCGGGATATCGATGCCTATCAGCGTCTGGTGGATGGGCTCTTGCAGCGCGAAATCGGGATAGACCGCTATTTCACCTATATCGTCACCAAGACGGTCAAGGATGACGTTATTCTGCCGGTCGCCGACCTCGTGACGGCAACTGACCCCTAGGTCCTGACCCCAGTTAGTCAATCTCTCTTCATTTCTGTCCTGATGCAGACAATCTCTCCTGGATAGCAACGGGAAACAGCCTCTCTCTCTTCATCTTCATGCGAGTCTTGTACCGAACATTTTCGGGAGAACCGCATGTCCGCCCATTTCGCACGACCAGACCGCCATCCGGCCCTCGATGGCCTGCGTGATCGCCGCATGCTGCGCGAGTTGGCCTATGTCGACGGCCATTGGACGGCCGGCGACGCAGGTCAGACGTTCGAGGTCAGCGACCCGGCGTCCGGCGCCAAAATCGGTTGGGTTTCGAAACTCAATGCTGATCAAACGACAATTGCGATCGACGCCGCGGCGAAGGCATTCCCAGCGTGGCGGGATCTCTTGCCGCAAGAGCGCACATCCAAGCTGCGCCGCTGGTATGAACTCATTCTCGAAGCCAAGGATGATCTGGCCTTGATCATGACGCTGGAGCAGGGCAAGCCGCTGGCTGAATCCCGCGGTGAGATCGACTATGCTGCATCGTTTATCGAATGGTATGCGGAAGAATCCAAACGGCTCAATGCCGAGGGCGTTACCAGTCATCTGCCGCATGCCGAAATGATTGTCCGTCGCGAAGCCTTGGGTGTTGTCGGTGTGGTAACACCGTGGAACTTTCCATCGGCGATGCTGACGAGAAAAGCTGCAGCGGCGTTGGCGGCCGGTTGCACGATCGTTGCGCATCCATCGTCCCAAACGCCACTATCGGCGCTGGCATTGGCCGAACTTGCCGACCGCGCAGGTATTCCGGGCGGCGTTTTCAACATTGTCACAGGCGACGCAGCCACCATTGTCGGACGTCTGTGTGAAGATTCGCGTGTTCGCGCTTTGAGTTTCACCGGCTCGACGGAAATTGGACGCTTAATCGCCGGCCAATGCGCTCCGACGATGAAAAACCTGATCATGGAGCTTGGCGGCCATGCGCCGTTGATCATTTTCGCCGACGCCGATATCGATCGCGCGGTGGATATCGCCATCGCCGCAAAATTCGCAACGTCGGGTCAGGATTGCCTCGCTGCCAACCGCATATATGTTGAGCGCTCAATTCAAGACGCTTTTGCCACTGCCCTTACCAAGCGAATTGGAGAGCTCAAGGTCGCGCCGGGATTGACCGAAGGCAGCGATATCGGGCCGTTGATGCACGAACGAGCGGTACAGAAGGTTGAGGAACAAGTCGCTGATGCCCTGGCGCGCGGGGCGAATTGCCTCGTTGGTGGTAAACGCCATCGAGCTGGCACGCTCTTTTACGAGCCGACGCTTCTGACCAATGTTTCCGACGATGCGCTGATCATGCGCGAGGAAACGTTTGGTCCTGTTGCAGCGATCGCCTCGTTCGACAGCGAAGACGAGGTCGTTGCGCGGGCCAATGCCACGGAATACGGTCTTGTCGCCTATGCCGTCACCAAGGACGGTGCGCGTATGCTGCGTCTTGGACGCAAACTCGAATACGGCATGGTCGCGATCAATCGCGTTAAAATTACCGGCGCGCCGATTCCATTCGGCGGCATCAAACAGTCAGGTCTTGGTCGCGAGGGCTCGCGTCATGGGATCGAGGCTTTCACCGAACTCAAATATCTCTGCATCGATACGCACTGAATTTTAAAGGAAATCACCATGCTTGACCGCTCTAACGAACTTAACGCCTGGGACCGGGATCATTTCTTTCACCCCTCGACGCATATGGGCACACATGCGCGCGGCGAAACGCCGACCCGGGTGATCAGAGGCGGTGAGGGCGTTCACATCACCGACAGCACAGGGCGGACGAGCATCGATGCATTTGCCGGGCTTTATTGCGTCAATGTGGGCTATGGGCGGACGGAAATCGCCGACGCGATTGCCAAGCAGGCCAAGGAGCTCGCCTATTATCACGCCTATGTCGGGCATGGCACGGATGCGTCGATTACACTGGCCAAGATGATCATCGACCGCGCACCGGAAGGAATGAGCCGCGTCTATTTCGGTCTGTCCGGTTCTGACGCGAACGAGACCAACATCAAGCTGGTCTGGTACTACAACAATGTGCTCGGGCGTCCGGAAAAGAAGAAGATCATCTCGCGTTGGCGCGGCTATCATGGCTCTGGCGTCATGACCGGTAGTCTGACCGGCCTCGAACTCTTCCACAATGCTTTCGATCTGCCGCGCGCGCCGATCCTGCACACGGATGCGCCCTATTATTTCCGCCGCGAAGACCGCTCGATGAGCGAGGAGCAATTCTCCCAGCATTGCGCCGACAAGCTCGAGGAGATGATCCTGGCCGAAGGTCCGGAAACGGTGGCGGCGTTCATTGGCGAGCCGATCCTTGGCACCGGCGGTATTGTGCCGCCGCCGGCGCATTACTGGCAAAAAATCCAGGCTGTTCTCAACAAATATGACATCCTGTTGATCGCCGATGAGGTCGTGACCGGCTTTGGCCGTCTGGGCACCATGTTCGGTTCCGACCACTACGGCATCAAACCGGACCTGATCACCATCGCCAAGGGTTTGACCTCCGCCTATGCGCCGCTGTCGGGCGTCATCGTCTCCGACAAGGTTTGGCAGGTGCTGGTGCAAGGCTCGGATATGCTGGGCGCGCTCGGTCACGGCTGGACCTATTCGGCGCACCCGATTTGCACGGCGGCCGGGGTTGCCAACCTCGAATTGATCGACAAGCTCGATCTCGTGACCAATGCAGGTGAGACAGGTGCCTATTTCCGCGGGCAGTTGACGCAGGCGCTGGCCGATCATCCAATCGTCGGAGAGGTTCGTGGCGACGGCATGCTGGCGGCCGTAGAGTTTGTTGCGGACAAGGACGACCGCAAGTTCTTCGATCCGGCATTGAAAGTCGGGCCGCGCATCGCAACGGCCCTGGCAGAGCTGGGGGTGATAGGCCGCGCCATGCCGCAAGGCGATATTCTGGGCTTCGCGCCACCCCTGTGCCTGACACGGCACGAAGCGGACATCGTCGTCAAAGCCGCAGCCGATGCTGTCGGATCGGTAGCCAAGACACTCTGAGGTAGCGAAGATGAAACATGAGAAGTTTCCGAAGACCATGGCCGCGGTTCAACTCATCGGCCATGGCGGTCTCGACAAGCTGATCTACAACACGCAAGTACCAGTGCCAGCGCCAGCTGCGGGCGAAGTGCTGATTTCTGTCACCGCATGTGGCATGAACAACACCGATGTGTGGGTGCGGGAAGGCGCTTATGGCACCGAGGAAGATGCCGGCGCCATTTCCACGTGGCGCAGGCAAGAGCCGACGCTGACCTTTCCGCGTATTCAGGGAACCGACATTGTCGGAAATATAGCTGCTGTCGGCGAGGGTGTGCCGCACGACCGCATTGGTCAGCGCGTCATGGTGGATTTCTCGATCTACAATCGCGAAGACGATAGCCTTGCAGATATCGATTATATCGGCCACGGCCGCGATGGCGGCTATGCGGAATACGTCACGGTGCCTGCCGAGAACGCCCATGTGGTGAATACGGATATGAGCGATGTCGAGCTTGCGACGTTCTGCTGTGCTTACCTGACCGGCGAACAGATGCTGGAACGGGCAGGGCTGAAGCATGGCGAGAACATACTTGTCACCGGAGCGTCCGGCGGTGTCGGCTCCGGCATTGTCCAGCTTGCGCGGGCGCGCGGCGCGATTCCGTATGCACTTGTCGGGCCCGGCAAGGAACAGGCACTGCTCGATCTCGGCGCTGAAGCTGTCATCACGCGGGGTACGCAAGATCTCGTTGCTGCGGTTAATAATGCAACAGGGGGCAAGCCCATCGATGTGGTTGCCGATCTCGTCGGCGGTGCAATGTTCAATGAACTGCTACGTATCCTGCGGGCCGAGGGCCGCTATACCACAGCGGGAGCGATCGGTGGACCGGTCGTGCAGCTGGACTTGCGTACAATGTATCTCAAGCAGCTCGCCCTGCATGGATCATCACAGGGAACGCGCGGCGATTTCCGTCGTATCTTGCGCTACATAAAGGAAGGCAAGATCAAGCCGCTTGTCGGCGGCGTCTATCGCTTGTCCGAGTTCCACAAGGCGCAGACCGATTTCATGGCAAAGGGATTTGTCGGGAAACTGGTCGTAGTGCCGGATTCGAAATTTCCCCAAGTGTAGGAGCGGACCGGGTTTACCGGCTGCTTTGGCTCAAGTCGACCACGGCTTCATTTTTCTCGCTGACGGCGCTCAATCGTTCTGCTGCGAGTTCGATGAACGCCTTGACCAGGGGCGAAAGGTGGCGGCTGCTCGGATACACAACATAGAGGCCGCCAACAGGTGTCGTGTAATCGTCGAGGACGCGGCGCAACCGCCCGTCCTTGTTAGGCACTTCGGCCACTTGGTAGGGTAATTGGGCGATGCCGTAGCCGGCAATCGCAGCAGCAGTTACCGCCTGCATTTCGTTGGCGGCGAAGCGCCCGGACACTATGACCGTTTCCTGTCCATGCAAGCCGTCCAACACCCAGTGCGCATTTGTTATCGACGGGCCAGCGATGACGCAGTGGTGGCGGGCGAGGTCCGCCGGAGTTACCGGCACGCCATGACGGGCGATATAGTCCGGGCTCGCGCATAGAATTCTATGCGTAGAGCCGAGTTTGCGGGCGATCAGTGTGGAGTCTGGAAGGACCCCGGTGCGGAATGCGAGGTCGATACCTTTCTCGACCAGATTAAGCGTGTCGTCGGTCAGGCACAACTCGGCTTTGGTTTTCGGATAGGTCGCCAGAAAATCGAAAATCGCGCTGGATAGGAAATGACCACCAAAGCCGACTGGAGCCGATATCCGAATTGTGCCCGAAGGCTCTGCCCTCGCTTCCGCGAGCTGTAGATTTGCATCTTCGATTGTCCGCAGCGCCTGGCTGCTCTGCTCGTAGTAGAGACGTCCTGCATCCGTCACGTTGAGGCTGCGTGTGGTGCGCTGAAGCAGGCGGACGCCCACCTCACGCTCAAGCGCGGCAATGCGACGGCTGACCGTCGTCTTGGGCATGCCCAGCAACCGCGCTGCGGCAGTGAAGCTACCAGCCTCTATGACGCGAGCGAACACCACAATATCGTTGAGGTCCAGCATTGTATCCAAATTCGGGACGATGTTTCTCAATTATAGGCTATTATGGTTTAATGTGACAAGTCCTAACTTCGCTTCATCGGAAACAACAGGAGCAGAGATATGACTACCAAGCGAAGCATTCTGGTTACTGGCGCGACGGGCCAGCAAGGCGGCGCGGTCGCGCACGCACTGCTATCGAGAGGACATCGCGTCAAAGCGCTTACGCGCAAACCGGACGGCGATAACGCACAGCAGCTCGCATCGGCAGGCGCTGAGGTCGTGGCTGGCGATCTCGGTGACGCGACATCGGTTCTAAGGGCTGCAAATGATGTCGATACGATGTTTTTGATGGGTAATAGCTATGAGGCTGGGGTGGAGGAGGAAACCCGCCAGGGGATCCTTGCCGCCGATGCTGCGAAAGCTGCTGGCGTCGGGCATTTGATCTACTCGTCCGTCGCCGATGCCGACAAGAAGACAGGTATCCCGCATTTCGAAAGCAAGTATCTCGTCGAGAAGCATGTCGCTGGCCTTGGCATCCCCTATACAATCAGTGCGCCGGTCGCCTTCATGGAGAATGTCGTCGCACCGTGGTCGATTGGTGCGCTGCGCCAAGGCACGCATGCTTTCGCGATGCCTCCCAAACGCGTCCTTCAACTGGTAGCCGTGGCGGACATCGGAGCTTTCGTTGCCGTCCTGGTTGAGCGGCGCGAGAACGTGATCGGCAAACGTTTCGATTTCGCCGGAGATGAGTTATCTGGCGAGGAGCAGGCGAAAATCCTGTCGCAAGCCATCGGTCGCCCGATCAACTATCAGGAAATCCCGATCGCCGCGGCTCGCCAGCAAAGCGAGGATGCGGCACTCATGTTCGAATGGTTCGACCGCGTCGGCTATGACGTCGACATTTCCGCCGTGCGGAGGGACTTCCCGGAAATCAGCTGGCACAGTTTCGCTGGCTGGGCGCGCAAGTTTGACTGGAGTATTCTCGAGCAGCCTTCTACCTGAGCTCTTATAGACGACATCCCCGGGTGATGAAACCTGAGCGGAGCGGATCAGCAATCGCAAAAATTGGTGGTCCGCTTCCCATTTCACTTGTTTGTTTGTGAAGCAGAGCGTTTGTTCCGTGTCGTCGGTGCTGGATCCTTGTCGGATATTTCATTTTCTACAGACGCACTTAGTTTTTGATAAATGCCCAATCCAACGACCAACAAAACGCCGGTGAGCAGCAGGAGCGTGGGGTAAATCATTGTCGGAACGTCTTTTTTCCCAGCCTCGAATACCGCGACCAACCCTTCCAGAAACACTGCGATGGCAATGGTCGAGATGAATTTTGTCAAACTCCTGCGAGCCTCGGCCGCCCGACGCATCTCACGGGCGCGAATTGCCTCTTCTTCCAACAGGTATTTGCCGACATCGAATACTGCGATGGCGATGACAGTATATCCCACTGCTTCAAGCAGGGTGGTGCCGATGTTGGCACTGTATGTCACCAAATCCCTCGCAACTTCATAGGCTGCATAAGCGATCAAACCAAAAGCCAGCAACATGAGAAACGCGCTGGCGACTGCGAATGCAATGCGGGTAACTCTGTCGAAGATCATTCCTTAAGTTCCCCCCGGATATTTTCCTCTTGGATATCTCTCGTCTTTTAGAATCACTTCAATTCGGTCTCAAACGACATCGCATTTTAATGCAGGGCCGAGCGGCTGTTCTCGGCAACCTCGACCATTGCGCTATATAAGTCGCATATGCTGCGGTGTTTGGAAATTGTTCTGTTGGTGAGCGCGCGGGGGTTCGAACCCCGGACCTACTGATTAAAAGCATATATTTAGGATTTTTCCCCTATTGTCCAAGCATTTTTCGAGCCTATTGTCTTGAAGGAGGAGCGCTAGAATGAGCACCGACCGGAATACCGTGCGGTCCTATGATATGGTCGCGGCGGAGTACGCTGCCGAGGCCGCGGCGATGCCCGAATGGGTAGCGACAGAGATCGATGCGTTCGTGGCCGAGCTGGGCGGCTCGGGCAGGGTGCTGGAGATCGGAAGCGGTGGTGGCCGAGATGCACTTGAGCTTGAGAAGCGGGGAATTAGCGTCCGGCGCACCGACATTTCAAAGGGTTTCGTCGAACTGCTTC
>NZ_QPJM01000004.1 GCF_003337575.1 Phyllobacterium bourgognense
GTCGGCGACAAGCGCTCTCCAATCGTTGATACATGGTGGCAGACGGAGACCGGCGGCATACTGATTACACCGCTGCCTGGCGCAACGGCGCTGAAGCCGGGTTCGGCAACGCGGCCGTTCTTCGGTATACAACCGCAACTGGTCGACAATGAGGGCAATGTGCTTGAAGGTCCCGCTGACGGTAATCTGTGCATCATCGACTCATGGCCAGGCCAGATGCGCACGGTCTATGGCGATCACAAGCGTTTCATCGAGACCTATTTTGCCACCTACAAGGGCAAGTACTTTACCGGTGATGGCTGCCGTCGCGACAAGGACGGCTATTACTGGATCACCGGCCGCGTCGATGACGTGCTCAATGTTTCGGGTCATCGCATGGGTACGGCGGAAGTTGAATCCGCTCTTGTCTCGCACGATACGGTCTCGGAAGCCGCCGTCGTCGGTTACCCGCACGATCTGAAGGGCCAAGGCATTTATTGCTATGTCACACTGATGGCCGGCCTTGAGGGGACTGACGCGCTGCGCAAGGATCTCGTTGCGCATGTGCGCAAGGAAATCGGCCCGTTCGCCTCGCCCGACAAGATACAGTTCTCGCCCGGCCTGCCCAAAACGCGCTCGGGCAAGATCATGCGCCGCATCCTGCGCAAGATAGCCGAGGACGACTTCGGCGCGCTCGGCGATACATCGACGCTTGCCGATCCAGCTGTCGTCGACGATCTGATCGCCAACAGGCAAAACAAGAAAGGCTGATCTTTCCTTCTTTCATAAGCACTACCTGGAAATTCAGCCTGACGAGTTAGCTGGTGTGGTTTTTCGAGAACCGGAGCGGAGTGGACCTTTTTGTCCATGAGCACCGGAACGCAGAAAAACTGCATCAGATGGCCATCAGGGTGGATTTATCGATACAAATCCGCCCGTGTCTGCGGCACGGCAGATAGCCCCCGTTTGCGCTTGGATGCCAGTGTCTGGTTGATCTGCACGGTTCCCCGCTCGAAAGCCAGCGCACAACCGGTCAGATAGAGCAGCCAAAGCCGTGCCTTGGGCGCGCCGACTTCGGCGATCGCTTCGTCAAACCGGGCGTGCAGCCGATCCGCCCACATCCGGCAGGTCTTGCCGTAATGTTCGCGGAGATTCTCGACATCATGCACCTCAAAACCGTGGCCCTCGAGGTTCTCCACTGTCATGCCGAGGTGATCAAGCTCACCGCCCGGGAAAATATACTTCACCAGCGCCAGGTGCTCGGCGCTCTTGCGCCCGAAGGTCTTCTTGTTGCGTTTCATGCGCCGCGTGATCGCATGATGCAGGTAAAGCCCGCCCGGCCGCAGCAGGCGGCGCACGCTAGAATAATAGGTATCGTAGTGCGCTATGCCGACAGCTTCGAACATGCCGATTGACGATATCTTGTCGAACTGACCTTCGAGGTGTTCGTAGGATTTGACGTGGATGGTTATCTTGTCTTCAAGGCCTTCAGCCTTGATCCGCTCTCGCGCGAGCGCAGTCTGCGCGTCGGACAGCGAAACGCCCGTCCCCGTCACGCCATAATGCTTCGCCGCATAGATCAACATCGCGCCCCAGCCGCAACCGATGTCGAGCAGCCGGTCGCCGGGTTGCAACCGCAGCTTGCGGCAGATCAGCTCCAGTTTGTCCGCCTGCGCTTGGTCGATCGTATTGGCCCAATCAGTGAAATAGGCGCAGGTATAGACCATGCGCTCATCGAGAAAGAGCTGATAGAAAGCGTTCGACACATCGTAGTGATGGGTGATGGCTTCCTTGTTGGAGCCGCTGACAAAGGGATTTTTTCCGCCGAGACCGGACCTGCCGGCCTTGCCGCCAGCCAGCAGCAATGAAGGCACATCTTTCAGCAATTGCCATTTCGGCAGGCTGTTCAGCTTCTGCTTGAATTTTCCCTTGGGGCCACGCTCGACCAGATCGAACAGTGTGCCGTTCTTTACATCGATCTGGCCAGAAACCCATAATTCGACGATCGAGCCGATATTGGGTTTCAAGGCAAGCTGGCGCACAACCATGGGATCATTGATAGCAAGGATTGGGCCATCGGTTTGGCCAATTCTGGTGCCATCCCATAATTCGACGGCAAATTGCGGCTCGAGTACATCGATTACCGTGCGGATAACCCGCGCCGCTCTATCTTCAGCTGCCATCCTGTACCCCTAAACGCCTGCTCGACTATCGGCCATCGGCGCTCTGTGAAAAACTCGGCTTGGCTTATGGCGGCAATAGCGGTTTTGCAAGCCGTCTGAAAGGCCCGTCAAATTTTTTCTTGAAACGCGGGCAAAGACACCCCATTCTTGTTTTGTGTTCAACGAATGTAAAGGAGGTGATCCGATGTCTCGTGATTTCGAAAACTGCCACAAGGCGTCTGATGCTTTCCATCGGGGATCGTCTCTCCGTTGAATAAGCGCCTTGGCTGAGTCCAGGGAAGAAGGCCAAACGACAGCTTTGTGCCAGACGGAATTGCGGGGCCACCCTTCGGGGTGGCCCTTTCCGTTTATGCCGCGCGCTTGCCTCTGATTTGAAATCCAATCGCCTTCATGACGGCCACGATCGTTTCGAGGGTGGGATTCCCGTTTTCACTTAAAGAACGATAAAGCTGCTCTCGAGCCAAACCCGTTTCTCGAGCGATCTTGGTCATACCCTTTGCTCTTGCCACTACACCCAATGCCCTCGCAATATATGCTGCGTCCCCGGTTTCGAAGGCATCGGTGAGAAATACTTCTATAGCCTCATCGGTCGTCAAATCCTCGGCAGGATCATAAGGGATCAACTTTTCAACCATTCCATTCCTCCCATTCCGCAGCCAAAAGTTTTGCTGTGCGGATATCCTTTGCCCGCGTGCTTTTGTCACCACCGCAGAGAAGGATAACGATCACGTCTCCTCGCCTCTGAAAATATACGCGATAGCCGGGCCCGGGTTGCACATCACCTGCGTGCCCGAAAGCAAGGCGATCTAACCGCGAAGCGATCAAAGCTCGCGCTCGCTGGTCTTTGAGTTCCGTTCGCCATTTTCGAAATGTCTCTGTTTGCCCAAGCTCGATCATAAATGTATTTTATAAATCACATTTCGTCAATTGAATTCCGAATGGTATATGACGTTCAAAACATGTGACATCAACCCCAGATTGTATAGGGCAGCTCTTTGCTCTTCGCCAAATTGATGATACCAAGATTTTGCCTGAAAACGGTGCATTCTGCCTAATCCCAAGGCAAAATCCCTCTGAAAGTTTAAACAATGTCGGCTGCTATAGTCCAAAACGCGTCAAAGCGTGCATGGCGTGATGAAATCGTTGCGATGCTCTCGCTGAGCTGGCCAATGATTCTCACCAATCTTGCGCAGACGGCCATGACAGCGACCGATGTCATGATGATGGGCTGGGTCGGAGCAAATACGCTGGCGGCCGGTGCGCTCGGCACCAATCTCTATTATGTTCCAATGATTTTCGGCCTCGGCCTGATGACGGCAACCTCGCCGATGATGGCGCGCGAACTCGGACGCAACAAATTCACCGTGCGCGAAATACGCCGCACGGTGCGTCAGGGCCTGTGGATCGCAGTCACCATTTCGGTCCCGATCTGGCTCATATTGTGGAATACCAAAGCGATCCTCATCGCCATGGGGCAGGATCATGCGCTCGCCGCTGAGGCTGGCCATTATGTACGCGCGCTGCAATGGGCGGTATTGCCCTTTTACTGCTATATCGTGGTGCGTTCTTTCATAGCTGCGCTGGAACGCCCCGGCTGGGCGCTTGTCATCGCTCTTTTTGGCGTCGCCTTCAATGCACTGGCGAACTGGCTGCTGATCTTCGGTCATTTCGGCTTTCCGAGGCTCGGCATCGTCGGGTCCGGCATCGCGACATCGCTATCTTCAGCCTTGATGTTTGCCGGCTTCGTCATTGTCATTTCTTTCGACAAGCAGTTCCGGCGCTACCGCCTGTTCGGACGTTTCTGGCGTGCGGACTGGCCACGCTATCGCGAACTATTGCGCCTTGGCCTGCCAATTGCTGCGATCCTCAGCTTCGAAGTAACGATTTTCAATGCCGCTGCCTTCCTGATGGGACTGATAGGGGCTGATTCGCTCGCCGCCCATGCGATCGCCATTCAGATTGCCTCGATTGCCTTTATGGTGCCGATGGGTTTTGGTCAGGCGGCAACGGTACGCGTTGGACGTGCCTACGGCGCGCAGGATCCTGACGGCATCAAGCGCGCCGGCTGGGTTGCGTTCACGGCAGGCACCGGCTTCATGGTTCTCACCGCGCTGCTGATGCTGTTGGCACCGCACGCCTTGATAAGTGCTTTCATCGACGTCAACGATCCAGCCAACGCCAAGGTGATTTCGCTCGCTGTTACATTTCTGGCCTTCGCCGCGCTGTTCCAGATATTCGACGGAGGTCAGGCCGTCGCGAGCGGCATGCTGCGCGGCTTGCACGATACCACCATACCGATGATCTATGCAGCTATCGCCTATTGGGGTGTCGGCCTGCCGCTATCTGTAGGCCTCGGCTTCTGGCTCGGCATGGAAGGCGCAGGCGTATGGCTCGGCCTGTTGTGCGGCCTCGCAACGGCCGCCCTTCTACTGATCAGCCGCTGGCTACGGCGTGAAAAACTCGGCATCGAGGTCATTCGCTAAAGCAATTCCAGTAAAAGTGGGAACCGCTTTTCCGTCCGGAATTCCGTAAAACAAGAAGCTGGAACAACTCCGTGGTTCGAAGAAAACGGAATTGCTCTAAAAATCGATCGCGCGGCCCTTGATCTCCCAATCGCCGAAGCGGGCGGGATCCTTGCCGCCACGCCCACCGACTTCGCGGGGCTGATCGGCGTTTTCCTTATCGGCCCCGCGGCGTGCTTCCGCCTCTTTCAGCGCCCGCTGCGCTGCTGGCGGCAGTTGTTCGAATGTCGGACGCGGCCGGCTGTCATCATTGTCCGCGCGCGGCGTCATTATCGTATGGTCGTCGTTCATAACGCTGGTACCCGTCATTGAAGCTTGCTGTATAAAACACCATCATATAGCGGAAGACGACCAATAAAAGGAATGAACTTGATAGATTTGACCAATGCGGAAGGACTGATGCCATGAATGTGATGCGCACCGGAATGCTGCTTGCCTTTATGACCGCCCTGTTCATGGGCGTCGGTTTTCTCATTGGGGGAACCGGCGGCATGATGATCGCCCTTGTCATAGCCGCGGGCATGAATCTCTTCAGTTACTGGAATTCCGACAAGATGGTGCTGAACATGCACCACGCGGTCGAGGTCGATGAGGCGAACGCACCGGAATATTACGCCATCGTTCGCGATCTGGCCGCAAATGCCAATCTTCCCATGCCGAAGGTCTATCTGATCCAGAACGATCAGCCCAATGCCTTCGCGACGGGGCGCAATCCGCAAAATGCCGCCGTTGCTGCCAGCACCGGCCTGCTGCAGCGCCTTTCACCCCAGGAAGTCGCGGCCGTCATGGCGCATGAACTTGCCCATATTGAACACAGGGATACACTGACGATGACCGTCACGGCCACCCTTGCCGGTGCCATTTCCATGCTCGGCAACTTCGCGATGTTTTTCGGTGGTGGCAGCCGCGAAAACCATAATCCGCTCGGCTTCATCGGCGTGCTCATTGCCATGATCGTCGCGCCATTTGCCGCCATGATCGTGCAGATGGCAATCAGCCGCACCCGTGAATATGCCGCCGACCGGCGCGGTGCGCAGATCTGCGGCAATCCGCTGTGGCTGGCGTCTGCGCTCGACAAGATTGCCCGCGGCGCAAAGCAGATCGTCAACGAGGATGCCGAGCGCAACCCCGCCTCCGCTCCGCTTTTCATCATCAATCCGCTGAGCGGCCAAGGCGCCGACAATCTGTTCTCCACCCATCCGAGCACGGAAAACCGCATCGCCGCGCTGGAAGCGATGGCACAAGAGTTTGGCCAAGCACCCGCCGCCTCCCGGCCCACCCGCGCACCGCAGGCACCAATCGATGACGAACAGTTGGATGACCGGCCGTCCCCGTGGGGCCGCGATGGCGGCGGCCGTAAAGGCCCCTGGGCATGAGCGCGGAGCCCGGTACCAGACGACCAGCCAAACGGCCTCTAGGCAAAAAACCGGCAGATTACATCGATGCGGAAGACCGTCCCGGTCTCGCAGCGCGTCAAGTGGCGACGCGCCTGCTTGGTGCCGTCATCGAGAAGCACACCTCGCTCGACGGCCTGACCGACAACAGCAACGGCCACCCCCAATATATGGCGCTCGACGACCGCGATCGCTCGCTGGTCCGCGCCATCCTCGGCGCCGCATTGCGCAATCGCGGCACCATCGAAGCTGCCATCGGCCAGTTGATCGACCGGCCATTGCCAGAAAATGCCGTTGCCCTGCGCCATCTGCTGCACGTTGCCGCTGCGCAGATCCTTTATCTGGATCTGCCCGACCGTGCCGCCGTCGACCTTGCTGTCACCGCCGCCAATAATGATCCACGCAACCGCCGCTTCGCCTCGATGGTCAATGCCGTCCTTCGCCGGCTGTCGCGCGAAAAGGAAACTTTCAAGGGCGAGGTCCATTCGCACGCCAGCAATGTTCCGGCCTGGTTCGAGAACAGCCTCATTGCCGCTTATGGCAAGGACAAGACCAAGGCCATTCTCGACATTCAGAGCAAGGAACCACCGATCGACCTGACCGTGAAAGGCGATCCGCATATCTGGGCGGAAAAGCTTGGCGGCATCGCATTGCCGACGGGTTCCGTACGTCTCGCGACTGTCGAAGGCCCGTTGACGTCTCTTCCGGGGTTTGCGGAAGGCGAATGGTGGGTTCAGGACACGGCTGCAAGCCTGCCAGCGAAGCTTTTCGGAGACATCGAGGGCAAGCGCGTCGCCGACCTTTGCGCAGCGCCGGGCGGCAAAACTGCACAGCTTGCACTGGCGGGCGCCAATGTCACGGCGCTCGACCTTTCGGCCAACCGGCTGAAGCGCCTGCGCTCAAATCTCGAACGTCTCAAGCTTTCCGCCGAGACGGTCGAAGCCAATCTTTCCGCCTACAAGCCAGCAGAGCTGTTCGATGCGATCCTGCTCGATGCGCCGTGTTCTTCGACGGGCACGGTGCGGCGGCACCCGGACGTTCCGTGGACCAAGACGCCCGAAGACGTAGCGAAGCTGGCCCAGCTTCAGGCGAAACTCCTTGATCATGCCGTCACCATCGTCCGCCCCGGTGGTATTGTGGTCTTTTCCAATTGCTCGCTCGATCCACTCGAAGGCGAGAAAGTGGCCAATGATTTGCTTGCAAAGAACCCGGGCATAGAGCTCGTACCGGTAACCAGGGATGAAATTGGTGGCCTCGCTGAACTCATTACCGCGGAAGGCTTCGTTCGCTCCACGCCGGCCGACCTCGCCCATGAAAATCCCGCGCTTTCCGGCATGGACGGCTTCTTCGCAGCGCGTTTCAAACGGAAATACTAAAGTTTTAACGGTTTCTGCTCCATAGTCGGCGTTTGTCGAGGCGATTCGAAGCAATAATAATATGGTCGCGCTGAGCGAAACACCGCAATTGTGGGGACTGGCAACAGCGCAACTTTGGCGCCGTTTCCGCAGGCGTGTGCGAATGGGCCCCCTCTATCGCTGGCGGTTCACCGGTTTTACGCCGGAACGCGTTCTCATTGCCCCGCAAGATCTTCGCCCGGCAGATCCGCAACTGGCAGAAGAGTTCTACCATGGCCGTTTCGCCCTAGCCGGCAGGGTCGTCGAGACGGGCGGGCGCTCGCCATTCCTGATTGATCCACCCAATGCCGCGTGGCAGGCGGCCCTGCATAATTTTGGCTGGCTACGGCATCTGCGCGCCGCAGGCACGGATCTTGCCACCGCCAACGCGCGGGCGCTGCTCGGCGACTGGATCACCACTCACGGCCGGTCGATTTCAGGACCCGCCTGGCTGCCCGAAGTCACTGCTCAGCGCATTATAGCCTGGCTGCAGCATTCAAGCCTCATCCTCGCCGGCACGGATCTTCGCTCGTACCGCCAGTTCATGCGCTCACTCGCCATGCAGGTGCGTTATTTGCGAACCATGGCCGCCGTTATGGATGATGGTGAGGAAAAGCTGCGCGCGCGCATCGCCCTCGCGCTCGCTGTATTGGCCTTGCCCGTAACGTCCAGCACCAGCCGGTCGGCCCGGCGCAACCTTGAATTCGAACTCGTACGGCAAATCCTGCCGGACGGCGGCCACATCTCGCGCAACCCGCTGACGATCCTTGAACTGCTTGCCGACCTTCTGCCCTTGCGCCAGACCTATGCAAGTGGCCAGGAAGCACCGCCCAAGGCTTTGATCGAAGCCATCGAACGCATGCTGCCCGCGCTACGATTCTTTCGCCATCACGATGGCAGTCTTGCTCTGTTCAACGGCGTCGGCGCGACCATGCCGGAACGGGTAATCGCAGTGCTGCGCCATGACGATATTGGCGGCCTGCCGCTGACCCATGCGCCGCATTCGGGCTATGAACGACTATCCATGGACTCCACAACGATCATCGCCGATACAGGGCTCGCACCGCCTGTGACCGCCTCCCGGGATGCCCATGCCGGCTGCCTTTCCTTCGAGATGTCCTCCGGTCGCAATCGTTATATCGTCAATGCCGGCGTCGATCGCTACGGCCCGCCGGAATTTCGCCCCTTGGCGCGTTCTACCGCCGCCCATTCGACAGCCACAATCAACGACACGTCCTCCTGCCGGTTCAGCTCCACATCGGGACTGGCGACGATGATCGGTACGCCGATTATCGCTGGTCCGACGAAGGTCAACATCGAGCGGATCGAACGCGAAGGCGCAGTCGGATTCGTCGCCAATCACAATGGTTATGTCCGGCCCTTTGGCATCTATCACGAGCGCCAGATTGTCCTTTCGCACAATGGCAGCGTCATCGAGGGCATAGACAGCTTCTTTGCTTCCGGACGCAATCCACTCCGCGACACGGGTGCTGAGGATGTTGTCATCCGTTTCCATCTGCACCCATCCGTCAACGTCACAGTCGATGAGCATGGCCTGATCATCCTGCAAGCGGAGAATGATGACATCTGGATGTTTTCGGCGACTGTCCAGCCCTTCATCGAGGATTCGCTGTTCTTCGCCGGGTTTCGGGGGCCGGTCAAAACCCGCCAGATCACGCTTTCGGTCAATGCCGCGCATCGCCCGGAAGTCGAGTGGCAGTTCACCCGCACGACCCTCGGGGTTTATGGATAACATTCCGCCCGATCACCAATCTGTGTTTCGGCTTTCGGGGCGACATCGGGCCGTTTGGCTTATATAGAGTTGCAACCTTGCGCTCGCTCGGTGAGCGCGCATCTCAATCAACCTTTCATTCGCCAGGAGTCTTCACCATGGAGTATCGTCAACTTGGCCGCTCCGGCCTCAAAGTATCCTCGCTCAGCCTCGGCACGATGACCTTTGGCGGCAAAGGCAATTTCGCCAAGACCGGTGACACTGACCTGGAAGGCGCCAAGCGCCAGATTGGCATGGCTCTCGATGCCGGAATCAATCTTATCGACACAGCGGACATTTATTCGACCGGCGCTTCCGAGGAGATCGTCGGACAGGCGCTCAAGGGCAAGCGCGACAGCATCCTCGTCGCCACCAAGGCGAGGTTCCGGATGGGCGAGGAAATCAACGACGCCGGCCTGTCGCGCTACCATTTGATTCGCGCTGCGGAAGCAAGCCTGAAACGCCTTGGCACCGATCACATCGACCTCTACCAGTTGCATCAGTGGGACGGACTGACGCCGCTCGAAGAAACGCTGGAGGCGCTCGATACGCTCGTGCGCTCCGGCAAGGTGCGCTACGTCGGCGTTTCGAATTTCTCGGGATGGCACCTGATGAAGGCCATGGGCATTGCGGCACTGGAAAAGTTCATCGCCCCTGTCAGCCAGCAGATTCATTACAGCCTCGAGGCGCGGGAAGCTGAATATGAGCTGATCCCTGCGACGCTGGACCAAGGCCTTGGCGTGCTGGTCTGGAGTCCCCTGGCTGGCGGGCTGCTGTCCGGTAAATATCGCCGCAACAAGGCAACGCCCGAAGGTACGCGTCAGCTTGCCAATTGGGGGGAGCCGCCGATCAGGGATGAGGAGCGGCTTTACGACATCATCGAAGTTCTGGCCGGCATTGCCGAAGCGCGCAATATTTCTGCGGCGCAGATTGCGCTTTCCTGGCTGCTCGGGCGCAAGGGCGTGACGTCCATCATCGTCGGTGCCCGTACGGACGCCCAGCTCGCGGACAATCTCAAGGCTGCCGATGTGGTCTTGAGCGCCGAAGAGCGCGCAAGCCTGGATAAGGTCAGCCAGTTGCCGCTTATTTATCCCTACTGGCACCAGGCCCGGACCGCGTCCGACCGGCTTTCTGCCGCCGATCTTTCCCTTATCCAACCTCATCTGAAATAGCGAAAAGCCGGGGGTGGGAGGACCGCCGGCAGCGAGAACCTGATGGCCTATTCCCGAGATACCGTACTACCACAACCGGAAGCTGCCGAGATCGCAGCCGAAATGCCGGGGCTTTCCCCGGCATTGACCTTTTTGTTCGCGTTCGCCTGCGGGGCGATGGTCGGTAATATTTACTATGCGCAAGCGCTTATCGGTCTGATCAGCACCGATCTCGATATGCATGGCGGCATGGCCGGTTTTATCGTTACGGTGACGCAACTCGGCTATGGCGCGGGACTGCTGTTCCTAGTTTCGTTGGCCGATCTGGTCGAAAATCGTCGCCTGGTTCTTCTGACGCTCGCTGGCACCGCACTTGGTCTTGCCGGAGCAGCTCTGTCCGGTTCGGCGATGACCTTTCTCCTGTCCTCCTTCGCCATTGGTTTCTTCGCCTGTGGTGCGCAGGTACTCGTGCCTTTCGCTTCCCATCTGGTTCCCGCCGCCTCACGCGGCCGCACGATTGGCAATGTCATGGCCGGGCTCTTGACCGGCATCATGCTGGCGCGACCGCTGGCCAACCTGGTCGCTTCCGAGTTCGGATGGCGGGCGATCTTCTGGATTTCGGCAGCGGCAATGCTCGCCGTACTTGTACTCCTGCGTGCCGCGCTCCCACAACGCCAGCCGCATGGCAGCATGCGCTATGGCGCCATCCTCAAATCGATGTGGCATCTGCTTGTCACCACACCGGCTCTGCAGCGCCGCGCCTTCTATCAGGGCATCATCTTCGCCAGTTTCAATCTGTTCTGGACCGGCATACCGCTGCTTTTGACCGACATTTTTGGCTACAGCCAACGCCAGATCGCTCTGTTCGCCCTGGCGGGTGCAGCCGGCGCGCTGGCGGCTCCCGTTGCTGGCCGGCTTGCAGACCGTGGCTATACGAGACAGGGTACTGCCACCGCCATGATCACGCTTACAATCTGGTTCCTGATTGCCGGTTGGGCCGGAACCGCCATCTCGATCGCCGCGCTCGTCCTTGCAGCGATCTTCATCGACAGCGCCGTTCAAACCAACCAGATACTTAGCCAGCGCATCATCTTCTCACTCAATGATCAAGCGCGCGGCCGGCTCAATGCGATCTATATGACCATCGTTTTCCTGCTTGGTTCGGCCGGGTCGGCGCTTGCCGCCGCCACCTATTACTATGGCGGCTGGTGGGTTACCTCGTTGGCGGGGGCCGGGCTTGGTCTTCTCGTCCTGCTGGTTTTCGCAACAGAACCACGCTCCCCGTCGTGAATCGCCGCAGCGCGCTCAAAAAAGTAGGATTTCCTGCCTCCCTGTGCTAGGGCCCGTTGAGATTCAGGTCAGGGCGAGGCGAAAATGGTGGTTTCCGAGCACCGGAGCGCAGCGTACATTGTGGTACGTGAGCACCGGAGCGCAGAAAAACGCCATTTGCAGGCCGCCATGGCGTGAATCTTCCAGTCAAAGTTTGAGGACGTACACCCATGGCCGTCGCCGCCAAATCCTTTCCTGCTCCGAACCTTTATCCTGTCAAGCGGGCCCTTCTTTCCGTTTCGGACAAGGCCGGTCTTACCGCGCTCGCCCATGCGCTGCACCGCCACGGTGTTGAAATCCTCTCCACCGGCGGCACCTCGAAGACGATAGCCGCCGAGGGCATTCCGGTCCGCGACGTCGCCGACATTACCGGATTTCCGGAAATCATGGACGGCCGCGTCAAGACCTTGCATCCGAAAGTGCATGGCGGGCTGCTCGCCGTGCGGGACGATCCCGAACATACGGCGGCTATGAAGGCGCATGATATCGGCGCCATCGATCTCGTCGTCATCAACCTCTATCCATTTGAAGAAGTCCGTCATTCCGGCGCCGATTACGCTAATATCGTCGAGAATATCGACATTGGCGGTCCGGCCATGATCCGCGCGGCGGCCAAGAACCACGCCTATGTCGGGGTCGTTACCGAGACCGGCGACTACGACATGGTCATCGCCATGCTCGACAAGCATGAGGGCTCGCTGCCCTATTCGTTCCGCCAGAGCCTCGCCGCCAAGGCCTATGCCCGCACGGCTACCTATGACGCAGCTATTTCCGGCTGGTTCGCCGAAGCCCTGATGACCGAAACGCCATCGCGCCGCGCCATCGGCGGTTATCTGCATTCGGTCATGCGCTACGGGGAAAACCCGCACCAGTCGGCTGGCTTCTACCTCACTGGCGAGAAGCGGCCGGGCGTCGCCACCGCTACCCAACTGCAGGGCAAGCAGCTCTCCTACAACAACATCAACGACACGGACGCCGCCTTCGAACTCGTTGCCGAATTCGACCCGACGCGCACGTCCGCCGTCGCCATCATCAAGCACGCCAATCCTTGCGGCGTCGCCGAAGGTGCGACCTTGAAGGAAGCCTATCTGAAGGCCCTCGCCTGTGACCCGGTTTCGGCATTTGGCGGCATCGTCGCACTTAACAAGACGCTCGACGCCGAAGCCGCGACGGAAATCGTCAAGACCTTCACCGAAGTCATCATCGCGCCCGACGCGACACCGGAAGCGCAGGCAATAGTAGCCGCAAAGAAGAACCTGCGGCTGCTGGTCACCGGCGGCCTGCCCGATCCGCGCGCTGGTGGCATCAGCGCCAAGACGGTTGCCGGCGGAATCCTCGTCCAGTCGCGCGACAGTGGCGTTGTCGATGATCTCGAATTGGAGGTGGTCACAAAGCGCGCTCCAACCGAAGCGGAAATGTCCGATCTCAAGCTTGCCTTCCGCATCGCCAAGCACGTGAAATCCAATGCCATCGTCTACGTCAAGGATGGCGCAGCTGTTGGCATCGGCGCCGGGCAGATGAGCCGGGTCGATAGCGCCCGCATTGCGGCGCGCAAGGCCGAGGATGCCGCCGAAGCAGCAGGAAGTTCGACACCGTTGACCAAGGGCTCCGTCGTCGCCTCCGACGCATTCTTCCCCTTCGCCGATGGCCTGCTATCAGCTGTCGCCGCTGGCGCCACCGCCGTGATCCAGCCGGGCGGGTCGATGCGCGATGACGAAGTGATTGCCGCTGCCGATGAGCACGGCATCGCCATGGTGTTCACCGGCATGCGCCATTTCAGGCACTGATTTTTGCAGCCGGATAAGGCGTTCTCAAAAGAATCGCCAGTCCGGCCAGCAAGAAGAATATGATCATCGCCATGCCGAGGCGCGGCGATCCGCTGAACGCTGTCACAGTTGCGACCAGGAAGGGCGCGAGGAAACTCGTCGCCCGTCCGGACAGCGCGTAGATGCCGAAATAGCGCCCGGCCTCATCGGACGAAATGCTGCGCGCCATGTAGGAACGCGACGAAGCCTGCACCGGTCCAAAGGCAATACCGATGAGAAGTCCGAAGCCGATATAGGCTTTTTCTGCAGGTGTACCGAACAGGCCGCCGCTATCGGCACCCGGCAATTGGACAAGGCCAAACAGCGTATAGCCCGGGCCGGTCGAGACGATGCCGATCGTCGCGATGGTCAGCAACACCAGCGAGATCACCACCACGACCTTCGACCCCAGCATCGTGTCGAGCTTGCTGGCGGCAAGACAGCCAAAAATGGCGACTACGTTGAGTATGATGCCGAAAATCCCTATCTCCGCCGTGGCCCAGCCAAACATCGTCGCCGCGAAGGCGCCGCCCAGCGCAATCAGTGCATTCACGCCGTCCTGATAGATCATCCGGCCGACGAGAAAGCGGAAAAGCCCCGGCCGCTGCCGTACCTCGCTCAAGGTAGACTTGAGTTCCGCAAGTCCGACCCGCACTGCCGGACCGGCTGCCATGCCTCTCGTACCATCCGGCGTGAAAAGGAACATCGGCAGGATGAAGACGAGGTACCACAGCGCCGACAAGGGCGCCGTTGCGCGATCACCCTCGCCCGTCGCCGGATCGAGCCCGAAGATCGGCGCAAGGCCGAGCATGGTCTTGCCGGTCTGCGGCGACGCGGCCATGAATGCCACGACGAAGATCAAGACGATCATGCCGCCGAGATAGCCGAGGCCCCAGGCCACGTTGGATATCCGTCCGATATCCTTTGGCGCTACCAGTCGCGGCATCATCGAATCGTTGAAAACGATGGAAAACTCCGCCGCTACCGACGCCAGCGAAAAGAACACCAGCGGCATGATCAGGCCTGAGCCTGGTGCCGCAAACCACAGCATGATCAGCGAGAGTATCTTGATGACGGCGAAGAAACCGATCCACGGTTTGCGCCGTCCCGTCTGGTCGGCGATCGATCCGAGCACCGGCGAGAGCACTGCGATAACGAGCCCCGAAACGGCAATGCCATAACCCCACGCCGCCTGGCCGACGGCCGGATCGCTCGCCATGCGCGAAACGAAATACGGTCCGAAGATAAACGTCGTGACGACCGTGAAGAATGGCTGCGCCGCCCAGTCGAAGAGCATCCAGCCCCAGATGCCCCTTCTCGATGCAGCCATTACGCTATTCCTTGCCCATCAAGCCCAACTGCCTATGACAGATCGGAAAGCAATCCGGCGGCCACCGCGAGCCGGGAGACGGTCAAATCGCCCGTTTCCACAATATTCGCCATGCGTTGGCGCACCTCGTCGACGCGTGCACCCCGGCTCGCCAACCAGTCCTTAGCCGGCTCGGCCTGTTTGCCATATTTGCTCAGCGCCGCCACGGCGATACCGCGCCGAGCCTGTGAAATCAGGTCGGTGGCACGGGCAAGCGCCAGGCCGTCGTAGTAGTCGGCGATGGAAACGCCTCGCGCCGCATCCTCGATACGCCCGATACGGAATGCTTCGGATATGTCGAAATAGGCTCGTGCTGCGCTGGCAATATCGATATTGGCCTGCTGGGCCACGGCGGCGATGTCCGGAATGATCGGCGCTATCTCCAGCCGCGCCAACTGCGCTGCAAGTGCCGGAGGCGCACCGAGAGCAGCGTTGCTGGCGGCATCTTCGCGGATCAACCCGGTCATCGATGCGGGCAAAAGCTTGTCCAGGCGCGGCTGCAGCGCATCGCGGGCCGTTTTGATCTCCGCGATCGCAGCGCCAAGACCAACGGCGCCTGTGTGGTTACGCAGCACCCAGGCTGTCGTCCAGTTCAGCATCTGGGCCACATTGGCATAGAAACCGTTCTGGGTTTCGCCAGGTATCGCATTATCCAGCGCGTCGATTCCCGCGAACACCTCATCCAGCTCAAAGCCGTCCCGCACTATCACGTAGGCGCGAACGATCTCCGGGCCGGATTGGCCGGTAAGGTCCGCCAGCCGGCTCACGAAAGTCGGCCCGCCGCGATTGATGACATCATTGGCAAGCTGCGTCGCGATGATTTCCCGGCGCAGGCGATGCGTGCGGATTTCGTTGCCGAAGCCCTCCTTCATCTGGCGCGGGAAATAGTCCATCAATTCGCGTTCGAGATAGGGATCGTCCGGCAAATCGCTTGCCAGGAGCTGGTCCAGCAGGACAATCTTCGAATAGGCAAGGAGCACGCCGAGTTCGGCCCGCGTCAATGGAATGCCTTCGACCTGCCGCTCTGCCATCGCCTTGTCGTCGGGCAGCGTCTCCACCTTGCGGTTAAGGAGTTTTTTTGTCTCGAGATCGCTGATGAAGCGTGCCTGATAGGCAAGGTCGGCGAGACCGCGCCGCTGTGCCAGCGATAGCGCCAGTGTCTGCAAATAATTGTTGCGCAGCACCAGATCACCGACTTCCTCGGTCATCGATTCAAGCAGCGTGTTGCGCTTGTCACGTTGCAATTTGCCAGCGCGCATGGCCTGTGCCAGGGCGATCTTGATATTGACTTCGACGTCGGAAGTGTTGACGCCAGCCGAATTGTCGATCGCATCGGAATTGCAGCGCCCGCCGAGCAGGCCGAACTCTATGCGCGCCTTCTGTGTGACGCCAAGGTTGGCGCCTTCGCCGATGACTTTCGCGCGAACATCGCTGCCGGTGATGCGGATGGCGTCATTGGCGCGATCACCCGCTTCCGCGTCGCTCTCCAGCGACGAGCGGACATAGGTGCCGATGCCGCCGAACCACAGGAGATCGACCGGCGCTTTGAGGATCGCTGTCATGATCTCGAACGGCGTTGCCGTGGTCTTGGCAAGGCCGATGGCTCTTGCAGCTTCCTTCGACAGGGTGATCGACTTTTGCGAGCGCGAGAAAACGCCGCCGCCCGCCGAAATCTTGCTCTTGTCGAAATCCTGCCAGCTGGAGCGCGGGAGATTGAACAGTCGCTGGCGTTCCTTCAACGTCGCTTTCACATCCGGCTCCGGATCGATGAAAATATCGCGGTGGTCGAAGGCTGCTATCAGCTTCGTTTGCGGCGACAGCAACATCCCATTGCCGAAGACGTCGCCTGACATATCGCCGACACCAACAACAGTGAACGGCATTTTCTGGATGTCGGTGCCGATCTCGCGGAAATGGCGCTTCACCGCCTCCCATGCGCCCCGCGCGGTAATGCCCATTTTCTTGTGATCGTAGCCCGCGGAACCGCCCGAAGCGAAGGCATCGTCCAGCCAGAAATCATGTGCCTGGCTGATTGCATTGGCTGTGTCGGAAAACGTCGCTGTGCCCTTGTCGGCAGCGACAACGAAATAAGGATCGTCGCCATCGAGGCGGATCACGTTTTGCGGTGGAACAACCGTCTCGCCCTGCAGATTGTCGGTCACCGAAAGCAGCGTCGCGATGAAGGTGATATAGGCAGCTCGTCCCGCCTCGAAGATGGCGATACGATCATTGCCGGACGGGAGGCGTTTTGGGAAGAAACCGCCCTTGGCGCCCACCGGAACAATGACCGCGTTCTTCACCTGCTGCGCCTTCACCAGACCCAGCACTTCCGTGCGGTAGTCCTGCGCGCGGTCCGACCAGCGCAGGCCGCCACGTGCGACCGGACCAAAGCGCAGATGCACGCCCTCGACCTCCGGCCCATAGACGAAGATTTCGCGGTAGGGCCGCGGCTCCGGCAGCTCATCCAGCGATCGTGGATCGAGCTTGAAGGCCAGCGTGACGCGTTCGCTGCCGCCTTCTTCCGGCGCAAAGGCATTGGTGCGCAGGGTCGACTCGATGAGATTGAGGAAACGGCGCAGGATGCGGTCATCATCGAGGCTCGGAACGTCTTGCAGTGCTTCTTCGATATTGGAGCGTAGCCTCGACTGCTTGCGTTCCGATTGCGCGCCGGTTTTCGCGGGGTTGAGCCGCTGATCGAACAGATCGAATATCTGTCTGCCGATCGCCGGATAGCGATTGAGTGTCGCCGCGATGAAATCCTGCGAATAGGGAATGCCCGCCTGCTGAAGATAACGGCCGTAAGCGCGCAGGATGATGATTTGCCGCGCGGTCAACTGCCCGGTGAGGGCAAGCGCGTTGTAGCCGTCATTGTCCGACGCACCATTCCAGATCGAGCGGAAGACGTTCTCGAAAAGAGCGCCATCATCGGCGAGGTCGATCCCCGAATCCGAGGCGCTTGTTAGCTCCATGTCATGCACGAAAAGCGGGCTGCCGTCGGCGGCGGGCAGCTGGAAGGTCTGCTCGCTGATGACGCGAAAGCCCATATTCTCCAGCAAGGGAACACGCTGTGAGAGGGCAACCGCCGAGCCGTAGTGATATATCTTCAACGAAGCGGCCTTGGGCCCGTCGGTGCGATGCCGATAGAAATCGACATAGAGCGGATTGTTGCGGGAAAGACCGGCGATGCGGCTGGCATCGACCAGCGCCTCGTCGGGCGAAAAATTCTCGCGATAGGAATCCGGAAACGCCGCAGCAAGAGCGGTGAATTCCGCAGTTCCACGACGATCTCCGACCTCGGCAACAGCATCCTCCCAGGTGCGGACGATGGAGCGGACCGTTTCTTCCAGCGCCTCACGTTTGACTTTGGGAAATTGGTCCTCGGCATGGCCGATAATAAAATGCACGCGGGCAAGACCGCCCTCGGGAAATGCCGGGTAGTAAGCCGACACATGCCCCTCATACACCCTCGCAAGATGCGAGCCTATTTTCTCGCGCACGATAGAGTCATAGCGCTCGCGCGGCACGAAGACGATGATCGAAGCGAAACGGCCGAAGGGATCGATCCGCGGCAGGACACGCACGCGCGGCCGCTCGCCGAGCGCCAATATGATCTCGGCGTAGCGGGTCAGCGTCTTGACATCGATCTGGAAAAGATCATCACGCGGATAACCCTCGAGCACCTTGATAAGCTGCTTTCCGGAATGATCTTCAAGGTTGAATCCAAGCCGGCGGATCACAGCCTCGGTTTTCGAGCGCAGGTAGGGGATTTTAAGCACAGAACGCGTATAGGCGCCGGACGTGAACAACCCGACGAAACGCAATTCGCCCGAAATCCTGCCCTCCGGGTCGAACGTCTTCACGCCGATGTAATCCATATAGCCGCGGCGGTGCACCAGCGATTTAGTATTGGCCTTGGTGACGATCAGAGGCTCGGGGCCGGTGAGAAAAGCGATGATCTGCGGGGTTGTCGTCACACCCTGGTTGCCGCGCTTCAAGACACGCACATCTGGGTCGCTCAAGATGCCAAGACCGCGCTTGCCGGAGCGCTCCAGCTCACCTTGACTGTCATCGCCTTGATAGTCGTATTCACGCACGCCGAGAAAGGTAAAATTATTGTCACGCAACCATTCCAGAAACTCGACAGCTTCTTCTGCTGCAGCTTTTTTCATCGGCGTTTTGCCGGTCCTGTAGGCTTCGATCGCGTCGCCCAGCCGTGCGACCATGGCTCCGCGATCACTTACGGCTTCGCGCACTTGCTTGAGCACAAGCTCCAGCGCCGCGGTCATGATCTCACGCGATGGCTCATCGAGTGCGGGTACATGAATTTGCATGACGCTGACCCGCGCCACATCTTTGCCCGGCTTGTCTGGACCCGCAGTGCCGAGAACACTGTTCGTGTGTCTGTCGATATCCATGACCGGATGCAACACGAGATAGACCGACGTAACGCGCTCGCTGACTTCGCCAAGCACCGAGTCGAGCAGGAAGGGCATGTTGTCATTGACAAGTGTGATCACTGTCACCGGGCGGCGGTCACGGGAGACGATGTTGCCTTCGCTGACATCTATGACCGGCTGTCCAGACTTGAATTGCGCCAGCGCGTTTTCCGCAAGCTTCGCCGAGGCGGTCAGCGCACCCGCATCGTAGTCGGCAAGGTCTTCTTCCGGCGCCCGCGCAAACAGCAGGTCTTCAAACAATCCTGCTTGTGGCTTCTCTTTTGGGGCTTTCGGTGGTTTTGACTTCGTGGCGACCTTTACGTCCGCTTTATTTTTGGAAGCCATGAAATATTTCCCCCTGGATTATGTATTTGGCGCGATCATAGCCTTTCAAAAGGCTTTTTCGAGCCTAAACTGCACGGTCGCGGTGAAAATCATGTGACACGCAAGAATGTTACAATTCAACCAGATGATCATCCAATTCATTGATGTCGTCAGGGCCAGTCGGGAAATGTTCTTCCAGCAGCTGGCCCGCTTTTCCTATGGCTTTTAGAAAACCATCGGCCAATTCATCTCTGTCCGCATGTTCGGTCAGGATCGCGACAATTCCGTTCCATTCATCCTGGTGGACCTTTGCATTGATGCCCGCATCCGCAACCACCTCTGCGTATCGCTCCGCCAGCGAGACGAAAAGGAGGACACCGGTGCGTTGTGTTGTGAGATGAATATTTCGTGCCAGAAATTGCTGGATCGCGTTGAGATGCGCCCGCTTGTAGCGGATGCGCCGCGGCACAAGCCACATGGTAATGCCTGGCAGGAGCCAGAGGACCACTACTGCGGCAAGAAAAGCGGCGAGTATGGCGAGACCAAAGACCGGCAATGGCAAGGTGAACCAGTACCAGTGCGCCGCCACCGCAACCACGACGGCAGCGAAAAGTATGCCGCAAGCCGCGGTAAATCCGGCCACGTAGAAATAGCTGTCGCTCCGCCGCGCGAGCACCGCATAAATTTCGCCGCTTGTGCGGCTTTCAGCTGCACGTATCGCTTCGGCAATGCGTGCGTGATCGGTTTCATTCATGGACCCTGAACTCATGGCCTACCAACTCCCCGATGCGCCGCCGCCGCCGGACGAACCGCCGCCGCCTGAAAAGCCACCGCCACCGCCACCCGAAGACCAGCCACCCCCACCGGACGACCAACCGCCACCGCCCGAGGACCATCCGCCACCGCCGCCACCTCTCGAGCCAATGTCGAAGATCATGCCCAGCCACTCGTAGCGGCCAGGCGCAATCTTGCGCCCGAAGGATGTAACGACGGCGGGAAGTATGATCCCGCTGAAGAACATGAACAAAAAAATCATGACGAAGATGAGCATCACCCAATCGACGTCGGAGGTAGGCTCCTGAACATTGCGTTTGGCGCGCGCCTCGAGTTCAGCGGCATCACCGGAAAGGACAGCAAGAATGCCATCGACACCTTTCGAGATTCCACCCGAATAATCGCCCGAGCGAAATCCCGGTATGACGGCATTTTCGATGATGAGCTTGGACAGAAGGTCGGTCAGCGTGCCTTCAAGGCCATAACCGACCTCGATGCGCACCTTGCGATCGTTTGGTGCGACGACGAGAAGAACGCCATTGTTTTCCTGTTTTTGACCGAGCGCCCAGGAGCGGTAGAGCCGGTTGGAATAGGGCTCGATCTCCTCCCCATCGAGGCTCGGCACTGTGACTACCACCACCTGATCGGAGGATTTCGCTTCGAACGCTGCCAATTTCTGCGTTATCTGCTCGCGCGTTGCCGCGTCGATGACGTTCGCAGCATCGACGACGCGACCTGTCAAAGCAGGAAGTTCGGCGGCAAATCCGCTGACCGACAGCAGTGCCAGCAGCGCGATAGCCAATAGCAGGCGGTTGAACCCAACCGCAATTTGGCGCAATGCGCTCATGTCTGGAGCCTAGAATTTGACCTGAGGCGTTTGCTTGGCTGAGTCTTCGATTGTGAAGGTCTGGTAAGGTTCATTGCCCGTATACCAGATCCACTTCCAGATCATGGTCGGCATCGTCCGGAGCGAGGTGTTATAGACCCGCACCGACTCGATATAATCCCGGCGCGATACGGCGATGCGGTTTTCCGTGCCTTCGAGCTGCGATTGCAGTGCGAGGAAGTTCTGGTTGGATTTCAGATCCGGATAGTTTTCCACGACAGCCATCAGCCGCGACAATGCTCCGGTCAACTGGGCCTGGTTCTCCTGAAACACCTTCATCGCATTGGGATCGGTGAGGGTTTCCGGCGTTACCTGAATGGAGGTCGCCTTGGCCCGTGCCTCGACTACCGATGTCAGGACGTCCTTTTCCTGTGCGGCATAACCTTTGACGGTCTCGACGAGGTTGGGAATAAGATCGGCCCGTCGCTGATACTGGTTCAACACCTCGCTCCACGCGGCCTTGGCCTTTTCTTCATTGGTCGGAATCGTATTGAAGCCGCAGGCTGAAAGCAGCGGTACGAGAACAAACAGGGCAATGATGGAAAATGCGCGGTGCGGTGCCGGCAGGCAAGTCGAATGTTGCATTGGAATCCTCTCCCCGAGTACAGATTCACCGCTCCAGAACGAAGCACCACAAACCTAGCCATTTTTTTCTGCAAAAGGAACAGCCAAAGCGCTATGCTAAACCATTGAACGCAAACAAGGTGTCTTCATGCCTGAACACGATGGAAAGCATCATTCCGATACAGAATCCAGACGCATTATCGAACGGATTAATCGCGAATCCGCATCCCAAGGCACAACCATTGTCGAACGGACCAAGGACCACTTTTCAGCCGGCGACGCCGATTCGGCCGACCCCATAGAAGTCTGGGGCACACGCATCGGCAGGTTTCTGGGATTGCTTGTCTTGATCGCCATGATTATCTGGGTGATCAGTTCTATAGTCGGCAAGGGTTGAGTCGCGCTCGCTCGCCCGAACTCTCGCATGAGTATTTCCAATGACCGGTTCCATTGCCCCTTCATCCAATGCCGTCATCGTCATTTCCAGCCACGTCGTGCGTGGTTCGGTCGGCAATCGCGCCGCCGTATTCGCGCTTGAGACGCTCGGCCATCCGGTATGGGCGGTGCCAACCGTCATTTTGCCCTGGCATCCCGGTCATGGACCGGCCAAGCGCATCGTGCCGGAACCGCAGCAGTTCGACGACCTGATCGCCGATCTGGAGCGCGCTCCCTGGCTCGGCGAGGTCAGCGGCATCATGACCGGTTACCTCGGCAATGCCGCGCAGGCCGTCAGTGTCGCCCGCCTGGTGGAGACCGTAAAAACGCGCAACAAGGCCGTTCTCTATCTCTGCGATCCAGTTATCGGCGATGAAAAGGGGCTTTACGTTCCGGAGGCGACTGCAAACGCCATCCGCGACGAATTGATGCCGCTCGCAGATATTTCGACGCCTAACCGCTTCGAGCTTGCATGGCTGACCGGCGCGGAACTGCCGGACAACAAGGCGATCATGCAGGCAGCGTTGCATGCAGGGCCGGGTACAATGCTTGTGACCTCGGCGCACCCGATGATTGCTGGCGGCACCGGCAATCTGCTGGTGACGCACTCTCTGGCGCTGCTCGCCGAACACCGCCTCGTCGTCGGCCCGACCAACGGTCTCGGCGACCTTACTTCCGCGCTGTTCCTTGCACGCATGCTTGCGGGTCTTGATCTCGAACAGGTGCTGCAACGCACGACAGCCTCGGTTTTCGAGATAATGGCCCGTTCCGCCAAACGCGGCGCCGATGAATTGATGCTCGAAGCCGACGCGTCCAGCCTTTCGACACCTATGGCGATGACTCAGATGCGGCGGCTGGTTCATCCAAGTAAGGGCATCAGGGCATAGAACGTCAGAGCCCGAGCCAAAGTTCGTCAGGAAGTGGCGAAAGTGGTGGTTATCGGGCACCGAAGCGCAGCGTCATTTTGGGTACGTGAGTATCGGAGCGCAGAAAAACGCCATTCGCAGCCCGTCATGGCGAATTTTGGCTCGGGCTCTTAGACCAATTGATCTTATCGGGGTTCCGGATTAGAGGAAGAGAATGACCTTGCTTCCTGAGAAACTTCTCACCGGCTATCGCAACTTCATGGCGCATCGCTATGCCAACGAGACGATGCGCTACAAGCAGCTTGCGGATCAGGGGCAGACGCCCGAAACACTGGTCATCGCCTGCTGCGACTCCCGCTCCGCGCCCGAGATCATCTTCGACACGGCACCCGGCGAGATTTTCGTGCTGCGCAACGTGGCCAATCTCGTGCCGCCATATGCGCCGGACGGAGAATACCACTCCACCTCCGCGGCCCTCGAATTTGCGGTGCAGAGCCTGAAAGTCAAGAATATCGTCGTCCTCGGTCACGGCAGGTGCGGCGGCATCAAGGCAGCGCTCGACAATGACAGCCAGCCGCTCTCCCCCGGCGACTTCATCGGCAAGTGGATGAGCCTCGTCGGCCCCGCAGCCGAAGCGGTTTCCGCCAATGAGCTGATGACCCCGTTCGAGCGTCAGACTGCGCTGGAGCGCATATCTATCCGCTATTCACTGAAAAACCTGCGCAGCTTTCCTTGTGTCGATATACTTGAAAAGAAAGGTCGCCTCACCTTGCATGGCGCCTGGTTCGACATTTCGACCGGTGAATTGTGGATCATGAACCCTGAAACCGGTGACTTCCTTCGTCCCGACCCCGAAGAGGTCGGCGCAACCGCGCTGGAATAGGGGGAGACAAGAGAATGGCGCGATTGATATTCATGATCGCCGTCATTCTTCTAACAATGCTTCCTGCCATGGCGAACGACGCACACAACGTCATCATCGAGAGCTGGTATTCTGCGCTCGGTACCGCCGACCACGCGGTTTTCGACAGAATTCTGGCCGATGACGCAACGGTCATCCTTGAAGACATCGATACGATCCAGACCAAGGATGAATTTCTGGCCAGCCTTGATGAATGGAAGAGCGCCGTGCGTGGCGCCAGGGTGCGCCATCGTATCGGCGGCGTTGAAGGCGATACAACGACCGTTTTCGTCTGCTATCAATTCCCGGCGAACACCACCTATACGCGCGAGATCTTCAATTTTCGCAGCGGCAGGATCATAGAGAGCGCCCAGAGTTCACTAGGTGAGGCCTGCGAAGGTTTTTGAAGTGGAAAGGCCGGCGCGAGCGCCGGCCAGGAAACATCGTCAACGGCGAACCCGATTATTCACCGTCGATCTTCGCGCCCATATAGGCAATCGCCTGTTGGTAGACACTGGCAGCATTCCAGCCAGCGATGGCGCCGAAATTCGCCTGCCCCGGCTGGTAACCTGCGCCCCGCTGCCAGCCATGTCCGACCAGAAAATTCGCTGTCGATGCGAGGGCATCCGCCTTCGAGCGGACCATGTCGATACGGCCATTGCCGTCGCCATCAGCTCCATAACGCAAGACGTTCAAAGGCAGGAACTGCGTCTGACCGATTTCGCCATGCATGGCGCCGACTGCATTTGGAGCAAGCGTGCCATTGTCGATCAGCTTCAAAGCGGCATTGAGATTGGGGCGAAAATAGTCTGGCCGACGACAGTCATAGGCTAGCGTTGCCACGGCGGAAAGCGTGTGCTGATTGCCCATAAAGCTGCCGAAACCGGTTTCCATGCCCCAGATCGCAATCAAAGGACCAGCCGGGACGCCATAACGCTGTTCGAGGCGGGCGAACAGCGCCGCATTCTGCGCCTTCTGCGCCTTGCCCCGCGCAATGATCGTCTGACCACCGCGCACCTGCATGAACTTGTCGAACGAATATTTGAAGCTCTTCATGTTACGATCAGCGTTGATCGTCTTCGTGGAATATTTGACACTGTCCAGTGCATTGATGCCCCTGCTACCAACACCCTGCGCCTGCGCATCCTGCTTGTAGTCCTGGACCCATGCCTCGAATCCGGCGGAAGTTTTGCCGCATTGCGCGGCAGCTTGCGCCACACCTGCCGTCATAAGAAGCGCTGTCGCTACAGCCGCAAAAAAACTGCGTTTGGCAACGAATGCCATGAAAATCTCCTCAAAGGTTGAATCGTCGTGCTCCTATCTGCCATTTTTCTTTCGTGCTGTCATCTGCAAGAATCGAGCTGTCGCCGGTGAATCGGCGCCTATTCTCAGCGTTTCAGGCTCACTATGGGCTCGCACAAGTGGCAAATCGCATGCGTGACCGGCCAATTCCGCGACCGGCACCAATACAATCTAGGGTTGTTACTGACCCAATTGCCCCACGCGCCCGCCCTTGAACTAATTGATGAGACCTTTTGAGAGAGTTCCGCTGGAGGCCTTTCGCGGTTTCGGCTACGCTTGCACCATATTTATTGTATATACAATAATTATTGACCAAAGCGATTCCATGGATAGATTTGAGTGGGACGAGGAAAGGGCCAAAGCGAACTTGCGCAAGCATGGCGTTGCCTTTGGCGCGGCTGAAAAGTTTGAATTCAACACTGCTTTAGAGCATCTGGACGACAGGCATAATTATGAAGAGGAAAGGATTGTGGCTATAGGGTTTATCGGGCCTCCACTCTTCACTCTTGTTTACACGGAACGGAGCGATAAAATCAGGGTCATCTCTTTGCGAAAATCAAAAACGATTGAGATCAGAAAATATGCGAAATACTATGAATGATCAGCAGCTCTTGGCTCATCGGGCACGGATTAGGGCGGCGCTCGACAGCATCACCCCGCGGAAGATGCCGCAATTTCAAAAGCAGTATTAGACGACCCGGACACCGTCCTCATTACCGAATTGACAAAGCGCCGCCCCGGTCGTCCGGTTGCTGATATGCCAAAAATCCCGGTCTCCATCCGCCTTAGCCCGGATGTGCTGGATCATTATCGCTCAAGCGGGCGTGGCTGGCAGGGCCGCATCGACGAGGCATTGCGCAAGTCCATGCAACTCGAAACCCAAAATGGGCGGCCTGACGTTGCGACACGCCGGAAAAAGCGCGCCTGACCCGGCACGTCTTGACTCCACGCGGCATTTCCTGTTTAAGCCGTCCATCAATCCGCGACGAGTTTTGAAACTCCGAGCAGCCGACCGGGACCCCGCAAGGGTCTAGACGATCCCGGAGGTCAACACCCGACAGCGCGATGCGCCCTCGGGTGTCATTTTGCTTTGAGCTCTTTGCCTTGGCGCGGTTGGTACTTATCTTTTGGGGAACAGGTCTCTGGAAGGATAAGAGTCGGTTTGGAAAGTCGCTGCGGCGAGACATATGGCGTGGTTTTTGGGGTGCCCTTGCGACGAGCGCAGCGTACGTAAACTACGTGAGCACCGGAAGCGCAGAAAATCGCGTCAGATGGCCGCCGCAGTAGAGTTTGCAACAGACTCTGAAGGAAAACTGGATGTTTGAAAGTTTACAGGAACGACTTGGTTCGATTTTGAACGGCCTCACAGGCCGCGGTGCGCTGTCGGATGCCGATGTCGCGGCGGCCTTGCGCGAAGTGCGCCGTGCCCTGATCGAAGCTGACGTCGCGCTCGATGTCGTCCGTTCGTTTACCGACAAGGTTCGTGCCAAGGCAGTCGGCGCCGATATCGTCAAGAGCATCAAGCCCGGCCAGATGGTTGTCAAGATCGTCCATGACGAGCTGGTCGACATGCTCGGCGCCGAGGGCGTCACCATAGACCTGAACGCGCCGACGCCAGTCGTCATCATGATGGTCGGCCTGCAGGGTTCCGGTAAAACCACCACCACCGGCAAGATCGGCAAGCGCTTGACCGAGCGGTCGAGGAAGAAGGTGCTGCTCGCCTCGCTCGATACGCGCCGTCCCGCCGCACAGGAACAGTTGCGCCAGCTCGGCGTGCAGACCGGCGTCGACACGCTGCCGATTATTGCCGGCCAGACACCCGTCGAGATCGCGGCGCGCGCCGTGCAGGCGGCCAAGCTCGGCGGCCATGACGTGGTCATCCTCGATACGGCGGGCCGCACCCATATCGACGAGCCATTGATGATCGAAATGGCCGACATTAAGAAAAAGGCCAACCCGCATGAAATCCTGCTGGTTGCCGATGCGCTGACCGGCCAGGACGCCGTCAATCTTGCGCGCTCTTTCGATGAGCGTGTTGGCATCACCGGCCTCGTTCTTACCCGTATGGATGGCGATGGCCGCGGCGGTGCAGCCCTTTCCATGCGCGCCGTCACCGGCAAGCCGATCAAGCTGATTGCCACCGGCGAAAAGATGGATGCGCTGGAGGAGTTCTATCCGCGGCGTATCGCCGATCGCATTCTTGGCATGGGTGATATCGTTTCGCTGGTCGAAAAGGCAGCTGAAAACATCGATGCGGAAAAAGCCGCGGCGATGGCCAAGAAGATGCAGTCCGGCAAGTTCGATCTCAACGATCTGGCTGATCAGATCGGACAGATGCAGAAGATGGGCGGCATGGGCGGCATCATGGGCATGATGCCCGGCATGGGCAAGATGAAGGACCAGATGGCTGCGGCCGGTCTCGACGATTCGATCTTCAAGCGCCAGCTCGCGATCATTTCGTCAATGACCAAGGCCGAGCGTGGCAATCCCGATCTGCTCAAGCACTCGCGCAAGCAGCGTATCGCCAAGGGTTCCGGCACCAATGCCGCCGACATCAACAAGCTTCTCAAGATGCATCGCCAGATGGCGGACATGATGAAGGCGATGGGCGGCAAGGGCAAAGGCGGCATGATGAAACAGATGATGGGCGGCCTTGGCGCGAAAATGGGTCTTGGTGGCCTTGGCGGCATGGGCGGCATGCCGGACCTGTCCAAAATGGACCCGAAGCAGCTCGAAGCCCTGCAGAAACAGGCGGAAGCCGCTGGTTTCGGCAAGGGTGGCGGCTTGCCTGGTGGGCTTGGTGGTCTTCCGGGCGGGTTGGGTGGCCTCGGCGGCGGCATGCCGCGTCTGCCCGGCCTTGGTGGCGGTCTTCCAGGGCTGCCGAAAAAGAAAGGGTGAATATGTCGTCCTCCTCGCTCCCCAAGGAACTACTTCAATTGCGCGCTTCCATCGACAACATCGATGCAGCGTTGATCCACATGCTCGCCGAACGTTTTCGCTGCACCAAGGCAGTGGGCGTATTGAAGGCGAAGAATGGCCTCGCACCCGCTGACCCGGGCCGTGAAAAACTACAGGTTGAACGTCTGCGCTCACTGGCGCTGGATTCAGATCTGGACCCCGATTTTGCCGAGAAGTTCCTGAACTTCATCGTCAAGGAAGTGATCAGGCATCACGAAACAACAGCCGCCAAGGAAAACGGCGGTTAAACCAACGACTAAGGAGAATACCAATGTCACTGAAAATCCGTCTGGCCCGCGCAGGGTCGAAGAAGCGCCCTTATTACCACGTCGTCATTGCTGACGTGCGTTCGCCGCGCGATGGCCGTTTCATCGAAAACGTCGGTTCGTGGAATCCGATGCTTCCCAAGGATGGCGACCGCGTCAAGCTCGATGCCGACCGCATTAATTACTGGATCGGTCACGGCGCACAGCCAACGGACCGCGTTCTTCGCTTCCTTGATCAGGCCGGTATCGCCAAGCGCGACACCCGCAGCAATCCTGAAAAGGCATTGCCGGGCAAGAAGGCCCAGGAGCGCGTTGCCATGGCCAAGCAGGCTGAAGAAGATGCAAAGGCCAAGGTCATTGCTGATGCGGAAGCTGCTGCCGCCGCCGCTGAAGCTGAAAAGGCTGCCGCTGCTGAAGCTGCTGCCCCTGCCGAAGAAGCTCCGGCTGAAGAAACTGCAAGCTGATCATCAGCTTCTGCTGTTACCGACGAAACGGGTGGCCTTGGCTGCCCGTTTTTGTTTTGAACAAACTTCACAGAACTGCAAAAAAACTGAAACGTTCTCCGCGCAAAGAAGACACAGCCAGCCACTTTGAAATGGTGCATGATCCTCCCCCAGGCCTTTGCGATTTTGGGGTCATGCGTCAGCCAGCCCGGAGAAAACACTATGAGCAGATCGGCTTCGTTCACGCGCCGCAACTTCCTCGCTTCATCGGGAGCCGTTGCACTGACCGCAGCGTCAGGTCTTGCCCTCCCATCCTATTCACGCGCGAATGCGCGACCCGTTTTCACGCATGGCGTTCAGTCGGGCGACGTCGACGCGACAACGGGCATGATCTGGACGCGAACCGACAGGCCAGCGCGTGTCAATATCGAAGTGTCCACCACGGAGAGCTTTGCCAACGCCTATTCGTTACCACCGCTCAATGCCTTCCCGGACAGCGACCTTGCGGTAAAGCAATTGCTTACCGATCTCGTCTCGGATCAGAATATTTTTTACCGCCTGACTGCAGTCGATCTCGGCGACCTCAATGCTGTCTCAGAACCGATTGTAGGCCATTTCAAAACTGCGCCGTCGGCAAAGCGCAATATCCGTTTTGCCTGGTCGGGCGATACGGTGGGCCAAGGCTGGGGTATCGACGAGACCGGCATGAAGACCTACGCGACTATCGCCAGCCACACCCCCGATTTCTTCCTGCACTCGGGCGATACGATCTATGCCGACGGTCCTCTTGTGGAAGAGACGACTTTGAAGGACGGGAGCAAGTGGAAAAACCGCATCATCACCGATGAAAAGCGCAAGGTGGCCGAAACGCTGGACGAATATCGGGGCCAGTGGAAATACAACATGCTTGACGATCACGTCCGGGCCCTGAACGCAATCTGCCCGACTTTTCTCCAGTGGGACGACCACGAGGTGCTCAACAACTGGTCTTCCTCCAAGGATCTGACCGCCGACGATCGCTACACTGAAAAGTCCATCGCGCTTCTGTCGGCCCGGGCGGCGCGTGCTTTTCATGAAATGACCCCGATCCGCTATACGCCTGCTGAACCCGGACGCGTGTATCGCAAGATCGCCTATGGCCCGCTGCTTGACGTCTTCTTTCTCGACTTGCGTTCCTATCGCGGCCCGAATGGTCCGGATATGGAAGATACGATCACGCCGCAATCGTCCATTCTTGGCGCGAACCAGGTGCGCTGGCTGAAGCGTGAATTGCTCAATTCCAAGGCCACATGGAAGGTGATAGCGGCGGACATGCCGCTGGGTCTGGTCGTATGGGATAATGCCAAGGACAAGAAAGGTGCGGAAGCCGTCGCCAATGGCGATAATGGGGCCGCGAAGGGCCGGGAGCTCGAGATCGCCGATCTGCTGCGCTTCATCAAATCCGCCGGTATCCGCAATACCGTCTGGTTCACGGCAGATGTGCATTACACGGCAGCGCACTATTACAATCCGGACAAGGCGCAGTTCCAGGACTTCGAGCCGTTTTGGGAATTCGTTTCAGGCCCCATCCATGCCGGCACCTTCGGTCCCAACGATCTCGACCAGACCTTCGGGCCGGAACTCAAGTTCATCAAGGCGCCAACGCCCGAGCAAGGTCAGAACCTGCCACCATCAGCGGGGCTGCAATTCTTCGGTCTCGTCGATATCGATGCGGCCAGCGAACAGATGACTGTGAAGCTGATGGACCGCGAGGATGCCGAACTCTACAAGGTAACGCTCGATCCCGTCCGTTCGATCTAGGCGCTGACGAGTTTGCATCTGAATTCAGCCTGATGAGGCAGCATCAGATGCCCATCAGGGTGAAGTCAACCCGCCCCAGGCCGCCATGGCAGCATCGGCGGTCTTCTTCAATTGCTCGAGTGTGGCGCCATCACGCGCTGTGATCGACATGCCGTGTTGTACAGTCGCGTAGAATTCCGCCACCTGCTGGATATCGACCGTCTCTGAAAGCTCTCCTTCGCGCACGGCGCGTTCCAGCCGTTGGCGCAACTGTGTCACGTTGTTGAGGCGGCGCTCCTTCAGCAGCGATGACGGCGTGCCGGGACCCTCATCGCCATGCAGCGCGCCCATCACCACCATGCAGCCATGCGGCTGGCTTGGATCAGTATGCGAGATGGCTGTCTGCATGAGAAAATCCGCAACGCCTTCCTTCGCCGTTGCCGCTGTCGGCAGCGAATGTTTGATGCGCTGTCCGATCTTGTTCGTATAAAGTTCAACCGCCTCCCTGAACAAGTCCGCCTTGCTGCCGAATGCGGCGTAGAGACTGGGCGCATTGATGTGCATCGCCTGCGTCAGATCCGCCATGGACGCACTGTCATAGCCCTTCTGCCAGAACACGCGCATGGCGCAATCAAGCGCTGCATCGCGGTCGAATGCACGCGGGCGGCCCTTCGGAGACATCACGAATTTCCTTTCTGTAGTGACCAATACATAAATCACTTGACGCCGCTTCGCAATAGTGACATTGCGATATGTATCGATCATTACAGAAAGGAAATACGATGTCACGTCTCGAAAATAAAGTTGCCTTCATCACCGGCGGAAGCCGCGGCATGGGCGCGGCAATTGCACTGAAATTGGCCGAGAATGGCGCCGATATCGCCATTACCTACACGAGTGCCGCTGCCAAGGCACACGATACCGTCACGGCAATCGAGAAGCTGGGCGGTCGCGCCATCGCGTTTCAGGCTGACAATCTCGATGCAGCCGCCATCGAGGCCGCAGTCAACGAAACCCACGCCAAATTTGGCAGGCTGGATATTCTCGTCAACAATGCCGGCGTCTATTCGATGGATAGCGTCGATGCACTGACGCTGGAGGAGTTCGACCGCGTCATGTCCATCCATGTCCGCGCGAGCTTCGTCGCTGCAAAGGCAGCAGCGGCATTGATGAAAGCCGGCGGGCGTATCATCAACATCGGCAGCAATCTTGCCGAGATCGTGCCGTTCACCGGTCTCATCGCCTATTCAACCAGCAAGGCCGCTCTAGTAGGTCTGACCAAGGCGCTGGCACGTGACCTTGGCCCGAGGGATATCACAGCCAACATCGTCCACCCCGGCTCGACCGATACGGACATGAATCCCGCCAATGGCGATCATGCTGATGGCCAGCGCGCACGTATGGCGATTCCAAAGTTCGGAGAGGCGAGCGATATCGCAGGTCTCGTAACGTTCCTTGCGGGCGACGAAGGCCGCTTTATCACTGGCGCATCGCTCACCATCGATGGCGGCGCCAACGCCTGATCGATATTGCGCAAGGGCAATCCCTCAGATATCGCCCTTGCGCACAAGCTTGCCTTCTTCGGCCTTGTGGAAATATTGCGAGCAGACCAGCCAGCCCTTCAGCGGTCGCAGCAGCACTAGGCTACCAAACAGCGTCAACGGCAGTGTCGTAATCAGATGCACCCAGATCGGCACTTCATACGTCGTCTGCAGCCACAGTGCGAAGACCAGGGCGGGCACCGCGACGATGGTCATGGCAAAGAACGCCGGACCGTCGGCAGGATCGGCAAAGGAATAATCCAGCTCGCAAACCTCGCAGGATGGCGCCAGTTTGAGAAAGCCATTGAACAGATGCCCCTGCTGGCATCGCGGGCAGCGTCCCAGAATTCCGGTTTTCATCGGGTTTTCAGTAGGATGGTAGTGAATATGTGACACGGGACTTCTGCCTTTCCGGTCACAGCGAGCGACCAGATTGAATATAAGCAGGGTGGGCACACAAATGCAGGTGGCAGTTTAGCACAGGCCCCTGTTCACAACAGGCTTCCCTGCGCAGTGATCGGATGGAACACTGGTTGCCTGGCCATGCCGGCGAATATCCGGTGTTCAAGGTCGAGCAGGAAGCGCTTGCGCCGCTGTCCGCCGCCGTAACCGGTCAGCGAGCCATCCGCACCAATGACGCGGTGGCACGGCACGACAATCGCAACCCTGTTTTGCCCATTGGCCGCACCCACGGCGCGGCTTGAACCCGGCTTGCCGATATCCCGTGCTATGCCGCCATATGTGCGTGTTTCGCCATAGGGAATTGCCTGCAGGGTCGACCATATCTGCCGCTGAAATGCCATCCCCGGCAGCACGAGCGGTGTTTCGAACCCGGTGAGCGAGCCGGCAAAATAATCGGCGAGTTCGGCCTCGATCTGCTCAAGCACGGCATTGTGGCCAGGTTCTATGGAATAGCCATAGCGTTTTTCGAGCTCCTTGACCTCCACCGGCAAGGCTGGCCGGTCGTCAAACTCCAGCAAGGACAATCCTTCATCGCCCGCCATCGCAATCATCCGTCCAAGAGGCGTCTGAATGGACTTTCGTACCAAGGTCTTCATCACGTCAATCTCCGGTTCAAGCGTGATTCTAGCACCTCAGAGTACGACGCCCACCCGATTCATGCTTATTTGCCGGCGATGTTCACAACTGTACCGGCCGCATGCAGCGCCTGCATGATGTCGGCAGGCGGTTCCTGGTCGGTCACCAGTTCACCGAACCCGCCAAAACCGCAAACCTGAACCAGGCCACGCTTGCCGAATTTCGCCGCGTCTGTGATCGCAATCGAACGTGTGCCGCGCGACAATACTGTGCGGGCAAATTCCGCCTCCTCCAGATCGTAGTCGGTAAGGCCGCCAATCGCATCCATCGCACCAACGGAAATAACAGAATGGGCGACACTGAAGCGATTGACATACTCGATGGCCGAAACCCCGAAGGCCGCTCCGCTATCCCTGCGCAACTCGCCGCCCGCCATGAAAACCCTGTTGCCATTCACAGTCGCCAACGTTCGGGCGATATCGGATGAATTGGTTACGACCGTCAGGTTCCGGTGCTGTAACAACTCGCGGGCGAGAAAACTCGTGGTCGTACCAGTGTCCAGCATGATGGATTCGCCGTCCTGGATAGTCCGCGCCACCCATTGCGCAATCATGCGCTTGGCTGGGGCGTTTTCACGCATGCGTATCTCGAAGGGCGCTTCGCCCAGATGCTGTGGCAGGCCGATGGCACCGTGGATTTTGACGATTATGCCCTCATCGGTCATGGGCTTTACGTCGCGCCGGATCGTCTCCAGGGATACGCCAAGTTTTTGAGCCAGATCGGCGATCGAAATGGTTCCCTCGTCCTGCAGCAGCCGTTTTATTTCGCCGTGTCGTTTGGAATTCATGCCCGAAACCTTAGCCAAGAGTAAATTGCCCACAGTATTACCACACGATTCCTCCAAATCGGTCAGCAAAGCCACAAATCACCACAAAAACATGTTGACATAGGTGAAATAAAGGTGGAAAGTCACATTATTAGATAAATGCGTGGTTCGACAGGCTCATCATGAGGGGTAGTATCCCTGCAAATAATCAAAAAGCAGGTATGGGGGTGCGAAACAGAAGTCTTTGCCACAGACGGATTCCTGTTCTTGGAGAGCCCACAACCCTCCTTCAACAGACAAACTCCGTCATGGTGAGTCTGTCGAACCACGTATTTGTCAGCCGATGACAGCAACTTCTGCACTCTCTGACGCAATCAAAGAACGTATTGCCGCTCTGCCACTCTGGCAGGGCGATATTCATATTGCTCTTTTGAAGGGCGGCATTAGCAACGAGAGCTATGTCGTCGAGGATGACAATCGCAAATATGTCGTTCGCTTCGGCAAGGACTATCCATTTCACCACGTATTCCGCGACCGCGAGGCAATGACCGCCGAAGCCGCGCATCGCGCCGGTTTTGCCCCGGAACTGTTCCACGCGGGCGACGGCGTCATGGTAACCGCGTTCCTCGGCGCACGCACCTACGCCGCAAGCGATGTTCGCGCCAATATTTCACGTGTGGCGCATATGATCCGGCAATTCCACATGACGATGCCCGAACATATTCTCGGGCCCGGTTTCATGTTCTGGGTCTTCCATGTCATCCGCGATTACGCTCGCACGCTGAAGGCCGGGAACAGCCGCATGGTACCGCACCTTGCCACTTATCTTGCCATCGCGGCGGAAATGGAAGCCGCGCAACGGCCGCTGCCGATCATCTTCAGCCACAACGATCTCTTGCCTGCCAATATACTCGATGATGGCAATCGCCTCTGGCTGATCGATTTCGAATATGCCGGTTTTTCGACCTCGATGTTCGATCTTGCGGGCCTTGCCTCCAATGCGGGATTAAGCGAAGACGAATCCGAAGTCCTGCTTGCCGCCTATTTTCAAGGACCACCCGATTTCGAACTCAAGCGCGCCCATGCCGCCATGCAATGCGCTTCGTTGTTGCGCGAAGCCATGTGGAGCATGGTTTCCGAGCTTTACCTCGACGCACCCGGCGTCGACTACGTCGCTTACACTACCGAAAACCTGCAGCGCCTTGATCAGGCCCTTGATTATTATCGGACTGAATATGGAAAATGATTCTGACCTGCAGCTATTTGACTCTTTTGATTGGCAAACCCAATTGTGCGTGGTTCGACGGGGCTCACCATGAGGGAGGTAGGTTGATTGCAGGGAGCCAAGCAAGGAACTCTCGGCGACCATTGTTGCCATGCACCCACCGCCCTCATGGTGAGCCTCCTGACCTGTCGAAGGGCGAACCACGCACGATGGATATGCAACTGTGATCTCTAAAAGCGGTACATCATTATGACCCTCCCCTCCCATGCCCAGATCGTCGTCATTGGCGGCGGGATTATCGGCTGCTCGACGGCCTATCATCTTGCCAAGGATCACAAGGCCGACGTGGTATTGCTGGAAATGGGGCAACTGACCTCTGGCTCCACCTGGCACGCGGCTGGGCTGGTCGGGCAATTGCGTTCCTCCGCGTCGATTACCCGCGTGCTCAAATATTCCGTCGATCTCTACAAACGTCTCGATGAGGAAACCGGCCTTGCGACGGGCTGGAAAATGACCGGCTGTCTGCGCCTGGCCACCAATCAGGATCGCTGGACCGAGTTCCGCCGCCTCGCAACCACTGCGGGAAGTTTCGGCATGGAAATGCACCTCCTCTCCCCGCAGGAGGTCAAGGCCATGTTCCCGTTGATGCGTGTCGATGATCTCGTTGGCGCGAGCTGGTTGCCGACCGACGGCCAGGCCAGCCCTTCCGACATCACGCAATCGCTGGCGCGCGGCGCCCGCATGCATGGCGCGAAACTCATCGAGAACGTGCGCGTCACCGGCTTCGAGATGGCCAATACAGGTACGGGAACCGACCGGATCGTCAAGGTCAAGACCGATCAGGGCGACATTGCCTGCGAAAAAGTCGTCAATTGCGCCGGCCAATGGGCGCGGCAGGTCGGTGAGATGGCTGGCATCAATGTACCGCTGCAGCCGGTCAAGCATCAATATATCATCACCGAAAAGATCGACGGGCTTTCATCCAATGCGCCGACAATCCGCGATCCGGACCGCCGCACCTATTTCAAGGAAGAAGTCGGTGGCCTCGTCATGGGCGGTTATGAACCCAATCCGCAAAGCTGGATGACCGGCGATGTGCCGAACGACTGGCAGTTCCGCCTGTTCGATGATGATTTCGATCATTTCGAGCAGCATATGCTCGCTGCGATCGAACGTATCCCCGCGCTTGAAACCGTTGGCGTCAAGCAGATGATCAACGGCCCGGAGAGCTTCACGCCCGACGGCAATTTCATCCTCGGCGTCGCACCGGAGTGTTCCAACATGTTCGTCGGAGCCGGCTTCAATGCGTTCGGTATCGCCTCCGGCGGCGGCGCGGGCTGGGTGCTGGCACAATGGGCCATCGATGGCGAAGCGCCGCTCGACCTCTGGACCGTCGATATCAGGCGCTTCTCCAATCTCCATCGCAACCGCGATTGGGTCCGCGACCGCACGCTGGAAGCCTATGGCAAACACTACACGGTCGGTTTTCCGCACGAGGAATATGTGTCCGGACGCCCCGCAATCGTCTCGCCGCTCTATCAGCGCTTACAGAAGCATCGCGCCGTGTTCGGCTCCAAGCTCGGCTGGGAGCGACCCAACTGGTTTGCGCCCGAAGGGACGCCTGCGGAAGACGTCTATTCCATGGGCCGGCAGAACTGGTTCGATGCCGTCGGAGCAGAACATCGGCACGTGCGCGACAAGGTCGGCATTTTCGACCAGTCGTCCTTTGCCAAGTTCGAATTGACCGGCAAGGATGCCGCGAAGGCGCTCGATACGATCTGCGCCAATGATGTGTCGAAACCTTCGGGCCGCCTGACCTATACCCAGCTCCTGAACACGCGCGGCGGCATCGAGTGCGACCTGACCGTTGCGCGGCTCTCCGATGACAGGTTCTACATCGTCACCGGCACCGGCTTTCGCACCCATGATTTCGCCTGGATCCGGGATCACATCGGCAAAGACCTGGATGCGAAACTCACCGACGTATCCGAGAACTTCGGCACCCTGTCGCTGATGGGGCCGAAGGCCCGCGACGTGCTGGCTGGGCTCACCAACGCCGACGTCAGCAACAACACCTTCCCTTTTGGCCATGTTCGCGAGATCGAGATCGCTGGAATAACCGTTCGCGCCCTGCGCATCACCTATGTCGGCGAACTCGGCTGGGAGTTGCATGTACCGATTGCTGCAACCGGCGAGGTCTTTGATGTCCTGATGCTGGCCGGCAAAGAATTCGGCATACGGCCGGTCGGCTACCGGGCACTCGAATCCTTGCGTCTGGAGAAGGGCTACCGCGCCTGGGGCTCCGACATCACCCCGAATGATTCACCTTTCGAGGCCGGGCTCGGCTGGGCGGTGAAACTGCGCAAGGACACCGAATTCGTCGGACGGCAGGCGAGCGAGGCCATCCATGCCGCTCCGCTCAAAAAACGCCTCGCAACGTTCACAGTCACGAACAAGGACGTCGTACTCCTCGGTCGCGAGACCATCCTGCGCAATGGCGAGCCGGTCGGCTATCTCACCAGCGGCGGCTATGGCTACACGGTCGATAGCCCGATCGGTCTCGGCTATGTGCGCGACGCCGATGGCATCACCGATGCTTTCCTTACCGATGGCAAATATGAGCTCATCGTCGCCAACGAACGTTACGCCGCCAAAGTTCATCTGGAGCCACTATATGATCCGGAAAATGCACGGGTGAGGGGCTGAGCCTTCCCGGAATCTACTTCTTAAACGGTAAGCTCGCAGCCGCATGCGTTTTGCTGCAAGAAGCATCTAATCTTATGCAAGAATCGGCAAAACCCACACAACAATCATCGATTCCGGCGCATGTTTATCAATCGGAGCGCGAAGTTTAGTTGCACGAAGTTGTGTTTTTTGCAGCAAATCAAAAGACTTGACTTTGGCCTTCGACAGGACCAAATGCACATCGTGCGGACCTGTGTCCACAAGTCTGTATATCTTCAACCGGAGTTAAATCTCTCATGCCCAACGACGACAGTAGTAGTCGATTGTTTGCGCCGTCAACGGCGATCGTGGCCTGATCTGAGATCAGCTCGCCTCGATCCCCTGTGACGGCGGATCGACAGAAAGGCGAGCTAAATGAACGATCTTCGCTTTCCCACAGGTGCGGACAATGCCGAGCTGGCACCCGTGCTGACCCTCGCAGAACAGCTTGCAACCATGCATGCTGCGGATGCGATCGAGCTTCTCAATGAGCTCGAACTATCTGAATCGATTGAGATTCTTGCCGACATGCCGCACGAGCACGCGGTCCTGATCCTGGATCAGCCGGAGTTGCATGACGCGGCCAGTATCATAAAGGGATTGCCGGCCGAGACCGCACGGCAACTCCTTGACGCAATGTCCATCGACCGTGTCACCGACATCTTTCATGAGTTCGATACGGAGACCCGGGCCCGACTTGTTGTCGGCCTCGGGCCCGAAACGACGGCCGCATTGCGCAAGCTCCTGCGCTATCCGCCGCATACAGCGGGCAGCCTGATGACGACCGAATTCGTCAGCGTACCGTCCACCTGGACCGCCGCGCAAACGCTGCAGCACATTCGCGAAGTGGAGCGGTCGAGGGAGACCATCTATGCCATCTATGTTACTGATCCCGCAACAAAAAATCTATTGCGGGTCGTAACCCTGCGGCGCCTGATCACCAGCGAACCGGACGCTTCGATCATGAGTGTTGGCCGCGATGTCGCCCCCGTGACGGTTGCCCCGTTGACCGATCAGGAAGACGTGGCGCGGCTCTTTCGCAAGCACGATCTGCTCGCCGTCCCGGTGGTAAATGACAGCGACCAGATCATCGGTATCGTCACCGTCGATGATGTGATCGACGCTATGACCCAGGAGATGACCGAGGATACGCTGAAGTTCGGCGGCATGGAGGCTCCGAACAAGCCCTACATGCAAATCGGTTTCGTTCAGATGCTGCGCAAACGCGCCGGTTGGCTCGGTGTGCTGTTCTTGAGCGAAATGCTGACCGCCAGCGCCATGCAGCATTTCGAAGGGGAATTGGAGAAAGCGGTCGTTTTGACCCTTTTTATACCCCTTATCATGAGTTCCGGCGGCAATTCCGGCTCCCAAGCCACGTCCTTGCTCATCCGCGCCCTGGCCTTGCAGGAATTGCGGTTGAAGGATTGGTGGCGCGTTGCGTTGCGCGAAATCCCTACAGGCCTCGTGCTAGGCTCGTTCCTCGGGCTGATCGGCGTGGTCCGGATTACGACGTGGCAAATGTTGGGTCTCTACGATTATGGCCAGCACTGGCCGCTCGTCGCCGCAACCGTCGGCACAGCGCTGGTCGGAATTGTGACATTCGGCTCGCTGGCCGGGTCGATGCTGCCATTCGCCATGCAGAAGCTCGGCTTCGATCCTGCGAGCGCCTCGGCGCCGTTCGTGGCAACGCTTGTTGATGTAACCGGATTGGTGATTTACTTCAGTATCGCACTGATAATCCTGTCCGGAACCTTGCTCTAAAACTATTGGTCTGCATGGCTGCCATGCAGACCAATACGCTTTGCCCCCCTTTCGCATTTGCGAAAAAACATGTATGGAGCGCGCAAATGTAAAGCGGCGCAGCTCAGATGGCGTCCACAATCCTCCAAAAGAGAACCTTATGAAACTGCGCAACATCGCGATCATCGCACACGTTGACCATGGCAAAACCACGCTCGTTGACGAACTATTGAAACAGTCCGGCAACTTCCGCGAGAACCAGCGTCTCGGTGAAAGAATGATGGATTCCAACGACATAGAACGCGAGCGCGGGATCACCATTCTCGCCAAAGCGACCTCGGTCATCTGGAAAGATACACGTATCAATATTGTCGATACCCCAGGCCACGCTGATTTCGGCGGCGAAGTCGAGCGCATCCTGTCGATGGTGGATGGCGCCATCGTTCTCGTCGACGCAGCCGAAGGTCCTATGCCGCAGACGAAGTTCGTCGTTGGCAAGGCTCTGAAGGTTGGTCTTCGTCCAATCGTAGCGATTAACAAGATCGATCGTCCTGACGCCCGCCACGAAGAAGTCGTGAACGAAGTTTTCGATCTCTTTGCCGCGCTTGATGCTACGGACGAACAGCTTGATTTTCCAATCCTTTATGGCTCCGGCCGTAACGGATGGATGGCGACGAGCCCGGAAGGCCCGAAGGATCAGGGCCTGGCAGCGCTGTTTGACATGGTCCTCGATCACGTCCCTGCGCCCACCGTCGGTGAAGGTCCGTTCAAGATGATCGGCACCATCCTCGAAGCCGATCCGTTTCTCGGTCGCATCATCACCGGCCGCATCCATTCGGGTACCGTCAAGTCGAACCAGCAGGTTAAAGTGTTGCATGGCGATGGCACCCAGCTTGAAACCGGTCGTATCTCCAAGATACTTGCATTCCGTGGACTCGAGCGTCAGCCCATTGACGAAGCCCATGCGGGTGATATCGTCGCCATTGCCGGCTTGCAGAAGGGCACAGTTGCCGACACATTCTGCGCTCCCGACGTGACCGAGCCTTTGCACGCACAGCCGATCGATCCGCCGACTGTTACCATGTCCTTCATTGTCAACGACAGTCCGTTGGCCGGCACTGAAGGCGACAAGGTTACGAGTCGCGTCATTCGCGACCGCCTGCTCAAGGAGGCTGAGGGCAACGTCGCGCTGAAGGTCGAGGAATCCGACGACAAGGATTCGTTCTTCGTTTCAGGTCGCGGCGAATTGCAGCTCGCAGTTCTCATTGAAAACATGCGCCGCGAGGGTTTTGAACTAAGTATATCGCGCCCTCGCGTCGTTTTGAAAAGAGATGACTCGGGCACTTTGCTTGAGCCCATCGAAGAAGTGCTGATTGACGTCGACGAGGAATATTCGGGCACCGTTGTCCAGAAGATGTCCGAACGTAAGGCTGAGATGGTCGAGCTTCGTCCATCCGGCGGCAATCGCGTCCGCATGGTATTCCATGCGCCCACACGTGGTCTCATCGGCTACCAGTCGGAGCTTTTGACCGATACGCGCGGCACCGCGATCATGAACCGCCTGTTCCGCGCCTACGAGCCTTTCAAGGGTGAAATCGCCGGCCGTACCAATGGCGTTCTGATCTCCAACGATCAGGGAGAGTCCGTGGCCTTCGCCATGTGGAACCTTGAAGATCGCGGAGCAATGATTATCGAAGCCGGCGTCAAGGTTTATGCTGGAATGATCATCGGCATTCATTCGCGCGACAATGATCTTGAAGTGAACATCCTCAAAGGCAAAAAGCTGACCAACATTCGTGCTGCCGGCAAGGATGAAGCTGTCAAGCTGACGCCACCGATCCGCATGACACTGGAACGCGCTCTTGCCTGGATTCAGGACGACGAACTGATGGAAGTAACTCCGAAGTCAATCCGTCTGCGCAAGCTTTACCTCGATCCAAACGAGCGCAAACGTTTCGAAAAGAGCAGCAAAACCGCGGGCGCAGCCTAAATCTAACTGGTACTCACGAGACGAAAGCGGCGATCTTCGCCGCTTTTTTTGTTTTCGTGCACACCCAAATCGCTTTTTTGGATATTGCGAACTCGCGCGTTGCGGGTCTATGGTTAAAGCACCATGAACACCCATGTGATCGAGATAAGACGGGCGCATATGGCCGATGCGGTGGCGATTTCAGCCATCCATCTGGCTGCTTGGAAAGGCGCCTATTCGGGCATTATACCCCACCGTGCTCTCAACAATATGCTGGAGCGTCGCGGCGCCAATTGGTGGGCAAAGGCAATCCAGCGCTCGACACAGATCCTTGTGGCCGATGTTGGCGGCATCGTTGCCGGTTATGCGACGCTTGGGCCAAACCGCGCCCGCCAGTTGCAGCAACAGGGCGAAATTTACGAACTCTACGTCAGGCCGGAATACCAAGGCTTCGGTCTGGGTACCCGCCTCTTGGGCGCCGCTCGCCGCAGTCTCGGCGATCAAGGCCTGAAGGGTCTGGTGATCTGGGCGCTCGAGGACAATGATCTTGCAATTTCGTTCTACCAGAGCTCCGGTGGCCGCGATGTCGCCGAGGGTGTCGAGTGCTTCGATGGCAAGACCCTCAAGAAGGTCGCTTTTGTCTGGAATTGATGCCGATCTGTGCCAGATCCTTTCTTCGCTGCGCAAATGCGGAGAGTTGTGTTTTGCCATTCGCGCTCAATAAGCCTATCAATCGTTTTCCTTACGTCAGGGGCGACGGCATTGTTGCGCCGCGGTATAAAAATCAGTACAGGACTTCCATACTTCATAAGGACTCTGAAAATATGCGCATCGATGCCATTGCTGTCGGCAACAATCCACCTGAAGATGTCAACGTTATCATAGAGGTCCCGGTCGGCGGTCAACCGATCAAATACGAGCTCGATAAGGATTCGGGCGCGTTGTTCGTCGATCGCTTCCTGCACACGCCCATGACTTATCCGGGCAATTACGGTTTCGTGCCACATACGTTGTCAGATGATGGCGACCCCATCGATGTATTGATCTGCAACACGCGCGCACTGATGCCCACGAGTGTGATCAATGTTCGTCCGATCGGTGTCCTCGTTATGGAAGACAATAAGGGACAGGACGAAAAAATCATTGCCGTTCCTTCGCCTCACCTGACGCTACGGTACGAGAAGGTGCACAACTACACCGATCTTCCCGAGATCACGCTCAAACAGATCCAGCATTTCTTCGAACACTACAAAGACCTGGAACCTGGCAAATGGGTGAAGATAGGGGATTGGGGCGATGAAGATGCTGCCCGCCAGCTCATCACCGAAGCAATCGAACGCCATAACGCCAAGAAGGCCTGATCGCTCAATATTCGGGCGGTTCGAGAACGGCAAGCTTCAAAGCCAGCTCATCAGGATCGCCCGAAATTCTCACCCGCTTCAACCGCGAAGTTGCTCCGGCGGCAACCGTCACATCTCGCGCCGAAAGATCCAGCTGCTTCGCCAGTAGCTTTACCAGTGCTGCATTCGCCTTTCCGTCTTCAGGAACCGCCCGCACCCGTGCTTTGAGATGGGAGCGCCCATCATCTGTCTCTTCCACACCTTCAACCGCGTCCTTAGCCGATTTCGGCGTCAGCCGCACAAAAAGAGTGATCCCGTCACGCTCCTTGCGGAAATGCTGCGGTTTTTTGATCAAACCAGAATCGGTGCGATCGTCGTCCAGAGAAACTGGCGAATGAAGAAGATGATCAACAAAAGTACGATCGGAGAAATATCGATACCGCCGAGGTCAGGCAGAAAGCGGCGAATAGGCCGCAATGCAGGTTCGGTGACGCGGTACAGGAAGTCGCCTATCGAGGCAACGAACCGGTTGCTCGAATTGATGACGTTGAAGGCATAGAGCCATGAGAAGATCGCGCTGGCAATGAGAATCCAGGTGTAAATATCGAGAGCCAGATCGATAGTGCGGATGAGGGCAAGCATACAGGTCTCCTAAGATTTCCACGACATGTAGCGACTGGCTGGCTCGCGAGCAAGAGGTGGCGATGGACCTAGATGCAGACGGCTCAGTCCAGATATTGTTGTGACAGTATTCGTGCCAGACTATTCACGACATCGACTGCGCCTAAGGTATTACGACCTGTTGATCTTTAACGATATTGTTGAATCTAAAAAACCGGAATAAATTTGCGTCGTGATTCGGGCTATCCCGGCCCGCTTTTCATCCTAGGGGGTTTCCATGCTCAATAAACTGTCGGCCGAGTTCTTCGGCACATTCTGGCTTGTCCTCGGCGGTTGCGGCAGTGCCGTTATTGCCGCTGCATTTCCTGATGTCGGTATTGGTTTGCTTGGTGTTGCCTTTGCGTTCGGTCTTACAGTTCTAACCATGGCCTACGCGGTCGGCGGAATTTCCGGCGGCCATTTCAATCCCGCTGTTTCGCTCGGCCTTGCCGTTGCGGGACGCTTCGACTTCAAGGATCTCATTCCCTACTGGATCGCACAGATTGTCGGTGCCCTCGTCGCAGCTGCCGTCCTTTACCTGATTGCATCCGGCAAGGCGGACTTCACCGCCGGTGGATTCGCTTCCAACGGTTATGGTGACCTTTCGCCCGGCAAGTATGGCTTGGTCGCCGCACTTGTCACAGAAATCGTGTTCACTGCCTTCTTCATCATGATCATTCTTGGTGCGACCTCAGCTTCCATTCCGGCTGGCTTTGCACCAATCCCCATTGGCCTCGGCCTCACGCTGATCCATCTGGTTTCGATTCCGGTGACAAATACCTCCGTCAATCCGGCTCGTTCCACCGGCGTCGCCCTTTTCGCGGAGACCGCCGCGCTTGGCCAGCTCTGGCTGTTCTGGGTCGCCCCGCTCATCGGCGCGGTACTCGGCGCAATCATCTGGAAATCCTTGCTCAGCAAAGATTCAGACGCTTCAGTTACTGCAGCTGTAAACCCTGCTTGAACCGAAATGGGCGAAATGGGCCGGTTCGGGCCGGCCCATTTGCTTTCCCTGTCGTATAATATTTCTGATTTTCCTTATCCCCATTCTCCCTAAACTGGTCTAGAAGAAAGCTCCCGATTCCGGAGCCCTTTCAACGAAATGACCATCTCCGAAACGAATGCAGCGCATGATCGTTACGCCGCGTTTCGCCATTCGTCCTTTACCCGCTATTGGCTTGCCCGCTTTTTTGGCTCATTTGCCATCCAGATCATTAGCGTCTCCGTCGGCTGGCAGATCTATGATCTGACGCGCGATCCCTTCGATCTAGGCATCGTTGGACTTGTACAATTTGCGCCATCGCTGCTGCTCGTGCTCATTACCGGTGCAGCTTCCGACCGGTTCGGGCGACGATTGATTATGGGGCTTTCGTTGTGCGTCGAGGTAATCTGCGCGGCTCTGCTGCTGCTGTTGACGATAACCCACCTGTTTACGCCGGCATTGGTGTTCATCATCCTCGCGGGATTTGGTGTTGGCAGAGCCTTCCTCGGACCTGCTTCCTCATCGCTGGTCGTTAATCTTGTGCCGGCGGAGACGTTTTCCAACGCTGTGTCCTGGAACTCCTCGGCTTGGCAAATTGCAACGATCGTCGGACCGGTCGCCGGGGGCCTGCTCTATGGTCTTTCTCCTGTCGCAGCCTACGGCATCGCCTCCGCGATGCTTGTCATCGCGACCCTGAGCACTTTCTCCATCGCCAAACCCGCCCAGCATACCCTGCACGAAACAAGATCGCTGCAAACTCTACTGGCCGGCTTCCACTACATCTGGAAGGAGAAGGTGGTCCTTGGCGCGATTTCGCTTGATCTGTTTGCTGTGCTGCTCGGTGGAGCCGTGGCGCTTCTGCCGGTTTATGCGCGCGATATCTTGCAGCTCGGCCCGTGGGGCCTGGGCATGCTGAGGGCGGCACCAGGTATAGGTGCCATTGTGACGGCGGTCTGGTTGACCGGGCATCCCATTCGCGATCATGCTGGAATGATCATGTTTGCCTTTGTCGCGCTCTTCGGATTGCTTACGGTCATGTTTGGCATTTCCGACATTGCATGGTTGTCGATCGTAGTGCTTGCTTTGATGGGTGCGGCTGACATGATCAGCGTCTATATCCGCGAGACACTGTTGCAATTGTGGACACCGGATCATGTGCGAGGCAGGGTCAATGCCGTCAACATGGTTTTTGTCGGCGCATCCAATGAATTGGGCGAATTCCGTGCTGGCGTCATGGCTTCGCTGATCGGTACCGTGCCCGCCGTTGTCTTCGGTGGCCTCGGAACAGTGGCCGTTGCCGGCCTTTGGGCCTATTGGTTCCCGCAATTGCGCAAAGCACGGAATTTGCAGGGCAGGACTTGAAAACTCAGGCTGTTACCGGAATGCCGAAAATTGTTGCTAGGAAGCGGTGCAACCAGGCCCTGAGCACTGCATCATAGATCATCCGGCCGTCCAGATGGTCGCGGCCCTGCTGCGCGCCGCAGAGGGTAAACCGTTCCGCGCCACGTACAACCCAACGATGCATCATGGCTCGTGTCAGTTCCGCATGGAACTGGACGCCCCAGGCATTCTTGCCATACCGGAACGCCTGATTGGGGTAGGAGCTGCCCGTCGCCAGTAAGGTTGCAGTCTGCGGCAATTCAAAACCTTCGCGATGGAAATGATAAACCATCGACGGCCAGTCCATCAGAGCGCGCCCGGCTTCCGTCGGTTCGAGCGGATACCAGCCGATTTCGACAAGGCCATCCGGGTGGGGCCCAACACGACCGCCCAAATGATTGGCAAGCATTTGCGCGCCCAGGCAAATGCCGAGAAAGGGCTTGTCTTCTGCGAGTGGTATAGCCAGCCAATCGGTTTCTGCACGTACAAAGTCTTCCGAATCATTGGCACTCATCGGGCCGCCAAAAATGACGGCTCCTGCATGGTCTTCCAGCGTTTCGGGCAATGTATCTCCGAGCGGTGGGCGGCGAATGTCGAGAGCAAACCCGGCTTCAAGCAGCAAATGGCCGACCCGGCCGGGACTGGAACGCTCCTGGTGCAGCACCGTCAGGATCTTGGGACGATGCGACTGTCCGCTTTCCATCCAACCAGTTTGGTACATTCGCTCGGCCTATTCCTCTTGTACCGTCTGTTTTGCGCGAACCGCCGCCTGTCGTTTCATGGTCACCCGGTCGCGTGTCGATACGCCGATCAGTTCCGCGACACGCCAGACGACATTATCTTCCAGCTCATGCGCGCTACCATCGGCAAAAACGACATCCCACATCAGCTCAATGAATCTGATGCGCGCCTCTTCGTCAAGATTGCGCTTGATGATACTGGTGAAACTGTAGAGGTCGACTGCCTCCTGATCGGCCTGCTCACCCTCGTCAAGCAAGTGCTTCAGCGCCTCGCCCTTCAGGCCATAGGCCTCGGAAATCAACTGTGAGACGCGTTTGCGTTCCACCTTGCCGCGGTCACCGTCTGCATCCATCACATGGAACAGCAAGGCGGCTGCCGCAAGACGCGGATCTTTTTTTGAAAAATGCTCCTTGCTGTTGTCGCCCGACGGCAAGGATTTGAAAAACGTCACGAGACTATCGAGCATAAAGGGAAATCTTTCGCGTCTATCTGGATGGTACTGATCCACCCATATAGCTGTTCATACGCCTAAACCACTGTACATCTTGCCGCAAAGACGACAGTGGCCATCACGTTTCGATGATTAGAAAAGCCGGAACTTCTTGTTTCGCTCTGCGCCATCTCTAGGCCGCACGCCCGGGTCATCCGGGACAGGAAAGACAAATTCCTCATCTTCGTCCTTGGATTTCACTGGTTTCTCCGGAAATGCAGGCAGAACGGCAGCTATTCTTTCCGGATTTCCCGTTTCTGTCGGCTTTGAGGCCTGCCGTTCCCTCGAGTCTATCGGTGGCCCAAGTTGTACGATTTCAGCATCGACCACATCCGTTTGGCCGCGATCTTCCTTGGAAACGGGCTTTTCTGCTTCCAGAACGACCGGCCTGGCAGGTGTGAGCGGCTTCACTTCTTCGCGGGGTCGCACTGGTTCCGTTGCCAACGCCCTGTCGAAATCATCGCCGGAATCGATGACCGGACCAAGCTGTTCAACAGGAACCTTCCATTCGAAGGCGTCCAGCCTGCCAGTCACCGGAGATGCCGGCGCCCAGCGTTCCGAAACGTAGCCATCGGCTGTCCAGGCGGGATCCCGCGGCGCCTTGACAGCTCGCGACAGCCACTGCCGGACGCGGCCTTGATCGCCGGTTTGCGCTTCTTCGATATCGGCAAGCAGAAGATATGCACTCTCGCGTGGCGCACTGCGGAGCACAGCTTCCGCTGCCTCCCTCGCCTCCTTTAATTCGCCTGCCGCCAGCGCGGCTTGGGCGATCGCCAAGCTAGACTCAGGGTGATGCGGATAGAGCGACGCCAGATGACGGGCACGTTTGAGCCTGTCGATAACCGAATCTCCAAGCCGCGCGTGCACATAGGTTTCAGCAACTTCCGGATGAGGTTGCTTCTTCCAGCTAAATTCCAAAATTTTGGATCCTTTACGCAAGTCGCCTTGGCTGAATAACGTTTTCGCGGCAATGATCGCAGCTGGTATGAGATCGGGAGCCATTTTATTCGCCTCGATGGCAGTCGATTTGGCGCTAGCCGGATCAGTTTCGAAGGTTTCTATTGCCTTCGCCGTCAAGAGCACTGCGCGCTCGCGCTTGGCCTTCTCCTTGTCGAGCTGTTTGGCTGCTCTCTGCTTTTCGAGCAGCAAGAGCGCTCCATCCCAATCACCATGGGTGGTTTTCTGACCAAGAGCCGCCGAAGCTGCCCATTCGACATTCGGAGCCAGCAAAGCGGCTTCCTCAGCGTAATGCCTCGAAGCATCGCGTGCGCCAAGGCGCTGCGCTTCGAGATAAAGCCCCCGCAACCCGAGGAGTTTCGTTTCTGGATCTTCGAGCATGGCTTCGAATTTGGCCCGCGCATCCTCGGGGCGCCCTTCGAGCATGGCGGACTGGGCATCAAGCAGTTTGATCAGCGGCTCCTGATCAACGTTCAGCAGCTTTTCTGCCTGTTTGATCATTCTGCGTGCAGTCTCGCCATCACCGGCACCTGCCGCGATCAGTCCAGTCGACAGCGACTGGTAGCCCCGATCGCGTTTACGCGCACGGAAGTGGCGGCGCAGCGTGTAAGGCGATGTGACGAGGCTTTTGACAACCCACCAGGTCAACATGACCGCGGCGACAATCGCGACGATCGCAGAAGCCGCCACCATAAGCGTGACCTTGTACTGCATGCCGCCAAGGGTAACGACGAGATCGCCAGGCCGATCTGCAAGCCAAGCGAAACCGACACCGAGCAGGAGAACGACAAGGAGGAAGAACAGGATACGAATCATGATCTTGCTCCTAATTTGCCGCTGCTGGTGACTTGATGCCGGTCAAGGCATCGGACAAGGCCTTCGACACGACGTCCCCGGCCTTTTGCCGGGCCTTCATCGCATTGGCGAAATCCATGGAAACAGCCTTGGCATTCTCCGGCAGTTTCTCCCATTCGGCAATGGCGGCACCAAGGTCGCCTGCATTCAAATGCGCTTCGATCCGTGCCGTGATTGCATCGACGCCCTCACCCTCCACCATCCCGACCGGACGCGCCTGCACCAAGCTGCTCGCGCTTGCCCACAAGCGATCGACCACCCCGGCATTGGGATCCACTGTGTGGGCACTTGCGATGATTTTGGGAGCGACGTCAGCGAATTGGCTGACCAACATATTGAGCGGCGGAATGCCCTTCGCAGCAAACCCACGGAGGCTCTCGACCTCTCCGGCTTGTGGGGCAACCGCCACGTATGTATCCAGTTCGGCCGCGAATGGCTCGCCCCGATCGATGGCGGCTTTCATGCCCGTTGCCGCCATGGCAAGTGCCATATTGGCCTGCGCCGAGGGATCGTTGACTTTCGCCTCCAGAGCATTCAACCGCTCCGTTGCGCCCGCAGCGGCCCCACCAGCTTGCTCCGCCTGCTGCTGACTGTTACTCAGCCGGGTCTCCAGAGCAGCAAGACGCGCATCAATACCACTCGTATCGACCGCTGCGCCGGAGCCAGCATTTTTCTGAATATCCGCAATACTTTGCTTGATTGCGACAAGCTCCGCGGAAAGACCAGAGACCTGGCTTGCAGCCTGTTTGGCGTTCTCCACGGCGCCATTAAGCGCCACCTGCCCACCTTCATCCAGCGTCTGGGCCGCTGGTCGCGCATTTCGTAATTCAGCTATCTGTTGCTCGAGCGCTGAAGTATCCGCCTTTGGCGAGGGCAGGACACCTGCCCATTGCAGGGCCGCGGCGCCGGCGAGGGCTACAACCCCACCAATGACTCCTGACACAATACGGCCCAGCTGGTCATTTTGTTGTGATCCGGACGACGATGTTGATCGTGATAATTTGGATTGAGGCGAGGATTCCGTTCGCCCAAATGACTGCCCTGCCTCTGTAAAGCCCGAACTCGGCGGCCCATCTGCGCGTGGCTTTTCCTTTGACTTCTCCGCTACATTTGCCTTCGCGTCAGTGGCTGGGTCGAAGCCGACTGGTTCAGGCTGGGGTACGTCGGCCTTGGATGCAGCTTTGTCGACCGCCAATGGCGCCAGCTCGATTGTCACGGGTTTGCGGGCAGACTTCGAATGACGCGGAACAGATGATTTGGCCATGGACAGACTTTTCCTGAACATAAGACTTCTCGTAAACCCGAAGTTAGCAAGGAAGTTCCGGCAGCGAAACTACACGCATTCATTGCGACGAGCGGGAAGCGTCCTCCGCCTGCTGCAGAAGGTCGAAGAGAGCGTCCTCAATGGGGCTGTTTGCCACATGGATTAAAGCTTGGTCCACTCCTGTCAGAGCATTTGCCACACGAGGAGACAGACAGAAAATCGATGTGTTATCAAAATGATGAGCAATTTTTCCCTGGCCTCTCAGACGCAAGAACTCTTCAGCGCCCCAGCGAGAATACAGGAGGCAATAATCTATCTCGCCCTTGCTGAAAAATTCTAGCAAAAACTCAGTCGTATAACTGACTAAAACAGTATCGTAGGCCATTACGGGCTCGAATTGCATGCCCCATGTACGGAGAGCATGCTCAAAATCCGGCGTGCGAACGCGCCCTGTCACATAAAGAATGCGGGCGCCGGCACATAACTCCTCGCCTATGGTTTGAGCAAGCGACGCACCATCTCTGTCCCCCGTTGTCACCGTTTCGAACCCGCGGGCGCGCGCCGCAGCTGCGGTCGCTTCTCCTACAACGAAACAGGGCAGCGCGAGGAAGGGTTGCAACACTTGGTCCGGTGCCTGCCGAAATGCATTCGCACTTGTCACCGCAACAGCGTCGAATTTTCCTCTGGGCGTTGTTACCGGAAGCGGAACAATCTTGGTCAGGGGCAGAACCAAAGGCAGGAAGCCATGGCCAAGCAAACGATCGGCAGTTTTGGTCGCGCCCGGCTGAGGCCGTGTGACCAAAACGGTTTTCATCAGAACCAATCCGTGAAGAAATGTGGTCCGGCGAGTTTGCGCACCCGCAGTGCCGCATCCTGGCCGATTTCGACAGCGTCGGAGAGTGCACCGTCACCTGTGACCTCATGCACCTCGCTGCCATCTGGCAAGAGTATCATGCCATGGAATTGAAGCCTCCCTCCCGATACGGTTGCCAGCCCGGCGATTGGTGTACGGCAGGAACCATCGAGCGAACCGAGGAACGCACGTTCGCATGCCAGCGCCGTTGAGGTCGGCAAGTGGTTGAGCGGCGCCAATAGCGCATCGACGCGATCATCCCCAATGCGGCTCTCTACCGTTATTGCGCCCTGTCCAGGAGCTGGTGGAAAGGCTTTTGCATCCATAAGCTCTGTAGCAACATGACCGAGGCCGAGACGTTTCAAACCAGCATAAGCGAGGAATGTTGCATCCACCTCGCCGTCCGCGAGCTTGCGCAGCCGCGTCTCGACATTCCCACGAAAATTTATCACCTTGATATCCGGGCGTGCACGATGGATTAGCGCCTGCCGTCGCAGGGACGCAGAACCGATCACGGCGCCTTTCGGCAAATCCAGGAATGTCTTTACCTCGCGGCCAATAAAAGCGTCACGAGGATCTTCGCGTTCGAGGAAGACCGACAGATGCAGCCCTTGTGGCAGAAAGGTCGGCATATCCTTTGATGAATGCACGGCAATATCGAGGCGCCCGTCGGCAAGCTGTTCCTCGATTTCGAGCGTGAACAGGCCTTTTCCGCCAACTTCAGCCAACGGTCGATCCTGTATCCGGTCGCCGCTGGTGGAAATGGTCACGATTTCTATGTTTTCTTCGCGAAGTCCGTGGGCCTTTATCAGAAGGTCACGCGTCTCATGGGCTTGTGCGAGCGCCAGTGCACTCCCACGTGTACCAATCTTGAGCGTTTTTGTTTGCATTGGCGGCTGTCCGTGTTACGCGAATTCAAGTTGAGCGTTCTACTAACGACCTTTTGGCAGGTCGACAATGCGGCGAAGGATATCAGGTTTACCGATGCGGGTACTAGGTATTGAGACAAGCTGTGACGAAACGGCGGCGGCGGTAGTCGAGCGCGACGACCAAGGCTACGGGCACATCCTTTCGAACGTTGTCCTGAGCCAGATCGACGAACACGCGCCCTATGGCGGCGTGGTGCCGGAAATTGCTGCGCGCGCCCATGTCGAAGTACTCGATCGGTTGATTGGCCAGGCATTGCACGAAGCGCAGATCACCCTCGAGGATGTCGATGCCGTGGCTGCAACCGCGGGTCCGGGCTTGATCGGCGGATTGATTGTCGGTTTGATGACCGGAAAGGCGATCGCGATGGCCAGTCAAAAGCCGTTTTACGCCATCAATCATCTCGAGGGCCATGCACTGACCCCGCGCCTGACCAATCGTATTGATTTTCCTTATTTGCTGCTGCTCGTCTCCGGCGGCCACACGCAGATGGTTCTGGTCAAAGGTCTGGGCGATTATGAGCGGCTTGGCACGACCATAGACGATGCCCTCGGTGAAGCATTCGACAAGACCGCCAAACTACTCGGTCTGCCCTATCCGGGAGGGCCTGAAGTGGAGAAAGCGGCTCTGCTCGGCGATCCCAGCCGATTCACCCTACCGCGTCCGCTGAAAGGCGAGGAGAGACTGGATTTCTCCTTTTCAGGTTTGAAAACAGCGGTGCGGCAACTGGCGACAACGTTGGAGCCATTGTCACAAACCGACGTCAATGATATTTGCGCCGCCTTTCAGACCGCCGTCGCCGACACACTTGACGACCGGGTTTCACGCTCGCTGCAACGGTTTCGCGCGAGTTTCCCGGACGTCAGGAAGCCGGCATTGGTTGTTGCCGGTGGTGTTGCTGCAAACGAGGTTCTGCGCGACGGACTTCAGCGCCTGTGCTCGGATAATGGCTTCCGCTTCATCGCGCCACCCATGGCCCTTTGCACGGACAATGCCGCAATGATTGCGTGGGCAGGTGCCGAACGGGCTGGCCTCACAACTGCCGATTCGCTCGATATAGCCCCCCGCTCGCGCTGGCCTCTGGACATGCATTCAACGCCTTTGATCGGCGCAGGTAGGCGCGGAGCCAAGGCATGAGCCGCAAACCTTCGATTGCCGTAATTGGCGGAGGCGCGTGGGGTAGTGCACTGGGTACAATGGCCGCTCGTAACGGCAATGCGGTTCGGCTATACGCACGCAGCGCCACAACCGTCGATTCCATCAACAAATACCATCGTAACGAGACCTATCTGCCCGGAATTGATCTGGATCCAGCACTCACGGCAAGCACCGATGCTCGGGAGGTTCTGGCTGGGGTTGACTTGATTCTTTGCGTCATTCCGGCGCAAGCGCTTGCCCGTGCTCTAAAGGAACTAAAAAACCTTATTCCGGTCACCGCGCCGTTGGTGATTTGCGCCAAGGGCATAGAGCGCCACAGTGGTAAGCTGATGTCCGAGCTGGTCGCCAGGATTATGCCCGATCAGACCCTTGGCGCCCTTTCGGGCCCAAGTTTTGCAACCGATGTGGCAAGGGGATTGCCGACCGCGGTAACAGTGGCGGCACGTAGACAGGCGCTTGCCGACCGCATTGCCCTGATGCTGTCCGGACCAACTTTCCGCTGTTATTCGACCGATGATCTGGTCGGTGTAGAAATCGGCGGCGCACTCAAGAATGTGCTCGCCATTGCCGCGGGGGCAGCCATAGGCCGCGGTTTTGGCGCCAGTGCCCAAGCGGCACTTGTCACCCGCGGTTTTGTCGAATTGCGGCGGATCGGCGAGGCTATGGGCGCAAGGCCGGAGACGATCATGGGGCTTTCGGGGCTTGGTGATCTCATGCTGACCTGCTCTACACCGCAATCGCGTAATTATTCATACGGGCTTGCGCTCGGGCGAGGGGAAGACTTGGCTGGCCGACCGCTGGCCGAAGGCGTGGCCACCGCTGCCATCGCCGCGGAACTTGCCGCCCGCAACAATATCGAAGCGCCGATCATTGCGACTGTAGCGCAAATACTTGACCGCCACATCACCATCGATGAGGCCATGGAGGCGCTACTCGCGCGGCCGCTAAAGAACGAGAGTTAAACCGGGAGACAATGAATGCTCTATGCCCTTCTGTGCAACGACAAGCCTGATCATCTGCAACTGCGCCTCGACACACGCGCCTCTCATCTCGATTATTTGAGCAGCCTAAGTGATCGCCTGAAATTTGCCGGGCCATTCCTTGGTGACGACGCCAAGCCAAACGGCAGCCTGGTGGTCGTCGAGGCGCCTGACCTTGATGCAGCAAAGGAGATTGCAGCGGATGACCCCTATGCCAAGGCTGGGCTTTTCGCCTCGGTCGACATCCGCCCATGGAACTGGGCAATCAAGAATCCTGACAACAAATAGGTGCTATCATGGCATTTTGGCTATTCAAATCAGAACCTGATTCATGGTCGTGGGACAACCAGAAAGCCGCCGGTAACAAAGGCACAGAGTGGACCGGCGTACGCAACTATCAGGCACGCAACAATATGCGTGCCATGAAGATCGGTGATAAAGGTTTCTTCTACCATTCCAATGAAGGGCTGGACGTCGTCGGTATCGTCGAGGTTTGTGCCCTTGCGCATCATGATTCGAGCACCGAGGATCCCCGCTGGGAATGCGTTGATATCCGCGCGGTCAAGGATGTGCCAAATTCTGTAACCTTGAAAGATGTCAAGGCCAATCCGAAACTGGAAAAGATGGCGCTGGTTACGTCCATGCGGTTATCGGTGCAGCCAGTGCAACCGGACGAATGGAAAGAGGTTTGCCGCATGGGCGGACTGGTTCCAGCACCGGAATGATTTTAGAGCGCCGGGCGATAAATAGGACGCGTTCTGCCGGAGGGAATTCGTGGTCAAGGTCGAGGGGTTTGGCGAGACCGATGCCTTTCCATCGGACGAAGCTGAACCCCGATGGATTTGACCCGAATTCACCCGGCCCTTGGGGTTTCCGGCTGGCGGCCAACCACTTTGTCAGGTGGCGTCGTCCGATGGATAAACATCGGCCTCGCCACCTTCCGCGTGGATTGTCTCGCCATCCGGGAAACAGAACTGCATCCTATTTATCGTCCGGCGCTCTATCCCGTGGTTGAGCCTGCTTTCGATCCTGAAAGCGATCGCTATCGCCGGTTCGTTCTGGCGAATACCCTTCTCCAATCGCCCCTGCACGTGCCGGAGATCAAGCTCTATCTCGCCGATGAAGCGCATGACCTCTGGCACCGTACAGAAGACGAACTGACAACAATCGGCCTGCCGCCACCTTTCTGGGCGTTTGCCTGGGCAGGCGGGCAAGGGGTGGCGCGCTACGTGCTCGACCACGCAGCAACGGTTGCAAACGCCGTTGTCCTCGATTTCGCCTCGGGTTCCGGTCTGGTCGGTATTGCTGCTGCTCAGGCGGGAGCAAAGCATGTAATCTGCTGCGATATCGACCCGTTTGCCCGCCCCGCCATCGCTCTTAACGCCGATGCAAATTTTGCAACAGTCGAGATTCGAATCGACGACTTGATTGGCAGCGACGACGGTTGGGATATCGTTCTGGCCGGCGACGTCTTTTATGACAAGCCGCTAGCCGACAGACTCATACCTTGGTTCACCGCCCTGGCTGCCCGCGGTGCGGACATTATCGTTGGCGATCCCGGCCGCTCCTATTTTCCCAACAACCTGCTGGATTCATTGGCAGTTTACTCGGTACCGGTGACAAGAATTCTCGAAGACGCCGAAGTCAAGCAAACAACGGTTTGGCGCTTCAAACGCTAGCGCAGCACCCGGATGACCGTCTGGTCTGAAAGATGAGGCAAGAGCCGGTTCATATCGGCTCGACTCAAGGCAATGCAGCCTTCTGTCGGTGTATAGCCCGGTCTTGCCAGATGAAAGAAGATCGCACTTCCCTTGCAACGATGTCGCGGTCTGATGTTCCAGTCCATGACGATGCAAATGTCGTACAGATCATCCTTGCGCCACATGGTTTCGTGGCTGGCACCATAGGGAATGCGCACCTTCCGGTTGTAGTTGCGGTCGTCACTGACCTCGCACCAGCCATCGTCGCGGCGGAGCACCTTGAGCAACAGGGTCCGCGTACCCCTCACTTTCTTGTCAGGACGCTTGAAGCCGTAGAGCAATCGCATACGAGTGAGCGGCGTTCCACCGTCGCCTTCGCGCTTGAAGGCCGTGATTCCGCCTTTACCCAGCGCACAGCGCAGGATCATATTGCCCGCAATCAACTGCCCTTGGCTCGGATGGCCGGGTCGTGGACGAACATCGATCAATTTCAAGGACCTGCGACTCACCTTGCCTCATAAAAAGCATTTTTATGTCAGACTGATGCGCCGCATAACCAATATCAAGTCAATCCCCTTTCTTTCCTGTACTATTCGACTTAAATTCCAATGACTTCTTTCCATCTGCGGGAGATCCGATGACAGCGCGTACCATTCTTATCGTCGATGACGATGCAGACTTGCGAGCCATCCTGGTTGAACAACTGAGCCTCTATGAAGAATTCCAGATCATCGAGGAAGATAATGCGACCAAAGCCGTTCAGACGGCGAGAAACGGCGTTGTCGATCTCCTGATCATGGATGTCGGGCTGCCGGACATGGATGGGCGCGAGGCGATCAAGCTTTTGCGCAAGGGCGGCTTCAAAGCCCCGGTCATCATGCTGACCGGTCATGACACCGATTCGGATACCATTCTTGGCCTCGAATCGGGCGCAAACGACTATGTGACCAAGCCTTTTCGCTTTGCGGTCCTGCTTGCGCGCATTCGGGCACAACTTCGCCAGCATGAGCAAAGCGAGGACGCGACTTTCATTGTCGGGCCCTATACGTTCAAGCCCGGGCAAAAGATGCTGATCGACGCCAAAGGCAGCAAGATACGGCTGACCGAGAAGGAAGTCGCCATAATCAAATATCTTTACCGTGCCGGCGGCAAGGTCATCACAAGGGATATCTTGCTTGAAGAGGTGTGGGGATACAACTCTGGGGTGACGACACACACGCTGGAGACGCATGTGTACCGGTTGCGGCAGAAAATAGAACATGATCCATCCAATTCAACCATCCTTGTCACGGAAAGCGGGGGATACAAGCTCATTCCTTGATGCCGATTGCTACGCCCTACCTCTTTTTTGAGGCATAAAGGACGCAGCACACGAATGATTTGCGCGTAATCCTGAAGATGGTTTTTTGGGGTTATGCGCGACGCCAATCTAGGTATATGTCTGTTATTGCATGGCAATTGAAGATGATATTCGCATTCTGGAGACGGTGGGGCTGTTCGAGACGTTTACGCGCGACCAGTTGCGCCTGCTCGCCTTCGGCACCGAACGTCTTGTCTTGCGCGAAGGCCGCGAGCTTTACCGTGAAGGCCAGGCGGCGGATTGTGCCTATGTCATTGATCGTGGTGACATTTCCCTGTTCCGTGAAGGGCCGACAGGTCGCATAGTCCTGAAAACGGTTGGTCCTGGAGCTGTCCTCGGCGAGATGGCGATCATCGCCCAGACCAAACGCCTTACCAGCGCCATGGCCGAATCCGAGACCGAGGTCATCCGGCTCAATCGCTCGCTTTTCCGGCGAATTCTCGAAGAATATCCCGAAATCGCGGCCGCTTTGCATGACCAGATATCGGCGGATCTCAGCGAAATGATTGAGGCCATTACCCGGTACGAACACCTGTTCAATGAGCACTGACTAAACCGGCCGCAACCAAATTTCCCGCACAGCTTGAAATTCATGCGCCAGAATCGAGGATTCTTGCATAGGATTTGAGGAAGTTTGTGCGGGATTCGACTATTCTTGTGCAAATCTTGTTCCGGATCAGACTTAGTCCAGATTAAAACGTGCAATGACCGGAACGTGGTCCGACGGCCTCTCCCATCCGCGTGCCTCGCGAAGGATCGTGATGTCGGTCAGATCGGTTTCGAGGTCCGGCGAACCCCATATGTGATCCAGCCGCCGTCCGCGATCCGCCGCAGCCCAATCGGCGGCGCGATAGCTCCACCACGTATAGATCTTCTCGCTCGGAGGGATGTGGTGACGCATCAGATCGCTCCATCCGCCATCCTTCCTCAGCTTCTCGAGGCCTTCGGTTTCAATCGGGGTATGGCTGACGACTTTCAAAAGTTGCTTGTGCGACCAGACGTCGGTTTCGAGCGGAGCGATGTTGAGATCGCCGACCAGCAGAGACGCATGACCATCGCCGTGAACAGCATTCATCGCGCGCATCTCGTCGAGGAACCCGAGCTTATGCTTGAACTTTGCATTGATTTCCGGATCGGGCTCATCGCCTCCGGCCGGAACGTAGAAATTGTGGATCCGCAGCCGTTTCGATCCGGCATTGACGACCGTGCTCAAGTGCCGGCAGTCGGCGATATCGCAAAACCCGACTCGCGCCGGTTCGGTCAGGGGGCGGCGCGACAGGGTGGCGACACCATGATAGCCTTTCTGGCCGCTGATCTCGATATGCTCGTACCCGGCCATATGAAATGGCTCGCGCGGGAAAAGATCATCCGGGCACTTGGTTTCCTGCAAGCACAATACATCGGGTTGATAGTCGCGGAGGAATTGCAGGACCAGCGGCAAGCGCAAGCGCACCGAATTGATGTTCCAGGTGGCAACGGAAAAAGGCATGAAGACTCGCAAGATGGATGGCACTATAAAGCAGTGCGTGGTTCGACAAGCTCCCATGAGGGATGTCGAGCTGAAGAATAAGAGCGCCAACTTTTGCGACTGTTGATGCCAGACGACCACCCCCTCATGGTGAGCTTGTCGAACCACGCACTTTGGTCATGCCAAAAGATTTCGCAGACCGCAAGGCCGGCTACCGCTTCATCGCGATGCGCGTGTAATCGATCTTGAACATATCATCGGCAAAGCGCACGCCGGTCCGCACATCGGTGATCATCACCGTTGTATCGAGACCTTGGGCATCGGTGATGGTCCACTGGCGCAGGTCGGACGTTTTCGGATCGAACATCATGGAAATGGTCGAGTTGCCGAAGATCGACTTGTCGCCAAGCACGATCGTCGTCATGTCGGGTTCCTGCTTCACTGATTTGACCGATCTGGCGGACAGATCGATCTGATCGCTAAGGAGCAGCTTCAGTGGGGTTTTCGACAGAGGATAGAGATCCCAGGTGTCCAGCTTGCGATTGTTGATCACCACGGACTTGCCGTCGGAGATAACGCGAATGGGCGACGGCTTGTTGTAGTTGAAGCGGATTTTGCCGGGACGTTCGATATAGAACGTGCCCCCGGTTTGGTCTCCGCGCGGGCCGAACTGGACGAAACTACCCGTCAGCGTTTTAACGCTGGAGAACTTGTTTGCTATGTCCTGTGCCGCATTAATGCCGGCGGGACCGGCTTGTGCCAAGGCCGAGGTCTGCAGCGCGATATTCGCAACACCAAACAGGAGACCCATGCCGACGATGGAAGCAACCGCAGAGCTCTTCGCAATGGAGCCAAGGGCGCGAAACGGTGCATTTGTCAGTATCATGATCGTATCTCCTGTCGTCTCTCTTCGTACGAAGCCAGTTGGGCTGCACTATGGCCAATAAACGGCAGGATATCGTTTCTTGTTCCCTTGCGCCGTTACGTACCGAACTCCGACCATTATGTAATGTGCCGCTGCCTATTGTTCCATAACGATCCGCATAAACGTTACGTTACGCCTAGAACTCATCGTCCTCTGTCGGCACGAGAATCTCGCGCTTGCCTGCGTGATTGGCAGGGCCGACAAGCCCTTCCTGTTCCATGCGCTCGATGATCGAAGCGGCGCGGTTATAGCCAATGCCGAGCCGGCGCTGGATATAACTCGTTGACGCCTTCTTGTCGCGAAGCACGACGGCCACAGCCTGATCATAGGGATCGTCCGAATCTTCGAGATTGGACGTTCCCGCTGGTCCGCCACCTTCGTCTTCGTCGTCTTCCTCTGTGATGGAATCGAGATATTCCGGAACGCCCTGCAATTTCAGATGCTGGACGATCTTCTCCACTTCGTCGTCGCCGACAAATGGTCCATGCACGCGCTGGATGCGGCCACCGCCGGCCATATAGAGCATGTCGCCCATGCCGAGCAGCTGCTCGCCGCCCTGCTCGCCAAGGATCGTTCGCGAATCGATCTTCGATGTAACCTGGAACGAAATACGTGTCGGGAAATTCGCCTTGATCGTGCCGGTGATGACGTCGACCGACGGACGCTGTGTCGCCATGATCACGTGGATACCGGCAGCGCGCGCCATCTGCGCCAGCCGCTGCACTGCACCTTCAATATCCTTGCCGGCGACCATCATCAGGTCGGCCATTTCGTCGATGATGACGACGATATAGGGCATCGGCTTCAGGTCGAGCTCTTCGGTCTCGTAGACGGCTTCGCCCGTCGCGCGATCAAAGCCAGTCTGTACCGTTCGGGCAATACGTTCACCCTTCTTGTGGGCCTGCTCGACCCGCTGATTGAAGCCGTCAATATTGCGGACGCCGACCTTCGACATCTTGCGGTAGCGGTCTTCCATCTCCTTGACCGTCCACTTCAGCGCGACGACGGCCTTTTTGGGATCGGTGACGACAGGCGTCAACAGATGCGGAATGCCGTCGTAGATCGACAGCTCCAGCATCTTCGGGTCGATCATGATCAGGCGGCACTGCTCCGGCGTCATCCGGTAGAGCAAGGAGAGGATCATCGTATTGATCGCAACGGATTTACCCGAGCCCGTCGTTCCGGCGACCAAGAGGTGGGGCATTTTCGCAAGGTCGGCGATAACCGCCTCGCCGTTAATGGTCTTGCCGAGCGCGAGCGCCAACTTGGTCTTTGTCTGTTCAAAGTCACGGCTTGCCAAAAGTTCACGCAGATAGACCATCTCGCGGGTCTGGTTGGGGAGCTCGATACCGATCGCATTACGGCCGGGCACCACAGCGACGCGCGCGGCGATCGCGCTCATGGAGCGGGCGATATCGTCTGCGAGGGTGATGACCCGCGACGATTTGATACCCGGCGCCGGTTCGAGTTCGTAGAGCGTCACCACCGGACCCGGACGTACATGGATGATTTCACCGCGCACCCCGAAATCCTCAAGCACGCCTTCCAATAGCCGCGCGTTCTGCTCCAAAGCCTCTTTGGAAAGGCCCGGATTGCGCACGACGTTCTTCGGTTCGCTCAGGAAATGCAGCGACGGCATCTCGTACTCGTCAGATGCAATCAACGATGCCTGTGCCTCGCGCTGAACGCGCGCGCCGGCCCGCGGCGCAGGCGCCGGTGTATCAATGCGTGCAGCAACTGGCCTGTTCGGAATTGCCGTCGGTCTTGCCGGGGCTGATTGCAGCGCCCAATCGTCGACGTCCTCTTCATCGCTGAAGGCAACCGGATCGAAGCGGCCGTCGAACTCATCATTGCCGATATCGATAGCAGGCGCCTCGATTTGTGGTGTTTCGTCGTAGAAGCCGGGCTCGCGCCGTCCACCGGTCTGTCCGTTTTTCTGACGCGAAACCGCAATGTCAGGGAAATCGCCGTCATGACGCGTGCCGATACTGCGTGCACTGTTGTAGAGCCCGGCGCTACGACCTGAAACCCGGCGGAACAGGGCTTTCGTGCTCAGGAACCAATGGGTCAAGGCGCCGAGAGCGAGCAGGCCGCCACCTTCGCGATCATCATCATCCTCGTCGTCATAATCATCGTCTTCGGCCACGTGTCGAGTGGACTTCTTGGTGACCACCGGTTCGCTGTCGCGATAGGTGATGCCACTGGCAAAGCCAAATATCCAAAGGGTCGGGATGGCAAGAATGGCAACCATGATCATGGCAAGACCACCACGGGGGAAAGTGCCGATAAAGATGCCAGGTATTTTGAGGACCATATCACCAAAGACACCGCCAAGACCGATGGGCATGGGCCAGCTTTCAGGGATAGCGAAGCATCCGGCGATCGCCGCAGCCAGAAGCGAGGCGCAAAGCCAGGCAACACTTCGGCGCATCATACGATCCACGCCGCGCCCAGTGAGAAAGAGCCCGCCCCAGAAAAGCGCCGGCATCAGTGCCACGACCATGGAAAGACCAAAAAACTGCATGCCGAGATCGGCGAAGACCGCACCGGGATAACCGAGTGCATTGCGGGTCGGATTCGACGTCGCATGACTGAAGCTTGGATCAAGCACGTTCCACGTAGCGAGGCTGCCGATAGCAAAGGCCACCAAACCGATAAGCCCCAGCCCCCACAGGATATGAATCTGCCTGCGGAACAGGGTGGATAACCCGGTTCGCTGATCATCAATGGCATAGGAGGAAGGGTATCCCTGACGCATGAAATCCGGCCCCGCGTGAACGCATACAGAGCAGCTGCGAGCAGCCGCCAATCCAAGAGTTGATTCTGACGTTACGGTGCGGATGGTTAAGGGGCCATTAACCATGGAAAGGGCAGTCGAGGTATTTACCGAAAACGAAATTGAAATGTTGTAGCGGCTACGGTGACTTCGTGATCGTCAGGGATGTGCTTCTTGATCTACGTCTAACAGTCGCTTGGCGAGATACTCAGCGAATTCGGCTCCAGAAGAAAATAGGATCCAGCTGACTGCCCCCACAATGTCGAACAAAGATATGACATACCTGTCGCCATAACTGACACCCGCCATGAGCCCGGGTGTGCGAGCGATGTGGCGATCGTATATCTTCCAAACTTTTCGAGCTGTTCTACTCTTCACAACAATGAGAAGTGCCTTTGCCGTTTTATGGTACCAAGGCAGTGGCTTTTGCCGAATTGCCAGCAATCCAACCAAGGCCTTCCTTAGCGGTTTTCGAAGCGTTGGTGACAGCTCGGAACAAATTTGAAACGCAAGTTTGTCTTGTTCTTCAGCGGTTAGCGTCATGTTACCTCTCCGGCGAAACAATACTCACTATCCATAAAGGAATGCTTGCATTGTTCGGGAGCTGAGGGTTCCCGCAAATCGCAGGCGTCGCTGTTGGCACAAGGTTGCCGCTGGTGAGCCATGTCCGAACAAAAAGGGCCCGGAAAACCGGGCCCTTCTGCTTCTTTTCAAGATTGTTCTATCAGCTGTGATACGCGGCTTCACTTCGGGCTAATCCACTCACGCGTCTGCGCCAGCAGTTCATCAGACAAATGCGGGTCATCGCTCATCCGGGCCAAGATAACTGCACCCACCATCGCCGCCCAGCTCCCAATGGCGGCCCGGCGTTTGTTTTCTGCGGTTGCTCCAGGAGCCGAGCGGCTCAGGCGCTCGATGTGCTCTCGCAAGCCTGCCGTCATCGCTGCGCGGGCCTCTGGCGATTGATGGATGGTTTGGCCGGCCAGCCCCGCCGTTGGACATCCGCCGGCGATATCATCCCGGTGACTTTCCGAGAGGTACGTCGTCGCGTACCGCGTCAGATCGAGGTCCTCCGGTATCCCGGCTGAAACGATGTGGGCCAGGGTTTGAACGATCAGGTCATCTTTCGAACTGAAATGCCCATAAAAAGCGCCGTGGGTGAGAGACGCCGCCTTCATGACATCCGCCACTGTCACCGCCTCGAACCCTTTGGCCCTGAAAAGCCTGCCAGCTGCCTCCAGGATCCTTTGCCGGTTTTCCGCGACTTGCTCCCGACTGACTTTCATTCCGTCCTCGATTTCTCACTTGACTTTAATCATTACAGCGATCATGAATACACTAAACATGATGACGATCATGATTAATAATCCCAACTCAAGGAAAAAGCAATGAAAGCCAAATCCACCGTCCTTATTACCGGAGCCTCCACTGGCATCGGTGCTGTTTATGCCGACCGTTTTGCCAAGCGAGGACATGACCTTGTATTGGTTGCTCGAGACCTGGCTCGACTGGAAGCGCTCAGCGAGCGGCTGCGCCGTGAAACCGGAGCCAATGTCGATATCCTTCAAGCCGATCTCACCGATGAGGTCGAGCTCGCCGGGGTGGAGTCGCGGGTGCGTGACGATGCGCGCATTGGCATACTGATCAACAATGCCGGCGCCAGCGCGGCCGGCGGCTTCGCCGATCAAACGCCGGACGACGTGGCCAAGCTCATCAGTCTCAACACGACTGCGCTGACACGGCTGGTCAGCGCTGTTACACCCCGTTTCGTCAAGGCTGGGGAAGGGTCGATCATCAATATCGCCTCGGTTGTTGGATTGGCTCCTGAATTTGGTCTAACCGTCTACGGAGCGACAAAAGCATTTGTGCTGTTCCTCAGCCAGGGACTCCAGCTCGAACTTGGCCCAAAGGGAGTGTATGTCCAGGTAGTACTGCCCTCGGCGACGCGAACAGAGATCTGGGAGCGTTCAGGTCGGGATGTGAATACACTTCCGGCCGTGATGGAAGTAGACGAACTGGTCGACGCAGCACTAGTGGGCTTCGATCGTCGCGAGTCCGTGACTATTCCGCCGCTTCCGGATGCCGATCAATGGAAGGTTTTCGACGCGGCTCGACAGTCAATGATTCCGAATTACGCGCAGGTCCACGCTGCCGATCGTTATCAGCCCGAAAAAGCGCTCGCAAGTTAAGGCAGCGCCAGGAGGCGTTTAAACACAAAGGGCCCGGTGAACCGGGCCCTTCTGGTTCTTTTCGAGATAGTTCTATCAGCTGTGATAGGCAGCTTCGCCGTGCGAGGTGAGGTCGAGGCCTTCACGCTCTGATTCAGGCGATGCGCGCAGGCCGACGATCAGATCGACGATCTTGTAAAGGATCGCGCTACCGATACCGGACCAGAGCAGTGTCACGGCGACACCCTTGAACTGCGCCCAGAGCTGAGTCGCCGTACCTGCGTAGCTGGCGGCGAAGTCGGCAGTCGAATAATCAACGATGCCGGCACCACCCAGTGCAGGATTGACGAGGATGCCGGTACCAAGAGCACCGATGATACCACCGACGCAATGGATGCCGAAGACATCGAGGCTGTCATCATAGTCGAACGTGTTCTTCACCACTGCGACGAAGAAGTAGCAGACGACGGTGACGACCGCGCCGAGCACGATGGCTCCCATCGGACCGACAAAACCGGCAGCCGGGGTAACGGCAACCAGGCCGGCAACGGCGCCCGATACGGCACCGAGCATCGAAGCCTTACCACGCAGGAAGGATTCGAGGATGATCCACATCACCGCCGCAGCAGCTGTCGCGACGAAGGTGTTGATCATGGCAAGGCCCGCATAGGCATTGGCTTCGAGATTGGAACCGGCATTGAAGCCGAACCAGCCAACCCACAGCAATGACGCACCGATCATGGTCATCGTCATGGAGTGCGGTGCCATGATGTCTTTCTTGTAGCCGGTACGCTTGCCGATCATCAGAGCGCCGACGAGACCTGCAATGCCGGCATTGATATGAACGACGGTACCACCGGCGAAGTCGATTGCGCCAAAGCCGAAGATCAGGCCCGACGGGTCGGAATAGGCACTTGGACCACCCCAGAACCAGACCATGTGAGCGATCGGGAAGTAAACGAAGGTGACCCAGAGAATAACGAACAGGATGACCGCCGAGAACTTCACGCGTTCAGCGAACGCACCGACGATAAGCGCCGGCGTGATGCAGGCAAAGGTCATCTGGAAGACGACATAGACCAGCTCGGGGATGGCGACGCCCTTCGTGAAGGTTTCGGACATCGTCGTCACGTCGACGCCTTGCAAGAATGCCTTCGACAGGCCACCGACAAACGAATTGCCGGGTGTGAACGCCAGGCTATAGCCGTAGAACACCCAGATCAGCATCACCACAGCGGTGATGGTGAAGACCTGCATGAGAACCGAAAGCATGTTCTTCGAGCGGACAAGACCGCCATAGAAAAGCGCGAGGCCGGGGATGGTCATCAACAGCACAAGCACTGTCGAGATCATCATCCAGGTGGTGTCGCCCTTGTCGACTGTGAAGGCTGGCGCTGCGGCGGCGGGAGCTGCTGGCGCGGCCTCCTGAGCGAATGCGGCCAGCGTACCGATAGCGACCAGTGCGAGCGACCCGAGAAGGGTGCTGCGCGCCGCAGATGTCAGACTGGTTGGAATTTTCATTATTGTCTCCTTGAACCCCAAATAAATCACAGCGCGTCGGTGTCGGTCTCGCCCGTGCGGATACGGACGGCCTGCTCGATGCTGAGAACGAATATCTTTCCGTCACCGATCTGACCGGTCTTGGCAGCCGTGGTGATGGCTTCAACGGCAGTGTCGACGAGCTCGGATGCGACCGCGACTTCCACCTTCAGCTTCGGAAGGAAGCTGACGGCATATTCCGCCCCGCGATAAATCTCGGTGTGCCCTTTCTGGCGGCCATAACCTTTCACCTCGGTGACGGTCAGGCCCTGGATGCCGACAGCGGTGAGTGCTTCGCGCACTTCGTCCAGCTTGAACGGCTTGATGATGGCCATCACAATTTTCATTGAATATACCCCTGCGCTAGCGCGGCGCCTTTCAGGTGGAATTACTCGAAAGGCTTCACATCCGCGTTGAACCCATCGCCTAAAGCCGCTTGCGGCAATCGGTGACTGCTAAGGAGTATTCAAGTTCCATGCCAGACTCGAAATATAACGCCAAGTTATTGATTATAAATGTATATTTTTAACAATTGGCAGCATGCCTGCGTGACTCTAAGCAACATGCCTAAAATTTAGGCAAACTCAATGGTCTTTAAAAACGTCACGCCTCGGAATGCACACGAATTAGGCCTTCCTGTGCTGTCGAGGCAATCAATATGCCATCACGGCTATAGATTGCACCACGATTAAAGCCACGCGCTCCGGATGTACTGGGGCTGTCTGCCGTATAAAGCAGCCAATCGTCGAAACGGCAGGGACGATGAAACCACATGGCGTGGTCGAGACTGGCGACCTGCAGGTCGCGATCGAAAATCGATCTCCCATGCGCATAGAGCGAGGTATCGAGCAGCGTCATGTCCGACAGGTAGGCCAGCACCGCCGCCTGCACGGCGCGATCATCCGGCACAGGACCTGTGGTCTTGATCCACACGTTCTGCTCGGGCGGCAGCTTCTCGCGCGAGAAATAATGGGCGAGCGACAGAGGCTTCATCTCGATGGGCCGGTCCTGCTCCCAGTACTTGCGGATAGCGGCAGGCGCATTCTGCAGATATTGCTCTTTCAGGTCGCGGTCGCTGATGAGATTTTCCGGTTCGGTGACGTCGAGCGGTTTGGGCTTTTGATGTTCAAGCCCCTCCTCCTCGATCTGGAAGGAGGCTTCCAGCGAAAAGATCGCGTGGCCGTGCTGGATACCGACAACGCGCCGCGTGGTGAAGCTCGAACCGTCGCGAATACGATCGACCTCGTAGATGATCGGCACTTTCGGATCGCCGGCGCGCATGAAATAGCCGTGCAGCGAATGCACATGACGCAGAGGATCGACGGTGCGCTGTGCTGCGACCAATGCCTGGCCGATGACCTGGCCGCCGAAGACGCGTTGCCAGCCGGACTGCGGGCTGCGACCTCGAAACAGGTTGTGTTCAAGCATCTCAAGGTCGAGTATGGACAAAAGCTCATTCATGGCGTCAGACATGATCGAAGTCTCCCGTTCGCGCGTCCAACGCTTGCAACAGGAACAGCAGCACAAGTCAAGCGCCGCACAATTGCAACCCGGAGGCAAATCATGGTTGAACGAAGCTCCCCGCAAGACATCACCATCGCCGGCGCAGGCTATGTCGGCCTTGCGACAGCGGTCGCGCTGAAATCATCGGCGCCGCACCTTGCCGTCACGGTTATCGACGCCGCGCCCGCCGGCGTCTGGCGTAACGATACGCGCGCGTCGGCTATCGCCGCCGCCGCAAGCCGCATGCTGGACCGCCTCGGATGCTGGGAGGCGATCCTTCCCGAAGCGCAACCCATTACCGAGATGATCGTCACCGATTCGCGCACGTCCGATCCCGTACGGCCGGTGTTCTTGACCTTCAACGGCGAAGTCGAGCCGGGCGAGCCGTTCGCGCATATGGTCGAGAACCGCGTCCTCAACGCATCGTTGCGCAAGAAGGCGGAAGAACTTGGCGTAACCTTCATCGAAGGCGCGCCGGTGAACGGTTTCGAACATGGCGAGGCACATCTGACGGTCCGTTATTCAGATAACAAGAGCTTGCGCACCCGGCTGCTGATCGCGGCCGACGGCGTCAAATCCCGCCTGCGCGAGATGGCCGGCATCAAGGTCGTGAACTGGGAATACGGCCAGTCAGGCATCGTTTGCACCGTCACCCATGAGCGCCCGCATCATGGCCGGGCCGAGGAACACTTCTTGCCGGCAGGCCCCTTTGCGGTGCTGCCGCTCAAAGGAAACCGTTCATCGCTGGTCTGGACAGAACGGACCGCAGATGCAGAGCGCCTGATCAACGAGGATGATTTCGTTTTTGAAGCCGAACTCGAACAACGCTTTGGCCTGAAACTCGGTGAAGTACACGTGGAAGGCGCGCGTAAAGCCTTTCCGCTCGGTCTTACGCTTGCTCGGGATTTCGTCAAGCCGCGCTTCGCGCTGGTGGGCGATGCAGCGCACGGCATCCACCCGATCGCCGGGCAAGGTCTCAATCTCGGCTTCAAAGATGCGGCAGCGTTGGCGGAAACCATCGTCGATGCCGATCGGCTCGGGCTCGACATCGGTTCGGTAGCGGTGCTCGAGCGCTACCAGACCTGGCGCCGCTTCGACACGGTGCAGATGGGCGTCACAACGGACGTTTTGAACCGGCTGTTTTCCAACGACAACGTACCGGTCCGGGCGCTGCGCGATTTCGGTCTCGGCCTTGTCGAACGGATGCCGCGGCTCAAGGGATTCTTCATCCGCCAGGCCGCGGGACTATCGACGACAGCGCCGAAACTGCTGCAGGGCCAGCCGATCTAGAGCGGGCGTGGATATTTGCGGTAGATCGCGTTTATCTCCTTGAGGAGTTCCGGTGGCAGCGTGATCTGGCTTGCCCATATATCGGTCTTCAACTGCTCCATTGATGTTGCACCGATGATAACCGAGGTCATGAACGGCCGCGTCAGCGCGAAAGCGATCGCCATCTGCGCCACATCGAGATTGTGCTTGCGGGCGAGTTCAATATAAGCGCGAACCGCAGGCGCGGAGTGTTCATTGTTGCGCCACAGACCGCCCGGCTGAATCGAGCCACGTGTGCCCGCCGGCGTTTTCCCGTCGAGATATTTGCCGGTCAGTACACCGGAAGCCAGCGACGAATAGGCGAGAAGGCCGACATCCTCATGATGGCTGAGTTCGGCAAGATCGAGATCGAAAACGCGCTGGATAAGGCTGTATTCGTTCTGCACCGAAGCAACGCGGGGCAGATCGTGACGCTCGGAAAGCTTGAGCCATTGACCGATGCCCCAGGCCGTTTCGTTGGAAAGGCCGATGTGACGGATCTTGCCTTCCTTGACCATATCGCCAAGCCCTTGCAGAGCCTCTTCGATCTGGGCGACGACCTGCGACTTGTCCTGGTTCTGCGGCGCATACTGCCATGCGGTACCGAAATGATAATGACCGCGGGCGGCATAGTGGACCTGATAGAGATCGATATAGTCGGTCTGCAGACGCTTCAGACTGCCTTCCACCGCCTCACGCACGGTCTGGCGATCAGGTGGAGTTCCATTGCGGATCCAGCTATTGCCGCCGCCGGAAATCTTCGACGCCAATACGAACTTGTCGCGCTTGCCGGTTTTCTTGAACCACGTGCCGATATAACTTTCGGTTTTGCCGTAGGTGTCCGCGCTCGACGGAATTGCATAGACTTCCGCCGTATCCATGAAATTGATACCCGCATCCAGCGCATAGTCGATCTGGCTGTGTGCATCGGCTTCGGTGTTCTGTACGCCCCAGGTCATGGTGCCGAGGCAAATTTCAGTGACGACGATATCGGTCCTGCCGAGTTTCTTCAGTTTCACGGGATTTTCCTGTTTGATCTTGGTTGATCAGTCGACTTGGAGGCCAAGCCTCTGCTTTAGCTTTCTGACACGCTGGCCGTAATGATGGGAGACAGGGACGGCAGCAGCGGCCGCCCCTACCATATCAATCAATTCGCACTTTTCCAGTTCGTTAAGCTGCTGGCGCAGAAACGGGGAGGTTTTTTCGATGACAGTTGCGGTATCGCCGACCTGGCTGAAAGCCCATTTCGCATAGATCATCGCCTCGTCCGCCTTTTTGGGACTGCTGATATGAAGGACCACACTCCTTACGGCATCGAAATGACCATCCGTAATCAGAGTATCTTCGGCGATGATCGCAAAGATCAATGTCGCTGCGGCAAGAACCGGGTCCTCAATCGCAGTCAGCGGCGAATGCTCTGCCTGCAAGCGTATTTTCCTGCGTCGGAAATATCCGCGCAGGCGCCCGGCGCCGTCTAGGACATCACCCGCCGCTTCATTCAGTATCTTCAACCTGTACCACCAGAAGAGGCCGCCGCCGAGGAGCCCGAGAACTGCCAGAATAATATGCATGATTAAAATCCCCCTATGAAAAACTCCAGTTTAGAGGGAGGGAAATCGATCCGTAAATTAGGCGATGGAATAATACGGTGCCATGGATATGATACGGAACTATGCTAGCACGGAACCGTTATCGCCAAGCCTGATCACGGCGCACCACACGTCTTGCAATAACTTCAACGAGGGAGATAGAAATGGACAGACAAGCAACAGCAATCTGGAAAGGCGCGCTGAAAGATGGCCAAGGTACGCTCGACACCCAAAGCGGCGCGTTGAAAGGTCTTCCCTACAATTTCAAGGCCCGTTTCGAGGACGCAAGCGGCACTTCCGGTACCAATCCTGAGGAACTGCTAGGCGCAGCCCACGCGGGTTGTTTTGCCATGCAGCTTTCACACTTCCTTGCGGAGAACGGCACCCCGGCGGAAAAGCTCGAGGCAAAGGCGGTCGTGACGCTTGACCCGGCCAAGGGCGCGATCACCAAAAGCGCACTGACGCTGGTCGGCAATGTTCCGGGTATCGACGCTGCGACTTTCAGTGAGCTTGCCAACAAAGCCAAGGCCAACTGCCCCGTGTCAAAGGCGCTCGGCGCGATCGAACTTACTCTGGATGCCAGGCTGGCTTGATTGTCAGGCAGCCAACCGAATGATCTGCGGGCGCTCTGGCGCCCGTTATTGTGTATGGCGATAGGCCGGATCACTTAACTTATGATTGCATCGCTCAAACAGTGGGCGCGGACTATCAAACGCGATGTCGTTGCGCTCTGGCTCGCCGCGCGTGATCCGCGTGTTCCGTGGTATGCGAAAGCAGTCGCCGGGGCCGTTGCCGCCTATGCTCTGAGTCCTATCGATCTTATACCGGACTTCATTCCGATCATCGGCTACCTGGACGATCTCATCATAGTACCGCTTGGCATCATGCTGGCGGTCAAACTTGTGCCTGACGATCTCATGCAGGAACTCCGGGACGAGGCCACGCGCCGCGCCAGACCGGCGAGCAAGGAGGGGCTGATCTTTGTGGTGCTGGTCTGGACGCTGGCGGCTATCGCGTTGCTGTGGGTTTTCTGGCCGAATTCTGCCTAGCTTCCTTCGGCGACCGCGGCGTCAAACCCGCCGCTCCACCATCATCTTCTTGATCTCGGCGATTGCTTTGGCGGGATTAAGACCTTTCGGGCAAGCCTGCGCGCAGTTCATGATCGTATGGCAGCGATAGAGCCGGAACGGATCTTCCAGATTGTCCAGACGCTCGCCCGTTGCTTCGTCGAGGCTGGTGCGCATAATCATGCACAGGCGACAGAGAGCAGGGTGCTTCAGGCAAATGGACCGAACTCTCCAACCTCAAAGCTCGCCTGCAAAACCCATTCTATTGGTTCTCAGTTCCAAGATGGAAGACCACCTCGACATCTTTCCAATTTTCATATTTTTCCGGAGGAAGTTTATACGGTGCAGCACGGAGTACGGAACGGCGAACGCTGGCAATTGCCGCTCTCTGCATCGCGGGCGGAGCCCCACTGGCAGATATGTTCAGTTGCCCTTCGATTTCGCCCTTTCGATCAAGATGAAATTTGACCGTCACGGTGAAATCTGGAGACGCGTCTAAATCCACAGGACGCGCCCAGTTAGATTCAATACTCCGTTGTATCTGACTCAGGATATTCTCTGAGGGGCCTGCCGATGCTTGCGAAGGGCCCGCTACAACTGTGAAAATCATGATTGATGAGAAAATACTGACCTTGCCAAAAACTCTATCAAAATAGCGCAAAATATAAGCTCCTACGTTAAAATCAAACCCGGCGCTCCACCATCATCTTCTTGATTTCGGCAATTGCCTTGGCAGGGTTAAGACCCTTCGGGCAAGCCTGCGCGCAGTTCATGATCGTGTGGCAGCGATAGAGCCGGAAAGGGTCTTCCAGATTGTCCAGACGCTCGCCCGTTGCTTCGTCACGGCTATCGATCAGCCAGCGATAGGCTTGGAGCAGAACAGCCGGGCCGAGATAGCGATCACCATTCCACCAGTAGCTTGGGCATGAGGTCGAGCAGCAGGCGCACAGGATGCACTCGTAAAGGCCATCGAGCTTGGCGCGGTCCTCGTGACTCTGCAGCCATTCCTTGGCCGGCTCAGGTGAGACCGTCTTCAGCCACGGCTCGATCGAACGATGCTGCGCGTAGAAATTGGAGAGGTCCGGCACCAGATCCTTGACGACGGGCAGATGCGGCAGCGGATAGATCTTCACAGCGCCCTTGATCTCGTCCATGCCCTTGGTGCAGGCGAGCGTATTGGTGCCATCGATGTTCATGGCGCAGGAGCCGCAAATGCCCTCACGGCACGACCGGCGCAATGTCAGTGTCGGATCGATCTTGTTCTTGATCCACAACAGACCATCGAGCACCATGGGCCCGCAGTCATCCAGATCGACATAATAGGTATCGATACGCGGATTTTCGCCATCGTCCGGCGACCAGCGGTAAATCCGGTACTCGCGCAGATTGTTTGCGCCCTGCGGACGATCCCATGTCTTGCCGGGACGCATCTGCGAGTTCTTGGGAAGTGCAAGTTCAACCATAATATCCTGGTCTCTCTATTTGTTCTGTCGCAACCCCTGACGGAAAACCGGTACCCACTTTTCCCGGGATTGCTTTTAGTACACACGCGCTTTCGGCGCGATCTTGGCGAGGCTGATGCCGCCATCCTCTTCCTTGAGCAGCGGCTCGAGGTGAACAGGACGATAACCCAGCGTGACCTTTCCATCCGGCGCCAGCCAGGCAAGGCTGTGCTTGCGCCAGTTGACATCATCGCGGTTGGGGAAATCCTCGTGCGCATGGGCGCCGCGGCTTTCCTTGCGCGCCTCGGCGGCAACGACTGTGGTGATGGCATTGGCCATGAGGTTTTCGAGTTCGAGCGTTTCCACCAGATCGGAATTCCAGATCATCGAACGATCCGTAACTTTCACATCCGGTAGCTCGTTCCAGATCTGCTCCATGCGGTTCACGCCCGACTTCAGCGATTCCGAAGTGCGGAACACTGCCGCATCTTCCTGCATGGTCTTTTGCATCTTTTCGCGCAACGCAGCGGTCGGAATTCCGCCATTGGCATGACGCAGGCGGTCGAAGCGATCCATGATCTTCGTGACCGAAGCCTCATTGATGTCCGGGATCTTGGCGTTACGGTCGATTACCTGTCCGGCGCGGATCGCAGCGGCACGACCGAACACCACAAGGTCGATCAGCGAATTGGAGCCGAGACGATTGGCGCCATGCACCGAGGCGCAACCCGCCTCGCCCACAGCCATCAGACCGGGCTGGATCCGGTCCGGATCTTCCTTGGTCGGATTGAGCGCTTCACCCCAATAATTGGTCGGGATGCCCCCCATATTGTAGTGAACCGTCGGAATGACCGGGATCGGCTCCTTGGTGAGATCGACGCCGGCAAAAATCTTCGCCGATTCCGAAATGCCTGGCAGCCGCTCGTGCAGGACGGCCGGATCGAGGTGATCAAGATGCAGGAAGATGTGATCCTTGTTCTTGCCGACGCCGCGCCCTTCGCGGATCTCCAGCGTCATGCAGCGTGAAACCACGTCGCGCGACGCCAGATCCTTGGCGGAGGGTGCATAGCGCTCCATGAAACGCTCGCCTTCAGAATTGACGAGGTAACCGCCCTCGCCGCGCGCACCTTCCGTGATCAGACAGCCGGCGCCATAAATACCAGTCGGGTGGAACTGGACGAATTCCATGTCCTGCAAGGGCAAACCCGTGCGCGCAACCATGCCGCCGCCATCGCCGGTGCAGGTATGCGCCGACGTTGCGGAGAAGTATGAGCGGCCATAGCCGCCCGTTGCCATAACCACCATCTTGGCGGCAAAGCGGTGGATCGTGCCATCGTCGAGGTTCCAGGCGACAACGCCGGTGATAGTGCCCTCTTCATCCTGGATGAGATCGAGCGCGAAATACTCGATGAAGAACTGCGCATTGTGGCGCAGGCTCTGACCATAGAGCGTGTGCAGGATGGCGTGGCCTGTGCGATCGGCCGCCGCGCAGGTGCGCTGCACCGGCGGACCATCGCCATAATTCATCATGTGGCCGCCGAAGGGGCGCTGGTAGATCTTGCCCTCTTCGGTGCGCGAGAACGGCACGCCGTAGTGTTCGAGCTCGTAGACGGCGGCCGGCGCTTCCCGCACCAGATATTCCATGGCGTCCGTATCGCCAAGCCAGTCCGAACCCTTGACGGTGTCATACATGTGCCACTGCCAGGAATCGGCACCCATATTGCTAAGCGAGGCAGCGATGCCGCCCTGCGCTGCAACCGTATGTGAGCGGGTGGGGAAAACCTTGGTAATGCAGGCTGTCTTCAGGCCCTGCTCCGCCATGCCGAGCGTGGCGCGCAGGCCCGCGCCACCCGCGCCGACGACGACCACATCGAACTTGTGGTCGACGAACTTATAGGCTTTATCTGTTGGTGCCATAGTAGAGTTTAAACTCCAAAGCTCAGCTTGAGGATCGCAAAGATGCACACGATACCGACGCCAAGAGCGAAGAAGGTATTGAGCATCAAAAGCACGACCTTCGCACCTTCACCGTGTACATAATCTTCAATGATGACCTGCATGCCGAGACGCATGTGATAGAGACCGGAGATGATCACCATCAACAGCACAAGGGCAGTCAGCGGATGGGACAGGGCGGCCCTTGTCTCGACATAGCCTGCGCCATGCAGGGACAGAATCAGCCCGATGAAGAACAGGATCAGCGGAATATTCGACATCGCAGTCAGGCGCTGACGCCAGAAATGTTCCGTGCCTTCTTTTGCAGAACCAAGTCCGCGAACCTTCTTAAGCGGCGTGCGCATATCGCTCATATCCGCCTCCTCAAGCTATCGTAAATGCGGCGATCCAGACCAGGATCGTCAATGCGACGGAAAGAACGAGCGAACCCCAGGCCATCTTCGTGGTCGTGTCCTTCTCGAGGCCGCGGCCGGTATCCCAGATCAGGTGGCGTATGCCGCCGATCATGTGATGAATAAGCGCCCAGGTGTAACCGAGCAGAACCAGAAGGCCGATCCATGAACCATAGACCATGTTGACGATGTCGAACTGCCGCTCGCTTGTCGCCGTTGCGATCAGCCACCAGGCGACCAGCAGCGTGCCGACATAAAGCGCCGAGCCGGTGATGCGGTGGACGATCGACATGACCATGGTTGGAATTGGTTTGTAGATTTGCAAATGCGGCGACAGCGGCCGATTGGCTGTAGAGCGAGATTGGGTCATATTGATGCGTTCTGCCGGATGGAATTTGGTTCAAGGTCGAGGGGTTTGGCGAGGCCGATGTTTTTCCATCGGACGAGGCCGAAGTCCGAAGGATTTGGACCAAATTCGCCCGGCCCTTCGGGTTTCCGGCTGGCGGCCAACCACGTTGTCAGGCGGCATCGGACGATGGAAGCACATCGCCCTCGCCACCTTCCTAGTGGATTGTCTCGCCATCCGAGAAACAGAACGTCGTCAATATGACCCGATCTCGCTCTAAGATTTGTCTTGCTCATAGCGTCCCCGAGGGTAGCGCCACATCTGGTTAGACGGGCAGGGCCGAAAGGCTGGATAAAGGCAATTTAGAGGGGTTTTAATCCGGTTTTTGCACTGCGTCAAAGCCCCATTCCGCACCCTCATGCGGCGAATTGGCTTGAATAGCAAGTCAATAAGGTTTTTGCTTAAAATTCAATCGTTTAAAGCGGTAAAAACGCCTGTTTCAGCGGTCAAATCTGGCACGCGTGCCCTGCAAAAATAAATTGCCTGAGTCTCGAACAACGAGACTCAAGACGAGCATTTATACGATAGTCGAACGCGACGGGACGGGTCGTTTGCAGGATATTCATCGTGCGTAACAATCCCGGGTTGCCCCGGGTTACTGATTGCCGAAGCGGATGATGAAACTGGTCCAGTCGGCGGGCGCAGCGACCTGTTCGTAGAGCTTGCGGCCATCTTCCGGCACGCGCGGCGCATTGAGCGAGAGCTTGGTCCAGCCGCGTTCTTCCGCCTTGTCGGCGAGCACGTCGATCAGTGCCTTGGCAATACCTTTGCCGCGATGATCATGGTGCACATAGATATGATCGACCTGGCCGGCGCGCATGCCGGACACGGGTTCGGGCAGATCGTAGAAAATGACGAAGCCGACGAGAACCCCATCGAGCCGGGCGCCAGCGATTTCCGCCGTGCGATCCCGCAACAGGTTCTCGGCGTAATAATCGTCCGGACGGCGCGGTGCGCCCCGCTTCAGGGCCTGGGCATAACTGGCAAGGAGAGGCGCGAACTCATGGGCATGGCTGAGATGCAGCAAGGAAATGTCGATGGCGTGCTCGTCCGCGCTTTTCTTGGTCATGGTCGCATCTGTCCCTTCATGGCTGCCTCGGCAGGGTGTTCTTATACATCGGAGGATTGGTTGATTGCGGTCAGCACGTCAACCTGCACCGGGGATGAAAATCGATTTGATTAGGTTTTGAGCGGATGACAATTGTTAATAAAAGGTTAATCTTCGGTTGACGAAATTCGAGCATCCGAGGTCGGCCATGTTCCAGAACAAGAATCTTGCCTGCTCAGTACTGGTATCGCTTACGCTCGCGATCAGTTCGCAGATTGCGGCGGCAGAAGATTTCAATCCCGGCAATAGCTATGGCGACGAATATGGCAATGTGATCCTGCATGAGGCGGGAGGCCTGAAGATCATCTTTGTGGGTGCCGCTGCAGCGAAATCCGACAAGCTGGGCCGGGCCATTCGGCGGCAGGTGCCAGTCTATAAACGGGGTAAAGGCCCCTCGGTAATCTCCCCAGTCAGCGACCCGCTCGTCGCAGGTGTCGTCCCGGCGCCAAATACCGGCGGTTGCAACAGCGCGTTTGTCATTCAAGGACGCGGTTACATGTATGGTGTCGACCGCAACGAAACGCCGGTTCTTGGCAATCCAGGCTGCGAATAGCGCCTCCTCACGTCAAGATTTGATTTGCCTCCGTTAGCTGCGCCCTGTATTGGGGGCCGCTTCATCGAGAGGTAGTAATAATGGCTCGCAGCTCCGACGGCGCACTGGTCCTGTTTTCCGGCGGGCAGGATTCGGCGACTTGCCTCGCCTGGGCACTATCGCGCTTCGACCGCGTTGAAACGGTTGGTTTCGACTATGGCCAGCGGCACCGGATCGAGCTCGAGATGCGCGGGCGATTCCGTAGCGCCCTCGCCGGCAAATTTCCGGATTGGACCGCGCGGCTTGGCGACGATCATATGCTGGACGCAAGCATCATCGGCGAGCTTGGATCGACAGCCATGACTCAGGATATTGCCATCGAGATGGCGGAAAACGGCTTGCCGAATACGTTTGTGCCCGGCCGCAATCTGCTGTTCTTCACACTCGCCGCTGCGCTGGCCTACCGCCGCGGCCTGCGGACAATCGTAGGCGGCATGTGCGAGACCGACTACTCCGGGTATCCCGATTGCCGCGATGACACATTGAAGGCCCAGCAAGTAGCGCTGTCGCTGGGGCTGGACCGCCGCATAACGATCGAAACGCCCTTGATGTGGCTCGACAAGGCCGAGACCTTTGAACTGGCGCAAGATCTCGGCGGCGAAGCTTTGCTGGATCTGGTCGTCGAGCACACCCATACTTGCTATCTCGGCGATCGTTCGCAGCGGCATGAGTGGGGCTATGGCTGTAACAGCTGTCCGGCCTGCGAATTACGTGCGAAAGGGTGGCAGAAGTTCAAGGCGGAGTTCGCATGAGCTACGCCGTCAAGGAAATCTACCTGACCTTGCAGGGCGAAGGCAATCATACGGGCCGCGCCGCCGTGTTTATGCGTTTTGCCGGCTGCAATCTGTGGTCCGGGCTCGAGCGCGACCGCGAAGAGGCGAACTGCAAGTTCTGCGATACGGATTTTATCGGCGTGAATGGTCCGGGCGGCGGCAAGTTTAAAACGGCAGCCGCTCTGGCTGACGCCGTGGCAGCAGCCTGGCCACAAAATGCTGGCGGCAAGCCTTATGTCATCTGCACCGGCGGCGAGCCGCTGCTGCAGCTTGACACGCCATTGATCAAGGCCTTTCACGCGCGCGGTTTCGAAGTAGGTATCGAGACTAATGGCACCATCGCGGCGCCGGCGGAAATTGACTGGATCTGCGTCTCGCCCAAGGCGGCCGCGCCGCTCGTTCAGACCAGCGGCAACGAGCTCAAACTGGTCTATCCGCAAAAGGAAGCCGAGACGCATCCTTCGCGGTTCGAGCAGCTCTCCTTCGAGCATTTCTATCTGCAGCCTCTTGACGTCATCGGTGATCCGGCGCAAACCGCCGCGCATGTGGCATCTGCAGCGGCCTATTGCCTCGCCCATCCGCTTTGGCGGCTGAGCACGCAGACACACAAGATACTGGGTTTGCCTTGAGGTAAGCCCTTTGTTTACAGCAATTCCGGACGCAAAACCGTAGAACACTTTTGCTGGAATTGCTTTTGCGGGCGCCTGTATTGCGCCAATGCGAACGAGGAAAACCATGAGAATCTTCAACGAATTCACGTTTGAAGCGGCGCATCATTTGCCGCACATCTTTCCCGACGGACACATCAATACGCGTCTGCACGGGCACAGCTTTCGCGTTCGCGTGACGCTGGAAGGAAAACCCGATACGAGGACCGGCCTAATCTCCGACCTTGGCGCTGTCAAAAGCGCTTTCGACAGCGCTCACGGCAAACTCGATCATCGCTATCTCAACGAAATCGAAGGGCTTGAAACACCAACGCTTGAAAACATCGCGATGTGGCTGTGGCGGCACTTTGCACTGTCCCTGCCCGGTTTGGCCGAAGTTGGCGTCTACAGGGACACTTGCGGCGAGGGCTGCGAGTATCAGGGCGAGTTCGAGATGGAAAGGAAAGCAGCATGAGTAATTATGCAGAACAGGCGACGATGCTCGGCAAGGATGTGCAAATCCCGCAGCATCCGGATGAGGCCATCCTCGATGCAGTCCCGAACCCGCAGGCCGGAACGCTTTTCCTGGCACGCTTCGCCTGCCCCGAATTCACCTCGCTATGCCCGGTTACCGGCCAACCGGATTTCGGCCATCTGGTTATCGACTACGCGCCGGACCAGACACTGGTGGAGTCCAAATCGCTGAAACTCTTTCTCGGCAGTTTCCGCAATCATGGGGCTTTCCACGAAGACTGCACCGTCGGGATCGGCAAGCGTATTGTCGAAGCGGTCAAGCCGTTGTGGCTGCGCATCGGTGGGTATTGGTATCCACGCGGCGGTATTCCGATCGATGTGTTCTGGCAGACCGGTCCCGTACCGGAAGGCCTATGGCTGCCGGATCAGGGCGTCCCGGCCTATCGGGGGCGGTGATTCGTTTTAAACGGATGGCATCGCTGCTGTGCGTGGTTCGACAGCGATGCCAGCAGAATTATTTCCACTCTCTGATATCTACAAAATGCCCGGCGATTGCCGCGGCGGCTGCCATCGCAGGCGAAACAAGATGCGTGCGGCCCTTGAAGCCCTGCCGGCCTTCGAAGTTACGGTTCGAAGTCGAGGCACAGCGTTCGCCGGGCTTCAGCCGATCATCGTTCATTGCAAGGCACATGGAGCAGCCTGGCTCGCGCCAGTCAAAACCAGCAGCCTTGAAAATCTTGTCGAGCCCCTCGGCTTCCGCCTGTTGCTTGACCAAGCCTGAACCCGGCACGATCATCGCATCGACGGTTGCAGCAACCGTGCGGCCCTCGACGACCTTGGCGACAGCACGAAGATCTTCGATGCGGCCATTGGTGCAAGAGCCGATGAACACACGATCAAGCTTGATATCCGTGATCGGTGTACCGGGCTTCAGGCCCATATAGTCGAGCGCGCGCCACTTCGATGAGCGCTTGGTCTCATCGGGAATCTCATCCGGGTTCGGCACGGCGCCGGTGACGGCAATCACGTCTTCCGGCGAAGAACCCCAGGAAACGATAGGCGGCAGATCGGCTGCGTTCAGAACGACGACCTTGTCGAAATGCGCACCCTCATCGCTCTGGAGCGTTTTCCAGTATTCGAGTGCCTGGTCGAACGCTGCGCCCTTTGGCGCGCGCGGCTTGCCTTTGACATAGGCGAAAGTCGTTTCGTCCGGTGCGATCAGGCCCGCGCGAGCGCCACCTTCGATCGACATATTGCAGATGGTCATGCGGCCTTCCATCGACAGCGCACGAATGGCTTCGCCGGCATATTCGATGACATAACCGGTACCGCCCGCAGTGCCGATCTCGCCGATGATGGCAAGGATGATGTCCTTGGCGGTCACGCCGGCCGGCAGCACGCCATCGACACGCACCAGCATGTTCTTGGCTTTCGACTGGATCAGCGTCTGCGTCGCGAGAACGTGCTCGACTTCCGATGTGCCGATACCATGCGCCAAAGCGCCGAAAGCGCCATGCGTCGAGGTGTGGCTGTCACCACAGACGATCGTCATGCCCGGCAGGGTAAAACCCTGCTCCGGCCCGATAATGTGGACGATGCCCTGACGGATATCCTTCTCCGAATAGTATTCGACGCCGAAATCCAGCGCATTCTTGGCTAGGGCTTCGACCTGGATACGGCTCTCGTTGTTTTCGATACGCTTCGTCCGGTCCGGCGAGGTCGGTATGTTGTGGTCGACGACGGCGAGTGTCTTTTCCGGATGGCGAACCTTGCGGCCAGTGAGGCGAAGACCTTCGAAAGCCTGCGGGCTGGTCACTTCATGGACAAGATGGCGATCGATATAGAGAAGGCATGTGCCGTCCTCCTGACTATCGACCAAATGGTCATCCCATATCTTGTCATAGAGTGTGCGTGGCGCAACCATTGCGGTGTTTCCTCAGACTTTCCGATTATTTCGTGGACATATGCACTCGAGGTCCACTTACGTCAAGAAACAAGCGAAAAAAGTAATAATCCGGCGACAAAGCGCCGCTGTTTCCTGGATTAACGGCGATTCAAACGGCGTTCCAGCCAGCGCAGCCCGAGTGACAGGCTGATTGTCAGAACGAGATATATATAGGCGACGACGGAGTACGTTTCAAAGAAGCGGAACGAGCCCGAGGCATAGACCTTGCCCATCTGCGTGACGTCGACGACGCCCAACACAGAGACAAGCGAAGAATCCTTCACCATCGAGATAAAATCATTGCCGTAAGGCGGCAGGATGGTGCGGATCGCCTGCGGCATGACGATCAGCCGAAACCGTTGAAACCGCTTGAGGCCCAACGCTTTCGCAGCTTCGATCTGCCCCTTGTCCACGGCCTGGATGCCCGCCCGGAAAATCTCGGCGAGAAAGGCCGCATAGGCCAGCATCAACGCGATGATCGCGCGCCAGAGCAGCGAGAAATCACGAACTTGCAATGGATCGAGAATCCCTGCCGCCTGCATCGGCTGCGTCATGAAATTCCACAGCCAGACTGCCGCCGGCGCGCCGACAAAGGCGATATAGAACAGCAGCACCAGCAAGGGGATGCCGCGAACAATCTCGACATAAAACCGCGAGATCTGCCTGACAACGACATGTTCTGAAAGGCTCATCACCGCGAGGAGAAGACCGAAGGCCGACGCGAGGAAGAAGGCCAGCAGCGAAACCCAGACCGTAATCCAGATACCTTGCGAGACCGTCGTGAAGACCTGTCCGTAGATCGGGTTGACGAGAATGGCGATGCCGAGTGCAACGGCAATCATTCCCGTCACAAGCAGCCACCACGGGAAATCATTCTCCTCCGAAGGTCCCCTGCTCTTCGCGTTATCGGGCACTGTCGGGATTACTGCCCGAGCTTGTAGTCGAGGAACCATCTCTTGTTGAGCGCATCGAATGTGCCATCAGCTTTCAGCGCAGCAATGGCTGCATTGACCGGTGCGACGAGGTCCGACCCCTTCGGAAAGATGAAACCGAAATCCTCGGCGCCGAGCGGCCCGCCGATCAGCTTCAACGTACCGCCCGAGGCATCGACATAGCCCTTGCCGGCCGTGCTGTCGGTTAGCACAAGATCGACATCGCCGGTCTTCAGCGCCTGGATGGTCGCGCCGAACGTCTCGAACAGTTTGATGCGCGGGTTCTGCTCGTTGCCGTCCAGCACATTGTATACGGCGACGTAGAAATTGCTGGTACCGGGCTGCGCACCGACGAGCGTATCCTTGGCATCGGCGAAGCTTTTCTGATCGGTGAAGCGGCTCTCGTCGCTGCGCACCAGCATGAACTGCTCCGAACGCATATAGGGTTCTGAGAAATCCACCTTCTGCTTGCGCTCGTCATTGATGGTGATGCCGGTCATGCCAATCTGGTACTGATTGTCGGAAACAGCCTGAATCATCGCATCCCAGCTGGTATTGAGATATTCGACTTTGAAGTTGAGCCGTTTGGCGATCTCGTTCATCGCGTCATATTCCCAGCCGACAGCCTTGCCGGTCTTCGGGTCGACGAATTGCAGGGGCGGATAGGCATTTTCCGTGACGACCGCGACTTTCCTGCCGCCAAGATCGGGCAGCTCCGCGGCCAAGGCAGAAAGCGGCGTCAGGGCGAGTATCAGCCCTGCCAAAAGAACGGATCGCAAGTTCATCTCAAACCCCTGTCACGTGTTTGCGTCGGAAACAGATTTCACCTTGTCATTGGCGCGTCAATCCCCGCAAGCATCTCTGTTCCTTCTGCGCCCGCGCAGGCAGATGAATTTTGCGCGTCAAACAAAAAAGGCGGCCCGAAGACCGCCTTTTTCAAAATGATAGGACCGCGCTTATTCAGCGGCAGGTGCCTTGGCAACAGTTGCTTCCGAGACTGTCTCGGCTGCACCGGTTGCAGGAACGGTTGTCTTGTTCTTGCGGTTGTCTTTCTTCTCGACGATACGGGCCGCCTTACCGGTGAGGCCACGCAGATAGTAAAGCTTGGCACGACGTACCTTACCGCGACGAACGATATCGACGCCTTCAACCAGCGGAGAAATAACCGGGAATACGCGCTCGACGCCTTCGCCATAGGAGATCTTGCGAACCGTGAAGTTCTCGTTGATGCCAGCGCCGTTACGGGCGATGCAAACGCCTTCATAGGCCTGAACGCGGGTACGGGTACCTTCCGTCACGCGGACATTTACACGAACAGTGTCGCCTGGGCGGAAATCCGGGAGTACGCGCTTGGCTTCGATTTTTGCTCTCTGTTCGAGATCGAGCTGACGAATAATATCGACGGTCATCGTCTTCATCCTTTGTTTTTCAAACAGTCAGAGCGCTCGACACTTGAAACACAGCAGCCTGGCCGTATTTCTATGCCTCCGACGAAGCAGGAGCGAATTCACCATTCATTGATTAATGGCCATTGTTAATGGACTTGGGTATTTCCCGAGTTGGCGGGCTGATACACCATAAAACCCGGTTTGTCACGTACACAGACGATTCTTTTTGTCCGCTTATTTCTTTAATAAAGCTCGATGCGCCTGCCAAAGATCCGGCCGACGCTCCTTCGTCAACCGTTCGGCCTCCGAACGCCGCCACTTATCGATAGCGCCGTGATTGCCGGAGAGGAGTACATCGGGAATGCGCCGCCCTTCCCATTCCTGCGGCTTGGTATAGTGCGGATGTTCAAGAAGGCCGGTCTCGAAACTCTCGGTTTCGCCGGACATGACGTTGCCCATCACGCCCGGCAGAAGCCTGACGATCGCATCGAGAATGACGATTGCAGCAGTCTCGCCGCCGGAAAGTATGTAATCTCCGATTGAGATTTCTTCGAAATCCCGGGCCTCGATCAGCCGTTCGTCCACGCCTTCGAAACGTCCGCAGAGCATGATCGCGCCTGGCCCCGCGGCCAGTTCTCGTACACGGGCCTGGGTCAAGGGTTTGCCGCGCGGGCTCATGTAAAGTTTCGGACGCCCATCCGCCACGTGCCCACCTGATACATGATCGATCGCACGGGCGAGAACATCCGCTTTCATGACCATGCCCGCGCCGCCGCCTGCGGGCGTGTCATCGACCATGCGGTGCTTGTCGGTGGTGAAATCGCGGATCTGCACCGTTTCCAGCGACCATGCGCCATCCTGCAAGGCTTTTCCGGCAAGCGAAACCCCAAGCGGTCCCGGAAACATTTCCGGATAAAGCGTCAGCACAGTGGCGCGAAAACCGCCTTCTGCCCCGGTCATGGCTGCTTCTTCCCGCCATCCTCGCCGCCGAGTTGCCGGCGGCGTTCCTCATCTTCGTTCTCGTCGGGAATGAGCCCGGCGGCCGCGGGATCGATAATGATATGACCGGCCTTGATATCCACATGGGGCACCGCGAGCAGCGTGAAAGGGATCAGCATCGAGCGCTTTCCCGGTATGGTCAGCTCGAGCAAATCGCCGCCGCCGAAATCGAACATCGCCGATACCTTGCCATGCTTGTTGCCTTCGGCGTCGATCGCCTCGAGCCCGATCAGGTCCGAATGGTAGTATTCGTCCTCGTCGAGATCCTGCGGCAGCTGCGAGCGATCTATGAACAAAGTCGTGCCATTGAGGGCCTCGGCCATGTTGCGATCGTTCACTCCGCGAAAGCGCACGACGACGACCGTTTTCGCCGGACGGATATCAAGCACCTCGAAAGGCCTGCCGGTCACGTCATAAAGCGGACCGTAATCCGCCAGCGCCATCGGATCGCCGGTGAAGGTTTTCACCCTGAGCTCTCCGCGTGTGCCATGCGCCGCACCGATCACCGCCAACTGCACCGGATCGTTCAACTTCGCCATTGGGCTTCTTCCATCTTGTTCATTCAGCCCGAATTAGAGCAAAGCCGAGGCAAATCCAAGAACGAAACGACTCTGTAAGAAGTCGTGTGGCATCGTCCCGGCATATTAGCCGAGGAGCGATGCCATGGGCGTCCAGCCACAAACCGAACAGTTCCTTGTTTCCGCTCGACCGGATCTGATCGACGCGCGCGAAAACTGGTTGAAATCGCTGAAGAATACTCGGCGGCTGGCAGCGAACACATTGGAAGCCTATGAACGCGACACGCGCCAGTTTTTTCAGTTTCTTACAGGACATCTCGGCGAGCCTCCGGCACTCAAGGACGTAGCGACACTGCGGATCGCCGATTTGCGTTCATTTCTTGCGCGACGGCGCAATGACGGTGCCGGCGCGCGCACACTCGGCCGCGGGCTTGCCGGGATACGTTCATTTCTGCGCTTCCTCGAAAAGCAGGGCATGGCCAACGCTGCTGCTTCGATCGCTATGCGGGCGCCGCGCCAGCCGAAATCCCTGCCCAAGCCGCTGACCATGGTGGATGCACGGCGTGTCGTCGAGAAGGGCGAACAATTGAACGAATTGCCGTGGATCGCCGCGCGCAATGCTGCGGTTCTGACCTTGCTTTACGGCTGCGGATTGCGCATTTCCGAGGCGCTCGGCCTCGATGGCGGCGCATTGACCGATCCGGATGCGCGCTCGATTCTGATTACCGGCAAGGGCGGCAAGACCCGAATGGTGCCATTGCTACCCATCGTGCACCGGGCTGTTGCCGAGTATCGCGCGCTCTGCCCCTACCACCTCGAAGAGGGCAAGCCGCTGTTTCGCGGCGCCCGTGGCGGCGAACTGCATTCGGCCATCATCCAGCGCGATATGCAGAAGATGCGCGGCGCGCTCGGCCTGCCAGACACGGCGACACCGCACGCCTTGCGTCATTCCTTTGCCACGCATTTGCTGGGACGGGGCGGCGATCTGCGCACGATCCAGGAGTTGCTCGGTCACGCCAGCCTGTCGACGACGCAGGTCTATACCGGCGTCGATACGGAGCGATTGATGGAAATTTACGCCAAAGCGCATCCCCGCGCCTGAATACGGACAATTTACCGGCGGAGATTAACGCTTTCTCCGCAGGCTTACGGATAGATACCAGGCATGAACGACACCGATAATCCCACTTCGCTTGATCATATAGCAGATAGCCTGCTGCGGCTTTGCCTGGTACTGAGCTGGCTGCTATTGGCTTCGCTTTTCGTGGTAGCCTTCAGTGTGACACGCGCCAGAGCCGAAGAGGTCGTCTGCGGCGGCCATGATCTGATCGCGGAAATGGCAAGGACCGATCCGGCAAAGCTCGATGCCTTGCGCAGGGAGGCCGCGGATACCGTAAACGGCAAGGGTCTGCTGTGGAAGATCGAGAAGGCCGGAACACGACCATCCTATCTCTACGGCACGATGCATCTGACCGATCCGCGCGTGCTCAAGCTTTCCGATGCCGCTGAGGCCGCCTATCGGGGTGCCGGAACCGTCGTCATAGAAACAGATGAGGTCCTCGACCCGAAGGCCCCAATGAAGGTCATGGCCGAAACGCCGGAACTGATGATGTTCATGGACGGCAATACGCTGGACAAGATCATTCCCCAGGACGCGCTTGAGACGGTCAGGACTGCGCTGTCAGAGCGGGGTATCTCGCTTGCCGCCGTCAATCGCATGCAGCCCTGGATGCTGACCAGCATGCTCGCCATGCCGGCATGCGAATTCGCCCGCACGAAGGAAGGTGCAGCTTTTCTCGATATCAAGCTGGCGGAAGACGCCAAGGTACAAGGCAAGCAGATTGCCGGTCTTGAGACAATCAAGGATCAACTCGGCGCCATGGCGTCGCTGCCAACGCAGTTTCACATCGACGGATTGATCGAGACGCTGACGCTCCGGTCGAAACTGCCGGATGTCTTCGAAACGATGACTGTACTTTATACCCAAGGCGATATCGGCATGATCTTTCCCTTGATGCGCTCGGTATCTCCCGACACCACGAGTGGCGCGAACTATGCCGAGTTCGAGGAGAAGATGGTCAATGCGCGCAACCGGACCATGGCAGAGCGTGCCGTGCCAATCGTAGCCAAGGGCAATGCTTTCATAGCAGTCGGCGCACTGCACCTGCCCGGCGAGCAAGGTCTTGTTTCACTGCTGAGAAGCAAAGGCTACACAGTCACCGCCGACTGATAGTCTTACCAAGTATTGATGTGATGAACCGTCCTATATCGGGCAAAACGTCAAAAAGCATCGTCAGGACGGCAACGGTTATTTCCGGAACTTTCCTGACCAATAATCGTTGTGCTCTTCGGAATGTACTAAAAGTCATGGAGGACACGAAATGACATACGATCCAAACCTGCAGCAGCGGCCGATGGAAAGCGATCCGAACAATCCGAGATCAACCATTGTTAAAAGCGGTGGTGGCAGCGGTTTCCTGATCGCCGGGATTATCATAGCTGCGTTAGTGATCGGCGGCTACTTCTTCCTCAATCGTAGCGATACCGGGATGAGCCCGACGGCTCCAACACCGCCTGCTGCGACTGCACCTGCACCGACTGCTCCGGCTCCTGCAGAACCTGCTCCGGCACCAGCTACGCCGGCTCCAGCTCCTGCACCCGCTCAGTAATTAGCGAGGATACAGAAAAGGCCCGGATCTCCGGGCCTTTTTGATATATTAGCAAGAAAACTTACATGTGGATCGGCTTGAAGAAAGTCGCCAGAGCGGCTTCGCGCACGGCTTCCGACATGGTCGGATGAGCGTGTGTCGTGCGCGCCAAATCCTCTGAAGAACCGCCAAACTCCATCAGCACTGTTGCTTCGTGAATCATTTCACCAGCACCATAACCCAGAATATGGACACCCAGCACCCGGTCGCTACCCTTGTCAGCCAGGATTTTCACAAAACCGTCCGTGTGCAGCATGGCACGCGCACGGCCATTGGCCGTGAACGGAAATTTGCCAGCTTTGTATTCGATGCCGGCCGCCTTCAGCTCCTCTTCCGTCTTGCCGACAGACGCCACTTCGGGCTGCGTATAGACCACGCTGGGGATTGCATCGTAATTGACGTGGCCCGCCTGTCCGGCGAGGATTTCGGCAACGGCAATGCCTTCATCCTCCGCCTTGTGTGCCAGCATCGCACCCTCGACGACATCGCCAATGGCATAGATTCCCGGGATATTCGTCTGCCAATGGTCATTGATGGCGACACGTCCGCGATCATCGACTGCAACGCCGGCCTCCTTCAGGCCCACACCGTCCGTATAGGGTTTGCGGCCGGTTGAAATGAGCACCACGTCGGCCTCGATGGTTTGGGCTTCGCCACCCTTGACCGGCTCGAACGTGATCTTGGCGCCTTTCCCGGATTTTTCGACGCCGGTCACCTTGGCGCTCATCTTGAAGTCGATGCCCTGCTTTTCCAGCATGCGCTGGAACTGGCGCGAGACTTCGCCGTCCATTGGTCCGAGGATCTTGTCCAGGTATTCGACGACTGTGACCTTCGATCCGAGACGCGACCAGACCGAACCGAGCTCGAGGCCAATGACGCCGCCACCAACCACAATGAGACGCTCCGGTACTTTTTCAAGCTCCAGCGCGCCAGTCGACGATATGATGACTTTCTCGTCGAATTCGACATTGACGCCGGGAATGCCGGCCACATCCGAACCGGTGGCGATGACGATGTTTTTCGCTTCGATCTCCTGAACCGTGCCGTCTTCGGCGGTCACGGAAACCTTGCCGGCTGCCAAAATCTTGCCTGTGCCTATGAACGTGTCGATCTTGTTCTTCTTGAACAAGAACGCAACGCCATTGACGTTGGCCTCGACCGTTGCATCCTTATGGGCCAGCATGGCAGGAAGATTGAGCTTTGGCGTGCCGACATCGACGCCCAAAGTGGCATGGGAATGACCCGCCTCATGGAACACTTCGGAGGCGTGCAACAGTGCTTTTGACGGGATGCAGCCGATATTGAGGCAGGTTCCGCCGAAAGTAGCGCGCTTCTCGATCACCGCGGTCTTGAGACCAAGCTGCGCGGCCTTGATCGCGCAGACGTAGCCACCCGGACCTGTTCCGATGACGACGACATCATATGGCATGATTGATTCCTTCTCTTGCGACGTTGCCAACAAATTACTGTTCGGGCACGCATTCTTTGAAGCGGAAGACTTCCCAGGGAAAAGTCTCGATGGGTTTTTCAGTTTTGAAATTGAACTTGCTGATGGAACTGGACAAATCCGGCAGGAGCAACGCCTGCGCAGCCGGTTCCTTGGCTAGGGGCAGCAGGTCGGCGTCGGCTCCCTCCTTCAACGCATAGATGACGCCGCGCCAAACGGTGCATGCCCGCAGTTCGTCACCGGTAACATCGCCAGTGGGGCACTTGTACATGATGATGCCATTGGGTCTTGCAATGCCCTCATTCCACATGACCACGCCATCGAGTTTCAGATCGCTGTCGTTCCTCTCTATGGAGAATTCATTCGAAGTCATGACAGGCTGATCTTCGGGAACATGCTTGAACTTCAGTGTATAAGCATCATCCCTGTCAGTGTAGATCGCCCGATCCTGCGTACAGGCGGCGAAAGCAGGAGCAGTAAATAGAGCCGACCCCAAGAGAGCAGCTAGAATACGTGCAGAACGGGAATAAACACGCGAATCCATCAATACTCTAACTCTCGGATTTGACACGACGGGCCAGCTGTTCTCCCTTGCGGGAGCAAACCCAGCACTGTCGCATTTGTTAAAGATCGAGAACAAGACGCTCCGGATCCTCGAGGCTTTCCTTGACGCGAACGAGGAAGGTCACTGCTTCCTTGCCATCGACGATGCGATGATCGTAGCTCAGCGCCAGATACATCATCGGGCGAATGACGATCTGCCCGCCAACAACCACCGGGCGATCCTGGATCTTGTGCATGCCGAGAATACCCGACTGGGGCGCATTGAGGATGGGGGAGGACATCAGCGAACCGTAGACGCCGCCATTGGAAATGGTGAACGTACCGCCCTGCATATCAGCCATCGACAGCGCGCCATCGCGTGCAGCCTTGCCGAGGCGGCCGATTTCCTTTTCGATCTCGGCGATCGACATCTGGTCGGCATTGCGCACGACCGGAACGACAAGGCCCCGATCCGTGCCGACAGCAACGCCAACGTGAGCGAAGTTCTTGTAAATGATATCGTTGCCGTCGATTTCCGCGTTGACCGATGGTACTTCCTTCAGCGCATGCGTTACGGCCTTGGTGAAGAAGCCCATGAAGCCGAGCTTGACGCCATGTTTCTTCTCGAAGATTTCCTTGTAGCGATTGCGCAGATCCATGACAGCCGACATATCCACCTCATTGTAGGTGGTCAGCATGGCGGCCGTGTTCTGTGCGTCCTTCAACCGGCGCGCAATGGTCTGACGCAAACGGGTCATCTTCACCCGCTCTTCGCGCGATGCGTCGTCAGCAGACGATGCGGGACGAGCCGCAACAGGCTTGGGTGCTTCGCCTGCGGTGGGCTGGGCGGTGATGCCTTTGGCAACGGCATCGAGCACGTCCCCCTTTAGCACCTGTCCGCGCTTGCCGGACCCTTCGACCTGAGAGAGGGAAACACCTTTCTCGGCAAGGATCTTGGATGCAGCAGGGGAAGCCGGCATCTCGCTTGGTTTGCGGATCGTGATAGCCGGCTCACCGGCGACTTCGGCGGTCTTTGCTTCTGCTTCCTTGGTCGAAGCAGCAGCAGCACTGCCCGAGGCCTGCGCAGTAGCTTCCGGCTTTGCCTCCGCCTTCTTGGCGGGAGCAGCTGTTGCGCCATCGCCGGAACCGATCATACCGAGCAGGGCACCGACCTCGACCGTATCGCCCTCCTTCGCAGTGATTTCAGCGAGCGAGCCGGCAGAAGATGCCGGCACCTCGATCGTCACCTTGTCGGTTTCGAGTTCGACCAAAGGCTCATCAACGGCAATCGCATCGCCGACATTTTTGAACCATTTGCCAATTGTCGCTTCGGAAACGGATTCGCCCAGCGTTGGGACGCGGATTTCGGTGGCCATGTTCTCGTTCTTCCGTTGATCGTGATCTGTCTAATTAAGAACCCAAAGCATCTTCAAGGAATGCTTCAAGCTGTGCAAGGTGTTTGGACATCAGGCCCGTTGCCGTCGAAGCTGCCGCAGGACGTCCGGTGTAACGGACGCGCTGATGCTTGGCATCGATATGCGCGAGGACCCATTCCAGATAGGGATCGATAAAGGCCCATGCGCCCATGTTCTTGGGCTCTTCCTGACACCAGACCATTTCCGCGTTGCGGAAGCGGGAAAGTTCAGTGATCAGGGCCTTTGCCGGGAATGGATAAAGCTGCTCGACACGCAGGAGATAGACATCGTCGATGCCGCGCTTTTCGCGCTCCTCGTAAAGGTCGTAGTAGACCTTGCCGGAGCACAACACCACGCGGCGGATCTTCGAATCCTTCTGCAGCTTTATAGGCTGATCTTTGAGAAGTTGCGCATCGTCCCACAGCAAGCGGTGGAATGATGAATCGCCCGTGAAATCACCAATCGAGGAAACGGCACGCTTGTGACGCAGCAAGGATTTCGGCGTCATCAGGATAAGCGGCTTGCGGAAATCGCGTTTCATCTGACGGCGCAGGATATGGAAGTAATTAGCCGGCGTCGTACAGTTAGCGACCTGCATATTGTCTTCTGCACAAAGCTGCAGATAACGCTCGAGCCGGGCCGAGGAATGTTCCGGCCCTTGACCTTCATAGCCATGTGGCAGAAGGCAGACGAGACCCGACATGCGCAGCCACTTGCGCTCACCCGAAGATATGAACTGGTCGAAGATGACCTGCGCGCCGTTGGCGAAATCGCCGAACTGCGCTTCCCACAGGGTCAGCGCCCGCGGATCGGACAGCGAATAACCATACTCGAAACCAAGCACGGCCTCTTCCGAAAGCATCGAATTGATGACTTCGTAGATCGCCTGGCCCTTCTGCAGATTGTTGAGCGGGATATAGCGCTTCTCGGTGTCCTGATCATAAAGCACCGAATGACGCTGGCTGAAAGTGCCGCGCTCGACATCCTGGCCGGACAGGCGCACCGGATGGCCTTCCGTGACCAGCGAACCGAACGCCAAAGCTTCGGCAGTCGCCCAATCGAAGCCCTCGCCAGTCTCGATCATCTTGGCGCGGTTATCCTGGAAGCGCTGGATGGTCCTGTGCACATTGAGCCCAGGCGGAACTTCGGCGAGTTTCCTGCCGATTTCCTTCAAGGTCTTCACCGGCAGGCCGGTCTTGCCGCGCCGCTGTTCGTCGGCATTGTCGGCCGTACGTAGGCCGCTCCACGCACCGTCGAGCCAGTCGGCCTTGTTTGGCTTGTAATGCTGGCCCGCTTCGAATTCCTGTTCGAGACTTTCACGCCATGCTGCGCGCATTTTTTCGAGGTCAGCGTCGGTAATGAGCCCTTCGTCGATCAGCTTCTGCGAATAGACCTGGACCGTTGTCTTCTGACTGCGGATCGTCTTGTACATGATCGGCTGCGTGAATGCAGGCTCATCACCTTCATTGTGGCCGAACCGGCGATAGCAGAACATGTCGATGACGACTGGCTTATGGAACGTCATGCGATATTCGGTGGCAATCTTCGCCACATAGACAACGGCTTCCGGATCGTCGCCATTGACGTGGAAAATCGGCGCTTCAATCATTTTCGCCACATCAGAGGGATAGGGCGAGGAACGTGAGAAGCGCGGATTGGTGGTGAAACCGATCTGGTTGTTGATGATGAAATGCACGGTGCCGGCGACGCGGTGACCGCGCAGACCTGACAGGCCGAGACATTCGGCGACAACGCCTTGACCGGCGAACGCCGCATCGCCATGCAGAAGCAGCGGCATGATCTTGGCGCGTTCAGACAGCGGGACAATCTCATCGCGGGCATTCCCAGCAATGAGATCCTGCTTGGCACGCGCCTTGCCCATGACAACCGGATTGACGATCTCAAGATGCGAAGGATTGGCGGTCAGCGACAGGTGGACCTTGTTGCCGTCGAACTCGCGATCCGACGAAGCGCCAAGGTGGTACTTCACGTCACCGGAGCCTTCAACGTCATCCGGCGTATAGGAGCCGCCCTTGAACTCATGGAAAATCGCGCGATGCGGCTTGCGCATGAACTGGCTGAGAACGTTTAGACGGCCGCGGTGCGCCATGCCGAGAACGATTTCCTTCAGGCCCATGGATCCGCCGCGCTTGACGATCTGCTCCAGGGCCGGAATGAGCGACTCGGCACCATCAAGACCGAAACGCTTGGTGCCCTTGTACTTGACGTCGATGAACTGCTCGAAGCCTTCCGCCTCGATCAGCTTCGACAGGATGGCCTTCTTGCCTTCCGCCGTGAAAGCAACGCCCTTGTCCGGGCCTTCGATGCGCTCCTGGATCCAGGCTTTTTCCACCGGATCGGAGATATGCATGAACTCGACGCCGATGGTCGAACAATAGGTGCGCTGGAGGATGTCGAGCATCTGCGGTATCGTCGCATATTCGAGACCCAGCACATTGTCGATGAAGATCTTGCGGTCGTAGTCAGCCGGCGAGAAACCATAGCTCTCGGGCGACAGCTCATTATAATCTTCCTTGACTTCGGCAAGGCCGAGCGGGTCAAGTTTGGCATGCAGGTGACCGCGCATGCGATAGGCGCGGATCATCATAATCGCGCGTACGGAATCGCGGGCAGCATGGATGATATCCGAATCTGACGCTGGCACCTGAACGGCAACGGCAGCGCCATTGGTAGCTGCTGCGCCGTTGGCACTCTTGGCCTTCAACTTGTCGGTGATGTGCTTTTCAACTTCGCCCCAATTGCCGTCGAGCGCTGAAACGAGCTCGCCATTGCTGGTAATCGGCCAGTTCGGCTTCTCCCACGAAGCACCCTTGGCATTGGCGATGACGTCAGCCTTGCTGTCGTTGAGGTTGGCGAAGAATTCCTGCCATTCGGCGTCCACTGATGCCGGATCCTGCTCGTAACGTGCGTGCAATTCCTCGATATAATTGGCATTGCCGCCATAGAGAAATGAGGTGAGAGCGAAAAGATCGTTGGCCTGTTCTTGACGTGCCATGTTCGTGACCGGAGCCCTGCTCCGTCTCCTTTTCTGGTGATTGACCGGGGCGCCTACCGTCCCGATCCGTTCTCGCTATGTTAAAGTCTCAGCCTTTGAGAACTTCGACCAATGTCTTGCCGAGCTGCGCCGGCGAAGGCGAAACGCGGATACCCGCGGCTTCCATCGCTGCGATCTTGTCTTCCGCGCCGCCCTTGCCGCCGGAGATGACAGCACCGGCATGACCCATCGTACGTCCGGGAGGTGCCGTACGCCCGGCGATGAAACCAGCCATCGGCTTCTTGCGGCCACGCTTTGCTTCGTCGGCAATGAACTGCGCTGCATCTTCTTCAGCCGAGCCACCGATTTCACCGATCATGATGATCGATTTGGTCGCTTCGTCGGCAAGGAACATTTCCAGGACGTCGATGAACTCGGTGCCCTTTACAGGATCGCCGCCGATACCGACTGCAGTCGTCTGGCCGAGGCCCTCGTTCGTCGTCTGAAACACTGCTTCATAGGTAAGTGTTCCGGAGCGCGATACAACACCCACGGAGCCCTTCTTGAAGATGTTACCCGGCATAATGCCGATCTTGCATTCTTCCGGTGTCAGGACGCCAGGGCAGTTCGGGCCGATCAGACGCGAGGTGGAACGGTCGAGGCGCGCCTTGACCCGAACCATGTCCATGACAGGAATACCTTCGGTGATGCAGATGATCAGAGGAATCTCTGCCTCGATGGCTTCCAGAATTGCTTCTGCTGCGCCTGCAGGCGGAACGTAGATGACCGACGCATTGGCGCCTGTACGATCCTTACCTTCCGCAACCGTAGCGAAAATCGGCAGCTGCGCGCTCGAACCGGTCGGCAGATTGCCTTCCCAGGTCTCGCCGCCCTTTTTCGGATGGATGCCGCCGACCATCTGGGTACCGTAATAGGCCAAAGCCTGCTCGGTGTGGAATGTTCCGGTCTTGCCGGTGAGGCCCTGAACGAGAACCTTGGTGTCTTTGTTGACCAGAATAGACATGCCTTAGTTTCCCTTCACAGCTGCGACGATTTTCTGCGCCGCATCATCGAGATCGTCCGCAGAGACGACATTCAGGCCGCTTTCATTGATGATTTTCTTGCCGAGTTCGGCATTGGTACCTTCGAGGCGAACGACGAGCGGGACCTTGAGACCGACTTCCTTGACCGCAGCGATCACCCCTTCGGCAATGATATCGCACTTCATGATACCGCCGAAGATGTTGATCAGGATGCCTTTGACCGCAGGGTCGGCCGTGATGATCTTGAACGCAGCCGTGACCTTCTCCTTGCTGGCGCCACCGCCAACATCGAGGAAGTTCGCTGGCTCAGCACCATATAGCTTGATGATGTCCATCGTTGCCATAGCGAGGCCGGCACCATTGACCATGCAGCCGATATTGCCGTCGAGTGCCACATAGGCGAGGTCGTATTTCGAAGCTTCGATTTCCTTGGCGTCCTCTTCCGTCGTGTCACGGAGTTCAACGACGTCAGGATGGCGGAACAGCGCGTTGCCATCGAACGAGACCTTGGCATCAAGAACACGCAAGCGGCCGTCTTTCATGACGATCAGCGGATTGACCTCGAGCAAGCTCATGTCCTTCTCGGTGAAGGCCTTGTAGAGGATCGGGAAAAGCGTCTCGCCATCGGACCGGGCTTCACCCGCGAGGCCATATGCGTCGTTGATCTTGGCGGTATCGTCTGCAGTCACGCCTTTTTCCGGATCAATCGAAACGGTGATGATCTTTTCCGGCGTGTCGTGCGCGACGCCTTCGATATCCATCCCACCCTCAGTGGAAACAACGAAAGCCGGGCGGCCGGTGGCGCGATCGATCAGGATCGACAGATAGAGCTCGCGCTCGATGTCGGCGCCGTCCTCGATGTAAAGGCGGTTCACCTGTTTGCCGGCAGGACCGGTCTGCTTGGTGACCAGCGTGTTGCCCAGCATTTCCTTCGCGTTGGCAACAACCTCCTCGACCGATCTGGAAAGGCGTACGCCGCCCTTCGCATCCGGTCCGAGTTCCTTGAACTTGCCCTTGCCACGCCCGCCAGCATGGATCTGGCTCTTTACCACATAAAGCGGACCGGGCAGCGTTTTCGCCCACTCTTCCGCCTGTTCGACGGAGTAGACGGCGACGCCATTGGCGATGGGGGCACCGAACGAGTGCAACAGACGCTTGGCCTGATATTCGTGAATATTCATATGATATTTCCTCTACGAATAATCCGCACACATAGGTGCGGATCGTTTCAGAATTGTTTCAGGCCCGAGTTATTTCAGGTTCGGAGCAATGTTGATGCAAGCCTCGCACAGACCCGCAACAGAAGCGACCGAAGCCTCGAATTGTTTCTGTTCCGTCTTGTTGAGATCGATTTCGATGACGCGCTCGACACCACCGGCGCCGATGATGACCGGGACGCCGACATACATGTCCTTGACGCCATACTGGCCGGAAAGATGCGCTGCGACGGGAAGAACGCGCTTCTTGTCCTTTAGGAAAGCTTCGGCCATCTGAATAGCTGACGATGCCGGCGCGTAGAAAGCAGAACCCGTCTTCAGCAGGCCGACGATTTCGGCACCGCCATCGCGGGTACGCTGGATGATCTGATCGAGTTTTTCCTGGCTGGTCCAACCCATCTTGACCAGATCCGGAAGCGGGATACCCGCAACGGTCGAATAGCGTGCAAGCGGCACCATGCTATCGCCGTGACCGCCCAGAACGAAAGCGGTGACATCCTCAACGGAGACTTTGAACTCATCAGCAAGGAAATAACGGAAGCGTGCGCTATCAAGGATACCCGCCATGCCGACAACCATGTTCTTTGGCAGGCCGGAGAACTTCTGCAATGCCCAGACCATAGCGTCGAGCGGATTGGTGATGCAGATCACGAAAGCGCCTGGGGCGTACTTCTTGATGCCCGCGCCGACCTGCTCCATGACCTTGAGGTTGATGCCGAGAAGATCATCGCGGCTCATGCCTGGCTTGCGCGGCACTCCGGCGGTGACGATCACCACATCCGCGCCTTCGATTGCCGAATAATCATTGGCGCCGACGAGACTGGCGTCAAAATCGTCAACTGGCGACGACTGGGCGATGTCCAGCCCCTTGCCCTGCGGTATGCCTTCTGCGATGTCGAAAAGCACGATGTCACCGAGCTCCTTGAGCCCGATCAAATGTGCAAGCGTTCCACCGATCATGCCTGAACCGATGAGGGCGATTTTATTACGTGCCATGCTGATTACTTCCTTGATCTGAAGTCGTGACGGACGCCAAAGGACACATCGCAATATTAGGGCAGCCCACGGGCAAACCTTTTACCACATGTCTTTGCGCTGGGACGTTCGAATATTCCTCTTTCAAAAATAACTCAACACAAAATTTTCACCCCAATAGATTCAATCGGTTAGAATTAATGGGATTTACGTAAACGTCAATTTAATTCGCTCTTTCACGGCCAAAGCCTGTTATTTTTAACACAGGGCACATATCAAAATGATGAAAGAATGGCGAGCCGCATCACGCTCAATTGATGGGGTCAAATCTGTGCGGATCGTGTTTCCCCGACCGCGTCGCCCTTGCCTGCTGCCGCCAGATAATCTTCGCTCTGCATCTCAAACAACCGTGACGCCGTACGATCAAATTCAAAGGCCTCGTTGCCTGACTTTGCCACATAAAGCTGGTCTGGCGAGGCCGCCGCCGAGACCACCACGTGCACGTGGTGATCATAGAGGAGATCGATCAGGATGATGAACCGCTTGGCTTCATTGCGTCTCGGTAGGTCGAGCACTGGCACGGCATCGATAAAGATCGTCTGATAGCGCTTTATGATTGCGGTATAATCGGCTGCCCCGAGCGGCTTCGAGCAAAGATCGGCAAAGGTAAAGCGCGCGACGTGCCGTGCGGCCTGCGGAATGATGACCGTACGGCCTTTGACCTTGACACTATCTTGGGTGATGGTCGCGCCAGCGGTCGCGGCGTGCCAAGCGTCATCCATCAGCCGGTTCGTCTCATCGTTCAGCGGCGAAAGAAAGACCGGCATGCGGTTCAGCTTCTCCAGGCGATAATCCGTGCGGGCATCGAGGTTGATGACGTCGACGTGGGTTTTCAGAAGATCGACAAACGGCAGGAAGAGCTGGCGGTTGAGACCATCGCGATAAAGATTGTCCGGCGCGACATTCGACGTAGCGACGAGGACCACGCCGCGCTCGAACAGCGCGCGAAACAGGCGCGACAAGATCATCGCATCGGCAATATCGGTCACCGTGAATTCGTCGAAACACAGAACCCATGCCTGCTCCGCCAACGCATCGGCAACCGGCGGAATAGGATCTTCCTGTTTCGTCTCGCCTTTCTTGAGAGCCTGGCGGTGCGCGTTGATGCGTTCATGCACATCCGCCATGAAGTCGATGAAGTGCGCCCGACGTTTGCGTTTGACCGGTACCAGTTGATGGAACATGTCCATCAACATGGTCTTGCCGCGACCGACTTCGCCGTGGATGTACAGACCCTTGACGATTTCGTGCCGAGGCGCCTTTCGGCTGAAGAGCCAGCCCAGCGCACTGGATTTTGTTGCAAGCCGCTTCGTCGCCACGTCGTGGATCAAACGATCAAATCGACTGGCAAGACGCTGTTGCGATGGATCGTCGTCCAAATCTCCTGCATGCACAAGCGCATCGTAGCGCTCACGCACGGAGGGAAATACTTTCAGATTATCGTGCGACATGCGAAATGCAGTCTCCGGATGCGCCTGTGGCGCACTCCAATTTTAGGTCGTAAGATAACTAACGTGACAGACTGACGTTCTGCCCGCCCGACGTCTGACCGTCGAACTTCGATTGGCCGGAAGAATAAAGTTTTGCCACTGTACCGCCAGCTGCATCATAAAGCGTGAGCTGTTTGCCACTCACAGCCCAAGAAGACAGATTGGCAAGTTCGCCCGGGCAGCGCAGAGGACCGGCTCGGTAGCCTTGGCCGAACTTGGTTTGCGGCGTCGCGATCTTGCAGCTCTGCCCGCCCATCGAAGCATTCCAGACGCCGGCAACGCTGCTGGCAGTAAGGTCAGGAGCATTTTCAGGCGGCAGCGCAGCGACCTGCGTATTGCCCTGCGGCGCTGGAGTTGCGTTACCCGTTGTCGGGGCCGTCGGAAACTGATTGGAGCCGCCCGGCGGTGGCAGTTGGCTCTGGCTCACCGAGCCTGAGGGTGCCGGCTGCAATGGTGCAGGCGCGGTAGAGACGGGATCCATCCGTGAACTCTGGCATCCCGCCAGCGCCATGCCAACGACGGCGACGGCCAGCAAATTGACTTTCAAAGTCCCCATAACTTCAGTTCTCCATCTGCGCATTTGAACTCAGAATGCGATTCCATTCGGCGCTCGTTAACCATCAATACAATGGCGATACTGGCGAAATTTCAACCCGCACCCCAGAAAAAGCGCTGTTTTTCTGACTGAACCGGCCATCAGGACCATCAAAATTTGGTGGAACTGACAATATCGCCACACCTTGCAAAGCTGCCCGCGATCAACCTGGACCAGCGGTATTAACCAATTCAATCATTTCAAGGTGAATAAAGTCTTATGCATTGCAGCAAGCCAGTATCGCTGCCACGCAGGCATTGGTGTGCGCTGGCACTGGCATTTCTTTCCCTTTTCCGCCATATAAGCCCTCTATCGACAGATGATGGCAATTATAGGCTAGCGAAGGCATGGCGGCATACGCGCAATTTGCGAAGATGAACGGGCTTGGTAACGAAATCATCGTTGCCGATATGCGCGGGCGTGCGGACCGGATTACGGCTGACGCGGCTATCGCGCTCGACCGGGATCCGGCGACCAAGTTCGACCAGATCATGGCCATTCACTCAGCCAGAACTGGCGGCACGGAAGCCTATATCGAGATTATCAATTCCGACGGCAGCCAGGCACAGGCCTGTGGCAATGGCATGCGCTGCGTGGTGCAGGCGCTGAGTTCCGAAACCGGCAAGCGTGAATTCACTTTCGAGACGATCGCCGGAATTCTGACTGCGCAGGAGCATCCTGACGGGCAAATCTCCGTCGACATGGGGACACCGCGCTTCGATTGGCAGGACATTCCCCTCGCGGAACCGTTTCACGATACGCGCAGGATCGAATTGCAAATTGGGCCGATCGATGCGCCGGTCTTGCATTCGCCATCGGTCGCCAATATGGGCAATCCGCATGCGATCTTCTGGGTTGACCAGGATGTGTGGACCTACGATCTCGAGCGGTTTGGACCGCTACTTGAAAACCATCCGATCTTCCCGGAACGCGCTAATATCTCGATCGCGCAGGTGACCAGCCGCAACGCCATTACCCTGCGTACATGGGAACGCGGTGCCGGTTTGACCAAGGCCTGCGGTTCTGCTGCCTGCGCCGCTGGTGTTTCCGCCGCGCGCACCGGCCGTACCGAAAGGGTAGTAACGGTCACTGTGCCGGGCGGACCGCTATTGATCGAATGGCTTGAAAACGATCACGTGATCATGACGGGCCCGGCCGAATGGGAATTTTCAGGATCGCTGAACCCCGCGACGGGAGCGTGGCATCGCGACGAAGCCAAATCTTCGCAGGGAGCGGCGTGATGGCTGTCGATGTCGTCACTTTCGGATGCCGGCTCAATACATACGAGTCGGAGGTGATGAAGCGCGAGGCCGACGCGGCGGGTCTGGGCGCGCTTGAGGATGGCGCGATCATCTTCAATACCTGCGCCGTTACCAGCGAAGCTGTGCGCCAGGCCCGGCAAGCCATCCGCAAGGCGCGCCGGAATAATCCGCAAGCGCGCATCATCGTTACCGGTTGCGCCGCTCAAACGGGCGCTGATGAATTTGCCGCCATGGGTGAGGTGGATCTCGTTCTCGGCAACGAGGAGAAGCTGAAATCCAACTCCTATCGCATGCTGCCGGATTTCGGCGTCAACCAGTTTGAAAAAGTGCGCGTCAACGACATCATGGAGGTGCGCGAGACCGCCTCGCATATGGTCGACGCCATCGAGGGTCGCGCGCGTGCTTTCGTTCAGGTGCAGAATGGCTGCGATCACCGCTGCACATTTTGCATTATCCCCTATGGCCGGGGTAACTCCCGCTCGGTGCCGATGGGCGGGGTCGTCGAACAGGTGAAGCGGCTCGTCGGCAACGGTTATAACGAAGTGGTGCTGACCGGCGTCGACATGACCAGCTATGGACCGGATCTTCCGGGAAACTTGCGGCTGGGCAAACTGGTGAAGACCGTACTCAAGGAGGTACCGGACTTGAAGCGGCTGCGCCTTTCCTCCATCGACTCAATCGAGGCCGACGAGGATTTGATGGAAGCGCTGGCCACCGAAAAACGTATGATGCCGCATCTGCATCTATCGTTGCAGTCCGGCGACAACCTGATTCTGAAGCGCATGAAGCGCCGCCATCTGCGCGAAGACTCAATCGCGTTCTGCGAAAATGTCCGGAAGATTCGCCCGGATATCGTTTTTGGTGCGGATATTATCGCTGGTTTTCCGACCGAGACGGACGAGATGTTCGAAAATTCTATCCGGATCGTCGAGGAGTGCGGGCTGACGCATCTGCATGTTTTTCCGTTCAGCCCGCGTGAAGGAACGCCTGCTGCGCGAATGCCGCAGCTTAACCGTCAGATCGGCAAGGCACGCGCGGCAAGGCTGCGAGCTGCCGGCGATACTGCCTATCACCATCACTTGCAAAGTCTCGTTGGCACGACGCAAAAAATTCTCATCGAGCGCGAAGGCCTTGGCCGGACAGAGGGTTTCACTCTCGTTGGTGTCGATGACGGAGTGCCGGGCCATATCATCGAGCGCACGATCAATGGCCATGACAGCGACAAGCTATTGGCTAATGATAGTAGCCGGCGCGCGGCATAATCTTAATCAGCAAAGCAGTTTTCATGGCTCTGGGTTTCATCAAGAAGATATTCTCCTTCGGCAAAAAGGAGGTCGAAGAGGTTCCGGCTGACAAGCCCCTGGCCGAGCTTGACCAGCTATCGACCCCTGAGCAGCTTTATGAGGATACGACGGCACAGGAAGCCTTGAATGTTCCGGCCGAAACTATTCCTGCTGAGGCAGAACCGGTTGTCGAGGAACAGGATGCCTTCGAAGAGACGGCGGTAGAGCCTGAGTTACTTCAAGACATCGAACCTGTCGTCGTCGAACAGACCGAAATCATATCGCCGCCGGTCGATGAGTTCATCGAGGCCACGGATGAGATGGAGTCGCCGATGGGCGAGGCGGCGATCGAGCCGGTGGCGATCCCTGCCCCCGAAGCTCCCGCCCCAGAGGTTGAAGAAGCACCCGAACCTATAATTGCGCCCAAGCCTTCAAAAGTGACGGTTAGCAAAACGGTGGAGGAAAAGCAGGTCGAAGTACCGATAGTGGCAGAACCGGCGGTACGTCTTTCCTGGTTCGAGCGCCTGCGCAAGGGGCTGTTCCGTTCCTCCCAGCAACTCGGCGATTCCATCGGCAGCATCTTCACGCGACGCAAGCTCGACGAAGATACACTGCAGGATCTGGAAGACGTGCTGATTCAGGCAGATCTCGGCATGGAGACCGCCATCCGCATCACTGGGGCCCTGAGCGCAACACGCTATGGCAAGGATATCAGCACAGAGGAAGTCCGCACCATCATGGCAGCGGAAATCGAGAAGGTGCTGGGCCCGGTGGCCAAGCCGCTGGAACTCGACCTTTCGCACAAACCACACGTCATCCTTGTTGTTGGGGTCAATGGCACCGGCAAGACCACCACGATAGGCAAGCTTGCCGCCAAGCTTACGGCAGGTGGCCTTAACGTCATGCTCGCCGCGGGTGACACGTTCCGGGCGGCGGCCATCGAACAGTTGCACATATGGGGCAAACGCACTGGCGCACCCGTCGTCTCCTCCAAGCTCGGCGCCGATGCGGCGGGGCTTGCCTTCGATGCGTGGAAACAGGCGAAGGAGGCCGGAAGCGACGTACTGATCATCGACACAGCCGGCCGTCTGCAGAACCGCGCCGAACTGATGGACGAACTCGCGAAGATCGTTCGCGTGCTCGGCAAGAACGACCCGGAAGCACCGCATACGGTGTTGCAGACGCTCGATGCGACGACGGGGCAGAACGCGCTCAATCAGGTCGAGATTTTCAAGAATATTGCTGGCGTCAATGGTCTCGTGATGACCAAGCTTGACGGCACAGCACGTGGCGGCATCCTTGTCGCCATCTCGGCAAAACACAAATTGCCGGTCTACTTCATTGGTGTGGGCGAGCAGGTCGAAGACCTCGAACCCTTCGCCGCAAGCGATTTTGCCAAAGCCATCGCAGGAGTTGCATGATGGAACAGCCCATATTCGAACGCGATCCATCTGATCCGGCAGCCAGAACTGACCTGGCGCGCAAGGAAATCAATCCGCTGCTCAAGCTGGTTCTGGAACTCGGCCCGCTGATGGTGTTCTTTTTCGCCAATGCGCGCGGCGAATGGTTGATCGAACGCTTTCCCGCCCTCTCCAATATTGGCGAGCCGATTTTCATCGCCACCGCCCTGTTCATGGCGGCAACGGCGATTGCACTTGCGGCCTCATGGATTCTGGTTCGCAGCCTGCCGATCATGCCGTTGATCTCCGGTATCGTCGTGCTGATCTTCGGGGCACTGACGCTATGGCTCCACAATGAAACTTTCATCAAGATGAAGCCGACCATCGTCAATGCATTGTTCGGGGTCATCCTGCTGGGCGGACTTTACTTCGGTAAATCCCTGCTCGGCTATGTCTTTGACAGTGCCTTCAAGCTGAATGCCGAGGGATGGCGCAAGCTGACGATGCGCTGGGGGATCTTCTTCATTTTCCTCGCGGTCCTGAATGAAGTTGTGTGGCGCAGCTTCTCGACCGATTTCTGGGTGGCGTTCAAGGTTTGGGGCACCATGCCGATTACGCTGCTCTTCACCTTTGCGCAGATGCCGCTCGTGATGAAATATTCCATTGAGCCTGCAGCCGAGAAAGCGTCGAGCAAAGACCAATAAGACCGCCACAATCCGGCTGGAAAGGGTCATAATTTCCGCCTGATCACGACGAAATCCCGCCGCGATCCGTGCTCAAGAATCGGTGCATCCGCAACGAATCTTCAGAAGGCCCAATCCATGAAAACGGTTCTCATCGTAATGACCCTGATGGGTTGCGACTGCGATGCGAAAATCTGCGAATATATAAAGACCGCAGATGCGGGCTGGACCAGTATCGAACGATGCAGAGCCGACCAGGAGAACCAGATTCGTCAGAACACGAAGGTCGACTATCCGTTGATCACCGCGACATGTACCGTGAAATCTGCTCCTGAATCAGTGGTCGCCGGCAGGTCTTTTACGGTTCCCGCTGCGGACCGGCCAATAGAGACGATTGCCCTTGGCACGCCTATTGTTGCGCCGGTCACGGTCGCGACTAAAACGACATTCGGCTATCGGATGATCACTGTTCCGCTCACCCACGCCTATGACAGTACGGCGACGGCCGCAACAAGAGCCGCGGGCTGGGTACGGCGCTATGCCATGCTGGAAAACTGAAAGACCTTTATTTCGCCTTTAGCGCTGCCTCAACGGCAGGCATGACATCGTCGCGGATCGAGTCTTCCGTCAAAGGTCCGACATGCTTGTAGGCGACGATTCCGTCCTTGCCGACAAGGAAGGTTTCCGGCACGCCATATACGCCCCACTCGATTGCGGCCCGGCCGTTCATGTCGGCTCCGATGGCGGCGTAGGGATTGCCGAGTTCGTCGAGGAAGCCGAGGACGTTCTCGTTTTTATCCTTGTAGTTCAACCCGGTGAGCCGAAACCGCTTGTCTTCACCCAATTGCATGAGCAGCGGGTGTTCGACACGGCAGGGCACACACCAGGAACCAAAAACGTTGACGAGCGTGACCTGCCCCTTGAAGGCTGCCGGATCGAGCCCAGGAACCGGCTGGCCATCCTTTTGTAAGCCACTCACGGCAGGCAGCGACACATTGGGAGCGGGTTTGCCAATCAGCGCAGACGGAATGACCGATTCATCGCGGCCCGACGCAAGCTGGAATGCGAAAACAGCGGCTAGGGCGGCAAACAGGATAAGCGGCAGGAAGACAAAGAACAGGCTGCGCTTTCGTGGAGCCTTTTCGACTTGCTCCTGCCCCGTCACGATGCGTTATCCATCTTCGTCTCGGACCTGCGACGCACTCCGCGCGATTCCAGTTCCTGCAGCGCCTGACGCTGGCTGCGTTGATCGATGAAAATCCATCCGATCAAGGCAGCAAGGACGATGATGGCAGCGCCATAGGAGGCAAGCACGAAACCGGTATGGCTCATCATGACACTGTTCCCCGATCTGCGCTACGGGCAGCAACGCGGCGCATCGCCGTGACGCGGCGACGCCAGATTTCGTTGCGCATTGCCATCATATGCAACGTGAAAAATAGCAGGGTGAAACCGATTGCCATGACCAGCAGTGGCTTGAGATAGGACGGGTCGAGAGTTGAGCCACCCATGCGCAGCACTGACGCAGGCTGATGCAGCGTGTTCCACCAGTCGACCGAAAACTTGATGATCGGAATATTGATGAAGCCGACAAGGGTTAGGATAGCCGTGGCCTTTGCCGATTTTGCCGGGTCATCCATGGCGCGGGTAAGCGCGATGATCCCGAGATACATCAGAAACAGGACAAAAACGGAGATGAGCCGCGCATCCCAGACCCACCACGTGCCCCACATCGGCTTACCCCAAAGTGAGCCGGTAATCAGCGCCAAAGCAGTGAAGACAGCACCGATCGGCGCCGCAGCCTTGGCGGAGACATCGGCCAGCGGGTGGCGCCATACGAGTGTTCCGAGCGCCGCGACGCTCATGATCGTGTAACACATCATCGAAAGCCAGGCGAAAGGCACGTGGATGAACATGATCTTGACGGTCGAGCCTTGCTGGTAATCGTCGGGCGCGTTCATCGACATCCAGAAGCCGATGGCCAGCACGAGAACGGTAAGTCCGCCAAGCCACGGCAGAATGCCACCTGCCAGGCTCAAAAACCGCGTAGGGTTGGCCAGGTCGATCCATCGTCCGGTCTTGGATACTGCGTCACTCATCACATACTCTTAGCTTTCTGATGCCCGTTTCGCAATTCATCACGCCGTCAATCGGCTGAAGACCTCAACGCCGCTGCGGCGGCTATTGGACCCAGCACTGCAAAGAACAGCGTAATCGCAGCAAGAATAAGGAAAGGTGCCAGAAACGGTGCGGGATCTTCAACTGCGCCATAGGACGCAGACACGCCGAAAATCAGCACCGGTATCGTCAGCGGCAGGATGATCACAGAAACCAAAAGACCGCCCCGCGGCAGCGAAACCGCCACCGCAGCGCCAACAGCGCCGATCAGCGTGATCGCCGGCGTGCCAACCAGAAGGGTCAAAGCGGTCGCACCAATGGCCGCGGCCTCCATGTTCATGAAGAGCCCAAGCAGCGGCGAGGCAATGACCAATGGCAAGACGCTGACTGTCCAATGCGCCAGACATTTGATCAGGATTGTAAGTGGAAGCATGTGCCGGTCCGACGCCATGATCAAGAGATCGAGCGAGCCATCATCACGATCCGCCTGAAACAGGCGGTCGAGGCCAAGCAAGGTCGCAAGCAGCGCTCCGATCCACAACATGGCCGCCCCAATACGGGAAAGCAGCTTCAGATCGGGCCCCACGCCAAAGGGGACGACGGCAATTACCGCCAGAAAGAACAGGATTCCAACCAACGCGCCGCCGCCAGCGCGCAAGCCCAGTCGAACGTCGCGAAGGAACAATGCGCCCATTACGCGGCTGCTCCCAAGGCCAATTCCTTCGATCCCTCAAGCCCCAGTGGCAAATGGGTCGCTGCAACTATAATTCCGCCGCTTGTCAGGTGTCCGCGCATAAGTCCGGTGAACTGCGTCTCAGATGCTTTGTCCAACCCGGCGGTTGGCTCATCCAGAAGCCACACCGGCCGGTCGCTGACAAGAAGCCGGGCGATGCTCACACGGCGTTTTTGTCCGGTCGAAAGATAGCCAAAAGGCAGGTGACCAATTTCACCAAGACTGACATAGTCGAGCGCTTCGGCAATCGAATACTGACCCTGTCCGTTGAACGATTGCCAGAAATGCAGGTTTTCACCAACGCTGAGGACCGGCTTCATGGCATTGAGGTGGCCAAGATAATGAGCGGCTGCGGTGAGCCCCTCAAACGCGGCTGGCGCACCCTCGAGCCGAAGCATTCCTTCCGCCTGGACAAGCAGACCTGCGATAATTCGAAGCAGGGTCGATTTACCTGAACCATTGGGCCCGGTCACCATAAGGGCTTCACCGGAGGAAACAGCAAAGTGAAGACCGGAAAACAACAGTTCTCCTCCCCGTTCACCACCCAAATTCTCGGCGATTAACCGCATGACCGATCCGCTTTTTGGTACTTGTGAAACGCCACGTGATTATTTCGACGCAGCACACAATTTAGACTAATTCCGGTCTGGCACAGATCAGCGAAAAACTCTATATAGCTCACAACCATGCCAGCGGTCGGCGTGGAAACCATTTTGGCCGATCTCGATACGGGTTCATTGGACCTGTTGCGGGACGGACAGCGGAAATGACTGCACCCGCACCTTAGCGCGTCCTTGAAACGCGGCAAAGGCGTTCGTCCCGGGTTTAGGCCTCAGCATAAGGACGAACGCAACAATGTCTCAGATTGACAGCTTCAAATGTCGTAGGACCCTCGTCGTGGGGGACAAGGAATATGTCTATTATAGTTTGACAGAAGCCGAAAAGAACGGCCTGGAAGGCATCTCCCAGCTGCCATTCTCGATGAAAGTTCTTCTCGAAAATCTGCTTCGTTTTGAAGACAACCGCTCGGTCTTCAAAAAAGACATCGAAGCCGTCGCAGCATGGCTCGTCGACCGCGGCAGTGCCGGTGCGGAAATCGCCTATCGTCCGGCCCGCGTCCTGATGCAGGACTTCACTGGGGTTCCAGCAGTCGTGGATCTTGCAGCGATGCGCGACGCCATGGTCAACCTCGGTGGCGATCCGGAAAAAATCAATCCGCTCGTTCCGGTTGACCTCGTCATCGATCACTCTGTTATCGTCGACGAGTTTGGCAATCCCCAGGCTTTCAAGCGCAATGTCGATCTCGAATATGAACGCAACGGGGAGCGCTACCGCTTCCTGAAGTGGGGCCAGCAGGCGTTCAAGAACTTCCGCGTCGTTCCGCCTGGCACCGGCATCTGCCATCAGGTCAATCTTGAATATCTCGCGCAAGGCGTGTGGACCAAGGAAGAGGATGGCGTGACCGTCGCTTATCCTGATACGTGCGTCGGCACCGACTCGCATACGACCATGGTCAATGGGCTGGGCGTACTCGGCTGGGGCGTTGGCGGTATCGAGGCTGAGGCATCCATGCTTGGCCAGCCCGTTTCGATGCTTCTGCCGGAAGTCATCGGCTTCCGCCTGACCGGCAAGGTCAAGGAAGGCGTGACAGCGACCGACCTCGTTCTTACTGTTGTGCAGATGCTGCGCAAGAAGGGCGTCGTGGGCAAGTTCGTCGAATTCTTCGGACCTGGCCTGGAAAGCATGACGCTCGCAGATCGTGCAACCATTGGCAATATGGGCCCCGAATACGGCGCGACCTGCGGCTTTTTCCCTATCGACCGCGAAACCATCAATTACATGCACATGTCCGGACGCGACGAAGACCGTCTCGCTCTTGTCGAGGCCTATTCGAAGGCGCAAGGCATGTGGCGCGAGCCAAACTCTGCTGATCCGGTGTTCACCGACACGCTGGAACTCGATCTTGGGACCGTCGTTCCTTCCATGGCTGGACCGAAGCGTCCCGAGGGCCGTATCGCGCTTGAAGACATCGCGTCCGGCTTTCATGAATCGCTGCAGAAAGAATACAAGAAGACCACGCAGCTCGATGCCCGCTATGCGGTCGAAGGAGAGGACTACGATCTTGGTCACGGTGATGTCGCCATCGCGGCTATCACCTCCTGCACGAACACCTCGAATCCGAGTGTGCTGATTGCAGCGGGTCTTCTTGCCCGCAATGCGGTGGCCAAAGGCCTGAAGTCGAAGCCCTGGGTCAAGACATCGCTTGCTCCGGGCTCGCAGGTCGTTGCCGCTTATCTCGAAAGCGCCGGTTTGCAGACATCACTAGACGCGCTTGGCTTCAACCTTGTCGGTTTCGGCTGCACGACCTGCATCGGCAATTCCGGCCCGCTGCTGACGCCGATTTCCAAGACGATCAACGATAAAGGGCTGATCGCGGCATCGGTACTTTCCGGCAATCGCAACTTCGAAGGCCGGGTATCGCCCGACGTTCAGGCAAACTATCTGGCTTCACCGCCTCTCGTCGTTGCCTATGCGATCGCCGGTACAGTCAAACTCGACCTGACCACCCAGCCGCTTGGCGAAGATCAGAACGGTAATCCGGTTTTCCTCAAGGATATCTGGCCGTCTTCACACGAGATTCAGGAGTTCATCACCAAGAACGTTACCCGCAAACTATTTTCGGCCAAATATGCCGATGTGTTCAAGGGCGACGAAAACTGGCAGGCGGTGAAGGTTCCGGCAGGTCAGACCTATGCCTGGGACGATCAGTCGACCTATGTGCAGAACCCGCCTTACTTTGTCGGCATGGGCAAGACACCGGGCAAGGTCAACGACATCAAGGGTGCGCGCATTCTTGGTCTGTTTGGCGACAAGATCACCACCGACCACATTTCTCCGGCCGGTTCGATCAAGGCGGCCTCTCCTGCCGGACAGTATCTGACCGAGCATGGCGTCGCTCCGCTGGACTTCAACCAATACGGCACCCGCCGCGGCAATCATGAAGTGATGATGCGCGGCACCTTCGCCAACATCCGCATCCGCAATCATATGCTCGGCGAAAACGGCCGTGAAGGTGGCTATACGATCCATTACCCGACCAAGGAGGAGATGCCGATCTACGATGCCGCCATGCAATATCGGAGCGAAAACGTTCCTCTGGTGGTCTTTGCCGGTGTGGAATATGGCAACGGCTCGTCACGCGACTGGGCAGCAAAGGGAACAAGTCTGCTTGGTGTCCGTGCGGTGATTGCCCAGTCGTTCGAGCGTATCCACCGCTCCAACCTGGTCGGCATGGGCATAGTACCATTCGTTCTCGAAGACGGCACGAGCTGGCAATCATTGGGACTCAAGGGTGACGAAATCGTCTCGATTGACGGTCTGGCGACAATTCAGCCACGGCAAAAGACATTTGCCACGGTGGCTTATGCCGATGGCAGCGTCAAGCAAGTGCCATTGATCTGCCGTATCGATACGATCGACGAGCTGGAATATTTAAAGAACGGCGGTATCCTGCAGTACGTTCTGCGTGATCTTGCTGCCTGAACGTTAAGGATAATGTGAAATGGATGGTCGCCGGGAAACCGGCGGCCTTTCGACCAGAGCCTCGGGATCTAAGGCAAGACGAAACGTGATCGAATTCACCTCAAAGTGACTTCCTGTTGAAACGATCGGCTCCTATCAATCTTCTGACAATGAAATGACAAATAAGAACTAAAAAACTCGGGAAGAAAATAACTGCCTTGCCCCTGCGCACCCTATCCAGACGCATTGTAATCAGCGCACCGTTCGTGGCAGCAGTGGCCTATGTGCTGCCTGTCTATGCGGGGGATTCTGGCCAGCAACCAGAAGGTGTCGTCGAGCTTTATACGTCTCAAGGCTGTGGATCATGCCCCCCGGCGGATGCGGTGCTGAAGTCGCTTGCTACGGAAGGAAAGGTTGTCGCGCTGGCCTTCCACGTGGATTATTGGGACTACCGCGGCTGGAGGGATAGCCTAGCCGTACCCGAAAACACCGACCGTCAGAATGCATATCGTACCGCGCTGGGATTGAACGGTGTTTATACGCCGCAGGTGATCATCAATGGCCGGGAGCATATGAACGGTCAGGATGGCCAGAAGATTCGCAGGCGTATTGCAGAAACGCGTAACACACCGACTGGGCTTACCATCCCCGTATCCATCGAAAAGGCCGCGCAGGACCGGCTGTTGATCGACATAGGTTCAGGCCCATCAGCAACCAATCCGGTTCGGGTTCTGCTGGCCTATTTTAATCGGGAGAGTATCATCACCATTCCCGATGGCGAGAATGTTGGGCGCAAGGTCAATTACGCCAATAGTGTACGCGCGATGGAGACGGTCGGCATGTGGGATGGAACGGCGCAGAAGATCGAAATCCCGCTAAGTGAGATCGCCAGCAAGAAAGCGTCCGGCTGCGCGGTGCTGCTGCAGGAGATGCTGGGTGAAGGCAAGCCAGGCCCTATCATCGGCGCCTCCATTATTGCCGCGAAACCCTAGAGCACCCAGAAAAACAGGCCGGATAAATCCGGCCTGAGTATTGGGGCATGTTGCTTAGGGAGACTTGTCGGGCTCAACCCGGGCAACCCGTTGGGCGGGGGGCTTGGGGTTTTCGGATTGCTTCGAGAAAGAGGCCGGTCTCCGACAACATGCGATTGATGTTGGGTGTCGAATCCGGCGGCAATGCGAACAGATAATGGCGAGAATGTGTCAACCTATCACCATTGAATTCACGACGTATTGCTTTGTGAGAAAGCCCACAAAACAGTTCGTAAGCAGCGGTATCGAACAGCTCCCATAACTCCGGACTTGTAAATTGACACGGATCAGGCCAACTTATGTCATCCACGTGACACAACAGTTCTCAAAGGCGGTTGATTGATGGACAGCAATGCAGGTGGCGACGAATCGCAACAGCAGGCTAAACTTATCTCCCTTACCCGTAACAACGATTTGCCCGTAACCTTCAACCGGCGCGAACTCGATCAGATCCTAGGAATATATGGTTTCATGGTATCTGCCGGTGAATGGCGGGACTATGCCATCGATCATTTGATGGACCGGGCAGTCTTTTCGATCTTCCGGCGAACCAGTGAAGTACCGATGTTCCGGATAGAGAAAAACCCCAGGCTTGCGCGCAAGCAAGGCGCGTACAGTGTCATTGCTGCCAGTGGCCTCATTCTCAAGCGCGGACAGGAACTCGATCGGGTACTAAGGATTTTCGACAAGAGCCTGAGGGTCGTACGGAGTTAGGGTCCTGACTTAGCGCTTAAGCTTTCAGCGGAGGCTTGCCAGGCAATGTTTCCGAGCCGCCGTTCATATCCAGCTGCATCAGCACGGTGTCGAGCCAACGGCCGTGCTTGAAGCCCGATGCCTTGATCGTCCCCGAATGTTTGAAGCCGGAGCTCAAATGCAAGCGTACCGACGCCGATGCATCGTGGCCATCGCCGATGACTGCGATAAACTGGCGGAAGCCGAGATTGGTACAATCCTTGATCAGCTGTTGCAGCAGGACCTTGCCGAGCCCCTTACCCTTGGCCTCCGGCGCAACATAAATCGAATCTTCGGCTGACCACCAATAAGCCGGGCGTGTCCGGAAATAACTGGCATAGGCATAGCCGATTACTGCTCCGTCGAGTTCCGCGACAACGTAGGGAAATCCATCCGTGGTGATCGCATGGAACCGCCGCGTCATCTCCTCCATATCGGGTGGATCGATTTCGTAAGTCGCCGTTCCATGCAGGACGGCGTCGCGATAGATTTCGGTTATGGCCGGAAGGTCGGCGGGGCGGGCCGAACGGATATGAATCTGGGACATGGCATTTCGCAATGAATAGATGATCTTGAACGCTTCATGCACTTCTTTGCATGGAATTTGAAGGGAGCGTCGCGAAAATTGTCGCCGAATCACCGGCGGCAGGAAAAACGATAAGGGCAGCGTTTCCGCTGCCCTTATCTTCAATTCAGGTTCGCAAGAGTCAGTTGCGGTTACCCAGGAACTGCAGCAGGAACATGAACATGTTGATGAAGTCGAGATAAAGTCGGAGTGCACCCATGATTGCCTTGCGGCCATAAGTGTCCGAGCTATCACCTTCGTAGTACATTTCCTTGATATTCTGCGTGTCATAGGCAGTCAGGCCGGCAAAGACCAGAACGCCGATAGCCGAGATTGCGAACTGCAACGCGCTCGACGCAAGGAAAATATTAACCAGCGACGCAAGGATGATACCGATCAGGCCCATGAACAGGAACGAGCCCATCCCGGACAGATCACGCTTTGTGGTGTAGCCGTACAGAGACAGCGCACCAAACGATGCTGCGGTGATGAAGAAGGTCTGAACGATGCTTCCGGATGTATACACGAGGAAGATCGAGGACAGGGAAATACCGACGAGCGCGGCATAGACCCAGAACGTCGTCTGCGCAGCAGCAACGCTCATCTTCTCGATGCGGAAGCTCAAGAAGAACACTGCGGCAAGTGGTGCAAGCATCACAACCCAGCGAAGGGGCGAGCCATAGATTGCCACGCCAAGATTTGTCAGCATCTTGCCGTTCGGCAACTGCGCTGCGGCGAGCGACGCATCATTGGTGGTTGCGAGATAAACGATTGCAAGGGCGGCCAAACCGGTCACAGCAAGACCGATACCCATAAGGTTATACACCTTCAGCATGTAGCTGCGTAGACCTTGATCGATCCCCGCGTCCACACGCACTCCGGCCGATGTACGGGCCTGGATGTTGCGATAGTCAGCCATGGTTTTCCTCATTTGCTTCGTCCCGTCGGGTGTCGGGGGAATCCCGGGCGCCGCTGGCGGGACCCCAGCATGCCTTGCTAAGAATTATGGTGATTTAAATGCCTCATAACAAGACCTGATTTACTCAAGATCGTGTGTTGCAGTCCCAAATTGCCCTGAATCCGTACAATATTACATCGTTTTAATGATTTCAAAGGTTTCGCAAGATCGGCGCCGCCTTCTGGCCAAGTATTCGCCATGTGCCAGCGAGGCCGAAACCGATAGTCAGAACCAGTGCGATAATTACCGTCATCATCGCCACCTCCGGCTGGAATGAAGCTGGCAATGTCATGACACGCACAATCACATACCAGGCAGCCACACCACCGGCGAGCAACGCAAAAATAGCGGTTGATAGGCCGAGCAGCATATATTCGAGCGTAAAGGCCTTTATCAGCGTGCGTCTGGTCGCTCCAAGCGTTTTCAGCACGACCGCATCATGGACACGCGCGCGGTTTCCTGCCGCCAAAGCACCGCCAAGCACCAGAATCGATGCGATGAGTGCCACTGACGCTGCCGCGCGAATAGCAACGGCCAATTGTCCGACCAGCTCATTTGCGATGGTGATCGCATCCTTGACCCGAACGGTCGTCACCGCCGGAAAGGCGCGGGTCACATCGCGCATGACGGTGGCTTCTTGCTGGGAGGTGGCTGCGGGGTCGGTCAGGGTCGCCAGCCACGCATGCGGCGCGCCGGTAAACGTGTTCGGCGAAAACACCATCACGAAGTTGATGGCAAGAGATTCCCACTGGAGTTGGCGAAAATTGGCGATCCGCGCGGTGATGTTGCGACCAAGCACATTGACCGTCACGGTGTCACCAATCTTCAAGTCAAGATTGCCAGCCTCTTCGGCAGAGAAGGAGACGAGCGGTTCACCGGAGTAATCAGCCGGCCACCACGAACCTTGTGTCAGCGTCGAGTTTTCCGGCACGGTTTTGGCATAGGTGATACCGCGATCGCCGCGCAATACCCATGCGCCCTCGGGTGGAATGGTCAATTTGGTGATATCGGTCCCGTTGAACGCGACGATCCGACCGCGCAGCATCGGAGCGCTGACGATCTTGCCATTCGGCGCCGCATTCTGCAGGAGACTGGTGAATTGATCGACCTGCTTGCTCTGAATATCGACAAAGAAGAAATTTGGCGCCCGCTCGGGCAAGTTACCCGCCAGTTGCTGGCGCAAACTACCGTCGATAAGGGCAAGCGCCACGAGAAGCGTCAGTCCCAGGCCAAGCGACAGGACTACGGACGGAGTCAGGGCACCAGGCCGGTGAATATTGCCAAAAGCCAGTCGCAGCGCTGTCGATCGCACGCGCGGCGCACGCCGTGCAAGCCATTGAACCAGGCCCGAAACAGCGCGCAAAACGACGAATGAGAACGCCACTGCGCCAACAAAGACCATGGCGATTCGCCGGTCATAGGCAAAAATCACGGCCAGCAAGCAAAGAATGGCAATTAGCACAACCGCGACTACCACATAGATTGGCTTCGGCCAGCCCCGCTGTTCAAACCCCTGTTCGCGGAAAAGTGCCGTCGCTGGAACGTCCCTAGCGCGCCCCAAGGGCAATATGGCGAACGCGAGCGTTGTCAAAAGACCAAACAGCGCCGCCCAGAGCAATGCGCCGGGATAGAAGCCGCCCTTCGAGGCGATGGGCAGAACACTTTGCAACGCATAGCCAGCGGCATAAGGAATAAGGGCCGCAACGACGAGGCCGATGAGAATTCCGGCCAGCGCCATGATGACGATCTGTATCAAATAGACGGCGATGACGAACCAGCCTGGAGCTCCAAGCGACTTGAAAGTGGCAATGACGCCGCGCTTCGCGTCGAGATAGGACCTTACCGCATTGGCTACGCCAACCCCGCCAACGATCAGGGAGGTCAGCCCGACTAAGGTCAGGAATTGTGAGAACCGTTCGATATTGGCACTGAGCGAAGGCGCGGCATTGTTGCGGCCACGTATTGTCCAACCGGCTTGTGGAAATTGCTTTTGCGCTTCGTCGCGTATGGCAGTGATCGCAGCGTCCGTCTCCCCGGCTGGTAGAGCGATCTTATAGCTATGATCGACAAGGCTTCCCGGCTGGATAAGCCCGGCAGCTCCAAGTCCTTCAAGCGAAACCATGAAGCGAGGTGCGAAGCCAAAGCCGTCGGATAGCAGATCCGGCTCGTTGCTGATGACGGAGCGCAACTCGAACGTTGCAGTTCCAAGGAGAACCCGGTCACCCAGCTTCAGATTGAGCCGGTCGAGAAATATCTGGGCTATGGCGGCTCCGTAGGCACCATCCTTTTCTGCAAACAGTGCCTGATGGTCAAGTGCGGGTGTTGTCTGCAGCGCTCCATAGAGCGGATAGGCATTGTCCACTGCCTTCACTTCCACCAGCGACTGATCAGACCCGTCGGCGAGCCTTGCCATCGACCGCATGTTGGCGCTGACGGCTACGCGGCCCTTGCTGTCGAGAAAAGCCCGCTCGTCCGGGTCGACTTCGCGCTGGTTGAGCTGGAAACGGATATCGCCGCCAAGGATGCTCTGGCCTTGCGTGGAGATACCCGCCGTAACGGAGTTTGCGACCGAGTTGACACCGCCAATGGCCGCCACACCAAGCGCAATGCAGGCGAGAAAGATATAGAACCCTGACAGACCACCGCGCATTTCACGCAGGGCGAAACGCAACGCCAGTTTCAGGGACGGTGAAGCACGGGCGGGGGATATCTCGCTCATGCGCTTTTCGCCAGCTCCGGAGCATGTTCATCCGCTTCGATCAGGCCGGAGCGAACGCGGATCTCCCTGTCGCAGCGCGCGGCAAGCGTCGCGTCATGGGTGACGAGGACCAGCGTGACGCCGAATTCCTTCTGCTTCTCAAACAGTAGGTCGGTTATTTGCCGGCCGGTCGCAGTGTCGAGATTGCCCGTTGGCTCGTCGGCAATGAGGATCTTCGGCGACGGCGCCAGTGCGCGGGCAATCGCGACGCGCTGCTGCTCGCCGCCCGAGAGTTCCCCTGGGTAATGCGTAATGCGATCGGCTAGACCGACTGCCGCGAGCACATTCTCTGCAATACCGAAGGCATCCGGATTCCCCGCGAGCTCGAGCGGCACAGCGACATTTTCGAGCGCCGTCATGTTCGGAATGAGATGAAATGATTGGAATACGATGCCGATATTGCGACCGCGGAACGCCGCGATCTGATCTTCGCTCATGCTTTCGAGTTTCTCGCCGGCAATCTGGACCGAACCGGAATCCACATGCTCAAGTCCGGCAAGAACCATCAGCAGTGTCGATTTGCCCGAGCCGGACGGGCCGACAATGCCGACTGACTGCCCATAATTGATATTTAGCGAGATGCCTTTCAGTACATGAACCGAGGAAGCGCCGCTGCCAAGTGTCAACTCAATGTGATCAAGCGCGATAACGGATTTAGTCACGAAGCACTTCCTTTGCGGTATGGTCATCACCAGATTGATTGCAGCTGGTCTGATATGGGTACCCAAGAATGAGATTCAAACCATTGTTACAGTTCTTCGTTTTGTCTGGCCTTGTTGCCTTGCCGTCCGTGGCTCTGGCCAATCAAAATGCCGTGTCCGACCGCCCCTTGGCGGTCGTCGGTTTCGGCGACAGCCTGATGTCCGGCTTCCAACTGCCAATCCAGGATTCGTTCACCGCCCAGTTGGAAAAGGCCCTGAAGGACAAGGGTGTCAACGTGACGATCACCAATGCGGGCGTTGCGGGAGAAACGACCACAGACGGCGTCTCCAGGCTGGATTGGTCGGTACCCGAAGGTACCGACCTGGTGATTCTCGAATTCGGCGCCAATGACGCGCTTCGAGGCATCGACCCGGCCATCAGCGAGAAAAACCTTTCCGATATCCTTGAGAAATTGAAGCAGCGCAAAGTTCAGGTCATTCTCGCCGGCATGCTGGCACCCCCCAACATGGGCAATGATTATGCCGAGAAATTCAACGCGATCTTTCCACGTCTGGCGAAAAAATACGACGTGCCGCTCTATCCCTTCTTCCTGGATGGGGTCGCCACAGTAAAATCATTGCAACTCGAAGACGGCGAACATCCGAACACGGAGGGTGTTGCCAAGATGGTTGAACGTTTTCTGCCCCTCATGGAAAAGACCATAAGCCAGCGCACCGCATCACAATAGGTGCTCAACGCGCTGATGGAGGCAATCTGGCAACCTGTTCCGCCACCTTTGGATGAGCCGTGGCTAATTTGTCGCGCCGGAGGATAATCTGAACTTATGTCTTGCTCGCGAGTTCATTCGATGATTCTCTAAAGTCACAACTCGATTCGGGGAGGATGCCTTATGCCGCGTCTCTTTACTGCCCTCGAAATCCCGAGGGACGCCGCTCTCTCACTGTCGCTCTTGCGCGGTGGCCTGCCAGGTGCCCGATGGATTGATGTCGAAAACTATCACATCACACTGCGCTTTATCGGAGATGTCGAAGGCCATATCGCCGACGAGGTCGCCAATGCGCTCGACCGGATAAGGCGACCGGAGTTCACGCTGCAACTTTCCGGCGTGAACGCCTTCGGTTCAAAGAAGCCCCATAGTCTGGTCGCGGGCGTTTTTCCTTCGCCCGATATTCAGGCCCTGCACGCCGAAATCGAACGCATCTGTCAGCGGCTTATGCTGCCGCCCGATCAACGCAAGTTCACTCCGCATGTCACGCTGGCACGACTGCGCAATGTCCGTAATGAAGAAGTCGCGCACTATCTCTCCTCACGTGGAAACTTCTCCACAGCGCCGTTCACAATCGGACGTTTCGTGCTGATGTCTTCGCGCGACTCCATCGGCGGCGGGCCTTACATCGTCGAGGAAGCCTGGCCCATGGAAGCCCCGCGCTCTTTCTATCAGAACCGCGCGGAGAGGCCCTTGGAAGCCGCCAGGATCATTCGGTAGACGCGTTCGAAATCGACACTCGTGCCGTAATACGGATCCGGGATCTGTTTGGCTTCTCCAAGTGCGAGCTCATAGAACATTCCGAATTCCGCTGTAGCAAAGCTGGGCCGCCGCGCTTTAATGGTCGCGATATTCTCCCGGTCCATGCCGACGATCAGGTCAAACCGGTTGAAATCATCCGCGATGAGTTGACGGCACCTTTGAGCTGAAATGTCGATGCCGTGGCGACTGGCGACGGCAATGGAACGTTGGTCCGGCAATTCTCCCGTGTGATAGCCATTGGTACCGGCGGAATCTATGAGAACACCATTCTCCTTCCTCTCCGCCGCAAGCACCGATCGGAATACACCCTCGGCCAAGGGAGAGCGGCAAACATTGCCGAGACAAACGAACAGAACGGAATGAAGCGGGTGTGATGTCATGCAAGCACTCTGGTTTGGACGGGGACGTGTTCACCAATTCCTGCAACAATTTCACTGAAACTCTTGCAGCAGGTGGCCGTTCTTCCCATGTTGTCACGGAATGGTTTTGAAGGAAAAGGGATGAACGACGCAAAGATTGGCGAAATTCTGGAACCGGGGAGTGAGGATCAGCAGCGCTCCCGCGAGGAACGCGTTCGTGCGCGCTTCTGGAAAACGGCACGCAAGGCTGCGAAATCGATCCCGTTTCTCGATGAAGTGGTTGCCGGTTATTTTTGTGCGCTCGATCCTGCGACGCCGACGAAAGTGCGCGGCATCCTTCTCGGTTCGCTTGCCTATTTCGTATTGCCCCTCGACTTCATTCCGGACTTCCTCTTCGGTCTCGGTTTCACCGACGACGTCGCAGTCCTGATGGCAGCATTGAGCGCCATTCGCAGTCACATCACACCGGCGCATCGGGCGGCCGCACAGACGGCGATCGAAAACCTCGACCGCGACCCTTCGCCGGCCAATTGATTTCGATTCATCACAAGGATGTGAAACCGTGAAACGTCAAAGTCTCGCCGCTTTTGTTTGGCTGGAGTTCACAGGTGGGACGTTAACGAGGACGCGATATTCGTAGCTCTGAAAATTTGCTCTATCTTCACCGTTTGGTAACCCAGATTAAGTCAAATTAAGGGAAGCGAACTGGACAATACGGCATTCGGAAATCTCCGGGCCATTGCCGGTTCGCTAGTTATGAAATACGCGAGAAAAACTGGTAGGTAAAATGTTTGGAAAATCAATCGTAGCGATCTCTGTGCTCATGTTTGGGCTGACGGGAACAGCTCTTGCCCAGACCCCAAGTCAGATCAGCCAGTACAACGCGTGGGGCGCTTACAGCTACCAGCAAGGCAACGGTAAAGTCTGCTACGTCCTTTCTGTCCCCATCGACAAGCAACCTGCCAAGATCGATCATGGCGATAATTTCTTCATGGTCAGCCAGAAGCCAGGGCAGAACGTCAGTTATGAGCCGCAGTTCAAGGCTGGCTACGATCTGCAGGCAAATTCGAAGGTCGTTGTAAAGATCGACGAGCGCTCTTTCTCCATGTTTACGAGTGGCAGTCATGGCTGGATGGAAAACGCTGCCGAAGAACCGCAACTGGTCGCTGCGTTGCGCGCGGGACATCAGATGTCAATCAACGCTGTCTCGAAGCGCGGTACGAAGACGAGTTATGCGTATTCGCTGAAGGGTGTCTCGGCTGCTCTGAAGGCCATTGCGACCTGCAAATAACAATTCGAAGAGATGTCGTCGCAAGGGCCGAGCACTGTTTCGGCCCTTTTGCATGTGGAGGTGACGCGCGGGCTGGAACGTGGTATGAGCCCGCTTCCGATTAGAACGTTAGAAAACTCCATGTCCGTATCGCTAGACCTGACACACCCTGTTGCCCGGGATAAATCCCGTGATGCTATTCGAACCGCGCTGGTTGAAAAGCCGTCGTTGATTGGCTTGTCGCGTGCGGAAATGGGCGAGGCGTTGGTTGCGATTGGCGTGCCGGAACGTCAGATAAAGATGCGCGTCGCACAGCTCTGGCATTGGCTCTATGTACGCGGCGTTTCCGATTTCGCCGATATGCTCAACATTTCGCGGGACATGCGTGAATTGCTGGATCGGCATTTCAATATTGCGCGTCCGGAGATCGTCGAGGAACAGATCTCCAATGACGGGACGCGCAAGTGGCTGTTCCGCTTCCCGCCACGCGGGGCCGGACGTCCTGTGGAGATCGAAACCGTTTATATTCCGGAAGAAGGCCGCGGCACCCTGTGTATTTCCAGCCAGGTCGGCTGCACCCTCACCTGCTCCTTCTGCCACACTGGCACCCAGAAGCTCGTCCGCAATCTGACCGCCGAAGAGATTCTGGCTCAGCTGCTCATCGCCCGGGACTGCCTCGGCGATTTCCCTGATCGCAATACTCCGGATGGCGCCATTGTACCCGCTGAGGGCCGCAAGGTTTCCAACATTGTGATGATGGGGATGGGCGAGCCGCTTTATAATTTCGAGAACGTCAAGAAGGCTCTGCTAATCGCCTCCGATGGCGACGGCCTGTCGTTGTCCAAGCGCCGGATCACATTATCGACTTCAGGCGTTGTGCCTGAAATTTATCGCGCGGGCGAAGAGATTGGCGTCATGCTGGCCATCTCGTTACATGCGGTGAACGACGATCTGCGCGACATGCTCGTGCCTATCAACAAGAAGTACCCGCTGAAGGAATTGCTCGATGCTTGCCGGGCTTATCCGAGCCTCTCCAATTCGAAGCGGATCACCTTTGAGTATGTCATGCTCAAGGGCGTCAATGACTCGCTCGACGATGCCAAACAGCTTGTAAAGCTACTCAGGGGCATTCCGGCGAAGATCAATCTGATCCCGTTCAATCCCTGGCCCGGTGTGAACTACCAGTGTTCCGACTGGGAGCAGATCGAGAAATTCGCCGATTACGTCAACAATGCTGGCTACGCCTCGCCGATACGCACTCCGCGCGGACGTGATATTTTGGCAGCCTGCGGCCAATTGAAATCAGAATCGGAACGCATGAAGAAGACCGACCGTCTGGCGTTCGAGGCGGCCATGATCGCCGGGCACGGCGAAGATTGAGCCGGATCCTGTTCTACTTGCTGCGTTTTGGCCTGATCACGTTTGGCTTTGTCTGCGCGATTTTCGCCGCATCCCTGTTCCTTAACCTGCTGCTGCTCGGTAGCTCCGAGTTGATCGGCTCGGAGGGTCCATTTCTCTATCTGACCGTTCCGGCTTTTGCGGTGGTGATTGGCTACAGCATCTTCTTTCCGGCGGCCATCCTGATCCTGTATGCCGAGCTGACCGCCTGGCGCGATTGGCTGTTCTACGCGCTCGGCGGTGCTGGCATCGCCGTCGTGATCATTGTCTGGAAATGGCGGCCGCAGGCGGAAGACACAAGTACATTCGCTGCAATCCTCGCCACCGGGGTTGTCGGTGGTTTTGTTTACTGGCTGATTTCAGGACGCAGTGCAGGCGTGATCGCGCAGCTGCCGAAAGACCTGTAGCCTAACGCACTACTTCGCTTGTGCCATCAGGATCTTTGCCGCGAAAGCGGAAAAAACACCCGCGAAAAGCCAATCAGTGATCCGGGTGACCGTCGGGTTTTTCTTGAGCAGCTTGGAAAACTTGTCCGCCGCGATAATCATCGGCGCAACCACAGGCAGGGCGAGCGGGATAAACAGCACACCTAGAAAAAACAGTTTTCCGGGTGCGTGCGGATCCGAGGCCGAGACGAACTGTGGCAAGAAGGTCATGAAAAACAGAATGATTTTCGGATTGAGCAGATTTATTCCGAAGCCGGTCAGCCAGTTTTGAAACAATGTGTGAGATTGCCCTGCCTGCTTTTCGGGCGAAAATGCTGACCCATGGCGGATTGCCTGATAGGCAAGCCATACCAGGTATCCCGCGCCGACGATCTTGAGCGCAAGGAAGGCGCTTGGTGAAGCAACAATCAATGCGGAAAGCCCAATAGCCACCATCGTCGTGTGTACGACAACCCCGCTGCTTGCGCCGGCCAGACAAGCAAAACCGGCCGCCTTGCCTTCCGACAAAGCCCGTCCCACGAAAAGCGTCATATCAGGCCCGGGTGTGATTGACAGAACGAAGGTCGCAACGGCGAACTGCAGGATGATGGACCATTCGGGAATGAAGTTCATTTACAAGCTCCGCTACGGATTTGGCGGAAACTAACGCGACTGTCGGATTTTAGCCACCCGCTTTCGGGGCTCGACGCCTATTTTGTACGCTGCATTTTCGAATGTCGTTCTCGAACCGTTGACTTTTCCGGTTCACCGACCGACACGACACCTGCAGAGGCAAGCCGCAGCTCTCCGAGACCAGCCTTGCCAACATCACCCCACCTGATAAAAGACCCTGCAAGAAATGGCCAATATGCGGGAAAACAGAATGAACAAGTGGAAAGACGTCAAGAAGGTCGTGCTCGCCTATTCGGGTGGACTCGACACATCCATCATCCTGAAGTGGCTGCAGACGGAACTCGGCGCTGAAGTCGTCACCTTCACCGCCGATCTCGGCCAAGGTGAGGAACTCGAACCGGCTCGAAAAAAAGCCGAGATGATGGGCATCAAGGAGATCTATATCGAAGATGTGCGCGAGGAATTCGTTCGCGATTTCGTCTTTCCGATGTTCCGCGCCAATGCCGTCTATGAAGGCGTTTATCTGCTCGGCACTTCGATTGCCCGCCCGCTGATTTCAAAACATCTCGTCGAGATCGCAGCCCGCACCGGCGCCGACGCAATCGCCCACGGCGCGACCGGCAAGGGCAACGATCAGGTCCGTTTCGAGCTTTCCGCCTATGCGCTCAATCCGGATATCAAGGTGATCGCGCCCTGGCGCGACTGGACCTTCAAATCGCGTACGGATCTTCTGGAATTTGCGCGCGAACACCAGATCCCGATCGCCAAGGACAAGCTCGGCGAGGCCCCGTTCTCAGTAGACGCAAACCTTTTGCACTCTTCGTCGGAAGGAAAGGTACTTGAGGATCCGTGGGTGGAGGCTCCGGAATATGTCCACCAGCGCACGATCTCGCCCATGGATGCGCCAGATAAGGTAACGGAAATCGAAATCGCTTTCGAAAAGGGCGATGCGGTTGCTATCGACGGCAAGCCGCTCTCCCCCGCAACATTGTTGAAAGCGCTCAACGACCTTGGCCGCGACAATGGTATCGGCCGTCTTGATCTGGTCGAAAACCGTTTCGTCGGCATGAAATCGCGCGGTGTTTATGAGACACCCGGCGGCACCATACTTCTCGCCGCACATCGTGCAATGGAATCAATTACGCTCGACCGCGGCGCCGCTCATCTCAAGGATGAATTCATGCCACGCTATGCCGAACTCATCTACAACGGTTACTGGTTCTCGCCGGAGCGTGAAATGCTGCAGGCCATGATCGACAAAAGCCAGGACGATGTAGAAGGCACCGTTCGTTTGAAGCTATACAAGGGCAACGTCATGGTTTCCGGCCGGAAGTCGAAAAAGTCGCTCTATTCGGACGCTCTCGTGACTTTCGAGGACGACCACGGCGCTTATGATCAGATGGACGCCGCTGGATTTATCCGCCTCAACGCGTTGCGGCTGCGCACGCTTGCCGCCCGCAAGCGCAACAGCTGATATGTCCGAACGCGAAGCGAAGCGGGGCCCTGCCCCGCTTTTTTTGTTTGGCACACTTGTGCAGACTTTATCGCAGATCCGACTTGTGGCACTCGCTTCTCCGTCTTAGATGTTACACGCTTAGAGTTTCTTGCCTATGACGGAGTGCCCCCATGTCCTCAACAAAACCGTCCATCAACGCAGCATTGAGAGAATGGACCGGGCCTCTTGGGCTGCCGGACTTCACCGCGTTCAACGATGACGACTTCACCGCTGCCTTTGATGCCGCCCTTGCGGGAGACCTCGCCGATATCGAGGCCGTGATTAACCAGCACGACGTCCCGACGATTGAGAACACGCTGAAAGCCTTGCAACTTTCCGGCAAGGACCTGGATCGCGTCTCCGCAATATTCTGGCTGCGGGCCGGTGCCCACACCAATGAAACGATTCAGGCGCTTGAACGGGTCATTGCGCCGAAAATGTCACGCCATTCTTCCTCGATCATGATGAACCCGCTGCTCTTCGCGCGTATCGATTCGCTTTACGAGCAGCGCGACCTGCTCGGTCTCGATCCCGAAACAGATCGCGTACTGGAAAAGACCTGGAAGGGTTTTGTGCGCAGCGGCGCGCGGCTCGCTGAACAGGGGAAGGCACGGCTTGCCGACATTAATGAAAGGTTGGCAAGCCTTGGCGCGCAATTCGGGCAGAATGTGCAAAAAGACGAAGCGGATTGGGCACTTTTCATCACTGACGAGGCGGAGCTGGCCGGTTTGCCGGATTTTGTGCGTGATGCGATGCGCGGTGCCGCCGAAGAACGTGACCGCCCCGATGCCTGGGCAGTCACATTATCCCGCTCCATTATCGAACCGTTCCTGTCCTTCTCCGAGAACCGCTCCCTGCGCGAAAAGTCGTTCCGTGCATGGGCAGCCCGGGGCGAAAATGGCGGCGAGACGGACAATACCGACATCGTTGCCGAAATGGTGAAGCTGCGTGCTGAAAAAGCCAAACTGCTCGGCTACCAAAGCTTTGCGGCTTACAAGCTCGATGACACGATGGCCAAAACGCCCAAGGCGGTTATGGACTTGCTGGAACCGGTCTGGGACAAAGCCAAGGCACGCGCCGCCGAAGAAGAAACCGATCTGCAGCGACTTATCACAGGCGAAGGCCGCAATCACAAAGTCGAACCCTGGGACTGGCGCTACTATGCCGAGAAACTGCGCAATGAACGTTTCGCTTTCGACGAGGCCGAACTGAAACCCTACTTGCAACTGGAGAAGGTCATCGAGGCCTGCTTCGACGTCGCGACACGTCTGTTCGGAATTACGTTCGAGGAGAAACAGGGCATTCCGACCTGGCATTCCGATGTCCGCGTCTGGGAAGTTTTCAATGCGGATGGCAGCGAACGTGGTCTCTTCCTTGGCGATTACTTCAATCGCCAATCGAAGCGCTCTGGCGCATGGATGAGCGCGCTCCAATCGCAACACAAGCTCGACGGCGAGCACAAGCCGATCATCTACAATGTCATGAATTTCGCCAAGCCACCCAAGGGGGAGCCTGCTCTGCTATCGCTTGATGGTGCGAAAACGCTGTTTCATGAGTTTGGCCATGCGCTGCACGGACTTTTGTCGGACGTCACCTGGCCAGCGGTTTCCGGCACATCCGTATCGCGTGACTTTGTCGAATTGCCATCTCAACTCTACGAGCACTGGCTGACCGTGCCGGCCATTCTTGAGAAGTATGCAATTCACTACCGCACCGGCGAAGCGATGCCGAAGGCCTTGCTCGACAAGGTGCTAGCAGCCAATACATTCAATGCGGGGTTCAACACGGTTGAATTCACCTCGTCTGCGCTGGTTGACATGGCGTTTCATGCGGACGGTAACCCCCCCGTTGATCCGATCAAATTCGAGGCCGATACATTGAGGCAACTGGAGATGCCCGACGCCATTATCATGCGCCATCGCACCCCGCACTTCACCCACGTGTTTTCCGGAGACGGTTATTCAGCCGGCTATTATTCCTATATGTGGTCGGAGGTGCTGGATGCGGATGCGTTCAAGGCATTCGAGGAGACGGGCGATGTGTTCAACAGTGATCTCGCCGCGAAGCTCAGGCGGTATATCTATTCAGCGGGCGGAAGCCGTGATCCGGAAGATCTCTACAAGGCATTTCGCGGCAAGATGCCCACGCCCGATGCAATGATCGAAAAGCGTGGGCTTTGATCTGATTTAAAGTCCAGATCAGGCCTTGGCGAAATCCAGAAGGTCCTTGTTCAGTTCATCCTTGTGCGTTGTTGCAAGACCGTGAGGCGCACCGGGATAGACCTTCAAGGTAGCGTTCTTCACGATTTTGACAGCCTTCCGCGCCGCATCGTCAATTGGCACGATCTGGTCGTCATCGCCATGGATGAACAAGGTCGGAATGTCGAACTTCTTCAGATCTTCGGTGAAGTCAGTTTCGGAGAATGCCTTGATGCAGAAGTAGGAGGCCGGCATACCGGCCATCATACCTTGCAGCCAGAACGCTTCCCTTACCCCTTCGGAAATTTTTGCTCCGCTGCGATTGTAGCTGTAGAACGGGAGTGACAAATCCTTGAAAAACTGCGAGCGGTCGGCAATGACACCATCGCGAATGCCATTGAAGACATCTAGCGGCAGACCTTCCGGATTGGCGTCCGTCTTTAGCATTAGCGGCGGCACTGCGCCGACCAGCACGGCTTTGGCTACGCGTTTTGTACCATGACGGCCGATATAGCGGGCGACTTCACCGCCGCCGGTTGAATGACCGATCATGATCGCGTCCTGCAAATCGAGCTTGTCGAACAGTTCCGCCAGATCGTCCGCATATTGGTCCATGTCATTGCCGTGCCACGGCTGGCTCGACCGGCCATGACCGCGGCGGTCATGGGCAATGACTCGGTAGCCATTTGAGGCGAGGAAGAACATCTGGTCCTCCCAGGCATCCGAAGAGAGCGGCCAGCCATGGCTGAAAACCACCGGCTGTCCCTTGCCCCAGTCCTTGTAGTAGATTTCAGTACCGTCGTTTGTGGTGATCGTAGGCATAGTTTGTCCTTTCGCTGGTTGTGGCTCGATTTCCTGCATTTGGGCAACGAACGCTGCCTTGGGAAAAAGCGGGGGATGTCATGTGTAACGGGATATCGCTCTGGGTGTAGCTGTCTTGGACAACCCTAGTACGACAACCCTTGGTGTCAATTAATCGATATACGTACGTTGAGGTTGCTACGTGTGGCCTCGGAATAGGGGCAAACAATGTGCGCGGCATCCACAATTTCCCGAGCCTGTGCAGCTTCCACACCCGGCAGAGTGACTGCGAGCGCGACATCCAAGCCGAACCCCTTGCCGTCGTCGCGCGGACCAATGCCAACTGTTGCAGTGACAGCGCTCTCCTCGGATAGCTTCACCTTTTTCTGACCAGCGACGTATTTGATCGCGCCAAGAAAGCAGGCGGAATAGCCGGCGCCAAAGAGCTGTTCCGGATTGGTGCCGTCACCGCCATTCCCGCCAAGCTCCTTCGGCGTTGACAGCGTAATCTGCAGGCGGCCATCCTCACTTGCTGCGCGGCCCTCGCGGCCGCCAGTTGCCGTCGCCTTCGTTGTGTAGAGAATGCTCATCACTTGTTCCTTAGATTGGTTGTTCAGCACGCATTAAATTGCACACAATTAAATAGTGCGCAATAGATATTCGATGTGGCGAAAAATTAAATGATGCGCAATTCAATTGCCTTTGCTATCTTGCACTGCCTTGGAAGGATACTGAACAATGAAACCAACATCGGGAAATGCACCGGACTCCCTCCTCAAACTGGAAAACTTCCTGTGCTTCGCCATCTATTCGACCGCCAACGCTGTTACGCGTGCCTACCAGCCGCGCCTGGCGGTGCTCGGCCTGACCTACCCGCAATATCTTGTGATGGTGGTGCTCTGGGAGCGGGAAAACCAGACGGTTAAATCGATCGGGGAAAAGCTCAGCCTTGATTCCGGCACGCTGACCCCGCTTCTAAAACGTCTGGAGAGCGCGGGCTTGATCACACGACGCCGCGATACGGTGGACGAGCGTCAGGTTCTGATCGGACTTACGGATGAAGGCCGAGCCGCGCGCAGACGCGCAGAAGCCATACCCATTGCAATCGGAAAGGCTTTTGGGTGCACCCTAGGCGAGGCGAATGATTTGCGCGCCGAATTAATAACTGTGCGCGACAATCTCATTGCCAGCATCGACAAGGCAAAATAAAAGGGCGCGGTCTCCCGCGCCCTTTTGCAGTTCAAACGGCTAATGATTAGGCCGCAATTTTCTTCGGCTGGATGAGCCCGCGCGCAACCAGAAGCTCGGCAATCTGGATCGCATTAAGCGCCGCACCCTTGCGCAGGTTGTCGGAAACGATCCAGATGGAAAGACCGTTTTCGACCGTAATATCTTCGCGGATACGGGAAATGTAAGTCGCATCTTCACCGGCGGCTTCGTAAGGCGTGATATAGCCGCCATCTTCGTGGCGATCCACGACCAGGCAGCCCGGCGCATCGCTCAGGATCTCGCGGGCTTCCTCGGCGCTCATCGGGCTTTCGAATTCGATATTTACCGCTTCCGAGTGACCGATGAATACCGGTACGCGCACGCACGTCGCCGTGAGCTTGATTTTCGGATCAAGCATCTTCTTGGTCTCGGCGACCATCTTCCACTCTTCCTTGGTCGAGCCATCTTCCATAAAGACGTCAATATGCGGAATGACATTGAAAGCAATGCGCTTGGTAAACTTTTTGGCCTCCACCGGATCGGCGACGAATACCGCCCGCGACTGCTGAAACAGTTCGTCCATGCCGTCCTTGCCCGCACCCGAAACCGATTGATAGGTCGCGATGACCAGGCGCTTGATCCTGGCCTTATCATGCAACGGCTTCAACGCGACCACGAGCTGCGCAGTCGAACAGTTCGGATTGGCGATGATGTTCTTCTTGGTAAAGCCGGTAATTGCATCGGGATTAACTTCCGGCACGATCAGCGGCACGTTTGAATCGTAACGCCATGCGGAGGAGTTATCGATGACAACGCACCCCTGCGCGCCAATCTTCGGTGACCATTCCTTTGACACGTTACCGCCGGCAGACATCAAGCAAATGTCCGTATCGGAAAAATCGTAATTTTCGAGGTTTTTGACCTTGAGCGTCCGGTCGCCATAGGACACCTCGGTTCCCTGCGAACGGCGCGACGCAAGCGCCACGACTTCGCTGACCGGAAACCCGCGCTCTTCCAGTATTGTAAGCATTTCGCGGCCCACATTGCCTGTGGCACCAACAACCGCAACCTTGAAACTCATCTGTGGTATCTCCTGTCCCTCTCTGCTGTATAAACCCGCTGGCCACTGCGGGTCTTCTCCCCCGGGCCGGACCCGGGAGGGGGCGAGCAGGCCAAGGGAAATCAGACCGTTTTAGTGGTCGTTTTCGCAGTCTGTTTGGCCGAAATTTTAAGGGCAAGAGCACGCGCATCACCGCCTCCGGCAAGCTTACCGGAACCGTTCTTCAAAAACAGCGCTGTTGTTTCGCCACCCATGCGGGCATCTCCTTGTCCGTCTGTGCTTGTACGCGGTTTCGGTAAAGAGTCAATTGTTTCGGCAAATGACAAGAATATGTCGCGTTACGCACAATTTTCGGCAATTGACGTAAGATGCGGGCTTTGCTTTGATCAATATATGGTGAACACTTCATCCGTATATCGGGTGCGTGACCTTTTGGGGGAAAAATTCCGGAGGACACTCACCAACGCGTTGTCTACGGCGAGCAATTCTGGTCCGCAGCTGACCACGCGTAGTGTCGACAGGTAATGGCATGACAAGGGGGTTACCTGTCGTGTTCTTGGCTCAACTGCTGTTTTCTGGGAGAAAATGAAATGACAACCACTACTGTGGCCGACGATTCTAGTCGGGGTATGACGAGGGAGGAAAAGAAGGTCATCTTCGCTTCTTCGCTCGGAACCGTTTTCGAATGGTACGATTTCTATCTCTATGGTTCCCTTGCCGCTTTCATCGGTACTGCCTTCTTCAGCGAGTACCCGGAAGCAACGCGCAATATCTTCGCGCTACTGGCCTTCGCCGCAGGCTTCCTGGTTCGGCCATTCGGCGCCCTCGTTTTCGGACGCATCGGCGATCTTGTCGGCCGTAAATACACGTTCCTCGTCACCATCATGATCATGGGTCTGTCGACCTTCCTTGTCGGTATTCTTCCAGGTTCAGCCAGTTGGGGTATTGCCGCGCCCATCGTCCTTATTGCCCTGCGCATGCTGCAAGGGCTAGCTCTCGGGGGTGAATATGGCGGTGCAGCAACGTATGTCGCTGAACACGCGCCAAACAATAGACGCGGCTACTATACGTCCTGGATTCAGACCACAGCAACACTTGGTCTTTTCCTTTCCCTCGTCGTCATCCTGATCATTCAGAATTGGCTCGGCAAAGAAGCGTTTGCTGCATGGGGTTGGCGTATTCCATTCATTCTATCTTTCATACTCCTCGGTATCTCCGTCTGGATCCGTTTGTCCTTGAGCGAATCGCCGGCGTTCCAAAGGATGAAGGAGGAGGGTAAAGGCTCCAAGGCACCGCTATCGGAAGCCTTCGGCCAATGGAAAAATGCGAAGATCGCGCTAATTGCACTCCTCGGCCTTACCGCCGGCCAGGCCGTTGTCTGGTATTGCGGCCAGTTCTACGCATTGTTCTTCCTGCAGAACGTTCTGAAGGTCGATGGCCAGTCGGTCAACATCATGATCGCCATCGCGCTCTTGCTCGGAACCGGTTTTTTTGTCTTCTTCGGCTGGCTTTCCGACAAAATCGGCCGCAAGCCTATCATCATGGCCGGTCTTGCTTTGGCAATCCTGACGTATTTCCCGCTGTTCAAGGCGTTGACCTGGGCAGCAAATCCTGCGCTCGCCATGGCACAGGAAAATGTTCGCGCGACCGTCACTGCAGCACCGGGCGACTGCAAGTTCCAGTTCAATCCGACTGGCACCGCCAAGTTCACTACCTCGTGCGATATCGCGACCTCTTACCTGACTCGCAACTCGGTTCCCTATGACGTCGTGGCAACGGCGGCGCCAGGTACTATAGCGACGGTGAAGATCGGCTCGGAAACAGTCGAATCCTACGACGCGACAGCTGCCGGAGCGGACGCAAAGGCAAAGGACGCGGCTTTCGCCAAAAGTGTCAACAACGCGCTTCAGGACGGCGGCTATCCCCTCGTCCGCGATCCGGTGAAGGTCGTCGACTCGAAGCTTGATGCCCTGGTCGCGGCAAATCCGAAACTGGCTCTCGATGCTGCCGCGATCCGGGGTGGCGAAAAGACGCTCGTTCCGGTTGATCAAGCTATCAAGGACAAGTTGCTGACCGCAGAAGAGGCTGCCGGCGCAACCGAGGTGCCGGTCTATACTGTTCCCGGCGCAGGCGCGTTCAAGATGGTTGCCGATCCCGCCGCTGTCAACTGGACAAAGGTCATCGCGATCCTCTTCGTGCTCGTGCTCTATGTGACAATGGTTTATGGTCCCATCGCCGCAATCCTCGTCGAGATGTTCCCGACCCGCATCCGCTACACCGGCATGTCCTTGCCCTATCATATCGGTAACGGCTGGTTCGGTGGGCTGCTCCCGGCAACGGTCTTCGCAATGAGCGCGTTCAAGGGCGATATATACTACGGCCTGTGGTATCCGATCATTGTTGCAGCGATGACCCTGATAATCGGTCTCATCTTTGTCCGCGACACCAGGGGAGTTGATCTCCACGACATTAAGTAACCCGGTAAACTAAAAAGCCCGGCATGATTTCTCATGCCGGGCTTTTGTTTTTCCGGAATTCCGATTCAGGCAGCCAGTGCCTTGAATTTGGCGAGAATTGCATCGCCCATTTCGACGGTCCCGATTTTGGTCTTGCCTTCCGACATGATATCCCCCGTGCGAAGGCCATCATCGAGCACGCCGGCTACGGCCGCCTCCAACCTGTCAGCTTCGGTGATCATATTGAACGAGTATCGCAAACACATTGCGAACGACGCGATCATCGCGATCGGGTTGGCTGCACCTGTCCCGGCAATGTCCGGCGCTGAGCCGTGCACCGGCTCATAAAGCGCCTTGCGCTTGCCGGTCTTGGCGTCCGGCGCACCGAGTGATGCTGACGGCAGCATGCCGAGCGACCCCGTGAGCATTGCCGCGATGTCAGAAAGCATGTCGCCAAACAGATTATCCGTCACAATGACGTCGAACTGTTTGGGCCAGCGAACGAGCTGCATGCCGCCGGCATCGGCCAGCATATGTTCGAGTTTCACATCTGAATATTTCGCCTTGTGGGTAGCCGTAACCACTTCATTCCACAAAACGCCCGACTTCATGACGTTGCGCTTTTCCATCGACGTCACCTTGTTGCCGCGCGTGCGCGCCAGCTCAAAGGCAACGCCGGAGATGCGCTCGATCTCATAGGTGTCATAGACCTGTGTATCGATGCCGCGTTTCTGGCCGTTGCCAAGGTCGCGAATTTCCTTGGGTTCACCGAAATAGACGCCGCCGGTCAGTTCGCGGACGATCAATATGTCGAGACCTTCGACGATTTCCTTTTTCAAGGACGACGAATCGGCAAGCGCCGGATAGCAGATCGCCGGGCGCAGATTGGCAAAGAGCTCCATATCCTTCCGCAGGCGTAGAAGACCAGCCTCGGGGCGCACATCATAGGGGACGCTGTCCCATTTTGGTCCGCCAACAGCGCCAAACAGGACTGCATCGGCGGCCAGAGCTTTTGCCATATCGGATTCGGAGATTGCCTTGCCATGCGCATCATAAGCACAGCCGCCAACGAGCCCCTCTTCCAGCGAGAAGTCACTCTTCAATTCCGCATTCATATAGGCAACGATCTTGCGGACTTCGGCCATAGCCTCGGGGCCGATACCATCTCCCGGAAGAAGGAGAAGCTTTTTTGCTGCCATTGTAGAACCTCACATAAGACTCAGAAAAAAGCCCGGAAGACCGGGCTTTCAGATTAGGAAACTGATTTCAGGCCCAAGGATGCTTTTCGGCATTGGCCGCTTCGAAATTGTCGATCTTCGTCGCCTTTTCCATCGTCAGGCCGATATCGTCGAGACCATTGAGCATGCAGTAGCGGCGAAACTCATCAAGTTCGAAAGTGATCGTGCCGCCATCCGGCCCCTTGATGGTCATTTCTTCAAGGTCGATGGAGATTGTCGCATTTGCGCCGCGCTGCGCATCATCCATCAGCTTGTCGAGATCTTCCTGGCTGACCCGGATCGGCAAAATACCGTTCTTGAAGCAATTATTGTAGAAAATATCGGCAAAACTGGTCGAAATAACACAACGGATGCCAAAATCCAAAAGAGCCCATGGCGCGTGCTCGCGGCTGGAACCACAGCCGAAATTATCGCCGGCGACAAGGATCTGCGCCTTGCGATAGGCCGGTTTGTTAAGAACGAAATCGGGGTTTTCCGAACCATCTTCATTATAGCGCATTTCAGCAAAAAGGCCGGTACCAAGACCCGTTCGCTTGATCGTCTTCAGGTAGTCCTTCGGGATGATCATGTCGGTGTCGACGTTGATAATCGGCAGCGGAGCTGCAACGCCAGTGAGCTTGGTGAATTTGTCCATGATATCTGCCTGTAGATATTGGGTATGACTTTCCGTTCGCTTTACACCAGCTTTACCTTGAATCAAAGCTTTTCGCCTGTGGCACTTTGGGCGAAGTCCCTCAATCCCTTGTGATTGTCCTTGTCTTGACTGTCCGATCAAGGCAAAACAAGTGAATGATCCGAACTTTCCGTCCTCGCCGGTCCGCACTCTATGTTCCCGCGTCAAACAACCGGGCACTGGCCAAAGCAGCATCGCTGGATGCCGACGTGATCATATTCGATCTGGAAGATGCCGTAGCACCGGATGTCAAGGAAGACGCACGCGAGGCGTTGCGGGAATACTTCGTCGCCCATCCCCAAAGCAAGGCCGAACGCGTTGTCCGCGTCAATGGCTTGGCGAGCGAATGGGGCGCCGAGGATTTGTTTGCTGCTCGTGCCTGCAGACCGGACGCCATACTCCTTCCCAAGGTCGAGACTCCGCAGGATATCACCGGCGTTGCCGAAATTCTCGAAGAGACCGATGCTTCCGAGGGCGTTCGTCTCTGGGCAATGATCGAAACTCCGCGCGGGATTCTCAATGCCGATGAAATCGCCGAGCTTGGATTGCGATCGACGGCACGGCTCGACTGCTTCGTCATCGGGACCAATGATATTTCAAAGGAAACCGGCACGAAAGGGCGCGGCGCTCTAATGCCATGGCTCATGCAAGTTCTGTTGTGTGCCAAAGCCGGCAAACTTGATGTCATAGACGGCGTATACAATGATTTCTCCGACCTCGACGGGTTTGCTGCCGAATGCATCGAGGCCGTTAGGATGGGTTTTGACGGAAAGTCGTTGATCCATCCATCACAGATTGAAACAGCAAACGCCTCCTTCCTTCCCGACGCAGCTTCTGTCGCACAGGCTAGAATGATCGTTGAGGCATTCTCCAATCGGGAGAAGATTGGCAAGGGAGTGACTTCACTGAATGGCAAGATGGTCGAACGTCTGCATTTGGAAATGGCAGAAAAGCTGCTGGAAAAACTCGACATAATCGGCAAGAAATGAAATCAGCATTGCCGATTTCAGCGTAGATTAGGGAAAGAACGCCACATGAAACTGTACCGGATTTTAACAGGTCCCGATGATGCAAGCTTCTGCCACAAGGTGACGGCAGCCATAAACAAAGGCTGGCACATTTATGGTTCACCTACCTATGCGTTCAATTCAGCAACAGGCGTGATGCAATGCGGTCAAGCTGTGGTCAAGGATATTGATGGCGTCGACTATGAACCGGGCATCAAGCTGAGCGATTACTGAAACTCGCAGCAAACTTATTCAGCACTTGCTTCTATGCGCTCCATATCCTCGTCCGACAGACCGAAATGATGGCCGATTTCGTGGATTAGAATGTGAGTGACAATGTCGCCTAGCGCTTCTTCATATTCAGCCCAGTAGTCGAGAACGGCGCGCCGGTAGATTGTGATCCGGTTGGGCTGCTCGCCAGTTTGCAGCGAAAACCGTTCCCCGATACCGGTCCCTTCAAAAAGGCCAAGCAAATCAAAGGGCGATTCGAGTCCCATATCCTCGATAATCTGATCGTCTGGAAATTCGGATACCTGAATTGTAATGTCGCCGCATAGCGCACGGAACGTTTCAGGCAGATGAGCATAGGCCTCGATCGCCAATGATTCGATTTCGCCCAGCGATGGTGACAGGCGGTTGGTCCAGTCAGCGGTTTGATTACTTCTGGCCATCATGACTCCTAGGAGACCTTTTCTGGCTTCATATAGGGCCTTTACCCCACAGATGCGAGTGGAGTTGTCGCGGTCAGGAGCGAGGCGGCCCTGCAACCAATAATCGTTCCATTCGCCGAAAACTCTCGACCAGAACAGCCGGGTCCTTCAAACCATGGGCAAGCATGATTCCACCCTGCCATTCGGTCACCGCATTGCGCGCTATGCCCAAGGCGCTCGAAGGGCGAATACCGGAACGGCCGAGCTCCCTTCCTATGAAACCGATGAGCAAACTGAACGTCTCGGCGGCCCGCCCCGCGGCTTCAGGCGATTCATGTCTGAAGTCCCGAATTCCCAGAGCGATCGGACATCCATGTTCCACCCGACTTTTGAGTGAGTGAGCAAGTTTCTCGATAAGAAGCTTTAAACGTGTACGCGGATTCTGGTCGGCCTCTGTGATTTCCGCCAGCATATCTTCAGTCTCGGCAACGAAGATATCGGCAACGCCATGCGCCAGTTCGGCCTTGCTCTTGAAGTAATAGTAGATATTCCCCAGCGGTACACCAGAATCGGTTGCAATATCGGCAAGACTCGTCGTCGCATAACCCTGTCGCCAGAATAATCCGGCCGCCGTAGCAATCAGAATTTCGCGTTTGTCGTTACGCTTTGTCATGGCCCAAAGCTAGTCAGCTGTGCAACTGACTAAGACTATGCCGTAAACAATCCTGTATGGAAAGTCACTGGATGGTAGCTTAGTCATCGATTGGCCGTGCTTCCGATGGCAGCATGATCGGAATGCCGTCTCTCACGGGATAAGCCAGATGTGCCGATTTGGAAACCAGTTCTGACCGTTGTTGATTGTAGACGAGTGGACCTTTGGTCAAGGGGCAGACCAGCAACTCAAGCAACTTTCGATCGATCACTGTTTCGCGTTTCTCTTCAGTCATGCCTCTTCCCTGAGTATCTCACTGGAGGCTTCCTTCGTAATCGTCCTGATCCTTGGCGAGCGCAATCTCGGTAATAGCGATCAGGGTTTCAGCTCGCGTCTTTAAATCCGCGGCCTCCAGGAGCGCCTGTTTTTCCGCAGCACCAAAGGGCGACATCATCGCCAGCGCGTTGACCAGCGTCTCATTGCCGGCCCGCGAGATGCCATCCCAATCCGCTTCAAGGTTGTTTGCATCGAGATAAGCACGAAATACGCGCAGCAACGCGAGCCTGTCCACTTCCGAATCATCCGGTTCGTCGAGATCGGCACGCAGTGGCGCAATCTTGCATTGACGAAATGGAGTGCGAGTGGAGAGTTCCTTGATGACCCGAAAGCGGCATATGCCCTGAAGAGTTATCAGCAAACGGCCATCGCCGGTTTCAGCAAAAGATGTGATCCGGCCCAAGCAACCAACTTCACACAGATCGCCACCATCCTCATCGTCCTGGTCGAAACGCGGCTGGATCATGCCAATTATTCGCTTGCCGCTGAGCGCCGCGTCAACCATAGCCAGATAGCGAAGTTCGAAAATATTGAGTGGCAGTTGCCCGCCAGGAAGCAGCAACGCACCCGAGAGGGGAAAGATCGGCACGCTTTCAGGGATATCATCCAGCGTCCGATAACGAACATTTCCAGCTTGCATTGCCTACTCCGGCCCGAAAAAATCGGGGTCGCGGCTATTGTGCCTGATTTCCGTCAAGAGAACAGTAGGGAAGATAATTTACGGCGTGCAGTGACCGAGGCTTCATCCGCAGGTCCCCAAGCGTCGAAAAATTGCAACAGCTGCTTGCGGGCACCATCGTCGTTCCATGCCCGATCAGCCTTCATGATTGCGAGAAGCTGGTCTGCCGCTTCGTGGTGCTGGCCTTTGGCATTCAGAATCATCGCAAGGTCGAATCGTGCCGCATAATCCTTCGGGTTTTCCTGCAGCCGCGCCTCCAACGCCACCGGATCGCCAAGTTTTGCCACCTGCTCAGCCAATGCGATCTTGGCCTCGGCGGCACGGACACCCGCCTCGTCTTTGCTGGCCGCAGGCACTTGCTCCAAGGTGCCTTTGGCCTTGTCGAGTTCACCGAGCTCGATCAAACAATTGGCTAGGCCCGCAAGCGCCGGCACGTGGTTTGGCACCTCGCCGAGGACAGCAGAATAAATCTGGGTGGCCTGCTCGACATCGCCGGCTTCTACAGCATGAGCCGCTGCGTCGAGCGCGGACTGAATGGCTGCATCCCTGCCCCCATCGGGCGACGCAATACGATCGATGAATTCTGTCACTTTCGATTCCGGGAGGGCTCCCATGAAACCATCGAGTGGCTTGCCGTCGGCGAAGGCGATGACCGCGGGAATGGACTGGATTCCAAGCTGGCCAGCGATAGCCGGATGGTCGTCGATATTCATCTTGACGAGTTTGACCCGTCCGCCCGCTGCACGAACTGCCTTTTCAAGAATAGGCGTGAGCTGCTTGCATGGTCCGCACCACGGTGCCCAGAAATCCACAAGGACCGGCTGACTTTTCGATTCAGCAATCACATCTTTGGAGAATGCTGCCGTGGTCGTTTCCTTGATGAGGTCGCGGGCGCTGGCCGCAGCTCCGTTTGGAGACGGTGTTCCATAGGAGACGGTCTGGGCAGCCGAGGCTGCGCCATAGCCGCTGCCGAACGGGTTATCTATTTTGCTCATGAAATTCTCCCGTCATCTGCCGTTCCATTCAACCACAACCTCTTGCAAAGGCCAACTCATGCAACGAGGTATCAGTTTGGTGTTGCCACGTCGATTTTCAAGATGAGAGGTTCATGTCCGGTCATCTTGAGAAACGTCAACAGGTCTTCACGCCGGATCGATGTCGTCGCCTCATTCGTCAAGGGATGGGCGTTGATAATGTCATGCTGCATGAGCTTTTCGTCCAGCACCACGCTGACCTGGTGCTGCGTGTCATTGATCAGCCCGAACACACTGACTGCTCCTGGTGTCAGACCAAGGTACTCCAGCAGTTTTTCCGATTTGCCGAACGATACACGGCTCGCAGCGCCGATCTTGCTGTGAATTGTCTTGAGATCGACCTCAGCGTCCTCGTCCACCGTCACCAGAAAGTAGTTGTCTTTCTTGTCCTTGAGAAAAAGATTCTTGGTGTGAGCGCCGGATAGCTGCCCACGCAGGTTCTGGGCCTCGGCTACCGTAAACACAGCGGCATGACGAATGGTCGATACCTCTATGCCCATGTCGCCGAGATACTGCATCAACTCATCGACTGACTTGCCCATGACCGCCTTTTCGCTAGTCTTTCTGGTAATAACCGTATGTTCTCGTAATGGTTCAGCCGCTCTTCCTCAAGCGGAAAGCCGCATCCCGCAAATGTTCATGAGCGATTTCCACCATATCTCGCAGAAGGCGAAATTTCCCTGTTGCAATTAGCCGGCGCTTAGGCCATATAGGCCCCGCTTCGCAAGACTTAACTGGCATATGCGGGAGTAGCTCAGGGGTAGAGCACAACCTTGCCAAGGTTGGGGTCGAGGGTTCGAATCCCTTCTCCCGCTCCAGTTGTCCGAAGTTCAAAAGGCTCAGGTTTACCTGGGCCTTTTTGCTGTTTCGGCGTATGGCGCATGCTGCTGGCGGACCACGTCGCAATTGCAATCCTTGGTGAAATGGGTAAACCCATCCCATGGCACAAAAGAAAGCGCACGAGGTTGATTCTTTCCTGAAAAGGCTGGATCGCTCCTACCCGATCGTTCTGCTTTACGGACCGGACAAGGGTCTTGTGAGTGAGCGAGCCGACCTTTTCATCAAGCTCACCGGCCTTGCGAAAGACGACGCCTTTGCGGTAATTCGACTTGATGCCGACGATATCAATGCCGAGCCAGGCAGGCTTTCTGACGAGGCAAACACGATTTCCATGTTTGGTGGCGAGCGTTTAATCTGGGTGCGCAGCGCGGCAGGCCAGAAAGGGTTGGCAGACGCCGTTGGCTTCCTTGCCAAAAACCCACCTGCCGATACATTGATCCTGATCGAGGCCGGGGACTTGAAGAAAGGTGCTGGTTTACGTGGCATCGTCGAGCAAAGTTCCAGCGCTATGGCCCTTCCCTGCTATAGCGATGATGCACGCGGTATTGATGGCACCATTGATGATGTGCTGACGAAGAACCGGCTGCAGATCGCGCTGGATGCACGCAGTCTTCTCAAGGAGAGTCTCGGCGGTGACCGTCTCGCCACACGAGCCGAGCTCGACAAGATCTGCCTTTACGCTTACGGCAAAGAGCGCATCTCCATTGACGATGTGCGCGAAATCATCGGCGACGTCAGCGCTGTCTCCTATGAGACAATTGTCGATGCGATGATGGTTGGCAACATCATCGATTTCACTCACGCATTTGATCGCGTCATCGGGACCGGTTCGTCAAGTTTTCTTGTGCTCAGCGCCGCAATCCGCCAGTTTCAGTCGTTACAAACGTTACGTTACGGCATGGAGAACGAAGGAAAGAACGCGAACCTCGCCGTTACGGCTGCCAGACCCCCGATTTTCTTCGCACGGAAAAAACTGGTGGAAACTGCTCTTCGGTATTGGACGACGCAATCATGCGCGCGTGCTATCGAGCGATTGCAACGAACGGTCCTTGAGAGCCGGCGCAACGCAGCGCTAGCCGTCCCGATCATCCGGCAATCCATGATCGCCCTCGCAGCCGAGGCAGCGCGTGGAGCGCGCAACAGCCGTTGAAAAAATTTCGTCAGGCGAGACCGCCCCACTTCACACGATTTTGAAGGCGCTGGCAGATCTCATCGAGCTGCTCCAGCGTCGTATAATGGATGCGGACATCGCCACCATTGTTCACGTGATTGACCGATACGCGCATTCCCATGACATCTGAAAGCAGCTTCTCCAAGGCTTTGGTATCCGCGTCCTTGCCCTCCCCGGGCTCGGCTTTCCGCTTGACAGCTGACGGCTTGCCACCATCCTGCGCAAGCGCTTCAGCCTGGCGTACTGACAAGCCACCCTTGATGATTTTTTCGGCAAGCGCACTCGGGTCTTCGGTGGTGATGAGGGTGCGAGCATGGCCGGCCGACAACGATCCATTTGTAATCATGTCGCGCACTGAATCAGGCAGTTTGAGCAGTCGCAGCGTATTGGCAACGTGACTGCGGCTCTTGCCAATCACCTGCGCCAGATCAGCTTGGGTATATTCGTGATCATCAATAAGCTGTTGATATCCCATGCCTTCTTCAATCGGGTTAAGGTCAGCACGCTGCACGTTCTCGATAATTGCAAGCTCGAGCGCGACGCGATCATCAACTTCGCGGACAATGACTGGAACTGTCGCAAGGCCGGCGCGCTGAGCCGCGCGCCAGCGGCGTTCACCCGCGATCAACTCGTAGTGGCCGGGAGAATCCTTTGCCGGCCGAACGACTACAGGCTGGACAATGCCATGCTCGCGTATCGATTGCGTCAGATCTTCAAGATCGCCTTCCGTAAAAAGGCGGCGCGGATTGCGAGGATTTCGGGTTATGAATTCGATGGGAACTTGACGATCCAAAAGCGCCATGGACTGTGCACCGGCTTCATCAGGCACGCGGTCCATCTCGCCTATCAGGGCTGCCAGACCGCGGCCCAAACGTTTTTTTGACAGGTCTTCATTCATTTTAAGTGGACTCTCATAAATGTTTCGCCTTCGAATCGATCAGGCCGCACGCAAATGCCGCTCTCGTTGAATAACCTCTGATGCGAGCTGCAGATATGCTTGGCTGCCCGCACATTTCAGATCGTACAGAATCGCTGGAATTCCATAGGACGGTGCCTCGGAAACCCTAACATTGCGGGGTATGACGGTCCGGTAAACCTTGTCGCCCATAAAAGAGCGCACATCATCGACGACCTGCGTCGCAAGATTGTTCCGCCCATCAAACATAGTGAGCACGATCCCCTGAATCATCAGATGAGGATTAAGCGCCGCTCTGACCTGATTGACCGTCTCCAGAAGCTGACTCAATCCCTCAAGCGCGAAGAATTCACACTGCAATGGGACCAGAACTGAATCGGCCGCAGCCATCGCATTCATCGTCAATAGATTGAGCGACGGAGGGCAATCTATCAAGATGTAGGTAAAAGGAGATGCGTCTGCACCGCCGCGAAACGCCTTGCGCAGCCGCGTAGCACGGTCGGAGGCATTCGAAATCTCCATCTCGACGCCAAGAAGGTCCAGCGTGGAAGGAATTAGCGATAGATTCGGCACCGCTGTCGGCACAGCCGCTTCTTCGACGGAAGCCAACTGCATCAGGACGTCGTAGGACGATATAGTTCGACTTTTTCGATCGATTCCAAGCCCTGTGCTGGCATTGCCCTGCGGATCAAGGTCGACAATCAATACACTCTCACCAATAGCAGCCAACGCCGTGGCCAGATTGATCGCGGTCGTGGTTTTACCCACTCCGCCCTTTTGATTGGCTATGGTAATGATGCGAGTCTGGCTGTTCATCGCTTGACTTCCTGAGAAAAACGTCGATCGAAGACGATCAGGCGGATGCAAATTCTATTGGTTCGTGTCTTTCCGTCGCAAATTGCTGACATGTAGCACGACAGAATCTTTGTCGACGGCACTTTCACGTTCTACCAGATCAAATGACCACGCGTCACGGGTTTCCTCGATTTCCCTGCGGTAATCCCGTCCTTTTTGAAAAAGCGCTACAGCATCCTGCCTCAACCAGGGCTCGGCAAGCGTGAACAAACCGCTCAAAGGGGCGAGAGCGCGGGCGGTTATAACGTCTGGGGTAGCTATTTTGGCCCACGCAGCATCGATTCGCATAGCGTGGATGGTTCCGGGGGCGGAGAACCGGCCAATCGCTGTGCGCAAAAAAGCGGCTTTCTTACCATTGCTTTCGACCATATCTATACTGGCTCCCGGCCGTTGCTTAAGAAGAATTGCCAGTACAATACCAGGAAACCCGCCACCGGAACCAAGATCCAGCCACTTTAGGGCATATGGCGCCATATCGAAAAGTTGAGCGCTGTCCACGATATGCCGTTCCCATAGCTGATCGAGTGTTGAGGGCGATGCCAGATTGATAGCCGCGGACCACTTGCGGAAGAGTTCTTCAAAGTCATATAGATTATCCACTGTTTCACGTGAAACAATGGATAATACTTCTTTCAGACGTTTTTCCCGGCTGGAACTCACGCCACTTCACACCTAGCAGTCCGGCGAATCTGCGTAATGATGAGAGCCAAGGCGGCAGGGGTCATGCCATCGATGCGCTGCGCTTCAGCAAGCGAACGCGGCTGCCGCTGCTTCAATTTTTGCTTAAGCTCATTCGACAGACCGGGTGTTTTGGAAAAATCAATCGATTGCGGAATCAATAGGGATTCTTCGCGCTCCATAGCCGCCACGTCGGCTTTCTGCCGGTCAAGATAGACGGCATACTGTGCTTCGATCGCCAGCGCATCGGCAACACGACCACTGATCTCGCCAAGCTCTGGCCAGATTTGCGTGAGACGCGCAAAGTCAATATCAGGGAACGCCAGCAGGTCGTAGGCCGAGCGGCGGATGCCATCCTGGTTCAAATGGAGATCCGCCCGCGCTGCCGCATTGGGAGTAATCGCCAAGCCCTTTGCGAGTTCGCGCGCTGCATCGAGATCACGCGTCCGGCCAGCAAAGCGTTCCTTGCGGGTCGCGCCAAGAATGCCAAGTCGTTCAGCCATTGGAGTCAAACGTTGATCAGCATTGTCCGCCCGAAGCGACAACCGGAATTCCGCCCGGGATGTAAACATCCGGTATGGTTCGCTTACGCCACGCGACGTGAGATCGTCGACCATGACACCAATGTATGCCTCCGTCCGTTGAATAATGACAGGCGCAGAACCGGCGGCGAGACGCGCAGCATTGAGACCGGCGAGCAAGCCTTGTGCCGCGGCTTCCTCATAGCCTGTGGTTCCGTTGATCTGGCCCGCCATGAACAGGCCCGAAATACGACGTGTTTGCAAACTGCGATCAAGTTCGCGGGGATCAATAAAATCATACTCGATGGCGTAGCCTGGCTGCAACATAACAGCATGTTCCAAACCTGGTATGGTCTTCAAGAGATCAAGCTGGACATCCTCCGGCAGCGAGGTCGAGATGCCGTTAGGATAAACGGTGTTGTCGTCAAGCCCTTCCGGCTCAAGAAATATCTGGTGTCCGTCCCGATCCCCAAACTTTACGATCTTATCCTCAACGGACGGACAGTAACGCGGACCGACACCCTCAATGGAGCCGGAATACATGGCTGATCGATGCAAGTTCGCTCGAATGATCGCATGTGTTTCCGGCGTCGTTCGGGTGATTCCACAATCAATCTGCAGGTTCCGGATCGAATCCGTCATCAGCGAAAAGGGAAAGGGATCCGCATCGGCGGATTGCATGTCCAGGTTCTGCCAATCGATCGAACGTCCGTCGAGCCGTGGCGGCGTGCCAGTCTTCAATCGTCCGAGCGCAAACTCATGCTTTGCCAAGGTGTCTGAGAGGCCAAGGGCAGGAGCTTCGCCGATACGTCCCGCCGGGATCTGCTTTTCCCCAATATGGATGAGACCGCGCAGAAATGTTCCCGTCGTCAAAACCGCTGACGTGCAGGATAGCACGCGCCCATCCATCAATTGGACTCCAATAACCCTGCCATTTTCAATAGCGAGATCACTGGCCCCGCCCTCAACCACAGTTAAGTTGGCCTGCTCGGCAATTGCCTGTTGCATGGCTACGCGATAGAGCTTGCGATCCGCCTGGGTGCGTGGCCCGCGCACGGCAGGACCCTTTCGCCTATTCAGCAAGCGAAACTGGATACCCGCGGCGTCGGCTACACGGCCCATCAGTCCATCAAGTGCATCGATCTCGCGGACGAGGTGACCCTTGCCCAATCCCCCGATCGCCGGATTGCATGACATAACTCCGATCGTGTCAGCACGATGGGTGATTAGCGCCGTCCTGGCGCCAAAGCGCGCGGAAGCTGCTGCTGCCTCACAGCCGGCGTGACCACCACCAATAATGATGACATCAAAAGCTTTTTCCACGTGCCAGAACTTTCTGAGATTTGAATCGTGCCTTGATGGGCAAAACCGCGCCGAGAGTCAAGTATGGGCTGATGGACCATGTTTCACGTGAAACAATGGGCGCTGGCTGCGCGTTGCAATCCCCGACGAACAAGTGTTTCACGTGAATCATTTGCCGATGCAGAACTGCGCAAAAACAACATCCAAGATATCTTCGACATCCACATCCCCGGTTATCCTGCCCAACGAATGCGAGGCGCGACGTAAATATTCGGCCCGAACTTCCAGAGGCGCCGCTTCGTCGTAAACCGCGGCCGTGACCTCGCGAATGGTTTCCGCCAAGAGTTCCATATGCCGGCGACGCGTGGGCAACGGGTCAGAGAGATTACCCGCAGCAAGCCCTGCCCGTTTGCTAAGCGTCTCCAACAGATCATCCAGTCCTTCCCCGGTTCGGGTGGAGATAACCAGATCATATTTGGCAGCAGCCGAAGGCGCCGCAAGATCGGATTTCGTGCCAAGACGGAGCGTTACGCTATCTGCAACATCGTCCAGCGCAGGCGCAACCGGGTTCGATAGATCGGTTAGTGTAATTACCAAATCCGCTGCGGAGGCCTGTTCTCGAGCGCGGTTGATACCTATTCTCTCGACCTTTCCCTCGGTCTCGCGCAAGCCAGCCGTATCGGTAACCAGCACTGGAAGGCCATTCAGATCGAGTTTTATCTCGATCAGATCCCGCGTTGTACCCGGCTCGTCCGATACAATAGCAACGTCACGACCCGCCAGCGCATTGAGAAGGCTGGATTTGCCGGCATTTGGTGCCCCGACGATAACCACGCGAATACCGTCACGGACCATCGCACCACGTTTCCCGTCTGCAACATGCTTGCCCATGCGGTCGGCCAAATCACGCATCGACTGCCAGACCTGATCGGAGACCGATCCTGGGACATCCGATTCGTCGGCAAAATCAAGCTCGGCTTCGATCAAAGCGCGCGCGCGTATCAGTTCTGTGCGCCAGGAGGCATAAAGAGTTGCTTGAGCTCCAGAAGAGATCTGGAGCGCGAGCCTGCGTTGGCCGTCGGTCTCCGCCGCTATCAAGTCGGCGAGGCCCTCAGCCACCGTCAGATCGAATTTGCCATTAGCAAAAGCGCGGCGGGTAAACTCTCCCGCCTCGGCCAACCGGCAGCCCTCAAATTTGTACAACGCAGTAATCATAGCGTCCACAACGGCCTTGCCCCCATGAAGGTGGAGCTCAGCGCAATCTTCGCCGGTAAAGCTCGCCGGCGCTGGAAAGAACAGCACCAGTCCACGATCGATAGGACTATTCTCCGAATCCCTGAAAAATCGCAAGGCAGCAATCCTCGGCTCGGGAAGACCGCCAGATATTGTTTCGATAACGAATCGAGTCTGCGGTCCGGAGATGCGCATAACGCCCACGCCGGAGGGGAGCCTACCGCTGGAGAGGGCGAAAATCGTATCGCCAAAAACATGGTTCTGTTTCATTTCGTTCAATCCACGCCTACACTAGGCCTTGATAGACTGTCGCGTTTCATTCGAAAAGGGTATTGCAGTTTCGATGTTTGATAAAGCCAATCTGCTCGGCCACGAATCCAGCCCTTACCTGCGCCAGCATGCGACAAACCCTGTCCACTGGCGGCCATGGGGCAAGCATGCATTGGACGAGGCCCGCGAAACCGGCAAGCCCATCCTTCTATCCGTTGGCTACGCCGCCTGCCATTGGTGCCATGTCATGGCGCATGAGTGTTTTGAAGACGTTGAAGTCGCAGCACTGATGAACGATCTCTACATCAACGTGAAAGTGGATCGCGAAGAACGGCCTGACATCGACCAGATATATATGGCGGCGCTCGGCGCAATGGGCCAACAAGGCGGCTGGCCGCTGACGATGTTCCTCACGCCAGGGGCGGAGCCCTTCTGGGGCGGGACGTATTTTCCCAAGCATTCCAAGTACGGCAGGCCGGGCTTTCTTGACGTGCTCCGTTCGATCAGCTCAGCCTGGCATAAGGATCGAATGCGCGTCGAGCAAAATGTTCGCCTAGTTACCCAGCACGTCAGCGGGCGGCTTAATGCCCAAGCAGATTCCACTCCGATCAATAAAGGTCTGTTCGATCGGTTTGCCGCAGATGTTTACAGCATGATCGACCTAGCTAAGGGAGGCCTATCTGGTGCCCCCAAGTTTCCAAATGCTCCCTTCATGGATACCTTGTGGCTATCCTGGCTCCAAAATGGCGAGATTGCCCATCGGGATGCATTTCTGACCAGCCTGAAAACAATGCTTCAGGGTGGGATTTACGATCATCTGGGCGGCGGATTATCGCGCTATTCGGTCGATGACAATTGGCTGGTGCCGCACTTCGAAAAGATGCTCTACGACAATGCGCAGCTCATCCGCCACGCCACATACGCATATGCCCAGACCCAAGATGAATTGTTCCGTATCCGAATCGAAGAAACGGTCGGGTGGCTGCGGCGCGAAATGCTGGTCGACGGACGTTTTGCTTCGAGTCTCGACGCTGACAGCGAAGGGGAGGAGGGTCGCTTCTACGTCTGGGAGGCTGCCCAAATCCCTGATGAACCAGAATTCCAGACTTTCCGCCAAGTCTATGATGTGCACGAGGAGGGGAACTGGGAGGAGAAGACGATCCTCAATCGCCTGCACGCTCTCGACAGTCTCGATCCCGACGTTGAACGACAACTGGCCGGCGCAAGGCAGAGGCTCTTTTCAATACGGGAGAACCGTGTGCGCCCCGGACGGGATGATAAAGCACTAACCGATTGGAACGGTCTGATGATCCGCGCGCTCGCAGAAGCTGCACGCGCATTCGATCGGCCGGATTGGTTGCAACTAGGCGCTACAGCTTATCGTTCCATATCCGAATCGACTGTGGATGGGCGGCTTCCACATTCGGTTCTCGGTGAGTCGCGACTGTTTCCAGGGCTATCATCGGACTATGCCTCGATGATCAACGCGGCTCTATCGCTCTATGAGGCGACGCAGGAAAAGCCATATATCAAGGATGCGCAGCATTGGCTGACAATGCTGAACAAATGGCACAAGACCGAGGACGGTAACTATGCCCTTAGCGCTTCTGACAGCGCGGATGTCATCATTCGCGTGCGCGGCGATCAGGATGAGGCAATACCCAGCGCGACCAGCCAGGTCATCGAAGCAATGACGCGCTTGGCGACGATAACCGGAGATGAGAAACTTCAGCAAAATGCGGAACGTTGTGTTGAGAACGCGCTGGGCCGGGTGATCCAACAGCGTTACGGACAGGCTGGGGTTTTCAACAGCGCCAGCCTTCTTCTTGAGCCGTTGAAACTGGTTATCGTTGCGCCGGAGATAGACCATCCCCTTATGAAACTGGCGGCTCACACACCTGACCCGCGCCGTACCGATATATGGATTCAGTTTCGCAAAGGCGAAAAGATGGAACTCGTTCCGGGCACCGGCGAGGTTACAATAAACAAACCCGCAGCTTATTTGTGCCGCGGGTTCGTCTGTCTTGCACCAGTGGAGACGACCGAAGAGCTTCAAGCACTGCTTCGGCCAAATCCTTAAACGTTACGTATTCATCGAATCGAAGAATTCACCATTGGTCTTGGTCTGCTTGAGCTTGTCGATAAGGAACTCGATCGCATCTGTCGTGCCCATGGGAGCGAGAATACGGCGCAGAACGAAAATCTTCTGCAAATCCTGACGCGGCACGAGAAGGTCTTCCTTACGCGTACCGGATTTCAGAATATCCATGGACGGGAAGATGCGCTTGTCGGCGACCTTGCGGTCGAGCACGATTTCGGAGTTGCCGGTACCCTTGAACTCTTCGAAGATGACTTCATCCATACGGCTGCCCGTATCGATCAGCGCTGTCGCGATAATTGTCAGCGAACCGCCTTCTTCGATATTACGCGCGGCACCAAAGAAACGCTTCGGCCTCTGCAGGGCATTGGCATCGACACCACCGGTCAATACCTTACCGGATGACGGCACCACGGTATTGTAGGCGCGGCCAAGCCGGGTAATGGAATCGAGCAGAATAACAACATCGCGGCCATGTTCGACAAGACGCTTTGCCTTCTCGATAACCATCTCCGCGACCTGTACGTGGCGTGACGCGGGCTCATCGAAAGTAGACGACACGACTTCGCCCTTTACCGAGCGCTGCATGTCGGTCACTTCTTCCGGACGTTCGTCGATCAGAAGGACGATAAGATAGCATTCCGGATGATTGGCAGTGATAGAATGCGCAATATTCTGCAAGAGTACGGTTTTACCCGTACGGGGCGGGGCAACAATCAGTCCGCGCTGGCCTTTGCCAAGTGGCGCGACCAGATCGATGACGCGAGCGGAAAGATCCTTGGTGGTCGGATTCTCCAGTTCCATCTTGAAGCGCTCGTTTGGATAGAGCGGCGTCAGATTGTCAAAATGAATCTTGTGGCGAATTTTTTCAGGATCTTCGAAATTGACGGTATTAACCTTGAGTAGAGCAAAATAGCGCTCACCTTCCTTCGGTCCGCGTATAGGGCCTTCCACGGTATCGCCTGTCTTCAGCGAAAAACGCCGGATCTGCGAGGGTGAAATATAGATATCATCGGGGCCCGGTAGATAATTGGCATTGGCGGAGCGCATAAAGCCGAAGCCATCTTGCAAAATCTCGACTACGCCTTCGCCGATGATTTCTACCTCCTGCGAGGCTAATTTTTTCAGTATCGCAAACATCAACTCCTGTTTGCGCATGACGCTGGCGTTTTCAACCTCGAGCGATTCGGCAAAGGCGAGGAGGTCAACCGCGGTCTTGTTCTTGAGTTCTTGTAGTTTCATTTCCTGCATGTGTGCGGAACTCTTAATTCTATTGGTGTGAAATGGGAAAGGGAAATGACGATGCCTGAATGCAGTGCCACTAAAAATGGCCGAAGATTGCTGTGGCGGTATTTCCGGAGAGGAGGCCCTTGTCTAGCCAATCGTGGCCATAAGGGCAAGAGATTTCATCAGTGGTATTGATCACTGACTAAAATTTTTATTATCGATCAAAATGGCTTTATGATGACCATGATCACGATAATGACCATTAGCACGGTCGGTACCTCGTTCATCATACGCCAGAAGCGAACCGTCTTCACGTTTCGGTCCTCTGCAAATAGCCGTACCGCCTTGGAAAAATACCCATGCACGCCCGAAAGAATGAGAACACATAGAAACTTGGCGTGAAACCAGCCATCCATGTAAGCGGCCGATTGCCAGGCAAGCCACAGCCCCGCGAGCCAGGTCACACCCATGGCGGGATCGATGATCGCCTTCAACAGGCGATTTTCCATCACCTTGAAGGTTTCGGATTGAACGGAACCTGGTTCGGCGGTGCAGTGATAAACAAACAATCGTGGCAAGTAGAGCATCCCGGCCATCCACGAGATAACGGCTATGACATGGATCGCTTTAACCCATGGATAGGCGCCGCCGGGATATAGGAAAACCAGCGTGATGACACAAAACGCCACAGCCGCAGCGATCAACCGCGGCAGAACTGGAATTTTCTTCGATTCCGTATTGGTCAATTTGATATCACTCATACTGCTTGCCTACTGTTGAGAATCAGGTCCGGATCGTGGCCTGACGTACGCGGTTCACCATCTGCTCGACATGGGACACCGGCGCATCCGGTGTAATGCCATGACCCAGATTGAAGATCAGTGGTCCCTGACCCAACGCATCCAGAATAGCATCGATGCCATCGTCCAGAGCCCGACCACCGGCAACGACCCGCAAGGGATCGAGATTGCCCTGAACTGCCCCACCACCCTGCAATGACGAGGCCATCGAAAGCGGCACTGACCAATCCAGTCCGAGTGCGGTGACACCGGTACGTTCCCGATAGTTCACATAAAGCGCACCCGCACCTTTGGGGAAACCGATGATCGGGACATCTGGATGAACTTCGCGAACCTTTTTAACGATTGCCGCAACTGGCGCCACGCAAAACTGCTCGAAGCAGGCTTCATCGAGAACACCAGACCAGGAATCGAAAATCTGCACCGCATCGGCACCCGCATCTATCTGACGGATGAGGTATTCAGCGGATACATCAGCGAGCTCGTCCAACAGCTTTTGAAATGCTTCCGGGTTGCGATAGGCAAAAAGCCGGGCGGGAGCCTGATCCGGCGTCCCATGCCCGGCGATCATATAGGTCGCCACCGTCCAAGGCGCCCCACAGAAGCCGAGCAAAGTTGTCTCGGTAGGGAGTTGCTGCCGTAACAGTCGCACGGTCTCGTAGACCGGCTCCAGGCGATCGGCCGCGCCTTTCGATTCCAGCCAGAATATCCCGTCCTTGTCGATCGGAGTCATCAGGGGGCCACGTCCTTCCTCAAAGCGAAGATCGCGTCCGAGCGCGTGCGGGACAACCAGAATATCAGAAAACAGGATTGCCGCATCGAAACCAAAACGGCGAATAGGCTGCATGGTTACTTCGACAGCCAGGTCCGGCGAATAGCACAGGTCGAGAAAGCTGCCTGCGTTCTTTCGCACTTCTCGATATTCGGGAAGATAGCGCCCCGCTTGGCGCATCATCCAGATTGGTGGAGGAAAGACAGTCTCGCCTCCAAGGACTTTCATCACTTTGCGAACCATCATTGGTCACTCCCAGTCTATCTTACAAAAAAGAAATTCAGATCTAATTGGATTTTCTGATTCTTAGAGTCTGTTTGTAATGGGAATTACCACATTGCCAGAATATTCCCACAACGAACAATTCCGGGTTCCAATCCAGAATAACTGCAGCAAAGTTTCCTAGGGCATTGGTAAAAATCGATATAAGTCAATTATATCAATCATTTAACTTAGCATCAATTGTGGATAATCCTGTGAAAACCATGGGAAAACAGGCGAAAAGTCGCAATAGTCCACAGAATTGTAAAACGATCGGAAAGAGTTCCCACAGGCAGGCTCGCTGTGGATGACTTGCCAATAATTCACATGGCTGCCATCAGTTGTGGATGCGCTGGCACTTTGTCCCCAGTCATCAACAAGACGTGGAATTTTCTGTGACGAAACCGATAAACTACTTTCATCTTCACATGATCTCTGATGCGACGGGAGAGACTCTCATCGCAGCCGGTCGTGCCGCCGCGGCACAATATGCCCATGCGCGGGCGATTGAGCATGTCTATCCGTTGATAAGGACCGAAAAGCAGATCAAAAGAGTCCTGGAGGGTATCGATGCCGAACCGGGTATCGTCCTTTACACGATCGTCGATCAGCGCCTCGCCGCCATGATCGACGACACCTGCGCGTCAATCGGTGTTCCCTGTGTCTCCGTTCTCGAGCCGGTCCTCACGCTGTTCCAATCCTATCTGGGTGCTCCGGCGGGGCGGCGCGTCGGCGCCCAGCACGTTCTCAATGCAGAATACTTCCAGCGGATTGACGCGCTCAATTTCACAATGGAGCACGATGATGGCCAGCTCCCGCCGGATATCGAGGAAGCGGACGTCATTCTGATCGGTATTTCGCGCACGTCGAAAACCCCAACCAGCATCTACCTCGCCAATCGCGGTATCAAGACCGTCAATGTTCCCATCGTTATCGGGGTGCCGATACCCGACGTTCTTGTGAAATCCGAACGGCCCCTGATTGTCGGATTGGTCGCATCAGCAGAGCGCATTTCACAGGTACGTCAGCACCGGGTGCTTGGCGCAGCACTCAGCTTCGATGCCGATCACTACCTCGATCGCGCTAATATTATCGAAGAACTGACCTATGCACGGCAGATTTGTCATCGGCACAATTGGCCGATGATCGATGTTTCTCGCCGTTCGATCGAAGAAACCGCGGCAGCCGTTCTTGCCCTGCGTTCGCAGGGGCGGTAACGCATCGCTGTTCAAGAGAGAACCTAACATGGATATCATTCTCGCCTCCAAGAGCCCGTTCCGTGCCACATTGTTGAAAAACGCTGGTATTGCGTTCACTGTTCAGTCGGCTGACATCGACGAACGTGCTGTGGAGGCGCCATTGTATGATAGCGGCGCAACGCCAGAAGATATCGCTCAGATTCTGGCAGAGGCAAAAGCTCTTGATGTGAGTGAGCGCAACCCATCCGCACTGGTCATCGGTTCCGATCAAACCCTTTCCCTGGGCGATGAGATCCTGCACAAGGCGGAAGACATGGATGCTGCTCGCCGGCAATTGCTGAAACTGTCTGGAAAAACGCATCATCTCAACAGCGCGGTCGTTGTCGCCAAGGATGGCCAGACATTGTGGCGGCACGTGTCGATCGCACGCATGACTTTGCGCGATCTCGATCCGGGTTTCATTGGTAGATACCTGTCGCGCGCTGGAACTATCGCTTTGCAAAGTGTTGGCGCTTACCAAATCGAGGGTGAAGGCGTTCAGTTGTTCGAAAAGGTTGATGGCGACTATTTCACCATAGTGGGTTTACCGCTTTTACCATTGCTCGCCGAGTTACGCCGTGAGGGCGCGATAGATGGCTGATCATCCAAAGGCGTTTGTTACGGGATTCCCTATTCGCCACTCACGTTCGCCGTTGATCCACGGCTATTGGCTAAAGAAGTATGGCCTGGAAGGCACATATCAGGCCATCGAGATTGCACCGGAAGGCTTTACTGATTTTGTCCGGAGCCTGCAGAACAATGGTTATACCGGCGGCAACGTTACAATACCGCACAAGGAGATGGCATTTGCCTTGTGCAAAAAGCGCGACAGTGCCGCTGAAGATATAGGCGCTGTCAACACGCTGTGGTTTGAGGATGGGGAGTTGTGGGGTGGTAACACCGATGCCTACGGTTTCCTCGCCAATCTGGATGCAAAGGACCCGAGCTGGGACAATGGCGATAAGGCGTTGGTTATCGGCGCCGGTGGTGCCAGCCGTGCAGTCATTTATGCGCTGAAGCAGCGGGGCTTTAGTGAGATCCGCATCGTCAACCGCACGGTGGAACGAGCGCAAGCACTAAAGGATCGCTTCGGGCAAGGTATTACCGCGCACGAATGGCAGGCAATTCCCGAATTGCTGCAAGACGCAACATTTATTGTCAACACGACTTCACTGGGCATGGAAGGCAAGGATGATCTGACTATTGATCTATCGTTTGTCAATGCAAATGCCCTGCTGACCGACATTGTCTATGCTCCGCTGGAAACACCGCTGTTGAAAGCCGCACGCGCACATGGACTGAGAACGGTGGACGGGCTTGGCATGCTGTTGCACCAGGCCGTTCCCGGTTTCCAACATTGGTTTGGCATCACACCGGAAGTCACACCGGAACTGCGAGCACTCATTCTTGCCGATATGGACAGACCAACCCATGGCGGGCAATCCAGATGATTGTGCTCGGCCTGACGGGTTCCATTGGCATGGGCAAATCTACGTCTGCTCAGATGTTCATTGACGAAGGCATACCGGTGTACTCGGCAGACCAGACTGTGCATCGGCTTTATTCTGGTGCGGCCGCTCCATTGATCGAGGCGGCGTTCCCTGGAACGACCAAAAAAGGCAAGGTGGATCGCACGAAACTTTCTGCTGCGGTTATGGGAAAACCCGAGGCGCTGAAAAAGCTCGAGGCGATTGTCCATCCGCTGGTGCGGGCCGAGGAAAACAGATTTCGAGATGGCGCCCGCGCCAATGGTGCGAAACTGATTGTCGTCGATATTCCATTGCTCTTTGAAACGGGGGCTGAAGAGCGGGTTGACAAGATACTCGTCGTTACCGCACCTGAAGAAGTGCAGCGAAAGCGCGTTCTCGAACGTCCAGGCATGACGCCAGACAAACTGGATGCCATTCTGGCACGCCAGACTCCGGATGCTGAAAAGCGCGCCCGCGCCGATTTCATCATCGACACGCGCCATAATTTTGACGTTACACGAGATGAAATTCGCAGGATTATCAGTCTGCTGACAGTATAAAGGGGATACATTTCAGTCCCCACTTGCCCGCACTGGCCAGTTTGTGGAACTTGGGCAAAGGGGTGATTCCATGCGCGAAATCATATTTGACACAGAAACGACGGGTCTGGACCGGCTTGATGACCGGGTCATCGAGATCGGCGGCGTCGAACTGATCAATCGGTTCCCCACCGGACGGACATTCCATGTCTACATCAATCCCGAAGGCAAGATCATCCACCCTGATGCACTGGCCGTGCATGGTATCAGCAATGACAAGCTGGCCGACAAGCCGCTGTTCGCCGGGATTCTGCATGACTTTCTGGACTTCATAGATGGGGCCAAATTGATTGCCCACAATGCGACATTCGATATGGGTTTCATCAATGCGGAGCTCAACCGGCTCGGTCATCCGCCGATTCACAATGACCGCGTCGTGGATACGCTGGCGCTGGCGCGGCGAAAACATCCGATGGGGCCGAATTCGCTCGACGCTCTTTGCAGGCGTTATGGTATCGACAACAGCCACCGCACAATGCACGGCGCTCTGCTGGATTCGCAGCTCCTCGCTGAAGTCTATATCGAGCTGATCGGCGGCAAGCAGGCTGCGCTTGGCCTTACGATTGCCGAACAAGGAAACAACCAGAAGCCAGGTGATATTTCGGGAACAATTATCATTTCCCGCCGGCCAGTACCGCTCCAACCGCGTCTAACCGAGACCGAAAAAATGGCCCACGCGCACCTGGTCGAAAAGATTGGCGACAAAGCCATCTGGAACGAACGTATAGCATTTGCTGTTTGAACGAAAAACCCGGGCGAAAACCCGGGTTTTAAACTTCCATAAAAAGTCTGGCTTAGCTGACTTGCGCCTTGGCCTGCTCTTCGGCCATGCGCTGCTGGAACATTTGCGCGAAATCGATCGGGTCGATCATCAGCGGCGGGAAACCGCCATTGCGTGTGGCTTCCGCAATGATCTGGCGCGCGAACGGGAACAGCAGGCGCGGGCATTCGATAAACAGCAGCGGCAAAAGGTGTTCCTGCGGGAAACCGACAAGCCTGAACACACCGCCATAGACGAGTTCCGCGTTGAAAAGCACATCCTTGCCTTCGCTCGCCTTTGCCGACAGCGTGAGAACGACATCAAAATCGTTTTCGGCGATCGGATTGGCGTTGACGTTGACATTGATGCTGATGCCGGGTGCATTTTCGCGCGGACGCAGCGACAACGGAGCGCCGGGGCTTTCAAAGGAAAGGTCCTTTACATACTGCGCCAAGATATTCAGCGTCTGCTGCTGAGCGGAACCGTTGCCAGTTGTCGCTTCGTTGCCGTTCTCGGCCTTTTCATCAGGCTTTTGAGCCATTGTCTGGAAACCTTCTTCTGTTACGTCCGCTTTGCACGGTTATCGAATGAATGCAGGGGTCGCTAGCATGTGTGCCTCAACGAGGCAAGGCTCTCGCACTAGTCTCATAGTTCAATGGCAGGCGGATTCCTATGGTTTCGGGTTCCAGGGCGAGTCCGGATCCGGCTTGCTGGAGTAGTCTTCCGGATCGAGCTCGATAACCCGGTCCTTGTTGCGCGATGTGTCGGGACGTCCGCGACGACGCGCACCAGAATCGGCGACGACCACACGATCACTGATGCAACGCCAGCCAAAGTCACGAACGGCGGGGATGAATAGCAGCAGGCCTATGATATCGGTAATGAACCCGGGTATGATCAGCAGGAACGCCGCGAAAACCAGCATGACACCGTGAACCAGTTCGCGTTTTGGTGTACGGCCAGCGGCCGTTTCTTCGCGAATTTTCTGGATAAGGCCGAGGCCTTGAAAGCGCAACAGGAATACGCCGACAAAAATCGACAGGATTATCAGACCGAGCGTCGCCAAAACACCGATCTCGCTGCCGACTACAATGAAACCGGCGATTTCAAGAAATGGCAAAGCCAGAACGAAAAGGGGCACAAGAGATCGCAAACTAATTTACCTTTCAAAGGACATATCCGGATATTATCCATAGCCGGTGTCAATTTCATGCCTATATAGGATAGCGTGAAGAGTATTTGTATGATTGCAGTTGGCAATCTATATGTTTTTGGTATTTCGACGGAAGATTGAAAGCCGTAAACGAACATTAGAACGAATGGCAGGCGACATGGAATATCTGGACTTCGGAACGATTTTCTTTTTCGTGGCAGCAGTGGTGATTTTCCTGCAGCTGCGGAAGGTCCTCGGTCGCCGCACAGGCAGTGAACGCCCACCGTTCAATCCCTACACACGCACCGCCGACGCGGATGACAAGTCCAAACCCGGCGACAATGTCGTTTCGCTGCCACGCCGCGGCGAAGTGAAGGAAAACAGCTTCGAAAAGATCGATGCCATTTCCAAACCTGGCACGCCGTTGAATGACGGCCTGCGCGCCATCCAGAATGCGGATCCTTCATTCGAGCCTGTGAAATTTCTCGAAGGTTCGAAAATGGCTTATGAGATGATCGTCATGTCGTTTGCCGATGGTGACCGCAAGACGCTGAAGACGCTGCTGTCGCGCGAAGTCTTCGATGGCTTCGTTTCCGCCATTGCCGATCGCGAAGCACGCGGAGAGAAAGTGCAGTCCTCGTTCGTCGGGATCAACAAGGCGGAAATCATCGGCGCGGAAATGAAGGGCACTGAGTCCCATGTTACGGTGCGCATCACCAGCGAGCTTATTTCGGCAACGCTCGATAAGGATGGCGTCGTGATCGACGGCGACAAGGAAGCCGTTGCTGAGGTCAAGGACGTCTGGACCTTTGCGCGTGATACGAGGTCGAAAGACCCGAACTGGAAGTTGGTCGCGACCGAAGCCGAAGACTAAAGCATGCTCTCATCCCTCTTCAGACCGGTGGATTTCACTGATTGTCCCGGTTGGCGGGATGACCAGCACCTGGAAGCGTTCCGCGCGTTCGCTCGCTCGGCAGAACAGGTCCAGATAAAGCCGTACAAATCCGGATCGCTCGGGATCAACTTCGAAGCCCTTGCACCGATTTTTGCTGATTCACGTGAAACAATCGTCGAGTCCGACGGCGAGGCAAGGGCCTTTTTCGAGAAATGGTTTCGTCCCGCGCTCATAGAGAATACCGAAGCAGCCGGTGGTTTTGTGACCGGCTTCTACGAACCGGAAGTGGTTGCCTCGCCGGTTCGCACTGAGAGATTTACCGTTCCATTCCTGCGCCGTCCGGCGGATTTGGTCGATATCGACGACAACAACCGGCCAGAGGGCTTTGATCCCTACTTTGCTTTTGCGCGACAGATACCGACCGGCCGCGTCGAATATTTCGACCGACCGGCCATTGAGCGCGGCGCGCTTGAGGGCCGAGGACTGGAGATCGCTTATGTGGAAAGCCAGATCGATGCTTTCTTCATCCACGTGCAGGGCGCTGCACGGCTAAAGATGACCGACGGACGCTTGCGCCGCATCACCTATGCGGCAAAGACCGGGCATCGGTTCACCGGCATTGGCAAGATACTGCTCGAAAGCGGAGAGGTTGCGCCGGATAAAATGTCCATGCAATCCATCCGTAGCTGGCTTGCCGAGCACCCGGACAGAGCTCAGGCACTGATGTGGAACAACCGCTCTTACATCTTCTTTCGCGAAGCCGAAGTTGACGATGCAGCGATGGGGCCAATCGCTGCCGCGAAAGTCCCCCTGACGGGCGGGCGATCGCTTGCCGTCGACCGGCTCCTGCATACATTTGGCACGCCGTTCTATATTCACGCGCCAGATTTAAAGGCATTTGGCGGGGAACGCTTTGCGAGGCTGATGATCGCGCAGGACACAGGCTCGGCCATCGTTGGTCCTGTACGTGGCGATCTCTTTGCCGGTTCTGGCGATACGGCGGGCGAGATCGCCGGGGGTATCCGCCACAAGGCGGATTTCTATGCGCTGGTTCCCCGTGTCCTTCTGGCAGCCTCAGGCCGATGAAGAAGAAGGTACCAACAGATGAATTCGCCACGCTGGAGGACCGGATCCTCTGGGAAAAGGTGGCCAAGACTGCCCGCCCGCTCAAGGGCAAGGAGAAGCCGACCTTTCTGATTGATGACATGCAAGAGCAGATTTCTATACATCCCTCTGCACCTGAAAATCCGACGCCGCTCGCCGCCGCGGTGGAGACCAAGCCGGCGTTGGCGCATCGCCTGCATCCAATCGATCGGCCCACACACAAGAAGATTGCTAAGGGACGGGTTGTCATAGAAGCGAGGATTGATCTGCACGGCCTGACCCAAAGCGAGGCCTATGGCTTGCTTCTCGGGTTCCTGCAACGCGCCCATCTGCGCAAACTTCGGCATGTTCTTGTCATCACCGGAAAGGGCTCATCCATGGGCAGCGATGGCGTGCTGCGTCAGGCGGTTCCTATGTGGTTTATGACGCCGTCGTTTCGCATCCTGGTCAATGGCTATGAAGATGCTGCTCGCAATCATGGCGGCACAGGTGCGATCTATGTTCGTATGCGCCGGCAGCCGGAGGCACCGTGACACCTTTTGGTGCAAAATTGCGCGATCTGCGCGCGGAACGTGGCATCTCGCAAAAGGATATGGCCAGGTCGATCGGCGTATCGGCTGCCTACCTGTCAGCTCTCGAACACGGCCGGCGCGGTCAACCAACCTGGGACAAGCTGCAGCGCATTATCCAGTATTTCAATATTATCTGGGACGAGGCCGAGGAATTGCAGCGGCTGGCGATGATTTCGGACCCGCGCATCGTCATCGATACCGGGGGGCTTTCGCCGGCCGCGACAAAACTCGCGAACCTTCTTGCCGCACGAATTGGTGAACTCGACGAGGAGACCACTCGGATGTTGGTCCTGAAGTTGGAGGCAATACCTGAAAAGCGAAAACGCTAGAAGAGGGCCCGCAACTGGTCGATCTTGTCGTTGACCAGCCAGCCGTAGTAATTCTCTTCCGGCAGTTGCGGCTGTTCGCCGTTAGCTACACGGGCCAAGTTGGAATCAGCCAACACTCGTGCGCGGCTATCGGCACCACCTGTATTGTAAAGTGTCGCTGTAATACCGGGATTTTTGGAAATGTCGAAGTCGGCGACCCGGCGGTAGACCTCGATCGAGTGTTTTAACGTTGCGGCCATATAGGGCAGGGTCAGATCCGGATCCATAATGGTCTTGTAAACATCGGCAGCATGGTCGGCATCAAGCTTCGGTAGGCCGGAATAGCGGTTGACCATGTCGGTCATCTGCAGCGCAATCAATGGGCTCAGTTGCCCAAGGCCAAAACTTTGCCCTGCGTAGAACGGCTGGAAGAATACGGCGCTGAAGCGATTGTTGGGGAAAGGCTTGCCACCAACAGATTTACCGCGGAAGTTCTCTTCCCATACATCTTCGCGACATGTCCAAAGGCGCAAACTGTCTTTGAATTGCGCACAAGACGAAAATTGCGGACGTCTGACGAAGGCGCCGATTGTCTCGCCCTGATAATCGAAATTCAAGCCTTGCTGTACGTAGGAAATTGCCTTGACGTAGTAAGTCTGAAGCCGGTCATAGGCATCGACATTATAGGTATGTTCGCCAACGAGCGCGCCAGCGATATGAACAGGATCGATGCCATAAGTGCGCGCAACGCTGGCGATCTTCGATCGCAGTTTGGAGTCGGTTCTCAGCAGGTTATAGATTTTCTGATATTTCGCTTCGTATGTAGTGTTCAACTCGCGCGTTCGCTTGGCGGAAGCAGCTGGAACACCCGGCTGGGTCGCATTGCGGTTGCCTTCGGGAACAACGGTCACAGCCTGTACCGGTTGCAAAGTGACCAGCAACAGCGAGAGACAGCTTGTCGCGAAAAGGATCAGGTGGCGGTTCATCATCGGTCCAGAAATTGATTGGACGCTCCGAATAGCGCCTTGCACCCTCGAAAGCCAGAAAAACCTGACTGAGGACGGTTCCAAAACAAAAATGCCCCCGCGTAGCACGAGGGGGCACTAAGGGATAAGTGATGATTATTCAAACACAAGGCCCGAGATAAGCGCTACAGTATGAACCGAGAGAGATCGGCATTCTTGGCAAGATCTCCGACAGTCTCCCGTACATATTTGGCGTCTATCGTGTGTTCGGCGCCCGATTTGTCAGGTGCATTGAACGAAATGTCATCGAGCACCCGCTCCATGACCGTTTGCAGGCGCCGCGCACCGATGTTCTCGACAGTCGAGTTCAGATCGACTGCGATATCGGCCAAAGCGTCGATGGCATCATCGGTTATATTGAGCGTAACCTCTTCAGTTGCCATCAACGCGATATATTGCTTGAGCAGACTGGCTTCCGGTTCGGTCAGAATGCGGCGCATGTCATCGCGAGTCAGAGCGCTAAGCTCCACCCGGATCGGCAGGCGGCCCTGCAGCTCGGGCAGTAGGTCAGAGGGTTTCGAAACATGGAACGCACCAGATGCGATAAACAGGATATGGTCTGTCTTGATCGGACCGTACTTGGTGGCAACGGTCGTCCCTTCCACCAATGGCAGCAAGTCCCGTTGCACGCCTTCGCGTGAAACACCGGCGCCCATGCCGCCATCACGAGCGGCAATCTTGTCGATCTCGTCAAGGAATACGATGCCGTCGTCCTCGGCAGACCTCAGGGCCTCCTGAGTGATCTGATCCTGATCGAGGAGCTTGTCGGATTCGTCATTGATCAGGACACCGTACGATTCCTTGACCGTCGTCTTCACCGTCTTGGTGCGGCCGCCCATGGCCTTGCCCAGCATGTCACTGAGGTTGAGCACGCCGATGTTTGCTCCGGGCATGCCCGGCAGTTCGAAATTCGGCATGCCGGAACCAGTGTCGGCAACCTCGACCTCGATCTCCTTGTCGTCGATCAGACCATCACGCAGTTTTTTGCGGAAGCTGTCGCGCGTTGCCGGGCTTGCGGTCTTGCCCACCAATGCATCGAGAACGCGTTCTTCCGCATTGACATGCGCCTTGGCCTTTACATCCTCGCGCTTCTTTTCGCGCACGAGACCGATGGCGACTTCGACCAGATCGCGAATGATTTGTTCGACATCGCGGCCGACATAGCCGACCTCGGTAAATTTGGTTGCTTCCACCTTGATGAAGGGTGCACCGGCAAGCTTGGCGAGGCGGCGGGATATTTCCGTCTTGCCGACACCGGTAGGTCCGATCATCAGAATATTCTTCGGCATCACCTCTTCGCGCATCTGGCCTTCCAGCTGCTGACGGCGCCAGCGGTTACGCAGGGCGATAGCGACGGCACGTTTGGCGTCGTTCTGGCCGATAATGTAGCGATCGAGTTCGGAGACGATCTCGCGAGGGGAAAATGTTGTCATTGTAATCTCGTTTCCTGCCCGTCGTCGGGCGATTGTTCAGACACAAGGTCAGGGTTGTCCCGTGCCATCATGAGGGCGGGACCGTAAATGGATGTCCGGGTATCGAAAGCGACGAAGCCCGCCTTTTCGTATGCCTTGATCGCCTGGCTGTTTGCTGGGTCAGGATCGACGATAACGCGAGGCACGCCTTCTTCGAAGAGCAGCGACACGAACTCGTCAAGCAGGCGAGGGCCGTGGCCTTGACCGATCAGATCGGATTCGCCGATGAATTGGTCGAGGCCGAGCGTCCCGGTCGGCTGATCCTGGTAGGGGTGATCATCCTCGAGGTGCGGATCATAGGTCTGCAGATAGCCAATCGCTTCATCGCCGAGCATGATAATGAACGGCTCCACGGACACACTGTCCATGTGTTCCGCGATCGATGCCATCTCAACGCTGGAATCTTCATTCCACCATTTCGCCACATGCGGCTCCGCCAGCCATTCCGAAATCATGTTCAAATGGCGGGGTTCCACCGGGATGAAGCGGTAGCGATAGATAGGCTCATTCGGCATCAAGAGTCTCGAGTGTGACGCTCGTGTTCGTATAGATGCAAATGTCGGCGGCGATCTGCATGGCACGGCGGGCGATCTCTTCGGCGCTCAAATCGGTATCGGCAAGAGCGCGTGCTGCGGCCAGCGCATAGTTGCCGCCGGAGCCAATGGCCATGACACCATGTTCGGGTTCAAGCACATCGCCAGTGCCGGTCAGCGCAAGCGTGACCGACTTGTCGGCGACAAGCATCATGGCTTCCAGCCGGCGAAGATAGCGATCGGTGCGCCAGTCCTTGGCGAGTTCGACACAGGCGCGCGTCAATTGATCCGGATATTGCTCGAGCTTGCTTTCCAGCCGCTCAAGCAGGGTGAATGCATCGGCGGTGGCACCGGCAAATCCGGCGATGACATTGCCTTTGCCAAGTCGGCGTACCTTGCGCGCGTTGCCTTTCATGACCGTATTGCCAAGGCTGACCTGCCCGTCGCCGGCAATGACGACCTTGCCATCCTTGCGGACAGTGACAATCGTGGTTCCATACATGGTTGAGGGATTGTGTTCTTGCATTCGATTCTCCTTCAAGCAAATTCGATTATGCCCCAAATGGCAGCAGATCGAACCCCTTCTGTTCCACTTATGTATGAAGCGCTCGCAGAATTGCAAATGCTGCTCGGGTCACGACCTTGGTCTGCGCCATCAAAGCATTTGGAGATTCGCCGTTCGTGTTTTAGAAGGCCTCATTTGGAACGGTTTTTTACAAACCCCTGTGGCGGGAAACAGTAATGACAAGCGTCAACACACGCACCGCGAAGATCGAGCGAAGCACCAAGGAAACCAGCATTGCCGTTTCGGTCAATCTGGATGGTACCGGGGCGTTCGATATTTCTACTGGCGTCGGCTTTTTTGACCATATGCTGGAGCAGCTCTCCCGTCACTCTCTGATCGACATGGATATCAAAGCCAAGGGCGACCTGCATATCGATGATCACCACACAGTGGAAGATACGGGTATCGCCATCGGCCAGGCTATTGCCAAGGCGCTGGGTGATCGCCGCGGCATCACCCGTTACGCCTCGCTGGATCTCGCCATGGATGAAACGCTGACTCGCGCTGCCCTCGATATCTCGGGCCGCCCGTTTCTCGTATGGCAAGTGGAGTTCTCCGCGGCAAAAATCGGCACCTTCGATACGGAACTAGTCCGTGAGTTCTTTCAGGCGCTGGCGCAGAATGCCGGAATGACATTGCACGTATCGAACCTTTATGGCGCCAACAATCACCATATCGCCGAGACCTGCTTCAAGGCGGTCGCGCGCACGTTACGGCACGCCATAGAAACCGATCCCCGGCAGAAGGATGCTATTCCATCCACCAAGGGTACTTTGAAAGGCTGAAACATGGCCAGTTTCATTGTGTTGGCACCTGAGCTGGACGGCCAGCGTGACGATGACAAAACCGTCTTCGTCAGGGACGGCTTTGCCTTGCTTGCCTTTATCCTGACTGTTCCCTGGCTGCTGGTGCAGCGGCTATGGTTCGAAGCGGCAGCCGTTTTTGGATTGATGGTCGTGATTTCTGGTGTGGGTACCTATACTGGCCATGAAGACATGGCTGGATTTATCACAGCGTTGCTTTCGCTCCTCGTAGGCTTTGAAGGCAATAATTGGCGCATCGCGGCCCTTGAACGTCGCGGCTTCAGCGAGCTCGGCGTTGTCAATGCGCGCAATGCAGACGATGCTGAAACGGCCTGGTTCCTTGGCGAAAACTTCGTTTCATCGCCTGAAGTACCTGTGCGCGCTCACCCGGCGGTACCTTCGCTGCAAGTAGCCCACAAGCCGGTGCTCAGCGGCATGGTCGGACTCGTCAGCCACCGCGGAGAAAACTGAGCATGCGCGTCGCCATCATCGATTATGGCTCGGGCAATCTCCGCTCGGCAAAAAAGGCATTCGAGCGCGCTGCGCGGGAAAGTGGCGTGGATGCGAGCATCGATCTGACAGCCGACGCTGACCGGGTCCGTACGGCTGATCGCATCGTCCTTCCGGGCGTTGGCGCCTATGCCGATTGCCGCCGTGGGCTCCATGCCGTCAACGGCATGGTCGAGGCCATCCATGAAGTAGCCGTGGAAAAAGCGCGGCCGTTTCTCGGGATTTGCGTGGGCATGCAGCTGATGTCGTCGCGCGGGCTGGAAAAGACCATTTCGACCGGTTTTGACTGGATCAAGGGCGACGTTCGCGAGATGGTGCCATCGGACCCGGCGTTGAAAATTCCGCAGATCGGCTGGAACACGATCCGGCTTACTCGTCCGCATCCATTGTTCGACGGAATTGAGACCGGGCCGCAAGGCCTGCATGCCTATTTTGTCCATTCCTACTTTCTAGATGCCGAGATGGAAAATGATGTCGTCGCCGTCACCGACTATGGCGGGCCGGTTACCGCTGCCGTAGCCAATGACAACATGGCGGGGACACAGTTTCACCCGGAAAAGAGTCAGGCGCTGGGCCTCGCTCTCATCGCCAATTTTTTAAGGTGGAATCCGTGATCCTTTTTCCGGCAATCGATCTGAAAGACGGCCAGTGCGTGCGGTTGAAACTTGGCGACATGGATCAGGTGACGGTCTACAACGCCGACCCGGCCGCTCAGGCCAAAGTCTTTGAAGATCAAGGGTTTGAGTGGCTGCATGTGGTTGACCTTAACGGCGCTTTTGCCGGCCAATCGATCAATGGCGCTGCTGTCGACGCGATCCTGAAGGCGACGAAAAATCCTGTACAGCTTGGCGGCGGCATCCGCACACTCGATCATATCGAAAGTTGGCTGGCGAAAGGCCTGTCCCGCGTCATCCTCGGCACGGTTGCCGTGCGCGATCCGGCGCTGGTGATCGAGGCCTGCAACCGCTTTCCAGGCAAGGTTGCGGTGGGCATCGACGCCAAAGGCGGCAAGGTCGCCGTTGAGGGCTGGGCCGAGGCGTCGACATTGGGTGTGATCGAGCTGGCGAAAAAGTTCGAAGGCGCCGGTGTCGCGGCGATCATTTACACAGATATTGATCGCGACGGCGTGCTTACGGGCATCAACTGGGAATCGACACTGCAACTTGCCGAAGCTACCTCGATCCCGGTCATCGCTTCCGGCGGCCTTGCGTCCATCGCCGATGTCGTTCGCATGACCATGCCCGACGCACAAAAGCTCGAAGGCGCGATTTCCGGCCGCGCGCTTTATGACGGGCGTATCGATCCTGCAGAAGCATTACAGGTGCTTCGCGATGCAAGGGAGCGCGCCGCATGACCCTCAAAGCTCGCGTCATTCCCTGCCTCGACGTCAAGGACGGACGTGTCGTCAAGGGCGTAAACTTCGTCGATCTCATCGATGCCGGCGACCCGGTCGAGGCAGCGAAGGCCTATGACGCTGCCGGGGCAGACGAACTCTGCTTCCTCGACATCACAGCTTCTTCCGACAATCGCGAGACAATTTTCGATGTGGTGGCTCGCACCGCCGAGCAATGCTTCATGCCGCTGACGGTCGGCGGAGGGGTGCGTACCGTCGCCGATATCCGCAAGCTCTTGCTGGCGGGTGCCGACAAGGTATCGATTAATACCGCAGCCGTGGACAATCCCGACTTTATTGCCGAGGCCGCCGACAAGTTCGGCAATCAATGTATCGTCGTCGCCATCGATGCCAAGAAGGTATCGCGCGAGGACGAGGCCGAGCGCTGGGAAATCTTTACCCATGGCGGAAGACGGGCGACTGGCATCGATGCCGTCGCGTTTGCGCGCAAGGTGGTCGATCTTGGTGCGGGCGAAATTCTGCTGACCTCGATGGACCGTGATGGCTCGAAGATCGGTTACGACATTCCCGTCACGCGGGCGATTGCCGATGCGGTTCGTGTCCCGGTTATCGCTTCCGGCGGTGTTGGTAATCTCGACCACATGGTTGAAGGCATTCTCGAAGGCCACGCTTCGGCGGTGTTGGCCGCTTCCATTTTTCACTTTGGCACCTATACGATCGCGCAAGCTAAGGCCCACATGGCAGCGGCGGGTATCCCGATGCGCCTTGATCCTGTCCGCTGACTGGAGAACTAGATCTAATGAGTTCATTCACACTTGCTGATCTCGAACGCATCGTGGCGGAACGCGCCACATCAGCAGACACCAAATCCTATACGGCCAGCCTTTATGCCAAGGGCATCGGCAAGGCGAGCCAGAAGCTGGGAGAGGAAGCGGTTGAAACCGTCATCGCCGCCGTCTCCAGCGACAGGAAGGGTCTTATTTCGGAAAGCGCCGATTTGCTCTATCATCTTCTCGTTGTTCTCGGGATCTCCGGCATAAAACTCGGAGAAGTGCTGGAAGAGTTGGAGCGGAGAACGGCGCAGACCGGACTTGAGGAAAAAGCCGCACGAGGACATGACTGATCATGTTTAAAGCTCCGGCTCTTGAACGGCAGACGGGAGAGGATGTCGTGGATCAGTTGGCACCCAGCGAGTTTTCGCCTTATCGGTTTTATAGTGCCGAGAGGTGGGCTGAGTTTCGCGCGGATACGCCACTGACGCTAACCTATGATGAGGTCAAGCGGCTCCGCTCTCTCGGCGATCCGATCGATCTCGACGAGGTGAGCAGAATTTACCTATCGCTGTCGCGGCTGTTGTCGGCGCATGTCGAGGCGAGCCAGCTGCTATTCTATCAGCGCCGCCAATTCCTCAATACCGGAGACGCATTCAAGACACCGTTCATTATCGGCATTGCGGGCTCGGTAGCCGTTGGCAAATCCACCACCGCGCGCGTACTGAAAGAATTGCTTGCCCGTTGGCCATCGAGCCCCAAGGTCGATCTGGTTACCACAGATGGGTTCCTTTACCCGAATGAGGTCCTTCGAGCCAAAGGCTTGATGGAGCGTAAAGGTTTTCCCGAGAGTTATGATGTCGGCATGGTGTTGCGGTTCCTCTCGCAGATCAAGGCCGGCCAGCGCAACGTCAACGCGCCGCTTTATTCGCACCTGACCTATGATGTGCTGCCGGGCCGCTATCAGACCGTCGATGCGCCGGACATCCTGATTTTCGAAGGGATCAATGTGCTTCAGGTCCGCGATCTGCCTGAGGACGGCAAAATGGTGCCATTCGTGTCGGATTTCTTCGACTTTTCAATATATATCGATGCCGATGAAGAGCAGATACACAAATGGTATATCAGCCGCTTCATGCGCTTGCGGGAGACAGCGTTCAAGGATCCGAGCTCGTTCTTCCATCGCTATTCGACGATTTCGGATGATTCCGCGCTGGCCATCGGCGAAAGCCTTTGGGCAAACATCAATTTGAAGAACCTGCGGGAGAACATTCTGCCGACACGGCCGCGCGCTGATCTCATTCTACGCAAGGGTGATAATCATCTTGTCGAGGAAGTTGCGCTCAGGAAGCTGTGACCCTTCTAAGCGTCAGGTTTATGCGGCCCGCATTTTTCAATAGCGTCGAAGTGCCGGGATAAATGCGATCGACGCCGTGAAACACCATGCGGCCTTCCCCGCCAAGCACGATCACATCACCGCTCGACAGTCGGATGGACTGCGTCTTGTCGTTGCGGTTCGTCCCGCCAAAACGGAACAGGCACGCATCTCCGAGCGAGACTGAAACAACCGGCGCGTTCAAATTCTGCTCATCGCGATCCTGATGCAGGCCCATTTTCGCTGTTTCCGAATAGAAGTTGACGAGGCACGCCTCCGGCAGAAGCGGAAAATCGCCGACTTCCCGCCAGAGATCGAGCAGGCGCTGTGGGATAGAAGGCCAAGGTCTTCGCGTCACAGGATGGACTGCCTGATAACGATAGCCGCCTTCCTTGTCCGTAACCCAGCCGAGCACACCGCAATTCGTCATGCGGACGCTCATTTCCTTGCCGGTTTTCGGCATGGCAGGAACGTAAAGCGGTGCTTCCGTGACGACAGCCCGGATATCCTGGACCAGCGCAGCCTGTTCGGCCGGATCAAAATGTTCGGGGAAGTAGCGAATGCCGGGGGCCAGCAAAAGCATCATCTATCCAACTATTCAAAATTCAAAGGCCCGGCCGCAATAGGGAGCCGGGCCGTTTGGCAACGGAAATGCGATCAGCCGAGTTCGGGGATTCTTAGGACCTGACCTGGATAAATCTTGTCTGGGTGAGTAAGCATCGGCTTGTTGGCTTCGAAGATGATTGTATTCTTCGCACCCTTGCCCTTGCCATACTGCGACTCGGCGATCTTCCACAAATTGTCGCCCTTCTTTACCGTATAGAACACCGGTTCCTTGGCGACGGAGCCGGTGGCGACTTCATCGACCTTAAGCCCTTCGGTCTCGACTTTGGAGATGCCGAGGGAATTTCCGACGGCGATGATCGCCTTTTCGAGTATTTCCTGATTGGTGACATTGCCCTTCAGAACTGCTTTGTCACCTTCAACCACCACCTGGACATTCTCGGTACCAAGCTTGTGGGAATCGAGTTCCTTCTTCAGCGCATCGGCACTTGGCTCGTCGTCGCCGATACCGATTTTCTTGCCTACGGATTTAACGAAATCAAATAGTCCCATGTCTGGCTCCTGTTGATTGTTCAAACCGAAATAGTGTTGTGGCATTACGTGAAGCAGTTGAAAAGCCAAGATTAATACCTGCGGTTAATATTCGTTCTATTGCAGGTCCTGACTCTAATCTCCCTTCACCTTGCCACGCATCTTTTTGACATCGGCCCGACCTGATTTTTCCTTGAGACGGCGCTCGATCGATCCCTTTGTTGGTCTGGTTTTCTTGCGTGGTGGCGGTGGCGGTTCTGCGGCCTTGGCAATCAGCGCAATCATGCGCTCGCGCGCGTCCTGCCTGTTGCGCTCCTGCGTGCGAAAACGGTTGGCCTCGATAAGCACATCGCCGTCTTTGGTCGCCCTTTGGCCCGCAAGTTTAATGAGGCGCGCAAAAACATCGTCTGGTAAACCGGCGCGTGCCGCCAAGAATCGCAGTTGTACAGCCGTCGAGACTTTGTTGACATTTTGTCCGCCGGGGCCGGCAGAGCGAATGAAGCTTTCCTCCAGATCGTCCTCGTCGATCCAGATTCTATTGCTTATTCTGATCCGGCTGCGGCTCTCTTCCATAAAAGAATTGGTAGCCTAATCTTTGATTCGCGGAAAGCACCGCTCAGTGCCGCAAAAACGCAAGAAACCCCCGCTGGGCGACAGCGGGGTTTTGATTTGAAAAAACAGGCGATTATTCCGCAGCGACCGGGGTATGCGGAGCTGCCGCCCTGACGTCACCGTCAACGTGGCCTTCGAACTTGCCGAAGTTACGAATAAACATATCAACCAGCTTTGTTGCCTGGGCATCATAGCCAGGCTTGTCCGCCCAGGTCGAGCGGGGATCGAGGATCGCATCATCGACGCCCGGCACAGCAACAGGTACTGCGAAACCAAAATTCGGGTCTGTCCGGAACTGCGCGTTCTTTAGCGAACCATCGAGCGCCGCCGCAAGCAGCGCCCGCGTTACCTTGATGGGCATGCGCTTGCCTGTGCCATGGGCACCGCCAGTCCAGCCTGTGTTTACGAGCCAGCAGTCAACGTTGTGATCGGCGATCAGCTGCCGCAGGAGGTTGCCATATTCCGACGGATGACGCGGCATGAAAGGCGAACCGAAACACGTCGAGAACGTTGCCTCGGGTTCGGTCACGCCGCGTTCCGTACCGGCGACTTTGGCGGTGTAGCCGGAGAGGAAGTGATACATTGCCTGCGCCGGGGTAAGTTTGGCGATGGGAGGCATGACGCCGAAGGCATCGGCGGTCAACATGATGATGTTTTTCGGATGGCTTGCCTTGCCGGTCTTCGATGCATTCGGGATGAAGTCGAGGGGATACGCGCAGCGCGTATTTTCCGTCAGCGAACCATCGTTGAAATCGGGCTCCCGGTTTTCGTCGAGAACAACATTCTCAAGCACAGTGCCGAAACGCTGTGTCGTCGCGTAGATTTCCGGTTCCGCCTCGGCGGAAAGGCGAATGGTCTTGGCGTAGCAACCACCCTCGAAATTGAAGACACCGTTCTCGCCCCAGCCATGTTCGTCATCGCCGATCAGCGTACGGGTGGGATCGGCCGAGAGCGTGGTCTTGCCCGTACCGGAGAGACCGAAAAAGACGGCTGTGTCGCCGTCCGGACCCTCATTGGCCGAACAATGCATCGGCATGACGCCCTTGGTCGGGAGAATATAATTGAGCGCCGTGAAGACGGACTTTTTCATCTCGCCGGCATAGGCGGAACCGCCAATCAGCACGATCATGCGATTGAGATCGACAGCGATTACTGTCTCCGATCGCGTGCCGTGTCTTGCGGGATCGGCACGAAAGGACGGAAGGTCGATGATCGTCATCTCCGGCACGAAATCAGCCAAGGCGGCACGGTCCGGACGGATCAGCAGATTGCGGATGAACAGCGAATGCCAGGCGAATTCAGTGATGACGCGCGTATTCAGCCTGTACTCTTCATCGGCACCACCGATGAGATCCTGGACAAACAGTTCCTTGCCCTTTGCCTGCTCAATAAAATCTGCATAGAGCAGCTCAAATGCCTCAGGTGACATCGGCGCGTTGTTGTCCCACCAGACATGAGCGTCGGTTGACGCGTCGCGCACGACGAATTTGTCCTTTGGCGAGCGCCCGGTATGTTGGCCGGTACGAGCAACAAGCGCACCCTGCGCCGTCAGCTCCGCTTCGCCTCTGCGCAAGGTCTCCTCGTAGAGTTCCGCGGCCCCCAGATTATAATAGACCGCCGAAACATCCTTCAAGCCTGAGGTGCCGAGCGCGATCGTCGCGTTGTGAATACCGGTCTCTCTAGTCATGTGTCCGCCATTGTTTAAGAATGCGTTGAGGGGTCAAGTTAACACGTGCTGCTTCCTGCATCTTCCAGCATGAATGCGGCTACTCATGTTCAAAAGCAGAAATACTGAATAGTATCAAACGTTTAATCGATTTAAAGAATTTAAATTTTTTTAAATCGTTTTAGATAAGGGAAATTTTGGTCATCCTTCCGTAAGCGTAAAAGCAAGTGAATCCGGCAGGGATGACACGACTCGCGATCTGTGCCACATTTTGTACCTAATTTGTCCGGCACAAGCACAGTTGTTTTGATGACATGAAAGGCAGGGCATGAGGGAAGTACCCGCAATGCAGACTATCGCGCTCGTCGACGACGATCGCAATATTCTGACATCCGTATCGATCGCGCTTGAATCGGAGGGCTATCGTGTCGAAACCTATACCGACGGTGCCTCTGCACTCGATGGTTTGATGGCCCGTCCGCCGAATCTCGCCATTTTCGACATCAAGATGCCGCGCATGGATGGGATGGAACTTCTGCGTCGTCTGCGTCAAAAGTCCGATTTGCCCGTCATTTTCCTAACCTCCAAAGACGATGAGATCGACGAACTGTTCGGCCTCAAGATGGGTGCCGACGATTTCATCACCAAGCCGTTTTCGCAGCGCCTCCTCGTCGAGCGGGTAAAAGCGGTCCTGCGCCGTGTCGCGGCGAGGGAAAGCGCCGCAAAGCCCGGCAGTCCCCAGACGAAATCACTTGAGCGCGGCCAACTTGTCATGGACCAGGAGCGTCACATCTGCACGTGGATGGGTGAACCGGTGACGTTGACCGTGACCGAATTTCTGATCTTGCACTCGCTGGCCCAGCGCCCGGGTGTTGTCAAAAGCCGTGATGCGCTGATGGATGCAGCCTATGATGAGCAGGTTTATGTAGACGATCGCACCATCGACAGTCACATCAAGCGCCTGCGCAAGAAGTTCAAGGTCGTCGACGATGATTTCGACATGATCGAAACCCTGTACGGCGTTGGCTATCGCTTCCGCGAAACCTGATCGTCAGACTGGTTCCTCTCAAGGGGACTTCAGTGCGAAAACGTACCTGCGCTTTCAAAGCTACGTGATCCGCTGTAAAACAAGGTTGTCTCGCCGCTGCATGAATGCGATGAGCCAACCGGATCATGATGTCTGAGGCAAAGATGGTAGCCGAACTGCAAGGCGGCAATATCACGCGCAAAAGCGCCGTTATGCGCCGAAAGCGTTCGCTGGCTTTGCGCCGTTTTTTCCGTCCGCTGAACCGCGTCTTTGGCAACTATCTGTTCTCGAGCCTGACCCGGCGCATTCTTTTTCTCAATCTGGCCGGACTGGCCGTGCTTCTGTCCGGCATCATGTACCTCAATCAGTTCCGCGACGGATTGATCGATGCTCGCGTCGAGAGCCTGATGACGCAGGGCGAGATCATCGCTGGTGCCATAGCGTCATCGGCAACGGTCGATACGAATTCCATTGCCATCGACCCAGAGAAGCTGCTGGAACTGCAGGCTGGTCAGAGTATTACGCCGTCGCCCGACGTCCTGGACAATCTCGATTTTCCCATTAATCCGGAGCGCGTGGCGCCGGTTCTACGCAGGCTGATCTCGCCAACACGGACACGCGCCCGCATTTATGACCGGGATTCCAATCTGCTGCTGGATTCGCGCCATCTCTATTCGCGCGGCCAGGTTCTGCGGTACGAACTCCCGCCGATCGATGGCGAGGAACCGAGCTTTTTCGAACGCCTGACCAATCGCATGACACGGCTTTTGCGCCGTAGCGACCTACCGGTTTATCAGGAACAGCCTGGCGGCAATGGTTCGTCTTATCCCGAAATCATGAAGGCGCTGACCGGTTCCCCAGCTACCGTTGTCCGCATGACGGAAAAGGGAGAGCAAATCGTCTCGGTCGCAGTGCCGATCCAGCGGTTTCGTGCCGTGCTCGGCGTTCTGCTTCTTTCAACCGAAGGCGGTGACATCGACAAGATCGTTCAGGGTGAGCGCTATGCGATCATCCGGGTCTTTACCGTTGCCGCACTGGTCATGGCTATTTTGTCGCTGTTTCTCGCCTCAACAATTGCCAATCCGCTTCGCCGTCTCGCTGCCGCTGCCGATCGTGTCCGTCATGGTGTGAAAAACCGCGAGGAGATACCGGATTTTTCCGAGCGGCAGGATGAAATCGGCCATCTTTCGACCTCGATCCGCGACATGACCAATGCTCTGTACGCCCGCATCGAATCGATTGAGAGCTTTGCCGCCGACGTCAGCCACGAACTAAAAAATCCACTGACGTCGTTGCGAAGCGCCGTAGAGACGTTGCCACTTGCCAAAAACGAAGAGTCGAAGAAGCGGCTCATGGACGTGATCCAGCATGATGTGCGCCGTCTCGACCGTCTGATCACCGATATCTCCGATGCCTCGCGTCTCGACGCTGAACTGGCTCGCGAGGATTCCGAGCACGTCGATCTCAAATATCTGTTGGGCAACCTCGTCACCGCCGCGCGCGAGGTCCGGCGGAACAAGAAAGACACCCGCATCGAATTGGTCGTGGGCAAGTTGCCGAACAACAGGAAGGGTTTCTTTGTCGCCGGCCATGATCTGCGGCTCGGTCAGGTCGTCTCCAATCTGATCGAAAATGCGCGGTCGTTCGTTCCCGTTGAGGACGGCGTCATCACAGTGACGCTGGAGCATATGGGCGACCGCATCAGAACTACCGTCGAAGACAACGGGCCAGGTATCCGGGTAGAACAGATCGACCGGATTTTCGAACGGTTTTATACGGATCGGCCATCCGGAGAGGCCTTCGGTCAGAACTCGGGCCTGGGATTATCCATCAGCCGTCAGATAATCGAGGCCCACGGCGGCACTTTGAATGCCGAGAACATCATCGACCCTAAAGACCCCGACAATTATCTCGGTGCGAAGTTCGTCGCCATTATTCCAGTCGAGGTCTGATGATTGTCGAGCCGGGTGGGCATGTGCACGCGACTGCTGTCCTCGTCGGAGATCGCGGCATCTTGATTTCGGGACCTTCCGGATCGGGTAAATCATCGATCGCCAGTGAACTGGTGCGGCGAGCGGCTGACAGAGGCGCATTTGCCGCCCTGATCTGCGACGATCAGTGTCTTTTGCAAGCCATATCCGGCCGCTTGATCTGCACTGCCCCTGCCTCCCTGCAGGGAGGCGTGGAGGTGCGCGGCTCGGGCTTGCATACGGTTGATTTTGAGACTTGCGGCGTGATCCATCTTGCCGTTGAACTGTCCAAGCCCGAGCAAGCCATTCGATTTGCTGGTGACGCTAGAATAGTGCTCGAAGGCGTCGCGATGCCACATCTAATTTTACCTGAACGGGAGGTGGAAGCAGCCTGCCGGGCCGTGGAGGCGAGGCTATTCCGGGCGTTCTGGAAAAAATAGGACAATCGATTCAAATGGTTGCAATGTTGCACTGCGATAAAATGACTGACCCTCTTGCTCAGGCCATTTTTCCGCTTGCCTTCACGATTCGTCCTGCCAAAATGCGACACCTGCCAAACGGGGCATTCAATGCGCAGTAAAAAGCCCAAACCCAAGGGGCTGGCGCGACAGGAGCAGTTTCAGAATGATCGGACTCGTGCTTGTGACGCACGGAAGACTGGCTGAAGAATTTCATCATGCCGTGGAGCATGTGGTCGGCCAGCAGGAATATTTGGAAACCGTCTCGATCGGTGCGGATGATGATATGGAGCAGCGGCGGCGTGACATTGTCGATGCTGTTGCCCGTGCCGACAATGGTTCGGGCGTTATTATCCTGACAGACATGTTTGGTGGTACGCCTTCCAATCTGGCCATCTCGGTGATGGAATCGGGACGGATCGAAGTCATTGCCGGAGTTAATCTGCCGATGCTGATCAAGCTTTCCAGTGTGCGGGTTACTAATGACATGGCAGCTGCATTGCGTGAAGGTCAGGATGCAGGACGGAAATATATCAATGTGGCCAGTCAGGTGCTGACAGCCAAATAGGGCTTATGCTCAAAGAGGAAATAGATGCGCCTGACTGCCGAAACAACCGGTACGTTTGACCCGGAAAATGCACTCGTCGAGGAATTCGAGATCGTCAACCGGCGTGGTCTCCATGCACGTGCATCTGCCAAGTTCGTCCAGCTCGTCGATGGCTACGACGTGCATGTCCGCGTCGAAAAGGATGGAATGACCGTCGGCGGCACTTCGATCATGGGCTTGATGATGCTTGCCGCATCTCCCGGGTGTTGCATCAAAGTCAGTGCGTCTGGTGTACAGGCGCGCGAATTGATGAAGGCTCTCGGCGCGCTCATTGCCGACAAGTTCGGCGAAGAAGCCTGATTAAGGCAACTCTCCTTGCCGAATCACATGCACGCATAAGGATTTCTTTATATCCCATTGTGCGGCGGGGTCTAATCTGCTAGTCAACTTCATCTCCGGTCGCCCGATCAAATACGCGCGGCCAAATGAAAACAAAGACGGAGCTGACACGAGAGATGGCCGACACACAGGATTACATCGTCAAGGACCTTGAGCTGGCCGCATGGGGCCGCAAGGAAATGGATATCGCCGAAACAGAAATGCCGGGCTTGATGGCTAGTCGCGAAGAATTCGGCAAGACGCAGCCGCTCAAGGGTGCGCGCATCACCGGGTCGCTTCACATGACGATCCAGACAGCTGTCTTGATCGAGACGTTGCAGGCGCTCGGCGCGAAAGTCCGCTGGGCTTCGTGCAATATCTTTTCCACACAGGATCACGCCGCTGCGGCGATTGCTGCAACCGGAACGCCGGTGTTCGCCGTCAAGGGCGAGTCACTCGAAGAGTACTGGACCTATACGGACAAGATATTTCAGTGGCCGGATGGTCAGCCTTCCAACATGATCCTCGACGACGGCGGCGATGCCACGATGTATATTCTCATCGGTGCACGTGCCGAGGCTGGCGAAGATGTGTTGTCGAAGCCGGAGAGCGAAGAAGAGGAAATCCTCTTCGCACAGATCAAAAAGCGCATGAAAGAAACGCCTGGCTTCTTCACCAGGCAGCGCGATGCCATCAAGGGTGTCACTGAAGAGACCACGACCGGCGTCAATCGCCTGTATCAGTTGCAGAAGAAGGGCCTGCTGCCTTTCCCTGCGATCAACGTCAACGACAGCGTGACCAAGTCGAAATTCGACAACAAGTATGGCTGCAAGGAATCGCTGGTGGACGGTATTCGCCGCGCTACCGACGTCATGATGGCCGGCAAGGTCGCTGTCGTCTGCGGCTACGGCGATGTGGGCAAAGGTTCGGCCCAGTCGCTGCTTGGCGCCGGCGCCCGCGTCAAGGTGACGGAAGTCGATCCGATCTGTGCATTGCAGGCGGCGATGGATGGATTTGAGGTTGTGACGCTCGAAGACGCGGCCCCGACTGCCGATATCATCATCACCACGACCGGCAACAAGGATGTCATCACCATCGAGCACATGCGCGCGATGAAGGACATGGTTATTGTCGGCAATATTGGTCACTTCGACAACGAGATTCAGGTCGTTGCCCTGCGCAATCTCCAGTGGAACAACATCAAGCCACAGGTCGACATGATCTCGTTCCCGGATGGCAAGCGCTTGCTGCTTCTCTCGGAAGGCCGTCTCCTCAACCTCGGCAATGCCACGGGTCATCCAAGCTTCGTCATGTCCGCCTCGTTCACCAATCAGGTTCTGGCTCAGATCGAGCTTTATAGCCGTGGCGAACAGTACAAGAATGAAGTCTATGTCCTGCCGAAGCACCTCGACGAAAAGGTTGCCCGGTTGCATCTCGACAAGCTTGGCGCGAAATTGTCGGTGCTTTCGGAAGAACAGGCTGCCTATATTGGTGTGACGCCGAAGGGCCCTTTCAAATCAGACCACTACAGATATTGATCTGACTAGTATATACCCACAAGATATAGAAACCGGAGGATTGACAAATCCTTCGGTTTTCTTTTTTGTGCCTAGTTCTTCCCGTCGATTCGCTCAAGGTTTATTGTAGTGATTCGGGATGACGGCGTTCCAGGTGGGCCGCTTGCTTAAAAAGCGGGCGGAAGGGAACAGCCGGCATTCGTCAGGATGGGGCAGCGACGGTTGATATGAAAATTGGGACAGGTGATGTTCGCAGTAAAAATGCAGCACACGCACCGGTGCTGAACAGACTGCGGAGGATCTTGGCTAAAGGCACAAGTTCGGCCCTGCCGGTCCTGTTGATGTCTTCCCCATCGGCCCGAGCGCAGGACGCGCTAGGCAAAATCACGACGCCCTTTGGCGTTGAGGTCGGCACGTTCGAAGTCGTGCAGTTCGCTATTTTCCTCGGCGCCATGGGTGCAGCGCTGCTTTCCGCTGGCTGGCTTATTCGCGAGCGCGGTCGTATTGCTCAGGAGAATCGCCAGCTGCGTGACAAGGTTGCGGATCTCAACGTGACGGTCCAGCGCAATGAGGCCCTGCTTAACCTCAAGGATCAGCGTGTGGTCGTGTGGGAAGGCGCTTCGAGCACACCCAATCTCATCGGCACTCTTCCTCCGGAGATCGGCGTGCCAGAAGGCCGCGCGCTGTTTTTGGCCTTCGGACGATGGCTGCGTGTCGATTCCGTTACGTTGCTTGATCGTTCCATCTCTGCTTTGCGCGAGAAAGCGCGGCCATTCGACATTGCCGTCGAAACGTCGAAAGGCGCTCCACTGGAAGTCCAGGGTCGCACCTCCGGCGGTTATGCAATAGTGCGTTTCATCAATCTTGGTGAGACCCGGATCGCGCACGCGCTCCTCAAGTCTGAAAACTATCAGCTTAACGAGGCCGTCACCACACTGCGCGGCTTGCTGGAATCGATCGATATGCCGTCTTGGAGCCGTGATGGTGATGGCCGGCTCAACTGGGTGAATATGGCCTATGCAAAGGCTGTCGATGTTCGCGACCCGCAGATTGCGGTTCGCGACGGTCGCGAATTGTTCGGCGCACAGGCGCGAGAAAAGATCGAACGCGACAAGGTGACAAGCCGGCGCTTCCAGGATCAGCTTTCGACAGTGGTTGGTGGCGATCGTCATGTCTTCCGGGTCACCGATGTCGCCAGTAGCGCGGGTTCAGCCGGCCTCGCGACCGACGTCAGCGAAGTCGAACTTATCCGTGAAGAGTTCAAGCGAACAGTTCTCAACCATTCGGACACACTCGACCAGCTGAATACTGCTGTCGCGATGTTCGACGCCAATCGCAAGCTGCAGTTCCACAACCAAGCGTTTGCCAAGCTGTGGGGACTGGACGCGGCGTTCCTTGAGAGTAGCCCTGACAATGCGATGCTGCTCGATCGCTTTCGTAGTGATGGAATCCTGCCAGAGCAGCAAGATTGGCGCCGATGGAAGGAAACGGTCTTGTCGGCCTATCATTCGGTCGAGTCGCAGGAGCATATCTGGTATCTGACTGACGGCCGCACGCTGCGTGTCATCGTCAATCCGCAGCCAAAGGGCGGAGTGACGTGGGTCTTCGAAAACCTTACTGAGAAGCTCGAGCTGCAAAGCCGTTACAACACATTGATAAAGGTGCAAGGTCAGACGCTGGACCATCTGGCGGAAGGCGTCGCCGTTTTCGGCTCAGACGGAAAGATTCGTCTATCGAATCCTGCTTTCGCTTCCCTCTGGTCGCTGAAGCGCGAGCAAATCTCTGAAGGTATGCACATTTCGGCCATTCGCCGGTTGTGTGAACCGGTCTCGGATGCTGCGCATTGGGAAACCTTTGTCACCACCGTGACTGGTTTTGACGACGAGCGCCTGTCCCTCTCGGGACATCTCGAACTCAGCTCCGGCAAAATTCTCTACTATGCGACGGCGCCGCTGCCAAACGGCCAGACAATGCTGACCTTCGTTGATGTGACCGACTCGGTGCAAGTGGAGCGGGCGCTGAAGGAAAAGAACGAGGCGCTGGAGCGGACGGATGAGCTGAAAAATGATTTCGTTCAGCATGTGTCCTATGAGCTGCGATCGCCTTTGACCAACATCATCGGCTTCACCGAACTTCTGCAGACGCCGATGACGGGACCGCTCAATGACCGTCAACGCGATTATCTCGATCACATCGGCACGTCCTCTTCGGTGCTGCTGACGATCGTCAACGACATTCTCGATCTCGCCACCGTCGATGCCGGTATCATGGAACTCGATATCAGCGATGTGTCGGTCACCGATGCTATCGCCACTGCATCCGAGAAAGTGGCGGAACGATTCAGGGAGCATAATATCCTGCTCGACATCCGCATCGCACCAGGAACGGGTTCGTTTCGTGCCGATGCCAGCCGGGTCAAGCAGGTTCTATCCAATCTTCTCAGCAATGCCGCCAATTATGCGCCTGAAGGCAGCACTGTGACGCTCGCATGCTGGCGCGACCAGGCCGAAATGGTGTTCAGCGTCAAGGACAATGGGCCAGGCATGCCGGACTATGTCCTCGACAGTATCTTCAAGCGCTTCCAGCCCTATCCCAATGGCGGCCGCAAGCGTGGAGCCGGCCTCGGACTTTCCATAGTCAAGGGTTTCGTCGAATTGCATGGTGGTACGGTCGATATCGATAGCGGTGCCGGCAAAGGCACGCTGGTGACCTGCCGGTTCCCGGTGGAGGCGCGCACATTCAGTATCGCTGCCGAATAAACTCTCCATGACATCGATCTCCATTCAGCTTGCAACACCCGAGGATACGACGAGGCTCGGCCAGGATCTGGCACTGGCGTTGCGCAAGGGTGATCTCGTCACATTGTCCGGAGATCTCGGCGCCGGCAAGTCGACGCTCGCACGGGGACTGATACGAACCATTGCCGATGACCATGGCTACGAGGTGCCGAGCCCGACCTTCACCATCGTGCAGTCCTATCCGGAGTTGCGCCTGCCAACAAGTCATGTCGATCTTTTTCGCCTAGCTTCTGCCGATGAGGTGGATGAGCTCGGTCTTGATGAAGCCCTGGAGGATGGCGCCGTTGTAGTAGAATGGCCGGAACGGGCGGAGGGTGCACTTTCAGCGTCCAGCTTGAAGGTGACGCTTGTGAATGACGGCGACGGTCGGAAGGCATTGATCGAGGGCGAACCGGCTGCATTGGCGCGGCTGCAACGCTCCCTGGGGATTCGCGAGTTTCTCGCCAAAGAAGGATTCGCCACGGCTGAGCGGCGCTATCTGCTTGGCGACGCTTCAGCCCGTGGTTACGAAACCATTGCAATGGGCGAGGGCCATCCGTTTATTCTCATGAATTCGCCTTACAATCCAGGTGGTCCAGTCCTTCGCGGCGGCAAGACATATATGCAAATCGCGCACCTTTCCCAATCCGTGAATGCATTCGTCGCGCTTGACAGCCTGCTCACATCGCGCGGCTTCACGGTTCCAAAAATCTACGCGCAGGATTTAAACGATGGTTTTCTGATCCTGGAAAATCTTGGCAGCGATGGGATACTGGATGGCGAAGGCGCTCCGATCCTCGAGCGCTATGAAGCAACGGTCCGTTTGCTGGCAGCTCTGCACCAGCACTCCTGGCCACGGGATATCGATTTAGGCAAAGGCATTTCCCATCACATCCACGATTTCGATCGCGATGCCATGATGATCGAAGTCGAGCTTCTGTCTGATTGGTATGTCCCACGGATAAGTGGAGCAGCGCTCGGACCCGCCCAAAAGGCAGAATTTGTGGCCGCATGGGATAAAGTATTCAGCCAACTAAATAATACGGAGAAAAGCCTTCTCCTGCGCGATGTTCACTCACCCAACATCCTATGGCGCGAAAACGAAAATGGTATAAATCGGGTCGGACTTATTGACTTTCAGGACGCCATGATTGGACCGTCAGCCTATGACGTTGCGTCATTGATCTTCGATGCGCGCGTCACGATTGCCCCGGACATACAGGATCATTTGCTTGGCGCCTATGTCGACGAACGGCGTTCGGCTGATCCCGGTTTTGACGAAGCATTGTTCCGTAAAGCGTTCGCCATCATGGCAGCGCAGCGCAACGCCAAGATACTCGGTATTTTCGTTCGGCTCGACGAGCGCGACGGAAAGTCTTTTTATCTGAAACATCTGCCGCGTATCCGCTCCTATCTTGATCGCGTTATCGTTCATCCCGCACTGGCGCCGGTCAAGCAATGGTGCGAAAAGGCGGGAATACTTTCTTCGGAGATTTGATTGATGGCAGGTCCGCATACGGCAATGGTCTTGGCAGCTGGCCTTGGCAAGCGCATGGCTCCAATTACCGATACGACGCCGAAACCACTGGTAAAAGTAGCCGGCAAACCATTAATCGATTGGGGACTCGAAGCACTTGAAAATGTCGGCGTTGAACGAGCTATCGTCAACGTCCATTATCTTGCCGATCAGGTCGATGCACATCTGGCAAAGCGCAAGGCCCCAGCAATCGTCATTTCGGACGAGCGCAAAGAACTGCTTGATTCGGCCGGCGGTATCATCAACGCTCTTCCAAAGATCGGCTTCGATCCCTTCTATGTGGTCAATGCCGATACTTTTTGGGTGGATGGACCGAAGCCCAATCTTGTCCTGTTGGCCGAAGGATGGGATGATGCGCGCATGGATATTCTGCTGATGATTGCAGCAAAGGATCAGGCCACCGGCTATGATGGGCGCGGTGATTTCCACATGGACAATGACGGTCGCCTGCGCCGCCTCGAAATTGGCGAAACGTCGCGCAGTATTTATGCCGGCGCAGCCATTATCCACCCGCGGATTTTCTCAGGCGCCGTGGCGGGCAAGGCCTCGCTCAATCGCTATTTTGATGCGGCGATCGCCACGGACCGGCTTTATGGCCGGCGGATGGAGGGCTTGTGGCTGACGGTCGGAACACCTGATGCGATTGGCGAGGCGGAAGCCGCCATCGCCAGACAGACGGTCAATGGTTGAGCACGGGCATTCGCGCATATTTTCCATAGCGCCGGGCATCCCGTTTCTGCCTGCTTTGGTTGACGCGCTGCGATCGGGCACGCTTGTGCCAGGTTATCCGGCCGCCCCATCGGATCCCATGGCGCTGGCGCACGCAACCATCTACGTGCCGACACGCCGCGCTGCGCGCACCCTGCGTTCTTTGCTGGTCGAAACGAGCCCGGCCAGGTCTGCTATCCTTCCCGTCATCCGGCCGCTCGGTGATGTGGACGAGGATGCGGCAATGTTCGATCTGGGATCGGATGCTTTTTTCGATCTCCTGCCACCGATAGGCTCGACAGGACGCTTGCTGCTGCTCGCGCGGCTGGTGAGGCCTTGGCGCGAACGTCTGCCCGACCACGTCCGGGCACTTTTCGGCAACGAAGAGATCGCGATCCCGGCTACGACAGCGGATGCGATCTGGCTGGCGCGAGATCTCGCAAGCTTGATGGATCAGGTTGAGACCGAAGCGATGGGCTGGTCGTCGCTATCCAACATTGTGTCGGAGGATCTGCCGAACTGGTGGCAGGTAACTCTCGACTTCCTGGGGATAGTCACCAGTCTTTGGCCTGAGGTTCTTGCCGATCGGCATCGATCCAATCCTGCCGCACATCGCAATCGGCTGATAGAGCTCGAAGCCGAGCGTCTATTGCGCAGCCCGCCCGCCGGGCCGGTCATCGCCGCTGGTTCCACGGGTTCCATACCCGCCACCGCACAGCTGCTCGCCGCCATCGCTCGCCTGCCACAAGGTGCTCTGGTCCTGCCCGGCGTCGATCGTGACATGGACGCGGCAAGTTGGGAACTTCTGGCCAATACCATCGATAGCCCATCGATCTTCGGTCACCCGCAATATGGTTTGAGAAAATTATTGAGTCAGCTCGGCGTTCTGCGTCAGGACGTCATCCAATTGGGAGACGTCGCAGCGCCAAAACGCGCGCGCGAGGCTTTGCTGGCCGAGGCGATGCGCCCCGCAGACACGAGTGAAGCATGGGCCGATATCGACCGTGGCGATGGCAGGTTCTTGGCTGCCGTAGCACCAATTGCGCTTGTGGAGGCCGCGAATGAACGCGAAGAAGCGCTCGCGGTGGCGGTCGCCTTGCGTGACGCGATTGACCAGCCAGGCAAGACGGCAGCCTTGATCACGGCGGATCGCGATCTTGCGCGGCGTGTCTCGACCGAGCTCGCACGCTTCAATATCACAGCCGATGATTCCGGCGGTCATGCCCTGCGCGAAACGCAACCAGCCACACTGATGCGGCTGGCGCTTGAGACAATCTTCAATCCTGGCGATCCTGTCGCATTGCTCGCGCTTCTCAAGCATCCCTTGACCCGGCTCGGCCTCGAACGTTCCGCGGTCCGGCAAGCCGCGGAGACCATCGAACTCGTGTCGCTTCGCGGTGGCACTGGCCGGGCTACATTGTCCGGCCTCCGTTCCTTCTTTGAAGAACGCCTTTCGGAGGCGAGTACAACACCATTTGAACCCGGGTGGCTTCGGCAGATTACCGTTGCGCAGATCGAGGCTGCCCGCTCAGCCTGTGAAGCGCTCACGCAAAGTATGGAACCGCTGGCGGCCTTTGCCTCCAGAGAAGTTCCGGTGGAGATCGCGGAGATTATCCACGCCACCGTTGCCAGTCTGGAAAATCTGGCACGGGACGACCAAGGAAATATCGCGGCGCTCTACTCGGGCGCTGCTGGCGAACAGTTCGCCGCCTTCCTGCGCAATCTGATATCGGCAGATGCAGGGTTGGAGTTCATGCCTTCCGAATGGCCGTCGATGATCGAGGCGCTGGTCGCGGGAGAGGTCGTCAAGCCTAAGTCCGGTGCGCATCCCCGTCTCTTTATCTGGGGGGCACTGGAAGCCCGTTTGCAGACGGTCGACACGGTCGTCATCGGCGGTCTGAACGAAGGGACATGGCCGGGCAAAACCCGCAATGATCCCTTCATGTCGCGGCCAATGAAATCGATCATCAATCTTGAACCACCGGAACGGCGCACCGGCCTTGCAGCGCATGATTTCCAGATGGCGATGGGAATGGACCGCGTCATTCTCACACGGGCGCAGCGCGCCGCCAACGCTCCGACGGTTGCGTCGCGCTGGTTACAACGCCTCGAAACAGTTCTTGGCAAAACTGCAACTACTGAATTGCGCACCCGGGGCGCGACGTATCTGAACTGGGCGCGGGAGATCGATACTGGACCGGACGAAGATTTCGTCAAGCGGCCCGAACCCAAGCCACCTTTAGGCGCGCGGCCAAAGCATTTCTCCGTCACGGAAATTGAGACGCTCAGGCGCGACCCTTACGCGATCTTTGCCCGGCGCATCCTGCGCCTGCGCCCTATTGAGCCACTGATCCGCGATCCCGATGTCGCTGAACGCGGCTCTCTGTTCCACGATATCCTGGCCGATTTCACTGCACAGAGTGTCGATCCGCAGAACACCGATGCATCCGCACGTCTTCTGGAAATCGGAAGGCGCTTTTTCGATGAGATCGCATTGCCGGAAGAAATCGATGCGGTGTGGTGGCCGCGATTTCAATCTTTGGTTCCGGAATACCTCCAATGGGAACGCCAGCGCGCGCACCTTATAACGGCACGTCATCCAGAAATTGCTTCAAGAAAGATTCCCGTTGAAACGACCGGCGTGACGCTCTCGGGTCGTGCGGACCGCGTTGATCTCCGGCGAGACGGTTCGGCTGAGATTATCGACTACAAGACGGGTTCGACACCGTCCAAGCGGCAGGCGCATGTGCTTTTGTCCCCGCAGCTTGCACTCGAAGCAGCGCTTCTGGCGCGTGGTGCTTTTCTCGAAGTCGGTGCTCGCGATGCTGCGGACCTCCTTTATGTAAGGCTTCGTCCCAACGGCAAGGTTGATCCGGAATCGATCCTGAAGATTGGTAGCGGCTCCAATGGCAGCGAAAAATCAGCTCCGGAGCTTGGCGAGCTTTCGTGGCGCCGCCTGACCGAATTGCTGACCGCTTATCGCGACCCGCACAAAGGCTATCTTTCGCGGGCACTGCCATTCAAGGAAAGCGATTTGACCGGGGATTACGATCATCTCGCACGTGTGCTGGAATGGTCGGCGGGCGGCGCTGACGATAGCGGTGACGGCGAATGAAGACGCCGCGCAACATTCCGAGAGAAACAATTGCCAATCAAAACAAGGCGGCCGATCCGAAGGATTCCGTCTGGGTTTCGGCCAATGCCGGGTCGGGGAAGACGCATGTCCTGACCGAACGCGTCATTCGCCTACTGCTCGACGGAACCGATCCCTCCAAGATTCTTTGCTTGACCTATACCAAAGCAGCGGCAGCGGTCATGCAGAACCGTGTTTTTGCGCGATTGTCCGATTGGGCAACATTGGACGAAGGTGCGTTAGCCGAGACCATCGAGAAGATCGATGGCAGTCGCCCTGGGCCGAAACGGCTGGCGCAAGCGCGACGTCTGTTTGCACGGGCGCTGGAAACGCCGGGCGGCCTCAAGATTCAGACCATCCACGCCTTTTGTGAAGCGATTCTCCATCAATTCCCGCTCGAGGCTAATATTGCCGGCCATTTTGAATTGATGGATGACATGATGCAGGTCGCGCTGGTCGGCGAAGCGCGTCGCCAACTTTTGCAAGCCGCGCGCCTTGACCATAACACGGAGCTTGCTGCCGCTTTTGCCGATGTGCTCGATGCCGCCGGAGAGTTTGGTCTGCAGCAGCTGCTCGACGAGGCAGTAAACAAACGGCATGATCTGACGCAATTTATCGGTGAAGTCGGTCACGATGATCTGCGCCGCCAGGCTTTTTATTCGCACTTTGGCTTCCAGGGCGACGAGACCGAAGACAGTATTCTGTCAACGCTTTGGCCGGTGGACGAATTCGATCACTCGATGTTGTCCGGCATTCTCCAGATACAAAAGAGCGCGACGCGGGCGCAAGAATTTGCGCTGATTCTGCTTCATGCAAAGTTCAACGAACAAGTCGACCAACGTGAGGAAGCACTGCGGGCGGCGTTCCTGCAAGCGACGGGTGATCCCAAAAGCGGTTCCTATATCGCAACCAAGGGGGTAACGGACCGTTATCCGGATTTTATCGATCGTTACGATCAAGCGGCACAACGCGTATTCCAGGGTTTGGACCGTTTTAAACAATGGCGCGTGCTTCGCCTTACCCTTTCCGCCCTGGTTCTGATCGACGATCTGATCGGCCGCTATCAGCACATGAAAAAGACGCATGGTCTGCTCGATTTCGACGATCTTATTGTGCGTACGGTGAAATTGCTGGCGCGTCAGGATGCTGGACCATGGGTACAGTATAAGCTGGACAAGGGTATCGATCATATTTTGGTTGATGAGGCGCAGGATACGAGCCCCAATCAATGGCGTGTCATCCGTCTGCTCAGCGCGGAATTTTTTGCCGGCAAATCCGCCCGCGACATCCGGCGCACGCTGTTCGCCGTCGGTGACGAAAAGCAATCCATTTATTCGTTTCAGGGCGCTATTCCTGAGGATTTTGCCAAGCATGGCAGGGAGACCGAAAGGAACACCAGGCAATCTGAATTGAGTTTTGAGCGTGTCAATCTCAACTTCTCTTTTCGCTCGGCCCCGGATGTTTTGTCTGCCGTCGATAAAGTTTTCGCCCGGCCCGAGGCCAATCGTGGCTTTGGACGGGAACACGGCCCGACCGTCCATACGGCCATTCGCGATCATGATCCCGGCGAGGTCCAGATATGGGACATGATCACGCCAGAAAGCGCTCCGCAGGAAGACGATTGGCGCAAACCCGTGGACAGCCTGCCTGCTCCACCTGTCCGGCTCGCGGAGCAGATCGCCAGGACGATAGATAGCTGGCTAAAGAAGGGTGAAATAATTGAGGGACAGGGTCGGCGTCTCGAAGCGCGAGACATCATGGTGCTGGTGCGCAAGCGCGATCAGTTCATGCCAGCTTTGTCGCGTGAGCTGAAGAAGCGGCACGTCCCGGTCGCCGGCGCTGACAGGTTGAAGCTCACGGACCACATTGCCATCAAGGATCTGGTGGCGCTTGGCCGGTTCATGCTACTGCCATCCGACGACCTGTCGCTTGCAGCACTGTTGAAGAGCCCGTTGTTCAAGTGGAATGATGAACAACTGTTTGACCTCGCATATGGCCGGGCAGAACATGAAACACTCTATCAACGGCTGAAGGCGCGCGCGGACGATGATCTGATCGTGAGCGCAACGTCGCAACGATTGCAGAGTTGGCGCAATCGGGCCGACACCGTACCGGTGTTCGAGTTCTATGCGGAGATTTTGGGACCGGGAGGCGCCAGACGCGATCTGTTGGCAAGACTTGGCCATGAGGCCGGTGATGTCATAGACGAGTTTCAAAACTATGCGGTTGCTACGGAAAAGACCGGCCTCCCCGGACTTCAGGCATTCCTCGAAACGCTTGACGCCGCAACCCCCGAGATCAAGCGTGAACTCGATCAGAGCCGCAATGAAGTTCGCATCATGACGGTACACGCAGCCAAGGGGCTGGAGGCGGCCGTCGTTTTCCTGGTGGATTCCGGCAGTGCGGCATCGGCAGGTGGGCGAACACCAAATTTGCTTTCTTTCAAGCTGCAGGAAAAGGATGGCTGGCAAGGCCCAGGTTTTCTTTTCGTCCCTGGCAAAGCCTATGCGACCGCCTTTACGGGAACAATCGTCGATAATCTGAAAATTCGTGCCGAAGAAGAATATCGCCGACTTCTCTATGTGGGGATGACGCGCGCCGAGGATCGCTTGATCGTGTGCGGCTATCGCGGACCACGGCAGGCATCCGAAACATGGCATGGTTTGGTCGAGGCCGCCCTGGGCGAGTTAAGCGAACCATTCCAGCATCCCGTAGAAACCGTGGTCGCCAGACGCTATCGCGTGACGGAGCGCACTCACTCGTCGATCGATGAGCTTGCCACACCTTCCGAAGCGCGTGCCGAACCATTTCCTGCGGCCTATCGCTCTCCCATGCCGCGAGAAGCTGGCCTGCCAAGACCGCTTGCGCCATCCGGCGTCTCGGTCTTGATTGAACCGGACGACGAAGCGCCCGTTGTGACCGGCTCGCCCGTATTGACAAGTGATGGGGGTGATCCATCGTTCGCGATCCGCCGCGGAACGGTCATCCACGCCTTGTTGCAGACCCTGCCGAACTTGGCCGCCGAACAACGGGTCCCAGCTGCGGAGCGCTACCTTTCGCGTGCGGCCTTCGACTGGCCCCGACAGGAAATCGAAGATGCTCTGCAATCGGTCCTCGGCGTTATAGATGATCCACGCTATGCGCCGGTTTTCGCATCAGGTTCGCTTGCAGAAGTGGCGATCATGGGAACACTGCATCTGCGCGGCAAGGATCACGCCGTTTCGGGTGTGATCGACAGGCTGGCAGCCGATGAAGAGCGGGTGCTTATCGTGGATTACAAGACAAACCGCCCACCCCCCGCTAATCTCGCCAAGGTTCCAGAGGCATATGTCGCGCAGCTCGCCCTTTACCGCCAATTGCTGGAGCCGCTTTATCCGGGCAAGACTGTGGAGGCTGCGCTGCTCTTCACCGAAGGTCCGCACCTGATCGATATCCCCGCCGATGCGATGCGCGACGCACTCGGTCGGATGGTGTGAGCAAAGGATATGGATTGGAAAATGCAAAACGTGGTAAGGCTGATTATTGAATGCTGCGGGCAGGCAACGAAGCAGGATTGCAGGCTGCTCCAGACTGTTTGCACTGAATCGTGACAATACCGAGCTTGACGATTGCGAGCCGACTCACCACATGATGTGCAACACATTCACAAACACACAAGGAAAAGCCCATGGCTACCGTCAAGATCGACACCAGCAATTTCCAGTCCGACGTCATTCAGGCGGGCCAGCCAGTCGTCGTTGATTTTTGGGCGGAATGGTGCGGCCCGTGCAAGATGATCGCTCCTGCTCTTGAAGAGATTGCCTCCGAGATGGAAGGCAAGGTCACGATTGCCAAGGTCAACATCGATGAAAATCCGGAACTGGCTGCCCAGTTTGGTGTGCGTTCGATCCCGACTTTGCTGATGTTCAAGGATGGTGAACTTGCTGCCAATCTGGTCGGCGCTGCTCCGAAGAGCAAATTGTCCGACTGGATCAGGAATTCGGCTGCTTGATTGTTCAAGTCATTCGAACAAAAGAGCCCGGTTTAGTGCCGGGCTTTTTGTTGCCTATAAAGGCGGTGTGCCATTGTCCGAAAGAACGTCACCAGCGAGATATAGCGATCCCCCGATAAGAATTCGTGGTGCCGGCTCGGATGCGTCCCAGCTATGCGCCAGAATCTTCAGAGCATTTTCGACCGAATGTACAGGTTCAGCCGAAAGACCGGCTTCATTGGCAGCCAGCGCGAGCTCGTCATGTGGAATCCCGGCGCCGCTGGAACGTATCGGCACTGTGTACACGTGCCGTGCCATGCCGGTAAAAGCCTGGAAATAGCCAACAGGATCCTTGGTATTGATCATGCCGGTGATCAAAAACAGTGGTCGCTGGTTGCGATCTTCCAAGGTAGCGATAGCCTCGGCGATCACCAGCCCCGCGCCGGGGTTATGTCCGCCATCAAGCCAGATTTCCGAGCCCGGGACCGCCATCTCCACCAGCTTGCCCTTGATGAGTCGCTGCATTCGGGCGGGCCACTCGACATTTGCCATCGCCCGTTCGACGGCCTGCTCCGGCACCTTGAAGCCGGCAGTTCTGACCCCCTGGATTGCTGCAGCAGCGTTCGCCAGCTGGTGGCGGCCGAGGAGCGCCGGCAAAGGCAGGTCCATCAAGCCCTTATTGTCCTGATAGACCATGCGCCCACGTTCTTCGAAGCTGAGGAAATCCTGTCCATACACCGTAAATGGGCAATCGCGACGTTCGGCGGTCTCGATCAGCACCATGCGGACGGCTTCCTCCTCCTGGGCGCCGATGACAACAGGGCAACGCGGCTTGATGATGCCAGCCTTTTCCGCGGCAATCAGTTCCACACGGTCGCCGAGATAGGGCTGGTGATCGAGCGAAATGGGCATGATGACACTGACGGCCGGCTCGGGAATGACATTGGTCGCATCGAACCGCCCGCCAAGGCCAACTTCGAGGATGACAGCATCCGCCGGGTGTTCCGAAAACAAAACGAAAGTGACGGCGGTAAGGATCTCGAAGACGGTGATTGCCTGTCCGGCATTGGCGTCGGCAACGCGCTTGAGCGCATCGGCCAGCACATCGTCGTCGACGATCTTGCTGCCGCCTGGCGCGCCAATCCGATAGCGTTCATGCCAGCGTACGAGATGCGGGGACGTGTGGACGTGCACCGTGTAGCCTGCGGCTTCAAGCAGCGCCCGCGAGAAGGCGACGGCAGAACCCTTGCCATTGGTGCCTGCGACATGGATCACCGGCGGTATCCGCAGCTGCGGATTGCCCAGCGTGTCCAATAGGCGTGTTATACGGCCGAGAGACAGATCGAAGCCCTTGGGGTGGAGCCCGAGGAGCCGGTCGATCTCTTGTTCAGCACGCGATGGCATTGCACAGCCAATTCAAAAAGCAGCTCGGCATCAAGCTTGGGTTTCGGCCGGCACCGGCAGTACAGCCGGTTCAATCGGGTGTTCCTCAGCAATTTCCGTGGCCGCTTCGCCCATCAGCATTTTCAACAGCCGTGCGATCGTTGCTTTCAATTCCGGCCGCGGCACGACCATATCCACCATCCCATGCGTCTTCAGATATTCGGCGCGTTGGAACCCTTCGGGCAATTTTTCACGAATGGTCTGTTCAATGACGCGCTGTCCGGCAAAGCCGATCAATGCACCGGGTTCGGCGATGTGGATATCACCAAGCATTGCGTAAGAGGCGGAGACGCCGCCTGTCGTCGGGTTCGTGAGGACGACGATGTAGGGCAGACCGGCTTCCTTCAGCATTTCGACGGCAACTGTCGTGCGCGGCAACTGCATCAGGGAAAGAATACCCTCCTGCATGCGAGCACCGCCGGACGCAGCGAAAAGCACCAGCGGTTTCTTTTGGGCGATCGCGGTTTCGAAACCCTTGATGATTGCCTCGCCTGCCGCCATGCCGAGCGAACCGCCCATGAAACTGAAGTCATGGATGGTCACGACGATCGGCAGTCCCTCGATCGTGCCAAGGGCGTTGATGATGGCATCATCCTGGCCGGTTTTGGTGCGATGTTCCTTCAGCCGGTCGACGTAACGCTTTTCATCGCGGAATTTCAACGGATCTGTCGCGACTTTCGGCTGTTCCAGCACTTCAAAGACGCCGTCATCGAAAAAGAACTTCAATCGGTCCTTTGCGGGAATACGCATATGATGCCCGGAAGTCGGCACGACCCACTGGTTCTTTTCCAGATCCGTATGGAAAACCATTTCGCCGGATTCAGGATCCTTGATCCAGAGATTTTCTGGCATTTCACGGCGACCAAGCATCGAATTGATCTTAGGCCGGACGTAATTCGTGATCCAGTTCATGATCGGTCCTGTTCTTCTAGCAAACGGTTGATTTAGGAGCTTTACTCGGCCGCCGCAAGACTTGACGCCCGCACACCGCTGGAAAGGCCTTTGACCATCGTGGCGACGGCTTCGGCGGGATCTGCCACCAAAGAACCGTCGGGATTGATCGTGTTGGCAACAGCATTGACGATCGCCGTACCGACGACAACGCCGTCGGCGGCGGAGCCGATTACCTTCGCCTGCTCAGCGGTCTTGACGCCGAAGCCGACGACGACCGGCAAGTCCGTATGCTTCTTGATCCGCTCGACAGCGGCCGCAACCCTGCGGGTATCAGGCAAAGCCGATCCTGTAATGCCGTTCATCGACACGTAATAGACAAAGCCCGACGTGTTCTGCAGGACCTTCGGCAAACGCTTGTCGTCAGTCGTCGGTGTTGCCAAACGAATGAAATTGATCCCGGCCTTGATCGCAGGAATGCAGAGCTCTTCGTCCATTTCCGGCGGCAGATCGACAATGATCAGGCCGTCGATACCAGAGGCGGTGGCATCCACAAGGAAGCGGTCGACGCCGTATATGTAGATCGGGTTGTAATATCCCATCAGCACGATCGGGGTCGTATCGTCGGTTTGCCGAAAGCGCGCAGCGAGATCGAGTGTCTTCGTAAGCGACATGCCCTTTTTCAGGGCGCGCAAACCGGCGGCCTGAATGGCTGGTCCATCCGCCATGGGGTCGGAGAATGGCACACCGAGCTCGATGATGTCTGAACCTGCGCCGGGCAGCCCCTTCATGATCTTCAACGATGTGTCGAAGTCGGGATCGCCGCCCATGAAATAGGTCACGAGTGCCGGACGCCCTTCAGCTTTGAGCGCTGCGAATTTTCTGTCGATACGCGTCGTCATGATCAGATGTCCATCCCTAAAAGCTGCCCGACCGTGTGCACATCCTTGTCGCCGCGGCCGGAAAGATTGACGATCATGATCTTGTCCTGTGTCATCCTAGGCGCGATTTTCACCGCATGGGCGATGGCATGGGCGGATTCCAGTGCCGGAATGATGCCTTCGGTGCGGGTTGTCAGGGTGAACGCTTCGAGAGCTTCATCGTCGAGTATCGGTACATAGGAAACGCGGCCCGTATCGCGCAACCATGAATGTTCCGGACCGACGCCCGGGTAATCGAGACCGGCCGAAACAGAGTGACCGTCGAGGATCTGGCCGTCCTTGTTCTGCAAGAGATAGGTGCGGTTGCCATGCAAGACGCCGGGGCGTCCCGCGCTCATCGAAGCGCAATGTTCTTCGCCATCAAGCCCGCGACCTCCAGCTTCGATGCCGATGATCTCGACGCTCTTGTCGTCAAGGAAGGGATGGAACAGACCGATTGCGTTGGACCCGCCGCCAACGGCCGCAATGATGGTGTCCGGCAGGCGTCCCTCGCGCTCGAGGATCTGCTCGCGGGCTTCCGTCCCGATCACCGACTGGAAGTCGCGCACGAGTTCCGGGTAGGGATGCGGGCCAGCCGCGGTACCGATCAGGTAATACGTATCCTCGACATTAGAGACCCAGTCACGCAGGGCCTCGTTCATCGCGTCCTTCAACGTGCCATGACCAGACGATACGGGCTTGACCTCGGCGCCGAGCAATTTCATGCGAAAGACATTGGGCTTCTGCCGCTCGACGTCGGTCGCGCCCATATAGACCACGCAAGGCAGGCCGAAACGGGCGGACACCGTAGCCGATGCGACGCCGTGCTGGCCTGCGCCCGTCTCCGCGATGATGCGGGTCTTGCCCATACGCTTTGCAAGCAGGATCTGGCCAAGGCAATTGTTGATCTTGTGGCTGCCAGTATGGTTCAGATCTTCGCGCTTGAAATAGATCTTCGCGCCGCCGTCGAGGCCCTGATCCTTGGCCATCTGGCGCACATGGTGTGTCAGGCCTTCGGCGTAATAGAGCTTGGATGGCCGTCCGGCGTAATGCGTCGACAGGGCCTGAAGCTCTGCTTTGAACGACGGATCGTTCTTCGCGTCTTCATAGGCCTGCTGCAGTTCAAGGATCAGCGGCATCAGGGTCTCGGCAACAAAACGCCCGCCGAAAATGCCGAACATGCCCTCCTCGTCAGGGCCTGTCTTGAATGAATTGGGTTCAACCACCGTGTTCACTGCATCACTCCGTTCTTGAGGCCCTGCCGCGTTGTTGAAACGACCGCCTCTTATATTCAGGCCGCATCAGCGCTTTTGGCAGCGCGCACAGCCCAGAAAAAATCCTTGATCAGGCCAACATCCTTCACGCCCGGTCCAGACTCGACGCCGGAAGAAATGTCGATGCCTTGTGCATTCGTTGCCCGCAGCGCCTCGGCGATATTACTCGCGTTGAGACCACCGGAAAGCATGTAATCGGTAGAGGCGTCAAGCTCACTCAGCACCCGCCAGTCAAAAGAAACACCGTTTCCGCCAGGAAGCTCCGATCCCTTTGGTGGTTTGGCGTCAAAAAGGAAGCGGTCGGCCACGCCGATATACGGCTTGATCTGTTCAAGATCGCCGCGTTCGCGCAAGGCAAGTGCCTTCATGACCGGCAAGCCATAACGGGCCTTGATGTCCGCAACCCGGTTGACGCTCTCATCCCCGTGCAATTGGAGCATGTCCGGCTGCATCGCAGCAACAATAGCGTCGAGCGTGACGTCATCCGGATCGACAGTCACTGCAACTGCTATCGCGCGCCCCTTGGCAGCCTGACGCAGACGGCCAGCCTCGCCAGGATCGACATAGCGGGGGCTTTTCGGAAAGAAAATAAAGCCGATGTGCGATGCGCCGCCGTCCAGTGCCGCAGCCACTGCTTCGTCGGTTTTCAACCCGCATATCTTGATATCAAGGCCCATAAGCCGCCACTCGCACGAAAATGCGTCAAAGTCGAGGATTTTGCGCATTGATCAATGGTTAGAGATGGTGGTGATAGCCTTCTTTAACAAGGAAATCGAACGCATCCGCGACAGATGCAGGGATGGATTGCGCTATCTGGAAGCCTTTGGACGGATAGTCACGTATTCGCTGCACGTCGCCGACCATTTCGTGAACGAACATTTCAAACGGGTAGGCTTCGATCGGTTGTTCTTCGAAGGGCGTCATTGGTGCAGTGACAAGTGCCGATACTCCGGGCCATTGTGCCCGGACCGTCGCATAAGCGCGGCGCTGGGTCTGGGGCTTGGTGACAATGATGATGCGACCCACCTGGCCGTTCGCCATTGCACGTGAAAAGCGGATGTTCTCCCCGATATTGGTGGCTTGCGGTTCGATCAGGATCGCGTCCGCAGGAACACCCCGTTCCCTGGCACGACTGGCAAACGCTTCAGCTTCACTGCCATCGAACAGATTGTTGGTCCAATTGCCGGATTTGCCGGTAAAGAGAATTTTTTTGGCCATGCGCTGGTGGAACAGCTCGGCGCAACGATCGGCGACGCGCAAGTCGTAGCTGCCGAGACCAATGATCACATCGACCTCGGACAGTTCGTCATAGATGAGGTGAAAATTCCACAGCGTTCGTGCCGCTTGCAAAACGGCAGGCGAAATAGCGCGGTCCATCAGCTGAAATCAATAGCCTGCAAGGCGCTGCCATTGCGTTTCAACCAGGCTTTGCAGCGCTCCGTGTCGGGGCAAAGCTCGCCGCACAATTTCCAGAATTTCGGACCGTGGTTCATCTCTTTCAAGTGGGCCACTTCATGTGCGACGAGATAGTCGATAACCGGTGGCGGCGCCATCATGATGCGCCAGGAAAAAGATAACGTACCGTCCGATGTGCATGAGCCCCAGCGGCTTTTTGTATCTTTCAGGCGGACAGCCTTTGCGCGCCGCCCAACGGTGGTTGTGTGACGGGCGACGAGCATTTCCAGGTCGCGTCGCGCCTCACGTTTCAAGAAGTCGCCAACGCGCCTGGCGAGATGCGGACGATCGCCATAGACGATCAGCCTCGGCCCCTCGGCTCCGTTTTCCTGCCGCACCGTTCCACGCTTTGCTGGTTCATGCACGATGAGGTGTGGCACGCCGCGCACGGGGATCTTAACGCCCGGGCGTACGTTCGGTTGATCGGGCATCTTCGCAATGCGGGTCTCGATCCAGCCTTCGTGACGGGAGAGAAATTTTTCGACTTCGCGCGCAGCTATCCCAGGCGGCACGGTCATGCGCAGACCCTTGCCCCCTGCGTCGATACGCAGTGTCAACCGCGTCGCCCGCGGATTTTCCATTACCAGCAGCGGCAGGACACGGCCCGCGACCTCATAACTCCGCTCGGCTTTAAGCGTCGCGGATTTTTTCGGCGGGCTGCGGAACAAGGACAGGATCATAGAGCTACTTTAATTGATTCGAGCAAAACCGGTGAGACAAAACAGAGGCGGCGCCGCGAGGCGCCGCCGTAGCAATCGGTTTTTCAAGGAACTGACCTCAAGTCGCTATTCCTGATCAGTATCGGGAACAGATCCCGAGGGTTTCTTTGGCGCAGCGTTCCGCTCGGCCATGAAACGATCGAACTCTTCCCGGTCCTTGGCGCGCCGGAGTTCGCGGGCGTAGTCTTCGAATTCGGTTCGCATCTCTTCGAGCTTGCGGCGCTCTTCGTCGAGCCGCTGCAGTTCCTTCTCGCGCCACTCGTCAAAGGCAATATTGCCAGTGCCGAATGGGCCTCTGCCGAAATGCTGAGAACGGCGGCTGCGGCGGAACGCACCGCAAACATTATCGGCCGCATTGTTCATTTCGTGCTTGAAACCGCCGAAACGGTTGCCCCAGACAATGTAGGCAAGCATGGCCAAACCGAGAGGCCAGAACAACATGAACCCGATAATCATCAGAGCGATGGTCGCCGGAGACCAGCCTGGACGGATTAAAGCAGAAGTGTTCATCTAAAGCCCTTCCCTATCAAGAAAGCCCGGCCCCTATTGGCCGATTGATATCGACATGGGAAAGACTTTGCGGCTTTTCAAGAAACTGTGATTTCAAATGCTCCAAATCATTGAAATACGAAACGTTTCTTCGCGTAGTCGACGGCTATGACGAGAAGTCCAGCCACCAGGGCCCAAAATGCGGCGCCGATCCCCGCAATGGTAATTCCCGAGGCCGTGACAGCAAAGGTAACGATCGCCGCCAGCCGCTCGTGTTCGACTTTGAGCGCGAGCGACAGGGCATTGGTAAACGCCCCGATGAGCGCGAGACCTGCGACGAGGGCGATGAGCGGCGCAGGCAAGACAGCAAACAGGGCAACCAGCGACGCCCCAAAAATCGCAAAGATCAGATAGGACAGAGCATAGAACGGGCCGGTCAGCCAGCGCTTTTCCGGGTCGGGATGCGCGTCCGGGCCGGTGCAGATCGCAGCAGAAATTGCCGCCATGTTGCTTGTGTGAGCCCCGAAAGGCGCCGTGACAAGGGAGACGAGACCGGTGACTTGGAGCGCGGCCGCCGTTGGCGGCTCATAACCCGCTGCACGAAGCACGGCAAAGCCCGGCAGGTTCTGCGATGCCATGGTGACCAGATAAAGCGGCAGCGCCAGGCCGATCATCGCGCGCATGTCGAAGACAGGCATGATGAGTGTCAGCGTCGAAAGCTCGACACCAGGGACGCTGGCAACGCGGCCGCTGACAAAAGCATAAATCACCCCACCGAAAAGTACGGCGAGCACCGCCATGGCCGGGTTGAACAGGCGGATGATGAAGAAGAGCGCAATAAGAGGCAGTACAAAAACCGGGTCTATGGGTATGGTTCGTGCAGCGCCGATCAGGAATGCAAACAGCACACCGGCCAGCATTCCCGACGCTATCGATGCCGGGATCCTGGAGACAAAGGCAGAAACCGGTTTGATCAACCCGGTGAGAATGATCGCTATCGCGGTGACGATGAACGCTCCCACCGCCTGCGGCATGGTAAAGCCGATCGAGCCGCCGATGAGAGCCAATCCAGGCGTTGACCAAGCGGCAATGATCGGCATCTTGTAACGCCAGCTCAGATAGCCTGTCGCGAGGAACATCGCGAGACAGCATGCAGTCACCCAGCTTGCGGTCTCGGCTTGGGTGGCTCCGAGTGCCTGCGCTGCCGCGATCATAAGTGCAAGCGTTCCGCCAAAGCCCACGACAGCAGCGACAACAGCAGAAGCGATCACGGAAAAGCGCATGGAGAGCCTGAAATTTATTGAATTGGCGGAAGGACCTTTGTTCTATCCACCATTGAAGACACGGTTCGTGTCAGAAGATCAAGGTCTTGAGGACGTGACAGGCGATGATCACCGTCGCGCACCAGCGTAATCGTCACATCGTCGACGGGCAGGTGATCCATTAATCGCAGGGCATGGGTATAGGGCACGTCCTTGTCCTCCATGCCCTGAAGGATGTGGACAGGACAATCGGTCTGGATGACACCCTTCAAAACCTGGTTGGTTTTGCCGTCTTCCAGCAAAGCCTTGGTATAGATATAAGGCACGGACGAATAATCGGACGGTTCTTCCATATAACCGCGTTCGGCGATCTGCCGGCGCTGATCATTTGTCAGTTGCGGCTCGACGAGTTCCGAGGTGAAATCCGGCGCCGGCGCGATGAGCACCACTCCTGCAACACGCCCGCCTTCGCCGGTCCTTTGCAATTCCTCGATCATGCGCAAGGCGATCCATCCACCCATGGACGAGCCGACGAGGATTTGAGGACCGGAGGAAAACGCGCGAAATACTGCAAGGCTTTGCTCCAGCCATATCGAGATCGTGCCATCGCGGAATTCGCCGCCGGATTCGCCATGGCCGGAATAATCGTGCCGAAGGAAGGCCACGCCGCGTTCCGATGCCCACTGATCCAGCCATTGGGCTTTGCTGCCCAGCATGTCCGAGTAATAGCCCCCCAGCCATACAATGCCGGGCGTGCTGCCTTCGCGGCGGCGCAGCGCAATATCGAGGCCGTTGACGGTCAGGAACTGGGGCAGGGGTGCGTTCATAAAGGTAACTCCGTGTCGTGATCGGTCCTTTTGCCACGGCAAAGTTCATCGTTGAAGCCCGCAACATTGCATAAATCTGAAATAAACCTATGTTTGATTGGTGTGATTTTTCCCAAAAATAGTGATATTGGCATGCGCCCGCGCACAGAAGCATTGCGGCTCCGGCCTGACGGTGCTATTTGCGGGTCCGAAATAATTCAAGGAGATTACTGCCATTCGTCGACCCTTTAGAGCCCAGGTGGTCCAGAAAGATGGACCTCGTTCCAACCGCGATATCCGCGTACCTCAGGTACAGCTCATTGATGCCGAAGGTGAAAACCACGGCATAGTCACTATTCAAGCAGCACTGGCGATGGCCGATGAGGCTGGGCTCGATCTTGTCGAGATCGTGCCCAATGCCGAGCCGCCGGTCTGCAAGATCGTCGATCTCGGGAAGCTGAAATACCAGGGTCAGAAGAAAGCGGCGGAAGCGCGCAAGAAGCAGAAGACCGTCGAAATCAAAGAAATCAAGATGCGCCCGAATATCGACACGCATGATTATGATGTGAAGATGAAGGCGATCAAGCGTTTCTTCGAAGAAGGCGACAAGGTCAAGGTTACATTGCGGTTCCGTGGCCGTGAAATGGCTCACCAGGAACTTGGCATGCGGCTTCTGGATCGCGTCAAGGAAGATACGGTGGAAATTTCCAAGGTGGAGGCCGAGCCAAAGCTCGAAGGCCGCCAGATGATGATGGTTCTGGCGCCGCGCTAAAGCCAGTCAACTTCCATAGAAAAGCCGCCTTCGGGCGGCTTTTCTATGCTGAACGATCCGAAGGACCATCATGGCGGCGCTGAATTCTCTCAAGGACATGTCCCGGTTTCAACACCGCAGGCGTATCGTGATTGCGATCATCATTGCGTTGATTCTTGTTGCCCTGTTAACGATCCGCTCCGCCTGGAACGAGAACTGGATTCATGAATATATCGAGGATTTCGGCATTAGTACGATTGTGCTCGCAATCCTTGGACGCATGTGGTGCACACTCTATATAGGCGGACGCAAAAGCTCGGAGATTGTCCGCCTCGGACCCTATTCGATGAGCCGCAATCCACTCTACGTGTTCAGCACGCTCGGAGCGGCGGGCATTGGCATGCTGACCGGCAGCCTGACTGTGTCGCTCGCGCTTGCCGTGATTTGCTACATTGCCTTCCAGTTCGTCATCACGGCCGAAGAAGGTTATCTCGAAAAGGTGTTCGGCGAGACCTACACCAGTTATAAGCGGGAAGTACCGCGCTTCTTCCCCAATCCCCGGCTCTACAGGGAAGCCGATGTGCTGAGCGTCAAGTCGTCCATGCTCTATAGGACGTTCACCGACGGACTTGTATTCTTCGTCTCCTATCCACTGCTCGAGTTCGTGGAATATCTGCAAGGGCAACACATTCTGCCTGTTCTGTTGCGCCTCTACTAGTTGAGGCGCTGCGCTTTTCGCCGGCTCACGCGATTCAACTGTTGCGCTTTTTCTGACTTCTGGTAATAAGCACGCGTTCAAACCGCCCGGCAGGGCATGCCGTGGCGGTTTTGTATGCTTTCAGGCTTTGGTCGGCCTGAAGTCAAAAACAAGAGGCTCGAAACTCTTTGGAGCGAACGGGCCTCGCAAGAGGCGTGGAGTTCCGTAGGAACGACAGGGACCTCAAGAAAGAAAATCAGGAGTAGCAAAATGCCCAAGATGAAGACCAAATCTGCTGCCAAGAAACGGTTCAAGATCACCGGAACTGGCAAAATCAAAGCCGCCGCCGCTGGCAAACGCCATGGCATGATCAAACGTTCGAACAAATTCATTCGTGACGCACGCGGCACGATGGTTCTTTCCGAGCCAGATGCGAAAATCGTGAAGAAGTTCCTGCCTAACGGTCTCTGATCGGGCAAACGTTATCCATCTCAGTAAGGAGATCATATCATGGCACGTGTAAAACGGGGCGTTACGTCCCACGCCAAGCACAAAAAAGTTCTGAAGCAGGCCGAGGGTTTCCGTGGCCGCCGCAAGAACACCATCAAGACCGCCAAGGCCGCTGTCGATCGTTCGAAGCAGTACGCTTATCGCGACCGCAAGAACAAGAAGCGTACTTTCCGTGCGCTCTGGACCCAGCGCATCAATGCCGCTGTCCGCGAACATGGCCTGACATACAGCCGCTTCATCGACGGTCTGTCGAAGTCGGGTATCGAGGTTGACCGCAAGGTTCTGTCGGATCTCGCGATCCACGAGCCGGAGGCATTCGGCTCGCTCGTGGCTTCTGCCAAGAAGGCGCTTGAATATCTCAAGAATACAACTCCGAACGCTTTTGAAGGCGCTGTTCACTAAGCCAGCGCTCCCAAAGCATTCCGGAAATATAGATTTGGGAAACCCGCGCTGGCTCGGCTGGCGCGGGTTTTTCGATTTTCTGCATCGACGAGCAAGAGGCGGTCATTTCGAGAGAAATGACAGGAATCTCAAGAACCAACAGGTGAAGAACGATGGACGACCTGGTAGAACTGGAAAGCGTGCTTGCCGCGCAGATTGAGTCAGCCAATGACGAAGCGGCCATCGAGGCCGTCCGCATAGCAGCTCTCGGCAAAAAGGGCTCGATCTCGGAAAAACTGAAGTCACTCGGTTCCATGTCGCCGGAAGAGCGGCAGCTCCAGGGACCTGCCATCAATGGCTTGAAGAATCGTATTACGGAAGCACTCACCGCCCGGAAGATCGCGCTCAAGGACGCGGCCATCGCTGTGCGTCTTGAAAAGGAAAAAGTGGACGTCACGCTCCCTGTGCGCGCCGCGCCGGCAGAACGGGGTCGCATCCACCCGATCAGCCAGGTCATCGATGAGATCACCGCAATCTTCGCCGATATGGGCTTTTCCATTGCCGAAGGTCCGGATATCGAGACCGACTACTACAACTTCACCGCGCTCAATTTCCCCGAGGGTCACCCGGCTCGCGAGATGCACGACACTTTTTTCTTCAATCCCGACGAGACCGGCGAGCGACGGGTGCTGCGTACCCATACGAGCCCGGTGCAGATTCGTACGATGGAAAATCAGAAGCCGCCGATCCGCATCGTTATTCCCGGCAAGACCTACCGCATGGATAGCGATGCCACCCATTCGCCCATGTTCCATCAGGTTGAAGGGCTGGTTATCGACAAGTCTGCCAATGTCGCCAACATGAAATGGGTGCTCGAAGAATTCTGCAAGGCGTTCTTTGAAGTGCCGTCACTGAAGATGCGCTTCCGCCCGTCCTATTTCCCCTTCACCGAGCCATCACTGGAGGTCGATATCCAGTGCGACCGCTCTGGCAAGGAAGTGAAATTCGGTGAAGGCACCGACTGGATGGAAATCCTCGGCTGCGGCATGGTGCATCCGAACGTCTTGCGCGCCGGCGGTCTCGATCCGGATGAGTATCAGGGGTTTGCCTGGGGCATGGGTATCGACCGCATTGCCATGTTGAAATACGGCATGCCGGACCTGCGCGCGTTCTTCGATGCCGACGTGCGCTGGCTCCAGCACTACGGTTTCCGCCCGCTCGATATGCCGACGCTGTTCGGAGGTCTGAGCGCCTAGCGGCGCCTGGCCTCAAGTCTCCAAAAGATTAAAATGCGAAACGAGTGAAATCATGAAATTCACACTCTCCTGGCTTAAAGACCATCTCGAGACCGAGGCGTCACTCGAAGAGATCGTCGATTCCCTGACAAGAATCGGTCTGGAAGTCGAGCAGCTCGATGACAAGTCGGCGCTAAAGCCCTTCGTCATAGCCAAGGTGCTGACGGCTTCCCGCCACCCCGACGCAGACAAGCTGCAAGTTCTGACTGTCGATACGGGCGACGGCAAGCCGCTGCAGGTGGTGTGCGGTGCGCCGAACGCCCGTGCGGGCCTGATCGGCGCATTCGCGGCTCCTGGCACCTATGTCCCCGGCATCGATCTTACGCTGTCGGTCGGCAAGATCCGCGGTGTCGAAAGCCATGGCATGATGTGCTCCGAGCGCGAATTGCAGATGTCGGATGAACACAATGGCATCATCGACCTGCCCGCAGATGCGCCGGTCGGCACCAGCTTCGCTGCTTATGCCGGTCTGGATGACCCTGTTATCGAGATCAACCTGACGCCGAACCGTCCGGATTGCACCAGCGTCTACGGTATTGCCCGCGACTTGGCTGCAGCCGGTATCGGCAAGCTCAAGCAGCGGCCGATCGTGCCTGTCAAAGGCGCAGGGCCCGCGCTGGTGGACGTTCATCTTGAACTAGGCGAAGATACCCATCTTTGCCCCGGCTTTGCCTGGCGTACCGTCAAGGGCGTCAAGAACGGTCACAGCCCGCAATGGCTGCAGCAGCGGTTGATCGCCATAGGCTTGCGCCCGATCAATGCGCTCGTCGACATAACCAACTATCTGACCTTCGATCGCGGTCGTCCGCTACACGTTTTCGATGCCGACAAGGTCAGCGGCAATCTCACCGTGCGCCGCGGCCGGGAAGGCGAGCAGGTTCTCGGCCTCAACGGCAAGGAATATACATTGGGTCCGGACAATGTAGTCATCGCCGATGCCGATGGGGTCGAATCGATTGGCGGTATCATGGGCGGTGAACATTCCGGCTGTGATGAGAACACCACCAATGTCGTGATCGAGTCCGCGCTTTGGGACGCGATGAATATTGCCCGCACGGGGCGCACGCTCGGTATCATCACCGATGCGCGCTACCGTTTCGAGCGGGGCGTCGATCCGGAATTCATGATTCCCGGTCTTGAGCTCGCGACGCAGCTGGTTCTCGATTTCTGTGGTGGCACGCCATCCGAAGCGAAAGTCATCGGCTACAAGGGCCATACACCGAAGACAGTCCGGTTCCCCCCATCGGAGGTCAAGCGTCTTACCGGCATCGATGTTCCGGCAGAAACGAGCCTCGATATCCTGTCTCGCCTAGGCTTCAAGCCGCAAGGGAGGGGCGAACTCGTTGATGTGGTGATCCCGTCATGGCGTCCGGATATAGACGGCAAGGCCGACCTCGTCGAAGAGGTCATGCGTATTCATGGCGTCGACCAGATCGATCCGCAGCCCTTGGTTAGCCATGCGGCGGTCAACGGCAAGATCTTGACCACGTTGCAGATCCGTACGCGCAATGCCCGTCGGGCACTTGCTTCGCGCGGCATGATGGAGGCGGTTACCTGGTCGTTCATTTCCGAAGCCTCAGCGAAAGCATTTGGCGGCGGTCAGAGCGAACTGAAGCTTGCTAATCCGATCGCGGCCGATATGTCCGACATGCGCCCATCGCTGTTGCCGGGCCTGCTTGCTGCCGCCCAGCGCAACGCCGATCGCGGCTTCAACGACCTCGCGCTGTTCGAAGTCTCCGGCACCTACGAAGGCAACACGCCGGAAGCGCAGCGCCGCGTTGCTGCGGGTGTTCGCCGGGGTACCGCGAAGCTCGAAGGCTCTGGCCGTCATTGGTCGGGTAATATTGGGCCGGTTGGCGTCTTCGATGCAAAGGCCGACGCGCTTGCCGTGCTCGAAGCGTGCGGCGCTCCGGTTGATAAGTTGCAGATCGAAAGCGGCGGTCCTGCCTGGTATCATCCCGGGCGTTCCGGCACGATCAAGCTCGGGCCAAAGGTAATCCTCGGAACCTTCGGCGAGTTCCATCCGAAGACGCTGGAAACCCTTGATGTCTCCGGGAGCCTTTGCGGCTTTGAAGTTTTCATCGACGCCATTCCAGAACCGAAGCAAAAGGCGACACGCACCAAGTCGGCGCTCAATCTTTCGGATTTCCAGACTGTCCGGCGTGACTTTGCGTTTGTGGTCGACAAAGCCGTGGAAGCAGGTGCCATTGTGCGGGCAGCGCTCGCCGGCGACAAGAAGCTGATCACCGGCGTTCAGGTCTTCGACCTTTTCGAAGGCGCATCGCTTGGCCCTGACAAGAAGTCTGTTGCGATCGAAGTGGCGATACAACCCGTGGAGCGCACCTTGACCGATGAGGATCTGGAAGCGCTGACAAAACGCATCGTTGAAAGTGTCGGCAAACAGACGGGTGGCATGCTGCGCGGATAGCGATCAAGCCGGATTGCAATCCGGTAGTGCGTGGTTCGACAGGCTCACCATGAGGGAGGGTATTTGGACGCTCGTATGATTGCGAGCAACGTATCCCGATCTCCCGGCAACATGCCCACCTCCCTCATGGTGAGCCTGTCGAACCACGCACAATGACCCTGCCAACAAAAAAGGGGGCGCATCGCGCCCCTTTCCTTATGTCTAATCCGTAACAGCTATTTCTGGATAACTTTCCAGTTCTTGTAGAAGATCGAATTGCTGCCCTTGAGAATGACGCCCATGAACGAAACGATGGCGGCAAACAGGCCCGGCAGATAAGACGGGCGCAGGATATCGACGAACAGGCAATAGCGTGTCTGGTCTGTCTGGTTGACCGACTGGTGCATCAGCGTGTCATCGAAGATGAACAGCTTGTCGTCTTTCCAGTAGCTCGTCGTATCGCCGCACCAGATATAGGCTGTGCGATCGTTCATGTCGTTGATGTTGTAAAGCACGCGTATCGTCGCCCGGATCGGACCGAAATGCTTTGAAGTCGAATTCTTTTTGTTGAAGACAGACACACCGATCGTCTTCACGAAATTGTACTTCTCGTAGAAGGACGGCACGTTGGCGAAACTCGGCTGGTCTTTGCCGTACCATTTGAAAAAGAACATGCTGCGCGCCTGCTGTTCGGCGCGTGCCTGCAATTGCCCTACGATGTTTTCCTTCTGCGTCGCTGTAATCAGGCGCTTCACCTCGGCTTGATAACTGGCCGGAAGGTCCTGCAGTTTATAAACGCCCTTGTTGACGTAGGGCAGTGACAGGATGTCGAGAAGAATGTTGAGCGGCGAAAGGATCCAGGTGAACATGCCATTGCCGAAGAAGTATTGCTCGACAACCTGCAGGTTCAAATTCTTGTTGCGCGATAAATCGTAAAGGCCGCAGATCAGATAGAAGATCACCAGATAGGGGACAAAATAAGCGAGGATTGCCAGAAGAACCAATCCGACAGACCAACGCCGAAGGGACTTTTTCGTTGCTTTTTCCATGGTATTCCAGGTTCGGCGCCAGGGCAAAATAGAGGATGGCGCGGCTTGTTGAGACAAATCGATCTTGCGCGATATACAACCGCCGGCGAACTTTTAAAAGTGGTCAGCGACGGTCAGGAATAGGCCTTACGTCGATTCTGCTGTCAAGACAGACACGAATTTGCCGTTAAAACCGCAAGCTCAATAGTAAGATAAAGCATAGGAGTAAATGTCGAAATTTACCGAGCCTCATTTATCCTTGTAATTCAATGGCTTATCGCAGGTTAAGTCCTGTAGTGCTTACAATCGCCAATAAAACGCCGAAAATTTTAAACTCCGCCATCCGCGCACCATATGGGTAAGTTATTGAAAACGAACAACTTTATATTACTAGGCTGTGTATAACATCGACTTTCGCGCCTTGCTAGTTTGCAAAAGTGCAGGTTTTCCGAGAGATTCACTACGAATCGCTAAGAAGAAAGGCCAACCGCAGCTGTAACTGTGGTTGGCCTCGAAGCGATCCCAGCACCAACTATCGGGGATGCTGGGCCGATGTCTGTGAAGACGTGATAGTTGAATCACGATCGAATCATCGCGTCAAGTCCCCGAGGATTGAAACGTCCCCGAAAGGACATCGTTATGACACCACTAGGAACGAAGAAGCGTACAGGTGAGAGCTGCCCCGAAAGTGGCGTTTGGAAAGTAGACAGTCTTTATGACTCGACAACTGCGCCAATCGCCAGGGGCAATATATTCCCACCCTACAAAGGTAATGCGGTTACTTGGATATTGTCCAGGTACGCTTAGCTCTTGATGAAAACCTGGGGCGGCCTGGCCGCCCCAATTCCATCTGACAATCACGATTAGCCATTCACGAGTGCAAGCGACGCCTCCGTGTAACGTTTTCCCGCCACCTGCGTCGGCGAAAGCGCATCGCCAATCTTGGCGAGATCAGCGGCAGACAGGGAAATATCAGCCGCAGCTGCATTCTCTTCGAGATGCTTGATTTTGCGGGCGCCGGGGATCGGTACGATGAAGTCGCCCTGGTGCAGCACCCAGGCCAGCGCCAACTGTGCCGGCGTGACGCCCTTGTCCGCAGCCAGCCCCTTGAGTGTGGCAATCAGGACCGCATTGGCATCCATGTTTTCGGCCTGAAAGCGTGGCTGTGTCTTGCGCCAATCGTCGGCGCCAAGCTCATCCGGCCTGTTGATGGTTCCGGTCAGGAGACCGCGACCAAGCGGGCTGTATGGCACGAACCCGATACCGAGCTCGCGGCAGACAGCAAGAACGCCGTCCTCAGGATCACGGCTCCACAGGGAGTATTCGCTCTGCACGGCAGCGATCGGATGCACCTTGTGGGCGCGGCGGATTGTGGCGGCGTTGGCTTCGGAGAGGCCGAGAGCTTTCACCTTGCCCTGTTTGACGAGGTCGGCCATTGCGCCGATCGTGTCCTCGATCGGAACATTCGGATCGACGCGGTGCTGGTAGAAGAGATCGATCTGTTCGATGCCGAGGCGTCCAAGCGATGATTCCGCGACAGCCTTCAGATGTTCCGGCCGGCTGTCGACGCCGACCATGCGCGACATGCCTTCGCCCTCATCGGCAATCTTGAAGCCGAATTTGGTGGCGATCACCACCTTGTCCCAGCGCCCCTTCAACGCCTTACCGATAAGGATTTCATTGTCGAACGGTCCGTAGACTTCGGCTGTGTCGAAGAATGTGACGCCGATCTCCACGGCGCGATGCAGAGTGCGGATTGCATCGGCTTCATCTTGCCCGCCATAGGCGAAGGTCATGCCCATGCAGCCGAGGCCTACGGCCGAAACGTTGAGTTCTGTTCCGAGTTTGCGCTTTTCCATCACTGCTCTCCTTCTGGTGTGGTGAACACAAGATAGGCCGTACGACAGTGTTCGATAATTGGGTTACGATTTCACAACTTGTTCTATAAGATAGATCAATGCATCGTTCCTGGCTTCCCCAATTGGCAATCTTTGCGACGGTCGCCGCGCGCGGCGGGTTTCGCGGCGCAGGCAAGGAACTCGGCATCGCGCCGTCCGCCGTCAGTCACGCTATTTCCAGCCTCGAACAGAGCCTTGGTGTTCGGCTTCTCGCCAGGACGACACGTAGCGTCGCTGTCACCGAGGAGGGCGCTCTGCTGCTGAAGCGGCTTCGTCCGGCCCTTGGCGAAATCGACCTGGCACTGGATGCTGTCAAGGAGGTGAACAACCGCGTTGCCGGAAATCTGCGCCTGAGTGTTCCGCCTTTCGCCGCCCATTGGCTTCTGGCGCCGCGCCTGGCAGCTTTCAGCGAGACCTATCCGGGCGTGACGCTCGAGTTGCGCGTCGAGGAACCGTTCAACGATATTGTCGCGACGGGCGTCGATGCGGGCATGCGGCTCGGCGAAAGCCTGGAGCCGGACATGATTGCCGTGCGCATGAGTGACGCGATCACAGCAAGCATCGTTGCCACGCCGGGCTATTTCGAAAACCATGCCGTACCGAGGCACCCGCGCGATCTTCTCGACCATCTCTGCATCCGCCGTCGTTTCTCCAGCGGGCAGGTCTATCGCTGGGAATTCGAAAAGGATGGCGAGGAGATCGTCCTTGACGTAAACGGCCCGCTTGTTCTTGGCGATGACCGGCTTGTGGTTGAAGCGGCCCTCGGCGGTGCTGGCGTTGCGTTCCTGCTGCAGGATATGGCGCCCGAAGCCATAGCTCAAGGCAAACTTCGCCGCGTGCTTGAGGATTGGTGCGCACCGTTTCCCGGGGTCTATCTATATTACCCCAGCCGCCGTCAGATGCGTCCGGCACTGCGCGCGTTCATTGATTTCTTCAAGTTTACGATCTAGGGGTTGTGGAGATTCGTGTCAGGGCGAGACGAAAACGGTGGTTTTCGAGCACCGGAGCGCAGCGTACGTTCTGGTACGTGAGCGCCGGAGCGCAGAAAATGCCGTTTGCAGGCTGCCATGGCGTGAATATCGACGCAAAGGAGAGGTCACTATGTTTCGTTGGGGTGTTGTATCGACGGCAAAAATCGGGGTAACGCTGGTTATTCCAGCAATATGCAACGCGGAAAATTCGGTCGTGTCCGCCATCGCCAGCCGCGACCTTGCGAAAGCCCGCGCCGTCGCTGACCGCTTTGGCGCGCCGCACGCTTTTGGTTCCTACGAAGCGATGCTGACGTCCGATGAAATTGACGGCGTCTATATTCCGCTCCCGACATCACAGCATGTAGAATGGTGCCTGAAGGCTGCCGAGGCCGGCAAGCACGTCCTGTGCGAAAAGCCGATTTCGTTGCATGCCAGCGAGATCGCAGCGCTCCAGCGCGCCCGCGATACAAATGGCGTGCTGATTTCGGAAGCCTTCATGGTGACGTATCACCCACAGTGGCTGAAGGTTCGCGAACTGATCGCCCAGGGAGCAATCGGACAGCTGCGTCAGGTGCAGGCAGCTTTCACCTATTTCAACAAGGATGCGAGCAATATGCGCAACCAGCTGTCGCTGGGCGGCGGCGCCTTGCCGGATATCGGTGTCTATCCGACAGTGGTGACGCGCTTCGTGACCGGCAAGGAGCCTGTTCGCGCCATGGCGAATATCGAGCGCGATCCCGAGTTCGGTACCGATCGCTATGCGAGCGTCCGCGCCGACTTCGAGGATTTCGAATTGACCTTCTATGTCGCAACACAGCTCGCCGCGCGCCAGTCGATCGCCTTCCACGGCGACAAGGGCTACATCGAGGTCCTCGCGCCGTTCAACACCGGCAAATACGACCACGCCAAGATCACGCTGCATGACGCCAGCCATGGCACTTCCACCGAATATAATTTCGGCAATGTGGACCATTACTGCCTTGAGGTGGAGGCCTTTGCCCGTGCCGCACAGGGCGAGGATGTCGAAGTGTTCACCCTGGAAAACTCCGTCCTCAATCAAAAGTTGATCGACGCGGTTTATCGTGCGGGCGAGAGCGGCAACTGGGAAACGGTTTGACCCGACGATCATAGAGACGATTTGGAAAGTCGCTGCGGTGAGGTATATGACGCGGTTTTCGAGAACCGGAGCGCAGCGGACGTGTTGGTCCGTGAGCACCGGAAGCACAGAAAATCCCGTCAGATGACCATCGCAGTAGAGTTTACAATCAGTCTCTCACCAATAGACACCGCCGCGCGCCACATGCACGCGCGGCTTGCCATCCGGCGTATAAAGGCTTTGGGCGCACGCTTCGCAGTCCGCATTGTCGCCCGAGACCACCGGATGGGTCGCCTGTGTGTTGATCAGTGACAGGATTTCCAGATTGTTGGAATTCCAGCGTCCATATTGCTGACCGATCTGTGGGACTGATCTCGGGCGCGTGCGGATGTGGTCCTCCGGTTTCAGCTCCAGATCGGTCAGGATATCGCCGCGAGCTGCCATATCGCATGCTTCTTTCAACGCGTGCAACCGCGCCACACGGGCTTCCGTCAGTGGATGCGTGCGGAGAATCGAGGGGTCGGGAATGCGTCCGCCGGGAAGGATGAGGTTTTCCCAGATCCTGCCTTGAGCCTTCTCCAGTTTCATCAATGCATCGGCGAGACCATCGGGATCGCCGGTCAGCATCGCTGCGCCAAGATCGGCATCGAATTCGCGGGTGCGTGACAGCGCCATCTGCAGCAATCCGCCGATGGTTGGCGCAAACAGCAGCACGATCACGCCGAGCCACGGCACTTGCGCCGCCGATCCGCTGGCCATCCAGGTGATGTTGAACAGGAGGGAAACGATTCCCACGGTGGACATCAGCGAGGTAAAGCGCGAGACCGTATCGGCCAGAGCCATCACCTTGAGGTCCTCGTTATGAATATGGCTGATCTCGTGTGCCAGAACGCCGGTGAGTTCCCGCGCTGTCAGTGCCCGAATGAGTTGATCGGTTACGGCGACGACGGAGTTGTCTCTTCGCCCCACAGCAAAGGCATTCATCATGCGCGAGGGTATGACATGTAGTTTCGGCGGCTTTGGCAGGCTGGCGCGGCGCGCAAGCTCCTCGACGATCGCCAGTCCTTGCGGGAATTCGGCGCGCGTCACCGGTCTTGCCTTATACATCGTCAGCACCATTTGAGGACTTATGCGCCTGATGGCATAAAGGCTGATGCCGCCAAACACGAAGGCGTATATGATGCCGGCGGGCCCCGCCAGGGTCCAGGCGCAAACGATGAGCAAGAGCAGGCTTCCCGCCAGCAGCAGCCAGGTGTGCAGCCTGTTGATAAGCCGGCTCCGGCGATGTCCAGGCAAGGGGAGGTGGAGTGCATTGTCGGTCATTGGCGATATATGGGGCGAAAAAAGCATTTTGCCGAGTCTTTTAGGGTGATTAAGCATGCAAATGCAGCCTCTTCCGACTTGCATGGTAATTTTCCGCTTCTTATATAGCCCTCAACACGCTAGAACCGCCCATCCCGGCGACTCTGGACTGTGAAACCCCTAGAGGCTGCCGTATGGAATGCTCGGCAGAGGTCCCGGCAGCCTGCTGAATGGAGAAGAGTAATGGCTAAAGTTATCGGTATTGATCTAGGTACCACCAATTCCTGCGTCGCTGTCATGGATGGCAAAAACGCGAAGGTTATTGAAAATGCGGAAGGTGCGCGCACTACACCTTCGATCATCGCTTTTACGGATAGCGATGAGCGCCTCGCTGGTCAGCCGGCCAAGCGCCAGGCTGTCACCAATCCGGAAGGTACGGTTTTTGCGGTGAAGCGCCTTATCGGTCGCCGCTATGAAGACCCGACTGTCGAGAAGGACAAGAAGCTTGTTCCTTATAACATTGTCAAAGGCGACAATGGCGACGCTTGGGTAGAAGTTCACAAAAAGAAATATTCCCCATCGCAGATCTCGGCGATGATCCTGCAGAAGATGAAGGAAACGGCGGAAGCCTACCTTGGCGAAAAGGTCGAGAAGGCTGTCATCACCGTTCCTGCATACTTCAACGACGCCCAGCGTCAGGCTACCAAGGATGCCGGCAAGATCGCTGGCCTTGAGGTCCTGCGCATCATCAACGAGCCGACGGCGGCTGCCCTTGCCTATGGCCTCGACAAGAAGGAAGGCAAGACCATTGCCGTCTACGATCTTGGCGGCGGTACTTTCGACGTTTCGATCCTCGAGATCGGCGACGGCGTTTTTGAAGTCAAATCCACCAATGGCGATACGTTCCTTGGCGGTGAAGACTTCGACATGCGTCTGGTCGAATATTTTGCAGCAGAGTTCAAGAAGGAACAGGGCATCGACCTGAAGAACGATAAGCTCGCTCTGCAGCGCCTTAAGGAAGCCGCCGAAAAGGCCAAGATCGAGCTTTCGTCCGCCCAGCAGACGGAAATCAATCTGCCCTTCATCACCGCCGACGCTACCGGCCCGAAGCACCTGACGATGAAACTGTCGCGTGCCAAGTTCGAGAGCCTGGTCGATGATCTGGTTCAGCGCACTGTCGAGCCTTGCAAGTCGGCGCTCAAGGATGCCGGCCTCAAGGCTGGCGAGATCGATGAAGTGGTTCTCGTCGGCGGCATGACCCGCATGCCGAAGATCCAGGAAATCGTGAAGGCCTTCTTCGGCAAGGAACCCCACAAGGGCGTCAATCCTGATGAAGTTGTTGCCATGGGTGCTGCCATTCAGGCCGGCGTTCTGCAGGGCGACGTCAAGGACGTTCTCCTGCTCGACGTTACCCCGCTTTCACTCGGCATCGAAACACTCGGCGGTGTCTTCACCCGTCTGATCGAGCGCAACACGACGATCCCGACCAAGAAGTCGCAGACCTTCTCCACGGCCGAGGACAGCCAGTCCGCCGTGACGATCCGCGTCTTCCAGGGCGAGCGTGAAATGGCTGCCGACAACAAGTCCCTCGGCCAGTTCGACCTCGTCGGCATTCCGCCCGCACCGCGCGGCGTTCCGCAGATCGAGGTGACGTTCGACATCGACGCCAATGGTATCGTCAACGTCTCGGCCAAGGACAAGGGAACAGGCAAGGAGCACCAGATCCGTATCCAGGCATCCGGTGGTCTTTCCGATGCAGATATCGAAAAGATGGTCAAGGACGCCGAGGCCAATGCCGAAAGCGACAAGAAGCGCCGCGAGGCAGTCGAGTCGAAGAACCAGGCTGAAGCTTTGGTCCATTCGACCGAGAAGTCGCTCAAGGATTATGGCGACAAGGTATCGGCCGAGGACAAGGCATCCATCGAGACGGCTCTGGCCGAATTGAAGACGGCGGTCGAAGGCGACGATGCCGAGGTGATCAAGGCAAAGACCCAGACGCTTGCCGAAGTTTCGATGAAGCTTGGTCAGGCCATGTATGAAGCCTCGCAGGCTGCCGAGGCCGCTTCCGCCGAAGGCGGCGAAGCCGATGCAACCGCCAAGGCGGATGATGATGTCGTCGATGCCGATTTCGAAGAAATCGACGAAGACGGCAAGAAGAAGTCCGCTTAACTGACTTCACTTCTAATGAAAGCCCGGCCATCGTGCCGGGCTTTTTTTATTTGTGGGCAGGTCCGCTATAGGACTTTTGGATAATTGATATTTTCTTGCGATGGAACATAATAAGAACATGCGCAATTCACAGCGTAATCGAATTTCATGACGTGATCTTTTTGTGAACGATCCAAATAGCTTTAAACATTTGAAAGGACCAAATATGAGCATGGAGTACTGGGTACATCTGAATGAGATATCGGACGATATGATTCCTGATATGATCAGTGAACTTAACAAATTTGAAATGACCTGCGAGATTTACCCAGGCTTCAGTTTCTCCAAACACTCGGGATTTCTCCCTTTCAAGTTCCGCTTGTCCAACCCGAAGCTTGACATCCTGAAAGACAAGGATCTGGTGAGTGGATTCGAACTCTACGTCGAGGATTTTAACCCCGAGGACGCCGATTGGTTTGGCCCGGAAGATCTGGCCCGGCTATCGGAATTCAAAAAGACCGTGGCGATCAGATTTGCTGCTTCCGACAGCTTTCAACTGCGATTTGCCGACCTGACAAGCGCAGTGATAGCAAAGCTTACCGGCGGACCCCGATCTTTTGATGAGGATGTCGACTATAACACTTCGACAATCGTCGACAAAAGCTGGGAGGACCTCAAGCACTGGGAAAATTCGATCGCCGATGACGACTGGCGCTATTATGAGTTCCAGGGTTGGCACTGAACAAGCCAAACATATGTCTCAGATTCGTGGAGCGCTTGCCACACAAACGCAATAATCAGCAAATATGCGCATTTCGGGCGAATCAATATAAGTTGGCTATGGCATTCTCGGGCGTGAGCACCTAAATACCGGCTTTAAATGTGCTTCTGAAGAAGCGTTTGCGATTTTCTGGGAACGAGTGTCTGGATGAAGGCTGACTATTACGAAACCCTCGGCGTAGCGAAAAGCGCTGATGAGAAAGAGCTGAAGAGCGCTTTCCGTAAACTGGCAATGCAATTTCACCCCGACAAGAATCCGGGCGACGCCGATGCCGAGCACCGCTTCAAGGAAATAGGCGAGGCCTATGAAACCCTGAAAGACCCGCAGAAACGTGCCGCCTATGACCGGTTCGGTCATGCTGCCTTCGAAAACGGCGGGATGAATGGTGGCGGCGGTTTTGGCGGCGCCGGTGGCTTTGCCGATATTTTCGAAGACATTTTCGGCGAGATGATGGGCGGCGGACGCCAGCGCCGGTCAGGCGGACGCGAGCGCGGCGCTGATCTGCGCTACAATATGGAAATAACGCTGGAAGAAGCCTATGCCGGCAAAACGGCGCAGATCAGGGTCCCGACCTCGATCACCTGTGACGAATGCTCGGGCAGTGGCGCCAAGCCAGGTACGCAGCCGGTCACCTGCAGCACTTGCAGCGGCTCCGGGCGTGTTCGGGCGGCGCAGGGCTTCTTCTCGATCGAACGCACCTGCCCGACCTGCCATGGCCGCGGCCAGATCATCAAGGATCCTTGCCCGAAATGCAGTGGCCAGGGGCGTATAACCGAGGAACGCGCTCTTTCGGTTAATATTCCGGCTGGCATCGAAGATGGCACGCGTATCCGGCTGACGGGCGAGGGCGAAGCGGGCTTGCGTGGCGGGCCAGCCGGCGATCTCTATATTTTCCTCTCATTGAAGCCGCATGAATTCTTCCAGCGCGATGGTGCCGATCTTTATTGCAAAGTGCCCATCTCGATGACGACTGCGGCGCTTGGCGGCCAGTTCGAGGTAGCGACGCTCGACGGCACGCAGACACGTGTCAAGATTCCGGACGGTACGCAGAACGCCAAGCAGTTCCGGCTGAAAGGCAAAGGCATGCCGGTCCTGCGCCAGCCGGCCATGGGTGACCTTTATATTCAGATCGCAATCGAGACGCCGCAAAACCTCAACAAGCGTCAGCGTGAGTTGCTCGAAGAGTTCGACCGCATCTCGTCGCAGGACAACAGCCCGCAATCGTCGGGCTTCTTTGCGCGCATGAAAGAGTTCTTCGAGGGTCTAAGCGAATAATTTTATTGGAACTTTTCCGGGTGTCGGTCTTGCTTCCGCCATGTGTTGCGTCATAAACTTGTCTAACTGCGACGGAGGATAAGCGGGATGTCACGACCCTTGGGAAAGAAGCTGGCCGAAAAGTTCGGCGAGGAAATCCGGTTCTTCAAGGGATGGATGCATGGACCCAAGGCTGTGGGCTCGATCCTGCCGACAAGTTCCGTTACTGCGCGCCGCATGGCCAGCGTCGTCAACCCGCACTCGGGCCTTCCCGTGCTTGAGCTGGGACCGGGCACCGGCGTTATTACCCGCGCAATTCTCGATCGCGGCGTTGCTCCGTCAAAACTCTACAGCGTCGAGTATTCATCGGATTTTGCCGAGCATCTGCGCGAGGATTTTCCGGGCGTGAATATCATCGAGGGCGATGCCTTCAATCTGGATGTGACCCTCGGCGACAAGCGCGAGCAGAAGTTCGATTCGGTCGTTTCTGCCGTACCGCTTTTGAATTTCCCTGTCGGCGACCGTGTCAAGATCATCGAAGATTTGCTGCGCCGCATTCCGCATGGCCGTCCGATTGTGCAGATCACCTATGGGCCGATGTCGCCGGTTCCGGCAGGGCGTGGCAATTACAAGATCGAACATCTCGATTTCATTATCCGTAATGTGCCACCTGCGCGTTTGTGGGTCTACCGCCGGATCGATTGACCTCCTATAGTCCTCCCGTGGTCTGGTAACTCCTCAGAGGGAAATGAATGCTGCCGAAAATTCTTGTTTTCGCGGGCTCCAATCGTACGGGCGCTTTTAGCGGTCAGGTTGCGAATGTTGCGGTCAGAACGCTGGTGGAACTCGGCGCCGATGTCACGCGGATTGCACTGATCGACTATCTGCTGCCACTCATGGATCAGGATCTGGAACAGGAAAAAGGCATTCCGGAAAATGCCATGAAACTTGGCCGGCTATTCGCCGCCCATGATGGCATTTTGATCGCATCGCCGGAATATAACTCCTCGATCCCGCCGCTGGTGAAGAATACGATCGATTGGGTCAGCCGCATCTCGAAGGACGGCGACAAGCCGCTCAAGCCCTATGCCGGAAAGGTCGTGGCGCTGTGCTCGTCCTCGGACGGCAATTTTGGAGGTGCTCGCGGCCTCTATCACCTGCGCTCCGTCATGATGAATGTTGGCACCCAGATCATTACGGAACAATGTTCGGTGCCACGTGCCCAGGATGCATTCGCCGAGGATGGTTCGTTCAAGGATGAGCGAACCGCCAAATCGATGCAGCGCACGTGCCAGTCCCTGATCGATCACACGAGATTCGCCATTTCCCGCCGCTAGCGTATTTCCAATACGGCCTATCTGTGCGATTGAGGATCGATCAACAAAAAGGGTGATTTGTCATGACGGATGCGGCCTTGCGCGAGCGCCTGATCGTCGGCCTTGATGTGCCGACATTGAAAGCAGCTGAACAGGCGGTCAGCGAACTTGGCGATACGGTGTCGTTCTACAAGATCGGCTATCAGCTGGCATTTGCCGGCGGACTTGGCTTTGCCAGCGAACTTGTCGACTCGGGCAAGAAAGTCTTCCTCGACATGAAACTTCTCGACATCGACAATACCGTCGCCAAGGGTGTGGAGAACATCGTCAGGATGGGCGTTTCCATGCTTACGCTGCACGCCTATCCCAAGGCGATGAGGGCTGCAGTCGAGGCAGCCCGAGGATCGGACCTTTGCCTTCTCGGTGTGACGGTTCTGACTTCGATGGACGAGCAAGACCTGGCAGATGCAGGCTACGAGCACGATCCCCATACGCTGGTCCTCATCCGCGCCGAGCAAGCGCTTCAGGTGGGAATGGGCGGGATCGTCTGTGCGGCAACGGAAGCCGCCGCCGTCCGAAAGATCGTCGGGCCGGAGCTGGCCATCGTCACACCCGGGATCCGTCCGGCCGGTGCCGACGTGGGCGACCAGAAACGGGTGATGACACCAGCCGATGCACTGCGTTCCGGAGCAAGCCATCTGGTGGTCGGCCGGCCGATCGTCGGCGCTTCAGACCGGAAAGCGGCTGCCAAGGCGATTCTTGCGGAAATGGCTAGCGTCAGTGCTGGAATGAGGTGAAGATTGCGGAACTTCGCCCGAAATTGGGACAAGAATTGTTGATTCTGGCGCAAGAACACCCGGAACTGGGGCAAGAATATCAACCTGCTGGTGTAATTTGATTGTGGAAGGTAGAGGAAATGGCCAAGGGATATTGGATTGCACGCATCGATGTCAGGGATGCAGAACGCTACAAGGACTATATCTCAACGGCAAAGCCGGCTTTTGAAAAATTCGGAGCCAATTTTCTGGCTCGAGGCGGCCAGTACCACGTGCTTGAAGGTCAGGCTCGCGGCCGCAACGTTGTCATTGAATTCCCCTCGGTTCAGGCGGCTGTCGATTGCTATAATTCTCCGGAATATCAAGCAGCTAAGGCAATTCGCATCACCGTGGCCGATGGAGAGATGCTGGTCGTCGAAGGCGCGTGATCGCTGGCGGGCCGTGGTTTCCAGCACGCGAAGTTGTGAACATCTATACCCGACCTTATCCCATTGTTGCATTGCAATATTGAAGAAACCCGCTACGGTCACTGACCAGTCAAGAAATCTTTCATATTTAAGGGAGAGATTCTTGGAACTGACGTTGCGTTGATTGATCGGAAATTGGATGTTTTATCAGCTCTATGAACTGAACCATGCCGCACTCCAACCCTATCGCGCACTCGCCGACGCCACCAAGCTATTCTACGATAACCCCTTGAATCCATTGTCTCAAACGGTGGTCGGACGCTCGGTTACCGCGATGTGCGAGCTGTTCGAACGCACGACGCGATGCTACGGCAAACCGTCCTTCGGCTTGCCGACGACGATCGTTGACGGTGTCGAAGCAGACATAAAGGAAAAAATCGTCTGGTCGAAACCGTTCTGTAATGTCATCCATTTCAAGCGTGCATTGAGTGGCAAACGTCCCGCCGACCCGAAGATTCTCGTGGTGGCACCGATGTCGGGTCACTATGCAACTCTGCTCCGTGGCACGGTGGAAGCGTTGCTGCCGCATGCTGAGGTCTATATCACCGATTGGGTTGATGCGCGCAGCGTCCCGCTGAGCGATGGTAAATTCGACCTCGATGATTATATCGACTATGTTATTGAAATGCTTCATGCATTGGGCGAAGATACCCATGTCGTGGCCGTCTGTCAGCCATCCGTTCCGGTGCTTGCCGCCGTCTCGATCATGGAGGCCAATGGTGACAGATTCGCGCCTTCCAGCATGACGCTGATGGGCGGGCCGATCGACACCCGCAAGAATCCGACTGCCGTCAACAAGCTGGCAGAAGAAAAGGGGATCAACTGGTTCCGCGATAATGTGATCATGTCGGTTCCGTGGCCGCATGCCGGGTTCATGCGTGATGTCTATCCGGGGTTCCTGCAGTTGTCCGGCTTCATGAGCATGAATCTCGACCGCCACATCACTGCCCACAAGGAATTCTTCATGCATCTGGTGCACGAAGATGGAGATTCCGCCGATAAGCATCGTGAGTTCTATGATGAATACCTCGCGGTAATGGATTTAACCGCGGAATTCTATTTGCAGACTGTGGATACGGTATTCGTCCGCCAGGCATTGCCGAAAGGCGAAATGACTCATCGGGGCCTTCCGGTTGATCCTTCCGCTATTCGCAGCGTCGCGCTTCTCACAGTCGAAGGGGAGAACGACGATATCTCAGGCGTCGGCCAGACCAAAGCCGCGCAGACACTCTGTGTCAATATTCCGGACGAAATGCGCATGCATTATCTGCAACCCAAGGTAGGCCACTACGGTGTATTTAACGGCTCGCGGTTTCGCGCAGAGATTGCACCACGCATTGTCCAGTTCGTTAACGATCACGCACAAATGAACCGCAGGACCAACGTGACTCCGATCGTCAAGCGTGCGTGATGCTAGGCCGGTGGATGTAGCGGGACGACACTGACCGACGCGACGTTATGATCGGATACCTTGGTGTCTCATGCGGGCCGCCGAATTGTAAAATCGAGAAAAATCAGTGACTTGTCTTGTTTGACCACGGCGATTTGCACCGTCGTGTCGGGCGCCATTGTGGTTCCCTTCGACTTGTGATCTCTCATGAATATTGCGGAGTTCCGAAAATTCAAATTTTAACCATATATTAACAATGGCTGGATCGTGGCGCCATTGTGATTGACTCATGTCCCCTCCCGCCATTAACGTTTTGTTAACGATAGCGGATCGGGTCTGGAGTAAAGCATGTTGGGGGTTGCAGGGGTTGTGAAGGCCATGGGGTTCGCTGTGGCACTTGTCGTGGGCACACTTGGCACGAACAGCGCTTTCGCCTCCGAAGCATTCATGACCACTGGCGGTCTGACATCACAGCCAATCGGCCATTATGAATTTTGCAAGAGACTGCCGGAAGAATGCTCTATCCGCAGCCGGAATGTCATGCCTGAAAAGATGAACCATGATTTCTGGCAGTTGATCGTCAACGTCAACAGCAATGACAACCACAAGATCAAGCCATTGACCGATATGGAAATCTACGGCGTGGAAGAATATTGGGCCTACCCCGACAAGGTCGGCGATTGCGAGGATTATGTCCTTTTGAAGCGCCGTGATCTGATGCAGTCGGGAATTTCACCGGCCAATCTATTGATTACTGTGGTGCGCAAGCCCGACGGCGAAGGTCACGCTGTGCTGACCGTTCGCACCGACAAGGGCGACTTCGTCCTTGACAACCTTGTTGACGGCGTAAAAAACTGGTCGGAGACCCCATATACCTACCTTAAACGCCAGGCGACCAACAATTCGGGTCGCTGGGTCAGCATTGAGGCGCCCACGAATATTCTGGTTGGTTCGGTCCAATAATCGGGCGAAGACGACTTCAATCTATAACGAAAATGCCAGGAAGGTCTGGCATTTTCGTTATGCATGTTATGTTGCAAATGTGTCATCGGTAGCTCTGATCAGGCAGCCGACGTCGTGTCCGCTCCCATCCGATATGAAATAGCTTCGGCAAGATGAATGCGTCCGACGATTTCTTGTCCGTCGAGGTCTGCAAGCGTCCGCGCAACTTTCAGCACGCGATGGTAGGCCCGGGCGGAGAAGCGCATTTGCTCGCTCGCCTGCTGCAGCAAGGAAAGACCGGGTCCATCCGGTTGCGCCACCTGTTCGATAAGCGCAACGGAGCACTGCGCGTTTGTGGTGATCGTTGGAAAACCCAATTCCTCGTAACGTCTCTTTTGGATTGCACGCGCCCGCGCAACCCGTTCAGCGACAGATGCGCTGCTTTCAGATGAATGCGGGCGTATGAGATCGCTAGCGCTCACCGACGGGACATCAATCCTGATGTCGATACGATCCAGCAGCGGCCCAGAAATCCTTGCCTGATAATCCTGCCGGCATCGTGGCCCCCTCGCACATTGATGGCCAGGTTCCCCTGCCATGCCGCAACGGCACGGGTTCATAGCCGCGACAAGTTGGATTTGCGCCGGGTAGGAGATACGGTGATTGGCGCGCGCAATCATGCATTCGCCAGTCTCCAAAGGCTGGCGAAGGGAATCAAGGACTTGCGGCGTAAACTCGGGGAACTCGTCGAGAAACAGTATGCCGCGATGGGCCAGCGAGACTTCGCCCGGCCTTGCCCGGATACCACCCCCAACCATAGCTGCCATGGACGCCGAGTGATGAGGCGCGCGGAATGGCCGCCTGTCCGTCAACTTGCCGCCCATGAGTTCGCCGGCGATCGAGGCGATCATCGAGACGTCCAGCAGCTCACGCGGCAGCAACGGCGGCAGGATGGACGGCAGACGCTGCGCCAGCATGGATTTGCCGGACCCTGGCGGGCCCATCATCAGGAGGTTGTGGCCGCCCGCTGCGGCGACCTCCAGCGCACGCCGCGCACTTTCCTGGCCCCTTATGTCTGCAAGATCTGGCAGTCCTGTCGCGCTGGTCTGCATGACGGGCTCAGGCCGCGACAGGACTTGTGTGCCACGAAAGTGATTGGCAAGCTGAATCAAGCTGCGTGGCGCCAGAATATCGATGTCGGAGCCGGCCCAGGCGGCTTCTGGGCCACAGGATGCCGGGCATATCAGCCCTTTCTCTTGCCGGTTGGCAGCAATTGCTGCTGGCAGCACGCCCGCCACATGGGTAATGGTTCCGTCAAGTGACAATTCACCGAGCACTACATAGTTCTGAAGTGCGTCGGCAGGCATGGCGCCGAGCCCCGCCATCAACCCCACGGCGATAGGCAGATCGTAGTGGCTTCCCTCCTTGGGCAAATCGGCAGGCGCGAGATTCACTGTTACCTTCTTGACGGGCATTGAAAGCCCGGAGGCATGCAAGGCCGCCTGGACACGCTCTCGGCTTTCGGCGACTGCCTTGTCCGGAAGTCCGACGATATGCATTCCCATTTTGCCGGGAGCAATCATCACCTGTACATCTACAGGCTGAGCTTCAATACCTTGGAAAGCAACCGTACGAACGCGGGTAACCATGAAATCTTTCTTGAAAATGCAGATGTTTAAAAATGAAGAATGCCAATGAACGCACATCAGCACACTTCAATCTGCATGACAAGAACAATGAGGGAACAGATCGGGGGATGAGAACTACGGGCGTTTGGCTTCCACCGCATCCCAAAACAGCGCGGCAATATCGGCACCGCCAAAGCGCTTGACCTCCCGAACGCCCGTCGGAGAAGTGACATTGATCTCGGTCATATAGTCGCCGATCACGTCAATACCCACCAGAATGAAGCCGCGCTCTCGCAAGGACGGACCGATCCGAGCGCAGATTTCGCGTTCACGATCCGTGAGTTCGGTCTTCTCGGCGCGGCCGCCAACGTGCATATTGGAGCGCGAATCGGTTTCAGATGGCACACGATTGATCGCGCCGACAGGCTCGCCATCAATCAGGATGATCCGTTTGTCGCCCGAACGCACATCTTTCAAATAACGCTGTGCAATGAACGGTTCGCGGAACATCTGGCCGAACATTTCCAGCAATGACGTCAAGTTGCGGTCGCCGTCGGCCAAGTGAAATACACCTGCGCCGCCATTGCCATAGAGCGGTTTCAGAATGATATCGCCGAATTCCTTGCGGAATGCCGCGATTTCCAATGGATCCTTGGTGATCAACGTTTCCGGCATCAGATCGGGAAACTCGGTAACGAAAATCTTCTCGGGGCTGTTGCGAACCCAAGCCGGATCGTTGACGACAAGCGTCATCGGATGGATCCGCTCGAGCATGTGCGTGGTCGTGATGTAGTTCATGTCAAAGGGAGGGTCCTGGCGTAGCAGCACTACGTCCATTTCCGACAGATCGCGCGAAACCGGTTCTCCCAGCGTATAATAATCGCCTTCGATATCGCGGACGCTCAGTTCTTCCACGCGCGCGGAAACCACGCCGTCGCGCATGCTGAGCCGGTCGGGGGTATAGTGGTAGAGTGTGTGGCCGCGCTTTTGCGCCTCGAGGCAAAGCGCAAAGGTTGTATCGCCGGCGATCCGGATCGATTTGATATGGTCCATCTGGACCGCGACTTTGAGTGCCATGGAACGTCCCCCGACAGGATTAGGAGTGTTCACATGGCGATGTCACGTTCAATGGTCAAGGTCAATGCCGAGATGGCATCAACATCTTGCGAGGTTAGAGCCTTTCTTGTTTAAATAGAACCCGTTCTGTTTCACGGATGGCGAGACAATCCACACGGAAGGTGGCGAGGCCGATGTTTATCCATCGGACGAAGCCGCCTGACAAAGTGGTTGGCCGCCAGCCAGAAACCCGAAGGGCCGGGTGAATTTGCTCCAAATCCTTCGGGCTTCGGCTTCGTCCGATGGAAAGGCATCGGCCTCGCCCAACCCCTCGACCTTGAACCAAATTCCTTCCGGCAGAACGATTCTATTTAAGCAAGGAAGGCTCTACAAGCGGGCCATGCAGATATTGGTGTGTCCAGCACCGATAAAGCCAAGGCGGCCAGCGGCGCCTTTAGAGAGATCGAGCATGCGGCCCCTGACGAATGGCCCCCGATCATTGATGCGCACTACGACCGTCTTGCCATTGCGCTGGTTGGTTACTTTGACGCGCGAGCCGAGCGGCAAGGTGCGATGAGCCGCCGTGAGAGCGGAGGGATTCATCCGTTCGCCGGAAGCGGTTCTGGAATGAAGAGCGTACCAGGATGCACCGCCACACGCCGAACCGGCACTGGCGGATACAGCGCCCAACATCAGAAAAAGGATGGATGAAATAAGTACCGTGCGGATACTTGCGAAAGAGACCATGTGAAATTCACACTTTGAGGTAGCCCGCGGCACAGAACAGCCGGACTGAAGACACACGCGTAGAGATTGACCCCCGGGCAAGTAGATCGTGGCGTGAGCGAGTAGCTCCTTCTATTTTGGAGAAATGTGGCCTTGAGGTGACCCGTTTCGGAAACTTTGTCGAGATCAATCCAAAATATGGTCTAAGTTATTCAAAAAACTTGTCTTAATATGACTCAAAAAGTGATGACAGATGCTTGCAGTTAAATGCGGTATGACTGAAAACGGTCGAGAATATGGTCACAATGTGATGAATGCCAATAGAATTATTGGGCGGTTACTGCAGGGTGTCTAGTACGTTTAAAAAATCGGTAACCCGTTGGATGTAGAAAAGCCCTGGCTCGTGAAAACCAGGGCTTTGAAAACTGAAAAATTTGTCCGGATTATCCCAGCGCGGAGGCATCCAGCGCATGTATAATTCCACGCAGTTCGGCAAGACCGCGCAGGCGACCAATTGCCGAATAACCAGGCGTCACATCCTTGTTCAGATCGTCGAGCATGCGGTGCCCATGATCGGAGCGGAAAATAATGCTGTTGGCCCTGTCGCGCTTGTGGTCTTCAATGAGGAGTTCGCGCAACACCGTGACCATATCCACGTCGCCTTCGAGGTGAGCTGCTTCGTGGAAGCTGCTGCCATCACCCTCGCGGGTCGTCGCCCGCAGATGGGTGAAGTAAATGCGCGAAGCAAAGCGCCTGGCGATCTTGGGCAGGTCATTGTCGGCCCGCACACCAAGACTTCCTGTACAAAAGCACATGCCATTTGCAGGCGAGGGTACCACATCGAACAGCGCCGCATAGTCTGCTTCAGTCGAAGCAATACGCGGCAGGCCGAAGAGCGAACGGGGCGGATCATCCGGATGCAGGGTCAGCTTGACGCCCAGCTTTTCGGCGACCGGTGTCACAGCCGCCAGGAATTCAACCAGATGCTGACGCAACCGGTTCGCATCGACGCCGGAATAGGTTTCGAGCTTGTCGCGGAACGCCGGTATGGTCAGCGGTTCAGTGGTCGAGCCTGGGAGCGCGCTGGCGATATTGCGCGTAAGGTCAGCGATTTCCTGGGGACCCATGGCATCATAAAGGTCGCTGGCAATTTTGCGGTCAGCCTCTGAGTAATCATTTTCGGCGCCCCTTCGCTGCAGGATGTGCAAATCGAATACAGCGAAGACGTTGTGGTCGAAGCGCATGGCCGTCGAACCCGTCGGCGTGACATAGTCGAGATCGGTGCGGCACCAGTCGACCACGGGCATGAAATTATAGCAGATGACCTTGATGTCGTTTGCCGCGACGGCCTCCATGCTAGCGATCCAGGCGGCAATGTCATCCTTGGCAGCACCGCCTAGGCGCTTCACCGCATCAGGAATTGGAATGCTCTCGACGACCGACCAGGTCAGCGGCGTCCGCCCCGCTGGCGTCGATTCAATCAACGATTTGCGCTCGTGCACCTGCGCCATTGTCCACGCTTCTCCGATGGGCACTTCGTGGAGCGCCGAAACGATATCGGTCGCGCCGGCCTGCCGTACGTTATCGAGTGAGACACCGGCTTTTGGGCCAAACCATCGCCATGCCTGACGCATTCATTCCTCCGTCAAATTATACCGCCAATCCCTATCAAACAAATGATCCAGGATGGCTCTTTCTCAAGGTTTCAATATCGGGGATGACGGCGTTGAGATGCTGTTTCATCGCCGCACAGGCGGCGGGCACGTCATGGGCTTCAATGGCATTACGGATGATCTGATGCTCGAACAGGACATGCTCCATGCGGCCCAAACCCGGCAACGTCATGCGCCGCGCCCTATCGATCTGCACCTTCACTGGCTTGAGATAGTGCCAGATGCCGGGATGGCCGGAAATTCCGGCAATCGCTTCGTGGAAAGCCTCGTCAGCCTCGTGAAACGCGCTCGTGTTCTGACGATCGGCAAAGAAGCGCTGGCGGGCGAGGATTTCGTCAAGCCATTCGACATCCTTGGCCGTTGCGACCGCCGCTGCACGCTCCACGGTTGCTCCTTCGAGTGCCTGGCGGATCACCACAGCCTCGGGGATCAGCGCAACAGGAATGCGCGCGACAAATGTTCCTGATTGCGGAAAGACATCGACAAGTCCGTCTTCAACCAGACGGATCAACGCCTCGCGCACCGGCGTGCGGCTGACGCCAAAGCGTTCGGTCAGGACCTTCTCATTGAGGGCAGTTCCCGGGGTCATTTCCATCGATACAATGGCTGCGTGGAGTTCCCGGTAAATTGCGGTGGCAGTGGTCATCCGCCCGGCTGGCGCCCCGCGCGCTCCGGGGCGCGCACCGCGATTGACACCTGACGTTTGCACCTCGGGCGGCGCTGCAATGGCCAAGCCTTTTTCTCCTTGGTTCTCTGCCGTCATTGCAGTGCTCCATTTTCCTTATTCACAGATCATCCGATCTATTGAATGATGGAATTCCCATTGAATTCATAGTCCGAAACCGTCGTTATGCGCGATATCGCAGGCATTTAGTTTCGGTTGACATACTAATATATTATTATTTACTCTTCGCCAAGATCATCATTATCGATGTTCACAAACGGGACAACTGCCATCATAAACGTGCCATGGCGACTTGGCAGCAAAGTCGGGCAAAGCACACGAATAATGGTAGCAAGGACGCATAATGGCACTACATCCTGACCGATTTTTCCCGATCGAGCCCGATGCACGGGGGATTGCCCGCCGTCTGTTCAACGCGGTCGAGATGCTGCCGATCATCTCGCCTCATGGTCATACTGACCCCCTTTGGTATGCCAATGACGAGGCTTTTCCAGATCCGGCGAGCCTGTTCGTCAAGCCCGATCATTATATTTTTCGCATGCTCTACTCACAGGGTGTGAGACTCGAAGATCTAGGCGTCCCACGTCAGGATGGCGGGCCGGTGGAAGTTGACGGCCGCAAGATATGGCAGCTGTTTGCGAAGCACTTCTATCTGTTTCGGGGGACACCCTCCCGCCTATGGTTCGAGCATGCACTGGAAACGGTTTTTGGCATCGAGGAGCGGCTTAACGAGAAGAATGCAGATGGGCTTTATGATCGAATTGCCGAGCGCCTGACGGAACCCTCCCTGCGCCCTCGGGCGCTCTACAAGCAATTTGGCATCGAAGTCATTTCGACGACCGATGCAGCGACCGATGAACTTGCTGCGCACGATTCGATCTTGAAGTCAGGCTGGGATGGCCGTGTTGTTCCCGCCTATCGTCCTGATGCGGTCGTAGATGCATCGCGTGCGGATTTCCTCCCCAACGTAGAGGATTTCGTTGCACTAGCAGGCACCAAGCTCGATTATGGGGGGTATCTCGAAGCGCATCGGGTGCGCCGCGCCTATTTCAAACGGCGTGGCGCCACGTCCAGCGATCACGGGCATCCGAACGCGCGTACCGCTGATCTTTCCGTCTCTGCTGCGTCAGCGCTGTTTGAGCGCGTGCTGAAAGGTGCTTCGCCTGAAGACGCCGACCTCTTCCGCGCGCAGATGCTGACGGAAATGGCACGAATGAGCATCGAGGACGGTCTGGTCATGCAGATTCATCCCGGCTCATACCGAAATCACAATCCCGCTCTGTTCGAACGGTTTGGAACAGACAAGGGCGCCGATATTCCGCGCTCTACCGGCTATGTCGAAGAATTGAAACCTCTGCTCGACGCGTTTGGCAACGATCCCCGGCTGACGCTCATTCTGTTCACCCTCGATGAGACCAGCTACAGCCGGGAGCTTGCTCCCTTGGCAGGCCACTATCCGGCCTTGCGCCTTGGCCCAGCCTGGTGGTTCCATGATAGTCCGGAAGGTATGCGCCGCTTCCGTGAACTGACGACGGAGACGGCCGGTTTCTATAATACGGTCGGCTTTAACGACGATACGCGTGCCTATCTGTCCATTCCCGCGCGCCATGACATGGCCCGGCGTGTCGATTGCGCGTATCTGGCGGGGCTTGTCGCTGATCACCGGTTGGATGAGGATGAGGCGCACGAGGTCGCGCACGATCTTGCCTACCGCCTGGCGAAACAGGCCTACAAGCTTTGAAACAGACACCACAATTGCAGGCACAAAATGACTGAAAAGCTCCGCCTATCGGCCCAGACGCTGCATCATCTGGCAACGAATGTGAAGCAACCCGGCTATGATAGAAGCCAGGTTCGCATTGGTATCGTGCATCTTGGCATCGGTGCATTCCATCGAGCACATCAGGCCGTCTATACGGACAGCGTACTCGCCAGTGGCGACAATCGCTGGGGCATACTGGGTGTTTCGTTGCGCAGCGGCGATACGAGAGAGGCAATCGAACCGCAAGACGGGCTTTATACGGTTGCATCCCGCGATGGCGGCGGCGATAGCTTCCGTGTGATTGGCAGCGTCGCAAAAGTTCTGGTCGCACCCGAAAATCCGGAATCAGTGCTCGCTGCAATGACAAACCCCGACGTCAGGATTGTTTCCTTGACCGTGACGGAAAAGGGGTATTGCTATTCGCCCGCCACGGCATCGCTCGACGAATCTCATGCCGATATCGTCCACGACCTTGCTGATCCTGCTACACCGCGCTCGGCTATTGGTTTTATCGTAGAAGCACTGGCCCGGCGCCGTGCCAATGGTACCGCGCCTTTCACGCTGTTGTCTTGCGATAACCTCCCCTCCAATGGCGAAACGCTGAAGCGGGTGGTCACACGTTTTGCTGAACTGCGCGACGCCGGGCTTGGGCGGTACATTGGCGAAAACATTGCCTTTCCTTCGACCATGGTTGACCGGATTGTCCCGGCTACGACCGATGCAGATTGCACCGTGACGGCCCAGGCCACTGGACTATTCGATGCATGGCCTATCATGACCGAGCCCTTCACGCAGTGGGTGGTGGAGGATCATTTCCCTTCCGGCCGTCCGGCATGGGAGAAATTCGGCGCAACATTCGTCGATAATGTCGATGCATTTGAACTGATGAAGCTCCGGTTGTTGAACGGCAGCCACTCAACCTTGGCTTATCTCGGTTATCTCGCGGGTCATGAGACCGTGTCCGATGTGATGAAGGCCGAGGGCTTCAGTGCTTTCATTGAAGCAATGATGGACGAGGAAATCACGCCGACACTTCCGCCGCTTCCAGGGTTTGACCTGGACGCGTATAAGGCTCAATTGCGCGAACGCTTTCGCAACCCGGCCCTGCGCCATCGCACGTGGCAGATCGCGATGGACGGCTCGCAGAAACTGCCGCAACGCTTGTTGAACACGATCCGGCAGCGTTTGGAACAGAAGAAACCTTTCGACCGTCTCGCTTTCGGCGTCGCCGGCTGGATGCGCTACGCCACGGGAGTGGACGAAAACGGCAAGCTGATCGATGTGCGCGATCCGCTCGCTGACCAATTCAAGCAGCGCACAACCGGGAAAACATCCTCTGACGACCTTGTGAATGCCTATCTCGGTCTTGACCAGATCTTCGGCAAAGACCTTCCCGGAAACCTGGAATTTCGCCAAAGCGTCGTCCGCGCTCTGGAAAAGCTTCTAGAGGATGGCGCAGCACGAACCGTTGCCGCGATGACGTCATAAGGCGCGGAAGCTCTTGCCATCTCGATCTAGCTGGCACGGCGCGATTTCCCGGCAAGAAACTGGTCATGCAGCTGTTCCGGCTGCTTACATCGTGGCGCCGATCTGCCAGGGCACGAATTCAGCGTCGCCATAGCCGAGCTCTTCGGATTTGCTGCGCTGGCCTGAAGCGATCTTGAGAATATGCTCGAAAATCTCGCGGCCTTTGTCCGCGATCGACACGCCGTCGAGCACATCGCCGCAATTGATGTCCATGTCCTCGATCATCTGGGTGTACATCGGCGTATTGGTGGCAAGCTTGATCGATGGCGTCGGCTTGCAGCCATAGGCCGAACCGCGCCCTGTGGTGAATGCGAGGATATTGGCACCGCCCGCGACCTGTCCCGTTGCTGAAACTGGATCATAGCCAGGCGTATCCATGAAAACGAGACCGTGCGCGGTGACAGGCTCCGCATAACCGTAAACCGCTTCAAGCGGTGTCGTGCCGGATTTGGCCACGGCCCCAAGGGACTTTTCCAGAATTGTGGTCAAGCCGCCAGCCTTGTTTCCAGGCGAGGGATTATTGTTCATTTCCATCTTGTTGCGGGCGGTATAATCCTCCCACCAGGCGATGATAGATTGCAGGCGCTCGACAGCTTCCGGGTTGGAAGCGCGCTCGATGAGCAGATGCTCGGCTCCGTAAATCTCCGGTGTTTCCGAAAGGATCGCAGTGCCTCCCTGCTGCACCAGAAGATCGACGGCAGCGCCGAGCGCCGGATTGGCGGTGATGCCAGAATAGCCGTCGGAACCGCCACACTGCAGGGCGAGCATAAGTTCTGATGCCGGGATGGTCTCTCGTTTCACATTGGCGGCGGTCGGCAGCATGTCGCGTACGGCCGCAATACCTGCCTCCATGGTCTTGCGCGTACCGCCGACTTCCTGGATCGTCAGACTGCGGAACGTGTCACTCTCTACGATATTATAGGCTTCTTTCCAGCGGCCGATCTGGAACCCTTCGCAGCCGAGCCCCACCATCAGCACGGCGGCAATGTTCGGATTGGACGCATAGCCCCACTGGGTACGCTTCAGCACTTCGTAGCCTTCGCCCTTGACGTCGAGCGCACAACCGCCGCCATGCACCAGCGGAATAATGCCGTCGATCATCGGATATTCGTCAAGCAGACCGGATTTCTGCACCGCCTCTGCGATGAACCGCGCGACGGAAGCCGAACAGTTTACGGAGGTCAGTACGCCGATATAGTTGCGGGTGCCTGCGCGGCCGTTGGTCCGGCGGAAGCCCTCAAACGTTGCACGCTGCTCTATGGGCAACATGCCATTTGCAGGAACCAGGTGCGTTGCATCCGGTTCGCGAACGAAATTGCTGTAGTCGAGATTGTGTTCGTGTACCCATTCGCCGGCTTCGATCCGCTTGGAGGCGGAGCCGATGATCTGGCCGAACTTGCGCACTGGTTCACCGGCCGCAATCACGCGGGAAGCCAGCTTGTGCCCGCGTGGCACGCGGCTTGCCACGGTCACAGCCTCAATTTTTTGGCCCACCTGGAACGTATCGACAGCAACAATCACATTGTCGCTGGCGTGAAGGCGCAAGTGCCGGGGAGCGGTAAGCGTGTCCATCGAATTCTCCAACTGGTCAATTAATATATTAATTAGATCCGGCGCCAGTTGCAATGTGGCAAGTTGGACCCAATCAACCGCTTGCAACCGAATTACACGCGTCGGCTGAAATTCTTACGCCAGTTTCGTACATTCTTGCATGAGAATCGCTGAGTCTTGTCCCATTTTACGGCTTTCTTCGGCAAAACATGGATGGGATTCGAGGCCCTGCGTTTGAAAATTTCGATCGGGAATGTGTAGTCCGTAATTAGCCGGTGCGGCGCAAAATTTTGGCTACTGCGGACCGTAACGACCGGTACGGCGCACGCTTTCAGCAGGCTGACGCACTGAAGATTGACAATATTCAAAAGCATAAACTAATTCAAAATTTGAAGTACATTTCAATTATATTTTGCGATACTTCGTTATGAAAAATTCATTTGCATGAAATACCAAATTTAGTTCTATATCCAAATATAGCTCAATAAATTCGTTCCTAACTGTCTCAAAACGGGGGCCATGATGGCGCTGAACAATTCCCTGCTCGACCTCCTCAATATCCACCCGGAAAACGGACTGGACCAGATACTCACCGGTGGCGACGGACCCGATATTTTGTTCGGCGGCAGCGGCAATGACTTTATCCAGGGCAAGGCCGGCAGCGATCTGCTCTTCGGTTATGAAGGCATCGATACGCTGGCCTATGTCGGTTCGTCCGAAGGTGTGATGGTCCACCTTGGTGGCCTCGATGGATCAGGTGCGCTCGGTACGTGGGGCGGCGATGCCGAAGGCGATCGGCTTGCCGTCGGCTTCGAGAATCTCGTGGGTTCGGCCTTTGACGACAAGCTCTCCGGCGATGCCGGTGACAATGTGCTCGTCGGCCTCGATGGCGATGACGGTCTCTCCGGTGGTGAAGGCAATGACACGCTGGTCGGTGGCGCAGGTACTGACTGGCTCGACGGCGGGGCTGGCGAAGACCAGCTTCTCGGCGGTGACGGCGAGGACTATCTCTATGGCCGGGACGGCGACGATACGCTCAATGGCGGTGCTGGCGAGGATCGCCTCGATGGCGGCAATGGCGATGATCACCTTCTTGGCGGTTCCGGCACAGATTGGCTCGATGGCGGCAACGGTGCCGATTATCTCGATGGCGGCGAAGGCAACGATTTGCTCGATGGCGGCCGCGGCAATGATACGCTTATTGGCGGCGCCGGCGACGACGTGTTAAGTGGTGGCTCCGGTGATGACAGGCTCAACGGCGGCGAGGGCGCCGATTATGTCGCGGGCGGACGGGGCACTGACTGGATGGACGGTGGAGCCGGCGATGACCGGCTGGAAGGCGGATCGGGACAGGACTGGCTCTACGGCGGTGATGGCAATGACACGCTCGATGGCGGCATGGGCGAGGACCGGCTGAACGGCGGGGCTGGCGATGACACGCTTGTTGGCGGTTCAGGCACAGACTGGCTGGATGGCGGCGCGGGCGCTGATCATCTCCTTGGTGGTTCCGGCGATGATTTCCTGCGCGGCGGAGACAACAACGATACGCTCGATGGCAGCACCGGCAACGACACGCTGAACGGTGGTGCCGGGGATGATCAACTCATTGGCGGCCCGGGATCCGATATCCTTGCCGGCGGGACCGGCGCAGACACGTTCATCTTCGGTCAGGTCGAAACCGGTTTCCAGACCCAGGGCGGACACAGCACCGTGACCTCGATCGTCGATTTCAACGCCGGCGAAGGCGACAGGATCGATCTCAGCCGGGTCGATGCCGACACGAGCACCTCGGGCAATCAGGATTTCCATTTCATCGGCGAGAGCGACTTCTCCGGTGTCGCCGGCGAATTGCGGGTTTTCCAGGCTCCACAGGACCACTCGGGCGGCACGGCCATCGACCATTGGCTGGTCGAAGGCGACACGGATGGCGATGGTATCGCCGACCTGATCGCCGAGGTCTCGGGGCATGTCGAGGATGGACTGTCGGTGCATGACTTCGTGATGTGAGGATCGATTTGAAACTCTACTGCAACGGTCATCTGACGCGATTTTTCTGCGCTTCCGGTGCTCACGTACCTTAAAGTACGCTGCGCTCGTCGCAAGGGCGACCCCAAAAACCGCGCCACATGCCTCGCCGCACCGAGTTTCAATATTGTCTCTGAGGAGTTGTATTATTGCGGGGGCCTACCTCGACAGCAGTGTACAATGCCCGCGGTCGGTCTTATTCTGGGGGACTGAAACCCCGCATCAGAACACTATGAACCGTGCAGATTCGCATATCGGCACGGTTCAAGCATTTGAGGAATAATTTGGAAGACTGGGACCCTAACGTAGTCAAGATGCTCAGCGTCTTCATGCCAACCACTTTTGACAGGCGTCTGGCCATCAAGGGACATTCCCGCTTCGTCCATTATACCACGGCTGAAAATCTGTTTCGCATTCTCGATCAGGAGGAAATACGGTTCCGAAACACGCGATGCATGAACGACTATCGCGATGTGGAACAAGGGGTCATGCAGCTGCACCAGTGGAACAATGACGGGGAAAGCAGCGAGCCCCTGGCGAAAGCGCTCGAAGCCAGCAGTCCGGGGGTTTGGGGTGAGGCAATCAAGAAATACTACCAGGCGTTGCCGAGCTTGCGCACTCAATCCTATGTCCTGTCGGTCGCCGAACATGATCCCGCTGAAAATGACACCGGCCGGCTATCGCTGTGGCGGGCCTACGAACAGGGCGAAACGGGGATCGCCGTCGTCGTCAAGGTCGCGCCTTTCATGCAGGTGACGGAAGCTCTTAAAGCCTATTCGAGCCCGGTGGCGTACTGGACGCGGCACCAGCTCGACAACGAGTTCAAGGTCGTCGCCCAGCGCGTGTCCGCCAATAAGGATTTCCTGTCGAAATTACCGAAGCCCGCACTGATCGAGATGCTGTTCCTGATGCTGGTCTTCGCGGCGACATGCTCCAAACATCCGGCTCTGGGCGACGAGCGCGAGTGGCGTGTATTGACCAATCCCCTACTCTGGCCATCACCCCAGCTGATCGAACACCATGACGTCATCGATGGAGTCCCGCAGACGGTCTACCGGATGCCGCTGAAAAACAACCCCGCCGACAATGTGATGGGTATAGAACTGCCCGAGCTCATCGACCGCGTGATCATTGGTCCGACAGCCTATGCCGGGCCGATCCGCGATGCGATCATCGCAAAATTGGCACAGAGAAAGATCGATGATCCCGCATCGAAGGTTGTCATATCGGGGATGCCTGTGCGTGCGAAGGCAATGGGATAGCTTTTTCATGTCTGAATGGAAACGTCCTTTCGGGTGGATTCGGGCCAAAGCCATCAAGCTTCGGCACCGTCCGACGGAAAGACATCGGCGCCGGCAAATCCCTTGACCTTGTGACGATCTCCCTCCCGCAGAACAGACGCTATTTGGTCATGAAAGGCTCTGGTAAATGCAGTGTGATCAAACTTCGCGGAATCGTCGTCCTCAAGCCTCCTTTTGATCAAAAACAGACCTAAACTGAGCACAACCTCGCTTTCAACCTTCGCGCCGAGGGTGCTGTTTCCGCCCAAGGAGAATAGTCACATGCACGACCTAACCATAGTCCTGGGAATCTTCGCTATTGTTCTTCTCGCTTATCAATCCGACCTCGATGACCGTCCTACCGTTCAGGACGATGACGGGTCGTATTCGGATAATTCTGATTAGGTCGTGATTTACGACGCGGTCAATGCGATGGCTATCGAGACAAGGCTGAGTATCGCAAAGACAGCGCGTGCGACATGCGAATATTCCCAGATGTTCCGCAACTGCTTCCAGTCCTCTTTGCCGCCTTTGCCAGCGAAACTCGAAAAGAAGGTGTTTCCGGCGCCGGATAATTTGGTATCCCTCAGCCAGAAATTGTTCACTCTGTGGGTGAACGCCCAATAGATGAGATTGACGACGACGAGGCATGCGAGCGCTGCGGCGCTCCACCAGAAGCGTGTGGTGCCATAGGGCAGGATCAAGAGAAGAATGGCGAGAGCCACGATGCCGCCGAACTCGCCGACAAGGCCGCCAAAGGTGAAGCCTGGGTAATAGATCGGCTGGACAATGCCGTATTGATCCTTGTTCAGTCGCTTCTTCCCCGGAAACTCCAGCGCATGTGCCAATGAAAGTCCCATCGCGACGGCCACGAGCAGCAGCGACAGAATATGCATGAAGGTATCCATGACGAATTCTCCCGATGGTGATCCTGAAAGAATGACGTATGGGAGGCCGTCATTCCGACAATCGGATCAAGTCTGAGGAGCGCCGGCAATATCGCCCGGAAGGCCAACGGAATGGGCAATGCGATGCAGTTTCCCCGGCTCGGCATCCTGACCCATCTCGATGCCATTGAGTTCATCGACGGTCAGACCGCACGCAATGGCGAGATCCTCGACAGTGTAATTGAATTTTTGCTTGATCATTTTCACCAGATTAGCGCTGGCGACGATGGCGGAAGCCGTCGCTTCAATTGTGTCGGCCATGGCGGATCTCCGGATCTGACAAGTTTCGGTCTCCCGAAATGCGCCGGACCATGTTTGGTTCCAAGCAGAGGCAGCAGACTCCAATATCAGGATGGCCTTGACAAAGTGCATATGCACAGTTATATCCCTCCTCATGAATGAAACATCGTCCATGGATGCGTGCAATGGTTTCGCGACACGGCGTGCTGCTCGTTACATTACGAGGCTTTATGAGCGGCATCTTGCGGCAGCGCACGTGACGACTACCCAGTTCTCGATATTGGTGTTGCTCAATGAGAGACCGGGTATGACAATGAGCGAGCTGGTGCAGGCAATGGTCATGGACAGGACGTCATTGGTACGGGCCATCAAACCAATGCAACGTGATGGCTGGCTGAAAACAGAACCGGCGCTTGACGAGCCGCGAAAGCTGGTGCTGTCACTGACAGAACCGGGCCAGAGCAAGGTCCGGGAGGCCAGACCGTTATGGCAAAAGGCTCAAGACGAATTCGAGGCCCAGGTAGGGTCCGAACGAGCCGCACAATGGCGGCATGATTTTTTCGAGATGACACGCAGTACCTAGAATATCTCAGAGGTCGAAATTGCGTGTCGGATAGTGTGCATATGCACATAGCGTTGCAACATATAGGAGACTGAAATGACTGGATATTTGAAAATTGCTGGCAGTGCCGTCCTGTATGGCATGATCGCAGCAACATCGCCGGTTCAGGCCACCGAACCAGATCGCAATGTGAAAGAAGGGCAAGCCGTCGTTACGACCCTTGGTAGTGATACGTCCGCCGTTACCTACTGGGTCAGCCAAAGCGATGGCTGGCATGTCGTGACAACAGTCGATACGAAGAACGCAGCCGTCAGTTCCGAGACCGGAAATCACGCCGTGGTAAGGTTCTCTGCGATACTGCAGCCGGGCCAATCACACTCGATCTCGATCCCGGTTGCCGTTGGCGAGAAACAGCCGGCGCTGCTTATCCGGCGCGTGGCGGACCGGATCGAGGTGGAGACAGATCCGGCACTGTTGAACTAGCGGGATACCGCATTACTGCACGAGCGATCTGGACTGGTTGATCCAGTCGATCGCTTCGTGATGCGGCATAGGCTTTGCAAAATAATGACCCTGCATGCTCACGCAGCCGAGTTGCCGCAGAATGCGCAGGTCGGCTTCAGTCTCGACGCCTTCGGCCACGACCTCGATTCCGAGTGACTTGCCAAGGCCGAGAATGGACTGCACGACTTTGCGATCATCCACAGACTCTGCGATGCCGAAGATGAAAGAACGGTCAATCTTGATCCGGTCGACATGCAATAGCCGAAGCGATGACATTGACGAATAGCCGACGCCAAAATCATCGATGGCAATGCGCACGCCTTCTTTGGCCAAGGCAGCCAGTTTGCCTTGCACCGAGCTGATGTCCTTTGCCGTGTCTTCGGTGATCTCGATCTCCAGCATGGAAGCCGGCAGATCGAGTTTGCGCAGTTTGGCGATGATCAAATCGTCTACGGCGAGTTGAGACATCTCGCGCGGGGACATGTTCATCGCCACACGCAAATGACCGAGGTTCATTGCGCGCAATGTCTGCATCATGGCGCAGACGTCCTTCAATATGTATCGGAACAGCGGTTCGGCAAGTCCGGAAAACGATGCCACCGCTACCAGATCCGTCGGGGGAATCCAGCCGTGTCGCGGGTGGTTCCATCGTACGAGCGCTTCGAGATCGGTAATCTTGCGCCCGCCATCTCCCAAAATTGGCTGAAACCAGACCTCCAATGCGTCATTGCTCAATGCCTTGGCAACGTCGCGCTCTATATCGCGCCGCATCGCGAGGTGATCGCGCAAATCGTCGTCGAACACATAATGCCGATTGCGGCCCTGTGACTTCGCCCTGTAAAGCGCCGCATCCGCACGGACCAGCATCTCGTCGACGTCACGTTCTCTGGATACACAAACGCCGATGCTGACGCCGATACGGCCGGCATCGAAGGTGGCGAACGGAATGGATATTGCGGCGATCAACTTGGTGGCGAGTATTGACGGCGTCTCGTCACGACACGCGGTGTCGAGCAGAACGGCAAATTCATCTCCACCCAGACGTGCCACAAGTACGTCGTTACTCAGACTCTGACGAAGCCTCCTGCCGACTTCCACGAGCACCCTGTCGCCCGCTTTGTGACCGAATGCGTCATTGATCGACTTGAAACCATCCAGATCGAGCAGCATGAGCGCGAATCCGGTTGTGCTGGCAGAGGGCAAAGATGCAACTTCCTGCATGAACCCGCTGCGGTTGAGAAGACCCGTCAATTCGTCGTGGGCGGCGCGATGTCCCATTTTGGCAGCGGCTTGCGTCGCCTGATCCCTGGCCGCTTCCAGAGAAATTGCCATTGCGGTGGCCTCGTTCTTCAGCCTGCTGGACTGACGGAACAATGCTTCGCTTTCCCGTGCGCCGCGTATGAGCGCGGCGAGGTAAATTATCGTCGTTGCTGCCAGACAATACCGGTCAAAGCCACCGGCATAGACGAGGCATCCGGCAACCGACAGTAGAACCGGTACAATGTAACAGATTGGCATCAGCGCATAGGCAAAGCCGGCGGTAATTGCGCCCGCGGTAATCCCGCACAGGACGACCAGGTAGAATACCGATTGCGGGGCGGTATAACCGTCGCACAGAATTGCGATGAAAGCCCATACCACACCTGAGGCCGCAGCCACGAGCGACTGCAGGAAAAGATGTTGTCTTACCGAGGCGGGGTCTAGATTGTTTGGCTTCACGGGGGCACCGGGATCAACCAGCCGCACCGGAGAACGGCACAGAAGCATCCGGACCACATTCACGAGGCTCGAAGCGAGAAACCACAACAAACCGGCCAGTCCTTGTCCGTAGTGAAGAGCGACGAGCAGGCTGATCAGCCCGAGGACGATACTCACGGGAACGGAAATGAGCATGCTGCGGCGCACGGCCATCAGCTGGTCGGCGGCGATCAGATGCTGCAAGGGCAGCGCAAGCGCTTCTGCAGGTTGGTTGGGACTCATCGCGTCTCTGCCAGAAATGCATTGTTATTATTGCTGAAAGGCAACTTAACCGCCTTCTGCATAATTATTGGTAACTTTTGCGAGCGGACACGCTCACCCAACCATACGAGTGTTAATTTTTCAGGCCACGATCAGCGCAATAGGTCATAAACTCCTCCGGCAGCATTATGTCTTCACCCTCGACCTCCACTTGCAGGACCGGATGTTTGTGTACCGCGTGCAAGGCGTCCTTGGCGCATGGATATTTGATTGCCGTTATCGTCAACCGTCCTTCGACAATGAACACGCGAACGGTCGTGTCTAGCCGGGACATCGCCAGGGCTCCTTTGTATGTGCTTCGATTTGACCCTTAGATAGTCATTGAAGCGCACACAAAAAAGACCCTGGGCATGATCTCGCTTATGCTTTCCATGCCGAGCCGCGAATGATGCTGCAGAAGTTGCCACGGTGAAAATGTGGGGTCTTGTCGGCAAGCACATCGGCCTTGACGCTACCGAAGGTGGTGTCGGGCTTGTGCTTGATGCCATCGTAGAAGAGATATGCGGAGGGATAATGTGTCCGCTCCACGGACCGGATAGGCTGTGTTTATAGGGGGGCGCAAGCCACCCAAGCGCGGTTGCATGCGGAACGCTGTGGCGCGCTGGAGTTGCACCAAACTTTGTTCGTGTCATATTCACATTGAAAACGGACCCGCCTATCGGATTGGACAAAGGAACATGATGATCTTGCTCTTGGCACTTCTGATCGGGATTGTAGCTGGTTTGCGTGCAATGACGGCCCCGGCGGCTATCAGCTGGGCTGCTCACCTCGGTTGGCTGCATCTCGGTGACAGTTGGCTCGCATTCCTCGGGTATGCATTCACACCCTGGATATTTACCGCCTTGGCCATCGTGGAGTTGGTCACCGACCAACTGCCGTCCACGCCAAGCCGAAAGGTCCCGGTGCAGTTTGGTGCACGTATTGTCATGGGCGCCTTATGTGGCGCGGCGGTTGGAATCAGTGGCGGTTGGGCTTTGGGCGGCGTTGCCGCGGGCGCGATCGGCGCAGTGATCGGCACTCTGGCGGGCGCCGAAATCCGAGGGCGCCTTGCCAGTAGCTTTGGTCAGGACCGACCGGCCGCGATCATCGAAGACGTCGTGGCAATAGTTGCAGCCTTCCTGATTGTCGCTGCTTTGCCGTAAGTGCCAATGATTTCACTCGGGCAGGTTCGGGGGCGCTCCAAGGGAACTAAAAAACAAAAAGCCCGGAAAACCCGGGCTTTTGTCTGACTTCAATACCGTATTGACGGTATGAAACGGGAATTTGGTGCCCAGAAGAGGACTCGAACCTCCACGCCTTGCGGCACACGGACCTGAACCGTGCGCGTCTACCAATTCCGCCATCTGGGCAGCGGGGTTCCATGTAAGGGGCGCTTCAGAGTCTGTCAATCCATTTGCCGGGGAATTCGTCAGCGATCGTCGGCTTCATACCATGGCGGCCTGCAAACGGCGTTTTTCTGCGCTCCGGTGCTCACGTACCCTAAAGTACGCTGCGCTCCGGTGCTCGAAAACCACCGTTTTCGCCTCGCCCTGACATGAATCTCAACAGACCATGGTCAGCCTTCGAGAACTTCCTTGGAAGCGACCGTCGAATCTGCGTTGAGCTTGTAGATGATCGGAACGCCGGTCGCGATTTCCTGTGCGACGATCTCCTCGCCCGTCAGGCCGTCCAGAGCCATGACCAGCGAGCGCAGCGAATTGCCATGCGCGACCACCAATACGTTTTCGCCGCGCAGCACATGCGGCTGCATGTCGTGCATGTAATAGGGCCAGACGCGCGCGCCGGTATCGCGCAAGCTTTCACCGCCGGGCGGCGGAACGTCATAGGACCGGCGCCAGACATGCACCTGCTCTTCGCCCCACTTAACGCGGGCATCATCCTTGTTGAGGCCGGACAGGTCGCCATAGTCGCGTTCGTTCAAGGCCTGGTGGCGGATCGTTTCGAGGCCGGTCTGGCCAACCTCCTCGAGAATGTGGTCGAGGGTCGCCTCGGCGCGCGAGAGCACCGATGTAAAGGCGATGTCGAAATGCAATCCCATGGCCTTCAGCCGCTGGCCGGCATCCTTGGCTTCCTCATGGCCGAGCTCGGTAAGCGCGGGGTCGCGCCAGCCGGTGAAGAGGTTCTTCAAATTCCATTCGCTCTGGCCATGGCGGACAAGGACGAGGGTTCCGGACATTGCAGTACTCCTGTTTGACAGACTTATGAATTGAGACCGAGGACGTCGGACATGGCATAAAGGCCGGGTTTGCGGCCTTTGCCCCAAAGTGCCGCCTTGACGGCACCGCGCGCGAATATCGTGCGGTCTTCCGCATGGTGCGAGAGCGTGATGCGCTCGCCCTGACCGGCAAGGATGACGGAATGGTCGCCAACGACGGAGCCGCCGCGCAATGCGGCAAAACCGATCGTCCCACTCTCGCGCGCACCGGTGTGGCCGTCGCGCACCCGCACGCTGTGCTGGCCGAGCCCGATGTCGCGCCCTTCGGCGGCGGCTTCGCCCAGCAGCAATGCGGTGCCGGATGGCGCGTCGACCTTGTGCTTGTGGTGCATTTCCAGAATCTCGATATCGAAATCATCAGCGCCGAGCGCACGCGCCGCCTGTTTGACGAGGACGGCGAGCAGATTGACGCCAAGGCTCATATTGCCGGATTTGATGACGACCGCATGACGGGCGGCTGCGGCAATCTTTGCCTCGTCTTCGCTTGTGCAGCCGGTCGTGCCAATGACGTGGACGATACGTGCCTGTGCGGCCAGCCCGGAAAAGAGAACGGTCGCGGCAGGCGTAGTGAAATCGAGCACGCCCTCGACGCCGGCAAACGCTGCTGCCGCGTCATCCGTGATCGAGACGCCAAGATTGCCGACGCCAGCAAGTTCGCCCGCATCACCGCCGATGTGGGGTGAGCCGGGCCGTTCAATGGCTCCGGCAAGTATCGCGCCGGGGGTTGCGTGAATGACGCGGATCAGCGTCTGGCCCATGCGCCCCGCCGCGCCGACAACGGCGAGTTTCATTGGCGTCGTGGGCTGTTCCGCTCTGCTCATTCGGCTGGTCTCGCTATGCGATGGGATACTTCTTCGCTGTCATCGATGATGGGCGACTCTTCTTTGCCCTGCAACTGGTAGAAGCGGGCATAAACCCCGTTGGGACGGGCGAGCAACGTCTCGTGCACGCCTTCCTCCACGACGCGCCCAGCCTCCATGACGACGATATGGTCGGCGTTGACGATGGTCGACAGGCGGTGGGCGATGACGATGGTGGTACGCCCTTGCATGACGTGTTCCAGTGCCTGCTGCACGCGCTTTTCCGATTCATTGTCGAGTGCGGACGTCGCCTCGTCGAGAAGGAGGATGGACGCATTGCGGACGATGGCGCGGGCGATGGAAAGCCGCTGGCGCTGGCCGCCGGAAAGCGTCACGCCGTTCTCGCCGACTTCCGTGCCATAGCTTTGCGGCTGCTGGCGGATGAACTCATCGGCGTTGGCGAGCTTCGCCGCCTCGATGATGTCCTCATCGGTGGCATCCGGCCGGCCATAGCGGATATTGTCGGCGATCGTTCCTTCAAAGAGATAGGGCTGCTGCGAGACATAGGCAATCTGCTGGCGCAGCGAGCGCTTGCTGACATAGGCGATATCCTGTCCATCGACGAGGATACGGCCGCCATTGATATCGTAGAAGCGTTGGACGAGGCCGATCAGCGTCGATTTGCCGGCGCCGGAAGCGCCGATAATGGCGGTGGTCTTGCCGGCTTCCGCCGTGAAGCTGATGCCGTGCAGCACTGGCACGCCATTGCCGTAGCTGAAGGTCACATTGTCGAATTGCACCTCGCCGCTCTGCACGGTGATCGGCACGGCGCCGATGCTGTCCGCCTGGCGCGGCTCGATATCGAGGATCTCGTAAATCATGCGCGCATTGACCAGCGAACGCTCGAGCCCGACCTGGACCCGCGCCAGACGACGCACGGGATCATAGGCGAGGAGCACCGCCGTCATGAAGCCGAACATGGCGCCGGGTGGCTCGGCATTATAGACAGCGCGGTAGCCCGTGTAGATGATCATCGAGGCGATGGCGATGCCGGCGATGAGTTCGGTGATCGGCGTCATACGTTCCGAAACGCGTGCGATCTTGTTGGCGCGCTCCTCAGCCCGCTTGATCAGCGCGCTGATCTTGATGCGCAGCTGGTCTTCCATGGTGAAGGCCTTGACGATGGCGATGCCCTGCGTCGCTTCCTGCATGGCCCCGAGCAAATGCGAGTTCAGCGTCACGGATTCGCGATGGATGCTGCGCAGGCGCCTCGCCAGATAGCGGACGACTAGTATCAGCGGCGGCCCGACGAGCAGGGCGATCAGCGACAGGAATGGATCGAGCAGAACCATGCTCACGATGAGGGCGATCAGCGTGGGTACGTCCTTGGCAATGGTCGTGACGACGATATCCAAAAGCTCGCGCACGCCGCCGACGTTCTGGTTGATGCGGGCGGCAAGCTGGCCAGAACGGGTGTCATGGTAGAAGTCGAGGCCGAGCTTCATCAGGTGATCGAAGACACGGGCTTGATAACGCGCGACGATGTTGTTGCCGATTCTCGCCATGGTCACGGACTGGACGTAAGTTGCGATGCCACGAATGACGAAAGCACCAAGAATGCCGAGACTTATTGGGAGTATGAGGTCTTCGCGGCGTTCGTAATAGATCTTGTTGATCACGTCCTTGAAGATATAGGCGACGAAAGCCGTCGTGCAGGCAACCGCAAGCATGGCGACGATGGCAATGGCATAGGAAGACCGGTGATCGCGGACATTTTCGCCAAGAACCCGGCCGATGACGCGCTTCGCCTCGGACGGATCGATCTTCTTTTTCCTGGTCTGTTCGCTCATTACTGGCGGCAACTCGCTGGTACTGAAAAATCCGGCAAAAGCATTACTCTCGCAGCTATTCAGAGCCTGTTTCGACACTCTACTGCGTCGCCGCAGCGACTTTCCAAACGGCTCTACGTCCCTATAGCGTTATTGAACCGGCTTGCCTATCGGTTTTGGCCGCGGTTTCGCAGGGATTGGACGAGTGTTGCTCTTGTGCCGACCGAGGATTTAATCGCGCCGCCAGCGCCGTCCCTCAATAGAAACACCAAAGCGGGTCGGTGTACGCGCGAATGCCGAAAGGCCGCTGAGCGCCGCGAGCGGATGGGTAATGACATAAACCGGCGTCTCACGCAGGATATCGCCATGCGGCGCCTTGTCTTCGAAGGCCTGGCGGAACGCCGGATCCTTCAACGGCTCGATGATCTTCTGGACGATGCCGCCGGCGAGGTAAACGCCGCCGCGAGCCATGAATGTCAGGGCGAAATCACCGGCAAGCCGGCCGAGATAGGTCACGAACAACGCCAATGTCTCCCTGGCCTCGGCGGATTCTCCGGAAAGGCCGGCCGAAGTGATATCGGCAGGCGTTTGCAGCGGTGCTTCTGTGCCGCTAACCTTGCAGATCGCGCGATAGATATTCTGCAGACCACGGCCGCAGAGCAACTGTTCGCCCGAGATGCGCCCCTCGATATGCTCGATATGCGGAAAGATTTCGAGATCGCGTGGCGTGCGCGGCCCCATATCGACGTGGCCGCCTTCTCCCGGAACCGGAACCCAGCTCGAGCGTGCGCGGACCATGCCGGCGACGCCAAGGCCGGTGCCGGGTCCGAGCACGGCGCGGCTGCCATGCGGATCGCCTGCGCCGCCGCCAAGTTTTTCCAGATGCTTGGGTTCAAGCGATACGACGGCGAGCGCCTGCGCTTCGAAATCGTTGAGCACGGTGATATCGCGCAGGCCGAGCGTCTCCATCATCTGGTGCGGCTTGACCACCCACGCGCAATTCGTGAGATCGATTTCGTCGCCTTCCACCGGTCCGGCGATGGCGAGGACCGCTGAACGCGGCTGGATCGAGGTGTGGTCGAGAATGGCGTTCTGGATCGCCTCGTCGATGGTCGGATAATCGGCGGTCTGGAGAACCGGAAATTCCTTCGGGTCCGCATAAGCGTCGACCAGAATGGCAAATCGCGCATTGGTACCACCGATGTCACCAACCAGGATCGGAAATTTCATGATGTGGTCGGTATCTGCCTGTGTAACCATTATCGCTTCCCTGTTTTTACGTGTTACTGCGACCTTGCGTGTCGTTAAGAGCCCGCGGCGCGGTGAGAGTATTTTCAGCCGCGTCATCGCGCAGCAGACCTCGCTTTTGCACCAGAACCTCGGCAGTCGCCCGGTTCAAGGCCATCGGAATGTCGTAGACGCTTGCGAGTCGCATCAACGCCTTGACATCGACATCATGCGGCATAGGAGACAGCGGGTCGACAAAGAAAATCAATCCGTCGATCTTCCCCTCGGCAATCAGTGCGCCGATCTGCTGGTCGCCGCCAAGCGGTCCGCTCTTGACTCGCGCAATGGTCAGCGAAGGGCAAGCATCCTGGACGAGCCCGCCCGTCGTACCCGTGGCAACGATCGTGCAAGGTGCAAGCAACCTCTCATAGGTGCGAGCAAAATCCACCATGTCGTCCTTTTTCTGGTCATGCGCTATCAGCGCGAGGCGAAATGGCTGTGTCATGAAAACTCTGTATCGGGTCCAACCCTAAATCGATTGAAACCCTATACTCAATTCATGACCGCATGAAAAGGCCGGAGGTAGTTCGAAGTTGAATTATCTACGCGATCGCAATCAGTGCTTCTGCAGGTGCAGAGCCGCAAGCACAGCAGCCACGCCAACGATCGGGACCAGTAAAGATAGATAGTTGTATATGGTCACTATAGCATCTCACTTAGATGGCGTGTTGCATAGGACAACCCAAGCACAAGGCAAACCCCAGCCGACAGCGCCATGAACAGAAACACATCGCCCTTCATCGCCGGATCGTATGCGGCGCGCGTGATTGGCGTGAATACGCCGATCAGGACTACTCCGATTGCCAGTCCGTTGATAAAGTTAGCTCGAAGTTTGATCCGTTCGATCTCACTGGCAGTCACGTATTGCACGCCGAGCTAACCTGAGCCAGACAATCAGGCCAGCGAACCGTTGGAATGGAATAAATATCTCTCATAATATCTCCTCGTAAAAGGCGATATTGGACACAATCTCCAACAAAAGAAAATCCCAACGCGGCAAATTTCGCCTTCCTTGTTGGTTATTGGCCTCGAACCGGCACGTCTTCCGGCAGATCGCCCGCTTCCGGGGCATAGGCCGTTGCCGGAGTTCCCGCCGCAGCCGGCTGCGCAACTTTCGCACCTGCGCCGTAGGTCACTTCATCAACCGATTTCGGCCCGGGTGCGTTGAGGATCATCGCGCAAGCCTTGGGCAGTTCGGAGAGCATTGTCACTTTCGGCTTCTTGGGTTTGACAGGTTCGGGTGCCTTTTTCCACGGCTCGTCCGTAAACCACCACGCAAGCGACTTGCCACAACCGTCATCGGTACCTATCGGCTCCTGCGGCTTGCAATTGGGCGATCCTGGCTGGCATTTAATACGCACGTGGAAATGGTAGTAATGCCCCCAGTAGGGCCGGATTTTCGCCATCCAGCTGCGATCGCCCTGAACACTGTCGCACAGCTTCTTCTTGATACCGGGGTGAACGAAAATGCGCTCCACTTCGGGGTAGCTGGCAGCGCGTTTCAGGAGCGCCGTTCGTGACTGGGTCCATCTGTCCGGATCGACATAAAGTGTGTCGCCCTTGAGCATGGATGTCGCTGCCACATTCTCACGCTGATCGTCGGTAAAGCGCTGTTTCGGCATCGGCGTCAGCCAGATATCGGCGTCCAGCCCCACCTGATGCGAGGCATGTCCCGTCAGCATCGGGCCACCGCGGGGCTGCGATATGTCGCCCACGAGCAGACCCGGCCAGCCATCCTTCGCGGCGGCATCGCGCGCCAGCTTTTCCAGAAGGGCGATCATGCGCGGGTGTCCCCAGCGGCGGTTGCGTGACAGGCGCATCACTTGCCAGGCCGGTCCATCCACGGGCAACGCGACACCGCCTGCAAGACAGCCCTTGGAGTAAAAACCCGCCGATTGAGGTGCACTGACCGTCGGGAGGCTCTGTGCCCCGAACAATTGCTTGGCTGGACCATCCACGGCAATGGCATCGATGGTGCCGGTGAACGAAATGAGTGCGCCGAGGGCAAGACGCAACAGGGTTTTCGATTTCATGATCGCTGTCCCCACAAGTGACCTTGGCAAATTTACGCTTCGGATCGGGGCTTTATGATGGCCAGATTCGCGAGAAAGTCGCAATATAGCAATGCTTACCTCACTTTGATTCGAACGGAACATCGCCATGAAAGCAGTCATTTTCGAGCAATTCGGCCAGACGCCGCGCGTGCAGAGTGTTGCGGATCCAGCACCCGCTGCAACGGGTGTGGTCATCAAGGTAGAGGCGACGGGCCTCTGCCGCAGCGACTGGCATGGCTGGATGGGGCACGATGCCGATATCGTCCTGCCGCATGTGCCGGGACACGAACTGGCCGGGACCGTTCAGGCCGTCGGCAAACACGTAACGCAGTGGAAGATTGGCCGGCGCGTCACCGTGCCATTCGTTGGCGGCTGCGGCCATTGTTTCGAGTGCAATTCCGGCAACCATCAGGTGTGCGAAAACCAGTTTCAGCCGGGTTTTACCGCTTGGGGGTCCTTTGCGGAATATGTGGCGGTGGATTTCGCCGATACCAATCTCGTGGCTCTGCCTGAAACGCTGGATTTTGCCACGGCGGCAAGCCTCGGCTGTCGCTTCGTGACCTCGTTTCGCGCCATCGTCGATCAGGCAAAGGTCAAGCCGGGTGAATGGGTGGCGGTGCATGGCTGCGGCGGCGTTGGCCTTTCGGCGATCATGATCGCAACGGCGATGGGTGCCAATGTCGTCGCCATTGACCTGACCGAAGAGAAGCTTGCCTTCGCCCGCGAGCTTGGCGCTGTCGCGACAATAAATGGCTGCGAGACGCAGGATGTGATCGGTGCGGTGCGGGAAATCACCAAGGGCGGCGCGCATGTCTCCATCGATGCGCTAGGCCATCCATCGACATGTTTCAACTCTATCGCCAACCTGCGCCGCCGCGGTCGGCATGTGCAGGTGGGACTGATGCTTGGCGACCACGCGCATCCGCCGATCCCGATGGACAAGGTCATCGCCCATGAGCTCGAGATCTATGGCAGCCATGGCATGCAGGCTTTCCGCTACAAGGCGCTGATGGACATGCTTGAAACGGGTAAGTTGCAGCCGCAAAAGCTGATCGGCAAGGAGATCGCGCTGGATGATGCACCCGCAGCGCTCATGGCGATGGACCGGTTCGAGGGACTGGGTATCAATGTGATAACGCGGTTCTAGAGACCTTTGCCAATCCACCCTGACGGGCATCCAATGCGATTTTCTGCGCTTCCGGGTGCTCATGGACCCAAAAGTCCACTGCGCTCCGGTTCTCGAAAACCGTACCGGCTGCCTCGTCAGGCTGAATTCTCAAAACGGTCTCTACGCAAGCAGCGCTATTTCCAGCTTCCATCCCGCCACATGGTCGCAAAGGCGGTGCCGTAGTCGGGATAGCGGAAGGAAAAGCCGAGCGCTTTGATGCGTTTATTGGAAACGCGTTTGTTCTCGCCGTAGAACGATCGTGCCATTGGCGTCAGCGGCGCTGTATCGAAATCGGCCTCTTCCGGGGGTTCGAGGCCCATCAGTTCCGCCGCATAGGCGACGACATCCTGCGGCGGTGCCGGTTCGTCATCGGTTATGTTGAAAATGCCGGCCTCATTGCGCAGGCTGAGAAAAACCAGAGCACCGGCAATATCATCGACATGGATACGGTTGAACACCTGCCCGCTCTTGTTCAGCCGGCGCGCGCTGCCGTTGGCGAGATTGACGAAAGCGTTGCGCCCCGGCCCATAAATGCCGGCAAGCCTCAAGATGGCGAGCGGAACACCGCGCTCATCCGCCAGTTGCTGCCAGCCCTGCTCGGCAGCGACACGTTCGGTGGAGCGGGCCGAGAGCGGATGACATGGTGTACTCTCGTCGACCCATGCACCGCCATGATTGCCGTAGACGCCGACGGTGGAAAGATAGCCGATCCATTGCAGCTTGGGCATGGCGTGCCGAATGGTATTGCCAAACTGCGCCAGCACCGGATCGCCGCTCTGCCCGGGTGACGTCGAGATGACGAGGTGCGTGACACCGGCGAGTACATCGACGATCTCCTGCGAGGCGTGGGTACCATGAAAGAGGAACGGCGTGATGCCATCCTTCTTGAGGTCTGAAAATTTGGCGCTATCGCGCGTCGTCCCGCCGATGAAATCCGCTTGACCATCGATGACTTTGGCAAAGGCTCGCGCCGAGTATCCGGCACCGAAGAGAAAAATATTCATTATTGATTTTTCGCGGCTTTGTGCCACTCGGTCAAGACGCTCGCATCATTTTCCTTCGCGGCTCCGTGCATGCGCAGGGCCGCGAACCCGTCTTCGTCCATCAATTCACTTAACGCCCATACGGCGGCGCCGCGCACAAGGGGCGAGGGGTCGGCGAGATGTGTCTTGACGGTTTCGATCAGGCCAGGGTCGCCGGAATTGCCGCTGGCGATAAGCACATTGCGTATAAAACGGTCCCGGCCGATGCGCTTGATCGGTGACCCCGAGAACATTGTGCGGAACGCCGCGTCGTCCAGCATCAGAAGCGACGCGAGCGACGGCGATTTCAGGTCTTCGCGCGCCTGAAGCTTGGTCTCACGCGCGGTCTCGGCAAATTTGTTCCACGGACAGACGGCGAGACAATCGTCGCAGCCATAGATGCGGTTGCCCATCGCCTTGCGGAATTCGAGCGGGATGGGTTCCTTGTGCTCGATGGTGAGATAAGAGATGCAGCGCCCCGCATCGAGTTGGTAAGGCGCGGGGAATGCGTTGGTCGGGCACACGTCGAGGCAAGCGTGACACGAGCCGCAATGATCTGCCTCTCGTTCATCAGGCGGCAATTCCGCCGTGGTGAAGATCGTACCGAGAAACAGCCACGAGCCATGACTGCGGCTGACGAGATTGGTGTGCTTGCCCTGCCAGCCGAGGCCGGCGGCTTCGGCCAGCGGCTTTTCCATAACCGGTGCGGTATCGACGAAGACTTTCAGGTCTTCGTCCGCGGCACGGGAGGCGAAACGGCTGGCGACGCCCTTGAGCTTGCCTTTGATGATGTCGTGATAATCGCGGTTCTGTGCATAGACGGAAATCGCGGCCTTGTCCTTGTGCTGGAGGATTGCCATAGGATTGCCGTCCGGTCCGTAATTCATGGCAAGCACGATGATCGAGCGCACCTCCGGCCACAGGTTTTGCGGACTGGCGCGGCGCTCTTCCGTTTCCTGCATCCAGTCCATGCTGGCATGGCGTCCGAGCGCCAGATATTGGCGCAAGCGCTCTTCGGCGAACGGGATGGCATCCGGCCTGGTGATGGCGACCAGATCGAAGCCGGCCGCACGCGATTCCTCAAGGATGAACTGCTTGAGGCGTTGCGCTTGCGAGGGTTTGTATGTTTCGGAGTGCAAAATCATCTCGCACTGGCCCTATGCGTGGTTCGCCCTTCGACGGGCTCAGGATTCTCACCATGAGGGAAGTTGATATTTTTGCAAGGAGCCAAGAAACGCTGACGTTTCCGAACTATCTTGCAATCAACCAAGTTCCCTCATGGTGAGCTTGTCGAACCACGCACCCACACCAAGTTCAAAAATCCAGATCGCCATAATGCGATGAAGGTGGCAAGCCGCGCACCCGATCCGACAGCAATGGCCGGAACGACGGACGCGATTTCATCCGCGTATACCAGTCGCGCGCCGCTTTATAATCGCCCCATTTGATTTCGCCAAGATAGTCGAGAATCGAGATCGAAGCGGCGGCCGACATGTCCGCATAGCTCGGGGCCGGTCCGGCCAGCCAGTTGCGCGTGGCCGTCAGCCAGTCGATATATTTCATGTGCTGGGTAATATTGGTACGGGCAGCACGAATAGCGCCCGAATCCGGCGCTCCGCCACCCTGTTCGGCGGTCATGTGCAATTTGAAGATGCGTTCACGCGCCATGTGCCGGGTCACCTCATTTTCCAGCTTTGTAAGGAACCAGTCGACCAGCCGCCGTACTTCGGCACGGTTGAGCGAATCTTCAGGAAACAACCGGCGGCTGCGCTTGAGTGCGCCGCGTGTTTCATCGATATATTCGGCGATCACGGAAGCCCCTGAAACCGGAACATCGCCTTCCGCCAGGAGCACGGGCAGGGTTCCCGCCGGGTTGAGCGCCAGAAACTCCTTGCGCCGTGCCCAGCTGTTTTCTTCGATCAGCTCCACTTCAATGTCATATTCATTGAGGATAAGCCGGGTGTAGCGCGAGCCGGTGGACATAGGATGATGGAAGAGCGTCAACATGGCAGATTGGTAAATCTTTCAAACTGGTATTTTATCCGCACCGTCGTCTCGCGACAGCCGCGTCGGACCTGCGCCAAACCTATAGGCGCAACCTTAGCACGAGACAAGTAAACAGGATTTCACCAACAGCCGGTTTATCTCCCAGCCGGCACCCATCAAGAAAGCGGTAATTATGGAAACACAGACGATTGTCGAAGCGGCCTTTCTTGGCTTGCTGGAAGGAATAACCGAATTCCTGCCGGTGTCCTCGACGGGGCATCTGTTGCTCGCGGGTCATTTCCTCGGCTTCGAATCGAACGGCAAGACATTCGAGGTGTTGATACAGCTCGGCGCGATTCTGGCGATCCTGAGCGTCTATTTCGGCCGTCTCGTGAAGATTGCGCGCGATCTCCCAACCGATCCGAAAGCCCGCCGTTTCGTCGCTGGCGTGCTTATCGCCTTCCTCCCGGCAGCAGTCGTCGGGGCGCTCGCCCATGACGTCATCAAGACCGTGCTGTTTGAATCGCCCATGCTGATCTGCGTGATGCTCATCATCGGCGGGCTGATCCTGCTCTGGGTCGACCGGGTCGAACTGAAGCCGCGCTATACCAATGTCATGGATTATCCGTTGGGTCTCTGCTTCAAGATCGGCTTGATCCAGTGTTTTGCCATGATTCCCGGTACGTCGCGTTCCGGGGCGACAATCGTTGGAGCCCTGCTGCTCGGAACGGACAAGCGCTCGGCAGCCGAGTTTTCATTCTTCCTGGCGATGCCGACGATGGCCGGCGCCTTCGCCTACGACCTCTTCAAGAACCGCCACATACTGACCTTCAACGATGCGTCGCTGATCGTTGTGGGATTCATAGCAGCCTTCATCGCGGGCGTATTTGTCGTCCGCTATCTGCTGGACTATGTCTCGCGCCACGGTTTTGCATTGTTCGCATGGTGGCGGCTGGTCGTCGGGACGCTCGGATTGGTCGCGCTGATCCTCATGCGCTAGACCGTCAGGCGGGTGTCTGGCTGGAATACTGTCCGTGGCTCCGGAAACGCCAGAGATATGACGGCAGGATCGTCTCGATCGTCTGCGGCCGGATGCCAAGCCCTTCGAGGGTGCGCCCTTCTTCCATAGCAGCGTTGGAAACCACGTTGTCATGCTGCAGGAGCACGACTTGATCGCGTGTCAGCGGTGGCTTTGGCAGATAGCCAAGGATAGAGCCCTGAATTCTGGCGATCCAGAACGGTATTGATACGAACATACGCTTGCGGCCAATGACACGCAGCATTTCTTCGAGGCACTTCCTGAACGTCAGGACTTCACCGCCGCCAAGTTCATAGACTTTGCCTGGCTGCAAGGTGCCATCGACCGAACGCGCAAAGACTTCGGCAACATCGCCGACATAGACCGGCTGGAACCTGGTGTGGCCACCGCCGATCAGCGGCAGGAAGGGCGAAATGCGCGCCATGCCGGCAAATTTGTTGAAGAAATTGTCCTCAGGCCCGAAGACGATGGACGGGCGAATGATAATGGCATCCGGAAGCGTATCGTGGATGGCTGCCTCGGCACGGCCCTTGGTGCTGGCATAGGCGGAATGAGAACGAGGGTCAGCGCCAATCGCCGACATGTGGGTAAGGGGGACGCCTGCCGCACGGGCGGCTTCCGCGACCGCGCGGGCACCGAAATCGTGTACCGCGCTGAACTTCTGCTTGCCGCCTTCGAACAGCAGCCCCACAAGGTTGATCACATGATCGCAACCGGCAACCGCACGATCGATCGAAGCACGATTACGCAGATTTGCCTGTACGGCCTGGATCTGGCCGACACCGCCAAGCGGCTGCAGATCGAATGCGAGATCGGGATGGCGCACGGCAACCCGAACGCGGTAGCCACGCTTGGTCAGCGCACGCACGACATGACGACCGATAAAGCCGGAGCCTCCGAAAACGGTGACGAGTTTTGGCTTGATGATTGTCATCGAGCTCTCCTAAAATGCAAGCGGGCAACAGATGCTGTTTAATGCGTTTTGTCGACGGCGCAAAGGGGAATGGAGCTCAAAGTTCGCGGCGCGTTGCCGCGCTATATGCAGATGCGTGGCCGGCAAAAGCAGCCGAACCACGCGCTTTGATTGATTACTGCAACATCACGGTGCGCAATTCGTGTTCCTGCGCGCCGACAAGCACATTGTCGCGTTCATCGGAAAGCACGATCGGCTCGCCATTGGCCGCAAAAAGGGCCCAAAGTTCAATCCCCGGCGTCATCGGCGGGAGCGCCGGAAAGCTCGTAGCGAGCTCATCGGTTTTGACTTTGCGCATATAAGCCACCTGGCCAGCGCCAAGGCGGGCAAATTCAAGCTCGGTCAGGAGATTCTTGTGATCGGTGGTTTGCATAATAGCCTCCATGTTCGGACAGTCCATTCTTAGGCCCCGTCCAGTTAGAGCTTCTACTGCGCCACGCGTCCGCTTGGTCGCAGTAGCACTTTCAATTACCCATGGTCCTGTCCAAAATCGAAATTGATTTTGGGATCATGGGGCTAGTCCTGAACCGCAATATTGATGCGCTTGACCAGTCGTTCGGGTTCCGGCCGATCGAGATCGATCGACAGAAGCCCATTCTTCAAAGTGGCGGCGCTGACGCGCATTCCATCGGCAAGAACGAAGATGCGCTGGAACTGACGTGCGGCAATACCACGATGCAGATATTCTCGGGTCTCTTCTTCGGCCTGCCTGCCGCGAATGATCAACTGATTGTCTTCCGTGGTCACTTCGAGGTCGTCATTGGAGAAACCCGCAACGGCGAGAATAATTCGAAGCTGTTCACGGTCATTGTTGCCGCGGATACGCTCGATATTATAAGGCGGATAGCCGTCGCCGGACTTGGCGATACGCTCCAGCGTCTTTTCCATCGAATCGAAACCAAGCAACAAGGGGCTTGAAAACGGTGTCATTCGTGTCATTTGTGCAGTCCTTGAGAAAAGCGACCTAAAAGCAAAACCCGTGATGTTAAGGCATTTCACTTCTGTTCATTGATATGGCGATTGAACTGCAGACTTCAAGAGAGTGCCGGTTTAAGGCCTAAAGAAAGTAAGAAATGACGCGTAAAATCATAATCGACACCGATCCCGGCCAAGATGATGCTCTCGCAATCCTTCTGGCATTCGCCAGCCCGGAACTGGAAGTCCTTGGAGTGACGGTTGTCGCCGGCAATGTGTCACTCGCCTTGACCGAATTGAACGCACGGAAGATCTGCGAGCTTGCCGGCCGCCCTGACGCGCGAGTCTTTGCCGGCGCCGATCGCCCTTTGATGCGCCCGCTGGTCACGGCTGAACACGTGCACGGAAAGACGGGGCTTGATGGCCCTGATCTGCCGGAACCGGCGATGCTGCTGCAAGATCAGCACGCGGTCGATTTCATCATCGAGACTTTACGCAAGGAGCAAACGGGAAGTGTTACGCTCTGCGCACTTGGGCCCCTCACCAACATTGCCCAAGTCCTGATTCGCGCTCCGGAACTTGCACCCCGGATTAAGGAAATCGTTCTTATGGGCGGCGGGTTCTTCGAAGGCGGCAATATTACCCCGACAGCGGAGTTCAATATCTATGTGGATCCGCATGCGGCGCAGATCGTGCTCCGGTCGGGCGTTCCCGTGATCATCCTGCCGCTCGACGTAACCCACAAGACTCTGACCACCGCCAAGCGTATCGAGCGTTTCCGTGCAATGGGAACAAGGGCCGGCGATGCCTCCGTTGCCCTTCTGGAATTCTTTGAACGGTTCGACGAGGAAAAGTACGGCCGGGATGGCGGTCCGCTGCATGATCCGAATGTCATCGCCTACGTGATGAAGCCGGAGCTCTACCGGGGCAGGTATTGCAACGTCGTCGTCGACGCTACAAACGACTTGACGCTCGGCATGACCGTCGTCGATTGGTGGGGGGTGACCGACCGTCCGAAGAACGCACTCTATATCCGCCATGTCGACGATGAAGGTTTCTTCGATCTCTTGACCGAACGCGTCGCGCGCCTGCCGTAATCGTGACCTATCCTGTTGTTTATTCACGGAAAGTTGAAATCACGTAAACCATCAATAAGTAATTCTCGGACAAAATCCCCCTGAGCGAGTAGTGTCCAAAGGATGGACAGCAGAGAACTTGGGGTTTGATATGCTGACACGGCGCGGTGTTCTTACCGGTATACTTGCAGCGGCGTTGGCGCCGCAGGCTGCACTGGCAGCGGCGCCAAAGAAGAAGAAAATCTTTGTCATCAATCCGGTATTCAGCCCACAATATGTATCGTACGATTCACCCTATGCGCCGGGCACAGTGGTGATCGACCCTCGTGGCCGGTTCCTTTACCTGATCGAAGACAGTTTCACCGCAAGGCGTTATGGCGTTGGGGTCGGACGAGCTGGCCGGGTCTTCCATGGCGTCGCGAAAGTCGGCCGCAAGGCGAAATGGCCGCGCTGGATCCCGACGAACGGTATGATCAGGCGTCAGCCGGAAAAATATGCGCGCTACGCCGGTGGTGTCGCAGGCGGTCCCCATAATCCGCTAGGTGCACGCGCGCTTTATCTTTATCGCAATGGCCGCGACACGCATTATCGCATTCACGGAACAACGGAGCCGTGGACGATAGGACGTGCTGTCTCCAATGGTTGCATCCGCATGGTCAACGAACACGTCATGGACCTGTATGCGCGGGTGCCGGTTGGCGCGCGCGTCGTTGTAATCTAGGCTGCGACGCTCTCCCGCTGGGTATCGGGAGCCAGGGTGATTTCGAGACCATTGAGCTCTGCAGTCATTATGAGCTGGCAGGAAAGACGAGAATTGTCCTCGACGTGAAAGGTCACGTCGAGCTGGTCGACTTCCTCGTCAAGGGGTTCAAAGAGCTTTTCCGACCAGTCCTGATCGACATAGACATGGCATGTACCGCAGGCGCAGGCGCCGCCGCATTCCGCCTTGATGTCGAGCCCCCAATCGCGAATGACTTCCATGACGCGGAAGCCTTCGAGGGCTTCCAGCGTATGGCGTTTGCCGTGCTGATCGGTGACGTGGATATAGAGGGACTCTGAGCTCATCAGGGTTGTTACCTATGCCGCCTTCAGTTTCTTCTGCAGGGAGGTGGATGACGTTGTATACTGGAAGATGATCCGTTCGCCTGGCGAAACAATACGTTTGGCAGCCTGGCTCATCAGAGCAGCTTCATGAAAGCCGGAGAGGATCAGCTTCAACTTGCCGGGATAGGTGTTGATATCGCCAATCGCGAAGATACCTGGCTCGGAGGTTTCGAATTTCTCCGTATCGACGGCAATCAGGTTCTGATCGAGATTGAGGCCCCAATCGGCAATCGGACCGAGCTTCATCGTCAGGCCGAAGAACGGCAGCAGACGCCCGGCGTCGAGGATTTCTTCGCCTTCGGCGCCCTTGAGGATGACCTTCGACAATTGGCCGTCGGCGCCTTCCAGACCGCTGACCTGCCCCATGCGGAACTTGACGCGGCCGTCCTTTTCCAGCGCCCACATCTTGTTGACGCTGTCGGGGGCGGCGCGGAATTCCGGCCGGCGATGCACGAGGGTCACCGATTTGGCCACAGGCTCGAGGTTGAGCGTCCAGTCGAGGGCGCTGTCGCCGCCACCGACGATAACCACGTCGTGGCCGCGGAAAGCCTCGATCTTGCGCACCGCGTAGTGAACGCTGACGCCCTCATACAGCTCGATTTCCGGCACAGGCGGGCGCTTGGGCTGAAAGGAACCGCCACCGGCCGCGATGACGATGACCTTGGTGATGAAAACCTCGTCCGCATCGGTCTCCACGCGGAAACGTCCGTCCTCGAGCTTCTCGAGCGCGGTGACCATGGTGGAAAAATGGAACTGCGGATCAAAAGGCGCGATCTGCTTCAAGAGATTGGTGGTCAGGTCCTGTCCGGTGACTTCCGGCAAACCGGGGATATCGTAGATCGGCTTTTCCGGATAGAGCTCGGCACACTGGCCGCCCGAACGATCGAGAATATCGATCACATGGGCGCGCAGGTCGAGCAAACCGAGCTCGAACACGGCAAAGAGACCAACCGGACCGGCGCCGACAATAACCACATCTGTTTCAATCAATTCGGACATAAAGGTGCCTTCTAGGTAGCAAATTCGAGTTGTTGTGGAGTTCACGCCCCGGGAACGCGGCGCCAGCTATAGGTGCCGGACACTGTGTGCGAGCCTCGTCCCGGCTGGTAGTAACCGGGAACATCGTGAAGATTATGGCCGGCAAGACGGTTCAGTGTCACCGCATGGTTGACCTTCATCGTGTCGAAGCCGGTGCGCAGCATATAGGCGACCTGATCGATCAAAACATCCCCAACGGCGCGCAACTCACCCTTGAAATGATGCTGGTTCTTGATCAGCTCGGCCTTCGAATAGGAGCGCCCATCGTTGAAAGCCGGAAACTGCAGCGCAATCACCGGGATACTATCCAGCAATGGCAATAGCGGCTCGATGCTTTCACCCGGGGCGACCAGAACCCCGATCTTGCGATTGGAGGCGTTGCGAATCTCTTCGGTGAGACCGAGCCATGCGACCAGCGGCAGGATCACAGCAGGTGCATCGCCGGCTTCCTCCAGCGTTTCGGCCGTAACGTAGGGATCCTCGCGGAACCCTTCGCGGCCCCAAAGCTCACCCGCAGGTTGTTCAATGTCACTCATAAACTCGAATCCGTCAGCGAGATGTTGCTCAGTTCGTCGGTAAGTCCCGTCAGGTGAATGCCGCACTCGGTCTTGTCGGAGCCAGCCCAACGGCCAGCGCGATCATCTTCGCCGTCCTTGACCGGCAAGGTGCAGGGCATGCAGCCGATCGACCGGTAGCCTTCGGCGACCAACGGATGCGGCGGCAAATCATGCTCGGCCATATATGCCTTGAGATCGGCGGAGGTCCAGTGCGCAAGCGGGTTGATGCGGACACGCGCCCCCACAGCCTCGAACACGGGCAGTGCCGTACGCGTCGATGCCTGGAACTGCTTGCGGCCGGTCATCCATGCGCGGTAGGGCGCGACGGCGCGGGCCATCGGCTCGACCTTGCGGATATAGCAGCAGCGATCCTTGTTGGTCATCGACAGCGCGCCGAACGGGTCCTCATCCTTGAGGCTCTGCTTCAGCGGGTGGATATCATGCACGTCCGTCATGCCGAGCTCGGCGATGAGCTGGTCGCGGTAGCGCAGCGTTGCCGGAAAATGCTTGCCGGTCTCAAGGAAAAGCACCGGCGTTGCGCGGTCGATCTGCGCGATCATGTGCAGCATCACCGCGCTGTCAGCGCCGAAAGAGGAAACGACGGCGATCTCCTCGTTGAAGAGGTGATCGACCGCAAGCTCGATGACGTCCATCGGCTCCAGATTGCCGTAGCGGGCCTGAAGCGCACGCGCCTCATCCGCCACGGTCTGGTCATTGATCTCAAGCTGCATTTGCAACCTCGCTATAGAGCGCATCCTTGAACGGTGCCGCGCCCACGCGCCGGTAGGTGGCAAGGAAGGTCTCTTCCTTGTCGGTTCGGATTTCGAGATAACGGTCGACGATTGTCTCGATTGCATCGACGATTTCTTCCGAGGAAAAGCCGCGGCCGGTGATGTCACCGATCGTGCAAATCTCGTCGCCCGAGCCACCGAGGGAGATCTGATAGAGCTCTTCACCTTTCTTCTCGACGCCGAGAATGCCGATGTGGCCGACATGATGATGACCGCAGGCATTGATGCATCCGGAAATCTTCAGCTTGAGTTCGCCGATATCTGCCTGACGCTCCGGATTGCCGAAGCGTTCGGAAATGCGCTGCGCGACGGGGATTGAACGCGCCGTCGCCAGAGCACAATAGTCGAGACCCGGGCAGGAGATGATATCTGTAATCAGGCCGGCATTGGCCGTTGCCAGACCATCCGTCAAAAGCAGATCGTAAACGATGCGCAGATCGGCAATTGCCACATGCGGCAGAACAAGGTTCTGCTCGTGACTGACGCGGATCTCGTCATAGGAGAATTTCTCGGCGATATCGGCAACCAGATCCATCTGCGCGTCGGTGGCATCGCCCGGAATACCGCCGATTGGCTTCAGCGAAATGGTCACGACGCCGTAATCGGGGTTCTTGTGCGGCGTCACGTTCTGGTCGACCCAGGCGGAGAATGCATGATCCGCCTTGCGCGCGGCCGCAAGCCCGGACCAGCCTTCTGGGCGCTGGACCAAATTTGGCGGCGCAAAGTAGGTGTCGATGGCATCGACGTCCTGCTGCGGCAGTTTGAGATCGGTTTCCTTGATCGCCTGCCATTCGGCCTCGATCTGGCGGGTGATTTCTTCGGTCCCGGTCTCATGCACGAGGATCTTGATACGCGCCTTGTACTTGTTATCCCGACGTCCACTAAGGTTGTAAACGCGCACGATGGCTGTCGTGTAGGTCAGCAAATCCTCGACGGGCAGGAAATCGCGGATTTTCTTGGCGACCATCGGCGTGCGGCCCTGGCCACCGCCGACATAAACGGCAAATCCGAGTTCACCGGCTTCGTTCTTCTTCAGATGCAGACCGATATCGTGAACCTGGATCGCAGCGCGATCGCGGTCAGCGCCGGTCACGGCGATCTTGAATTTCCGCGGCAGATAGGAGAATTCCGGGTGCATCGACGACCACTGGCGAAGGATCTCGGCGTAGGGACGAGGATCCCCGACCTCATCGGCGGCGGCGCCGGCAAAATGATCGGCGGTCACGTTGCGAATGCAGTTGCCCGAGGTCTGCAGCGCATGCATTTCCACCGAGGCGAGCTCGTCGAGAACTGCTGGAATATCCTTGAGCGCAGGCCAATTGTACTGGATGTTCTGGCGCGTGGTGAAGTGGCCATAGCCGCGATCATAGTGTCGGGCGATATGGGCGAGCTTGTGCATCTGGCGGCTGGACAGCGTGCCATAAGGAACCGCGACACGCAGCATATACGCGTGCAACTGTAGATAGACGCCATTCATCAGCCGCAGCGGCCGGAACTGCTCTTCCGTCAGCTCGCCGGAAAGACGGCGCTCCACCTGATCCTTGAACTGTTCAACGCGAGCGGAGACGAACGCGTGATCAAACTCATCATAACGATACATACTGCGGTCTTTCGAGTTTCAAGCAGCTTTAGGCTTTTCAGCCTGTTTGCCGAGGTCGAGGCGAATAGTGGGTCCGAGCTGACGGATGCGCTCACGCAGGCGGACCGGATATAGATCTGTGCCGCGCTCTTCGACGTCGATGACATTCACGTCGATGACGAGGTTGGACTTGATGGCGGACTTGCCGGCTTCTTCCAGCGCACTGACGGCTTCCGCGTGACGCGCGATCAACGCTCCATCGATATGCTCCAGCCACTCGCCATTGGCGCCGAGCCATACAACTTCGCCATCGGTCAGGCGGTTTGCAGTCAAGACTTTAACGCTCATGATCTTCATCCTTCGCAGTTATGCAGCATTGGGTTCAAGGTGGTGCTGCTCCACGGAATTCTTTGCATTGGCGGAAAGAGGTTCGGCCTTGTCGATCGCAGCGCCGGCAACCGCGTCGCCGATGATGACCATGACCGGGCCGTCAAGATCGTCGCGCTGTTCCAGCGCCGGCAAATCATTGAGCGTGCCATGGAACATGCGCCGGTCTGCACGGCCGGCGTTCTCGATAACGGCAACGCCGGTATCGGCATGAAGCCCCGCCTGCATCAGCCGTTCGGCAACGGAAGCAGCGACGCTACGGCCCATGTAGACGGCGATGGTCGCGCCGGAAATGGCAAGGCGCGCCCAGTCGGGCAGAACTTCGCCCGCCATGTCATGACCCGTGGTGAAGACGAGGGAGGATGCGACACCGCGCAGGGTCAGAGGCAGTTGCATATCCGCTGCAGCAGCAAAGGCTGAAGTGATGCCGGGGACGATCTCGAAGGCAATGCCGGCGTCGCGCAAGGCGGCCATTTCTTCACCTGCACGGCCGTAGACCAAAGGATCACCCGACTTCAGGCGAATGACACGCTTGCCTGCACGGCCCAGCGTGACGAGCAGATCATTGATTTCGCTCTGGCTCTTGGTGTGGCAACCCTTGCGCTTGCCGACGGAGAGCCGGGTCGCATCGCGGCGGCCCATGGCAACGACCGCTTCCGGCACCAGCGCGTCATAGACGATAACGTCCGCCTCCATGAGGACGCGGTGCGCGCGCAGTGTCAGAAGGTCTTCCGCGCCGGGTCCCGCGCCGACAAGCCAGACGTAGCCCTTAGGGGCGGCCTGATCATCGAGAAGACCGGCTGCCGCCTGGTGGGCGCCTGTCAGATCATTGTTGTAAATCTTGCTGGCGACATCGCCGGAAAAGAACGAGCGCCAGAACAGGCGGCGGGGCAGGCCTTTCCTGACCAGTTTCTCGACCACAGGGCGATAGGCATTGGCAAGGCGCGCAAGATCGCCGAGTCGCGGCGAGAAGGCGGCGTCGATGCGGGCGCGGATCATCTGCGTCAGCACGGGGCCGGTGCCTTCCGAACCGATGGCAATGGCGAGCGGTGCGCGATTGACGATGGCGGGCGTGAAGAAATCGCAAAGGTCGGGGCGGTCAACGACGTTGACCGGAATGTGCTGGCGGCGCGCTTCATCGGCGATCTCCGCATCCTGGTCTTCGTCGCCAGTGGCGACGAAGACCAGCTTTGCGCCGGTCAGTTGCTTGGGAGCAAATTTTGTCGCGATGTGTTCGTAGCTGCCGTCACGCAGGAAAGCGGCAAGTTCAGGCTCAGGCTCAGCAGCGATTACCCGAATGGTAGCGTTGGTCTGGCCTAAAAGCCGCGCCTTGTTCAAGGCTTCCTCACCGTTGCCAACAACGACAAGCACTTCATTCCGCACGCGGAAGAAGGCTGGAAAGACGGATAGCTGGCTGGAACGGATAGACATAATCAAGGGTATCCCGATGGTTCCGGGGATTATCCATGATCCGTCTTCGTTTTATAAGGAACAGAAATGCGCCGATTGTCGCGGGTGAGCATGGAATTTCTGAAAATGCCGGAACAAGAGGATTCGCATTCCATGGGTTCAAAAGGACGCACGCCCCGCCATCGCCTCTGGAAGGCAAAGCACGACTGCTTCATTTGTCTGTATCCGCGAGCGTCGATACACGACCAGATTTATCGTGTTAGCAGGCAAATGCAAGTTATTTTTTGTTATTGCCAATGTCGCATCGCGCAACCTTCCTTCGTCCTCTATAGGAAAGCCGCTGAACGAAGAGGAGATTTATTTCATGCGCATGATTTTCGTGAACCTGCCAGTCAAGAAGATAGAGGCTACACGGGCCTTCTTTGCCGCTTTGGGATTCAGTTTCAATCCCGATTTTTCTGACGACAAAACCGCCTGCATGGTGATCGAGGAGAACATATTCGCCATGCTCATGGAGGAGGATCGGTTTCGGGATTTCATCAACAACGATATCAGCGACGCCACCAAGGCACAGGAAGTGCTGATCGCGCTTTCTGCCGGGAGCCGTGCGGAAGTGGACGACATGCTGGCCAAGGCGCTTGGCGCAGGCGGCAAGCCGTGGAAGCCAGTTCAGGATCTCGGTTTCATGTATGGATGCAGCTTCCAGGACATCGATGGTCATGTTTGGGAAGTCGCGTACATGGACATGTCCGCACAGTAGGAAGGTCTGCAGCAATCGACCCTCCTCATGCGAGGGCGGCCGATTGCATTTTACCAGATACCGGGGATGAGGTGCGACTTCACCTTGCCGCAATAGGCATCATACCCCGATAGATTTGCTTTCAGATAACGTTCTTCATCAAGCAATCGTATGGCGATGACGATGCTCAAGAGGATCGCAACGGGAAGCGCCCAGAGCGAACCAAGCGCCAAAGGCGTTGCCAGAAAAAACATGACTGCGCCCGAGTACATGGGATGACGCACCAAAGCGTAAGGGCCGCTGGAGATAACGTTCTGCCCGGATTTCACCTCGATGATACTCGACGCGTGTCCATTTTCGCGTAAGGCCAGAAACATGATCCAGAATCCGACGACGACAAGGATGTCAGCCAAGATGACGAGCCAAACCGGCAAGGGTAGTCCGGTAAAGTGGCGCTCTATTCCCGGTACAATGTACATCAGGAGGCCAACCACGCTGGCCGCGCCCTGAATCCATTTCTGCGAAGTTTCACGTTCGGCGCCCGCACCGGCTTTCTGCCGGCTGGCAACAAGCGCCGGATCATGCTTGAGAAAATAGAATGTCAGCCAGAACATGCATAGCGTGAAGACAACCAGATAAAGCCACCCCTGCCAGAAGCTTAAGGACCAGGCGGGAACATGCACCAGGAGCACCAATACCACCAAGGCCTTGATGCATCCCCCGATTGCCGTTTTGCGCAGTTTTTCGAGGTCAAATTGTTGCGTCGCCATGCTATTTCTCCTTAGCTCGTAAACACCGCAGGCACGTGCACTGGCCAGCGCCATGGCAGGATAGCAACAAGATCGAAACGAAGAGAGAGGCGGGAATGGTCTGGTTGGCGCGCGAGCCACAGATCGGCAGCGGCTTCGATACGGCGCATGGTCAGAACGTTGACCGAATCCATCGCCTGCTCAAGTGTTGTTCGAGCCTTGACCTCGACGATGAGCACGACATCCTTACGCCGCGCGATCAGGTCGATCTCTCCGAGTTTCGTGCGATAGCGGCGGCCGATAATGCGATAACCCTTCAGCATCAGGGCAAGTGCAGCAAGGCGCTCGGCGGAATGGCCGCGACGGTAGGCCTTGTGGCGCTTGCCGGACCCTGTCATTTCATCGCCAGCAGCCGCTGATACAGCTCGCCTTTCGGTCGTCCGGTCATGCGCGAGGCCTCACCAGCAGCCTTGGCGGGAGACATTTCAAGGCTGAGTGCACGCAACAGCGCGTCGATATCATCGTCGCTTCGAGGCACGTGCTCATCTTCGGGGGGAGGAGCGATGACCAGCACTACCTCACCCCTTATCCGATCTTCACCGTCGTATTCCGCTGCCAGCTCCTTGAGTGGCAGGGTGACTATCGTCTCGTAGGTCTTGGTCAGCTCACGGCACAGCGAGGCCTGCCGCTCCGGGCCGAACACCTCGACCATGTCGGTCAGGGTCGCCGCTGCGCGATTGGGCGATTCAAAGAACACCAGTGTCGCATCGAGCGACTTCAATTGTTCAAGCTTGGCGCGGCGTTGGCCCTGTTTGGACGAAAGGAAGCCGGCAAAATGAAAGGCATCCTTGAACAGACCAGACGCCGTGAGCGCCGCCAGAACCGAGGATGCGCCCGGGATCGGTACGACGCGAATGCCTGCTGCCTTGGCTTCCGGCACCAGACGCCCGCCCGGATCGGAGACTAGCGGCGTGCCCGCATCGGAAATCAAAGCCACGCTTTTACCCGCCAGCAGCGCTTCGATCAGCTTGGGTCCCGCCATATCCGCATTGTGTTCGTGATAGGCATAGGGACGCCGCGAAATGCCATATCTATCGAGCAAAACGCGGCTGACGCGCGTGTCCTCGCAAGCGATGACATCCGCAGCGGCCAAGGTTTCGATCCCGCGAATGGTCATATCGCCGAGATTGCCGATCGGTGTCGCCACGATATAAAGCGCCGGCTCCAGCGGCCGGGCGCGGAACGACGCGCTGCCAATCTGATAGTCCCGCCCTTTTGCTTCCCCTTCGGACAAGTATCTTCCTTAAGCTGCGAGATCAGCGATGACCGCATTGAGCACGATTGCACCTTCGGACGTCGTGCGGATGCGGCTATTGCCGATATATTCGATGAGGCCCTGTTCGGCCAAGGAAATCACACGGCTTTCCTTGACGCTGTGTCCGGTCAGGCGTTCGTAACGGGAAAGGTCGATACCCTCGACGAGACGCAATCCCATCAGCAGGAATTCATCGCCCTCCTGTTCACGCGTCAGCAATTCTTCTTCAACCACTCCGTGACCGATAGCTTCGACCTTCTGCGCCCAGGTTTCCGGGTGACGTTCGGTGATAGTCACGGCTCGCGTGCCGTTCTCGATGAAGCGGCCATGTGCGCCCGGTCCGATGCCGACATATTCGCCGTACCGCCAATAGACGAGATTGTGCTGCGACTCCGCACCCGGCGCGGCGTGATTGGAAATTTCATAGGCGGGCAGGCCATACCGGGCCGTGACCTCTTGCGTCTCCTGATAGAGCATTGCTGCATGATCACCATCCGGCGTCACCAGCTTGCCGGCTTTCCAGAGGTTATAGAACGGCGTCCCTTCTTCAATGGTCAATTGATAGAGCGACAGATGGTCCGCGGCATAGGAGATAGCCTTCGCCAGTTCGTCGCGCCATGCGGCAATCGTCTGGTCGGGCCGCGCATAGATCAGGTCGAACGAGAGCCGGGGAAAAATCTCCCGCGCCAGTTTGATCGCGGCTAGCGCCTCCTCGACATTGTGCATCCGGCCGAGGCGACGCAAATCGGGATCGTTGAGGGCCTGAACGCCAAGCGAAACACGATTCACGCCGGCGGCGCGGTAACCCCGGAAACGGTCGGCTTCAACGCTCGTCGGATTGGCTTCAAGCGTGATCTCGATATCGTCTGGCACATGCCAATTGCGTGAAATCTCGTTGAGAACGGATGCCACGGTTTCCGGCTGCATCAGCGAGGGTGTGCCACCGCCGAGAAAAATGCTCGAAACCGTGCGCGATCCGGTCCGTTCCCGCATTGTCGCCATTTCGCGTGCGAAGGCTGCGGCAAAGCGCGGTTGATCAACAGCTTGATGCCTGACATGCGAATTGAAGTCGCAGTACGGGCATTTGGCCATGCAGAACGGCCAATGGACATAGACGCCGAATCCGGCCTCGCCTCTGTCGGACTGGTTCATCCCAAGTCCAGACAATCTTTGGCAAAATGCTGGAAGGCGCGCGCGCGATGCGACAGCGCGTCCTTGTCGCCAGGCTTCCAGCCATGCTTTTGTTCCGCCGTCATTTCGCCGAACGTCACGTCGTGGCCTTCCGGTTTGAACACCGGATCGAAGCCGAAACCCGCGGTACCGCGCGGCGGCCAGACAAGCTCGCCTTCCACCTCGCCGCGATAGTAATTGGCTTCACCATCCGGCCATGCAAGGCAAATGACCGAAACGAAACGGCCGCTGCGTTTTTCAGGCGCATTAGCGCCCGCTTGCTGCAGTTCGGCTTCAACCTTTTGCATGCCATGGGCAAAGTCGCGCTTGCCATCGGGCAATTGCGCCCAATTGGCCGTATAGACACCCGGTTTGCCGCCCAGCGCGTCAACGCAAAGGCCGGAATCATCGGAAAGCGCCACAAGACCGGTCGCCTTGGCGGCGGCGAAGGCTTTGATATAGGCGTTCTCTTCAAAAGTCGTGCCGGTTTCATCCGGTTCGGGCAGACCGATATCCTTTGCCGAGACTACTTCAAAGCCGAACGGACCGAGCAGGTCGATCATTTCCTTGATCTTGCCCTGGTTGTGACTGGCGACAAGCAGCTTGCCTTTTTCGAGTGTCTTCATTTCAAATTCCATAATTTCGGTTCGGCAAATTCGATCGAGTTGCCCGACGGATCGCGGAAATACAGCGAGTGCGCACCATTCGGCCAGTCGAATTCGCTTTCGATGGCAACGCCATGCGCTTCAAGATGGGATTTCCATCCGGCGATTTCATCCCGGGTCGCGCGAAAGCAGACATGACCCGGACCCGTGGCACCATGCGAGGGTATCGGCAAACCACCTTTCGGGCGTTCCTTCAGTTTTTCCACGTCAAACAGGATCAGCACGCCGGCACCACAGCGGAAGAACACGGATTCTTCGCCCGCCCGCAGGATGCATTCAAGCCCGAGCACATCGCCGTAGAATCGCGCAGCCGTTTCGACATCGGTCACATAAAGCGCTGTTTCCAATATTCCCGAGGGCTGCATGGTGAAACCCCGTTAGCTGACGGCCATTTTCTGCAGGGAAACCAAACGGTTGATGCCGTTGCGGGCAAGACCCATCAGCGACAGCAATTCCTCTTCGGAGAAGGGCTCACCTTCGGCAGTTCCCTGTACTTCGACGATACCACCCTTGCCGGTCATGACGAAATTGGCGTCTGTCTGCGCGGTCGAGTCCTCGAGATAATCGAGATCGATCACAGGGGTGCCGTTGGAAATGCCGCAGGAAATGGCCGCGACATGATCCTTCAGTACCTTTTCCACCTTCAGCATCTGGCGCATTTCCATCCAGCGCAGACATTCGTGCAGCGCAACCCAGCCGCCGGTAATCGCGGCCGTGCGAGTGCCGCCGTCGGCCTGAATGACATCGCAATCGACGGTAATCTGCACTTCGCCAAGCGCCTGCAGGTCGACGACCGCGCGCAGCGAGCGGGCGATCAGCCGCTGGATTTCCAGCGTGCGTCCGCCCTGCTTGCCGGAGGAAGCTTCGCGGCGCATGCGATCGCCGGTTGAGCGCGGCAGCATGCCATATTCCGCCGTCACCCAGCCTTTCCCGGTGTTGCGCATCCAGCCCGGCACTTTTTCCTCGAGGCTGGCAGTGCACAAGACGTGCGTGTCGCCGAACTTGACCAGGCACGAGCCCTCGGCATGTTTGGAAACGCCGCGCTCAAAGGAAATGGCGCGCATTTCGTCGGGGGCTCGCTTGGAGTGACGCATGGATAGACCTCTTGTTGATGTGTTCTGGGCCTTTTAACCGTGATGGGGTGATGAAGCAAAGGCTTTGATGATTGCGCAGAGAATGCTTATATCAAGACATAAAGAACGGAAGTACGAGGCACGATGAACAGGACCGTTGTTCCGGACACATTGCAATCGCTCGACCAGCGGTCGCGCGATATTTTCCGGCGCATCGTAGAGAGTTACCTCGGCGATGGCGAGCCGGTGGGTTCACGCAATCTGTCGCGCATCCTGCCCGTGTCGTTGTCTCCGGCGACGATCCGCAATGTGATGAGCGATCTCGAGCATCTCGGCCTGGTTTATGCGCCGCATATATCCGCCGGCCGCTTGCCGACCCAGATCGGCCTGCGCTTTTTCGTCGATGCGTTCATGGAAGTTGGTGACCTTTCCAAGTCCGAACGCAATTCCATCGAGGCGCAGGTCAGGGCCGGGGAAACGCAGTCCGCCGAAAGCGTGCTGACGCAGGCGAGCCAGATACTTTCCGGCATGTCGCGCGGGGCGGGGCTGGTCCTCGCGGCAAAGGCGGAAGGTGCGCTCAAGCATATCGAGTTCGTCAGGCTCGAACCGACAAGGGCTCTCGCCGTACTGGTCACGCAGAGCGGTGATGTCGAAAACCGTGTGATCGATCTGCCGGTTGGCGTGACGCCATCGCAATTGATCGAAGCCTCGAATTTCCTCAATGCGCACATTCAAGGTCGCACCATCACCGAGGCGCGGCAGGAAATCGCCCGGCTGAAGGAAGAAACCCAGCAGGCGCTTGACGCCCTCTCGCAACATCTGGTCGAACAGGGGCTCGCCATCTGGGGCGGCGATGGCGGCGGCCAGCCGGCACGGCTGATCGTGCGCGGGCGGGGCAATCTGCTTGAGTCCGTCAACGCTGAAGCGGACCTTGATCGCTTGCGGCACCTCTTCGATGATCTCGAGACGAAAGAGGGCACGCTGCAGCTGCTTGATCTGGCGGAAGCCGGGCCGGGGGTGCGCATCTTCATCGGCTCGGAGAACAAGCTGTTTTCGCTTTCCGGCTCATCGCTGGTTATCGCGCCCTACCGCGATTCTGAACAGCGGATCATCGGAGCACTCGGTGTCATTGGCCCGACACGACTGAATTATGCGCGTATCGTACCCATGGTAGATTATACCGCCCAGCTCGTCTCGCGCCTCTTGAGATAGTCATTTGCACTTGATTTTTATGGCCTAAACCTCGATATCCAGCGCAACTTACGAATAATGAATGGACAGGATACATGGCTGAAGACAAGAAAAATCACGACACTCCCGATCTCGACCAGCGCGACCTGAAGAATCCGCGCGATCGCGATGCGCTGAAGCGCGCTGCCGATGATTTTCTCAAATCACGCAAAGCTGAAGAATATGCCCTCGCTCAGGACGACGAGATGGAGGCAAATGCCAACAACTGGGCCGAACTTGATAAATTGCGCGCCGAGAACGGCGACCTGAAGGACCAGCTGTTGCGGCTTGCCGCCGACATGGAAAATCTGCGCAAGCGTACCGCGCGCGATGTCCACGATGCGCGTGCCTATTCGGTCGCCAATTTCGCTCGCGACATGCTCTCCGTTTCCGACAATCTGAAGCGTGCCCTGGAGGCCATCCCTGCCGATGTGCTGGCAAGTGGCGATGCAGGGTTCAAGACCCTCGCTGAAGGTGTCGAGATCACAGAGCGTTCGCTTATGTCGGCAATGGAACGCCATGGCGTCAAGAAACTGGATCCCCTGGGCCAGAAATTCGATCCCAATTTCCATCAGGCGATGTTCGAAATTCCAAATGCCGACGTGCCGCACAACACGGTGCTACAAGTTGCGCAGAGCGGCTTCGTCATCGGTGACCGCATGCTGCGTCCGGCGCTTGTCGGCGTATCAAAAGGCGGTCCAAAACAGGCATCTGCCGAAGGTCAGCCTGAACCTGGCCCGATCAATCCGCAGGCAGAAAAAGACGCCTGATCCGATTATCAGATCAGCTTTGGGAGCCACATTTCCAAGCGGAATGTGGCTCTTTTCATTTCACCGCCATACACTATCGTGGCCCAATGAACGGCGCAGGGGGAACTGCCGATGACCATGATCCAGCTCTTCAACTATGCCGGTATCTTCGTCTTTGCCGCGACGGGGGCTTTGGCGGCATCGCGTCGTCAGCTCGATATCATCGCCTTCGTGTTTCTCGCCGCCGTCACCGGCATCGGCGGTGGCACATTGCGCGACTTGATCCTTGGCGTACCGGTGTTCTGGGTCGAGGATCCCGGGAATCTTATGGTCTGCGCTGCGGCAGCCATTCTCGTCTACTTTTCCGCCAATCTGCTTGAATCACGCTACCGCGTTCTGCTTTGGCTCGATGCGCTCGGTCTTGCCGCTTACAGCGTTATCGGCGCGGCCAAAAGCCTGGCACTGGGCTTCGACTCGACGATTGCGATCGTTACCGGAATTATGACCGCGACCTTTGGTGGAATTCTGCGCGATATCATATCGGGAGAACCCTCCGTGCTCATGCGGCGCGAGATCTATGTGACCGCCGCTCTCGCCGGGTCGGTTACATACATTGTGCTGCACAGCGTCGCCGCTGGTCCAGGGATATCAGCCCTCGTCGCGGCGCTTGCTGCGTTTGCCGTACGCGGCGGTGCGCTTTATTTCGGCTGGGCGCTGCCGACGTATCACAAGCCCGGTCGCACACCGGAAGAGTTGAAGCGCGAGGGTTATATCCGTTCTGAGTAAGACTATACATTGACAAAAGAGCTACATGTAGCCACAATCGACTCATGACAACTGTATCGATCCGGGACGCAAAGAATCGCCTGACCGAGCTTGCCCGGCAGGTCGAAAAGGGCGAAACCATTGTGGTCACGCGTAATGGCCGCCCGGCGTTTGATCTCGTGCCGCACAAGCCTCGAAAGGGGCTGCGGTTGGAGGCGATTGACGAATTCAAGAAAACCCACGGCATCAGGACGATTGTGCCCTTTATTGCGGACGATTTCGACGAGCCATTGCCAGAAGATTTTCTCCTTGGGCCTCTGCCGCCAGACGCATGAGAGTATTATTGGATACTCATATTCTGCTGGCTATTATAGAACAGCAGCTGGACAGGTTTACTCCCGGAATCCGCAGCTTGCTCGTCGATCCGACCGGTGAATTCTACGTGAGCGTGGCCAGTCTGTGGGAAATCGCGATCAAGCGGCGGCTCGGAAAACTCCAGCTGACGCCCCCTCTCAAAGCATTGCCAAGTCTGTTGACGAGCATTGGTATCGAACTCATTGCAATCAACGAGCACCACACTTTGCTCGCCGTTGAACCCGAGCCCCTGACACGTGATCCTTTTGACCGGCTGTTGCTGGCGCAATGCCAGGTCGAAGACTTGCGCCTTGTCACGACAGATCGCGCGCTTGTGGCTCATCCGATGGCGATCAACTCCTAGAGCAATCCGGCTTGCTCGGCAGCCGCTTTCAGGTTCTGCTGTGGGCGCGGACCGATCTGCTGAATGACGAGACCTGCGGCCAGCGAACCGAGTTTAGCACAATCCGTCAAGGACCGGCCACTCGTATACCCGAACAGGAAGCCGGCAGCATAAAGATCGCCAGCGCCGGTCGTGTCGACCAATTCGGCAATCTCGATCGCCGGAACCGCCACGGTTTCATCCTTCGAGACCACGACCGAGCCCTTCTCGGACCGGGTTACGGCTGCAAGTTTGCAATCCCTGCGGATGAGTTCGAGGCCCTTTTCAAAATCATCGGTCTGATATAGCGACTTCAATTCCGCCTCATTGGCAAAGACGATGTCGACCGTGCTGGAGCGCATCAGTTCGAGGAACTCCTCGCGATAGCGATCGACGCAGAATGGGTCTGATAGCGTCATCGACACTTCGCGCCCATACTCATGCGCGATCTTCGCCGACAGGCGGATTGCTTCCTTGGCCCGGGGCGGATCCCAAAGATAGCCCTCGAAATAGGTGACCTTGGCTTCGGAAACCTTGGAACTTTCAACATCTTCCGGTCCAAGCTCGACGCAGGCACCGAGATAGGTGTTCATCGAGCGCTCACCATCCGGGGTGACGAAGATCATCGAGCGCGCGGTGGGCGGCGGCGAATTCAAGACACGGGTATCGAAGGCAACACCCTGCGAACGAATATCATGGGTGAAGACATGGCCAAGCAGATCGTCGGCTACCTTGCCGAAATAAGCCGCACGCCCGCCGAGACTGGCGACGCCAGCGGCGGTGTTGCCGGCACTTCCGCCGGACGCTTCGATCGCCGGACCCATGCGCTCGTAGAGAAACTCCGCGCGATCGGCATCGATCAGGTTCATGGCGTTCTTGATGATGCCGTTCTTGACGATGAACTCATCATCGGTGCGGGCAATGATATCGACAATGGCATTGCCGATGCAAAGCACGTCAAAGCTGGACATGAAAACTCCGGGATTGGACTGTTCGGTACCTGTTGGCGGTTATTTTGGCGCCTGTCCTAGCGCGTCGGCAGCCGGTTGACTACCCCTTCTTTGGTGTGTTGCCTTGTCTCACCGGCAAACTGCCCCTATGTCCGCAACCCGGAAACCTTGGAGAGCGACCCTAAATGATCGTTGAAAGCGCCCGCGCTGCGGCCAATCATCTGTTTCGCCCGGAGTTTCGTGCTGTCCTGTGGAAATCGATCGGCCTGACCATTTTGCTGCTCATCGGCATATGGTTCGGCCTGCGGGAACTGTTCGAAGCGCTGGCTTGGCCCTTCTTCGACCAGATGGTGCCGGAACTGCCGTCCTGGGCGGGATGGCTCGGTCTCATCGCCGGCATTCTTGCAAGCATTGGGCTTGCGCTTGGACTGGCACTGCTCATTGCGCCCGTCACGGCAATCGTTGCCGGTCTCTTCCTCGATGATGTGGCGGCGGTGGTAGAAAAAGAAGATTACCCGCTCGACCCGAAAGGACAGCCCTTGCCCGCTGTCCGATCGCTGATTCTGTCGGTGAAATTCCTCGGCGTCGTTATTCTCGGCAACATTGCTGCTTTGTTGATGCTGTTGATCCCCGGCGTCAACATCATCGCCTTTTTCGTTGTCAACGGCTATCTGCTCGGCCGCGAGTTCTTCGAATTTGCCGCGATGCGCTTTCGCCCGGAAATGGAAGCCAAGGCGCTGCGCTCGAAACATGCAACGACAGTGTTTTTGGGAGGGCTGGTCATCGCCGCCTTCATGGCGATCCCGATCCTCAATCTTTTGACGCCGCTGTTTGCCGCCGCGATGATGGTGCATTTGCACAAGGCGGTCGCGCAGTCCGAGCCGCCAGCCACTGTGATCAGATGATTTGTGGTGGCAGTGGCACCAGCGGCGCCGGTATTTCCGAGGTCTTTTCCACTGCTTTGCAGATATCGGCGATAACACAGGAAGGGCATTCCGGTTTGCGCGCCTTGCAGATATAGCGGCCATGCAGAATAAGCCAGTGGTGCGCGTGGTAGAGATATTCGGAAGGAATAACCTTCATCAATCGTGCTTCCACTTCCTCCGGCGTCTTGCCGGGTGCAAGGCCAAGCCGGTTGCCAATACGGAAGATGTGGGTGTCCACCGCCATGGTCGATTGGCCGAAGGCCATACTGAGGACGACATTGGCCGTCTTGCGGCCAACGCCCGGCAATTTGATCAGCTCGTCGCGATCATTCGGAACCACGCTGCCATATTGGTTGATGAGGGCCTCGGACAAGGCGATGACATTCTTCGCCTTGTTGCGCCAAAGCCCGATCGTACGGATGTAGTCGCCGACCTTTGCTTCGCCCAGAGCCAGCATCCTTTCTGGCGTGTCCGCAACCTTGAACAATGCCCGCGTCGCCTTGTTCACACCGGCGTCGGTCGCTTGCGCTGAAAGCACCACCGCGACCAGCAGGGTGAACGGATTTATGTGTTCGAGCTCGCCCCGGGGCTCAGGGCGTTGGACCGAAAAACGCCGGAAGATTTCATGGATTTCCGCAGCTGTATAACGCGTGCCCGGAACGTTGCGCGCTTTTGTCGGCTTCACCTCACTCACGCCAATCTGATCAATTTTACGCTTGGGATTTTCCATGCTCAATCTATACTCAACGCCCATGAGCCAAACAATGAACCCAATTGACGCTGCGGGCCAAAATGAGGAAGAAATTTTTCGTGCGCTTCTCGTGCCACATCGTTCGCTGGGTCAAACTGGTTTTCTCATTCTGATGGCAACGATGGGTGTCAGCAGCTTCCTCACCGGCCTGTTTTTTCTGTCGCTTGGTGCCTGGCCAGTTTTCGGCTTCTTCGGCCTCGATGTTCTGCTGGTCTATATAGCTTTCAGGATGAATTATACGTCGGCAAAAGCCCATGAAGAGGTGAGCGTTTCGCGCATTGCCTTGAAAATCCGCCAGGTCGCCCCGTCAGGGCGGGCGAAGCTGCATGAATTCAATCCGTTCTGGACACGATTCAGCGTCGCCCGTCATGCGGAAATCGGCATCACGTCGATGCTGGTCGAGGGACAGGGCAAGGCTGTGGCGATCGGCTCGTTTCTCAATCCCGATGACCGTGAAAGCTTCGCTTCCGCATTCCAGATGGCGCTTGCGACCGCCAAAGGCCGGTAAATCCAGGGCCTGCAAGAATCGGGTGGCGACAAGGGCCGCAGAGTGGTCATATAGCCTCAATAGAGAGGTAAAAGCTCATGAAACCACATGCCATACTGCAGAAAGACATTACCCCGACGGGCGATGATTATGCGATCGTCAGCCATATCATCGAACGTATCAGCAAGGACTATCGCGACCAGCCGTCGCTGGAGACACTGGCCCGCGATACGGGGCTGTCGCCAACCGCGTTGCAGAAACTGTTTACCCGCTGGGCGGGCCTTTCTCCCAAAGGCTTCCTGCAGGCGGTGACCATCGATCACGCCCGGCGCCTGCTGGATGAGGGCATGCCGCTCCTGGAAACAGCCTATGAGACGGGACTATCCGGACCGAGCCGGCTGCATGATCTGTTTGTCACGCACGAAGGCATGTCGCCGGGCGATTATAAGACCCGTGGTGCGGGGCTGACAATCCGCTACGGCTTTCTGATATCGCCGTTCGGCCTGGCGCTGGTGATGGTGACGGACCGCGGGCTTGCGGGTCTGGCCTTCGCCGATCCGGGCAAGGAACGCGAAGCATTGGCCGACATGACATCGCGTTGGCCAAATGCCAACTATGTCGAAGATCTCGCAGCAACCGCTCCCTATGCAGCGCGTATCTTCAACCCGGCAGAATGGCGTGCCGACCGGCCGCTCAAGGTGGTTACGATCGGCACTGATTTCCAGCTGCGTGTCTGGGAAGCACTGCTGAAGATCCCGATGGGCAAATGCGTCGCCTATTCGGATATCGCCGCCGATATCGGATCGCCCAGGGCTTCGCGCGCCGTGGGTGCCGCCGTCGGCGCCAATCCGGTCAGTTTCGTCGTCCCCTGCCATCGCGCAGTCGGCAAGTCCGGAGCGCTGACCGGCTATCATTGGGGCCTGACTCGCAAACGCGCCATTCTTGGTTGGGAAGCAGGTCAGCTGACCGGCGAGGCAGACCAAGCGCAGGCGGGTTAAATCCGACGCCTTATCTCTCCCCTTGCGGGAGAGAAAGCGATTTCAGCATCTTAGCTCTTGCTAAGTGCTAGAAATCGCCAGAGAGGGGATTTGCAATCTTCACACTACCTCGCTCTTGGATTTTCTAAGGATTTAGCGAAGAGGCTAAATCCAAGAAAATCCTTTCTCCTCCCAAGGGGGAGATAAGAGCAGTGCTTTCACACACCCCCTTGACCTTCCAGTTACTGGAAAGATTACCTTTGACGCACTATCTGGTTCATAACCGAAAGTTGCATCATGAAACACGACCATCCCCACCACACCCACGATCATGCCTGCTGCAGCGGGGAGCAACGCGCAGAATCCGTGATTGTGCGCGATCCGGTATGCGGGATGACTGTAGACCCGGGGGCGAACAAACCGACAGCCGAACATGGCGGGCGGCTGTTTCATTTCTGCTCAGCGGGCTGCCAGAGCAAATTCATCACGGAGCCGGACGCCTATCTCGAGGCGATCGATCCTGTTTGCGGCATGAAAGTAGACCGGGCAAGCGCGAAACATTTCCTGCGCCATGAAGGTGAAAAATACTATTTCTGTTCGGCGGGCTGCCTCGCCAAATTTGAGAAGGCGCCGCAGGATTATCTCGGCGCTCGGCCTGCGCCCAAAGCCATGCCCGCCGGGACGCAATATACCTGCCCCATGCATCCCGAAATCATCCGGGATGGCCCGGGCTCATGCCCGATCTGCGGCATGGCGCTGGAACCCGCGGGCATTCCGACCGGCGATGAAGGGCCGAACCCGGAGCTGGTGGATTTTACCCGCCGCTTCTGGATCAGCGCCGTATGTTCGGTTCCTCTGCTTCTGATTACAATGGGTCCGATGCTCGGCTTGCCGTTGCGTGGCTGGATTGGTGAGAGTTTGGCTACGTGGCTGGAATTCATGCTGGCAACTCCGGTCGTTATCTGGGCGGCTATTCCCTTCTTTGAGCGGGCCTGGGCCTCTTTCATCAATCGCAGCCCCAACATGTGGACGTTGATCGCCATCGGCGTCGGCACAGCCTACGCTTTTAGCGTCGTCGCCACGTTCCTGCCGGATATTTTTCCGCACTCCTTCCGTATGCATGGTGGCTCGGTGCCAGTTTATTTCGAAGCGGCCGCGGTGATCGTGACGCTCGTCTTTCTCGGCCAGATACTCGAACTGAGAGCACGCGAGCGCACAGGCTCAGCCATCCGCGCCCTTTTGGATCTTGCGCCCAAGAAGGCCCGGCGCGTTACCGAGGACGGAACAGAAACGGACGTGCCCCTGGATGAGATAATTGCCGGCGACCGGCTGCGCGTGCGCCCCGGGGAAAGCGTGCCGGTGGACGGCATCGTGCTTGAAGGACGCTCCTCCATCGACGAATCCATGCTCACCGGAGAGCCTGTGCCGGTCGAAAAGACCGAAAATGACACGGTGACCGGCGGCACTCTCAACCGCAACGGCACGCTGATGATCAAGGCGGAAAAGGTCGGTGCGGATACGGTTCTGTCGCAGATCGTCTCCATGGTCGCCTCGGCCCAGCGTTCGCGTGCTCCCATCCAGGGGCTGGCCGATCGCGTCGCCGCCTGGTTTGTTCCGGCAGTGGTGCTGGTTGCGATCATCGCCTTTATCGTTTGGTCGCTCATAGGACCAGAGCCGAGCATGATCTATGGCCTGGTTGCTGCCGTTTCCGTGCTCATCATCGCCTGCCCTTGTGCGCTCGGCCTGGCGACGCCAATGTCGATCATGACCGCCACCGGGCGCGGGGCGCATGCGGGCGTGCTGATCAAGGATGCGGAAGCTCTCGAGCGATTCGCCGCCGTTGATACGCTCATCGTCGACAAGACAGGAACTTTGACGGAAGGTAAGCCTAGGCTTACTGATATTGTTGCGCAACCGGGTTTTGCTGAAGACGAACTGCTGGCTCTGGCTGCAAGCCTAGAGAAAGGCTCCGAACACCCGCTCGCCGAAGCGATTGTCGAGGGGGCAAAGTCGCGCAATCTCATACTTGCCGATGCAATTGGCTTCGAAGCAGCGACGGGCAAGGGGGTATCCGGGACGGTCAACGCCAGAAGCGTGGCGCTTGGCAACAAGGCGATGATGCAGGACATCGGTGCTGACGTTTCACAATTGATCGAGAAGGCAGACCAACTGCGTGCACTGGGCAAGAGCGCTCTCTTCATCGCAGTCGACGGCAGAGCCGCCGGGATCGTTGCGGTTGCCGATCCGGTCAAGGGGACGGCCGCAGAGGCGATTCGCTTGCTGCATGAAGCCGGGCTGAAGGTCATCATGGCAACCGGTGATAACGCCGTGACGGCGCAGGCAGTTGCGCGCTCGCTCGGCATCGACGAGGTCCGGGCCGATATGCTGCCGGAGGGCAAGAAGCAGCTCATCGATGCGTTGCATGCCAAAGGCGCCAAGGTCGCGATGGCCGGCGACGGCGTCAACGATGCACCTGCGCTTGCCGCGGCCGATGTAGGTATTGCCATGGGCACGGGAGCGGATGTTGCGATGCAGAGCGCCGGGATAACGCTGGTGGGCGGTGACCTGAACGGCATCGTTCGCGCCCGCCATCTTGCCGCCGCCACGATCCGCAATATCAAGCAGAACCTGTTCTTCGCCTTCGTCTACAATGTGCTCGGTGTGCCGGTCGCGGCAGGTGTGCTGTATCCGGTGTTCGGTCTGTTGCTTTCGCCCATGCTGGCGGCGGCGGCCATGAGCCTTTCGTCCGTGTCGGTTATCGCGAACGCGCTGCGGCTGCGGACAATAAAATTGTGAGGTCCCATGAATATTGGTAACGCTTCTGATAAATCCGGCCTGCCCGCCAAAACGATCCGCTATTACGAGGATATCGGCCTCCTGAAGCCGGATCGGGCAGACAATGGCTATCGCGACTATTCCATCTCGGATGTACACAAGCTGCGCTTCCTGCAGCGCTCTCGCGGGCTGGGCTTCACGGTTGAAGAGTGCCGCCAGCTCTTGGCGCTCTATGAGGACAAAAGCCGCGCGAGCGCCGACGTCAAGTCGATCGCGCAGTCAAAGCTGCAGGAAATCGAGCGCAAGATCGTCGAGCTGCGCGAATTACAGCACACACTGAAACATCTGGTTGCTCATTGCCATGGCGACCAGCGGCCGGATTGTCCGATTCTGGAGAGTATTTCAGGGGCGGCCAGGCCTGACCCTAGCTGAGCGTCGACACTACATCCGCAGAAATACGCAGTTCACGCAGCGGCCGGACGACGGCCGTTGTTTCGCTGTAAATTGGATGCGCCTTGTAGGCCGCCAGCGCCTCGGCGTTCTCGAATTCCCCATAGACGACGACGTCGATCTCGCCGGAAATCGGATCGGTCTTGGTATTCTTCATCACTTCGAAAACGGTCGAGTGAGGGATTTCACCAAGACGCCGGAGGCCGTTCACGATTGTCTCGACGTCTTTCTTTTCACGGGCGCTGAAGAATACAATATGGCGGATCACGATGTTGCTACCTGCTGCATTTTCACTGCGCCGGACTTTTCATACTCCGCCCCTGTCAGTCAATAGATGCGCTGTCGCAGCCCTGATCGAACCCGGCGCTCACTCAGCGGCCAGCTTAGCCATCGGATTGTTCGGATGCGTGGTCCAGTTGGCGTAATCCGGCTGGATCGGCATTTTGGTCCGCGGATCAACGCCCGAAACCATCGGTTCCATGGTGATGCAGTTTTCAACGGGGCAAACACTGACGCAGAGGTTACAGCCCACGCATTCCTCGTCGATGACTTCGAAGTGCCGCGCGCCATCGACCATCGATGTGATCGCCTGGTGCGATGTGTCCTCGCAGACGATGTGACAGCGGCCGCATTTGATGCACAGCTCCTGATCGATCTGCGCCTTGGTGATGTAATTCAGGTTGAGGTACTGCCAGTCGGTGACATTCGGTACGGCGAGACCCTGGAAATCGTCGATGGTGCGGAACCCGCGGGAATCCATCCAGTCGGAAAGGCCGGAAATCATTTCCTGAACGACCTTGAAACCGTAGGTCATCGCCGCCGTGCAGACCTGCACGTTGCCGCAACCGAGCGCAATGAACTCCGCTGCATCCCGCCATGTGGTGATACCGCCGATGCCGGAAATCGGCAGGCCACGCGTTTCAGGATCGCGGGCGATTTCCGCTACCATGTTCAGCGCTATCGGCTTTACCGCCGGGCCGCAATAGCCGCCATGCGAGCCGCGTCCATCGATCGTCGGGTTCGGGGCGAAATTGTCGAGATCAACTGAAACAATCGAGTTGATGGTGTTGATGAGCGATACGGCGTCGGTACCGCCGGATTTGGCGGCCCGCGCAGGTTTGCGGATGTCGGTGATGTTTGGGGTCAGCTTGGTGATGACCGGCATGCGCGTATATTGCTTGCACCAGCGCACCACCATTTCGATATATTCCGGCACCTGACCGACGGCGGCGCCCATCCCGCGCTCGGACATGCCATGCGGGCAGCCGAAATTCAGTTCGATACCGTCTGAACCCGTAGCTTCCACCAGCGGCAGGATTGCCTTCCAGGCTTCCTCCTCGCAGGGCACCATGATCGAAGCGATCAGGGCGCGATCCGGCCATTTCTTCTTCACCTCGGTCATTTCCCGCAGGTTCAACTCGAGCGGGCGGTCGGTGATGAGTTCGATATTGTTGAAACCGAGCAGACGCCGGTCCGGACCGTGAATAGCGCCATAGCGCGGTCCGTTGACATTGACGACGGGCGGGCCTTCTTCACCCAGGGTTTTCCAGACAACGCCGCCCCAGCCCGCCTTGAAGGCGCGCTCGACATTATAGGCCTTGTCCGTGGGTGGAGCAGAGGCCAGCCAGAAAGGGTTCGGAGATTTGATGCCGAGGAAATTCGTTGAAAGATCAGCCATGGCGGTTTCCTTTAGCTGACTAAATGACTTGGTTGACTGGATTGCTGTTCCGGAACCGACGCGCCGCCCGAATTATCGGCCATGGTGGCTTCGACGAAACCGCTGACCTTTTCCGGTTGTTGCATCAGCGCACGGTGAATTGATTCGGCCGCTATCTTGCCGTCCTGTACGGCGGCGACGGTCAGATCTTCGCCATCTGCAACACAATCGCCGCCCGCCCAGATGCCCGGGATGGACGTGCGTCCCTCATCGTCAACACTTATACGTCCCCTGGTAAGGGCGATATTCGCTTCGGCAAGCACCGCTTCAGCCGGTGTCTGACCTATCGCCTTGAATATCTGATCGCTGGCGAGCGTGATGCTCTCGCCTGAAACGCCAAGACGACCATCGGTCATGACAGTGTAGTCCAGCGTTATGCCGCAGACCTCGCCATGTTCGTTGCGGGTCAGCGCGCGAGGCTGCAGCCAGTGGCGGATGATCACGCCATTCTTCAGCGCGAGTTCCTGTTCGAAGTCACTGGCGTTCATGTGTTCCGGTCCGCGGCGATAGGCGATAATGACATTTTCCGCGCCCAGCAGTTTTGTCTGTACCGCGACGTCAATCGCGGTCATGCCGCCGCCGATCACGACGACATCCCGGCCGACAGGGATTTCTGACAGATTGTCGCTCTGGCGAAGCACCGAAATGTAATCCACCGCATCGATGCAACCGGCAGCATCTTCGCCGTCAAGACCAAGGTCGTTGACGCCCGGCAGGCCCATGCCGAGAAACACTGCATCGAAACCCGCCTTCAACGCATCAAGACTGATATCCCGCCCGAGGGCCTTGTCATTCTGGATGGTGATGCCGCCGATTTCGAGAATGAAGTCGAGTTCTTTCTGGGCGAAGTCGTCAACGCTCTTATAGGGAGCGATACCATATTCGTTGAGGCCGCCTGCCTTGGGGCGCGCTTCGAAAATAGTCACATCGTGACCATGCATGGCCAGACGGTGGGCGGCGGACAGACCCGCTGGTCCGGCGCCGACGACCGCGATGGATTTGCGCGTAGGCTCGGCGCGCTTGAAGGGATGCTGGCCATTGGCCATCAAATGATCGGTAGCGTAACGCTGTAAAAGTCCGATCTTCACTGGCTTGCCTTCCGCCACTTCGCGTACGCATGCCTGCTCGCACAACGTCTCGGTGGGGCAGACGCGGGCGCACATGCCGCCAAGGATATTTTCGGAGAGAATGGTCTTGGCAGACCCGGTAGGATTGTCTGCCGCGATCTCGCGAATGAACAGGGGAATATCAATGCCGGTGGGGCAGGCATTCATGCATGGCGCGTCATAGCAGAAGTAGCACCGGTCCGATTCGACGAAGGCTTCATGCCGGCTTAACGGCGGGTGAAGATCAGAAAAAACTTCCGCATAGGCGCTAGACGAAAGCCGCCCGGCTCTGACGTCACGGATTCCAGAATCCATCGATCCCATGAAATCTCATCTCCTCGTTTTGACTGCGTCCGGTTCCCATGGATCAGCAGTCTTTTCGATGGCCGGTATGTTCCGGACCTGTGAGGAAGAATGGCAGATTTTCTCGGAAGGTCAAATTTTTTATCAAACGGTCAAGAAATTTCACAAGTATCGCGCACTTGAAAAGTCATGGCCCGGACTTGCCGGGCCATCTCCGTACATCGCTAGTCCTTACCCCTCAATCAGCCATACGCCGCAATATCAGCTCAGTAATATTGGCCCGATTCAATATACCCTCCTTGCCACCCCGGTCGTTGTAGGTTGCGTTAGAGGCAAGATAGGACATGTTGTAAAAGTCGCTAAGCTTTATTGTGTACTCTGTCCCCGCTTCCAGCTTCACCGGGACAACAGTGGATTCGCCCCAAGTATCCCAGCTATCTAAATGCGGCATGACCACAATGCCGCTATTCAGAGTTTTGCCGGCGCCCGCCACGTCCATTTTCTTGACTGCCGCTGTCACGCCGGTATTCACAGGGCCAAAAGCATTGCCGTAGTTTAAGAGAATATGATAGGTGCCGTCCACGGACGGTATGAATTTGAACGTCAGTTCCTCTTCAGGAAGCCCCCAGTTCGACCACGATCTGCGGCCATGTTCGGTGATCGGGCCCGTTTTCGCGTCAGCCACTGGCTTGTTGGTCGCTGAGTTGGCACCAATGGTTTCGATCCTGCGATCGCTCCAATAACATGAGGGATTCGTACGTTGCGACACATTATCATACGCTTCGCGAGTATACTGGCGTTCAAGTGAGTAGCATAGGGCTTGGCCCATCTCCCCCGGCCCCGGTGTATCCGTCCATTCTCGACCTGGGATACCCGTCGCGATCGATACCCCGTTGCGGTAGATGTTGACACCTGTCCAAAGGGGAGGGGCATCTTTCCAATCTAGTTTGATCGACCCATTGTTATTCTCCACGCGGTTGAAATCAACCGTTCGTGGACCGTAGAGGTGAGGGTTGGTGGCACCAACCACTTTGGCTACCCCGCCATCGGCAGGATTGTCGATAAGCTCCACCACGAGAATGTTGGTACCAGCAATGTTTAAATCCGATGCTGGCGTGTAACGGTCCAACGGTATAGTGCTGCCGTTAAGCATCACGGTCTGAGCCTTGTAAGACCCCTTTGCACTCAAACCGGCGTCGGGCAAATTCACCTTGACCGTGATTTTTCTGCCTCGATATTCAAGATTGTTCAACTGGATCTGTCGGGCTCCGTTGAAGACGTCCTTGTGCATCTTCTTGGTGATGAAAGGTTCGAACCGAATGCCCTTCATGTTGGCCTCACGCCCGAACACCACGTCGAGAACTGAACCGATATAGCCGCCAACTGACCATAATTGCTTATCGGAATCGATTTCAGGGCGGTCTTCGTCCCTAGGCGCTGTCACTGCAAGCTTGGTGAACTCGAAGTTCTCCATATTCGACAGGTTCAATGCAGCGCCGTTGATAAGCGTATCGAAGTTACGATTAACCACATCGGCATTTCGCCCCTTTGCGGCTTTGATCAAATAGCTGGATACGAACGGCCAGATAGCCCGGTTGTGGTAAACCTTCAAGTCTTGCACCTGCGGCCAGACAACCGCAGCGCCTGCCGTCGTGTGCGGATAGTTCTCCAGGATACTGGTTGTCTGGCCCTTATCGGCAATGCCATCCTGAATGGCCAGAGCCTCTCCCAGCAATTCAAAACGACGCACCGGCGCCTGATCGAGCTCGGTGATCTTCATCATGCTGAACATGCCGGCATCCTTCAACCACAGATCATTTCTTATGCGTTGTTTTAGATCGTCGGCCCAGTCGGCAAATTTGGCGGCATCCGGAGCTTTGTTCAGCTCGACAGCCATTTTCGCCGCGACATCGAGAATTTTCCAGTGATTGATGTTGGTAGACAGCGTCTTCGACATCGCAATGTGGACCACGGTATCCTTCATCCAGTCGGGATAGGTCTGTTCGCGCCAATCGAGGAATGAGGTTTCGCCGCGATAAAGCCCATCACGGTTGTCATAGGCAGCAAGGCGATCGCTTTCGATCGTGTTACGAATGGCGGTATAGGCATCGTTCAGGAATTGCGTGCGATCCTCACCGTCGAGATATTTGAGCAATTCGAAAGCAGCACGCGCCCAGACGACACGGTCTGTGCTGACCGGCCAGCTGCCGCCACTGCCTGTGTCCTGAACGATTTCCGTCGTCTCGGCGCCGAGCGTCTGCGTTGCATTGCGACGCTTTGACAGTTTGAATAACAGGCTGTTTTTGGCGGCCTGCGGGTTGATCTGCGCGAGACCGAGATCAACGGCGTAGGCAGTATCGCGCGTCCACACATACGTCCACTCGTCTCCCGACTGATAACAGCCGATCGTGCCGCCACAGGGTACGGAATTGCCGTTATTGTACGCGCCATCCTTGATGGAGGTCACGGTCAGTTCCCTGGCTTCCTGCATCGCCATGGCAAACAACCCGTCAAACATCTGGCTGCCGGTGCGGATCGTCGGATCGTTCGCCCGTTCCTCAATTTTTAGTTGTTTACCTTTGTTCGCTTTTCGTTGGTCCTGGGTGGTCGTCAGCTTGTAGGTACGCAGAGTAGACACTAAATCGGCAGTCTCTATCGCAGCACTACTGCCATTCCAATCCACACGCCTGATGCCATCATCCCGATTGACGGGATCGGTAACGGACGGGACTTTGACTTCGACGCATTCGCCATCGACCAGAGTGCCCCTGGCGCACCGGCTGACGACCACTGGCTTGATGACGCAAACGTCATCTTCAAGCGTGCCTTTGTCGCAACGGGTAGTCGCGACTGGCCTGATGACGCACTTGTCAACCTCAAGGGCGCCCGCACCGCATACAAAGGTCGCCTCGGGCTTGACCACGCATTCGGTACCAACGAGTGTTCCTTTTTCGCATGCGCCGGTAGTTATACTCGGCTTGACGACGCACTTGTCCACCTCAAGGATGCCCGCACCGCATACAAAGGTCGCCTCGGGCTTGATCACGCATTCGGTACCAACAAGTGTTCCTTTTTCGCACGCGCCGGTAGTTATACTCGGCTTGACGACGCACTTGTCCACCTCAAGGATGCCCGCACCGCATACAAAGGTCGCCTCGGGCTTGATCACGCATTCGGTACCAACAAGTGTTCCTTTTTCGCATGCGCCGGTAGTTATGCTCGGCTTGACGACGCATTTGTCGCCTTCGAGAGTGCCCGTCTGGCATACCGCGGTTACAGCGGGCGTGACGATGCATTGGCCATCAACGAGCGTGCCCGTCTGGCAAACGGTGATGGCGACGGGCGTGACGATACACTTCCCATCGATCAAGCTGCCCTGCTCGCACGTGTCGATAACGACGGCAGGCGCGATGAGGCATTTGCCATCAACAAGGGTGCCCGCGCATGAGACAAAGGTTCCGGACCCGTCGTCCGTGCCCGCTGTTTTGTTTGAGTCATTGCAGCCGGCCAGCATGATACAACATGCCAAGGCCCCCGACAGCGTTCGAAACGAAGCCATAATTCCTCCCAATAAATAAAAAATGCTTCTTTTTAAAAATGGTGCGCATGCAGTAACGACCGACCATCGACATGCATGGTTACCCGCACGATGGCACAGACTGTATAAAAGAGTTTTGGAGGTTCCTCCCGAGGAAACCGCAGGATTTGGCTATAGGTGCAGTGGAACGCCGTCAATAATACGATAGTCAAAGAAAATCGGGAATCGAGCCGATTAGCCCAATTTATTGCAAACCCGATGCCCGTTATTCCGCCGCCAGCGGTGGTTGTGAAGCAACTTCCAGAAGTTCGCGGTTGAGCCGCGCTTCTTCCTCGGCTTTCGGCTTGGAGAAGCCGGCCAGCAGCAGATAGGCGACCGGCGTCAGGAAGAGCGTCGAGGCGGTTGCCATGCCGAGGCCGCCAACGATGACCCAGCCAAGGGCGATACGCGCTTCGGCCCCCGCACCACTGGCAAGGACCAGCGGCACCCCGCCAAGGATGGCGCAGAGCATGGTCATCACGACGGGCCGCAGACGGATGTTCGAGGCCTCTTCGATGGCTTCTCTTACATTCCTGCCCTCATCGCGCAGATGATTGGCAAATTCGACGATCAGAATACCGTTCTTCGCCATGATGCCGACGAGCAACACCAGTCCAATTTGACTGTAGACGTTCATGCTTGTGCCGGTCATGACCATGGCAAAGACCGCGCAGGCGAGACCAAGCGGGACCGTAGCCATCACAACGGCCGCACTGATAAAACTTTCAAATTGTGCCGCGAGAACCAGTAGAATGATCAGGATGGCAAAGCCGAAAGTCGTGACCATGCTCGACGAATTTTCGCCCAGCGTCGCCGCTTCAGCGAGCGGAATGATGCGATAGCCGGAGGGCAGCAAAGGTGCGGCAACCTCCTGCACGACTTTGTACGCATCGCCCAGCGCGAAGTTGGGGCTGAGGGCTGAGGTGATGGCGACGGAACGCATCTGCTGTTCGCGCGTCAATGCCGGTGGAACGGCGACTTCAGTGAGTTTGGCGATTGTCGACATGGGGACGAACCGGCCGTCGCCGGTGCGCAGGAAAACGTTTTCGAGGTCTGTCGGATCATTGATGGGATTTGTGCTCGATACGAGCTTCACATCGAAGGAACGATCTTCGATATAGACCGAACCAACCTTATAGCCGTCGAGCACCGATTGCAGCGCTTCGGCCAAACCAGTGATATTGATATTGAGATCCGAAGCGCGCTCGCGGTCGATCGACACGGCCAGTTGCGGCTGGGTCGGCTCATTGGTCAGACGCGGACGATCGAAGCGGCTGTCCTTTTCGAGCTCCGCCACGATGTTGGCGGCGGTGGTCCCGAGCTCGCCATAACTGGTGCCGACGACAGCGAACTGCAGGCCGTTACCTGCGCCGCGGATACCCAGCGAGTTTGGCTGCGCGGCAAAAACCTGGATACCTGGAATGTTGCGGACGCGTTTCGAGACGTCGGCGAGAATCTCCTGCTGGCTCCGCGTCCGCTCTTTCCAGGTGGCGAGACTGAGGACCATGAAGCCACGGTTGGTATTGCCATTCTGTCCGGCGATCGAGAACGTATTCTGGATTTCGCCGTTATCGCGCAACGGCTGGATCAACTGCTCGATCTGACGCATCTCGTCACCGAGATATTCGAGACTGACGCCCTGTGGCGCGGTTATGCGCAGGAAAGCCGAAGCTCGGTCCTCCGTTGGTGTCAACTCCTGCTTGAGAAGAGAAAACGCGCCAAACGCCGCGCCGGCAAACAGCACCGAGGTCACGACGACGATCCACGGGGCGGCAAGGCAAACATGCAACATGCGTTTGTAAAGATTGCCGAACCAGCTTCCGACACGGGCCACCCGTCCCGGTGTGTGGGTGACATCCTGATGCTTGGCCTCACTCGCACTGAGCAAGCGGGAAGCCAGCATCGGGCACAGCGTCAATGCCACGACGGCCGACAGAAGCACGCAGATCGCCAGTACGAAACCAAACTCGCGGAAGAGCCCTCCGGTCTGGCCAGGCAGGAAGGATAGCGGCACGAAAACCGCCGCGAGCGTCACCGTCGTCGCGATGACTGCGAAGAAAACTTCCTCCGTACCGAGAACGGCGGCAGCACGTGGCCCCATGCCCTGATTGCGGCGGCGCACGATGTTTTCCAGCACCACGATCGCGTCGTCCACCACCAGACCGGTCGCCAGGACCAAGGCGAGCAACGTCAGGATGTTGATTGAGAAACCGGCAAGATAGATAGCAGAAATGGTGCCAATCAGCGCAACCGGCAGACTGACAGCCGGGATAAGGGTTGCGCGAATGTCCCATAGGAAGAGGTAGATGATCAGGATAATGATGACGACAGACACACCGAGTGCAATTTCCACCTCATGGACAGCGCCATTGACGAAGTCCGCATCATCGCTTGTCACGCGGATGTCGACACCCTCGGGTAGCGTTTGCTGCAATTGCGCGACCGCGGCGCGAACGCCTTTCGAAATATCGAGCGTGTTGGATTGAGCCTGGCGGATGATGCCGAGGCCGATGCCGGTCTTGCCGTTGGCGCGCAGAATCGAGGTGCCGATATCGGGGCCCATCGTTACCGTGGCCACGTCGCGGATCTTCGTCTGACCTTTGATAATGATGTTTTCGAAGTCTTCCGGCGTCGATACCGGCGCCGTTGCACGAACGACGATGCTCTGGTCATTGCTGTTGAGCTGACCGGCAGGGGTATCGAAGGCCATCGTGGTCAGGGCGTTGCGAATGTCGGCGATGTTCATGCCGAGGCTCGCAACCTTGCCCTGATCGATGTCGATGCGGAATATCTTGCTGCGATTGCCATTGACCTGAACGTCGGCGACCCCCGGAACCGAAGCGAGCACGTCCTCGATCTGGTCCTCGACGAGGACCGTCATGTCCTCGACCGCCATGGTATCCGAGGTGACCGCAAGACGCATTACCGCATCAGAATTTGCATCGGCTTTGACGATCTGCGGCGGATCCGCTTCGTCTGGCAGAGTGTTGGCGATGCGGCTGATGGCATCGCGCATGTCGGCGGCTGCAACGTTGAGATCTACGCCATCATTGAATTCGACGGTGACGCGGCTGTTACCGAAAGAAGAACTGGAAGATATGGATTTGACGCCCGAAACGCGGGATACAGCGCCTTCGATGGCGGAAGTCAACTCACGGTCCACCGTCTCCGCGGCAGCCGATTCAAAAACAGTCGAGACTGTGACCACCGGGCGATCGACATCGGGCAATTCGCGCACATCGACGCCATACCAGGCGGCAAGGCCCGCGACGACGATCAGGGCATTGAGCACCAGCGCCATGACAGGTCGACGAATGAAAAGTGCGGTGAAACTGGAATCGTTTTGTCCGTTTGACGTGCTCACCTTGAACCTCAGCCCCGTTCGCCGACGGAAGCAGTTGGTTCCGCGCTGGTATTGGCCTCAGGAGCCGGCTGTCCCTGAATTTGGACAACCCCGTCCTGGCGGACTGACTGCACGCCTTCGGCCACAATCTGATCGCCGGGCTTTATGTCAGCATCGACCAGCACATAGGCGGTGTTGCGCTGGACAACACGCACCGGAACGCGCGTCGCCTTGTTATCCTCGATCTTCCAGACATAAGCGCCCTCAGTACCCCATTGAACGGCGAGGGGATCGACCGTCGGGTAGGTGTCGCCTGCAAACCCGACCGCCATCTGGAAAGCCATGCCTTCGCGCAAGGCATCGTTTGGATTGGTGATTTTCGCCTGGACATGCAGCGTACGGCTCGTCGGATCGACACGGTTGTCGATGGCGCTGATGGCACCTCTGAAGGTTTCACCGGGGCGGGCGATGGAGGTTGCCGTGACCGGCAGGTCGATTGATATGGCCGGCGCAAAGCGTTCAGGCACCCAGAAATCAACCAGAAGATCGGAGCGGTCGTCGATCATTGCGACCGTGGTCGATATCGTGACGTAGTTGCCTGCATTGATAGGCAGGATGCCGACAATGCCGCCGATAGGGGCTTTGATTGCCCGGCGGTCTAAGGCGAGTTCTGCCTCGCGAACGTTGAGGGCGGCGTTATCGACCGCCAAGGCCGCTTCGGAAAGCTGCACAGCGGATACCGTGTTGCTTGAACGCAGGCTTTCGGCGCGCTTGAGCTTGGTCTGGGCGTCCTTCAGCGCCACCCGCGCCTTGTCGACGAGGATGCTTTCGGCTTCTGAATCAAGACGGGCTATCACATCGCCGTCTTTGACCTTTGTCCCTGATGTGACGAGAATTTCGGTCAGGCGCCCGGCGGTGAACGGAGTGACTGCGACGGAACTCTTGGCCTTGCCGGTGCCGATCGCCGACAGTTTGTCGTTGATCTTCGCTTCAGCAGCAGCACGAACGACGACAAGCGGCAAGGCCTGCCCGCTGCGGCGCTGTCCCCTATTGGCAGCGGGTTCGGTTGCGGCGGTCGAGTTGCGATCAATGCCAGCCTTCGAGCCTGGATAGAAATACAACCAGCCAGCTCCAGCGAGTACCAGAATTAGTACGGCAAAAATCAGTTGCTTCGAAAGCCGCATATATCACTCCAAAAGGCCGGTCCCGCACAAGCAGAGCCAGCACAAAATGATCATATCCCAACGCGCAAGTCAGCGCGAACGGTTGTTTGCCGGGCAGAATAAGGGGGTTTTACCTAACCGTTAATGACAATTCCGTTATGTTACAAATATTTAATGGAGTAAGCACAGCCATGCGATCCGCCGAAATTAGCCGGATTTGCTTGTCGCTCCTTGAAGGCCCGGTTCTGGCGTGCAACATGACGGGCGGAAAATTCGCAAGGAAAACAGCCAATGGCGACGAAGACCGATATCGCACGGCGCGTGTTCAACCACACGTTCAAGCTCGATCCGATCGTCCGCAGCCTGCTCGATACGGATTTCTACAAGCTGCTCATGCTGCAGATGATCTGGGGGGTCTATCCCGAAGTGGATGCGACATTTACGCTGATCAACCGCACCACCAAGGTACGGCTTGCCGAGGAGATCGACGAACAGGAATTGCGCGAGCAGCTCGATCACGCGCGGACGATCCGCTTTTCCAAAAAGGAAATGATCTGGCTCGGAGGCAACACCTTCTACGGCAAGCGCCAGATATTCGAACCGGACTTTCTCGAGTGGCTGTCGAACTTCCAGTTGCCGGAATACGAACTGACAAAGCGGGACGGACAATACGAACTGAATTTCTACGGGCCGTGGATGTACACGACGATGTGGGAGATACCGGCGCTGACCATCATCAACGAGCTGCGTTCGCGTGCTGCCATGAAGAAGATGGGCCGGTTCGAACTTGATGTTCTTTATGCCCGTGCCAAGGCCAAGATGTGGTCGAAGGTGGAGCGGTTGCGTGCACTCCCCGACATCAAGATTTCCGATTTCGGCACGCGCCGCCGCCATTCCTTCCTTTGGCAACGCTGGTGCGTCGAAGCCCTGAAAGAAGGAATCGGTGAAGCCTTTACCGGCACGAGCAATGTGTTGATGGCGATGGACAATGATCTGGAAGCGCTCGGCACCAACGCGCACGAATTGCCGATGGTACTTGCTGCACTGAGTACCAACAACGCGGAGCTGCTGAAATCACCCTACAAGGTCTTGCAGGACTGGAACCGCTATTATGGCGGCAACCTGCTCATTGTCTTGCCGGATGCGTTCGGAACGGCCGCGTTTCTTCGCGACGCGCCCGACTGGGTGGCGGACTGGACGGGTTTTCGTCCGGACAGCGCGCCTCCGATAGAGGGAGGAGAGAAAATCCTTGCCTGGTGGCGATCAAAAGGCAAGGACCCACGGGAAAAGCTGCTGGTGTTTTCCGACGGGCTCGATGTCGATACGATTGAGGAAACCTATCGCCACTTCGACGGCAAGGTGCGCATGAGTTTTGGTTGGGGCACCAACCTCACCAATGATTTCGAAGATTGCGCGCCCCGCTACAATGATCAGTTGAATGCGATTTCACTGGTGTGCAAAGTCAGTGATGCCAATGGACGTCCCGCGGTCAAGCTTTCCGATAACCCGAAGAAGGCAACTGGGAATCCGGCGGAAATCAAACGTTATCTGGAATTGTTCGGAGCGGAGGACCGTGTGGAACAGGCTGTCAAAGTTTGAAGCCCGTCCGGGCACAACCAGTGCAATCAGGCTGACATGCGCAGCATGATTTCCGCATTCAACAGAATTCGCTGGTCATCGGGAAGCTCGATCTTCGGCTCGTCACTTTCCCCGAGCTTATCGAACAACAGCTTGATCGCCAGTCTGCCGATTTCGTTGTAGTTTTGCGCGACTGTCGTAAGCGGCGGGCACATATAACGCGACAGGGGCTGGTCATCGTGGCCGGCAACCCGTAGATCGCAACCCTCGCCCCGTCCGACCTTCAGGCCAGCCTGGAAAGCGGCTGCAAGGACGCCATAGGCAATGCGATCATTGGCGCAAAGGACGGTTTTGGTAGGAAAGCCACCCTCCTTCAGGATCTGCTTCGTCGCATCGAAGGCGAACTTCTCGAACTCCCAGTTGGCATGCGCTTCGTGTACAACAAAGCGGGGTTCGAGATTGAGGTTTTGCATCGCTTCGATATAGCCCTCGCGACGTTCGAGAGCGTTGCTGTTGACCGAGGTCATACCGAAATAGCATGGCTGATCACCCGAGCGGATCAGATAGTCGACGATCAATTTGAAGCTTTGACGGTTATTCGTACCGACAAATGGCGATGTCGCGTCTAGCGGAGAGTCGACGTAGATCAGCGGAATCGATTCGCCGAGCTTGGCCAGTTTATCATGATGCGACTTGACACCGAGTGGCCCGATGATCGCACCAGCGACGTTCATCGACTTGAACGTTTCAATGGCGCGTTCCTCAAGTTCCGGCTTGCCATCGGAACTCAGTACAAACGCCAGATACCCGGCCTGATCTGCGATCCCTTCGATCCGCCGCGTCAGGGCCATGTAAAACGGGTCCGTCGAATTGGGAACGATAAGGCCCAGAATATTCGTGCGACGGCGATTGAGATTGACGGCGAATATGTTTGGCCGGAAGCCGGACTTCTTGATGGCCGCTTCGATGATGTCACGGGTCTTCTTGCGCACCGATGTGGGGTCGTTGAAATATTTCGACACAGTGGGACGCGACAATCCTACAAATGCAGAGAAGTCTTCCATTGTCTTGATCGGCTGATTCACCGCACGTATTCCTTTTTATTATCCCTTGCTCATTTCAAAACCGTATGCCGGCGAAGAAATTGCGAAGGACATTTGCAATCATTGCTGAAAACTACGCCGACGCAATACATCTCATGATTGATACAAGGCCGCTCTTAATGGTTGAAAATTTACAGCATGAGCAACATGCGTCAAGATTTTATTTAAACCGCATCAACTAGATAGAGCTATTTAGGGTTTGTTCGCCTTCCTCAACGCTCCGCACCGGAAAGTTGACTTGTTCAATCATTAAAGTTTACGTGGGAAAACTTGCGCCAAGCTGACGCGGTTGAAAATGGCGTGCAAGATTGCATTGGGTTGATAGTCAAGTAGCATGCAACCTCCGAGTGTAAACATCGGCCAGCAGCAGGAGGAGTGTGATGGAGGGCGGTATTCCGAATCCGGAAGTCTTCACCCATGTACGCGTGATTATCGGCATCGTACTTGGCCTGAGCGTCTCGCGCTTGCTGACTGGCATCGCCCGCATCATCCAGCATCCGCAGCGCAAGAATATCTACGCGGTGCACCTTGGCTGGGTGTTGTTCGCTTTCCTCACCGTCGTGCATTTCTGGTGGTTCGAGTTCTACCTGCATGCACTGGTGTTGTGGAAATTCGAGGCCTATCTCTTTGTCATTTTCTTTGCCAGCCTGCACTTTCTTGCCTGCAGCATGCTTTTTCCCGACAGCATGGAAGGCTATTCCGGCTATGAGGATTATTTCATGTCGCGCAGGGCCTGGTTCTTCGGAATACTGATATCGATTTTCATTTTCGATTTTCTCGATACGGCCATGAAGGGCATGGATCATTTTCGAGCACTCGGAGCGGAATACCCCTTCCGCAACGTCTTCCTCATCGCACTTTTCGGACTGGGCATTTACGTACACCGGCAAAAAATCCAGCTGGTCGTACTGGCTTTGGCACTTGTTTCGCAGGTGGCGTTTATCCTCGTCCAGTTCGATACGATTTGATAAGAGCAATTTGCTCTAGAACAAGAAAAACCCGCCGGTTCGCACCGGCGGGTTTCATTTGTTTCAGCTTAGGAAAAGAACTTAGTTCTTGTCGCGGCTCTTCAGAGCGGCACCGAGAATGTCGCCAAGCGAAGCACCGCTATCGGTCGAACCGTACTGGGCAACAGCTTCCTTCTCTTCGGCGATTTCCAGCGCCTTGATCGAGACCTGCAGCTTGCGGGTCTTCTTGTCGAAGGCGATGACGCGAGCGTCAACCTTCTGACCGACCGTGAAGCGTTCCGGACGCTGTTCGTCGCGATCGCGGGACAGATCAGCGCGGCGGATGAACGAGTCGAGGTCATGATCGACCAGACGCACTTCAAGACCACCATCGGTGATGCCCGTGACTTCAACGGTGACAACGGCGTTCTTGCGCAGTTCACCTGAAGTAGCGGCTTCACCGACCTTGTCGCCGGTCAACTGCTTGATGCCGAGCGAGATGCGTTCCTTCTCGACATCAACATCGAGAACCTGCGCCTTGACGACGTCACCCTTGTTGTACTCTTCGATGACCTGCTCGCCTGGACGGTTCCAGTCGAGGTCGGAGAGGTGAACCATGCCGTCCACATCGCCGTCGAGGCCAATGAACAGGCCGAACTCGGTCTTGTTCTTGACTTCGCCTTCGACGATCGTGCCGACAGGGAACTTGTCTGCGAAGGTCGTCCATGGGTTGTCGAGCGTCTGCTTGAGGCCAAGGGAGATGCGGCGTTTGACCGGATCCACTTCGAGAACAACGACTTCGACTTCCTGTGTTGTCGAGAGCAGCTTGCCCGGATGCACGTTCTTCTTTGTCCAGGACATTTCGGAAACGTGGATAAGGCCTTCGATGCCTGGCTCGATTTCGACGAATGCACCGTAGTCGGTGATGTTCGTGACCGTACCGGTAATCTTTTTGCCGATCGGGTACTTCGCACCGATACCATCCCAGGGATCGCTCTCGAGCTGCTTCATGCCGAGCGAAATACGATGGGTTTCCTGGTTGATACGGATGATCTGTACCTTGACCGTCTGGCCAATGGACAGGATTTCCGACGGATGGTTGACGCGGCGCCATGCCATGTCGGTCACATGCAACAGACCATCGATGCCGCCGAGATCGACGAACGCACCGTAATCGGTGATGTTCTTGACAACGCCTTCAACGACCTGACCCTCTTCGAGGTTCTGGACGATCTCGGAACGCTGTTCCGCACGGCTCTCTTCAAGAACGGTACGGCGCGATACAACGATGTTGCCGCGACGCTTGTCCATCTTGAGGATTTCGAAGGGCTGCGGGTTGTGCATCAGCGGGGTAACGTCGCGGATCGGACGGATGTCGACCTGCGAGCGCGGCAGGAAGGCTACGGCACCGTCGAGATCGACGGTGAAACCACCCTTGACCTGATTGAAGATCACACCATCGACGCGTTCGCCGCGGTTGAACTTCTCTTCGAGACGGACCCAGCTTTCTTCGCGGCGTGCTTTTTCACGCGACAGAACTGCTTCGCCGAGGGCATTTTCGATACGCTCGACGTAAACTTCAACGATATCGCCCGGCTTGAGCGAACCGTCCTTGGCTTTCGCGCCGAATTCCTTCAGCGGAACGCGGCCCTCGACCTTGAGGCCGGCGTCGATGATCGCCATGTCTTTTTCGATGGCGACGATACGGCCCTTGACGACATAACCTTCAGCAAGGTCATTGGTGGCAAAGGACTCGGCGAGAAGAGCTTCGAAATCTTCGCGCGTTGGATTGGCTTCAGACATAAATACTCCTGAGTGTCCGGAAAACTCGTCGGACACAGCACCGGTGGTTCGTGTTTCGGTTCACCTGCATGCCAACCCGCCCATTGAAGGGCAATCCGGTGCGTGGGTCGGTTGCAGATGGTCTAATGCGTGTTCTTCGCGAGAGCCTGATCAATCAGGGTTTTGGCGCTAAGAAACGCGGTCTCTATATCCATTTCCGTCGTATCTAGCAAGTGCGCGTCGGCAGCGGGCTTTAATGGCGAATCGGTGCGCCCCATATCGCGGGCATCGCGGCGCGTGAGATCTTCGAGAATCTCCTCATAATTGGCACCGCCGCCATTGGACCTGATTTCATCATAGCGTCTTCTGGCGCGTGCCTCGGGCGACGCTGTGATGTAGAGCTTCACCGGAGCATCGGGGCAGACAACAGTACCGATATCGCGCCCGTCGAGCACGGCGCCGGGCGGGCGCTCGGCGAAGCTGTGTTGCATGGCAACGAGTGCTCGGCGCACTGCCGGCATGACTGCAACCTTTGATGCCGCCTCGCCGACAGCGTGGGCGGACAAGACTGCGCGATCGAGCTTCGTCAGATCGACGCTGCGCGCGGCCTTTTCCGCGAGAAATTCATCGTCCAGCGGCATGTTCTGATCCATCAGGACCTTGGCGACGGCGCGATAGGTCAGGCCCGTGTCCAGGTGATGAAAACCGTAAGCCTCGGCAATCCTGCGGGCGAGGGTTCCCTTGCCAGAAGCCGCGGGGCCATCGATCGCGACGGTAAAATGCCTCTGCGGTGTTGGCATATCCTTTTCATCCCTGTCGAAAAGCCATTGTCCGAGCGCAAAGAGCAGATAGGCGGCAGCCAGCACGAGGGTAATGATAGGGGTGATTCCGATTGTAACGAAGGCAAAGCCACCGAGCGTCGTCAACATGGATTCGAGCAAGTCGGGCATGGATGTTGCAAAATTCTGTAGCAGCGCGTCGATGCTGAAGATCAGCACGAACTGGAAGACGAACAGCCAGAACAGCAGAGCAAACAGGCCAAAGCGAACCCGGAGACCGAACCGTTCGATCACATAGGGAATGGCAACGACGACAAATGACGTCAGCAGGAAAAACATCAGATGATCCTTCTCTTGCCCATGAAATAACCGATACCGTATCCGGCGATAGATCCAAATGCCGGCGGTAGCAGCAAAAACTGGAATGGTACCCACTCGCTCGTATTCGCCGCCTCCGCACCGGCCGAGACATTCCACGCATAGAGGAAGATGACCGTCAAAGGAAGAAGGACGCGAAATATCGTGCTGGTTATACCCGGCCACGGCGCCGGCCCCGTGCTCGCGACCGTGCCGCTATAGGCGCTGCGTCCTGCCCAGACAAGAAAGGGCACGCTGGACATGGCATACAGGAAATATACGGTGAGACGCGATATGAGCTCGGTCATCGCTGATTTTCTTGCTTGTTTTCAGATTTCGAGTTCGGAAATCTCCGCACCCATTCCCTTCATCATGTCCATGAATTCCGGGAAACTGGTAACGATCATGGTCGAATCGTCGATTGTGACAGGCTTTTCTGCGGCGAGGCCGAGGACCAGAAAGCTCATTGCGATGCGATGGTCGAGATGCGTTTCGACACTGCCGCCGCCAAGACCCTTGCCATCCGGACGGCCGCGAACTGTCAACGTGTCATGACCTTCGGTGCAATCGGCCCCATTGGCCTTGAGGCCGTTGGCAACAGCCGAAAGGCGATCGGATTCCTTGACGCGCAGCTCCTCGAGCCCATTCATCACCGTCTCGCCAGTGGCGAAGCAGGCCGCAACCGCAAGCACCGGATACTCGTCAATCATCGACGGCGCGCGGTCTGCGGGCACATGGACGCCCTTGAGTTCGGAGGCGCGAACACGCAAATCCGCGACATCCTCGCCGCCGGCAAGGCGCGCATTGAGTATCTCTACGTGAGCGCCCATCTCCTGCAGCGTCAGGATAAGTCCAGTGCGGCTCGGGTTCATCAGCACATTGCGAATGGTGATGTCGGAGCCCGGCACGATGATGGCCGCAACCAGCGGAAAAGCGGTGGAGGACGGATCACCCGGCACGTCGATAGTCTGGCCGATCAGCTTGCCCTGGCCCTCGATGCGGATGTGGCGCGCGTTATCCCTGTCGGTCTCGACGGAAAGGTTGGCGCCGAACCCTTGCAGCATCTTTTCCGTATGATCGCGCGTCATGACCGGTTCGATGACTGTCGTGATGCCCGGCGTGTTGAGCCCGGCGAGTAACACGGCGGATTTCACTTGCGCTGAGGCCATCGGCACGCGGTAGGTGATCGGCGCTGCGACTTTCGGACCGCGCAGCGTCAGCGGCATGCGATCACCTTCCGCGGCGGAAACCTGGACACCCATTTCGCGCAAGGGATCAAGCACGCGGCCCATCGGCCGCTTCGACAATGAAGCATCGCCCACGAAGGTGGTCTCCATGGCGTAGGTGCCAACGAGACCCATGGTCAGGCGCGCGCCCGTGCCCGCATTACCGAAATCGAGCGGCGCTTCCGGGGCAAGCAGGCAGCCATTGCCGGTTCCCTGTATGACCCACACATCGCCTTCCTTGACGATTTTCGCGCCCATCGCCTGCATGGCGCGGCCCGTATTGATAACGTCCTCGCCCTCGAGCAGGCCGGTAATGCGTGTTTCGCCGGAAGCGAGCCCGCCGAACATAAAGGCGCGATGCGAAATCGATTTATCGCCGGGAATGCGGATATCGCCGGAGAGAGCCTGCGAGCGGCGGGCAGTGGCGGGTTTTGGCGGCGCGGAATGGGACATGGAGAGGATCAATCGCGATAAAAGAAGGTCATTGGGATGCGGGCATCCTACTAACACAGCTTGCCAGTGTGGTCATCTTGCAAATTCAATGATTGACACAAGCTTTTTTCGCTTTGACAAATGCGTCGAATTGCGTTTATGGGACCGCAAATTCATTTTGATGAGTATCGGCGTAAACGGTTGGGGCCAATAGGGACCTGATATCAGCCGGTCGCAGGCGAGCGCAGCAAGACGAGGCAAAACGTGGCGAATCCAAAACTTGGCACCAAGCGAGTTGACCCGGAGACCGGGCAGAAATTTTACGATCTGAATCGCGATCCGATCGTTTCGCCCTATACGGGCAAGAGCTATCCGCTCAGCTATTTCGATAGCACCGCTTCGTCCGCGCGCGAGGAAGAGGAAGAGGTCGAGACGGAAGAGCTCGACGTTGCTCTCGAGAAGCCGGAGTTCGTTGCTCTTGAAGAAGCCGACGCCGAAGGCGACGACGTCCCCGATATCGGGGATGACGATGTCGAGGTCGAGGACGCCGATGATGACGACACGTTCCTCGCGACCGACGAAGAAGATGAGGATGACGATGTCACCGACATTCTTGGCGGTGGTATCGGCGACGACGACGAGAATTGATTTTGATTATACCTGTTCACCGAAAATATCCGGTGAACAGGACTTGATCTTCGAGGCGGCGGGCGATAAGTACCGCCATCTTCGCGAAAGCAAGAGGCAAGGCTCCAGACCTTGCCGGACAGTTTGCCGGTGCACCCGGCGGTCTAAACGGCCATTTTGAATGGGGCCATAGCTCAGCTGGGAGAGCGCTTGCATGGCATGCAAGAGGTCAGCGGTTCGATCCCGCTTGGCTCCACCAAATTTCTCAGCAGGTTTCCAGTATGGCTCTCGGCACAGCCTTCGGTATTGGCATCGACGCGATGCTTGGAAACACAATGTTTGGCAGCATCTCGATGGGAATAGTTGTTGACATCGCAATAGGTGCCGCGCTCGGGCGCACGTTGTCCAAATAACGAAACCTGTTTGGCTCACTATAGGCGACGAGGCCGTATCCGAACGGCGCAGGCATAAAATTTCAGCGCCATGCTATCACGGTTATCACATACGGCTCACGGCGACCTGATTCGTAACACGCAGTATCAACCCCATGGCTATCAAGGTACACAATAGTGCCGATGAGCATCGTGGAGGAGACTGGCCGTGATGGCAATTTCAAGCTCGATGCTTGCAGGATGTCTGGACAGCAGCGCCGCCCGGCGGCACCCTACCATCCCGGCTGGACAGGCTCCGACGGCGTAAGCTCGGGCCACAGCAAGCGCTGATGGCCAGACCAAAGCATGCCACTAAACTCGCCATAATCTTGGATGCCCGCAGCCTGCCGCACGTTGCAGGTCGGGTAGGACATTGTGCCCTACCCAGCCTGTGCGAACCGTGCCCTTGAGCGCTCACGTGCTTTTTCGGCTTCGACAGTCCGATCGCGTGCCGGCGCTTGAGTATGGAGAGAGGCAAGCAGACGCCGTGCAGCATCTGAAACTTCCTTGACGGCGCGATCGAAAGCTTCGGTGTTGGCCTGCGAAGGTTTGTTGAAACCAGATAGCTTACGCACGAATTGCAGAGCGGAAGCGTCGATCTCATCCTTGGTTGCAGGTGGATCGAAGTTAAACAGTGTCTTTATATTGCGGCACATGATGGTCTCCTCAATGTCGATTACTGCGACGTGGCAAGGCCACTGATGTCGTTCCTCCTGTCCGCTGGTCGAGGCTTACCCCATCATATCAGCGGCCGTCGAGTTAAATCCTTCGGTAGTATGATCAGGGTCATTTCTCAGGAGACCCTAACTAATTGGTAGTATTTTTCCAATTTTATCACGACAGGAAGAGTAAAGAGATATAATATGTGAATGTGGCATTTGCATTCAAACTCTGCAGAGACGGGGAGAATGGGGGAGCAGTGTCCAATTATGAAACAAAACGCCGTCGGGCGCGTCAAGTTCCTGCCGTTATAATCATAGACCAACACACGCTTGCAAGGACGACTATCGTAAGACTCCTTGCGCACGAACTCGTTGGCTGGGATTTTATAGACATGATGGGCATCGATAACCTCGATAGCGCCATCGGTATGGATGTGCGTCTGGTCGCACTGGATGTGGCGGGAAGAAACGTCGAAAGCTCCAGTTTGCACAATGACCTCGCTGCAATATCCGAGCTCTTTCCTGAAGCTGCGATTGCGCTTTTATCCAGCACGGACGATCCTGCGATGGCCTCGCATGCGCTGGCGATGGGAGTTCGCGGGTATTTCACCACCTCGCTGCCCATTGAAATAGCGATTGCCGGAATACGGCTGGTTCTTGCAGGCGGCATATTTTGTCCAAATCCGCTCGGCACGTTTGTTGCCGAGATGCCAAAAAGCGACAGATACGCCCGCGACAACCGGACAAACGGGAATGGAAGCGCACGTTACCTGAGCGTTGCAGATTTCACGCCGCGCGAAGCGGACGTTCTTGCAGAATTGCAGCGCGGTCACCCGAACAAGGTGATTGCGGGAAAGCTCAACCTGTCGGGCAACACCGTGAAGATGCACCTGCAACACATCATGCGCAAACTCAACGTCCAGAATCGGACGGAGGTGGTGGCTCGGTTGGGGCAGGCGCCGTCCACGGATCATGAATATACCGCCTCATAATTCCCGAAGTTTTTGAATAGAAAAATTTGCTCTAGGCATTTCCCCTTGATGGCGTATTGGCAAGCATCTCACTGAGTGTCGCTGCTGCCAGCATGGCTTCGGCCAACAGCTTCTTGAGCTTCTGGTTCTCGTCTTCCAGGGCCTTGAGCCTTTTCACGTCAAAGCCGGCATTTCTGAGTTGCAGGGATTGCCACCGGTAGAACGTTGGCTCGCTGATACCATGTTCGCGGCATAACTGGGCCACGCTCATTCCGCTGCGATGTGCCTTGAGAATGTTCATAACCTCGTCGTCATTGAATTTTCTTTTGCTCATCACATCCTCTCCCTCCGACAGTATGAGTCGATCATCGACCGATCAAGTTCCTGCTCAATCCTCGCGGAATGCTCTGTTGAAACTGTCTATGAGCGGGCGGACTGCATAAAAAGCCACAGTGCTCTCCCCCGTTTCGATCAAGGTCTGGGCCGGCATTCCGGGAACCAAACCAACATTCTTCATCTTGGGCAGGCGCTCATCCGTCACTCGGATCGTCGCCGCGTAGTAAGGTAGACCGGTGGCCTTGTCGACAAGACGGTCCGCGGAAACATATTCGACGAGGCCTTTGAGAAGCGGCACCCGACGTTGATTATACGGGAGGAGGTGAACCTGTGCGGACAACCCCGAGTGCACGAGGTTGATGTCTTCCGGGCGGACATGTGCGGTAATGATAAGCCGCCCTTCGCGAGGGACCAGATCGACAATGGGTTCGCCAGCACCGATGACGCCGCCCGCCGTATGGATGCGCAGATCCATGATCACGCCATCTTCCGGTGCCTTGATCTGTGTCCTTGAGAGTTGATCATCGATCGCCCGAAGTCGCTCATTCAGCTGCATGATCTGGCTCTCGGCGTCGCGCAGACCTTGGGCCACTTCGTTCAGCCGGTCATTCTCAATTTTGACAAGGTAAGCCTGACTTTCGCCTATCACCTGATAAGCCCGCGATATTTGGGCAGTCACTTCACCAAGCTGACCATCTATATCGGCTTTCTCACGGTTGAGATTGAGAAGCCGGCTCTTTTTCTCGATGCCCTTCGCCACGAGAGGTGTCACCACTGCGAGTTCCTGCCGCGCGATTTCGGCTCTTTGCGTCAGGCCCGCCTTTTGTGCTGTCAGGCCCGCTATCTCCTGTTGCACTTGCTCCATCTTGCTCTGGGTGATTGCGATCTCCGATCGCATGACCATCCTGCGTGTCGCGAAGATACGCTGCTGTCCCGTTAGAATGCTGTCGACAGCCGGGTTCGTGACCCGGATCGCGGCGAGGTCTGCGGGATAGACGACGTTGTCGCTGCTCGTACGCTCGGCGGTCAGGCGGGCATGGTTGGCCTGGGCGTCCCAAAGTTGACCCTGCAAAGCGTCGCGCTCAGAGCGAGACTTCGTATCTTCAAGCTGGATCAATGTTTGACCAGCTTTGACCGTGTCACCATTCTTGACGAGAATTTGTCGGATGATACCGCCTTCGAAGTGCTGGATCGTTTTGCGGCTCGATTCGGGTTCAACCACACCCGAGGCGATAGCAGCGCTCTTCAAAGGCGCAAAGACAGACCAGGCGCCGAAGCCAACGATGAAAGTGCAAATCAAAAGGTTGCCAACCAGGGCGACCCTGCGAAGCCGCGGCATCGGGGATATTGGTGCCAAGGCTGTCGAGGTGTTTGGTGTCGGTACATAGGTCAAGAATCGTTTTCTGATTCCTGACGTTTGGACGCTGTGCCGGATTGCGCTCAAGGCGCCTGTAAATTTTTCTGGAATGCCGAATTGAACAAGGGCCATGGCGAACATCCTTATGTCCCTGTCTTCGATGGCGGTTGAAGATAGGTGTCGTAAATTTCGTCGCTATCTCCAAAGGCATCGACGGTCCCGTTGCGCATGATTGCGATTTTGTTGGTGACCGGCAGAATTCCCATCCGGTGGGTGATGATCACCACCGTCATTCCCCTCGCCTTCATACGTTCGATCGCGTTGAACAAAACTCGCTCGCCGTCATAGTCGAGACTGGAGTTCGGATCGTCGAGCACGATCAAGGAAGGATAGCCATAAACTGCCCTGGCAAGTCCGAGTTGCTGGCGTTGCGCGCGCAGCAGCAGGTTGCCGCCTTCGCCGACGTCAGTCTCGTAACCTTGCGGCAGCCGCATGATCGCATCATGCAGACCGACGAGCTTTGCCGCTTCGATTGCCTTGCCGGGCCCCGAACCATCCAGCCGGCCGATCACATCCTTTATAGCGCCGCCGAAAAGCTCGATATCCTGCGGCAGATATCCGATGTGGTGGGTTCCTCCGCAAAGACGCAAGGCAGATATGTCGACACCGCCAAGAAGCGCGCATCCGCTGGTGGGTTGGAGGACACCTGCGATAATGCGGCCCAGCGTCGACTTGCCCGATCCAGAAGGGCCAATCAGCGCCACGCAGTCGCCGGGGGCGAGCCGAAGCTTGACTCCGCTCAGCAGTGGCCGGCCGGAAAAGGGCAATGCATAACCGACTTTGTCAAGGATAAGGCCGCTGGGTTCGGGAACCGGCACCATACGCGTGTCGGAGTCCGAGGAAACAGCGATGAGCATCTTGTTGAGACGGTTGAAAGCGTTGCGGGCATAGGCAAAGGAACGCCAGGCACCGATCGCGCCCTCGACCGGAGCGAGCCCGCGACCGAGCAGAAGGCTGGCGACGAAAATAATGCCGGGGCTGCTGTTTTCGGCCAGCACCAGCCACGTCGCGGCACCCATCACGAGTATCTGGGTCAAGGTGCGAATGGACTTGGAAAAACCAAGGATGATCTCGGTCCGGTGCATGGCGCTGTCTTGCGCTTTTCTTGCGACTTCCGCATCGCGATAGACGATCTGCGCAGCACCGTCCTGCATGCCCATCGCACGGATGACCTGGATATATTTGAGCGCTGTGGCAAACCGGGCGTAGCTCCTTGCCAGCGCAACATTCGCCTGGGTGAGTGGTTCCCGCGTGGCGAGTTCGGTAAGCAGCGCAAGCAATAACAATGCGATCGCGCTCAAGACGCCGATTGCGCCGAGCAAAGGGTGGACGAGGAAAAGCAGCAGCAGGAAAACTGGCGCCCAAGGCACGTCGAAAAGCAATGCGCTTGCGGGCGAATCGAGAAACTGGCGCAGAGAGGCGAGATCCCGGTAGCAATCGGTAGCCACGCCCGCATCGGCTCTCGCCGCATATTCGAACGATGCAGTGAGGACACAAGGCCGCAAGCGATGGTCGAACCAGCTTCCAATGCGAGATAGGGCCGCGCGCCGGACAATATCAAGCACGGATCCGACGATGACGGCGACCGCTATGATCAGCGTCAACATCAGCAGCGTATCGGTGCTGCGGCTGGACAAGACACGATCATATATCTGCAGGAGATAGATGGAAGGTGCGAGCAGAAAGAGGTTGTAACCGCAGCTATAGACGAAAACCAGACCGAAGGCTCCAGCGCAAGCGCGAAGGGCTACCACCAGATGCGTCGGTTGACGCTGCGATTGTACGAGACTCGTTGTCATGGTCAGGTGCTCACTGATTGGACAGCCATCTGGTGTCGCCGTCCGGATTTAAGGATCGCCGGTCACAACCGGCGATCCTGGCGAATTGATTTTATGAGCCCAGATCGTGTTGATCGATCGTTCCGAGAACGTTGACGAAATGGTCGAGAGTATTATTGACGGTCGTGGGATCGATATGAACCGCTGTCGACTCGATATTGCCACCCAGTGCCAGGTTGCCGTTGCCGCCACTACCACCGACGCCAGCGATAATAGTGGCATCCTGACTGGCCATGAGCTCATTCACCTGCGTGGCCGTCGTGGCTGCAGCAACTGTTGCCGTATTGCCGCCACTGGAGTTGGACTGACTGCCATTGGAGTTGGCGTCGCCGCCGGCGCCGCCGTCACCATTGTTGGTGATGGCTGCAATGAGACCATGATGCGCCGACGTGTCGCCGCCATTGCCGGCGTCCTTGGCTTCCCAACTGGCTTTTTGCCAAACGTCATCGCCGTTATACAATTTGGTATGAGCACCCTCTACCGTTTGTGAAGCGTTGAAGTAGGCGCTGGGGCTGAAGCTGATATCTCCCTTGTTGTAGCCGTCACCGCCGTTACCGGCATTTGCATCGCCAGCATCGGAATTGTTAAGCTGGATCGTGTCAGACATTTGTGGAATAGGCATAATCTTACTCCTTACTAAGTTTTTCCGTGTTTCTCCCACGGCCAGATACCCGCGACGTCATCGTCAGGCAGATTAACCGCCTACAAAGAGTGCTCGCGATTTTGCTCGGGAACTAGCCGGATATTCGGGGACGTCCGTTTGGGTGGGGTGTGTATCTGGCGACGGGGTGTAGTCGATTTGACGGCCGAAATGTCACATCGGCGCGGCGCGCCGATTGGCGGCGAATCGCAATCTTCCACGACAAGCGCGCTTCGAAGACGGCGAGAAGAAGTACGGAGAAATTTACTCTAGGTATGCAAAAACGAGAGGATATCATCCACCAGTGCGGAGTGATTATCAGCAAGGCTGCCGTCGCCGCCGTTGCCGCCGATGCCGCCCATTTGGAATGAGTGCTGATCGAAAAGCACATTATCGATCTGCTGGGCATCCGCAGTGCCGCCCGCGGGCACAGCAATGTTGATCGGATGATAAACACCGACATTGAGATCGACGAAATTACCGTTAGAGAAGCCTGAGCCCCCGTTGCCACCGCTGTGGTTGCCGGTGAAAATCGTATCCGAACTCAAATTGAAGCCGCCGCCATCGCCGCCGATACCCGCGATCTGGATGCCACCCTGGTCGAAAATCGCGTTGTTGGTCTGATGCGCCTCGGCGGAGCCGCCGGCCGCGCCGACGGCGATATTGATCGGCGAAAAGATAGCAACATTCACGTCGACCATACTGCCCATGAAATAGCCGTTGCCGCCATGGCCGCCGAACATGTCACCCGTGTAGGTATGTGTTCCAACGCCTCCGGGAGTGCTGTCGAATGTCCCGTTATTATCCCCGCCGGAACCACCGACACCGCCAATTTGCGTGGCGCCTTGGTTCATAACGGAATTGTTTGACTGGCTGGCAATGGCGGATGAACCGCTACCCCACGAGATAGCGGTATTGACAGGCGCGAATACACCGACATCGGAACTCACCATACCACCGAAGAAAAGCCCGTTGCCACCGCTTCCGGAATTGTGATTGCCGTCGCCCCCGCCGAGAGCAACATTGCCGTTTCCGCCATCTCCACCCATGCCAGCAATTTCCGTGGAATGCTGATTGATCAACGCGTTGTTGCCCTGATGCGCTTCTACCGCGGTGTTGGGACCAGCGATGGCCGCGTTAGAGGGCTGGAAGATCGCCATCGGCATGCTGCTGATAAGACCGATGGCAATGCCATCGCCACCGCTGCCCGCGGAATATGTGGGACTAGGGACGACCTCGAGGGGCAACCATGTTGGCACCAAAGCCAGGTGACCGGATGCGGAACCAGAGATCGCGTTTTGGCTGACGTTCGGGTTAGGTGCTTCTTCCGACATAGGGCGAATTTCCGGCATTGCGTCTCTCCATTCAGTCCGCAAAACTTGCGCATTTCTCCGACGTATTGTGAAGTCAGTTGAAGAAAAAGAAGAGCCTGCAATTCGGCTATATCCATTTGGGCGGAGATGGGCGGTAACCAGACTAAGCCCTTCTACGTATTCATAGTTGTTCCAGATTGCTATATCATACAGGGTAAGTGAACAATCAATCGACTTACCTCATGGGGGAGCTGTGATTGGGCAATCGGGCAACAATACAATGAAATTTGCCCGGAGGACGCATTTATATAGCTCTACAGTTTTGATCTCATAGCAGCGTTTATACGCTGTTTCCGTATTCGTAACTGTGAATGACTGTCAGACCTTCGAACAATACACTGTGCCGCCGGCGCAGTTCTGGTCATTTGGGGGATGTATCATGGCCGCCCAGCAGATTCTGATTTGGGAGAACGATCCTGCTTCCAGTGTATTGGTAATGGCTGACAAACCCAGCATCAGCACGATTCCGTTCAAATATACTTTTCCGCCGCCGCGTCTCGACCCCAACCAACATCCGGACACGCGCGAGTTCAGATACTGGAACGCTGCCGCAGCTTTGCGGCGAGGCGCAGATTTTTGGGGCCCGAAGGTCGACAGGAGTGAATGGCTTCGCGGTCCTGCCCTCGGCGTGAGCCTGGATCTGGGGCCCGGATGGAACGCCAACTATGATCGGCGAGCGCTGAACTTCTATCACGGGGTAACTTCCACCGGGAACATCTATGCTGCGGCAAGCCCTGACATGCTTTGCCATGAGCTGGGTCATGCCATGCTTGATGCGATCCAGCCACATCTTTGGATTACAACTTCCCTGGAAGTCGAAGCCTTTCATGAATCGTTCGGCGATATCAGTGCTATACTATGTTCGCTTCAAATCCCGTCGATGCGAGATTCCATTCTGGTGTCGACGGGCGGCAATCTTTACTGCAACTCAAGACTGTCCCGAGTTGCTGAGCAATTCGGGACAGCCCTTCACATCCACTTTCCCGACGACGCGGATCCGGATTGCCTGCGCAACGCGGTAAAGTTTTTCTGCTACCGCGATCCCAACACCCTGCCATCGAGCGCCCCCACCACACAGGATTCGCATTCGTTCTCAAGGATTTTTACTAACGCCATATTCGAGGCATTGGCAGGTATGCTCTCCCTTTATCCTGCACCAACTTCAGCTCAGTTGCTTTTGGTTACAGAGGAAATGCGGGACATAGTGGTTGAGGCGGTCAAATCTGCCGGGATCGTGACCAACTACTATGCGGAAGTGGCGGCCAAGATCGTGCAGAAAAGTGCCGTAAAAAATCCTGCGTATCCGGCGATCTTCCGAGCCGCCTTTGTCCGTCGCAACATTCTATCACTTGAATCGGCCTCAACGATTATGTCGTTGCTGAACGGTACGATCGGTGCGGATGCCGACGAAGGAATAGATCAAACCTACGTGCCGAAACTCGCTCCACTTGATTCATCTCATTATGGCCTGGACGAGCCCTTGTTCGTTCAGATGCCGTTGGACCCGGTAACTACTATAGCACGAAGCGCAACCCCGGACGGTAGGTCGATGGAGCCGCCCAGCCCCGAAGCGGCTGCAACAGCTTTCGTCGATCAATTATTCATCAAAGGCCTCGTCAACTATGGCGAGTTCGGAGACAGGGATCACAAGGGCGACAAGGACAACAAGGATCCAGCACTGGCACATACCACGCATCGTATTCAGCGCGAAGGTGACCAACTTCGCTTGGTGAGAATTAGAATCAACTGCGGGTCACGGCACGTCTGTTAAAAGTCATGAGTTAAAGGAGGTTGGAATGTCAGTCATGGACAGGAAGCTTTTTGCCGATTGGGCTAGAATGACAGCTTTGATGATCGGTTGCTCACTCTGCCTCATCGTCGCTGGAACAGCGATAGCGCAGACGGGTAAAACGAAGCAGGCTGGAAGTGCGCCTTCAACGGGAGGGTCTGCCGCTGTGCCGGCGTGTGAGAATCTTCCGCGAGCGGACTGGCTGATAGATCCCAGCGACCCCGGACCCGCGGATGCCAGGGCAATTTTGAAATTGATTCATCGCTATAACTGGGCTCTGGACGATCACGACTTCGGTCAGCTGGACGGGCTCTTTACGGACGATGTGTTCTATGAATTGTGCGATGCCGCCGGGGAACAGATTCTCAAGAGGACCGACAAGGGCCAGCTGGAGGTATATCTCGGCGGCGTCTTCGACGAACTTGGGACGCAGGGTACGCAGACGCGGCATATTCAAAGCAATGCACTGCTCAATTCCGTGGACACAAACACCATCCAGGGGAAAACAAGTTTGGCAGTGACGCTTCAACACTCGGATATCGAAACGCCGGTGCTCGACTACACCGGTGAATTCAGACCCGTGTTCAGGCGGGAAGGAGGTGTCTGGAAATTTTCGAGAATCACGCTCATCACCGATGGGCGGAAGATCGAATTCCGGGCACGTTGAACTTCATCGGAACTGGCAGTGAGGCACATCGGCCAAATCTTCATTATCGGAGCCGCGGTCGTCGCCGTCACCCAGGGTTTGGCGAGAAATTCCCAAGGCGGCGACACAACGCCGGTCGGCAGCCGTAGTCTCGGATTTGATGAGGTTTCGTTTGCTAAGGCGGTGCAGCGCTGGAATCGGCATTTCCTTTGGGAGCCGGCGTCGGCGAGCGGCGACACGATCACCCGGTTCGGGGATGAGACACGCGCTGTATTCGGTCCGATTCCCGACGGGGACTGCACGGACGGCGCAGCCAAGACAATACCTCTGCAAATCGACGGCAATCTTGTCGACCTTAAACCCAACCCCGGAAAGGCAGGGCATCCACTGGAATTTGAGCACCGCGATATCAAGGGGAAGGTGGTCAAATGGACAAGCGGTGTTGCGCGTTGTGACAAGCCTTCACTGACTGGAAGCGCAACCTATTGCGGCCTGAACTCAAGACTGAACCGTGTCGAAAATGGCAATGTGGAATGGCTTTTCCTTTGCCGCAAGTCGAGCCACCACCTCGAGGTGGAACCCGTCCCCTATTGGCAGCGCTCAAATCCGAAGTTTGCACTGTTCGGCGTTATCGGGTTCAACAGGCACTCGGGCGAGATCGTGTTCTTTGACGGCAGAAAAGACTGGAACGAATTCGACTGGTCGCAAAAATTTGTGCCGCCAGGCGGCCATTCCTATCACGACAGCGAGGGCCGAGCAGCGGCAGAAGCCCTTTACGACCCGACATTCCAGGTGCAATGCTCCGCGTGCCACGACAACAAAGGTGCTTATGTCATCAACCCCAATATCCAGCAAGCGAGAGTAGGCTACCTTGCCGGAAATAATGATCCGAGGGCGTCTGCCTTCAGTCTGGGCAGTTCGCTCCCCGCCGCGCCGCGGAGCAGGTCAACACCGTTCCGGGTTATAGGGTCCGGTTACACCGCCACCTATCGCGTCGATCTCGAACGCGCCATGACTGTCCAGGATCCGACGGGAAACTGCACGGAGTGTCATACCTTGACGACGCAAACGACGGGGCAGCGTTTTGCAGCCGATGCAGTGGCACGAGACCCGGTCATTGCACATCCGAAAAGGTCTCAGTTTCTTCGGCTCAAGGCGGAGCAGCGCAAGTTGCGAGAAATAAACTCTCACCGGACGAAGTGGGCGTCCAGGTCTGGCCCAGGAAAAATTCATCCCTGGATGGTCCCGATCGATGGAAACGAATTGTCGGCTCGAGCACCCGAAATCAGCGCCGCCGACTGGAGCGTGTTGAGCAATTGTCTGTGGGGTGCCGGCGGCAACGAGTGCGCTTACACGCCGCTTTATACGTCCTGTCCCGCACCAGGGGTGGCGGCGCAGGGCGATTACGCGAAACCTGAGGACCTGTCCATTGCCATTGTGCGGCCCACGGGTGCAGAAGCGATCGCCGGCCGTGTAGTCCGGCTAAGTTGGCGCTATTTGAACAGTTACGGCAATGTTCCGCAACGGGACGACGTGCGGTTCAATGTGGCGGTCAAATCAACGGAAATTCCGATGTCAGGTGCAGCGCCGTCGCCATCAGACTATCCTGTTTCGGAGGAAGCGACGGATAATAATTTTGTCGCCATAGACGGTGAGACAGGGACATCGGGTTCGGCTACGCTGATCCGCAATGTTTCCTACTTCGGCCACCTGAAACTCACGGACCCGGTTCCGTCAAAGGATATGCGGGCCTTCAGGCTGGATCTGCCTGCCCAATGCAATCGGCGTTACCTCGTTCGCATAATGCCCAAGAGGTTTTGCTTCGATCAAAGCAACATCACCTATGGGCAGGCCGATCATGTTCTGTACGCTGACGTCTCATGCAATTGAAGAAGGCCGATCGTTCCGGATCTTGCCATCGGACGAGCGACGCAGTTCCGTCAGGCTTTGGGTGGCCTTCTGCTCCCACGACCGCGCTCCTTGTTTGCGCGCAAAGGCAATGGCCTTTTTAAACAACGCTTCGGCAAAGCCAGGTGCATTTTTCATACGCAGCACTTCGCCTTTCAACCGGAACAGCTCCGCCGTAAAATAGTTTTCGTTAGTGTTGCTCACGAGATCCAGCGCCTCGTCGACGGCGTCGGATGCTTTCTCGATGGCATGGGCGTGGAGATAGCATTCCGCCAGTAGCCCCAGGTAGCAAGATTTGTCGATCTCTTGATCGCCGAGATTATCGCAGGTCCTACGCATCTTTTCCAAGCCGTCAAAGTTGCGGTCGGCCCGGACCATGGCCCAGCCCTCGAAAAAAGAACCCATATTCAGCCACAGCTGAAATCCGTTCTCCGTTGCCAAAGGGATGAGTTCATCGGTTAGCTCGCGTAGCTTGATGACATCATTGCGCAGTGCCAGCAGAATGCAGCCATTGCCAAGGCAGGCGGCAAGTCTGTAAGCCGACTGCTGACGCGCATCGAATTCCGCAGCGTTGTAGAGGTCGATTGACCTTTGATGTTCACCGAGCAAATGCAACGTCCAGGCGAGGTAAAGCATCGGCATGCTTGGAAAGTCGCTGCCAATTGTGTCCTTATGTGCTTCATATCCAAGCGAACGCTCGAGATAGTCGCGGGCACCTTTCAGATTACCTTGAGAAAACAAGCTCATGCCCTTGAACTGCAGTCCCAGTACCCGGGCCTTGATATGGTCGCGTCTACTGCCAATGTCGAGCAACCGGTCACTTGCCCATTCGGCATCGGCAAAGTGCGCAGAATTGAACGCCGTACCGAAGAGCCCGTCGAGTGCCCGGACAGGCGACTCCGTATCGCCGAGCTCGTCACTCAACTGCATTGCGTTTCGGTATGCATCGCTGCCTTCGCGTGTGACATACCCGAATGTCGCGTAGTGCACGTCGCCAATCTCCAGCCAGAGCCGCAACTCTTTCTCTTTGCGCTCAAGCGTGGCCGGAAGCTTCTGCAGGCATTCTACGCCATGTGCAAACATGTTCGCGGCTTCTACTTTGGCCCAGGTCTTGCTAACGTTGAGACCAGCAGCCAACCAGCAGTCAGCTGCCTTTTCCAACTCGCCGGCTTCCGAATAGTGCTGCGCCAAAAGCTCGGGGTGTTCGGCTGCCAGTTTGGGATAGATCTTCTGAATGACCTCCGCAACTTTGCCATGAAGTTGCCGGCAGCGTTCCCGCAACAGCGTGTCGCGCGCGGCTTCCTGGAGCAGCGCATGCGTAAATATGTAGCTCTTGCGGTCGGGTTGGGGTGCGAACAACCCGGATTCGACAAGGTGACGCAATGCGGCATTCAAGGAGCGAGCTGACAGACCGCTAAGTCGGCTTAGCAACTTGAGATCGAATTCACGTCCAATGACCGCAGCGGTTTGGGCGATCATCTTGCCGGGGCCAAGTTTGTCGAGACGCGACAACAGCGATGATTGCAGCGAATTCGGAACCCCCACGGACTGCTCCCGCACCTCCGACTCGGAAGGAAAGAGTGGGCCGCCTGTCTCCAGAGCTGCCCGCGCCAATTCTTCGACGTAGAGAGGAACGCCCTCGGCTCTGTTCAGGACAGAGGTCTGGATTTCGCTCGCCAGGGGTTTGCCGCCGCTGACATTGCTGACGAGCATATGAGCTTCGTAGTCGCTTAAACGCTTGAGTGCGATCTCGTGCAGATTCTCCACTTTCGGGGGCCTGCAAAGTGTCTTCTCTCGCGTCGTGATGAGGATCAGCATCGGGAACGATGCCACCTCTTCCAGGAGCGCCTCAAGCACATCACTCGAAGACGGGTCGATCCATTGTTCGTCCTCAATCAACAACAGGACACGGTTGATACGTGATACGTGATGAAGCCAGTCGATGATTATGCGATGCGAAACACTGCGCTGCCGTGGCGCCGTCAGTTCAGACGGTGGGTAACGCCGTTGGTCGATGGAAAGCAACCCCGCAAATATAGGTAGGGATTCAGCAAGAGGAACATCGCTCAACGCGAGAATTGCCTCGAGTTTTTCCAGACCGTGCGCGGGATTGTCGCCATGAATTCCGGCGTAGCGTTTGAGCAATGTGAGAAATGGGAACAGGGCACTGTTGGAGTACGCGGCCGAACACTGCAGCGTCAAATATGTACATTGTGGCATGCGACGCTGAGCTTCGAAAATGAGGCGTGACTTGCCGATACCGGCTTCGCCCGAAACCAGTGCTGCCTGACCGCGATTTTCAGAAGCTACATCTCGCCAGAGTTCGAGCACCTGCGACATTTCATTGCGGCGGCCAACAAGTTCGGTCAATTGCGTTCGTTTGGCGAAGCGGTTCTCCAGAAGCCGCTCTTTTTCGGCTTGCCAGACGTGTATCTGCTTGGAAAAGCCTTTAAGTGTTTGAGGGCCGCGATCGATGAATTCGAATGCGCCGGCGGCATTGTCGTGAGTCTGTTGATCCGTCAAGATCGTCTGCGGCTGCGCGATTGTCTGGAGCCGCTGTGCAAGGTTGGGTATCGATCCTAAAGCGACGGTAGACACGCCCGCAGGCGCTCCGAGAAAATCCCCCACAACCACGAGGCCACTTGCTATTCCTATCCGGACCCGTAAAGGCGGTCCTGCCGCCACCGGAATCTCGGGTACGAGCCTCAGAATATCGAAGGCCAGGGCAAGTGCGTGCTCCGCGTCGTCTTCTTCAGCAATCGGGTAACCGAACAATGCCTGGAAAGCGTCGCCGATATAGTTGGCCGCAATGCCGTTATGCCGTCTCACCGCATTGTTGCACTGCCGCAGATAGTCTCGCGTCAGTTTGCTGAAATCCTCCGGATCCAGCAGAACCGCATATTCGGTTGAATCGACCAGATCGCAAAACAGAATGGTCAACGGACGGCGCTCGCCCGAAATTTGGGATAGCTCGCCGCTGCCTTCGTCAATCAATCGCGCGATACCCGCCAGGATCTTTTTTCTGGGGCCGAGCGGAATCCGCATGCTCTGCAGGTCACTGTCCGAGAGGAGGCGGAGACTATCAAAGTCGACTTGCGATTCCGCGAACGCATCGGCGAAGTGATCAAGCTTCAGCTTGTTCAACCATTTCCTGACATCCTCCATAGGTCCCCCGTTAACGGCCTTGGATCAAGATGGTCGTTGACTCATCGCGAATGCCGACAAGAATAACATCCTTTTCAATTGCTGACTAAAGCATTCGAGCCGCGGTACTAATCATTCCGAAGTATTGTTTGGCGTGCGCTAATTGAAAACGCCGAGAATTTGTCCTTCGACAATCTGCGGGCGAAGCAGATCGATCCCGGTTTGGCCAGCTTGCGCGTCATAGGTTTCGGAGAAGAACAGAACGCGGAAAATAATGTACTGGACAAACAGAACCGATTTCAGCACAAGCGCGGGATGCAGTTCGCTCATCTTTGGGACAGACATTTCGCGGCAATGCCTGGACAAGCCGATCGCGTCGAGGGCTCAGGTCGTTTTGCTTCCAACAGATAACATTTTTTGTAGCGCGATCGCACCAGATAGCGAACCATGGGTTTGAAATGCAGATTGAACGCCAGCCAGAAGTCAGCGGCATTATCGTCACCTACAATCCTGACCTAAAGGGCCTGAAATCGCTGCTCGATGCAATCGTTCCGCAACTCGGCCCGGTGATCATCGTTGACAATGGTTCGAAAGCCGACATCGGAACGTGGCTGCGTGAGCAGGATGTTCATGTCGAACTCGTAGCGCTCGGCGATAATCTGGGCATCGCCAAGGCGCAGAACGTCGGCATCGAGCGCGCGCGTGCGCATGGATCTGGATTTGTGCTGCTCCTCGATCAGGATAGTCTTCCCGCGCCCGACATGGTGGTGACGTTGGTGGCCGCTGCCAAAGCGCAGATTTCCAACGGCGTGAAACTTGGATGTGTCGGCCCGCGATATGAAGACACCCGCCAGAACAATCCGCCGCCCTTCATCAGGACAAACGGCTTCCGGCTGGAACGGCAGACCTGCGCGATACCGGATGCCGTCGTGGATGTCGACTACCTGATCGCTTCAGGGTGTCTCATTCCGATGGGAACGCTGGATGATGTCGGTGGTATGCGGGAGGAGTTGTTCATCGACTATGTGGATATCGAATGGGGTCTGCGGGCGGGGAACAAGGGGTATCGCTCCTTCGGGGTTTGCGCGGCGCTGATGAAGCATGATCTCGGCGACGAACCGATCCTGTTTCTCGGCAGGCAAATTCCCGTTCATGGTCCGCTGCGGCATTACTATCATTTCAGAAATGCGGTCTGGCTCTACCGTCAGCCGTGGCTACGGTTCAGCTGGAAGGTCGTGGACGGGTCCCGCCTCCTGCGAAAATACGTATTCTACAGTCTGATGACCGTGCCGCGGCTTCAGCACGCCAAGATGATGACGACCGGCATCTTTCATGGCCTTTTTGGCAAGATGGGAAAGAAGGCCGGCAATGGCTGAATCGCAGGTTCTCGAGCTCACAGTCTGTATTGTGATCTTCAAACCCGACAGGCCGACTGTCCTCCGGACATTGCAAAGCTTGCGGAAAGCGGTTGTCAGTCTGCCGCCGTTACTGGTGAAGCTTACTATTGTCGATAATTCGCCTGGCGCTTCCGATCATGCCTGGCTCTATGCAGCGTCGGGCGATCTGCCCTGCGAGGTTATTGCAGGCCAAGGCAATGTGGGATTTGGCCAAGCCAACAATCTGGTGCTCGGCCATACCGGCAAATATCATCTGGTGCTCAATCCGGATGTGGAGATGGAGCCGGACGCGATCGAGCAAGCACTGTCGTTCATGCGCCATCACGAGGAATGTGGCCTTATTACCCCGCAGGCTTTCAATCCAGACGGCAGCAAGCAGTATCTGTGCAAACGATATCCGACGCTGTTCGATCTTCTTCTGCGCGGGTTTGCACCGCGCTGGCTCAAATCCCGGTTTCACAAGCGCCTGGACCGGTATGAGATGCACGACCAGCCGGCCAATTCCATCGCATGGGATCCGCCCATCGTTAGCGGCTGCTTCATGTTTTTCCGGGGCGACGTCTACACGAAGTTGAAGGGGTTCGATCCGCGTTACTTGCTATACTTCGAAGACTTCGACATCTCGTTGCGGACAGCAGAAGTCGCTCGCATCGCCTATGTACCGACAGTCAGGATCGTCCACGAAGGTGGACGCGCGGCTGACAAAGGCCTTTGGCATATTTGGCAATTTGTACGCTCAGCCGGGATTTTCTTCACGCAGCATACGATGAAAGTGTTCTGAGCCTAGCCCGAGACCACGGCTTGCTGCGCCCGATTCAAACCCCACTGCAAAAGCTCTTCTGCGCGCTCGTCCGTCGCCGCTTCCGCATAGCAGCGCAATTCGGGTGCGTTGCCGGAGGCGCGATAGTGGACCACCTCGCCGGTCGCAAGCGCGGTGCGAACACCGTCGATAGTGTCGCCTTCCTTGATCGTTCCGAGCTCCGCAAAAAAACTTTCCCGGTAGTTATCGTCACTCAGATTTTGCAGGAAAGGTCCGCTCTGGCTCGCATCGACATGTTCGAGGCGGCCGCTGCGTGTAAATCGCGCTGGCAAATTATCGAGGAGCTTCGACAGCGCAACACCCTCTTTTGCAGCCGTGCCCAGGACAGCAAGGATGGGGAGCATCGCGTCGCGCGTCGGCAAGGCGTCGAGACGCCCGCCATCCGCGGTGACTTGCGAACCAAGCAGAACACCGCCATTGGCTTCAAAACCGACAACGCGCTGATGGCCGTCCTTGCTGGCCTGTTCCATGCCCTCGATGACATAGGGCGAGCCGACGCGTGTGCGATAAACCCTTGAAAACAAGCCGCTAAGTTCGATCGCCGTATTCGAGGTCACAGGTGTGACGACCGCATCGGCACGCAGAAAGTGCGCGGTCAGGAGCCCGACACTATCTCCGCGCAAAAACGCGCCTTGTTCATCGGCGATGAGTGGCCGGTCGGCGTCGCCATCCGTGGAAACCAAGGCGTCAAGCCTATACTTTTTGGCGGCTGCATGGGCAAATTCAACATCCTCCGGCCGCAACGCTTCGGTATCGACTGGCACAAAAACCTCTGAGCGGGCGAGAGCAACCGCGTCTGCGCCGTAGTCTTGCAAGATGGTCACCAGCAAATCGCGCGCGACCGAGCTATGCTGATAAACGCCTATCCGTAGTCCAGCCAGAGATTTTGGTGCAAGAAGAGAAGCGCAGCGCCTGATGTAGTTTTCCAGCGCATCCGAAGCGACCGGCAAAGGTTCAGGCGAGGATAGGAGTGCGGTCGTCTCCGGGTCGAGCGCGGCAAGAATGCCGGCCTCGTCGGCCTTGTCGATCTCGCCATCAGGTCGATAGAACTTCAGCCCGTTGCGATCTGCCGGAATGTGGCTGCCTGTCACCATGATAGCCGGCACTTTCAGGCTCATCGCCCGGAAGGCCAGCGCCGGCGTCGGTACCGGGCCACAGTTTTCGACGTTCATGCCAAACTCTCGCGCCGCGGAAATGCAGGCAGCAGCCATCTGCGGGCTGCTTGATCGCAGATCATACCCGACGAGCACAACGGCAGGAGCCGCGTGAGCGCTTTGCATATGTTTGAGAAACGCCAGCGTATACGCGCGGCAAACCTGATCCGGCAGTTCTGTTACCAGGCCGCGAAGCCCGCTTGTTCCAAACTTCAAACTTGTCATGGGAATATCATCGTTGTTGAGATCCGGAACACACTGCTGAGCTCAAAATTCGGCGGTTACGCTTTTATCGCTCGTGTAGCGCTTTTCACAGGGCATGACAACGAGGGCATGCGGATGTTCGGAGGCCGATATCCGCTCGGGCGACTGAAGCGTCAAATCGTTTGTGGGAAATGATTGATTTTGCTGGCTGGGGAACCTGGATTCGAACCAGGACTAACGGAGTCAGAGTCCGTGGGTCTACCGTTAACCTATTCCCCAAAAGAGCTGGCAGCATTGGCCGGTGCGGGTCGTCATATAGTTGAATTCCGTCGATATGCAAACCCCTGATCTCAAAGTTTTTTGGCAGCGCGTATGCCTATCTCAACAATGACCTTGCGGTTGGCGAGAGCCGAGCGATGATCGGCGGTGCTGTCAGATAGGTTGCAAGGCGCTGTTGCACTGCCTGCCACGCCGAATTGTCATCGAGCAAATCCGTGAATGCCGCGTGGTCATCGACTGAATCGAAACGTGAGAAAACCACGACGACATTCTCACCGTGGCGTACGGGCAAGCGTGTGAAGGTATTCAGGCTGTGTTCGGAGGTGAAGCTTGCAATGGCGTGACGGCCCGAGGCGCGCAGAAGGGGTGACAGGACATCGTCATGGAAGGCGAGGAAGCCATCTACGGACGTTTTCAGCGTATACGTCGCAGCTTCTATGATTGCTGGTGAGGTCTCTCCTGCAATACGTCCAGGACGTTCGTGTGGCAGAGCAAAACCGGTGTCACCGCCGACGGGCCGCAGCAGAAGAACGTCGTCCGAGTCGATCATGGTATCATTTGCCGCGTTTCGATGTGCGGCCCAGACAGAACCGTCATAGAAGGCAGTCAGCGCTTCATGGCGAGCCTGCATGTCATCAAAACCGCGGAGCCAGACAAAGGCGTCGGGATCATCAAGATCGCGAAACTGGCCGATAATCTTCATGCCGCATAATTCCTGACTTTCCAGAAAATGCGTATTGAAGAGCGAAATCAAATCGTCACGCCGACCCGGATGCAACGTGTAGCGGCGCAGTTCCATGACGGGACTGTGGCGCTCACTGTCGATTTGTTGCGCAATTTCGGCAGTGGCCATGAGACGTTCCTCCAAAAACAAACCGGCTATCCTGTTTTAATAAAACCGGTTGTCCTGTTTTGTCAATTTGTTATTTTAAGCGTAAAAAGGCTCATCATGACGCAAGACATCATTGAACGGCCGAGACGCACCAACAATCCGCAGGCCATGCGGACACGCATTCTCGACGTCGCGGCCGATCTCTTCCAGCGAAACGGTTATAACGCGACCAGCGTCCATGATGTGGTGCGTGGCGCAGCGACGACCGGCGGTGCTCTGCATCATCATTTTGCGACGAAAAAGACCCTTGGTCTCGCCGTTATTGCCGAACGCGTAGCGAAGGAAGTGGACGAGACCGCGATCCAGCCCATCATGACCGCCACCTCCGCCGCTGCTGGCATTCATACGGTTTTCAACGGCGTGGCCGATACGCTGGAGCGCAACCGCGCGGTATCCGGCTGTCCGTTGAACAATCTGGCGCTGGAACTATCGCTGGCGGATACGGATTTTCGTGAGGCGGTCAATACTGTCTTCGACCGCTGGCGCTCGGCCCTCTCACTCAGATTGCGAGCCGACAGGCCGGATCTCGATGCGTCACGAGCGCATGATCTCGCGACACTGGTGGTAGCGAGTTATTCCGGGGCCATGGCAATGGCCAAGGCGAGCCAGAGTGCCGAGCCGCTGCGAGCATGTGCCAAACAGCTGGAAACCCTCTTGGGTTCATGAAGTTTTCGATTTTCGTGCTTTTCGGCTGGATTGGCGTCAAAAAATAGCCCAAAGCAATCGAAAACATCTCGATCCAGGAAACGGCCCATGACCACCGCCCCGGCGCGCTTTTCCAGCGCGTCCATATCCTCGGCAGCTCGCAGCGGCGTCCTGCTCATGCTCCTCGGTATGTTGATGTTCTCGCTCAATGACGTCATGGGCAAATGGCTCGTATCGACCTATTCCGTCGGCCAGGTGGTTTTCATCCGCAGCATCGCAGCGCTTATCGTGCTTGCGCCATTTCTTTGGTTCAACGGACCGGCAAAGATCGTTGAGGTCGATCGACCCTGGCTGCAGGCAGCTCGCGTTGTTCTATCCACAGCAGAAGTCTTCGCCTTTTACTTCGCTGTTGTCTATCTGCCGCTCGCCGATGTCATGACCTATTGGCTGGCCGCGCCGATCTATGTGGCGGCCGTCTCCCCTTTCGTGTTGAAGGAACCCGTGGGCTGGAGACGCTGGACTGCCATCGTCGTCGGCTTCGTCGGCGTGGTGATCGCGCTCGAGCCCTCGTCGCAGGCACTGACTTCGCAAGCGATCATCTCCATCCTTGGCAGCATGTTCTTTGCATTCATGCTGCTGCTTGGACGCTCGCTTCGCGGCACCCCGGACACGACGCTGGTATTCTGGCAGATCGTCGGCGCCGGACTTGCAGGCCTGGTCGCTGTCAGCTTCGAGTGGACGCCGGTTAGCGTGCGCGACCTCGTTCTGCTGGCATTGCTCGGCGTTGTGGCGATGCTCGCGCATGTGCTGGTAAACCGTGCGCTGAAGGTTGCGGATGCCGCGACCGTCGCGCCACTGCAATACACGATGCTTTTCTGGGCAATCGTCTTCGGCTGGCTGGTATTCGGAGATGTACCGCGCATATCGATGCTTGTCGGATCAGGCTTCATCATCGCTTCGGGGCTGTTCATCTTCTTCCGTGAACAGCAGCTGAAGCGTCAGGGCAGGATCAAGGCGCCGGCCGAGACCGTTGTCACGGGGTCGGGTGAAGCGCCTTGATATCGGGGTCAGGCGTTGACGCCTGTGTTTTCCAGGGATCTGCCCAATGCATCCAGGAGTTCTCCCATGCCCTGCCTGCGCACGGACGGGTCGTCGAAGCCGTCGAGATAGGCACCTTGTTCGGTCAGTACCAGCTTGGTGCCGCTGCCCTCCGGGCGAAGCTCGATCGTCGCAAGTGACACCGAGATGCGTTTGTCGTCGAGGTGCATGTCATAGGTGTATATGATGCGCTCATCCGGCACGATGTCCTGGTAGACGGCTACAAAGGTGTGCACCGGCCCGCCCTTCGGACCGCCACTGCTGATCTCCCGCCCGCCAACACGGAAATCCATTTCATACTTGCCTTGGCCCCATTCATCGGGGCCGCCAAACCATTTGGCCTTTGCCTGTTTGTCGCTGAGCGCAAAAAATACACGCGCTGGAGAGGCCGAATAGCTGCGTTCGAGGACGAAGGTGTCGTGTGTCACGGATCGTTTTGTCATTGATCTATCCTTTTTCCTGATCAGCGAGAAAATCACCCAGTCTGTCGAGGCGATGTTCCCAGGTCTTGCGCCGTTCCAGCATCCACTCTTCCGCGGTTTGCAGAGCTGCCCATTCGATATGGCAGGTGCGAACGCGTCCGATCTTTTCCGAGCGGATAAGTCCGCTTGCCTCCAGCACCTGTAGATGCTGAACCACCGCTGGCAGTGACATGGCAAACGGCTTGGCGAGTTCGCTGACCGAGGCGGGGCCGCGGCTCAACCGTTCAACCATGATGCGGCGCGAGGGATCCGCCAGCGCCTGGAACATGAGATCGAGTGGTGCTTGTTGGTTAAGCATATGCTTAAGTATTTCGATCCAGGAAAATTGTCAATGGAATTTTTTGGTTCTAGACGCTTTCGTGGCCTCGGCGCTGGAGCGCCGCCTCAAAATGATTGACCGCTTTTTCGAACTTGTCACGGCAGCCGGTGTTGCAGAATCCGACGACTGCGCCGTTATACAGCGTCAGGCTGTCCTCTTTGATCGGATCGCCCGACCAAGGGCAAGTAGTATTGATGGCATCGCCGATCTTGAGTTCAGGCATGATATTTCCTCCTGTGAGTTCAGACAGGCTGAACGTTGATATGGGTGAGCACGGAATTGGCAATAAAACATTGCTCGTGCGCTTCATGGTGCAGGTGTTGCTCCGTTTCCACATCGGGCGCGGCGCCTGCATAGGTTACATGCGGTTTCAGCGTGACGCGGCTGACATAGAGTTTTCCTTGATTGTTTTTTGCGAGTTCCCCTTCGGCGGCATCACGGTATTCATCAATGACAAATCCCTTTTTGGCGGCACCACTGAGAAAAAACAGCATGTGGCAGCTCGAAATCGAGGCGACGAAAGCCTCTTCGGGATCGACATTCTCCGCTGTGGAATAGGGCAGGCGAACAATATGCGGCGAAGACGAAGCGGGCACCTCGGCACCGCCGTCGAACTGCCAGACATGCGCCCGGCTATATTTGTTGTCGATGAAGACGGCGCCCTCCGGCCGCGTCCACAGAACAGTTGCTCCGAATGTAGTCATGGCTTGCGTTTCCCGAATCCGATTTTGTTTGAGGTCGAGCTTGTCAAAACATGCTGGAATTGTCGATAAGGGATGACACGGGACAACAGGCGAGGACATCATGGATCTGGGTATCAAAGGCAAGCGCGCCATCGTCTGCGCAAGTTCAAAGGGACTTGGCCGCGGCGTTGCGGAAAAACTGGCCGAGGCTGGAGTAGACCTGACGCTGAACGCACGCACCGAGGCAACGTTGCGCGCCACGGCCAACGAGATTGCCGACAAGTATGGCGTCAAGGTTCAGATCGTTGCCGAGGACGTGACGACAGAGACAGGGCGCAACGCACTGCTGAAGGCCGAACCGCAACCGGATATCCTCGTAAACAATGCAGGTGGTCCGCCGGCGGGCAACTGGTCCGAGTGGGGCGAAGAGGAATGGTTGAAGGCGATCAACAACAATATGCTGACGCCAATCCTGTTGATGAACGCAATCTTGCCCGGCATGATCGAGCGGAGGTGGGGACGCGTGCTCAATATCACGTCGGGCTCGGTGAAATCTCCGATTTCTTCGCTCGGGCTTTCCAACGCCGCCCGCAATGGGCTGACAGGTTTCGTTGCCGGCACTTCGCGGCAAGTGGCCAAGCATGGCGTCATCATCAACAATATTCTACCCGGATCGCATGATACGGATCGGACCAAGGGCTTTCTGGAGCGCACGGCGCAGGCCAAAGGCATTTCTATCGAGGCGGCGCGCGCCGAAGCCTATGCGGAAAATCCTGCCGGACGATACGGAACGGCCGAGGAATTCGGCGCGGCGGCGGCTTTTCTGTGCAGCCAGTATTCCGGCTTTATTGTCGGCCAGAACTTGTTGCTCGACGGTGGCGCCTACAATTCAACGCAGGGTTAGAACCTGGTTACCCAATTGATTCCGCGATAAACCGATAGCCCACACCGGCTTCGGTGCGGATGAACTGCGGGTTGTTGGCATCGTCTTCGATCTTGGCACGCAACTGGCCAACGAAGACGCGCAAATATTGCAGATCGTGCACATGTGCCGCGCCCCAGACCGAGGCGAGGAGTTGACGGTGCGTGACCACCATGCCCGCATGCAGTACCAGATGCACGAGCAGTTGGTATTCTTTGCGGGTCAGATGCACTTCCTCGCCGTTGCGGCTGACAATCCGCTTGACCATGTCAACGACAAGTCCATTGGCTTCGAATCGTGAAGGTACGCTTGTGCCGGCCACTTGCTGGCGCAGCGCCGTGCGTATGCGCGCCAACAGCTCGCCGATGCCAAAGGGTTTCTCGACATAATCATTGGCACCGAGGTCGAGGGAGGCGATCTTTTCGGCCTCGCGGTCACGGGCCGAAAGAACGATGATAGGCACTTCAGAAAATGCGCGCACTGTCTCGATCACTTCCTTTCCGTCCTTGTCGGGAAGACCGAGGTCAAGGACGATCAGATCCGGCGCGCTCGTCGCAGCGAGCCGCTCCGCCTCGGCGCCGGTGGAAGCCAGGATCACCTCGTAGCCCGATGCATTGAGCGCAGGGTTTAGAAAACGCTGGATCTGCGGCTCGTCATCGACGACCAGGATACGATGCTGGTTCATCCCATTGCCTCGTCGTCAGGATTGGCGACAGGAAGCCGGATAATGAACCGCGCACCGCGCTTGCGAATGGCAGGGCTTTCCGCCTTGATCGTACCGCCCATGGACTCGATAAAACCGCGAGAGATGGAAAGGCCCAGCCCTGTCCCCGGCGCGCGGCCGTCGCCTTTGACGCGCCGGTAGAACTTGTCGAAAATCTTGTCGAGATCCTTGGGTGGAATGCCCCGTCCCTGATCCGTGATACTGATGGCAACTTCCGGACCATCCTGCTTTGCATAGACCGCAATCGGACCATCCCCCGCATATTTTGTTGCATTATCCAAAAGGTTGAAAAGAGTCTGGCCAAGCAAAGAAGCATCGCCGTTCACCATGGGCAAATCCGGGGCGATGCTGGTGTCGATAGCGATGCCGGGCTTCAGTTTTGTCGTGCGCTCGATTGAAGACAAGATAATTTCTGCCGCATCGACGGGAAGATTTTTGGCCCTGAGCGTTCCTGCCTCGATCCGCGTCATATCGAACAGGTTGGCAACGAAGCGGTTCAACCGTCCGGCTTCTTCCTCGATGGAAAGCAAGAGGTCGTCACGTGTATCGGCTTTGATGCGGCTGCCCAACTGCCGCAGTGTCGTAACCGCGCCGGTAATCGAAGCAAGCGGCGTTTTCAGATCATGTGAAAGAGATGAGAACAATGCCGTGTGCAGCTTGTCGCTCTCCTGCAATGCAGCCGTTTTAGCATTTTCCCGTACGAGCTGCGCGCGATCGATTGCGATGGCAGTCTGATCGAGAATTGCGGTGAGCATGCGGTCGTCGTTCTCGCTCAAAGCCGCACGATCTTTCATGGAGAGGCCCAATACACCCGCCACGCCATTCGAGGTGAGAATGGGCAGAAACTGCCATTCGATCTGCGGCAACGTCGCTGTATCAGAACCCGCGCGCTCGTTCTTCTCGTGAGCCCACCGCACTGCAGTCATGTCCGTGCCGTCCAGCGTCAGGTCCGGCGGCCACGCAGTCTGCAGCGACAGCTCGCCGTCATAAGGCATCAGGATGACAACGCCGGTTCCAAAGGTCGAATGCAGATGCGTGGCGGTGGAAATCAGAACATCGTCGAGCCGCGCCGTGCCCGAGAGCTTGCGCGAAAATTCATAGAGTGCCTGTGTATTCTTCGCCTGGTTGCGCGATCGGGCGACCTGGTCGCGCAGGCGACCGGCAAGATCCCCGATCATCAAGGCAACGCCGAGAAAGATGATCAGCGAGAACAGTTGGTGCGGTTTTGCAATGCTCAGATCATGCAACGGTTCAAGGAAGAAGAAGTTGTAGAAAATGAAGGCGAGGCCAGCTGCGATCACCGCCGAAAGCCGCCCGCAAATCATTGCCGAAAGGATAACGGCGACAAGAAACAGCATCGACAGATTTTGAGCGTGGACGATGTCGCTGGCGGCGAGGCCGAGCAGTGTGGTCGCACCGGTTGCTACAACGGGCAGCGCGATTGCCTTGGCAAGTTCGAGCCGGGTACGCTTGCGCATCGACGGCGGCACGTAAGGGGTGCCCTGTTCCTCGCCAGTGACGATATGCACGCCAATATCGGTGAAACGCTTGATGATCTCGTCGGGCAGCGAACGCCGGAAAGGATTGGCGAGCCGCGCTGACTTTGGGCGACCGACAACGATCTGCGTGACGTTTTCGCGCCGGGCAATGCGGAAAATTTCTTCGACGAAATCCTCTGCGATCACCCGCCGCGTCTCCGCACCGAGCCGTTCCGCCAGGTCTAGAAGTTTATCGAGGCGTTTGCTGGTCTCACCACCAGCGTCGTTGGCCTGGGTCAGCGAAACCACCAGCCAACGGGCGTTCAATCCCGATGCGAGGCGGCTGGCCGTCCGAACGACCTTTTCGGAGAGGCTGTCGGGACCAACGCAGACGAGCAGCCGTTCGCCTGTCGCCCACGGCCCTTCGATAGCGTTCTGCCGCAACAGATCAATCATCTGGTCGTCGACGCGATCCGCTGTGCGCCTGAGCGCCAGTTCGCGGAGCGCCGTCAGATTGGCCGGTTTGAAGAAACCCACTGCCGCGCGCTCGGCATTGCCGGGCAGATAGACCTTGCCCTCCTTCAGGCGTGCGATGAGCTCTGCCGGCGGCAGGTCGACAAGCAGGACGTCGTCAGCCCGCTTCAAGACAACATCCGGCACGATCTCCCGAACAGTCACGCCGGTAATGCTGGTAACGACATCGGACAGGCTTTCCAGATGCTGGACATTCATTGCCGTCCAGACATCGATGCCCTGCCAAAGCAGTTCCTCGATATCCTGATAACGTTTCGGATGGCGGCTGCCGGGAACATTGGTGTGAGCGAGTTCGTCCACAATGATAATTTTAGGCTTGCGGGCAATCGCCGCGTCGATATCGAACTCCTCCAATACCTTGCCGCGATAGTTGACCTGCTTGCGCGGAATGCGTTCCAGCCCATCGAGCAGTTCTGCCGTCTCGACCCGGCCATGGGTCTCGGCCAGGCCGATGACGATATCCGCGCCATCCTCCTTCAGACGGCGCGCTCGAAGCAGCATCGCATATGTCTTGCCCACACCGGGGGCAGCGCCCAGAAATACAGTCAGTTTGCCGCGCGTTTCGCGAGCGGCAAGTTGCAGCAATTTATCCGGATCTGGTCGATTTTTTTGACCTTGATCGGCCATATACGCCTCAAATTATTCGTTCCGTGCGTGGAGCACGTGAACGTTTAGCCCAGCTTGGCTGCAAATGCCAAGGGCGGGTTCATTTTTCGTGCCTGCGTATAGGTCATGACCCTAATCTCGAGGCCTGATTCCGTTGAGAATAATGCTCAGCACCGCTTGTGCGGTTTGCTCCTTGAAGCCTGGGCGCCCGACCTGGCTGCCCATGATCGCGCGAACCTGTACGTCGAAATCCGCATAGTGCTGCGTGGTTGCCCAGATCATGAAGATGAGATGATAGGGATCGACTGGCGCGAGTTTGCCCTCGCCTACCCAGCGACGGATGACTGCGGCTTTCTCATCGACCAGTGGTTTCAAATACTTGCTGAGAAAATCGCTGATAGCCGGTGCGCCGTGCAGAACCTCATTGGCGAACAACCGCGACGCCTCCGGGTGCGTTTCGGACATGTTGATTTTCAGGGTTATGTAGTTGCGCAATTGCTCGATCGGATCGCCTTCTGCGTCGATCTCGGCAAGCGGCGCCAGCCATTCCGCCAATGTCTCCTCAAGCAGCGTCACATAGATGTTCTGCTTGCGCGGGAAATAATAGAGCAGGTTCGGCTTCGACATGCCGGCTCGCTCTGCGATCTGATCGATCGTCGTGCCGCGGAAGCCATACGTCGAGAAGACGTCGAGAGCCGCGTCGAGGATGAGGCGGCGATTGATTTCCTGAATCCGCGTCGTCTTTTCCGGCGCTTCTTTCAGTTTTTTCCTCTCCGCCCTCACCATGCCCAGCGTCCCTTTGTAATTTGCCCAAACGGGCCTTTTCGTCGCATCCCGGGATTGCTCTAAAGCCTTATAAAGCGCTTGACCGCCTTCCTATGCTCTTCTAGCCTGCATTTTGACCAACTAGTCAAGTTTTTGATTGTGCTGCAGGTTCAATCATTCGGGAACACAAAACAAGCGGTAACATCCGCTCTTCGGAGGCTTCACAATGTCTAAAGCGGCATACGGGACCAATAATCTTGACGCGTTCTGGATGCCATTTACGGCAAACCGCCAGTTCAAGGAAAATCCTCGCCTTCTGGTTAGCGCCAAGGACATGCACTATAAATCCCATGACGGCCGCGAGATACTCGACGGCACTGCCGGGCTGTGGTGCTGCAATGCCGGTCATGGCCGGCCGAAGATCGTCGAGGCCGTCCAAAAACAAGTCGCCGAGCTCGACTACGCACCCGCCTTCCAGATGGGGCATCCCAAAGCATTCGAGCTCGCCGCCCGCCTTGCTGCAATGCTGCCATCACCGCTCGACCATGTGTTCTTCACCAATTCCGGCTCGGAGTCGGTCGATACAGCGCTGAAGATTGCGCTGGCGTACCATCGCGCCAAGGGAAATGGCACCAAAGTCAAGCTGATCGGCCGCGAGCGCGGCTATCACGGCGTTGGTTTCGGCGGCATTTCGGTTGGCGGCATTTCGGGTAATCGCAAGACCTTCGGCAATGCCCTTAGCGGCATCGATCATATCCGTCACACGCACGATCTGGCGCGCAATGCCTATACGCGCGGCGAACCGGAATATGGCGCCGAGTTTGCCGATGACCTGGAAAAGGTGGTCGCGCTGCACGACGCCTCCAACATTGCGGCGGTGATCGTTGAGCCGGTCGCCGGATCGACCGGTGTCCTCATCCCGCCGAAGGGCTATTTGAAGCGCCTGCGCGAGATTTGCACCAAGCACGATATCCTGTTGATTTTCGATGAAGTCATCACCGGATTTGGCCGTCTCGGCACGCCGTTTGCGGTCGATTATTTCGGGGTCGTTCCAGACCTCGTCACGACGGCAAAGGGCATCACCAGCGGCGTTATCCCGATGGGTGCGGTATTCGCATCGAAGCAGATTTACGAAACCTTCATGACCGGCACGGAAAACATGATCGAGCTTTTCCACGGCTATACCTATTCCGGCCATCCCGTCGCCTGCGCTGCGGCGCTGGCAACGCTCGATACCTATGAAGAAGAAGGCCTTCTGACCCGCGCCTCCGAGATTTCAAGTTACTGGGAGGATGCGCTGCATGCGCTGAAGGGCCTGCCGCATGTCATCGACATCCGAAACCTCGGACTGATCGGCGCCATCGAACTTGAGCCGATAGAAGGCGCGCCAACCAAGCGGGCTTTCCAGGCGTTCCTCAAGGCCTATGAAAAGGGTGTGCTGATCCGCACCACCGGCGATATCATCGCGCTTTCGCCGCCGCTGATCATCAGCAAGGGGCAGATCGAGCACCTGTTCGACACGCTGGCCGACGTTCTGAAAAATCTCGATTAGGGGCTGCAGGCATGGCGCTCACAGGAAATCTCAGGATCAACGGCGACCGTCTCTGGGACAGCCTGATGGAGATGGCCAAGATCGGGCCGGGCGTTCGCGGTGGCAACAACCGCCAGACCCTGACGGATGAGGATGGCGAAGGCCGCCGCCTGTTCCAGTCCTGGTGCGAGAAGGCAGGCCTTTCCATGGGCGTCGACACCATGGGCAGCATGTTCTTCACCCGGCCAGGAACCGATCCCGATGCACTGCCGGTCTATGTCGGCAGTCATCTTGATACCCAGCCGACGGGGGGAAAGTATGACGGCGTGCTCGGTGTACTCGGCGGGCTCGAACTGATCCGCACCCTCAATGATCTCAATATCAAGACCAAGCACCCGATAGTCGTCGTCAACTGGACCAATGAGGAAGGCACGCGCTTTGCGCCGGCCATGCTGGCTTCGGGTGTCTTCGCGGGCATTCACGATCAGGAGTGGGCGTACAATCGTGAAGACGCCAAAGGCAAGAAGTTCGGTGACGAGCTTGAGCGCATAGGCTGGAAGGGCGATGAAAAGGTCGGCGCGCGTAAAATGCACGCGCTCTTCGAGCTGCATATCGAGCAGGGCCCGATCCTCGAGGCCGAGCGCAAGGATATCGGCGTGGTCACCCACGGGCAGGGATTATGGTGGCTGCAGATCACACTGACTGGCAAGGAAAGCCATACAGGCTCGACACCGATGCCGATGCGCAAGAATGCGGGGCTTGGTATGGCCCGTATCACCGAACTCGTCCACACTGTCGCCATGGCGCACCAGCCGAGCGCGGTCGGCGCAATCGGCCATGTCGATGTCTATCCGAACTCGCGCAATGTGATTCCCGGCAGGGTCGTATTTACGGTTGATATACGCTCTCCTGACCTTTCGACGCTGACGGCCATGAAGGCGGAGATCGAGGATAGGGCGCCGAAAATCGCCAAGGAGCTCGGTCTGGAGATACTGATCGAAGAGGCCGGTCATTTCGATCCGGTGACCTTCGATGACGGCTGCGTAACTGCGGTACGCAATGCGGCGGAACGGCTCGGCTACAGCCACCGCAACATTGTCTCCGGCGCGGGGCACGATGCGTGCTGGATCAACCGCGTTGCTCCGACGGCGATGGTCATGTGCCCATGCGTCGACGGCCTCAGCCACAACGAGGACGAGGATATTTCAAAGGAATGGGCTGCTGCCGGCACCGATGTCCTGTTGCATGCGGTTCTGGAGAAGGCGGAAATCCAAGCCTGACCGATAGCCCAAACAGACAGCGACATGTTCGAAAAAGACCAAAAAGGGGAACGGACACATGGCTACGAAAGTGATCAAGGGTGGTACGATCATTGCCGCCGACCGCACATACAAAGCGGATGTGCTGATCGACGGTGAGATCATCGCTGCCATTGGAGCGGACTTTTCCGGCGACGAGATTATCGATGCGACGGGCTGCTACCTGATGCCGGGCGGTATCGATCCGCATACCCATCTCGAAATGCCTTTCATGGGAACGCACTCCACCGACGATTTCGATACAGGCACTGCAGCGGCGCTGGCGGGCGGAACGACGATGGTTGTCGATTTCGTCCTTCCAGGGTCAGATGGTCTGCTGGTCGCCTTGCAAGACTGGTTCCAGAAAGCTGGCAAGGCACGCACTGACTATTCTTTCCACATGGCCATAACCAGCTGGAACAAGCAGGTTTTCGACGAGATGCCGAAAGTGGTCGAGCGCGGCATCAACACCTTCAAGCACTTCATGGCCTACAAGGGTGCGCTGATGGTGGACGATGACGAGATGTTCGCCTCGTTCCTGCGGTGTGCCGAGATCGGCGCCATGCCCCTCGTCCATGCCGAAAATGGTGACGTGGTCGCCCACTTGCAGCAAAAGCTGCTGGCAGAAGGCAACAACGGGCCGGAGGCGCACGCTTATTCGCGCCCGCCGGAGGTGGAAGGCGAGGCCGCCAATCGCGCGATCATGATCGCTGATCAAGCGGGAGTGCCGCTCTACATCGTGCATGTATCATGCGAACAATCGCATGAAGCCATTCGCCGCGCCCGTGCCAAGGGCATGCGCGTCTACGGCGAGCCGCTGATACAGCATCTGGTTCTGGACGAGAACGAGTACAAACACGAGGATTGGGACTATGCTGCGCGTCGCGTCATGTCGCCGCCCTTCCGCGACAAGATCAACCAGAATGGATTATGGGCGGGTCTGGCCACAGGCAGCCTACAAGTCGTCGCCACGGATCACTGCGCTTTCACGACCGAGCAGAAGCGCTTCGGTGTCGGCGATTTCACCAAGATTCCCAACGGAACAGGCGGGCTCGAAGACCGCATGCCGGTGCTATGGACGAAAGGCGTGCTTACGGGGCGGCTGACGCCAAACGAGTTCGTGGCCGTGACGTCGACCAATATTGCTCAAATTCTGAATATCTATCCCCGGAAAGGCGCTATTCTTCCGGGTTCGGACGCAGACATTGTCATATGGGATCCCAGGGCGAAGAAGGTCATCTCGGCAAAGACGCAAAAATCGGCGATCGATTACAACGTCTTTGAAGGGTTCGAGATAACCGGCCTGCCGCGTATGACATTGTCGCGCGGAACCGTCGCCTTCAAGGACGGTGAAGTACTGGCGCCAACAGGCAACGGACGTTTCGTTGAACGCGAAGCCAATCCATCTCAAAACCGCGCACTTTCAACTTGGAAGGAATTGACGGCTCCGCGTAGAGTAGAGCGCGATCCGAAAAACATTCCGGCAGGCGTATAGATTGATGTCCGTTGTGACGCTCCGACCCAAGGCGAAGCCAATGCCACAAGCGGCCAAAACCGTGATTGACGTCAAAGACCTGTCACTGGTCTTCGAGACCAATGATGGGCCCGTCAACGCTTTGTCGAATATCAATCTTTCTGTCGATGGCGGTGAATTCGTTTCATTCATCGGCCCGTCCGGCTGCGGCAAGACCACGCTGCTGCGGGTGATCGCCGATCTTGAGCAGCCGACATCCGGCTCGATCTCCGTAAACGGCATGACCCCATCCGAAGCACGGCAAAAACGCGCCTATGGCTATGTCTTTCAGGCGGCGGCGCTTTACCCTTGGCGGACGATTGGCGGCAATATTTCCCTGCCGCTGGAAGTGATGGGCGTGCCCAAGGCGGAACGGAAGGACCGCATCGCCAGGAATCTGGAGTTGGTCAATCTTTCAGGTTTTGAGAAGAAGTTTCCATGGCAATTATCCGGCGGAATGCAGCAGCGTGCCTCCATCGCCCGCGCACTCTCCTTTGATCCCCACCTTCTTCTGATGGACGAGCCCTTTGGTGCACTCGATGAGATCGTCCGTGACCATCTCAACGAGGAGCTGTTGAAACTCTGGGCAAAGACACAGAAGACCGTGGTCTTCGTTACCCACTCCATCCCCGAGGCTGTATTCCTGTCCACGAAGATCGTTGTGATGAGCCCGCGTCCAGGACGCATTCACGAGGTCATCGACTGCAATCTCGGCTCGGAACGCACGCTCGACATACGTGAATCGCCAGAGTTCCTCGAAATCGCCCACCGCGTGCGCGAAGGTTTGCGTCACGGCCATTCCTACGACCAGGCGCATCTATGACGCTACAGCGAGGCACATGATGATCATTCGTGCCGCCAGACTGCGCGACATGTCCGAATGCGCGGAAATCGTCAACGCGTGGATCGATGCAACGAAATGGATGCCGCGCGTTCACCCGAAGGAAGATGTCGCAGAGTTTTATCGCGACACCGTGTTCTCGAGGTTCCAGGTCTTTGTGGCCGAGAATGACAATCACGTTGCTGGAATGGTTGCGCTGGCCCCGGACAACACCGTCAGTGCGCTCTATGTACGCGCAAGCGAACGTTGTACAGGCGTCGGTAAAGCACTGCTCGATCACGCGAAGAAAGAGGCTGGCGGCCCGGTCGAACTATGGACATTCGTCGCAAACCGCGATGCGCAGGCCTTCTATGAGCGCGAGGGGTTCAAGGAAATACGGCGCACCGAGGGCGATAACGAGGAGAATCTCCCCGACATCCTCTATCGTTGGCAGCCGGTCGGCCCGGAGACGACGCCATGAACTTCGTCCGCAACAGCGTCATACCAGTGGGAACCGTGCTGATTGGCATTCTCGCACTGTGGTACGTATTCACCGTCATTCTCAATGCGCCGTTCGAGCGCGATCAGGCGGCGCGGGCAAATACGACCATTTCGACAAGCGAGCTCATAGCGAATACCATGCGCCAAGAGCGTCCGGTCCTGCCAGCACCGCATCAGGTGGCGGCTGAAATCCGAAAGACTGTTTTCGACATCAGCCCGACATCCAAGCGCAGCCTCGTCTATCATGGCTGGGTGACGCTTTCGTCGACGCTGCTTGGCTTTGGCCTTGGAACGCTGCTCGGGATTCTTCTGGCGATCGCCATCGTCCATTCGCGCACGCTGGACAAGAGCCTGATGCCGTGGATCATCACGTCACAGACTGTGCCGATCCTCGCAATCGCGCCGATGATCATCGTCGTGCTCAACGCTGTAAATATTACCGGACTGCTGCCCAAGGCGATGATTTCGACCTACCTGTCGTTCTTTCCGGTCGCCGTAGGCATGGTGAAAGGCCTGCGGTCGCCCGAGATCATGTATCTCGACCTGATGCGCACCTATAATGCCTCAAAGGCCCAGGTGTTCTGGAAGCTGCGCTGGCCGGCTTCGATGCCATATCTATTCACGTCGATGAAGATCGCTGTCGCCATCAGCCTCGTCGGCGCCATTGTTGGAGAATTGCCGACTGGCGCGGTGGCCGGCATCGGCGCGCGGCTGCTTGCCGGATCCTACTACGGCCAGACCGTCCAGATCTGGGCGGCGCTGATTGTGGCGGCGCTGATGGCGGCGGTTCTCGTTAGCCTGATCGGTCTGATCGCTACATTCGTCAACCGGCGCATGGGAGCGCGGGCATGAAGCGTTCGCCGCTCGCGATTGTCGCTTTCCTGCTCGCAGCGGCGTCATTGGTGCTGCCGACGGGCGCCGACGCCCCTGGGCTTTTCTTCTTTGCAACGCCTGCCTTGTTGTTCGCGGCATCCGCATTGGCGCTCTTCGCTTCCAGTTCGAACAGCTCGCTGATCGCGCTGCTGATACTGGTCCACTTGGCGGCAATCTTCCTGATCGGCTTGCTCGGCTCCTTCGCAATGGCGCCTCCCGCGATCGGCTATTGGTGTATGGTGGTTGCCGCCTGGTTGCTGGCGTGGCTCGCCGTACAAAGGCTGGCTGCGCTTCGACCGAAATCCCTCACCGCACAACGAATGGTCAATCTCGCGCTGCCGGTCGTGTTCGGCGCATGGTTGCTGATTCTCTGGGAGATCGTCGTTCGCGGCTTTGGCGTGCCGCCGATACTACTACCGCCGCCTTCGATGATCGCAGCGCGTATCGCCGGATCGGTGCCAACTCTCTGGGCAGACTTCCAGCAAACCTTCCTGAAGGCTGCGATCGCTGGCTATGTGATTGGCTGCGGATCGGGCTTTCTCGCGGCTATCATCGTTGACCGCGTTCCTTTCCTGCGCAAGGGCCTGCTGCCGGTCGGCAATCTCGTTGCGGCGCTCCCCGTCGTTGGCATCGCGCCGATCATGGTCATGTGGTTTGGCTCTTATTGGGAATCGAAGGCGGCAGTGGTCGTCATCATGACGTTTTTCCCGATGCTGGTGAACACCGTCGCCGGTCTTGCCGCGTCCGGCGCCATGGAGCGCGATCTCATGCGCACCTATGGTTCGAGCTACACTCAGACCTTGTTCAAGCTGCGCCTGCCTGCAGCCATGCCGTTCATCTTTAATGCCCTGAAGATCAATTCGACGCTCGCCCTGATCGGGGCAATCGTCGCGGAATTCTTCGGCTCGCCGATTGTCGGCATGGGCTTTCGCATCTCGGCGGAAGTTGGCCGCATGAACGTCGATATGGTCTGGGCCGAAATATTTGTTGCAGCCCTCGCAGGGTCGCTATCCTATGGGCTGATCACACTCATCGAAAGGGCCGTCACGTTCTGGCATCCTTCCTATCGAACCTAAAAACAAGAACAGAGGAGAACTAAAGCATGAAAAATAAAATCGTATTTTCGCTGGGGTTAGCCGCCATGACTTTGATGGCCGGTTCGGCGCTTGCCGCGGATAAGCTCGTACTCCAGCTGAAATGGGTCACGCAGGGCCAGTTTGCCGGTTACTACGTGGCAAAAGACAAAGGCTTCTACGAGGAAGCCGGGCTGGATGTGGAAATCAAGCCAGGCGGGCCTGACGTTGCCCCTCCACAGGTGATTGCCGGCGGTGGCGCCGATGTCGTGGTCGACTGGATGCCTTCGGCGTTGGCTACACGCGAAAAGGGCTTGCCGCTCGTCAACATCGCGCAGCCGTTCAAACGTTCTGGCATGATGCTGACCTGCCGCAAGGAGACCGGCATCACCAAGCCGGAAGACTTCAAAGGCAAGACGCTCGGCGTATGGTTCGGCGGCAATGAATATCCGTTCCTGTCGTGGATGAACCACCTTGGCCTCAAGACCGATGGCGGGCCAGACGGCGTGACGGTTCTGAAGCAGGGCTTCAATGTCGATCCGCTGATCCAGAAGCAGGCCGATTGCATATCCACCATGACCTACAATGAATATTGGCAGGTGATCGACGCGGGGATACCGGCCGATCAGCTTGTGACGTTCAAGTATGAGGACGAGAAGGTGGCGACGCTGGAGGACGGTCTCTACGTCCTGCAGAAGAGCCTGGACGATCCGAAGATGGTCGAAAAGCTCGCGAAGTTCGTCAAGGCTTCGATGAAGGGCTGGGATTATGCGCGCGCCAATCCGGATGAAGCCGCGACCATCGTGCTCGACAATGACGCCAGTGGCGCCCAGACGGAAAAGCACCAGAAACGCATGGTCGCCGAAATCAACAAGCTGACGGAAGGTTCCGATGGCGTCCTGGATGTGGCGGCAGCTAACCGCACGGTCGAGACATTGCTCGGCGGTGGTTCGGATCCGGTCATCACCAAAAAGCCCGAAGGTGCGTGGACAACGAAAATCACGGACGCCGCGATGTAGTCGCTACTTTTTAACCCTCCCTCTTGTGGGGAGGGCCAGGAGCGTCACCCTAGCTTACTCCCAATGATCCGGGATCTGCCGGACAGCGCCACGTGCGGCACTCGTTGCCATGGCACCATAGGCCCGCAACGCAGTGGTGATCTTGCGCTTGCGTTTTTCTTCCGGCTTCCAGGCGGCAGTGCCCTTGGCTTCCATATGAGCACGGCGGTCTGCGATGACAGCATCATCGACAGCAAGGTGAATCTTGCGGTTGGGGATGTCTATCTCGATGATATCGCCCTCATGGACAAGCGCGATCAGCCCGCCTTCTGCCGCTTCCGGCGAGACGTGACCGATGGAAAGGCCCGACGAGCCGCCCGAAAAGCGTCCGTCCGTGATAAGGGCACAGGCCTTGCCCAAGCCTTTCGATTTCAGATAACTGGTGGGATAGAGCATTTCCTGCATGCCAGGTCCGCCGCGTGGACCCTCATACCGGATCAGCACGATATCGCCGGGTTTGACGCCGCCATTCAGGATACCGAGCACTGCACTGTCCTGGCTCTCGAATATGCGGGCAGGGCCGGAGAATTTCAGGATCGACTCGTCGACGCCAGCGGTTTTGACGATACAGCCATCTTCCGCGAGATTACCGTAAAGCACGGCAAGACCGCCATCCTTCGAATAGGCGTGTTCCGCGTTACGGATGACACCCTTTTCACGGTCGAGATCGACATCGGCGAAGCGGCGCTCCTGGCTGAAGGCGACCTGCGTCGGCACACCGCCCGGCGCCGCCATGAAGAAATCATGCACGGATTTGTTCGTGCTGCGAACGACGTCCCAGCGATCGAGCGCCGCACCGAGATTGGCCGCATGCACCGAGTAAACCGATGTGTCGAGCAGCCCGGCACGATCGAGTTCACCCAGGATGCCCATGACACCACCGGCGTGATGGACGTCTTCCATGTGAACATTGGCAACTGCGGGCGCTACCTTGCAAAGAACTGGAACGCGGCGCGACAGGCGGTCGATATCCGCCATGGTGAAATCGATCTCGCCTTCGTGCGCGGCCGCAAGCAGATGCAGAACCGTATTCGTTGACCCGCCCATGGCGATATCCAGCGTCATGGCGTTTTCGAATGCGGCAAACGATGCGATGGAGCGCGGCAGAGCAGTCTCGTCATCCTGTTCGTAATAACGGCGCGCGAGATCCACGACGAGATGCCCGGCCTCGACGAAAAGACGGCGCCGATCCGCGTGGGTTGCGAGCGTCGAGCCATTGCCCGGCAATGAAAGGCCAAGCGCCTCGGTCAGGCAGTTCATCGAATTTGCGGTGAACATGCCGGAGCAGGAGCCGCAGGTCGGGCAGGCTGAGCGCTCGATTGCCTTGACCTCCTCATCGGAGATGCGGTCATCTGCGGCAGCTACCATGGCATCGACCAGATCGAGCTTCTTTTCCTTGTCGTCCCAGACGACCTTGCCGGCTTCCATCGGTCCACCGGAAACGAACACGACCGGAATGTTCAGCCGCAGTGCCGCCATAAGCATTCCAGGGGTGATCTTGTCGCAATTGGAGATGCAGACCATCGCGTCAGCGCAGTGGGCATTGACCATATACTCGACGCTATCGGCGATGATCTCGCGGCTGGGGAGCGAATAAAGCATGCCGTCATGGCCCATGGCGATACCGTCATCGACAGCGATCGTATTGAATTCCTTGGCAACGCCGCCCGCACTTTCGATTTCGCGCGCAACAAGCTGGCCGAGATCCTTCAGGTGAACATGGCCGGGCACGAACTGCGTGAAAGAGTTGACTACAGCAATAATCGGCTTGCCGAAATCCTCGTCCTTCATGCCGGTCGCGCGCCAGAGCCCGCGAGCTCCTGCCATATTACGGCCATGGGTGGTTGTGCGTGAACGATAGGGCGGCATCTGCGTAATTCCTGATGATAAATTTGCTGAGGAAGTATCTTTATAGAAAAACCACTTCCATGGCAAAAGAATGGAGGTTTGTTGCCGCCGGGCCGTTTTATTTCCAATGATTACATAGGGAAGGTCGTTAGCGAATAAAACGGGGCGTAATGTCTCGGTTCAGAACGCTGTAAAGGTCATTGTCGTCAACGATCGGGCGATACCGGCGATATCGAGCACGTTGTCGTTGATGAACTTGCCGACGTCCTGATCCTCGGGAATATAGATTTTCATCAGCAGGTCGTAGTCGCCGCTGGTCGAATAAAGCTCCGAGACGATTTCGCGTTCGAAAAGCGCAGCAGCCACCTCGTAGGTTTTGCCGGGGAAGCATTGCAGCTGCAGGAAGACGGGTTTCATAAAATTTCACTCCGGAGGTCAAGTCTGATCTGCATAGCCTAATTTGCTTGCGCGCGCAGCGCAATTGCGCGTGAATCCAGCGGCACATTACAGTGTCCTAACAAAACTGATGTTTCTCATGCCCTATACGGGGCGCTTTTGTGGCCGTACTGCCACAAGCCAAGCCCTGCAGAACCCTGCGCTGGCTATTGCGGGTTGGCCTCCCTATCCCCGCATGTTATCGTTTTCTTAAGCTCGGGAGGGGAATTTTATCAATTGCAGGATATGTTTCTCCGTTTCTGCGGGCGCATTTGTGTGTTTTCTTGAGTAGGGATTTTACTGGTTGATGGACTTTAAGCGCCCACAGGCCAGTTTGTTTGGTGCAGCCCTTTTGGCTTGTACGGCGCTCGTCTCGCCCGCCCATGCATTCGATCTTTTCGGCATTCATCTTTGGGGTGAAAGGAAGGATGCCGATGCTGATGCGGTGATCGCCGATCCACACAAATACACCGTCGAGATCGCTTCGGACGAAGATAAAGATACAAAAAAGCTGGTCGAAGGGGCTTCCAGCCTCATCGCAGACAAGGACAAGCCTGCTTCGGGAGCTGCCGGGTTGCTGGCAAAGGCGCGTGGCGATTATCGCCGCATCCTTGGCGCGCTTTATGCGGAGGGCCGCTATGGCGGCACGATCAGCATCAAGGTCGATGGGCGGGAAGCCAGCGATATTCCGATTGACGCTGATCTGGCCAACCCGGCACCCGTGGTGATTTCCGTCGATCCGGGGCCGCAGTTCCTGTTCGCGACCGCCCGTGTCGAGCACATGGCCCCGCCTACACTCGACCGGAAGGACATGGTTGACCGGCCGGAAACGCAGGGATTTGCGCCCGGCGACATCGCGAGGTCAACTGCGATCGTCAAGGCGGAACGGCTTGCCGTCGATGCGTGGCGCGAGCAGGGCCACCCGAAAGCGAAGATCGTATCGCGCAACGTGCTTGCGGATCACGATAACAGCAAGGTCGACGCAACGATCGATGTTGATCCCGATCGCCGCGCCGCCTTCGGTCCGGTTCGGGTGACGGGCACCGAACGCATGGATCCGGAGTTTGTCGCCTTCATCACCGGCCTGCAGCCTGGTGTCGAGTATGATCCGGATGAGATCGAGCGGGCAAAGAAGCGCCTGTCGCGCCTCGAAGTGTTCCGTTCGGCCCGCATCGAAGAAGCCGACGCGATCACTGATAACGGTCTGTTGCCCATCACGGTCGCCGTGCAGGAACAAAAGCTGCGGCGCTTCGGGCTCGGCGGATCATATTCGACGCTGGACGGCGCGGGTCTGGATGCCTACTGGCTTCACCGCAACCTTTTCGGACGTGCCGAGCGTCTGCGGTTCGATGCCAAGATCGGTGGCATCGGCGCACAGTCCTACAGTCCCGAGGACTATAATTACACGCTTGGCGTGACCTTCACCAAACCCGGTGTCTATACGCCCGATACAGATTTCTTTTCGTCGCTGATTGGCAGGCGAGAGGTTCTGGACGCCTATACCCAGACCTCGATCACAGCCGAAGCGGGTTTCACCCAGATTTTCTCTGACGAACTGACCGGCAAGATAAGTGCAATTGTCTCCAAGTCCCGCTTTGACGATGATTTCTTCGGCAAACGGGATTTTTTGACCGCCGGTCTCCTCGGTGGTCTTACCTATGACAGCCGGGACAGCAAGGTCGATCCGTCACGAGGCTATTTCCTTGAGGGACTGATTTCGCCCTTCTATGAATTCGAGTACGGCAATTTCGCCACCAAGTTCACCGCCGAAGGCCGCACCTATTACAGTTTCGATGCCGACAACCGTTTCATCCTTGCTGGTCGCCTGAAGCTTGGTTCCATCGTTGGCGCCGAGGTTTCTGAATTACCGCCGGATCAGCTCTTCTTCGCCGGTGGTGGTGGCTCGATCCGCGGCTACGCCTATCGCAATGTCGGCGTCAATGTGACCCGCGATGGCGAGACATTTGTCATTGGCGGCCGCTCGCTGGTCGAAAGCTCGGTCGAAGCGCGCATCCGCATGACTGATACGATCGGCGTCGTTGGCTTTGTCGATGCGGGCTATGTCGGCGAAGAGTCGTTTCCTGATTTCGCCGATCAGATGCGGCTCGGCGTCGGGGCTGGTCTGCGCTATAATACCGGCCTTGGTCCGATAAGGCTCGATTTCGCGGTGCCGCTCGATCGAACGAGCGACGACCCCGATTTTGCTTTCTACGTTGGCATAGGACAGGCGTTTTGACCCGGATTATCGCAGCTCTCTTTCTCCTGCTCTTTATGGGCCCGATCCTCGCGCAGGATGCCCGGGCGCAGGCCCAGGACTCTGCAAGTGCCGAAGCTGAGAAATCCTATTTTCTGAGCTTTGTACAAAACCAGCTGTCCACGCCTAACCGACAGATCGTCATTTCCGGTATCCAGGGCGTTCTCTCATCGGAAGCCAGCATAGGCAGCATCACGGTTGCCGACCGCGAAGGCATCTGGCTGAGGGTGACCAATGCCAGGATCGTCTGGAGCCGGCTTGCCTTGCTGCGCGGCCGGTTGGACATAAACACGCTTGCCGCCGATCGTATCGATATCTTGCGCAAACCGTTGCCGGACGAGAGTCTGCCTGCGCCTGAGGCGAAGGGTTTCAGCCTGCCGGAACTGCCGCTGGCGGTGATTCTGCAGCAGCTGAATATAGGGCGCATCGCTTTTGGCGATGGTGTTTTTGGTCTGAGGTCCGAAATTTCCCTGGCAGGCAATCTGACGCTCGAAAGCGGGTCGCTGGATTCGAACTTGCAGGTGCAACGCCTTGATGGACCGGGCGGCGAATTCCGGATCAAGGCCGCCTATGCCAATGAAAGTCAGCAACTCGATCTCGACTTGACCTTGAACGAGCCGCAAAATGGTATCGTTGCCAATCTCCTCAACATCGAAGGCAAACCGCCGGTAGCTCTCGCATTGAAAGGCTCGGGCCCGCTCAGCGATCTCCTGTTGCAACTGACGCTCGATGCGGCAGGCAAGCGGGTGCTCACCGGCGATACGAAACTCGATCGCCAGAGTGACGGGCTCGGTTTCAAGACCAATCTCAACGGTGAAATCGCCGCGCTGATCCCGCCGATTTTTCGGGATTTCTTCGGCAATGAAACGACACTGATCGTCAACGGTGTGATGCGCGACGCCGGCGGCGTGGGGCTGGACCGCTTGAACATCAAGAGCAATGCTCTGGTGCTTGACGCGAACGGCGAAACGACGAATGACGGCTTCCTGAAGCGCTTGAAGGTCGATGCGACAATCGCCGACCCGACCGGCAAGAAGGTAATCCTGCCCGTCAAGGGCGGCCAGACGACGGTTGATAAGGCAGTGCTGGCGGTAGGTTTTGGAACCAGTACCAACAATGATTGGTCGAGCACCGTCGAAGTGACCAACTTCACCACGGACAGCTTCGCCTCGAAATCCATCGATCTCGTCGCTAAAGGTCTCGCGGAGAACATCGACAATCCCGCGGCGCGCTCGCTCACCTACGATGTGAATGGCGAAGTCGCCGGTATTACGGCCACGCGCGCCGATATCGCCGAAGCGCTGGGCGAACTGATCCAGCTCAAGATCAATGGCGACTGGAAAGCCGGAACGCCCGTCAATCTGAAGCAGGCGTTGATCGCTGCAAACGGGTTCAGCACGGCTCTGGCCGGAACCATCGACAAGTTTGCCTACCGGGGTGACATTTTCGTCAAGGCTTCGAGCCTCGCGCCGTTTTCGGCGCTGGCAGGGCGTGATCTCGCGGGGGCGATCGACCTCAAGGCCACCGGCCTTGTAGAGGCGCTCACCGGGGCCTTCGATCTCATGCTCGACGGCCATGCCACCGGCATGACACTAGGCATCGATGCTGCCGACAAGGTGCTGGCGGGTGAAACGCGGATCACTGGTGGGGTGGCGCGAGGCGAAGCCGGGCTGAGCGCGAAGAACTTCCGGGTAGAAAATCCGCAGACACTCGTAACGGCCAACGGAACTTTCGCGACGGGTGCCGCAAACTTCGATTTCGGCCTGGACCTCACCGATCTCGCGCTCTTGTCGGAAAAAGCAGGCGGCGCTCTCAAGGTCAAAGGCAGCGCGCGCGGCCAGGACAATATCATCGCACTCGCTTTCAATGCCGGGGTACCTGAAGGAACGCTTTCCGGTCGCAAGCTGACGCAGGGCGATCTGACGTTCAACGGCACGCTCTACAAGGATATCGTCGACGGCAAGGTCTCGGGTCTCGCCTTCCTCGACGGGATCCGCGCTGATCTTGCGACGGAAATCGCGCTGCATCAGGACGAAAAACGGCTGACCAACATCTCCTTCATCGCGGGCGGCACGCGACTGCGTGGCGATGTTACGCAGTCGAAACAAGGCCTCTATAACGGCAATTTGACGCTTGCCTCCAGCGATGTCTCGACGGCTGCGGCGCTTTTCCTGGTCGAGGCGACCGGCAAGGCAGACGCCACCATCGCCCTGTCGCATGCCGACGAGAAACAGAACGTCGATATCAAGGGTCAGATCGACAATCTCAAGGCCAACGACATCGTCGTCGGCAAGGCAGCGGTCGCATTGGCTGCGCAGGACATTTTCAAGGTTCCTTCCGCGAACGGCAGTATAACTGCATCGGACGTTTCGGCCTCGGGCATCGTCGTCAACAACCTTGACGCTCAGGCAACGCAGGATGGGAAGACCACCAACTTCAGGCTCAACGCTGGTCTGAACAATGGAGCACGGACGTCACTTCAGGGTGCCTTGCAGCCAACGGACAAAGGTTATCTGCTGTCGCTGGCCAATGCCGAGCTTACCCGCGGCGCGCTCGCTGCGCGGCTGGTGCAGCCCGCCGCCATCAATGTTGCCGGTAGCAATGTGTCCTTTGGCGATATCGTGCTCGATGTTGGGCAGGGCAGGGTTACAGTCGGCGGAGAAGTGGCGGAAACGCTCAATCTTGCAGTCGCGATCCAGCGATTGCCGCTCGATATCGCTAATACCATCAAGCCTGATCTTGGACTTGGTGGCGAGATCAATGGCACAGCGAAGGTCGGGGGTACCAGGCAAAGGCCTGACGTGAATTTCGATATGCAGGCCCGCCGGGTCACTGCGGCAGCGCTGAAAAAAGCCGGGCTCGACGCGCTCAATCTTGATGCCAAGGGAACATCGACCACCGATCAGCTCAATGTCGATGCGCATCTGACCGGGGCGGGCGGGCTCGATGCTTCGGCAAGGGGCTCTGTACCGCTCGCACAGGGACAACTCGGCGTCGATTTCGATTTGAAAAGCTTCCCGTTGACGGCGCTGAATGGCGTCGTCAAAAACCAGAATCTTGCAGGTATCATTTCCGGCAGGGGCCGGGTCACCGGTACGTTGCAAAGACCCAATGCCGAGTTTGACCTGAAAGGCGCGGGACTTTCCGCCAGACCGTTACAGGAGGCGGGGCTGAGCCCGTTGCAGCTTGCGGCAGCGGGCCGTTTTGCCAACAATACACTGACGCTTTCCTCGGCCAAAGCCGATGGTCCGCAGGGGTTCACGGTTTCGGCAAGCGGCAATGTTCCGGTGTCAGGGTCCGGCCTCGGCATCAACGTCACGGGTAATATTCCCTTGTCATTGGCCAACCGCTTCCTTGCGGATCGGGGCACGCAGGCCAGAGGAAACATCGACCTGACGGCATCGATCTCCGGCAGCTTCGCGCAGCCGCAGATTCGCGGCATGTTCTCGGCCAATGGAGCCGAGGTCATCGATCCAGAAGCAAATCTCCGCCTGCAGCGCATCACCTTGCTCGGCAGCATGGAGGGAACCACTGTCACGATCAGAACATTCAATGCAAGCCTGTCTACCGGCGGCACCATCAGCGCAACCGGGACGATTTCGACCGATGCGGCTGCAAACTTCCCGGCCAATATCAATATCAAATTGGATAGGGCGCGCTATGCGGATGGCAATCTGGTTGTGGCCACTGTAACAGGCGCGCTTGCGGTAAGGGGGCCCCTGACCCGCGATCCGGTTATTTCCGGCAATGTAAACATCGACCGGGCGGAGATCACCGTTCCGGAGAGCTTCGGCGGTGCGTCCGCTGTCATCGACGTGAAACATAAGGATCCGTCAAAGGCAGTTGCGCAGACGTTGAAACGCGCCAGAGCTGACCAGCCACAAGTGGCAACGCCAACCGCACGTCCAAGCGTCGTGCGGCTTGATATAAACGTCACTGCACCCAACAGGATTTTCATTCGGGGCCGCGGCCTTGATGCGGAAATTGGCGGCTCCGTCCGGCTTACCGGGCCGGCAACCAATATCCAGCCAGTCGGAGCGTTCGATCTCATTCGCGGAAGGCTGGGCATACTCGGCCAGCGCATCACGTTCACCGAAGGTCAGGTCACCCTGGTAGGTGATCTCGATCCGGACATCAACTTCGTCGCCAGTACGCAAGGCTCCGATATCACCGTGAACGTCACGGTCCGGGGCCGTGTCTCGGACCTGCAAATCACCTTCTCGTCGCAACCGGAGTTGCCGCAGGACGAGGTCATGGCCCGGCTGATCTTCAACCGCTCGATCAGCGAATTGTCGGCGTTTCAGGTCGCACGGCTTGCGGCGGCAGCAGCCGAGCTTGCCGGTGGTTCGAATTCATCATTGCTGGAAAATCTGCGCAAGAACACCGGCCTTGACGATCTGGACGTCGTGACCGACAGCCAGGGCAATGCAGGCGTTCGCGCCGGCCGCTATATTCGTGACAATGTCTATCTCGGCGTCGAGGCCGGGGCGGCAGGTTCGACCAAGGGCACGATCAACCTCGATATTACCCCGAACCTGAAAGCCAAGGGCTCGGTAGGAGCCAATGGCGATTCCGGTGCAGGATTGTTCTTCGAAAAGGATTACTAGTTTGTACTATTCCCTCATCCAGCCATAGGTCGGATGAGGAGGTAGCTTGCTATCGTCAATTAACCCTGCACCACGTTCTGGCGCTGCTCGCCAAGACCCTCGATACCGAGCGTGATGACGTCGCCTTCCTTGAGGAACACATTGGGCTTCTGCCCGAGGCCGACGCCAGGAGGCGTACCTGTGGAGATGATATCACCGGGATGCAGGCTCATGAATTGCGACAGGTATGACACGAGATACTTGACGCCATAGACCATCGTTGCCGATGTACCATTCTGGTAGCGATGATCATTGACGTCGAGCCACATCTTGAGATTCTGCGGATCTTCGATCTCGTCCTTTGTTACCAGCCATGGGCCGGTCGGACCGAACGTGTCGGCGCTTTTCCCTTTGGTCCACTGGCCCTGGCGCTCGGCCTGAAACGCTCGCTCCGATACGTCATTGATCAGGCAATAGCCGGCAACATGGTCCATCGCTTCATCTTCGCTGACATATTTTGCGTGCTTGCCGATGACCACGCCCAACTCGACTTCCCAATCGGTCTTGAGGGAACCGCGCGGGATTTCAACATTGTCGTTAGGTCCAACAATCGCCGAAGTCGCCTTCATGAAGATGATAGGCTCCGGCGGCACCGTTGCCCCCGTCTCGGCGGCATGGTCGGAATAATTGAGGCCGATGCAGATGAATTTGCCGGTGCCAGCCACGCAGGGGCCATAACGCTCGACCTCGACGACTGGCAAGGAAGCCGGATCGATGGCCGCGAGCTTCTTCAATCCGTCGGGAGAAATCGCATCGCCTGCGATGTCTTTGACGTGGGCGGAGAGATCACGCACCTTGCCGTCCTTGTCGACAAGGCCGGGCTTTTCCTGACCAACAGGACCATAGCGCAAGAGTTTCATGGGATAACCTTTTCTTGATTGTTGAGACTAATAGGTGGCGCGGCCACCGGAAATATCGAAGACGGCACCGGTCGTGAACGAGCATTCCTCGCTGGCGATCCAGGTGATCAACGATGCCAGCTCTTCGACCTTGCCGAAGCGCTGCATGGGGATTTTCGAAAGCATATAGTCGATGAATTCGGGCTTGAGCTGCTGGAGGATAGGTGTATCCACGGTGGCAGGGGTAATCGCATTGACAGTGATGCCATCGCTGACAAGCTCCTTGCCGAGCGATTTTGTCAGACCGATGACCGCCGCCTTCGATGCGCTATAGGCCGAGGCATTCGGGTTGCCTTCCTTGCCTGCGATGGAAGCGACGTTGACGATCCGGCCGTAAGCGTTCTTTTGCATGAAAGGCACGACAAAGCGGTTGCAGAAGAAAAGCCCATGGATGTTGATGTCGAAGACGTGCTTCCACTGATCGATTGGATAGTCGGCAACTTTGGAGTTCGGGCCGGTGATACCGGCAGAGCAAACCAGAATGTCGATCTTGCCGTACTTCTCCGCTGTTTCCTTTGCAGCCCTCTCCACCTGATCCGGATCGGAGACATCAAGCCTTATACCGTGCGTTGACGATCCAAGTGCGTGACACGCCTCATCTATCTTGGCAGCATCGACGTCCCAGAGCGAAACCGTGCCGCCCTCCGATACGATTCGCTCCGCAGTTTTGAAGCCGATGCCGGAGGCGCCACCGGTGATGACCGCGTGCCGCCCCTCATAGCGCCTGATCGAATTCACCATATTTCCTGCTCTCCGGGGTCAGTGATTATCGCGGGGCAGACCCTTGGTCTGGGCGACACGCTGATACTTCACGGCTGGCTTCAGCACCATGCCCTCGTCAAGCTGGCCGACCATGCTGCGCTGGATTTCCTGCCACGGCGTCTGGCTCGCCGGATATTTGTAGCCGCCCGCCGCGATCAGATCGTCCTTGCGCTTTTGCAACTCCTCGTCGTTGATCAGAATGTTGGCAGTGCCCTTGTTGAGATCAATACGCAAATGGTCGCCGGACCGTACCAGCGCCAGCCCACCGTTCACTGCCGCTTCCGGCGAAGCGTTGAGGATGGAAGGCGAGCCGGACGTTCCCGACTGACGCCCGTCACCGAGGCAGGGCAACGCATGGATACCCTTCTTCAGAAGGTAAGCCGGAGGTTGCATATTCACCACTTCCGCCGCGCCCGGATAACCGATCGGCCCGGTGCCGCGCATGATTAGAATGCTGTTCTCGTTGAGCGCCAGCTTCGGATCGTCGATGCGATGATGATAGTCCTCTGGCCCTTCGAATACTTCGGCAATGCCTTCGAACGCTTCCGGATCGTCCGGGTTGGACAGATAGCGCTCGCGGAACTCTTCGGAGATCACGCTGGTCTTCATGATGGCGCTATCGAAGAGATTGCCCTTCAAATTTATAAACCCGGCCTTCTTTTTCAGAGGCGCATCATAGGTCTTGATGACGTCCGTGTTGAGATTTTCGGCGTTTTCGCAGTTTGTGCCGATGCTCTGGCCATTGACGGTCAGTGCGCCCGGATGTGGCAGCTTGCGGGCTTTCATCAACTCCGCGACGACGGCGGGCACGCCGCCTGCACGATGGTAGTCTTCGCCGAGATATTCGCCTGCCGGCTGCAGGTTGACCAGCAGTGGCACGTCATGGCCGATAGCCTGCCAGTCGTCGTTGTCGAGAGGAATGTCGAGGTGGCGGGCGATGGCGTTCAAGTGAATTGGTGCATTTGTCGAGCCGCCAATCGCCGAATTGATAACGATGGCGTTTTCGAATGCCGCGCGGGTCATGATATCCGACGGCTTCAGATCTTCCCAAACCATATCGACGATGCGCTTGCCGGTGTCATAGGCGATCTGACCGCGCTCACGGTAAGGCGCCGGTATAGCCGCGCCGCCGGGCAGTTCCATGCCAAGCGCCTCAGCCAGCGAATTCATCGTGGTCGCTGTGCCCATCGTGTTGCAATAGCCGACGGAAGGAGCGGACGAAGCGACGATGTCCATGAACTGGTCATAGTTGATTTCGCCTGAGGTGAGCTTCTCGCGCGACTTCCAGACGATGGTGCCTGAGCCCGTACGTTCGCCGCGATGCCAGCCGTTCAGCATCGGCCCGACGGAAAGCGCGATCGCAGGAATATTGACGGTCGCCGCGCCCATCAGCATGGCCGGGGTGGTCTTGTCGCAGCCGATAGTCAGAACGACGCCGTCCAGCGGATAGCCGAACAGGACTTCAACGAGGCCAAGATAGGCAAGGTTGCGGTCAAGCGCAGCGCCCGGACGTTTGCCGGTTTCCTGGATGGGATGCACGGGAAACTCGAATGGAATTCCGCCCGCCGCAATGATACCGTCACGCACGCGTTTGGCCAGCTCGATGTGATGGCGGTTGCATGGCGACAGGTCGGAGCCGGTCTGCGCGATGCCGATGATGGGCTTGCCCGATTGCAGCTCGGCACGGGTCAAGCCGTAGTTCAGGTAGCGCTCCAGATAGAGCGCCGTCATCCCCGGATTGTCAGGATTGTCAAACCATTCCTGCGAGCGAAGTTTTTTCGGGGTGTGGGAAGTCGTCATTTGCAAGGAGCTCCTGGGTGTCCGCTATTCCTTGACCGCGCCGGTCATGGAAGAAACGTAATAGTCGACAAAGAATGAGTAGAGAATGACGACCGGCAGCGAGCCGAAAAGTGCGCCGGCCATCAATGAGCCCCACTCGAAAACATCGCCTCGCACCAGTTCCGTCAGGACACCGACCGGGACAGTCTTGTTTTCCGAGGATTGGATGAAGGTCAGCGCATAGATGAACTCATTCCACGACAAAGTGAAGGCAAAAATACCGGCCGAGATCAATCCCGGCACCGCCAGCGGCAATATGACCCTGATGAGGATCTGCCAGCGCGACGCGCCATCTACCAGTGCGCTTTCCTCAAGCTCGAACGGGATCGAACGGAAGTAGCCCATCAGCAGCCAGGTGCAGAACGGAATGAGGAACGTCGGATAGGTGAAGATCAGCGCGAGCTTGGTGTCGTAAATGCCAAATTTGAAGACGATGACAGCCAGCGGAATAAACAGGATTGATGGCGGCACCAGATAGGCGAGAAAGATCAGCAGACCGACGGGGCGGGACCCGGAGAACCGTACCCGTTCTATGGCATAGGCCGCAAAAACGGATGCTACCAGAGATATCGCTGTGGCACATACCGCAACGACCAGTGTGTTCCACAACCAGCCTGGATAGGATGTCTCGAACAGCAGGTATTTGATGTGATCGAGTGTCGGCTTCACGACCCAGAACGGACTGAAGTTGTTGTAGTCCGTCAGCTGCGAGTTCGGCTTCACCGCCGTGATCGCCATCCAATAGAACGGAAACAGCAACACGAAGACAAAGACTGCAAGCGGCAGATACAGAACGACGATCCGTCGCGGCAGCCGGTTGAGATAGCTCATGCCCTGCGCATCGTCGGTGAGAACATGCGGGTTGGTCTGTTCGGTAATGCTCATGTTCGTTTCCTCCCTCAATCCTGTCCGCCCTGTTGCCATTTTCGACGTTGCAGGCCGAAAAATGAGAACAGGATCGATGCAAGCAGGAACGGGATCATGGCGACGGCGATCGCCGCACCTTCACCAAGTTGACCGCCGGGTATGCCACGCTGGAACGAGAGGGTCGCCATCAGATGTGTAGCGTTGACCGGGCCGCCCTTGGTCAGGACGTAGATAAGCTGAAAGTCAGTGAAGGTGAACAGCACCGAGAACGTCATCACCACCGCGATGATCGGCGTCAGCATTGGCAGCGTGATGAAGCGGAAACGCTGCCATCCGGTCGCCCCGTCAAGCGAGGCTGCCTCATGCAGCGATTGCGGAATGGTCTGAAGCCCGGCGAGCAGCGAAATCGCGACGAAAGGGATACCGCGCCAGACATTGGCTGCGATCACCGAGGCGCGTGCGTTGTTGGGATCACCAAGGAAATTGATCGGGCTGTGGATCCAGCCGAGTTTCATCAACGACCAGGAAATGATGGAGAACTGCGCATCATAGATCCACCAGAACGCGAGCGCCGAAAGGACGGTTGGAACCACCCATGGCAAAAGGATGATTGCACGGAAGAAGGATTTAAACGGCAGATGCTCGTTGAGGATCAATGCCAGCCACAGGCCGAGCCCGAACTTCAGGATCGAGGCGATGAGCGTGTAGAAAATCGTATTGTAGACTGCCATCCAGAAGACCGAATCCCTGGCCAGTGCCTGATAGTTCTCAAGGCCGATGAAAATGCCGTCCCTGCCGATCGTCGTATCGGTAAAGCCGAGCCAGACACCGAGGCCGAGCGGATAAGTCAGGAAGCACAGGAGAAAGACGGCGGCCGGCAGCATGAAAAACAAGCCGACGGCGGTATTACTCCGGGCGATATTTCCGAAGGCCGAGGGCTGCTTCGCAGTTGTCGTCATTGTCATCGGATATCTCCGGTTGCCATATTAGCTGATGAGTTGGCTTCCGCTGCCTTTCTGGACAGCGGAAGCCGGTCTCGTTGCCTAGACCCTGTAGTAACGGTTCGCGCGCTTCTCGGCTTGGGCGATGGCGTCTTCGGGCGTCATCTGGCCGGTAACGGCGGTCGCGTACATATCCACCAGGACATAGTCGGCCATGGTTCCCGCCGAGGCAGCGCCAAGCGGGCCGGCATACCCGTTCGGACGCAGGGTTCCGGATGCCTTCGCATAGGCGGCATGGATCGGATTGGACGTCCACACCGGATTGTTGGCGAAAGCTTTCAGCGGCTGGCAGCAATAGGCGCTGGCACCCTCGATCCAGGCATTCATGTTCTCGGCCTGATACATGAACTGCAGGTAGGCTTTCGCAGCCTCAGGATATTTGGTGTGCTTGAAGATCGAAATCGTCGACGTCTGGTGCAATTCGACCGATTGACCAACTGGCCCGATCGGCAGATTGGTCGAGCGCATATCGTCAGCGATCGCCTTCATTGCGGGATCCTTCACGGCGGCATAGTAAACCGACACGCCATTGGCCGTCAGTGACACCTGACCGGCAAGGAATGCGCGATTGTTGTTGACGTCCTGCCAGCTTTCCGTACCCGGAATGAAGGTCTTGTAGAGCTCCTGCGCATATTTGACCGAGGCCAGCGTCTCGGGGCTGTTGATCACGACCTTGCCGCTCTCGTCGACCATCTTGCCGCCATGGCTCCAGAGCAGCCAATGGGCATAGTTGTTGCCGTCGCCGACTGCCTTGCCGTGCGGGAAGCCCGCAGGCGTCCCCTTTGCCTGCATGGCCTTGCAAAGTTCGAGGAACCCAGCCGTATCTTTCGGGAATTCGCTGAAACCGGCCGCCTTCATGTGGCTATCGCGATAGACGACGGCATTGCCGATGGCGCAAAGTGGGAGGGCGATGAACTTGCCGTCGCGCTTGGCATAGCCTTCGAGGCCTGGATACCAGCCACCATGTGCTGCACCAAGATATTCGCCAAGCTCCGTCACATCGACGAGCTTGTCCGGATATTGCTGCGGATCATCGAACCAGCTCATGACCATGTCCGGGCCAGAACCGACATTGGCCGCGACAGCAGCTTTCGGGCGAACGTCTTCCCAGCTTTCCTTGTCGATGCGCACCTGAACGCCTGTGGCGTCGGTGAACTTCTTGGTGTTGGCGAGCCATGCGGCCTCTTCAGCCGGGACGAACGGCACCCAGCGCAGGAGGCGAAGGGTCGCACCTTCTTCAGGTTTGTACGCGGGTGCCGATTGCGCGAAGGCCGGCGTGAGACCGAACCGGTTCAGTCCGGCTGCGGCAACGAGCCCGGCAGATGCGCCGAGTAGATGTCTTCTGTTGATGGTCATTGATGCTCCTCCATTTAACGACCGGATAAACTAGAAAGGCTTGTTCAATATGCTCTTGCGGGGAATTGTATCTGGCATCTGCACCCCGACTGGCAGATACCGTTGAGCTTCAGGCCAGACGCTTGCCGGTCTCCGCATCGAACAGATATGTCGCTTCAGCATGGATCGACAGACCGACAGTTTCGCCGGGTTTCGCACTGATACGCTGATGGAAAACACCTGTGACGAGATCGCCGCCAACGCGCATGATCATCTGGGTTTCCGATCCGGTTGGCTCGATGACCACCACTTCGGCGGGAATTCCGCCATCCGCAATGGTCATGTGTTCGGGGCGCAGTCCATAAATCAACGTGCGGCCCTTGGCGCTTTGCGGTGCTTTGGCAACCGGCAGCACGACACCCTTTTCTGTAGTGAATTTCAGTCCGTCATTCGGATCGAGCTTGCCCTTGATCATATTCATCGCCGGCGAGCCGATGAAGCTTGCCACGAAAAGATTGGCCGGCTCGTCATAAAGCTCGAGCGGCGCGCCGATCTGTTCGACCAGGCCGTCATGCATCACCACGATCTTGTCGGCCATGGTCATGGCTTCGATCTGGTCATGCGTGACATAGACGGTGGTTGTTTTCAGGCGCTGGTGCAATTCCTTGATTTCCGCGCGCATGGCGACGCGCAGCTTGGCATCGAGGTTGGATAGCGGCTCATCGAACAGGAAGACCTGCGGGTCGCGCACGATGGCGCGGCCCATGGCAACGCGCTGGCGCTGACCGCCGGAAAGCTGGCGTGGAAAGCGGTCGAGCAGCGGCGAAAGCCCGAGGATCTCCGCCGCGGGCTTCACGCGCTTGTCGACCTCCGACTTTGGCGCACCCTTCAGCTTTAGGGAAAATGCCATATTGTCGGCAACGGTCATGTGCGGATAGAGCGCATAGTTCTGAAACACCATGGCAATATCGCGCTCTTTCGGCGCGAGGTTGTTGACCACCTTGCCGCCGATCTTGATCTCGCCTGCAGAGATGTTTTCAAGTCCCGCCAGCATACGCAGCAGGGTGGACTTTCCGCAGCCGGAAGGCCCGACCAGAATGACGAATTCGCCGTCGGCGATCTCGATGTCGACACCCTTGATGACCGGGTGTGTGCCGAATGATTTTCGTACATTGGCGAATTCAACCGATGCCATGCCTTCTCCTCCAAAATTTCCGTGACACAACGAAAAATCGTTGTCGAAATATGTTCTAGCCGCGTCCGACGAGCGGCATCTTCGTAGCCATGATCGTCATGGTCAGCACATTGGCCTCCAATGGCAAGCTTGCCATATGCACCACCGCATCGCCAATATAATGCGCCGGTATGGTTGGCTCGCTGGCGGTCTCGCCATTGGCTTGTAACACGCCGGTCGCCATCTTCGATGTCATCTCGGTCGTGGCATTGCCGATATCGATCTGACCGCAGGCAATGTCGAATGGTCTGCCATCCAGCGCTGTCGATTTGGTCAAGCCGGTAACAGCATGTTTCGTCGCCGTATAGGGTGCAGAGTTCGGCCGCGGCGTCTGTGCCGAAATCGAGCCATTGTTGATGATGCGACCACCACGTGGCGTTTGCGCTTTCATCAATTTCATCGCCTGCTGCGTGCACAGGAAAACGCCGGTGAGATTGGCGCCGACAATCGAATTCCAGTGATCGAAGGTGAGTTCTTCCATCGGGATATTCGGAACATTGACCCCTGCATTGTTGATGAGCAGGTCGAGCCGCCCGAACCCGGATTTGATTGCATCGAAAAGCGCAGCGACCGATTTCGGATCGCTGACATCGGCAGAAATAGCTTTAACGGTGCCGCCCGTTTCGGCCTCCAATGCGTTGGCAGCATCTTCCAGTACATCCTTGCGGCGACCGGAAATCACCACCGTATAGCCTGCGCCAAGCAGCGCTGTGGTAATAGCCTTGCCGACGCCGGTGCCGCCGCCGGTAACCAGCGCGATCTTCCCCTTGCCTGAATCCTCTTTACTCATGCCGCAACGTTCCCGCCCAGTTCGTCTTCAATATGTGCTTTGATGATATCATCGAAAGCCGTTTCTGCCTTGAAGCCAAGCTTCGTCGCACGCGTCGTGTCGAAATCCGTCGCCCATCCAGCCACGATTTTCTGAATTGTCGCATCGGGTTCGCGGCGGATCAGCCTGACCGCCTTGTCGCCGGCCACGCGGCGCAGCGCGGCGATTTCCTCGCCAACGAGCGCCGAAAGTCCGGGCATGGAAAGATTGCGGCGTGCACCGACCTTGTCGAGATCGAGCGTAGCGGCATGGATGAAGAACCCGACCGCAGCGCGCGGGCTGGCAAACCAGTGGCGTACATTCTCATCGACCGGGAGGATCGCTTCCTGACCCACCAGCGGTTCGCGCAGGATGTTTGAAAAGAAACCCGAAGCCGCCTTGTTGGGCTTGCCTGGACGAATGCAGATCGTCGGTAGGCGGATACCTATCCCGTCGAAGAAACCGCGGCGGCTGTAGTCCGACAGGAGCAGTTCGGAAATCGCTTTCTGCGTGCCGTAGCTGGTTAGTGGGGTTGTGAAAAACTCGTCGCCGATCTTCTCTGGAAACGGCGTTCCGAACACGGCGATCGATGAGGCAAATACCACGCGGGGCTTGTAGGGAGCATTTCGGCTTTCCAGCCGGATCGCCTCGAACAGAGCGCGTGTGCCGTCGAGATTGACTTTGTAGCCTTTTTCGAAATCCGCCTCTGCTTCTCCGGAAACGATCGCCGCGAGGTGAAAGATCATGTCCGGACGGCTTGCGATCAGTGATTCCGCCACGCCAGGGTCCGAGAGGTCTGCCGCCTTGGTCACGGAAATGTCCGCAAAGGCTTCAGGCGCGGCGGGTTCGATGACATCGACCAGTGTCAGCCTGTCGATGTCTCCACCCAGGGAGCCGGGCTCGGCAGCGATCCTGTCGAGCAATTTGCGGCCAACCATTCCAGCTGCACCGATCACCAAAACATGCATAAGAAGAAGTCCTCCCTGCAAGCCCCTCCCGGGCTCGTCGCACCAATCATCGCACTAATATATAAGAACGTGGTGCAAAGTTATGCACACTGACTAGCATTCATCAAGCGTTTTATGGTAGCGCTGTCATAAATCTTGTCAATCGCACTGGATTGGTGCCCATGCCGCGCAAACGCAACGCTCACCGAAGTCCCGATATGCCGACGCTTGCCGATGTTGCGCGGCTCGCGGGTGTGAGCGAAATTACGGCGTCGCGGGTCGTTCGTGCGCAAGGGCCTATCGCAGACTCAACCAGAGCGCGTGTGCTGACAGCCATTGCCGAGCTTGGCTATATTCCCAACCGTGCCGCTGGCACCCTTGCTTCTGCAGGATCCACGCTGATGAGCGTGCTGCTGCCATCGCTATCCAACATCGTCTTTCCAGACGTACTGCGCGGCATCCACACGGCGCTCACCGAAACGGCGTTTCAGCCGGTAATCGGTGTCACTGACTACGATCCGCTGATTGAAGAGCGGATTCTCGTCTCCTTTCTTGCATGGCAGCCGGCAGCGGTGATCGTCGCCGGCCTGCATCACACGCCGACCGCGCGCCGGCATCTGGAGCATGGCCGCTTCCGGGTCGCCGAACTGATGGACATCGATGGCGAGCCCGTAGACATTGCCGTTGGCATGTCGCATCGCCAGGCTGGCTATGAAACCGGAAAGCATCTCGTTCAGCGCGGTTATCGCCGTTTCGGCTATGCCAGGCACAACGTAACGACAGACGACCGCGCCAGTGCCCGTTATGAAGGGCTTTGCTCGGCGTTGCAGGAGGCTGGCCTGTCTCTTGTTGCAGAGCATTGTTATCCCGACGCGAGTTCGACCAAGGCAGGGCGCGACGCGCTGGCGATACTTCTTGCTGCCCATCCCGACCTGGACGTTGTCGTATTCCCGAATGACGATATGGCGATGGGCGGCATTTTTCACTGCATGTATGCGGGAATCGCTGTGAAGGAGAAGCTCGGTATATTTGGGTTCAATGGACTCGATATCGGCCAGGCCATGCCCATGCCTCTGTCTACGATCCTGTCGAAGCGCTTTCTGATTGGAAAAACCGCAGCCGAAAAATTGCTTGAAAGCCGCGAGCGGCCCGCCGAAAAGACCATCATCAATACGGGGTTCGACATTATCGAAGGCGCAACGGCATAGGGAAATGAGCCGGGTTCGTTTACCCATAGATTGACATAAGCTTTCATTTTCGTTTTCGTATAGACTGCAGAAAAACGAAAATGAAAGCGCAAGCCATGTTTCTCGCTCCCAGGCACGCCGAAATTCTGGAAATGGCCAAGGAGCACGGACGCGTTCTCGTGGACGATCTCGCCGTTCATTTCAATGTCACGCCGCAAACCATTCGCAAGGATCTCAACGACCTGTGTGACCAGCGCCTGCTCAACCGTATCCACGGCGGCGCGCTGTTTCCGTCCGGCGTGCAGAATTTGGAATATGAGGCGCGGCGTTTGATTGCTGCGAGCGAAAAGGAAGCGATTGGCCGCGCCGCGGCCGACCTCATCCCCGACAATGCCTCCTTATTTGTCAACATCGGCACCACAACGGAAGCGGTGGGGCAGGCGCTGCTTGACCGCAAGGGCCTGATGATAATTACAAATAATATCAATGTTGCCAACAAGTTACGTATTTACCCGGACATTGAGGTCGTTATCGCGGGCGGTGTCGTGCGCGGGTCCGACGGCGGAATCGTTGGCGAGGCGGCGGTCGATTTCATCCGTCAGTTCAAGGTGGATTTCGCCGTCATCGGAACGTCCGCTATCGACAGCGACGGCGCCTTGCTCGATTTCGATTTCCGGGAGGTCAAGGTGGCGCAGGCGATCATGGCCAATGCACGCCACGTGATCCTCGTCTCCGACTCAACCAAATTCGAACGCACGGCGCCGGTTCGAATCGGCCATCTTTCGCAAGTACACACCTTCATCACCGACCGCTGCGAAAGTGAAGCAATCCGCCAGATTTGCGTCGATGCGGACGTTCGGCTCATCGAAACTTCGATTTGACAATGCACTTGTGCGCCGTCGCCATGCGCGGTATAGTTCCTTTTAGTTTCGTATTGGTTTCGTAATGCTTCCGTATATCTTTCGCAATTGCGAAGAAATGGTGCGGTGCGAAATGGGGAGCGCAGGGATTGTCTAACCTGGTCGACATGGTCTACGACATTTTTGTCATCGGCGGCGGCATCAACGGATGCGGCATTGCGCGCGATGCTGTCGGCCGTGGTTTTTCGGTTTTTCTCGCGGAGATGAACGATCTCGCCAGCGGTACGTCCTCCGGTTCGACCAAGCTCATCCATGGCGGCTTGCGCTATCTGGAATATTACGAATTCCGGCTGGTGCGCGAATCGCTGATGGAGCGCGAAGTTCTATGGGCCAGCGCGCCGCATATCATCTGGCCGCTGCGTTTTGTTCTTCCGCATCATGCTGGGCTGCGTCCAGCCTGGCTCTTGCGGCTCGGACTTGTCCTTTACGATCACATTGGCGGACGCAAGAAGCTTCCGGCCACACGCACGCTGGACATGACCCGCGATCCGGCAGCCAAGCCGCTGAAGTCGCTTTATACCAAGGCCTTCGAATATTCCGACTGCTGGGTCAACGATGCGCGGCTGGTCGCGCTCAATGCTCGTGACGCGGCAGATCGTGGTGCGGTCATTCGCACACGTACGAAAGTTGTCAGTGCCCGCCGCGATGCGGATCACTGGACGCTGACGCTGCAGGACGGATTGACCGGCGCTACAGAAGAAGTCCGCTCGCGACTTCTGGTCAATGCGGCCGGTCCATGGGTCGATGAGGTATTGACCGGTGTTGTCGGCAGCAATAATGCGCACAACGTTCGTCTCGTGCAGGGCAGCCACATCGTCGTGAAGAAGAAGTTCGACGATCCGCGCGCCTATTTCTTCCAGAACACCGATGGGCGCATCATTTTCGCTATTCCCTACGAGCAGGATTTCACCCTCATCGGCACCACCGACCAGGACTATCACGGCAATCCGGCCGAGGTGAAAATCAGCGATGCCGAAATAGATTATCTCTGCGCTGCCGCCAGCGAATATTTCGTCGAGCCGGTGAAGCGCGACCAGGTCGTTTGGACGTATTCGGGCGTGCGTCCGCTCTACGATGACGGTGCCTCGAAGGCGCAGGAGGCCACGCGCGACTATGTACTGAAGACCGACGCGCCGGAGGGCCGGGCACCTCTGCTCAATATATTCGGTGGCAAGATCACAACCTTCAGGCGCTTGTCCGAGCATATGCTGGAAAAGATCGAAGACCAGCTTGGCAAGCGCGGCAAGCCCTGGACGGCGGCAGGAACGTTGCCTGGCGGAGACTTCGCGACGACCGGCTTTGATGAAGAGTTGCACAAGCTGCAGGCCGATTATCCATTTCTCGATCCACGCCATGCACATCGCCTGTTCCGGCTCTATGGTACGAAGGCACGCTTGGTGCTTGGCAAAGCCGCTTCTGTCGCAGATCTTGGCAGGCATTTCGGCTCTGACCTTTATGAAGCCGAGGTGCGCTATCAGATCGAGCATGAATGGGCGGTGACGGCTCAGGATGTTTTGTGGCGTCGGACAAAAAAGGGTTTGCATTTGAGTGCCGATGAGGCTGCTGCGCTCGACCGTTTTATGGAAAATGCTGTCGATAGAAGGCGCCAGATCGCGGCGGAATAGAATTGAATGATACGGTGCGGGCAGGCCTGCACTGTCTCTGGGAGGAGTAAGAATGTTGGAACTGCGGAATGTATCCAAGGTAGTGGGCGGAAAACCCCATCTCAGCGATATTTCGCTGACTTTGGAACATGCAACGCTGAATGTCCTGCTCGGACCGACCCTGTCCGGCAAGACCAGCCTCATGCGCATCATGGCAGGGCTGGATGTGCCGACCTCCGGCTCTGTCTGGTTCGACGGCAAGGACGTGACCGGCGTGCCGGTACAGAAGCGCTCGGTCGCCATGGTCTATCAGCAGTTCATCAATTACCCTGCCTTCACAGTCTACGAGAACATCGCCTCGCCGATGCGCGTGGCCGGTGCCGACAAGGCGACAATCGACCGCGAAGTGCGCAAGGCGGCCGAAATGCTGAAGCTCACGCCCTTCCTCGATCGCACGCCGCTCAATCTTTCCGGCGGTCAGCAGCAGCGCACTGCGCTGGCACGCGCCATCGTGAAGAACGCCAAGCTGGTTCTGCTCGACGAGCCGCTTGCCAATCTCGATTACAAGCTGCGTGAGGAGCTGCGTCAGGAACTGCCGAGGATTTTCGCCGAATCCGGTACGATCTTCGTCTATGCCACGACCGAGCCGCATGAGGCGCTGCTGCTTGGTGGCAACACGGCGACATTGTCCGAAGGCCGCATCACCCAGTTCGGGCCGACCATAGATGTCTTCCGCAAGCCTGACGACTTGATCACCGCGCAGACCTTTGCCGATCCGCCACTCAACACGATTGCGCTGGCGAAGTTTGGCAAAGCATTTCAGCTCGAAGGCGGCGTTACGCTGCCAGTACCGGCGCATCTCGCGGAGTTCGCCGACGGTACTTATACGATCGGTTTCCAGCCGCATCACGTGAATACGAGCCGCAGGAATCCTGACGAGATCGGCCTTAGAGCCACGGTTACGGCCACCGAGATCACAGGTTCTGAAAGCTTTGTTCATCTTTCCTTCGCCGATGCGCGTTGGACGATGCTGACGCATGGCATCCACATCTACGCGCCCGATGAGGAGATCGACATCTTCATCGATCCGCGCAATCTGGTAATTTTCGACGCGAGCGGCAATTCCGTCAGCCGCCGCCAGAAGCTGGCGGCATAGGGGGAACCATGGCACGCATCGACCTCGACCATATTCGTCACGCCTACAGTCCCAACCCGAAGTCGGACAAGGACTATGCGCTGAAGGAAGTCCATCACAGCTGGGAAGACGGCGGTGCCTATGCCCTGCTCGGACCGTCCGGTTGCGGCAAGACCACGCTCTTGAACATCATATCCGGGTTGATCCATCCCTCGCATGGACAATTGCTCTTCGACGGCGTTGACGTGACCACCCTGTCCACGCAGGAACGCAACATCGCGCAGGTCTTCCAGTTCCCGGTTATCTACGACACGATGACCGTTTACGACAATCTCGCCTTTCCCTTGCGCAACCGCGGCGTTCCAGAAGCGGAAATCGACCGCAAGGTGCGCGAGACGCTGGAGATGATCGACCTTGCCAGCTGGGCAAAAAAGAAGGCACGCGGCCTTACCGCCGACCAGAAGCAGAAGATTTCGCTCGGCCGCGGTCTCGTCCGTTCCGACGTCAACGCGATCCTTTTCGACGAGCCGCTTACGGTTATCGACCCGCACATGAAGTGGGTGCTCCGGTCGCAGTTGAAACAGTTGCACCAGCGCTTTGGCTACACGATGGTCTATGTCACGCACGACCAGACGGAAGCGCTGACCTTCGCCCAGAAAGTCGTCGTCATGTATGACGGCGAGATCGTGCAGATCGGCACACCGGAAGAATTGTTCGAGCGGCCGAAACACACTTTCGTCGGGTATTTCATCGGCTCGCCCGGCATGAATGTCATGCCCGTGAAGCTTTCCGGGGGGATGGCGCAGATCGGCAGCCATCAGATCGAGTTGCCTTCGCCGGTAATGCCTGCCAATGCGAAGATCATCGAACTTGGCATCCGTCCGGAATATGTGCGGCTCGGGCGCGCGGGGATGCCGGTGAAAATTGCCAAGGTAGAGGATATCGGGCGGCACAAGATCGTCCGGACCCGGCTCGAAAACCAGGACATAGCCATCATTGTCGAGGAGGGCGGGGATATCCCTGCCGAACCGCACATCGCCTTCGACCCGAAGGGCATCAACATCTATGCCGATAGCTGGCGCGTGGGAGGGCAGTAGCCATGGAGAAAACCTGGAACAACAAAGCCTGGTTCATGGTCTTGCCCGTACTGCTGCTCGTGGCTTTTTCAGCCGTTGTCCCGCTGATGACCGTGGTCAATTATTCGGTGCAGGATACGTTCGGCAACAACCAGTTCTTCTGGGCCGGAACCGACTGGTTTGACGAAATTCTCCACTCCGAACGCTTTCACGCAGCGCTCGGGCGCAACCTCGTCTTCTCCTTCATCATTCTTGCAATCGAGGTCCCGCTGGGCATCATCATCGCGCTCAATATGCCGCGCAAGGGCTGGGGGGTTCCCGTCTGCCTGGTCCTGATGGCATTGCCCTTGCTCATACCGTGGAATGTCGTCGGTACCATCTGGCAAGTGTTTGGACGTGTCGATATCGGGCTTCTCGGACGCACGCTGGCGAATCTCGGCATCAATTACAATTATGTGCAGAATCCGATGCATGCCTGGTTTACCGTCATAATCATGGATATCTGGCACTGGACGAGCCTCGTCGTCCTCCTCTGCTACGCCGGTCTCGTTTCGATCCCTGATGCCTTCTACCAGGCAGCCAAGATTGATGGTGCGTCGCGCTGGGCAGTTTTCCGCTACATCCAGTTGCCCAAGATGAACCGCGTGCTGCTGATCGCCGTGTTGCTGCGCTTCATGGATAGTTTCATGATCTACACCGAGCCCTTCGTCGTCACCGGCGGTGGCCCCGGCAATTCGACGACGTTCCTGTCGATCGATCTCGTCAAGATGGCAGTCGGCCAGTTCGACCTTGGTCCGGCAGCGGCCATGTCGATCATCTACTTCCTGATCATTCTCTTGCTGTCATGGGTCTTCTACACCGTCATGACCAACTACGATGCGGAGCGCTGAAATGTCGGTGCAACAAGACACACTTGCACGCACAAGCGGACGTCCGGAGGCCGAACAGCACCGGATCGACAAGGCGCTCGCCCGCAAGATGCGCAAACGCGGCGATGAATCGAAGTTCTGGTGGCTGATCCCGACGCTGTACATCATCTTTTTGATGCTGCCGATCTACTGGCTCATCAATATGAGCTTCAAGACCAACCAGGAAATCCTCGGCGCTTTCTCGCTGTGGCCGCAGAACCCCACCTTGCACAACTACGCGGTCATCTTCACCGATCCATCCTGGTACAAGGGTTATATCAATTCCATCATCTATGTGGTGATGAACACGGCGATCTCGGTGCTGGTAGCATTGCCCGCAGCTTATGCCTTCTCGCGTTACCGCTTCCTCGGCGACAAACACCTGTTCTTCTGGCTGCTGACCAATCGTATGGCGCCGCCCGCCGTGTTTGCGTTGCCTTTCTTCCAGCTTTATTCGGCCTTTGGCCTGATCGATACGCACATCGCCGTGGCGCTCGCGCACTGCCTGTTCAACGTCCCGCTGGCCGTGTGGATTCTTGAAGGCTTCATGTCGGGCGTTCCGAAAGAAATCGACGAAACCGCCTATATCGACGGCTACTCCTTCCCGCGTTTCTTCGTGAAGATATTCGTACCGCTCATCGCCAGCGGCATCGGCGTTGCTGCCTTCTTCTGCTTCATGTTCTCATGGGTGGAATTGCTGATCGCCCGCACCCTGACGACGACCGCGGCAAAGCCGATCGCCGCCATCATGACCCGCACGGTTTCCGCTTCCGGCATGGATTGGGGCGTTCTTGCCGCTGCCGGGGTGCTGACCATCATTCCGGGCGCGATCGTTATTTACTTCGTCCGCAATTACATCGCCAAGGGCTTCGCCCTGGGGAGGGTATAATGGAAATGACAAGGCGTTGGCCTGTAGTGCTGGCGGCAGTCGTCGCCGCTTTCGCAATCATGGTCGGGCTGCTCGTGGGAGCGGTTCCTTTCAAGGATGGTGCGCGCGACTGGTTCGCGCCACTGGCCAAAGGCGGTTGGATGGCCTGGACTTTCCCGACGGCACTGTTTTTCTTGACTATTTTCTTTCTGATGTCGCTGATGGCCGTATGGGAATATGCATCTCCAGGTGGCAATCCGCGTGTCGGCATCCTGCGCTTTGAAACCACACGCGGCGACCGCCTGTTCGTGTCGCTGCTCGGCAGCGCATTCATTCACCTCGCCTGGCTCGGACTGATCGGTCCGAACCTCTGGTGGGCTCTGGCTCTCTCTGTGGTCTACGCAATCGGCGTATTCCGCTTTGTCTAGAAACAATATGTCCGGCACCCGCCGGACAATTGACGATGCAATCGCAACTCTGGGAGGACTACATATGCGAACGCGATTATTGACAACAACCACAGCCCTCGCGCTGCTGTTTGGCGCAGGCAATGCCTGGGCCGGCATGGACGAGGCAAAGGCTTTCCTCGATAAGGAAATCGGCGATATGTCGACCCTCGATCGAGCCGGGCAGGAAAAGGAAATGCAGTGGTTCGTCGATGCGGCAAAGCCTTTTGCCGGTATGGACATCAAGGTGGTCTCAGAGACCATCACCACGCATGAATACGAGTCGAAGACCCTTGCCAAGGCGTTCACCGATATTACGGGCATCAAGATCACGCACGATCTGATCGGTGAAGGCGACGTCGTTGAAAAACTGCAGACACAGATGCAGTCGGGCGAAAACGTCTATGATGCCTATATCAATGATAGCGATCTGATCGGTACCCACTGGCGCTATCAGCAGGCGCGCAGCCTGACCGACTGGATGACGAACGAAGGCAAGGACGTTACCAATCCCGAACTCGACATTGACGACTTCATCGGCAAGTCGTTCACCACTGCGCCAGACGGCAAGCTCTATCAGCTGCCTGACCAGCAGTTCGCGAACCTCTACTGGTTCCGCTACGACTGGTTCAACGACGAGAAGAACAAGGCGGACTTCAAGGCGAAGTATGGCTACGACCTCGGCGTTCCGGTCAACTGGTCGGCCTATGAGGATATTGCCGAGTTCTTCACCGGCCGCGAAGTGGACGGCAAGAAGGTCTATGGCCACATGGACTATGGCAAGAAGGACCCGTCACTGGGCTGGCGCTTCACGGATGCCTGGCTTTCGATGGCCGGCAATGGTGACAAGGGGATCCCGAACGGCAAGCCTGTCGACGAATGGGGCATCAAGGTCGATGCGAATTCGCGGCCCGTCGGCTCGTGCGTGGCACGCGGTGGTGACACCAACGGCCCGGCTGCGGTCTATTCGATCCAGAAGTATCTGGACTGGATGAAGGCCTATGCTCCGGCCGCAGCGCAGGGCATGACCTTCTCGGAGTCGGGACCGGTGCCATCGCAGGGCGAGGTTGCCCAGCAGATGTTCACCTACACGGCCTTCACGGCCGACTTCGTCAAGCCCGGCCTGCCCGTTGTCAATGAGGATGGCACGCCGAAATGGCGTTTCGCCCCATCGCCGCATGGCGTCTACTGGAAGGACGGCATGAAGCTCGGCTACCAGGACGCCGGATCCTGGACATTGCTCAAGTCCACTCCGGACGATCGTGCCAAGGCGGCCTGGCTCTATGCACAGTTCGTCACGTCCAAGACCGTTGACGTGAAGAAGAGCCATGTTGGTCTTACCTTCATCCGTCAGTCGACGCTCGATCACAAGTCGTTCACTGACCGCGCGCCGAAGCTTGGCGGCCTGATCGAGTTCTACCGCTCGCCGGCTCGCTTGCAATGGTCCCCGACTGGTACCAATGTTCCGGATTATCCGAAGCTGGCTCAGCTCTGGTGGCAGGCGATCGGCGATGCGTCTTCCGGTGCGAAATCCGCACAGGAAGCCATGGACTCGCTGTGTTCCGAGCAGGAGAAGGTTCTCGGACGCCTCGAAAAGTCAGGCGTGCAGGGTGATATCGGTCCGAAACTGGCCGAAGAACATGACCTTGCCTACTGGAATGCCGATGCCGTCAAAAACGGCAATCTTGCTCCGCAGTTGAAGGTCGAGAACGAAAAGGAAAAGCCCCAGACCATCAACTACGATGAACTGGTCAAGAGCTGGAACAAGTAAGTTCCAGGCGTATTGGTGGGGGGAGGGGCGGCGTTTCGGCGCTGCCCCTTTTTTGTTGATCTGAACCACTCAGAACTGCCAAAGCTAACTCACGAAGAGCCGTCTTCAGCCTAGTTATTGACAAACAGACGCGGCTCGAAGGAATATCCAAGAGCTGCGTAGGCTGCATCGACACAAGGTCGAAAGGGCAATGCCCGCCTCCATGATGTAACAACAGATGCGCCTATGCCGAATCTTGAAAATCTTAAGAAGCAAGCCAAGCAGTATTTGCGTTGGCATCGGGAGCGGTACTATCCCGTGGCCGCTGAAATCAGGGCCGTTTTGCCACGGTTTCAACACCTTGGTGACAGTGAGATACTGGAAGCGAGCTTCAAACTCTCTGACGCGCAAGAACTTGTCGCACGTCAAATGGGGTTCGAGGGATGGCCGGCGCTCAAGTCAGGAGCCCAATCCATGAGCACACAATTCAAAAGGACCGCACTACGTCCCGTTCTTGCTTCGACCTCGGCGCAACTCTTTGTGAGCGACATTCAGGTGTCGTGCAGCTTTTTCACCGACAAGCTCGGATTCACCATTGACTTCATCTACGGCGAACCGCCGTTCTACGGACAGGTCATTCGCGACAAGGCGCGGCTCGCGCTACGGCTGGTGTGCGAACCAGTATTCGTGAATGACATCCGGGAGCGTGAGCACCTGCTCTCCGCATCGATCACAGTCGATACAGCCGATGAGATCAAACAACTTTTTCTGGATTTTCAGGCCAACGGCGTGCCGTTTCATCAGACGATCAAGAAAGAACCGTGGGGTGCCCGAAATTTCATTGTGTTGGATCCAGATGGGAATCTCATACTATTTGCGGGTCCAGCAGGCTGAACTTTGGTCCGATCTTCAAACGCCGTAAACCTGCAGCAGGCTCTTCATTCGGCTGACCGCAAGCTCGGGCTTGTCCAGAACATTCGCCTGATCGGCCAGCCGGAAGATATCCGCATAGTGAACGATACTGCGCGCCGATTGCAGGCCCGCCGGCATGGTGAAATGGCTTTGATGGCCGTTGAGCCAGGCGAGGAATACCACCCCGGCCTTGTAGTATTGAGTAGGGGCTTGGAAAATCTTGCGCGACAGCGGTACGGTCGGCTCGATGACGTTGCGGAAGGCCTGCGTTTCGCCTTTCGCAAGATGCGCCAAGGCCTTGGACGCCGAGGGCGCTACCGCATCGAAGATGCCAAGCAGCGCATGGCTGTAACGTTCGCCATCGCCTTCGATCAATCCGGCATAGTTGAAATCATCCCCGGTGAAACAGAGCACGCCTTCCGGCAGCCGCTGGCGCAATCCGATTTCCTTGGCGTTGTCGAGCAACGAAATCTTTATGCCCTCGATCTTGTCCCTGTTGTCGCCGATGATGGCGAGAACGGTTTCCAGGGCATGTTCGAACGATGGGGAGCCCCAATAGCCGGCTAACTGCGGGTCGAACATGTCTCCAAGCCAATGCAGGACGACCTTGTTGCCGGTCTGGCGCAGGATCTCGCCATAGACCATACGGTAGTCGTCCGCGGTACGGGCAACGCGGGCCAGAGCCCGGCTCGCCATCATGACAGCCCGTCCGCCCTCCGCCTCGACAAATCCGATCTGCGTCTCATAGGCTTCGATCACGTCGTGGAGGCTCCTGGCATCCTCCGGCGCCAGTTGATCGGTACCGGCGCCGCAGGCAAGGTCCGCTCCATCAAAAGTCCGCGCCTCGGCCAGCGATCGCCGGATCAGTTCCTGTGCACCTGCCCAATCAACACCCATGCCTCGCTGTGCCGTATCCATTGCCTCGGCGATCTTGAAACCAAGCGACCATAGGTGATGGCGAAATGCCATAGTTGCATCCCAATCGATTGCGGGTGCATCCCAAGGCCGGGCGTCGCGCAATGGATCGGAAACCACATGGGCGGCCGCATAGGCGATCCGGTTGAACGTTGGCGGGCTTGAAGGCGCGGCAATCGGAACGCCGGTCAAGGCGTAATCGAAGGTCGCCCCGCTCGCATTCGGCAGTTGAATTTTCAGGGTCATTCTGCATCGCTCCCGGAACAATCAGCCTCTTCTAATTTGGAACGTTCCAAAAAACAAGCAACAATTTAATGGCATCAGAAATTAATAATATTCCGCAGTAAGGCGTCGCAGCAATAAAACCTCTTGACGAATTTGGAACGTTCCAATTATATGAAGGCCGATGGAGGATTTTCGTTGAACAAAACCCGGACCAGTATTGTGGATATTGCTCACGCCGCCGGCGTGTCGAAATCCACTGTCTCGTTGGTCCTGCAGGGCAGTCCGCTCGTCAATGAAAAAACCCGCGAAAAGGTCAATGCGCTGATCGGCGATCTTGGCTATGTCTATAATCGCGGCGCCGCCAACCTGCGGCAATCGAAGTCGAAGATCATCGGCATTGTCGTCAATGATCTCACCAACAGTTTCTTTGCCGAACTCGCAGTCGGCATGGACATGATGGTCCAGTCGGCAGGCTACGTGCAGTTCCTGGCTCACAGCGGCGAGAGTGTCGATCGTCAGCGCGAAGTCATTTCCTCGATGCGCGAGAATGGTATTGCCGGGCTGATCCTGTCGCCGGCGCGTGGCACGGAAGCCAGCGATATCAAGCCGCTCGCCGATAGCGGCATTCCCGTGGTGCTGGTCGTGCGCAATGTGCCCGGCGCGAAAGTCTCGACGCTTCTTTCCGATAATTATGTCGGTGCCAAGGCTGCTATCCGCCATCTGATCTCGCTGGGCCATAGCCGCATTGCCTTCATGGGCGGATTTGTGGATACGGCGGTTTTTGGCGAGCGGCTGCGCGGTTATCGCGACGCGCTGGCAGAAGCGAATATCCCGCTCAACGAAAAATTCGTCATCCACTCCGCACCGTCGCGCGCCGGCGGTGTTGCTGCGGTAGAGCGAATGATGGTGTTTGCCGAGCGCCCGACCTCCGCCCTCTGCCTCAATGACGCGGTTGCCTTTGGCGTTTGCGACGGCCTGCGTTCCAGCAATATCGAGCCTGGCAAGGGCTTCGGCATCATCGGTTTCGACGATGTGATCGAGGCGAAAACGGCCGTACCCGCGCTGACCACCGTTTCGGTCGATCCGCAGGGCATGGGGCAGCGCGCGGCGCAACTGGTCCTGAAGCAAATTAATGCCGGACAAACAGATCCGGAATCCATCGTGACATCGGTGCGCCTGGTTGTGCGCCAAAGCTGCGGTGCGCCCGTAAAACAGTTGGAGGAGTTGGCATGACACGCTGGGGATTGATCGGCGCAAGCACGATTGCGCATGAGTGGGTAATCGATGCGATCCGCGCCAGCGGCGGTGAAATCGTCGCCGTGATGAGCACGAACGAAGAGCGTGGCAAAAAATATGCGGCGGACCACAACATCCCGAAGTCAGTGACCTCGCTCGACGCGCTGGTCGGCGATCCGGATGTCGATGCCGTTTATATTTCAACGACCAACGAGTTGCATAAGGACCAGGTAATGGCGGCTGCAAAGGCCGGCAAGCACATTCTGTGCGAGAAGCCGCTGGCGACTAGCCTTGCCGACGCGCACGCCATGGTCGAAGCCTGCCGCGCCGCAAATGTCGTTTTCGCCACCAATCATCATCTGCGCAACGCAGCCAGTCACACGGCGATGCGCGAAGCCATTGCCGCTGGCAAGATTGGAACGCCGCTTGCCGCCAAGGTCTTTCATGCCGGTTACCTTCCCCCGCATCTGCAGGGCTGGCGGCTTGATCGTCCGGAGGCCGGAGGCGGGGTCATTCTCGACATAACAGTGCATGACACGGACACACTCCGCTACGTTCTTGGTGATGATCCCGTCGAGGCGACGGCATTCGCTCAGAAAAGCGGCCTTGCCAAGGCCGGACTTGAGGACGCGGTCATGGGCGTCATGCGTTTCAAGTCGGGTGTTGTAGCCCTGTTTCATGATGGCTTCACCACGAAATATGCCGAGACCGGCTTCGAAGTGCATGGCACTCAAGGTTCGCTTGTCGGCCGCAATGTTATGACACAGCGGCCGATCGGCACCGTAACGTTGCGCAATGCGGATGGCGAGACGGAACTGAAGCTGGACCATAAGAACCTCTACGAAACCGGCATCGCCAAATTCCACGCCGCCATCGCCGGCAACGGCCATCCCGCGGCGAGCGGCGAAGATGGCTTGTGGTCGCTCGCTGCCGGGCTCGCCGTCACTGAAGCTGCCAGGACCGGTACTGCACAACCTATCAATCCCGGACTCTGAGAAAACGAATACCGATATGAACAAGCACATCACCCCCGAAGAGGCCGCGAAACTCATTCCCGATGAAGCGATCATTTCGGTCTCGTCTTCGAGCGGTCTCGGCTGTCCGGATCTGATGTTGAAGGCCATCGGCGCTCGCTTCGATGCGACTGGTCATCCGCGCGATCTTACGACACTGCATCCGATTGCGGCGGGGGATATGAGCGGCATCAAGGGTGTCGATCACATCGCCAAGAAGGGCTTGCTCAAGAAGATTATCGGCGGCTCCTATCCGTCCGGCCCGTCCAGCGCTGAACCTCCGCTGATCTGGCAGATGATCGGCAATGATGAGGTGGCGGCCTACAACATTCCTTCCGGCATTCTGTTCGATATGCACCGGGAAGCGGCGGCGAAGCGCCCGGGCGTTTTCACCAAGGTCGGGCTCGATACTTTTGTCGACCCGGACCGGCAGGGCTGCGCCATGAATGCCTCCGCCGCCGAAGAGCCGGTCGTTCGCAAGATCGAGTTCGGCGGCGAAGAGTGGCTGTTCTTCAAGCCCATCATTCCGCAGGTCGCGATCATCCGCGCCACCACAGCTGATGAGCGCGGCAATCTCACCTACGAGCACGAAGGGGCCTATCTCGGCGGCTTCGATCAGGCGCTGGCGGTGCGCAACAATGGCGGCATCGTCATCGCGCAGGTCAAACGCTTCACCAAGAGCGGTTCGATGAAGCCGCACGATGTGCGCGTTCCCGGCATCCTCGTGGATTACGTCGTGATTGACCCCGACCAGAAGCAGACCACGCAAACGCTCTACGATCCGGCTATTTCCGGCGAAATTTTCCATCCGCTCGAAGATTTCGCGCTCCCGGATTTCAATATCCAGAAAGTCATTGCGCGCCGCGTCGCAACCGAGCTCGAAACTGGCAGTGCCGTCAATCTCGGCTTCGGCATTTCCGCCAACGTGCCGCGCATTCTGCTTGAGGAGGGCTTGCACGGTGCAGTCACCTGGGTGATCGAGCAGGGACCTGTCGGCGGTATCCCGCTTCTGGATTTCGCGTTCGGCTGCGCTTCCAACGCGGAAGCGTTCGTGCCCTCACCGCACCAGTTTACCTATTTCCAGGGCGCGGGTTTTGATGCCTCGCTGCTGTCGTTCCTCGAGATCGACAAGTCCGGCTCGGTCAACGTGTCGAAGCTCAGCTTCCGCCCGCATGTAACAGCTGGAGCAGGCGGTTTTGTCGATATCACCGCAAGGGCGCGCAAGATCGTGTTCTCCGGCATGTTCAATGCGGGCGCGAAGGTTCATGTCGAGGATGGAAAGCTGGTCATCGAAAAGGAAGGCAAGCTGAAGAAGCTCGTCACGCAAGTCGAGCACGTCACTTTCTCCGGCCGTCGCGCCGTCGAGCAAGGTCAGGACATCACCTATGTCACCGAACGTTGCGTCATGGTCCTGAGGCCGGAAGGCGTGGTCCTGACCGAAATCGCGCCGGGCGTAGACCTGCAGACCGACATTCTCGATCAATCGGAATTCCCGCTGGTCGTTGCCCGCGATCTAAAGCTGATGGATGCGCATCTGTTTGTGCCGGAGCCATTCGGCCTGAAGTTGCCGCAGAAACCGCAAAGGACGCTCCATGGCTGACCCGCGCATCAACGTCGCCTTCGCCGGCCCTATTGCCACGATTACCGTGTCGCGTCCGGAAAAGCTCAATGCCTTCGACCTCGACATGTTGAAGGACCTGAGCGCTGCCTGCGATGCAGTGGAGACCAACGCGCAGGTGCGGGTCGCGATCCTCACCGGCGCCGGCAAGGCATTTTCCGCAGGCGGCGATATCAAGGCTTGGGCAGCGATGACGCCAAATGAGTTCGGCCATGCCTGGGTGCGTTTCGGCCATCGTGTTTTCGAACGGCTGGCGACACTGCGTGTGCCGTTGATCGCGGCTCTTAACGGCCATGCGCTGGGCGGCGGCCTCGAATTGGCTGCTGCGGCGGATATCCGTATCGCAGAAACACAGATCAAGCTCGGCCTGCCGGAGACCGGCCTCGGCATGGTGCCGGGCTGGTCCGGCACGCAGCGGCTGGTCCGGCGTTTTGGCGCGCAGGTGGTTCGCCGCATGGCGCTTGGCGGCGAGATCTTTACCGCCGGCGAAGGACAGGCACTCGGCCTCGTCGATCATGTGGTCGAAACCGGTACCGCGGTTTCGACGGCGCAAGCCTATGCAGAGCGCATCACCAAGCGCGGCCCGGCTGCCGTGGAGGTGGCAAAACTGATGATCGCTTCAGCCAATGGCGAAGACAATGGAACGGCGGTCGAGGCACTTGGCTCGATCCTCGTCGCAAAAACTGCGGACCTCAAAGAAGGTGTTTCGGCCTTTGCCGAAAAACGTGAGCCCGTGTTCAAGGGAGAATGGTAATGACAGTTCTGGTGCGGCCTCAGGCACTCGATAATTTCAAGGTGCGTGAATTCCAGATGCTGATCGACGGGCAATGGACCGACGGCGCCGAAGGCGGCGTCATTGAGCGCAAAAGCCCCGGTCATGGCGTGGTCGTCTCGCGTTACCAGGCAGCGACCAAGGCTGATGCGACACGCGCAATTGCCGCCGCCCGCCATGCATTCGACAATGGCCCTTGGTCTACAATGACCGGCGCGGAGCGTTCGAACATCATTCTCAAGGCCGCCGACCTCATCGCAGCGCGTTCCGAAGAACTTGCCTGGCTTGACTGTATCGAGTCCGGCAAACCAATCAGCCAGGCCAAGGCCGAACTCGGTGGCGCCGTCGATATCTGGCGCTACGCGGCTGCACTTGGCCGCGACTTGCATGGCGAAAGCTATAACACGCTTGGAGATGCAACACTGGGTGTCGTCCTGCGCGAGGCGATCGGTGTCGTCTCGATCATAACGCCCTGGAATTTCCCCTTCCTCATCGTAAGCCAGAAGTTACCCTTCGCGCTCGCCGCCGGGTGCACCGCTGTGGTGAAACCATCTGAGCTGACATCCGGCTCGACGCTGGTGCTTGGTGAAATTCTGATGGAAGCCGGCGTTCCGGCTGGCGTGGTCAATATTGTCGTCGGCACGGGTGCCGAGGTTGGTGCGCCAATGACCACGCACCCGGATGTCGACATGGTCTCGTTCACCGGCTCGACGCTTGTCGGCAAGCTGACCATGGCCAATGCCGCCCAGACCCTGAAGAAGGTCTCGCTTGAACTTGGCGGCAAGAACCCGCAGATCGTGTTTCCCGATGCCAATCTCGACGATTTCATCGATGCGGCAGTGTTCGGTGCCTACTTCAACGCAGGCGAATGCTGCAATGCCGGGTCCCGCCTGATCGTTCATCGCGATATTGCCGACGAGGTCGTGCATCGTGTCGCAGCGCTCTCCGCCAAGGTCAGGGTTGGCGATCCGCTCGATCCGCAAACCAAGGTTGGCGCGATCATAACGCCGGAGCATCTCGCCAAGGTCGGCGCCTACGTCCGCAACGCCGCTTCTGCGGGAGCGAATGTCAGCCATGGCGGTGAAGCGCTCGATCTCGGCATGGGACAGTTCATGGCACCGACGATCCTTTCGGCAGTCCAGCCGGAGATGGCCGTGGCGCGGGAAGAGGTATTCGGACCGGTGCTGTCTGTGCTAACATTCGACACGCAGGAGGATGCCATCCGTATCGCGAATTCCATCGATTATGGACTGTCCGCTGGCGTCTGGAGCCGCGACTTCGATACCTGCATGACAGTCGGCCGCCAGGTACGTGCTGGAACTATCTGGATGAACACCTTCATGGACGGCGCATCGGAGCTGCCCTTCGGCGGATACAAGCAATCCGGGCTCGGCCGTGAACTCGGCAGGCACGCGGTAGAGGACTATACGGAAACCAAGACTTTGAACATGCACATGGGTAGGAGGAAAGTAGTATGGTCAGGAGACTAAATCGATTGTAATAGCCGTTCTGCCTATTGTATGAATGCCCCGGACCTAAGGGCACCTTCGGTCGGACAAGTTAAATTTTATCTCTTTTTTCTCTGGGAGGATCGTTATGAAAAAGCTGATGAATACTGTTGCCGCTGCAGCAATGCTGCTCGGTACAGCAACGATGGCCCGTGCGGCCGAAAACGTCGAGGTCCTGCATTGGTGGACCTCCGGCGGTGAAGCGACGGCGCTGGAAGTGCTCAAGAAGGATCTCGAATCCAAGGGCATCACCTGGTCCGACATGCCGGTTTCCGGTGGTGGCGGTACGGAAGCCATGACTGTTCTGCGTGCCCGTGTTACGGCCGGCAATCCGCCGACAGCCGTACAGATGCTCGGTTTCGACATCACCGACTGGGCGAAACAGGGTGCTCTCGGCAATCTCGATGAAGTTGCTGCCAAGGAAAAATGGGATGACGTGATCCCGACCGCCCTGCAGAAGTTCTCGAAATATGACGGCCACTGGATTGCAGCGCCGGTCAACGTGCATTCGACCAACTGGATCTGGATCAACAAGGCTGCCCTCGACAAGGCCGGTGGCAAGGAGCCTGCTAACTGGGATGAGCTGATCGCTCTTCTCGACAACTTCAAGGCGCAGGGCATTACGCCGATCGCCCATGGTGGCGTGCCATGGCAGGATGCGACGATTTTCGATGCTGTCGTCCTTTCTCTCGGCAACGACTTCTACAAGTCGGCGTTCATCGACCTTGATCCCGCTGCTCTTGGCAGCGACAAGATGAAGGTAGCCTTCGACCGCATGACCAAGCTGCGTACCTATGTGGATGACAACTTCTCCGGTCGCGACTGGAATCTTGCTTCCGCAATGGTCATCGAAAACAAGGCAGGTCTGCAGTTCATGGGCGATTGGGCCAAGGGCGAATTCGTCAAGGCTGGCAAGGTGCCAGGCAAAGATTTCGTCTGCATGCGCTTCCCGGGTACTCAGGGTTCGGTCACCTTCAACTCCGACCAGTTCGCCATGTTCAAGGTCAGTGAAGCACAGCTCAAGCCGCAGCTCGTCATGGCGTCGGCCATTGAAAGCCCGACCTTCCAGTCGGCGTTCAATGTCGTAAAGGGTTCTGCTCCAGCGCGTACCGATGTACCGGATACGGCTTTTGATGATTGCGGCAAGAAGGCCATCAAGGATCTTGCCGAAGCCAACAAGGCAGGCACGCTCTTTGGGTCCATGGCCCATGGTCATGCCAATCCGGCAGCTGTCAAGAACGCCATCTATGACGTCGTGACCCGTGAATTCAACGGCGACTTGACCTCGGAAGAAGCTGTCAAGGAACTCGTTTCGGCTGTTGAAGCGGCGAAATAAGTTAGGCGTTTCTGTCCGGGGCGATGTCGCCCCGGACAGGTTCCCCGCGATGCTTCGCGGCAATATAAGATTACACATCGAGGGGTGAGGCTATGGATACCCGCAGCCGCATACAGGACCTGATACCGAAACTGGTATTGGGACCGAGTTTTCTGATCGTCCTGATTTTCGTCTACGGCTTCATCGCCTATACCGGCATCCTGTCGTTCACCGACAGCAAGATGCTGCCATCCTACGGCTTTGTCGGTTTCGATAACTACCGCAGGCTCTGGGCGTTGCCACATTGGTGGCGCGCGATCACCAATCTCGGTATTTTCGCCTCGCTCTATATCATCATCTGCACGGTCATCGGTCTCGGTCTCGCCATCCTGCTCGACCAGAAGATCCGCATCGAAGGGCTCCTGCGCCCGATTTATCTCTACCCGATGGCACTTTCCTTCATCGTCACCGGCGTTGCGTGGAAATGGTTCCTTGATCCCGGTATCGGTCTTGAAAATACCATGCACCAATGGGGCTGGGAGAGTTTTCACTTCAACTGGATCAAGGACTCCAAAATGGCGATCTATACGGTGGTCATCGCCGCCGTCTGGCAATCTTCCGGCTTCGTCATGGCCATGTTTCTTGCCGGTCTGCGTGGTGTCGACAATGAAATCATCAAGGCGGCGCAGATCGATGGCGCTTCGACCGGCATGATCTATCGCCGCATCATCATTCCGCTCATGCGCCCGGTTTTCCTCTCCGCCTTCGTCGTGCTCGCCCATCTCGCCATCAAGGCCTATGATCTTGTGATTGCGCTGACCGGCGGCGGACCGGGCCAGGCCACCGAATTGCCCGCGACCTTCATGTATTCCTATACTTTCACCCGCAATTCCATGGGCATCGGCGCGTCCTCAGCCATCATCATGCTGATCATGATCTTCTCGATCATCGTTCCGTATCTTTACTCGGAAATCAGAGGGGGCAGCAAATGAGTGCCCAGAGCCCGGATAATGCTATCTCCAGCGGCAAGCTGACACGCGTACTGATCTACGCGGCGCTGTTCCTGTTCGCCTTCTATTACCTGCTGCCGCTCTATGTCATGCTGGTCAATTCGCTGAAACCGCTGGACGAAATCCGTCAGGGTGGCATGCTTTCGCCGCCGCATGAATGGACCATCCAGCCCTGGCTCACAGCCTGGTCGACGGCACAAATCGGCGTGCAGCCGACAGGGCTCAGGCCCTATTTCATCAACTCGATCCTCATGGTCGTGCCTGCGGTGGCCATCTCCACGGTTGTCGGTGCGCTCAATGGCTACGTGCTGACCAAATGGAAGTTCCGCGGCTCCAATCTGATGTTCGGCATGCTGCTGCTCGGCTGCTTCATCCCGTTCCAGATCGTGCTCATTCCCATGGCGCGCATGCTCGGGTTGCTCGGCATGGCCGGTACGATCCAGGGCCTGATCCTCGTCCACATCGTCTATGGTCTTGGCTTCACCACGCTCTACTTCCGCAACTATTACGAGGCGTTTCCAACCGAACTCGTCCGCGCGGCGCAGATCGACGGCGCGAGCTTCTTCCAGATATTCCGCCGCATCCTTCTGCCGTCATCGGGGCCGATCATCGTCGTGTCCGTCATCTGGCAGTTCACCAATATCTGGAACGACTTCCTGTTCGGTGCCTCCTTCTCCGGTTTCTCAAGCACGCCAATGACGGTTGCGCTCAACAATCTCGTCAATTCGTCGACCGGCGTGAAGGAATATAACGTGCATTTCGCCGGCGCCATTCTCGCAGCGCTGCCAACTCTCATCGTCTACATCGTTTCCGGACGCTATTTCGTCCGCGGCCTCATGTCCGGCGCCGTGAAGGGATAAATCAATGTCATTTCTCCAGATCAAAGACCTGCATAAATCCTACGGCAATGTGCCGATCCTCAAGGATATCAATATCGAGATAGACGAGGGCGGCTTCCTCGTGCTCGTCGGTCCTTCAGGCTGCGGCAAGTCCACGTTGCTCAACACCATCGCGGGGCTGGAACCGATCACCTCCGGCGATATCTCCATCAAGGGCAAGTCGATCAGCGGACTGCATCCCTCCAAGCGCGATATCGCGATGGTGTTTCAGTCCTATGCGCTCTATCCGAATATGACCGTTGGCGGCAACATCGCCTTCGGCATGGAAATTCGGGGCGTTCCGAAGCCGGAGCGCGAAAAGGCCATCAAGCAGGTTGCCGACATGCTGCAGATCGGCCATCTGCTCGAGCGCAAGCCCAGCCAGCTTTCCGGTGGCCAGCGTCAGCGCGTCGCCATGGGCCGCGCGCTTGTGCGCAATCCGCAGGTATTCCTGTTCGACGAACCGCTCTCCAATCTTGATGCCAAGCTGCGCGTTGATATGCGCACGGAAATCAAGCGGCTGCACCAGCGCATGAAGACCACCATCGTTTATGTGACGCACGACCAGATTGAGGCGATGACGCTCGCCAGCAAGATCGCGGTTCTGAAGGATGGCGTGCTGCAACAGTTCGGCACCCCGGCGGAAATCTACAACAACCCGACCAATCTTTTCGTTGCCGATTTCATGGGGTCACCGGCGATGAACCTGCTCAAGGCCAGGATTGAAGGCAGCGCTTCGGATCTGCATGTCGTGCTCGATCGGCCAGATGCGGCACCCCTGCGCCTGCCGATCAAGAAGACCAACAGCGCTCTCGTCGGATATGCCGGCAAGGATGTCATCTTCGGCATTCGCCCGGAAGCGCTGACTGATCCGGATGGCGCGGACCGCAATGCGGGTTCGCTGGTTGAGGGCGAGTGCCTGATCGAAGTGGTCGAGCCCGCAGGTTCGGATACTTTCGCGGTGACGAAGCTTGGCGGCAAGGAAGTGGTTGCCCGCCTGCGTGCGGATGCGCAGATTGTTCCCGGGGCGAAAACACAGCTCGCCTTCAATCTGGACAAGGCCGTATTCTTCGATCCGCAATCGCAATTGCGTATCGGCGCCTGAAGCGCATGAACGGTCAATGCGCATGAGCCAGGAGGTACAACCGGCCACAGCCGCAGATATCGTGATCATTGGCTCAGGCATTGGCGGCGCGACGATGGCGGCAGGACTTGCCGCCTCGGGCGCGGATATCCTCATCCTTGAGGCGGGCGATCACCTGCCCGATCGTCCCGAGAATCGCGATCCCCGGGCGATCTTCCAGCGTGGCTTCTTCCGCCCGAGGGAAAACTGGTACGACGAGACCGGGAGCGCCTTCAACCCCGGCAACTATTACAATGTGGGCGGCAATTCGAAATTCTACGGGGCGGTGCTGACGCGCTATCGCTCCGAGGATTTCGAGGAGATGCAGCATCTCGAAGGCGTGTCGCCTGCCTGGCCCTTTCCTTATGAGGAATTGGAACCTTGGTATGGCAAGGCCGAAGCTTTGTTCCAGGTTCGAGGCAAGTTAGGCGAAGACCCGACCGAGCCGCTCCATTCGACACCCTACGACTTTCCCCCGGTTCCTGACGAAGCGCCTATCGCTGCCTTGCGGGAGCGGCTGAAGACGGCGGGTATTCACCCATCCACTTTGCCGCTCGGAGTCGATATCGATACCTGGCTGTCCCACGGCAAGACTCCATGGGACGCGCATCCCAACAGTTTCAACGGCAAGATGGATGCCGAGACCACAGCTCTGGCATCCGCGCTCAAACACAAGAATGTCAGATTGCAGACCAATTCCCGTGTCACCCGGCTTGAAACTGTACCTGACGGCACCACCATCGCCGCGGTGCACTATGAAAAAGACGGCACGCGCTACATCATCAAGCCCAAGCTTGTCATCCTTTCTGCCGGCGCGGTCCAGTCTGCCGTGCTGCTCCTGCGTTCCGCCGATGAAGCCAATCCCGCCGGCCTTGCCAATCGTTCCGATCAGGTCGGGCGCAATTTCATGAACCACAATCTCTCGGCGGTCATCGGCTTCGATCCACGGTTCAGGAATGATTCCGTCTACCAGAAAACCTTTGGTTTCAATGATTTCTACCTGTCCGACGGCAATGGCGGTGCGCCGCTCGGCAATGCCCAACTGCTCGGACGCATAAGCGGACCAGTGCTTAAATCGGATCTGAAGCTCGTGCCCGAGTGGATACTCGATCGCTTCTGCGCCCATACGGTGGATTTTCTTGCAATGAGCGAGGATGTGCCAAAACCGGACAGCCGCGTTCGCGTCGATGGCGACAGGATCATCCTTGAATGGATCCGCAGCAATTGGCCGGCGCATCAAAAGCTGGTTGCGCAGATCAAATCGGTGCTGCGCTCGGCCGGTTTCCCGCTCGTTCTCTCCAAGGCCTTCGACCGCAAGACCCCGTCGCATCAATGCGGCACGGTCCGCATGGGTGACGACCCGGCGCACGCGCCGCTCGACATCTATTGCCGCGCCTTTCAGCACCCGAACCTGTTCGTGGTCGATGCAGCGTTCCTGCCAACCTCCGCCGCCGTCAATCCGGCACTGACCATTGCTGCGCAGGCATTGCGTGTGGCGGATCATATCGTGTCGAAGGAGCTTGCGTGATGAAACCTGTGGCTCTCGTCACCGGCGCGCGCCGCGGCATCGGGCTTGGCATAGCCAAAGCTCTGGCATCGAAGGGCTTCAACCTTGCCATCACCGACATTGTCGATGACGCCACCAGTCAATCGGCAATCAAAACGCTCGAGAAGCTCGGTGCCAGGGCCGTCTTCATCCAGTCGGACATAGCTGACCTTTCAAGCCATGGCGCAACAGCCGAGACCGCCATTGCGAAGTTCGGCCGAATCGATTGCCTCGTCAACAATGCCGGTATCGGCTCGAAAGTTCGTGGAGATTTCCTCGATCTTGAGCCAGCTAACTATAATACGATTTTCGACATCAATCTGCGCGGGACCGTGTTCTTCACGCAGGCTGTATTGCGGACGATGCTGGCAGGGAACACCTCATCCCATCCGCGCTCGATCATTAATATAACATCTGTTTCCGCCGGGATGACCTCGCCTGAACGGCTCGATTACTGCATGACAAAAGCGGCGCTGGCTGCCTTCACCCAAGGCCTCGCCCTGCGTCTGGCAGATCAGGGCATCAGCGTCTTCGACGTGCGCCCCGGTATCATCCGTTCAGACATGACTGCGGTTGCCGCGGCGAAATACGACAAACTGATCGCCGAGGGCCTTGTGCCCATGAAGCGCTGGGGCGAGCCGGAAGATCTCGGCCGCATCGTCACGGCGCTGGCCAGCGGCGATTTCAACTTTGCCACCGGCTCCGTCATCAATGCCGATGGCGCCCTTTCGATAAGCAGGCTCTAAACCATGACCTATGACTACATCATCACCGGCGCGGGTCCTGCAGGTTGCGTCCTCGCCAATCGCCTCAGTGAAGATCCGGCAATTTCCGTGCTGCTGCTGGAAGCAGGCGGCGGCGATTGGAACCCGCTGTTCCACATGCCCGCCGGCTTCGCCAAGATGACCAAGGGCGTCGCGAGCTGGGGCTGGGAAACCGTCCCGCAGAAGTACATGAAAAACCGTGTGCTTCGCTATACACAGGCCAAGGTCATCGGTGGCGGGTCGAGCATCAATGCGCAGCTTTACACGCGCGGAAATGCAACCGACTACGATTTGTGGGCGAGCGAGGATGGTTGCAAAGGCTGGAGTTACCGCGATGTCCTGCCCTATTTCAAGCGCGCCGAAGACAATCAGCGTTTTGCCGACGACTACCATTCCTATGGCGGGCCGCTGGGCGTCTCCATGCCCGCGGCCACCTTGCCGATCTGCGATGCCTATATCCGCGCCGGTCAGGAGCTGGGCATACCCTATAATCATGATTTCAACGGTAGGCAGCAGGCTGGCGTTGGTTTTTACCAGCTGACGCAGCGCGATCGCCGCCGGTCGTCCGCGTCGATGGCCTATCTCACGCCTATAAAAGAGCGCAAGAACCTGACAGTCCGCACCGGCGCCCAGGTATCGAGGGTCATCGTCGAGGGCAAGCGTGCCATTGGTGTCGAGATCATCAACAACAATGCACGCGAAATTGTCCGGGCCAACCGCGAGGTTCTGGTGAGTTCCGGCGCAATAGGCTCGCCAAAACTCCTGCTGCAATCCGGCATTGGCCCCGCCGATCACTTGAAAAGCGTCGGCGTGCCGGTGGTACATGATCTGCCGGGCGTCGGCGAGAACATGCAGGATCACCTTGACCTGTTCGTCATCTGCGAATGCACCGGCGATCACACCTATGATGGTGTAGCCAAGCTGCACAGGACCCTGTGGGCCGGGCTGCAATATGTGCTGTTCCGCTCAGGACCTGTGGCGTCGAGCCTGTTCGAGACCGGCGGTTTCTGGTACGCCGATGACGAGGCCCGCTCGCCCGATATCCAGTTTCATCTTGGCCTCGGTTCCGGCATTGAAGCAGGTGTTGAGCGGTTGAAGAATGCCGGCGTCACGTTGAATTCGGCTTATCTGCATCCCCGTTCACGCGGCACCGTTCGGCTGCAATCGGCGGATCCATCCGCGGCACCGCTGATCGATCCGAACTATTGGAGCGATCCGCATGATCGAAAGATGTCGATCGAGGGGCTGAAGCTCGCCAGGGAAATCATGCAACAGGCGGCGTTGAAACCATTCGTCATGGCGGAGCGCCTGCCAGGACCAAAATACAATACCGACGAGGAACTGTTCGACTATGGCTGCGCCAATGCCAAGACCGATCATCATCCGGTCGGTACGTGCAAGATGGGCACCGACCCCATGGCCGTCGTCGATTTGGAGCTGAAGGTTCGAGGTCTTGAAGGTCTGCGTGTCTGCGACAGTTCGGTGATACCGCGCGTCCCGTCCTGCAACACCAACGCGCCAACGATCATGATGGGCGAAAAAGGTGCGGATATCATTCGCGAAATGACACCGCTGCCTCCAGCGATCTTCTCCAATGAAATGAATGAAAAACGCCCGCGGGCGCGGGCAGATATTCGCTGACGGCTCCACTTACCCTCCCCCTGGTGGGGAGGGAGGCTGCGTAGCAGTAGGGAGGGGTTCTTTTGCAACGTTAAGAAGGCCCCTCCCGTCGCTTCGCTCCGCCCTCCCCCTCAAAGGGGGAGATAAGTGCCGTCACACCTCAATGCAGTCTGGTATCCAGAAATACGCCGGCCTCACGCGCGGCGCTGATAAAGGCATGGCGCGCCTTGTGCGCTGGCTTCCAGCCGTCAAGCGCATCAAGGCAGGCTTGCAGAGCCCGGCGATAGCTCGGTCCTTTCTTGGCGGGCCAATAACTTCGCAGGCATTCGATCGCTTCCCAAACGCTGGAGACTGCTCGTTGACCGGCAGTTCCAAGAGTGATCATAACCGGGATGGGAAAACGCTTGTCGTTCATCACTTCCTCCACAAATGTCGGATAGTTTGGCAGCGGTTTTGCGCCGTTCAGCCAACCATAGAAATGAGTCCGGTATGAGTCCGGTTCCATGACAATTTGAAGAAATATTCTTGAACGATCGAAGGGTAGGGCTCCGACCAACCGGCCCTATCATTGGCAGTCATCTGTTTTTTAGATGACCCTAAACAATCTATGTATTGGATAGGTGCCGGAACTCTCACTAACCATCGATATGCGCCGAACGGCGCACTTCGCTTGGGAGAGCGAAGGCAAGGGGGACCGGGAAAATATTCACTGGGAGGAACATGATGAATATAGACAAATTCCGCCGCGGTTTTGCACGATCCGCCGCCTGCGTTGCACTCATCATTGGTACGTTGCTCGGTCCGGCACTGGCACAATCCGCCATCGACGAGATTGCCAAGTATGGTGGCGCGGATCGCATGGACCGGCTGGTCGCGGGAGCCAGGAAAGAAGGGGCGCTTACGCTGTACACCGCGACACCCGTCGAGGATGTCATGGCGATCACCAAGGCTTTTGAAACCAAGTATGGAATTCCCGTTACCGTCTGGCGGGGCAGTTCCGAAGATGTGCTGCATCGTGCCGTGACGGAAATAAAGGCCGGCCGCAATGAAGTCGACGTCATCGAAACGAATGGACCGGAGTTGGAAGCGCTGCATCGCGAAGGGGTGCTCCAACCGATAGAATCGCCGGTGATGTCCGACATTTATCCCGACGCGGTTCCGCGAGCCAGGGATTGGGTCGGAAGCCGGCTCAACATCATTACCGCAGCCTATAACACCAACCTTGTCAAGGAAGCAGATCTGCCCAAGACATGGCAGGATCTTCTCGATCCGCGTTGGTCCGGCAAAATCGGTCTGGAAGCCGAGGCCTATGACTGGATGGCAACCATCGCTGCAACGTTTCCCTCCGAGAAAGAGGGCAACGATTTCTTCCGCAAGCTCGCGGCGACAAATGGCCTTTCGCTACGCAAGGGTCACTCCCTCCTCTCCCAACTCACCGCCTCGGGCGAAGTGCCCTTTGCCTTGACGACGTATCTCTATAAAGCCGATCAGATGCACAAGGATGGTGCGCCGATCAATTGGTATGCGCTTGGTCAGTCGGTGGCGCGCATCAACGGCCTAGGCGTGGCCCGCACCGCCCGGCACCCGAATGCTGCAGTGCTTTTTCAGGACTTCACCCTGACCGACGGGCAGAAAATCCTCGCGGATCGCGGATTCACGCCTACCAATGTCAAGCTCGTCCCGCTTCCGGAAGGATTGCAGGTGCGCGTTGTCGACCCATCCAGCACGCTGGATAATTTGCCGAAGTGGCGCGACACCTTCAACGCGGCCGTCAAGGGTCAATGAATTTGCGGCGGCCCCTCGACCGAATGTTCTCCGCTCTGAGATAGCAAGCAATCAGGAACTTGGCATGACCAGCAAACAACTTACGATAGCCACGACCGACTATGATCACTTTCGTGATTTCCGCACTGGCGCAGTGAGGGCCGAGGGACTTGACCTGAACTGGTTGACCCTGGGTCATCACGAGATTTTCGCGCGGTTTACCTTCAATCGCGAATGGGACATCAGTGAGCTTTCGTTTGCCAAGTTCATGGCGCAGGTCAGCCAGCCCGACAGCGACATCATCGGCTTGCCGGTCATTTGCTCGCGGCTGTTCCGGTTCAGTTCATTTTACGTCAACAAGAACAGCGGCATCAAGACGGTCGAGGACTTGCGCGGGAAGCGGATCGGCTCGCCGGAATGGGCACATTCCGCGGCCGTCTACATGCGCGGCTGGATGCACAATGATTGCGGCGTCAAATTGCAGGACGTTCATTGGTATCAGGCCGGGGCCAACGCATCGGGGCGCATCGAGAAGGTCGATCTCGACTTGCCGGAAGGCGTCAAGCTGACCCGCGTCGGCGACAAGTCTCTCTCGGAGATGCTCGCCTCCGGCGAGATCGATTGCGCCATCATCGCCCGGCCACCCACCTGTTTCCTCGAGGGGGACCCCAATATCGAACGATTGTTTCCAGATTATCTGGAGATGGAGGAGGAATATTACGAGCGCACGCGCATCTGGCCGATCATGCACATCATCGCGCTGAAGAAACACCTGCTTGACGACAATCCGTGGATCGCCCGCAACCTTTACAATGCTTTCGAGGAGTCCAAGAACCGCAGCCTCGAACGTCTGCTCGATCCTGCCGTCTCGCGTTATCCCTTGCCGTGGCTTGCCACCTACGCCCGCCGCATGCGCGCGCTCTTCGACGGCGATACCTTTCCCTTCGGCATCGAAAAGAACCGGGCAACCTTCGAACAGATGATGCTCTATACTTATCAGCAGGGTATCGCCCAACGACATATGACTCCCGAGCAGGTTTTCCCGGAAGGCATTATGACCCGGATCGTCATCTGATTTTTGAAGCCTTTCAGATTCTAATCGAAACGCGCCTCCCTCTCCGTCATCCTTGCGCACTTCCTTCTCCGTCATCCTCGGGCTTGACCCGAGGACCCACGGCAAAGGAGTATGGACATGCCCGCCATTGCAGCTGCATCCAGTCATTGAAAAACGGTGATGCGGCTTACCATTGAGAAACTGCCCTGGCTGGAATGCGTTTTCGCGCGACGCGATCTTATAGCGCTTCTCAGCCGTGGGTCCTCGGGTCAAGCCCGAGGATGACGGAGAGGTCGAGGACGTGATGAAGCAGAGGTGGCGGGAGCGGGTATGTCTCAAACCTGAACACTCGAGGACGTGGTGATAATTTAAGGTTTTGGCTTGGAATCCGTTGTATGCCCCCACCCCGACGCTTCGCGCCGACCCTCCCACGTTGGGGAGGGTGAAGGGTGTACTTGCTTGGCGCCCCACCTCCCCCTTGACGGGGGAGGTCGCTGCGCAGCTGCGAGTGGGGGTGAATAGTTAAATCGTCACTACAGCTAGTATGAAAGGTTCTATCCTCCGCAAGCTATATAACCCTCTTCAGCATGACCTGATCCTGCCGGCATGGTAAGACGGGCTCGTGCAGAGGAGGAAAACCTGTGAGGGTTCGTCAGCTTGAATCATTCGTATGTGTTTGTGAGAGCGGAAGCATCACGCGGGCCGCGGCCATATTGAACATAGTCCAGCCGGCGCTTGGCTCGCAGATTACTGCGCTTGAGCAGGAGCTCGGTGTGCAATTGCTGGATCGCAGCCCAAGGGGCATCAAGACAACGCCTGCAGGTCAGTATTTTCTCGAAGAAGCCAGAGACCTGCTGGGACGGTTCGCGACGATCAAAAAGAATATAAAAAACTTCAACAATTCGGAGCCAGGTCATCTGTCGATCGGACTGACAGCCAGTCTTTCGATGCTGCTCGCAGCCCCGCTGGCGCAGGAGTTCAACCGGCAGAACTGGTCCGCCAAGGTCCATATCATCGAAGATATTAGCCACAATCTGCCGGAGCGGATTGCCAGGGGCGAGATTGATCTGGCGTTGGCGTTCGACGTTGCTCCTCACAAAACGGTCGATTGCACGCCAGTCCTGATGGAGTCGATTTTCTTCGTCACCGGTCCAACAACAGAATTCAACAAGCAAGGGCCAATCGATCTCGCCGAGCTTTCCAGGGCGACTTTCGTGATCTCCACTGAAAAGAGCCAGATCATCCAACTTGTCAAACAGGCGATGGAGCAACTGCATCTGCCGCTTGACGTCACCTATCAGATTGAATCGAAACAGGCGATCAAGGGACTGATAGCGCAAGGTACGGCTTCTGCGTTTCTGCCCTACGGCGTCGTCGCACGGGAGGTGGAGGCCGGTACGCTGATTGCGCGGAAGATTGCCAATCCGCCGCTCACGCGCACCCTTTTTCTATTGCAACCTTTGGCGCACCCCGTCTTCGGCCATGCGGAAGCCGCACTGAGGATCATCGAAAAGTTCATCGCCCATCTCGCCGAGAACGTCGCGTTCGAGCTTATTGAACCCACCGGCCAACCGCGGCTCTATCGGGGACGCGCCAGCCAGCCATAGAGCGCGCCGAAGCCAAGCATCAGGCACGTGCCGAGGAAGACCGCGCGCATGCCGAAATGCCCGCCAACGAACCCGCCGGCAAGGGGGCCGATTACCTGCCCGGCATATTGCGAAGAGGTGGCATAGCCGAGAATAGCGCCGGAGACGCGGTCGGGAACATTGTGGCGGATCACGCTGGTGATGCAGGGCAGAAGCCCGCCGAGCGAAAGCCCCATCAGGAAGCGCAGAACGACAAGCTGCCAGCCCTCGGTCACGAATGCCTGCGGGATCAACAGGAGCGCCGATACACCAAGTGCCGCAACGATGACGTTCCAATGGCCGATGCGGTCGGCAAGCTTGCCAAGGCGCGATGCTGAAAGGATGCTTCCCAGCGCTGCCGCCGACATGACGATGCCGGCGACCATCGTGACATGGGAAGGATTGTCGACGAGTTGTGCCACATAGACCGTGATGATCGGTTCGATCGACATATTGGCGAGCATCAACAGCATGCCTGCGAGCAGCATTACGATGATTGGCCGTTTGTCGGGAATGGCCGACCAGCCGCCGCCCTGTCTTTCAGTCTTCGACTTTGCCGGGCGCCATTCCTCCTTGATGAAAAAACTCGTTGCCAGAAAGGTGATGAAGATGACGCCGCCGGCCAGCCAGAAGGTCTGGCGGATGCCGATCAGAGGCGGCAGCGCGCCGCCGATCAGCGGACCGACAAGATTGCCGGCCATGATGCCTGAGGCAAGAGTCCCGAGTGCCCAGCCGGTTCGCGCCTTCGGCATCTGGGTTGCCACCAGGACCGTGGAGCCCGATGCATAACCGCCGAGCAGTCCGGTCAAAAGCCGCAGGAACACAAGCTGCCAGACATCGGTCGCCATACCGATCAGCGACATCGCAACCGCCATGCCGAGACTGGCGCGAATGAGCATCAGTTTGCGCCCATAGAGATCGGCAAGACGCCCCCAAAGCGGCGCGACGAGCGCCGCTGTGAAAAATGTTGCGCCATAGGCAACACCCGACCATTGCACGATCGCCGCATGATCTTTTACGCCAAGCTGTTCAACGTAGAGTGGCAGGAAAGGCAAGATCAAGGTCATCGCGACGATCGTCGTGAAAGAGCCAAGCAGGCAGACGACGAGGTTCTGCCGCCAGTAGAGCGACTCGATCGACGAGCCGGATTCATCAATGTCAGTCATGCCGGGAATCGGATTTCCCACCGGAAATTTCCGGAGGCCTCTCATTGCAAGAGCGCGAATAGATCACCAGTTTTTCACCTGACTGCGGCAATAGCAACATGCGGCAAAGCAAGGCGGCAACGCGCCGCACGATTTGCCGACAACAAGCTTGATGAGGAGCAAAAATAAAACAAAAAGGCGCGATTCTTGCACGGGTTGGTCCGATTCCTACGCAAGAAAGGCCGAATCCGGCGCAAGAATTTCATCCTGCGATTGAATTTTGGATGCAGGCGGTTGAGTCCGTTACTTCAGCCGTGCCGTAACGTCGATGGGGATTGGTTTGCCTATTCTATCCCAGCCCGCCGATTTTTGTGATTGCCGCGCATAATAGCGATACGAAGTGCTCGACCAGTCCCTGACCGAATTCGTACGGTTGTCGAGGATTAGGTCGCCGCTCGAGGTACGAACAGTCAGCACCACATGACCCTCGTTGCTGAAGGAAAGACGGGCAACCGTAAGTAACAGTGCAGCGGCTGGCCAACCTCGTTTCAGGAGTTCGCGCTTCTTCAGGATTGCAAAATCTTCACAGTCGCCGGCTTTGGTCGGGATCGTCCAGAGGTCCTCGACACCATTGGTCTGCATGTCGCTCTGTTGCTTGATACTCGCGTTGACTGTTGAGTTAACCAATTGAAGTTGCCGGCGTTTATCCGCCGTCAACTGGACAATCCTCGCACCTGAGCGGGTGTTGCAAAGGGTCGCGAAGCGCCCGCAAAAGGAGCGAAATGCCGGTGGACCAAAGCCCTTGCCGTTAAGTTGCATCTCCGTTCCCTGCGCAAATGCCGGAGCCGAAACGGGGCTTCCAATTAGTAGTGCCGTCAAAACAGGCAGAGTATATTTGCGGATCATCCGACGCTCTCCCGCGAATTGCCAAAAGCAGATGTGTGTGGGGATTATAACCTCATCGACCGAACAACCAACCTGCAAAAAGCACCGAGACTGTTATCACGACGAACAGCACCACGTAAGGCCGGATCGGCGTAAGGTACGGATCATACTCGGCTTTTGGCGGGTCTCGATCGTCTGGATCCATTTCGGATGATATGCGCTTTCATGGAAAAAGGCCCGGCGGGGCTTGGGGGAATGGGCACCGGGCCCGCTGGGGTCAATCAGCCACACCATTCTGCACAGATACGATGTTCGCTTCAATCAATCGCGATTGGCTACTATTTCTTATTAAGGTGCATCCAAAGGTATTGCACCGATGCTCTCAGGTAGTTGGCCATTGACGCAAACACTTCAGATAATATTCGCGACGAGTGCTGCCACTATCACGCCAGTAATAAATATGCCGAGGTACCAGCCGAGAGAATTGTGAACTGCCCAGACATCTTCGTCGTCTTCGTCAAAATCATCGGCCATGGTGTCATCCTTCCGATGGCCAGAGCGATGTGCTTCGATCGCAGGTAATAGCAGAACGCCTTGGTCCGCCGATGGTTTCATTCCGCGGAGGTTGATCTTCCCAAGTAATTTCGCTGATGATACGTTCACTCTCTGTTCGCGGCTGATTCGCGAGACTGCCTGTCGGGGATCATATGAGCGCTGCCTACTTGGAAAAACTGAATGCCGAGCAGCGAATGGCGGTGGAATATGGCGTAGGTCAGGTCGCTGGGCCGCTCCTGGTGATTGCTGGTGCCGGTTCAGGCAAGACCAATACGCTTGCGCATCGCGTCGCACATCTGATTGTAAACGGAGCTGATCCGCGCCGGATTTTGTTGATGACGTTTTCACGCCGGGCCGCCGCCGAGATGTCCCGCCGCGTCGAGCGCATATGCGGTCAGGTGCTGGGCGCGAAGTCCGGTATCCTGGCCGATGCTCTGGAATGGGCGGGTACATTCCATGGCATTGGCGCCCGTCTCTTGCGCGAATATGCGGACCAGATCGGCCTCAACCCGGATTTTACCATTCATGACCGCGAGGATTCTGCCGATCTGATGAATATCATCCGGCATGAACTGGGCTTCTCCAAAAAGGAAAGCAGGTTTCCGACCAAAGGCACCTGTCTCGCTATTTATTCCCGCACCGTCAATTCGGAACAGCCGCTCGACGAAGTACTCAAGACTTTCTTTCCTTGGTGCGCTGCCTGGGATGCTCAGCTGCGCCAGCTTTTCGCCGCATATGTCGAAGCCAAGCAGATACAGAATATTCTCGATTACGACGATTTATTGCTTTATTGGGCACAAACCGCCAGTGTCTCAGCTTTCGCCGACGACATGGGCGGTCGGTTCGATCATGTTTTAGTTGACGAATATCAGGACACCAACCGCCTGCAATCCTCGATCCTCCTGGCGCTGAAGCCAGGTGGCCGGGGGCTTACCGTGGTAGGAGATGACGCACAGTCGATTTACTCGTTTCGCGCGGCCACAGTTCGTAACATTCTCGATTTCCCCAAGGCATTCAGCCCGTCCGCGGATATCATAACGCTGGATAGGAACTATCGCTCTACGCAGACCATCCTTGCCGCCGCCAACGGCGTCATCGACCTTGCCTCGGAACGGTTCACCAAGAATCTCTGGACGGAACGGCAATCGGCTGAACGGCCACAACTTGTCAGTGTTCGCGACGAGGCCGATCAGGCACGTTATATCGTGGAACGCGTGCTGGAGAACCGCGAAACCGGAACCCTTTTGAAACAGCAGGCAGTGCTTTTTCGAACGTCGCATCACAGCGGGCCGCTGGAGGTGGAATTGACACGCCGCAACATACCCTTCGTAAAATTCGGCGGGCTCAAATTCCTCGATAGCGCCCATGTAAAGGACATGCTTGCAACGCTGCGTTTTGCGCAGAATCCGCGCGACCGCGTGGCCGGGTTCCGGCTGATGCAGCTTTTGCCCGGTGTCGGGCCTTCGTCAGCGCAACGTGTGCTGGATCGGATGGCGGAAGAAGCCGATCCAATTGCAGCACTCGCCGTCATTCCTGTGCCGCCTCGGGCCGGCGAGGACTGGACGGGCTTTGTAGAAATGCTGCAGCAGATCCGTGTAGAGAAAGCAGCGTGGCCGGCCGAGATCGAGCGGGCGCGGCTCTGGTACGAACCGCATTTGGAACGCATTCATGAAGATGCATCGATGCGGCAAGCCGATCTTTTGCAACTGCAGCAGATTGCAGCGGGTTATCCATCGCGCGAGCGATTTCTCACTGAATTGACGCTTGACCCTCCGGACGCGACCAGCGACCAGTCCGGCGTGCCGCTGCTCGACGAGGACTATCTCATTCTCTCGACTATCCACTCGGCCAAGGGCCAGGAGTGGAAATCCGTTTATATGCTCAATGTAGTCGATGGCTGCATGCCCTCCGACCTCGGCGTCGGTTCTACGGCAGAACTCGAAGAGGAACGGCGATTGCTCTACGTCGCCATGACCCGTGCCAAGGACAATCTTCACCTTGTCGTGCCGCAGCGCTTCTTTACCCATGGCCAGAATGCCCAGGGCGACCGGCATGTCTATGCTTCCCGGACACGATTCATCCCGGCTACGCTATTGCAATATTTCGAATGCATCGCATGGCCTCTGGCACGGTCCAGTGCTGCCGGACAATCGGAGCAGCCAAGGATGCGCGTGGACATCGGAGCGCGTATGCGAGGCATGTGGCAGTAGCGGGCGTCGAAAAGCGCGAATAGAAGGTCGCGACACATAGTGTAATGACAGAAGCAACCGAATTTAACCTGGAAAGGTTTGTCCAAGCGCAGGAGCCTGTCTTTGAGCGGGTGCTCGAGGAGTTGAGGTCAGGACAAAAACGCAGTCATTGGATGTGGTTCGTCTTTCCACAGCTGAAGAGTCTTGGCCACTCCTCCATGGCACAGTTTTACGGCATAGCATCGCTTGACGAAGCGCAAGCGTATCTGGGTCATCGGCTTCTAGGCGAGCGGTTGGTGATTTGTACCGAGATATTGTTGACCCACACCGATACGTCTCTCAATCTGCTACTGGGATCTCCGGATGATCTGAAGTTCTGTTCATCGATGACGCTCTTTTCACTGGCATCGAGTGATCGTGTTGTTTTCAAACGTGCTCTGGATCAGTTCTGCGACGGCCGCATGGATAAAAGGTCGCTGGCGCTTCTCGGGTTTTAGCGGAACGGGGTCCAAGCATGCCTAGGCAAGCGGAGAATTGGCTTCACAACGTGAAATCATGCGCTAACAATCCGGAATCGAGATGCCCGTCGACCTGAATGATCAGTCGGCGATACCGTCGCCATTGCTATCGGCCTCGACCATCCAATGATCGAGATCGGTGGGCGCATCCTGTTGAACCTGGAATATCCGTAGCTCGCCGGCAGAATTCGAGAATTCACTATCGCCGATGAGATGAAAGGCCTGGTCATCGGATGTAGCGGCATCGGCGTCGATGCCGCTGAGATCAATCATGTCTCCTTCGGTGGAGTTGAGTCGGTGATCGTGTCGCTGCCGATTTGTATTCGCATCGCGTGAGCGACGTTTCTATTCGGCCGAACTCTCGTTGTAGTATGATTTTTGGACGTTTGTTGAATGTGTCACGGGCCGTGCCGCGGCACGGCCTGTCTTCATCAAACTGGGTAGGCATCCAATCGGTTTGCAGGTCCCGTCGTCTTCTGCGGCGGCGACCCTTACTATCGCCGATAATTATCGAGCACCGAGTGGATAATTATTCCTCGAATATTGACACCAGTTCAAGTGTTGTCGAAGAGATGTGTCCTGCAGGGTCCTCATGGCAGCACTTGTGCCGCGTCGATTGCAGAGACAATGTCACCAAGGAGTGTCGATGTCTCAATCCGTGAAACTGATATCAATCGGCACAGCAGTGCCTGCCCACATCATTCAACAACGTGACGCCGCTGCTGCGGCACATCAGGCTTTTTCGGCCCGGTTCAGAGACTTTGACCGTTTGGCGAAAGT
>NZ_QPJM01000005.1 GCF_003337575.1 Phyllobacterium bourgognense
CGGACTCCAGGCGTTCATCCACTCGCCCTTCGGAACAAGCAGAAGCTGGCCGGCAGGGGGACAACGTTAGCGGGCGGTCTTCGGATCGCATTATTTATCTACAAAGACGCGCTTCGACGACCGCCCGTCTTCCCACAATGCAAGCAATGGCCAGACGCGAAAGCGGGCGTGGCGAAGGGGAAGAACATGCGACCAGATACCCGCAATGATTGCTCGACCCCCGTGCTGTTTCGGTGTATAGCGCACGCCCATAACGAACCCTTTTTAACCGGACCCAACCCTATGGAAGAATTTCATAAAGTTCGCCGCCTGCCACCTTACGTTTTCGAACAGGTCAATCGCCTGAAGGCAAGCGCGCGAGCGGCGGGTGCGGACATTATCGATCTCGGCATGGGCAACCCGGACCTGCCGACACCGCAGAGTATCGTCGACAAGCTGTGCGAGGCTGTCCAGGATCCGCGCACGCATCGATATTCGTCGTCAAAGGGCATCCCGGGTTTACGCCGCGCGCAGGCGGCCTATTACGACCGCCGGTTTGGCGTCAAGCTCAATCCAGACACGCAAGTCGTTGCGACGCTGGGCTCGAAGGAGGGCTTTGCCAATATGGCGCAGGCCATCACCGCTCCCGGCGATGTGGTGCTTTGCCCTGACCCGACCTATCCGATTCATGCTTTCGGCTTCATCATGTCGGGCGGTGTCGTCCGCTCGATCCCGGCACTGCCCGATGACCAATTCATTCCAGCACTGGAGCGCGGTGTCCGCCATTCCATTCCGAAGCCTTTGGCGCTGATTCTCAACTATCCGTCCAATCCGACCGCGCATGTTGCGTCGCTGGATTTCTACAAGGATGTGGTGGCGTTTGCCCGCAAGAATGAAATCATCATTCTGTCGGATCTGGCCTATTCGGAAATCTATTTCGACGGTGCGCCGCCTCCCTCCATTCTGCAGGTTCCCGGTGCGATCGACGTCGCTGTTGAATTCACCTCCATGTCCAAGACTTTCTCCATGCCCGGTTGGCGCATGGGATTTGCGGTCGGCAACGAACGGCTGATTTCGGCGCTGACCCGTGTTAAATCCTATCTCGACTATGGCGCGTTTACGCCTATCCAGGTTGCTGCTGCCTCGGCATTGAATGGCGACGGCTCGGATATTGCGGAGGTGCGCAATGTCTACAGGCATCGCCGTGACGTGCTGGTGGAGAGCTTTGGCCGTGCGGGCTGGGATATACCCGCACCGGCTGCGACCATGTTCGCCTGGGCGCCTATCCCGGAAAAGTTCCGCAGCCTCGGTTCGCTGGAGTTTTCCAAGCTGCTGATCGAACACGCGGACGTCGCGGTCGCGCCTGGCATCGGCTTCGGTGAGCACGGCGATGATTATATCCGCGTCGCGCTTGTTGAGAATGAGCATCGCATTCGTCAGGCCGCCCGCAATCTCAAGCGGTTTCTTTCAACTGCGGAAGAGAAATTGCATAACGTTATTTCGTTGAATGCGCACCGCTAAGCGCCCGTGTTGAAACTCTACTGCGGCGGCCATCTGACGCGATTTTCTGCGCTTCCGGTGCTCACGTACTTTATGTACGCTGCGCTCCGGTTCGCGAAAACCACGCCACCTGACTCGCCGCAGCGACTTTCAAAACGAGCTTCAAGAGGCGGTACCGGCACTGAAATTCGCGGCGCCTCTCGGCGCCGTCTCAATGAAAATTCAGGGAATTTGAATAATGAGTGAAGCGCTGCGCGTGGGAATCGCCGGACTGGGTACCGTTGGTGCCTCGGTTTTGAAAATATTGCGTGACAAGGGTGAAATGCTCACGCGTCAGTGCGGCAAGGAAATCATCGTCACCGCCGTATCGGCGCGCGATTCAAAGCGCGATCGCGGCGTCGATTTCTCGTCCGCAACCTGGTTCGATGATCCGGTTGCGTTGGTCAAGTCCAACAATATCGATGTCTTTATCGAACTGATTGGCGGAGATGAAGGGCCAGCGCGTGCCTCGGTCGAAGCTGCATTGCGGTCCGGTCGGCACGTGGTCACCGCCAACAAGGCCCTCCTTGCCAAGCACGGCGTTTCGCTTGCGAAAATCGCGGAAGACAAGGGTGTTCTCCTGAATTTCGAAGCGGCGGTTGCTGGCGGTATTCCGGTGATCAAGGCTTTGCGCGAATCCCTGACAGGCAACACGGTTTCGCGCGTTTACGGCATCATGAACGGCACCTGCAATTATATCCTGACGAGGATGTGGGACGAGGGCATTTCCTTCGAGGATTGCCTCGCCGATGCGCAGCGCCTCGGCTATGCGGAAGCTGATCCGACCTTCGACATCGAAGGCAACGACACGGCGCACAAGCTTGCGATCCTGACCAGTCTTGCTTTTGGTACGCAAATTGCGGCCGACGATATCTATCTCGAAGGTATCAGCAATATCTCGCTGGCCGATATCAAGGCGGCCGACGAACTCGGCTATCGCATCAAGCTTTTGGGCGTGGCACTCAAGACCGAGAGCGGCATCGAACAACGCGTGCATCCAACGATGGTGCCGGTCGAATCGGTCATCGCGCAGGTGCACGGCGTCACCAATGCGGTCGCGATCGAGACCGATCTCCTGGGTGAATTGCTTCTATCCGGGCCTGGGGCAGGTGGTGCGGCAACGGCGTCCGCCGTCATTGGCGACCTTGCTGATATTGCAAAAAGCCGGCCGGGCTTCCAGCATGGGCCCGTGTTTGGAACGCCGGCCAAAGCGCTCGCGCCGTATAAACGCGCCAAGATGCGTGCGCATGAAGGCGGTTACTTTATCCGCCTGACCGTGCACGACCGGGCCGGTGTGTTCGCCGCCATCGCCAAACGCATGGCCGACAATGACATTTCGCTGGAATCGATCGTTCAGCGGCAGAGCGCCACCGACCAACCGGAAGCGACGAAAACAGTTATTCTCGTGACGCATGAGACGACTGAGGCGGCGGTGAAAAAGGCGCTCGAAGGCATCGTCAAGGACGGGCATGCGACCGACAAACCGCAGATGATCCGCATCGAACGGGCGGGGTAAAGCTGCGAGAAACGCCTCCTATCGCGTTTAATCGATTAGCTTTTTCGGCAAGGCGGATTTCTTGTCTTGAAGGTCTTGCCGCTGCGTTTCGACTTTGACAAAAGGTTTGCATAGCAATGCTATGGAAGGCCGTATTCATCCGGAATGCTGCATGTCCACACCAACGCAGGGATTACTATGCTGAAAACCAACGACCAGAATGAAGCGGGTCTCGACCGCATTTTGACGCTCGAACTCGTGCGCGTAACCGAGCGCGCAGCCGTTGCTGCAGCACGTCTGCGCGGACGTGGCGACGAGATGGCGGCGGATCAGGCGGCCGTTGATGCGATGCGCCAGGAACTCAATCGCCTGCCGATATCAGGCACAGTCGTAATTGGCGAAGGCGAGCGTGACGAAGCGCCTATGCTCTACATTGGCGAGGAAGTCGGCACGCGCAATGGACCAGAGGTCGACATCGCCCTCGATCCTCTGGAAGGCACGACAATCTGCGCCAAGAACCTGCCCAACTCGCTTGCCGTTATCGCCATTGCCGAAAAGGGTAACCTTCTCTACGCACCTGATGTCTACATGGAAAAGATTGCCGTCGGACCAGGCTATCCCGCCGGTATCATCAATCTGGACGCACCTGCCATCGAAAACATCATGGCTGTGGCCAAGGCCAAGGGCGTGCCGATCAATGAAATCACAGCGTGCATCATGGACCGGCCGCGTCATGCGCGACTGATCGAGGAAGTACGCGCAACCGGTGCCGCCATCCGCCTGATCGGCGATGGCGACGTGGCTGGCGTCATCCACACGACCGACCCTGATGAAACCGGCATCGATATCTACATCGGCATCGGTGGCGCGCCGGAGGGTGTGCTTGCGGCTGCCGCTTTGCGGTGCATCGGTGGTCAGATGCAGGGTCGCCTGCAGTTGAATAGCGATGACAAGATCGCCCGTGCCGCCAAGATGGGCATCAGCGATCCCAAGAAGATCTACACGATGGAAGAGATGGCGAAGGGTGACGTCCTGTTTGCCGCAACGGGTGTTACCGATGGCAATATGTTGTCCGGCGTGAAATTTGCCCGGGACTACATTCAGACCCATACCGTAGTCATGCGCTCCCATTCGCAAACGGTGCGCGAAATCAAGGCGAAGCATCAGGATATGGCGAAGTTCCTGTAGAACCATCGTTCCGATGGGCTCGACTGCCGGTCCGAAAGGGCCGGCAGTTTTATTTTAAGGCTGTTTACTGACAATTGTCGCTGTACCCTATTGGAACGACAGTATTTTTGCTATTTTGCTCTGAGAGGAATTCATTCGGGCGGGACAACCATGAGTATCCAGCACAGAATAGCCGGTTGCGCCTTGTTGGTGGCCATGGGTTCGACACAGTTCTCGGCACTCCATGCCCAAGAAGCCGATCCCGACCTTATTCAAGGTTATCGTTCTGGGGATATTCTGATCAGTCTGCCTGACACATCCGGCCCGTTCACCGTAATCAGCCGCACCAGCGATCCGCAGAATTTCAGTGCGACAATCGAATATGGCGGGCTGGATGCGCGTGCCATCGTATCGATCAATGGTGTAAGGGCCAGCAATGTGCCCGGAATTTATCCGGTCAGGGACGGACCGGACGATCCGGTCGTGCGCAGCCTTCTCGATCAGGCTTTTCAATATCATAGTACCCAACCCGGCCAGATCGCGCAGCGGACGAACGTCAGCTATGGCAACCGGGCCATGGCCTGCGTCAGTTCCGACGATCCGCAGAAGAAGGATGATTTTTTGGTCTGCGCTACGGGCGTTCTTGGCCGTTATCTGCTTATCCAACCTGTCATCAACTACAGGCTGAGTTCCAAGGAACTCGTTGACCGCCAGCTTACGGACTTCGCGTCGTCTGTCGCATCCACCGTGAGTTCCCTCGCGCTGCCGCCTGGGAACTGAGCAAGTACGGGCAAAAGCCGTTGGATAGGTCTTTCGAAGCATTGCATTCAATGCCGCCGAGTGATTAACCGGAGTGATGGTTCCTGAACGGCTTTTCCTCGGTGTTGAACAATCGGCAACCGGTCTGAAATGGATCGACCGGCTGGGGCAACGCGAAGCCAATGTCGCGCTGGCGATGGCGCAAAACCACGGTTTTCCGGACTTGGTGACGCGGGTTTTGGCAGGGCGGGGTGTTGGGCTGGACGAGGCGGTCGCCTTCATGGAGCCGTCTGTCAAGAGCCTCATGCCTGATCCTGCTTCGCTGACCGACATGACCAAGGCTGCCGAGCGCATTGCCAGAGCGATCGCAGCCCGCGAGAAGGTCGCGATTTTTGGCGACTATGACGTGGATGGCGCCTGCTCTTCGGCGATCCTGTCGCGTTTTCTCACCCATTATGGCATTGCCAATCGAATCTACATCCCGGACCGGATTTTCGAAGGTTATGGCCCCAATGCTGCCGCCATGCAGGAACTGGCGCAGCAGGCGTCGCTGATCCTCACTGTGGATTGCGGCACCAACAGTGCGGCGGCGATCGCGGCGGCCAAGGACGCTGGCGCGGATGTGGTGGTGCTCGATCACCATCAGGTCGGCGGCGAACTGCCGGCTGCGGCGCATGCGGTGGTCAATCCCAATCGCGAGGATGAACTGTCGGGGCAGGGGCATCTTTGCGCCGCCGGGGTGGTCTTCCTGACACTGGTGCAGACGTCGCGGGTGCTGCGCGAGCAGCACGTCAACCTGGGCATTCTCGGCCCGGACCTCCTGTCACTGCTCGACCTCGTGGCGCTTGCCACCGTGTGCGATGTGGTGCCGCTAAAAGACCTAAACCGCGCTTTCGTGGTCAAAGGTATACTCGTTGCGCGGGCGCAGCAGAACGCCGGCCTCGCCGCGCTGGCACGGGTGTCGCGCATTGGCGAGCCATTAAATGCCTTTCATTTCGCGTACTTAGTGGGCCCCCGCATAAATGCAGGCGGGAGGATCGGCGATGCGGGGCTCGGTGCAAGGCTGCTGACGCTCGACGATCCCAATGAAGCGATGCGTATCGCCGAGGAACTCGACCGCCTGAACCAGGAACGCCAGGCCATGGAAACCATCATGCTGGAACAGGCGGAGGCCGAGGCGATGGTCGAGCTCTCCGCGGGGTCCGGCCCGGCGGTTCTGGTTACCGCCAGCAATGATTGGCACCCCGGCATCGTCGGGCTGATCGCGGCGCGGCTGAAGGAGCGGACGCGGCGACCGGCCTTCGCGATCGCATTCAACGCCAACGGTACGGGGAGCGGTTCGGGCCGTTCGATCAACGGTTTCGACCTCGGAAAACTGGTGCGAAACGCCGTCGAACAGGGGCTTCTGGTCAAGGGCGGTGGTCATGCGATGGCGGCCGGAATCACCGTGGAACGCAGTAAAATGGCGGCTTTACGGGCGTTTTTCGAGGAAAGCGCCAGTGAAATGGTCGGTAACCTGCGCGGCAACGCGTCGCTTGCCATCGATGGCGCGCTGAGCGCCGCCGGGGCGACTGTGCCGCTCTACGAAACCATGGAAAGGGCGGGTCCCTTCGGTTCCGGACACCCTCAGCCAGTGCTGGTTTTGCCACATCACAGGCTGGTCGATGCGAGGACGGTCGGCACGAGCCATGTCAAGGCAACGCTGGAGGGTGCGGACGGCAAACGCATCAATGCGATCGCGTTTCGGGCGGTTGGAAGTGCGCTCGGAGACTTCCTTTTCAAGGAGTTAGGTCAGTCGCTGCATGTGGCGGGGAACCTTGCGCTCAATCACTGGAACGGCTCGACCACGACGCAATTTCGTATCCTCGACGCCGCAAGAGCCGTGTGAGATCCTGAAATTCTTGTGTGAGTTCCAATTATTCTTGCGTGAGAATCGACGATTCTTGCATGAGAATCGGCGAAACTTATCCTCATTTTTTGCAGATTCCTGTTCCATTCTTTTGCGATCCATGTTCTAGTTTTGTTCTCAGCTGAGAACTTGTGACCATGCGTAAACCGACCCATACCGAAAAACTTTATCTGGATTTCGACAGCTTCTTTGCCAGCGCCGAGCAACAGCTCAATCCGGCACTGCAAGGACGCCCGGTTGCAGTGGTGCCACTGGACTCGCCTCATACGAGCGTCATCGCCGCCAGCCGCCAGGCGAAGCCATTCGGCATCAAGACGGGGACGAGCGTTGCCGAGGCGAAGCAGAAATGTCCGGATATCGTCTTCATCGAGGCACGACCGGACATATACGTAAAGTTGCATAATCGCATCCTCGAGACGATAGAGCGCTGCGTGCCGATCGCCGCCGTCCGCTCCATCGACGAGGTCGCCTGCAACCTGTTGCAATCGGAAGCCCGTGACGCGTCGGGTCTGGCCGCGCGAATCAAGCGCGCCTTGCATGATGAGATCGGCCCGGTCCTCACCTGTTCGATCGGCATTTCCGTCAACGAGCTTCTGGCCAAGATCGCGGCGGAAATGGACAAGCCCGATGGCTTCGTGTTGCTCAACCATGACGATCTGCCGGGCCGCCTGTTCGACCTGGAATTGCGCGACCTGCCGGGCATCTCCAAAGGCATGACGGCGCGCCTCGGCGAGGCAGGCGTCAGCGACATAAGGGGCCTGTGGGACCTCGCGCCCAAGCATGCGCGCGCGATCTGGAACAGCGTCGAAGGCGAGCGCTTCGTTGCCGCGCTGCATGGCTATGCGGTGGAAAAGCCGGAGACGATCAAGCGCATGTTCGGCCATGGCCGCAACCTGCCGCCGGACTGGCGCGCGCCGGAAAAGGTGCTGCAATGCGCAAGGCTGCTGAGCCTGAGCGCCGCGCGCCGCCTGCGCCGCTCGCATTACCGCGCCGGGGCGATGAGCTATACGGTCGGCGTCAGGCGCGACAGCCGTGTGACGCTGGAGGGCCAGTTCCGCCCGGCGCGCGACGATCATACTTTCCTGAATTGTCTCAATGATTTGCACGCGAAAATGATTGCAGCGGGTGAGATGCGCAATATCAGCTCGGTCACGGTGGTGCTGCATGATCTGTCGGCCGAGGAGGAGGCAAGCCGCGACCTCTTTGACACCGGCGCAAGTGTAAAGCAGCGCGGCCAGTGGGAACGCGTGTCGGACGTGCTCGACAAGATACGCGGGCGGCATGGGTCTAAGGCGCTCAACCTTGGCCCGAACAGCGGCCCGGGCAATTATATCGGCTCCAAGATCGCATTCGGGCGGATACCGGAAGCCGAGGATTTTTGAGGGCCGTAGTTGCTTCGCGTGCAATGCGCCTCCCTAGTGGAATGCTCCTTCCTCCCTCATGGTGAGCTTGTCGAACCACGCACAACCATTTTGCGTGGTTCGACAAGCTCACCATGAGGGAGGTCAGTGGATGGCAGATACACGGCAAATGCGGATGTCAAAGCGCAGCCGCCATGCTAAAGCGGGTGCAAATCCGAACGCACAAGAGGAGACAGATATGGATATTGTGAAACTGGCTGCCGCCCTTGTGGCTTTGTCCATGCTTGCCGGCTGCAATAGCACGAGCACGCGCAATAGCTGGCAGCGCGTGGAGAATTATTTCATGAACCCCGCACGGTCCTGCGCAGCCGGCTACTATGATTGCACGCTTCGCAGCAGCAACAGCGCGCGCGACCAGAGCCGCGGCATCCGACACTGAAATCATACGCGATGCAGCGCGGGCTTAATCCGCCGGCGGCGGCAAGGCGGCGATCTGTTCTTGCAGCCGCAGGAACGGGCCGGGGCTCAGTTCCGCCGGCTGGGTGTAGGGGTTGGAGAAGGCATAGATGAGAAACAGGATTACGCCGGTATAGGCGCCGAAAAGCGAGATCAGGATGACATTGCGGCGCGTTGGCGGATAGGAATAATAGGCGACGGCGATGAAGATCACCCCGGAAATGGCGGCGAACCAGAATATGCCGCTGAGGGAATCGGCAACGGTGCTCTCGCGCTTGGTGCGGCTTTCCGAGACGAGATAGATCCGGTCGAGCATGTGACCGCGCAGGCTTTGCTGGCGCGGATTTGCCGGCACCAGATCGAGGATAGCGCGATAGGCTTCATCCCACTGTGTCCAGGCTTCCGGTGAAAGCCGGTTATTCTTGCCAAGTCCCGGCCATTCCTTGTCGATGACGACGCGGATATATTCGGAAAGCTCCTTCTGGATATTCACCTTCTCGGAGTCGCCATAGCGCCCGGCATCGAAATAGATGTCGGCGATGGCATTGGCCTCGGTGGCGGTCTGAAGCCTGAGTTGCTGGTAGCTGAACATCTCCTGCGCAAAAACCAGTGCCAGGATCAGCCCGTGCAGGGCGGAGACACGGAAGACGACCGAACTTGCCAGGTCCCTTTCATGGTTCTCGTGCTCATTGCCACTCATCCACCGCATGAGGAAATAGCAGGCGAGGGTCAGCGCAATCGTTCCGCCGACGAATATGGACCCGATAAAAATCCCCAACACCATGCGTGTCTCCCCGCCAGACGGTTTGGTTCGGCCTCTGATCGCGCGCATCGAAAGGGCGCAGACCCAGCGGACCGATACAACCGATGGTACTCCCCGGGGAGCAATGTACGGAGTTTTGCCGGAAAGGCTACCGGGGACTCATCTGAGCGTGCGGCAGCTGATCAGCCCTTCGAGCTCATGCCTGCCGCTTCGAGGATGAGTGCTGCCACGGCCTCCGGTTGCGAGATCATGGAAACGTGGCTGGATTCAAGCTCGATCGTCTTCGCGCCCATGCGTTTTGCCATGAAGCGTTCGAGATCGGGATTGATCGTGCGATCGTTCTTGGAGACTGCGTAAAACCTCGGCTTCGATCGCCATGCGGCTTGTGTCGTCTTGCCGGCGAGTAAAGCCTTGTTGAAAGGCGCCTGTACCGCAAAGAGACAAGTGTTTGTTGCTGCACAGCAACAAAAGAAGAAACAATTAATCACACTATTCTGTGATCGCAACCGGCGGTTGCGGATGCGTTCGAATCGCGTGTAGTGCTTTTGGACTACTTTTGGGGCAGATCACGCGGGGCGATCATGAACGGCAGTGCTTTTGGAATTCTCGTCACCAGCAAGGAAAAGCTGCTGGCGGGGGCCTGCTCGGTCGCACTGGCCACAGGTTGCCTGCTGCCATCACCGGCATCGGCTGCCACCTATCTGGTCAGCAATGAGACGCAACTGCGCAACGCCATCACAACCGCGAATGCAGATGGGGATCCGAGCGCCGTGATTCGGCTGACTGCTGCGTTCAGTATCGGAACGTCAGCGCTGCCATTGGCGACCAAGCCCATGACCATCGACACGCAGGGTTTCACGAGCAGGCCAATGCGCTTCAGCGGGCTGGGTGCGAACGTGACGCTCGTTGGTTCGTTCCAAGGGGCGGCCGGTACTCCTGGGCAAATCGGCCTTAGCGTTCAGACCCAGGCAGTCGTCATCAACAACGCATCCATTACCGGGGGCGATGGTGGTGGCAGCAGCCTCTCCGGTACAGGAACGCATATTAATGATGGAGCAACGCTGGTCAACAACGGTACAATTCGCGGCGGCGGTTCGGGGGCTGCTACTTCTGGAGGACTCGGCGCGCAGGTCGCCGATGGCTCCACGCTGGTCAACAATGGTCTTATGCAAGGCGGGGAAGGTCAAGGAGTATCCGGTGGTGTTGGCGTCTTTATGATCGCCGGTCCTTCGACGGTCGCCAGTACACTCACCAATACGGGTACTATCCGGGGCGGTAACGATGACACCGGCGTCAGTCCAGGCGGCGTGGGCATACAAGCGCAAGGAAAACGCCAAACGATCGTCAATTCCGGCATGATCGAGGGCGGGGATCGGGCCGCTGGCATTAATTCGCTGACCGGCGGTCTGCAACTGACGAACAGCGGAACGATCCGCGCCGGCAGCGGTGGAACGACGGCGATCCAGGTATCCGGTGCGGCGACGACCGACCTGACCCTGGAGCTGCAGGCCGGATCGGTGATCGAAGACAATGTCCTCGCCAACGCGACTTCAACCACTGACACATTGCGCCTCGGTGGCACGGCAAACGACACCTTCGACGTTTCGGCAATCGGGCTGCAATACCTAAACTTCAACTCATTCGAAAAGACCGGCACCAGCACCTGGGCGTTGACCGGCACGGGCACGGCCACCACGAACTGGAATATTCAGGACGGCACCCTGCAACTCGGCAATGGCGGCACCAGCGGCAGTGTCATAGGCGATATCACCACCGCGAGTGCCGGCACGCTCGCCTTCAACCGCTCCGACATTTTCAGCTTCGACAATCTTGTTCTGGGCACTGGCACGATCAGCCAGATCGGCACTGGCACGACTATTATGACCGCCGACAATTCCGCCTTCGCAGGCAGCACCACGATCAAGGCGGGCACGCTGTCGGTGAACGGAATCCTTGGCGGGACGGTGAATGTGCAGACGGGCGGGCGGCTGCAAGGCACTGGCGAGGTCGGCACAACGACGAGCGACGGAACGATTGCGCCCGGCAACTCGATCGGCACACTGACGGTCAATGGCAACTACACGGGCAATGGCGGCACGCTGGTGATCGAGTCCGAGCTCCGCGGCGACGCGTCGCCGACAGACCGTCTCGTCGTGACCGGCGACACCGCAGGCACGACCAACGTCAAGGTCGTTAATCTCGATCCCGATAACGTGGGCGGCCAGACGGTCGAGGGCATCAAGATCATTGACGTGGGCGGTGCGTCGGGCGGCGCCTTTTCGCTGCTCGGTGACTATGTGATCTCCGGGCAGCAAGCGGTCGTCGCAGGTGCCTATGGCTATACGTTGAACAAGAACGGGGTGAGCACCCCTGGCGATGGCGACTGGTATCTGCGGTCCGAGCTGGCGCCGACAACCCCTCCAACGACGCCCCCGACCACACCGCCAACGACGCCCCCGACCACGCAGCCGACGACGCCACCGCCAGCGACCGGCCCGCTCTATCAGCCGGGGGCGCCGCTTTACGAGGCCTATGCCCAGAGCCTGCAGGTGCTCAATGGCGTTGGCTCGATGCAGCAGCGCATCGGCAACCGCTATTGGGCGGGCGCAGGCAGCGCGGTGATTGCCGAAGGCGATGGACCGGGAACGCCGGAGGCAGCACCGTTGCCTTCCGAAGGCGGCACGGCAACCATTGATGCCGGAGCCATATGGGCACGCATCGATGGCGCGCATTCGCGGGTTGATCCTGATACCTCGACCACGCAGGCGGAATATGATTACAACACCTGGCGGTTGCAGTCGGGACTTGACGGCAAGCTTTACGAAAACCAGTCCGGTACGCTGATGGGCGGCGTGACGTTCCAGTATGGCGAGATTTCAACCGACGTTTCGTCCCTGTTCGGCAAGGGTTCCATCGACACCGACGGCTACGGTTTTGGCGGCACGCTGACCTGGCTTGCCCAGAACGGCTTCTATGTCGACGGGCAGACACAACTCAACTGGTACGATAGCGACATTACCTCCGACACGCTCGGCCAGAGCCTGACCAATGGCAATGACGGTTTCGGCTACGCGTTGAGCCTCGAAACCGGCAAGCGGATCGTCGTCGACGAGAACTGGTCGATCACGCCGCAAGCGCAACTGGCCTATTCCAATGTCGATTTCGACGACTTCACCGATTCATTCGGCGCGGCCGTTTCGCTGGACAGGAGCGACAGCCTGAAGGGACGCCTTGGCGTCTCCGCCGACTACCAGAATGCTTGGCAGGACAGCTCGGGCAGGATGGCCCGCAGCAATGTCTACGGGCTCGCCAACCTCTATCACGAATTCCTCGATGGTTCGGAGGTCGACCTTGCCGGTGTCAATTTCGCCAATGAGAGCGATCGTACCTGGGGCGGCGTCGGCGCTGGCGGGTCGTATAGCTGGGCCGATGACAAATACGCGCTCTATGGCGAGGTGTCTTTGAATACCAGCCTCAGCAACTTTGCCGACAGTTACAGCGTCAATGGAACGACCGGCTTCAAGGTGAAGTTCTGATCCCTGTTTCGTCCGGGCACTTATGGCTGACCTTCGATTTGCCGTCGATCCTATCATAGCCACCGCAACTTAACTGTTACGTACTTGCCGTTTCCTCCGGACGCGGGTTCAATTGTTTCAAGCATTTTTCCGGGCGTCCCGATTGTCATGCCTTGCAGCTGAACCGGCGAGGATGAGCGCTACGAGAAGCGGTCACGGCTTGGTGTAGCGTCTGTGCCCCGGTCGAGGATGTGCATGAAAACGTTGGGGCGTGTCGCCGGGATTTTTGTGACCGATGTGCATGCCGTTCCTTTCCAATCCAGCTCTCACAAAGGACCTCCATCATGTCGGACAAGTCTAAAGATGGTCTCGACCGCCGCGACTTCATGATCGCATCCATTGCCACAGTCGGCGTGTCGGCTGCCCTTGCTGTCAGCGCTGGCGCTGCGAATGCCCAGGACACAGCTGCACCAGCTGCGCCGCAGGCAACCGTCTATACCGGTGATGTGGTACAGGGGAAAAAAGTCGTCAGTACGCTCGACGTCAACGACCTCGAGCCCGGCAAGAAGCATTTCCTGTATTTTCAGGGTGTGCAGATGCCCACGGGCCAGCAGCGGTATGCGTCTGTGATTGTCGCCAAGGGGGCAAAGCCGGGCAAGCGCGTCGTGCTGGTCAGCGGCGTTCATGGCGACGAGATGAGTTCGGTCCATACGGTCCAGACCGTATTGAACCAGCTCGACCCGGGCGAGATGTCCGGCACGGTGATGGGGGTCACGGACGTGTCCGGCCCGGCCATCGAGGCCATGCAGCGGCGATGGCCGAATTCAGGCAGAGGCCCCGATCTCGTCGATATGAACCGGGTGTGGCCCGGAAACGAGAACGGTCTCACCCCGACCAGCCGGCACGCCGGGCTGCTGTTCAACCGGCTTCTCCGGCCCAACGCCGATGTCGCGATCGACTTCCACACCGGGACAACCGGTTTCGAGGTCTCCGCATTCAATATTGCCAGCATGGATGTGCCCGAGATCAAGGCGATCGTGGATCTTTATCCCGTCGGGCAGATTTTCGACAATCACACTTATCCCGGCGTCCTGCATAATGCGTTCATCGATGCGGGCATCCCGTCCTTTTGCCCGGAGGTCGGCGCTGCGCGTGTCCTCGACCTCGAAATGATCGCCCAGTTCGTCGAAGGCACGATGAACGTTCTCAAGCATCTTGGCATCCTTGCCGGCCCGATGGGACGCACCGGTAGGGATGCGGGTGTCTTTGTCGGCAACAGCGCATTCCCGATTCTGGCAACGGAGGGCGGGTTCGTCGAGCATCTGGTCAAGCTCAACGACAAGGTCGAAGCCGGACAGAAGATATCTATCCAGCGCAACAGCTTCGGCGAGGTGGTTGCGGAGTACACCAGCGGCGTGGCTGGAGAGGTGGCGGGCCTGCGCAGCGATGTAACGTCCGAAGCCGGCAATCCCCTGGCATTTATCCTGTACCAGAAGGCGCCGCCGGAGGCTGTCGAGTCTTATCCCGAGTAGTTCACCGATCAAAAGGGAGGGAATGGAGATGACAAGACTTATCAAGACGCTTGCTGCAGTCACGCTTTGGTTCTTGGTTATCGCCGTCGGCGGTGCGCCGCCAGTGCTCGAGGCAAATGCGCAGGCAGCCGAAGATACATCGATAAAGTCGTTCACTATCCATGTGCCGGAAGAGGAACTCACCCAGCTCAAACGCCGGATCCAGGAGACGCGCTGGCCCGACCCGGAGACGGTGACCGATCAATCCCAGGGCATACAGCTCGCGAAGCTCAAGCCGCTAGTCGAGTATTGGGGCAGCGACTACGACTGGCGGAAGATCGAGGCGAGGGTAAATACCCTGCCGCAGTTCACCACCAGAATCGACGGGATCGATATTTACTTCATCCACGTCCGCTCGAAGCATCCGAATGCCTTGCCTGTGATCATCACCCATGGCTGGCCGGGATCGGTGTTCGAGCAGCTCAAGATCATCGATCCCCTCACGAATCCGACCGCCCATGGCGGAAAGCCGGAGGACGCGTTCGATGTGATCATCCCGTCGATGCCAGGCTATGGTTTTTCCGGCAAGCCGACGGACACTGGATGGGGGCCCGACCGCACCGCCAAGATCTGGGCAGAGCTAATGAAGCGCCTCGGCTACACGCGCTATGTCGCCCAGGGTGGCGACTGGGGTTCACCAGTATCCAGCGCGATGGCGCGCCAGGCCCCGGAAGGTCTGCTCGGCATCCACATCAACTTGCCGGCGATCGTACCGCCAGAGATTGCGGCAGTGCTTGCCGTCGGCGGGCCTGCACCTGAAGGATTGACCGAGAAGGAACGCGAGACGTTCGACGTGCTCGCCGCGGCCGGCAAAATGGGGAACAGGTCCTATGCGACGATGATGGGCACGCGGCCGCAGACGATCGGCTATGCCATAACGGACTCGCCAGCCGGCCTAGCGGCATGGATGCTGGGGCATCCGGGCTTTTCCAGATGGACATACAGCAACGACGATCCCGAAAAATCTGTCGACGAAGTGCTGGACGACGTCACGCTGTATTGGCTGACGAACAGCGCGACCTCCTCCGGCCGGCTCTACTGGGAATATGGCAGTGGACGCAGCCCCGCATTATCGGCCGGCGAGATGACGTCGGACATATCGCTGCCGGTGGCGATCACGGTATTTCCTTTCGAAAACTATCGTGCTCCGGAGACATGGGCCCGGCGCGCCTATCGCAACCTGATCTACTTCCACGAGGTCGACAAGGGCGGGCACTTCGCCGCGTGGGAACAGCCGGAGCTTTTCAGCACAGAGCTTCGGGCGGCGTTTAAATCGCTGCGTCAGTAGTAGATGGATTACGACTTCGTCCCGCCAGCCCGGACCAACTCGGCCATGGCCCGTGCTTCCGTCGTGTGCTGATCGGCTTCGAGCCCGTCCGCGACGCCGGTGCGGTCGTTCTCCGGGCGGTTCTGGCTGACCTTCCACTTGCCCTCGATCGCGGCGATTTCAATCTCGATGCCGACGATCCCTTTCAGCTGTGAGTCGATATAGGTTTCCGGGGCGTCATCCACCGCCCATGGCGCAACGCGGGGCGCTTCGTTGCGGGCGGTGAGGGCTGAGACATGGGTCCGCAGCCAGTCGCGATCCTCGATGATCTTTGCCGTGCCGCGCACTTGTACGATGGCATAGTTCCATGTGGGTACGACCTTGCCGGTTTCCTGCTTGGTCGCATACCAGGATGGCGTCACATAAGTCTGCGGCCCCTGAAAGACGATGAGCACGCGTCCGTCATTCGCGAGCTGGCGCCATTGCGGATTGGCGCGGGCCACATGGGCGAAGAGCGTGCCCTTCGGCGAGGCCCCTGCATCGAGCAGGAAGGGAATGGCATTGGCGTTCGGGCCGTCTTCGCCGCTGTTGATCAACAGGCCGAGCGGATGCGCCCTGATGAGCGCGTGCTGGATTTCGAGCCTCTCCTCGCGGAAATGCGGCGGCTGGTACATGGTGTGCTCCTTGGCATTTTAGCGCCGGAGTGTGCATCAGGAACGGGCTTTGCACAAGGCGGCGAGGCGCCGCGGTTCACGTGGCGGCGACCTGCCTGCCATAGGCGAGGATGAAGGCAATGAGCGCGCCGATATTGGTGAAGGTGCGGAGATGGTTCCAGGGCAGCCACTCGGCAAGATAGCGGGTCCACAGGGCGGCGCCCTCCGGACTCGTTCCCGAGACGGCGGCGAGCGCATCGTTGAGCGGGACGTTGAACGCCATGGTGACGACGATGACGCCGGCAAGGTAGAGTAGGCTGCCGGTGAGCAGCCATGCGGAGCCGGGTTCCCCCCAGCGCAGGATGCTGGCGATGCCGAGGCCGAGGCATAGCAGCGCCGTGCCGAAGAAGGCGAGGCCGAACGTGGCATTGAGGATCGTCACGTTGATCGAATTCATGGCGGCGATGCCTTGTTCGGGCGGCAGCTTCGCCAGCGCGATCATGATGAAGCTGGAGAAGGCAAAGAACAGGCCGGCCATCAAGCCGCTGCCAAGCGCGGCAATGAGGGTGAGAAGCGGGATAAGAGCGATCATTGCGCGCCTTCCCAGATGCCGATCGCCATGGCTTCGCGGGCGTAGGCGGTGAAATCGCGGGGAGCGCGGCCGAGCGCCTGCTGGACGCCGTCGGTCAAATATTCGTTGCGCCCGTCGAGCACCACGGTGAAGAGCTCGTTGACGAGCGCGGCGATATCGGCGGGCACCTGTTCCTGTTCGAGACCTTGCATGAATTCCTCCGGGCTGATGGTGGCGTAATTTATAGGGCGCCCGGTGGCCTTGGCAATCTCGGCCGTGGCTTCGGCGAAGGTCAAGGCGCGCGGGCCGGTGACCTCATAAAGCCGGCCGATGTGGCGGTCATCGGTGAGCGCGGCGGTGACGATATCGGCGATATCATCGGCATGGATGAAGGGTTCGCGCACTGTGCTGACCGGCAGCGCCATCTCGCCGGCGAGGATCGAGCCGAGCAGCATGCTTTCGCTGAAATTCTGCATGAACCAGCTGGCGCGGACAATGGTCCAATCGGCGCCGGAGGCTTGCAGCATCGCTTCCGCGCGCTGGGCCTCGGGCTCGCCCCGGCCGGAGAGGAGGACGAGACGCTTGACACCCTTGGCGATAGCGAGGCGGGCGAGATCGCCTACGGCTTCGGCGGCGCCCGGGGCGGCGAGGTCGGGATAATAGGTGATGTAGGCGGCCGAGACGCATTCGAGCGCGGCTGCCCAGGTTTCGCGATTCTCCCAATCGAAAGCGGGGCTGGCACTGCGCGAGCCGACACGCACGGGGACGCCCCGCGCGGTCAGGCGCTCGGCGACGCGGCGACCGGTCTTGCCGGTGCCGCCAATGAGCAGAACAGGGAATTTCGAGGTGCGGAAGGTGGTCATTTTCATCTCCTCTTAAACATGAGTGACTCTCATATTTGCAAATGTGATAAATCCTCATATTATAGGAGTCAAGTGAAATGTGAGGAATGCTCATGAATGAGATTGGACCCATCGAGAGCGTCCGGCGCGAGCCGACGCAAAAACGCAGTCGGGAGCGGGTAGAGCGGATATTGAGCTGCGCCTCGACGCTGATCGAGAAGAGCGGAAGCGATGCCATGCGCATGAGCGACGTGGCGGAGATGGCGGGGATTTCGATCGGTTCGCTCTACCAGTACTTTCCCGACAAGGGCGCGATCATCCGCACGCTGGCCGAGCGCTACAATGTGCTTGGCCAGCAATGTATCGCGGAAGGCCTGCAGGATGTGCAGGGCAGGGAAGACTTGCGGCGGGCGTTCGGCGAATTGATCGATGTCTATTACGCGATGTTCCTCGCCGAACCGGTGATGCGCGACATCTGGTCGGGGACGCAGGCGGACAAAGCGCTGCGCGATATCGATCTTGCCGACAGCCGTATCAACGGCGCGGTGCTGGCGGCGGCGCGAGCGCGGGTCGATCCCAAGGCGGACCGCGATGAACTGGAGGCGTCGAGCTTTCTGATCATGCAGCTCGGCGAGGCGACGATGCGGCTTGCGATCTCGGTTGAGCGCAAGGAGGGCGACGCGCTGGTCGAGCATTTCAAGCGCATGGTGCTGCGCGAGATGATGGAGGGGTGAGATGATGATGATCAAAGCCACCATCGACACCTGCGCCGGGATTTTCCTCAACGGTGAGGCGCTGATCGAGACCATTCCGGACACCTATCTTGCGCCAAGCAAAACGCAGGGGCGAGGGCTGCACACGTACCGGGCATGGGCGAAGGATGAGGTGCTTTGCGTGCTCGACGGGCAAGTGGTCGAAGCGAATCGTTATCCCGTGCTACTGACCGAAATGGAATGGAACGCCCTGCCGGGCGAGATGCTGCTGGTGCGTCCATTGCGTACGAGCTACGGTTTCATCAATCACAGCTTTGATCCGAACCTGGAGATCGGGGCGGACTACCGGACGATCAGCGCTATTCGGGCGATCGCGGCGGGAGATGAATTGAAGCTCAATTACGCCGCGCAGCCTGTGCCGGAAGGTTATCTTGAGCGCAATGACACCGATTTCCTGAGGGACTGAGTATCGACACCTGCCTCCGCAATGGTATCGCCAGTTAACCTGCTATAAGATATGGCGGGAGCCGTTGTGCTCCTTGTTTTTTACGCAATTCCGGACGGAAAATCGCTGGAATTGTTCAAAGGGGCCCGGGGCATGGAGCGCCGTCTTGCAGCCGTTCTGATCGCTGATGTCGTCGGTTACAGCCATTTGAGCCAGATCGACGAGGAGGGAACGCGCGCCCGTTTTCAGGCTGACCTCTGCGAAGTCTTCGAGCCGAAGATCGCCGAGCATGGTGGACGGCTGGTCAAGACCATGGGGGACGGCCTGCTGGTCGAGTTCCAGAGCGTGGTCGCTGCATTGCGTTGTGCTGTCGAGGTGCAGCGCGAAAAGGCTGAGCGCAATGCTGCCGCTCCAAAGGAAAAGCGCCTGGTTTTTCGCATTGGTGTCAATCTCGGGGACATCATGGTCGAGGGCGAGGATATTCACGGCGACGGCGTCAATATCGCCGACCGGATACAGACGCTCGCGGAACCTGGCGGCATTGCGATTTCCGGAACGACCTATGATCAGGTGAAATCGAAGCTCCCGATTGGCTATGTTTCGCTTGGCGAGCAGGTGGTCAAAAACATCGCCGAGCCGATCCGGATATATCGCGTCGTGCTCGACCCTGCCGGAGCGGGCAAGACAGTCGGCGCACGCAGACGCTTGCGCCGATGGCGCGTGCCGGTCGTCGCAGTCCTTGTTTTGATGGTGCTCGGCGCAGGGTTGCTGTGGTGGAAACCTGCGCAGTTGTTCCAGCCTGCGTCCCTTGTCGAGCGGTTTGCCTATCCGCTGCCGGACAAGCCTTCTGTGGCGGTGCTGCCTTTCATCAATGTGAGCGGCGACACGGATCATGACCACCTTGCGGCGGGATTGACAGACGATCTCATCACCGAGCTCTCAAAGGTCTCCGGCCTGTTCGTGATCGCACGGCATTCGGTGTTCGCCATCCAGAATACGGCCGGAAAGATCCAGGATGTGGCCGCGGAGCTCGGCGTCCATTATGTTCTCGAGGGGACATTGCAGCGCGCAGATTCCCGACTGCGGATCAACGTCAAGCTGATCGATGCGCTTACCGGTCTTTCCTTGTGGGCCGAGCGCTACGACCGCCAATATGCCGACCTTTTTGCAGTTCAGGACGATGTCATCGGCAAGATCATTTCTGCGCTGGAAGTCAAGCTAAGCGAAGGCGAGCGTGACCAGCTGGCGCGAATACCGACTGAGAACCTCGAGGCCTATGACTACTATCTTCGCGCGGAACAGGAAGGTTTTTATTACAGCGACGTAGAGACTTACCGGCGAACATTGTCATACTACCAGAAGGCACTCGATCTCGATCCGAGTTTTGCCAATGCCCATGCCGGGATCGCCCGCGTGGCTGTGGATGTCTGGCGCAACGACTACAACTATCTCTGGTCCGCAGCAGTGGCACGAAAGATTGCCTATGACGCGGCCGGTCAGGCCCTGAAGCTGGACCCAAACAACGCTCGTGCCCATACGGTGCTTGCGCTTCTTCAACTGGTCGATGGGCGCGAAGTTGAAGCGAGGGATTCCGCCAACAGGGCGGTTGCGGCACAGCCGAACGACGCGGAGATTGTCGGCAATCTTGCCCTTATCCTGGCACAGACCGGCAGCCACACGCAGGCGGTGACCGAGATGGAAAAGGCGTTGCGGCTCGATCCCACGCCGCCACCAAGCCTTCAGTTGCTTGCCGGCATTGTTTTTTACACCGCGCGCGACAGCGAACGGGCGGTTCCCCTGATGGAGACCGCGCGCGATGCTCTTCCCAAAGCGGAGCCAGCACGTGAATATCTTGCTGCTGCCTATGTGGATCGCGGCGACCAGACACTTGCATCCCGGGAAACGGGAAAGTTGCTGGAACTGTTTCCAGACACCAATCTGACCTATTACGGCTATCTCTACGACTATTGGCGGGAAGACGATCTGCGCCATCATCTGGACGGGCTACGGGCTGCCGGGGTGCCCGAGTGGCCGTTCGGCTTTGAAGCAAATCCAGCCGACCAGATCGGTGAGGCGGAATTGAGGGCGATGGTCAACGACAAGACCTGGACGGGCAAGCACAAGAACGGCACCGAGTTCATCCAGTATTTCGACACGGCAGGCAACACCGCATACCGCAGCGCCAATACGAATATAACCGGCTTCATCGAAGTTCGCGGCAATCGCCTATGCGAGCGGTTCGGGGGGTATTTCCTGGACCGGATGGTATGCGGCTATGTTTACCGCAACACGGCGCCGGAGCCCCGCGACGCGAAATATGTTCACGTCACGCCGCGCGCATTGATGTATTTTTCTATCGCTCCTTGAGGTATCTGTCAGTTGGCCGGTGCCTTCTGCCAATCCGTCTGCAACTTCTCCGCAACGAGCGTGTTCTCCACATCGGACCAGTGCTTGCGCGAGTCGGTGAGCTTGGTCGGGTTCTTTTCAAACCCATCCGCGGCACCCGGATCATAGCTTATGTAGAGCTTGCCTTCGATGATCCGCCAGGCTTTGGGGTCGACATTGGTCGTGACAGTCCCGAACGAAACGCCGTCTGCGCAATAGCCGCCATATTGCGGCGCGTACTTGGCTGGATCTGCGATGAAGAGATCGCGATTTTCTGCGCTGGCGAAATGCCATGTCGCGCCGAGCCAGCGATGTGAGTATTTGTCGGATCCCTGGACGGCCTGGTTCTGCGTGAAGTAGGCAACCGGGTCATAGCCCTTGATTGCCACGTCGCCGAAATAGCCGGTGTTGACGAGTTCTTCGGCCCCGGCAGGTGGCGTGAACGAGAGCAGCATTGCGGCCGCAGCCATAGATGCAGCAATTTGAAACTTGCGTTTCAAGCGGTGTTCCAGCATTTCAGTTTCTCCCTTGGTTCCGGTGCGGCGTTACGGGCGACCAGCCGTCATTTGCGCTTGGTGCACTCGGTAAAAAGCCATTGGCCGACCAGATCGGCCTTCTGGCATTCAGCGCCCGCCTTCATAAGCAGGGCAGCCGCATCCCAATGTTCCCGCCATCCAGCCTGGGTGAGTGGCGTATAACCGTTGCGTTCTTTTGGTTCGACTTCAGCCTTGTTGGCCAATAGAAATGCGACCACATCGGCGTGACCTTCCTCGGCAGCAGCGTGCAGAGGTGTCATGTGATAGAAGTTCTTTTCGTCATTGACCGCCGCACCTTTCTCAACCAGCAACTTTACCGTATCGAGATTTCCACCATAGGCAGCAGCGTGCAAAGCCGTCAGCCCGCCTTTGTTGCGAATTTCGATGTTCGAGCCGCGTTCGAGCAGAAGCGCCACCACGTCCGGCTTTCCTGCCAGCGAGGCGATGAGGAGAACCGGCTCGCCGGCGTCATCCGGTTGCGCGATGTCGGCACCCTGATCCAGCAATTGTTTAACGGTTGCGACATCGCCATTTTTGGCAGCGTCATGCAGCGGCCCCGCCAGCGCGGACGAGACCCCCAGCATTCCCCCGATAAATGCAACGCAAAAAAGGTTCACCGAACGTCCCCCGTCTCAGCATCCATGAGCGGCGGGGGAACGTATCACATTGGGCCCTAGACCGGAATTAACACGTAGGGATTAGGATGTGTCGATATTCACGCCATGACGGTCTGCAAACGGCATTTTTCTGCGATACGGTGCTCACGTACTATAAGTACGCTCCGCTCCGCTTCTCGAAAACCACCGTTTTCGCCTCGTCATGATCGCGAATCTCGACACATCCCGGTATTTAACTTGCGTGGGCGCTGATGATGGCATCGGCCTCTTTCCCATAAAGTTCTTCGAAATGATCGAAGTTCTTCGAAAATGTACCGATGCCCTGTGTAGCGGAGCGCAGCGAGCGTGCCAGTTCGTCGAGCGCGCTGCCGGGAATGAGCGCGCGGAAAACATCCCATCCTTTGGCGGTCTCATCGCGATCGAAGCCCAGAACCTGGCCCTTGAAGGAGGAAACGATCGGTACGAGACTGCCGGAGTAGATGGAGGGGATGTGGATCTCCACACGGAAGATCGGCTGCATCAGCACGGCGGATGCTTGGGCCAGCGCGTCCCGCACCCCCATTTTGCCCGCGGCCCGGAATGCGAATTCGGAACTATCCACGGAATGGTGCTGGCCGTCGGTCAGCGTTACGCCGACATCGATGACTCTAAGACCCAGTGGGCCTTTCTCCATCGCTTCGCGAGCTCCAGCCTCGACTGCGGGAATGAAATTGCGCGGAACAGCACCACCTTTGACCGTTTCACCGAAGCTGAAGCCTTCGCCGCGTTCATTCGGGTGTATGCTCAGTTTCACATCGGCAAATTGTCCGGCACCGCCAGTCTGCTTGCGGTGGCGGTAGTGAACATCCGATGTTTTTGAGATCGTCTCACGGTAGACCGGGCTCGGTGGGCGATCGGTTACGTTCACATGAAAGACCTCAGCCAGGGTCTTGCAGAGATCGCGCAAATGCACCGGTCCCTGGACGCAGACGAGTTGGGCGCCGGTCCCTTCCTCCTGCATGACCTTGAGGCCGTGATCGGTCTCTGCGAGCTTTGCCAGCGTTTCGGAGAGCTTGGTTTCGTCCCGTTCGCTGTCGGGTACCAGTATCCGTTCCAGCATGGGGGTAGGCGGCGTCGTCCATGCCGGTGGCGCGACAGCCGTATCGGGGGCCAGCAGCGACGGAACAGGCAAATGGTCGGATTTTACCGTGGCGAAAACGTCGCCCGGGAGTATCGCCGCTGCAACGGGTTTACCGGTTCCGGGATCCTGCACTGGTCCCAAGCGCGAGCCGGCAAGCAGGGATCCCTGCTTGAGACCATCGCCGAGACTACGGACAAGCACCGTCTTGCCGACGTTCTGGCGGTGGTAGGCGTGAAAGCTAACGCCGACCAATGCCGTGTCCTTGATGTTGGCGGCCGCTGCAAGGCGTGCGCGAAGGACATCGGATTGCGGGGCTTCGTGACGAAGTGCCTTCATCAGGCGCATGATGCCGTTGCTGTGGCTTGCGGCGCCGACGAGAACGGGGATGATCCGGTTTTCCCGCAAGACGCGCGAAGAGATGGCATAGATGGCATCGCTGGCCGGTTCGCGGTCCTCGATGAGCTCCTCGAGCAGCCAATCGTCGAATTCAGAGAGAGATTCGAGAAGTTCGGCACGCGCTTCGTGTTCGCGTTCCACAACATCGGTGGGAATTTCGACCAGCGCAGATATCTGGCCCTCGCGGTAGCGCCAGGCGCGCTCCGAAATAAGATCACAGCTGCCGACGATCTTGTCGCCTTCGCGAATCGGGATCTGCCGCAGCAATAGTGTGTGGCTGGCGAAGTCCTGGAGCGAGGCGATGACGTCTCTAAGCCGTCCTCTCGGTTCATCCATCCGGTTCACGAACACGATACACGGCGTTCCCGAAGCTTCAATCACCCGCAAATAGGGAGCTGCAAGTACAGCTTCCTCGGGGTTTGGCGACACACACAGGATGCAGGCGTCACTGGCCAAAAGCGCATGCTGGGCGTGGGCCAGGGCCTCACCCGAGCCAGGCGCGTCCAGCGCACACCATGCTTCATTTCCGAACTCGAATTCCGTCAGGCCCAATCCGTATGGAGAGATGGATTTTTTCGATGCACCTTCCAGTGCGGCCAGTTTTTCCACGAGCGTGGATTTCCCGGCCTGCGAAGGACCGAGTACCGTAAAGCAGCGCATGGCGTTCCTCCCTGCCACGAACAATCTCTACCGTCAGGATGCCCCAGACCGGCGCAAAGCGCTAGAGCGGCTTTACCTTATGGAGCCAGTTTAAAGTTCGATTGTTTTTGCGCCCACGTGGATCGAACGCCCGGCGCCCCAACCGAACACGGCCGCTCCAAGCCCCAGAAGCACGAACAGCACAGCTGTAGCGGCGAAATTCCCGGTGATGCTGTGAACAAGCCCGACCAGAAGCGGACCCGTCGCGGCAAGCGTATAGCCGATGCATTGCGCCATGCCGGAAAGATGCGAGGCTACATGTGCATTCGGCGATCGCAAAACGATGATGGTCATGGCAATGGCAATCAGTCCGCCTTGACCAAGGCCTTGGACGACACCCCACAGCCAGACGGTTGACAACGGTGCGAAGAGAAAACCGAGCAGGCCGGTGACCGCAAGCGCAACGAGCGCTATGTTGAGCAGCCGCTGGTCCCTGCAGCGCACTGCGATCGATGGAACGAGGAGGCAGGCACAAACCTGCGCCATGACCGACACGGATACGACGACGCCCGCCGTAACGCCGTCAAGCCCGCGCTCGCGCAGGATCGGCGATAACCAGCCGAAGACGCAGTAAGCCAAAGCCGATTGCAGCCCCATGAACAGGGTGACCTGCCAGGCAAGGCGATCGCGCCACAGACCTTCGACCCTGAAGCCGGCATGTTTCGTGCGGACTTTCCTGAAGAAGGCATGCGGGAACCAGATCACGGCGACGAGTATCGCCGGCAGTGCCCATGCACCCAGTGGTAGCGACCAGGAGCCGCCGAGCAGGCGCTGCAAGGGTAGGGTGAAACCGGCTGCGCTGGCAGCTCCTGCGCAAAGCGCCATCGTGTAAAGGCCAGTCATCATGCCGGTTCTCGAGGCGAAGTCGCGTTTCACAAGGCCCGGAAGCAGAACGTTGCCGACAGCGATACACGAACCGGCAAGGGCAGTCCCGAAGAACAGCAATGGCAGCGAGCCGAAGCCACGCAACGCGGTGCCCAATGCCAAAAGCAACAGCACGGCCAGCAGTGTGCGTTCGGCGCCGATGCGCTGTGCCAGCCTTGGCGCGAGCGGGGCGAAGACGCCAAGGCAGACGACGGGCAGGGTTGTCAGAACGCCGGCGCCGAAAGAGGACAGTCCCGTCTGTTCGATGATTTCGGGCAACAGCGCCGAGGCGCTGGAAAAGACCGGGCGAAGATTGAAGGCAATGAGTACGAGGCTCAGTCCGGTCAAAACTTTTGCGGCACGGCTTGCAAAAATTGGAGGCCGGGGCTGTGGGACGCTGTCGGCTTCGGCATCGATCAATTGTTCGCTGGCGATATCCTGTGGTCCGGAACTGGGGGATATATGCTGGTTCATGATGCGAGAAGCCGATCGAGTTCAAGAAGAATGGGAGCCATGAAAGCCCGGGTGGTGAGAGTTGCTTTCTCCGGATCGCCCGAGGCGATGGCATCGATGATGGCGGAATGAGCAGCCATGTCAGGTTCGGGGAGTTCGCCGGTCACCGTGGCCTTGATGATTTCCTGGGTCGAAGCCGAGAAGAATTCGTAGACCTCCATGAGTGCGCTGTTTCCGGAAGCCGCAACAACTGCCTTGTGAAATGCAAGATCCTGTTCGACATAGTGACCATGATCGGCAGGGTTGTACTCGCCGCGATCCCTCAGCATTTGCCGAAGTTCTGCGATGATCTCCGGAGTATGCCGCGTTGCCGCAAGGCGTGCGGCCTCTACTTCGAGTGCACAACGCGTCTCGACCTGATCGCGAAGCCCGGTCCGCCGGATTCGCAGCAGGCTGTCTTCCGCATCGATCACCGAACGCACGTAGGTGCCCGAGCCCTGTCTGGTTTCAAGGATGCCCTGAGAAACGAGTACGCGAACGGCTTCCCGCACGGTGCCGCGACTGACGCCCAGCATGTCGGCAAGCGTCGCTTCATTCGGGATGCGCTCTCCTATCTGCCAGCGGCTGGTGGTGATTTCAGCGCGAATATTCTGAATCGCGGTGTCTGCAAGATTGGTACGCACGGCAGGCTGCATCGGGATAATTCCTAAAGTCATTTGATGACTTAATGAGTACTCCCGACTTTTCCGTCTGTCAATTGAACGACAAACAACTGCCTGAGGCGCGAAAGACTTGCCTCATAGGGCGGATTGCACTAGCCAGTATGGAGATATTTTTTAGCCAGGAATTACACACCAGCATGACTCTCGTTGATACGCGTACGCCGGAACCCAAGCGTTTTGTTTCAGGTGCCACAGGCGATTGGGAGATTGTCGTCGGCATGGAAGTCCATGCGCAGGTCACCTCGAATTCGAAATTGTTTTCTGGCGCATCGACCACTTTCGGCGCCGAGCCGAACGAGAATGTCTCGCTGGTTGATGCCGCCATGCCGGGGATGCTGCCGGTGATCAACGAATGGTGCGTGCGCCAGGCAATCCGTACAGGGCTTGGCCTCAAGGCGCAGATCAACCTGAAGTCCGTTTTCGACCGCAAGAACTATTTCTATCCAGATCTGCCGCAGGGCTACCAGATATCCCAGTTCAAGCAGCCGATTGTCGGCGAGGGCAAGATGATCATCTCGGTCGGTCCGGATAAGAAGGGCGAGTTCGAGGACATCGAAATCGGCATCGAGCGCCTGCATCTGGAACAGGATGCCGGCAAATCCCTGCACGACCAGAATCCGACGATGTCCTATGTGGATCTGAACCGGTCCGGCGTGGCGCTGATGGAGATCGTCTCGAAGCCGGACATGCGTTCCTCCGATGAAGCGAAGGCATACCTTACCAAGCTGCGGACGATCGTACGTTATCTCGGTACCTGTGACGGCAATATGGATGAGGGCTCGATGCGTGCCGACGTCAACGTCTCGGTGCGCAAGCCCGGCGGTGAATTCGGCACGCGCTGCGAAATCAAAAATGTAAATTCGATCCGCTTTGTTGGCCAAGCCATTGAATACGAGGCGCGCCGCCAGATCGCCATCCTTGAAGATGGCGGCTCCATCGATCAGGAAACGCGGCTGTTCGATCCGGTAAAAGGCGAGACACGCTCGATGCGCTCCAAGGAAGAGGCGCATGACTATCGCTATTTTCCTGATCCAGATCTCCTGCCGCTTGAAATCGAGCAGGCCTTTGTCACTGCTCTCGCGGACGATCTGCCGGAACTGCCGGACGACAAGAAGGCGCGCCTCGTCTCGGAGCTGGGGCTCTCGGTGTATGATGCATCGATCCTCGTCACGGAAATGGCGATTGCCGATTATTACGAGGCTGTCGCCAAGGGCCGCGATGGCAAGCTTTCCGCCAACTGGGTGATCAATGATTTGCTCGGCGCCCTGAACAAGGTCGGCAAGGGCATAGAGGAATCGCCCGTGTCGCCGGAACAGCTCGGCGCCGTAATCGATTTGATCAAGGAAGGCACGATTTCAGGCAAGATCGCCAAGGATCTTTTCGAGATCGTCTGGAATGAAGGTGGCGATCCCCGCGAGTTGGTCGAAAGCCGGGGCATGAAGCAGGTCACGGATACCGGCGCGATCGAAAAGGCCATCGATGATGTCATCGCCGCCAATCCCGACAAGGTGGAGCAGGCCAAGGCAAAGCCAAGTCTTGCCGGCTGGTTCGTTGGACAGGTAATGAAATCGACGGGCGGCAAGGCCAATCCTCAGGTTCTCAGCGACATGGTCAAGGCAAAACTCGGGATCACCGAATAGATGTGGGTTCGCAGCGCAACGAAGGAAGATCTGGATGCGGTGCGTGACATGCTCGCCCTGACCTGGCACGCGACCTATGACGATGTTTACGGCGTCGAAAAAGTGAAGGCGATCACTGATCGCTATCATTCGCTCGATGCGTTGAAGAAGCAATTGGCAAAACCCTATTCGGAATTCATCATCGCCGATGATGGCGCCGATATCATGGGAATGGCCTACGCGTCGCAGAAGGATCACAAGCTCTCGATCCTCAACCAGCTCTATGTCCATCCGGAACATCAGAAGAAGGGTGTGGGTTCGCTGCTGCTGGCGGAAATGGAGAGCGCCTTTCCCGGTGTCTACGCGCTGCAGCTCGAAGTTATCGAATCGAATCAAAGGGCTCTGAGCTTTTATGAAAGCAGGGGATTCGAGCGCACCAACAACCGGATTGAAAACTGGGGTGAGCCGAATTCCGGTATTTCCGTAGTCGTGCTGGAGAAATCCCTGACTGGATTTGAGCTCGCACCGTGACAGCAGAAATTGATGTGACGTTCCGGCAGGCCACAATCGAGGATTTGCCTGCACTGATTGCACTGTTTGCAGATGATCCGATCGGTGGTCACGGCGACACAACCGATTCCTCGGCGTTGCCACTGTATGCAAGTGCCTTTGTCGCAATCGAAGCCAGTCCAAACGATCTACTTTTTGTGGGTGTTGTCAGCGATGAGGTGGTCGCAACAGCGCAGGTAACCTTCATCACGTCACTGACAGGCCGAGGGACGAAGCGCATGGTTATCGAGGCGGTGCAGACGCGATCCGACATGCGCGGCAAGGGAATTGGCGCGAAGTTGATCCAGCATTGCCTTGATGTTGCGCGCGAGCGTGACATTGCGCTGGTGCAGTTGACATCGAACGCCAAGCGCCAGGACGCGCACCGTTTTTACGAGCGGCTTGGTTTCGAGAAGAGCCACTCGGGATTCAAAATGCGCTTGGCTCCAGCGTCAACTTGACCCTTGCTATCGGGCAATGATACGGCCATACCAAACAGTCTCAAGCGTTATGGACAAAGCAGGATTGCTATGAAGACCTTCATGACCCAGTTTTTCACGTGGTGGAATGGACCGACACTCGGTACCCGCTTCTTCACATGGCGCAAAGGCACGAAAGTTGGCGAAGATCAGTTCGGCAACGTCTACTACGAGGGCACCTTCGATTCGGAAGGGCGCAAGCGGCGCTGGGTAATCTATAACGGTTATGCGGAAGCTTCAGCTATCCCTGCTGGCTGGCATGGCTGGATACACCACAGGGTTGACACTGCACCTTCGCAAGAAAATTATAAGCCGTATCCTTGGGAAAAGAATCACCAGGCGAATCTCACCGGTTCCGCCGCTGCCTATCGACCACAGGGTTCGATTGCGCATGGCGACAACCGGCCAACCGTGACGGGCGATTATGATGCCTGGACACCGGGCGCCTAGTCGGGTCTTGTTCTGCCACATTTGCTCTTTATCGACAGGCTGGAATTGAAATCCTCTTGCGCGCGCTTAAACCGGGAATGACATGATCAGTCGGAAATTTCGCTCTCTTGCCGTCGGGCTGATCGCTGCTGGTCTATGTGGTGCTGTCTCCGGCGCATCGGCCCAATCGACCGAGAAGATTTCAAATCCGATCGCCGTCTTTTCCGGCCTCGACAAGATCACCGGGCGAATCACCACTTTCGACGTCTACATCAACGAGACGGTGCAGTTCGGTGCGCTGCAATTGACGCCGCATGTCTGCTACACGCGTCCCGATACGGAGACGCCGAAGACAGATACGTTTGTCGAAGTCGACGAGATCACGTTGGACCGCAAAATCCGCAAGATCTTTTCCGGCTGGATGTTTGCCGACAGCCCAGGCCTCAATGCGGTCGAGCATCCGGTGTACGATGTGTGGCTAAAAGCCTGCAAACAGAAGTCGGACGTTCCAGCCCCGGATGCCGCCCAGACGGGCGGAACCCAGAATTAATTAGTTCACCAAAGCTGATAGCCTACATCGGCTTCGAGCAGTTGATCATCCAGGGTGTACCGTAGCGATCGACGAACATAGCAAAGCGCTGAGCCCAGGATGTTTCTCCTATCGGCATCATGATGCTGGTCGCGCCTTCAGAGAGTTCGGCAAACACTCGGTCCGCCTCATCGGGCTTATCCGTGTTGATGCTCACGGTCATGCCCTGGGCCTTCTGAAAATAAGGCGGCGGTGCATCTGATCCCATCAGCATGGTATCCCCGACCTTCATGCTGACATGCATGATATTCTTGGCGAGTTCCGGCGCCGACGTGTTGCCTTCCGGCATCTCGTCATAGCGGACCATGAACTCGATCTTCCCGCCAAGCACCTTCTCGTAAAATTTGAACGCTTCCTCACATTGACCGTCGAAGTTCAAATAAGCATTGAGTCTCACGATAGCTCTCCTTGTGGTTTTCAAGTTGTTCCGTTCCAAGGACGAACGGAAATCCAGCTCCCCGACATTCTTCTCGAAAATGTTTGAACATTGGTCGGGTTCCAACCATACAACGGATCTGCGACGGTTTTTAGAATTCAGCCGGCTGTGCCAAGGCATTTTCCAGCATCTTCTGGTATTGGCGCCGGGGGACTTCAACTGCGCCGAAGGTTTCCAGATGATTGGTGGTGAACTGCGTATCGAGCAGCGTAAATTTTTTTTCGATCAAATGACTGACCAGATGGACGAGGCAGACTTTCGACGCGTCCCGCTCGCGTGAAAACATGCTTTCGCCGAAAAACGCCGATCCCAACGCGATCCCGTAGAGGCCGCCAACAAGGTGTCCGTCGCGCCAGGCTTCGACGGTGTGGCAATAGCCAAGGTCGAACAGCTTGCCATAGGCTTCGCGGATCGGGCGATTGATCCATGTGCGGGCGCGTTCGCCGCTGCCGCTGGCACAACCAGCAATAACGCCCGCGAAATCCGTATCGTAGCGAATGTTAAAACGCCCTTGGCGCACCTTCTTGCGCAGGCTGCGCGAAACATGGAAATTCTCAAAGGGGAGGACGCCGCGCTTTTCCGGGCGCACCCAGAAGATTTCGGGATTGTCCGCCTCTTCGGCCATAGGAAAAACCCCGGTTGCATAGGCGCGCAGCAACAATTCGGGGTCTATTCTGAATGCTTCTTGCGGGTTCTTACCCGTCATGCCTTATTCTTCTGCAGCGTCTGCTGCGTCACCAGCCAGATAATGTTCCAGCCAATGGATATCATAATCGCCATTGGCAATGTCAGGATTATTGATCAGATCCTGAAACAGCGGCAGCGTGGTCTTGATACCGTCGACAACGAACTCATCGAGCGCCCGGCGCAGGCGCATCATGCATTCGACGCGGTTACGGCCATGAACGATGAGCTTGCCGATGAGACTGTCATAGTAGGGCGGAATCTTGTAGCCGGTATAGACGCCGGAATCGACGCGAATGCCAAGGCCACCCGGCGTATGCCAATGGGTGATCGTACCCGGTGACGGCGTAAACGTCCGCGGATCTTCCGCATTGATGCGGCATTCTATGGCATGACCCGAAAAGCGGATGTCGTCCTGGGTAACTGACAGTCCGCCGCCGGAGGCAACGCGGATCTGCTCGTGCACAAGATCGATACCGGTTATCGCCTCGGTTACGGGATGTTCGACCTGAAGGCGGGTGTTCATTTCGATGAAATAGAACTCGCCATTCTCGTAAAGGAACTCGATGGTGCCGGCGCCACGATAACCCATGTCGGCCATGGCATTTGCACAGATCATGCCGATGCGCTCGCGCTCATCGGAATTGAGGGCAGGCGAGTTGGCCTCTTCCCAGACCTTCTGGTGCCGGCGCTGCAACGAACAATCGCGTTCACCGAGATGGACAGCCTTGCCAAAGCCATCGCCCATGACCTGAACTTCGATGTGGCGCGGCTGCTGGAGATATTTTTCGATATAGACGGCATCGTCGCCAAAGGCAGCGCCGGCCTCGGTGCGGGCAGTCGACAGGGCGACCGACAGCTCATCTTCGTTCATTGCGACCTTCATGCCGCGGCCACCGCCGCCCGCTGAAGCCTTGATAATGACCGGGTAACCGATCTCCGCACAGATGCGTGCGGCTTCCTTGTCGTCGGTCACGCCGCCATCGGAACCCGGAACAACCGGAATGCCGAGACGTTTTGCGGTGCGCTTGGCTTCGATCTTGTCGCCCATGATGCGGATATGCGCGGCAGTCGGGCCGATGAAGGTAATGTTGTGGGCTTCGAGAATTTCGGCGAACTTGGCGTTCTCCGACAGGAAACCGTAGCCTGGATGGATCGCATCGGCACCGGTGATTTCGCAGGCCGCAACGATCTGATGGATATTCAGATAGCTGTCGCGGGAAGGAGGCGGTCCAATGCAAACGCTTTCGTCGGCAAGTCGCACATGCATGGCGTCGGCGTCGGCAGTCGAGTGGACCGCGACCGTCTGGATGCCGAGCTCCTTGCAGGCGCGCAGGACGCGCAGGGCAATCTCGCCGCGATTGGCTATGAGTATTTTCTGAAACATCATGCTCTCGCTACTCGATCACAACCAGAAACTCACCATATTCGACGGGCTGGCTGTCTGTGACGAGGATGGCGGTAACGGTACCAGAACGTGGAGACGGAATCTGGTTCATCGTCTTCATGGCTTCGATGATCAGAAGCGTCTGGCCCTCCTTGACCTGTGTTCCGACCTCGATAAAGGCGCGGGCACCAGGCGCGGGGGAAAGATAGACGGTTCCGACCATGGGCGAAGGAACGGCATTCTTCGAGGGATCGGCGACAGCAGACGCGACCGGAACGACCGCTGCAGCCGGGGCGGGAGCCGCACCAGCGGGGGCTTGGGCATAGACCGGGGCTGCGGCCTGCATCGTTATCTGCCGCGATACACGAATGCGAAGGTCGCCCTGCTCGATCTCGATATCCGTAAGATCGGTTTCATTCAGGATTTCGGCGAGATCGCGGATCATGACCTTGTCGATCCCGGTGGTTCTGTTAGCCATGCTTTTTCAAGCCCCTTATACCTGTTTGGCGGTCCGCTACTCAGACACTGCCAACTTGACGAGTGCGCGCAGGCCCATCACGTAGCCATCGACCCCGAAGCCACATATCACCCCTTTAGCCAAAGGGGAAACGTAGGAGTGATGGCGAAATGACTCGCGCGCGTGAATATTGGAGAGATGAACCTCCACCAGCGTGACAGCGGCAGCGCGGATGGCATCATGCAATGCGATGGATGTATGCGTGTAGGCGGCAGGATTGATGAGCACCAATGCCTTTTGCTCGCCTGCCTCCTGAATCCAGCTGACCAGATCACCCTCGTGATTGGACTGGCGAAACACGATGTCGACACCCAGATTATCACCTTCGGCGCGGCACAGGGCTTCGATATCGCTCAATGTCGCAGCGCCATATATTCCCGGCTCGCGCTTACCAAGCATATTCAGGTTCGGGCCGTTAAGGATAAAGATTTGCTGTTTCATGATTTACCGGATGGTTTCGCGAAATCGTGGTCCCATATAGACGGCTTATCGGCAAGCGAAAAGCCTGCAAAGCACCCTTATTGCTTGTCCACAAAGGGTTTTGCCAAGCAAAAGTAAATATTCAGGCTATTTGTTGCGAATATGGCTGATCTTTTCGGCGAGGACATCCGCACCAAGCGCGCCGGGCACGACTTCATTACCCACGACATAGGACGGGGTGCCGGTTATGCTCAGGCTGTTTGCCAGTTCGAAGTTCTCGTTGAAAGCCTTGGTGACTTCGGGAGACAGCATTTTCTCGCGGATTTGGGCTTCGTTTGCGCCCAGTTTTACCGCAATGGCCATTGCAGATGCTTCGGTTGCGCGCCCTTCACCACCGAGGAGATCACGGTGGAACTCGAGATATTTGTCTGGCATGAGCGCTTTGAACGCCTTGGCGACGATATGCGCGCGCGTGGAATCCGCACCAAGGATGGGGAATTCTTTCATCACAAAACGCAGGTTTGGATCGCTTTTCAGCAGCGCATCCATGTCCGGCAGAGCTTTTTTGCAATAGCCGCAGTTATAGTCGAAGAATTCAACGATCGTAACATCGCCTTTCGGATTGCCGAAAACCGCATCCATCGGCGATTGAAAGATCTTGTCCCGGTTTTCGCTGATGACTTCTGTCGAAGCTTCCTTCTGCGCGGCTTCCTGCTTGGCATTGAGAGCGGTCTGGACCTCGATCATGACTTCGGGGTTATTGATCAGATAGTTCCGCACAATCCCTTCGATTTCAGCTCTATCAGTCGTGGACGCGGTGGTTGACGACATCTCCGGCGCAGCACTGGCGACAACGACATCAGACCGGCCAGCCTGATAGCCCAGGGCGAGGGCGGCAACGCCAACGAGGCCGGCGGCGGCACCGATCAGGGCGACTTTTGTCATGATGAACTGTCCTTTTTCAAACTCTGTTGGAACGCGTGTTGCCGCGTCTCACTTACGCTTTGCATTGATGATATCTTGAGCCTGTATCCACTCGGGCGTGCCGTTTTTCAAGCCGCGCTGTGCACGAATGGCAAAGATTTGTGCGTCCTGGATCTTGCCTGAATAATATTTCTGTTCCGCGCTGGCGAGATCGGATCTGACCATGTCACCCATTTGCGCATAAGCCTGCGCCAGATAGCCATAACCTGACGGATATTCGCGATCACTGGCAATTCCAGCCTTGATTTCCTTTATGGACGCGTTGAGATTGTCCGGCGTGCCCGAGAGCATGAGAGCCCGCCCATAACTCATCCGGATCAGACTGGATTTGCGCGGATCGAGTGCATTTGCCTTCTGAAATGCCTTTGCCGCGTCGCTCGCCTTGTTCTGCTTCAACAGGATCTCGCCTCTGATCTCCTGGAAATAGGGGTTCTTTGGTTGTTCCTTGATCAGCACATCGATCTTTGAAAGCGCGGACTGGGAGGAGCCGTTGAGATAGGTCGCGATTGCATCACCATAGCGAGCGCCGATATTGCGCGGATCCTTGCGGAAGTTCTGCAACACGCTTGCACCACCGCCAGTATAGGCCGCAATCTTGCCTCGCATCATATCATGACGTTGCTGCAGCGCCGGACTATCAAGCTTGTCATAATATGGACTGGCGTGAGCAAGAACTTCAAGGTTTGCGATACGTTCCCGTGGCATCGGGTGGCTGATGCGGTAGGGATCAACGCTGGTTCCCGTCAATGCTAGCGCATTGGAGAAGCGCTCGAACGTCGTGAGCATCCCTTTTGCCGATTGTCCGGTGCTGGCAAGATAGGTAATCGCCGACCGGTCTGCGGCCATTTCTTCGGAGCGTTGATAGTTGAGGAGGTTGCGCATGGCGGCTTCGGGGCCGCTCATCGCAATGCCCATACCCGCTTTCGATAGACCGCTCGCTCCGCCTGCAGCGCCACCGACGACGGCGCCGATACCGAGCAGGCTTGTAACAACGGCCATAGTCTTGGCAGCGGCCAGCTGTTCGCGCAGTTTGAATTCGTGCCCCCCGGCGAGATGGCCCGTCTCATGCGCGAGAACGCCGATAATTTCATTGGGCGTCTGAGCCTGGAGCAGGGCACCTGTATTGATGAAGATGCGCCTGCCGTCGACGAAGGCATTGAAGCTGTTGTTATTGACCAGGACGATCCTGATCGCGTTTCTGGAAAGACCTGCCGCCTTGATGATCGGAGTTGCATAGTCGGTGACCAGCGCCTCGATCTCCGCATCGCGTACGATCGGTACGGATGATGACTGGGCAGTGGCAGACACGGTTTGCGCTACGCACAGTGCACTGGCGGCTCCTGCAACAATCGCACCACGCATAAAATTAGCTATTGGTTGAAATAAACCAGTCATTTGAAATGCTACCATACCTATTCGTACCGAAATCGATGTTTGAAGGAAAGTGAGCTTATTAGAACTCCTTGAATTGTGAAAAGCCAGTTGGCAACAAAATTGTGCGTGGTTCGACAAGCTCACCATAAGGGATGTGGGGTGATTGCGGGGAGCTAGGCTCTGAAACGTTGACGATTAATATGCAGGCCACCGGTCTCGCTCATGGTGAGCTTGTCGAACCACGCACAGCAGCGATGCCAACCATAGGTTAGTAAAGAAAAACCGGCGATACGCCGGTTTTTCAAAATCACTTTTTAAAGTTCAGCGCCTTTCAAAAGAAGCCTTTTTTCTGCCACCAGCCCTTTTTGGCCGGTTCGCTTTCGGATTTCTTTTCCTTGCCGGTTGAGGTGACGACAGGCGTGCTGACTTCAACCACCTGCGACGCTGGTGCCGGTGTCGATTCTACTGTGGGCTCAACCTTTGCCTCGACCGGCTCAACAGTGGCCGCTGGTTCCGGGGCCTCGGTTACAGCGGGCGCATCAGCCTTTTTCGCCGATTTGCGCGGGGCGCGTTTTGGCTTTACAGGGGCTTCGGGTTCCGCTTCGGCCAGAACTTCAGCAACGGCGATCTCTGCTGCTTCAATTGCGGCTTTCGAGCGTGATCTGCGTTTTACCGGCTTCTTTGCAAGGATTTCCTGGATCGCCACAGGCTCTTCGGCAGCAAGCACATCAGCAGTCACTGGCACGGAAGCAGCTTCAGCTGCATCTGCGATCGCCTCAAGGGTCTTCGGCTTGGAGAAGTCGGGCAACGGGATCGAGACGAACACAGGCTCGGCATCCGGCACCGTCCTGGCGGTCACGCGATTTTCCGCGTCATCGCCATCGTCGAAGCGCTTGTTCTTGCGCCCGCCGCGACGTCCCCGCCGGCGCTTCTTGCGCCGTTCGTTTTCCTCTTCGCGCGCTTTCGTTGCAGCCGCATCTTCACCTTCGACGGCTGGCTGGTCGGTGTCATCGTCATCGCTGATGACCTGCTGGCCATGCTCGGCACCTGCGGATTCCTGGCGATCGCGACCGCCGCGCCGCCGGCGCTTGCGTTTGCGCTTGCGCGACGCGTCGTCATTATCGGCGCTCCTTGCGGTTTCGGCGGTCTGCACTTCCGCGCCGTCTTCATCCGCATCTTCGATGACCGGATCGCTTTCGTCGAAATCATCGGCGATGCCGAGCGTTGGCGTCTCGGTCAACGGAACGATCGGTCCAAGTGCTATCGAACCCTTGTCGATGGCGAAGTGCTGGGCACCAACGCTGTCATCGGCTTCAATGCTGATTGTCAGGCCAAAACGTGCTTCGAGATCGGCGAGGTTCTGGCGCTTGTGGTTGAGGACATAAAGTGCGGTCGCGACAGTCGTGCGAACAATGATGTTATTCTGCGAATGACGTAGCAGATATTCCTCGATCGAGCGCATGACATGCAGCGCGACGGAGGAGGCGGAGCGTACGTGGCCCGTGCCACCGCAAACGGCGCAAACCTGGGTCGTCGATTCCAGAACGCTGGCGCGGATGCGCTGACGCGACATTTCAAGCAGGCCGAAATGGGAGATGCGGCCGACCTGGATGCGGGCACGATCATCTTTCAGACAATCCTTCATCCGCTTTTCGACCGCCCGATTGTTGCGGTTTTCTTCCATGTCGATGAAGTCGATGACAATCAGGCCGGCAAGATCGCGCAGACGCAGCTGACGTGCGATTTCATCCGCTGCTTCAAGATTTGTCTGCAAGGCAGTGTCTTCAATGGAATGTTCGCGCGTCGAGCGTCCCGAGTTGACGTCTATCGCAACCAGTGCTTCGGTCTGGTTGATGATGATATAGCCGCCGGACTTCAACGTCACTTGCGGCTGCAGCATGCGATCGAGTTGTGCCTCGATGCCGTTGCGCGCGAAGATCGGCGTCAGTTCGCGGTAGGGCTGAACGACTTTCGCGTGGCTCGGCATGAGCATGCGCATGAAGTCCTTGGCCTCGCGATAGCCTTCTTCCCCAGCAACTGCGATCTCGGTGATGTCCTTGTTGTAAAGATCGCGGATCGAACGCTTGATCAGGCTGCCTTCCTCGTAAACAAGAGTCGGTGCAGACGATGCAAGTGTAAGGCTGCGGACATTCTCCCACAGCCGCATCAGATATTCGTAGTCGCGCTTGACTTCCGGCTTGGTGCGCATGGCGCCAGCGGTGCGCAGGATTACGCCCATGCCTTTCGGCACTTCGAGATCCTTGACGATGTCCTTCAGGCGCTTGCGATCCTGGATGCTGGTGATCTTGCGCGAAATACCGCCGCCACGTGCGGTGTTTGGCATCAAGACAGAGTACCGGCCGGCGAGCGAGAGATAGGTCGTGAGAGCTGCACCCTTGTTGCCGCGTTCTTCCTTGACGACCTGAACGAGCAGGATCTGCCGGCGCTTGATGACATCCTGAATATTGTACTGACGGCGCTGGAACCGCTGATGCGTCGGAACTTCTTCCATCGCATCTTCGGCGCCAACCGATTCGACTTCATCGAGTTCGTCGTGGACCTCGTCTTTGTCCTCGTTCGAGCGGTTGCGCGATCTCCTCGAATTGCCTTCGCCGATATCATCAGATACCGGCCTTTCATCATCGCTTCCGGTGGCTTCGTCCGCAGCGCCGGTATTGACGGCTTCCGAAATCACATCCGCTTCAATGGCAGCTGCCATAGTCTGGCTACCACCCTCTGGTGTCGAGTCGTCGTCGCTTGATTCGTGCGAAACGGCCTGTGCGGAGGCTTCGCCCTCGTCATCGGAAGTGGCGAGGTCCTCGTCCGAAGCGTCGAGCTTGGGTGCGTCGTCTTCCTGCCGTGGACCACGGCGGCCGCGGCGGCGATTACGCGTACCGCGATCATTGCGATCGCGGCTACGCTGTTCGCTGGCGTTCTCCTCGTGATCCTCGTCCTGGCTAGCAGCTTCCGCCTCGGCATCAATCAGGGCCTGCCGATCGGCGACCGGGATCTGATAGTAATCAGGATGAATTTCGCTGAAAGCGAGAAAGCCATGGCGATTACCGCCATACTCGACGAATGCAGCCTGAAGGGAGGGTTCTACACGCGTCACCCGCGCCAGATAGATATTGCCTTTGATTTGTTTCTTATGTTCAGATTCAAAGTCAAATTCTTCAATTCGATTGCCGCGAACCACGACAACCCGTGTTTCCTCCTGGTGGGAGGCGTCTATTAGCATTTTGTCCGACATTATACTTCTTCTCCCCGGCCGAAACGCTGCCAACGCGAGACAGCCAGGAAACCTTCAAGGTTTCTGGCGCCGCGTCTTCACATTTGCCGGATATATTAAAGTTCGCAGAAACAGACAGACACGGCGGCACGCGGAGTTGCCCTCGGGCAGCCGCGGCTTGCAAGCCGGTGATATTCACGTCTGTAACAAACATTCCTGTTCCTGACGAAACGACCTCTACGAATGGCACGCTTCTCAGCTGTGCCGACACTGTTAATACCCCCGAAAGGGCTGGCTCGATGCGCCTTGGCTGCGCAATCTGCCGTTCACAAAAGCGTTGCCGACAATCCCTGTCGGCTCGCGCTAAATTCTTTTTTGGTTACCCCAGCGAATTCGCCGATGCCGCTCCATGTCCCTGTCTTCATTGTCAGCCGGTCATCTACCGTGACATCAAAGAGCCCGATTCTGGACGGCAGAAAAGTAACCCACCTTTGCTTTTAGGAGGTGCGCCGCGTTATGACAAGGGGTTCTTCATAATCGTGTCATCCGCGCATTAAACACATGGCACTCCATAAGATAATATTAACCATGGTTCCATACCTATTGCTTATACATAGTGTGTTCTCGGCAGGGTTCCAATGTGAGCCATGTCTGATACAACGGTGGAGAGGGGAAGCCTGTCCATCGGCGGGCCAAGCGAGATGAGCGTGATCTGTCGGATATTCATGGCTGCCGTATTTGGTCTTCTTGTCTTTGTGCAGGCAGGCAAGCCCTCTCATGCAGCAGGTGAGCTGGCTGCATTGACTTATCAAGCCGCGGGCGACGAGCTGCGCACGCGCGTCGTCATCAACTTCGACCGCGAGCCCGATGTATCGACTATGCTGCTTGATCAGCCGCACCGGCTGGCAATCGACATTCCCAAAGCGGTTTTCGCCTTTGACAAGAAATCTGTGGAGCCCCGCGGGCTGATAACAGATGTGCGCTACGGATTGATCGACGATCAGCGTTCGCGCCTCATCTTCACACTCAAGGGGCCCTTTGTGGTCGAGCAGCTCAATGTCATCAAGAATGACAATAGTCCTGGTTACCGGCTGGTGGCGGATTTCGTCGCCTCGTCAGACCGTGCATTTGCAGAAGCATTGAAGACACAAAATGCGACCACGGCTTCAACGAATGCCGCTCCAAAGGGCGACCGGCTCGCGGCCGCGGCGCCAGATGAGGCAAGCAAGGGGCCGAAACCGTTTACTATCGTCATCGATCCTGGTCACGGCGGTATCGACAGTGGTGCAGAAAGCGCAAGCGGCATTATGGAAAAGAACGTCACCTTGATGTTTGCCCAGCAATTGCGCGATGAACTCGCCAAGCTGCCGGGTCTGCGGGTGGAGATGACCCGTAGCGGCGACACTTTCCTACGCCTGACCGAACGGGTTCGTATCGCCCGCCAATACGAGGCAAACCTTTTCATTTCCATTCATGCGGATACGATCAGTCGCGGCAGCATACGCGGCGCTACGGTCTACACCGTCTCGGACAAGGCATCGGACGCGGAATCACGTGCCATGGCCGATCGTGAAAACCGTTCCGATGCGGTGGCGGGCATCGCCTACGATAACGAGACACCGGAAATCGCCGATATTCTCATGGACCTGACGCGGCGTGAAACCCACACGTTCTCCTTGAGCTTTGCCAAGACTGTGGTGAAGTCACTCAAGAAAGACGTCAACATGATCAACAACCCGCATCGTTTTGCAGGGTTTCAGGTGCTGCGCGCGCCGGATGTGCCGTCGGTTCTGGTCGAGATTGGCTATCTTTCCAACGCCGAAGACGAAAAGCTCATGCTTGATCCCGCTTGGCGAAGCCATGTGGCGGAGAGACTTGCTACGGCTGTCGGCGAGTTCGCCAACATGAAGACGGCTGGAGCGCTGAACTAGATCAGGTTTCTTCAAATGCTGCCGAACGACGACGACCTCGAGAATTTCGAAGCGCATGGCGCCGCTCCCTTGCCGGTCACAAGCGATCAAGGTTACGTGGATCACGATGGCGCGCGGATCTGGTTCGCCACATACGGCGCCGGTTCGCCCGTAATCCTGCTGCATGGGGGCCTCGGCCATAGCGGCAATTGGGGTTATCAAATTCCAATGGTGGTCGGCTCGGGCCGTCGCGTCATAGTCATTGATAGCCGAGGTCATGGGCGTAGCACGCGCGATTCGCGGCCGTTTACCTATGAGTTGATGGCGTCCGATGTTCTAGCCGTGATGGATGCACTGAACCTCGAAAAGGCTGCCGTCGTGGGCTGGAGCGACGGCGCGTGCATAGCTTTGGTCCTTGCCATGCAAGCCCCCACGCGAATTGCTGGTGTATTCTTCTTTGGTTGCAACATGGATCCCAGCGGCACAAAGGAAATCATACCCAGTCCGACCATCGACCGATGTTTCAGCCGTCACGCCAAGGACTACGCCAAGCTGTCGGCCACGCCAGATCAATTCATGGCGTTTGTCGATGCGGTTGGCCTGATGATGAAAACCGAGCCCAACTATACTGCGAGCGATTTGGCTGACATCCATACACCTGTCGCGATCATACAAAGCGAGCATGATGAGTTTATCAAGCTCGAACACGCCAAATATCTCGCCGGGAGTATTCCGGGGGCGGAGTTGTTCCTCTTGCCTGGCGTGAGCCATTTCGCACCGCTACAGAGACCAGAGCAATTCAACAGCGTACTGCAGGCCTTCCTCGACAGGGTTCTAGCCTGAAGAACGAGGATGCTCGCGTTACGGCTCAACCAGAGCACGGCAGTTAGTTGCCGTGTGTAATTTACGCAAAGTTTTTTACATACGGGAACATAAGTATTGCGCTGCAGCATGACGATTTGAAACGAAAAGCTATTTTATGCACTGGTGAAGGAACCTTTTACCAATCCATTGGTTTCATTCAAATAGAAGTCAAAATCCGATACAAATAGTGATTTGTTAAATCGGTTTAGTTCTCGTACATAGTGTGCAGTGCAACGGAATATAAATCCGATTGCGGTAAGGATTGCTCGCGTAAAGAGCGGCTTTAATGGAGGGTGTTCGAAGAATGATAACAATAACCAAAGACACATCATCATCAAATGAAACAAATGTATTGAAGATGGCACAAGTGGCCACTGTCAAGACCATCGTCAAGGCGACCAAGAAGCTAAGCGAGCCTTGCGACAAGCGCACGATTTCCCAGATTTTGCGGGAATCCAATGGTGGTTTCAGCTTCCGTCGCTGATACCATAGTCCAATTCAGATCATAACATACTGTCAGAGCGGAATATTATCGTGCTTCTTCCAAGGATTTTCGAGATCCTTGTTGCGTAACATGCGAAGTGCCCGTGAAATCCGCTTGCGGGTTGAATGGGGCATGATGACTTCATCAACATAACCCCGCTCTGCAGCGACAAATGGCGAAAGAAAACGATCCTCGTAGCGCTTCGTATGCGCTGCGATCTTTTCTGCGTCGCCAATATCCTTTCGGTAGATGATTTCGACCGCGCCCTTGGCGCCCATTACGGCGATTTGGGCCGAGGGCCATGCATAATTGATATCGCCGCGCAAATGCTTTGACGCCATGACGTCATAGGCGCCGCCATAGGCTTTGCGGGTGATCAGGGTGATCTTCGGCACGGTTGCCTCGGCGTAGGCGAAGAGCAGCTTCGCGCCGTGTTTGATCAAGCCGCCATATTCCTGTGCTGTCCCCGGAAGAAAGCCTGGAACGTCGACAAAGGTCACGATCGGGATATTGAAACAATCGCAGAAGCGGACGAAGCGCGCTGCCTTGCGGGAGGCGTCACTGTCGAGAACGCCCGCAAGAACCATGGGCTGGTTGCCGACGATGCCGACCGTGCTGCCTTCGATGCGGCCAAACCCGACAACGATGTTTCTCGCAAAATTCTCCTGGATCTCGAAGAAATCGGCCTCATCGACGGTTTTACGGATCAGCTCCTTGATATCGTAGGGCTTGTTGGCATTGTCCGGCACCAGCCGATCCAATGAGTAATCCATTTCATCTGTCGACTGATAGCACTCGACCGCGGGAATTTCGGCCGTGTTGGACGCAGGCAGGAAATCGATCAGGCGGCGCATCTGCAGGAGCGCGGCAACGTCATTGTCATAAGCGCCATCGGCAATCGAGGACTTGGTCGTGTGGATCGATGCGCCTCCGAGCTGCTCAGCCGTTACCGTTTCATTGGTGACAGTCTTCACGACGTCGGGGCCGGTGACGAACATATAGGACGTGTCGCGCACCATGAAGATGAAGTCGGTCATGGCAGGCGAGTAGACGTCGCCGCCGGCGCAAGGCCCCATGATGACGGAGATTTGCGGGATGACGCCGGAGGCGAGCACGTTGCGCTGGAAAATCTCCGCATAGCCGCCAAGAGCTGCCACGCCTTCCTGAATACGGGCACCGCCGGCGTCGTAGAGCCCTATGACAGGAGCACGATTGCGCAGCGCCATGTCCTGGATTTTTTGAACCTTCTCCGCATGGGCTTCGGAAAGCGATCCGCCGAAAACCGTAAAATCCTTGGCGAAGACGAAGACCGTGCGGCCGTTGATAGTGCCCCATCCGGTGACGACGCCGTCGCCCGCGAACTTCGTATCTTCCATGCCGAAATCGGTCGAGCGGTGTTCGACGAACATGTCGAACTCCTCGAATGAGCCTTCGTCGAGAAAAATATCGATGCGTTCGCGCGCTGTGAGCTTGCCGCGCTTGTGCTGCGCGTCGATCCGCACCTTGCCGCCGCCTTCGCGCGCAATGTTCCTCCGACGCTCAAGCTCAATCAGCACATCCTTCATGGCGTCCTCCTCGTTTTGTCGTTTTGATAACAGGAGCGGGCAGCGCGGGGAAGGAATTTGTCTTGGCGTACCCGAGCGCGGCAGAACGATGCACGGGTACGCGTTTAAGTTGCAGCTGGCGAAATAAGGTTTTACCAGGTGCCGGTGTTTGGCATCGAGAGCCAAGGCTCCTGTTGCGGTAGCGCCGGGCCCTTCTGGATGAGCTCGATCGATATGCCATCAGGCGAGCGGATGAAGGCCATGTTGCCATCGCGCGGTGGCCGGTTGATGACGACGCCTTTGTCTGCCAGGCTTTGGCAAGTCTCGTAGATATTGTCGACGACATAGGCAAGGTGCCCAAAATTCCGCCCGCCGGTATACTCCTCCGGGTCCCAATTATAGGTCAATTCGAGCTCAGGAGCCCGTTCCGCGGCCGATCTTGCCTTGTCTTCCGAGGCCGCAAGGAAGATCAAGGTGAAACGTCCCTTCTCGTTTTCCGTGCGGCGAACCTCTTCCAAGCCAAATTTGTTGCAATAGAAATCCAGTGACTCATCGATGTCACGGATACGGACCATTGTGTGAAGATAGCGCATCTTTTACCTTTGATTTCTTTCATGGGGTTGAAAGTCGACGGCAACCGGCAATTTGCACAGGTTGAACGCCGTCCAGTTTTCGTAACACTTCCTGTCTAGCTCCACAAACTTGTGATTTAGCCGAAAGGAACACTGCTGAGGATAAACACGCGTTTTGCGTGTGGTTTTCAACAAAACATGCAGATGATACTTGCTCTTCGGTGTTGGACAGGTGTTATTCTTCAAGCAGAGAATCAGTACCTCGCAGGAGAGGAGGGGCTTCGCTTCATGTCTGACCGAACAGTATCAGCCCGGCAGTCCCCCGCCGACGAAGGCATAAGCGACAGTCTGGACCTTATCGAAGTTTCGGGCGCGATAAAATGGTTTGATGTGGCCAAGGGATACGGGTTCATCATTCCCGACAATTCTGATTTACCTGACATTCTTCTCCATGTTACCTGCCTGCGCCGGGACGGCTTCCAGACGGCTCTGGAAGGGGCCCGTGTCGTTTGCGAAGTCAAGCAGGGCGAGCGTGGTATGCAGTGCTTCCGCGTCAAGTCCATGGACAACGCGACTGCCGTTCATCCGACCGAAATGCCACCCGTCCGTACGCATGTGACCGTCACGCCCTCAAGCGGACTTGAGCGCGTGCTGGTAAAGTGGTTCAACCGGACCAAGGGCTTCGGATTCCTGACGCGCGGCGAGGGAACAGAGGATATTTTCATTCACATGGAAACGCTTCGGCATTTCGGTTTGACCGAATTGCGTCCAGGTCAGGTTGTCCTGATCCGCTTCGGCCATGGCGAGAAGGGTCTGATGGCCTCCGAAATTCATCCCGACATTGGCACCCAGCTGCCGTCTTCCCACTAGGGCATGTTGATATTCAGGCCATGACAGTCTGCAAACGGCACTTTTCTGTGCTTCCGGTGCTCACGTACTTCAAGTACGCTCCGCTCGAAAATCGCCGTTTCGCCTCGTCATGATCGCGAATCCCAACGCACTCTGGAGCAATTGATGTATCGCCTGAAATCAGTTCTCGCCGTCGTCGTTTTTCTGCTGTTTTCAGCGATTCCTGCTCTGGCGCTCGATCAGACGCCGATGCATCTGCCCATCGACCACACGGCGCTGACGATCAATAGTGCCAAGGGCGACATTCCGTTCCAGGTAGAAATTGCCGATACCGACGAAGAGCGCGGGCGCGGCCTGATGTTCCGCACCGATCTGAGAGACAACAGCGCCATGCTGTTTGTTTTCGACGACACCCGTCTTGTCACCATGTGGATGGAGAATACGCCCTCCGCGCTCGACATGCTCTTTCTGGATGATAATGGCCGTATTTCCGCTATTCGTGAGAATGCGGTGCCATTTTCCCGCTCAACCATTTCGTCTGGTGGGCCGGTGCGTTTCGTTGTCGAGGTCAAAGCCGGCACGGCTAAGCGTCTCGGCTTGACAATAGGCGACAAGGTGCGGCATCCCGCTATCGAGGCGATTGCGCACTAACGGATCCAACAATGCAGTTTTTCGACAATGACGGACTGAAGCTTGCTTATCTGGATGAGGGCGAGGGCGAGCCGGTCCTGCTCATCCATGGCTTTGCTTCGTCCTCCCTCTACAACTGGGTTCAACCCGGCTGGATGCAAACGCTGACATCTGCCGGTTATCGCGCCATCGCAATTGATAATCGCGGTCACGGCCAATCGGACAAGCCGCACGACAAGGCGGTCTATACGCCGACGCTCATGGCGGGCGACGCCGCCGCGCTGCTGGATCACCTTGGCATTCCGACGGCACATGTCATGGGTTATTCCATGGGCGCGCGCATCAGTGCGTTCCTTGCGCTCGAACATCCCGAGCGCGTACATGATCTTGTTTTCGGCGGTCTTGGCATCGGCATGGTCGAAGGTGCCGGAGACTGGTCGCCCATCGCCGAGGCGCTCATGTCCGCCGATCCGGAGGCGATTACGCATCCGCGCGGAAAAATGTTCCGGATGTTTGCCGACAAGACCAAGAGCGACAAAATCGCGTTGGCGGCGTGCGTTATCACTTCCAAGGAAGAAATCAGCGCAGAAAACATGGGCCGGATTACCCAGCCAACCCTCGTCGCTGTCGGCACCAAAGACGATATTGGCGGAAACCCGCAGGATCTTGCGGCGCTAATGCCCCATGGTGAGGCGATCGATATTCCTGGCCGGGACCATATGCTCGCGGTCGGCGACAAGGTGTTCAAGCAGGCCGTTCTGGACTTCCTCAAGCGCCACAAGATTTAATTGCATCGTGTAGCGATACGCGATACATTGTCTGATGATCATTGGATTCCGGCACAAAGGCCTCGAGATTTTTTATCGTTCAGGCTCTGTGCGAGGAATTCAGGCCGCACATGCGTCCAAGATTGCCCGCATCCTGGCGGCTGTTGACGCTGCCTCCAGACCCGATGAACTGAATCTGCCGTCGTTCAAACTGCATCCATTGAAAGGCGCGCTCAAAGGTCATTGGTCAATATGGGTGAACGGCAATTGGCGCGTGACGTTTCGATTTGTAGATGCTGACGTCGAGATGGTCGACTATCTCGACTACCACTAAAGGGAGTTATAACGATGATGAAAACCCCACCGCATCCGGGCGAACTTTTGCGCGAAGACGTGCTTTCGCCGCTAGGACTTCAGGTAACAGAGGCAGCTGAGCGGCTGAGTATGTCGCGTGTTGCTCTGTCTCGGGTACTCAACGGCCGTGCAGCCATCAGTCCAGATCTCGCAATCCGATTGGAACGAGCGGGTGTCAGTACAGCACGATTTTGGATAACTCTGCAGGCAAATTACGATCTGGCACGTGCGATGGAACACGAGCAGCCGCCCGTTCGTTCCTTGCAGGACAAGGCCGCATAAGCTAAGGCAATCCTGGAGTGACGAGGCCTGACATCAGCCAAATCAATCGCAGGTTCAAAATTTCTTGCGCAATCGATCTGGAAATCAACGTGTCAAGCAACCAATTTTGCCTTATGCTCGTTGTTTGAGAATATTATTGGCCGAATGCCTGGAGTAGGAAATGTCCGCAAGCAGTCCGATAAAGATGACCGGATCGGTCAAGCAGATGGACCCGATCTGGCTCGCAATCCGCGCCGAAGCCGACGAGGCTGTCCGTAACGAACCGCTTTTGGCGACGTTCCTCTATACGACAATTCTCAACCATCAATCGCTTGAAGAAGCGGTCATTCATCGCATTTCGCAGCGGCTCGATCATCCGGATGTGGAATCGGAATTGCTGCGCCAGACGTTTACAGCGATGGTTGACGCAACACCATCCTGGTCGCAGATCCTGCGCGTCGATATCCAGGCTGTTTATGATCGTGACCCGGCCTGCGACCGTTTCATGGAACCCGTGCTCTATTTCAAGGGTTTCCAGGCAATCCAGACGCATCGGCTTGCCCATTGGCTGTGGAAGGAAGGGCGGAGAGATTTTGCGCTCTACCTGCAGAGCCGTTCCTCGTCGGTTTTCCAGACCGATATCCACCCGCAGGTTCCCATGGGACAGGGAGTGTTCTTCGACCACGCCACCGGTATTGTCGTCGGTATGACCGCGGTCATCGAAGACAATGTCTCGATCCTTCAGGGCGTCACGCTTGGCGGTACAGGCAAGGAAACCGGCGACCGGCACCCAAAGATCCGTCATGGCGTTCTCATCGGCGCTGGCGCCAATATTCTCGGTAACATCGAGATTGGCCATTGCTCCAAGGTAGCCTCAGGCTCCGTAGTGCTAAAACCCGTTCCGCACAATGTCACTGTTGCCGGCGTTCCTGCTCGTATTGTGGGTGAAACCGGCTGTGCCGAGCCCTCGCGCGCCATGGACCAGTTGATCACAAATTTCGATTGAATCGCGGCTTTACGGGTCTCGGCGCTCCAAGGCGATCGTAATCAACCCTTTACAGGGGCGACTCTCGCATGCCAAAAGCGCCTGAATTTCATATGACAGGAGACCTCCGTGAAACCCGAAGAACTGAAGAAACTCGACAGCTATTTCAAGCGGACATTCAGAAATACGGAACTCACTGTAAAGGCTCGTCCACGCAAGGATGATTCTGCCGAACTCTATCTCGGCGACGAATTTCTTGGTTTGATCTACAAGGATGAGGACGAGGGTGAACTCTCCTACAATTTCTCGATGGCCATCCTCGAGATGGATCTCTGAGTCTCTTGATTGAGTGACGCTGTAGCAGGCGTCACTTCTGCCCTTTGAGATGGGCTTCGGCAAATGTTCGTATTTGCTGATCGAGCTTTTGCCAGTCTCCGAGTATTTCCCTTGGAAAGCGGTAGGTTAGCTGCAAATCCTCACCAAGAAATATATCCCGCTGGCACGATGCAAGGTTACTTTTCGAGGTTTCCTCGTCAAGACACCGGGCAACGAATGGCATCTGTCCTGCCTGTTCCGCCGAAAGCAACAGCTCCTCATTTAAAAAGTCACTGTCGGCTCGAAACTTCTGTATCGTCAATCCAGCCGGACCCTTCGAGCCCGGACCCTCGGTCAGCGTACTATATATCGGGCCGTATCGCCCGGACATATCCTGCGAGGTAGCGCGCGGCTCGAAGTTCAGGAATAGCAGCCGCTTTTCCGGCCCCGCACCGTTGAAATCCGACAGGAACGAAGGCTGGTAACCCATCATGTCCGGCCAATGCAGATACAGATCGACGCGTTCCGCATCTCCGTCTCGGCGCTGTCTGTCGAAGCGGATCGTGTTTGCCGGAAGCTCAAGCACACTGTTGCCAATGACGATCTCCCGAGGGGTTGTGTCTTCCGTATGGCCGCCAAGCGAGATCGTGTGGCCGAGATAATCGCCGGCGATGATCAAGCACAATGATAGGAGCGCGAGCGCTGCGATGGAGTAAAAGACGCGTCGCAGGAGTACGCTGCCAAAAATCGGCTCTATTCTTTGTGCTCGATACTGCATGACTTTCGGACCAACCGTGTTGAGTGGGCTCAACTTAACGCGACATGTGCTGATTTATGGTTAATCGAAAGTGAAGGTGGTCTCGCCAAGCCTTCCGCCCTTCGTTAAGCTCGTCATGCGAATCCAGGGAGAAGCTATGCCGATTTTCATACTTGACGGGCATTCACCGGAATTTGAGCATCGGGCGTCGAATTGGATAGCACCGGACGCTACCATTGTCGGCAAGGTATTCCTGGGTGAAAACGCGAATATCTGGTTTGGCGTGGTGCTGCGCGGCGACAACGAGTTGATTCGCATCGGTCGCGACACCAATGTTCAAGAACATACCGCCATGCACACGGATATGGGCTATCCGCTGACAGTTGGCGAAGGCTGCACGATTGGCCATCGCGCCATGCTGCATGGCTGCACCATCGGCGATAATTCGCTGGTCGGCATTGGTGCCATCGTCCTGAATGGCGCAAGAATTGGCAAGAATTCCTTTGTCGGCGCGGGCGCACTCGTCACCGAGCGGAAGGAGTTTCCGGACAATTCACTGATCGTCGGTTCACCGGCAAGGGTCATACGGACTTTGGACGAAGCGACGATCGAGGGCCTCAGGCTTTCGGCTGCGCATTATGTCGAGAATGGCCGACGCTTCATGCGCGGCCTGGAGATAGACTGACGGCAAAAGCCGGCCCCGATCTGGGCCGGCTTGAGGTCGAAGTCCCTATTTGATACTGCCGACCAGGAGCTGGCGCTCGTCATTGATCGAGACCCACGCGCCGGTATTGTTCGCGGCCTGACGCTTTAGATAGTCGTAGCTGGTTTCGTTCCACGGCTTTACGCGCAGTTCAAGGTTGTCGAGAACGTAATCGCCGCGGTCCGTGCGAACGGTGAGAACCGCATGGCCTTCGCCGTTCATCTGGCGAACGACAGTGATCAGGAGATCACTGATTGGCACGCCACTCTCGTTCAGCAGCTTCCGCTTCAGAAAAACGTAATCTTCGCAATCGCCGACGGTCGTCGGATATGACCAGACTTCCGCCTTGCCCCAGATGTCCATATCCGTCGCGGGCTGGATCTGTGCATTGACCTGGCTGTTGATCTGAACCATGAGGTTCCAGATCTTCGGCGACAAGTGGGCAGGGCTGTTATCGCTGCTCCTTATATTGCATTCGTTTTTGTAGGCCTGGCAAAATTCGTAATGTCCGATCGGCTGAGACGTACGCCCGCCTGTCTTCATGAACGCCATGTTCGAATCGGCTTGTGCGGTCATGCACATCAAAAAGAACGCCGCTCCAAGCAAGATTGTATTTTTTATCATTTCCCGTCGTCTCCCCGGTTGAGGTGACAATGGCAGAGAGAGTTTGACCGAGCGGAAATGTCGATGAGTAAATATGAATCAAGTTAGTAGCAAAAAATAAACCAATTAGACTGCAACTAAGTATTAATATATATTACTATTTTATTTAAATAAGATGTATATTGTATTTATCGAAATGTAACAGGATTAAGCATTCGTTGTTGCGACTATTTGGTGATTTATAATGGCTTAATGCCTCGTGGACCATTGGCGATGTTTCGCCAGCTTTCGGTGGCAATTTGGTCAAAAAAATATCCCGGATGTAAAAAATTCACAACGAAATGCAGTCGATTGCATCGGGTCTGACGAAATTTATCAAGAGAATAGAGGGATTTACCCTTCGAAAGCGATATCGATAGCTTCGCGGCTTTGCACGGTCGCGAATTCGATTGCAATGCCTTCTTCGAAATGACGCACCACGCGGCCGCGCATGGAGCCGAGGATAACCTGGCTGTTCAGGGCAGGGCGCATGCGCAATTCAACGGCGGCTCCCGATATTGAAAGATCGAGGATACGGCAAGGATATTGCCTGCCATCAGCCATCGATAGCGTCGAGATAGGATTGCGCGGCGCGATGCGCTGGTGACGCCGGTCTTCCGGCATGTCCAGTTCATGTTTATTGGCGAGCCACGTCAGTTGCGCGGCGATCTTGTTCTTCTTGCGATCCGAAGCGGTCAGCGACACCTGAAACCCGCCGCTGACCATGCGCTCGATGGTGCCTTCTACGCGGCCGATATGGTCAATGTAGGCAACAACCCGCTCTCCATTATTCGCCATCACATCCGTGGTGATAATGACATCGCCGGGCGACATTTCATCGATCTGGCAGACATGCTCGGTACGATCCTCCAGCATGAAGCGACCGTATAGTTGCACTTTCACGCTATAGTACTTGCCCGCGGCGGCAAGGTTGGGGCTCGAAACGTCACGGTATATTTGCATGAAGGCTGTCCAGATATGGGAATCGACAGTGTCTGATGGTGAAAGATTACGTCACAAGTCTTAACGTGAAGGTAACGATGACTGCCATTGCTTAGAAATTGCTAACCTAGTCGACGGTTTTTCCGCCATTGAATACGAGCAGATGCCCGACCTTGCGGCTGATGATCGTCCGCGTGGCGGGCAGCGTTGTGGATGCTGTATTCTCCGGAATCGTGAGAATGGAATCACCTGGCAAACCGCGTGCCGGGTAACGCGGGTCGATAATCGAAATCGATTGGAGGCGGTTTTCGACGATAGGATCGGATTCGAGCCAGAAAGGCCTGCCGAGAGAGATGATCATCCCCATGAGATGCCGTTCATTGGCCTCGCTGGCGAGTGGCAAAAGAATCAATTCGAACAGGGCTCGGCGGCCACGAGTACTCTTACCTTCGTAAGTCAGCTGAACGACGGACTTGTTCGTCATGCTGTTCTTGATGAGGCGTACGATATTGCTTCGGTCTTTTATCTGCCAGAGAGAGGCAAACGACGCGCCCCTCAATTCCCGGCCATAGACCGAGCATATGCGGGTTCCGGCGAGGCGGAAGCGCGGCTCGCCCGGTCCGACTGCCTGGACGATAAAGGTATCGGCGAGATATTTCCTGATCAAAGCGGGTGCTATCTCCCGGCGCTCCGGCGCGGCGCGAGTGCCGCGCAGCCTGTTCCAATAGGCAAAAAGCTCGCTTGTTCCATCATGCCGCATAGGGTTCATCTGCTTTCGGCGCTCAACGCGATTCTTCTTGTCGTCCGGACTCTGTCACTGACAATCTGCTGGCGCCACCAAAGATGACATGGTCTCCACTGCGGCAGCCGATTAAGGTTAACAAGTGGTTTCGATTGAGCCGTGGACGGCGCTGTGAGACAGTACTTTCACTAGAGTTTGCATGATCAACTATCCTGAAATTCGAGGCTGCCCAGACCCACTGGGTGGCCTTTTTTCTGTTCATGGGGCTTTGCACCCGGGACCCGAACCAGATAGCGTTCCGTAACTAGCAATAAAGGCCATGAACAAGAATGAACGATTCAGCGGATATCCGGAACCGGTCCACAAAGGGCGAGCCGATTTTCAATATTCCGGGTGTCATATTGGCCATCATGGCCCTGTGCGGCATTGTGTTCGTTCTGGAGACCTATGTCTTGAGTGACGAGCAGAACAACGAATTTCTTCTGAATTTTGCGTTCATTCCAGCGCGTTTTTCAGAATATGGCGGGTTCGCGTCGCCGGCCGCCTGGCTGACAACCGTGACCTACTCACTGATGCATGGGAGCATCGCTCATATAGCGCTTAATATGATCTGGCTGGCCGCTTTCGGGTCACCACTGGCGGCGCGCATCGGTCCGCTGCGGACGGCGCTGTTCTGGATCGTAACGTCGATCGCTGCTGTGATGACGCATTTTGCGGTCTATCCGGACAGTATCGCGCCCTTGGTCGGCGCTTCAGGCGCAGTTTCCGGCATGATGGGCGCGGCGGCGCGTTTCGGTTTCCGCCGCTCTCCCTTGCGCAATTCAGCGGCCTTTGTCGGTGATATCCTGCCAATCGGGGAGGCGCTTCGCATGCGAACCGTGCTGACCTTTCTCGGTGTTTGGTTTGTCACCAACATTCTCACCGGAATGCTCTCCGTCGGCGTCGATAGTTCTGCGACGATTGCCTGGGAAGCGCATATTGGCGGCTTTCTTGTCGGCTTCCTTGGCATTTCCTTGTTCGACGGGCGTGACAGCGGTCGAATGGATCCGGAATTGATGGTATAATTGCAAAATAGTTGCAATAGGCATCGCATACGCGCACCATGAACTAGATCATCGGACGTATCCCGGGGGATACGATGGTCCAGAAGCCAATGTGCAAGGAGGATGTACATGACTGTCAAACTGATTCTCGAACGAAAAGGCTATGACGTATTCAGCACGACGCCGGAGACGACGCTCGGCGATGCAATTACGATCCTCGCAAAGCACAAGATCGGTGCAATTGTCGTTTGTGACGGGAACAATGCCATCAAGGGCATTTTGTCCGAGCGCGACGTTGTCAGGCAAATTGCCGCTCAGGGCGCCGATGCCTTGTGGAAGCCGATTTCGGAAAGCATGACCATGAAGGTCAAGGTCTGCAGTGAGAAACACACGATCAATCAGGTGATGGAAATCATGACACAAGGCCGGTTTCGCCACCTGCCTGTAGAAAAGGACGGGCGTCTGCACGGAATTGTCTCGATCGGTGACGTCGTCAAACTTCGCATCGAGGAAGTGGAGCGCGAGTCGGAGGAAATTCGCAGCTATATCGCCACTGCCTAAAGCGGTTCAAAAAACGAGCTTTTGCATGCGCTCCAATTCGCCGAAGCGAGCCATGGTCTCTTCATAACCGAGTTTGATCGCCTCGTCTGCACGATGGAATTCGGCGAGGCCAACGTGGCCGATCTTCGGCATCAGCATGATGTCAGGCGGATCGCCTGCCATGCGTGCGCGTGAAATCCGGTCCTGGATAATGTTGAACGATTCCATCATGACACCGGTGATGCCCAACCGCTTTGAATAGGAAGGGTTGGCGCGCACCGCTTCGCCATCGCCTGAGCCAGGATTGGGAGGTTCCGCTGCGTGCTTGATGACAGCGGCCCGGCCAAATTGATCATAGTGCAGGTTGACGGCGACAACCAGCGGATGCTCGTACGACCGGCAGACCGCGACGGGAACCGGGTTTACCAGCGCGCCATCGACGAGTGTCCTGCCGTTGCATTCTACAGGTTCGAACACGCCGGGCAGGGCATAGGAAGCCCGCATCGCGGTTATCAGGCTGCCTCGTGTCAGCCAGATTTCATGGCCGGTATTGATCTCGGTGCACACGGCGATAAAGCGCTTTGGCAGATCTTCAATAGCGAGTTCTTCCAGGTGTTCGCGCAGGCGACGATCGAGTTTCATGCCGCCGAAAAGGCCGTTGCCCCGAAAACGCAGATCGAGCAGGCTGAAAAGGCCTCGCTTGGTCAGGCTGCGGGCAAAATCCTCAAGCTGATCAAGCTTGCCGCCCAGATAGCAACCGCCAACAAGGGCGCCGATCGATGTTCCGGCAATCATGGAAATTTCGATGCCAGCTTTATCAAGGGCGCGCAGTACGCCAATATGCGCCCATCCGCGTGCGGCACCGCCGCCAAGCGCGAGCGCAATAGGTGTCTTGCGGTCGCGAGGCACTTCCGGCGTGATTACTGGCACATCCGGGGTGTTATCGATACCGATCGGTTCTGCCGCGCGCATCCGGCGCGATGCCCATTCGAGCATAGCATATACTCCTGAAACACTGCTCTTTCACTATTCCTCTGTATTGGTATCCAAAGGATGAATATTGCGGATTTGTGACCCCTTAGCCAACCAATGAAATGGGATTACAAAAGACGATGATGGCGGTTGCGAGGCATAGAGGATTTCCTGACCATTATTGTCCGTATGGCTAGGTCGTGAACTCATTGTGGGGTCGAAATGGTGTAAGGCCATCTTTTCGGATAGAAGGAGCTGAGGTGATGGAGGCGCCATTGTCGATTCTGTAGTGGAGTTCATGGCCCAGGAAGGCCTCTATTTTGTCTCTAACTGCATTACCAATGATGATGTTCCATCCGTCGTGACGATCTGACGATAAAAACAAGAACGACGTCCGGTATGGCAGGTTGGGCCATCGCCGGCGACGGTTACTTTCAGCCAAAGGGCATCCTGATCGCAGTCGGTGCGCATTTCGACTACCGTCTGCAAATTTCCGGATGTCTCGCCCTTTTGCCAAAGGGATTTACGTGAGCGCGACCAATAATGTGCGATGCCGGTTTCCAGCGTCAATTTCAGCGCATCGGCATTCATGTGCGCGACCATCAGCAGTTGGCCGTCACGGGCATCTGTAACGACCGTCGTTACCAATCCGGACGCATCGAAGCGCGGTGCAAACACCGCGCCTTCTTCATTGTCATGTTTGTCGCTCAGGGAAGCGGAGAACAAATCGTTCGGCATAATACCATTCTGGAAGCTACCGGCCCCTGACGAGTGTCATGAACCGTACCTGCTCGTTGATTTCAGTCTTGAACGATCCGGTAAAGGTCGTCGTCGTGGTCGTCGAACCGGCTTTACGGATGCCGCGCATAGCCATGCACATGTGTTCTGCCTCGATCATGACCGCAACACCGCGCGGGCGCAGTGACTCCTGGATTGCATTGGCAATCTGCGCCGTCATGCTTTCCTGTGTCTGCAGGCGATGCGCGAACATGTCGACCACGCGGGCGATTTTCGACAAGCCAACGACCTTTTCGCCATCGGGCAGGTAGGCCACATGCGCCTTGCCGATGATCGGCACCATATGATGTTCGCAGTGCGAGAAGAACGGAATATCCTGAATGAGGATCATGTCCTCGTATCCGGCGACTTCCTCGAAGGTACGGCCGAGCACGTCGGCCGGATCCTGCGCATAACCGGAGAACAATTCCTTGTATGTGTTGGCCACTCGTTGCGGCGTATCTAACAGACCCTCGCGGTCCGGATTGTCGCCGGCCCAAAGCAGTAGCGTGCGAACGGCTGCTTCGGCTTCTTCTTGGGTGGGGCGTCGATTATTATCCTGCTTGGCGGCTGCCGATTGCAGGACTTTGATTATAGCATCCATCGCGATCTCCCGTAGCCGCCCTCAAAGGAGCGACGAGTTAAACGGCAATACACGATAGTCGCTCCATCGGAACGGACGGTGTATTGAAGGCAAGCTGGAAAACGTTCCCAGCCCCGACCAACACAATAACGCATCGCGAAAATTTAATACATGCGACTTTGTGCTAGTGCGCTCCAATACTATATAGAGATTGAAATCGGGATTCATAGGGTCAAAGCGATGCACAATGACGCGTTTGCGGTGAACACTGTGTCGAAAAACGGGCATTCATTATGATCAATGACGTCTACAACACGCGTATCCTGGAATTTGCCGGAAACATCCAGCGGCTCGGGCGCCTCGAGCAGCCGGACGCGTCAGCCACCGCTCATTCAAAACTTTGTGGCTCGACTGTTACCGTCGACCTGAAGGTGGAGGATGGCGTCGTTTCAGATTTTGCCCATGATGTTAAGGCTTGTGCGTTGGGGCAGGCGTCGTCGTCGATCATGGCGCGGCATGTCATCGGCGCAACGGCACAGGAGCTGCGCGACGTCAGGGACCGAATGTTCAAGATGCTGAAGGAAAACGGCACGCCGCCGGAAGGCAGGTTCGAAGATCTGAAGTTTCTTGAGCCGGTGCGCGACTACAAAGCGCGCCATAATTCCACGATGCTGACCTTTGACGCCGTGGTGGATTGCCTTGATCAGATCGAGAAGAAAAACGCCGAAGCTGCAGCCTAGACCGATGTGTGACGAACCGGCACAGGATCAAACGCCGAAGATCGTCAGTAAATATTCGCGCAACTGGCAAGGATCCTGGCGGAAAACGCCAGGACGTTTGTTGGGAACAGGGCTGATCAGGCTCTATCAACTTACCCTGTCGGGATTTGTTGGAAATTCCTGCCGCCATATTCCTACCTGCTCGGAATATACTTACGAGTCCGTCGCCCGCTATGGCCTGTGGACCGGAGGCTGGATGGGTCTATTCCGTTTTGTCCGCTGTGGGCCGGGCGGCACACATGGGCTGGATCCGGTCCCGACCGTACTGGATGGACGGTTTGTATGGTATATGCCCTGGCGCTTTTGGAGCCTTCATCGCCCTCAGACTTGAACTTTAAGCACTTTACGCCGGGCAAAACAGCATTTAGAAGTGCGCCCGCCGGAGCGGTTTCCGGCAAGCTGGATACCACCCGCAATCGTTGGCGGGACTGGATAGGAGAAAATCGATGTCACAAACAGTTGCCAAAACTGTATCCATGCAATTCCCCGATGGCTCGAAGCGCGAATATGACGCTGCCATGACCGGCGCGGAACTTGCTGAATCCATTTCCAAATCACTTGCCAAAAAAGCTGTCGCCTACGCGGTGGATGGCACTGTGCGTGACTTGTCCGATCCGTTGCAGGGTTCAGGCGCGATCGAAATCTGGACACGGGAAGATCCGCGCGCGCTGGAATTGATCCGGCATGATTGCGCCCATGTTCTCGCCGAGGCTGTGCAGGAGTTGTTTCCCGGGACACAGGTTACCATCGGCCCGGTGATCGAGAATGGCTTTTACTACGATTTCGCCAAGAACGAACCATTCACGCCGGATGATCTGCCGGTGATCGAGAAGAAGATGCGGGAGATCATTGCCCGTAACAAGCCGTTCACAAAAGAAATCTGGTCTCGCGAAAAAGCGCGCAAGATTTTCGCCGAAAAGGGCGAAGCCTATAAGGTGGAACTCGTCGATGCCATTCCCGAAGGGCAGGATCTGAAGATCTATCGCCAAGGCGATTGGTACGATCTTTGCCGTGGCCCACACATGGCTTCGACCGGCCAGATTGGCAATTCTTTCAAGTTGATGAAGGTTGCGGGTGCCTATTGGCGCGGCGACAGCAACAATCCGATGCTGAGCCGCATCTACGGGACGGCTTTCAACAATGATGCAGATCTGAACTCCTATCTGCACATGCTGGAGGAGGCGGAAAAACGCGATCACCGCCGTCTCGGGCGCGAAATGGATCTGTTCCACTTCCAGGAAGAGGGCCCGGGCGTCGTATTCTGGCATCCGAAAGGCTGGAAGATGTTCCAGAGCCTCGTCAGCTACATGCGGCGCCGGCTGGATAGCCATGGTTACAGCGAAGTCAATGCACCGCAGGTACTCGACAAATCGCTGTGGGAGACGTCCGGTCATTGGGGCTGGTACCGTGACAATATGTTCAAAGTCACGGTCGCCGGTGACGAGACCGACGACGAGCGTGTGTTCGCGCTGAAGCCCATGAACTGCCCCGGCCATGTCATGATCTTCAAGCACGGTCTGAAGTCATATCGCGATCTGCCGGTAAAGCTTGCGGAATTCGGCAACGTGCATCGCTATGAGCCTTCGGGCGCTTTGCATGGCCTGATGCGCGTGCGTGGCTTCACGCAGGACGATGCGCACATTTTCTGCACAGACGAGCAGATGGCGGCGGAATGCCTGCGCATCAACGATCTGATCCTCACGACCTATGCCGATTTCGGATTTGAAGGCATCACGGTGAAACTATCGACGCGTCCCGACAAGCGCGTCGGTTCGGATGAGTTGTGGGACCGTGCCGAAGAAGTCATGGGTCAGGTGCTCAAGACGATCGAGGAACAGTCTGGCGGCAAGATCAAGACATCGATCAATCCGGGCGAGGGTGCTTTCTACGGCCCCAAGTTCGAATATGTGCTGCGTGATGCTATCGGGCGCGACTGGCAATGCGGTACGACGCAGGTGGATTTCAACCTGCCCGAGCGTTTTGGCGCTTTCTACATCGACTCCACATCGGAGAAGAAGCAGCCGGTGATGATCCACCGCGCCATTTGCGGTTCCATGGAACGCTTTCTCGGCATCCTGATCGAAAACTATTCAGGTCACATGCCGCTGTGGTTTGCACCTGTGCAGGTTGTGGTTGCAACGATCACCTCCGAAGCCGATGAATATGGCAAGCAGGTAGCCAAGGAACTGAAGGCCGCCGGTCTGCAGGTCATCACCGACTTCCGCAACGAGAAAATCAACTATAAAGTACGCGAGCATTCCTTGCAGAAGGTGCCGGTCATACTTGTTTGCGGCATGCGCGAAGCCGAGGAGCGTTCAGTCAATATGCGCCGCCTCGGCTCGCAGAATCAGACCTCGCTGAAGCTGGATGATGCAATTCAGCAGCTCAGGACCGAAGCGACACCTCCGGACCTGTTGCGCGCGGCGGCCGAGTAATCTAGGCGAGCATGAAATATGACAGCGTGGTGGCTTCATCACGCTGTCATATAGTGTTGAGAAAATCTAAGCCGTTTCAATATTTTGCGGAGTCCCCGTGCAGTTTCCAGAGCTTTCTTATGCCAACGACACGCAGACCCGCCTGACCCAATGGCTCATTCGGGCCATCGAAGGTTTTTCCGGCCGCAACTATTATGCAGGGCTCTATAATACGTGGCGGAGCGACATCGTCCCTGCGGGTATCGATGTTTTCTGCAGAATGATGGATCTGATCAACATCCGGCTCGACGTTCAGGACCAGTGGCCACCGCAAAATTTGCCCGATACACCATTGGTGATTATCGCCAACCATCCCTTTGGCATTGGCGACGGCATTGCGTCTCTGGCATTGGCCGAGCAGCTCGGCCGGCCGTTCCGTGTTCTCATCAACAATGATCTTATGAAGGTGCCGGAAATTCGGCCCTATGCGCTTCCTGTCTGTTTCGACGAAACGAAGGAAGCCGTGACCATGAATATGGCTACCCGTCATGAGGCCGTGCGGCTTTTGAAGCAGGGCGTGACAATCGTCGTCTTTCCGGCCGGCGGTGTTGCGACGGCACCCAAGGGCTTTGGCCGGGCAGAGGATTTGCCGTGGAAGATTTTTCCGGCAAAGCTCGTGCAACAAGCCAAGGCCTCGGTGATCCCAGTCTATTTCGGCGGACAGAACGGGCGCTTCTTCCACCTTGCGAGCAAAGTTTCGATGACCCTGCGCATTTCGCTGCTGATACGCGAATTTCGCAGATTGTCCGGTAAGGCAATCAATGTGCGGATCGGCCGGGTTATCAGCTGGGACGAATTGAAGCCGCTGGAAGACCGCAAGCTGTTGCTCGAATATCTTTACAACGCGGTTTTTTCACTGGAGCACAGAGCCTATTAATCAATCAAGTGGCTCTTCGCCCTCGGCCGGTTGGTTCGTCGTTGCTGGTGAGCTTGCAGCTTCAGATGCGATTACTTCGACATCCTGATTGCGGCCGGCGACGACCTTGTAGTCGCGCTGGTAGATGCGGTCCTTGTTCTTGGCGATGATGACATACTCGCCCTCCGCCAGGACAATCGAAGCAAAGGCGCCGACGCTTTCCCGCACGATATCGCCGGATGTGGTCAGAACGGACCAGGCAGTATCGGCCAGCGCCTCGCCACCAGCCTCGCGCACGAGCTTCATCGTCAGCAATGCGGCGCGGTGTTCCACGTTGGCTTCGGTGATTTTGCCGGCCTCGACACGGATATCCGAGCGGATCACAGCGTTCGCGGTGCCGTAGTTGGAGACGATCTGGTAGGTGCCGGTATTGAGCCGCACCACGCTATCGGGTTTGACGTCCGGGATGATCAGTGCACGTTCGCCGCTCTGGTCGGCGTGATCTTCATAGATGGAAAATCGCAGCTGGTCCGGCGGTATGCGCCCGCCACCCGAGAGGGTTGCATTGAGTTTCACTCCGCCGGCATCAAGGATCATCGTTTCCGTGCGCTTGGCGCGGGTCATGGTAATGCGCTTTGTCGCGCCTGCGCGACCGAAAGCGACGTGCACCAGATAGCTGCCGGGAGCAAGGTTGAACGAGGTCGTTCCGCCCTTGGCAGTCGCCAGCAATGCGAGCTTGCCGTCGCCGTTTGGCTCCGGTGAGAACACACGCCAAACGAGGCCACGCGGGATTGCCTGGCCCTTGTCGGAAAGCTTGGCTGACAGCACGAGTTCCGGTTCGTTGGCAAACGGGTTGTTCTCGGGTGACTTCGGATTGGCGTACCCTTTAAGATTAGGGATGTTGGGAATATCGAGCGGCGGGACTTCAGGTAGTTCGGGAGCGAGCGCCTGCGCAGATGCGCAGGAGATGCTGGCTAACCCCATGGTCACAAGCAGCAGCGCACATTTAAGAGCCCGAACGAAAATTCGCCACGAAGGGCTGCAAATGGCGTTTTTCTGCGCTCCGATGCTCCCGTACCAAATGTACGCTGCGCGTCCGTGCCCAAAAACCACCATTTTCGCCGCTTCCTGACGAATTTTCGTTTGGGCTCTTGGGGACTTGCCGCCCGTTAAACTAAACTGGAATACACCCATGAAACGGTTTGATCCGAAGCCGATGGCAATTTCAAGGCTTTTTCTTAGCGTGCTACCTTTACTTGACGGATGAAACCACCACATTGTCCGCGCAAACAAGTATACGACTTAAATCAGGACCGCCGTTTTAAAACATGGATACATCTGCTCCCAATTCGATCATAGAATTCCTGTCAACCCGCAGTTCGACGCCGATCTCTGCCATTGGTCTGCCGGCGCCTTCGGACGATGAAATCCAGACGATGATTCGTATCGCCTCGCGGGTACCCGATCATGGTCGGCTCACCCCCTGGCGCTTCATCCTCTACCGGGGAGAAGCGCGCGTTCAAATCGGTAAATATCTTGCCGATCTTGCTGAAGAGCGCGAAGGTCCGCTGACCGAGCAGCGCCGCGAGCAGGAACTCAAGCGCTTTGCCCGTGCACCATTGGTGATAGGCGTGGTTTTCTCGCCGGTCGAGCATCATATTCCGGAATGGGAGCAGTTCCTGTCTTCGGGTGCAGCGGCGATGAAGCTCGTCCTTGCGGCCAATGCGCTTGGCTATGCCACCAACTGGATCAGCAACTGGTACGCTTCCGATGAAAAGGGCCGCGCCCTGCTTGGGCTGGCGCCGCATGAGCGTGTAACCGGCTTCGTCCATATTGGTACCTGCGCCCAGAAGGTACCGGAACGCCCACGACCGGAGATCAAGGATATATTGTCGGAATATTCGGGCCCGTGGGAAGGCTAGGACCCTAGATGTTCTACAAATACGAGGATGGCCACGGCCTGCCGCACGATCCATTGAAGGCTATCGTCGCCCCACGACCGATCGGATGGATTTCAAGCCGCTCGAAGGACGGCAAGGTCAATCTCGCACCATACTCCTTTTTCAACATGATCAGCACCAAGCCCTGTCTCATCATGTTTTGTTCCGAAGGCCACAAGGACAGCGTGTCCTTTATCGAGGAGACGGGCGAGTTCGCCGCCAATCTGGTCAGCGCAAACCTTGCCGTTGCCATGAACGCAACGTCGGTGAATGCCCCTCGGGGCGTGAGCGAGTTCGAGTATGCCGGGCTGACGTCGGTCGACTGCACGATAATCAATGCACCGCGTGTGGCTGAAGCTTTTTCGACGCTGGAATGTGTCGTGACTGAAATCCGCAATCCGAATGATCGCCACGGTAACCCGGTGGCTTCGATCATGGTCATCGGCGAAGTGGTTGGCGTGCATATCAGCGAAGAAATCCTGACCGGCGGCCTCGTGGACATGACGAAGGCCCAGCCAGTTTCACGCCTCGGCTATATGGATTTCGCCTCAGTTTCCGAGACGTTCCAGATGTTTCGCCCAAAGTGGGATGAATCATTGGGTTGAGCGTGCAATAAGCCGCTCTGCCCGTCGCAGATGCGGACGGTCGACCATCTCGCCATCGATACCGATCACACCGGCAGCCGGGTCAGTGGCAAACGCGTCAATTATCCTTCGGGCATGCGCTATGGACTCCGGCGACGGTGTAAACGCGTGATTGATGATCGGTACCTGCGCCGGGTGAATGGCAAGCTTGGCGGTGAACCCGTCGCGTTCAGCCTCAGCGCATTCACGCGCGAGCCCTTCATCATCGCGGTAGTTGATATAGACCGTGTCAATCGAGGCAACATCTGCCGCTGATGCGCCGAGGATCGTCACCGCCCGGGCCAGCCGGAAGACATCTGTATAACGCCCGGACTCGTCGCGGGCTGTGCGCGCGCCGATTGCGGCGGACAGGTCTTCTGCGCCCCAACTCAAGCCAATCAGACGGGTTGATGCGCCAGGATAACTTGCCGCCGAGAGTGTCCCGATCGCGGTTTCGGTGATGATGGCGATTATCTGTGTCGATCCTTCGTCGACGGCTGTGCGCGCTTCATGAACGTTGAGTTTGGCCGAGAGCCGCGTCACATCCTTGCCGCTGTTGGATTTTGGCAGGAGAATGCCATGGGGCAGGGATGGCATGATGGCGGAAAGATCGTCATCGGCCAGTCCACTGGCAAGATCATTGATGCGAACGAACAGGCGCGGCGAGGGCCTGCCTTTGCGCGCAGTGAGAAACTCGGCGGCGATCTCTCGTGCGGCTTGCTTGCGCTCGACGCTCACCGAATCCTCAAGGTCGATCAGCAGCACGTCGGCCCCGCAGGTCAGGCCCTTCTCCAGCTTCTTTTCCGAATCGCCCGGAACGAACAAGAGCGAGCGCATCAGGCGGCGGCCTTCGATTTCATCATGGCTTGCCGTGTGCATTTGGCGACAAGCACACCGAATTGATTGAAAGCCCTATGCTCGAATTCGACGATACCCCGATCCGGTTTTGATTTGGATTTTCGCGCCGCGATCACCTGCGTTTCGACCCGCACGGTATCGCCATGAAACAGCGGGGCGGGGAATGTCACGTCGGTCATGCCAAGATTGGCAATCGTCGTGCCAACAGTTGTGTCATTGACCGAAATTCCGATCATCAAGCCGAGCGTAAACAACGAGTTCACCAACGGCTTGCCCCATTCGGTCTTGCTCGCATATTCGAAATCGATATGCAGCGGCTGCGGATTGAGGGTCATGACCGAAAACAGCATATTGTCGCTCTCGGTGACAGTCTTGCGCAGCGCGTGCTGGAACACATGTCCGATTTCAAAGTCTTCCAGATATAGCCCTGCCATGATGTCGCGCGTCTCCTCTTTTGCAGGAGTCTAGGTCGGCTTTGCCAAGATCGCAACATGCGCGTGCTGCCGCCTTGTTATGGTTAATCGACATGGTGAACCGTTCGTAAACCTTTTGCTACTAAAGTCTAATTTAACAAAGACTGTGGGGCGCAAGATAAATGTCGGTACAGCACTATCTGAAAATGATCGATAATGTTTCGGTTGCGCAGCGTTGCCATGCGGCGGCTGCGTTGGCCCATATTTACCTGCATTCCGACCTTGATTTCGACGAACGTTGCGCCACAGAGGCTGTATTGACGCTGCTCCTGGACGATCCTTCGCCGAAAGTGCGGTTGGCGCTTGCCGACGTGTTTTCCACAAGCGCGCATGCCCCGATTCACATCGTCGCCGGTCTTGCCCGCGATCAGATAGAGATCGCCACCTATATGCTGGCACGATCCGTCCTTCTCAGCGATGCCGATCTGATCGATTGTGTAGCCGGCGGAAGTGGCGACGCACAGAAAGTCATAGCGGCAAGGCCCAGGGTATCGATTGCGGTCAGCGCTGCGATCATTGAGATCGGCGAGACCATTGCCGTGCTGGAACTCCTCGCCAATACTCAGGCGCAGATAGCTGACATCAGCTTCCGCCGCTTAATCGAGCGCCTCGGTCATGTGGCTGAAATTCGTGCGCTCCTTGTCGACAATGAGCGATTGCCTGCCGATTGCCGCCATGCCTTGGCAATCTGCATTGCTGAGGCGCTGTGCCGGATGGACATCGTCGTGGCATTGATGGGCGAACGCCGGGCCAGGCGCGTTACGCAGGAAGCTTGCGTCAAAGCATCGATCAGCCTTGTGGCGGCGACCTCGGTTGAGGAGTATCCGGCATTGATCGAGCACCTGCAGTTGCGCGGTGACCTCACGACTGCATTCGTTATCCGGATCGTTGCGTGCGGAAAGATCGATTTCTTCGGTGCGATCCTTGTTATGCTCTCGGGCTATAGCCTGGCGCGCGTGCGAAGCCTTTTGATCGATGGCCGGGCCACGGCATTGTGTGCATTGTTCAGCGCTGCCGGCCTTCCCGCAAATACGCATCAGCCGTTGCGGGTGGCACTTAACAGTTGGCACGGCGTCGCCAATGGCAAACTGTCCATTGGTGCCCGGGAAATCGTGCGCAGAATGATCGAGCACGTCGCACCGGCTACCAATGGTGCTGTTCCTGCCGCTGCCAATGACGACATGCTGTCGCTGCTCAAGAGGATCTATCTCGAGGCAGTTCGGGAACATGCGCGCGATCATGCAATGGCAATTGCCGCCGCTTAAGAGCCTGACCGAAAATTCGCCAAGGCGGGCTGCAAATGGCGCTGTTCTGCGCTCCGATGCTCACGTACCCAATGTACGCTCCGCTTCGGTGCTCGGAAATCACCATTTTCGCCACGCCCTGACCAATTTTCGGTCAGGCTCTGGCCCTTCCGCCGAACATTTCATTACAAAATCCATTCAGGCTTTGATCGCATAAATGCGCGCGCTGCGGGTGAAGTGGCGAAAAATTGCTTTTTTGCCGGGCCCGATTTCACCCGCCCATATAATATTCGCCGGAACTTTCAACAAGTTCAGGGTGTTATACGGAATATCTCATCAGAAAAGCGCGGTAACCGTCCGGAATTCCATGGAAAAGCCAATGCTGCCCGCGTGATTTTTCATGATAGTGTACGGCACAATACGCGTGATTGGGAGGTCTGTATTATGTCCGATGATGGTTCCCTTGGTGAACTTGGTCCGCTTAGTCTGCACGTGCCCGAACCGGCGGTGCGGCCTGGCGGTGCGCCGGATTTTTCCAACGTGGAGCTTGATGAGGCCGGCGCGATACGGCGCCCAGAAGTCGACGCAAACCCTGAGGATATACGCGACCTGGCTTTCTCCATCATTCGGGTGCTGAGCCGCGACGGTGAAGCCGTCGGCCCTTGGGCGGGTCTGTTGACCGACGATCAGTTGATCGAGGGGCTGCGCCATATGATGACGCTGCGCACCTTTGATGCGCGGATGCAGATCGCCCAGCGCCAAGGCAAGACCTCGTTCTACATGCAGCATCTTGGTGAAGAAGCCGTCAGCTGCGCCTTTCGCAAGGCGCTTGCGCCCGGCGACATGAATTTTCCGACCTACCGGCAGGCAGGCCTTTTGATCGCGGATGACTATCCAATGGTCGAGATGATGTGCCAGATCTACTCCAACGAGCGCGATCCACTTAAAGGCCGCCAGCTGCCGATCATGTATTCATCGAAAGAGCATGGCTTCTTTTCGATTTCGGGAAACCTGGCGACGCAATATATCCAGGCAGTGGGCTGGGCGATGGCATCGGCCATCAAACACGACACCAAGATTGCGGCTGGATGGATTGGCGACGGGTCCACGGCCGAATCCGATTTCCATGCATCGCTGGTGTTCGCTTCGACCTACAAGGCGCCGATCGTGCTGAACATCGTCAACAACCAGTGGGCGATTTCTACTTTTCAGGGCATTGCACGGGGCGGCTCGGGCACATTTGCGGCGCGTGGCCTTGGATTTGGCATTCCGGCTTTGCGTGTCGACGGTAACGACTATCTCGCGGTTTTTGCGGTGGCAAAATGGGCGATCGAGCGTGCCCGGCGCAATCTTGGCCCCACGCTGATCGAGTATGTCACGTACCGTGCCGGCGCGCATTCCACTTCCGATGATCCATCGGCATACCGGCCCAAAACAGAATCCGATGCCTGGCCACTGGGTGACCCTATCATCCGGCTGAAGAACCATCTGATCGGGCGCGGTGTCTGGTCCGATGATCGTCACAAACAGACGGAGGCGGAAATTCTCGACACTGTCGTTGCTGCGCAAAAAGAAGCGGAAAGCTTCGGCACATTGCATGCGGGGGGCAAGCCATCCGCCCGCGACATGTTCGAGGGCGTCTACGAGGAAATGCCGCCGCATCTGCGTCGCCAGCGCCAGCAGGCAGGAGTCTGATAGATGCCGCGTAAAACTATGATTGAAGCCATTCGCGACGCGATGGATATCATGATGGAACGCGACGACAATGTTGTCGTGTTCGGCGAAGATGTGGGCTTTTTCGGTGGTGTTTTCCGCTGTACCCAAGGCCTGCAGGCCAAATATGGCAAGACGCGTTGTTTCGATGCGCCGATCAGCGAAGCGGGTATTGTCGGCGCGGCGATCGGCATGGCCGCGTATGGCCTAAAACCCTGCATCGAGATCCAGTTCGCCGACTATGTCTATCCGGCCTATGACCAGATCGTCTCGGAGGCGGCACGCCTGCGCTATCGGTCCAATGGCGATTTTACCTGCCCGATCGTTGTGCGAATGCCGGTTGGCGGTGGTATTTTTGGTGGTCAAACTCACAGTCAGAGCCCTGAGGCCCTGTTTACGCACGTTTCTGGGCTGAAAGTGGTTGTTCCCTCCAATCCGCATGACGCCAAGGGCTTGCTGATTTCGGCGATCGAAGATCCCGACCCGGTGATTTTCCTCGAACCAAAGCGCCTCTATAACGGGCCATTCGACGGTCATTATGACAGGCCGGTAACGCCTTGGTCGAAGCACGATCTTGGCGAGGTTCCGGACGGTCATTACACGGTACCGCTTGGCAAGGCGATCAAGCGCCGCGAAGGTTCGAAACTGACGATTCTTGCTTATGGCACAATGGTTTACGTGGCCGAAGCCGCTGCAGAGGAACATGGCATAGACGCGGAAATCATCGATCTTCGCACGCTTCTGCCGCTCGATCTCGAAACCATCATCGAATCCGTTTCGAAGACGGGCCGCTGCGTCGTGGTGCACGAAGCAACGTTGACTTCGGGCTTTGGTGCCGAACTTGCGGCATTGGTCCAGGAACATTGCTTTTACAAGCTGGAAGCGCCGGTCGCGCGGGTGACCGGGTGGGATACGCCTTATCCGCACGCGCAGGAATGGGATTATTTCCCCGGACCGCTACGTCTCGGACGCGCGCTTGTCGAAACGCTGGAGGGATAGCGCTATGGGTGAATATATCATCAAGCTGCCGGATGTCGGTGAAGGCGTTGCGGAAGCTGAACTCGTTGAATGGAATGTGAAAATCGGCGATCTGGTGCGCGAGGACACGGTCCTTGCCGCTGTGATGACCGACAAGGCGACGGTCGAGATTCCGTCGCCAGTGGACGGCGAGATCATCTGGCTCGGGGGCGAAATCGGTCAGATCCTTGCGATCGGATCGCCGCTGGTCCGCTTGAAGATTGAAGGCGACGGCCACGCCGTTGAAGTAGCACCCGCCAAACCGGTGAAGACCGAGGTGGCAGCACCAGAGGTGGAGAAAGAGGCCGAAGTATCGAAAGCTCCAGCCGAAAAATCAAAGCCAATAACAGCTCTTAACGCGCAAAAAACTTCGCTTGTAACAAGTCCTTTTAGCGCCAACGCGCCGCGCGATGAAGGCGAGAAGCCGCTTGCGTCTCCAGCTGTTCGGTTGCGCGCAAAGGAGGCCGGAGTGGACCTTCGTCAGGTCAGTGGCACGGGGTCAGCCGGGCGCATCACCCACGAAGATCTCGAAGCCTTCTTCGCGCGGGGCAAGCAAAAGCCCGGTATCACGGCACTTGCTCCCGACAATTCCGTCAAGGAAATCAAGGTAGTAGGCCTGCGCCGCAAGATTGCGGAGAAAATGGCGATTGCCAAATCGCACATTCCGCACATCACCTATGTCGAGGAAATCGATGTCTCGTCGCTGGAGGAATTGCGCGCAACACTCAATGCCAACAAGCGTGCCGAGCAGTCAAAACTGACCATTTTGCCGTTTCTGATGCGGGCGATGGTGCGGGCAATTGCGGATCAGCCGCAGCTCAACGCGCTTTATGACGACGAAGCCAATGTTATCCACCAGCATGGCGGCGTCCACATCGGCATCGCGGCGCAAACGCCGAATGGCTTGGTGGTTCCGGTGGTCAAGCACGCCGAGGCGCGCACGCTGTGGGATTGCGCTGCGGAGGTCAATTTGCTGGCAGATGCGGCCAAAACCGGTACGGCAACGCGCGAGCAGCTGAGCGGATCGACGATCACGATCACGTCGCTCGGCAGCATGGGCGGGGTAGTGACGACGCCGGTCATCAATTACCCGGAGGTGGCGATCATTGGCGTCAACAAGATCATGACCCGGCCGATGTGGGATGGAACGAACTTTATCCCCCGCAAGATGATGAACCTGTCCTCGAGTTTCGACCATCGCGTTATCGACGGCTGGGATGCTGCTGTTTTCATTCAGCGAATCAAGACGCTGCTTGAAACGCCGGCGCTGATTTTTGTGGAAGGTTGAGCGATGAAGGACATCTCCTGCAAACTGCTGGTCATCGGCGCGGGTCCCGGTGGCTATATCTGCGCCATTCGGGCCGGCCAGCTGAACGTCGATACGGTTATCGTCGAAGCGGCAAAGGTTGGCGGCACTTGCCTGATGGTGGGGTGCATCCCTTCCAAAGCACTGATCCACGCCTCGCAAGAGTTTGAAAAGGTTGCACATTTCGCCGCCAATCGTACGCCTCTCGGTATTTCCGTAAGTGAACCTGCGATCGACTTTTCGAAGACCATTGCGTGGAAAGACGGTATTGTCAGCCGACTGAACAATGGCGTCGCCGGTCTGCTCAAGAAGGCCAATGTCAAGATCGTCACCGGCAAGGCCAGGTTCCGCGACGGCAAGACCGTCGAGGTCGAAACGCTGACTGGCCAGCAGATCATCAGGGCAGAAAACGTAGTGATTGCAACGGGTTCCGCGCCTGTCGAGATTCCGTCGCTGCCGTTTGGCGGCGATGTCATTTCCTCGACAGAGGCGCTGGCTCTACAGAAAATCCCTGAGAAGCTGGTCGTGGTCGGCGGCGGCTATATCGGCCTTGAACTCGGGACCGCCTTTGCCAAACTGGGCTCCAAGGTGACGGTTGTCGAGGCATTGCCCAAGATCCTGCCTCAGTACGATGCGGAGCTAACCCGACCAATCGTCAAGCATATCAACGAGTTAGGTATGACTATACTGACCGGCGCCAAAGCCAAGGGCATGAGCACCAAGGGTGATGCGCTGCTGATCGAAACCGCTGACGGCAAGGACGAGAGAATCCCGGCTGACAAGGTGCTGGTGACCGTCGGCCGCAAGCCGGTGACGACCGGCTGGGGTCTTGAGGAAATCGACCTCGATATGGACGGAAAGTTCGTCAGAATCGATGATAAGTGCCGCACCTCGATGCGCGGCGTTTATGCCATAGGCGACGTGACCGGCGAACCCATGCTCGCACACCGGGCCATGGCGCAGGGCGAAATGGTGGCGGAAATCATTGCCGGCGAAAACCGCAGCTGGGACAAACGCGCCATCGCCGCGGTGTGTTTTACCGATCCGGAGATTGTTTCTGTTGGCTTTTCTCCTGAGGAGGCGAAGCAAGCCGGACACGAAATCAAGATCGGCTTGTTTCCCTTCGCCGCCAATGGCCGCGCCATGACACAGGAAGGCGAGGAGGGATTCGTCCGTGTCGTCGCGGCCGCCGGCAACCATCTTATCCTCGGAATCCAGGCGGTCGGGCAAGGTGTATCCGAGCTCTCGGCGTCGTTTGCCCTTGCCGTGGAGATGGGCGCGCGACTGGAAGATATCGCCGGAACGATCCACGCCCATCCGACGCAGAGCGAAGGTTTTCAGGAAGCCGCCCTCAAGGCGCTGGGACACGCGCTGCATATCTGAGCGCAACTCGGTGCAATCAGATTGAAGCTGGCGGTTGAAAATCCTGCACCAGTTTCGAGGATTCTTGCATAGGAATCGCGAGTTCTTGCGTAGGAATCTCTCCGACTTGCATCAAAATAGTTTTGAAATAGCGGTTCATGGGGCTGAAATGCGGAAAAACCGCCAGGAGAAGCGCGTCTCGCCGGAGAATTAATTGAACGAGCGTTCGATTAATTTTTTTGTGACGTAGCGAGGAGCTTTGGGCTTAAAAAATAGCCGGACTTGCGTCCGGCTTAATGGGGGAACCAGGCGCGCGCCAAAAGCAGGGAGGAGGAGCCGCGCCTAGTCTTTATGATGTACTCCTGTTCGGAGCATACTTCAAGGACTAATACTTTTGATGTATATCACTCTAATACCGCCACTGCATCGACTTCCAGAAGGTAATCGGGGTTGGTCAGCGCGGCGACGCCGACCAACGTGTCAGTTGGCTTGTGATCTTTGAACAAGGCGACGCGTCCTTCTTCGATCATGGCGAGGTGCTCGCGCCGGTAATTGGCGACGAAGATTGTGAGCTTCGTGACCTGTCGAGGCTCGGCGCCGGCGGCGGCAAGCGCCCGCCCGATATTTGCAAACACCTGACGGGCCTGCGCCACCATATCACCGCGACCAACAAGGTTGCCCTGGCTGTCTTCTGCCACCTGTCCGGCGATAAAAACCAATCGGCTGCCTGTCGCAACGATCACATGGCTGTAGGTCTGCGGGGGCGAGATACCGTCAGGATTGATACATTTCAACGTCATTGGATTTGCCCTCCCTTTCACGGCGACGAGGATCCAAATTCAATTGAGCAATGGAATCGGGCGGGTTGGCCCTGCCTAAGTCGCAAGTTGGAACAGCCTTCGGATACCATAAAGCATGCACCCAAGGCAGTGGCCCAAGAAACAGATTGTCAAGATAACGTAGCCACACATGACCAGCATCAGCGTACGGGCGGTGGGCTCCAATCCCGCTACGGGCACAAGGTCATAAAACAAACTTATAAGCCAACCGAATTTCACGCTCCATTGACAGCCGACGTCAGAACAACTTGATTGAATGCTAGGTATCGTGACTGCGAACCATGCGAGAGAGAGTAAACCGAAGTTTCTCCATGAGTAGTCTCCGGCGATGAGGCTTTTTTGGACTTGAACGACCATTCGTATGATCGCGATTAGTCCCGCAACAAGTATCACAAGTGTCAAAAACCAAATAGTCATGGGAACCCTCTTGGTTATATCGAGGGGCTTGTTGTAGCGCGGGATCGGTTGCTGTCCCGTTCATTTGATTGCTAAACGTTTATCAATAGGACTTCTGTACCAACGCTGTCACGCAGAAGGTGTGAAGGAAGATCTTCATCAAGGCCTATCGCCGAAGCGTTAAATATCCAGTTCCTCAACAAAGGCGGCGCGATCCTGGATGAAGCGGAAGCGCGCGTCGGGGCGGGTGCCCATCAGATCGTCCACGGCGAGCTTGGTTTCGTTGGCCCATTCCTCATCGATCTGGACACGTAGCAGGGTGCGCTTCTTGCGATCCATCGTCGTTTCCTTGAGCTGGTCAGCACGCATTTCGCCAAGGCCCTTGAACCGGCCGATCTCAACCTTTCCCTTGCCGGTAAACAGCGTCTTCAGGAGCTCGTCCTTATGGGCATCGTTGCGGGCATAGGCGACCTTGCCGCCCTGCGCCAGACGGTAAAGCGGAGGAACCCCGAGGAAGAGGTGGCCGTTGCGGATAAGCTCCGGCATCTCCTGATAGAAGAAGGTGATGAGCAGCGATGCGATATGCGCACCGTCGACGTCGGCGTCGGTCATGATGATGATGCGGTCGTAGCGCAGATCCTCGTCGCGGTATTTCGAGCGGGTGCCGCAACCGAGCGCCAGGATGAGATCTCCGATCTGCTGGTTGGCCGTCATCTTTTCGCGTCCGGCACTGACCACATTCAAAATCTTGCCGCGTAGCGGCAGCACGGCCTGTGTGGCGCGATCGCGCGCCTGCTTGGCCGAGCCGCCAGCGCTGTCACCCTCGACGATGAAAAGCTCGGCGCCCAGCGCCCCGGTCTGGCTGCAATCGGCAAGCTTGCCCGGCAGGCGCAGCTTCTTGACGGCGGATTTGCGGTTGACCTCTTTTTCCTGGCGGCGTTTGACGCGCTCTTCAGCCCGGTCCACCACCCAGTCGAGCAGCTTCGATGCTTCCTGCGGCGAGGCGGCAAGCCAATGATCGAATGGATCGCGAATGACATTTTCGACAATGCGCTGCGCTTCGACAGTCGCCAGCTTGTCCTTGGTCTGGCCAACGAATTCCGGCTCGCGGATGAACACCGAGAGCATGGCGGCAGCGGAGATCATGACGTCATCGGTGGTGATGATCGAGGCGCGCTTGTTGCCCGTGAGTTCAGCATAGGCCTTGAGGCCGCGGGTGAGGGCGATACGCAGCCCTGCTTCATGGGTGCCGCCTTCGCCGGTCGGAATGGTATTGCAATAGGAATTGACGAAACCATCCCCGCCATACCAGGCGACAGCCCATTCCATGGCGCCATGGCCGCTGGTTTTTTCCGTCTTGCCGGCAAACATTTCGCGCGTGATCTGAAAATCCTTGCCGAGCGAGGCGCCAAGATAATCCTTGAGGCCGCCCGGGAAATGGAAGACCGCCTTGTCCGGCGTCGGATCCTTCGGATCGAGCAGTGACGGCGCGCAATTCCACCTGATTTCCACGCCACCGAAGAGATAGGCTTTCGAGCGCGCCATCTTGTAAAGCCGCGCTGGATCGAATTTGGCGCCTTGACCGAAAATCTCGGCATCGGGATGGAAGGTCACACGCGTCCCACGGCGGTTCTGCACTTCGCCGACTTCTTCGAGCGGCCCAAGCGCCTTGCCGCGCGAAAAGCGCTGGCGATAAAGACGGCGGTTACGCGCCACCTCGACTTCGACGTGGTCCGAGAGTGCGTTGACGACGGAAACGCCGACGCCATGCAGGCCGCCGGAGGTTTCATAGACCTTGGAGTCGAACTTGCCGCCGGCGTGAAGCATCGTCATGATGACTTCGAGCGCGGATTTGTCCTTGAATTTCGGATGCGGATCGACCGGCATGCCGCGACCATTATCCGTGACCGACAGATAGCCGTTTTCGTCGAGATCGATATCGATGAAATTGGCGTGACCGGCAACGGCCTCGTCCATGGAATTATCGATGACTTCCGCGAACAGATGATGCAGCGCGCGCTCGTCGGTGCCGCCAATATACATGCCCGGACGGCGGCGGACCGGCTCCAGCCCTTCCAGCACCTCGATATCGGCGGCATTGTAATTGCCGCTGGCTTCGGGCGCCGTGCGCGCGGATTTGACAGGCGCGGCGGGGGCAGGCTTGGCAACTTGATCCGAACGTGCGGGTTCGCTCGCCGCCTGCCGTTCGCGGGCGGTTTTCACGATCGCTGAAAAGAGGTCGTTACTGTCATCCATGGTCTTATTCGGCCAACTTCATAGAGATTCGAATCACCCTTGATGTTTACACGCTTCATGGCGAAACGCGATGGGAGTTCGCTGTCTGTTCCGGTATTCACCCACAGAACTATACGCCAGAGCGCTTACATTCAAGTGTGGCTGAAAAACTGACCCAAAGCATCGTGGAGAGTAAAGCGTGGCAAAACCATCATGTGCGTGGTTCGACAAGCTCACCATGAGGGAGGTAGAGTGCTGCAATGTTGATCACCAACGTTTGAGCCATCCCAGCATTTCAAGCTCCCTGCAATCAACCCACCTCCCTCATGGTGAGCTTGTCGAACCACGGCAGGGGCGATATTCCAGCAAGCCATGCCGCAGCTGCGTCCAGGGGAATGATGAACATGGAAAATACAACCGCACAACAGGTGCAGGGTGTTTCGATGATGGCGGCGGCCATGTTCTTCCTGCCCGTGATGGACGCCATTGCCAAATGGCTTTCGACGGTGGACAGCGTGTCACCGGCGACAGTAACGCTCTTCCGTTTTGGATTTCAGGCCATGCTTGCCGCCATGATCATCATTGCCATGACCGGGGTGAAATCCTTAAGGCCCGTCAAGCTTTGGGGCAATCTGTTTCGCGGCGTTCTCATGGGTGTCGGCGGGCTTTGCTTCTATGCGGCGATCAAATACATGCCGTTGGCGGACGCAATAGCAGTGTTCTTCGTTGAACCATTGATGCTGACGACCCTTTCGGCAATCCTGCTCAAGGAACATGTCGGCTGGCGCAGGTGGACGGCCGTGGCCATCGGGTTCATCGGCACGCTGATCGTTATTCAGCCCAGTTGGGAACTTTTTGGCTGGGTTTCGCTTTTGCCACTCGGCACGGCAGCATCCTTTGCCTTCTACCTTATCCTGAATAGACGTTATGGCACTGCCGACACAACGCTTGTCATGCAGTTATATGCGGGGGTAGGCGGTACGCTGACGACTCTCGTCGCGCTGTTCTTCGGCGCGGTCTTTGAGGTTAGCGATATGACATTCGGACTTCCCGCCAATGCCCTGTCGTGGTCATTGCTCTTGGCGATGGGTGTCATTGCGACAACCGGACACCAGCTGATTACCAACGCCTCTCGGCTTGCTCCTGCCTCGCTGCTGGCGCCGTTTCAATATCTCGAAATCGTCATGGCAGTGCTCATCGGGCTGTTTGTCTTCAGCGAATTCCCTACCGCATCGAAGTGGCTGGGGATCGCCATCATCGTCGCTTCCGGCGCCTATCTGATCTGGCGCGAAGGGAAAAAGCGCGAAGAGAGCGCCTGAACGAAAATTCGCCATGGAGGACTGCAAATGGCGTTTTTCTGCGCTCCGATGCTCACGTACCAAAACGTACGCTGCGCTTCGGTGCTCGAAAACCACCATTTTCGCCACCCCCTGGCGGATTTTGGTTCGGGCTCTAGCGAGCCTGCGCATAACTGACAAGAAGCAGTTGAGTGGAACGAAGTTTGGCAATAGAAACAAAGACCTGTTGGGAGGTTTGCTTTGTTCAAAAAGATACTGATTGCCAACCGTGGCGAGATTGCCTGCCGCGTCATTAAAACTGCGCGCAAGATGGGTATTGCCACGGTTGCGGTTTATTCCGATGCGGATCGCGATGCGGTGCATGTGGAGATGGCCGACGAGGCCGTGCATATCGGGCCGGCTGCTGCTGCCGAAAGCTATCTCGTGGCGAACAAGATCATCGCCGCGTGCAAGGAGACCGGCGCGGAAGCCGTTCACCCCGGCTATGGGTTTCTCTCCGAGCGCGCCTCTTTTTGCGAGGCACTGGAAAAGCAGGGCATCATCTTCATCGGGCCGAAGCCAAAGGCGATCATCGCCATGGGCGACAAGATCGAATCGAAAAAATTCGCCAACGCGGCCAAGGTGAGCACGGTTCCGGGCTTTCTCGACGTCATCACCGACCCAGCCCATGCGGAGCGGATTGCCGGCGAGATCGGCTATCCGGTGATGATCAAGGCCTCGGCAGGTGGCGGCGGCAAGGGCATGCGCATTGCCTGGGACAAATCGGAAGTGCAGGGCGGTTTCGAGCGTGCGACCTCCGAGGCGCGCAATTCCTTCGGCGATGAGCGGGTTTTCATCGAGAAGTTCATCGTCGATCCGCGCCATATCGAAATTCAGGTGCTGGCCGATGCTTTCGGCAACTCCATCTATCTTGGCGAGCGCGAATGTTCGGTGCAGCGCCGCAACCAGAAGGTGGTGGAGGAAGCGCCGTCACCCTTTCTGGATGAGGCGACGCGCAAGGCCATGGGCGAGCAGGCGGTGGCCCTGGCCAAGGCGGTGGACTACCAGAGTGCCGGAACGGTGGAGTTCATCGTCGACAAGGACCGCAATTTCTATTTCCTCGAGATGAACACGCGGTTGCAGGTGGAACACCCGGTGACCGAACTGATCACCGGGATCGATCTGGTCGAGCAGATGATCCGCATCGCGGCCGGTGAAAAGCTGGCTATCAAACAGGCGGATGTGAAACTCAACGGCTGGGCTGTCGAAAGCCGGCTCTATGCGGAAGATCCGTATCGCAATTTCCTGCCGTCTATCGGGCGGCTGACGCGCTATCGCCCGCCGGCGGAAGGGCCGGTTGGCAAGGCGATCATCCGCAACGATACGGGCGTGACCGAAGGCTCGGAAATCTCGATGTTCTACGACCCGATGGTCGCCAAGCTCTGCACCTGGGCGCCCACGAGGCTCGAGGCCATCGATGCGATGGCGGACGCGCTGGATACGTTCGTTGTCGATGGCATCGCGCACAATATCCCGTTTCTCGCCGCGCTGATGCAGCACCCGCGCTGGCGCGAGGGGCGGCTTTCGACCGCCTTCATCGCCGAGGAATTTCCGGAAGGGTTCAAGCCGATTTCGCCGTCACCGGACGATCTCGATATATTGGCGGCGATCGCCTTGGCTGTCGAACTGGTGCGCAAAGAGCGGCTGGACCGGCTGTCGGATCGGTTGCGGCCGCACACGGGCAAGATGCGCACGGAATGGGAGGTGCGCATCAAGGACGATTACGTGCCGATCACAATTGCAAACTGTGCGGCCAAACCGCCGGTGAAGATCGAACTTTCAATTCGTGGCGGCGATGTCGTTACCATTCGCAGCGAGTGGCAGCCGGGCGATGCCGTATGGAGCGGCTATATCGACAAGCGCGCGGTGAAGGCGCAATTGCGCCCGGTGCTCAATGGCATGCGCATCGACTGGCGGGGCATGTCGATCATCGCGCACGCCATGCAGAAGCACGTGGCGGCCTTGGAAAAGTTGATGCCGGTGAAGATACCACCGGATACGTCGAAACTGCTGCTATGCCCCATGCCCGGGCTGATCGTATCGATCAATGTGACCAAGGGTCAGGAGGTCAAGGCCGGCGAAACGCTGGCCATCGTCGAGGCGATGAAGATGGAGAACGTGCTGCGTGCCGACCGCGATCTGACAGTCTCGGCGATCAACGCCAAGCAGGGCGATAGTCTGGCTGTTGATGCGGTGATCATGGAGTTCATCTAGAGACCTTTGCCAATCCACCCCGACGGCCATCTGATGCGACTTTCTACGCTTCCGGTGCTCACGGACCAATAAGTCCGCTGCGCTCCGGTTCTCGAAAATCACACCAGCTGACTCATCGGGCTGAATTCTCAAAAGGTCTCTGCGCCGAGCCAAACACATCCTCGAACGCATCGTACAAAGCCCGGTCGAGGTCGTGCATATCCACCGGCAGGCCGAGATCGACAAGGCTGGTGACACCGTGGCCTCGGACGCCGCACGGCACGATGCCGTCGAAATGCGCGAGCTCCGGTTCGACATTGATCGAGATGCCGTGAAAGCTCACCCATTTGCGCAGGCGGATGCCGATGGCAGCGATCTTGTCCTCGGCCGGCGAGCCATCGGGCAGGGCAGGCCGCTCCGGCCGCATTACCCAGACGCCGACGCGATCCTCGCGCCGCTCGCCCCTGACGTTGAACGCGGCGAGGGTAGCGATGATCCATTGCTCCAGCGCGGTGACGAAGGCGCGGATATCCTCGCGGCGCCGCTTCAGATCGAGCATGACATAGGCAACGCGCTGGCCCGGACCATGATAGGTATATTCGCCGCCGCGGCCCGTCGCGTAGACGGGAAACCTGTCGGAAACGAGGAGATCGCCCGCCTTGGCGCTGGTGCCGGCCGTATAGAGCGGCGGATGCTCGACGAGCCAGACGAGCTCGCGCGCCGTGCCGTCCCTGATCGCCGCAACGCGGCTCTCCATGAAGGCGAGCGCCGCATCATAATCGGTGAGACCGTCGGCGATGAGCCATTCGACGGGGGGCGACAAGTCCCGGGCGAGGAATGCGGGGGCGAGATCGTCGCGGTTGGTCTTCATGGTGCGAATTTCATATCCGGTTGTGGTTGCCTGCGCTGAACTTTTGACGATGTTCAGAATGGGTGCGCCGGATATGGACCTTTTCTCAGGCGATTTCCAGTCGAATGCAGCTTGGGCGTGTTTCGCCCGCATTGACGAAAAACAATTGCGATAGTCGACGATAGGGCTTGTTTAGCTGAAACCTATTTGCTACTAGCGCCAAGCCGACATGTTCGGCTTCTACCACAGTGCGGTCGTGGCGGAATTGGTAGACGCGCAGCGTTGAGGTCGCTGTGTCGCAAGACGTGGAAGTTCGAGTCTTCTCGACCGCACCATTTTTCTAAATCGTTTTCTTAGACTAATTGCTAATTGCGGCGAAGTCCGTTTTAGGGCCAAAGCTTTCCACGAAAGTGTAGAGCGATTGTCGTTCTTGCAACTTCATTGTTTCAACAATATCGCGGGTATTGCCGCTTTTGCCTTATAAATTCATATTTGAGGTCATTTTATATGAGATTGAACATTTCATGCGTTTGCATGATGAGAAACGAATCACCAATACTTGAGGCTTTTCTCGATCAAGCGGCCGAGTTTTTTGATGCACTGTATCTTGTGGATCATTCGTCGAGCGACAATTCAGTAGAAATCGCGACGCACCGGAAGATGGATGGTCTGCAACTATTCAACCTGATATCAGCGGGCTATCCTCAATCGGAGATCGCGACTTTTTTTGCTCGCCGCGTATTTGAAAACCCCGGCGCCGACTATTTGTTCTTTTTGGATTGTGACGAGTTTTTGCCCTTCACAAATCGCAGCGAGCTGGAGGACTTCCTAGTCGCCAATTCAAGCTACGATGTTATTGAGCTCCCTTGGCTGAACATCTGTCCAGAAAGTCTCAACGGCGGAAATATCTTTGGCCAGCCCTTCACGCAAGCCGCTCATCCATCGCCAATCCTAAAAGTGGTTCTTTCGAGGCGAGCCTTCGATAAATCAGAGCAATTGAAGGTATACCAAGGATATCATGGAGTAGAGGCCAAGGGGTGCGATCTGGCGACAACGCGTCCTGCAAAAACCTATCTTCTGCATATTCCAATACGGAGCCGAGTACAGATCGCATTCAAACTTGTTTCTGGTCACAACCGGATAGGATCTCAAGCGAGCCTCATAAAGAAGAAAGAAGGGACCCACTGGCAGGATTTGGCAAACGAGTTTCGGTTTTGCAATAAACCGGACGAATTTCTTATAGGTATGGCCTTAAACTACCCTAACATTAGAGATAATACTAAGGGAATTCCGCTAAAATTTTTGTTTCCTTACATAAAATCTGAGTATTGCGAAGACGCACACTTTATCGAGAAATCCACTGTTGCTCTTCTTTCTAGCAAAAACTCTGTACTGGAATCGGAGTCTTCTTTTACTCTCCTCGATTGCCAAGGAGAAATCATATTATCAAATAACAGTGTTGAGAAATTTACTCAAATGAATATTGTATCGTCTTCTCAGATCATTCCTCCTTATGACGAACAGGATGTCTTTTCCACCCTCTTTGAACCGCTCTTCAATCTGCCGACGAAAATGCCACCTACAGCTTGGTCGGGGCATATTCCCTTCTTATTTGTACTATTCAAGTTGCTCCGCCCTCGTTGCTATGTCGAGCTAGGTGTACACAATGGAGCCAGCTTTATCACTGCCTGCACCGCCGCCAAACAGTATCAACTAGAAACCCAGCTTTTTGGAATCGATTGCTGGTTTGGAGATGAACATGCAGGTTTCTATGACGGTGACGCGACATATAACGACTTGCTGAACTACACAGAACGCACATTCAGAAATGCTCGCTTGATACGAAGTTATTTCCATGAGGCTCGCCCCTCATTTACTGCTGGCTCTGTTGATCTATTGCACATAGATGGTCTGCACACATATGATGCTGTCAAGGAGGATTATACCACTTGGGTAACCGCCATGGCGCCGAGCGGTGTGGTGCTTTTCCACGACACGAATGTGCATGATCGTGGATTCGGTGTTCACCGCCTATGGAATGAGCTTTCGGCCGACTACTTTACGCTGGAGTTTTTTCATTCCTATGGCTTGGGGGTTTTGTTCCTGAATGCTGAAGATCCTCGCATATCATTGCTCGCTGAACTTAAAAAACAGGTGCACCAGTGGCCATTTTATAGAAATTTGGTTGCCTTGATTGCAGAGAGCTTGCCGGAACGAGTTGGGTGGATAGAAAACTCGAGGCGTGTGGCAGAGCTACAAGGACAACTCGACGCATCCAAAATGCAAGCCGCAGGGCTATTGAATTCGACAAGCTGGAAAATAACTCGCCCGCTGCGATCAGTTGTTTCGCGCCTGCGGTGATTAGGACATGCGTATCGCGGTTGTTGGACCGAAAGTATATTTCGAGAATCACTATCCTGAAGGATGGGAAACGAACCCGGACATTTTATGTATCGATGTAGATGAAGAACACTATGGCTGGTTGAATATAGTTCATAATTTTCGGCCGGATGTGACACTGTTTTACCGGCCAGAGTTATATCCGGCCGAATACGTGTCAAGAATTCCAGGATTTCGAATAGCATTTCTTTCTGAACCCGTCCCCAATTTTTGGGGTGGGCAGTTAGTTGAGACTGATGAAACCCGATTGCGGTTGTTGGTCTATAGCCGGTTGGCGTGGGATTGCTTTCACTGGAAAGTCTTCTACGACCCAAGCAAGAAAGATACGGTTCATAAAATTGGCTTTCCGATCGACGAGTTTCATGAGCTTCCCATTAACATCAGATGGTTTCACCCGATAGCCAGCGGGCGTAAACGGTGGGATGTAACTTTCGTCGGTAAGTCAACGCACCACAGAAATCGGAGGCTTGATTTCTTGAGGTCTTCTCCGTTCCGATTCCTGTGGATTGCACACGGCGTTTCGGGACGAGAACTTGCGACCGTTTTTAAACAATCGAAGGTAGTGCTCAACATCCACGCGGACGGGGAGGGAGCGATGGAACCACGTATTTATCTCGCTGCCGCATGCGGCGCAATCGTGCTTACGGAACGGCTTTCAGCCCCCCCACGATTGTTTCAGGAGCGCATATTCGAACTCAACGAATGGTCAAACGATAGCATATCACCGTATATGAGGGATGCTTCGAACTTGCGTTTCGATCAAACTTCGCATCGCTCCCTGAGCGTGTTGCGCTTTATCGAAAGCCGTTTCAAACGGTCCAAGACGATGATATCTCCGCTGGAGGTTATATGAATGCACGATACTGCCCGAAAAGCTGGCGCCGCTTTTTTTGAAGCTTATCTGGAAAACTTTGAAGGATGCAGAATTCTCGATATTGGTTCGATGGACGTGAACGGTAGTCTGAGATCAAATGCGCCATCTGAAGTTGAATATATTGGTGTTGACATCGAACCGGGCCCCGGCGTCGACGTCGTCTACAAGATTGAAGACGGCATCCCCGTAGCCGACAATACCGTGGATATTTGTGTTTCAACATCCTGTTTTGAACATGATCCGGTTTTTTGGCAAACGTTCCTTCGGATCATGGATACGCTCAAGCCTGGCGGCTTCTTCTATCTAAATGCCCCTTCTAATGGTCCTTATCATACATATCCTTATGACAATTGGCGGTTTTATCCCGATGCAGGGTTAGCATTGGCAGCATGGGCCCGTGCGAATGGTCGGTCTGTTGAGCTGGTAGAAAGCGGAATATTGAAACGCGATGGAGATGTTTGGAATGATTTCGTGGCTGTTTTCAAAAAGACAGATTCTGGCCCTGAGCCGAGACAGCATTACCTTCTAAACGCGTTTCCGGACGCCTTCAATGTCAGGATCGGGAGTGAAATGCGTTCGCTTAGTGGCTCGACCGAGGATATTTCCCTCCTTGAAGAAAGTCGCTCAAACGCGGACTCATACGCCCGCCTTTTGCGGCAAAGCAGTACCGAGATAAACATTCTCTCGGAAAAAGTGATTGAATTGAAATTGAGGATCCAACTTGCGCACCGTGAAATCGCAGTTTTGAGGGACGAAGGAGAGCAGGGAAGACAAAGGACAGATCACGCGACGAAACGAATGGAACTCGCTGAGCGGAGAACAGATGATTTTGAACGTCTTGCGACTTCACTCGAATTGAAATTGGAAGGGGTTACGAACTCAACGAGTTGGAAGTGGACGGCACCTCTACGGGCAGCAGCTCAGATTGTTCGTAGCGTGACACAAAGCTGACGTGAATTTTTGGATTGCAATGATGAAATCTCGTTGCGACCATGAGCAAAGTGAAGAATCCATTGGATCATCAGGTGGATGACTGGAAAGGCTCGAGTGCTTTGGAGGATTCGAACGACGGCTCCGTATCAGAACACGTCGCGGGGGAGAAACTGAAGACGCCGCGACAAGGTTAGGATCGTTCCAGACAGAGGGAATCTGGACAAAGGAATCTGGACAAAGGGAATCTGGTCCATTGGCATCACATGACGATCCGCTGCTGCAACCCTATCAGCTCAAACATTTGCGGCTCAAAAACCGCATCATGTCGACCAGCCACGAGCCTGCCTACTCCGAAGACGGCATGCCGAAGGAGCGCTACCGGCTCTATCACACCGAGAAGGCCAAGGGCGGTATCGCGCTGACGATGACGGCGGGGTCTGCGGTCGTCTCGCGCGAATCGCCGCCTGCCTTCGGCAATCTCCATGCTTACAAGGACGAGATCGTGCCTTGGCTGCGCCAGCTCAGCGACGATTGCCATGAACACGGCGCTGCGGTGATGATCCAGCTGACGCATCTCGGCCGCCGCACCAGCTGGAACAAGGCAGACTGGCTGCCCGTCGTTTCCGCTTCGCCCATACGCGAGCCCGCGCACCGCGCCTTCCCGAAGGAAGCGGAGGAATGGGATATCGAACGTATCATCGGCGATTATGCCTCTGCGGCGCAGCGTATGCAGGCGGCGGGGCTCGATGGTATCGAGTTCGAGGCCTATGGGCATATGATGGACGGTTTCTGGTCGCCCGCCACCAATCATCGCGACGATGATTATGGCGGGTCGCTGGACAACCGGCTGCGCTTCACCTGGGCCGTGATCGATGCGGTGCGCAGCTTGGTCGGCCCGGATTTCATCGTCGGCATTCGCATGGTGGCCGACGAGGATTGGGAGCAGGGCCTTTCGAAGGAAGAGGGCGTCGAGATCGCCCGGCGCATCGCGGCTTCCGGCAAGTTCGACTTCTTGAATATCATTCGCGGCCATATCGACACGGACGCGGCATTGAACGAGGTCATCCCGATCCAGGGCATGCGATCGGCGCCGCATCTCGATTTTGCCGGAGAAATTCGCCAGCTAACGAAATTTCCGACATTTCACGCGGCGCGCATCGCCGATGTGGCGACGGCGCGCCACGCGGTGGCCGAGGGCAAGCTCGACATGGTCGGGATGACGCGCGCGCATCTCGCCGATCCGCATATCGTGCGCAAGATCATGGCGGGTGACGAACATCGCATCCGCCCCTGTGTCGGTGCCACCTATTGTCTCGACCGGATCTACGAGGGCGGCGAGGCATTGTGCGTGCACAATGCGGCGACCGGGCGCGAGCAGACCATGCCGCATGTGATTGCGAAGGCGCAGACCTCGCGCAATGTCGTGGTGGTCGGTGCCGGGCCAGCGGGGCTCGAGGCTGCGCGCGTTGCCGCCGAGGGCGGTCATAGGGTGCAGGTGCTGGAGGCTTCGGATCAGGCGGGCGGTCAGGTGCGGCTTGCATCGCAAAATCCGCGGCGCAAGGAAATGATCGGCATTGTCGATTGGCGCCTGGATGAGCTCGAGAGGCTCGGCGTTTCGCTGCGCTATAATGTATGGGCCGAGGCTGGCGACGTGCTCGGGCTCGAGCCGGATGTGGTGGTAATTGCGACAGGCGGCCTGCCGCAGAATCCGCCATTGGCGGCGGGCGACGATCTGGTGGTCTCGAGCTGGGATATTCTGGCGGGAGCCGTCAAGCCGGGCGAGAATGTGCTGCTCTACGATGACAATGGCGGGCATCAGGGCATGAGCGCGGCGGAAATGATCGCGCGTGCCGGGTCAAAGCTCGAACTTGTCAGTCCCGAGCGGTTTTTCGCGCCGGAGATGGGCGGCATGAATCATGTGCCCTATATGCGCGCCTTTCAGGAAAAGGGCGTGCGCGTGACGATCAATACGCGGCTTGTCAGCGTTACGCGCAACGGCAACCAGCTTGTCGCGACGCTCGGCTCGGATTTTGCGCCGGACTATCGAGAGGAGCGCGTGGTCGATCAGGTGGTGGTCGAGCACGGCACATTGCCGATCGACGATCTCTACCGCGAGTTGAAGCCATTGTCGCGCAATGGCGGCGCCGTGGATTACGACCGGCTGGTCAATGGCGGCGCGATCTTTCCGCTGCGGGGAGAGGGGACGTTCGATCTGCTGCGGATCGGCGATGCAGTCCACGCCCGCAACATTCATGCGGCGATCTATGACGGGCTGAGATACGCGACGAGGTTTTAGCGCGTTCTAGCTCCCTCAAAATAAAAAGGGCAGCGAAGATCGCTGCCCTTTGACGTTAAGGTTGGCTGCTTACTTGATTGCGGCCTTGATCTTTTCGGCAGCATCTTCGCTGACCCATTTGGTCCAGACAGGCTCATTGTTCTTCAGGAAGTATTTCGCGCCGTCTTCGCCTGTCGCCTGATTGTCGGTCATCCAGGCCAGAAGCGTGTTGACGGTCTTGTTGTCCCACGAACGCGCCTTGAGATAGTCCATCGCAGGACCGGACGTTTCGCTGAATTTCTTGGTGACGACCGTATCGACTTCGGCGATTTCCCAATCGTTCTTCTTCGGGTCCGGGCAATCGGCAACCGTATTGCAGCGCTTCCATTCGGCAGAATCGAATTTCGCGCCGTGGTCGAGCTTCACCATCGGATATTTGCCAAGCAGCGCAGTCGGTTCCCAATAATAGCCGATCCAGCCTTCCTTGCGCTCGTAGGCTTTTGCCAGTGCGCCATCGAGGCCGGCGGCGGAACCTGTATCGACGAGCGTGAAGCCCTTCTTCTCGGCATCATAGGCCTTGAAGAACTGTGTGGTTGCGACAGTGCCGCCCCAGCCGGCAGGTCCATTGAACACGGCGCCCTTGGAGGGATCCTCAGGTGCGGGGAAGAGTTCGGGATGCTTCAGCGCGTCATCGATGGTCTTGATGTCGGGATGGGCGTCGGCGAGATATTTCGGGATCCACCAGCCCTGCACACCGCCGTCGGAGAGCGACTTGGAGGCATAGACGAGCTTGCCGTCGGCAACTGCCTTATCCATGATATCGCGCATGAAATCGACCCAGCCTTCAGGGGCGATATCGGGCTGGCCCTTTTCCGTCATGGAGGTCAGGGTCGGAATCGTGTCGCCCTGAATGATTTCGGCCTGGCAGCCATAGCCGGATTCCAGAATGATCTTGTCGAGATTGGCGAGAACTTCCGCCGACTGCCAGTTCATGCTGGCGATGGTGACGTTGCCGCACTCGGCAGCCGATGCGCCGCCTGCGGCGCCGAGCAGCGCGAACGCCATGACGCCGCTCATCAATAATGCTTTCATGAGATATCCCCTTTTGTTGATTTTGTTGGTGTGGAAAGGTTGTTCAACGATAGTCTTACGCCAGACAGGCAAGAAGCCCGGATGCGGCAAAGCCTTGGTTTTTTGCGACGCCGTCGTTAATTTCTGGAGGCGCTCCCGGACGCTGCTCTAACTGAACAGTTTCTCATCGATTTCAATGAGATATGGCGTTCCGCTCGCCTTGGCTTCGAGCAAGGCAGCGGGCAGGTCCTTGATGGTGTCCAAACGCTTCGAAGGGACGCCGTATGCCTCGGCGATTTTCAGATAATCGGGTGCTGATGGACGCACGCCAACGGGGTCGATATCGACCTCGATCATGGCGCGTTCGATTTCCTGATAGCCCTGATTGTTCCAGACGATGAAGATGACAGGCGCACGCTCGTCGACTGCCGTGCCGAGTTCGCCAAGGACGAACTGGAAGCCGCCGTCGCCGACGATGCAGATCGTCGATGTTTCCGGCTTTCCCAGCGACGCGCCGATGGCCGCCGGAGGGCCAAAGCCGAGTGCACCGAACCCGGTGGCGGCATTGAAATAACCACCGACGTGGTCGTGATCGTAGTACAGATTGCCCGCATAGATGGTCTGCGTGGAATCGCCGACGATGAGCGAGCCCGGCAGCGTGTCGCGCAAAGTATCGAGGAAACGGACCATGCCCTGGTAGCGCGGGCCGATATGAGCCCAGGCGGCTTCGCGCGTCTGCCGTGCGCGCTCTACGCCGGAATGGGAATTGCGGCGCTCGGGCAGGGCCGCGGCGAGCGCCTCAACGGTTTCCTTTGCCGAGGCCTCGATCGGCATGAACGCCGGATGGCGGTCGAGCTGTCCCGCGTCGATATCGATGCGCACGAGCCGTTTCAGCTCAGGAAAACCGCCATCGCCATACATGTCGTAATCGGTCGGCCCCATCTCCGTGCCTATCGCGATAACGAGGTCGCTGTTTGCAAGCAGATCGCGGCAGGGCTTCAGACTGGGGCCGGCTGGTATGAGCAGGGGGTGAGCATGCAGAATACCGCGTGCATTGGTCGTCGCAATGACAGGCGCATCGAGCTTTTCCGCCAGATCTTGCAGGGCGCTGGCAGCTGCCTTGGCGCCGCCGCCGATCAGGATCACCGGCCGTTCGGCGCCGAGGCATAGACGCGTCAGTTCCGCCACGATCTCAGTGGAAGCGTGCGGGATCGGCGCATCGTAGGACAGGCGTTCCGCACCCTCTAGCGGCAGTGCCATCACATCCAGCGGAATCTCGATATGGACGGGACCGGGACGGCGCGAGGCAAACAGGGCAAAGGCTCTGGCGAGCACGATGGGCAGCTCGTCCGGCTTTTCGATGCGATGCGAGAACATCGCGACAGTCTGCAGCATGGCGCGCTGATTGGGCAGTTCGTGCAGGAAACCCATGCCCTTGCCAAGCGAATCGCGCTGGTTGACGCCGGAGATGACAAGCATGGGGATCGAGTCGGCTCGGGCCTGACCCATGGCGGTTATCGTATTGGTGATGCCCGGGCCGGTGATGACGAAAGCAACGCCAGGCTTGCCGGTGGCTCTCGCGTAACCATCGGCCATGAAGCCCGCGCCCTGTTCATGCCGAGGCGTTATATGGCGGATCTTCGAGCCCGCGAGGCCGCGGTAAAGTTCTATCGTGTGGACGCCGGGAATGCCGAAAACCGTCTCGACATCATAGGATTCGAGCAGGTGGACGAGGGCTTCACCGACAGTGGTCATGCGGATTTCCGTTGTTGCAGCCGCGATGCGAGGCGGACGATACCGGCACAGGCGTCGTCGATCTTGTCGTCCGCAATGCTGAGGCTCATGCGGAGATAGCCGGCAAGGTTGTCGCCGAAGGACTCGCCCGGCATGACTGCGACGAGCTCCTCTTCGAGAAGGCGCATGGCGAACTCCTGGCCGGACAGCCCGGTGGCGCGAATATCGGCAAGAATGAACATGCCGGCTTGCGGGATTTTGGCAACGATGCCCGCCTTGCCATCCAGACGCTCCGAGATGCGCTGGGCGCGGCGCAGAAAGCTCTCGCGCATCGTGGCCGCTGCGGTGGATGGGCGGCTCAAGGCATAGGCGGTCATGTCGGCAATGAAGGGCTGTCCGCCGAAGAGCATGGATTCGGACAGCGGCAGCAGGCGCTCCGTAAATTCCTTCGGGGCAATGCACCAGCCGCTGCGGAAACCCGGAGCGGCATGGGATTTCGAGATGGAGGCGACAGCGATCGTGCGATCGGCAAGTTCCGCCCGGTCCAGCGGCGACGCGAACGTGCCGTTGTAGATCATCAGTTCATAAACTTCATCGGACACGATCCAGAGATTGTGCCTGATGCAGACTTCGCCGATTTCGGCTATCTCCGCGGCGCTGAGGACAGCGCCGGTGGGATTGTGAGGACTGTTGAGCAGCAAGACCCTGGATCTGGGCGTGATGACCCTTTCAAGGTCCGCCGCCTGCATGCGGAAACCTTTTTCAGGCCGCAGCGGAACGGAAACCCGCGTCGCTCCCGTTGCCCGGACAACGCCGTCATAGGTCGCGTAGAGCGGATCGCCGGTGATGATCTCGTCGCCTTCCTCGGCAAGTCCCATCATCACCATCGACAGGGCAGTTTGCGTGCCGGAGAAACACATGATGTTTTCCGGACCAATCTGACGTCCCGTGCGTGCGGTGTATTTCGCCGAAAGCGCGGCGAGCAGTGCCGGTTCGCCGCGGCCGCTGGAATAGCCGGTCCGGCCAGCACGCATCGCCCGTTCGGCGACGTCTATCATGTCGGTTGGCGTTGGAATATCAGGCTCGCCGATCGTCAATTCGATGATCTCGTGTCCCGCCTGCTTCATTTGGCGAGCCCGGAAATGGACAGCCCATTTGTCAGATCCAAGCCCGGCCAGACGATCGGTGACAGACGCATAGCGCATCATATCGCGCCTCCTTTTTCAGGATTGAGAGAAATTGCAAGAACGGCTTCGATAGCGGCTATACCAGTCTCGGCCAACTCTCCTTCAGCAAAAATATCACCCGCAAGACAACCTTCAAGCCACAGCCCGTCGATAATCGCGTTGACGGCGATGGCGTGGCGGCGGGTATGAATTGGCTCGGCCGGCTTGCCGGCGGCCAGCAACGCTTCGCGGATGAGTGCTTCCAGCTCGTCGCGGAAACCAAGATAGCCGTCGCGGTGCGCCAAAGCCATGGCTGGATCAGCATGAACCATGCCGATAAACCCCGCCCACAGGGAAAGATTGTTGGGGTCCATGATTGGTTGGCCTAGATTGGCCTTCACGAATGCATTGAGACGGTCCCGCGGATCGTCGGCTGCGCTCTTAAGCGCATCGCTTGCCTGAACAGTCATGCGGTTCATGACGGCTCGATAGGCTGCACCGATAAGATCGTCCTTGGCCGGAAAATAATAGCGGATGAGACCAGCGGTCACATCGGCGCGCAGAGCGATCTCGCGCACAGTCGCGCCGGCAAGGCCGCGCTCCGCCACACATTCGAGCGTCGCCGCGATCAGGTCCTCGCGGCGCTTGTCTTCGCCCTCGCGGCGGAAGCTCTTGCGTGTGGCGGTCTGTTTCATTGGCGCCAGACGGGCCGGGTCAGGCAGGTGGGGCCGCCTTCGCAGGCGATGCACAGGGCATCGGCCTCGAATGTGGTGACCGTGCAGCCCGCCGCTTCCATGGCAGCCTTGGTCTTGTCAAAACCCGCGACGGCGATCACCTCGTAGGGTGCAGTCGGCAGGACGTTCAGATTGAGCCCGTTGCTCGCGGCGAACTCTTCTTCAGGAGCCACGACAAGGCGGATGCCGCGCTCCTTCAAGAGCTGGTAGAAGGCAGCAGGCAGAAGCGGCAGATGCACCAGCGCCAAATCCTCGGCCAATGGGGAAATGATCGACATCAGATGCAGGCAGGCCTCTTCGCCATGCCAAAGGGGCAGATCGAAGCCAAGAACAGTGATGCCGAGGGGCTTCAGGATCGCTGAGAGCTGTTCGATACCTGACTGGTTGGTGCGAACACCGCGTCCGACCGCCAAGGTCTTGCTGTCGACCCAGACGCAATCGCCGCCTTCAACGGTGCCCGGCGCTTCGATGCGGCCGAGAACAGGGACATCCATCTCGCGGTAGGTTTCGTGATGCAGATCGGGCTCATCGAGGCGCAGGCTCTTGCCCATGCGCAGGAGGACGGCGCCTTTATCTGTGACGAGCGACGGGTCGTGGGTGAATATCGAATCCGAGAGCGCGTCGTTGCCGTCGCGTATCCAGGTAATGTCGGCACCGGACCGGGCTACAAGGTCGGCGAAGACCTTGTGCTGTTCGGATGCCCGGCGCGGATCGAACTGCGGGCCATAGTGCCAGACGTCACGCTCGGCGCCGGCCATGACCCTGTCCGGCATGCGCATTATGACGCGTTTCAAGGGAAGGGCCATGGACTGCGAACCGAATGTCATCTTTTGGGGGTGCTCTCGAAAAATTGCTCGTCCGTGTATTTATACGCTTGCATAATTAGAGCGCAAGTGGTGTGATGGGCTAAATTCGGGCAATCAAGACCCATGCTGACAAAAGAGGCGGATCGAATAACTGATGATTGAGCATGCACGACAGCTATGCGCGGGAATCCCGGAATGACGGCGAATGTAGCCGTTGCGGCGGATCCTTTCCAACCGGGCGCGGCTGAACAGGCTGAAGCTATCCACATCGAGAACCTGCACAAGCGGTTCGGCGCGCTTGAAGTGCTCAAAGGCGTCTCCATGTCCGCCAAGGACGGCGATGTCGTCGCCATGATCGGCGGCAGCGGCTCGGGCAAGTCCACGTTCCTGCGCTGCATAAATTTCCTTGAAAATCCCACCAGCGGCGTCATTCGCATCAATGGCGAAGACGTCAAAATGGTCAGTGACGGCCATGGCGGCCAGGTTCCGGCCAATCGCCGCCAGATCGAGCGCATTCGCAGCCGGCTCGGCATGGTGTTCCAGAATTTCAACCTGTGGCAGCACATGACGCTGATCCAGAATGTCATCGAAGTGCCGGTGCACGTGCTCGGCATGAAGCGCGACGAGGCGATGGCCATTGGCGAGCAGCTTCTCGAGCGCGTCGGCCTTTCCGCCAAGCGCGATGTCTACCCGGCCTATATGTCCGGCGGTCAGCAACAGCGGGGCGCTATCGCGCGGGCGCTTGCCATCCAGCCGCGTGTGATGCTGTTCGACGAGCCGACATCGGCGCTCGATCCGGAACTAGTCGGCGAGGTCCTGAAGGTTATAGCCGACCTCGCGCAAGAGGGCCGGACCATGCTGCTGGTCACCCACGAGATGAAGTTCGCCCGCGAAGTGGCGAGCCATGTGATGTACCTGCACAATGGAATCGTCGAAGAGGAAGGGCCTCCGGAACAACTATTCGGATCGCCAAAATCTGAACGTTTGAAGCAGTTTATCCGAACTGTTTCATAAGTGACTAAAAGCAATACAGGGAGCAACCCTGGGGAACAGTTGAACCAATGGAGATGAGAATGAAGTCTTTTCTGAAAACAACGGCAGCAGTCGTTGTGCTTGTGGTTGCCGGCCTTGGCGCAGCCAATGCCGAGCAGGTCAAGGTTGGCATTGCCGCCGAACCCTATCCGCCTTTCGCGGCGCCCGATGCATCCGGCAAATGGCAGGGCTGGGAAATCGATATCGCCATGGCAATGTGTGAAGCGGCCAAGCTTGACTGCGTCATCACCCCGGTTTCGTGGGACGGTATCATTCCGGCGCTGACGACGAAGAAGATCGACATCATTGCAGCTTCGATGTCGATCACCGCGGAACGCGAGAAGACGATCGATTTTTCGGACAAGTACTACAATACCCCGACGTTGATTCTCGGCTCCAAGGACGAGAAGATGGACGCGACACCCGAAGGCCTGAAGGGCAAGATCCTTGGCGTACAGGTTTCGACCGTGCACCAGGCCTACGCGAAGAAGCATTTCGCTGACACTGCAGCCGAGATCAAGGAATATCAGACGCAGGATGAGGCCAACCAGGATCTGGCTGCCGGACGTATCGACGCGACCCAGGCGGATGGACTGGCGCTGGAAACCTTTGCCGCTACGCCTGAAGGCAAGGCTTGCTGCGAAATCAAGGGCAAGGTCGCCGATGATCTGGAGATCCTTGGACCGGGCGTTGGCGTTGGCGTGCGCAAGGGCGACACCGCGATGAAGGAAAAGTTCAACGCGGCGATCAAAGAAATCCGTGCCAACGGCAAGTATGACGAAATCTCGAAGAAGTACTTCACCATCGACATGTATGGCGGCTGATCGAGTTTGGGCCGGCGTTGGGTTTCCAACTCCGGCCTTTTCGTTGTTTGAAACCCGCATTTGACGCTGAATCGAGGACGGCTTGGCCGACGCATCGATTATCCCCGCCGGAATTGTCGGCGCTCTAGATCTCCTATCTCCTTTTGCGCCTGGGTGGGGCGCCAATCTCTTGCGCGGGCTGGTGCGGTCGCTGCAGATCGCTTTCGGCGCGTTCGGCATGGGCCTGATTATCGGAACATTCGGCGCATACGCGAAACTCTATGGCGGTCCAATCGCACGCGATCTGGCGGCAATCTATACGACAATGGTGCGGGCAATTCCCGAGCTGGTGATGATTATCCTGCTCTATTATGCGGGGACGGACCTGATCAACCGTATCCTTGAGGGAATGGGATATCAGCGTGTGGATATCAGCGGTCTCGTCGCGGGTATCGTGGTGCTCGGTTTTGTCCAAGGCGCCTATGCGACGGAAGTGTTGCGCGGCGCCATCAAAGCCATCCCGCAAGGCGAGATCGAGGCGGCGAGGGCCTACGGCATGTCGCCCGTGCTGATGATGCGCCGCATCACGCTGCCGGCCATGCTGCCGCATGCGTTGCCCGGACTTGCCAATCTCTGGCTCATTTCGACGAAGGACACGGCGCTGCTTGCAGTCGTTGGCTTCAGCGAATTGACACTGGAAACGCGTCAGGCTGCCGGGACGACGAAAGCCTATATGACGTTCTACCTCGCAGCCGGTGCGCTCTATCTGCTGATTACGCTGTTCTCCAGCGTTATCCTGGAGTGGGTTGAGAAACGGGCGCGGCGCGGCATGCCTTCCGTCAAGGAGGCGCGCTGATGAGCGAAACGCAAATTGAAGTTCCGGTTGAGACCTTTCCGATCCACAAGGAGAAGGATCCCAGCGCGCAGACGAGCAAGCTACCGCCGCACCGTATCGTGCTCATTCTCATCGGGCTGGCTCTTGTGGCTTCGGCGGCGTTGTTCATGCGCTGGGACTGGCTACCGCAATATGGCGGTCTCATCTTGCAGGGCTTGTGGCGGACGATCTGGATACTGGTCGTGACGGTCGTCCTCGGTTTCCTGCTGGCGGTGCCGCTTGGTCTGGCGCAGGCATCCGGCCCGGCGTTCCTGGCCATTCCGGCGCGTGCGTTCTGTACGGTCATTCGCGGTACGCCGCTGCTCGTGCAGCTTTGGCTGCTCTATTACGGCCTGGGGTCGCTTTTCCCGCAATATCCGTGGATCCGGGGTTCGGAGCTTTGGCCCTACCTGCGGCAGGCGTGGCCCTATGCTGTCCTTGCCCTGACGCTGTCCTACGCCGGTTATGAGGGCGAGGTGATGCGGGGGGCCTTTGCAGGTGTTCCCAAGGGACAGCTGGAGTCCGCGCGCGCTTTCGGCATGCCGCGCTTTACCATCTTCCGGCGTATCTGGCTGCCGCAAGCCATTCACAGGGCGCTACCGACACTGGCCGGCGAAGCCGTGCTGCAGCTGAAATCCACACCCTTGGTCGCGACGATCACAGTTGTCGATCTATACTCTGTAGCGTCGCGCGTCAGACAGGATACGTTTCTTACCTACGAACCACTGCTGCTGCTGGCGGCGGGCTATCTCGTGATCACGGGTATCATCGTCATGCTGTTCCGGCGGGTGGAGAGATTGATACCGTCGAAGCTTGGTTGAGCGTTTTCTGCTCGTGGCGCAAATGACGGGACTTATGTCGCAAGTGTTGGAGGCGTGTCGCTGAGCAGATGCGCATAGTGTGGGCAAAAGGAACACCTCGCAAAAGACGAGAAAATGGGACGCGTATCACCGGCGGTGCAAAAGCCGGTGAGCACTTTCCGTTTCTGACTCTTTGACGAGGCGAAGGGTGATAATGCGGACAGTCGAGACTTTTCAGCATAATATCCACGAGCACGCCGATATGGGCATCATCCTGCCTGACGGCTGCCGGCTTTCGGCGAGAGTCTGGATGCCAGACGGTGCCGAGCAGACTCCGGTTCCTGCAATTCTCGAATTTCTCCCTTATCGCAAACGCGACGGCACCACGGCGCGGGACAATCTCACTCATCCCTATTTCGCTGGCCATGGATATGCCTGCCTGCGCGTAGACATGCGCGGCAATGGCGATTCCGAAGGGCTGATGGAGGACGAGTATTCCGAGCAGGAACTCGCCGACGCCTGCGACGTGATCAAATGGATTGCAGCGCAGCCCTGGTCGACCGGCAAGGTCGGCATGATGGGCATATCCTGGGGTGGCTTCAACTCGCTGCAGGTGGCGGCGCTGCAACCGGAAGCACTGAAGGCGATCATCACGCTCTGCTCGACCGATGACCGTTATGCCGATGATATCCACTACAAGGGCGGCCTGCTGCTGAACGAAAATCTCGGCTGGGGCGCAACGATGCTCGCCTATTCGTCCCGCGCGCCAGACCCGGCACTCGTTGGAGAGAAATGGCGCGATATGTGGCTCGATCGGCTCGACAACGAGCCTTTCCTGCCAGCCGTCTGGCTAAACCACCAGACGCGTGACGCCTATTGGCAGCGCGGTTCGGTCTGCGAGGACTTTTCGGCGATCAAGGCGGCGACACTCGCCGTCGGTGGCTGGGGCGATGCCTACAAGAATGCCGTACCGCGGCTGATGGCGGGCATCACCGCGCCGGTAAAGGGCATTATCGGGCCCTGGGTGCATAAATATCCGCATTTCGCCGTGCCGGAACCGCGCATTGGCTTCCTGCAGGAGGCGCTGCGCTGGTGGGACCGCTGGCTCAAGGATATCGATACCGGCGTCGAGAACGATCCGGCCTATCGCGGTTATCTGATGGATTCGGTACGGCCCAAAAGCTGGTATACGCAACGTCCGGGTCGCTGGATCGCGGAGCAGGAATGGCCATCGAAGACGATTGCGTCCGAAGTGCTGCACCTGCAAGCTGACAAGTCGCTCGCGTCAGAGGCATCTGACGGCTTTTCCCATCTCGTGGCGTCGCCGCAGGATTGCGGCATGATGGGCGGCGAATATTGCGCTATCTGGCTCGGACCGGAAATGCCCGGCGACCAGCGCCGCGACGATGCGCTGTCGGTTTGCTATGACACGGTTCTGGACAAGCCGATCGATATTGTCGGCGCGCCGGAGATCAGATTGACGCTGTCGAGCGACAAGCCGGTTGCCATGGTCGCTGTGCGGCTTTGCGATGTGCACCCGGATGGCGCATCGACGCGCATCACCTATGGCGTGTTCAATCTCTGCCATCGCAACGGGCACGACAAGCCGGAGCCGCTTGTGCCAGGAGAAGCGATCGACATCAGCTTCAAGCTTGACGATATTGCCTATCGCGTACCGGCCGGGCACACATTGCGGGTGGCCGTCTCGTCGTCCTATTGGCCGATGGTGTGGCCCTCGCCGGAAAATGTCAGCCTGACGATAGAGGGCGGGCAAATCAGCGTCCCCTCGCGGGAACCGGCGACAGGCGACGAATGGACCTTTCCGGAGCCGGAAGCCGCATCGCCGTGGCAGCTTGAAACCTTGCGCACCGGCGGCAACAGCCGGTCGATCGAACATGATCAGGTCACAGGCAAGATCAGTCTGGTGATCGAAGACGATTTCGGCGAAGCGCGGGACAAGGATCACGGACTGATTCATGGCGGCGTTGCGCGAGAGCGCTGGGAAATCGACGCCGACGATCCGCTTTCCGCCTATGGCGAGACCCATTGGACCGAAGTTTCGGGGCGCGACAACTGGCGAATCCGCACCGAGACATTCACGACGATGCGGTCGGACAAGCACAATTTCTATCTGACCGGGCGCATCGAAGCGTACGAGAACGACAATGCGGTGTTCGAGCGCGATTTTACCGAGACGATTGCACGCAATTATATCTGAATGCAGGTGCTGCATCTGCAGCGCCATCTTAAATACCAAACTTAAAGGGTTGAAATTTACGGATATCAGGTCGCATAATTCACAAAAACCAGAATTGGGACGCCGGGCGTCGCAAGCAGAAGAAGGGGAATAGATATGTCAAACGAACTCGATTATCTCAGCCGCAGGGTTGCACTTGGCAAGCTTTCGCGCCGCGACTTTCTCGGCCGCGCCGCGGCTCTTGGTGTCACCACGGTTTTCGCCAACTCCCTGCTTTCGAGCGCAGCGCTTGCCGAAGGCCCGGTCAAGGGTGGAACGTTGAAAGCCGGCATGCAGGGCGGCGCTTCCACTGACAGTCTTGATCCTGCGACGTGGCAGAGCCAGGTTCCGTACAAGTTCGGCCGCCAATGGGGCGAACAGCTTGTGGAGATCCAGCCCGACGGCAAGCTCAATCCGAAACTTGCAACGGAATGGGGCTCATCGGACGATGCCAAGGTCTGGACCTTCAAGATCCGCAAGGGCGTGCAGTTCCATGACGGCAAGGAGATGACGCCAGACGACGTCGTCGCCACGATGGAGCGTCACTCGGACGCCAATTCGAAATCCGGCGCGCTCGGTGTTATGGGCGGCATCGATAACGTGAAGAAAGATGGCGATACCGTTGTTTTCACACTAAAAGAAGCCAATGCAGATCTGCCGTTCCTGATGGATGACTACCACCTGATGATCCAGCCGGGCGGCGGCAAGGACAAGCCGGCCGCCGGTATCGGTACGGGACCATACAAGGTCGTGACGGATGAGCCGGGCGTACGTCATATCGGGACGAAATTCCCCAACTACTGGGACGGCGACAAGCGCGGCCACGCCGAGCAGATCGAGATCATCGTCATCAACGACGCGACGGCCCGCACCGCGGCTCTGCAGTCCGGCCAGGTCCACATGATCAACCGCGTCGAGCCGAAGATCGTCGATCTCGTCAAGCGCGTCCCGGGCGTTACAATCCAGAACGTTGCGGGCAAGGGGCACTATGTTTTCATTGCCCACTGCAACACCGCGCCGTTCGACAACATGGATCTGCGGCTGGCACTGAAATACGCGATGAACCGCGAAGAGATGGTGAAGACCATCCTGCGCGGCTACGGTTCCGTGGGCAACGACACGCCGATCAACAAGGCGTATCCGCTGTTTTCGGACGATATGGAACAGCGCAAATACGATCCGGACAAGGCGGCATTCCACTACAAGAAATCCGGTCATGATGGTTCGGTGCTCCTGCGTACGTCCGATGTAGCGTTTCCAGGCGCAATCGACGCGGCGCAGCTCTACCAGCAGAGCGCTGCCAAGGCCGGCATCACCATCGAAGTCAAACGTGAACCCGGCGATGGTTATTGGACGCAGGTCTGGAACAAGCAGCCGTTCTCGACATCCTATTGGGGCGGGCGGCCAACGCAGGACCAGATGTTCTCGACGGCCTATTACTCCAAGGCCGACTGGAACGACACACGCTTCTTCAACGAAAAGTTCGACAAACTGCTGTTGCAGGCGCGTGGCGAACTGGACGAAGCCAAGCGCAAGGCAATGTACCGCGACATGAATGTCATTGTGAGCGACGAAGGCGGTGTCATCGTGCCGATGTTCAATGACTTCATCGACGCGACGAGCAAGAAGGTTGGCGGCTGGGTGCCGGACGGCAATCAGGAGATGAGCGGCGGTTACGCATTGTCGCGCTGCTGGCTGATCGCGTAGGACCGCGGCGGATGAGTACGCCTGTCCTTAAACTGGTCGCCCAGCGCATTGCGATGGGCGTACTCCTTCTCCTTGCCGTTTCCGTGTTGATTTTCGTCGGCACGCAGATACTGCCTGGAGATGTCGCACAATCCATTCTCGGGCAATCCGCCACGCCGCAAGCGCTTGAAAACCTGCGGCGTGACATGGGCCTCAATGATCCGGCCTATATCCGCTATTTCCGCTGGCTTGGAGGTATCCTGACCGGCGATCTCGGCACGGCTCTCTCCAGCGGGCAGGACATCGCCACGTCACTGAAGGACCGGCTGTGGAACACGCTGTTTCTCGCTTCGGCGGCGGCGGTGGTTTCAGTTCCGCTGGCAATCGCCCTCGGGCTGCTCGCCGTGCGCTACCGCAACGGGCCCGTCGACAAGATCATATCCGGGCTTGGTCTCGCCTCGACATCATTGCCGGAATTCTTCACCGGTTATCTGCTGATCTACTTCGTTGCCGTGCAGCTGCAATGGTTTCCAAGCGTATCGACAGTTTACGAGGGGATGCCATTTGGTGAACGCCTGAGCGCCATTGCCCTGCCGGTTACGGTGCTGACGCTTGTTGTTCTCGCCCACATGATGCGCATGACCCGAGCCGCAATCCTCAACGTGATGCAGTCCGCCTATATCGAGACAGCTGAACTGAAAGGGCTAACGCCATTCCAGATCATTACCCGCCACGCCTTTCCCAATGCCATCGCGCCGATCGTCAACGTCGTCATGCTCAATCTCGCGTTTCTGATTGTCGGCGTGGTCGTCGTCGAGGTGATTTTTGTCTATCCCGGCATGGGACAATATCTGGTCGATCACGTTGCCAAACGCGATGTTCCGGTCGTTCAGGCATGCGGGCTGGTTTTCGCGGCTGTCTATATCAGCCTCAATATTGTTGCTGATATCGTGGCGATTGTTTCCAATCCCCGCCTCAGACATCCGAAGTGAGGCCCGGCAGATGCTGAATATAAAGACCATACCGATCAGCGCATGGATCGGCCTCATCATCACAGCGTTGTTTCTCTTCGCGGCGATCTTCGCACCATGGGTTGCGCCATATTCGGTTGGCGAAACAGTCGGCGATGTGTGGGAGCCCAGTTCCGCAAAGTACTGGCTCGGCACAGATAATCTGGGGCGTGATCTGCTGTCGCGCATGATCTACGGCGCGCGCATTACCATCTTCATCGCCGCAATGGCGACGGCCTTGTCGTTTATCCTGGGTTCAGTGCTGGGGTTTGCGGCAGCGGTCATCGGCGGCTGGTTCGACCAGCTCATGTCGCGCTTCGTCGATCTTATCATGGCGATTCCGACGCTCATCTTCGCACTTGTGGTGCTTTCGGTGCTGCCTGCCAACGTCTTGACGCTCATCCTGGTGATGGGCCTGCTCGATGCCACGCGGGTGTACCGGCTGGCGCGCGCTGTCGCTGTCGATATCAACGTGATGGATTTCGTCGAGGCGGCAAAACTGCGCGGCGAGGGACGCATATGGGTCATCTTCCGGGAAATCCTGCCGAATGCACTGACGCCGCTGATCGCCGAACTCGGGTTGCGGTTTATCTTCGCGGTGCTGTTTCTCTCTGCGCTGTCGTTCCTCGGTCTTGGCGTGCAACCGCCGGATGCGGATTGGGGCGGCATGGTCAAGGAAAACAAGGAAGGCATCGTCTTTGGCATTCCGGCGGCGCTCATTCCGGCTGCGGCAATCGCCGTCCTTGCCATTTCGGTTAATCTGGTTGCCGACTGGATCCTCAATCGCACCACCAGCTTGAAGGGAGGGCGCGGCTAATGGCCAAACGTCCCGTAGACAGAAGTGGAACCCTGCTCGATATCCGCAATCTGCGTATCGAGGCGACGAGCTATCCTCCCGGAGAACCGCCGCGCAATGTCGTCATTGTCGACGATGTTTCCGTGAAGGTCGAGCGCGGCAAGGTGCTGGGGCTCATCGGCGAGTCCGGTGCAGGCAAGTCGACCATCGGCCTTTCCAGCATGTGTTATGGGCGGGGCGGCGTACGGATTACCGGCGGCGAAGTCCTGCTCAATGGCCGTGACATATTGAAGGGCGGGCCAAGACTGCTGCGGCAGGTGCGCGGACGGGAAGTCTGCTATGTCGCGCAATCTGCTGCCGCAGCCTTCAATCCCGCGCGCAAGCTGATGGATCAGGTGGTCGAGGCGGCGCTCTTGCACGGGATATGCTCGAAGGCCGTAGCCGAGAAGCGTGCGATCGGCTTGTTCAAGAAGCTTGGCCTGCCCAATCCGGAAACATTCGGTCAGCGCTTTCCGCACCAGGTGTCAGGTGGACAGTTGCAGCGGGCGATGACAGCGATGGCGCTGTGCTCGGAACCAGATCTGATCGTGTTTGACGAACCGACGACTGCGCTTGACGTGACAACGCAGATCGATGTGCTTGCTTCGATCAAGGATGCGATCCGCGACACGAATGTTGCGGCCCTTTACATCACCCATGATCTCGCCGTCGTGGCGCAGGTGGCGGATGACATCATCGTCTTGCGGCACGGCAAGAAAGTCGAATACGGCGATACGCACCAGATCATCAAGGAGCCACGTCAGCAATACACCAACCAGCTGGTCTCGGTGCACCATATCCCGCACGAGCAAAAGAACCCGACTGATAAGCCAATCTTGGTCGTGAACAACGTTACGGCAGCCTATGGCGGCGGACTGGTGAAGGTATTGAAGAACGTCTCGGTGGATATCCATCTTGGCCAGACGCTGGCCGTCGTTGGCGAGTCGGGCTCCGGAAAATCCACGTTGGCCCGCGCGATCACCGGGCTGTTGCCGCCGATGGAAGGCAGCATAACATTCGACGGGCGGACGTTGTCTCCCCGGCTGGCGAACCGTACCCGCAATGATCTGCGCGAGCTGCAGATGATCTATCAGATGGCGGATACCGCCATGAACCCGCGCCAGACCATCGGCACGATCATCGGCCGTCCGCTCGAGTTTTATTTCAAGATGAGGGGCAAGGAACGCGACAGGCATGTCACGGAGCTCCTCGAAAAGATCGAGATGGGCAAAGGCTTTGCCGATCGCTATCCGGCAGAGCTTTCCGGTGGCCAGAAGCAGCGCGTGTGCATAGCGCGGGCGCTGGCGGCAAAGCCGAAGCTCATTATCTGCGACGAGGTCACCAGCGCTCTCGACCCGCTGGTTGCCGACGGCATATTGAAGCTGCTGCTCGACTTGCAGAAGGATGAAAATGTTGCGTATCTCTTCATCACGCACGATCTCGCGACGGTGAAATCAATCGCAGATTCCATCGCGGTAATGTATCGGGGCGAAGTGGTGCGCTACGGGCCGAAGTCGGAAGTTCTGGCACCGCCATTCGACGACTATACCGATCTGTTGCTGTCGTCAGTTCCGGAGATGGAACTCGGTTGGCTTGAGGATGCGATGAAGCACCGGCGTATGGCCAGCGCCGGAAACTAGAGCTGGCCGGGCCAGCGGCCCTGGCCAAGCAGATGTACCGCCGTCACAACGCGCCGGAAGCTGGAGCGGGCGCGCTCGACGCTGTGACGCGCACGCAGGTAGGCGTGCACCAGACCGGGCTCGTTGTTCCAGATGGCCTTGCCGCCCGCTGCCAGGATTTTGTCGCGGTAGTGGCGGCCATCGTCCGACAGTGGATCGCACTCAGCTGAAATTACGATAGTGGCCGGCAGATCGGCGAAATCCGTGTCGTTCAATGGTGCAAAACGCGGGTCGGTCGACCAGTTGAACCCGCCGCCGCGGACTTTGAAATAGTATAGCGTGTCCCGGGTCGTCAGCATGGGCGCTTCCGCGTGGGTCAGGTAAGAGCCTTGATCGGTGGCCCCGCCGAGCCCGGGATAAATGAGCACCTGACCAATCGGCGCGCGGTCGTGACGGCGCACATGATGCGCGACTGCCGCCGCCAGATTGCCGCCGGCACTATCGCCGCACAGGACTATCGGCAAATCTGAAGTAGCAGCCACGTGCTCGAAAGCGGCAAGGCAATCCCTGAACGCGGATGGATGCAGGTGTTCGGGAGCGAGCCGGTAGTCGACCGAGATCACGCGGAAGCCTGTGCCGTCGCACAATTCGGCGCAGACATCGTCGTGGCTCTCAAGACCACCAACGACAAATCCGCCCCCGTGAAAATAGAGGCAGATGGCTTCCGGATCGCTGTCGCGTTTTTCGTAGACGCGAATTGGGATCTTGTGATTGCCGCTGTCGATGAACTGGTCGGTCGCCGACACGATTTCGGGATAGCCGGCAAAGAACCCGCGGCACATGGTGTCGTAAACCTCCCGTTGCTGGGCAATCGAAAGTTCGATGGCATCGGGTGGGTAGAAACTGTTGGTGCGTTCGATGAACGCCCAGGTCTCCTCGTCGATCAATACGGAATAGTCGGTGGTCATTTCCCCTTCCAGACGGGCTCACGCTTTTCGGCGAAAGCCTTGAAGCCTTCCTGGCCGTCTTCGGATGCGTAGAGTGTGTCGACTGTACGGAATTTGCGCTTGGTAATCCAGTTCATGGCTTCCTGGAAACCCATGCTCTCGGCTTCCCGCGCCACTTCCTTGATGGCAGCGAAGACCAGCGGTGGCCCGCTTTCGAGCATACGCGCAATCTCCCAGACGCGCTCCATTAGTTTGTCTTTCGGCAGGACCTCATTGACCAGGCCCCAGCGGTGCGCCTCGGTAACGTCCATCCAGCGGCCTGTTAGCAGAAGATCCATGGCGACGTGATAGGGGATACGCTTCGGCAGCTTGACTGTTGCAGCATCGGCGAGGGTGCCTGCGCGGATTTCCGGCAAGGCAAAGCTGGAATGGTCGGACGCATAAATCAGATCGCAGGAGAGGGCGAGTTCGAACCCGCCGCCGACTGCCATGCCGTTCACTGCGGCAATGACAGGCTTGTTGAGGTCGATCAGTTCCTGCAAACCGCCGAACCCGCCGACGCCATAATCACCATCGACCGCATCGCCGCCGGCTGCGGCCTTCAGGTCCCAACCGGCGCAGAAGAACTTGTCGCCTTCGGTCTGCACGATGGCGACGCGCAGTTCGGGATCGTCACGGAACTTCTTGAATGTTTCGCCCATCAGGCGGCTTGTCGTCAGGTCAATGGCATTGGCTTTTGGCCGGTCCAGCGTGACTTCGAGAATGCCGCCTTCGCGGCGCGTCCTGATTACATCGCTCATTTCAGCTCTCCCTTTGTCACCAGCAGCGCATCGGCGATCCATGCGCCTTCGCCCTGCCTGCAGACCAGCAGCGGATTGATATCAAGTTCGGCAATTCGGCCAGAATTGTTCACGGCGAATGCCGCAATGCCCATGATTGCGTCGATTGCCGCCTCAAGGTCGGCCTTGGGCTTGCCGCGATAGCCATCGAGCAACGGGAACATGCGCAGCGAGTGCAACGCATTCTCGATGTCCTCGCGGCTCGAGGGCAAGAGCAGGGTTGCCGTATCCTGCAGCAATTCCACCAGAACGCCGCCCGTGCCAAGCGTCATTACCGGACCGAATTGCGGGTCATCGACGATACCGACGATAAGCTCGGCAACCGCTCCCGTCACCATCCGCTCGACATAAAGGCCGCTTCCGAGACCAACGAGATCATCGGCGGCGGACCTGACCGCATCGGCATCCTTCAGATTGAGCCGGACGGCGTTCTGTTCGGATTTGTGGGCGATGCCGAGTGCCTTGAGGGCGACCGGATATCCGAGTGCGTCGGCAATGGCGACAGCCTCGCCAGTCGTGGTGCAACGCTGTCCGTCCGGCACGGGGAGCCCCGCGTTCTTGAGAAGCGTCTTGGCTTCGGCTTCATCCGGGGTACGCGTGCGGCCTTCGGCTTGCTCATCGAGAACCGCCACGGCTTCCGCAAGCGGCATCTTCCATGCCTTGCCTATGAACGCAGCAGCTTCTGCGGCATCGAAGGCTTCCGTTATGCCGCAGAGCGGTGCGATGCCTTTGGCCATCAGGCCGGACATGTATTCCTCCGGAATGTTCTCTGACAGGGAAGCGACAATGGCGCCTTTGGCCCGGTTGGTTCGCAGGGCGTTTTCAAAGCCTCGAACGGTCGACCACCAGTCGACATCGGAACAGCGATCCTTGCGCGGGAAATCGAGGACAAGGCAGCTTAGCGAAAAGCCGCCCGATACCATGGCGGTGAATGTCTCCGTAAGCGCCGGCTCATTGTTCCAGATGAACGTGTGGTAGTCGAGCGGGTTGGCGACGGCGACGAACGCCCCGAGCGTGGATTTGACCCGCGCCCGGTGCTCGGACGTCAGTTCTGGAAAGTTGACTGCGCGCCCCTCGGCACTATCGGCCATGACCGATGCCTCGCCGCCTGAACAGCTCATGGAACTCAGCGTGTTGCCATCGAGCGGGCCGTGCACATGCAAAAGCTTCAATGTTTCAAGGAAGGATGCAATTGAGTTGACGCGGGCTATGCCAAGCCGTTTGAGGAAAGCGTCCGATGCCGCGTCCGACCCCGCCAGCGACGCCGTGTGCGAGACGGTCGCGGCCCGTGCCTGCGCCGAGCGGCCGACTTTCATCGCGACTATAGGCTTGCCGAGTTCGCGGGCACGTTTGGCAAGGAGTTCGAATTTTGGCGCCGACTGGAACGCCTCGATATGGAGGCCAAGCGCGGTAACGCGTTCATCTTCGAGAAGTGCTATCGCCATGTCGGGCAGGCCAGTTTGCGCCTGGTTGCCTGCCGTCATCACGTGAGCGATGGGAAGGCCGCGCGTCTGCATCGTCATGTTGATGGCGATGTTGGACGATTGGGTGATAATGGCGACGCCGCGCTCATCCGGGCCGAGCCGCCGCCCGCCATGCTGGTCGGGCCAGAGCAGGGCGCCATCGCAGTAGTTGATCAGCCCGTAGCAGTTGGGCCCGATGATCGGCATATCGCCTGCCGCTTCGACGAGCTCTTCCTGCAACCTTGCGCCATCGGCATCGTCGGCGCCTGCTTCGAGAAAGCCCGAGGCATAGCAAACGGCAACGCCCGCGCCGGCTTCACGCAGGTCACGCACGATATCGAGCGTCAAAAAGCGATTGACGCCGACAAAGGCCGCATCGGGACTGCCCGGCAGATCGGCGACGGACCGGTATACCTTCAGCCCGCATATCTCGTCATGTTTGGGATGCACCGGCCAAATCTCGCCGGAAAAGCCCATTTTCTGTGATTGCTTTATGACCTCGGCGGCTTGCAGACCGCCGAAGACAGCAATGGTTTTCGGTCGTAACAGACGATCGAGCTTGTGCGGTGCCATCAGATGCTCCGTCACGCGCCATGCGGGCGGAGCAGGGCTCGCGAAATGATGTGCCGCTGGATTTCGGATGTGCCTTCCCAGATGCGTTCGACACGCGCGTCGCGCCAGATGCGCTCAAGCGGCAGGTCGTCCATCAGGCCCATGCCGCCGTGAATCTGGATCGCTTCGTCAGCGACGAAGGCCAGCATTTCGGTGGCCTTGAGCTTTGCCATCGCCATGTCCTGATCTGTGACTGTGCCCTGGTCGAATTTCCAGCCAGCCTCGAAGGTGAGCAGGTCCGCAGCTTTCAGCTCCGTCGCCATATCGGCGAGCTTGAACGATACCCCCTGGAACTTGCCTATCTGCTGGCCGAATTGCTGGCGTTGCGCTGCATATTCGATGGCGTGGCCAAGCGCGCGCTCGGCGCGGCCGAGACAAGTCGCTGCGACCTGAAGGCGGGTCGCGCCGAGCCAGGTATTGGCGACCTCGAAGCCCTTGTGGACTTCGCCGAGGATCGCATCCTGCGGCAGGCGGCAATCGTCGAACTCGATAATTGCATTGGTATAGCCGCGATGCGAAACGTTGCGATAGCCTTCGCGGATGGTCATGCCGGGATGACCCTTGTCGACGAAGAAGGCTGTGATCTTCTTTTTCTTGCCGCGCGGCGTGTCTTCTTCGCCGGATGCAACGAAGAGAATGACAAAATCCGCTTCGACGGCATGGCTGATGAAATGTTTGGTGCCGTTGACGACCCAGTCGCCGCCTTTTTCCACGGCGGTCGCCTTCATGCCGCGCAGGTCCGACCCGGCGCCGGGTTCTGTCATGGCAAGGCAATCCGACTTTTCACCGCGGATGCACGGGAACAGGTACTTTTCCTTCTGCCCGTCGGTGCCGGCGAGCAGGATGTTGGAAGGGCGTCCGACGCAGGTCCAGTGCAGCGCGTAGTTGGCGCGGCCGAGCTCTTTTTCGTAAAGCAGCCACGTCACGGTATCGAGACCGGCACCACCGACCTCTTCCGGCATGTTGGCGGCATAAAGCCCGGCTTCGATTGCCTTCTGCTTCAGTTCGTCGGCAAGTTCCTTGCGCAGGACGCCGGTGCGCTCGACCTCCGCCTCGTGTGGATAGAGTTCGTTTTCGACAAAGGCGCGCGTCGTATCGACGATCAGCCTTTGCTCCTCCGAAAGACCGAAATCCATAGCGTTAGCCTTTCTTTTTCTTGGGCTTGCTGGTTTTGGCTTTTGCAGCTGCCTTGGAAACTGCCGGCTTTTGCGCCAGCTTCGACAGACGCTTGGTGTAGTCGTTGTGAAGTGCGCCTGCGCCCCAGCCCTTGCCCTTGTTCTGCTTGGAAAGGGCTTCCATGATGGCCACGAGATTATCGTCGCGGATGCGCTCAAGCTCGCGGATCGACAGCCCATGGGCCTGTTCGTCGGACTGATTGGCGATCTTGTCGACCAGTTCCTCGTCAAGTTCCGGCACGTCCATCAGTTTGGTCCACGGCCATGACAGGCATGGACCGAATTGCGCGATGAAGTGGCGCATGCCGGCTTCACCGCCAGCAACACGGTAGACCTGGAACATGCCCATCTGTGCCCAGCGGATGCCGAATGAATAGCGGATGATGTCGTCGAGCTCTTCGACCGTCGTGATGTCGTCCTTGATCAGCCACAGGGATTCGCGCCAGACGGCTTCGAGCAGGCGATCGCCGACGAAGGCTTCGATTTCTTTGCGGATGACCACCGGCTTCATGCCGATCGAGGTGTAGAGTTCACGTGACTTTTCGACGGCTTCAGGCGAAGTCTGCTTGCCGCCGACGATCTCTACCAGCGGGAGGAGATAGACGGGATTGTAGGGATGACCCACGACCAGCCGTTCCGGGTGCTTCATCGCCGTCTGCATGTCCGACGGCAGGATGCCCGACGTGGAAGAACCGACGATGGCATCGACAGCCGCGTGTTTGTCGATCTCCGCAAGCACCTTGTGCTTCAAGTCGAGCCGTTCCGGCACGCTTTCCTGAATGAAGTCAGCGCCGGCGACGGCCTGTTCGATCGACTTGGCGAAAGTCAGCTTGCCTTCCTTCGGCAAACCGCCCCGCACCATGGTCTTATAGGCGCGGCGTGAATTCTTCATCACCTCGCTGACTTTGCGCTCGGCCTCCGGGTCCGGATCGAAGATCGAAACATCAATGCCATTGAGAAGGAGGCGGGCTACCCAGCCCGCACCGATAACACCGCCGCCGATTGCCGCGGCCTTGCGAATACCTGCCATGATTTCTTACCAGCCCTTCGTCAATTTCATGCGCTCGCGGACTTCGTTCGGTCCGAGAATGCGAGCGCCCATGCCTTCGGCAACTTTTACGGCGCGTTCGACCAACGGGCCATTGGTGGCCAGAACGCCCTTGTCGAGCCAGATATTGTCTTCAAGGCCGACGCGGATATTGCCGCCAGCCAGCATCGCCATCGCAGCATAGGGCATCTGGTTGCGACCGATGGAGAAGGCTGAGAAGGTCCAGTTTGACGGCAGGTTGTTCGTCAGCGCCAGCAGCGTATTGATATCATCCGGCGCACCCCAGGGAATGCCCATGCAGAGCTGCACCATGACCGGATCTTCAAGCAATTTCTGATCGTAAAGCCACTTGGCCAGAAGCAGGTGGCCCGTATCGAAGATTTCTACCTCCGGCCGCACGCCAAGCGCCTTGATCTGGGCCGCCATGGCTTTGAGCATGGCAGGCGTATTGGTCATGACATAATCGCCTTCGCCGAAATTCATCGTGCCGCAATCGAGCGTGCAGATTTCCGGGCGCAGCTTTGCCACGTGTTCCAGGCGTTCCGTTGCGCCGGCCATGTCGGTGCCGTCGAGTGAAGGCGGCATTGGCTGTTCCACGCTGCCGAGCGTGAGATCGCCGCCCATGCCGGCGGTGAGATTCAGGACCATATCGACGCCTGACGCCTTGATGTGCTCGACGACCTCCGCATAGAGAGCGATATCGCGCGAACCCTTGCCGGTCTTGGGGTCACGCACGTGAATATGTGCGATGGCCGCGCCCGCATTGGCCGCAGCAATGCATTCATCGGCGATCTGGCGCGGTGTGACTGGAACCTTGTCGGAACGGCCTGTGGTATCGCCCGCACCGGTCACGGCGCAGGTGATGAATACTTCGCGATTGGGGGTGAGTCCCATCTTAGAGCCTTTCTTGCTTAACTAGAACAATCCTGCCGGGTAAATTCCGGCCAAATCCTGCGGGCTTCGGCGTCGTCCGATGGAAAGGCATCGGCCTTGCCGAATCCCTTGACCTTGTCCATGAATTTCCTCCGGCAGAATTTTCCTATTCAAACAAGAAAAGCTCTGCGCTCCCATATTTCTGTTGACCTGATCATGCCCCGATTGCCAAGCGATGCTTTGCAATATACGAATAGCAATTGATGAATAGCGAAACTTCGCCACTCTTTTTGCCAAGTTCCAAACCGCTGCAGGTGACCGTTGTGGTTTTCAGCGGCGCTTCGCTCATGTGCGTGGCTTCAACAATCGACCCGATGCGTGCGGCGAATCGCGTGTCAGGTGCAAACCTGTTCAACTGGCGAATTGTATCACTGGACGGCGAACCGACAATGACAACATGTGGTCTGCCGATTGCCGTATCTGGCTCATTCGATACATCAGAAAAGGGCGATATATTATTGGTTGTCGGGGGTTTCGGTACATCCGACATTGCGCGGACGACCTTCACGGCCAATCTGCGCCGCGCTGTGCACAACTACCAGATGATTGGCGGCATCGAGGCTGGTTCCTGGCTGCTCGGGCGCGCGGGCCTGCTCTCAGGACGCAAGGCGACAACGCACTGGGAGGATATGGAGGAGTTTACGGCCGAGTTTCCCGATGCGGATATTCGGCCAGACCGCTACGTCATCGATGGGCCGGTTTTCACGAGCGGCGGCGCCTCGCCGACCTTCGATCTCATGCTGCATCTGATCCGCTCGCGCTACGGCATGTCTGTCGCGCTCGATGTGGCGAGTGTGTTCATCTATGACGGGACACATGCCTCGAACGACGCGCAGCCGCTGGTTTCGCTGGGACGGCTCGACGATGTGCATCCGAAGCTCGCGGGCGCCATTCGCCTGATGGAGCGCCATATCGAACAGCCGTTGACCATCGGCGCCATTGCCAAGCGCTCTGGCCTGAGTGCCCGAAGCCTCGAGAAGATCTTTGCCAAGGCTGTCGGCGAGGGGCCGGGCAGGTACTACCTGCGGCTACGACTGAAAGTTGCGCGGCGGCTGATTACCGATACGAAATCGCCGCTGGCGGATATCGCCGCGCGCACCGGTTTTTCATCGGCATCGGCATTCACCAGAACCTTCCGTAATTTTGAAGGCAAGCCGCCAAGCGCTTTCCGGGCTGTTCATTGAGCGTCGCTTTTGACAAAGCAGCATTACGGACTTCATGTTTCAACCCGCGATCGAATAGTTGCGCCATCCAGTCAGGAGCCCAGAATGTCAGCCGAAAATTTGCAAGGTGAACTGTACCGGTCCGCGCCGCTTGCCATGGAGAAGGAGTGGATCGACTACAATGGCCACCTGAACATGGCGTACTACAACGTGGTTTTCGACCGGGGCGGCGATGAGTTTCTTGCCGAATTGGGCTTCGGCCCGAAATATGCCGCCGAACGCAAGCTGACGATCTACACCGCCGAAGTGCATATCTGCTACGTGCAGGAAATTCATCTCGACCATATCGTGACGGTCACAAGCCAGCTGATCGATTTCGATGCCAAGCGTCTGCACACTTATAATGAGATCGTGCACCAGGATGGCTGGGTGGCGGCGACCGCGGAGGTGATGTCGCTGCATGTGGATATGAACGGCCCCAAGGTCGTGCCGTTTCCCGATGATATTTTGCCGACGCTAGAGCGCTACAAGGAGGCTCATTCCCAGCTGCAGCTGCCTGCACGTGTGGGCCGCTCGATCGGGATCAAGCGGAAGTAGCCCCACCAAACTGCTCGACCAGCCAGCGCTCGAATTGGCGGATGCGGGTTTCGCCGACGCGCTCCTTGCGGCAGATCATATACCAGGCGCCGGGCTGCGGAACTTTCAGCGGGAACGGGGCGACAAGCCGCCCAGCCTTGATGTCGTCAGCCACGAGAAAGTCCGGTGCGACGGCGAAGCCCTGACCATCCAGAGCGGACTGCAGGGCGGCGAGATAGGTGTCGAACTTCAGTGTCACGGCTTGCGCGGTATCGGCGATGCCCGCCGCCTCAAGCCATGTGCCCCAATCCTCGGGGGAGGTATAAAGCGCGAGGCGTGGCACCTTGGCCAAAGCCTGAGCTCCCGCGTCGCCTTCTATCCGCGCAGCCACTTGCGGACTGCACACGGGTCGCATTTCTGCCTTGACCAGCAGGCGGTAGTGCAGGTTCATCCGCTCCGGCCGGGTGGTATGGATGATGCCGATATCTGAACTGTCAATATTCAGCTCCCAATCGAGCTGGCTGGTGCCGATACGAATGGCAAGATTGGGATTGACCCTGCGAAAATCCGTCAGTCGCGGGATCAGCCAGCGGATGGCGAAGGTCGCATAGGTCTCCAACGCAAGGTCGTCTGTCGTGCCGATCCGATTGATCAGCGCCGTACCACGCGCGATCTTTTCAAAGGCATCGCGCATATAGGGATAGTAAAGCGTGCCGGCGTCAGTCAGCGACACGCCGCGCGGCAGGCGTTCGAACAGCTTGACGCCGAGGATGGTTTCAAGCTCGGCGATCCGGTGGCTGATGGCGGATTGTGTCACGCCGAGTTCTTCTCCAGCAAGCCGGAAACTCAACAATCGGGCTGATGCTTCGAATGCCCGCAACGAGCCGAGCGGCGGAATGCGGGGCTTCGACATCATGGCCAGGAAACCTTGCAACTGGATGCTTGAGAATAATTCATGTCTTTATGAGTAACGATCGCTTGAATGCGGCGCAATGCGGAATCATTCTAAACTGCGGCGCGGTCAAAAATAACAGGGCGTCCGGGAACAATCCTTTCGGAGAATGAGATGGGTGCAGAACAAGCCTTGGCGGAACTTGCGCCGTCTCTGGACAAGATCGATCAACTGATCGCCCGGCACACAGCCGGTCACGGGCTTGTTCGTGCGTTCTATATGGATCCAGACATCTATGCACGTGACATGGAGCGGGTGTTCCGGCGCCATTGGCATTGCATTGGTCACGCCAGCATCGTTCCCAATGTCGGAGATTTCGAGCTTTTCAAGATCGACAGCGAGGCGGTGATCGTTTCACGCACCGAAGACGGATCGATCCATGCCTTTTTGAACGTTTGCCGCCATCGCGGTGCCGAGGTCTGCACCAAGCAGAAGGGGAATGCGCGTTTCTTCGTCTGTCCCTATCATGCCTGGACATACACCAATGATGGCAGTCTGCGTGCGGCGCGGCTGATGCCGAAGGACTTCGATCGCAGCGCCCATGGCTTGAAGAAGCTGCATGTACGGGTGGCCGAGGGACTTATCTTCATCTGCTTTGCCGACGAACCACTGGATTTTTCCATTATCGAACAGTCGCTGCGCACGACTTGCGGGCAATATGGCTGGGCGGACGCCAAGGTTGCGCACCGCGAGACCTATCCTGTCGATGCCAACTGGAAACTCGCCGTCGAAAATTACGTGGAATGCTACCATTGCGGCCCGGCCCACCCGGAGTATTCGCAGACGCATGCACTGGAGCAGCCAGCCGAGAAGATCGTCGAGCTGAATGCACGCATGGAACAGCGCACCTGTGCGCTTGGCATCGACATCGCCACCGGCGATCACTGGCAGAGCTCGGCGCACGGCCAGGAAACAATTCATACGTTCCGTTACGCGCTCTATGACGGCGTTTCCAGTGGCAGCGAAGACGGTTCGCCCGTCGGGCCACTAATGGGGCGCTTCTCGGAGTTCGACGGCGGCGTGACCTCGATCCATCTCGGCGGCACCAGCTTCCTCGTGTGCTATCCGGACCATGGCATGATCTATCGGTTCATTCCGAAAAGCGTCGATACATGCGAGATGGAACTGATCTGGCTGGTGCGCGGCGATGCCGAAGATGGCAAGGACTATGACCTCGAAAAGCTGACCTGGCTGTGGAAGGTCACGACCGCCGAGGACAAGACGATTATCGAGCATACGGCGCGCGGCGTCCGCTCGCACTACTTCGTTCCGGGACCGATTGCGCCGATGGAATATAATGAACTGCGGTACATCCAGTGGTACCTCGATGAAATCGCACGGCCATAGAAAAGCATGAGACCACGAGGGACTGCATATGTCTGATTTTCCAACGGCGGCGCGCGTCGTCATCATCGGTGGCGGGGCGGTTGGTGTTTCGTCGCTTTATCACCTCGCCAAAGCGGGCTGGACCGATTGCGTGCTGCTCGAAAAGAACGAGCTGACATCAGGATCGACATGGCATGCAGCCGGGAATGTGCCGACGTTTTCCGCCTCCTGGTCAGTGATGAACATGCAGCGCTATTCGGCAGAGCTCTACCGCGGGCTGGCCGCCGAAGTCGATTATCCCATGAATTACCATGTCACGGGATCGCTGCGACTGGCGCATACCAAGGAGCGGATGCGCGAATTCCAGCGTGTGAAGAGCATGGGCCGCTATCAGGGCATGGATATCGATGTGCTGGGGGTCGATGAGATCAATGGGCGCTATCCGTTTATTGCGACGCATGAGCTGGAAGGCGCGCTCTACGATCCCAATGATGGCGATATCGATCCGGCGCAGTTGACGCAGGCCCTGGCCAAGGGTGCGCGCGATCTGGGCGCCAAGATCATCCGGTTTTGCCCTGTGACCGGCGCGCGGCGTGACAATGACGAATGGGTCATCTCGACGCCGCAGGGCGATATTCGCTGCGAATACGTGGTCAATGCTGCAGGCTATCGCGCGCAGGAAATCGGCAAACTGTTCGGTCGCGACGTGCCGATGATGGTGATGAGCCATCAATATCTGCTGTTCGACGAAATCCCGGAGATTGCGGCCTGGTCGCGCGAACACAGCCAAAAGCTGCCGCTGCTGCGCGACGTGGATTCGTCCTATTATCTCCGGCAGGAAAAGAATGGCATGAATCTCGGGCCGTACGAGCGCAATTGCCGGGCGCATTGGGCGACTTCCGACGATCCGATGCCGGACGACTTCTCCTTCCAGCTTTTTCCAGACGATCTGGAACGGCTCGAATGGTATCTGAACGATGCCATCGCACGCGTTCCGATCCTTGGCACGGCGGGCCTGTCGAAGATCATCAACGGTCCGATCCCTTACGCACCGGACGGTAACCCGCTGATTGGCCCGATGCCCGGTGTTCCAAACGCATTTGAGGCCTGTGTTTTCACCTTTGGCATCGCGCAGGCAGGCGGTGCGGGCAAGGTCCTCGCCGAATGGGTGACGGAGGGCGCAACGGAGTGGGATATGTGGTCGTGCGATCCGCGCCGGTTCACCGCTTTCACCGATCCTGACTATTGTGTCGCCAAGGGCGTTGAAGTCTACGGGCACGAATACGCCATCCACTTTCCGCGCCACACATGGCCGGCGGGTCGCAACAAGAAGCTGTCGCCTATCCATGACCGCATCGCCAGGCTCGGTGCGCAGTTCGGTGCCTATAATGGCTGGGAGCGGGCCAACTGGTATGCGCAATCGGGCGATGACACATCCGAAGAATCCACACAGACATTTCTGCGCGACGGACCCTGGCAGCAGCGTATTCGCGAAGAATGCCATGCGGTGCGCGATGCGGTCGGAATTCTCGACTTGCCGGGTTTCTCACGCTTCAAGGTGAGCGGCGAGGGCGCGCGCGCATGGCTGGCGACGTTGATAACGGGTATCGTTCCCAAACCCGGACGTATCGGGCTTGGCTATTTCTCGGATGACAAGGGCCGCGTCGTCACTGAAATGTCGATTATGGCAATCGACGAGGATGTGTTCTTCCTGATCACCGCCGGCGTTGCAGAATGGCATGATCGCGACTGGCTGCTCAATCATTTGCCGAAAGGCAGTTCGATCAGCATCAGCAATGTAACTGAAGACTTCTCGTGCCAAATCGTGACCGGGCCGAAGGCGCGCGATCTTTTCCGCGATATCTGCGATGCCGACCTGGAAAAATCCTGGCTGTCGCACCAGACGACACAGATTGCCGGGCGCTATTGCCAATTGGTGCGGGTATCGTTTGCCGGCGAACTCGGCTGGGAAGTCCACACCAAGATAGCCGATACGGCCGCCATTTTCGATGCGGTGTGGGAGGCAGGGCAGAAATACGGGATCAAGCCGTTCGGCATGTTCGCCCTCGATTCGCTCCGTCTGGAGAAGGGTTACCGCGCGTGGAAGGGTGACCTGTCCACGGACTACACACCGCTGCAAAGCGGGCTCGAACGCTTCATCAAGTGGGAAAAGCCGGAATTTCTTGGCAAGGCAGCCCTTGAGAGTGAAAAGCAGCAGGGCGTGAAGAAACGCTTCGTGACGCTGACTGTCGATGCAGGCGATTGCGACGCGCCTTACATGTCGACGCTTTGGCACGACGGCAATATCGTCGGTGAGACGACGTCGGGCGGTTGGGGCCACCGCATCGACAAATCCATTGCGCTCGGCATGCTGAAGACAGAACTCACTGAACCCGGCACCGAAGTCGAGGTGGAAATCTTTGGCGAGCGCTTCAAGGCAACGGTCCATCCTGACCAACCGTTGTGGGATCCCAAGAACGAAAGAATTCGCGCATGAGCTCTCTACCGGCCAAGGCCCGGGCCGTCATTATTGGTGGCGGCATCTCCGGCTGTTCCGTTGCCTATCATCTGGCCAAGCTCGGCTGGACTGATATCGTTTTGCTTGAGCGCAAACAGCTCACATCTGGCACGACGTGGCATGCTGCGGGGTTGATCGGCCAATTGCGCGCCTCGCAGAACATGACGCGGCTCGCCAAATATTCCGCGGATCTCTATGTCAAGCTCGAGGCCGAAACCGAGGTCGCCACCGGCATGCGCCAGGTTGGGTCGATCACCGTCGCGCTGACCGAGGAACGCAAGCACGAGATCTACCGGCAGGCATCACTGGCAAGAGCGTTCGATGTCGATGTGCGCGAGATTTCTCCGCGCGAAGTCAAGGAGATGTATCCGCATCTTAACATCGAGGATGTGGTTGGCGCGGTGCATCTGCCCCTAGACGGGCAGTGCGACCCGGCAAATATCGCCATGGCTCTTGCCAAGGGTGCACGCCAGCGCGGTGCGAAGATCGTCGAAAACGTCAAGGTCACCGAAGTTCTCAAGAAAAATGGCCGTGTGACTGGAGTCACCTGGGCGCAGGGTGAAGAGCACGGCACGATCGAGTCCGATGTCGTGATCAATTGCGCCGGTATGTGGGCGCGCGATCTGGCGGGAACGTCGGGCGTGACTGTGCCGCTGCATGCTTGCGAGCACTTCTATCTGGTCACCGAGGCTATCGAGGGGCTCGGGCGTCTCCCGGTGCTGCGCGTTCCCGATGAATGCGCCTACTACAAGGAAGATGCCGGCAAGATGATGCTCGGCGCTTTCGAACCGATTGCCAAGCCCTGGGGCATGAACGGTATTTCCGAGGACTTCTGTTTCGATCAGTTGCAGGAAGATTTTGAGCATTTCGAGCCGATCCTTGAAATGGGCGTCAATCGTATGCCTATGCTCGGCACGGCCGGTATCCATACATTCTTCAATGGTCCCGAAAGCTTCACCCCCGACGACCGCTACTACCTCGGCGAAGCGCCGGAACTTGGCGGCTACTGGGTTGCGGCGGGGTATAATTCCATCGGTATTGTTTCCTCCGGCGGTGCCGGGATGGCGCTTGCGCAATGGATAAACGATGGCGAAGCGCCCTTCGATCTGTGGGAGGTGGATATTCGCCGGGCGCAGCCGTTCCAGAAGAACCGGCGCTACCTGAAGGAGCGGGTGTCGGAGACGCTCGGGCTGCTTTACGCCGATCATTTCCCGTACCGGCAAATGGCAACATCGCGCAATATTCGCCGCTCGCCTATCCACGAGCATCTGAGGGCCCGTGGCGCTGTCTTTGGCGAAGTTGCGGGATGGGAGCGCGCCAACTGGTTTGCCAAAGAGGGCCAGGAGCGCGAATACCGCTATTCGTGGAAGCGGCAGAACTGGTTCGACAATCAGCGCGACGAACACCTTGCCGTGCGCAACAATGTCGGTCTGTTCGATATGACCTCATTCGGCAAGATACGCATCGAGGGTCGTGATGCACTGGCGTTCCTGCAGCGGCTTTGTGCCAATCAGCTGAATGTTGAACCGGGCCGCATCGTCTATACGCAGATGCTCAACAATCGCGGCGGGATCGAGAGCGACCTGACGATCACGCGGCTGTCGGATACGGCGTTTTTCGCCGTGGTGCCCGGCGCGACGCTGCAGCGCGACCTTGCCTGGATGCGCAAGCACCTCAAGGACGAGTTCGTAGTCATCACCGATGTAACTGCCGCGGAGTCCGTGCTTTGCCTGATGGGGCCGAAATCGCGCGAACTGATCCAGAAGGTCAGCCCGAATGACTTCTCGAACGAGGCAAACCCGTTTGGTACTGCACGCGAGATCGAAATAGGCATGGGATTGGCGCGGGCGCACCGCGTGACCTATGTCGGCGAACTCGGCTGGGAGCTTTATGTCTCGACGGATCAGACAGCACATGTGTTCGAGGCAATCGAAGAAGCCGGCAGGGACGTTGGCTTGAAACTGAGCGGCCTGCACACACTGGACTCCTGCCGTATCGAAAAAGCCTTCCGGCATTTCGGCCATGACATCACCGACGAGGACCATGTGCTGGAGGCAGGGCTCGGCTTTGCGGTGAAGGTAGATAAGGGTGATTTCATCGGCCGCGATGCGGTGCTGAGGAAGAAGGACGCCGGGCTTGATCGCCGTCTGGTGCAATTCCGCCTGACCGATCCCGAGCCGCTGCTGTTTCACAACGAGGCGATTGTCCGCGACGGCAAGATCGTCGGCACAATCACATCCGGTAACTACGGGCATCATCTCGGCGGCGCGATCGGGCTTGGTTATGTGCCGAGCAAGGGCGAGAGCGCCGAACAGGTGCTGGCGTCCGACTATGAGATCGAGATAGCCGGTGTGCGGGTGAAAGCCGAGGCCTCACTGCGGCCGATGTACGATCCAAAGGCCGAGCGGGTCAGGATGTAGGACCAGCCGTGTTATCGGCCAGTTCTCAAACTCAATTCATGCTGGTGAGAACCGCATTGAACTGCTCCAGCGCCCAATCGACCTGATCGCGCTTGATAACGAGTGGCGGAGCGATGCGGATCGTATCGCCATGGGTGTCCTTGGCGAGAATGCCGCGCGCCTTGAGTTCGTAGCAGAAACGATTGGCGCCGCCGGCTTCCGGATGGAGTTCGACCGCCAGCATCAGCCCGCGCCCACGCACTTCCCGCACGATATTGCTACGAATGCCCTTGAGCTCCTGCAGGAAATAGTCGCCCTCGATGCGGGAATTCTCGATCATGTCTTCTTCGGTGAGCACCCGCAGCGCGGCACGGGCAATGGCGCAGGCAAGCGGGTTTCCGCCAAAGGTGCTGCCGTGCTGCCCGGGCTTGAGCACGCCGAGAACATCGCTGTTTGAAAGCACCGCCGAGACAGGGTAAAAACCGCCAGAGAGTGCCTTGCCGATCAGCGTTACGTCCGCTTCGATGCCCTCGTGCGCTTCGGCAAGCAAGGCGCCGGTGCGGCCAAGGCCAGTCTGGATTTCATCCAGGATAAGCGTGACGTTATTCTCGGTGCAGAGTTCGCGCACCCTGGTGAAATAGCCTTTCGGCGGAATGATCACGCCGGCTTCGCCCTGGATCGGCTCGACAAGAAAACCGACCGTGTTAGGGGTCAGTGCCGCCGCAAACGCGTCGATATCGCCGAATGGAACGACCTTGAAGCCCGGCGCGAACGGGCCGAAATTATCGCGGGCGGCAGGATCGGTGCTGAAGCCGACGATACCCATGGTGCGGCCATGGAAATTATCCGAACAGACGATGATCTCCGCGGCGTTTTCCGGAACACCCTTGACCTCGTAGCCCCATTTGCGCACGGCCTTGATGGCGGTTTCGACGGCTTCGGCGCCACTGTTCATCGGCAGGATCTTGTGCGAGCCGGTGAGGGCGGCGAGTTCTTCATAGAACAGGGCCAACTGGTCATTGCGGAAGGCGCGGGAGGTGAGCGTCAGTTTGCCTGCCTGTTCCGTCATTGCTTTCAGGATTTTGGGATGGCAATGGCCCTGGTTGACGGCCGAATAGGCTGAGAGACAGTCAAGATAGCGATTGCCGTCGATATCCCATACGTACACGCCTTCGCCGCGCTCCAGCACCACATCGAGCGGCTTGTAGTTGTGCGCCCCGAGGCGGGATTCCGTCGAAATCAGGTCAGCGGCTGTGTGCAGCAAAGTATCCTCCTATTATGTCATACGTTCAGAGCAGCAGCGCTCTGTTCAGATAATGTCGGTTTGTCGAAAATCTGCCGGCCGAACAGGCTGGCAACGAGATCGACGAGGAGCAAGGCACTCTTGCCGCGCTCATCCAGGAATGGGTTGAGCTCAACCACGTCAAGCGAACCGACGACGTCGGAATCGTGCAGCATCTCCATGACGAGATGCGCTTCGCGGTAGGTCGCGCCCCCAGGAACGGTGGTTCCGACACCCGGTGCAAAGGACGGATCAACGAAATCCACGTCAAAACTGACATGCAGGATGCCGTTGGCCTTCTGTACGCGCTCAATGATGCGGCGCAGCAGTTTGACAACGCCGAATTCATCGATCTGCCGCATGTCGATGACATCGATGCCGCGCTCACGCAGAAGCACGCGTTCGGTCTTGTCGATGGAACGAATGCCGAAGAGATGCAGGTTTTCCGGTTTGACGAAACCGTGCGGTTCATCGCCGAAGACACCTTCAAGGCCGGGCTCGCGGCAAAGAAGCGCCGCCGACATGCCGTGCATGTTGCCGGATGGCGAGGTGGCGGGCGTATTGAAGTCGGAATGCGCGTCGAGCCAAAGCACGAACAATTCGCGGTTGTGCTCTTCGCAATAGCGCGCGATGCCGCCAATCGATCCCATGGACAGGCTATGATCGCCGCCAAGAATGACCGGGAGCGTGCCGTTGGTCATTGCGTCATAGGTCTCGACGGCCAGCATGCGGGACCAGGCAGCGATTTTCTCGATGTAGTGCGCAAGACCCTGGACAGGCGGCACAACAGGCAATGTCTTCGGGAGTCGCAAGTCACCGCGATCCTCCACCGGGTGGCCAAGATCTTCGAGCATATGTATAAGGCCGGCAGTGCGCAGTGCAGCGGGACCCATCAATGCCCCAAGCCTGCCGGCGCCTTCTTCGATCGGCGCGCCGATGACGGTCAGCTTCTGCTTGTGCGTGTCCTCGAAATTGTTCTGCATGTTCATGAGCAGCTGTCACTCTCGCGTTTGAAGGGGTCCGGGATCCAACCAAGATTATCACGTTTTTCGGCGGTGATATTGGCACTTCGACGCGGTGACAAAAAGACAGCATCCTGATATGAATGCGCATATTAATGCGCATTTTGCTCAATCAAATTGGTCAGATTGATAGACGATGGATGATGTGGACCGCAAATTGCTGTCTTTGCTACGGGATGATTGCCGCATGCCGGTTTCATCCATGGCAACGATTCTCGGTATTTCGCGCGCAACGGTGCGCACCCGCATCGACAGGCTCACTACAAACGGTACGATCCAGAGTTTCACTGTCAATTTGAAGGCTGGAGCGGGCATTTATGGCGTGCGGGCGGTTGCCATGATCGAGGTAGCGGGGCAGGCCGCCGAAAAGGTTGTGCGGCGATTGCAGGGCTTTCCGGAAATCCGCGCGCTGCATACCACGAACGGACGCTGGGATATCGTTGCCGAAATCGAAGTCGAGACCCTCGAGGCTTTCGACCGGACATTGCGCGACATTCGCCATATTGACGGAATCACCTCGACGGAGACAAGTATCCTTCTGTCGACGCGCAAGAGCTAGGATATACTGATATTCACGCCAGGACGGCCTGCAAATGGCACTTTTCTGCGATACGGTGCTCATGAACCCAAAAGTTCACTGCGCTCCGGTTCTCGAAAATCACCATTTTCGGCTCGTCGTGACGCGAATCTCAATATATCCGTGCCTAACGGTTAAGGAGGAGTGGTTTGCACATTCGTGAGATTCCATGGCTGGAACCTGTCGAAGCCGCCGAGCGATTGCGGGCTCTCGGGGGACTGAGCTTTCTCGACAGTGCCATGCGCCACGACAGCCTTGGACGCTACTCCTATGTCGCGGCCGATCCGTTCGGCAAGCTCGTCGTGGAAAAGGGCGTGGCGAGCTGGAATGGCGCCGCCGTTGACCGGCATCCGCTCGAGGCGATTTCGCACTATCTCGATCTGTGTCGGCTCGATGATCAGCCCGGTCTTCCGCCGTTTCAAGGCGGCGCAATCGGCTATTTTTCCTATGAATTCGGGCGATTGCTGGAGCGCTTGCCGCAACCGGATGCGCCGGCGCAAGGCTCGATGCCAGATGCCGCATGGTATTTTTACGATGTGGTGCTGGCGTTCGATCATCTGGCCGGAAAAGCCTGGTTTTTGTCATCAGGATTGCCGGAAGTGGACGAGACTGCCCGGAAAAGGAAAAGTATCGAGCGTTCCGAATTGTTCCTGCGGCTTCTGCGAGAGGAGCCAAAACAGGAGACTTCGAAAGTCGAGCAGCAGCGGATTACGAGAGCGTCCTGGCGCTCGAATTTCGAGCGCGACGCCTATATGCAGTCCGTTGCCAGGGTGGTGGAATACATCCTCGACGGCGATATCTTCCAAGCCAACATCGCGCAGCGCTTTATCGCGGATCTGCCGGAAGGCTTTGCGAAGTGGCAGTTCTACAGAGCACTGCGCCAGCGAAATGCCGCGACTTTTGCCGCCTATCTGGATCATGGCGATATCGTTATCGCGTCAAGCTCACCGGAGCGGTTTGTCGCGGTGAAAGGCGATCAGGTCGAGACGCGGCCGATCAAGGGTACGATGCCGCGGTCGTCAGATCCCGACGAAGACAAGAATCTCGCCGACATACTTCTCAAATCAGAGAAGGACCGCGCGGAAAACCTGATGATCGTCGATTTGATGCGCAATGATCTCTCCCGCGTTTGCCGACCGCATTCCGTGCTGACACCCGTCCTTTGCGGGCTCGAGACCTATGCGAGCGTCCATCATCTGGTTTCCGCCGTCACGGGGCGGCTGATGGAAGGCAAATCCCTGATGGATCTGATCAGGGCGGCCTTCCCGGGCGGGTCAATCACAGGCGCGCCAAAGCTGCGGGCGATGGAGATCATCACTGAGATCGAGCGCGAGGCGCGGGGCGTCTATTGCGGCTCGATCGGTTTCATCGGTTTCAATGGCGATTTCGACGGTAATATCGGCATTCGCACTGTGCTGTTTCAGGGGGGACGGGCCGTGTTTCAAGCGGGAGGCGGTATTACAGCGCTATCCGATCCTGCTGCCGAATATCAGGAAACGCTGGACAAGGCGGCGCGCATCTTTGCCGTCTTCGATCAGGGTGATGCGCAATGATCCTGATCATCGACAACTACGACTCCTTCGTCTTCACCGTGGCGCGCTACTTTGCTGAACTTGGCGTCGAAACGCAGGTGGTGCGTAATGACGCAATTACGGCAGCGGAAGTCGAGCATCTCGCACCCGAAGCAATTGTCGTTTCGCCGGGGCCGTGCGGGCCGCGCGAAGCCGGGCAATCGATGGAGATTATAGAGACGTTGAGCGGACAGGTGCCGATTCTCGGCATCTGCCTCGGCCATCAATGCATCGGCGAAGTCTTTGGCGGCAAGGTCGTGCGAGCACAGGAGCCGATGCATGGGCGTGCCTCGGCGATCAATCATGGCGGGACAGGCATTTTCAAGGGGCTGCCGAGCCCGTTCCGCGCCGGCCGCTATCACTCGCTGATCGTGGAGTCTGTCAAGGACGGCAGCGATCTATCGGTGACCGCGCGATCCGATGCCGGCGAGATCATGGGGCTCACCCATATCAGCCACCCCACCTATGGCGTGCAGTTCCACCCTGAATCAGTACTGACGGAGTATGGTCACGCTATGCTGGGCAATTTCCTGCGGCTTTCGCGAGGATTTAGGCCATGACGGCCTGCAAATGGTGTTTTTCTGTGCGCCGGTGCTCATGAACCCAAAAGTTCACTGCGCTCCGGTGCTCGCAAACCACCATTTTCGGCGCGTCCTGATCTAAATCCCGACAAACTCCTCGTGCCGTATTTTTTGCCTCTTTGTTCGATATTCCTGTTGGTCGTAACGTCAATCATCCGCTACACACTCAACTGAACCACGCCGTCACTTATCCGGCGCAGTGTCAAAATAATCCATAGAGCCACAGGCAGGAGACAGATCATGCTTCGCAAGACCGATTTCTATATCGATGGAAAGTGGATAGCGCCGGTAGTGGCGAAAGAGCTTGAGGTGATCAATCCGGCCGACGAGCAGGCATTTGCCGTGATCTCGCTGGGTTCTGCAGCCGATGTCGACAAGGCGGTATCCGCTGCCCGCAAGGCTTTCACCACATGGAGCGTGACCAGCCGCGAAGAACGTCTCGCATGGCTTGAGCGACTGCTCGCCGTTTATAAATCCCGTATCGCCGATATGGCCAAGGCGATCTCGTCCGAAATGGGCGCGCCGATCACGATGGCACTGGATGAACAGGCAGCATCCGGAACCGGCCATATCAAGGCTTTCATCCGGTCACTCAAAGAGTTCGAGTTCGAGCGGCCGCTGAACGGTCACGACACGGTCCGGCTTGCCTATGAGCCGATCGGTGTCTGCGGCCTGATCACGCCGTGGAACTGGCCGATGAACCAGGTGGTTCTGAAAGTCGTTCCAGCGATTGCCGCAGGTTGCACCGTCATCCTCAAACCCTCGGAGATTGCCCCGATCTCGTCAGTGATCTTCGCAGAGATGGTCGATGCCTCGGGTCTTCCCGCCGGTGTGTTCAATTTGGTCAATGGTGATGGTCCATCGGTTGGTGCAGCCATGTCAGCTCATCCCGGCATCGACATGATGTCGTTCACGGGATCCACCCGCGCCGGTGTTGCCGTGACCAAGGCTGCGGCTGATACGGTCAAGCGTGTATCGCTGGAGCTCGGCGGCAAGTCGCCGAACATCGTGTTTGCAGATTCGGATGTAGAAGCTGCAGTCAAGCGCGGCGTCGAGCATGTGTTCAACAATACCGGCCAGTCCTGCAATGCGCCGACGCGCATGCTGGTGGAGCGCTCGGTCTATAGCAAGGCGACCGAAATCGCTGCTGAGACCGCCAAGGCTACAAAGGTCGGCGATCCATCGCAGGACGGTGACCACATGGGCCCGCTTGTATCTGAGATGCAGTTCAACAAGGTACAGGGACTGATCGAGCAGGGCATCAAGGAAGGCGCGCGGCTGATTGCTGGCGGTACCGGACGTCCCGAAGGCTTCAATCGCGGTTACTACGTCCGCCCGACGGTTTTCGCCGACGTCAACAATGACATGGTGATCGCCCGCGAAGAAATCTTCGGACCGGTGTTGGCGATGATCCCCTTCGACACGGAGGAAGAAGCGGTAGAGATCGCCAATGACACGCCATACGGTCTTGCCGCCTACATCCAGTCGGGTGATCGCGAGCGCATCAAGCGCGTGTCGAAGCAGTTGCGTGCTGGCATGGTGCGCATTAATGGTGCCGACCATGCGGCAGACGCTCCGTTTGGCGGCTACAAGCAGTCCGGCATCGGGCGGGAAGGCGGTCACTTCGGGATCGAGGATTTTCTTGAAGTAAAGGCAATCAGCGGTTGGGAAGACAACGCTGCCTGAATGTCGGTTTGAAATTCTACTGCGACGGTCATCTGACGCGATTTTCTGCGCTTCCGGTGCTCACGTACCTTAAAGTACGCTGCGCTCCGGTTCTCGAAAACCACGCCATCTGACTCACCGCAGCGACTTTCAAGACGGACACTGAGTTTTAACTGACGAGACGCCATATTTGTCAGGAAGGCAGGTGCGGATAGATGGAAACAGAAACTCACCCGGAGTCCGCACCTGAAGACGACGATGTCAACATCTATGGTGAGGACGGTGCTGTCCGCACCTCCTATCTAGCGCGTGTCGGCGCCGCCATCGCGGACCGGGATGTTCTGTTTCTAAGGTCGCATGTCGGCAAGCTGCACCAGTCCGAGCTTGGTCACGTCCTCGAGGCTCTGCAGCCAGATCAGCGCAGAGCCCTCGTCGAACTTCTGGGCGACGAATTCGATTTTGCCGCACTGACCGAGGTCGATGAGGCGGTTCGCCTTGAAATCGTCGATGCGATGCCGAACCGGCAGATCGCCGAAGGCGTTCAGGAACTCGATTCCGACGATGCTGTCTACATTCTCGAAGACCTCGAGCAGGAAGACCGCGACGAGATCCTGGCGCAGCTGCCGTTTACCGAACGGGTTCGACTGCGCCGGTCCCTTGGCTACCCGGAGGAAACCGCTGGCCGCCGCATGCAGACAGAGTTTGTCGCGGTACCGCCATTCTGGACTGTCGGCCAGACCATCGACTACATGCGCGACAATGACGATTTGCCCGAGTCGTTCTCGCAAATATTCGTTATCGACCCGATGTTCCGGCTTTTGGGCGCCATCGACCTTGATCGCATCCTGCGTACCCGGCGCGACGTCAAAATCGACGAGATCACACACGAGACGCGGCATGCGATCCCGGCGACGATGGATCAGGAAGAAGCCGCGCAAATCTTCGAGCAATACGATCTGTTGTCGGCCGCGGTGGTGGACGAAAACGACCGGCTTGTGGGTGTTCTGACCATCGAGAACATCGTGGACGTCATTCAGGAAGAGGCCGAGGAAGATATCTTGCGTCTTGGCGGCGTCGGCGATGAAGAACTGTCCGACTCCGTGCTATCCACGTCGCGCTCGCGCACGCCCTGGCTGGTGATCAACCTGTTCACCGCCTTTCTCTCGGCATCCGTAATCGGATTGTTCGATGGGACCATCCAGCAAATGGTGGCTCTGGCGGTGCTTATGCCCATCGTGGCATCCATGGGTGGCAACGCAGGCACGCAGACAATGACCGTGACTGTCCGGGCACTGGCGACACGGGACATGGATATCTACAACGCCGGCCGCATCATTCGCCGCGAGGCTTCGGTGGGGCTTATCAACGGCGTCATTTTCGCGATCATGATTGGTGTCATTGCCGGTCTCTGGTTCGCAAATGTCCATATTGGCGGTATTATTGCAGCAGCGATGATCATCAACATGCTTGCAGCCGCACTTGGTGGTATTCTGATTCCGTTGTTGCTGCATCGTTTCGGTGCTGACCCGGCCATAGCGTCGGCGGTATTCGTTACCACGGTTACCGATGTCGTCGGCTTTTCGTCGTTTCTCGGCCTGGCGACCTGGTGGTTTGGCTTCAAATAACATCCGTTTGGTGAATTATGGACTAAAGTTTACAACCGAATACAATCGTGCAATTGACTTTTACGTAATTGCGTGAGCAAAAGATTCAATCGATACAACTGGGGCTGTGTCTGCAATGCGCGAGTATTACACCATTACTGAACTGACACGGGAGTTTGGCGTGTCGACGCGTACATTGCGGTTCTACGAGGATGAGGATCTGATTCATCCGGTCAGACGTGGACGCACCAGACTGTTCCGGCCGTCCGACCGGCATTTGCTCAAGCAGATTCTTCGGGGCAAACGGCTCGGGTTCTCCATTGCCGAGATTCAAGAGATAATCCAGATGTACAAAGAGCCGCCTGGAGAAATGGGGCAGCTGCATCTGATGATGAAGCGCGTCGAGGAAAAGCGCGCAGAGCTGCGCCAGAAGCGCCGCGACATCGAGGAAACCCTGGCCGAACTCGATCAGGTCGAGGAAGGCTGTATCGAGCGCCTGGCGGAACTCGGCGTAAATACATAGCTTTTATTGCGGCATGTTCTCCTGTGTGCAGATGCCAGCGATTTCCTGCATCTGCGGATCGTTTTGATCGCGCTTTCCGGCAAACATGTCATCGAAGATGCCCTGCGCTTCGGTCTGCCCGATGACGCAATCGCAGAACTTCTCGCAAAATGCCTTGTCGTTGTCGTTCTGGCAGCTCTGCACACAGGCCTTGCCGAAGACCTCGCGTGGTGCCGGGACCGCCGGTGGGAACAGTTGCGAAAAAAGAAAAATAGAAGCGATGATCACTGGCTGGTGGATCAGGTAGAAGGCGAGGCTGTGCCTGCCGATGAAACGCAGGCCGCGATCGAGCCAGGATGGAGCGATGTTTCCGGCAAACAATTTGAGCGCATCGAAATGTTGCATCGTCTTGGCGAGCGCCATCCCTGCAAGAACGGCGCCGAACCATGGAAAGATCGGGACGTAATCATTTGATCTTATGATGATTTCCGAGAGGCCGAGCGGCCAGAATAGCGGTGCGTCGAATGCCGGCGAGACGAAATAATACGGAAGGGCGATGACCGCCGCTGCTGCCGCAGCAATAACCAGCGCAGGCAACCGCAAGAACAAAAGTCCCAGAACACTCGCCGCCGCTATTTCATGCAGGATCCCGAAAAACACGAAGCTCTGCGGGGTGACGTACATTGTGGCAAGCGTGATCGCCAGTGCGGCAGCGATGATCTGGGTGAGGCGAATGCCAAACGAGCGCCAGCGAATGCCGCGCCCATGCGCCAGCACAAGGCTGAAGCCAACAAGCGCGAGGAAAGTCGAGGCGATGACGCGGGCGTACAGTTTCCACGCGCCATGGCCGGTTGTTCCGGGTTCGAGATAGCCGAAAAATTCGAAATCCCAGCCTGTATGGTAGGTCGCCATGGCAATAAGGGCGATACCGCGCAACACGTCCAGCTTGCCGAGACGCGTCTTCGTGGGAGAGTTCAAGGTCTCGGCTTTATTCATGTGTCCAAAACTCAATAGTTGCAGCAATTGGCGCAAGCTAGGCGACATGGCTGGCAAAATCCATGGCCGTGGCGCGCGGGTACGGGAAGTTTTTCTTACCTATTCAAAGGTTTCTGTGAAACGGACATAATATGTCGCTTGATTGACTGCTATCGCTCGTCGTGGAGCCGAAACTCCCGGCGACGCTCGAATCAATGCCCCCAAAGTCATCCCAGTGATCAATCAGGTTCGCCATCCTATCTGGATTACCACGGCCAAGCGCCCAACGGCGCGGGTCTTCGCGATCCTCTTTGGCATCGAATCAATGGCACGGGCGATCATTACCAGTGTCGTGCCGATTCAGACCTACGATCTCATGCAGAGCGAGCGCGGGGTCAGCATCCTATACACCTGCATGTCATTGCTCGGGCTGATCTCGACGCTGTCGATCCCGCTGCTCATCGTTCGTATTCCCAGGCGCTGGGTCTACACGGCCGGAACCGTGTCGCTGATCCTCGGGTGCTGTGCCTTCGCGCTCGATACGCTGCCGGGGCAGGCAGCCGGGCTATTTCTGCGCACGTTCGGTTCGGGAACCTTGTCGATCACGCTCAGCCTCTACATCATGGATCACATCAAGAAGGGTGAACTGGTCCGCGCAGAGTCCGTGCGCATGGCAACGGCGACGCTTGCCTGGACCGCCGGTCCGTTTCTCGGCGTCTTCCTCTATACACAAGTCGGGATGATCGCGCCGTTCGTACTATCGATAGGTTTCTCGCTGCTGCTGCTGACGCTGTTCTGGTATTTCCGTCTGAGCGATAATCCGGCGCTGCAAAAAGGTCCGAGCCGCCCGGCCAATCCTATCGCCAATGTGCGCCGCTTCGTCGTGCAGCCGAGATTGCGGCTGGCCTGGCTGATCGCCTTTTCGCGCTCGTGCTACTGGAGCACGTTTTTCGTCTACGGGCCGATCCTCATGGTGGCGACGGGGCAGGGCAATCTTGCCGGCGGTCTTCTGGTTTCGCTCGGCAACCTGTTTCTCCTCGGCTCGATCCTCTGGGGCAAGGTTGGCATGGCCAAGGGGCTGATGCGGACGATTTCCGGTGTATTTGTATTGCTGGCCGTGGCACTCATAGGAGCGGGCCTTGCCGGCGAAAGATTTCCGATGGTGGCTGCGATCATGCTGCTTTTTGGAGCGTTTTTCTGCGTGGCTATCGACACGCTTGGCTCAACGACATTCATTCGCGCAGTCCATCCGCATGAACGGGCACAGATGACGGCGGTTTACCGGACCTATCTAGATTTTTCCGAGATCTTGCCTGCGTTTTTCTACTCGATCATCCTGACGTTTTTCCATCTCGGCTCGATCTTCATTGCGCTGGCAATGCTGATGATATTCACGGCCGTGTTCGTCTGGCGTTATCTGCCGCGCGGCCTATAGGTCAGCGCTGACGCTGTTCTGCATCAGCACGTCGCGTGCCCGGGAAAAGAACTGGCGTCTGAGCAGCACGATGGCAACCAGCGACGTGGTGATCATGAAAAGCACGGGATGCAAAAACCATCCGAGATATCCGATTGAAAAGAAGATACCGCGCAAGCCGCTGTTGAAATGCTGGCCTGCCTGAATGTTGATCCCTGCGGCGCGATTGATTCCCGCAAGCACAACCGGATCGTCTGGACCCTTGTCGCGCGCCATTGGAACGCTGCCGATCAAGATCGAACAATAGTTGAAAAGACGATATGACCAGGCGAATTTGAAGAATGCATAGGCGAAGAGAACGAGAAGCCCAAGGATTTTTGTTTCAAACAATTGCTGGGTGGTATTGCCGAGGAACGGCAGGTCGTGAAACAGCGTCAGAACGCGGCCGGAGGAGTTCAACAGACCGAAACATCCACCGATCGCCAGAATGGAGGTTGAGGCAAAAAAGCCGGTGCCCTGCTGCAGACCGATCATGATGCTCGTGTCGATCATGCGCAATTCGCGTGTCGCCATGGTCGCCATCCATTGCCGCCGCGCCTGGTTCATCTCGTAGGTCAGCGATTTTTTGCCAAGAAACCCATTTGCGGTGGTGTGGGAATACAGCGCCCAAACAATGAAGAAATAGACCAGGGCGACTATGTCGAGCCAATAGGATGTGTTCGGGGCAGCTTCCATTGGATCTCTCTTTGAGTAACAACTGACGATTCGAATGTACGTGAATTTGATAGCTTCGCAAATCTCGCGAACGAAGGGACTACAGGCTTTTTCTTTGACTTTTGCGCCGGCTGACTTATGTCGTAGAAACGCAAGGTGAAGTCGGTGTCGGGCTGCGGGAACCGGTGGCGAGCGACCATTATAGGCCGCGAATACTTCGCCCGGAAAAGGTGGTCAGATGTTTCTGTCGGTTTTCGATCTGTATAAAATCGGCATTGGTCCTTCGAGTTCCCATACGATGGGTCCGATGACCGCTGGGAGCCTGTTTCTTGAGGAACTCAAGAGCGGGCAATGGCCTCGGCCGACCGGCGTCAAGGTCGACCGGTTGCGCGTGCATCTGCATGGTTCGCTGGCTTTCACCGGCATCGGCCATGCAACCGATCGGGCTGTCATTCTCGGGTTGTGCGGCCTGTTGCCGGCCACCGTCGATCCAAACGAGATGGACGCACTGCTCGAGACCGTGAAGCAGACCAAACGCATTTCGCCCGAAGGCCATCCGTCCTATCGCTTCGATCCCGCGAGCGATCTCATCATGGATCGGCGCACACCGCTTCCCGGTCACGCCAACGGCATGGCATTTGAAGCCTATGACGTCGATGACCGGTTGCTCCTACGCCGGATTTTCTATTCGGTCGGCGGCGGTTTCGTCGTGACCGAAGAAGAGCTGGAGGCTGCGAAAACCCGCACCGCGCCGAAGCCGGAACATCCGGTGCCTTTCCCGTTCAAGAATGCCGCTCAGATGATGAGCATGGCGAAGGAAAGCGGTCTTTCCATTGCTGAAATGAAACGCAGCAACGAAGAAGTATTCATGAGCCGTGATGAGCTGAACGCGGGCCTCGACCGGATCTGGGCTGCGATGCGCTCCTGTATCGATCGCGGCCTGGAGCAGGAGGGCATCATGCCGGGTGGCCTCAAGGTCAAGCGGCGCGCACGTTACCTGCACGACCGCTTGCAGGAAGAGTGGCGGCAAAACCGCATCAATCCGTTGCTCGCCAATGACTGGCTCTCTGTCTATGCAATGGCAGTCAACGAGGAGAACGCAGCGGGCGGGCGAGTTGTGACGGCGCCAACCAATGGCGCTGCCGGCGTCGTTCCTGCGGTGCTGCGCTACTATCTGCATTTCCACGACGATGCCGATGACAACGGAATTCGCGACTTTCTGCTGACATCGGCGGCTATCGGCGGGGTGATCAAGACCAATGCGTCGATTTCCGGCGCGGAAGTCGGTTGTCAGGGCGAAGTAGGTTCCGCATCCGCCATGGCTGCCGCCGGACTTGCCGCAGTGCTTGGCGGTTCGCCAGAGCAGATCGAAAATGCCGCTGAAATCGCGCTGGAGCATCATCTCGGCATGACCTGCGATCCTGTTGCCGGTCTTGTGCAGGTGCCCTGCATCGAGCGCAATGCGCTTGGTGCGGTGAAGGCGGTTACAGCAGCTTCGCTGGCGGTGAAGGGCGACGGCACGCATTTCGTGCCGCTGGATGCCTGTATTGAAACGATGCGGCAGACCGGCGTCGATATGAACGAACGCTACAAGGAAACCAGTCTTGGCGGGTTGGCCGTTAACGTCGTCGAATGTTAAAAGACCTTTGCCAATCCACCCTGCTGGTCATCTGACGCGATTTTCTGTGCTTCCGGTGCTCACGGACCAACAAGTCCGCTGCGCTCCGATTCTCGAAAATCGCACCAGCTAACTCATCAGGCTGGATTCTCAACGGTCTTTTGCGGCGCTTGTGGAGAAGCTGCCATTATGGTTGACGCCACAACCTGAAAGCGTAAATGCTAGGGCATGGCCCTCAATCTTGTAAAACTCTGTGTCGGATGCAGTGCAATCGAAGAACTCGCCGCGTGGATCGATTTCAGGCTTGACGAGCGCAGGCGGGCAGGGTTGTCGGCCGAACAATTCCACACAACCCGCATGGTGCCAAAGCGCGTCGAGGAGCTGCTCGACGGCGGATCGCTCTATTGGGTGATCAAAGGAAATGTCCAATGCCGCCAGCAACTGACGGATATCCGGACCTTTACCGACGATGAAGGTATCTCACGCTGCCACCTCGTGCTCGACCCGCGCATCATTCCAACGGAATGGCAGCCGCGCCGGGCGTTTCAGGGCTGGCGTTATCTGACCAGCGAAGACGCGCCCTTCGATGAGGGGCACGGCAAGATCGGGCGGGCGAAACTGCCGCCAGAACTGCGTAACGAGCTTGCGGCTCTAGGCTTGCTCTAGGAGACCCGAAGTCTTACTGCCGACACACCGTTGCGGCTGTCAGCGTGCAAACGCAGTCGCACAGGCGGCATGGCGGCGCGGCGTGTGCGCGCAGCCTGACAAAGCAGCACATTCACCAGATCCATGGTCTTGAAGGCAGAATTACCCCTGCGCAGGTCAGCAATCTTCATTGCAGCCTGTTGCAGGGCCTGCATGCCGCCGAAAAATGGCTTGGTTTCTCTGGCTGTCAGATCAGCCGGGCTATGTATTTCTTTGGTACTGGACATTCGCAAAACCCTTTACGCTATACAAATCGGGGTCTTTCAGATCGCGTGCCTTACGATTGCGGAGCAATGGCGAAGCAGTTGAATTTCTGGCGTTTCAGTGCGGCACAAGCATTGTTGGCTTCCTTGGCGGAGGGGATGCCGGCAAAGCGAGCGCGGTGATAGGTTATCGAACCCTTCTGGAATTTTTCCGTATAGGGCGAGAGTGCTGCGATCGGACCGCGAACCTGCGCTGCGGCCTTGGATAGCATTGCCTTGGCTTCCTCAGAACTGCCGACAGAAGCGATCTGCACCATCCAGCCACCCGAAGGCGCAGAGGCGGTTGTCACCGGATCGACTTCGTCGACATCGCCTTCGCCGATTTCAACCTTCGGCGATGGAGCAGGGACATGCAAAATACGTTCGGCTGGCGATGGAGTTGGTGCTGGCTCTGCATAAGCCGTTACGACCTCTGCGGGCTGTTCGGCTATTGCCTGCTCACGTTGAACGGGGATTGGCGCCTCGTCGCTCGCGGGGAGTTCAACAGCCGCGACCTCGACCTTGCTGTTCTTGCGCGAAGCAATCAGATTGCCGCTGTCACGGCGCGATGCCGCCGGAAGATATTTGGCAATGAGACCAGCCATCTGGGCATCGCGTGCCGGCGTGCTGGAACCGCCCATGACGACCGCGACGAGCTTCTTCCCGTCAGTGCTGACCGACGAAACCAGGTTGAAACCGGAAGCGCGGGTATAGCCGGTCTTTATACCATCCACACCCTGGATCTTGCCGAGAAGGCGGTTGTGGCCGACGATACGACGACCACGGTAGCTGAAGCTTCGGGTGGAGAAGTAGCTGTAATATTGTGGGAAATGCTCACGAAGAGCGACGCCCAGCAATGCGAGATCGCGTGCGGACGAATGCTGGTTGGGGTCAGGCAGGCCGTTTGCATTGCGAAATTGCGTATTGCGCATGCCAAGTTGGCGGGCCTTGTTGGTCATCATCACGGCAAAGCGTGGTTCCGATCCGCCAAGGAACTCTGCGATAGCTGTGGCCGAGTCGTTTGCGGACTTGGTGATAAGCGAGAGAATCGCAGCTTCCGCACTTATCGTCTGTCCGGGCTGGAAGCCAACTTTCGTTGGTGGCTGCGCTGCTGCGTAGGCAGAGACGGGAATTGGTGTCGATTTGGAAACCTTGCCGGATGCCATAGCATCGAACAGCATATAAATCGTCATCATCTTCGTCAGGGAAGCCGGGTAGCGCTGCGCATCCGCATTGGATGAATACAGCGTCTTGCCCGTATTGGCATCGACGACGATAGCCGCTTCTTTCGAAGCTGCGACTGCCGAAGGCGACTCAGCAATGTTTATCCCGGCGCCTAACAGCAGAGCCAGAAATGCATAACCCAATTTTTGTACGTAGTTGGAACCTTGGTGGGCCTTATGATGCACAATCAACACCTGCTCGAATATGCGCGTAGAAACTTTCCTGATGACCCTGATACATCAGAACGAATTTGTGGACTTTAGTCGCACCAGCGTTACCAAACTGTTTATGGTAACCGGACCGTTCACCTTTTCCGCAATATTTGGGTTAAATTTTAGATTAATATTGCAGTGCGGTATAAATTTGACTTTTTGTGCACTGCACCCTACCTCTGGGTGGGTAGGAAATTTCAACTTTGAAAGGATCTACAAATGGCCACTCCGTTCGAAACTCTGAATGAATCGAGCAAGGAATTTGCCAATACCGCGATGAAGAGCGTTTCGGCTCTCACCCATGGGTTGCACACGATCGCCAACGAGGCGGCCGACTATTCCAAAAAATCATTCGAAGAGAGCAGCGTACTCATCGAAAAGCTGGCTACCATCAAGTCGCCTGAACAGATATTTGAAACCCACAGCGTCTTTTCGAAAAAGGCATATGAAGCCTTTGTTGCTCAGGCGACGAAATTCGGTGAGCTCTATGCCGATCTCGCCAAGGAAGCCTACAAGCCCTATGAGGCAGCCGTAGCGAAGGTGACGAAGTAAATATCATCTACTTTGCCACTACAAAAAGCCCGGCTGCCACGCGTAATCGGGCTTTTTTTATTTCTGCGGGGCAATTCGGCCTTTGCAACCGCAACTTGATATTGCAAGCTTCAGGAGAGGGCTTAAAATCAAGCCAGAGCGACCTACATAGAATGCATAAAGCGACACACTATGAGAATGCGGGTATCGGAAGAGATGAAGCGGTTTTCACCCATGATGCAGGATGAGGACAAGGGAAGCGGCAACGGCCCCGGCCGGGGAACGGCTGTCATAACCCGGACCAAACCCAAACTGAAAAAGCCGAGTCTTTATCGCGTGTTGCTTCTGAATGACGATTACACACCCATGGAATTCGTCATCCACGTCCTGGAGCGGTTTTTCCAGAAGAACAGAGAAGATGCTACACGCATCATGCTCCATGTGCATAATCATGGGGTCGGAGAATGTGGTGTCTTTACCTATGAGGTCGCGGAGTCCAAGATGACCCAAGTCATGGACTATGCGCGGCAAAACCAACATCCGCTGCAATGCGTGATGGAGAAAAAGTGAGGTTTCATGCCATCTTTCTCACCTAGTCTGGAGCGCGCCCTGCATCAGGCGCTGACAATTGCCAACGAGCATCATCACGAGTATGCGACGCTGGAGCATCTGCTTCTCGCGCTGATCGATGATCAGGATGCAAGCAGTGTCATGCGTGCGTGCAATGTCGACTTGGCTCAACTGACGCGAACTGTGACCGACTACGTCGACAACGAACTGGATAACCTTGTCACCGGTTACGATGAGGATTCGAAGCCGACTGCGGCTTTCCAGCGCGTCATCCAGCGTGCGGTCATCCACGTCCAATCCTCCAACCGCGAAGAAGTGACCGGAGCTAACGTTCTTGTCGCTATTTTTGCCGAACGCGAAAGCCATGCGGCTTTCTTCCTGCAGGAACAGCAGATGACCCGCTATGATGCGGTCAACTACATTTCCCATGGAATCTCCAAGCGCCCCGGCGCCTCGGAGCCGCGCACACCGCTCGGAGCCGAGAGCCCCAACGAAGACAGCCATGCCGCTGAGTCGGAAGAGGGCGTGACCAAGAAGAAGCAGGACGCCTTGTCGGCCTACTGCATCAACCTGAATGATCGCGCCAAAGCCGGCAAGATCGATCCGCTTATCGGCCGTGATCAGGAGATCAACCGGACGATCCAGATCCTTTGCCGCCGTTCGAAGAACAATCCGCTTTACGTCGGCGATCCCGGCGTTGGCAAGACCGCCATTGCCGAAGGTCTCGCCAAGCGCATCGTCGAAGGCAAGGTTCCAAGCGTCCTCAACGATGCGACCGTATTCTCATTGGATATGGGCACGTTGCTCGCGGGAACGCGCTATCGCGGTGATTTCGAAGAACGTCTGAAGCAGGTCATCAAGGAGCTCGAAGAGTTTCCGGGTGCGATCCTGTTCATCGACGAAATCCACACGATTATCGGTGCCGGGGCCACGTCAGGTGGTGCGATGGATGCATCCAACCTCCTGAAGCCAGCGCTTTCGACGGGTGCCATTCGTTGCATCGGTTCAACGACTTACAAGGAGTTTCGCCAGTTCTTCGAGAAGGACAGGGCACTTGTGCGCCGTTTCCAGAAGATCGATGTCAATGAACCCTCGATCCCCGATGCAATCGAGATCATGAAGGGTCTGCGGCCATATTTCGAAGACTTCCACAAGGTCAAGTACACTGTGGAAGCGATCAAGTCGGCGGTCGAACTTTCAGCGCGCTACATCAATGACCGCAAATTGCCGGACAAGGCGATCGATGTCATCGACGAGACCGGTGCCAGCCAGATGCTGTTGCCGGAGGCGAAACGCAAGAAGTCGATCGGCGTGAAGGAAATCGAAGCGACCATCGCCACGATGGCCCGCATCCCGCCGAAGACTGTTTCGAAAGACGACGAAGCCGTGCTCTCCAATCTCGAGGCGGAACTGAAGCGCGTCGTCTACGGTCAGGACCTGGCCATCGAAGCGCTGTCGTCGTCGATCAAGCTGGCACGTGCCGGCCTGCGCGAGCCGGAAAAGCCGATCGGATCCTACCTGTTCTCCGGTCCAACCGGCGTCGGCAAGACCGAAGTCGCCAAGCAATTGGCTGCCTCGCTTGGTGTGGAACTGCTGCGTTTCGACATGTCGGAATATATGGAGCGTCACACGGTATCGCGCTTGCTCGGTGCGCCTCCCGGTTACGTCGGGTTTGATCAGGGCGGCCTTCTGACCGACGGCGTCGATCAGCATCCGCATTGCGTGCTGCTGCTCGATGAAATCGAAAAGGCGCATCCGGACCTGTTCAATATCCTGTTGCAGGTCATGGATCACGGCAAGCTGACTGATCACAACGGCAAGCAGATCGATTTCCGCAATGTGATTCTGATCATGACGACCAATGCGGGCGCGTCCGATGCGGCGAGAGCGGCAATCGGCTTCGGTTCGTCGCGTCGTGAAGGCGATGACATGGAAGCGATCAACCGGCTGTTCACGCCGGAGTTCCGCAACCGTCTCGATGCGATCATTCCGTTCGGTGCGTTGCCGGTTCCGGTTATCCATCAGGTGGTGCAGAAATTCGTCATCCAGCTCGAGGCACAGCTTGCCGACCGCGGCGTGACGTTTGATCTGCAGCAGGAGGCCATCGCCTGGCTTGCCGAGAAGGGCTACGACGACCGCATGGGCGCTCGGCCGCTTGGCCGCGTCATTCAGGAGCACATCAAGAAGCCGCTGGCGGATGAGGTGCTGTTTGGCAGGCTGAAGAAGGGCGGTACCGTCCGCGTTTCGGTTGCCGAGAAGCCTGATGGTTCGAAAGGTCTGATTCTCGACTACATCGCCGACGAAGTCGTGGTGAAGCCGAAGAAGGAAATACCGGTCGAAAAGAAGCCTCTGGCAAAGAAGAAGCCGGCACCGAAGAAGCCGCTTGAAAAAGCGGGGGCCGATGTGTCGGCCACCAGGAACGTCGCTTCGCTGCCACCCAAGGCGTCTGTGCCAAAAGTGCCGCGGAAGAAATAATCAAAAAGGCCACCTTCGGGTGGCCTTTTTCTTGATGGCATCCGTTCTTCCGTTTATCGCTGAGGCATGGCTGATTCCGGATTGCCCTCCCACCATGCGGATGAGAACGTGAGAACCCGTTTTTCGTGGTTTCTGTCAGGTGCATCCCTGATCACAAGCATTCCTGCGTTGATCCTGATGACAGCGCATGTGGGCTTTGCCGGGTTTGCCAGTGAAAATGGCGTGACCTTGCTACAGGCGACGTTCATGGTCGCCATTATCTGGGCTCTTCCCGCCAATATCGTCCTGATCGGTGCAATTGCGGGCGGTTATTCACTATTCGGCGCGGCAATTGCTGTCGGCCTGTCGTCGATCCGCCTGATGCCAATGGTGGCGGCTTTCGTGCCGGAAATGCGCGGACCCAAGACGCGGAAGATTACCTTGCTGTTTCTGTCGCATTTCATTGCCGTCACCGCTTGGGTAGTCGGCATGGAGCGGCTCAAGCATGTTCCGCGCGATATGCGCACGAGTTATTTCGCCGGTCTGGGTATCACGTTGACGTTGACCAACACACTCGTGGTGGCTGTGGTCTATGTTCTCTCGACCGATTTCCCGCCCATGGTTTTCGCTGCGTTGTTCTTCTTGACGCCAATGTATTTTTTGACGTCGCTGTGGGGTTCAGCGCGCGATCGATCGGTGCATGTCGCCATGGTTTCAGGCCTACTGCTGTTCCCCGTCATGCATTCCATCGCGCCGGCCTATGATCTGCTGCTCACCGGTGTTGCCGGAGGGATTGTGACCATGGCCTATGTCCATCTGGCCAAGAGGAGCGCCGCCGGATGACCTGGCAGAGCCTGACTGATTGGTGGTGGCCCTATCTGTTCATCCTGCTCGCAGGGTGGTTACCCACAGATGTCTGGCGGTTCATTGGCGTGTTTATCGGTGGCCGGGTCCGTGAAGATTCCGAAGCTTTGATCGCAGTGCGAGCCGTCGCCACGGCGCTTGTCGCAGGAGTCATCGCCCAATTAATCCTCTATCCGAGCGGAGCGCTGGCGGAGACCTCTGTGTTTCTGCGGATAGGTGCAGCCGCAGCAGGCTTCGTTGCATATCTCGCTCTCGGAAGACGTGTAATCATCAGCGTGATCGCCGGCGAAGCCGTCCTGCTCTGCGGACTACTGTTGACCTAGAGCCTGCCTGATTTTCTCTGCGTTTTCGGCCAGGACGTTCTGATCCTCCATCTGCCCCGTATGCGGCCGCAGAGCGACGCCGTCAAAACGCGGAATGACGTGGAAATGCAGGTGGAAAACCGTCTGCCCGGCGGCTGGTTCGTTGAACTGGATGACAGTGACACCATCGGCGTCGAAAGCCGCTTTGACCGCGCGTGCGAGCTTCTGCGTGGTTTTGATGACGGCTGACAGACTGGCTTCGTCAACATCCAGGATATTGCGGAACGGCGCCTTGATTATCGCAAGGCAATGACCTTTGCCTTGCGGCATGACGTCCATGAAGGCATAGGTTTCCTCATCTTCGAAAAGCTTGTGTGACGGGATTTCCCCACGCAGGATCTTCGCGAATATGTTGTTTGCATCATAGGGTGGGGTCATGGCGTACCTCTTTATTGGTCGGACTTCTTGAAGGGCGTGTGCTCGTTGAGAACATGATTCATCAAGGCGACATCCTCGCGCTCACGCTCAAGAAAATCATCGATGGCGCGCCGCAATCCTGGATGAGCAAGATAATGCACGGAATGCGTTGTCACGGGTAGATATCCACGTGCAAGCTTGTGCTCACCCTGAGCGCCGGCCTCGACGACACGCAGTTTTCTTTCGATAACAAAGTCGATCGCCTGATGATAACAGACCTCGAAATGCAGAAAACGGTGATCTTCGATGCAGCCCCAATGCCTGCCAAAGAGCCGGTCCGATCCTATGAAATTGATGGCGCCAGCAATGTAGCGTCCGTCCCGCCGCGCCATCACCAGTACGATGTCATCCGGCATGCGCTCGCCGATCAATGTGTAGAACTTGCGATTGAGATAAGGGCGACCCCATTTGCGGCTGCCGGTATCCATATAGAATGCGAAAAAAGTATCCCAGATTTCCGGGGTGAGCTGGCCGCCGGTCAGTCGTTCGATGGTGATGCCGTCAGCGAGGGCCTCGCGGCGTTCCTTCTTCAGCGCTTTACGTTTGCGCGAGGCGAGCGTTGCCAGAAAATCATCATAGGTGGAATAGCCTTCATTGAAGAAATGAAACTGCTGGTCTATGCGGTGCAGGAAATCCGCGTCGGTGAAGGGAGGCAGTTCCGTTTCGGTGACGAAGGTGGAGTGGGCTGACGAAACGCCGAGTTGAAGGGTGAGCTGACGCAGGCCATTGGCGAGAGCAGCCCGAACCGCATCGCCATCCCGATCGCGCCGGACCAGCAGCCGCGGACCTGTAGCGGGGGTGAAAGGAATGCTCGCCTGCAATTTCGGATAATAGCGCCCGCCGGCCCGCTCGAACGCATCGGCCCAGCCGTGATCGAAGACATACTCGCCCTGGCTATGGCTCTTCAAATAGCAGGGGACGGCACCGATCAAAGTGCCACAACCATCCTCCAGACGTAGAAACTGCGGCAGCCAGCCGGCCTTGCGCGCGACGCAACCGGAATCTTCGAGCGCAGACAGGAAGGCATGCGACAGGAAAGGATTGTAATCAGGCGCCCCGCGCGATGTCCCGGAGAGCTCCGACCACTCCGTTTGCGTGAACGCGCCAACGCCATCGCAGACGCGCAAGGTGAAATTGCCATAGTCAGGCTGTGTTATTGTAGAAATGGCTTTCTAGCCTCGCAGAATATTTTAGTTATAGATTTCGCGGCGATGCCCGATCTCGACAACCAACACCACGAGGCGATGATCCTGCAGGTCGCACAGGACACGATAGTCGCCCACGCGATATCTCCATAGATTTCCAAGTTCGGAACCTTGCAGCGCTTTCCCGGTCTGGCGTGGATCAGCTAGATTGGCAATTCGATCATTTAGATATTTGTAGATACGAATACGGGTTTGCAAGTCCAGTTTTTCTATGGATTTACGTGCCAGGCGATCATACTCAATCGACCAAGCCACGCCAGAATTCCTCCGCGCTTATAATTTCAGATTCACCACGTTTCAGGCGTAGTAAAGCTTGCTCAGCAAGGTAGAGGTCTTCAAGGTCTTCCAAATGTTCTTCGATTGCCTGTTTGATGTAGAAGGTGGTCGTGCGCCCAGTCCTTGCGGATAATGCCTGCAGCCGCTCATAGGTTTCGTCCGGAAGCCTGATCGCTGTTTGTTTACTCATAGCTCAACCCTTGGTTTACGTGTATACCAATCTTAGAAGAAGGAGCTCTTGCTTTCAAGTCAAATGCGGATCAAATCCCTCGAAAGTGATTTGATCGACAAGGGCGTCGCTGATGGCCTTTTCGGCGATGCTCCTTACCGTCCATGAGATGACAGGCATGTCCATCGTTCCCCGGACAAGTTCGACAAAACGGTTTTCCAGATGGTGGACGTTGTAGGAGACAAAGTCGATACCGTAGGCCAGCATGGAAAAATGCGCTTCGAGATCCTCATCGCGAAGACCCTCGGCGGTCAGTCCGGCGGGAATGCCCGGCGCGTCTTTGCCGAAACGGCGGATCAGGTGGTGATCGAAGGACATGATGGCTGCCAGGCCGTCATATTCGGCTAGATCGTTGGCAACCGCCTTGACCAGGCCCTCATCGCGCCCGGGAATTCCCTTGAGTTCGATGACGATGGGCACGCGGCCGTCAATCAACTTGAGGGCCTGAGCCAGCGTCGGCACATGATCCTGTGTGCCGCCGACACGAAGTTTGCCGGCTTGCTCGGCTGTCAGCTCGTCGATATTGCCTTTGCTCCCTGTCACCCGGTCGAGCGTACCATCGTGGAAGACAATGGCTTTGCCGTCAGCAGAGAGATGGACGTCGCATTCGATGGCAAAGCCGGCGCCTGCGGCGGCGTCAAACGCCGACAGAGTATTCTCCCAGCGCTTGTTGTTCAGATCGTGCAAACCACGATGCGCGATCGGCACGCTTTTCAACCAATCAACAGAAGGCATGTTCAACGAACCTCGATAATGGCTTCAATTTCGACCGGTGCGTTCAGGGGCAGGGCGGCCGTGCCCACAGCCGAGCGTGCATGACGGCCTGCATCGCCCAAGACGGCAACGAGTAGATCCGAGGCACCGTTGGCGACGAGGTGCTGCTCGACGAAATCCGGCGTCGATGCAACGAACACCGTAATTTTCACTATCCGCATGATCCGTTCGAGATCGTCCAGCGCCGCTTTCGCCTGCGCCAGAACATTGATCGCGCAGGCTTTGGCTGCTTCCTGGCCCTGTGCGACGTTCAGCTCGGCACCCAAAAGCCCGGTGTGGATGAGCTTTCCGCCTGCCAGCGGCAATTGCCCTGACGTCAGAAGCAGGGAGCCGGTCCGGGCGAAAGGAACGTAATTGGCTGCCGGTGCCGCTGCTACAGGCAGCGTTATACCAAGCTCCTGCAAACGTTTTTCGATGGTGCTGGTCATGGGATTATTTCCTTATGTTTCCGGAATCGCGAGCGATTGTGAACGAAGTTGCGATTTTTGCCTCGCTTCCGCCAAGAGTTATTTTAATATGCACGTTCAAATATTGGAGAATCTTTCGATGCGCATTCTACCTGTTGTTGTTTTCAGTCTCGGTGCCTTGGGCCTGACCGGCTCCTCAATGGCTTTTGCAGCTGGAACCGCGACTCTCGTTCCGCATCGCGCCATTTACGATCTCAAACTGGACAGCGCGCAGGACAGTAGCGGCATAACGGGTTTGACAGGCCGCATGGTCTATGAATTCAACGGCTCGGATTGCGAGGGTTATACGACGAATTTTCGTTTCGTCACCCGCGTTGACATGGAAGAACAGCCGCAGCGGGTGACTGATCAGCAGACGACGACATTCGAGTCGGGCAACGGCGACAAATTCCGCTTCGTCAACAAGACATTCGTTGACCAGAGCTTGACCAAGGAGGTGCGCGGCGACGCCGCACTGCTCAAGGACAAGACGGAAATTTCGCTGACAAAGCCAGAGGCAAGCAAAGAAGATCTCGAGCTGTCACAGTTTCCAACGCGCCACATGCAGGATCTGATCTCCAAGGCGTTGGCCGGGGAAGTTTTCTACCAGACAAAACTGTTCGACGGATCGGAAGATGCCGACAAGGTAATGGCGACCACGGTGGTTATCGGCAAATCTGCGGTTTCCGATGACGACGAGTCAAAAAATATGGGCTCGCTAGCAAAAGAAACGACGTGGCCGGTTTCGATCGCTTATTTCGACGACAATGAGAAGACGGAGGGGCTGCCGAGCTACCGGATCAATTTCAAGATGTATCGCAATGGCGTGACGCGCGATCTCAAGATGGACTATGGCGATTTCTCGATGACAGGGAAGCTCGTTGATCTGCAGTTATTCGATGCCCCGAAGTGCACGAAGTAGGTGCTATGCCAGGCGATAAACAGCAATCCCAAGGAATAGCACTAATTGAGGCACTCGCAGAGATACGCCATCGCTTGGCTGCGATGCCTTGCTTGGACCGACGCACGGCCGAGGAAATTCTTGATTACGACGAAAATGGACTGCCTGCGAGTGGCAGTTTGTATAAAGCGTCGGAGCTGCATCGATAGTATTACTGGGCGGCAATTCCATTGTGCGTGGTTCGACAAGCTCACCATGAGGGCAGTTGTAGGCCGCATAACTAATTGCCGCCATTGCGGAACGTGACTCCGTGCAAGCGCCCCACCTCCCTCATGGTGAGCTTGCCGAAACACGCACTTGTTTTTGCGACATTAAAATGCACGACTCTGAGTTTTATCGTCCCCGCACTTGCTTATTGCGCAATTATCCATTAACAGCCGCTTCATTCCACACACGGGATTTGGGTTGATATCGGGAGAAATCCGATATGGCCTCCGGTGGCGGGTTTTCCCGCCTCTTCCCGTGGAGGTTCAACCGGAAAAGGAAATACAAGAGATGGCATTGCCTGATTTCAGCATGCGTCAGCTCCTTGAAGCTGGCGTTCACTTCGGCCACCAGACACATCGCTGGAACCCGAAAATGGCACCATATATTTATGGTTCCCGCAACAACATTCACATTCTCGACCTGGCCCAGACCTATCCGCTGCTCAATACAGCGCTGAAGAAGGTTTCGGACACCGTAGCCCGTGGTGGCCGCGTTCTGTTCGTTGGCACCAAGCGTCAGGCCTCGGACATCATTGCCGACGCCGCAACCCGTTCGGCCCAGTATTACGTCAATGCCCGCTGGCTCGGCGGCATGATGACCAACTGGAAGACGATTTCGAATTCCATTCAGCGTCTGCGCAAGCTGGACGAACTTCTTTCCGGCGAAGCTCAGGGCTTCACCAAGAAGGAGCGTCTGAACCTCGACCGTGAGCGCGAGAAGCTCAACCGTGCACTTGGCGGTATCAAGAACATGGGTTCGGTTCCGGACCTCATCTTCATCATCGATACCAACAAGGAAGCCATCGCCATCCAGGAAGCCAAGCGTCTGGGTATCCCGGTTGTCGCCGTGATCGACAGCAATTGTGATCCGGACCAGATCGATTTCCCGATTCCCGGCAATGATGACGCATCGCGCGCGATTTCGCTTTACTGCGATCTGATCGCCAAGGCGGCACTCGATGGCATTCTGCGTCAGCAGGGTTCGCTGGGCATGGATATCGGTGCACAGGAAGAAGCTCCTGTCGAGCCTGCGCTCGAAGCCCCGGCTGAGGTTTCAGCCGAAGCGCCTGCTCAGGAAGGTGAAGCCTCCGCTTGAGGTTTCATACACCCGTCGTATCGGGTGATTAACAATGATTCGATTGGCGCATAGCGCGCCGCAAAGTTGGCATGCTGGTTTCTCCAGTATGCCTTCGCTTTGAGAAGAGGCGACTAGAATGAGCATTACTGCTGCACAAGTAAAAGAACTTCGCGAGATCAGCGGCGCCGGCATGATGGACTGCAAAGCGGCCCTGACTGAAACCAATGGCGACATGGAAGCCGCTGTCGATTGGCTGCGTGCCAAGGGTATTTCGAAGGCAGACAAGAAGGCTGGCCGTACGGCTGCCGAAGGTCTCGTCGGCGTTGCATCGAACGGCAAAAAGGCTGTCGTTGTCGAGGTCAACTCCGAGACCGATTTCGTAGCTCGCAACGACGCATTCCAGGACATCGTCCGCAATGTTGCCAATGTGGCATTGACGACCGATGGTTCGACCGCTGCGGTTGCCGCTGCGACCTATCCTTCATCGGGCAAGTCGGTTGTCGATACGATCAAGGACGCCGTTGGTACAATTGGTGAGAACCTTTCGTTCCGCCGCTCGGCAGCATTGACGGTCAATGAAGGTGTTGTCGCAACCTATATTCACAACGCTGTTTCCGACGGCCTCGGCAAGCTCGGCGTTCTCGTAGCGATCGAAACTGCCGGCAACGCCGACGTCGCACAGGCTTTCGGCCGTCAGGTCGCAATGCATGTCGCGGCGACCAACCCGCTTGCCCTGACTGCCGCCGAGGTCGATCCAGCTGCTGTTGAGCGTGAAAAGGCAGTCTTTACCGAGTCGGCCCGTCAATCGGGCAAGCCTGAGAACATCATCGAGAAAATGGTGGAAGGCCGTCTACGCAAATTCTACGAGGAAGTTGTGCTTCTCTCGCAGGCTTTCGTCATCAATCCGGATCTGACCGTCGAGGCTGCTCTTAAAGAAGCGGAAAAGACGATCGGTGCACCGGCCAAGATCACGGCATTCGTCCGTTTTGCCCTTGGCGAAGGCATCGAGAAGGAAGAGACCGACTTTGCAGCTGAAGTTGCCGCAGCTGTGAAGAAGTAATCTTAGCCTGCTGAAATCAAAGGGCATCGCGTGACAACGCGGTGCCCTTCGTGTATCCGGAATTCGAAACGACGTTGAGGAAGGTTCCATGGCTGGTACGGCAGTTTACAAACGCGTTGTGCTCAAAGCCTCAGGGGAAGCTCTCATGGGCGATCAGGGCTTCGGCATTGATGTGGCCGTCGCCGATCGAATTGCCAGCGATATTGCGGAAGCTCGTGCATTGGGTGTGCAGGTTGGCGTGGTCATCGGCGGCGGCAATATTTTTCGCGGCGTAGCTGTAGCCTCCAAAGGCGGAGACCGGGTTACCGGCGACCACATGGGTATGCTGGCAACGGTGATCAACTCTTTGGCGCTGCGCACTTCACTGGTGAAGCTCGGCATCGACACGGTTGTCCTTTCGGCGGTAACCATGCCTGAATTCTGCGAGACGTTTTCGCAAAGGCTGGCGACCGAATATATGGACATGGGCAAAGTTGTGATCTTTGCCGGAGGCACTGGCAATCCCTTCTTTACGACCGACTCCGCAGCCGCGCTGCGTGCAGCAGAGATTGGTGCCGATGCCCTGTTCAAGGGCACCCAGGTTGACGGAATTTATTCGGCGGATCCTAAAAAAGACCCAAATGCTGTGCGGTTTGATCATTTGACCCACAAGGACGTGCTGGATCGCGGGCTCGCTGTAATGGATACGACGGCTGTAGCTCTTGCACGTGAAAATAATATCCCAATAATCGTCTATTCGATCCATGAAAAGGGTGGTTTTGCAGAAGTGCTACAGGGTAGAGGACGTGCAACGGTCGTATCGGACCATTGATAGTTCTGCCGGGCAGTTCCGCCAAGAATAAGGAGCATTGAGCATGAGTGACGCACTCGATCTGAACGACCTGAAGCGCCGCATGGACGGTGCCATACAGGCGCTGAAACACGATCTCGGCGGGCTACGCACCGGTCGCGCTTCGGCAAGCCTGCTGGAACCCATCACAGTCGAAGCCTATGGTTCGCAGATGCCTCTCAATCAGGTTGCCAATATCACTGTGCCAGAGTCGCGAATGCTCGCCGTGTCCGTCTGGGACAAGTCGATGGTTGGCAAGGTTGAGCGCGCGATCCGCGAGTCCGGTCTTGGCCTCAACCCGATTACCGACGGCAACAATTTGCGTATTCCGTTGCCTGAACTCAACGAGCAGCGCCGTAAGGAACTGGTCAAGATCGCCCATCAATATGTCGAGCATGCCAAGGTCGCAGCGCGTCACGTTCGCCGCGACGGCATGGACGAATTGAAGAGGTTGGAAAAGGACGGCGATATCAGTCAGGACGACAATCGTGTCCTGTCCGAAAAAGTCCAGAAACTGACAGATGACACCATTGCAGAAATGGATAAAGTCGTTGCTGTCAAAGAAGCGGAAATCATGCAGGTTTGAGAAACTTTTGATCGCCACTCGATGGATATGTGTTGCGTTTTCCAGTGCTCCGGTTCTCGAATACCAAGCCACATGTCTCATGAGGTGAATTCTCGAATATGTTCGAACCGATAATAGCGTAAGCAGTCCCACTGGAGGTCAAAGCCAATGTCCAATCCGCGCCACATTGCCATCATCATGGATGGAAATGGCCGTTGGGCAAAGGCGAGGGGACTGCCGCGGACGGCTGGCCACAAGGCTGGCGTCGATTCGCTGCGTGAGGTTATCCGCGCCGCGGGCAAGATGGATATACCTTTCCTGACGCTGTTTGCGTTCTCGTCCGAAAACTGGTCGCGGCCGCGCTCGGAAGTTACCGATCTCATGGGACTTCTGAAACTCTTCATCAGGCGCGATCTCGCTGATCTGCACAGAGAGAATGTCCGGGTGCGGATCATTGGAGAACGGCAGGATCTGGCCAAGGACATTCGCAGCCTCCTCGAGGAAGCGGAAACGCTGACGGTCAGAAATACCGGGCTCACGCTGGTTATTGCCTTCAATTATGGTTCACGCAATGAAATAACCCGCGCAGTTCAGCGCCTTGTTGCGGATGTTGCATCGGGTGTTATCGCCCTTGGCGACATTACGCCCGAAGCCATATCGGTGCGGCTGGATACAGCCGAGATCCCTGATCCAGATCTGATTATCCGCACCAGCGGTGAAATGCGCCTGTCGAACTTTCTTCTTTGGCAGGCGGCCTATTCGGAATTCATGTTCATGCCCTGCTATTGGCCCGACTTCCGTCCCTCGCATCTGGCTGAAGCCGTAGAGACATTCCAGATGCGTGAACGGCGCTTCGGCGGTGTGGCGGCGCAGGAAATCGCTCTGTGACCTTTAGAGCCAATTCCGGTCCTTCGCGTGGATTGTCTCCGCATCCGAGAAACAGAACTGGTGCAATATGATCGGAATTGGCTCTAGTGGTCTTTCCAATTTGCAAAAACGCGTTCTGAGCGCGATTGTCCTTATCGTCATTACGGTTGTTCTTACTTCCATCGGCGGCTTTGCCTTCGGCATTCTGGCCTGCGCCATTGGCTTGAGCGTGTTTTACGAATGGCAGCTCATCACATTCCAGCGGTCCACATCCGTCACTCGCGGTCTGGTGTGGGCTTGCCTGGTCTGTGTAATGGTGGTCCTCCTCTTCACCCAAGATGTCTTGACCATGATCAGCGTGTTGTTTGCAGGCGCGGCGCTTGTTGCCGCAATAGGCGGGCGGGCCAATGGCTATTGGCCGGCATTCGGCCTCATCTACGCCGGCTTTCCAGCCATCGCCCTGACATTGTTGCGCGGCGATACAGGCGATGGGTTTGCGGCAATCCTGTTCCTGTTCGCCGTCGTCTGGGCGACCGATATCTTTGCGTTTTTCAATGGACGGGCGCTTGGCGGGCCAAAGCTGGCGCCGCGCTTCTCGCCCAACAAGACCTGGTCGGGCGCAATTGGCGGCGCAGCAGCAGGGGTAGCGGCCGGCGTCGGTTTTGCCGCCTTTATCACGCCGACGGGCAGCGTTTCCGTTCCTCTGATCGCACTGTTATTATCGATCATCGCCCAGATCGGCGATCTCGGCGAATCATGGGTGAAACGTCGATTTGGCATCAAGGACTCCGGCCAGCTCATCCCCGGTCACGGTGGTGTGATGGACCGGGTCGACGGGCTTGTAGCTGCAGCAGCATTGCTATACGTCATCGGGGCAATTCTGGTGACACCGGAAACGCCATACGACATTCTTTTCTAGCCGAGCGAACCCACAGGGCCATCTGACTGGCCCGGAGGATATATTGACAGAAACACTGCATACTCTCTTCGGTACCCAGAGCGTTTTGATCGGAACGATTCTGCCATTCCTGATTGTTCTGACCGTCGTGGTTTTCGTCCACGAAATGGGTCACTACCTTGTAGGACGGTGGTGCGGAATTGGTGTCCAGGCATTCTCCGTCGGCTTCGGGCCAGAGTTGATCGGGTTCACCGATCGCAAGGGCACGCGCTGGAAACTTTCGGCAATTCCGCTCGGCGGGTACGTCAAATTTGCCGGCGACGAGGGCGTATCCAGCTCCGTAGGAACGCCGGCTGCAGCGATGACCCCGGAAGAGCGGGCGGTGGCCTTTCATACCCAGCCGGTCTGGAAGCGTGCCGCCACTGTCTTTGCCGGCCCCGCCTTCAATATATTGCTCACCGTTGCCATTTTTTCAGTGTTCTTCTCTCTTTATGGCAAGATGGTTGCGGACCCTATGGTAGCGGAAGTCCGCCCCGGTGGTCCTGCAGCAGTTGCCGGATTCCAGCCCGGTGACCGTTTCATCAGCGTAGATGGCGACAAAGTCGAGACCTTTTCGGACGTTCAGCGTCACGTGTCTTCGCGTGCCGGAGATGCCATAAATTTTGTAGTGGAGCGCAAGGGCCAGGAAGTTCAACTGACCGCGACACCTGAGCTACTGGAGCAAAAGGACCCGCTGGGGAACACTATCAAGATTGCAGTGATCGGTGTGGTCAACAATCAGGAGTTGGGGAACTTCCGGCGGATCGAATACGGCCCTGTCGAATCAGTTGTTCAGGCTGTGCGTGAAAGCGGGTTTATCATCGCTCGCACCGGTCAGTTTTTCAGCCGATTTTTCGCGGGGCGTGAAGACAAGTGCCAATTGGGAGGGCCTGTCAAGATCGCCACAATGGCAGGGCAAGCGGCTAGCCAGGGCATTGATTGGCTTATCCAGCTAACGGCAATGCTGTCCATTGGTATCGGCCTGCTCAATTTGTTTCCCTTGCCGCCTCTCGATGGCGGGCATCTGGTCTTCTACGCAGCTGAAGCCGTCATCGGCAGGCCCGTCAGGCCGGCGGTTCAAGAGATTTTCTTTCGCGCCGGATTCTTTTTAGTCTTAGGATTCATGGGGTTTGTTGTGTTTAACGATCTTTTTGCTTGCCAGTAGCAAACGTTAAACATTGATGAAAATTTGAGGCGCTGGCTGGTCAAGCGACATGATCTGTTTACTATAAGCTTCGATTGGCGTGGCATGGATGCCACGCTTTCTTGTGAAGTAAACAGATTTTAACCGTAAGCCTTGCGTGTATGTAAAAACCGGCTATGACGGTGTGCGAGTAAGTGCTTATTCCGGGGTCTCGCCCGGGGACAACGAGAAACGAAGGTTCATAAGGCCTATGGCGGCAAGTTCAAAATTTGTTGGTGCAGCGTCAGCGCTCGCCATATCAGCGGCTCTTGTGAGTTCGGGTGCAATCGTAACCACGGTAGCAGGCGTAACGGTAGCAGAGGCAGCAACCGTAAGCCGCATTGAAGTGCGTGGTAATACACGCGTGGATGCCCAGACGGTTCGCGACAATCTGGGGATTACGCCCGGCAAGCCTTTTTCCAATGCGGACATCGATGCGGCAACCAAGCGTCTGTTCGGTACTGGCCTGTTCAGCGATGTGCGCATCAGCCAGTCGGGTGGAACACTGATCGTTCAGGTCAATGAGCATCAGGTTGTCAACCAGGTCATTTTCCAGGGCAACAAGAAGATCAAGGATCCTGCGCTGCAAAATGCTGTGCAGTTGAAGCCGCGCGCCGCGTTCGACCAGGCGACGCTTGATGCCGATGTCGAGGCCGTGCGTGCCGCATACCGTAACGTCGGCCGCAGCGATGCCACGGTCTCCGGCCGGACGATGGATCTGGGCGAAGGGCGCGTCAACGTTGTATTCGAGATCAATGAAGGCGATCGCACCAAGATTGCCAAGATCAATTTCGTTGGCAATCAGGCCTTTGGCAATCGCCGCCTGAGCGACGTGATTTCGACCAAAAGGTCCACCCCGCTTTCCTGGCTGACACGAAACGACGTTTACAGCGAAGATCGCCTTCGCGCAGACGAGGAGGCGCTTCGCCGGTTCTACTACAATCGCGGTTACGCGGATTTCCGCGTGATTTCTTCAACAGCTGAACTCGATCCAGCCACCAACGACTACACGATCACCGTCACAGTTGAAGAAGGTGAGAAGTACAAGTTCGGCGGCGTTCAGATCGAAAGCTCGGTCGAGGGCGTCGATACCTCGCAGCTGAACGGACTTGTCGAGACCCGCGAAGGCGATACCTACAACGCCAAGGAAGTCGAAGACTCGATCATCAAGGTTTCCGAAAAGGTTGCCGGTCAGGGTTACGCCTTCGCCAAGGTTGAGCCGCGCGGCGATCGTAACTTCGAAAATCACACGATTTCCGTGACCTATGCCATCGATCAGGGGCCGCGCGCCTATGTCGAGCGCATTGAAATCCGCGGCAATGAAAAGACGCGTGACTTCGTCATCCGCCGCGAATTCGATGTCAGTGAAGGCGATGCCTTCAACCAGGTTCTGATCCAGCGCGCCAAGCGCCGCCTCGAGGCTCTGCAATTCTTCCAGACAGTCAACATCTCGACCGCGCCCGGTTCGCAGCCTGATCAGGTTGTTCTTGTCGTCGACGTCATCGAGAAATCGACTGGTGAATTCTCCATCGGCGGTGGCTATACGACCGGCGGTGAAAATCCAGGACCGACGGTTGAAGCCTCCATCACAGAGCGCAATTTCCTCGGCCGTGGCCAATACATCCGTATTGCAGCGGGTGGCGGTCTGGATAATAATCGCTCCTATTCGCTGTCGTTTACCGAGCCATACTTCCTCGGTCAGCGCATCGCAGCCGGCTTCGATATCTTCAAGCGCCAATCGGGTGTGAACAACAAGTACGAGACGGACTTGACCGGCGGTACCATTCGCTTCGGTCTGCCTATCACCGATGATTTGACGGCCGGCGTTGCCTACAATCTCACCGAAGAAAAGTATGAGATTGATAACGATGCCATGATACCGGGGACGGACATTCCGGATCCGACCGAAATTTCTCAGGCTTTCATCGATGCGGCAGAGGAAAGCCCATGGATCAAGTCCTCGGTTAGCTGGTCGCTGACCTATAATACGATCGACGATACAAAGAACCCGCGTGACGGCATCTACGCGAAATTCAATCAGGAATATGCGGGTATCGGCGGTGACGCCAACTTCCTGAAGACAACGTTCAAAGGTCAGTATTACAAGACGCTGTCCGACGAGATGGACATTGTTGGCTTGGTCGGCGTTGGTGCGGGTTACATTGCTGGCTTCGGCGACGAAGACCTTCGCGTGTTCGATCTGTTCAAGAACAACAGCGAAATGATCCGCGGTTTCAAATATGCCGGTATCGGTCCACGAGATTTGACGGTGGATGATGACGACGGCAGCTTCCTCGGCGGTACGACCTACTTCAGCGGATCAGTGGAAACGCAGTTCCCGATGCCTGTTGTTCCGGAAAGCATAGGCATCCGCGGTGCTTTTTTCGCCGATGCGGCCACCCTGTATGGCAACGATCTTTCAGAAGCTGCAGGCACAACCGAAATGGAATGGCGTGCATCGGTCGGTGCCAGTATCATGTGGGCGTCTCCATTCGGTCCGCTGCGCTTCGATTATGCTGTGCCGGTCAAAAAGGTTGAAGGCGATCAGGTCCAGAATTTCAACTTCGGCATGTCGAGCAAGTTCTGATAGATTGCTGACCTCCCGGGGGGAGCAAGTTTCCCCGGGGGAGAAAGTAGCCGATGGCCGATCCTATCTTTTATGAGCCACTGTTGAACGTGACCATTGGTCAGATCGCAGGTCTGACCAATGGCGTTCTTGTGGACAGTTCATTGGCAAGTCGGCCGGTCATGCGTCTGGCTTCGCTCTCGGATGCTGGACCCGATGCGCTAGTATTTATCGAAAGCAAGAAACACGCCCTGGATCTCGGTAACCTGAAGGCTGCCGGCATCTTGTGCACCGACGAAATAAAGGCAAGCGTTCCCAAGAATGTCGCCATCATCGTAACTCGTCATCCGCAGCAGGATTTTGCGGCCATTGGCCGCGCGCTCTATCCCAATGCCGTCAATGCGCATTTGTGGAGCGGACAGACCGGTATATCGACCCACGCGATCGTCCATCCATCCGCAGAGATCGAAACTGACGTTACGATCGAGCCAGGCGCCATCATCGGCAGCAATGTTTCCATCGGTTCCGGCACCGTGATCGCCGCCAATGTCGTCATCGGCAACGGCTGCAAGATTGGTCGGGATTGCTACATCGCTCCGAGTTGCTCGGTTCAGTACGCATTTTTGGGTAATCGCGTCCTGCTGCATCCGGGTGTAAGAATTGGCCAGGATGGCTTTGGGTATGTGCCTGGCAGGGCGGGGCTCGACAAGATGCCGCAACTCGGCCGCGTCATTATTCAGGACAATGTCGAAATCGGCGCCAACACAACGGTGGATCGCGGCGCTCTGGCTGACACGACTATCGGCGAAGGCACGAAAATCGATAATCTCGTGCAAATCGCCCACAATGTGCGTATAGGGCGGCATTGCGTTATTGCTGCTCAATGTGGCATTTCGGGCAGTGTGGTCCTTGGTGACATGACGATGCTCGGTGGAAGCGTCGGGATCAAGGATCACGTCAACATCGGTTCACGTGTCGAGATCGCCGCGGCGAGCGGCGTGATGAACGATATACCGGACGGCGAGAGGTGGGCTGGCGCGCCTGCTCAGCCGTTCAAGCAGTGGTTCCGTGAAATCGCGAGCGTGCGTGCGATGACGCGAACCAAGAAGGAGAGCAGTTCAGATGAGTGACAATGTGAAAGTGGAGAGCCTCGGAGTTGCGGATATCCAGAAACTTCTGGCGAATCTGCCACATCGTTATCCATTTCTGCTGATCGATCGCATCGTCGATATCGACCGTGACGTATCGGCCACCGGCATCAAGAATGTCAGCATCAACGAGCCGCATTTTGCCGGTCATTTTCCCGAGCTGCCGATCATGCCGGGTGTTTTGATCATCGAAGCCATGGCTCAGACTGCCGGCGCGATCGTGCTCTTTCACAATGGCAGCGGCAAGCCGGGCAAGGTCTTTTTCATGACCATCGACAATGCCAAGTTCCGCAAGCCCGTTGTTCCAGGCGACCAACTGAAGCTGCGGGTCACGAAGCTGAAGCAGCGTGGCAGTATCCACAAATATGCTTGTATAGCCGAAGTTGACGGCGTGAAGGTTGCCGAAGCGGAAGTTGCCGCCATGGTCGGCTTTCCCGATGAAGACGAGTCTGGAGTCTGAACCTTTTTATGTCTCGCATTCATCAGACGTCTATTATCGAGCAGGGCGCAAAAATCGGAGACAGGGTATCTGTCGGACCATTTTGCCACATCGGATCTGAAGCCGTCATTGGCGATGACGTCGAACTTATCAGCCACGTCGTCATCATGGGGTCGACGACGCTTGGGAATGGTTCCAAGGTCTATCCCAACGCCGTTCTTGGCGGCGACCCACAAAATACCAAGCACAAGGGCGGCTATACGACGCTCGTCATCGGCAAGAACTGCGTGATCCGCGAAGGCGTGACCATGCATCGCGGTACGGATGGCAGCCGTGGCATTACCACGATCGGCGACAATTGCATGTTCCTGGCTTATGCGCATGTGGCGCATGACTGCGTGATCGGCGACAACGTCACCTTCTCCAACAATGTGATGATCGGCGGCCACGTCACCATCGGCAATAATGTCATTATCGGCGGAGGCGCGGGCATTCACCAGTTCGTGCGGGTTGGGCATCATGCCTTCATTGGCGGTCTTGCTGCCTTGGCGAGCGATCTCGTTCCCTATGGCATGGCTATCGGCAACCACGCCTATCTCGGCGGGTTGAATATCATCGGGATGAAACGATCGGGGATGGCGCGTCCGGAAATCCACAATTTGCGGCATGCCGTCCGCATGCTGTTCGACCGCACCAAATCGATCAAGAGCCGTGCAGATGATGTGCGCGTGGCATTCCCGGATTCGCCCGCCGTAGCCGATCTGGTCGATTTCATCACCACTGATACCAAGCGCGCCTATTGTACGCCGCCACTCGATTCCGCAATCGAGATCAGTGACAGTGACGACAACAGCTAAAACACCGCCATCGACTGCTCTGCGCCCGCCCATAGCGGGACGGACCGCCATTGTCGCCGGCAATGGCCAGCTTCCTGTCGCCGTCGCCGAAAGTCTGCGGAAGCTTGGCGACAATCCCTTGATTGTTGCGATCAAGGGCGAGGCAGAACCTGAGCTCTACGCCGGTGAGCACGCAGAGATTTCGATTGTCGAACTCGGCGGCCTGGTCAAGATACTCAAGGCCGAAGGCATTTCCAATGTTGTCCTCGCGGGCGGCATTCGTCACAGGCCGGAGTTCCGCGCTGCGCTTCGACCGGGAAACGGTAATCTCGTTGCGCTCTATCGTTTCCTGCGGGCATTCCGGCTGGGCGATGACGGCCTGTTGCGCGCCGTCATCGCGACAATCGAATCCTATGGTTTTCGCGTTCTCGGCGCCCACGAAATTGTTCCAGACATCCTTGCGCCAGCTCCCGGCACGCTGACGCGCAAGCGAGCCGACCAAGAAAGCGTCGCTAATATGCATGCCGCCCGGCAGGCTGCAATTATGATCGGTTCGCTCGATATCGGCCAAGCCGCAATCGCCATCGGCCGGCGAGTCGTAGCGCTGGAAGGCGTCGAAGGCACCGATGCCATGCTGCAACGCGTGGCGGAGCTGCGGCATGCCAAGCGTATCAATCGCAAGGGTGGCGTTCTGGTCAAATGCGCCAAGCCGCAACAGGAAGTGCGCGCTGACCTGCCGGCCATCGGGGTCAGTACCGTAGAGAATGCTGTTAAGGCCGGGCTCAAGGGCATTGCCATCGAGGCACGCCGCACATTGATCCTCGGCTATGGCGAAACTGTTGCCGCTGCCGACAAAGCCGGACTATTCATCGAGACCTTTGAACAGGAACCCTCCTGATGACCGCCGCGACAAGACCCTTGCGCCTTGCCATCGTCACGGGGGAAGAGTCCGGGGATTTGCTGGGTGCCGATCTGGTTCAAGCGCTGCGTCGGCAATATGCGGGCGAGGTGATGCTTACCGGTGTCGGTGGGGAGCATCTTGCCGTACTCGGGCTCGACAGCTTGTTCGATCAGCATGAAATCGCGCTCGTCGGCCTGAGTGCCATTGTTAAAAAGCTGCCGCAGCTTCTGCGCCGGATCTCGCAGCTTTCGACAGCGATCGTCGCATCGAAGCCAGATTGTCTGGTGATCATCGATAGCCCTGATTTTACCCATCGCGTTGCGCGCAAGGTGAGGGCGGCTGATCCTTCGATCCCGATCATCAATTACATCAGTCCTTCCGTATGGGCCTGGAGGCCGGAACGCGCCAAGGCAATGCGCGCCTATATCGATCATGTGCTGGCGATCCTGCCGTTTGAGGTGCAGGCCCTGAAGGATCTGAATGGCCCGCCTGCGACCTATGTCGGGCACAGACTGGTATCGCATGCGCCATTGCTGGAAGCCGCAAAACAAAATCGCGCGCGCGACGCTAATCTGGGGGGTCGGGCTGAGAAGAACCTTGTTGTGCTGCCGGGTTCTCGGCGCTCCGAAATCATCAGTCTCGCCGAACCATTTGGCGAGACCATCGATCTTTTGGCAAACCGTGGCAATCGCATCAACGTTGTTCTGCCAACCCTGCCGAAGGTCGAGCCGCTTGTCCGGCAATTGACTGCAAGCTGGAAGGTTAAGCCTCGCATTGTTGTTGGTGAGGCGGAGAGATTGAAAGCATTTGCTGAGGCCGATGCAGCGCTTGCCGCCTCCGGAACCGTTTCGCTGGAACTGGCGCTGGCGCGTATTCCCACAGTCCTTTCCTACAAGCCGGACTGGCTGGCGCGGACATTTATTGCGCCAAGGATCAAGGTATGGAGTGCGGCGCTTCCAAATATCATCGCAGACGAGCCGGTTGTTCCGGAATATTTCAATATTTTTGTGCGCCCCGGCCCCATTGCCCGTCAAATCGAGCAATTGCTGGTCCCGGGTCACCGGCGCAGTGCGCAGCTTGAAAGTTTCGACAAGGTTGCGAGGCTGATGCAGACCGAGCGTCCTGCCGGAGAGATTGCCGCAGAAAAAGTGCTGGAATTTGCCACACACAAATGACCAATAAAAAAGGCGCCGGGTGGGCGCCTTTTTTGATTAAGTCAAGTCACACGGTGACTATTTGCGATCTTCGACGCTCACATAATCGCGTGGCGTCGCACCTGTGTAAAGCTGGCGCGGGCGGCCAATCTTCTGATGCGGGTCTTCGATCATCTCTTTCCACTGGGCAATCCAGCCGACGGTGCGCGCAACAGCAAACAACACCGTAAACATGGTGGTTGGGAAGCCAAGCGCCTTCAATGTGATACCCGAGTAGAAGTCTACGTTTGGATAAAGCTTCTTTTCGATGAAATATTCATCGGTTAACGCAATCCGTTCAAGTTCCATGGCAACGTCAAGCAGTGGGTCATCCTTGATGCCGAGTTCGGCGAGCACTTCGCGCGTCGTCTGCTGCATGATCTTCGCGCGGGGATCGTAATTCTTGTAGACGCGGTGACCAAAGCCCATCAGGCGGAACGGATCGTTCTTGTCCTTGGCGCGATTGATGAACTCGGGAATGCGATCCATGGTGCCGATTTCACCGAGCATTTGCAGCGCTGCTTCATTGGCGCCGCCATGAGCCGGACCCCAGAGGCAGGCGATGCCCGCAGCGATACAAGCGAAAGGGTTGGCGCCAGACGAACCGGCGAGGCGAACTGTGGACGTCGATGCATTCTGCTCGTGGTCGGCGTGCAGGATGAAAATGCGATCCATTGCGCGCGCAAGAACGGGATTTGGCACGTAGTCCTCACAGGGAACAGCGAAACACATGTGAAGGAAGTTCGTCGCGAAATCGAGATTGTTCTTCGGGTAAACGAAAGGCTGACCGATGTGATACTTATAGGCCATCGCGGCGAGGGTCGGGATTTTCGCGATCATACGGATCGAAGCGACCATGCGCTGATGCGGATCGGAAATGTCCGTCGAGTCGTGATAAAACGCGGACAGGGCGCCGACACAGCCGACCATGACGGCCATTGGATGCGCATCGCGGCGGAAACCACTGAAGAAGCGCGACATCTGCTCGTGCACCATGGTGTGCCGGGTCACGCGGAAGTCAAAGTCCGCCTTCTGGCTCTTCGTCGGCAATTCGCCGTACAGCAAGAGATAGCAGGCTTCAAGAAAATCGCCGTGTTCGGCCAGCTGTTCGATCGGGTAACCGCGATGCAGCAAGATGCCTTCGTCGCCATCGATATAGGTAATCTGCGACTCGCAAGCAGCGGTGGATGTGAACCCCGGATCATACGTGAAGGCGCCGGTATTCTTATATAATGTCCCAATGTCCACGACATCCGGTCCAATGGTCCCCTTTTTTATAGGTAAGGAGAATTCGTGACCATTCAGGTCGATGTTGACGCTGTTTTCAGACATTGCCGTTCCTTTCTTGCTTCGACTTGCGCTGATACAGCGCAAAAGCATCTACCTCGAATGAGGCCACAATCTTATCTTGTCAGGCACGACACCGTACTCGAAAGGCACGATGTTGCAATGCAAAAATGAGCTCAAATTTGCGTGCTATTGCCCTTTTGCCTGATCCTTTATGCGGCCAAGGGACTCTTCTCTTCCCAAGACTGCCAATACATCGAAAACACCCGGAGACGTTGCTCTTCCCGTCAAAGCTGCTCGCAAAGGTTGCGCGATTTTGCCCAGCTTCAGACCGGTTTTTTCCGCATAGCCCCGCACTGCAGCATCCAGCGGTTCAGCGCTCCATTCATCAACCGCGGCAAGGTCCGGAAGTACGCCGGAAAGAATGCTCCGGCCCTCCTCATTAAGCAAGCCGTACGCTTTTTCATCAAGTGCGAGCGGCCGTTTTGCGAAAAGATACTTCGCGCTATCTGCGAGCTCGACCAACGTCTTCGCACGCTCCTTCAGACCCGGCATCGCGGCGAGCAATTGCTTTTTCGTGTTGTCGTCCAATCGCGACAGCATCTCAGCGCCACCCTCGATTTCCGGCAATATATCGATCATGGCTTTGACCAGGTCTGCATCGTCGGAGATGCGCATGTAGTGGCCATTGATCGCCTCGAGCTTCTGGAAATCGAAGCGCGATGCGCCCCGGTTGATATCCGAGATTTCAAACCATTGGATCATCTGCTCATCGGACATAATCTCGTCGTCGCCATGGCTCCAGCCGAGACGAACAAGATAGTTGCGTAGCGCTGCCGGCAGGTAGCCCATGGCGCGATAAGCCTCCACCCCAAGCGCACCATGCCGCTTCGACAATTTTGCGCCATCGGCGCCATGAATGAGCGGAATGTGACCCATGACCGGCACGTCCCAGCCCATCGCATCGTAGATCACCGTCTGCCGAGCCGCATTGGTCAAATGATCGTCGCCACGGATGATGTGGGTGACACCCATGTCATGGTCGTCTACTACGACAGCGTGCATGTAGGTGGGATTGCCGTCAGAGCGCAGAATGATGAAATCGTCGAGATCCTTGTTGGGGAACCGGACATCGCCCTGAACCTGGTCGCGAACGAGTGTTTCACCCGTCTGAGGCGCCTTGATGCGGATGACCGGCTTGATACCTTCGGGTGCTTCCTTGGGATCGCGATTCCTCCAGCGCCCGTCATAACGTGGTGGACGGCCTTCGGCACGGGCTTTCTCGCGCATTTCTTCGAGCTCGGCCTGTGAAGCATAGCAATAATAGGCCTTACCCCTGGTAACGAGTTCCTCTGCAACTTCGCGGTGGCGAGGCGCGCGCTCATATTGCGACACGGCGTCGCCATCCCAATCGAGTCCCAGCCATTTCAAACCGTCGAGAATGGCCGTTACGGCTGCTTCCGAAGAGCGTTCCCGATCGGTGTCTTCAATGCGCAACAGCATCTTGCCACCCGTATGCTTGGCATAGAGCCAGTTGAACAGGGCAGTGCGGGCGCCGCCGATATGCAGATAACCGGTCGGAGAGGGTGCGAAACGGGTGACAACGGAAGGTGACATAAGTTCTCCAGCAGGTGCCCGGCGTATTAGCCGAACGTCCAATCGAATTGATCTGGCGTTCATGTAGCATAGCACCGCTGCTGTGCAAGGGCACTGGCAGAACCGGAAAGCAAATGGAAGGTCCCACTACCAGAACAAAGATCAGGGAACAGCAGTTTTTTCTCCGTCCCGACAGCGGCGGTTATGAAATCGCGACTCAAACGCGGACCAGTGATTTAGTCGTTGAAAAGGAAAACTGGCCGGCGAGGTTGCGTGGGCTCGGTAATTCTGCACGAACGCAACTTCAATCCGTGCCTCTTGCGATTCCCAAGGCATTCAACTGCGAAGTCGATCGCGGTACGCTGTTTCTGTTCTTACCCGTCTTTGCGGGTATCGGCGCGATTTTCTATTTTAACGCGGCTGTGGAACCGAGGCTCAGTGCCATCCTTTCCGGAATGACTTTTCTCGTCGGTTGTCATGCCCTGGCACAGGCGCGACCCATGATGCGGCTTGTTTGTTTATTCGCGATCGCGCTCGTCGCCGGCATGCTCTTTGGCAAAGTCGAAACGATCCGGGCCGGAACCCGGATGCTCGGCTCGGAAGTCACAACGCGGATGACGGGCCGTGTCAAAGCCATGTCGCGAGATGCCAAGGGTGGATGGCGTCTTACCATGGATGTGATTTCGACAGCACGACCGGCACTAGAATACGGTCCGGACCGCGTTGCTGTCTCGGCAAGGTCAGTGCCCCGCAACCTGAAGGTTGGCGATGGTCTCAAGGGTCTCGTTCATCTGCGACCGCAGTCAGGCCCGATGCGGCCGGGTAATTATGATTTCGCCTTCAATAATTACTACAAAGGTGTTGGTGCCAGTGGATTTGTGCTCGGAAAGCTTGAAACAGTGCCTGTGGCTTCGGACACAGGACCAGTTGCTACAATCTTGCTGGTGATCGCAAATATCAGACAGCAACTCACCCAGCGCATCTTGCATAACATCAGAGGCGAACCGGGTGACATCGCTGCGTCGTTGATCACCGGCCAGCGCGATGGCATCAGCGATGACACCAACAGCGCTTTTCGCTTGAGCGGACTTTCGCATATCCTGTCGATCTCCGGCTTCCACATGGCACTGGTGGCGGCAACGATCATCGGCTCACTACGCGCGATCATGGCGTTCTTCCCCGGATTTTCGGCGCGGTTCCCCGTGAAGAAATTCTCGGCGGTGATAGCCTTGGTGGGTTCCGCATTCTATTTGCTGCTGTCAGGCTCCGATGTCGCGGCCCAGCGCAGCTTCGTCATGCTTGCCGTGATGCTCCTGGCCATGACTGTTGACCGGGCGGCGATATCAATGCGCAATCTTGCTATTGCGGCGTTGATCACCACGGCGATCTCACCGCACGAAATCCTTGGGCCAAGCTTTCAGATGTCGTATTCGGCGACTGCCGCTCTGATTGCATTTTATAGCTGGTGGTCCCGGCGTCAGGGAAGACTGGCCTTCCGGAAACGCGCGTCCAGCCACTTGCTTTTGGCGCTGCCAATAAAGGCCGTGAACCATATCGGCGCGATTGCCATGACATCGGTGGTTGCCGGGACAGCGAGCTCAATCTTTGCGGCTTATCATTTCAACAATACGGCGCCATTCGGCCTTGTCGGTAACGCTCTCGCATTGCCGGTCATTTCAGTTGCTGTCATGCCATTTGCTGTGCTCGGCTTGCTGGCCATGCCATTCGATCTGGATTGGCTACCGTTTACGGTCATGGGACAGGGCATAGAGGTCGTCATCGCTCTTGCAAAAATGGTCGCTTCGCGCTCTCCCAGCGGCAATCTGGGCCTAATGCCGCAGGGTAGCTTGATCCTCATGAGCATTGGTCTTGTGATATTGCTGTTCCTGTCGACGCGTCTGCGGCTGTGCGGCATACCCTTATTGTTAGGTGCGGCCTTTCTGATGATGCGAGTGCAGGAGCCGCAGATCATTGTTTCAGAGGACGGAAAACTGGTCGCATTGCGCAATGATGACGGCAATCTGGCGGTCAATCGAGCATCCGGCAGCGCGTTCACTCTAAACAATTGGCAGCAGGGCTATGGCATAAACGAGGTGGTAAAGCCGTCCAGGGCCAGCGCAATTTCTAAAGAAATGCAGTTTGAATGTGTTGAAAACGTTTGTACCGCACGCGAGCCGGGCGGATTGATAATCGCCTATACGGACCAAGCTGCACAGAGGTCATCCGCCTGCCAGGAGGGAGATATCGTTGTTCTGGCATACTCGGCCGGACCCACGACGTGCGAGGATAAGAACATACTCGTACTCACCAAGCGCGATCTCGCGCTACATGGTACCGCAGAGATTACTTTGAAGTCGCGCGATCCTGTTCGCCCATCCAACACAAACAGCGAAAATGGTTCACCAGAGGTCATCCTTGCCGAGACAAACGCTTCTCGCGCTCGGCGCCTTCAGTCCGCCATCATCAATTACGCCGTAGGACCACCGGTCCGGCCATGGAACGCCTACCGAATGTATTCGCGTGCCGCGCGTAATATCGAAGACTACAAATCCCGTAAACGTGTAAATGCTGATAGCGGTAAAGCATCAGGCTGCGAAAAGCCGGACTGCTAGTATCGTCGTATAAGACCGACAAGCTTTCCTTGGACCTGAACGCGATCTGGTCCGAAAATCCGCGTCTCATAGGCCGGATTTGCCGCTTCGAGGGCGATCGACGCTCCTTTACGGCGGAAGCGCTTGAGCGTCGCCTCTTCGTCGTCGACCAGTGCGACAACGATCTCGCCCGGATTAGCGGTATCGCCGCGCTTGATGACGACCGTATCGCCATCGAAAATCCCGGCCTCGATCATCGAATCACCTTTGACTTCAAGTGCGTAGTGTTCGCCGCTGCCTATCATGTCCGGCGGCAGTCCGATCATATGTGTCTGATTCTGGATTGCGGAAATCGGCACACCAGCGGCGATGCGGCCCATGACCGGGATGCTGACAACCGTCGATGCGCCTATCTCGTCGGAGGAACGCGCCTGCGGCCGGGCAGGGGCGACATTTCGGCCAAGACTGCCTTCGATAACACTCGGCGAGAATTTCCGTTGGGCGTTGAGGCCGGGCGCGATGGAGTCCGGCAGGCGCAAAACTTCCAGCGCTCTCGCACGGTTTGCAAGCCGGCGAATGAAGCCGCGCTCTTCGAGGGCGGTGATCAACCGGTGTATGCCGGATTTCGACGCAAGATCCAATGCATCCTTCATCTCGTCGAACGAAGGTGGGATGCCTGTCTCCTTCAAACGCTCATGGATGAAGAGCAGAAGTTCATGTTGTTTGCGCGTGAGCATCGGCGATCCTTTGCGTGGAATCGGAAAAAACAAAACCAGAACAAACACTATCTGTTCCAGTTGTGTTCCACAAGGATTAATATGAGGTGTACGGAAGCCGAGAAACGCGGTCAGCTGTTACTTAGCCGGAATAACCGGCGGGCCGCTGGATTGGCGTAGAATAAGCTCAACCGGCCAAACTTCGTGGATGGTTTCCGGTGTTTCGCCATCAAGCAAGCGGACAAGCATTTCTGCAATCCGCGTACCTGCCGCTCTTATCGAAGAACGTGTCGTCGTCATCGCCGGAACCATGTTGCTGGCATTGAGGTAAGGAAAGACGTCATCGTGGGCGATGATCGAAACTTCCTTGCCAAGCTGGTAACCCTTGGCGCGGATCGCCCGGGAAACACCCAGTGCTGTCATCATCGATCCTGCGAGTATTGCGGTTGGATGAGGCCGCAATGACAGGAAACGCTGGGTTTCGCGAAAACCGATCTCGTCGGAGAAACAGTCATGCACGATAAAGTGCGGGTCGATCGAAATACTGCGTTCGTTAAGCGCATCACGATAACCCTCCTCGCGGTGCTCGGAGAAGGTGAATCCCTTGAGGCCATCGATCATGGCAATATGCTTGTGGCCAAGATCGAGCAGATGTGACGTTGCCTGATAGAAGGCACCCTTATTGTCGATATCCAGCCAGGCGTGCGGCGCGTCTATATTTGTCCGCCCATGAAGCACAAACGGAAATTGCGCTTCCGTAAGCACGGCAACGCGCTCATCGACAAGGGAAGGATGCGAGACAATCATCGCGTCCACACGCTTGCTGGAGATCAGACGTCTATAGGCGGAAATCTCGTCATTGTTTATCAGAGGGGTGATCAAAAAATCGATTTCGTCACGCGAGAGGCGCTCCGCCAGGCCTGACAAGAACTCGCTGGTATGCGGGCCGAAACGTTCGCTGCTGTGGATCGGCACGACAATTCCAATCGCACCGACACGCCCCATCGCCAGGCGGCGCGCATTGGCGTTGGCGCTATAACCAAACTTGAGAGCCGCCTTGTTGACCCGCTCCCGTGTCGCCTCGTTGACCTCCGGATACCCATTGAGCGCGCGGCTGACCGTCGTTTGCGAGAGCCCAAGTTGTTCGGCCAGTTCCTTGAGTTTCATATCAGACGATCCAAGCGTGCAAATTTCATTTAATCAGAGGGGCAGGCGCGTACCTTATCATAGCGCAATTTCGAAGCGCTTTGAAAGTGATTTCAACCCAAGATAGATACAGGTAGAAATAGAGCAGGCTTCATTCTCTGGATTTTTGCGGACATCTCATATTCCAACTTGACAGCAAGACCTGCCTTTGTCACCCTTTGTCCAAAGCGCTTTGGATTGGTATTTTGCATCAATGCTTCAAAGTGTTCGAGGAGGAGTTTTCATAAATTGGAACGGCGCACCACCAGTACGCGTTGTTCCATCTTGGATTTACGGGAGGAAATCATGAGAGCGAAATCAATTTTGGTTAGCCTTTTGGCTACCACGCTGATCTGTTCGGGCGCGTTCGCCGCCGACCTGTCGATCGCCTCGGGTGATACGGGCAACGGGCGCGAGTTCCTGCGCAAGCAGCTCGACCGCTTCGAGAAGGAAACGGGTAATAAAGTCAAAATTGTCGCGATGCCCGCAAACAGCTCCGACCAGTTTGGCCAGTACAGGCTGTGGCTTGCTGCGGGGAATACGGATATTGATGTCTACCGCACGGATGTGATCTGGGCGCCGCAATTGGCCGACCAGTTTCTTGATCTGACAGAGGCCATGAAGGATGTCGTCGATCAACACTTTCCATCAATGATCCAAAGCCAGACGGTTGATGGCAAACTCGTTGCCATGCCGATGTATACAGACGCGCCCGCCTTCTATTATCGCAAGGATCTGCTGGAGAAATACAAGAAGCCGGTTCCCAAAACCTGGGATGAGATGGCTGCGACTGCCAAGGAAATCCAGGAAGGCGAGCGCAAGGCTGGTAACAGGGCCATGTATGGCTATGTTTTCCAGGGTAACGCCTATGAGGGCCTGACTTGCAACGCGCTCGAATGGATCAAGTCTTCGGGTGGCGGCCAGATCATAGAGTCCGACGGCACGATCTCGATCAACAATCCCGAAGCGGTCACTGCAGTCGACCGGGCAAAGGGGTGGATCGATACGATCGCGCCAAAAGGCGTCCTGGCCTATACGGAAGAGGAGAGCCGTGGCGTCTGGCAGACGGGCAATGCCGTCTTCATGCGTAACTGGCCCTATGCCTATGCGCTGGGTAATGGCCCCGACAGCGCGATCAAGGGCAAGTTCGATGTGACGACCCTCCCGAGCTCGAAAGAGGGGCAAAGTTCCGCAGCGACATTGGGCGGCTGGAATCTCGCGATCTCGAAATATACAAAATCACCCGAGGAAGCGATCAAACTGGTCAGATTCCTTTCTGCGCCTGAACAACAGAAGGAACGGGCGATCGAAATCGCCAATTTGCCCACGCTGAAGGCTCTCTATGACGATAAGGATATCGCCGCGGCTCAACCGGTAATCACCAACTGGAAGCCGGTATTCGAGACGTCCGTGCCTCGTCCATCCGCACCCACGAAGGTCAAATACAACGAAGTGTCGTCTATGTTCTGGAGCGCGGTTCACGATACGTTGTCCGGTAACGGAACTGCTGCAGATAATCTCGAACTTCTGGAAGCCAAGCTGACGGAACTTCAGGGAGGTAGCTGGTAGCCTGCCAGTCAACGGCATGGTGCGACGGATTTAGTTCATTCGCACAGATAGGCTGATCAACCTGAATGTAACCATCCCGGGCGGAAATTTGATGACAGCGTCTCCCACTGTGCGTTCGGAACTCCTGCGTCAGCGCTCGCGCTCCGCACGATTGTTTCTTCTTCCCATGATTTTGGCTTTGGCGATTGTTGCGGGCTGGCCGCTGCTGCGAACGATCTATTTTTCCTTCACTGATGCCTCGCTGACCAACATCGATGCGGCCAAGTGGGTAGGCTTCAAGAACTATCTTTCGTGGATACAGCTCAAAAGCGGGCGGACGATTTATTCCGGTCTGCTAGTCGATCCGGCCTGGTGGAACGCTGTGTGGAACACGGTTCGCTTCAGCGTAATCTCGGTGTCAGTCGAGGCCATTTTCGGGATGATCATTGCACTCGTCCTCAATGCCGAATTCAAGGGGAGAGGCATCGTGCGTGCGGCAATCCTTATCCCTTGGGCGATCCCGACCATCGTATCGGCGCGCATGTGGGGATGGATGCTGAATGATCAGTTTGGCATTCTCAACGATCTTTTCATGCGCGTCGGCCTGATCGACCACCCGATTGCCTGGACAGCAAGTTCCGATACCGCAATGATCGCTGTGCTGATCGTCGATGTGTGGAAAACCACGCCGTTCATGGCGCTTTTGATCCTTGCGGGTCTGCAGATGATCCCGGGGGACATTTATGAAGCGGCGCGTATCGATGGCGTTCATCCCGTCAAGCAATTCTTTCGGATCACGTTGCCGCTGGTGAAGCCAGCGTTGATGGTGGCGATCATTTTCCGGCTGCTCGATGCAATGCGCATCTTCGATCTGATCTATGTGCTGACGCCAAACAGTGCCCAGACCAAGACCATGTCGGTTCTGGCGCGCGAGAATCTGATCGACTTCGATAAGTTCGCCTATGGCTCGGCACAGTCGACGCTGCTGTTTCTGATTATCGCGCTCATGACCATGCTGGCGATCTGGATCGGCCGTGTGAAGCTGGACGGAGGTGAGCGCTGATGCCAATGTCCATCATCAAGAACACGGCTTTTTATGCGCTTGTCGTTGTGATCGTTGTTTGCGCGGTCTTCCCGTTTTACTACGCAATCATCACGAGTTTTAGGACCGGCAGTGCGATTTTCACAATCGAATATTGGCCGACTTCGTTCTCCGTAGCGAACTATGTCAATGTAATCGCCGCGGGAAGTTTTGCCCGCAACCTGTTGAATTCCATCATTGTATCGGCATGCGTTGTGACCCTCTCTTTGCTGATGGCGGTTACGGCCGCCTTTGCTTTGTCCAGGGTTCGATTTCGCGGGCGGTCGTTGTTGCTTTTGACGATTCTGTCAGTTTCCATGTTCCCGCAGATAGCCGTTCTCGCAGGTCTGTTCGAAATCATCCGGCTTCTGGGTCTCTATAACACACTCGGCGGGCTGATCTTTTCCTACATGATCTTCACGCTGCCATTCACCGTATGGGTACTGACGACGTTCATGCGTGACCTGCCGGTCGAGATCGAAGAGGCGGCGATCGTGGACGGCGCAACCCCTTGGGTGATTGTCACCAGAGTGTTTTTGCCCCTGATGTGGCCGGCGCTAGCGACCACCGGCTTGCTTGCCTTCATCGCGGCCTGGAACGAGTTTCTTTTCGCGCTGACTTTCACGTCCTCGACGGAAACGCGCACGGTTCCGGTCACCATCGCCCTCTTTACAGGCTCAAGCGCGCACGAGGTACCGTGGGGGATCGTCATGGCAGCCTCGGTGATCGTCACGGTACCTTTGGTCGTCCTCGTCCTCATCTTTCAACGCAAGATTATTTCCGGCCTCACGGCTGGCGGTGTCAAAGGCTAAGGAGTGCTTCAAATGACCACTATTCGAATGCAAGATCTCCGAAAATCCTTTGGCACATTCGACGTCATCAAGGGTGTGGATCTCGAAATAGAACCCGGCGAGTTTATGGTTTTCGTTGGCCCGTCGGGTTGCGGAAAATCGACGTTGCTGCGACTTGTCGCCGGCCTTGAAGACATCACGTCCGGGACGCTCGCTTTCGATGAGAAGATCGTCAACAGTCTGACCCCGTCCCAGCGCGGTATCGCCATGGTGTTTCAATCCTACGCGCTGTATCCGCATATGACCGTCTATGACAACATGGCGTTCGGCCTGAAACTCGCCAAAGGCAGCGCGGACGATGTCAAGCGGCGAGTTCATAAGGCCGCGGAAATGCTGCAGATTACGGATTATCTCGACCGGCTTCCCAAGCAGCTTTCCGGCGGCCAACGGCAGAGGGTTGCCATTGGCCGGGCAATTGTTCGCGATCCGAAGGTCTTTCTCTTCGATGAACCGCTGTCCAACCTGGATGCCGCGCTACGTGTCGCGACCCGTCTTGAAATAGCCAAGCTCCACGCCAAGATGCATGAGACGACGATGATCTATGTAACGCACGATCAGGTGGAAGCGATGACGCTGGCAGACCGGATTTGTGTTCTACGGGATGGCAATGTCGAGCAAGTTGGCACGCCATTGGAGCTTTATGAAAAGCCGCAATCGATCTTTGTTGCCGGTTTCATAGGCTCACCCAAGATGAATTTCCTCACGGAGGAATTCGCGGATGCCTACAAGACCGACATTTTGGGGGTGCGGCCGGAGCATCTGGAAATCAAGGACAAGGACGGTCTCTGGAAAGGCAAGCTGCTTTTGGCGGAAAACCTTGGATCCGAGACCTTCCTCTACATCGATATCGGCGCCAAGGAACCCTTGGTGGTACGGCAGGACGGCTCGGCACACCAACAGCCGGGGGAACTGCTTTGCGTTGCGCCCGTTAACAACAACATCCACCGCTTCGACCAATCGGGCCGCCCGGCGGCAAATTGACAAAATCTCCGCATCAAAAACAAGGAAAGACCAATGGCAATTCGCACGCTTATCTGGGGCGAGAACGTCCATGAACAGATCAATAAAACAGTTGCCGAAATCTATCCGGAAGGCATGCACAACCAGATCGCCAAGCTTTTGCAGAGCGACACCAACCTCAGCGTCAAAACCACGACCTTGCAGGAGCCGGAGCATGGCCTGACGAACAAGGTGCTGGAAGAGACTGACGTCCTTGTCTGGTGGGGGCACCGCGCTCATGGCGACGTTGCCGACGAAATAGTCGAGCGTGTGGCCCAGCGGGTCTGGGAAGGAATGGGACTGATAGTTCTGCATTCGGGGCATTTTTCTAAGATTTTCAAGAGATTGATGGGCTCGCCCTGCGCATTGAACTGGCGCGAGGCGGGAGAGCGGGAGCGTCTCTGGGTCGTTAACCCCGGACATCCTATTGCCAGGGGATTGCCAGCATTCTTCGAACTGGAAAACGAGGAAATGTACGGCGAGCCATTCTCCGTACCGGAACCATTAGAAACTGTATTCGTATCCTGGTTCCAGGGAGGCGAAGTCTTTCGCTCGGGGCTTACCTATCGTAAAGGCGCAGGCAATGTTTTCTACTTCCGTCCGGGACATGAAACCTATCCGACGTATCATGACGAAACTGTGGGGCTCGTGCTGCGCAATGCGGTGAACTGGGCGTATAATCCGCTGCGTTTTCCGGATATTACAGAGGCGCCGAATGTGCCGGTTGAGAAAGCTTTGGAACCGATCACGGCACGCGGCGGCAGTTTGCACGAGTCTGGTGAGGAAGGCTTTCGTTAATGCGTCTAGTAATCCTGGGGACCGGCCACATGGCGAGCGCCCACGCCAGAAACTTCATCGATATCGAAGGCGTCGCGTTTGCCGGTGCGGTTGACGTCGACAAGGGCAGGGCGGAGGCGTTTCGTGACAAATACTCGTTCGAACGAGCGTTCACTTCACTTGAGGATGCGCTTGCCTGGGGCGAATTCGATGCCGTCGCCAATGTAACCCCCGACAGCGCGCATCACTCCACGACAATGAAATGTCTTGCCGCCGGCAAGCATGTCTTTTGCGAAAAGCCTCTGGCAACAAACTATCACGATGCCGTGGAGATGGCCGAAACCGCCGAAAACGCCAATCTGGTCGGCATGGTCAATCTGACTTACCGCAACGTAGCACAGTTACAAACGGCCCGCAGATTGGTGACGAGCGGCCAGATCGGCAAGGTCAGACATGTCGAGGCGTCCTACCTGCAAAGCTGGCTCGTATCAAAAGTCTGGGGCGATTGGCGTACGGAAAGCCAATGGCTGTGGCGTTTGTCGAAACAGCATGGGTCCAACGGTACCCTCGGTGATGTGGGCGTCCACATTCTCGATTTTGTCGTCCACGCCACCGACACGGAAATCGATGAGGTTTTTTGCCGTCTCAAAGCTTTCGACAAGGCAGATGGCAATCGGATCGGTGAATATCAACTCGATGCGAATGACAGTTTCACCATGACGGTGAGCTTCACCAATGGTGCCTTGGGCGTAGTGCATTCAAGTCGCTGGGCCACTGGACACGTCAATGAATTGCGTTTGCGTGTCTATGGCGACAAGGGTTCATTTGAAATCCAGCATCGTCATGACGGATCCAAACTCTTCGTTTGCCTTGGCGACGATATCGAGACGGCGACCTGGAAGGAAATCGATGTCGAGCCGGTACCGACCAATTACCAGCGCTTTGTCGAAGCCGTGGGACAAGGCAGGACGCTCGAGCCGTCATTTCGTCACGCGGCCAAATTGCAGAAGGCTATCGATCTCGCGACCGTCACCGAAGTCGACCGCAAGGAGCATCGGCTGGAAGGATCAGCGTAGCATCATCACACTGCATGCCGATCCTGCCTTGATCGCGGGTGCATGCGGTTCACGGACAATCAGGCCGTTGGCATCCGCCAGAAACTTCAGCATGGACGAATCCTGCATAACAAACGGTGTCGCAATCAGTTGTCCGCTGTCGTCTTTGGTAATGCGCGCGCGAACATAATCCTGACGCTGGTCATTGGTGCCCATATCGGTCCCAAGAACTGCCGAACGAAGGTCAGGCGTATGGGGCAAGTCGAGCATGGTGTGGATCAACGGGATCAGAAATATATGCGCGCAAATCAGGGACGATACCGGATTGCCGGGCAGGCCAAGAATTTTCATGTCCTGCAGGCGGCCATACATCAACGGCTTGCCTGGACGCAGCGCAATTTTCCAGAAATCGAGTTCCATGCCCTTGGCAGCGAGTGCCGGTTGAACGAGGTCATGGTCTCCAACCGAAGCACCGCCAAGCGTGACCAGAATATCTGCCTTGGCTGCTAAAGCCTGATCGAGCGCATCGCTCAAGGCTTCGAGCCGGTCCTCGGCTATACCAAGATCGATCGGCACCCCGCCAGCCTGGCGCACGATCTCTGCCAGTCCATAGCTGTTGGAGGCAATGATCTGATCCGGCCGATAATTCTCACCTGGGTTAACCAATTCGTCGCCGGTAGCGAGAATGGCCACGCGAGGCAGCCGAACCACTTCAAGCGTCGGGTGATTGGCTGCGGCGGCAAGGGCAAGCGCGGCTGAATCAAGAACGCGTCCCGCCTCAAGCAGCAGATCGCCTTCGTCGAAGTCCAGACCGGCTCTACGGATATTCCTGCCGAATGTGACGGTTTCTGTGATCTCGACCTGGCGATCTCCCTGAACCGTGTTTTCCTGAATCACGACACTGTCCGCACCCTCGGGAACCGGCGCTCCAGTGAAAATACGAACGGCTTCACCTGATTTCATAGTGCCGGAAAACGCATGCCCTGCTGCCGATTGTCCGATCAGTTTCAACGTGACTGGAACTGTCGCCACGTCGGCGGCCCGAACCGCATATCCGTCCATTGCGGAGGCCGCAAAGGGGGGCTGCTGCCGTTTGGCGTGAACATCTGTAGCGAGAACACGGCCACCGGCGGCGGCAAGCGGGACAAGTTCTGCTTCAAGTTTCTCCGCGCTGGCGAGAATACGCCTCAGTGCCTGGTCGACTGGAAGAAGTCCTGACATTTATCCCTCGTACGCTGCTGACCATTGACCGGACTTTCCGCCGGTCTTCTGCAGAAGGCGGATATCCTGGATGACCATTGCCTTGTCTGCAGCCTTTGCCATGTCGTAAATCGTCAGGCATGCAACAGAAACGGCGGTCAGCGCTTCCATCTCGACGCCGGTCTTACCGGTCAATTTGACTGTCGCGACGACGTGCAAGCCCGGCAAGGCGTCATCGGCTTCAATATCGATGGATATCTTGCTCAACAGCAGCGGGTGACAAAGCGGGATCAGATCGTGGGTCTTTTTCGCCGCCATGATTCCAGCGATCCGCGCCGTTCCAACTACGTCGCCCTTGGCGGCGTTGCCGGATTTGATAAGCGCCAGCGTTTCCGCCCGCATTTTCACCGAGCCTTCGGCAACTGCCACCCGTTCCGTATCAACCTTGGCGCCGACATCGACCATATGGGCCGCACCCGTTTCGTCGAGATGCGTAAGCTTGGGTGTTGTCATGCCGCGTCTGTCTGCTTGTCTGCGGTGCCCTGCAATAGTGCTCTCGTGGCGGCCGCCACGTCATCCTGGCGCATGAGACTTTCGCCGACGAGGAAAGTGCCGATGTTGGATTTGGCCAGCCGCTGGCAGTCCGCATGTGTGAAGACACCGCTCTCGCTGACCAGAAACTTGCTCGACGGTACCAATTTCGCCAGGCGTTCCGATACCCCCAGGTCCACGTTGAACGTGCGCAGGTCACGATTATTGATGCCTAGCAACGGCGAATTCAATTTCAACGCGCGCTCGAGTTCCGCCTCGTCGTGCACCTCGACAAGCACATCCATATCGAGGGCGACAGCCGCTTCTTCCAAATCACTTGCTACGTCATCGGTTACGCTCGCCATGATGATAAGAATGCAATCGGCACCCCAACTGCGCGCTTCATAGACCTGATAGGTGTCGAACAGGAAATCCTTGCGCAGGGCAGGTAGTCTGGTCGCAGCACGGGCGGCTTGCAGGAACTCCGGAGCACCCTGAAATGAGGGCGCGTCGGTCAGCACGGAGAGGCACGCGGCTCCACCGGCCTCATAGGCTTTCGCCAATGCTGGCGGATCGAAGTCCGGACGGATCAGGCCTTTCGAAGGGCTGGCCTTCTTGATCTCGGCGATCAGTGCGAACTGTCCGGCGGCGCGTTTCTTTTGCAGGGCAGCGAGAAAACCCCGCGGTGAGTCCTGATCCTTTATCTGTACCTTCAGTTCATCAAGTGTGACGCGTGTCTTGGCGGCAGCGATCTCCTCGCGCTTATAGGCTTCGATCTTGCGAAGAATATCGACCATGGTCAAAGCGCCTCGCTATTGGAAACATGAACCAGCTTTTTAAGCACATTTCGGGCAGCACCGCTGTCAATCGAATGTGCAGCCATTTCTATGCCAACCTTGAGATCGGCCGCTACGCCGGCAATTACAAGCCCTGCACCTGCATTGAACAGGGTGATATCGCGGTAAGCGCCATGTGCCCCGTCGAGTACCGAAAGGAGAGACACCGCATTTTCATCGGCTGTACCGCCCTTCAAATCCTGTGGATCCACCAGTCGCAAGCCAAAGGATTCCGGATCGATCTCGAAAGTGCGAACTTTTCCGTTTTCCAGCGCCGCCACCTTGGTCACGCCGGCTGTGGTGATCTCATCCAGACCATCGCCATGCACGACCCAAACGGCTTCGGATCCAAGCTTTTTAAGAACGTGCGCGATCGGCTCGACCCATTCAGGCGCGAAAACGCCGACAAGTTGACGTTTGACGCCAGCCGGATTGGTCAAAGGGCCAAGCAAATTAAAGATGGTACGTGTACCGAGTTCGACACGCGCCGGACCTACGTGTTTCATAGCGGGGTGATGCATCGGCGCGAACATGAAGCCGATCCCGGCCTGTTCAATGCAGGTGGCAATCAATTCCGGGCCAATTTCGATATTGATGCCAAGAGCAGCAAGTGTATCGGCCGCGCCGGAACGCGACGACAAGGCACGATTGCCGTGCTTGGCGACGGGAACACCGGCACCGGCGGCAACGAATGCAGCGCATGTGGACACGTTGTAGGAGCCCGACTGATCGCCGCCTGTTCCGACAATATCGATGGCATTCGAAGAGGTATTCACCTTCAGCATCTTTGAACGCATGGCGGAAACAGCGCCGCTGATCTCGTCGATATTCTCACCACGCACCCGTAGCGCCATTAGCAGCGCACCGATCTGCGCAGGTGTGGCCTGTCCCGACATCATGATGTCAAAAGCCTCGATGGCTTCCTGCTGCGAGAGCGCCTTGCCTGTAGCCGCTATGCCGATGAAACGCTTTAATTCAGCCATTTTCTGTCTGACCTAACGTGCAAGTGCCTGATTGATGACGGTCTGGTTGATGGAAACTGGATATACAGTCTGCAGTTGCGCAACGAGCTGGTCGAGCAGGTCGTCGGCAATACGAGAACCGAATGCATCTCGTTCCACGGTCGTCAGCGTTGCCGGTCCGACATTCGCCGGTTCGATCGACTCTGTAACCTTGAAGATGAGTTTCGAGCCGTCGGACGCCGATTCCGTTACACCAACAAGCCCTTCCGGACCATCAAAGACCGATGCAACGCCGCCTTCACCGAGATCGGTATCCTTACTCTGACGCGTGATGCCGCGTTTCGTATCCTTGGTGAATTTGAATTCGGCCGCGATATCGTCGAGCGATGTGCCGCCGGCGACGCGCTTGCGCACCTCCTCGGCTTTCTCGTTGAGGCGCTTTTCGGCTTCAGCCGCCTTCCATGCAGCGACAACGCGCGGCTTTACTTCATCGAGCGGGCGCTCGCGGGCAGGCGTTACACTGTCGACGTCATACCAGAGATAGCTATTCGTGCCGAGATTGAAGGGTTCGTTGTCGAAACCGACGTCCGCTTGGAAGACTGCTGCCAACTGGTTCTCATCGAACGGCAGATTGGCAATTTCCTTCTCATCCGCACCATGGCCACTGGCGTCAACTGCGTCAATCGTCACCATCTTGAGGTTTTGCTTTGCCGCAGCCTCTGCCATGCTCGCGCCGTCTGCGCGCGCATTCTCATAGGCATCATGGACGTCGGCAATCGCGGACGCTGCCTGTGTCAAAGCTAAAGTCTCACGAATATCCTTCTCGACTTCGGCAAAAGGCTTGGTGACTTCCTGGTTGATAGCCGATACGCGAACGAGAACCGGGCCAAATGCACCCTTCAACACGTCACTGACACCGTTGGCCTGAAGTGCGAAGATCGGATCGGCAATCGATTGATCGGGCAGGCCGGTTTTCGGAAATGTGCCAAGACGAACATCATCCATCGTCTTGCCTTCCGACTTGACGATATCGTCGAAGCTGGTTCCGGCCACGATCTTGTCATGAGCAGCTTTTGCTGCATCTTCATTTGCAAAGGTCAACTGTTCGATGGTCCGTGTTTCCGGCGTCGAATAGCGCGCAATATTCTTGTCATATTCAGTCTTGATCTCTTCGGGGGTCACCAACGCCGGATTGGCGATATCCTTCGGCTCAAGCTTGACATAGCTCACCTTGCGGTATTGCGGCGCGCCGTAAACTTCCTTGTTTGCATCAAAATATGTCTTCAAGTCCGCATCGCTGGGATCGGCAATATCGCTCACGAAGCTCTTTGGCATGGCGACGTAATCGATCGTGCGTGACTCGCCCTTATAAAGAGCAACCGCTTTAAGAAGGGTGTCAGGCGCCTTGACGCCATCAGCAACGGCTTCGACGATTTGCTGACGGCGTGCGACCTGTGCACGATTGTCGAGATAGTTTTGCGGTGTCATACCGGCGTTGCGAAGCACCATATCAAACTGCGCGGGATTGAAGCGGCCATCGGCGCCCTGGAATGCCGGATCTTCAGCGGCAAGCTGTGCCAGGCGATCCTTTGAGAGGCCGAGCGACATGGTCCGCGCCTGCTCGTCGAGAACCACGCCTGCAACCAATTGCCCCTGCACCTGATGACCAATTCCGATGGCATCCGCCTGCTCGCGCGTGAGCCGCTGACCGAAGCGCTGCGATAGTGCAGCCAGTTGGCGGTCGTAGGCCAAGCGGTAGTCGACTGGCGACACTTCGGAATGCCCGGCGCGAATGGCTGCACTGCCGCTTATTGCGCCGAGGATCGTGCTGGAAACACCCCATCCGGCAAAGCTGACCACGAGAAGGCCCATGAGCACTTTTGCCACCCAGGTTTGTGCAACATTGCGGAGAGAGTCGAGCATTAAAAGTCACCGTATCAGTCAAGGGGCTTATTTGAATCCATAGGGGAATAGCGTCATGGAAGGCTTGTGTCGATTGCTTTATCGAGTGAATTTGCTAGTCAGACTGAGAAATTGCCAAAACAATCGCATAAGGAACGCTCAATGACCCCAGATGTTCGTCCGCTCGTTGCTGGTAACTGGAAAATGAATGGTACCGGAGAGTCGCTCGAGGAACTGCGTATCATCGTCAACAGGCCGAATTCCGCGATTGGCGAGAAGATCGACGCGTTGATCTGTGTGCCCGCAACGCTTGTCTTCCGTGCTGCCCAGTCCGTCGAGGGTGAAGCCTTGAGCATAGGGGGGCAAGACTGCCATACACAGAAGTCAGGCCCGCATACAGGCGATATCTCCGCGGACATGCTGAAAGACGCCGGCGCATCCCATGTCATTGTTGGACATTCCGAACGCCGGGCGGACCATGGCGAAACTGACGATATGGTCAACGCAAAGGCGAGGGCAGCCTGGGAGGCGGGGCTTGTAGCGATTATTTGTATTGGCGAGACAGAAGCGCAGCGCCAGGCGGGCGCTACACTCGACGTGGTTGCTGCCCAACTTGCAGGTTCGATTCCCGATGGTGCCAACGCCAGCAACAGCATCATAGCCTACGAACCCATATGGGCAATTGGAACCGGTCTGACACCGACTGCGACGGATGTACAGGAAGTGCATGCCCTTATCCGTTCGGCGTTGAGCACGCGTTTTGGCGGTGAGGGTGAGACGATGCGTATCCTTTACGGCGGATCAGTAAAGCCAGGCAACGCGGTGGAGCTTCTGGGGGTCGAAAATGTCGACGGCGCGCTTGTCGGTGGCGCGAGCTTGAAAGCAGCGGACTTCCTCGCCATCTGTGAGGCATACCATTCCTTGTGAAGGTTGCGAGTAGCTGCTCCAGCGACAAGAAAACTGTCGTCTGACGGGCTTGGTTTATTGGTCGATACGGTGTAAAGAGCCGCGTCCGACCCCTAGAAAGCAGAAAATACCCCATGCAAACCGTCGTCATCGTGATTCATCTTCTGATTGTACTTGCCCTTGTCGGGGTCGTGCTCATGCAGCGCTCCGAGGGTGGCGGTCTTGGAATTGGTGGTGGCTCCGGCTTCATGACGGCTCGAGGTGCTGCAAACGTGCTGACACGGGCGACGGCGATCCTAGCAACGGGTTTCTTCATTACGTCGTTGGCGCTCGGTATCATGGCCCGCTACGGTGAAAATCCGACTGACATTCTCAACCGTATCCCCACGACCACAGGCACTCAGCCCGCAGGCCAGCAGCCTCCGACGAGCGGCGGCATTCTCAACCAGCTGGGTGGCCCATCGTCCAATAATGCAACGCCGCCTGCCTCCAATGAGCCAGCCCCAGGTTCGGCAGCGCCAGGCACCACTGCTCCGGCGCCCGAATCGACGGTACCTGCGCCCACAGCTCCGGTTACGCCCGCGCAACCGGCAAATCCGGTCCCGAATTCGCAGTAATTCGGACCGCTAAATCGTTCGATTGACGGAAGCGCGTAAAATGTGTTGCGCTTCCGCAACCTTTTGATGCGAACAATCAAACTGTGGTATTCTTCACAGCGATTTGCATTGAGAAGAAACTGGTCTTCGGATATCGCGATATCAGATTGGCCTTGGGGGCCACGCAAACGCTGCTGATGGCGTTTTGCAATCTACGCGGGAACTTTAAACTATGCTGTCACGTCGCTCTCTGCTTATAGGAATGTCACTTTTGGCCTTGTCAGGGCCGGCATCCGCAGAACCAATTATCAAAAAAATTCTGAATCCATTCGGTTTTGGCGGCAATGACAATACCGATGCCCAAGCGGCAGCGCAGCCGATCGAGGTTGCAGAAGTTCGCAAGCCGGTGCAGCCTGCCAAAGCCAAGAACAAATACGGCATCGATCCGAAATACATGCCGCAGGACGTCGAGTTCACGGGCTACAAGCCGGGCACGATCGTGATCGATCCGAAGGCAAAGTTCCTCTACCTCGTCGAAAGCTCGTACACGGCTCGCCGCTACGGTATTGCAGTCGGCAAGGAGGGCCTGGAATTCAAGGGTACAGCCGTGGTCCAGACGAAACGTGAATGGCCACGCTGGATTCCGACCAAAGAGATGATTGAACGTGAGCCTGCCCACTACGCCAAATATGAAAACGGCATGGATGGTGGCCCGGGCAATCCGCTCGGTGCGCGCGCACTTTACCTGTCGCAGGGCAACAAGGACACGCATATCCGCATTCATGGAACGATCGTGCCGTCGAGCATTGGAAGCTCCGCATCGAACGGTTGCTTCCGTATGGTCAATGACCACGTGATCGATCTTTACAACCGCGTCAGCATTGGCACGGAAGTAATTGTTCTATAAGAACTATTGTTGAATTTGTTGGAACGGCCAGACCTTGCGTCTGGCCGTTTCGTTTGAAATGAAAAACGATTGGAACGGGGAAAACGGCTTTCGGGCCGAATTTTTTTGTGGCCAAATCACTTGCAAAGGACTAACGAGATAAGCCCATGGCCCGATATGTTTTCATCACTGGCGGCGTGGTTTCTTCCCTCGGAAAAGGCATCGCTGCTGCCGCTTTGGCGGCACTCCTCCAGGCTCGTGGATACCGTGTACGGATTCGCAAGCTCGACCCTTATCTCAACGTCGACCCCGGCACGATGTCGCCATATCAGCATGGTGAGGTCTTTGTGACCGACGATGGCGCTGAAACTGACCTCGACCTCGGTCACTATGAGCGCTTCACCGGGCGTCCTGCCAACAAACAGGACAATATCACCACTGGGCGGATCTACCGGAACATCATCGAGAAGGAACGCCGCGGAGATTACCTCGGCGCGACTGTTCAGGTAATCCCGCACGTTACCGATGAGATCAAGAATTTCATTGTCGAAGGCAATGAGGATTATGATTTCGTCTTGTGCGAGATTGGCGGTACGGTCGGCGATATCGAGGCTATGCCGTTCCTTGAGGCTATTCGCCAGCTTGGCAATGATTTGCCACGAGGCACCGCCGTTTATATTCACCTGACCTTGATGCCGTATATTCCGGCAGCAGGCGAACTCAAGACCAAGCCGACGCAGCACTCAGTCAAGGAATTGCGGTCAATTGGCATCGCGCCGGATATCCTCTTGATTCGTGCCGATCGCGAAATCCCGGAATCAGAACGTCGCAAACTGTCGTTGTTCTGCAATGTACGCGCATCGGCGGTCATCCAGGCACTCGATGTCGATACGATCTATGACGTGCCGATGGCTTACCACAAGGAAGGTCTTGATTCGGAAGTGCTGGCTGCGTTTGGTATCGATCCGGCCCCGAAGCCGCGCATGGAACTCTGGGATGAAGTCAGCCAGCGTATTCATAATCCGGAAGGCGAAGTGACGATTGCCATTGTCGGCAAATATACCGGCCTCAAGGATGCCTATAAGTCGCTGATCGAAGCGCTGCACCATGGCGGCATGGCCAATAAGGTAAAGGTCAATCTCGACTGGATCGAATCGGAAATCTTCGAGCAGGAAGACCCGGCTCCCTATTTGCAGAAGGTGCACGGTATTCTTGTGCCGGGCGGCTTCGGGGAACGCGGTTCGGAAGGCAAGATTCTGGCGGCGAAATTTGCGCGCGAGAAGAAGGTTCCGTATTTTGGCATCTGTTTCGGCATGCAGATGGCGGTTATCGAGGCAGCCCGGTCCCTGGCAGGGGTCGAAAAAGCATCTTCAAGCGAATTCGGGCCGACCAGCGAACCGGTTGTCGGCCTGATGACGGAGTGGCTCAAGGGCAACATGCTGGAGAAGCGTGCCCAGACCGGCGATCTCGGTGGAACGATGCGGCTCGGCGCTTACGAAGCCTTGCTTAAATCTGGCACACGCATAGCTGATATTTACGGGTCGACCGATATTTCGGAACGCCATCGCCATCGCTACGAAGTGAACATCGATTACAAGGATCGCCTGGAAGAGTGCGGCCTCGTGTTCTCTGGCATGTCGCCGGATGGTGTGTTGCCGGAAACTATAGAGTATCCGGATCATCCCTGGTTTATCGGCGTTCAATACCATCCGGAATTGAAGTCTCGTCCGTTCGAACCGCATCCGCTGTTTGCCTCGTTCATCAATGCGGCAATGGCGCAGAACAGACTGGTTTGATTAGGTGCCCAACAAAAACGTGCCGGGCACCGTTACCCGCCTATTGCAGATGCATCAATTCCGGCGCTGGCTGAGCGCAGGGTTTGCCATTGCTTTGCTGGGCTTTGCGCGTTGCGATTTTTAGCGGCTCTCCCGGCTCCAAATCCACGAAAACCTTGTCGTCATCGGTCGTTTGAACCTTGGCTGCATCCCCCTTGGTCAGGGTGACCCAGGTGTCAGTGTCGCCGATATCCACATTGAATTCGCGGCCCTGCCATTTCAGGCCTTTCAAATACGCCCGTTTTGCCGGCTGTCCTTCGACAGTGTCCGGAAGAATGGGCTTCAGCACGATCCTGTCATCGCGGAAGCGATAGCCGGTCATGCCCATGCCGGTTGCCTGCAGAAAGCCGCCGGCTCCAGTCAAGAAGACATTGGCCGGCGCCATCTGTCCTGCTGATTTGCCAAGCACCCGCGTTTCGTTGAATTGTTCGTAAGGTCCGAGCGCGACATCATAGGATTTTTTCAGGAAATGTCCGAAATCGCAGCGGCCAAGCTGTGCGGCGATGACCGCGTGAACCGCATCGGTCATGGCCGGGCCGTCCGGATCAGCTTTGCCGGAATAGTAATCGAGGTCATTGGCTGATTGTTGGGCTGGCATGGGATATTCCAATGGATACGTCAGCAACACGACATCGGCTTGTTTGATCTTGTTGTTCGGGTTCGCCGGGTTGAAGCCGTCATACTGGATGTGCACTTTCGTTGCTGGATCGACTTGCGGCGTGACTATGGTGTTCAAGACTTTGCGCCACGCTTCCGGGACAGGTTCCTTTAATTGTTCGGCGACCTTGATAGCCAGTTCAAATGCTACGATTGCCGAACCATTCGTGAAAGCCTCGTCATTGACATTCTCCGCATATTCATCCGGTGCAGTTACCGTGTTGAGATGAAATTGCGTCCTGTCAGCATTGAATTCACCACGCGTCACATAAAAATCGGCTATGCCTTTCAATATGGGCCATGCCTGGTTCTTTAAGAATGTCTCATCACCAGTTGCGGCGTAGTACTGATATTGTGCAAGAGCGATGTCTGCCTGCAGATGAATCTGCCGGCGGTTTCTTTCGTCGCTACCCTCGCCGCCAATATTGCCAGTGCCGGATACCCAAGGGAAATAGGTGCCGTGATAGGGTTTGGTTCCGGGGTCAACGTTGAAACTGGAATGGTTCACATTGCCGCGCGCGCGCTCCAGCGTGGCAAACCTGTAATCGACGACAGTCTTTGCCAGTTCCGGATGCGTCAGCAGCAAATAGGGATACATGAAGGTTTCCGCGTCCCAAAAGATCATGCCGCCATAACCTGTGCCCACCAGCCCGCCGGCGGGTATGCTCGCCTTGGCGCCTTCATATGTGCTGGAAAGCAATTCATACTGCGCCGAATTGATGACTTTTTGCAGTCGCTCATTCTCGACAGTTACGCTGCTTTTCGTCCAGAGTGCCTCCCATGCGTCAATGTGGGACTTCAAAAGTTCGGTATAACCGGTCTGCTTGGCGGCATTTGCCACGCCGTCGGCTGCTTCATTGACTGTTTTGTCATCGTCCGCAAATGTCTGTGGAATGTTCCGGCCAAGCTTATCTATCAACTCCTCATCAATCGAGGTTGCGATGCCCACAAATTTGGTAAAGACGTAAGTCTGGTTTACGACAGGGGAAAACTCCCAAAACAGCCCACTCACCTTGGCGTCACCCTCCCACGCATGAGTCTGTCCGATGTTCTCCGGAACAGCCATTTTGAACGCGGTAGTGGCCTTGAAGCCGGTGCCCGGAGTTCTCACTGAAGCCTGTGCGCCCAAGGTGTTCGGGTCTTTCCAGTTCTGATTTGCAATATTATCGGCCTTGTGAACGCCATTGATGTCCAGATAGGAGCGAACGCTGATATCACCGGTCCACTTCAGGGGCGTTATCTCCAGACGGATCACGCCAAGGTGTTTATTGGTTCTGTGAGCAAAGGCGGTCCATTTCAGTTTGACCTTCTTGTCATTCGGTGACAACCAAACCAATGAAGTCGTAACGATGCCTTTCCTCATGTCCACGACTTGTTCGTAGCTCGACACCTGCTCCGGATTAAGCGCGTTGGGATCAAAAAAATTCCCGTCCTTATCGTCGCGAATGGTCAGGCTGGACCAATTGGGCAATGTCGCAAGATAGATCTGGTTGTCGGAGTAGAACTTTTCGACCATGGCTGATGTGAATCGCACCTCCTCGTATTTGGGATAACCCTCCAGATTGTCTGGGTTCTTGCTGCCGCGCCAATAACCTTGGCCCGCTGCAGGCAGGCGCAGGCCGATATAGCCGTTGCTGACGAAGGGCTGGTGGGTGAAGGTCTCGTTGAAATCACGGTTGACAATTCGCCAGCTTGCGAGATTTTCTGCTGGTGGCAATGGTGGTTTGGTTGCATCCACGACTGGCGGGACCAATGCCTCAAGGCGCGCCACGGCGCCTTCGAGGCCCGCTACTTTATCCGTCATAGCGTTGAGGGAGGTTTGGGCATCAGCAAGCGCTTTCACCAAATCCTCAGCGGTCTGCCCTGCAGGCAGTCCAGCGATCCTCTTGTTGAGGCCTTCGATCTCGGCTTTCTTGAGTGATATCTCATTGTCCAAGTCGGATATCAGCTTTTGAAGCGTGTTGGCATCGTTGCGCAATTTCGTGACTTCGTCTGAGCTTGGCAGGCCGGAGATACGTTTGTTCAGATCACCAATGGTTACCTGAAGCACCGCAACATTGCGCTCGTTCGCTGCAATAAGTTCAGTATTTTGCGCTTGCAACGCAGCAATTTGTTGCTCGAGACTTTTGATAGTTTCCTTGGTGGCGGCGAGTTCAGCAAATGTCGATTGGGATGGTTGCGGGCTATCGTCGGATCCATCGCAGCCGGTTAATATCGCACAGCCCAGCAGGCTGGCAAAAAATATGGTTCTAAAAATCATTGTTCCTCCAAAAGGTAGAAAATATAAACTTTTAGTTATGCAGAGGTTGTACTCTCCTAAGCTGGTCCTTGAGCTCCAGCCGGACCGGGCATCTCTCCCTTGCCCAAGTGCAATCGATATTTAAAAATTACATTATTACGACAATCGAATTAAATTCCTTATTTTAATTGCTGCCCGGTGACAAGTGACAATGCTGTCACTGTTGAGAGTGCTTTAGCAGTCTCAACCCTTCACAATGCGCGTTGGCGACCGTCGCTCGTTTGATCTTGCCAATTCGCGTCTTATCGTTCAAACCCTGTCAACATGAATGGTACACCCCGCATCCCGCGTCCTGTCGATCATCTGGTTCTGCCGACCGCTGATCTTGACATCGCGCGCGCGCGACTAGAACAGCTGGGCTTCATGGTAGCGCCCGTCGGCAAGCATCCATTCGGGACTGAAAATGTCTGCGTTTTCTTTGGTGATGACTGCTTTCTCGAGTTTTTGGCGGTTTGCCAGCGCGAGACTTGCGAGGAAGAGTCGCGGAACGGCAATGTCTTTGTCGCCCGCGATCAGGCCTGGCGGTTCCGCAATGGCAATGAAGGCTTCTCTGCTCTTGTCATGGGCACGCATGACGCGATTGGCGACCACGAAGATTTCGTCAAAGCTGGGATTTCCGCCGGCAATATCCTCAATTTCTCGCGCCCGTTTGTCAGTCGGGACGGTAAGGAGGACGTTGCCGGGTTCCGCTTGGCTTTTGCGGCGGATCTGCGCGCACCAGACGCCTTCTTCTTCACTTGCGAGCGGGTGAACACACCCAAGGTTGATCGCACATCGCTGCAGACGCACCAGAACGGTGCGGTTGCACTACGCGAAGTTATCCTGTCCGAAGTCAATCCGACTGATTTCCAGTATCCGCTACAGGAGATCATCAGCCAGCGCGACGTCAACGCGCACTCATTCGGTATGGATCTGCGTGCCGCGAACGCCGATGTGACGGTGTTGACGCCTCAGGGCTTGCGATCGTTCCTCGGCGTCGAGGTTTCGGAAACCGAGCGTGGTTTGCGGCTCCAGGCCTTCGTGCTGGCAGTGCGTGATCTCCCTGCGGTTGAAACATTGCTCACCAGCAACGATATTCCTTTCGAAAAGCGCGGCTCCCGCCTGATTGTGCACAAGGCACCAGGGCAGGGCGCTGCCATCGCATTTGAGGCTTCCTGATGTCCCTGAATTCCACGGTTTCCGCCGGCAATGTTGCATTTTCCAACACTGGCCAGTTGTCTCTCATCGCGGGGCCTTGCCAGATGGAAAGCCGCCAGCATGCATTCGACATGGCCGGTGCGCTGAAGGAACTGACAGGAAAACTCGGGATCGGCCTTGTCTACAAGTCGAGCTTCGACAAAGCGAACCGGACCTCCTTGACCGGGAAGCGTGGATTCGGACTGGAGAACTCCCTGCCGGTATTCGCCGATATCCGTAATGAGCTCGGCCTGCCGACGCTGACTGACGTCCATACGGAAGAGCAATGTATTATCCTGGGCCAAGTGGTTGATGTGCTGCAAATACCGGCTTTCCTTTGCCGGCAGACCGATCTTTTGATCGCGGCTGCCAGAACCGGCAAGATCGTCAACATCAAGAAAGGCCAGTTCCTCGCGCCATGGGATATGAAGAATGTCATCGCCAAGGTTACGGAAAGCGGCAATCCAAACGTGATGGTCACTGAGCGGGGCGCTTCCTTTGGCTACAACACGCTCGTTTCAGACATGCGGTCTCTGCCTATCATGGCAGGTTTCGGGGCCCCGGTAATTTTCGATGCGACCCATTCGGTGCAGCAGCCGGGCGGGCAGGGTGGCTCAACAGGCGGTCAGCGCGAGTTTGTCGAAACGCTGGCGCGCGCCGCTGTGGCTGTCGGTGTTGCAGGTGTATTCATCGAAACGCATCAGGACCCGGACAATGCGCCGTCGGACGGCCCGAATATGGTGCCACTCGACCAAATGCCGCGGCTTCTCGAAAAGCTTCTGGAATTCGACCGGATTGCTAAGAAGGCTTGAGCCTACGACCTAAAAGTTCCTTCGCAGAAAATTAAGTTTTGATGCAACCGTGATGCGCCTTGCTCATTATCCTCATAGGCAAGCAAAAGAGGAGAAGAGCAAATGCCAACCAGCTCAGGACATACGAAAGCTATTCGCGCTTCGCGGGTTATTGGTACCAACGTGTACAATAGCAGCGGTGACAAGATCGGTGAAATTGAAGACGTCATGCTCGATAAAACCACGGACGGTATCATGTTCGCGGTCGTCGGTTTTGGCGGCTTTCTTGGAATTGGCGAGAAATATCATGCCGTGCCGTGGAAGCTTCTCGACTTCGATGAAGCAACGGGCGGGTATGTTGTGCCATTCACCAAGGAACAGCTGGAGCAAGCACCGGCTCATGGCATAACCGAACTGACAGAGAATGACGGTCTGCAGGTCCGCGACAGATCATTCTCGTATTACGATGACGTAGCGGCTTAACAGGCGCTACATCATCGATTGAGGCCGTCTTTGACGGCCTTTGTTCTGTTTTGATCCACAATTCGTCTTCGTGGGGATTTTCCTTGTCATGTTCATTCGCTATTCAGTGGCCAGCCCAAGGCTCAATGCTCATTGAAAGGGAATACTCCATGACTGCTATCGTCGATATTATTGGCCGCGAGATTCTGGACAGCCGCGGGAACCCGACTGTTGAGGTCGATGTCGTTCTCGAAGACGGTTCCATGGGCCGCGCAGCCGTCCCCTCAGGTGCCTCGACCGGCGCGCACGAAGCAGTCGAATTGCGCGACGGTGGCACACGCTATCTCGGCAAGGGTGTTGAAAAGGCTGTCGACGCAGTCAATGGTGAGTTGTTCGATGCTATCGGCGGCATGGAAGCGGAAAACCAGATCCACATCGATCAGACGATGATCGACCTCGACGGCACGCCGAACAAGAGCCGTCTCGGGGCTAACGCGATTCTTGGCGTATCCCTTGCCGTTGCCAAAGCCGCGGCTGAAGCGTCAGGCCTGCCGCTCTATCGCTATCTCGGCGGTCCGAGCGCCCACGTATTGCCTGTGCCGATGATGAACATCATCAACGGCGGTGCTCATGCCGACAATCCGATCGATTTTCAGGAATTCATGATCCTGCCGGTCGGCGCGTCTACCTTTGCCGAGGCGGTTCGTTATGGTTCGGAAGTGTTTCATACATTGAAGAAGCGCCTGAAGGATGCGGGACACAACACCAATGTCGGCGACGAGGGTGGTTTCGCACCGAACCTGAAGACGGCGCAACATGCTCTGGATTTCATTATGGAGTCCATTGAGAAAGCGGGTTTCAAACCCGGTGAAGAAATCGCGCTTGGGCTTGATTGCGCCTCGACCGAATTCTTCAAGGACGATAACTACGTCTATGAGGGCGAGAAGAAATCGCGCGATCCGAAGACTCAGGCCAAATACCTAGCCAAGCTTGTCGGCGATTATCCGATCATCACCATCGAAGACGGCATGGCTGAAGACGATTGGGATGGCTGGAAATACCTGACAGAGCTCGTTGGTAACAAGTGCCAGCTCGTTGGCGATGATTTGTTCGTCACCAACTCCGCCCGCCTGCGCGATGGCATCAAGATGGGCGTCGCGAACTCGATCCTCGTCAAGGTCAACCAGATCGGCACACTTTCCGAAACCTTCGACGCCGTCGATACGGCACATCGCGCTGCCTACACCGCGGTCATGTCGCATCGCTCGGGAGAAACCGAAGATACGACCATCGCAGATCTCGCCGTCGCAACCAATTGCGGACAGATCAAGACCGGCTCGCTCGCCCGTTCAGACCGGGTCGCAAAGTACAACCAGCTCATTCGTATCGAAGAGGAGCTCGGACCGCAGTCAAGCTATGCAGGGCGCGGCATCTTCCGCAGCGCCTGATCATAACTGTTGACTACAGAGCATGATGGCGGGCGTAATGCCCGCCATTTTCGTTCTGCCCCGCGCTGTTGGTAATCGCCTGTTAAGCAAAACATTGTCTTATGGACTGGTGAAAATCGGGCGATTGAGTCTGATTCCTTGGGTTTTGCGGTTCTATGCAAATGTGGACAAAACAGCGAAAAAAAACAAAGCGGGGGCGGTTGATCGTTCCCTTGCTCTCCACTCTGTTTTTCGCCTATTTCGGTTTTCACGCATACCATGGCGAATACGGACTCTATTCGACTATCAAGCTGCAAGAGCAGACCCAGTTGCTGCAGGCGCAACTCGACGCGGTCAAGGCAACGCGATCCGAGCTTGAACGCCAGGTTCAACTTATGCATGATGGTACGATCGAGAAGGATATGCTAGACGAACAAGCCCGCAAAGGGTTGAATGTATCTCGGCCGGACGAAGTCACTATAATGCGTGGCTCCGGCGATTTGGCTATTAACTGAATTTGGGTTAATCGCCTTTTTTCTCTGTGTTTTGAACACCTTATTTGCATAGCACTTATTCGATTCTGCATATTGTAAGTTCCGCCCCTGCTGCTATTCTCGTGCGACCAATTCACAGGGAGTGAGATATGGCCACGAGGGCGAAAAAAAGCCCTGCGCGTTCTGCGCAGACCTCCGCTATTAAAGCACCAAAACCAATCCAGTTTACCAAGGAACAAGAATTAGAAGCCTACCGGCACATGCTGCTGATCCGCCGCTTTGAAGAAAAGGCCGGTCAGCTCTACGGTATGGGTTTCATCGGTGGTTTCTGCCATCTCTACATCGGTCAGGAAGCCGTCGTCACCGGCATGCAGATGTCGCTGAAGGAAGGTGATCAGGTTATTACCGGCTATCGCGACCATGGCCACATGCTGGCTTGCGGCATGAGCCCGCGCGGTGTCATGGCGGAGTTGACAGGACGGCGCGGCGGCCTTTCCAAGGGGAAGGGCGGCTCAATGCACATGTTCTCCAAGGAGAAGCACTTCTACGGCGGTCATGGCATCGTCGGTGCGCAGGTTTCGCTCGGGACCGGTCTCGCCTTCGCCAATCGCTATCGTGATAACGGCAATGTTTCGCTGGCTTACTTTGGCGATGGTGCTGCCAATCAGGGCCAGGTTTACGAAAGCTTCAATATGGCTTCGCTGTGGAAGCTGCCGGTTATCTATATCATCGAGAACAATCGTTACGCGATGGGCACATCGGTTTCGCGCGCTTCCGCCGAGACGGATTTTTCCAAGCGCGGTATCTCATTCAATATTCCCGGTATCCAGGTCGACGGCATGGATGTACGAGCGGTCAATGCCGCAGGTGAAGAGGCCGCAGCCTGGGCACGTTCCGGCAAGGGGCCGATGATTCTTGAAATGCAGACGTACCGGTATCGCGGCCATTCCATGTCGGATCCGGCCAAATACCGTTCCAAGGACGAAGTGCAGAAAATGCGCTCCGACCATGATCCTATAGAGCAAGTGAAGCACCGGTTGATCGAAAACGGATGGTCCACTGAGGATGACCTGAAGAAGATCGACAAGGAGGTGCGCGATATCGTGGCTGATGCCGCCGATTTCGCCCAGTCCGATCCGGAGCCGGATCCATCCGAGCTTTACACTGACATTCTGCTCTAAGGGAGGCGCTATCATGCCTGTAGAAATTCTGATGCCCGCGCTCTCGCCGACTATGGAAGAGGGCAAACTGTCGAAATGGCTGAAAAAAGAAGGCGACAAGGTCACTTCCGGTGATGTGCTCGCTGAGATCGAGACCGACAAGGCGACGATGGAAGTCGAGGCTGTCGATGAAGGAACGCTTGGCAAGATCCTCGTTCCAGAAGGCACTGACAACGTAAAAGTCAATGCGGTGATTGCCGTTTTGCTGGCTGACGGCGAAAGCGCCGATGCCGCGAGCGCACCGAAGGCGGCTAGTGCGGAAGCGCCTGCTAAGGCGGAAGAAGCGCCAAAACAGGAAGCAGCGGCGGAAAAGCCGGCTGCATCCGTTCCTGCAGCGCCTAAGGCCGAAGTGGCAGCTGACCCGGATATCCCCGAGGGCACGGAGATGGTGTCCACCACTGTTCGCGAAGCGCTGCGCGACGCGATGGCGGAGGAAATGCGCCGCGACTCCAATGTCTTCATCATGGGTGAGGAAGTCGCCGAATATCAGGGCGCCTACAAGATCACGCAGGGCTTGCTTGACGAGTTCGGTCCGCGCCGCGTTGTTGATACGCCAATCACAGAACACGGCTTTGCCGGCGTCGGTGTTGGTGCCGCGATGACTGGTCTGCGTCCGATCGTCGAGTTCATGACTTTCAACTTCGCCATGCAGGCGATCGACCAGATCATCAATTCCGCGGCAAAGACACTTTATATGTCTGGCGGCCAGATGGGCGCGCCGATGGTGTTCCGTGGTCCAAGCGGCGCTGCCGCCCGTGTCGCTGCCCAGCACTCGCAGTGCTACGCCGCCTGGTACAGCCATATTCCTGGTCTGAAGGTCGTGATGCCTTATTCGGCCGCCGATGCAAAGGGCCTGCTCAAGGCTGCCATCCGCGATCCGAATCCGGTGATCTTCCTCGAAAATGAAATACTTTACGGTCACTCGTTCGATGTGCCGAAGCTTGACGATTTCGTTCTCCCGATCGGCAAGGCCCGTATTCACAAGAAGGGCAAGGACGTAACGCTCGTTTCTTTCGGCATCGGCATGAATTACACGGTGAAGGCGGAAGCCGAGCTTGCGAAGATGGGAATCGACGCGGAAATCATCGATTTGCGGACGATCCGGCCGATGGACATTCCAACAGTCATTGAATCGGTAAAGAAGACGGGACGCTGTGTCACGATTGAAGAGGGTTACCCGCAGTCTTCGGTTGGAACGGAAATCGCAACCCGCGTCATGCAGCAGGCCTTCGATTATCTCGATGCACCGATCCTGACAATCGCCGGCAAGGATGTGCCCATGCCTTATGCGGCCAACCTTGAAAAGCTGGCTTTGCCAAATGTTCAGGAAATCATCGACGCCGTCAAAGCTGTGACCTACACCGCCTAAGGGGAGGAACCCGATATGCCGATAAATATCACCATGCCGGCGCTTTCTCCTACGATGGAAGAGGGCAATCTTGCCAAATGGCTGGTCAAGGAAGGCGATAAGGTCACGTCCGGTGATGTCATCGCCGAAATCGAGACCGACAAGGCGACGATGGAAGTCGAAGCGGTTGACGAAGGCACTGTAGCCAAGATCGTTGTCCCTGCCGGTACAGAAGGCGTCAAGGTCAACGCACTGATCGCCATTCTGGCGGGCGAGGGCGAGGACGTCGCGGCAGCTGCCAAAGGTGGTGGCGACGTGGCGGCACCAGCCAAAGCGGATGCACCGAAAGAAGAGAAGAAGGCTGATGCTGCACCTGAAGCCCCGAAGGCTGAAGCACCGCAGGTGGCCGCTGCTCCATCACCGGCAGCAACGTCTGCACCTGCCAAAACCGGCGATCGTCCATTTTCCTCGCCGCTTGCGCGGCGGATTGCCAAGGATGCAGGTATTGATCTCGGCGCCGTGACAGGTTCAGGCCCGCATGGCCGAGTGATCAAGAAGGACGTCGAGGCGGCGATTTCCGGTGGTGGCGCCAAGGCTGCTCCCGTTGCGGGAGCCGCGCCATCCGCTGCAGTGCCAGCTGCACCGAAGCCCATGTCTGACGATGCAGTGCTCAAACTGTTCGAGCAAGGCTCTTACGAGCTCGTACCGCATGACGGCATGCGCAAGACCATTGCCAAGCGCCTGCTCGAAGCCAAGTCGACCGTTCCACATTTCTATCTGACGGTGGATTGTGAGCTCGATGCGCTTTTGGCTCTTCGCGCGCAGATCAATGCCGCTTCGCCCATGCGCAAGACGGAAAAGGGCGATGTTCCAGCTTACAAGCTCTCCGTCAACGACATGATCATCAAGGCGATGGCGTTGGCGCTGCGCGATGTTCCTGAGGCGAATGTCTCCTGGACGGAAGCCAACATGGTCAAGCACAAGCATTCGGATGTTGGCGTCGCTGTCTCCATTCCCGGTGGCCTGATCACGCCGATCATCCGCAAGGCTGAAGAAAAGACGCTTTCCGCCATTTCAAATGAGATGAAGGATCTTGCCAAGCGTGCTCGCGACCGCAAGCTGAAGCCCGAGGAATATCAGGGTGGAACGACGGCGGTTTCCAATCTCGGCATGTTTGGCGTCAGGGATTTCGCGGCGATCATCAACCCACCGCACGCAACCATTCTTGCCATCGGCGCCGGCGAGGAGCGGGCGGTAGTCAAGAAGGGCGAGATCAAGGTTGCGACCGTTATGTCCGTGACGCTGTCGACGGATCACCGTGCGGTTGACGGCGCCTTGGGTGCAGAGCTTGCGCAGGCGTTCAAACGTCACATTGAAAACCCGATGGGCATGCTGGTCTGAGGGGCACCATGAAAACGGTCCTTTGCTATGGCGACTCGCTGACCTGGGGATACATTCCCGATGGATCGGGTCGCCATGCGCTCAAGGATCGCTGGCCGGAGGTCCTTCAAACTGAACTCGGGAATCGGGTTCATGTCGTTACCGATGGTTTGAATGGCCGCACGACCGCCTACGACGATCATTTGTCCGGTTTCGAGCGCAACGGCGCCAAGACGCTGACCACAGTACTCGGCGCGCATTTTCCGCTCGATCTCGTGATCATCATGCTCGGCAGCAATGACATGAAGAATTTCATTTGCGGCAATGCACAAGGGACCAAGCGGGGCGTGCAGCGCTTGATCGAGATCGTCCGCACGGCGCCGTATCAAATGAACGCAAAGGCGCCGCAGATTCTGATCATGTCACCGCCGGCGCTTACGCCGATTGACGAGCTGGATTTTCAACGAACTTTCGAACAGGGCATCGAACAGTCACGCCTGCTCGCTGCCTTTTACAAGAATGCCGCTGAACTTGCCGATTGTGCGTTTTTCGATGCGGGCTCGGTCGCCAGAACATCGCAGTTGGATGGCGTACACCTTGATGCAGAGAATACACGGGCAATCGGTAAAGCCATTGCACCCATCGTTCGAGATATACTCGAGCTTTAAGTAGGAGGACCAAGGTCTTGGCCAATAATTACGACGTGATCATCATTGGTTCGGGCCCGGGCGGCTACGTTACCGCCATCCGCTCCGCACAGCTTGGTTTCAAGACCGCGATCGTCGAGCGTGAACATCTTGGCGGCATCTGCCTGAACTGGGGTTGTATCCCGACCAAAGCCTTGTTGCGCTCGGCGGAGATTTTTCACTATGGCCAGCATGCCAAGGATTATGGATTGACCATCGAGGGAAAGATTTCCGCGGACGTCAAAGCAGTCGTTCAGCGTTCACGCGGTGTTTCGGGCCGGCTCAATGCCGGCGTCGGATTCCTGATGAAGAAGAACAAGGTCGATGTGATCTGGGGAGAGGCCAAGCTAACCAAGCTCGGCGAGATCGTTGTCTCCAAGACCTCGAAAAAGCCGATGGAGCCACAACCGCCACTGCCGAAGAATACTCTTGGCGAAGGTACTTACTCGGCTAAGCATATCATTCTCGCCACTGGTGCCCGCCCGCGCGCACTGCCGGGTATCGAGCCGGACGGCAAGCTGATCTGGACCTATTTCGAAGCCATGGTGCCGCCGGAAATGCCGAAATCACTCGTGGTCATGGGATCTGGTGCGATCGGAATCGAATTCGCGTCGTTCTACCATTCCATGGGTGCAGAGGTGACTGTCGTCGAACTCCTGTCAAATGTGATGCCTGTAGAGGACGCCGAAATCTCCGGGATCGCTCGCAAGCAGTTCGAAAAGCAGGGTATGAAAATCATTACCGACGCCAAGGTGACGAAGGTCGATAAAGCCGCAAATTCAATCACCGCGCATGTCGAGACCAAGGACGGCAAGGTAGAGAAGATCACTGCGGACCGACTGATTTCGGCGGTTGGTGTTCAGGGTAATATCGAAAATCTCGGGCTCGAGGCTTTGGGCGTAAAGACCGATCGTGGTTGCGTCGTCATCGACGGTTACGGCAAAACCAACGTGCCCGGCGTCTATGCCATTGGCGATGTTGCCGGACCACCGATGCTGGCGCATAAGGCTGAGCATGAAGGTGTGATCTGTATCGAGAAGATTGCAAACTTCCCGGGCGTTCATCCCATCGAGAAGGACAAGATTCCAGGCTGCACCTATTGCCAGCCACAGGTTGCGTCCGTTGGCCTCACTGAAGCGAAGGCCAAGGAAAATGGCCGCGAGATTCGCGTCGGGCGTTTCCCGTTTGCTGCCAACGGCAAGGCGATTGCGCTTGGTGAAGATCAAGGTCTGGTGAAGACGATCTTCGACAAGAAGACAGGTCAGCTGATCGGCGCTCACATGGTCGGTGCGGAAGTCACGGAACTCATCCAGGGCTTCGTCGTCGCCATGAACCTCGAAACGACCGAAGAGGAACTGATGCACACTGTCTTCCCGCATCCGACTTTGTCAGAAATGATGAAGGAAAGCGTGCTGGATGCCTATGGTCGTGTGTTAAACGCGTAAACAACGAAGGAAACTTGGCCTTTGGTCACCATCAAGGATAGCAGACCCTGGATCAACCTTTCATGGGCGATTCTCAAATGGTCGACCTTGATCGGCCTTGGGCTCGGGTTTGTGCCGTCCGCCTTGAGTCTGGTTTCAGGTAACACCATATCCATCAATGGAACGGCAATCGGCGGTTGGCTTGGTGTCTGGATTGTTACCTTTGCTTGCGGGTTGGGTGGTTTTCTTTTCGGTGCTATATGGGCCTTGGTGTTGCGCGCAATTGCCATTGCATCAGGGCGCTAACGAGGGGAGAGAAGCATATGGATCAGCCAGTTGGTATTATGGGCATGCCCGGTGTCGGTTTCTTTGGAATGCTGCTTATCGGCTTCCTCGCCGGGTATATCGCAGAAAAGGCAACGAACCGTAATCATGGCCTTTTGACCAATATCCTTGTCGGCATTGCCGGCTCTTTCGTTGGCGGCACGCTGGCAGGTCTGCTGGATTTCAATTTCTACGGCTTTTTTGGAAACCTGATCGTTGCGACAGTTGGCGCAATTCTCATCCTGTGGGTTTTCGGCAAAGCCAGGCCCGCAAGCTAGTCTAGGATAATTTGATGGTAACGGTACTCGACACGATCGATCAAAAGCGGCGCCTTCGGCATCCCGAAAAGGCGCATCGTCCGGATTCGGAGATTCTCAAGAAACCCGGCTGGATCAGAGTCAAGGCTCCCGTGTCGAAAGGCTATTCGGAAACACGCGATATCGTGCGCTCGCACAATCTCGTCACGGTGTGCGAAGAGGCCGGTTGCCCCAATATCGGCGAGTGCTGGGACAAGAAGCACGCAACATTTATGATCATGGGCGAGATCTGCACCCGTGCATGTGCGTTCTGCAACGTCGCGACGGGTCTGCCAACCGCACTTGATCCGAACGAACCCGAGAATGTCGGCAAGGCCGTTTTGAAGATGGGCTTGCAGCATGTGGTCATCACCTCGGTCGATCGTGATGATCTTGCCGACGGTGGCGCTCAACATTTTGCCGATGTGATCCATGCCATCCGCCGTATTTCGCCCGGCACTACAATCGAGATTCTGACGCCGGATTTCCTGCGCAAGGAAGGCGCATTGGAAATTGTCGTGGCGGCCCGTCCTGACGTCTTCAACCACAACCTAGAGACCGTTCCATCCAATTATCTCAAAGTTCGTCCGGGGGCGCGGTACTTCCACTCGATCCGCCTGTTGCAGCGGGTGAAGGAACTTGATCCGACGATCTTTACAAAATCCGGCATTATGGTTGGGCTTGGAGAAGAGCGGAACGAAGTGCTGCAACTGATGGATGATCTGCGTTCGGCGGATGTGGATTTCATGACGATCGGCCAGTATCTGCAGCCAACGCGCAAGCATCACGCCGTGCTGAACTATGTAACGCCGGACGAATTCAAATCCTATGCAACGATTGCCAAAACCAAGGGCTTCCTGGTGGTTGCGTCGAGCCCACTAACACGTTCATCGCATCATGCCGGTGAAGATTTCGCCAGGCTGAAGGCTGCACGCGAGGCGCTGCACGCAAACCGCGCGTGACCGATGCCGAAATTTGAAACGACCCGCCATGTGAAGCATCGCGCCGAACAGATGTTTGATCTGGTCGCCGATATTGAGACTTATCCGCAATTTCTGCCGATGTGCGAGAGTCTGAAGGTGCGTTCACGCAAGGAAAGCCATGGCAAGACCCTGCTGATCGCCGACATGACTGTTGGCTATAAGCTGATCCGCGAGACCTTCACCAGCCAGGTCCTTTTGAAGCCGGAGGAGAAAGTCATCATCACCAAATATATAGACGGGCCATTCCGCTATCTCGATAACCGCTGGCAGTTCATCCCGGATGAGAATCCGGAACATTCAGCAGTGAAATTCTATATCGATTACGAATTCAAGAGCCGCACGCTCGGCTTTCTCATGGGGTCGATGTTCGACATTGCCTTCAGGAAATTCACCGAAGCTTTTGAAAAACGAGCCGACGCGATTTATGGCATGGGACCTTCCCCCATGGCTTAGTCAAGCTGCTGCGCCGGAACGAAAGCGGGTGCCATCCGTTACCATCCGCAAGGAGGTTGTGATGTTGACAACCAAATTCATCGGCGCGCTGTTTGTTGTTTGCGGGCTTTTGTACATGGCAGGCGCGACAGTCTATCGGGGCAGGATGAGCGAACCTCATTCGTCCAATAATGAATCAGTCGGCCTTGAGCCGCGTCATCGCGGTTTGCGGTTTCTTGGCTTGAAAGCGAATTGGCCGGGCGTTGTGGTTGCTGCAATAGGCGCTTTGATGCTGTTATTGCCATCGGCGTAACAGAGACTGTTACGACAGTGCCTGTAAAACCAGATCAAGCGCAGTATTGACGGCTGAATCGCGGATTGATGCACGACCGTGATCCGCGAACAGGCGGCGTGTCCCGATCGGCTGCCTGTCTTTCAACGCCACGGCAAACCAGACCAGTCCGACGGGCTTGGTTTCCGAACCGCCCCCCGGTCCAGCGATACCTGTTACCGAAACCGCAATTCCGGCGTTTGAATGGGCGAGGGCGCCCGAGGCCATAGCCAAAGCGACTTCCTCAGATACCGCGCCATATTTGGCGATCAATTCATCCGGAACGCCAATCATCTCGCGCTTGGCTTCGTTGGAATAGGTGACGAAACCACGATCCACGACATCGGAGGAGCCACCGATATCTGTCAGCGACGCTGCGATCAAACCACCGGTGCAGGATTCAGCCGTGGCCAGCAGAATGCCGTGGCGACGGCAGGCTTCGAGGACCGCAATGGCCTTGGCTTCTGCGATTAGCCCGCTCATTCCGGCAGACCTCCCGGGTAAATGACAGATGCGGTCGCAATGGCTGCAATGCCTTCCTTGCGGCCGATAAAACCGAGCTTCTCGTTGGTGGTGGCCTTGATGGAAACGCGATCTGTGGAAATTCCCAGCATTTTTGACAATGCTGCGGTCATCGCCTCGCGGTGTGGCCCTACTTTCGGCGCCTCGCAGATGAGTGTGACATCGGCATTGGCAATCCTGCCGCCGGCTTCCCTGACGATTTTTACCGCATGCTCCACGAAGATATGCGAGGCGGCGCCCTTCCACTGCGGATCGGACGGCGGAAAATGTGTGCCGATGTCACCCGCACCGCGTGTTGCAAGCAGGGCGTCGGTCAGCGCGTGCAGGGCTACGTCGGCATCCGAATGCCCGGAGAGCTTTTGATCATGTTCGATGAACACGCCGGCGAGCACTACACCATTGCCTGGCTCGAAAGCATGCACATCGTAACCGTTCCCGGTGCGCACGTCCGGATATGCGGAATACTTTTGCGACAGACGATCATCGGCCATTTCGATATCCTTTGCCCAAGTCAATTTCGTGTTGTCAGCCGATCCTTCAACGATCCGCACCGGCAGGCCATGCCATTCCGCGATCGCTGAATCGTCGGTGAAATCGGATCGGCCGGCTGTAAATGCTGCGTTATGCGCATCGAGGATCGGCAAATAGGGAAATGCTTGTGGAGTCTGCGCCGCATAAAGGCCTGCGCGCGGAACCGTTGCGCTGACCATCGCGTCAGATCCGGCTGCTTTCAACGTATCCGACACGGCAAGGACCGGCAGGACCCCGATATGCGGGGTGAGATTGAAAATGACCCGCTCCAGCAGATCTGCCGAAATAAAGGGGCGAACACCGTCGTGTATCAACACGTGATCCGGTGTTTTCTCCTTAAGTGCAAGAAGCCCAAGACGTGTCGACTCCTGGCGGGTTGGTCCACCTGTTACCGCCGTAACCCTTGCGGCATGATCGCCAAGAGCGAGGGCAAACAGCGCATTGTCTTCCTTGTGGATTACCACAACGACATGGTCGATCAACGGGCAATCGAGAAATGCGCGCATCGTGTGCGCCAGAACGGCTTCGCCGCCGATCTTGCGATATTGCTTTGGTCCTTCAACGCTTTGGCCTGCGCGTTCACCGCGCCCGGCCGCTACGATGACCGCAGCTACCCGCATTTCCTTATTGTCAGACTTCCCCGGCACGCTTCTCTCCGTTCGATGCAGACTGCGTTACCCTTTGCCAAACGGAAAGACCAGTACTTTAGCAAGGAAACGGATCGAAATCCGGCCATTCACTGTACGCAATGCCTTGCGAAGAGGCACGGACGTGTCTAAAGGATAGGCTATTACGAAATTGCATACGAAACAGGCAGAATCGCGTGATCGAATTGGATCAACCACTGGATGTTGGCGGAGTACTTGTGCGAAACCGCGTGTTTCTGGCGCCGATGTCCGGCGTCTCTGACCTGCCGTTCCGCCAGTTGGCGTGGCAGGCGGGAGCCGGCATGGTCGTATCGGAAATGGTTGCCAGTGCAGAGCTTTGCACGCGCGAACGCGGCAACCTGTTGCGCCTCAGGGGCGATGGATTGGGCACGCACGTTGTGCAGATCGCAGGCCGTGAAACGCGATGGATGGCTGAAGCAGCGCGGATCGCCGAAGGCGAGGGTGCCCATATCGTCGATATCAACATGGGCTGCCCGGCCAAAAAGGTAACCGGCGGCTTGTCGGGTTCGGCACTCATGCGCGATCTCGATCATGCATTGACACTGATAGACGCAACTATCGGTGCTGTGCGCGTGCCAGTTACCTTGAAAATGCGGCTTGGCTGGGATGACACCAGTATCAATGCGCCGGAGCTAGCTGCGCGTGCAGAGCAGGCCGGTATCAAGATGATCACCGTGCATGGCCGCACGCGCTGCCAGTTCTACGAAGGCAAAGCTGATTGGCACGCTATTCGCGCTGTCAAGGACGCCATTTCGATCCCTCTCGTGGCTAATGGCGATGTTCTTAACCGTGACGATGCGATGGCTATTCTTGCAGCCTCGGGTGCAGATGCGGTCATGGTAGGGCGCGGATCCTACGGTCAACCTTGGCTACCAGGAACGATCGTTCACGGAAACGAACCAGATGCCAGCCACATGATCGCCGATTATGCAGTCGCGCATTACGAAGCGATGCTCTCGCATTACGGCGAAGCCACGGGTATTCGGCATGCACGCAAACACCTTGGCTGGTATCTCGAGAAACACGGATTCGATGTAGAGCCCGCTGTCCGCGCGTCGATCATGACCGAAACCAATCCCCAACACGTTGCACGACGCCTCCACGCTGCGCTCACAAATACAGAAGAAATGAGGAAGGTGGCCTGATGACAGCATCGGATAAATCTATGCTGGGAGACCGGTTGGCGGGCGTCGTCCTGAATTCGATCCGGCACCCGGTTATCATGCTCGACGATGCAGGCTACATTTCCTATGCCAACGCCGATGCTGAAGCATTCTTCCGCTCAAGCGCCAACATTTTGAGCCGTAACACGCTCGATATGTTGCTACCGTTCGGCAGCCCACTGCTGGCGCTGGTCAAGCAAGTGCGCGAAAACCCGTCACCGGTCAACGAATATCGTGTCGACGTCTCGTCACCACGGCTCGGCCAGGACCGGATTGTCGATCTTTATGTCACTCCCGTCAGTGAATCGCCGGGTTCGATCGTCATCCTTTTCAAGGAGCGCTCGATGGCAGAAAAACTTGATCGGCAGATGACGCATCGCGGCGCGGCGCGCTCGGTTACCGGCCTCGCGTCCATGCTGGCGCACGAGATCAAGAACCCGCTTTCTGGGATCAGGGGAGCCGCGCAATTGCTTGAGACCGGTCTTTCCGACGATGACCGGGCGCTGACCCGATTGATCACCGATGAGACCGACCGGATCGTGTCACTCGTCGATCGTATGGAAGTTTTTTCCGACGAACGGCCGATAGAACGGGAAGCGGTGAATATTCACGTGGTGCTCGATCACGTCAAAGCCATCGCCAAGAATGGATTTGCCAGCCATATCAAGTTTCACGAAGACTATGACCCGTCGCTGCCTTATGTGTTCGCAAATCGCGATCAGCTTGTTCAGGTTTTCCTCAATCTCGTAAAAAATGCAGCCGAATCCATCGGCGCCAACGAGCCAGGAGAAATCACGCTCTCAACCGCGTTCCGTCCAGGTATCCGCCTGTCGGTGCCGGGTATGCGTACCCGGGTGTCGCTGCCGCTCGAATTTTGCGTTTCGGACACGGGTGCGGGTGTGACGCCTGATATCATGCCGCATCTGTTCGATCCGTTCATAACCACTAAGCCTAATGGTTCCGGGCTTGGCCTCGCTCTGGTCGCCAAGATCGTCGGTGATCATGGCGGCGTCATCGAATGCGATTCAGTGCCGCGCAAGACGACCTTCAGAATTCTCATGCCTGCGTGGCAGAGCGGTCCGCTTGATGACGATCGTGCAGACAACAGTCCATATACGAAGAAAGCAGGGTCCTGATTATGAGTTTGGGCAGTATTCTCGTCGCAGATGACGACGCAGCGATCAGAACGGTCCTCAATCAGGCGCTTTCCCGTGCTGGCTACGACGTCCGTATAACGTCCAATGCAGCTACCTTGTGGCGCTGGATATCGGCGGGCGATGGCGATCTCGTGATCACCGACGTAGTGATGCCGGATGAAAACGCGTTCGATCTTCTGCCGCGTATCAAAAAATCGCGGCCCGATCTGCCCGTCATCGTTATGAGTGCGCAGAACACCTTCATGACCGCCATTCGTGCCTCTGAGGCGGGGGCCTACGAGTATTTACCGAAACCGTTCGATCTGACGGAGCTGGTCAGCATCGTCGGACGGGCACTTTCAGAACCGAAGAAAAAGCCGGAAAAATGGGTTGCGGACGAACAACCCGATACAATGCCACTGGTCGGCCGCTCGCCAGCGATGCAGGATATCTATCGGGTATTGGCGCGCATGATGCAGACCGATCTGACGGTGATGATCTCCGGTGAGTCGGGTACTGGCAAGGAGCTGGTGGCGAAAGCTCTGCATGAATATGGCCGCCGGCGCAAAGGTCCGTTTGTCGCCATCAATATGGCCGCGATTCCGCGGGATCTCATCGAGTCCGAATTGTTCGGTCATGAGCGCGGGGCTTTCACTGGCGCGCAGAACCGGTCGAGCGGACGCTTCGAACAGGCGGACGGTGGTACCTTGTTCCTCGACGAAATCGGCGATATGCCGATGGAAGCGCAAACGCGGCTTTTGCGCGTGTTACAGCAGGGCGAATATATGACCGTCGGCGGGCGCACGCCGATCAAAACCGACGTGCGCATTGTTGCTGCCACCAACAAGGATTTGCGCACCCTCATCAACCAGGGCCTTTTCCGCGAAGATTTGTACTATCGTCTCAATGTGGTGCCACTGCGCCTGCCGCCTTTGCGCGAACGCGGTGAAGATATTCCGGATCTCGTGCGACACTTCTTCAAGATGGCGGCGAAAGACGGTCTGCCTGAAAAACGTATCATGGCCGATGGCCTCGATCTTATGCGGCGTTACCCCTGGGCAGGCAACGTGCGCGAATTGGAAAACCTCGTCCGCCGTCTTGCGGCTCTCTACCCCCAGGAAGAGATCAATGCGGACGTCATCGAAGCGGAACTCAAGGCCGACCTGCGGCCAACCGAGCCATCGTCGAATTCGATGGCGGACCAGGATCTCACTATCGGCCAGGCGGTCGAACTGAACATGCAGCGCTACTTCCTTTCCTATGGAGACGACCTGCCACCCGTCGGTCTTTATCAGCGCGTACTGGAGGAGATGGAATATCCACTTATCCTTTCTTGCCTGACGGCGACGCATGGTAACCAGATCAAGGCTGCCGAATTGCTGGGACTCAATCGCAATACATTGCGCAAGAAAATCCGCGAACTGGGTGTCAACATCTACAAGAGCGCCAAAAGTGAACGCTGACTAGGTGGGTATTTGCCTTTTAAGAAATCATTAGGTATTATCAAATGATTCACCAGTTCGAACAATATCAGCAGAAGATAAAATTGTAACTACTGCGACAGAGCCTTTTTAAGGTAAGTATGCGTAGAGTAATCACCAGAAATCTCGTGAATTAACGCAACCGGTAACGTGCCGAATTGCCATTCGATCACACGGAGGTGCATGGTGTTCAGTTTTGCAGAGCGATTGATGTTGTTCAATCAATACGAAATCTTGAAGAAGCTTGATCCTCAGAAATCAAGCCTCTACTCGCGGCATCAGGAAGTCGTGGAGAAGGGTTTCGAGAGTCTTTATGAGGATCTCGGAATTTCAACGACGACGCTGAGCAAGGAAGAAGCGCAGGAAATGGACGATATCCTTGCGTTGTTTCGGGCAATCAAAACTTCGAGTGGAGGAGCGGCCAGCAACGTGCCGGGTAAAACGGCGTTTGTTGGCTTTGGCTCCAGCCAGCCTGACGAGCGTTTCGCTTATGCGGACTTCCTCAGCAACATCCTGAAGTTTCCGCTGGAAATCTCCAACAGCCCTGACAATCGGCCGGAACTGCAGCTTGAAAAATATCGCACCATGCTGAAGCGCTGGGACGAAATCGGCAGAAAGCGTGAGCTTTCCCCTGACCAGATCGAACATCTGGTCGCTTGACCTGCACAGATATAAATCATTGTGGCCGGCAAATGCCGGCCACAATCATTCAGGCTTGACCGTCAACCCAATGAGCCAAGGTAGTCGAGTTTCCCGACAGGCACGCCATTGTGGCGCAGGATGTTTTGAGCTGTCGTGACATGAAAATAGAAGTTCGGCAGGACGAATTTCTGAATGTAGTCTTTGCCGCTCAACGTCACTCCCATCTTGCCGAATTTCAGCGTGACTTCCTTATCCGCAGTGCCATCAAGCGCTGACGGATCGACGCTCTCTAAAAATGCAACTGTCTTGGCGATGCGCTCGCGCAGTTCGGCAAAATCCGCTTCCTCATCGGGAAATTTCGGAACGTCGACTGACGTCAGGCGGGCGATTACGCCCTTCGATGTATCACTAGCCCGCTGGATTTGGCCGGAGAACGGCAGCATGTCCGGCGCCAGACGTGCGTTGACGAGAACTGCCGGAGCAATTTTCTTCTCCTCTGCGAATGCCTCAGCCTTGTCGATCAAGGACGAAAGAACGGAGAAACCACGGACAAACGCCGGAACGGAAATCTTGTGCATGGATAATGACATATGTGTACTCCTTGAAGCATCGCCGGACTTGCGGATGGAGATGAGATGAGAATAGCTTTGGTGGCATTGTAGCGTGCCAAGCGCAAATACGTCGCGGCCTCTCTTTTTCAAGGCCACCCGGTCGCTAAATCTTGCGAAGCTTGGGTTCGAAAATTGTGGCGGGACTATCATCGGCATGAACTATGCGGTTTCGCCCCTGGTTCTTCGCCGCATAGAGGCACTTGTCAGCGGCCACCAACGCTTCCTCCAGGCCTTGTCCAGGTCGGTGAATCGATATCCCGACGCTTACCGTCACGTCGAGATCGCCTATCCGAAGGTATTTGGAAATATCCCGAACACCTGTGAGAATCCGGTGCGATATCCAATCGGCCTTTCCGAGGTCCGCACCCGTCAGGAAAATGGCGAACTCCTCGCCGCCGAACCGCGCGGCAAAATCCCACTCGCTAATGGTGGACCGGATGAGGATTCCAATTTCCTGGAGTACTCCGTCTCCAACCGCGTGGCCGTACCGGTCGTTGATCGACTTGAAATGATCGGCGTCGATATAAAGGACTGCACCGGCACTTTTGTCCGGATCGCATAAGGCGATCTGTTTCTGCGACTGCATGTAGAATTCGTTACGGTTCGAGAGGCCGGTGAGATCATCTTTGCGTAAGGCAAGATCAAGTCTTGAGGCGGTTTGCTTCAGACGATAGTTGAGCCCGACGAGAAAAGCACCGAGCGGAACACTCACGACAATGACAATGATTGTCGTGACGATGAGCGCCACATCGAGACGATCCAGTCTGACAACCAGGAAGAAAAGAACCGTGAGCAAATCCGAGGCGGCAATCGCCATGCCGACCATGATCGCGACCTGTTTTAGAGGTGGCGAGTCACCGAATTTCGTCATCCATAAATCGTAGGTCGTCATTGCCGTCCGCCGAGTGTGTCTTTACTCCATATATCGACAGGACGATAAGGAAAGCTCTTTACGAACAGTGTAATTTTAACTGTTATTATTTTTTTATAGGATGTTCATCTGAGGAAATTATTTCAGCCGCATGTTTTATAAACGCGCTCGCGGCTGGAATTATCGCAAAGGATGCAAAACTATTTCCTATCAAACAAAACCCATGACGCGATGCGGAATATAGGGCCCTTCTAGCGCAGCAATTTCATCGTCAGATAATTCTATTTGAAGAGATGCAACAGCATCATCTAGATGTGATGCTTTTGTAGCGCCAACTATAGGAGAAGTAACCTTGGTCAGAACCCAGGCAAGTGCTATTTGTGCGCGCGGCAGTTTCCGTTGCTCCGCAATTTTTGAAACTGCACTTACAACCTTCTTGTCAGCATCTTCAGTACCGGCATAAAGCGTTTTGCCGAATTCATCGGTTTCAGAACGAGCGCTCGTTTCCTCCCAGTCACGCGTAAGCCGGCCGCGGGCAAGGGGGCTCCATGGAATGACGGCAATGCCCTCGGCCTTGCACAGCGGTAACATTTCCCGCTCTTCCTCGCGATAGAGCAGATTCACATAGTTTTGCATGGAAACGAAGCGTGTCCACCCTCTCTGACTAGACGTCGCAAGCATTTGAGCGAACTGCCAGGCATACATGGACGATGCCCCGATATACCTCGCCTTGCCGGATTTCACGACCTCATGAAGAGCTTCCAATGTTTCTTCGATAGGCGTTTCGTAGTCAAAGCGATGGATCTGGTAGAGGTCGACATAGTCAGTGCCGAGGCGCCGCAAGCTCGCATCGATTTCCGCGAAGATGGCTTTGCGGGAAAGGCCTGCGCCATTCGGTCCCTGGCGCATTCGGCTGTTCACTTTTGTGGCGATGACAACTTCTTCGCGCGTACTGAAATCGTTGAGCGCACGGCCAACAATTTCTTCGCTGGAGCCGTCCGAATAAACGTTCGCTGTGTCGAAAAAATTGATGCCAAGTTCCAGCGCTTGCTTGATGAATGGCCGGCTTCTTTCTTCTGAAAGCGTCCAGGCATGGTTGCCCCGGTCAGGCTCACCGTAGCTCATGCATCCGAGACATATACGCGAGACCTCGAGGCCGGTGTTGCCGAAACGCACATATTCCATCTCCAGTTCTCCATCTTTAGAAAAGTCGAGGTGGCAACGTCGGACCATTATGCAGGCGGCTCATGCCAACGCGCCAATTGACGGTGTTTCCGATAGTCGTAAGCCGTTTTGTCGATTTTGGAATGGCGATAGCAAGGTATAACAAGAAATTGACGACAGATCAGGCCCGCAATTCGGATCCGGCAATTGTGGGTAAGTGCTGACAATCAGCATTGTTTCGCGACAAAACGTTGCATTTCCGCCACAATGTGTTGCATGAGTGCCACGTGTGGGAATCACGACAGAGATGCTTTTATCGAATTCGGTCAACCTATCTGGAAATTCGACGGCTGGCGCGACGAGCGGCGGCATCCAGAAGTTTTATTCAAGGGCGGGAATTGCGACGGTTGTCCTCGCGCTTCTCACGACAGGCGTCACTTTTCTGATTCTGACCGGAATGACGCCAATCCACCCAGACAGCCAGACTACGTTGCTGCTCACAAGCATCAATGCGGCGCTGATTGCGGCGCTGATGATGCTCATCGGACGGGAAGCCTACCGTATCGCGCGGGCAAGGACACGCGGAAAAGCAGCATCGCGCCTACATGTGCGTCTAATCATACTGTTTTCGCTCGTCGCCGCCGTGCCGGCAATGATCGTCGCTATTGTCGCGTCCATTACACTCGATCTCGGCCTCGACCGCTGGTTCGAGATGCGGAGTACGACCATCGTCAATTCGTCGATCAGCCTCGCCAATTCCTACATTCAGGAAAGTGCACGCAACTTGCAGGGCACGACGCTGGAAATGGTCAATGACCTCGATAGCCAGCGCACGCTTTATAATCTCGATCGCAGCGGATTTACCCGTTTGCTCACGCAACAGGCGCTGGGGCGGGGGCTTCTTGCTGCATCACTTGTCAGGTCAAATGGTGAAACCGCTGTACGCGCCGACATCAAGACCGACATCGCCATACCTGCAGTAGCAAGGTCGGTATTGGAGACTGCATCGGACGGCAAGCCCGTGCTTATTCCGCCAGAACAAACCAATCTCCTCAGTGCGGTCATCATGATGCGTGAAATACCGGGTCTGTTTCTGTATACGGTGAGGCCCGTCGATGCGGACATTCTCAGTTCGAGCCGATTGATGGAGAAACGAACCGCCGACGAGCAAGCAAGCGCCGGCGACGGGGTAACCACACAGATCCTTTTTGCATTGCTCTATTTCGGCCTGACCCTGACGCTGCTCCTATCGGCTATCTGGACTGGCATAGCTGTTGCTGACAGGCTCGTGCGCCCCATTCGGCTGTTGATTGGTGCTGCTGATGATGTGGCAACCGGTAATCTCGATGTCTCGGTTCCCGTACATCGCAATGACGGGGATATCGGTTCTCTTTCGCAGACGTTCAACACAATGGTGCGGCAGTTGGGGACGCAGCGCAGTGATCTCGTTGCTGCCAAGGATCAGATCGATGAGCGGCGCCGGTTCTCCGAAGCGGTCCTTTCGGGTGTGACCGCTGGCGTTATCAGTGTGAATGGTGATGGTGTCATAGGCATTGTCAACCGGTCTGCTGAAACGATGCTATCGCTCGACCCGGCAACCGCGATCGGCAAGAACCTGACTGCGCTCGTTCCGGAGATCGGACTGGTTTTCGAAGTCGCGCATGCAACGGGCCGCTCCGTCTATCGCGAGCAGGTGACCATGTCGCGTCGCGGCAGCGCGCGGACGTTTAACGTCCAGATTACCGTGGAAGATGCTGAATCGATTGATCATTCGTACGTTGTGACCGTGGATGACATCACCGATCTGGTGGAGGCGCAGCGTTCGTCCGCATGGGCTGACGTTGCAAGGCGCATCGCTCACGAGATCAAGAATCCCCTGACGCCGATCCAACTTTCTGCTGAACGTCTGCGCCGCCGCTATAGCAAGGTGATTACCGAAGATCGGGAGGTTTTCGACCAATGTACCGAAACGATCATTCGGCAGGTCGGTGATATAGGCCGCATGGTCGACGAATTTTCCTCCTTCGCGCGCATGCCGAAACCCGAAATCAAGGCAATGGACCTGCGGGAAGCATTGCGGGAGGCGTCTTTTCTCGTGGAAGTCAGCCGCAGCGATATCCGTTTCGAACGGGATTTTGGCAGTACCCCGCTCATCGGCCAGTTCGACAGTCGTTTAATGGGACAGGCTTTCGGAAATGTCATCAAGAATGCAGCTGAATCCGTTGAATCCATTGTGAAAGAGACTCATGCCAACGGACACATTCTCGTCAGATCCAGACAGGACGACGCGACGATCGTGGTGGAGATTCTTGATAACGGCAAAGGCCTGCCGCGCGAACATCGCCAGCGGCTGCTGGAGCCGTACATGACGACACGCGAAAAGGGTACCGGACTTGGTCTTGCTATCGTCAAAAAGATTGTCGAGGACCACGCTGGACACCTCGAATTGCATGACGCGCCGGAAGATTTTTACGGGGGCCGTGGCGCCATGATCCGCATGACTTTCCCAACCACACAGACCGTTACGCCGGTCGAAGCAGCGACCGATAAATCGGCAAAACAGGTGAATTAGTATGGCATCTGACATTCTTGTGGTCGACGATGAGGTCGACATCCGTGAGCTTGTGGCTGGCATTCTCAGCGACGAAGGCTATGAGGCCCGCGTAGCGTCCGACGCGGATAGCGCGCTCGCTTCGATAGACGACCGCATACCCCGGTTGATTTTCCTCGACATCTGGATGCAGGGCAGCCGTCTGGATGGCCTGGCGCTCCTGGACGAGATCAAGCTGCGGCACCCGGAGATCCCGGTTGTTATGATTTCTGGCCACGGCAATATCGAAACGGCCGTTTCGGCCATTCGCCGCGGTGCTTATGATTTTATCGAGAAGCCTTTCAAGGCTGACCGTTTGATCCTGATTGCCGAGCGCGCCTTGGAAACATCGAAACTGCGCCGCGAGGTTTCCGACTTGCGCAAGCGCTCGAGCGAAAGCTTTGAACTTCTTGGCAGTTCGCTCTCCATGAACCACCTCCGCCAGACCATTGAACGGGTTGCGCCAACCAACAGCCGCATCATGATCACAGGGCCTTCCGGTGCAGGCAAGGAACTCACCGCGCGTGCCATTCATGCCCTGTCAACACGTTCCAAGGGGCCGTTCGTCAATCTGAACGCGGCAACTATCACTCCAGAACGAATGGAAGTCGAACTATTTGGCACCGAATCCGATGGTGGTGAGCGCAAGGTCGGCGCCCTGGAAGAAGCGCATGGCGGCATTCTCTACCTGAACGAGATAGCCGATATGCCGCGAGAGACCCAAAACAAGATCCTTCGCGTTTTGGTGGATCAGCAGTTCGAGCGGGTCGGGGGCACCAAGCGGATCAAGGTCGATGTTCGTATTATTTCCTCGACCGCACAGAACCTCGAGGCAATGATTGCCGAGGGACGTTTCCGCGAAGATCTGTTTCATCGGCTCGCGGTCGTTCCGGTCATCGTCCCGCCATTGGCTGACCGGCGTGATGATATTCCTGCGCTTGTAGAGTTCTTTATGGGGCAGATCGCCGATCAGGCGGGTATCAAGCCGCGAAAGATTGGCCCCGATGCCATGGCAGTGCTGCAGTCGCATTCATGGCCGGGCAACATTCGTCAGTTGCGCAACAATATCGAGCGCCTGATCATTCTTGCCCGGGGCGACGATCCTGAATCGGTGATTACCGCTGATCTGCTGCCCGCCGAGATTGGTGATACACTGCCAAAACCACCTACGGAATCGGACCAGCACATCATGGCGCTGCCATTGCGCGAGGCACGCGAGCGGTTTGAGAAGGAATATCTGATCGCCCAGATCAATCGTTTTGGCGGAAACATCTCACGCACGGCCGAGTTCGTTGGCATGGAACGGTCCGCACTGCACCGCAAGCTCAAGTCTCTCGGAGTCTGATCAAAGCATCTAGTTTTGGCAGCCCTTCGACGTCGGGCACACCCCTTGCTCCCGATTTGCATGAACGCTTAATGCAATGTCGTGGAACAGCACCAGAAAGAGACCAGCGGTATGAAATTGCAACTCCTTCGCAACGCAACGCTGAAACTTGACTATGCCGGCACGACTATCCTGATCGATCCGGATTTCGGGTCGAAGCACAGCCGTCCATCGTTCACGGGCCGCTCACCCAATCCAATGGTCGAGCTGCCGGTATCGACGGATGAAATCCTTGCCGGAGTGGAACTTGTCATTGTTTCGCATCTGCATGCGGATCATTTCGACAAGGTCGCGCAGGAGCTTGTTCCCAAGCATTTGCCTCTCATTTGCCAACCCGGCGACGAAGAAAAAATCCGGTCATTCGGCTTTATCGACGTTACGCCTCTGACGGACGGATTGACATATGAAGGTATTCATTTGACCCGTCGCGACGGCAACCACGGCTCTGGTCCTGTGCTCGAAAAGATGGGAAACGTCATTGGCCTCACGATCGAGGCAGAGGGCGAACCATCGATCTATTGGGCTGGCGATACGATCCTCTATCCGCCCGTGCGCGAAGCAATTGCTACATTTGCTCCGGACATTATCATCACCCATTCCTGCGGGGCCAAATGGGACGGTCTGCTGATTGTCATGGATGCCGAACAGACTGTCGATGTCTGCCGTATTGCTCCCGAAGATACGAGAATCATAGCAACCCATATGGAAGCGTTGGATCACGCAACTGTTTCCCGCGATGATCTGCAGGCCTATGCGAAGGCTCACGACATCGCTAAGCATAAGCTGCTTATTCCCAGCGACGGAGAGATTCTCCATCTCTCCGCCCCGAACGCATGAGATCAACAATGCCAAAAACCTTTGCTTTCGTCGGTAACCTGAATCGCAATGCCTTGCCCGGTAAGGGAAAGGGCATCAGTGTCTTTCAATTCGATGGTGAGACGGGAGATATGACGCTCGCAAGCGAGTATCTGGCGATCGACAATCCGGGGTATCTAGCGATTGACGAGAAGCGCAAGCGCCTCTACGCCGCTGTGGAAGTTCCGGCGTGGAACGAGAATATCGCCGCAGCCTTCGACATTGATCCCTCGACCGGTGCCCTGTCCTATATCAATATGCAATCGACGTTGGGTAACACTACCTGTCATCTCGGTTTCGACCAGACCCGCGAAATGATCTTCGCGTCGAACTACACGGTCGCCGAGCTGGGAGCGCGGCCGGGTAACGCGATCGCTGCGTTTGCCCTACGTGCAGACGGCGGGCTGGAGCCCGCCTTTGCCGCTGCGATCCACGAAGGCCAAAACGCAATCCTGCCGACCGACAAGCGCCAGCACGGCCATTGTGCGATTGCAAGCCCCGACAATCGGACGGTCTTTGTCTGCGACCTCGGGCTCGACCGGATCATGGCCTATGCACTGCCGAAGAAGGGCGAAAGCCTGGCCCTTGCCGTAACACCATTTACGCAAATGCCAGAAGGGGCCGGCCCGCGCCACATGGTATTTCACCCAAATGGCAAAATTGCCTATGTCATCAACGAGTTGAATAGCACCGTTTCCGTTTTGGATTACAATCCGGCAACCGCTGCGCTCATGGTGATCCAGACATTGCCGGCACTGCCGGAGGGCTTTACCGGAACCAATACCTGCGCGGAAATCGCCGTAAGCCCCGACGGTCGGTTCCTTTATGGATCCAACCGAGGTCACAACAGCATTGTCAGCTATGCTATCGCAGCTTCGGGTGAAATTGCCTTGATCGGCTGGACACCATCGCAAGGGATTGGTCCGCGCAATTTCGCAATTGACCCGTCCGGCAAGTTCATGCTGGTTGCCAATCAGAAAGGCGGCGGGATTGCCATCTTCAAACGCGATATTCATGCGGGTGCGCTTGAGGATACCGGCAAACGCGTTGCACTGGAGACGCCCATGCGCATCGTATTCGGTACATTCCACTAAAAGGAGACGCGATGTCGCGCATTGCCTATGTAAACGGTCAATATGTCCAGCATTCGGAAGCTGGTATCCACATCGAGGACCGCGGCTACCAGTTCGCCGACGGTGTCTATGAAGTCTGCGAAATAGCACGTGGCAATATCATGGACATGACCCGCCACCTCGACCGGTTGAACCGTTCGCTGTCAGAATTGAAGATTTCCTGGCCGATGGCACGCAAGGCACTCCAGATCATTATCAAGGAAGTCGTCCGGCGGAACCGGGTTCACGACGGTCTTGTCTATTTGCAAATCACGCGCGGCGTTGCCAGGCGCGATCACGTGTTTCCGTCGCCGGATACGCCACCAGCCATCGTCGTCACCGCCAAGCGCACCAGCCCTGCAGTATCTTCTGCACGGGCAGCCAAGGGCATCAAGGTGATAACTGTGCCAGAAAACCGCTGGGAGCGGGTCGACATCAAATCCATTGGTTTGTTGCCGAATGTAATGGCCCGCCAGCAGGCGAAGGACCAAGGTGCTCAGGAGGCATGGTTCATCGATAGCGATGGTATCGTAAAGGAGGGCGCCGCGACGAATGCCTGGATCGTCACCAAGGATGGCGTTCTGGTCACCCGTCCCGCCGAGAGCGGAATCCTGCGCGGTATCACTCGCACCACCATTTTCGACGTGGCAGAAAGGTTGGGGCTGAAGATCGAGGAGAGGGGCTTTTCTGTCGATGAAGCAAAGAAGGCCAAGGAAGTTTTCATGACCGCTGCGTCAACAGTCGTCATGCCAATCGTTGCGATCGACGGCGAATCGGTAGCAAATGGCCATCCTGGAACAACTACACTTTCCTTGCGGGAAGCGTTTTTTGACATTGCGGAAAAAACGCCATCCTGTTAACCGGAGAGTGAGGGGACTAACAGAGCGCTATTTTTCACCTCCTGCTGGAGCAAAGAAAGTTTTGCTTCCGCCGCAGAATTTTGTATGAGACACGTTTGCTGATCGCATAAAAGGACAAAAACAATGGCTGAACGATCGCAGAATCTTCAGGACCTTTTTCTGAATTCAGTCAGAAAACAGAAGATTTCTCTGACAATATTCCTCATTAATGGTGTGAAACTGACTGGAATTGTCACGTCTTTCGACAATTTTTGTGTGCTTTTACGCCGTGACGGTCATTCGCAGCTCGTCTATAAACATGCGATCTCGACCATTATGCCCAGCCAGCCCGTGCAGATGTTCGAAGTTGAAGAGAGCGAATAACTACTTTTGACAAAAGAAACGACGCGTAACGCACAGAACAATGGTGGGTCGACCGGCAACGGTGAAACCGCCAGAGAACCTACGCGTGCTATCGTAGTTGTGCCTGTCCTGCCACAGCGGTTTGCCGATGGCGGCAGTTCCGACGGCAGCGGGCGCTCGCAATTCCGACGTGAATTTCAGCGCAGCGACGATGCGCGGCTTGAGGAAGCGGAAGGGTTGGCGCGCGCCATCGACCTCGACATTGTACATTCCGATATCGTGCAGGTTTCTGCGCCGCGGCCGGCTACTTTGCTCGGAACCGGCAAGGTAGAAACCATTGGCGAGATCATTGAAGCTTCGCATGCGGAACTGGTAATCGTCGACCATTCGTTGACACCGGTGCAGCAGCGCAATCTCGAAAAAGAATGGAATGCCAAGGTTCTCGACAGGACAGGCCTCATTCTCGAAATTTTTGGCCGCCGCGCCCAGACGAAGGAAGGTGCGCTGCAGGTCGAACTCGCGCATCTGACCTATCAGAAGGGCCGCTTGGTGCGCAGCTGGACCCACTTGGAGCGTCAGCGCGGTGGTGGCGGCTTCCTTGGTGGTCCGGGTGAAACGCAGATCGAGGCCGACAGACGCGCCCTGCAGGAAAAGATACTGCGCATCAAGCGCGAGCTTGAGACGGTCGTTCGCACGCGTACGCTGCACCGGGCCAAACGCAAGAAGGTGCCGCATCCAGTTGTTGCCCTGGTTGGCTATACCAACGCTGGAAAATCCACGCTGTTCAACCGGCTGACTGGCGCAGGGGTCGTTGCGGAAGACATGCTCTTCGCGACGCTTGACCCGACGCTGCGGCGCATCAAGCTCGAACATGGCGAGACGATCATTCTCTCGGATACTGTTGGTTTCATTTCCAACCTGCCGACCCATCTGGTCGCCGCCTTCCGCGCGACACTGGAAGAAGTGGTCGAGGCTGATCTTATCCTGCATGTGCGCGATATTTCCGATCCGGACACCGCTGCGCAGGCGGAAGATGTGCACGCGATCATGGAAAGCCTCGGCATCGAGCGCGGCGATACGAAGCGGATCATCGAAGTCTGGAACAAGATCGATCTGCTGGATGATGCCGGCCGCGAGGCAGCGCAGCGCTTGAGCGCCGCGGCGATTGGCAATGAACATCCGATCCCGGTCTCGGCGATCACGGGTGAGGGCGTGGACGCCCTGCTCAAGGAAATCGAGGACCGGATCGCCGGCAAACTCACCAAGGTCAAGGTCACGCTACAGCATAACCAGATGCGGCTCATGGACTGGATTTATCAGCACTCCAGCAATGTGAAGCGCAAGGATCTCGATGACGGCTCGATCGCCTTGACGATGGATATGACAGTCAATTCGCAGGCAATACTCGACGAGAAGATGCTGAGCAGGGGCAGCAGGTAAGGCACCTTACTTCGCCGACTAGTCTTCCTGCCGCAGCTCTTCCATCGCCATAACACGCGCTCATTTCATGGGGCGCCGGGCGAGGGCAGCCAAGCTACCCCCGCCTACAGGCGATGCCTCTTATTTTATGAACTGGATGGTCTTGTCAGCGTTTTTTGTGGCCACGGGATTGCTGGCGACCAAGTCTTCGGCAGGCTTGTCAACATCCAGCGACCAGATTTTAACAGTGCCAGGGTTCATTTTGTCCATAATTGTCGGGATGTCTTTTGTGTCCGCATCCTTGGGGGCAACAAACGCATCTGTCTGATCGACGAGGATATCGCTCGTTTCCGGCTTTTCCGCATTCTGCTGGTTTTGATTGGCCGTATCCTGCTGGTTCTGACTAACGGAATCGAGCGCGGGTATATCAGTGTAGTCCATCGTCCCCAATCTTTTTCCGATGCCCTTGGTCCAGTTCAGTTTCCAGACTTGGGTCTCACCGGTCGTGGAACTATAGTACCCTTCATTGCGAATTGCATATTGGATGAAAGGTGTCGTTGCATAATTAGCGATGTCCAAATCCATGCCTGCGGCGATCAGGAAATCCAGCTTGAACTCCTGTTCGTCGAGTTCCTTGAAGCGGAGCGGATCCTTTTGGAGACTTGCCTCAAGATAATCGAGGCAGATATCGACGCCGAAGGGCAAGTCCTCTACGATCCTGTTGTTGAATTTGGTGGAAAGCAAATTGCCGTTTCTATCGAATGATTGCGCCTGCGATGAAGAGACATGTTCGATCAGAACCTTGAGTCCGCTTTTTTCGCTCAGCAAGCACTCCATAATCGGATTGCTCAGACCGGGATGAGCGGGATTCGGCATCAGTGCGTTGCCGTCATCGCACCTATAGTGCTTAACAAACTCATCGATATAATCAATCGACGATACCGCCCGTTTGGGCCATATCATATAGGCGGGGCGGGGATATTTGCTGTCGTTGAGTGGCAAATTATGCGTACATACAAGGTGATTGGACGCGTTATAGACAATGGTTCCATCTGCCCCAACCAGCCTATCGTCGGCACGCCTGGCATCGGGGTTTGGCTTCAGCATGGCTGTCGTGCCTGGCAGCAGCACGATCTGCCCGTATTTCTCTATGGGAAATTTCGAGATCAAAGTCCGGACGTTGCGCGTTACTGTGTTGAGACAGAGATTTGCCGCCACCTGCAATTCCGCTTCATTCACAAAGTCGCCAAACGGTACGTTCCAATAGAATTCCGGCGCAGTGAAGAAACTGACATCGAATTCCCTAGGCGAATGCTTTTGAAAGGCCGTCACCATTGCCCGGTATAGCAGCGCAAAACGATTATCCAGGGCGCGCTTCAGATAAGTCTCGATGCCTTCGATAATGATGGTATCCGGTATCGGAACACCGCCCCCCCATGTGGATTCAAGCGGTCCGCCCCCGCTCAATTCTGATCCATCGATCTTGGACCGTTCCTTGGCCAACCAAAGTTTTGCAGGATTGTCTACCTTGACCGAGCCCGGCGTTCCCTCCTCCACAGTACGGCGCGTGGAAACCTGTGTGAACGAATTATACTGCAGGCTGTAGATACCGACTTTCTTGGGCTTGGAGAGGGCAGGCGCTTTGTCCGGCACGTGGGCGACCTCGACCGAGCCGGTCGTCAGCGTGTCCGGTTTATTCTCCGGCAATTTCACCGGATCAGTTGTGCTGAAGGGCGGAATTCTGAGGTTCAGACGCTTGGTTACCTCGATTTCTATTGCCTGTAGTTGTTCAGGTGAGAATGTGGATGCGTCGCCGATGAGCGTCTCACCGCTATTGTCACATCCGCCCAGCATCGCCAGGAGCGGCGCTGTCGGCAGATAGGCGCAGGCCTTCAAAATGCTCCGTCGCATCGGGGAGGGCTGATCGATATCGCGAGCCGGCTGGCGGCCCGTTTCAAAAATGTCTTTCATTATGAACTCCAGAGCAAAATTGCTGAAATATTGGTCGTAGCGTTTTGTGGTTTAATCGAACCACACGCTTTCTGAGCAAGTAACGTGCCAAGTGAACATACAGGGCCCGAATTTTGCGTCGCTCGAGCCGATTGACAAATTCAAGCCAAGACGAGCCATTTGGACGCGTTAAATTCACGCCAACCGGCCAAAATCACCAAGCCACAGTTGTGATAGGGTGCAGCGGATGCCCAATGTTTATTCGGCATTTCGAAAATGCCTAACAATGACGCATGAGAAATGGGTGCTATTTCGCTGTCTTGGCCTGCTGCCATAGCGCTTCCATCTCCTCAAGAGTTGCTGCATCAAGGGAGTGTTGCTGCTCAGCCAGTTTGCGTTCGATGTAATGGAAGCGTTTGCGGAACTTCTCGTTCGTGCCGCGCAGGGCGCTTTCGGGCTCCAGCTTCAAATGACGGCCGAGATTGACGAGCGCAAAAAGCAGGTCGCCATATTCTTCTTCGGTATCCTGACGATTGCCGCTGGCAATTGCTTCCTTCAACTCGCCGATTTCTTCCTCGATCTTGTCGAGAATAGGCGCAGCTTCGGACCAGTCAAAACCGACTTTCGCGGCTTTCTGCTGCAGTTTCAAGGCCCGCATCAGGGCGGGGAAGCCATTGGGAATATCGTCGAGAAAACCGTCCGCTTCGGCCAAACCTGGATTGAGCGCAGCGCGGCGTTCGCGGCGCTCGGCTTTTTCCTCGGCCTTGATCTTGTCCCACATGCCTTTGGCCATACCGGCGCCACGGGCAGCCTCTTCGCCGAAAACGTGCGGATGACGGCGGATCATCTTGTGGGTGATGGCCTGAACCACATCGCCAAAATCGAACGCCTTGAGCTCCTCGGCCATGCGAGCGTGGAAAACAACCTGCAGCAGCAGATCGCCGAGTTCCTCGCGCAGATCGTCGATGTCGTTGCGCTCGATGGCGTCAATGACTTCAAACGCTTCCTCAAGCGTGTACGGCGCGATGGATTTGAAATCCTGCTCCAGATCCCAGGGGCAGCCCGTTACCGGCGTCCGCAAGGCAGCCATGATCTCGAGCAAGCGGGTTAAGTCGCGTGATGGTTTCATAAGCGTAGAATAGGCCAAGTCATTGGCGGCGAATATGACGAAGCGCTGCCATCAATTGCTTGTCCACAACGTGCACGCCGGCGGGCAGGCCTTCTATAATGATCTTGGCGGAATATAGAGGCAGATCGATCGCCTTGCCTTGGGGTCGGCGCCGACAGTACAGCGATGAAAAAACTGATCCTTTGATGGTTTGATGCGGCTATCACCGTAGGCGATCAGTTCCCCGGTAACGACAACACGGTAGCCATTTGGCGTTTCCAGGATGGCGCCGTCCTTCTCCTGCCAACAGTCGGTCATGCTGCAACATTCAGCACCATAGGCCCAGCCAAGCGGGGCGTCGTGAGCAAACGCGGGAGCTGCGAAGAGCAGGGCAATGACAAGGACCTTGTGGCGTATGGCTGACATCCTCCCGCTCTTGTAGCTTGACGGATTTCACGCCGCCGCCTGCAGCAATGACACATACTACACCAATCCGGATAAACCGCTGCTGATCGACTTCGGCGTCACGAACCGTTCGAGTTGGCCGGTGCTTTCGGATACGACATTCCACTTGCTGGCTTCGAAGTCGATCACCACAAGCGCCGCAGTTGGGTATTTTTGTTGCAATCGAGACAGATTTTTCTGGCTTCCCGTTCTGATCAGTTTGAGAGCAAGCTGATGGAGTCCGGGATTATGTCCGACGACCAGCAACGCCTTAACATCAGGTGGCGTCTCGTGGATGACGTCAAGGATCGCCTTGGCGGAAGCATCGTAGAGGCGCGGCTCGTCGATCTGCATTATGTCCTTCGTGAAAACAGCTCGGATCAGTTCCCATGTTTCCATGGTACGACGGGCTGTTGATATCATGGCAAGGTCGGGTAAAAGTCCTTGTTCCACCATGTAGATGCCCATCAACGGGCAGTCCCGACGGCCGCGTTCCGCAAGCGGGCGCGCATGGTCGTCAACGTTGTCGGGCCTGTCCGACTTGGCATGGCGAAGAAGCATTAGCCTGCGCATCATCAGTCTTACCGCGCTGGTTGAGATCGCGACTATCGACCCAAACAGGAAAGGCTGAATGCATCTACCAATATGAGTCCTGGAGGATAATATAGGATTGAGTTGGGAAGGAAATAAGAAAGGCGTTTTACAGGATGATCGCGGTGGATCATGGTAAGGAGAAGCGAGCGAGCATCAAGGATGTCGATGTTGCCTCTCCACCGGCTCCGGTCGAAGTTGAACTGAAGCTGCGTGCCTCTCCAGGTTCGCTCGACCAGATTCGAACATCCACTGTTATTCTGCAAGATTCCCGGAACAAGGGTACGATCCGCCGGTTGGAAACAACGTATTACGATACGGCTGACCATAAGTTGTTTGGCGCCGGCATTTCCCTGCGAGTTCGGCGCAGCGGCAAGTACCTGGTGCAAACCATCAAGCGAGTGTCCATCGATGATCCACTGACACGCCAGGAATGGGAAGCGCCGGTCAGGACCTTGGCCCCGGATCTCGGAGCGCTGCCAGCGTCGGAAATCGATGGGATTTTCGATAGAATCGCTGTCGATCAACTCGTGCCGATCTTTGTGACCAAGGTTCGCCGGCATCGGGTTGTTGTCGATGTGTCTGAGGGGCAGATCGAGGTTGCGTTCGACGATGGCGTGGTGGAGGCCGGACCGCAACGGAAACCGCTATGCGAGGTCGAACTTGAATTGAAACAGGGCAGGGCAGCAGCGCTCTACCAACTAGGCCTCGGCTTGATGGATATTTCGCCGCTGCGACTTGAAACCCAGAGCAAGTCCGCGCGTGGCTATGCACTCGCGCTCGCGATTGATCCGGTGGCTGTGAAGGCGTCCTCGTCTAATCTCGATTGTCAGGATACCGTGGATGAAGGTATCGCCAAACTCCTGTCGAGCTGCCAACAACAGATACTGGCAAACCTGTCTCCGGCAGAGAATGGCGGCGAACCTGAAGGCGTCCATCAGTTGCGTGTGGCGCTACGACGTCTGCGAACGGCCTTGTATTTTTTACGGCGCGAGTTTGAGACGCCATCACTGCAGGCACTCGATACCGAGGCGAGGCGGTTCGCACGAACATTGGGACCAGCACGCAACTGGGATGTCTTTATCGACTCAACGCTCGCCGATATCGAGAAGACCAATCTGCCGGACATCGACTTCTCCAGCTTGCGCGACGCAAGCGCGCCCTTCCGGAATGAGGGCTATGGCATTGTGCGCGATAATATCGCTGACTCGCAAACCAACCGTTTTCTTTTGTCACTGGGGCTCGTGATTCAGCGGAAAAGCTGGCGAAACGAGGTTGCCAGCGACGATCTGCGGACACTTGCCGAGCCACTTACGAAATTTGCGTCCAAAGTTCTCACGCGTATCGAGCGAAAGGCACTCAAGCGCGGGCGGCATTTTCGCCATCTTCAACCTGAAGCGCGGCACAAGCTGCGACTGACCTTGAAGAAACTGCGCTATGCTACAGAGTTCTTTTTGCCACTTTTTGCAAACCGGGCATCGACCGGAAAATATCTCAAGCAGCTGTCTCGACTGCAGGATGTTCTGGGCGAAGCCAACGACATCAGAACTTCGCGAACACTTCTGTCGAATATCCGGGAACGTGCGGAAAGTCCTGACCTGCATCGTGCCATTGGCGCTGTGATCGGCTGGCAGGGACATCTCGAAACGACGAGTGCCAGCCGGATGAACACCAGGTGGGGCAAGTTCAAACGGACCGCACAATTCTGGTAAGTCCAGCGAATCTGCATCTTCGTATTGGGCGAAGCGCCCATGTATGTTGTGTGAGCGAGACACTACCAATTGAGATTGCATAAGATAGATTATGGAACTGTACCATGTGGGCAAACAGGCAATTCAGCCCGCAATATCGGCGATTTGCGCCTTTGCAGCTTTGGCCAATGCCTCTGGTTCGCTGGGGAAAACGAAGTTGGTTCCCCCGGCTGCAGCCCACACCACATCGAACTGCATGAGGCTTTCGTCGGCATAAGCCTTGATATCGATCAGATGTCCCAGTGGTGAAACGCCGCCAATGGCAAAACCTGTTTCCTTGCGGATATATTTGGGATCAGCCCTGTGCAATGCCTCGCCGGTCAGCCTGGCAGCTTTGACGAGATCGAGCTTCCGCGGACCCGAAACGAGAAACAGATAAAGGTTGTGCGTATCAGCGCCTTGAAAAATCAAGGATTTGACGATCTGCTCAACGGTGACGCCGCACTGGATCGCCGCGTCTTCAGCCGTATGGGTCGAATCGGACATTTGACGAATTTCGATATCAAGTCCGGCCGCATGCGCCGCCTGACGGACACGCTCGACACTTTTGCTCATAGCTCGACCTCAAATGACAAACCATCATAGGCCGGCTCGACGTTGTCCGGAGTCTCGCGCAGCACAGTTCCATAATCCAGAGGTATGTGCATATGGGTCAAAATAGCTCGACGAGGCTTGAGCTTTCCAATCCATTCTATTGATTCATTTAATGAAAAATGGCTTGGGTGTGTTCTGTATTGGAGAGCATCGATGACCAACGTATCGAGATCGAAGAGTTGCGCTGCAGTCGTATCGGGAAATGCACTGACATCCGAGCAATAGGCCACATCGGCAATCCGGAACGCCAAAGAAAGAATATCGCCATGGATCTGCGGTAACGGCAGAAAGCGTATCGCGCCGCCTGGCCCGTCAATCTCGAAGGCTTCGTGATGGATAATCTCGTGCGGTCGCAAGATTGGCGGATAACTCGAACCTTCCGGGGTTCTGAAGCAATAGCCAAAACCTTCCATCAGGCGCCGCTGTGTCATCGCATCAGCATAAATGTCCACCAAATCGCGGCGATCGATGACGAATGTGCGCAGATCGTCCAAACCGTGGATATGGTCAGCATGCGCATGTGTATAGACAACCGCGTCGAGCTTTCCAGAACCGAAATCGATCATCTGCGAGCGAAAATCCGGTCCCGTGTCGATGATCACGGTCGTCACACCGCCATGATGCGCAATACGCTCAACCAGCATGGCTGCTCGCCGGCGCTTGTTCTTTGGCTCGTTCGGATCACAACTGCCCCAATCGCCATTGATGCGTGGCGTGCCCGGAGACGAACCGCAACCAAGAATGGTGAAACGCAAGCGATCAGGCATTTGTGGTTCCAGCACTTGGCCTTGGCATCTTGGTGAACAGGCGGAATACGTTGTCGGTTGTTATTTTGCCGATCTCGTCTTCACTCACGCCAATCGTCTCGGCCAGCACAGCCGCCGTATGCCGGACAAAGCTTGGCTCATTGCGGTGGCCGCGATGCGGCATCGGCGCAAGATATGGCGCATCTGTCTCGACCAGGAGCCGATCTCGCGGCACGTTTTTGGCGATTTCACGTATCTCGGGTGAATTCTTGAATGTCAAAATACCCGAGAACGACACATAGCCGCCGAGTTCTACGCCCACTCGCGCCAGTTCCGCACCGGACGAAAAGCAGTGCAAGATGAAAGGGAAGGCGCCCTTCCCTGTTTCTTCCGTCAGGATTGAAATCATATCATCATCGGCAGCGCGGGCGTGGATGACCAATGGCAGGCCCGTGGCGCGGGAAGCGGCAATATGAGTGCGAAAACCCTGCGCTTGCGCTTCCGGAGGCGCATAGTCGTAATGGTAGTCAAGTCCGGCTTCGCCGATAGCGACCACCTTCGGATGCTCCGACAAGCGGATCAGGTCGTTCGCCGTCACATCGAGCTCTTCATGCGCATTGTTGGGGTGCGTTCCAACCGATGCGTAGACGCTGTCATACTGCTCCGCGATCTTTATGATATCGCCAAAGCGTCGGACGCGTGTGCAAATCGTAACCAGCCGCGTGATGTTATAATCCAGCGCCCGCTGAACGATGGCATCCCGTTCCTCGGTAAAATCCGCAAAATCGAGGTGGCAATGACTATCGACAAGCATGGAACTAGTCTGCTTTTTCTGCTTCGACGTAACGCGGAAAGATCGGCTGCGGTGCCGGGAGATCGGTGCCAGGTATCAATTCGCTGGCTTTCAGATCGGCAAAATCCCGCTTGTCCGCCGGCACAGCAAGAATATCGAGCAGCTTGGCCGCTGATCCCGGTATGAACGGCTGACAAAGAATGCCAACACGGCGGATGACTTCCGCCGTCACGTAGAGCACCGTTTCCATGCGTGCCGGATCCGTTTTCTTGAGCGCCCACGGTTCCTGTGCGGCGAAATAACGGTTGGCTTCAGCCACGACGCCGAAGATCGCCGCCAGCGCCTGATGGAGTGCTTGGTTGCCAACCGCCTTGCGGGCGGTATCCAGCGCCGCGACGGCCTGATCGAGAATAGCCTTATCCGTGTCGGTCAATGCACCTGGCTGTGGAACCTTGGCATCGCAGTTCTTTGCGATCATCGACAACGAACGCTGCGCCAGATTGCCGAGATCATTGGCGAGGTCGGCGTTCGTCCGATTGACGATAGCCTCATGGCTATAATTGCCATCCTGACCAAACGGAATTTCCCGCAGCAGGAAATAGCGCAATTGATCGAGACCGTAATGCTCCACCAACGCAGTCGGATCAATGACGTTGCCAACCGATTTTGACATTTTCTCGCCGCGATTGAACACAAAGCCATGGCCGAAAACGCGCTTCGGCAGTTCGATGCCAGCGGACCATAGAAAAGCTGGCCAATAGACAGAGTGGAAGCGGATAATATCCTTGCCGATGATATGAACATCAGCAGGCCAATAACGCCAACGCTCGGCGTTTTCATCCGGATAACCCGCGGCGGTGATGTAATTCGTCAGCGCATCGACCCAAACATACATGACGTGTTTTTCATCGCCCGGAACCGGAACACCCCAATCAAAGGTAGTGCGGGAGATCGAAAGGTCTTTCAATCCCGACTTGACGAAGGAGACGACCTCGTTGCGGCGCTCATCCGGGCCGATAAACTCGGGATTTTCGCTATAGAGTTTGAGCAAACGGTCCTGATAGGCCGACAGGCGGAAGAAGTAACTCTCTTCTTCCAGCCATTCGACCGGAGCGCCACTTGGCGCATAGCGCACATTGTCGGCACGCAGTTCCGTCTCTTCTTCCTGAAAATAGGCTTCGTCACGCACCGAATACCATCCGGCGTAACCGCCTTTGTAGATATCCCCTGCATCAGCCATCTTCTGCCAGATTGCCTGCGACGATTTATAGTGCCGCTCTTCTGTTGTGCGAATGTAATCATCAAATGACGCATTCAAAAGATAGCCCATATCACGGAAAAGCTTGGCATTCCTGTCCGCAAGTTCACGCGGAGTAATGCCTTCTTTGCGCGCTGCCTGTAGCATCTTGATGCCATGTTCGTCCGTGCCGCTGAGGAACATGACGTCCTTGCCGTCATGGCGGTTAAACCGGGCGATCGCATCGGTGGCAATTACCTCATAGGCATGGCCGATATGCGGGCTCCCGTTCGGGTAGGCGATGGCAGTTGTGATGTAAAATGTTTCGCGGCTCATGCGTGACCTGATTTCGTCTTTGGTTTGGGCATCTTGGGAAAAAAACGTCTGGCTGACATAACGCAAGTCGGACCTGATTGCCATACCGGCAGACCTCTATCTGCCCGATAGCGCGCGGTGCATTCTCTCGAGGAAAATAAGAACAGTCTGCTTGCGGTCGAGATTGAAAGCGGCGGCTTCCCTCGCCTCGTTCTGCATGTCCTGCCAGATACCGGACCAGCGGTTCGCCTGTGAAACGTCGCTCTGCTCTGCGCTGAGCCGCGCCTTCACTGCAATGCGCCCCAAAAGATCATCGAGAAAAAGATCGTACTGGATCTCGGCGTCGCGTCCCGACAGCGCCGTTGCCAACGCCTGGGCTTTGGGCACGTCGAACACAGGATTGCTCAGGATAGCATCGGTTGCCCCCGAGATTTCCAGCCCGCCAAATGCCAGCAACAATGCAGCTTTCCGAACGCTGCCGTTCGCATGGGCGATGAGCGAATCCGCATCGGGCAATTGTTCGGTATCGAGATTGATTGCCGAGAGAGCAGCGAGCAGGTCCTGGCGTTCAAGCGGTTCAAAACGGATCGACTGGCAGCGTGAGCGGATTGTCGGCAACAGCCTGCCGGAAGAATGCGAGATCAGAATGAACAGGGTTCGCTGCGGCGGCTCTTCAAGAGTCTTCAGTAACGCATTGGCCGCATTGCGGTTCATGTCATCTGCAGGATCAACAATGACGATGCGCCACGCGCCGTCATGGGAGGTACGGTTGAGGAAGTGCGCGACCCGCCTGATTTCATCAACCGTGATGCCGGTCTTGAACTTGCCCGTCTTGGCATCTATCGGGCGGCTGATATGCAGCACGGACAGATGTGTTCCGCTTGCGAGTTGCCGGTAAGGCGCAACTGTGAAATTCGGCTCTGCAAGCGTCACCGGTGCCTCGCGTTCCGCAGGATATCTCAACATGTGGCCGGCAAGATGGAACGCCAGAGTTGCCTTTCCGACACCCTGCGCACCCTCGAGCAATAATGCGTGGTGCATCTGACCGGACTGATAGGATTGTGCGAGAAATGACCTTATCCCGGCGTGACCGAACAATGCGGGATTGGCCGAAGGTGCAGGAACACCATCGATAGTATCGTGGGTTGCCGGCACGTCGAGGGCGATGTCGCTCATTTCGCTACCTCGATGCCTTGCTTCGTCTTCAGGCCGCGGCTGGTCTTCAACCGGTCGACCAGTGCGGCGATATCAGCTGCAATCTCATCAGCCGAACGATTTGCAGCAATCACCTTGCAGCGCTCGGGTTCTGCGGTCGCGATGGCGAGATAGGCGTCACGGCGCTTGCGGTGCAGATCGATCGTTTCCTTTTCGAAGCGGTCGGCAGTCCCTACCCCACGCCGTGCATGGGCGCGTTGCAGACCGACCTCGGCCGGCAGGTCAAGGATGATCGTCATATCCGGCATGAGACCGTTGATGGCGGCCCGTTCGATAGCGCGCATCAAATCCGGATCGAGATTGCCGGTCACGCCCTGATAGACGCGGCTGGAGTCGATGTAGCGGTCGCAGAGCACCATCTGGCCGGCCGTAAGTGCTTGACGTATAACTTGCTCCACATGGTCGTTGCGCGCTGCGGCAAACAGCAAGGCTTCCATGGCCGGGCCGAAAGGTTCGGCGGCGCCGCTCAATATGACATGGCGCACGGCTTCTGCACCCGGCGAGCCACCTGGCTCGCGCGTTACCAGCACGTCATCGCCACTGGCCCGCAAATGCTCCGCCAACCGGCCAATCTGTGTGGATTTGCCCGCGCCCTCGCCGCCCTCAAATGTTATGAATAGTCCTTGCACGCTATCAGCTGTCTTTCGAATTCGAATGTGTGCTCACGCGGCATGCACAGCAAGCTTCAGGCCAAGCGCACGAATAACGCCGGTCAATGTTTCAAGCGTGGGGTTTCCCCCTTCGCTAAACGCTTTATAGATCGTTTCGCGACTGACACCGGCGTCTCTCGCAAGCTGTGTCATTCCGCGAGCGCGTGCAACATCGCCGATTACCGCGGTAATGAGAGCGGGATCACCATCTTCAAATGCCGCTTCAACATAGGCCGCGATTGCTTCAGGAGTGTCCAGATGCTCTGTTATATCCCAAGGTTTGGTAGTGAGAGTCATTTACTCTATCTCCTTTGCCAATGATTTTGCTCTCGCAATATCCGTGCTCTGTGTGCTTTTATCGCCGCCACATAGTAACAGCACCAAAACCAGTCCTCGTTGATGGTAGTAAATTCTATACCCAGGCCCATAATCGATGCGTATCTCGCTGATGCCTCCTCCCACCGGTTTCACATCTCCCGGATTTCCCAATGAGAGGCGGCGAATCCTGATCTGGATTCGCGCCACCGCATTTTGGTCCTTCAATTTGGTAATCCAGTGAGAGAACTCAATGGTTTGGCGAATTTCGATCATACCCACTCTGTAATGTTACAGGCAAGTATCTGTCAATTATAATACACATATCGACAACAATTGGCGACTAAAAATTCAATCGCCGGACCCAACCTGTCGTCAATTCGAATACCGCATCGAGCGAACGCTTTTTCAGATCACCACTCTCGATTGCTTCCGCCGTATAGACCGGCGTTTCCTGGACGAGTGCATCGCCGATCCATATCCGCAATGTGCCGACCGGCTGATCGGCTTTCAGTGGTGCCACCAATGGCCCTTGATAGACCACGTGCGCCTTTAGACGGTCGCGATTGGCGACCGGGATGAGAATGCTGATTTTCTCATGCGCTTTAAGAGCGACAGCTGATTTGATCCCGCCAAACACACTGGCTTCGCCAACGATTTCACCCTCAGCGAAGACGTCGGCCTCCTCGAAGGCCTGATAGGCCCATTCGAAGATGCGCTTGGCCTCCTCGGCGCGTTCCTTGTCACTGGCAAGGCCGCTGAGCGCAACGAAATAACGCCGTCCGTTCCGCTCCGCGGCGCCAACAATACCGTAGCCGGACTGTTCGGTGTAGCCGGTACCCATCCCGTCGGCGCCGATATCGAGACGCAGCAGCGGGTTGCGATTGCGCTGGAAGATATTGTTCCAGGTGAAATTATCCTGCGCATAGGTTCGGTAATATTCAGGATATTCGTGTTTGATATGCCGCGCCAGAGTGACGAGATCTGTCAGCGAAACCCTTTGCTTCGGATCAGGTAGGCCGGTCGAGTTGGTGAAGGTCGAGCTTTTCAGGCCAATTTCCTTCGCCCGGGCGTTCATCATCTCGGCGAATTTCTGTTCCGAGCCGGCAATGCCCTCGGCGAGGATAATACAGCCATCATTGGCCGATTGCACAATGACACCCTGGATCAAGTCGCCAACGCTGACGGAGGATTTCAGCTTGGCAAACATGGTTGATCCACCCGATGGTGCCCCGCCTGTTCGCCAGGCGTTTTCGCTCACGGTATACTGTGTCGATGGCGTAATCTCTCCTGTCTTGAGCGCATGGAAGACCACTTCCATGGTCATCAGCTTGGCAAGCGCCGCCGGCTCGATCAGTGTGTCAGGTGATTTTGCATAAAGAATCGTGCCAGTCTGATCCTCAACCATCAGCGCCTGCTTGGCCTTGGTATCAAACAGCGCATCCTGGGCGTTCGGCGCGCTAATCGAAGCGAGAGCGATGGCCGCGCCAAGAGCAAGAATACGAAGTGGCACAGTCAGAGAACGTCCAAGCCGTTCGATATCAGTTACCGTCATCACGGACGACGAAAGCATCGACGGCACCAGCCTTCCACGCCGCCTGAAGCAGAGTGTCGGCGTTCTTTCCAGCGCTTGCCCGTGCGATCACGGCAATACGAGGCCCTTCGGGGCTGGCAATTTCGGACAATTCGACCTTGCCAAGCGCAGTAAGCGCGGACATCACCCGGCTGGCTTCTGCTTTGCTGGAAAACAGGCCGACATCGATATATTCGCCCGAACCACCGGCGGCTCGCGGCATGTCGCTCATGCCCTTCCACGCGGTCGAAACAGCCTCTGGCGAAAGCAGGCTGTTTGCGGCTTGCGCGGTGCTGTTCGCACCTGCGACGCGCTCGCTGGCGTAGGAACTGATGAATGGAGACACCTGCTTGCCGCCCTTGAGCGAGCCAATCAGGATCGTTGGCTTGTCATCAATATAGGGCCCGATCAGCGGTAGAACCGGAACGATATCCATGTTGAAGGAAAGCCCCGAATTGTCCATCGGAGCCATTGCCTGTTGTGGTGCCGCGAGCTGAGCTGCCTGATCGTTCAGGGACATCGCTTGGCCACCGAGGCTCGCCACCTGGATACCTGCTGGCTGAGGCAGCGCCATGCCTGGAATTGCGACAGGTGTATGCTGCGTCGGCGTCGGCCCATTCATGGCGATCATCACGCCCGAAGCCGGCTGCCCGATCGGATCCGGTGCGCCGGAACCGCGATAGGAAGCCATCAGGTAATTATCATCGCGCCCTTCCAACGGTGCACGCCCGACATATTCAACCTTCACATTGGCTGTGCCGGTATCATGATAGTCGAGGAGTTGGGCCGCCTTTTGTGAAAGATCAATCAGGCGATTGCTGTGATAAGGACCGCGATCATTGACACGGACGATAACCGAACTGCCATTGGTCAGGTTGGTAACACGGGCATAACTCGGCAAAGGCATGGTGGGGTGCGCGGCCGAGAGGTGGTTCATGTCGTATACTTCGCCGTTGGCGGTCAAACGGCCATGAAAAGCGGAACCATACCAGGAGGCCCTGCCCTTGCGGATATAACCCGGCTCTTCCCTGGGGTAGTACCATTTACCTGCAACCTGATATGGCCGGCCGGTCTGGTTGCGCCCCCCGCCGCGCGGCATGTTGCGGAAATCGGTGACGACGCGTGGACTGGCTTTCACACCATATTCTGCTTCGGCGAAATATTCCTTACCATGGGTTCGTTTGGCGACTTTGACTTGCGGCGATGATGCACAGGCTGCCATAAGGGCGCCCATTGCAACTACTCCCACAACGCGAAAAGCTTTGGCTTTTGACAATGCAAACCGCCGGCCGCGCAGGCCGCCCCCAAGGATTTTGTAATTTGATAGACAGATCAGAATGCTGGCGCAACCCCGAGACCCATCATGGCAGGTGCACCAAGTGTATAAATGCCACCGATAGATTGATACCAGCTTAACAATATCTGGCCGTGGCTCTCTATTATCGCGTTCCTAAACGCCACCAGCGGTATGTGTTTGGGATTGGTTCACTTTTTGTGTAGGGCGGACTCATACCAGGAGTTGTTCAGTGTTTGATCTTCTTTGTCTCACTGGCGAGCTTGTCCCTTACCCGGTCTGTCAGCATCTCGACGATGGAATCGGCATCTTCTAGGTGCAGATTCACATCCCGTTGCGGATAAGGGATCTCGATCCCCTCCTCGGCAAAACGGTCGATCAAAGTGAAGCGGATTTCGTTCTGAACAGTGCCGGAGTTGGACAGATCCGCGAGATGGACGCGCATCTCGAATTGCATGACTGACTCGCTGATTGCACTGAACGCGACAAACGGTTCCGGGTTCTTCAAGACAAGCGGGTGACCGCGGGCAATTTCCGTCAGGATGGCATGCACACGACGGGGGTCGACCTTATGAGAAACGCCGATCGGGATGTCGACGCGGCCGAGCTTGTTGCGATGCGTCCAGTTGCCAACACTGCCGTTGATGAAGGATGAGTTTGGAATGATCAGGGACTGGCGCTGAAAGGTTTCAACCTCCGTTGCCCGGACGCTGATCTTCTTGACAATGCCGCCGACGCCGCCGGTCTCGATCCAGTCGCCGACCTTGAACGGACGTTCCGCAAGCAAGATAAGACCCGAAACAAAGTTCGAGACAATCGCCTGCATACCGAAACCGATACCAAGCGACAGACCGCCGGCGACCAATGCCAGACTGGAAAGGTTGATGCCGGCCGCCGAAATGCCGATGACGCCTGCAATGCCGAGGCCAAGATAGCCAACTGCGGTGCGGATCGAATTGCGTACACCTGAATCGAGCCTGCCGCGCGCCATGACCCGATTGTCAAGCCAGCCCTGGAACCAGCGCGTAAATCCGTAGAAGAGCGCGAACAACAGAACGCCGATTGCAATCGAAACCAGTGAAATATTGACCGAACCAATCTGGAAACCCGTCGCGATCGCCACGAACCAGGCCGACATTTCGCTCCATTGGAATCCCCACAGCAGGAGGATTATCGGAATACCAAGCGCTACGACGAAGATATTGATAACGATGCTCAACACCAGACCGAGCTGGTCGAGAGCAGTCTCATCCAAACCAAAACGGGTCTGCACCGCCCGTCCAAGCTTGGTCCCCGTCAGTGCATTCTCATCGGATACCGCGCGAGCCGTCAGGAAGCCGAGGTACATCGTGACGACCACGGCGCCGTTGATAACAATCTGCTGCGACACGAAGCGTGCCAGTCCGATATAACCGAGAAGCGCCGCGACGATAGGCACAAGACCGATCGTATAGAGGAAGAGCCGCATGGCCCTTGGCCAAGGCTTGATATTTCCGGTCTCTTCGTCTTCCAGCGGCCTCAACGACGCCATGGCGATGATGAGGAGGCCCATCAGAACGGTGGCAAAGAGACTCTTCGCAACGGTCAATGACAATGGTGAACCAGCGATCTGATTGACCGTATCGGCGATGTAGTCGAGCCCGGTGATCGTTGCTGTGGCCGTGATCAGTACCATCAGGATCCGGCCTGGTCGCGGCGCTATCCGCACCAGACGCCAGTTGGGTGCACCCGGACAGATCACCGCCTGCGCCAGGGCGTGGACAAAATACACGATGCCAATAACGCAAAAGAGCATATAGATAAGTGATGCAATATCTGGTCGCAACACGTTGAAATAATTAAGAAATAAGTAGGTAGTGACAAGGAAGACAACCACCGTCAGCGACCGCATGAGCGTCGACCAGAACGCGACAGCGAGGCGGCTGAGATAGGATGGCGATTCAATAGTCGCGTCACGCAGATAAAGATGGCCGAGTGTCCGCTGACCGCCTATCAGCAAAACGAGCGCTGCAATCGCCGCAAAAAAAGCAGCGGCCAGCATGGATTGCCATTTGAAGGAAACGACGAACCGCCACCAGGATGAAACAACCTGATTCATCGTTCGGATTTCCTGGCCGTAGGCTTCGGCGACTTCGCTACCGAGCGAATAATTGATGTTGACGCGCTGCGAAAGCGTGTTCGTGAACAATTCACGCCGTGCATCCACGGTTCGCTCAATCATCTTGTTGGCCGCGATCAACTGATCCTCGGTCTCGCCGAGGACCGCATTGATTTCGGCCTTCTCGGTGATCAGCTTCGCCCGCTCATCGGTGACGATCTGGGCTTCCGGGGGCTGGCCTTGGGCTGGTGGAGGACCGAGCTGATCCAGCCGCGAATTGATTTCCGTGACACGCGGTCTGAATGACACGCCGATATCCAATAGTTTTTTGGCGCTGGCCTCCAGATTGAGGCGCAGATCCGCCAATGCTGCGTCGGTGTCGGCCTTCTCCATTTGTTGGGCATAATCTGTGATTTGCTTCTTCACGGCATCGATTGCCGGGCGCTGTTCCGCGACGATGCCCGTGACAGGAGCTTGTGCAGGCGCAGGCGCTTGCGCCGCCGCCGCATGTACCGCACCGGCGAGAATCAAAACCGTATAAATCGCCAGAAGCATCTGCCGGACGGAGGAAGGAATCACAGGGCCAAATCCACGTAAAAACAATTTTCAGCGCACGATTGCCCGTTCATGTCGGCACAATCAAGGCATTTTACGCTTTATATTGGCAGGCGGACGAGCTGTTGCCGTTCCGATATGGCGCCTGCGCTTGTCCTCCGGCTTTACCAACAAACATTCTCGCCGCCCGGCTGGACGCGCCCATGCCAATCAAGGTGCCGGATTTAAAGTGACAGTCGTAACCCCTCCGGCGAAGTTGATGCCCTCCTGGCCCTCCACCGAAACGGGCTGCAAGGAAAATGCTCTGCCCGTGCCGCCTACAAGTATGTTTGCACCCGCGCCGGGCCCGACCGAGGCGTTTGCCCCGACACCGGCATAGGTACCTGCGAGCGCTCCCGCTGGAAGTCCGCTCGTCGCTGCAACCACACCCCAGACCAGATGCCCCGACGCAACTTCTCCGATTGCAATGCCAAATTCGTCGATTGATCCGGTGTAATTGTCGGTGTTACCCCCTTTGTCTTGCTTGAATGTGCAGGAAAGTTTTTGCTTCTCCACGACAAACATACCTATCCCTTTGGACACATCGCAGGCGAGCATTCCGATCTGGGTGGATTGCGCACCTGCATCAAAAGGAATGAAAACGGCGGCACACCCAAGAATCCTATGGAAAAAAGTCATTCGCAACTCCTATTGTTCGATCCGTTGGAAACAACGTTGGGCGGTTTCGAGCGATACACTGAAACCCCATAGGTTCGCTGCAGACCGAAGAAGTGAAGTACGTAACAGTTACAGGGAGGCTGTCCGAAGAGCATTCGACGCCCGAACGTCGCACCTGACAACACCACCGGGGCTGACAACACCACCGGGGCGGATAGAACCGGGGCTGCAACTCTTCTTGGACTCATAAGGATAAAAGGATGGACGAACTTTCAACCACCACGCCTGTTCTGGAAATTGCGGTTGGCACGCTGATATTGATCATTGTCATTTTCGTCCACGGCGCGGGCATCAGAGTCATAAATCGACGCTTCAGCAGATCCTGGATTCATATGACAAGAAGCACGCCACATTGGCGCCCAAACCTGCTGCTCGCAGTCACCATCGCGTCCCTGGCAACGTTGCATTTTGCCGAGACCCTCATCTGGGCCATTCCGATTTCTGCGCGAGGTTTAATTCCCTCGATGCGGGACAGCTATTATTTCGTATTGGAAAACTACACCACGCTCGGCGAAGGCACCATACGGCTGCCCGATCAGTGGCGGTTGCTCGGACCAGTCATAGCAATATCCGGTTTGTTCACCTTCGGTTGGACAGGTAGCGTGCTTGTAAGCATCATGACAGAGTTTGGCAGGCTGGACAGGGAGCGAGCCAAGGGATTGGATGATGGCGCTTCTTCGGAAGATTCCGGTAACCGGAATAGTTCCTGACGTCCGTACAGAAGTTGAACAATTAAAACTTTAGGGGCCTGCCGAGAATATCCGCGTTTGTAACTGTTACGTACTTCACTGGCAGCTGATCCGACAATAATTTGAAGTAGCAGACATACCTTCGAGTAAAATACTTAGTCGGCGTTTAAACGGAGGACACCTCACGGCTGCGGATCTGCGTAATTTGCTCACCATCGAACACCCAATCAGCATTGCTCGGATCATTGTTTCGTACAGCCGGGAGGGACGTTTCAGCCCTCCGTGATCTCGTTAAGAATGAATACGCAATATCAAACGGAGAAGCTAAAAATGACCGGGAGAACCCTGAAGTTCAGTCTTGGTGCTTTGGTAGCCGGGACGATGTTATGCGGTGTGCTCGCGCCCGCCGAGGCGCAGGACGCGCAAAAGAAGCCCAACATCCTATTCATCGTATCCGACGACACTGGCTATGGCGACCTCGGTCCTTATGGCGGCGGTGAAGGGAGAGGCATGCCAACGCCGAGCATCGACAAACTGGCCAGCGAGGGCATGAGCTTTTTTTCGTTCTACGCGCAGCCCAGTTGCACGCCTGGCCGTGCCGCCATGCAGACAGGCCGCATTCCGAATCGTAGCGGCATGACGACAGTAGCGTTCCAGGGACAGGGCGGAGGACTGCCGGCGGCCGAATGGACGCTTGCCTCGGTGCTGAAGCGAGGTGGTTATCACACCTACTTCACCGGCAAGTGGCATCTCGGTGAAGCCGACTACGCGTTGCCCAATGCCCAGGGCTACGACGAGATGAAATACGCCGGCCTCTATCACCTCAACGCCTATACATACGCGGACCCGACCTGGTTCCCTGACATGTCTCCAGAACTGCGCGCCATGTTCCAAAAGGTGACGAAGGGCGCGCTGTCCGGCAAGGCTGGGGGGCCGGTGACAGAGGAATTCAAGATCAACGGCCAATATGTCGATACCCCGACGATCGACGGCAAGGAAGGCGTGGTCGGCATCCCGTTTTTCGACGGCTACGTCGAGAAGGCAGCGATCGAATTCCTTGATGCAGCATCACAGAAGCCGGACGAACCTTTCTTCATCAACGTTAATTTCATGAAGGTGCATCAGCCGAACATGCCGGCACCGGAGTTCGAGCACAAATCACTGTCAAAGAGCAAATATGCGGATTCGGTTGTCGAACTCGACACCCGCATCGGTCGGATCATGGACAAGCTACGTGAGACGGGCATGGACCGGAACACGCTCGTTTTCTACACGACTGACAATGGCGCGTGGCAGGATGTCTATCCGGATGCCGGCTACACGCCTCTCCGCGGCACCAAGGGCACCTTGCGCGAAGGCGGCAATCGTGTCCCGGCGATTGCGGTATGGCCCGGCAAGATCAAGCCCGATACGAAGAATCATGACATCGTCGGCGGCCTCGATCTCATGGCCACGTTCGCCTCGGTTGCTGGTGTTCCGCTTCCCGACAAGGATCGCGAAGACAAACCCATCATCTTCGACAGCTATGACATGTCGCCTATTTTGTTGGGTACAGGCAAATCCGAACGTAAATCCTGGTTCTATTTCACCGAGAACGAGCTTTCACCCGGCGCTATTCGCGTTAACAACTACAAGTTCGCGTTCAATCTTCGTGGCGATGACGGAGCCTCGACCGGCGGACTGGCAGTCGATTCGAACCTCGGCTGGAAGGGCGCGGAAAAGTATGTCGCCACGGTACCCCAGGTGTTCGACCTGTGGCAGGACCCGCAGGAACGCTATGATATCTTCATGAACAACTTCGCAGAGCGGACCTGGATGGGTGTGGTCATGGGCGAGGAACTTCAGAAAATCATGAAAACTTATGTTGAGTATCCGCCCCGCAAGATGCAGAGCGTCGGCTACACAGGACCCATCACGCTTTCGAATTATCAGAAGTTCGAGTGGGTGCGGGACTCGCTCGCGAAGGAAGGCGTCACTATTCCACTGCCAACCGGCAACTAATACTCAAATGAAGCCCCTGGTTTTGAACCGGGGGCTCTCTCACTCGCTCTGCCTGCACGTTGGGCGCGCGTAGTTGGCATTGGAGGATTTTGCATCATGCTTGCAGCATATCTTGTTAAAGTCGCCCGCGTTGCTGTGGTGAGCATCGCGACCGTATTGCTCGGCACGGTCCAGGCGTTGGCGCAAAACGATCCGCTGCCGTCGTGGAACGATACGGCCCCGAAGGCGGCCATCGTCGCTTTCGTCGAGAAGGTGACTAGGGAGGGCTCAACCGACTTCGTCGCGGAACCAGAACGCATCGCCGTTTTCGACAATGACGGCACTTTGTGGGTCGAGCATCCGATGTACACCCAACTTGCCTTCGTCCTCGATCGCGTCAAGGCCGAAGCCGCATCCCACCCGGAATGGAAGGACACCCAGCCATTCAAGGCGGTGCTCGAGAGTGATATGAAGACGCTGGCCGCCCTTGGAGAAAAGGGTCTGGTGGAACTCCTGATGACCACACACTCCGGAATGACGGCCGAAGAATTTCAAACGATAGTGACCGACTGGATTGCAACGGCGCGTGACCCGCGGTTCAAGAAACCTTACACCGAGCTTGTCTACCAGCCGATGCTCGAACTGCTTGCTTATCTGCGCGCCAACGGCTTCAAAACCTTCATCGTATCGGGTGGCGGCATCGAGTTCATGCGGCCGTGGACGGAGAAAGTCTATGGCGTTCCGCCCGAACAGGTCGTCGGCTCATCGATCAAAACACAGTTTGAGATGAAGGATGGCGCGCCAACGCTGATGCGCCTGCCGCAAGTCAACTTCATTGATGACAAAAGCGGCAAGCCGGTGGGAATCAATGAACACATTGGCCGCCGCCCGATCGCGGCGTTCGGCAATTCCGACGGCGACCTCGAGATGCTGCAGTGGACGACTTTGGGCGAAAAACCGGGATTCGGGCTGATCGTCCACCACACGGATGCCGAGCGCGAATATGCCTACGACCGGAACACGGAATTCGGCCGCCTAGATACGGCGCTCGATGCGGCGGCTGTGAACCAGTGGACCGTCGTCGATATGAAGGCCGACTGGAAGCAGATCTTTCCAGAGAAATAGGACGGACAGCCGGGTAAACGATTGGATGCGGGTGCGGGTAAAGTTGTGCTGACTGAAATGCGAAACATCCGGTTGCGCGCTCGTCATACCGCGCTTTGGACGGCACTTTCGCTTACCGTTCTGCTCGTGTTCGCCGGGCAGGCTATTACCGCCGAGAATGTCCCTGCTCCCAATACTGATCCCATGATCTCCATACATGAGGGATTCGTAGACGAGAAAACCTGCACATCATGCCATGCCAATGAGGCGGCGGCATTCGCCAAATCGAATCACGCCAAGGCGATGGCCCTCGCCAACGACAAGACGGTGCGGGCGGATTTCAACAATGTCCGCTTCGAGCACGATGGCCTTGTTTCAACGTTTTTTCAGCGAGACAAGCGCTTCTTTGTTGGCACCGAAGGACCTGACGGCAAGCAGGCGGAGTTTGAGGTCAAGTATACTTTTGCCTACGAACCGCTGCAGCAGTATCTCGCCGACACTGGCAGCGGCAAGCTGCAGGCGCTCGACATTGCCTGGGACACGGAAAAACAGCAATGGTTCTGGCTGGGCGAAGGCAAGCCGGCAAAACCGGGTTCCACCTATCACTGGACGGGCTCGTTCTATCGCTGGAACCGCACCTGCATCGACTGTCATTCAACCGATCCCCAGACCAACTTCCAGCCAGGGACGAAGGAATACCGGTCAACCTATGTCGCGACCAGCATCGGCTGCCAGTCCTGTCATGGCGGCGGCGCGAAACACGTCGAATGGGCCGAGGCTAAGGCGCGACCTGCTCTGACGACCGTGGGCCCTGATCCAGGACTTTCGAGGCCTGACGCGAGCGCTTGCTTTGGCTGTCACTCGCGGCGGACCAGGCTTCTCGGCGGCCAACGGGCCGGGCAGCCGTTTCTCGACCAGTTCTCGCCGGCGCTACTCCGGCCTGACCTCTATTTCCCCGACGGGCAGATACTCGACGAGGTGTTCGAGTACGGCTCCTTCCAGCAGAGCAAGATGGCAAAAGCAGGCGTCACCTGCCTCGACTGCCATACGCAACATGAAGCCAAACTCAAGGCGCAGGGCAACGCCTTGTGCACGCAATGCCATACGAAATTGGCGCCGGAGCGCTTTGTGAAATACAATCCTGGTGGCGACTTCGACACTCCCGCCCACACGCATCACCCGGTGGGGTCGACCGGAGCGCAGTGCACCAACTGCCATATGCCAGAGCGTACTTATATGAAAGTCGACCCTCGGCGCGACCACTCCTTCGTCATTCCACGTCCTGACCTGTCGGCCGCCTATGGTACGCCGAATGCCTGCACAACCTGTCATGAAGGCAAGACCAACGTCTGGGCGACCGACACCATGGACAGGTGGTATGGCAGGGCCTGGCGTGAGCGCAAAACAACTGCCCATGCTTTTGCAGGGGCAGCACAGAACCATCCGGAATCGATCGAGGCATTGCGCAAGATCGTCGCCGACAGCGAACAGACGGGCATCGTCCGAGGCAGCGCGGTTGCCGCCATGAGCCGCGTCGGCGGCCAAAATATCGGTGCTGACATAAGGACAGCAGCGGAAGATCCCGAGCCACTCGTCCGGCTTGGGGCAGCAGAGGGGGCCGCTAATCTGCCACCGGAACAACGGCTGGATGCAATAGGGCGGCTTCTTGCCGACGACACGCGCGCCGTGCGCGTTGCCGCTGTCACCGCTCTCGGCAGCACCCCCTCGCTCGATTTACTTGGCGATGCGAGAAAGAACTTCGACAAAGCCGTCGAAGATCTGCGTGCCTATGTCCAGGCCAATGCCGACGTTGCCGAGACACAGAACAATTTTGGCACGTTCCTGTTCGGCCAGCAACGTGCGGGCGAAGCCGAAGAAGCCCTCCGCCAGGCAATCGACCTCGATCCGGCGCTTTCAGGTGCACGCATCAACCTGGCCGAACTCTACCGTGCGACGGGCCAGAACGAAAAGTCCGAACAGGCCTATGCCGAGGCGATCGCAGCGTCACCCGATCAGGCTGATCTTCGCTATGGTCACGCTCTGTCGCTGGTTCGCCAGAAAGCCCTGCCACAAGCAATCGGGGAGCTGGACGAGGCTGTCCGGCTTGATCCTGGCAACAGCCGGTACAAGACAACGCTCGCCATCGCACTCGATTCGGCCGGGCGTACAGGGGACGCCCTCGCGTTGCTCGATCTTGCGGTTGCAGGTGGAGAAACCGATGTCAGTCTTCTTGGCACTGCCATCCAGTATGGGCTGAAGCTTCGCCGCTATCCCGAAACGTTGAGATATGCCGGTGCACTGGCTCGGCAGCGCCCGGATGACCCGCAACTAGCCGAGCTGATCAAGCAGTTGCGCGCTGCAACTGGCGCCAACTGAGATCAACAACAATGAATGCAGGCGAACGCAGCAGAACAGGTTGACGCTGCAATCCGAAAGGCTATAAAGGCCTCCGAATAAACATTCGGTAGCAAACCGCTTATTGCCGAAATGATCATGAACCGGATCATCAAGTTTTTTCAACAGGTTGGAGGGGTGGCCGAGCGGTTTAAGGCACCGGTCTTGAAAACCGGCGTAGGTGAGAGCCTACCGTGGGTTCGAATCCCACCCCCTCCGCCATTTCATCACCCATCTACCTGATTTTTAACAATAGAATATATGCCCCAATCTCTAGTACATTTGTACCTACGATGAGCAAACGCCCCATCGGAGCAAATCACAGCAGGGCGCGCTATTGCCGAGCTCAAACTGCCGGTGCCGCGTTGATTTGCCTCTACTCAATCAGCTCCGGGCATATCCACTCCCCCTATCCGCCAGACGGCTATCGCGTGGCGTCCAGCGAATAACCGCCGGGTCTCTATATTTGCCAGGTTCCGCTATTTGTGAGCTTATGTGCATTAGTCGGGGGGCTAGCTATGAAAACGATAACGCGCGGATCGTTCGTGTTTATTCTCGTATTAGGAGGATGCGGCACCCTACCAATACTCCCAGTGAAATATCCGGTAGAAGTTTCCGATGTTGTCAATCACGTTCGATGTGAGTTGCAAGAAGCGTCGCGAGCGTCAAATTTTGTGACAGACGGACCTGGCTGGAGTGTCGCTATAGGGCTCAATCTGAAGGTTCTCACGGACGCGGGCATTGGCGCTGATGCCTCAATTGAATCACCCGTCTCGTCAGGAAGTGTGATCGTTGGTGGAAAAGCTAGTCTGGCCTCAACTGCTAGTCGTGAGGCCGCGCTATCAATTGTTGAAAACCTTGATGAGCCGGACAAAATGTCCTGTGTAGTGCGGCCAACGGGAGTTCGGCTTTTAGGAGATCTAGGCGTCAAAGAGTGGATTAGTGATCTCCAAACTGCGATCTCCAGCACTAAAATGGATATGGAAGGTTTTAGCTATACCGTAGAGTTCACGATCGAAAAGAGACTGTCAGACGTCGGTCCAGATTTCTCACTTATACCCTTCCGCAGAAATACTATCGGCGGAGGCTTTGGTTTGTCGGGGGGACGGAAGGACACCCACTCGTTGGTACTCACATTCACGAAGAACGAAGTGATCAAAGTGGTAAAATTCAAAAAGGTCATAGGAAAAGATGGAGTACCGGTGAGAGTCCCCAGTGTGGTACGTGGCGCGACCAATGTTCCAGAATTATTGAACAAACTCGATAGCCTGAGACTTCAGAATGCTCTCCAGCGAAGTCTTCGGTGAGGCTTGGCGTTTCCAATCCGTTTTTGAAGTAGGAAGTTCCGCTTCGTCTCCACTCGATCTATGCATCGGCGTTGGTTCGATGTCTCTTGGCCAAAATGATGCCTGGACGAGCTGTAACCGCCTGCTTCGAGCTACGGCTGCGTCGCCCCTTGCGTTCTGGATGAGTATGAATAGAATCTTTTCTGGCAGGATATATCGGGTTCGGGCAGGCCCCGCCAGGAGCGGTTATCGTCCAACCCATCCCGGAGAAACATGTGAGCGGTGGGTTGATCGACGAGCAGCCGGCAACCGGGGACAAGCCCCCACGCCGCCCCTACCTGCGGTGGCCATTCATTGTCATCATCGTCGGGCTGGCCCTGCCTGCCGCCATTTACGCGAAGCTCACCAGCAATGTCAGGCACATCGAAGTCACCCGCGAGGATCTCGGCGACGCCCGCCCTGCCAAGGCACCAACCGCTGCGCTTAATATCCTGGTCGTCGGGTCGGACCAGCGAGACGACAAGTACGCCGGGAAACGTGCGGACATTATTATGCTCGTGCACATGTCCCCCACACGCAACGAGGCGGCCGTGATCAGCTTTCCGCGCGACTCGTTGGTGGAGCTTCCAGCCTGCCGCTCCCGGGAAAGGCGGCCGGGTCAGCAGCGGCGCATCGGCATGATAAACTCGTCATTCAGCTCCGGCGGTATCGGCTGCACCTGGAAGACCGTGGAAACGCTCACCGGCATCCATATCGACCATTTCGTCACGGTTGATTTCATCGGTTTCAAGGGCATGGTGGATGCGATTGGCGGCGTCAACCTCTGCATCCCTGAGCCTATCCGCGACGAATACGTCCAGTTAGACCTGCCCACCGGGTGGCAAACGCTGCTGGGAGAACAGGCGTTGGGATACGTCCGGACCCGCCATAGTATCGGCGACAGGTCCGACATCGGCCGGATCCAGCGCCAGCAGGATTTCGTCGCGGCCATGGCGAAGAAGACGCTGAGCAGCTGGACGCTGATCAACCCGGTGCGGTTGTTTGGCTTCCTCAACACGGCCACCAAGTCTATCACCGCCGACCCCGGCCTTACACTCGGCGTGATGTTGGACCTCGCGCTTACTACCCGCAGGCTGTCGTCCGACAAGGTTCACTTCGTCATCACGCCATGGCGTTACTCCACGACCTACCCCGGCCGGGTGGAATGGCTTCAGGGGCCGGCCAAGAAACTGTTCCGGTTGATCGCCGCCGACAAGCCCCTCACCGGGACCAAGATCAGGCCCAGCTCACCCGAGGCGCCGCCGGCAACGGCACCCTGCCCGCCAGTGAATTCCGTCCTGTAAGCCAAACTCCCGCGCCAAACACAGCGGCATGACGGCCTTCCCGCTATTATCGAGTGCTTGAGGGCTTTCAGAGACTGCCCTCTTCATGCTACCGCCACTTTTCGTTGTTGTTGGTGGAACTTGATGCCGCATAGAACCCCCGGGGCATTAAGTATATAGCCCATCGTTCAACACCACCTTGTTACGATCCAGAGAAAGACCACATGCCCATGACGATAGCGAACTCCCAAAAAATAACCGCGTGGGAAGACGTCACGGCCGCGGTGGGTAATTTCCGTCTCGCTGCGCTTCTCGGTTGGCAAGATGTGGCGCAGCGCTATCGCAGATCGAGTGTGGGAGCTTTCTGGCTCACTATCAACATGGGTGTCCTCATCGGTGCACTGGGTCTCATTTTTGGAACGATTTTCAGGTCGCCGATGTCTGAGTTCCTGCCGTTCATCTGTGTCGGCCTGATAATGTGGGGCTATTATTCCCAGTTGATCAATGAGGGCTGCCTAAGCTTCATTTCCAATACGGAAACCATGCTTCAACTGCCCTTGCCGTTTTTCACATACATTCTCAGGACATGGTGGAGAAACTCGATAATATTATTCCATAATATCGTCATTTTTCCCGTAGTTCTTTTGATATTCGGTAAGTTTATAAGCTTCAATTCCTTGCTTGTTATTCCAGCATTCTTTCTGGTTTCTCTGAATATGCTGTGGATGATGGTTATTTTGTCTGTCATATGCACTCGTTATCGCGATTTGACACAAATCATACAGAACATTATGCAAGTTGGTATGTACGTTACACCGATCATGTGGCAGCCTCATCAACTACCCGCCGACAAATCAATTTTGATACTTGATTTCAACCCGTTTTATCATCTGATCAGCGTCATTAGAGATCCCTTGCTTGGCGGGACTGGTACACTTCTCAATTGGGGTGTCGTCGTCGTCATGGCACTTGCCGGATGGACCGCTGCTCTCCTCTTCCTCAACCGCTTTCGCTCACGCGTTACCTATTGGTTATAAAAAACAGCCCAACGATTTCGCGAAGGTGATCATGACTTCAATGACTCTCGAAGATGTCACTGTAGATTTTCCTATCTACAATGCAAAAAGCCGCTCCCTCAAGAATCAGGTGATGAGCCTGGCAACCGGAGGGACGATTGGGTCCAACGCTGACGGTCATGTCGTCATCAGAGGGCTGGAATCGATCAATATCTCTCTCAACGATGGCGACAGGCTGGGGCTGATAGGTCACAACGGCTCTGGAAAGACCACGCTTTTGCGGGTGATGAGCGGTGTTTATTATCCTTCGGGCGGACGCATATCGATTCAAGGAAAATGCACATCCTTGATCAATATTTCGCTGGGAATCGATGCCGAGGCGACGGGCCGCGAAAATATTGGGATTCGCGGCGCTCTCCTCGGGTTCACCAAACGCGAGATGGCGGAAAAGCAGGCCGAAATCGAAGAATTCTCGGAACTGGGCAACTTCCTCGACATGCCCGTCAGGACATACTCGACGGGTATGCAACTTCGCCTGGCATTTTCTATCTCGACCGTCATACAACCGGAAATCCTGATCATGGATGAATGGCTGGCCGCGGGTGATGAAGGATTTCAGCACAAAGCAAACGAACGCCTGCACGAGCTCGTCAACAAAACCAAGATTTTGATTATCGCCAGCCATTCTAAAGACCTGCTTGTAAAGAACTGCACCCGGATCGTTTGGCTCGAGCACGGAAAAGTCAAAATGGATGGCGACGCCGAGACGGTTGCCAACGCCTATTTCGGCCATCATAGCTAGGACTGGCGCGCGCTTCGCCGTCGAAGGTCCGGCAGGGGTAGCCGGTTCGCGCCGGACCGGCCGTTCAGGATTGTTCCGAAAATCCGCGCCTACCTATTTTTTTGACCATAATTCACGCTGGTTTCACGCTGGAATGACACACGGGTTGTATGTCCCTGTAATCCAGCCAGCCCATCTGGCTCCAAATTGGGAGCAGAATAGTGTACAACTTCCCGGGAATAAGCGTTCCTGTTTACCCGCGAGGGCTGCCAATACACGCAGACATGTTGCCAAAGTTGCTTTTTGTGCCAAACTTGGAACGGGAGCCTAAGCGTAAACAAGATAAAGCAACTCACGAGGCTCCTCGGGGACTAACTCTGATGGACCGCAGTCAGCAGAGCGAAGCGGCTTATCGCATGTACCTTATTGGACCCTTCGCGATCACTGATCCGGAGGGGAAGGTTCTGACGCCTAAATCCCAGAAGTCTCAAGCGATCCTTGCTATGCTGGCTGTCTCCCTGAGGGGATCCCGTTCAAGAGTATGGCTCCGTGACAAACTTTGGAGCGACCGCCCGGAGGACCAAGCGTCCGCCAGTCTTCGCCAGGCGCTGCTCGATATCCGTAAATGTCTGGGTAATGCACGCGATATCCTCGTGGCTGACAAGAACACCGTCTCGCTTCGCATGGACTGCATACGGCTGGATATCGATGACATCCTTTCCGAGCGCCACACAGCGGGAGATGACGAGGTCGCAGCAGAACATTTTCTCGAAGGCGTCGACGTCAGAGACCCTGAATTCGAGGAGTGGCTGACATTGGAACGTCAGGTCTGGCAGCGTCGTTGCGATGAAGGGCAGCTTCAGCATAAATTCGAACCAAAGCTGGAGTTTGCGCGTGAACAGCGGGCACCAACTCCCCTCGTTCCTTTGACGGCCAGCAATCGGGGTAAGGATAGTGGGGCTGCCAATGGGCCGTCGGACGATGCGACTGGTGGTTCGGGTTCCAACGTCAGTTCGAGACAATGGGTGGTCGCGATCTTGCCCTCGCGCATCGCCGGACAAGGCGAAAATGGGCCGATTCTGGCATCGGAGGTTACGAGTCTCATCGCAAAATCACTCGTCGAGGGAACCGATATCCGTGTCACTGACTTTTCCTTCGGCGGCGGGCCTTGGGCGAACTCGTCGAACGGTGTTGGACCGGGCAGCGAAATTGCACTGGCAACGCCCATCGGCATACAGCTTGAACTGACGCTCACCAATCAAACTGTTCTTATCGTGGCGAGTATCCTGCGTTTGGCTGATCATAGTCTGATCTGGAAAGATAGTTGCGTTGTCGATAAGCGACTGCTCGAAAGAGGCGAAAGCAACCAGTTACATGCGCTCATCAATCACCTGATCGATGAAGTCCATGGCAGCTTTCTCTTCCGGGCTGAAGGCGGGAGACTGGAGCGCGAAACAACTTTGGTCGAGGCGGTCAACTCTATTTTTCGATTGTCCCGGGAGGATCTTGATAGAGCGGAACGCATCCTTCATAAAATTGCTGCTGATCGGCCCTCTTCCTCTGTCTATGCATGGCTTGCCTTTATCAGGACCTTTCGTGTTGGGCAGCGTTTCAGCCCTTATGACTCGACAATAATCGAAGAAGCCGAATTTTACGCCCGCAAGGCATTGGAGCTGGATGTCAACAATTCCGTTGCGCTTGCTCTCGTTGGGCACGTCCATTCATTCTTGTTTTGCGAATACGATTATGCGGCCGGACTGTTCGAAAGAGCGATAAGGATCAACCCCGCTCAACCACTCGGTTGGGATCTTTACTCGATGTTGCATTGTTACGCTGGGCAGCCTGAAAAGGCGATGGCCATGGCAAACTGGGTCCAGAACCTGGGGTTCTACAGCGTGCACAAATATTATTTCGACACGACCAAGTGCATCAGTGCGGCTCTGGCCGGCGATCACGCAGCCGCCATTGCTGCTGGTGAAGACGCGCTTAGGATGCGTCCGGATTTCAATTCTCTCTTGCGCTATATGGCGGCAAGCCATGCACATCGGGGTGAGATGGAATTGGCGGGAAGGTATGTAGAACGCCTCGAGGCTGTCGAACCGAATTTCTCGATCGAGTCCCTCAAGGACAATCGCTACCCGCTGTTAAAAACTGGGGGAGGCAAAATGCTGATCGCCGGGCTTACCAAGGCCGGTGTCAAGCTCCGGTAGTTCTTCCTCAATCAGAATTCGGTTCGAAGATGAAGGATACGCGAAATGGTCGACGTTGCTAAGCAATCACCGCTGATACAGTTCCTGAACAGTTTTCGATTTGAGGTCGATGCCGATCACGTATCGCCCTGCCCTCCTTTGCCGTCCATCACAATTGACCCGCAATCGCGCCAGCCTGCAGCAGTTGGAGCGGGTGTCGCTAGCCCGCAGACGCCGTTGGCAGGAGCCGCTTTTGGGAGCGGCGGCGTTGCCAACAAGACGGTGTTGAACAAGTCCTCGCTGAACAAGAACAAAAACAAGAACAAAACCTCATTCGGCGGAATCAGCACCGGCAATGCACAGTTGATACCGGCGTTCCAGTTGCGCAGGTTGCACCAGCAACCTTCCCGGAACGCCTTTACTGCTGCCGCTCGGTTCACATGGGAAATGCTCGACATTACGCCGCCACCGGGACCGGATTTCAGTCGCCTGGAAACCAAAGTGCTTCTGTCGATGCAGAAGCGCGACCGCGAACGAGCCAGACGACTTCCGGATATTCAACAGGAAGCCTCGCTATCGGTCGCCGAGTTTACGCGGCCTCTTTCTATCGAGAACATAGCCGGGTTCGAACAGACCGAGGGGCTTTTTCAGAATATCCTGACCGCGTGCGAGTATGTTGGGCTCATTTACAAGAATAAGTTCAATCGGTTGCGGCCCAGTCAGTTTGAACCGCGCCTGCGGCCGCTCCTGCCAGTTCCAGCGCACGAATCCTTCCAAAGCAATCATGCATTCCAATCCTTTTCTATTGTGTTTGCATTCAACACCATCCTTCCCGAGCATCCCGCGACCGAAGAATTGGCGCGAATTGCCCAAAATGTCGCAGAAAATCGTGAATGGGCCGGCCTTCATTATCCGAGCGATACGAAAGCAGGACGTGATCTGGCCCGCCGATTCGCTCCCTATCTGAGAGATGCGTTCGCCGCGACGTATAATGCGGTGCACAAGGAATGGGTGTGAAGAAGGTGCATTCAGCTTCAGTGATTTCTCTAGAGTGTAAATGAGGTTACAGATGGCGCTCCTCCAATCAGACAACACAAAGCCTGCACCCGTCGGCTATTATTATCTCTGGCATTTGGCTGCTTTGGGCGTGATTACCGCGGACTTCGGATCCTCGAGTAGTCCGATACCATCCAATAATGAGAGTGCCCTGCGCGCCACGCCTTCTCCTGTTATTTCCGGTTCAGTTTGGGACACAATTGCCAACCTGGCTGCGGTTTCACCCGCGAGAGTGGCTCTCATTGACGTCGGGATATCTCCAGATCATCCGAACCTGACAACTCGAATCGATCAAACTGCTTCCATCGACCTGGCAACGCACAAGTACGGTGCGCGTGCGTTGGACATCCTCGACGATACAGACAGTACCTACAAGGAGGAGAAAGAGGCATTCTTCGCCGAACTGGATATATCCGGACTCGGAAACCTTGGACTGTCAGTTGATGACAAGGAATATCTCGACGATATTGTGGCCGAGTATGCCGCCTCGTACGGCGTCTTGCGCCGGATACTGGATTCGAGCACGATGTTCGCAGCTCACGGCACCGCCTGTGCCGGTTTGATCGTGGCCGAGCCTGCCGCCTTGCCATCGGAGGGCGGCACAAACCCATCTCCACCAGAAGACATCTTTACGAATACCGATTCGACCGAAACCCATCCCAACAAAAATCCCAACCTGTTACCTTACTTTGGCGCTGATCCTTTTTCGCGCCTCGTTAACATTACGACGTCGTTCGAAGAAAATGCTGTACAGTTCATAGCTGCGTTCCTTTATGCATATTCGCAGAACGTTGACGTCATCGTCATGCCCCGCGGCATACCCGATCCGAAACGAAGCGCCATTGAGCCGAAGAACGAATTGAAGGCCGACCTGGAGCGCTGGGCCAATCGTGATGCTGCGGACCTATTTGCGCGTATCGCCTTGGCGGAACAGGGACCAGTGGAACTCGAGCCCAGGGCAACGCAGTTGGGTTCCAACCCGGACCGCATGTGGAATATCCTGAAACAGCTGATTATCGGTGTGAGCCGAAAGATTCCGGTGATTTGCGCTGCCGGCAATAGCGGCGAAAGCCAGCTAATCTATCCAGCGAGCCTCGCGGCTCCCGACAACGGGATTATCGCCGTCGGTGCAGTCACGGCTGAAGGCTTCCGGTCCGGCTACAGCAACTATGGCGAAGGCCTGACTCTAGTTGCACCTTCTGATGACGGCGAGGTATTCAATCGCCATCAATTGCGGATCAATCGTCTATCGCCCTTGATCGCCAAGCATCAGTATAGCCCGGATACCGGGAAAGAATATTGCTATTCCCACCTCAGTCTATTGAGCACGGATCTTCCAGGAGTTTTTGGTTATGATGAGGGAAAGGCCCCTTGGTCCACACTGCTCCCCTCCGCAAATAATCCCGGCGTTGGGGGTGGTTACTACACCAGCTTTGGCGGCACGTCTGGAGCTGCAGCCTTGGTCGGGGGCGTTGCAGCTCTCGTTCAACGGGCCCATCGTGCCGTTCACGGTGGATCAGGTAAATTAGACGGCATAGCCGTCAAGTCCATCCTCGAGGAGGCGTCCAGCCGAAGCAGCGATGTCGGCCCGGGTATTCGTCCTCTGACACCTGACTGCATGAATGGGGACCACGAAGATGTCATCGATCCCAGATACTTTTTTGGAGCGGGACTGCTCAATGCAGCCAAGGCCGTCGGTGCAGTGCTGAACAGTTAACGCGAGCTCGACAAAAACACCCAAAAAGGACCCGCTCGCGGGTCCTTTTTACGTTTTGCCCTGCATTTTTGACGGTGCCTTGACGGTCAGACAGCGCTCTGGAGACGCCTCCCCGGTAATATTCTCTCAATACTCCGGCAACCCAATCGATCCGGAGATCAAAGACTGCAGGAGGGAAAACCGATGTCAACAATTCTTACAAGAAAATACCGGTGGCCATCGTTTGCCAGATTGATCAAGCGACCGAGACTGCCGACCGGTCTTCGCCTTTCTTACACGAGGCTGAAAGCAACAGTGGAGCAGGAGATCCGTATTATTCATCTTTCGATCTTAGCTCCGGTGCACAAGCCTGCTTTTCAACCGTGTCCGATTGTCAATGACCCGAAGGGACAATCCCGTTCGCAGCGGACCTGCCGCGGCAGTTCCCGCTATTTTCGATGAGATCGTAACGGCGGCAAGGTATCGCCGGACAATTCATGGAGCTCGACGAACATGGTTTTAATGAGTGAGCTATCGACAGACGAATGGGAAGCACTGAAACGCCTGTCGCAAGGCGAAACCGCCCGGCGAATAAACGAAAAGACGGTAAAACGCCTTGCAGCCATCGGCGCCCTGCAAAGTAAGAGGGGTGAAATGGAACTCTCTTACGCTGCAATACAGCTCTTGATCGAACGCATGGCGCGCATCAGCCGCGCGCGAACCAGCAACAGTCAAACGTGGTGCAATTGAGATTCAATGTTGCGAACCTGTGTCAATGAGAAACTGGGGATAAGAAAATGTCAGGAATTATGTATGAACGAATACCGGAAGCTGATCATGCCGTTTACAATCGGCATGCGGCGGCCCGCCGTGCAGCGTTCCACATTGCATCGACAGAACTCCGTCCACAACGGACCCTTGCCATCATTGACGGACGTACCGTTGCTCGAGAGCACCTTTCGCGAGGACTTCTATCCAATGGGCTCGGACTGCGCATGGCCGCATATAGCTCGGTCGAAGATATAGAGATATATGAAGCCGAGGCTTTTTCGGTCATCCTTCTATGCGTCGGCGACTCCCGATTCATGGATAATTCCATCGTGCTCGAAATCGGCGCGCTTGTTCGCAGATTTCCGAAGGTCCCGGTCATTGTGCAGGCAGAACTCTGCGGACTGCAGCAAATCTTGGGCGTTCTCCAGCAAGGTGCACGTGGCTACCTTCCGGGCAACGCCGGAATATCCGTGTGCATTGAAGCAATATCGATGGCGTTGGCAGGAGGTGTTTTCGTCGCGGCTGAAAACCTGAACGATATTCAACGCATCTTCGGGGCCAGACGTCATCAGTCCAAGCGTCTGGAAATGTTCACGCGACGGGAACATCAGGTCATTGACGTCCTGCGGCAGGGAAAAGCAAACAAGACGATTGCTTATGCCCTTGGGCTTGCTCCAAACACGGTGAAAGTTCACATGCGCAATATCCTAAGAAAGGTTCGGGCGACGAACCGGGCAGAAGCGATCTACAAAATCAACGCCCTGTTTGAGGAAATTTCTTAAAGCGTCGTTTAGCAAATAGAACGCTGTTAGGGGCGACGGGGGCCGCTCCTACAACTGACCCTCCCTCTTGTGGAGGGTCCTTTTTTGAATCTCGCACGGATGGGCAAATTTCATAATATTTTGGAACCATCGGGAGCGGTACGCGTTGTATCTCTGCCAGGATGGCATTGGACAAGTTCCAAAAAGTATCCTGACACGAGGCTCAGTATAGTCCACCAAAATGGGCTACCTGGGCCTCACCTGTCATCACGGGCAATGTGGTTAGGATTAATTCCTCTAAAATTGGATCGAACAGCGCTTCCAGACGTTGAGCGAATTCAACCAGAAGGACGTCAGCTATGAACGCAGCCAATCTGCAGATCGAAGGTCTCTGTCTCGCCATTGCATCGATAAACCGGTTGCTCGTGGCCAAGGGGCTTGTTTCGCAAGACGAGTTGGACGTCGCGTTTCAGAAAGCCGAGGCGACTGCCCATGGAGATAATCGTTTTGCCGAAGACCTGTCCCCGTCCAACCGGGACGCTGTATGTTTTCCCATCAGGGTCCTCCAGGTCGCCAACGATACCGGAGCGGAAAAACCTTGGTCCTTCTCGGAATTGGCCAAACTCGTTGGGGAAACCAAAGAACCTTACAATGATCAGCTCTAGGTAAGTTCTTAATCGGCCGTACAGGGCCAACTGCCGGGCGTAGATAAACCGGCCGGTAGTCTCGTTGACGTGTCACCACACGCAAGATCGATTTGAGACTGCTGCAGGCCTTGCGCCGCGGACAAGTCCACCCCCTCTATTCTGGTGCGGAACATGAATGCACCTTCGAACACTGGCTTGCCCCCCATCGTGGCCCCTGTCAGGTCCGCGCGCGAAAGGTTGGCAAGGAAAAACCGTGCGTCTGTCAATACTGCCTTTTGGAAATTTGCGCGCCCAAGCTCTGCCTTCTCAAAGTTTGCTTTCTTCAAGCTTGCTCCGCTGAAATCGCCGCGCTGAAATTCCGCACTGGCGAAAGATGCGCCATCGGCAGAAACATTGGTGAAATTTGATCGATAGGCTTCAACCCTGGAAAAATTGGCATTCTCGGCTTTGGCACCCGCCAAGGACGCCCGCATCAAACTGGCCTTTTCGAAATTTGCTGAGTTGACGTTGGAATTGCCCAGATCCGTTGCATTGAAATCGGTTCCGGTCAGATTAGCTCCTTCCAGATTGCTCCCCGGAATGATGATGCTTTTCTTGTTGCACTCACTCCAGTCAAGGCCTGGCGAGGCCATGCTGCCGCAATCCGCTGCCGCGGCCGCCCCACACCCATATGTAGACGCGGCGGTTGAAACAACCAACACGAAAGCCAGGGACATAATTGTTCGCATTGCTGAAAAGACTCCTCGTTAATCGGGAGAATGGCGCCTTGCCGACTGAAATTCAATTCGGATAATTGCGCGGCGCAGATATTGTGTGATGCGGCTCGACTGAACCCCTAGGCCTGATGCCCGCTTATGTCAGAGCCCGCGTTGGGCGAGAAGCGCCTGTTCCAGATCGTCGCGGTGAGCGAGATTGCAGTCACGACGAGAAACGCCACGGAAAAGTCGCCAAGCTTGGGGTCGGTGTGATCTTGCACAAGCATCGATGTGTTCAGGGCCAATGCGCCGACGCAGATGCCGAGCGAAAGCATCAATTGCTGGAAGGTCGTATAGAAGCTCGTTGCCGAACTCATTCGTTCCCGATCGATCTGGTCATAGGCGACGATATTGTAGGCCGTGAACTGGAACGACATGAAGAACCCGCAAAAGAACAGGATCGTGAAGATGAGCCAGATTGGCCAATCCGGACGAAAGAACGCACAGAGCGCGTAGCCGAGCGTCGAAATCCAGCCAATGACAGTCAGACTGTTGCGGAAACCGTATCGTCTCAGGATTTTGCCGGCTGTCGCCTTCATCAGCATCGATCCCAGCGCCGTTGCAACCACGATGCCACCAGCCGAAGCGGCCGAAAGCCCGAACTGCAGTTGCAGCATGAGTGGCAATAGAAATGGTTGTGCGCCCTGCGTGATACGGGTCAGCGAACCAGCCATGACCGACTCCTTGAAACTTGGAACCCGCATCAGGGAAAAATCGAGGATCGGTGACGGGTGGTTGCGCGCATGGCGCAGGTAGGCGGCACCGAAGACGAGACCGATGGCGATCAGAAGAATGGACGTCCCCGCCTCGCCGCTTCGACTGGACATTTCGAATCCGAACAGCAGCGAACCGAGCGAGACACCGGAAAGAAACAGTCCGAAGGTGTCGAACTTGCCCTTCGATTCACCCTTGAACTCCTCGATGTATATCGAAACCAGGATGAACCCGAGAATGCCGATGGGAACGTTGATGTAGAAAATCCAGCGCCAATCGAGATAAGTGACGATCAAGCCGCCAACTGGCGGTCCGAGGATCGGGCCTATAAGCGCGGGCACAAGCAGCCATGACATGGCCGCAACGAAGTCCTTGCGCTGGACGCTGCGCATGAGGACGAGACGCCCGACCGGCATCATCATGGCGCCGCCAAGCCCCTGGATGAGCCGGGCAAATACCAGAAATGTCAGGTTCGGCGCTTGGGCACAGAGAATCGATCCAAGCGTGAATACGGCGATCGCCGTGCGAAAAACCGTGCGGGATCCAAACCGGTCTGCCACCCGGCCGCTGGCAGGAATAAAGATCGCCAGGCTCAGGAGATACGACGTCAGCGCGATACTCATCGATGGCGGGCTGACGCCGAAATCCCGCGCCATTGTCGGCAGCGCGGTCGCAAGGACTGTTGCGTCGAGCTGCTCCATGAACATGGCGCTGGCGATGATCAGGGCGATCAGTCGAAAATTTGGAGCCGGTTTTAGAGTCGTCCCAATGGGAGCGCTCGGCTGGCCGGTAGCGACCTGACAAGTCTGGTCTGACATCGCTGGAATAGCTCTCGATGGCACGGTTGGATCGAGATGGACGCAACCGTAGATAGTAAGCACTTAGTGGCTTGGATGAGGGGGATATAATCCTCGACGCTGGCCATGGCCATATGTCTTTTCGCTTTTCTGCATGGCGCGACAAAAAAGCCTCAGGTTGAATCAAGCTCGTTGTCACAACCCCCGAGCCCAGTTCGCGGGAAATTTCGCTTACGGATATTTTCTGGTCTCTCATTTTCATCGGGTCCGGTGCCGGCAGGACAATAATTTTCAAAAATCCGCCATCTCCAAAATAATATGCCTCTTAATACACGACCAATTCAGTAGAGTATTGGTGCCAGGCAGCCATATGAGCTCTGCCGACAAGTCTTGATCAATGGGAGCGCACAATGCCTAAGACAGAATCAAACGCCATTACGCTCGGCACAAAAGCCGCTGACTTCATTTTGCCGGATGCGGACGGCAAGCTCTACGAGCTTTCGAGCTTCTCCGAAAAACCCGCTTTGCTCGTCGCTTTCATCTCCAACCGCTGTACGTTCGTTGTGTTGCTGCGCGAAGCGCTGGCAGAGTTTGCGCTCGAATATGCGCCGAAAGGATTGCAGATCGTCGCCATCAACAGCAATGACGCGAAGGCGCATCCGGAAGAAACGCTCGCGCGCATCGGTGAGGAAGCCGCCAACTTCGGCTATTCATTCCCGTATTTGAAGGACGAGTCACAGACCGTCGCCAAGGCCTATCGCGCCGTCTGTACGCCCGATCTGTTCCTTTTCGATGCGGAGCGCCGCCTGGCCTATCACGGCCAGTTCGATGATGCGCGTCCCGGCAATGGCAAGCCTGTCACAGGCGCGGATATCAGAGCTGCGGTCGATGCTGTCCTCCTTGGCCAGAAGCCATCTGATAAGCAGGTCGCATCCATCGGCTGCAACATCAAATGGCTGGAAGGCAATGAGCCGGCCCCCCTCTCCCACGCTGCCTGAGAATTCCGAACGCATGTCATCTGATCGGGTAAAATCCACCAGCAATGATCCACTGCATTTGCAAGCGGATGTGCTGGTCCTTGGCGGCGGCCCTTCCGGCGCGTGGGCGGCGCTGGCTGCTGCCGAAGATGGAGCTCGTGTTGTCCTTGCTGACAAGGGCTATCTTGGTACGAGCGGCGCCACGGCTCCGTCCAACACCGGAACCTGGTGCGTACCGCCGGGTGAAAATCGTGCTCAGGCTGTCGAGCGGCGCTGGCAGCGTACCGGCGGGCTTGCCGATCAGCGCTGGATGCTGCGCTGCGTCGATCAGGCTTACGAAAATCTGGTGAAGCTCTCCGAATGGGGCTACCTGTTTCCGCAAGAAGATGACGGCCGGCTCTATATCGCCAACCTTCGCGGTCCGGACTACATGCGTTTCATGCGACGGCGGGTGCTGAAGGCGGGCGTTACCGTGCTTGACCATCACCCTGCCCTTGAACTTCTGTCGAATGGCGATGCGATCACAGGGGCTTCCGGCGTTGACCGGCAGCGCAACCGCGACTGGAGCATAGAGGCAAAAGCCGTTGTCCTCGCAACCGGCGGATGTGCTTTCCACGAGCGTATCCTCGGAGCAACCGGCCTCACCGGGGATGGCTACCTGATGGCTGCGGAAGCCGGGGCGCATCTTTCCGGCATGGAGTTCACCGGGAAATACACGCTTGCCCCTTATGAAACGTCGCTCAACAAGGGACTGCCCTACAGATGGGCCACATTCTACCGCGAGGACGGCTCACCTCTCCTTGACGCAAATGGCGAGCAAGTTTCCAACGGCATTGGCGAGCGCGAGAGGGATATTGCGAAGGCACTGATAGACGGTCCGGTTTTTGCCCGTCTCGACCATGCCGAGCCCGCCTTGCAGGATTGGCTACGCCGCGGCCAGCCTAATTGCTTCGTGCCACATGACCGCGCTGGCATCGATCCGTTCAAGGACTTGTTCCGCATCACATTGCGGGCTGAAGGCACGGTACGAGGCACAGGCGGCATCATGCTCGCGACCGCCGATTGCGGCACCGGTGTTCCCGGGCTCTACGTCGCAGGGGACGCAGCCAGCCGCGAGAACATGACAGGTGCGGTGTCGGGCGGCGGCGCGGTCAATTCATCCTGGGCTATCGCCAGCGGCTGGTGGTCAGGCAAAGGGGCTTCGACCCACGCGCGCAAATCGGCACGGAACGCCTTCCGTTCCATCTCGAAACCGCTTGGCGAAGCGGGACTGCGACCGGCTGGAAACGCTCGCGCGAACCTGCGCACCGCTGAAATCATCGAAGCTGTTCGCGCCGAAGTCATACCGCTCGAAAAGAACTATTTTCGCGACGGTACGACCTTGCACACCAGTAGCGAGCGGCTGGAGAGCCTGTGGAATGATGTGCGTCAACACCTTCACGCAGAAGGTGTGGACCGCGTGCGCAGTCGCGAGACCGCATCGATCACAGCCTCGGCGCGCTGGTCGCTTGCCTCCGCGCTCGCGCGCAATGAAAGCCGCGGCATGCACCGGCGTGGCGACCGTCCCGGTAATGATCCAGCATTCGCCCGGCGCATCCTCGTGAGCGGGGTCGATGCTATCACCATTGGCGAAGCGCAAATCAGTCGCGAGGGCATCGCGTCATGATTGAGATTGTCTCCGCAAGCCGTTGTATTGAATGCGATATATGCGTCAAGGTTTGCCCAGCGAATGTGTTCGACGCGGTGCCGGATTCAGCACCCATTATAGCGCGCCAAGACGATTGCCAGACTTGCTACCTCTGCGAAATCTATTGTCCCGTCGATGCGCTCTACGTCGCGCATCGCGCGGAAGGCCACTTTCCGATCACAGAAGCCGAGGTCGAGGAACGCAATCTGTTTGGCAGTTATGCGCGCGCGCTCGGCTGGAAACGCGGCAAGGCTGGTGGAACCGAACATGATCCGACGCATCGCATTCGCGTCGCGGCAGTTTGAAGGAGAATGCAAATGGACCGAATTGTCGTCTCCGGCATCAGAAAAACCTTCCAGCTCAAGCCGGGTCAATATGTGACTGTCGACGGCGAGGAGACTGATCGCGTCACTGTCCTCGATGGCGTCGATCTGAACATCCGCAAGGGCGAGTTCATCACGCTTGTTGGTCCGAGCGGCAGCGGCAAATCCGTACTGCTCGATATCATCGGCGGGTTGACACAGGCGAGCAAGGGCATCGTGCAACTGGATGGCACCACCATCACCAGGCCCGATCCCAAGACGGGTTATGTGTTCCAGCAATATGCGCTGTTTCCTTGGCGCACCGCCCTGTCGAACATCGAATATGCCCTGGAGGTGCGTGGTGTGCCAAAACGCGAACGGACTGATCGCGCGCGATATTTCCTCGCTCTGTTCGGATTGTCCGGCTTCGAAGACCGCTATCCCAATCAGCTTTCCGGTGGAATGCAGCAGCGCGTGGCCATCGCACGCGCCTTGGCAAGCAATCCTGAAGTGCTGTTGATGGATGAACCGTTCGCAGCGCTCGATGCGCAGACGCGCGAAATCCTGCAAAGCGAACTTCTCAAGATCTGGGAGAAGATCAACACGACCGTCATCTTCGTCACGCACTCCATCGATGAGGCGATTTATCTAGCCGACCGCATCGTTGTGATGACCGCTCGTCCCGGCACGGTGAAGGAGATTATCGATATCGATCTGCCGCGCCCGCGCGATGGCGACATTCGATCCAGCACGGAATTCAACGCGCATCGCGCCCGCGTTTGGAAAGCACTGCGCGACGAAGTCAACAAGGCGCAAAAGGATTGGGCGTTGTCGCCTGCCTACGCCAACTAAAGATCCAGGGAACGGAAACATGGCCTACATCAGCGAAAAACCAGGCATCGGCGTCAGGTTGCCATCCATTGCAGCGGGCAGTGCTACCCGGCCCGCCCGCAAGCACAAGACGGCGCGCGGTGATGGCACATTCAGCTATGGCCTGCCCTTGCTCATGCTGTTTTTCCTGCTGTGGGAAATCGCACCGCGTCTCGGCTGGCTTAATCCGATCTTCTTCCCCCCGCTCAGTGATGTCTGCCGCTCATGGTTCGGCTTGGCAGAAAGCGGCGTCCTCGCCAAGCATATCGGCATCAGCCTGCAGCGGGCAGCGATCGGCTTTGGATTGGCGACGATCGTCGCTGTTCCGCTCGGGTTCCTGATGGGGCGTTATTCGCTCTTCGAAAAGATTTCCGATCTGCTGGTTCAGACCCTCCGCAACACATCGCAGTTTGCCCTGTTACCGGTCTTCATTCTGCTCCTCGGTATAGGCGAAGCGTCCAAGATTGCGATCACCTTCTATTCGTCGGTGTTCTTCCTGCTGGTGAACACGATCAGCGGCGTCAAGGCAGTCGATCCGCTGCTGTTGAAAGCGGCCCGCTCGATGGGAACATCAGATGTCGATCTGTTCCGCAAAGTCATCCTTCCGGCGAGCATTCCCTCGATCGTTGCCGGTGCGCGTCTCGCGGTGAAATCATCCATCTTCGCGGTTATCGGTGCCGAGATGCTCGCTGCCAAATCTGGCCTCGGTTACCTCATCCAGCAATCGCAGCTGATGATGGAAACCGGCGATATGTATGCCGGCATTCTGACCATGACACTCATCGGGCTGATCGTGAATTACCTGCTGGTCTGGTTTGAGCGTTGGGCGACCTCGTGGAAGGGCCAATCCGACACCTCACCTCACTGAAACCTCTGCTAAACGCCAATGAAGGAACCATATTATGACAATTTCAAACAACGGCGTTTTGCGCCGGACTCTGATAAAGACCATCGCCGCCGCGCTGCTTGGTTTGACAAGCTTCGCCCTGCCCGCCATCGCACAGGAAAAGCCGGATGTCATTCGCATCGGCAGTACCGCACCTGGCCATCTGAAATTCATTCTCGCCCAGCATGATGGCTGGCTGGAAAAGGAATTCGCCAAGGACGGCATCAAGGTTGAGCTCGTGAGCTTTACTGGCGGCGGCTCTGAGGCAACCACCGCCCTCGCCACTGGCGCTATCGAGGTCACCTACACTGGCAACAACCCTGCCCTGCGCGTCGCTGCATCGGGTGCTGATGTCAAGCTGATCGGCATTTCCAGTTTCGTTAAAACAGGCGGCTCGGCCATCATCGTTCCAACGAACTCGCCGCTGAAGACCGTCGCCGACTTGAAGGGCAAGAAGGTTGCATATCTTGCCGGCACAGTGCGTCACTCGAACTTCAGCAAGGCGCTGAAAGCCGCCGGCTTGAAGACCGACGATGTGGAATCACTCAATCTGCCGTTCGAGGCGTCAGGCCCTGCGCTGCTGCGCGGTGATATCGACGCAATCGTGGAGACGGACAGCACGGCGGCAAAACTCGTCGACACCGGCCAGGCTCGCATTCTTCTCGATGGATCGGAGCACCCCGAATGGGCCGTGCCGAACGTCATTTCGGTCAATGGCGCCTTTGCGGAAAAATATCCCGATCTGGTCAAACGCCTGCTGAAGGTAGATATCCAGATTTCGCGCTGGGCCGACGCGCACCCGGAAGACACGATCAAGATTTTTGTCGACGAAACAAAGTCCTCGGAAAAATCCGTACGCAAGACCTATAAGGATGGTGTGTTCTATCAGGACCCGAAGATTACCGACGAAGCGCTCAATTCGCTCAAGGAAGAAGAGAAGTTCATGGCAGAGGCAAAGCTTCTGAAAGGAACGATCGATTACAGCAAATGGGTCGATACCAGCTATCTCGACGCTGCCTACAAGCAACTCGACGCCAATCAATAATCCGCGAGTGACGTTGACAAATCCGGTTGCCGGGCCTGAATTGCGGGCCCGGCACTTTGATATTGGGCTGCGCAGCGCCGCGGCCATCCTGCATGAAATATACTGAGGTTATGAAATGACGACTGCACTATCGGACGGCGAGGAAACAGCCGTCACAGCGCGGCAACCGCGTCTTGTCGCTCTCGTTGTTGCAGTCGCCTTCTTCATGCAGATGCTCGACGGGACGATCATCACCACCTCCCTGCCCCAGATGGCGCTTTCATTTGGCATCGAGCCCGTGGCGATGAGCATCGGCATCACCGTCTACATGCTATCCATGGCCGTTTTCATCCCGATTTCGGGCTGGATGGGTGATCGCTTCGGCGCTCGCAATGTCTTCATTGCTGCCATCGCCATTTTCACGATCGCCTCGCTTGTCTGCGGTCTCTCGGAAACGCTTTGGCAGTTCGTCGGCGCGCGTGCCGTTCAGGGCGTGGGCAGCGCCCTGATGACGCCGGTCGGGCGCATGATCGTGCTACGCAATGCGGAGAAATCCGAGCTTGTCTCAGCTATCGCGCTCATCACATGGCCTGCGCTGTTCGCGCCGGTCATCGGCCCTGTCCTTGGCAGCTTCATCACCACCTATTTTAGCTGGCACTGGAACTTTCTCATCAATATACCGCTCGGTATCCTTGGTATTCTACTGGTCCTCAAATTCGTTCCGGACCAGCGTGAAATATCGGTTCCGCAGTTTGATTTCAAAGGTTTCGGGCTCTCTGCGGCCGGTTTGGCGCTTGTCCTCTCCAGCCTTGAATCCTTCACGCACGGTATCCACGAGTTCTACATTGCCGCCGCCATGCTTGTCGGCGGTTCGCTGTTGTCGGTCGTGGCGGCAAGACATTTTCTGCGCGTCAAAAACCCGCTGCTCGATCTGTCAGTCTTCAAGGTCCACACATTTGCCATCGCCACGGCAGCATCCGGAACGGCAGGGCGCGTCTCGATAAACTCCGCCCCATTCCTGTTGCCGCTGCTGTTTCAGGTTGGCTTCGGCTTCAGCGCCATCAGGACGGGCACTTTCATCCTCGTGTATTTCATCGGCAATCTCGGCATGAAGGTCGTCACGACGCCGCTACTCAGGCGGTTTGGCTTTCGCACGATCCTTTGTTTCAACGGTTTGATCGCAGCGCTGTCCCTCGCTGCCTGTTCGCTTCTATCCGCTGAAACGCCCGAGATCATCTCGTTTGCGCTCCTGCTCGTCGCGGGCCTCTCGCGTTCGATGCAGTTCACGGCGCTCAATACATTGACCTTCGCAGACATCAACGCCTCACAGCGCAGTTCTGCCTCGACGCTTTCCAGCATGCTTCAGCAGATGTCGATGCTGCTTGGCGTTGCCATCGCCGCAATAGTCCTCAACGTTTCGCAAATGGTTCACGGCAATGTCACCACATCATTGACGGATTTTCGCATGGCATTCGTCGTCGTCGGTCTTATCGGCGTCGTGTCTGCACTTCGTTTTCTGGAATTGCCATGGAACGCCGGAGCCGAAGTCTCCGGCCACACAAGAAAGACCTGACGCCGCTTCAGTCGGCCAGCTTCGTGACGAAATCGGCATTGCCGCGCAACGTATTGCTGACGGTACAGATTTCTTCGGCAGCCTCGACGATCTCGTGCTTCGTTGCGCTGTCTAAATCGCCATCGATCTCGATGGAAATATCGAAGCGGGCGATGCGCGACGGCCCGTCATGTGCCTTTTCGCCCGTCACGTGCACCCGGACTTCGCCGAGCCTGTCGGCAACGCCGAGCCGGCTGGCGGCAGTACGAGCGCTCAATGCAATACACGCCGACAGCGAGCTATACAGCAAATCGATCGGGCTGAAGCCGGGTTCGGAAACCGAGGTAACAACCCCGATCTTGCCTCCCGTCTCCGACGTGACGAGTGGCAATTCCTTTGGCTGGAGTACGGACGTAGCGCCCACGGGGCGGGTCCTGATCTTGAGTTCCGACATTGGATGATTCCCGACAACATATGCCCTGACCCTAGTCAGCGCGCGTGCGAAACGCTACCGCTTTGTTCTTTCTCGAGGGCTCTCATCGCCGCGAATAGCACTTCCCGATCCCGCTGATGCGCCTCAAACAGAGCTACGAAGGCAGGATTGGTGATCTCGTGCGGTTTCGGAGCTGCCTTTGCACGAAGCAAACTATTGTCAGCGGCAAGCCTTGCGGCTGCAACGCGCTGCTTCGCCAAGTCAACTGGAGAGCCGAGCTGCGGCTTTCGACGCGACGGCGCGGTTGATCGAGCTTCGGGTTCTGCAACTAATGATTGCAAGAACTGTCCGCTGTGCTTATCAACTGGCTCCACTTGTCTGTCCATTTTAGGTTACGCTTTTCGTGGCAGATATTGTCTCAAGCATAAATCCTTGTTCCTCCAGGCAGAACGTACCGGGACTCAAAATTCTTGCCGATATGAGTAAACAATTCCAGTTTTTGGCCGCTTGTAGAAAACCAATTGCGGCAACGCTGTTCAGTGCTTGCTGCAGGGCGATTCTCCTCCCGATCAGCCGTCTCGAAATATTCGGCCCGATCTTCGAATAAATCGCCGTGCGGCGTGTTCTCCACATGTCAGATTGTCATTCGGAGACAGAACTCATGAAACATTCGATCACATCCACCCTGCTTGGCGCCAGCTTCGTCCTTGCTGCTTTTTCCATGCCGGCTTTTGCCGCAGGCGGCGGCGGTAGCGACGATTCCGCCACGACGCCCACCTGTCCCAAGGGCCAGGTCTGGAGTTCCAAGGCCAAGAAATGCGTCAAGAAGACCAGCAGCGCCGTTCCGGACAAGGACCGCACCGAGTACGCCTACACCTTGGCCAAGGCCGGACGCTACCAGGAAGCACTGGAAATGCTCGATACGTTGAAGGACCCCAACACCAAGGAAGCGCTCAACTATCGCGGTTATGCCACGCGCAAGCTCGGCCGCACTGATGAAGGCATCTCCTGGTACAAGAAGTCGCTCGCGCTCGATCCGAAATACGCAAAGGTTCGCGAATATCTCGGCGAAGCCTATGTCATCAAGGGCCAGCTCGATCTCGCCAAGGACCAGTTGATGACGATCAAGTCGATCTGTGGAACCACTTGCGAAGAATATCGCGATCTCCACGAGGCGATTGAAAAGCCCTCGAAGATCTGACGCGGCTATCGCCCGGCTGAAAAGCGGTTGTGATTTGTTCACAAAGAAGGGATCAAGGTGACCATCGCTCATCACCAACTTTCTGCTTATAGTCGGGCGACATCAGAAGCGTCGTCAGCACCGGATGTCCGCAGTGGACTTGTCTGGATGGAGGCAATCATCGCGAGCGAACACGAAATCCGGGCGAGCCTTGCCCAGTATCTCGGCCGGCTCTGGCGGTACGGTATTGTACTGTCCCGCCAGCGCGACGTTGCCGATGATCTCGTGCAGGCGACCTGTGTTCGCGCTCTCGAGCGCGCGAGCCAATTCATGAGCGGGACAAGGCTTGATCGGTGGCTGTTCTCGATCATGCATTCGATCTGGCTCAATGAGATCCGCTCGCGCCGCATACGCATGGGTAACGGTTTCGTCGATGCCGACGTAACACTTTCCTTCGACGGCGAGCATGAAACCGAAACGCACGTCATGGCCAATCAGGTCTTGCGGCAGGTGAATGAATTGCCTGAGGCGCAGAGAACCGCGGTGTTCCTCGCCTATGTAGAGGGTCTGTCCTATCGCGAAGTCGCGGAGGTTCTCGACGTACCAATCGGCACGGTCATGAGTCGCCTTGCAACGGCCCGCGCTAGGCTCGCCGAACACGCCGATCCGGACGTGAAGGCCAAACAGATGAAAGGAGGGAAATAATGGTTGATCTGAAACACGCCGAAATGCCCTCCGACGAAATGTTGGTCGCGTTTCTCGATGGCGAACTCAATGGCGAGGATCGCGCACGGATCGACAGGCTGATCAAGATCGATGAAGCTATCGCCGCACGATATGAATTTCTTTCACGCAGCGAAATGGCCTTTTACGATGCGTTCCAGCCGCTGCTTGAAAACGCTCCTACGGCAAAGCTGGAAGCTATTCTTAACGACCTCCCCGCTTCGATCACCAGTGAACCCGCTTCAAGGGGCATGAGCCGCCGCGGTTTCATGGCCGCTGCCATCGGGCTCGTTTTCGTCGGCGTCGCTGCCGATCGAGGCTTCATGGCGTTCAAGCAAGCTTCCAGCGATCATGAGGACGACTGGCGGGCGGTTGTTGCCCAATACCTGTCGCTTTACACGCCCGACACACTCGCCAATCTCGATAGCAACGAGCAATCGCAGAGCGCGCAATTACAGAACGTAGGTGACGCGCTTGGCCTCTCCCTTCCCCTGCGGGCGGTGTCGTTGCCGGGCATCCCGTTCAAACGCGCGCAAGTTCTGCAGTATGATGGCAAGCCGCTTGGGCAGATCGCCTATCTCGATCCCGAGCACGGACCGATGGCTCTGTGCATCGTTCAGTCGTCGACTGGTCCACGGTCACCGCTGACCGAGCGGCGACACGGTATGAACGTTGTCTATTGGTCGGATCAGGCCCATGGGTACATGCTGATCGGCCGCAACCCAGCGGATAAATTGAACGATTTGGCAGAAGGCGTGCGAACCGCGCTCGCATGAGCCTCTATAAAAGCCGGTGACCGTTCCACAGCGACTGGAAGGCAGTAGCGCGGCTCAGCGATGGCGCGAAACCGGTCTGAAAACGTTGGGGGTTGATTCAGATCGCTGTTGGATCATGGTGCGCGGGCGGCCGAATTCCCGATGTTACAGTAACGTACTTCTTTCCGTCAGAAGGTCTTGCGACCATCTGAAATGCGGGAGTGTGGGGAACCTCTCGCCGATCAGAAGTAGTGAAACTGTTTTGGGGAACACAGTTATGGCCATACGTCGTACTGCATTTGTGTCCGCTTCAATAGCGGTCGTTGCGTCCATGTCTTGCGCGCATGCTCAGGAGAGTGCCGAGGACCTGGCCAAAAAGCTTTCCAATCCCATTGCTTCGCTCATCAGCGTACCATTTCAAGGCAACTATGATGGCGGCTACGGCCCGGATGATGGCAGCAAATACACCATCAATGTGCAACCCGTCATTCCGTTCACCCTGAATGAGGACTGGAATATCATCTCTCGCACCATCGTGCCGATCGTCTGGCAGAACGACATTGCCGGGCCATCCGGAGATCAGTTTGGTCTGGGGGATACAACGCAAAGCTTGTTCTTCTCGCCAAAGAAGCCGACCGCTTCAGGCATTATCTGGGGCGTGGGACCTGTCTTCCTTCTGCCGACCGCAACGGACGATTTGCTTGGCGGCGAGAAGTGGGGCGCGGGACCGACGGCCGTTTTCCTCAAGCAATCCGGCCCCTGGACCTATGGTGCATTGGCCAACCACATCTGGTCGTTCGCGGGTGACAAGGATCGTCAGGACGTGAATTCAACGTTCCTGCAACCCTTCATTTCCTACACGACACCGAAAGCGTGGACGTTCGCGCTGAACACCGAGAGCACCTACAATTGGGAGACCGAAGACTGGTCCGTTCCCATCAACTTCACGGTCGCAAAGCTGGTGAAAGTCAACAAGCAGCCAATTCAGTTGACTGCAGGTGTGCGTTATTGGGCCGAGAGCCCTGCCAACGGCCCTGACGGTTTTGGAGCACGCCTGGCCGTAACATTCCTGTTTCCAAAATGAGAAAGACAAGCGCCCGCCTGCAAGCACCAAACTTGAGCAGACAACCCTGACACGCACGAATTTGACAACTCATCCTGGGGGTACGACAAATGTTGACGAAACGAGACTTACTTCGCTCCGCCGCGGTGATCGCCGCGGGCGCCGCGATTGCGAGACCAAGCCTGCTGATGGCGCAGAGCTATCCCGGCATCATCGAGGCCAAGGACATTGCCGAGGAAGGCTTAATCTACGGCCTGCCGCTGGTGATGTACTATGCGGTTATGCAAGAGTTCGCCGTTGACAAAAACTCTGGCCAGTTCAAGGCACCGTTCAACGAAATCAACAATCAGCACCATGTTGCCACTCCCGAGGATACGGCAGTCATTACGCCGAACAGCGACACCCCTTACTCGTTCGTCTGGCTAGACCTGCGGGCGGAGCCGGTGGTCCTTTCGGTACCGGTGGTCGATCCGAAGCGCTACTACTCCGTCCAGCTCATCGACGGCAATACGTACAATTTTGGCTATATCGGCACGCGCGCCACTGGGAGCGACCAGGGCGACTACCTGGTGGTTGGTCCCGATTGGAAAGGTGACACGCCCATTGGGGTCAAGAAGATCTTTCAATCAACGACGCCGTTCCCACTCGCACTTATCCGCACTCAACTCTTTGACCCCAAAGATATGCCGAACGTTGAGGAAATTCAGGCCGGCTATAAGGCGCAACCGCTTTCTGGCTTCCTTAAACAACCCGCCGCGCCCGCCGCGCCTAAGATCGAGTTCCTTCCTGCCACCACTGCCGGGATCAAGGACAACTTCTTTCAATACCTCGACGCAGCTCTGGAATTCGTCCCCGAGACGTCAAGGGACATGGCGATTCGCGCGAAATTTGCGAAGATTGGCATCGGTCCCGGCAAGACCTTCGAGTTTAAGGATCTATCGCTCGAACATAAAGCCGAAATCCTGGTGGCCATGAAGCAGGGTGATGACAAGGTCGACAAATGGCTGGCCAGCGGAAACAAAAACATCCACGGCTGGAACGTCGGCTCGTTCTTTGGCGACGAGGGCTTCTACAATGGCGATTGGGTGATGCGGGCAGGCGCCGCCAAGGGCGGTCTCCTGGGCAACGATGCCGGAGAAGCAATGTACCCCTATACCCGAACGGACGCAAAAGGCGAAACACTCGACGCCAGCAAGCACAACTACACCATCACGTTTCCCGCCGGGCAACTCCCGCCGGTGAACTCCTTCTGGTCGGTGACGATGTACGACGGCAAGAGCCAGCTCCTGATCAAGAACCCGATCAATCGCTACCTCATCAACTCGCCGATGCTGCCGGGTATGAAGAAGAACGAGGATGGTTCGCTCACCCTCTATATCCAGAAAGACACCCCCGGCGCGGACAAGGAGGCAAATTGGTTGCCTGCGCCCAACGGCACAGTCTATCTCGTGATGCGCCTGTACTGGCCGAAGAACGAAGCGCCTTCCATACTGCCGGCGGGCGAAGGGACGTGGCAGCCGCCAGCGATCGTGGCGGCGAATTAGCGTTTTGCCGACCGCCGGAGACGCGATGCTCGACACGCCGAAGCTATCCGCGCGCCGACAGCCAGGGTTATCCGTCTCCCGCCGCCGAAGCCGCACGGACGGCTCGGCGACGGTCTATTTCAGCCCGACGCAGCCTGATGGTGTTGGGCGTGCCCGGTGAATCTCGAGTAACATTCCGCAACCTGCTGGATCAGTTGTCGATGAAGTCACGCACGGCTTTGTTGTAACCTTCCGGGTCCTGCAGCATGGCGAAATGACTGGCGTTGTCGAGGATGACCAACTTGGCCCCCGGGATCGTCTTTGCCATGTATTCCGTATGCTCCCGGGTAATGGCTTCATCATGATCGCCGAGAACGATTGCCACTGGCGTCTTGATCTTCTTCAGATCGTCATCGCTCCAGTTCGGTTGGCTTGCCCACATGGCACCGATCTGCTCGACGAAGGCATCATACTGGTCCGGCGTCGGCGAAATCTTCTTGTACACCTCTCCTGATTTATCAATATATGCTGAGAAAACCTTGTTTTTCATTACATCCGGATTGACGCCATCGACCTTGGAGTTGGCTGCTTGCGCGAAGAGCTTCGTCAGCCTTTCCGGGTGCTTCATGGCAATGTCGAGACCAATTATCCCGCCGTCGCTCCATCCAACCAGTGCCGTCCTGTCGACCTTGAGGAAATCGAGGAGCGCCAGATAATCAGACGACATCAAATCATAGCTGTAAGGGTCGGCGTTGCGGGTCGACCGCCCATGGCCACGGCTGTCAGCAACGATCACCATATGGTCTTTTGCAAGGTCGGCCACCTGCGCACCCCAGACGTCAGCGTAGCCGAGGCCGCCATGTATGAGAAGCACAGGCGCACCCTTGCCATAGACCGCATAATACATCTTGATGCCGTTGACTGGAGCCATGCCGCTTTTCTCTGCCGCGGGCATTGGTTCGGGCGGGGGAAGCTTTTCCCAGCGTTCGGCTGCATGCACACCTGTACCAGCCAATGCGAGTATCAGGACAAGAGAGTAAGCCAAAGACTTGAGGACCATGATGTCTTCCTCCGAAAGACGCGGAATGCGCCATCCGGCATCCTAGTCAAAATCATCATGGTTGGCGAATGTTCGCGACGTTTTCAATCATGCAGGTGCAATAGAAAAGGCGGCCCGGAAGCCGCCCTCATAAAACATCCTGCTGTGGTTTCATTTGGCAACGTGCCAGACACCGCCGACGCCATCTCCGGTCATATCCCCGGCTTTCTTGTCCTTGACGTACGTATAGAGCGGCTTGCCTTCATAGGCCCACATTTCCTTGCCCGTCGTGTCCTTGACCAGCGTCCATTCACCTTCGGCCTTGGCCCCTTTGCTGGCGTGGAATGCCGGCCAGTTCTTCAGGCATTTTTCATCGCAGTTCGATTTGCCGTCCTTGTCCTTGTCGAATGTGTAAAGGGTCATGCCCTCCTCCGTGGTCCACATGTCGCCCATCTTTTTCGCAGGTTCTGCGGCGAAAGCAGACAGGCTGGTGGCGGCGAGAAATCCGATTGCAATCAACATTGCCTTCATTGTTTTCACTCCCTCTTCGGGATTGCCAGCGGGGCGCTGACAGTGCCCGTTCTTTAGCGAACCAAGGCGCTCGCATCGGGGAACAATGTACCATATTCTGATCTGAATTGAGGCGAATTCAACGCTCTGATTTGATACATCTGGACCTGATTGCTAGGAATTCGACAACCAGCATTCAGGAGCGGACAAATGGATATCGATATCAGCGAAATTGACGGCGCCTGCCACTGCGGATCAGTACGCTTCCATGTCAGACTATCGAATGGTCTCCACACGGCGCGCCGTTGCACCTGCAGCCTTTGCCGGATGCGTGGTGCTGTGGCGGTATCGGCGAAAGTCGGTGATCTTGATATTCTGGCTGGTGAAGAGAAGCTCAGCGTCTATCAATTCAACACGATGACGGCCAAACATTACTTCTGTTCAGAATGCGGTATCTACACGCATCATCAACGCCGCTCAAATCCGGAGGAATACGGCGTCAATGTTGCCTGTCTCGAAGGGATCAGCCCTTTCGATTTTGACGAAGTACCCGTGAGCGACGGAATCCACCATCCGTCGGACAGCAAAAAAGCCAACAAGACTGGTCCTGTCGGCTTTTTGCGATTTGTGCGCGCGGACTAGATCCCGTTCACCACTTGACGGTCAGGCCGATATTGCCCTCGAATATCTTCTGCTCGGCACCCTCGACATCGAACGTGTAGTCCGCCACGGCAAACGCGCTGACCTTTTCGGTAAAGTCGTGCACGATACCCGCGCCGAGTTCCAGCGAAGTCGACTCACTTTCGGTGGTGATTGCATCCGGCCCGAAGAGCACTGAGTCCGTGGTGCTGAAACCGTGCCACAGATTGGCCTTGACGTAGGGTTGGAACAAACCGGCCGAGGTCTGATATTTTCCCTGCACCCGGAAACCGAGCCGGCCCGTGAAGCCGTCATCATTGTCGAATCCGACATCGGAAAAGGCGTCCGATTGATCGTCCAGCGAGACGTTCTGCCATATGATCTGTGCCTGCGGTTCGATAGTCCAGCTTTCCGACAGCGGGATCGGGTAACCGCCTTCCAGCGACGCGGTAAAGCCCGTGCCGTCGATATCGATGCCGGTACCGCGTTCGGAGGTCGCATCGCCGCCAAACCACGATCCCATCAAAACGCCATCCAGGTACCATCCGCCGGGGCCGATATGCGTCCAGTAGCCGCCGAAGCTCGTCGTATCAAGATTGAGGCTGCCGACATTGACACCATTCCACCCGACCGCCTGGCCTTTGACATCCGCGTCGAGATTCGAATAGCCGAAGAACAGACCGGCTATATCGCGATGTCCGTTGTCGTGCTCCCAGCCGATAACATCGAGACCGGCCTGTATGCCGTAGAGGTTTCCATCAATGGATGGATCAACGGTTCCATCCCAGCTTTGCTCTGTCGATTGCCCGAAAGCACGGCCCCAGGCGGCGGAGAAGTTCTCGCGCGAATTGACAACGCCCTGCTCGCCCCGTCTTTCGTGGAATGTCCCGAGCGTTGCCAGCGCGGTTTGACGCGCAGCCGGCGGCAAAGCCGAATAGAGAGGAACCTCTTCACGGTAGAGCGGGATCGATTCACCCGGATCAGCCTCGACAGCTGTTGCGCCAGTATTGGGTGGTTCCACACCCGGTCCGGGCGGTGAGATGATCTCTTCAGGTCCGGACTCGCTTACTGCAGCAGGAATGCTGCCTGGTAAAAGCGATGACCGAAGATACCAGTTCTCCGCCGATCCCGCGGACACACCGCCCTTGAAGAGCGCGTATTCGAAGGCACCTGCCGCTACCGAATTGCTCAGGCTGAATGCAGATGCATCGGTGGTTGCGCCGTTGACAGCCTCAACAACGAGAATGCCGTCCTGTACGGTGCTGGCGCCGGCTCCGTCTAGATTGGTTATCGCTAGTCCGGTCGTCCCGGCCGCCGTGCCGCCGGAAATCACGAATTTGTCGGAAGCTGATGAATCATCGCCAAGCACCGTCTGCAGCCGGATCGCGCCGCCACTGCCCGTATAATTGCCAAGGACTGTAAACGTGTCGGTTGCGCCGCTCGAACCATTGGTGAGATCGATCGTCCCTGCATTCGTCACATTGACGAGTTGCCCTGCCGCGAAAGGCGCAATTGCGGCATTGACGCCGTTGCCCGCCAACAGGGTGCTTGTTCCATCGATCGAAAAGCTGCCGGTTCCAGTTCCGCTGTCGCCAACCACGAAATTGCTGTCGAGCGTGAAGGCGGAACTGTCCGTGAGCGCTACGTTTTCCCAGTTCACATAACGGCCGGACGCGGTAGCAGTCGTATTGGCGAAGGTCAGCGTGTCGGTGCCGGCTTCGCCGTTGATTGATGGTGTCGTGGAAAGCGTTGCCTCGGTCAGACTCTGCAATGTACCGGTATCATTGCCAGCACCGAGATTGATCGCTCCCGCGATCGTGCCCGCTGCATCCCAGGTAAATTGGTCATTGCCGCCTGTCGTCGTCACGGTGCTGCCGATTGAGCCGCCGCTGATAAAGATTCGGTTGTCGCCACTGCCGAGGTTGACAAACCCGCCAATCTGGCCGCCGGTGAGGATGAAAAGATCACGCCCCTGCGTCGCAATGACAAAGCTGTCGACGACACCGCCGGACATGCGCATTTCGTTGTTGGCCTGCTCGAGGTTGACTTCGCCGATCTGCCCGCCCGTCATCGTGAAGAAATCGCCGGCAAAGAACTGACCGATGATCCGGCCGCCGCTGACTGTTGCCGTGTCGAGTTCGCTGCCCTGCTCCACTCTTTGAACCACGCCGCCGGTCATGACGAAATTGTCGACGCCACCATTCTGGAAAATCGTGCCGTTGACCGTACCGCCGTTCACCTCAAGGCTGTCGTTGCCGCCGCCTTCGATGAGGTTGCCGTTGATTGTGCCGGAATTGATGACGACTGCATCGACGCCGGTACCGAATGTGACCGGCCCCGTGATCGTGCCCGTGCCCCCCGTGGGAAGTGTAAGCGAATTGTTTCCGCCGGTATCCGTCAACGGTCCGCCGGTCCCGCTGTCGCAAATATAAACATCGTTTCCTGCTGTAGGGACGAGGTTGCAAGCTGCAGATGCGGGTTGATTGGTTATGGAGAGTGTTATGAAGGAAACAGAAGAAAGCCAGAAGATACGTGCATAAAGCTTGGACGACTTCATGTAATTCCCCCTATAGCGAGCATGTGATAAGGGATTGCCAATTACCCAAAGCAGTCCCCGCGACCAAACAACGATATCGGCAAGTGCAAGCTAGTTTCACATCGAAGGAGGTGCAACCCACGGTTTAATGTAAACGCACCGAACTTTATCAGTGTGGTAAATTGGCCTCACTTTTGTACACCAGAAGACTTTAATCTTGGCATTCGGCAACAAAATATTCTTTTTGTATTACGAATTTTGGCTCCGATCAGATCAGCTCGAGTGCAAGTTGGCGCTTTTGTTTCCGATTTGACTGCCTGTTGATATTCCGTTGTAATCGAAATAGAAGCGCATGGACTGACCGGAGAGCACACGATGGACCGCTACGAAACCTTCGCGACCTGGATCTTCATCGTCTTCGGTGCACTCATCATTGCCGGGCTGATGGCCTTCGCGATTACTACCACTGACAAACCTGCTTTTCTTTTCGCGCTGGCTTCCGCATGCGCTGCTTTTTTCCTTGGCTTCGCCGTGATTTTCGATCAGCCCCGGCTTTACGGATTGATTTTGTTTGTGTCGGTGGCGTTGATCGCGGCCTCAATCACGGCGATCGTGACCTGACGCACTGGGAAGCAATTACCTCAAGCGTCATTTCTACAAGATTTGAGTCTACGACCCAGGAGCTGTTAAAATTCGAGCTCTGACGCGGCGAAAATGGTGGTTTTCGAGTACCGGAGCGCAGCGTACTTCAAGGTACGTGAGCACCGGAACGCAGAAAAACGCCATTTGCAGGCCGTCAGAGTGTGAATCTCAACAGCCCCTAATCTGGCGATAGGCGCCATGCCAGTAGATCAGCGGTTCGGCATTGCGGCGCAGCGTCACCGCCCTGACCCTGCCGATCAGGATGCCATGCGAATGCCGCTCTATAGCATCGTCGAGTTCGCAATCGAGCACTGCCAGCGCATCGACCAGCGCCATCGTCCCTGTGCTGAGTTCCCGCCACTCCGCACCCTGATAGCGCTCCGCCCCCTTTTGACCGTCCCTTCCAGAAAAACTGTCGGCCACATGGCGCTGATCGTGCGCCAGCATATTGACGCAGAAGCTGCCATGCCGCTGCAGGACTGGCCAAGAGGAGGAGGCGCGATTGAGGCTGACGATCACCGAGGGCGGATCTATGGCCAATGACGAGACTGACGTTGCAGTGAACCCCGTCCGGTCGGCGCCACGTCCAACTGTAATGACGCTCACAGCTGCCGCCAGGTGCCGCATCGAATCCTTGAACAGGTCGGCGTCTACGGTCAGCTCGTGGTGGGCCAAACGCGCCACGCTTGGAAAAATGGACATTCATTTCCTCGTTCATTGGATTGCCGCAAACCGGCGGCATGCGAAGCAAGACTCTTGTCCTGCATTGCAACACATCAGGCGTGCCTCGAACCAGACCGCTTTTTGCTCCGGATCGCCGCATTTGGCGATTTTGTTTTGCGCTTTTTGCACATTTCCAGAAATCGAATTCAACTGAGGCGAGCGCTGGATATCATTTGCAGCTAACTGGGGAGCCGTCGTGTTTCGTAATTGAGCAGCTTGTGGAAAATTGTTCCGTGTCCTCTTGCTTCAGCGCAAAACTTTACCTGTTAGGCATTGAGAATTGTAATCTCTATAGTGTTAATCGTGTATGGAATGTCGGAAGATGATCCCTCAACGAGGATAATCCTGATGGCTTCAGCAGATTACACCAGCACGCGCAATTCGCCCGAGGGTATTCGCCGTTCCATGAGGGGTCGCGCCCTTGGTGTGGTACTGTTTTTGACCGCCTTTGGGTTTCATGTAGCGGTCCTTTTCAATCTGCTGCCATCATAGTTCCCGCCCCCTGGTAATCCCTGTCCTAATAATCTTGCTGGCAACCGGAACCAACGTACACTTGAAACATTTCTGTATGACTGGTCCCAAACCAGTCTTGGCTTAACCCACAAGCCAACATGACCCAATCCTCATGCCCCTTGAGGATTGGGTTTTCTGCATGAGCCGAACAGCAATCGTGAGTGGAGAAAACAATGTCGATTGAAGATGCCAAACATGCGATCGAAGCAGCCATTCATAGCGGTGATTTCAAAAGTATGGGCGTGGCTGTCTTCAAGGCAATCAATGCTTTGGAGGCAAGAATCAAACGGCTTGAGGAAGATAACGAACGCAACAAGGCGAAGCTTCGCTAGACTTTTGCCATCTGAACCTTGAAATTTTCGCGATATGTGCTAGCATTTTTACAGGTTGAGTGTAGCGGTACCTTGAGCCTGCGCCGCACTGAAACGATGCGCGATATTCTTATCCAGAGTCCAGTTTGTTAGAGCCAAATCAAGCCTCAACTCGCGAAACCCCTACCGGTCCCGGCAGGGGTTTTGCTTGTGTGCTGTGCAGCGGTTATCAAGGATATTTACCCGACTAATCAATCTTTGCTCGTGCCACGGCCGATATTGTCGCTCCAGGCTCTAACTTGCTGTCAGCATCGCCTGGATATCGGTGATCGGGTGATTGGTCAGGGTTTTCGGGATTTCGCTCACGATCCTGTCGGAGACTTCCTTGTGGAACTCCTGGCGCATTTCTCCGAGCACCGTCGGTGGAGCGATCACGACCAGCCGTTCAAAACCTCCCTTATGTGCGTAACCATAGAGTGCGTCGGCCACTTCCTTGGCAAATCGTTTCTTGGAAATCTCATGCCAATCGGTGTCCTCGACAGCACTGCGGTGCGGGCTTGGTCCGTCACTGAAACGGCCGGGCCTGTCGCTCCCCTGTTCTCGTGTCGCGGGATTCGAGTGATGCATTTCATGGATGGTGCTGAGTTGGACATGCTTCATATCGTTTTCATTACGGAGAAACAGCGCCTTTTCCCCATCGGCGACGATTACCCATGTCTTTTTGTTCAAGACGATGTTGGCCATCTCAAGCTCCCCTCGCCACACGTATATCAAAGGCTTTTTTCATGGGAGCTTCCTTTCATTTTCAACTTGTCGTTCAGCGACAATCAGATCGCAATTGCTGCGACCACGATAAAAAAACAACGCTGGCGAATACGAGAGGTTCCGATTTTCATGGGGATCGTGACCCCCTAGGGCCAGGACTCATTAATCTGGTCGAATGGTATGAGGCTTTTCGTTCGGATGCGAGGAGCAGAGGCGATGGAAATGTTTATCAATTTTCGAGCCTTTGCGACAAAGTAGCCGGGCGAAAAGACCATATCCTCCGGACGCCGAAACGGCTGCAAGCTGCAGGGTCGAACCGCTCGGCCGGGGGAAAGACCCCGCCCTTCACGCTTCTCCTCGCATCTTCGTGCCGTTTCAGGCGCCATTTCGATCATATTAATGAGTCCTGACCCTAACATAATAAAGAAGTCCCGCGCCAATCGCGATGGTCAGCAGCCCTATGACGGTCCATCGTGTTTGACCGACCATGAAACTACCGCCGAGAACATTGAGACCCTGCAGCGCCCAGATTGCTCCCATGATGATAAGAAGGACGGCAACGACAGACAGGACGCTTTTCATGGGTCAACCTCTTTTTCAGTTGCTGCGGGATGGTTTCATTCTCGCACCATCAAGGCGGGATTAAAACACTTATGAAACAGGCGCTGGATTTGTCGATTGGCGACTGTTAGACCTCGTTGCAAAAGCAGGGAGTTTGAATTTCTATGACTGCATTGACGATCATCGTTGAATTCGAAACGCATGAAGGCCGCGAAGCGGAATTCATTGCACTAATCCGCGAGCATGCCCGCAAGACGCTAGAGGAAGAACCCGGTTGCCTGCGGTTCGAGGTCATCAAACCCATCGAGCGCAATGGAACACCCATTGCCAACAAGGTCATGGTCAACGAACTCTACGCAAATGAAGCGGCAGTCACGGCCCATGAGAACAACCCGCGCCTCGTTAGGGTGCGGGCTGCCAATGCGCCTTTGCTCAAGTCCAGCAGGTTGATCCTGGCACAATCATTGACCGGCAAGGCAATCGAGGAAGGCTTGACGCCGCAGCAGCTGAACGCCAGCAATGACGACTAGGTTTGGACGAAAGTTCAATGACATCATCGTGCAAAATGTGCGATGACTGTTCAGCGCCATTCAACAGCAACCCTTGGAGCTTGACTGAAAATTCGTCAGGGCGTGGCGAAAATGGTAATTTGCGAGCACCGAAGCGGAGCGTACGTTGCGTACGTGAGCATCGGAGCGCAGCAAAGCGCCATTTGCAGCCGTCCTTGGCACATTTTCGATCGGCTCTATCAAGCCGGACCGGAAGAATAGAAGATGAAGAGATTGGCTCTGGCTTTCCTGCTGCCTTGCATCCTTGGGATGTCTGGTTGCGGCGCAATGCGCTGGATGAGCGAAGCGCCGCAAAACGCGTCCAGCTGTGCCGGCTGGAACAAGATCAGGATCAAGCCGGAAACCGCAGTCTATCTTGTGAAGAACGATTTTTCCGCCAGCATAGATATCGATTCGCACAATCTCAATGGCCAGAGAAACGGCTGTTGGAAGTAGCCCGCACGGCGTGTAATCGGAACAAAATCCCATAAACCACGTTCCTCCTTTCTCCACTCAAGGAAAGGATTACTGAAATGGCAACGAATACAACCAAAGTTCAGGCTATGGCTGAAAAGGATCTGGAAAATCAGGTCGCTGCGTTGCGCAAGCAGCTGGCAACAATCAGCAAATCGCTTTCCGAGCACGGCTATGAACTTTATGAAAATGGCGGTAGCTCTGCCTACGAGGCGGTGAAGAAGAACAGCCGAAAAGCAGCTCGCTTCGTTGGCGAGGAAGCGCACATGGTTAGTGAAAAAGCCAGAGAGAACCCGATGACCGCGGTCGCAATCGTTTCCGCCGTCGCTGGCATAGGTCTCCTTGCAGGCTTAAGCGCGTATCGGCGTTAGAGAGACAGGCCTTGAAATCCAGCGGCACGCTTCATATATCAGTTTCAGAAATTCGTTTCCGCTTTTGACCACGGATGTACTGGCACTGGCGTTTGAGGCGAATTCGGAAAGGTCGGGAATTCCCGGCCTTTTTGTTGCCTATAGCACACATGGGCCTGCCAATCGCGGTGCGGCAGTGTCTCAGGTTGCTTTCCGGGGCGCGAACAGTCTATGTAGGGCTCACTATCTGCCTGATCATTCATCAGGTTACGGACATTCTGTTATGCGTTCTGAGAGTGAGCTGCCCCGAATGGATAATTTTGAGAAGTACGCCCTGGCTCTGATGGTCGTATTCGGCGCCCTTATCATTGGCGGTCTTATGGCCGTCAATATTGCATGGGCCCACAAAGCAGGCTTTCTCTATGCTCTCGGCGCGGCCGTGGTGGTTTGGTCTGCCGGTTTCGCGGTCCTTTTTGACAAGCCCCGGGTCTACGGTCTCCTGTTGCTGTGCGCGATCGCTCTCATTACGGCCTCTATCGTTGTTATCGTTCGATAAAAAATCGGATCGACATTTAAGCGTGAGATCTGGATAATATGAAACTGGCTTTCATATTATCGTTTACTTTATCAAGAATAATTCTAAACTGCGCCCAGATTTGAATATGCAGGCCTGGTTTTCAGGTTGAAAGAGATATTCCCATGCGACTGACCAGACAGACGAACTACGCCATCCGAATTCTTATGTACTGTGCCGCCAATGACGGCAATCTCAGCAGAATCGGTGAAATTGCCCAAGCCTATACGGTCTCGGAACTTTTCCTGTTCAAGATCCTTCAACCATTGGTCGAGAACGGTTTCATCGAAACCGTGCGCGGTCGCAATGGCGGCGTGAAGCTTGGCAAACCGGCCAAGGACATTACCCTCTTCGACGTAGTGCGCGTGACTGAAGAGAACTTCGCCATGGCGGAGTGCTTCGAAAACGATGCCGCCGATTGCCCGCTGATCGATAGCTGTGGATTGAATTCAGCATTGCGCAAGGCACTCAATGCATTCTTCGAGGTGCTCGCCCAGTTCACGATCGAGGACATCGTCGATAAGCGCGATGTGCGTGCTCTGCTGGGGATCGACATACTCACTCCGCGCCTCGCGACCGCCAGCTGAAGCGAGTTTACCGTACTGCACAGTACGGTAAATTGCCGTGATTTCGCCGATACAAAAAACGCAACGATTCTTGAATCGAGCCGTCTTTTCCGGCGGAGTTCTCAAACGAAAATACGCGAATCTTGCACACAAAGCATCGAATCTCATGCAGGAAGTGCCGATTCCGGGATGCTTTTCTGCACCCTGCGTTGCAAATTGGTTGTTCTCAGTTGTGAAAAACGCTGAACCCCTCGACCTCAACATGTCCATCACGAGCTTGTGAGACGTTTTGACACATGTTGAGCCGGCACTATTTTTTTGCTTTCAACATGCCTGCGAGGGCAAACATGATTGAAATGGTTATGTTATTTGCCTAGTTTAGAATTATTCTAACTAGTTGAAATCATGACATAATATCACCATATGCATTTGACAGGTTCTCAACAAACCGGCTTTATAGCTGGAGCGTTGAATGAACGCATGACCTTTAATGTTTGGGCCTTGAACCCTTGCGATTGGAGGAACCATTGTCTGGTTCGAAAGTATCACCCGGTTTCGGGATAGTATTTTGTGGGTCTAGCGTACACAACGCAGTCGGATCAGCAATTGATTCAAGTTTAGGTGCCTTCCCGGCATTAGATGTCGCGGATGCGTGTTCTTGTGAGTACGGCGCCTATATAAAATGCTAGTTTGCCATTGCAACATAATTACCCAAAAAGAGATCGAGAGTTCCATTATTGAACTTCTCGATGCTGACCCGTGGCAGCTCGTTGTTCCTGCCAAAGTTTACCATGCCATGAAGAAACGCGGCCGCTGCTGCGGTTGCTTCCCAAATGTCGTTGAAACCATCATAAAGGTGACGGAAGAATATCATCTCCGGCATCGTTCAGACGATTCTGATGCAGTTTCGTTCATCGACCGTGTCCGGTCACTGCGTCACGAATACGGGAGTTCACGACATGAAGGGCGAACCAAAGGTCATCGAGCGGCTTAACGAGGCATTGTTTCTCGAATTAGGCGCCGTCAATCAATATTGGCTGCATTATCGCCTTCTGGACGATTGGGGCTTCACGAAGCTGGCCAAGAAGGAACGCGCGGAATCCATCGAAGAGATGCATCACGCCGACAAGATCATCCAGCGCATCATCTTCCTCGAAGGTCATCCAAATCTGCAATCCGTCGGCGCGCTGCGCATCGGCCAGAACGTCAAGGAAGTGCTCGAGGCGGATCTTGCCGGTGAATACGATGCGGTGAAATCCTACAAACTTTCCCGCGAGATTTGCGATCAGCTTGGTGATTATGTCTCCAAGGAATTGTTCGACGAACTGCTCAAGGACGAAGAAGGACATGTCGACTTCCTCGAGACGCAGATCGATCTGCTTAATTCAATCGGTGCAGAACGTTATGGGCTGTTGAATGCGGGGGCTGCTGACGAAGCAGAGTGATCCATTTCAATAGTGACAGCAAAAAGGGCGCCAGTGGCGCCCTTTCCTTTTCAACATAGGTCGCTTGTTGTCATTTCGGCAGCTTGTCGTCCACACCGGCGACGTAGAAGTTCATGCTCAGAATGGTCTTGTCGTCCGCTGTCTCGCCAGCTTTCAGCCATTCGGAACCATCCTGCTTCTTGATCGGGCCGGTGAAAGGCTTGAGTTCCCCTGACGTGATCTTGGCCTGGGTTTCTTCGGCCAGCTTCTTCACATCGTCCGGCATGTTCGTGTAGGGCGCCATCACGACAAGCCCTTCTTTCATGCCTTCGAACACATTGTGCGATTTCCAGGTTCCATCCAGCACCGCCTTGGCGCGTTCGATATAGTACGGGCCCCAGTTGTCGACGATCGACGTCATCTGGGTTTCCGGGCCAAACTTGATCATGTCCGAAGCCTGGCCGAAAGCCTTGATCTTGCGTTCCGCCGCAACCTGCATCGCAGCAGTCGAGTCCGTGTGCTGGGTGATAATATCCACGCCCTGATCGATCAGTGCCTTGGCAGCATCAGCTTCCTTGGCCGGGTCAAACCATGAGTTCGCCCAGATCACCTTGATCTTGAAGTTCGGATTGACGGTTTGAGCACCCAGGATGAACGAATTAATGCCTTGGACAACCTCGGGAATGGGAAACGACCCGATGTAACCAGCGACGCCGGTCTTGGACATTTTTGCAGCGATCACGCCCTGCACATAGCGGCCTTCGTAGAAGCGCGAATTATAGACCGAGACGTTTTCAGCGGTCTTGTAGCCCGTCGCATGTTCGAATTTGACGTCCGGAAATTTCTGCGCAACCTTGATCGTCGCGTCCATATAGCCGAACGATGTGGTGAAGATCAGCTTGTTGCCAGCACGAGCAAGACGCTCGATTGAGCGTTCCGCATCGGCACCTTCAGGCACGTTTTCAAGAAAAGTTGTCTCGACCTTGTCGCCCAGCTCTTTCTCGAGCTCCTTGCGGCCTTGATCATGCTGGTAAGTCCAGCCGAAGTCACCCGGCGGTCCGATATAAATAAAGCCGACCTTCAATTTTTCGGCGGCCAAGACGGGCCCTGCCACAGCAAAGCTGGCGGCTACCGTTAGCGCCATCATCAGTTTTTTCATTGCGTTCACCTCTTCTGTTAAAGCGTTCAAATTGTCTTTGTGTCGTATTCTAGCGGTCAGGCACGAAGGGTTTGCCGAGCGATGTCGGGGTGTTCATCAATGTCAGGCGCTTGTTGCGTGAAATCAGTACCAGTACGACAATTGTCGCAAGATAGGGCAGCGACGACATGAATTGGGATGGAACGCCGATGCCGAGCGCCTGCGCGTGCAGCTGGCCGATGGTTACAGCACCAAAAAGATAGGCCCCGGCAAGGATACGCCACGGGCGCCAGGACGCGAAAACCACCAGCGCCAGCGCAATCCAGCCCCTGCCCGAAGTCATGTTCTCCACCCATTGCGGCACGTAGACGAGTGAGAGTTGCGCGCCAGCCAAGCCAGCACAGGCACCGCCGAATATCACGGCAAGGTAGCGAATGCGAACGACGGGCACACCAAGAGCGTGCGCCGATGTGTGATTGTCGCCGACTGCGCGCAACGTCAAACCGGCACGCGTCCTGAACAAAAACCAAGCCACGCCAATCGTCAGCAGGATGGAAATGTAAAAAATGGGGTCTTGTCCAAACAAAAACCTTCCGACATAAGGAATGTCCGTAAGCCCTTGTATATAAAACGAATTCATCCGTATGCCGGGTAGACCGACAAAGCTTTCACCAATCATCGCGGAAGCCCCAAGCCCAAGCAGCGTGAGTGCGAGGCCTGTCGCCACCTGGTTGGTGATCAGCGTCAGGGTCAGGAAACCAAACAGCAATGAAAAGGCAGCTCCGGCAAGGATCGCCGCAAACATGCCCAGCCAGGCCGAACCGGTGTATTGCGCAACCGCAAACCCGGTCACGGCACCCATCACCATCATGCCTTCAACACCCAGATTGAGCACCCCGGACCGCTCGACGACGAGTTCGCCCAACGCGGCAATGAGCAGCGGCGTCGCCGCTGTTGCCACTGTCAGGAGTATGGCTTCGAACATCGTCATTTCACGCGCCCTTCAACGCTGTGTCGCTCAAGCGCGACACAATCCGGATGCGATAATAAATCAGACTGTCACTGGCGAGGACAAAAAACAGGATGATGCCCTGAAAGATACGGGCCGATTTTTCCGAAATACCCAATGAAATCTGTGCTGCCTCGCCTCCCAAATAAGACAAAGCGAGCACCAGTCCCGCGGCAATTATCCCCAACGGATTGAGCCTTCCGAGGAACGCGACGATAATTGCAGTGAATCCATAGCCCGGTGAAATACTCGTCCGCAGCTGCCCCACGGCGCCCGAGACCTCGGCGATGCCAGCCAGGCCGGCTAATGCTCCCGACACGAGAAAAGCAAAGAAAGTAAGCCGGCCGGCGCTGAAACCGGCAAACCTCCCTGCCCTGGAACTACGGCCAAGCACCTTGATCTCGAAGCCATTCAACGTGCGTGACAGCATGAACCAGACAAGCACCGCAGCGATTATGGCGAGAGCAAAACCCCAATGCGCGCGACCCGAATCTGGCCATATCGCCGGCAGAACGGCACTATCGCTGAACTGTACCGTCTCGGGGAAATTATACCCTTGAGGATTGCGCCACGGGCCCCGCACCAGCCAGTCGAGAAAGAGCTGCGCCACGTAAACCAGCATCAGGCTGGTGAGAATTTCATTCGTATTGAAGCGGACCTTCAGGTACGCCGGTATTGTCGCATAGGCCATGCCTCCCGCCATTCCCAGCAGCAGCATGATCGGCAATACGTACCAGCCTTGGAAATCCGGGAAAACAACCGGCAGGATTGACCCTGCAATACCGCCTGCGATGAACTGTCCCTCAGCGCCGATATTCCAGTTATTTGAAAGAAAACAAACGGAAAGCCCTACCGCAATGAGGATCAGCGGTGCCGCTTTCACCAGCAATTCGTGGATCGACCAGACCTCGGTCAAAGGCTCAACGAAATAGGAATCGAGCGCTGAAATCGGGTTCTTGCCGAGTATGGAAAACAGGATCGCGCCAGCAATCAAAGTCAGGAACAGCGCGATGAATGGCGACAAGGCGCTGAACAAAGCTGAATGCTGCGGACGTTTGACGATTTCGATCCGCATCATGCCGCCCCTGCAGCAGCGTCCGCGCCGCCCATCATCAGTCCGACGCGCTCCATCGTCATTGCCTCGATTGGCACGGATTCGGAAAGACGGCCATGCACCATTGCGGCGATGCGGTCGGAGATTTCGAACAATTCATCGAGGTCCTGGCTGATCACGATCACAGCGGAACCGCTGCGGGCAAGGTCGACCAATGCCTGGCGGATATGCGCTGCCGCCCCCGCATCGACGCCCCACGTTGGCTGGTTGACGACGATCACGGATGGGTTGCGATCCAGCTCCCGCCCGATGAGAAACTTCTGCAGGTTGCCCCCAGAAAGGGCTGATGCATCAGGGTTTTCTGCACTCTTGCGCACATCCATTTGCGTGACGATACGTTTCGCCGCTGATGCAAGGCTGGATTCCGATACAAGCTTCAGCACGCCGCCGGTCAGGAACATTTTACGATCCGTTGAATGGCGTGACAGGAGCAAATTGTTGGTTAGAGACATATCCGGCACTGCGCCGTGCCCAAGCCGCTCCTCAGGCACAAAAGCTGCGCCAAGCTTGCGCCGGGCCGATATACCGATTCTCCCGGCATCTGTGCCGCGGATGCGTACGACTTGTGGACGTTCCTGCAGTACTTCGCCGGAAATCGCCTCGAAGAGTTCACCTTGGCCATTGCCGGCAACCCCGGCGATACCAAGAATTTCTCCGCCATTGATCGACAGAGAGATATCATGAAGCGCTACCGAAAACGGCCCGCGCGGTCTCTGTGACAGGCCGTTCACCTCAATAAGCGGTATCCGGTCCGTCCATTCTGCCGGAAGCCTTTCAATGACATGGATGTCATTGCCGACCATCATTCGCGCCAATGAAGCTGCAGTCTGCGTGCGTGGATCACATTGACCGACAACCTTACCGTGCCGGAGTACCGTTGCGCGGTCGCAAAGCCTGCGCACTTCCTCGAGCCTGTGACTGATGTAAAGGATGGATTTTCCTTCCGAGCGCAAACGCTCCAGTGTCACAAACAGAAGATCGGCTTCCTGCGGAGTGAGCACCGATGTCGGCTCGTCAAGGATGATCAGATCAGGGTTTTGCAACAGGCACCGAATGATCTCGATACGTTGCCGCTCGCCAACCGAAAGATCACCGACAAGCGCGTCAGGATCGACCGGCAGGCCATAGGTCTGGCCGATCTCGCGGGCGCGTGCGGCGATCGTGTCGAGCGGCGACTTCTCGTCCAGCGACAGGGCAATATTCTCGGCAGCGGTCAGCGCATCGAACAAAGAAAAATGCTGGAAAACCATACCGATACCCAGCGATCTTCCCATAGCAGGGCTGGCAACGTTAACACCCTCACCCTTCCATGCGATATCCCCGGAAGTTGGCTGCAATGCACCGAATAACATTTTGACGAGGGTGGATTTGCCCGCGCCATTCTCGCCCAGGAGCGCGTGAATCTCGCCGGTTCCGATCTTCAGATCAATCCCGTCACAAGCCTTGAGTGTCCCGAAAATTTTGGTGAGCTTTTCGGCTTCCAGTAACGGTATTTCAGAGCCGTCTTTTGTTATTGTGCCTGTCATAATTCCCCGCGGCCAAGACCGTTTCTCGATCCTATGTCAGGCCCACCAAATTTGGAAAGTGCAAAACGTATGGTAGCGGCCATTTGCGCACAATATTCGGGCATCGGTGACGGTGGCTTAAGGAATGAGCACTGTCGTACCGGTGGTTCTCCGCCCTTCCAGGGCACGATGAGCCGTTGCAACGTCCTTCAGCGCGTAGGTCTGGCCGATCTCTATGCGGATGATGCCTTTCGAGACCAGATCGAAGAGTTCGCTTGCTCCGTCCACCAGAGCCTCGCGCGCGGCAATGTATACAAACAAGGTAGGCCGCGTCAGATAAAGCGATCCCTTGCGCGACAGAATACCAAGGTCAAACGGCGGAACCGGTCCGGAAGACTGACCGAAACATACGATCATCCCGCGCGGGCGCAGACAATCCAGCGAGCCGTCAAATGTATCCTTGCCGACCGAATCGTAAACGACATCGACGCCTTTGCCGCCGGTAAGTTCTTTCACCCGTTCGACAAAATTCTCGGTCTTGTAGTTGATGACGTGATCGTAGCCATTGTCCAGCGCCAGCTTGACCTTTTCGTCAGACCCGGCGGTGCCGATGACCGTCGCACCAAGATGTTTTGCCCACTGCCCAGCGATCAGGCCAACGCCGCCAGCCGCAGCGTGAAAGAGGACAGTATCACCTTGCTTGACCGGAAACGTCTGCCGCAGCAGATATTGCGCGGTCAGGCCTTTCAGCATCATCGAGGCTGCCTGTTTCAACGGAATGCCATCAGGCACTTTGACAAGCCGATTTGCCGGAATGAGCCGTTCTTCGGCATAAGCGCCGATCGGATTGGTATAGGCGACACGGTCGCCAACCTTAATGTCCTTGACGTCAGGCCCCACTGCCAGCACGACGCCAGCACCTTCGTGGCCAACAATGAGCGGCAGTCCGCTTGGCGACGGATAGAGGCCAGTCCGGTAATAAACGTCAAGGAAATTGAGCCCGATGGCTTCATTACGGATGCGCACTTCCCCGGGTCCGGGGGCGCCGAGGGAGATGTCTTCATAGGTCAACACTTCAGGCCCGCCGACCTGATGAATGCGAACAGCTTTGACCATCAAACTTTCTCCCTACGACCGAGATTGGGGAACGCCTGCATCACGGCGCCAATGAAGAAAAGATAGATGCCCGTCACCGAAATGCCAATCCGCACCCAGAGCGGCGAATCTAGTTCCTGAAACAGTGAATATGCGCCAAAGGCACACCACAGGAAGAATATCGCAAGATTGAGTGGTCGCAAGCGCTGCACACGAACTGGGTGCAGGAAATAGATCGGCAGGAACGAGACGATCGCCGCAACGAGAACGATGGCGAAGGCCACCCATTCTCCGGGGCGCACGATGAACAACGTAAAGACGATCATGTTCCAGACGACCGGAAAGCCCTTGAAGAAGTTCTCCTTGGTCTTCATGCCAGTGTCCGCATAGTAGATTGCGCTGGAAACCACGATGATCGCTGCTGCCAGGAAGGAAAGCCCCTCGCCCATAAAGCCGCGCTGATACAGCGCAAAGGCTGGAATGAGCACGTAGGTCATATAGTCGATAATGTTGTCCAGAAGTTCGCCAGACCAGTTCGGCAGGACATATTTGACGTCCAGCTTACGTGCAATCGGCCCGTCGATACCGTCGACAAAAAGCGCCAGTCCAAGCCACCAGAACATCGCTGTCCAGCTTTCCTCACTGGCCGCAACCACAGAAAGAAACGCCAGAAAGGAGCCGGACGCCGTGAGAAGATGGACGGAAAATGCTTTGGCTTGCGGTGCCGTTACCTTCTTGGGCGTTATGGCCTTGGGCAATATCGGTTTTTTCACGGTCCGTGCCAATCTGCTGCATGATGTTAATGCGTTCGCTGTTGTACCTTAGCGATAGCGAACGATTTGTGAGCAGCTTTTCTTGAAAAATGCCCAAAGTGCAAGCAATTAGGCTAATATAAACTGTTGAAAGCGCGAAGCGGAGACAAACGATGACCAGTACCAGAACCGATCCGATTATTGTTGCGGGTGCAGGTCATGTGGGGCTGATTGCTGCTATTGCACTTGCGCAAAGTTTCGACAATGTCATCAGCCTTGGGGTTCTCCCGGAGGGTTCCGACAAACGCACAACTGCGCTGATGGTGCCTGCAATCAAGTTTCTCGAAAGGATTGGCTTGTGGGCAAGCATCGAGCCACATGCTGCGCCTATTGCCACAATGCGCATCCTCGATGGAACAAGCCGGCTTATCAGGAGCCCGGCGGTAACCTTCGAGGCGAGCGAAATTGACGAGCCGGCCTTCGGCTACAATATTCCCAATGTCACTTTGACGTCAGTCCTGAGCGACGCGCTGAAGAATTCGAAGGTGAACCATGTCGCTGCCTCGGCCACCCACTATCACCCGGCTGAAAATGCGATTGCTGTCGAAGGCAGCGACGGTTCTATGTACACCGCCAATATCGTCATCGCTGCCGATGGCCGCTCCTCGCTGGCGCGCGAAGCCGCTGGAATATCGGCGCGAACCTGGAGCTACAATCAGACTGCCATCGTTCTGAGCTTTAGCCATACGCGTGATCATCATGATATTTCAACGGAATTTCATACGGAGCATGGTCCTTTCACGCAGGTGCCCTTGCCCGGCAAGCGTTCAAGTCTTGTCTGGGTGACAACCCCGGCTCAGGCTGTGGAGTTGCTTGAACTTTCCCGCGACCAACTGGCGACGCGGGTTGAAGAGCGCATGCAATCCATGCTCGGCGCCATAACCATCAATGTCGATCCTCAGAGCTGGCCACTATCCGGCCTGGTACCCAGTTCATTCGCTCGCAACCGCGTGTTCCTGGCTGGCGAGTCGGCCCATGTCTTCCCGCCGATCGGTGCACAGGGTCTCAATCTCGGTGTTCGTGATGTCGAGACCTTGCTGGACACTCTGCCGGTCGATGGTATGGATCTGGGCGCAGCCAGCGTTTTGACAACCTATAATCGCAAGCGAAGCCCGGACATTCTTGCACGGACGGGTGCTGTTGACGCGCTGAACCGTTCGCTCCTGTCGGATTTTCTGCCGGTTCAGATGGTTCGCAGCGGCGGCCTTGAGCTCTTGCGAGCCTTTTCGCCGCTGCGTGGCTTTGTCATGCGCGAGGGCCTGCGCCCAGGCAGCGGCTGGCGATTTTCGCACAAGGAGGCCGGCAGACATTAGCGCCTCGGGCAACAATATTGGTGCCCGAAGCTCTAATTCACGCCAGCACGAAGTCGCTTAGCAATTTCACGTTCAGCAGCGCAATGACCACTGCTATAAACATCGCGAATGCCGAGAGCCAGCGCGGTGAAACGAGGGCGCCCATCTTTGCCTTGCTTGCCGTAAACATGACCAGCGGGAATACGGCAAACGATAGCTGAAGGCTGAGAACCACCTGCGTCAGAACCAGCAGCTTTGCCGTGCCGCTTTCACCATACCAGACCGTAACGATGGATGCCGGAATGATGGCGATACCGCGTGTGATCAGCCGCCGCAGCCACGGCGCAAGCTTGATATGGAGGAACCCCTCCATGACGATCTGCCCGGCCAGCGTTGCCGTTACGGTCGAATTTATACCGCAGCAAAGCAAGGCGATGCCGAACAGCGTCGGTGCTATCGCCAAGCCCAGAAGCGGCGCGAGCAGCGAATGCGCCTCCCCGAGTTCCGCGACGTCCGTCTGACCCGTCTTGTGGAATGTTGCAGCAGCAAGAATGAGGATCGACGCGTTGATCAGGAGCGCGAACATGAGAGCCAAAGTGGAATCGATCGTTGCATATTTCAGTGCAGAACGTTTTTCCGGCAACGTATTTCCGTAATCGCGGGTCTGCACAATACCAGAATGCAAATACAGATTGTGCGGCATCACCGTCGCCCCGAGAATACCCAGCGCAAGATACAACATCTCCGGATTGGTCACGATCTCAGTGGTTGGTGCAAAACCCTTGATGACAGCGCCCCATTCCGGATCCGCCATGAAAATCTGGATCGCGAAACAAACGGCTATGACCCCGAGTAGCGTAATAATGAGCGCCTCGACCCAGCGGAAGCCAAGCTTCTGCAGATAAAGAATGAGGAATACGTCGAGCGCTGTGATGAGTACGCCAATTTCAAGCGGAATACCGAAAATCAGGTTGAGGCCGATGGCCGTGCCGATAACTTCGGCGATATCGGTAGCGATGATGGCAATTTCCGCGAGAAACCATAGCGTATAGGCAACCGGTTTCGGAAAAGCATCGCGGCATGCCTGTGCCAGATCCCTGCCCGAACCTATGGCGAGCCGCGCGCAAAGAGCCTGCAAGACAATCGCCATGATATTGGAAACGAGCGCCACGACAAGAAGCGTGTAACCGAATTTCGATCCCCCGGCGAGCGATGTCGCCCAGTTGCCCGGGTCCATGTAGCCCACGGCGACGAGATAACCTGGACCGACGAAAGCCGCCGCACGACGCCAACCCGGTCCACTCGTCCGCACGGCAATCGAACGATGCACATCCGACAGCGATGCCTCGCCCCTTGCGTGTCGCCAGCCCTTAGGCGTGTCGACCGCCCGCCCTAGTTGATCCATGGAATACCCCAATCGCAATTGCAAATCATTCGCAACTATATATACAGAAAATCGACAGCCGCAAGGGCTCAGCTGATCGAAAGAGCCAAGCGGGCGATTATCTTGGTAACAAAGACGTTGACGGCGTGTCAGGGAATGAGACCATGCGTCATGAAGTAGAGCCACAAGGTCAGGGTCGCGATTGAAAACAAAGTGGTCGCCAGAATGCTGCTGGAGGCCCGCTCGACCCACACGCCATAATGTTGAGCGATGACAAAGACATTGGTTGCTGTGGGCAATGCGGCCATGAGCATGGCCGTATAAATCCACACAGGCGGAAAATTCCCCGCAAGATTCAGTACCCAATAAATCAGTAACGGCTGAACCAGCAGCTTGATCGGGACAATGAGATAAAGTTCCTTCGGTACGCGCCTCAGTGGACGTAGTGCAAGCGTTGCGCCCATAGCGAAAAGCGCACAAGGCGCTGCCGCCTTGGCTAGGAGATCGATCATGCGGTCGATTGCGACAGGTGGCTCGACACCGAGGATCGCGGCACCAACACCCATGATCGTCGCGATGATGAAAGGATGGCCGAAGATTTTGCGAAGGACGCTGATAGTGACATCGCGCGTAGAACGCTTGTCATTGCCTGAAAGCGCCATCAACAGCGGCGCCATGACGAAGTGCAGCGTGTTGTCGAAGCAGAATATCAACGCTACAGGCACGGCTGCCGACGCACCGAAGGCGAGAATCGCCAGTGCCGGCCCCATGTAACCGATATTGCCATAGGCTCCAGCAAGCCCTTGAATTGTGCTTTCATCGATCTTCCGCGTCCGCGCGAAGGCGATCAGAAATATCGTCAGGAAAATAGCAAATGTTGACAAAGTGCACCCGAGGATAAAGTTCCACTGGGTTAATTCCGCCACGGGCGTTTTCGAAAGTATCTGGAAAAACAAAGCCGGCAGCGCCACATAAATGATGAACGTATTCATCCATCCCAGCGCCTCTAAAGGCTGGTGGTTAATTCGTGCCACGAAAAAGCCAAGGAAAATCAGTCCAAAGAATGGAAGTACGAGATTGAAGACACTGAGCATGACGGACTTTTTGAATTTATGGCGGGATAGAGTGATCGCAGGAACCATTTAGGCTCGCGAGCTTTGATAGAAACAGATACCTACTACGAATGACGATGATGACACAGATACGCCATGCAAAATTTCAGATCGGCCAGGTGGTGAGCCACAGGATCTTCGCATTCCGGGGCGTTATCTTCGACGTGGATCCGGAATTCAACAATACGGAAGAATGGTATAGATCCATTCCCGAGGATATAAGGCCGCGCCGCGACCAGCCCTTCTATCACCTTTTTGCTGAAAACTCCGAGAGCGAATATGTCGCCTATGTTTCGGAACAGAACCTTGTTGCCGATACGACCGGTGTGCCCCTGAGGCATCCGCAGATCGGGAACATGTTTGAAACGCCGGAAAACGGCGTCTATCGCGTGAAGAAGCCTCACATAAACTAGTGCACCAACTTCGTGCGCAATAAAAAAGGACGCTCGAAGCGTCCTTTTTTGCTTTTCGGTGCCGGTTGATCAGTTGCCGGTTTTGGCCTTTTGTTGCTCAGCCTTCATCTTCTCCTCGAATTCCTTCTGACGCTTCTGGACTTCGTCCTGAAGCGTCTTCTGACGCTGTTCGAGCTCGTTCTGCTGCAGGCCGGGACCGTCATAAGCCTGGGTGAAACCGGTTAGCGCGACGTTGATCGGATTTGGCTTGTTCTGGAAGTTGACTGAAGTCATCGTCAGCTGATTGCCTTTCTTGAAGGCAGCAAGCAGGTCATCGGACAAGGCAACTTCGGAGATGCAACGATCCGGGAAGCAGATGGCGTAATCAACCTTCTGTGTCTTGCCGCCATTGATCTGGAGGCCAACACCCGGAGCGATGAGACGGCCGGTCGGGACGGAAACCTGGAAGATCTTGCGATTGATCTTACCCTTGATCTCGATGAGATTGACGGCGGTCAGAAGCTGGCCGCTATCGGCCGTCACGATATTCTGCGTATTGCAGATGTCATTGTCTTCCTGTTTCGAGCAAACCTTGAACCAACCCTGAGGCGCTCTTTGCTGTTGCTGGGCGGAGGCTGGTACTGCCGCGGCGGCAAGTAATGCAACGGCGCCTGCGAGAGATGCGGTTGCAGCGAAAGTCTTTCGGGTGGACATGGTCAACTTGTTCCTTTCAGCGCACTTATCCGAAGTGTGGCTTGGTCACTTGTATTTGCTTGTCTGGCTTTGGTCACTAAATGCGGCAACAGAGTGACCCTAGCGCCAGATGCAATATCGAACGCCGTGTTACACTGCATGCCGATGCAAATCCAGACTACTTTTGGCTGGTCTATGAATTCAGATGCCACATAACGCGTCTTCCGCCGCAGAATCGTCTTCAAATGATAGTCTTTGGCACGAATCAGGGTAAATCGCGTCCCTAAAGGCGCAAGGTTGAGACGATGTTGAAGAAAAGTTTGCAGATTCTGGCGCTCATGATCGCCGCATGTTCGGCAACGGACGCTTCTTATGCAGAACCAACCTATGGAATCGCCATGCACGGCGAGCCAGCCCTGCCCGCGGACTACAAGAACTTCCCCTATGTCAATCCGGCCGCGCCAAAGGAAGGTTCCATTACCTATGGTGTGGTCGGCACATTCGACAGCCTCAATCCCTTCCTGATCAAGAGCATGCGGACGACCGCACGCGGCATGTTCGGCGATTCCGAATTTGGCAACCTGGTCTACGAATCGCTGATGCAGCGAAGCACCGACGAACCATTCACCATGTATGGTTTGCTCGCTGAAAAGGTTGAAACCAATGACGAGCGAACCTGGGTCGAATTCACGCTCAATCCGAAGGCGAAATGGTCTGACGGGCAGCCGGTGACGCCCGATGATGTAATCTTCACGTTCGATGTTCTTACCAAAAAGGGACGACCGCCCTTTAGCAGCCGCATGAAATTGATCTCAAAGATCGAAAAGGTTGGAGAACGCGGCGTAAGATTTACGTTCAACGAGCAGGCGAACAGGGAGTTTCCGCTCGTCCTGGCACTTATGCCGGTCCTTCCGAAACATGCGATCGACATCGACAAATTCGACGCTTCGCCCCTGGCCATCCCGGTCGGCAGCGGGCCCTACATCGTTTCGAAGGTTCAGCCGGGCCAACGTATCGTTTTCAAACGAAACCCCGACTACTGGGGCGCTGACCTGCCGAGCAGGGTCGGGTTCAACAATTTTGAAACGGTAACTGTCGAGTATTTCCGCAACGATCAGGCGCAGTTCGAAGCATTCAAGAAAGGCGTGTTCGACGTCTTCATGGAAGGCGATCCGAACAAATGGGCGACGTCCTACGATTTTCCTGCGGTCAAGGATGGCCGGGTCATCAGGGAGACGTTCCGGTCAAGATCACCGGCAAATATGTTCGGCTTTGTCTTCAACACGCGGCGCCCCTTGTTTCAGGACAAGGCCGTGCGGGAAGCACTCGCACTCATGTTCGATTTCGAGTGGACCAATCGCAATCTCTACGCCGGCCGCTACCAGCGACTGGGCAGCTACTGGCAGGGCTCGGAGTTGTCGGCCCTTGGCAGACCCGCAGATGCGACAGAACGCGCGCTAGTAGCTCCTTATCCCGGTGCGGTGCTGCCGGAAGTGATGGACGGAACCTACGAGCCTGCCAAAACGGATGGAACAGGGCGCGATCGCAAGGAAATGAAGCGCGCCTATGACATTCTCGTCAGCCGGGGCTACAAGATCGAGAACGAACAGATGCTCGACCCGCATGGAACGCCCCTCACATTCGAAATTCTGACGCGCTCCGTTGGCGAAGAGCGTCTTGGCCTCGCCTATAAACGCACACTTGAACGTCTTGGCATTGGGGCAAGCATCCGTACGGTCGACGATGCACAGTATCAAAAGCGCCTGCAGACATTCGACTACGACGTTATCCTGGGCGCCTATTCGAACTCTCTTTCGCCAGGATATGAGCAATTCAGCCGTTGGGGCAGCCAGTCAAAAGTAGTTGAAGGCAGCTTCAATTATGCGGGGGTGGCCGACCCCGTCATCGACGCGCTACTGGACAAGATGCTGGCCGCCCGCGGCGACGAGGAATTTACCAGCGTTGTGCGTGCCCTCGACAGAGTCCTGATCTCCGGCCATTATATGGTCCCGATCTATTACCAGCCCGAACAATGGGTTGCCCGCTGGGCGCATGTGCAACATCCGGACAAGACGTCCATGGTCGGTAACCAGCTGTCCACGTGGTGGTCCGATAAACGATAGGAATAGCCATGACCGATAAGAAGTTCACGATCGACGTGGTGTCGGATGTCGTTTGTCCCTGGTGTTTTCTCGGACGAAAGCGTTTGGAAAGCGCGCTCGCGCTAAATCCCGACCTGGACGTAATTGTGAATTGGCGACCATTTCAACTCGATCCGACGATTCCACCGCAGGGAAAAGATCGCAATCGATACATGCAGGAAAAGTTCGGCAGTTCCGACAAGATCTTTGAAATTCATCAACAATTGACTGAACTCGGCAAGGAAGCTGGCATCGAGTTTGACTTCGAGGCCATCGAAGTAAGCCCTAATACGCTAGACGCACATCGTCTTATCCGCTGGGCATCTCAGGCCACGCCCAACGTTCAGGATGAGATGGTTGGTATCCTTTTTTCCTACTATTTCGAGCAGGGAAAGAACATCGGCGATCACCAGATATTGCTGGAGGCCGCGCAAGAGGCCGGCATGGACGTTGCCATCGTTGCCAGCCTGCTTCCAACCGACGCCGATACACTCGGTGTGCGGCAGGAAATCGACACCGCCAATCAGATCGGGGTGCGCGGCGTTCCCTGCTTCATCCTCGATCAGAAATACGCCGTCATGGGCGCGCAATCTGCAGAGGCTCTGGCAGATGCCATCCGCCAGGCCGCAGATGGGTTTGAGCCGCGCCCCGTCTGACTATGCGGCCTCAGCGAGCTTCGCCAACTGTGTCATGACGACCGCAGCACCGTTCAACCGTTTCTCCGCCGTCGGCCAGTCGCGCACAAAGACGATACTCTGATCGGGCCTGATCTTCGCCATCGAACCCTGCTCGCCGATCATCTGGACCAGTGCAGCGGGATTGTTGAACGTCTTATTGCGGAACTGGATGACAATGCCCTTTGGACCTGCGTCGAGCTTGTCCACATTGGCGCGGCGGCACAACGCCTTGATGTAGACGATCTTCAACAGGTGCTGAACTTCTTCCGGCAGCGGTCCAAAGCGATCGATCATTTCGGCACCAAAGCCGTCGATGTCCTGCAACTCCTCCAGATCGGCCAGACGGCGATAGAGGCCGAGGCGCAATTGCAGGTCCGGCACATAGGTTTCAGGGATCATGACGGCGGTGCCGATCGCAATCTGCGGCGACCAGTGCCCGTCCTCGACTTCGCCAGTACCCTTGATCTCCGCAACCGCTTCTTCCAGCATCTGCTGATAAAGCTCGAAGCCGACCTCGCGAATATGCCCCGACTGTTCCTCCCCGAGCAGATTGCCCGCGCCGCGGATATCCATGTCATGGCTTGCCAGCTGGAAACCGGCACCTAGCGTGTCGAGCGATTGCAAGACCTTGAGCCTGCGTTCTGCCGTCTGCGTCAGCAGCTTGTTGGCTGGTAGTGTGAATAGCGCATAGGCACGCTGCTTCGATCGCCCGACGCGTCCGCGCAACTGATACAACTGCGACAGGCCAAACATATCAGCGCGATGGATGATCAGCGTGTTGGCGGTCGGGATATCGAGCCCGGATTCAACGATCGTCGTCGACAGCAGCACGTCGTACTGCCCGTCATAGAAAGCATTCATGATGTCGTCGAGCTCACCAGGCGCCATCTGGCCATGGGCAGTCGCAACTTTCAGTTCTGGCACCTGAGCATCAAGGAACTCCTTGATGTCGCTCAAATCGGAAATGCGCGGGCAAACATAGAAACTCTGCCCGCCGCGGTAGCGCTCGCGCAACAGCGTTTCGCGGATGACAAGTGCATCAAACGGCGAGACGAAGGTTCGCACAGCCATACGATCCACGGGTGGTGTGGTAATCAAGGAAAGCTCGCGAACACCCGTCAAGGCAAGTTGCAGGGTGCGCGGTATCGGCGTCGCGGACAGGGTTAGCACATGCACATCCGATTTCAGTTCTTTCAGCCGCTCCTTGTGCTTGACGCCGAAATGCTGCTCTTCGTCGATGATCAGCAGGCCGAGATTCTTGAACTTGATGCCGTTTCCGAGCAGCGCATGCGTGCCGACGGCAATATCCACCTGTCCCTCGGCAATGCCCTTCTTGTTTTCAGCCAGCTCCTTCGAGCCCACGAGCCGCGATGCTTGCGCCACATTGACAGGCAGGCCCTGAAAACGCTGGGTGAAGGTCTTGAAGTGCTGGCGCGACAACAGCGTCGTCGGCACCACAACGGCAACCTGGACGCCATTTAGCGCCGCAACGAACGCGGCGCGCAGCGCTACTTCAGTCTTGCCGAAACCGACATCGCCGCAAATCAGGCGGTCCATGGGTTTGCCGAGCGATAGGTCGTCAATAACCGCGTCGATGGCGCGATCCTGATCTTCCGTCTCGTCATAGGGGAATCGTGCTGCGAACTCGCCATAGAGGCCGTCTGGTGGCAACAGGATCGGCGCGCCGCGCATCTGCCGCTCGGCTGCAATGCGTATGAGATGGCCGGCAATGTCGAGCAGGCGTTTCTTCAGCTTGGCCTTGCGGGCTTGCCAGGCGCCGCCACCGAGCTTGTCCAACACGGCAGTCGAAGTTTCCGAGCCAAACCTGGATAAAAGCTCGATATTTTCTACCGGCAGGAACAGCCGGTCATCACCCGCATAGTGCAGTTCAAGACAGTCATGTGGTGCACCGGCGGCCGTGATTGTCCTCAGACCGATGAAGCGGCCAATACCATGATCCACGTGCACGACGATGTCGCCGGCGTTCAGCGCAGCAACCTCGCTGATGAAATCCCGGTCGCGCTTGCGGCGCTTGGAATGGCGGATCAGCCGGTCACCAAGGATGTCCTGCTCTGCAACAACGACGAGTTCGCCAGCATCGAAGCCTGTTTCCAGCGAAAGGATGCCCGCAGTAATTTTGTCGCGAGCGAGCGCCTTGACCGTTCTTAGGTCATCGACAAACTCGATCTTTTCGAGACCATGTTCATTCAGAACCTGCATCAGCCGGTCGCGTGTACCTTCGCTCCATGCAGCAAGCAGCACCTTCTTGCCTGCAGCGCGCTCATCGGCAATGTGTTTTACAACACTGTCGAAGACATTCGTGTCCTTGGCGGTCCTCTCCTCAACGAATGTGCGCCCCCGATGTGCACCGGCATGGATAACCGCTCGCCCTGTGACGAACGGCGCATCGAAAGGCGTGAAATCGATGCGCATGCCTGAGTTGATTGCCGACGCCTCGACCTGTTCAGGTGTCAGATACAGCGAACCCGGCTCGACCGGCTTGTAAGGGATAGTATCGCCCGGCTCTTTGCCATCGGATTGCCTCCTGCGCGCCTCATAGTGGTCCAGGACCATCTTGTGGCGTTCAGCCATGGATTCGTGCGCGAGGTGATCGAAGACCACCGGCATGTCGCCGGCATGCTCAAATATCGTCTCAAGCTTGTCATAGAACAGTGGCAACCAATGTTCCATGCCGGCAAAGCGGCGCCCCTCCGAGATGGACTGATAAAGCGCATCATCGCGCGATGGTGCCCCGAACTTCTGCACATATTGCGAACGGAAATGGCTGATGAGTTCGGGCGAGAGCGTGATTTCGCTCATCGGCTGCATCGAGAATTCTTTCTTTTGGCTCGACGTTCGCTGCGACGCCGGATCAAACGTCCGGATCGTCTCCAGGGTGTCGCCAAAGAAATCCAGGCGCAGCGGCTCCTCAGCACCTGGAGCAAATAAATCGAGAATACCGCCGCGCACCGCATATTCGCCGACATCACGCACTGTTGGAACACGCTCAAAGCCATTGTTTTCAAGGCGTTGCACCAGCGCATTCATGTCGATTCTATTGCCCGGCTTCGCCATGAATAGCTGCTCTGCGAGGATTTTTCGCGGCGGCAGTTTTTGCAGAACGGCATTGGCCGTCGCCAAAATAACGCCCGGGTGCTTATGTTCGCGTAAGGCTGCAAGACCGGCGAGCGCCGCCAGGCGGCGTGCAGAGGTATCGGCTCCGGGCGAGACGCGATCATAAGGAAGACAGTCCCACGCCGGCAATTGCAGCACCGGCAAATCCGGCTGGACGAAATTCAGCACCTGTTCGATATCGGCAACGCGATTACCATCACGCGCGATGAACAGCACGGGACCACCTGCCCCGGCTTCAGCTACCACTTTTGCCAAAGCAAAAGCTTCATAGCCATCGACAACACCGTCGATGACCACGTGTCCATTGACGTCAGATTTCAGTCCGAGTTTGGTAAAGGCAGTCATTTCGATTTCAGAATTTCATTCTCTGGCGGGATGCGACGACCCTGTGGAAGATCGGCGTATCGAATTCGGCGGGAACGGCAGCCTCCCCGGTGACCCATTTCAACAGGTCCCGGTCGAGTGCTTCCATCAGTGCTTCATATTGGTCAAGTTCATCATCGGACAAGGTGTCGATGTTGACGTCGGCAAACTGCCCAAGGATCAAATCCATTTCACGCATACCGCGATGCCAGGAGCGAAACAGGATTTTTCGCTGTCTCGGCTGCAGATCGGCAGTGGTGCGACTGCTTCCAGTCATGAACGAGCTCCGTTTATATATCGATGAAATGGTTCTGACGTGATTGATGCGGCTGGGTATAGCCTGCCTTGTAACGTCTGTCAGCCTTGCAACGCACATCGAACGCGTTAAACGTTGCGTATGCGTCCGTCATTGCTCGATCCCCTCTTTGCCTCCGTTCGTTCGCTTTCCGGCATAGGTCCGAAAGTGTCGGGCCTGCTTGGCACATTGCTCGGCACGCAGCCGCCGGGCACGGAGCCACGCGTCGGCAATCTGGTCTACCTGCCGCCGCACAGTGTGATCGACCGGCGCAACCGGCCGGGTATCGCCTACGCCCCGGAAGGCGCGATCGTCACGCTGGAAGTGCGCATCGACCGCCATCAGCCATCGCCCAGTGGGCGAAGCAACGTTCCTTACCGTGTCTTCGCGCATGACGATACCGGGGAAATCGGTCTCACCTTTTTCCACGCAAAACAGGCCTGGCTTGAAAAAGTCATGCCGGTTGGCGAAACAGTTATCGTCTCCGGCACCATGGAGTGGTTCAATGGCCGTCCGACGATGGTTCACCCAGATCATATCGCCAGTATCGAAGATGCCTCATCGCTGCCACTGGTCGAACCTGTTTATCCGCTGACAGCAGGCCTGTCTCCAAAAGTGCTGGCGCGGGGTATTCAGGAAGCGCTGGCCAAAGCACCGGATATGCCGGAATGGATCGAACAGCCAGTACTCGAAAAGTATGACCTGCCATCGCATCGTCAGGCACTGCAGGTCCTGCACAGTCCTCAAGATCCTAGTGACATTGCACTTGATCATCCTGCCAGACAGCGGCTTGCCTATGATGAATTTCTCGCCGGTCAACTGGCACTGGCGCTGGTGCGCTTGAAAACACGTCGTCTTTCCGGCCGCAAGCTCGAAGGCGACGGCCATCTCATGGCGAAAATCATCGCAGCCCTGCCCTATTCGCTGACGAATAGCCAAAGCCAAACGATCAAGGAAATCATCGCCGATTTGCGGGAACCAGACCGGATGTTGCGCCTGTTGCAAGGCGATGTCGGCTCCGGCAAGACCGTCGTCGGTCTCCTCGCCATGGCGCATGCCGCCGAGGCTGGCGGACAATCTGCCCTGATGGTGCCGACAGAAGTGCTGGCGCGCCAGCACTTCGCCACAATCGCCCCTCTGGCCGAGAAGGCAGGGTTGCGCACGGCGTTGCTCACTGGACGCGAAAAGGGCCGCGAGCGCGAAGATATCCTGGAGGGTCTGCGGACGGGCGCCATCCACATTATTGTTGGCACGCACGCGCTCTTTCAGGAGAAGGTCAGCTATCACGATCTGGTGCTGGTTATTGTCGATGAGCAACATCGCTTTGGGGTACATCAACGCCTGCTTTTAACCTCCAAAGGCACGGCGCCGGATATGCTCGTCATGACTGCAACACCCATCCCGCGCACGCTCGTATTGACCGCGTTCGGCGATATGGATGTTTCGAAGCTGACGGAAAAACCTGCCGGCCGCCGGCCGATCACCACCGCGATCCTGCCGATGGAACGGTTGAGCGAGCTCGTTGATCGCATGCGTACTGCAATCACCGATGGGCAGAAAATCTATTGGATTTGCCCTCTGGTCGAGGAATCTGAACTGGTCGATCTCGTTTCGGCCGAAGAACGGTTCGAATCGCTGAAACCTCTGCTCGGCGACAGGATCGGGCTGGTTCATGGCCGTATGAATGGACCGGAGAAAGATGCTGCCATGCTGGCGTTCAAGAACGGCGAGACACGATTGCTAGTGGCTACCACAGTCATTGAAGTCGGCGTCGACGTTCCGGATGCGACGATCATTGTCATCGAACATGCCGAACGCTTTGGTCTTGCGCAATTGCACCAGCTGCGCGGGCGTGTCGGGCGTGGGGACAAACCTTCAACTTGTCTCCTGATCTACAAGGGACCACTTGGCGAAATCGCGCAGGCGCGGCTCAAGATCATGCGAGAAACTGAGGATGGTTTCAGGATCGCCGAAGAGGACCTGAAGTTGCGGGGCGAAGGCGAGTTGCTTGGCACTCGGCAATCCGGCACGCCTGGTTTCCGGCTCGCCAGCATCGAGGCGCATCAAGAGTTTCTGGAGATCGCCCGCAAGGACGCCCGGTATATTCTGACGCGGGATCCCGAATTGCAGAGCACGCGTGGCGAAGCGTTGCGCATCCTGCTTTATCTGTTCGAACGTGACGAAGCTGTGCGACTGCTTCGCGCTGGTTGATTATTCCACAGTCACAGACTTTGCCAGATTGCGCGGCTGATCGACGTCCGTGCCCATGAAAACTGCTGTGTGATAGGCTAGCATCTGGATCGGCAGCGTGTAGACGATCGGTGTAATGACCTCAGGCATCTCCGGCAGAACGATCGTATGCCACGTCTTCAATGTGCTGGCTGCTGCGCCTTTCTCGTCGGTGATGAGAATGATCTTGCCGCCACGCGCCGCCGCTTCCTGCATATTCGATATGGTTTTCTCGAACCAGCGGTCATGCGGAGCAATGACAATGACCGGCATGGATTCATCGATCAATGCAATTGGCCCGTGCTTCAACTCGCCGGCCGCATAACCCTCCGCGTGAATATAGGAAATTTCCTTGAGTTTGAGCGCGCCCTCGAGCGCGAGCGGATAACTTGTGCCACGCCCCAGATAAAGCACGTGCTTGACCTGGCTGAGTTCCCGGCTGATGCCTTCGATCTGGGCTTCGAGCTTCAACGCCTGCGTTGCATAGCGCGGAATTTCGGATAGTTCGCGCACAAGCCGGCGCTCTTCTTCGTCAGTGATCGTACCGCGCATTTTGCCGGCCGCTACAGCCAACGATGCCAGAACCGATAATTGGCAGGTGAAAGCCTTGGTCGAGGCAACACCCACTTCTGGACCCGCAAGGGTCGGAAATACGGTGTTGGATTCGCGCGCCATCGTCGATTCCTTGACGTTGACGATAGTTCCGATGCTCAGGCCCTGCTGCTTGCAATAGCGCAAGGAAGCCAACGTATCCGCGGTCTCGCCAGACTGCGAGACAAAGAGCGCAAGGCTATTTTTGGAAAGCGGCATTTCCCGATAGCGAAATTCGGACGCTACATCGATATCGACTGGCAGCCGGGCAATGTGCTCGAACCAGTACTTTCCAACGAGCCCTGCATAATAGGCCGTGCCGCAGGCCGAAGCGGCGATACGGTCTACCTTGGAGAAGTCGACCGGCGCTGCACCGGCGCGGATCATTCCCTTGGAAAAATCGAGATAGTTTGCCAGGGTGTGCGAGATGACTTCCGGCTGTTCATGGATCTCCTTCTCCATGAAATGCCGGTGGTTGCCCTTGCTGACCAGAAACGCGGTGCCCGCCGATTTCTGAACGGGGCGGTCTACGATTTCGCCGCTTTCATCATAAATGATCACGCCACTACGAGTGAGCACCGCCCAATCCCCATCTTCGAGATAAGACAAATTATCGGTGAACGGAGCGAGAGCGATCGCGTCGGAGCCCAGATACATCTCGCCTTCGCCATAGCCGACAGCAAGAGGTGGACCATTGCGGGCGGCGATCAACAGATTGTCTTCGCCTTTGAACATGATCGCGATGGCAAAAGCACCGCGCAATTGCGGCAGCGTCTGGCGAACTGCCTCGACCGGCGCAAGGCCGCGATCGAGCGCGCGTGTGACCAGATGCGCGACCGTCTCCGTATCGGTTTCCGTCTCGAAGACGTATCCATCCTTTTCAAGCATTGCGCGCAATTCGGCAAAATTCTCGATGATGCCATTGTGGATCACCGCAAGCCGAGGCGTGGTATGCGGGTGTGCATTGCGGACGGTAGGCGCGCCGTGAGTCGCCCAACGTGTGTGGCCGAGACCGATGGTGCCGCCGAGTGGATTTTCCTTCAGCAGCTTGTCGAGATTGCCAAGCTTGCCCTCGGCCCGTCGGCGATCGAGCACGCCAAAATCGAGGGTAGCAACGCCGGCTGAGTCATAACCGCGGTATTCCAGCCGCTTCAGTGCATCCACAAGCAGCGGCGCTACCTGCTCACGCCCGATAATTCCAACGATCCCGCACATAAACGACTCCAATACCCCGAATAGTTTCCAGCTCTTGGCTAGCTCAGATTCATTGACACAGAAAAACACTTTCTGTGTCAGAATCCCACACGAACAAAAGACGTGCCTAGTCAGCCTTCTTGGCTAATTTCTGCGCCGCATAGCGTGCCCGCAATTGCACCGCCCGTCCTTCTTTTACCTCCTGCCGCGCCCTGCCGAATGCAAGCGCGTCCGCTGGCACATTGGCTGTGATCACACTACCGGAGGCGACATAAGCATTGTCACCAATGGAAACCGGGGCCACCAGCGAACTATTGGAGCCGATGAATACGTTGGCACCGATCTCGGTCAAATGCTTGTTGTAGCCGTCATAGTTGCAGGTGATGGCACCGGCACCGATATTCGCCGCCGGACCCACGATCGCGTCACCGATATAGGTCAGGTGATTTACCTTCGCGCCGACCCCGACCTTCGCGTTTTTCACCTCAACGAAGTTCCCAACCTTGGATTTTGCTGCCAGATCCGCACCGGGACGAAGCCGGGCAAAGGGGCCGACATTGGCGTTCGCGCCAATCTTCGCGCCTTCAAAATAGGAGAAAGCGTGAATGACGGCTCCGCTCGCGATCGAAACGCCCGGGCCGAAAATGATATTCGGTTCGAGAATTGCATCTGCTTCCACCAATGTATCATGCGCGAAGAAAACAGTTTCCGGCGCCTGCATGGTAACGCCCGCCAGCATCGTGTCGCGGCGTTTGCGCGTCTGCCAGATGGCCTCGGCCTCGGCGAGTTCAACGCGCGTATTGATGCCGATCACATTGTCGGGTGAAATCTCGATGGCAACGACGGATTTTCCATCCGCATTGGCGATCTCCACGACATCGGTGAGATAGAATTCACTGTTGGCATTGTCGTTCGTGATCTTGTCCAGCAACGCAAGCGCGGACTGCCCGCGCAGCGCCATCAGCCCGCCATTGCAGAAGCCGATTTTTTTCTCGGCCTCACTGGCGTCCTTCTCCTCGCGGATCGCGATCAAACGGCCATCTTGCTCGATCAGGCGGCCATAACCATTCGGCACTGCCGGCCGGAACCCCATGACCACGACATCCGCACCGTCTGCGAGCTTGGCGCGCGCCTGATCGAGAGCGGCGGTTTCGATCAGCGGCGTATCGCCAAAGACAACGAGAATATCGTCATAACCGCGTGCAATGCTGTCGCGCGCCGCAAGCACGGCGTGGGCAGTCCCAAGCCGTTCTGTCTGTTCATGCACGTTCACGTTGGAAACGATCGAACGGACGGCTGCCTCTACCTGATCGCCCCCTTTGCCAACGACCAGCGCGATGTCGCGGACGCCTGCGCCATGCACGGCCTTGGCGACGTGGGCGACGATCGGGAGACCCGCAATATTGTGGAGTACTTTCGGCAGGGAGGATTTCATGCGCGTGCCCTCACCGGCAGCGAGAATAACCGTGAGGCAGGAACGTGGTGTCATGTCGGACTTCCGGATCAGTTGGGCTAAAGGTAAAGGCAACATCGTGCCTAATCGTGACACGCTATTGGTTTCCAATATGGAAACTTCCGTCTGTTTAGCCGAGTTGGCCGAGGATGGGAAATGTTTCGAGAAGCCAGAACGAGAATGTCTGCAAGCCGCCTGTCAGAAACAGGATGCCGGTCAGCACCAGCAGGCCGCCCATCAGCTTTTCCACCTTGCCGAGGTGCATGCGGAATCGCGCTAGAAAACGCATGAACATCCCGGAAAACAACGCGGCGACGATGAACGGTATCCCGAGACCGAGCGAATAGACGGCGAGCAGCAGTGCACCATCGGCAACGGTGTCGCGAGCCCCAGCCAGCGCCAGTATAGGTCCGAGCACCGGCCCGATGCATGGCGTCCATCCGAATGCAAAGGCCAGCCCCATGACATAGGCAGCAAACGGGTTGGCTGGCGCTCCCTGGGTCTGGAACCTCGCCTCCCGCGAGAGAAATGCAAGGCGGAATACGCCGAGAAAGTTCAACCCCATGAGAATGATGACGATGCCTGCGGCGATGGCGATTTCCTGTTGCCACATGCGCAGGAAGCCGCCGATGGTGGATGCGCCTGCGCCGAGCAGCACGAAAACGGTCGAAAAGCCGAGAACAAAACAGAAGGATGACAGAAGCAGCGCCTGCCGGACCGGCGAGATTCGCGCCGCGGCTTTATCCGAGCGGAAATCCTCAACCGTCACACCGGCCATATAACAGAGATAGGGCGGGACGAGTGGCAGGACGCAAGGAGAAAGGAAAGACAGAGCGCCGGCGCCGGCAGCAGTCAGGTATGAAACATCAAGCGCCATCCGCGCTCCTTCACTGGCATTTTTACTTGTGGCGGTGGATTAAGCCGAATCTCCCCGAAATTCCAATCACCTTTTCGCCAGTTTGGCAGCAAAGCCTATCCTGTTTATACTCTTTTCCGCCCAGCCGAACGTGCTTTCGGCCAAAAATTACAAGAACGGCGGAAAACAAGGCTTTTTGTTGCGAAAATCGTGCACATTAGTTGTTGACCGATTAGCAAGTCGCACCTATGTTCCGCCGCACTTCCCGAGGCCACCGAGCTGGCTTCGTTTGGGAGCGCGTAGCTCAGCCGGTAGAGCAACTGACTTTTAATCAGTAGGTCCGGGGTTCGAACCCCCGCGCGCTCACCATAATACCCAATTAGAACAAGGATTTAGCGAAACGCCAAACGGCGATTTTGCTTTTTTTGGATTGGGGGAGGTAAGGGGGAATCGCCCTTCCCCCGAAATTCACTCAGTTCTCAATCCTTCGCTGCCATGCTGGCGGCATGACTGACAAACCGCCCCACTTTGCATTGCCTTCCTCCGCCCGTTTAAATCGACGCGGCGGCAGCAGCGGCTGGGATCGCGACCACCATCCTTGCTTGTGCGCTACAGCTCTGGGCATTTCCGGAGCCCCCACCGACTTCGGCATCATCGCCATCCTTGCTAGCACTGGAGCGACGTTCTTTTGCTTTCCGCTTAGTACTGCACAATCGCCCAGCGTCGCTATCGATCCAACCGCACCTCCATCGTCCGTTCTTTTGGGCAGCCTTAGCGGGTACGTGTTCGGAAGCGGTTTTGTTCTTGAGATAAGCTTCCAGATCATCTTTTTCAGCGCGGAGCTTGCCGCGTTCAGGATATCGCGGCCTGCACACAAAAGGTGGTGATCGCTAAACCTTTCCACCGTTGGAAAGGTTTTCACAAATGGAATCATTCACGACCTTAACGGCGACGGCCCGATCTTCGCTTTGACAAATCTTCAATACGCTGGATGGTCAAGATCGGCGCTGTGACCTCGCCGGCGATACACCTTGCGTGGGCGCGTGATAGTCCGCACTGATTCGCGATCTCATTTCGCGCGACACTGCGGCTTGCAGGCAATCAACGAGGCGAATTGATCGGCGTTGGAGGGCATGGTTTCTTGGATGCACCCGGAAGCGCTGCAGTTGCAAGGGCCCCTGCCCGATAATGAACTGATTGTTCTGCCACAACCTGAGGCAGAGGAAGAACAGCAATCGCTGCCGCTCTGATCGGAGGATTGAGCCATGCCATGGAAAGTCAGGTTCCGCGACAAGGATTTCATTGGAATTGAAGGCTGGGATCCGGAGTTTGAATTTGAGGTCAGGGAGGCGTTGACGGATGCGCAGGAGCTTTCAGGTTCTGCAGAAATAATTATCCATGTGAAGGGCGAATCTGTTGACGACGTGACCGTTCACGAATCCTCAGATCCTAACGAGTTCCCGTTTAATGGCGTCCACGGTTATCATCCTGAACTTGGTGGAAATGGGAGGCATCGACTGAGCCTCCTGCTAGTCCTCTTGTACAGGTCGCAAGTTTTGCCCTCCCCATGGTACTCCGCTCCAGCTCGCCACATCTAAACGCCATCATGGATTTCCATGAGATGCGGCAAGGGCATCGCTGGATTAAGCTATAGTATGATTTCGCCAACCCAGACATCGATTGAGAGTGGTATAAGAAGCGTCGAGGATCCCCAACTTTGCTTTGTCGGGCAGGAGCAGCCGATTATGCCGATAGAAATCCAAGATCACAAACCCGTCGTGGAGGCGCTGCGCGATCGGGAGCAGGAGCTGTCGCAGCTCATCAACATGGTTCCCAGCCACCTGTGGCGCCTGACTCCAGAAGGGGAGCCGACTTTCTTCAACAAGCGCATGGTCGATTTTCTCGGCCTCGACGTGCCGGACATGGATAGACGAGGAAAAAGCCGATTGGAGATGCTCGTAGAGACCGTCCATCCGGACGATGCAGCTGAGTTCCGGGACACGCTTAATCGATGCCTTGTCAGCGGCGAGCACTTCACGATGAGGTATCGCTTGCGACGGGCCGACGGCCTCTATCGTTGGATGTCGAGTCGCGCTGAGCCGATGCGCAATCACGCGGGACGCATCGTCCATTGGTACGGCCTCTGCCACGACATCGACGACCAGATGCACGCCGAAGAAGCACTACGACGGAGCCAGCAGCAGCTTCAGCAGATGATCGACGCCGTGCCGGTCCGCATCTGGAGCATAACGTCCTTGGATGACCCGGTCTATTTCAACAAGCGATACCAGGACCATTTCCGCGCCGTGATAGCCGACTTCGAAGCTATTGAGGATCCCCGCATCGAAACATTGCTGCAGGAACTGATCTATCCCGAAGATGCACCCGAAGTGCAGCGAACATTGCTGAACTGTTTTGAATCTGGCCGCGGCACCGTCATGCGGTTTCGTTGGCTTGAGAAAGATGGCGCCTATCGGTGGGCGGAGTGCAGGGTGGAGCCCCGGCGTGATCAAGACGGAACGATTGTGCAATGGTACGGCGTTTCTCTCGACATTGACGATGAGGTGCGCGCGCAGGAGGCGCTGCGCAATCGGGAGCGAGAACTGTCGTTGCTCGTGGACATGGTTCCGAGTAACCTTTGGCGTCTGACCCCGGAAGGGGAGACCACCCTTGCCAACAAGCATATGGCAGACTTTCTTGGTGTGGATCTGCAAGACAAGCGCCAGTTGGCGGTGGTATTCGATACCATCTTCCATCCGGACGATGTGGACGCGGTGTCGGATGTTTTGGGGCGCTGTCTCAAGACAGGCGAGCTCTTCTCGATGAAATATCGTCTGCGTCGGCATGACGGCGTCTATCGCTGGATGTCGGGCCGGGCCGAGCCGCTGCGTGCTCCCGACGGAGGCATCGTCCAGTGGTTCGGCCTCTGTCACGACATAGACGATCAGGTGCATGCCGAAGAGGCCCTGCGCCGCGCCTCCGAGCAACTCGCGCGGGCGACTCAGGCAGCCAGCCTGGCCGAGCTTTCCGCCTCGATCGCACACGAAGTGAACCAGCCGCTAGCGGCTATCGTCGCTAATTCGCAAGCATGTCACCGTTGGCTGTCCGCCGCCCCTCCGAACGTCGAGCGCGCGAAGATTACGGCCGAGCGTATCACCCGTGACGCCAACTCGGCGGCGGATGTCGTCAGCCGCATCCGCGCCCTCTTCCGTCAGGCACCACAGACCAGGTCGTCGGAAGACGTCAACCACTTGATTGGTGAAGTCTGCCGACTGATGGCTGATGGGATCGCGGCAAAAGGCATTCGTGTTGAGACGGATCTCGAGCCCAACCTGCCGCCCGTTGCGCTCGATCGCGTCCAGGTGCAGCAGGTGTTTTTGAACTTGGTGCGCAATGGGGTTGAGGCGATGGACGGCGCTATGGTCGACGGCGCGCGGACGCTCCAGATAAGCTCACGCCGTGACGCTATCGATGCGATCCGTATCGAGGTTCGTGACGCTGGAACGGGATTTGAGCATGCGGAGCGCGTTTTCGAGCCGTTCTTCACAACAAAGCAGAACGGGATGGGCATGGGGCTCGCCATCTGCCGTTCGATCATCGAATCGCATGGGGGCCGACTCTGGATGGCCAACAATGAGACTCGTGGGGCGACCGTCGCTTTCACGCTTCCGTTGAAGGCAAGCGAGTCGTCATGAGCCAGCGTGAGGAGATGGTCTTCGTGGTGGATGATGATGCCAGGGTGCGCGAGGCAATCAGCGAACTATTGGAGTCCTTAGGATGGCAGGCCGAGACGTTCGCCGCGGCGGCGGACTATGTCGCCTATGCGAAACCCGATTTTCCTGCCTGCCTTATCCTTGATGTCGAGCTGCCGGACATCAACGGTCTGGAGTTCCAGAAGCAGCTATCCGACGATGTCCATCCTCCGATCGTATTCATCACGGGGCATGGTGATATTCCATCATCGGTACGGGCCATTCAGCGTGGTGCTGTCGATTTTCTGACCAAGCCAGTTGGGGAGAACGACCTGATTCCGGCGGTTCGGGCGGCGATCGATCGGGACCGCATTCAACGATCGGCGCGTGCTGAGCTGGCCGAGCTTGTGCGCCGCTTGGAAACGCTTACGCCGCGAGAACGCGAAGTGCTGCCGCTCGTAGTCAGCGGCCTGCTGAACAAGCAGGCCGCTGCCGAACTCGGCATCAGTAAGATTACCCTTGAAATCCATCGCAGCAAGATCATGCACAAAATGCAGGCGGAATCGCTTGCCGACCTGGTGCGGATTGCCGAAAAGTTACAGATTCCAATCACTCATTCCAGACGTTCAGGAAGCTTGCAAGAATGCCCAACTCGCAGTCCGTGATAGCCATCGTTGATGACGACCAGCGCCTGCTTGAATCGCTTGAGGATCTTCTCGAGTCAGCGGGGCACTCCGTGCGGGTATTCTCGTCGGCCCAGATGCTGCTCAACAGCTATACTCTGCCTGAGATAGATTGTCTGATCACAGACATCGGCATGTCCGGCATGGACGGCGTCGAGTTGCAGCGCTTGGTGAGCAAAAAACGCCCCGACCTGCCAGTGATCCTGATCACGGGCCGCCACGAGATCGCTGACCTGCTACAGGCCAAGCATAACTGGTTGTTCCGAAAGCCTTTCGACGGGCAAGCATTGCTCGCGGCGATCGGTAACGCGCTGACTGGAAAGGAGAATTCATAATGAGTGTGAGCTATCATGTGAGTGAGGGTTATGAGAGCAGAGTGGTCAACCGATCTCAGCCAACTGGCAATTGGGTCGATGCGGATCGCCCGCTGGTCATCCTCGTGGACGACGAAGCCAATCTTCGCGAGGCGCTCCAAGAGCTCATGCATTCGGTGGGCATCGACACGATCAGCTTCGCCTCCACGCGCGACTTGCTCGACGCCGAACTCCCGGATCAGCCAGGCTGCCTGGTCGTCGATGTACGGATGCCTGGCCTAAGCGGCCTGGATCTCCAACACCGGCTAGCCGAGAGCGGTAACGCCAAGCCAATCGTCTTTCTCACGGCCCATGGCGATATCCCCATGTCGGTGCAGGCGATGAAAGCTGGGGCGGTCGACTTCCTTACCAAGCCAGTGCGCGATCAGACGCTGCTTGATGCGATCGCCGCAGGCATCGAGATTGATATCCAGCAGCGGGCACACTCACGGATTCTGAAGGGATACTTAAGCAAGTTCGCGCTGCTCACTCCGCGGGAACGTCAGGTGATGCGCGAAGCCGCAACCGGCCGTCTGAACAAGCAGATCGCTTTTCACCTTGGCATCAGCGATATCACTGTCAAGCTCCACCGCAGCAACGTCATGCGCAAGATGCAGCTGACTTCAGTCGGCGAGCTCGTTCGCGTTTGGGAGGCGCTGCCTGCTAAGGCGCGGAACATAGTGGAGGTTTAGATCCGTTCGATTGGCCAATTCATATTGAGTCCGCCAGAGGACTATGTCTATCGAAACCGATACGATCACTCGTTGGAGGTCACGATTCGCATGACAATCTCATGCCGTAACGTCGGTGGGGCGCCCGACCAGCTGAGGCGCTGAATGACGACCACGGCGAGCCCCCAGGCGGCGGCTGTTATCGCGACGCAGACCCCGGCGAGGCCAGCGTACCCCGCTGTCGCAATCACGCTGCCTGCGACAAGAGGGCCAGCGGCAAATCCGAGCAAATAAGCCGATCCCGCAGCAGCGGCCCAACGCCCGTTGCGGTCGAGCGCTGCTGCAAGCCCGAAAAGATACGGAATCGAGAAGTAGTAAATGACGACCGATGCGATGACCGCGACGATGTAAACCGTTGGACTGCGCCAGAGACAGAGCGCGAGCGCGACAAGTACGAATCCGACGCTGAACCCCAAGATGGGGATTGCCCGTCCCCAGCGCACATTGACCACAGTAGCGACTCCTGCTCCTGCGAGACCGATCAGGGACGCGATGGTCAGAACATAACCGACCGCGGTCGTATCAAGACCTGCGCGCTCGCCCAAAGGCGCGCTGAACGCGTAGATCGCAGCTGAGGCGGTAAGGTACAGCACGATCGCAGCGAATGTCATGATTCCGAGTGAAGGTGAGGCTTGCGCCATGTCCGCTTCGGTTCGGAAGCCGCTTTTGGCCCGGTCGTCCGGAATGAGAAGCAGGATTGGGGCGAGTACTAGGGTCACACCCGCTATCAACGCTAGGATGCCGCGATGTGCGAAGGCAGCGGTGAGCTGACCGCCGATTGTGAACAGCGCAACACTGACCAAGGCCCATACGACCTGAAAGTAACCATAAACTTTGTCCGGATTTTTGCAGTGGGAGGCGACGACGGAAAGCGACACGGCGTAAAGCGCGCCTTCGCCAGCGCCCGCGAGGGCGCGGAATACAGCTAGCCATCCTAGCGAGACACTGAAGATTGAACCGCCTTGGGCGACCAAAGCCAGTACTACAGCGACGAGGCTGACACGCCGATAGGAAAACCTGGGCAGGATAGGTGCGATTGTCGTCGCGGTGACGGCGAGGGCAAGCAACTCGATGGAGACAATGAAGCCGGAGTCACGTTCCGACAGTGAAAGACCATCCATCAACCCGCCAATCACAAAAGGCGACATTTGCGGAACCATCCCGCCGATCACCTGCGCGGCGGTCGCGCCGACAACGAAGGACACAGGATCGCGGGGCATCGAAGAATGGCGAGCAGTTTCCGTCATGGTTCGGCTACGGTCCCCTGCAGTCTAGTGATCATTTAATGTTGAGCAACGCATGGGCTAAGCGGCAGCGTTTGGGCGCGTTACAGCCAGAATGGTATCACTGGTTGTTCAGCTACGTCGAGTGTCATTAAGATTGATAGGAACACGAAGGCAATGCGCGAAACTAGCCGCTCACTGCGAATGTCGTCCGGACTGCTACCCGACCCGCTCTTATCCAGGACTGCTTCGGTTATCGAGTTCGGCAACCACAGCGTAAAATCGTCCGAAAAGCTGTCGCGTCCCGTCAGCGGGAGTCGCTGTGTCACCCCACCTTTGCCATACTTCAAGGTGCGGGCCACCCTGCTGAGGATGGTGCACCCAATAACATAGTATGTGGCTTCCTGAGTAAGGGACTATAGCGAACTGGCATTGCCGCTGAAAGAAACCATCGATCGGTCTCACTGGATCACCCTCGCTGATTATGAAAAGCACCATCCAAGATCCCCCGTTCCTCTCGCCTTCATTTCAATTGCGTGTTTTGTCTTTCGGTATGTGTTCCCCCAACCAATGGGTGGGATGTCTGAGTTCGACATCGGAGTTAATTCTAATGTGCGAGCCGTGTTAACCGGACGCGACAGAGATGGTGAATGCAGGAGTTTTTCCGGTTTCTTCCTGCAGCCAACGAATTGGCAGACGAGCGTCCTACCTGTCCGGCTCCAACTCAAGGAGATCTCCGCATGAACGGACATACACCGTTTGAAACGATCGATGCGTCTCGCCGCAACCTTCTTCTGCTTGGGGCGAGTGCGACGGTTTTCGCTGCAATGCCTTCACTGGCGTTCGGCGCCCCACCTCTTTCACCAACCAATTCCAACAACCGAAGCGAAAGGCCTAATGACATGGGCATACTTAAAATCAAGGACGGTACGGAGATCTTTTACAAGGATTGGGGAACGGGGCAGCCGATCGTCTTCCATCACGGCTGGCCCCTCTCCAGCGACGATTGGGATACGCAAATGCTCTTCTTCCTGGATAAAGGCTACCGCGTCATCGCTCACGACCGTCGCGGCCACGGGCGCTCAACCCAAACCGCAACTGGCAACGACATGGACACCTATGCCGCCGACTTTGCCGAACTGGCGGCGGCGCTCGACCTGCGGGACGCCATACACGTGGGACATTCGACCGGCGGCGGCGAAGCTGCTCACTACGTCGCACGTCATGGCAAGGACCGCGTGGCCAAACTGGTCTTGATCAGCGCCGTTCCGCCGATCATGGTGAAAACCGCCGCAAACACTGGTGGCTTGCCCATCGAAGTCTTGGATGGCTTGCGTGCTCAGCTCGGTGCAAACCGCGCAGAGTTCTATTGGAATTTCCCGATCCCGTTCTACGGTTTTAATCGCGAGGGCGCAGCCATATCCGACCCAATCCGTACCAACTGGTGGCGGCAGGGCATGATGGGGGGCGCGAAGGCACACTATGACTGTATCAAAGCCTTCTCGGAAACGGATTTTACGGAAGACCTGAAAGCGATCGATGTCCCGACGCTTGTGATGCACGGCGATGATGATCAGATCGTTCCCATTGCGGACTCCGCGCTCCTGTCAGTGAAACTTTTGAAGAATGGGACGTTGAAGGTCTACGAGACGTATCCGCATGGCATGTGCACGACCCATGCCGACGTCATCAATGCCGATCTTCTTGCGTTCATAAAAAGCTGAGAGACGCCTGCGGCCGGTGACTATCATGCCATCGGCAACAGCCCGAATTATATCGAACCGGAGCGGCGACTTCCGACAGTCCTTCTTGTCCACGACTCCGGAACATTCTGAAGATCGATGACAATGCATCGTCAAATACAGTGAGATGAGGCGAACCACTATGGAAAACTTCCAAGAAAAAGTTGTCATCATTACGGGTGGCAGCAGCGGCATAGGCTTGGCTGCCGCCCAGCAATTTGCATCGCAGGGTGCGAAGGTCCTTGTCACAGGACGGCGCGCTGGAGTACTGGCAGAGATTGCCGCCGCAAATCCCAACATCCATGGCTTTGTCGCGGACGCAGCCAATCCGGAAGCAGCGCGTGACACAATTGATGCTGCCATCAAACTTTGGGGCCGTCTCGACATCCTGGTCAACAATGCCGGGGGTGGTGCGATCAAGTCGCTGATGGAGAGCGATGCGAATACCATCTCGAGTGTATATGCGGTGAACGTGACTGGACCAATCCTTCTCGCAGCGGCAGCCGTTCCGCATCTTGCAACGACGCGGGGCACCATCGTCAATATGTCGAGTACATTCGGCAGCAAGGCTGCCGCAGGGCTTTCAGTTTACGGTTCGAGCAAGGCTGCAGTGGAGCACCTAACACGCTGCTGGGCGTTGGAACTTGCGCCGCAGAGAATTCGAGTTAATGCCATAGCGCCTGGACCTGTGGAGACAGATTTTTTGCGCGACCGTATGGGCTTGTCTCCGGATCAGATTGCCGCTGTGACAGAGCACGAGCGTAAGCTTATCCCGTTAGGTCGCCGTGGTGTACCGGAAGACATTGCCACGTGGATTTTGAAAGTCGCCGATTCCCGCGCGACGTGGATCACAGGACAGGTCATTGCCGTTGACGGAGGGCTCGCCACCGCTTAATTGCGACGGCGGCACTGATAGCCAACGGCCAAGCGACCTCTGAAATGCGTGATGGTCAACCCCACGCGCCTTATCGTCGTTATCGCATTCGGCCGAGCAGACAATGGGCAACTCGTGCCTGCTTACGATCCGATACAGTTCGATACCGCAGAAGACGGCACGCGAATGGCACGCAATCTCGCGGTAAAATGCGCTGGCGTATTGGCGTGGCTCGCGATGCACGGCCTGGGGTCGGAGGCTACGGGCGTCCGATGATTCTGTTTCAATCTGGCGACGTACCGGAGCTGGAGCAGCCATCAAGCGATCAATATGACGTGGGAAGCAAACATTCAAAACCTCGTCAAAATTGGCGCGGTTAAAATCACCCGGCGTGATGAAGCGGTCATTCACCAGCGCCTGGCAGACGCCGAGGCATATTTAGTGGACACCAGAAATGTTACCACCACTCAATCCCGCTTCTTGCTGGCGTTTGAAGGTGTGCGCCAGGCAAGCCTTGCAGTCGCCAACCATGCCGGGATCAAAGTTATTCCCAGTGCCCAGCACAAGGTTGACGTGTCGCAGCTGGCTGTAATGGTTACCCAGCTTGAAAGCGTCGTTTCCGGGTGCAGCAAAAACCTTGGGAGTTTTCCGCAATATCCGCATACAACGCAAGAGCGTGTCGCCTGCCCCACCAATCTCGCCGGAGCAAGCGGTCAAGGCAGTGTATATTCTGGAGCAGCTTCTCGCCCGTGCCCGAGTTCTAACAAATGTCCGAAACACCCGAAAAGCCCGCGCACCCTTCCCAGATGGAGAAGGCTCCAGCCGGACTTGTTCGAGCATTGCTGCATGCACGATAGCTGCAAGTCGTGGGGATCGTTCGCTTTGACAAGCGCTACGGACTGGAGTGGTATTGCGGCGAGCACAAAGCTAGTGACTGACGTGAGGGCGACATGGCGAAGGATGGCGGCAGGCTACATTATTATCTGAGATGAAGCACCGGAGGCTTCTGGGAAGGCCCCTTAGACGCATCAGCCGTGCAATGAGAAGATTGCTGTACACCCGAAGGCAACACCATTTCATCTAGTAAATAGTGGTTATCTCTCCTGCACGAACCCAATCCCCAAGAGCCGATTTCGCACCTCAAAGACGACAACCACAGCTTGGACCCTCACATCGATTGAGGTACCGGCGAAGCCATCTTGAAACTTGCTATAAAAATAATATCTTCGCGAAATCTTGGCTCAAATTGCGGGGCGGGACCATGGCACAGCAATTCAACGGTAAGCTTGAATGTTCGCAATGCCGATATGTTCGCGTTTCTGACTACCTTCCCGAATGCCGTCGTCGAACCGATCCATGAACAGGCGATGCCGGTCATCTTGCGCACCTCTGAGGAAATCGACATTTGGATGAAGGCGCCCGCCGAAGAAGCGCTGCAACTGCAAAGCCCCCTGCCCGACACTGAGCTGTTGTTTTGCCACAACCGAAGGCAGAGGAAGAACAACCGCTGCTGCTGCTCTAATCGGAGGATTGAGCCAGTGCGCTATGAAACCGATGAACATCTGCACTGTGTCGAAGAATCCGCAGCAATGCTGGTTCCTATTTCACAACCGAGCGCATGCCCTGTCACCCTCTCGGCAGCGCAATCTCGATGTCTAGAGCCACGACGAGCACGGCAAGTACCATCAGCGTCGCCAACACGGCTACACCGACCGCCAAATTTATATGTCCTCCGAGGGGAGCCATTGTTGCCTCCATGCGGGACGGCTGACCGCCGTCCCTGACTAGAGTTCTTTTCATTCTTTCACGCGATAATGACGACGATCTCAAACGAGTCTGGGATCGACGATGACCAGCCACGCCGGCTCAGTACGAACCGCGAGACGCGCATACCGCCGGAATGGTCTTGAGAAGAATGATGATATCCTTCTGAAAGGACCAGTTTTCGACGTAGTGCCTGTCGAAAGCAACGCGCTCGTCATAGTTGACGTCATTGCGTCCGCTGATCTGCCACATGCCAGTCAAGCCGGGGCGAGACTTGAAATAGTACGTTGCGGCGGAACCGTAGCGTTCGATTTCGTCCTATTCACGAGAAGTTCCTTTCGAGTCAAATCATCCGCGAAGCTCGGCTCGTCTGTGGGCTTCGTGGCAAGTCTAGGCCTGCAGCGCTATATGCCGAATGGAATTTGACCTTGCAGATGTCCCTCCCGAGTTTCGATGGCTGTGCCGACCCAATGCAATCGGACTAATCGCGCTGCCGCACGCCCAAACGTGGAACAGAGCCACCCGTTCCACGTTTGGACTTCAGACCTATGGGGTTGGGACGTATGGCCGTTCAGGAATAAGACCAAAGTCTTGTCGTAAAGCAGCAATGGTTTTGATCTGGATCATATCGGCATGGAACTGTTGACAGTCGCGCATCGGGCTGTTTATGCCACCTTACTAGGTTCGAAGCGATCTCGATGAGACCACTCCAATTCCCACGGTATGTAGGAGGCGTCGATGCTCATCCATATAAAGCCGGTTTCAATTCTTTGCAGCGCCCTCGTAACGGCGGCTCTTGTCGCGACGCCCTATAAAATCACCTTAGATAACCAATCTCTTCACTTGGAGGCCCAAATGGTCTGGGCGAAAGATGGCGGTAACAGCGGCGGGAACGGCAACGGCAATGCCGGTGGAAACGGCAACGGCAATGCCGGTGGGAACGACGGCGGCAATGCCGGTGGGAACGGCGGCGGCAATGCCGGTGGAAACGGCAATGGCAATGGCAATGGTAGTGGCAATGCCGGTGGTAAGGGTGGAGACAAAGGCCACACCGGAAAAACCGATGATGCTGGTAACAGCACCAACGTAAATGGTGGTACAATCAGTCAATCCGCACCCCAAACCCGCGAAAGCGTACAAACTGGCGCACCGGCGATGGAGGTTCGCCACGCGAACGGAATGAGTGAAAAGATTGTCGGCGGACGCTATGTAATGAAGGATGCTAAGGGCCGCACAATCATCAACCGCACCGCGACATCATCGGATCAGTCAAGATTGCAATCATTCGCACGCTGAATGTTCGATTTGGGAGTGCCGTTGCTATTTTCCTGGCAGACTATGACAAGGTTCCAAACTTTCCCTCGTCACGTGGATTTGCCTATAGGCTAGGCTCTAATCAATCAACCACGCAGCAACAGCGAAGCCGAATAAGGTTCCCCAGACAAATCCGGCCCATGCCGGCATCCGGAACTCGTCCCGCTCCTTCACGGCGTTGATTTGCTTGCGAAGGGCACCTGAACCGCGGACGACAGAAATTCGTCCCTTTCCATTTTTCCTCCTCATTTTTCTTTTTTTGGGAAACGAGATCGCAACAGATCCGTTCCAAAGCGCCATTTGTCCACCGGCAGACACACGATTGTAGCACGCGAAATTAAGCGTAAAATTCTATTGGGTGGCGTTGGCAGGTCGTCAGATGAACAAACGTCTTGATCACAAACTCGAATGCCCAAAATGCGGAACGATCTATCTGCGAATTCCGGATGACGTGCAGGACGACACTCTGATTCAATGCAGTTCGTGTGGCAGAGTGCTTGGTAGATGGAGGGAACTGGAAATAGATTTCCATTCTCAAGGGGGTGGCAGCGGCGTCTTCGAAATGCACGACGGGAAAATCATTCGAAGGGAATAAATTCTATGCGTGTACCTTTTGATGACGACCCAAACGATGAGCGGGATACCCCGCCTTCCTCACATTACGGCCTGATATTCTGCATGGGTATTGCTCTCGCAATCGTCGGCAGCTGGCTAATTCACTTGGAACGCTCAGACCCAATGTTTTGGTAATTAGCGGATTTGCAACTGAGGCTGAATAGGGCTTTTGATTTTCGCTAATGGGCCTTTGGTCCGATCTCTCGTCGACTAATTAAGGCTATACTATTTTGGCGCCGACGTTGCCCCGTCGGCAAGGGCCCGCCATGGCCCAAACAGCCCGGTCAGCTGTAACTGAGACTCCAGTTGACCGGGCTTTTTGAAGAAGAGCAACTAAAGCACATTATATTTGTTGATGACCCAATATTCACATTGATACCAAATGGCGGTGGTCGAAAAGGCCACCGCCTTTTTCGTGCACGGTCTCACGTAGTAAATATTGACTATTCCGCTGCGTGAAACGGACGCCGATTGGTTGCCGTTCCAATGTGATGGAAGAAAGGCCCTTCAAAGAAGTTCGCATCGCGTGTCATCACATCAGCACTTCAGGCCGCAGAGCAAATCCTGACAGATTGGCCGATTGAAGAAAGCGAGATATTGACCGCTGCCAAACACGCCCTGCTGTCCTGTCTGGAAGGAAATCTCTCCCCCGGATCGGCGCGCTTTGCATTTATCCAGGCAGCCAAGGAGGCCGGCAACTACGTCGGACGACCCGGAACGTGGACCGCCGACAGGTAAGTCCTTCCGGTGGCACAAGAGCAAGCCGCGGCGCCGAGCTTAATGAGTTCGTTTTTGTGGATTTGGCAGTATAATTGAGGCGCTGATCTAAGGGGCCTCACCGGCCTAGGAACTTTTCTCGCTTACTGCTGTTCATAGCGTGTCGTTGAGGGTGGCGCCCTTCGGCACGAGGTCTGGCGACCGACTACCCTCTCCGGGTCAAAGCGTCAGGCCTCACCTTTTGTTAACCATACGTGGCGCACGCTTTGGATGCTGACTATAGTGCCCACTGGGTCGGCACCCGGCCTGCCCTTTGTAGTGTGCATTTCGGCAGGTCGGGACATTAGACGCGTTTTATTGGTACTATAGTCAGAACCTCACCTTGAAGCCGGTCGTTCCATTGACGCTGTAGCTGTCGGCAAAGTTGCTGAGGCTGGTTGAAGCAGGAAGCTTTGACCGACCCCTCTTTTCCCTTCAGACGGACGCCGCTACTTCTTCTGAGCGGCTTGACACTCGCGCAATGCCTTGAACGCAGCATCGGTACCAGTAAGATCAACCACTAATTCCTTACGCCCTTTGGCGGTGATCGTCAGCTTTTTCTTCTTGGCAAGACCATAGATAAAATCGAGGTCGTTGAAAGGAACGGTTGCACCGTCGAACCCTTCAATCTCCTGGCCGGTAGCCACACCCGTGAACTTCTCACCATCGACGTCGAATACGACCGAGAGCTGTTCACCTGCGGTAATCTTTTCAGGTTTTTTGGAGTAAAGCGCCAGATAGCCGCGCAGATCTGCGGTTGCATCGATACCGATCTCCACCTGTGCGCCAGCGTCTGGGTTTTGCCGGGCGATAAGGCAGCCAGGGCCCATCTTCTCATTGACAAAAATATCCCAACCGGCCGCCTTGCCATATTTCTTGATCATGTCCTGGGCCTCACATGGAATGGTAAGGACAGCGATTGCGAGGGCAGTCTGAACTAATAAATGCATGATCTCCTCCTGCGTTCTGCTTTCAATGAAAAACACGACGATGTGTGCAACGCTTCAAAATCTCTGCGATGTTTGGGTACGTCACAAGAATCCAATCGCCGAGAGCGTTCTTCCCGACATCAGCACCAAGAACCAACGGAACCCCAGCTTGTGAGCAGCGGTACCGTTCGATCGTGAGCATTTCCGGCCAGTGAAATCCTACGGTGCGCAATTAACAAGTACGTAACTGTAACTTTGCGGGAAGTGGTGGATTTGGCAGCGGCAAGAGCTGTCGAACTGGTCGCGGCGCTCGGCCAGCTGGCAGCAACCATTACGTGCAGAATGCAACCTTAACCCGACACCAGATCTTCATCGAGATGATCACGGGCCTGCTCCTCTTGAGGCCCGGCCACTCTCCAGAGGCGCCCTGCCCTGCCCACGGTTGGGCCTCTCTTTCAGCATAGGACGGGAAGCGTCGGGCCCCGATTTACCCCGTGGGAACTTCAAGCACGCCGGACAGTTTAGTTACATCGGAGAGCATCGCCGATTCTCCGAGGACGTTTGAAGAGGGCCACCCACTTGAGACCGAGCTTCGCCTGGTGGCTCGCGTCAAATTGAACGTGAAGACGATCGCGGAAGAGGCCATGGAACAGGCGGGGTTAAGAACGCCTGATAGCGAGGTGAGGCCATGAGAGAACGCAAGGCGTCTTATGTTCCGAATCATGCCCGATACGAAATAACGCCGCCCAAGGAGGACGGCCCCTATCTTCGGCGCGGCGCTGAATGTGCAGGCGCGATCGAGGAGATGTTCAAGGATCAGATTCCCCTTCCTTTCAAGCACCTCGCCTATATCCGGGTGTACGAGAAGGCCAGGGAAGCCGGTTGGCAGGATCAGGAGATACGTAAGGCCATCCTCTTTTGGACCGACCAGATGATGCTTAGCCGGGTCGCAGGATCTAACGGCGAGGTCATCGACTATCTGGACGAGTTCTGGCGCTGAAAAGTGAGGCCCGAGCGGGGCTTCTGATTGCCCAATGACCCAATACAGATCATACGCCTTTCGGTGGATGACCAGATGGCCATTTTGCCCATTCTAGTTGACCCCAAAAGTCCCAATAGTTCGCCTCTTTGCGCCCTTGATCTATTTTTTCGAAAGCGACTACCGCCTCCTCGAAGCGGTCCATTGAGAAGTAAGCCGACATAAGTCCGCGCAGCCTCGACAGAACTAAGGTGTGGCTATCGGGGCACTACCCATATGTTCCTCGATTCCAACGCCTACCGCTTAAAACTATCTATGTTAGCCTCGAGTCGTTGGCCTACTTCAACTTGATGAAAAGGATCTTCGAATGAACAGAGTTCTGATCACCGTCGTTGCCGTACTAACAGTGACAAGTTTAAGTGCCTGCGGATCAATCGGGAAAGGAAAAGCTCCTCCGCCAATGGCGGAACCGACTGCAGCGCCAGTCTATAAATAAAGGCGCTTCTCTGCTGTGGGAAGGTGAGTACACCTTCCCATTCCATCGAACAGAAGGTAACCCATTGGCACGTTCGGCGGTGCGTTTGATGAAAGTAGAAATGCCTGGCGAGTGCTGATATTTTCGAGCGCATTCCGCCAGTTGAGTTTGATCCGGTGCCACTATCGCCGGCTGCATAAGATCAACAGACGATTTCTCCGCTCTGAGCCGTCCATTGCGGCCAACCTTCCACAATGCATCAAGATGGTCATTCAAGAGCTGTGGAAGACGTCTGCTACTGCCCGCCAGGCGGCAGTAAATACAGCGTCATCGCAAGAATAAGGTAGACCATCAACATCAATACACCCACGAACCATGTCGAGTGCCCGCCGTTGGTGACGATGGTGGCCGTCATCGTAGCGATGAGCACCATGACGACCGCACCCGGCCAGAATTGCAGATCCATCGGGCTCGGCCCGATGACGTAACTCAGTAGCACAAGGACTGGTGCAACGAATAGGGCGATTTGCGCAGCACTCCCCAGAGCAATGCCAACGCTCAGATCGAGCCTGTTCTTGCGAGCGCCGGAAAACGCTGATGCCATTTCCGCCGCACCGCCTACCAATGCCACGACGATAAAGCCCACGAATGCGGCCGTCATTCCAAATGTCACCGCCGCCTCCTGAACCGATTCGACAAAGATTTCGCTGACGAGCGCCACCAGGACCGTCACGCCCGCCAGCGTTACAAGGGCCACATTGAGTGGCCAAGGCTGCTCCTGCGAAGCCTCTTCTGTGCTGCCGAAGAGTTCGCTGTGGCTCTTGAGTGAGAATACAAGACCCAGTCCATAGACGATGATCAGGACGACTGACAGGCCGACGCTGAGTTTTTGCATGAACTCCGACGGCACTTCATAATCGGCAGAGGCTACTGCTGAGGGGATGATCAGGGCGACGGTGGCCAGAAACAGCAGGCTTGTTTGCAGACGCGCATTGACGCGATTGTAGTCCTGAATGTGGTATTTCAGTCCCCCGAGCAGGAACGACGCTCCCAACATAAACAGGGTGTTGGCAACAATTGCTCCGGCCACGGAAGCCTTGACAAGTGTGAACTGGCCAAGGCGCAGTGCGGCCAGCGCGATGATGAGTTCGGTGAGATTACCGAGCGTTGCATTGAGGAGGCCACCGACCGCATCGCCCGTTTTGGCTGCTACGGACTCGGTAGCGTGACTGAGCAAAGTTGCCAACGGAATGATGGCCAACACCGCGAGCAGAAAAAGCAGCGTGTGCGCTTCCGGGCTGGTCATCTTCGCCGCAAAAACGAAGGGCACGAGGGCAAGGAGCCAAAGGATCGGGTTATGCCGGATTTCTTGCCACAGATGATTCATGACCCCTCCATTCCAAATAAAGGCTCAATCGATGAAAAATGTGCAATGTCAATCGCCATAGCCAATAGTAAGGTCTATAACGAAGGTAAAATAGACTGTGTCGGTTACGCGCCAGCCTTCAATTCACCCAGCCAGAAGCCCCACGCGCCACCATTACCACGATGATCCCCGATAAGATCGGCCATCCTACCCGAACTTGCCGATACAACGCTTCGAAAAAATTGCGTCTAATCTGCCCTGTATCCCAATCGCTCCTCGCGCGACAGGTGGACCACGATGATCATAGGCATCCGGGCGCGCGCAGCAGAAGTACGTTACGGTAAAACGTTGCGTAAATTGATCAAATGGCGATGGCGGCCAAGGAACCCGCCCACATGACTGCGCCAGGCTGAGACTGCATCGGGCTTCCCGGATGGCTGTTCAAGGCGCGTCCAGCGAGCACTATTGCATCTGCCTTGCAGAAAGGCCGAAACAGGTAAATAGTCAGCAGGAGGACCGAGCTATCTGAAACCCAGATTGGCTCGGAAGGGGCAGCAAAATGCAGCCGAACGTCATCATTCCTGAGCGTGCGCCATCGCTCTTGAGACTGCTTGATTCAGCGCTTCAGATCGGACTCGTGGGCCTACTGATCTATGCCTGTAGCCGTATCATGTTGCCGTTTGCTGGCATCCTGCTCTGGTCGGTGATCCTCGCGGTCATGCTCTACCCTCTGCACCAACGCTTGGTTGTCCGGGTCGGCAACCGCTGGTCGGCGACGTTGATAGGGTTGGTCAGCGTTTTGCTGATGCTGGTGCCATTGGTCATGGTGGTGACGTCGCTTGGATCTTCCATACTTGTGTTCGTCTCGGACTTGCAAGACAGCAGCCTCATGGTATCGCCGCCGCCGCCATGGCTTGCCGACCTGCCTGTGGTCGGCCAGAAACTGACCGACACATGGGCGCTCGTCGCGACAAACATCCCGGCGGCGCTTGCCAAGTACGGCAAGATGCTCGGCGGCGTTGCCTCATGGCTGGCAGCGTTCGCGGGTGGTTTGGCCGCCGGTCAGCTTTCATTCGTACTTTCGTTCGCAGTCGCTGCCGTGCTCATCGCCTATGGCGAAGGGTGCACCGAGTTCGCAAGTCGCCTGTTGGAACGTATCACCGGCAGCAAGGCGCAAGGCTCCCGGCTGGTTGCGATGACCGCCGCTACGATCCGAGGTGTGGCGGTCGGCGTAGTTGGTGTCGCGGTCATTCAGTCGCTGCTGATCGGGATAGGCTTTTTCGCCATAGGTCTTTCATCGGCCGGCGTTTTGACGCTCGTGGTGCTGTTGTTTGCCATCGTGCAGGTGCCGGCGTTGCTGGTGACGCTACCTGTCATAGCCTATGTTCTTGCGACGGAAGCGACCACGCCGGCGATCATCTTTTCGATCTGGACCGTCATTGCCGGGCTCAGCGACAACTTCCTCAAGCCATT
>NZ_QPJM01000006.1 GCF_003337575.1 Phyllobacterium bourgognense
CGTCCTTCCCCACTTTCGAACGGCTCCGGAAGCAGCTCCCCATGGAAAGGACGGGCATAGGATAGCTCAGGTTCGGGGAGCGTGGATAAGTGGCCACGATTATTTTGGTCTGGAGGTTGATCGGGGTGCCTTGAAGGCTGGTGATTTGCCGGATGGCAATGCTGCTGTGCGCCCTTCGACAGGCTCAGGATGAGGCTCACCATGAGGGAAGTAGTGGGTTGCAACGATAGCCGAAGGCGTTGCGACAGGCGTGAGCGTTGCTGTTGCTGGCTCCTTGCAATCATCCCACTTCCCTCATGGTGAGCTTGTCGAACCACGCACAGCAGCAATGCCATTCGGCAAACATTCTCTTTGCGGGAGATTCCTTTGCAGAAGATAACTGAGACAGGGCAGTACAAACCGTAGCGATTATATGGTACTGGCGCTCAACTTTGGACGGTCCACCACAATTGCGCCGCCGTTCGCCCCAATGAGATGCCCGGTGGCTGCAGTTACGCGGTCTCTTCGCATAGAGAATCGTGATGGCTGTAAGAAAGCGTCTGGTTATCAATTTTACCGGTTATGAAGGGTTGCATCCTGACAGGGTGCGCGGCCGATACTTGAACAGCTCTGCCGACTTCAGCCGCCTCTGGAGCGCGACGACCAAGACCCAATCGATGCTCGTTGAAGGGCCGAACATCGCCTCCATGCATATCGAAACCAAGGGCGTCAACTGGCAGACCGAAACGGAATTCTGCCAGTACGGCAGCGCCGATATTTTCGATGCCTACGCCGCGAGAAACGTGGCGACGCGATTTGCCACGGGGCTCATGGCATTCCTCGATGTTATTTTGAGTGGTACGTTTTTTCGCTACCTGCGGACGAGCTGGCGGTTTTGCATCTTCTTTCTTTGGCCGTTTGCCTTCGCCTGCTTCGTCACGCTGGTGACAATCTGTATTGGCCTGTTGCCACTGTTGGGCGGGTTCAACGCACTACATCTGATCTGGACAATACCACCGGCATTGCTGTTTGCTCGGCTGCTGGTCCGCTGGCCAGGTGACAAGGTGTTCTTCTCATATCTGCTTGATGATTGGACCGCCGCATCCGATCGTATTCACCACCGCAATCCAAGTCTGTTGCAACGTAGACGGGAGTTTGCGGAGCATCTCGTGCATAAATTGCAAACGAGTGATGCCGATGAGGTTGTGATCGTCGCGCATAGCCTTGGGACGGTTCCTGCCGTGGAGGCCATAGCCGATGTGTGGCGCAGCAACCCGCAACTTCTAAAACAAAAGCCCGTGTCGCTGCTGGCCGCGGGCTCATGCCTGCTGATGATCGCCTTTCACCCGCGGGCGACGAGCTTGCGCGAAGACACAAGGGTCGTCTTCCAGGAAACGCCGGTGCTCTGGGCTGAATTTCAGACCATCACCGATATCATTCATTTTTATAAGTCGGATCCCGCAGCTGCGCTTGGAATAAACCCGCTCGACCAGCCGATTATCCGGCAAGTCCGTTTCAAGAATATTCACAGTGCTACGCGCTATGCCCGTGCAAAGGCCAATTTCTTCAAGATGCATCTGTTGTTTCTGAAGGGGGCACAAATCCGCAATCCTTACGATATGGGGATGTTTGTGCAGGGCCCGTTCGCATTCAGGGACCTTGTGACGACCTATCGGGAAAGTGGTGCGCCGCTTGATGCAGCCGGCCGCCTTACTTGAACCTGTTCAGTCCATTTCCGGTGGATGTTCGAGCACCGCGATAGTCAGCCAATTGGCGACCAAGGCGGGCTTGAGCGAGTTTTCGATCTCGAGCGTTACTTCATAATTGTTGAGAACACGGCCCGAAGGGCGGATGTCGGCATCCACGAGCTTGAAGCGAGCGCGCACGCGCTTGCCGGATTTTACCGGCGCCATGAAACGCACTTTGTCGAAACCGTAGTTGATGCCCATGGTCGCGCCTTCGATCATCGGGAGCGCCTCATAGGCCAATGTCGACAGGAGCGAGATTGTCAGAAAACCATGGGCGATAGTGCCGCCGAAGGGCGTTTCCGCGGCGCGTTCCGGATCGGTGTGAATGAACTGATGATCGTCGGTGGCGTCAGCAAACAGATTGATCATGTCCTGGCTGACGACGCGCCACTCCGAGCAGCCGATTTCAGTTCCGATGGCTGCCGTCAGTTGCTTGAGCGTAATCGCTTCTTTCATAGTCCCGTTTCCAAACGCATTCTTGAAACTGTTCGATAGACCCTTGCGACCGTATTGTCATCCCTCAAGAATTTGAGGCCAGAGCATTTTCATTTTCTTGGGCTCTTTGTCTTTACGCAACTCCGGACGGAAAACCGGTCCCCACTTTTCCTGGAATTGCTCTAAGCGGTCCACTGGTTGATGTCGTCGCGCTCGCCGATCAGCGCGAGGCCGTGAGCGATCGAGAGCAGTTCGCCGCCGCTCTCGATTCGATCATGATCGAATCGTTCGGTAAAAATACGGCGAACTGCCGGAACGAAGGATGTACCTCCGGTCAGGAATATCTTGTCGATATGGGCAGGAGAGGTCTTGGTCTTTTCGAGAACATCATCAAGCGCGCCTTCGATACGTGCGAGATCGCTGGCGATCCAGCCTTCGAAGTCGGACCGGCGGATAGTCTTGTGGCCGCCGCGCCCGAGCGGTGCAAAGTCGAACTCCGCTTCGGCTGCCGATGAAAGCGCTATCTTGGTGGCGGACACGGCCTGATAGAGAGGATAGCCCTCGTCGTGGTCCACCAGATCCACGAAAATCTCCAGCTTGTCCGGCTCAAGGCTGTCACGGACAAGCTTCTTCAAGGCCGCAAATTCGCGCGAGGTCTTGAAGATCGACAGCTGGTTCCAGCGGCCAAAATTCGCATACCACGAGGCGGGGACTTCGAGTGTCTTGTCGAAGCTTCGAAACAGGCTGCCTTTGCCGATCTGCGGCGCCACGATCTGGTCGATCATGCGATAATCGAAGTGGTCGCCCGCTACGCCAACGCCGGAATGGCCGATCGGCCTCGCGCTGAGCTTGCCAGCTGATGTTTCGAAGCGAATGATCGAATAGTCGGTCGTGCCGCCACCGAAATCGGCAACCAGCACCGTTGCATCGGATTTGAGATTTTGCGCGAAGTAGAAAGCTGCGGCGACAGGCTCATAGACGAAGTGGATTTCCGGAAATCCAAAGCGCGTCAATGCTTCGTTGTAGCGCTCGGTCGCCAGCGCCGGATCTGGATTTGCACCGGCAAAATGGACGGGGCGCCCGGTGACCACACGCGTGATGTCCGCCGGCCAGTTGTCGTCCGCATAGACCTTGAGGCGCCGCAGGAATATCTCCATCAAGTCCTCGAAAGTCTGGCGCTTGGCAAAGATCAAAGTGCCCTGGAACAGCGCACTTGCGGCAAAAGTCTTGATGGATTGCAGGAAACGGCATTCGCCCGGATGGTCGATGAACTGGCGAATGGCGGCATGTCCCGCCTCGACTTTCAAAGCGGATGCGCCTGCGAGGGGATCCTTCATAAAGGACAAAGCGGTTCGCATGCTGTCGGCGGTGCCGGCTGCACTGGTGAAGGCCAGCGAGCGGGTCGACGATCCATCGGCCAAGGCCATAACCGTATTTGTCGTGCCAAAGTCGAAACCCAGCGCCTGAGCCATGGCAGCGCTCCTTATGTACCGGAAATTGATAGGCCGAGAATCTATGAAGGGCGGCGCAAAAAGCACCGCCTCGAATGGGGAGCGCGCGTCATGGCATAGCGGGGCGGTGGATGCAAGAGACCTAGGCTTGAACTTGCGGATGTTCGGTATTTTTGATGAAATCCACAAAGGCCCGGAGCGGTGCAGGCATATGCCTGCGGCTCGGATAGTAGAGACGCGGGCCCGTAAAACTCTGCCACCAGGGGTCAAGCACAGGGACAAGCTCGCGGCTGGCGATGGCCGGGCTCAAATATTCCTCAAACGTATAGATCAGCCCGATACCAGCAATGGCAGCGCCAATGCCGATGTCCGCAGTCGAGGCAATAAGCGGACCTTTGGGCGTGATTTTTATCAGTTTGCCGTTTCGCTCGAATTCCCAGTTTGGAACCACGCCGCTGGCAAATCGGTGACGTATGCAGGCGTGATGGATGAGATCGCGTGGATGCTCGAGCTTGCCGTTTTTTGTGAGGTAAGATGGTGCTGCCGCAGCAATGAAGCGCTGGGTGCGGGGGCCTATCGGGATTGCGATCATATCGCGCTCGATACTTTCGTCGTAGCGGATCCCGGCATCGAAGCCTGCCGCCAGCACATCGATGAAAGTGTCGATAGCCGAAATCTCCAGTGTGATTCCGGGATATGCTGCAAGGAACCGATTGATGATAGGCGGCAGGATCTTCTGCGCCACGATGATCGGTACATTGAGCTTGAGCGTCCCGGTGGGGCTGTCGCGAAAATTGTTGAGAGCATCGAGCGCTCCGGCAATCTCGCCGAGCGCCGGGTCAAGGCGTTCGAGCAGCTGCGTTCCGGCCTCGGTTGGTGTGACGCTGCGTGTCGTGCGATTGAGAAGACGGACGCCGACACGCGCTTCCAGCCGGCGGATGGCTTCGCTCAAGGAAGACGCCGACACACCGCGAAGCGCGGCCGCCGCGCGGAAACTGCGCGTGCGCGCGACAGCTACCAAAGCGCCTAGGTCGGACAGGTCAGGCTCATTCTCATTCATTGTGCATTTTTCCAAACAACCCGTACAGAATAGATGGGATTATCGCACAAACATAGTTGTTTTATATTGATCGGGAACGTTGAAAAACCGGAGCTAGAATATGCAATATCGTCAACTTGGAAAAACCGGACCGCGCGTTTCCGAAATCGGTCTCGGCTGCATGGGCATGTCGGGTATTTATGGACCCTCCGATCGCGACGAAAGCATCGCGACCATTCATGCCTCGCTTGATGCGGGGATCAATCTTCTCGATACCGGGGATTTCTACGGCCTAGGCCACAATGAGATGCTGATTGCAGAAGCGTTGAAGGGCAAGAAGCGTGAGGACGTGGTCATCAGCGTCAAATATGGCGGGCTTCGCGATCCCGCGGGCGGGTGGTCCGGCTTTGATGCAAGGCCTCAGGCAACCAAGAATTTCCTCGCCTATTCACTGGAACGCCTGGGTGTCGACTATATCGACATATATCGGCCGGCGAGACTCGATCCCAATGTGCCGATCGAAGATACGATTGGTGCGATCGCCGACATGGTCAAGGCCGGTTATGTCAAGCACATTGGCCTGTCCGAGGTCGGCTCGGCAACGATCCGCAAGGCCGCGGCAGTGCATCCGATCGTCGACCTGCAAATCGAGTATTCGCTGATTTCGCGCGGCATCGAGGATGGTATTCTTGAGACATGCCGCGAACTCGACATCGGTATCACCGCCTACGGCGTGCTTTCACGCGGTCTCATCAGCGGGCACTGGACAAAGGTTGCCATGGGTCCCGGCGATTACCGCACGCACAGCCCGCGATTCCAGGGCGACAACGTCGACAAGAACCTGGCGTTGGTCGAGGCGCTGCAGAAGATTGCGGCCGGAAAGGGCGTGACGGTGGCGCAGATCGCGATTGCCTGGGTCGCGGCGCAGGGCAAGGACATCATACCGGTGATCGGCGCGCGGCGGCGCGACCGGTTGAGTGAGGCGCTGGGTGCGATCGACGTCACGCTTACGAGCGAAGACCTAAACGCTATCGAAAATGCCGTGCCGAAAGGCGCCGCTGCCGGGACGCGCTATGCCGAAGTGCAGATGGCGCATCTCGATAGCGAAGTTGGCGCTCACCATTGAGTGCATATCCCGGAAGCAGTACTGTTTCCGGGATATTATCTTGTGATTACATGGGTGGAACGACGCCGTTCGTGCCGACGACGACGCGCTTCGAGGTGAGGGTGCCATCGCTGCCCTTCTCGGCGGCGACGAAGACGGTAGCACCCGGCTTCAGATCGTCCTTTGTGGCCTGAATGAGCGTGACAATTGGCGTGCCGTCGGGAACAGCAATTTTCTTTTCACCGCCACGATAGGTGACTGTGAGGGTGCGGCCATCCACGTCCTTGACCGCATCGGCGACAGTCGCATTCGTCATGCTGCTATTCGGCTTCAAATCCCATGGACGGTCGCCTTCACCTGTGCCCTTGAGTGCAGCCGGAAAGATTACGACCTCTAGCGCGCTGTTGCCTCCTTCGCTTTTCGGCACGTTGGATATCCCGACGAAATCGCCCTTCTTGATGTCATCCAGCGACGCCTTGGCGACGCCGCCGACGACCCAACCATCACTCAAAGTGACGGTGGCATCCGGTCCCTCGCGCGTCTTCACCACGATGGTTGTGCCGTTGAAACTCTCGATTGTTCCACGGACATTGGCTCTGTTCGACGCCTTCGTCGTCATGGTTGACTGACCCTTCTTCATCATGCTTTGGGCGCTGGCCTCCAGCGGCAGCGCCATCGCCACGCCAGCGGCCAAAGCCAGTATCGGAAGGGTCGATCTCAGCATTTTCAAATCCATGACTTTATACTCCTGTATGCACAGGCGTCCGGCGGGCGGGATTACCCAGCCGGTTTCGGCGCCTGTTTTTCCACGTGTCCGCCAAACTCACGTCGCATGGCGGACAGGATCTTGTTGGCAAAGTCGGCATTGCCGCGCGAAGAGAAGCGTTCCTGCAGGGCAGCGCTGAGAACGGGCGTCGGTACGGCCTCGTCGATCGCGGCCATGACGGTCCAGCGGCCTTCGCCCGAATCCGAGACGCGCCCCTCATAACTCGCGAGCGCCGGGTCGCCGTGCAATGCATCGGCTGTGAGGTCGAGAAGCCAGGAACTGACGACGCTGCCGCGACGCCATACTTCGGCAATGTCCGGCAGGTTGAACTCGTACTGATAATGCTCGGGGTTCTGCAACGGCGTCGTTTCAGCATCGACCTCATGCGAGCGCAGGCCGATATCGGCATTGCGCAGAATGTTGAGGCCTTCCGCATAGGCAGCCATCAATCCGTATTCGATGCCATTATGGACCATCTTGACAAAATGCCCAGCGCCATGGGGTCCGCAATGCAAGTAACCCTGATCGGCAGTGCTGCCGGCTACCGGGTTCTCCAGACGGCTCGGTGTCTCGGGTACATTGCCTTTGCCAGGCGCAAGGGCGGCAAGGATCGGGGAGAGGTGTTGAACGATATCCTTTTCGCCGCCGATCATCAGGCAATAGCCGCGTTCGAAGCCAAATATACCGCCACTCGTCCCAACATCGACATAGTGGATGCCGCTGGATTTCAACTCGCCGCTGCGGCGGATGTCATCGTGATAGTAAGAATTGCCGCCATCGATGACGATATCGTCCTTGTCGAGCAGCGGAACCAATTGTGCCAGAACCTTGTCCACGACCGCGGCCGGCAGCATCAGCCAGACCGCGCGGGGCTTTGTCAGCGTCGAGACAAATTCTGGCAGCGACGTGCTGCCCTTGGCGCCGAGGCTCTGTAACTCCAGCATGCTCTCGGCGCGCGTGTCGTAAACGACACAGTCGTGACCATGCTTCATCAGGCGCTGCGCCATGTTGCTGCCCATACGCCCCAGTCCAATCATACCAAGCTGCATCTCGAATCTCCGCCGAAGGGTTACCATTGTTCAGGAGGCTACACCCAAACGGCGACAGGGCAATGCCACCGGTTACGTAGGTCGGTGTATCTGGCGGTACAAGCGACCCACGTGGTCATAAGATCGTGATGGAAGAGCATGGCCGGAGACAGCGCCGGCATGCCTGGCCCTGCAGACCGCGGCGCGGGCTGGCATGGATATTGCGGCGCTACCCTGCGATCTCGCCGACGCTGATCCGGAACTTCGGCGGGTCGATTCCCCACTCCCCGACATGGAAGTTTCCTTGTGGCTGCTTACGCATCCAGATCTCACGCGCGTCGCCCGGATTCGGACCGGTCTCGACGTTCTCGCATACCATCTCATTGACGGCGCGCGCTGATTGAGGGGCGCGAGCCGAGCAGGTGAAACAGTGGCCAGCGGCCCGATGCAGTGTCTGGGGTTCAGATGGTGGGCGTGACAGGGATTGAACCTGTGACCCCTACGATGTCAACGTAGTGCTCTCCCGCTGAGCTACACGCCCATCTGACGGGCGCATACACCATATTGAATTGGCTCCGTCAATAGCTGTGGCGAGAACTATCAGGCTTTCTTCATAACAAGGAACGAATGCCGCAGCCTATCAGGCTGCGACAAGCATTTTCTCGATTTCATTGACAAGATCGCGCAGGTGGAAAGGCTTGGAAAGCACCTTGGCGTCTTTCGGAGCCTTCGAATCGGCATTGAGCGCCACAGCAGCAAAGCCGGTAATGAACATGATCTTCAGGTCTGGATCGATTTCCGAAGCGCGGCGCGCCAACTCGATACCGTCCATTTCCGGCATGACAATATCGGTTAGAAGCAGTGAAAACGGCTCTTCGCGCAATCGATCATAGGCGCTGGCGCCATTGTCGAAATGCGTGACGTGATATCCCGCTTTCTCCAGTGCCTTGACCAGAAAGCGCCGCATATCATTGTCATCTTCCGCAAGAAGGATTCTCTTCATCAGTCCGTCCGAATTGGTTAGCACCCGATCATCCCCAGATCAGCGTCCATCACGATTCAAGAAACGCTTTTTTGGTAAAGATCGCGTGAATGATTTGCTAGAAATAAGCGTGAAAGCTGCAAAAGTCGAGGTACCGTTTCGCGGGAAAAGCACCCCAACAGGTGTAACTTGCATACGTCAGAAAGTTGGTCACGGTGGACCATTGGTCAATTCCATCTGGAGGAAACTTGATCTAGAGTGGTACCATAACAGTAATGAACCTTCGAAGTGAGCGATGACGGCCGAGCGTGATTTTCCTGACAGCCCGCCTTATGAATTGCGGCAACCGTCCGATCAACGCATTCCGTTCGTTTTCAATTCACCCCATAGCGGACGATATTATCCGGCGGCCTTCCTACAACAATCGCAACTCGACCCGCACACGGTCCGGCGTTCGGAAGATTGCTTCGTCGACCAGCTGTTTGCCTCGGCAGTCATGATCGGCGCGCCCTTGATGGTGGCACATTTTCCTCGGGCCTATCTAGATGTGAATCGCGAGCCTTACGAGCTCGACGCCAAAATGTTTCTCGAACCCCTGCCGTCGTACGCCAACGGGCATTCCGCCCGGGTTGCGGGCGGTCTGGGGACAATTCCCCGCCTCGTAGGCGAAGGGCAGGAAATCTATGCGCACAAGCTTCACATCGTAGAAGCGCTGAGCCGTATCGAAACAATCTACAGGCCATATCACGCGCTCCTCGGAGATACTCTCGTCACAACACGCGAACGCTTTGGCTATGGCGTCCTTGTTGATTGTCATTCGATGCCGACAGGCATTCGTTTTCCAGAAAGCGGCATGCGCCCGGATTTCATCATCGGTGACAGGTTTGGTACAAGTTGCGCGCCCGAGCTCGCAAACGCGGCGATCCAGCTGCTTCGGGAGCTGGGCTATGTGGTGGCCCACAACAAACCTTATGCCGGCGGCTATATTACCGAGCATTACGGGCGGCCACTCAAGCAGTTTCATACTCTGCAGATCGAGGTCAATCGTGGTCTTTACCTCAACGAACACAGCTACGAAAAGAAGGCAGGCTTCGATCAGCTGCAACGGGATATTGCACTTTTTCTACGGGATATCGTGTCGCTGCCGGATTTCTATTTCCTGGATACGCCGCTTGCTGCCGAATAGCGCTTCATCAGGATCTTAAACAAAAAAAAGACCGCGCGTAAGCGCGGCCCAAGTCTAGGGAGGAAACGCCCAAGGAGGGCATAGACAGGTCGCCCTGTCCATGTATCAATCTATGCTGCGCCGCACAAATGTCAAGTGTTTTGTGTGTTTTTTTGGGCACAATTATTAGGTGCCTAAAAAAAATGCAATAAATTCGCCGACGTGGCAAGAAAATGAGGATATTTTAATCGCAAGGAGCTATTTTGGTCATTAAACTTTCTTTTTTGAAGCAAATCGCCGCGGTCGCAGCGGAGCAGACGTTGCCGCGATTCCGCACGATTTCGCTCATCGATAATAAATATCAGACGGGTTTTGACCCTGTGACAGAGGCTGACCGAGAGGCTGAAAAGGCGATTCGCAAACTGATCAATGCAAGTTTTCCGGATCACGGTATTCTCGGCGAAGAGTTCGGCGGCGAAAATCTCGATCACTCGCATGTCTGGGTGATCGACCCGATCGATGGTACCCGCGCGTTCATTTCCGGTATTCCTGTATGGGGAACATTGGCCGGTCTTACCATCGACGGCGATGCGGTGGCGGGGCTCATGGCCCAACCGTTTACCAATGAGCTGTTCATGTGTGACGGTGACGCTTCATGGTACGAGGGTCCGGGTGGTATTCGCCGCCTCGAAACGCGGAAAACCACCGAACTTTCCGAGGCAACACTGTTTACGACCACACCGGCAATGTTCAAGGATGAGAAGCGCGCCGCCTATGATCGGGTCGAACAAAGCGTGCGGCTCGCACGCTACGGCACGGATTGTTACGCTTATTCCATGCTGGCTGCCGGCTTCGTCGATCTCGTTGTCGAAACCGGCCTGCATCCATATGACATTGTGGCGCTTGTTCCGATCATCGAAAAGGCCGGTGGTGTGATCACCACGTGGGATGGAGGTCCGGCGGAGAAGGCCGGCGATATCGTTGCTGCTGCGACGCCCGAACTGCACGCCAAGACTCTGGAATTGCTCAACCGTTGATGTTCTATTCCGTCTCGCTGCCGGTGCCGGGAATGAAGGCGTCGAATGCGGCAAAAAACTGCTCGCGATAGAAATCCTTCTCCTGGAGGATTTCATGCTTGGCGCCATCAATTGTCAGCAATGTGGAGTTGCGCAGTTGCAAGGCATAACGCTCGATTGCCGGGGTGGAGACGACGCTGTCGGCTCCCGCTGCAACCATCAGCATGGGAATGCGGATCGTTTCAATGAATTCCGGCCGACTGATCTTTTTGATCGCTTTGGCGGCTGCGACGATCCAGCTTGCCGTGGGCCCGCCGATGGCCAGTTCAGGCGCTTTTTCGAGAATCTCGCAATTGCGCAGGTAACGCGCCGCATCGGACGTTACTTCATTGAAGTCAAATGGCCTTATCTGGTGCGGACCGCCAAGCATATAAGCCCGGCCAAGTCCTGCATAGCGAAGTGTGCTCGCGCCAACCCGCGCAATCGTCTTTCTGGCGCGGCTGCCGTTGATATCCAATAGCGGCGCGATCAGGACCATCCGGCGGATACGATTCGAAAGGGCTGGGGCGGCTAGCAGGGCCGCAAGCGCTCCAGTGGAATGAGCCAGGATGTAGAATGGCCCGCGGCAATCGGGCAGGAGGACATGTTCGAACAGTTGCTCGAAATCGACCGCGTAGTCGTCAAAGCTCTTTACATAGCCCTTTGCGGCATTTCGCAGGAGCCGGCTGGATGCACCCTGGCCGCGCCAGTCGAATGTCGCAACTGTAAAGCCACGGTTAGCGACGTCGCGGACGGTCTCGAAATATTTTTCGATGCACTCGTTACGGCCGTGCAGGATGATGACTGTGCCCTGCGCAGGCTGGGCACTGGCCGGGGTGACGGTATAGCGGAGTTCCTTGCCGTCGCGAAGATTGAGTGAATCAACGCGTGTGCCGGACGGGATGGGATTGGATGAAGTTTCGACAAGCGGTCTGATCATTTGGTCTGGTCAATTCCTCGCCGCCAATAGTCTCCGCCTGTGATAAAATGTGGCGCTGCAAAGGTCAAACCGCAGTTGGATCATTTCCGTTTTTCTTCGAATCGCGGAATTGCTCTAACTCTTTGTTTTACGCAATCCCGGATGGAAAACCAGTTCTCACTTTTCCTGGGATTGCTCTAGAAAAAGAATGACCGGAAACTCGCCTGAGAGCTTCCGGTCAGTTCATTCCGGATGGAAGGGACGTTACACCCGGAACGAATTCGGCTTTTATACTCAGTAAGCCGGGTTTATTTCGATGCTGAAACCGCTTTCACGACGATCACGATAACGATCACCGCCCATGCGGCGGGTTTCCAGAATGTCTCCATCACGCGAAACGACGACAAGGACCGGATTGCCACGACGTGCGGCACGCACGAAATAGCGCCCACGCTCGAAGTCCACGTCACGGACCCGGTAACCACGGCGTTCAAGCATACGCGCTACGTCGCGGGGACCAAATCGTTCGCGACGGTCATCACGATAGTAGCGGCGGCTCTCGCCATCATAGTAGCGGCGTTCCTGAACCAGATAGCCATCGGCGCCACCGCTGTCGTCAAGATATTCGGCAGCCGCGTCAGCACGGTAATAGCGGCTGTCGGCCATTGCCGAAGCAGCAAACCCGGTAACGAGAAGTGCCGCAGCGGTAAGTGCGAGGACGGTTTTCTTCATTGTCGTATCCTTTTTAGTATCGGTTCGTTTCCAACCTTGGTGCATTTATAGTCACATCCACGTGAACGTATTCCGAAGATGATGTTCATTTTGCGTTCATCCACAGCCACACTTTGTAACCTCTTGAAATCCGCCGGCGGGCTAACCAGATAATTTCTGTGACCGCCATATCGGGGTCACTGGTTCGACGGAACTTGCCACAAAGGGAGTTCTACCGAGAGCCAAAACACGCAAACATTGTCGCTCTAAAGGAGGGCTTAAACATGCGTCACGTTGATTTTTCCCCACTCTACCGCTCAACCGTTGGTTTTGACCGGCTTTTCACCATTCTCGACAGTCTGGCCCAGCCAGAAGGTGCCCAGACCTATCCGCCCTACAATATCGAGCGGACTGGCGAGAACACCTATCTCATCACCATCGCTGTTGCCGGGTTCTCGGAGGACGAGATCCAGATCGAGGCACATCGCAACCAGCTCAAGGTGACGGGCGAGAAGGCTGTAGAGAAGTCTGATGAAAAGGCCGAAACGCTTTACCGCGGTATCGCCTCGCGCGCTTTCGAGCGCCGCTTCCATCTTGCCGATTTCGTCGAAGTCAGTGGTGCGAGCCTGAAAAACGGCCTTTTGCACATTGAACTCAAGCGCGAAATTCCGGAGGAGATGAAGCCGCGCAAGATCGCTGTTACTTCCTTGTCCGACAAGGAAGCCAAACAGATCGAGGCAAAGGCCACGAACTAAGCGTTTGGCGTAACGAGTGAGCAAAAGCGGCGCAGCAATGCGCCGCTTTTTTTATGCGATCAGGTCGCCAAACCGGTCGATTTCTTGCGGGGTCGTGGCAAAGCTTGTGACGAGCCGCACAAGCGTTTCGTTTTCCCCGACCAGATTTCTTTCAGAGTGCGGGGCCCTCCAGTCGTAGAATACAGCGCCTGCTTCATGCAGCTTCGTCGACATGTCCTTTGCCATGATCGCGAAGACTTCGTTTGCGCGAGGTTGCCAAGCGAGTCGCAACTTCGTCGACGCTTTAATATGATCGGCGAGGTGCGCCGCCATGTCATTGGCATGGGCGGCAAGTTCCAGCCACAACCCATCAGTAAAATACGCCTCGAACTGAGCAGCTATGAAACGGGACTTCGAGAAAAGCTGTGCGGACCGCTTGCGGATGAACGGCATTTCTCGAGCATGGGCCGGGTTCATGAATACAAGTGCCTCGGCGCACCAGCAGCCATTTTTAGTGCCTCCGAAGGAGAGTATTTCGACGCCCTGACGCCAGGTCATATCCGCAGGCAAACAGCCTAGCGACACAAGCGCATTGGCAAAGCGCGCACCATCCATGTGCAGCGGCAAGCCATTCTCGCGGCAAAGGGTTGAAATGGCTGCAATTTCATTGAGTTCATAAAGTGTACCGATTTCACTGGATTGGGTGATCGAAACGCCCATCGGCTGGCCGGCATGCACATTGCCCGGTGCAAAGCCTTTTATCGCCGCTTTCAGATTGTCGATATGCATGAGGCCGACGGCGCCGTCGATCGCCTGAAAACGCGCGCCGGCGGTGAGGAAACCTGGCGCACCGCCTTCATCTTCAATGATATGCGCTTCGCGATGAGCGAACGTCACACCACCAGGCTTCGCAACAGCTGCCTGCGCCAGCGAATTTGCGGCCGTGCCTGTGCCAACGAAAAACACCGTGACCTCTCGCTCGAATATCTCGTTGAACGTCTGTGCGACCGCCTTATCGAGCGCGCTTGTGCCATAGGCGGCTGCAAAGCCATCCGCATGTTTGCTCAAACTCTCGGCAATCTTCGGGTGGGCTCCGGCCCAATTATCGGAAGCAAAATGCATAATCGACCTTACGATTTTCCACTGACGCGCAAACGCATACGCCTTTCATCTGCTGGTGAAAAGGGAGCGGAGGATGCTATCCATGCGGAAGTGGTTGTTTATACCGCCTCTTGTAGAGGAAATCGCATGCTTTGAAACTAACGGCATACTTTTGAAGCGTTTTGAGCAATGATATTTCGTTGAATGGTGATATTTTTTGCTTTTCCATCTTGTTTGTTTGGAATAATTCTGGCATACGATAATAAGACAGCATTGCTGTCCTATTTGTGCGAACTGAAAACGAGGATGGTGAGCAGGCGCTTCCGTCCTTATAATAGTGACCGCAATCCGCACCGGAAGATATGCCGCATGAAGCGGGACTGGAATTATGGTATTCCGTCTCCTGCGGATAATCCCAAAAACCGAAACGGTTTTTGAAAAGGATTATCCGCAAAATTAAAATGCTGCTGCGTCCTTTATGCGTCCAAGAGACGCGTGGCGCAGCAAGAGATATTACCGCCCGGCGAGGGCGCCAAACGGAGGAATTGACGATGTCGGATTTGACGCCATCTGTAACGACTGAACTCGCTCAGGCCGTACAGAATCGTGCGGTCAAAACCAATAAATCGTCAGGTTTTCCTGTCCGACAAGGCCTTTACGACCCGCGCAACGAACATGACGCCTGTGGCGTCGGCTTCATCGCGCATATGAAGGGCGTGAAGTCGCACAAGGTCATCGAGGACGGGCTGTTCATGCTCGAAAACCTCACTCATCGCGGTGCTGTGGGCGCGGATCCTCTGATGGGCGATGGTGCCGGGCTGCTCGTACAGATTCCTGATGCGTTCTTCCGTGCCGACTGGGCCGAAAAAGGCGTCGAGCTTCCTCCGATCAATCACTATGCCGTCGGCTATCTGTTCATGCCGCAGGACCCTGAAGACCGCGCGCACATCGAGGCGGTGATCACCGAAGTTATCGCTTCGGAAGGACAATCGCTTATCGGCTTCCGCGATGTTCCCGTCGACAACTCATCCTTGTCCAAAGCACCCCACATTGCCGAGACAGAGCCATTCCACCGGCAGGTCTTCATCGGTCGCAACCCCAACATCGAAACCAACGAGGATTTCGAAGGCAGGCTCTATGTTCTGCGCAAGGTAATTTCGAACCGCATCTATCAGGAGAATGGCGGCAGGGAGAGCGATTTCTATGTCGTTTCCATGTCGGCGCGCACGATCGTATATAAGGGCATGTTCCTCGCTTATCAGGTCGGCGCCTATTACAAGGACCTGAAGGATCCGCGTTTCGAAAGTGCCGTCGCCCTGGTGCATCAGCGGTTTTCCACGAACACGTTTCCGTCGTGGAAGCTCGCGCACCCCTATCGCATGGTCGCGCATAACGGCGAAATCAACACGCTGCGCGGCAACGTCAACTGGATGGCGGCGCGGCAGGCTTCGGTCGACAGCGAGTACTTTGGCAACGATATTTCCAAGCTCTGGCCCATCTCTTATGAAGGCCAGTCGGACACAGCATGTTTCGATAACGCATTGGAGTTCCTGTTCCAGGGCGGGTACTCGCTTGCCCATTCGATGATGATGTTGATCCCGGAAGCATGGTCCGGCAACAAGCTTATGGCCGATGACCGCAAGGCGTTCTACGAGTATCACGCGGCACTCATGGAACCATGGGATGGTCCGGCAGCGGTTGCCTTCACTGACGGCCGCCAGATTGGCGCAACTCTCGACCGCAACGGACTGCGCCCGGCGCGTTATCTCGTCACCGATGATGATTTTGTGATCATGGCATCGGAAGCCGGGGTTCTGCCCGTCCCGGAAGAGAAGATCGTCAAGAAGTGGCGGCTGCAGCCAGGCCGCATGCTGCTGATCGACATGGAAAAGGGCGAGATCGTTTCAGATGACACGATCAAGTCGGAGATCGCCAACCGCCATCCTTACAAGCAGTGGCTGAAGAACACGCAGCTCATTCTGGAAGAACTGAGCCCGGTGGAACCACGCGCGCTGCGCAAGGATGTCAGTCTTCTCGATCGTCAGCAGGCTTTCGGCTACACGCAGGAAGACACGCGCATCCTGATGGCGCCCATGGCGACTACGGGCCAGGAAGCTATCGGATCGATGGGTACGGACACGCCGATCTCGGCGATGTCTGACAAGTCGAAGATGCTTTACACCTACTTCAAGCAGAACTTTGCGCAGGTGACCAACCCGCCGATCGATCCAATCCGCGAAGAGCTGGTGATGAGCCTTGTGTCCTTCATCGGGCCGCGTCCCAACATCTTCGATCTGGTGGGCACATCGCGCCGCAAGCGGCTTGAGGTGCGCCAGCCGATCCTGACCAATGGCGATCTGGAAAAGATACGGTCGATCGGTCACACGGAAGATCGTTTCGACACCAAGACGCTGGACACCGCCTATAACGTCGAAGAAGGCGCGGCAGGCATGGCCGGTGCAGTCGAGCGGCTTTGCGACCGCGCTGAAGCAGCGGTGCATGGCGGTTATAACATCATTATCTTGTCGGACCGTCAGGTGGGGCCGGATCGCATCCCGATCCCTGCGCTACTCGCGGTGGCGGCGGTTCATCATCACCTGATTCGCAAAGGCTTGCGCACATCGGTCGGTCTTGTGGTCGAATCCGGTGAGCCGCGCGAAGTGCATCATTTCTGCTGCCTTGCCGGCTATGGTGCGGAAGCGATCAATCCCTATCTGGCATTCGACACGCTGCTCGACATGCACAAGCGCGGCGAGTTCCCGCCGGAAGTCGACTCGCGCGAAATCGTCTCGCGTTACATCAAGTCGATTGGCAAGGGCATTTTGAAGGTCATGTCCAAGATGGGCATTTCCACATACCAGTCCTATTGCGGTGCGCAGATCTTCGATGCGGTGGGCCTCAAATCCGAATTCGTTGACCGGTACTTCTTCGGGACAGCAACCATGATTGAGGGTGTAGGCCTTGAAGAGGTTGCGGAGGAAACCGTTCGCCGGCACCGCGACGCATTCAGCAATGATCCTGTGCTGATGAGCTCGCTTGAGGTCGGTGGCGAATATGCCTACCGCATCCGCGGCGAGGCGCATCTGTGGTCGCCCGATGCCGTGGCAAAGCTCCAGCACGCCGTGCGGACTGAATCGCCGGCGACGTTCAAAGAATATTCCGACATGGTCAACAGCCAGTCGGCGCAGGCACAGACGATCCGCGGCCTGTTCAAGATCAAAATGGCGTCGGATACTGGTCGCAAGCCCATCCCGATCGATCAGGTCGAGTCTGCCAAAGACATTGTCAAGCGGTTCTCGACCGGGGCCATGTCCTTCGGTTCGATCAGCCGCGAGGCCCATACGACACTGGCCATTGCCATGAACCGGATCGGCGGCAAGTCGAACACCGGCGAGGGTGGCGAGGAGCCGGATCGGTTCTATCCGCTTCCCGATGGGAAGCCAAATCCCGAGCGCTCGGCGATCAAGCAGGTAGCGTCCGGCCGTTTTGGTGTGACGACGGAATATCTCGTCAACTCCGACATGATGCAGATCAAGGTCGCGCAGGGTGCCAAGCCCGGCGAAGGCGGTCAGCTACCCGGCCACAAGGTCGATGCGACTGTCGCCAAGACCCGTCATTCCACGCCTGGTGTCGGTCTGATTTCGCCGCCGCCTCACCATGACATCTATTCCATCGAGGATCTGGCACAGCTCATCTACGATCTGAAGAACGTCAATCCGGAAGCGGATGTCTCGGTCAAGCTCGTTTCGGAAGTCGGCGTCGGAACTGTCGCGGCCGGTGTTGCCAAGGCGCGTGCCGATCATATCACGATTTCCGGTTATGACGGCGGAACGGGCGCTTCGCCGCTGACATCGCTCAAGCATGCGGGCAGTCCATGGGAAATGGGGCTGGCCGAAACACAGCAAACGCTGGTGCTCAATGGGCTTCGCTCGCGCATCGCCCTTCAGGTGGACGGTGGTTTACGGACTGGCCGCGACGTCATTATCGGTGCGCTGCTTGGCGCCGACGAGTTCGGTTTCTCGACGGCTCCTTTGATCGCAACGGGCTGCATCCTGATGCGCAAGTGCCATCTCAACACTTGTCCTGTCGGTGTCGCAACGCAGGATCCGGTCCTGCGCAAGCGCTTCAAGGGCACGCCGGAACACGTCATCAACTTCTTCTTCTATATGGCGGAAGAGGTGCGGCAGTTCCTGGCAGAGATGGGCTATACGAAGCTTGAAGAGATCGTCGGCAAGGCCGAGCTTCTCGAAAAGCGCGAGATGATCGATCACTGGAAAGCCAAGGGTCTTGATTTCACACGCATTTTCCACAAGCCGGAAGCGCCCGAGGAGAAGACACGCTGGACCGAACGGCAGAACCACCCGATCGTCGATATACTCGACCGCAAGCTGATCGAGCAGGCGAAGACCGCGCTCGAAACCAAGATTCCGGTCAAGATCGAGATGGGTATCAAGAACGTCGATCGTTCCGCCGGCGCGATGCTGTCGGGTGAAGTCGCCAAGCGGTATCGCCATAAAGGTCTGAAAGAAGATACGATCTCCGTCAAGTTCACCGGAACTGCTGGGCAATCCTTTGGGGCGTTCCTCGCGCGCGGCATTTCGTTCGAACTGATCGGCGACGGCAATGACTATGTCGGCAAGGGCCTTTGCGGCGGCCGCATCGTCATTCGTCCGCCGGAGAACACGAAAATCGTGCCAGAAGACTCGATCATTGTTGGCAATACCGTGCTTTACGGTGCTATCGAGGGCGAGGCCTATTTCCGCGGCGTGGCGGGTGAGCGTTTCGCTGTCCGGAACTCCGGCGCCATTGCTGTCGTCGAAGGCACAGGCGATCACGGCTGCGAGTACATGACCGGCGGTGTCGTCGTTGTGATTGGCCAGACCGGCCGTAACTTTGCAGCCGGCATGTCCGGCGGTGTTGCCTATGTACTTGATGAAGCGGGCGATTTTGCCCAGCGCTGCAATATGGCGATGGTCGAACTGGAGCCGGTTCCGGAGGAGGACGACATCCTCGAGAAGCTGCATCATCACGGCGGCGACCTCGCGCACAAGGGACGCGTCGATGTTTCGGGCAATATGACCCGTCACGATGAAGAGCGTCTGGTGCAGCTGATCTCGAACCACATGCACTATACGGGTTCGGGCCGCGCCAAGGAGATTCTCGACAATTGGGAAACCTTCAGGCCGAAATTCGTGAAAGTCATGCCGGTCGAATATCGCCGCGCGCTCGAAGACATGGAGCGCATGCGGATGGGTGTCGCAGCCGAATAATATCAATGCTTTACGCTTGGAGCGTTGCCGCGGCGACGCTCAGCATGGGAACAGTTTTATGGGTAAGGTTACAGGTTTTCTCGAGATCGACCGGCAGGTCGGCAAGTATCAGCCCGCGTCGGATCGCATACGGCACTTCAGGGAATTTACCATTCCCATGTCGGATGGCGAGGTCAAAAAGCAGGCCGCACGCTGCATGGATTGCGGAATTCCGTTTTGCCATGGCCCGACGGGCTGCCCGATCCATAACCAGATTCCGGACTGGAATGATCTCGTTTACAACGACAACTGGGATGAGGCGATCAGAAACCTGCATTCCACCAATAATTTCCCGGAATTTACCGGCAGAATCTGTCCGGCGCCGTGTGAGGAGGCCTGCACGCTCAATCTCGAAGATGTGCCGGTTTCCATCAAGACGGTAGAGCAGGCGATCGCCGACAAGGCCTATGAAAAGGGCTTTATCATTCCGCAGCCGGCTGTTTCGAAGACCGGGAGGACCGTGGCGGTCATCGGTTCGGGGCCGGCAGGGTTAGCGGCGGCGCAGCAGCTTGGGCGGGCCGGACATGAGGTTCATGTCTATGAACGCGAGAGCCGGGCGGGCGGTTTGCTTCGCTACGGGATCCCTGATTTCAAGATGGAGAAGCACTTCATCGATCGCCGTGTCACCCAGATGGAGGGCGAAGGCGTTACGTTCTTCTGCGGGGTTAATGTCGGAATAGACAAGCCAATTCAAGCGCTTATCGATACCTATGATGCCGTGCTCTACTGCGGCGGAGCGGAAACACCGCGTCCTGCGGGTATCCCTGGCGGCGAGTTCGAAGGCGTTCACGACGCCATGCACTATCTAGTCCAGCAGAACCGCCGCATTGGCCGCGAGAATATCGAATCCGTGGCTTGGCCGAGCGACCCGATCGTTGCCTCGGGAAAGCACGTGGTAGTTGTCGGCGGTGGCGATACCGCATCCGATTGCGTCGGCACGGCGTTCCGTCAGGGTGCGGTGAAGGTCACGCAGCTCGACATTCGCCCGCAGCCTCCAGAGAAGGAAGACAAGCTCAGCGTCTGGCCGTATTGGGCGACAAAGATGCGCACATCTTCCTCCCAAGCCGAAGGCGCCGATCGCGAATTCCAGGTGGCAACGCTTGAATTCATTGGAGAAAACGGCACGTTGACGCATGTCAAGTGCTGCGAAGTCGATGAAGCGCGCAAGCCGATCGCCGGCACAGAATTTTTCATCAAGGCCGATCTGGCATTCATCGCCATCGGTTTTTCGGGCCCGTTCGAGGATGGGATAGTCAAGGAATTGACAGGTTCGCTCGATATGCGAGCCGATCGCCGTGGTAACCGTTCGGTTGCAGCGGATGACAAAGATTATCGCACCAGCGTCGACAAGCTTTACACGGCTGGCGATGTACGGCGCGGGCAATCACTGGTGGTCTGGGCGATCCGCGAGGGCCGTCAGGCGGCGCAATCCATCGATGCGGCGCTGATGGGCGCTTCGGTACTGCCAAGATAAGAGTTTTCAACCCGCAACAACTAGAATTCTCGTTCCGGTTGAGATTCTTACGCCAAATTCGATGATTCTTGCATCAGTTTCGACGATTCATGCGTGGGAATCGCACTATTCCACGCAAGAACCTTGCACGAAACCGCAGGCACCGTCGAACTCGCCGCACGAGGCTCTGATCAACGCACCGCGCCGGTGGTCGGAGTTGCATCCGGTCGCTTCGGCCAGGAAAAATCATTGACACGACCCGGCTGACTCTCCGGTGCCACTCCATCGATGACCAGCCGGTCTCGCGCGGATTTTTCCGGCGCCGGCGCACCACGCGGTGACGCGCCGAGAAGGTCTGTGCCGCCATCGAGTTCGGGGTCGTTGAGGCTGATCGGGGCAAGTCGGTCGACCTTCACGGGAGCCTGCGGCGTCCCGGGGAGCGCCTGCACCGGTGCACCCGGTTTGATTGCAGCAATGTTGGGGGAGGTTGCATTGCCCAACATCTGACGCAAGGGCTTTTCCACATAGAAAGCGAGCTTGCGTTTGCCGGCAGGCGTCAGGCCGATACCATCATTGTTACGCAGTCGCGCCGTCTGGCCGGACATGTCAAAACCCGACAGGGTAAAACTGCCGCTCTGATCAACGAACCCATCCCAGACGTCGACAAATGTGCCACCGGCCTTCTCGGTTGCATTGCGGTAGAGCTCGTTGAAGGCCAGCACATCATTGGTCATGCTCTTGGTCTTGTAGGAGGGCTGGCCGACCCAAACGACCGGACGGCCGGTTTTCTTGACAGCTTCGAGAAAGGCGTTGATCCTCGCCTGATATTCCTTGTCCCACTCATCGCTCAACAGCGTCTGGCCATTGGCAAATTGCTGGCGATCGTTTGCGCCCGCCATCATGATGACGACCGCAGGCTTTTCGGCTTCGATCACAGCGCCGATTGTTGCCGGCCAATCGTGATGATCATCGCGGACAAAGCCAGAGGAACCATCGCTTTTGTCAATGACGCGAACGCCGGGCGAATCGATGAATGCTTCATCGAGACCCTCCGCAAGGCCCTTCGCCATGAAGTCGCCGACAATGAGCACTGTCTTGGCGTCCGGCAATTTCTCCGGAATAGCTTCTTTTACCGTCGTGCTCGGCCGGGGGCCAGTTGAGGCCTGGGGTGCGACGGAGCGAGGACGTGCCCGCTTGATGGGGCGGTTTCGAGCGGGCGGGCGAACCCGCCTTCCGTTGCCGTCTTCAATGAGCCGGTCCGTGTTTTCGCGGTAGATCTGGCGCGGCCCGAACAGCATGTCGAGGATTGTGCGGGCAGAGGCCGTTTCGGTGAAGACGAGGGTGGCAGCAAGGGCGAGAACCAATGAAAGCAACAGGGGTGAAAAAGCATTGCGTGGTTCGACAAGCTCACCATGAGGGTGATTGGTGGACTGCATCGATAATCGGCAACCTTGCAATTTCTTCACTCCCTGCAATCAACCCACCTTCCTCATGGTGAGCCTGTCGAACCATCACTACCGTTTTGCAGGTGAGATGTTCGCCCTACTTCTTCCTTATCACCGTCAGCACTTCCATGCTCGGGTGACCGTCGGGATCCAGCCCCATCTGCTTCTGGAACGCCTGGATGGCATTGCGCGAGCCATCACCGATCTTGCCGTCGACCTTTCCGTCATAATAGCCGAGTTCGCGCAGGTGATTTTGCAATTCTTCGCGCTCTTTCATCGTAATCGGCGTGAAGGGACGATTCCATTCTTTACGCAACCCGGAAGCGCCACCGATCTGATCGGCCAGAAGGCCGACCCCAAGCGCATATTTATCGGCGTTGTTGTAGTTCTTCAGAACGTAGAAATTGCGTGTCATCAGGAACGCAGGGCCTCCACGTCCATCCGGTACCTTAAGCGTTGCCTTTTCGCCGCCACGCGGAAAGGCCTTGCCGTTGGCCCGAACGACGCCAATGCTTTGCCACTCCGCAATTGTGCGTGAACCGGACGGGAATTTGCGGCCAGCCGGCAGGACGACTTCATAACCCCAGGTCTGACCGGACTGCCAGCCATTCTTGTGCAAGAGATTGGCGGCGGTGGCCAATGCGTCAGGCACAGAATTCCAGATATCGCGCTTGCCGTTGCCATCCATATCGACGGCATAAGCCAAGTAGCTTGTCGGGATGAATTGGGTGTGCCCGAGGGCGCCCGCCCATGAACCGGTCAGATGGCTGCGATCGATATCGCCTTTCTGCAGGATCTTCATCGCGGCGATCAATTGCGTGCGGGCATATTTCGCCCGGCGCGGATCGGCATAGGCAAGGGTAGCGAGCGATCGCACGGCATCACGCATCACATCGTCGCGTTTCATGATCTCGCCGAAATTGGTTTCCATCGACCAGATGGCGAGGAGGATATTGCGATCGACGCCGAACGACTTTTCGATAGCGCCGAGCCAGCGGCTATACTTTCGCGACATCTCGCGGCCGGTTGCGATGGATTGTTCGTTGACGCGATTGTCGAGATAGCCCCAGACAGGCTCAGTGAATTCCGGCTGAGACTTGGCTTTCTGCAGGACTTCCGGATCGATTTCGGTGACGCCGGCGAAGGCACGGTTAAACGTGGACGCCGAAACGCCGCTGCTCAGTGCAGTGCCGCGGAAATCCGCTATCCAGCTCTGGAATTTCGCATCGGCAGCCGCATTCTCGATCGCACCGGCAAAAGCGATACCTGCCGCCGCGGCAACGATCAGCGCGCGTTTGGAAAACTTTGCTAAACCTCCAATCATGTCTTTCCTCATTTCCGTGATTTGGGTCAAAGGATAAATTACGCACGTCAAAGTTAGGAATTGGTTTACCATGCATGGGCAAACGAACTGCCAACCGCTACATTAACACCGGCAACGATTATTTATTTTACAGACCTGTGCATTTTGGGTCTTTGGGACAAAAAAGTCTATCGAGGAAATTCCCGCAATATCAATCGTAATCAGTAACGAGGTAATGATGTCCGAAGCCAAGAAGATACGTAAGGCCGTCTTTCCAGTTGCGGGCTTTGGCACCCGTGTTCTTCCAGCAACAAAATCCATTCCGAAAGAAATGCTGACGGTCGTCGACAAGCCGGTCATTCAGTATGTGGTGGACGAGGCACGCGAGGCCGGTATCGAACATTTCATCTTCGTAACGGGCCGCAACAAGGCGGTTATCGAAGACTATTTCGATGTTCAGTACGAGCTCTATCAAACCCTGTCGGAACGCGGCAAGACCGCACTTCTCGATGAATTGCAAGGTATACAACCGGGCCCCGGAACGACGAGTTTTACCCGCCAGCAGGTCCCGATGGGTCTTGGCCATGCGGTCTGGTGCGCCCGCGATATCGTCGGTGACGAACCTTTCGCTCTGCTTCTGCCGGACATGATCATGCAGCCGGAAAAGAATGGCTGTCTCGCGGACATGGTGGAGCTCTATAATCAATCGGGCGGCAATATCGTCGCTGTTCAGGAATGCGATCCAGCCGAGACGCACAAATATGGCATCGTCGGTCAAGGCAAACCTGTCGGCAACGGTTTCGAACTGACTCAGATGGTCGAGAAACCGGCCAAGGGAACGGCGCCCTCCAATCTCTATATCAATGGCCGCTATATCCTGCAGCCGGAGATTTTCGGCATCCTCGAAAATCAGGAACGCGGAGCCGGCAATGAAATCCAGCTGACCGATGCGATGCTGAAACTGACCAAAGAGCAGGATTTCTTCGGCTATCATTTGAAGGGCCGCACTTATGATACCGGCTCCAAGGAGGGGTTTGTCGAAGCGAACGTCGCATTTGCACTGTGGCGGGAGGATATCCGCAATGGCGTCATCGACAATATCGGCAATATGCTGAAGACGATCCAGCCAAAGGGCTGATCATGGCCGGGGAGAGACACAAACATCTCTCCCCGACGGCTCGTTGGGTTGCTCTTACGCGTCGGTTCTGCAAGGATCGGTGTATTGCAAAGCGGCGGGGGAGCGTGGCAATGAATGGGGCAGATGCGCTTTGCGACACACTTCTGGCCAATGATGTAAAGGTGTGTTTCGCCAATCCTGGCACGTCGGAAATGCATTTCGTCGCGGCGCTCGATCGCAAGCCCGAGATGCGTTGCGTACTTGGCCTGTTCGAGGGTGTCGTCACGGGGGCGGCTGATGGCTACGCCCGAATGACTGGCCGTCCTGCCGCGACATTGCTCCATACCGGTCCGGGCCTGGCAAATGGCCTTGCCAATATTCACAATGCCCGCCGCGCCCGTGTACCGATGATAAATGTCGTGGGCGATCATGCCTCCTATCATCTTCCATTCGATGCACCGCTCACCACGGACATCGACCGCCTGGCGGCGCCAATGTCAAACTGGGTTTATCGCATCAGTGGTCCAGCTGATGTTGCTCCCGCGACCGAGGCAGCCTACCGCGCCTCGCTCGTGCCACCCGGCATTGCAACGTTGATCCTGCCCGCCGATGCCGCGTGGGGTGACGCTGAAGCTGCGCCACGGAACAAGGTCGTGCTTCCGGCCCTGTCTGCTGTTCCGACTGACAGGGTGCGGGGAGTTGCGGATGCCATCCGAAGTGCACCCGGCCGAGTCGGGATTCTGGTCGGCGGTACCGCTGCACAGCCCGATGGCCTCGAGATTGCCGGGCAGATCGCTGCGGCGAGAAATGTTCGCCTTTTCGGGGAGGTTGGCGTCGCGCGAATGGCGCGCGGCGCGGGCCGTGTCGCGCCGGTCCGTATCCCTTATCCGATCGATGCGGCAATCGAAACTCTGAGCGATATTGACGTGCTGATCCTCGTTGGAGCCACGGAACCGGTGGCCTTTTTCGCCTATCCCGGCAAGCCCGGCCGCCTTGTACACAACGATTGCCGAGTTATGGCCCTGGCGAAGCACGGTGAGGATTTAGAAGGCGCGCTGGAAGCTCTTCGTGATGAACTGGGCGTGAAACGCACGCAGTCACCGCTGCGGTCAAGCGCGATGCCAGACGAGCCGGTTCCAACCGGAGAGCTGACCGACGACGCAATCGCCGTGATGGTGGCGCGAAAGCTACCCGAGAATGCGATCGTTTGTGACGAAGCGATCACGTCTGCCCGGCGCTTCTTTGCTCTGTCTGCATATGCCGCCCCGCACGATTTCCTCATGACGACAGGTGGGGCGATAGGCATCGGTATTCCCCTGACGACTGGCGCAGCAATAGCCTGTCCGGACAGGAAGGTCTTTAACCTGCAGGCGGATGGAAGCGCCATGTACACCTTGCAGGGACTTTGGACACAGGCCCGCGAAAATCTTGACGTCGTCACGATCATTTTTTCCAATCGCACATATGCTGTCCTGCATATGGAAATGCAGAAGGTCGGGGTTGGAAAAATCGGGGAGAATGCGCGGCGCATGCTTGATCTCGATCAACCGTCGCTGGATTGGGTATCGATCGCAAAAGGGATGGGAGTAGAGGCCGCTCGCGTCGATACCTGCGAACAGTTCGACGACGTTCTGGACAGCGTCTTGAAGCGCCGCGGCCCGTTTCTCATTGAAGCCGTTGTCTAGAGCAGATTTTGTCTATTCAGCGGTCCCAATAAACTCTTGGACAGTTTCCCTTGTGCGTGGTTCGACAAGCTCACCATGAGGGAGGTCGGTTGGTTGCAAGGAGTTCAAGATTTCAAGCTTGGCAAGGTTGGCGGCTATCCCTGCAATCACCAGCCTCCCTCATGGTGAGCTTGTCGAACCACGCACAACTTCATTTTTGGCAAGGAGCCGACTTTAGTCTGGGTTGAATGAGGAATTGCGGTGGGATACAATGTCTTACGTTGTTTTACGGAAGGACCAGCGATGTTAGCCCAGGACAAAACTCAAGTTTCACTTCGAGTCCCTAATGACATGTTGGAAGAGTTCGAAGTCGTTGCCCGCGCTTTAGACCGGGATCGAACGTGGCTCATGCTGCGTGCATTTCGTCAATACCTTGACGCTGAGGGTGCCGAAATCATTCAAGAAGCTGACGGACTCAAGTCACTGGATGACGGCGAGGGCATTGATTTCGATGAAGTTCTTGGCAAGGCCGAGGCGATAGTCTCATCGGCAAGGAAACGAGAAATTCGCAGGCTTGGCTGATGAAGCCGGTAAGCATCAAGCTTTCGCCCCAAGCCGAGCGCTGGCTTCTGGAAGAGATAACATATATCGCGGAACACAGCCCATCGGCAGCGGCGAACATCACAGGGAAAATGCGTGATCTACAGAAGAGATTGGCAGAATTCCCTGACTTAGGAGTTCGCGGTGCCATACTTGGAACGCGGCGCATTGTCGTGAAACCATATGTTCTGACAACCAGATTCAAGGATGGAGTGCTCGAGATCGCGGCAATTCGCCATTCAAAACAAGGCGATGCTTACACTCCAACGGAATTAGCCGCGGAAATCGACCGCGATCCCGAGGCAACTCTGACATAATTCGTCCAAGTGGGAAGATTTAAGGAACGCGATCCCTACCGCTGCAGCGTCACGCCCATGAAAATGCTGGTTTCATCGGTCTGGCGCGATTCGACTTCGCTGCGGGTGAATTCATGCCGGGCGCTGATGTCAAAGCCGAAGAAGCGATTGAACCAGTAGGTGGCGCCGATTTCAGCGCCAAAGCCCTTGTCCCAGCCCGAGCCGTCCTTGTTGTCGCGCAGCGATGCAATCAGCGTTGCCTTGAGATCGAGATTGGCGCGCGCCTGCCGCTTGATGCCGACCGTGCCCTCGTAGAAAATCGAGCCGCTGTCGCCGGGTGCCGTAGCTCCTTCGACGCGTGTGAGGAGACCGATATCCACATCGGTTCCGCGCTGCGGTGACCATTTGAGGGCGCCGTCAATGCTTAGCCCATCCACTGGCGAAAGCCGGTCGTCGTCTATGCCCTGACGCAGATAGCCAAGCGCGAATTCTCCCGCCAGCTTCTCGGCAAAGTCGACCTCGACACCGCCGCGCAGGCCGGTGCGAACGCCGGAACGCTGGAAGCCGTTCGAATCTTCCTTCTCATCATACATCAACTTGCCGATTTCAACCTCGGCGAAAGGCTTGATGGCCGGGGACATTTCGAAGCCACCGCGCAGCGCGATGCTGGCAAAGGTGTTGTTGCGATCCTTCTGGCTGACGACGGAGCCATCAGAGAATTCCGCGTTGCCATAGACGGTACGATCGACATTGCCTTTCACGTCCGCGAAGAATTTGCCGAACTCCTTGCGCACACCGAGACTGCCATCGAGCTCCTGCACGGCGGGCCGGTTCGACGTTCCGATAATGGTTGTCGGTGCGCTCGGATCTTCCTGCCGGTAGCGGTAGCCAACCTCGCCCTTTACGGTGGTGCGTTCGCCAAGATCGAGCTGCATTCCGCCGCGCAGGCCGACATTAGGGGCGGAATATTCCTCTCCCGAAATTGTCTTGTCATAGGTGCCATCGAAATCGAGCCAGGCGGAGTGGCGTGCCCAATCCGTGGTGGCGCGGGCGCGCAGGCGCGTCTCCGACAAGAGTGCAGCGCTGCCGTCCGAGCTGCCGTCAGCATTGGTGGTGGCGCGCAGGCCGGTGCTGATCGAGGGGCGGAGGGTCACGAGACCGGCCCTGATTCCGAGCGGCGCGAACGGTTCCGGATCGGGCCGGATGATACGGCGTTCGAGCGCCGGTTCGGGAAGATTGTCGCGATCGGTGCGACCAGCGGGCGGGTTGGCTTCCCTGTTCTGCTCGATCGGGCCGTTATCGAATGTATCGGCGCGTTCTTCGTCCAGCAGCGATCGCTCACCGGGTCGCAGACGCAGCGGGCGTGCAGCGGGTACAGGTGCGGTTTCGCTGCCGGGCAGGGCGGCAGAGTCCGGGTTCAGGCCGCCGCTATTATCCGCTGGGCCAGCGGGCGGCGAACCATCGTCCAGCGGTACGCCGAGCAGGCCGAGATTGCCATTGTCATCATCGGGTGGCAGCGCACCCGGACTGACGGGTTCGTAGCGTCGCGAGGGTATGCCGCCATCCGTTGGCGCAGGGGCGGCATTCGGTGGATTGGTCGTTGGCGAGCCATTGGAATCATTAGTGTCTTGCGCCTGCGCCTGCAAAACATTGTCCTGCAGGGTGCCGCGTAATGGCGTTGCTTGCTGGGCATGAGCCAGGGGGAGAAAAGCAAACACGGTGCTGCCGAGCAACGCTGTCATCAGACAGACATTGACTGCAGTCCTGAAGCCGCCGCCCGACGGCGGTGCTTCCAAGCGTGGTTGAGAAATGTGCTTCAATAGGTTTGCCAACGGCCAATGTTCGAACGTTAAGGATGGTAAAGAGCCATGGTTAACGACTGGCTAAGAGCCCGTCTTGAAACTCTACTGCGGCGGTCATCTGACGCGATTTTCTGCGCTTCCGGTGCTCACGTACTTTATGTACGCTACGCTCCGGTTCTCGAAAACCACGCCATCTGACTCACCGCAGCGAATTTCCAACGGTCTCTAACCGGTGCCGCTGTATGGTGCTGCGACGAACAAATATTGGACAGCGGCGAGCGGAGGCGCTAACGGTTGCGGCCATGCAGGCAATAAACGATACCGAACTGGACAAAACCGCAGCCGTCGATTCGGCCAGGCGGACGATTTCAACCGAGAAGGACGGACTGGCCGCGCTGAGCAGTGCGCTGGAAGGTCCCTTGGCCGAAGCTTTTTGCAAGGCGATCGAAATGATCGCCGGAGTGCGCGGACGCATCATCGTCACCGGCGTCGGCAAGAGCGGCCATATCGGCTCGAAAATAGCCGCGACCTTCGCCTCGACGGGCACGCCGGCTTTCTTCGTGCACCCTTCCGAGGCCAATCACGGCGATCTCGGCATGATTGCGGTCGACGATGCCATTCTCGCCATTTCGTGGTCTGGAGACACGGCAGAGCTCAAAGGTATCGTCAGCTATTCGCGGCGCTTCCGCATTCCCCTGATCGCGGTGACCGCCGGCGAGAATTCTGCGCTGGCGACCGCTGCCGACGTGGTGCTCCTGATGCCGCGGGTGACGGAAGCCTGTCCGCATGGCCTGGCACCGACGACTTCGACGCTGATGCAGCTTGCCATGGGTGATGCGGTTGCAGTGGCGCTGCTGGAAGCGCGCGGCTTCACGGCGGGCGATTTCAAGACATTCCACCCGGGCGGATCGCTCGGCGCAAGCCTCACGCATGTGCGCGAGATCATGCATCGCGGTGATCAGCTGCCGCTGGTGCCGCTCGGCATGCCGATGCCCGAGGCGATGAAGGTGCTGGCAGACAAGCGCTTTGGCTGTGTCGCCGTGCTCGACGACGAGGGTACACTCGCCGGAATCATCACCGATGGCGACCTTTCACGCAATCTGCACCGTAATCTGGCGACGATGACCGTCGATGAGATCATGACGCGGCAACCCAAGACCGTGCCGCCGACGATGCTGGCAAGCGCGGCACTGGCGCTACTCAACGATCACAATATCGGCGCGCTGATCGTGACCGAAAAGAATGTGCCGGTCGGGATCGTGCATTTCCATGATTTGCTCAGGATAGGGGCAGCTTAAGTATCAACGTTGCCGTGGCCATTCAGGCCGCCGCCTCAACCACCAGCGTCCCGCGATCGATGCCAGTGATACGCACGCGCGTTCCCGCTGCAAGATCGGGCCCGGTTACGCGCCACAGGCTATCGCCGACGCGGGCCCGGCCACGGCCGTTGATCGTCGCCTCTTCCAGCGTCACCACTTGGCCAATCAGCTGCTCGCCGCGCCGGTTGAGCAGCGGTTCGTCCGATTCCACATCCGTTGCGCCGATCAGCCTGCGGCCGATAAAGACGGCGATAACGGAGAGGATCAGGAACAGGATGACCTGAATCTGCCAATGCATCCAGGAGGCATCGCCCAACAGGATGGCGATACCGCCAACGATGAGCGCGGCGATACCGAACCACAGGAAGAATATTCCTGGCGCTGCCACTTCGAAAATCATCAGGATAAGGCCGAGAACGATCCAATTCCAGGGTCCAAGCTCGGAAAACAGGCGTTCCAGCATCTAAGCGCCTCCTCTCGCCAAGTTCACGAATTTGAGCCAGTGCCCGGAACGCTGCGGCCGCGTGCGGGTGGTGTCGACGGGGTGGTGGGGTTTGTCGCAGCGTTGTCGCCAAACACCTCACGGGCAATCGCACCGATACCGCCGAGCGAGCCGATGAGAGCGGACGCCTCCATCGGCATCAGGATGACCTTCTGGTTGGGGCTGGTCGCGAACTTGCCAAATGCTTCGGTGTATTTCTGTGCCACGAAATAGTTGAGCGCCTGCACGTTGCCGCCGCTGATAGCTGCAGAAACGAATTCCGTCGCCTTGGCTTCGGCCTCGGCCAGGCGCTCGCGGCCCTCGGCTTCACGATAGGCGGCTTCGCGCTTGCCCTCGGCTTCGAGGATCTGCGCCTGCTTCAGACCTTCGGCGCGCAGGATCTGCGCCGCCCTTGTGCCTTCCGCTTCAAGAACGACGGCGCGTTTGTCGCGCTCCGCCTTCATCTGGCGGCCCATCGAATCGAGCAGGTCCTGAGGCGGATTGATATCCTTGATCTCGACGCGGGTCATCTTGATGCCCCAGGAATGCGCGGCTTCGTCCACGACCCTCAGCAAGCGGTCATTGATCGTATCGCGGTTCGACAGAAGTTCGTCGAGAACCATCGAGCCCATGACGGTACGGATATTGGTCATGGTCAGGTTCAGAATGGCATTCTGCAGCCCGCTGACCTGATAGGCCGCCTGCGGCGCATTGAGGATCTGGTAGAAGGCGATACCATCGACCGCGATGTTCGCATTGTCCTTGGTGATGACTTCCTGGGTCGGAACGTTCAGCACCTGCTCCATCATGTTCAGCTTGGCGCCGATACGATCGAAGAACGGCACGATGAGATTGAGGCCGGGCGCAAGAGTGCGCGTGTATTTGCCGAAGCGTTCGATCGTATAGTTGTAGCCCTGCGGCACGGTCTTGACGCCCGCAAACAGAACCACAAGCACAAGAACGACAAGTACGGGTATCGTGAAGTCAAAACCGCTCATTTATGGCCTCCCCTGGCTGACCTTATGGGCAGCGTCAATAGTCAAAATCCGCCGGTAAGCGCACGATAGACGATCGTTGTGATTCTCGCGAGGGTTTGCGGAAGCAATGTTTTGGAGGTTGGTTTGGGCGGCGTTGCTGTAATTTGTAACCAAGGAGTTGTGCGTGGTTCGACAAGCTCACCATGAGGGAGGTTGGTTGATTGCAAACCACTCGCCGGCGTCAGCAAGCCCTTAACCTTACCAATCACACACCTCCCTCATGGTGAGCTTGTCGAACCACGCACAACAGCGACGTCGGCAATCAGGCTATTTGAAAGGTTGATGCGTAAAGTTGATCCAGGTGTTGACGAACTGATTGCTTGTCAGGTTCGGTCTCGTATCAGACCCAGCCCTGCAGTTCGCGGCGAACAAGCGTCTCGATGACCTTCATGCCTTCATCGCTGTCGTTGAGGCAGGGGATATGGGTGAAGTTGACGCCGCCATTGTGATGGAAGATTTCGGCGCCTGCGACCGCTATTTCCTCGAGCGTTTCCAGACAATCCGAAACGAAACCCGGGTTGAAGACAGCAACGGATTTGACGCCTTCTTTGGCGAGTTTCTCCAATGTCTTGTCCGCGTAGGGCTGCATCCATTCTTCCGGGCCGAAACGCGACTGGAAACAGGTGATTAGTTTGCTTTCGTCCCAACCAAGACGTTCGCGCAACAGCCGCGTCGTCTTCCAGCAATGGCAGGGGTAGGGATCGCCGCGCTTGAAATAGCTCTGCGGAATGCCGTGATAGGAGGCGATCAGCACCTCCGGTTCGAAATCGAGGGTCGCGTAGTGCTTTTCGATGGAGGTAGCGAGGGCATCGATATAGACGGCTTCGTCCTGATAGGAGGGGACAGTGCGCGTTGCCGGCATGAAGCGCATCTTGATCAGCGCTTCGAAAAACTTGTCGTTCACCGTTGCGGTCGTCGTTGCTGAATATTGCGGATAGAGCGGGAACATCAGGATGCGCTTGCAACCTTGTTTGTCCAGCCGCTCCAACGTCTGCTCAATCGAAGGCTGGCCATAGCGCATACCCCAATCGACGATGATCTCGGGATGAGAAGCAAGCGCCGCACCGAGCTTTTCAGCCTGCGAGCGGGTATAGGTGCGCAAGGGGGATTCATTGCGCTCCCGGTTCCAGATCTTGTCGTAAAGGGCGCCGGATTTCTTCGGGCGGGTGTTGAGCACAATGCCGTAGAGAACCGGCAGCCAGATGGCACGAGGCCACTCGATGACGCGCTTGTCCGAAAGAAATTCCTTCAGATAGCGCCGCATCGACGTCTTGTCGGTGCCGTCCGGCGTGCCGAGATTGACAAGGAGAACGCCGATCTTCGATGTTTCGATGCGCGGATGGTCTTCCGGCTTTGTGACCGCTTTCAACTCCTCGCCAGAAATTGCCATATCCACCAACTCCACTTCTTGGCGTGGAACCTAGTCAGCACGGAGCTGATTGCAAGAGTGCGAAAGGCCGCATGTTGAGTGAGTGGGTCAAGAATAAGTCATCAAAACAGCAACATGCCAATTTCGCAGGCACAAGGACAGCACTTTTGACTTCTTTGCCGGCTCACCGACAGCGCTTTCAACTGGCACAGAACTTGCGTTGAATTATTCGTTCTTGTTCATCAGACGAAGGAAGCGATTTCCATGGCCAGCAGTCCGCATGCGACACCCCCCACCCTCGTCATCACCGGCGCCCACCCGCAGCTTTACAGCCAGGATCTGGCGCCCACAGCACCGGAAGGGCGCACCTGGGGCGCCTTCAGCCTGTTTGCCATGTGGATGTCGGACGTCCATTCGGTCGGCGGCTATACGTTTGCCGCCAGCCTGTTCTTCCTCGGATTGACCGGCTGGGAAGTGCTCATTTCGATGATCGTCGGCATTACAGCGGTCTATTTCCTGATGAACCTCATAGGTAGGCCATCGCTGAAATACGGAATTCCGTTCCCGGTCGCCGCGCGCATGTCCTTTGGCGTCATGGGCGCAAACCTTGCTGCCGTCTTGCGCGGCATCGTCGGAATCGTCTGGTACGGCGTACAGACCTATTTTGCTTCCAAGGCCGTGCAGGCATTGGCGATAACGCTTTACCCCGCGGCGGCGGATTATACGCACAACGACATATTCGGCCTTTCAACGCTCGGCTGGATGAGCTTTCTGTTCATGTGGATATTCCAGCTTCTGATCTTTCTGCGAGGCATGGAATCGATCCGCAGATTCATCGATTTCTGCGGGCCTGTCGTCTATGTGGTGATGTTCGCGCTCGCCCTGTGGATCCTTTCGCAGACCGGGTTTTCCAGTCTTTCGCTGCAGCTTGCACCACCGGCCGAGGGCTCATCGCTGACCCACATGGCGAATGCGTCAATGTTGATCGTGGCATATTTTGCGGCCCTGCTGCTTAACTTCGGTGACTTTTCCCGATTCTCGCGGGACGAAAAGGCCATGAAGGTCGGCAATTTCCTTGGGCTTCCGGTAAACTTCATCGTGTTCGCCATCATCGTCGTGATCGTTACTGCAGGAACGGTGCAGGTCTTCGGCGAAGCGATTCTCGATCCAGTGGCGATTGTCGAGCGGATCAACAATCCGTGGGTTGTTATTCTTGGCTCGATTACCTTCATCGTCGCAACAATGGGCATCAACATCGTCGCCAATTTTGTCTCGCCGGCCTACGACATCGCCAATCTCTTTCCCGAGAAGATCAACTTTCGGCTGGGGGGACTGATTACATCGATCCTTTCGGTGCTGGTCTGCCCCTGGCTATTCGTATCCAGCCCGCAAGCGATCACCATTTTCGTCAGCATTTTCGGCGCGGTGCTCGGTCCGATCTTCGGCATCATGATTGCCGATTATTACTTGGTGAAGCGGCAGCAGGTCGTGCTCGAGGACCTCTATACCATGTCTCCGGAAGGCTCGCTTTATTTCGACGGAGGCTGGAACAGCAGGGCGCTGATCGCCCTGGCGATCTCCAGTGTATTCTCGATCGGGCTTTCGGTGCTTGGTGCCACCGGCATGATTCCCAATGGCGGCGATTGGGGCTGGCTGCTCGGTGCCTTGGCGGGCGGTGCCGTGCATTACGTGTTGATGCGCAAGGTGGTTGATACAGTTCCGGTCGTGGCCAACGCCTGAGCGAAGGGTACGCAGGCGAGCCACGGGTCTCGCCTGCGCCTTCGGCCCTCCCAAGGGGGGAAATAGGCGGCATGGTTGTGGCGTGAACTAGCGGGTCTAAATCGCCGGTACTTTCATTTGGGCGCCGATCGGCAGCTTCATTGCCTTCATGTCCGGATTGGCTTCGGCGAGTTTCTTCCATTCGATGCCCTTGCCATAGACTTCTTCGGCAATGTCCCAGAAATTGTCGCCGCGCTTGATCGTATAGGAATCAGGATGGTGGTTGGCTGCAGACACGGCAGCCTCTGTTTCAGCAGGCTTGGCGGCTTCCGGAGTCTTTGGAGCTGTTGCGGGTTCCGAAGATTTGGCTTCAGCCGAAGCGCCGGGTGCCAGAACTGTAATACGGCCGTCGGTGTAGGGCTTATACGGTGTATGCTTGGCCAGATAATCGGCAAGGACGAGTTCGAGACCCGGACCGTAATCGTAAGCGTTGACGGCGTTCGTCGAGAATATCTTGTAGCCGTCGCCGCCCGCGCGCATGTAATTGTTGGAGACCACGCCATAGGTGGCCTCGACATCGATCGGTCGCCAGTTTTCACCCTGCATCACTTGAACACCGGATATGCGGCTGCCCACAGGTTTCGAAACGTCGAAGGCATATTTCAACCCTGCGACCTGCGGGAAGCGTCCGGCGCCCTGATCGATCTGGCTCACGCCATTTTCCAGCGCCGCGACGACATCGGAACCGCGCAGCTGAAACGTCGCGAGGGTGTTCTGAAACGGCAGTACCGTCAGCACCTCGCCCATGGTGACGTCGCCCGCATCGATCGAAGCGCGTAGACCGCCGCCATTGATGATGGCGATGGTGACGCCTTGCCCCTTGACGCGGTCCAGCATGGCATCGGCGACAGCATCGCCCATGCTGCATTCCTTGAAGCGGCAAACCTCGCGCGCCGCTTCGATGACGCCGGTGGATTCGCCTACCTTGCGAGACTTCAGTTCTTCGAGAGGCTTGGCAAGTTCCTTGACGCGGGCAACGAAGGCCGGGTCCGGGGTGACGGAGGAATCGAGCAGGATCGGCGCGCCCTCGCTCTTCGTCACATTGCCATCATCGTCAAAGGTAACTTTGAGTTCGCCGAGGTATTTCGAATAGGATTTCGCCTGGACGATGGGTACATCGCGGCCGGAAGGATTCTTGACCAGTGTCGGGTAGGGGCCAAGCGCTTCCGGATCCGTGTTGGACAACAGGGTATGGCTGTGGCCGCCAACGATCACATCGATGCCATCGACCTTGGCCGCGATCTCCTTGTCCTTCAGATAGCCATCATGGTTGAGCGCAATGATCTTGTTGACCCCTTCGGCCTTCAGCGCCTCCGCCTGTTTTCTCAAAGTTTCGATTTCATCGGCAAATTTGACGCCCGGGCCGGGGCTGGAGATTTCTGCCGTATCGGTGGTGAGAGCCGAGATGATGCCGATCTTCTGGCCGCCGATTTCCTTGATGATATAGGGCTTGTATTTGCCGGCGATTGGCGAATCCGCCGCAGCTTCCGTATTGCTGGAAATGACTGGCACTTTGACCTTGTCGAGGAACTTGGCCAACGTGACCGGCGTATCGTCGAATTCGTGATTGCCGAGCGCCATGACATCGAAGCCGATGCCGTTCATGAACTCGGCCGTGTCATCGCCCTTGTAGGTCGTATAGAACAGCGAACCCTGGAACTCGTCGCCTGCATCAAGCACGATGACATTGCCGCCATCCCTGGACAGGACGGCGCGACGCTCATCGATCTTGGCCTTGACGCGGGCAATGCCGCCGAAACACTCGTTCTTGCTCTCTTCTTCGGCCGAACAGGTGGAATCATATTTGTTGATCGGCTCGATGCGCGAATGCTGATCGTTGATGTGCAGGATATTCAGGGTGTAATCGGCCATCGCCGTGCCCGCTGTCATGCCGAGGGCTGATGTGGCTAGCAATATTCTGGCGAGAATTCTGGACATGGAAAGCTCCGCAGTTCGTCGATCAGGGTAACCTAGTATCTCAATCCTATTTTTCGTGCGTCAAGAAGATATGACAAGCACAGAACGACCGTATCAGAAACCGTATTTTCTGATCCAAAAATGCCAGGCCGTATTCTAGGACATGAATAATTTGGCGAAGATGCCAATTTGAAACGCGAGAACGAACCCCATCATCCACTTGATCAGCATCAGTTCGGATTTGATCGACGGGAAAAACATGTCCTAACCCACTTGCGGGGAGCGGCGCGTTAGCGAGAATTGCTGACCCGATGACGACGTGCAATTAAGCTGAGCAGCGTTAACGAGGGCGCAATTGACCTTGGACTGGGTTCCACGGGCGAGCGAACGCAGGTTGATCTCGATCAGATTGGCAGAGGCGAAACGATAATTGCCCTCGGCCAGCTTTTCCTTGGTATCGTTGGCGCGCGTTTCGAACGCCCCGTTATTGAAATTGGAGAAAGCAACGCCCGACGTGTCGAACCATTGACCCTGCACGGCGTCGGTTGGACGCGTCGTCTGCGCAGGACCGCCCTCCTGAACCCCGCCGCTCATGCAGCCGGAGAGGATCAGAGCCAGTGTTGCTGTGCCGGTGGCAACCGAAAAGCGTTTCATCCAGACAATCTCCCAATGGATCTCGCTCTTTAAATGCCGTGAAAATCAAGCAAAAACAAGACATAAGTTTAATTGTAAATTCGAACGACAGGGTGTTTGCTCTACCGGCTAATGTCTGTTGGAATGCCTGGTGCGCGGGTAGGTGTGGGAATCTAGAGGGAAGTCTATGCTTGTGCGGGTTGCAACAGTGTCTGATACGGAACGGGCATGTATAGTACTGCGACGGTCGATCTTGGAGCTATGTATCGCCGATCACGAAGGGGATCAGTCGGCGCTCGCTCAGTGGCTCGCCAACAAGACGGTCGAAAATGTCCACGCGTGGATTGAATCAGCCGACCAGAAAGTGCTTGTCGCCGAACGCGCGGGCGAAATTCTTGGCGTAGGGTCTGCATCTGCCAAGGGGGAAATTCTGCTGAACTATGTTTCACCCGATGCCCGGTTTCAGGGTGTCAGTCTGGAGCTGATGCAATATCTCGAGGTTTACGTTGGTGCGCAAGGAAACAAAAAGAGCTTCCTGTCGAGCACTCAAACAGCTCATCGATTCTATCTGGCCCACGGATATGAGGATAGTGGAGATCCGGAATTGTGGGCCGGGATGAGCGCTCAGCCGATGGTGAAATGGCTGAAATGAAAACGGCAGTCGAAGGGCTGCCGTTTCCTTGTGTAGCTCATCGCTGCTACTATTACCGCACCAGGATGTTGCGGAACTGCCAGGGATCGTCGAGATCCAGGTTTTCCTTGAACAGGCCCGGGCGGTTCTCCAGGGGAGTCCAGTCTGTATAGTGTCCCTTGAGCGGGCCGAGATAGGGTTTCTGGACTTCAAGGCAGCGGCGGAAATCCATCTCGTCGGTCTCGACGATGCCGGCATCGGGATTTTCCAGCGCCCAGACCATGCCTGCCATGACCGCAGACGAGACCTGGAGACCTGTCGCGTTCTGATAGGGAGCAAGCTTGCGTGCTTCCTCGATCGTCAGCTGCGAACCATACCAATAGGCATTCTTGTCGTGGCCATAGAGCAGCACGCCTAGTTCATCCGCGCCGTCGACGATCTCGGATTCGTCGAGTACGTGCTGGATCGCCTGAGGTTGGCCTGCTGCGCCGAACATTTCGTCGAGGGAGAGTGTCGCCACGTTTGCAGGGTGATAGGCGTAGTGGCAGGTGGGCCGGTAGGCGGCCTTGCCCTTCTTGTCCAACACCGTGAAGAAATCCGCGATCGAGATTGCCTCATTGTGCGTGACCAGCAGGCCGAACTGTGCGCCTTCTGTCGGGCACCAGGTGCGGATGCGGGTATCGGCGCCGGGCTGCTCGAGAAAGATCGCGGCCTTGTTGCCCTTCTTCTGCTTGCGGGCATTCTTCGGCATCCACTTTTCATGGGTGCCCCAGCCGAGCTCGGCCGGTTGCAGGCCTTCGGAAATAAAACCTTCGACCGACCACGTGTTCCAGAAGGCACCGAAGGGTTTCGGCTCGCCGGCGCGCTGCGTATCGCGCTCGGCAATATGGATGCCCTTGACGCCGATCTTGTCCATCAGGTGGGCCCAGCTCTCGCGATCCGTGCGGGCGGGTTCCTTGTGATCGACGTTCAGGTCTCTGGCAAGGTCAAGCACGGCCTGCTTGACGAACCACGAGACCATGCCGGGATTGGCGCCACAGCAGGAAACAGCGGTCGGACCACCGGGATGTTTGTTCTTTTCGGCAAGCAGTGTCTGGCGCAGCGCATAATTGGTGCGGTCGGCGTTGTCGAGGTCGTTGGCATAATAGAAGCCCGGCCAAGGCTCTATGACCGTATCGATATAGAGCGCGCCGACTTTGCGGCACAGGCGCAGAATATCGACCGACGATGTATCGACGGAAAGATTGACGCAGAAGCCTTGTCCGCCGCCCCCGGTTAGAAGCGGCTTGAGCAGCGTCTTGTAATTTTCTTTGGTAACGGCTTCCTGAATGAAGCGGATGCCGCGCTCGTCGAGCAGTTTCTTGTTGGCATCGCTGGGATCGATGACGATCAGGCGGGATTTATCGTATTTGAAGTGGCGTTCGATCAGGGGCAGGGTACCCCGTCCGATGGACCCGAAACCAATCATCACGATCGGACCGGTAATTTCTCCATGTACAGGCCATTGAGCCTTCGCCATTTTTTTGTTGCTCCTAATTTTGATCTCCATCAATGAGGGCAGCGGCTAAATTGCCACCTCAAAGAAACCATAGAGCATAGTCATGACAAAGAGCAAACAACCAGTTGCTCTTTTATGGTGAAATTCCGAACTACTGTTAATTAAAACGCGGCTATAGGCGTTCCAGCGCGTCGATAAGCCGGTCGCGGATTGTCATAATACCTTTGTAGTGCAGTTGCGCCGGATTTAGCGCTTCGAGCTGGCGCGCAAAAGCTTCCGCTAAATTGCGACATTCGGGGTGTTTCTTCAGGGCACTTATAGGATCGAGATAAATGCGGATAGTGAAAAGAATATCGCCCGATACGGGAAGTTTGCGCAGCGTCTGCCGCTCGACGCGAACGTAGCTTTGCGCTGCAATGTCTTCGTCGGTGTAGCGCGCGCCCTTCTGGTGGCTGGCGAGCGGATGATAGAGATTACCGTCGGGCTGCAGCGACCAGTTCATCCGCTGAACCGAGCGATCCGGGCGCAGATTGTCGAACATGCGGGTGATCAGCCCGGCATTGCGGGTGCCTGCGCCAAAATCGGGCACAGGAGCGTGGATATCGTCCATGGAGCGGCCGAACTTTTCCAGAAGCGTCCAGGAGGACGGAAACGACAACGACGCGGCGGCGAGATGCCAGCCGCGCGTCTCGTCCTTGTGCATCAACACAAGATCTTCCTGAACAAGGCTGGCGGCGCGATGCAGGCGGGGGATGTCGGTTTCGCCGAGCGATATGAGTTCGTTCCAACCCGCAATTTTTACGTTCTCGCCGTCGCTGGAATAGATCTCAGGATAGTGCTCGACGAGGTGGGTGCTGAGAAGTTGCAGCACTTCTTTTTGGGCATCCTCGGTGCCCGGTTCTTCCACAAAGATCCTGTCGCCGTAAAGCCCGAAAAGCCGTTCTTTCTCGGCGAGATAGGCGAGAAGATTGCTGTCGATCTCGATCCAGTCGTTCAGGTCGAGCTGCTGCAACCCTATCGTGAAGGGTTGCGCCGAGCCATCATAGGGCGTGTGCACGGGGGCAGAGGTCGTCATTGTACGGCGTCCATCGCCTCCAGCTCGTCGATAATACCCTCGATTACCGAAAGGCCCTTTTGCCAGAAGGCAGGGTCTGTCGCGTCAAGGCCGAAAGGCGCAAGCAATTCGGAATGGTGCTTGGTGCCGCCAGCCCTCAACATGTCGAAATATTTCTCCTGAAAGCCCGCTTCGGCGTTTTGATAGACCGCGTAGAGCGAGTTCACCAGGCAGTCGCCGAAGGCGTAGGCATAGACATAGAAGGGCGAGTGGATGAAGTGCGGAATATAGGTCCAGAAGGTTTCGTAGCCCGCACCGAAATGCACCGCCGGTCCGAGACTTTCCTTCTGCACATCCAGCCAGATCTCGCCGATCCGGTCCGAAGTGAGTTCGCCGTTGTTACGCTCGGCGTGAACGCGCCGCTCGAACTGGTAGAATGCGATCTGGCGTACGACCGTGTTGATCATGTCTTCGGCCTTTTGCGCCAGCATGGCCTTGCGTTCGCGCTTGTCGCCGGTCTTTTCAAGCAACGAACGGAAGGTCAGCATTTCGCCGAAGACGGAAGCCGTTTCAGCGAGGGTCAGCGGTGTTGAAGCCATGAGGGCGCCCTGATCGCCGGCAAGCACCTGATGTACGCCGTGGCCAAGTTCGTGCGCGAGGGTCATCACATCACGGGGCTTGCCCATGTAGTTCAGTAGCACGTAGGGGTGAACCGAGGGAACAGTCGGATGGGCGAAAGCGCCCGGCGACTTGCCGGGGCGCGTCGGCGCATCGATCCAGTTTTTGTCGAAGAAAGCCTTGGCGATGTCGGCCATTTCCGGCGCAAAGCCATTATAGGCGGAAAGCACGGTTTCGCGCGCCTCCGTCCATGGAATGATTGCCTGCGGCGTTTCGGGCAGGGGGGCATTGCGGTCCCAATTATTCAGGTAATCGAGGCCAAGCCATTTGGCCTTGAGCGCATAATATCGATGCGACAGGCGCGGATAGGCGGCCTGCACGGCTTCGGAGAGTGCGTCGACCACCTCGCGCTCGACGCGATTGGCCAGATGGCGGCTGTCGGCGATGTCCTCAAAGCCACGCCAGCGATCGGAGATTTCCTTGTCCTTGGCCAACGTATTGGTGATGAGCGTGAAAACTCGGAGGTTCTCCTTGAAGGTCTTGGCCAGTGCTTCAAAACCGGCTTTGCGCAGGGATGCATCTGCATCCTGCAAGAGGTTCAAGGTCGGTTCGAGCGGCAGTTCCTCGCCATTCACTTCAAAGCGCAGCGCCGTCATGGTCTCGTCGAACAGACGGTTCCAAGCGCCGCGCCCGGTGATCGACTTTTCGTGGAAAAGCTGCTCGATCTTGTCATCGAGCTGGTAAGGCTTGTCCTTGCGCAGGTCTACCAACCATGGGCGATAGTGGGCGATGGCCGGATTGTCGGCCATGGCTGTTTCGATGATCGCATCATCGATGCGGTTGAGTTCCAGGCTGTAGAAAATAAGATGCGTGCTCGCATCGGTCATCTTCTGCTGGATATCGCCGTAAAGTTTGGCGCGCTTGGGGTCGGACGTATCGCCGGCATAGACCAGGCCGGCGAAGGAGACGATTTTGCCGATCAGTTCTTCCAGCGCTTCGAATTCCCGGATCGATCGGGCGAACTCTCCGCCTTTCGGTTTGGCCGCCTCGGCGGCAAGATTACCCTTCCAGCGCTTTTCGAATTCGACGGCCAGTTCGTCGGCTTTTTCGAGATCGGCCTTGAGCTCGCTGCTTTCGGTGGATGGGTAGAGATCGGCGAGGTTCCATTCGGGCAGGAGGCCGAGCGCTGCCTGATCGGCTTTCACGGCAGCTGTGCTACCCGATTTGGAGGGAGCCGTGACCACCTTATCAAGCGAGTATTTATTGATTTTTGAACGCATTTTGGCACCAGAGTATTGACGTTTGGAGGGCGAATCAGAGGCCCTCGATAAAGGAGCTAAACCTTAAGAGTCGGTTGGCAATTGATCCAGTTCCGTCTTGCTTGTCCCACTTTGTAGCAACTTTTAGACTTTTGAGGGGTGGATTCATTTGATAAAAAGCCTTAATCCTGCTGTTAACAACCCGTTGACCATGTCACAAAACACTGGATTCGATATGCCTTTTTGCCATGCTCTCAACGTATTTGTTCTTCAGTAAAGCGACCATTAACCATTAAATCGGACAATCCAGCTATTCGGGGGTTGGAAAAGACGGTCAAGGTTGGGGACGAAATTGTCAAACATGATTCATGCACAGAACAACAGATCGTGGGCGAGTTCTATTATGCGCGCCGGCTGGTTTGTGTTCCTCATGGTCTTTGTGCCGATGTTGTTTGCATCCGCGCAGGCTTCCGCCGAGACGAGGACTCTCAGGCTTTATTTCATCCACACCAAAGAGCGTGCCGAGATCACGTTCAAGAGAAATGGCCGATACCAGCAGGATGGGCTGAACAAGCTCAACAAGTTCCTGCGTGACTGGCGCCGCAACGAGCCGACGAAGATGGACCCCCGCCTCTTCGACCTTGTCTGGCAGATTTATCAGAACGCCGGCGGCAGGGACTACATCAATGTGGTATCTGCCTATCGCTCTCCTACCACAAATTCCATGCTGCGTTCCCGTTCGCGCGGTGTGGCGAAGACAAGCCAGCACATGCTGGGCAAGGCCATGGACTGGTATCTGCCGGGTGTGAAGCTTTCCACACTTCGCGTTACAGCGATGAAATTCCAGGCTGGCGGCGTTGGCTACTATCCGACCTCAGGCTCTCCTTTCATCCATACCGATGTCGGCAACGTCCGTCACTGGCCGCGCATGAGCCGCAGGGAACTGCTGGCCGTGTTCCCGGACGGCAAGACCATGCATATTCCCTCCGATGGCAAGCCGTTACCCGGCTATGACCAGGCAGTCGCTGCCTACGAATCCCGCAGGCGCAATGGTGGCAGTGCAATTCAGGTCGCGAGTGCTTCCAATTCGAGACGCAGTGGCAAGACGCTGTTTGGCATGATCTTTGGCGGTGGCGCCGATGAGGAAGAGGATACCAGCGAGAGCACAACTGCTGTCGCTACTGCTTCCAAGCCTTCGAAGACGCTTTCGACCAAACCAGCCGCGATAGCTGAAGACGCGGATGGTGGCGAGACCGCCGCACCAGCCGCCCCGGCTGTCGCAACGCGTGACCAGCCTCAACCTGAACAGCAGCAGATCGCTCCGGACCTGCCGGTACGCGGTGCACCTGCGCCTTTGACCGCGCCGCGACCTGACGCGCCACTTGCGACATCGCCGGAAGACGGTCGGGCCCTGGCCTTTGCGGTTCCCGTGCCGCTGCGCCGTCCTGACTATTCGCCGACGCCGGCACCAGGAGAACCGTCAACGCTTAATGCGCTTGCCGAGGATCAATCGACTGTCATCGCCGCCCTGCCGATGCCACGACCGCAGCCGCAGGACAGCGCCAGCGCCATCCGTGAGATGATTGCCGCCAATCCTAACAATGCGAGCGCCGATACGGCGCAGCCCGAAATGGCCAATGCGCTCGTGCCGGTACCCTTCGACAAGCCCAAGCGCAATGACATGATGGTCGCGTCGCTCGTGCCCGACCAGCGTCCGGTCACCGAAGCGATTCAGGCGACCGCGGCGGCAGAAGAAGAGGTTATTCCGGCTCCGGAGGATGATCTGCAGGCGCTTATCAAGCAGGCCGACAGCGAGCATGGAAATGTTGTTTCCGCTTCGCAGCCGACGCCCGAGATGCCGACATTGCCGGGAACGACTGGTGGGCGTGTGAAACCGGTTGCACAACAGAATACGCAGATGGCGTCGATTGAAACGCAGCCATCACTGCGCCGGACCATGCTCGACGCTCAGGCCTCGGGTGATCCGGTTGCCGCGCTTAATAATGGTGTGATCACGACGGCCAAGGGCGCAAAACCGCGCAAGCAGGCCGCACAGGGCCAGGCTCCGATGGCGATTCAGGTTTCCTCGAACGTTCCGGACCGCGCTCTCTCGACCGAGCAGGTCGCGCAGACGGCGCCGGCAGTGACACCGGCGGTCCTGCGCAATGCAGAAATGCGAATGGCCCCGACGACGGTCTATACGGCCGGCTTCCAGCAGAGCCTGCCGGTCGCCAACGCCAACAAGTTTACTGGCAAGGCGGTTACGTTCCTGCAGATCGCCAAGTTCAGTCCGACGCACGGATCGTAAGGATGAGGCGCTATAGCTAAAGCGGGTTGACGATGGCTATATCGTTGAAATCTTTTTCGTTGTCGGTAACGACAATACAATTATTTACTAAAGCAGTTGCCGCGATAATCGTATCCAGAGCACTGCGAAGTTTGCCCTTGCGTGTTCCTTCGGCCATGAGCCGCGCCCACGTTAATGCAGCCGTCTCGTCAAAAGCAAGAATCCTTCCTGCGAAGAGGGCCGATGGGCCATCCGGTCCGGAGAACCAGGCTTCGAGTTCGTCACGCTTTCGCCCGGTTGGCTTTTCAAGTATCCCGCGCTGAATCTCGGCAATAGTCAGTGACGATATAAACAGGTCCTCATCGAGTTGATCGGCCATCCAAACCATAAGCGATTCCGATGGAATCGGCTTGGTCGCATTGCTGATGATATTGGTGTCCAGTAGGTAACGCGTCACAAATCGACCCTTCGACCGGTCTCCTTGGTCCTAATCAAATCCAGTTCCGAATTAGCAAGCGGCGAACGGCGCAGGGCTGCCAAAATATTCCCTCTTTTAGGCAGAGCATCAGCGACAGTTTGGCTTAACGCTGCTCGAATTCGAACGGCATCCGGGCCCGCATCAGCCAGTTTCCTGGCCAAGGTACGAATGAGGTCGCGATCGGCATTCCGGCCCAACACTTCGAATCGCGACAGGCCTCGTTCACTCAACCTGTCGCGATAGTTCTTGATGGCACGCTTTTGCGAATTGTTCATACAACCTCGCTATCCACTATTGCCAGTAATATAGCCGGTAATATCCTGTCTAGCAAGGCGAGCGCATGGAGAATGGGTTCTTAGCCAGCGAGCTTGACTGCCTCGGCTGCGAGCTTCGTGATCTCGTCCCACTTTCCGGCCTTTACCAGTTCTTCCGGGGCGACCCATGATCCACCCACACAGACGACATTCGGCAGGTTGAGGTAGGTTTTGGCGTTGGCGATGCTGACGCCGCCGGTCGGGCAGAACAGCGTGCCGGCCAACGGTGACGACAAGGATTTCAGGAAAGCTGCGCCGCCGGCCTGTTCGGCAGGGAAAAACTTCAGCATCGTGTAGCCTTCTTCACGCAAGGCCATGATCTCGCCCGGCGTGATGGCGCCGGGAAGCAGCGGTACCTTGCTGTCGCGCGCAGCTTCAATAAGCTGCGGCGTCGCCCCGGGACTGACGATGAAGCGGGAACCTGCGTTGACGGCCTCGTCATACTGACGGGCATTGAGAATGGTTCCTGCGCCGACGATGGCCTCCGGCACTTCATTGGCGACGGCACGGATGGCATCGAGGGCCGCGGCAGTGCGCAGCGTGATCTCGATTGCCGGCAGGCCGCCCTTGGCAAGCGCCCGTGCCAATGGAACGGCATCGGCGAGATTCTGGATAAGAATGACCGGAATAACCGGCTGGCCCTTGAGGACGGGTAAGAGCAGATCGGTCTTCTGGGTCATCTCAATTCTCCGCTGGCTGGAACTTCAATCGATTTAGTAGTGTGCATCCGGTTTGTCTACCTTGGATTTCCTGGATCTGGCATAATGGATGCGCAACTTACTGTCTCCTCGCAAAACCCTTGAATTTGACGCTTTGGCGCAGTAGTTGGATGCGATCATGACAGACCATACCTCAAACATGCCCTTTACGGTGGCAGCACTCTATCGCTTTGCCCGGCTGGATCACTATCAGTCGCTGCAGGAGCCGCTGGCGAAGCTTTGCTGCGGGCAGGGGATCAAGGGTACACTGCTCTTGGCCGCAGAGGGTATCAACGGCACTGTCGCCGGAACGTCTGCGGCGATCAAGATGCTCATTGATTTCCTCGAGGCCGAGCCGGCCATTGCCGGCATGGAACTGAAGTATTCACACGCGAGCGAGATGCCTTTCAAACGCATGAAGGTGCGGCTGAAAAAGGAAATCGTCACCATGGGCGTCGATGATATCGACCCGCTGCAAAGCGTAGGGACCTATGTGCCCGCCACAGACTGGAATGCACTGATCTCCGATCCGGACACGATCGTCATCGACACGCGCAACGATTACGAGACGGCGATAGGGACGTTTCAAGGCGCCCTCGATCCGCAGACCAAGACGTTTCGCGAGTTTCCGCAATGGGTGGAGAGCCACCGCGAGGAACTGGAAGGCAAGAAGATCGCCATGTTCTGCACTGGCGGTATTCGCTGCGAAAAGGCGACGGCCTATGTCAAGGGCCTCGGTTTCGACGACGTGTTTCATCTGAAGGGCGGTATTCTCAAATATCTCGAGGATGTGCCCGCCGAGGAAAGCCGCTGGGAGGGCGAATGCTTCGTCTTTGACGAGCGAGTATCTGTTGGCCATGGTCTCATCGAGGGCGAGGCAGAACTTTGCCACGCGTGCCGCAATCCTATTGCGCCGGAGGACAAACTCTCGCCGCTATTCGAAGAGGGCGTCTCCTGTCCGAATTGCTACCACGAGCGCACGGACGAAGACCGTGCCCGTTTTGCCGAGCGGCAGAAGCAGGTGCGGCTCGCCAGGGAGCGGGGCGAGAAGGCTCACATAGGTTCCTGAAGAATCCACCCTGACGGACATCTGATGCGGCTTTCTGCGCTTCCGGTGCTCACGTACTTTATGTACGCTGCGCTCCGGTTCTCGAAGCCCACACCAGCTGCCTCGTCAGGCTGAATTCTCAAAGCCGCGATTACCCCAAACTTGCTACAATCGCCCCGCTGTCATTGCAATGCCATGAACCGGGTCCTAACTAAGCGGAGCCAATTCATGCAGCCATGAGGAGAGACGCATGCTTGATCCGAAGAAGATTCTCGATGATTTCCTGGGAAGCAATGTTCCGGGAGTCGGAACATCGGTTCGCGATACAGCCGGCAAGGCGACGCAACTTGCCAAGGACAATCCGCTCGCCACTGGTGCGCTCGCTGCAATTCTTCTTGGCACCGGCACTGGCCGCGAGGTGGCTGGCAGTGCTCTGAAACTCGGCGGTCTCGCTGCGGTCGCCGGGCTCGCCTACAAGGCTTATCAGAACTACCAGTCGGGCAAGGCTCCCGCTGAAGCAACGCAAGCTTCCACCGGCGAGCTGGCGCCGCCGCCGGAGGATTCCAGCTTCCGTCCCGAAACCGCGCCACAGGGCGAACATGAGTTTGCGCTGGTTTTGGTACGCGCCATGATCGCAGCAGCCCGTGCCGATGGCATGGTGGACGAGACCGAAAAGGCGCGCATCATCGAGAAACTGTCACTCTCCGGCATCAACAGCGATACGCAGGAGTTCCTCAAGAAGGAGCTGACTTCGCCTGTCGATGTGGACGGACTGGTCGCGGCAGCGGTTACCGATGCGCAGAAGGTCGAGCTCTATACCGCCTCGCGCCTGGCTATCGATCCGAAGACACGGGCCGAGCGCGGCTACCTTGACCTGCTTGCCGGGCGCCTGAAACTCCCGGACAATCTCATCGATCATATCGAAGCGACAGTGGCCGACGTGAAGGTCGCATCGCCCGCCTGATACCTTCCGAAGCGGTTCCGGGCGATTGGGAGGGCCCGTTGCTGGCCGGCCAGATCCCCGAGCCGCCCCGGCGGCGCGGTTTTTGGCAGTTTACGCCTCTTGGGTTACCCGATGCGCTTGGGGGCGAGGCACAAGCAGGCAGGCTGGCACGATCAACATGGCGATGAGAAGCATCGCAATGAAGGTCGCATGCAGCGCGTGCTGCAGGGCAAGACGGATCTCTTCTGCATCACTGATGACGGCGATCGTGCCATTCAAAAGGCCCCGTAGCTGCTCCGGCGTTATTGAATGCCCGTTGGTGGTATGGGCCAGGCCGTAAGACAGCACTGCGCCAAGCAATGCTGCGCCGAGCGTGCTGCCCAAGTTACGCGAAAAGACGTTGGAGGCGGTAGCGCTGCCACGCTCATACGAGCTCACACTTTCCTGTGTCAGGATCAACGCGCCGATATTGAGCAGGCCCATGCCGAAACCCATGACAAGGGAACCGGCACCGGCCAATACCGCCGAACTTGACGGGTTAAGCAAGACAAAAAGACATGTCCCGGCCGGAATGCATAGGCTGCCGGCGATCATGAGAGGGCGCAATCCCAAGCGTACAAACTGCCGGGAGGCAATCGTCGCGCCCAAGGGCCAGCCCAACAACAGCATCGTCAAGGCGAACCCTGCCACAAGCGGCGAGCGGTTGAGGACCGTTTGCACGTACATTGGCAGGAAAGTCGTCAGGCCCATAATCGACATGCTGGCGAAAAAAACCGCCAGGTTTGCGAACGCAATCGGCCGTTTCAGCCACAGGTCGGGGGCAACCATAGGTGCTTCGGCACGCCGTTCCTGCCAGATGAAGGCTACAAGCGTGACCATGAAGACCAACAGCGCTGCGATAGCCTCGGCGGATACTGCGCTTTCCATCTCGGTCAAGGCGATCATCAGCGAGGATACAGAAATGGCAAAAAGTGCGGCTCCAAGTACATCGATGGAGACGTCCCGGGCCCGCTTTTCCTCGTGGAGATAAAGGATGAACCCCAGTGCTGCGAAAAGCCCGACCGGAACGTTGATCCAGAATATCCATGCCCAGGGGAGGTTGTGGATGATGATGCTGCCGAGCAGCGGTCCAACAACAGCCGACAAAGCCCATACGCTTGCCAAATAGCCCTGCACCTTGCCACGCTGGTTCCCGGGAAAAAGATCGGCAACCACTGTCATGGCGACGGGTTGAATTGCCCCAGCACCGATACCCTGCAGCAGCCTGAAAGCAATCATCGACGGCATCGACCATGCGAAGCCGGCAAGCACCGAGGCGAACAAAAACAGTGCAATGCCGACAAGCAGCACAGGCTTGCGACCATAAATATCGGCCAGTTTTCCGAATACCACGGTTGTCGCGGTCAGGGTCAGCAGGAATGACGAAAAAACCCAGGAATAGAGATTGATCTGCCCCAACTGGGCGGCGATTTGCGGCATCGCCGTTGAAACGATCGTCGCTTCGATGGCGATCATCGCCATGCTTGCCATGATCGCGACTACAACGGGCGCGCGACGGGTAGTTTGCTCTGTCATGGATGGCTTTCAGACCAAACGGCGCGACTCAGGGATCGGCGTTTGACACAGATGGGAATAACGATGAGGACCTATCTAATCCTCGACGCTCGCGCGTCAAGCAGCAATCTATCCCGCGGAAATCACATTTCCGGCAGAATTCTATCCATGGCTTTTCCCCGGGCCAGCTCGTCAACGAGCTTATCCAAGTAGCGGATTTCTCGCATAGTCGGCTCTTCGATATCCTCCACCCGAACGCCGCAAACCACGCCTTTGATCAGGGTTCTCAAAGGGTTGGGTTTGGGAGCCTCGGCAAAAAAATTCTCGAAATCAGTTTGTTGTTCAAGCTGGGCTTGTAACCCCTTCTCGTCGTAGCCTGTCAGCCAGGAAATGATATGATCGACCTCTGTTTTTGTGCGTCCCTTTTTCTCTGCTTTCGCAACGTAATGTGGATAAACGCTTGCGAAGCTGGTCGTATAGATCCTGTGTTTTGCCATAGATTTCCTACTCCTGGGCTCCTCATCCGGCGATCGGTCGATCGCCTCGATGCCTTGCGCCTGCAGCCATCAGGTCCGGCCGACTACTTCGTCAGAAACTTCTCCATGCGCTCGATGGCGCGGAGGATGTTTTCCTCCGAGTTGGCGTAGGACAACCGGATATAGCCTTCGCCAAGAATGCCGAAATCCGGTCCGCCGATCAGCGCAACGCCTGCTTCGTCGAGAAGTGCTGAAGCCAGTTGCTTTGCGGGCCAGCCGGTCTCCTTGACGTTGGGAAACGCATAGAACGCGCCTTTGGGCGTGGCACAGCTGATACCGGGCAGGCTGTTCAGGCCATCGACGACGACCTTGCGGCGGTTGTCGAAAGCCTTGCACATTTTGATCACATCATCCTGTGGCCCGTCGATGGCGGCGATGCCGGCAAACTGGCTCGGCGCGTTGACGCAGGACCAGCAATTGACCGCGAGCTTGCGCACCTTGTCATAGAGCTGATCTGGCCAGATGGACCAGCCCATGCGCCAGCCGGTCATCGCCCAGGTCTTCGACCAGCCATTGAGGATGATCAGCCGGTCGCGAATCTGCGGGAAGGTAAGGAGCGAGCAATGTTCCTCGCCATCATAGGTCATGACGTCGTAAATCTCGTCGGACATGATCGCCACATGTGGATGGGCTTCGAGACCTTTCACCAGCTTTTCGATCTCGGATTTTGGTGTGACGCCGCCAGTCGGGTTGGCGGGCGAGTTGAGGATGAGAAGCCGGGTCTTCGGTGTGATCAGCGCTAGTGTTTCCTCGGCCGAAAATGCGAAGCCGTTTTCCTCACGGATCGGCACGGGAACCGGTTTGGCACCGGTAAATTCGATCATCGAACGATAGATCGGAAAGCCTGGATCCGGATAGAGGATTTCAGCGCCCGGTTCGCCGAAGATCAGGATCGCAGCGAACATCGTGACCTTGCCGCCGGGAACGATCATGATGTTTTCCGGCGAGACCTCGACGCCTGTCGTCGTGAATGTGCGGCGCGCTACTGCCTCGCGGGTCGCGAGCAGGCCGTTTGCCGGCGTATAACCATGATGGCCGTCCTTCAGCGCCTTGATGGCGGCCTCGACGATGTGGTCGGGTGTTTTGAAATCCGGCTGGCCGATGCCGAGATTGATGATATCCTTGCCTTGGGCGGCGAGAGCAGTAGCGCGGGCGAGGACAGCAAAGGCATTTTCTTCGCCGATACGGTCGAACCCGGAAATAGTGCGCAGCATTTTCTTGTCTCACATACAATTTTCAACTTCTGCTTTGTGTGCGGAGTGGCATAACAAGTCAAATACTCTCAATGTCAGCGAGCAAATTTCACTATGACTGATCTGAAAGACTGGACGCCACGCCCACTCCCGGCCCGCGAACCGCTCGAAGGCCGCTACGTGCGGCTGGAGCCGCTCGATGCCGCCAAACATGGCGACGGGCTCTACGAGGCATCGTCGGTTGCAGACGCAGGCGACCGGTTCAGGTTCCTGTTTGAAAATCCGGCGGAGGATCGCGAAGCATTTGCGGCGTGGCTGGAAAAGGTCGAGGCGAGCAAGGACCCGCTTTTCTTCGCCGTGATCGACAAGGCCAGCGGCAAGGTCGCAGGACGTCAGACGCTGATGCGTATCGACCCGGCTTTCGGGGTGATCGAGATCGGCAATATCTATTGGGGACCGCTGATTTCGCGAAAACCAGCGGCGACGGAAGCACAGTTCCTGTTCATGAAATATGCCTTTGAGCTCGGATACCGGCGTTACGAGTGGAAATGCAACAACGCCAATGAGCCGTCGAAGCGGGCGGCGGAGCGGTTCGGCTTCAAGTTCGAGGGCATATTCCGCCAGCACATGGTGCAGAAGGGCAAGAATCGCGACACGGCGTGGTATTCGGTGATCGACGGTGAATGGCCCGCGCTGAAGGCCGCTTACGAAGCCTGGCTTTCGCCGGATAACTTCGATGCCGATGGCAAGCAGATCAAGCGGCTGGAAGAGTTTCGGGTCGTCAGCGCCTAATCGGCTGGCGCGACTGCTGTGCGTGGTTCGACAGGCTCACCATGAGGGTACTGGTGGGTTGCAGGGAGCCAGGCTCTACACCGTTAGCAATTAAGACGAAGCCCACTACCTCCCTCATGGTGAGCCTGTCGAACCACGCACAATGGTGTTGCATTCAAAAATACCCCTGCACTTGCATAAAACCGCCATGCGGCTACAACGCGCTGAGATGTATTGAACAAGGGTAATCAAGCGTGATTGATCCGAAGACCCGTAATGCGGCCATTGCCGCCGCCTGTATCATGCTTGGCTTTGGCTTCGTCGCCTATTGGATGCCGACGCTGATGCTGGCGCTGGGCGAACGATCAACACTCGCGGCAGGGATTTTTGCCGTGGTCTTTGTTATCGGGTTCTTCCTGGTGTTCTGGCTGCGCGCCAGAAAACAGCATGAAAATGATTGAACTAAGATTGCAACGAGGCGGTTAGCAGCAGGACGCCAAAGAGCACGATGAACAGTGCGCCGCCAATCTCGATGATGTTTTGAACGCGCCCCGAAAGGGCGGAAGCGCCGGAAACGCGCAGCGCGACATTCTTTGCGGTCACAGCCAGCGTTGCCAATGTGGCGACGGTGATGAACGTGCCGAGCGCCATGGCGAAGACCGAGAGAACGCCGCCGAGGACGAGGCCGTTCAGCAGTGAGAAGGTCAGGACGATCAGTGCGCCGGAGCAGGGGCGAAGGCCAACGGCGATAATTGCCGACCACGCGGTTTTCCAGTTAAAATCACCGGCGATCATCGCCGGATCTGGCGCATGGGAATGGCCGCAGGTCTCGCAGACTTCCCCTGCCGCGTGATTGTGATGATGGCCATGGTCATCATGATCATGGCTGTGGGCGCCGTGCGAATGACCGTGATCGTGATGGTGATGGTGATCGTGACCCGCCACAATCTTTTCAGGCATCAGGTGCGCGACACGCGGGCGGAAAAGCACCGGCACCTTGCGCCATAACAGCGACAGGCCAAAGGCGATGATCAGAATGAAGCTCGCCATTTCCATATAACGCGTGGCATCGTCCATCGAGACCGTCGTGCCGCGTAGCACGAGGAAGGTGAGGCCGATGACGAAGATCGCTGTGAAAGCCTGCAGCATCGATGACGCGAAAGAGAGAACGATGCCGCGCTTCAGGGTGGTTTCATTGGCCAGCATATAGGACGAGATTACCGCCTTGCCATGGCCGGGACCGACCGCATGCAAAATACCATAAAGGAATGACAGGCCAACGAGGATCGACGCTTGCCATGGGTCTTCGCGCATGCCTTTGAGTGCATGCGTCATGGCAAGATAGAAACTGCGCTGCTGCATGTTGATCCAGAGAATGATTTCCGCGAACGGCCCTGTCGGTTGCATGGCAACCTCGTTCATGCCTATGCCAAGCGAAGTTTTCTGCGCCAGCGCATGGCTACTGAAATACACTGCGAGGGCAAGGGCGCCGAACAGGGTTCTTTTCCGCATGTTATCTCCGCTCTAACTCTTGGCCGGGCATTCGATTTCAAGGCGCGTCGCGAATATCTTCGACATGTTGGTGCCGGTGGGATCGTTGAAGAACGCGTCTGTCAGTGTGCCCTGGTTTTGAGCGATCGCCTGATCGGGATCGGGGCGCACGACCTTCTGGGTGCAGCCTTCCGGGACGCTGGCAATGTGGATGTCGCTATCATTCACGTAATCGATGGCTGTGTAGAATGTCGGATCGTAGACGCCGAAGCTGGTCTTCTTGCCGAGCTTCAGCGGCTGTTTCGGCTTGCTTTCGAAGATGATAAGCAATTGGTTGTTTTGAAAATCGGCGATCAGATGGTCGGGCGCTGCCATGACAATGGTCTTGCCATCGAGCTGCACCGTCTGGAAGTAATCGAACTCGGAGACCGAATCGTTGATGGTGCTGGCCAGATCGGCGAGTTCCTTGTCATCGAGTTTCAGATCGCCATTCTTGTCAAATTCGACGAGGACAGTGCTGGAGAACAAATCGTCGAAGCGCCAGACATGACCCAGTTTCTCGACGGTGCCGTCGGGCTTGATGGTGATATCCAGACGCGCTTCGGCAAAGACATGCGGATGCACGTATGCCGGCGTGGCGAAGGTCAATCCCGCCGCCAGTGCGCCGATGAAAACCCCGAATCGTTGGTGCATGGAGTTGCCCTTAAGTGTTGGTGCAGAGGACTATGCGAAATTGGCGAAATTGGGACGATATACTATTACAGCATGATTGCTTAGGTGCGGCGGTTGTCCTTGAACCACTTGGTCAGATAATCGACAAGAACCCGCACTTTCGCCGGCAGGTAGCGACGATGCGGATAGACCGCATAAATTCCGGCGTCATGCGTTATGAATTCGTCGAGGATGGAAACCAGCTTGCCGCTTTCGATATCCGGCTGCGCAATGAAATCAGGCAGCAGGGCAAAGCCCAACCCGGCGAGCGCCGCGCGCCGGGTTGCGAGAGGGCTGTTGATTTCCATGGGACCGGATAGCTGGACGGAAATCGCTGGCCCGTTCTCTTTTTGGAACTGCCAGGTATTGCGGGAGCGATTGTTGGTATCCACGATACATGGCAGCGAGGTAAGCTGCTCGGGCCGTTCAGGTTTTCCAACGCGTTCAATCAATTCACGCGTGCCGCAGGCGATGACCCGAAAGGGGGCGAGGCGCTTGGCAATGAGGGACGAGTCCTGCATGCGGGTGATGCGTATGGCGAGATCGAAACCTTCCTCGACAAGATCGACAAAGCGGTCGTCCAGCCGCACATCGAGGATGATATCGGGCTGCTCGGCGCAGAAATCGATGAGGCATTGGCCGATATCGGCATCGGCAAAGGATCGCGAGGCCGAGATCTTGATGCGGCCCCTGATATCGCTGCTCGATTCGCGCACCGTTTCCTGCAGACTCTCGACATCACGCAGGATTTCGCTGGCGCGCTGGTAGTATGTGTGGCCCGCCTCGGTCAGGGAAAACTGCCTCGTTGTACGGTTGAGGAGTAACGCACCAAGTTCATCTTCCAGTTCGCGCACGTATTTGGACAGGAGAGCCTTGGACCGCCCGATCTTCCGCGCTGCCGCCGAAAATCCTTCCGCTTCAACGACGTCGATAAAAGCGCGCATGCGGGTGAGCGTGTCCATCAGGTTCTTTCTGTCGACCCGAGAATGGTCTTGCCAAGCTTGATCAGGGCGCGGTCGCTGCCTTTCGGCCCAATCAACGAAATGCCGAAGGGGGCGCCGTGTACTTCGCCCAGCGGCAGGGTGATCTGGGGGAAACCGGAAAGGCCGGAAAGACAGAACAGCCGCACGCAGCGCTCACGATAGGCCTGGCTATCCTCGAAAGACGTGCTGACGAGCGGCGCTGCGCCCGGGACTGTCGGCAGGACCATGATGCCGTCGTCCTTCAAGAGGTCGGCCAACTCGCTGCGGAATAGCTCGCGGCGTGTCATTTGCCGTTGGTAGGTTTCAAGATCGATGCTCGAACCATAGTCGAACCGTTCCTTGACCGCAGGACCGAGATTGCGCTCCTTCGCGGAAATCCATGCGCCGTGTTCGCTCCATGCTTCAAACGCCTGGACCTGACGCAGACACAAATAGAGATCGTCCATGGATGCGGTTGGCTGACGCGCCGAGCGGGCATGGCCGAGATGGCCGCTGACAATCGCGTACATGTTCCGGTAGGCCGTATCTTCCGCTTCGCCAAGCAGGAGGTGTTCGAGCAATGGAAAGAAGATCGGACGAATGAGTTTGAGATCGGAAGCGTCCGGGCCAAGCAAAACGTCGCCGACCTTCTCATAGAGCGCAATGTCCTTGGCGAACCAGCCGAACGTATCCAGCGAATGCGCGAGCGGCATGGTTCCTTCGAGGGAGATGCGTCCGTGGGTCGTGCGAAGACCCACCAGACCGCAAAAGCTCGCCGGAGCACGGATCGATCCACCCGTGTCGGAACCGACTGCAATGGTGGCAAGACCGCCCGCTACCGCCGAGACGGACCCCGAAGACGAGCCGCCTGTCACGCGATCCGGGGCCTTCGGGTTTATCGGGAAAGGAAAATGGCTGTTCTGGCCCATCATCGAGAAGGCGAGCTCGTCGGTCTGGGTCTTGCCAATGAAGCGAGCACCCACATCGAACAGGCTTTGAACGGCAGGGGCAGTTCGGCTTGCAGGCACTGATTCGTCATATTTCTGCGGATTTCCGCAACCGGTACGCATGCCGGCAACGTCAAATATGTCTTTGACGCCGAGTGTTTCGCCGTTCAGCGGGCCATCGCCCGATGAAAGGTCAACCGGGGGTAAATCAAGAAGGGCATTTAGTGGGGGAATTGTGCTCATCGTTCAACGATTCTAGGCTATTTCGACCCTGCTGTTCAATGAATAAAAAATTTTGCCCTGCCCCATTATTTTCATTGATTGGACACATCTTTCCTCTTATATGCCCCTTGCCCAAAGTCGCACGTGCCCATGGGTGTCCGCCGATCTTCATTATGGTGAGGAAACGGTATGGTACCTGGAACTAACCCCTCCAGTCAGTTTGTCGGCCTACCGCCAAGCTGAGGACATCTGAAGCAACGACGGTGCGGGCCTTTCTGGTGTCTTTCGGCTGTCCATAAGCCGGAATTACTGAAGAGGCACACCTTCATTGCCGGTAGTGCGGATGGGTTCATCCAAGCCAAGGCAGACAAAGCGGACTGACGCTGACCTAGCGTTGATCCATCGCCGCATGACCATTCGCGTGTTCCAGCATCTCCAAAGGCTGGCTTCACGAGGGACGGATTCATGCACTTTGTCCTTGCGATTTTTCAGGGCGCGTCCCGTGAAATCGCGATTGCTTGAGCGGCCATACCAGCCGCTATGGAATTGGAGTTTAACATGGCTACGCAGCGCATTCTCGACTTCATCAACACCCGACGTCCGAACGGCCCTTGCATGGTGCTCGATCTGGAAGTGGTGCGTGAGAATTATCATAATTTCGAGATGGCTTTGCCGGAATCGAAGATATTCTATGCGGTGAAGGCCAATCCTGCGCCGGAAATCCTGCGCCTGCTCGCTTCGCTCGGCTCCAATTTCGACACGGCCTCTGTCGCCGAAGCCGAAATGGCGCTTGACGCCGGAGCGACGGCTGACCGTATCTCTTACGGCAATACGATCAAGAAGGAACGCGATATTGCGCGCGCTTTCGAGCTCGGCATCCGCCTGTTCGCCGTCGATTGCATCGAAGAGGTCGAGAAAGTAGCCCGCGCTGCTCCCGGTTCCCGTGTATTCTGCCGCGTGTTGACAGATGGTGCCGGCGCCGAATGGCCGCTGTCGCGCAAGTTTGGCTGCGTGCCTGCGATGGCCGTAGATGTTCTTCTTGCCGCGCAGAAGCTTGGCCTCGACAGCTATGGCGTTTCGTTCCACGTTGGGTCGCAGCAGACGGACCTTGCTGCCTGGGACCGCGCGCTCGGCGATGCGAAGTATGTCTTCGACAAGCTTTCCATGGAAGGCATCACATTGAAGATGGTCAATATGGGCGGTGGTTTCCCGACCCGTTACCTCAAGGACGTGCCAACCGCCCAGGCCTATGGCCAGGCGATCTTCCAGGCATTGAGCAAGCATTTCGGCAACCGTCTGCCCGAGACCATCATCGAGCCGGGCCGCGGCATGGTCGGCAATGCCGGCGTGATCAAGGCTGAGGTCGTGCTCGTTTCGAAGAAGGCTGCCAACGACAATGTACGCTGGGTCTATCTCGACATCGGCAAGTTCGGCGGACTCGCAGAGACGATGGACGAGGCGATCCGCTACCAGATCACCACGCCGCGCGATGGCGACCTCGCCGAGCCTTGCGTCCTTGCGGGCCCGACCTGCGACAGCGCCGACGTGATGTACGAAAAGAACCCCTATCCGCTGCCGATCTCGCTGACCATTGGCGATGAGGTGCTGATCGAGGGAACTGGCGCCTACACCACGACCTACTCGGCGGTTGCCTTCAACGGGTTTGAACCACTGCGATCATACGTAATTTAAGGGCTTTTGCCCGTGACGAACTGCTGTCCGGCTCTCACCGGACAGCGATGACGCACCCTTATGTTTGATTGGTCGAGACAATGAGCGCAGTAGAATTCATCGAACAAAATCTGCATCCGGACGGATCGCAGGCCTTTATCATACGCAATGAGACGGCGCTGGACGAACGTGCCCGCGAAGCTTTGCTCGACCGCGCCATGGGCGAGGGACGCCGCCGCAAGTCGTCGGAAAAGCTGCGCCGCGGCCGGCTCCCCTCCGAGGGACTGGCATTCGTCGCACGCGGGATCAATGGTGCGCTACTCGGCACAGTGCGGCTGTGGGACATCCAGGCTGGACATGATGCGGCAGGCAAGCCGGTACGGGCATTGCTGCTTGGACCGCTTGCGGTCGAGCCCTCACTGAAGGGCAAGGGCATCGGTGTGGCACTGATGCGGCACGCAACAGCAGAAGCTGCGCGGCTCGGCCATGGTGCTGTCATCCTGGTGGGCGATCCGGAATATTACGAGCGCTTCGGCTTCAGCGGTACGAAGACAGCAGACCTTGCCATGCCGGGTCCGGTCGAACGCCGGCGCTTTCTGGCGCTGGAACTGAAGGCAGGCCATCTTGAAGGATGCCATGGGTTGCTGACCCCAAGGGGACGCCGCTCATCGCATGCGATGAGGGTATTGCCAGTTTCGCTGCGGTTCTCGCGATAGGACAAAAGCCGACACCGATTATCTCTCCCCTTGCGGGAGAGAAAGCGATTCCAGCATCTTAGCTCTTGCTAAGTGCTAGAAATCGCAAGTGAGGGGATTTGCATCACTCGACTACCCCCTCTTGGATTTTCTAAAAATTTAGCAAGGGCTAAATTCAAAAAATCCTTTCTCCCCCACAAGGGGGGAGATAACCACGCAATTTACGCCGTAGCGCGAATGAAACGTTCTATGGCGGTGACTTCGCTTTGCTGGATTTCGTGGCCGCCGGAATGCCAGACGAGATCAGTCTCGACCCCTTGCTCGATCAGATAATCTGCGAAGGTCTGCGTCAGAACCGGCGGACAGATCGTGTCCAACCTTCCTGCTGTGATCAAAGCGCGCTTGCCAGCGAGGCCGATTTGCGGCGCTGGGGTCCACGGAACCAGCGGATGCATCAAGACGGTTTCATCGAAAAGCTCGGGATGGGACAGCATCACGGAAGCGATCATGTTTGCGCCGTTGGAATAGCCAAGTGCCACTGTTTTCGATGGCTTCGCCTTGTCTTTGTGCGCGCGAATAAACTTCGCCATAGCGCTGGTACGCGCGGCAAGGTCGTCCATATCATAGACGCCTTCGCGCGTCCGGCGAAAGAAGCGTGCGGCGCCATGCTCGGAGACATCGCCGCGGGGTGAGACAATTCCGGCTTCCGGCAGCAATTGTCTGCCAAAATCGAAGAACTGGTTTTCGTCACCGCCGGTGCCGTGAAACACGAAAAGCAACGGACTTCCCGGCCGTTCAGCAGAATAAACACGATGTTGGTAAGTATTGGTCGACATGTCTAACCTTTCAGTGCGACGTCTTCGTCCGCTTGGCTATTTGGTTGGGTTTGCATGCCTCACAGATGTGGCGGGAGCCAGGGTGATTAAACCCGGCTCCCGCTTGATGCATTGTCGCTGTCCCATAGACAATCCGATTGACGATTAATTTGCTTCCGACCAGGGACCATGAAAATCGCCTTCCTCACCGATCCGTTTGAAGCCGTGCGCACCGAAGAAATCACGCTGAGCCTGGATGAGGTTAGCTGTGCCGCGCGCCTGCCGGAAGCTATCAAAATAGCCTAGCGCGGCCGCCAGCGCCGGCGTCGGCAGACCTGCGAGAGCGGCTTCGGCGACGATCTTGCGCAAGGATTGCGATCCGGTTTTCATCCGTTCGACGAAGGCCGGCGCGAGCAGCAGATTTTTACCTTCTCTGCCTTCAAAGGCGGCAGCGATCTGGTCGAGGAATTGCGAGCGGATGATGCAGCCGGCGCGCCAGATACGGGCGGTGGTGGCGAGCGGAATATTCCAGCCATGTTCCTTCGACGCGCCGGCCATGACGTCGAAACCTTGGGCATAGGCCGCGATCTTTCCAGCCAGAAGTCCTTCTTCCAGCGCGTCGATGAATGCCTGGCCGCCATCTAAAAGCTTGGCGGTGCCGAGGTCGCCATAAGCTTTTGACGCTTCGCTCCGTTCCTTGACCAGCGACGAGATCGATCGCGCGGCCACGGCTGCTTCAATGCCGGTGGCCGGGATACCGAGCATCTGCGCCTCGATCGCGGCCCAACGCCCTGTTCCCTTCTGGCCAGCGCTATCGAGGATGACGTCGACGGCGGGTTCTCCAGTCTTCTTGTCGGTTGCAGCCAAGACCTTGGCGGTGATCTCGATGAGGTAGGAATTCAGCGGGCCGTTATTCCATTTTTCGAAAATCCTGCCGATTGCCTCAGGTGTCAGTCCGAGGCCGTCGCGCAGCACACCGTAGACTTCTGCAATCATCTGCATATCGGCATATTCAATGCCGTTGTGGATGGTCTTGACGAAATGGCCGGCACCATCAGGACCGAGCAGGGCGGAGCAGGATTCGCCGTGGTACTTCGCGGAAATTGCGGTCAGCACGGGCTCTATACGGGCATAAGATTCCGGTGTGCCGCCAACCATGATCGACGGACCGTGGCGCGCGCCTTCCTCACCGCCGGAAACGCCCATGCCAACGAATGTCGGATCGTTTGGTCCGAGTTCGGCAAGACGGCGCACCGTATCGTGAAAATTGGCATTGCCGGCATCGATGATGATGTCCTCCTTGGCGAGGAACGGCTTCAACGCGGCAACCTGCTCGTCGACGGCTTCTCCGGCTTTGACCATCAAGATGATCGGGCGCGGTGCTCGGATATTCTTCGCGAGATCTTCCAGTGTTTCGCAAGGGATGATCTGACCCTTCAGGCTGCCAGCCTCTTCGTAGAACTCGCGGGTCTTTGCCACTGTTCTGTTGAAAACCGCGACACGATAACCGTTTTCAGCGATATTGAGCGCCAGATTGGCACCCATGACGCCAAGGCCAATCAACCCGATGTCAGCTTGCTGCATGATTTTTGTCCTTGCTTATTTCGATGCTTGGGCTCGAAGGGACGTCTTCGACCCGTGATGGGCATTTGTATAGCAATGGCAGGGACTGGTTGCATTCACAATCTAATTGTCACGCAGCTTTTCCATGTCGCGGATGCGTGTCGCACTGGTCTTTTCCAGTTTGCGGGTCACTTCTGCGATCAAGGTCTCGGCTACTAGAAAGAGCGTCGCGGACGAATCCCAGGGCGAGGGCACGGCGGTGCGGCCGGCGATGACATGACGGGCGAAGCGGGCGATGGGCGACAGCCATTGATCGGTTATCAGGACAATCTCGACACCGCGCGCCTGTGCCTTTTCGGCGAAGCGAATCAGGCTCTGCTGATAGCGGCGGATATCAAAGATGACGAGGACATCCTTCTTTCCCATGTCGATCAGGTGGTCGCGCCAGTGGCTTTCCTGGCCAGTGAGGTGAGTCACACCCGGTCGGGTGATCTTGAGATGCGCGGCCATATATCTGGCAATCGGATCGGTAAAGCGGCCCCCCAGAAGATAGATGCGTGCGCGGTTGCGGCTGATGGCGTCGGTGACATCATCCAGTTGTTGTGCCGAGAGATGTTGAAAGGTCTCGCGAATGTTCTCGATTGCGGCCTCCATGAGAGGGAATGCGGCGCCGCTTTTTGAAGGCTGGATCGCTGCTGCCCGATTCCATGGCGACTGTACCTGCGCCGCGAGTTCCTCCTGCAAAGCTCCCTGGAAATCCGGGTAGCTCTGGAAGCCAAGGCGGGAAACAAAACGCAGAATCGTCGGCGAACTTACGCCGGCCTGAGTCGAAAACTCGGCCACAGTACGCAATCCGATCAACGGATAATTGGCGATCAGCGTCTGCGCAGCCTTGCGTTCCGATGTGGGCATCGCGTCGATTTTCTCGGCTATCAGCTCGGAAATGCTGGTTGTCATCGCTTTTTCCTGTCTTTGCCATGACCCGAACCCCGGCTAAAAGTTATTTCGGATTTGACAATCTTGTCTGTTATGTATCAAATCATACGAGAGTGGAAATAAAAACAGAAAATGTAACGTAAGATACAGTTGCCGAAGAGGGCAGATGGGTCAACGCCTTTCTCAAGGGACGCCGCGGGCAGTGGCAAACGACTGGCATCCAGTCCGGGTATCGAACCCTGACGGGCACTCGCAGTTTGTCATCCTTTGCGACCATGCCTCCAATCACATACCGGCAAGTTTTGGGACGCTGGGCCTTGATCCGGATGATTTGCAGAAGCATATCGCCTGGGACCCCGGCGCGCTCGGCGTCAGTCAGGTGATGAGCCGGGAGCTCGACGCGGCATTGGTTGAATCCTGTGTGTCGCGCCTCATCGTCGATTGCAACCGTCCACTCAACGCACCGGACCTTGTGCCCTCGTTAAGTGAAGTGACGACAATCCCTGGTAATGTGGATCTGAACGAAGTCGCTAAATCGCAGCGAATAGCGCTTTCGCACAAGCCATATCACGAGGCCATCGAGAAACTGGCACATGAACGGGCAGGCAAAGGCTTGCCTGATCCGACCTATGTAGCGGTGCATTCCTATACGCCCGTTTATCGCGGTGTGACCCGTCCCTGGCACATCGGCGTCATTCACGATGACGATGACAGGGTTGCCGCGCCATTGATTGCCGGGCTGCAGGCGTTGAGTGAGTTCAATGTCGGCATCAACCAACCTTATTCACCGGCAGACCGTGTCTATTACACTCTGGAGCGACACGCTTCTGCCTTTGGATTGCCCGCTGTGATGATCGAGATTCGAAACGATCTGATCACGACAGCTCAAGAACAACAGGCCTGGGGCAAAATGCTATCCAGGCTGCTGACGGAGAACATACAAAACCCGCCGCCGGGAATGACGGGGATATCAAAGAAGGAAACGGTAAACGGGAAGTAGGGGGCACAGCTCCCAACAGGGCGGTATCTGACGTTGGAACTCTTCAAAGAATAACAGGGGAACGTGATGACACACCATGATTATACGGACACTGACAAGCTGGAGGATGTAAAGGTCCTGCACGGCATGGGCTATGCCCAGGAACTCGAACGGCGCATGAGCCGTTTTTCGAACTTCGCAATTTCATTCTCGATCATCTGCATCCTGTCCGGCGGTATCAATTCGCTGGCGCAGGCTACTTCCGGTGCCGGTGGCGCAGCGATCGGTATCGGCTGGCCGCTCGGCTGTCTTGTGTCTGCCGTCTTCGCCATCGCGATGGCGCAGATCAGTTCTGCATATCCAACCGCTGGCGGGCTTTATCACTGGGGTTCCATCCTCGGCAATCGCGGTACCGGCTGGCTGACCGCCTGGTTCAACCTGCTTGGTCTCATCACCGTTCTGGGCGCCATCAATGTCGGTACCTATTACTTCTTCATAGGCGCCTTCGGTGCTTATCTAGGAATAGAGGATTCTACGACGGTGCGGATCATATTCCTTGCCATCCTGACGGGATTGCAGGCGCTCATCAATCATATGGGCATTGGCCTTACCGCCAAGCTGACCGACTTTTCGGGCTATCTCATCTTCGTGACTGCAATCGCTCTTTCGGTTGTGTGCCTCGCCGTCGCGGACAGCTATGACATTGGCCGCCTCTTCACCTTCTCCAACTATTCCGGTGAAGCCGGTGGCAATGTCTGGCCGGCGACGTCCGGCGTATGGGTTTTCCTGCTCGGCCTGTTGCTGCCGATCTACACGATCACTGGCTATGATGCATCTGCGCATACATCGGAAGAAACGGTGAAGGCGGCTCATTCCGTACCGCGCGGCATGGTTTCGTCGGTGCTGTGGTCTGCGGTATTCGGCTACATCATGCTCTGCTCGTTCGTGCTGATGATCCCGGACATGAACGCGGCTGCTGCCCAAGGCTGGAACGTCTTCTTCTGGGCGATGGGCGAACAGGTCAATCCGCTGGTCAAGGATATTCTCTACTTCCTGATCTTCATCTGCCAGTTCCTGTGCGGACTTGCGACTGTCACTTCTGTCTCGCGCATGATCTTCGCCTTTGCCCGTGACAAGGGACTTCCCGCCTCGAGCGCCTTGTCGAGGGTCAGCCGGCAGCACCGCACTCCGGTTGCTGCGATCTGGACAGGCTCGATCCTCTCGGTCCTGTTCGTCTGGGGCTCGTCACTTGTGTCGATCGGCGAAACACCGGTCTATACGATCGTCGTTTCCTGTACGGTCATCTTCCTGTTCTTCTCGTTCGCCATTCCGATTGCACTGGGTTTCTTTGCCTGGGGCACGCCGAAATGGAACAAGATGGGGCCGTGGAATCTGGGCGAGGGCACGTTCAAGCTCTTTGCGGTGCTTTCAGCTCTCGCGATGGCCTTGATCTTCATCATCGGCATTCAGCCGCCGAATGAATGGGCGCTCTACATCACTGTTGGCTTCCTGATCGTCACCGCGATCGTCTGGTACGGGTTCGAGAAGCGCCGCTTCCGCGGACCACCCATCGGCGACGAAGTTGCCAGGCGCGCCGCGGAAATCGCGGCAGCGGAAAAGGCGGTCGGCGAACGAGCCTGATTTCGAGAATAGGGGCGACCGGTTTGGCGCCGGTCGCCCCTTTTATTTTGACCCGCAGTGACCTTTCAAAGGAAAAAAATATGCCCGGACACTGGAGTTTCGACGAATTAAAGCGCCACGTAACCAATGGCGAGATTGATACGGTTCTCGCCTGCTTCGTCGATATGCAGGGTAGGCTGATCGGCAAGCGGTTCCACGCTTCCTATTTCGTCGAGTCTGCCCACGACGAGACCCATGGCTGCAATTATCTGCTCGCCAACGATATCGATATGGAACCGGTGCCGGGCTACAAGGCTGCCAGCTGGAAACAGGGCTATGGCGATTTCGTCATCAAGCCGGACCTTTCGACGATCCGCCATATTCCATGGCTGGAAAAGTGCGCGCTGGTGCTGTGCGATATTCTCGATCACCATCACCATGAGGACTTGGCGCATTCGCCCCGCAGTATCCTGAAGCGTCAGCTTACCCGGCTGAAGGAGCGTGGCTACCTCGCTTATTTTGCCTCTGAGCTCGAATTCTATCTCTTTGACGAGACCTACGAGACCGCTCGGGCCAAGCACTGGAAGGGCATGAATACTGCTTCGCCCTATATCCAGGATTATGTGATCCAGATGACCACCAAGGAAGACGCGGTGATGCGCGCCATCCGCAACGGGCTGTTCGACGCCGGTATTCCCGTCGAGAATTCCAAGGGTGAATGGGGTCCTGGGCAGGAAGAGATCAATGTGCGCTATGCGGAAGCGCTGGAAATGGCCGACCGCCATGTCGTCATGAAAAACGGCTGCAAGGAAATCGCCACCCAGATGGGCAAGGCGATCACCTTCATGGCAAAGTACGATTATTCACTGGCAGGAAGCTCCAGCCATGTCCACAACTCCCTGTGGAGCGCCGATGGCAAGACGCCGCTGTTTTATGACAAGAAGGCCGAACACACGATGTCGCCGCTGATGCGGCAGTGGGTGGCGGGCCAGCTGAAATATGCCGACGACTTCACCTATTTCCTCGCGCCCTATATCAACTCCTACAAGCGGTTCCAGGCGGGCACCTTCGCTCCGACCAAGAGTGTCTGGAGTCTGGACAATCGCACCGCCGGTTTCCGTCTCTGCGGCGAAGGCACGAAGGGTATCCGTATCGAATGCCGCATCGGCGGCGCCGATCTCAACCCCTATCTGGCCTTTGCCGGGCTGATCGCTTCCGGTCTTGCCGGCATTGATGAGAAGCTGGAGCTTGGCAAGCCATTCCAGGGCGATGCCTACGGCGGTACGAAACTGCGGGAGATACCGAAGACCTTGCGCGACGCTACAGAAACACTTTCCCGCTCGAAAATGCTGAAGGCGGCGTTGGGTGAGGATGTCGTTGAGCACTATGTGCATACGGCCAAATGGGAACAGTTCGAATATGACCGCCGGGTGACCGACTGGGAGTTGCATCGCGGCTTCGAACGGTATTGAACAACTGATAATCACCAATACAGACTAGAGGTTTTTGCCATGGCCGAGACGGTCAAACTGATCACTCCCATCGACGGCACTGTCTATGCGGAACGTCCTGTCGCTACCGACAAGGCCATCGACGCGGCTGTTGAATCCGCAAAACAGGCACAGGCGGACTGGGCCCAGACCAGCATCGCAGAACGAGGCCGTTTATGCCTGGCGGCGCTCGATGCGCTGCTCGCCATGAATGACGAGATTGTGCCGGAGATCGCCTGGCAGATGGGCCGTCCGGTACGCTATGGCGGCGAAAAGGGCGGTGTAGAAGAACGCACGCGCTACATGGTCAAGATTGCTGAAACGGCGCTGGCTCCAGTCGTCGAAAACGACAGGCCGGGGTTCCGCCGCTATATCAGGCACGTGCCTCTTGGCGTCGTCATGGTCATCGCTCCGTGGAACTATCCCTATCTCACTGCGGTCAACACAATCATTCCTGCATTGATGGCGGGCAACAGCGTGATCCTCAAGCACGCGGCGCAGACGCTGCTCGTCGGCGAGCGCTTTGCCCAGGCGTTCGAGAAGGCCGGCTTGCCGAAAGGCGTGTTCCAGAACATCGTTCTGAGCCACGGCCAAACCGAAAAACTGCTGGGTTCCGGCCGTATCGACCATGTCAACTTCACGGGCTCTGTCGGCGGCGGGCGCGCTATCGAAAAAGCGGCGGCCGGGACATTCATGACGCTGGGCCTCGAGCTCGGAGGCAAGGACCCGGCTTACGTGTTGCCGGACGTCAACCTCGACCATGCTGTTGCCAATCTCGTCGATGGCGCCTTCTTCAATTCCGGCCAGTGCTGCTGCGGCATCGAGCGCATCTATGTGCACGAGAACGTCTATGACCGGTTTGTCGATGGGTTCATCGATCTCACCAAGCAATATGTCGTCGGCAATCCGCTTGATGCAGCAACGACCATGGGGCCGATGGCGCAGACGCGTTTTGCCGATCTCGTCCGCGAGCAGAGGGCGGAAGCCTTGCGCAAAGGAGCAAAGGCGCATGTGAATATGAGCGTCGGCAATGATAAGGCCGGTTCGCCCTACCTTGCGCCGGAAGTGCTTACCGGTGTCGATCACCAGATGAGCGTGATGCGCGAGGAAAGCTTTGGTCCGATCGTTGGCATCATGAAGGTACGCAACGACGAGGAGGCCGTGGCGCTGATGAACGACAGCCAGTACGGGCTGACGGCCTCGCTGTGGACGACCGACACGGATCATGCGGCGGATATCGGCGACCGGATCGAAACGGGCACAGTGTTCATGAACCGTTGCGACTACATCGACCCGGCGCTGGTCTGGACTGGCGTCAAGGAAACGGGCAAGGGCGCAGCGATGTCGGCTATCGGCTATGGCAATTTGACTAGGCCGAAGTCTTATCATTTGCATGAAGAGATTTAACGCACAACAGAAGTTTCAACTTTCTACAGCTTTAAAAGAGACCCTGACATGAGCAAACTCATTTCCAAATGGAACTATCCGACCACCGTCCGCTTTGGGGCGGGCCGCATCGAGGAATTGCCGGAAGTTCTGGAAGCGACGGGGATCAAAAACCCGCTGTTCGTCACCGATCCCGGCCTCGCCAAGCTGCCGGTGGTGGCAAGTACGTTGAAAATCCTTGACGATGCCAAAGTGCCTTACGGCGTGTTCTCTGAGGTCAAGCCCAATCCCGTCGAGTCCAACCTGACGGCTGGCATTGCGGTCTTCAAAAAGGGCAAGCATGACGGCGTCATCGCCTTCGGCGGTGGGTCGGCACTCGATCTCGGCAAGCTGATCGCGTTTCAAGCGGGTCAGACGCGCCCGGTATGGGATTTCGAGGATGTCGGTGACTGGTGGACCCGCGCCAACAGTGCCGCCATCGCGCCGATCATCGCCGTGCCGACAACGGCTGGAACGGGCTCGGAAGTTGGCCGTGCTGGGGTCATCACCAATGAGGAAACCCACACGAAGAAGGTAATCTTTCATCCGAAACTCTTGCCGGCGATTGTCATCGCTGACCCGGAGCTTTCAGTCGGCATGCCGGCTTTCATAACGGCGGGTACGGGAATGGACGCCCTGGCGCATTGCCTGGAAGCCTATTGCGCGCCTGGCTATCATCCGATGGCGGACGGCATTGCTGTTGAAGGGGTCCGGCTGGTGTTCGAGAACCTGCCTAAAGCCTATGCCAATGGCAAGGATCTGACGGCGCGAGCCCATATGATGAGCGCAGCCGCAATGGGTGCGACCGCGTTTCAAAAAGGTCTCGGCGCGATCCATTCCCTGTCGCATCCTATCGGCGCCATCTATGACACACATCACGGCATGACCAATGCAGTGTTTATGCCCTATGTGCTGGCTTTCAACCGTGATGCGGTGGAGGAGCGTATCGCGAGACTTGCCAACTATATCGGCATCAAGGGCGGTTTCGACGGTTTTGCCAAAGCTGTGCTCAAGCTGCGCAAGGAGCTGAAGGTACCGCATACGCTGCCAGGGCTGATCACCGACCTCGACATGACCAAAAAGCAGAAGGAGCTGATTGCCGACATGGCTATCGTTGACCCGACTGCAGGCGGCAATCCGGTGAAGCTGACCAAGAAGGCAGCACTCAAGCTGCTGGATGAGGCGATCCAGGGGTAGGTGACTTCGCGCACGACAGGGTTCCGACAAGCGCAAATGCGTGGTACACTCTTACTAATTATGCATCGATCGGCGAGAGGTAAGAATAATGCCCAACACGGCCCGGCTTTCGGAAAAATTCCAGATATCCATCCCCAAGGCCGTGCGCGCGGCTCACCAGTGGAAGGCCGGCCAGGAGTTTGTCTTCATTCCCAAGGGGACGGGGGTCCTGCTTGTCCCTGTGCCAAAGCCTGACGAACTCGCCGGAATCGCCAAAGGGGCCAACGCGACGGATTATCGTGATCGCAAAGATCGCTTCTGATGCTTGTCGTCGACACATCCGCCTGGATCGAATGGCTCATCTTGTCTCCTACCGGCGAGGCTGTGGGACGTCTCATACCGCCACGTGAAGGCTGGCTCGTGCCGACAATCGTGCAGCTTGAGCTGGCAAAATGGCTTGCTCGCGAGGTCGGAGGCGATCAGTCGGATCAGGTTATTGCTTTCACACAGACATGTGTCGTCGCGCCGCTTGAAACCTCGATCGCCCTTCTGGCTGCGGAGCTCTGCGTAAAGCACAAACTCGCGACCGCTGACGCAATCGTCTATGCAACCGCACTGGAATACGGAGCGAAGCTATTGACCTGCGATGCTCATTTCGAGGGTCTGCCGGAAGTCAGCTTTGTTGCCAAGAATAAAGCGTAAAGCCAATTATCCTGACTAGTGTCCCAGAACCAGCAGGTCCTTGGCTGCCAGGCTAACCTTGACGTTCTCGCCAGGGGATGGTGGTGGCGCACTGGGGTTGTTGAACGTGTCGAACGACACGGTGTTTTCACCCAACGATGCGCGGATGCGGATGACCGAACCGAGGAAATGCACGCTGTTGATCTTGCCGTCGAGCGTCGTTTCGCGCTTGTCGGTGGCTTCGCCAAGGCTGACAGCCTCCGGGCGAACCGCGAGCGAAATCTTGTCGCCGGTCTTGTGGCCGTTAAGGCGTGTCCGGTCGATTGCAATGTCTTTGCCATCAACGGTGATCATGCCTGATCCTGCATCGCGAACCACTGCGTCGAGCGTATTGAGTGTTCCAACGAACGAGGCCACGAAACGCGAAGCGGGTTGATTGTAAATTTCGAAAGGAGCACCAACCTGCTCGGCATTGCCCTCATACATCACGACGATGCGGTCGGATATCGACAGAGCCTCTTCCTGATCGTGGGTGACGAAGATCGTCGTGATGCCAAGCTTGCGCTGGATCGCCCGGATTTCTTCGCGCAACGATACGCGGATCTTCGCATCAAGCGCCGAGAGCGGTTCATCGAGCAGGAGGACCTGAGGCTTGGTGGCAAGGGCGCGAGCAAGGGCCACGCGCTGTTGCTGACCGCCCGAGAGCTGGTACGGATAGCGCTCAGCAAGGTGGTCCAGTTTGATCAGTGACAGCATCTCATGCACCGTCGCGTCGATTTCCGCCTGCGGCTTCTTCGCAACCTTGAGGCCAAACGCGACGTTCTGCGCGACGGTCATATTGGGAAACAGCGCGTAAGCCTGGAAAACCATGCCGATGTTGCGCTGGTTTGGCTTGAGATTGACAACATTCTTGCCGCCGATGGTGATCACGCCGGAAGTCGGCGTTTCAAAGCCGGCAACCATGCGCAGGACCGTCGTTTTCCCGCAGCCGCTGGGTCCGAGAAAGGAGATGAACTCGCCCTTCTCGATGTCCAGATTGAAATCATGAACGACGGTCGTCGCGCCGAAGCTCTTTTTCAAATGGCTGATGGTTAAGAATGACATTGTATGATTTCCGTTCAGCGCTTGGTCGCAGCGAGGGATTTGTTGAAGCGGGTAACGACCTGGATCAGGCCCATGCAGATCCAGGTAATGGCGAAGGCGATAACGGCAAGAGCCGCGGGTTCGTAGGCGCGATTCGCCCCGATAAGCTGCAGGAACGGACCGAATGCCGGCCTGTTGAGCAGAGCAGCCATGGTAAACTCGCCAATGACGATTGCGAAGGTCAGGAATGCGCCGGAGAGCACTGCGACGAGCACATTGGGAAGGATGATGTTTGCCATAATGGTTATGCGGCTTGCACCAAGGCTTTCCGCTGCTTCCGTCAAGGTCCTGATATCGATCGATCCGAGTCCGGTGTCGACCGCCCGGTACATGTAAGGCAGCGCCAGCATCGTATAACCGAAGGCGAGCAGGATATTCGTTCCCATGGCTGAACCGGTCAACGGCAGGATCGAAGCGGTGTTGTAGAGGCGGATATAGCCGAACACGACGACGATGGCTGGAATGACCAGCGGAAGCAGAGTGATGAATTCAAGAACGGGACGCCATGCGGGCAACCGCAAACGCACCCAGTAAGCGGTCGGTACGACCAGAACGATGCCGATGATGATGGTCGCTATCGCCATGATGATTGAATAGCCGAACGTCTGCTGGAAACGCGGATCGCTGAGGATCACCCAATAGGCATCGAGCGAGTAGGTGCCGCGCCGCATGCGCAAGGAGAATTCAAGCGTGCCGAGCAGAGGTACGACAAAATAGATGATGCCGAAGGCGAGTGCGAGCCAGGACCAGATGCGGTTCGTTTTCATTTTAGCCACTTCTCGCTGCGGGCGCGCATCCAGATGTAGATTGCGTTGGAAACGCCGGTAATGACGATCATGCCAAAGGCCAGTGCATAACCGAGATGTGGATCCTGCAGCACATCACCGCGGATTTGCGCGAAGAGGACGATGGGCACGATGCTGAGGGACGATCCCGTCAGCGCGTAAGCTGTCGCGATGGCACCGAAGGAATTTGCAAAAAGCAGAAGGATTGTTCCGAGCAAAGCCGGCCACAGGATCGGGAAGGCGACCATGCGCCAATATTGAGGGCCGGTTGCGCCGAGAATAAGAGCTGCCTCTTTCCATTCCCGCTTGAGCCCATCGAGCGCTGGCGTGATGATCAGGATCATCAAGGGAATCTGGAAGTAGAGATACGTGATGGTCAGGCCCCAGAAGCTCAGAAGGTTGAAGCCGTGGGCGTAAAGGTTGAAGCCGAATACATTGAACAGGAACGAGGTGACGAGGCCGGTTCGTCCAAGGGTGGCGAGGAAGGCAAAAGCCAAAGGAACGCCGGCAAAGTTTGACGCCACGCCGGAAAACGTCATCAACGGCGAACGGATCCAACCCGGAAGTCCACCCAGCGTGATTGCGGCGGCGATACAAAAGCCGATCAATGCACCGAGCAGCGCCGAGGCGAACGAAATCTTGATCGATATCCAGTAGGCGTCCATGATGGACGGCTGGAAGAGATTGGCGATGTTGGCGAGGGTCAGGTTACCCTCATTGTCTTGAAACGCGCCTGCGACGAGATAGATCGTCGGCCAGATCAAAAACAACACGGCGAAGATGATGAAAGGCATAACGCCAAGCCAGTCGAGCGACATTCGTCTGCGCTCGGTTGCCGGAACGGGGACCGGAGGCAATGCGCCGGGTTCTGAAATCGCACTCATCGTTTTCGTTACCGCATTCTTGGGTAAGATATAGCTGCCGCCGGCAAACTGCCAGGCAATCAATCCGGAAGCGGCTTGTCACGTCACGTCGTAAATTTTGTTGCGCGCAATGCGCCTTTGACAGAACCAAATCCCCGCGGCGCGCGCCACGGGGATCCGATCGATCAGGATTTATTTGACGTTGGCGCCAACAACCTTGTCCCAATCCTTGGTGATGACTTCCTTGGCGGCTGCCTGTTCATCGAGGGTCGGGAAAATCGCCTTTTCATAGGCAGCTGCGGGAGGCAGCTTGTCGAGCAGTTCCTTCGGGATCTTGTTGTTCTTGGCAAGATCGTTAAAGCGGATCGGGTGGCAATAACCCTTGAGCCAGGTTAGCTGACCTTCATCCGAGTAAAGATATTCCATCCAGAGCTTTGCTGCATTTGGATGTGGTGCAAAGGCACTGATTGCCTGAACGTAAACACCGGCGACAACGCCGGACGCAGGCACGACAACCTCAACCGGAGGATTGCCCTTCAGCGTATCGCGGCCTGAAAGTGCGTTGTAATCCCAATTGATGATGATCGGGGTTGCACCTTGGGCAAGCGTACCGGACTTGCCAATGACCGGCACGAAATTACCCGCCTTGTTCATGTCGGCAAAATACTTCAGGCCGGCAGTTCCGGCATCGGCGCCAGCCTTGGCACCGGTCGACGCGCCGGCAGCCGCAACGGCCAGAATGGCCTGGTTGGACGCGCGAGGATCACCTGCAAGAGCAACGCTGTTGGCATATTCCGGCTTGAGCAGGTCAGCCCAATCCTTCGGTACTGTCTTGACGATATCAGTGTTTACCTGGAACGACAGAACACCATAATAGTCGCCATACCAATGACCGTCGGCATCCTTGACGTTTTCCGGGATCGAATCCCAGGTCGATACCTTGTAAGGCATCGTCAGGCCGTCCTTCTTGGCGGATGGACCGAAAGCAAAGCCGACATCGATAACGTCAGGCGCCTGTGGGCCCTTGTTGTCCTTGTTCGCCTTGATTGCCTCGATCTCATCGCCCGAACCGGCATCAGGATTGAGTTCGTTTACCTCAAGGCCGTATTTGGCCTTGAAACCGGCTACGACATCGCCGTAAGCGCACCAGTCATGTGGCAGCGCGATCGTTGTCAGTGAGCCCTCTTTCTTTGCCGCGGCAACCAGCTCGGCCGGTGCGTCGGCGAATGAAATTGTCGTGCTCGCGAACAGCACAGCTGTCGACAATGCGAGCAAGCGTTTTGAATAACCAACCATTTTGAAAACCCCTATTGAGCGATACGTCATTGGCTCTGTTTCGACGTTCAGCAACCCCGATATAGGTGTCCCGTGTCAGTTGAATGACAGACGCGGGACGCGCTGGTGAACAGACTTTTTCTGAGCAGTAAGGGCAAGTGAACCACTTTTTTGGCGGCTTAGCAATTCAGCCAAAGGGTAAATCTGCAGCGAGTGAAATGGGTGCAGTCATTAGCCCAATAACGACAAGAACAGAGTTGGCCGCGGCAGCCTGGCGCATAATATCTGTCGCATTTTACTAACTGCGACATTGGCGCCCGGGATGGCAGGGCATCGAGCAATATGGTAAGAGATTAGGGGGCTAAGCGTTTCAGCGCAGAATCATGCGGCCGTCAATCCTTAGTGACCGCCGCCACCGCCTTCAGCTGGCGCGCCCGGCTTGCGCATCATCACGGCGAAGACCGCAAGGGAAGCGAACAATATTGTCAGGATGTAGAAAACATCCATAAACGAAAGCAGCGATGCCTGCAGGTGGACCATGCCGGAAATTTTGCTGAGCGCGGTTGTCGGTCCATCGAGGCCATGCGCTGTGAAGTTGTTGCTCATCGTTCTCATCAGGTCTTCCGCTTCCGGATTGCCCCAATTCACGCTTTCAGAAAGACGGGCATAGTGCATGGCGCCGCGGTCGGTCAAAACCTGGTTGATGACTGCGAGACCTACGGCACCGCCGAGATTGCGCATCAAATTGAACAGGCCAGAGGCGTTCTTCAGACGGGCAGGGGGAAGGGTGCCGAGCGCAAGATTGTTGATGGGCACCATGCAGAGCATCAGTGACACGCCGCGGAAGATTTGCGGAATCAGCAGTTCATGGAAATCCCAGTCCGCAGTCAGATGCGTCATGGTCCAGGTGCCGGCGCCAAAGCCAAGGAAGCCGATCATGATCATGATGCGCGGATCCATACGGCCGGAGAGGAAGCCGGCTACCGGTGCTGTCAGGAACATGCACAGACCACTGACGAAGAGCGCTTCTCCGATCATCAGGGCGTCATAACCCCTGACTTGGCCAAGGTAGACCGGGTAGACGTAGGTCAGGCCATAGAGGCCGATGCCGAGCACGAAAGAAAATGCCGAGCCGAAGGCAAAGTTGATGTTCTTGAATGCAAAGAGATCGACGATCGGCTGTTCCGCGGTGAAGGCACGGTAGAAGAAGGTGATGCCGCCGAAAACCATGACGATGGCGCAATAGTACACGGCGTTATCCTGCAACCAGTCGTTACGCGGGCCTTCTTCCAGCACGTATTCGAGCGAGCCAAGGAAGGCTGCCATGGCGGCAAGACCCCACCAGTCGAACTTGTTGAGCAGCGAACGGTCGCCCTTGTCGAAATCGATCAGGTTCCATGCGGCAATCGCCACGGCAATGCCGGGAATGACGTTGACAAGAAAAAGCCAGTGCCAGGAAAAGGCGTTGCTCAGATAGCCGCCAACAGTCGGTCCAATGGTCGGGGCGAGCGTTGCCACGAGGCCGATCATCGGCGAGACGATCGAGCGTTTCGATGGCGGGAAGATCGTGAACGCTGCAGCGAAAACGCTTGGAATCATGCCGCCACCGATGAAGCCTTGAATGGCGCGGTAGACGATCATCTGGTCGATGTTCGTTGCGGTGGCACAAAGCACACTTGCGGCAGTGAAGCCGGCTGCCGAAACGGAAAAGAGAATGCGTGTCGAGACAAGCCGCCCTAGAAAACCGGACAGCGGGATCATGATGACTTCGGCGATCAGATACGACGTCTGAACCCACGAAATCTCGTCGGAACTTGCGCTCAACCCTGCCTGGATCTCGGCGAGTGACGCCGAGACAATCTGGATGTCGAGAATCGCCATGAACATGCCGAACACCATCGCCAAAAAGGCGATGGCTTTCTTCGGATCGATATGTTCGTCCGGAACAGCGGGTGCTCCCGGACCTCCGATGGTGGTGGCTTTCGACATGACTTTCGACCTGTCAGGAGTTCGGATTACTGCTTGGGTGTTGTCCGTGTATCCACGTCGACGACTACACTCAGGCCAGCCTGAAGCTTGCCGCTCGCCAGGGCGTCGGCGGGCAGGGCGATACGAACGGGCACGCGCTGAACGACTTTGGTGAAGTTGCCCGTCGCGTTTTCCGGCGGCAGCAGCGAGAAGACAGCGCCTGAGGCCGGGGCGATGGAGGCGACAGTGCCTTCGAACGTATCGCCGGACAGGGCATCGACCGTTACCTCAACTTTCTGGCCGACAACGATGTCACGCAGCTGCGTTTCCTTGTAATTCGCGTCGATATAGAGCGCGTTTACAGGAACAAGAGCGGCAAGACGCTGGCCGGGGCTGACGAGGTCACCTGTCTTGGCGGCAAGATTGCCGATAACCCCATCAACAGGGGCGCGGATAATTGTGAAGCCGAGATCGCGCGCTGCCTTATCCTTGGCAAGTTCAAGCGACCGGATCGAGCCTTCGGCTTCCTTGTACTGGGCCTCGAGCACACCGACATTGGCATCGGCGGCTGCAATCTGTGCATCGGCGGAGGCGATATTGGCCTTTGCCTGATCAAGAGCCGCTGTTGCATCATCGAGTTGCGACTGCGAGGCGAAGCTTGTTGCGTGGAGTTGCTTGGCGCGCACAGATCCAGCCTGCGCATTGGTCAAGACGGCTTGCGCGTTGAGCTTGCCGGCCTGAGCCTGCTGCAGCGAAGCTTTGGCGGCAACGATCTGCGCATTGATGCGATCGAGTGAGAGCTTTTCCGTCGCGATCTGGGCCTCAGCCTGCTCTTCGGCAATCGTATAGTCGCCATTATCCAGCGTTACCAGCGGATCGCCAGCTTTTACGCGCTGATTGGCAACGACATCGATCCTGTCAATATAGCCGGTGACTTTCGGTGCAATCGCCGTAATGTCACCCTGGATATATGCGTCGTCGGTCGAAACCATGAAGCGGCCAGTAGTCCAGTATTCATAACCATACCAGCCGCCGGCGCCAATCGCCGCGACAACCAGTGTGGGCAATACGAAGCGCTTGGCCGAGCGCTTGGGCTTTTCAGGCGCTTGCGCGGCAACATCGGGCTGCGGTGCTTCCGTTACAGGAGCATCGGGCTTTACTGGTGCTTCCGCTTTTGAAGCAGGAGCCGGGGCCGGGAACTGACGGATTTCAGCTTCATTCTTGGCGTTTGACGCAGACATGGGAGGCTCTTTCTAAAGATATGCGCTCACAATTGTGATAGAACCAATCGGTTCGATGATTGACATAGCGCAAATGAGAGCGCATATCAAGTGCATCGAACCGATTGGTTCGAAAAAGAATCAAAAAAGAGGAAACGAGATTAAAATGTCATCTACGAAGACGTCCCGCGTGTCATCGATAAAGGCGTCTGCCTTGGAAGCGGTGGTAGCTGCGGACGAGCGGCAGGGGCGATTGGCAGCTGGTCAGGATCCGGCCAAGCGCCAGCAGATCCTTGAAGGCGCCGACCGCGTTTTCTCGCAGATGGGCTTCGATGCCGCGAGCATGAACGATATAACACGTGAAGCCGGCGTGTCGAAGGGGACGATTTATGTCTATTTCGATAGCAAGGAAGAGCTCTTCATGGAGCTATGCTTTGCCTATCGCGACAAGCTGTTCAGCGGCATTTATTCTGCCTTGGAAGGCGACCATGACTTGCGTGAAGCGCTTATTGCTTTTGGTACGGCATTATCACTCAAGGTCACTTCCGATGTTGTCATTCGGGCGCAACGGGTGGTCATCAGCGTTGCCGAGCGCATGCCCTCGATGAGCCAGAGCTTTTATGAGAACGGTCCAAAGCGGGGACAGGCTTTGTTGAAGGCATTTCTGGACAAACATGTTGCCGCGGGCGATCTCGATATTGAAGATACCGAACTTGCTACCTATCAGCTGTCCGACCTGATGGTCACGGGTATGCTGAGGCGCCGGCTGTTTGGATGCATGGATAATCCGCCATCGGAGGAGCAGATCCGCAAGACGGTAACGTCCGGCGTCGATATGTTCCTCAAGGCGTATAAGAAACAATAGTCCCGTTATGCCGTGCTGCAATTGGCACAGACGCCGCGGATTTCAATCGTCGTCTTTGACTGCTTGAAACCATTGCCATTGGTCCATTCGCGGACCCGGCCGGTGATGACATCATCCGAGAATTCCGAGACCTGACCGCATTTCTCGCAAATGGCAAAGGCAATCATCCCGTGGCCGTGGCTATGGGTGTGAGGATGCGCACAGGCGACGAAGGCATTGATGCTCTCGAGCCGGTGAATCATGCCGTAGTCGAGCAGCTTGTCGAGGGCGCGATAGACCTGTAGCGGGGCGCGGAAGCCGTCATTTCGCAGTTGGTCGAGGATCGTATAGGCACTGAGCGGCCCATCGGCGCGAGCCAACGCGTTGAAAACCAGCGATTGGTTTTTTGTCAGCTCTTGCGTAGCGGTCATTGCCCGATTAGCTCCTTGTTGATCCTCAAGACATAGGAAATATTTGTCTTTTCCGCCAGTAGATACATTAATTTTCCCGGTCCTCAAATTTGCCATCGTTGACAAATGTAATAACATCACATATCGAAATGCTCAACTTCAAGATGCGGCTATCCGATGACTGAACACTGCCTGACCTTTCACGATCTGACGCTTGGCTATCATAGGCATCCGGCCGTCCATCACTTGAGCGGCGGTGTTCGCCGTGGCTCGCTGACAGCCGTCGTCGGCTCCAACGGATCGGGCAAGTCGACGCTGATGAAGGGGATTGTCGGGGTTCTCAAACCGATGTCCGGTTCGTGCGTTGTCGAAAAAAATGTACGGATCGCCTACCTGCCGCAACAATCCGAACTCGACCGGTCTTTTCCGGCGCGCGTGATCGATCTTGTTTCGCTCGGCCTGTGGCCGAAGCGTGGCCTGCTTGGCAGATTTACATCGGAAGACCGCGAGCATGTCTCGAAGGCACTGATGAGTGTTGGACTGGCAGGCTTCGAAAAGCGTCCGGTTGACACGCTGTCCGGCGGACAATTGCAGCGCGCCCTGTTTGCGCGGGTGCTGGTCCAGGATGCGGATCTCATTCTGCTTGATGAGCCATTCAATGCGATCGATGCCAAGACCGTCAGCGACCTGATCGATCTGATCAAACGCTGGCACGGTGAGAACCGTACGATTATGGTCGTTGTGCACGATCTCGATCTTGTTCGCGAACATTTCCCGGAAACGCTGCTTCTGGCGCGCAAGCCGATCGCCTGGGGTGCGTCACGCGAGACGCTCCGTGCCGATAATTTGTTGCGGGCGAGACAATTTCACGAGGCTTGGGAAGAGGGTGCGCCTTGGTGCGAGGATGATGCCGCCCATGGCCTTGTGCACGATCACGCTCATCCGCATGTCCATCATCATGACGCCGACGATCATCACAATGGGCCCCAAACTTCACTGAAGAGGGGAGCGGCTTGATCATGTATGAGTATTTCATCGCGCCCTTTGTCGACTACAGCTTTATGCAACGGGCGCTTGTCGGCTCGCTGGCGCTGTCGCTCGGTTCCTGCCCGGTTGGGGTTTTCCTGATGCTGCGGCGCATGAGTCTGACCGGCGATGCGATGGCGCATGCCATCCTGCCGGGCGCGGCGGTGGGGTTTTTGCTCTACGGGCTGCAGATCGTACCGATGACCATTGGCGGACTGATCGCCGGTGTCATCGTCGCGCTTGGCGCGGGTGCGGTATCGCGCTTCACGATCCAGAAAGAAGATGCCTCCATGGCGGCTTTCTATCTCATTTCCCTGGCGCTCGGCGTTCTGATCGTGTCGCTGCGCGGATCGAATGTCGATCTGATGCATGTACTGTTCGGGACAGTTCTCGCGCTCAACAATGAAGCGTTGAGCCTGATCGGCATGATCTCGGCGATCAGTGTCGTTACCCTTGCAATTTTCTGGCGGGGGCTTGTTGCCGAATGTCTCGACCCGCTGTTCCTGCGATCGGTCAGCCGCATTGGCACGCCTGTGCACTTCATCTTTCTGGCGCTGGTGGTGATCAACCTCGTTGGCGGGTTCCAGGCGCTTGGTACATTACTTGCCGTCGGGCTGATGATGCTTCCTGCGGCAGCAGCGCGCTTCTGGACGTCGCGGGTGGGGCCGATGTGCGCGCTGGCCATCGTGATCGGCTGCGTATCCTGCGTAGGCGGCCTGCTGATCTCCTACCACTATTCCGTGCCTTCCGGGCCGGCAATCATCCTGTCGGCCGGGGCAATCTATCTCGGATCGATCCTCCTCGGGACACGCGGCATCGTCAACAGCCGGCTGCGACCCTATCGCCACAGAACAGCTTAGACATAAGGAAAACGCTATGATGAAGGCTCTTAAACTTGCCACCGGATTGAATGTTATACTATTACTTGGCGCCGGTTACTCCCCGGCTTCCGCGGAAGCCTTGAAGGTTGTCTCCAGTTTCACGGTCATATCCGACTTTGCCAAAAATGTTGGCGGCGACAAGATTTCACTGACGACGCTGGTAGGACCGGACGGCGACGCCCACGTCTATGAACCGAAGCCGTCCGACGCCGCAGCGGTGGCCGGCGCAGATGTGGTTCTGGTCAACGGCCTGCATTTCGAGGGGTTCCTGCCGCGCCTCGTTGAGGCTAGCGCCACCAAGGCGCCCATCGTAGAATTGACCAAGGGTGTCGAGCCGATAAAGAGCGCGGAGGAGGATCATGATCACGGTACCGGCGAGGCTTCGGCAACCGAGGAGCACGGCGCTTATGACCCGCACGCCTTCCAGTCGATCCGCAATGCCAAGATCTATGTCAAGAATATCGTTGACGCCTTCTGCACGGCGGACGCAACCAACTGCGACAGCTACAAGACCAATGCAACGGCTTATACCAAGAAGCTCGACGCCACGGAGGCGGAAGTAAAGGCGGCTATTGCCTCGATCCCGGAATCAAAGCGCCTGATCATCACGTCGCATGACGCATTCGGCTATTTCCAGCATGAATATGGCCTGAAATTCCTTGCTCCCGAGGGAATCTCGACTGACTCGGAGGCGTCGGCTGCCGATATCGTTGCACTGATCAAACAGGTCAAGGAAGACAAGGCATCGGCAATCTTCGTCGAGAACATCACCAATCCGCGCCTGATCGAGCAGATTGCCAGCGAAACCAAGCTGAAGGTGGGAGGCACGCTTTATTCGGATGCACTTTCCAAGCCGGATGAAGGAGCAGCAACCTATATCGACATGATGCACCACAACATCGATACGTTCAAAAAGGCCATTCTCGGGAGTTGAATATAGTCGGCTGAATCCATTTCCGAGATATGGGCGGCGGGTCACCCTCCCCCTTGTGGGAGGGACGCTGCGAAGCAGCAGGGAGGGTTATTCTCTAATTATCTACTTCGACGCCCGTCGCTTCGCAATCACAACAAGACCCCTCCCCGTCGCTTCGCTCCGTCCCTACCCACAAGGGGGAGGGTAAGGCGGAGCCATATTTTCAAATCTCAAATAAACGCCGCCGTTTGCGTCGGGGAGATCCGCACCTTGCCGATATTGCGGCCATCCATCTCGACGATCTCATATTCGAGATCGTCGACGGTGAGCCTCTCACCTTCGGCCGGGATATGGCCAAGGTTCCATAAAATATAGCCTGCAAGCGTCGTATAGCGATCACCCTCATCGACCAGATCGCGATCGATCAGTCCGCCAAGACGGCGGATGTCGATATAGGCGTCAACCACCATGCTACCGTCGTCCGAACGTTCAAGGATCGGGCTCTCCTCGCCTTCTTCAGGGAAGTCACCGGCGATGGCTTCAAGAATATCTGTTGGTGTAACCACGCCTTCGAACGAGCCGTGCTCATCGAGGATAACGCCCATCTGCACCGATGAACCCCGCAACTGTTCCATGACGCGAAGCACATTGGCGTTTTCATGGAAGATAAGCGGCTGGCGCGTGACCTTGGTCCAATCGATCTTGCCGCCGTCAAGAATGGCGAAAAGCAGATCCTTGGTGAGCGCAACGCCGACGAATTCATCGACGCGGCCGCGGGCAAGCACAACACGGCTGTGGGCGAGGGTGCGGATTTCGGCGAGCAGCTCGTCGTTGGTCTCGTCGAGATCGAGCCATTCCACTTCATTGCGTGGCGACATGATCGAACGGACCGGGCGCTCGACGAGATCGAGTACGCCGCGGATCATTTCCTTTTCCTCTGGATGGAAAACATCACCTGCTGCGCTTTGTTCGGCAATTACGTCGAGCGTATCCGAGTGCGGAGCATCTCCGTTACGCCCGCCGCCGAGAAGTCTCAGGACCGCACCAGCCGTGCGATCGCGCAAATCCATCGTCGTGATGCGCTTTTCACGGTTGTGTCGTCCGATCTGATTAGCGGCTTCGACAAGCACGGAGAAGCCGATGGCAGCGTAGAGGTAGCCCTTCGGTATATGGAAACCGAAGCCTTCGACGATCAGGCTGAAACCGATCATCATGAGGAAGCCAAGACAGAGAATGACGACGGTCGGATGCTTGTTGACGAACGTCATGAGCGGTTTCGATGCGAGCATCATCACGCCAACCGCGATCACCACCGCGATCATCATGACCTCGAGATATTTCACCATGCCGACGGCGGTGATGACACTATCGAGCGAGAAGACGGCATCAAGGACGACGATCTGGGCAATGACCTGCCAGAAAACCGCATGTGCGACGTTGCTCTCCTTGGCCGACATGTGGCCTTCCAGCCGTTCGTGCAGCTCCATCGTGCCCTTGAAAAGCAGGAAGACGCCGCCAAGAATAAGGATGATATCGCGTCCGGCAAAATCCAGCCCGGCGACGCTGAACAGCGGCGTGGTCAGCCGGACAACCCACGAAATGGAGGCGAGCAGCAGAAGCCGCATGATCAGCGCCAGCGACAGGCCGACAAGCCGTGCACGGTTGCGCTGATGCGGCGGCAGTTTGTCGGCGAGGATCGCTATGAAAACGAGATTGTCGATGCCAAGCACGATCTCCAGCACGACAAGCGTGGCAAGACCAATCCAGGCATTGGGGTCGGCAATCCAGTCCAGTGTCCAGTCCATGGGGAAGTCAGGTCCTTTTAATCAATAGATCGGCGCGGCCCTGCGGGAGGACTGGCTTGAAAAAGAGAGCGCAAATCCGCCTGCGGCGCAGGTTGAAGAAGAGAAACGAAGAAATGAAGGGATTGGTTGCTGACGCCGCATATGCAGGGTCAGCATGCTTCGCAAGTCCGGACTTGGAGGCTCGTCAGATTGATCGTCCGGCATCGATGCGCGGTCAGTCCCTGTTTGACTGGCTGTCATTGTGGAAATTGAAAGGTGCCAGATGCGGGCATAATGGCAGCCCGGTGGCTGGCGTACAAGAGGCGGATGAGAATTTGCCGTTAGCGATCATTCTCAGCCTTGCGTGTAGCATTTCTAAAATGACAACGTTTTCAACAGTTAACGTTAAGTCTTTCTCTTCACAAATATAGTTCTTTTGAATTAGATATTTCAACTAAAATCAATTTTCATCAATATCTTTATTTAATCCATAGTAAGGCGTATGATGTAGTCCGCAGTTGTGAGGGGTGAGGGGCCCCGAAACGATGGTCTTCCCCGCACAGCGCGAACGGGAGGACTATCATGGCTATCAATCTACCCAATGGCTTGCTGAAACTTCTCGGCATAGACCCAAGCACAATTGTAATTCCGCTCGGTCCGGGCGGCGACACCTTCAACGGCACGAATGCCAACGAGCATATTCTCGGTAATGGCGGCGGTGACACGATCAATGCCGGCGGCGGCTCGGATATTGTCGAAGGCGGCATGGGAGGTGACACGCTCAATGGTCAAGACGGCAATGACTATATAGAGGGTGGTATCGGCGGCGATACGATGAATGGAGGCGCCGGTAGTGATACGCTCGGCTATTCGCAATCGGGTTCAAGCGTGAAGGTGACACTCAACGATAGCGGCGGCGGCACAACCTCCGGCTCTGGCTCCGGTCCGGGCAACCATGCGCAGGGTGATACCATCGCCGGTTTCGAGAATGTCGTCGGCTCGGGGTTTGCCGATACGATCACCGGCAACAATCTGGTGAATGTGCTGGCGGGTCTTGCCGGCAACGACAAGCTATACGGCATGGGCGGTAATGACGTTCTGATTGGCGGTGCGGGCGCAGATGTGCTCGATGGCGGCAGCGGTACAGATACCGCCGATTATTCCACCAGTGCTGCGCCGGTGCATCTCTTGCTTGGCGGCGGGGTCAGCAGCGGCGGCGATGCGGCGGGTGATACTTTCAAATCTATCGAGAAATTCGTTGGCACGGCGGGCGCTGATGTCTTCGACGGCTCGGCCAGTCTAACCGGCTTTTCCGTCGATGGCGGCGGCGGCGCGGACACGATGATCGGCGGCCATGGCAATGATCACTTGAGCATTGGCGGCGCAGCTGCTGCGGTTGCCGGTTTCTCTGCGCTTGCGACAGCAGGCGGAACGATCGAGGGCGGCCGGGGCGACGATTCGGAACATGGTAGCGGCGGCGATGATGACATGTCCGGCGGCGATGGCAACGATGGGATGCACGGCGGCGAAGGCAACGATGGGATGCGGGGCGATGCCGGCAACGATGGGATGCGCGGCGATGGTGGCCACGATACGATGGACGGCGGTGATGGCGATGATGTTATCGAAGGCGGCGCCGGCAATGACGATATCCGTTGCGGGCCTGGCGACGACAAGTCGTTTGGCGGCGACGATGACGATAATTTACGCGGGAGTGCCGGACTTAACGAATATGATGGCGGCAGTGGCAACGACAATTTCGTTGCGAGTGACACCGAAGGTTTCGGCGCTAGTGGCTCTTTAATTAACGGCGGCGAAGGCGCATTATTTAACGTCGCCGAGGTCGAAGAGTTCGACCACATGGACATGTATGAGCGCTCTGACAAAGTAGACATTGAACTGACAGACCAAACCGCGTCGCTCGCAGGCACTACTGCGAGCACAAGCCAAATGCGGTACGCGTACGACGGTGAGGAGCGGCTCTACAACGTCTCCGGTATAGAGAGATACAGCCTGACGGCGTTCGACGATAGTATGATCGACAATTCAGAAGATCACATACTATTCGGCGGCGACGGTAATGACTTCCTCGACGGTCGCGGCGGAGACGACCAACTCTTCGGTGGCTTCGGCAACGACACGCTCGTAGGCGGCGACGGCAATGATAATCTGGTTGCCGGGTTTGGTGCCGGTGGCAATGAAACTCTTTATGGGGGATTCGGGGCGGATCGATTTGCGTTCGCTTCCGTTGAAGAATTGTCGTCCGCGTTTACGTTCATACAAGACTTTTTACTCGGCGAAGGCGATAGAATCGATCTCTTCTTGATTGACGCCAACACCACCAACACAGAGGTGAACGACGCATTTGAATGGGTAAACTTCCTCAATGGCGCCGGCCAGTTGTCTTACACCCCTGGAGGAGACGACTTTGATTACAATATCATTGAGGGGGATGTTGATGGCGGTGGAGCCGATTTTGCCTTCTACGTAAACAAATTCGCTGGAGAGCCGACCGAGCAGTTCTTCTTCCTTTGAGCCAGAACACGCAAGGGGCGGCGTCCTAGCGCCTCTACCCCGAAAACCCGCCGCCATCGAGGAAGGCCTGCTCTTCCTCGGTGGTGGTGCGGCCAAGAATGGCGTTGCGGTGCGGGAAGCGGCCGAAGCGGCGGATGATGTCATAGTGATGGTCGGCATATTCAAGATTGTCAGGGGCGCCTTCACGGCACAGCTCGACCGAACGGCGCTGGTCATCGACATTCTCCGAATGCATGTACGGCAGATAGAAGAAGGCGCGCAGTTTCGGCTCGAATGACAGGTCGTGCCCCTTTTCCAGCGCACGGCCGGCATAAAGGCGCGCGAGCGTGTCGGTCGCGTACATGTGCCCGGTGTTGCGAAAGAAATTGCGCGGAAACTGGTCAAGCAGGATCATGAGTGCCAGCGCACCTTCGGGTGTTTCGACCCAGCTTTCATATTCGCGGCGGGCGGCAGCGTAGTGATCATCGAGAAAGCGCTGGCGGCAAATTTCGTCGAATTCCTCGTCTTTGACGTACCATTTGTCTTCACCCGCCTCACGCCAGAAATTGACGATGCCGGTGATGGTCGTTTGCTCGATCTCAGGCATGACTGTTTCCCCCGTCCTAGTTGGCGTCGGCATTTTGTGCGGCGGGCAGCACGCTCGCAGTCTCTTCGTTGAGAGCCCGGCCCGTCTGCCGCGGCTTTATCAATGGACCCGGAACCGGCGCGTTGCCCTTCATCAAATCGGCGCCGGCGCGAATGCCGCCGGCAAGCTGCAGGTCAAGACGTTCGGCGTCGCGGCGGCGCACGTCTGCCGTAATGTCGGCCGCCTCCTGCGGGTCCACACCCAGGCCGACCAGGGTATTTTCGCCGAAGATCAATGCGGATTCGAATGTCTCGCGCATCTGGAAATCGACGCCGAGTTTGATGAGTTCGATCGTGTTGCCGCGATCATAGGCCCGTGCAAAGATCTGGACCATCGGAAACTCGGCCTTGACCAGGTTGGCGATTGTCAGGATTGTTTCGGCCTTGTCGACGCAGATGAGCACCGCCTGCGCCCGGCCGGCACCTGCTGCGTGGAGAATGTCCAGCCGTGTGCCGTCACCATAATAGACCTTGAACCCGAACTGTGACGCAGCCTGGATCATCTCTACGTCATTGTCGATGATGGAGATGTCGACGCCCCGTATCAGCAGAGGTTGGCAGGAAATCTGACCGAACCGGCCAAAGCCGATGATGAGGGCATTGCCGGTCAGGCCCTCCGCAATGTCGACCTCCTGGAGATCCTGTTTTTCCTCGGGCATGAGATATCGCAAGGCGATGAGGAAAAGCGGTGTCAGCACCATCGAGAAAATGACGATCGCCGTCAGGATGGCGTTGGCTTCCCCGTCGAGTATGCCGACTGCCGTGGCCGCCGCGTAGAGCACAAAGGCGAATTCGCCGCCTTGCGCCATGATGGCCGCGCGCTCCAGCGCTTCCCGATTGGACGATCTGAGCAGTCGGGCCGCGATATATATCCCGATGCCCTTGATGAGCTTGAACGCGACGACGTAAAACAGCACCATCTGCCAGTTGGCAGCGACGACGCTCAGATCAAGCGACATGCCGACGGCAAGGAAGAACAATCCCAGCAGGATGCCGCGGAAAGGTTCGATATCGGCTTCGAGCTGGTGGCGGAAGGTCGATTCGGACAGAAGCACGCCAGCGAGAAATGCGCCCATGGCCATGGAGAGACCACTAAACTGCATGATCAGTGCCGCGCCCAGAACAACCAGCAGGGCTGCTGCAGTCATGACTTCACGGGCACGCGACTGCGCGAGGAACCTGAATAGCGGATTGAGCAGGTATTTGCCGGCGAGAATGAGGCCAGCAATCGCGCCGATGCCTATGGCAATGTTTGTCCAGCGCAATCCTCCAGCCGATTCGGCGTTCATTGGCGCGAGAAAAGCTACCAATGCCAAAAGCGGAACGATGGTGAGATCTTCAAACAACAGGATCGAAACCATGCGCTGGCCCTGCGGGGTGGCGGTTTCGCCGCGCTCTTCCAGCAACTGCATGACGATTGCCGTGGAGGTCAGGACGAACCCAGCCCCGGCCACGAATGATTGGGCAACAGGAAAGCCCGTAGCAATGCCGAGGCCGGTCAGAAGCAGGGCGCAAATGCCGACCTGCAGTGCGCCGAGGCCGAAAATGCTTTTGCGCAATCCCCACAACCGGGATGGCTGCATTTCGAGGCCGATGAGAAAGAGGAACATGACAACGCCGAGTTCCGCGACATGCAGGATCGTCTGCGGGTCGGAGAAGAACTTGAGGCCAAACGGGCCTATAACCAGACCGGCGGCGAGGTAGCCGAGAACAGAGCCGAGCCCGAGCCGCTTGAACAGCGGCACGGCGACGACGCCAGCCCCAAGCAGCACGACTACACTTAGAAGGTCAGGTCCGCTTATTTCCGCTGCCATTGGTTCTCCGCATCTTTGAGCTTGATCGTGAATTTCAGAGGTAAAGCGCGAGGATACGACAGGCAAGCTTATTCAGACGGGATGCTAGTTCAAATTCCAGATCCGTCGGGCATTTCCCGAAAACAGCTTGGTCTTTTCATCCTCACTGCAGCCGGAAAGCAGGGCATGGGTAGCTGCGATCCAGGTGGCGAGGCCCCCGCCAAGGGTACAGACAGGCCAGTCGCTGCCCCAGACGAGACGGTCCCAGCCGAAACTCTCAATGACATGATGCACATAAGGCTCCAGCGTTTCGACGCGCCAGGTCTCTGCATCCGCATAGGCGACCACACCGGAAATCTTTGCGGTCACATTCGGACGCTTCGCAATATGGCTGATCTTGCCGCGCCATTCATCGAGAGCTCCAGCCTTGATATCCGGAACGCCGCAATGATCGAGGATGAACTGTACATCCGGCGCGAGATCGACGAGCGCAATCGCCTTGTCAATTTGTCTAGGCAAGACACACAGATCGAAAGTAAGTCCCGTGCCGCCAAGCTTTCGGATGTTTTCGCGGAAGAGCGGCTGCTCCGAGAGTTCATCGGGCATGACGTGCAACACACGGCGGAAGCCCTTTACCAGAGGGTTGATCTGTTGGCGCTCAAGGAACGCTGCAAAGCCATGTTGCTCCGGGCGGCAGGCCGAGATCGCACCTGCAATCAGGTTGCCGCTCCGCTTCGCGAGAGATGCAATATAATCCGTCTCCGCCTGTATGTCCGTCGGAGCGACATCGACCTCCATGTGCAACGCATGGGTGATGCCGACGCGATGAGCCTGCAGCGCGTATTTCTCATAAAGAAAATTGCGGTTCAGCGCCTCGGTCCCCGACAACCAGGGATAGGACAGCGCCGATTGGTCAATGAGATGCAGATGGGTGTCGATCAAAGGCATGGCCGTCATGGGTTCTCCTCCACTACGCCTGTCGCAATACGCTCGAATGGAGGACATCCGCCCCGGCAAGCTCCGAGAGTTTCTGCGCGGTGGCTACCAGCATTTTGCGGGCATCTTCGACGCCCGGCGCATCCGGGATATTCAGCAATTGAATATAGGGACAGGTCAACGCGGCAATCGCCCTTCCATCAGGGCCGAGCACTGGCGCCGAAACGTTGAAGACCCCTGCCGTCTGCGCGCTCGGCATGATCTCGTAGCCGCGCTCGCGGATCTGGTTGAGCCGTTCGCGGAAATCTGGGGGTTGGGCGATATCGTCCGCATGCTGCTCATACTCGGCGATCATCAAGGCGCGCTCTTCATTGGAGCGGAATGCCAGCAGCACATGACCGGAACCGGTGTTGAACAAGCTGATATGGGAACCAACCCGGATCGAAATGCCCCAATAATCCGGCGCCTCCTGCTGGGCGACGACAACGGCGGCACCGCGGTCGAAAACACTGAGCTGATTGGCCTGTTTCGACATTACCGCAAGTTCGCGCATCAGGGGCGTCGCATAGGAAGCAAGGCGGCGGACAGGCGCATGCAACTGGGCAAGTCCGAACAGTTTCAACGTCAGGGAATAGCGATCGCCCTCAAGCCGCGTCACGTATCCGCGGCGTACGAGGCGATCGAGCATGCGGTAGAATTCATTGGGGCTGCGGCCGAGGAATTTGGCGATTTCCGCTTGCGTGAGGCCGCCATCGATACCGGAAAGAAGCTCAAGAATGTCCAGACCCTTATCAAGCGCAGGCGCGCGATAACGATCGCTGTCGTCTTCCTCAATCATGGCCAAATCTCCCCTCGCTCCCTACTCATATACGAAGACGATATCGTTAAGAAAGCAGTTTCCATGCTTGACGGTCAAGCACATAAATGTTTGTATATGAATGAAACGCTCATATGTGGGTGTTACGAAATTGCGAGAGCCGGGGAGCGGCCGCTCGATTTACGGGAGGGAACCATGAAAAATCTGTTGGCCAGCGTTTCGGCTGGCGTCATCGCAATTTTCAGCGCGCAAGCAGCACTTGGTGCAGATCTGCCGGGAAAGTTCGACGGCGTAACGATCGACGCCAAGCTTATCGGCGGACAGCAATATGAGCCGCTTTACGAGCGTATCGGCGAATGGGAAAAGCTGACCGGCGCCAAGGTCAACATCCTGTCGAAGAAGAACCATTTCGAACTCGACAAGGAGATAAAGTCGGATATTGCTTCAGGCAGCCTTAATTGGTGCGTTGGCTCAAACCACTCGTCGTTCGCTCCGCAGTATCCCGATATCTATACCGACCTGAACAAGCTGCTTCCTGCGGAAGAAATCGCCGCCTTCGTTCCGACGAACATCAAGTCGTCGACGCTGGACGGCAAACTGGTCATGCTGCCGCGCGCGCAGTTCGACGTTTCCGCACTCTATTACCAGAAGAGTATTTATGCCGACGAGGCCAACAAGAAGGCTTTCAAGGAAAAGTACGGTTATGATCTGACGCCGCCCGATACATGGCAGCAGGTCAGCGATCAGGCCATCTTCTTCACCAAGGCGCCGGATTTTTACGGCACGCAGTTTGCCGGCAAGGAAGAGGCGATCAACGGCCGTTTCTATGAAATGCTGATTGCTGACGGCGGCGAGTATATCGACAAGGACGGCAAGCCGGCCTTCAACTCCGAAGCCGGTGTCAAGGCGCTCGACTGGTTCGTCAATCTCTATAAAGCGAAAGCTGTTCCGGCAGGCACGACCAATTACCTCTGGGACGATCTCGGCCAGGGTTTTGCATCGGGCTCGATTGCCATCAATCTTGATTGGCCAGGCTGGGCGAGCTTCTTCAACGATCCGAAATCGTCGAAAGTGGCAGGCAACGTCGGCGTGAAGGTAGCGCCTGCGGGTTCCTCCGGCAAGCGCACTGGCTGGTCCGGTCATCATGGCTTCTCGGTGACGGAAGTCTGCGCCCACAAGGACGCTGCGGCCTCGCTCGTCTGGTGGCTGACCAACGAGGACAGCCAGAAGCTCGAAGCCAAGGCCGGTCCCTTGCCGACACGCACGGCGGTCTGGGAATGGGACATTGAGCAGGCGAAGGGCGATCCCTACAAGACCGAAGTACTGAACGCCTTCCAGGAAGAAGCAAAGAGCGCGTTTCCGGTTCCGCCATTAGCCGAATGGATCGAGATTTCCAACGCCGTCTATCCGGAACTGCAATCGGCCATTCTTGGCGACAAGACGTCCAAGGAAGCACTCGACACCGCGGCCAAGAAGGCGACCGAAATCCTCCAGGATGCCGGCAAGCTTTGATGGCAGGCACTGCGGTCCCTCTCTCTTGTGGGGAGGGAGGGACTTCAGGTGCGGGGCGAAGCTTTCGATCAGCACAGCACGAGAAACGGGTAACACCCTCCCGGCTGCTTCGCAGCCACCTCCCCACAAGGGGAAGGTTGAAGCGGAAATGCAGAGTCCAGAAGGCCCATATTTCAGATGAAATTTCCCAAACTATCAGCGCCGACGCTTCTGCTGCTGCCTGCCATCATTGTACTCGCCGCCGTTATCGTGCTGCCGTTGCTGTTCTCGCTCTATTCGAGCTTCACGCCATTCCGGCTGACAAAGCCTGAATCGATCTGGGTATTCATCGGCGTTCGCAACTACGTGAGCGTTCTGACCAACTACGAGTTCTGGGCGGCGTTTGGCCGTACGGTCCTGCTCCTGACCATCGCACTGAATGCCGAGATGTTCCTCGGCCTTGGCCTTGCGATGCTGGTCAACAAGGCGACGCGCGGTCAACGCATCTTGCGGACATTGATGATGTTCCCGATGATGTTCTCGCCGGTACTGGTCGGCTTCCAGTTCAAGTTCCTGTTCAACGACAATATCGGCTTCATCAATAATGCGCTGCAGTCGCTCGGACTGACCACCAATGCGATACCCTGGCTGATCGACGGCAATCTGGCGCTGTTTTCAATCATCATTGCCGAGGTGTGGTCTTCAACGTCCGTCTTTGCCATCCTGATCCTGGCTGGACTGCTGGCAATGCCCCAGGAACCGGTTGAAGCGGCGCGGGTCGATGGCTGCACGCCATGGCAGACATTCCGCTACGTCACCTGGCCATATCTGATGCCCTTTGCCTTTATCGCCATGACGATACGATCGCTGGATGTGGCGCGGGCCTATGACATCGTGAAGATCATGACCGATGGCGGGCCGGCCAAACGCACCGAACTCCTGTGGACACTGGTCGGACGCACGGCCTATAGCGATGCGCGCATGGGCCTTGCCAATGCCATGGCATATATCTCGATCCTGCTTTCGATCCTGTTCACCGTATATTTCTTCAGAAAACTCGCTGCCGCGCGCCAGCAAATCGGAGCGGAGTGGTAAGATGGACAAGAACAGTTCTCATCGCCTGAAACGCCGCTGGCTCAAAGTCGCGCATTTTATAGGCCTGTTCCTGGCGATGCTGGTCATCTGCATGCCGGGCCTGTGGATTGTCTTGAGTTCGCTACGACCGACAGTCGAGATCATGGCGAAGCCACCGGTGTGGATACCGCGCGACATCTCGCTCGACGCCTATCGTGCCATGTTTGGCGGCGCCGGGCAGGGCGGCATTCCGGTGTGGGAATATTTCCGCAATTCCCTGATCATTTCGATCACCTCGACAATCATTGCGCTGATCATCGGCATGGCTGGCGGATATGCTTTTGCGCGCTACAAGTTCAAGGGAAAATCGGGTGTGTTCCTCGGGTTCATGCTGACACGCGCTGTCCCGGGTATCGCATTGTCGCTGCCGCTGTTCATGATCTTTGCCCGTGTCGGCATCATCGACACGCATTTCGCAATGATCCTCATCTACGTGGCGCTGAACGTGCCGTTCACGATCTGGCTGATCGACGGCTTCTTCCGGCAGGTGCCGAAGGATCTGGCGGAAGCCGCACAGATCGACGGCTGCACGCGCTGGCAGGCGTTCTGGCAGGTCGAGTTTCCACTGGCGGGACCAGGTATCGCGTCGGCAGGCATCTTCGCTTTCCTCACCTCGTGGAACGAATATGCGCTTGCATCGCAGATCACGCGGTCGGTGAATTCGAAGACGCTGCCGGTCGGCCTTCTCGACTATACATCGGAGTTCACCATCGACTGGCGCGGCATGTGCGCGCTTGCGGTAGTGATGATCATTCCGGCGCTGACTTTAACGTTTATCATTCAGAAGCATCTCGTATCCGGACTGACGTTCGGCGCGGTGAAAGGTTAACTTGTCATGGCTCCCGTAACACTCAAAAAGCTCGTCAAGAGTTATGGCAATGTCGATGTGGTCCATGGCATCGACCTTGAGGTCAAGGACCGCGAATTCATCGCCCTGGTTGGCCCCTCCGGCTGCGGAAAATCCACGACACTGCGCATGATCGCCGGGCTCGAGGACATCAGTGGCGGCATCGTTGAAATTGGCGGCAAGCCGGTGAACGACCTGCCGCCGCGTGCGCGCAACATCTCGATGGTATTCCAGTCCTATGCGCTCTATCCGCATATGACAGTACGCGAGAACATGGGCTTCTCGCTGAAGATCGGCAAAGTCGCGCAAGCCGAGATCGATACGCGGGTCAACGAGGCTGCGGCGATCCTCGATCTCGACAAATATATGGACCGCCGTCCGTCGCAACTTTCCGGCGGTCAGCGTCAGCGCGTGGCCATGGGCCGGGCGATCGTCCGCAAGCCGGACATATTCCTGTTCGACGAACCTCTCTCTAACCTCGATGCAAAATTGCGCACGCAGGTGCGTACCGAGATCAAGCGATTGCACGCGAGGGTGCAGGCGACGATGATTTATGTAACGCATGATCAGGTTGAGGCGATGACGCTATCCGACCGCATCGTTATCATGCGCGATGGACATATCGAGCAGGTCGGCACACCCGAGGAAGTGTTCAAGCGGCCGGCCACGCGGTTCGTCGCCGGGTTTATCGGTTCTCCGCCGATGAATCTCAACGAGGCGACTGTGGATAATGGAAAGTTGGTTTTTGCCGGCGGGCAGAACCTGCCACTGCCGGCGGAGTTCCGCAGCAAGGTTACGGCCGGCGACAAAGTGATTTTCGGCCTGCGCCCCGATGATATTTACCCGACAGGGCACGGCATCAATTCCGGCGAAGCGACAGACGTGCACGAAATGGAACTGCCTGTTTCGATCACGGAGCCGCTCGGCAATGAGACGTTGCTTTTCATAACCATGGCAGAGCGCGAATGGGTATCACGCATGCTCAATCCTCGCACCATAGACACCGGTGAAATGGTAAAATTCAGTTTCGACCTGTCGCAGGCGCATCTGTTCTCGCCTGAAACCGGCAAAACTTTGCGGGGATAGTGCTATGGCCAAGATCGAAAAAGTTGAATTGCGCATGGTGGATTTGCCGCCAAAGGTGCTGCGTACCGATGCGATCCAGAGCTTTGTCAGCCAGGAGACGCCGATCGTTACTATCACCGACAGCGATGGTGCGGTGGGGACAGGCTACAGCTATACGATTGGCACCGGCGGCTCCTCCGTGATGCGGCTGTTGTCCGATCATCTGGCACCGCGTCTCCTCGGCAAGGATGCGGACCAGATCGAAGCAATCTGGCGCGAGCTTGAGTTTGCTACCCATGCGACGACCATCGGTGCCATCACGGCGATCGCCCTTGCCGCCGTCGACATAGCGCTCTGGGATTTGCGCGCGAAGAAGCAGGGCCTGCCGCTATGGAAGCTGGCAGGCGGCGCCAAGGATCGCTGCCCACTTTATACTACCGAGGGTGGCTGGCTTCATATCGAGAAGCAGGCGCTGGTTGACGACGCGCTGCAGGCGAAGGCCAAGGGTTTCAAGGGGGCGAAGGTCAAGATCGGCCGCCCGCATGGCTCCGAGGATCTGGACCGGCTGTCGGCAGTTCGCGACGCGGTTGGTTCCGGTTTCGAGATCATGACCGACGCCAATCAGGGCTTTACTTTGGACGAGGCCATTCGCCGTTCACAGGTGCTGCGCGACATCGATCTTGCCTGGTTTGAAGAACCGCTACCTGCGGATGACATTGACGGTCACGTGCGGCTTTCGTCGGCAACCCAGACGCCGATTGCCGTCGGCGAGTCGCTTTATTCAATCCGGCATTTCCGCGAGTACATGCAAAAGCGCGCCTGCTCCATCGTTCAGGTCGACGTCGGTCGCATTGGCGGGATCACGCCCTGGCTGAAGGTGGCACACACGGCAGAGGCGTTCGACATGCCGGTCTGTCCGCATTTTCTGATGGAGCTGCATGTAAGCCTGACCTGCGCTGTGCAGAACGGCAAATATGTCGAGTATATTCCGCAGCTGGATGACCTTACCCACACACAGATTCGTATCGAGAATGGCTATGCGATTGCGCCGTCCGAGCCCGGCATAGGTATAGACTGGGACTGGGATGCGGTGAAAGGTCGAAGCGTCGACGAATTCACGACCGAGATAAGGGTCTGACGATGCAACGAATGGGTATGACGATCGGGCTGAATGCGGACAACGTCGCCGAGTACAAGCGGCTGCATGCAGCGGTGTGGCCGGAAATCCTTGAGCTGATATCAAGCTGCAACATCCGCAATTACACGATCTTCCTGCGCGAACCGGAGAACATCCTGTTCGGCACATGGGAATATCACGGCACAGATTTCGCGGCAGATATGGAAAAAATGGCTGCCAATCCGAAGAACAAGGAATGGTGGGCTGTGTGCATGCCCTGTCAGGTACCGCTCGCAACGCGGGCCGAAGGCGAGTGGTGGGCGATGATGGACGAAGTGTTCCATCTCGATTGAAGGACCGCATAATGAGTTTTGACCCTATAACCTTGCAGCAAAGCTGGCCGCTTCCGGCGAAGCCACGCCCGATCGTGACCTTCGGCGCGGGCAGCATCGTCGGCGATGCGCACTATCCAGCTTACAGGAAAGGCGGATTTCCTATCGCCGGGCTGTTCGATCCCGATCAGGCCAAGGCAAAAAAGCTGGCCGATGAATGGGGCGTTACAGCGTACGGCTCCGTCGATGAGGCTGCCGCAGTGGAAAACGCGATCTTCGATCTTGCGACACCACCTTCACGTCATGCCGATATATTGAAGGCCCTGCCGGAGGGTTCCTTTGCGTTGATCCAGAAGCCGATGGGCAGCGATCTTGCGGAAGCTTCCGAAATCCTTCGCATCTGCCGCGAGCGCAATATCACCGCTGCGGTCAATTTCCAGCTGCGCTTTGCACCGATGATGCTCGCGCTGAAAGATGCGATCGCGCAAGGGCGGTTAGGTGAAGTCGTCGATTTCGATGCGTGGCTCGCCTTGGACACGCCGTGGTCCCTGTGGCCATTTTTGGACGGCTTGCCGCGCGTCGAGATCGCCATGCACTCGATCCACTATATCGACCTGATCCGGCAGATCCTCGGCAACCCGCTCGGTGTCCACGCCAAGACACTCGGCCATCCCAACCACAAGGTGGCGCAGACGCGAACGAGTGCGATCCTCGACTATGGCGACAAGGTGCGTTGCTCGCTGTCGGTCAATCATGATCACAAGTTCGGGCGCAAATTCCAGGCCTGCGAATTCCGCGTCAGCGGCACCGACGGCGCGGCCTATGTGAAGCTCGGCGTCAATCTCGACTACCCGCGCGGCGAGCCGGACGAATTGATGATTTATCCGAAGGGCGGGTCTGACTGGATGAACGTACCCTTGCTGGGTGCATGGTTTCCTGATGCTTTCGTTGGGCGCATGGCCAACCTGCAGCGCTTCGCCAGCGGCGAGGACAAGGAACTCGTCAGTTCCGTCGAGGATTCGTGGCACACAATGGCGCTGGTCGAAGCAGCCTACCAATCCAGCGCGGCCCCGGCAACGCCGCTTGCTCTGAAGCCGGGGGCCTGAATGTCCGAACAAGCCATCTATTTCGAGGACTATGAACTCGGGCATGTGCGTGTCACGACGGGACGCACCATTACCGAGACTGATTTCGTGGTGCACGCCGGCCATACGGGCGATTTCTTTCCGCATCACATGGACGCGGAATTTGCGAAGACCACCCCCTTTGGTCAGCGCGTTGCCCATGGCACGATGATCTTTTCAATCGGCGTTGGGCTGACCGCAAGCCTGATCAATCCGGTGGCGTTTTCCTATGGCTATGATCGCCTGCGCTTCGTTCGGCCGGTTTTCATTGGCGATACGATCCGCACACGCGTAACAATCAGCGCCAAGGATGATGACCCGAAGCGGTCCGGCAGCGGACGCGTCGTCGAGCGTTGCGAGGTCATCAACCAACGTGACGAGGTCGTGCTTGCGGCCGACCACATCCTCATAGCCGAGCGCAAGAGCAAGGCGACATAAAGCGATTGGAGATTTGCAATGACTGGTAAGCTTGAAGGCAAGCGGGTTTTGATCACAGCCGCAGGGCAGGGCATTGGACGCGCCTCGGTGCTTGCGTTCGCCCGCGAAGGCGCAATCGTGCACGCGACGGATATCAACCAGCAACTGCTGGATGCACTGCCGAGAGAGGCGGGGATCAAGCCGCGCAAGCTCGACGTGCTGAAGACGGACGAAGTCAATCAGGTGATCGGCGAACTTGGTGCAATCGACGTGCTGTTCAATTGCGCCGGGTTCGTCCACGGCGGCTCGATTCTCGAAATGCCGGATGCTGACCTGGACTTCGCGTTGGACCTCAATGTCCGCGCCATGATCCGAACGATCAGGGCCGTCCTGCCGGGTATGATCGAGCGCAAGGATGGCGCGATCGTCAATATGTCGTCTGTCGCCAGCAGCGTTAAGGGCGTGCCGAACCGCTTTGCCTATGGTGTGACCAAAGCTGCTGTCTTGGGCCTGACCAAGGCGGTGGCGGCCGACTACATCACGCAGGGCATCCGCTGCAACGCCATCTGTCCGGGTACGGTTGAAAGCCCGTCGCTAGAACAGCGCATGCGTGCTGGCGGCGACTATGACGCGACGCGGGCAGCTTTCATCTCGCGCCAGCCGATGGGGCGTCTCGGCTTGCCGGAAGAGATCGCTGACCTCGCTGTCTATCTCGCCGGTGCGACCTATACGACTGGCCAAGCATATAACATTGATGGCGGCTGGACCGTCTAGAGACCTTTGCCAATCCATCCTGATGGCCATCTGATGCGATTTTCTCCGCTTCCGGTGCTCATGGACGAAAATGTCCACTGCGCTCCGGTTCTCGAAAATCACACCAGCTGCCTCATCAAGCTGAATTCTCAAATGTCTCTATTGGAGTAACATTATGACCCGCATTACCGACCTTCGCGTTTTCGATATCCGGTTTCCCACGTCGCAAAGCCTCGATGGCTCGGATGCGATGAACCCGGATCCGGACTATTCGGCCGCCTACGTCGTGCTCGATACGGATGCCGATGGACTTGCCGGCCATGGCCTGACCTTCACCATCGGGCGCGGCAATGAAATCGTCTGTCTCGCGATAGAGACGCTGAAGCATCTTGTCATTGGTCTGGAACTGGATTGGGTGAAGGAAAATCCGGGTCGCTTCTGGCATTTCGTCACAGGCGACAGCCAGCTTCGCTGGATCGGACCGGACAAAGGCGCGATGCATCTTGCTACCGGTGCTGTCGTCAATGCCGTGTGGGATCTTCTGGCAAAGGAAGCTGGGAAACCGGTCTGGCAACTGGTGGGCGAAATGACGCCAGAAGAAATCGTCAACATCGTTGATTTTCGCTATCTGACCGACGTGCTGACGCGTGACGAGGCGCTTGAAATTCTGCGCAAGGCGGAGCAAGGCAAGCAGGAGCGGATCGCGACGTTGAAAGCCGAGGGCTATCCCTGTTACACCACATCTGCCGGCTGGCTTGGCTATTCCGATGACAAGCTGCGACGCCTTTGCCAGGAGGCTGTCGACGCAGGTTTCAATCACATCAAGATGAAAGTCGGTCGCGATCTCGATGACGATATCCGCCGTCTGACCATTGCCCGCGAGGTGATCGGCGACGACCGCATCCTCATGATCGATGCCAATCAGGTCTGGGAGGTCAACGAGGCTATCGACTGGGTAAACAAGCTTGCCTTCGTCAAACCGTTCTTCATCGAGGAGCCGACGAGCCCGGACGATGTGGCGGGCCATCGCAAGATCCGGCAGGCCATTCACCCGGTCAAGGTTGCGACAGGCGAGATGTGCCAGAACCGCATCATGTTCAAGCAGTTCATAGCCGAGGGTGCGATCGACGTCGTACAGATCGATTCATGCCGCATGGGCGGTCTCAACGAGGTGCTGGCGGTGCTGCTGATCGCGGCGAAGTATGATCTGCCGGTCTGGCCGCACGCGGGCGGGGTTGGCCTTTGCGAATATGTGCAGCACCTGTCGATGATCGACTATGTCGCGGTGTCGGGTACGAAGGCGGGCAGAGTCATCGAATATGTCGACCATCTGCACGAGCATTTTGTCGACCCGTGCAATATCCAGAATGCCGCCTATATGCCGCCGGTCCTGCCGGGCTTCTCGATCGAGATGAAGCCGGAATCGATCAAACAGTATTTGTACAAAGCTTAAGAGCGGATTTCTGTTGGCAAGACTGCTGCGCGTGGTTCGACGGAGCTCACCATGAGGGAGTTGGGTTGATTGCATGAGCAGGTCCGCAGAGGTTGGCACTCGTCGGCAGCTGCAGTGTCCTAAACCTCCCTCATGGTGAGCCCCGTCGAACCACGCACAATGGCTTTGTGACACGGAATTGCACCGTGTCGTCTTGCGTAAATGCGATGTCGTTTCCGCGCCTATTCTTTTGTTCTGCCGAGTGCTCTTATCAAGACACTTGAGGTGCCGCTTTCCAGGGAGAGAGCGGAGAATTGGGAAGCCGGTCAGGAATGCAAATCCGGACCATGGCGGCCTGCAAATGATGCTTTTCTGCGCTTCCTGTGCTTATGGACTTTATGTCCAGTTCGCTCCGGTTCTCGAAAAGCACCATTTTCGGCTCGCCCTGGTTCCAAATTTGTCCACATCCTCAACCCGGCGCTGCCCCCGCAACGGTAGTGGAGTGGAAAACGCGGCAAAAACGGCCACTGGGGAGTGCACCCCGGGAAGGCGTCGCGAAGCCCGAAAAGGCAACTCCAGAGCCCGGAAACCAGCCTCGAGTGACAAAACCGACTGATCGCGGTGGGCGATCAAGGAGCATGATTTTGTGCAGGCGACGTTTGACTTGCGCGGAGGTCCTCCTTCACCACCAGTCAGTTCTTTCGCGGGCTATAAGAGCGAGGACACGACATGGACTTAACGAACGAACTGCTCCGGAATCTCAGGAACCGGAAACCAGGATACGGCCTCGAACAGGCCTTCTATTCCGATCCGGATTATTACCGTCTCGACATGGAGAATATTTTCTATCGCGATTGGCTGTTCATCGGCCATGATTGCGAGGTGGCCAAGCCGGGCAACTATTTCACGGTTCAGATTGGCGACTATCCGGTCGTCATCGTGCGCGACCGCCAAAAACAGATCAGAGCTTTCCACAATTCGTGCCGCCATCGCGGCTCGCGCGTTTGTGCCGCCGAAAGGGGCACCGCGGCGAAACTCGTCTGTCCCTATCATCAATGGACCTACGAGCTGGATGGCCGCTTGCTGTTCGCGCGCCAGATGGGCGACGATTTTGACGCCAGCCAGCATAGCCTCAAAACGGTGCATTGCGAGAGTGTCGGCGGCTATATCTTCATTTGTCTCGCGCCCGTTGCTCCCGATTTCGGCCCGACACGCGCTCTGCTTGAACCCTATCTCGCGCCGCATCGCCTGACCGAGACCAAGGTGGCATTCCAGAGTTCGATTGTCGAAAAAGGCAACTGGAAGCTCGTCTGGGAAAACAATCGCGAATGCTACCACTGCGTCGCCAACCACCCGGAACTGTGCAAGACCTTCCCCGAAGCGCCCAGCGCTACCGGGATCCAGGACTCCAAAGAAGATCCTGAGATGGTCGCGCATTGGGAGAAGTGCGAGGCAGTCGGCCTCCCAAGTGTGTTCCGTATCGCAGAAGACGGCCAGTATCGTGCCACACGTGTGCCGCTGCTTAGTAGTGCCGAGAGCTACACGATCAGCGGCAAGCGTGCGGTCGGGAGGCAACTCAGTGATGACGTCAACGCGCAGCAGATCGGTTCGCTGCTGCTCTATCATTACCCGACCACGTGGAACCATGTTCTCGGCGACCAGGCGATTTCTTTCCGCGTGCTTCCGCTCGGACCGAATGAGACCGAGGTCACGACGAAGTGGCTCGTCCACAAGGACGCGGTCGAAGGTGTCGATTACAATCTCGAAGAACTGACCCATGTCTGGCTCGAGACCAACAATCAGGACCGCCGTATCGTTGAAGAAAATGCATTCGGTATCCGCTCGCCTGCCTATGAACCGGGTCCATACTCGGTCGAACACGAAGGTGGCGTGCTGCAGTTCCTCGAATGGTACAGCAATTCCATGGAAACAAGGCTTTCCGGCAATAACAAGCTCAGCAAGGTAGCATGATGAATATGACGCTTCCTCAGACCTATCCGCACCTCGATCAGATGCAGCCATGGAATGATCGGCTGCATCTGCTGGAGTGCCTATCGGTCATCGAGGAAGCGCCCAATGTGAAGACTTTCACGTTCAAATCGGACAATCAGAACTGGTTTCGCTACGAGCCAGGCCAGTTCATGACGTTCGAATTGCCGGTGCAGCCGGAAGCCGTCTTGCGCACATTTACATTGTCATCCAGCCCATCGCGGCCATTCACCATTGCCGTGACGGCGAAAGCCCAGGATGGCAGTATCGGTGCGCGGTGGATGCTCGACCATCTGACGCCGGGTGCGCGGTTGAAGGCATTCGGGCCGCTTGGCGATTTCTCCATGCGCAAGCATCCGGGCGAGAAATACCTGTTCATCTCGGCGGGTTCGGGCATCACGCCGATGATGTCGATGACGCGCTGGATGCACGATTGCGCCCCGCAAAGCGACATCAATTTCGTGACCTGCGCACGCCGACCGAGCGACATTATCTTCCGTAGAGAGCTCGAATATCTAACAAGCTGCATGCCGAACCTGAAGCTTGCCTTCCTTATAAAGGAACACGAGATGGGGCAGGTGTGGACCGGTATTCGCGGCCGTTTTGAAGAGGCACGGTTGCCGTTGCTTTCGCCGGACTTCAAGGACAGGACGATCTTCTGTTGCGGGCCTGAAACGTTCATGCGCGATGTGCGCACCATGCTCGAAGCTGCCGGCTTCGACATGACGCATTACCACCAGGAGAGTTTCGGACCGGCCGCCGAACCGGTGCTGCCGATGATGGACGCGATATCGACAGAGGCCGTTGAGAGATCCGCGATGGTCAGCTTTTCCATGTCGGGTATGGAGGTGCCATGTGCGCCAGGCGAAACGATTCTGAAGGCCGCTCGCGGTGCGGGGATACGTATTGCGGCAGCGTGTGAATCGGGGCTCTGCGGCACCTGCAAGGTCATGAAGATTTCCGGCGAGGTCGACATGGACCACAATGGCGGGATTCTGGACGACGAAATCGACGAGGGATACGTCCTCGCTTGTTGTTCCAAGCCGCTTGGTAACGTTGAGGTCGAGGCCTAGGCTGCAAGTAATGACTTGAGTTTGACGTCTGCGGTAGCGAGCTGGCCCGAATCCGGTCTCGCGCCACGGGCGATAAGCATCTCAGCGAGCCTTATGTCCTTCGCCACTGAATTGCCGGGGCCGATGCCGCTTGCGGCAACAAGGCGGCCATCGGCAGTCAGGTGGAACAGAATGAAAGCGCCATCGCCGAGGTCACGGCGGATCGTCTGTGCACACTCGTCCGAGAGGCCCGCGACCTGCAGACCGAGCTCGTATTGATCCGACCAGAACCAGGGTACCGCTTGATGCGGCTCCTGTGCACCAAGCATGTTGCGCGCAGCCAGCGCCCCTTGTTCCTGCGCATTGCGCCATGCTTCGAGCCGCACCCGGCGTCCGCCATAGACGGCAAGCGGGAAGATACAGCAGTCGCCGGCCGCATAAATATCCGGATCGCTGGTCTGCAGCCACTCATTGACGACGATACCATTGGCTGTTTCCAGCCCCGAGGATTCGGCAAGCGCGGTCACCGGCGTCGCGCCTATGCCGATGATGGCAAGATCCGCCGCGATCACATCGCCTGAAGAAAGCGTGATCGCAACATTGTCTGCAGCGTCGGCAAAGGAGACGATTCCGGTATTGCACAGAATGGTCACGCCTTCGGCGCGATGGCGTGCGTCGAGGACCCTTGCGATTTCCTCGGGGACGCCGCGCATCATGATGCGGCTTTGAGCCTCGATTACAGTGACCGATGCACCGCGTTTGCGAGCGCTGGCAGCAAGTTCAAGCCCGATGAACCCGCCGCCGACAATGACGATGCGTGCTCCGGGCTGAAACCTTGCCCGGATGGCAAGCGCATCGTCAAAACTGCGCAGGGTGGTGCAATGTTGGCTGCCTGCTGCGAGAGGCAGAGGGCGCGGAATGGCACCTGTCGCAAACAGAAGACGCTCATAGGGGATTTGCCGGCCATCATCGAGGGTGACGCGCTTTTCCTCCCGCTCGATTGACGTCGCGGTCGCGCTGCCGATGAAGTCGACGCTTTTTTCATTGAACAGGGATTCAGCGGCTATTGTGCGAGGTGCCGGATGATGATCCGAGACCATCGCTTCCTTGGAAAGCGGCGGCCGCTCATAGGGGAGGTGCTTTTCCGTACCGATCAGGGTGACAGAACCGTTGTAGCCGTTTTCCCGCAAGGCAAAAGCCGCGCGCACGCCGCATTCGCCGGCGCCAATGATGACCATTCCTCGTTCCATCGCCATTACCCCAGCTGTATCAATACTTTACCGGACTCGACCTTGACCGGGTAGGTTTTAAGGTTGATGCACACCGGCGCTCCCTTGGCTTCTCCGGTCTTGTAGTTGAAGCGGCCATTATGCTTGGGGCACTCGATGATCTCATCCATTACAAGACCGTCTGCCAGATGGATGTGTTCGTGAGTGCACAGCCCGTCTGTCGCAAAAAACTCATCGTCGGGGCTGCGGTAGATTGCAAAGGTCTTTCCAGCATGGTCGAAACGCATGACGTCTTCTTCATCGACGTCGTTTGAAGTGCAGGCTTCTACCCAGTTGCTCATCGTTCGATCCTTCCGGTCGTTTATGGACTATTATTCCGCTGCCGCCGCGACAGGTTCGCTATGGAATTCCTCGCGATAGGGCTTGGCAGTCGGCGGCAATTCCCGCTTGAGGAAATAGTCTTCGTTGCGCAACTGCCGCAGGAATGCAGGCACCATCTCGCGGTACGCGTGCAGGATGGACGGGTTTGCCGCCGGCAGATCATGCTTGATCATCGCATGCAACTGTGGCAGCGCGTGATACGGCACCATCGGGAACATGTGGTGTTCGACGTGATAGTTCATGTTCCAGTAGATGAACCGGCTGACGGGGTTCATAAGCACGGTGCGACTGTTCAGGCGGTGATCGGTGACATTGTCGGCAAGCCCGCCATGCTGTAGAAGCCCGGTGAGCACATGATGCCAGGCTCCGTACAGTCGCGGCAGGCCGATCAGCACCAGCGGCAGGATCGATCCGAGGTACAACGAAAGCCCGATCGTGGCGACATAGATCGCGGCCCAGATGCGAGCGATACGGACTACCCTTGGCTGTTCCTGCTCGGGAATGAAGGTCTTTTCCTCGGCGCTGACAATTCCCAGAGCGTTGCGGGTGAGGTCGCCCATGGCGTGCCAGACATCCAGAATACCGAAGAAATTCAAGGTGACACGCAACAAATCGGGTGGACGCATGACCGCGATCTCCGGATCGCGACCGACAATGACCGTGTCCGTGTGGTGTCGCGTATGGCTCCAGCGCCAGGTGACTGGATTACGCATGATCATGAAGCAGGCGATCTGATAGACGACATCATTCATCCAGCGCGTCTTGAAGGCTGTACCGTGGCCGCATTCATGCCAGCGGCTGTCCGAGGCGGAACCATATAGGACGCCATAGGCGAGGAAAAACGGCACGCAAAGCCAGGCGCCCCAGAAATAGACGCCAAGGCCGGCGAAAATCAGCATGCTGCCGAGCCAGATCGCCGTGTCGCGGATCGCCGGGCCGTCGGAGCGCTTCATCAGCTCTTTCATTTGCTTGCGGGGGATGTCGGTGTGATACCATTCGGCCGCAGCAAGACCTGACTCCACGGCCAGTTGCGAGTCACGGCCGATAAGGCTGTAATCCCGCTTTGTCGGCATGGCGAGCGCTGCTGCTTGCATATGAGACCTCCCTCAATTGGTCGAGAGAAGATACGCGTTGCTGCAACCTGCCTCAATCTGAAATGATGAAATTCTATCATTTTCAATCAGAGATTGGTATAAATGACTGATAGATTCTATCAGGGAGGGCACGAGGTGGCAAATAGGCCGACAATCTCCGATCTGGCGCGTGCGGCGGGAGTGGGAGTCGCGACAGTCGACAGGGTGCTGAACGGACGGCTGCCGGTTCGCGAGGAAACGGCGCGGCGGGTGTATGAGGCGGCGAACAGCATCGGATATCATGCGGCCGGATTGATCCGCCAGCGTATGCGGCAGGAATTGCCTGAATACCGGCTGGGCTTTCTGCTGCAGAAACCCGGACATTTTTTCTATCAGGAGTTTGCGCGGGAGATCGAAAATGCTGTCGGCCAAGCGTCGCATTTCCGCGGCGTTCCTGCGATAGAGTTTTGCGCGTCACAGGCGCCGGACGAGATTATCGCGAAGTTGAAATCGCTAGCGGGACGCTGCCGTTCCATCGGTCTGGTCGCGCCGGACCACCCGTCGATCACGGCCGCCGTCGATGAATTGAAGGCAAAAAATATCCCGGTGTTTGCATTGCTTTCAGACCATGCCGCAGGAATCCGCGAAGGTTACGTTGGCGTCAACAACCGCAAGGTAGGGCGCACGGCGGCCTGGATGATCACCAAAGCCGCCAAAACGCCTGGAAAAGTCGCGATTTTTGTCGGAAGCCATCGCTTCCACGGGCACGAACTACGCGAAATCGGTTTTCGTGCTTTTTTCCGGGAAGAGGCGCCAGAGTTCACCGTGCTAGACACGATGGTCAATCTGGAGACGCGCCAGATCACCAATGAGGCGATGTCGGAGCTGCTGCGCCGTCATCCGGACCTTGCGGGCTGCTATGTGGCCGGCGGTGGAATGGAAGGCGCAATCACCGCGATGCGCGAGGCGCAATTGGAACAGCCGCCGGTGATGGTCGTCAATGAAATTACCCCGGAATCGCGGGCGGCACTGGCCGACAAGATCGTCACAATGGTCATCGCGACGCCTTTGCCAAAGCTCTGCCGGGAGCTCACGGAACTGATGGGGCACGCCATCGAAAGCGGCGCGGCCAACGCTCCGGGTCAGACCTTTTTGCCGTTCGATATCTACCTTCCAGAGAACATATGAGCGGCTCTTTGCACGCGGCTACAATCAAATTGCCCGTGCCGGTTGAAGTTCTTGCGCCGGAATCGAGGATTCATGTTCCATTTTCGCATGTTCTTGCACCAGATCTGGACATTCTTGCGCAAAAGTTCCGCCGGATCCCGCAAACCCTGTTCTCTTCTTCTCACGTATCGGAATCTATCAGAAATGATAGTTTTTTAATCACAACTGCGATTGACGGAATAGCGGCCTCGACAGATGGTTGCCACCATAAACGGGCTCTTAGCAACCTATAGACGCAGAGCGTTTTAAGTACCACCGGGAGTATCATTCAGATGAGCGACACGATTTCTCACCCCGTCTTTGCGATCAATCATATCGCCGCACCGAACATGACACCGGCCGAATTTTTCCAGCTGGCGAAGTCGCTCGGCCTCAGCGATGTCGAGATCCGTAACGACCTCGGCGGCAATGCGATCGTCGACGGGACGCCGGCGGCAGAGGTCCGGGCATTGGCTGAAGCGGCAGGCGTTCGCATCGCCACGATCAACGCGCTGCAGCGTTTCAATGAGTGGACGCCGGCGCGCGAACGGGAGGCGATCGAGCTTGCCGACTATGCGCGCCATGTGGGTGCGAGAGCGCTGGTTCTTGTCCCGGTCAATGATGGTTCCGGCCAGACAGATGGCGAGCGTCAGGCAAAACTGCGCACCGCATTGACGGCACTGAAGCCGATCCTTGAACAGCGTGGTCTCATGGGCTTCGTCGAACCGCTCGGCTTCGAGATCTGTTCGCTGCGTTCAAAGCGGGAAGCGGTGGAAGCGATCGAGGCTGTAGGAGGGCAGGGGCGGTTCAAACTCGTGCATGACACGTTCCATCACCACCTTGCCGGCGAGCCCGAGTTGTTTCCGGCGATGACCGGCATGGTTCATATTTCAGGGGTTGCCGACCCTGATCTTGCGGTTGGCGAAATGCGCGATCCGCACCGGGTGCTGGTCGATGCGGATGACCGGCTTGGCAATGTCCGCCAGATGCGCGAACTGATCGATCTGGGCTATACCGGCCTGTTTTCATTCGAACCGTTCGCGCGGGAAGTACAGGAACTGGAAAACCCTTCCGAAGCCTTGGCCTCCAGCATGGACACGATCAAGGCCGGCTTGGTTTGACATGCATCTCTCGAAGTGCACGGCCACAATAATCAGTGGCCGCGCACTCAAGCGTTTTTGCTATACGCGATCGACCAACACCGACAGCTTGCCCTCCAGACGCTGCCTGGGTCCTTTGAAGAAATCGCCATGCTTTATGGTAAGTGCGCCCGGACCGGTTTTGACCAATGTGCCTGTCCCGGACAGCTTTTCGAACGCGCCATCTTTTTCCTGATGGAAGATGACGGTTCCCTTGACCTCAAGGGACTGGTTCAAACTACCGGCATTGCCGATAAGAATATCCGCCGGCGGTACTTTATCGGGGTAGTTGACGAGATCAGCCATATATTTCGCCAAGACGTTGAGGCCTCCGGTCGAAGGATGAAGCAGGTTCGCCAGCACATGTTTGACCCGCCAATCCTGGTCGGCGCCAAACTTGTATTCGATTTTGTTCCAGGATGCACCACCTTCTGCCAACGTACACGGGGGGGTCTTTGGAGCACAGGGCTGATCATAGTAATCGAATCCATAGAGTTCAGGATTGAGTCTCACGCGATCATAGAATTGTGCGATATCGACGAGATGGATGACCGCACCAGAAGAAGTCAGCGGGGCAAGGCTTTTTTTCAGTTCGTCGAAATAGGCAGCAGCAAAAGCGTCTCCCTGCGGCGCGTTTTCTCCGAACCAATGGTGCACGTGGTGAGTCGAACTGAATGCTGCAAAGATTATCGTCTTGGCGCCGTTGTCGATCAATTTCTTGACCTGGACCGCGGCCGCATCTGCGGCCTCAATTCCGGATTTCTCGCACTTCTGTTTATCGATGGCTCGGTTGCATAGCACATCGGCGTCGTTGATCCCGATGTTGACGAGGACGAGGTCGTTTTTTGCGAACTTGATCAATATCGCAGAATTCACCTGACTTGCAAATTGCACCCTGCCACCAAATTTATTGATCGAAGCGGCGCTGGTACCGTACCCGAGCATGTTGTCCGTACCAGCGGGCCCCAGGGCTTCAAGCAATGCGTATGGCAGCGGATAATAGGCAGCAGCCTTGAAGCTGTCGATTGTCTGATACTTCGATGGGTAGTCCAAACTACCCGGGCCGCCATTCGAAACATCGGTATAGCTGTCGCCGAACGAAATGACCCGTTTGATTTCATGGGCTTCGGCATCAAATGACAGAAGTGATAGGCACACCATCAATGTACTTAAAATAGACTTTTGCATTGCGATTTCCTCCCTGAAAATTGCTGAAAATTAAAAGTGAATGCTATTCAATGCTGAAGTAAGTGCCAGTTGTGCGCTGTGGCCCTATCCTTTCATTTGTCCAGACCCTTGCGTAGCAAGGTCAGCGTGGCCTTCGCCATTTCATCGACAACGGCAGCGGACCGGTCCTTGTCGAAGCCGTGATCCATATCGCGAACCCACAGCTCCTCGATTCCTTCATGATATTTCAGGAAAAGATTGCCCATCTGCGGTTGCGGCGCGACGACAGAATCATTCGTGCCGGCGGCGACGAAGAGCGGCCCGTCATATCTAGCGATCTCCGCCACGGGATCTATGGTATAGATGCCCTGAAAAAACGATCCTTTTAGTCCCGTTCTTCCGACCAGCTTGTTGGCGGCGGCGGGGCCGTCCTTCAAGGCTTGGGGGCCTAGAATAAGGCTGTATGTGAGGGGCGGTACTGTCACCGCGTTCCACAGGCCGACAGCGCGGAGCGCCGGGGTTTTGGCGGCAAGGGCGCTGGCGACCAGCCCGCCCTGGCTCCAGCCAACGGCGGCAATGCGCTTGCCGTCGACGCGCTTGTCGATCTGGAGAAAAGCAACCGCTGCGATCGCATCGTCTATCTGACCGTCGAATGTCGTGTCCGCCCATATTCCATCGCTCTCGCCGGAATTGCGAAAATCGATGCGCAGGCTTGCATAGCCTTCCGTTGCCCACAGACGCGCGGCGCGGCTGAAAAGACTTTCGCCGCCCGTTCCGGCGACGAGGTTGGCGTCGCGAGAACCCGTATAGCCGTGGAAGACAAGAATCACGGGCGCGGGGCCAGTTCCTTCCGGAACGGCGAGCGTGCCCACGACTTTCTGGCCATTGACGAGAAACGTAGTGATCTCCTCCTTGACCGTGAATGGAGGCAGCGGTTTCGACGGGGGCGGCGTTTCGTCGTTGACAATCAGTTGTGGCGGGCTGTTCGGTGGCGCTTGCGTGGGGTCGTCGTCCTTTGCTGTGCGGTCTTTCCCGAGTGTGTCGTCGATCGAGGTGGTTTCGCCAGTCGTCACCTCGGGTGTCCCGGCGGGAGTGGCTACAGATGTTGCAAAAGTGGATGCAGTTGTGGCGGATTGATCCGGCGTTGTGGAGCTGGAGTGCGGATTGCTGTTATTGCAACCGGAAAGTGCAGTGAGTGCAAGGAGCAGCCCTGACACGAAAATGTACTTGTTCAAAATAATCCTCCCAGAAAATTTTTGAATTATGAAATAGTAAGGCCGATGATCCCTTGTTGCGTGGCGAAATCGCTCGCCATTGGCCGGTTACAGCTGATACTGTGCGATAGCTAAAGTTTATTTTAAATACAGCCATGGACTAGCCGGCACAATGATACTTTGGTCTGGTGTCCGCTGCTCCGAGCAGTTTTGATATAGACTTTCGGTTTTCCTGCCCGAATGTGAAAGTCTTTCGCCGCTACGGGGCCGATACTCGAAAGGCCCGTCCCGGTCAGTTTCTGGCAGTCGGTGCGGGTGTAGGCGGGATTTCCCCAATTACAATGCGCGGTGCCCATTCACGACCTAGTTCTCCTCGATGGACACTCCGCCCTCTCCGATTTTCAGTTCGACGCCTGCGGGCTTGGTTTCCTCCCGGTAGGCGTAGACACCAAGACCGATGACAGCGACGAGAAGCGCTCCAATAATCAGATACAGGCCATTGCGATTCACTATTTGATCCTTTTTGTGTTGGATGGAAGGGTTAATTGGACTGATCCAGTGCATGCGGCGCAGGTTCGCCGGGCGTTTGATCGCCGGCGGGGTAAAGCCAAAGGAACGCCGCGACCGCCAAGAGAATGATAACAGCCGTCGATATCCATGTTTGAATGCGCATGTGGTCGCCTCCGGTTGTGGAATTAACCGAGTTTCGCCCAGAAGGTTCCCTAAATCAGGCTGCACAGCAGTGCAATCTGCGGCGTCTCATTAATTGGCCTCGTTCTCGAATCCTGCTTGACGCTTCCTGCATAAAATGGAATAAATATTTCAGACGCTGGGCATAACGGTTCGTATATTCCGTAATGGGTGTTCAGATCAAGATTTGCGCGCAAACGTCGCGCACGCTTCATATCCGGGTATTTGCCAGCCAGGGACAAAGGTGGGTTGGCAGGATCGGGGTATGAAGGGTTCCGGATTAAACAGGTGCAGCCGGGGCACCATTTGTGGAGGAGAAGACATGAAAAAGTTTTTGCTTGGAGTGGCTGTTTCAGCATTGATGGCTGGTTCGGCTTCGGCCGCGAATATTGGCGTCTCGATGGCGAAGTTCGACGATAACTTCCTGACCGTCCTGCGCAATGGCATGCAGGACTATGCCAAGACACTGGATGGCGTGACCTTGCAGATCGAGGATGCGCAGAACGACGTTGCCAAGCAGCAAAGCCAGATCCAGAATTTCATTGCGTCCAAGGTCGACGCGATCATCGTCAACGCGGTGGACACGGATGCGACCGCAGCCATGTCGAAGATAGCCGCCGATGCGGGCATCCCCCTGGTCTATGTCAACCGCGAGCCGGCAAATGTCGACAGCTTGCCGGAAAAGCAGGCTTTCGTTGCTTCCAACGAAGTGGAATCCGGCACGCTGGAAACCAAGGAAGTCTGCAAGCTCTTGAAGGGCAAGGGCAAGATCGTCGTGATGATGGGCGAGCTCTCCAACCAGGCTGCCCGCCAGCGCACCAAGGACGTGCATGACGTGATCGCAACCGACGAATGCAAGGGCCTCGAGATCGTCGAGGAGCAGACCGCCAACTGGTCGCGCACCGAAGGCTCCGACCTGATGACGAACTGGCTCTCGGCCGGTCTCGAATTCGATGCGGTCGTCTCCAACAATGACGAAATGGCCATCGGCGCGATCCAGGCCTTGAAGGCTGCCGGTCGTTCGATGGACAGCGTTGTGGTTGGCGGTGTCGATGCAACGCAGGACGCACTTGCCGCCATGGCTGCCGGCGACCTCGACGTGACGGTGTTCCAGAATGCTGCCGGTCAGGGCCAAGGCGCTGTCGATGCCGCGCTGAAGCTCTCCAAGGGCGAGAAGGTCGAGACCAAGGTCTATGTGCCGTTCGAACTGGTGACGCCGGAGAACCTGTCGAAGTATCAGAAGTCCAATTGAGGAGACCTTTGCCAATCCACCCTGACAGGCATCTGATGCGATTTTGCTGCGCTTCCGGTGCTCATGGACGAAAATGTCCACTGCGCTCCGGTTCTCGAAAACCGCACCACCTGCCTCGTCAGGCTGAATTCTCAAAAGGCCTCCATCGCGCCTAACCTTCAACCGGAACGCGTCAATCTGCTGCGTTCCGGTGTATGATAGAGCCTCTCTGGGAGGAGATGATCATGGCAGTCAGTCCCTCGACCATGGCGGCGGTGCGCGCCAGTGGCGCCATACCGCAATCGGAATATCTCTTGAATGTCGAAAATATCCGCAAGGAATTTCCCGGCGTTCTGGCGCTGGACAATGTGCAGTTCCGGCTCAAACGCGGCACTGTACATGCGCTGATGGGCGAGAACGGCGCCGGTAAATCCACGCTGATGAAGATCCTTGCTGGAATATACATTCCAGATCAGGGCGAGGTTCATCTGAAAGGCCTGCCAATCCGCCTGAAATCGCCACTCGATGCGCTGGAAAATGGTATCGCCATGATCCATCAGGAGCTCAACCTGATGCCGTTCATGACGGTGGCGGAGAATATCTGGATCCGGCGCGAACCGAAGAACGGCTTCGGCTTCGTCGATCACGGCAAGATGTACGACATGACCGCAGACCTGTTCGAGCGGCTGAACATCAAGCTCGATCCGGAAAGCCAGGTGCGGGATTTGAGCGTCGCCAACCGGCAGATGGTGGAGATCGCCAAGGCGGTTTCATATGAATCCGATGTCCTGATCATGGATGAGCCGACATCGGCGCTGACCGAGCGCGAGGTGGCGCATCTGTTCGAGATCATCCGTAGCCTGCGCGAGCAGGGTATCGGCATCGTCTATATCACCCACAAGATGAACGAGCTTTTCGAGATCGCGGACGAGTTCTCGGTGTTCCGCGACGGGCGCTATATCGGCACGCATCTTTCCACCGATGTGACGCGCGACGATATCATCAAGATGATGGTCGGCCGCGAGATCACGCAGATGTTTCCGAAAGAAGAGGTGCCGATCGGCGATGTGGTGCTTTCGGTAAAAGACCTTTCGCTGAAAAACGTGTTCCACAACGTGTCGTTCGACGTGCGCGCGGGCGAAATCCTCGGCGTTGCCGGACTGGTCGGTTCTGGCCGCTCGAACGTTGCCGAGACGATTTTCGGCGTGACACCGGCGACGAGCGGAACCATCGAGATCAAAGGCGAGGTGGTCAAGATGACTTCGCCGACGCAGGCCATCAGCCACGGCATGGCTTTCATCACCGAAGACCGCAAGGAAACGGGCTGTCTGCTTATTCTCGACGTCCTCGAAAACATGCAGATCGCGGTGCTGCAGGACCGTTTCGTCAAGTACGGGTTTGTCCAGGAGAACGGCATTACCGCGGCGTGCACCAAGATGAGCGATACGTTGCGGGTCAAGACTCCGAACATGGAGGAAAGGGTCGAGAACCTTTCCGGCGGTAACCAGCAGAAAGTGTTGATCGGCCGGTGGCTTCTGACCAATCCGAAGATCCTCATTCTCGACGAACCGACACGCGGCATCGATGTCGGCGCCAAGGCGGAGATTCACCGCCTCGTATCGCAACTCGCCAAACAGGGCGTCGCGGTGATCATGATCTCGTCGGAAATGCCGGAAGTGCTTGGCATGAGCGACCGGGTCATGGTGATGCATGAGGGCCGGGTTACCGGTTTTCTCGATCGCGCCGAAGCCACGCAGGTGAAGGTGATGGAGCTGGCATCAAAATGAACAACCGTTTGATAGTCCACCCTGACGGTTCTCTGATGCGATTTTTTGCGCTTCCGGTGCTCACGGACTTTAACGTCCGCTGCGCTCCGATCCTCAAAAATCGCACCAGCCAACTCGTCAGGCTGACTTCTTAAACGGTTGTTTAGCGCTGCCTGGAATATTTGGAGGAATTTATAATGACAAGCGAGCAGGTGACGGCCAAGGCAACAACACCCGCACTCGGGCGCAGGCACCGCCGGCGTATGCCCCCCGAGGTCAACATCCTTTTGGTGCTGATCGGTATCGCGCTGGTTTTCGAAATACTCGGCTGGATTTTTGCCGGACAGAGCTTCCTGATGAATGTGCAGCGCCTGCGGATCATTATCCTGCAGGTCTCCGTCATCGGCATCATTGCAGTCGGCGTGACGCAGGTGATCATCACTGGCGGCATCGACCTGTCCTCCGGCTCGGTCGTCGGTGCAACCGCGATGATTGCAGCAAGTTTCGCGCAGGCCTCCACCTGGGCGCGGCCGGTCTATCCCGCCTTGACGGACCTGCCGTTTTTCGTGCCGATAGGCATCGGCCTTGGCATCGGTCTGCTCGCCGGCATCATCAATGGCTGGCTGATCGCCTATACAAAGATACCGCCGTTCATCGCCACGCTCGGCATGATGGTGTCGGCCCGCGGCATAGCAAAATGGTACACCAAGGGCTCGCCGGTTTCAGGCCTGACCGACCAGTTCACCTTCATCGGCTCAAGCATCTGGCCCGTGGTTGTGTTTCTCGTCGTGGCGCTCGTTTTCCACATCGCCTTGCGCTACACGCGCTATGGCAAGTTCACCTACGCCATCGGCGCCAATGTGCAGGCGGCACGGGTTTCCGGCATCAATGTCGAGAAACATCTCATCAAGGTGTATGCCATTGCCGGATTGCTGGCTGGACTTGCCGGCATCGTTACCGCTGCCCGGGCACAGACCGCGCAGGCGGGCATGGGCGTCAACTATGAACTCGACGCAATCGCGGCGGCCGTCATCGGCGGCACCTCGCTCGCCGGCGGTGTCGGGCGTATTACCGGCACGGTCATCGGCGCGATCATCCTTGGCATCATGATCTCCGGCTTTACGTTCCTGCGGGTCGATGCCTACTACCAGGAAATCATCAAAGGCGTGATCATCGTTGCCGCAGTTATCGTGGATGTGTACCGCCAGAAGAAGAGAAAAGTTTAAGAGGCTTTCAAAATCCACCCTGATGGGCACCTGAAGCGATTTTCTCCGCTTCCGGTGCTCACGGACCTAAATGTCCGCTGTGCTCCGGTTCTCGAAAACCGCACCATCTGCCGCATCAGGATGAATTTTCACAAAGCCTCCGGGAGCTTTAAAAATCTGTAACGCCCGGGATACTTCCGGGCTTCTTTCAAGAGGTAAAAAATGAGTGTACGTTTTGGTCTGCTCGGTGCAGGCCGTATCGGCAAGGTTCACGCCAAAGCGGTAACGTCGAACCCAGAAGCGAAGCTCGTCGCCGTCGCCGATGCTTTCGAACAGGCTGCCAAGGATCTTTCCGCTGCGCATGGCTGTGAGATTCGCATCATCGACGAGATCGAGAAGGCCTCGGACATCGATGCGGTCATCATCTGCACGCCGACCGACACGCACGCGGACCTGATCGAACGCTTTTCTCGCGCCGGCAAGGCCATCTTCTGCGAGAAGCCGATCGATCTCGATGTGAAACGGGTCGAAGAATGCCTTGCGGTGGTGCGCGAAACGGGTGCGACGCTGATGGTCGGGTTCAATCGCCGTTTCGATCCGCATTTCGCTGCGGTACGCAAGGCGATCGACGACGGTCAGATCGGCGATGTCGAGATGGTGACAATCACGTCGCGCGACCCTGGCGCGCCACCGGCCGAATATATCAGCCGCTCCGGTGGCATTTTCCGCGACATGACCATCCATGATTTCGACATGGCGCGGTTTCTCCTTGGCGAAGATCCGGTTGCCGTCACCGCGCATGCGTCGGTGCTGGTCGACAAAAAGATCGGCGAGCTTGGCGATTACGACAGCGTCAGCGTCATTCTTTCGACGGGGTCTGGCAAGCAGTGCGTGATCTCGAATTCACGCCGCGCGACCTATGGCTATGACCAGCGCATTGAAGTGCATGGCTCAAAGGGCATGGTCGCGGCGGAAAACCAGCGGCCGGTATCGATCGAGATCGCCAACGGCAGTGGTTATACGCGCCCGCCGCTGCACGACTTCTTCATGACACGCTACACGGAGGCCTACGCCAACGAGATCGCCGCGTTCATCAGCGCGATTGCGAAGGGCACGAAGGCGGCGCCGAGCGGCGAAGATGGCTTGATTGCACTGGCGCTGGCCGATGCAGCAGTGAGGTCGGTCAAGGAAGGCAAGACGATCAGGGTCTAATCAGACGTGAGGGGTGCGTGTCAACCGCGCACCCTTCACGCCGCCCTTGGCTCGATGGTCGCCAAATCCCTATCTATTTCCCGACGTTTTTGCAAAAGGTCAAAGTCGGATTGCAGTCCCAAAAAATAACCCTCCGAGATGCCGAAATAGCGCGCGAGTCGAAGATCGGTGTCGGCAGTGACGTCTCGTTTGCCTAATACGATCTCATTGATGCGTCGTGGCGGAACGTGAACCGCTCGGGCAAGGCCATTCTGGCTAAGGCCCAAGGGTTTCAAGAATTCTTCCAACAGTATTTCGCCGGGATGCGGATTCGGCAGCCAATTTTTGTTAGTCATGGTAATCGATGATTTTGACATCTCTTGCGCCTCCTTCCTGCCAAACGAAACAAATGCGCCACTGATCGTTTATCCTGATCGAATGCCGTCCTGCCAAATTGCCCTTAAGCGTTTCAAGACGGTTACCGGGTGGAATCCGGAGATCCTCCACTACCCGTGCCTGATTTAAAAGACGCAATTTTCGCAAGGCCACCGCCTGAATATCAGATGGCAATTTTCGACTTCTAACACCGGACCAGATCAACTGCGTTTCACGATCGGCAAAGTTTTGAATCATGACTTGAGAATAAATTATATACCCCTATAACGCAACGCGTCATAGGGGTTGTCGTTGGTTGCATGAAGAAATTACCGCACATCCACCCAGCGTTGTTCCTGATAGGAACGCGCCATGGCATGCACGGTGCGCTCGATTTCGAGGCCGTCAGCGAATTCGATCAGATGTGCGGGCTGGCCGTTGATGCGCTTGATCAACTCGTGGCACTCGATGATCTTCAGGTCGTTGAAGCCGAGGCCGTGGCCGGGCGCCGGGATAAATTGCCCATAGGGCTCATGATGCGGCGCCGTCAGAATGGTGCGGTAGCCCTGTTCGGTGGCGCGGTCGGCGGTGACGTAAAGCTGGAATTCATTGGCGCGTTCCTGATCGAACAGGATCGAACCCTTCGAGCCGAATACCTGCAACGCAATGCGCCCCTTGCGGCCCCAGGCGGAGCGATTGGCCTGCAAGGTGCCGGCAACGCCGTTTTCCATGTGCATAAGAACGCTGGCGCTATCATAGGTTTCGACCGCGCGGTCCGTGCCATTGGCCGTCTTGCGGGTGGCGTAGGGCTTCGACATATCGCACATGACGCGGGAAACCCGGCCAAACAGCGTGAACAGCAAGGACAGGGGATGGACAGCAAAATCGTCGAGCGCGCCGTACCCCGATGTTGCTTCGTGTTTCCAATTGAAGAGGGCATCGGGATCGGCCATGAAGTCCTCATCCATCTCGATGCGCAGATGGTTGATGTCGCCGATGATCTTCTCGGCTAGCAGCTTGCGAATGTGGCGAATGGCGGGCCCCTGGATATAATTGTAGCCGAGGGCTGCAACCTTGCCCGACTTCTTCGCCGCGGCGAGCATGGCTTCCGCGTCGCTGAATGTTGGCGCCATGGGCTTTTCGCACCAGATATGCTTGCCGGCTTTCAATGCTGCAATCGCCATTTCCGGATGAAACTGGTTGGGGGTGGTGATGGAGACGACATCGACTTGCGGGTCGTCGATGACAGCGCGCCAATCGCCCGAGGCTTTCTGGAAACCGAACTCGTTGGCGCGGCGCACGGCGAGCTCCGTGTTGGCTTCGCCGAGATGCACGAGCCGCACTGCCGGCACATCGCCGAAGACGGCGCGAACCGAATTCCACGCAAGTGCATGGCATTTGCCCATGAAGCCCGTTCCGATCAGTCCTACGCCCAGCATCGCTTGCTCCCATCGCTTGCAGTTCTCGATTGAAATAATCTATAACAAGAAAAAATGGAATAACTGATCCGTCCTGATATAAATATTTTGCTCGGACCAGAAGCAGCAACGAGGAAACTCTGCGGGTGGAAAGCATGGACAATGAAGTGTCGTTGCCACGGGATTTCGATGCGCTGCGCACGATGATCCTCGACCGTCGCGAGATGCTGCCGAAGCGTCTGGCGCAGATCGCGGCCTATGCCTTGAGCAATCCCGATGAGATCGCGTTTGGCACGGCGGCAAGCATTGCACAGACGGCAGGCGTTCAACCTTCGACGTTGATCCGCTTTGCCCAGCATCTCGGTTTCGACGGTTTCACCAGCCTGCAATCGGTATTCCGGGAACGGCTGCGCGAGCGGCAGGTTTCCTATGAAGAGCGACTGTCAGCGCTGCGTGGCGACACGCACGGCCTTTCCAAGAACCGCGTCATCCTCAACGGATTTTTGACTGCGGCCAGCCATTCAATCGAGACGATTTCGCACAATGTCGAGGAGGATGTACTGGCCAGTGCAGTGGATATCCTGGCGGGAGCCGAGACGATCTATCTGCTGGCGCGGCGCCGTTCCTATCCGATCACCGCCTATATGGCCTACGCTTTCGGCAAGCTGAAAATCCGTAACCAGTTGATCGAATCGACAGCTGGTATCGATCCGGAAATCCTTTCCTTTGCCAAGCCGACCGACGCCGCCATCGCCATCAGCTTTTCGCCCTATGCCTCGGCGACAATCGAGCATGCGGCGGCGCTGGCGGCGCGCAATGTACCCGTCGTCGCCATTACCGACAGTGCGTTTTCGCCACTCGCCCAGTCTGCCAAGGTGTGGTTCGAAGCGGCGGAGGGTGACTTCTCCGGGTTCCGGTCGCTGTCCGGGACGATGGCGCTCGCCATGGCGCTGACAGTCAGCGTGGCGGAGAAGCGGCGGAGTTTTTAGGCGCTTTCATCCAATCCCAGAAAGCGCGTCATCGCCTTGTTGATATTGGCTATCGTCTCGCTGTCCAAATGTCCGAACACTCGTCCAACTTTTGTTCGCGGTACTGTCATGGCGCGATCGATCATTATCTGTGAACGCTCTCGCAGGCCATTTTCGATCGTTGGGTTAACTGTAATGCGTGCCAGATGTTCATCGTGAACGTCACTCGTCAATTGGAGCACCGTTATTGACGGAAGCAGGTCAAATGCATCCGACTGCACAATGAGTGCCGGACGGGGTTTGCCATAGTCACCATTGACAACGATCGTTACCAGATCGCCTCGCTTCATTTGGCGCTATCATCATCGATAGCGGTGTCGTCAAACAGAGCTTCCAGTTCCTGCAGTGACGCGTACTCATCCGTCTCTGGATTGCGAGACCTTCTTGCAATTGCAAGAGATTGCCGCCGCGCTTCAAGTTCAAATGCCTTGCGCTGTTGGCGTTCCACATAGCTTCGCATGAAGTCCCGCAGAACTTGAGCGGCAGGCTTGTCCTCAGCTTCGGTTGCATGGGTAAAAGCCGCCTTCAGGTCAGGGTCTATCCGGAAGTTGAATGTATCTGCCTTGGGATGCTGAGTGGTGCGTGGCATGGAACCCTCCTGTATATACTTTATGTAATTATAATGCACGTACATTTCATATTCAATGGTGAAAGCATGATCCAAAAGATAAAAAGAACAGACATTCCATATTGACGATTCGATAGAATTATTATTTCATATAAGAAAATTTCCGGCCTGTGTGCGCCGCAGTTTATCAGTCTATCGGGAGGATATCATGGACAGAGCTGATACGGGCCACGCGCTCGATGTCATTACCATCGGCCGCTCGTCCGTCGATCTCTACGGCCAGCAGATCGGCTCCCGGCTCGAGGATATTACCTCGTTTGCCAAGTCCGTTGGCGGATGCCCTGCCAATATAGCGATCGGTACGGCGCGGCTCGGCCTGCGCTCGGCGCTATTGTCCCGCGTGGGCGACGAGCAGATCGGCCGGTATATACGCGAGCAGATGGTGCGCGAAGGCGTCGCGACGGACGGAATCATCACAGATGCGGAGCGGCTGTCGGCCCTGGTTATCCTCTCGGTCGAGAACGACAAGAGTTTTCCGCTGATATTCTACCGTGAGAACTGCGCCGACATGGCGCTTGATGAGGGCGATGTCGATCCTGGATTCATCCGTTCGGCGCGCGCCGTCGTGGTCACTGGTACGCATTTTTCCAAGCCAAAGCCCGATGCGGCTCAACGCAAGGCCATTCGTCTGATGAAAGAAGCGGGCGGCAAGGTTGTGTTCGATATCGACTATCGGCCCAATTTGTGGGGACTGGCAGGACACGGCGAGGGCGATAGCCGCTACATCGCCTCCGACGCCGTCTCCAACCACCTGAAGACCGTCCTTGCCGATTGCGACCTGATCGTCGGCACGGAAGAGGAAGTGCTGATTGCGTCGGGTGAGGACGATCTTCTCAGCGCGCTGAAGACCATTAGGGCGCTTTCGAGCGGGACAATCGTATTGAAGCGCGGGCCGATGGGTTGCATCGTTTACGAAGGCGCAATTTCCGACGATCTCGAGGATGGTATTGTCGGCAAGGGCTTTCCGATCGAAGTGTTCAACGTCCTCGGTGCCGGCGATGCCTTCATGTCGGGCTTCCTGCGCGGCTGGCTCGGCGGCGAGTCATTGGCGACAGCGGCAACCTGGGCCAATGCGTGCGGTGCCTTTGCGGTGTCGCGCCTGCTGTGTGCACCCGAGATTCCGACCTTCGAGGAACTGCAATATTTCCTGAAGCATGGCAGCAAATTTCACGCCCTGCGCAAGGACGAGGCAATCAACCATGTGCATTGGGCAACCACGCGGCGGTGGGCAATACCGTCTATGATGACCTTCGCCATCGATCACCGTGTGCAGTTGGAAGATCTTGCGCAAAAGGTTGGTGCCGATGATGCCAAAATCCGCGCATTCAAGGAGCTGGCGGTGAAGGCGGCGGCAAAGGTCGCCGATGGCCGTGACGGTTATGGCATGCTGCTTGACGAGAAATTTGGACGCGAGGCGATGTTCGAGTTCGCGCGTCATAACTTCGACTGGCTCGGACGGCCGGTGGAACTGCCTGGGTCGCGTCCACTGCGCTTCGAATTTTCGCAGGATATCGGCTCGCAACTGGCGGAATGGCCGGTGGATCATTGCATCAAATGCCTGTGCTTCTACCACCCGGACGATCCTGCCGATCTGAAGCTGGAACAGCAGCAGAAGTTGCGCACGCTGTTCGAAGCAGCACGCAAGGTCGGACGCGAATTGCTGATCGAAATTATTGCCGGCAAGCACGGCAAGCTCGACGACAACACCATTCCGCGAGCACTGGAAGAACTTTACACGCTGGGTATCAAACCGGACTGGTGGAAGCTCGAGCCGCAAGCCTCGGCGACGGCCTGGAAAAACATCGAGGCAGTGATCGAAAGGCACGATCCCTGGTGCCGCGGTGTCGTGCTGCTTGGGCTGGAAGCGCCGCACGACGAGCTTGAGGCAGCGTTTGCCGCAACTGCCGGGGCACCCATTGTCAAGGGCTTTGCCGTCGGCCGGACATTGTTCATGGACGCGGCGGAAGACTGGCTCTCGGGGCGAATTTCCGATGAGGCCGCGATCGACGACATGGCCGATCGTTTCGAAAAATTGACCAAGGCCTGGCTTGCCAGCCGCAGCAGACAAGCGGCATAGCATATAGCCTGGAGGAGACTGACATGACCAAGACAATACGCCTGACCATGGCACAGGCCCTGACGCGGTTTCTGAGCCAGCAGATGACAGTGATCGACGGGAAGAAAGTACCGGTCTTCGCGGGCGTCTGGGCTATCTTCGGCCATGGCAATGTCGCCGGTCTCGGCGAGGCGCTTTATCAGGTCCGCGAAGAACTACCGACCTATCGCGCCCATAACGAGCAAGCGATGGCCCATGCCGCTATTGCCTTTGCCAAGGCGACTTTCCGCCGCCGCATGATGGCGGTGACGAGTTCCGTCGGGCCCGGTGCAACGAACATGGTGACGGCTGCGGCGCTGGCGCATGTCAACCGCCTGCCGCTGCTTCTCCTGCCGGGCGATGTCTTCGCCAACCGTGTTCCGGATCCTGTGCTGCAGCAGGTAGAATCCTTTGGCGATGGCACAGTTTCCGCCAATGATTGCTTTCGGCCGGTGTCGCGCTATTTCGACCGTATCACGCGGCCCGAACAGATCATTCCTGCGCTGCAACGAACGATGACCGTGCTCACCGACCCTGCCGAATGCGGGCCGGTCACGCTCGCCCTGTGTCAGGATGTGCAGGCCGAAGCCTATGACTATCCGGAAAGCTTCTTCGAGGAACGGCTTTGGGCACCGAGACGCCCGCGGCCCGATGTCGGCGAGCTCGCCGCCGCAATCGGCGCGCTGCGTTCGGCGGAAAAGCCGCTGGTGATCGCCGGCGGCGGTGTCATCTATTCCGAAGCCTCCCGCGAACTCGCCGATTTCGTCGAGGCAGCCGGCATTCCGGTATGCGAGACCCAGGGCGGCAAATCTTCGCTGCCCGACAGGCACCCACTCAACATGGCGGCTGTCGGCGTCACCGGGACGTCAGCAGCCAACCGGCTGGCGCAGGAGGCCGATGTCATCCTCGCGGTCGGAACGCGGCTCCAGGACTTCACCACCGGCTCGTGGGCGCTGTTCCAGAATACCGAGAAGACCTTTATCGGCCTCAACATCCAGCCGTTCGATGCGGCCAAGCACCGGGCGTTGCCGCTGGTGGGTGACGCGCGGGAGGGCCTGATCGAACTTGCCGCCGGGCTCAAGAACTATCGCGCTCCGAAAGGCTGGACCGAGAAAGCCGAAAGTGGCAAGGCGGAATGGCAGAGAGCTGCGGCAAAGGTCACAGGCCCGACAAATGCAGCGCTGCCTTCTGACGCACAGGTGATCGGTGCCGTTCAACGAACCATGGGCAGCGAAGCCACTGTCCTGCACGCGGCAGGCGGTCTGCCGGGCGAAATGCACAAGTTGTGGCAGGCAGGCGCACCCGGGTCCTACCACGCCGAATACGGCTTCTCCTGCATGGGTTATGAGATTGCGGGCGGGCTCGGCGCCAAAATGGCCAAGCCCGACGATGAGGTCGTGGTCATGATCGGAGACGGCTCTTACCTGATGCTGAATTCGGAGATCGCCACATCGGTGATGCTCGGCCACAAGATCAACATCGTGCTGCTCGACAATCGCGGCTATGGCTGCATCAACCGGCTGCAGATGGGTACAGGCGGGGCGAACTTCAACAATCTCCTGAAGGACGCCAGGCACGAGGTCCTGCTGGAGATAGACTTCGCTGCCCACGCCCGCAGCCTTGGCGCGATATCCGAGAAGGTGAGCTCCATTGCCGACATGGAGAGCGCTTTGGAGCGAGCCAAACGGAATGACCGGACGACGGTCATCGTCATCGATACCGACCCCCTGATATCCACCGAGGAGGGTGGATTCTGGTGGGATGTCGCTGTGCCTGAGGTCAGCCAGCGTAGCGAGGTCAATGCCAAGCGCAAGGCCTATGAGGAAGCGATTAAGCTGAGGTCGGTCGGGAACTAGCTGATAAAGATTGCAAATCACAATTGGCCCCCTCATCCGGCCGCGCGGCGGCCGGATGAGGGGGTGATGAATGGGCGGGCGCAAAAGTAACCTTATTATTGGAGTAATGACGTGAAGGCAAAACTGGGCATGTCCCCGATCGCATGGTGGAACGATGATCTCGCGGAGCTCAGTGACGACGTCTCGCTGGAGGAGTGCCTTCACCAATCGCGTTCTGCGGGCTTTACCGGCATGGAAATGGGCCGCCGATTTCCCAACGATCCGGATGTGATGCTGCCGATCCTGCGGGAGGCGGATGTTACGCTGTGCGGCGGCTGGTTCTCGGGCACGCTGGTTGACGAGGATCTGGCGAAGAACAAGGACCGCATCCAGCCGATGATCGACCTTTTCAAGGCCGTGAATGCGCCCTGCATCGTCTACGGCGAGGTCGGCCGCTCGATCCAGGGCGATCGGTCCAAGCCCCTGGCTACCAAACCGAAACTCGGCGACGAGGAGATGAAGGTCTATGCTCGCAAGGTCACCGAGTTCGGTGAATGGTGCGCACAGCAGGGCATGCCGCTCTCCTACCATCACCACATGGCGGCAGTCGTCGAAACCGAACCGGAGCTCGACGCCTTCATAAAATATTCCGGCGAGGGTATTCCGCTCCTGCTGGATGCCGGCCATCTGGCCTTCGCCGGCGGCGATGTACTGCGCGCAATCGACAATCATCACCGGCGGATCAACCATGTGCATGTCAAGGATGTCCGCATGCCGGTGATCGACGGTCTGGACCGCTCGAGGCAGTCCTTCCTCGACGCGGTTGCCCTCGGCGCCTTCACCGTACCGGGTGACGGCTCGCTGGATTTCGGTGCAATCGTCCAAAAGTTTGCCGATTACGGCTATGAAGGCTGGTTCGTGGTCGAGGCCGAACAGGATCCGAAGAAAAATCCACCGCTCAAGATGGCGCAAGTCGGGTATAAGGAACTGATGCGGGTCATGACTGCCGCCGGCTATACGGTCGAGACTCAGGGTTTCCCCAAGGGTTGAAAGTGGGTTCAACATGAACAAAGACAGTAATCACCCCTGGTTTCGCCCGCTCTGGCGGCGCGTTGCAGTCGTGGCGTTCTGTATTGCGTGGTCGATCTTCGAGTTCGCGACGGGAACACCATTCTGGGGCATGATCGTTTTGGCTTTCGCCGCATACGGGATCTGGCAGTTCTTCATCGTCTTCGATGCATCCGAACCCGTTAAGCCGCCGGAAACTGTCAAGCCGGAAGACGCTGGCACCGATAAGGAGTAAACCATGTCGAAACTGCTTTTGAGGGCCATGCAAGGCCCGGGCCATGTGGTGCATGTCACACCTGAGACAGCGGGCTGGACCTATGTCGGTTTCGATTTGCACAAGCTGGATGCGGGGCAGTCGGTTTGCGGAAAAACGGAAGACAAGGAAGTCTGCCTGGTCTTCGTGACGGGCAAGGGCAAAGTCACGGCCAATGGCGAGGACCTCGGTCTGCTCGGGGACCGCATGTCGCCCTTCGAGGGCAAGCCCTGGTCGGTGTATCTGCCGCAAGGGTCCGATTGGTGGATCTCTGCGGAGACCGACGTTGAGCTCGCCGTCTGTTCGGCGCCGGGACTTGGCGGCGGATTGCCGGTGCGGGTGATTTCTCCCGAGGGTCTCAGTCAGGAAACACGCGGAAAGGGGACCAACACCCGCTACGTCACCAATATTCTGCCGGAGAACGAGCCTGCGGATTCACTTTTGGTCGTGGAGGTGATCACACCGGGCGGACATACGTCGAGTTACCCGCCGCACAAGCACGACCAGGACAACCTTCCCGCAGAGTCCTATCTGGAAGAGACCTATTATCACCGCTTCAATCCTCGCCAGGGTTTTGGCTTTCAGCGGGTCTATACGGATGATCGCTCGCTGGACGAGGCCATGGCGATCGAGGACGGCGATGTGGTGATGGTGCCCAAGGGTTATCACCCCTGCGCTGCCTGCCACGGCTACGACCTCTATTATCTCAACGTCATGGCTGGACCAAAGCGTACGTGGAAATTCCACAATGCTGTCGAGCATGAATGGCTGATGAAATGAGGCCTTTGCCAATCCACCCTGATGGCCATCCGATGCGATTTTCTGCGCTTCCGGTGCTCATGGACCCAAATGTCCACTGCGCTCGTCGCCTTTGGCAACCCCAAATATCACTCCAGATGACTCATCAGGCTGAATTCACAAAAGGTCTCCAATCGTCGGCCAATGAAATTGCAGATTGATTGTGCGTGGTTCGACAAGCTCACCATGAGGGGAGTAGGCCGTTTGCAGGGAGCGAACTCACGTTGCGCATAAATCCTGCAATCAAACCACTTCCCTCATGGTGAGCTTGTCGAACCACGCACAATGATTTTGCAGTGATAACCAGCGCTACCACCGCAGCACGAATCGCCCGGCTATGGCCCCGATCAGGCCGGGGATCAGAATGCCGAGCGTGTACCAGACCGCAATGAACGGCATGGCGCTTTCATCGCAATGGAACGAATAAACCAGTGAGGCAATGGCGCCGGCGGCAAGACCTGCCGCAGCACCCGCCACGGTCAGACGCGTCGGAGCCAGACCGCGCAGCACCCAGAACGCGCCGACCAGCAAGGGCAGCGACAAGAGGACGATGTTGCGGGTACAAACAGCAACTGTATGGCCCGTCATCATCGCCATATGTTGATCGGGCGGTGTCATCGCCAGTTTCGCCATGGCGAGAACAATCATCACCACAATGGTCGCGGCCATCACAGCAAGGCTAACCCTGATGCTGCCGAGCGGATAAGCGATGCGCTTGACCGCCCATGTCCCTGCAACGGCGAGTATCAAGGTATAGGCGAATTTGGTCCAAAACATCATGGTTCCAGCCGCCGTCATCATATCCGGCCGCATGCCGAGCCAGAAGTACATCATGGCGGACGAGACAACGAGGCTGATGCCGAGGCCGATCACCACCCGCCAAAAAACGGCCAGGCGCGATACCGGTTTCAACTCGCCGGTCAGACGTGCAATCAGATCATCGGTCGTCATCTGCCCGTCCTTTCAGCTTCGCTGCAATCGCCTTGATTCCTCTGTGTATCCCTACTTTGACGGAAGCTTCCGAAAGTCCGGTGCTCTGCGCAACCTCGGCGATAGACTGGCCTTCGATCTTCGTCCTGTAGATCAGGTCCCGCGATTTTTCCGGTACCGATTGCAGTAGCCGCTCCACATCCATGCGGTCGGCTGCGGCGTCGGACTGATCAACGGCGAACAGATCCTCTGCATCGTCGAGCGGAACCGTTACGCGAATACGGTTTCGCCTGAAATGATCGATCAGCTTGTAGCGCGCGATCGCGTGCAACCACGCTGTAAAAGGCCGGTCTGTCTCGTATGTCGCGCGCCGTGTATGCAGCGACATCAGGGTTTCCTGCACGAGATCGTCGGCATCGCCTTTATGCGCATCCGACAACCGGCGCAGGAAATAAAAGCGAAGATGCCTGGCAAGGTCATTCAGGAGAATGCCATAGCTCCGCGCATCGCCATCGAGGCTCGCGAGCATCAGTTCTTTCAACCGCGTTTCGACCGGATTCACTCCGTTTCATTCCTTATTCGCACGATGCGGGGTAAAGGTTACAGATGAGATGGAACATGCCGGCACGTCAATCCTTGAAACGGGATTCCACCAAAGAATGATCACCAATCCGTGATCGCTGTAACCAATTTCTACGCCGCTTCGTATTCCCTGATGTGACCGGCACATGGCCGTTCATTCGTAGTTTTCAGGAGTTGAAGATGGGAATTCGGCCAAAGCGCTCTCACATGCTGTCCATGGCATTGACCGCCGCAACTGTCATGCTTGGCGCGGGCGGTGGAGCCTATGCCGACACCTTGCGGCCGCTCACCGTGGTCGAGCTCTTCACCAGCCAGGGCTGTTCTTCCTGCCCGCCGGCAAACGCCAATCTGATCGAACTCAGCAAGCGCCCGGGCATCCTTGCCCTGAGTTTTGGCGTGACCTACTGGGACCGTCTCGGCTGGAAGGATATTTTTGCCAAGCCAGAATATACGGACCGCCAGGAAGTTTATGAGACGCCGCTTGGCCGCGATGGACCATTCACGCCGCAAATGGTGGTTAACGGGCGCGCCGATGTCGTCGGCAACAGGATTTCCGAAGTGGACCAGCTTATCAAGACGCAAGGGACCCTCAGCGCGCCGCGGCTGGATTTGAAAGACCGTTCCCTGACGATCGGCGAAGGCAAGGCGCCCGGCGGCAATGCCGATATCTGGCTCGTCACCTACAATGACCAGACCGTAAACGTGCCGGTCAGAAGCGGTGAAAATAGCGGCCACACGCTTCCCCATAAAAACGTCGTTCACAGCCTCACCAAAGTCGGTAGCTGGAGCGGCAAGCCGCAGACGGTGACTTTTCCCGCTACCAAGCCGGGACTGCGGACAGCCGTTCTCGTACAGACGCCGAATGGCGGGCCGATACTCGCCGCCGCCACCGAATAATTCAAAGAATTCCTGGTATTCCCAGGATCACGCGGATGTCAAAGGGCATCTGAAACTCGACGACACTTGCATTGGTGTCTCATTCAAACCAAGGGAGAACATCCATGAACATTCTCACTCGCAGCATCGCGCTTTCGGCTTTCATTCTCGCAACCGGATTTGCTGGCGCCAACATGGCGTCGGCCATGGACGCCAACAAGCCGATGACCAAGGCTGACTGCATGAAACATGCCGGCATGGAAAAAGACGCCATGAAGAAGGATTCCATGATGAAGGAATGCGACACAATGGCGATGAAAAAGGATACAATGAAGAAAGATTCCATGACGAAAAAAGATGCGATGAAGCCTGATGCCATGGGCACGATGGCTCCGAAGAAGAAGACTACAAACTAGGATCGGTCGATCTTCACGCCATGGCGGACTGCAAGCGGCGCTTTTCTGCGCTCCGGTGCTCACGTACCTTAAAGTACGCTCCGCTCCGGTTCTCGAAAACCACCGTTTTCGCCTCGCCCTGACATGAATCTTACAGACCCTAATATTTGATTGGGTTGTGCGTGGTTCGTCGTTCGACAGGCTCACGATGAAGAAGTTCACCATGAGTGAGGTCGATGCATATGGTGAGCGTGGTTTCAATCTCGCGACTTTGTGCATTGCTGTATTGAGCCAACTTCCCTCATGGTGAGCTTGTCGAACCACGCACAACCCGCTCCTCTAATTGTAAAGGCCCATGGAGGCTCGAATGGCAAGCGTCACATCAGGTGTCACCGACACCGCCAAGCCGAAGAAGGTTTTGTTCTATCGTCATTCCGTGGCGGTGCGCATCACCCACTGGCTGAACGTCTTGTGCCTGAGCTTCCTTTTGATGAGCGGCCTGCAAATCTTCAACGCCCACCCACATCTTTACTGGGGCCAATACGGTGCCGATGCGCTACCCGACCCTTCGTTCATTTCCATCGGCGCCGTCGAGGACGGTGACACGATCAAGGGTGTGACACGCATCGGTTCGCTGTCACTGAATACGACCGGTGTGTTGGGAGCCTCGACCGAGGACGGTGAGCTCAGCCCGCGCGCTTTCCCGGCCTGGATCACCATCCCGAGCTACCAGGATCTTGCCACGGGCCGCCGCTGGCACTTCTTCTTCGCCTGGTTCTTCGTCATCAATGGTCTGGTCTATCTGCTTTATGGCCTGATCGGCCGGCATTTCCGCCGCGATATCGTACCAACCAAGGATCAACTGACACCGGGCCATCTGGCACAAGAGATAGCGGATCATGCGCGGCTGCGGTTTCCCAAGGGCGAGAAAGCGCGTCATTATAATTCCCTGCAGAAGCTGACCTATATGGCCATTATCTTCATCATCCTGCCGTTGATGGTGCTGACCGGGCTAACCATGTCGCCGGGTTTCAATGCGATCTTCCCTTGGCTGCTCGACGTCTTCGGCGGCCGGCAGTCCGCCCGTACCCTCCATTTCATCAGCGCGTCGCTCATCGTCATCTTCGTTATCGTTCATATTGTCATGGTGCTGGTTTCCGGCGTCTGGAACAATCTGCGATCGATGATCACCGGCTACTACGCGCTGAAATTTGAACAAAAAGACGAGGTGTCGAAATGAGCTTCGATCTCACCCGCCGCCGTTTCCTGATCGGCTCGAGTGTCGCGGCAACAGGGCTGCTCACAGGCTGTGATGCGATGGTGCAAAGCACGACTGTCAACGACATCCTGCAAAAAGCCGAGTCGCTAACGATGGGCGCGCAGCGACTGCTGATGTCGCGGCAGACGCTGGCGCGCGAATTTTCCGAGGCTGATCTGTCACCCGTATTCAAGGCAAATGGCACCTCGCAACCCGACAGCGAAGACTATGCGCGCATGACGGAAAACAATTTCGCCGACTGGAAGCTCGCCGTGAACGGCATGGTAAAAACGCCGCTGAACCTGTCGCTGGCCGACCTGAAGGCGATGCCGTCGCGGACCCAGATCACCCGGCACGACTGCGTCGAAGGCTGGAGCGCCATCGGCAAATGGACCGGCGTGCCGCTCGGCCTCGTACTGGAAAAGGCTGGCCTTGCACCTGGTGCACGCTATGCCGTGTTCCATTGTGCCGATGACCTCGAACCATCACTCGACGGCAGCGGCCGCTATTATGAAAGCATCGATCTCGTCGATGCCTGGCATCCGCAGACGATCCTTGCCTACGGCATGAACGGCAAGGATCTCGAAGTCGCCCACGGCGCGCCCATGCGGCTGCGCGTCGAACGCCAGCTCGGCTACAAGCACGCCAAATACGTCATGGGAATTGAGCTCGTGGAGAGTTTCAAGAACCTCGCGGGAGGCAAGGGCGGCTTCTGGGAGGATCGCGGGTACGAGTGGTACGCCGGCATTTGAGACCCTTCGATTTATTCACCCTGATGGCCATCTGATGCGGTTTTCTGCGCTTCCGATGCTCACGGACCAATAAGTCCGCTGCGCTTCGGTTCTCGAAAACCACACCAGCTGACTCATCAGGCCGAATTCTCGAATGGTCTCGCGTCGCGCCTAGTTACCCTCATTCTGTGAAATATTGGCCTCCATCCTTCAAATTCGCTGAAGCCCTCACCATATGCGTGGACGAAGTATCACATGACACGCATAGAGGAGATTCTTTGCATGCCGCTTTACCTTTCTCGCCTTGGCCGGATTGCCGCGATTCTCGTGATCGGATTGGCGGTATCGTTCAGTGCTGTCTATGAGGCCGATGCCCGGCGTGCCGGCGGTTTTGGCGGTGGTGGCTTCGGCAGCCGCGGCTCGCGTACCTTCCAGGCGCCTGCGCCAACACGCACGGCGCCAGCACCGGCTGCGCCGATCGAGCGTTCGATGACGCCGAGGCCGCAAAACCAGCCAGGCGCCACGGCGCCGACGGCGGCGCAGCAACGGCCGGGATTGTTCGGCGGCATGGGCCGTTCGCTGCTGGGTGGCCTGCTCCTCGGCGGCCTGCTCGGCGCGTTCCTCGGATATGGCTTCGGTGGCGCTGCGGGCATGCTCGGCATGCTTTTGCAGATCGCATTGGTGATCGGAGCGGTCATGCTGGCCATGCGGTTCTTCCGTTCGCGCCAGTCTTCGCCGGCAACTGCAGGTCCAGCGCAGGGTTTTGGACGCAACGCCTATGATGAAGAGCCATCGAACGTCTCGCCGATGCGCGTACCGACGATAGGTTCTGCCTCGAACCAGAATACGGCGGGGCAGGCTCCTGCGGGTAACAGTCATGGCTATGCTTCGGCGGGCCTGGCTGCGGCGTCGGACGAAATCGGCATCAAGCAGGATGATCTCGACACGTTCGAGAAGCTTCTGACCGAGGTGCAGACGGCCTACGGCAAAGAGGATTACGCGACGCTGCGTAATCTTACCACGCCGGAAGCCATGTCCTATCTTGCGGAAGAGCTCGGCCAGAATGCGACGGACGGGCTGCGCAACAGCGTCTCCAACGTGAAGCTCCTCCAGGCCGATATCGCCGAAGCCTGGGCCGAAGGCGACGCGCAATACGCGACGACGGCCATGCGCTATGAGAGCGTCGATTCGATGGTGGACAGGCAGACCGGACGCGTCGTCAAGGGCGACGAAGAGCAGCCCTCGCAGACGACCGAAGTCTGGACGTTCGTACGCAAGGCCAATTCGGACTGGAAGTTGGCGGCCATTCAGGACGCCGCGTGAGAGACCTTTGCCAATCCACCCTGTTGGCCATCTGATGCGGTTTTCTCCGCTTCCGGTGCTCACGGACCAATAAGTCCGCTGCGCTCCGGGTCTCGAAAACCACACCAGCTCGCTCATCAGGCTGAATTCTCAAATGGTCTCTGTCCAAGATGTTCGACAAAGAAAACCCGGCGCGAGTGCCGGGTTTTCTTTTTCCGAGAAGGGATGCTAGATCAGCTTTTCGAGCGTGATCGGCAGATCGCGGACACGAATTCCGGTGGCGTGGTAGACCGCGTTGGCGATGGCCGGCGCGACGCCGACAATGGCGAGTTCGCCTACGGCTTTCCCGCCCAGGATCGAAGCGTTTGTATCCGGGATGCCGACCGATATGACCTCGAGATCGGGGATGTCCGCATTGGTCGGGACGAGGTAGTCACCGAGGTTGTTGTTCATCACGTGGCCGTTGCGCTGATCGACAAGCCCTTCCTCGAGGAGGGCCTGGCCGATGCCCATGATGATCCCGCCCTTCCACTGACTTTCAGCGAGCTTCGGATTGTAGAGCCGGCCCGAATCCAGTGCCGACACCATGCGGGAAACGCGGACCGTGCCGAAATCAACATCGACCCGCACCTCGACGAAATGGACGCACCAACTGTGCATCGAGTAGTCGCCCTCGGTCGGTGAAAGCATGGTCGAGATCGTCGTGAAGTTGCGGAAATGGTCATCCTTGTTGCGCAGGTTTTCCGGCAGTGTGTTACGCAGCGCCTCGATACGATCTCGCCCTGTGCGTCGCATCACCTCGGCGATGGCAACACTTGAACCCGCATCGCGCGGCGATGACATCTGCCCGCCCTCGATGGTCAGCGTATTGGCCTGCAGGTCGCGGAACGGCGAATTCTGATCGTTGATGGCAAGACCGATCAGCTCGTCGCGCGCGGCGAGAGCTGCTACATGCACCGCGCCGGTCATAAGGTTGGCAAGCTGCGAACCACCGGCAACCGGGGCGCGCGGCAAGGAAGAGTCGCCGAGCTTGACGACGACTGTCTCGACGGGCACGCCGATCGCCTCAGCCGCCGTTTGCGCGAGGATCGTATAGGTACCCTGGCCCATATCTATGCCGCTGCTGGCGACCTCGATGGTGCCATTGCTGAGGATGCGAACCATTGCCTCGCCCGGCGTGCGGCGAACCGGGTATGTGCCCGCGGCAACGCCGTAGCCGATCAGTTGCTTGCCTTCGCGCATGGAGCGGACGCTTGGGCTGCGTTTCGCCCAGCCGAAGGCTTCGGCGCCGGCGGCATAGGCTTCACGCAAGCGGCGGGTCGACCACGGCTTTCTGGCGTGCGGGTCCTCTTCGGCGTAGTTGAGCAGGCGGATATCCAGCGGATCGATACCAACCTCGTAAGCCAGCTCGTCAATGGCGCATTCGATGCCGAAGGCGCTGGGGTTTTCACCAGGCGCACGCAAGGCACCTGGCTTGACCGTATTCACCGGCACGATGTTCTGGCGCGACGAAAAATTCGGAACCGCATACATGATCGAGGTCACCGAGCCCAAAGGTTCGACCGCGACGTCGTCCATCGACGTCTCGTTGGCACTGCGATGCACGATCGATAACAATTTGCCTTCGCGGGTGGCACCGAGTGCGATGGTCTGCCGTGTCGCAGGGCGGCCGCCAAAAGCGGTGAAGGTCTGCGGCCGCGTGATGGCGAGCTTGACAGGACGGTCGAGCATTTTTGCGGCGATCGCGGCAACGGCGCCGTATCGGGCGGGGAACGCCTTCGATCCGAATCCGCCACCGATATAGGGCGACAGCAAGCGGACTTTCTCGAAGGGAATGCCGAACCATTCGGCATAGGTGCGGGACATGCCGTCGATCCACTGGCTTGGCTCCCACAGGGTCAGCATGTCGCCTTCCCAACGGGCAATCAGGCCATGCGGTTCGATGGGCACGTTGTATTCGCGCGGTGTCCTGTATTCCTGTTCGATGCGGACGGGAGCAATGGCGAGCGCAGCTTCGGCATCGCCCCATTCCTTGGTCATCATATCGATCGGGAAGCCCTCGCCGGACCGTGGATCATCGAAACTCGAAATCGGTGCGGTCTCGTCATACGTAACCTTGACGAGTGCTGCGGCAGCGGTAGCCTGTTCGAAGGTCTCGGCAATGACAGCGGCGATGTGCTGGCCGGCGAAGGTGACCTCGCGTGCGAGCGGCTCAAAAGGAGCCTCTGCCGGCGGTGCGCCAGTCCAGTCGGTGGCGCTCTTGATCGGCAAGGCGTTGTCCGGTGTCAGAACGAGCAGAACGCCGGGATAGGCCTCGGCTGAGCCCGTATCGATAGCGACAACGCGGCCGGAAGCGATCGTGCTGTCGATGACGACTGCGTAGACCATGCCTTCCGGAAAGTGTTCCATCGCATAATCGGCGGCGCCGGTGATCTTGACCGGGCCGTCGATGCGGGCGAGGCGCCCTCCAAGCAAGCCGTCGGAGGCGTCGCCGTGTTTCATTTTGGTGTCAACAATTGTCATGCCAAAGCTCCCGATTTCAGGATGGCGCGTTCAACGACGCGGGGGGCGAGTTCGATCTTGTAGTGGTTGCCGCCATGGGCGATGGCGCTCTCGACGGCGAGACGGCTGGCGTTCTTGATGGTGTCCGGCTCCAGGACCTTGCCGCGAAGAGCATCTTCGACGGCGCGGGCGCGCCAGGGTTTCGTCGCGACGCCGCCGAGACCGATCCGGATATCGCGGATGGTCTCGTGATCCGCCTCGAACTCGATGCCGACGGCAGCGCTTGCGGAGGCGAACTCATAGGACTGGCGGTCACGCACCTTCAAATAGCTGGAGTGCCGCGCGGCGGGTGAGGCGGGGATGGTGATCGCAGTGATCATCTCGCCAGCCTGCATGGCGTGTTCCTTGTGCGGTGTGGTGCCGGGGAGGAGGAAGAAATCGTCGACGGGAACCTTGCGTTCGCCAAGATGCACAATGGCATCGAAGGCGACGAGGGCAGCGGCGAGATCACCAGGGTAGGTTGCGATGCAAGCGTCGCTGGTGCCGAGAACCGCATGGCCACGATTGACGCCTTCCATGGCGGAGCATCCGCTGCCGGGAACGCGTTTGTTGCAGGCGGGAAAGCTCGCAGGGTCGCGGAAATAGGCGCAGCGCGTGCGCTGCAGAAGATTGCCGCCAATCGTTGCCATGTTGCGGATCTGCGCCGAAGCCGCCTGCCAAAGCGCTTCCGACACTGCGGGAAACTCAGCAAGAATGGCAGGATCAGCCGCGACGCGGCTCATCTTTGCAAGCGCGCCGATGAAAGCGCCTTCGGCATCGACACGGATTGCATCAAGGCCTTTGAGATGGGTGATATCGACAACCCGTTCAGGCGCGTTCACGCCGCATTTGGCGAGATCGAGCAAAGTGGTACCGCCGGCGAGCAGCATGGTTGCTGGCATGGCCGCGGCGCTGAGCGCTTCGTCGACCGAGCCGGCGCGCAGGTAGGAGAAATCTCTCATGACATCACCTTTGCAGCTTCGCGGACCGCCTCGACGATGTGCGGATAGGCACCGCAGCGGCAGAGATTGCCCGACATATATTCGCGGATTTCATCATCGGAGCCCGCATGGCCTTCGCGAATGCAGGAAACGGCGGACATGATCTGACCCGGTGTGCAGTACCCGCACTGGAAGGCGTCATGTTCGAGGAACGCGGCTTGGACCGGGTGAAGTTCAGCCCCGGGATCGGACAACCCTTCAATGGTCGTGACGGCGCGGCCTTCGACCTGAACTGCCAGCGTCAGACACGAAAGCACACGCTCGCCGTCGACATGAACGGTACAGGCACCGCATTGGCCCTGGTCGCAGCCTTTCTTGGTGCCGGTCAGTTCAAGATGATCGCGCAGCGCATCCAGAAGGGTCACGCGGGGTTCGACGGCGAGGGCATGTGCCTTGCCATTGATTTCGAGATTGATGGTGGTTTGATTGCTCATGGGAGTCCTGCTCCTTAGGTCGTAAACTCATAAATCTGGTGAAAATGGCGCCTGAAACGGCAAAAAGATGCGAGGAGAGACGCGAAGGGCGGGGTCTTTCCCCCGGCCGAGCGGTTCGACATTGCAGCTTGCAGCCGTTTTGGCGTCCGGAGGATATGGTCAATCTTCCCGGCAACATCGTCGCAAGGGACTTGAAAATGGATAAACATTTCCATCGCCCTTGCTCCTTGTATCCGAAAAGATGACCTCATACCATTTCCATCAGATTTATCAGTTTACGACCTTATGCTTGGGAAGAGTCCAACGGGACCGCCAGCGTTCGGTTGCGTTCAAGGCGCAAAAAAACATGACATGCTGGTCCCAAATAGGGTATCAGTCGGGAGGTGACGAGATAATCGGAGGTGCCTCCGTTTCTCCAACATAGCGGCTTGGGCGAGAGGGTTCAAGCCCCAATCGCCTCTGGAGCCGAAATATTGCATCACAAGGAGCTGCCCGAATTGAAGGAAGCGAAGCCATCGGCGCCCGCGAAGCGGTTGCGGGCGGATGCTAGCCGGAATCGGGAAAAGCTCATCGGAATTGCTGCGATTGAATTTGCCGAACGCGGCGGCAGCGCCTCGCTTGAAGAGATAGCGCGCAAGGCCGGCGTTGGCATAGGCACACTTTACCGGCATTTTCCAACGCGCGAACATCTCGTCGAAGTGGTGTACCGCCGGGAGGTCGAGGCGCTTTGCGATGCCGCAGTGGAACTGGCGCGCAACAACGCTCCCGATGTTGCCTTGGCCGAATGGATGCAGCGCTTCGTCGACTATATTGCCGCAAAACGTGGCATGGCCAACAGCCTGCGCATCCTCTTCGACACCAATTCCGAGGTATTTGCCAATACGTCCGGCATGATCGGCTCGGCTCTGCAGCGTCTCGTCGATGCTGCCGTGGCAGACGGTTCCGTCCGCAGTGATATCGATATATCGGATATTTCTCAGGCATTGTCGGGGATTTATTCAGCGCCGGATACGCCCGATTGGCGCGACCGATCCCGCCGCCTGGTCTCGCTGCTGATGGATGGGCTTCGTTGGGGATCGGCAAGATCCAGACGATGAATTTGTGTGGTTCGCCCTTCGACAAGCTCGAACGCTCACCATGAGGGTAGTTGCACCTTCCATTACAACAGAGAAGAGAGAACCATCGTGCTGACAACGCCATCCGCCTTCGACAAGAAATACGCCGCGTTCCTCTTTGACATGGATGGCACGCTGATCAATTCTACGGCCGCAGCGGAACGTGTCTGGGCAAGATGGGCGGAAAAACAGGGGCTCGACGTCAAGACGTTCCTGCCGACCATGCATGGCGCCCGCGCGGTGGATACCGTGCGCCGGCTGGGTTTGCCCGGCGTCGATCCAGAGGAAGAAGCCACCAGGATCACCGATGCCGAAATCCTCGATGTGGAGGGGATCGTTCCGCTGCCGGGCGCTGCGGACTTCTTGAAGGCATTGCCGCCGGAAAAATGGACGATCGTCACCTCATCGCCGCTCGAACTGGCAAAACGCCGGTTGGCAGCAGCCGGGATTCCCGTGCCTGACAACCTCGTAACGGCGGAGGACGTCCAGGTCGGCAAGCCCAATCCGGACTGCTACCTGCTGGCGGCACGCAAGCTTGGCGTTGACGCGAAAGATTGTCTCGTCTTCGAGGATGCCGTACCGGGGATTCTCGCAGGTGATGCGGCCGGGGCCGATGTGATGGTGATCACGGCCACGCATAAGCACCCTATCGAGACTGCGCATACGACGATGCGCGACTACCAGGACCTGCACACGCAGGTCGATACGGACGGGCGGCTCTCATTGAAACGAACAGTCGACGCGTAGGGTAGCCCGATCAGTTAACCGTTTCCGATATCCCCGTGGAATTCGGCATCGGGACTCTTATTTGCGGCGTTGATAAAAACAGCAGTTTTATGAAACTGCGGAAGGCCATGACCTGCCGCTCGATCCTTGAAGGGTCATTCAGTGCCTTCGACATGATGATGCTGCCATCAACGACGCAGGAGAGCATGTCCGCCACATCGTCGAAATCAATCGCGTCGCGCGGAGGGTGCTCAAGTGCGATATTGTCGAGAATGGCGCGGAACCTGGCGTTCCATGCTTCAACCGACCGCGCAGTCAGGTTCAGGACTTCACGGTCGAACTGGCGCTCCTGATAGCAAATGCATGCGATAAGACAGCCGGGGTGACCATTCGGCAGATCGGACATGACCTCGGCGAGGAGCTTCAGGCTGATCAGGAATGCCTGGAGCGGATCGTCCGAGAGTTGGTGCCCGCGCTCGATGACATCGTCGAATACCCGGTCATTGGCGCAGACGTAGCGTTTCAGCATGATGTGCGCGAGTTCGTTCTTGTCCTTGAAGTGATAGAAGAACCCGCTTTTCGTAATACCCGCCTCGGCGATAATCTCCTCTATCGAGGTCGCAGCGAAGCCTTTGGCCAGCACTGACATCTCGGCGATTTCCAGAATACGTTCGCGGGTTTCGGCTCCCTTGCGCATGATGTTGTCCCCCGGAATACTGTACCTCCAGTACAGTTTTGGCAGCTTCACGTTATCACAGGGGAGGGTTCTCTCGCCACGATCTCGCCTATCCTGCTGAAATAGCGTTGGTTTCTCTCGCCCGAGAATAACCCGACCATGAGGTTTCTAGATTGCCTGGAACGAAAGGCGCAAAACAGGACGTGCCGGGTGGCGAGGCAACCAGCCCATACCGGCCACTCTTGGAAGGGACGATAATAATCATGGCCAAATACCGCAAAAACCTGCCGCAACTCGAGGGGACCACTTTCCTCAGTGACGGTGGCATGGAGACCACATTCATCTTTCATGACGGGATCGATCTTCCTGAATTCGCATCCTTTGTTTTGATGGCGACACCGGAAGGCAGACAGCGACTGAAAGACTATTATATCAGCTATCTCAAGATCGCTCGCGAGAACGGCGCCGGCTTCATCCTCGACACGCCGACATGGCGGGCAAACCCGGACTGGGGCGCCAAGCTCGGCTATGACGCCGAGGGCTTGCGCGCAATCAACCGGGATTCGGTCGACCTGCTGCTCGAACTTCGCAAGGAGTTTGAGACGGCTGCGACGCCTTGCGTGATCAGCGGAGCAATTGGACCGCGCGGCGATGGCTACAAGGCTGGCAACATGAATGCCAACGAGGCTGAAACATACCACGCGGCGCAGATAGAAAGTTTTGCGCAAACCGAAGCGGACATGGTCGCGGCCTATACGCTTACCAACTACAATGAAGCCATCGGTGTTGCGCGGGCAGCAAAAAACCATGCCATGCCTAGCGTCATCTCGTTCACGCTCGAGACTGATGGAAAACTCGTGACTGGCTTGTCGCTGGGCGATGCGATCAACCGGGTGGATGATGCAACCGGAGGTTCACCAGCCTACTATATGATCAACTGTGCGCATCCGAGCCATTTCGTTGATGCACTGGAGAAGGGTGAGGCGTGGCTCGATCGAGTGCGCGGTGTCAAGGCAAATGCGTCAACCAAGAGCCATGCGGAACTCGATGATTCGGTTACGCTCGACGCGGGAGATCCCGTCGATCTCGGGCGGTGGTATAACGGGCTGACCAGGTCATTTCCGAAAATGCGTATCCTTGGCGGGTGCTGCGGCACGGACCATCGCCACGTTGCGGCGATCTGCGAGGCTTGTTCAACGCAAACGGCCCAGAGCGCTTGAACCCGACCAGCAACATTGTCGGGTTTGCCTTCCTTCATGCTCGCGAAACTGGTAAAGCGGGGCCGGATCAAGTCATCCGGCCCCGCAATTGCGATGAGGGACAGCATGCAAGACATGAATATCGGGCTATGGGATTTTGCACTGCGCCTTTACAAAGCCCCCGACGTCGCCGATGCATGCCTGGCATTGCAGGAACGCAATGGCGTCGATGTGCCTGTGCTGTTGTTCGCTGCCTGGCTCAAGCATGGTTCCATCGCACTTTCTCCGGCAAAGACAGTGCAGATTATCGCGCTGGTCGACGAATGGCGCGATGACGTCGTTGCCCCATTGCGCGCCATCCGCCAGCGCATGAAGACCGGACCAAAACCGGGACCTGACAAACACACCGAAACCCTGCGCGACGCCGTGAAAGCTGCCGAACTTTCTGCGGAACGCATCGAGCTTATGGAACTAGAAACGGCGGGGCTGGCACTCGCGACGATTTCAGACGATAGCAACCGTTCGACCGACGAGAACCTCGCACTTGTGGTGCGTTATTATCATGGCTCGACTCTGGATTCCGAAGCGCGCAAGTCCATCGCAATCGTGGAACGGCAATAGAGCAAATTTTGTCCAAATAGAACCGTTCTGATTGGCCAAATTCACAGAGCTTCGGCGTTACCCCGGAGGCCCCGGTTATGCAATGATGAGACGGCGCATGGTTAGTTCGCCGGCTCTGAAGCATGCAGCGCCGAGCGGGCGGAATGGGCGACGTGCTCTTCGGCAGCAGCCTTTGCCGCGGCCTTGTCGCGTTTGGCGATGGAAGTGACGATCTTCTCGATCTCGGCGATGCTCTGGACGCGCCGCTCCGGACGCACCACGGAACGCCGACGCAGCGGGGACGTGAGAACGGTCAGCTTGCTCAGGACACCGAACGCAATCGGATTGCGCGCTCCGGTGCAGATACGGTCGTAGAAATCGCGTTTACTGGCGACGATCTCTTCGGCATTGCCATGCAGGTAAGCTTCCTTCAAACGCAGAAAATGGGCTTTCAAGGCTTCGACCTCTGCATCTGGCGCATTCTCGATGAACTGTTCGACAATCAAGGGTTCGAGAACGCCGCGGATGCGGTAGATATTCTCCGCGTCCTCCGCTGTCACGGTGACCACGGCAAGACCGCGATTGTTCAGGTCGGTAAGAATGCCTTCGGATTGCAACTGGCGCAGCGCTTCACGCAGTGATGTGCGGCTGACATTGAGCTGCTGGCACAGATCTTTCTCCACAAGACGCGTACCTGGCTCCAGCAATCCCGTCTCGATTGCGCGCCGCAGCGACTTCATGATCTTGTTTCTCAGCGGCGCAGACTCGTGTGTCAGCGGACCGAATGGTTCTATGACCGGGTCGTTCATTGTATCCCTCGCAATGCTGCTGCCTGCGTTGTGTTGTCTGTCACTCAGCGCCGACCCGCCGGCGCTTAAGCTATATCAGAATCGGGCGATAGTCGCCGGATTATGCTTTCTTTTCAATATCGCGTGCCGGTGTTTCGGGTTTCATACCACGTTTGGAGCCGCGCAGTGTCAAATCGATCTTTAATCAAATTTTAAGGAGGAGATTACGAATCAATTAACCGGTAACCAGTCGTTAGGAATTCCGGAATAGGTGATTGGGCAAGACAAGGACCTGCCCATGCGCCGCATCATGTTCATTGCGTTGTTGTTGCTCACAGGCTGCGCCACAGCGCCAACCCAGACCAACAATGTCTGTGCCGTATTCGATCAGAGAGACGGCTTTTTCAACAATTGGTACAAGCAGGCCAAGAGTGTCGAGACGGAATATGGCGTGCCGGTTCCCATCCTCATGGCGACGATCTATACGGAATCCGGCTATCAGGCCCGAGTGAAGCCGCCGCGTACAAAATTGTTCGGCTTTATTCCGTGGTCACGGCCATCCACTGCATATGGGTATTCGCAGGCCCTGGATGGGACATGGGCGGACTATCAACGCGAAACCGGACGCTGGACCGCCCGGCGAACGGATTTCAGCGATGCGGTTCGATTCGTTGGCTGGTACCATGCAAGGAGCCATCAGATGAATGGCATTCCGCTCAACGATGCCTACAATCTCTACGCCGCCTACTATGCCGGGCCGAATGATTATGCGCGCGGTGCGTGGCGCAGCAAGCCCGGTATCGACCGAAGCGCTCGGCGGACAGCCGCGGTCGCAAGCAGCTACGCTGCTCAATTGAACAACTGTGGCCTACAGTAGGAACAACAGGGTGAAACCCGCCGGTTAGGGCGGGTTTCGTGTTGTGTCATTCAGGCGCCTGGCTGCTTGGTCTTGCGCAGATAGGGCAACACGCGCTCGAAGCCGCCGAAACGCTGGTTGGCGTCCTCATCCGAAACCGCTGCGGTGATGATGACATCCTCGCCCTGCTTCCACTGGGCCGGCGTTGCAACCTGGTGTTTCGCTGTGAGCTGGATGCTGTCGATTGCGCGCAGGATCTCGTCGAAGTTGCGGCCCGTGGTCATCGGATAGGTGAGGGTCATCTTCACCTTCTTGTCCGGACCAATGACGAAGACGGAGCGCACGGTGGCGTTGTCGGCGGGTGTGCGGCCCTCGGACGTATCGCCGGCTTCCGCAGGCAGCATGTCATACAGTTTTGCAACCTTCAGATCCCTGTCGCCGATGAGGGGGTAGTCGACCTCATGCCCGGTTGCCGTCTTGATATCCGCCTTCCACTTGTCGTGATTTTCGACAGGATCGACCGAAATGCCGATGATCTTGGCATTGCGTTTGGCGAATTCCGGTGCAAGTCCGGCCATGTAGCCAAGCTCGGTCGTGCAGACCGGCGTGAAATTCTTCGGATGACTGAACAATACGGCATAGCTGCCGTCGATCCAGTCATGGAAATGGATTTCGCCCTGCGTGGTTTCAGCAGTGAAATCCGGTGCAGTGTCATTGATGCGAAGGCCCATCGCGTTTCTCCCGTATCGTGATTTGAAGGTTTTCGCCTGCTCGCCGCGCGAACCAGGCGAGTGTATCTAATTCCGTTTCAGTTTTGCGAACGTAGCACAAGCGGCGTTGCATGAATATGTCTGTGACCGCCTGTCTTTCGCGATTGCGGAAGTAAACCGGGAACGCACCCTGAGGTTCAACTAGATACAACGATGCAATTTGGGAAACCGGGGAACCTAAATTTGAGCCCTTGCGTTCTAGCGCTATGGAAAACGTCTACTTCAAGTCTGTTACAGTAGAGTCACTCTTTCCCGGCAGGTTGCGCACGATCGTTTCCGTCGCGGAAGCAGCAGAGTTTCTCTTGAACGAATGGCCAGGCAAACGTGGCCGCCTCCACGGCCTCGCACAACAGGCGTGTCTCGAAGCCATGGATGGAAGTGCGACCGGCGACATGGCGCGCTCCGTGTTCGTCGAAGCCGCCAAAGAAGCGGATATTTACGTCGAAGGAAACGTTGCCGGCGCATTGATGCCAAGACAGTGACAATAGCGTTAATCAACATTGGTTAGATCATCAGCGGTAAAATAGCTCTTACGGGCTATTACGTTTCCGTCAAGAATCTTGGAATGATTCAGGCAGGGGTTACGTGATGGGCACCAAATAATGAACGAAAAACTGGGGCAGCTCTTTAGCATTCTCAAAGAACAATCCGACGAAATAGCACAACTCAATATGGACTACGCAGTGGAACGCACGCTCGTCACAGGCGTGATGTCCCTGCTGAGTGCACGCGGTTTGTTGCTTGATGTCGATTTCGATGAAATCGCCGAGATTGGGTCGAGGGTCGGGAATTCGCAATTCTCGTCGCTCCTGGCAAGCCGGATCGAGCGTTTGAAGACGTGCAGCCCGGCGCTGCATAACTAGGTCAGTAAATCTTCACGCCATGGCGGTCTGGAAACGGCGTATTTCTGCGCTCCGGTGCTCACGTACCTAATGTACGCTGCGCTCCGGTGCTCGAAAACCACCGTTTTCGCCTCGCCCTGACATGAATCTCAACAAACCTATCGCGCGAGGCTGCGCAAGCTGGCAATCTCCGCTTCGAGCGACTTGATGCGTTCGTCGCGCTCGGCCAGCAATGCTGCCACATCGGCGGCCTCGAAACGCATGGGAATATGCTGCGGGCAGTTCATGTCCCAGGCAGTAACCGTGAACAGGATTGCCTGCTCAGGCCGTGCGCGATAGCCCTCCGGCATCAGTTTTTGCATGAGATCTGGGTCGTCTTCGACAGTCCGGGCTTCGCCCCATAGTTTCACACGCTGGCGGTTGCGATAATCGATGAGAAACAGGAACGCCTTGGGATTGTCCGCGAGATTACCGGACGTTATGTACTGACGGTTGCCGGCAAAATCCGCGAACGCGATGGTCGTGTCGTCGATGACGCGCAAAAAGCCGGGTGGGCCGCCGCGGTGCTGAATATAGGGCTGGCCCTCGCCATTTGCCGTGCCGAAGAAGATGCTTGTCTGGCTGTGGATGAAATCCGCCAGGTCGGCCGTGATCCGCGTTTGCCACGAGCCACGCTGCTCCATACTCTCATAGCCATGGCGGGACCCCTTGCGGGTCTGAATCGCTTTGACGGTCGGCGTGAAAGCGACGTCGCTGGCAAAGGTCTGTTCGGATGACATGTCCAACTCCTGGGAGAGATTGAGATCCAAGTGCAGCTGAGATGCAGCACCAGGCATCAAAGTAGTCTCTTCCATAAAATTGCTGTAGATGTTAGCTATTGGAGTTTTCATTCCGAAAAATGGAAGGCTTGAATGGATCGCCTGGATGCAATGGAGGTGCTTCTCGCGGTTACGGGGGCGGGGAGTCTGTCCGCCGCCTCACGCCAGCTCAAGATGCCGCTTGCGACGGTCAGCCGAAAGGTCTCCGACCTCGAGGCGCATCTGAAGACTCGTTTGCTTATCCGTTCGAGCCGGCGCGTCTCGCTGACCGATGCCGGCCGCGCCTATGTCGAGGCGAGCAGGGCCATTCTGGAGCAGGTCGACGAGGCGGAGCGCACCGCAGCGGGCGAATACTCAACGCTTAAGGGTGATTTGGCGATGACCGCGCCGGTGGTATTTGGCCGGCTTCACGTGTTGCCCGTCGTGATTGAATTCCTCAAGCTTTATCCGGAAATCAATTTGAGGCTCAGTCTCAGCGATCGTCAGGTCAACCTGGTGGAAGATCATATCGATCTCGCGCTGCGCATTGGCAATCTGCCGGACAGCAATCTTGTCGCGACCAGGGTCGGCTGGATCCGCCGTGCGGCCTATGCGAGCCCGGCCTATCTTGCGCAACGTGGTGTGCCCGAGCGCCCCGAGGGTCTTGCTGGCCATGAGTGCATCACGTTCGAGGGGCTGAATTCGCCACGAAGCTGGACTTTCATGGATGGCAAGAAAGAGGTCACCGTGCCGGTCCACTCCCGGCTGAGCGTCAGCACGGCCGACGCGGCAATCGATGCGGCAGTTGCGGGTTTCGGCGTGACACGGCTCCTGTCCTATCAGGCTACCCGCGCTCTGGCGGCAGGCGAATTGCAGATCGTGCTCGAGGCGTTTGAACCGGAGCCGTGGCCGGTGAGCCTGATCTACGTAGGACAGGGGTTGGTGCCGCTGAAACTGCGGGCGTTTATGGATTTTGCTGTGCCGAGGCTGAGGGAGCGTGTTTTTCAGTGACGTTGGGATCATCAACGGTGTCGAAGCACCGGGTGTGTGCACTCGATTGCAGCAGCGGGCATATATGTCGCCTTCAAAAGCCTCCAATCAGCGCGAGGATAAAAAGAGCCATAGAGTAAAAGCTGCAACACAAATCCAGAGGATGACGATCGCAATGGCTGCACCACGGCTCGTCGGACGGTCAGCCATCGCAGCTGCGGTCTGCCGATGTTCAGCGATTAAGTCTGGTGGGATCATCCGGACAACAAGCAGGATACCAAGGGGTACCAGAATAATATCGTCGAGATAGCCGATGATCGGTATAAAATCCGGAATGAGATCAATCGGCGACAAAGCGTATGCAGCCACAATAAACGCAAGCGCCTTGGCATACCAAGGCGTACGTTTGTCCCTCGCAGCGAAATAGACTGCATAGATATCTCGCTTGATGTTCTTGGCCCAGGCTCGCAGCCGTTCAAAAGTGGTTGTCACGATGCAATTTTGTCATAAAAGAAGGTATGTGGGGTACTTGCCAATCCCATGAATATCCCGGATTTGCCTGTGGCACTCTACGACGTCCGGGCCAAGCGCGTCGAACGTGCTTTGGGAGATCTGGATACGTCCGGGCGTCCCGCAGGATTCCATGCGGCTGGCAACGTTCACCGTGTGCCCCCAGACATCGTAGACAAAGCGTTTTCGACCAATCAGACCGGCGATGACAGGGCCGGAGTTTATTCCAATTCGCAGCTCTAGCGGACGCTCACCTGTCATCTGGCACGTTTCGGCCAGCATGGCCTTTGCAAACGCCACGGCCGCCTGGGCATGGTCCGGACGCGGGTCGGGCAACCCGGCCGCAGCCATATAGGCGTCACCGATGGTCTTGATCTTCTCGATACCGTGCTGATCCGCCAATTCGTCGAAACGCGAAAACAGCTCTCCAAGTCTTTGCACCAGTGTAATAGGCGGGGTGCGTGCCGCGAATTCCGTGAAATTGACGATATCCGCGAAGACGATCGTCGCCATATCGATGCGGTCCGCGATCACTTTTTCACCATCGGCGAGCCGCTTCACCACCTGTCTCGGCAAGATGGCATCAAGCAGCGTATCGGCGCGCTCCTTCTCGAATTCGATCTGCGCCAGATAGCGTCTTTCGCGTTCGCGCCAGCGGCTGCGTTCAAGACAGGCAGTTATGCGCGCGCGCAAAAGCACCGGATCGATTGGCTTGTGCAGATAATCCTCGGCTCCTGCCTCGATGCAACGGATAATGGCGTCATCGTCTTTCAGGCCCGAAATCATGATGACGGGAATCTCGCGCAGGCGTTCGTGCGATTTGAGCCGGCTGAGGAGTTCAATGCCGTTCATGTCGGGCATCAGGATATCGGCGAGGGCCAAATCGAAACCCTGCGTCTCCAGGATGCGCAGCGCTTCTTCGCCGGAACCGGCGACAGTAACGAGGTGGCCGTCACGCGTGAGGCGCCGGTTCAGAAGATCGCGGTTAGAGGCGGTGTCATCGACAACGAGGATGCGGCCGGTTTCATCGGACGAAGGCGCCACGCGAGCGGCAATGGACCGCGCGAGATCGGCGGCTATAGTGACGTCAATATGGTCCGTCGGCTTTTCGTCGGGATCATCGGAGAAAACATCGAGCCTTCCATCGATCTGCTCCAGCAAGAACTGGCTTTCCTCTATGATCTTCGCAATGTCGTCCGCGACACCTGCGGCGAGAACGTCTGAGAAATCCTCCATGACCATTTCCGAATAGCCGAGAATGGCGTTCATCGGTGTTCGCAAATCGTGCCGCAGTTCACTATCGACGGTGAATATTCCGGCGGTTTGCGACGCTTCCATCTCCAAAAGCCGCTTGATAAGCAAGTTCAGGTCGCGAGCAGCGCCGAGCACCTTTTCGAGGTCGGGCAATGCTTCGGCGGGCCCATTTTCAACCACCGCTTCGATCACCAGTTCCTGATAACCAAGGATCGCCTGTGCGGGATCGGCGATCTTCTGCACAAGGCGGGCAATATAGGCACGGCGGCCGATGTCATTGGCGACGGACACCGGCGCTCAACCTCCGGTCAGACGGGCGATCTTGTCGAGGAGCGCCGGCAGTTCAATTGGTTTGGTATCGTAGTCATCGCAGCCGGCTTCCATCGCTTTTTCCCGGTCCCCGGCCATGGCGTGGGCGGTGAGCGCGATAACCGGAATGGCGGCGGTGGCTGGATTTCCCTTGATCCGCCGTGTAGCTTCCCAGCCGTCGATGACCGGCAGGCTCATGTCCATCAAAACAAGGTCAGGTTTGTTGCTCACTGCCGCTTCAACCCCAGCGAGGCCATCGGTTGCGATAATCACCTCATATCCCCGCCGCTCCAACCGGCGGGAAAGCATGTCGCGGTTCATCTCATTGTCTTCGACGAGAAGAATCTTGACCATATTCTTCAGCTCCTCAAGCATCTTCGCTGAGCGGCACATGCCGCTTCAAGGCTGCGATCAGGTCGGCGCGGCCTTTGGTTCCCTTTCTGACAACTTCACTCGCACGCGTATTGAGCCAATTCAGTTCATCGCGAGTAAGGTCCTTGGACGTGACTACAACGACGGGAATGTCGACGAGGTCGGACCGATCCTGAATAGCCCGAAGCAGCGCGAAACCGTCCATGTTGGGCATCATCAAATCGAGCACCATGACCGTGGGGCGTCCTGCCTCCAGCTCCGCAAGGCCGCGCTGGCCGTCAATGGCCTCGCGCACTCGCCAGCCTTCGCGAACGAGCACCCGCCGGAAAAGTTCCCGCGTTGCCGGGTCATCGTCTACAATGAGCACGTCGTGCTGCCCGGCACCGGCGACAGCGTTCAACATGTCAACGAGCTGACGCGGGTCGATAGGCTTGACCAGATGGCCCGCTGCACCGAAGGCCAACCCCATCTCGCGGTCCGCGACGACGGTTGCAAGGATCACAGGGATGTCGCGCAGCGCCTTGTCTGACTTGATCTCGCGCAGCACCGACCAGCCGTCCTGACCGGGCATGATAACATCCAGAATGATCGCATCCGGGCGCGATTTGCGCATCTTTGCCATGCCCTCTTCGCCGCCGGCAGCTTCGACGACGCTGAAGCCTGCGCTGCGGACAGTGTCAGAAATGAATTTGCGGGCACGGGCTTCATCGTCGATGACGAGAACGGTTCCGCGCCGCGAGTTATCAGGCAGCTCCGCCTGCGGAGCGGGTTCCTCGGCGAGGGGTATGGTGCCCTTTGCCGGTATCGTGAACCGGAAGGTCGAGCCCTCGCCGAACTTGCTTTCCACCTCGATCGCACCGCCCATCATCTTGATGAAGTGCTGGGTGATGGCGAGGCCAAGGCCGGTTCCGCCATAGTTGCGTGTGGTGGATGCGTCGACTTGTACGAACGCCTGGAAGAGCTTTGCCTGCTGCTCCTTTGTCATGCCGATACCGTTGTCGCTGACCGCGAATTCCACCAGATCGCCGCGCTCGTCGTCCCGATAGCGCCGCACCAACAGCCGGATCTCATCGTTCTCGGTAAACTTGGCGGCATTCGAGAGCAGATTGAAAAGGTTTTGCCGCAGCTTGGTTTTGTCTGTTTCGATTTCGTCCGGCTCGACCGATACGGTTACCGTCAGGCGATTGCCTTTTTTGGCGATTAGCGGAGCAACGGTGCTTTCGACATCGACCAGCAGCTGTTTCAGACTGACAGGCTCGATGTAGAGCTCCATCTTACCCGCCTCGATTTTCGAAAGATCGAGCACATCATTGATCAGTGCAAGAAGGTGACGGCCCGATCCCATGATCTTGCCAAGGTCGGCGACAAAACCTGGCTGGCCCCAATCGCTCGCATCCTCCATCAGCATTTCGCTGTAGCCAATGATTGCATTGAGCGGCGTGCGCAATTCGTGGCTCATCGAGGCGAGGAAACGGCTCTTTTCCTGGCTGGCGACTTCCGCGCCGCGCTTTGCTTCCTCAAGTTCCGTCTGACGGTGCTTCAGATCAGTGATGTCCGTATAGACTGCGACCGTACCGCCTTCCGGCGTCTTGCGCTTGGCAACCCGTATCCAGGTGCCGTTGGCAAACTGCCGTTCCATTGTACCTTGCGGGTCCCGCTGGCGGCGCATTGCCTCCTTGAGCCAGGCCTCCCGCTCGGCACGATCTATTTCGGTCCGGCCACGCTCCGCTTGCGCGCGCATGATTTCTTCGAAGCTGGTTCCGGGTGTCATAAGGTCCGCTGTCTCGGGGAAAATCTCCAGATAGCGCTGGTTCACGAGGACAAGCTTGTCGTCGGCGTCGAATAAGGCAAAGCCATCGGGAATGGTTTCGATCGCAGTCCGGACAGTGTTGCGCTGGTGTTCTGCAGCGGCTTCGAGCACGCGCCGTTCTGCCTGCCCATCGCGCAACAGACGCAATGTCGTCGCGAGCCGGCCGAATTCGTCGCGACCCTCGGGAGGCAGTTCGACATCCTCGCGTCCCTCGGTGAGTTGAGCCATCGCCCTGTCGACACGTCCCAGCGGCACAAGGATGGACCGAAGCACCAGCCATGTCATGATCGCGCCAACGATCGTAATGGCGCTGACGGAAAGTATGGCGCGCTGGAACGTGTTCTGCATGGTTCTGATCGCCATGTCGCGCGCAGTATCGGCTTCCGTTTCGAGACGCGTTCCAAGCGCCGTCAGCACTCCGTCAATTTCGTCACTATAATTTCTTGCTGCCGCCAGCCGCGTGTTGCCGACAACACGATTGTCGGAGGTGTAGGCGTCAACCGCCTCCATGGCCTGGTCGTAATAGGATTTTGCCCCCTTCTCGATCATATCGGCGGCGTCGGGGGCAAACTCCCTGATGCGTGCCAGATCCTGCTCGAGGGCGGTTCTTGCGGTTTCGGCACGGCGCTCCGACAATGTCAGGAGGCTCACCGACAAATCTGTCAGCCAATAGCGCATTTCGCCAAAGTGCCGGTGCGCCTTGGCAGCCTCGCTGAACATATGAAAGCGCGCATTGGCCGCCGCGACACGCCGTTGATTGTCGAGAAGATCGTGGGCCATGAAGGCGACACTGAGAAGAAGCGCTCCCAACAGGGCCGCCGAAAGGCAGGCGAGGCGCAGTGGTATCTTCCGTTCCAGGAGCCGGCCGATACGGGACCGAATGGCATTGAAAGCGCTCATTTGAACAGCGTGATGCTCATTGCACCGCCCAGGTCGCCTTCGGCGCCGCCTTCTTTCGGATAACCGGAGATGTCCATCTCCCCCTTGGGTGTTCCGTGGCAGCTGAGGCACGAAGCAGAATAATATTCGGGAATGAGCATGCGAAACGCAGGACGTCCATTCATGGACACCTCTTCCACGAAAGGCTTGCCTTTTGGCCAGTCGGCGGACTTGAATTTCTGTTCGATGACCTGCTGCTCCCACTGGTCAGGCAGGGCCTTGCGATTTCGCACCAGTTCCTTCGGAGCCGTCACCTTCATCTTTGCCTGATCGCCGACTTTTTCCCCGAACCGTTCGTTGACGAGACGGGCAAACGTGGCGGGAATGAAGCCCTTGAAACCCACGCCCTCTACATCGATCATCTTTTGATGCTCATCGACGACTTCGCGCAAGGCAGCGACCTGGGCATCAAAAAGCTTTTTGTCGTCCGCATCGAAACTGTCTTCTGGCGCAGGTTTTCCCTTGTCGAAGATTTCAAGCGTCTCGTCAGCAACACGTTGCCCCGTCAGATGCTTGTCGCCTATCGATGCGTCGTTGATCAGTTTTTGGTGGCCGGAAATCACAGTGCGTCCAGCACGCAGGAACGCCGCGAGCCTCTCTCCCGTCGCGATGTCATTGCTGTCGTCTGCGGCGACCGCACCTGCAAAAGCGCAAACCACAACCCCTGCTAGAAAAACTCCGCACCTCAGACCGCGATGCATGGTGGTTCCCCGTATTTTATTGATTATGGGAAGAGTGTAACAGACGCTTGAAAGATTCAAAAGCGCCCCATTGGGGTGTCCCTTGTAGCACTATTCGAACCGGCAGAAGGTTCTCGATTCCATGACGCGGCGCAGACGTGGCTGTGGGCGGTTGCGCCACCTTTGGAGCATTGAAAAGCAATCAAAGGACGGGGGTATCCACCAAAGAGACTACGCCTTTCACCCGCCGTGGCGCATTTTTCTCCGGCTAATTCTAACGGTATAATTACAGGAGTACTCCAAGGGGAACGGGGGCCTTGTAAGCGTATGTTTATCGATGCGAGAGAACTTCCAAGCGGATCTGTACTTGACACGGAAATCTGCATTATAGGCGGCGGAGTGGCAGGTATTACGCTTGCTCTGGAATTTGCGCGGCGCGGCATAGAAACATGCGTCCTTGAAGGCGGTGGCCTCAAGTTCAATGCTCGATCGCAAGCCCTCTATCGCAGCGAAAATGTTGGTCTTGATTATGATCTCCACGCCACAAGAACGCGGCAACTGGGCGGCAGCTCCAATTGCTGGGGCGGGTGGATACGGCCTTTCATAGACATCGATTTCGAACGACGGGATTGGGTGCCAAACAGCGGCTGGCCAATCGATCTATCCGAAGTGGAACGCTACTACCACCGTGCAAACGATCTCGTCAAAGTCAACGATCACAGCTTCGAACCGCAGTTCTGGCGCGAGCACCTTTCTCCTAAACAGGTTCAGTTGCTGGAGTTGAACGATGGATCGCTCGAGACGATCGTCAGCAAGTTCAGCCCTCCGACGCGGTTTGGACGCGACTACCACGCTTCATTAGCCGCGGCCCGGACGACGAAGGTTCTGCTCAACGCCAATGTAACCGAGATCGCCACCAATGATGACGCTGCCATTGTGACCGGTGTCCACGTTGTGTCGTCAGCGCAGAAGCCTTTTTTCGTCCGGGCAAAGCGGACGATCCTGGCTGCGGGCGGTATCGAGAACGCCCGGCTTATGCTTCTTTCGAACAAGGTGGCGCCGGCTGGGCTTGGCAACGAGCACGATGTGGTGGGCCGTTATTTCATGGAACATCCGCGTATCCGCCAAGGGCAGGTGGTGCCGTCGAGCACCGCGGCGGCGTTCCGTTTTTACGATGCGCGCCATACCTATCACAATCCGGAGCTGGCAGTGGATGGCACCAGCGCCAGCGCGCATTTCGGCCTTGCCGAACACGTGCAGCGGGAGGAAAAACTGGTCCAGTGCCGGACTTATTTCCGCGCGTGCCGGGCAGGCGAAAACAGCGACGTGACCGAACGCTTCCATGAACTCTACAGCGCAATTCAACGCAGAAATTACCGGGACATCAAGCTGCGAACCTTTGCCACCGTAGCGCGCGGCAGTCCCAACCTGATGGCGTCCTTGATTTATCGCAGGCTGAAGCTTGCTGCGAAATCGGATCATTTTCAGATCGAGAGCGTTGTCGAGCCGGTTCCGGATCGCGAGAGCCGTGTCACACTGTCCCGGCAACGTGACACTCTCGGCCTGAACCGGGCGGAACTGAACTGGCGGGTGGGCGATCTCGAGAAGCGCACCCACCGGCGGATGCTGGGATTGATGAAACAGCAGCTTGAAGGTTCAGGCATGGCGCGTGTCGATATGGAGCAGGAGGACGCCGGCCAGCAGCCTTCCATCATCGGGTGCAATCACCACATGGGAACGACACGCATGCACGTGGACCCGCGCCTTGGCGTGGTGGATCAGAATTGTAAAGTCCACGGCATGCATAATTTGCACATCGCCGGCAGTTCGGTCTTCCCGACATGCGGCAATGACATGCCGACGCTGACGATTGTTGCGCTGACCTTGCGCCTTGCCGATCACATCACGATGATGCTTGGAGTTTGAGCGTAACGTCGACTCTGGCTGCTAGCTGTTTCCGGCCCACGACGGCCGGCGTGGTATGCCATCATTGTCCTGCAGAGAGCCATTCGACACACAGCCGCTCACGGCCATTAGTACGAGCATCAAGATTAGTCGCATCTTTGCCTCCAAAAGCGCGGCGCCGCCAACAGACGTATAAAGGGAGGGACCGGGAGCGCTGTTTTGGTTTCCCTGGTGGCGATGCCAAAAGCTGCACGTTGCGGCGCGCACGGTCAATTCACAAAGGCGTTTGAGAAACGGTGCGACAACGTGGGTTGCAACAACTATTTTCCTGAATTCCGCGAAGAGCTGATCTACCCTCTGCGCCTTGGCATGAGCGTATTGCCGAATGGCTCGTTCGATCGAGGAAAGGGGGCGGTCACGTTTGTTCGTGGCAGCGAGGTAGACGTCAATCGCCCGCCCGACCCCATTCTAAATCTAATGGCAGTCGCGCCCGCGGTCCTAGTATCGCATGCCGAGCAAGAGCGCCACACCCAACACCTGTGAACTTCGACGGCTATCCTTGGCGGGCAAGGTTTATATCGTCACTGGCGGCTATCCCTGCCAGCCTTTCTCCTTTGCCGGAAAGCGCCAAGGCGACGCCGACCCGCGCCATCTTTCGCCGCGATCCTCGACAAACGATCTAACCTTCAACCCGAACTTTTCGGATTGGATCATGGGCTGGCCAATCGGATGGACCGATCCGATGCAGCCGGTAACGGGGTGGTCAGCCTGGCTGCAGCTTATGCGTGGCGAACTCTCAAGGCTGCCCACTATCTGAGTTGAGACAATGGGGCAGGCAAGGCTTCAAAACGGTCTCAAACGGCCTTTGAAGGCCATTTTGAGACCGCAGGCAACGGCGAGCACGGTCTGCTGCAAAAAACCAATCCATGCGATTTAAGTATTTTGTAGTATAGTTGATTTGTGTTCTCAATAAAAAGGCGTAGACTTCCTTTGTTGGTTGCGGGGTAACAGGCCCTCGGGGAGGACATCGGCTCGTGCAGCCCGTCAGGGGAGTGCATGATCATGGCTTCTATTTTACCTCAATCCATTTTCGATCTGCTCAAGGTCTGGAACGGCGGATGGTTACCTCCGGTGTCGGGCGACAGCCGGAACAACACGCTTGACGGCACGGATACCATGAACAACCCTGCCAATGACGATCTGCGTGGTCTTGGCGGCAATGACACGCTAAACGGTCTTGCGGGTAATGACCGGCTTGAGGGCGGCGACGGTTCTGATACGCTTAACGGCGGCGCTGGCAGCGACCAGCTCTATGGCGGAACCAATGTTCTCCTTCCGCTCGAAGTCCTCAATGGCGGCGATGGTAACGACTATATCGAAGGTGGTGCCGGCGCCGATACCATAAATGGCGGCAACGGCAATGATACAGCCAGCTACGAAAGTTCACAGCAAGGGGTAACAGTAGCACTTGCGATTGCCGGAGTCGGTGTTGCCCTTGGTGGTGACGCCGCTCTCGATGTGCTCATAGGCATCGAAAATCTCGTCGGTTCCGATCAGGTTGACTCGCTCACCGGCGATGGAGGTAACAACATCCTCATCGGCCTTGACGGTAAAGATACGCTGAATGGTGGTGATGGCAATGACACGCTGATCGGCGGCGCTGGAGCGGATATACTCAATGGTGGGGCTGGCAACGATACGGTCGACTATTCGACATCGGCATCGGTTGATGGCGTCACGGTTGACTTGCTCGATTCCAATTTTATCGGCGGCGATGCACAAGGGGATACGCTCAACAATATTCAAAGCATCACCGGGTCTGATTTTGATGACACTATCCGAGGTGATTCTGGAAACAACGTCCTGCGTGGTGGACTTGGGGCCGACTACATCAGTGCTGAAGGACCGACCATTCTCAATCCCGCCGGAAACGATGTATTGATCGGCGGATGGGGGAGTGACGAACTGTTTTGTCGTGATGGTCCATCTTCTGTGGACAGGATCGTTTACGAGAATTATTTTGATAGTCGGCTAGGTGACTTTGATAGAATTTCCGTCGACGCAGAAGACATCTTAGATCTTCGCTTGATCGATGCTAACGACATCGAGGTCGGCGATCAGGCATTCGTCAAAGTTTCAGTTAGCTCGCCTAACTCACTTCATATTGGCCAGCTTGCGGTGATTCATGGCGATATTTATCTTGAGACTGGCGTGGTTGATATGCGCATTCATCTCGTGGGTGGAGTTGAGCCCCAATTCATATTGTAGTCTTTGTAGGCAGTTACTTAATCTGACCAAGCGCGTTCCTTGTGGTCGATGCAAACACGGCGGAAGGTAAGGCACCTTCTGCCGTGAAGATATGGAATGTCGGTGGCTTGCGGCTGGGTGGTGGTCCCTCCGCAAATGCTCAAAAATCATTGTCTAGTTGCACCGTAGCAGAATTGCGGTGGCCCTAAGAAACCCTGTTGCTCTAAAACCAGCTGACAAAAAATTCAGAAAGTCGCGACAAGCTACATTCAAGGTGAGCGCGGGAGCTACTTCCATCGACTTCTAGCGGCGTATCCCATGCTGGGACTGACGGAGCTTGAATCGAGTATGGTAGGAATGGTATGAGTATCCTGCGTAAGCTATTGATATTACTAGAATTTGAGAAAATGGTAGCGAAGGAGGGATTCGAACCCCCGACACAAGGATTATGATTCCTCTGCTCTAACCTACTGAGCTACTTCGCCCCATATGTCTCGCGACCCATAGATGGTTTGCCTGCAAAAGGAACCGGGAGGCCGCGCTGTCAAATCGACAGGGACGGGGCGGGATATATGGGGGTGGCAACACGCTGTCAAGCAATGTTACGCCGATACCGACGAGAATTCACTCCGACAGGTACCCGTAGCTGAAACTGAAGTTGCGAAAGCGCTGTGCGTGGTTCGACAGGCTCACCATGAGGGAGATCGGTGGGCTGCGAGCCAATCACCAGTCTTGCAGGGCTTGGCTCCTAGCTATCAGCCCACATCCCTCATGGTGAGCTTCTTCATCGTGAGCCTGTCGAACGACGAACCACGCACAGCAGCAATGCAAAGTTGAAAATGCGATTCCCTTGGAAGTACGTCGTCCAGCACTTGTCATAGTTTCGTCGTACGGATATTGGATGCGGACATGAACAAGGCTGAAAAGATGGCTCCACGGATTGCAGTGCTGGGTTGCGGTTACTGGGGGAGCAACCATATCCGTACATTGAAGAGCCTCGGCGCTCTTTATGCCGTCTCCGACCAGAATAGCGATCGTGCTGCCGGCTTTGCCGCCGAGCAGGACGTTTTGCATATAGAGGTCGAGGATCTTTTCACCCATCCGGATGTCGACGCCATCGTCATGGCCCTGCCGCCGCAGTTCCATGCGGAAGCGGCTATTCGCGCGGTCACAAATGGCAAGGATGTGCTGGTCGAAAAGCCGATCGCCTTGACAGTTCCCGATGCGGAAGCTGCGGTGAGGGCCGCGCACGACAATGGCCGCATCTTCATGGTCGGCCACGTTTTGCGGTTTCATCCTGCATTCGAAAAGCTGCTCGATCTTATCAAGGCCGGGGATCTCGGCAAGGTGCGCTATATCCACTCGCATCGGCTTGGTCTCGGGAAGTTCCACACCGAGAACGATGCTCTGTGGGATCTTGCGCCGCATGATCTGTCGATGATCCTGGCGATCACGGAAACCGAGCCGCTGGAGGTGCGCGGCGAGGGTGCTGCCGTGCTGGATCACTTGAGCGATTTCGCTCATCTTCATTTGCGTTTTCCCAACAATGTGCGCGGTCACCTGTTTGCCTCGCGGCTAAACCCCTATCGCGAACGCCGCCTGACCGTGGTCGGTACGAAAGCGATGGCGGTGTTCGACGACATGGAGCAATGGGACAAGAAGCTCGCCGTCTACAAGCATTCGATCTGGCAGGATGACGGCCAGTGGGCCTCGACGACGGAAGAGCCGACATACGTCAAGGTTGCGCAGGGCATGCCGCTGACGCGCGAGTGCCAGAATTTTATCGAGAGCATCCAGACGCGCAAGCAACCGAAAACGGACGGCGAAGAAGCAATCCGCGTCTTGCGGATACTCACGGCCGGTACTGTTGCTCATAACAAGAGTGAGTGAGCATTCAGCCGCATTGCTCTCTTTTGCAACCATTGTTACAAGGCCCCACAAACTTTGAACAGCAAGCTATGGCAGACCTATCGCTGCCTCTTTAGAGACTTGCTTGACCGCGACAGATTCGCGGAAGACAGATTGGAGCAATGATGCAGTTCATCGATCTCGGCGCGCAGCGTGAACGGATTAGCGGCAAACTCGACGCGGCGATCGCCAAGGTCGTGCGCGAAGGCAAATATATCCTGGGGCCGGAAGTTGCCGAGTTTGAAAAACGTCTGGCCGAATATATCGGTGTCGAGCACGTTGTCGCCTGCGCCAATGGCACGGACGCGCTGCTTATTCCGCTGATGGCCAAGGGGATCGGTCCCGGCGATGCTGTGTTCTGTCCAAGTTTCACCTTTGCCGCAACGGCCGAAGTGGTGGCATTGGCCGGCGCAGAACCGGTTTTTGTCGATGTTGACCCCGACACCTACAATATCGATGTGAAGCAGCTCGAAGCCGCTATTGCCGCTGTGCGCGCGGAAGGCAGGCTGAAGCCGAAAGCGATCATTCCTGTCGATCTGTTTGGGCTGGCCGCCGATTATACGTCGCTGTCTGCAGTGGCGGCCCGCGAGAACCTGTTCGTCATCGAGGACGCGGCGCAATCTATCGGCGGTAAGCGCGACAATGCCATGTGTGGCGCCTTCGGCGATGTGGGAGCGACGAGCTTTTACCCTGCCAAGCCGCTCGGCTGCTATGGCGATGGCGGTGCCATGTTCACCAATGATGCGGCGTTCGCTGATTTGCTGCGTTCCGTCCTGTTCCATGGCAAGGGCGAGACGCAGTATGACAATGTGCGTATCGGCCTGAATTCGCGCCTCGATACTATTCAAGCGGCGATCCTCATCGAAAAGCTCGCAATTCTCGAAGACGAGATGGAGGCGCGGCAGGTGATTGCCAGGCGCTATGCCAATGGCCTCAAGGATGTCGTCAAAGTGGCATTGATGCCGGAAGGCTCACGTTCGGCTTGGGCACAATATGCGATCGAGACGGAGAATCGCGATGGATTGAAGGCGCACCTGCAGGCCAATGGAATTCCGTCGGTGATTTATTATGTCAAGCCGCTGCATTTGCAGGAGGCCTATGCTCATTACATGCGAGCGCCGGGCGGTTTGCCGGTTTCTGAAACATTGCCGAAGAACATACTGTGCCTGCCCATGCATCCATATTTGAGCAATGATGACCAGGACCGGATTATCGGCACCATCCGCGGGTTCCATGAAAAAGGGGCCTGACGGCCCCATTTCCTTCATCGAACTGATCTGATCAGGCGTGCTGGCCTTGCTGGGCGAGACGCTTCAGCATGGCTTCGGCCTGCGGGGCGCGTTCCGAACGGCCAATGAAGCCGCCGCCGAAGACGCGGGCGGTGTTGCTGTCGTCTGAATAAAGCACGCAGGCCTGGCCGGGTGCGATACCGCTTTCGCCATCGACCAGCTCGACCCACGTCTCGCCTGCCTGATGATGCAGGACGGCCGGGCGCGGCGGGCGGGTGGAGCGCACCTTGGCGTAAACCTCGACGCCGCCTGCCGGAATGTCTTCCAATGCGTCGTCACCAAGCCAGTTGACGTTGCGCAGGAAAACCTTGCGGGTTTCAAGCGCTTCGCGCGGGCCGACAATGACACGGGCATTGGTCGCATCGAGATGGACGACATAGAGCGGATCGCCGGTGGCGACGCCAATGCCGCGGCGCTGGCCGATCGTGTAATGGACGATGCCTTCATGGCGGCCGAGCACGCGCCCGTCAATGTGGACGATATCGCCCGGATTGGCCGCTTCCGGCTTCAGTTTCGAAATGATGTCCGAGTATTTGCCCTGCGGTACGAAGCAGATGTCCTGGCTATCCTGCTTGTTTGCGACAGTAAGACCAAGCTCCTCGGCGATGGCACGGGTTTCCGGCTTCGTCAGACCACCCAGCGGGAAGCGCAGATAATCGATCTGCTCCTGCGTCGTGGCAAAAAGGAAATAGCTCTGGTCCTTGTCGGTATCGACGGGACGGAACAGGGCACGATGCGCACCATTGGCGTGGCTGCGGATATAGTGACCGGTCGCCAAGGCGTCGGCGCCAAGATCGCGGGCTGTCTGCAGCAGATCCGCGAATTTTACGGTCTGGTTGCAGGAAACGCAGGGGATCGGCGTTTCGCCGCTGACATAGCTCGCGGCAAAGGGATCGATCACGGCTTCGCGAAAGCGGGCTTCGTAGTCGAGCACATAATGCGGAATGCCGAGACGTTCGGAGACGCGGCGCGCATCCTCGATATCCTGACCGGCGCAGCAGGAACCGGCACGATGGGTCGATGCGCCATGGTCATAGAGCTGCAGGGTGACGCCGACGACATCATAGCCCTGGCGTTTGAGGATGCCGGCCACAACAGAAGAATCCACGCCTCCGGACATGGCAACGACGATGCGAGTGTCTTCCGGTTTTCCCGGCAGATCGAGAGAATTCAATGTCATAAACGGATCCGTTTTCGTCGCGGCATATAGGCGCAGCGCTTTGTCGGCTCTATATAGGCCATAGACCCCGTCTTGCCAATAAGCGACCTTTTGGAAACTCTACTGCGGCGGCCATCTAACGCGATTTTCTGCGCTTCCAGTGCTCACGTACTCTCTGTGCGCTCCGCTTGTCGCAAGGGCGACCCGAAAAAACCACACCACGATATGACTTTCCAAACGATCTTTAGGAGTGGGGCGGGAGGAATTTTTCTTGAGACGAGTTTTTTGCGTCACGCTCGCGTCAAAACCCGAAAATTTTGGAAGTTAGACCAAAGTTTAATGAAAATAAGGTCGATCCATTAACCGAAGTTACCAGAGAATGACCGGAGGTTTAGGCAATTATTAAAGCCCTGACTGTAATGTCAGCTGCGATAGGTCTTGAAGTTTAGTGTAGAGAGTACAATGACCGATCTTGTTCGACCGAGAGTAAAATACGTAATCGGCCCGGATGGCAGCCCGCTGACCATCGCCGATCTTCCACCCGCGAACACGCGGCGTTGGGTAATTCGCCGCAAGGCTGAGGTGGTTGCCGCTGTGCGCGGTGGTCTTCTTAGTCTTGAGGAGGCTTGCCATCGCTACACGTTAACGGTGGAAGAGTTCCTGTCCTGGCAGTCCTCGATCTCCGATCATGGGCTGGCTGGTCTCAGAACGACCCGGATACAGCAATATCGTCATTAGATGATGGTGCATGAATAGAAGGGGCTGGCCGCAAGGCCAGCCCCTTCGCTTAGAGCCCGTTTTGAAACTCTACTGCGGCGGTCATCTGGCGCAATTTTCTGCGCTTCCGGTGCGCACGTACGACAATGTACGCTGCGCTCGTCGCAAGGGCGACCCCAAAAACCATGCCATATGCCTCACCGCAGCGACTTTTCAAAACGGGCTCTTATGCAATCTTTTCTTCACGCACGATCAAGTGCGTTGCCAGTGCCGACAGAATTGCCGATGCGGTGAAGAACCAGAGTCCTGGCTGGGCGATCGCTGTGGCAAGCCCGCTTGTCTTTGCGCCGAAAATCACCAGAGCGACGAGCAAGACGTCCAGCATCGACCATTTCGACAGGAAGCCGATCCACCGGTGCAGAACATGGGCGGCAGCGGGTACTCGAGCTGCCGCCAATTGTGCGACGGCGAGCTTTGTGACCGGCAGAATGACCGAAAACAGCCCGACGATAGACGCCAACAACCAGTCGCCGCCCGCCCAGAGCGATCGAATTATGCCGAGGAGCGAAGGGTTCTCGTCAAAGAAGTAAAGCCTGCTGACGTTCATCAACGGCATGGTCATCCCCAATGCCAGCGAAAACGTAGCGATGAAGAGAAAGATGGGAATGAACGATCTTGCCGACATGCTGATCCCGAACCAAGGCTGACCGGGCTACGCATGAAGGAAATACATGGCAACCGTCAAGGGTGGCGACGAGAAGACACATCGGATCACATTCGCTTGACCCGATTGACGCTTCCCATGGCTGGTCTCCATAGTTAGGGTAAACAGGGGCCGGCCAGATGCTGGCGGTAACGGAACGTATTTGAATTCTTGTTGATTTGATCGACACAAAACATTGGATTGATGCACCTTATGCGTACAAAATTCGGATTGTTGTTTGTTTTCCTGGCCTTTGTTTCCTCGGCCCAGGCGCTCGAGGCCGCTGCGCCGGTGCTCGCTCCGGAGGAGGACCAGGCAAAGGCTGCGCATTTGAGTGCGCAGGTGCTGACATATTACCATTACAAGAAGGTGCCGTTGGACGACGCCTTGTCTGAAAAAATAACGACCCGGTATATAGAATTACTCGACCCGGAACGCTTCTTTTTCCTCCAGTCCGATATTGATCAGTTCATGACCAACAAGGACAAAATTGATGATGCAATCTTCAGTGACGATCTGAGCATTCCGTTCGCCATCTTCAATGTGTACGAGCAGCGTTACGTGGAGCGCCTTACATATGCGCGCGAATTGCTCAAACAGGGTTTTGATTTCAGTCAGAACGAAGAGTTCACACTTATCCGCGACAAGGAACCTTGGCCGAAAACAATGGCGGAGAGCCAGGACCTCTGGCGCAAGCGCGTGAAAAACGATTGGCTGCGCCTGAAACTGGCGGGTACGCCTGAGGCGACGATACGCGAAACCCTTGGCAAGCGGTATGGAAACTCTCTGGCCCGTGCCTACAAGTACAAGAGTGACGACGTCTTTCAGACGTTCATGACCGCTTACACGAACTCGATCGAACCCCATACGGACTATCTGGGTGTTGCGGCGGCTTCGGACTTCGACATTTCGATGAAACTCTCTCTCGTTGGCATCGGCGCCGTACTTCAGGAGCGCGACGAATATACGACCATACGCGAGCTCGTACCGGGTGGACCGGCCCAGCTGTCTGGCCAGTTGGCGGTCGGCGACAGAATTGTCGGCGTCGCCCAAGGCAAGGACGGCACTCTGGTGGACGTTGTCGGCACCCGCGTCAACGAAGTCGTGAAGTTGATACGCGGAGAGAAGAATACAATCGTAAGGCTGGACATCTTGCCATCCGATGCGGGACTCGACGGCAAGCATCGCCTTGTCACCCTTGTGCGAGACAACATCAGTCTGGAAAAGCAGGCCGCCAAAAAAAGCGTTCAGATTGTCAAGGATGGCGATATCTCTCGCAAAATCGGCGTGATCTCGTTGCCCACGTTCTATGAAGATTTCGACGCGCGGCGACGCGGCGACAAGGATTACCGGAGCGCAAGCCGCGATGTCGCCAAGCTGCTGGCAGAGCTCGAAAAAGAGAAGGTCGATGGCGTCGTTATCGATCTACGCAACAATGGCGGAGGTTCTTTGCCGCAAGCAATCGAACTGACCGGCTTTTTCGTAGGCAAGGGACCCGTTCTGCAGCAGCGCAACGGCGATGGCGAGGTCAGGGTAAATGGCAACAAGCGCGCAACGGCCCTCTGGACGGGGCCGCTTGCTGTGCTCATCAATCGTGGTTCCGCCTCGGCTTCGGAGATTTTCGCCGCCGCGATACAAGATTATGGCCGCGGCGTCATTATTGGCGAACCGAGTTTCGGCAAGGGCACCGTTCAAACAGTGGTCGATCTGGACGAGGAAGCGCGCAACCCGAAGCCGGAATTCGGCGAACTGAAAATGACTGTCGCACAGTTCTTCCGCATCAATGGCGGCACTACCCAGCTTCGTGGTGTGACGCCGGATATCGTCTTGCCGGGATTCGCGGACGAGGAGAAACTGGGAGAGTCGAGCTATGACAATGCGCTGCCGTGGCTGCAGATCAAACCTGCGAACTACAAGCCCCTTGGCGATATCAAAACGGTTCTCCCGGAGCTGCAGAGCCGGCATGACGCCCGCGCCAAAACGGACAAGGATTTCAAGGATCTCGTTGAAGACGTGAGTGAGCTCGATGATTTGCGGAACAAACGGGTTATCTCACTCAATGAAACCGAACGGCGTGCTGAGAGGGAGCGTCAGATCAATCGCCTGAAGGCGCGCGAGGCAGCAGATGGCAAGGGTTCCGTGTCCCAGGCAGATCTCGTGTTTCAGGAAGACGGACTGCAAGCCAACGAGCGCAGCTTGAGCGCAGACATAGCGAGTGAGAAGGCGCTGAAGGACGCAAAAGACGTTCTTCTGGGTGAGGCGGTACATATTCTCAGCGATGTCGCAGACCTTACCAAAGTCAAATCGGCAAAGAACAATTGATTATTATTAGGGCCAGCGTTGAGTGCTGGCGCTACACATGACGAATGGTGCAGCAATGGCAGATCAAATTAGTATTGATAAACAGGAAACGGGTAGCGGCGGACGCTATGTGGCCGTGGTATCGGGACACGAGGCCGAGATGGCGTTTTCCCGCGCCAGCCCGCATCTGATCATCATCGATCATACGGCGGTGCCGGATGCGTTGCGTGGCCAGGGTGTGGGGCAGGCCTTGGCGTTGCATGCGGTAGAAGATGCGCGGGTGGGTGGATGGAAGATCATTCCGCTTTGCCCATTCATGCGCGCTCAATCGCTGAGGCACGAGGAATGGGCGGATGTCGTTCAGCAGAGATAAGGCCTTTTGGGAACGCTATGCCTACAGGAGCTGATTTCTCAAAAAATCTTCTGACTATCCGATCATCGCCCTCTTGTCAGTGACAGGAACTTCTTCGATATCACGCGGCTTGCCATCACGCTGCTCAAGTGCCTCAGCTTTGGCAAGTTCTGCTTCCGATTCGGTAAGAGCCGCCTCGGCATCGTCCTTCTGGGCCTTCAGGTCGCGAATTGAATCAAACAGATTGTCGCGGCGCTGACGGGCGGCCTTGGCAAACGTCGGATAGGCGAAATGCGTGGTGTCGGTGATGCCGGCCTTTTTTTCCTCGGACAATATCTGCGCGTCCAATTCGGCAGCCATGCGTTCGAACTCGCCCATCATCAAATCAAGCTGGCCGAGTTGACGGCGCTTTTCCTTGACCTGAAAGAGCTTCAGCCGAACCAAACCTTCATGCGACTTCATGCTCACTACCCCCTCAACACCTGCCAAAAGCCGGGACTCTGATCCTGCCAAAACGCTGGCGATCGATCATCCGGCGCCGTTTCACCCCCGAATCACTTCGGGAAAATGAAACAAAAACTTAAAGGTTGCCCTGTCTGGTAACCTTTCCTTTACGTTCAGCATTAATCATACGCCTTAAGACTTAAAGCTCTGTAAATCAGCGCTGCAAGTTTTTAGACGGCGATTTTATCGAGTCGAATGAATCGCTTAAGGCCAGAACCTGATGCTGCGCCTTATGATTTTAGACCGATAAGTTGACCTTATGAATCAATGCGGTGCCAATGATTTTTAATTCAAGAGTCAAAGACACTTGCAAAGCGGAATTAGATTTTGTTAACCATTCGGTGGCAATCTTAACGTTATGGAAACGGCTTGTTTCGCGACCTGATTTCGGGATTGCCCTGATCGAGGTTTCTTGGGCAACCCATTTCAGCGGCGGGAAAAGGGGAATGATATGCGGGTTCTTTTAATCGAAGACGATAGTGCAACGGCCCAGAGCATCGAACTGATGCTCAAGTCGGAAAGCTTCAATGTTTATACGACGGATCTGGGCGAGGAGGGTGTCGATCTCGGCAAGCTCTACGACTACGATATCATTCTTCTCGACCTCAACCTGCCGGACATGTCCGGTTATGAAGTCCTGAGGACCCTGCGTCTGTCGAAGGTGAAAACACCGATCCTGATCCTTTCCGGCATGGCCGGCATCGAGGACAAGGTTCGCGGCCTCGGCTTCGGCGCCGACGACTATATGACCAAGCCCTTCCATAAGGACGAATTGGTTGCCCGTATCCATGCGATCGTGCGCCGTTCCAAGGGTCATGCCCAGTCGGTCATCACCACCGGCGACCTTATCGTCAATCTGGATGCCAAGACGGTGGAAGTCACCGGCCAGCGCGTTCACCTGACGGGCAAGGAATATCAGATGCTGGAGCTGCTTTCGCTCCGCAAGGGTACGACGCTCACCAAGGAGATGTTCCTCAACCACCTTTACGGCGGTATGGACGAACCTGAACTCAAGATCATCGACGTCTTTATTTGCAAGCTACGGAAGAAGCTCGACAATGCTTCGGGCGGCATCAACTATATCGAAACGGTCTGGGGCCGCGGCTATGTGCTGCGCGAGCCTGATGCAACGGAAATGCGCGAAATCGCCTGATCAAGATATTATCGAGAAACAAAAAAGCTCCGTGTGAACGGAGCTTTTTTGTTTGGTGTGACGTTGAAGCTCCGGCTAAGTGCCGTCGCATACACCGTTGCTATCAGCCTTCGACCGGCACCGGCGGCAAGATTTCGGTGATCGAAACACGATTGAACGGTTTCAGCAGATATCCGGCTGCACCAGCACGCTTGGCCCGCATGATCCGGCTCAGGTCAACCTCGGGCAAGCAAAGATAGATCTTGCTGTTCTCACCGCCTGGCAAGGCACGCACCTGACTTATGATCTCCGGCGCTGGCATGTCGGATAGCGCGTCGTCGAGGATGATGATGTCAGGCATTTCAACGCTACAGGCGGCAATCGTCTGATAGCCGGTATCGGCTGTCGTCACGATGGTCGTTTCGTTGGCAATAAGCCTCCGCGCTACCTTCCTGACCACAGGAGATCCATCTACAATCATGCAGCGTAGCAATTGAAAACTCCCCGCAAAAAGCCAAATCGCGTTTGTCCCGTGGCCGACGTTACCAGCCGTTGGGTGAATAAACACCCAAGGTTGATGGTAAATATTTAGGACAACTTGCGCGATCGACTACGCCGCGGTGAAGACAATCTCTTCGGGACTTGCATGGATCGAGATGGTCATGCCGGCTTCCTGGGCCAGAAGGAGTGTATAGTAAGGTTGAACGCCGTGGGCATCGATCGGCTCTTCTGGAACCTTGCCGCTGTGCAGTTCAAGAAATTTCGGCGGGACACGCAGCATTGGCCCACGTGATGTGAGGACAAAACGCGGCTGTGTTTCCGGGGTTTGCAGTGCGACGGACAATGTGCCACCTCGAGGCAGGGCCGCATTGGCGATGAGGACCAGATTGAGCAAGAGCTTAACCTTGTTCTTGGGCAGCAGAACCCGGGTGCCTTCCCAACTCAATTCGGCTTTTTCGCCCTTCATATATTCATTGGCGACATTCTGGGCATCACCTGTATCGATCTGAACTCCAGCCGACCCCGCAGCGCCGAACGCAATACGCGCGAACTGCAGGCGAGCAGATGCGCTGCGCGCGCTGGATTTGATGAGGCTCATCGCGTCTTCATCGGAACCGCCTTCTTCGAGCAATTCCAACCCATTATTGATGGCGCCGACGGGTGAAATGATATCGTGGCAGATGCGGCTGCTCAGGAGCGCTCCGAGGTCCGTTGCCGAGAGAATAACGGGCAATGTCATGGGGAAATCTCCTGAAGATTGGCTGGTGGTTCAGAGGCTGCCGCGAATCAGTAACACGCGAATCACTCCGATTTCTGGCCTATTTGGATACATAGCTCGGTCAAGATCGGCAAGAACGTCTTGGCCGGAGCTTGTAAATGTTGAAATTTCAAGGTTTTTGCCATTCTTTGCAAGTCATTGAAATGCCAAGATCGATTCATAAACTTTTATACAAGGTTTAGCGCCTTAAAATGAATTCGATTTTAAAAGCAGGCGCAAGATCTGCTCATCCTTGCATCAGGCGTCAGGCAAAGAAGCGAACAGCCAAAAGGAATTATGATGGCGTCTCTACTCTTGTCTTTGAACCGCGGCTTTCTCCTCATTTTGACACTTGTGTCACTCGTTGTCGCCCAGGCGCAGACGGCGCGTGCGCAAGAAACCTATACGATGGAAGAAATCGTCAATTCCGGCCAGCGGTTCTTCGGATCGACTTCAGGTGGGCTCGCCACGGCTGTCGAAAAAGTCTTCCAGAGCTATGGCCTGCCCAACGGCTATGTTCTCGGGGAGGAAGGATCTGGCGCCCTCATCGGCGGCCTGACTTACGGCGAAGGTTCGCTCTACACCAAGAATGCCGGGGATCACAAAACCTTCTGGCAAGGACCCTCGATCGGTTGGGATTTCGGCGGACAGGGTTCGCGCGTCATGATGCTGGTCTACAATCTCGATGATGTGCAGAACCTCTACGGCCGCTTCGTGGGTGTTGCCGGTTCCGCTTATCTTTTCGCCGGCGTTGGTTTCAACGTGTTGAAGCGAAATCAGGTGCTGCTCGTTCCGATCAGGACGGGCGTCGGTGCACGTCTGGGTGTCAATGTGGGTTACTTGAAGATTACCCAGACGGCGACGTGGAATCCTTTCTGATAAAATAGACCGTATTGCATTTGGGACGCGAACTCTTCAGTTCGCGTCTTTGCGTTTCAGGGCCCGACTGCTAGTAATTTGTGCCAAGATAGACATCCAACAGGACCCTGATCGTGATCCAGTCTGCGCTATATTTTGCTTTCGGATTCCTGAGCGCCGTGCTGCTGGCGCTTTTGGTTGCGCCGCCTATCTGGCGCCGGGCGACACTGCTCACACGCAAGCGTGTCGAGGCAGAGACTCCGCTGACGCTCAACGAGATACAAGCCCAGCGGGATGGCCTGCGCGCCGAACATGCGATCGCCGAGCGCAAGCTTGAGTTGATGCTGGAAAGCTCCCGCGAAAAAAATGCACTACAGCTGGCCGAACTCGGCGAGAAAGAGCGTCTCGTGCGCAATCTTACCTCTGAACTTGCAGCGCGCGATGCGACGATTGCCGAGTTGCGATCTTCATTTGCCGATCGTGAACAGGAATTCGAGAAAGCCGCAGCCATGATCGTAGGGCATGAGCGATTGATAGAGCAAAAGTCGGCGGAGCTCGAACTCTTGCATCGCCGGGCGTCCAACGTCGCGATGAATGCGGACAGTTTTCAAATCGAAGTCGCAGCGCAATCGGCCCGGATCGACAACCTTTCGGATGATTTGAGAGAGGCGCGGCAGGATAAGCGCGATAGCGACAACCTGAGACAACGGGCCGAAGCAGATATCAAGGAAGTGCAACATTCGCTGGCGCAGGAAACCAAGCGAAGCGCCGAGCTTGAGCAACGCTCGAATGCCCTGGTCAGGCAAATTTCCGACAGCGAGGCCAAGCTTTCGAGACGAGAGAAGGAAATCGAACGGATCAATGAACGTTTGCGCAAGGTGCTCGCCGAAGGGCGCAAGCAGGGATCTTCTGTTGTGGACACACCGCGCGGCAAGCAGGCACTGGTTCAAGCGCAGGAAACCGAGCGCTTGCGCGAAGAGATGAATACACTTGCAGCACAGGTTGTTGCAATGGTCGCGCGGCTTGAGGGGCCAACCTCGAAGGTCAACGAACTGCTGGCAAAAGCCGAGAACGAAATGCCTCCGGTGCATGACGAAAACGGCGAAATCATCGTGAGCCTGGCCGATCGTATTCGGGCTTTGCAGACTCTAGAGACCGGAAAAACGGCTGAAACGCGATAATGCGATGCCTGAAGCTGTCGCAACGTTCAGGCTATCGAAGCTCCTGGACATAGGGATTTTCACTGTTTTCAGTTTTTGCAACAGGAAGTTTGGTAAACCGTCGCCTTCTGTGCCCAAGAGCAGCGCAACGCGTCGCGAGGGCCTTGCGTGGTAGATATCGGTCGTGCCGGCGGGGCTGAGGGCAAAAATGTTGAATCCGGCAGTTTGCAGTTTGGTCACGATGGCTTCGATTGATCCTTCCCTGGCGAAGGGGACTTTCAATGCTGCGCCGACTGATACGCGTATGGCCTTGCGGTAAAGTGGATCGCAACTGGTTTCGTCCATTAAAATACAGTCTGCTTCGAAGGCGGCGGCGTTGCGAAAGATCGATCCCATATTGTCGTGATTTGAAATTCCGCACAAGGCGACTGCCAATGCCTTGTCTGGCATCGTATCGATCAACGTATCGATGGATAGTGGCGCGTTGCGGCGGCCGACAGCGAGGATGCCGCGGTGCATGGGAAAGCCGGCAATTGCATCCATGATCTCGCGGGACACGCAATAGACCGGTACATCGGGTGGGCAAAGCTTGAGCTGCTCGCTCAGTCCCGCAAGCCGGTTTTCCAGCACGAGGAGCGATTCTACCGCGAAAGCCGGGTTGGACAACAGGACATTGAGGACAACCTTGCCCTCGGCGATGAACCGGCCGTCGCGACCGACGAGATCACGCTCACGCACATTGCGATAGGCTGAGAGCCGATCGTCTTCGGGATCGGTGATGCGGGTTACCCGATCTTGCACCCAGTCGCCTTCCTCCGGAACCAGTGTTTTCACGACTGCGATGCGAGCCCGCCGCGAGCCTCGCCAGCCATCCGCACGAGCGTCATGTGCATGTCCTTGGCAGACGTCAGCGGCTCCTTGAAAAAAACACGCAGGACGTCGTCACCATCGGCCAGATCGAAGCCATCGGCATCGATGCCTGTCATGCGCCACTTGCCATGGGGTGCCTTGGCATAAAAGCGGGCATAAAGTGCGATCGCATCGGAATGATCTTCGTTCATATGATCGACTGCGCCCCGTTCCGCCTCGGCGAGTTCCTCGTTGACTGGGCTAAGACTAAGCCAGTCATTTGCTGATAATTGATAGGCCTGACCAAAGCCGCCATTCAGCTTGGCGCTTGCTGGTTCCAGCCGGAAAAAGCGAAAATCCCCCAGGCCAACATAGAGCTTGGCCTTGGGCAAGTGGGAAAGATAGCGCCATGCAATGCGGGTGTGTTCCGGCGTATCGCGGGCAATCTCTCGCGCCTTGGCGGTTATCGTCATGCGCGGATGGGCGAGTGGGTCACCTTTGCCCGGGTCGCCGACCAAAAGCGAGCAACGAGGATCGGCCAGCAGTGCCGGCGTGTGCACGGCGAGGGCCGAAACAAGGATGATGGGCGCGCCGTCATGATCCGTTGAGACGCCCACGCGCGTCGCAATCGGAGCGCCGGACCGCGGATCGAGCGTCGCAATCACAGCATGCCGCGCGGTACGCATCAACGTACGTGCAAGGCGTATTGCATTGTCGTCGATCTCGCGGAGGACGTCCTTCTTTTCGCTCACGTTTCATCCTTCAAACCGGCCATCATGCCGGTTGATAGTTTGTCACAGGAATTGGGACAAGCACAGTGCGGACCGGTAGCGAAGGGTTGGGAGTCAGGCTGCGATCGCCCGATCGTCGTTAAGGCCGACATCGTTCATGCAATCGGCCAGGAGATCGAGATCGACCGGTCCTATCGTGCACAAAACCGGGGCAACATCTTCGACCGGGATTTGTAACGCCATGAGCTCGACAAGCGCAGCCATAACCGATTCGCGAGTATCGTAGCGGATTGAATGATTGTGCATAGCGTGCCTTACGAGCTTTGGGCAGATGCACAAAGTTTAGGGCAAATGTGGTAAACAAGTTCTTAATTTTGCCATTATTGAAATTTTTTTGCTGTCGAAGTGAATAAAATAACTGCATATTTTCAAATGGATGGTAATGTCGTATATCACAATAATCATCACTGCCATTGTTTGGCCCTAAATCGCATCAATCTGTCAGCAACTTCACCAGCAGGATTAACAGCGATGAGAAATGCTTCGTGAACGGCGTCGGTAGGGGAAAACTCCACTCTGTTATAGGCATTGTTGCGGCGGCCGGTCTTGTCACCGGTTGTACGACGAGCCAGAATTCAGGCAAATTATCCGCCGGTCTGACGACGCATTCGGGTACCAAAACTACTTCTTACGCCTATACGCCGAAGGACAAGGAATGCCTTGAACGGGCGATGTTCTTCGAGTCAAACCGCTCGAGCAAGGAGGGCCTGCTCGCGGTCGGCACCGTGGTGATGAATCGTCTTGACTCAGGCAAATGGGGAAATTCGATCTGCGGCGTGGTTGGCCAGAAAAACCAGTTCGCGCCGGGCGTGCTATCGCGGCCCATGCGTTCTGCGGCATTGCCCGACGTGCAAGCGGCAGCGGACGCCGTGCTCAAGGGTGAGCGTAATCCCAAAGTGAAGAACGCGATGTATTTCCATACCGCGGGTCTTCGGTTCCCTTACAAGAACATGCATTACACTGTCGTCGCGGGCGGCAATGCGTTCTACGAAAAGCGTGACCGTTATCATTCAGCCGATATAGCTTCGAATGATGCCAGCCGTGCAATTGCCAACGCCTATATTGCCAGCACCAGAATGGCAGGGGGCAACGTGCAGATGGCCAGCGCTGCGTCGGTCACTACGACGACGTCCACCGCAACTTCAGGTCGTGTTGTGAAGGATACCAGCCAACAGCCGATCGTTGTTGCTCAGGCTGACCTTCCCTTGCCGCCGCAAATGGCGTTCGCCAGCGACAGGGTAGCAGTGCCAGCCGATCCTCCAGTGCAGGCAATGGAGTACACGGCTCCACAGCCGGTAACGATGCCAGCCGGGACGGCAGAGGGAACTCTGCAGGCGAGCGCACTAGCCTATGAAGCGCCGACCGCAAAGAAGGTAGACGCGATCGGCCAGATGCTTTTGGCGCAGGATCGACCAAACAGCCTCAACTGACCTTATAAATGCTGGGAGAATTATTCGGACACCAGGTAATGGTGAGCCCATTCGCTGTGGGGAACAATTTGTCCTATGGCGTACTGGAAAGACAATATTGTCATGTGATCGGGCGAGGTCGCGCAGGTGTAGGACAGATGATACCATTCGCCCTTGCTGCGGAAAGCTGCACCGGCTGAACGGATCTTGTCACCTTGGACCTTCGGCTCTTCAAAGGCATAGGCGACCAGTTCGTCCGCTACCAGTTTGGCGGGATCCTTATGGATGCGCTCCATTGCCTCGAGATCACAGCGCTGTTCAAGGCGCGTTTGCGGATCCAGCCGCTTCAGCTCTTCCGCAGCGCCATTATCCATGGCGCGTGCCGGACTAGCCAAAGCGACCGACATCAGGAGCATCGCGCTTATTATTCTCATCGCAGGCGGCTTTCATCGTTTGAACGCGAAGGACGAACCAATGGTTCTGGCCCAGCGCGGTATTGATAAACCAACCGGATTGGGACCAAATTATGAAGCCGACAGGCCTGAACACGATGGCAATGGGTTTCCCGTCAACTTGACCCTTTCTGCCGTCGATCGCCGTTCGCATCGATATAGGCATATATGTAGGAAAACGACGGCTGCGCGCGATTGGCAGGTTCAACCAGCCCTGCAACACTACCGAGCGACGCGGCGTAGTTGTTGCAGTTGTAGCCGAACATGCGCCACATGGGCGGATTGGCAATATCTGCCTGCACTTTGCCAAGCAACTGCTGATACTGATTTTCAGTCAGCGATACGCGATAGGCGACGTTTGGCGTGAAAAAGGCAATCGGCATAGCTGGGCGCCAGATCCGCGGGCATCGGGACAATCGCGCCGCCATACACTCCAGCAAGACTGCCTTTTGGGAAGAGCCCGATATAAAGGCGTGTCACCGGATTGCCTTTGGCGTCCAATCGCCCGAAGACCACGTAGAGATGACCGCTGGGGATGCTAGAGGAGAACCGCTGGCGGAACTCGATATAGGCGGGATCACCGATTCTTGTACGATTGGCCGTTAGTTTCGCCAGTGCGCCATCAGGATTGCCATGTACCGCGCAACTGTGTTGCGGCGTTTCAGGCGCGTAGGCCGATACCGCAATCGCACTGGTGGATTGGGGAACTGACTGACAGGCTGTGAGGGCAAGGGCGGCGATGCTGACGATGAATGATTTGAGGGATGCTGGAAGCACTATTAACTTCTCTCGATGTGTCAGTAGATGTAAGGCAGGACACGCCAAGTGCGTGCGCGGTACCGGCTGTATTCCTCTCCAAATGCTTCCTGCAGCATCGCTTCCTCAGGGCCTATCCGAGAGAAAAACAGATAGCCGAAGCCAACAATGCCAGCGAGACCGGCGATATAGTTAGGAAGGAGCAACGCCTGGGTCAACGCCATGAGCCAGAACGCCGTATACATCGGGTGGCGGAGATATTTGTAAATGCCGGTGGTGATCAGCTTGTGGTCATGCTTCAACTGCAGCGATACGGACCACATTTTTCCGAGAGCCTTGTGCGTGAGCCGGAACAGAATCAACGAGCCAATTCCGGAGGCAATACCAAACAGGAAAAGTATGGCGCTTGCCGGGTAGGATGCAAAACGCGGCTGACCGGTCATGACGTAGATTGCCGGAATGATACCGAGGCCGGTAAGGGAAACCGCAAGCCTTGCCGTATCGGCGCCCTTCCGCCGGTCGACAGTGAGGTTCAACTTGCGCGCGCGTCGATCGAATGGCCAGCGCAGCACATACCAGCCAACGACATGAAGGACCCACAAGACCTTGCCGGCAGTAACAAGAGAAATCATGTTGTGGCAGTTCCAGCAATATTGAGGTTCGCCGGGGAGGTTGTGTTCCGATCACAGCGGAGGCCACCCAATGCGGCGACGTCGGCGAATTGTTCCGGACCACACAAAATGGCATGCCACGAGTAATGAGTGCGTTTTTCAACGCCGAAAACAAACTGGCGATGTACGCGAAAGAAATCCCGTCGAATAGATTTATATGCCGCATCGCAAAGTTGGTTGCGGAAACGCACTCTTACCAGGATGGGCGATTTTCCAGCTTTTATGTTTAGGTCCCGCACCGGATCAGACTGGTAGAAATTCATTGGGTCCGTCAGCGATTGCACATCGATCCAGACTGTTTTGCTATTTACAACGGTTTCGACACTTTTGCGCAGCGTGCGAGCGGCAGGGTGCAATGCTACCTTCAACAGGCTGGAGCCGACAGTGAGCAGGCCATACCGGTTGGAGCCTTCGCGGGGAAGGGCGGCATCGAGAATCGGAATTGCGCAAACGGCGCCAAGGCTATGAGCTGCAACAACGATTTCCGTGCCGGGCGGTGCACTGCTTATACGGTTGGCTGCATCAGCAATGACGCGATCCAGCTTCCGCATCACATCTGGACGTTTGCCCCGCGCCATATCGCGGGCAAACGTCCAGTCATCCATGAGGAGCAGGAAATGGAGTTTCGAGGCAGCGAGCCAGAACAACAGGATGGCGGTAATCAAGGCTATCGCCGGCGCGATCGGTACGCTGGTCTGGTTGTACGCCATGGCAAGACGCCCGGTGCCGTAGGTTGCACCCAGGATGACAAAGCAGATCAATAATGGATAAACGAAAAACAGGGCATAGCGCCAACTCGTCGCAACAAACCGGAAGAATGTCCCGGTAAGGATAAAATCCATTAGGGCGATAATTCCGCTCAGCAACCGCCTTAGGGGATTTCTCGACGCATAGAAAAGGGTGATGTCACCGAGCCCGTAAAGGATGAAATCCGTATTGGCCGACCAGCCATCGCCCGAAGCCTGCAGACTAAACTCGCCCATTGCGATCCCACCATCGGTCGAGGAAACGTGCAGTGGCTCAGACTGGGTCAGGGACATGTCGTAAACAGGGGCCGTCTTCGCCGCTTCGCGAGTGAAGCGGCGATGATGCGCCTCAACAGGCATATGCTCAAAACCTGGTAGCAATACGACCAGACGATTGGTAACGGACATCTGCAACCTTTCACGGTCGGGTTCAATCGGCGTCAGCGACCCATGACTGCTTGTCGAAAGGATTTTAGATTCCCGACGTTAACAGAACATCGCCGACACGCAAACGTTGCAACCCACAACTCGATTTATGCGTCAACTTGCCTCTCATTTTGGGGCCATCCGGATTGCACCATCAAGACGGATAGTTTCGCCGTTAAGCATCGGATTTTCGATGATGTGCAGAGCCAGAGCCGCATATTCGTCCGGCTTGCCAAGTCGCGACGGGAAGGGAATGGAGGCGGCAAGGGAATTCTGAACCTCTTGCGGCATGGCCAGCAGCATAGGCGTTCCGAAGATGCCGGGCGCAATAGCCATGACGCGAATGCCGAAACGCGCGAGTTCGCGCGCAGCAGGCAGAGTCAGACCGGCTATACCGGCTTTGGAAGACGCATAGGCAGCCTGACCGATCTGGCCGTCAAAAGCGGCGACGGATGCGGTGGAGATGATAACACCGCGTTCGCCCGTTTCGAGCGGATCGAGCTTTGATGCGGCATTGCTAATAAGCCGAAGCATATTGAACGAACCGATGAGATTGACCTCGATCACTCGTCGATAAAGCTCGAGATCGTGCGGGCCGTCACGACCGACGATGCGCCCTGCATTGGCTATACCAGCGCAGTTGACGAGAATACGCGGGGTGTCAAGTTCGTCGATCACTCGCGCTACGGCCTTCTCGGCGTCATCTGCACTCGACACATTGCAGCTGAGGGCCAAGCCGCCGATCTCATGTGCGACGCTCTGCGCGGCGTCAAGATTGATGTCGAAAAGGGCGACTTTCGCACCTTTTGCCGCAAGCGCACGGGCAGTCGCTGCTCCCAAACCTGACCCACCGCCTGTTACAATCGCTACATGCCCATAGGTGTCCATAAATCATCTCCGATGCTCGTCCTTGTTTTCTCGCATGGGCGTGACCGGTTTTCCAGCCGTTTTGCCGTTTTCCGCCGTCAATATCTCCCAATGCAGCGTAAGTATAAGACTCCCAGGACGCTTCATAGTAAAAGCCAGTGGACGGATTTTTAGGGATTTTCACTTTTTTTTCAGCACAAAGGCAGAGATTCTCCGGAATCCAATATTATCGCCGTTTCGGTGGGTTGACTGCGAATAAATCTGCTTGCATTGCGACATTGCAAAGGCTTCCATACAAACTTCGTTGTAGGCATGGGGGCCTGCAACACAAAAAAACCTCTGAAGGTGGAAAAAGATGAATACCTACAAGAAACTCCTTGCGGCGACCGCGCTCGCAATGCTGACAGGTGGGCTGATGGCAGGTGGAGCCGCAGCCAAGACGTTGGTTTTTTGCTCGGAAGCTGCCCCAGGTGGTTTTGATCCGGCGCTTTATACGGGTGGTGAGACACTCGATGCGACGGGACAAGCCGTCTTTAACAAACTGGTGGAATTCAAGCCAGGAACATCGGAAGTTGAGCCGGCTCTTGCTGACAGCTGGACGATCTCCGATGATGGTCTGGAATATACGTTCAAACTTCATCCAGGCGTCAAGTTCCAGACGACAAGCTATTTCACGCCATCGCGTGAGCTAAACGCTGACGATGTGGTGTTTTCGTTTGAACGCCAGAAGGAAGGCAGCCCTTGGGCCAAGTATGTCGACGGCGCTTCCTACGAATATTTTGAAGGCATGGACTTCCCGAAACTGATCAAGTCAGTGGAAAAAGTTGACGATTTGACGGTAAAGGTCACGCTGACCAAGCCCAACGCACCAATGCTTGCCAACCTTGCCATGGACTTCTCGTCCATCGTATCCAAGGAATATGCCGACAAGCTGATGGCTGACAAAACACCAGGCAAGTTCAACGAGCAGCCGGTTGGCACGGGCCCATTCCAGTTCGTGGACTATCAGCTCAACACCGCCATCCGCTATGAAGCCAATCCCGACTATTACAAGGGTAAGGTAAAGCTCGACAGCCTCATCTTCGCGGTTACACCTGATGCTGCTGTCCGTGTGCAGAAGCTCAAGGCCGGTGAGTGCCAGCTGACGATCTATCCGGATCCGGCAGATGTGGAAGGTCTGAAGGCTGATACGAACCTGAATGTCATCCAGGAAGAAGGCCTGAACGTTTCGACGCTTGCCTACAACACCACACAAGCGCCATTCGACAAACCCGAAGTGCGCAAGGCGCTCAACCAGGCAATCGACAAGAAGGCCATCGTCGATGCCGTTTACCTCGGTCAGGGTACACCGGCAATCAACCCGATCCCGCCAACGATGTGGTCCTACAACAAGTCGATCAAGGATGACGAATACAATCCAGAAGCTGCAAAGGCCGCACTCGAAAAGGCTGGCGTAAAAGATCTGTCGATGAAAATCTGGGCTATGCCGGTTGCCCGTCCGTACATGCCGAACGGCCGTCGCACTGCCGAACTGATCCAGTCGGATTTTGCCAAGGTTGGTGTGAAGGCAGAGATCGTTACCTTCGATTGGCAGGAATACCTGAAGCAGGCTTCCGATCCAAAGCACGATGGTGCCGTCATCATCGGCTGGACCGGCGACAATGGCGATCCGGACAACTTCCTTGCAACCCTGTTGTCCTGCCAGGCTGTTGGTACATCCAACCGCGCTGCGTGGTGCAACCAGGAATTCACGGATTTGATCAACAAGGCGGCTGTCGTCTCCGATCCTGCAGAGCGCACCAAGCTTTATGAAGAAGCGCAGGTTGTATTCAAGCGTGAAGCGCCATGGGCAACGCTTGCTCACTCGCTCGTTACCACAGCTATGACGAAGAACGTATCTGGCTATGTGCCCAGCCCGCTCGGTGTTCATAACTTCGCCAGCGTCGACGTCGCAGAGTAAATCTACTCCAGCGGTACCGGCTTCGGCCGGTACCGCATTTTTATCAGGTCACCATGTTTCGCTATATCGCGTCCAGAGTGCTGCTGCTGATTCCGACGTTCATCGGTATTAGTTTTGTGGCCTTCATTTTCATTCGTTTGTTGCCCGGCGACCCTGTCATCGCACTTGCGGGGGAACGGGGCATGACGCCGGAACGGCATCAATTGCTGATGGACCAGTTCGGTTTCAACAGGCCTATATGGGAACAGTATTTCTCGTTCCTATGGGGTGTTTTCCATGGAGATTTCGGCACGTCGATCGCCAGCAAGCGGCCGGTGCTAGCAGACTTCCGGGCGCTTTTCCCGGCAACATTGGAGCTTAGCATCTGTGCCATGCTCTTTGCCGTTATCATCGGCATCCCGGCGGGTATTTTCGCTGCAGTAAAGCGCGGTTCGATCTTCGACCAGTTGAGCATGGGCATCGCGCTCGTTGGATATTCGATGCCGATCTTCTGGTGGGGTATTCTCCTGATCATCCTTTTCGCCGGTATATTGCATTGGACGCCGGTGTCAGGGCGCATGGACCTCATCTATTTCTTCAAGCCAACCACAGGCTTCATGCTGATAGATAGTCTGATTTCGGGTGGCAAAGGCGCATTCAAATCGGCTGTTTCGCATTTGATTCTGCCGACAATCGTGCTCGGAACGATTCCGCTCGCGGTTATCGCGCGTCAGACGCGATCCGCCATGTTGGAAGTTCTCGGTGAAGACTACGTGCGCACAGCCCGGGCAAAAGGCCTCGAACCCAAGCGCGTCATTGGCGTGCACGCTCTGCGCAATGCGATGATCCCGGTCATCACCACGATCGGTTTGCAGATGGGGCTGCTCATGGCCGGCGCGATCCTGACCGAGACCATCTTTTCCTGGCCGGGCATCGGCAAGTGGATGATCGATGCCATCTCCCGCCGGGATTACGTCGTGGTGCAGGGAGGTCTCATGCTCGTGGCGCTGATCGTCATGGTCGTCAATCTGATCGTTGATCTGCTCTATGCGGTAATCAACCCGCGTATTCGCGTAAAGTGAGGAACCCGTGACCAACGAAGTTTCCCCGCCCGTACCGCTTGCCTCGTCCCAGACTTCGGGCCGGATGGCGCGGTTTTCGGAATTCTGGTTCTATTTCAGCGTCAACAAGGGCGCGGTGATAGGTTTTGCCGTTCTCGTCCTTCTGGTCCTGATCGCCATATTTGGTCCGCTCATTGCGCCCCACGCTCCTTACCAACAGTACCGTGATGCCTTGCTAACGCCGCCGTCGTGGCAAGTGGGCGGCAAGGAGCAGTTTCTGCTTGGCACCGATGCCGTTGGCCGGGATTTGCTTTCCCGTCTGATCTACGGCGCGCGCTATTCGTTGTTCATCGGCTTGATCGTCGTGACGTTCGCGATGATCACTGGCGTTATTCTCGGTGTTCTTGCTGGCTATTTCCGTGGTTGGGTCGATACGCTGATCATGCGCATCATGGATATCATCCTGGCCTTTCCGCCGCTGCTGCTGGCCCTTGTGCTTGTGGCTATTCTGGGACCCGGTCTTTTCAATGCGATGATCGCTATTGCTCTCGTTCTGCAACCGCACTTTGCCCGCCTTACGCGCGCGGCGGTCATGAGCGAGAAGAACCGCGAATACGTCATAGCGTCGAAGCTGGCAGGCGCCGGCCACCTCCGCTTGATGTTCAAAACGATCCTGCCGAACTGTCTCGCGCCGCTGATCGTGCAGGGAACGCTGTCGTTTTCGAATGCAATTCTCGAGGCTGCAGCACTTGGGTTCCTCGGCATGGGTGCCCAGCCGCCAACACCGGAATGGGGAACGATGCTGGCAGAGGCCCGCGAATTCATCCTGCGGGCCTGGTGGGTCGTGACTTTCCCCGGTCTTGCAATCCTGATCACCGTCCTCGCGATCAATCTCGTTGGAGATGGACTGCGCGATGCTCTCGATCCTAAGTTGAAAAGGAGCTGAGGTATGGCGCTGCTTGAAATCAAGAACCTCTCGGTCGGCTTCGACACGAATGCCGGCCTGTTCATGGCCGTGCAGGGCATCGATCTTTCGGTCGATAATCGTGAAGTTCTGGCGATCGTTGGTGAATCCGGCTCCGGTAAATCAGTTGCCATGTTGGCCGTGATGGGCCTTTTGCCGAAGACCGCAACCGTCACCGCCGACAGTATGACATTCAATGGCCACAACATGTTGACGATGACCGGCAAGCAGAGGCGAGAAATCGTCGGCCGCGACGTCGCCATGATCTTCCAAGAACCGATGGCGAGCCTCAATCCCTGCTTCACAGTCGGTTTCCAACTGGAAGAGGTGCTACGCTTCCATATGAAGATGGATGGTCCGACACGGCGCAAGCGTGCGATCGAACTCTTCAAGCAAGTAGGTATTCCGGCGCCGGAAGAGCGGTTGAACTCCTTCCCGCACCAGATGTCCGGCGGTCAATGCCAGCGTGTGATGATTGCCATTGCCATTGCCTGCAATCCGAAACTGCTGATCGCTGATGAGCCGACGACAGCGCTTGACGTGACGATCCAGAAGCAAATTCTCGACCTTCTCGTGAGCTTGCAGGTGAAGCATGGCATGGGCCTGATCATGATCACCCACGACATGGGTGTCGTGGCGGAAACCGCCGATCGCGTGATCGTTCAATACAAGGGCCGCAAGATGGAGGAGGCCGACGTGCTCTCGCTGTTCGAGTCGCCCAAAAGCCCCTATACCCGCGCGCTTCTGTCTGCCTTGCCAGAGAATGCGACTGGCGACCGCCTGTCAACGGTTGCGGATTTCATGAAGAATGAAGCCGCCAATGCAGGAGTGGCGCCATGAGCGAAGTCGTACTCGAGGGCCGCAATATCGTCCGCGATTATCACGTCGGCGGCGGTCTGTTTGGCAAGCAGAAGACCGTGCACGCGGTCAAGGGCGTCAGCTTTACTTTGGAAAAGGGCAAAACCCTTGCCATTGTGGGCGAGAGCGGTTGCGGAAAGTCAACGCTGGGCCGGATATTGACTCTGATCGATCCGCAGACTTCCGGCGAACTTTTGATCGATGGTAAGCCTATCAATATCGCCAAGGATCGCGTCACCGCGGAGATGCGCCGCAAGGTGCAGATCATTTTTCAGAATCCCTATGGTTCGCTTAATCCGCGCCAGAAGATCGGCGAAGTGCTGGGCGAACCATTATTGTTGAATACCAACAAGACGGCCGCCGAGCGGCGCGATCTGGCGATGCAAATGCTGGTGAAGGTCGGACTTGGACCTGAGCACTACAATCGCTATCCGCACATGTTCTCCGGAGGTCAGCGCCAGCGTATCGCCATTGCCCGCGCGCTGATGCTTAGCCCGAGCCTGCTCGTGCTGGATGAGCCGGTCTCTGCGCTAGATCTCTCGGTACAAGCACAGGTTCTTAATCTGTTGGCCGATCTGCAGGACGAGTTCAATCTTACCTACGTCTTCATCAGCCACGATCTTTCTGTGGTGCGCTACATCGCCGACGAAGTCATGGTGATGTACTACGGCGAAGTCGTTGAATATGGCACGCGGGAGGAAGTGTTTGCCAACCCGCAGCACAGCTATACGAAGACGCTGTTTGCAGCGACGCCGAAGTCCGATGTGGAAAGCATCAGGGCACGCTTGGCCAAAAAGAAGGCCGCGTGACATGACCAAAAAGCAGGCGATTTCCACGGCACCCAAGGATGGTAGCAAGGTTCAGGTGTTCTGGACCGACGAGGACGGACAGGAAAACGAATCCATCGGGCAGTATCGCTCACTGGATCGCCTGAAGGCGACGGGCGGCCAGTGGGACGAAACGGATGCCGGCTGGTGGATATTCACGGATTCAAATACGCAGAAAAAAGTCGTGCCTCATTCCTGGCAGCCAGCCGGGAAATCCGGTGACGAGGATGCCGAAGAAGAGTAGTCTGAACTAGTGCTTCTGGTGCTTTAACAGGCCGCGCACGATGTCATCGGCGGAGATCATCCCGAGAAATGAGCCGTTTTCCACGACGCCAACATCGCCACTGTTTTTCGCGATCGCTTGCATGATTTCACGCACCGGCGTTTCCGGACGCGCTGTAGCCGCAAACGGCCTGCTGGCGGAGCGCGTTCGATCCAGCGGAACCATGATGTCCGCCGCAGTGAGCACACCAAGTGGATTCATGTTGGCGACGAAATCCGCAACATATTCATCAGCCGGGTTAAGCAGGATGTCCTGAGCCGTACCGCACTGGATGATCCGTCCGCCCTCCATAATGGCAATACGGTTGCCAATTTTCATGGCCTCATCCAGATCGTGACTAACGAAGACGATCGTCTTCTTCAGTCGCTCCTGCAGGCTGAGAAGCTCATCTTGCAAGCGGGTTCGAATAAGCGGGTCGAGCGCTGAAAAGGGCTCATCCATCAGCAGGATCGGTGCACCTGTTGCGAAAGCGCGCGCAAGGCCGACACGTTGCTGCATACCGCCGGAGAGCTCGCCAACCTTGCGCTTGGCCCAGTCCTTGAGATTGACCAGTTCGAGCTGCTGCTGCACGGCTTTCGCGCGCTCTTCTTTCGGAACACCCGACAGCTCAAGTCCGAACCCGACATTCTCTTCAACCGTGCGCCAGGGCAGGAGACCGAACTGCTGGAAAACCATCGAAACAAGGTGCTTGCGCAAATCCCGCAAAGTTGTCTTGTCGGCCTTGCCGACATCGATAGACCGCCCTTTGTTGTGAACGACGACGGAGCCGCGCGAGATAGGGTTAAGGCGATTGATAGCGCGCAGGAGCGTCGACTTACCGGAGCCCGAGAGCCCCATCAACACGACTATTTCCCCTTCGGCGACGGTGAGAGTGCAATTGTGAACGCCGAGCACGTGGCCTGTTTCGGCCTGGATATCCGAGCGGCTTTTCCCCTGATCGGCCAGGAACAACGAACCGTCAGTCTTCTTGCCGAAAATAATACAGACATTATCCAGTGTGATCGCAGTCATTCACCTGGCTCCTTGCCGGGACGGAATATACGGTCGAGTATGATGGCGACGACCACAATGACAAGGCCTGCTTCGAAGCCCAAGGCCGTGTTAACCGAGTTCAGCGCGCGCACGACTGGCACGCCAAGCCCATCGGCTCCGACCAGTGCCGCGATGACCACCATGGACAGCGACAGCATGATCGTCTGGGTAAGTCCAGCCAGTATTTGCGGCATGGCGTAGGGCAGTTCGATCTTCCAAAGCAGTTGGCGGGAGGATGCACCGAATGCCTCGCCGGCTTCGATCAGGTGCCGTGGTGTCGAGGAAACGCCGAGATGGGTGAGGCGGATGGGCGCTGGCAAAACAAAGATTGCCGTTGCGATCAGGCCTGGCACCATACCTATGCCGAAAAAGACGATGGCGGGAATGAGATAGACGAAGGTGGGTAGCGTCTGCATGAGGTCGAGTACGGGACGGATCGCTGCATAGAACTTCGGCCGATGCGCGGCGATAATGCCGATGGGTACGCCGATCCCCATACACAGGATGCATGAGGAGAGCACCAGCGTCAGTGTCTCCATCGTTTCTTGCCAGTATCCCTGATTGAGGATGAACAGGAAGCCGAGAATGGTGAGAAGCGTGACCGCTATGGACCGGCGCAGGGCGTAAGCGATGGCGGCGAAAATCACGACCATGATCAGGGGATGTGGATATTTCAGCGCGTACATCAGGCCGTCGATGAAGGCCTGCATGATTGCGGCCAATCCATCGAAAAATCCGGCAAAATTGGTGGTGAGCCAATCGACGACGGCCTTCGCCGTCCTGCCAACCGGAATCTTGTCTTGCGTTAACCAGTCCAAACCAAAACCATCCCCACAACGAGTAAGCAGAAGGAGCAGCCCGACCGGAACACCGGGCGGCTCATGTTCTTTGGTCTCTTTATCCCATCAGGGACAGCGATCGTTATAGCCCCAGCGACGCTTTGACCGCGGGTAGGCCTTCCTTGCCGTCGAAGGTTGTAACACCTGCCAGCCACGTATCCAGAATCGCCGGGTTGGCTTTCAACCATTCGGTTGCTGCCTTTGCGCCGTCCTCGCCATCGTCGAGAATCTTGCCCATGATCTCATTTTCCATCTGCAGATTGAATTTGAGATTGGTCAGGAACTTGCCGACATTCGGGCATTCGGTGGTGTATCCGGCACGGACATTCGTATGGATGATTGCCCCGCCGAAGTCCTTGCCAAACACGTCATCACCGCCGGAAAGATAGGCCAGCTTGAAGTTCGTATTCATCGGATGCGGTTCCCAGCCGAGGAAGACGATGGGTTTTTCGCTTTTTGTCTGCTTGGCGACCTGCGCGAGCATGCCCTGTTCGGAGGATTCGGCGAGCTCGAAACCCTTCAAACCGAAAGTGTCCTTGGAAATCATGTCGAGAATCAAGCGGTTGCCATCGTTTCCGGGCTCGATACCGTAGATCTTGCCGCCGAGCTCATCCTTGAACTTGGCTATGTCCTTGAAATCTTTAAGACCTTTGTCATAGAGATATTGCGGCACCGCCAAGGTGTATTTCGCACCAGTCAGATTGGGACCAAGGTCTTCGACGGTCTTATTGTCGAGATATGGCTTGATGTCCGCGGACATGGTCGGCATCCAATTGCCGAGAAATACGTCAATGTCCTTCTTGCCAAGCGAAGCATAGGTCACCGGCACAGAGAGAACCTTGGTGTCGGTCGAATAACCAAGACCTTTCAGGACTTCGCTCGTTGCGGCTGTTGTAGCCGTAATGTCGGTCCAGCCCACATCGGCGAATCGGACTGTCTTGCAGGATTCTGGTTCCGCAGCGAATGCCGTACTTGCGGAAAGGGCCAAGGCCAGGGAAATAGTGAGTTTGGATAGTACTTTCATCGATAGTTCTCCCCTTCCGGTTTTTACCGGATTTTCAATGTCATGAACCAAGCACCAAACGGAAACGCATTCAAGCATAGGCGCGCATAAATCCGGTCAAATAGCGACAGTTGTTGATATTCCGACAAAAGTTGCGTGGGAGTAGAATGTAAGGGTTCATGCAAAGACCCAACTCTGATTAAAGCGGGCGATGGCAAAACTCTATTTCAGTTACTCGGCTATGAATGCCGGAAAATCGACGCTGCTTTTGCAAGCTTCCTACAACTACCAGGAACGCGGCATGCGGACGATGCTGTTCACGGCTGCGCACTATGCCGAAGACGGTGTCGGAAGGATAACCTCGCGGCTGGGTGTCAGCGCGGAGGCGCTGCTTTATCGCGATAAAGATGATCTTTTTTCGCTTATCGCCAAAGCACACGGTGAAAGCAGGCTGAGTTGCGTGTTTGTCGACGAAGCGCAATTTCTGACCAAGGAGCAGGTCTGGCAACTGGCGCGCGTTGTTGACCGGCTTAACCTGCCAGTCTTGTGTTTTGGTCTGCGCACGGATTTTCAGGGTAAGCTCTTTCCAGGCTCGGCGGAATTGCTCGCCATTGCTGACACTTTGCGGGAAATCCGCACCATCTGTCACTGCGGCGCCAAGGCGACGATGGTTGTGCGTCACGGACCGAAAGGGGAGGCGCTGCTTGAGGGCGATCAGGTGGCGATCGAAAAATCCGTTTATGTCTCGCTCTGCCGCAAACACTGGGAGGAGGAAACCGGTCGGATTGCAAGCGGGAACGTCGATAAGTCGTAGAGCGAATCTCTGCTTGCAAGTTTATGTTGAGACCTGTCATTTTCCGGTAGGCTTTTTTTCGCAATGTACCGTGTCTATATTCGGTCGTCGCGAGAGGCGATTTTGGCAATCAGGGGAATACGTAAATGGCGAGTCTGCAGCACTTCGATTCCGAGATCGAGAAGACCAGAACAATGGTCAATGACATGCGGACGAAAATCGATCAGTCCACAATCGTCCTCGACAAATTTGCCAAAGCCGATGAAAAGATCGGTGCTTCAGATTTCGATATCGAAAATGCGCGTATTGACGACGTTTTACGCCAGCAAAAGGTAATGGAAGGCAATATCGCCGAACTGATCATCGGGCTCGAGGATGCCACCAATGTCTTCGGTTCCGAATTCGAAAGCATGAAAGGCTATTCCGGTTGGGAAAAGTTCATCGGTGTCTTCTCGAAGCAGAAAATGCAGCGCCTGCGTTCAGACCGCGTCCGCAATATGTCACTTGCGGGAAATCTCCAAGAACTCCTTTCCAAATCCGACCGGATTGTCGGTATTCTGAAAGAGCAGAAAAATGTTCTGGACGAGCGCTACAAGACCTCCGAAACGAGCCTTGCGACTGTCATAGAACGGCGCAAATCCACCATCGCCAACCTTGAAGCGACGCAAAAGCGGATCGAAGAACTGAACCCGCTCTTGCTGGATATCGAAAACAAGATTGCCGCATCGACAGATCAGGGCGCACGCACCGAGCTCGAAGGTCAGCGGTCGAAACTTGCGACAGAATATAATGAGCGCCAGGCCAAGGAACAGGAGCTTCTTGCGGAAAGCCAGACGCTGGAACGCTACACGTCCATGTTTCAGACTTTCGTCGATTCTCTCAATAACCAGATCGCGGCGCAGAGCACGCTGATCAACAAACTGTCGATCGACACCGAGCAGCGTATCGTTCTTTACAAGGCGCTGGAAGATTCGCTGAAAACGGCCGCGCAACAGGACGTGGCGCACAAGATCAATACGCTCGGCAGCAAGGTGGATACGGCAGCAGAAGAGACCATGGCCGGTGTTGGCGCGGCGGCGCAGAAGCACATCGGCGATCTTCTCGAAATGCACGAGAGGAACATGGTCAGTTCGCAGGATATCCAGCGTCGCAAGAAGTTGGCTGACGATGCTTTCTCGCGGCGGTTTTCAGAGGTTCTGAAGAAGCACAATTCCGCCGATTATGTGCAGAGTTAATCGATGACAGGCGATGCGGATCTTGCAGCGGCCGAGCGCTATTTTGGCGCTATCCGCGCCGCGCTGGATGGGCTCGAAGTCTTTCTGAACAACCAGGATTCGCCGCTCTACAAGCACGATCTGGTTGCGCAGACTGTGTCTGAATATCTGCAGCGGCTTGACGCGTCGTTCGAGTGTTGGCGCAACAGGCTCGGTTTTGCCGAGCGCTTTCGCATATCCAAGGCCGAGAGCGGCTTTCCTGTCTTCCAGAATATTCTGGAACTTGAAAATGACAAGAAGGACGCGTCGGTGCGGCTTGCAGCCATTCCGCCGGCGGATGCGCTTCGGAGCGAGATGGCGGATTTCATCCTGCGCAATCGCGAGTTTCCGCGCGACCTGCAAAGGTCCATGGCGGAACGGGTTTATCTGGAAGTCGTCGAAAAAGGCGAAATATTCGCTCCCTTTCTGCTGCCGACGACTATCCGCGTCTCTGTTAACCCGAAAACCATGCGCCCCTTTTACGTGGTGCATTGGGGCGCTTTCGACGGAGCCTCGAACTTGCCATTGATCTACATGGCGATCATCGAGGACTCATCCGAGGATATGGTGGAGACGCTGGTGGCCGACGGCAAGCTCAACAACAAGGTCAAAATTCCTTTACCGGTCGGCGGCCTTCTCAATCCGGATCTCGCACGCCGCTTCGACGACTTTGCCGCGAAGAACTCGGCCTATTCTCTGTCACCGGTAACCATAGCCACGGCACTCGATCAGGATTTTCCGGAACTGCACCCCAAGCAGCTACGCCGGCTTGTTCTCGGACCATTCTACACGGCCGGAATTACCGAGCATAATCAGAAAGTTGCCGACGTCCTTGAGCGTGTGCGCAAGCCGGAGGACGCCTGGCTCCTGACCTGGACCTTGCAGGAAGTTTTTTCCAAGGCGGAGAAACCCGGTAAACGTGGACTTTGGTCGTCGGAGCCATCGCGTGAAGAGTTTCACATCAATACTGATGATCTCGAAGCGGCAAGGCAGGGCGTCAGCCATTATGAGCAGCACGCTCTGGTGCCGCATGAAGCCTATCAGGCGTTGTACGCATCAGGGGAAGCGGCAAAAATCTTCAAGGGGTTTCAGACGCATATCCTATCCAATGGACAGGTGATCAGCGGCATTTGAGGAGGAAAGAACCATGGATGTCGGTCTGACCACGCTTGAGGAGAAGGACATCGCCAAGCATCTTGCCGTTGCACAGGCAATGGTGACGCGATTCGTCTCGCTCGATAGCGGCGAAAAGTCCGGTACGGAAATTGCCGGTACCGGCAGACGTTTTGTTTCGACCGTTTCAACAGGCGGATTGCGCAAGACGCGTGAGGTGGAGCTTGTAAAAACCATCCAGTCTGTGCGCCCCGACGATCAGATGCTTTCGGTTGCTCAACACACGCTGCTGTTTCGGGCTCGTCGTGGTGTAGCGATTGCACTGGCCGTCGCCGATGTTTTTGGCCGGCAAAGCGATCTTGAAAGCCTGATGGCGCGCAATGCTTCCGCTCCGTTACAGGGTGAAGAGGCCAGTCATTTCAAACGGCTTCTGTCAGCCGCGGCTTACGTTGCCGCTTTCGCCTTTGCCGCTTATCTCGCGCAATTGATCGAGGCTGATTCAGAGCCAGCCAATGATATGAGCGAGCCGGATTTCGTCTTCGATACGGCGCAAGACGCCTTGAAATCAGTAATTTCCGGTCTCGATCGTGCGATATCCGGCGCGAGCGACGAGCAGGCGATGCTGGCGCGCGCCAAAGCCTTTTCGACGCTTGCCATCGAAGGGCTTTTGCAGCGCAAGGGACGATTTGACGGGCTCGGCAGTTTCGAAGATACGCACCTGCGGCTCGACAGCGATGACTTCACACTGGACGGGTTCGATGTTGCGCCATCGAAGAAACGCACGCCGCTGGTGATGACATTCAAGAAACCGAACGAAGTTGTCGGCAACCACATCGCCAAGTTTCAGGCCCTGAAACTCTCCAAAATGCTGATGGCCTATGATTTTGACCGGCAGCTCAACCCGTTTGTCGAATTGGGCGGCTTCCTTTTCACGTTCATCGGTGATGGTGCGCCGGGCACGGGCAAGACCACGCTGATCCAGATGATCGCCGGGCTGCTCAATGATTATTGCCAGGTCGCGGGTTACGCCTTTCACTACGAGAACTTCGGTGTGGATCAGATATCGTCGTATCAGGGCAAGTCCGGACAGAACTGCAAGCAATTCGTGACCAATGTGCTTAATCCGCGCGTGATTGGCTTTGGTACGATCGATGATATCGACCAGGTCGCGGCAAAGCGTTCGGATGACCGCGCCTCCTCGGGCCAGCACGAGATCACCGGCGTGCTGATGGAAGCTTTTTCCGGCGCCTCGACTGTTGTTCGCGGTAATTGCTCATTCGGCATGTTCTCCAACTATCCGGAGAATGTCGACGATGCTCTCAGACAACGTGCCGGGGCTCGATGGCTGGTCGACGGGCCGCAGACACGCGACGATTACATCGATATCTTTGCGCTGCTGGCGGGCAAAAATCACAAGATACCGCTGGGCGATCACAAGCTCTACGAAGCGCAACAGATCGCACGGGCGGTGGAGACGGCCTATGACGAACTTTCAGAGCCGCAGGAGGAGGGGTTGAAAGTGGTCTTTGATCGCTTCATCAATGACAATGGCGAGCCAAAAACCCTGTCCGACATCGGCACTTACCTGCACATGATCAAGGAGCGTGAGCCGCGCTTCACTGGCCGCGCCATCAAGAACGTCACCGACGCAATCAAGATGCGGGCGATGGATGTGGAACTTCCGGATGAATGGTTCGAAAAGCCCGAAACGTTCATGCACAAGAGCTATGATGAAAAGAAGGCGATGATCGAGAAATTGCGCAAACCCTTCACGATGGAGATGGTGCTGCAGGAAACCAACCGCTATGCGGATTCGGAGTTCCGTTATTCCGACAAGTCCGACGATGCGGCCGTAGACAAGATGGTGCGGGACGCGAGGTTGCGCGAGCGGGCAGTGCGGGAAGTCGAAGCGCTCAAGGCCAACGGGCAGTGGGACGTCTGATGGACCTTCTCTACGAAAACGAGCTGATCTATGGACGCTTGCTGACGGTCGACCAGCCGCACCTGATAGAGCGCTATAATCGCGCGCTGAAATCCTTCGGTTTTCCTGCGACGAAACTCAAGAAATTCAACGTCGACAGGACCGGCTTTTCGCCGGAAATCGCCAAAGAACTGAAGGACCCTTTTTATCTCGATCCAAACGGCGTCAACCGGCGGTTTATCATTTTAACACCGGCGCAGGCGGATTTGCCGGTCGTGCACACGCAATTTTCCAATACGTCGCAACTAATGTACGAGTTTTTCACCAGCAATTCCCGTGCCATCAATGCGCTGACGATCAAGGATGTACTCTACGGCGAGATCGAGGATAGCGTTTCGGTCGTCAATGACATCGAGGACCTTCTGTCGATCAACCAGGTTGAGTTCCGGGTGCTCTCGGCGGAAAACGTCATGGGGCAGGCAGCGGAATTGCGGCTGCTGGTCGACAGGCTGGAGGACGAACCCGACGCCTGGCGTAACAACGAGCTCATCAACCGCATGGTGGAACTCGCCAAGGTCACCGGTGATATCCGGGAGAATTCTCTGGTGCCGGATAAGGTGATATTCCGGCATCGCGCCTTCTGGACCAGCCATTTCGGCGGTGTTTTCATCTTTGTCGACGACAATACGACAACCGTCATCGGCGATCCATCGGCACCGGGATTCCGGCGATCGCGGCCGTGGCAGGTCAATTATATTTCCATCAAGGATGCCGAGCAGGTCTTTGAGTTTCTCGCCTCGACCGGGCGCATCGAGTTGCCGCGTGCCTCATGGATCGAGCAATCGGGCTATCTGGAAAATCGGGGCGAGATGATCATCCGTCATCTCATCCAGTCACTCGAGCCGAAGAGGGACCTGACCAACATAGACCGGATCTGGCTGCAGACATGGATTCACGCCAATGCCAGCCTGATTAATCATGATGGCACATGGCCATTCCTCAATGCGGTCAAGCGCGAGATCGGCCAGACCGGGCAGCTCAACATGGCGGAAACCGATCCGAAGCGCCGGTTTCTTGTCATACGTGCCCTGCCAAGACATCCAGACGCCTGGCTGGTCAACCATCTGATCAGCGATTTCGTGGCTTGGGATTTCCTGTCTCGCTATGTCTTCAACAAACCGGGATTCTTTGCGGATTACGAGAGCTGGAGCCCTCCCTATCAGGCACACGTCGTCGAGACGCTGAAGACGATTTATCTGAAGGATAAGGAGGGATTGAGGAAGAGGTTGTTTGGGCTAGGGTAAAAAGCCTCGCATATCGTTAGGAGCGGCTAAAAAAAGGCACTGATCCAAAGCGGTGTCTCTCGATCTGGCCATGCAGAGCACGTGCCGTCCCCAGTTATGCTAACGGCCTTCTTGCCGTTGGCGGCGGCAATCAGAAGAGCCAGTTTGGCTTTCCCTTCCGAAGTGCTCCCATCGAACGCAAAATCATTCTTTATAGTGCTGCACGCAGGGGCGCCGTTACGTACGTCTACTGTGAATGTCACAATTCCCTTAGGAGTCACCAAAATATTACGAACCAACCCGGAACCTGATCCGGCGCCCGCTTGCGGAACAAATCCAACGACGGTAGCCACGGCAACGATGGCAGCGCTAATTCGATTTCTCATCAATCTCTCTCCAATTTATCAAATCGCCTAGTTTAGTAAAAGTAACGTAATCGGGCTCATGTCGAACTCCGGAGCCGGGTCGGGATCGCCGTAATAATACTTGACCATCCTGATATCACCCTGACTGAGAACTCCGCCATTTTCCATCAGCGGGTTGCAGTAATTCATGACAGATTGAAGGTCCCATGGTCCAAAAGGCTTCGTATTAGCGGCAGGTATTTCATCTTTGGCACATCCGGCTAACGTATCTGGACGGTTCTGCTCGTGATCAAAACCAAGGACATGCCCGAATTCATGAACGGCAATCTTGCGAATGCATTCATTTTTTTGGTTCGAACAGCTGGCAGGTCGAAATGTGATAAATTCAAAATTTAGCTCGACGCTGGCAAAAGCGTATAGCCTGTTGGCATCTCCGGTGGCCTGAGGCTTGAAATTCTTTAATGTTTTCCCCAGTCCCCATGTGGCTGGAGTCGCGTCGTTGACTGCGATGGAAATGCCTCCATTAGCGCTGCCGTCACCTTCACACCTTTGCCACCCCGTGAACCGAATCAATGAAACAGCTTCCCATGTGTTGGCCACGGCCTGCCGCACGATTTCTCGTTGGGCGGCATATTGGTTGAAGTGTGCTGCGTCCATCTGCCAGCAAGTTGCTATTGGTCGATCTCCAAGCGGCCAGATGGCCCCCTCTTCTACAAGCCCTTCGGAAAATCGCGAGCCAGTGTGGTGATTTCGTTCAAAAGGATCATGCGCCAACGCGCGCGATGTAAAGCCACTAACCACCAGCATGCCACAAGCGAGGAATCCGGTGATTAAAAGACGGAAGCGATGCATGCCGACTCCATTCAAATAGCTGAAATATTTGAGGATAAGAGCTGTCGCGCACGTAGCCGTCAATTTGACCTTAGTCGTAGAGGGGCAATTTATTTCACGCCGCATTGTCGATATTCTCAAAACAACCTATGTGAATGACAAGGAAGGGCGGCGCCAGCGGCTCTATGGACTTGAACAGTAATGGGGAACAGAATGCTCGAGCCCGTGATCAATTTTTTCAGCCGTATTTTCTATTACATCGGACGCGGTATCGGCTTCGTCATCGGCATCATTCTCTTGCCGTTTATTTGGGCCGGTCGTTGGTATGGCCAGCGCGGAATTATTCTCAAGGCCGTTCTTGGTCTGGCAGTCCTCGTCTGGCTCGGTCTGTACGGCTATTTCTTCTACAACACGCAGGTCTGGAAGAATTTCAACCCCGATTACATCGCCTCGTACAATTTCAAAAATCTGACTGTTCCGGTCGGCGAGCCGGTTCCTTCGCCAACGCAAGCTGCCGATACGGGCGCAGCGAAGACCTGCGCGCGCTCGGCCATCGTGCAGGTGACAGCCGATCTGACGGATTTCAACGTCAACCAAAACGCGTGGATTTCCTCGATGCTCCTGTACAAGCTGGGGTTCTTCGGCGTGGATTGGGACAATACGCCTTTCCTCGATAACAAGGCATCGTTCCAGCGCGGCATCAATTCGGCAGTGCGCCGCACGGCAGTTGAACTCGTCGATACACTTGGGCGCGTTCGCGGGACCTCGCAGATCGACGCTGACTTGCAGAAGGCGCGCGGAAATCTGCAATTTACCGAGGACGCCTGGTATTTTGGCCTCAATCCCTTTGGTCCGAAGACGCCGACGCCGAGTTATTATCGTTCGGCGGTCAAGGATTTGCGTACATTCAACACCAAGCTTGAGTCCTGCAATGCCATCTTCGATGCGCGTGCGGACAATCTTATCCAGTTCATCGACCGTATCGCCAACGACATCGGCGCGACCTCGGCGATTTTGAAAGATCGTTCGGAAAACAACAATTATGGCTGGTTCGACACGCGCGCCGATGACCGTTTCTGGTTCGCCTACGGCCAGCTCTATGCCTATTATGGACTGATGAATGCAGCCCAGTTGGATTTCAAACAGGTGCTCGATGAAAAGCACCTGACGCCGCTTTGGGATGGTATGGACGGGCAACTTCGTTCGGCCTTGAACATCAAGCCCTGGATCATCGCTAATGGCAGCGAGGGTGGCTGGCTGTTGCCGAACCATCTGACGACGATGGGCTTTTATATCTTGCGTGTGCGCTCAAACCTGATCGACATCAAACAGGTGCTGCAGCAATAGTGGACTTGGGTTTGTAAACTGCTATATTGGCGTTGGAGCAGGGACGAGCTTTCGCCCGCCCCCTTTCCTAGTTAATTGAATTGGATCCGGATGATCACTTGCCAGCGAGTCCGGATCCTTTTCACAACTAGGGTGATGCTCAGCGGTTTAAACCACATCACTTCACCTCCAAATTCGAACGACAAGGCTGTTGCCGCAGTTGGAGGAGCCTATCGCCTCCAATGCACCGCTGGCCCGGTACTGCTGCTTTTGCCGTTGAACGTCATCTACATGCCGTTAATTGTTGCGCACTACAACGAATGTGCGGTTGCAAAATTTATGTGGTGAGTTGCGGGATATCGACACTCAAACCGGCAAGCTTGACGTTTCCTTGACTTCTTCCATCACGGCGTAGGTGTGGCTTTCGCGGACGCCTGGGAGTGAAAGCAGCATGTCGGAGAGAAAACGACGGTAATGCTCCATGTCGGCAACGCGGGCCTTGATCAGGTAGTCGAAGCCGCCGGCAACCATATGGCATTCCATCACGTCCGGGTTACGGCGCGTAGCTGCGGCAAAGGTTGCGAAGACGTCGGGCGTGGTGCGATCAAGTTTAATCTCGACGAATACAAGCATTGCGCGATCGAGCTTTTTGGGCGACAATTTTGCCGTGTATCCAAGGATGTAGCCGTCGCGGGACAGGCGCTTTACCCGTTCGGTCGTTGCGGTTTGCGACAGGCTGATGCGCTCGGACAATTCTGTGTTGGTCAGGCGTCCATCCTTTTGCAGCTCGCGCAATATTCTGCGATCGAGACTGTCCAAATTTTTCATCGCTAAAATATTCCCCATTTGTAGTTTTTTATACGAATTCTCTCACATTCATTGGTGAGAATACCTGAGTAGATTAGATTATATGGGAAAAATCAATAAGGGGAAGCCTGATGACCGCACCATTACCATCTACCAATGATTTTTCCGCACCTTATGCCGTCGATGACCAGGCGTTGGTTGCCTCGTTGCTTAAGTCCATAACGTTGCCGGAAGATGTCAACCGTCGCATCGATGCTCGAGCCAGCAAATATATCACGACGATCCGCAAGGAAGCGAGCGGTATCGGTGGGGTCGAGGATTTCCTGAGGGAGTATGGTCTGTCGACCCGCGAGGGTCTGGCGCTGATGGTGCTGGCGGAAGCCTTGCTGCGCGTGCCGGATGCGGCAACGCAGGACAAGCTGATCGAGGATAAACTGAAGCAAGGTCATTGGTCAGAACACGAGCCGAGCGGCGATACATGGTTCGTGTCGGCATCGGCTTGGGCGCTTGGTCTCTCAGCGAAGGTCATCAAGCCGGGCGAAACTCCGGAGGGCGTGCTTTCCTCGCTGGTCAAGCGGATTGGCCTGCCGACAGTTCGGACCGCCACCAAGCAGGCCATGCGCTATCTCGGACACCATTTTGTCTTGGGCGAAACGATCAAGGACGCGCTGAAACGCGCCAGCACCAATGAGGCCAAGGGTTATCGCCATTCCTTCGACATGCTGGGCGAGGGAGCTCGTACGCGTAAGGATGCGCAGGGCTATTTCAAATCCTATGCGGATGCCATCGATGCGATCGGCCGCGCCACCGGCAATAAGAAGCTCCCGGATCGCATGGGGATTTCGGTCAAGCTCTCGGCGCTGCATCCGCGATATCTGGCGACACATCATGATCAGGTCATGGCCGAACTGGTGCCCGACCTTCTGGCTCTTGCGCAAAAGGCGAAGTCTTACGATCTTAATTTCACCGTCGACGCTGAAGAGGCTGACAGGCTTGAACTATCACTCGATGTGATCGACCGGGTATTTGCGGATCCATCGCTGGATGGCTGGGACGGATTCGGCCTCGCCATTCAGGCTTACCAGAAGCGGGCGCTCGATGTGATCGATCACATCGACAGGCTCGCAGCGCGGCACAACCGCAAGATGATGGTGCGCCTCGTCAAAGGCGCTTATTGGGACACCGAGGTTAAGCGGGCGCAGGAACGCGGCCTCGCCGACTATCCGGTGTTTACGCGCAAACCAGCGACCGATGCGTCCTATCTCGCATGTGCCAAGCGCATGCTCGATGCACGACCGCGTATCTTCCCGCAATTTGCTACGCACAATGCGTTGACTGTGGCCATGATTCTGGAAATGGCAGGCGCCGACAAGAGTGGCTTCGAATTCCAGCGCCTGCACGGCATGGGCGAGAGTCTTTACAAGCAGATCACGGAGAAGAACGACAAGATCGCCTGCCGGATATATGCGCCCGTGGGCGGCTATCGCGATCTTCTCGCCTATCTTGTGCGCCGTCTTCTTGAAAACGGTGCAAACTCGTCGTTTGTCTCCGTGGTTGGCGACAACAATATACCGATTTCGGAGTTGTTGATAAGGCCGGCCGAGAAACTGAACGATGGCAAGGGCTATCGCCATCCGAATATCCCGTTGCCGCTAAAGCTCTATGGCAAACGCACCAATTCAGCTGGTGTAGAGCTTGGCGATCGCAAGGAACTAGCAGCTCTGATGTCTGGAATTGCCAAGGCATCGACGACTGTCAAAGCGGTCCCGTTGATCGAAGGTGTGAAGCCGTCCGGCAAGACGCAGGAAGTCGTCTCTCCGGTGAATGGTTCGGCGGTTGGTACCGTGGTTTTTGCTACCGCTGAAGAGGCGGCCAAAGCCGTCAGTGTTGCGCGCAAGGGTTTCTCATCCTGGTCGCGTGTCCCGGTGGAAACGCGGGCCAAGGCGCTGGAGAAGGCGGGAGACCTCCTGGAAGCCAATCGTGACAGCCTTCTCGATCTTCTTTCGCGTGAAGCAGGCAAGACGATCGATGACGGCATCGCCGAAATCCGCGAAGCAGTGGATTTCTGCCGCTACTACGCCGCCGAAGCCCGCAGACAGTTTGGCGTGGACAAAGTCATGCCGGGGCCTACCGGCGAGGACAACAAGTTGCGGCATCGCGGCCGCGGCGCGTTCGTCTGCATCAGCCCATGGAATTTCCCGTTGGCGATTTTCCTGGGTCAGGTAACGGCAGCACTCGCCGCCGGCAATACTGTCTTGGCCAAGTCGGCAGAACAGACGCCACTTATTGCCTACGAGGCAATTCGCGCCCTGCATGAGGCAGGTGTTCCGAAAGATGCAGTGCTCTATGTGCCAGGTGATGGTTCCGTTGGGGCGGCGCTGACCTCACATCCGGAAATCGCCGGTGTCGCCTTTACCGGCTCGACGGACACGGCTTGGGCGATCAACCGCACGCTGGCAGCGAAGAAGGGACCGATTGTTCCGCTGATCGCCGAGACAGGAGGCCTCAACGCGATGATCGTCGATGCGACAGCCCTTTCCGAACAGGTCGCCGATGACGTTGTCATGTCGGCCTTCCGATCGGCAGGCCAGCGTTGCTCTGCTCTGCGCATCCTCTATCTGCAGGAAGACATTGCCGACAACATGCTTGAAATGATTGAGGGTGCCGCAAAGGAACTCACCTTGGGAGATCCTTCTTTGCCTTCGACGGACGTCGGCCCGATCATCGATCAGGCACAGCGCGATATGCTGACAGATCATATCGCGGCGATGCGGAAATCACAAAAAGTGCGCTTTGCAGGTGAGGCGCCGAAAGATGGCCTGTTTTTCGCGCCGCATATCGTGGAGCTCAACCGGCCGGAAGCGCTGGAGCGCGAGGTATTTGGCCCGGTCTTGCATGTTGTTCGCTGGAAGGCCAAGGACCTCGACAAGGTGCTCGACCAGATTGCGTCGACAGGCTACGGCCTGACGTTCGGTTTGCACACCCGCATCGAAGCGACAGTAACCAAGATCATCGACCGGCTCGATATTGGTAATGTCTACGTCAACCGCAATACGATTGGCGCTGTTGTGGGTACGCAGCCTTTCGGTGGTTCCGGTCTTTCCGGCACCGGACCAAAGGCGGGCGGGCCGGCCTATCTGGCACGATTTGCACTTGAGCAGGTTGTTTCCGTGAACACGGCGGCCGCTGGTGGCAATGCAAGTCTTATTGCCATGGGCGAATAGAGACTCTTAGCCTCAGCAACTGGGGATAGTCCCTTCTGGCTATCCCCATTTCGTTTACACGATGCTATTTGACGTTCTTGAAGCATTGAGGAGACGTCGATGGCTATCGTCAAATCCGATATTGAGATTGCGCGCTCCGCGGTGAAAAAGCCGGTGCTGGAGATCGGAGCGAAGATCGGTATTCCGCCGGAGCATCTTGCTCCCTATGGCCATGACAAGGCCAAACTTTCGGCAGAGTTCATCCAATCCAAGCGGGGTGCCAAGGATGGCAAGCTCATTCTTGTGACTGCGGTCAGCCCGACGCCGGCCGGCGAGGGCAAGACGACGACGACAGTCGGTCTTGGCGACGGGCTCAATCGGATCGGGAAAAAGGCTATCGTCTGCATTCGTGAAGCATCACTCGGTCCCTGTTTCGGCACCAAAGGCGGTGCTGCGGGTGGCGGCTATGCGCAGGTCATCCCGATGGAGGACATCAACCTGCACTTTACCGGTGATTTTCACGCCATTACTTCCGCGCACAATCTGCTGGCGGCGATGATCGACAACCATGTGTATTGGGGGAACGAGCTGAATCTTGACACCCGCCGTATCACTTGGCGGCGCGTCATGGACATGAACGACCGGGCTTTGCGCGATATTGCCTCCTCGCTTGGCGGCGTGGCTAACGGCTTTCCACGGGAATCGGGCTTCGATATCACGGTTGCTTCGGAAGTGATGGCGATCCTTTGCCTTGCCAATGATCTGGAGGATCTGGAACAGCGGCTCGGCGAAATCATCATCGGCTACCGCTTCAACAAGACCCCTGTTTATGCCCGCGATCTGAAGGCCGACAAGGCGATGGCCGTGCTTCTCAAGGATGCGATGCAGCCCAATCTGGTGCAGACTCTGGAGAACAATCCAGCTTTCGTGCATGGCGGCCCGTTTGCAAATATTGCGCATGGCTGCAATTCGGTCGTCGCGACGACGACTGCGTTGAAACTTGCAGACTATGTGGTCACCGAGGCAGGTTTTGGCGCCGATCTCGGCGCAGAGAAATTCTTCGACATCAAATGCCGAAAGGCTGGTTTGAAACCGGCAGCGGCAGTGATTGTCGCGACCGTGCGCGCCATGAAAATGCATGGCGGTGTGGCGAAAGAGGATCTGGGTCAAGAGAATGTTGCTGCCGTCAAATCTGGCTGCGCGAATCTCGGACGCCATATGGAGAACGTCCGCCAGTTTGGTGTGCCTGTGGTGGTTGCGATCAATCATTTTACTGCAGATACGGATGCGGAGATTGCAGCCGTAAAGGCTTTTGTCGCGGCGCACGGCGCAGAGGCGGTTCTATGCAGGCATTGGGCCCAAGGCTCTGCCGGGATCGAAGAACTTGCAAACAGGGTCGTTGCATTGGCGGAAAGTGGCTCAGCGCAGTTTTCGCCACTCTACGAGGACGAACTATCTCTGTTCGACAAGATCGAAACCATCGTCAAGCGCATCTACCGCGGCGCAGAAGCGGATGCGGATACGAGCGTGCGCGAACAATTGCTGCAGTGGGAAGAGGCTGGATACGGCCATCTACCGGTTTGCATGGCAAAGACCCAATATTCATTCTCGACGAACCCGCATCTGCGCGGGGCGCCGGTAAACCATGTCGTGCACGTACGGGAAGTTCGTCTTTCTGCCGGAGCCGGCTTTGTTGTGGCCATCTGCGGGGAAATCATGACGATGCCGGGCTTGCCGAAGTCTCCCTCGGCCGAACGGATTCATCTGAATGGTGATGGCTTGATCGAAGGGCTTTTTTAGACGTTTGTACAAGCCCTGATTTTTGCTGTTGCAAGCGGCGTCGCATGCCGCTAACAATCACCGCATGAACACGCGCATTCTTTCAAATGGCTGGTGGTGGGCTCGCTTTTAGCGGCCACTAAAGCCTTTTGCATGTTTGTGAAAAGGGAACAGGGCCGCGACGGGTTTTCCGGGCGGCCTTTTTGTTTGACCCCCGAAGCCCGCAACGCCAGATGCAACAAGGGAATTCATGATGCACAGAATTGAAGGCGACGTGGAAATATTCGATACCAAAGGCGGCGTCACGATCACGCGGTCCCGCATAGCAACCGCCTATGCCAGCGCTATCGACAGCTATGTCGATGCTCTCGACGAGCGGCGCGGCGCCGTCTTCTCGTCGAATTATGAATACCCGGGCCGCTATACGCGCTGGGATACGGCGATCGTCGATCCGCCGGTCGTCATAACCTCCAACGGCCGCCATATGATCGTTGAAGCGTTAAACAAGCGCGGCGAAGTTCTTTTGGCTCCAATCAAGCAAGCCATCGAGACTCTTGATGAAGTGTCCATCACTGCGGCAAGTGCGACCAGGCTTGAACTCGAGATTGCGCTGCCCAGCCGCCAATTCACCGAAGAAGAGCGTTCACGCATACCTTCCGTGTTCACAGTGCTGCGCGGCATTGTGGGCTTGTTTTTCACCGAAGACGATGCGAATCTCGGACTGTATGGCGCGTTCGGTTACGATCTGGCGTTCCAGTTCGATACAGTCCAGTACAAGTTGAAACGTCCGGATGACCAGCGTGATATCGTCCTGTATCTGCCGGATGAGATCCTCGTGGTCGACCACCATGCCGCCAAGGCTTGGCTCGACCGCTATGATTATGCGTTTGCTGGCGCTTCAACCGAGGGTCTCCCGCGGGATACGGCGGCAAAGCCATTCAAGCCGACAGACAAGATACCCGGACGCGGCGATTACAATCCAGGCGAATATGCTGAACTGGTCAAGAAGGCCAAGGAAAGCTTCATGCGTGGCGATCTCTTCGAAGTCGTCCCGGGCCAGACTTTCTACGAGCGCTGCGAAACCAAACCGTCAGTCATCTCGCGCCGTCTGAAAGCCATCAACCCATCGCCCTATTCGTTCTATATCAATCTTGGCGACAACGAATATCTGGTCGGTGCTTCGCCGGAAATGTTCGTGCGCGTGGTTGGCCGGCGTATCGAGACTTGCCCGATTTCAGGAACGATCAAGCGCGGCGAAGACGCGATCGCCGACAGCGAGCAGATCATAAAGCTGCTGAACTCAAAGAAAGATGAGTCCGAGCTCACGATGTGCTCGGACGTAGATCGCAATGACAAGAGCCGTGTGTGTGAGCCGGGATCGGTCCGCGTCATCGGGCGCCGCCAGATCGAAATGTATTCGCGGCTCATCCATACCGTCGATCATATCGAGGGCCGTTTACGTGAGGATATGGACGCATTTGACGGATTCCTGTCGCACGCCTGGGCTGTGACCGTAACCGGCGCGCCAAAACTCTGGGCTATGCGTTTCATCGAAGAAAACGAGCGTAGCCCGCGCGCCTGGTATGGTGGTGCCATCGGCATGGTCAATTTCAACGGCGATATGAACACGGGCCTGACTTTGCGCACGATTCGCATCAAGGACGGCATCGCGCAGGTTCGTGCGGGCGCCACCTTGCTCTATGATTCAGTTCCGGAGGAGGAGGAGGCCGAGACCGAACTCAAAGCTTCGGCGATGATTGCGGCGGTGCGGGACGCGCACAAGAGCAATGTCCTGCCCGAGGAACGTGCCGTCGCGCGAGTAGGAGAGGGGTTGTCGATTCTTCTCGTCGATCATGAGGATTCTTTCGTCCACACCTTGGCGAATTATTTTCGACAGACCGGTGCAAGCGTGACAACCGTACGCACACCGGTTGCAGAGGAGATATTTGACAGGATAAAGCCGGATCTGGTGGTTCTGTCACCTGGACCCGGGACGCCGGAAGATTTTGATTGCAAGGCTACGATCAAGAAAGCCCGCAAGCGTGAACTTCCTATCTTCGGCGTTTGCCTCGGTTTGCAGGCGCTTGCCGAGGCCTATGGTGGATCGCTGCGACAGCTGCATGTTCCAATGCACGGCAAACCCTCGCGCATCCGGATTACCAAGCAAGGCAAGATTTTCTCGGGCCTGCCCAAGGAAGTCACGGTGGGCCGCTACCACTCGATCTTCGCCGATCCAGTCCGCCTGCCGGACGAGTTCATTGTTACTGCTGAAACAGAGGACGGCGTCATCATGGCGTTCGAGCACAAAAGCGAGCCGATCGCGGCGGTGCAATTTCATCCGGAATCGATCATGACACTCGGTCATAACGCTGGTATGCGGATGATCGAGAATGTCGTGGCGCACCTGCCGCGTCGGGCAAAGATACGAGCAGCATGACAGAAGACAGCACAGTTCAGCGCATTGCGTTCTGGTCGATTTTCTTCGGGACCACCGTGCTGGCGCTGAAATACGCTGCCTATTATGTGACCGGTTCTGTCGCACTTTATTCGGACGCGCTGGAATCGATCGTCAATGTGGTGGCTGCGATCGCCGCCTGGTGGGCGATCCGTGTTAGCTACAAGCCCGCCGACCAGAATCATCCCTTCGGACACCATAAGGCCGAGTATTTCTCGGCGGTGCTTGAGGGGGTACTGATTGTCGTCGCTGCCTTGCTGATCCTACGCGAGGTTTGGGTCGCTTGGGAGACGCCCCGGACGTTGGAGCAGCCATGGCTTGGTCTTGCGATCAACGGCGGTGCATCGATCATCAACGCATTCTGGGCTTCTCTGCTTATCAACCGTGGGCGTAAACACAAATCCCCAGCATTGCAGGCGGACGGCAAGCACATCATGACCGATGTGGTGACCTCTGTTGGTGTATTTGCTGGTCTTGTGGGCGCTATACTTACGGGTTGGACGATCCTTGATCCGATACTCGCGGTGATCGTTGCGCTCAATATCCTTTGGCAGGGATGGAGCGTGATCGGAAATTCGGTGCAAGGCCTGATGGATGTCGGGGTCGCGACGGAAGAGACAATGCGCATCCGCGATGTCATTTCTTCCAATGCCGGCGGGGCGCTCGAGGTTCATGATCTGAAGACACGCATCGCCGGGCGGGTAACTTTTATTGAATTTCATCTGGTGGTTGAGGCGAACATGAGTGTTGGCGATGCACACATCATTTGCGACCGCATCGAAAATGCTTTGATGGCAGAGATCCCGGACGCCAGTGTGGTCATCCATGTCGAACCCGAAGACGAGGCGAAATTGCCTATTGGGACGGCGGCGGTTCCTTTCGCCTGAGAGACTGACCGTAAATTCGCTATGGCGCGCTGCAAATGGTGCTTTTCTGTGCTCCGATGCTCACGTACCCAAATGTACCCTGCGCTTCGGTGCTCGAAAAGCACCATTTTCGACACCCCATGACGAACTTTCGGTTCAGTCTCGGACGGTGGTTCGATGCAGTCCTGCAACATTTTGTAACGGATTATTTCAGTCGGTCATGATTTCGTTACAATTATGTTGACATAGAAGCGCTGCCGGGTGACATGTCTCCCAGCAATCCAATTCTCCGTATTTGATGCGACGCCGGGGGCGTACGTCTGGGGACCGTAAATTTTGGCGATACGCATCAGTTCCCTTTGAGGATCGAGCGGCCAAAGCGCATGGCAGCGCCGAGCGGATGACCGCGGCTGTTTACAATCTTAGTTAACCTTTAACTGCCAGGATTAACTTATGGGTAAACTTTATCTTTATGGACTACTAGCCGGGCTCTCGATGATTGTTGCCGCTTATCCGGCTAGCGCACGCAATACCGCAGATTGCGACAAGCTGCAGTCCGGTAAAGCGGAAGTATTGTTAAATACGATTGATCCACAGCCCGACGTCGATAAAAATGGCACCGGAGATGCCTGCCCGCAGAAGGGTCAGGCAAATTCGCAGACACCGGTAAAGGTAGTACCAATTAATCTCGGAGCTACAGGCAGTGGAACTATTGTGAAGAAAGCGACCAAGGGTGACATTCTCCCCCAGAGTGAAGGTGCGCTCCATGAGGATCTTACTTTCAAGTACCGAATCTACCGTCCGGAAGTTCAGAGCGGAGATACGATGATTCTCCTGCATGGCTCGGGCCAGGATGAAACAAGCCTCGTTTCGTTTGCCTCCAAGATCGCGCCGAATGCTCTTCTGCTCGCCGTGCGGGGGCGTGTAGTGCAGGATGGTTCGAACCGCTGGTATCGCCGGCTAACACCCATCAGTTTCGACCAGCAGGGTATTCGATCCGAAGCAAAGGCTTTTGCTGAGTTTCTGAAGCAGGTCACGCGGGAATACAAATTCGATCCCAATCGCACGACGTTTCTCGGATATTCCAACGGCGCCAATTTGGTCAATGCCGTGATGATGCTCTACCCGGATTTGGTGAAACAGGCAGTACTCTTACGTTCTATGCCGGTCCTGACGGGGACAATCGAGGCTAATCTTGCCAATGCCCGCGTGTTGACCGTTTCCGGCGCTTCGGATCAGCTCTATGCACCCTATGCGCCTGCGCTTGAGGACCTGCTTCGCTCGCACGGTGCTCGCGTGGAAGCACGTTCGATCAAGTCCGATCATGGATTGGGCAAGGACGATGTGAAAGTCGTCAGTGAATGGCTGGCTGGTGGTGCGACGGCTGAGCTAAAGAAGAACTAGCATTCCTCTTGCATCCGGCCTGACAGTCGTTTAATTGTCTGGCTATGAAAACGCGCCCGACTTCAAAGTCATTTGCTCAGTCCGCTCCCGCGGGCGTGACCATTCGCGCACTTCTCCTTCCGCTTCTTCTTAACCTTACTGGCGATCGCCGGGCTCGTTAAGAGGAGCGTCCGGCGGTCGAATTAGCCGCCAGGCAATCGCTCCTTATTCCCTTTACAAGACAACTGTAACACGTAAGAAGAGTGCCAAGATCGCGCCAGATTTGATGCGCATCGGCCGGAAACGAGAAACAAATGACCGACATGATCCAACGGAACATAGGCATGCCCTATGCGCCCAAGAAGTACGAACCTTATCCCTTGGTGGATCTGAAAGATCGCCAATGGCCGTCGAAACGTATTGAGAAAGCACCCATCTGGTGTTCCGTCGATTTGCGCGACGGTAACCAGGCACTGATCGATCCGATGGGGCACGACAGGAAAGTGCGCATGTTCGCGCTGCTGCTCGAGATGGGATTCAAGGAAATTGAGATCGGTTTTCCTTCAGCCTCGCAAACAGATTTCGACTTTGCGCGCTGGTGCGTGGAGGAGGGCAATGCAGGCCTCGATGTTTCCCTGCAGGTGCTGGTGCAGTGCCGTCCGGAGTTGATTACCCGCACCTTCGAGTCTCTGGAAGGTGCGCACAAGCCGATCGTGCATTTCTACAACTCAACCAGTGAGTTGCAGCGGCGCGTCGTGTTCAACAAAGACGTTCACGGCATCAAGACTATTGCCACAGATGCCGCCAAAATGATCACGGATATGGCGGTAAGGGCGGGCGGAGGCTATCGTTTCGAGTATTCGCCTGAAAGCTTTACGGGCACGGAACTCGAAGTCGCATTGGAAATCTGCAATGCGGTAACGGAAATCGTCAGGCCAACGCCTGACAACAAGCTGATTGTCAATTTGCCGTCGACGGTGGAGATGTCCACGCCAAACATTTATGCGGATCGCATCGAATGGATGTGCCGTCAGCTCGACAATCGCGAAAATCTGATCATCTCGCTGCATCCGCACAATGATCGTGGGACCGGCGTTGCAACCACCGAGCTCGGCCTGATGGCTGGTGCCGACCGCGTCGAAGGCACCTTGTTTGGCAATGGCGAGCGCACCGGCAATGTCGATATCGTCACCTTGGCGCTGAACATGTTTACGCAAGGCGTCGATCCCGAACTCGACTGCTCCGACATCAACCGGATGAAGGAAGTGTACGAGTATTCCAACCAGCTTGTTATCCCTGAACGTCACCCCTACGTCGGCGAACTGGTCTACACTGCGTTCTCAGGATCGCATCAGGATGCCATCAACAAGGGCATGAAGGCGATCAAGCAAGCCAACAAGATGCTCTGGGAAGTGCCGTATCTGCCCATTGATCCGCAGGACGTCGGGCGCAGCTACGAAGCAATCATCCGCATCAATTCACAATCCGGCAAGGGCGGCATCGCCTATATTCTGCAAGCCGACTACGGCCTGAACTTGCCGCGTGGCATGCAAGTGGAGTTTCGCGAAGATATCCAGCAGATCACGGACGAGGAGGGCAAGGAAATGCCGTCCAAGCGCATCTACGATCGCTTCCAGGAACTCTATGTCGAACAGCCGAATGCGCGGTTGAAATTCGTCGACCACCACACCTATCCCGATACTGAACGCAAGGGTGTGCGTGTCCTTTCTGCGGAGATCACTGATCGCGGTGAAACGAAACGGATTGAGGGAAGAGGCACCGGCCCGGTCGATGGTTTCATCGACGCTCTTTCGCACTATCTCGGCATCAAACTGTCGGTTGTGAACTATTCGGAACACTCGCTCCAGCATGGTTCCGATGCAGCTGCGATCAGCTACATGGAAATCGAACATCCCGGCGGCAAGATTTTTGGTGCAGGTATCAACAAGAACATTGTGACTGCCTCACTTGAGGGCATTGTCTCGGCGGCAAACCGGATAGTCGGAAAGTGATGAAGGGCCCCTCGGGGCCTTTCATTTATGCGGGGAACGAAAGTCAATCCCGACAAGTTTCTGATGCAATGGCCGTGACACATGGTTAATGATGTTCTGACCCTAGCTCGTGCCGGAAAATGCTTTATGAGTGAGATGCGAGAAAAGATTGCCACCGTTGATGATCGGCGAAAACTTGCTGACGCCGTCCGTGGTGCGCAAATTGCTGCGGCTGACCGCGGCGACGTCGTCGTCGATATGAAGGAAGCTGACCTCGCCAGGATCGAAATCCTCGCCCATGATTTGAAGCCGGTATTCGATGATGTGCCTGTGGACGATCTGCAATGGGATTTCGCAATTTCCAAAGGGCAGCAGCCGAGATTGTGGATCGACCCCACGTCGCACGTCATGATGGGCCGTGACCGGCGGACATATCGTTTTGTCCGGGACACGAGGCTTGGACGGATCGTCGTGGCGGAGTCGCCCGAGGTGCAGCCTATTTCAGATGCGGTAACCAATTATATCGCTGAGCGGATCGTTGAGCGTCAGCGCCTAATGGAGGGTGAAAGGATCAGTCTTCGCCCAGCCGTTATTTATCAGGAAGATAAGAACTCAGGTCCCACGGAACATGCGTCGGTTCGACCTCCCGCCGTTTCTTCCACCACGACGCGTCGCTCCAGATCGGTTGTGAGCGAGCTGATCACTGTATTGACTTGGTTCGTCATCGGCGGCCTGGCAGGTGCAGGTGCGCTCCTGGCATTTTTCTGGGACCGCTTATCGCCGTACTTTTAAATCACACCAGGGCGAGTACAGCGCCAACTTGAAGGTCATGTTCGCGGATAGTCCGGATGCTCATCTGTTCGTCGACAATTCCGCGCTCCACCATATGACATGACCAGCCGATATTTGTTTTGGCAATGGAAAACAGATTGAATGCAGCAGGAGGCTTATGATTTCCACCAAAACTCTGGCTTGCTGAGGGGACGCATACTACTGGTATTTTCCAACTTGGACCTTCTATTTCGTAGCGTGTCGCCAGGTGCGTGTGACCATGGAGAACCAATTCAGCCCCATGTTTGCGAACTGTGCGCTGAAAAAGACCGATGCCAAGCAGGCGCTTGTGAGAGGGCGCGGCGCCGCGCACTGGCGGATGGTGGATCATAATTACCCGGAAGAGGCCAAGTTTACCTGTTTCGTCGAGAAGTTCGCCCAGCTTTCGAGCTTGCCGCTCGCGAATATCGCCGGTCGCCATGAAGGGAGCGGTGGCGCGCGCTGAGGAAACTCCAATAAGTGCTACGTCGCCGCGGACGCGAAGATATGGGAACTCCACGGGGCCGTTTTTCGCCGCTTGCGCGTCGCCTTGCATCCACGGTTGCCAAAAGCGACGTGTCTTTTTCAGCGCGCCCGGCACGTACGCATCATGATTGCCTGGGACAACCGAGATGTCAGCGGGGTCGCCCAAGGTTTTGAGCCAGCGCTGTGCCGTTTCCAGTTCCTCATCCAGAGCAAGGTTGACGAGATCTCCGGTGACGGCGATATGATCCGGGGACTGTGCCTTCATATCGGCCACAAGGACGTCCAGTGCGCCACTCGTCATCGAGCCCTTGCGGTTCGATCGCCAATTGATATAGCCAGTAATGCGCTTGGAGATCAGTTCACGCAAAGTCAGCGCGGGTAAAGGCGACAGGTGTATGTCGGAGATATGAGCGAGGTGGAACATCAACTGAGCTTTATGAGAGTATTGGCGCGAAATCCAGTGATACAACCGTCGCACACCGGAGCAGTTCCGGCCAAGGTCAGGCAGAATGGTTGAAAAACGTTCAAAATGGCGTCATCGCCTGTTCCATACCTACTTTCTGCTTCGTCGACCCATGACCCTTGGTGCCCGCGGTGTTGTTCTGGATGACAAGGAGCAATCGGTATTTCTCATTCGCCACACTTATGTTCCCGGCTGGCAATTTCCAGGCGGTGGCGTGGAAACGGGGCACACGGTTGAACAGACGCTCAAGAAGGAATTGATGGAGGAAGGTAATATCGAGCTGACAGGCCGACCGCAGCTTTTCGCCATCTATCACAATGCGCATGCGTCAAGACGCGATCACGTCGCGCTTTATGTTTGCCGCTCTTTCCGGCAGGTAACACCGTTCATCGCCAATCGCGAGATTGCCGAAGCGGGGTTTTTTAAACTCGGAGCCCTGCCACAGGATACTACACCGTCCACCCGGCGCCGTCTCGCCGAGATTTTAGACGGCGCAGACATTCCGCTTGACTGGTAGCTCTAGAAACGGTCGCGATCGTGCGGGGCCGCGTAGTCGATTTCCGGCCCAACAGGAATTATCCCGCTCGGGTTGATCGTCTTGTGACTGCCATAGTAGTGCGCCTTGATGTGTTTCAAGTTCACTGTCGGCGCGACGCCCTGCACCTGATATAGTTCCCGCGTGTAGTTCGACAGGTTCGGATAGTCAGCAATGCGCTGGCGATTGCATTTGAAATGACCGACATAGACAGGATCGAAGCGCAGCAAGGTGGTAAAAAGACGCCAGTCGGCTTCCGTCAACCGATTGCCGACAAGATAACGCTGACGAGACAGCCGTTCCTCTACGTGGTCAAGCGCATTGAACAATTGCGCAAATGCCTCGTCATAAGCTTCTTGCGTCGTGGCAAAGCCGGCCCGATAAACGCCGTTGTTTATGTTCGGATAGACCAGCGCGTTGATATCGTCGATCTCACTACGCAATGCTTCAGGATAAAAATCGAGGGAGGCATCGCCGAAGTCGTCGAACGCAGAATTGAACATCCGAATGATTTCCGATGATTCATTGGAAACGATGGTGTTCTGCTGTTTGTCCCAGAGGACCGGCACGGTTACGCGGCCCGAATAGTTGGGATCGGCGCGCGTATAAACCTCGTGCAAGCGCCTACTGCCGAAGAGGTGGTCCGGTGTTGCACCGTCCTTCTCGTAAAATGTCCAGCCTTCCGCTCCCATATAATGGTCGACGACTGACACCGAAATTACGTCCTGGAGTTGTTTGAGCGTGCGGAAAATGAGAGTGCGGTGCGCCCAGGGACAAGCATAGGAAACATACAAATGATAGCGACCAGGTTCGGCCTTGAAGCCTGCCTTGCCAGTCGGGCCGGCGTTGCCATCAGCAGTCACCCAATTGCGGAATTGTGACTCGGTTCGGATGAAACGGCCGCCGCTATCCTTTGTATCGTACCATTGGTTGTGCCACACGCCATCAATCAATAAACCCATCTCATCTCCTGTAACCATGCTGTGCGCCGGTTGATTTCAGTATTCGTTGTACCTCACAGTTAAGCTCAATTCCTCTCGGTTCCATGACCAAGCCGGTGAACATGTGTCACTTTCTGCCGGACAAACTGGATTTTCGGTTTACGTCCGTTTCTTTTGATGTTACGCGGACGAAAAAGGAGACTTTTGTGGCAGGAATTCTGTTCATCCGACGATGATACCCGGACCGGCGCTTTCCAAGCGACGGAGAATTCCAGTATTGGCCACAACCGAAAGGTTGAGGCGCTTATCCACTCCTTTCAAAAAAAAGATATCCAGCATGCTGACCCATGTCGTGACTTACGCCCCGGAAGAACCGGTGCATGACGCTGCCATAGAAGACATCAACAAGGAAGCTTTCGGGCCGGGGCGGTTCACTCGTGCCGCATACCGGATTCGTGAAGGTGGCGCGCACGATCGCGCGCTTTCCTTCGTCGCGTTGAACGGCGAGCACGTGGTGGGATCGGTCCGGCTAACGCCCATCCAGATTGGCGCGACGTCGGCTTTGCTTCTCGGTCCCCTGGCCGTGCGTCCTGCATGGAAGAACCAGGGCATCGGGGCTGCGCTGATGCGTGCCAGCATGGAAGAGGCGCGTGTTGCTGGCCACCATCTGGTAATCCTTGTCGGTGATGAGTCATACTACGCGCCGTTTGGCTTTCGCCAGATATCAGGTCATCAGATTGAGATGCCCGCGCCCGTGGATCCGGCCCGGTTTCTCGCCTGCGAACTCAAGCCGCGCTCTCTGGAAAACGTGCAGGGGCGAGTGCGCCACGCTGCGGCAAGCCAAGATTAGCGCCTATTTGCCTTCGCGGTACCACATGCCGCCCAACACCAGGATCATAGCTGCGAGGCCAAGGAAGCCTGAAAACAGCGGCAGTCGATTGACACTCTTGAGGATGGTCTCGTTGGTCGGGCGTAATCCGATCCAGTTGTCGCCGCTCGCGCTCGCCATGCCGCGCGATGCGACGATATTTGGAACCTCGATTGTGCTCTGGTCAGCGGTTGGTCGCAGCCGACGCGTTCCGCCACCAGTTTCGCGTGCCAACGGGTCGAGTTTGGCGGTTGTGGAAACATTATCGCTGAATTCCGGTGCGTCGACCGGTCCGACATGGGCAAGCGTCGTCAGATCACCATTGGCCACCTGATAGAGCCCGATTTCATCGGTATTCACTGAAGCCGTAAATACCCCGGGCTCGGTTTCCGTCAGGGGAATGGACCTCGTCTTGCCCGACGGCGTGATGATGCTCGCCGGGTTGGCGGTCTTCTGCATGGTCTGCCGGCGGATCTCCAGATTGCGGCCGCTGCCGGTTGCTGTCAGTGCTTCTTCTTCCAGTTCCGGCTCTTTCATAAGCCAGTGGGCGATGCGCCGGTAGAGCGCGGCATGCGGGCCGCCGCCTTCGAAGCCGCGCGCCCAAAGCCAGCCTTGGTCGGATAGGAACATGCCTACACGGCCTTCTCCAACATGATTGAGCACCAGCAATGGCTTATCGCCTGCATCCATGACTGTTGTGCCTTCAGGTTGATTGACGTCAATAACGCGGAACCAGCGGCTCCAGTGCGGCGGCTCCTGTGTACTGCCCTCAAGGCCACGTGTTACCGGATGCCGTTTACCTTGGTCGCTCAGACGCGGATAGAAAGCTTTTTCTTCGATGTTCCCCGTCGGCGTCGCAGGCAGGACCGAGAGGAGCGGTGTATTGGCGATCGACATGTTGCCCGCGTATTCAGGACCGGCGGCGATGAGAAGTGCGCCACCCTTTTGGACGTAATCGTTGATGTAGTCGTAATAGAGCAGCGGCAGCACGTCGCGGTGCTGGTAGCGATCGAAAATGATGAGGTCAAACTGCTCGATCTTGTCGACGAAAAGTTCCCGGGTCGGGAAGGCGATCAGCGAAAGCTCGTTGATCGGGGTTGAATCCTGCTTCTCGGGCGGCCGCAAAATCGTAAAGTGCACAAGGTCGACAGATGCGTCGGATTTCAAGAGATTGCGCCACGTGCGCTCGCCATTGTGCGGTTCGCCGGAAACCAGCAGGACACGCAGATTTTCGCGAATGCCATCAACCATGGCAACGGCCCGGTTGTTCACTTCCGTGAGTTCGTTGGGAACGGCATCGACGACAATTTCGACGATGTTCACGCCTGCTCTCGGGAGCGTAACCTCCAGCGGCATTTCCTGACCGATAATAGCGTCCTGATTGCTCACCTCGTCGCCGTTCACGCGCACGCTAACACGCGCACGGCCGCCTTGCGGCTCGCCCGACGCTGTCACCTTGTAAGTCATTTCCTGCGGCTTGCCGGTCAACCCGAAACGTGGTGCACGGACAAATTGGATGCGGCGGTCGATCTCGCCAGGCGTGCCGGTGATCAGACCATGCACCGGAGCACTGAAACCGAGACCGGCCATATTCGCCGGGATATCATGAATCTGGCCGTCCGTGATCATGATCGCGCCGCCGATACGAGCTGGCGGCACATCACGGAAAATGCCATTCAGTGCCTGGAACAAACGTGTTGAGGTTGCGTCATCATTTTCGGTTGCTTGACCGGTTTCGACCGTCCTGACCTCGAATTGCGGTAGCCGGCCAAGTTCTGCTTGAACCTGTTTCAAGGCTGCATCAGTGTCTGCAGTGCGGTCGCCGATATCCTGACTCTGGCTGCGGTCAGCAACTACAGCAACGACGCTCTTCAGTGGCTCGCGTTCCTCATTCACGACAATCGGATTGAAGAGTGCCATGGCAAATGCTGCAACGGCCAATAGCCGGATCAGGCTGCCGCGTTGGCGAAAATAGATTCCGGCCAGCGTAAGAATGAACAGCGGCACGAGCAAAAGCGCGAGAAGCATGTCTGAAACGAGAGGTTGGAAATCCAATGACAGATACATGACCTAGTTCCCCAACCGCTGCAAAAGGTCAGGCACATGCACCTGATCGGATTTGTAATTTCCGGTCAGCATATACATGACAATGTTGATACCGGAGCGGTAGGCATAAACGCGTTGCATCGGATCATTGGGGATCGTCGGGTAGAGTGGAGACCCTTCCGCATTCGTTGCCCAAGCACCTGCGAAATCATTGCCGGTTATCATGATGGGCGTGACACCATCTCCTGCCCGCACAGGCCGGTCCGAGCGGGTCTCGGTGGAGAGTGAAGCCTGTACCCACAAGGGACTACCCCGATAGCGGCCAGGGAAATCCTGCAGAATGTAGAAGGATTTGGTCAATACGTGATCGCTCGGCACCGGCTCAAGCGGCGGTATGTTGAGCCCGGCAAGAATGTCACGCAATCTTTGATTGGCAGGCGTTGTCGAGTTGTCAAAATTGATCGCGGCCGCATCCTGATCGCGGGTGTCGAACAGCACCGTTCCGCCCTGTTGCATATATGCATCGATCTTGGCGATCGCCTCTGGCGCCGGCATTTTCGCGGCAGCATCGATAGGCCAATAGATCAAAGGATAGAAGGCGAGTTCATCAGTCGCAGGATTGACGCCGATGGGTTCACCCGGTTCGAGAGCTGTGCTGTCGGAGAGAGCTTTCGACAATCCAAGCAGGCCCGCCTTGCTCACATCGTCGACGGCACCATCACCTGTTATGACGTAGGCGAGATGCGTGGCATTGACGGCCTCGAGAATCGCTTGGTCGCCGGGCTTGCTGTCATTCTGCTGGGCAGATGCGGGAGAAGGGCCAAGGACAAGTATCGCCGGCAACAGGAGGATTGCCAGCGATGCCGCTGCAGCCATACGATAACGGCGCCGCATACGTCCACCAAGCCAAAGTACCGCAATGGCATCCAGCGCCAGTAACATCGCGGCAAGTGCCAAGAGCGGTCCGCGCAATGGCCGGGATTCGTCCACCGCATAGCGCGCTGTCATTACTGGAAAGGCCAGGTCGGGTCGAACCAGCGGCTTGATTTCGCCGTCGGGCTTGAAAAGGTTGAGCGCCGTCATGGCGTCCTCAATACCGTAGAAACCGGGAGGATTGTCGAAACTTACCTGTGGGCTAGCACCATTCCCGATAAGGAGCGGCCTGGTGTCGCCGTTAGGCGGGACAAGCGAACCTTCTGCGTTCAACGTCAGATAGGGTGGAAGGACTTGCGAGCCACTTGCGCTATTGTCGTTCGTCAATGGCCCGGCTGCGTTGGACAATGAGACTAGACGGTGCAGCATATCGACAAAACTGCCGCTGATCGGCAGGTTTGACCAAGTGGCTTCAGGCGTTACGTGGAACAGTACCAGCTGACCGCGCTCACGTGTCTCGCCGGTTACGAGCGGCGTACCGTCTGCCAGATTCGCCCAGCTCTTGTCGTACAACTCGGAAGATGGCTCCGCCAGAACCTGCCGCGTCACGGTCACATCTTGCGGCGTTGGCAAGCCGGCAAAGGCCCCGTTTGCCGGAAAGGCTGCAACCGGTTGCGATTCCTTCCACGATAACGTGCCGCCGAGGGACCGCTCGCCTTTACGCAAGGTGACGGGCAGCAATGGATCCTCATCGCTGTTACCGGCGAGGCGCGGTCCAGCAAAACGGATCAGCGTACCGCCTTTATTGACCCAATCTGAAAGGGTTCGCTCAGTCTCTGGCGGCAGTTTGCCGATATCCGCCATGATGAAAACAGATGGCTTCTGTTCGAGGAGTTCGGGGACGGCGCGCACAAGTTCCGGATTGCGAGGGCGCAATAGGTCGGCAAACGGCTCGAGCGCACGCGATATATAGTAGAGCGGCGAGAGCAGCGGTTGTGAAAGGTCTGCGTCAGAACCGGAAAGTAACGCAACGCGCCTTCGCTTGTTGTTGTCGTCAATGAGGTAGGTTGCCCCTGCCTGCGCAGCGCCGTCGACCCGCAATGTGTGGAAGTCGTTGCGCAATTCGTAAGGCGCGTTGATGACAGCTTCGCCGGTGCTCTCGCCCGCCGTAAAGACCAAGCCGGTTTCAGCAATACGCCGGCCCTTCTCATCAAAGGCACCTACGGTAATTCCGTTCTGCCCGCGATCGTTGCTTGGCCGTACCGCACGAACAGTCAGACCATTCGCGTTGTTGACGGCCTGACGAAGAGCGACCAGCGATGTTATCGATGGTTGGTACCAGATTATGGATGTGATACCGGAACCTTCGAGCGACTTGACCGCTTCCGCAGCCTGTGGCGTGTCGACACCATCGTTGAGATAAGCAAGCCTCGTACCGGACACATTTGCAATCGCCGTTTTCAACCGCGCAAACGCGGCTGGCCGGTCGACCGGGATTGGGCGCACGGCCATAGCCCTGAGCCGTTCTAGCGCAGCGTTGGCATCGAATGGTCCGATATCGGTATTGGCTTTTTCTGCCGTACCCAAAATGTAGATCAGCGCTCCGGAGTTCTCTGCATCGGAGATCAGGCGCTCTGCTGTATCCTTGCGTGCACTCCATTCCTCGTTCGACGACCAGCCATTGTCGAGGAATATTGCAACCGGGTCCTTGCCTGTCAGTGTTTCAGCCCGGGGATTCCACACGGGTTCCGCCAGCGCGAGAATCACGAATGCTGCAAGCAACAACCGTAGAAGCGTCAACCACCATGGGCTTTTGTTGGGTGTCTCTTCCTTCTTGAGTAGTTGAGCAAGGATTTTCAGCGGGGGGAATATTTCCGTGACCGGACGGGGAGGGGTCACCCGCAAAAGCCACCAGATGATTGGAAGCACAATGAGTCCGGCAAGAATGGCAGGCGCACCAAAGGCCAACGGGAGTGCATTCATGCGCCGTTCCCTTCGTAGCCAATATTGGCGGTCATGTTCATGTGAACCGATACGAGCGCATCGGAGGCCAGGCGATCGGTACGATTAGTGGTGTAACTCCAGCCAATCCGCCGGCAAAAATCGCTGAGGACCTCACGGCGCGCGTAGAACAATCGGCGATAATCGTCGGCGTAGTCCTCTGCACGTCCGAAAGTTAGAGACGCGCCGGTTTCAGGATCGATAAATTCGGTGCGCCGCTTGTAGGGGAAATCTTCTTCGGCAGGATCATAGACCTCTATCAGGTGCGCACGGGCGCCAGCTTGAACGAGTTGTTGAAGAAGAGCCAATGTATCTTCCACGGGCTCCAGGAAATCACTGACGAGAACTACATCAGAAAAGCGCCGCACTCTGCTCAGATCGGGCTTGGCGGGAAGATTCGTGGTGTGGGACAATAGAGTTGCGAGGCGTTCCGCACCGTTTCGAGCAGATATAGGGTCTGCCACGCCAGGGAAGCCGATCCGCTCACCGCTGCGTGATAAAAGTTCGTCCAGTGCCAGAACGAGTACCAGCGCGCGCGATTCTTTCGACACGTGGGCTTGTTCGGACTTGTAGAGCATGGAGGGCGAAGGATCGGCCCACAACCACACCGTATGAGCTGCTTCCCATTCCTGATCGCGGATATAAGTACGATCATCGCGGGCCGAGCGGCGCCAGTCGATACGGGAGATAGCCTCACCCTGAGCGTAGGGCCGAAATTGCCAGAAAGTTTCGCCAACGCCGCTTTTCCGCCGGCCATGCCAGCCGGTGTTGACAGTATTGAGAATACGACGCGCTTCGACGAGTAGGTCTGGTAGCAGAGCGGCACGCTGGCGGGCACGCGCAAGCGCATCCCCTGTGTCAGCCCGTGTTACCTGCGCGCCAATTGCTGCCATCAGAAAGCAACTTTTGTAAGGTTGCCAATAACATCGCGTACATTCATACCATCGGCGCGCGCAGCGAATGTCAGTGCCATCCGGTGCTGCAATACCGGCTCGGCGAGGGCCTTCACGTCGTCCACCGACGGGGCGAGCCGGCCGTCATAGAGCGCGCGTGCCCGGGCGCAGAGCATCAAGGCCTGGCTGGCGCGAGGACCAGGGCCCCATGAGATGAATTTTTTTGCAATGTCGTTGTCAGCTCCTGGACGAGCGGAGCGAACAAGCTTGAGAATAGCATCGACAACACCCTCCGGTACCGGCATACGACGGATCAGGTGCTGCATGTCGCGCAGACGCTCAGCATCGATTGTCTTTTCCGCTCTGGCGTCTGAAGTACCGGTGGTCTCCAGAAGGACCCTACGTTCTGCCTCGAGTTCCGGGTAGAGAATGTCAATCTGCATCAAAAACCGGTCGAGCTGCGCCTCCGGCAGGGGATAGGTCCCTTCCTGTTCAAGCGGGTTCTGCGTTGCCAATACATGAAACGGCTGTGGCAAGTCATGCCGCTCGCCTGCAATCGTAACGTGGTATTCCTGCATGGCCTGCAGGAGCGCCGACTGTGTGCGAGGTGAAGCGCGATTTATTTCGTCGGCCATAAGCAACTGAGCAAAAATAGGGCCTCTGACATAGCGGAAATAACGTTTGCCATTGTCATCCTGTTCCATGACTTCAGAGCCAAGGATATCCGAAGGCATAAGGTCCGGCGTGAATTGAACGCGGCGATCATCGAGACCGAGAACTGTACCCAGTGTTTCCACCAGCTTTGTCTTCGCCAAGCCCGGGACGCCGACAAGAAGCGCGTGTCCGCCCGCAAGCAGCGCGACCAACGTTCGCTCGATGACGCTTTCCTGTCCAAAGATGACGGTGCCAATGCCCGTCTTTATCCTTGCGATGTCTGCCAGCGCTTTCTCAGCCTCGGCAATCATAGCCTTGGGATCGGACGGTACCTCAGGTTTAATCATGGTCATGGGTCACCTCACCGCTGGTATCTGCACAGAGTCTCTCTTAAATGACTCTAACGTAAAACGACTCTAAGTCACTATGACATGCTGACAAGCGGTCCAACGTTGACTATTTCGTGACGTATATGGAAAAAAGGCAGGCCATGGCAGGATCAGAGGACACTCTACGGGATACGGCAGGGCTCGAAGCGCTGATCTCGCGTGCCGCTGCACCGGGCAAGGGCCTGCCGCCGGTCGACAAATGGAATCCCGATTTTTGCGGTGATCTCGATATGGAGATCAAGGCCGATGGTACCTGGTTCTATATGGGCACTCCGATTGGTCGACAGCCGCTTGTGCGCCTTTTCTCCACGGTCCTGCGCAAGGACGCGGATGGGCGGACCTATCTCGTGACGCCAGTCGAAAAGGTGGGAATCCGCGTTGAGGATGCACCTTTTCTGGCAGTTGAACTCGATGTGGCAGGCGAAGGGGATGCGCGAGTCATGACGCTGCGCACAAATGTTGGTGATATCGTCGAGGTGAGCGCTGGCAATCCGTTGCGGTTTGTAATCGATAAGGTCAACGGTGGACTAAAGCCTTACCTCTTGGTGCGAGGCCGTCTCGAGGCGCTTCTCGCACGGCCAGTGATGTATGAGCTGGTCAGCCATGGGGAGGAACTCATCATCGACGGAAAGCCTATGTTCGCGGTACGATCAAAGGGAAGTGTGTTCCCAATCATGCCGTCAGGTGAACTGGAAAAGCTGAGCCAATGAGTCTGACCAAGTCGCTGCATGAGGGTTTTTCCGCCCGGGCATTCTCGCAACGTGTGGCGCTCAAGGGCAGTGAACCCTTGGATCGGGATCACGGCGATCATTTGCTCAATCCTGAACTCGATGCTTTGATCGCAGCAAATCCCCTGCGCGACGCTGCTGTCCTTGTGCCGATTGTGGATCGTGGCGATGAGGCAAGCGTGCTCCTCACCCTGCGCAACGCCAATATGCGCAAACATTCGGGGCAGGTCGCTTTTCCCGGTGGGGCGATTGATCCGGAAGACGACTACGAGCCGGAGAAGGCGGCGCTACGCGAGGCGCATGAGGAAATCGGGCTTGAGGGTCGCCATGTGGAGGTCATCGGGCGGCTGCCTCGATACTTGACCACGACCGGCTATTCGATCACGCCGGTACTAGGGCTGGTCCATCCACCATTTGAACTCACACCGAACCCCGCTGAAGTTGCTGACGTGTTCGAGGTGCCTTTGTCTTTCCTGATGGATCCCGGCAATCATCGTCGCGAAAGCCGGATATGGCAGGAAAAGGAACGGTTCTACTATACGATGCCATTCGGCGACCGCTTCATCTGGGGCGTAACTGCGGGCATCATCCGGACACTTTATGAGAGGCTCTATTCTTGAGCGAGACTGTTTCCATTGCCGACAATGCTTCGTGGCTCAAAGACGAGTCCTTGCAAAAGCTTCTCGCCGTACTTGCCGCGGATGGCGAGGCTGCGCGCGTTGTCGGCGGTGCGCCAAGGAATACGCTTCTGGGTGAAAAGGTTAGCGATATTGATATCGCGACGACCTGCTTGCCGGAGGAGACTATGCAGCGTGCGATCAATGCGGGACTGAAGGCTGTTCCGACCGGCATAGACCATGGCACGATCACGGTCATTGCGCATGGCAGACCGTTCGAAGTGACGACTTTGCGCGCTGATGTCGAGACAGACGGACGGCATGCTGAAGTTGCCTATGGCCGCGACTGGCAGGTGGACGCAAACCGGCGCGACTTCACCATGAATGCCCTATATGTCGAGGCGGATGGTACCGTCGTCGATCTTGTTGGTGGTCTTGCGGATGTCGAAAGCCGCACGCTGCGCTTTATCGGAGATCCGGAGCAGCGTATCCGTGAGGACTATCTGCGTATATTACGGTTTTTCAGATTCTTCGCCTGGTACGGCAAAGGCAGGCCCGAAAGCGAAGGATTGAAGGCTTGTGCACGTCTGAAAGATGGACTGACGCGGCTCTCGGCTGAACGCATCTGGTCAGAGCTCAAGAGATTGCTGAGTGCGCCCGATCCCTCGCGCGCATTGTTATGGATGCGGCAAGCCGGCATCCTGACGGCAGTTCTGCCCGAAAGTGAGAAGTGGGGCATCGATACAATCCACTCTCTCGTGAAGACCGAGCAGGACTTGAATTGGGAGATCGATCCGCTCTTGCGTCTGGCAAGTATGATACCGCCGCACACCGGGCGCATTGCCGAAATGGCGTCGCGGCTGAAACTTTCCAACAGTGAGCGAGCACGGCTGGAGGCTTGGGCTGAAACCGCAATGCCGCAACCCGAGATTTCTGAGAGCGGATTTGCGAAACAACTCTATCGCAGCGATCAGCAAGGCATGCGTGATCGACTCAGTCTGGCCCTGGTTTCAGCGCGTGCGGAGGCGATCAACGATAACGCTGCGATGATGAGGGCCGGGCATCTATCCAAATTGCTCGAATATCTCGATAGCTACGAGCGGCCGAAGTTTCCTGTATCCGGCGGCGATCTGCTCGCTGCGGGTCTCGAAAAAGGACCGGAAATCGGCAAGGTCCAGCGCGCGCTAGAGGACGACTGGATCAAATCTGGCTTTACCCTCGAGCGCGATACATTACTTGCCAAAATTCCTGAATATGCAGGAAAAGCTTGATCAGGCTGCCTGGCCTTTCGACGGCTGGATATTCGCCTTGATAGTTTCGAGCATTGATTCACGAATAACGGTTTCACCGTGGGTTTCACGCAAATGCTCAGTAGTGCGGCGAATGATTTCAGCTTCGGTGTCGTGACGTGTATGCCACTGGCAACCGGGAACAATGCAATGAAGTTCTTTCATGGCTACTCTCCCTGTCGTAAGCTCGCAGAAATACGGCTCTGTCCACAAAGCGCGGCCCCTTTTGCCGCACCAGCGGTTAGCATAACGCATGAAGCGGCGGATTGATCCCCTAAATATCTAGGTCACGGCCATTTGACTGTAGGCGGCATCGACGAGAGAATTGAATCGACATTCCCGCCGGTCTTCAAGCCGAAGATCGTGCCGCGATCATAGAGCAGATTGAATTCGACATAGCGGCCACGGCGGACAAGTTGTTCCTGACGGTCGGCATCCGTCCAGTCGTGATTGAAATTCTGCCGCACCAGATAAGGATAGACCACGGAAAAGGCGCGGCCTACGTCACGCGTGAAATTGAAATCGGCCGTATAGCCGCCATTTTCTTCGGAGGAGTGTAGCCAGTCGTAGAAAATACCACCGGTTCCGCGCGGCTCCTTGCGATGAGGAAGATAAAAGTACTCGTCGCACCATGTCTTGAATTTCTCATGATCGGCGACGGCTGAATGCTTGTCGCAAACGAATTTCATTGCCTTGTGGAACGCGAGTGTATCCGGATCGTCCTGTGTTCGCTTGCGGTCAAGAACCGGCGTGAGATCAGCACCACCGCCGAACCATTGTCTCGTCGTTACAACCATGCGCGTGTTCATATGTACTGCAGGGACAAAAGGACTTTGGGGATGTGCGATCAACGAGATTCCCGACGCCCAAAAACGAGGATCTTCATCAGCTCCGGGTATCTGCTTGCGAAACTCCTGCGAAAACTCGCCATGGACGGTCGAGGTGTGGACGCCAACTTTTTCGAAGACGCGGCCGTGCATGACCGACATAACGCCGCCGCCGCCCTTGCCATCATCGCGTTGCCATGGGGTCTGCTTGAAGCGACCCGGCGTGCGGTCCGAGAGCGGTCCGTCCAGTTCGTCTTCCAACTGCTCGAAACTCGCGCAAATCTTGTCGCGCAATTCCATAAACCAAGCGGTCGCCTCAGCTTTCTTTTCATCGAGCGCTTCGGGAAGTACGGCGGGGATATCTGGACGGTCCATGGCAAAGAATCCTTTTTCGCCTGGACATTATCACATCCACTTGAAGCCAAAAGGAAGTTGCTGCCGTTCATTCAGCCTATCCATAAAAAAATGACTCGTTTTCCGGCTTTGCTGCACCTACTCTCATGATTGTAGGGTTCAGTGAGGGATACGAGATGGTCTCCAAAGCGCCCCGATCGCAATATCCAAAACCGCCGCTTGACGGTTTGCGAAAGAGACTGAAGGAAAGCCGCGAAGCTCCCAGCCAGCAACGCGGTGCATTTGTTCGCGAGAGTTTTAAACTGCCGCGTCTGGCAGCACGCGAAAAGGCACGCGAATGGTTCGAGCAGTATCCGAAGGCCGCGTATTGGACTGAAATTGAAAGCTGGTACGAGCGCCCTGGCGACATCATTGAATTCACGATGCGCCGCTTGCCGAACGCGGATTGAAAATAGGAAAAATCCTCGATTCAACAATAAAATTGATGTTCTTTTTCAAATATTTGATCGTTTTGGCCGAAAACGGTCCCAGTTTTTGAAAATTCTTTAGGTTTTCTTCCATTTATGCAGAATTTCGAGTGATCGTAGCTGACAGCCATTTCCAAAGACAGTAGAACTCTGCCAGCACCGGAGAATCTTCCGGACGCATAAGAAAATCCAAGGAGGAAATAATGCGCTTATCGTTGATCTCTGGCGTGGCGTTGGCCGCTGTTATGGCGATGACGTCGTTTGCCAAAGCCGACATCGTCGTCGGAATTATCGCACCTGTAACCGGCCCCGTCGCGGCTTATGGCTTGCAGGTAAAGAACGGCGTCGAGAGTGCTGCCGAAGCCATCAACGCGGCAGGCGGCATCAAGGGCGAAAAGATCGTAACGAAGATCTTCGACGATGCCGGCGAACCCAAGCAGGGTGTATCGGTTGCCAACCAGGTCGTTGGGGAGGGCATCAAGTTCGTCGTGGGCCCAGTGACATCCGGCGTTGCGATGCCCGTATCGGATGTTCTGGCCGAAAACGGTATCGTCATGGTCACGCCTACGGCCACCACTCCCGATCTCACTACGCGCGGTCTCGAAACAGTGTTTCGCACCTGCGGCCGCGATGACCAGCAAGCCGATGTCGCCGGCAAGTACATGCTGGACAAGTTCAAGGACAAGCGCATCGCCATCGTCTACGACAAAACGCCGTACGGTACCGGTATCGCAAACGGCCTGAAGGCCGTACTCAACAAGGGCGGTGTTACGGAAGTCGTCTTCGAAGGTATCAATGCCGGCGAAAAGGACTACAGCGCGCTCATCACCCGCATCAAGTCTGAAAAAGCCGACGTGATCTACTTCGGCGGTTATCATGCGGAGGGTGGTCTTATCGCCCGCCAGTTGAACGATCAGGGGATCAAGGCTCAGATCATCGGCCCCGATGGCTTGTCGAACACTGAATATTGGGCAATTGGCGGCGATGCAGCAGCGGGTACGCTGTTCACGAACAGTGCCGATCCAACCAAGAACCCCGCCGCGGCAAAGGTTGTGGAAGCACTTCAGGCCAAAAACATTCCGGCTGAAGCATTCACACTCAACGCGTATGCCGCATTGCAAGTGATCGCCGGAGGTATTGAAAAGGCTGGGTCTGCTGAACCATCCGAGGTTGCGGCAAAGATAAAGTCGGGTGAAGCGTTCCCGACGGTAGCCGGTGATCTCAGCTATTCCAGCACCGGAGATCTGAACACGCCTGCGTTCGTCTTCTACAAATGGGAAGGCGGCAAGTCCACCCAGATCGACTGACCAGAACAGTTGATGGCAAATTCGCCGGCCGGGTCGGCCGGCGGTTTATTAGCGAAGCAAAGAAAATTGTCGTTGCGCTTCGGCCGTTGCGATCGCTGCGGAGAGCGCCAGATTGAGCGAGCGGGCGCCAGACACCATTGGAATGATGAGTCTGGCGTCGGCAGCCTGGTGAACCTCATTGGGAACACCGGCAGATTCACGGCCAAACATTAGAATATCACCCGGTGTGAAACGAAAACGAGTATAAGGCTCAGCCGCCTTGGTCGAAAAAAGCAGAACCCGGCGTTTTTTACGAAGCCGCCATTCCTGAAACTGTGTCCAATCGGGATGACGTGTCAGGGCAGCTTGTTCGAGGTAGTCCATTCCGGCGCGTTTCAGCGCACGATCGGAAATATCGAATCCGGCAGGCTCGATGATATCAACGGCGACGCCAAAACATGCTGCCATACGCAGAATAGTCCCAGCGTTACCAGGTATATCTGGTTGGTAGAGTGCAATGCGTAAGTCGGTGTATGCTTCGGTCAACGAGATGCCTTCCATGAGTCGGCGTAGAATGACGATGAATGAGGTTTAACAATGTTTCGCTGGTTTGAAGAGAGGCTCGAACCATTTCCCGCGGCCGAACCTGCTGAGCCGCCGAAATCGCTCGTCGCGTTTTGCCTGCATTATACCCAAGGCGCTTGGCCATGGATTGCCGTCATGGCTGTGTGCACAGCGCTGATTGCTGTGCTCGAAGTGTCCATGTTTGCTTTCATGGGTAATATCGTCGATTGGCTGTCCAATCATTCGCGCGAAACCTTCCTTTCCGATGAGGGGTGGAAGCTCGCGCTGATAGCCGGTGTCGTGTTGATCGTCATGCCCGGCATCGTATTGGTGGATTCGCTCATCATCCATCAGACCTTGCTCGGCAATTATCCCATGCGCATCCGCTGGATGGTGCATCGCTATCTCATTCGCCAATCGATGACTTTCTTCCAGGACGAGTTTGCCGGGCGAGTTTCCACAAAGCTTATGCAGACCTCGCTTGCCGTGCGCGAAACGGTGATGAAGCTGCTTGACGTGCTAAACTATGTCATCGTCTATTTCACCGGAACATTGATCATCGCGGCAGCAGCGGATTTGCGGCTGATGCTGCCCTTCCTTGTCTGGCTCGCTATTTATGTCGGACTGCTTCGCTATTTCATTCCGAAAATCCGCGTCATTTCCGAGCGACAGGCTGATGCACGTTCGACGATGACCGGACGGATCGTCGACAGCTATACAAATATCGCCACGGTAAAGCTCTTCTCTCATTCGAAGCGCGAGGAGAGTTATGCACGCGAGGGATTGGAGAACTTTCTAAATACGGTCCACGGGCAGATGCGGCTGGTGACCAGTTTTCATTTCTCGCTTTATGCGATGAATTGCCTGCTGCTCTTCTCAGTAGGCGCGATTGCCATCTGGCTGTGGCTCGGATCGGCGATCTCCGTCGGCGCAGTCGCCGTGGGTATTGGTCTTGTGCTCCGCCTTAACGGCATGTCGCAGTGGATCATGTGGGAAATGTCAGCGTTGTTTGAAAATATCGGCACTGTCGAAGACGGCATCACGTCCATTTCTCTGCCACGACTTGTACCCGATGTCCCCAACGCGCCGGAACTCGAAGTCACTGCAGGGGCGATAAGCTTCGATTCGATCGGCTTCCACTACGGAAAAGGCGCAGGCATCATAGATCGTCTATCTCTGGATATACGTCCTGGCGAAAAGATCGGCCTTGTCGGACGATCCGGTGCCGGCAAGTCGACACTCGTCAATCTGCTGTTGCGATTTTACGATCTGGAAAGCGGCCGGATTCTTATCGACGGCCAAGATATATCCAAGGTGTCGCAAGACTCCCTACGTGCACAAATAGGGATGGTGACGCAGGACACATCACTTTTGCATCGCTCGGTTCGGGATAACGTTCTTTACGGTCGCCCCGATGCGTCGGAAGAGATGATGCTTCAGGCTGTGAAAAATGCCCAGGCCGATAGCTTTATCGAGGACCTATCGGATCCTAAAGGCCGGCGCGGTTTCGACGCCCATGTCGGCGAGCGCGGGGTCAAGCTTTCCGGCGGGCAGCGCCAGCGTATCGCCATTGCACGCGTGATGTTGAAAGATGCTCCTATTCTCATCATGGATGAAGCGACTTCGGCGCTCGATTCGGAAGTGGAAGCGGCGATACAGGACAACCTCTATCGGCTGATGCAAGGGAAGACGGTTATTGCCATCGCGCACCGGCTGTCGACCATTGCGGCGCTCGACCGGCTTATCGTTTTGGACAAGGGACAAATTGTCGAAAGCGGCAGTCATGAACAGCTGATTGCGGCCAACCGTATCTACGCCGGATTGTGGGCACGTCAATCAGGCGGTTTCCTTGGGCTCGACGATCAGGAAGCTGCGGAATAATGCGATCGAAGATAGAATCGGCCAAGGTGATCTCATCGTAGCCGGCAGCATTTCTGCCGGGCTTGAACGAGGCAATCAGGAGTCTTTGCAGGGTATGAATGGGATCAAGGTCTATCCCTGCGACATCCTGCCCTTGTGACGCTGTCTCACTGGACAAGCTCAAGCGACATGCTTAGAAACCACGCCATATGTTGGGGATTCCTCATGGCTCAGCTCTTGGGCCAGTCTTCTATTGTGCTGACGATGTGGACTCTCCCGCTGCGTTGTTATTCGGAAAGGAACAGGCCCCGTGAGCGCACACGATACGACCGAGCCGACACGGCGTGACTTCCTCTATATTGCGACAGGTATGGCCGGTGTGGTCGGAGCGGGCGCCTTTGCTTGGCCCTTCATTGATCAGATGAGACCGGACGCATCAACGCTGGCAGTCTCGTCCATCGAAGTTGACGTTTCAGCTGTTCAGCCAGGCATGTCTTTGACTGTCAAATGGCGTGGCAAGCCGGTCTTCATTCGCAACCGGACGCCGCAGGAAATCGCCGATTCAAAAAACACCCAGTTGAGCCAGCTGAAGGATCCGATTGCGCGCAACGCCAATCTGCCAAGCGATGCGCAGGCAACGGATGCGGACCGTGCCGCTGCCAAGGACAAGGAAAACTGGCTGGTAATGATCGGTGTTTGCACCCACCTCGGTTGCATCCCGCTTGGTCAGCAGGGCGATTTCGGCGGCTGGTTCTGCCCTTGCCATGGTTCGGTATACGATACCGCCGGACGCATTCGTTCGGGCCCGGCGCCGGAAAATCTACCAGTCCCGCCACTTACTTTCACTTCCGACACCGTCATCAAGATCGGCTAAGGTTCCACGGGGAGACACGACATGAGCGGTGGACATTCATCCTATACGCCGAGCACTGGCATCGAGAAATGGATCGACGCGCGACTACCATTGCCGCGTTTGGTCTATGATTCTTTCGTCGCCTATCCGGTGCCACGCAATCTGAACTATGCCTATGCATTCGGCGGCATATTGGCGATCATGCTGGTCTCGCAAATCTTGACCGGAGTTGTTCTGGCAATGCACTACGCCGCCGACACGGGCCTCGCCTTCAACTCCGTTGAAAAGATCATGCGCGACGTCAATTCCGGTTGGCTCCTGCGCTATCTACACTCCAACGGCGCATCGATGTTCTTCCTCGCTGTCTACGTGCATATATTCCGCGGGCTTTACTACGGCTCCTACAAAGCGCCGCGCGAGCTTCTGTGGATTCTCGGCGTAATCATTCTTCTCTTAATGATGGCGACCGCCTTCATGGGATACGTGTTGCCATGGGGACAGATGTCCTTCTGGGGTGCTACCGTTATTACGGGCTTCTTCACGGCATTCCCCATCATTGGCGATCCGATCCAGCAGTTGTTGCTCGGTGGTTTTGCCGTCGATAATCCCACGCTCAATCGGTTCTTCTCACTGCACTATCTCTTGCCGTTCATGATTGCGGGCGTCGTCGTTCTGCATGTTTGGGCATTGCATGTTGCCGGACAAACGAATCCGACCGGCATCGAAGTCAAATCGAAGACAGATACAGTTGCCTTCACCCCCTATGCGACGGTCAAGGATGCATTCGGACTGGTGTTGTTCCTGATCCTTTTCGCGTATTTCGTCTTCTATCTGCCGAATTTTATGGGTCACCCGGACAACTACATTCAGGCCGACTCATTGAAGACACCGGCCCACATCGTTCCGGAATGGTACTTCCTGCCATTCTACGCCATGCTGCGTGCCATTACCTTCAATATTGGACCGATCAATTCCAAGCTCGGTGGCGTCCTGACCATGTTCGGCTCGATCGCCATCCTGTTCGTCGTACCCTGGCTCGACACATCGAAGGTTCGTTCGGCTGTCTACCGTCCTTGGTACAAGCTCTTCTTTTGGTTGTTCATTGCCAACGCAATCATGCTTGGCTGGCTCGGATCTCGCCCGGCTGAAGGCTTGTACACGCTGTTTTCGCAGTTCGGAACGGCTTATTACTTCGGCTTCTTCATCGTTATCATGCCCTTGCTTGGCCTGATCGAGACGCCGCGTCGGTTGCCGAATTCGATTACCGAAGCCGTGCTGGCGAAAACCAGTGGTGGCCAGCCGGCTGGTGTCGCTGCCGCTCCGGAAACCAGGGCTTGAGAATCGTGAAGGGCTCAAACATGAAAAAAATCGTCCTTGGTCTCGCAGCTGCCGGTCTTGGTACCATGCTTGCATTCGGCACCGCCAATGCCGCCGAAGAAGCCCACAATGCGGCTGAACCAACGCACTTCCCGATCAAGGAGCCAGCTGAGGTGAACTGGTCCTTTGCTGGTCCGTTCGGTCACTATGACAAGCAGCAGTTGCAGCGCGGCCTGAAGATCTACAAGGAAGTGTGCTCAGCTTGCCATTCCATGCACCTGGTTGCTTTCCGCTCGCTGGAAGAACTGGGTTATACGGAAGCACAGGTAAAGGCGTTTGCCGCGGAATACGAAGTGCAGGATGGCCCTAATGCCGAAGGTGAGATGTTCACCCGCAAGGCATTGCCCTCCGATTACTTCCCGTCACCTTTTCCTAATGCTCAGGCTGCCGCTGCTGCCAATAATGGTGCTGCGCCACCCGATTTCTCGTTGATTGCCAAGGCGCGTGCGGTAGAACGCGGTTTCCCGCGCTTCGTGTTCGATATCGCTACACAGTATCAGGAAGGTGGTCCGGATTACATTCACGCCCTGCTTACCGGCTATGGTGAAACGCCGCCGGAAGGTATGCAGATACCCGAGGGCACGCACTACAATCCCCACTTTATCTCCGCGAAGTCGCTTGCGATGGCACAGCCGCTGCAGGATGGCCAGGTGACCTATGATGATGGCGCACCGCAGACCCTGTCTCAATATTCACAGGATATTGCAGCCTTCCTGATGTGGGCTGCAGAACCGCATTTGGAAGAGCGCAAGAAGACCGGTTTCCGCGTTATGGTCTTCCTCGTTCTCTTCGCCGGTCTGGTCTACGTGGCGAAACGCAGGATTTGGGCTGACGTCGAACATTGAGCGATGGTATAATGGATTCTGAAAGGGCGCGCTGCGCCCTTTTCTTTTGAGTGCAGGTCAGTAGAGTCTGCACGCTGCGGACAGCGCGAGGAATACACGATGGATTCAACACTGAAGCAGACGCTGGTCGAGGCCATCCGCAGCATTCCTGACTATCCGAAGCCCGGGGTGATGTTCCGCGATATCACCACATTGCTTGGTAATGCGCGTGCGTTCCGGCGAGCTGTGGATGAACTCGTCCATCCCTACGCCGGTGGCAAGGTCGACCAGGTGGCCGGCATCGAGGCGCGGGGCTTCATTATCGGCGGCGCGATGGCACACCAGCTTTCTTCCGGCTTCGTGACCATTCGCAAGAAGGGTAAGCTGCCGCACGACACAGTACGTATCGCCTATAGCCTCGAATATGGCGTCGACGAGATGGAAATGCATCGCGACGCGATCGTGCCGGGTGATAAGGTCATACTCGTTGATGATTTGATCGCCACCGGGGGCACCGCTGAAGCCGCTGTGAAGCTATTGCAGCAAATGGGCGCTGATATTCTCAGCGCCTGTTTCATCATCGATTTGCCGGATCTCGGCGGGCGCAGGAAGCTCGAAGCTCTTGGCGTCAACGTCAGGACATTGATCGCCTTCGAAGGGCACTGAAGCTATTCAGGCAGGGCTATGAGCGCAGCGCTGTCGAATTCGAGTACTTTATCGCCCGCCTGGTTATAGGCGGCGGACGACATCTGCATCATCGACCAGCCGGGACGCGATTTCAGAGCGCGAATACTGTTGATTGTTCGTGTGAAGCGGATCGTATCTCCGGCATAGACCGGCCGCAGCCATTTAAGATTTTCAAGGCCAGGCGAGGGGCCGAATTGTGGGGGCTGTTCGCCGCGCGCGATTGCCGATTTAACCTCGCTCATGATGTCCTTGACGTTCAACCGCATCCAAACGGCGGTGGTATGCCAACCAGAAGCGCAGAGCCCGCCAAAGTTGCTTTTCTTGGCAGCTTCCGGATCAACGTGGAAACGCTGGGGATCATACTTGGCCGCGAATGAAATGATTTCATCCGCCTCGAACGTATAAGTCCCTAGGTCGCGTTCGACGCCTGCCAACTGTGCTATCCTGTTCATTTGGCCGGCTCCCTTAGAGAGAACATTGCGGTATGTTCCAGCTCGCAAACAACCAGACCATCCTGGTTGAAGACCGAATGGTGTAGCTTGACGAAGCCTAAAGAGGGCTTCGAATTCGATACGCGCCGGTCGAGAATGGTAGTCTTTCCAGTTAGTGTGTCGCCAGCTAGAACCGGCTGCGTCCACTTCACATAGTCAATTCCTGGAGCGCCTTGCGAGGTGGAATCGAGAAGATACGCGTCGCAAAGCATACGCATGAACATCGAGACCGTATGCCAGCCCGACGCAGCCAAGCCCCCAAGGATGCTCGCCTTGCCTGCCGCCTCGTCGAGATGAAAAGGCTGCGGGTCGAACTGGCTGGCGAATTCGATAATTTCCTCTGCCGTTACGATTTTTGATCCGAGTGGCCATTCGCTGCCAATCGTGAAATCCTCATATGCGTATCGCGGAGAGTATTCGCTCATCTTCTGCCTGAAGTTTACGTGTTGAACCTGAACAGCATGATGTCGCCATCCTGCACGATATACTCCTTGCCTTCATCGCGCGCCTTGCCGGCTTCCTTTGCCGGCACCTCGCCACCGAGGGAAACGAAATCATTATAGGCGATCGTCTGGGCACGAATGAAGCCCCGTTCGAAATCCGTATGGATGACACCGGCCGCTTGCGGTGCTTTCGAGCCGCGGTGAACCGTCCATGCGCGGGCTTCCTTCGGCCCAACCGTGAAATAGGTGATGAGGTGAAGGAGTTTGTAGCCGGCCTGTATGAGACGGTCGAGGCCCGGCTCATCAAGATTCATGGCGTCGAGATATTCCTTCGCTTCCTCCTCCGGCAATTGCGCTACTTCCGCTTCGATGGCTGCAGAAATAGTAACTGTTTCAGCGCCTTGGCCCGTAGCCATCTCCTCGACGGCTTCCGTATACTCATTGCCTGTGGCTGCATCTTCTTCGCCAACATTGCAGACATAGAGCACTGGCTTTGATGTCAGGAGGTTCAATCCTTGAAGGATGATCAGGTCTTCTGAGGCAATACCATTCAACATGAAGCGAACCGGCTGGCCTTCTTGCAAGAGCGCCAGTGCCTGCTCCATGACGGGCAGAACGGTCAGTGCCTCCTTGTCCTTGCTGCTCGCTCGCTTGCGGAACTGAAGGATACGACGCTCAAGGCTTTCGAGGTCCGAAAGCATCAGCTCTGTCTCAACCGTCTCGGCATCGGACACAGGGTCGATGCGTCCCTCAACGTGGGTGATATCGTCGTCCTCGAAACAGCGCAGCACATGGACGATTGCGTCGACTTCGCGAATATTGGCCAAGAACTGGTTACCGAGACCCTCGCCCTTCGACGCACCACGCACGAGGCCAGCAATGTCAACGAAGCTGATGCGAGTCGGCACGATATTTGCCGATTTACCGATCTTGGCGATTGCCTGCAGGCGCGGATCGGGTACCGCAACTTCGCCCGTGTTGGGCTCGATCGTGCAGAACGGATAGTTCGCAGCCTGGGCAGCTGCTGTCTTGGTCAGCGCGTTGAAAAGTGTCGACTTGCCGACATTAGGCAGACCAACAATGCCGCATTTGAAACCCATAATTCGCTATCCTTATTCTTTCTTGCCGAAGAGCTTGTTCAGCATATCCGCCATGGGGCCAGATTTTGGAATGTTCACAGCAGGCTTTTGCTGGCGAGCTTGCCGGATATGACTTTGGCCGACGGATTTTGCAATCGGCTTTTCTCCAGTTTCCCGCTCAATCTTGCTACCTCCGCCAAGAGCCAGAGAAACGCGGTTCATAAAACCGGCATCGTCCTTTTTGGCGAGTAAACCAGCATTCGTAGCAATCGCATCGAGCAATGGTTTGACCCATTCACCGTCTGCCTTGGCAAAGTTGCCGAGCACATGATTGCTAACCATTTCTTTAACGCCGGGATGACCAATACCGAGGCGCACGCGGCGATAATCCTTGCCACAGTGTGCATCGATGGATTTGATGCCATTGTGACCACCTGAGCCGCCACCGGTCTTCACACGTACTTTGCCGGCGGCCAGATCAAGCTCGTCGTAGATGACGACGAGATCGCTTAAAGCCAGTTTGTAGAAACGCATCGCTTCGCCAATGGCTTGGCCGGACAAGTTCATGAATGTCTGGGGTTTGATCAGGATAGTCTTTTCGCCTTCGATGATGCCATCGGCGATGAGCGCCTGAAACTTCTTGGTCCAAGGAGAAAAACCATGGCGGCGGTGTATTTCATCCGCCGCCATAAAACCAATGTTGTGCCGGTTGGCAGCATATTGGGAGCCCGGATTGCCAAGACCTGCGATGAGCAGCACGTGCCTAGCTCCCAATAAACAAGACGATTACTCGTCTTCTTTTTCTTCCGTTTCAGTGGGTTCTGCTGCTGCGGCTTCGGTCGTTTCTTCCTCAGCGGCGAGAACAGCCGGGGCTGCAATCGTTGCGATGGTGAAGTCGCGATCATGAATAACCGATGTCACTCCCTTGGGCAGGGTAACAGCAGAAATATGGATCGAGTCGCCGATCTGCGTACCAGTGAGGTCGATTTCAATCGCATCTGGAATAGCGTTGGCCGAGGCATGAAGTTCAATATCGTGACGAACGATATTGAGTACGCCGCCGCGCTTGATGCCAGGCGAGGCTTCCTCGTGAAGGAAGTGAATCGGCACATGCACGTTCACCATGGACTTGGCCGATACGCGCAGGAAGTCGACGTGTACTGGCTTGTCACTGACAGGATCAAGCTGGAAGTCCTTAGGAAGGACCTGAATCGACTTGCCATCCAGAAGGATGTTGGCAATTGTCGTCTTGAAACCGCCGCCGTGAATCTTGTAGTACAGCGTCTTGTAGTCGAGGGTAATCGAGACTGGCGCCTGCTTGTCACCATAGATGACGGCCGGCACTTTACCGTTGCGGCGAATTTCCCGGGAGGACCCCTTACCAACCCGTTCGCGCGCCTCGGCCTTGAGCTCGTATGCTTCGCTCATGGCATTTCCTTTCGAGGTTCAAATCTGGAGTGTTTTTCGAGGCCAGTGCATGGCTGTTCAAAAAACATGAAGCGGTCGCACGCTCACCCGAAACCGGATGAAATGACCGCTTCATTCCGCGTTGCCTCCAAGGGTGTCTACGCGGATGGCGGCTCTATAACGGAAAGGCGACAGATGTGCAAGTTTGTTGCTTGCGCAGCGGCAGGCAATTCTCGAGCATTAATCGAAAAGACTGGAAACGGACTCTTCCGAGGCTGTTCGCGAGACGGCTTCACCGATCAGATCGGAAATCGACAGCACCCGGATATTGGGTGCGGCTTCAATGGCCGGGGTTGGCTGAATGGAATCGGTAATGACCAATTCCTTAAGCTTGGAACTGGCGATACGGGCGGCAGCGCCGCCAGACAGTACGCCGTGAGTAATATAGGCCGTAACGCTGGTGGCACCCTTTGCAAGGAGTGCCTCGGCTGCGTTGCATAGCGTGCCGCCAGAATCGACGATATCGTCGAACAGCAGGCAATCCTTGCCGCGCACATCGCCGATGACATTCATGACTTCGGACTCGCCCGGTCGATCACGCCGCTTGTCGACGATGGCGAGCTGTGCATCGATGCGTTTTGCCAGAGACCGGGCACGTACGACACCGCCGACGTCAGGGGAAACGACCATCACATTCGACTTGCCGTAATGTGCGCGGACATCGCGGGCAAAGACCGGAACAGCGTAGAGATTGTCGGTCGGGATATCGAAGAAGCCTTGAATCTGGCCCGCGTGCAGATCAAGCGTGAGGACGCGGTTTGCACCAGCTTCGGTGATCAGATTTGCCACGAGTTTTGCAGAAATCGGCGTGCGTGGACCTGGCTTGCGATCTTGACGGGCATAGCCGAAATACGGAAGAACAGCCGTGATACGTTTTGCCGACGAGCGGCGGAATGCATCGATCATGATCAGCAATTCCATCAAATGATCGTTTGCCGGAAAAGAAGTCGACTGCATGACGAAGACGTCTTCGCCGCGGACGTTTTCCTGAATCTCGACGAAGATCTCTTGGTCGGCGAAACGGCGGACACTGGCTTTTCCAAGCGGAATATTGAGATATTTGGCAACAGATTCGGCAAGAACACGATTGGAATTGCCCGCGAAGAGTTTCATGCCGTATTTTCTCCACGTCTTTTTCAGAGCGCAGCCAAAGTAAAGGGTATGGCGGGCCTTTTACTGCCCCTGACGCACATTGCAAGCGGGCAGGCAGGATTCATACACAATTCAGCGAGAATATCGCCTTAAACGTGTAAATATGTCACGTCTTGGCACCTGATACCCATGTCATATAACCTTGGATAGCCTTGTCAGCGATGCCTTCCATAACCTTCGGGGGGACGGTACTCCACGGGTCAGTTCCTCCTCCAGGCACCTTTTCTTGACCCTGTATCCGGTGCAGGCGTGTGCCGGCTGGATCAAGTACATCCCATACGTAGATGATCGTCGTCTGGTTGCCATCAGGGAGAGCAGAAAAGTAGCCCTTCATGATTTGTGTGTTGTCTGTGTCGCCGGCCGTGCCGAGCGTGATGCCCTTTTCCTTGGCAAGTGCGGACAGACGTTGCGATAACGGCGTGGCCGCGGCGATAGGTGCGCCGACAATGGGTGCAAACCGCAACTTTGCCGTGCGCTGTGCGCCGGGCGCGGCTGGCGCACCGGTCTGGGTCGCTCCAGATGCCGTTGTGGTTGTGTTCGAGGTTGCTGGGGTCGTTACGGGGACGGCGCCCGGTGTCGTCGTTGCTGCGTTTGTGCCGACCGCCGTAGTGCTGGTTGCCGAAGTACCTGGCGTTGCTGGCTGGCTTCCTTGCGCTGGCGGTAGATCAGCTTTGGTAACGCCAATGGGGGATTCTGAACTATTACATGCTGCAAGAGTGAAACCGGTCACGACTGCGAATACACATTTCAGTGAATTGCGAGACTTCATTTACTCAAACCCCGTCATGAGTCACCAATGTGCTCATCTACAAGCAAAAACAGACAAAAGTTTTATTTTACGATCAAGTCAAGAGATTGGCGGGAAAGCGGCTCCGCCTGACCATTGGTCGTAAGATAGGTACGACCCAGCGTCATGGCCGTATTGCTCTCGGAGTCCATGATGATCATGTGAGCAAACAGGGTCATATCGGGCTGGATACGTTCGGGATTCCCGGAATAAAACATCGGCATGTCCATCCAGGAAGGTGTGAAGCGGGCACCAACCGAATAGCCGCAGGCGTTGAGACGGTGGCGGGTCAATTCATGCGCCTCCATCACCTTGGCGTGAGCATCGAATACATCGCCAAAAGTGAAATCAGGCGTCATCGCAGCTTCTACAGCCTCAAGAGCTTCGTGTGCCGCGTCATAAAGCTCCTGGTGCCGTTTCGATGCCTTGCCGGTCAATATCGTGCGCATCATGGGGGCGTGGTAGTGACGATAGACGCCGGCCCATTCCAAAGTCAGTTGATCATTTTTGGTAAGCTTGCGTCGCCCGGACTTGTAACGGCAGAGAAGCGCGTCCTCACCCGAGCCAATGATGAACTCATTGGCCGGATAATCGCCGCCGCCTGCAAAAATTGCCGATTGCATGGCAGCAAGTATAGCGCCTTCATCTGCGCCGGCTTTCACAAGTTTAAGCGCTGCGTCGAGCGCTTCGTCACTGAGTTCTGCCGCCTTGCGGCTATAGACGATTTCGGCAGGGCTCTTGAGGAGGCGCAATTTGTCGACAATGCCTGATATGTCGACGAGTTGCCCGAATGCTGTGAGTTGTTCATCAAGCTTCCGACCGTTGGCAGCGGTGAGTCCATGGGTCTGGTATTCGATACCAATACGGCAACCGAGCAGATCGAGATCATTGAGAAGTTCGCGCAAATCGGCTGCGGGATTGGCGTTGTCTCGGTCTGCCCACACGAGGATATTCTCGATGTTCGAAGTTTGCCGCGCTTGTCTCAAATCGGCGGAACGGGTCATCAACACGTTGCTGCCATCCGCCTTGACGACCAGGCATTGGAAGAAACAGAAGCCAAAGGTGTCGTAGCCGGTGAGCCAGTACGTGCTTTCTTGAGCAAACAACAAGACCGCATCGAGCTTCTGCTCGGCCATCACCATCATGAGCCGATCACGGCGCGCAGCAAATTCTTCCGGTTCGAAATGCAGGGCCATATTCTTACTCCGTGATCATAATAGCTGATATCTGCCGGCCGTAATCAGCTTCCTTGCGGTGGGTCGTCCGGCGGTAGGAGAAAAACTGTTCCTCATCCGCGTAGGTGCACTGTTGAAGCCCCGAGGCTTCTACCCCGGCACGTTCAAGCCGCGTGGTGATAAAGGCCCATAGGTCGAACATCTTGTGACCACTATTGGCCGAATCGCGAAAAAACGCCCGGTAGGAGGGGTCAGTTCCGACGAACTGCTCATAGAACTCTGCTCCCACTTCGTAATTATCGGGGCCGATTGTTGGGCCGAGAACAGCCTGGATCCGGTCGCGACGTGCGCCCAGTGCAATCATCGCGTCAACGGTATTTTCGAGAATGCCGTCGATGGCTCCGCGCCACCCGGCATGCGCTGCGGCCACTACCTTCGCCTTGGTGTCAGCAAAAAGAATAGGACCGCAATCGGCAGAAAGAGCGCCAATGACAATGCCGGGAGTGGCGGTCACAATAGCGTCGGCTTTGGGCCTCTCCCCATTTAGCGGCGCCGTAACGGTGATGACATCAGATGAATGAACCTGATGGACGGTGACAAGCTGTGACAGGGCAGCTCCGAGCGATTCAGCCACGCGCCTGCGATTTTCCTTGACGCGAGCTTGATCGTCGTTTGAACCGCTGCCCACATTCAGGCCACGATAAATGCCGTCCGACACGCCGCCTTTACGCGTAAAGAACCCATGAGCGATTCGGTCTTTTTCAGGGGATCCCAGCAAGGAGGAACGCAGCGGTGCTGGTTTGTCTGACGTTATCATGCCGAATGCCTTTCAAGGGAGCGGATGGTGGTTGAGCAATCGATTGAAGTCAATTGCCAGAATTCATTTCGCTTCGAATGGGAAAACATGCGTTGCCGGATCGCTCACACACAGCACCTTGAACAACGTTCCCATCTGTTCCGGGTCCGCCAACCGTTCGACGTCGAGGCGAATTTGTTCCTGGAGCTCCGCAGATTTGTGTTGGCCCAAGGCTCCGGCGCGATCAAGCAAGCCCATGGCCAGCAAAAAATCGCCTTGCGTCATCGCACTGGTCTTGCAACCTTCCCTGCGTGCAGCCAGCGCAAGAGCATGAAAATCCACATGGGTGGTTAGGTCGGCTGCGCCGGGAATATGCAGGACATCGACAGAGTTGTGGTGGCTGAGCGCTTGCAACGTATCGCCGAAGCCCTGTTGCAAATGTCCGTAGTCGAACAACAGCGCTGCACCTCGCTCACGATGAATGCGCGCTGCAATTTGCTGCATGAGGGCATTGCGGGCCGGAGCAATCTCGAAAATACTCCCTTCCGGTGCGATGTCGCTACCCGGCGGAAGCAGAGTTGCATCAATCGAGCCGGAACCGGCAGCAAAGACAAGGTTTTGCACTGCGTCGAGCGCGAGTACGCGTTCAACAAAACGCCCTTTCGTCTTCACATATTGACGTGAGGGAATGGCATCGAAAAGCTCGTTGGCGACGGTAATCAGCGGACCTGACGCTATATCGTCAAAGTTCTTTTTCCAGGCGATGGAACTACTGTGTTTCCCCAGCGTCTTTTGCTGAATTTCAGTCAAACGCTCGCTGATTTCAATCATATGAATTTTAGCGGCTGCAACAAAACCCGGTGCGATCTTGCCGGCCGTACGGATGAGATCGTTCATAAGCGTGCCGCGTCCAGGCCCAAATTCGCAGAGAACGAAATCGTCGGGCGACCCAAGCGCTTGCCAAGTGTCGACACACCAGACGCCGACGAGTTCACCGAACATCTGACTAACCTCGGGCGCCGTGATGAAATCGCCGTCTTTGCCGAATGGTTCGCGCGTTGTGTAGTACCCCGCGTCTCGATCGAACAGACACATGGCCATATAGTCAGCAACGCTGATCGGGCCATCGGCCTCGATTTGCCTGATAATGCGTTGCTTGAGATTCATCGTCCGGTCGCCACCTCAGGGTTGCGGGCAGACAAGATGAACACGAGCCCGACGAGGACCATGGGAACGGAAAGCACCATCCCCATCGTTAGCCAGCCGCCATAAAGGTAGCCAAGTTGCGCGTCCGGCTCCCGGAAAAACTCGACGAAAATACGCGATAGTCCGTAGAGCATCACGAACGTTCCGCCGATAAATCGTGGGCTTTTCAGCTTGCGACCGTAGAAGATCAATAGAGCCAAAATTGTGAACAATATGATTCCCTCAAGTCCTGCCTCGTATAACTGGCTCGGATGGCGCACGAACGGGCCGCCTGTCGGGAAGATCATGCCCCATGGTACGTCTGTCGGGCGCCCCCATAATTCGCTGTTGATGAAATTGGCAACGCGTACAAGGCCGAGACCAACAGGCACACCTGCGGCAATTGTATCGAGCATGCTGTAGACGTTGATCCGGCGTGAGCGGGCAAAGAGCACCATGGCGAGAATAGTGCCGAGCATGCCACCATGGAACGACATGCCGCCTTCCCAGACTTTGAACATGTCGAGCGGATGGGCGATATAACGGGCAAAATCATAGAACAATATATAGCCGATGCGCCCGCCGAGAACGACACCGAGCGCTGCCCACAGGACGAAATCGTCCAGGTCCGCAGGCTTCATCGGTGGTGTATTGTTTGCCCAAAGCCGAGGCTTGCTGATCAGCTTCTTGGCGTACCACCAGGAAAATAGAATGCCGGCCACGTAGCCGAGGCCATACCAATGCACCGATAGCGGACCCAAGGTAAATATTACGGGATCGATGTTGGGAAATGCGATCGCGGCAAATGTCGGTAGAAGTATTTCGCTCACAAGGAACTCCATAGTCGCGATTCAATTTGGCGGGACCATGCGCGAGGGCAAGAACAGCGTCAAGTTGCTCCGCCGGTAACATTTGCGCGTGGCTGATCCAATGCCAACTTGCTTGCAATCGCCCCGCGCGGCGATTATTTGATTGGGAAACGAGAAAGGTGTCCGCCGATGAACAATGGATCAAACCGGGTTCTTGATGAACTGGCAAAGCTCGTGACCGATGCGGCGGGTGCCGCTCAGGGTGTGCGGCGAGAAGTCGAGACCGCATTCCGCGGTCAAGCCGAACGGTTGCTCAACACGATGGATGTCGTTCAGCGCGAAGACTTTGAAGCTGTGCGCGAAATGGCTATCCGGGCGAGGGCAGAAAACACTGCACTGCTTGCACGCATCGAGGCCCTGGAGGCGCTTGTGGGCCAGAAGGGTAAAGCGCCGAGTGACACCCCTGAAAAGCCAGCGGCTTCCGGTAGTCGTTCGAAGAAAGCCTGATACCGAACAAGCACGGAAGCTTGTTCGGTATCCAAACGGCAATTGCCAGCCTTGTCTCGATTCCAGTGCTCAGGCGTTACCACCTTCCGCCAATTTTTGCTGGCCTGCAGCGATCGCCGCTTCCTGAGTGTCGTACGGGCCTACCTTGTTTCCCTCTTCTTGATTGACGGTAATCACATAGTACCACCGTCCATCATCATTTTTCTGAGTTGCGGTTACCTTGGTACTTGGCTCGCTTGTCATGTCCACCTCCTGTTGCGTTGCATGATACAGGTAATCTAGATGATGTGGATATCGGAGATATGACGAGCGCTTGACGCTTGGCTGGTCGCTTGCCGACGAAAAGAGATTGGGAACAGGTTGTCGGTTTCCGATATTTCGATGCTACTTGGGCCTATCCCCAAAATAAATCTTAAGTATTTATCAACAGGTGGAAATCGCCGAAAATCGTTGTCTTAGAGTCAGTTAAAGGCAGCTCGTGAATCTTTTTCCGAACTTCTGTCCACACCCATTCCACCATTCGACCAAAAGGGGACTGGCGCTCGGACTCAGCATCAATACACTGAAATTACAGCATGATTCGTTTCGGCGATCATGCAGCGGTTAACAAGGTTTGTTTGCCGCGGCCCGGCTGGCGCGTTCCGCCTGTTCATTGGGTCTATGCGTTTGGTGTCTTCTGGGTGGGTTCGCTGTGCTCCCGCAGCTTCATACGAGATTCGATTTAGCAGGTAATGGCAATGAGCCTTCTGGAAATAGAGATTGCGCGCGATTTACATCCAGTTGATGTGATCGAGCATGTGGCCCACGCCAATGAGTGGGCCTTCGAGCGCACTGGAGAGGACGAGATTGCCATAACGGTTGAGGGTAGCTGGACCGACTACCAGATTTCCTTCTCGTGGATGGAAGATTTCGAGGCGCTCCATTTGGCCTGCGCTTTCGATATTGCGATTAGCGAGCCGCGGGTCAATGAAGTGATGCGCCTGCTGTCGTTGATCAACGAACAGCTTCTTATGGGACATTTTGATCTTTGGCGGCAGGAGGGTGCCGTTATGTATCGTCAGTCACTGCTGTTGTCTGGTGGTGCAGAGCCCACGAGCAAACAGGTCGAAGTGCTGCTTTCCAGCGCGCTGGACGCTTGCGAAACCTATTTCCAGGCATTCCAGTTCGTTGTCTGGTCTGGTTCGACGGCCCGGGAATCGCTCGACAGTATACTGTTCGAGACGGTAGGCTCGGCCTGAGACAATCATTCAGGACTGCAAGCGTGGCTACAATTACCTTTGACGATTTCGAGAAAGTGGATATCCGCGTCGGTACTATCGTTCAGGCCGAAACATTTCCCGAAGCGCGCAAGCCCGCATTCAAGCTGAGGATCGATTTTGGTCCCGAGATCGGGATCAAGAAATCATCAGCTCAAATCACCAAGCACTACACATTGGAAGATCTCAACGGCCGACAGGTTATCGCCGTGATCAATTTCCCGCCGCGCCAAATCGGGCCGTTCATGTCCGAAGTGTTGACGCTGGGTTTTCCAGATGACGAAGGTGCCGTCGTCCTTGCAGCAATCAGCAAACCCGTGCCGAACGGTGGCAAGCTCTTTTAGACAATAGAGAACCATACTATCGCACAGAATGCGATGGTATGGTTCAGCGGTCATGCCGCCGGGAGAATTCTACGGGATCAGATCGTTTTCGCGGCCATCTCCTTGGCAATGTAGTCTGCTTGTCGAATTGCAAGACTGACAATCGTGAGCGTCGGGTTTTCCGCGCCACCGGTGGTGAACTGGCTGCCATCGGAGACGAACAGATTCTTGATGTCGTGGCTTTGGCCGTGCTTGTTCACTACCCCATCTTTGGCATTTTCGCTCATGCGATTTGTTCCAAGATTATGCGTTGACGGGTAAGGCGGCGTCGGGAAGATGCGGGTTGCGCCAACGGCCTCGTATAGAGCCTTGCCCTGTTCGTATGCATGATCCCGCATGGCTATATCGTTCTTATGGTCGCTGAAATTCACATTGGCGATGGGGAGGCCGTACTGATCCTTCTCACCCTTGTGCAAGGTGATCCGGTTGTCTTCCTGCGGCATGTCTTCACCAACGATCCATAGACCGGCCATATTCACATATTGGTCGAGCGCTGAAGTGAAAGAGCGTCCCCAACCACCGGGATCGAGAAAGGCTGCCATGAACGGGAGCCCGAGTGACAGCGTTTCCATTTCATAACCACCGACAAATCCCCGTGAAGGATCGTGGCGTGCCTCGTCGCGAATAATACCTGCCATTGTCGTGCCGCGATACATGTGCACCGGCTTTTCGAATATGCCGTATACCGATCCGGTCGTATGGCGCATATAGTTCCGGCCGACCTGGCCGGATGAATTGGCAAGACCATTGGGGAACGTGCTGGATTCGGAATTAAGCAATAGGCGTGGGCTTTCGATCGAATTGCCGGCAACGGCGACGATACGGGCCTTCTGCAACTGCTGCTTGCCATCTTTATCCGTGTAGAGAACGCCAGTTACCTTACCGCTCTTGTCGTGTTCGATCTTCTGGGCCATGGAGTTCGGACGAACTTCAAGCTTGCCCGTCTTTTCGCCCTTTGGAATTTCCGTATAGAGCGTCGACCACTTGGCACCCCACTTGCAGCCCTGGAAGCAGAATCCGGTCTGCTGGCAGGACATGCGATCGTCGCGCTCGGCAGAATTGATAGCCATATTGCCCGTATGGCACTCCTTGTAGCCAAGCTTGTCGGCACCAGCTTTGAGCACTTTGAAATTATTGTTGCCTGGCAGACCTGCAATCCCATTGGTGCGGGTTACGCCCATCTTGTCTTCCGCTTTGGCGTAATAAGGTTCAAGTTCTGCCAGTGTGATTGGCCAATCGAGCAGGCTTGCGCCTTTTACTTTGCCGTAGTGGGTCAGCGCCTTGAATTCATGGTCCTGAAAGCGAAGCGAAGCACCAGCCCAATGGGTCGTCGATCCGCCGACGGATTTGACGATCCAGGCGGGAAGGTTGGGGAAATCCTTGGCGACACGCCAATCGCCGGAAGTAGTCCGTTTGTCGACCCAGGCAAGCTGGCCGAAACTGTCCCATTCATTGTTGGTGAAGTCTTCATATTCGTGACGGGCGCCGGCTTCCAGAATGACGACGTCAATGCCTTTTTGTGCGAGTTCGTTGCCGAGCGTTCCGCCGCCCGCGCCAGAACCGATGATGACGACGACACTGTCGTCCTTAAGATCATAAGGTGCAGCCATGGTTTCCTCCCATTAGCTTAAAGTTCGTTGATTGCGCGCTATTCACAGCCATTCGATGTCACCGAAGCCGCGGGCGATATAGCCGCCCTTCGAATAGGACTCGCCTTCATAACCAAACAGCGGCCAGATCTGCTCCTGATTGTAGAGGCCGGTGACAAGCCCGCCGCGAACGGTTTGAAAGAAAGGCGTGTCTTCAACTTTGCGAAGGATCGCCAGCCGGTCGTCTTCCCATCCAAGACCGATATAGCCGCCCTTGCCGGCGCGGTTGTCTAGATCGGCAATGCCGTCTTCGATCATCTTCTTGGTCTTGGGGTCCTCTCCTGCCTTGGCGTCGTAGGGCTTGACTGCTATGGCATAGAAGCGGTCCGGAATATGGTCGTGTGGATAGATATCGCGCGCCAGCTGGATCAGGGTCGCCATGGTTTCTGGTTTGAGATTGGATGTCTCGAGACCCCAGGCGAATTGTGGATGGATTATCGAACTGCCGCCGATGACGAGAATGGCGCCGAGGCTGACCGTACCGCCTTTCAACAGATCACGTCGCGATAATCCTTGTTTTTCAATTGGTTCCGGCGTGTCAGGTGCCGCCGCCTTGCGGTTGAAGATGGTAACCATAGACTTCCTCCCTTGCTTGCTATCGGCATTCCGGCGGGAATTTCCGTCGGATGCCCTTGCTGGCTAATGGCGTTCCTCCAACGCCATTGGCCGGTGTTACAAATACCGGCCTTGTCGTTCCAAAACCTCGATCTTGTAGCCATCCGGATCTTCGACGAAAAAAAACCGCGCCAGCATTGTGCCCTCGCGCTTGAATTCCACGATATCGCGTATCTTGAGTTGCTGTGCCTTCATGCGAACGTGCTCGGCGTCTAGATCGTCGACGCTAAAGGCTAAATGGCCATAGCCATCGCCAAGATCGTAGGGCTCGGTGCGCCCCTTGTTGATGGTCAGCTCGAGTTCGAAATCCGTCTCGCTGTTGCGCAAATAGACCAGGGTGAAATTGTCGAAATCGAGCCTGTCCGCTACGTTCAAACCGAATGCAGACTTATAGAACGATCTCGACTTCTCTTCGTCGATAACACGGATCATGGAATGAATGGCTTTTGCCAAAAGCTCCTCCTAACGAACGATATGCCGCCCGAAAACTATTGTTGCAGTGTCAGGGCTTGTCGGCGATTATGAGCTTGGGAGAACAGAAGTGGTGGCAATCGGCTACCACACCGCGATACGAGCGGAATAATTTTTGCCCATGATGCACTGACGCGCAAAATACCACCTTTGCGTATGGGCGGCGAGCATCATTCAGGCGCTCTGGATGGGAGGTTCTTGGAATGTGTAAGGTATTTGCAGAACAGGATCCGCAAGGCTATCGGCAGATCAATCGTTCTGTGCGCATTGGCGGACATTCGACAAGCATTCAACTCGAGGCAACGTTCTGGAAACTACTTGATGAGATCGCCGAGAGCCAGAATATGACCACACCACGGTTCATCTCCACTCTCTACGACGAGGCACTGCAGGCGCAAGGAGAAATTCCGAATTTTGCCTCAATGCTTCGCACCACATGCGCGCTCTACCTGCGCGGCGTACGGGCCTGCGCGGAAACCGTGGTTGGGAAGAACCAAACCCTGATAGGCGAACATGCAGCCTAGGCAGGAATCCTGACAACTGCCCTCAAGCCGCCGGCGGGGCTTTCATCGAGGATAATGTCCCCGCCATGACTGCGGGCGATATCCAGTGCTATTGCTAGGCCCAGTCCTGTTCCGCTTGAATCCTGATTGCGTGCTTCATCCAGCCGGAAGAATGGCTTGAACACCTCATCACGCATCTCCTTCCGTATCCCTGGCCCATCGTCGTCGATCGTTATGGTCAGCCATCCGTCACGGTGATCTGCAGTAACGGACACGTTTTTCGCGTAGCGGAACGAATTCGATACCAGATTGGAAATCAGGCGGGAGAACGCATTCGGCCTAACTTGTATTTCCGGTTCACCGCGGATTTTTGACGTGAAGCCGCGTTCGTGAAGGATACCTTCTTCCCTCAGCTTGCCAAATAATCGCTCCAGATTGAAAGTGCCGGTCTCTTCCTCTGCCTCGCTGCGAGCGAAGGCGAGATAGCCCTCCAGCATCGATTGCATATCTTCGATGTCCTGCTCCATAGCTTCCGTGTCGACCCTGTTGCCGACGAGAGCGAGCTGGAGCTTGAAGCGGGTCAGGATCGTGCGCAGGTCATGGCTGACGCCACTCAACATCGTTGTGCGCTGCTCGATTTGCCGCTCAATACGCTCGCGCATGACGATAAAAGCTGCGCCGGCCCTGCGTACCTCTTCGGCACCGCGCGGTTTGAAATCTGGGGGGCCGGCACGGCCCTTGCCGAAACTATCGGCGGCGGTGGCAAGCTGTTGAATTGGCTTGATCTGGTTGCGCAGGAAAAGGATAGCGATGGCAAGCAAAACGAGGGCGGAACCCGCCATCCAGACAAGGAATATCAGCGTGTTGGATGCATAGGCCTGGCTGCGGCGTGCAAAGACCCGCAAGACTTTGTTGTCGAGCTGGATGCGGATTTCAACCAGATCGGAATCGCCGATCGTGTCGATCCAGAACGGACGGTTGATCTGCTTGGTGATCTCTTCGCTCAGAATACTATCGAGAATTGAGAAGAAGGGTTTGGGGCCAGGTGCGGGCAGGGGATCGGCGGGCAGGATCGATATATTAAGCGATAGTCTTTCGCGCGAAATGCGGATCAGGTTTTCATAGGCTGGATCTTGAGGATAGGTCTCCATGAGATCAATGATACCGGCAATGTCGCGCACAACGGCCGTCGATAGGCGCTGTGTCACGGTTTGCCAGTGCCTCTCCATGAAGACAAATGCAATCAGCGATTGCAATAAGACCATAGGAGCAATGATGATAATCAGTGAGCGTGCGTAGAGCCGCTTGGGCATCCAGTGCGCCAGCCAGCGCGTGAATTTTCGCCAAGGGCCCAGCAATGTACTTCGCCGACGCCGCCAGTGGCGCTTCCTGACTGCCAATGCGCGTTTCGCGGTATCCGTCGGTGCCATCTATCCAGTATCCGCTTGCGCATTGAAATGGGCGGATCGCTACTCCACGCTTAGTTTATAGCCGACGCCCCGCACCGTCTGCAACCAAACTGGGTTTGCCGGATCATTTTCAATCTTGCGGCGCAGGCGGTTTATCTGCACGTCGATCGTCCGCTCGCCCACATCGCCTTCCTGTCCGGTTAATTCGTGACGTGGGACGGTTTCACCGGCGCGTGCAGCGAAAATTGCCATTATATCCTGCTCACGGTCTGTCAGTCGGATCATTTCACCTGAGCGCTTGAGTTCGCGCTTCGCGATGACGAATGTGTAGGGTCCAAAGACGATCTGTTCAATCTTCGCTTGCGTTGCCGGAGCGCCACGCCGAAGGATGTTGTTGATCCGCAGGATCAGCTCGCGCGGATCAAAAGGCTTTGGCAGGTAATCATCGGCGCCTGCTTCCAGACCGGTAATACGGCTGTCGGTCTCCGAGAGCGCCGTGAGCATGAGTATTGGTACGTTCTTTTCCTCACGCAGCGACTGGGTCAGGGCGACGCCGCTTTCTCCTGGCATCATCACGTCGAGGATCAGAAGATCATAGTCGATCCCGGCCAGCTTGCGCCGAGCCTCATCGGCATTGGCAGCCACCGTAATGCGAAAACCGCTGCCAGTAAGATACTGCGACAGTAGATTTCGAATTCGGGTGTCGTCATCGACAATAAGCAGGTGTGGTGCATCGTCTGAAAGCAGTTCGTCACTCACCAATGTATTCCTCTTTTTTCGCGGACATTCGTCCTCCCTTTTCGTAAAACTTGTTTTATCCTGCCTTCGGCAGACTGTCGATCTGCTGCCATCGAGCGGGATTCACCATCGCCTTAAGGAAATGCTCGATCACCGACCGGTCGGTATCACCGATCTGCTCCAATGCACTGGTAATGCGGCGTGATTGCGGTGCAGCTAGTTCCAGCGCCAGTTCGCGACCCTTTGGTGTTGGATAGAGCTCGCGCTGGCGCCTGTCGCGAGGTCCGGTAATTTGAGCCACATGATCCGTATCGATCAGTTGCTTGAGCACGCGGGCGAGGCTTTGCTTGGTGATCTGCAAAACATCCAGCAATTCCGCGACGGTCATTCCCGGCTTACGATTGATGAAATACAGCACGCGGTGGTGCGCGCGGCCAAATTCAAGCTTTTCCAGTATCATGTCGGGATCAGCGGTGAAGTCGCGATAGGCGAAGAAAAACAGCTCGATAATATCGAGTTGGCTTGCATCTTTTTGGGTGAGGGCTGTCTCAATATGCCGCTCTGGTGTATAAGATTTCATACAGTGTTCCCGCTCTTGCTGAAAAATATGTCAGTCTTGTTGACTTAATTTTAGACTGCTGATAATTTTTGACAAGCTGTTGGCCACATTTTGAATTAACCGCAAAGCCGATAGGCGTGTCTGAGACATTTTTCTCATTCAACCGCTTATTGTGTTGGTGGGCAATGGTACACCAATTGGTAATCGGGACCAGTTGGCGGACACATCAGACCCGCAAAATTATCAGGAATCAAACGCCTGGAGGAAAACATGGCATCCGTTCCATTCGACCAGCTTGAAGGTTATATCTGGATGAACGGCGAATTCGTTCGCTGGGCGGACGCAAAGGTCCATGTGCTTACCCATGGCTTGCATTATGCCAGTTCGGTTTTTGAGGGTGAGCGGGCTTATGGCGGCGAGATATTCAAACTCAACGAGCACACCGAGCGTTTGCATGAGTCAGCACGCATTCTTGGCTTCAAAATACCTTATGCCATTGAAGAACTGAATGACGCGAGCCGCAAACTATTGGCCAAACAAGGCTTCCAGGATGCCTATATCCGGCCTGTGGCCTGGCGCGGTAGTGAGTCAATGGGCGTTTCTGCCCAAGCAAACAAGATCAACGTTGCCATCGCTATCTGGCAGTGGCCAAGTTATTTCGATCCGGCCCAGAAGCTCAAGGGCATTCGCCTGGATCTCGCGGAATATCGCCGTCCTGACCCAAAAACCGCGCCATCGAAATCCAAGGCAGCCGGTCTATATATGATATGCACGATTTCCAAGCATGCGGCGGAGGCAAAGGGGTATGCTGACGCACTAATGCTCGATTGGCGTGGACAAGTTGCTGAAGCAACTGGCGCGAACGTGTTTTTCGTCAAGGACGGAGTTATCCATACGCCGATCCCCGATTGCTTCCTTGATGGCATCACGCGCCGGACAGTCATCGATTTGGCAAAGCGCCGCGGTTATGAAGTTGTCGAGCGTGTTATCATGCCCGAAGAACTGGAGGCTTTCGAGCAATGCTTCCTGACGGGGACAGCCGCGGAAGTTACGCCGGTGGCGGAAATTGGCTCTTACCGTTTCACCGTTGGCGAGATCGCAGCTAATCTGATGAATGATTACGCAGCAGAAGTAATGCCAAAGAAAGCCGCAGCTGAGTAACAGCTGGACAAAACGAAGAAGTGAACTTGATACCTGCGCTATGAGGTATCAAGTTGTTTGACATTGATTAAAACTTAGTCATCATGATGCATGTCAGGCATGAGTCTGGCATGAAACGTTGACGGGGTACAATCATGGAAGCGCTTCTTCCTATTATTATCCAGCTTATCTCGGGTGGTGTCGGCGGAAATATTGTCGGCGGTCTTCTAAAAAACCTGAGTCTAGGTACGACCGGAAACACAGTTGCTGGTGGTATCGGCGGCCTTGTTGGTGGTTACCTGACGCAATTCCTTGGCGCCGGCGGTGCCGAGGTGGTAGCAAATGCAGCGGCGTCCTCCGGGCTTGATATCGGATCGATCATCGGTCAGATAGCCGGCGGTGGTGTCGGTGGTATCATCTTGACTGCAATCGTCGGCTTCATCAAGAATTCGATGGCAAAGGCCTGATCGATATCATCAACAACGAAATCAACTGTTTTTCTAGGGCGGCACACGGCCGCCCTTTTCATTTGAGTCGTTATTGTCCTACATATTGATCCAAGTAATGTATCGCACAGGGTTTGGTAACATGGGACAATTGCAGGCCGGTATTATTCCCGTCACGGCCTTCCAGCAGAATTGCACGATCCTTTTTGACAGCGAGGACAAGCATGGCGTGCTCGTTGATCCGGGCGGCGACAACGATCAAATATTGAATGCCATCCGTTCAAATGGCATCACGGTAGAGGCAATCTGGATTACACACGGGCATATCGATCACGCTGCCGGTGCAATGGATATGAAGGATGCGCTTGAGGTCAATATTATCGGGCCAAATGAGGCCGATCGGTTTCTGTTGGACAGCCTTGTATCCAAGGCACTGAAATATGGCATCACAGACAAGGTCCGCAATTGTGTGCCGGATCGCTGGCTGAAGGACGGTGATACCGTATCTTTCGGATCGCATATCTTCGAAGTATTACATTGTCCGGGTCATGCACCCGGCCATGTCGTTTATTTTAACAGGGCGGCGAAATTTGCACAGGTTGGGGATGTGCTCTTCAATGGTTCGGTGGGGCGAACAGACCTTGAAGGCGGCGATCATGCCGCCCTGATCAACTCCATCAAGACCAAGCTCTTGCCGCTCGGTGATGACATCGGTTTCATCTGCGGACATGGCCCCGGAGGCCGCTTTGGCGAAGAACGCCGCACCAACCCATTCTTGAATGAAGCATAAAAAAGCCGCCGGATGACCGGCGGCTCGTCAAACGCGAATGATTGCAAATCAGTTGGCGTTGCAGAAATAGTCGCGTCCATCGTAACCGCGGAATGTACCCGTCTCCGGATTGAACGAGCGATAGCGGTCGGCACAATAGCGATACCATGAAGGTGACCAGGGCTGTGCGCCGCCGTAGTAACGAGGGGCTACTTCACGATAGACCCGCACAGGGCGACGGTAGTAGCCGTCATCATAATCCCGATATATCGGCTCAGCCGGTTGGGCAAGTGCGCTGCCAAGCAAAGCGCCTGCTGCAAGGCCAACTGCGCCGGCCGCCCATGCGTCGCTGTTATTGTCATGATAGCGATGACGGTACCGATCGCCACGCCAGCTGTCGGCCGAGGCCGATGTCAGAGGAACCGCGACCGTCGCAAATGCAGCGGTTGCAAGAATGGCAATCTTCATACCCTTGTTCATTTGTGCCTCCTTTGAAGCATCCTTGGCGAGTGCTTTTCGGCGTCGCCTGATCTCGATATTGGCTGGAATCCATGGGAGCTCCAGCGGTAGTCTGTTTTATTCGCTTCAGAATGAATGCAAGCTGAACGGCACTCGTGCGAATTCGTTCCACCGCCATCCTGACGAGGGAAGAAGCACATACAATTTTAGCAAATCCGAGGCGGGAAAAAGGCACGATTGCAATCGCAAGCACCACATGGAGGTATGACGCACTCCACTCAGCGGCAGAGTGAACTCTGTCGCGGCATGCCCAAGCATAAACCCCCGACTTCTGCCGGGGATCGCTGGCGGCTCCAGCCGCTAGAACTATTCAGTGACCGCGATGTTTACGGCCTTTGGTCCCTTGCCACGACGATCAGGCTCCGTATCGAAGGAGACCTTCTGATTGTCTGCGAGACCTGTGAGTCCGGATGCCTGAACGGCGGAAATATGAACGAAAATATCCGCCGCGCCATCATCCGGTTTGATAAAGCCAAAGCCTTTTTCGCTATTGAAGAATTTGACCGTACCGGTCTGTGCCATGCTCAGTTCCTTTTCCTTACTTACCGCGTTCCCCTCCGGGTTTGCGGGATTGGTAGTGCCGTTTTCAGTAAGATACGTTCAACGGAGATCATGCAGGCAGTTCTCGAATTCAGGAAAGGAGCCGATCATTGCCGGGATTACTCCCGGCCCGGTATTCTTGCGGTTCCGGCGCGCCGTTCTTCCAGTCTTCCAGTGTTCGCAAATGCCCGAACGCTTTGAGACTGCTAGAATAAGTGTTTTTTGGCAAGCAAAAGTTTTTCTACCATTTGGACGACTATATCGAACGGCTTTGCAACCTACATACTTGGGGGTAGGAAATTTCGCTTGGCATTCGTCCACCAGCACCTATCGAGATCACGACACGCAAGTTCAAATCGCCGCTTTTCTTTTAGCTTTATCGATTACGCAGGACGATGCAGGCGCCACCCGCGCTGTGGAGTTGCGAACAGATTTGATTGGCTTCGCCGCGATTGTCGGCGCCTATACGCACGGCATAGATGCCACGGCGTCCCATGGCTGTGCGGTTTCGGCTGATAACGGCTTCATGTTTGTCGAGGATCGCCGGAAAGGCGCGACGTAGGCGCTGAAGCTGTCCCACGGCTGCGGCGCGGCGAAAGTTGCCGGCAATTTGGATTCCCCAGGGCTTTGGTTTGATTTGGGCCATCGCGACGGTTGCAAAGCGAACAATCGGCAGCTTCCGGCAAGCAGCATCGAAGGTCAATTTGGCGTTTAACGGTTGTGCCGATATTTCGGTACCGGCGGCAAAGTCGTCAGCCGACTTTCCCGTTATATCCAGAACATATTCTTCCGTTTCGAGTGGGAGGAAACCACCGCTTGATAACCATTTGGACACCCGTGTTGGTCCCGCATTATAGGCAGCAGCAGCCAGCCCCCAATTGCCAAATGCTGTCCGCAGATCCTTCAACAACGCAGCGGAAGCTGGAAGAGCCTTGGCAAAGTCGAACGGATCTTCGAGATTTCGCTCCTTTGCGGTACCGGGCATGAACTGCGCGATGCCTTGCGCGCCAACCGGACTCGTTGCCTGGGCGTCGAAACGGCTCTCTTTCCAGATGAGTCTGGCGAAGAAGTCACGCGGAACGCCATGTCCATCAGCATTGGTCGCTATGGCTGCGCAAATCTGGGCCACCGTTGGTGTTGGCGGTTTCGCGGGTACAGAAACCGACGGATTATCGGCCGCCAATGCACTTAGCGATGTCAGTAGCAGGAGTGCTGCAACGATGCCGAGTTGTCTGAACCAATACACCCTGTTGCCGATCCCCTTGATGCGTTAGCATATAGGCATAATGCACAGCCATATTTCTAACAAAAGACACCCGCCACTGATTTCATCAATCCGGTAAACATTGCATGACGATGTTGACGAAGAACAAGTGAACACGCCCATGTCTCTCTCCATCACCACAATCGGTTTCGACGCTGACGATACGCTTTGGCAAAACGAGCAGTTCTTCCGAACCTCCGAAGGTCAGTTCGCCAGTCTATTGGCGCCTCATGTAGACACGACCGACCTTTCCGACCGGTTGCTCGCCGTGGAAAAACGAAATCTTGATCTTTATGGTTTCGGCATCAAGGGGTTCACCCTTTCCTTGGTCGAAACAGCGCTTGAAGTTTCCGAAGGCAATGTGCCTGCCTCAGTTATCGCAGAAATTCTGGCGGCAGGTCGGGAAATGCTGCGTCATCCGGTAGAGACCTTGCCCCAGGTTCGGGAAACTCTTGCGCAACTAACTGAGCGATACAGGCTCGTCCTGATAACCAAAGGAGATCTGTTCGATCAGGAGCGCAAACTGGCGCAATCGGGCCTTGGTGATTTTTTCGATGCGGTTGAAATTGTAAGCAGCAAGGATACCACCACCTATGAGCGAATATTCAAGCGCCACGGAGATGGTGCGACCCGGAGTATGATGATCGGTAACTCGCTAAAATCGGATGTTGTCCCGGCAATCGAAGCAGGCAGCTGGGGCGTGTTTGTACCGCACGAGCTGACCTGGGCGCTCGAACATGTCGAAGCGCCAATTGGCGCAACTCGTTTCCGTCAGATTGAACATTTGGGGGAGTTGCCGCCGCTTCTGCGGGAGATTGGCTGATTATTCAGCGGCGTGTTGTTCCTGCACGCCTTCATCCGGACCGTTCGGATCGCCCGGGCCAGTCTCACAGCCAAGATCCGGAAACGCGACCACACGATTGCCGGTAAAATCGGTGCGCACTACAACGAGCCCTTGTTCTTCGAAATACGTGAGAAGCCGTCGTGCGCGTCGTGCCGAATGGGTGCCGTAGGCGCGGGCCAATGTTGCGTCTGAAGGGCAAGGACTGCCGGTAACCGCGGCCTGCGCGACGATAAAGAACACACCTTGAACATCATCCGGCAGGCCCTTTGAAAGTTCAAGCGCCTGCTGCCACGGCTCGCCTTGCGCAGTCTCTCCGTCAATGCCAGCTCGTGCGACCGCAAGATTGCGGCGAAACGCCGGCAGAGAAAGAGGATCACCCAGGACGCGGCGAATGCGGCAACGAACGAGAAAATCCTGGTAGAGGACCGCATCCGTGCGAAAAGATGCATCGGGGTCGTTGAGCATTTCATGCATAATCGTGTTGATCATGCCATTGCGCTCGGTCTCGTCAATCTCGGGAAACAGTGTCGGTGCTGGCGTTTCCGCCGCAGACACAAATTGGGTCTGGGTGAGCTGGCTCAAAATATCAGCTGTCGGTGTGGAGGTGGGGGGCACCACTGCGCGCCGAACAACCACCCGGCGCTCTTCGGGCGCTGGTGTGAAAATCAAGTCGCGCGCATCTTCGCCCGGCTGCGGCAACGGAGTGAGCTTCGGGCTCGCCGAACGGGCAGATGTCTCTACTGGTCCAATGGTAACAGCCAACGGGCGACGCGATAGAGCGGGGCCGAGCGCCACGAAATGGCCCCTTGCGAGATCACGGAACTGTTCAGCCTGCCGCCGCTCCATTCCAAGAAGATCTGCGGCGCGCGCCATGTCGATATCGAGGAAAGTTCGGCCCATCAGGAAATTCGATGCTTCAGCCGCAACATTCTTGGCGAGTTTTGCGAGGCGCTGTGTAGCGATGACACCGGCAAGACCACGTTTGCGGCCACGGCACATCAAGTTGGTCATGGCACCGAGCGATAGTTTGCGGGCTTCGTCTGAAACCTCTCCGGCAACCGCCGGTGCAAAAAGCTGGGCTTCGTCGACAACGACGAGCATCGGGTACCAGTAGTCGCGTTCTGCGTCGAATAGGCCACCGAGAAAGGCCGCGGCACAGCGCATCTGCTGTTCAACATCCAGTCCTTCCAGATCAAGCACGACGGAAACGCGGTGCTGGCGAATTCGCGCCGCGATGCGCGTGAGTTCACTCTCGGTCCGCGCACCATCGACAACCACATGGCCGTACTTATCGGCCAGCGTAACGAAATCGCCCTCCGGATCGACGACGCATTGCTGTACCCACTGCGCACTTTGTTCGAGCAGGCGGCGCAGCAGATGCGATTTGCCTGAACCCGAATTGCCCTGGACGAGCAGGCGGGTTGCCAGCAGCTCTTCCAGATCGAGCATGGCTTTTGCGCCGGCTGACGCCGCTCCCATGTCGATATCGACCTTCATCATCTCTCCAGCGTTCAAGTGATTCTGCGCGCGATATAATGCGCAAAATCACTTAGCATTGTTTGCCATGCCGCGTGGAGGATATGCGCTCGGTCGTTGGAAAACTCACAGGTGAATTGATCAGCTATTCGGCTGGCACCGGCTCTGGCATCATGTTTGTCTTGCTATGTTTACTCAGCGTCAGCACCAGCAGCGCTGCAATAAGGCAGAGAATCCCCGCAACGAAAAATGCAGGCATATAAGTTTGGTATTCGGTACGGGCAAAGCCGCCACCATAGGCTGCCGAGGCTGCACCCAACTGGTGTCCGGCAAAAACCCAGCCAAATATCAATCCAGCCTTTTCACGTCCGAAACGATCGGTTGCCAATTTGACAGTCGGGGGCACTGTGGCAATCCAGTCGAGACCATAGAACATGGCAAACAGGGACAGGCCGTAAAACGAAAAATTGGAGTAGGGCAAATACAGTAGTGAGAGGCCGCGCAGTCCATAGTACCAAAAAAGCAGCCAACGGTTGTCTACACGGTCCGAGAGCCAGCCTGAACCAATAGTGCCGAAGAAATCAAAGAATCCCATCATGGCCAAGACGCTGGCAGCCACTACGGGGACCATGCCGAAATCTCCGCACATGGCGACGAAGTGCGTGCCTACAAGGCCGTTGGTACTCGCACCGCAAACGAAAAACGTGGCGAAAAGCACCCAGAACGTGCTCGAGCGCGACGCTTCCTTCAGAGCGAGCAGTGGCATGGTGATGAGAGACATTAGCCCGCCGATAATGGGCGGAACGGGTGTGATCTCCTTGTCTCCATAGGCAGGCAGACCGATATCTGCAGGCCTGTCGCGCATTAGGAAGAAGACTGCCGTGACAGCAACTAACAATAGAGCACAAATCAGCATGATTGCCGTGCGCCAGCCGTAGTTTTCACTGAGAGAAGCCATGAGCGGCATGAATGCCAACTGACCCGTAGCCGAGCTTGCGGTGAGCATTCCCAAAGCCAAGCCACGGCGCTCGGTAAACCAGCGGGCGGCGACGGTGGCGCCCAGAACCATGGCGGTCAATCCGGTACCGAAGCCAACGACCACGCCCCACAAGAGAATGAGTTGCCAGATTTCCGTCATGGCCAAGGAGGCGAACAGGCCGGCTGTGATCAGCACCAGCGCCACGCAGACCACTTTCCTGACACCAAAATAATTCATGAAGGCCGCTGCAAACGGCCCCATGAAGCCAAACAACAAGAGCCTGATCGAAAATGCAGTGGCTATTTGCTCGGTTTCCCACCCGAACTCTTTCTCCAGCGGAACGATCAGTACACCAGGCGCTCCAACGGCTGCGGCAGTGACGAGCATCGTAAGAAACGTTACGGCTATGACGACCCAGCTATAATGAATATTGCGACGGGCAAGCGAAGCGGCAAGCGAGGAGGAGATCATGGATTATCTTTCGGAGAAGTGGGAATCCGCGCTAGTTAGATGACAGTCATCATCATTGTTGACTATTGATGATGACAATCATATAAATTGTCAATAGTCTTTTTCGGGGATACTGCACATGCGTGTCAGCAGAGATCAGGCAGCGGAAAACCGCGCCCGCATCATTGAAGTTGCCAGCCAGCAATTTCGTCAAAAAGGTTTTGACGGGATTGGGGTTGCCGATGTGATGAAGAATGCTGGCCTGACCCATGGCGGCTTCTATGGTCATTTTGCATCGAAAGATGATCTTATTGCTCAATCCTGCGATGCTGCAATGAAGCGGTCGGCGGAAAAATGGTCTGCAATTGCGCAGGAGGAACCTGAGGTTGCGCTCGCCGCGATCACGTCGTCCTATTTAGCCAAGAATCACAAGGGTGACTTGGCGAACAGTTGTACCATGGCGTTGCTGGCGCCGGATATTGCCCGGCAAGGAGGAGCAGTCCAGACCCGATTTACCGAGGGTACCAAAAGGCTGCTGGAAATATTGTCGGATTTGGTTCCTGGCCGATCAAAAGCCAAAAAACGCCAGAAGGCCTTGGCCACGATGGCCGGTCTCATTGGTGCGGTTGTCTTGTCGCGAGCCGTGGACGACCCGGAATTTGCCGACGAGATTCTCGACGCGGGCCAAGCTTTCTTTGGCTCCGGCAAACCTGCGGACGAAATTTGAACTATCGTCCCGGACGTCCCGTCTTACCCGGACGCCGTTTTTTACGATCGCCAGCGTCTTCATATGAACCGGCACCTGTTCGCTCGCGGCGAACAATCTTCTGGTCATTGCGGTTCGTACCGGTAAAGGCAGGCTTTTCAGGAACATTGCCGATCACCGGCTTTTCCGTACGCCCGACGGTCATCTCATCGAGCGAATTCTTGCGGAAGACGCCGGGTCCGAGGGGACGGGTCGTGTCTCCGCCCATTTCGTCGAGGTGAGGTTTGCGGAACAACGCCGAATTCTTGTCGTCCTCATCGGTAACAACACGGTGCATTGCGCGCCCGGCATTATGTCTGCCCTTGGTGCGGCCAGTGACCGGACTTTCCATCTCGACTTCCCTTGCCATTGGATCGTCCGAAATTGCCAGTTCCATCTCGCGCAGACGCTTTATCTCGTCGCGCAGGCGAGCAGCGACTTCGAAGTCGAGATCATCGGCGGCATCGCGCATCTGCTTCATCAGATGTTCGAGATGAGCCTTCAAGTTATTACCCATCATCGCGCCGGAGTCGGTGAAGTCGGAAATATCGGCGCGAACGTGGTCACGTTCGTAGACACTGTTGAGGATATCGCCGATGTTCTTCTTGATGCTGGCCGGCGTGATGCCGTGCTCGGTGTTATAAGCTTCCTGCTTCTCGCGGCGGCGATTTGTTTCCGCCATCGCCCGTTCCATCGAACCGGTGACTTGATCGGCATAGAGAATGACCTTGCCGTCAATGTTACGCGCGGCACGCCCAATCGTCTGGATCAGCGAGGTTTCCGAGCGCAAAAAGCCTTCCTTGTCCGCGTCGAGAATGGCGACAAAGCCACATTCTGGAATGTCGAGGCCCTCGCGAAGCAAGTTGATGCCAACGAGCACGTCAAATGCTCCAAGACGCAAGTCGCGCAAAATCTCGATACGCTCCAGCGTGTCGATGTCGGAGTGCATGTAGCGGACGCGGATGCCTTGTTCGTGCAGATATTCTGTCAGATCTTCGGCCATGCGCTTGGTGAGGACCGTTACGAGCGTGCGGTATCCCTTCGCTGACGTTTCACGAATTTCCCCAAGTACATCGTCAACTTGGGATTTGGCAGGACGGACCTCGACTGGCGGATCGATAAGGCCGGTGGGGCGAATGACCTGCTCAGCGAAGACGCCCCCGGATTCTTCCATCTCCCATTTGCTGGGTGTCGCGGAAACCGCAATGGTCTGTGGGCGCATGGCGTCCCATTCCTCAAACCGCAACGGGCGATTGTCCATGCAGGAGGGCAGGCGGAAGCCATACTCGGCCAGAGTCGCCTTGCGCCGAAAATCGCCTTTGTACATCGCGCCGATCTGCGGGACCGTTACATGGCTCTCATCGATGAAAACCAAGGCGTTGTCAGGAATATACTCGAACAGCGTCGGCGGTGGCTCGCCAGGCTTGCGGCCGGTCAGGTAGCGCGAATAGTTTTCAATGCCCGCGCAAGAGCCGGTTGCCTCCAACATTTCCACGTCGAAAGTGCAACGCTGTTCAAGCCGCTGCGCTTCCAGCAGGCGACCGGCGGCCTTCAACTCCACAAGACGATGCTTGAGTTCTTCCTTGATGGATTTTATCGCCTGATTGAGCGTCGGGCGCGGCGTCACATAGTGCGAGTTCGCGTAAATCTTGACCGAACGCAGATCGCCGGTCTTCTGGCCCGTCAGCGGATCAAACTCGGTAATTGCCTCGATCTCATCGCCGAACATGGAAATGCGCCAGGCGCGGTCTTCCAAGTGAGCAGGGAAAAGTTCGATCGTATCGCCGCGCACACGGAATGAGCCTCGAGTAAAATCCATGTCGCGCCGTTTGTACTGCTGCGCTACCAGATCGGCGAGCAGCGCCCGTTGGTCAAGACGGTCGCCGATCTTCATTTCGAAGGTCATGGCGGTATAAGTTTCGACCGAGCCGATACCATAGATGCACGACACCGAGGCGACGATGATCACATCGTCACGTTCGAGCAGTGAGCGGGTGGCGGAGTGGCGCATCCGGTCGATCTGTTCGTTGACCGATGATTCCTTCTCGATATAGGTGTCGGAACGCGGCACATAGGCTTCCGGCTGGTAATAGTCGTAATAGGAAACGAAATACTCGACTGCGTTGTTCGGGAAGAACGATTTGAACTCACCGTAAAGCTGAGCCGCCAATGTCTTGTTGGGGGCCAGGATCAAAGCAGGACGTTGTGTTTCCTCAATAACTTTCGCCATGGTGAAGGTCTTACCCGAACCAGTGACACCGAGCAAAACTTGGGTCTGGTCGTGGTCTTTGATTCCGGAAACCAAGTCCTTGATAGCTGTCGGCTGGTCACCGGACGGGACAAATTCTGTTTCCATCCGAATGGCGATGCCACCTTCGGATTTATCCGGGCGCGCTGGCCGGTGCGGTTGCCACGCAGTTCCATTCTTGAAAAGCGGATTGCCGCTTTCAATCAGAGCAGATAGCGCCGCGACGGTAGCCGTTGCGCCTCCGGGCATGATGCTGCCCGCGTCCTCTAGGTTAATATCCAGTCCGGCCACGGGGTTGAGGCCCGCAGCAGCGCGCGTCTTGGGATCGGTCGATCCACCAATCGAGGTCCCACGAGACGTACGCGACGCACTGGACTCTTTGCTTGCCGGCTTCTTTGCCTTGACTGCCTTCGGCGGAGCTTTCTTGGTCTCGTCGGTGATCTGCTTTGCCCAATCACTGACGGAACCGGAAAGCGGAGTGCCTTCCAGCTCAGGTTGGGACGCTTCGCCGAAACCGTCGGCGTTATATCTGTCAGGAGATTTAACCATAGGTTGAATATGGTGAGAGTCCGGCAAAATGGAAAGACCCGAGTAACGAAAACTGGATTTTCCAGACTTCTCCTGACAGCAGGCTGTCATGAGCAATGCAGATTTATGGTAGGAATATATGTTCGCGATGGTAGCGCAGAAATTCCGGATGGGGGAAATGGCAGCTATTCTTTGGAAGCGTTATCTTCCCTGATTCGTTGAGAAGACCGTCAATCTTGGGTTCGTGATAGCGAGACGATTTCAGGATCTGATACTCTGAACCGATGGCGATCAGACCGTTGTCGAACATCCAATGGATCGATTGAAGCAATGGTATCCCATTGTTGAGAGAGTCGGGACCGCCATCTTCTACGGGTTTGATATGAGCGCCTTCCATTTCAAAGCTTCCATCGGGGGCCTGCAACGATATGCCGGTCATTGCACATTTCATGTTGTAGGCTCTCACCACGAGTTGACTGAAAACCCGATCCCGGAACGCTCTGGATGTCAGTATGCGGTCGCGCTCGACGGATTCCGGCGGGTCTTCAGCAAAACCGTATGGCGGCGTCACTACCAGCAGCTGCTCTTCTGCGATCCAGTTCTTACTGAACCCAAGCCTTTCGATTTTGGTATATTCTTCGTTGGAGAGTGCGCGAACTTGCTGCTGTATGATGTGTGAATTCATCCGGCCATCGGACTGGACCATGTTCCTCTCGAAGTAGAGCCTGTTCTGGTGCAGATCAATAATGCTGAATGGCACCGTCTCTTCAAGTTCCAGATATTGTTCGAGCAACGCTTCGGAATATCCGGGGCTTCCCGCCAATGGATGTATCGAAGCGACGCGCGCGGTCGCGAAATAGCCTGTCGACCCAATGACCTTCGTACCTGCACGCGGCGCAGGCTGGTAGTATATGATCCAGTCGTCCAGTGCGTCGCGAACAATGTTCAAATACTTGTCGCGGAAACGGTAGCGGCTGTCATAGCCTCCGGGAGCAGCTTCTTTGTCTGTCAGCTTGATTTGAAATATTGCGTGCATTCAGCCGGGATTTGCCTGTTGAAACGGTGGTCTGTTCAACATGGCGATATCGTGCGGTAAGCGAAACGCACTCGAAATTGTATTTTTATTGTTTCAGCTCAATCTGAAATGGCAGTCTCTCAGCCGTAGCGGAGCTTAAGGCCGAGAATTGTGAGAATAAGCAGGAGGGTTATCCCATTTGCTGCCATGACCGGCCAGGAACTGATCATCATTCCGTAAAACAGCCAGAGAAGAACGCCGAGGGCGAGAGAAACGTTGGTGACGAGGGAAATGCTGTCCGTCTGGCGGTGCCGGACAATCTTGATGATCTGGGGGATCCAGCACAGTGTTGTGATCGCGGCAGCGAGGCTACCAACAAGCTCGATGTAGATTGGCACGGGTAAAACTTTCAGAGGAATGGATCTAGATTATAATTGGCGATATTCGCTTGAGAAATATAGCGGAATCATGTTCCGACGCGATCGCTTCACACAAATATTCGTGCCGCAGTCCCGATTATACGATCAATGGATCGCGGCCCATGTTGAGATGCAGTTCGTGGCCATCATAGGCATGGGCTGCCGCCACCTTTTCGTCCAGCTCCACGCCGAGACCCGGTTCCGACGACGGAATGATATATCCGTCTTCCCATTGAATCGGTTTCTTCAGAATATCGGCGTGGAAGCCGCCGAAAGCCTGGATACACTCGAGAATAAGAAAGTTCGGGCTGCAGGTTGATATCTGAATGTTGGCGGCACCGACGATCGGGCCGCAATAGAGGTGCGGGGCAATCTGGGCGTGGAAGGTTTCTGCCATCCCGGCAATTTTCTTTGCTTCCAATATGCCGCCGACGCGGCCAAGATTCATCTGCAGGATATTTGCAGCCTGGTTCACCAGCAGGCGCTGAAACTCATACTTCGTCGTCAGGCGCTCACCGGAAGCAATCGGGATGGACGTATGCTGTTGTACATAGCCCATATTCTCCGGCATATCAGGTGGTACTGGCTCTTCCAGCCATAGGGGATCATACGGTTCCAGACGTTTTGCCAGCCGGACAGCGCTGGTTGGGGTCATCTGACCATGCGTTCCGAATAAAAGATCCGCCTTGGAACCGACGGCTTCACGGACCAGCCGCGCGAACTTCTCGCCAAGATCAAGCTGTTCCAGCGACAGTTGACGCGGATCGAACGACGTATAAGGCGCGACTGGATCGAACTTTACCGCCGTATAGCCTTGCGCGACGTATTCTGCCGCCCGCTCGGCAGAGGCTTCGGCGTCCCAGTAAATGGCCGACGTCTCGCCCAATTCCGGCTTGGGATAGATGTAGGTGTAGCTGCGCAGCCGTTCATGCACCTTGCCACCGAGCAATTCATACACCGGCTTGTCGGCTTCCTTGCCGATGATATCCCAGCAGGCCATTTCAAGCGCCGACACCGCGCCCATGATCGTCACATCGGGCCGCTGGGTAAAGCCGCCGGAATAGGCGCGGCGAAAGAACCGCTCGATATGATGCGGATCCTCGCCGATGAGCCAGCGCTCGGCTACGTCTTCGACGACCTTTCGCATGACTTGCGGGCTGATGGTCGAATTGTAAGCCTCGCCATAGCCGACTACACCTGAATCGGTGGTGAGTTTGACGAAGAGAAACCATGTCCCACCGAAAGAAGGCGGCGGATTGCCAACCACGAAGGTTTTGACATCTGTGATTTTCATGATCCCTCCGGACGCTCACTATCGATCAGACTAGGCCACACTCCACGTCATGCCGAAACCACGCAGCGACCCGCACTGTCGGGTTTCCGACAGTTCTTGCGGTGGCCCCTTTCCAAATCTGCCGCTGCAAAGCATCATGCGCACAAACCACGATGGAGGCAGCAGTTGAGCGAACAAACCAAACCTATCGGCGAATTGACGCTGCGTACACTGGCGATGCCGGCCGATGCGAACGCAGCAGGCGACATTTTCGGCGGCTGGGTCATGGCACAGATGGATTTGTCCTGCGGTATCAGGGCTGCAGAGCGGGCAAGGGGGAGGGTGGTGACCGCCGCGGTCAAGGAAATGGCCTTCGCAAAACCGGTCAAGATCGGTGACACTTTGTGCGTCTATACTCATATCGACCGGGTCGGACGCACTTCGATTACGTTGAAGGTCGAGGCTTGGGCGCAACGCTACCTCTCGGATTTGATGGAACGCGTTACGCACGCCGATTTCGTGATGGTTGCCCTCGACAAGGAGGGTAACCCGACGCCGGTGCCGGGCGAACGCTAGCCGCCGATCATGTATTTGTCCCAGAAACCGGCTTCTGATTCGATCTGTTCGACCACGTCGATCCACAGGCCGGAGGGATCATGAAACCCGAAACGGCGTTGCCCGAAAGGCTCGTCCGTCAACGGATATTCGATTTTCAGACCGGTAACGTTCATCTTTTCAAACGTTGCTCTGGCATCCTCTACCTGCAATTCAAAGCACATGCCCGTACCGCCGAAGCTCTCGGAACCGGGCGGTGCGGAGGGATGATCAGGGGTCATGAACGCGATGGATGCGGACTGGTCTTCCGCCAAAAGCAAGCAAAACCAGGCACTATCGAAAGCACTGACGAAGCCGAGGTGCCGGATCCAGAAATCGCGGCAGGCTTCCTTTCGTGGCGTGACAATAATTGGATACCGGTCGATGAAAGCCATTTTTCTTCATCCTGTAATTTTGCGGGTCACCGCATTAAACAGGGTCAGAAAAGACATTGGCAAGGGCCGTTTGTCAGGAGTCTGAATAGGAATAAGTTCTCAGCTGAGAACTTATTGAATCGATTTTTCCAGCAGTTCAGGTCGTCCTTGGATGGTATATTCATTGGGGTGCGGTTAAGTGTCGATTGAGTTCCTGCGCCGCTTCGGGAGAAAAGCATTTCATTTTTGGCAAAAAGCATTCCATTTTGAGCAAAAAGCGTATGAAAAATTGGGGCAAAAACGTGGCTTTTTTCGGAGCAATTCAAGACTACTCCCGCAAGCGCGGCGATGCGAAAAGCGCGAAAGTCGACTTCGTCGAACTCTTTTTCGATCTCGTATTCGTCTTCGCCATCACACAGATATCGCACTTGCTCCTGCAAGATCTCAGCCTCAAGGGGCTTGTCGAAAGCGCGCTGCTCCTTTTGGCAGTCTGGTGGGTCTGGGTCTATACGATGTGGTGCACCAATTGGCTCGATCCGGCAACTTCGCCGGTGCGCACAATGTTGTTCGTACTGATGCTGGTCGGGCTTGTACTTTCGACGTCGATCCCCACTGCATTCGGGGCCCGCGGATTGGTGTTCGCCTGCGCTTTCGTCTTCATGCAGCTCGGCCGTTCGGTTTTCATGGTTTGGGTGCTCCGGCATCACAATCAGGCCAATTACCGCAATTACCTGCGGATCACGATCTGGCTCGCCGTGTCGGGCTCATTCTGGATTGCAGGTGGTTTCGCCGAACCGGAATACCGGCTTGTCTTTTGGGCAATAGCTCTGGGAATAGAAGTGGCGGGACCAGCCCTTGGTTTCTGGACGTTCGGCCTTGGGGCCTCTTCGACAGGAGAGTGGGATGTCGATGGTGAGTACATGGCGGAGCGGGCCGCGCTGTTTGTCATTATCGCACTTGGAGAGTCGATCCTCGTTTCGGGCGCGACTTTCGCCGATCAGGAATGGAATTTCATCTCCTTTTCGGCATTTCTGACGACGTTCGTTGCATCTGTTGCCATGTGGCTGGTCTATTTCAACGTCGGGCAATCGGCCGGCCACCACAAGATTGCGGCGACAGACGATCCCGGCAGGATCGCTCGCATGGCCTATACCTATGTTCACATTCTGCTTGTAGCAGGCATCATCGTCGTTGCCGTATCTGATGAGCTTATCCTTGCGCATCCGACGGGTCATTCGGACGCCGCGACGATCTGGACGTCAATTGGTGGTACGGCGCTTTATCTCGCCGGGAATCTGCTGTTCAAGTTCTATATCGCGGGAAGACCGCCACTTTCTCATATGATTGGGTTGGGATTGTGCGCGATACTTGCTTTCTTTGCCGCCGGCCTTTCGCCATTGGTGCTCGGCTCCCTCACAACCGGCATTCTGATCATCGTCACGATCTGGGAGTATTTTGGCCAGGTGGAGGCCGACAACCCTGTCTAGTACTAGCGGCAGGCGCGGCGTCCGCTCCGGCGTTGCATCAGATCGAAATGGAAATGCGTGCGATGGAACCGGTCGTAGCCGGGGCCAAGAACCGTCGAGAAATAATCGCAGGCATCGGAGCGTACCGTGTTCAGCAGCCCGCGCTGGCGGAATGAGAACCAGCCGGGCTTTTGCACCTGGATATCCTTGCCATTGTTGAGCGTGATTTTCGAGATGTCGAGCGCGTTACCCTTGGAATGTTCCGACATGCTACGCCCGCGCTGGCTGCTCATGGTGCGGCAGGAATAGCTCGATGCCTGATGAATCGTGTTGATACCGGAAAGATAACGCAGGCGTGTCGACGGTGCGAGATCGCCTTTGACCCAACGTGCGAAAGCAAGGGTCATCTGGCAATTCAGCGTGGCACTCGGCTTCAGTCTGATGCGTCCACTGGCAAATCCACTGACGGTCAGCGGGTGGTCGATCTTGCAGACGCCTCCGTCATTGATGGGTTCCCGTTCCTGGAACACAACACCAAGCTGTTTAAGCTGGGTACGACAGGCAATGTCACTACCCGACATGGCAAATGCACTTTGTCCGCGCGCGATAGGATCTCTGATCCCGCCCGCATAACCGTAGCTTTCGGCATCGTCGGAGGCCGGCTCGGATTCCGGCAGTGAGTAGGGTTTCGGCTCTGCGACTTGCGGGGCGTCCGGTACGATGATTCTGTCCGGTTGCTGTTCGGCGTCCGGCACGGAAAGGACTTCTGGCTGCTGTGTGGCGAATTCGTCCGTCTGCGGGGTGGATTGCTGCTGGGGTTCCTCGGCGGTGACCTGCGTGCTTTCTTCTCTTGCAAGCGATTGGCTGGCAACTGACGTGTCCCCGCTGCCAACATCCGCCATGGGTCGCCGCACATCGTCCATGCCGCAACTGCTCAGCGCTGTCGACGTGAAAAGGACAAGCATGATCGAAAGGTGCCTAAAACGCACGGCGGACGACAACGCAATACTCATGTCACCACATCCCCTTTGCCCCGTTACGCAGGCGGATGCAGCTAAAAATAGAGGTAAATTGTAAAGGAAAGGTCAGCGTCGCTCTTAAGGCCTGCGTCGAAAATGTGACCGGGACCCGGTTGATCCCGGCTTGATTTTGCTGCAATCACCGCGGCAACCGTTCTTCCTTCTCGTTCCCTCCCGGAATTCACTCATGACATTTCTATTTTCACCCTACGTTATGCCGATTTTGCTGCTTGCGGCGTCGAATGTATTCATGACTTTTGCCTGGTACGGCCATTTGAAATATCCGATGGCGCCGCTCACGCTGGTGGTCTTCATCAGCTGGGGTATTGCGCTTATGGAATATTGGCTGGCCATTCCCGCCAACCGCATCGGTCACACCGTCTATACGACAGCTGAGCTGAAAACGATGCAGGAAGTCATCACGCTGGTCGTGTTCAGCCTGTTTTCAGTGTTTTACCTGAAGGAATCCTTCACCTGGCAGCACGTAGCCGGCTTTGTGTTGATAGCCGGCGGCGCAACGCTGATCTTCAAGGCCTGACCCTGGACCGGCTCCGCAAAGCGGGTATCAGTTCGACGGCGATCATTGCGAAGAAGATAAGGGCGCAGCCCGCGACGCCCTGAAGCGACATGCGCTCGCCCAACAATATCGCGCCGAAACGCGCCGCAAAAAGTGGCGCAGGCTACGATCAGCAAATCTCCGGCCGTCAGCCCTTGGAGATGCCCTCCGGACAACAGATAAATACCGGCAAGCGCCGTCAAAGCGCAGGGCCAGACAACCGGATGAGGCCAACGGCATCAATGACCACGTAGAGGCCGGTCAGAAAGCCGCATTGGTGAGGGAAGTCGTCTGCATGCCGACCTGCTGCAGCGCAGCCCCGGAAAACAGCAGGACACCGATGAAAAAGAAACCGTAATAGTCAGCGCGCGTCAATTTCCCCGGCGCAGCCTTCGCTTCGCGAACGGCGAGCGGCATGATGGTCAGGGCGGCGAGGAAAAACGCAGGGTGACAAACATGAACGGTCCGACGCTGCCCATCGCGCTGGACTGGGCGACAAAGCCGAGGCCCCAGTTCGCTCCGGCAACAGCAGCAAAATATTGGCGCGTCCATGCGTCATGAGAGCCCCGCACGATTTCTGCGGTTACTCCAAGCACCGCATCGATCGCTCTCTAGCGATTGCAGTTCGTGGCGGCAAGTGTGCTGCAAACGTTATGCGCGTGTCAGCCGTATGATTTTCCCGTCGCCTTCATCGGTGAGAAGGTAGATCGAACCATCAGACGCTACGCGCACATCACGGATGCGTCCAAATTCACGCTTCAGCATCCGTTCTTCACCCTTGATGGCGCCTTTTTCGTCGCGGTCCAGGCGCACCAGCATCTGGGACTTCAGTGCGCCGGCCAGAAGGTCGCCTTTCCACTCGGGGAACATCGCTCCTTCATATACGGCGAGCCCAGAAGGCGCGATCGAAGGGTCCCAATAGTAGAGCGGTTGCTCATAACCCTTCGCATGCGTGCCCTTGCCGATTTTCGCACCGGAATAGTCCACACCATAAGTTATTACCGGCCAGCCATAGTTTTTGCCGGCCTCAGGCCGATTGACTTCATCGCCGCCTTTGGCGCCATGTTCGACTGTCAACAATGAACCGGTGACGGGATCCCAGACCAACCCTTGCGGATTGCGGTGGCCCTTGGACCAGATTTGCGGCAGGCCTTCCTTGCCGTCGGCGAATGGATTATCCGCCGGGATGGTGCCATCCGCATTGATGCGGAGTATGGAGCCGGCCTCGTCCCTGAAATCTTGCGAGCGCTTCATCGTGCCCTGATCGCCGATCGTAACGAAAAGCTTGCCATCGGGTGCAGCAAGAATACGCGAGCCGAAATGCGCCGATCCCTTGGTGCTTTGCTTTACCGAGAGCAGAACCGAGACATTTTCGAGTTCAGCCCCGTCGCCATTGCGAACGAGACGCGCGCGAGCCATGACGGTGCCAGTACCGTTCTGGCGTGGCTCGGTGTAGCTGAAATAGATGTTTCCACTTTTGGCAAAGTCCGGCGCAAGCGCGACATCAAGCAGACCACCTTCACCCTTGACGACGACCTTGGGAACATTGGCAACGGGCTTCGATACTTTACCGTCCTTGACGATGCGTATCGTACCGCCGCGTTCAGTCACCAGGAGTGCGCCATCGGGCAGGAAGGCGAGGCCCCACGGATGATCAAGGCCATCAGCAATGGTCTCGGCAGAGAGCGTCACCGTTTCAGTCTTGAAATCCTTGGCGAAAGCGGTCAGGGGCATTGATATCAAGACTGCAAACAGACCCGCTGAAGCGATTTTCGATCCTTGTTTCATTGACGGCGATCCTCTTCGTCGTTCGATAGATGATGTCATTTTGTGCACAATTCGCCCATCCGGTCGTCTCACAGTGATGTGAATTCTCACCCAGCCAACGCTGATTTGCCTGCGCAAATCCCCGACATGCGACATTTTCCACTTTCTACGTGAATTCGCCGGAATCGGTGCTATATTAAGGGCTGAACGACTGAACGGTTCCGGAGTCTTGAGCTTCGGCGACCGTTTTCTTTTTGTGTCGAGGGGCATCGATCGATCGCCGTTCGACATTGACTACGAAAGGAGAGGGCATGGAAAAGGTCCCGATGACTCAGGCTGGATTCGACAAGCTCAAGGAGGAGCTGCGCTGGCGCCAGCAGGAAGAACGTCCACGCATTATTGCGGCAATCTCGGAAGCGCGCGCCCATGGCGACCTTTCGGAAAACGCCGAATATCACGCCGCCAAGGAAGCCCAGAGCCACAATGAAGGCCGGGTCGGCGAGCTCGAGGATTATACGGCACGCGCCGAAATCATCGATATTTCCAAGCTGTCAGGCGACAAGATCAAATTTGGCGCCACGATCCAGCTGATCGATGAGGATACCGAAGAGAAAAAGGTGTATCAGATCGTCGGCGATCAGGAAGCTGATCCCAAGGCTGGCCGTATCTCCATTTCCTCGCCCATCGCACGCGCGCTGATCGGCAAGAGCGAAGGCGAGACGATCGAAGTCAACGCACCCGGTGGTGCCCGGTCTTACGAAATCATCGGCTTCAGGTTCCTCTAGAGCCTCGTGCGGCAATATTGATGCGTTCTGCCGGAGGGAATTCGTGGACAAGGTCGAGGGGTTTGGCGAGGCAGATGCCTTTCCATCGGACAAAGCCGAAGCCCGATGGATTTGGCCCGAATTCACCCGGCCCTTCGGGTTTCCGGCTGGCGGACACCCACTTTGTCAGGCGGCCTCGGACGATGGAAATGCATCGACCTCGCCACCTTCCGCGTGGATGGTCTCGCCATCCAGAAACAGAACTGCGCCAATATTATTGCAAGAGGCTCTAGACTTCGTGCAGGAGCCCCTAAGCAGCGTCGAAGTGATCGCTCCGAATTTCAAGCGAAAGCTTTCCGGAGTCACTTCGACGATCATTCAGCTCATCCCGCTACAGCGGGCCAATGGCCTGAACATTGTCACCATGGGCCCTGGATTGCCCGCGGAGCTGCCGAGCATTGGCTGGGCATCGCTCCCCGGGCTCTGGTTCAAGCCGAGGACCAGGCCATTTCGTATCTGGCACGCGCGCCGCAACAATGAAATGATTGCCGGTATTCTCATGCGCCATGTGTTGCGCATGAAATTGCGGCTGTTGTTCACTTCGGCTGCGCAACGCGACCATCAGCCTTTCACCAAATGGCTGATCCGGCGAATGAACGGAGTGATCGCCACGAGCGGCAAGTCCGGAAGTTTCCTGAAGGTGCCGCATACCGTTATCATGCACGGTGTCGATACCGAACTGTTTCATCCACCGCAGGATGATCAGGACAGGTTTGCCGCCTCGGGCCTCCCGGGGGAATTTCTGGTCGGTTGTTCGGGACGAATCCGGCCTTCGAAGGGTACGGATCTCTTCGTCGATGCGATGATCAATCTGCTGCCAAAACATCCGGGATGGACGGCGGTCATGACAGGCCGCACGACCGCGGAATACAAGGGCTTTGAACAGGCACTCCGCAACAAGATTGCGAAAGCCGGGCTTGGCGATCGTATCGTGTTTTTGGGAGAGGTGCCCGATGTGCGCCTCTGGTATCGCAGGATGACCCTCTACGTTGCGCCCTCGCGCAATGAGGGCTTTGGCCTGACGCCGCTTGAGGCGATGGCCTCACAGACCGCGGTGGTTGCGAGCGATGCCGGGGCCTATGCCGAGATGATCGAACCGGAGACCGGAACGGTGGTTGCCGCGGGTGATGGGGCAGCGCTTGAAAAGGCGATTGCGCCTTACCTCGCCGATCCGGCGATGTGTGAAGAGGCGGGGAAGCTGGCACTTGCCCATGTCCGCAAGAACTTCCCACTGCAGAAGGAGGCCGGCCGTATTGGCGAAGTCTACGAGCAGCTTTTCGCCGCCGGATCGCGGCCGTGACTGTTACTGCTTTCATCATCCATCTTGAGCGCGCGACAAAGCGCGGTGAACACGTTCGCGGACTGGTTGAGCGCTTGCCGGTGAAGGCGGAGATCGTCGATGCGGTGGACGCGCTCGAAATGGGCGAGGGTGATATTGCCGCCGTCTATGCCCGCTCGCTGCACAGTCCGTACTACCCGTTCGAGCTGCGGAAATCCGAGGTCGCCTGTTTTCTGTCGCATCGCAAAGCCTGGGCTGCAATTGTCGATCGCAAGCTCGATGCAGGTCTCATCATCGAGGACGATGTCGAGGTGGATGCCGGTTTCGCGGCGCAGTTGCAACTGGCGATCGATACGCTGCAGCCGGCCGACTACATCCGCTTCCCGCGCTGGCCGAGGGGTGAGGCCGGGGCTGAAATCGCGCGCGACGGCGCCAACAGCATCATGGAACCGGAACTGCCGGGGTTGGGGATGCAGATGCAACTCGTTGGACGCGACGCGGCGATTGCGCTGCTTGCTGCAACGGAACGATTTGACCGTCCGGTGGATACGACGATCCAGATGCGCTGGCTGCATCCCGTCCGCGTCTTGTCAGCGCGGCCAATCACCATACGCGAGATCGATTTCGATCTCGGTGGATCGGTCGTTCAGGGCAAGAACAAGACTTTTGCTGGCAGGCTGAAGCGGGAAATCCTGCGCCCCTGGTATCGCGTGACGCTTTACCTTTGCAATAAAGTCCGGCGCTAAAGTACCATCAATGGTTCGTTCTTCACCGAACGGATGGTGAGGGATGTTCGAACGGAATCGACGTTGGGCGTCGAGGTCAATTCTTCGATGACGAAATTCTGGAACGTGCTGAGATCGCTCGCGACGCAATGCAGCAGGAAGTCCGACTCGCCGGAAACCATCCAGGCGCGGCGCACCAGTGTCCAATGCTTGGTTTTTTCGGCGAAGTTCTTCAGATCGGCATCAGACTGGCGGTGCAGGCGGATCATGCAGAATGCAACGATATCCTGGCCGAGGATCGCGCCGTTCAGGATCGCGCGATAGCCCTGGATGATGCCGGCTTCTTCGAGCTTGCGAACGCGGCGCAGGCAGGGCGGTGCCGATATGCCGACGCGCTCCGCCAGTTCCACATTGGTGATGCGGCCATTGTCCTGCAATTGTTTCAGGATTTTCCAGTCGATCGCGTCGAGATCCGCCTTCAAAGGCATATTCCATCCTGTCCCAAGAGAATTGCGGTCACCATAGGCGATTCCCCATGCTGTGTAATCACATCCCGCGATGGTTGCAAACAGGTTCCACAAATCTCCTAGAAACGCCGCTCTTCCGCCACAAGCTGTGGCTAACCCGTCTATGTTGAGCGAAGACCTTGCAACAAAGGGTGCTGAACCACTACTTTATAGTCATTGAAAGAGCATGGTGGTCGTGCCATCTCTTGTATGTCGAACACATATTACTTCAAGGTCTAGTCATGTCACAGCGCCATGTGCCCGTTCTTATCATCGGTTCCGGTCCAGCGGGTTATACCGCGGCGATCTATGCGGCTCGTGCAAACCTGAAGCCCGTCATCATCGCCGGCCTGCAGCAGGGTGGCCAGCTGATGATCACGACCGACGTGGAAAATTATCCGGGCTATGCGGATACGGTGCAAGGCCCGTGGATGATGGAGCAGATGCGCATCCAGGCCGAGCATGTCGGCACCGAGATTATCCACGATATCATCACGGAAGTTGACCTTTCCGTGCGGCCGTTCCGCCTCGTCGGCGATGGCGGCACGCAATACACATGCGATGCGCTGATCATTGCGACGGGTGCACAGGCGAAGTGGCTGGGCATTCCAACAGAACAAACCTTCATGGGATTCGGCGTTTCTGCCTGTGCCACCTGCGATGGTTTCTTCTACCGCAACAAGGACGTTGTGGTCGTTGGCGGTGGCAATACCGCAGTCGAGGAAGCGCTTTATCTCGCAAACCTTGCCAAATCGGTCACGATCGTGCATCGCCGCGATCATTTCCGCGCGGAAAAAATTCTGCAGGACCGCCTGTTCGCCAAAGAAAATGTCAAAATCATCTGGGATAACGTCGTCGACGAAATTACGGGAACAGTAGCCAAGGCGCCGATGCCTGCGTCGGTATCTGGCATACGCCTGAAGAATGTGAAAACGGGTGAGACCACGGAAGTGGCAACACATGGCGTTTTCGTCGCCATTGGTCATGCTCCGGCGGTTGAGCTTTTCAAGGGGCAACTCAAACATAAGCCGAATGGCTATCTCTGGACCGCAGCCGATTCTACCGCAACGGATGTACCGGGCGTCTTCGCAGCCGGTGACGTTACGGATGACATCTATCGTCAGGCGGTCACCGCTGCGGGCATGGGCTGCATGGCAGCTCTTGAGGCCGAGCGTTGGCTGGCTGCGCAGGAACCAGTGCGTCAAGCTGCCGAATAGCAGCCGTTAGTATAGAGCCGGTCCCGATGTGCGTGGCCGGAACGGGGGAGAGACTGCGCGATGTCGCTTGATTGGGACAAATTGCGAATATTTCATGCTGCTGCGGAGGCGGGGTCCTTTACCCATGCCGCCGAGACGCTGCATCTGTCGCAATCGGCTATTTCCCGTCAAGTCAGTGCGCTTGAGCAGGATGTCGGTGTTCCGCTATTCCACCGCCATGCTCGTGGCCTTATCTTGACGGAGCAGGGCGAAGTGCTCTACCGCACCGCCCATGAAGTCCTGATGAAGCTGGAGAATGTCCGCTCTCGCCTGACAGAGAGCAAGGACAGGCCATCGGGCAAATTGCGCGTGACGACAACGGTCGGCCTCGGCTCGGGCTGGCTTATCGAGCGCGTGCAGGAGTTCATCGAGCTCTATCCGGAAGTTCAGCTGCAGTTGCTGTTTGACAACGAAGAGCTTGACCTGACGATGCGTCACGCGGATTGTGCTATTCGCCTGCGTCAGCCGCAGCAGCCGGATCTGATCCAGCGGCGGCTCTTTACCGTGCACATGCATGTCTACGCTTCACCGGCCTATATCGCCAAATATGGCAAGATCGAAAGTATCGAGGAAATCGATACCCATCGCATTGTCAGTTTCGGCGAACCCGCGCCGTCCTACCTCACCAATCTCAATTGGCTGGAGGTGATCGGCCGTACCGATGGCAATCTGAGGCCCGCTGTCCTGCAGATCAACAACCTCCTGTCGATCAAGCGCGCCATACAAAAGGGCGTCGGTATTGGCGTACTGCCCGACTATATGGTGGAAAAGGATTCGACGCTGGTCCGGCTCTTGCCGGAGATGGAATTGCCGTCGTTCGACACGTTCTTTTGCTACCCCGAAGGAATCAAAAACGCCGCTAAATTGCACGTGTTTCGAGATTTTCTTTTCTCGAAAGCGCGTACGTGGTCGTACTAGGCAAGCTATTTCGATATTTTTCGAAAAGTTTTTCTTTCCAATCTCGCGCTGCTTTGCAGCATGATTTTGCCCGCCTCGCCGGCATTCCGCGCCTGCAATTCCAACATTTTTCCTAATTTCGCCGGTATGCACCAAGCGCATGGGTGCGATGCACAATTGGATGTTGCGAGACGGCGTCAAAGGGCTCATATCCACGTCACTTGCCGGTGCGTCTCCTCCTCCCATTGCGCGCCCGCAAGTGTTCCCCTCTGGAGGTTTAGCCGGAAACGGCACCTTCAAAACTTAAGGCCGGGCAATTGTCCGGCCTCTTTTCTTTTCAGGGGTGTGTTGATTCAGTTATTCGCTCTCATTTTGGATGACGCCATCACTGAGCGGTGCTATGTTCCAACAAAGTTGTAACAGGAGATCGGCAAATGCGAAGTGCTGTCCGGAAAATGGGGAATTCCTCTGGAGTCATTATTCCCAAACCGTTCCTTATTGAAATAGGCTCGCAGCCGGGCGACGAAGTGGATTTACTTGTTGAAGATGGTCGCATCATTATTACTCCCGTCCGTGGTACGCCGCGTGCTGGCTGGGCCGAAGATGCGAAAAGGATTGCAGAAAACAATGACGACGCATTGGTGTGGCCTGAATTCCCGAATGAAGCCGACAGCGAATTGAAATGGTGAATCGCGGCGATGTGTGGCTAGTCAATCTCGACCCGACAATAGGCAGCGAAATCCAGAAAACCCGCCCTTGCCTTCTGATTTCACCGCCAGAAATGCATGATCATCTGCGCACGGTGATTGCTGCTCCAATGACAACGTGCAGCCGTCCTGCCGGCTTTAGAGTAGCTCTGCGTTTTCAGGGCAAGGACGGCCTAGTGCTTCTCGATCAAATCCGTACAATCGACAAGCAGCGTCTTGTCAAGAAGTTGGGGCAGGTTTCCGGCGCCACGCTCAACAACACCCTCGCGAAACTTAGAGCAGTGTTCGAAGAGTAGAGAAGGGGTGATCAGGTACGGTGGGCATCTCTGCCCGTTTTCTTTCCAGGTATCTAGACTAATCTCTTGGATGAGAGCGGTTTCTAGAGGGCATGAGAGGCTCTAGTCTTCGTTGCGGCGAAGTGCCCGGATCAATCTGCGTCTTGGCTCCATGTGCTCATGAAGCACACCCAGAATAACGACTTCCTTTTCACCTTTGGTCCCTTGCATCTCTTTGAAGTATATCAGGTGAGAGGCGCTGTGCCGTCGCTTGGAAACAAGTTCCAGATGTAAAGATCTGACTCCGTCTCTCAAGTCTTCGCGCGCGGTCGTCGAGGGACGGTGTGGGTCATCGGCGATAATCTTGACGCCATCACTGATGATTTTGGAGTATGTCTGAACCTGTTTGGCACCAAAGAGCTTATTTGTGCTTCTAAGTATCTCGGTTATATGAGTATCGGCCTCTCTCGTCAGACGGTACTTCACTCATCGTCCTCGGAAAGAACGTTCGCGGCAATTTCCTCTACGCTGCGGGCGGAAAAATCCCGGCGGTCCGCTTGTCCTATCCCGACATCGAGCTTACGTCGCAGAATTTCGATTTTCTCCCGCTCGATATCTCTATCTCGTCTCAGTGCCCGAAGGGCGTCACGGACGAGCTCGCTTGCTGACGCGTAGTCACCGCTGTTCAATTCGTCCGAGACAAACTCAGCCATTTCCGGCGTCAGATTTACGTTCATGGTAGGCATGGTGGCCTCCTTTACGCAAAAATCTAGGGCATTGGCAAAAATTGTCAATGCCCCGCCGTGTCAGTTGGCCACCCGATTCGACCCCCATAGAACGTGTCAGCGAAGGTTGGCGCAGAAACGCTGGATCCGTTTTCCCGCTTCTTCAAGATTGGCATCAGAGGTTGCATAGGAGATGCGGAAGTTCGGTCCGAGGCCAAATGCCGATCCATGCACGGCAGCCACGGCTTCCGTTGAAAGCAGTTCGCTGACGAAATCCTCATCGTTCTCAATGACCTTGCCGGATGGCGCCGTCTTGCCGATCGCCGCCGCGCAGGAGGGATAGACATAGAATGCACCTTCAGGCTTGGGACATTCAAGCATCTTCGTCTGGTTGAGCATCGAAACGATGAGATCGCGACGGCCTTCGAATGCCTTTTTGAATACGGGCAAATGGGCCTGTGTTCCCTCGAGGGCTTCTACGGCTGCCCATTGCGAGATTGAGCTTGTGCCGGAAGTCTGCTGGCCCTGCACCATGTCCATGGCCTTGATCAGTTCGATCGGGCCGGCCGCATAGCCGATGCGCCAGCCGGTCATGGCATAGGCTTTCGACACGCCGTTCATGGTCAGCGTGCGGTTATAGAGGTTCGGTTCAACCTGTACTGGCGTCACGAACTTGAAGTCGCCATAGGTCAAATGTTCATACATGTCGTCGGTCAAAACCCATACATGCGGATGACGTACGAGGACATCGGTAAGCTTCTTCATTTCGTCCCAGCTATAGGCTGCGCCGGACGGGTTGGAAGGCGAGTTCATGATGATCCACTTGGTCTTCGGCGTGATGGCGCGCTCCAGATCCTCGGGCTGCAACTTGAACTCGTTGGCCTGAACGGCGGAGACGATGACCGGAGTTCCGCCGCATAGCGAGACCATTTCCGGATAGCTTACCCAATAGGGCGCGACGCAGATCACCTCATCGCCAGGGTTTAGCGTGGAGAGCAATGCGTTGTAGATGACGTGCTTGCCGCCGGTGCTGACGATCGTCTGGTTTGCCTTGTAGTCGAGTTCGTTTTCACGCTTGAACTTGCGGGCAATTGCCTCGCGCAGTTGCGGAATACCGGACACAGGGGTGTACTTGGTCTCGCCGCGCCGGATGGCAGCGATAGCAGCTTCCTTGACATTGTCAGGCGTGTCGAAATCCGGCTCGCCAACGGATAGCGAAATGACGTCGCGGCCCTCGGCTTTCAGATCGCGTGCTTTCTGGGTGATCGCAATGGTTGCGGAAATCTTCACACGGGAAAGGGCGTCTGCGAGGAATGCCATGGTATCGTTCTCCTGAAACGGGTTTGCGGGCCTGCTATGTCGCAATGGCGGCCGAATCGCAAGCAAAAGCATGCTTGCGGGACTTCACATTATGCAGTTTCTGTGCAGGGTGTGGCATCGAACGTTCAATACATCAGCAATGTTTGAAGGATGCTTCAATCAAAATGATTGGACATATCGGCTCGTCGTGGGAATAGTCGCCCGCTAACCAAGCCGTCATTTGTGTGCCCGCACCGACGCTCTCAGGAGACCGCCACCATGCCAGTACTTTATTCACAGCCTGATTCAGGAAATTGCTACAAGCCGCGGCTTTTAATGGCGAAATTGGCGATGCCTTTCGAGCACATTTCGATTTCTTCAACTGATGGTTCAACGCGTAAACCTGAATTCATGGCGAAGAATCCGAACGGCAAGGTGCCGTTGCTTGAGTTGGACGACGGACGGTTTCTCGCAGAATCGAATGCCATCCTGCTTCATCTGGCGGAGGGCAGTCGCTTTGTTCCCGAGGATTCGTACGAGCGCGCATTGATGTATCAATGGCTGTTCTTCGAGCAATATACGCATGAGCCAAATATCGCCGTTCGGCGGGCGCTGCTGGTCTATCCGGAGCGAGCAAAGGATGCGACGCCCGAGCGCCTGGCAGCAACACTGGAGGGCGGCAACAAGGCATTGCTTGTAATGGAAAATCAACTGCAGAAGACGCCTTACTTCACAGGCAGCAACATCAGCGTCGCCGATATCGCACTTTATGCCTATACCCACGAAGCCAATCGCGGTGGATACGACCTCTCCGCCTATCCGTCGGTGGTAAAATGGCTGAGCCGCGTCGCAGGCGACGAGGGCCATGTTCCGATCACATGGCTGCCGGGTTAAGAGCCTGTCTGAAAGTCTACTGCGACGGTCACATAGCGCGATTTTCTGCGCTTCCGGTGCTCACGGACCAAAGTCCGCTGCGCTTCGGTTCTCGAATACCACGCCATCTGACTCGTCGCAGCGACTTTCAATACAGGCTCTAAAACGAAAAAGGCGGGATGAAATCCCGCCTTTTAAATTCATGTGCGTTCAGAAATCAGACGATTCCCGTATTTGTTATCAGCCAGCAACGCTAAGGTTGTCAGCGGACGACTTGCCCGAACGACGGTCCTGTACGATCTCGTAATTGACCTTCTGGCCATCATTGAGACCGCGCAAACCTGCGCGTTCAACAGCGGAGATATGGACGAATACGTCTGCACCGCCAGTATCAGGCTGGATGAAACCGTAGCCCTTGGTGCCGTTGAACCATTTCACTGTTCCCGTAGCCATGGGAAATTCCTTTCAGATATATAAGACAGGCAGCAAGCACATTTGCGGCCCAGGGAATCGAACCTATGCAATGGAGTTCATCAGGAAGCGCAACAGGTTACGCAGGTCGCAAAGTCACTCGACCGATAAAATCGATGCGGATTACATATGACAGAATTTGCCCCAAAACAAGCCGTATTGAAATGGGTTTATCGTCAGGGTTAAGTGCGGCGGGTTGCATAGGCAAATTTTGCCCCTACATTCCTTGTTGAATTTCAGCACAGTATCCGACGTGTTTTCATAGTAGATGCTAATGTGAACTGGCCGAATCGCGGTCGTCCACGGGGGAGACTCATGGCGGAGCAGAAACCAAGCCGATCCACAGCCACCTCGGTCGCGGGCGAAGTGGAAGCCGGACTGCTCTCCCAGTTGCGCGTGATATTGGATATCTATTGGATATCGCCGGTCCGCAACCGCCTGATTCTCATGATACTCGGCGTTGTCAGTATCATCATCGTCACATCGGCGGGCCAGGTGCTGCTGAACCGCTGGAATGTGCCTTTTTACGATTCACTGTCGCGTCGCGATTTCCCTGCTTTTGTCGACCAGCTGATGGTGTTTTTCGCAATCGCCTCGGTTCTTCTTGTTTTCAACGTCGCTCAGACCTGGCTGAATCAGATGACGCGGCTCAAGCTGCGCGAGGGACTGACCCGTGATCTGGTCGGTGAATGGCTGGAGCCGCGCAGGGCATTCAAGCTCTCGAATTCTGGACCAATCGGCGTCAACCCCGACCAGCGTCTGCATGAGGATGCGCGGCATCTTTCGGAAATGTCGACTGATCTCGGGTTTGGATTGTTGCAGGCCACGATATTGCTCGTGAGTTTCATCGGCGTCCTATGGACGTTCTCCAGCGGTTTCGTGTTCAATGTCTATGGTTATAGCTTTTCCATCCCAGGCTACATGGTCTGGGCCGCTATTCTCTATGCCGCATCTGCATCATGGCTCAGTTGGCTCGTCGGACGTAAATTGATCCGGTACAACGCGGACCGCTACCAAAAAGAGTCCGAGCTCCGTTTTTCGCTGATGCGGGTCAACGAGCATATCGATGCGATTTCGCTCTATAGAGGAGAGGCCGATGAGAATCGCCGCATCGGATTTGACATCGACAGCCTTCTCTCTGCAATCCGCTTGTTGGTCACGGCGCTGACACAGCTGACCTGGGTCACCTCCGGTTATGGCTGGATCACCATTGTCGCGCCCATTCTCGTGGCGGCACCCGTCTACTTTGCCGGAAACCTGTCTTTTGGCGGGTTGATGGCAGCAATCGGGGCCTTCAACCAGGTGCACGATGCCTTGAAATGGTTCGTCAATAATTTCGGCGCCATCGCCGACTGGCGCGCCACGCTACTGCGTGTGACCTCGTTCCGGCAGGCAGTGCAGGCGACCGATATTAAAAACAGCGTCGAACAACGGATCAAGTTCACGCAGTCGGAGACAAATGAGATCGTCCTCGACAAACTGAAGATCACTGCCCCGCGCGAGACAGTTCGCCTGAAGGAGAAGAAGGCCGTGGTCAAGGAGGGCGAGCGCGTGTTGATCACCAGCGAACCCGGGATCGACAGAACCCTGCTCTTTCGAGCCATGGCCGGTCTCTGGCCCTGGGGGGCGGGATCCGTCAGTCTGCCTGCGAATACCAACATTCTTTTTATGCCGCGCCTGCCTTATTTCCCTCCAGGCAGCTTGCGGGAGGCTATGTCCTACCCTGTCGGCAAAGACGGATTCTCCGATGAGGAACTTGTTTCGGCGCTACACGAGCTGGGCTTGACCCGGCTCGAACCGATGCTCGACTTCAGGGCGCGCTGGGACAGGGAATTGAGCGACGATGAACAGCGGTCTCTCGCTTTCGCGCGGCTCAAACTGCATAAACCGACTTGGGTCGTTATCGATGAGGCGCTCGATGGCATGGAGAAGGACGCCTACGAACGGGTTACCGCTGTGCTACGCGATGACCTCGCCAAATCGACTGTTGTCCATATCGGGCGTGAGGACAAAAACGATCATGTCTTCTCGAAGGTGCTGCATTTCGTTAGCGACCCATCCGGCCATGGATTGGAAGAAGAGGGTATTGCAGGCGTTTGAATGGTCGGATTGCGAGACGCTTAAATCCAATTCTCGGTCAAAACCCCGGGCATGCGCGTAAATTCGCGCATATTGTTGGTCACAACAACCAGTCCTTCGCTACGCGCGTGACCACCTATCTGCATATCATGCGATCCACACGGAGTTCCGGCTCGTTCAAGGTCTGCACGTATCTGTCCGTAGTGCACTGCCGCACCTGCAGCGAAAGGCAGTACTTCCAGCCGACTGACGAAGTGTTCGATCGCTCTCAAATTTTCAACGGTGCGGGCTGATTTCTCCGCTCCATAATGCATTTCGCCGAGCGTGATGCTGGATATGCATAGCTGTTCCGCGAGTGCATTGAACTTCTCTCGCAACTGAAGAGGATAGTTTTTCATTACGTAGATGCAGATATTTGTATCCAGCATATACCGTAGCATTAGAGCAATTCGCGATCTTCGACCGCAGGCTGTTCGCGTTCACTCATAAAGTCGTTGCTCAAACGCGGTCCCTGCGTAAAAAGATCATCCCAACGCTTGCCTTGAGGAACCACAAGGCGACCCTGGCCGATTTTAAGGATATCCACTTGGTGCACGTCTTCGGGAAAAGCGACTGCTTTCGGCAAGCGGACGGCCTGACTGCGATTGGTCGTAAAAACGGTGGAGCTGGTCATGGTGAATCCTATGTACATCCCATTGGGATATACATAGGATACTGCTCGGAAAATGGCAAGACGACGACGTCCTTGATTGGCAGAACGTCAGAGAAAATAATCCTGCAGCGGCCTCACTTCTAGCGATCCGGCCTTCAGCGCGGCAATAGCTTCGGCGACTGCGTCGGCTCCCGACAGCGTTGTGTAATACGGCACCTTCTGCATCAACGTCGCACGGCGGAGTGATTTCGAATCCGAGATCGCCTTGGCACTGTCGGTAGTGTTGAAGACCAATTGCACTTGACGGTTGCGGATGGCGTCCTCCACATGCGGGCGACCTTCCTGCACCTTGTTGATTTTCTGGGCTTCAACACCATTTTCGCCGAGGAAGCGAGCGGTGCCGCCGGTGGCAAGGATTTTGAACCCCAATGCCGCCAGACGTTTCACAGGCGCGAGAATGCGTTGCTTGTCTTCGTCACGCACCGATACGAACAGCGTTCCGTCGCGCGGCAGGTCGACACCGGCGCCAAGCTGTGACTTGGCGAAGGCCAAGGCATAATCGTAGTCGAGCCCCATGACTTCGCCGGTCGAGCGCATTTCCGGTCCGAGCAATGTGTCGACGCCGGGAAAACGTGCGAAAGGAAACACGGCTTCTTTTACCGCGATGTGTTTGCGCGCCGTCGTCGAAGGTTTGCCACCATAATTGGCCAGTGCTTGATCCAGCGTTTCGCCAGCCATGATACGCGCCGCAACTTTAGCAATCGGCGTACCGATGGTCTTGGCGACGAAGGGGACTGTGCGTGAGGCACGTGGATTGACTTCAAGCACATAGATCGTGCCGTTCTTGATGGCGTATTGGACGTTCATCAGGCCGACGACGTTGAGTGATTTGGCGAGCGCAGCGGTTTGCTTTTCGAGTTCGGCGACGGTTTCGGTCGATAGCGAGTGCACCGGAAGGGAACAGGCGCTGTCGCCGGAATGAATGCCGGCCTCTTCGATGTGCTCCATGATGCCGGAGATCCACGTATTCTTGCCGTCGCAGAGGCAGTCCACGTCGACCTCGATTGCTTCGCTCAGATAGCGGTCAAAGAGAAGCGGGTTTTTGCCGAGCAGCGTGTTGATCTGGCCTGTCTTGTCGTTCGGATATTTCTGCTTGATATCCTCGGGCACGAGTTCCGGCACCGTATCGAGCAGATAACTCTGCAGGCCGCGTTCATCATGGATGATCTGCATCGCCCGGCCGCCCAAAACATAGGACGGGCGAACGACGAGCGGAAAGCCAAGTTCGCCGGCTATGGTGCGAGCCTGTTCAACGGAATAGGCGATGCCGTTCTTCGGCTGGGCAAGGTCGAGTTTGATCAGGAGCTTCTGGAACCGGTCGCGATCCTCGGCAAGATCGATAGCATCGGGGGAGGTGCCGAGTATCGGGATGCCGGCTTTCTCAAGGGCATCCGCAAGCTTCAGCGGGGTCTGACCGCCAAACTGGACGATGACACCGTGCAGCGTACCGGCCGTCTGTTCGGCGCGCAGGATTTCCAACACGTCTTCGGCCGTCAGCGGTTCGAAATAGAGCCGGTCCGACGTGTCGTAGTCCGTCGAGACAGTCTCCGGATTGCAGTTGATCATGATCGCTTCGTAGCCAGCATCACGCAGGGCAAAGGCCGCATGGCAGCAGCAATAGTCGAACTCGATACCCTGGCCAATGCGGTTCGGACCGCCGCCGAGGATCACAACTTTCTTTCGATCGGAGACCTGGGCCTCGGAGGCGAGCGCTCCGGCGAATGGCACTTCATAGGTCGAGTACATGTAAGCGGTCGGCGAAGCAAATTCGGCGGCGCAGGTATCGATACGCTTGAAGACCGGATGAACATCGAGCTTGTGGCGCAGCCTGGTGACTTCGCTGGGTTCGATTCTGGCGAGGCTGGCAAGGCGCGCATCGGAAAAGCCCATGCCTTTCAACATACGCAGGTTCTGCGCATCCTGCGGCAGGCCATGCTCGCGCACGCGTTCTTCCGTCGCGATAATCTCCGCCATCTGTTCCAGGAACCATGGATCGATCTTGCAGCCTTCGTGAACTTCCTCGACAGAGAGGCCAAGACGCAGGGCCTGGCCGACCATGCGCAGACGGTCCGGTGTCGGCACACCGATGGCGGCACGGATGGCATTGTTGTCATTGCCTTCGCCAAGCCCGGGGATAGCGATTTCATCGAGACCTGTGAGACCAGTCTCAAGACCGCGCAGCGCTTTTTGCAGCGATTCCTTGAAGGTGCGGCCAATGGCCATGACTTCGCCGACCGATTTCATTGCGGTCGTCAGCGTCGGTTCGGCGCCTGGGAACTTTTCGAAAGCGAAGCGCGGGATCTTGGTGACGACATAGTCGATGGAAGGCTCGAATGAAGCGGGAGTGGCTCCGCCGGTAATGTCGTTGTCGAGCTCGTCCAGCGTGTAACCGACGGCAAGTTTCGCGGCGATCTTGGCGATCGGGAAGCCTGTTGCCTTCGAAGCGAGGGCGGAGGAACGCGACACGCGCGGGTTCATTTCGATGACGATCAGACGGCCATTTTCGGGATTGACCGCGAACTGCACATTGGAGCCGCCGGTCTCGACACCGATCTCGCGCAGCACCGCGATCGAGGCGTTGCGCATGATCTGGTATTCCTTGTCCGTCAGGGTCAAGGCAGGGGCGACGGTGATGGAGTCGCCGGTATGGACGCCCATCGGATCGATGTTTTCGATGGAACAGATGATGATGCAGTTATCCGCCTTGTCGCGGACAACCTCCATCTCGTATTCCTTCCAGCCGAGGACGGATTCTTCGATCAGGACTTCGGTCGTCGGCGACGCATCGAGACCGCTGCCAATGATCTCGTAGAACTCGGTGCGATTGTAGGCGATGCCGCCGCCGGTACCGCCCATGGTGAAGGACGGGCGAATAATAGCGGGAAGCCCGACGTGATCGAGCGCCGCACCTGCCATGCCCAGCGCATGGGAAACATAGCGCTGCTTGCGGTCGCCTTCGCCAAGTTGCCATTCGGTCTCAAGCTTGTCCAAAGCCGCGTCGAGTTCGGCGCCGGAATATCTGGCTTTTACTGCTTCGCGCTGCTCCTGGTGCAACTTGCGGTCATGGTCCTTGACTTCGGTGGCATTGGCCAACATGGATTTAGGCGTTTCGAGACCGATCTTGGCCATCGCCTCGCGGAAAAGCGCGCGGTCCTCGGCCTTATCAATAGCCTCGGCGTTGGCGCCGATCATCTCGACATTGTAGCGGTCAAGTACACCCATGCGACGAAGCGATAGCGCGGTGTTGAGCGCAGTCTGTCCGCCCATCGTCGGCAGTAGCGCGTCGGGGCGTTCCTTGGCGATGATCTTGGCAACAACTTCCGGGGTGATCGGCTCGATATAAGTGGCGTCCGCCAACTCCGGATCGGTCATGATCGTTGCCGGATTGGAATTGACGAGGATAACGCGATAACCCTCTTCCTTAAGTGCCTTGCAGGCCTGTGTGCCGGAATAATCGAATTCGCATGCCTGACCGATGATGATCGGACCTGCGCCGATAATCAGAATAGATTTGATGTCGGTGCGTTTTGGCATGTTCGGTTCCTATCAATAGCGTGCTGCACAAAAAACCGCACGGTTTTGACCGTACGGGCAGGCATATAATTCCAAATGCGAGGCTAAGGCTGCCTTATAGGCAAAGGAAGCGCATTGTGTAACCCCAAAAACGCGCGATTTTGCGGTTTTTCGCAGCAGTTTTCGGCCAGATGTATCGTGTGCATTAATCAGTCACGAAAATTGATTATCTATCGCCCGCAGCTACACGTTGAAAAATAGCATCGTGCGTGAAACAAATATCGCACTATACTGTTGGAACTACAGCGCATCGACGTCTGTGCCGATGCAAAACCCGGGAGACAGGAAATGCGTTGGCAGGGCCGCAGGCAGAGTGACAATGTTGAGGATCAACGCGGCGAGGGCGGTGGTTTTCCCGGCGGTATCGGCCGTGGTGGTGGCTTTCGACTTCCTGGTGGTTCCGGTTTTCGCACAGCGCGCGGGGGAGGCTTTTCCGGTATCGTCATACTTGCGGCGATCTTCCTGTTCCTGAAATTCTGCACGAACATCGATCCGATGCAGATACTGGTCGGTGAAGGCGGCGGCCAGTTGGTGCCCGGCCAGAGTCAAGCGCCAAGCGGCGACACATCGGTCAAGAACGACGATCAAATGACGCAGTTCGCACGTACTGTTCTTGCCGAGACCGAAGACGTCTGGAGCGGTATTTTCCAGGCCGAAGGTCAGCAATATCCGGCTCCGACCATGGTGTTGTTCAGCGGCCAGGTCCGCTCCGCCTGTGGCTTTGCAAGTGCTGCGTCGGGACCATTCTACTGCCCCGGCGACAAGAAGCTCTATATCGACTTGAGCTTCTATGATGAACTCGAACAGAAATTCGGCGCTTCCGGGGACTTTGCACAGGCCTATGTCTTGGCGCACGAAGTAGGGCACCACGTGCAGAACCTCATCGGCGTCCTGCCGAAATTCAACGCGATGCGGCAGAGCATGAGCCAAGCCGATGCGAATTCGATGTCTGTGCGTGTCGAGCTTCAGGCGGATTGCTTCGCCGGTATCTGGGGGCATTTCACCAAGCAGCAAGGCATACTTGAAGTTGGTGACCTCGAAGAGGCACTCAACGCCGCCCAGCAGATCGGCGATGACAATATCCAGCGGAGGACGCAAGGCTACGTCGTGCCGGAAAGTTTCAACCACGGCACGTCGGCTCAGCGCGCCAATTGGTTCAAACGCGGTTTCGACAGCGGCAAGCTGGAAAGCTGCGATACGTTCAGCGGGAATATTTGAGTCTCTGAAGGAATATGCTGGCAATCCGACTATGCGTGGTTCGACAGGCTCACCATGAGGGAGATAGAGGATTGCATGGATAGTCGCCGACCCTGTAGTCCTTGCAACGCAAAACGTTCCTCATGGTGAGCCTGTCGAACCACGCATAGTCAAAGGGGCCGTTCCAAGCCTGGAAATATACTGATTTATCCCGCGTCCTGCTCGCTCGTGAAATCCAAACCTAGCGCATGCGCCACGGCGGCGTTTGAGTGAATAGTCGTTGAATCGAACACTGGCAGAGCGAGATTGTCGTCGGTCAGGGACAGACAAATCTCCGTGCAACCGAGAATGACGCAGTCGGCACCGGCATCCTTGCCGCGCTGGACGATCTTTTCCAACACGTGACGGGAATCATCCTTGACGACACCGCAGCACAGTTCATCGAAAATCACCGAATGCACCTTGGCGCGGTCGATCTCATTGGGCACGATCAACTCTATATCGAAATGGTCACGCATGTAATCGGCGTAAAAACCGTGCTCCATAGTGTAGCGCGTCGCAAGAAGCAGGGGCCGCTTCTTGCCCGCTGCCTTCAGCGTGCGGCCGGTTTCATGCCTGATATCGATGAGCGGGACATTGACGGACGCGGCAACCACATCGGCCACCAGATGCATGGTATTGGTACAGATCAGGACGCAGTCCGCACCGGCGCCTTCAAGTCGCTTGGCTGCGTCGGCGAGAAGGGCTGCGGCGTCATCCCAGCGGTCGCTTTTCTGCAACGCGACGACTTCGGCGAAATCCAGCGATTGCACGGCGATTCTGGCTGATGCGAGACCGCCCACACGTGCCCGGACCATTTCGTTGATCTGGCGGTAATAGACCGCCGTACTCTCCCAGCTCATTCCACCGATCAGTCCGATAGTGCGCATTGCAAGTCCTCAAGTTGATTCTGGCTGGATCATAAATTGGCATCGCCGCAGAGTGTTCGCAAAGTTTGTGGAAGTTCCTTGCAGCCAAGCAAAAACCAGGCGTATAATTCACTAAATGCGCTGAGAAATTGCTGGAGAGGCGAGATGCTCGATGATCGTGATCGCAAGATTCTCAATTTGCTGCAGGCAAATGCGTCGCTTGCCGTCTCTGATCTGGCTGATCGGGTAAGCCTTTCGATCTCGGCCTGTTCGCGGCGCATTCAGCGTCTGGAGGACGATGGTTATATCGCCAAGCGGGTTGTGCTTCTGGATCGTGCACATGCCGGCTTGCCGACGACGATGTTCGTGATCGTGCGTACAGCCCGCCATTCTGCTGGTTGGCTCGAACAGTTTCGCGCGGCGATCGTCGACATTCCCGAAATTGTCGAAGTGCATCGCATGACCGGGACGATCGACTATATCCTGAAGCTGGTGCTGCCGCGCGTCGAAGCCTATGATGAAATCTATAAGGCGCTCGTGGAGAAGGTCGAGTTCTTCGATATATCCGCCTCCGTTTCAATGGAAACATTGAAAGCGACTACAGCGGTCCCAACGCACTATGCGCGTTAGGATGTGTCGATATTCACGCCATGACGGTCTGCAAACGCCATTTTTCTGCGATCCGGTGCTCACGTACTTCAAGTACGCTCCGCTCCGGTTCTCGAAAACCACCGTTTTCGCCTCGCCATGATCGCGAATCTCAACGCACCCTAGTTTCAGGTGATGCCGGTCTCGACGCGGCCTGAGCTGAATCCCAAGCCTCCGATTGCGCATGGTTTGACAGGATCTGTCAGGAGGATTTTGCCCAGAATGCACTTTCAGGTGGCGGAATGGCGGATTTCCTGATCATGTTCACGGATTGTTTCGCGTTATCCTATGCAATACAAAGATTTTTCGCGCAATCGCAGACACAACGCAAGTTGCGAGTTTTCCGATGATTGACCCTATCCTGGCCAAACGCGGCCTGACGCTCGTCTTCATGATCCTGCTGCTGGATATCATCGGCATTGGCATCATCGTGCCAGTCCTGCCGGAATATCTTGAGGAATTGACCGGCACGGACATAGGGAATGCAGCAATTTACGGCGGCTGGCTGCTTTTTGCCTATGCCGGCATGCAGTTTGTTTTTGCGCCGCTGATCGGGAATTTGAGCGATCGTTTCGGCCGTAGGCCAGTATTGCTGACGTCGGTGATAACCTTTGCATTGGACAATCTGATTTGCGCGCTTGCGCCCAACTTCGCCATCCTGCTGATTGGCCGAATCCTTTCAGGTATAAGCGGCGGCAGCTACTCCACGGCCTCCGCCTATATCGCCGATGTCAGTACGGACGAAAACCGGGCAAAGAATTTTGGCCTGCTTGGCATTGCATTCGGCATTGGTTTTATTCTTGGGCCGATCATCGGCGGCTTCCTTGGCGAGTTTGGCCCGCGTATACCATTTTACGGGGCGGCCTTGATCTCGTTTCTGAATTTTGTCGCCGCTTATTTCCTTCTACCCGAAACGCTCGCCGCGAAGGATCGGCGGAAATTCGAATGGATGCGTTCCAATCCGCTTGGCGCCCTGAAACAGATGCGCAATCACACAGGCATTCTGTGGCTCGGGCTCGTGTTTTTTATGTTGACCCTCGGACACATGTCGTATCCGGCGGTATGGGCCTATGTCGGCAGCTACCGCTACGGCTGGAGTGAAAGCGATATCGGCATATCACTTGGCGTCTACGGCCTGTGTGCGGCAATCGTAATGGGGCTTGTCTTGCCTCGCATCGTTTCGAGATTTGGCGAATGGCGCACGGCTGTCATCGGCCTCGCCTTTGCCGCGCTCGGTTTCTTCGGTTATGCCAGCGCCTGGCAGGGGTGGCTGGTCTATGTGGTGATTGTTGCGACGTGCCTTGAAGGCGTGGCCGACCCGGCCATGCGCAGTATCGCCTCCGCAAAAGTCCCCGCATCGGAGCAGGGCGAGTTGCAGGGGGCGATGACGAGCCTCTTCAGCATTACGAATATCATCGGGCCGCTGATCTTCACGCAGATATTCGCGATCTTCACCGCGCCGGGCGCCTCCATCACCTTTAGCGGCGCCCCTTATGTGCTTGGCGGGATTTTCGTGCTGATCGCCTTGATTGTTTTCGTGCTGCGCGTCGAAAAGCCATCGCTGGCTAAAGACGAGGTTCTCGTTCCGGGCGCGTTGGCACAGAACGAGGCCGGATAAGCAGTTTTATAGTCCGAGGTCTGACAGGCCGGGGTGATCGGCTGGACGTGGTCCGGAGCGATCCCAGTGAAACTTACGTTCCGATTCCTTAATCGGGAGGTCGTTGATGCATGCAAACCGCTTTCGCATCAGGCCGTTTTCGTCGAATTCCCAGTTTTCATTGCCGTAGGCGCGAAACCAGTTGCCAGAATCATCGTGGTATTCGTAGGCGAAACGAACCGCGATGCGATTGTCAGTGAACGCCCAAAGCTCCTTGATCAGCCGGTAGTCGAGTTCACGATTCCACTTGCGCGTGAGGAAAGCCACAATTGCTTCGCGTCCCTCGACAAACTCGGCACGATTGCGCCAATAGCTGTCGATCGTATATGCCAGCGACACGCGCTCGGGGTTGCGGCTGTTCCATCCGTCCTCCGCCCCACGGACTTTTTGCACCGCAGTTTCGTGAGTAAATGGAGGCAGGGGCGGGCGCTGTTCCGACATGGTCGATACTCCTCATTTTCTACGTTGCGGGGGTCGCGCTTAGTCCTTGATCAGGCGGCGTGTTCCCGTTCCGGCAATGTCTTCATGCCCTTGCTCTCACGGATCAGGTTGAAGAACCGACGGAACAGATAATGCGAGTCCTGCGGACCGGGCGACGCTTCGGGGTGATGCTGCACCGAAAAGACCGGACGGCCGACAACACGCAGGCCGCAATTGCTGCCGTCGAACAGCGAGATATGGGTTTCCTCGACGCCATCCGGAAAGGATTCCGCATCGACGGCAAAGCCGTGGTTCATCGAAACGATTTCGACCTTGCCCGTCGTGTCATCGCGCACCGGATGGTTGGCGCCGTGATGGCCCTGGTGCATCTTCTTGGTATCGCCGCCAAGCGCGAGCGCCAGCATCTGGTGACCGAGGCAGATGCCGAAGACCGGAATGTCGGTCTTGATAAGCTCCTTGATAGCGGGGACGGCGTATTTGCCGGTCGCCGCCGGGTCACCTGGTCCATTGGAGAGGAAGATGCCATCGGGTTTATGGGCCAGAACGTCTTCGGCGGTGGCGGAAGCCGGGAGAATAGTGACTTTGGCACCAAGACCGGCAATGAGCCGAAGGATATTGCGCTTGATGCCATAGTCGATGGCGACGACGTGGAATTCCGGCGCTGTTTGCTCGTCAAAGCCTTCATTCCACACCCATGGCTTCTCGGTCCAAACGGAACTCTGCCCCGAGGTAACGTCCTTGGCGAGGTCGAGATCAAGCAGGCCATGCCACGCCGCGGCGCGCATTTTCAGCGCTGGAATATCAAACTTCCCGTCCGGATCATGGGCAATCACCGCGTTCGGCATACCCTTCTCGCGTATGAGAACCGTCAGGGCACGGGTGTCGACGCCAGCCAGAGCAATAACGCCGCGTGCTTTCAACCAATGATCCAGGTGGTCGGCGGCGCGATAGCTCGAGGGCGCCGTAATGTCGGCCTTGAAGATTGCGCCAACCGCACCGGCACGATTGGCCGGGGTCAGATCCTCGATGTCTTCCTTGTTGGTGCCGACATTGCCGATATGAGGGAAAGTGAAGGTGACGATCTGGCCGGCATAGGACGGATCGGTGAGAATTTCCTCGTAGCCGGTAAGCGCGGTGTTGAAGCAGACTTCCGCTTCGCAGATGCCGGTCGCGCCAAGGCCCTTGCCTTCGATAACGGTGCCATCGGCCAGAACCAGCAATGCCGTCGGCTTGAATTCAGTCCAGCCCGCGGTCTTTGACGATGTACCGGCGTCTGTCGTTGTGTTGGTGGTCATGCGGCACTCCTGAGCGTGGGCTTGCGGCGTTGCCGGCGTTGAAAAACGCCGTCCAACGTTCCATATGACATGGCTGAACGCGGTGGTGACGAGGCTCCCCACCGCAGCAACAACAAAATGTCTGGCTAAGACCCAGTCCATAAACAAAGCCGCGCATAAGGTCAATTGCGACACAAGAACTCTTCGTGGAATCATGCCAGAATCGGTGTTTCGCGATGATTGTCTTTGTTTGCCGTCAACATTAGGGTGCGCGAAAGCAGGAGATCAAATTATGCGCGATACCATCGCAGCGGCACTGACCACAGCCATCAAAGCACAAGACAAGCGCCGCGTGCCGACGCTGCGCCTGATCATGTCCGCAATCAAGGATCGCGATATTCTCAACCGGGGTTCGGGCAAGGAACCCGCAACGAACGAGGAAGTAAGCTCCATTCTTGCCAAGATGATCAAGCAGCGCGAAGAGTCGGCAAAGCTTTACGAAGAGGGCAATCGTTCGGAACTCGCCGCGCAGGAACGTGCGGAAATCGAGATCATTCGCGACTTCATGCCGAAGCAGTTGAGCGAAGCGGAGATTCGCGATGCCGCCAAGCTGGTAATCGATGAAATCGGTGCAAGCGGCCTGCGCGACATGGGCAGGAGCATGAATGTGCTCAAGGAACGATATGCTGGCCAGATGGATTTCAGCAAAGCCAGCAGCATCGTGAAAGAGATTCTGCAATAGGCGAGTTCATCGCCTCTGTAGCGATGCTGGCCATCTTCCGAAGCCGCGCATGTCGTGTCGAGGATTGGAATGTCATGGCCCTCGGGACGAAAGCGCAATACGCCTGACCTCGTCAGCGGCTGCTTCGAGAATGTGCTGCGACATATCTTCATCCGTCATGATACGAGAGACCACCACGGCCCCAACCATGAGGGACAGTACGGCCATCGCTTTGTGACAAGGTTTGGAGCTCTCCGATTTCGGCATCATCTCATCGAGGATCTTCAGATGAGCTTCGATGCCGTCTTGAAACGGAGCCCGTACCTCTTCGCTCTGACGCGCGGCATCAGAACCAAGTGCCGCCAGAGGGCACCCGTCGCTCCTCTCCTGGCGATGGCCCATGGACAAATAGAACGAAACAACTGCTTCAAGTGGATCAGGATTGCCGGCAGCTGCCGACGACCATCTGCGGGTTGCGTCGTCCATCGCACGTCTTGACGCCTGTGCGGCAAGATCGGCTTTGGATTCGAACTGCTTATAGAACCCGCCCTGAGTAAGGCCGGCGCCCTTCATCAAATCTTTCAATCCAATGCCGTCAAAGCCGTGCTCCCGAAAGAGCCGGCTTGCGGCGTTTATCACCCCTTCGCGATTTTCTTCGGCCTGTGCACGGCTGACTCGCATTGTGACCTCCAAATTAGATTTCGTTTGACATCTATAGCAAGTTTAGAGTTAGATCGCAATCTAAATCGAACCCTGCACCCGTCAACAAGGCTAATTTGAAATGAATCGCAAATTTCTTCTCTCATCGATAGCGTTTCTGGTGGCGGCCGGCGCTGCGGGAATTGTGTTCGTCGTGGAACCATCTGGAAAGGCGGCGGAAGCCGCTGATCCCCGCATGGCGGCCCCATTCGTCAAAGTGGTGAAAGCAAAGACGCCCGAGGCGTTCGAGCGAACCTTCACAGGAACCATCGCCGCCCGGGTGCAGAGCAATCTGGGGTTTCGTGTGCCTGGCAAGATCGTTCAGCGTTACGTGGACGTCGGCGAAAAGGTCAAAGGCGGCCAACCTCTAATGCGCATCGATGAAACTGATTTGCGTCTTGCGCTTGCGGCAAAACGCAATGCAGCTGTCGCTGCCCGTGCGGTATTTACACAAGCGCAAGCAGACGAGCGAAGATACGCCGTCCTCGTAAAAAATGGCCTGGCGGCATCTCCCCAACGTTATGAACAAGCCAAGACAGCTCTCGACACTGCTGCCGCGCAGCTTGCTGCGGCGGAAGCCGATGCAAGCGTCTCGGAGAATGAGGCAACCTATTCGCTTCTGGTCGCTGACTCCGATGGAACCGTTGTCGAGGCGCTCGGGGAGCCCGGACAAGTCGTAGCGGCAGGCCAGACTGTCATCAGGCTTGCCAAGGCGGGGCCGCGGGAAGCACTCGTCTGGCTTCCTGAATCTCTTCGGCTGGAACTCGGGGCAGTGGCACACGCCAGTGTCTACGGACACGAAGCGGAGGAAGGTAAGGCACGGCTTCGCCAGATATCGGACGCTGCGGACCCCCAGACTCGCACCTATGAGGCTCGGTGGGTTTTGGAAGGCGCAGCGGCATCGGCTCCGCTAGGTGCAACAGTGACAATAAGAGTTTCCAACAAAAGCAGCCAGGCGCATGCAGTGGTGCCTGTCGGCGCTGTCTTGGATGATGGCAGTCGAACCGGGGTATGGGTATTAGACGAGAAGCCCTCGATCGTCCACTTCAGGCAGATAAAGGTCGAACATATCGGCGAGGAGAACGCAGTCGTCTCCGGCCTCAAGACGGGCGAGCCGGTCGTCGCTCTCGGGGCCCATTTGCTAGTGGACGGGGCGAGCGTCCGAACCAAAGCAGAACAAACGAGAGTGGCGAACTAAAAATGAACCTCAATCTCTCAGCGCTGGCAGTTCGCGAGCGGGCCGTCACTTTGTTTTTCATCCTCCTCTTAGCCGCTGCGGGTGTCTATGCCTTCGTCAAGCTCGGCCGAGCAGAGGATCCCTCCTTCACCATCAAAACCCTGACAGTGACAGCCGCATGGCCAGGTGCAACAGCCCACGAGATGCAGGATCTCGTCGCTGAGCCACTTGAGAAGCGTATCCAGGAACTGACGTATTACGACCGCGTCGAGACGACAACCCGACCGGGCTATGCCTTTTTGACCGTTACTTTAAAGGATAGTATGCCACCCAATGCCGTCGACGAAGAGTTTTACCAGGCTCGTAAAAAGCTTGGAGACGAGGCGCGAAGACTGCCTCAAGGTGTCTACGGACCTTTTGTCAACGACGAGTACTCCGATGTGAGCTTCGCTCTTTATGCGCTGAAGGCCAAGGGATTGCCTATGAGAGACCTCGTGCGGCAAGCCGAATTGATCCGTCAGGATCTTCTGCATGTGCCGGGCATCAAGAAGATCAATATTCTCGGAGAGCGGCCTGAACAGATCTTTGTCGAATTTTCCTATTCCAAGCTGGCCACTCTTGGAATCTCGCCACAAGACATCTCTGCCGCTTTACAGAGGCAAAACACGGTAACGCCTGCCGGCTCAATCGATACGAGAGGTCCGCAGGTCTTCATGCGTTTCGACGGTGCATATGTTGGTATCCAGGCAATCGCCGATACGCCCATTGTCGCAGCCGGGCGTACGTTGAAGCTCTCAGATTTCGCAGAAGTGCGGCGCGGCTATGAAGACCCGGCCACCTACATCATCCGTCATGAGGGTGAGCCGGCCATCATGCTTGGCGCAGTAATGCAGCAAGGTTGGAATGGTCTGGAGCTCGGCAAGGCGCTCGAGGAAAGATCTGCCGCGATCGCTCAAACTCTTCCGCTCGGCATTACGCTCGCTAAGGTCAGCGATCAAGCGGTCAACGTCGAAGCAGCGGTCGGTGAGTTCATGATGAAATTCGCCATGGCACTCGGCGTAGTATTGCTTGTGAGCCTCATCAGTCTTGGCTGGCGTGTAGGAATCGTGGTTGCCCTCGCCGTTCCGCTCACGCTTGCTGTCGTCTTCCTCATAATGCTCGAAACCGGCAGGTTTTTCGATCGTATCACGCTCGGCGCACTGATCTTGGCGCTCGGACTTCTTGTTGATGATGCCATCATTGCCATTGAGGTTATGGTCGTGAAAATGGAAGAGGGGATGGATCGCATAAAGGCGGCAGCGTATGCCTGGAGCCATACAGCAGCGCCGATGCTGTCCGGGACACTTGTGACGATCATCGGGCTGATGCCAGTTGGTTTTGCCCGATCGACCGCCGGCGAATATGCGGGGAACATCTTCTGGGTGGTGGGTTTTGCGCTCGTTGTGTCGTGGGTCGTTGCGGTGATCTTCACGCCGTACCTAGGCGTTAAGATGCTGCCAGCGATCAAGGCAGTGGAGGGTGGTCATCACGCCATCTATAATACTCCGAATTATCGTCGCCTGCGTTCACTTATCGAGTTAGCCGTTCGCCATAAATTCATGACGTGCGGAGTCGTCGGCATCGCCATGGCCGTTTCTGTCGTGGGGATGGGAGCTGTGAAACAGCAATTCTTTCCGACGTCGGATCGCCCCGAGGTATTGGTCGAGGTTCGCATGCCTGAAGGTACCAGCATCGAGGCGACGACCGGTGCGGTAGCAAAAGTTGAAAGTTGGCTGCAAAACCAGCCCGAGGCAAAAATCGTCACAAGCTACGTCGGTCAGGGCGCTCCTCGTTTCTTTTTTGCCATGGCACCGGAATTACCAGACCCCGCGTTCGCCAAGATCGTTGTACTCACTCCTGATTCTCCCGCGCGCGAGGCTTTGAAGCATCGCCTTCGGGCTGCCGTTTCGGACGGGCTAGTCCCCGAAGCCTCTGTCCGCATCACCCAGCTCGTGTTCGGCCCTTACACTCCGTTTCCGGTCGAGTTTCGCATCATGGGCCCCGACTCCGACCAACTGTACGACGTCTCGGAAAAGGCACTCGATATCATGAAGGGCGTGCCCGACGTTCGCCAAGCTAATCGGGATTGGGGCAATCGAACGCCTGTACTTCGCTTCGTTCCTGACCAGGATCGGCTCAATCTGATCGGCCTTTCTCCAGCGGAGGCAGCACAGCAGATGCAATTGTTGTTGACGGGTGTCCCGATTACGCAGGTGCGGGAGGACATCCGCAACGTGCCTGTCGTCGCACGTAGCGCCGGTGAGAACCGGCTCGACCCCTCAAGATTGGCCGATTTCTCGCTCACGAGCAGGGATGGCCGGCAGATTCCGCTTGATCAGATCGGCCATTCCGAGATCCAGTTTGAGGAACCGATCCTGAAACGCCGCGACCGGACGCCTGTGATCACGATACGCTCTGACATCAATGAAGCGACGCAGCCCCCGGAGGTCTCACAGCAGGTTCTGAAGGCGCTTCAGCCGCTTATAGCCTCGCTTCCCGTAGGCTATCGCATCGAGATGGGCGGAAATATTGAGGAATCTCTCAAGGCCAATCTCGCGTTGGTTCAGATATTTCCAGCGATGATTGCCGCCATGTTGATCGTTATCATCCTCCAAGTCCGTAGCCTGTCGACGATGACCATGGTCATGATGACAGCGCCGCTCGGGCTGGCCGGGGTGGTGCCGGTGCTCCTCCTCTTCAATCAGCCTTTTGGCTTCAACGCCATCCTCGGGTTGATCGGATTGGCAGGGATCCTGATGCGTAATACTTTGATTCTTACCGAACAGATCAAGGAAAACCGGCGGGCTGGTCTCGATGACTACCACGCCGTCATCGAGGCTACAGTGCAGCGGACTCGTCCTGTTATCCTGACGGCACTGGCGGCCGTCCTTGCTTTCATTCCACTAACCCATTCGGTTTTCTGGGGATCGATGGCATACACGCTGATCGGCGGTACGGCCGTCGGTACTGTAATGATCCTCCTCTTTCTTCCCGCACTTTACGCTGCCTGGTTCCGCATCAACCCCGGGGAGAATGAGGCCGATAGAAATTCGCTGAAGGAGGTGCATGTGCAAACAGCTATGGCCGCCGAATAATCTCCCTTGCGGTGAGCAATTTTGAACTCTGGAGATGCTCGTCTTTCCACCGAGAACAAGATTGAAAATGCCCATTTTGCTGGGTTTCTTTTACGATTATTGAGTCGGACTTTTGAAAGTGGCTACAGCATCGATCTGGTCAATGCGACAATTTGCATAGCTATTATGCATTTTTATAAGTTGCCAGATTTTTGTGCGGTGCTATTCTATAAATGTTGGGTTCTTCTCCTCCCAGATACCCCAACATCGAATGTACTGCACCTCCTCCCGCGGTACATTTACAATCGGGACCGCTGCACCTCCTCCCGCAGCGGTCCTTTTTTATTTGGAGCTATCGCCGGCCTCGTCAGGCGGTTGCTTCTGGGTCGCCAGTTCCTCGACTGCCTCCGCGAGAGTCACCACTTCCTTTTCCCGCATCTGGTCGATCTTCTGATGAAGAAGTTCGATCTTCTCATGCAACAGTTCGATTTCGAGCTCCGCCTTGATATTGATGCGGTAGTCGTTCTCCGCTTCCTTCCGATCGATATCCTGCTGACGGTTCTGGCTCATCATGATGAACGGCGCGGCATAGGCGGCCTGGAATGACAGAGCCAGATTGAGAAGAATGAAAGGATAGGGATCCCATTCCCGCACATAGGCGGTGACGTTGAGCACAATCCAGAAAAACAGGATTGTCGTCTGGATGATGATGAATGACCAGGATCCCATCGTTGCGGCAACTTTGTCCGCAATCTTTTGTCCGCGTGTGAGCTGGTTTTCGAGGTCAGCAGGCTTGACGTTGCGATCGCGCCGGCGAATTGCCCTTAAATGGTGAAGCAGCTTTCGTTCGGCATCCCACAGACCTTTTTTCACATCTTCGACATTGGTCATGATTTCATTCCAATCGCTTTGCTCATATTGACGCCTGTCACGTGAAACCCAGAAACATCATAAAGATGTTTGGCCCGTTTGTTGTCTTCAGCCACGCGCAACTTGATTTGCGTGACCCCCGTTTTGGAAAGTTCCAACTCCAGAGCGGCCAAGGCTTCCTTGCCGTAGCCTTTTCCCTGATGCGCGGCAAAAATATGGAAATCGCTTATGTGGACCGAGCGTGCCGAGATATCCGATCGGTACCACAGATAACCGATTATGCTGTCGTCACCCGAAATACTGTCGATTATACACAGCAAGACCTGGCCCGGTGTTGCGACTCCTTGTGGCAGATCTTCATCAATCTCCCGCAAGGCCTGCAAACGAGATTCGACAGGTGAAAGTTGGTAATTGGCAGTTATTTCCGTCGCGTAGTCAGGAATGAAATAGTCCAGATAAGCCGAGTATTCATCGGCACGCATCGGTCTTAGCGAAATCATCACGCTCATTTCCCGTTTTGTTGATTTGTAGTTGGGCGCTCCGCTGGAACTCGCATGAGGTTGCGGCGTTCATTTATCATAAAAACGGAGGCTAAAATGAAAGAACAAACCTGGTCGACTATTATTGGAATGCTGGCTGGATTGTCAGTTGGCGCGGGTGTTGGCGAAGCAATTATGGGCAATGTACTTCTTGGACTTCTGATCGGTACCGCAATGGGCGCTTTCATTGGGTCCAACAGTCACATTCATCGCGATTATTAAACACGAAATACACTGGCACAAGTGAGATCATCTGAGCGTTTCGCTTGATGTTGCGCCGACGGTATTCCTTGACGGTCAGCTGTGCAAAGCGCGCAAACGCGTGGTGTTCAAAAGGCCCTGTTCTTCGAGGACGGGATACGCCATGGCTGCCAGCAGCGAATTGACCTGTTTCAGATCGCGGATTGTGTCGAGGTGAATTGAGCTCGTCTCGACGCTGCGGGTCGTGCCTTCACGAAGGCGGCGGAAGTGCCGCTCGCTGCTCTGCTTTTCAAGGTCGCGCAAATGGTCTTTTTCAAGCACCAGTTGATGCGCCGTTTCGCGATCACGCGAGACGAGCACATTAAACGCCATACGCGCATTGGTGAGCACCTTGGCATGGAAGTTGCTGAGCTCCAGCCAGCCTTCGTCGGTGAATTTAAGTTTCCGGTCCATCTTCTTCTGCACCAGTGCCAGCATGTTACGGACGATGATGTCGCCGACCTGTTCCAGCTTGACGCAGGCGCCCAGCAATTCCTGAGCACGCGCAACTTCGAAGTCGCTCAGTGGCTTGGTCGTCAGCTTGGCCAGGTAGAGTTTGATGGCCGCGTGCTTGCGGTCGACCTTGTCATCAAGGCCGGACAATTCGTCGATACGCTCCTGAACAGGATTCTCGTAGAGCCCGATGATCCCGCGCAGCATGATCTCCACTGTCTCGCAGACGCGGACGGTCTCGCGGGTGGCATTGGCGAGCGCAAGGCTTGGGATATCGAGAACGCTCTCGTCTAGGGCGCTGAGTTCCGCGTGATCGAGCGATTTTGGCTGTTCGACCGGGACATTGAGCGCGACGACGGCCTTGGTAACCCTGAGGACAAGCGCGGAAAGCGGAACGCCGGCAAGGAGGATGATGACGTTGAAGAGAATGTGACCGTTGATCACCTGATCGGCTGGTGCGGAGCCGAGGAAGGCCACAGATGGATTGAACGTCAGATAAAGGATCAGAATAACGATGGAACCGGCTCCACGCATCAGCAGATTGCCCATCGGCACGATACGCGTCTGCGGGGCGGCATTACGGGTCAAAAGCGGTGCGATGAAGGAGGAGCCAAGGTTCACGCCAAAAATCATCACGATACCAAGTTCTGGCTGGATGAGGCCGCGCGAGGCAAATGTCACCAGGAGCAATACGGCGGCTATGCTGGAGTGGAACAGCCATGTCATGATCGCCGCAATCAGGAATGCGGTAACGGGATCGGTATTCAAATAGCCGACAATCACCGGCAGCAATTCACTGTTGCGCAAAGGTTCTGTTGCCTGGCCGGTCATTTCGAGCGAAAGCACGAGAAGGCCGATGCCGACGAGGATACGGCCCACCTGCCGCCAGTTGCTTCGTTCGGTCGACATGAAGATAACGGTGCCTGCCACCAGGCAGAGTGGTACCAGCAATGTCAGGTCGAAGCTCAGTATCTTGACGACAAGCGCTGATCCGACCTCGGCGCCCCTCACGGCCATGAGCCCGGCGATCCCGCTGACAAAACCGGAGCCGACAAAGGAGCCGACCAGAAGACTGACAGCCGTGGAGCTTTGCAGAGCAATGGAAAGCATCAGTCCCCACAGGACGGCGAGAACGGGATTGTGCAGTACGCCGCGCAGACTTTGGCGCATGCGCTCGCCATAGGCGCGCTCCACGCCGGTGCGAACCATGCGTGTCGCCCATAGCAAGAGCGCAACCGCGCCTGCCAGATGCAACAAAATTGCGGAACCGTTCACTTATGATGATCCTGTCGAGTACGGATAAGACGGTAATGCAACTACACGATTTTAGTTGCGATTTATTAAGATAACATATCAATCAAAAAGGGAAAAAAATATGTTCCGGCTAAGAAAAAATGTGTCGTTTTTGGCATATTGTAACAATTCTATGACAGTTTTGTATCAGACAGATAATCGTTTGCCGGCTTGTAAAAGCTCGGCGTCCATCGAGGAGCCGTTCGATGCGATGAACAGGGGATGACGTGCTTGCCGGACTTCCGCCGCGTGCCTATTTGATGCAATATGGTTCAAGCCTGATAGACGCAGTTTCAGGCTGCCGAAAACTGACTTTCCAAAGTGCCAATTGAAGAACGAAGAGCCGCATGCGATTTCCGCCGTCCTTTCTCGATGAGATCAGGGAGCGTGTACCGATCTCCAGTGTGATCGGGACGCGCGTTTCGTTCGACCGGAAAAAGACCAACGCGCCGAAGGGTGACTTCTGGGCTTGCTGTCCGTTTCACGGCGAAAAATCGCCAAGCTTCCACTGCGAGGATCGCAAGGGTCGCTATCATTGTTTCGGCTGCGGCGTTACCGGCGATCATTTCCGTTTTTTAACCGAGCTCGAAGGGTTGAGTTTCCCCGAGGCCGTGCAGCGTGTTGCCGACATGGCCGGCGTGCCGATGCCTGCGCGTGACGCCGAAATGGAAATACGCGAGGCGAAACGTGCCACGCTCTACGACGTCATGGAGATGGCGACGAAGTTCTTCGAGGAACAGCTGCAGGCGGCGGGCGGTGCGAAAGCCCGTGCTTATCTACGGGAGCGGGGCATGAGCGCCGCGACGCAGCATTCCTATCGTCTGGGTTATGCGCCCGAGAGCCGCAACGCGCTGAAGGAACACCTGGCATCGAAGAACGCCACCAAGGAGCAGATCGAGGCCTGTGGGCTGGTGGTCTATGGCGATGACAAGCCGGTGTCGTTTGATCGTTTCCGTGATCGCATCATGTTTCCGATCGAGGATTTGCGGGGCCGTATCATTGCCTTTGGTGGGCGGGCGCTGGCGCCCAATGCCATTGCGAAATATATGAATTCCAACGAGACCGAACTCTTCCACAAGGGCAAAATTCTTTTTAACGCTCTGCGTGCCAGAAAGGCGGCGCAACCGCAGGCCGGCCAGCCGGCAAAGGCCGTCATTGCCGTCGAAGGTTATATGGATGTGATTGCGCTGGCGCAGGCCGGCTTTCCCCAGGCCGTCGCGCCGCTCGGAACCGCATTGACGGAAGATCAGCTCGATCTCCTCTGGCGCATGTCGCCGGAACCCATACTTTGTTTCGATGGCGACAATGCGGGCATCAAGGCTGCGCACCGCGCGATCGATCTGGCTTTGCCCGTGTTGAAGCCCGGCTTCTCCTTGCGTTTTGCTGTGCTGCCGGAGGGCAAGGACCCTGACGATCTAGTCAAGAGTTCCGGCCCGCAGGCTTTCCAGGCTGTGCTTAACGACGCACGGCCGCTTGCTGACATGCTGTGGACGCGTGAAACGGCGAGCGGCGTCTTCGACACGCCGGAGCGGCGCGCCGAACTCGAGGCGCGGCTCAAACAGATGATGGCGCTGATCGGCGACGAGAATGTGCGCCGACATTATGCGCAGGATGTGCGGGAGCGTATCCAGCAGTTCTTCGGTTCGAACCAGCGCAGCAACAGTAACCCACGCGGTAACAACCAGAACAGTTTCGGCCAGCAGAATGGTTACGGGCAGCGGGGCAGAGGCGCCGCCAATGGCCGTTTCGCAGTCTCGGACAGTCTGGCGCGTTCGGTGTTGGTCAAGACCACGTCGGCGGCACCTCCCTTGCGCGAGACCGCAATCCTGATGACATTGTTCAATCACCCGCGGTTGATCGATGAGGATTTCGAAACGGTGGTGCGGCTTGAATTCAGCCATCCGGACCTCAAGCGCTTTCATGCGGCCATGCTGAACGCGATGGCCGAACATCATGTCGCCAACGGGACAGAGATGCGCAAGGCGATGGTCGACACCAATCATGGCGCCTTGATTGAAGCGCTGGAAGCATTGACGCGGCGTGCGCGCATGTGGACGGCGACGGCGGAAGCGGCAGAAGAAGATGCTTTGGAGGCGCTAAAGCAGGCGATTCACTTGCATCAACGCGCAAGCACACTACATAAGGAGCTGAAAGTAGCTGAAACCGCCTTGGCGAGCGAAGCCACCGATGAAAACCTTAACCGGCTCCTCGATATTCAGAACGATATTCGCAATGCGCAGGCAACTGAAGCGCTGATCGAAGGGTTCGGAATACCGTCAGGGCGATCGGGCAAGGGGTTTTGACCGAATTGATTCGCTTTTTTCCCACGAATCAGTTGAGTCGGGGTTGACGTGGGTCAATAATGACGGAATCAAGTGCGCGAATTAAAGATATTTCGTTGATGTTTGCGGGTAAAGCGAAAAAACCGGCAAGTTTCGGCAGATATGTAGCGTGACGGAATAACAAGGTTAATCCGCCATTAACAGGATTTCGGCTAGTCGATCATTTATACCTTGATGGTGTAGGGGAACCGGTGCGCTGCTGCGCTCGTTGTTTTCATGCATGAACAAAGCGCCCATCAGGGGAACAAAGCGAACACCGCTTGGAGATATAGAATATGGCAACGAAGGCAAAGGAAAACGAAGAAGTAGAAGTCGAGCGCGAAGGCGCGCCAGACGGACCGCTTCTCGACCTTTCCGATGACGCTGTCAAGAAGATGATCAAGCTCGCGAAAAAACGCGGCTATGTGACGATGGACGAGCTCAATGCAGTTCTGCCATCCGAAGAGGTCACTTCCGAGCAGATCGAAGACACCATGGCCATGCTGAGTGACATGGGCATCAACGTTGTCGAAGATGACGAGCAGGACGCTGACGCTGAAGAAACAGACAACAGCGCTGACGAGGAAAGCGATGCCCGCGAACTCGCTGAGTCGACTGGCACTGCCGTAGCGCCGACGACCACCAAAAAGGAACCGACCGATCGTACCGACGATCCCGTCCGCATGTATCTGCGCGAGATGGGCACGGTCGAACTGTTGTCGCGCGAAGGCGAAATCGCCATTGCCAAGCGCATCGAGGCCGGTCGCGAAACCATGATCTCGGGTCTTTGCGAAAGTCCGCTGACCTTCCAGGCGATCATTATCTGGCGCGAGGACCTGAACGAGTCGAAGATCCTGCTGCGTGAAATCATCGATCTTGAGACCACCTATGCGGGTCCCGAAGCCAAACAGGCACCGGTGATCGAACGCGTCGAAGAAGAAAAGCCGGCTGCGGCCAATGACCGGATGCGCAGCCGCCGCGACGATGACGACATCACCAATGTCGGCGGTGACACGCCGGTCGAAGAAGATGACGACGAGGATGATGAGGCAAATCTGTCGCTTGCCGCGATGGAAGCCGAACTGCGTCCGCAGGTCATGGAAACGCTCGACGTTATTGCCGATACCTACAAGAAGCTTCGCAAATTGCAGGATCAGCAGGTGGAAAACCGCCTCGCTGCCTCCGGATCGCTGTCGCCGAGCCAAGAGCGTCGCTACAAGGAACTCAAGGATCAGCTGATCAAGGCGGTCAAATCGCTATCACTGAACCAGAACCGTATCGAAGCGCTGGTCGCCCAGCTTTACGACATCAACAAGCGTCTCGTTCAGAACGAAGGGCGCCTGCTGCGTCTGGCCGAATCTTACGGGGTACGTCGCGAGGACTTCCTCAAGGAATATCAGGGTAACGAGCTTGATCCGAACTGGTTGAAGGCTGTTTCCAATCTGACGACGCGCGGATGGAAAGAATATACCAAGAACGAAAAAGAGACGATCAAGAACCTGCGTACGGAAATTCAGAATATGGCGCAGGAAACCGCCATTTCGATCTCGGAATTCCGCCGCATCGTCAATCAGGTGCAGAAAGGCGAACGTGAAGCCGCGCTCGCCAAGAAGGAAATGGTCGAGGCAAATCTGCGTCTCGTTATTTCCATCGCCAAGAAATATACCAACCGCGGTTTGCAGTTCCTCGATCTGATCCAGGAGGGCAATATTGGCCTGATGAAGGCGGTCGACAAATTCGAATACCGTCGCGGTTATAAGTTCTCGACCTACGCGACCTGGTGGATTCGTCAGGCGATCACCCGTTCGATCGCCGATCAGGCACGCACCATCCGTATTCCGGTGCATATGATCGAGACGATCAACAAGATTGTTCGGACATCGCGCCAGATGCTGCATGAAATCGGCCGTGAACCGACACCGGAAGAGCTGGCTGAAAAGCTCGCCATGCCACTTGAGAAGGTGCGCAAGGTGCTGAAGATTGCCAAGGAACCGATCTCGCTCGAAACGCCGGTTGGCGACGAGGAAGATTCGCATCTCGGCGATTTTATCGAGGACAAGAATGCGCTTCTGCCGATCGACGCTGCCATTCAGGCCAATTTGCGCGATACGACAACGCGGGTTCTGGCTTCATTGACACCGCGCGAAGAACGCGTGCTGCGCATGCGTTTCGGCATCGGCATGAACACCGATCACACGCTGGAAGAAGTTGGCCAGCAGTTCTCGGTGACCCGTGAGCGTATTCGTCAGATCGAAGCAAAGGCACTGCGCAAGCTGAAGCATCCGAGCCGCTCCAGAAAGCTGCGTTCGTTCCTCGACAGCTGATTTTCAGAAGTCATTACAAACAAAAAAAAGCCCGGCCAAGTGCCGGGCTTTTTGTTATGCAGTTCGTTCAGAGCGATGGCTCTTCGGCTTTCTTGTCGCCCTTGTCCTTCACCATCAGCTTATCGATATAGGCGAGAAACAGCGCCGAGAAAACGAAGGCGAGGTGGATCACGGTGAACCATGTCAGCTGTTCGGTACTGAACTGGGTCAGGTTCAGAAAGACCTGCAGCAGATGGATCGAGGATATGGCGACGATGGTCGATGCGACCTTGATCTTGAGCGATCCTGCATCGATCGTTCCGAGCCAGTGAACCTCATCGGCCTGATCGAAGCGGCTGACGAAATTCTCATAGCCTGAAATGATAACCATGACGACGAGGCTGGCGACCAGCGCTGCGTCGATCAGGCTGAGCATTTTGAGGATAGTATCGGTTTCGTTGAGGATGGTGACTTTGGATACGAAGTCCACCAGCTTGCCCGCGAAAGAGAAAGCGTAGATTGCAAGTGCTGCGGCAAGGCCAAGGTAGAAGACAACCAGGAGCCAGCGCGAGGCGAGGATGATGTTTTCGACGAAGATTTCAAGACGTTTCATAAAATAAGGGTCCGGTTGAACAATCGGGCTCAGGTCAACAAATAGCGAGAACATACCCGAACTCAAGGATTTAACACAAAAAACCCGGACCAAAGTCCGGGTTTTTCGCTGGAAGTGCCGGTTTTAGTTGCTGGCCACCGGGGCAACCAGCGGTGTAATGCGGCGAATGGCGACGCGGCGGTTCTCCTGTTCCGGGCCGTCGGCTTTGATTTTCAGATATTGCTCGCCATAGCCTTGGGTAGCCATGTTTTCCGGCGGAATGTCGAAGACATTGGTCAGAGCCTGGGCCACCGATTCCGCCCGCCTGTCCGAAAGGACAAGGTTTGCCTGGTCGGACCCGACGGCGTCGGTGTGCCCCTCGATCAGGAAAGTCTCGGCGGGGTTCTTCTTGAGGATTTGTGCCATGGCCTTTGCAACGCTTTCAATGTGGCTGATCTGGTCTTCGCCGACATCCGCAGAGCCGAACTGGAAGGTGATGGTATCGAGGTCGACGCGGCGAACCTTGTCACGGATGCGTGCCGAGCGCTTGACCTCATCGATCGAATAGATGCGTTCGACCCGTTCGACCGGAGGCTGCTCGAAGAATTCGTACACCTCTTCCTGAGGCGCCTCTTCCGCGTCCAGAATATAGTCTCGAACCGGAATGTTGAGCGCGAGCGGCGGCAGGTCATCACCTGGATCACGCCATTCCAGACGCTCCTCACGGTCGTAATCGGGCGTGTATGTCAGCACAACCTCGTGGCCGTCCGGCATAACGCGAGAGCGCCTGATCACATCGCCATAGCGATTGCGGATCGTGACAATCTGCACGCCATTGTCGCGCACGATGGTTTCTCTCGTACGGTTACGAGGCAAGTCTTCGTAATAGACGTCCTTCGAGTCGCGTGACATGCGCGGCCGGTCGGAGCTCTCGACGTAGACGTTATTGTCGATATTGACGACGGTCCGGTCTCCGAATTTCTTCACTACCTGTACATCGCCTGGACGCTCATCAGGCCTGCGGTCTTTGGTGCGGGTACCCTTTTCGGTGAGTACGGGCTCGATCTTGACGGGAGCAAGCTCCTGTTGAACATCCGCATCGTTCTTTGGCGCTGCGACGGCAGGCTGTTGCGCAACGGGTTTTTGGTCCGCTGGTGCTTCGGCGGCTTGCCCCTGCTTGGGTTTATCGGGAGTCTCGCCCGCGGGTGCCCGTTTTGCGCTGTCGAGTGCTGGAGCAGCGTTTTCCGGTAAAGGCGAAGCTTCCTGCTGCGCGGCTTTGCCGGTGGCTGGATCGACAGGCTTAGCTTCCTTGGTGGTCGGCTCTGCAGGCGCCGCCTGAGAAGGCTGTTCAGCGGTAGCGGGCGCGTCGGGTGCTGGAGCTGCCGGCGTTTCCTTGGCAGCCTTATCAGTTGCCTTCTTTGCGGTCTCGGCAGCTTTGTCTGTTTGCTTGTCAGCCGCCTTCTGGGCGCTATCAGTCTTCTTGCGAGCTTCTTCCTCGGCGGCCTTTTGCGCTTCAGCAGCCTTGTCCGCTTCCTGCTCGGTCGCCTTCTTGACCTTTTCCGCCTCCTTGGCGGTTTGCTTCTCAGCCGCCTTTGCAGCATCGGAGTCTGCCGCTGCCTTCTTTCGGGCTTCCTCTTCTACAGCTTTTTGCTGTTTGGCAGCTTTATTGGATTCGGCTTCGGTGGCCTGCCTGGCTTTTTCGGCCTCCTGCGCCGCTTCCTTTTCGGCGGCTTTTGCAGACTTGGCTTCCTGTGCGGCTTTCTGTTTGGCTTCTTCTTCTATCGCATTCTGTTGCTTGGCGGCTTTGTCAGCTTCCGCATTTGCAGCGCGCTTCGCCTCTTCAGCCTTCTGCTCAGATTCTTTTTCCGAAGCCCTGGCGGCTTGATCGGCCTGGCGTTTCGCCTGCTCTTCAGCCTTCTGCTGTTCCTTCGCTGCGGCGTCCGTTTCCTCAGAAGCCCGCTTCTTTGCTTCTTCTGCCTGACGCCCGCCCTTGTGCTTTTTCAGCTCCTCGACAGGTTGTTCCGCCTGAGGCGCGGTCTCTTCCGCCTGTGCCAACATTTGTGCGGGTACATTGCTGTTTGAGGAAATGAAGGGCCGGTTGATTGGGGGCTGATCTGCCATTGCCGCCGGTGAAGAAAAGAGAATCGCCGTCGATGCAAAAAAGAGTGCTGTCCGTTTCATGTTCATCCCTGTCTCGCGTTTCTTATTGTTGAAACACGTCAAATGTTTGTGATCGCAACCTTGTTCCCGTTTGTGGCAACCGTTTGTTCGGTGCGATCCCGATTAGCAATGGATGAAGGATTGCAGGGGCAGCCTGTATCTCAAGTGAAGACGCTGTTCATCCCGCGTTCATGTTTAAAACGTGGACGCGGCGGCGTCCGGGATGTATTTGAGCCGCATGCCGAAAGAACCGTTCTGGAAAACTAAAACTCTGGACGAGCTGAACCGCTCGCAATGGGAGAGCCTGTGCGATGGCTGCGGGCGCTGCTGCCTGCACAAGCTGGAAGACGAGGACACAGCGGAAATCTATTTCACAACAGTGGCTTGCACCTTGCTGGACGCCGGTACGTGCCAGTGCTCAGACTATACGCATCGCAAGAAAAAGGTGCCGGATTGCGTATTCCTGACACCGGAGATCGTCCGTACAGTCGATTGGTTGCCGGAGACGTGTGGTTACCGTCTGATCGATGAGGGGAAGGATCTTTATTGGTGGCATCCGCTTGTTTCAGGGAACCCCGAAACAGTCCATGAAGCCGGGATCTCGGTGCGTGGCAAGATCACCGCGTTCGATCACGAAATGAAAGAGGACGAAGATTATTTTGATCATATGATGCGGGAAAAATTGCCATCCTGAGAGACCGTTCGGAAACCCTACTGCGGCGGCCATCTGACGCGATTTTCTGCGCTTCCGGTGCTCACGTACTTTAAGTACGCTGCGCTCCGGTTCTCGAAAACCACGCCATATGTCTCGCCGCAGCGACTTTCCCAATGGTCTCTGAGCGATTTCCAAGTGAACGCTGTGTGAATGACGCGTTGAGGATTTGTTCAGATCGTCTGTGGAACAAAGGGCGCCTGTCCGGTTTCAGAATGTCTGAAAAACATCCCCCCAATTTCCGGACAATCAAACAGGAGAACGCTCGTATGGCTAGTCTTTCACTCAAGTTGCTTGCAGTCGGTGCTGCGATCAGCATCGGCGCCATCCTCGGCGCAAACACATCGTTCGCGGCACCAGCCCTTGCTTCACCGATCGTAGTCCGGCACGGGACAACTTCCGCACCACTTGTCGATGTCCAATATCGTTATGGTCATCGCCCATATCGCGCTTGCACTCCGGGTCAGGCTGCCAGCAAGGCAAGCCGCATGGGGATCCGCAACCCACGGGTTGTCGTTAATCGCAACGTCGTTCGTGTATCCGGATGGAGGCGGGGTCTACGCACGGCCGTTGTGTTTGCCCGTGCGCCAGGCTGCCCGATCATCCGCTAATAGCCCATCTCGAAAGTTTACTGCGGCGGTCATCTGACGCAGTTTTCTGTGCTTCCGGTGCTCACGTACTTTATGTACGCTGCGCTCGTCGCAAGAGCGACCCCAAAAACCACGCCATCTAACTCGCCGCAGCGACTTTCCAAACGGACTCCAAGCCATTTACCACAAGAAACAAAAAGGGTGCCGACTGGCACCCTTTTTCATTTCCAAGAATTGATCAGGTCAATTCTTCAATTCGAACGTGACGTTGACATTCACATTGTATGTATTTTCACCCGCAGCAACAGGAACTGAATCCGCGGGTGCGGCAGCCATCATCTTGGCTTGGCCCATCGGCATCGGGCGCGGGCTGTAGGACTGCTCGCTGATCTCGAGCACTTTGCCGAGACCAACACCTGCAGCTTCCGTCAGGGTCTTCGCCTTGGCCAATGCATTTGCAACGGCGTTCTTGCGGGCTTCTTCAACAATTGCCTCGGGTTTGTCATTGGTGAAGGTGAGGTTGCCGCCCTGATTGACGCCAAGCGTCACGGACTGATCGAGAATGTCGCCAACCTTCTTCAGATCGCGCACGCGTACAGTCAATGAATTGGAAACAGCGTAGCCGACGATCTTCGGCGCTTCCGGCGGCTGTGTATTATCCTTGTTGTCCGAGTAGACATAACGAGGCTCGATATTGAAGCCTGACGTCTGCAGGTCGCGTTCGGCGATGCCTGCCTTCTTCATTGCGTCGAGTACCTTGGCCATGGCTTCATTGTTAGCCGTCAGCGCTTCGCGCGCGGTGGGCTTCTCCTGCAGCACCACCAATGAAATAATGGCCATGTCCGGCGCTGATGCTGCTTGGCCCTCGCCAGTAACGACAATGCGTGGACGCGGTGTTTCGTCGGCCAACGCGGCGAACGGCACTGCCATCATTGCGGTTGTCGCAAAGGCCAAGCTCAGAAATTTCGATGTCATGGATATCTCCCCGAATAAGATGGAGCTGCTGCGTCGCAGGTGATTATGGGTGGATTAGGGCAAAAGGCAAAACATTCGAAGACCTATGCATTTTATGCATCCAAACAGTTTCTGAGGCGTTTCCTTTGCAACTAAAGGAGCATGACATGTCTGGTAGAGAACCCAAGAACAGTCCTGAACGTATTGAGCCCCGGGAACCGGCATCGGATATGCCTATCGAAACGCCGGACTTAGACGATATCGGAACCAGCGAAGCGGAGATGCAAGCCGACGATGAGCTTGCCATTCTGGGTGAACGGCAGGTCGAACCGGATGATGCAGGTCTTTCAGAGGAAGATGACGATAATCCGTATCAGGAAAGCGACGAGGCCCTGCCCGACGATGATGAGGAGGCGGAGATCTCGCGCGATCCGGAACGGGAAGGGCATCGCTTCGAGTAACCGGCGTTCGCGAGAGTGGAATCTGCCTGCGGTTTCCTGTTGTCATTCTGCACATAGGTCTTGACTAAAATACAAATGTTCAATATTCGATGTCTTGATTGACCAGCCTCGAAGTCCCCATCAGAGGCTGGCACAGGGAGGCATTGATGGCTACGAATGTTGCATTGACGGGATTGGCGCGGGATATGCAGGCGCGGGCGGATACGGGCCGACCGATCCGCATCGGCCTGA
>NZ_QPJM01000007.1 GCF_003337575.1 Phyllobacterium bourgognense
GACGGATCGGGTTTCGCATCCGGCTTTGCTTTCGCCTGATCCTGAAACCGCGCCGCCTGGACGATCTGTAGAGGGTTGAGCGCGGCCGAAAGCACAAGGGCCACAAGGTCGTCGGGATAGAGCGCGATGCGCGCGGTCAGCGTTTGAAGCTCCGCCGCAGTCAGTAGTGCCGGCGCCGGTGCCACCGGTGCGGCCGGCGCCGTTGCGGCAGGCGCAGGCTGCGTTTGCGTCCAAGCCTGTATGCCCGGCCCGCACATCAGTAGCGCTGCCGAAGCGACCACGGCAATCGTTTTTTGGTGCAATGACATAGCGGCTCTCCTCAAATCCCACGTTCTGACGACGTGCAGCACCCGGCTAATTTCTTGCAGCCGGTTCGTTCAGGACATCAAACCTTTTCCACAGACAGGACGGCTCCGGCGGAGTCGATCAGGCAAGTCGAACGTTGCCCCTTGGAGTCGAGGATGATCTGATATTTGCCACCATCCACCGCGGCCGAACTCACGGGAAGAACCGTCGCGCTGTCGCCGCCAAACTTTGTCGCCGAAGCGCTGGCGCAGGCCAGTTGCAAATCGGCTGGTGCCGTCTGCGCCGTGTTTCTCGCCATGTTTTCGGGTGTGGGGCTGTTATCCGACACACATCCTGCCAGCGCCAAAATACCACTCGCAACAATAATGAAGTTGATATTTTTCAAATGTCCTCGACCTGATTTGCAAAGCATCGTTTTCCCCCTGACTTTGCTGCTCAAACACCTTTGTAGAGTGATGCGCCCTGCATCAGCACGATCACTTTCGCTCCGACCTGGATCTGCGAAGCGAGATCGACAATGTCTTCATTGTTCATTCTGATGCAGCCCGACGACACATTGAGCCCGATAGACCAGGGCTCGGGCGTGCCATGGATGCGGTAGATGGTGTCCTGATCTCCCTCGTAGAGATAAAGCGCGCGTGCCCCGAGCGGATTGTCGGGACCGCCTGGCATTCCCCCTGCAAATTTTACAGCTTTGGGATCGCGTGCCACCATCTCGGCTGGCGGCGTCCAGGTTGGCCATTCGGCTACGCGGCCGACGCGCACTATACCCGCCCATCCGAAGCCATCACGGCCAACGCCAATTCCATATCGAACGGCCTGACCGCCGCCTTTGACGAGATAAAGGAAATGCTGGTTGCCATCAATGATGATGGTCCCCGGTTTTTCCGCGGTCCGGAACGGAACCACCTGCTTGCGGAATGCCTCGGGCACCTGGCCATTCGCCGCGTAATATTTGCGGGCCTTCTTGCTGTCATAGGCGATCCAGGTCCGGGTCTTCGTATCGTAGATCTGGGTCTTTGGAACCTGGGCCAATCCCGCCGCGATACCGCCAATGATTAATCCTGCTACAGCCAGAAAAGTCGCTGAATACATACCGAGAAACGATGCGGAACTTCTTTTCATTTCGCCGTCCCCTTCAACCATTTTTCTACCCGGTCGGCGTTCTTTCCGACCCATGCCTTGGCGTAGTCTGCTGGCGGTTGCCGGTCGACTTCGACCGCATAGCTCATCTCGGTGATTTCGTCGGGCGTGAAATCGATGTTCTCCAGAAACCTGGTGACTTCCGGTTTGCCCGTGGCCAATGTCTTCGAGTAGGCGATATGAAAGCGCGCGGTATCCCAGGCGACGGGTGCATTCGATTTGGCCAGCCAATCGGGGTCATCCGCTGGCAGGATTACATGCCACTTGGACGCGTCGTATGCGGGCTCATCAAGTTTGACGATGTCATGCAGCTTGAAGACGACATGGGGGCTGTAGCAGGCAAAAATAATCGGTGTATCTGTCGCCTCGGCCGCATCGACCGCCGCCATGCCCATTTCCTCCGGCATTTCGAGAAGCCGCATTGTCTTGGCATAACCATAACTGTTGGCCCGAATACGTTCGATGACTGTGGATGACCAGGCCTCGGCGCCAATCCACATCTCTCCCTGTCCATCCCCGTCCGTGTCAAAGGCTGCAGTCTTTTTTGGATCGAGGAGATCGGCGACCGCATGGATGCCCGTTTTATCGACTGTCTGCCTGGTCGTGCAAATGCCCTGCCATGCGGGGACGCCGAAATCCGCGAGCTGGACTTTATTGCCGTATTTCTCCACGAGCGAATTGAGATTCGGCAGCCAGACCTCCGGATGGACATCGACCTCCCCGGAAGCGAGCCCGGCGAAAGCGGTCATCGTCCCCATCTCCTCGACATCGACGCTCATATGCATATTCGCTTCGAGGGTTGTCTTGATGATGTTTGCGGTAACCTGGCCCGACGGCCAATTCGGCATGGCGACAACCAGATCGGCTGCAATTGAAGTCGCGGGAAACGTCATCCAGATTGACAGGACCAATCCCGCAAATTGACCGAGCCTCGTTAATCGTTGCCTCATCTGCCACGCTCCCACATGATATGATCGGCATTAGCAAGCATCGATTGCATTATCGTAAGTACGTAACTGTTAATTTTTGCCGGAAAAGCGTTTCCGGTGTAGAACTTAAGAGTCCATTCGGACGCGTGGGGTGGTATGACAAGGATTCTGATCGCGGATGACCATGAGATCGTCCGGCAAGGCGTGAAAGCGATCCTGTCAAAGCGGGATCGCTGGGAAATCGTCGGTGAAGCAGCCGACGGCCGGGACGCTGTCGGGCAGGCGCGACTGACCGAACCGGAAATCGCCATTCTCGACTACGCCCTGCCCTTCATCAATGGTGTGGAAGCGGCACGGCAAATCCGCCTGCACAGTCCAAAGACCGAGGTCCTGATATTTACCCAGCACGACAATGAAGCTCTGCTGCGCAATATTCTTGAAGCCGGCGTGCGCGGCTACCTGCTGAAATCCGATGCCACGCAATACCTCATCCAGGCGGTGGAAGCATTGGAGCACCGCCAGCCGTTCTTTACGAAGACGGTGTCCGACATGCTCGTGTCATCCTATCTCGCTAAATCCGATGCTGCGTCGAGCATTCTCACCTCGCGCGAAACGGCAGTGGTCAAACTGATCGCCGAGGGGCACAGCAACAAGGAGACGGCAGCAGTGCTTGGCCTCAGCGAGAAGACCATCGAAAGCCACCGGGCAGCTGCAATGCGGAAACTGGATGCCAAGTCCACCGCCGCGCTTGTTCGATATGCGATACGAAACCGGTTGATCGAGGCTTGACGATGGTTTCGCGCGCAATACTCAAGCACTACAATTGGTCACCCGCCGCAATTTCCTCGAGCGAAAGCATCGATATGCATGACACCTCCGGAGCGATTGAGCTTCTGCCGCCACCCAGGTGCAATCGCGTGGCCGCGTTGCCAGTCCTCGGGCTTTTGCTCACGCTCGCATTGGCCGGTTGCGCCGGGCATGCCAAAGGCGTAATGACGCCAGTGGCTGTGACGGGTGCAACCGGTGGTTCAACAGTCGACATGCTCGTCGTGACCAGCCGCGTACCCTCGCACGATCCGGCGACGTTGTTTACAGGGGAGCGCAGCCCGACGCCCTATTTAACGGATATCACTGTATCCATCCCTTCCGATGCCAAGCGCAAAGCGGGAACAGTCCAGTGGCCGAAAAAGGTACCGCCGAATCCGGAAACGGACTTTGCCGTGACAAAAGTGCAGCAACTCAATTCCCCCGAAGAGGGACGCGCCTGGTTCCGCCAGCATGTCGTTAACGGGCATGCGATGGTTTTTGTCCATGGTTTCAACAACCGCTACGAAGATTCGGTATTCCGCTTCGCCCAAATTGTCCACGATTCCAAGGCGAAGGTAACGCCGATCCTGTTTACCTGGCCCTCGAGGGCACGCGTCTTCGATTATAATTACGACAAGGAGAGTACCAACTTCTCGCGCACTGCGTTGGAACAGGGACTGCAGACGCTTTCCAAGGACAAGGACGTCAAGGAAATCACGGTCATGGCCCACTCGATGGGAACATGGCTTGCCATGGAATCGCTGCGGCAGATGGCGATACGCGACGGCCGGGTGCAGCCCAAGATAAAGAACGTGATCCTCGCCTCGCCCGATATCGATGTCGATGTCTTCGCAAGGCAATGGAACGAACTCGGCAAGGACAAGCCGAAAATCACCATCTTCGTGTCGCAGGATGACAGGGCCTTGAAGGTGTCGCGCTTGATCTCGGGTGATGTCGATCGTCTTGGTGCGATCAATCCGGCGGCAGAACCTTACAAGACCAAGCTGGAAGCGGCCGGAATAACCGTCGTTGACCTGACCCAGGTCAAAACCGACGACGGGCTGCGCCACGGCAAATTCGCCGAAAGCCCGGAAATCGTTCAGCTTATTGGACAGCGGCTCGTGACGGGCCAAACCCTTACCGATTCAGACGTTTCCTTCGCTGACGGCGTGACGGCGGTCGTGGCCGGAAGCGTCGGTACCGTGGGCAAAGTCGCCGCCACGACCGTGACCGCGCCGCTCACCGTGCTCGAGGGCAACAGGATCGAATATAGACGCCCTAAATCCGACAGGGTGCACGAGACCCTGAACAGCAAGTCTCCAACGCCCGAGCTGAGCTATTGAATTGGGCGAGGCTGTTTGCTCAAGGAAATGACTCCCCTCGCCAAGGCGGTGGAGGGGGCCCGAGCGTGTCCGTAACTGTCCGACTTCGCGGTGGGTGCAAGGCGAATTCGCCAATCGCCGGCCCCGCCCGGGCGGGCCAACGGGAAGGGAGGCACCCTGTTTGCCCGTAACGATGCTGGTCCAAAATAATGCACGGAGCAACGATGTTACTGTAACATCGTTGCAAGAAATCCGGCCTCAACGCATCTTTGTTGCCTGAAGGCATTTCTCGCGCCGATTCCGGCAAAAATACTGAAACAGGCTACCGCATGAAACGCATACTGCCAGCTCTTCTAATCCTGCTCTGCGCCTCGGAGATCGCCGCGCCCGAGCCGCTGCAATCGCGTATGCTCCAGCGGCAAACGGCTCGCGCCATCCGCAATGCGGGGTTCTGGTGCGACAGGATCACCGACGCCAGGATCGACAAGGCACGATCTGCTGGCGGCGCCACGATCGTGCAGGTGACCTGCGATGACAAAACGACGTTCGCGCAATACAGCCTGACCATGAACGCCGACAACAGCAAGGTAACGAAAATCGAACCTTGGAAGTGAACGCTCCCGGTTTCGTAGCCAAGAGACGTTACTTTTAGTTGGATGCGTCAGCCACCGGAGCAGGCAGGACAAAACCCGCCTTCGTCAGTCCCGCACCAAGCTGATCGACGATCTCCGGCGAATAGTGGCGGGCCGCCATGTCGGAGCGGAACGATGCGGGGAAGTGCTTGCGCTTGGCGTTCAGACGTTTCGCTGCTTCGTCTATCTCTGCGGCGTTGTTCATCTGGCCAGCTGCCGCAAGTTCAAGAACATTGGCGATATAGTTTTCCGATCTTCCCATCTGTTGAACGCGAAGCAGAGCTTCCGCAAATTCTCCCCGCCGGTAAGCGTCGAGCGCAAGCGTAAGTTCGGCATCGCCAGGCGGGACACCATCGATCATCTCCGCTTTGATCGCCATGCCCGCACCCTCCGCCCATCGCCCTGCGGCGAACAGCATCGCTCCGAGCTCGGCCGGAATAAGACTATTGCCGGGATTGAGTCCCATTGCACGATAACCGGACACGAAAGCCGCTTCCCTCAGGTCATTGCGGAATTGTGCCAGCATTTGGGCATATCCGGCACGGTCGGACATAGGGGCGAGCGAAACGGCTTTGTCTGCCAGCGTCAGTGCCTGCGCAGTCAATTCGGTCGGCGCTTCAGGCGCGTCCAGCTCAAGATTGACGATTGCGAGTTCGGCGTTGATGTCCGGATCGTTCGGCGCGTTCAGCAGCGATGCAACGAGACAGGTTTGCACCTCTTGTAGCAGGCTTGTATCGACCTGCTCGAGAGCGACGGCGGACCGCAGGACGCAACCATTGCCAAACGTCGGCGACGCCAGTTCACGTGTCAACTCGAGGCTGTTGATCACGCCGCGTGTGCCGGCAAACCGGTTTGCCAAGTCCGTTATGAGTTCGCGGCGAACATCGATCCCCGGCCTTCTGTCGACGTCGACACGCTCGACTCCGGAGCGCAGGGCTTCTCCCGTCGCGGGATTGACAACCTGCCACCAGACCGCGCGGTCGTGGTCGCCAGGGTGATATTTGAGGATGACCTGATACCGGCTATCCACTCGACTTTCGTAACCAAACAGGGACCCTGCTGCCGATCGGATTCCGCCCGCTTCCGACGGCTTGTCTCCTGCAGCAAGCTTGAGCGTCTGATACTGCGACAGGGCCGTCATCAGGTAGTCGCGGATAAGCCCGGCCTCTATATCCGTCTTGTCACCGGCCAATTTCATTTCGATGGCAACATTTGGCTTGTCCGAAAAAACAGGACCTGTTCCAGAAAGATACCACAAGAAACCGCAAGCGGCGGCTGCAAGTCCTGCAAGAATGAGCCGCCGATTAAAGGTCATGCTCGTCCAGCCGGAATCTGCACTCCCTGTTTCGGACGTATCAAGAAGTTCAGCCTCGTCGAGAGTTTCAGTCTGGGGTGGGGCCTTGGTAAAAACAGGAATATAGCGTCCGCGCGGCAGCTCGATGCGGACGCTACCTTCTTCGGCGTGGGCCTCATAATATTGGGCAAGAGAGGCGCGAAGCCGTGTCGCTTCTATGCGGACAATTGGATCCGTGGTGGGATCAAAGCTGCAGGGGCGACCAAACACATCGACCGCGATGGTATAGGCCTTCACCGCAGCAGCACGGCCCTCGAACATTTCGCTGGCTACAAATCGCAGGAAATTCCTGTTGCGATCGGTCGAGTGAAACTGGGGATCGGACAAGAGCCTGTCCAGTTCCTGCTTCGCCTCCTGTTCGGTGACCTCTTCGGCTTCCGTTGCGTCGACCTTTACGTCAACTTCCATGGCACACCCCCGTGCTTCAGCCTGGACAGAATTGAACGGAACAGGCGAAGAAGCCATAGGGTGAATACCCCAGGTTGCAGTGGAATTATACTGAGACACTGAGATTAGACAGGATTGATCAGGAAACGACGAGCTACGCCAGATTGATTGGTCAAGGTGTTTTGCTGCGCGCAGCAATGCAAATATCAATAACTTCGTTTTCGATATCCGAACACAAGGTCTCATATTCCGCTAATAGTCTATCGTCCGAGGAACCGTTTCGCCGCAAGCGGTCGAGCGTTGCACTCGCTTCGTCGAACGCGTCGCAGAGGCTTACCAAAGTAGAATTCCGGGTACTGAGCATCTGCAGCTGCCCGCGCATCGCGGGCAGTTTGAGCATCAATTTCCAGAGCCCCCTTTGGGATGAAGCCGTTGACATTGCCGATGCTGAACCTCCGCTTCCGTCATAATCCATTCGAGCTATATACCGGCTAGAAAACAGACGAACCGGTGGTTGTACCAAACCCGCGGTTTCTGCCTGACGATAGTGCACAATTGATGCTCGCCGCGGGAGTACGTTACGGTAAAAACCGCGGCGACAGCTCCTAAGGGGCGGAAAATATTCTGATCATCTTCAACGTGGCGGTATGGACTCGTCTCTTCTGGCCCCGCCTTTGTTACCGTTACGTACTTACAAACGGGCACTCCGGTGGCGAACGTGTCCGCGAGGAACAAGGCCCAACGCACTTATGGAACATGCGAACTCAAAATCCCCGTCCGATGCGATTTCGGTGGACCTGTCCGCACGGCGTACCGGAATGTCGTTCCAGCGGACCCGCATGAGCGCCGACCGCACCTTGATGTCGGTGATCCGCACATCCCTTTCACTGATCGGCTTTGGATTTACAATATTCCAGTTCTTCGAGAAGCTGCGCGATGCCGGCACACTCACCCATGCCGGGGCACCGCGCAGTTTCGGACTGGCGCTAGTCCTTCTCGGCATATGCATGCTTGTGATCGGCATCATCTATCACACGCAGTTCATGCTCGAACTTCGACGTACCCGGGAGGAAATGGTGGTGGATGGCATCATTCACGGGGAAAGCCGCTATCCGGTTTCGTACACGCTTGTGACGGCAGTAATCCTGCTTCTTATCGGTCTCTTCGCTGTCGCAAGCATGGTCTTTGATATCGGCCCATTTCAGGATGGAACGGGCAGCTGATTCCTGGCGTAGTCATTCAAGAGGAGTTATGAAGTTGGCTAAGGATAAAAAGAGTGGCAAACCAAAGAAGGGTGGAGGTCAACCCAATATTCTCGTTATTTGGGGTGACGATATCGGCATCTCCAATCTGAGCTGCTACAGCCGCGGCTTGATGGGATATCAGACGCCCAATATCGATCGCCTCGCCAAGGAAGGCATGATGTTTACCGACAGCTATGGTGAGCAGTCGTGCACGGCCGGAAGGTCTTCCTTCATCACTGGCCAGAGCGCTTACAGGACAGGCTTGTCCAAGGTCGGCATTCCAGGCGCATCGGCCGGGCTTCAGCCTGAGATCGTGACAATCGCGGACCTGTTGAAAAACCAGGGTTATGCGACAGGTCAATTCGGCAAGAATCACCTTGGCGACCTCAACAAGTTTTTGCCCACCGTACACGGTTTCGATGAATTCTTTGGCAATCTGTACCACCTCAATGCCGAGGAAGAGCCTGAAATGTATGACTATTTCCCGGAAAAAGACTTTCCGGGCTTTCGGGAAAACATCGGGCCTCGCGGCGTAATTCATTCCTGGGCCCAGGACAAGGACGACCCGACGGAGCAAAAGCGCTGGGGCAAGGTAGGCAAGCAGAAGATCAAGGACACCGGACCGCTGACCACCAAGCGCATGGAAACCTGCGATGAAGAATTCGTCGATGCCGCCAAGGATTTCATCAAGCGGCAGAACAGCGCCGGCAAGCCATTCTTTGTCTGGCTCAACACGACGCACATGCATCTGTTTACGCACACGAAAAAATCGAGCCTCGGACAGGCAGGGCGTTGGCAGTCTCCGTATCATGATACGATGATCGATCACGACAAGAACGTCGGCGATATGCTCGACTATCTCGACGAGCTTGGTATCGCCGGAGACACGTTCGTCATGTATTCCACCGATAACGGTCCCCACATGAATTCATGGCCGGATGGAGGCATGACACCATTTCGCAGCGAGAAGAACTCCAATTGGGAAGGTGCCTTCCGTGTTCCGATGCTTGTGCGTTGGCCAGGGAAGATCAAGGCGGGATCGGTATCGAACGAAATCGTCCAGCACCATGATTGGTTGCCAACCTTCCTCGCCATGGCAGGCGATCCCAACGTGATGGACAAGCTCAAAAAGGGCTATACCGCCAATGGCAAGCCATTCAAGAACCATATCGACGGATATAATCTGCTGCCCTACCTCATCGGTGAAGAAGGTAGCAGCCCGCGCAAGCTCTTCGTCTATTTCAGCGACGACGGCGATGTTCTCGGCATCCGCTATGACAATTGGAAAGTCGTGTTCATGGAACAGCGCTGTCAGGGTACGATGCGGATTTGGGCGGAGCCATTTACGCCGCTGCGGCTGCCGAAGCTGTTCAACCTTAGGACCGATCCCTACGAGCGGGCGGATGTGACATCGAACAGCTACTATGAGTGGCAGTTGTATCACACTTATATTTTGTTTGGCGCCTACACGATTGCGGACGGGTTCGCAGCAACCTTCAAGGATTTCCCGCCCAGTCAGAAGGCGGCGAGCTTCACCATAGACGACGCGCTCGCGAAGATGGCCGAAGCAAGCAGCGGCAAATTCAACTAAAGATCGTCAAGGGCGGCTTTCGCAAGACGGCCGCCCGCCACCCGTCAATCGGCGAGGGAAAGAGACATGACGTTGGCGCAGATCATTGGTTTCGCGATCAATGCGAGTATGTTTCTCATTGTCTTCGCACTTGGATTGCGTGCGACTTTCGATGACATGACGTATCTGTTCCGCAGACCAAGTCTTTTCGTCCGTTCAATTCTCTCCATGAATATTTTCATGCTCGCGGTTGCGGTGCTGTTGTCGTTGCTGTTCAATCTCCACCCGGCCATCAAGATCGCGCTTGTTACGCTTGCCATTTCTCCGGTTCCGCCGGTGCTGCCGGGAAAGCAGGAAAAGGCTGGTGGCTCGGCCTCCTATACAATCGGCCTGCTGGTAGCGACGGCACTGGTTTCGATTGTGCTCGTTCCCCTCGCCATCAGTCTCCTCGGGAGTTCGTTCAACATCGAAATGCACGAACCCGAAAGCGCTATCGCTTCCGTCGTGCTGATCTCCATCATTATTCCCTTGGTAGCGGGCGTCATCGTCCGCCACTTTGCGCCTGACCTTGCAAACCGCACCGAACGCCTGATCTCCCGGTTTGCAACGCTGCTTTTGATCGTCGCAGTCGTACCGGTCCTGTTCATCGCCTGGCACGCCATCTGGGCGTTGATCGGAAACGGAATTGTCATCATGCTCGTGCTGTTCACGCTTATCGGCGTTGCCCTCGGTCACTTCCTCGGTGGTCCCGATCCGGATGACCGCACGGTCCTCGCACTCGCCACAGGAACACGGCATCCTGGTGTTGCAATCGCCATAGCAAGCCTGAATTTTCCCGACGAGAAGGCTGTTATGGCGGTCGTGCTTTACCATCTTGCCATCGGTGCTATCGTCTCGATACCTTATGTCAGGTGGCGCACTCGCATTCATGCAACGCTCCATCCGGAGATGAAATGATGCTCGACCAACCGGAACGAACGCAAACCAACACCGCTCCTTTCGACAACATGGTGTGGATTCCAGGCGGCGAATTTCGCATGGGTTCGGACAACCACTACCCCGAGGAAGCCCCTGCGCACAGGGTCCGGGTCAATGGTTTCTGGATGGACAAGTTTACGGTAACCAACCGCGACTTTGTCCGTTTTGTCGAGGCGACCGGTTATATGACGCTGGCTGAAAGACCGGCCAATCCAGAAGACTATCCGGGGGCTTTGCCGGAAATGCTGGCGCCATCCTCGACGATGTTCAAGAAACCCTCGTCTCCGGTCGACATGAGCAATCATTTCAATTGGTGGGTCTATGTACGCGGCACCAATTGGCGCAACCCGCGGGGTCCCGCCAGCACAATCAAGAAGCTTGGCGATCATCCCGTCGTTCACGTCGCCTATGAGGATGTCGAAGCCTATTGCCGCTGGGCCGGCAAGGAATTGCCGACTGAAGCGGAATGGGAATTCGCCGCCTGCGGCGGGCTGGACGGGGCCGAATATGTCTGGGGAGATGAGTTTACCCCGGGCGGAAAGCACATGGCCAATACCTGGCAGGGCAACTTTCCTTATCGGAACACGCTCGACGATGGATACGAGTATACCTCTCCGGTGGGGTCATTTCCGGCCAACGGCTATGGTCTTTACGATATGGCCGGCAATGTATGGGAATGGACCACCGACTGGTATCGTGAGCACGGCAAGATGACGAGCCCCTGTTGCACGGCGGACAATCCGCGTGGCGGGACGCTTGAGGAAAGCTTCGATCCGCGTCAACCCTCTATAAAGGTCGCGCGAAGGGTGACCAAGGGCGGCTCGCACCTTTGCGCACCAAACTATTGCCGGCGTTACAGACCGGCGGCGCGCATGTCGCAGCCCGTCGATACCTCGATCTCGCATCTCGGCTTCCGCTGCATCGTCCGGCCCAAGCGATAAGACACGCGATGCGGTCACTCCGGCCTGGGACGATATCGGCCGCATTGCGGCGATCGCAGTAGTCCGTACCTTTCTCAACTTTTTTTAGAGCGCGATCAACGCGACATCGGCGAACTTCAGCGCATTCCCGGCTAACCGCGCACTTTCACCGAAATCGTGGTGCCCTTCTTTCCAGTCGAAATATCAAACGTCCCGTCGAGCGGGCGAAGCCGTGCCTCCATGCCGGAAAGACCAACGCCGACATTCCGGCGCTTTCGCCTTTCAATCCCGACACCATCATCCTTGACGGTGAGCGACAGGATCGTATCGGGCTCGCTCCCCTGCCGGATCAGCCTGATCGTTGCCTTGGCGGCGTGGGAATGACGATAGATATTGGTCAGCGCTTCTTGGACAATACGGAAAATGGTGAGTTCGACACCCGGTGGGGGACGTTTTGCCGCCAATACGGGATCGACCCTTAGCTCGATTTCCAATCCGCTTCGTTCCTCAAAACCCACGACGAGCAACTCAAGAGCATTCGGAAGGCCGGATTCGTCAAGCATCGGGGGATGCAGCAGATAGGATAGTGTCCGAAGCTCCTCATTGCTTTGCGAAATGAGTTTCGATGTGCGCGCCAGCGCCCGCGAGGTTTCGCCGTCATTATCGGGCAGGAGGGATTTTACGTTCGCCAATTCCATCGCCGCGCCGATCAGGTGTTGGCCCGTGGAATCGTGAAGATCCCTGGCAATGGAACGGCGCTCCTCATCCTGTGAAACCAGGAGGCGTTCGCTGACGTCGCGCAGCGACTCGTTCGAATACATCAGCGCAATCGAACGGCGTCGTGCGAGCCAGGCTGTGGCGAGAAACGCTGCAAGGGCGATGGCCAGAACGGTACCGTAGACACGTATCGACTGCCGCCAGCCGGCAAGCAGCGCATTCTCGTCAATGCCGTAGGTTACATAGAACGGGAAGCCTTCGACCTTCCGATAGGCTACCAGACGGTTAACGCCTTCCGAGGATGAAACGTGGTGAAGCTCACCGGACACTGGATTCCCGGCTGTCGCCTGCTGAAACCATTCAGGTACTATTGCGCCGCCCTCCCAGAACGGGACATTCACCACGACTTCCCCGTTCCCGCGCAGGAATTGAGCGGCATCCGAGGGAGAAGCCGCTCCATCGAATAGTCTGGTGAAATATTCGATCGGCATCGTGATCAGTATCAACCCGTCGAACTTCCCGTCTGGCTGGCGTAGGGCCTTGCTCATAGTCAAGGAAGGTTGCCCGTACACGCGGCCAATCAACGGGTCGCCTATAAATGTGACGTCCGACGGATGATCCCGATGATGGCGGAAATAATCCCGGTCGTTCACATCGAGCGACCTGTTGCGATAGCCTTCGCTGGTAGAAACGAGTTTGCCGTCGCGGTCGACAAGGGCAATAACGCCCGAGTGCTTCAGAAACTGCTTCTGGGTAGCCAGAAATCTGATCAACCGCTCCGAGGAAGCAATTTCCGGCCATGACATCGGTTCAACCTCCGACGAAATACCCTGAAGTACCATGTCGTTCGCCTCGAGTATCTTGCTGACATAGGCTTCGAGCAGGGCGGTCTTCTGGCGCAACTGGATTTTCGATTGCGAGACCATCCGGTCCCGGCTCTCGACAACACCGACGACGAACACCGTTATGATGACGCCAACACTCATGAGCAACAAGAGGCCATAAGGCAAAAGCGGAAGTGCAGGGGCGTTCATCGGCACGCTGGGCGACAAGGCTTTTCCGTCCGGAAGCATAAGGCCAAGACGCCGCAGAAATGCCGGGACGGCAGCGATGCCCCAGCGATCATTGGACCGACGCAGGATTTTCACCGCCTGCTCCCGATGAGGCGCTTCAATATGCGCGGTATGGTTTTGATTTCCTGTCCGATCATCGTCCCCGAGTGAAAGTTGCTTTTGCCTCACCATGCTACGCTGTTGTTTTCAAACATCCTATCACAGGTCAGTGCTGGCAGCTGCGGCAAAAACTGATCCCCATGGTGCTTTGCTTGCAGAGTGAGCTTGGATCTTAATTCTTCTCCCACGCTGTGCCGGCGCAGTCCGCAAAGGAATCATCGGTTCACTCAAATGTCCAAGGCCTTTACTTCGGCTTCGGCTGGCCGCTTGCGCGTGGCACGCCACTCTTCAAAGCGCTGCATGACGACGAAGAAAGAAGGAACGAAGAGGACAGCAAGACAGGTCGAGGCGATCATGCCACTGAAGACCGTGATGCCGATAGACTTGCGGGCACTTGCGCCAGCTCCGGTCGCGAAGACCAGTGGTGCCACGCCGAGGATGAAGGCAAACGAGGTCATCAGGATCGGCCGGAAACGAGCCCGTGCCGCGCCCGTTGCAGACTCGATGATCGATTTTCCCGAAGCACGCAACTCACGCGCCATTTCGACGATGAGAATGGCATTCTTGGCCGAAAGCGCGAGGAGCAGAATGAGTCCGATCTGCACGTAGAGATTGATCGCGACGTGCAGCCCGAGGAAAATGGAAACAGGACCGATCAAAGACAACGGCGCAGCGAGCAGCACCGATACCGGAGCGATCCAGCTTTCATATTGCCCGGCGAGCACCAGATAGACCAGCAACAGCGCAAGAGCGAAGACCAGGATCATCTGGTTGCCGACCAGCTTCTCCTGATACGACAGCGCCGTCCATTCGTAGCTCGTGCCATTCGGCAGAGTGGCGGCCGCGATCTCCTCCATAAGGTTCATCGCCTCGCCCGACGAAAATGTCGCCGCTGGTACGCCGACGATCGAAGCCGAAGGATAGAGGTTGTATAAGCTGATCAAAGAGGGACCGACGCTCGGTATGATGGTCAACACCGTTCCGAGCGAGATCATGTCGCCATTCTTGTTACGCACAGTCAGGTTGTTGATGCTGTCCGGCGTCAGGCGGAATTGTGCATCCCCCTGGACATAGATCTGGAACACCCGGCCGAACTTGTTGAACTGAGCGACATAGCTTGAGCCGAGATAACTTGCGAGGGTATCGAAAACCAGATCGGTCGTCAGCTGGAGTGATTCAACCTTCTCCCGATCGATCTCCACGGTGTATTGCGGCGCATTGGCCTGAAAAGGTGCATTGACGCTTTGAATGCCGGACTGGGATTCAGCCGCTTTCACAATCGTATTGGTCAGGCTCTGCAGTTTGGCGAGATCGAAACTGCCGTCGCGCAGTTCCGTCTGCATGGTGAACCCGCCGGCATTGCCGATACCCTGGATCGGCGGCGGTGGAAGAACAAGTACCCTGCCCTCGCCTACACCTTTGAGTTTCGCGTTCAGCGTTTTGTAGAGCGAAGCCAGGTCCTCGCCAGGACCGCGCTTGCTCCAGTCATCGAGCATGATGTAGGCAAGGCCCGCATTGGCGAGCGCCGAATTATTGTCGAGGGCAGAGATGCCGGCAATGGTGATGACCTGAGAAACGCCCGGCGTTTCCTTCGCAGCCTTCCCCAGCTCCTCCAATGACTTTTCCGTGCGCCCAAGGGCAGCGCCATCCGGCAGTTGCACAGCTGCCAGAAGATAACCTTGATCCTCGATAGGCAGAAAGCCGGTTGGCGCACGCGACATACCATAACCGGCGGCTGCGATGATGGCGAGGGCGATCACCGCCATGAGGCCGCTGCGCGCTACCATCGAACCGATCACACGGACATAGCCGTTTTCCAGGCGCTGGTAGACCGCATTGAAGCCGCGGAAAAAGAAATTTCGTTGTTCCGGCGGCACCGGGGGCCGCAACCACATGGCACACTGGGTCGGCTTCAATGTGGCAGCATTGATGGCGCTTATGAATGCCGTGGCGGCAATCACCAAGGCAAACTGTGAAAATATCTGACCTGTAATGCCGGGCAGAAACGCCGCGGGCAGAAACACAGCCATGAGAACGAGCGTGATGCCGACGATCGGCCCGAATAGCATATCCATCGCGCTGATGGCCGCGTCATGGCCGGACATGCCGCGCTCCATATTGTGTGAGGCGCTTTCGACCACGACGATTGCGTCGTCGACGACGATGCCGATTGCCAGCACGATGGCGAACAGGGTCGAGAGGTTGACGGAAAATCCCATGGCAGCCATCGCTGCGAAAGCGCCGATGATGGTCACAGGAACAGTCGTCGCGGGCACCAGCATGGCGCGCCAGTCCTGCAAGAAGACGAGAATGACGATCAGCACCAGAAGCGCCGCCTCGAACAAGGTCTTGTAAACCTCCCCGATTGCCTGACTGACGAAGGTCGTCGTGTCGAATGGAATGGAATAAGCAACGCCCTGCGGAAATCCGGCAGCAAGGGTCTTCATTTTGGCGCTTACGCTCTTGGCCACGTCAAGTGCATTGGCACCAGGAGACAGGAAAATCGCGAGGCCTGCGGAATCCGACCCATCGAGCCTGAACACCTGACTATAGGTTTGCGCACCGAGCTCAACGCGGCCGATATCCCGCACTCTTGTCATGCCGCCATTGGCGTCGGTCTTGACGATGACCGCACCAAACGCGTCTGGATCATTGAGGCGGCTCTCGACGTTGATCGTATATTGGAAGGATTGGTTTTCCGGCGCAGGCGGCATGCCCACCTGACCGGCAGTCACCTGCTCGCTCTGCTGCTGCAGCGACTGGATGACGTCCTGCGCCGTCAGTCCGCGTGCCTGCATCTTGTCAGGATCGAGCCAGATACGCATCGAATATTGGCCCGCGCCAAATACCGTAACATTGCCAACGCCGGGGATTCGAGCGATTTCATCTTTCAAAGCGATCGTTGCGTAATTGCTGAGGTAGAGACTGTCGTGGCTGTTGTCCGGCGAGGTCAGCGTGACGATTTCGAGGATCGACGTCGACTTCTTCTGGACATTGACCCCCTGGACCTGCACCGATTGCGGCAATGAGGCGAGCGCAGCTGAAACGCGGTTCTGGACCAGCACCTGTGCTGCGTCGAGATCGGTGCCGATGGCGAATGTGACCGTAAGCGCATAGCTGCCGTCAGAGGCCGCGTAAGACTGCATGTAGAGCATGTCCTCGACGCCGTTCACCTGCTGCTCGATCGGCAATGCTACCGTATCGATCAGCGTGCGGGCGCTGGCTCCGGGATAGCGGGTCGTGACCTGTACGGTTGGCGGCACGACATTCGGATATTGCGCGACCGGCAGCGAATACAGGGAAACAAAGCCGATGACGACCATGAGGATGGCGATCACATTGGCCAGGACGGGCCGTTCTATGAAGAACTTCGAGATCATTGCGCTGCGCCGTTCGCCGCAACGGCGCTAAGATCCTTCAACTGCGGCTCTATCTTCTGGCCGGGTATGGCCGACAGCAGGCCAGTGACGACAATCCGATCTTCCGGTTTGATCCCGGTTGTAACGACACGCAATTCACCAACCAATTGGCCGATCTCGACCTTCCGCTGTTCAACAACATCATCCTTGCCGGCAACGAGGACATAGCGCCCGCTCTGATCACTGCCAATGGCGCGATCCGGCACCAGCAGCATCCCTGGCTCTTCGAACAAGGGAACACGGACCCGGACGAAATAGCCGGGCAGCAATTGCCGATCGGCATTGGGAAGGACGGCACGGACGGCAAGCATGCCGGTCGACGCCGTGATGGTGGGCGCCACATAGTCGAGCGTCCCCACATGGGGGAAACCGGTTTCGCTTTGCGTACCGACTTCGGCACGCACTTTTTTCAAATCCTGCGCGGTCATCCCGCGTTTCACCATATCAGCACGGATGCGCAGCACGTCCTTCTCGCTGACGTTGAAATTGACGTAGATGGGATTGAGCTGGACAATCGTCGCAAGCGCCGTGGTGGACGCGATGACGAGTTCGCCTATCGACACCAGCCGCGCAGTAGCGACACCGTCGAACGGCGCTTTCACCTGCGTGTAGCTCAAATTGAGCTGGGCCTGCTGGACATTGGATGCCGCCTGTTGCTGAATGGCCAGGTCGGCTTCACGTTGCGCCTCCGCCTTCTGCAGATCCTGCTGTGTAGCGAAGGTTTTGGCCACTAGCGCTGCCTGACGTTCGTATTCCGCCTGCGATAACTTTACAGACGCGTCGGCCGATGCCTTTGCGGCATTCGCCTGGTTTAATGCTAGCTGGTAGGATTCGGGCTCGATGACGAAAAGTACCGTACCGGCTTTTACCGCATCCCCGTCATTGTACTCGATTTCCTCGATGAAGCCTTGTACCCGTGCAACCAGCGCAGTCTGGTTAACTGCTGCGGTAGTACCAGTCACCTCAAGATAGGGCGTGACGTTCTGTTTTACCGGGAGCGCCACATCGACCTTAGGCGGCGGTGGCGGAACGTAAGTGTTCTCTTGATTACAGCCAGCTAATGTCAGCCCGAATAATGTGATGCAGGCAAAGCCTAACCTCCGGCGAGCGCCGAAAGAGCGTTCAAATTGCCGTGTGTGCAATCCACTTATTCCGGCCATTATGTCCCCCAATTGGCCTTTGCAGAAAACGCATGATCGATGCTACGTTATTCCGTATCTGAGAGATAGCTCTCCATAAAAAATTGTCGGGGGTTGCGATGCGGATGATTTTGACTGTCATTGGAATTGGGATGTTTTGCAGCTCGGCCATTGCGCAGACTGCTGCCGAACGTGAGGCATGCATGGCGGACTTTCAGAAATACTGCTCCGGCGTTATGCCAGGTGGCGGGCGGGTTATCGAGTGTCTGGCCAAGCAATTGGACAAGCTCACACCCGAATGTAAAAAAGTCGTCCAGTCACACGCTCCGAAATAGCCCGGGCGTTCATTCATCAAATCATGATGTCGCCCAGTTCCTGTTTCGCTGTAACACGCAGGCGCTGAGCTTCGTCTTCGCCAATCCAGCGATACGGAAAGCGTAAGCGTGTACTTACCGGGCCCCAGTTGCCGATCGCGCAAAGCAATTTATCCAGCGCAGCATTTGAGTAGCCGGACTTTTGCCGGAATGGAACGATGTGCTCGTCCATGAATTTGCAGATGCGCTGTTCGATTTCGACGGCAGCGTCAATATCGGTTTGCATGAGGTCGGTCCAACGCTGCGCGCCGCGTGGACTAAGACAGGCGACGTTGGAAAACGCACCTGCCGCCACCCCTTCCCTGATGCCCGTCGCGAGGTGATGCCCCGGCACAAAAAGCGAGATGCCAGGCAGATGGTCACGAGCCTCGGCGTACCAGTTTGCATCACCATCTGCCAATTTCACGCCGGTCACGCCCGGCGTTTCAGCCAATATCGTACCGAGTTCCTTTGGCGAAAGGACGCGTTTTGCATGGGGTGGGTTGTAGAGGATAAGTGGAATTCCGTTGGCAATCCCGGATGCCCTGTTGAGGTAGTCGATTGCCTCTTCGTCCGTCAGCGGCCACCAATCGGGCAAGATGACCTGAATGGCCGCGGGACCCAGTGTAGCTGCGCGCCGGACACGATTCAGCATGATCGTTGGATCGGGCTGACAGGCACCGACGATGAAGGGCATGCCCGCTTTTCGACAACGCTCGGCCAGCATCAGCTGAATGCGATCGAACTCTTCCTCAGTCTGGTTGTGGAATTCGCTAGCGGTTCCGTTGGAATAGATACCATCTACCTTTGCGTCGATCAGGATATCGATTTCAGTACCGAGCTTGCTGAACTCGATGCTGTCGTCCGCTTCGATAGGCAGGAGCAGACTGGCCCAATTGCCGCTGATCGTGTGTTCGCCTGATTTCACATTGCGCTCCTAGTTCAAATCATCACGGATACAGGCCTTGAATTGGCCAGGCGAAACTTCGCGCAATTCCGGTATCGTATGGGCGCAGGCCTCCAGCGCCACCGGGCAACGTGTCCGGAAGACACAGCCGCTCGGCGGATTGGCCGGGCTTGGAATATCACCCTTCAGGATTTGCCGGTTGCGCGGCGCATCCGGATCCGGCGATGGGATCGCGGAAAGCAAAGCACGCGTATAGGGGTGTTGCGGCCGCGCATAAAGATCGGCGCTTGAGGCAATCTCCATGATCCGGCCAAGATAGAGTACGATGACCCGGTCGCAGATATATTCGACCACCGCCAGATCGTGTGAGATGAAAAGCATGGTCAAGCCGAGCCGTTGCTGCAGATCGCGCAGGAGATTGATGACCTGCGCCTGGATCGACACATCCAGCGCAGAAACAGGCTCGTCCGCGACAATGAATTCCGGTGCGAGCGTCAGCGCGCGGGCGATACCAATGCGCTGGCGCTGCCCGCCGGAAAACTCATGTGCATAGCGGTTGACGGCTTCGGCGGGAAGATCGACCTGCACGAGGGCGTTTCGTGCGCGGTCCATGCGCTCCTTGCGGGTGCCAATACCCTGGATCTTCAGGCCTTCTGTCAAAATCTCGCCAATGGTCATGCGCGGCGACAGGCTGGCAAAGGGATCCTGAAATATATACTGCATGCGGGGTCGCGTCCGCCGCATCTGAGCGGCCGAAAGTGTGGTCAGTTCTGTGCCATCGAATTCTACGCTACCCGAAGAAGGTTCGACCAGACGCAGGACCGAACGGCCGATCGTTGTCTTGCCGCTACCGGATTCACCGACCAGTCCAACCACTTCCCCCTTGGCGATATCGAAGGAAATGCCTTCCAGAATATTGAGTTTCGTGCCGCGGGAAACGTAGTGTTTGGCCAGATCGCGGACGGTGAGGAATGGCGCAGCGCTCATCGGCCCACCTCCTGCCACCGTATGCAGCGACTGCGATGCATCGCATTGACCGCGGCGAGCGCGGGCACCGCTGCCCGGCAGGCATCGATTGCATAGCTGCAGCGCGGCGAAAATGCGCATCCGTCCGGCATGTCAGCAAGACTGGGGACAATGCCCGGAATAGCCGCCAATTTCTGCCCGGCCTGCTTCATGCGTGTTGCTTCACCAAGCCGGGGCATCGACGCCAGAAGTCCGAGCGTATAGGGATGGCGCGGGTTGCGAAACACCTCACCGACAGGCCCCTCCTCCACGATACGCCCGGCATACATGACCGCGACGCGATGGGCGATCTCTGCCACCACACCGAGGTTGTGGGTGACGAAAAGCATGCCCATGCCGCGTTCGCGCTGCAGCTTGATCAAAAGATCGAGTATTTGCGCTTGGATGGTCACGTCGAGCGCCGTCGTTGGTTCGTCGGCAATCAGCAGCGTCGGATCGCAGGCAAGCGCCATGGCGATCGTCGCGCGCTGTCGCATGCCGCCCGAAAGCTCGTGCGGATACTGTCCCGCCCGGCGCTTGGCATCGGGGATGCCCACTTGATCGAGAAGTCCGACCGCCGAATTCATTGCTGATTTCCGGTCGGCGTCGCGATGAATGCGGATCGGCTCAGCGATCTGATCACCAACCGTAAACACCGGGTTGAGACTGGACATTGGCTCCTGGAACACCATGCCGATGTCGTCGCCGCGGATTCTCCGCATCTGTTTTTCATCCAGCGTGACGAGATCGCGGATAGCGCCATCCTTGCTTTTGAAGTGGATACTTCCGGCGGCAATCGCACCGACATTGCGGGTCAACAGGCCCATGACCGACAGGCTGGTCACGGATTTGCCGGAACCGGATTCGCCGACAAGCGCAACGGTTTCGCCGGCAGCGACCGATAGGTCGATACCATCGACTGCAGTGATCTCGCCGCCGCGGGTGCGGAAGATTGTCCGCAGCCCGCGAATGTCGAGAATGGGATCGACGCGCTCGTCCATATCCGGTCTCAGCCGAGCAGTCCGGTAGAGAGCAGAATCGCGTCAATCCGAGCGGATTCTGCAGCATCGAGTGCTTGCCTCGGTCTCGGCATGACGTTCGTATCGATGATGCCAAGGCTGCGCATGGCGGTCTTAAAACCGCCCACGCCGGACGCTCCACCGCTGACGCGGCTTTGCGCGATCCAGACGATTTCGAACAGGCGGCAGAGCCGTTCCTGCTCCTTGCGCGCTGCCGCCCAATCGCCGCGCTGCGCAGCATCCCACAGACGGACGTAGCCGTGCGGATCCACATTGGCGAGTCCCGGGACCACACCATGCGCGCCCATCGACAGTGCATTGTCGACGACGATTTCGGAACCGGTCATCAGGAAGATATCCCTGTGCTCGGCGAGATCCAGCAAGGCGTACCGGAAATTGCCATCATCGCCACTTGAATCCTTGAGGCCGATAATGGTGCCTTCCTTGGCCAGCGTCGTCACTGTCGATCGAGCCAGCTTGGCGTGAACGCAGACAGGGATGTCATAAGCGACAAGCGGAATGTCGACGGCATCCTTGATATAGCGAAAATGGTCAATGATTTCGGGCTGGCTGGTGACGGTGTAGTATGGTGCTGTCACGACGACGGCGGCTGCACCTGCCGCCTTGGCAACCTTCGCATGGCCAATGACATTGTCGGTCGTTGCATCGAGAACGCCGGCAATGACCGGCACGCGGCCATTGACGACTTTGACCGAGTGTTCGAGAATTTCCCGCCTGGTCTTTTCATTGTGGAACACGACTTCACTGGTCGATCCGAGCACGAACACGCCGTGGCAGCCTGCGCCGAGCAGATGTTCGAGCACGCGCGTGTATGATGGGTAGTCTACAGTGAAATCCGGATTGAGAGGTGTTACGACGGGAGGAACAACCCCATGAAATTTGGTCATTTTCGCTTTCTTTCTTTGTCAGTTCAGTTCGGCGCGAGGATCGAAGGCATCCCTTAGACCGTCGCCAATAAAGTTGATTGCAAGGACGGCAAGAACCAGCGCCCCACCAGGGAACAGCCATTGCCAGGGGAATTGTTCGAGAACGGCCGTCGAGCGCGCTGCGTTGAGCATGTTGCCCCAGCTTGCGGCGGGCGGCGCAATACCGAGTCCGAGGAAGGACAGCCCGGCCTCAAGAAGGATTGCATTGGCAATCTGCAGCGTCGCATAGACGACAAGGATATCGATGGAGTTCGGCAGGCCATGCCGGAACAGCAGATGCCCGAGCCCTGCTCCCATGCCGCGCGATGCCAGGACAAAGTCCCGCTCCCGTAGTTCAAGCAGCCTCGAGCGGATCATGCGCGACAGGAGTGGCCATGACAGCAGCGAGATGACGAGCACCGTCGGCCCGATGCCCGTACCGGCAATCGACGCCAGCACCAGCAGGAAGATGACGGGCGGCAGGGTCATCACCAGATCGACGAAACGCATGGTGACAGCATCAGCCCAGCGACCGGCAAGTGCCGATATCGCACCGACGAGAAAGCCGATGATCGCCGAGATGATGGTCGAGGCTACCGCGACCAGCAGGGAAATGCGGCCACCCTCCAGAACACGCACAAAAACATCGCGGCCAACACCATCGGTTCCGAACCAATGGGTAGCCGTCGGTCCGCTGTTCATGGCAAGCAGATCGATATCGTTCGGCTTGAATGTCCACCACAAAGGATAGGACAGGATCATCGCGAGCATCGGCAGAATGATGCAAACACCGAACAGCGCCGCCTTGTTGTGGCCGAAGCGGTGGAATGCACGCGCCATCGGACCGGGACTGTGTGATGGGGTACGTGCAAGCATCTCAACCCACCTTGATGCGCGGATCGATGACCGCATAGGTGATATCGGTCAAAAGGTTGACGACGATCACGCAGGCCCCGATGATCAGTGTTGCGCCCATGATGATCGGATAGTCGCGCGTCTCGACAGCATTCACCAGCAACAGGCCCATGCCTGGCCAATTGAACACGCTCTCGATGAAAATCGCGCCGCCGATCGCGAGACCGATGGTCGAGCCGATGACCGTCACCACGGGCAGCAAGGCGTTGCGCAGCGCGTGCTTGGCGATGACCCAGAATTCCTTGACGCCCTTCGCCCGCGCCGTACGCACATAATCCTGATTGAGTACTTCAAGCAGTGACGAGCGCATGTAGCGCATGATCAACGCGGCTTGGGCGATTGAAAGGAGCGCCGCGGGCAAGATCAGATGATGGAGCAGATCTCCTATGGAAAATTCCGCACCCGGCGTCAGCATGCCGCCTGACGGAGCCCATCCCAGGCGAACGGCGAATACATAGAGGCCGATCAGCGCGCTCAGAAATGCCGGGCTCGAAATGCCGACAAGTGCAAAGACCGAGAATGAGAGGTCCACCGGCGAGTTCCGCCGCGTCGCGCTGATAACACCAGTGGCGATCCCCGCGATAATCGCGATGACCAATGCCGATCCCATCAACAGGACTGTGGGACCGATGCGCGACAACACCAGATCCAGCACCGGCTGATCCTGGCGCTTGATCGAGAAGCCGAGATTCCCGGTGATGGCCTGTTGCAGCCATGCCAGATATTGAACCGGCAAGGGTCTGTCGAGCCCAAGCTGGCTGCGCAGTTCGGCAAGCTGCTCTGGTGACATCGGTATGTTCGGATCGATATATGCATCGATCGGATCGCCGGGGGTGAGACGCAACAGCAAGAAAATAAGCACGCTCAAAGCAAGGAGCATACCTACTCCTATCAGCAGACGTCGAAGGCTGTATTGAAGCATTTTCGTTCCGTTTTGCCGGGGTGGCCAGCGCCACCCCTCGAACCACGATCAGGCGCGAGCGATTATTCGCCGAGTGACCATTTTTCCGGATGAGCCTGATAGGGGCCACCACCCGGTGCCGGCGTCCAGATGAAATCCTTGACCTTTGACGACACGACGCCATAGCGGTTCGCCACCCACAGAGTTGCCCATGGCAGGTCGGAATTCATGACCTTGCAGACATCCTGATAGTGGCCGTCACGTTTGGCGGCATCGGGCTCTGCGAGAGCGGCATCCAGCGCCTTGTTGAGTTCCGGCATACGTGCACGCACCACATTGGGACCTGCTGGCGGGATCTGCTTTTCATTAAGACCAACATTGATGCTGCCCGCGTCAGGTCCGTTCTGCAGGCCCGCATAGACCAGCTGGAACTGCGCGACGTCCGGCTTCGGGTTCAGGACGATGCTGTTGTACGTCGGCGTATCGACGGCGCGCGGCACGACATTGATCCCTACCTGCGAAAGCATGGCTTGCACGGCGGCGAGCACGTTGGTCGCGAGAGGTGTAGTGTAGTAGGTCAGAAGGGTAATCGGCTTGTCGCCATTGATCTGCGACCATCCAGCTTCATCCAGAAGTTGCTTAGCCTTTTCCGGATCGTAGGCGTAAGGGTCAATACCCTGGGGGACCAGCTGGTCCGCGACATAGGCGCAATTTGCCGGCTTGGCAGCACCCGCATAGAGGCTCTTGATGATGGCGTCGCGGTTGATCGCATACATCACCGCCTTGCGGACCCGCGGATCTTTCCAGATCGGTGACTCATGATTGAAGCCGAGGTAGTTGACGACGAAGCTGTCACCTTCGATGACCTTGAAAGCTTCATCGCCCTTGAATGTCGACACATCATTGGAGTCGACATAGGTAAACTGGATCTCGCCGGCGCGAAGGGCAGCGATCGCGGCTGCCGGATTGGCGAAGTATCGGTTGATCACCCGCTCGAGTGCGGGTTTGCCGCCGCGATAGTCGGTATTGGCGGCAAGTTCCACATATTGATCGGTGACGTATTTGGTGAACTTGAAAGGTCCGGTGCCGATTGGCGAGGTAGACCACCAAGCGTTTTTGGCGAGTTGATCTGCCGGTATCGATGACAATGCATGTTCGGGCAGCATCATCACCTTGGTCATTGTGTCGAGAGTGCTTGCACTTGGGGCACCCAGCTTGACGATCAGGGTATGATTGTCCGGAGCTTCGACGGACGAGACTGCTTTCAATCTTGCGGCAAGCACCGATCCCGATTTAGCATCCATGGCCAGACCCATGGTAAACTTCGCGTCCTTGGAGGTGAAAGGCTTTCCGTCATGCCATTTGGCATCCGCAAGCTTGAAAGTATATGTCATTTGATCCGGACTGACTTCGTAGCTATCCGCCAGCACGCCGACAACTTTCTGGAGTTTCTCGTCATAGGTGACGAGCGGCTCAAAATAGACACTGAGCCACGTAAATCCGGCTGTGGCCGCAAGCGGGTTGAAATTTCCCTGAAATCCTCCCGGGCCGACATCGAATCCGCCAGACAGCGTTGCAGCCTGTGTGGCAGGTGGCACTAATGTTACGCCTCCGATCAGCGCGGCAGACAGTGCCAGTGCTGAAGCCATCATTCGTAGTTTCATGGTATCCTCCCATTGAATGTATTGGTCTTGTTATGTGCAATCACTCGAGCGATCCCCTCGTAGTGACTGTCGAGGCGGTTGCGGGCGTCTTCGAGATTTCTTGCCTCGACTGCGTCAACGATCGCCTCATGATCACGCCATGTCGCCATCGGATCCGTGTTTTCCAGGTTGACGAAATCGGACGCCTTGTAGAACGCGAGCCAGAAGACCTCGATGAGCCGCACCAGCGTCTCATTTTCCTGACAACGGAAAAGCAGCCGATGGAAAAGCCTGTCTTCGTCGACAAATGCTTCATTCCGCTCGGCATGAACGCGCATGCGGGCGACGACCTGCCGTAGCTCCTGGATATCTTCGTCGGTGATTTTCTGCAGCGTTTTGGCGATCAATCCGACTTCAAGAGTCCTGCGAATCTCCAGCACTTCCTCGATCTGGCGCAGCGCCCCACCCAAGCCATAGGCGAGGTTGTCAAGCAGCGGCTCGAAGGAGAATGCCTTGACGAAGACGCCGACGCCACGCCGCGACTCCAGAACACCAACCGACTCCAATGCCTTGATGCCTTCACGTAGCGAGTTCCGGCTGACGCCGAGCTGGCTGGCCAGTTCGCCTTCGGGGGGCATCGGCGCCCCTGCTTCCAGGCCATTTTCGTTGATGTAAGCCCGCAAGCTTTCTTGCACGGACACATGCAGCAAAGGCGCGCGGTGCAGAGGCTTGAGGGATTTGAACGCCATTATGCGGATTCCAATCTCAGTGGTGGTACGGTTTAGACTAGATAGCCACTTGTAGGATATCTGTCAACAGGACAAGATTTATGGACTACTTTCGAGATTTTCACAACTCAATGTGAAGATGTGAAAATAGTAATCTGTTGACAGTCTTCAATTTGCTCCGTACGTTTCGATGAAGCCAATATCAGCGAAAAACCGCCTGTCGGTTTGCGTGAACACTCGGGAGGTGGAATGGCATTCCTGGAATTAGACGGCCTGACCAAGAGTTATGGTACGCTTACGGTTGTCAAAGGCGTCAATCTATCCGTCGACAAAGGCAAACTCGTCTGCCTTCTTGGGCCCTCGGGCTGCGGCAAGACCACAACGCTAAGGCTTATCGCGGGCTTCGTTCCCGCCAATGCTGGTGAGATACGCGTCGGCGGAAAGACCATATCTTCAGCACACTCGACCGTTCCGCCCGAGGGGCGCAACATGTCGATGATCTTCCAGAGCTACGCGCTGTGGCCGCACATGACGGTCTTCGAGAATGTGGCTTACGGCCTGAAGCTGCGGCGTCTTCCACAATCGGAAGTGACCAAGAGCGTCCGAACGATCCTGTCGGCCACACAACTCCTTCCGCTGGAAAATCGCTATCCGGGCGAACTCTCTGGCGGTCAGCAGCAGCGGGTATCGCTGGCGCGGGCACTGGTCATCAAGCCCGAAATCCTTCTGCTGGACGAGCCGCTTTCAAACCTCGACGCCAATCTGCGCGAGGAGATGCGCTTTGAGATCCGCCGGCTTCACGACGAATTTCGCTACACGACGGTCTATGTGACGCATGATCAGGCGGAAGCCATGACCACCGCCGACATGATCGTCGTCATGAATGACGGCCGTATCGAGCAAGCGGGTTCGCCGGAAGATATCTACGAACGTCCGGAGACTGAATTTGTCGCCCGCTTCATTGGCGGCACAAATATTCTCAGCGGCACCCGCGGCGATAAAGATAGCGTTGTTGGCGAAGGCGGGCTTGTGCTCCGATGCGGCAGCGGCAGCACCGCGGCTTCCGGAAAAACGGCAGTTTCAGTTCGGCATCATGACATCGAACTGTCATCGGCCAAGCCCAAGAGTGCCGACACGAATGTAACGGTCGGCACAGTTACGCGGCAAATCTATCTCGGTTCGCACCGGGACTATCTCGTTTCAATCGCTGGTGGAGAAACGGTGCGTACAGTCGCGCCAGTCAACGTTGCGATCCCGGTTGGCCAAGAAGTATGGCTGCATTTCCCACCAGAGAAATGCCGGGCGCTCGCACAATAAGGGAGGAACTATGCATGTGGAAGAAAGCTCTATCTGCCGCACTCTTGGCTACGGGACTGGCAGCCTCACCCGCCGCCTGGGCTGAAGCACCGGCACCCTATCAGATTACCCCGGAACTCGTGGCAGCCGCCAAGGCTGAGGGCAAGGTGGTGTTCTATACCGCTACCGACGTCGCGGTCGCCGAAAAGCTCGCCGAACACTTCAAATCCAAGTACCCGGGCATAGCAGTACAGGTAGAGCGCGCCGGATCCGAACGCGTCTTCCAGCGCATCGGCCAGGAATACTCGACCGGCATCTATAATGCAGACGTGATCGAGACTTCCGATGCAGTGCATTTCGAATATTTCAAGCGGCAGGGCTGGCTTGAACCCATGGTGCCGCAGGAAGTGGCCGACAAATGGCCCGCCGACGAGCGTGACCCCGACGGTAACTTCGCCGCCTACCGCGCACATCTGTCCGTCATCGCCTACCGTACGGACCTGATGAAGGATGCCGATGCCCCGAAGACGTGGGAAGATCTGCTTGATCCCCGTTTCAAGGACAAGATGGTCAAAGCGCACCCGGGTTATAGCGGCACGGTGATGACTTCGACATTCGTGCTGAGCCAGCTTCTTGGCTGGGACTATTTCGAAAAGCTCGGCAAGCAAAACATCATGCAGGTGCAATCTTCGACCGAGCCTCCGAAGAAGCTCGCTCAAGGCGAACGCGCGCTCGAAGTTGATGGCAATGAATACAACGTCTTTCGTCTCATCGACGAGGGAAAACCCATCAAGATCGTCTACCCGGACGAAGGTACACCGCTTGCCGTCGGTAATGCAGCGGTCCTGAAACAGGCCCCCAACCCGAATGCCGCCAAGTTGTTTTACGCATTCCTCTTTTCGCTCGATGCGCAGCAGCTCAACAGTGATTTCGGCGGGCTGAGATCATTCCACCCGGACGTCAAGGAAAAGGCGGATCGCACGCCTTTGTCGAAGATCAAGATCCTGCATTCGGATCCTGAGAAGCTCGAGCCCGAGATTCCCACGATCAAAGCCAACTATGAAAAGTATTTCGGGACGTAATTGATCATGACCAGTGACATTCAGGTTCAAGCTTTGCCGGTTCAGGGTCGGCGCCGCAGCATCGATATTTCATGGCCGACCTTCGCTCTGTTGACGCTTGTCCTGAGTGTCCTGGTTCTCCTGCCATTATTCTGGCTCGTCTACTATAGCTTTCGCAGCGATACCGGCGCGGGCGCCACCTTCGCCAATTACATTGCCCTCGTCGCCGACCCGACCCTTCTTCGCGCTTATGGCCTTGCGATCGGAATGGCCCTGGCCGTCGGCGTCCTTGCCTGCCTTATCGCAACGCCGATGGCATGGCTCGTTGCGCGCACGGACTTACCCGGCAGACGGACAATCCGCATGCTGGTAACAGCGTCGTTCGTCACGCCACCTTTCCTTGGTGCCATCGCCTACGAGATATTGGCTGCGCCAAACAGCGGCATTGTCAATATCATGTACAGGAGTGTCTTCGGGCTCGAAGCATCCGAATATCTGGTGAACATCTATACGTTCAGCGGCTTGGTCTTTGCCATCGCATGCTTCACCTTCCCCTATGTTTTTACGCTTGTGGCGAACGCACTCGACAAGGTTCCATCCGATCTTGAGGATGCTTCTTCAATTCTCGGCGGCAAGTCGATGACCACGTTGCGGAAGGTGACGATTCCGCTGGTACTTCCGGCAATGCTGGCGGGAACGTTGATTGCCATTCTGCAAGCCCTGACAATGTTTGGCTCTCCGGCGATCCTCGCATTGCCTGCAGGCTTTCATGTGATCACCACGAAAATCTGGAGCCTTTTTCAGTTTCCGCCACGTCTCGGCCTCGCGGCTGCCGCTGCGCTGCCTTTGCTGATTATCACCGTCATTCTACTGCGCGCGCAGAAATCCATCCTCGGACGCAAGGGCTACACGGTTCTCGGCGGCAAGAGCGGCACGCCAAGGATCACCGAACTCGGCCCATGGAAATGGCCGGCCATCGCCTTCGTTTTCTGTGTGCTCAGCCTGACGATCATCTTGCCGTATCTGGCTATTATCAAGACGGCATTCACCGGCACTGTCGGCGACCCGATCAATCTCAGCACGCTGACTTTGAGCCATTGGCGGTTCGTGCTTTTTGAATTCTCGGCGACACAGCTTGCCCTTCGCAATACGTTCCTCCTTGGATTTCTGACAGCGACCGCCGTCACAGCCATCGCGCTGATCGTATCTTATCTAGTGATCCGCCGCTCGGTTCCGGGTTCTGGTTTTCTCGGCGTTCTTGCCACGGCTCCAGTTGCGATCCCGGGCATCGTCCTCGGCGTTGGCCTGTTCCTCAGCTATGCCAATCCGACATTCCAACTTTATGGAACGATCTGGATCCTCCTCATCGCTTTCATGACAATTGAGCTCCCGGCGGGTTATCAACAGATGTCCTCGGCCTTCTCCGGCGTCCATCCGGAACTGGAGGAAGCCGGCCGCATCGTGGGCGCTTCACGCTTGAGAACGCTCTGGGACATCACAGCGCCATTGCTGCGGACAAGTGTCGTCGCGGCCTGGTGCTTCGTTTTCGTCGGCACGATCCGCGAACTCTCCGCAACAATCCTGCTGACGACCGCAAACACCAAGCTTGTCTCGGTCATCATCTACGATCTTAACGAGAGCGGCGATCTCGGGGCGATCTGTGTTCTCGGCATCATTCTCCTTGCCGCGTCCTTTGCCGTGGTGTTTATCGCCAACCGGGTTCCGGTCCTTGGTGGTTCGCAAATGAATACGCGAGGCTAGCGCCCTGCCAGTAGGCAGGGTCGCCAATCGCGGGAATTGCTGCTAAACGAGGGCTGGAGGAGTAATCCACAAGGTTCTTGCTCCGCTCATACTGGAACCTTCACAATGGCTTGCGCATGTCAGAGATAACGAACGCCCCGCAGAATTTATCCGCGATCGATTTCCTTCGCACCCGTTCGCTCGCCAATGTTGTACAGGCCGAGATCGAGCGGATGATCATCGATGGCGAGCTCAAGCCCAATGAGCGGGTGAACGAAAACGGCCTTTCCCAGCGCCTCGGCGTGAGCCGCGGACCAATCCGCGAGGCCTGCAGCGCGTTGGCGGCCATGGGACTTATCGAGATCATCCCCAACCGCGGCTTCTTTATCCGGGCGCTTACCAATGACGAAGCCCAGGATCTTTCGGAAGCCCGGGCCGGCGTCTTCGGATGCATGGCGATGATGCTGGCCGAGCGGATCACGGATGCCGAGATCGCAATTCTTCGAGCGCTGTTGCAGCGCATGGATGAAATCGTCGAGCTAGGTGACGTGCACATCTACTACCCCGTCAATCTCGAGTTTCATAAGCAGATCACGCATATGGCAGGGAACAACCGCCTCGAACTCATCTATCAGAGCTTTGTGCGCGAGTTGCATATCCAGCGGTACCGCGCCCTTTCCAGCCACGATGTGCTCCACATCTCCAACGAAGAACATCGTGCCATTGTCGATGCGCTCGAAGCGCGCGACCCTGTCCGTAGTCTCATCGCTGCGCGCACCCATATCCTCAATGGCATCGTACGTACGCGTCAGGCTGGCCAGCCAGGACCGGTTGATCAGCTCGAAAAACAATCGCGCAAATCCGTCGACGAGAAATCCAGCGACGAAGCCTGAAGCCTGAGTACGATCCTTCGACGTTTTTGCAAACACAAAACTGTTGACAATTAACAATCCTCCCAGCACAGTCAATTTGAGAAGTTACTCAAGACAGACGTGACATAAGAGGATTTGGGATGAATCAGAACAAGGCAGTCGATATCGAGTTGACGAAATATGTGGCCGAATTCGTGGTCGAAACAACATTTGCTGATCTTTCAGCGGAAGTTATCGAACTAGGCAAGAAATCAATACTCGACGGCTTCGGTCTTGCACTATCCGGTTCGGTTGCCAAAAGCGGCGAACTGGTTCGCCAGCATCTTGGCGATCTGGGTCTTGCCGATGGTGCCGCGACCGTCATCGGCGGCGGCCGCAAGGTAGCGCCTCGGTTTGCCGCATTTGCCAACGGCGTCGGCATCCACGCGGATGACTATGATGACACGCAATTGGCCGTTGCCAAGGACCGCGTCTATGGCCTGCTCACACATCCGACGGCACCTGCCTTGCCAGCTGCCTTTGCGATCGGCGAACTTGTCAGGTCTTCCGGCAAGGACTTCATGCTGGCATATCACCTCGGCGTCGAGGTAGAGTGCAAGATCGCCGAAGCAATCGCGCCACGTCATTACCAGACAGGCTTTCACGCGACTGCTACGTGTGGAACTTTCGCCGCCGCCGCAGCAAGCGCCAGACTGATGGGCTTCGACGTCGCGACCACACAGCGTGCCCTATCGATTGCGGGCAGCCAGTCTGCAGGCTTGCGCGAGAATTTCGGCACGATGACAAAGCCATTTCACGCAGGGCGATCGTCGGAAAGCGGCGTTGCGGCGGCACAGTTTGCTTCCTATGGCTGGACCGCCACGCCTCGGATACTCGAGGCACCGCGCGGGTTCTTTGCCGCAGCGGGCGGCGGCTACGACCAGAGTGCCATCTTCGACAAGCTGGGCGCGCCTTGGACTTTCGCCAATCCTGGCATCTCCATCAAACCGCATCCGTCGGGCTCCCTCACCCATCCCGGAATGACCGAAATGTTGCGATTGATCAAAGAGCATGGCATTCGCGCCGAGGACGTGAAGCATGTGCGCGTCGGCACCAACTCCAATATGCCGAATGCGTTGATCCATCATCGTCCCAAGGATGAATTGCAAGCCAAATTCTCCATGGAATTCTGCATGGCGATCCTGCTGCTCGAAGGCCGTGCGGGCCTCAATGAGTTCACAGACGCCGCAGTCGAACGCGAGGACGTCAAGGCGATGATCGAGAAGGTGGATTTCGTTATAGACGACGAGGCCGAAGCAGCGGGCTATCATCTCATGACAACGCTGATCGATATCGAACTCAAGGATGGCCGCAAGATTTCCGGACGCGCCGATTTTGGCAAGGGCAGCCCGGCATTCCCCATGAGCTATGACGAGGTAGCAGGCAAGTTCCGTGAAAACGCCGAGTTCGCAGGGATGTCCCGCAGCAAGGCGGATGAGATCGTCGAATTGGTGCGCGGGCTGGAAAACCTTGGCACTCTGGACGATTTGTCAGCACGTCTTATCTCCATCGCCTGACGAAAATCACCATGCCAGACTCGGGAACATGGGGTGGCGGTCCGCGTGTCTTCAACCGCCCCCTCGCGAGGATGGGTCTGGCATTGCTGATCGGCATTGCGGGGGCGGTGGCTGCTAGAAGCATCTCGATGCCACTCCCCTATCTGCTGGGCCCGCTTCTGGCGTGCGGCAGCGCCTCCATCATGGGCGCACCACTTGCTGCATTGCCTTATGGCCGGGAGCTCGGGCAGGTGGCAGTCGGCCTGGCTATCGGCTTGCGCTTTGTTCCGGTCGTGGTGATTGCAATCGTAAAACTGTTGCCGCTCATGCTGCTAGCAACGGTTTTGACGATTATCGCCACAATGGTTGCCGCGTTGTTATTGCAAAAGCTTGCGGGAACGGATCGCAAGACCGCCTTTTTTGCAACGGCCGCTGCGGGTCTTGCGGAAATGGCCGTCGTCGCCCACCAGAAAAAAGCGGACAGTGATACGGTTGCTGTGGTCCATCTGATCCGCGTTACTTCGATCGTGACGATCGTTCCATTCCTGGTAACGATATTTGGCGAGGATGGCGGTATTCATCTCACGCCGGTACCGTTTCGCGGCGAAGCAATTCCGCTTGTCGCCCTGTTCGTCGTGGGAGCTGCCGCTGCATTTCTGGTGCGACGGTTCAAGCTGCCCAATAGCTGGCTGCTGGTTCCCGCGGCTATTGGCGCGATCGTCTCAGGCTTTGGCTTTGGCCCTTTTGCGGTTCCGTCGATTGTCCTGACGATAGCGCAGGTCGTCATCGGTGTCTGGCTCGGCTGCCGCTTCAGGCGATCGCTGCTCGGCAGGCTATGGCGGGTAACGTCTTCGGCTCTCGTGACCACAGCGTTCCTGCTCGCTGTTGCCATGGGAATAGCTTTGGCGCTCTCGGCGGCGACGGGCCTTTCGTTTGTCACAAGCTTGCTAGCGGTAGCGCCAGCGGGGGTCACCGAAATGGCTCTCACCGCTGCGGGGATGCATCTCGACGCCACGACCGTGACCGCCTTCCAGATCACACGGATTGCTGTGGTGATGACGACGATCCTCTTCACGTTTCGGATATTTGAAACCTTTTCGCGTCGCCTCGACGCATCCTCTGATTGAAAGGATTGTTCCATGACAAGCCATCTCGTGATCGGCATTCTAAACGGCGATGACATCGGCCATGAAATCGTGCCGGCAGCCGTCGAGGTAACGCGCGCAGCGGCCGCCAAGACGGGTCTGCAAATCGATTGGCGGCCAATGCCGATCGGTCGGTCGGCGCTTGACACGCACGGCTCGACTTTTCCTGAAGGCACGATGGAAACGCTTTCGAAGATGGATGGCTTCATTCTCGGTCCAATCGGACATCAGGCCTATCCAAAGGTTCCCGGTGCGATCAATCCGCATCCGATCATGCGCAAGGGCTTCAACCTATTCGCCAATGTCCGTCCCACAAAGTCCTTTCCTGGGCTTGGCGCAGTTCACGAGGGCATCGATCTCGTCATCGTGCGCGAGAACAATGAGGGGTTCCAGCCCGACCGCAACGTCGTGGCCGGCTCTGGTGAATTCCGGCCGACGGAAGATGTGACGATCTCGGTTCGCGTCATTACGCGCGTCGGCTCATCGCGTGTGGCACGGGCGGCATTCGAAATCGCGCAGCAACGCAAAAAACGCCTGACGCTTGTCCACAAGAATACCGTGTTCAAGCTGGGATGCGGCATGTTCGTCGAAGAGTGCCACCGGGTCGCCAAGGAATTTCCCGAGGTGACCGTCGACGAGGTGATCGTTGACACCATGGCCATGCGTCTCATCCGGGATCCGCAGAGTTTTGACGTTATCGTTACCACCAACATGTTCGGCGATATATTGACAGACGAAGCAGCGGGGCTCGTCGGTGGTCTCGGTATGGCGCCTGGCCTGTGCATCGGCGAGGGCAACCTGGCGATGGCGCAGGCCACGCACGGCTCGGCTCCCGATATCGCCGGCAAGGGCATAGCCAACCCATTCGCGATGATCGAGTCCGCACGGATGATGATCGAGTGGCTCGGCCATAACCGCAAGATAGCTCAAGCCGTGGAGGCAGCGTCCATCATGGAGAAAGCAATCGCAACGGCACTCGGCAACCCCGCCACGCGTACCCGCGATATCAAGGGGACCGCCGACACTGCCGGAATGACAAGGGGAATTATTGCGGCGATTGGTTAGTCCGTGGATTTTGCCCTCGGTCGTTTATGTGTCCGAGGGCAATCATTTTATCAGGTTTGCGCCGTCGGCTCCTGGCCGTTAAAGAATTTCCAGAACGCGTCATAGACAAGATCGGGACGTTGTTCAGCCGGATAGTGGCCGGTTGGCATTGCCCAGCCCCGCATATCGGGCGCCCAAGGCCGCCATGCTTCGAGTGGAGCGAAATGACGTCCACAGTGGCTATTGGAACCCCACAGAACCAGCACCGGACAGTCGATCTTGCGATTGCCGAAGTCTGCCGTATCCATGGCGAGATCAACGCTGACGGTTGCCCGGTAGTCTTCGCACACCGCATGGATCTGCTCAGGTGTGGTACAGCGCTTGTATTCAGCCATCGCTTCCGGGCTGAATATTTCAAGGCCGACGCCTTTCTTATTGAGTTTGTAGTCGATGTAGTAGTCAAGGTCAGCTGTCAGCAGCTTTTCAGGGAATGGCGCCTTCTGCGCCATGAAAAACCAATGATAGGCTTCGAGCCCCCAGCCGAGAGTGACATTGGTAAGTGCGTGATATGTCGGCACGATATCGAGAGAAGCCAGCCGCTCAACGCGATCGGGAAAATCAAGTGCCATACGGAATGCAGCACGAGCACCGCGATCATGTCCGGCAACTTGAAACCTCTCGAAGCCAAAGTGCGACATGACTTCTGCGTTGTCCTGCGCCATGGCACGGAATGAATAGGCCGAATGATCGTCCTTTCCATCAGGCTTCGAACTGTCGCCATAGCCGCGCAGGTCGGGGGCAACAACAGTAAAACTTTTGGCGAGCGCGGGCGCGATCCTATGCCAGCTGACATGGGTCAGCGGATTGCCGTGCAACAGCAGAAGCGGCGGCCCCTCACCGCCGATCGCTACATTGATCTCGGCGCCCGCAGTTCGTATCCGCTCATAGCGGAAACCGTGCATCAGCTTTCCCTTTTCTTCAAAGAACGGGGGCGTCTTGGACATCGACTCTGTCAGCGACATCGCATTTCTCCTTCTCGCTTGCTATTAATCCTGCAGGATAACCTGGAGATCACGTCATGCCCATTTCTGTAAATTGTCAACAATTTATAATTGACAATCACGAAAAAAATCGTCATCCGAGTATATGGAAACGGAATTGCCAAATGCGCCGCCAAGGAGTCAATCAATGAAGACACACAAGATTGCAGCCATTCCGGGCGACGGTATTGGCAAGGAGGTTGTTGCTGCCGGGCTCCGTGTTCTCGATGCCTGCGCAACCCGCGATGGCACTTTTACTGTCGATGTCGCGAATTTCCCTTGGGGATCGGATTTCTACAAGGCTAATGGCGTCCTGATGCCCGAGGGCGGCATCGATGAATTGAAAGCCTTCGACGCCATCTATTTCGGTGCGGTGGGTGCGCCAGACGTTCCTGATCACTTGACGCTATGGGGCCTGCGCCTCGCCATCTGCCAGCCTTTCGACCAATACGCCAATGTTCGTCCGACCCGTATTCTGCCGGGAATCGAAAGCCCCTTGCGCGGTGTTACTGCCGAGGATCTCGATTGGGTAATCGTCCGCGAGAATTCCGAGGGGGAATATGCCGGCCAGGGTGGCCGCTCGCACCGGGGCCTGCCGGAAGAGGTGGCGACGGAAGTCTCGATCTTCACGCGCGCCGGCGTAACCCGCATCATGCGCTTTGCTTTTCAATTGGCGCAATCGCGACCGCGCAAGCTCCTGACCGTCGTCACCAAATCGAACGCCCAGCGCCATGGCATGGTATTGTGGGATGAGATCGCCCGCGAGGTTGCGATCGATTTTCCCGATGTTACCTGGGATAAGATGCTGGTCGACGCAATGACCGTGCGCATGACGCTCAATCCGCGATCGCTCGATACGATCGTCGCCACCAATCTTCATGCCGATATCCTTTCTGATCTGGCGGCAGCACTTGCCGGATCTATCGGTATTGCACCAACCGCAAACCTCAATCCCGAGGGGCGCTTTCCTTCGATGTTCGAACCCATCCACGGCTCGGCTTTCGACATCACGGGCAAGGGCATCGCCAACCCGGTTGGGACATTCTGGTCGGCGGTAATGATGCTGGAACACCTCGGGGAACCTGCTGCCGCGGCGCGGCTCATGCGCGCCATCGAACGGGTCACTGCTGACCCGGCACTGCACACACCGGACCTTCGCGGCAATGCAACGACGGACATGGTTACCGACGCGGTCTGTGCGGCAATTCTCGGCGACAATGAATAGGAAGGAAACAAGATGCCAGCCAACAGTCTCAAGATTGCGGTGATTGCCGGCGACGGCATCGGAAAAGAGGTAGTCCCGGAAGGATTGCGCGTCCTCAAAACGGCCGCGGAAAAATTTGACCTCGATTTGACGTTCGACACGTTCGACTTTGCTTCGTGCGACTATTACGCGAAGCACGGCCGCATGATGCCCGAAGATTGGAAAGCGCAGATTGGCGGCCATGACGCTATCTTCTTCGGCGCCGTTGGCTGGCCTGAAACCGTTCCGGATCATATCTCGCTATGGGGTTCGCTCCTGCAGTTTCGGCGCGAGTTCGATCAATATGTGAACCTGCGTCCCGTACGCCTTATGCCAGGTGTGCCGTCACCTTTGGCAGATCGCAAGCCGGGCGATATCGATTTCTTTGTCGTTCGGGAAAACACCGAGGGCGAATATTCTTCGATCGGCGGCAAGATGTACCCCGGGACCGAGCGGGAGATCGTCGTTCAGGAGACGGTGATGAGCCGCATCGGCGTCGATCGGATTCTCCGTTTCGCCTTCGATCTTGCCCAAAGCCGCGGCAAGAAACACCTGACGTCGGCGACCAAATCCAACGGCATTTCGATCACCATGCCCTATTGGGACGAGCGGGTGGAAGAGATGGCAAAGTCCTACGCCGACGTGCGCTGGGACAAATATCACATCGATATTCTTTGCGCGCACTTCGTGCTCAACCCTGACCGCTTCGATGTCGTCGTGGCATCCAACCTTTTCGGCGATATCCTCTCGGACCTTGGCCCTGCCTGCACGGGAACTATCGGCATCGCGCCTTCCGGCAACATTAACCCTGAGCGCAATTTTCCATCGCTGTTCGAGCCGGTTCATGGTTCGGCACCCGATATTGCCGGCAAGGGCATCGCCAACCCGATCGGCCAGATCTGGGCGGGCGCCATGATGCTGGAGCATCTCGGCCACCCGCAGGCGGCGGCAGCTATCTTGGACGCAATCGAAGCGGTGCTCGCCGATCCCTCTTCGCGGACCGGCGATCTCGGCGGCACCGCCAACACGATCACGTGTGGCAGGGCGGTGGCGGAGGCGCTTTCCTCATCCAATTCCAACGCGTCGAGGGCGTCATGAGTACAGAACTGCCGATCATTGCCCTGACACCCGGCGACTGCACCGGAATTGGTCCGGAGCAAACCGCGCGAATTCTACACGACCGGCGGATGTTGAGCACCGCCCGCGTCGTCGTTGTTGGCGATGCACGGGTCATCGATCTCGGGATGCGCCAGGCAGGCGTATCGTTTTCCTATAAGCGTTATACGTCGCCTGCCGCGGTTGACTGGTCCAATGATGCTGTGCCGGTCATCGACCTCGCCAATACGGATCCCGCACTTTATGCACCCGGGGTGGGCAGCGCGGAATCCGGTCGCGTAACTGGTGAGACATTGTCACGGGCAATCGATTTCGCCAAGGCCGGTGAAGTCGACGCGGTTTCCTTCGCACCGCTCAACAAGCGCGCCATGTATGATGGCGGATGGAAATTTCCCGACGAGCACAAGATGTTCGCGCATCTGCTCGGCCACAAGGGCTATTTCAGCGAGATGAACGTGCTCGACAATCAGTGGATGTCGCGCGTCACATCGCATGTTTCACTCAGACAGGCAGTCGAGCAGATCAACCGACCGGCGATCGAAGACGCAATCGTGTTGGCGACGACGATGATGAAGAAAGCAGGGATTGAGTCTCCACGGCTTGCCGTTGCCGCGCTCAATCCGCACGGCGGCGAAGGCGGTTTGTTCGGAACCGAGGAAATCGAAATCATTCGCCCGGCTGTTCAAGCGATGGCCGCTAATGGCATCAACTGCGAGGGTCCCTTTCCGTCCGATACAGTCTATCTCAAGGCTTTTGCCGGAGACTATGACGGCGTTCTTTCCATGTATCATGACCAGGGCCAGATCGCGACGAAGATGCGCGGATTCAATCGGGGTGTGACGGTGACCGCGGGTCTCGATACCGTCTTCACAACCCCGGCACACGGGACGGCATTTGATATCGTCGGCAAAGGCGTGGCTGATACCGGCGCGTTTGAAAACGCCATCAACCTGGCAAGCAGGCTGGTCCAGTTCAAACGGCTCAACGCGCTACAGGCTTGAAATCCAGGTACCCAATGTCGATGCCAACATAGCGGCAAGGCCGCCAAGTGCCAGTACGCCCAAGACCGGGAACCTTGGCGCAAAGTATAGGATCACGCCTGAAAGGCCAGCTATTACAAAGGCTGTGACCCCTCCATCGGCGAGCCGGAACAATGACAACACGCCGGCAATGATCAAGCCAATACCGACCGGCGCCAAACCCTCCCGCATGGCGCGATGCCATTTCTTGTCGCGATGATGGTTTGTCAACTTGAAGACGGAATAGCATAGCAGCGATGATGGAACGAAGAGGGCGAGCGTCGCCACGAAAGCGCCGAGCCAGCCAGCGACCTTCCAGCCAATCACGGTAGCAAGCATCATTCCAGGCCCGGGAGCGGCGCGCGAAACTGCGAACAGGTCGAGAAACTCGCGAGAATTCACCCAGGCATGAACAGTGACTGTTTCATGTTGAATACCCGCCACAATCGCTGCGCCGCCCCCGATCGAGGTGAGCGAAAAAGGGATGAAGACCAGGGCGATTGCAACGAGGGTATCGAAACGCACCTTAGATTCTCCGCCAGGCCAGAGCGACGCTGATCGGGGCGATGACGCAAGCAACCGGAATGAGGGGAAAGCGGAAAATCCCGACAAGTATCGCCGTCACCGCAATGGTAATGATGGATGGAGGGAATCGCATCGCCCTGCGAACGCCATGAACACACATGATGATCAGGAGGCCCATTGCAGCAAAGGCCACACCGTCCGAAATCACGGGCAACAAGGGATAGCCGGCAAGCGCATCGAACAACTGGCAAAGACCGACGACCGCAAAGAACGGGCCGACAAGAAAGCCAAGAACGCAGGCCAATGCGCCTACAGGCCCGCGCAATTGTTCACCCATGCAGATGACCAGATTGACCACATTCGCACCAGGCAGCATTTGCGAAATCGCCAGACTGCTCGAGAAATCCTCTTCGTCGATCCAGCGCTTGCTTAGGACGAACTCCCTGTAGAGCCAGCCGCTGAGGCCTCCACCGAAACTCAAGACTCCGATCTTGAAGCAAAGGAAGAAGAGAGAACGAAGGCGTGGTGTTTCTGGCGGAGAGGCAGGGACTGGAGAAATCAAGGGCTGTGTCCGTTGCTTGGCTGAACGACTCTAACTTGATACGCGCTGATCTCGTCTTGGGTCGCCTGATGGCGTTAGTCAACCGGCAATTTCACGTGTTCAGCACATATTGTCGTGACCACTCCGCACCGCGCTTCAGGGCAGGAAAGCCCCACCGTTCACATGCATCGTTTGTCCCGTTATGAAGCGCCCTGCCGGGCCGGCAAGATAGAGCACCGCATCCGCAACTTCGTCCGGCGTTCCGCGCCGGCCGACCAGTGTACGCGTCGTATTATGGTGCGCCGGCTCGCCTCCGGATGAGGTATGGGCGCGATTGGTATCGATCATTCCGGGCGAGACCAGATTCACAGTGACACCCCGCGGCCCAAGCTCATGCGCCAAGGCCTTGGTGAACCCATCAAGCCCAGCCTTGGCCGAAATGACATGGGCGCGGTTCATCGCCCCGGTATAGGCGGTAAGACCACCGATATTGACGATTGCTCCCCCCTCACCTGCGATCAGATGGGGGATTGCAGCGCGGCTCATCAGAAACGCTCCATCCAGCGTCACACCCATGACTTCGCGCCAATCGGCGAAGGACAGTTTTTCAACCGGGGCCTCCCGCCGGATGGCTGCATTGTTGACGAGAAGGTCAAGACGACCGAGAACGTCGACAGTCTGAGCGACAAGCCGCGCCGCGTCGGCCTCTTGCGCGACGTCGCCGAGAAGCACCGTGGCCCGGCTGCCGTGTGCTTCTACTTCGCGCGCCACGGATTCAGCCGCCGCCTGATCCGACCTTGCGATGATGGCGATCGAAGCACCGGCCTCGGCCAGCGCAAGCGCGATAGCGCGGCCGATATTGCGCGATGCACCCGTTACCAGCGCGACGCGTCCTTTGAGTTCACGATTGTCCTCGCTCATGCCCGTGCCGCCCTCAAATTGACTTTTCTGCCCTCTGCTATCTCATTGAGTGAACTGCGCAATGCTGCGATCCTGCCGCTGTCAAAGCCGCCGAAACGCAGATTGGCCTCGAACTTGGCAGCCAGTTCAGCATCCGGCAATGGTTCATGTGCGCCGCCGCGCATGTAGGGCTGTTTGAATTCGTGCACGGTTCCGTCCTTCAGGGTTGCCTTGAGGTGGCCGGTGAAGTTTTTGGGATAAGGATCGTTCGGATCGATCTCATAGGAGATCTTCGCTGCGAGCGCTCGCACTTCGGGGTCCTTGACGCGTTCATTGGTAAACTGCCCGAGACCCGCCTCACCGTCGAGGAAACCGACTGCCATACAGAAAGGAGTGGAGAATTTTCCGGCATAGCCATTGGGTGGCCGATGCTTTTCAGCGAGTGGTTCCCACAGGCGATGAACGGTGCCCTCGCCTACCTTGCAAGTGATGGAAACGATGTCCGCCGGTAGCACGCCTGTGGCTGCCAGCTTCCTCACGCAGTCGATAAAGGGTTGGGTCATGGTCCCGCACGCGTAAGGCTTGAACGCCAGTGTCTCGAGGATCCACTTTTTGCCTAGTCCATCAAGCAGGGGTACGAAATCTGGCGTCTTCGACGGAGCAAAGGCCTTGTAGAACCCATGCGAACCATCGAAGACCGTGATAGGTCCGGTGAACCCTCCTTCTGCAAGAAGGGCAGCGCGCAACCCGGCTTGTGCCGCAGCTCCGGCATGCAGGCGCTTGGTCGAACTGCCATCGGCGAGATATTCGATGATGCCGGAGGCGAGACTGCCGGAAATGCCGAGTGCTCTGCCGATCGTCGCGGCGTCGAGACCAAGCGCCGCACCAACGGCGGCTGCAGCTGCTGGAGCCCCGAATATTGCAGTCGGGTGGAAGCCGGCCTTGTGGGTCGCCTGTGGTGCAACAAGGCTCATCCGGCACATCAATTCGGAACCAACCGCAATGCCGCGCATCACTGCCTTGCCATCGAGGCCGCGTTTTTCGGCGATCGCCAAGACAGCCGAGACGATCACCGCCCCGGCGTGGATGGGTCCGCCCTCAAAAGTGTCGTCATAGTCCTCCCCGTGGGCGGCTGTGCCATTGACGAGCGCGGCATCGTAGAGCCCGAGGCCGCGATCATGACCATAGGGCGTGCACGACCCTTCATCCACTGCACTGGCGAGCGCGGCCTGCACATAGTCCGTGTGTCTTGCAGCAATGGAAAGGCCGATAATATCGAATATCAGGCGGCGGCAGACATCGGCGACCGCAGATGGCGGCGCCGCCTCCTCGGCAAAGGCGGCTAGTTTGACCGCCACTGGTGTCGATGTCGGAACGGAATGGTTCATGAATGCGCTTCCTCGATTTTGGTCTTGCGGGCGTCGCGGAATTCGCGGCTAAGCGAAAAGACGACGAAGATGAGAGCGATCGACAGCAGGCAAACGGCAATCGGATCCTGAAGGAATATCATGTGTTCGCCGCCTGACAGGACGAGCGAACGGCGATAGCTCGATTCCACCATGTGGCCGAGCACGACACCAAGGATCATCGGCAGCACGGGGAAACCGGCGATCCTCATGAGATAGCCAACCAGGCCGAGTGCAAGTGCAATGCCGAGATCGAACAGACTGTTATTCAGGGTGAAGATGCCTGACAGGATCAACGCAAAGATAAATCCGGCGCGGTAAGCCCGTGGTCTGTTAACAAGCCAGATGCAGGCGGGCAGGATGATCATACCAACACCGATCTGTGCAATGATAGCGATGAACGAGCCGACGTAGATACTGTCGATGACCTGCGCGCTCTGCTCGAAGAGGCGGGGGCCAGGGATGAGCCCGTGCATCAGCAAGCCGCCAAGCAGCACGGCTGTAGAATTGGAGCTTGGGATGCCGAAGCTGAGCAGCGGGATCAGCGCGGTACTTGCAACCGTGTTGTTGGCCGCCTCTGGCGCTGCGACTCCTTCCTCGGATCCTTTGCCAAAGGATTGCGGCGTCTTCGACCAGCGCTTGGCTTCGTTGTAAGACATGAAAGCTGCGATGGACCCGCCGCCACCTGGTGTCAGGCCCTCGAACAGACCAAGAATACAGCCGATAGTTTGCGAGCGCTTGAGCTTGTTCATCATTGACCAGCTCGGTAGCTTGATCCTGATCGTCTCATTCAGTTGCAGGACGGTCGACGAGCCGGATTGGCTCATGAGCTCGGTAAGCGCGAACAGGCCAACCATGACAAGTACGGGTTCAATACCACCAAGAAGATCGGGAATATCGAAGGTGAAGCGTGTAACGCCGGAGATCGGATCCGTGCCCACAGTCGCGATCATCAATCCGACAGTCGCGGCCGCAAGGCCCTTGATCAATGACCCTCCGCTCATGGAGGCGATCACGCTAAGGCCGAGGATGCCGAGACCGAAATAGGATGGCGGCGTGAAAGCCAGCGCCAGCCAGGATAGGGGCTCGGTCAGCAAAATCAGCATCGCTAGTCCAAAGAGACTTCCAACGACGCCCGACATCAGCGAGATGCCTAGTGCCTCGCCTGCACGCCCCTGCCGGTTCATCTCATAGCCATCGATAACGGTGGCAGCGGAAGAGTTGGTTCCAGGCGTTCTTATGAGAATCGCCGGGATCGAGCCACCATACTCAGCCCCGATATAGACGCATGCCAACAGCGCAATCGCTTGAGCGGGGTCCATCGTGTAGGTGAAAGGAAGAACGAGCGCCATGGTGATGGACGCGGATATGCCCGGCAAAGCGCCACCAAGGATGCCCCAGGTAAGCCCGCCAATGGCAACGAAGAAGAGTGGCGTCTCAGTCAGGAGGTGGATGATGTCCCAGAGTGTGGTCATCAGAACATTCCCTGGAAAAGCGTGCCTACCGGCTGATGGACGCCGAGCAGTTTGACAAAAATCGCCCAGTAGAACACCGCACCGCCAACCGCCGCTGCCACCACCACCCAGTGGCGGGGAGCGCCCTCATACAACGCAACGGCACCAATCAGGAGAGCGGTACCGGCGACATAGCCGATAAACGGAAGGACAAAAACGTAAACCGCACCCAGAAGGAGAAAGCCGATCGCGCGCGGCAAGCCGGCGTCACCCTCGTCGGCGTCTGCTGCCGCGGTCGCTGTTCGAGCTCGTCTGAGGAGCATCGCACGTCCGATTAAAAGTACAGCAAGAATGGCAAGGATGACGGACAGCACACGCGGCAACCCCGTGGCACCCACTTCATCGGACAAGGTGCTGTCGGCGATTTGACTGGACCAGGCATAATACGTTCCGGAGACGGCAAGAAGGACAACGCCGCTGATAAGATCTTTGTACATAGGGTGGCCCTCATACGACATAGGGGACGGCTGAAGGCCGATCCCCTCGCGTTATTATTTGATGGCGCCTGTCGACTTCAGAAAAGCTCCCGTTGTCGATCCGAAATTATCGATGAAAGCCGGATAGTCCTTGTGCCCGATGAACTGAGGCACGAGCACTTCAGCAGTATACGCCTTCTTGTAGTCCGGATCCTCGAGCAGCTTCTTCACCGCTTCATCCCAAATTGCGGTTGTGGATTCCGGAATACCCTTGGGCCCCGCGAGGCCACGGAACTTGACCAGACTGACGTCAAAACCCGATTCTTTCACAGTTGGCACATCCGGCTTCTCGGTAATGCGTTCAGGATTGAATGTGGCAAGCAAAGTGATCTTGCCGGCATCGAGCTGCGAGCGCAATTCCTGGATTTCGCCAATGCCGATATCGAGCGTGCCATTGAGAACATTTAGCATCATATCGCCACCGCCCTCGTGGGTGACAATTGCAGGCGTGACGCCTGCTGCCTTCTTCAGTTGCTCGGCTGCCTGACGTTCCAGCGATGCGGGATTGGCCGCGCCCCAACGCCCGCGTTCCTTCTTTGCATGGTCGATGACGTCTTTCAGTGACTTGAAAGGCCCATCAGTCCGCGTATAGATCACCTCGCTATCGGCGAAAATGTTCACCAGTGGATCCATGTCCTTATATGTATTTTGCGGTTTGCTCATCAGCGACGTGTAGATGTAGGTCGGTGTGGTCGCATAAAAGACACTTCCGTCGGCTGGCGCTGTCGCAACGCGTGCCATGGCCTTTGCGCCACTGCCGCCCTGGACATTTTCCACGATAAACGTAGCGCCAATATACTTGCCCAGGTACTTCGTCATTTCGCGCAGGAAGACGTCACTACCGCCGCCAGGGCTGGAATGGGTCACCAGCGTCACAACTTTATTGGGATAAGGCAGCGGATCGGCCTTAGCCGCTGCGCTGGATAAGATAGCGGCAGTGGCAAGGCCGAGCGCCGTCCTCCCGATCAATTTCATGAAATGCATTGTCTCTCTCCCTTCAAGTACCGCTTCTTCAGAACGGTTTTCTACTTTCTCAGATCATTTTGCCGCGAGTTCCCGTTCACCGCTGATCAGTCCAACAAGTCGTTTAACATCCGCGCCTTTATCAATGCTGCGCACAAGCGCCAAAAGCTCACTCTGGCTGCCACTATCAATGACGCCCTGCGCGCACATGCGAAACTTGTCCTGAAGTCCAGCGTCGCTGATCGGATTGGAAGGCCCGCCGCGGTAGCGCTCATCGGCCCATTGTATCAACGTACGCCCGTCCTTGGTGATCACCTCGATACGCGAACGGATCTTGTCATAACCGAGCGCATCGATCTCAAGATCGTTGATGACATCCGTACGAGCTTGCAGGTCCTGCATGGCGTCTCCGGCTACAAACGCGTCTTCGAATTCATGGTGACTGGCGCGGCGGCACAGTACAATCATGGCTAGCAGGGCGGGCATCGAAAATTTAGCCTGGAGATGATTTTGCGCTATCGGATAGCGAATAGGCTCGATGATATTTTTGCCTGCAAAGAAGCGGATGCGTTCGACCTCTTGTGGTTTCAGATCGTGATCCAGGACCAGCTTCAGCATCGCGTCCATTGATTGATGGGTGAGAATACCCGACGGGTATGGCTTGATGCTGACGCCGGGCTCGATAATGGTCAAAGGAGCACCGAAACCGGCCACGGTTTTGTCCTCATCAAAGCCCTCGCCCATGACGGAAAAGAAGCCCCAGGGGCCGTCGAGTGCAGCCGGATCCGCTTCGAAACCAGCGGCAGCGAGACGTGCTGCAGTGACACCGTTTTCGCACGCACGTCCGACATGAAGCGGCTTGGTCATGGTGCCAAAATTGACACGGATACCGGCGGCAAAACTTGCCGCCAATCCGAGTGCGTGGGCGAGCTTGTCTCCGGTCAATCCTAGAAGCTTGGCAGCGGCAACTGCCGCGCCAAAGGTGCCAACCGTACCGCTCGTATGATGTCCGCGGCGATAGTGACGCGGCTTCATCCATTCGGCAATCTTGCACTCGACTTCGAATCCGAGCTGGAAGGCGAGCATGAGGTCCCGACCATCCAAATTGCGTTTTTCGCTGGCAATGATCAGCGCAGCAGTAAGGGGTGGAACGGAGGGGTGGGTCAGCAGACCATAGATATGAGCCGGATCATGGGAGACCTGTGTATCGTCCCAATCGTGAGCATGCCCGGCAGTCCCCCAAACGCGAGCGGCCAGTGATGCGGGCACCCTCGCCGATCCGTTGCCCGGCAAAGGCGCATCTTCTCGACCTCCCTGAGCAAGGGCGTCTTCGATAAGAATGCGCACCGACGCTTCGCGACTGCCGGCGAGATAGAGGCCAACGGTGTCAACCATGCAGCGGCGGCCGACGACAAGCGCTTCTTCCGGCAGGTCCTCATAGGTCGTGCGTTCGATAAAACGTATGGCCTGTGCCGTGATGTCGGAAGATAAATTCACGCGTCTTGTCTCCTGATGAATATGCAAAGTTCGGCCGGATATTGGGCCGTCAGAAAACTAGGATGTAGAATGTAAATTGTCAACAATCATTGTAAATTGTCGACAATTAAGAGGTTTCGGCATTGGTCTGGCTAGGGTCAGGGGTGGGGTGGGAGTGCGGCGTGGTCCCGCTTCGCGGTGAGCCAATCCCTGACGCGGTAATACCGTAGCGTCAGTTGCGGTCCAAAATTCATGTAGAACGGCGCAGCCGTCAGCGGCTCAAGCCTGAGCGCCAAATCCCTGTCAGGCACGCCAAGGGCCCACTCCGACAAAATGCCGCCTAGCATGCTCCCCGTCGGCACGCCGCGCCCGGACAGTCCGGTCAGCGCGACGACACCCGGAGCCAGATCGTAGAGGCGCGGAACCGTACGGTATTGCATGTCAAGTTCGCCAAACCAGAAATAGTCCCAGCGGATGTCTTGGTCGATTTGCGGATGAAGCCATTTGAGCCGGTCAGCCATCACCTTTTTGGTGTATGCCAAATCCCGGCCCCGTCGGCCCATCGGGAACATCGACGCAACGATGCGGCCTTCGGCATTGTATTTATAGACAAAGATGTCGCCGCGCCCGTCGTGGATGGTAGTGTTCTGCGGTAATACGGCGTGGCGTGTGTCTTCCCTCAGTGGCTCTGTCGCCGCCACGAACACCCGCTGAATCTTGAATGTCTTGTCCAGGCCGGGCCAGCCACCGACCGTATAGGCGCCGGTACCAAAGATGACCTTGTCTGCGATGACGCGGCCTTCGGACGTTTTAACCGCCCATCCCCCACCCTCGCGCTCAACCTTTGCCACAGCCGAATGTGTATAAATCGCACCGCCCTCAGAGATCACGGCGCGTGCCAATCCGCGCGCATATCCAAGCGCATTGAGGTGTCCGGCTTCGGAATGAAACCAACCGCCATGGAATCGCGGGCTGCCGGTGACGGCCTCGACCTCACGTTTGTCGAGCACGCGGGTCTTCGCACCCACTGCGTTATAGTCCCGCGCCTTTTCTTCGATGGTTTTCATGGCACTCGGCGTATGCGCCGCCATGACATATCCGTTCTGCTGCCATTCACAGTCAATCTCATAACGCGAGATCATCTCCGCGACACGATCGTTCGCGCGGGTCTGACGCTGTATGAGCCGCTCCGCCCAAGGCTCGCCCAGCATCTTGCGAAGTTCCGGCAAACTATAATGCGTGAACGTCGGGGTACAGTGTCCCGCATTCCGGCCAGAGCCGCCAAATCCGATCTCCTGTGCCTCAAGGAGCACGACCTTCACGCCCGAACGCGCGAGTTCCAACGCGGTCGTCAAGCCAGTGTATCCCCCGCCAACGATGCAGACATCAGCCTTGGCCGTGCCTTCCAACGTTGATGTTTCAGGCGCAGGTGCCGCCGTTGCATACCAAAGCGTCGCTTCAAAGGGAGAGAATTCCGGCACTATCCGCCCTCCCCTAACTCAAGTCGCTACGGGCGTCGAGCGCGTCGCGCAGGCCATCGCCGATGAAATTGAAACTGGTGACCGCCAGCGTGATCGCCACTCCCGGGATGATGGCCAGCCAGGGAGCGGACTGCAGATATTGCTGCGCTCCATTAAGCATATTGCCCCAGCTCGGAAGCGGCGGCTGAATGCCATAGCCGAGGAAACTCACATATGCTTCCAGGAGTATGGCTCTGGCCACGGTCAGCGTAGCGGCGACGATGATCGGTCCCATCGCGTTCGGCAGCAACTCGCGAAACATGATCCACCGGTTGCTGAGGCCAAGCATCCGTGCGGCCATGATGAAGTCGCGCTCACGCAGCGAGCGCACTTCCGCCTCGACGATGCGTGCGACTTCCATCCAGCTGGTGATCGCGATGATCACGGTGATCATGATCGGACTGGGCTTGATGAAGGCAGCCAGCGCCAGAAGCAGGAAGATGCTGGGAAAGGACAGGACTGCATCAACGAACCGCATCAGGACGGTGCCGATCCGCCCACCGTAGTATCCTGCGACGACACCGATCGTTGCGCCAATCATCGTGCTCAGGATCATTGCGGCAAAACCGACAAGCATCGAGATCCTGCCCGCCATCAGAAGGCGCGCGGCAATGTCACGACCCAGCGGGTCTGTGCCGAAAAAATGATAGCCGGTAAACGGCGGAGAAAAACGCGCGCGAAGATCGATATAAAGATCATTGTATGGAAGAAGATATGGTCCGATGACACAGGCCAACGTCAGCAGGATCACCATCACGACACCAAGTGCCGCAAGCCGGTGTCGAACAAACCGCCGGAAGGTCCGGCTGTTCCACCAGCCGGATTTTATGGGGCGATTGATGGGCGTGGAGGAAACAGACATCGCGATCTCCCTATGTCAGCCGAATGCGCGGATCGACGAATGCTGTGAGCAAATCTGCCGCGAGGTTGCTCAGAAGAACGAGGATCGCCGAGAACATCAGCAGCCCCATCACCACCGGGTAATCCTGGTAGCCGAGGCTATCGAGGAAAAGGCGTCCCATCCCCGGCCAGGTAAACACCGTCTCGGTGACGAGCGCCCCACCAAGAAGCGTTGGCACCTGTAGTCCCGCGAGGGTTATCATCGGCAATAGAGCATTGCCGACGACGTGCTTCATCAATACGCGCCGCGGCGTCATGCCTTTGGCGCGTGCCGTACGGACGAAATCCTGATTGATCACATCGAGCGTCGCGGTACGCATGTAGCGGCTCCAGACTGCGACATCGACCAACGCCAGGACCATGGCTGGCATAATGAGATGGATGGCATAGTCCAGGAACGTACCATTGCCGATCGTGTACATGTTGCCCGCCGGCAGCCAGCCGAGCTTCAATGAGAAAATGTAGATCGCGACGAGACCGAACCAGAACGTCGGGATGGACAACGCCACCATCGCGCCAACTGTCGCCGCGTAATCAAAAATGGAGTAGCGCTTCGTCGCTCCCTTGATGCCGACCCAGGTCCCGATGGTGACCGAAATCACCGTTGCGGTGCCCATCAGCAATAGAGTGGCACCGAAATGCCCGCTAATAACATCGAGTACTGGGCGGCTGTCTCTGAACGACCTGCCCCAGTCGCCGCGTAACAGGCGCCAGAACCAGTCCGCATACTGCACGATCAGTGGCCGATCGAGGCCCATTTGAGCGGAAATACGGTCAAGGGCTGCCTGGGTCATGCCGGGCGTCAGCGCAAATTGCGACAAGGGACCGCCCGGTGCGAGATTCAGTACCGCGAAGCCGATCATGGATACCAGTACGAGCAGCACAAGGCTTTGCCCGAGCCTGTTCAATATGTAGCGCGTCATTGTATCGATCTCCGATAACGGTTCGAAGGCAGGTCAGGGCCAGGGATCGCCGCCCTGGCCCTGCGGATCTTATGCCTGCTCCCAGTACCAGGACCCGACGTTCCAGGAGTCGATGCGATTGTTGACGTTTGGCGTGAAACCGGTCATCCCTTTCTTGCGGCCTCGGACTGTGGCGTACTGGAAGATCGGCAAAAGAGGCAGATCATTGCGAATGATCTCCTGGATCTTGAGGTAGGCCTTCTTGCGTTCTTCTGGAACGAAGACGCGCCCACCTTCACCAAGCAGCTTGTCGACTTCCGGACTGGAATATTGCGAGGTGTTCTGGCCTGCTCCACCCTTGGCGTTGATGGATGTCGAAAGGAAATAATCCGACGAATCTGGATCTGCTCCGGTAAGGAAATTAATACCGACGACCACGGAATCGAATTTCGACTGCATCCAGTATTCACCCCACATGACCGCAGGCGGCAGATTTGAGATTGTCATCTCGACCCCGATATCCTTGAAGGACTGCTGCATGAACTGCTGGACTTGTTCGCGGATATGGTTGCCAGCCGTCGTCGAATTGGTGAACGAGAGACGCACGCCATCCTTGGCACGAATACCGTCTTCCCCCGGCTTCCAGCCAGCATCGTCAAGTATCTTCTTGGCTTTCTCAATATCAAATTCATGCTTGGGCAGGTCCGGGTTGAAGTAGACGGACTGCTGCGGCATGTAGGTCTCGGTTGGAGCCGGCAAGCCATAATAAAGCGCATCGATGATGGTGGTCTTGTCCAGCGCGTAATAAAGCGCCTGACGCACGGCAGGATCCTTGAACTGCGGCTTCTCCATATTGAACGTGACTGACTCCACCGTGGCGCCTGGAACGACCTGAACCTCCTTGCCTTCCAGCGCAATCGCCTCGTCGTAGTGATCCGGCGTGATCCATTGCAGGCCGGTCACATCGATATCGCCCGTCTTGAACTGAGTGTAGAGGACGGTGAGGTCCGGGATGTATTTGTATATGACCCGTTCGAGATAAGGACCGTCGCCATAATAATCGGTGTTGGCCGCAAGCTCGATGTGATCGCCTGCGACGCGTTCGACCCACTTGAATGGTCCTGTACCAACAGGTGCGTTGTTAAACGGTGCGGTGTTCCTGTCCTTTTCCGGCTCCAGGATGTGTTTCGGCACGATAAACGTCGCCGCTAGGATGGAAGCATAAGGCGCGTAAGGCTTTTCCATACGCCAAGTGATTTCCGTCGGCGATACAACCTTGATGTCACGCACCTGGTCGTGGCCGGCGCGCCGCGCGCTACGGAAATCCTTGTCGACGACGAGATCGAGCGTGAATTTTACGTCGTCGGCGGTGAAGGGCTTGCCGTCATGCCATTTCACGCCGTCGCGAAGTTTCACCTTCCAGTTGAGGCCATCGGCGGAGATACCGCCATTTTCGACTGTCGGGACTTCAACCGCCAGGGCGGGCGTAAACTTCCCTTCCGGGTCGACGTTGAATAGCGGATCGAAGACGCTGAAATGGATACCCTCATCGACCTCGATATGCAGCATATGCGGATTGAATACTGTAGGTTCCTGCGAGAAGCCGATAATCACCTGTCCCTTGGGCGCTGAGGGCGGAGCGGCATAGGCTCTATCTCTTCCAAGAATCCCCGGCATGACCAGGCCAGTTGCACCAACCATGCCCATCATGGCGAGTGCCTGACGCCGGTTGGGGTGGAGAATTGCATTTCGATGCTTATCAGACATTGTCGTTTCCCTTCTTTATTGGTTTGTGTTCAATGTTCCTGTTTGCATTCTATCTGCCAGTCGGCAGAGCATTCTCATTACGGCGTGGCTCCTCAACCACGCCGATCTCAGAAACCGCTGAGTGGCCGCACCTTCGATCCATCGCTGAAGCGGGAAAAACGAAAATCTGTGGGATCGACGACCGGCGTGCGGCCGGTCACGATATCGGCCATCAGTCGACCTGCCGCCGGACCAATGCCAAAACCATGGCCGGAAAACCCGGTGGCGATGTGAAAGCCCGGCATCTCATCCACTGCGGAAATCACAGGAATTGCATCCGGCGTAACGTCGATATAGCCCGCCCAGCGTTGCGCGATCTCCGCCTTGTTGAAGACTGGAAAGGCCGCCTTCAGATTGTTGAACGCCTTGTTGGACATATCCAATGAAGGCTTCGGATCCAGCACGCGATTGTATTCAAAAGGGCTGGCCTCATCCATCTTCCAGCGCGTCGGGAGCCGGGCTTCGTCGAAGAAACGCCCACCGAAGCGAAACGACAGCGATCCCCATTCCATCTTCAGCGCCGGAAGGAATTTGAATGCATACCGAAAAGATTTCGGCACGATATCGACGATGTTTTCGTGTCCGGAGGCAATCGTATAACCGCCATCCTGGCGTTTCCGTATGGCAAAATCCTTGGACCAAAGCGCGGATTCCGGCCCGCCTTCGAGCGGTTTCGTGCGCATGACGGTATTCATCACCTTCAGTTGCGGCAGGTCGATCCCGTAAAGCCCGCAGAAGAGATTGGACCAGGCGCCGCCGGCCAGTACGACAGCGTCGCAGGCGATGCGTCCACGCTCGGTGACAACCCCCGAAACCCTGCCGCCGGACGTCTCGATGCCTCGCACGGCACACTCTGTAAGGATTGCCGCGCCTTTTTCGCGCGCGGCTTCAGCGACTGCGGGTGCGGCCTTTTGCGGTTCGGCACGGCCATCGGCGGGCGTATAAAGAGCGCCCTTGAGTTTCATGCTACCGCCCGGCAAAAGATCTTCGAGTTCCTTGCCGCTCACCATTCGGCTCGGCAGCTGATAGCCCTCGATATTGTGGCCCCAACGTTCATGCTCGTCATAGGACTTGTCATCGGGGCAGGCGAATATGATGCCGGCGCGTTTGTAGCCTGTATCACGGCCCAGCCTTTTGTCGAGGCCTGACCAGATGCGCAGCGCCTCCGCCATCAGTGGTACTTCGCGCGGGTCACGGCGGGAGATGCGCACCCAGCCCCAGTTGCGGCTAGACTGTTCCTGACCGATGCCTCCTTTTTCGCACAGAGCAACCTTGTGTCCGCGCTCGGCAAGTTCCAGCGCCGTGGACGTTCCGATAATGCCGCCGCCGATAACAACCACATCGACTTTTTCAGGCAGATTTTCATCGCCGTGCACACGCACGACATAGGGACCGGGCATTTAATAGGATTCCTCTAACTGGCAGTTGATGGTGAATTCGGCGACGCTCGCCTCATTTGGAAGATCGAGAAGCATTGCCGTGATCCGGGCGATGTCGCCGGGATCGGTCAGCAGATTGTCAGCACGGTTGGTCAGAGCGCGCGCCATGTCCGTTGCGACAAATCCGGGACAAAGAGCGGTTGCACGTATACCGAGGTCCCAACCCGTATGGCGAATGCCATGAGCCAGGGCCACCGCGGCAAACTTGGAGATTGAATAGAGGCTGGCGGTCGAAGATTTCACACGCTTGCCGGATAGCGAGCCAAGGATGATAACGCGGCCTCGTCCGCTTTTTCCAAGCGCGTCCCAAGCCGCGACCGCGAGCCGGCGCGGCGCCTTGACATTGATCGCCAGCATGGCATCGAGATCAGCATCATCGGCCTCAATCACGTTTTTCGGGATCATGATGCCGGCATTGGCGATGATCGCGTCGATACGGCCGAACCTCGCTAATGCTTGCTCGGTCCATGCGGCTTCTGCCGATGGATCGCTTGCATCGTAGGCTACAACCTGGACACGATGCGGATCGGCCCATTCGGGCAATTGCGGGCTGCGCATGCCGAGCGACAACCGCCATCCTGCAGCACCAAGAAAGCGCGCAATCGCCTCACCTATTCCTCTGTTTGCCCCCGATATCAGGACGACACGTTCTTCTGTCATATCAATCCCGTTCTCCAGTCATGCCGACCATCTTCCGGTATGCCCGGCGCAAGATATCCATTACCTGCGCCTGCTCTTCTTCCGCAATGAACGAGAAGAAATCCTTCGACTGCTTCGTGACAATTGGCCGGATCATGGCCGCAAGCTCCGCACCTTTTGGAGTGACGTAGAGCTCCTGTGCACGCCGTTCACTGGCAGAGGTTTGCCGCCTGAGAAGATCATGTTCAATCATCTGCTCTATGAGGCGACCCATCGCCGAGCGATCTTTCATGATGATCTGCGCGATAACCGACGGGCGGATTCCAGGGTGACTGTCCACAAGAAGCAGCGTTGTAATCTTGCCGGTCCCACGCGCCACCTCGCATCCATCGAGACGAGCATCAAGATCGCGGGAAACCGCAATGTTCATGGTGCGGATGTAGAAGCTCAACGTGTCTTCGAGCACGTCGAGATCGACATGTTCAATCGTGGTCGGCTTCGACGTCACCTTCGGCATTCGGGCAAATTCCTTCCGCTCCCGACACGATGCATTGCATCCGGGATTTCCAAGGCTTTGAATTTGTTATGCAGCTTTCTATTTTGCATGCTTCGGCAAATAGTGGACAAATGCAACTATTTTTTTATATTCGGTTGCAGGAATACCGAACAAACAAAGAAATTGCCCGTTTGACGAGCCAAACGGGCATCAAAAAAGCACTCCAAGCCCAAAAATCAGGCAGCGGGTTCCCACTGGCTGCCTGGAATTGCCGAGACCAGCCGTTGAGTATACGCGTGCGCCGGACTGCGGAAGATTTGCGAGGGCGGTCCGAATTCTACGATCTCGCCGCGATACATGACTGCGATGTCATCGCAGATCTGGCTGGCTACACGCAAATCATGGGTGATGAAGATCATCGCCACGTGGAGGAGTTTTTGAATTTTCGTCAGCAGTTCCAGAATTTGCGCCTGAATGGAAACATCGAGAGCCGATACTGCCTCATCTGCGACCAGAAGCACTGGATCGAACATCAGGGCGCGGGCGATGCCGATGCGTTGTCTCTGCCCGCCTGAAAACTCATGCGGGTAGCGATCGTAAGCGCCTTCATCCAGGCCAACCAGGTCAAGGAGCCGCACCGCCTTCGCTCTTGCATCTGCGGCGCCAACACCGTGCGCCATTGGTCCGACGACCAGTATTTGTCCGATGGTGTGGCGGGGATTGAGCGACGCAAAAGGATCCTGGAATATCATCTGGATATAGGGGCGCATCGACCGGAATTCCTTGGCGTCGAGCGGTGCGATGTCCAGACCGTTGAACAGTATCTTGCCGCCATCGGCATCCATCAGCTTGAGCAGCACCCGCCCAAGAGAGGACTTTCCAGAACCGGACTCTCCGACGACGCCGAGCGTGCGGCCCTTGCGGATCGAAAAACTTACGTCATTAACCGCATGCACCGTGCGGCCCTTCGTAAAGAAGCTCCCGCCGCTCGTATAGATTTTGTTGAGCTTTTGCACGTCGAGCACGACCGGGGTTTCTGTATTGCTCGCTCTGTCCTTGTCGCGCATTCGCGGCACAGCTGCTGTAAGGCGCTGCGTATAGGGATGCGATGGTTGGTTGAGCACGTCGTCGGCTTTGCCCTGCTCGACTATCTTGCCCTTTTCCATGACGACGACGCGATCGGCAATCTCTGCCACGACACCGAAGTCGTGCGTGATGAACATGACGCTCATGTGCTTGTCGCGCTGAATCTTGCGGATCAATTCCAGAATCTGCGCCTGCGTTGTTACATCAAGTGCCGTCGTCGGTTCATCGGCAATCAATACATCAGGACCAAGAGCCAGGGCCATCGCGATCATCACACGCTGTCGCTGTCCGCCGGACAGCCGAAAAGGATATTGGTGCTGCATCAGCAACGGATCTGGCAGACCTACCTCATCGAGCAGATCCAGAACCGCTTTTGCCCGCGTTTCGGGAGTGCCGACATTGTGTACTTCCATGACCTCGGCGATCTGCGCGCCGACCGTCATCAAGGGATTGAGCGCAGAGAGAGGATCCTGGAAGATGATCGAAACAGCACGCCCGCGCAGTCCGCGCACATATTCGTCCTTGGCCTCGAGGATATTGACGCCTTTGAAGCGGATCGCGCCCTTGCTGGCTCGAATGGACGATGGCAGCAGGCCCATGATTGCGTTTGCGGTGACGGACTTTCCCGATCCAGACTCGCCGATGATGCAGAGAATTTCGCCAGGTCGCAGTTCAAAAGAAATATCTTCCACTGCGTAGCGCCGCTCCATGCCCAGCGGCAGATCCACCGTCAGATTTTCAACGGAGAGAATTGCATCTCCATTGACGACTGTGCTTCCTTTTTCAACTGCGCTTGTCATAACACCAGCGATCCTTCCGGCTTTGAGACATCAATTCAGTCATCTTTCCATTCGATGTCTGCAATGACAAGCAAGCAATTTTAATGCCAGCTCAACATGAGACGCTTGCCTGAAGCGACAAATCGCGAAGATCCTATTATTGGTGGATACATCTTTTTACTGGCTATAACATTGAAGCTAGAGCCTATAATTGTCTCCAATGATGAACACTTCGAGCCGTATTCCTGCGAAGACATTAACTGTATTTTTCTGCTTTTCATGTTAGCTTCGGGCATGACAGACGTTCGGAATATGCGCCTGCACTCAAGACCTTCCCTGACGCCCGCCGATGCCGAGGCCAACCGGTGGAGCTTCGCGCTCGAATCCGCCGGGCTCGGCGTTTGGGATTCCAATCTTACCACCGGACAGTGCTATTATTCAGCTACATGGAAGAAAATGCTGGGCTATCGTGAAGACGAGCTCGGCGATAGCAGCGATCTTTGGCTGACACTCATACATCCTGATGACAAACAGCGTGCCATCGAAAGCGGTGAACGGCATATTTCCGGCGAAACATCGCAGATTGAGACCGAGTTCAGACTGCGCCACAAGGATGGTCACTGGGTGTGGGTTCTCGACCGGGGACGTGTTGTCGAATGGGACAAAAATGGCCGCCCATCGAGGATGATCGGCGTCCAGACGGACATTACCGATCAGAAGAATGCCGAACTGGAACTGACCCTGCTGAACGAGCGCATTCAACTCGCACTCGACGCCGGCCAGGTTGGATTATGGCATTTCAACAGCGAGACCGAGATCGTATTGTGGGATCGCCGCATGCGCGAGATTTTCGGTATAGGCCCAGGGCCCGATGAAGTACCCCGCGCCACGTGGCACAATCTTTTGCATCCGGACGACGCAGCCAGGGCTGAGCGTGAGATAGAATCCACGTTTGAGACCGGCGAGCCCATGAAGACGAGCTACCGGATCATCAAGCCTGATGGGGAAGTCCGCCATGTGTTCGCCCTGGCGCGACGCGTCCGTTACGAAACGATGCCCGACATGTTGATGGGTAGCATCTGGGACATAACGGAAGAGGTCCTGAACGCGGAGGCGCTCGCCCGGGAAAAGGACCTCTATCGCATTACACTTCAGTCCATTGGTGATGCGGTTCTTACTACTGATGTTGACAACAATATTACGTTTGCCAATCCAGCGGCGGAACGATTGCTGCTGCTTGATGCCCAGGACCTCATCGGTTCACGACTGGAGGATGTGCTCAATCTCATCGATGAAGGAACCGGCACGACCCTTGTCTCTACGACCAGCCGTGCGATGCAGATCGGCCAGACCGTAGAGAGCGCTGAAAACGTTCTCTTTGTCCGCGCGGATGGAGGGCGGCGTTCTCTGAGGGACATCGCCTCCCCGCTTTTCGATCTGACAGGCGCGATAACCGGATCTGTGTTGGTGATCCAGGATGTCACGAGCGCTCGAAACCTTCAAAAAGAGCTTTCCCACGCGGCAACCCATGATGCCTTGACGGGGCTTTTGAACAGGACGGCATTCGAATCGGCGGTGTCGTCGTTGATCGAGAAAAGCGGCGATGAGGCTCCATATGCACTGCTTTACATAGACCTCGACCGCTTCAAGATGGTCAATGACACGCTTGGTCATGCGGCCGGCGATGCTTTGCTTAAAATGGCAACCTCGAGCATGAACAATTCCTTACCCGACTCCGCCATCATTGGGCGGCTCGGAGGCGATGAATTTGCAGTTCTCCTTCCGACCAGCAAATTTGAGGAGGCAGAAGAAGCCGCCGAGCGCTTGATAGGCGAGATCAGAACAATTCGGCTGCCTTGGGACGGGAAAATCCAGAACATTGGCGCCAGCATTGGCATAGCCGCACTCGATGAACCGGGCGTCACCCTCGCCGAGGCGATAGCCCGTGCTGATGCTGCTTGCTACGCGGCCAAGGCCGAAGGCCGCAATCGCAGTGCCATCTACAATATCAATACTGGCGCGGCCCGACAGAATCTTGCAAGTATTCAGGCCGCCTCTGGAATTCTGGAAGCGTTATCGGAAGGACGACTCCAAGTCTACGGCCAGGAGATCAGAGCAATCTCAAATACAGACGATCACAGCATCTGTATCGAGATACTGTCGAGGATGACCGGAGCAAACGGGGAAATTATCGCGCCCGCCGAGTTTATCCCCGCCGCGGAACGCTTCGGCCTCATGGGAATAGTTGATCGCTGGATTATCCAGCACACGCTCGAGACCTATGGGCCAAAATTGATGCAGATGAAGAACGTGTCGCTCGCAATTAATCTGTCTGCAAATACAATAAGCGATCCCACACTCTGGCCATTTCTACAGTCAACGATTGAAAAAACCAAAGTTTCTCCGTCTCGCCTGATATTCGAGATTACAGAAACGACTGCGGTGAATAATTACGAGGCAGCAGAACACTTCGTTACAGAAGCTCGCGCAGCCGGTTGCCGTATAAGTCTCGACGATTTTGGCACCGGCCTCAGTTCATTCGGATACCTACACCGTTTCAAGGTGGATAGCATCAAGATAGACGGGGCATTTATCGAGAAATTGTCGAAAAGTCGGCTTGATCAAGCCGTCGTTGCTTCCATTGGCGGTATCGCGCGCGAACTTGGTGTCGATGTTATTGCTGAACATATCGAGGATCTGCAGGCGGTCGACATCCTTAAATCGCTTGGCATCGGCTATGGTCAAGGCTTTCTGTTTCATCGACCACAACCGCTTCAAGCCCTGTTACAGAGTTTGGAAAAAGTGGAAGCTCGCCAGTCCTAGCGCCGAAAGACAACCAGCCACACATAATTTGCAATCTGCAGTAGATAAAACCCTGCCTGAATCGACGATTCTTGCATAGGAATCCAAGGTTCTTGTACCAGATCGGTCGCTTTTCATCCAAAACCCTCCGGCAATGACAATTTAGCTTTCCTGTTTTTTCTGCTACGCGGATACACGGAGAGGAAATCGGCAATGGGTTACGATGCGGATGCGATCATCATTGGCGCGGGTCTCGCCGGGCTCGTCGCGGCAACCGAACTCACCGATGCCGGCAAGAAGGTGATTGTCCTCGATCAGGAACCGGAGCAGACACTCGGGGGCCAGGCGTGGCGATCCTTCGGCGGATTGTTCTTCGTCAACTCCCCCGAGCAGCGCCGTCTGCGCATCAAGGATTCGCGTGAACTCGCATTGCAGGACTGGATGGGCTCGGCGGGTTTCGACCGGCCCGAAGATCATTGGCCGCGCAAGTGGGCGGAAGCCTATATCGATTTTGCGTCAGGCGAGAAACGCGCATGGCTGCACGCTCAGGGCATGCGCTGGTTTCCTGTCGTCGGCTGGGCCGAACGCGGCGGATCGCTCGCCACGGGACATGGCAATTCCGTTCCGCGTTTTCATATCACGTGGGGCACAGGTCTCGGCGTGGTCGAGCCGTTTATACGCCGGGCTCGCGAAGCCGAGCAAAAAGGTCTCCTCACTTTTCGCTTCCGGCACCGCGTAACGGCGCTGGTCAAAAGCGCCGGAATCATCGACGGGGTCGATGGCGAAATCCTCCAGCCAAGCAAGGTCAGGCGCAGTGAACCGAGTTCCCGTATTGCCACCGGATCGTTCTCCCTGAAGGCGCAGGCGATCATTGTCTGCAGCGGCGGCATCGGCGGCAATCACGATCTGGTGCGCAAGAACTGGCCGGCGCGGCTCGGAACGCCGAAACATCTCATCAGCGGCGTGCCGGACCATGTCGACGGGCTGATGCTGGGCGTCGCGGAGAAAGCCGGAGCCCGTCTCATCAACGAAGACCGCATGTGGCACTATGTCGAGGGCGTCAACAATTGGGATCCGATCTGGTCCAAGCATGCCATCCGCATTCTGCCCGGCCCGTCGCCGCTATGGTTTGACGCTCGCGGCGACCGCCTCCCCGCGCCATGCCTGCCCGGTTTCGATACGCTGTCCACGCTCAGCCATATCATGAAGAGCGGCTATGATTATTCCTGGTTCGTGCTGAACCAGACGATCGCCAAGAAAGAGATAACGCTTTCCGGCTCGGAACAGAATCCGGACTTCACTTCGAAGAGCTGGAGGCAGGTGCTGAAGCGCGCGCTAGGCGGTGTCCCCGCTCCGGTGCAGGCTTTCCTCGACAATGGCGAGGATTTCATCGTCGAAAAGGACCTCTCCGGACTCGTCCGCCGCATGAACGCGCTGACTGGCGACAATCTGATCCATGAAGACAAGTTGCAGGCGCAGATCATGGCCCGTGACCGCGAAGTCGACAATCCATATACCAAAGATGCGCAAATCACGGCGATCCGCGGCACCCGCAACTATATCGGTGATCGCCTCGTTCGTGTGGTGCCGCCGCACAGGATACTCGATCCGAGACATGGGCCGCTGATCGCAGTGCGCCTGAGCATCCTCACACGCAAATCGCTCGGCGGCATCGAGACGGATTTAAGCGCGCGTGTTTTGAAGGCTGGCGGCGAACCGCTGGCCGGGGTCTATGCAGCCGGCGAGGCAGCCGGCTTCGGTGGCGGCGGCATGCATGGCTATAATTCGCTCGAGGGAACCTTCCTCGGCGGCTCTATTTTCTCAGGCCGGACAGCTGGCAGGGCAGCGGCGAAGGCCACATAATCCTCTTTCCCATTCGTCGTCGTCATCGCATTTCCATCTTGCGATCCCAAGTGAAATGCATATGATGTTGTCACTGACAACATAGAGCGGATAACATGAACGCAGTTGACGAATTTCGCAGTTTCAATCGCTTTTTTACAAGGGAAATCGGACTGCTCGACAAGCACCTGCTTGCCAGCGACTACACTTTGGCAGAGGGCCGCGTATTATATGAACTTGCCAACAATGGCGAACAGACGGCCGCCGATATCGGTCGCAGTCTGCACATGGACAAGGCCCATCTCAGCCGCATCGTCTCACGCTTCGAAAAGCGCAAGCTCGTGCGCGTTCGTGCCAGCTCAACACATGGACGGCAGCGTCTCATAACGCTGACTCCGGCGGGCCAAGAGGTCTTTTCCGGCCTTAACCGGCGCTCGCAGCTTCAGATGGAGCAAATCCTTGCACCGTTGGATGACGGTGCCCGCAGGCAACTGGTATCGTCCATGCGTCAGATCAGAAACCTTATCGATGCCGAAAACCATGTGCCGGACGAGGTGACATATCGCGGCCCCCAGCCCGGCGATCTTGGCTGGGTCATCCACCGGCAGGCGGTGCTTTATTATCAGGAATATGGCCTGGATTGGACCTATGAAGCGCTGGTCGCTGAAATCCTGTCGAAATTCGTCACCAATTTCAATCCGGAACGCGAAGCCGCGTGGATTGCCGAATATGCCGGTTCGATCGCCGGGTCCATATTCCTCGTCCGATCCGAGGATCCTGAAGTCGCGAAGCTGCGCCTTCTCTATGTCGAACCGAGCGCGCGTGGCCTTGGCATCGGTCGAACGCTCGTTGCAACCTGTGTCGAGCGCGCGAGGGAACTTGGCTACCGGCAGATCAAACTATGGACAAACGACGTCCTCGTCTCGGCGCGCCGCATATACGAGGCAGCCGGATTTCGCCTGGTCGATGAGGAAAAGCATCATTCCTTCGGCCAGGATCTGGTGGGGCAGACATGGGTGCTCGATCTTCAGGCATAGCCCCCCTTGGGGAGGTTTACGCAGAGGCCTGAAATGTCTCCTGATAGCGCAGCCATCTGGACTGCAGCACAAACCAGAGCTCAGGCATGATACCAAGCGTTCTGTCGATGCGTGTCGCAATGTCGAGTGTAATCGGATGCTGGCCGGCAATGATGGCGTCGATGATTGCCACGGGCATCTCGACGCGCCGCGCAAAATCTTCGGTCGAAAGACCGTTACATTCGATGCACTGACGCAAATGCTCGCCAGGATGGATCGCCCAGTGCGGCGTCCAGCGATTTGCTGTGTTCATGTGCTTTACCGATCAGGTTGATTCGCGTACCCGAAAGATAATCGGCGGCCATGTCAGACGGATGAAAAATTCATGGCGCAAAAGCGGCGGCAGCTTTCAGCAAGTCACATTGTGGTTAGTTATGTTGACTTGCCGATTTCATCGACGTGATGCTGGATGCTCATGCGATCGAGCGATTTGAGCGGAAGGTTGATGAAAATTTTCAACCGGCGATCCAGTTCCAGCATCGTACGGGAAAACGCCTGCTTGCGCTCCCATGGTTCACCTGTTGCAAAGACAGGATCGGACGACTCCCAATGGGCCGTGACCGGGACGCCCGGCCATTCGGGCATGGGCTCTCCTGCGGCGTCATCATTCAATGTAAAAACGAAATCGAGGTCACGCGCACCTTCAAGACCGAACTCGCGATAGTGCTTGGGATGCAGGTCATCCACCGGAAAGCCGGTCTGCTCAAGCAATTCCTTTGTTTCCGGATCGATCGCCTTCGCAGGCTCCGTGCCGGCGCTATAGGCGACGAAGTGGGACTTGCCGATACGATTGAGGATCGCCTCGGCCATCATGCTCCTTGCAGAGTTGCGACGCGAGAGAAACAGGACGTGGAAGACTTTATCGTTCACGGCGGGATCTCCTTGTTCTGACCAGAGGCAGAGATATTCCAATACAATATGATTCAAAAATGTGACACCAGCTCGACGAAAGGCGTTAAACATTGTGCCAAAGCTTGGCCTGAGCTGGTTAAATGGCCGGATTCGTGTATGATTCGCCAAGTTGTCAAAGCGTACCTGCGTCATGGTGAATCATGGGGGAACAGGATGCCCGACAGACATGAATTTCATAGAGTGGAAATTTGCGGCCGTATCTTCACAGGATCCATTTCTGCTGAGGGTCCGTGTCTGAAAATGCTTGAGAACCGCACCTATGGTCGCGGTGTTCCCCTGGGCGCTGCACTCTCGATCTCCAAGGGTACCGGCAGATCCTATTATGCGATCTGCAAATACAATGAACCGCATATTCTCCTGCCGCTTTTTTCCGATGAAGACGTCGAAATTGTCGCCCGGGAATTCGGTATCCCGATTTCGGGAAGGATCCGCCCGCGGTCATTCACGGAAAGTCCCGCCTGGATCGCTTTGAGAAAATGGGCGAAAGAACATCCAGGGATTGCCCGGGCGTGCTCCCATACGGACAGCTATATTCCAGGGTGGTACCGGATGGTTGCCAAGGAAAACAGCGCAGGCTTGCTGCAGCGCGTTTAGAGGCTAGAGCAAAACTTGCTCCAGCTCTTTGTTTTTACGCAATTCCGGACGGAAAACCGGAGCCTACTTTTCCTGGAATTGCTCTAGCGGTAACCAGCGGCCTGCAACTCGAAAAGCTCGGCATAGCGGCCAGCCTGCGCGACAAGTTCCTCATGTGTGCCGGCAGCTTCGACCTTGCCATCGGCGAGAACTAGAATGCGGTCGGCCATGCGCACGCTGGAAAAGCGGTGCGAGATGAGAATCGCCGTCTTGCCTTCACTGAGTTCCTTGAAACGGCGGAACACCTCGAACTCGGAACGCGCGTCGAGCGCGGCTGTCGGCTCGTCGAGTATCAGGACCTCGGCCTCGCGCATATAGGCTCTGGCGATGGCGATTTTCTGCCATTCGCCGCCGGATAACTCAACGCCGTTCTTGAAACGCTTGCCGATCATTTGCTCATACTGACCGGGAAGCTTGGCAATGACGCCATCTGCCTGGCTGCGCGACGCCGCTTGCGCGATGCGGCCACGATCGTCCCTGTATGCGATCCTGCCAACCGCAATATTATCGGAAGCACTGAGATTGTAGCGCACGAAATCCTGGAAGATCACGCCCATATTGCCCCGTAGAGCCTCAAGATCATATTCGCGCAGATCATGGCCATCGAGCAGGATACGGCCTTCATCCGGATCATAAAGGCGGGTGAGAAGCTTCACCAGGGTCGTCTTGCCGGCGCCATTTTCACCAACAAGCGCCACCACTTCGCCGGCATGCAAGGTGAAGCTGAGATGGCGGACCGCCCAACTCTCGGCACCGGGATAGATGAACCCGACATCGTCGAACACGAAGCCCTGACGGATTGGATGCGGGAAAGGACGTGGATTTTCCGGCGAGAGGATTTCCGGCTTGACCTCGAAGAAGGCAAACAGATCATCGAGATAAAGCGCTTGTCCTGCCGTACTTGAAAAGCTTGTCAGCAGCCCTTCGAGCAGGGTGCGCAGGCGCCGGAAAGAGCCGGCGAGGAAGGTCAGATCGCCAATGGAAAACTCGCCGCCCAGCGTACGCAGGACGATATAGGCGTAGGCAAGATAATAGCCGACGGTACCCATCGCGGTGAACAGCCCGCCCCAGCTCGCACGCCGCAGCGCGAGTATGCGATTGGCCGCATAGAAGTCGGTGGCGAGACGCATGTAGCGATCGATCAGGAAGTTGTGCAGCCCGAATATCTTGACTTCCTTGGCGGTCTCGACGCTGGCTGCGGTCTGCCTGACATAGTCGAGTTCGCGCCGCTCCGGCGTGCGGACAAAATCGAGTGAATAGCTTTGGGCATTGAAATGCGCCTCGCCCAGAAAGGCTGGGACCAGGGCAAGAAACAACAGGACGATGAGCCAGGGCGCATAGACGATCAGGCCGGCGGCAAAGCTCGCAACCGTCACCATGTCCTGTGCCTGGCTGAGCAATTGCCCCATCAGGGTCATGCGCCCGCTCGACTGGCGACGGGCCCGCTCGAGCTGATCCTGAAACTCTGCGTCCTCGAAATCCTCCAGATCAAGCGTTGCCGCGTGCTGCATCAGACGAACGCTCGAGGTGTTGGATACGCGTTCCGACAGCAGGCTGTCGATCAGGGACACGACGCGCCCAAGAATATCCGACAGAACCGCAAGCGCGAATTCGGCAAGAAGCAGCAGCCCCAGCCAGTTCAGGAGGCCGCTGTTCAGCCACTGCGACAGCGTTTGCGGCTTGTTCGGCGTTTGCACCAGCAAGACCACATCATCGATGATAAGCTTGCCGACGAACAGCGTTATCACGGGCAGGAGCGCCCGGCCCAGACGCAGGACGAGCGATGCCGCGGTCAGATACGGACTTGTCCGCCAAACCATCAACAGGAATGGCCAAAGGTTCTTCAGAGCCCCGAAACGTTCCCGGAGGGTATGGACCTCTGGCAAGGGCGGCCCGCCCAGGGCTCGTCCGGGTGCCCCTCGCGGAACCCGTCCGCCACTGCTGTAAGTCCTCGGCATACGAGATAATCCTGTTTTCCGGCGGCTGTTGTCAATCGCGCGAAATTGGGGAGCAAACGGCCAGGGAACCTAGAGATCTGAAAATTATTGCGGCTTAACGCTGCTTGGCCTTGCGGGCTGCATAACGCCGGTCGCGTTCCGCCTTGCGCTCAGCTTCATCGGCGAGGACACGTGCGACATGTCTGTTTGCTTCGACCTTGGCGGCTTCCGCTTCGGCCAGGGCGGCCTCGGCCAACGCATCGGCTTCTGCCTGCTTGCGCGCCAGTTCTTCTTGCGCCAACCGCTCTTTTTCCGCACGCCGCGCTTCACGCGCCGCTGCGATTGCCTCCCGCTCGGCACGTTTCGCCTGCATCTCGGGGTCAGTCGGCTTGGGTGCACTATCGAACTTCTTGAGAAGCAGTTTCTTCGCCTCGGCTGCAGCAGTGCGGCGCTCAGCCAATTCCTTGAGATTTTTCAACCGGTGGTCATCCTTGTTTGTATATTGAGCGAGCTGCTTGCGCTCGCAACGTCAATTCCATTGAAAAGGCCAGGCATCGGCCTGGCCTCCGTCATATATTTCAGTTTACGCCATGGTCACCTTCTTGGCGACCACAAACTGAACGCTGATCAGGCAGCGCTCAATTGATCGGCTGACATCTTGCCCGACTTCTTGTCGCGCACCAGCTCGTAATTGATCTTCTGGCCATCATTGAGGCTGCGCAATCCAGCGCGCTCAACGGCAGAGATATGCACGAACACATCTGCGCCGCCGTCCTCAGGTTGAATAAAACCAAAACCTTTTGTGGAATTGAACCATTTAACTGTGCCTGTGGCCATATTAAGCCCTCCCTGCCAACTTCAACCTGGATATCGTACACATGCACGATATCCGTTTCTATCGAGTTTTGAAGGAGAAGGTAGAAGCGCTTGCACGCGAAAAACTTCGACAATCAAAAATTCAACGCAGCTTTTATAGAATTGAATTGAGATTGTTTCAACTCGCTTCGCGCAAAACAATGACAACAAGGGATAATTTGCGACCGGCTAGGTAATACTACCTAGTTTTCACCTCCCGATCAGAAGATTCGTCCTCCGTCGCCGGCTCCCGGCCGAAGACGCTGCGGCCCCCGAACGAGGCAGATTGATCAAACTCGCCGGCAATTATCTCCTTGAGATCAGGCCCGGTTACATAGCGTTCCAATTGCCGGGATTGATTGTCGAGACGATGGAGCGCCTGCAATTCTTCCTCGCGCCCGAGCTTGCCTTTCCGGACTGCCGATTTCAATACATTGATCGTCTCGTCATAGACCTTCAAGGGAACAGGAAACGGATGCCGGTCCTTGCCGCCATGCGCCAGCGAAAAGCGGGCGGGATCGGAGAAACGGCAGGGGGCGCCATGCACGACCTCTGCAACCATGGCGAGTGCTTTGACCGTTCGCGCGCCGACGCCCGGTACCAAAAGCAGATCCTCGAAGTCGGCCGGGCCGCGCTCGGCCGCCGCGGCCAGATTTCCGTGCAGTCGCCGCATGATGACATCGCTTTCGCGAACGTCGTGGTGGGCCGGCATGATCAAATGGGGCAGCATGGGCTGCGCGGGCTCTTCGACCGGCTTGGGTGGCGCATGATTCAATTCAAGCGCCGCAACCTCACGCACGATCCTGTCCGGCCCTAAACTACTGAGCGTCCACGCCGCGAGGCCATGGCACGCTTGTCCGCGAGGTTGATGATTTCGCCCTGCCCCCGCCCCTCGATGGCGGCATGCGGCGAATCGACAAAGCTCGTCAGTCCTTCCGAGAGCCAGTGATAACGCCGCGCCTGGCGGCTGTCGCCGTTCATGCCCTGCTGAACGACGACCCAGTTGCCGTCATCCGTGACAATAAAACCGTGGAGATAAAGATCGAACCCGTCCTGCACCGCGGCACTGTCAACTTTGGCGACCAGCCGGCTCACCTTGGCAAGCGCCAACCCGTCGATTCCAACGCGGTTGCCGATGGCTGCAAGCTCATCGGGTGTCTTGCGCGAGTGTGTTCCACGCCCGCCGCATACATGCACGCCGAGTTCCCCCGACAAAGGAGTCAATCCTCGTTTCAAGGCGCCAATCACGCTGGTCGTGATACCGGACGAATGCCAGTCCATGCCCATGACCGCGCCAAAGGATTGAAACCAGAAGGGGTGCGACAGACGCCGGAGCAGTTCGTCTCGGCCGTAATGGTGGATGATGGCTTCGCACATGACCGCACCGAGCCGGGTCATGCGGTCGCCGAGCCATTTCGGCACGCGGCCATTGTGCAAGGGAAGATCAGCGCTACCTGCGCGTTGTGCCATAGAATCCGTTCAACTCCTTCAAGGCTCTGTATATAGTGCATGCGGCCAAATATTGTTATCATCCGCCTAACCGGCCAACTGGCTTCCGGAAACACGCAAACCGAAAGAATTGATATGACCGAGACGTTCGTAATTGCGCAGGGCGGCGGGCCGACTGCAGTTATAAACCAGACCCTGGCGGGTGCCGCGATCGAGATTCGCAAGCGTCACAAAGGTGCGCGCGTTCTTGGCGCACTACATGGTGTGCGCGGCATACGTGACGGGAATTTTGTCGATCTTTCCGGTTTGAGCGAGCAGGAATTGCGCCGCATCGCCGCAACACCAAGCGCCGCCCTCGGAAGTACGCGCGACAAACCTGATGCAGCCTACTGCGAGGTTATCCTCAAAGGTCTTCACAAGGCCGGCGCCACCGCGTTCATTTATATCGGCGGTAACGACACGGCCGGGACGCAGCAAATACTCGCCGAAGCTGCCGGCAAGGACATCGCTTTTGTCCACGCCCCGAAGACGATAGACAATGACCTTGTCGAAAACGACCATACGCCCGGGTTCATCTCAGCAGCCGAGTTGGTTGCAGGGGCCTTTTTGAGCGTCGATCTCGATTTTCGCGCCTTGCCGGGAATTTATGTCGGCATCGTCATGGGCAGACATGCGGGCTTTCTCACCACGGCCGCCGCCGCATGGCAGCTTGACGAAGAGAGTGGACCGCACCTTCTCTACGTTCCGGAGCGGGCGTTCTCGCCGGAACGATTCATCGACGACGTAGGCGAAGCCACCTCGCGCCATGGACGCTGCATCGTGGCCATGTCGGAGGGTGTCACGGCAGAAGACGGACGATCAGTCGTGGAAAACCTGGTGCCACCCGACCGGCTCGAGCGCGATGCGCATGGGAATGTGCGCCTTTCGGGCGGCGATCTCGGCATGACCATCGAGGAGTTGATCCGCACCGGGCTGCCCGGTGCACGTGCACGCGTCGATACATTCGGCTACTTGCCGCGCGGCAACATCGCGACGATCAACGAGACGGACGCACGCGAAGCTTTTGAAGCCGGCGTTTTTGCGGTGGAAGCTGCGGCCCGCGGTGGCGGATCAGTTGCCTTGCAATACGAAAATGGAAAAACCAGCCCGCAACTGGTGCCGCTGGCCAATGTCGCTGGAAAGACCAAGCATCTGCCGGATGATTTCATGTTGCCCGATACAAACCAGATTTCATCGCAAGGCCGGGCTTATCTGGAAAGACTGCTTCCTCGCAAGTTCGACCCGGCCAAGCCATTTGTTTGAATTTCAAAACCCTTGTGTTCTGCAAAAGTACCGCATAGGATATTCCATATCGGTAAAAATTATCGCTGTATTTTCTCTTTTGTGAAAGTCTAGCCGCTTGCGGGAACATCTGGACCAGACGGACAGGCGGCTTGTCAAACAACTTTCGCAGGATGCGCAGCCTGGGTTGACGCGTCTTGCTGAAACGATGGCGATGTCCGTGCCAACGGTACGCACGCGCCTTCGCAACTTGCTGGACCGAAACCTCCTGAAGATCGTCGGACTGCTCAACCTGACGGAACGTCCCGAGCTGATCTCGGCCATCGTCGGCGTCAACACACAGGGGCGCGGCCGCGTACGCGAGATCGCGGAACGGATTGCAGCGCTCCCCTTCGTCACATCGGCATGTGTGGTAACCGGACGGTTTGACATCATCGTCGATGTGGTCATCGCAGGCGACATTGCCGATCTTTACCGGGTCACCAGCGAGTTGATACCCGGGGTCGGCGACCTCGGAGAGATCGTACGAAGCGAGACCTTTGTGGTCATGGCATCGTGCAACAAATGGGTGAGCTTGCCGGAGGGATGCTGGACTGATCCGGCAACGGCACCAAAAACAAATTAAGAGCCCAATAAAGGGCGGGGAATACCAACGGAGGACATAAGAATGAAAATTACTCGACTATTCGTCGCAGGGATTGCCCTGCTCGGCATGACTGTTGCAGCAAATGCCGGAACACTAGACGACATCACCAAGCGCGGCGAACTGCGCGTCGCGGTTCAGACGCAGGGCCCACCCTTTTCCATGGTCGATGCGGCTGGCAAGCGCACGGGAAGCTCGGTCGAGCTTGCGGAACTGATGGCGAAGGAAATGGGCGTAAAAATCACGTTCCAGGATTATGATTGGGACGGTCTGATCCCGGCGCTGCTTTCCGGCAAGGCCGATCTGCTAGTTGCGGATATGACGCCGACGCTGGCACGGGCGATGAAAGTCGCCTTCACCAAGCCTTTCATGCACACGGGCAGCGCTGTCTTTGCCAAGTCTGACAGCAAATTCGGTACCATGGAGGCTTGCAAGGCCAAGGGCACGAAGATCGCCGTGCTTCTCGGAGCGACGGGCGAAAAAGTGGCAAAGGAGACTTTCCCCGATGCCGAAATCAAGAGCTACAAGGGCGGCGGCCCGCTCCTGCTCGATGCTGTCAATAACGGCCAGGCCGATTGCGGCGTAAACGATGTCTCGGCCGTCAAGGGTCAGCAGGCCGCTTATCCAGCCGGCAGCTTCACCATCATGCCGGAAGTCCTGTCGAAAGAGCCACTGGCTTTCGCCACACGCTATGACGAGCCGGACCTTCTCATCTGGATGAACCTCTTCCTCGATCAGGTCGCTCTCGATGGCCGTCTGCAGAAGAACCTGGATTACTGGGTCAATTCGGAAGACTGGAAGAAAGACCATCAATAGCAGGTTCCGGACGGTCTTGCGTGGAGCCAATTCGCTTCACGCATGCCGTCCGGTGCTTTTTGATCGCGCCTGTTCCGCCGCCTGAGGGATCTTCCCGGCATGCTTGAAAACTTCAGCTTTCGCACCATCGTCGAATATCTGCCCCTTTTCGGGCAGGGATTTGCTGCGACGCTGTGGCTATCGATCGTTTCATTCGCCGGCGCCCTCGCTGTTGGCATTATCCTGTGTGCGATGAACCTGCAGCGTTCGCGGCTTTTGCAGCTTCCGGCAAAGATATACATCGATGCGATCCGCGCGACACCTCTGCTGGCGCAGCTTTACTTTCTCTATTTCGGCCTGCCGCGGCTTGGGGTCGTTCTGCCAGAGCTCTTCGTCGGCATTCTCGCTTTGGCTTTGAACAGTGGCGCCTACATCGCCGAGATCATCCGCGCCGGCATCCTGTCCATTTCGCGTGGACAAGTGGAGGCCGGTATTGCATCCGGGATGACCTATTCCCAGCGCATGCGCCTGGTGATTCTGCCGCAGGCTATCCGGGTAACCATTCCACCGCTGCTTGGCCAAGCCATTGTTTTGGTGAAAGACTCGGCATTGCTGTCGTTGATTTCGGTTGCCGAACTGACGCGGGCGGGCCAATTGCTGGCGTCGGACAGATTCATGCCCGCTGAAGGCTTCGTCACAACTGCCGCGTGCTATCTCGTCCTCTATTATGGATTGAAGTCACTGGCAGCATTCTCGGCGCGCTGGCTCGGCGTGCGTCCGATCGGGAGCCGCACATGATCTGGTTTCAGCTCCAAAGCCTGATGGGCAGCTATCCACTGGCGTTGCGCGGGCTCGGCATGACCATTGCCCTGTCTGGAATAAGCCTGGTGCTCGGTACCATCCTTGGCTTTGCGTTCGGTGTCCTACGGACAAGCGGTAGCCGCTTGCTGGATTCTGCGATCGGATTGTGGGTCGATTTGATCCGTGGGACGCCGTTTCTCGTCCAGATATTCCTGATCTTCTTCATCCTGCCGGAACTTGGTGTTGAGCTCGATGCCTTCACCGCGGGCATCATAGCGCTGACCAACCTCGCAGCCTGCTTCATTTGCGAGATCGTCGCAGCCGGTATCCGTTCGGTGCCGACCGGGCAGGTCGAGGCGGCGCTCGCGTCCGGCTTGTCGCAATGGCAGCGGATGCGTCAGGTGGTGCTGCCGCAAGCGATGCGTGTCTCCCTGCCGCCGCTCGTGGGCCAGTACGTGCTTCTCATCAAGGATTCGTCCGTCGTTTCCGCCATCGGCCTGACCGATCTTACCCGGGTCGGCTGGCTGGTGGTTCAGCGGGTACCCAACGGGTTGCTCGTGTTCGCCATTGTCGGCATCGGCTATTTTGCGGTGTGCTATCCGCTCATCCTGCTCGCCCGCCGCCTCGAGCGACGCATGAGCGCCGCCCATGGCGAGGTGCAATTGTGACGCGCTCAATCAACAAAGGCAGCAAGATATGATCGAGTTTCGCGGCGTCAACAAATGGTTCGGTGCGCTCCATGTTCTCAAGGATATCACGCTCAGTGTCGAGCCGCGCGAAGTCGTCGTCGTGTGCGGACCCAGCGGCTCGGGCAAAAGCACGCTGATCCGCTGCATCAATGGCCTTGAGACGATCAAGGACGGCGACCTTGTCGTCGATGGACAGCGTCTCGGCGACCGCGCCACCAACATGACCGAACTGCGTACCGAGATCGGCTTCGTCTTCCAGGCTTTCAATCTCTATCCGCACAAGACGGCGCTCGAAAACGTCACGCTCGCACCTATCCATGTGAGGAAAATCGCTCGCGCCGAGGCCGAGGCGTCGGGCCGCGAGATGCTGGCGAAAGTCGGGCTCGCCGATAAGTTCAATGCTTATCCTTCCGAGCTGTCCGGTGGTCAGCAGCAGCGCGTTGCTATTGCGCGTTGCCTGTGCATGCGCCCGAAAATCATGCTTTTCGATGAGCCCACTTCAGCCCTCGATCCCGAGATGATCAGTGAGGTACTTGACGTGATGGTCGGTGTTGCCGAAGAACGCATGACCATGATGGTGGTGACGCATGAGATGGGTTTTGCCCGCAAAGTGGCGCAGCGGGTTGTATTCATGGATGCGGGAGCCGTCGTTGAGACCGGCACGCCCGAAGAGTTTTTCTCCGATCCAAAGACCGATCGAAGCCGCGCGTTTCTGAGCAAGATCCTGCGGCATTGACTGTGCCTGTCTGTGAAAGAGCCGAGGGATCAACCCCCGGCTCTTATCGCCGAAATCAGGCGACACCGCCATTGGCGCGCAGGACCTGGCCATTGACCCAGCCGCCGTCAGGGCCAACGAGGAACGAGACCACGCCGACGATATCACTGGGCTGACCAAGACGTTCGAGTGGCGGCGCCTTGGCAGCCATCGCGACCACTTCCTCGCTTTTGCCCTTGAGGTAGAGGTCGGTGGCGATCGGTCCGGGAGCCACCGCGTTAACGGTGATGTTCCTGCCACGCAGCTCTTTGGAAAACACATGCGTGAAAGCTTCGACCGCTGCTTTGGTGGCATTGTACAAAGCATAGCCTGGCATCTTGAGACCAAGGCTCGTCGACGAAAAGTTGACGATCCGTCCCCCATCCCTCAAACGCTTGCCAGCTTCACGTAACGTGTTGAAAGTACCCTTGGTGTTGATGGCGAAGTGGCGATCAAATTCTTCATCGCTCGTGTCAGCCAGCGGGATCGTCTTCAGGACGCCGGCATTGTTGATGAGGACGTCTACACCCCCGAAAGCTGCCTCAGCGGAATCGAACATACGCCGCACTGCGGCTGCATCAGCGACATTCGCCTGTGCAGTCACCGCCTTGCCACCGCTGGCCTCGATCTTGTCAACCAGATCCTGGGCTTCCTTTGCGCTACCGGCATAGTTGACGACGACGGTAAAGCCATCACTGGCCAGCCGTTCTGCGATTGCTGCGCCAATACCGCGCGATGCGCCGGTGACGATTGCAACCTTGTTTGTCTGTTGAGTCATGGTCTTGATCCTCTGTGGACTGTTCAATGACGAAACAATGCATCATTGCAAAGCGCGGATAATCACCCGTTTCTCGGCATCACTATTCGGAAAAATCGAACAATAACTTGCAAAGCGAACACTGGCATTTGATGATGCGATCAACCCTTGATCCAATCGGAACTTGCCAAATGGACAGATTTGAAGCGATGCGCGTCTTCGTCCGGGTGGTCGAACGGCGCAGTTTCACGCTCGCCGCCAACGATCTTGGCCTGCCGCGCTCGACCGTGACCGACGCGGTGAAACAGCTGGAAGCGCGGCTCGGTGTGCGGCTGCTGGAACGGACCACACGGCAGGTCAGTCCGACCCTTGACGGCGAGGCTCACCACCGGCGATGCGTCTCGATCGTCGCCGATCTCGAGGATGCGGAAGGGGCGTTCGGCGCGGCAAGGCCCAAGGGTTTGCTGCGCGTCGAGGTTCAGGGCACGCTGGCGCGGCACTTCCTGTTACCGGGTCTGCCGACCTTTTTCGAGAAATATCCCGATATTGAAATCAGCATGAGCGAGGGCGAACGGTGGATCGACCTGATCCGCGAGGGCGTCGATTGCGTGCTGCGGTTCGGTATCCTGCCGGACAGCGACATGATCGCGCGGCGCGTCGCGACGCTGGAGCGATTGACATGTGCGGCACCCGCCTACCTCGACCGTTTCGGCACGCCGGCAAGCTGGGATGCGCTGGATGGCCATCGCATGATCGGGCTCCGGTCGCTGACGACGGGTGTCGTGCGGCCACTGGATTTCATGATCGGCGAGCGACTGGAAAATGTGACGCTACCGACAACGATCTCTGTGACTGGCACAGAGAGCTACCTTGCAACTGCACGACTGGGGCTCGGTCTCGTTCAGGTGCCGCGCTTCCACGCCGCTGATGATCTTGCACGAGGCACACTTGTACAGCTTCTGCCCGATTGTCCGCCACGCCCGATGCCGGTCTCCCTGCTCTATCCCCGCAATCGTCAACTTTCACCACGCGTTCGGGTGTTTCTGGATTGGGTGGCGCAGGAGGTGGCATCGAAAAATGCCAGGACTTGAACGTTCGGCACGACCAAATATCCTGCATACGTTGAGAATCATAATAATTTCGTGCCAATAGGTATGGCGTCCAGCAACGCGTCAACAGAAAGCAAAGCCGTGGAATTCCTGCACACCGGCATTACATTCCTGGAACCGTACATCCAGCAATATGGGCTCTATGCGATCTTCGTCATCATATACCTGGAATCCTTCGGCGCTCCGCTTCCCGGCGAAAGTGCGCTTGTCGCATCGTCGCTTCTCGCGGTGCGCGGCGATCTCTCCGTAACCGACCTGTTTTTCACCGTCTGGATTGCCGCCGTGCTCGGCGACGGTACCGGCTATGCTATCGGGCATTTCGGCGGACGGCCCCTGCTGAAGCGATATGGCTGGCTCGTCAAACTCACCCCAGAACGGCTGGAAAAGCTGGAAGACCTATTCCGGCGCCGCGGACCGATCATCGTTGTCGGCGCACGCTTTGTCGTTGTGCTGCGGCAATTGAATGGATTGGTTGCCGGCTCGGTCGGGATGCCGTGGCACAGTTTCTTCCTCGCCAACCTCCTTGGAGCTGCACTCTGGGCGGCCGTCTGGAGCTTTGGTCCCTACTATTTCGGCGGATTATTCCACGAGTACTGGCGCTAAAATCACTTCTGCGGCACATACTTGCGCCAGTCGTGCTCCTCGCGGAAACCCAGCACCTCGCGCGTCTTGCGATTGGAGAGCGGTGCTTCGAATTCGCCGAGCTCGCGCCGGATCGGTGTGCCGGGACAATATTTCTCGAGAAATTCCCGCGTTGGAAGCTTCGCGGTGATCGTGTCATTGACGGCATTGAATACCTGGAAGCCAAGGCCGTCCTTGCGGATTGCAAGATCGACGATCTGCCCAAGGTCGCGCGCATCGATGTAACTCCACGCGTTGCGTTTGCGCGACATCGGGTCGGCGAGGAATGCGGGAAACCGGTCGTACTCGTGCGGTTCGATGACATTGCCGATGCGCAGAGCGTAGATATCGGCGCCATAACGCATGGCAAAGGCGCGCGCGGTCTTCTCGTTCAGCACCTTGGAAAGCCCGTAGCTGTCCATCGGGTCGGTATCGTAATCTTCCTCAAGCGGGAAATGATGGAAATCCTTGTCGCCTTCGGCAAAGCAGACGCCATAGGTCGTCTCGCTCGACGCGACGATGACCTTCTTGATCCCAAGCTTCACCGCGGCCTCGATGACATTATAGGTCCCGATCGTATTGATGCGGAACGTCTCGTTGTCCGGTTTGATCAACACACGAGGCACCGCTGCAAAATGCACGACTGCATCGATCGGAGCCGGACCCTTGCCGGTCTCGTAGCCCTCGAAACCAAAGTGGCTGGATAGTACGTCGAACATCTGGCCGCTGTCGGCAATATCGGCATTGATGGTGTTGACGCCGGGATAATCCAGCGGGGCGAGATCGACATTCAGGACCTCGTAACCCTTGTCGACGAGATAAGGAACCACGTGACGGCCGGCTTTACCGGTACCGCCTGTGAATACGATCCGCTTCTTCATTTTTGCATTCTCCTTAGGACTCAATCATTCACTCTGGCGGAATTTGCGAATCCGGTCGAACAGCACCGCGAACAGGATGGCGCCGCCAATGAAACAGCCTTGCCAGAAGGCATTGATGCCAAGCAATCCAAGACTGTTGCGGATCACCTCGATCAATGCCGCACCAACGATTGCCCCGAGGGCCGTGCCGACACCGCCTGCGAGAGCCGCACCGCCGATGACGGCTGCGGCAATAACCTGCAATTCGAGGCCGGTGCCGATATTGGTGGTGATCGCACCAAGCCAGCCGGTCTGGATAATCCCGGCAATACCTGCGGAAAGCGACGAGATCATATAGACCGCCACCTTGATCTGGCGAACCGGCACGCCGGTAAGGATCGCCGCATGCTCATTGCCGCCAATGGCATAAATGTACCGTCCGAACCTCGTCCAACGCAAGATAAAGCCGGTAAGCAAGGCCAGCACGACCATGTAAACCACGGGGTTTGCGATACCGAAGAACCATGCACCGCCGCCAAGCGCCAGGAGCTTGTCATGGTCTGGCCCGAACTGGAAAACCACCGTATTGCCCGACGCGACCATGGCCAGACTGCGTGCGATCGACAGCGTCGCGAGCGTTACAACGAATGACGGCATGCCTATATAGGCAATAAGCACACCATGACATGCGCCGATGACCAGAGCTGTAGCGATGGAAGCTGCTATACCGACCTCGATACTGTAACCGGCATGCATGACGACGCCGAGTATCATGCTGCAAAGACAAAGAACCGAGCCAACGGACAGATCGATGCCGCCTGTGATGATGACCAGCGTCATGCCAAGCGCGATGATCGCGACGAAGGTGACGTTTCGAGTGATGTTGTAGAGGTTTTTGGAGGTCGCGAAGGAATCAGTCGCGAACGACAAAAAGATGCACGCAAGAATGACGGCGACCAAAACCCAGAAAGTCTGGCTGCTCAGTTTTTCCGCAAGCCAGCTCTGCTGCTTGTGCGCAATGGTCTGGTCAAGTGTAATTGCCATATCGACCTTCTATCTATCTCTTAGCTTTGCCGACATGTCGGCTACGCAACCTGTTCGATGGCGCCGGTGATGAGGCCGGTGACTTCTTCGGGCGAACTCGCCGCAATCCGCTTGTCGGCAACCTTGCGCCCCCGCCGCATGACGATGACCCGGTCGGCGACATCGAAAACATCCGGCATGCGGTGGCTGATGAGCACAACGGCAATACCCTGATCACGCAGGTGGCGTATCAAATTCAGAACCTCGGCAACCTGACGCACGGAGATCGCCGCCGTCGGTTCGTCCATGAGCACGATCTTCGCCTCGGAAAGCCTCGTCCTTGCAATCGCCACCGCCTGCCGCTGCCCGCCGGACATCTGCTTGACGAGGTCGCGAGGGCGGGTCTCGGATTTCAGCTCGGCGAAAATCTGTCCGGCGCGTTTATACATCGACGCGTAGTCGAGGATGCGGAAAGGCCCGACGCCGCGGCGAATCTCGCGACCAAGGAAGACATTTGCCGCGGCGGTCAGGTTATCGCAGAGCGCCAGATCCTGGTGAACGATCTCGATGCCGTGACGGCGCGCTTCTACCGGCTTGTTGAGGACCAACTCGGCGCCATCCATGCGCATGGTGCCATGGCTCGGGCTGAAATTGCCTGCAATCATTTTGACGAGCGTCGATTTACCCGCGCCATTGTCGCCCATGAGGCCAACGACTTCGCCGGCCTCGATGGAAAATGAAACATCGTTGACAGCCTGAATGGCGCCGAAATGTTTTGAAATGTTGGTGAGTTCCAGAACTGCCACCAGCTGTATGCCTCCCGTGCATTTTGGTCGCACCGCCAAATGTTCCCTTGGAACACGAGGCTTTTTGCGATCCCGCCCTCCCCTCCCAGGAAGAGCCGTGAGGGGCATTTACGCAAACGCGGCGTGGGGCGTCAATCGGCTTTCGGCCGATTCCGGTCACCATCTACACCAAAAGTCGTTTTATATGATAAATACCCATTGACGGACGAACTTTGCCAATATTAGCTGGTGTCTGGAGGAATACCTTTGTCTGTAACGCAACGGATAAAGTTGGAGGGGGTTCGGGATAAAGCAGGTTTAGCACCCGCGGTCGCTCATCCGATCAGCGGTTGAGACTGAATGGCGGGCATTTCATGTCCGTTTGTTTCCAGGGAGGAATAAATGAGAAAGTCACTATTGTTAGTCGCCGCGGCTGCCCTCGCACTTGGTGCGGGACCTGCTCTGGCAAAAAAACAGCTCGTCATCGTCGTAAAAGGTCTCGACAATCCGTTTTTCGAGGCAATCAATCAAGGTTGCCAGAAGTGGAACAGCGAGAATGCGAGTTCGGAGTATGAATGCTTCTACACCGGTCCCGCATCGACATCGGATGAAGCCGGCGAAGCTCAGATCGTCCAGGACATGCTCGGCAAGGCCGATACGGCCGCGATCGCGATCTCGCCTTCGAACGCCAAGCTGATTGCCCAGACGATCAAGACGGCCAATCCATCGGTCCCCGTGATGACGCTAGACGCTGATCTTGCCGCTGAAGATGCCGCGTTGCGCAAGACCTATCTTGGAACAGACAACTATCTGATGGGCTTCAAGATTGGCGAATATATCAAGAAGGGCAAGCCGAATGGCGGCACGATCTGCACGATCGAGGGCAATACCGGCGCCGACAACATTCTTCGCCGGGCGCAAGGCATGCGCGATGCGCTGACTGGTCAGAAGGGCTTGGCCGCACTCAAGGGCGAAGGCGGCTGGACGGAGGTTCCGGGCTGCCCTGTCTTCACCAATGACGACGGCGCCAAGGGCGTTCAGGCGATGACCGACATCCTTGCGGCCAATCCGAAGCTCGACGCCTTCGGGATCATGGGCGGCTGGCCGCTGTTCGGCGCCCCACAGCCTTACCGTGACCTGTTTGGTCCCTACAAGGAAAAGATCGCCAGCAATGAATTCGTCATCGGCGCTGCCGATACGATCGGCGATGAAGTGGCCATTGCCGGCGAAGGCCTTGTTACCGCACTCGTCGGTCAGCGGCCCTTCGAGATGGGCTATAAGGCACCTTCCGTCATGATCGACCTGATCGAAGGCAAGCCCGTTGAAGATCCGGTCTTTACCGGTCTCGACGAATGCACCAAGGATACGGTTGCGACCTGCATCCAGAAGTAAGTCTAACAATTGGGAGCGCCCGGCAAAAGGGCGCTTCCAAACACTAGAGCGAAGTGCCTTGGCTCAAGGCTTCATCGAAGAATGTTTCCAGCCGCTTCCAGTGCCTGTCGCCACCCACGGCATTGTAAACGCCGTGATCCGGTACCGCCCAGCCATGGGCCATGCCGACATAGTTTTCGATAATATGATCGACTTCGGCGGTCCTTAAGGCTTCGGCGAGACGTGCCGATTGCTCCGGCGGAAAGCTGCCGTCAACTCCTGCCACTCCCACATAGACGCGGCCCTTGATGGCGCCGGCCAAACGATGCGGGCTGTCATCAGCGTCGCTGGCGAGATTACCGCCATGAAAGCTCGCCGCTGCCGCAACCCTATCCGGAAAAGCGCCTGCAGCGGTAACGGCTCGCCCACCGCCCATGCAATAACCGACGGTACCAATGGGTCCGGTCACACCGGCCGCCACCAGCGTATCGAGGAACGAAGTCGTATCGCGTCTGGTCATTTCCTGGCTTGTGCCGCGGACCATGGTCATGATCTGTGCTTTGGCGGTTTCGTCGGAAAACGCCGTTCCGGTAAAGGGGCCATAGGCTCCGAACCGATAGAAGAGATCTGGCAGAAGAACCACATAGCCGAGATTTGCAAGACGCTGGGCCATGCCGTCCAGTGCAGGCCTCGGCCCCATCGCATCCATGTAGAACACCGCACCGCGCTCGCCACTGCTTATCTTTGGTGCCGTCGCCGAGGGATCAGCGCGAAAGATGGCGGCTTTGGCCGTGCCGTCGGCCGTCTTGATTTCAATGCTCTGTTTCATGGATCCGTCCTGTCGTTGCGGTTCGGACGCCTGCAATGATACGAGGCGCCGGCTTCTCAATACCGAGCATCGACAGCCGGGCACAAACACAATCACTTGAATGGCTGACATTCAGGAATTGTTTTCAATATTATCAGTGTTTGGAAAATGCATCTATCAAGGCGTCGCAGGTCTGCTTCAGCCTCTGTTGCGGGCCCTCGATACCGATGCTCTGACCACAGACACGCGCGCCCTCGACCAGAAGTACGAGGGCCTGGGCGAGCTGTTCGTATTGCTGAACGCCCGCCATTCGGCAAAGTTCAACCAAATGCTGCACATGCGCTTTTTTAGCGTCCATGATGACTTTTTGGGCGGGGTGACCGGCCTCTTTTATTTCAACCGCCGCATTGACGAGATCGCAGCCGCGCAAATCATTGAAGATGCGTTGGGCAGCTTCATCGACCCAACCCCGCAACTGCTTTGCCGGGTCACCGGGATAGGTGTTCTCCAGATCGGTCCAGATACGTTCCTTTTCGCTCGACACCTGTTTCAGGCACTCGCAAACCAGATCGTCCTTGCAGCCAAAGTGACGATAGAGCGTCATCTTGTTGGAGCCCGCAGCCTCGGCAATGGCATCGACACCGACGCCTTTGATCCCGTGTTGGCGAAACAGCTCTATGGCGCTCTTCACGATCCGCTCACGAGGACGTTCCAGCGTGGTCACGAGCTTGTCAGAATTATCTGCTATTGCTTGCAAAGGGGTACTTGACATTGATGTTACCGCTTAGTAACTATTGGGACGTTACTGACCGGTAACACACATTGAATGCCGAAGTCAATTCACTCGTTAGCCACCCTACCCGTAACCCCCAACGCCGTAATTTTGATCCAATACAGTTTTACTGGTCATCGAGAAGGAGACCAATATGTCCCAGTTTTATTCCGACCTCACGCAGTCACAAGTCCTTTCGGACCCGCTGATCAACGCTGTCATGCGTGCCGATCGCGTCAGCCGAAAAGAGCTCGAGCTCCTTATGACGACCGTGGCGACCAAAAATTTTAGCGATGAGAAAGTCAGCGAATGGCGCCGTCCGTTACCGGCTTTCGTCTCGGCGCAGCCGCTGAAAGGCAGCACGGACCTTTCGAGCAAATTGTGCCAGGGGTCCGCCTGCTAACGAGTGACAAGACGCGATAAAAACTGCGGTTCTTCCCCGGAAGAGCCGCAGTTTTTCGTTTAAACTCCACCTGAAAATCCTCGGTTGTTTTCTCGTCGATCAGTTGCAGGCGTTCCGCCATTCGAGTGGCATGCGGACGGTGATGTCAGAGATTGCAAGCGGCGGTGTGTCCGTAGCTTATCGGCTGGCCCATGTCACAGCATCTGGCGACCAATACTGACACGGGTTTGAACTCACATTACCACAGGAACGGTGTTTTAGGATAATATTCCCTTGCAAAGCGGTAGACCGTTAGAAATCTGGATGTTACGTTTCGTTGTGGGAGGATAGTCCGCATCCGATGAGGAGGCCGGATACGCAAGTTGGAGAGAATTCGATGAGCAGAACTATCCTGAACGCCGTGGGTGTACCGTTGTATTACAGCGGAAGCTCGACGGCATGGTTTTCCGCAACTGGATCCGGTCGCGAACTTCACGGCACGAATGGTAATGATTCCTTGTGGGGAGACGCCGCCGTCAACGTCACCATGATGGGCGGGATGGGCGACGACATTTACTATCGCTATTCAAGCATCAATCGCGTCTATGAGGCAGCGGATCAAGGCATTGATACCGTAAATACGTGGATGAGTTCCACTCTGCGGGAAAATTTTGAGAACCTGACCGTCACAGGCGATGGACGTTACGCCTTTGGCAACAATGCCGATAACATAATTACAGGTGGTTCCGGCAGCCAGACCATCGATGGCCGCGAAGGGAACGACGTTCTTACCGGCGCGGGTGGTGCCGATACCTTCATCGTGACGAAGGGCAACGGGAGCGATCTCCTCACCGATTTCGGTTCCAACGATGTGGTGCGCCTCGATGGTTACGGGCTGACCTCTTTCGAGCAGGTTCGCAACAATCTCACCCAGGAAGGGGACGATCTCAGGCTGTCTCTCGGAACAGGCGAAACTCTGGTTTTTAACGACACGACTGCAGACGAACTCCGGGCGGACCAGTTTGAACTGAGTCTTGATCGTTCCACTTTGACCCGTACCTTTTCCGACGATTTCAATTCGCTCCAGCTTCATGACGGGGATACCGGTACATGGGAGGCGAAATATTGGTGGGCGCCCGAAAAGGGAGGAACGCTGCCAGGCAACGGCGAGCTTCAATGGTATGTCAACCCTGCCTACCAGCCCACAGCCGCAGTCAATCCATTTTCCGTAAACGATGGTGTCTTGACTATTACCGCGGAACAGACGCCGGACGCGATCAAATCCGAAGTCGAAGATTACGACTATACATCTGGCATGCTGACGACTCATCCGTCCTTCGCCCAGACCTATGGCTACTTCGAAATCCGCGCCGACATGCCGGACGATCAGGGTACATGGCCTGCCTTCTGGCTGCTTCCAGAAGACGGTTCCTGGCCCCCTGAACTCGACGTCGTGGAAATGACCGGACAGGATCCGAACACCATCCACGCCACCGTCCACTCGAACGAGACCGGCGAACAGACTTCAGAAACAACTGCTGTGAAGGTCGGCGATACCGACGGATTTCACAGCTACGGCGTGCTATGGCAGGAAGATGAGATTGTCTGGTATTTCGATGATGTTGCCGTCGCGCATGCGGATACCCCATCGGACATGCACGACCCGATGTACATGCTCGTCAACCTCGCCGTCGGAGGCATAGCGGGCACGCCAACGGACGGTTTGGCGGATGGTTCTGAAATGAAAATCGACTACATCAGGGCCTATTCCCTCGACGATCTGGGTGTTGACACGGGCACCGATGCGCTGTCCTCACAAACTTCCGACTGGCATGTTTAAGACGCGTGTTGGTCCGCGCTACACTTTATGCATCAATTTCGCGCTTCAGCGGATGCCATTTGTGGTTCTCAGTGCCGCACATCGTGGCGTCCGTTAGTTGCAATGGTGTTTCGCTCGCGGCATGACGTGAAGCTGACACGGATTCTGCAAACAAACCGGAATTGCCGTAACCTCCTTGTATCGTTGCAATCAGGACGGCACAAAGTGCGACACTGACGATATATTTGTGACCGAGATCGTTCGTCTTCTCGATTCGGTCGCGGACATATTCAGGAACACGATCAGTCTCTTGCATGGTCAACTCCTGTTTGCTCCGGATGATGTCTGAACCGGCAGCCCGGGCAATACCTTGTCCAGGGTGACCGGAAACTCGCGAACGCGCACTCCGGTGGCATTGAAGATCGCGTTGGCAACGGCAGCGCCTGCACCGCAAACGCCCAATTCTCCTATTCCCTTGCTTCCGAAGACATTTGCATTGCCATCGGACTCCTCCAGAAAAACGACATCAAGATCAGGGACATCCGCATTTACCGGAACATGGTATTCGGCGAGATCGTGATTGACGAAGTGACCGTATCTCGGGTCAAGAACACTCTCTTCCATGAGCGCAGCACCGATCCCCCAAACCATGCCTCCGATAATTTGCGAGCGTGCTGTTTTGGGATTGAGGATGCGACCTGCACCAATGACACTGAGCATGCGGCTGACCCGCATCTCGGCTGTATCCAGATCGACTTCTATCTCGACGAAATGTGCACCATAGGCATGCTGGGAATAGTTTCGGTAGTTCTCACCGGCTGCCTCTACGGCCCCTTGAGCATCCAGTCCCTGCGGCGCTACACGATTGATGAGGTTGGCAAGGTTTTCCGAACGATCCCCTATTCTGATTTCTCCGTTCGTGAATTCGGTTCGATCAGGATTCGAACCATAAAAAGGCGATCCTCGCACCTCTTGTGAAACCTTCGCTATTTTTTGCTTCAACGCTTCGCAGGCATTGTGGACGGCGGAGCCGGCGCTTGCCGCACCCCACGACCCGCCGGATCCCGCGGTGCGCGGAAAATGGCTGTCACCGAGTTGGACATCAATTGCAGAAGGGGGAAGACCGAGGCTTGTGGCAGCGATCTGTGCCAGGATGGTGTAGGTTCCCGTGCCGATATCGGTCATATCGAGCTGAACTTTCACCTGACCGTTCCCGTCGATGCTTATCCGGGCTGCCGACGCGCCAAGGTAGTTGGGCCGGATCGCAGCCGCCATACCAAGGCCGATCAGCTTGCGTCCCTGTCGCACCGTACCCGGCTTCGCCTGTCTTTGCTCCCATCCAAAGCGACGTGCGCCCTCTTGCATACAGGCGACGAGGTTGCGTGTGGAAAACGGAACGTTGCGCTCCGGATCTACCTCGGGCTCATTGCGGATACGCAATTGGATTGGATCAATACCGATCTGGTCAGCCAACTCGTCCATGGCACATTCAAATGCGAGCATGCCTGGCGCTTCGCCCGGCGACCGCATCCACTCACCGCGGTTTGTGTCAACACTGACCAAACGATGCCTCGTAATCCGATTTGGAGCCGCATAGAGGGATCGCGCAAACACGGCAGTCTGTTCGCAGAATTCTTCGAACCGGGAGGTCGCCGAACAGACATCATGGGCGATACCGGTGAGCTTGCCTTCACGGTTGGCGCTCAGCCTGACCGACTGGATCATTTTTGCGCGGTGACCCGCATTTGCAAACATCTGTTGTCGCGTCAGCGCAATCTTGACCGGACGCTGGAGATCCCTGGCGGCGAGCGCGGCGAGAATAGTATCGGCATGCACGATCAATTTCGAGCCAAATCCGCCGCCGATAAAGCGACTGACGAGATGCACCTTGTCAGGCGGGATTTGCAACGTATTGGCGATACCGGCCCGGAAATTCGCAAGCGTCTGGGCACTCGTGTAAATTGTCACTTCATCGCCGGACCAAGCTGCGAGTGTGGCATGCGGTTCCATCGGATTGTGATGTTCGTAGGGTGTCGTATAGATTGTATCGACCTTGACGGCGCTATCAGCAAACGCTGCCTCGAAGTCGCCGACAAGCGAGTCCGTTTGAAACCCGGCATTGGTGCGCTGCGGCGCATAGGCATCCGCAAGGTGCCTACTTAAATCATACGCACCGCGCTCGTCTTCGTAGTCGATCGCAATAACTCGTGCAGCACCTCGTGCCGCCTCGAACGTTTCTGCCACGACCAAGGCAACAGGCTCGTCATAGTAGCGAACGCGGTCAGTCGAGAGGACGGGTCGCGGACGGGTAAAGACTTCACGCACCGCTGGCGTGACAGCCGGACCAAATGCAGGTTGTGTCGGTGCATTCTTATACGTCATCACACGGAGGACACCCGGCATTGCCTCGGCCTGTGCAGTATCGATCGCAGAGACGCGGCCGCGCGCGATGCCGGCCCCAAGAATATAACCATAGGCAACCGGACCATCTGTCCTATGCTCATAAGCGTAGACCGCTTGCCCCGTTACCTTCAGCGCGCCGTCGACACGATCGACCGGCTGGCCGATCCAGTTTTTTCCGGTGTCCGCTATGGGTGTTGAATTGGACATGATCTTCCTCATCCGCGTTGTGAAGCAGCAGCAAGCGCCTGTTGTATCGTCCGCTTTGCCAAGGGGATTTTGAAGTCGTTGCCGCCGCGACCAACGGCATTTGCCAAGGCGATGTCTGCGGCCCGTTCGAACATTTCGGTCGAAACCTTCTCGCCGAGCAGGATTGCTTCGGCTTCGGGAACGCGCCATGGTTTGGCCGCGACGCCGCCAAGCGCGAACCGCGCCCCTGCAATCGTATCGCCTGCCACATGGACGATTGCTGCAACCGATACGAGTGCAAATGCGTAGGATGCCCGATCACGAACCTTGCGGTAGAGCTGCCGCCCGGGCTGACCAGGCGGCAAAATAACCGCGGTGATCATTTCCCCGAGCTTTAGCTGCGTTTCAACATCGGGCGTGGACCCAGGCAGCCGGTGCAGATCGCCAACAGGGATTTGTCTTGTCACGCCTTCGGTGTCCATCGTCTCCACGGATGCGTCGAGAACCAGCATGGCAACCGCCATGTCCGACGGATGTACGGCAATACAGGCGTCGCTTGATCCAAGCACAGCATGCATGCGGTTGAAGCCATGGAGCGCTGCACACCCGGAACCAGGCTTGCGCTTGTTGCAAGGCATATTGCGATCATAGAAGTAATAACAACGCGTCCTCTGCAGCAGGTTGCCACCCGTCGACGCTTTGTTGCGGATTTGCGCAGAAGCGCCCGCAAGCAGTGCCTGTGCCAGGACCGGATAGTTAGATCTTATGCGTGAATCAGCGGCGAGCGTGCTGTTGCGCACTTGTGCACCGATGCGCAGGCCGCCTTCTGCTGTTTCTTCAATTCCATTGAAGGGAAGATGGTTGATGTCGATCAGATGGGCCGGCCGTTCGATTTCCAGCTTCATGAGGTCGAGCAAATTCGTGCCGCCACTGATGAATTTGGCGTTCGGTGTACCGGCGACACCTGCCATTGCATCGCGGAGTTCGCCTGCCCTTTGATAGGTGAAAGGTTTCATGTTTCAAACCTCTCCGGCGACGTCGCGGATCGCAGCGACAATATTGGGGTATGCGGAGCAGCGACAGATATTTCCGCTCATGCGCTCGCGTATCTCCGCATCAGTCAAGGAGACGCTAGGGCTAGAAAGCGTTTCGCTAACATGGCTTGGCCAGCCGGCTGCCGCTTCTTGCAGCATGCCGACGGCCGAGCAAATCTGGCCGGGTGTGCAGTAACCGCACTGAAATCCGTCATGGGCAATGAATGCAGCCTGCATGGGATGGAGCGCAGCACCCTTCGCAAGGCCCTCAATGGTCGTGATGGCGTCGCCGTCATGCATTGCGGCCAGCGTGAGGCAGGAATTGATCCGTTGGCCATTGACCAGCACGGTGCACGCTCCACACTGTCCATGATCGCAACCTTTCTTGGAGCCGGTCAGATCAAGATGATTGCGCAACGCATCGAGTAATGTCGTACGGGGATCGACGCCAACAGAATAGTTGCGCAAGTTGACGTTCAGGGTGAGTTCCACCGGGTCAACGATCCTTGTGCCGGCATCGTCATCGTGGTCCCTGGCGGTCGGCATTTGTTGGCCCGCCGCTGGTAATCCCGTTGCGAGGAAAAACCCGGCTGCTGCACCGGATTCCAGAACGGCCCGGCGTGTCGGACCCGTTTTTTGAGAGTCTTCATTCATTGCTTGCACTCCTGGAGATGACAACGATCAAGGGAACCGTGCCGGCGGAACCGGCACGGACTTCTCGACATCGGAGTTCAGGACCAAATCATTAGCCTGGCTGCTGGTTCGTATCGGAGCTTGATGGCGTTTGCGGTGCCTGCTCTGTCTGCGTATTTGCGGAGTTGAGCTTCTGGCACGCAAGCGCAGTTCCGGCTGAGAACGCAATACCCACTGTTGCGATGGCGGCGATCAGATATTTGTTCATGACGATCTCGCTTTCTGATTAGTCGATGGACTGTTTCATTGACATCAGACAGCGTATTTGCGGTTTGTCGCAGAGTTGTGCCGTACCAAGGGCAGAGTTGTCGCAAAGTATCGCAGGATTGCGTGACGGGACATTTCGCTACAAATTAGCAGCATCAACACGACGGGCAGGTAGCCAACCCGATATGGCTTGACAAACTTTGATACAATTTTCCGGATACCGGAAAACTCCTTCGAGTGATATTTCACGCGTGTGCATTAAAGTCAGGGATGTGCCCGATGGAATCCGTACCCCATATCGCAGTAGTCGACGATCACCGGGATATCCGCGACCTTGTTGGCAAATATCTCTCTCAGCAAGGATATCGCATCAGCGTGGCTGAAAGCGGGTCCGCACTGAGACGGCTGCTCGAACGCAACGCCCCGGACCTTATCATTCTTGATATAATGATGCCCGGGGAAGACGGCTTGTCCGTTTGCCGGCAGTTGCGGCGTTCGACGGAGCTGCCGATTATTTTCCTGACTGCCATGGCCGACGACACCGACCGCATTATCGGTCTGGAGCTTGGAGCCGACGACTATCTCATCAAGCCCTTTAATCCACGTGAGCTGCTCGCACGGATCAGGGCAGTCTTGCGGCGGGTCAATAGCCTGCCGCCACAGCGCGAAATGCCCAAGGCAAAGACGATCAGTTTCGAGCGCTGGAGTCTGGATGTCGGTCGCCGGGAACTGCTTGGGGGGGACGGCGTCGGCGTCCCGCTCAGTACGGCGGAATTTCGGCTACTAAAGGCCTTTCTCGAACATCCCGGAATGGTGCTCAGCCGCGATCAGCTCATGGACCTGACCGTCGGTCGCAGCGCCGATTCATTCGACCGGAGCATAGACAACCAGGTCAGCCGGTTGCGCAAGAAAGTCGAGGTCGATCCTAAGAACCCTTCAATTATCAAGACACACTGGGGCGGTGGCTATAGTCTTTGCGCAGAGGTGGAGCGGGCATGAAACGGTGGTGGAAGCGCAGTCTTGCCGCACAATTCATAGGCTTGATGCTGCTCGCGCTCGCGCTTTCCCAGGCACTCAGTTTCTTCGTTTCGTGGGACGAGCGGGGTAAAGCACTGCAGGCGGCCGCGAAGGCAGAGTTTTTCAGCCGAACGGCTTCCCTTGCGACGTTGCTCGAAACCATACCAACGACGTTTCGCAACGATGTCCTGGATGCGAGCGGCACAGGCTACAGCCGGTTCTGGCTATCCTCTCAAGCGCCGGTGGACGCAAACGCGTGGCGTCGCGAGGCATGGGCGCAACTGTCAAAACCCATGCCAAATCTAAAAGCCTTGAAGTTCAAAATGCCCGGAGCAGCGACATCAACCGCCGCAGAAACCGCGCGGCCCGAACCCTCGCCCTTCCAGGCGCTGGCTGCGCAATCCGATTCATGGACCACGCTTGGTCCGCATGTCTGGACGATACCGCAGCCAGCAAAATTCATCTATCTCGGCCATTCAAACGGAATGGGGCTAACCGTTGAATTGAGCGATGGCACCTGGCTGAACACGGCCTACGCCAAATCGGTTCCAAATTCCATCTGGAACGTCCAGACCCTGTCGTCCCTTGCTATAACAGCTGCAATTCTTTCGCTGATCGGTGTCATCGTGGCCAGGCAGATCGCAAGTCCGATGCGCCGACTTGCCATGGCAGCCGAAGCTCTGGGGCGAGGCGAAAGCATACAACCGCTTCCCGAAGCAGGACCCGACGATATCCGCCAGACGGCTGAAGCATTCAATCGTATGCAGGGCCGCTTGCATCGCTTTGTCGAGGACCGAACCCGGATGCTGGCCGCCATTGGTCACGATCTGCGAACGCCGCTGACATCGCTCCGCCTGAGGGCGGAGTTTGTCACGGAACCGGACGTGCAACAGAAGATGCTTGCGACCATAGACGAGATACAAACGATGACGGAAGCGGCCCTGGCGTTTGCACGGGAGGAAGGCACGGTTGAGAACACACGTGCCATGAATATCTCCGCCCTGGTCGAGAGCATTTGCGACGACATGGCGGAGCTCGGTCAGGACGTCAAGTTTCTTGAAGGCGAGAATATCGTTTACCGATGCCGGCCCGACGCTCTGCGGCGTGCCTTCCGCAACTTAATCGAAAATGCTGTCCGCTATGGCGAAAGGGCGCGCGTCAGCGTCGAAAAGCGGCACGAGGGCATCGACATCACTATCGAGGACGATGGTCCAGGCATACCTGAAACCGCATTCGAAGACGTATTCGCTCCGTTTTTCCGCCTGGAGCAATCCCGCAACCGGGAAACCGGCGGGGTCGGTCTAGGCTTGTCGATTGCCCGGGCAATCATTCACCACCACGGGGGGGAAATCGCGCTTAACAATAGCGGTAGCGGATTCAGAGTGGTTGTCGCACTTCCCGCTGCTCCACGAATTTCCTGAAATATATGTATCGAAATGTAGCAAGGTACCCAATCGTTACGGGTAGGGTCAAAAACGGGTGTCTTCCGGCAAACCTCTGCGACATCTCGCGCGCAATATAGATCTTATGAAAGTCTCTTGCGCGTTCACAAACGAGGATGTCAAAATGTTACGCGTCGAAAATCTCGCTAGCCGCAGCAATTATCCGATCGCTTTCGAAATGGATGACAACCGCGATGCGAAACTGGTTTTCGCTTCTGTGGTTTTTGCAGATATCAAAGGCTTCACACGTTTTTGCCAGGCCGTCGATTTACCCACGGCATTCCACACTCTTTCAGCATTTCATCGGCGAATGACACAGGTCGTCTCAGCGTTTTCTGCGACTGTGATAACGAACACCGGTGACGAAGTCATGGCGGCGTGGTGCGGCACGCCCTCCTTTGTATCCTCGAAGGCGCTCCGATGCGGATTTGCAATGCTTGAGTCAGTGGAGGCCTGGAACCGCGAGGATAGTTCCGTTGGACCGGATTTGAATATTGGTGTGGGCATTCATGCCGGGCCGGTTGTTCTGGGTCAAATCCCGGGTTTGTCTGAAAGTCGAATGAGCGTGTTCGGCGATACGGTAAATACTGCCAGCCGCCTCGAGCAAATGACGAGAGCCTATTCAACTGATCTGATTGCTTCCGACGAACTGGTGCGGCTGGCATCCGCAATCACACCAGCAGAAAATGGAGCCAATCGCCTTCATTCAGCGATAACCGCAAAGGTTCGCGATCGGGCCGGATTGCTTTCAATCCGCATCTCCAGGTGAAGTCCTACGTCGCCTCACCCAAGTCGCCGGCAACTAGTCTACGGGCAGCTTGCGCGCGTGCCAATCGCTTCGCGGTACCGGGTTGCCAATCCCGAAACTGAAGGAAACAACTTCCATCGCTGCCGCATCGACCTGGCATTTGAAGTCCAGATTGTACCAGTTGGACCTGTTGCGAAATGCCCCCTCCCGGGAACTCAATGTACCGCTCGCGATGGTTCGGCCGGAGGGGCTATATGCCAGCAAGTCGGCCTCAGGCCTTTGGTTGCGCACCTGTTGCATTGCCTCACTGCCGCATAATTGCAATATCCGCTGATTTCGGGGCAGATTCCCTATAGCCTGTCTCACCCTCGGGTCCGACAAGGCATCAGGTGAAAACAGTTTCTTCGCTTGGGTAAGTCTAAGCGGCTTTTGCTTGCTGCTTTTCGGCTCCGCCGGCTTCTTCTCTGCAGGTGCCTTCTCACTTTGCGCTGCCGCTTTTGCATCCGCTACCTGTTGCGCCGTAGGAGCTTCGTCCTTCCGCGGTACATCGCCCCTATCCGTCACGGGAACATCAAGTTTTGGCAGGTCCGGCTTGCTGACGGAGGCTGCCTTCTCTGCAGGCGGCTCCGTCACCGGCTTTGCCGGAGATGCGTCTGGCAGTGTTGAATCGGCGCTTTTAGGCGCCTCTTGCTCTTGGGGAGTCGGCTGGGGCTCAGTCACCTTCTCGTCGGTTTTGGCCATAGCGGATTCGAATGCCTGGGCCGCCGCGGGCGGAGATGGCGGCGGCGCCGGTTGCGGCTTGCTCTCGGCTGGCTTGTTTTGTTTCTTCTCCGGCGGCTTGGGCGGCACCGGAGGCACGACCTCTACCTTGATAGCTTCTTCCGGTGGCTTCGGCAGCGCCTCGGACAGCCGGAACAGCAACAGAAATGCCACCGACAGATGCAGGGCAACAGACGCCAGTGCGCCCCATCCGCTCCACGGCTTCTTATAGTGTTGCATTGCTCAGACGATACCGGACCCGCATCTTTGAAACTTAGAGCCTTTCATACCTAAATAGAAGCGTTCTGCCGGAGGGAATTCGCGGACAAGGTCGAGGGGTTTGGCGAGGCCGATGCCTTTCCATCGGACGATGCCGTAGCCCGAAGGATTTGGCCCGAATTCACCCGGCCCCTTCGGGTTTCCGACTGGCGGCCAACCACTTTGTCAGGCGGCGTCGGACGATGGAAAAACATCGGCCTCGCCACCTTCCGCGTGGCTTGTCTCGCCATCCGAGAAACAGAACTGTTTCTATTTAAGTATGAAAGGCTCTAGCTTTAGCAGGGTCGGCAACAAGGGCCGTAATCCAATAGTCGAATTGCCGGCGGCGCATTGCGCCGCCGGCAATTCAATCAGACGCTCGCGTATGCGAAGACCTCATTGGCTCCGCGATAGATCATCTCCAGTGACACGTAGAGAATGATCAGAAGACCGACATAGGCGATCCAGCGGTGACGCTGGAGCAGGCGCGCAATGAAGCTTGCGGCAATACCCATGAGCGCGATCGACAGGATCAAGCCAAAAACAAGGATTTCAATGTGATCGCGCGCCGCGCCGGCCACAGCCAGCACATTGTCGAGCGACATCGAAACGTCTGCGATGACGATCTGCCATGCAGCTTGCGCGAAAGTCTTGCGCGGAGCACCCGCAGCTATTTGCCCGTCACCATCGATATCCCCCCGTAGCAGTGCCTCATTGGCTTCGGTCTCTTCAGCATGGCTGGTGCGAAGCTCTCGCCACATTTTCCAGCAAACCCAAAGCAGGAGGATACCGCCCGCAAGCAAGAGACCGATGATCTGCAGCAGCTGGGTGGTGGCGATGGCAAAGACGATGCGAAGCACCGTGGCTGCGATAATACCGAGGAGAATGGCTTTGGCACGCTGATCCTTGGGCAGACCAGCCGCGGCCAAGCCGATAACGATTGCGTTGTCGCCAGCCAGGACCAGATCCATCATGATGACCTGGAGAAGGGCTGAAAGTGCGCTGGCACTGAGAAGTTCGCTCATGTGGTACCCGTTTTCAATAATTGGGGGCGCCCAAATTCCATGAAATATCCGAAATCACAAAGCAACGGCAATCTGCACTTTCGTTTGGAATGCGGACTGAACTGTGAAAAATTACGGTCGATTGTATTCCAGGAAACCAGGCCATCCAGTTGAACACTCAGTCCGACATCGCAGTTCCATGAACTGCCAGAGGGGCCCGGCCTGATGCGTCATTCCTATTCGAATCGCGCCTCGAACTCAAGGGGGCAATATCCGGATTCGATCCGAAGTCCCCAAACACAGCATGCGCTTGGCCGCAATGAGCGACTTTTCGTCCGCTGGACCAGTACCGGCGATGCCGTTAGGTTCTGCCTGCAATCGAGAGGGAAGCACATGACTGATATTTGGTTTCGTACGGGTGAAGCAACGGTTTTGGCTGCAGAGGGTCAGGTGACCGACGCCATGCCAGAGGTTGTCATCGGCTCGGTCAGGGGTCCGGTCGGGCAGGCATTTGCGTCGATGATGGGGCAGGTCAAGGGTCACACCCGCATGTTCGTGGTGCGGGATCTCAACCAGGCGGTACGGCCGGCCACGATGATGACCACCAAGGTCACCATCAAGAACATGGCATATGCGGAACTGCTTGGCGGGGTCGTACAGGCGGCGATGGGCGATGCCATCGTCGACTGTCTCATCGAAGATATTCTCCCCCGCGATCAGGCCGATGAAATCTGCATGATCATCACCGTCTGGCTTGATCCCCGCTGCGTCGACGACGAAAATCTCGACCACAAGGACCTTTACCGTACCAACTACGAAGCGACGAAGCTCGCAATTTCCCGGGCGATGACGGGGAGCCCCACGGTCGAAGAACTGATCGCCAACCGCAGGACCGTCAAACATTACGCGCTGGAAGGCATCATCGATTATTGATCACCTGTTCGAATGCGGTAAATCCCGAACGGTCAATAGGTCACCGTCACGATGATTGTATCGCTGTAGAGTCCAGGCGTCGGTGTAGTCTGAGGCGGAATGCGTGCATAGACAGGCAAGTTTTGCGTCACACCACTCCCGGTACCGCCAAGCGTATTGGTGCCCGAAGTGTCTCCCCAAGGCAAGGCGCGTGCCACATCCCGGTAAAGACCATAGGTGATGAATTCGGCGCCCTTGGTCATGCGTCTTGCTGTCGGTCCGGCATTCGCACCGCCCGGACCAAGCGCCACGACATATGGTGTGTTGGGTGAACAGTTGACCGCCACCTGACCATTCTGGTCGATATTGGCGCTCAATACACCGCGATTGCCGAAATCGATATTCTGTGCCGACACCAGGCAATCCTTTACGGTCTGCAGGCTGACGGTGAAGTTGGTGGTTCCTGATGCTCCCGAGAGATTGGCGCATCCTGCCCCGTCGTCAAAACGATAACGGAACGTCGTCTGGGCTCCGGAAAAGTTTGATGAATAACTCCCGACCGGGGCCGTCGCCTGATTGGGGAAGATTTGCCCATACATTGTGACGGTTGTCGACCCGGAGCCCAGCACCGCGGGTATGTCGACAAAAAACTGCGGGGGTCTGGCGGGAAACGCCCACATCCATGATCCCCAGACGGTTTGCCGGGCCGAATCCTGGTAGAGTTGATAGTTGAGCGCTATCGGGCCGGTCATCAATCGCGCTGCTGAGGTTGCGCCGCCGGTGCCTGCATTGAGGTTGGGACAGATCAGGACACGGCGGAACAGACCGAGTGCCGCCGAACAATTTGCCGTGAGGCTTGTTGTCCCGTTGATTGCGGCGCCGGACAATGGGCTTCCGGAAAATATCATATTGGAGGTACTGAATGTGCAGGACTGGGCGTGGATTTGTGTAGGCAACATCTGCAGGCCAATGAACAGCAGAAAACCGGTCAGCAAACGTTTCACGAGCAAACCACACTCTTGATTTTGACCTGCGTTCCCTGCTTTGCCTGATACGGAAAACGCGCCCGGCAACTCTTGCCATCCTGGAGGTCGACAACAATGTCGTTCTGTGCTCCAAGCGCGGAAATATAGGCTTCGCCGTCATATCCGATCACAAATTCTTTTCCTGTCCTTTCCACATGGCCACGCAGGCCGGCGTCCAAGGCCTTACCGCTCGCATCAAGAAGCGTAACAAGTGCAGAAGCGGTCGTTTGTTCCACGTCGAAATTGATAACCACGCCGCTGCGATCTGCGGGCACAACCACGTTGCGCGTCGAGCCGACGCTTGCGTCGACGGGCAGATTTTTCGGATCGATGGCCACGATATTCGGCTCATACGATCTGAGATTTGGCACCAGTATCCGTCCGCTTCGGTTTGTACGCCCAACCGGGCGGTTCTCGAATGAAACGTCGATATCCGGCGCGCCGACATCCACGACCGCGAAGGCATCGTCTATGCGGTTGGTGGCAAAGACGCCTCCCGAAGCCACGGCAATCGCACCATCAACCTGCGCATTGGCGCGAACCGTATCGTTGAACTGCTGCACGCTGCCTTCGATCCTCGCATAGCGCGCCCGGTAACTCGCGGACGCAGAACGATCCGGGTTGCTGCCTTCGCTGGTTCTCAGGCGCCATCCATAGCTGCCCTCCTCTTGCCTCTCCGATTTCGCCACATCGATAAATCCCGCTGGTCCATCAGCGGTCTGCTCGTAACCTGTCGAAACATTGATGTCATTGTCGAACGGGATGGTCAGCCCTGCAAAGACACCGAAACTCTTGCTGTCTTCCAAGTCTGTGAAGGCAGTGGCATAGAATGAACTGCTCTTGAACAATGACTGGCTGAAGGACGCCCCTATGATCTTGCTGTCATCGCCTTTGTCGAGGTCGAGCTGCGTATAGGAGAAGTTCAGGTTGCTGCGATCGAATGGCCCCGGCGTTGACAGGGTGACCTGCGCCAGCGACCGCGGCACGCGTGGGCTGAAGACGGTGACGCCACTCGGATCAAAAATCGGATCGAGTTCATCGTCTGCGGACACAGAGGCGATGTCATCGTAGCTACCAAAAGCCTGTTGCAAGCGCGCGAACAAGGTGTAGTTGCCGTGCGTAACCTCTACAGAGCCGTTGACGATCATGCCGGTGTCGCCATCATGACTACTTCCAGCGGCAGCGACAGAGGCTACTCCATAGGCGCCTAGTGGAAACGCCGCCCCAATACCGCCGTTGAGTAGATCCACCCCGCCTTCGAAATGCCCTTCCAGCGTCAGCCAATTGGTGAGACCATAGCGGAAGGTGGCGACGCCCATCGGAGCACCGTCATAGTCGTTGGACTCGGTACCGTAGTTTCGGCGCGGAAAGCCGAGATCCGCAGAAAAATCGATCAGCCCTTTTTGCAGCAACAGGCTCGACGAATAAAATGGCAGCGTCGTTCGCGTCTCGCGCCCCAACGTATCCCGCAGGACAATCTGCGCCTCGCCCTGTCCGGAGAAAACAGGAAAGTTTGTCACCTCGAATGGTCCGGAAGGCACTGCCCCGCTATACGTCCTGACATTCTGCGTATAGACCTCAAGTGTCGAGGGCACCGCCGCAGTGCCCGAAAGAATGGGCACGGGCAACGTTACGAGATCTGGACGCAGGGAAAAATTGCGCTGCACCTGCATGCCGCCGAGAAAGACCGGCCGTGTCCACGGCAGGCCTCCCGAGATGAAATCTCCGGCGCGGTAGGTGATCAGCCGTTCGGCATCGGAATAACTCCACGTGGTATTTAGCCTTTTCACTCCCTCGAGCTCGCCATCCGACATGTTTGCCGTAAAGGATTGATTCAGCGTTCCATAGGGGCTGAAGAACCGCGCATCGAACCCGCCGGAAATTCCCTGGAATGGTTTGACATTGCCATCCATGAGGTCATTGCTGCCCGCGAAAAGCGAATAATTCAGCACGGCGCCATAACTCGACTGGGGTTTTTGCGCCTTGTCGTCCGTTGTTCCCTTGGGACTTATGTCAATGACCTTCGCCGCACGAGCGCTGTCATCAATTGTGACGTAGAGCCGTTGCGTGGCTGCATCTATCCGATAGTCGAGACCAGGGACATCCTCGAGTCTTACGGAGCCGTTGGGCTCGCGAACCTTGGTGTCGGCCTTCAACCCGACTTCATGCAATTCCTGCGGTGTGGCCGACAGACCGCCATCGGCAAGTTGTCTGAAAGCTCCAATCATTTCAGTCGAGGTATCATTGATAAAAACCTCCAGATAAAAATCTCCCGCCTCAATGCTCTGAGATATGTTCTGATCAGGTATCGGTGGACCTTGGTTCTGGGCTCGACCAGATGAGAGCGTGCAGAGGCCCATGCAAAAAATCGCCAGCGCTCTACCGGCCGCTGATAGAAACATCGGCATTAAGCGGTCCGAAATCGCTTTGCGCTTTCAGGTCGGCCGACCCGGAGGAAACCGATTTGCCCGAAGCGATGGGCCACTCCATGCTCGATTCGCCAAGAACATAGCCGACCAGTCCCTTGCGATTGCCGAGTACGCGGCCACCTTGGGTTAGTTGCACGTCGGCAAGCCTCAACCTTGTATCGCCTGTGTTGCGCGCCCTCAGCATCAGGGCGCCCTTCGATTTCACGAGTCCCCAAGCCACCTTCGGCGGCGAAGCGTCCTCATCCTTGAAGAAGACGGGGATCGAATAGCGAACGACAAGCGCGACAGTGCCTGCCCGTTTGCGCGATGGATCTGGTAATTCGTCAACAATGATGCGGTAGCCTTCCTCGCCTGCAACCGGCTTTTTCGTAACCCGCACGACACGAACGGCATATTCCTTGGCGCTTGGCAGGGTCGTGGATGGAGGACTGACAATGACGTCGTTCGTCGGTTCCAGCTGTTCCACGCCATCTATCTGCGTCCAGCGGAACACACGGATCTGCACATTGATCGGCCGCTTGGCCTCGTTCGTCAATGTGAGAACGCCGGCACTGCCCGGTGCGATCATCTCGAGATTGGTTGGTGAAACACGTAAGGAAGCACTCTGGGCCACACCGGAAAAGAGCATGAAGAGGCTCATCGCGCCGATGCCATATAGCATGGTCCGCATTCGGTTCTCCTTGAAAGATGGTTCAGTAAGTAACGGTTACTGCAACTGTGTCGCTATAGGCACCCGCACCCGGCGTGGATTGGGGCGGAACGCGCCCAAACACCGTAATCGGCTGCACGGCACCATTTCCCGTACCTGATACCGTGTCCGTCAACACCGTAGTCCCCCAGACATTCGTATGGTTGACATCGCGGTAGAGATTGTAGCTGACGGTGGCGGCGCCTGGTCCGGTCATCAAGCGGGCGGTAAGCGAAGCTCCGCTTCCTGTACCCAGTCCGATACCCACATTATAGGGGGTACCGGTCGTGCACTGCACGCTGATGGTGCTGGTCGAGTCGAGATTGGCATCAATGACACCATGCGATCCAAAATCCAGATCGGAAGCAGATACCAGCTTGCACTCGGTCGTTATCGTGATCCTGACAGCAAAACTCCCCGTTGCTGTAGCTGCCAAGGCGGGGCTTGTGAGGCAGGTTAAAGCGGCAAAACCTCCGGCAACCAAACCTCGTACCAAAATGCCAAAATTCATTTATCCTCCTCCAGGTGTCGGTGCCGATAGCAACCGCCTCCAGTTCACTACAAACGAATCAGTATTATGGTCCCCTATTATGATTCTAAAGTCGTAAACTTTTCAAGTTACTTATGCAAGCGCCAGCTTGCCGTTGTCGCTAATATTGTTGTTTTTTCAATGACTTAGTCATGTTTCTATGCCAAAATGCAAAGCGACGCTCTATCCGATACTATTCTGTATAAAACTAATATACTAAAAAACCAGTGTAATGGGTCAACATTGCTGGCTCAATATTCTGCATAATTTTAATACTTTTGGTTGTACTTTGGAACGAATGTTCGCGCAGGTCAGATATTTGTCTATGGAAACCGCCTTGGCGGGCCCGGATGCCCGGCTCCGGTTCCTTAGAACCCAAACGATTTCTGCGCCGGTTGCGGTGATTCGAAATGAACACCCTCCAGCTCGAGCATGCGCGCCTTGGCGACGGAGCCTCCGGGCGCGGAGAAACCACCGACTTTGCCCCCGGCTGCCAATACGCGATGGCAGGGAATAATCAACGGCACCGGGTTCCTGGCCATGGCCTGGCCGACATCACGCGCGGCCTCCGGTCCTGCGCCAAGTTGCTTGGCCAATGCACCGTAGGTGGTCGTGCGGCCCCAACCCAACTGCCGTGCCGCAGCATATATCTGCTCGAAGAATTCGTCCTGCTCGCCCAAATCGAGCTTGAAGCCGAAAAAGTCGATCTCTTCACCCTCAAAATAGCGCTTTGCCGCAGCCACCGCTTGAAGCACTTGCTCGGAGGGTTGGCCGCGTTCAGCGTCAGGTAGCCTGCGAAGCAGCAACCGCTCTGTCGCGTCGGCACTTTTTGTCGGTAACTGAAAGCGTGTGATCCCGATATTGCTCCAGGCAATACCGCAGAAGCCACCGGCGGTTTCGAAAATAAGATAGTGATGCACTGTCTGGCCCATCGCACGGCCCTCGCGTTTCAACTGCGGTAAAAATCGTGCAATCGGCGCGCGAATTCAACCCGATTCCTGCGCCCGATTGCTGCAGGTCGTCGAAAGGTGGCGAGAACAGCATCTAACTATTTTGACTTAATAACTTGACTCGTTTTATCATATTATTTTATAGCTATTCTCGCAACGTCCCGGGCTATTTTACTCGAGCATTTTAAATAAAAATGCCCGAACAAAGCCTTATATCCATCATTGCAAACCATCTATCAGAAGATATCCAAATGCAAAAAGAAGTAAATCTTTACGATGGCAATGTTCTTGTCGATGCATTGATACGATATAAGCCAAAACTCATGAAAATTGCTGAAGGCGTACTGCATTCTCGCACGCAATCGGAGGATATATTTCATGATGCTGTCCTCAAGGCATGTACCATGCGTCCAAGCTGCATTCGCTGCCCGGTCGGCTATGCTTGCCGCATGGTCTACAATCTGGCCCTGGACGAGGCCCGCAAACGGTCCTATGAAAAGCTCAACATGACACCCGTCGACGGTATGGAATCCATTCCCGCTCCGAGCGTCAGCGCGCTCGACTGTCTGGTGACCACAGAGACCTTATGGGAAGTGCTGAACTCATTGAACAATCTGCCGAAACGCACCCAGGACGCATTTGTCCGCCATCGTGTAGACGGCATTCCGCAGAAGGATATTGCCGAAGAAATGGGGGTATCCAGAACTCTCGTCAATTTCATGATCAGAGATGGGCACCGCGCGTGTCAGCAAACCCTTAGTGCAGCTTAGACAAACGGCGGCCGCGGATAAGCAGCAGCGCAAACACTGGTCCGCCCAGCAGCGTAGCGACAAGTCCTGTCGGCAGTTGCCACGGGAAATGGGCGGTGCGGCCGATGAAATCGGCTGTTGCCATGAGCAACGCTCCGCATAGCGCCGAGCCCATCAGGTGCGGCAGGCCGCGTGTCAGCCCAAGCCGCTGAGCGAGATGCGGAGCCATCAAGCCGACGAAGCTCAACGGACCCACGATCAGCGTGGCCATGGCTGTCAGCAGCGCGGCTACGGCAAGAATAACGATCTGCAGCTTCTTCACATCAACGCCGTGCGAATGCGCCGACAGATCACCCAAAGCGAATTGCTGCAGCGGGCGAACGAGGAGCATAACCGTGATGATGCCGACGATCGCCAATGCCGATATAGTCAATGACATGGCACTGCTCACCCCGTAGGTCGAGCCGGCCATCCAGCTGATCAGCGACAGGGCTCGCGGGTCACCTGAGGCGAGGACGACGGAGATCAACGCAGTCAGAAACGCCCCCAATGATACGCCGAACATCAAAAACTGATTCCCGGAGTGCGCCGCGCGGCTCATCGCGAAGAGGATAGCGAGAACTGACCCGGCACCCAAAAAGCCGCCGATAAGTCGATGGCTAATGGTCGGTTCCGATACAACAAACAAGATGCAAAGCAATCCGAACGCTGTTCCGGCACTGACGCCCAGAACCTCCGGACTGGCCATGGCGTTGCCGGTCAGACGCTGCAACAGGCTGCCGGCAAGCGCCAGCATGATACCCGCGGAAGTTGCGGCTACGAGCCGGGGAAGCCGCCATGGCAGCAGCGATTTCAATGTCGCGCCGGTGCTGCTTATCCATGACCCGTCGACGCCCCTGCCGACAAATATAGCGACCATTGCAACGGCCAAGACAAGACCGGCAAGCGTCACTATCAGCATCAGGGGCCGGCTGCTTGCGACGGGGGACGATCCGCTTTGAACCGCCGTTTGCAGCGAACCGCCACGCTTCAGCATCACGAACAGAAGTACCGGCACTCCGATCAGCGCAGTCGCAGCACCGGTCGGAACATAACTTCCTGTTTTTGCGGTATAAATTTGCATGATCTGATCAACGATGATCAGCAATGCAGCGCCGACGAGCGGAGCAACAATGAGCCTTGTATTGATCCGCCGGGCACCAATAGCTCTCGCGATCACCGGCGCAGCAAGGCCCAGAAAGCCGATCACACCTACAGCGCTGACCGTGAACGTCGTCAGGGCCACGGCGACAAACAGCGCCGCGGCCCGGACAAATTGCAGTTTGACTCCAAGTCCTTGCGCTGCCTCACCAAGCGTCAGGACACTCAGCTGCCGGACCAGCAGCAGCGCAAGTACGGTACAGCCGACGACTTTCGGGAAAAGTCCCACAACCGAGCGCCAATCGTTCTGGTTCAACGATCCGCCACCCCAGACGAACAGACCTGACAGATAGTGGTCGTTCATCAGCGTCAGCAGCGTAACGATTGCCGTACAGTAGAGGCCCATAACCAGGCCTGTCAGGATGACGGCAATCGGCTGGAACTTGAACCGCCATGCGACGGCAAAGACGACGGCCATCGCGGCGAAGCCACCGAAAGCCGTTGCCGTGTCGCGGCTCCAGCCGAGAAGCGCTGGAAACCAAAGCATCGCGACACCGAGCGCGAGTTGGGCCCCTGCCTCCACGCCCAACGTTGAAGGTGAAGCGAGAGGATTGCGCAGCACATGCTGGAAAAGCACCCCGGATAGTCCTAGTGCGAAGCCGCAGACGCAAGACATCATCAGCCGTGGCAATACACTATAGTGCAGAAGGACTGCCTGGCTGTCACCGGCTGACGGCAGCGAAAAGACCGCACGTACTCCGGTGCTGCCGATCAACGGACCGAGGTTGAACGTAGCGATGGCGGCGGCCATGCACCACAACAAGCCGGTGGTGAGCCATGGACGGGCAGCAATATGTTTCATGTGCTGCCTTCGACGAGCAATCGGGCAAAACGGGTTGCCGCAGGCAATGTGCCGAACATCAGCACGCTCGCCATGCGCCGAACATGCCCTGATTGCGCGAACGGCATGCTTTGCCAAAGGGGACTACCCGGCAAGTTTGCGAGCACATCCGGTGGTACCGGATCCATGTAAAAGAGCCGCGCGTCGCCAATATCAAACAGATCGGCCATACCGATATCGCCAAATCCCCATTCGTTGGTTGGCCGCGTCCAGGCATTCTCCAGCCCAAGACGATCGAATACATCCTGAAAAATGCCGCCAGGTCCATATATCCGGATATTGCGTTCGTCGATGAAGGTAATCACTGCGACCTTGCCGAGATGGCTGGTCGCCGCCCGTGCTGCACGCAATTCCATCTCCGAACGATCGATCAGCGCTTTCGCTTCTGCCGTGCGACCAAGCACGCTGCCGAGTTCCCGCGTCGCGTCAAGGATATGGGGAAACGGTGATGACCCGAGTGCGTGTATCGGGAACGATTTGACCGGCGCGATCTGCTCCAGCTGGGGCCTGACCCATTCAAGATACGGCGTTGACACAATCAGATCGGGTATCAACAGCTGCAACAGCTCCATGTTGATCTCATGGGAGGAGCCGAGATTGGCGACGTTTGGCGGCAAAGGCGGTTCCACTGTCCAGTTCGCCCATCCCGTCGTGTCAATCAGCCCGATTGGTGGCACGCCAAGCTCAATCAATGTCTGCGCCAGACCATAGTCCAACGAAACAACTCTCGGAGTAGAACTTGCGCCCTGCGCCTTTGCCGGCAAACAACCAAGCGTTGCCGCCACACCAAACAGAAAGTCGCGTCTGCGTATTGAGGACATTGGCTTAGAGGACGTAACTGATGGGCGCTTGCGTTTCCGGATGCCGGAATATCCCCATGCGCACGCCATAGATCGCATCGAGCCTGTCCGCAGTAATCAGCGTTTCGGTCTCGTCGTGAGCCACGAGCTTGCCGCCGGAAAGTGCAATCAACCGGTCGCAATAGCGCGCTGCCATGTTGATGTCATGCAGAACGATAAGCACGGAGCGACCGTGATCGTGCGCCAGCTTCTGAATCAGGCGCATCACTTCGATCTGATGATTGATGTCGAGAGCCGAGATCGGCTCATCAAGAAGCAGACACTCGGTGTCCTGAGCAACCAGCATCGCCAGGAAGGCACGTTGGCGTTCACCGCCGGACAGAGTATCGACAATGCGATCAGCCATCGCCGTCATCGATGTCAGCTCCAGTGCTTCCCCAACCTTGGCCCTGTCGTTACTGGAGAAACGTCCGAGCGCCCCGTGCCAGGGGTAGCGGCCAAGAGCAACGACTTCCCTTACGGTCATGCCGTCGGTGTCGGGAGTCTGTTGCGGCAGATAGGCAACCTTCCTGGCATATTCCTTGGACCGGAACGATCCCAGCGCCTGCCCCAGACATTCGACGCGGCCGTGCGTTGGCGACTGAAAACGCGCCAATATCTTCAGCAGCGTGGATTTTCCGGACCCGTTGTGGCCAAGGATACCGACCACCTCGCCCTGTGGAATGTCCAGCGTCAATGGATGGAGCAGTGTCCGTCCATCAACGTCGTAGCCGATACCATTCAGCGAAAAGGCGGATCCGTTCATCATATGCTCGCTAGAACTTGGCCGAAAGTGTCGCTTTGATGGCCCGCCCTTCGCCATAGATGCAACTGGTATTGGTACTGTCACCAGCGCAGGTCGAGTAATACTCTTTGTCGAACACATTGTTCGCCTTCAGCGACCCCTTCCAGCCGTTCTTCTCATAGCTGATAGCTGCATCGACCAGAGTATAGGACCCGACCTCGATCTGATTGGCGTTGTCACCGAAGGAGCTACCGACATAGCGAACGCCGGAACCGATATTAAGACCTTCGAATGTCCCGCTCTCGAAGGTGTATTTGGCCCAGAGAGACGCCTGATGTTCCGGCACGAGCGCCGGCCGATTACCAAGTTCACCGTCGACGTTGCTCGATGTGATTTCCGCATCAAGATAAGTATAGCTGCCAGTGAGGCTGACACCGTGGAAGAGGTTCACGACGGTCTCGAGCTCGAAGCCGCGATGGCGCACCTCGCCCGTCTGAACGTCGAATCCTAGATTATCAGGGTCTGGCGTCAGCACGTTGGACTTGGTGATCTCGAAAACCGAGCCGGTGACCGTTCCCGGGAAATAGTCCGGCTCATACTTCACGCCTGCTTCGTACTGCTGACCCTCGGAAGGCGAGAATGACTGACCGGAGAAGCCTTGACCGATGGTTGGTGTGAAGGATTCGGAATAGCTGATGTAAGGCGTCAAGCCATTATCGAACAAGTATCCGAGACCTACCTTTCCAGAGAAGGCACTGTCCGATTGCTCGCTGGTTGAATTGCTCAAGCGGTCAAAGGTCTTGTCTTCCACCCAGGACTGGCGCCCCCCCAGAGTAAGCAACCAGCGATCGTCGAATTTGGTTTGGGTTTGAGCGTAAAGTCCGATCTGATCGACGGTCTGGCGGCGATCGACATAAATTGGAGGAGAAGGAACATCGATGCCATAGACGGGGTCATTGATATCGAGGCTCGGCCCGGTATCGAAGCCGTTCTGACCATCAACTGTCTGGCGGTCGTATGACAGGCCCATCAGCAAGGTGTTCTTGATGCGTTTTCCTTCATAATCATACTGAACACCATTGTCGATGCTGAACAGCGTTGCCGTTTCGTCAACCGTGAAGGCCGTGCGGCCCATCGTGGCATCGTCGACCATGCTCGAATAATAGAGGTGCCTGTAATCCGTATTTTGCCGCGAGTAGCGGACATTCTGCCAGACCTTCCACTCATCGTTGAAGCTGTGCTCGAACTCATAGCCGATGGAGCCGTGGTCTGCATCGAACCGGTCGAAATTCGGATCAGATGTGGTGAAGCTACGAGAGAATTTCGGAATATTCGGGAAGTCCGGACTTGCGATTGGCAGGAACGTATTCGGCGTCAGTTCATCCCACTGGTAGTTGGCGAGAATTGTCAGCGACGTGTCGGCGCTAGGTGACCAGGTGATCGCGGGTGCGATGAACACCCGGTTGTTCCTGGAAAAATCCGTTTGCGTCTGCCCATCGCGGAAAAGACCCGTCAGGCGATAGGTCCACACGCCTTCCTTGTCGAGCGGACCGCCTAAATCAATCCCCGTCTCATAGGTGTTGAAGGATCCGTAGCTCGCATATGCGCTGTAAAGCGGGTCCTGCGTCGGGCGTTTGGTCACGAGATTGACGATACCGCCAACCTCATTCGAGCCATAGAGGACTGATGCCGGCCCCTTGAGCACCTCCACCCGTTCCAGGCCGTACGGCTCGGCTTTGAAGCCAGAAAAGTCGATGGCCTTTTGTGGCAGGCCGTCGCGATAAACGGCGTATGGGCCAATGTCAAAGCCACGGATCAGGAATTGATCGAAGCGATCATCAACACCCCAGGGTGAGGCGGTCACACCGGAAGTGTAGGCTATCGTATCCTCGATTTGCTCCGAGAACCGGTCATCCATCTGCTCCCGGGTAACAACAGAAATGGATTGGGGGATTTCACGGATCGGCGTGTCAGTCTTGGCGCCTGTCATCGTATTCTTGGCGATATAGCCTTTGTCGGGGCCAACAGGGCTGGTATCGCCATCGATAACGATAGTGTTCAGCTGGATGGAGGGCGCTTCCTGGGCAACCGCGATATTTGCCATCATCAACCCGGCAATCGACGTCGTCACCAGCAATCGGGCACGACGCTGCCGCCTTGATGAACTGGCTTCGGTCCAAATCACTGCCCTGCATCCCCGCATGACACACCTCTTGTAAAAGCTTGACTCTGCTTGATAATTTACATGAGTTCAGCACTCATGTTTAAAGATGACTACATTTGTCATCTTATGCGAGTCAAGGCGCGATCGGTAAAATGCCGATTTTTTTGATGCGCCCTGCCCAATCAGCAAGAGGCTGTGGCCTCAATGCTACAGACGCGCACTATGCAGCGCTTGCTGGATATCGCTCCAGATCACTTCCGGCTCCTCGAGACCGACCGCAAAACGTATGGTTTGCGGATTGACGCCGAAACGAACGAAGGACGTCATGCGGTCAGGAATTTGCAGCGCAGCCTTTGCAGGAACGACAAGCGTTTCCGGTCCGCCCCAGCTGACACCAAGCCGGATATGGCGCAGCGCGTTGACGAAACGCGCCACATCAATATCGGGGCTTAAATCGAAGGCGAACAGACCGGAAAAACCCGTCAGCGTCTTCTTGCCGGGATGGTCGGAAAACGCCGGATGACGGACGAGCGCAATGTCCGGATGTTGCTGAAGATGCTTGGCGAGCACGAGCCCGTTGTGCATATGTTCCTTCAGCCGCACCTTCAATGTACGCATACCGCGCAGAAGCAGCCAGGCTTCGAAGGGTGAGAGCTTTGCGCCGATGTATGGGTAGGTCGAGCTGTTGATCTTGGCGATCAAATCACGCGGACCTACAACCACGCCGGCAACCGTATCACTGTGGCCACCAAGATATTTCGATGCAGCGTGAATGACGATATCGACGCCATGCTGGATCGGCTTTTGGAACAACGGGGTTGCCCAGGAATTGTCGATCACAGTCGTAACGCCATATTCCTTGGCCATCGTCGCCAACGCTTCGATGTCCTGCAATTCGAAAACCATCGATGTCGGGTTTTCCAGGTAGAGCAGCTTCGCGCCGGGCAAGGCAGCACGGACCTCATCATGGTTGGACGGATCGACAAAGTCCACCGTGACGCCGAATCGGGCAAGCAGTTTGACGAACAGCCGGTAGATATCATTGTAGAGGTGTTGGACAGCGACAACCCTGTCGCCAGCTTCGACAAGGCTCAAGATCGTTGCTGTTATCGCCGCGGTACCACTAGAGAAACCACGTCCGTCCTCGGCACCCTCTAGCCGGGCCGTCAACAATTCGAACTCCCGCACAGTAGGATTATCGCCGCGCGAATAGATATAGTTGCGGGACCGCCCGGCGAAGACATCCTCCATGGCCTCATAGGTGTCATAGGTGAACAGGGAGGTCTGAAATATCGGCGGCGAAACCGCGTTGAACGCGGCATTGTCGACTGGTGAAAACAGATCGTCCGGCATTTCGGCATTGAATTCTTGCGGTGGCATGGCTTTGTTCATGAGACCCTCTCGGACGCGATGCTGTTGAAACTGGTGATCGGATTGGACGACGAATTGTCACGGAGCTGGCGCAGGATCACGACAAGGATGCCCAATGACATGAGTGCAGTTAGAGCGGGCGCTAGAAAGAGGCTGGCCAGGACTCCCTCGAATTCAAACCAGTGTGGCAGGATGAACAGCAGCGGCAGCAGGAAATAGCCGTTCTGCGCAACACTGATGAACCCCGCCAGACGCGCCCGGCCCTGCGCCTGCAGCAGTACCAGCAGGATCTGCCTAGCACCGAAGAAAACGAACGGAATGTGCGTGAGGGCAAGCGTCTGCGCGGCAATATCCGCGATTTCGACGTCATTCGTGAAAATCGCGGCGACAGGATAGCGCAGCAAAATGGCAACAAGACCGTATATGACGGCAAACGCGGACGTGAGAACGAGCAGCGTTCCAGACGCCCCGAGCAAGCGCCGTGAGTTGTTGGCGCCCCAGGCGAAACTCAATACCGCCTGCCCTCCAAGGGAAAGACCGACAATCGGCAGCATGCCAAGGGTCAGGACGCGCATCGCAATGCCGACCCCGGCGATGCCGTCATCCCCGCGATAGAATCCGGCGAAAGTGAAGAGCACAGCGAAGCTGATACTGCTCAACATGCTTGTGAGCGTTACCGGCAATCCTATGAGCAGAACCGGCTTGAGAACATCAATGCGCAGTGCCATGAACCTCGCAGCCACGTGCAAGGTGCCGATCCGCCTGCGGAAGTAAATGAAATAGGCACCAAGCGCGGCAATCTGCGATATAATGGTTGCAACTGCCGCACCCGCCAGCCCGAAATCGAACCAGAAGATCATGATTGGATCGAGTACGATATTGAGGGCGAAACAGCCCATCAGCGTCCACATGCTGAAGCGCGTGTTGCCCTCTGAAATGGCGATGAAATCCGAAAGTATCTGCAGCATGGTCAGCGTCACCGAAAAGGCGACGATCGCAAGATAATGCTCGGCCAACGGCAGGATGGCTTCGCTGGCGCCAAAGAGGATGAGCAGCTCCCGCTTGAAGAGGAGAATTGCTACCGTCAGCACGAGCCCGAGCGGTATCGCCAGCATGACGAGCATTGACGCCGTTATGCTGGCCCGCTGCGGATCACCCGCACCTAGGGCCCGGCCGACGGCTGTAGCAACGCCAACGCCGAGCCCTTCGCCAATCGCTCCGACCATCATCAGGATTGGCAGGACAACGGTGATCGCGGCGATCTCATGACTGCCGATCATGCCGACGAAAACCATATTGATCGTGTGATGGACGGCATTGATCGACAGGCCTGCAACCGCAGGCATGCCAAGCCGGAAGATCAGACGGGTCAGTGCCGGATCATTCAGATCATCAGGTGCAAAATAAGCCCGCTTCGGCTTCACCATCATGGTGCCGGAACCCAGAAACGATCGTCAAAGAAACGCTCCCGCGTCAACATTACCAACAATGCCCGCTTGTGCGGGAAGTCAAAGTGCTTGACCTTGGCAAAGCCCGAGCGGTCAAGATTGCGGATCTGCTGCTCGTGGCTGGCGCGCGGCTCGCCGACAATGCGCTGTGTACGCGGATCATCGAGAAAGATGAAATGCATCAAAGACGGGAGCCAGGCAGTGATCCACTGCTTGCCGCGATAGGCTGGCTCGCCAATAGCGACATGCCAGCCGCGATCATAGTCCTGCGCATCATAATAGGGCCCGAGGCGGTTCTCCTTGGCCCAGTAGACCTCGAAATAACCGAATGGCACACCGTCGAAACAGCCGATCAGCGCCATCATGTGCGGATCGCTCAGGCGCTCCTCGAGAATAGCCGCGTGCTTCTGCCTGTCGCCGCCATCCTCCCAGATCACATTGACCTGTTCGTCGTTCATCCAGCGATGGAAATACTCAAGATCGGCCTCGGGGTCGGCGACCCGAAACGACAGACTCTGGTCGAGCCATGGAATATAACGGTCATAGACAACGCCTGCCGGCTTTCGCGGCCGTTTCGGATGATATTGTCCATTGCTCAGGACATGCACTTGCGGGTTCGGATAAGCCGGGTTTGCAATCCACGGTGCTGGCCATTGCCAAAAAGCTCGCGGATCGATCAACAGGCGATCGCCGTCAGATGAGCCAAGCGGGAAGTCGGATGCCGGCATATTGCCGACCTCGATCATCCGGGTGTCGCGTGACTGGGCGGTCATGAATTCAATGGCGGACGACAGAACCGGGATTGCGTCAGCCTCCTTGAGATCCGGCAAGCCAAGTTTCAACCCGTCCGGGGTCGTCTGTACCGAGATCGTATAAGCGCCGCTGGTTGTGGAAACCCGCAATGTCTCCGGCGTTGGCTGTGCCGCGGTTTTCAAGAAGCGGAATGAGACGGGGAACCGCTCAACGCGTGTTTCTTTGGCAAGCTTGGATATGAGGTTCATGGCACACTCCGCAGCATCACGCCGCAGCTGTTACGCGCGGCTTTCCTACAGAGACGCAATAAGCCGGCATTGATTTAGGCCAATCTTTGAAAAATTTTTCTCCGTTCTCGCTTAAATTGCAGGCGACCTCGTCCGTCTCTTGATCATGTTTATCTGTTTAGGAGTCTGCACGATGTCTGCAGGAGAGTTATTGCCCGAGACCTGGAGTGTCGTTCGCGACCGGGAAGATCGCTATTCCGTCTGGGCCGATGACAAGGCGCTGCCTGTCGGCTGGAGCAAGGAACCGGTCAGCGGCACGCGTGACGAGTGCCTGCAAAAGATCAAGGAAATCTGGATTGATCCAAGGCCGCTCGGCTTGCGTCAGGCCATGGCCTGAACCTTACACCCTCAAATCCAGACAATGGACCGGTGAAATATGAACAAGCTATTCGCGCCAAACCAGGCGAACGATACCGTCGCAATGGATGACGTTCCCCATAGTGTCTCTGACAGCTTTCCTTTAAGCCTTGCGCAAAAACGCATCTGGTCGCTCGAGCAGATCGGCAACAGCACTGTTTTCCCTTTGCAGGTTCTCAGATTAGGCTGGCATGCCTCCGTTACACTTGATCAGTTGCAGCAGGCGATGGCCACACTGGCCAAGCGTCATAGCGCTCTGCGCACGCGCTTTCGCCGTTTCGCCGGTGGGCGTATCGAACAATTTTCAGACGTGAGCGAGGTTCCTCCGGTAGAGACCCTCGGAAGCGATAGCAATCCTCTGACAGCAGTTGAAGCAGCAGAACACGAGGCCGAGTTTATCTCCCGTCCCTTCGATTTGCTCAGCGGCGTGTCATCCCGCTGCCAGCTGATCGTGACGGCCCAAGGCACGCTCAAATCGACCATCGTCCTGCATCCGATTGTCGGCGACGATGCCGCTCTCTCGATCCTGCAACGGGATCTGATTGCGCTCATCAATAACGAAGCACTGGCGCCAGTCATTGACGACAACCTGTTGCGCGGTGCCCGCGAAGAAGAGTGGCTTGAGACGAACGACTTCACTACAGCGCTCGCACATTGGCGCAATCTTATCGGCGAGGAATACACGGCAACGACTTTGCCGACACGTTTTAACGCAAGCGGCTATGCGGGTGCCAAACGCCGCCGCCTTTCGTTCCAACTCGATGCAACGCTGTGGACCAGCGTCAAGCTTCACGCGAAGCAGCACGAGTTGCGAGCCGACGTCGTACTGTCTGCGGCATTTGCAATTCTCCTCGCCCGCTACAGCGGCAACTATAGCTTGCAGCATGGCGTCCTTTTATCAAATCGTGACGCAGATGGACGCGGGCAAATCGTCGGCCGCGTTGAACAGATTTTGCCGCTCAAGCTCGAGCTTACCTCCAGGGCACGCGTGCTCGATGTTTGCCGTGCAGTGGACTCCGCAATTGTAACCGGAACGCGCAATCTGGTTCCGTTTGAGCGACTGGTGCAGGAAATCCAGACACACGAGGAGCGGGAGCAGGATGCGATAGTCAAATCGCTGTTCGAGTTCCGCGAACCCCGCTTCCGCTCCGATCTTGCGCCGGGCACATCGCCCACCCTCGCCCCCCGTTCCGATATCGAGCTTGCGCTCCTTGTTTCACCTAATGAATCGGGTGGGCTGGATGCGCTGTTCGACTATGCGGAGGATATCTACGAACCGGGCTTGATCGAGCGGGCCTCTATCCATTTTGGCCGGATCCTGGCCCAATCCATCGGTGGGACGGACATCCGCATCAAGGATATCCAGCTCATTGCCGAGGACGAACTCGACATCCTGTCCGCTCCCTACGAGGATGAGGGCGTCAATGACGACCGTCCCGTGCATGAACACATTGCCGCCCATGCGGCGCGCACGCCGGACAAGACAGCCATCATCTATGCCGACGAAGTCTGGAGCCATGCCAGGTTAGACCAGAGCGCCAATCGGCTTGCTCACCGGTTGATCAAGCTCGGCGTTGGGGCGGACATAAGCGTTGCCATCGCGGTGAAGCGTTCGCCGGAGGCCATTGTCGGCATCCTTGCAACGCTGAAAGCAGGCGGTGCGTATATTCCGGTGGAGCCCGATCATCCGACAACACGCAATCACCATATCCTGCATGATGGCGGGGTGAAGGTAATCCTGACGAACAGCTGGCTGCTCGATCGCATCCCCGATGGACTTGATGCCATCATTCTGGAGCTGGATAAACTTGACCTGAGCCAGGAACCTGACACAGCCCCTGATGTGCAGGTTCACAAGGATCAGCTCGCCTATATCATGTATACGTCCGGTTCGACCGGACTTCCCAAGGGAGTAGCCGTCGAACACGGTCCCCTGACCCACCACATGCAGAATACTTCCCGTGTCTATGGCATGAGCGAGGTATCACGCGAATTGCCATTTCTGCCCTTCAGTTCCGATGGGGGGCACGAACGCTGGATGAATCCGCTTATGGAAGGCGGTAGCATTATCCTTCCCGACCAGCCACTCTGGACCCCGGAAGAAACGTTGACAGCGATGCGCAAGCATGGTGCCAACAATGCCAGCATTCCAACAACCTACCTCCAGCAGCTGGCAGAATGGGCTGATGTCACCGACAGCGCGCCCCCGATGCGGCTCTACTCATTCGGCGGCGAGGGTCTCGCCCAGCAGACTTTCGATCTTTTGTCGAAAGCATTGAAGTCGGAATGGCTGATCAACGGCTATGGTCCCACCGAAACCATCATGACGCCGATGGTCTGGAAAGTGCGGGCTGGTCAGAAGTTCGAAGGGACTTACGCGCCGATCGGTCGCGCGGTTGGCAATCGCCGCGTCTATGTGCTCGACCCTGATTTGAACCCCTGCCCTATCGGAGTGACAGGGGAGCTTTACATCGCCGGCGAAGGCATGGCCCGTGGATATATCGGCAAGCCTGACATTACCGCCGACCGTTTCATTCCCGACCCGTTTTCAAAGGAAGGCGGGCGCCTTTATCGTTCCGGCGATCTCACTCGCTGGCGCGAGGACGGCACTGTGGAATTTGTCGGCCGCGTCGACCATCAGGTGAAACTGCGGGGCTATCGCATCGAACTTGGCGAGATCGAAGCCGCACTGCTGCAACAGGATGGCGTCGGCGAAGCGCTTGTCGTTCTGCGCGACGATGAAGCTACCAAACAGAAGATACTCGTCGCCTATGTGGTGCCAAAGCAGGGCCGGGCACTGGAAATCGCCGATATTCATTCGGCGCTCGAGCGTGCCTTGCCAGCCTATATGGTTCCCTCTGCGATCGTTCCGCTCACGAGCATGCCGATCAATCCGAACAGCAAGCTCGATCGCTTCGCACTTCCCGCGCCGACACCCCTCAAGCGAACGATCATCGAGCCTCAAAACGCAGTGGAAGCAGAAGTTCTCGATATTTGGCAACAGATCCTGAATATCAGCCCAATCAGCGTCGAGGACAATTTCTTTGCCATCGGCGGCAATTCACTGGGCGCGATCCGGATCCTTTCCGCGTTGCGCCAGCGCAAGCCGCAGAACCGCACGACAATTGCCGATCTCTTCAACAATCCGACAATCCGCTCTCTCGCCAAAATCATCGAGGCGGGCAATGACCAGGCGGGAAGCGAGGTGATTGTGCTGCGCGCTTCCGGTACGAAGCCCATGCTCTATTGCTTCCCCGGTCTGCTGGTCAGCACGCGCGAATATGTCAAGCTGGTCGACTATCTTGGAGCAGACCAGCCCGCGACTGGCTTCATCTGCTATTCGCTTTCCGAGCAGAAGCAGATCGGCGCTTCAGTCGATGAGATCATCGAGAGTTATGTCGACTACATCAGAAGCCACAGCAAGGGCCAGCCTTGCTATTTCCTCGGCTGGTCATGGGGCGGATTGCTGGCCTATGAGGCGGCGCGCAGGCTTGGCAACGAGATCGACCTGCGTCTGATCACCATGGTCGACGTCTGCGACCTTGGAACTGAATTCGCCATTGGCTCAACGCCCCGATTCAAGCCGGGAGAGCGCGACCATTTGCACCGGATGGTGCAGGAGTGGCTATCGCAGACGGCGATGCGCGCGGAATGGGACCGGCTGCTTGGTGTCATGGACGCCGATACCTACGACCAGTTTCTGCGTTTCGTCGGCGACGAGAAGGATGAACTCCCAACCGATGGTCCCGATATCAGCAGTCGCGAACACACGTTCTGGATCCTGATCGACAATGCCCTGATCTTCCGGTGTCATGAATTGCAGCCTCACAATGTACCTATCCACTCCTGGGCGGCCGACGACAGTCTGAACCGGGGCCTCAATCTCATCGACTGGCGCCGCTATTCCCTTCGAGCCAACCCTGCGGAAATCATCTCCGGCACCAACCATCTGCACGTGATCGGCTCCCAGGCGTTTCACAGCCGGCTGGCACACCGGCTGAATGAAGCTCTTTGACCAACGCGTCACCGAAAGGAATTCTGATGACTGCGATGTTTGCAAGCAATGATCGAGCCAGTTCCGCAAGCGATACCCTGGATCTGGCCGGTATCGGTATCGGACCTTCAAATCTCAGCCTCGCATCGCTCCTCGATGGCGTCGGGAATGTCAGGGCGCATTTCTACGAGAGCCGCGCAAGTTTCGATTGGCACCCGGGCATGATGCTGCCGGATGTCGAACTGCAATCTTCCTATCTGAAAGACCTCGTCACGCCGGTCATGCCGACCAGCCCATGGTCGTTCATTTCCTACCTCGTCGCGCATAAGAGGCTCTATGCCTTCCTCAACGCCCAATACGATGCAGTGCCGCGTCGCGAGTTTGCCCGGTATCTCGAGTGGGTCGCTAGCCAGCTAAAGAGCCTCAGTTTCAACTCTACGGTCCGTGAGGTTAAATTCGACAGGGACAAATTTCTTGTCCAATTTGATAGCGGTGCGGTAACCGCCAGAAATCTTGTACTCGGTACTGGTACTACACCATCGGTACCGTCCTGGGCGACACCCTTCCTCGGTGAAAGATGTTTCCACAATTCGGAGGCAAGGCATCGCCTGCCTGGCCTCAATGCGTCGCGCATAGCAGTCATTGGCGGTGGACAGAGCGGCGGTGAAGTCGTGGAAGCGCTGCTGAACTCAAAATCGACCCTGAAGGAACTAAACTGGTTCAGCCGCCGGCATAATTTCGAGCCTATCAACGACACCGCGTTTTCCAATCAGGTCTTCTCGCCGGAATATGTCTACGCCTATCTCAATCTCAACAGCGACCAGAAGCTGGACGCACTGAAAGCTTCGATCCTGACGAGCGACGGGCTGTCTATTTCGACAATCAACGCCATTTACCGGAGGCTTTACAGCCTGCGCTATCTGGAAAACCGGAACATCGATGCAAAACTTTCGCCCAACCGCGACGTCATCCAGGTGGAAGGTGACAAGGATGGCTACCGCCTGATCGTACGCAATCGTTTCGATGGTGGCGTCGAGGTCGCCCATGCCGATGCAATTGTCCTGGCAACGGGATATCAATTCAAGCTTCCCGACGCATTTGCCGGTTTGGTGGACCGTATTCAGTTCGACCGCCACAATCGGCCCGTTCTGGACGACAGATACTGCCTCAACTGGAGCGGTCCAAAACAGAACCGGATCTTTGCGCAGAATGCCGGGCGGTACAGTCACGGGATTGCTGACTCCCAGCTGAGCCTCATGGCATGGCGCAGCGCGCATATCGTCAATTCGCTGTTGGGCCGGTCGCATTTCGATCTGGAGCCGCACGACTCGCAGGTGAACTGGCTGTCGAGCGGACACGACGCTTTGGGTCAGAACATCGCCGTCGACTATTAGTCCAACTCGCGTTGATGAAAGAGCAATTCCTCTTTTTGCGATTGTGCTGAAACAGCAATCAAACGACTGGACGGTGCGAGAAAAAGGCGGTGATGCCATAAGGCGTCATCGCCGCTCGGCACCTTATCCATGCGAATAGCGTTCGTTCCGCGATCCAGCCGGATGTTCAGTTGTTCCGGTGCGACAGTCAGGCCGGTGCCCCTCGCCTTGAGGTAACTCTCCTTCAAGGTCCAATAGCTCAGAAGCCGCGATTGACGCGCCGGACCGCGCAGCACCGAGAGCATCTCGGACTCTGCCGCCGAGCAAAACAATGAAGATGTCTCGGGTTCAATTACCGTCGTGAGCGCTTCGACGTCGATACCCAGTGCCACGGCGTCCCGGCTGATCGCGAACGCCGCGAACCCTTCCGCGTTGGACAGGTTGAAGGCAATTGCGTCGGACTGCCCGGCAAGAGCTGGTTTGCCGTGCAATCCGGAGACGATGTTCAGATCGGCCATCGGCACGGCCGTATAAAGCGAGAGGACCGATCGCTGCAAGTAGCGCCCGGCCATGAAGGCTCGGGCGTCTTTCTCGAAATGGAAGTTCGCAGCTCGCGCCCGATCGTCGGGGACCAGTGCGACGCTTACTCGGCTCCAGTCCGTATCGGGCGAATAGGCCCACCACCAGATATCAACGTCCGGTCCCACTTGATCGACGTGCGGGATTGGAACACCTGGCAAGTCCGACAGGGGATCGCACGGCAGCGTCATCATCACAGTGTTCTGACGGCGAATGCATTCTGGATCGCACGATTGACGGCAACCGGCAGCAATGACATGTGATTCTCACCGGGATGGATTTCAAATTCCGCCCGTATTGGCTGGCCTGGCAGGCTGTTCAGCCGCTCCATCAGTTCCATGGCATTCACATCGTTCAGCGTGACTTTCTTCTGCTCGAGCCTCTCCGCCTCGTCGGCCGCACCAAGCTGAAACGGCGCCAGTTTGTCGGTTTCATACTCACCGCAAGAGAGGAACAGCCGTGCGTTCTCACGCGTCTGAGGCGCGGCAGCGAATGACGGATAGAATTGATCGATGACACGGTCTTCCCAATAGATCGATGGACTGGCTGCAATCCAGGCCGTAAAGGCCGAGGGCCGAGTAAAGAGGCTGTAGAGCACGAAGAGGCCGCCAAAGGAATGGCCGAAGAGCGCCTGGCGGCTCTGGTCAATCGGATGCGTTGCCTCGACGATCGGCTTTATCTGTTCCTCGATAAACCCCAGGAATTCTTCGGCGCCGCCGGTTTTCACTTCCGGACTATTTTCGAAGAATGGCGGATAGGTCTGACCGGGCGGCGGGCTAAGATCCCAGGAGCGGCGCAGGGGATCGTATGCAGCGTCGAGCGGATAGCCGATGGTCACGACGACTCCGTATCCGACATTGGTACCGCTCGGATAGCTCGCCTGCGCCCGCATGACATCGACTGCCGTGCCGATCACCGCATTGCCGTCCGTCATGTAAAGCACCGGCCAGCCCTGCTCAGGTGCATCGCCGGGCGGAGAATAGACAAATATCCGGTAGACCGCGCCGTTTCGATCGGAAATCACATCGTGACATGTTGTGTGTCCGACCAGGGCGGGCGATGAATTCGGAAATGTTTGCATAGATCCATCGCTATGGGATTTCAGTGCAGGTTCGCTCTGGTGGAGCAGCCCTTGCCGTGTGATTATAAAACATGACTAACCTAGTCAATATTAATTTCATCGTCGAAGCGTCGAGACATACGCAAAAATAAAAGGCCGGTGCGAACACCGGCCTCTGTTTGTTGGTCGTCGTGGTTCAAGCTATCTTCTCTCGAACCGGGAGTTTCCAGCCAGGCCGGATGAAGTGGCACGTATAGCCATTTGGAATGCGCTCGAGATAATCCTGATGCTCGGGCTCGGCTTCCCAGAAATCTCCGGCAGGCGCAACTTCAGTCACCACCTTGGCAGGCCACAGGCCGGAGGCGTCGACATCCTCAATGGTGTCTTTTGCAATCCGCTCCTGCTCTTCGGACGTATAGAAGATCGCCGAACGATAGCTCAGTCCAACGTCGTTGCCTTGGCGGTTACGCGTGCTTGGATCGTGGATCTGAAAGAAGAACTCGAGAATTTGCCGATAGCCGATCCGGTCGGGATCGAAGACGATCTCGATGGCCTCCGCATGGGTTCCATGGTTACGGTAGGTCGCATTCGTCACGTCACCGCCGGAGTAGCCGACACGTGTAGAGATCACACCGTCGTAGCGCCGGAAGAGGTCTTGCATCCCCCAGAAACAGCCGCCAGCCAGCACTGCCCGTCCTTGTGTCATTGGATGTCCTCCATTCTTTGTGATGGAATTTGCAGCACCTTATGCCCTTGAGGCACACTCTGTCACTGCATTGTTTCGCTAGAGATGTCGGGATTGCGGCTTGAGAAGTCAATCCCGGGTGCCGCGAGTTGGGGCTCGCCTTGCGCGATGAATGCAGCCAGAGGCGACGGTTCCCGAGGGTCGGTGTCATACACGCATGGCGAGATCAGCACTGCCACGCCGATCAGGGATAAAATGGCAAATCGCATGATATGTCTCCTTCAAAGTTTAGCCTCGGGCCTGGCGCCCGAGGCATTGCCATCTTCGGTCAGCCCTGCTTTGCAGTCGGAGCCGGCACAGTCTTGGCCGCCTGTTGGCCTTTCGCCTCAGCCAGCAGATCCTGAATGACCTTCTCGGACTCCTCATAGTCGCCTTCGCCGAAATGGTGGTACCTGATCTGGCCCTTGGCATCGATGAAGTAGTGGGCTGGCCAATAGCTGTTGTCGAACGCTTTCCAGATGGCAAAATTGTTGTCGATCGCAACCGGATAGCCGATCTTGAATTCGCCTATGGCCTTTTTGACATTTTCAATCTTGCGTTCGAAGGCGAATTCCGGCGCGTGCACGCCAATCACAACCAAGCCCTGATCCTTGTACTTTTCAGCCCAGGCCCGAACATAGGGCACGGTGTGTATGCAGTTGATACAAGCGAACGTCCAGAAATCGACCAGCACGACCTTGCCGCGAAGCTGCTCTGTCGTGAGCGGTGGCGAGTTCAGCCACTCGACAGCTCCATCGAGTGAAGGAAACTGTCCCTCGACCGGCAGATCGCTGCGGAATGCTTCGCTGGCGTTGAGCGCAAGCTGAGGACCGTAAGTTGTGATCGCTGCAGTAGCTGATGCTGGCTTCTTGGTGTGCAATCCATCGAGCAGCGCCTGTTCGATCTTGGTCGTCCCGACGGTTGAAAGCCGCGCAAGCAAACCCGTATCGGCGCCAAGGCCAATGGCGACCACACCCGCAAGTACGGCGATACCGAGACCGCGGCGCACCCACTCACCCGCACCCAGGGATTGTTTCATGGCCGTGAACACACGGCCGCCGATGAGCAGGGCCAAGCCCAGCGAAGTTGCTGCACCTGCCGAATAAGCAAGCAGAAGCAAGGTCGTCTGAACGTTGGCTCCCTGAAGCGCGGCTCCCGTCAAAACCAGACCCAGAATCGGTCCTGCGCAAGGCGCCCAGAGCAAACCGGTTGCAATACCGAGAACCAGCGAACTGCCGGCTGTGGGCACCGTACCTGGTCCACCCGTCGCGTTCAAAAGCCTGTTGGCAAATGCAACGACGGGCCGCGTCAGGATGGTTGCAAGCTGCGGCGAGACAAGCGTCAAGCCGAAGATCGCGAGCAGCCCGATTGCAGCGTAGCGGCCATATTCATTGGCGTGAACCGCCCAGCTGCCGCCGACCGCCGCCAGCGTCGCAACCAGAGCAAAAGTGATCGCCATGCCTGCGAGCATCGGCAGTGTGCTTTTAACGAACGGCTGTTCTGCGCGCGCGAAAACGAATGGCAGGACGGGCAGGATGCACGGGCTGAGGATTGTCAGCACGCCTGCAAGGTAAGCAATAACCGGTAGGGTCATCATCGTATCCTTTGGATAGTTAAAGGAGCGCCGAAGCGCAGCGGCCGAAGTTCAACCGTTGCGGGGGACAAGACGCCTGCGACGTATCCCGCATGTGTCTCAACCAGCCAAAATTGTGGACCAATGTATCCAGGCGCAACGCGGATACATTGGCTTACAATTTTTCCAAAAGGCCCTCGCCCGTGCGCGAAAAATGCCTGCTAAAGTAGTGCGATCAATAAACGGAAGGCATTGCGCGATGGATCACATCGACCACATTCTGATCGTCGATGACGATCGCGAGATCAGGGAACTTGTTTCGGGTTACCTCAAGAAGAATGGCCTGCGCGTCACCGTGGCCGCAGACGGTCGGCACATGCGATCATTTCTTGAGACTGACTCCGTCGATCTCATCGTTCTCGATATAATGATGCCCGGTGATGATGGTCTGGTCCTGTGCCGCGAACTTCGCGCGGGCAAGCACAAGGCGACGCCAATCCTTATGCTGACGGCCCGAACTGACGAAACCGACCGCATCGTCGGACTGGAAATGGGCGCAGATGACTATCTGGCAAAACCCTTTTCCGCCCGGGAGCTGCTGGCCCGCATCAAGGCAATCCTGCGCCGCACGCGTATGCTCCCGCCCAATCTCCAGATAACCGAGGTCGGCCAGCTTCTGACCTTTGGCGATTGGCAACTCGACACCACCGGCCGGCATCTGCTTGACCGGGAGGGAACGGCAATAGCGCTCAGCGGTGCTGAATACCGCCTGCTTCGCGTGTTTGTCGATCATCCGCAGCGCGTGCTCAATCGGGATCAACTGTTGAACCTCACCCAAGGGCGCGAGGCCGAACTGTTCGACCGGTCTATCGACCTTCTGGTAAGCCGGCTTCGCCAGCGCCTTGGTGATGATGCGCGCGAACCTGCCTACATCAAGACCGTTCGCAGCGAGGGCTACGTCCTCGCAATGCCGGTCGAGATTTCCGAGGTTCGCCAATGAGCATCGGTGCCGTGCTTCGGCCGTTGCGGTTATGGCCGCGCACTCTGGGATCGAGGCTTTTCCTGATCCTGCTGGCTGGTTTGCTGCTCGCACAAGGACTCACCTTCAGCGTCCAGTTTATCGAACGATACATGGCCGCCAAGGCGGTGATGCTCAATACGCTTGAGAACGATGTCGCGACATCGGTCGCTATTTTCGATCGCCTGCCGGCGTCCGAGCGAGCGGATTGGCTTCAGCGCCTTAACCGGGGAACCTATCGATTTGAGTTGGGCACCGGACTTCCCGGCATCGACACCCTGACCGAACAGGGTGCCGGTATCGCGGCGAAGATCAGGCAAGCCGTCGATCAGCGCTTCCCGATAAGATTCCAGTCGATCCCGGGCGATGGCAAACGCCTGCAGGCTCATCTGACCTTGAGTGACGGAAATCCGCTGACAATCGATGTGAATCCGGCACCCATCATGCCGCTGGCGCAGTGGCTGCCATATGTTCTCATCGCGCAGCTGCTTCTCCTCATTCTTTGCGCATGGCTTGCCGTTCGGCTGGCGATCCGCCCGCTCGTAAATCTTGCAAATGCAGCTGACGCGCTCGATCCGAACAAGAAAACGCCGCGGTTGAGCGAGACGGGACCGAGCGAGGTCGCCTATGCCGCAACGGCATTCAACGCCATGCGAGATCGGATCGCGCACTACCTTGAAGAGCGCGTACAGATCCTTGCGGCTATCTCGCACGATCTTCAAACGCCGATAACCCGCATGAAGCTTCGTGCGGAGTTTGCCGAAGAGTCCGTTGAAAAGGACAAACTGGTTCAGGATCTGGCCGAGATAGAGCGCTTGGTCCACGAAGGCGTTGCCTATGCGCGCAGTGCCCATGGAAATACAGAAAAAGCCTCCCGTCTGGACATGGACTCTTTCATGGAAAGTCTTGTCTATGACTATCAGGATACCGGCAAGACCGTGACATTGAGCGGAAAGATCGAAACTGCAATCGTTACCCGGCCGCACGCCCTGCGCCGCATCTTTACCAACCTGATCGACAATGCCCTGAAATTCGGCGGAGGCGCCGAAGTTTCTCTTGAGAAAGACCCTCAAGGTACAGTCATCATCAAAGTGCTCGATCGTGGCCCGGGCATTCCGGAGGATCAACTCAAGGCAGTCCTCCAGCCATTCTTCAGGCTGGAACAGTCGCGGAATAGAGGAACCGGCGGCACAGGGCTGGGATTGGCAATCGCACAGGAACTGACGCTCGCCATTGACGGGATGCTTAACCTGGCAAACAGACCCGGTGGAGGTCTTTCCGCCGAGATAACATTGCCTCAAAAGCCGGTAAACTCATCGCAATAGTTGGACCGCTCATTTGTATCTCAATGTACCGGCCTTGCTTCCTTACACAATTCGTTTCAATTCCCGCCAACCCTGACACATGCGGGATACGTCTCTAGCGCCTTATGCGGGCAATGACTGGCTGCAGTCATTGCTTGAAGCAAATCAACCGTTCAAAGGACCAATACAATGACCCAAGTCGAAAAAGTGCTCTACACAGCCAGAACCCACACCACCGGCGGCCGCGACGGTGGCTCTGGCCGCAGCGATGACGGCCATCTCGACGTCAAATTCTCGACACCCGGCACCGCAGGCAGTGGCACCAATCCGGAACAGATGTTTGCAGCCGGCTGGTCGGCGTGTTTCATCGGCGCCATGGGCCTTGCAGCACGCAAGATGAAGGTAGCCATGCCGGCAGACACTGCCGTCGATGCCGAAGTGGACTTGTGCAATGTCGACGGCGCCTATTTCCTTCAGGCCCGACTCAACGTCAGCCTCCCAGGTCTTGAGCGTGACGTTGCGCAGGCGATCGTCGACGGTGCACACCAGACATGCCCCTACTCCAAAGCCACACGCGGCAACGTCGACGTAGTGCTCAACGTCGTCTAGAAAGCGCAAAGGGCCTGCCCGCGCTGAACAGACAGGCCATCCTGCTACCCATCAGTCTGCATCAACTTCAGCAATGGATACGATGAAAATGTCGCAAGAAATAGACCATCGCCGCCGGGGGCTTCTCGGCATAGCGGCCGCAACTATTGCTGCCGCACCACTCATTCAGCTCACCGGGGCGAACGCGCAGACGGGCACGACGAAAGCGGCGGCGCTGCCCACCATCAAGCCGGGGACGAATACCTCCTTGGGTCCCATCAAGCAGATCGACGCCGGCGTCCTCAACGTCGGATATGCCGAAGCAGGCCCTGCCGATGGCTACCCGGTTATTCTTCTGCACGGATGGCCGTATGATATCTATAGCTTTGCCGACGTCGCTCCTTTGCTTGCCGGCGCAGGCTACCGCGTGATCATGCCGTTTCTGCGCGGCTACGGCACCACGAAATTCCTTTCGGGCGATACGGTCCGAAATGGCCAGCAGGCCGTTGTTGCTGTCGACATCATTGCGTTGATGGATGCACTGAAGATACAGAAGGCAATCATTGCCGGCTTTGACTGGGGTGCACGCACTGCCAACGTTATTGCGGCCCTTTGGCCCGAGCGCTGCAAAGCTCTGGTCTCGGTAAGCGGCTATCTGATCGGCAGCCAGGAGGCGAACAACAAACCGTTGCCACCGAAGGCCGAGCTCGCCTGGTGGTACCAGTACTACTTTGCAACCGAACGCGGCCGCCAAGGCTACGATAGCAACCGGCACGATTTCTCCAAGCTCATCTGGCAGCTCGCATCGCCGAAATGGAACTTCGACGATGCAACGTTTGACCGGTCGGCCGAAGCGTTCAACAACCCGGATCATGTCGCCATCGTCATCCATAACTATCGCTGGCGCTTGAGCCTCGTGGAAGGTGAGCCGCAATATGACGATCTGGAAAAAAGGCTGGCGAAATTCCCGGTGATTACAGTCCCCACAATAACACTTGAAGGTGACGCCAACGGCGCGCCGCACCCGGATCCTGCGGCGTACCGCAGCAAGTTCTCAGGGAAATACGAGCATCGGACAAGTAGCGGCGGTATTGGCCACAATCTGCCACAGGAAGCACCGCGCGACTTCGCTCAAGCCGTCCTTGACGTCGATACCTTTTAAGAAATACTGCGGACTCGCCCAGGCGGGTCCGCAGCATCATTCACTCGGGGCCAGAACGGCCTGCTAATACGCGGGAAATGCTGATTGTTCGCGTGACGCAGGTCACGAGACTGCCAATCGTTATGATGGCCAATGCCACAAGCAGTGACCAGTGGCTCCCGACGAGCCACGTTTCGACGCACTGGACAACGAGACCCGCGGTGAGCACTGCCATGCGGCGCTGTTTCGCCATGATGCCGCTGAAGTCCTGAGCCAATCCCAACGATCCGCCGAAAACCCTGATGTAGGCGGTCAGGGCGGCGAGCAGCGCGCATAGCCACCCAAGCCAGGGGTAGCCCACGGCATATCCAACCGGAACAAGAAACAGCGTATCGCAGATCCTATCCGGAAATTCGTTGTAGAGAGGCCCGCCCGGTGTTTTCTTGCCGCCTTCGATCGCGACCATTCCGTCGAGAAGGTTGCAGATCAGTCTCATCTGCACGCAGGCAGCGGCGCAAAACCAAGTGATCGGATGAATCGTAAACGCGATGAGCGCGCCCCCGATGACCGCAAACACTATCGACAGCAGCGAAATGCTGTTGGCAGTGACGCCCGCTTGCGCCAGATACTTGCTGAGCCTGATGGCCCAGGGAGACGACCGGCTGGAAATCGGGCGGCGCGCGACTTCCTCCTGCAGTTTACTCATTCACTTCCCCCATCTGGCGACCACCCTGGCCGAGATTGCCCTTCTGCAATCGAAATTGAAAGTGGATGCCGGTATTTTTACTGCGCCAATGCGTTGCCGGTTGTACAGTATGCCGATCCTGGGCCGTTTCATTAAGCGGAACCCGCGTTCGAGATGTGCGTTGCACATTGCTCAAGCTTTGAAAGATACCGCCATGATGCAGATTCTTGCGGGACTGATTTTGGCTTTTGCAGTGGTGGGGGCTGCACGTGCCGACGAAGCGGCGTTTCTTCAATCCCTCGAAGGCAAGTGGGAGGGCAATGGCGCGGTACGCATACGCACGAATCTACCGTCGATGACGGTTTCCTGCACCTTCGACTCGGCGACCACGCCTTCGTCATTGGCGCTGGAGGGCCGTTGCACCGGCCTGATGGTCATGTCCCGCGCTGTTGCCGTCAACCTGACATCGAGCGGCGGCAGATACACCGGCTCCTACACCGGATCAGCCACCGGCGTAGCTCGCCTCTCTGGGACAAGGCGCGGAAACGCAATTAACCTAGGTATTCTCTGGGCCAAAAACGTCAATGGCGACCGCAAAGCACAGATAACCATGCGGAAAGTCGGCAATAACGGTATGGTGTTGACGACGACCGACATGGATCCTCGATCACGCACATCCGTTGTCACCAGTGAAATAAATCTCGTGCGCAATTAGCCGGGCGAAATATTCTCCATTCCACGACTGCAGCGTACCGTGTCACAATAATCGCGGGTCAAAAACGGCAGGCTGAAATGCACGATAAATTTCTGTTCGACGGACCGGACGATGCGCCAGTCACCATTCTACTTGCCCATGGTGCAGGAGCACCGATGGATTCAACTTCGATGGAAGCTGCGGCCAAGGCCCTTGCCGCGGCGGGCTTTCGCGTTGCGCGTTTCGAGTTCGGCTATATGGCGTCCCGTCGCACGTCAGGGATACGCAAACCTCCGCCCCGGGCCGAAAAACTCAACCCGGAATACGTTGCGGCCGTTGACGAACTTGGAGCAACAGGTCCGCTGATCATCGGTGGCAAGTCGATGGGTGGACGGGTCGCCAGCATGATCGCCGACGATCTCCATTCTGCCGGAAAAGTTGCCGGTCTCCTCTGTCTCGGCTATCCGTTTCATCCGCCGGGCAAGCCGGACCAACTTCGTACGAAGCATCTCGCCGGGCTGATGACGCCTGCGTTGATCTGCCAGGGCACTCGCGACGAGTTCGGCACGCGAGAGGAAGTTTCGGATTACGCACTCTCGCGCAAGATCGAACTTCGCTGGCTGGAGGACGGCGACCACGATCTCAAGCCTCGCAAGAGCGTATCCGGCTTCACAGCCGCCGATCATTTAAGGACTCTGGCCTCAGCGGTTACAGAGTGGACGGGCCGCCTGGCGCTGTGATGGCGCTTGTCATACGAGCCGCTCCGGATTCACCCTTGATCATTAGTCACGAAACTTGCTTTGTCCCTATTCCTGTCCAATTCCTGCTGTATTGACTGCCGCAAACTGTAGCCATCCGCGCAAAGAGCGCAGAGATTTTCAACCCATCATGTAACACGGAGCCACGATTTGTTTGGTACTCAGAAAGCTATTATCACTCTTGTTTTAGCAGGCAGCATGACGACTGCGGCAATGGCGCAGGAACCAAAGATTGTTGGAACCTATGTCAACGAGTCTGGCGGCACGAAGGTCCGGTTAAGCGAGTGTAACGCCGGCGTTTGCGGCACGATCGTATGGATGAAAAACCCGGTCAACGACGTCAACAATCCCGATGCCTCCAAACACGACCGTCCGGTGGTGGGTCTTCAGGCAGTCACGCTGAAATCAAACGGGTCTGGAGCATATACGGGCTCTCTTTACGATACCGAGAGCGGCAAGACCTATGCGGGCAAGGCAAAATTTTCCGATCAGAGCGTTCAACTCTCCGGTTGCGTGCTTGGCGGCCTCCTGTGCAAAACCCAGACCTGGCGACGCGAATAGGTGACAGGTGCGGCAAAGACGAATGGTCCTTGCCGCACTTTGCGTCCTTTAGGCAGCGACCGAGATGTCGCTTTCGAGAGGAACGGATGCGATGGTCTTGAGAATTTGCGAAGCGATCTGATAGGGGTCGCCCTGTGAGTTCGGGCGACGGTCCTCGAGATACCCGCGGTAGCCATTGTTTACGAAGCTATGCGGTACGCGGATCGATGCGCCGCGATCGGCCACGCCGTAGCTGAATGTATGAATGGACTGCGTTTCGTGCTTGCCGGTCAGGCGCAGATGATTGTCGGGGCCATAGACGGCGATGTGATCGGCGGTTGCACTCTGGAAGGCACTCATCAACTGCTCGAAATACTCTTTGCCGCCGATTTCCCGCATATATTGTGTGGAGAAATTGGCGTGCATGCCCGAACCATTCCAATCGGTATCGCCGAGCGGCTTGCAATGATATTCAACGTCGATGCCATACTTTTCGGTCAAACGCTGCAGTAGATAGCGCGCGAGCCAGATCTCGTCGGCAGCCTTTCTGGAGCCCTTTCCAAAAATCTGGAACTCCCACTGGCCTTTAGCCACTTCGGCATTGATGCCTTCGTGGTTGAGTCCTGCTGCGAGGCACACGTCGAGATGTTCTTCGACGATCTTGCGGGCAATATCGCCAACGCTGCTATAGCCAACGCCGGTATAATACGGGCCCTGCGGAGCAGGATATCCAGCTTCCGGGAAGCCGAGAGGACGGCCATTTTTGAAGAAGAAGTATTCCTGTTCGAATCCGAACCATGCATTTTCGTCATCGAGGATCGATGCGCGCTTGTTCGAAGGATGCGGCGTAACGCCATCCGGCATCATGACTTCGCACATGACAAGAGCACCGTTCTTGCGCTCGCTATCAGGATAGATGGCCACTGGCTTCAACACGCAATCCGAGCTTCTGCCTTCAGCTTGCATCGTGGAGCTGCCGTCGAATCCCCACATCGGCAGATCCTCAAGTGCAGGAAAACTGTCAAACTCCTTGACCTGCGTCTTGCCGCGAAGATTCGGCACCGGCGTGTATCCATCCAGCCAAATATACTCGAGCTTGTATTTTGTCATTTTTTTACCTTCCTTGTCTGAAGGCGTAGCGATCCAGGATATTCCGATGATCGAGTAACGCCAGCTTGCACCATGAGAACAAGAAGCACGTTCCATGCCAATTGGTCTGGCCGTCTCGAATTTCTTCAAAAGTTGCAGCGTCCAGAGGGCCAATCGTCAAAATAAGAACGATTCATGACAGGCGGGCAAACGCAGATATCCTCCCTTCTTGCGTGTGATCGAGACGTTAGCCAGTGAAACGACAACGAGTTCGGAAAAAGCGCCTCGGATTTCGGCGCAGGGTGAACCGAACCGCATTAAAAAGCATCAGAGTGATTTTAATTTGAGCATCGCAAAATCGAATTTGCCCTCAGCGAGAGCACGCGGGAGCCGAATTGGAACATCTCACAATATGATACGTTGATATCAACGTTATAATGCCATAGACTTCTCTGTGGCAGGCTCATCCCTGCGACTGGGCCGCCGGATCGAATACACAACCACCCAAAGGATCGATCATGAACACCACCCATCCACTGACACCCGCAGCGGAGCTCGTGAAGCTGAGCGAGGCGCACTTTCCAAATGAGAGCAGTGAATACCGGCAGGCGCGCAACGCGCTGTTGGCTGAAGAGATCGAATTGCGACGCCACATCGAACGCGTAGCCGAGCAACGACGGGCATTGCCACCCGGCGGCGAAGTCTCCAGGAATTATCGGTTTGAGGGTGAGCACGGCCCTGTGAGTTTCGCCGATCTGTTCAATGGCAAACAGACACTCGTGGCTTATAGTTACATGTTCGGGCCACAACGTATCCGGCCGTGCCCGATGTGCACTTCACAACTCAGCGCTTGGGATGGTGAGGCGCGTGACATCGAACAGCGCGTCGCTTTGGCGGTGATCGCGCGTTCGCCGATCGACCGGCTTGTCGCCTTCAAAAAGGAACGCGGCTGGCACGGCCTCAAGCTCTATTCCGACATGAGCGGCGATTACACCCGCGACTATGTGAGTGCGGAGGATGACGATGTCTCTGCATTTAATGTCTTCACGCGCGGCAATGGCACAATCCGCCACTTCTGGAGCGAGGAAATGGGCGTAGCGACCGCCGATCCCGGGCAGGACCCGCGCGGCGCACCGGACCCCATGCCACTGTGGACCATTCTCGATGCAACTCCCGAAGGTCGCGGCAAGGACTGGTATCCGAAGCTTGAGTATTGAAATGAGCTGGTTCTGGATAAACAAAGCTTCCGATAGAGGCTGTTGAGATTCACGCCGTGATGCGCCGAAAACGGTGGCTTTCGGGCTCGCCCTGCGACGAGCACGGCGCACATAAAGCACGCGAGCACCGGAGGCGCAGAAAGTCGCGTCAGATGACCGCGCAGTAGACTTTACGAGCGGGCTCTCAGAAGTCGACACGCGGCGTATCCTGCATGGGATTTTCAAAAAGCATCCAGAACGAAACGCCGTGAGCCTCCTCATACCAGGCCTCGAAGCGCTCAAGCGCATCATCGATGCCTGACGTTTCGCCAGGCATCTCCGCCTCGTCCGAAGCACGATGGAGCGCAATGACCACTGGCGCAAAATGCGTAAGGATTGCATCCCGCGCTTCACTTTCCGACGACCAGCCCAGCCTCGTTCGCAACAGCGCAAGCGCGCACGCGACGGCGATTTCCTCACCGGTCCGCTCGGCCGGATCACTATCGTCCCCCATTTGCGGCTTTGCCGCCTCGGCGACGGACCGCATCAGGTTCATCCGGCGAAAGGCGAAAGCACGTTCGCGCTCGAGTGCCGCCATGCGGGTTGCCGCTTCCCGCCGATAGGTTGTTTCGGCCGATTGCGCCTTGTCGGCGGCTTGCTGCAGCCGCTCGATATAGGTGGTTACCGTCGTCGTCATCGAGAGCTACCGGAGTGACCGGGCGATGGCGGAAGAGAGTGGGAGTCGAACCCACCAAAGACCGTCTCTCGGCCCCTCCCGGATTTGAAGTCCGGACGCCCCACCGGGGACGATTCTCCTCCAGAAACAGTATTTTCGCCCGTCACACCATCTGTCCGATCGGCGAAGAGATCCAGACGGTTCCGGTTGACGCGGCGAAGGTCACCACGGCGTAGTGTGATGCTATGGTGGTCGAAGAAATCAAGGATCTGGATTGCAACCTTGCGACCATTTTCGACCCGGTCGCGAAATTGCGCGGCGGTAAACCAGCCTTCATTGGAAGCTGTGCTGATCTCGACGATAATGGCAACCATTTCTGCAACCGTGCTTCGCAGGAAGAAATGGTCGTGCGCCACCTCATGCACTTTGCCAATGCGGCTGCCCAGCTTCAGTAGCCGGCGCACCTGCGGTTCCGGCATCGCGAACAACACGGCAATATCGCGGACGCGCGGCGGGCGGAACCGTTCGGCTCCGCCGAGTAGCGGCTCGATCGCATCCCACAGCTGCTCGTCAGCCGGAGCCATCGTCACTTTGTGACCGGAAAGCCGCACCCAGGCTCCATCAAGCGCGATCTCCCCGCCGCGGGCAAGACTATGCAAGGCTGCACGGAACGCAGGTACGGGTAGGCGCAGCTCAAGCTGTGTCCGCAGCCGTTCAATCCCGATCCCCAACAAATCCGGATTGTCGGCATGAAAAATTTCGAGCCGGTCCAGAAGATCTCGCTGGAAGTTCTTCCACTGCCCAAGCGATATGGCGACAACCGCAGCATCGACAGGCAACTGCACCGCGCCCATCAATTCTACCAGCGCATTGACGTCTTCCATCACCAAGGCCCTGTCACGCGCAAACGCCGTAATGTCCAGATAAAATGGCGGCACTGCAAGCAATGCTGCCAGCGCCCGGTCCGGCTCGATCAATTCGTGCGCATCGAGCTGTGTCCTTCGCTCCGGGGTGCGTCGTCTGCGGGCAGGAGCACGCAAATCCAGGAAGCGGCCACCACCAATCGTGCGGCGCGCAGACGTGTCGCGGATGACGTAACGATCGCCAACCGCTGCAGCGATCGACCGGTCAAGCACAAGTTGCACGCGGGTGCGTGTCCCGGGGGCCACTGGCTCATCACTCAGCAAAGCGATGCGAGCGCCTGTCTCGGCCGACGCATGGTGCAGCCGAACCGGGAACCAGTGACCGATCGGCTTGCGTTCGGAGCCGAGCACACGCAATGTCGCGTCAATCCGGCTCGTCGGCGCATGCAGGGTGGGGTCAAGCACCACGTCGCCACGACTGATCGCTGCCTTCGTAATGTCTGCGCCGACGAGGTTGAGAGCACAACGATCACCGGCTCGGCCAACCTCACTCGGCCGGTTCTGTGCGTGGATTGAACGGATGCGGGCGGAAAGGCCAGACGGGCTCACCGTCACATGATCATCGACGGAGATCATTCCCGAAAGGACAGTTCCGGTTACAACGGTGCCCGCCCCCTGGATTGTGAATGAACGATCGACCGCCAGCCGGAAGCGGCCAGTTGCGCGGCGGCGGGCGAACCTGCGTGCAGCGTCAATGATTTCATCGCGCAATGCCGCGATGCCGCGATCCGAAACCGTTGAAACGGCAATGATCGGAGCATCGCGAAGTGCCGTTCCGGCAAGTTCATTTCGTATTTCGATTTCGACCTCGGTGAGCCGTTCTTCCTGCACCAGATCAGCCTTGGTGAGAGCAACGACACCGCGTTCGATACCGAGGAGGTCGATGATAGCGAGATGCTCGCGTGTCTGGGGCATTGCCCCGTCATCCGCAGCAACGACCAGCAGGGCAAAATCGATACCGCTGGCCCCGGCGAGCATGGTGTGGATGAACTTCTCGTGCCCCGGCACATCGACAAAGCCAAGTATCTCAGCCCCTTCTACAGGCATATAGGCAAAGCCGAGATCGATCGAAATACCCCGGGCCTTTTCCTCTTTCAGCCGATCGGTGTCGACATTGGTCAGCGCCTTGACCAGCGATGTCTTGCCATGATCGATATGCCCTGCGGTACCGACGATCATGGCTTGCCCACCTTGTCGATTTCCGGCCCCATATCAAAATTTGCGATGCCGGCGAAATTCGCCGCAAAACCGGCCTCGTCCTCAAGACAGCGCAGATCCAGCACCAGCGCTCCGCGCTCGATACGGCCGATGACCGGCATCGGAAGTCTCCTGAGTGCAGCCGCCAGTTCAGTGAGCATGCTCCCGCTGCTCTCCATCGGCGTCAGGGCCAAGCCTGCGCTCGGCACGGTGGAAAGCGGCAGAGCCCCGGAGCCGATCTGGCTCTCACACGAAATAACGGAAACGCTGAATCCGCCTTGCAGCGCACGCCCTACGATCGGTGCCAGCCGCTGCGCCTGTGCGTCGATGTCGCCCTGTGAACGGGTAAGCAGCCGCATGGTTGGAAGCCGCTCGCTCAAGCTGTCCGGATCGCGATAGAGCTGCAATGTCGCTATCAGCGCCGCAAGGCGGATTTTGTCGACACGCAGCGCGCGTTTCATAGGGTTCTTGTTGATCGTCTCGATGAGTGACTTGCGTCCGACGATGAACCCGGCCTGCGGGCCGCCCAGGAGCTTGTCACCGGAAAAGGTCACGATGTCGGCACCCTCGGCGATCGCTTCGCGTACGGTCGGCTCGTGCGCAAGTCCGAAACGGGTGAGATCCGTCAGTGTGCCGGAACCAAGGTCATTGACCAGGGGAACGTCCTTGCTGCGGGCGATGCCAGCCAGTTCGCTCGCACCCACCTCCTTGGTGAAGCCCTCGATGCGATAGTTGGAGGTATGGACCTTCAGTATCAGGCCAGTATCTGGCCCGATGGCATTGCGATAATCCCGGGCATGGGTGCGGTTCGTGGTACCGACCTCGACAAGACGCGCACCGGCACGCGCCATAATATCGGGCATGCGGAAAGCCCCTCCGATTTCGATCAGCTCACCACGCGAGACGATGGCTTCCCTGCCCGCGGCCAGACTGTTCAGAACCAAAAGGACAGCCGCCGCATTGTTGTTGACGATGGTCGCCTCTTCCGCCCCTGTCAGTTCGCAGATCAACGAACGCAGATGATCATCGCGTTCGCCGCGCTTGCCGCTCTCAAGATCGAATTCGAGAGCAACGGCCTCGCGCATGGCCGCCGTTGCAGCCTCGATTGCCGCTTGCGCCAGCAATGCGCGACCGAGATTCGTGTGCAGTACCGTACCCGTCAGATTAAACAGGGGTCGGAGCGATGACTTGTCACCCGCCTCGAGGCTGGCTAGCGCGGCCGCCATGATGGTTTCCCCGGAGGGGGCGTTATGGCCATTACGCACGTCATCACGTGTCTCCGCCAATGCACTCCGCAAGGCTTCAGTGAGAGCCGGACGTCCAAAACGCTCGATGATGCCAGCGGCCGATGCCGACTTCAGAAGCTGGTCCACTGAAGGAAGGCGGCGCAAGTTGGCATTGCTGTCCATTTCCACCCTCCTAAAAGCCGGCTAACAGCGGGGAAAAACCGCCACGGTGATAAGGCCCCTCCCGCATCAGGAGATCGAGGCTCAGGCTCGCCACATCATCGGCAACGGGATCGGCCGCGGGCTCCCTGTCCTGATACAGTATCTTCGACCAGCCACGACATTCATCGCAAGTCTCGGCCTTGATGATTCCGCCTTGTCCGTCGATCTCCTGATAGCCGATCCCCTTGGTGGAACCGCACAGCACGCATTTGACCCGGACATAGTGCCAAAGCGTGCCGCACAGGGAACATGCGCAAAACCGCGCGCCGTGCGAACCGGGCCACCCGACGACCATCGACGACATCGGAGCGCCACCACAGACGGGACAAACGCCGTCGGCCACCGGCGCCAGCGCGGCCACATCAAGAACGGATGCAAGACGGGCGAAATACACCTGTAGCCCCGCCCACACAAAAACATGCTCGGCAATCGCATCTCCGGGCAATGTGTTGGAGAATAGAGTTTGCGCCATGGCAAGACGTTCGGCAGGATCGGCTGCTGTCACGCGAGCCAGCGCCTTGGCCGCGGCAACCGGCTTTTCGATTGTGGCGGCCGCGGCGAACAGGCGATCGAATAGAGTGCCAATCGCCGGGTCGCCCTCCATCACGCTTCGGTCGAGCGGCGGCATTTCGAACTCGCGTGCACGCGCAATCGTTTCGGCATCGGGGCTCTCCGGCAGAGGCAGATCCGTCTGGATATCGTTTTGGGCTCGGCTAAGTTCGGCGACGAAATTCAGATAGGGTGCCAGATTGCTCGTTTCAGCCAACTGGCGCAGACGCTTCGATCTGAGGGAAAAAAGCGAAGCGGGATCGGGCAGACGCGCAAAGGGCGGTGACGCAATATTCCCAATCGCTGTTGGATCCGGTACGACCGCGCTTTTGCGACTCATAAAACTCCCTCACGAACCCGCCGGGCCACGTGGACCGATGTTGAACGCCCTGTTATTCGGCGGGCGTATTCCCCGATTTGCCTTTTGGTGCCCTGCCGACCAGCTCACGCAACCACTTGCGATGATGCCTCCACGCCCAGCCGCCGGTCACGGAACCGCGGGTCATTGCCCTTATAGTACCGCGCACCCAGATCGCTGCATAGACATGGATGATCCAGACACTGATCGCACAAACAGCAGCAATCGCGTGAATGAGCACAGCCCATCTTTTCTGCTCGATTGTGGTGAACAGCGAGAAATACTGATCCCAGATTATCAGCCCCGTTGTGATCAGCACGATAATCAGAGCCGACATCGACCAGAAGACAAATTTCTGTCCGGCATTGTATTTACCGACGTCCGGCAAGCGTTCTTCATGTCCCGTCAGCACATCCCGAAGCCGCGCGAGCCAGGTGCCATCCTCACGCTTCCACAGATTGGCTTTCCAGAAGCGGAGAAACAGACCGAAAAAGCTGAAAAACAGCAGAACACCGATCCACGGATGAATGATGCGCGTCAACGGGCCTCCACCAAAGAGCCCCGTCAGGAAAAACAGGCTGGGATGGAACAAGGCAAGGCCGGACAACGCCAGGAGCACGAGGCTAACCGCAGTGATCCAATGATTGACGCGCGCACCCGCCGTATACCGGTCGACGATAACGGGCTTGCCCGGATGCACGCTATCGCCCTTCTCCACGTCATAATCCGTGCTCATGGGCGAGGTTCCTCTCCGGTCAGCTTTTCAGCGGCCTCTTCGTCCTCTTCGGAAACCCGGTTCGGACCGGTAACCAGATAGTGCATGAACCCGGCTGCAGCAGCAAAACCGACCACAGCGAGCCCGGCATATTTCGTGACACCCTTCCAGGCCTCGACGATCGGGCTAATCTTCGGATTGTTTGGCAGGTCGGCGTAAATCTCCGGCTTGTCCGCATGATGCAGCACATACATGACATGCGTGCCGCCAACGCCCGGCGGATCGTAAAGTCCCGCATTGGCAAACCCGCGCGATTTCAAATCGGTGATGCGCCCTGCCGCGTGCTCTTTCATCTCATCCTTTGTCCCGAACACGATCGCTTGCGTCGGACATGCCTTGGCGCAGGCAGGTCCCTGCCCGACGGCGATGCGGTCGGAGCAGAGCGTGCATTTGTAAGCAGTATGGTCGACCTGTGAAATGCGCGGAATATTGAACGGGCATCCCTTGATGCAATAGCCGCAGCCAATACAGTTTTCGTGGATGAAATCGACAATACCATTCGAGAATTGCACGATGGCGCCGGGGGCCGGGCAAGCCTTGAGGCAGCCAGGATCCTCGCAATGCATGCAGCCATCCTTGCGGATGAGCCACTCGAGATTGTTCGTTTCCGGGTTTTCCCACTCGGTGAACCGCATCAGCGTAAACATATCCGGCGTCAGGTCGTGCGGGTTATCGTAGACGCCGGTGTTGATTTCCATTTCCGGATGCGTGTCATTCCACTCGATACAGGCCGACTGGCAGGCTTTGCAGCCGATGCACTTGGAGACATCGATGAGCTTTGCCACCTCGGTCTGCCGTTGCGCGGGCGGCGTCACAGTTGACGCCGACCGGCGGATCAAATCCTGATCGCCAAACTTCAGGGGCTCAGGCCGGGTGGTGGGGTTTGGAACAGGCGGGAACATGGGTAACCTCCTATGCCACCGGCCCGGCGATGGGCTCGATATTGACCAGGAACGCCTTGTATTCAGGCGTCTCGATATTGGCGTCACCGACGAAAGGCGTGAGCGAGTTTGGACCGAAGCCCTTCTTCGCTGCCCCCGTGAAACCCCAGTGCAGCGGAATGCCGACCACATGAACCGGCTTGCCGTCGCAGATCAAAGGTTTGATCCGCTTCGTGACGACCACCTTGGCCTTGATCGATCCGCGCTTGGACCACACGCGTACCCAGCCACCTTTGACGATGCCTTTCTCCTTCGCGAGTTCTTCCGATATCTCGACGAAGAATTCCGGCTGCAGGACGGCATTCACCCAGACATGCTTGGTCCAGTAGTGGAAGTGTTCGGTAAGACGGTAGGACGTTGCCGCATAAGGAAACTCCTGCGAAGCGGGTTCGGCAAACTGCGCAAAATCGCCCTTGAATACTCGCGCCGCTGGATTGCCGCGGACCTTCGGAGCGATGAGGTTTGTGACCGGCGACTCGAACGGTTCGTAATGAGCCGGGAATGGTCCATCGCGCATCATGCCACGTACGAAGAGGCGCGACACGCCCTCCGCATTCATGATGAACGGACCGACGTCCTGCGGCTTGGCTGTCGGCGCAATATCCGGCACGTCGTAGCCTGACCATTTCTGACCGTCCCACTCGATCAGCTTGCGGCTGGGGTCCCAGGCCTTGCCATTCAGGTCCGCCGAAGCTCGGTTGTAGAGGATGCGGCGGTTGACGGGCCACGAAAATGCCCATTTCGAGTAGGCTCCGGTCTCATCGGGATCCGACGTATCGCGCCGGGCCATGTTGTTGCCGTTCTCGTTGAAGCAGCCGGAATAAATCCAGCAGCCGCTCGTCGTGGAGCCGTCATCCCGCAACGCGGCGAAGCTTGGCACCAGCTTGCCGGCTTCAACCACCACTTTGGTAGGATCAGTCGGATCCATCACCGGGGCCAGCGCTTTGCCGTTCAGTTCCTTGGCAAGCTCTTCGGCAGTCGGCTCACCCGGATCGGCATAGGACCAGTCGAGATTGACGATCGGATCGGGGAACGCTCCACCCTCCTTGCGGTAAAGGTCCCTGAGACGCGTATAGATCTGCGCCATTATCCAGTTGTCCGTCTTGGCTTCACCGGGAGCCGTACCGCCAGGCCAATGCCACTGCAGCCAGCGTCCGGAATTGGTGAGGGAACCCTCGTCTTCAGCAAAGCAGGTCGAAGGCAGTTGATAGACCTCCGTCTGGATTTGCGAAGGATCAACATCGTTGAACTCGCCGTGATTTTCCCAGAACCGCGATGTTTCCGTATCGAGCGGATCCATCGTCACGAGGAACTTGAGCTTCGACAGCGATGCGGTCAGCTTCGTTCTGTTGGGCGCTGCAAGCAGAGGGTTGAACCCCTGGCAGATGTATCCCGTCATCTTGCCTTGGTTCATAAGTTCGAAAGCGCGCAGCACATCGTAGCCAGGCACGTCGAGCTTTGGCAGCCAGTCATAGGCGAAATGGTTTTCCGGCGTCGCCGCCGGGCCCCACATCGACTTGAGGAAACTGACGAAGAACTTCCTGTAGTTCTGCCAGTAGCTCATCTGGTTTGGCCGGAGTGGCTTGAAGCCGCGTGTCGCCATATAGCTGTCGAAATCCACCTCTTTCTCGGTTGGTAGCGTCATGTAGCCCGGAAGCAGGTTCGACATCAGGCCTACATCGGTCAGCCCCTGGATATTGGAATGCCCGCGCAGTGCGTTCATGCCACCACCGCGCACGCCGATATTGCCGAGGACCAGTTGTAACATCGCCATCGAGCGGATGTTTTGCGAACCCTTCGAATGCTGGGTCCAGCCAAGCGCGTACATGGACGTCATCGTCTTGGTCGGCGTTGAGCATTCCGAGATCATCTCGGCCACCTTGAGAAACTTCTCCTTGGGTGTGCCGCAGATGCGCTCGACCATTTCGGGCGTATAGACAGAGACATGCGCCTTCAACATGTTCCACACGCAACGTGGATGCGTCAGCGTGTCATCGACGACAGCGTAACCGTCATCGCCGATTACATAATCCCAACTCGACTTGTCGTAGTCGCGCTTTGTCTCATCGTAACCGGTAAACAGGCCGTCCTTGTATTCGAAGCCGTCCTTGACGATGAAGGCGGCGTTGGTGAATGCCTTCACATAATCCCACTGCACCTTGCCGTTCTGGATGCAGTAATTCATGACACCGAGCAGGAAAGCTATGTCCGACCCCTGACGGATGGGCGCGTACACGTCGGCAACCGACGCAGAGCGCGTGAAGCGGGGATCGACGACGATAAGCTTGGCACCACGGTTGGCCTTGGCCTCCGTGACCCATTTGAAACCGCAAGGATGCGCTTCGGCGGCATTGCCACCCATGATGACGACAAGATCCGTATTCCTGATATCGGTCCAGGAATTGGTCATTGCACCACGGCCAAATGTTGGGCCCAAACTGGACACCGTTGGGCCGTGTCAGACACGTGCCTGGTTATCGAATACCAGCATTCCGGCGCTGCGCACGACTTTATAGGTGGCAAACGCTGTTTCGTTCGTTGTTGCCGAGGCGGCCAGGAAGCCCGTCGTCGTCCATCGATTGACGGTCACGCCGTCATTGTTCTTCTGGACAAAATTACCGTCGCGATCGTCCTTCATCAACCGGGCGATGCGATCAAGCGCGTCATTCCAGGAGATGCGTTCGAACTTGTCCGAGCCGGGCTTGCGGACCATCGGATATTTCAGGCGTGTCTCGGCCTTGACGAAGTCGAGCAGGGCCGCACCCTTCGGGCACAGCGTTCCACGATTTGTCGGATGGTCGGTGTCGCCCTCGATATGGACGATCTCGGCCTTTTCGCCCTTTTTCAGGTCGCCCTTCGAATACATGATGATACCGCATGCAACCGAGCAATAGGGGCAGGTATTCCGGGTTTCGGTGGTGTTTACGAGTTTGAAAGCGCGGATCGCTTCGGCATGGGCGGCTTCGATCTCGCCGAAGCCAAAGGCACCAAGCGCCGTACCCGCAACACCCGCGCCGGTCGCCGCAAGAAACTGGCGCCGCGAGAGTTCCATGTTCATAGCATGTTATCTCCCTTTAAACCGGCTCTGCCGATAAAGCATGCCGGAGATCAGACACAAACCATTGGCATTTCAATTAAAATCCTACCTGACCATATTTTATTGTCAAATCAATAAGAAGCGATCAAACATGAATGTAATAATCAAATTAAAGTCCGTGCTGTGCCCGTCCCGGCGAACGTCGCTAGTATTTTGATACTGATCGCCTTTTACTGCTCAATTTGCAGACACGCCAACCTACGCAATGACGAATTGACGTTCGGCCTCAAATGGACAAGAATAAAAGCGTGAGCTTACTCGTCGCTCCCGAGTTTCGGGGCAGTCGTCATGGTGCTTTCGACGCAGAATGCCCCCGGGAAACGGCGGGCTTTTTCTGGTGCGTGCCATTCTGTCTTTCGCAAAACTCGAAAAGCTTTCACCACGTACAGTTTAGCTGTCTGCCAATGCCGTTGATGTCATCAAATCGGGAGGGCATGAAATGATCGATCGTCGCGAATTCCTCAAAATCGGCGCCGTAACGAGTGTAATGGCCGCGATACCGGGACGGGTGTTTGCGGGCACCGCTTTTGCCCCGAAGCCTGCCGGTTGGCGGACCTTCGAAATCACAACCCGTATTGAGCCGTCAGGCACCGAGGGCACCGGGCGCGCTTGGATTCCATTGCCTGGTTTCAGCGCCAGCGATTGGAACCGGCCCGAGACAAGTACCTGGACGACCAATGCGACCAGCGCCAGGATCGCACGTAGTCCGGCCAATGACACTGACATGCTGCTTGTCGAATGGAAAGCCGGCAGCGTAGCACCTGCCGTTGAGATCATCAGCCGTGTCGCCACGCGCGATCGTGCCATCGATCTTTCAAAGCCAGTAAACCCCACGCCGCTCAACACTGACGAGCGCGCACGATATCTCGCCGGAAGCCGGCTTGTCCCGACTGATGGCATCGTCAAGGAAACAGCCGACAGTATCGTCGGCAATACCGCAAACGAGATAGATAAGGCGAAGCTGATCTACGATTGGGTGGTTGAGAAGACTTACCGGAATGCCGCCACGCGCGGCTGCGGTTCCGGAGATGTCGTGGCCATGTTGAGGAGCGGCGACCTCGGCGGCAAATGTGCCGACCTGAATGCTCTCTATGTCGGCCTTGCCCGAGCCGCTGGTCTGCCTGCGCGCGATATTTACGGTCTCCGGGTTGCGCCATCCAACTTCGGCTACAAGAGCCTCGGCGCCAAGAACGAGATCGTCACCAAAGCACAGCATTGCCGGGCGGAAGTCTATCTTTCTGACTTTGGCTGGGTGCCTGTTGATCCGGCGGATGTTCGAAAGGTCATGCTTGAGGAGGCGGACGGCGGTCTTCCTGCTGACAATCCCAAGGTGGTTGCGGCGCGCGAGACGTTGTTCGGCGCCTGGGAAGGCAATTGGATCGCCTATAATGACGCCCGCGACGTGATTTTGCCCGGTTCGACCGGGGCAGCGCTCGGTTTCCTGATGTACCCGCAGGCGGAAGTTGCGTCGGTAAGGCTCGATTGCCTTGAACCCGACGCCTTCAGATACACGATCCGGTCACGAGAGATCACGGTCTGACCTGATATCGATTTCGCAAATCGCATGGAGCCCGTATCATGGATGATAGAACGTCATTGTCGTCGGTACGCCTGACCTCGCTGTCCCATGGTGGCGGATGCGGATGCAAGCTGGCACCATCTGTCTTGCAGCAATTGCTTGCGGATCAACCTGCCGCCGGACCGTTTGCCCGGCTGCTTGTCGGAACCGAAACCGGTGACGATGCCGCGGTGTGGCAGCTCGATGACGAAACCTGTGTGATCGCGACGACGGACTTCTTCATGCCGATGGTCGATGATCCTTTCGACTTCGGCCGGATCGCGGCAACCAATGCGATATCCGATGTCTATGCAATGGGCGGAAAACCGATCATGGCACTCGCCATTCTCGGCATGCCGATCGACAAGCTGCCGGCCGAGACAGTGCGCGAGATCCTGAAGGGCGGAAGCGCCATCTGCTCCGAAGCAGGTATCCCTGTTGCCGGTGGCCATTCGATCGATTCTCCCGAGCCGATCTACGGCCTGGCGGTCATCGGCACCTGCCCCATTGCCAGTCTGCGGCGTAACAGCGGCGCCAGGCCCGGTGACACGCTGATTTTGACCAAGGCGCTTGGTGTCGGAATTTACTCGGCGGCGTTCAAGAAAGGCATGTTGCCGGCGGACGCCTATGCCGAACTCATCGCATCGACGACGCACCTCAACCGCATCGGCGCCGAACTCGCCAAGGATGCGGATGTGCATGCCATTACCGACGTCACCGGCTTCGGCATTCTCGGCCATGCCCTTGAGATGGCAAGAGGGTCGAATGTGCATATCTCGCTGCGCGCGGACGATGTTGCCGTGTTTATTCACGGCGCCGAACTCGCAAAGGAGGGTTTCGTCACCGGCGCCTCGCATCGCAATTGGGCAAGCTACGATACAGAAATCGTCTTGCCCGCCGATTTCCCCCTATGGCGGCGTCACCTGCTGACCGATCCCCAGACCTCTGGCGGACTGCTCGTATCCTGCAAGGCGGAACGTGCAGCGGACGTGCTCCAACAGATCACCACTGCGGGCTATCCTGCAGCCAGGATCATTGGTTCGGTCGAGACGGGCGAGCCTGGATTGCACGTCGTTACCTGACGGATCCGCCTTTAATTTCCCAATCTGAGTGCAAGAGTTTTGCAGCAGGTATCTGGTCTCGCGTTCGGAACCAAATCGCCCATCGTCGATTAGGCATGCTGAAGGGAAGGGTAAATCAAGGGAGAGTACCCCATGAAACGCATGCTTCTTCTAACCGCTGCATTGTTATTCGCGGGAGCCAGCCAGGTGATGGCGCAAGATACCGTGATTGTCGAAGTACCGCAGCCGGCACGGGACTATGTAATCGCCAATCCGTCTGAGGACGTCATGATCAAGGAGGATCTTGCCGTCGGTACAGCCATACCCGAGGATGTCAAGTTGGTGCCGATACCTGCCAGCCCGGACTATAGTTATGTTTATGTAAAGAAGCAGCCGGTCATCGTTTCGACGAAAGATCGAAAAGTTGTCTATCTGTCCAATTAATTAGAATTGTATCGATCTGGCGCCTGGAGTAAGCCCGCTACGCAAAGTAGCGGGCTTCGTTATCGAAGTGGAAGCCCAATGCCGCTTGATCCGACTTTAGAAGACATTGTCATTCGCTTGCTGCTGACCGTCGCCGCAGGCGCGATAATCGGGCTAGACCGGGAAGCGAGCGGGCGTGCCGCCGGCTTTCGCACGACGATCCTCGTGGGCCTGGCAGCTTGCGCAGCGATGATTCAGGCCAATTTGCTGTTATCGACGGACGGGAAAGAGCCCGGGTTCTTCGTCAATATCGATGTCCTGCGGCTTCCACTCGGGATTCTGACAGGTGTTGGTTTTATCGGCGGCGGAGCCATATTCAAACGTGGTGACCTCGTTACCGGCGTAACGACAGCGGCAACGCTGTGGGTCATGACCGCAATCGGTCTTGCATTCGGCGGTGGGCAAATTGCTCTCGCCAGCATAGTTACAGCGCTGGCGTTTTTGACGCTATGGGCCTTGAAATGGTTGGACAACCGTATCCCCCGGGAGCAGAGAGCGATATTGTCCATCATCCACACGCCCGGCGAACCTTTGCCGGGTATTGAAAGTGGTATCCGTCCTCTCGGCTATCGCGCGCGTTTCGTGAGAAAGGTTCAAAGCGCAGAAACCGGCCATTCGATTGTTTCATACGAGATTCGCTGGCGCCGGCCTGAAACAGGAGCTCCACCCACCGATCTTCTGGAATTCTTGGAGGACAATTATTCAGTCGACAAATTTGATACGATCAGGGAATCCGATTAATAGAACCCAGCTTGCGCAAAAGGAGTACGTTGTGTCACGCAGGCATACGATGATTATTGGAGTAATCGCACTCGCCGTCGCGATAGCCGCCCTGTTCTGGTATTTCCCGATGGATAACCAACCGCCAGGACAGACACCAGCTCCGCAAATGGGCAATTGAGCCCACGAGCCCGAAGACCGCTGGCCGCGACCCTTCGCCCCTGCATGCATCGTTCAGGAACAATTGCCGCCGATATCGGTTTATCAGGCATGTCAACCAGTAAGGACGATCGAAAATGAAAACGATTGCATCAGCCATGATCGCCATAGGCGCGATCGCCTTTGCGTCCAGTACCGCTTTGGCCGCATGTCCGGACACCACAGGGTCAGTGAAACCTGACGCTCAAACGGGCATCGCCAAGGATGGCAGCAAGGCTCCTCTCGAAAATAGTGCCAACAGCCAGACTCAAACCGGAACAGCAAGTACAGGGACGACAACCAGTAGCAGTGAAGGTCAGACCGCCAAAAAAGATGGTCAGACCATGCCACTAGCCAACAAGGAAGGTGGCGGCGATCCTAATCTTGCTACGTCGCAGCAAGACGTTACGGCCCAACAAAAAGGCGAACAAACGGCGATGGCCAAAGCAGAGGATTGCAAGGAGTAAACGATTGAAGAGGGGAGATCAATCGACCTCCCCTCCGTGTTAAAACCGGCTCGAAATCCATGATTCATGAGCCGGTCATTTGTATGCGCACCTGCTGATTTAATACCAGCGTCCGCGGCCGTACCAGCCGCCTCCACCCAGCAGAAGCAGTATAAGTACTATGATAAGAAGTGTGGTGAGATCCATGGTTGGCCTCCTTGGTTACTTGCGACCGCGCACGCGTTTGGTCTGGCAGAACAACGTTCCGATGCGTGCGATTGTTCCACTGCAAGCCGTTGTGGTTGTTTCGGGAGATCGTTAGAGCAAATTTAGAGCCAGTTCTGTTTCGGGCGATGCAATCCACGCGGAAGGTGGCGAGGCCGATGTCTATCCATCGGACGACGCCACCTGACAAAGTGGTTGGCCGCCAGCCGCGAAACCCGAAGGTCCGGGTGAATTTGTTCAAATCCTTCGGGCTTCGGCTTCGTCCGATGGGAAGGCATCGGCCTCGCCAAACCCCTCGACCTTGTCCCGAATTCTCCCCGGCAGAACGACTCTAAATAGACAAAACCTGCTCTAGGGATGGAATTTTTTGCTTATGAAGCGGGAGCCGCGCAGACCAAAACGCCAGGGTATTTCGGTAGCCCGGCTGATGCCTATCCGGGTACCACAGCAAACGTCGCTATTCACATCTGATGGTGCGAATGAAAATGGCCATGCCAGCACCGACATTCCGTCATGTGATTTGTCGATACCCAATGCTTGCGCAAATCTTCCCGGCCCCGAACATAATAGGCTGATATCGCCGGTTGATCGCCGCGACTGCATTGTCTCGATGCCTCTGGTAGGTTCTAGCGCTCTGATCAGTACCGCTGATCCGGGGGTACAAACCAGATTTAAACACCAGTGAATGCCGTACGAGCGGTACACATAGGCGTGGCCAGCCGCCTCAAACATAGTCCTGTTTCGAGGTCGAGGGCCTTGAAAACTATGCGAAGCCGGATCGTCCCTTGCATAAGCTTCGGTCTCGACGATGCGTCCGCCAATGCCCTCGACATAGACCGACATCCCAATCAAATCGCGACCGACCGCTTCAGCATCCCGGTCGAAGAACCCGAAATTGATCATTCCCTATTCCTGTTCTCGGTTCCAATGGAACCAATTTGTCCTGTGTGACCTTTAGGAGTCGCGGCGGGCAAAAAACACTCACGTTCCCGCAATATTGTAACGGCAATCGCCAATTTACAGGAGGTTCCCATGGGTCGCGGTATTCTACTCTGGCTACTCGGAGTGCCAATTCCAATTATCCTGCTCCTCTTTTTGTTTATGCGATAGGAGAGCGAAATGTCCCCCACCGACCTGCAAGCGGATATTGATCCGTCCCTCGAAACGACTGCGAGCGCCATCAGTTGGGGCCCTATTTTTGCGGGCGCTGTGACCGCTGCAGCCGTAACGTTGCTTCTCACTCTGCTGGGGTCCGGCTTTGGATTGACGATGGTTTCGCCTTGGTCGTCTGAAAATCCTTCAGTCACCACATTCGCCGTTTCCACCGCTATCTGGCTGATCATCGTTCAATGGATTTCAGCTGGAGTCGGAGGCTATTTAACCGGGCGCCTTAGAACGAAATGGACCGGCATCCATACCAACGAAGTATATTTTCGGGATACCGCGCATGGCTTCGTCGCGTGGGCACTGGCGACCCTGTTTGTTGCCGCCGTGCTTGGGACTGCTATTTCCTCGACAATCCATACGGGTGTGCAGGCGGCATCCAATGTTGCTTCGGGCGCTGCGAATGCAGCAACCTCAGCCGCAGGCTCTGCAGCAAACGAGACATCCGTCTCTTACTTTGTGGATAGTCTGCTGCGGCCGGCGTCGCCCGCTTCGGCAACGCCTGCTGGCGCAGCTGACGCAGCTGCGGAGGTTTCACGCATTCTGTTGAACGCTGCAACGACCGGATCTCTCCCTCCCGAAGATCGCACTTACCTCGATCAGTTGGTTGCTTCTCGCAGCGGACTGAGTGAGACAGATGCGAAGGCCCGTGTCGATGCTGTTCTCGCACGGGCGGATGCTGCAAAGAACGCGGCAGTAGAAGCGGCAGACAACGCACGAAAGGCAGCCGCAGCGGCGGCGTTCATCGGGGCTCTCTCTCTGCTGCTCGGAGCTTTTATCGCAAGTGCCGCGGCCGCACTCGGCGGAAGACAGCGCGACGACGATGAAGGTACCTACTTGTCGGCATCCGGCAGAACCTACATCGCACAGTAATACTGGATTGCAAACGCAGTGGCGAGGGTGCGCCCTCGCCACCTGAACTTGGAAGACCGTCCCCTCTCTCTCAGAACAAGAAAATGCGAACACCGCGGAACGCATTTCTATTTAAGGGGTTGAAGAAACCATCACGCTCATTTGGAGATGCCAAATGTCAGTTTTGGAGCACGCAATTGCGGTTGCCGCCCGCGCACACGCTGGTTACCTCGCGGAAGATGGCGAGCCCTACATCTTTCACCCACTGCGCGTGATGATGGCGCTGGATGACGAAGATGAGCGGATCGTCGGGGTTCTGCACGATGTACCCGAAAAGACCGCATGGTCCCTGGATGGTCTCAAGGCCGAAGGTTTCCTCGAGCATATAATCGCTGCCATCGATTCAGTGAGTCGCCGCCAAGGAGAAGACTATTTCGACTTCGTACAACGTACGCGCGAGAACGACCTCGGCCGCCGTGTCAAGATCGCTGATCTGCAAGATAATATCGAGAACGTAAAGTCGCGGCTGGACGATCCGCAAGCGCGAAAGAAGCTGGATAAATACGAAGAAGCACTGAGACGACTTCTATAGCACGTGAACCGCCATGCCATCCACCTTGATCCAAAACGCCACCTATAATGAGGCGACGCGGGTGCTGTCGATCTGGTTTGTGCCCAACGGGAAGCGTTACGACTACCACAATGTCGCGCCGGAGACCTATACGGCCCTCCGCAAGGCCTACTCCAAAGGCCGCTATTTCAATACCCACATCCGCGATCGTTATCCGTTCCGTTTGGTGGAACAACCCGGGCAAAGATAATGGCGCTCCTGGGCGAACCGCGCACGTTTTTGTGAACGCCATAGTCCAGGCCGCAACGTGATTGGACTTCGTGATCCTTTGGAGTCACTTTTGTCCTCGGGGTATTATGGGCGGACCAACTATTGTCAGAATAGGAGGCCAAAATGAAGCATCATGCCCTTGAACAACTGCAGATCGTCGCCGAGGTCGATCAGGACTACCCTCGCCAAACCCTGTCAAAAAGCCAACGTCTCGAGCGCTGGGCAGCGCTCCTTGAACAGAATCCCGAGCGGCGCCTCTCGACGTTGCATCAGACGGAATATCAACCTGCCAGTCAGCGCTCGACCATGCGTGGTGAGGGCTCACCCATCTCGGTGGCGTTCGACGATCCTGTCCTGCGCGCCGCCGGATTGGAAAACGACAGCTATGGGGAAGCCAAACGGTTCTTCGAACTGTCTGACCGCCAGTTGCACAATGTCATTTGCTATTGCCATTTCGGCGCGACAGTAAATGCCGCGACAGCTGCCTATTACATCCGTCGGCTCGTGCCTACAGGGACAAGGCGGGGCATGCTGGCTCGGTTGCGCGAGATGTTTGTCGGTTAAAACCGTCGGCGCTTCAAGGTCTTCTTTAGAGCGGCTCGCTCGCGAGCCGCCACTTAATCTTTGCGTTGCTGATGGTCCACGGAAAATAGACAGGAACACCCTTACCCAATGGCAAAATCATCGTGCCTTTGTCGATGTGCTGACCCTCACTTCCTGATTGGCAAACGAGTTTCCATTAAGGTCCTGTTTAGGTTAATATTTTTCTTCATACCGCACCTAATTACCAATTAAGTTCTGTTCACTGGACTTCATAATCACCTAAATCTTTTTAGCTATGAAGCTCGTCTTGGCCGGCCCATGGTTTCGTCGACGATATCTTTGCGACCTCGAAATCGCAAATGTGGCTCATTTCGCCGCGACTAACCGGACGTGCGAGCCGTTCGCTCTAAGTTGCGCAAGCACCATCGGCCAGACCGAGAACTCGCCTTTTGCCGCCTTTTCGGTGAGGGACCTCAAATAGCCGCCGGCGGAATTGATCTGCTCGGCGCGTTCGAGGATACACGCGATGGCGATTGCAGCATTTTCCTGTCCCAGGATCTCGCAGGCTTCCTCGTACGCCGAGGGGCTGACGCCAAGCATCGAGCGGACGACTACGGCCGCCGCCATCAGATCCGGCCAGTTTGTGATACCGCTCCTCGCATAGCCCGCGATTTGCGGACAAGCTTGGCGCACAAGACCAAGCGGAACTGGTTTGACGTTGTGGAGCCCGGCATCTGCACCATCCCCCCCTCCCCTCTCCAAGTGGATGGTAATTGTTTCATCGCCCCGTGTCGCAATAGTCTCCTCGTTTCCAGATTCTGGTGCAGTTTTTGCCCCTTGGGTTTCTCTAAAGCCGGGTTCAAGATCAGAAGTGGATTGGGTATTTGAATTATGTTTGTGGCGCTCAGAATGAGACTCTTTGGCGCTTGTTTTTTGAGAATTAAGCTTATCTTCCAATAGATTGGATATCTCCAGCTGGAGACATTCCAGTCCATCGACAGCTGGTTCCAGATCGTCAATCGTTGCCTGGCGCGGAATGTCGTCGATGACCGCACGAAACCGTGAGTATTGGGCGCTCCAGTCGATGTGTGACAGTTCCTCAAAGCCAAGTTCGATCAGCTTGACGACATCACGGCGCAGCAGCGTGACGCGCTCCTTCATCAGCTTCAGTTGCAGCCGCTCCGAACGCACCTGTTCGGCTAAAGCTTCAAATTCAGCCGCACGTGAGACCAATGGTGCCAATGAGAAGCCGAATGCCTCGCCGCCCTCCCCTGCCCTCGCCTTACGGGCGTAGCGCTTGCCATTGGGGCTGTCCTTGCGAAAGATCAGCCCGGTTTCCACCAGCGCACTCAAATGCCGCCGTAGCGTCGCCGGCGCCATTCCATGCGCGCGCAGCGAAAGTTGCACATTTGATGGAAACACCACGAGGCCATTGGCCTCACAGAGCTCCGTCTGTGGATAGAATGTCAAAAGCGCGTTCAAAACGACGAGCGCCCGATCGGAGATCCCGATCAGCGCCCTCGCCTCACACAGGCTGCGAAACAGCTTCCATTTGTCGATCGACGCTTCCGGATCGATCTCCTGCGCCTGTGCCTGCGTTGCCAGCATGCCAAGCGACAGTGACCGCCGCCCGAAGGGCGTCGTGAATGCATTCCCCGTCTGCATTGTCTTTCACCTTTCTAAAGGCAAAAGAAGTCCACTCGCCAAAACGACGTCAAAAAGTCTTGACACTGATTCGGGGAAATGCGATTCTCGATCCTGCTAGAGATATGAGAGAAGCCTTCCGAGACAGCAATGTTGAGGTGGGCTTTTTTCTTTTGCGGATTAATCTCCTGTTTTGGTTGCTTGCGACCCCTGGAAAGCCCGATAGAGCTCGTCGAGGTTGTCTGCAATGTATGCGCCGAAGCGTGAGGCATTCTTCGCCTTCAAAGCCAATGTGAATGCCTTGCCGCTATCCTTGATTTCCACCTTCACGGATTTGTCCTGTGCCGCCCAGGCTTTGGCCGCCGGCGCCGCAGCCTTCGCCGGCCGCTTCGATTTTACCAGGAAGTCCGACAGCAAAGTGAACCGTGCGTCACCGGTCTCGGCAGCGAAATCATCCGATCTTGTAAAGTCTGCCGCCTTCTCGGCGTTGCCCGGTACCTGCAACAGCTTCGACAGCTGCCACCAACGGTCCCGCCCGGTCGCCCTGGCCGAGCCGATCGCGAGTATGATCGCCTCGGGAACATAAGCCGCGACCGACTGCATCTTCGAAAATGTCGTGGCATCCAGGGCAAGCGCAGACTTGATGACAGACTGATCGTAGCCGAGGTCGGCGAGACGCTTGGCAAACAATGTGCGTTCGATGAAGGACAGGTTCGATCGGGCAGCGTTCTCCTGGCCCTGAGCAATCACATGGTCCTGATCGGCCATTGGCTTGACGACGGCACGAACCTGTCGTCCGAGCTGTCTGGCGACTTTGACGCGGCGATGTCCGAAAACTACCTGATAACGGCCCGAAACGGCGGGATGGGGACGCACCAGTATGGGCGAGTCCTGGCCCCGCTCCTTCACGGCGACCAACAGTTCCTGAAAAGCCTCGTCGTCATCGTCGATCCGGTCCGATACGAAAGAACCGTCGATGAGTTCCGGGTCGAGTTCGACAACGCTGCCTTTGGCGAGTTCTTCGAACGAACTCTTGATCGAACGCGAAGCACCGCTGACGACATAGGACAATGCGTCATTGCGCTCTGGCTTTGCCGGCGCCGGGTTCATCACGCTGCTAAAAATGTCTTTACGGGCCATCTATCTGCTCCCGTTTCGGATTAAGAAACTGATTTCACAGGCAAAATGCATCGTTTTTACCGCCGTAAACCTGCTTGTCATATCAGCGCCCCCACGCTCTGTGAACGAGGGCTGTAATTTCTGAATTCACAGCGTCCAGCGATTCAATAGCGCGTTCATAGGTCGTGCGCGTGAAGCTCGTTTTCTCGACTTCGTAGAGTGTCTGCTTGGTCAGGCCCGCATCCGACACCGCCGTCGATTTCAGCATTGGATTGGTAAGGATCTCCTCCGCCAGCATGGACTGCATGAACCCGACCATCTGCGCTTGCGGGATATCCATCGGCTCATAGCGTGTGATAAGATAGCGGAACCAATCGAGTTCAACACGTGCTCCGGCTTGTTTGACCGTCTTGAGGATGCCACCAAGCATCAGCAGGAATTGCGACATCGACATGAGGTCGAGCATCTGCGGATGCACGGTGATCAATACGGATGTCGCAGCCGACATGGCCGTCAGTGTCAGATAGCCCAGTTGCGGCGGGCAATCGATGACCACAACATCGTAGCGGCCGTCTACTTCCTCGAGCGCACTGGCGATACGGGTGAAGAACTGCCTGCCCTCGCGCGAAACTTTGTCCTGCATGGCAAGCGGCGTGTCGTACTCATATTCCTGCAATTCGAGATTGGCAGGAATGATGTCGAGGCCAGGAAAATTGGTAGGAAGAATCACTTCCGATATGGGCCTGCGCTCGTCGTCGTAACGGATAGCTTCGTAAAGCGACAGGTTCCGGTCGAGCTCCGGCTGGAACCCGTGCAGCGCCGACAGCGAGGCTTGTGGATCGAGATCGATGGCAAGGATGCGGTGGCCGGTCAGCGCCAGATATTGCGAGAGATGCGCCGCTGTCGTCGTCTTGCCCGATCCGCCCTTGAAGTTGACGACAGCGATAACCTGCAGCTTGTCGCCCTGCTTGCGGTGCGGCACATACTTCTTCACTTCCGTGCGGCCGTTGCGGTCGAGATAATGCCGCAGCTCCAGCATCTGCTCAGCAGTATAGGAACGGCGACCTGACGATACCTGGGCAGGGACCGGACCTTTTCCTTCGAGGTGCAGGCGCTTGAGATTATTCTGCGTCACGCCAAGATAGTGGGCTACCTCGGCCATGGAGAACTGCCGCAATGTCTTCTTCGCATTCGGTGGAAATTTTTCCATCCGAAGCTGATTCAGCCGGCGAGAAATCTCCGCACCCTGATCGAGGATCTTGTCATCGAACTCGAACTTTGGCAGAGGCATTGCGATGTTCATCGGAATCGAAACCTCTAATAGCGCTTTTTCAAAGCAATCCTTTTAAGAACCGCTATTAAGCTCCGATTCGATTGATCCGGCAAGAATTTTTAGGTTAACAAAAGGTTAACGCGCGTGAAGCTAACAACTTTACTGCACAATCCCTGTTTCGATAGATGAATCCCAGAGTAGTACGGGATTTGTTTTTGCTCGATAAATCCGCCAATTTTACCGCAGTAAATATCGGCGGATCATGCGGCGAGGGCTGCCTATAAAACTACTCCTCTGCCGCGTTCTTGCGGGATTTATCGTCTTCCACCAGTTCGTACCACATCGCATTCAGTACAGCGAAGGCGGCGGCGAAGGGCAATCCGAGAAGCCAGGCGAAATACCACATGTCCTTGTCCTTTCGTTAGTAGGCGTGACCGCTCTCGTCGTTGATTGCATCTTCATCGACCTTGCCCCAGAGCACGTGATAGACCCAGCTCGTATAGGCGACGATCAGCGGAATGAAAATCACCGTGACGACCAGCATGATGAACAGGGTCAAATGGCTGGACGATGCGTCCCACACGGTCAGGCTGGACCTCGGATCGAGAGAGGACGGGAGTATAAACGGAAACATCGAGACGCCCACTGTCGAGATGATGCCGAAGATAGACAGCGCGCTCGAAAGGATCGTCGCGATCTCCCACCTTGCCCTCAGCCCGACAAGCGCGCCAGCTGCGCCAATGAAGCCGAAGATCGGGGCCAGCAGAAGCACCGGATAGCTGCCATAATTGGCAAACCATGCACCGCTTTCTTCAATGACAGTTTTCATAAGCGGGTTCGATACGCCTGTAGGGTCGACAGGGCTGGTTATGCGGTAACCGCCGTCTCCGGCCCATACCCACAGCCCGGCAAGGCCGAACAGACCGATCGTGATCAGCGCTGCACCACTGCCATATCCGCGGGCACGCTCCGCCACGGGTCCTGAAGTCTTCAACACGAGCCATGCACCGCCATGCATGACCAGCATGGCCACCGAGAGGAGACCGCACAGCAGCGCGAACGGGTTCAGCAGGCCGAAGAACGAGCCTTCGTAGAAGATGCGAAGATCGTTGTTGAAACGGAAGGGAACGCCCTGCAAGATATTGCCCATGGCCACACCGAAAATCAGCGCCGGCACAAAGCCGCCGATGAACAAGGCGCAATCCCAGGCAGCACGCCAGGTATCGCTATCCCGCTTCGACCTGTACTTGAAGCCGACGGGGCGCAGGATAAGCGATGCCAGTATGATGAACATGGCGAGATAAAAGCCCGAGAAGGACACCGCATAGAGCGGCGGCCAGGCCGCGAAGATCGCACCCCCGCCAACAATGAGCCAGACCTGGTTGCCTTCCCAGATCGGACCAATCGTATTGATGACGATGCGCCGTTCCATATCGGTTTTTGCCACGAACGGCAGCAGCGTACCGGTGCCGAGATCGAAACCATCGGTGATGGCGAACCCGATCAGGAGGACGCCGATCAGCAGCCACCAGATCATCCGCAGGGTATCGTAGTCGAGAAGTTCGCTGAGGATCATGATCGTTTACTCCGCTGGCACGATATTAGGGGAAATCAGCTTCGCTTCCGGCTCGAAGTCGGGTTCCGGTCCCTTGGCGATTGCTTTCAGCATCAGGCCCATCTCGACGATGAAGAGCGTTGTGTAGATCACGACGAAACCTCCGATGGTGATAAGCAGCGACGTTGCACCCAGATTGGAAACCGCAGCGGCCGTCGGCAACACGCCCTCGATGACCCAGGGTTGCCGGCCAAACTCCGCAACGACCCAGCCAAGCTCCGCGGCAACCCAGGGGAGGGGGATCGCAAACACCGCGATACGCAGCAGCCAGGGATAGGCATCGATCTTGCGCCGTATGGACAGGATGAAGAATGTCGCCGTGAGAAGGATAAAGAATATACCGAGCCCGACCATGATGCGGAACGACCAGAACAGCGTGGGTACATTTGGCACAGTGTCCCATGCTGCCTTCTCGATCTGGTCGTCGGTGGCTTGCCGCGGATCGTCCACATAGCGTTTCAACAGAAGCGCGTATCCGAGATCGGCGCCATTCGCTTCGAATGCCTCGCGCACCTCGGCCGGGACAGTCGTCGTGCTGCCTGCCTCCCGTATGCGCTGGAGCGCATCATAGGCAATCAAACCCTGGCGTATCCTCGATCTAGCATGGTCGACCAGTTCTTCGATGCCGGGAATGACCGTCGTCAGCGACCGCGTGCCGATCAGCCCCATGACCCAGGGGATGTGCACGGCATAGTGCGTCTCGCGTGCTTCCTGGTCGGGAAACCCAAAAGCCGTGAACGCAGCCGGGGCAGGCTCGGTCTTCCACATCGCCTCGATCGAGGCGAGTTTCATTTTCTGGTGTTCGGTGGAGAGATAGCCGCTCTCGTCGCCGAGAACCACGACCGAAAGCGCCGAGGCAAGGCCAAACGAAGCAGCAACAGTCATTGAGCGCTTGGCGATCTCGATGTGCCTGCCTTTGAGGGCATACCAGGCCGAGACACCGAGTACGAAAATCGATGCCGTGACGTAACCCGCAGACACGGTGTGTACAAACTTCGCCTGCGCGACTGGATTGAACAAAACCTCATAAAAATCAACGACTTCCATGCGCATCGTCTGCGGATTGAAGGCGGAACCCACAGGGTTTTGCATCCAGCCGTTGGCGATGAGTATCCACAGCGCCGAGAAATTCGATCCCGCTGCCACCGCCCAGGTCGCCGCCAGATGTCCGACCTTGGAAAGCTTGTCCCAACCGAAGAAGAACAGCCCGACGAACGTTGCCTCAAGGAAGAACGCCATCAGTCCTTCGATCGCCAGCGGTGCGCCGAAAATATCGCCGACATAGTGGCTGTAATAGCTCCAGTTCATGCCGAACTGAAATTCCATGACTATGCCGGTGGCGACACCGAGGGCAAAATTGATACCGAATAGTACGCCCCAGAATTTGGTCATCTGGCGCCAGATGACGCGGCCGGTCATCACATAGACCGTCTCCATGATCGCCAGAAGGACGGACAGTCCAAGCGTCAAGGGCACGAAGAGAAAGTGGTAGAGAGCTGTGATCGCAAATTGCAGGCGCGACAGCGCCACGATATCGAGTTCCATTGCTTCTGCCGGATCGTTCCGGCCCCCTGTTAGCGGCCTTCACCTGGAGTGAACGCCGAATAAATTCTGCCTCGGTCTTGTCTCAGTCCGGCCGCAGCGCGGCGAGGGCAGCGTCGAATTCCTGTTCTCCGCATCGCGGCGCGCCAACGACGCGCCCGCGTTCGAGAACCAGCAGCCGGTCGGCGATCATCGCCTCCCGCCTGATATGCGTGGCGATGACGACAGAACGGCCTTGCATCTGTGCTCGAAGGCGCTGAAGCACGTCACGGGCTGTATCTCCGTCGAGACCCTCGGTCGGCTCATCCAGCAGCCAGAGAGGCGTGTCGCGCAAAAGCAGCCGCGCCAGCGCCAAACGGCGGGCCTGACCGCCGGAAATCCCAAACCCGCCTTCGCCAAGCATGGTATCCAGACCTGCCGGCAGGGCGGCGACGAACTGTCCAAGGCCTGCTGTAGCAAGAACGTCGAGAAGACGCGTATCGTCGGCACCTCGATCGGCAAGCCGGAGATTGTCACGCAGACTGTCCTGAAAGAGCTCTGTTCTCTGTGTCAGAAGGGTAGCGGGGAGGCATGCGACGCTGCCCACTTTAGCTGCGATCTCGCCAGCGATCAGTGCCAGCAGTGTGGACTTGCCGGCACCGCTCGCCCCGACAAGTGCGAGGCGTTCACCGCGAACAAGCGACAGTGACAGATGCCGAAGCGTCGGGAGGGGTGAGCCATCGTAGCAGACCGAAACGTCCTTGAGTTCAACCGCCAGTTCACCTCGTGGAGAAACCGGTGGTTCGGGGGAGGGGAGGGGGGCGATGTTCGGACCGATGCGCTTTGCGGCAAGCACAGTGCGCCCGAGTTCAACCGCGCCGCGGCGCAGCCCGGCAAAGGGTTCCAGTGCTGCCAGCGCGATCAGCAGACCGAGGGCCGCAACCGGCCCACCGATCACGCCACCACTGGCCAATAGAGCGACCGCATAAAGAGTGCCGCCGAGCAGGATTGCCGAGGCTATGCCGAAACCGGCTGTGACAAACATCTCGATACGATTCAGTGCATCATCCGTTTGCGAAAGGCGACGATCGGAAGCCATGATCGCATTCCGCTGGGCGTCCAGCCGTCCGGCCATGACCAGGTCGATTTGCCCGGCGACAAGATCGATCGTGCGCGAGCGCAGGGTCTCCAAGGCATGAGCGCGGCGGCGCGATGGTTTTGCGGCGAAGCGCGCAGCGATGAGCGGAATGCCGAACCCGGTCAACAGCAGCCACGATCCTGCGGCAAGACCCAACAGCGGATGCATGAGCCCGAGAGCGGCAGCAATGGCGAGCGCCGTGCAAAGCGCGACGGCCGCGGGGACGAGAATGCGCAGATAAAGCGAATCGAGAGCATCGATATCGGCAGTCAGGCGAAACAGCAGCCTTGCCGGACGCTTCAACAGCCTCTGCGCCGCTCGGCGTTGAGCCCAATTGCGGAAAACTTCTGCGCGCAATCCCGCCAGCACACCAAGCGTTGCGTCGTGCGTGGTCAGGCGTTCGCCGTAGCGTGCGGCGGTGCGGGCGAGAGCCAGAAAACGGATCGCTGCGGCGGGCGCAAAAACATCGAAAGCGAATGCAGTGGCTGACGACAGCCCCGCTATTGCCGTGGCGGTAATGAACCAGCCGGAAAGGCCAAGCAGGGCGATACCGGCGAGCACTGTTGCCGCCGCCAGCAGAGCGCCCGCCAGAAGCGCGGCGCGCCACTCAGTGAGGAATAGCGCCAATATGGGTCTGAATGCGCTCCACAGGGCCATCACAACCCCTCCTGCGGTGTTTGAGACGGCAGGATGACAACTCTGTCCATGCGGCTTGCCAGGACAGGATCGTGCGTCGCGACGATGAGCGTCTTGCCGGCTGCGATTCTCAGCAGGCTATCCATGATTTCATTGGCTGTGCTCGTATCGAGATGTGCGGTCGGTTCATCCGCGAGGATCAGCCCTGCATCCGGATTGGCAGCCGCGCGCGCCAAAGCAAGCCTTAAGGTTTCCCCGCCGGAAAGGCCCGATCCGCCTTCACCGATCGGCGCGTTTGCATGCGCATTGGCCACGTCCTGCAGGGCCGCCTTGCCGAGCGCGGCTCCTATCTCATCGGATCCGATTTCCGGGCGGCCCAGCGCTACATTGTCCGCAACCGTACCAGCGAAAATATGCGGCTTCTGTCCGACCCAGGCAATGCCTGTCCGAAGCTCCGCCGCCGTGGCCGGCGTGAGGGGAATGTTTCCAACTGCGATCCGTCCGCTTTCACAAGGCGCGAGTCCGGCGATCAAAGCGAGAAGCGTGGATTTTCCCGAGCCGCTTGGACCCAGCAGCGCAATGTGCTCAGCCGGCAAAACATCGAGGCTGAATTGGTCAAAAACCGCAGAGCCATTGCCCTTGTAGTGGAATGTGATCTTTCCAACCTGGACGCCTGGAACTGCCGCATGGATCGCAATTGTCTGCGTAGCGCCCTTGTCGGCACCCGGCATGACAACGCCATCATCGGACAGCTTGTCCAGGGCTTCGATCGCGGCCTCGCCCGCAGCCCGGTCGTGCCAGACCGAGGACAATTCACGCAGCGGCTCGAAGAAAGCCGGTGCAAGCAAAAGAATGAACAGGCCTTCGGTCAGGCTCAAACGCCCGCCCCAGGCACCGAAATTCAACTGGCCGAGCAGGTGGAAACCAACATAGACGGCGACCATGGCAACACCTAGTGCCGCAAACAGCTCAAGCACCGCGGATGACAGAAACGCTATTTTAAGCACCGCCATCGTGCGTACCCGCAGCGATTGCGCATTGTCGCGCAGGCGATGCGCGGTCAAATCCACGGCGTCCAGTGAACGGATGGTGCCCAAACCGCGCAGCCGGTCGAGCAGGAACGCATTCATGCCGCCCATTTCGACAAGCTGTTTCTCGCTCGCCGCTTTGGCACGCCAGCCGATCAGCGCCATGAAAACCGGAATCAGAGGAGCGGAAACTAACAGGACTATAGCTACCACCCAGGACAACGGCAGGACACAAAGCATAATAGCAACGGGAACAATCGTTGCCTTCAGCCGCGCCGGGCGAAAGCGCGAAAGATAGGGTACGATGGCCTCTGCCTGCTCAGCGAGCACACTCGCCGCGAAGCCGGAAGCGGGTCGTTCCATATCCAGCGGCGAGCGCCGGGTCAGCGCTGCCACAGCCTTGTCGCGTTTCGTGGTCAACACGGTGCGGGCGGCACGAAAAGCGAGCCGGCTTCCAAACGCATCGAGCAGTGCCCGGAACACGCCAATCACAACGACGCCAAGAACCAGCCAGTAGATATTCGCCATTCCTTTGCCGGCAACGATGCTGCCCACACCTGTAGCGAGGAGCAAAGCCTGCGGCAACCACAACAGCGATGCGAGCACCTGAACAATGGGCGCCACCCTCTCGGCGCGTGCAGCGTCAGGAGAACTCGCGGATTTTTCCACTAAATTTGATGACGCGGACCGCAGCGTTGCACTGTCGTTCACAAAATCACTCTGCGTGCGGAGCGCTATCGAGGACGAATGTGCTGCCGGTGCCATCACTTCAACCCTTCTCGGGAGAACGCTTCGACCTGCCGAGGGATACGATCTTGTCCTTCGCCTCCAGCAGTCTTGTGACTTTCGCACCCAGCGTCAATAGGGTCGCCAAGCGGTCCGTCTCAAGTTTCTTGACGTCGTCGTACCAATTAGTCAGTTGCTCGATGAGGCTGTGCATCTCGCCCATCCGTGCCTGCGCGTGGCGTTCTGCGTCGCTTGCCGGCTGCTGCATCAGGATTTCGCGCAAAACAGACAGTGTCGGGTCGACTTCGCGTTTCTTTCGTTCCTCTGCAAGTGTGCGTAGAATCTGCCAGACATCGTCCGGCGTCGTGAAGAAATCGCGGCGATCGTCGGGAAGATGTTTAAGCAGGACAAGGTTCCATGCCTGCAACTCGCGCAAGCTCATCGACACATTCGAGCGGGAAATTCCCAGCGCATCGACGATCTGCTCGGCATTGAGCGGATCGGGCGAGACATAAAGCAGCGCATAGATCTGGCCGACAGTGCGGTTGATGCCCCACCGGCTCCCCATTTCGCCGAAGTGCAGAACGAAGGATTGAACGAGTGGCGGCAGATTCATCGGTTTATCCCGTTGCAACTGTGATTTCAGTAATTACTGAAATTACGATATTTAATAAATCGTAAATTTGCAAGGGGTGGTTTGGGGTGCACAGGAAAAGGGGAGGGGAGGGTCCTGCAGACCGCAGGTTCTTGACCCTCCCCCTTGTGGGGAGGGGCGGACCGCAGGGCCGGGGAGGGGCCCTTTCTAGATATTTGGTCGCCGTCAGGCTTAAGAGACCCGTCCCTGCTGCTGCGCAGCCTCCCTCCCACAAGGGGGAGGGGAAGAGGCGGCACTCTTGGAGCCGGCTCTTGAACCTATGACCGCCGCACCAAAAAACCCGGCCCGATCGGAACGATCGAGCCGGGTTGCAAAGGTGGCGTAGTAGCGTTTTGAGAATTCAGCCTGATGAGTCAGCTGGTGTGGTTTTTCGAGAACCGGAGCGCAGCGGACTTATTGGTCCGTGAGCACCGGAAGCGTAGAAAACCGCATCAGATGCCCATCAGGGTGAAGAAATCAAAAGGCTTAGTTCAGACCCAGCTTCCCGCGCAGCGTCGACAGGTCTTCGGCGAGCGTATTCACGGCAGCAGCCAACACGGCACGGTCATCTTCGGTGAGCTTGTCATAGAGCTCATAGCCGTCGGCCGTCTTGTACTTGGCCAACGTCGTATCGACCTTGTCGAAATTGCCCGATACCTTGGTCACGAAGGCGCTGTCTTCCTTTTCGACCAGCGGACGCACAAGATCGAAAATCTTGCGCGAGCCATCGAAGTTCGCCTTGAAGTCCCAAAGATCGGTGTGGCTGTAGCGATCTTCTTCACCGGAAATCTTGGTCGCCGCAACTTCTTCCATAAGCACGGCCGCACCACCGACAACCTTCTCGGGTGGCAGCGTCAAATCTGTAATGCGCTTGTTGAGCTCGGTCACGTCGGCCATCAGCTTGTCGGCGAATGGTCCGAGGTCCTTGGTGCTGTTTTCTGAAAAGAGGCCGTATTCGATACGGTGGAAACCGGTGAACTCCGGATCCTTCTCCGCCTTTTCATGGTCGTCGGCGCGTGAATCGATCGAGCCGTCGAGATCGCTGAACAACTCTGCGATCGGCTCGATCGCTTCGTAGCTCATGCGCGTGGAACCGAAGAGCGACTTGGCCTTGTCCACATCGCCCGCCTTGACCGCGTCGGTGAATACTTTGGTATCAGCGACGAGTTTTTCAGCGTGCTCCGACACGTAGATCTTGTAGTCGGCAATTGGTTGAACGAGATCGAGCGGTGCAACCTCGGCATTTGCCATTCGCGGCAAAGCCGCGGCTGCAAGTGCCAACAGGCTGGCAGATAGTACAAGTTTGAGTTTCATCCTTAGTCCCCTTAAGATTTGCGGACCACGTCGTGACCCGCTGCTTCCAATAATGTCCGGCCGACAAAATCGCTTTCGTCCTGCGGTCCGGGTGGCGTGAAGAAAAAGCCGCCGCCAATCGGCTTGATGTATTCCTCGAGCGGCTCGCCATCGAGCTGGCGCTGCACCGTGATGAAGCCCTTCTCCAGATCCGCCTGATAGCAGATGAACAGGAGCCCCTGTTCGAGCTGGCCGGATTTGCTCACCCCGTTCGAATAGTTGAAGGGGCGGCGAAGAATGAGGTTTGCTTCGGAGGCCTGCGTGCGAAAATTGGCAAGCCTTATATGCGCGTCGAGCGGCGTTATCGTCCCTTCCGGATCCTTGGAATAGTCAGGCACATCGTGCTCGGTACTTCCGCCGCCATGCGGTGCGCCCGTCGCCTTCTTGCGGCCGATGATGCGCTCCTGCTCGCCGAGCGGCGTGCGGTCCCAGCGTTCGACGAAATTACGGATGATGCGCACCGCCTGATAGGATCCGCCGCGCGTCCATGCGGGCTCCGCGCCGTTTTCCGGTACCCAGACGATTTTGTCCATCAGCGCAGCATTGTTGGCATCGGGATTGGCCGAACCGTCCCGGAAGCCGAGGAAATTGCGCGCGCTTTCATGAGTTCCGTCCGGTTTCGGCGGCAGGACAGGCACCGAGCCTTCCTGTTTCCAGCGAAGCACCATCAGATCGGGCAGGTTTTTCAGGACGTCGCGCAGGGCGTGGATGTTCGTGTCCGGCGTGTTAGAGCTGATCTGCAACGCCAGGTCGCCGTGGCACAAATCGGCATCCAGCGCATCATTGCGGAAGGCCTTCATGCGCGAAAGACGCGCAGGTTTGTGCGGCGCCAGCCAATAGCGGTCATCGAAGAACGAAGAACCGAGCGAAACAGTAATCGTCAGATTGTCAGGCGGAATCACCGGCCCCAGCAGTCCTGAATCTGCCGGTGGCAGCTTGTCGTCCAGTTCTGGCGGCGTGCCGCCTTGCATCAGGAAGGCGATGCGGCTCGACAGCGTCCGGAACAGCCGCTCCACGTCTGCAGGCGTTTTCGCCAGTACGTGAAACGAGGCGATCATGCCCGCCGCCGGGCGCGGTGTGACGATGCCCGCCTGATGCAGACCGTAGAATGACTGACGCTCCTGCGTCTTGTCGCTGACGGGCGCATCGGTGACCTGTCCGCCCTGCTTTTCCGCCGCCCGTGCCGTGGTCAGTCCGGTGGTCAGGGCGCTGCCTGCAGCACCGACACCGAAAAGCACGTTGCGCCGTGTTGTCACCAGTTTGTTGTCGTTGGTTGTCATCGCCGTTACTCCAGTCCTACGGCCGCATTGAGCTTGCCGATCGCCTCGGCCAGCCCTTGCATCTTCTGCGCCAGTGCCTTGCGGCTATCCGCGTTCACCTTGTCGTAGGCTGGATAACCGTCCGGACCCTTGAGCGCAGTCAACGCGCCGTTGGTCTCTGTCAGGCGGCTGTCGATATCGGCCACCACCTGTGGCGCGGCCTGCACCGCAACGGGCTTCAAGAGCGCCATCATTCGTGAAACCCCGGCAATATTGGCCTCGAAGTCCGCAAGATCGGTCTGCGCGTAGTGATCTTCACCCGCGGCGATCTTCGTATCGGCAATCTGCCCGACAAGCCGCCCCGCGCCCTTGGCGATCTGCTCGGGCGGAATGCGCAGGCCGCGTATCCGGTCCTTCAGCGCCGTCACGTCGGCCAGTAGCTTCGCCGAGACTGGCGCCAGCCCGTCAAGGCTGTTCTTGGCGTAGAGACCGTATTCCACGCGATGGAAGCCGGTGAACCCCGGATCCTCCTCGCGCTTTTCGAGATAATCCGCCACCGGATCGATTGCATTGTGGAGATCGGCAAAGAGGTCAGCCATCGGTTCGATCTGCTTGTAGGGAGCACGCGCCTTCTGGTAGGATTCCCGCGCCTTCTCGAGATCGCCGGCCTTGACTGCGTCGTCGAGAGCCTTCGTCGCCTTCACCAGCGAATTCGCCTGCATCACCATGAACACCTGGAATTCGGCCAGCGGACCGATAAACGATACCAGCGCCGGCCGCGCAGCCTCGGCTTCGGACTCGGCAGATGGCGTGACGTGCAAGGTTCCACGCGGATTGTTGAGCAGGCCGCAGGTGATCTCGTAGGTTCCGGCCTTGAGTTTTGCCTGCATCGTCTGGGTAAAGCCCGGCACGATATTCTCGCGCTCTTCCAGAACCATCACGCCGTCGAGGATTTCCCACTCAAGCGCGCGGTTGGATTTGTTGACGATGGTGAAGGTCGAACGCCCGGCCGGAACCGTAATCTCGTTGGGATCGCATGCGCTGTCGTTGATCGTGACAGTGATTGCCTCGCCTGAACCCGCCGATTTCAAACCTTTCGATGCATAGTAGAAGGCCACGCCGCCTGCAACGACGAGAAGGGCGGCCCCGGCAACCGCCAGCTTCATCAGCTTTTGCGATGAAGGGCGGGGAGAACTGGAGCCGGCGGTTTGCGTCATATAAACTTCTTTCGGTCAATAGGTGGCGATCAATGGGAAGGTTGGGCGGCAGTTGTGCGACTGCCCGCTGGTCGCAGGAACATGAAGATGCTGATGGATAGGAAGGCGACGTAGACGATGATTTCGCCCAGCGTCGGCATATCCTGATAGCCGAACATTCCGGAGAGCAACGTACCCAATGGGCTGCTCACCGGCAGGATGCCGCTCAGGTCGATGACAATCGTCTGGAGACTGTTCCAGACACCCGCCTCGTGGAAATGCCGCAATGTGCCCGCCAATATCCCGGCAGCGACCACCAATATGAAAAGACCCGTCCAGAAGAAGAACCGGCGCAGATTGAGGCGGATACCGCCCATATAGATGCCATAGCCAACCACGATCGACACCAGAATGCCGAGAAGCGCGCCAAGCGGCGCATCGCTGTTGGTGCTCTGCTGGAAAATGGCGAGCAGGAAGAATACCGATTCGAGCCCTTCACGGGCCACAGCGAAGAACACCATGGCGATCAGCGCGGGGGCCTGTCCTGTCGAATGCGAAAAAGCCGAGTCGATCGAATGATGCAGTTCCGATTTGATCGAGCGCGCCGCCTTGCGCATCCAGAAAACCATCGACGACAAAACGATGACGGCAACCAGCCCGACAATGGCCTCGAAGAATTCCTGCGCCTTCTGGGGGAACTCGGCACTGACCATCTGCAGCCCGGCTCCGACGAAGAGCGACAGCGCTATGGCAAGCAGAATCCCGACCCAAACCGCCGGCATCCATTCACCTCGACCAGTCTGCTTCAGATAGCTCGCGACAATGCCCACGATCAGAGCCGCCTCGATGCCCTCACGCAGCATTATCAGGAATGGAACGAGCATAGATCAGACCCTCGGCCAACCATTGACGTCTCTTTGAGACGCGCCTTGGGGCCGCGGGAGTCATAGACTGTCGCGAAAAACGAAGCAATAACAATATATTAGAAGAATTCTAAGGAATAACCGGAGGAAATTTGTCAATTATTCCAATATGTTGATTGTTTCAATCCACAATCGAATGCAACCTGATGTGGAGAAGCACCCCTGCACCGCCACATTCTTTCCACAATTCCTCCAGTGGAGGCGAAATCAACGCGGAACGCTCGCCACGCCGAGCAATTGATCGACCGTGTCTCGATCGCCCGCCAGTTGGTCCGATGAACCATCCCATACGATGCGGCCGCGTTCGAGAATGATCACCCGTTCGGCAAAATCGAGAGCGCTCTGGATGCGCTGTTCGACGAGCAGGATGGTCATCTCGCCGCTCGAGGCGAGTTGCGAAAACGCCGCCATCAGTTCCTCGCATATGACGGGCGCCAGCCCCTCCAGGGGCTCGTCGAGCAGCAGCACAGTCGGCTTGCCGAGAATGGTGCGGGCGGTCGAGAGCATCTGCTGTTCGCCCCCGGAAAGCTTTGCCCCGGAATTCGCCCGCCGCTCGTAGAGTCGCGGGAACATGTCGTAGGCCTCCTGCAACGCACTACGCGGCCGTCCCTTCAACCCGACGAAAAGATTCTCTTCGACAGTCAGCGATGGAAAGATACTGCGTGATTGCGGTACGAAGCCAAGCCCGCTCCAGGCCCGGGCAGAGCTTTCCATATGGGTAAGGTCCGCATCGCCGAGTTTGATCGTGCCGTCATAGCGCCGTGTCTGCCCCGCCAGCGTTGCAAACAATGTCGTCTTGCCGACGCCGTTTCGTCCAAGCACCGCGATGCGCGCACCAGCCTCGGCGGTGAAGGAAATATCTTCGAGGACCCGCGTTGGGCCATAACCGGCGCTCAGACCTTTGACTTCAAGCCGCGCTGCCATTGGCATACCCTCCGAGATAGGCCTCGCGTACCCGCGCGTCATTCGTCGCATCGCCTGGAAGACCGTCGAAGATGATTTCACCGGCCGCCAGCACGATCACCCTCTTGGCAAACCGAAAAACCAGATCCATGTCATGCTCGATCATCAGCACCGCGAGATCGGCCGGCAGTTGCGCCAATGCATTCTCGATCAGGAACGTATCGCTGTGCGGCACGCCCGCGGCCGGTTCGTCGAGCAACAGCACCTTCGGTCGAAGCGCCAGCGCCAGCGCAATTTCCAGAAGGCGCTGTTGCCCATAGGCGATCTCGCTGACCGGAACCCGCCCGAGTGCCGTCAGATTGAGCGTCTCCAGAGTTTCATAGGTTTCACGCATCACGTCCGGCATGGCCTGAAAGGAACCCGCCATTCGGCCGGACTTTCCTTGCCGCTGCAGGATCGCCAGCGCGACATGCTCTTCGGGGGTCATCTCCGCAAAAAGCCGTGTCACCTGAAACGAGCGAACCAACCCGGCGCGCACGCGCCTCATCGGATTGAATCGCGAAATGTCTTCGCCGCCCATCAGGACCTGTCCGGAGTCCGGACGCAAATGGCCGGTTACCAGATTGACGAAGGTGGTTTTCCCGGCGCCGTTCGGGCCGATCAGCGCCACGCGGTCACCCTTGCCCAGCGACAGCGAGACATCGCGCGTAACGTTCAACCCGCCAAAGGCCTTCTGGAGATGATCTACCTCGAAGAGTGGACTCATTTGCCGCCCCGCCTGTATCGCTCAAGGAGGGTCGCGGCCGTCCCATAAAGCCCCTTGGGCGCAAACAACACCACGGCAATCAGCAGTGCGCCGACGATCGTCAGCCAATGGAACGGGTTGGCGGCAGAGACCAGATCTTCGATCCAGACAAAAGCTATCGTGCCGATCAGTGCTCCGTAAAGCGAGCCCACGCCACCGAGAACCAGCATGACGAGCGCTTCGGCGGAATTGGTGAAGCTCAGGCTGTCGAGGCCGACGACCTGTGTCGATACCGCATTGAAGGCGCCGCCGACACCCGCGACCAACCCCGAGATCACATACATCTTGATCAGGGTGAGCTTGACCGAGGCGCCCATTGCACTGACCCGAACAGGATCCTGCCGGATACCCCGACAAAGCATGCCGAAGGGTGACCGGACCAGAATGCGCAGGAGTATGAATACAAGGAGGAGCAGGACGATACCAAAGACGTAGGCGGTGCGGCCCCAGAGATCGAACTCGAAGACTCCGAGGACGGGATCGGGCGAGATGCCGGAGAGGCCATCGCTGCCCCCGGTGTATTCCGATGCCTTGTTGGCCGCCTCGTGGAACAAATGGATGATGGCGATGGACAGCACAAGCTGGGCGAGGCCGTGTCCGCGCAGGATGACGATGCCCGAAATCAGCCCCGCCAAAGCCCCGCCAACTGCGCCGATGGCGATCATGGTGATCGGTTCGGTGATCCCGAAATGTGCCGCCGCGATTCCGGCCGCATAGGCGCCGCTGCCGAAGAGTGCGGCATGACCGAGCGTCGCAACACCGCAATATCCGGTCACCAGATCGAGCGACAGGACCAGCAGCATGATCGCGATCATGCGCGTCAGCAGCGCCAGATTGTTGGGAAACAGGAAGTATCCGGCTATGGCCGCAACCAATATGACGGCGATGCCAATGAGGTCGCGCTGCCAGCCCCTGTTTTGGGCAGGCATTGCAGTAACAGATGCCTCTGCGCTCATTTGGCTCTTCCCATCAGACCGCGTGGAAACACCCAGACGATGGCGATCACCGCGAGATAGAAAAAGAACTCACCATATTCCGGCACGAGATAGCGTCCCGTCGTATCGACGGCCCCGAGCAGCAGGCAGGCGATCAGCGCGCCGGAAATGGAACCCGCACCGCCGACCGAAACGACGACAAGAAACGTCACCATGTAGCGCAGGGCATAATAGGGTTCGACCGGCAGCAGTTCCGCACCGATCACCCCGCCAAAGGCTGCAAGACCAACGGCAAGCGCGAAACTTGCCGCATAGACGATTTTGGTGCGAACGCCGAGCGCCGCCGCCATCGCCGTATTGTCCACCGAGGCGCGCAGTTTGACACCGAAGGACGTGCGCTCGATCAGATACCAAAGCCCCAACGCAACAACCACACCGCAGCCGATGGCAAAGAGCTTGTGAGCCGCGATGGTACGGAAACCGATATCGACGGGACCTTGCAGTCCGGCGGGGAGGGGGATCGTCTTCAGCGTCGGACCGAACACGTAATTGGCAAGGCCGATAATGCAAAAGGTGATGCCGATGGTCATCAGCACCTGCGTCAGCTCCGGTGCGCCATAAATCCGCCGGTAGAGAAAACGTTCCAGCGGAACGGCAATGATGATCGTGCCAAGCACGGCAATCACGATCGCCAGGCCATAGCCAAGCCCGAGATCGCGCGCCGCATAGGAAGCGATATAGCCGCCGATCATGGCGAATGCGCCGTGGGCGAGGTTGATCACCCGCATCAGGCCCATCGTCACCGACAGGCCAATCGAGATGACGAACAGGATCATCCCGTAGGCCAGGGCATCGACGCCAATGCTGAAGAACGTCTGCATCAGATCATTCCGGTTTTGGGACTACTTTGCAGCAGCCAATCCCGGATCCGGCTGCTTCTCAAACGTCTTGATTTCCTTGTTGAAGTAGACGCCGTCAGCACCCTTCGAAACTTCACGCAGATAAATGTTCTGGGTTATGTGGCGCGTGTCGGGATCGATGGAGACCGGACCGCGCGGGCTTTCCCAGGTGAGGCCTTTGACCGCATCGACTGCCTTCTGCGCATCCTGCTTGCCGCCGGTCGCTTCGATCATCTTGCTGATGACATACATGCCATCATAGGCGCTGACGGCCGGGAACGATAACTCGGCCGGGTTGCCGATCGCCTTCTGGGCGGCGGCGACAAATGCCTTGTTTTCGGGTGAATTGTGCGCCAGCGAATAATGGAACGTCGTCAGGATGCCGAGGCCCGCATCGCCAATCGCCGGCAGATCCGACTCCTGTGTCAGGTCGCCCGGCGCGAGAAACTGGATGCCCGCCTGCTTCAGGCCGTTCTCGTTATAGGCCTTGACGAACCCGAGCGTGGTTGGACCCGACGGCAGGAAGGCAAAAACCGCCTGTGCCCCGGAGTTGCGCACCCGCTGCATCACCGGGCTGAAATCATTGGTCGACAGCGGCATGCGGATCGATTCGACAACCTTGCCGCCTTCTTTCTCGAAGGTCGTCTTGAACGCGTTCTCCGCATCGACACCCGGGCCGTAATCGCTGACGACTGTAATTGCCTTCTCCACACCGCGTTCGCGCGCGATCTTCGCCATCGGCGCAGAGGTCTGCCATGTGGTGAATGAAGTGCGGACAACCAGCGGGCTCTTGGTGACGATGGCCGACGTCGCCGCGTTCATGATGACCATCGGCACATTCGCCTGCTTGAGCAGCGGCGTGACCGCCATGGCGTCCGGGGTGAAATAAAAGCCGGCGAGATATTGCACGCCTTCCTTGACCACCAGTTCCTGCGCCAACGCTTTGGACTGGGCCGGGTCGGCTTGCGGCACATCCCGGTAGAGGATTTCAATCGTGTTCTCGCCGATCTTGTCACCATGGGTTGCAATGTAGGCGTCGATGCCCGCCTTGAAATTTTTGCCCTGAATTGCGAATGGTCCCGAGAAGGGACCGACAACGCCGATCTTGATGACTTCGGCATAGGCACCTGCACTCATCAGAATTGATGCGGCGACGGCCAGAATGAGCTTTTTCATGGTTCCTCCCTCAATCGAAAACTGCTTTTTCAGAACATTGCACACGCCCCGCGGTTTCCGAAGCAGGAATGAAACGAAAAGATGCAATTCTCACACAAGACCGAGCGATTCCTATGTAAGAAATGTCGATTCTGGCGCAAGATTTTCCACTCTCAATTGCATTTTAGTTGCGTGTGGTTGAAATCACGCCTTGCCAAGGCTCTCAATCGAACCAAGCAACTTGCTGGCCGAGCGCAGCGCGGTCGTTGTCGTTGCAACCATGGAGGGCAATATCATCCACTCCAAAGTCCATGCGGCACCCGAACGTTCCTGCTCGTGGATCAAGGCGTGGTGCATGCCGGAAACCTGCGTGGCATTGTAGCGGGCGAGCGCAACCAGAAGTTCAGCAAGGACCGGATTTCGCTTGTGCGGCATCGCCGACGACTTGCCGCCCCCGCTCAATTTGAGCTCGGTCGAGCCTTGAGCCAGTAGTGCAATATCCTGGCCAATTTTGCCAAGCGAACCGGAAATCAGCGATAAAAAGTCAGCAAACTCAACGAGAATGTCGCGCTGACTGTGCCATTGCGGCGTATCGTGAAGGCCAAGCACCGCCGCCATTCGATTGCGAACCGCTGGTCCTTTATCCCCCAGTTTCTCCAGCGTTCCTGCCGCGCCGCCGAACTGGATCACCGGGAAATCGAGCTTCAATATGTCCAAGCGCTTGCGATGACGCAGCAGCGGCGCACGCCAGGATTCGATACGGTCCCTGACTGTTATCGCAATGGCAGCCTGCATACGGGTATACCCCATCAAGCCATTGTTCCCAAACGTCTTTTCAAGTTGATCCAGATCGGCGATGATATCGGACAATCCGGTTTCGAGGCGTGTCATTACCGGCTTCAGCCGGATCATCAGGCCCGTGTCGATGACGTCCTGGCTGGTCGCCCCGAGATGCAGGGACGCGCGGTGCTCTAACGGAATAGTCTCGCGTAATTGCCGGATAAGTTCCGGGATGACGACACCGTCCAATGCGACCGCCGATTTGAGCGCGGCTATATCGGGCGAGAAAGCCCGGCACGCCTTTTCGATCGCCTCGGCGGCCGCGTTTTCTATAATATTTTCAGCAGCTTGCGCCTTGGCGAGAGCGATTTCGAACTGAAGCATTGCCGCAATATCGCTCTCCGCCGAGAACCATTGCGCTGCCTCTTCGTCGCCGATCAAACCGGACAGAAATGGATGATCGAAAGGAGAAATACTCATGGCCTATACATCGAAAAAGATGGTTTCCTTGTCGCCTTGCAGATAGATATCAAAGACATAGCTCGATCCATCGCGTTTCGCGATCAGCGTCGGGACGCGATTGCGATGCTCGATACGTTGCAGGATCGGGTCCTTGTCATTCGCCTCTTTCTCGTCGTCGAAATAGATCCGCGTCTGCAACCCTATGTTGATCCCCCGCGCCACGATCCAGACCGTGACATGCGGCGCCATCATACGCCCGTCCTTGAAGGGAACCTGTCCCGGCTTCACGGTTTCGAAGCGATATTCGGCCGTTTCCATGTCCGTCGGACAGCGTCCCCACCCGGTAAAATTGGGATCGGCGCTCCCGCGCAACTCGGATGGACTGTTGTAAAGCCCCTTGCTGTCGGCCTGCCATATCTCAAGCAAGGCGTCACGCAATGGCGTTCCGGTGCCGTCGAAAACCCGACCTCGCAGGCTAATTCGCTCGCCCAGTGTCTTGTCATTGACCATGGAGATGCCAAGATCGTTCTCGTAAACGCCTGTAATCTCAGCAAAATTCGGCGTGCAGCCGATGTGGACGTAAGGTCCGGCCGTCTGTGATGGCGTTTCCTTGAGGTAGCCCAATTGTTGCACCATCAGTTGCCCTCCATGCGGTTCTCGAACAGGGTCGAGCGGCGGCCGCGCAACACGATGTCGAATTTATAGGCGCGTGCATCCATCGGAATGGTGTTGTTCATATCGAGCGCCGCGATGAGCTGTTCTATCGCTGCCTTGTCCGGAATGGATTTGACGATCGGGCAGTTCCAGATCATCGGATCGCCCTCGAAGTACATCTGGGTGATCAACCTCTGCGCGAAACCATGGCCGAAAACCGAGAAGTGGATATGCGCCGGGCGCCAGTCATTCACGCCGTTCGGCCAAGGGTATGCGCCCGGCTTGACCGTGCGAAATCGGTAGTAGCCGTCATCGTCTGTGATCGTCCGACCGCACCCGCCAAAATTGGGATCGAGCGCCGCAAGATATCCCTCGCGCTTGTGCCGGTAGCGTCCGCCGGCATTGGCCTGCCAGAATTCCAGGAGTGCGCCGGCAACACCCTTGCCGCGCTCGTCTACAACTCTGCCGTGAACAATAATGCGCTGCCCGATCGCGCTCTCGCCGGGCTTCGCATAATTGTAGATAAGATCGGCGTCGAGCTCGCCCAGCATCGAATGGCCGAACACCGGCCCGGTGATCTCCGATAGCGTATTGTCAAATGAAATCAACGCTCTCTGCGGCGAACGCACGACGCTCGTCTTGTACTCTGGCGTATAGGCGGGCGGATGCCACTGCCTGTCCCGCTGAAAGAATGCGCCGGTTTCCGGCTTCCTGTTGGACATTGTCTGCCTCCCGTCAGGCTGTCTTTTCTGCCGCAGCTAGGTCTTTATAGACCTGCTTCGCCAGTTTAATCGCATGGTTGGCCGCTGGAACACCCGCGTAGATTGCAACGTGCAGAAGCGCCTCGCAAATATCGTCCTGGGTCGCGCCCGTGTTGGCGGTCGCCTTGATATGCATGACCAGTTCCTCGTCCTGGCCCAATGCCGCCAACAGCGCGATGGTTACAATCGAGCGCTGCCGCTTTGTCCAGCCCGGCCGCGACCAGACATGACCCCAAGCAGCTTCAGTGATAAGCTCTTGAAATGGCTCGTCAAAGTCCGTCTTGTTTGCCTCTGCACGATCGACATGCGCGTCGCCGAGGACAATCCGCCGCGTCGCCATGCCTTCGGCATAGCGATGGGAAGGAACGTCTGCAGGCGTCATGCTTTCTCTCCAAGTTGGAACTCGTCGATGAATGCTCGTATCACCGCCGTCAGCGCTTCCGGTTGCTCCACGCATGGGATATGTCCGGCATCCTTGATCACCTCGTAACGTGAACGGGGAATGAGCTTCGCCAGCGAAAGCACAACTTCCGGTGGCGTCGACCCATCCTGATCCCCGACGACGCAAATAGTCGGGACCGTGATGCGCGAGGCTTCGGTTGTAAAATCGGCATCGCGCAACGCAGCACACGTCCCGATATACCCTCCGATGGCCTGGCGGGTCAGCATATTGCGATACCCGGCAAGTTCGTCGCGACGCTGCTTGTGGAAGGGAGGAGTGAACCATTTTTCGAGCACACCATCCGCAATCGCTTCAATGCCCCCTTGCTCAAGCGCCACGATGCGTGCAGTCCACATCTCCGCCGAGCCGATCTTATGGGCAGTATCGCAAAGGATAAGTGCACGCACCAGATCCGGCCGCGCCGCATAGAGCCCTTGTGCCACCAGCCCGCCAACCGACAGGCCACAGATAATCGCGTTCCTGACCTCGAGATAATCAAGGAGGCCTGCAATGTCAGCGGTGTGATCATTAATGGAATACGGTGTCGTACCAATATCCGAGAGACCATGTCCGCGCATGTCATATGTCACGATGGCGACATCGCCGACGAGCCGCAGAATGACATCGCGCCAGATACGGAAGTCGGTCCCGAGCGAATTGGCAAAGACCAGCACAGGCTTGCCTTCCGGCGCGCCGATTAATTGGTAGTGCAGAGCTACACCGTTGATCGAAACGAATTGCACAGAAGCCTCCCATTCAATAAACCACGTTGGATTATCCAACTGGTTAGGTAAAATGATATTTTATCGCATTCTCTTAACTGATGGGTTATGAAATGCCATGATCGACAGCCGCATCAAGTTTCGCCACCTGCAAACTTTTCTGGAAGTCGCACGTCAGAAGAGCGTGATGAAGGCGGCAGCTATTCTTCATATCAGTCAACCGGCTGTCACCAAAACAATCCGTGAAATGGAAAGCGAGCTAGGCGTTGCCGTATTCGAACGCGACGGCCGCGGCATCAGGATCACGCGCTATGGCGAGGTGTTCCTGCGCCATGCCGGCGCTGCCATCACGGCATTGCGCCAAGGCATTGATTCCGTTTCCAACGAACGGTCGGGGGAGGGTGTCCACATCCGCATTGGCGCTTTACCGACCGTGTCCACCCGCGTGATGCCGCATGCCATCAGTTTGTTTCTGCAAGAGGAAACACAAAGCCGGATCAAGATTGTTACGGGCGAAAACGCGGTCCTGCTGGAGCAGCTTCGGCTTGGCGATCTCGATCTCGTTGTTGGCCGACTTGCAGCCCCTGAGAAAATGACGGGATTCTCCTTCGAACATCTCTATTCCGAGCAGGTGGTTTTCGCCGTCAGCGCCAGCCATCCGCTCTTGAATTCACAAGAGGATATTTTTTCGCTTCTCGCCGAATTTCCCGTTCTCATGCCAACCAAGGCATCTATTATCCGGCCCTTCGTCGACCGCTTTCTCATCGCCAATGGGGTGGCCACTCCGCCTATCCAGATCGAGACGGTATCCGACGCGTTTGGCCGCGCCTTTGTTCGCTCCAGTAACGCGGTCTGGATTATCTCATCGGGCGTCGTCGCCGATGATGTTGACGATGGGAGTTTGGCGCTTTTACCGATAGACACAAGCGAAACGCGCGGACCGGTAGGTCTCACGATGCGTGCTGACATAACGCCGTCACTACCACTGATGATCCTGATGCAGACTATCCGCGAGGCAGCAATAGAAGCATCAACTACCTAGACCAATAAGCCCGCAAGCGTATCGCGAGTTGATTGCATCACCGGTAGATAGGTTGTGACCATTTCATCAACAGTAACCCTCGGTGCCTGCGCACCGACGTTAAGGGCGGCAATGGTGGTACCCCGCATATTGCGCACCGGGATGGCAATCGAGCAGAGACCAATCTCCAATTCCTGATCGATGACGGCATATCCCTGCTCGCGTATCAGTTGCAGCTCCGCCATCAAGTCGGCAATCGTCGTTTTTGTATTCGGCGTATTCGCTTTGCGGTTGCTATTCTCCAGAACACGCTTCGCATCGCCCTCATTCATCGCGGCAAGCAAGACTCGCCCCATGGACGAGCAATAGGCGGGCAGGCGGCTTCCGGGATTGAGATTGATCGACATTACCCGCTTATGCGAAGCCCGGGCGATATAGACGATCTCATTACCATCGAGGACGGAAGCCGATGCGCTTTCGCCGGTCTTTTCCGACAGTTGATCGAGAAAAGGTTGCAGCAGGCGGGGCAGGGGCGTGGATGTGAGATAGGAATGGCCGAGACGCAGTATTCGCGGCGACAGCGAGAAGAATTTGCCGTCATAGTCGGCATAGCCGAGTTGCGCCAAGGTCAAGAGACAGCGCCGGGCGGTTGCACGTTCGAGGCCGGTGATCCTCGAGATATCCGTGATTGAAAGACGCGGATTTGCCGCGTCGAATGCCTCGATTACCGAGAGGCCCTTGGCAAAACCGCTGATGAAGTCTGTGTCTCGCATGGGCAAAATATGGCACGTTTTGTGCGTTATACGAACAAAAATCATATAACGCACAAATAAATTGACCTTTGAGCCAATGAAGCACTAATCAAAAGATGAGGAATTCGGGACAGGGAGAGAAATGTGGCGCGGATTTGCACGCTTTCCGAAGCGATTGAAGAAAATGTCAGGGACGGCGATTCCATTGCAATGGAAGGGTTCACGCACCTGATCCCTTATGCGGCTGGCCACGAAATCATCCGGCAGGATCGCAAGGAGCTTTTTCTCATCCGGATGACGCCAGATCTGATCTACGACCAGTTGATCGGCGTGGGCGCAGCACGCGGTATGAAATTCTCCTGGGGCGGCAATCCAGGGGTTGGCTCGTTGCACCGTTTTCGCGATGCAGTCGAGAACCAATGGCCACGCCCGCTCGAAATCGAGGAGCATTCGCACGCCGCCATGGCAAACGCCTATGAGGCTGGGGCAGCAAACCTGCCATTCGCCATGCTCCGCGGCTATATCGGTGCGGATCTAGCGAAGGTTAATCCGAACATCAAATCAATCACCTGCCCGTTCACCGGCGAAGTTCTTGCGGCGGTCCCGTCCATTCGACCTGACGTGTCGATTATCCACGCCCAGCGCGCGGACCGCAAAGGCAATGTGCTGATCGAAGGCATCTCCGGCGTTCAAAAAGAAGCGGTACTTGCGGCCAAACGCTCGATCGTTACGGTCGAAGAAATCGTTGATGAACTGAATCCGCCGTCGCCCAACGCGGTGGTTCTGCCGACGTGGGCCGTCAGTTCGGTTGTTCATGTGCCAGGTGGTGCGTTTCCGTCCTATGCGCACGGCTATTATCCGCGCTCCAACGCTTTTTACATTGCCTGGGACAGGATTGCCCGTGACCGCGATAGTTTCACCGCCTGGATCAAGGAGCATGTTCGTGGCGGAAAGCCCGAAGATTTCGCCCGCCATGTCGGCAAGCGTTCTGCAAAAGCAGCGTAAGGAGTATCGTCATGTCGATTGAATTTACACCAACAGAGATGATGACGATCGCTGCAGCCCGCGCTTTGACCAATGATGACGTGTGTTTCGTCGGCATCGGCGCGCCATCGGCAGCCTGCAATGTTGCAAGGCTTACCCACGCACCGGATATCACTCTAATCTATGAAAGCGGCACGATCGGTACGAAGCCAGACGTTCTGCCGCTTTCGATCGGCGATGGTGAATTGTGCGATACCGCCTTGTGCACTGTTTCAGTCCCGGAGATGTTTCGCTACTGGTTGCAGGGCGGACGCATCACCACAGGCTTTCTCGGCGGTGCGCAGATCGACCGGTTCGCCAATCTGAATACAACCGTTGTCGGCGACTATGACAAGCCGAACGTTCGCCTGCCGGGTGGCGGCGGCGCACCCGAAATCGCCAGCAATTGCGGCCAGATCTATATAACCATGGCGCTCAACAAGCGTGGTTTTGTCGACCATCTCGATTTCATCACGTCGATGGGGCACGGAGAGGGCGGCAATCATCGGGCGCGGCTTGGGATGAAAACCAAGGGCCCGACACGCGTCATTACCGACCTATGTATATTTGAGCCCGATGCTGTAACCAGGGAATTAACGGTTGTGTCGATCCATCCGGGTGTGATCCGGGCGACGATTGAAGAGAATTGCGGCTGGCCTGTTCTTTTTGCCGAGACCGTTACGGAAACTCCGGCCCCGACGACAGTCGAAATCTCCGTGCTCCGCGACATCAATGCCCGGACCAAGAAAGCGCATGAGGCCGCCTGATGACCGAAGTTTACATCTGCGATTATATACGCACGCCGATTGGCCGCTTTGGCGGAGCCCTGGCCTCCGTTCGTGCTGACGATCTTGGCGCAATTCCGTTGAAGGCACTGATCCAACGCAATAAAGGTGTCGACTGGGAAGCCATCGACGAAGTGATTTACGGCTGCGCCAACCAGGCTGGCGAAGACAATCGCAACGTGGCGCGCATGGCGCTGCTACTCGCCGGGCTTCCTGTGAGCGTCCCCGGAACAACCATGAACCGCCTGTGCGGTTCGGGTATGGATGCCGTCATCACCGCCGCCCGTGCTGTCAAGGCCGGCGAAATCGAACTTGCGATCGCCGGCGGTGTCGAATCTATGTCTCGTGCCCCTTTCGTAATGCCGAAAGCGGAGAGTGCATTTTCGCGCCATGCGGAAATCCATGACACGACGATCGGCTGGCGTTTCATCAATCCACTGATGCAGCAAGAATATGGCGTCGATTCAATGCCGGAAACTGGCGAGAACGTTGCCGAGGATTTCAATGTATCGCGTGCAGATCAGGATGCTTTTGCCGTGCGATCCCAGCAAAAGGCCGGGGCGGCGATGGCGAACGGACGCCTCGCCCGTGAAATCACGCCGGTCACGATCCCGCAGCGAAAAGGTGATGCAATCATTGTTGACCAGGACGAACACCCGCGTCCCCAAACCACAATCGAGCAACTGGCGAAACTCCCGACGCCGTTCCGCAAAGGCGGGTCGGTTACAGCGGGCAATGCGTCAGGCGTCAACGACGGCGCGGCAGCGCTGATCGTCGCTTCCGAAGCCGCCGCGAAGAAATATGGCCTGACGCCGATTGCCCGTATCGCCGGTGGCGCAACTGCTGGTGTACCGCCCCGTATCATGGGTGTCGGGCCGATCGCAGCCTCGGTGAAGCTCTGTGCCCGGCTTGGCATTTCGCCGAAAGATTTCGATATCATCGAACTCAACGAGGCCTTTGCCTCCCAGGGACTCGCGACGCTTCGGGCGCTTGGCATTGCCGATGATGCAGAGTTCGTCAATCCAAATGGCGGCGCCATTGCGCTGGGTCATCCACTTGGCATGAGCGGTGCCCGCATCACAGGCACAGCCGCGCTGGAACTCAAACTGCGCGGCGCGAAACGTGTACTTGCCACCATGTGCATTGGTGTCGGGCAAGGGATTGCCGTCGCACTTGAGAGGGTTTGATCAGACACTCTGCCGATCCCGAATGGAGGTACGCCTGCCACAATCATTGTCCTTATACAGATTTGGCTGTACCAGCCTGGCGCGTTTTTTGTGCACGTAGCCGCGTTAGGGTATTCTCCGCCCACTGCCAATCCGGCGCAAGTTCGGTGCTTCGAACTGCAGCATCGATAGCTTTGTCGCGTTGCCCATTCACCTCGTAGAGTTGCGATCTCAGCATGTAGACTTCCGCGCGTTCACGTGCTTGGAAGAGTGTTTCGAGCAGACGATCTGTGGCAATCAAACCCTGTTCCGGATTGGTCTTGCTGCGAACGCGAAGATTTGAAAGTTTCAGCAGAGGCCAAGCCCATTCGGGCCGCGCATCGGATGCACGCACAAACGCTTCAGCAGCGTCTTCGATATTGTTCAAAGCTTCATGGCAGCGCCCGAGCAACTGCCAGGCATCGGACGAATCCGGCCGGCGGGCAATGTATTCGCGCAAGGCATCAGTGCAGGGCTCGTATTTCTGTTGCCGGAACAGGACTTGCGCGAGTTGATAATTCCACCAATCAACGCTGCAATCGAATTCGACGGCTTTGCGCAGTTGGGCTTCAGCCTCTTCAGGCTGTTCCAGCCGCATCAGGGTCAAGGCCAGTTGATGCCGCGAGCGCGCATTCCATGGCTCAGAGCTGACCGCACGTTCCGCGTAAATACGCGCCTCATCAAGCTTTTCACCAAGCCGGGACAATTCGACCGAGACCATGTACTGTGCTTCAGGATTGTCCGGATGATGGTTCTTCAGCTCCGCAACAAGATCGGGAGGAATGGCTTTGCCGCTATGTGCGGACAACAGTGCCTGATAGACAGCGCGAACCGGGAAGATGGCAGGTTCGATGCTGGCCGCTTGTTGTGTTGCGAATGCCAAATCTTCCTTCGACAGAAGCTTCAGCTTGGCACGAACCACCGAAGCGTAGGTGAAGTGCGGCGTATCGACGGGTGGCTCGATCAAGAAGCGTTCGACGAATTGCGACAGGACAACATCCGGCTGGTAGGCTTCGATCAACTCACGGTCAAATGATTTGCCGTAGATATAGACGAGCGTGCTGAAACTCTCCTTGAGGAAAGGCAAGAGATTACCGCCAAAGGAATCGCCGAACATCACGCAGCGCGGCAGCGTCGTGTCCTTGTTGACAAAAACCCTGATCCTCCCGCGGTTCGGAATGCGGTTGTCGAAGGCGAGGCGGCCAGCTGCGCCTTCAATGCGGGCGGACAAAGTGGGCGCAGAAACAGGGGGTTCGAACTTGATACCCAGATCACCGACATACGGGACCTCTTCAAACGCCACCCGCGAGCCTTCGACCCGCAGCGGTTCGATGCCACTATTCGAAAGGCCCGCGCAAAAGGCCTGATAGCCAATATAGGCCCCAAATCCGCTCCAGTGCGTATCACTTTTCGGATAGGTTAGGCCTTGCATTTTACCCGCGCGGATTACCTCAAGAGGATAAATGATTTTCCGTGCGCGTTGCGGGCCAAGGGCAGCCATGATCTGGTGGATGGGGCGTTGTTCGGCGATTTCCACCCAGTCCGGAAGTTGTTCCGAATAGACGAGCTCTTTGTTCGGAGCCACGAACATCAGATGTTGGGCACCGACCGAAGCTACATATTGATCGCGTTCGAGGATCAGTTTTTTCCAAGCGTCAACACCCTGCTGATCCAGCAAATGACGGCCAGTGATCTGGTCGATAACGCGATTTGAATCATGATCGAGAAAAATCCAGCCATTTTTGCCCAGGAGATATTTCTTGCTCTTGTCTGCGCGCGACGTGGAAACGAAATCATCACTCATGAACACCTCCAGAGCGGCACGTCCTGCCACTCGCTGTTTTGGAATACGCGAATGCTTTTCACCGAGGTTGCCGCGCCATCCACATCGCCGTCATCTTTACCGGCGAAAGACGCGACCGCGTTGCTGAAGAGAAGCTGCGCAGGCGTGTGCGCGAAGGTGTTTCCAACCTCGTATATTTTCCGGTCATCGAAGAAGAACTGAAACCGGTCCTTGCTCCACAGCATGCCGTAGCGATGGAAGGCATCGGCCAGTTTCAAGCGCGGACGGTAAGTCTTGGATAAAACCTGCCTGTCAGGTAGCCAGCGGCGCGCTGTCACTTGAACCAGATTGGGATACTTGGCTTCTGCCACGTCGAGCTCAAAGCGGGTATCGCCTTCACTCTCGCGCACGGAGGTAAGCCAGAACGCGTTGTTGACACCGGGCTCATTGGCGATCTTCATTTCGCACTCGAAATAACCGTAACATTGGCGAAAATCGCGCGTTCGCACGTATCCGCCGCTGAACGGCCGCTTGTCACTCAACTTGCCCGTGTTGCGGCCAAGTTTCAATGAAAGCCCGGCGCCCGAAATTGCAACATTCCCGGGTATCCGGATGCTCCTGGTCTCTCCGCCGCTGTCACTAACCTTGATCCAGCGTTGATCGAAGGCGGCATTGTCGGTGAAATCATCATTGAACGAGAGTTGCCATTTGCCTCGCGCGCGTTGGAGCGGAACGGGAATATCCGAGCAAAGCGCGTGAGCAAGTGCAGGCCGCGTCAGCAATCCAGCCGAAGCAATTCCCAAGCCTGCGAGGCTCAGGAAGGAACGTCGGCTGAATTGCGCGCGGCTCTGCGTCATACCGCGGCCTTGGCTGGAGCTTCCTTGAGGCTGCGCAGGCTGGTTTCGAGATTCCAGGCACGATTACGCAAGGTTTCCACCTCTCCGGTCATGAAATCGATCTCGCTACGGAACCATGCCACAGCTTCATGGATGTTGTGCGGAACCTGAACCAGATTGGGTACCGAGAGCGGCTTGTCTGCAGGTGCAGCCACAGGCTTTGGCAGCACGTGGTTCAGCTTGTTCTCGGTCAGGAAGCGATGATACTCGGCATAGTTCAGGCGATAAATATGCTGGACTTTGGAGAAGTCCGCTTTTTCGAGCATTTTTTCGAGGTTGATCGGCAGGTAGTCCTCGATCTCGATCGATGGAATTGCAAACAGCGAGGACAATTCCCGAATACGCGAATCATAGGTGAAAAATACCGCCGGAATTCCCTGATGCAGGGCTATGACATTGCCATGTAGCCGGAAACCAACCATCACATCCACATTTGCAGCTGCGTCGGCCGCCCATTCTTCGATATCGAAAAAGGCGCTCATGCGATTGTTAAGCATCTCTTCCGCCTCGGCGTGGCCAAGCAGATTGAACTTGGTGAGGATGGCCTTGATGTTGTCCTGTTTCTCCTTGCCGGAGGAGAAAATAGCAAGCGTCTCTTCGCGTTCGCCCTGCGAGTAGAGTTTGCTCGAAGGACGCTTGGCGACTGCATCGATCAGCGCGCGCTGCATCCGGTTGGTCTTGGTCGCGTTGCTGGCGTAGTCAGCAGAAAGATATTTATTCAGTGTGAGGCCGACGCGGGCAGTTGCCGGATCGATGGATTTGATCGTGATCGAGGGGCGTAAGGAACGGTAAAAGCTCGGGCAGCCAATCACCCGCACATTCTTGATGCCGAGATCGTTGAATATCTCCGCGCTGTAGAAGCCACGAACGCCAATCGTCTCGCATTTGTCGGCGATGACCTTCCACGCCTCGACGGTACCTTTCGGCACGTTGAGCTTCTTGTACTTGCCGGCCTGTGCACCGACACCGATGGCGACGACCGGGCCTTTGAGCTTCTTGAGCAGTGGTACGACATGGGCGAGATCGACGGTTTCCGTCAGATAGTTCGAACCGCGCACGACGGTAGCATCATAAGTTCCGTCTTGCGGCCAGAGCTTTTCGTTACCGGCGTGCGAGAACTGCACGTTCTTGATGTCGTCGTAGGCGAGGGCCTTGAGCGTAGCGTCATAGACGAGAACGTCGCCTGTGTTGATGCCACCCTTGTTGAAGGCCGCCAGTGGGTCCTCAAACTTCAAATAGGCGGACTTGTTGCCAGGCTTGACCGCGGCGCCACCATTCAGAACAAAAAGTTTCTTCATCGTTAGTTCCTCAAATTATGCATGTGGGCTGATCCGGCAGCAGCGATCTGCAGCGGCCTGATTTCGGAAATTTCGTCACGCTGTTTTGGCGCTGCCTCGCGCGGAAACCGTTCGAAAGAGGGTGTCCTCTCAGGCGTGATTGTCGGCGCAGTCTGTTCGACAAGCTTCAGGGTTGTCTCCACCGGGAGGGCGGGAAGCCGGTCAGGGAACCATGACTTCAACTGGTTCACCAACGGTTCGACACTGTGTTCCCACATGAGGGAACCGCCGCGCTCTGCAGCAGCTTCAGAGAGGCGGCGCAATGCAGCGGGATCCTCTGACAATGCCGTGATGATTTCCGTCAGTTCCCGGCTGATAACGTTGTCGTCCGTCGACTCGATCAACAGACCATCGGCACCATGGTCGATGAGTTCGCCGACCGCGCCGACTGACGTGGCGATCGGTACACAACCCAGACGCTGAGCCTCGATAATGGTCAAGGGTGCGCCTTCCCAGCGCGACGGCAACACGACCACGTCGGCCCAGGCGAACGCCTTGTTCAGGTGGCGGCTCGAAAAGACCGGCGGTTCGACGTGAACGCCAACTTCAGCGAAACGTTCTTTCCACGAACCTCCGGCGCCAGCGTCCATGACATCGCTACCAATGATTTTCCAGTCGATCGGTGCTGAGCGCTGGCGCAGGTCGCGAACAGAGGCGAACAATCGCTCGATACCCTTTTGAGCATCGAGCCGTCCCAGGAAAAGAACATTGAGCCTGTCCCGCTGCGGCCTGTTGCGGCGCGCCGCAAGGATAGCTTCCTGCTCCTTGGAAGACAGCGCATAACTCGCGGCATTTTGAATGTGCATGAGTTTGGCATCCGGGACGCCCATACCATGCAACCACTCCGCCATATCCCTGGAGCAGGTCAGGATGGTGTCGTAGACATGCTCGAAGGCGAGCGTGAGGTACGGATGGCCTGCATCGCGTCCCATTTTCGATTTATCGAGTACGTGAACATAGTTCAGCACCTTCATGCCGCGGCGGCGAAGTTCACCGAGCATGGAATTGACCGGGGCCGCCTGATTGTTGATCACGACATCCAGCCCGGCCAGAAAGCCCATGATCAGCTCGGCTTTCGCGGCCTCATCATGGCCCATCAACAAATCATGCCCGGCAAACTGATTGGGACCGCCCCAGAGCGGGTAATCATCTGCGAGGAAGTTAACCGTCTTGAACACGCCGTCGTTTTCGGGAATGCGATTATAAACCGGCTTGCCAAGCAGGAAGAGGTGTACTTCGCAGCCCGCATTCTTCAAAGCTTGCGCCACCGCATAGGCGACTTTTTCGACGCCGCCGAAACTGCCAATGGGCAAAAGGAATCCGACACGCAGCGGATTGGACGCGTGAGCGAGTCTTGGCATTACCGGTCTTGCGCCCACTGCATGCCGCAGCAATTCGAAATAGCGGCTGCGATTGGGGAAATAGACGGAACGCCAGAGCCAGCGGTTTTTTGACTGCAATCGATAGCCGGAATCGCGCAGTGCCCCCAATGTAGCCAGAAGGGCATTGGTTGGCGACAAGGCAGTGCTTTGCATTTCTCGCGACGTGAATGGCCCGCTGATGACGATTTCGATCACATTGGGACTTGGAACCGGCTTGTGCAGTGAGCGCGTCCAATCGTCGGATGCATCATCTGCGCAGGTAGAGAAAATATCGAATGTACACATCCAGCCAAAAGGCTTGTCAGTAAGGGGTTCCGCGTCGCTGATCTTGCGTATGTCAATGCCGACCTTGGCGTTGTTCCGCTCGAAGCGAATGGCGACGAAATGGTGTTTTTGAGCAATCCGCTCGCCCAGCCACAGCAGATTGTGGATCAAGCCGAGGCGGCTCAGAGCCTCTCTGTGTGCCGCCGTCATCCATAATAGAAACGGCGGAACACCGAAGGTTTCCGGTTCGGCCTTAGCGGCCCAGAAACGCGTGACAAAATCTTCCAGGCTGCATTTGGTATGCTCGACTGTCGGATCGGTGAACAAATCCACCGCATACGTACCCATGCCGATCGCAGCATAGCGCGGCGTTTCCTCGTGTTCCCAGGCAAGCAGGGTTTCGGCGGCAAAGAGTTTCTTATGCTTCTGCCGGATGTAGGTCAGAATGCCCTCTCGCGTGCGATTTGAATCGCGCAACATGCTCTCGGCGCGTTGCCGGTATTCGAAACCGAAGAAAGGATAGTTCGCGCCAAGGAAGCCGCGCCCGATCGCTTGCAGCCAGAAGTCCCAGTCCTCAAAACCAGCTTTCATGCTCTCATCGAAACGCACGCCGGCATTGAGCATACGCCGCGAAACCAGACTGCCGGCTTCGCATATATTGTCAAAGGTCAGGTGCAGCAGGCGCGAGTATTGCGTTGTGTAATTTCCATTCCACTCGATGCCAAACTTGTCGATATTCGGATAGATCCAGTCGACCTTGTCGTCCGCCTTCATGAAACCGAGAATGTCGCGGATCGCCGTGGGCGTAATGCGATTGTCGGCGTCGAGAAAATAGACGGCTTCGAGATCCGGGAAATTGCGGAGCGCAAACTCGATGCCGTAGTTGCGGGCTGAACTCAGCCCTCCATTGGCCTTGCGCAGGTAAAAGACGTTTTCATGTGCCAGCGCATAAGTTCGCCCGATTTCGCCGGTTTCCCGATAGGGACAACCATCGTCGATGATCACTGCCGCGATACCGAAAGGCGCTTCCTGCACCAAAACGGATTCGACAGCTTCCGCGAGAAGCACAGAGTGCTTATAGGCCGGAATTAGCACTGCAACCCTGGTCGGCGGTGGACTATCCGGGTCGATCTCGGACGGCAATTGCGTGGCGATCTGTTCTCGGAGACGGCTGATCTGGTCCAGCATGAAAATTATCCGTTGACCATGAGGGTGATATTACGGAATTTCGCCCAAGCGAAGGCGTTGTCTCCCGGATTGTCCTTCATTCGGGTCGCGATGTAGATGTTTTGCCACACGCCAACCTGCTCGGTAATGAAGGCAGTGAGCCGCGGCTCTTCACCCGGTGCAACACTAACCCAACCTGAAAATCCTTCTCCGGCGCCGGGTGTCCGTTGCTCATCGAATAGCTGACGGGCAGTTCGAATGTCGCTCGCAATTACCAGAGCAAAATCGACATCCTTCGATTCTTCATTATCGATGACCGCACTGGACGAGATGCGCAGGATATTGGGCGGGCAGGCCGCTGGTATATGGCCGATCGTTATACCGGTTGACGGCGGATGACAGCCTATAGCCCTTTCCTCGGGCAGAGGGAGAATAGCTGCGAAATCGAACGAAATCTCGTCCGTATTGGATAGGTCCGCGAGCTCGAGGATGCCGGTTGCCATTGGCATTTCCCGAAAGCCGCCGTCTCTAGTGTCCTGGGATTGAGCCGGCAAATAGTTCGCCCAGCTCGGAAGCAGAACACCTGGCATACCGCACCAGATTTGCATGGCAAGGCTGTTCTTCAGTAGCGGTGTGTCGTTTGCCGCATCTCTGACCTGAAACATATCGAGCGGCTGAAGTCCGCCAAGCGACAACAGCGGCATTTCATCGTCCATGCCGTCGATACGAAGGCGCAGGCTCAGCGTCCGCCGCAAGCCGGCAAGCGTTCGCGAGAGGCCCAGATAGTTCCAGCCCTGACCAAGTTTTGAAAGCGGCACCACCCAGCTCTCTACAATACACATGTCTTCCAGCGTCACCAGTTGGGCATGCAGAGTGGTATCGTCACGTTGCATCAGACGTTCGAAATGGATGGCAACGGCACTGACGCCTGCGCTCGCGACTGGGAGGATTTGCGATACGCCTTCGAATGAAGCATCGGCCAGAACGTTGGAACGCGACGAACTGCGGACCGGCTCGTTTGAGAAGGCAAGGTCGAAGGGTTGCAATCCCTGCCGGTCGACAAAGCTCTCGACCGCAGCAAACCTGTTCTGCAAATTGTCATTCAAGGTGCGCAAGGCAAGCAGTTCGCGATTTGACTGCGTGATTTTCCTCGCTTCGAATACCACCAAGCTCGCGAGCTTCTGGATAATCAAACCTGCCGTCTCAATCTCCCTCCCGGCATGCCATTCAAAAACAGTTGGTTCGTCGACTACGCCACGGCTTTTCAACCAGTCGAGCAGCCTCTTTTCCCGGCCCCGATGAACGGGATTGATGAGAACAGCCAGCGTGCACAGGGGCGCCTCATGCATCTCGAATTTTCTCCCGGATGAATCCGACAACATGGCCGCGTCATCCTTGACGCCTTCGAAACCCAGAATTTTTATGGCTTTCGACAGGCCTTCGGGCAGCTCGTCATGGTCAATGCCCATGCGAAGCAGGATCGGTTCCTTCAACAAATCTATTTCTCTCAAAGATTTCGCAACCGGCGAAAGCTTGTACGAAGTCTGAACCGTCATTTCCCTCATCCTTGACCAACCACAGGCGCCGAACCGTGTCTCTATACAAATAGAATGGCAGATTGATGAAGCTTGTCACATAAATATATTGCAGCGCAACACTAAAATATTTGATCGCGTGCGTTTTTATTCTTCACGTAACTTACAATCATTGTAAAAGTAATTTATTTCAAAATTCAAAGTATTTGCTGACTTATTGCATGTTACTATAGCAGCCCCGGCGTTTCGAACGTCGTCGCTGCTATACTCATGGAAATGGCTAGACGGCAATGCGCTTTTCCGGCGCGTCAGCCGCTCTCAACGATTGCAGTTTTCGTTCCCAAGCAAGAGCATCCCCAACGATCAGGTCAAGATCTGCACGCTTGGGTGAGAAACCAAATTCCTTGCAGACCCGATCATTACCAGCCACCAGAATAGCTGGATCACCGGCACGCCGAGGCGCCATGCGCACCGAAAAATCAACGCCCGACACGCGCTTGACCGCATCAATGATCTCAAGCACCGAATAGCCATAACCATAACCGCAATTGGCTGAAGTGCTTTTGCCACCAGCCTCGAGATAATTCAGCGCGCAGAGATGCGCCTGGGCCAGATCGCCAACGTGGATATAGTCGCGGATACAGGTTCCGTCTGCTGTCGGGTAGTCCGTACCGTAAACCTCGATATGAGAGCGTTCACCCGTAGCAGCCTGGCTGGCGATTTTGATCAGGTGGGTTGCGCGCGGAAACGACTGTCCGGAACGCAGCTGCGGATCGGCGCCGGCCACGTTGAAATAGCGCAGCGCAACATAGTTGAAATCCGGATGAGCAGCTGCCGCATCGCGCAACATCCACTCCGTCATGAGTTTTGACGTGCCATAGGGCGAAATCGGTTGATGCGGCATTTCTTCGGTGATTGGCGTCTTCTCGGGCTCGCCATAGACGGCGGCCGTGGACGAAAAAATGAAATGCTCGATACCTTCGGCAATAGCTGCTTCGATCAGCGAACGTGATTGCACCGTGTTGTTCCGGTAATAGAAAAGCGGATCGCGCACGGAATCCGGCACGACGATAGAGCCGGCAAAATGCAGAATCGCGGTCACTCCGTGCGTGCGGATCACATCGCGCACGAGCGCCTGATCGCCGACATCGCCCTCGATGAACGGGACGTCTTCGGGCACCAACCAGGAAAAACCGCAGCTCAAATCATCGAGCACAACAACGGATCGTCCCGCGTCTTTCAATGCGAGCACCATGTGGCTGCCGATATAGCCTGCACCACCTGTAACAAGAACGCTCATTGGGGAAACTCCTGGAATTTCTGTTTGAGGGATTGTTTGTAAGAACCTGGCATTTGCCAATTAGCGAATTTTGGTTAGACCTCCCCAACCTGCTGCGGTCCCCACGAAAGTCGCACTGGCATCATGCGACGCGGCGAACCGAATCTGGCACCTGCTTATCGGTCTCCACCATTTTGTGGTCCACACCGTTTTCCGTCAGAAACAGGTACATTTCGCCATAAGTCCGGTACCAAGCTTGATTATATTTGTCGAAGAGCGCCTGGTCCCAATAGTCCTCCAGCCTGAACTTCCCGCCGCTGAAAATATCGAAACTCGGAATTTGATAGGTCTCGGCAAACTCCACGGTGCGGCTGTCGTAGGTGAAGTAGATAGAAGGCACTCCATTGGCCATGGCCATGAGATTGCCGTGCAACCGATAACCGAGAACGAGTTCTTTTGTCCGGACGAGGCTCTCATAATCGGCGACGACATCGGAATAGAACATGCGTTCGCGGTAGAGCTTTTCCACCGTCTCATCCAGATACCAGTCGGAAGCCCATTTGTTTGCCTTCAGAGCCGCAATCGCTTCCTCTTTCTGGTCATCCGTCCCGAAAACCAGTTTTTTTTCTTCGACTTCGCCCTGGGCCATCAGGGTTGCGTCGAAGCGACCCGCCATTTCCTTGACGAGATCGCGATGAAACGTCAGGTAACGCTCGATATCCTGAGCGTAGGTCGGTGAGACTTCACGCCGGATGGTGATCCCGATATTTCGCACCTCATCAAGCCGCGGCAGTTCTATTCTCATCTCGGGATCGTTGCGGCGGAATGCAGTCGGGCAGCCAATAATCCGAACATTTTTTATGCCGATATCGCTCATGACCTGTGCAGAATAAGCTCCACGCACACCGACCGAAGCCGTCGAGTCCGCTATCACCTTCAGAACTGTCTTCGTTTGGTCGGAGAGTTCCAATTGGCCCTCGACTGGAGCTTGAGCCCCTATGCCAAAGGCAATCACCGGCAACCCGAGCCGCTTCAGAACCGGGATGGCATCGGTCCAGTCCATATGCTGGTGAACATAGTTCGAGCCGCGAAGAATGACGTAGTCATATTCCTCCCGCAGGCGATCGATGTGATCCATGTTCGGATTCATGATCGGCAATTCAGCCTGCTTTTCGTAGTTCATCAATTTCAACGACGAATCGAAGACAAAAGCGTCGCCGATATTATGGTAGTGATCGATACTGCGCTGCACATTGCTGTGCTGATACCAGCGAACGCTATCGTGATCGTAGACCTCGCCCGATGGGATCATTACCAGTACACGTGCCATGGGGTTTCCTTCTCGTGGCGTTGAAAGCTGGCGAAATTCAGCTCGCTTGCGAAAGAACGACGTCGGTCCTTGCGGCTATGTTGATTGGCTCTTGCCGGCCGGATTTGAGCAGGTCGCCATAGAGGGCAACATGTTCTTCGGCACAGTCGATGTAATTCGTCGGCCGGCGGGCACTGTGATGAAGACGATCCCAAATCAATGGATCACACAATACCTCTGTGAACCGGTCGGCAAGATCTTCGGCGCTGCGAACGCGGAAATGCAGGCCATCCTCACCATCGCGTACTTTTTCGGCCATTCCGCCAATATTGGAGCAGATGATCGGCCGGCGATGATGCAATGCTTCTTGAATAACGATCGGTGAATTCTCCCACCAGATTGAAGGCATCACGACCCAGTCGACCGATTGCATCAGGCGTGGCATTTCAGCGTTCTGATAGGCGCCGTAGAAGCGCACGCGCGAGCCGGCCTCTGCGATCAGCTTTTCCATACGTTCCTGAAATTCGCGCGGCTGTTTTTCGAGATTGCCGCCGAAAATCATCAAGCGCGAATCGGCACCCCATGTTTCTTCCGGTACACGGGACACGGCATCAACCAGCACATCTATGCCTTTGTAGGGTGTCATCTGTCCGAAATAGGCAAAACGGTTGCGACGCGGTTTTGGGCCCGTCAGCTCCCTTGGCGGCGTCACGCTTTCAATGGAGATGCCGTTCTCGATCACATGCAACTTGTCCGCATCGAGACCCCATTCCGCATACTTCCGGGCAAGAAAGACGCTGGGCGCAACGAAGGCGTCGGCAAGTTCGAGCATTCCGCGGACAAATCGTTCACGCTTCAGAAAACGCGCAGGAGGAACGTCGGGGAAACAGGCGTGGCAGTCGATCGGTGAGGCCTCGCTGCAGAGTTTCGACGAGCCGGCTTTTACCATCTGACCGTCATTGTTGCAGATCGACAGATATTCATGGAACGTCACGAGGATCGCCGTATCGGGCAAGGCCTCGCGGATGGCGTAAAGCGTTTCCAGGCCTAGTCCCATCACGTGATGAAAATGCACGACGTGCGGGTTGAGATCGCCGACAAAGCGCAAAAGATCGCGGCGAATTTCGTCGGTGTTGTTGTTCGACAGGTAAAAATGGTCGTATTCGTCCGCGTGAAAGAGGATCTCATCGCTGCTGCGGCGTAGACTCATCAGCGCCGTCGTGCCATGGCGCGGTATTGGATGGCTTGCCCGCGCCAGATAGACGGATTGCACGCCGGGCAACGTATTCAGGCCCTTGTGCAGATTGTAAGATGCGATCTCGCCACCGCCGAGTGAGATGCTCGGATGGGCATGCGAAATCACCAATACCCGGAGTTGTTCGGTCATACCGCTGCCTCCGTCGTTGTCGCACGATCTCTTGTGAGAATGTTTGCCCAGCGCGCATCGAAGACCTGACGATCGATACGTTCGATGAGTGCAATCGTTGACGCCTTGTCTGCAACGGAAATGTCGTCGGAGCCCAGCATCTGGGCGGATGGCAGCCAGTAGGATCTGAGGCCGGATTGCTTGAGCTTCAGACCGAGATCAAGGCCTTTTTCATGCGTGCCAAGATATCCGCGCGTAAACCCGTCGACAGAAAACAACGCCTCTCGTGGCATCACACAACATTCGAATGTCGCGGTCGCTACCTCCGTCGTTGCCATTCCTGTTACGGCGTCAATGGGATATCCGGCATAACGGCTGATCAGAGCACGGTCGGATTGCGCTCCCGCGACCCATGTGCCGGCCCAGCGGATCGAATCGTCTTCGTAGGCAAGAGTGGGGGAGAGGACGCATTCCTTGCGCGTTTCATAGGCTGCCAGCAACTTGCTGAACCATCCAGGATTGCGCGGAAGCAGCGAGGCGGCGAGAAAAACAACCGTCTCGGTGGAAACGGCCCGGGCGCCCACCTCAAGGGCATCGTAAAGATCTTCCGCTCCGCTGGCCGAAACCAGGCGCAGATGCAGACCGTAGAAATCCGCAAGCCGCCGCACCTGTACCCCGATGCGATCGACAATCTCGGTCGCCGCCGCAATAACGATGGGTGCCCGACGGGTTTCGGGGTCGAGCGCGAGCAAGGCAATGAGCGGAGCGATCTCTTCAACGCGCTCATCAACACCAATAATCAGCGCTGGTCCAAGGACGTCCTCGAAAGAGCCGAGGTCGACCACGCCAAAGATTTCAGGGGCAGGGCGGTTCACTCCACGTAATAGCGGCACGAGTTGTTGATCGACAATATGCCGTAACGCCCAAGCGTTCGGGTCAATCGCGCGGATCTGCCGGACAACCGCATCGCGCGACGTGATCCGCGTCGGTGTCAATGGCATGAATGCACGCCGTCCGTCGCTCAGGCCAAGCTCCACATAGAACGGTGCTGTGCTGTCCCCATCGAGTTCGGGTGCGAAGGCAACGAAGCCATGCGCATGCCGATTGGGATCAAGCCCGGCGTTGAACGGCGGTTTATTGTCGAATTCCCGGGTAACATCTGGCCTGTCGATACGTGTCCAGTTTGCATCGAGCTGTGTTTCGCCGCGATGCCGGCGCAATTTGACATCCCCCACATGGTTGTCGGGATCGAGCAACCAGCCGGAGACAAGCAGGCCGCTACCCTCCACACGAAACACGTGGTCGATACCCATGCGTACCGGGAAGGGCAGGCTGGAGATCGTCTCGGTTCCATCGAAGCGATTGGCGGCCGAGCGCATACGAAGGAGAATCTCGGTCGAGCTGCGAACGCGAGGCAAAATCGCTCGCACATGGCTGGGCGTCTCGCGCGCGCCTGAGATCAGACGGCGGTCGTAAACCTCGGTGAAGCGCCAGCCGCGACGCCCGCGAAATAAAAGACGCTCGATATCATTCGGCTCAACGATTTCATTGGCGAGCAAAAGCCCGGCAAAACCTGATGATTGCTCGTTCAGATCGGGGCGCGCGAAAACACTGATCGCACATTCAGCAAGTGAAGGCGACCGGCCACTGATCAGGAGCCGTGTGACGGAAGGCGTCAGGTCCTGCGCCCAGCCTTGCACGAAAATCTCGCCCTCATCGCTGCCGCCGATCAGTTCGATGCAACCGTCCGAACGAGCGCCCGCCTGCAAAAGGACGGTGATCGCGGAGAGCTTCTTGCGGCCGATCGGTCCAGAGATCAGGCCTTCAACGAGTCCGTCGATTACGGAAGGCAAGCTGGAACCGGCAAGGTCGGTGATCATTGCAATCAGTTCGCCGGTCGAAGCGGCGCGGCTGGCAAAAGCATAACGCGTCACGTTTGCCTTGTGCTGGAACATGATCGTCTTTAGCGCTCCGCGGCGCAGGATATTGGTCGGAACAATCGCCACAAACCCGTGGGTACCGGCAGGGGACGCATCTTTCAGCGGCCAGCTTACAAGTGTCACCTTCACGCTCATGGCGGGATCGCCATTGAGAAAAACCGTGGCCTGTTCGGAGGTCAGGCTGCCGATGCCGAGTACAAGAATAAGCGTATCGTCTATGGGGCAACCAACCACGGTCTCGCCTTGCATCACCACGGGGAGGCGCTCTGCGGCTTTTCCGGTCTTTATCGGCAAAACGTTTTTGTCGTCTCGAAGCATTCAAATCTGCTCCATGGTCAAGGCATCACTGCCATGGACAGAATGGCTCCGGCGGCAAAGCCTACGAGAACGAACAAAAGCAGAATCAACGGCTTAACGTCGCCACCGGAGCGCTTTTGCAGTGACTCCATGCGCGTTTCCATACCTGCTACGACGCCGTCCATTCGCATCAGATGAACATCAAGTTCCGTCAGGCGCTGGTTGACATCGCCGCGGAGATTTTCAATCGAATTGCTCACATCGGCGGCGTCGACTGCAGCGCTGCCGCCCGATCCATCAATGACCGGCGCAATCCGCTGCAATGAGCGCTGGTTGACCTGCAACTGCCGCTGTGCCGCCATCAACATATCGAGCTTGTCGAGAATACGCGTCATCGGCGCGGCAATCAGAGCCTCGGCAGCTTGTTCATCAGGCTTTGGTACGCGTAACGCTTGTTCAATACCTGCGCCATTTATGGCAACGACCACCAGTTCACCAGCGCGCATCGCAGCGAATTGCGGCAGCATCACATCGAATGCATGTCCGCCGTCGCCAATACCTGAACGCTTCAAATCCGGGCGGTCCTTGTCGGCTACAGCTTCCGCAATAGGTTTGCCATCCAGAAGCACGCGAATGGTCAGCCTCTTGGTCGGCGCTGCTGGATCGAAGGCCCAACCGAACAAACGGCCGTCATCGATAGCGTCCACCCGTCCCTTTGTAGGTTCAAGCTTTTTGGCCTGGGTATTGTCCTGTTGGGGAACGGCACTTGCCTGAATCGGCGCCTGTGCCGACACATTTGTGATTATTGACATAATGGTCCTCTCAGGCTGCTTCGACATGCGCCGGACGCAGCGTCTCGATCAAATCGAGATAGCGCGCCGCCGTCATGTCGATTGTGTCGGGGTGGCGAGCCCCAAGGACAAGAGTCTGGCGTAAGTCAGGATCTTCAGCGATACGTCGGATGGCAGCCGCCAGCGCCATGGGGTCATTAGGCGAGACGGTCAGCCCGTTGACGCCGTCTTCAATCATTTCGGCCATGCCACCGATATTGCTCGTGATCACTGGGCAATCCTGGCCCTGTGCTTCCTGGATCACCAGCGGTGCATTTTCCCACCAGATCGAAGGCATGATCGCGCAATCGACTGTGGCGATCAGACCAGCGATATCTTCGCGCCGGTAAGCGCCACGGCGCTGCACGGTAGGTGACGTTTCAGCGAAGAGGCGATCTATATCAGCAACGAAACTTTCGCTCTGGAACGGCGCCGCGCCGTGGACACGCAGCTCGAATTCGAAATCCTCGGAAATCAGCTGCTTTGCTGCTTCGAGCAGGACAGTGGCACCCTTCCATGGATTGAGATTACCGAAATAACCAAAGACCGGTTTGGTGCGCTGCGCGACTTCTCCCCTTTTCACCTCAACCCTTTCGGGCTGACCATTGGGAATCACGCTGATCAAATGTTCGGAAATACCCCAGTCGATATAGCGCTGCTTCAGAAATTCGCTCGGCGACACAAAAGCATCGACAGCACTCAAAAGAGACTTCAGATGACGCTCACGCAGAACGAACTTGTCGAGAGCAATTTCCTTGAAACAGCTGTGGCAGCGGTCCGGACTAGCACCATGGCATAGTTCTTTGCTCGCCGTGCGCACCATCAAACCATCGTGGTGACAGATCGGATAATAATCATGTAGCGTCATGACGATGCGGCATTCAGGCAAGGTGCGCCGTACGATATGCGGAAACTCCGCGCCCAAAAGCAGGAGATGATGCAGATGTACGACGTCTGGCCGGAAATCGCGCAGGAGTTCGACGATGTCAGGAACGATGCCATAGAGATCGACCTGACTCATGAAGAACCGGTCGAAGTGCCCCGACCACAGCAGAATTTCGTCGCCGTTGGTGCCGATGCTCTGGAAGCTCGTTCCTGGTCGTGCCTCGCGGTGGATGTGATTGGTCGCGCCGAGAAAGAGCGCCTCACATCCGGCCCGCTGATAGGCACGGAAAAGGTCGTGGGCGAATATTTCCGTGCCGCCTGGGTGCAAAGCTGGATGATTGTGTGCAGCGACGAGTACACGGGTCATCGATCGCCCCTATCGAGCTCGGCCACAAACAGATCCTGATAATGATCCGAAGGAACGCCGCGCCAGTGACCGAATGACTTGGTCGTGACCGACAAACCGGCACGCGCTAGCGCACCATCCAGAAATCCATCGTCGAAACCCACAGCAGCCAGTGGCGGCAGTTCTGGAACGAACCAGCACGGACCTTCGTCGTAACGCTGAAATCCGAGCCGCGCGTCACGCTTTTTCAAGGGATTCTCAGCTGCAACCTTATCGACGACGAAGCATGTCATGAACAGGCGGCCACCCGGCGCAAGGACCCGTTCCACCTCGCGCAGATAGGCGCTTACCTCTTCGTCGGGCAGATGGGTGACGACAGACGTCATGATGATGAAATCGAATTGCCGGTCTTCATAGGGCAGAACGAGTTCGAGCCCGTCGATCGCACCCTTCGGATTATACAGCGAGTGCGCAATATCCAGATGACGGAATTCGAAGTTGGAGTAGACAGGGCTGATCATCTGCCGGCACCAGTTGATCCCACCGGCAACCGGATCGATGCCGCAATAGCTGCCTTTTGCAAAGTCAAGGTACTGGGTTAGCGGGACAGCCATGCGCCCGATACCACAACCGATATCGAGGACCCGGCTATCTGGCCGCACACCACCCTTGCGGATGAAATGACCGAGGAACTCTGCGCCAACGGCCTGGAAATTGCCGTCTCCGACGAAAATGCTATCCGGGTCAGGACAGGGTAGAAACCGGTTGCGCAGGACGGCTTCCATCAACCATTCGACGTGATCATTGTTGAATGCGGGGGGAAGTTCGGTAAAGGCTGTCTTGAGTGCAATAACCTCAGTCAAGCGGCGCTCCTTTCAGACTTTTCCTTGACGAAAGAAGTGACGGTGTCCCCGTTCAGTTGATCGGGTACCGCTTCATCGAGATAGGTCGTCATTAATTCAGTGATGTCGTCGTCCCAGCGCTGCGTATGAAGCCAGGAATTATATTGGCTCGCGAGACCGCGCATGTAGTCGCTGCTACGACGGATAGATCGGCGTTCGAAGTGGTAGAGAGCAACATTCGGCTCGTAAGCCACCTGAAAGCCGATCTGCCGGATTTTCAGGCATAGGTCACTGTCCTCATAGTCCCCGATGACGTATTCCTCGGTGAACCCGCCGACCAGATCATAAATGTCCTTGCGGGTAACGAGGCACGCACCGGTCACGCCCGGCACTGTCCGCGCAATCTGAGCCGGCGAATAGTAGCCCGGCATGCCTTTGTAGAAATGATGGTTCAGCCAGACGCCGCGCTGGTCGCGGGCAAAGTACAGCCCCGCATGCTGCAGGGAGCCATCTTCGAAGAGCAGTTTCGGCCCGATCGCACCCAGCTTCTTCTGTTCGAGCAAGGGCCGGGTGAGTGTGTCCAACCAGCCCGGACCACAGGGGACAACGTCGGAATTCAACATTACCAGCATGGTGCCTGTCGCAAGACTCGCACCGGCGTTACAGGCCCGGGCATAGCCGCTGTTGCGATTCATGGTGGCGAGCTTCATCGGCAAGTCATGCAGGATATGCAGTCCGCCAAGCATGTGCTCTGTATCGTCCTGGATTTCCGGAGAATCGAGCACAAAAATGACCTCTGCATTCGCCACAAGCCAAGGATCTGTTGCCATGGCCGAAAGCTGGAAGCGCAAAAAGTCGAGATTGCGATAGAGGGGAATTACGATCGAGATCAGAGGGGTTGCCGGTCCCACACCGTATTCCTTGATATCTGCAATCCTCACCGTCTGGCCAAGTTTTTGTTCGACCTCTTTCAGGGCTGGCGCAAGAATGCTTTCGAACACCTGGCTACGCGCATGCTGCGGCGGTACCGCCCGCAAAATGCGGTTACGTTGTGCCGATGGTTCAAATGGCTGTATTGGCGGCACCAGCATCGCGGTTGCACCCGAGACGAGTCGCATCTGAAAGCGCGGCTGCAGCAATGGTCCAAGATTTTTGGCTTGTGGCAGCCAGGCGACAAAACCGGTCACGTCTGCGCCAAGTCCATCCGCGCGTTCGCCAGTCTTGCCAGGAAACTTGTAGAAATTGGGCTGGAGCGGCAGAGCGCTTCCATCTTCCGAAAGATATTCGATACGGGCTAGCATCGCTGCGGGATCGTGGGTCCAGCCGCCGACGAGCAGACCACCATCAAGTGCAATCGCGAGATCGATTTCGGCCGCAGGCTGCGTTCCTGACTTTGCGATCTGGCGAACTGGCAACGGCGCGCGCATCTGCATATCGATAGCAATGGCTGCGCCAACACCGGGGACTTCTGCCAGTTGACGCACGAGGAACTCACGCAGTTCCATATCGTTCTGCCGCTTTGGCCACCACTTGGAAAAGTCAAGCTGGCCATCGCTGTCGGATAATTTGCGGACGGCGATACCGTTTTTCCCCGTAAACACAAAGTGCAATGATTGCGGCAACGCCCGGGCGGACTCCACAAGGAGATGGCACGACTGCCAGCCCTTTTTGGATTGGCGCCCCAGACCCAGCTTCGTCGGCAGCGCAGTTATGGAATTGGCGCTGATTGCATAGATGGCAGTAACATCGCCAAGGTCCGGATCCAGTGCGGTTTCCAACAGGTGATGTCCGTCAACCGGCTGGCCGCAACCGCGCACTTGTCGTGGCTCCGGCGTCAACGCCAAGGTGATTTCGCGAACAACGCTGGCAAAAATGGGGTTCTGCGACAGGCGAAAGGCACTGCGCCATGTGCTCAGTATATTGTTGAGCAGCTTGATATGTCCGGCAGCCGAGAGATTATCGACGGCACGGTCCACATCGAAAGAGCCAAGCTCGACTGCGGGATAAAGAATAGCTTGTTCGGTCGGCCCGAGTGCACCAGCCGATACGGTGACACTAATCGGCTCATCCTTGGTGCGCACGGCCCAGAGAATACGCTGGCCGCCCGTTTCAAGGGGAATATTCAAGCTGATGAGCGGAACGAGCGGTTCCGACGTCTCCAGCGTACATTTTGTTGAGGCCCGTATGGAAGCCGGAAGGTCCCAGATCACGACGGCCACATCTGCACAGAGACGCGAGATTGAAATGCTCTCGATATCGCCTGCAATATCCGTCGAATGGTCGAGGTTCAACGCGTTGCCCTTTCATTCACATCGGAAAGAAAGCGTGCCCGGCCGGAGGGCAGGACACGCCATAATCGCTATCAATGAACGACGAAGTAATCGCCCGGATGTTCCGTGACATCGTCGGCATTGACGCCAACGAGCGTGACGGAATCACCATGACCGAGATCGACGACAACATTGCCACCAACCTGCGTAACACGATCGGCAAGATCGTCAGCCGAATGAATATCCTGCCCGTTGATACCGCTGGAGATCTGGAGGACGTCTTCACCAGGGGTAAAATCGAGCACGACGTCGTTACCGCCGCCGCCAGTGAACAGGAATACATCACTGCCTGCGCCGCCAATAAGTGTATCATTGCCTGCGCCGCCAAAGAGAGTGTCGTCGCCGGCACCACCGGAAAGAACATCGTTTCCAGCATCGCCGAACAAGAGGTCCGAACCGGCACCGCCGGTAAGAACGTCATCTCCGTGACCACCGAAGAGAACGTCATTTCCCTCGTTACCGCTCAGTATGTCGTTACCATTGTCGCCGAAGAGGATATCAGTTCCCTCGCCGCCGAAAATCGAGTCATTGCCGTTGCCGCCAAACAACAAATCGTCGCCGGCGTCACCGAATATCGAGTCATTTCCGTTCGAGCCAAAAACGACATCATCACCGCCATTGGCGTGGATGAAGTCGTCAAAACGCGAGCCAAACAAAACGTCGTCGTAGGCGCCGCCTTCTAAAGTGGCCATCTGCTTCTCCTTCTGTCCTGCTTTGAGTCTACAAATTGCCGGAAAGATTCCGACGATCGATGCCGAAACGATTGTGCGCTGCACCAAATCGAATTGCAATCTAGACTAAGAATATAAATGTGGCAATCCATAGTAACAAATTATTACGTCCATGTATTATGACACTTTTATATTAGTGTCTATAATTCCTGTTTAAAGCAAAACTACTTATTATATTGCGTCGTATTAAGTGTAATTTAATTTGAAATTTGAAATATCGCCGAATATGGTGCGCTGCAGTGAGAATCTTCTAACTAGTCCTCTCTGAAGGCACGGTTAAAGCTGTCTGAAATTGGGGAAATGAGGTATTCGATCGCTTTGCGCGGCTTATGCACGATCAGCACCTCAGCTGGCATACCAGGGTAAAGTTTAATTGTCGGGTTGGACGCCAGAGATTGAGTGGCGATTTCCGCACGTGCCACGAAGTACGCCGTATCGGTCTTTTCATCGATAACCTGATCCGCGGCCACATAAGTGACTTTGCCATCGAGCGGCGACAGCGAACGCTGGTTATAGGCAGTAAGGCGAACCTGCACCGGCGAACTGACAATCACGCTGTCGATGTCGCGCGGGCTGATCTTCATTTCGACAACCAGCGGTTCATTCTCCGGCACGATATCGAGTATGGCCTCGCCAGGGGCCACCACACCGCCAGGTGTCCGCAAACGAATATTGGCAACGACGCCCGCCTGCGGCGAACGTATTTCGACACGGCGCATGACGTCTTTGGCCGCCACGATACGCTCCTCGGTATCGGCCAACTCAACCTGGCTCGTCGTAATTTCTCCGGCGATCTCCGACTGCAGATCGCTTTCAATGCCAATGAGGGAAAATTCCGCGCCCGCCTTGGCCTGCTCCGCCTTTGCTTTGTCACCCGCATACTCACCGCGGGTTCCCGCCAGTTCGCTCAATCTGGTGTCGATTTCGGTCAACTTCGACTTCTGGGCAAAGCCTTTTTTAACAAGCCCGGCGATCGCGTCCCGTTGCTCAGTGATGAGTTCGATCTGCCGGTCGGTCGCAGCTATCTGTGCGTCAGACGATTTCGCTTGCTCCGTATATTGTTCAATGGTTTTCTTCTGGATGTCGACACGGCTCATTTTCTGCGCGTAGCGTTTCTCAAAGAATATCCTCTCAGCTCTTACGGCGCTCTCGGCAGAAATATCGCCCATTTCGCCGAAGTTCTGCGGGAATGCGATTTCGGTTTCCGCTGCCTGCTCGGCACGCAGTCGCGCCAACTTTGCTATAAGCCCCACCCGGCGGCTCTGCAGGGATTGCAACTCAGACCGCGCTTTGGTGTCGTCAAGGCGGACGAGCGCCTGACCGACTTTCACTTCATCGCCTTCCTGCACCAGCAGACGATCGAGGATACCGCCCTCGAGGTGGCTGACTGTCTTTCGCTTCGAATCGACGATCACAGTTCCGAGCGAAACGGCAGCGCTGCCAAGTTCTGCAGAATAGGCCCATCCGAAAAACCCGCCAAATGCGATCAAAATCGTCGATACGCCGGCGATGATCAACTTGCGCAGGGGGGACTTTCTATCTTCCTGCTCCAGATCGGTCACCCATTCCGGACGGACGGACCCAAACTTGGTGGGGACGGCTTCGCTGCCCGACACGGTGCGTGGTGCCAATAGTTGAGGGGCGCGTTTCTGTAGATTTGTGTTGCCGGTCATGATGCGGTGGCTCCCATTTTAGGACCGGCCGGGGTGATGGACGACACAACGTCCGTGCGGGGGCCGAACTGTGTGATGCGCCCGTTCTCCAATACGAGCAGCTTATCAGCCACCTGCATAATTGTTGGGCGGTGGGCAATCATCACCACGATTGCTCCATCATCGCGGGCCTGTTCGATCGCACGCATCAGCGCTCTTTCGCCGACTGCATCGAGATTGGCGTTCGGCTCATCAAGCACGATCAGGCGAGGGCGATTGTAGAGGCAACGGGCAAGGCCGATGCGTTGCCGCTGACCGCCGGAAAGCGTCAACTTTCCGTCGCCCACCGGTGTATCGTAACCAAGCGGCAGCCGTCCGATCATTTCATGAACATCAGCGAGCCGCGCCGCTTCGAGCACCCGATGTGGATCGCCGTCGCCCATCCGCGCGATATTATCCTGGATGGTACCTTCAAGCAGCGCCACTGATTGCGGCAGATAGCCGGCAATCTCTCCGAAAGATGCACGTTCCCAGAGATAGACATTGTTCCCGTCGAGAAACACGCCGCCCGATGTTGGTTTGACGATCCCGATCATGAGTCGTGCAAGCGTCGATTTGCCGGCTGCGGAGGGGCCGACAATGCCAAGTACTTCCCCGGGCGACAGGCTGAAGGAAATACCCTTGATGATCGGCATCTCGACACCCGGAGCCGCATAAACCAGCTTGTCGATGATCAGATCGCCATGCGGGCGGGGCGTTGGCATCGTCTGGCGCACGGCAAGATTCTGTGCGAGCAGTGCCTGGATGCGCTTCCAGTTGCCAACCGCATTCACCCATTGACGCCAGGTCTCGACGACATGATCGAACGGCATCAGCAAACGGCCAACGATAATGCTGGTCGCGATCATTGCCCCTGGCGAGATCGCCTGCTCCATCGCCAGCAGGGTTCCGGCACCCAGCGTCGCGACCTGGATGATAAAGCGCAAAGTGCGCGCAATGGACGCCATCGCGCGACTCCGGGTGCCTCCAAGATCGAGCAGATCCAGCGCATTCATCTGCAAACCCCGCCAGCGTCTTGCCAGAGCGGGCAACATTCCCATCGCCTCGATGGCTTCGGCGTGCCGCAGCGTTGCACCGATTTTTGAAATGGCTTCGATGTTGGCCTGATTTGCATCCTTGACCAGGCTGCGGGTTAAGAGATCAGTAACCACGCCGCAACAAACAAGGACGATCACGCCGACGACGCCGATGATCCCGAAAACCGGGTGCAGCAGGAAGAGCACGGCGAGAAAGATGGGCGACCAGGCAGCGTCCAGTGGCGCGCTAACCGCCGAGGAAGTCAAAAAAGTACGCAGTTCGGTGAGATCGCGCAAGGATTGCGTGGCCTTGGGAAGTCCCTGATCCACCGATGCCTGCACGGCAGCTGTCAGAATCGGCAGATTTAGCCGGCGCACAAGCGCGCTTCCCATGGCCTGGAAAGACAAAGCACGGATGAATTCTAGAATGCCGTAAACCAGCAAAGCGCCCACAGCCAGGATCGTCAGCATAAGCAGAGTGTCGGTGCTGCGACTGTTCAGAACCCTGTCATGCACCTGCAACATGTAAAGGGGTACCGTAAGTTGCAAAAGGCTGATACAGAAACTAAGTAATACGGCGTAGAGGAGACCTGCCAGAAAAACCCTGCGGGCCTTGAAAATCAGCGTTTGCGGCGTCGGAACTTCCGGCGTCTTCGCTTTTTTTCCCACATGGCTCTTGCCATTTGTACCGATTTGACGAGTATCATTCATGTGTAATCTGCCTTGGAAATGACACAGCTGCCAGTTAGCCCCAACGACCTTGGTCTAAGACCAGAGACTAGTAAAGTAATACCGTGCAGAATGTGACAGAAAAAAGATCATATGACGGGGGAAAAAGCAAAGGAGAACGGAAAATACACTCGCAACTTACTTCAAATTTTGAAGTAAAATGACCATGGAGACAAAGATGATACAAAAACTTCTGCACGAAGGAGTGGAAGTCGAAACATCTATTGATGGATATTACGCCGCCGATTTCCCCGAAATTACAGCGGAAAAACAGGGACATAGACACCCGGTTCATACGGTCGTAGTTACACACTTCGAGCTAGCTCGAATGATCGAGAGAGTGAATCGCCGGTTCGCCAGTCTGCTCAGAACAGAAATGACGAAACTTGGGATTGAAGACGTCGGTCCGGCACAGGCGATGGTCCTGATGGCTATAGGCGACGTCGAACTTTCTGTTGGGGAATTGTTGGACCGGGGGCACTATGTCGGCTCGAATATTTCCTACTACCTGAAACAGCTTGCCGATGGGGGTTACATCGACAGGGTCGCGTCCCAGCGCGACAAGCGTTCTGCAAGGATTCGATTGACGGAAAAGGGAGAGCAGCTTTGCGCCAATCTGCGTGATGCTGGCGGGGCATATAATCGTGTTCTCGCCAGGGATGCCGATGATCTCCGCAATCTCGAAATCGCGTTTCAGACGCTGCACAGGCTCGAACTGGTTTGGGGCAATGCCGCGCGTTATGGCATCTGACTCAGCTTCGATCAGTGTTCTGAGTCCCGGAAGCGGCTGATCTCATGCATGTGGCTTTTGTTCACAGGCGTGGTTTTGGCCAATTCGCAGCATTGGCTGAGCATCTGGCAACGAGCGGCCATGATGTCAGTCTTATTTGTGAGACCGTGGACCGGCGCCTCCCGTCGGTTCGCGTGATCTTGCATCGTGCAGAACCTGGCCCCCGGACAGATGCCCGGATGGCCAGGCATCTGGGCATTCCGGACCACCATGTCCGCATCGGTCACCGTGTTGCGGAGACATTCGACGCCATGGTGCGCCATGGCGAACGGCCGGATATCGTCATCGGCCATATAGGCTGGGGCAGCATGATGTTCGTCAAGGATATCCTGCCCAAAGTGCCAGCTATCGGTTATTGCGAATTCTTCTACAAGGCGGAAGGTGCAGACGTCGGTTTTGCTCCCGACGATAATCCGGATGCTGAAACCCGCAAACGCTTGAGATTGCGCAATGTCGCGCAACTTCTTTCGCTGGAAGCCATCGACGGTGGGATCAGCCCCACCCGCTGGCAAAAAAGCCTTTATCCGGTCTCTGCCCGGAGTCGGATCGCTGTCTGTCATGAGGGCGTCGATACGGAAATTTTCCGCCCTGACCGCAGCGCGTCGCTGCGGCTGCCTGATGGGCGCTTGTTGAAAGCGGGCGATCCGCCGATCATCACTTTTGTCGCTCGAGACCTCGAACCCTATCGCGGTTTTCCGCAAGCACTCGCGGCGGCTGCAAAGGTCATACGCCAGAATCCAGAAGCACTCTTCGTATTTGTCGGTGGCAATGGCGTCAGCTATGGAACACAGCCACCTGGTGGAGGGTCCTGGAAGGATGCGTTGCTCGCCAGCCATGATATTCCGCCGGACAGAATTGTGTTTCCCGGAGCCATTTCGCACGATCTCTTGCGTAAGCTCTACCAGATATCAACCGCCCATATCTACCTGACATATCCTTTCGTGTTGTCGTGGTCAGTGATCGAGGCAATGTCTTGTGGTGCCTTGATAATCGGCTCCGATACGCCGCCGGTACAGGAAATTGTCCGATCCGGGACGAATGGCCTCCTCGTGCCATTCTTTGATACCGATGCTTTGGCCGATACGATCCTTCGAGTCCTGCAAAAGCCTGAGGATTTTCTGCCGCTACGCATTGCCGCCCGTAAGACGATCGAGAATCGCTTCCGACTGGTGGATTGTCTTTCGCGGCAGAAAGCTCTGATCAATTCGGTCGTCAAAGCTGCGTGACCCGTTATCGGTTTCTGCTTTGCCGATTAACCGCCGCACTTCTGTCTTGCACCTCGCGCAGGTTCGTTTCACCCGTGTGCGCGTGCGAAAGTTGCGCCGGCGCAGATCCGATTGAGGTGCGTCCAGAAGAATCTCCGCCGCCACTCCTTCCCACCATCGCGTTGACAATATTTCTACTGGCATTGCCCGCGTGAGACGCAAGATTGGTAAACCATTCCTGGCTGCTTGTTGCAATTCGGCCGCTGAGAGGCACGATCTGGGCGAGCAAAAAGAATCCCGTCAGGCAAACGAGCACAAAAGGGCCAGCATCCTTCATGGCCGGTATATTGCCCTTTGCAATGCTCAACACCAGCGCCTTGACCACATCCTGTATACCGACGTTGTAAAAACCGAGGAAGGTTGTCAGAAAGATCGGTATCAGGATGATCTGGATCGTGCCCGTGAGCCAGCCGGAAAAGTACCGCGACGGGATTTGGAACATCAGCAACACAATGAAAAACGGAGCGAGCGCAAGCATGATCCACAAGGCAACTTTTGCAAACAAGAGGAGTGCAACGGCGTAGCCAACGAACAAAGCCGCGGCGATCCATACGATTGCTGCCTGCACCGATGAACTCAATGGAACTGTCAACGGATTTTCCGCTGGGCTTTTTGTTTGAGCAACCGGGTTTGATTTGGCCGGGTTTGGCGGGCTGCCTTCCTCCGGAACCGGTTGAGCCAGGGGGGCGGCGGCCGAAAGTGTTGACTGCTCGATTTTGGCCGACGCCGTTAGCGCGAAACTGTAGATAGCGTTTAGGTCATTGGCGAGGGTGCTAAATCCCATGGCTTTGCCACTGCGAGGATTGACAATATGATTGAGCATGACGGAACTCACCATGTACGGCGCATTGGTGAACAGTCCGTAGAGCGCGACCTGAAAGGGTCCCCATGCGGTCACGAGCGAGAAGATGATGGCTATACGAACGAGCTTGAACACCATGCCGGCGATGCTGTCGCCCCGTCCTTGCCAAAACCGGAATCCCCAAAAGATCAGATAAAGGGTCAATAGCCCGGCCATAACGGGCGTGAGGTAATAAGCGAAGACGCCGTAGGTCGCCGCGGTAAAATTTGTACCCAGGCTGTCGATGTTACTCGATAGTGCGGCGATAGAATTAGCTCCCTCCACTGGACACTCCCGATTGCAACGGCGGCTGGACGACAATATCGAAGGCCCCGTTGACCGGTCGCAGCGGGCCGCAATCGTCAGATGAATAAGACAAGGCCGAGGCGGGCAGGTCGCAAGGCATCTTCAGTTTATGACCGCCCCCGCACGCCACGCACAATGCAGCGGCGAAAAGCGCGACGCTAACCGATATGATTCTCACGGCCTGTCTCCTTGCCCGCAAAACATCGGCAGCCATTGTTTTGGATCATCCCCGAGCTGCTCACGCAAAACCGTCAGTTCGTGGACAGTTTCGGTCCGGCCGGACAGCACCTTCAAAAGATCGTCCATGCCGTTCAGACGAAGTCTTGCTATCACCGATTCCTGACCGTGTTTGATCAGAAAGGAGCGGCTGGCCGGATCCGTTGTCTTGATCCATTCAACTTCCCGCGAGGAGAGTCCGAGCCCGCTGCCGTGACTCTCCAGATCGGCGCGTGGATTGGGGAAGAAAATATGCGTCGCACTCTGTTCGATCAGCGTGTTGGCGATTTGGGAATTGACGATATCCGAGGCGCTTTGCGTACCGAAACCGATAATCCCGTTGAACTTGCGGATCGTCTTCATTTTGTCGCGGATGAAGGTCGCGAACACCGGATCTTCGAGTAGCCGCCAGCCTTCATCGAGAAAGATCAGGACAGGATTGCCGTCGAGCAATTCGTCCAGCCGGTGAAAAATATACATCAGCGCAGCGCTGCGGGTGAGGGGATCGTCCAGGATTTTCGTCATGTCGAACCCCGAAACCTCGGACCAGGTGAAACGATCCTGCGGATTGTTGAACAACCAGCCCATTTGATCAGGGCGGAGCCACTTTTCGAACCGGGCCAGAAGATCGTCATCGCCGGCGCGTATCCGGCCACGCAGCAAGGTTGCAAAGGCCGGCAGAGACCGGCCATCCGGTCCGGTCGACATGATCTGACCAATTGCTGCGCGGATGACGCTTTCCTCGCTGGCAGGCAGCGACAAGCCATCGGGGCGGCGCAGCATCAACGAAAACAACTGGAACAGAAACTCGCGATTTCCCGCAGTGTCGGGCAGGGCGAGGGGATTGAAACCAGTCGGCGCACCTGGTTGAAGGACTTCGTAGTTGCCTCCCAGTGCTCGAATGAAAATTTCGCCGCCGCGATCCTTGTCGAAAAAAATGCAGCGCGGTGTTGGTTTGATGCGCTGCGACTGCGCCATAAGAAAGGAGAGGGCCACCGTCTTGCCTGAGCCGGATGGTCCTACCATGGTGAAATTACCGAGATCACGGACGTGAAAATTAAAGAAATAAGCGCTTTGGCTGGTCGTCTCCAGCAGCGAAATGGCGCTGCCCCAGTGATTGCCCGCCTTCTGGCCGCTGGGAAAATTATGCAACGACAGAAATCCGGCAAAATTCTTGGACGAAATCATTGCCGACCGGGCGATATATGAAAAATTGCCAGGCAGCTGCGCCCAGAATGCTGCTTCGCAGTTCAGATCCTCGCGGAGCCAGATGATGGATTGGTCGGTGAGAGTAGCGCCAACGGAGCGAATGCAGCGATCAAGCTCAGCTTTGTCGTCGCCAAGACACATCACAGACAGGTGATGTTCTCCGTAGATGGAGCGTGAGCTCAGAAGCTCATCGCGTGCACCTGCGAGTTGATTCCCGACAATCGAACCAGCCTCATCGGCCATGGAAATCTGGCGGTAGACACGCTCCATCTGGTTCTGCGCCACAGGCTTGTCGACAATGGAAAAACTCTGGCTGACAATAAATTCGTGCGGAACCTTCAGCAGCCCGTCGAGCAGGAGAGGGCCCGTATAGGATGGATATTCGCGCACGGACAGCATGGCACCGAGCCGTGAGTCTCTTGGCGGCGTCGCACCGACGAACTCTATAGCATTGCGCCCGAAGTGCAGCCGCTTCATCGCAAGTGCACCATCGAGCGGCATACGCGGCAAACGCATGGAGACCGGATCGAGCCCGTTGAGTATTTGAACGAGAAATTCCAGCGGCTCGGAGAAATAATTTCCCGGCTCAGGTTCACGGATACCTAGAATACGAGCCTGATAATCCTGCAGGACTTCGCGTACGCCCAGAACTGCGTCGTGAAGTTCGCGAAGCTCCTCGTCCTCTCCCTGCCGTGCACCCTTTGCCTGGTCTTTGACGCCACGGCCAGCAAACAGGCTACGAGTCAAGCTGTCGATCAGTCCGACCTGACCGCGCAGGGGCCGGCGGACGACCGTGATATACATGTCATTGACGAACATGCGCCGCTCTTCGAGCTGCGCCATGTAGCGGCGGTTCAATTCAGCTGCAAATTGATTGTCGAATTCGCCCTCGAGCTTCGGCTCAAGCCGGCGCCGGATCATGTGACCATAGACCGCGTAGCGGCTGCTGCCGAGCGAACGCAGGATCGTATTACGCCCCTCAAGCTTGCCATTGATCTGCGCCATGTCCGCAGTCTCGAAACAAAAACCATCGAGCTTGATCGTACTTAAGAGCAGCCCGTCCTTGGTGCGCAACACCGTGTCATCGACATGGCGTGCGTAGGGAACGTGCGTGGCAACCGAGCGCTCTCGCTTGGCTTGTGCTCCAAAACGCATCTCCTTGCGCACCAGACGCGACATCATGTCTGGTCCCCCGGTGCATAGCTTTTGACGCCCCACAGGACTTTCGACTGTGGAGGAGTCCTTGCGCCCTTGACCCGGAGAATGTTGAAAATCTGCTCGTCGCGCAGCGTCAGGAAATAGCCGAAACTATGGATCGGCATCACCAGGAATAGCGTGAAGAGGCTCTTGGTTGCGAGGAAGACCACCGCAGTAACCACCATGTTGAACATGGCATACATGTACGGCACGCCAAAAAGCGTCGGTGCTCTCGTCAGGGCCTTGACCAGGGGGGTCATGTCCGGCGCATCCTCGGTCATCTATTTCAATGACCCAAAGCGTTCTGAAAGAACGCGACGATCTGCGTCGAGCCGAAGACCAGCACAATCCCCATAATCACGGAACCGGCGATGCTCCAGGTGAAACGCCCCGACCAGGCGAGAAAGCCGCAGCTGATAACGGCCAGGATTGCGAGCATCGAGGCAATTGGACCGGTGAGAATTGAAATAAGGGTCTGCAGCACACCTGTCACCGGTTGCAGGCTCTGTGCAAAGGCATCCCCGGCAAAAATTGTGAACGATAACAATACGAAAGCTTTGAAAATTTTTGAACGTAAAAACATTGAACTACTCCACATGAAGAACAAATCCTTGGGACCACGTTTCCCGACTGCCGTCCTCGGGCTTTTCTTGTTTGTTTATCGTGCCATTTCCGCGTGCCTTGGCTGCCGGCCTTTCGAGCGGTTTCCAACCATAGAGATCGGTGAGAATGGCAGAGACGTAGCGAACGGTTTCCGGATAAAATGGAACGCCGCGGCTTTGCTCGACAGCCCCTTCACCGGCATTGTAGGCAGCAAGCACATAAAGCGGGTTTTGGTATTTTTTCTGCAGCAGACGCAGATAGCGGATCGCGCCGCGCACATTGTCTTCTGGATCGCAGATATCGACATCGAAACGCTTCGCCGTTGCCGGCATCAGTTGCATCAAGCCGACCGCGCCCGCACTTGAGACGCTGTTCATGCGGAAGCCGCTTTCTTGCCGGGCGATCGCCAGCACGAGATCAAGGTCGAAGCGTTCCTCTCCGGCAATCTTGCGGACAACAGTCTCACCCTGAACTGCATCGATTGGCGGAGTAGGATTGCAGGCCGCAGCCGGCGCGCCGGCCTTGTTCGAAGCTGCGTCGTCCTGAATCACTGTAATCTTCAGAGGCTGTTCGCTGGATGCAGCATATCCGGCGTTGCAAAAGACCAACCCGAAAGCGATGGTGATAGCCGAAAACAAATTACTCCTGTTCATTGGGTTCGCCCTATCGAAACAATGCCGGCGTTCTCAAATCTGGTTAGATCGTTGCTCGTGAGTGCCGCCGGTCGCTGCAGATTGGCCCGAACGAAGGGAGCGTAGAAAATTTCCGTGACAACGCCGGGACGGCCATTTCGACGGCCAAGCTGGATGACCAGTGGCAATGTCGTCTGCAGCGTATCGACAATCTCGGTCTTGCTCAGTCCGAGCCCGCCCCCGGCGCCGCTTTGCATAATGAGAAGCGCAAGCCGCGTATAGGCGGCACGCGGAGAGTTGGCATGAACCGTCGAGAGAGAGCCAGGGTGGCCGGTATTGATTGCCTGGAGGAAGTCCAGCGCCTCGCCACCGCGTACTTCACCGAGCAGCAATCGATCCGGCCGCATGCGCAGAGATGCCTCGACCAGGTGACGCGGCTCGATGCGGGCGATATTCTGGTTGCCGCGCGTGGCGATAAGACGAACATGGTTCTCCTGTGGAGGTGTCAGCTCCGGCGTATCCTCAATGGTGATCAATCGCTCGTGCGCCGGAATCTCCTGCATCAGCGCATTCAGAAAGGTCGTCTTTCCGGAACCCGTGCCGCCAGAAACCATAATGGACACGCGCCGTTGCACGGCTTCACGCAAAAACGTCCAGATATCCCCCGCAGCGAGCAATTTGCACAGACTGCCTTCGTCGTCTGTAAAGTCATGCGCACTGTCCGTCACCAACGCAGAGTCGAACGCTCCAGAAGCTGCATAATCGGAAAGGAAAAGCCTGCGCGCGACCTGTCGGCGGATGACAATAGCGCCCCCTTGCGGCGCGGCGGGCGGCAGTACAACCTGAATTCGCGCGCCGTCCGGCAGCGCGGCCGACAACAGCGGCTCTTCGTCGTTGATGAATTGGTGACTCGCCGCGGCAACGCGTTCCGCCATGAAGCGAATACGCTCAGCCGTCAATTCTGGCACCGCATGGCGCACCATCGCCGCGCCCGAGCTTCCCCCTGCATGTTCGATGAACACGGCGCCCGGCCGATTGATGCATATCTCGACGACATCCGGCGTTTGAAGAAAGTGCCTCAGGGGAGCAAACGCCAAATCGATCAATTCGGAGAGGGGCACTGCAAGGCTCACGGCGTGCCCCCCTTGTAGACTGGCTGTGTGCCTTCTCCTGTATCCCAGCCGCGCCCCTTCTTTAGCTCCTTGAGCTTCTGCATGACCGGATCCGGGTAAAGATCGGAGAAATCGAGATCGCGCCGCACGAATATGGAAACAGGCGTCCCCTGATCGATCGTAATGGTCGGCGGAATGTTGATCTGCGCCTTCAGTGCCTCCTGGGCGAGCTGCGTGAAATTCTGAACTGCAAGCGCCGCGCCTTGCATCGCGAGATCGTTGCCTGCATTGTTGTCATCAGGATAGATTGTATTGACCGTTACCTTACCGGTAGTTGGGTCAGTCGTCGTAGTCTGGATAGGGCCGCCATAATAAGTTCGGTTCCGCGTCCCGCCACCACTCGCAGCAATCAACTGCGTGCCCGCACTTATAATGCTCAGTACACCCGCCGCGCCGAACCGCTTCAGGTAATGGTTGTTGACATTGCCGGCAGATCCCGACCGGCCGAGTTCATCCGTGCCGATAGAACCGAGATTCATTGAAACGCCATCAGCGCGCATGAGCCGCGTCCAGACGATAAAGGCACGGGTCTGACCCTGTGCAACGCCGGCATTGTATTCGCCGATCATGCGCGACGCGGCCGGGATGAGAATCCGCCTTCCATCGAACGACCATATATCCTCGGTGGTCACGGCCCGCACCATGCCAGGCAGATCCGTCTGCACGGCCGTTTCAAGAACCCCGCGGATCATCGTACCCTGCGGCACAAGTGCATCGATGCGCTTTGTACGTTCGGCCTTTGCAACTTCAACCGGCTTGGTTGCCATGGCAGACAAAAACTGCCCGTTAGGATTGGCGTCCTGGAATGTAGCGGCTGCTTTCTCGGCATCCGTCGGTGGTTTTGGCTGTTCGGCTGCCAGTCCTTCGGTTTGACCGGTTTCGGTCACGACCATCGGGGAGCGATAGCGTTCCCACTTTTTCTCATCAGTTTCGGATTCCCGCGCCAGCCGCTCCGCCTCAGCCATTCGCCGGGCTTCCTCATTCGCCTGCAGTCGCGCTCGTTCGGCAGCGGCATCTGCTTCAGCCCGCGATGGTTCCGCCGCAGGCATCGGCTCAGGCGTTGTAGGTAGCTCTTTTACCGGAGGAGGGACTGCTAGTTGAACTTTGCCGACTGGCGACAACAAGTTCTCATCACTGGTATCGACATTATCAGGCGTCGACGGACGTTGGAGCCAGAAGGGCATTGCCAGCAACGGCAGACAGACCAACGCGAACAGCAAGATCAACGCTGCCTTGCTCAAACCGCGCTTCGGCTCGGCAAGCTTCGATCGTGCGGCTTCTTCGACTTCTACGTTGAGATGGTAATCGGGATCAGGCATCTCACCTCATCCTTGTGTCGGAGGAGTTGCTGGTAGCGGCGGCAACCGGGACGCCTTTTTTCAAGTTGAAAAGGCAGAGCGCGTAGTCGCTGCGCCGCAACATCCATTGCCTGGCGATCTTGTCGACGACGATATAATCTCCCTCACGGCGGAAATTAGCGAGTATCTCGCGCTTTCCACCTTCGACGATGAAGATGGCCGGGATGTCACCTTCAAAGCGAAACCAGGTCTTCACGCCATCGTCAAAAGCGTTGGTCGGTTTGAGTTCGCCGTCGCCACGAAAACTATAGTTGGTATTGGTATCCTGAAACCGAAAGTTGTCGCGGTTCGGCTCCGAAACGAGCCGTTGCGCTTCTGCCAGAAGCTTTGAATCCGCCTCTTCATCCGGATAACGGAATTTGACCATGTATGTCTGATCGCCTTCCGATTCCGGATGGGCGCGCAGGATGAAGGTGTAAACGTGCTTGTCGCTCACAACATTCATGTTCGTGGTCGTCTTCGCTTCCACAGGTTTCAGAAAGATGATATTGCCGCGTTTGTTGGGTTCGATTTTCCACGAAAGGCTATCACCGACCGCTACAGTCTCGATCTTTTCGGCATCCCCCAATACGACCATCGTCGAGACGCCGTGGCTCGCATCGACAGAGACCACATTGGCCGAATTATAAATGACCGTGCGAACGCGCGGATCCGCGGCGCCGCGGCGCGGGGCTATCTCGGCAAACGCCTGTGTCAGCGATCCTACAAGACCTACGCCAATCAGCATCAGCCGCATATAGGACGCGATCGGTTGCAAAAGCCGTGTGATCATTGCTGGCCACCGTTTGCGGGGACGCTTTCCTGATCGCGGCGGTAATCGATGATCTGGAAACCGAGCGGATTGTCGAAACGCCATTCATTGGTCATCGGCTCGCGCGAATGGCGGAAATGCATCAGCGCGACCCAGTGTTCCTCCGGTCCAGTATCCCGCCCTATGCGCTGCGTTGAAAACCGCACGATTGCCGTGCGGTTGTTGGGGACCTGCACCGACTTGATGGTCGGCAGCACACGCGTGGCGTTGCCAAAACGGTTTACGGGATTCGCCGGGCTGGACGGACCATAAAGATTAAGAAGGTCGCGCGCGGCGTCGCCGGTAGACAGCATCTGCGCCATGTCGAAATTGTCCTGCACAGCGGAAGGATCGTAGGTCTCCCGCGCTCTGATGTATCGTACGACGTTCATCCTTGTGACGGCCTCGGATTGTGTCAGATCGCCTTCCGCGAGAGGCCGCTTGATCTCCATGAAACCGGTGGTCTTGTCGACTTCGATGACATAAGGCTCAAAGCTCTTCAGCGGCAAAAGCAACGCCAGGCAAGCCATGGCTGTAACCGCGAGCAGTGCGCTGATACCGGCGACGATCCAGGCCACGTGGCGTGAACGCTTGACCGAACGGACGACATCGTTTTCCCAGCGGACCGCTTCGCTAAAATAGCGGGCGTCGATACCTGTTTTCTCTTCATGATTTGACGCGTGGTCACTCATAGAAAAAAGCTGGAAAATAACGCGAGGCACGCACGCGACACTTGAAATACTGGATTCAAAACCATTCCGCCTAAATCGGTTGAATTGTACGTCTTACGTAAAAAAATGCGGTTTAAACAAATTCAAAGTCAGTTGAAAATCGACCCTCGTGAAAGCCTACAACACAATGCGAGTATTTATTTGACCTATTTCTGTCAATGAGACTTAAGTATTATGAAATCGTCGTTCTATGCTACCAAATATGGAAATTTAAGACGATTTACAGTGAGTTAGGTTGTATTTGTACCGAGATACCTATCGTTGAAAATATTGAAAAACTCCGGCACGATACGCCGCCATAATCTTTGTGAAACAACTGCAACGTGTTAAGCCGTGGCTATCAGCAGTGCGAGCGCCAAAACCATGAACGAAGCCGATATCGTCGAAATTGAAACCTGGCTTGATCTGCAAGGATTGTCGGGCATGTCAGAAATGGACCTGTTCAACGGCTTCTGCGCGCGATGCCTTGCTGCAGGCATTCAGCTCGAACGTGCGAGCGCCTTTGTCGATACGCTTCATCCGATATATGAGGGCAGGGCATTCCCGTGGCGCCGGGACGGGGAGGTCGAAAAAGCCATCATCGAATATGGCTCCTCACAGCAAGGCGAAAGCGCTGACAACTGGCAGAATTCGACGTTCTACCATCTTCTGCAAATCGGCGAGGACGAGATGCGCCATCGGCTTGCCGAGGTTGATGATATCGGCTTCCGTCATCTGACGACTCTCAAGAGCGAGGGTTGTACCGATTATCTCGCTTTCATGAATCGGTTTTCGAGCGAAGGCAGCATCGGCGAGATGGATTGTTTCTATTCCTCCTGGTCGACCGCGGATTCAGCGGGTTTCTGCGAGAACGATGTGGACGCGCTCAGGCGATTGGTGAGGGGTCTCGCTCTCGCCGTCAAATGCGCTTCGCTCACGCGCATCGTCAGAACACTGGCCGATGTCTATCTCGGCCGTGATGCAGCGAAACGCGTGCTTGCAGGGAGGATCAACCGCGGTTCGGCCGAGCGCATCGAGGCAGTGCTATGGTATTCCGACTTGCGGGATTACACTCGCATCTCTGATGCGGCTGCACCTGATGCGATCATCCCCATGTTGAACGATTACGCTGAAGCCGTCATTGCATCGGTACAGGAGGCGGGCGGCGATGTATTGAAGCTGATCGGGGATGGCATACTTGCGATTTTCACCGAAGAGGATTCGGCAAGCGCGGCAACCGCCGCATTGAAAGCGCAGATGCACCTGCGCAAGCGCGTGGTAGTACTCAACAAGACGCGCAAAGCTAGCGGCGCACCCGCGACAGATGTCTATCTTGGCGTTCATATCGGCGAGGTCTTTTACGGCAACATCGGCAGCGATACGCGGCTGGACTTCACTGTTGTCGGACCTGCAGTCAACGAAGTCAGCCGCATTGCTTCGATGTGCCGGTCGGTCGATCAGGACGTTCTCCTTTCCGACCGCTTCGCCGCAGCTCTGCCTGAAGAACTGCGCGCGAAACTGGTATCCGTTGGCCGCTTCGCGCTGCGCGGCGTCGGTCGAGCGCAGGAATTGTTTACGCTGGATCCGATAATTCTTGAAAAATATAGAGCGGCTGGCCGTGCACAACACGCCGCCCGGTCTCAATAGGCATTCGCATGACATGGCGTACTCGGCCAGTCGGTAACCGGAAAATTGCATAAGCTTAATTATGGAACTTATTACGTTGTCCCTTTGTGCGCTGGATTTGGAAACTTAGGGATAATACGTTGTGAATCAGTATTTTAATCTCAAGTATATGTGATATTATCCCCTTTACGCCAGATAAGGCACCTAACAGGGATAAGATGAGTAAATTCAAAGAATTATCCTCTGAACAGATTCGCCAGCACATTGATACTGCGCAGGCTTACGAGGTCTATCGGACCAGCTTGAAGGAACATGAGCAGCGATTTTTAGGGTCGATGTCGTGGAAGAAAAGCACGAATGAAAAAGAATACCTCTATAAAAAGACCAGCGGCATATGGAAATCCCTCGGCGCCAGATCGCCTGAGACCGAGACGATTTATAATCAGTTCCACGCCGGCCGCGATAGCTCCAAGGAGCGCGTAGCGCGTCTGGCACAACGTCTGGATGAATTGGCTCCGGTCAATCGGGCCATGGCTTTGGGTCGTGTACCGCTTTTGACGGCACGTATTATCCGCGCACTCGACAAGCTCGGTCTCATGGGCACGGCGATTGATGTTGTGGGTACCAATGCACTGTTTGTCTATGAACGCATGGCTGCAGTTCACATTACCAGCGGATTGCTTTCGACGCAGGATGTCGACCTGTTGATGGATTCGCGGTTCAACCTGCGGCTGATAACCAGGGACTTTTCCCACAAGGGACTGATCGGACTCTTACAGAAAATCGATCATTCCTTCGTGCCGTTGGCCAAGAACGGCTACAGGGCAGCGAACCGCGACGGTTTTCTGGTGGATCTCATTAAACCCGTACCGAAAGACGTCATGTTATCAAAAGAGAAGACGCGTTTCAGCGCTGATGCCGACGATCTGCAGGCGATCGGAATCGAGGGGCTGTCCTGGCTGGTCAACAGCCCGAAAACGCAGGGAGTGGTGATTGATGAGAGGGGCTATCCCCTCTCCTTTTCCTGTCCGGATCCCCGAGCATTCGCGCTGCATAAATTGTGGTTATCACGGCGTGCCGATCGCGATGCGGCCAAGCGTATACGGGATGAACAGCAAGCGCGGATCGTTGCGAAGCTTATCGCCAAGCGTCTGCCGCATCTTTCCTTTGAATCCAGCGACTTGCAGGCCTTGCCGCTAGCATTGCGTCAGCTGGCAATGGAGCTCGTTCCTGCCACTGGCAACAGCAATGAAGAGTTGCGCCTCACACCAAACTGGTGACCGAAGCGCTATGAGCGCTGGAATATACCCAGCGCCCACCATTTAACGATTCAAGACCTCAGCTATAAGCCTGCATCGGCGGGCAAGAGCAAACCAGGTTACGGTCGCCAGCAACATTGTCGATACGCGAAACCGGCGGCCAATATTTCGGGTTGTCCTCGCTTTCGCCAGCCGGGAGGCTCGCCTCGCTGCGGCTATAGGGATGCGACCAGTCATCGGCCAGAACGTCACCGGCTGGATGCGGCGCATTGACCAGCGGATTATCGTCCTTTGGCCACTCACCGCTCGCGACTTTTGCCGCCTCGTTGGCAATGGCAATCATCGCATCGCAGAACCGGTCGATTTCACGCTTCGATTCCGACTCGGTCGGCTCGACCATCAGCGTTCCAGCAATCGGCCAGGACATGGTTGGCGCGTGAAACCCATAGTCGATGAGCCGTTTGGCAATGTCTTCGACGCTGATCCCAGCGCTGTCCTTCAATACCCGCGTATCGAGGATACACTCATGCGCCACACGGCCATTGCGCCCCTGGAATAGCACGGGATAGGTATCCTTCAGCCGTTCGGCAATGTAATTGGCATTGAGGATTGCCATTTCCGTGGCGCGCTTCAATCCGTCGCCGCCCATCATGCGGATATACATCCATGTGATCGGTAGAATCGAGGCGCTACCGAATGGTGCAGCCGACACCGCATGCCCTGAACCGTTAGCGACATGCCCGGGCAGGAATGGTGCCAAGTGCTTTTTAACGCCGATTGGCCCTACGCCTGGCCCGCCTCCGCCATGTGGAATGCAGAAGGTCTTGTGCAGGTTCATATGACAAACATCTGCCCCGATATCGCCGGGACGAGCCAGACCAACCAGCGCATTAAGGTTAGCGCCATCGAAATAAACCTGTCCGCCATGGCCGTGGATAACCGCGCAAATATCCTTCACACCCTCCTCGAACACACCGTGCGTCGAGGGGTAGGTGATCATCAGCGCCGCAAGATTGGCGCTGTGCATCTCCGCCTTGGCCTTCAGATCATCGAGATCAATGTCACCCGCCTCTTCGCAAGCGACGACGACTACCCGCATGCCCGCCATATGCGCGCTGGCCGGGTTGGTGCCATGTGCGGATTCCGGAATGAGGCAGACATCGCGATTGTCGTCACCGCGGTCGAGATGATAGCGGCGGATGGCAAGCAAGCCCGCATATTCGCCTTGGCTACCCGCATTCGGCTGCAATGAAACAGCATCAAATCCGGTAATCTCGGACAGCCACGCTTCAAGATCATTCGTCAGCGATTTATACCCGAGCGCGTGATCGGACGGCGCAAAGGGGTGCACATTGGCAACGCTTTGCCAGCTGACGGGCAGCATTTCCGCTGCGGCGTTGAGCTTCATCGTACAGGAGCCGAGCGGGATCATGGCTCGGTCTAGCGCCAGATCCTTGTCGGCAAGCCGGCGCAGGAAGCGCATCATCTCGGTTTCGGACCGCTGCTGATGAAATACGGCTTGGGTCATGAACCCTTCAGCCGGTCTCGTGCTTGGCAGCTTTACGCCGGGATCATTCGGCAAGCTTGCACCGAACAGCGCTGCAAGTGCGCTGAGGTCCCCGTCCGTCGTCGTCTCGTCAACCGTAATGCCGAGCCGGTCCTGATCAATCACACGGAGCAAGCGCCCACCCTTTTCGGCAGCATCGGCAATGGAAGCCGCCCTGCCGGGGACGCTGACCGTTATCGTATCGAAGAAGCGTTCGCCGCCAAGCTGGAGGCCGGCAGCCTCAAGTCCCGCCGCAAGACGCGCAGCTCTTGCATGAACTTGGGCTGCGATAGCCTGAAGTCCCTGCGGGCCATGCCAGATGGCGAAGGACACCGCCATATTGGCAAGCAGTGCCTGCGCGGTACAGATATTCGATGTCGCCTTGTCGCGGCGGATATGCTGCTCGCGAGTCTGCAGGGCAAGGCGGTAGCCCGGCCGTCCCTTGCTGTCTACCGACTGGCCAACCAGACGTCCCGGAATAAGCCGGGTCAGATTATCGCTCACTGCGAGATATGCTGCGTGCGGTCCACCATAGCCGATCGGAACGCCGAAGCGCTGCATGGAACCAGCGGCGATATCCGCTCCAAGCGAAGCGGGGGAAGCTGTGATTGTCAGTGCGAGGGGATCTGCGACTGCAATAACCAGCGCGCCGGCTGCTTTTGCAGCCTTGATGATCGCCGAGTGATCGCCGTAGACACCATAGGTGTCAGGCCAAGGCACGATGATCGCCGCGACGCTGGCATCGATCTCGCCGCCGTTCACGCTCATGCCAAGGGGCTCGGCGCGGGTCCTGACCACATCGAGAATCTGCGGATGCACTTCTCCGGCAAGTACTATGCGATCGCGCTTTTCGCGATGGTGACGATAGGCTATGCCAACGGCTTCCGCCACAGCGGTCGCCTCATCGAGCAGCGATGCGGATGCGACCGGCAAGCCTGTCAATTCCGTAACCAGCGTCTGGAAATGGAACAGCAACTCGAGCCGCCCCTGACTTATCTCTGACTGGTACGGTGTATAGGCGGTGTACCACGCAGGGTTTTCAAAGAGATTGCGCTGGATGACCGCAGGTACATGCGTGCCGTGATAGCCCTGCCCGATGAAGCTTTTATGGGTCTTGTTCTGACCCATCTTGAGGCTAAGTTCTGCCAGTGCTTCCGCCTCATTGGCAGCTTCGGGAATATTCAGCGGCCGTTCCAGACGAATGGATTTCGGTACAGCCTGTGAAATCAGCGTTTCCAGCGAGGGAATGCCCAGTGCCGCCAGCATTGCGCGCGAACCCTGTATGCTTGGGCCGATATGGCGGTCGGAAAACGGAAAAATGCTTTTGTTCATGATCGATCAACCAATAATCGCTTTGTAACCGGCTTCGTCGAGCAAACCGGTCAACTGGTCCGTGTCGGACAATTTCATCTTCCATAGCCAGCCATCGCCGGTTGCCGAAGAATTGACCAGCGCGGGATCGCTTGCCATCGCTTCATTGACTTCAGTCACTTCGCCGTCCAGCGGCGCATAGACATCCGAAGCCGCCTTGACCGATTCCACCACAACTGCGGCATCGCCCTTCGACAGGGATTGACCGACATCCGGCAATTGAACGAAGACGAGATCGCCGAGCTGGTCCTGCGCATGATCGGTAATGCCGACGGTGGCGATGCCGTCCTCGACGCGGACCCATTCATGATCTTCGGTAAAATAAGTGGCTGCCATCTGAATTATCCTTTGTGGTAGCGATGCGGGGTGAAGGGAAGTGAATGAACGTGGAGCGCAATGCGGTTACCGCGCACTTCAGCGAAAACCTGGGTACCAATGGGCGCGAAATCCTTGCCGACATAGCCCATCGCAACAGGAAAGCCTGCCGAAGGCCCGAAACCGCCCGATGTGACCACACCGACCGCATTGCCATGGATATCGACCAGAATGGAATCAGACCGGACCGGCTGGCGGCTATCGGGTTTCAGACCCACACGTTTTCTTGCCGGGCCCTTGGCGATCTTGTCGAGCAGAGCTTTGGCACCGATGAACCCAGCCTGTTCACGCACTGGCTTGGCGATCGCCCAGGTAAGACCCGCATCGACGGGATCGATCTCCGGCGCGATGTCCTGGCCGTGCAGGCAGAGGCCGGCCTCCAGTCGCAGACTGTCACGCGCGGCGAGGCCAACCCACGCCACGCGTTCGTCTGCAAGAAGCACGGTCACGAGTTCGCGCGCTTCATCTGGTGGCAGGCCGATCTCGAAACCGTCCTCGCCGGTATAGCCCGAGCGGCTCATGAACCAACCAGGCTTGGGCTCGAAGCCATGCATGAATGCAAGCTCTGTTCCGGGAACTCCGGCCACGCGCAGCACATCCACCGCCTGCGGTCCCTGAATAGCCAGGAACACGCGATCGAGCGTATTGATCCTGCAATCAAAGCCTTTCGCAACGTCGCGCAAATGCGCTTCGTCAGCGGCCGCATTGCCGGCATTGGCGACGACCATGAAATGGTCTCCGCCCAATCTCGTGACAATCAGATCATCGAGAATTCCCGCCTTCTCGTTGAGGAAGAATGTATATTTGGATTGCCCTGTAGCCAGCGCGTCCGCGTCTAACGGGCAAATATGGGAAAGCAGCGCCGCTGTTCCGGGTCCTGCAATATCGAACAGCTGCATGTGCGAGATATCGAACAGCCCGGCTTTCTCGCGCGTATGCAGATGCTCTTTCATCACCCCCAACGGATAGGTGATCGGCATGGACCAACCTGCAAACCCGCCAAAGCGCGCACCGGCGGCTTTATGCAGATCATCAAGCGGCAATGATTTCAAGTTTTCTTCAGCGCCCATTTTTACTCCAGAGTCGTGCAAAGATCCCCGCCACAAGGACGGACCGTTTCTTTGCCCCTCTGTCGGAAGCCTGAGAGACTCGCACAGCGCGGGACTTGCATCCGGCTGCACTTACACCTTCGGCGCGAGGTTTCCCTCGACTTTCCAGAGTTGTCTTATCCTTTTGCGGTTCTTGCTACCTGAGAGATTTCGGGCGATTTCCCCTTCGGTGGACCTGCACATCGCTGTGCAAAGACACTCTCCCGCAAATTGACAGGGCTTAGATTCTACAATCGAAGACCCTCGACGAAGATGACCATATCGCACCGCACAAGCGCTGTCACCGCTTAATCCGCTGAATTGACGCTTTGTGGACAGAAATTGTCGAGGGCAGAATATGGCAGCAAATTAGGCACTCCGAGCCACCAGCTTAAAAGCAGGTTCCTTTGCCCGTATCAGCGCCATGACGCCGAGCGATTGGCCCCTGCCCTTCAGCGCGTGCTGGCCGAGATATTCGGCTTTGATGTCACCCGATAAATCCAGGCGTTTCGCCAGATCGCTCGAAATCAATACCGGCACGCCGAGCGTACGGCACAGACTTTCCAGACGGGCTGTCGTATTCACGGTATCGCCAAAATAAGCGATCTTGTGGTGATCTACTCCGACTTCTGCAGTGACAATAGGCCCGCCATGCAGAGCCACGCGCAAACGCGGTACCCGGCCGAATTTCTGCAGCCATTTATCGGCGTCGGCCTCGATCGCGTCTACAATCGCGAATGCACATTTCACGCAATTGCCTTGTCTCAACCCGCGGGCCATCGGCCAGGTTATGATCGCCGCATCGCCAATGTAATCGTCGATGGTGCCTCGATACTGTCGCACCGGTTTGGCAAAAGCCGTAAACAGCGCACTGAGAAACTGTTGCGCGCGCAGATCCCCGAATTCCTCGGCAAAAGACGTAGATCCGACAAGATCGATGAACAGGAATATCCGCTCTTCTTCAATGGGTTTGCGGTATCGGCCAAGAAGCAGGCTGGCGAAGACGTCCCGGCCAAGCAGTTCGCGGACGCGGGTGACAAAACTGAGGATCAGCGACACTCCCATCGTGTAGAGCAAGATATCCGCTGGTAAAATGACAGCCTCCTGCCAAGTGACCTTGAGACGCCCCAGGAACCAAAGCAGACCGCCACAGGCCGCGAAAGCCACGCTGACCATTAAATAGAAAACGAGAAGCGAGAAAATAATATAGGCCGGAGTCGAAAGAGATGTAACCCAGGCGTTCAGACGCGGCAGCAACAGGCCCCGCTCAAAAGCAATGACCGGAACACAGACGAACAAAGCAAAAATGGCGCCAATCAGCGACCAGTCATCATAAAATATCGCGCCGTAAACCACGCCGCTGACGGCGACGGCGCACAAAACGAAGATCCAGAACCCAAAGGAATATCTGTTCATGATATCAGCATCGTGAGCATTCAAGTTCTCCGAATCATAATGGCACGGCATTTCTAACTGTTACTCGTCCGGCGAGACGGCAGATTTCAGACGGCTCCCTGCGACACTTTGACAGAAAACGCCAGCATTGCTATCTATCCGCTCCGCCGCCGCCCATCTTGCCGCTGACTCATAACCGGCCAACTGCAAATTGAAGGACAGTGACGATGCCCGATACCGCCCGACCGCAGAAAGGTGCCGCCATCGAAGCGCGGGGCCTCAGCAAACATTTCGGCGATGTCCGTGCGGTCGATGGCATTGATCTCGATGTGCCGCGCGGCATGATATTCGGCATTCTCGGTCCGAACGGTGCCGGCAAGACCACGCTGCTGCGCATGCTGGCGACGCTGCTGCCTCCCGATGCAGGCTCTGCCAGGGTCCTTGGATACGACCTGGCGAAATCTCCTCACGATGTTCGCGCTTCGATCGCCATGACCGGACAATTCGCTTCGCTCGACGAGGATTTGACCGGGCGCGAAAACCTGATCCTGCTGGCGCGGTTATGGGGATTTCGCGGCCAGTCAGCGAAAAAGCGCGCCGATGATCTGTTGATCGCCTTCGATCTTGCAGATGCCTCCGCCAAACAGGTCAAGGATTATTCCGGCGGCATGCGGCGCCGGCTGGATATCGCAGCCTCGCTCGTGGTCACGCCGGGCGTCCTGTTCCTCGACGAACCAACGACCGGGCTCGACCCCATGGCACGAAAGAGCGTCTGGCGCATGATCCGCTCTCTCGCGGATGCAGGCGTTACCATACTTCTTACCACGCAATATCTGGAGGAAGCCGACCAGCTCGCCGCCCGCATCGCGGTGATCGACCATGGCAAAAAGATTGCCGAAGGAACCAGCCGCGAGCTCAAGACGGCAACGGGGTCGGGCTTCCTGCATCTGACATTGGTCGATGCAACACGTATCGCCGAAGCCGAACGGCTGCTGGAGGAAACAACCGGCAGCAAGGCGCAACGCAGTTCCGAAGGCTCGGCGCTGTCACTGATGGTTGATACGCCGCAAAACGCCAATCGCGCTATCGCGGCATTGATCGACGCGAATATCGAACTTGCCGATTTCTCGATGGGCGCGCCCAGCCTCGACGAGGTGTTCTTCGCTTTGACCGGGCACATCACCGAAAGCCAGCCTTCTCCGGGAGAAGCATGATGGACAACGAAACCGCAACGACTTCGCTCATCTATGCGGAGCGTCCGCCCCAGCCTTCAGCCCTGTCCAATGCGCTCGTCTTTGGCTGGCGCGCCGTGCTGAAATTCAAACACGTCCCGGAACAGCTCTTCGACCTGGTCATGACGCCGATCATGTTCACCCTGTTGTTCACCTTTGTGTTCGGTGGTGCGCTTTCAGGTTCTACAGCGGCCTATTTGCAATATTTTCTTCCAGGCATTCTGGTGCAGACCGTGGTGTTCAATTCGATGTACTCCGGCATGGGGCTGAGCACGGACCTTGGCAAGGGTCTGTTCGACCGGTTCCGTTCATTGCCGATATGGTCGCTGTCACCCTTCGCCGGCCTGATGGTCGGCGACATCCTGCGCCATCTGATTGCCTCCCTGCTTATCCTGCTCATCGGCATCCTACTTGGGTACAGGCCGGAAGCCGGCATCATCGGCGTCGTTGAAGCACTGCTCCTGCTAGTGGTGATCGGTTTCGGGTTCGGCTGGATATTTCTGGTGCTCGGGCTGGTCATGCGCACGCCCAGCACCGTTATGACCATGGCCTTTACCGGGATCATGCCACTGGTCTTCGCCTCCAACATCATGGTAGACCCTGCAACAATGCCTGGCTGGTTGAGGGTCTTCGTCGATGTCAATCCAGTGTCGCTGATGACGACTGCCATGCGCGGTCTAATGGCCGGAAATGCCACCGCAGCGCAGCTAGGCGCGGCGCTCATAGCCCCGGTATTACTGACTGCCTCCCTCGCACCGCTGACGCTTTGGCTCTATCGCCGCAAGTAAAGCCCCGGCCAGGCCGATTGCATAACCATCGTGCGCCCTTCGACAAGCTCAGGGTGAGGAGTTCGTTTGATTTCAGGGGAGCCAATGCCAAGATTCGCTGGCAGTTATCCTGCGACCTACTAACTCCCTCATGGTGAGCCTGTCGAACCACGCACAATGGTTCTGCAATTCATCGGCTAATCACTCTCCGTAGGGCACCCAGATATTCTTCACCTGCACCGCACGTCGCAGATAATCGCGACCTTGACCTTGCAGGTTGCTCAGCCAATCCCTTTGACGGCCATTATTGACCCATGTGGCCTTGAGGTTCCCGCACGAAGCCATTTCGACCATGGCGCTCCCCTCGTTCGAACCGACATACCAGATCGCATCCACCTCATCATGCTCTGCCAGCGTCTTCGCCAGTACATCGCGCTCGCCGGTGACTATATTCACCACGCCGCCCGGAAGGTCTGATGTGTCGATCACCTGATAGATACTGGTTGCCAATAGTGGATGCCGCGTCGAGGGCACGGTGACCACGCGGTTGCCCATGGCAATCGCCGGCAAGACCAGAGATACGAACGACAGCAGCGGCAATTCGTCGGGGCACACGATACCCATGACACCCCAAGGCTCGTTCATCGCCAATGTCACATGGCGCGATTTAGTCGAATGCACGGCGCCATCATATTTGTCTGCCTGGGCAGCGTAGTAGAAGATGCGGCGGAGCGCGACGGCAAACTCCTCGGCTGCGGCCTTTGCCGAAACGCCGGTACTTGTCTCCAGCAGTTCCTCGAATTCGGCCTGACGCGCGCTCAGGTTTTCGCCGAGATAGTACAGCACCTGCGCGCGGTTATGCGCCGTCGCGCCACCCCATGTGCCGGCTTTGGCCGCCGCCTCGACGGCGTTGCGAATGTCCTTGCGGTTGCCGAGCCCGGCCTGGCCAATGACCTGTCCGCCCTTGCCCAGCACCGAATAGCTGTAACCGCCGTCCGGACGCACCTGTTTGCCGCCGACATAATTCTTCGCCGTGCGGTCGATTGTGCCGCTGACAGCGACCTTCGCATCTCGATCCGGTGCCGCCGAAGGCTTGAACGTAGGTTCACTCTTCGCCTGAGGCAGACGCTTTTCCCAGTCGGCCGTCAGATATTCGTACAGACCCTCACGGCCGCCTTCACGACCGAAACCACTTTCGCGGTAGCCGCCGAACCCTGCGCCTGCATCAAGCAGGTTGGTCGAGTTGATCCAGACGACACCGGCCTTGACCCGCGCAGCCATATCGAGCGCCAGATTGATATTCTCCGACCAGATCGAGGCCGCAAGTCCGTACTTCGTGTTGTTGGCAAGCGCGATCGCCTCGTCCGGCGTGCGGAAGGTCGTCGCCGTGGCGACGGGACCAAAGATTTCGACTTCGCAGACCGTTGACGCAGGCTCGACATCGGTGAAGAAGCCGGGGGCGAAGTAGCTGCCCTTGGCGGGCAGTCTGACCGGTGCCTGCCACAACGTGCCGCCCTCAACCTTGCCCTGCTCGACCAGTGCCGAAACGCGTTTCAACTGCCCTGCCGAGACAAGCGCGCCGATGTCCATGGTCTTGTCCAGCGGATCGCCGACGCGCAGCGTCTCCATGCGCTTGCGCAGCTTGTTGTAAAACCGTTCCGCGATACCTTCCTGCACGAGGATGCGCGAACCGGCGCAGCAGACTTCGCCCTGGTTGAACCAGATGGCATCGACGACGCCTTCCACCGCCCCGTCCATGTCCGCATCTTCGAAGACGATGAACGGCGACTTGCCGCCGAGCTCCAGCGACACCTTTTTCTCCGAGCCGGCGATCTGTTCGCGAATGATACGTCCGACTTCAGTCGAGCCCGTAAACGCCACCTTGTCGATATCCTCATGGCCGCAAATCAGTGCGCCGGTTTCACCATCGCCATGCACGATATTGACCACGCCTGCCGGTAGGCCAACTTCATGGCAAACTTCAGCAAAGGCGATCGCCGTCAGCGGCGTCAATTCGGCCGGCTTGAGGACAACGGTGTTGCCGGCCGCCAACGCCGGAGCAATCTTCCACGCCAGCATCAACAGCGGGAAATTCCACGGGATCACCTGCCCGCACACGCCGACCGGAGAGAAGCCTTCGAACTCGGTCTCGACCATCTCGGCCCAGCCGGCGTGATGGTAGAAATGCCGGGCAACAAGCGGGATATCGATGTCGCGTGTCTCGCGGATGGGCTTGCCATTGTCCATGGTCTCGAGCACCGAGAAGAAGCGCTCACGCTTCTGGATATGGCGGGCGATGGCATAGAGATATTTGGCGCGCTCATGGCCCGGTAATTTGGACCACGTGCCGAAGGCGGCACGAGCGGCTTTCACCGCGGCATCGACGTCCGCTTTCGCACCGTGCGCGACCTTCGCCAGCACTTTTTCGTTGGCCGGATTGATCACAGCGAAGGTCTTGTGGCCTTCACTGTCGGTAAATTTGCCATTGATGAAATGACCGAAGCCCTTTTTGTTGGCATCAAGCCATGCGTGAGCGTCACTGTTGCTCTCCGGAGCGGGGCCATATTCCATGGTGCGAAGAATATCCTTGATCTGTCCCATGTTCTCTTCCTCAGGCTAGCGCGTGGCGCGAAGACGCGGCGTAGCGGCCCGTCACGTAATGTTCCAGCTGCCGTTCGATATCGCCGAGCATCGAACTTGCGCCGAGGCGGAAAAGCTCAGGCTGCATCCACGGCAGGCCAAGTTCTTCCTTCATCAGGATCAGCCAGTTCATCGCATCCTTGGCGGTCTTCATGCCGCCTGCCGGCTTGAAGCCGACAGTCTGGCCCGACAATTCGCCATAGTCGCGCAAGGCGCGCAGCATGATCAGGCTGACTGGAAGCGTGGCATTCACTTCTTCCTTGCCGGTCGATGTCTTGATGAAATCGGCGCCGGCCTGCATAGCAACCATCGAAGCGCGATAGACGTTGCGCAGCGTGTTAAGGTCGCCGGTAGCCAGGATCGCCTTCAGATGTGATTCGCCCGCCGCTTCCCGCATCTGCGCGATCTCATCGTACAGCGCTGACCAGTTCTGGGTCAGCACGTGTTCGCGCGTGATGACGATGTCGATTTCAGCGGCCCCCTCACCCACAGCATAGTGGATCTCGGCAAGGCGCTGCGGCAGCGGCGTGAGGCCAGCCGGGAAACCAGTTGCCACCGAGGCCACAGGTATGCCGGACCCCTGCAATGCCTTCACCGCATGCGGCACCATTGTCGGATAGACGCAAACAGCACCAGTCGTGATGTTCGCATCGGCCAGGCCAAGAGCCTCGAGGATATCCTCCCGCACCGGACGCCTTGCCTTGGCGCAAAGCCGATGGACGCGGCCCGCCGTGTCGTCGCCGGCAAGCGTCGTAAGATCGATGCAGGTGATGGCCTTTATCAGCCACGCCGCCTGATATTCCTTCTTCACCGTCCGGCGCGTCGTCAGCGTCGCAGCCCGACGCTCCGTCGCCGAGCGGTTGACGGCGATATCGTCAAACCAGTCGAGCGCAAGCTTGGTGCCCGCATTGCGTGCATGTGAGTGCTGCACAGCCAAATCCGTTCGCTTCGAAACCAATATTTCCTGGCGGTTCATGCGCGATCCTTCCTGTGATCGACACGGCAATTCGTCGCCTTACGCGTGTCAGACACCATTTTGATTCTCCAATGCATAGAGTGCCGTTGCTTCGTCCGTGATGATGACCGACACATAGCCCGCTTTCAACGCTGCAACGGCGACCCGGTGCTTTTCTTCACCCGCAACCACGCCGATGGCTCGCTGTTTGGTCTTCAGATGTTCGAGCCGCATGCCCACGGTGCGGTCGTCGATAGTCTCATCGATTATCCTGCCATTCTCATCGACAAACCGCCCAAGTATGTCGCCAACGGCGCCCGCATCCTTCAGCCTGTCCATATCGGCCTCGTCAAGATAGCCGTTGCTGAGCAGTACCGATTGATGGTTGATGCCACCCATGCTGAAGCACACGACATCGGCCTGCATGGCGAGTTGCAGCACACGCTCGATGATCGGGTCTTCTTCCAGCACCTCGCGCGTGCTTTTCTTGCCGACAATTGCCGGCACGGGCAGCAAGGTCGCGATCCCGTTGGCGGCGCGGGCAAATTCTTCCGCAACCGCGCTTGAATGCGTCGACGTCGACCGCAGATTGGTCGCGCCATTGACCAGCACAACATGCACGCCCGGGTTCCAGTTGCTCGGCAAAAATCGCGCAACGGCAGACATGGTGCGGCCCCAGGAAACGCCGATCAGTTCGGATTTCGGCGTGAGCCCGGCAAGATAGGTCGCCGCGGCTTGCGCCACGCGTTCGGTCAAAAGCGCGGAATCCGTCATGTCCCCGGACGGAACGACAATCGCGTCTTTGAGGCAATATTGCTGCTGCAATCGCACTTCGAGATCGGTCCGGCGCATGACCCTTGGAGTGATCTCTATGCGGACGACGCCGAGCTCTCTCGCCTCGGTCAGCAACCGGCCGATCTGCCAGCGGGTCAAGCCGAGTTCCGCCGCGATATCGCCCTGCGTCCACTCAAGGTCATAATAAAGCTTGGCGACGCGCACCATCAAATGTTCGCGCTGCTCGTCCGAAGGAAGCCTGTTCGATGATTGGAGGCGAATTTCATTCATAGCTGGGTCGCACCTCCCTTCACACAAGATTCAAGAACCCGCAAATGTGGATTTATTGCTCTTTTGTGAAGTGGTACTCCTGGACACGATTGGAGTCAATGACGGTTTCATACGGCTTAGCCAATGATCAATCGTTTGCACTTGCATCTCAGACTTCGTCACCACTATTGTCCGCACCGTCCTTCAAGCGAGAATCCCATGAACTCCCTGATCACACCTGAACGAATTGCCGAGATAGAGCGGTTGATCCGTCCGCATATCCGTCACACACCAACCCTGCGCGTCGACATGATTGAATTCGGGCTTGCACCGTGTCCGGTCGATCTCAAGCTGGAATATTTGCAGCACTCAGGCTCGTTCAAGGCGCGCGGTGCTTTCACCAATCTCCTGACCCGTTCCATTCCGGAGGCTGGTGTCGTGGCGGCGTCCGGTGGCAATCACGGCGCCGCGGTCGCCTACGCCGCCATGCGTCTCGGCGTGCCCGCAACGATCTTCGTTCCGGGCGTCAGTTCCCCGGCCAAGGCTGAACGCATCCGTGGCTATGGTGCAGCTCTTGTCATCGGTGGCGATCGTTACGCCGACGCCTTGGCCGCGAGCGAGAAATTTGTCGAAGACAACGGCGCCCTGGCTATTCATGCCTATGACCAACCCGAGACGCTAGTCGGTCAGGGTACACTCGGCGCCGAGATCGAAGCTGACCTTCCCGATATAACGACACTCTTGGTTGCAGTTGGCGGCGGTGGACTGATCGGCGGCATCGCTGCATGGTTCAAAGGCCGGGTGAAAATCGTGGCCGTTGAACCGGAGGGCTCGCCGACTCTTCATATGGCGCTGGCGGCCGGTCAGCCAGTCGATGCGCCGGCGGAAGGTATCGCCGCCGATTCGCTGGCACCCAAACAGGTGGGCAGGTTGATGTTTCCGATCGCCCAGGCTTTCGTCGACCGGTCTGTACTCGTCGTCTCTGACGACGATATTCGCGCGGCGCAGCAGGCGCTCTGGGACAAGATACGCATCGTCGCCGAGCCGGGCGGTGCCGCCGCCTTCGCCGCACTGTTTTCCGGCAAGTATGTTCCGGCACCCGATGAGCGGGTGGCAGTTCTCATCTGCGGTGCGAATACAACTGCTGTAAAATTCGACTGAGGCTTTCAGTTGTTTTGAGTGAACCCCAACGCAAAAAACCCCGCTTGACGCGGGGTTTTGTGTTTGTACTGAGTTGAATGAGAAGCTGGAAGTGATCTGGTTGCGGGGACAGGATTTGAACCTGTGACCTTCAGGTTATGAGCCTGACGAGCTACCGGGCTGCTCCACCCCGCGTCATAGTTCTGTGTGTTGTTGTGAGATTTGTTTATGAACGTTGCGTTTGGCAGACCTGGCAGCGACCTACTCTCCCGCGTCTTGAGACGAAGTACCATTGGC
>NZ_QPJM01000008.1 GCF_003337575.1 Phyllobacterium bourgognense
AGCAGCATAAAACATCGTCATCTCCCTTCATCTCGGTCAAGCCGGGATAGTAGTGGGAGCTCGTCCCTGGGGGGACCGCCCGATTACACATGCTTTGCGCCAATAGCGGACTCCCCTCTGGTATAGTCCCTCCCATATCGAACCGCTGCACTTTCGAGATTTTATGATCTTGTTTGCGGCTGGACATCGTACAGTCGCCAGAAAGGGCGTTTGATTTCGATGAGTTGGCGAAGGGGATCGCGAGCCTTTACTTGTCGCGGATGAGCGCAACAAGTCCACCTTAACAGCCGGACGTGTGATGCAGATAGCCATCGCCGTCAAAATCGACAAAGTGCGAAGATGCCGACACGGTATCGACATCTAAACCGTTGCCAGACAGATCGAGCAGAACCGGTGCAGATCTAGTTCCCTGTCCGCCCATTCCATTCGTACGGTTTGCATCAGGATAACCACCGCTATTATAACGACCCTTGGTACCGGTACTCGTAGCCTCATCGTAACTTCCTCGTCCCCCGAAACAGCATGGTCGCTACCAACACCGCTAGCGCGTTCATTCTTGCTGGTGCGTGGCCCACTCAGGCTTCTGCCTGGACCGGCGCCAGCACAAGGGACGGTCGCCACCGGAATGATCGACTGCACAGAAATTGAGCAAAATCGAATATGCTCAAAAAATACCTTGACGCAGCTCTAAAAATGACTTCGACTGAACCAATATCACAATTGGTTCGAACCATTACCCGCATGGCAACTAATCAGTCCCAGGAAAATTCAAACTATGCGCTCGAGCGCCTGCGCGGTCTCTTGGCGTCTGATCAACTCGATAGTGATGGAAAATTACCCACCGAACGGGCGCTGGCGCTCATGTTCAGAGTGAGCCGCCGTTCTATACGGCGTGCGCTGGAAGTATTGGCAGCCGAGGGTCAAATCTGGCGTCGCCAAGGCTCAGGCACCTATGCCGGCCGCGAGCAGGATGACTGGGCCAATCACGTCGAAACTATCGTTGCCGGTACCAATTTCATGGAAATCATGGAGGTCCGCCTCAGGATAGAGCCGCAGCTGGCACAACTTGCAGCAATGCGCGCCAAGAAGGATGAGATAACCCGCATGCGGGAACTCGCGCTGAAGATACGCGAAAGCGATGACTCCGATTCGCGTGAGCTGTGGGACGGCGCCCTGCATCGGCAAATCGCCCAGAGTGCCGGCAACCAGTTCTTTCTGACGATCTTCGATGTGATCAACAAAGTTCGCCAGGACGAGGCCTGGCGGCTTATTCGCGAAAAAGCGCGCAGCGCCAACGACACCCTGTCGGTCTCTCACGCTCAACACGCAACGCTCATCGATGCAATCGCTGCACATGATCCAGCAAAAGCCGGCGAAGCCATGCGTCAGCATCTTCTGATGCTGCAAGAACGGTTGATCCGCCAGACGTCAATGGACACCGCCGGAAAGGGTGTTCTGAGCGACGCATCATAGGAACGCGCTTTCAACGGCGCCGTCACCAAAAGACCGAGAAAACAATCGGCATTCAATATGGAACAACCGAGCGCATGCAACCGCTCACAATGAGGAGTTTAACGTATGAAAACGGCGAGATTTATTGCGACGCTTGTGGTGGGAGCGATTTTGGCGTTTCCAGCCTTTGCTACCGAGTTGAAAATCGGTCTCCAGGATGATGCCGATGTCCTTGACCCGGCTCAGTCAAGAACCTTTGTTGGCCGCATCGTATACACGGCGCTGTGCGACAAGCTCGTCGATGTCAACCAGAAGCTCGATATCGTGCCGCAGCTTGCGACTGACTGGAAATGGTCGGAAGACGGTACGGAACTTGTCATGGACCTTCGCCAGGGCGTGACATTCCATGACGGCACGCCGTTCAACGCGGCAGCTGTCGTTGCCAATATCGAACGTTCGAAAACACTGCCGGAATCCCGGCGCAAGAGCGAACTCACCTCCGTCAAGACGGTCGAGGCGATCGGTGATTATCAGGTCAGGTTCACGCTGAACAGTCCGGACGTGACGCTGCTCGCCCAGCTTTCCGATCGCGCCGGCATGATGGTTTCGCCAAAAGCCGCCGCGGAAATGGGTGCGAATTTCGGCAACAAGCCGATATGTTCCGGGCCGTTCAAGTTCGTCGAACGCGTCCAGCAGGATCGCATCGTTCTAGAGAAGTTCCCGCAATACTGGAACGCCGCCAACATCTTCATCGACAAGTTAACCTTCCTGCCAATTCCCGATACGACTGTTCGCCTCGCCAACCTCCAGTCGGGTGATCTGGACATGCTGGAACGGCTGGCCGCAAGTGATCTGGATGCGGTCAAGAGCGATTCCAGCCTGAATTATGCCGATACGATCAACATCGGCTACATGGCTCTTTACGCCAATATTGCCAATGGTCCGCGTGCCGATAATCCCTTCGGCAAGGACAAGAGGCTGCGGCAGGCATTTTCGCTCGCCATCGATCGTGAGGCCGTCAACCAGGTCGTCTATGAAGGGACGTCTGTCGCCGGCAACCAGCCCTATGCTCCTAACAGCCCCTGGTTCGACAAGGATATACCTGTGCCGGCTCGCGATGTTGAAAAAGCCAAGGCCTTGATGAAGGAAGCCGGGCACGAGAAACTCGATATCGAGCTTCAGGTACCCAACAACCCGGTTGCGATGCAGATGATGCAGATTATCCAGTCGATGGTCGCGGAAGCCGGTTTCAATGTCACGCTGAAGGCAACGGAATTCGCAACGCTATTGTCGGAGCAGACCGCAGGTAACTACCAGCTCAGCCGTTCCGACTGGTCCGGCCGTGTCGATCCGGACGGCAACCTGCATCAGTTCGTCACCTGCAAGGGCGGCATCAACGATGTAAAATACTGCAATCCGGAAGTAGACGCTCTTCTCAACGATGCCCGCAAATCGACTGACAATGCGGTGCGCAAGCAAAAGTACGACGCGGCTGCAAAGATCCTGAACGACGATATGCCGGTCATCTATCTTGGCCATCAGTCCTACATCTGGGCGTTCAAGAAGGGCGTAACAGGCTTTGTCCCCTATCCGGACGGAATGATCCGTCTGCAGGGCGTGAAGAAGAGCGGCTAGTCAAATCGGTATAGCGCGGCTGCCGTAATTGCAGCCGCGCTGGAATGCCGATCAACACCTCAGGATTGCAAGCCATGTACACCTACATCGGAAAGCGGCTGTTGCTCGCCATACCGACCTTGATCATCATATCGATCTTTGCGTTCTCCCTGCAAAAGCTTCTGCCAGGCGATCCAATTCTGGCAATGGCGGGTGAGGAGCGGGACCCGCAGGTGATCGAATTCCTGCGTGACAAGTATCGTCTGAACGATCCAGTGGTCTATCAGTATTTCTATTGGATTGGCGCAGTGGTCCAGGGTGATTTCGGCATTTCGCTGCGGACCAACCAGCCGGTGCTTTCATTGATTGCGGAAAAGCTCCCGGTCACGATCCAGCTTGCGATCATGGCAATGATATTCGCGCTCGCCATCGGCGTTCCCATCGGCATCCTGGCGGCGGTGAAGAAAAACACCTGGATCGACTATGTCGCCAATATCGTTGCGCTATCAGGTCTATCGGTGCCGAATTTCTGGATGGGGATCATGCTCATCCTACTTGTCTCGGTTAAACTTGGCTGGCTTCCTGCCTCGGGTTATGAGCCGTTTTTCAGCGATCCCGTACGATCCCTGCAGACAATGATCATGCCTGCCTTCGTTCTAGGGCTGGCGCTTGCCGCCACCCTGATGCGGCACACGCGGTCATCCATGCTCAGCGTGTTGCGCTCCGACTACATTCGCACGGCGAGAGCCAAGGGCGTTTCCGAACAGGCGGTCATTCTGCAGCACAGTTTTCGCAATGCGCTTCTGCCGATCGTCACGCTCACCGCCCTCCTCTTCGGAGAGCTGCTTGCAGGCGCGGTCCTTACGGAGCAAATTTTCACCATTCCCGGCTTTGGCAAGCTCATCGTCGATGCTGTTTTCAACCGCGATTATGCGGTGGTCCAGGGCGTTGTTCTGTGTACGGCGATCGGCTTCATCCTGATGAACCTCGTCGCTGATGTGCTCTACGTCCTGCTCAATCCCAGAATGAGGGCTGCGCTATGACGATGCTGCAACAAACCCTGCAGACAGCCCCCAAGCACATGCGTTCCGGCAATCGCGCCTGGAGAAAGCTCAAGGCCAACAAAAGTGCCGTTGTGGGGCTGGTCATCATTGTCTTTTTCGTGACTCTTGCCGTCATTGCGCCGCTGCTGCCTATCGCCGATCCCATGGCCACAAGCTGGTCGGCAATCCGCAAGGCGCCATCGGCGGCACATTGGCTGGGGACGGATGACATCGGCCGCGACATTCTCTCCCGCATGATCTGGGGTGCCCGGGCATCGCTGATGGCAGGCGTCTTTTCGGTCGGTATCGCAGTGGCCATTGGCGTTCCTCTCGGCCTGATGTCCGGCTATTTCGGTGGGTGGGTCGATATGATCATTTCCCGCGTCACCGAGGCCTTCCTCGCTATGCCATTTCTCATTATGGCGATCGCGCTCGCTGCCTTTCTTGGGCCAAGCCTGTTCAATGCGATGATTGCAATCGGTCTGTCGGCGATGCCGCTTTTCGTGCGTTTGACCCGCGGTCAGGTCCTCAGCGTGAAGACAGAAGATTATGTGGAGGGCGCCCGGTCCATCGGTCTCGGTCACTACCAGATCATTACACGCTACATCCTGCCGAATGTCTTCTCGCCGCTTCTGGTTCAGGCAAGCCTGACAATCGCGACCGCAATCATCGCCGAGGCCAGCCTGTCGTTTCTAGGCCTGGGGCAACAACCCCCTGCTCCGAGCTGGGGCTCGATGCTCAACGTGGCCAAAAACTTCCTGTCGCAAGCCCCATGGATGGCAATGTGGCCGGGTGCGGCAATCTTCCTGGTCGTTATCGGCTTCAATCTTCTTGGTGACGGTTTGCGCGACGCCCTCGATCCGCGCGAAGCATGAATATTCAAAAAGGAAACTTCCTATGACCGCATTTACGACTCGGCCCGAAATCCTGGGGACATTCGGCGTCGTCACCTCAACGCACTGGATCGCTTCCGCCGTCGGCATGAGCATTCTGGAAAAGGGCGGCAACGCATTCGACGCTGCCGTTGCAACAGGTTTCGCACTCCAGATCGTCGAACCACATTTGAATGGTCCCGGTGGCGACATGCCGGCCATCATCTATTCGAAGAAAAAGGACAAGGTCGAGGTCATTTGCGCGCAGGGACCGGCCCCCGCGGGTGCTACCATCGACCACTACAAGGGTGAAGGACTTGACCTCATCCCCGGTGATGGCCTGCTGGCCACTGTTATTCCCGGATCATTCGACGGCTGGATGCTCATGCTTCGCGACTATGGCACGCTTTCCGTCCGCGATGTTCTTGAGCCGGCTATCTACTATGCCGCAAACGGTCACCCCGTTCTTCCGCGTGTGGCGGCCACCATCGATGGATTGGGCGAGTTCTTTCGCAGGGAGTGGCCGACATCCTTTGAAACCTGGTTGCCTGGCGGCAGTGCACCCGAGCCTTGTTCCAATTTCAGGAATCCGGTCCTTGCCGAAACCTGGAAGCGCATCATTGCCGAAGCCGAAACCAGGAAAAATCGCGAAGACCAGATCGACGCGGCGCGCAATGCCTTCTATCGCGGTTTCGTTGCCGAAAAGATTGCCGATTACCTGAAAAACGCCGAGGTCATGGATGCAAGCGGCAATCGGCACAAAGCCGTGCTCATGGCCGATGACATGGCGAACTGGAAAGCTACCGTCGAAGAGCCTCAGACTTACGACTATCACGGCTGGAATATTGCCAAGACAGGCCCCTGGGGCCAGGGTCCTGTACTCCTGCAGTCGCTCGCCCTTCTGAAGGGTTTCGATCTCGCGTCCATGGATCCGAACGGCGCCGACTTCATCCATACGGTGACAGAAGCCATGAAGCTGGGATATGCCGACCGGGAAGTCTACTACGGCGACCCGGCTTTCTGTGAGGTTCCGATGCGGCACCTCCTGTCCGACACTTACAACGATGAGCGCCGAAAGCTGATATCCGCTGAGGCTTCAATCGAGCTTCGGCCTGGCACAATCGCGGGCTTCGAAACGCAATATGATCTGACGATGGCCATGCTGGGTGGCATGAGTTCGACGAAAGGTCCCGTCTACGAGCCGACGATGGCACATCTATCGGAAAAGCGGGGCGATACGGTCCATATCGATGTCATCGACCGCGAGGGGAACATGGTGTCGGTAACGCCGTCCGGCGGCTGGTTGCAGTCGTCGCCCACTATTCCCGGCCTCGGCTTCTGCCTCAACTCCCGCGCCCAGATGTTTTGGCTGAGCGAGGGTCTGCCGACGTCGCTTGCTCCGGGCAAGCGGCCGCGCACCACCCTCACCCCGACGATTGCGCTCTTTGAGGGCCGACCAGCCATGGCATTTGGCACGCCCGGCGGCGACCAGCAGGATCAATGGCAGCTTCCGTTCTTCCTGCGCCATGTCCACCACGGAATGAATCTTCAGGCGGCGATCGACCAGCCGCTGTTCCATACGACACATTTTCCCAGCAGCTTTTATCCCCGCACCAGTCAGCCGGGCAACATCACCGTTGAGGCCGGTGTCGGAGCGGAGGTACTCGACGCACTGCGCCGGAAGGGTCACGAAATCACTGTGGCCGATCCCTGGACGGTGGGGCGTATGACCGCCGCCAAGCGCGATGCAGACGGTTTATTACGCGCTGCAGCTACACCCAGATTGATGCAAGCCTATGCAGTAGGACGGTAGCCGACGATGACGAACACTTTAGCAGCCACCGTGCCGGAAAATACGACCGACATTGCCAGGCCCAAGCCTGTCCTGTCAGTTGAAGGACTGTCCACGTCGTTCAGCGTTGATGGTGACTGGAAAAACGTGGTGCGCAACGTGTCGTTTGACGTCATGCCCGGCGAGACTGTTGCCATCGTTGGCGAATCCGGTTCGGGCAAGAGCGTCACCTCACTCTCCATCATGCGGCTCCTCGCCAAGGGTACGAGCCGCATCAATGGCAAGATCATGCTGAACGGCAAGGATCTTCTGTCGCTCACGGACAAGCAGATGCGCGATGTACGCGGCAATGACGCGTCGATGATCTTTCAGGAACCGATGACCAGTCTCAACCCCATCTTCACCATCGGCCGGCAAATATCGGAAGCTTTGACCTGCCACAGCAATCTGTCGCAGGCCGACGCGCGTGCCGAAACGATACGGCTCCTGGAAAAAGTGCGCATCCCCAACGCCTCATCACGGTTCGACGAATATCCGCACCAGTTTTCCGGCGGTATGCGCCAGCGTGTGATGATCGCCATGGCCCTCGCCAGCCGGCCAAAACTTCTCATTGCCGACGAGCCTACAACGGCACTGGATGTAACAATTCAGGGCCAGATTCTCGATCTCATCAAGGTTTTGCAGGAAGAGGAAGGCATGGCCGTTCTCTTCATCACCCATGATATGGGCGTGGTCGCGGAGATTTCCGACCGCACAATCGTTATGTATCGCGGTGAGGCAGTCGAGAGCGGCCCGACCGATGATATCTTCCATCGCGGCAAACACCCGTATACCCGCGCCCTGCTTTCCGCTGTGCCGCGATTGGGTTCGATGAAGGACAGCCGTTGGCCGCTGCGGTTTCCGATCGTCGATGTTACCACCGGCGTATCCACCGTCCCGACCGAAGTCGCCGATACAGTCGACAAGCGCAAAACACCCATCCTCGAAGTCAAGAACCTCACCACGCGCTTCGATATCCGCTCCGGCTTGTTCGGGCGCAAGTCCGGCGCCATCCACGCAGTGGAAAACGTCTCCTTCGATCTGTTTCAGGGTGAAACCCTGTCCCTCGTCGGCGAGTCCGGCTGCGGAAAATCCACAACCGGCCGCTCGATCACCCGGCTTGTGCAACCCGACAGTGGCGAGGTTTATCTCGATGGCTACAATGTACTCACTCTTGACCAGGCGAGCCTGCGCAATATGCGCAAGAGCATCCAGATGATCTTCCAGGATCCTTTCGCCAGCCTCAATCCACGCATGAGTGTCGGCGCAACGATCGCCGAGCCCTTCATTGCCCACAGGCTTGGAACCAAGAAACAAGCGCAGGACAAAACCGTCGACCTGCTCGAACGTGTCGGTTTGACCGCGGATATGATGAAACGCTATCCGCATGAGTTCTCCGGTGGCCAACGTCAACGTATCGCCATCGCGCGTGCGCTCGCTCTTGATCCAAAGGTCATCGTTGCCGACGAGTCCGTCTCGGCACTCGACGTTTCTATCAAGGCGCAGGTGGTCAATCTGCTGCTTGATCTGCAACAGAGCTTCAATCTGGCATTCCTGTTCATTTCCCACGATATGGCCGTGGTCGAGCGCGTGAGCCACCGGGTCGCCGTCATGTACCTTGGCGAAATCGTTGAAATTGGCCCGCGCGCCGCGGTGTTCGAAAATCCCCAGCACGACTATACGAAAAAGCTGATGGCTGCGGTGCCCGTGCCCGATCCCGCGCGCCGCGCGATCAAGCGCGACGTTGCGACCGATGAACTGAAAAACCCTGTTCGGTCCGTCGACTATTTGCCGCCGGTCCGCAAATATTGTGAGGTGTCGAATGGACACCTCGTTCAAGTCGAGTGACGAAATCGATAGCCAACTAATCGGAATACCGCGCAAGCAGCATCGTTCAATTCAGATTATCTGGCGGGCACGCGGATCGGGAATGGGAACGGCAGCCATCAGCGCGCGGGTGTATTCGTCCTTTGGCGATTCGAACACCTCGCGTCGCGTGCCCATCTCGACTATCCGGCCTGCTCTCATGACGGCGACATTATGCGACATACGCTCAATCACGGCCATGTCATGCGAGATGAAGAGGTAGGCCAACCCCATCGTTTCCTGCAATTCGAGCATCAGATCGAGAACGCGAGCCCGCACCGAAACATCGAGCGCTGCCACGCTCTCGTCTGCAACGATGAGCTTTGGCTCCAAGGCAAGAGCGCGCGCAATGCAGATGCGCTGGCGCTGACCTCCGGAAAACTCGTGTGGATAGCGGCTGGCGGCGTCAGCCTGCAGACCGACACGGCGGAGCAGTTCGGCGATACGATCGTCTCGCTCGCTCTTGTCGGCGAGACCGTGAATGATCAGTGGTTCTGCTATCGCAGCGCCCACAGCCATACGCGGGTCCAGCGAAGCATAAGGGTCCTGAAAGATCATCTGCGCCGAGCGTCGGATGGGCTGCATCTGGCGTGCGCTCAGACCGCCAATATTCTTTCCATCGATCACCACATCACCCGTGAATGGGATCAGGCCAAGCACGGCCTTGCCGGTCGTCGATTTGCCCGAGCCGCTTTCACCAACAAGGCCGAGCGTTTCGCCCGGACGAAGCTCGAATGATACATCTGTAACAGCGGAAACAGGTGGCTTGCCCTTGAACAGCCAACGCGTCGGACTTCCATAAGTAACGTTGAGATTGCGCGCAAGGAGCACTGGCGAACGGTCTGGCACCTCCACGCGCGCAACTTCAGAACCGACGCGCGGTGGTCCGTCCGTCCCCGCATGGGCACCAAGGCGAGGGACGGCGGCAAGCAACTGTCGCGTGTAGAGCTTGGTCGGACGGTCGAAGACCGTCATGGCACTGCCTTGTTCAATGATCCGCCCGTTCTGCATGATCGCAACACGGTCGGCCATCTCGGCGACCACGCCCATATCATGGGTGATCAAGATGATCGACGCCCCGAATTCCTGCTTCAATTCCCGCATCAGTTTGAGGATCTGCGCCTGTACCGTGACATCAAGCGCTGTCGTCGGCTCGTCGGCAATCAGGACCTTCGGTCTGCACGAAAGAGCCATCGCTATCATGACCCGTTGGCGCATGCCACCGGAGAGTTCGTGCGGATATTGCGTCAGGCGGCGGCCGGGCTCGGTGATGTGGACTGCGTCGAGCATTTGCCGGGCTATCGCTTCAGCCTTGCCGCTTTCGGCCGCCTGATGCTCGCGGATCGCTTCGATGAGTTGTGTTCCGATTGAAAGCACAGGATTGAGCGACGTCATCGGTTCCTGAAAAACCATGGCTATATCGCCGCCGCGTACGCTCCGCATTGCACGATCGGATAGCTTGGTCAGCTCGCGATCGCCGAGCTGGATGCTGCCTGATGCAATCTGCAGCGATGCCTTGGGTAATAGTTGCATGATTGACAGCGACGTTACGGATTTACCAGATCCCGACTCCCCGGCGATACACAAAGTCTCGCCGGGATTGAGATTAAAGCTAACGTCCTCGAGAACACGCCGCCTGCCTTCCGGCGTGCGGGCGTCCACACACAGGTCTCGTACTGACAGGACTGGCACGGATGCTGGTGCAACCAATTTCACGCGAACACGATCCTCGGGAAGTAGAACGAAACCACCCAGTTGGGCGCGTCAACGATCTCGCTGATCCGCAGATCGCCACAAACCGAGCAGAGCAGGTAGGCATCGATCGGGCTCATACCGTGCTCAACCCCGAGCAGATCGATCATACGCATAAGGCTTTCGCGTGCGCCTGTCATAAGATCAGGCCCAACACCTGTCGTCACCTCATAGCCCGCACCATCGAGATGGCGGGTGACCGGCTGTGTCGTCGTAAACCTTGGACTTTTCAGCCGGGCGTCCTTAACGAGTTCGATAGTGGCTTCGACCTCCATCTGGCTTTCGATGGCCGTTCCGCAAACTTCGCCATCGCCCTGCGCCGCATGTGTGTCGCCAATGGAAAACAGCGCTCCTTCGACTTCCACCGGAAGATAAAGCGTTACGCCCGCCGTCAGATCGCGGATATCCATATTGCCACCGACCTGCCGCGGTGGCACCACCGAGTGCAATCCCGGTTCCGCAGGAGCAACACCGATTGTACCGGCAAAGGGCTTCAGGGGAACGCGTCCGCCCGGACCATAAAGCGAAGGTGTCATGGCGACCGGGTCATAAGTCCACATATGCAAAGCCGGTTCTGCAAACTGATCCGCAAGCAGACCGAATCCTGGAATATTAGCCGTCCAGCCGACGCCTGAAGGCACGAAGCGGCGAAGTGTGACCTTCAGCGCATCACCGGGTTTGGCACCCTCCACGTAGACTGGGCCCGTAACAGGGTTGATCTTGCCGAAGTCGAGATTGGAAAGGGTTTCAAGCGTCGCACCCTTGCCGAGTTGTCCACCGGAGGAGTCCAGACATTCGAAATGGATCGTCTCGCCGGCCTTGGCGACAAGAGCAGGCTCGAAGTCGCGGTTCCAGCCGAAATGATGTCTCGCACGATGGATGGTGTGGGTGCAGGCAACGCACATGGGCAGCTCTCCAGAAAATTGAATATCATTCCCCGGGACTTTTTACGCCCCGGGGATCACACGAAGGCGATTACTGCTTCACGTAGATGGCGTCGTAGTTGATGACGCGGGTTGGATCGATATAGATATTGTCGGCACCGCCCATGCGTAGCGACTTGGCAACGACGCGCCGCTCGTTGATAAGCGGAATCCATGGAGCATCGGCCATGATGTCTGTGAATATCTTGCCCCATGTGGCTGAGCGTTCGGCCACCTTAGCCGGATCAGACATCGAATCCGCAGCAACCGCCCGCTTGTCGATATCCTGATTGCAATACCAGGACCAATTCCAGCCACCGGGTACAGCGCCGGAGCAGCCGAGGATTGGTCCGTAGAAATTCGACGGGTCCGGAAAGTCTGCGATCCAGGCCATGCCGCCAGACCAGATCATGGGTGCTTCACCCTCGGTCCCGCCTGCAGCAATAACGTTCGCTTGCGCCAGCGCGCGAACTTCCGCCTTCACGCCGACAGCCGCCAAATCCTGCTGAATCGCCTGCGCTATACGCGGCTGTGGATCTGTGTTGGTGGAGTAGAGCACGGTTTCGAAACCGGTTGGGAACCCTGCCTCCGCCAGCAGCGCTTTGGCCTTTTCAACGTCATAGGCATAGCCGGTAAAGCTCTTGTCATAGCCCGGCATTAGTGGCGGAAGCGGCTGGTTCGCCGCCGTCGCACGGCCGTTCAGGATACGCGTAATGCGATCCTTATTGATTGCCATGTTGAGCGCTTGGCGAACCTTAAGATTGTCGAGGGGCTTTACCTTCGTGTTCAACGTAATGTAGCCGGTTTGAAGTTGTTGGCCATCGACGATCATCTTCGGACCATCGGCAGAGTTCTTGATCTCGAGAAACTTTGCCGGAGGTATGCCATCGCCGGCGATATCGACTTCGCCCTTCTGCAGCCGTAGCAGTGCCACAAGCGGCTCTTGACCCACTTCGACCGTAAACTTGTCGATGTGCGGCATGTCCTTGACGAAATATTCCGGATTGCGTTCAAAGACGAGGTGCTGACCAATTGTCCAATCCTTGAGAACAAAGGTGCCGGAGCCGACAGGTTTCTTGCCGAAATCGCCGCCCGCTGCCTCGACTGCTTCGTGCGGAACGACGGAAGCAAAATTGATTGCAAGGACGTGGAGGAAGGTCGCGTCAGGACGGGACAGGTGGAAGATGACAGTCGAGTCGTCCGGTGCCGCAATACCTTCCAATGTGGTCGTCTTGCCACCTGTGACGTCTTCATACCCCTTGATCGACCCGAAGAAACCAGCGCCGGGTCCTTGAGTCTTTGGATTTACAGCCCGCTCGATTGAATATTTCACGTCGGAGGCCACGACTTCGCGGCCGTTTGTAAATTTCACACCCTTGCGAAGCTTGAACGTGTAAGTGAGGCCGTCATCCGAAACCCCGAAGGTCTCGGCGAGCGATGGAATCAGATTGGCCGTCCCTGGTTCATAATCCATCAGCCGGGAATAAAGGCTCTTGATCATCGACCAGTTGACCCAGTCGTAACCGATCGCTGGATCAAGGGTGGCGATGTCATCCTTATAGGTAACGATGATATCGCCGCCTTGTTGCGGCGTATCCTGTGCAAACGAAGGCAGTGGCGTGAGTGCCAGTACCGTCGCAATTGTTGTGTTTCTAAGCCAGCTTTTGAACATTTTGTTCCCCTTTTTGGTTGTTGGAATTCAGCGTGCACGAATGCGCGGATCGATAAGCGGTGCAATAATGTCCGCCACGAGATTGCCGAGAACGATGGCGAGCGCCGAAACGAGCGTCACGCCCATGATGATCGGGATGTCGACCTGCTGGATCGCCTGCCAGGCGAGTTGACCGATACCGGGCCATCCGTAAACGGCCTCGACAACCACAACGCCGCCCATGAACTGGCCGATATCGATTCCGATCATCGCAATGATGGGCAGCATCGCATTGGGAAGAGCGTGCCGGAGGATGATACGGGCCGACGACAGGCCTTTGGCCCGCGCGGTCCTGACGTAATCCTGATTGAGAACGTCGATCATGGCCGAGCGCACCATGCGGGCGTACCATCCCGCGCCAAGAATACCGAGTGTCGCCGCCGGCAAAACCACATGGGCTGGCGTGCCGAAACCGCTCATCGGGAACCAGCCAAGTGTCACTGCGAAAACATAAAGAAGAAGCAGGGCAACAACGAATTGGGGAGCGGAAACACCAACAAACGACGCCATCATGACAACCCTGTCGACAGCTCCGCCCCGGCGCAGCGCCGCAATGATGCCAAACGTCAGACCGAGCAAGACTTCGACCAGAATTCCCGCCGCCATCAAAACAAGTGTGGCCGGGATACGGGCCGCTATCAACGAGCCTACATCTGTCTTTTGCGCATAGGAGCGGCCAAGATCGCCCTGTACGATACCCTGCAGATAGGCCCAGAACTGAACAAGGAGTGGTTGGTCGAGACCAAGTTCGCGGCGGATATTGGCAACCGTCTGCGCCGTCGCACTGCGGCCTGCAATCATGCGTGCCGGGTCAGCTGGCAGGGCATAAAGCAGCAGGAAGGTGATTGCCGCCACACCAAGCAAGATCAGAGCGGTTTGCACGAGGCGGCGCAGGATAAGGAGTGCCATATCAGCCACGCCCGCGCTGCGTCGGATCGAGAATGTCGCGCAACGCATCACCGACGAGATTGAATGAAAGTGCCGTCAAAAGGATGATTGCGCCAGGAAAGAACACGAGCCAGGGTGCCGCTTGAAAATAGCTCTGGCTTTCGAAGATGATATTGCCCCAGGACGGCTGCGGCGGCTGCACCCCGATGCCAAGAAATGACAACGTCGCTTCCAGAAGCACCGTTGTCGCTATGCCGAGTGTTCCCCAGACAATGGCTGTCGGCATCAGATGCGGGAGAATGTGCATGAACAGAATACGGAAATGTCCAGCACCGAGCGAACGTTCCGCAAGGATGAAATCCCGTTCAACCAGCCCTCGTGTTTCCGTGTAGACGATGCGCGCCACCTGCACCCAATTCACCAATGCAATAACCATCGCGACGATCCACAGGCTGGGTCGAAGCAGTGCCGCGAGTACGATGGCGAGAAGAAGGGCAGGAAACGCCATCATCAAATCTGTGAAGCGCATGAGCAGCCCGCCAACGAAGCCGCGCAAATACCCGGAGAGAATGCCGATGAACAATCCGATCGCGACGGCGATTCCGTTGGCGACGAGACCGATGACCAAGGAAGTGCGAGCACCGAAAAGCAGCCGCGAAAACAGATCGCGCCCCAACGTATCTGTTCCAAGCAGAAACTGGTCGCTTGGCGGCATGGGAGCCCCTTCAAGCGTCAGCCCGTCGAACATCTGATTGTCAGGACTATAGGGCGCGATAAGGGGCGCTGCGATTGCCATTGCCACAACCACCACAACGACGATGAGCCCGAAAAGCGCTGCCGGCTGGCGCAACATGGCCTTCAGCACCCGCATCAACCGGCCTCCGGCAGGGGATCTGCGCCACCGACGATCGAGGCGGCGACCTGTTCCATCGGAAGCCTTTTCTGCATCGCGCAGTTGCGCAAGATGCTGTAGGCATGCTCTTCGTCGATCTGGCGCGCCGCCATGATTTTCTGTACCGCGGCATGAACCAATGGGCGCAGGCGAATACGCTCTTCGAGGTGCAACAGTCTGTTGCGAACCGCTTCACGCTCCTTGTGGATGCTCACTGCCATAACCAGTGCAGGATAGATCGCAGACGCAGTAATCGGCTTGGATATGATCGTGCAAGAACCGTTTTCCATCGCCCAGGCGATGCGGCCCGGCGCTTCCGATCCGAGCAATGCGACAACCGGCCGGGGTGCACCGGCGCCGCTCCAAGGCAGAAGATCGTTCCATCCCTGATCGGCATCAACCAGAATTACGTCTGGCAGTTCGTCGGCATCGAGCGGTATCCATTGGACTGTCACGTGGAAACCCAACAGCTTCAACTGACGCGTCAGCCGCTCCGTCGTGGCGTCGGAACGATGCAGGACGGTAACCCGCCAACCGGTGAAGTTCGGCGTCTCCTTCATGACACGATCCGCAATTTCGGTGCTGAGCGCCTCCGGCGTCCGGTCAGATAGGGGTCAGCTGCGATTGCAGGCTGCGAGGCGATGATTTCGAAACCATTATCGGCGGTGATGCGGCCGAGATGAAATGGCAGCGCCGCATGATTGGTTTCGCCATCGATGCGAATAGTGCCATGTACTGTCGACAGAGGTGCTCCCGACAATCTGCGGCGAACGATTCGTGGCTCGTCCGTTCCTGCGGCCAGAATGGCCTCGCCGCACATTTTTACAGCCGAATAGGCGCTGGCAAAGAAATTGGAGATGCGCCGCTCCGTCCCGAAGCGCTTTGCGAGGCGCGCCTTGAACGCCAGATTTTCGGGCGAGTTAAGGCTGTCGAAGTACGAAGCTGCCGACAATTGTCCCGTGGCAACGCCGCGACCGACTTCGCCGAGTTCGCATTCCGTCAGATCGCAACTGACAACGGGGCAGTTCTCGGGCTTGAAGGCCGGGTCGCGATCTCCAAGCTGCTTGAAAGCTTTCAGGAAAGCATAGCTTGCCGGACCAATAAGATTACTGAGGACGAAACTTGGCCTGCGCTGTTCGATGTCATTGACGATGCGTTCAACCGCCGTTTCTTCGAACGGCAAATAGCGCTCGCCAAGAATTTCACCCCCTGACTCGTTGATCAGTTCACGCGAGAGCCGATTCATCTCCCAACCCCAGACATAATTGGCGCCGACGAGGTAGGGCCGCTTGCCATAGCGGGGAAGGAGATACTCGAACAGGGGAATAAGATGCTGATTGGGACAGGCGCCGGTATAGATGACGTTCTCATTGGCTTCGAAGCCCTCATAGGGGCACATATACCAAAGCAGACCATCATATTTTTCGACAAGCGGAATGACTTCCTTGCGCGCCAGAGACGTGATCGTTCCAACGATGTGACGGCAACCGGAATCGCGCAGCATTGCACGAGCGCCTTCGAGATATTCCGGGATTATGCCATGCGGATCGATGAAAATTGGCTGGATCGAATCGCCATGCCCAGCGCCCAACTCTTCGATCGCAAATTCGGCACCGTCGCGGGATTCACGCCCCATCGCGCCATAGGGTCCCGTAGTCGAATAAAGAATGCCGATTCTCACCGCGTCCATTAACCTGCCAATACGAAAAACCCCACGACGCTTGCTCCCGTCCAAGACGGGGCGTCATGGGGCGAAACTGCCCGTCGACCATCGAAAGTCATGTGATTGCAGAAGCTATGCACAATCTGCAGGCACGATTAAAATACGGGCAGGCAATTGTTGTCAAGTGGGAATCGACCAGTGCCCGGGCTTGGTGCATCGACACCGAAAACCGCTCACAGAGTTTAGAGCGACAGCTGATATTAGCGCGGTTTCAGTCAAACCGGATGCTCACGATACCCGTCAAACATAATTCCGATCGCACATACCGGATCCCGAAGCCGAAGTCGAAGTTCGAGGCGACAATACTGGGCAGCGGATGAGTCGTGACGGCTGTTTCTCAGAGCTGGCGTCAACATCCTAAGCGGATCCGGTTCCAGAGGAGCCGTTATGCGATTCGGGATCACATACCGAGGCTATCGAAGTGCCCCTGCAAGTGCGGTGCTCTGAATGACTTTCGTCAGCCGTTGTTCGAGCACCAATGCTTCGCATTCGCCTAGAATGGCTTGTCCGCTCGAATGGCATATCGGTGCTGGGTGGCCCGGGCCAACCCTTTAAGGATGTTCCAGTGCCTGGCCTGCGTGTGGTGAATTTCGCTCAGATCGATATCTATGACGATATTTTCGAACCCGGCCGCAGCCAGCAGGCGGGCGACAGTTTCGGCGCGTGCACCGTTTGAGAAATAGATCCTCGAAATGATGTTGCGATGCGTTTCCATCATGCCGGGCGGAGCATTCAGCGGGTCCCTCTTCAAAAGTCTGCAACGCTGCCCCCATCCGGCGAGCGTCATCAATGCTCGCTCAAACATCGTCGTGTTGACGAAATCGCCGTCGATCACCAGCAGTGTGCCGCCGGGTTTTAGAACCCGCAGCCATTCTACAAAGGCACTTGCCGGATCCACCAGCGTCCAGACCAGGTGCCGGTTAATGATCGCGTCATAATGATCGTCCGGTTCCATGGTGTTCTCGGCGTCGGCCATGCGGAAGGTGATGTTTCGGGTGCGGATTTTCGCTTTGTTGCGGGCGCGCTCCAACATCGGTTCGGCCCAATCTAATCCGGTCACCTTGAAGCCGAGATCGTCCATCAGATGCGAGACTACGCCGGTACCGCTGGCAAGGTCCAGCGCCGAGCGGCCATTGCCCCTGCCGAGATGCTTGACGACCAGCCGATGCCATGCGGCGCGTTCTGCATCGGAGAAAATCTCGTGTCCAGGCGATTGATCGAACGTTGCCGCCCGCGCCGACCAGTAGGCTTTAATTTCCTCGCGCAGGTCATAGTTCGAGAGACGGGGGTTATCGGTCATGGATGGCCGCCTTGCATTGCAGTTTGCCTTTTAATTTCTGGAAAGCTTCTAAAAGATAAATCTTGACTGTCAATGTCATGATACCTACCAAGCCCACAGTTTCTCGAGTGGAGTAGGAAATGATGGGTATGATCGGTAGGGCGGCCCTGATCGTCGTGGGTTTCGGCGCGATGTTTTCCAGCACCGCGCTGGCCGGTGAAAAGGTCATTATTAAAGATATAACCGGCCGTGACGTTGCGGTCAGCGTCCCGGTCGAGAATGTCATTCTCGGTGAAGGCAGGCAGATCTATTTTGTCGCCGCGCTGGACCGGGATGCGCCCTTCAAGCGCGTCGTGGGCTGGCGGGATGATTTGTCGAAGGCCGATCCGGAAAGCTATGCTGCCTACCTCGCCAAATATCCGGACATCGCAAAACTGCCGACCTTCGGTGGCATGAAGGACGGCACCTTCGACATCGAACAGGCGGTTTCACTGAAGCCCGACGTCATCATCATGAACCTTGATGCAAAGACCTCGACCGAAGAGTCCGGCTATATCGAAAAGCTCGGCAAGGTCGGTATCCCGCTCGTCTATATCGACTTCCGCGAAAAACCGATGGAAAACACCGAAGCCAGTATGCGAATCATGGGCAAGCTGCTTGGTGAGGAAACCAAGGCCGAGGACTTCATCAAGTTTCGCGCCGACAGCATCGCCAAGGTCACGAACGTGCTTGCCAAGACCGACCTTGTTCGACCGGTCGTCTTCATCGAACGCGCCGGAGGCTTTTCCGACGATTGCTGCATGTCGTTCGGCAATGAGAATTTCGGCAAGATGGTTGAAATTGCCGGCGGCACGAATATGGCCAAGGACATCATACCTGGCACGTTTGGTGCGGTAAATCCGGAACAGATTATCGCCTCCAATCCCGATCAGATCATAATCACCGGTGGCAATTGGCAGGGTTATGTTCCAGGTGGCAACTGGGTCGGCGTCGGCTACGGTGCTGATCTCAAGCAAGCACACCGCAAGCTTGTGAACCTGACCAAGCGCCCGGCATTCACCGGCGTCAAGGCGGTCAAGGACGGCAATGTCCACGCCATCTGGCACCAGTTCTACAATAACCCGTATCAGTTCGTGGCGATCCAGGAGATTGCCAAATGGCTGCATCCGGAACTGTTCAAAAATCTCGATCCGGAAGCCACTTTCAAGGAGCTGCATGCGCGCTTCCTGCCGCTGGATTACATGCCCGGCTATTTCGTCTCCCTGAGCGGCGAATAACCGATGGCCATTGTCGCCGAACAGCGCGAAACGACAACAGGGGGAGCCCAATACCGCGCCCTGGCTTTTCGCCGGATCGTCCTAATCTGCGGTATGGTGGCGGCGCTATTCTTCAGCGTCTCTATCGACATGGCACTGGGGCCGGCGAATTACAGTTTGAAAGAAGTGCTGATCTGCCTGTTCTATCCCGGTTCGGTCAGCGATCAGCTTCGCGTCGTCATCTGGGATATCCGGATGCCGATCGCACTGATGGCCGTGACTGTCGGCGCGTCGCTGTCGGTTGCTGGCGCGCAGATGCAGACTATTCTCGCCAATCCGCTGGCAAGCCCTTTTACGCTTGGTATTTCCGCTGCCGCCGGATTTGGCGCGGCGCTTGGACTTGTTGGCGGGGTGGCGCTCTTTCCGACGGCCGTTCAGTTCATGATCCCTATCAATGCCTTCCTAATGGCGATGGCAGCGGCTTTGTTCATTCACTTCGCCTCGACCATGCGCGGTGTTACGGTCGAAACCATCGTGCTGCTCGGCATCGCACTGGTCTTCACCTTCAATGCGCTTTTGTCACTCCTCGAATATCTCGCCTCGGAACAGGCGCTGGCAGCGGTCGTTTTTTGGACCATGGGCAGCCTCACCAAAGCTACCTGGCCGAAGGTGTATATTACTGGCGCAGTACTTCTATTCGCTCTTCCAGTATTTGCACGGCAGGCTTGGGCGCTGACCGCGTTACGGCTGGGTGAAGACAAGGCGGCAAGCCTTGGAATTGATGTACGTGGACTGCGGCTGAAGACAATGATGACAGTTAGCCTGCTTGCAGCTATTCCGGTCTCCTTTGTTGGCACCATTGGTTTCGTCGGCCTGGTCGGCCCGCATATCGCCCGTATGCTGGTGGGTGAAGACCAGCGGTTTTTCCTGCCGGCGTCTGTGCTTTGTGGCGCGTTGCTTCTGTCGGCCACATCTGTCGTGTCAAAGACACTCATTCCTGGCGCCATCCTGCCGATCGGGGTAATTACCGCGCTGGTAGGCGTACCCTTCTTCTTCATTCTGATTTTCACCAATCGGAGGCGGGCTTGGTAGGTCTGACACTCAAGGGCGTCGGCGCCAAATACGGTAAGCACGTCGTGCTGTCGGACGTCGATACCGATGTGCTGCATGGCGGCGTTATCACCGCCGTCATCGGTCCGAATGCCGCGGGCAAATCCACCTTGTTCAAGCGCATCGCCGGGCTCGCTTCAGGGCCGGGAACGGTTGTCCTGTCTGATACACTGAAAGGTCCGGAAACCATCTGCTACCTGCCGCAGGACACTGGCGCCAATTCTGTCCTGACGGTCTATGAATCCGTGCTGCTCGCCAGCAAGCAAGGCTCAAGCTGGAACGTGCGCGATAGCGAGCTTCTGGAAATTGACCGCGTCCTGCAGTCCCTGCGGATCGACGACCTTGCCTTTCGCGGCCTTGACGAGCTTTCCGGCGGGCAGCGCCAGCTGGTCTCGATTGCCCAGGCGCTTGTCCGCAAGCCCGAAATCTTGCTGATGGACGAGCCCACCTCGGCGCTCGACCTCTTTCGGCAGATCGAAGTGCTGGGCTTCATGCGGTCGTTGGCCGGAAAGTCCGGTATGTCGGTGCTGATTGCCCTGCATGACCTCAATCACGCGCTGCGCTATTGCGAAAACACCATCGTCATCGCCAAGGGCGCGATGGTGGCCAGCGGCCTGACCCGCGATGTGATCACCGGTTCCATGCTGCGCGATATCTACCGGGTCGAGGCGCGGGTAGAGGCGTGCTCGCATGGTAAGCCGGTCGTCATCGTCGACCACTCCATCCTTTAGGGAAATCAAAATCAATCTTCCGCAACCTGCAGCCTTCGGTCAGCGGCATGGAAGAGTCCGTTACCATACATTTCCAGCGTTTGGGTATGAAGAGCGTTCCAACGCCCTGGGCGGGCGATGACAAAATCTACCGCCGGCATTTTGCCTGGCGCAGTAAAATCCAGCGATTGGTAGGCTGTCCTCTTTTCCGAGGATAGCCGAAGATGTTTGTCGTGGAGAGTTACGCCCTGCCCCTGGTGGAAAAATATAGATTTGAGGCCGGGGCCAACGCTTGTCACTAGCCTGCGCGCGCTTCGCGCTGCGCCAGCGTTGCAACCAAATCACTGAAGCGATCACCCTGCACGGCGATATGTTGCCTAAGCAGGGTACGGGCCCGTTCCGCCTCTCCGGAAAGGATGGCTTCGACGATTCCCGCATGCTCGCTGTATGACGTTTTCATACGATTGCGCACCCGAAGCTGGAGGCGGCGATAAGGGCGCAGGCGGCGATGCAGCGCGCTACACTGCTCGATCAGAAAGCTGCTATGGCTCGCGATGTAAATGGCCCGATGAAACAGCTCATTGTCATAGTAATAGGCGTCCGCATCATCGGCGTTGGCGGATTGTTCGCATCGGCCGTGAGCGGCAAGCAGTTCGGTCCGGTCCGCGTCCGTATGGCGGCGTGCGGCGAGGGACCCGGCCATTCCTTCCAATTCCGCCATCACCTCGAACATTTCATAGATCCGGTGCGGTCCGGGCTCGACAACGACGGCACCGCGCCGAGGACGAATCTCGATCAGGCCGATGGCGCTGAGCTGCATCAACGCTTCGCGGACGGGCGTTCGCGACACGCCGAATTGCTTCGCCAACTGCATCTCATCCAGTCTGTCTCCTGGGGCGAACTGATTGGTGAGAATACCGTTTTCGATGTCATCCCGCAGTTTTTGTACGATGTTTTCGGTCATGATCCCTCGTCAAATGCAATACGTCCATTCTTGTATACAAAATAGTTGACTCTGCACACAAGATGGGTAAAACATTATATATCATTCCAGAGCATGGATTGGAACAAACGAATGACCAATGACCGGGCTATGCAAATGCTGTCACATTATCCCGTTTACAAATAGCAGGGCCCGAGCAGCGCCGGAGGGCGTTCGGGAGAATGTGGATGCAACATATCTACTTTGGTAATCAAGAATCCTGCGGATCGGAGTCATACAATGACGGGTACGACCTTCTTCAGCGATATGGTGCAGACAATAACGGAGCGGGGCCGGAAGCTGTGGGCCTTCGCCCCGCGTGAGGAGCGCCTCTCCCATGGCATTTCGGGCCTCGAAGGCCTGTGTGAAAAACTGCTATCGAGCCGCGGCGAAGCGTCCGGCATGGCGCTGGCGGCAGAAATCCTGCAGCAGTGGTCGCGCTTGAGCGATGAAGACCAGCGCAAGTTCATGGTTCTGCTGTTCGACACGTTCGGAGCGGATTCAAAAAGGCTCGACGCAGCGATTGAGACCTATCGCGCCGCGCGGACCCCACGCGCGGTGCTTGAACTTCATCAGGCGGCCGAACCGCGCCGGCAGGAGCTGATCCGGCGCCTCAATCTCGCGCCCAACGGCATATCCACGCTTGTTGGCATGCGTGAGCGGCTATTGAGCCTTAAGGCCGATACGGCAGATCTTGAATCCGTCGATGCCGACTTCGCCCACCTCTTTGCCTCCTGGTTCAACCGTGGTTTTCTGATCCTGCGCCCTATTGATTGGTCGACACCCGCCCATATCCTGGAAAAGATCATTCGCTACGAGGCGGTGCATGAGATCGGCAACTGGGATGAATTGCGCCGGCGGCTTGCGCCTGCCGACCGGAGGTGTTTCGCCTTTTTTCATCCGCAGCTCGCGGATGACCCGCTCATCTTTGTGGAAGTGGCGCTGACGAAGGCCATTCCCGCGACCATCACCGACGTCCTCGATGAGACGCGCGCGCCCATTCAGGCACAGGATGCGAGAACCGCCGTTTTCTATTCTATTTCAAACTGTCAGGCGGGCCTGCGCGGCATCTCCTTTGGCAATTTCCTCATCAAGCAGGTGGTGGAAGATTTGCGCCGGGACCTTCCCAAGCTGGATACATTCGTCACACTCTCACCGGTTCCGGGATTTTCTGGCTGGCTGACACGTGAACGACGCAAGGAACACTCGGATACACTGAGTGCGGCCGATCAGGCCGCCCTGGCCGCGCTGGACGATGCCGAATGGGCAAATGATCCGCTAAGGTCAGCGGCCGTGAAGACTATATTGATGCCCGCCGCCGCGTCGTATTTCCTCAAAGGGCGCACAGCAGATGGACGTCCGATCGACCCCGTTGCCCGTTTTCACCTTGGCAATGGTGCGCGGCTGGAGCGGATGAATTTTCTTGGCGACACGTCAAGCCGTGCGATGCGGCAGGCGCACGGTCTCATGGTCAATTACCTCTACAAACTCGACGACATCGAAACCAATCACGAAGCATTTGCCCAGCGCAACGAGATCGTGGCCGCACCGGCCGTCAAGAAATTGCTGCGCGGCGACAGGCCGGCCCGCAGCCTTGCTTCTGCGAAGGGGGCGAACACGAAAGACAAACAGCCGCCCAAGAACAAGGCGAACAGCAAGGAATTGAGTTCATGAGCAATCATCTGTTTGACGCCATTCGTCGTTCAATCGCTGCCGATGACGCCGTTTTCATCGAAACCGCAGAGGGTCGCTGGACCTATGGCGACATGGTTGAGTGGTCGGGCCGGATCGCAGGCGCCATCGATACGCTTGGCGTCAGACCCGGCGATCGCGTTGCCGTTCAGGTGGAAAAGAGCGCTGAGGCGCTGATGCTTTACCTGGCCTGTATCCGCTGCGGGGCTGTGTATCTGCCTCTGAATACGGCCTACACACTGGCAGAGCTTGATTATTTCATCAGTGACGCCGAGCCGCGCCTTATCGTGACCGACCCCAAGGCTGCAGACGGCATCAAGACGATCGCGTCCAAATATGGGGCGCTTGTCGAAACACTGGATGAACGCGGCGGCGGATCGTTGGTCGAGCTCGCAAATGATGAGACACCGGATTTTGTTGAAGCTGCCAGAATGGCCGATGATCTTGCCGCTATCCTTTATACCTCCGGCACAACCGGCCGGTCGAAAGGCGCGATGCTTACCCATGCGAACCTGTTATCGAATGCCTTGACCCTAAGGGATTGCTGGCGCTTTACACCGGACGACCGGCTGATCCATGCACTGCCCATCTTTCACACCCATGGACTTTTCGTTGCCACGAATGTCATTTTAACTTCCGGCGCATCGATGTTTCTTTTGCCGAAGTTCGATCCAGCGCAAATCCTGGCATTGATGCCGCGTGCTACAACCTTAATGGGTGTTCCAACCTTCTATGTCCGCTTGCTCCAGCATGAAGGGCTGAACCGTCAGGTCGTGGCCAATATGAGGCTGTTTATTTCCGGCTCGGCACCGCTTCTGGCCGATACCCATCGCGCGTTTCAAGAACGCACCGGCCACGCCATCCTCGAGCGCTACGGCATGACGGAAACCAACATGAACACTTCCAATCCCTATGACGGTGAGCGGATGGCCGGGACCGTCGGCTTCCCGCTTCCAGGTGTCACATTGCGCATTAGCGAACCCGAAACCGGCGAGATCCTAGAGCAAGATGAGACCGGCATGATTGAAGTGAAGGGGCCGAATGTCTTCAAAGGCTATTGGCGCATGCCGGAAAAGACAAAAGCAGAATTCCGCGACGATGGTTTCTTCCTCACGGGGGATCTCGGCAAAATAGACCCGCAAGGCTATGTCCACATCATCGGCCGCGGCAAGGATCTGGTGATTTCCGGCGGCTACAACATCTATCCAAAGGAAGTCGAGAGCGAGATCGACCAGCTTCCCGGCGTTGTCGAATGCGCGGTCATAGGCGTGACGCATCCTGATTTTGGCGAAGGGGTTACTGCCATCGTGGTCAAACAGCCCGGGTCAAGCCTTGATGAACGGGCTATTCGAGATGCACTTGGGGATCGTCTTGCACGTTACAAGCAGCCAAAACAGATCATCTTTGTTGACGACCTGCCGCGCAACACAATGGGCAAGGTACAGAAAAACGTCCTGCGCGAGCGGTATTGCAATCTTTATACCGCTCGCGCAGGCGATGATTGAAGCGAGCAAGGTTGCCATCGGGAGGATGACCGCCGCGAACGAGGCGTAAGGCTCACGCCACGTCCATGAGGAAGAGACGGCCGTCTCTGGCGCGCCGTAGAGGGAGGATTATTGCCGTGAATATCGAGATTTTATCCATTCTTGTGCTGATTGGCATGTTCGTTATCGCAACCCTGCTGCCCATCAATATGGGTGCGCTGGCGTTTGCGGCAGCCTTCATCGTCGGTTCCCTGATCATGGGACTGTCACCCAATGATATCTTCGCCGGTTTCCCCAGCGATCTTTTTTTGACGCTCGTCGGTATTACCTACCTGTTTGCAATCGCCCAAAATAACGGAACGATTGACTGGCTGGTCGAGAAGGCCGTCCAGCTGGTGCGCGGACATATGGCGCTCATACCCTGGGTCATGTTCCTGGTCGCAGCGATCATTACAGGCTTTGGAGCACTCGGTCCGGCGGCCGTCGCTATTCTCGCTCCGGTCGCCTTGCGTTTTGCCGCGCAATACCGCATCAGCGCGGTCATGATGGGACTGATGGTCATCCACGGCGCCCAGGGAGGTGGTTTTTCGCCAATCAGCGTCTATGGTGGCATCACCAACCAGATCGTCGAGAAGGCGGGCTTGCCCTATGGCCCGACATCGCTGTTTCTCTCGAGCCTCTTCTTCAACCTAGCCATCGCCATTGTCGTGTTCTTCGTCTTCGGCGGCTGGAAGAGCCTGCGTGAGCAGGCCGCCGCGTCGGGGCCGGATCCGGACACGCACCTGGCGGGAGCATCGCGCGCAATCGTCGGCCATGGCGGCACGCCGGCCTCTCCAGCCTATCACCGCAGCGACGTTTCACCTTCCGGCGCGCACATTCCGTCTAGCGAAGGTCTGACCCGCGAACGGCTGCTGACGTTGATCGGTCTGACAGCGCTTGCCATCGGTGCCCTCGTCTTCAAATTCAACGTGGGCCTTGTCGCCATCACCGTCGCCGTCGCCCTGGCCCTGCTGTCGCCTAAAACGCAAAAAGCTGCGATCGACAAGGTCAGCTGGTCAACCGTGTTGTTGATCGCCGGCATCATCACCTATGTCGGTGTACTGCAGAAAGCCGGTACGGTGGACTATGTGGCATCCGGCATCTCTGGTCTCGGCATGCCGCTTCTGGCCGCCCTGCTCCTGTGTTTCACCGGCGCGATCGTTTCGGCCTTCGCCTCATCGACCGCACTGCTGGGCGCGATCATTCCGCTGGCCGTCCCCTTTCTCATGCAGGGACACATCAGCGCCATCGGTGTTGTTGCCGCCATCGCGATCTCGACCACAATCGTCGATACAAGCCCGTTTTCGACCAACGGCGCACTTGTGGTGGCAAATGCACCTGAAGCCGAGCGCGATGATGTCCTGCGCAAGCTGCTCATCTATAGTGCATTGATTGCTATCATTGGCCCCGTTGTCGCCTGGCTCGTTCTTGTCGTCCCGGGCACTATCTGACCATAGACACGGGCAAAATGGCGCGGGCGGTCCCCTTCCGCGCCTCACCTGTTGCAAAACGTCTAGGTGTAACCGTCGATCGCCGGGGCGCCACCGAAAAGGCTTAACACATTCTCCAATGCCAGATGCGTTCCGTTGAGCACGCTGACAACAGCTGATTTTTGACAATTTTCGATTGGTTCCACGAATTCCACAATCGCAGCAACGGCGGCAAATAGAACTTTGATTCGATTGGGCATTTTGGTCCATTTACGACGTGCAACCAAGGTCACAACCCAACGCGGACCCGCGCCATGTACCCGAAGAGGCATTATGCGCCTTCAAGGTCTAGAAAGTGCGTCCCCTACCGATCTCGTTGGCGGAAGGACCTGATTCGTCGCAGATTATTGCGTCGAACTTCGATTGGACCGCGCCGGACTTATGCCGGACCGTAGTCAGACCAAAGTCTGATTACGGTGCGACCAATGTTTGCTATGGAAAGATTTGGGAGGCAGGCAGCACCTTGCTCTTTGTGCCACGTGCCAAATACGAGCTGCCCCAATGTTCTGTGCCGAATGAAGCTTTGGTACGTCGCGGCTGATTTTTTTAGTGGGGTGATCACGCCCCGAGAGCTTGTTTGTTGGGTCAACGAGGGAGGCCACTCGGCAAGAACCGTCGCTGGTTGGAGGGTTGGCGCGGTCCCAGGAGATTGCCGGCATAGCTGAACGCTGAAGGATCCCGATGTCGAATGTGCGTTATCGGCAGTTGGACGGTCTGAGAGCCGTTGCCGTCGCCATGGTATTGTATGCGCATTTTTTTGCTGCCGATGGCTCCTATTGGGGCCACGTCGGGGTGCGCCTGTTCTTCGTGCTGAGCGGGTTCCTGATTACGCGGCTTCTCCTGGAAGCGCGCTCCGCCGCAGAATTCGAACCCGTTGCGGCAATCAAGTCGTTTTACATTCGCCGGGCATTGCGCATTTTTCCCCCATATTTTGGCATGTTGGGCTTCGTCTGGCTGGCGGGCCTGGAGGAATCCAAACGCGTGCTGGCCTGGCATGCGTTTTACCTTTCGAATTTCTGGTATGCCCTTCGCGATGAGTGGACGCCGTGGATCTTATGTCACACCTGGAGTCTGAGTATCGAAGAGCAGTTCTACATCATCTGGCCGTTGATTATTCTGTTGGCACCGCGTCGTTCGATCGAACGGATTTGTATTGGCGTCATCCTCTTTTCGTTAGCATTTCGCTTCTACTGGCCTGTTACGGGAACGCCTTCTCTCGCGCGTGATCTGCTTCCTCCGGCATCGATGGACGCACTGGCATCCGGTGCATTGCTCGCAGCGTGGCAATCGAGGACCGCACCCTTGCCCCGATGGATGTCGATGAGCTCGGTGCCGCTCGCGGCTGCCTTTCTCATTTTGTTGTGGCTGAGACCGATGCCGATGCCCATGACGCTGGATTGGGCACGCTGGATCGGTCTTGAGGTTCTTCCTCTCGTCCCGCTGGTGATAATTGTGAGCTGCTGTTCGGCAGGATTGGGCGGCTATCTGGGCCGGTTGGCTGAATGCCGGCCACTGACTGCCCTTGGTCGCATCAGCTACGGCGTTTACCTTTTTCACGCGATCGTTCTTGCGTTGATCGTCAAGGCTCAGCCCTGGATACCCGTTAATGTCTCGGAGCAAGGATTTGGCCGGCTCCTCATTGCAGGTGCCGGCACACTGACGCTCGCTTCGATCTCATGGCTGGTCCTGGAAAAGCGGATCAACGCACTAAAAGATTTCTTCCCCTACGTGGTTCCAAAAGAGCGCAGCTCCGCTCAAGGGCTATATGGGACGAAAGACCCGGGGAGTCCCGCTTATCTGCACCATCATTCGGTGACAACGACGTTCTCCCAAACCCTCAATCGTCAACGAACTGGCCCCGGTGAACCATGACGCGCACTCCACTCGTCTCCGTCCTGTTACCTGTCTATAACGGCGAACCCTACCTCGCCGCGGCGCTCGCCAGTATTCTACGTCAGGACCACGAGCGTCTGGAGGTCATCGCGATCGATGACGGCTCAACGGATGGCTCCTTGCAGATTCTGCAGCGATACCAGAAGGCCGACGGTCGTATATCCATCGTCTCACGAGAGAACCGTGGACTCATCGCGACCTTGAACGAGGGCCTGGTTCTGGCCAAGGGTGACCTTGTCGCCCGGATGGATGCCGATGACGTCTGCTACACGACTCGTCTGTCGCGGCAAGTCTCGGTGTTTAAGGAGCAACCGCACCTGGCAATCTGCGGTACGGCTATCGACACGCTCATCGGCGACCGTATCGTGCGGGGCTCGCTTGATCCGCTCTACCAATGGGCGAGTTTGGGGATATTATCGAAGTTCTTTACAATCTTCATGCACTCGACCGTGGTCTACAACAGACAAGTTATCCCGGCTGAGATGCTGTTCTATGACGCCCGCTATGTGCACGCCGAAGATTTCGATCTTTTCAGACGGATTACGGATCGCTTTTCAGCGGCAATGATCGGTGAAAGTTTGGTCGCCTACCGTATCCACGGCGAAAGCGTCACAAACAAACACAAGCGACAAATGCGCAAGACGCATCTGAAAATCGTCGCTGAGAATCTCGAGCGAGAAGGTTTGGTCGATAGTTCTGATGTTTTCGACGACATCGCCGACGCCGTGACGACGAAAAGTGTTCAGCAGGTTGCGGAATGTATCCTGGGGCTCGAAAAGAAGATCTCGACACAACCCGCGGCGACACGGCCAAGTTATGAAGAAGGCACATTGAACCTCTTCTACTTTCTCTATCAGCTCATCAGCGATGAACAGCGACCGGAGTTCACGCATGAGTTCTTAACCCGAACGCAAAAATGGGGGCTCATCCGGCGCCGCGAACGATATAGTCTTCTCCCCGGTGCCTACATGCCGTGGTTCAGTGGCATTTCAATTGCCGCCAACAAGCGCGTCGACGCATTATCCCGGTATTTGCAGTCCGTACCCGCTGCGACCGTCCTTCCCCGTTCTGACCTGATCGGCTGAGCTAGAATGGATACCGAACTCCACCAGACCGCCCCACACAGCTTCAAGATGGCGCATGCCCTGTCAACAACAGCTACGCCGGAGTCAGAAAAACCGGTGCATGCGAGTTTCATTGTGTGTACGCGAAACCGTGCCGCGGCACTTGCGGCCTGTATTAGATCAATCGAGGCGGCGTGCCGGTCTCATGCTGCCTTTACGAGCGAACTCGTCGTTGTCGACAACGGCTCGACGGACAGCACGCGAGAATACGTGACCGGCGTGGCCGCGACCTCGGACATCGCAATCACCCTGCTATCGGAAGCCCGTCCGGGCTTAGCCGCAGCACGCAACGCCGGGCTGCGGCACGCGCGGGGCAATATCGTTATTTTCATCGACGACGATTGCGTAGTTCATCGTGGCTATCTCATTGACCTGGAACGTCACTATGCGACCGGTGAACCTTTGGTCATCCGCGGTGGACGCGTTGAGCTCGGCAACGCCAATGACTTACCGTTCACGATCAAGCGGTCGCCGACGCGCGCGCGGCTTACACGCGATGTCCATCCCGGCGGCTTCGTGGTGGGCTGCAACATGACGATGCATCGCGATGTCGCGGCCCGTATCGGCCGTTTCGACGAGCTGCTCGGCGCGGGTGCACCGCTGCGGGCCGCAGAGGACACCGACTACCTGATACGCGCATTTCAGCTCAACGTCCCTGTCGAGTACGTGCCTGACATGACTGTCTACCACCACCACGGACGAAGCTCTCGCCAGGATGTCGAAAGGCTCCACCGAAATTACAGCTTGGGCAACGGGGGGCTTTACGTGAAGCATATCCGATGCGCGCCATGGCTGCTTCGTCACTTCTTCTGGTCCGTGAGGTCGGCTTGCAGGGAGCTTTTCGGCGGCCCTCAATTCGACCCTGATCTGCACCTGTCGCACTGGCCAATTGTGTTCATGAATTTGCTTGGCGCTGCCGCGTTCGCCGGTCTTCGTTTGACAAAACCGTGGCGTCGCCGCGAGGTGCGCCAAGACAAACAGGCAACTCTTGAGCTAAGGTGACATGATGTTGCAATTCGTATTGCCAGGCACGCGGATGCTCCGAGACGCGCTGGGGCGCCAACTGCCCCTGCTTTCGGCTGTGGTCATCCTCGGTTTGAGCAGCGCTGCGCTCGAAGGCGCCGGTATCGGTCTCGTCATTCCCATGCTGAGCATCATTGCCGGCCACGAGAATGACACGGGGATGGGCGGCCTCTCTGCTGTCTTCCAACAAGTCGGATCGGGGTTGGATGATGGAGAACGGCTCGTTGTCATCGCGGTGATCGTCCTCGCCTTGATCACGCTGAAGAACATTTTGGCATTTTCAAACACGGTGCTCACGACCTACATCTACGGTAAAGCCAGCCATTCCATTCGAAGCGCGCTCTCACAGCAGCTCCTGAGCATAGGATACCCTTTCTTCCTGCAACAGAGTCCCGGGCGACTGCTGAATATCATCTCCAACGAGTCGTGGCGGGCTTCAGATGCCATCCAGACCGTCCTCGCGTCGATTGTGAGCGCGTCGGCGGCGATCATTCTGCTGGGGTTCCTTCTGCTTCTGTCCTGGCCGATGACAGTGTTCGTGGCGCTGGGTCTGGCGCTGGTCCAACTTGCGCATGCCGTTCTTTCCGCCAGTCTGAAAGACCCGAGCCGTAGCGTCACATCGCTCAATAGCGAACTTGCATCCAGAATGCTCCACCTCGTGCATGCCGGGCGGCTGATCCGTATCTTTGGGCAGGAGCGGCGTGAAAAGGCGGTGTTCGACAAAGCATCGGACGCCGTTCGCCGGGCCGGCTTCGTTCTCCAAACCCGCCAGGGGGCACTGCCGCCGCTGACCGAGGTCCTGCATGCTATGCTTTTCCTGGCAGTGGTCGTGGTCGCATGGTTCGCGAACGTGAGTTTTCCGGTCATCGTCGCATTCATCGTCCTGCTCTACCGCCTGCAGCCACATATGCGTGCCCTGCAATTGTCATGGAGCCAGATCCAGGGTTGGAGCGGTTCACTGGAAGAAGTGAGATGGTTGCTCGATTCATCAGACAAGCCAGAACCTCCATCGGGCACGCAGCCCGCCCAAGGCATACGTCAACGGATGCAATTCGACGGCGTGACCTTTAAATACCCTGGTTCAGGTTCCCGCGCCGCGGTGTTGCATTCCGCGACCTTCGAAATCCGCAGCGGTTGCTCGACAGCAATCATCGGGCGATCAGGTGCAGGCAAAACCACTGTCGTAAACCTTTTATGCAGATTTGTGGAGCCGGATGAGGGGCATATCATCGTTGATGGCGTGCCCTTGAGCCAGATCGATCCGATGCAATGGCGAAGCCAGATTGCGTTGGCCAGCCAGGACCTGGAACTTGTGGACGGTACGATTTTAGAGAACATCACCTACGGGCAAGACCTGGCGACAGCCGCAGAAGCGGAGGGCGCAGCGAAATTGGCCGAGGCACACGAGTTTATAGAAAACCTGCCTTATGGATACCAGACGATCGTTGGCTACAGAGGCGTCAATCTGTCTGCCGGACAACGGCAGCGCATTGCATTGGCAAGAGCAATGGTGCGCGACCCCGAAATACTGATTCTGGACGAAGCAACAAATGCTGTGGACGGTCTTTCGGAAGCGGCAATCGTCGAGACGCTGAAGTCGAGGGCAGGACGGCGTACAACGATCGTGATCAGTCATCATCGGAGCACCATTGCATTTTGCGATGATGTTGTGGTCCTCAGCGGGGGTCGCGTGAAAACCCAGGCTCCATTTGCCGAAGTAGCCTCGCTGAGTATGGACCAACTCTATGAGCATGAGCATCGAAAGGTCTGACGCGCTCAATTCGCCGTCTTTTCTCTTGGCGGGTCCCGTTTCCCCTTGCAGTGCGCGCTGGAACTCGATTCTATCCGGCCCACCAAGCCGTATCAATACGACCCGCGAGACGCGCATACGGCAGGAATGGTCTTGAGAATGATTATGATATCTTTCTGAAAGGACCAGTTTTCGACGTACTGCTTATCGAAAGCGATGCGCTCGTCATAGTTCACGTCATTGCGCCCGCTGATTTGCCACACACCAGTCAGGCCCGGGCGTGATTTGAAATAGTAGGTTGCGGCGGAACCATAGAGTTCGATCTCGTCCTTCACTACAGGACGCGGCCCAACCAGGCTCATCTCGCCGCGAAGAATGTTAACCAGCTGGGGTAGTTCGTCGAGGCTCAATTTCCGCAACACGAAGCCGACTGTGGTGATACGTGGATCGACCTGCAGCTTTCGCGCTGCCAACCATTCCGCACGTGCCTCCGGATTTGCAGCGAAATGGGCTTCAAGGATGGCATCACCGTCGGTAACCATGGTGCGGAACTTGAGGCAATAGAACGGATTCCCGCCGCGCCCGATGCGGCGATGGCCATAAAAAACAGGCCCACCGTCCGACAATTTAACCAGACAGGAGAGCAGTATGAACAGCGGGCTGAGAAGGATGAGGGCAAGGATCGCGGCAAGCACATCGAACGATCGTTTCAAGAGCCCTCCGATGGGAAGTTTTTCAAGTTCTTCGGATTGTCGAATTATTTTCGTCGTCACAAGAAGTCCTTTCGAGTGGTTCTCAAGAAGCTGGCTTCGTGTTTTGGATGGCTAAACCAACCCTTCATATGCGCGGTAATGCCCGACGCCAACCCGGGACTGGCGACTTCGTTCCACGGTTGGGCTTCAGCCCTAGGAGGCGTCAGACCTATGCCAAGTCCAAGATCAGACCAAAGTCCGATTGCCGTGCGGCAATGAATAGATTTGGTCGCCGTGGGCACTCGATGAACCAGGTCGCAAACACCCAGCACACCATCGCGTCACAAAGCGGTACGCTCCAAATGTCCCAAGACAGTCACGTTCCGCCCCGGACTTCAGACCAGCGAAGGATGAGACTTATGATAATCGATGATCAGACCAAAGTCGGAATACCTCGAGGCAATCGTTTGGTATGGAACAGTACGGTGTTGACACGAGCGCCAACTGCAAGGGAGCCCTGTGAGGTCCGCCATTTCTGCGACTGCAGTTGCGTTGAGCCGCAACAGAGACCAGACTTTTTCTTTGTCTTGCCTCTGTTATGAGGACAGAATTTCAGGAGGCACTATGCATACCCGTTTTGGACTGACTCGCGTTCTTTGTAGCGCTTGCGTAGCTGCAACGTTGGTGGCGACGCCCTTGGAAATCACCCTCGATGGTCAATCCCTGAGTTTGCACGCACAATCGGCATGGGCAAAAGATGGGAATAATGGCGGCGGCAATGGAGGCGGCAATGGAGGTGGTAAGGGCGGCGGCAATGGCAACGGAGGCGACGGTGGAAGCAGTGGCGGCGGCAATGGGAAAGGTAACAACGGCAAGAACGGGAAAAACGACAATGCGAGCCAGAGCGGCGAGGACAAGGGCACTGCCGTGACCCGCGAAAAAGTGGCAGTCGATGGCACTTCGATTGAAGTTCGTCACAAGAATGGAATGACCGAAAGGATTGAGGCCGGGCGCTACATGATGAAGGATGCAAAGGGGCGCACAATCATAAACCGCACAGCAACAAATTCTGATCAATCGAGATTACAATCGTTCGTCCGCTGATCGTTTGCACCCACGCCGGGTGCGCCCCTGTATTGACCAATCATACCAGGCGGATATCGTGACCGGCGTCACGCAGCGCCATCGCGGCTTCGGTCCTGTTCGTGACATTGAGTTTCGCAAATATGCGCCCCATATGGTGCTTTACAGTTTTTTCGTGAATGTCGAGCTTCAGCGCAATCCGCTTGTTGCTCAATCCGGACGCAGCAAGATCCAAGACCTCATACTCGCGACTTGAGAGTTCGGAGATCGGATCGGTCCTATTGGGCGCATTGGATATGGATGACAGATCCGATAGCATCCGGGCCGATAGAGCCGGAGAAACATAACCTTCACCAGAAGCAACAGCCCGGATTATTTCGGCCAGCGCCCGTGAGCCGACGCCTTTAAGGACATATGCTTTCGCGCCGCTGTTGAGAGCCTTCGTCACGTCGTCGCTCCTCTCTGATACAGTCAGCATGATGATCTTTTGGTCGGGGAAATGATCAAGGATCGGCGAGACCGCGTCCAAACCTCCCCCCGGCATGGAGATGTCCAATAAAATAACGTCCGGGCTGTGATCCCGGGCAATCCGGATCGCGTCCTCCTTTGTGCAGCCTTCTCCAACGATCTGAAAGCCGTTGATTTCGCTGAGGCTGCGCCTGACCCCCTCCCTGAACAATGGATGATCGTCAATCACTGCAATACGTAGTCCCGTCATTACGCCTGCTCCAGTCCGTCCAAATTCAGTGACATCCGTACCCGAGTGCCTCGTGCCGAAGACTCTATTGTGAAATGGCCGCCAAGGCTTTCCACCCGGTCCCTTAGTCCGGCAAGTCCAATACCGCTACGACAGACATCGGCAGGATCGAAACCCGGCCCGCTGTCAGAAACATCGACTACAACGCGCTGATCCCGGAAAGTTTCCACAACCCGTTGTTCAATGCCTCCACCATGCTGGAAGCCGTTGTTCAAAGCTTCTTGTATAAACCGATAAATGCAAATTTTTGCCGAAGGTTCAAGCTGCACCGGCGTGCCTGATATCGATATATCGACGCTCGACCCGGTGCGATACTCGTGGGCTTTGACCGCCCGTTGGATGATTTCCGGCAAATCGGCCGCCTCTATATGTGGCAGCACGAGGCCTTCGCAGATGTTCCTGATCTCACGCATCGCCTCGTCCAGGCTTTCCTTTATCGCCATCACTTCAACTTCACGCGTTTCTTCCGAGACGGCAGGATTGACAAGGACATCGCTGTCCAACCTCAGCGCAGCGAACGCCATGAGTTGCGCGGGGCCGTCATGGATATCCGCCCCTATGCGCCTGAGATAGCTCTCATTCAGTGCCGCCGCACGTTGAGAGGCGCGTTGGACACGCGCATGTAACCTCTTATTTTGCAGCAGCAGATCGGAAAGCTCGCTCACCCGTTGCTTTAGGTCCCTGCGTTGGTCGTCGATGGTCTTGCTGCCGCGCAACACGATCACGGACAAGACCAGAAAAAAAGCCAGTGTAAAGAAGGCTACAGCAAGCCAGCTGCGCAGGCGCGCCTGATCCAAACTGTGTTGAAATTCGTCAGCTATCTCGTAAAATTCCGATACGGCGACCACTTTGCCCGACCACGGTTGGAGGACCGGATTATAAATCTCCAGAAGCGGCTTGCCGCTCGCCCGCTCAGCTTCGCTTTCCACGTCATCAATCTTGTTAAAATTAGCGACCATCTTGCCAGCAAACGCCGTCTTCAGGTCATCGTTGACGGCAAAGCGTTTGCCCATAAGCTTTTTGTCGTTGGAATACAGAACCAGCCCGTCGCTTCGCCAGAGTCTGAAAGACATGAGCCTCGCAGCCAGCGCCCCCTGCCCCAACGTCTCATCCAACGCACGCGTAACGGTTTCGTCGAGCATCTGATTGGTTTGCATGTCGGGAAGAATGGGCGCGACAACGCTATCCACATACAAGGCGGTTGCCGCCGCCGAATTACGAGTAACGGCAGCTTCAATCAAGCCCGCGACAAAAGCGCCAATCAAAATCATCGCACCCACCGAGACTAACCCTCCAATGAGCAGAAACTGCCTTGCAAGAGACTGAGAATTCCAGCGGGTCAGCAGATTCATGGCTGTGTACGTTGGGTTGGCTCAAAGCCCTTTGATCGAGGCGATATTCGAATGTCAGTTAAGCACCGATAACCCGATGCGTTCATTGTCAATCTCCATTCTGGGTACCCATGCGGTCGCAGCACCGGTCTGCCCATAGCGGTCGCGAGCCACGAGTTTCGTTCTACCGCGATGTGTCGCGTGATCACCGTTAGCGCAATGTCTGCCATCGTGCAAATTGTGCATGGGTTGGTTTTCGCCGCGTGCCTCGTTCAATATTCCGCGGCATTCTTGTTCGAAAGCTCGCTGTGTTGACGCTACTTTCGATGGCCGCTGCGTTCATAAGATGAAGATTTGGAATTCTTCCCAACTGAACATGACGCCGTGTCAGCTCCCTGTGAAAACAGCGACCCGAAGGCCGCTGTCGAAAGATTACCCAAGTATAGATCCTTTAAGATCCTATTGGCGCGCATCCAGCAATGCATCAATGCGATCGACCTGTGCCGGGGTGAGCGTGCGGCCAAAGGCGGTTTCAAGCTGTGCAACCGCATCGTCAAGCGCCTCCTCCTGCAGTGCAGGGTCAGTCAGCGCCAAGGCCTCTTCCCGGCTGCGCTCATAGGTCGCAATCTTGCCTACGGAAGAGTTCGGTGCGGCCCGCTCTCTTGCCCGTGCAGACGCATGCGCAGCGTTGAGCGGACCCAATCCAGTTTTATCGTCGTCGCTGTCCAGGGATGATTTCTCGACTTTGGCTTTGTCGTGGGCATTTACAGAATTGCCGCGCTCGGACGATTTGCCATGGCTTCCACCGTTGTTTCCTTTACCGCCGCCATTGCCGTTGCCGCCACCATTGCCACCGCCGTTTTTGGCAAATGCCGAACCTACGGGATTGAAGTGATCTGTGGTTGCACACATTGCGCCGGCAAAAAACAAACCAAGACACGCTGCTGCGACGATACCAACTTTAGATTGAACCATTATCCACCTCCTCAATGAATTGCATGCCGACAGAGCCGGACCGACGATCCAAACATAGGCTTCTTCGGGGAACGAGAAATCGGACTAAAGACCTACCAGTAAAAATCAATAGGCCTAACGCGTGTAGGCTCGTCGACCTCGCCGTTGGCGGCATAGCGGGTCAAACTGGGGCCTTTTGTTCTTTCAAGATTTACTTTGCGTCGTGTACGTGCCCGAAAAAGTGGGCATCCTGTTGCTGACGCAAACCAAGAAGGTGTGAGGTTTCCAGCCCCACATCCGCGAGCCGGATTGCATCGCCCGCCTTCACCGGGCGGATCAGTCTGCGGTTGGCCACCAGATAGAACGGAGCTGGTCGCTCGGCAGCGAGCCGATCCGCAGGAACGAGGACGGCCGATACCTGTTCAATGGCATGGTGGTGTCCCGTCGCAGCCAGTATTCTGCCGCTGCCAAGATCGGCTTCCGCGATGGCGGCGATATCGAAACGCGGTTGCGGGTGCCGTGACCCACTGGAGCGAAGCTTCAGACCTGCTTCGAGGACACTGGTAGCCGCCTCAAGCCCGAGAAGGTGGCGCGGGAGGTAGACCATCGCCGTCGCTCCGTTGCGGCTTAGAACATGGCCTTTTTCAGCGAGAAGGCTCCAACTCGCCGTGTCGCGGCACCGAATCACGACGAAGACTCCGCCGGCAAAGCTGACTTCGCCAGGCAAGCGCAGGCAATGGAAAACATCCATTCGGCGCTCGCCCTTCAAGAGCCCCCCATCTGTCTGCGCGGAGAAGAATGTTGGCACCTCCGAAATCCGGGCTATAGGACAATGAAGGTCTGGGCGGTCGGGGACAAGATCGATCGAATGGGAGACGACCACGAGTTCGCAAAGATCGGGAACCGCGCGTTGCGGCAATGCGGCGGCCGACCGTGACCGGGCGGCGGCAATTTCGGTGACATCACGTTGGCCAAGTTCAATGTGATCGGCAAAGCCGGGAGCATCGATAGTGACGCCATTGCTCGTAAGCGTTTGCGTCAGAGGATCGAAGAGGAAATCATACTCGCTGGCCTTTCCGGCGCAGACAATTTCGAAGCCCAGAACCTCTGCCCATGTAACAAGGCCGATCAGCAGGCTGGGCTGATCGCCATCGACCGGAGTAACCACTGTTCCCCTTTGCGATGCCATTCGAGCCAGGCCGGGCCCGATAACGCTGTCAACCTCTTTCGATACAAGCGCGACATGTTTGCCGGCAGCAATTGCCAGCTCGGCATGACGTGCACCGGCTTCCGGGTGCCCCGTCGATTCGACCAGCACATCAAATGGCAAATCGACGATGTGCGCGACGTCTTCGGCAGCAATGTACAGGCCATTCTCCCAGGCCCGCCTGGCCTCGTCCGTGCTGCGGCATTCAGCGACCTCCTCGAAGCCGGCGGACCTCATGGCCGCGGCAGCCGTAGCGACATCGACATCGACGGCGATGCGCAGATCGAGGAGAGGAACATGCCTGCCCTGGGCCAGGAAACTTCGGCCAAACCCGCCAGTGCCTACGATGCACACGCCGATGGGCCGTGGTGCATGGCCAAAATAATCATGATAATTCACGGTGTTGATCCTTTCGGTACGGCGCTTAAACCTTCGCCGAATGTCCTGCGGCACGGCGCCGGAGATTGCGGACGCCGACTGCGTTCGCAAATACCGGCCAGAGAAGCATCAGCAGCCCCAGTGCCATGATTCCAGTGACCAGCGGGTTCGACCAGAAAATCGATAAGGAGCCGTTGGACATCAGCATGGATTGGCGGAAAGCATCCTCAGCCTTGTCGCCAAGGACCATGGCGAGAACGAGCGGAGCGATCGGGTAGTCCAGTTTCTTGAACAGGTAGCCGAGTACGCCGAAGCCGAGCACCAGCCACATATCGAAGGTTGAATTGGCTATCTGATAGGCCCCTGAAAAGATAATGGCCACGATCACCGGTCCGACGATCGAGAAGGGTACGCGCAGAATGGACGCATAGATCGGAACCGTGGCAAGTACCAGCACAACGGCGACGACGTTGCCAAGATACATCGACGCAATGAGACCCCACACGAAATCCGGTCGGTCGATAAAGAGCATGGGTCCGGGTGTCAGCCCCCATATCATCAGCCCTCCCATCATCACCGCCGCCGTTGCCGAGCCAGGCACGCCAAGGGCAAGCATCGGGAGCAGCGCCGCTGTACCTGCCGAGTGGTCGGCCGTCTCGGGCGAGACGATGCCGCGAGGGTCGCCCTTGCCAAATCCGGACTTGTCCTTGGCAAACCGCCGCGCCAGGCCATAGCTCATGAACGAGGCCGCCGTCGGGCCGGCCGGCGTGATCCCCATCCAGATGCCAATCACCGTTGAACGCAGGATCGACCAGCTGTAACGGGGCATTTCCTTTAACGCCTTCAGCACATCCACGATCCTGACCCGCGCCTTGATGCCATCAAACCGCAAGCCTTCTTCGGTGGTCAGCAGCAACTCGCCAATACCGAAAAGCCCCATGACCGCCACGAGGAAGGAGACCCCCTTGATCAGATCCGGAATGCCGAATGTAAGGCGCAATCCGCCTGAAATCGTATCCATGCCAACGGTGGCAAAGGCAAAGCCCAGCATCATCGTGACAAGAGTCTTGGCCGGTGCATTTCCGCTCATTCCGATGAAGCTGGCGAATGCCAGAAAATAAACGGCGAAAAATTCCGGCGACGAGAACTGCAATGCAAAACCGGCAACCCAGGTGGAAAGCAGGGTGATCATGATCACACCGGCCAATGCCCCGATACCCGCGGACATGAACGCAAGCGTCAGCGCCCGTGTTGCCTGCCCGTTCTTTGCCATAGGATAGCCATCAAAGGTCGTTGCCACAGATGAGGGTTCACCGGGGATATTGAAAAGTATCGAGGTCGTTGAACCACCAAACAACGCGCCCCAATACATGCAGGACAGGAGGATGATGGCCGAGATCGGATCCATCGTGAACGTCAGCGGCAGGAGCAGCGACACGCCGTTCGGCGCACCGAGGCCCGGGAGTACACCAACGAGGATCCCCAGCATGACCCCGATGATCATGATAAGAATGTGGTGACCGGTGATGATGGTCGAAAATCCATCCATCAGGTAGCTGAAATTTCCCATCGGCATCTCCTCCAAGGCGTCCCGGCAATTGCAGGATCAGTAAATTCCGAGCCAAGCTTCGATTGGCCCCTTGAGCAGCGGCACCTGAAAGCCGATCTCAAAAACAAGATAGAACAGTGCGGAAACGGCGAGCGCGGCGCAGGCCGATATCCACCACCGGTAGCCTCCCTGCCATTTCATGGAGCCGAAGATGTAGAGCGCCGTACCGACGTAGAGACCAAGGAGCAGCGATATGATGATGAAGGCAACGATAGGCAGAAAAAACCCAAGGACCGGTTTGGCCCGTTCGATATCAAGAAAAACCTCACCTTCGTGATTGTAGAAGAAGAGGCTGCGCAAGAGGGTAACCATACTTCCGAGGATGACCAGGCTACCGACGATGAAGGGGAAATAACCTGCCTCGGGTCCCGTATCACTCCAGCCGACCCCGCTTCGCCACGACGCAGTGCAGATGGCGATTCCGGCGCCTCCGGTCAGGAAGGTTGTTACGATTTCCATCGTCCTGCGGGATACATATCCCTTTTGCAAATCGGCCATGCTCTCCTCCATCCGCCATCAAACGCGAGGCGCCCAACGCGAGCGCCTCGCGATCAGATCACTCGACCAGCCAGCCTTCACGCTTGAGCACCTTGAGCACATTTTCGCGATCACTGGTCTGATAGCTGGTAAAGTCACCGCCAGCGAGGAACTGCGACGTTTGCGAAGTCTTGGCCACATAGTCGGCCCCATTCCGGGGTCTCGGAGACCTTCTTCAGAACGTCGCGATAGAATGTCACGGCGTCCTCGCCGACTCCCGCAGGCAACCAGACCGTGCGCGGCATGCGGTAGCTGTCAATCGCGAGCCCGGCCTCGGCGCATGTCGGTATGTCGCTCCAGCCCTTGCCGTCATGCACAGGCTCGCTTTTGGGAAAACGGTCGGGCCGGAAGACGCATAGCGGCTTCACCATTCCCGCCTGCCATTGGCCGCGGTTCTCATTGGGATTGTTCACATTGGCGTCGATGTGGCCCCCAGCCAGCTGAACTGCTGCCTCGCCGCCGCTCTTGAACGGAATGTAGCGGAACTCGGCCCCTGTCGTCTCCGCTATGGTCGAGACGAGAATCTGATCCGTGTCCTTGGACTGGCTGCCGCCGAACTGGATTGCTTTCGGCTCGGCCTTTGCTGCCGTCACGAAAGTCTTGATGTCATTGACTTCGGATTTGCCGTTCACCCAGACCAGGAACTCGTCAAGCGCGAGTGCGGCGACCGGCGTCAGATCTTCCGGCTTGTAAGGAACAGCGGCAACACTCGGCAACAGATATTCGTTGTTCGTGCCGAATGTCAGTTTGTAAGGATCGCCCTTGTAACCGGCGGCGTAGACGAAACCCTCGGCGCCGCTGCCGCCACCCTTGTTGGTCACAACGACCGGTGCCTCCATCAATTTATGCTTGGCGATGATGGATTGAACCGTCCTGGCAAAGTTGTCCGTGCCGCCACCTGGCCCGGAGGTGACAACGAACTCGACTGGTTTTGTCGGTTCGAAGGCCATTGCCGGAGCGACGGCTGTCATCGCGAGCAGTGTTAATGCGATTTGTTTCAACATATCAATTCCTCCCTGTTGCTATACCGCCCGCCGCATGCTCCTACCCGGCGGCACGGTGCTGTCCTCGTTAACGCAGATTGCGCGCCGCCTCCCTCGAGGCGATTTGCTGCGTGGCCATCCTCGCCGCCAATAGCCCGGCCTCGCGCGAGGCGCCGACGTCGGCAACGCCGTGGCCGGCAATATCGTAGGCTGTGCCGTGTGCCGGGGTGCAGAGCGGGAATGGCAGCCCACCCATCATTGTAACCCCCTTGTCGAAGCCCATCATCTTCATGGCGATCTGACCCTGGTCGTGATACATGGTCAAAACTGCGTGGAAGCCTTCCTTCAAGGCCCGCAGGAATACCGTGTCTGCAGGAAAAGGCCCATCCACAGCGTAACCGGCAGCCTTCGCACGGGCGACGGCAGGCTCGATGACTTCGATTTCCTCCATTCCGAAACTGCCGCCATCGCCAGCGTGCGGATTGAGCCCCGCGACTGCGATTTTGGGGTTGCCGATGCCGGCGAGGCGCAGACAGGCGGCCGTTAGCTCGACCTCCGCCAGGATAGCATCGATGCTGATGTGGGCGGAAACGGCGGAAAGCGGGATATGCGAGGTGACACGCGCATTCCAGATACGTTCGAGCACGTTGAACTCACGCATCTTGCCGTTGAATGAAAGGACATCGGAGACAAATCGAATCTCGTCGTCGTAGCCGGGATAGGCGTAGCGCATCGCCTTCTTGTTGAAGGGTGTGAAGCAGATTCCGTCAACGCGGCCTTTGTCGGCCAGATGGAGAGCGAAGCGAAAATTTTCAGTCGCAAACAGACCACCCGCAAGTGTTGCCTCGCCGCGCACAACATCCTTGGGATCGAGATTGCCAAGGTCAACGAAGACTGGCCGCTCCGAGAGTCCGGTCGAAAAATCACTCGCCGACCGATAGTCGAGATCGAGATCGACATTTGCGATCGCAGCCCCCTCCTCCAGGATGCGACGATCGCCGACGGCGATGAAATGCGCGGCCTCCCTGAGTTCCGGCAGCACAAGCATGCGTGCGGTCAGTTCCGGACTAATCCCGGCCGGATCGCCCATGGCAAGCGCCAGAACGGGTCGCACAGCCTCGGCAGTGGCTGCTGGTTTGGCGTTCGCCATGAAAACTCCTCCTCTCAGTGATGCGAAAAGGACTACAAACAAATCTTTCTGTATGCAAGCATTTTGTATACAGTATAAAAAATAACGTATGAAGGCAGTATCATTTCTGTTCGAGCGGTGCAAAAATGATGCAAGGAACCGACTCGCCCCTGGGGCGGCGGTATGAAGGGGAGACACACCATGGCATCGGACATGATCGAGACCAATGGACGACGGACCGTTGCCACCATCTCGCGTCAATCGCTCCATGGAGAAATCGTCACGCGTTTGCGGGACATGATCATCGAAGGAGACCTGCAGCCGGGCGAGCGCATCTACGAAACCCAGCTTGGGGAGGAATTGGGCGTATCGCGCACACCGCTACGCGAGGCTCTGAAGTTTCTGGCCAGCGAAGGATTGGTGGAACTGGTGCCGAGCCGAGGGGCCGTGGTCAAGCGCTTCTCGGCCAAGGATGTCGAGGATATGCTCATTGTCTTGCGATCATTGGAAATGCTTGCAGGACGCATTGCATGCGCGGTGGCAAGCGAGGAAGGCATCGCGCGGTTGCGGTCGCTGCATGATGCCATGGTAAAACACTACAAAGCTGCTGAACGGCTCGAATATTACAAGGTAAACCAACAGATACACACGGGGATTGTAGCCCTGGCGAACAATGCCCCCCTGGCCGAAGTGCACGGATTGCTGCAATCGCGTGTCAAGCGCATCCGCTTCATCGGGCACGAGGGAGCGGAACGGTGGGCGGGAGCCGTCGCGGAGCATGAAAGGATTATCGCAGCGCTCGAAGCACGCGACGCCGAGACTTTAGCCCGCGAGCTCGACACTCACCTTGTCAATGGCTGGGAACGGGTAAAGTCTGTCGTGTGATATCAGAAATGCCAGATCAGCGGCACGATGAAAACCGAAACCACAAAAAACCAGATCAGCAGTGGCAAGCCGAGTTTCCAATAATCGCTGAAGGCATAGCCGCCCGGACCCATAACCATCAGGTTGGTGGGCGTGGCGATCGGCGTCAGGAACGCCGCTGCCGCTGCCACCGCTGTGCTCATCAGTACCGGACGGGGCGAGACACCCATCGCCGTGGCAGCGGCCACACCGATCGGGATGACGATCAAAGCAGTTGCGGTGTTGCTGATGAGCTGCCCCATTATCGCCGTCAGGATGAACAGGCCCGCAAGCAGCGCTACGGGTCCGGCATCGCCGACGAGATTGACAAGATGTTCGGCCATCAGTTTTGCCGCTCCGGTTTCCACCATCGCGGTGGAAAGCGGCATCATCGCACCCACGAGGATGACAGTCGTCCAGCCGATCGCACGATAGGCCTGCTCGACATTCATGATCCCTGACAGGATAATCGCACCGGCAGCAAGCAGTCCGGATACCGCCGGCGGCACAATACCGGTCGCGAGAAGCAAAACCATTGCAATCAGGATGATAATGGCATGGCGGGCGCCGGGGCCCATGGGGACGGCCTGACGGCGAACCAACTCCGGCGAATTGACCACCAGGACGTCAGGATCGTCAAGGTGAACGTCAAGAGCTTTCCAGGTTCCCTGCAGCAGCATGGTGTCACCCGCTTGCAGCTCGATTCCGCCTGCGCCCTTGGCTTTGATGGCGGCGGTTTCCAGGCCCGGGCGCTGCACCGCCAGAATGATCAGGTCACCACTTTCGGTGACCATGCCAGGAAAAACCTTCTCCCCAATAAGGCCTGAGCGTGGGGGGATAACAACTTCGGCAAGCCCGGAACTGCGATTGAAGAGCGTGTCCTCGCCTTGGCCGGCCGCCTTTTCATCGCGAAACGCAAGATGCATCTGCGCCGCAAATGCCGCGGCCGCATCGCTTTCACCGCGTATCAGCAGATGGTCGCCCTCGGCCACCAGGGGCTTGCGCAAGGGCCCGGCCGTTTCGCCCTCCTGTATAGCAACGAGCTGCAGGTCGGGATGCGCGGATAGTTCGACCTGCGATGGCGGCACGCCCGCATAGGGTGAGCTTGCACGGATCCGCAACTGGTAGATCCCGCTGGCGAGCCCGTATTGCTCGACCAATGTTTTGGCGTGACGGCTGAAATCGGCTGGCATGGTTGCGCCGTTGCGTTCGGGAAGCAGCTGCTTGCCGAACAGCACGATGATCGCCATGGTTCCGGCCAGGAGCGGCACGCCGACAAGTGCGAACTCGAAGAAGCCGAAGCCGCCCACCCCCGCGTCAAAGCCCGCTTCGGAAACCAGCACGTTCACCGGCGTTCCGGTCAGCGCAAGCATCGAGCCGGCATGCGCGGAGAAAACCAGCGGCATGAGCAATTGCGACGAATTGCGTTTGAGGCGAACGGCGATCACAACCACCACCGGCAGGAGAGCTGCGACAGCGCCGTTGACGCTGATCAGCGCCGTCAGCAGCGAAACCAGCCCCATCTTCAGCAGCAAAAGGCGCGTCCGGCTTTCTTCGCCGGCACCACGGATGAGCAACTGCCCGGCCCAGGCGGTGACTCCGGTCACCTCTAGCCCGGAGCTGACGACAAAGAGCGACGCTATGAAAATAACCGCGGGATCACCGAAGCCACCAAGCGCCTGGCTAATCGTCAGCACGCCGGTCGCCCACAGGGCCAACGCGGTCAGCATGGCCACAACGACGACCGGCAACTTGTTCCAGACGAACAAAACCACGGCAACGGCTATAATGGTGGCTGTATAGGCTATCGGGCTCAATCGCTCAGTTCCTCATCTGGCCCTGATCGGGCTGTCCAACTGATCGGACACGTCAACCGCGCAAGCCAGACCGCCTGGCAGGGCTCTACTCATCGAGCGTCGCCATCAGGACACCAATGCGGCAGCCTTTTTCAAACTCCGGAAGGTTGACATATTCCTTGATGGTATGGATCTCTGCCTGGCCGGAGCCGATGGTGATGGTAGGAACGCCATGCTTATCGAGCCAGTTGGCGTCCAGGCCGCCATTCGAGAATACATATTGTGGCTCCATGCCGAGCATCTGTAATGCCCTTGTCGCACGCTTTACGATCGGAGCGTCCTTACCGAGTTCGAACGGCGGATAGGACGTCACATGGCTGAATTTCAGCGCCGCGGTGTCGCCCGCGTCATCCGTGACCTCACTTTGTGCTTTGATGAATGCTTCTTCATAACCTTTGGCGATCTTCGTTGCAAAGGCGGATTCGGGACTGCGCGCCTCACCCTTGATGAAGGCATAGTCGGTCACGACATTGGTCGCGTCGCCCGCGGGTTTGTTGTCCTTGCCACCGAAGATGCCGACATTGCTGGTGCCGCGGCCGTCCGGCTTGACGACCTTGCCGAACCAGCCAGCCCGCCGCGCTTCGGCAAGCGCCATTGCTCCAACCATCGTTGCCGATATGCCCTTTTCAGGGGCAACACCGGCATGCGAGGCGCGGCCGGTGATTTCTACTTCCCAGTTCTCCTGGCCGACGGCGCCGATGATCAGGTCGGATGCCATCTGGCCATCGACATTGATGCACATGACCGCGCCACCAAGCGCGGCGGGGTTGAGCTCCCGTGCACCATGCAGCCCGCTTTCCTCGCGTACAGTAAAAAGCAGCGTGATTGGTGGGTGCGGCAGCTTATTCTTGATAAGCGTTTCGGCGACCACGACGAGAACCGCGACGCCGGTCCGGGCATCGCCGCCAAGGGCAGTAGTGCCATCCGAGACGATACGGTCGCCCTCGCGACGCGGTTTTGCTCCTGCACAGAGCGGCACGGTGTCGAGGTGCGTGGAAAAGAGAAGCCTCGGACCTGGACGTGTTCCAGGCAGATCCACGATCAGATTGCCCGTTTCCGTCGGTAGCGGAATACGTTTGTTGGCGTCGTCGAAACGAATGGCCGATGCCGGCACGCCGACCTTTTGCAGAGCGTCGCTGACCGCAGCGGCAATGTTGGCTTCTTGCCCGGTTACGCCTTCGACCGAGAGGAACCGCATCAGGTGATCTTCCGCCGCGGCGACGTCGAGGGGGATAGCGTTGTTGTTCATGATATCCATCCGATCATTGTGTTGTAATCGATGATATGTCCGACGGTTCTCTACAGGCCCCACGGCAGCCCGAGTGCCTTCCAGACCGCAAAGAGAGCCGTCCACAGCACGAACATCAAAACGACATAGGGCAGCATCAGCGAGACTATGGTGCCGACGCCCGCGGACTTGTCGTATTTCTGGGCGAAGCCGACGACGAGCGCAAAATAGGCGTTCAGCGGGGTGATCGCGTTCATCGGCGAGTCGCCAACACGATAGGCCGCAAGCACAGCCTCCGGCTCGACGCCAAGCTTCATCAGCAGCGGCACGAAGACGGGCGCGAAGATTGCCCACTTTGCGATTGCGCCGGTCAGCAACAGGTCGATGATCGCGACAACGACGATAAAGCCGATCAGCAGTGGCAGGGCTCCAATATTCGCCGCCTGCAGTGCGCCGGAAAGGCTGAGTGCCATAACGGTGCCTATGTTGGTGTAAGTGAAATAGGAGACGAACTGGCTGAGGACGAAAAACAGGAAGATTGTCCCGCCCATATTCTTGATAGACTTCTCAATGGCGGCGATCACCTCCGATAATGTCCGCAAAGTGCCGGCGCCAATACCGTAAGTCCACCCTGTCACCAGAAACATGAGCATGATGAGCGCGATCAGCCCATTCATGAATGGGGAATTACCGATCAGTTCGCCGGTTTCAGGATTGCGCAACGGCGCGCCACTGGGAAGCGTCAACAGCAAGAACACCACCAGAAGGCCTATGAGTCCATAGAGCGCAAACCTTAAACCGCGTGATTCCTGCTCGGACAGCGTGGCTCCTTGATCCGGGATGCTTCCGTCGGCCGCTGCCTCCGGCTTGTAGTCTCCCAGCCGTGGCGAAATCATGCGGTCCGTGATGAATGCGATAATGAAAGTCAGGAAAATTACCGATGCGATGGAAAACCAGACATTCGATGCCAGCCCGATCGATCGCGCGGGATCGACCAGCCGTGCCGCATCGTTGGTGAATTCCACGAGGACCGCATCGAGAGGTTTGATAAGCATGTTGACGGTGAAAGCGCCGGCTACCGCCGCAAAACCGAGCGCCAGACCAGCCAGCGGATGTCTCCCGACCGCCAGATAGGCAACCCCTGCAAGCGGGATGAGCACCAGGTAACCTGCATCGGCTGCAATACTTGCGAGAATACCCACGAACGCCAGAATGTAGGTCAGCGCCCAGCGCGGCGAAACAATGACAAGCTTGCGTATCAATGCTGTGACCAGACCGGATTCCTCGGCTACACCCGCACCGATCATGGCGGCGATCATAAGCCCCACCGCCGTGAAACTCATGAAGTTGGGAATGAGCGAGGCGTAGAGGAAGCGGATGCCTTCCACGTTCAGGAGGCTGCGTATTTCCGTTGAAGCCGTTTCGATCTGGTGCGTGTCAGGGTTGATGCGATCGTAGCTGACCGCCGCCCCGAAAGCACCTAGCACAGCCGACAAAACAATCACGATGCCGATCAGGATCAGGAAGATGATGACGGGATGGGGAACCATGTTTCCCACTTTCTCGACGCCGTCCAGCAGTCTTTGCATCACGGTCTTTGGCGCAGTATTGGCAGTGGCCATTTCAAGTCTCCCGTTAAGCCGACCGTTTGCGGCCAATTGCACACAGGTCATTAAGGTGCTGATGGCGCGGTTTCTTGGCCGGTCTGCTCAATCTGTGGTCGCCAAGACGAAAAATTATGGTCAATGGCCCTTCCGCGACATCCGCCAAAGCATCTTAGCAATCGTTGGTAATTGAACCGCCAATGACCGGATTGGGTACCGATTCTGGCTCTTTCAGTCATCGAGCGACGAGCCGAAAGGTGAAACTGAAACACCTCCTCTATCCCTCCGTGAAGATTATCCGTTCGAGGCGTGCGACAAGCGCCGCAGCGCAATGGTGTGAATATAGGGGTGCTCTAAATATCTGTGATAGGCATGGAATCCCAAAACCAGGCTCTCAGTTCAAATTTCCCGAGGGTTCATACAGCGATCCGCATCGACGGAATCTCGCCTGTTTTGGATCGTCTGATCAATGGCCATCGCTTCATCAACGCATAAACGCAGCGTTTGGACGAATAGATGCTCAATAACGGCGTGACACCACTTGGAATTGACATCACTATTCGACGAGGCAGCGAGTCGATGCGCCACGCCGTCGGTTGAGGGGAACGCGATTTGAGAGCTTATATGTCGATCCTGGCAAAGTCGTTCTCCGCCATTGGTCTGCTTTTCGGCATTCTTTTCTTTGCCGCATCCCTTACACCCAGTCTGATGCCACGCTCCTATCTCGTTCAGGGGGCGCTCTCCGGATTTTGTGCAGCGCTCGGCTATGGCGTGGGCGTGGCAACTGTTTGGCTTTGGCACCATCTGGAAATTCCAGTGCCAAGAGCGCGGGTTCAGAAAACCGCCAAATGGATTGCCGTCATTCTGTGCATCGGAACCGCCGGGGTTTTCCTGTGGAGGGCCGCCGCATGGCAAAACACCGTTCGAAGTCTCATGGGGCTTGGGCCGGTCGGAAGTGTGGAACCTATCGAACTCGCGGCCATCGCACTCGGCATTTTTCTAGTGGTCATTCTGCTCGCCCGCCTCTTCAGGCAGACGTTCCAGATTTTCTCGAGCTGGTTGAACCGGATCGTGCCGCGCCGTGTGTCCAAGGTCATTGGCGGCATGCTCGCGGTGGCACTCTTCTGGTCGGTGGCACAGGGTGTCTTGTTCAAAGTCGTCTTGCGCATGGTCGACACATCCTTTCGCGAACTCGATGCCATGATCGATGACAGCTCGACACCTCCTTTGGACCCCACAAAACCTGGCGGCCCGGGATCGATCCTCGACTGGCAGGGGCTGGGACGGCAGGGGCGCGCCTTCATCGCTTCCGGGCCTACAGGTGCGCAGATCGGCAATTTCTTCAACGCAAAGGCGCTTGATCCCATTCGGGTCTATGTGGGTTTGAATGCCGCGGAAACCGTCGATGAACGAGCGCGCCTCGCGCTGGAAGAATTGAAGCGTGATGGCGGGTTTGAACGATCAGCGTTGATTGTCATCGTTCCGACGGGAACAGGATGGGTCGACCCCGAGGGCATCGACACCGTCGAGTACCTTCATCGCGGCGACATCACCAGCGTCGCCATGCAATATTCTTATCTCAGCAGTTGGTTATCCTTGCTTGTGGAACCCGGCTATGGCGCTGAGGCAGGTCAAGCGCTGTTTCGCGAGGTATACCGTCACTGGGTTACGCTTCCGCGCGAGAGCCGTCCCAAGCTATACCTGTACGGTCTGAGCCTCGGAGCGATGAATTCCGAACTTTCGACGCATCTCTACGATATCATCGGCGATCCTTTTCAAGGTGCCCTGTGGAGCGGCCCACCCTTTCAGAGCCGCATTTGGAGCTCCATAACCGCCGACCGGTATCCCGGTTCGCCAGCATGGCTGCCGCGTTTCCGCGACGGTTCAATCATACGATTTACCAATCAGAACAACGCCCTGGATATCCCAGATGCCGTCTGGGGACCCATTCGCATAGTCTATCTGCAATATGCCAGCGATCCCGTGACGTTCTTTGATTTTCACGCCCTCTACCGGGAACCGGAATGGATGATGAACCCGCGTGGCCCGGATGTTTCGCCAAGTCTGCGCTGGATTCCGGGCGTTACCATGCTGCAGCTGCTGTTCGACATGGCAATCGCCACGACCTCGCCGATGGGATATGGCCATGTCTATGCCCCTGAGCACTATATCGACGGCTGGATTGCCGTTACCGATCCGCAAGGAATACAGCCAGAGGATATTTCGCGCCTGAAGGCTTTTTTCTTCGAACGGTCGCGAAGCACCGGCTATCCACCTCCAAGTGACTGATCACCTGGCCAAGATACGAGCGCCCCGACGGAAAAAGAAACACAATGCATAGCCGTGGGATTCAGGGCTAATCTCTTCGACGTGCCGGGCACGATATAGTTTTTTTGCAGCGCGTCCCGCGTTCGACACCGTGGAGAAATGGAGGCAATATGTCTGACCTGATTGCGATCGTCTATCCGACCGAACCAAAAGCCGAGGAGGTGCGCAATCGCCTGCTCGAACTCCAGAAAGAGTACCTGATCACACTCGGCGATGCTGTCATCGCCACCAAAACGGACGCCGGCAAGATCAGGCTCAACCAGATGGTGAGCACGACAGCAGCCGGCGCGGTTTCCGGCAGCTTCTGGGGCCTGCTGATTGGCGTCCTGTTTCTCAATCCGCTGATAGGCGCCGCGGTGGGTGCGGCGTCGGGCGCCCTCGGCGGAGCGTTGACCGACGTCGGTATCAACGACACCTTCATGAAGGATCTCGCGGCAAACATTCAGCCCGGAAATGCCGTACTGTTCGTGCTCGTGCAATCGATGACAGCCGACAAGGTGCTGAAGGATATTTCGCACTACGGCGGTATCGTTCTCAAAACGTCGTTGGATGAAACCAAGGAGCAGGTTCTGCGCGACGCTCTGCAAAAGGCCACATCGTGACCTTTTAACAGTAGGGCACAGTCCATCTCTAAACCGCAGGCTCCATCGTCCAGTTAGAAATCGAGATGGTTTGCGGAGCCGTCGGGCAAATGGCCTTAAACCATTGGGTAAAAGTCTTCGCCCAGCGCTTGCGGCGAGACCGGGATTATTGGGTAAGAGGGGCGGGTAAGCAGGACATGGCAGTTCTAGATGCAAAACCGATGATCGGCTATCTTGCAACCGGTATCCTCGTTCTCGGACTGCTCCGCGTCGGACACGCAATCTTCGTTCCGCTCGCCTTTTCCCTGTTCATCATCGCACTCGTCGCGCCGCTCCAGATCAGATTGCAGCGCTGGATACCGAAACTCCTTGCTCTGCTCGTGACACTTTCTGCAACAATCTTCCTTATCGTCGCCGTCGGCTCCTCAGTGACTTGGGGCCTGAGCAAGCTTGGCCAATGGCTGTTGGTCAATGCCCGCAGATTCCAGGATGTCTATGTCCACTGGACCGACTGGCTGGAAGAACACGGCATTGCCATCGCAGGTCCACTCGCCGACCGTTTCGACGTAACATGGCTGGTTGGCCTTACGCAGGGACTAGCGGGACGCCTCAATAGCTTTGCGGGATCCGCATTGTTGGTCTTTGTCTTCGTCATGCTCGGCCTCCTGGAAATGGAGGACTTTGGCAAGCGTCTTGGCTCCCCCGCCCTGCAACCGCAGGGCATGAACATGCTTAATGCCAATCGCGAAATATCAAGGAAGCTGCGCCGGTTCATGCTTGTGCGTACGTTTGCCAGCATCTCGACCGGATTGATTGTCTGGGCATTCGCCTCCTTCGCCGGCCTCGAACTGGCTGCCGCCTGGGGCGCAATTGCCTTCGCCCTCAACTATATACCGTTCCTTGGACCATTCGTAGCGACTGTCCTTCCGACGCTTTTTGCCATAGGCCAATTTGATTCCTGGCAGATGGCCCTGGCTGTGTTTGCCGGACTGAACCTGATCCAGTTCCTGATTGGAAGCTATCTTGAACCCCTGTTAACGGGCGCATCCTTGGCGATCTCGCCTTTCGCCGTCATCTTTTCGGTATTCTTCTGGAGCTTCATGTGGGGTGTGCCGGGCGCATTCATTGGCGTCCCCATTCTCATCGCGTTCATCATCTACTGCGAGAAATCGTCCGTGGCGAAATGGATTGCCGTGTTGCTGTCCGCCACGTCTTTTGACCACTCCGACAAAGCTCCTACCTAGTTTCGAAATGTCTACAGGTGGAGACACCACCAGTTGCGCAACCCGTTTCGTAACAGTTACGTACTGAACAGACGGCAGCGCCTGTGACATTCTTTTCAAAACGAGCATTTATACTGCGTGATTTCCACTTCCGGTGGCTTTATTGGAGCATCCATGCCTGTACTTCCCCCAGTAAAAATGGATCGAAGTATCGCCATAGCCGGCTCAAGCAGCAGGGCAACGCCAACCTGTTTGCACCTCGTTCTGGTACGACGAATGGTGAAATCATGAACGCTCATGATCAGGTCGCGCCAGCGGATGCGACGCTCGACAAAAACTTCCAACGGGCAGCAGCAGCCGCTGCCGTCAACTGCACTCGTTGCCAACCGAAGCGGACATCTTCCAGCGTATCTTCTATTCCCGCTTTCACGTTTGACACCAGCGGCGTGCCTGTTGATCAACAGTATGACTCCTGGTGCAAAAGCTTCTCGTCGATGCTCGAATTTGGCCAACGCAGGGACAGGTCCCGTGGCTTTGACGGAAAGCAAACGGTCTGGGATCTCGGCCGTCTGGTGTTCTCGCGGATCCGAACGGGCGCACTCGAGTTCGCAAGTGTCCCTGCTCACACGCGCAGGCAAGCGCTCGATCACTGGACTTTGACCATTCCACTCGACGGATCGATCAGCACCATTGGTCCGGCAGGAAGCTTTCAAGGCGGCGCCGGTATAGTACAGGTCCATTCCTTGGGGCGTTGGTTTGAAGGGCGTGTAACAAATAGCGAAATGCTGATGCTTTTTGTTCCCCGAGACTCCGATCCGGAATTGGCACATGTCCTCGCCGCTTCCGAATTCTCCACAGTCGATACGGCGATGGGCCGGCTATTGTCCGACTACTTCATCGGACTAGCCAAGCGGCTGCCAGCGGTCGAGACAAACAATCTGCCTGAACTCGTCGGCGCGACGCAGGCGATGATCCGGGCGTGCCTGCTGCCGTCTTCAGGCAATATCGAGACGGCTCAAACGCCTATCGCCCGCGTGTTGCTCGACAAGGCACGCCGCATAATGCAATCCAGATTGTTCGACCCATCGTTCAATGCGCATGCGTTGCGGCGCGACCTTGCGATTTCACGCACAGGACTTTATCGGATGTTCGAGCCATTCGGCGGCGTTATGCATTACCTGCAGCACCAGCGTCTCCTCGATGCACACGCAGCGTTGGCGGACCCGAACGACAAACGTCGTATTATCGAGATCGCTGAGCAGCGGTGTTTCAGTGATGGCGCCGAGTTCAGCCGGGCATTCAAGCGGGAGTTCGGCTATACGCCAAGCGAAGTGAGAGCCGGCCGCAAGAGCGGTGTGCCGAGCAGGCCGACGGGCGAGATCGCCACGGCAGCCCCTGAAGAACGGCTAGGGTTGCTGCTACGCAAGCTTCACGGTTGATCTGCAACACACGATCAACCGCTGGGACCCTGCACTATCCTGGTAAATCGTCATTGGTTATACTTGACAACAACAGTTTCATCGGAAGGTCGTGTTATGTTGCGTGGCACTACGATTATTATAGTTTGTATCGTCCTGGTTCTGGTGGCATGGAAGTTGATGCTTGCGTTCATGATACTCTGATAGCTGAGGCGCGTTCAGGACAAATCTTCTCGTCGGACAGGGTCAGGTTCGACGCTCGTGAAACCGGATAAACCACTGCATCAATCATCTGTGCCGCGGTCAACACGGCAGCTCTAACTGGCCATCGAGCGGTACAGCCAGTCGCCGTAGCGCATCGAACCGACATGCGTGTCGCTGCGTGGAAGCAGTGTGTCATCATTTAGTTCGACACCATAATAGGGCACGCTATCGTCGCTAATCACCTGGCGCGTATCCTCGTTTGCTGTGAGATACACACGCGCAATCTCATCGAGGCCGAACTGCTCGGGTCCGCTGATCTCCACCGTGTCGTTCCTTGCAGCGCCTACTACCAGTTCGGCCAGCATTTCAGCGACATTGTCGGCAGCTATGGGCTTTACAGATGCAGATGGAAGCCGAAAACCATTTCCATCTGCTCCCAAATCAATCACACCGCTGACAAATTCAAAGAATTGAGTGGAATGGAGGATAGTATAGGGCCTCCTTGATGCCCTGATGAGATTTTCCTGCACCATTTTCGCGCGGAAATAATCGCTCTCGACAAGGCGCGGCGTTCCCACAACGGAAAGCGCCAAGTAGTGCCTGACGCCTGCACCTGCTGATGCATTCAACAAGTTCCGGGTGGAAGACTTGAAAAACTCCAGGGCGGAATCGTCGCCAAATGACGGGGTGTTGGTGACGTCGATAACGGCATCAGCTCCAGAAATGGCGGCCGTGAGGCCCTCTCCAGTGACACTGTTGACCCCGAAAGAAATCGATGCCGGGACCACTTCGATATCCATCTGTCGAAGTTTCTCGACAAGTCGCGTTCCGATGAGTCCGCTCGCTCCGATGACCGTAATTTTCATCAGCTTGCTCCCGCTGTCGTGTTGAGTGGCTTCAACGTGATCCGCCGCTCAGATCGCAAATGATGCCGGAGCAGTGTTCTGATAGGCACTCCGACATCGATAAAGCTTAGCCTCATGCCAATCCGTGGCGAACAAGGCGCATGGATTGTCACTCCACCGGCATGACGACCGGAGCGTCCTTGTTCTTGAGCAGCACAACAATAAATTTCGCCGGCTTAGAGGTGCTCGCATTGCGGCTGATCAGGTGAATGTCAGATGGGCTTTCGTAGAAGGTGTCTCCCGGCGACAACGTGACTTCTTTTTCTCCCTTGACCTGCATCACGATCGAGCCTTCCAAAACGTAGACGAATGCATTTGCATCGTGTTTGTGGATAGGCGAGGAACCTCCGGGCTCATACTCGACCGATATCATCAGCCCCTCCTTGCCAGGATAATTTGGCAGGTCCTTTTGCATGAGGGGCTTAACCTTTGCAGCATCTTCAGCGGCAATGACCGGCAACGTGCCAAGCAGGCCAATTGCAGCCGACACAACGAGCGTTAAGAATCCAGATTTCATTGTTGTAATCCCTTTTGGTTTTGGATGCATGTGCGTTGTGCACGCGTATCGACCTCTACTACGCTGAGGCCAACAGCTCACGTGCCCTAGGTGTTCGCCACACGGGGCTCACTTCGGCTGCTGGGACTGACGGAACCAATCGTCGAAGCTGATCTTGCCGAGCCGCGCACCGTCACCGGGCACGATCGACTGGTCGTTGAGTTCAGATCCGAAATAACGCGCATGGACATCCGCCTCGACCGTGCGCGGATCGTTGGCGGCTTTCAGATACCGGGCAACGATCTCGTTCATCGGAGCGCGCTCGGGCCCGGCAATCTCGATCGTGCCATTGAGCGGCTTGCCCAGAGCGGCATCTGCCATTGCATCGGCAACATCGTCCGATGCGATCGGCTGGAAAGATGCTGGCGAAAGCCGAGCGACGGTGCCGACTGTCGCTTCATCAGCGATGCCTTTCAGAAATTCCATGAACTGGGTGGAATGGACGATCGTGTATGGAATCGGCGATTGCTTGATGAGCCGCTCCTGGGCCAGTTTGGCCCGGAAGTAACCATTTTCCGGCAACCGCTCCGTTCCGACGATGGATAGCGCAATGTGGTGCTTTACGCCGGCCTTGGCTTCTGCAGCGAGCAGGTTGCGGCCCGATGTTTCAAAAAATTCGAGCACAGCCTTGTCTTCCCATACAGGCGCATTTGCAAGGTCAACGACAACCTCGGCGCCGACCAGCGCTTCCGCCAGGCCTTCGCCGGTGATGGTGTTAACGCCAGTGTTTGGTGATACGGCAAGAACCTCGTGGCCTTTATTGCGCAGACGTACGGCGGTCTTGGATCCGATGAGCCCGGTTCCACCGACAATAACAATTTTCATAATTTGTCTCCTCGTTGTGGGCCCTTTGGGGCCGGATGACTTTATCGCTTCGGAGAATGGCTGGGGAGACAAAATCATTCCATTGTGCAGGGGGGCGGTCGCTCTAATCGCCGGGTTTAGTCAACCCATCCTCAAGTCTAGGAACGCGTGACACGGGTATTGCCGAGCGACGCAATCAGCTGATCGCCGCGACATGTCTGCGCAGGTCCCAAATAAGGCAAAGGGCTATGGCGCCATCGGATTTGATCACGAAGTTCGTCCTTATCAGGTGTGCGATGATATCAATGCTAGCCTGCGCATCTGTTGCCCAAAAAACGCTGGCGTTTTATAACGCGTACGTGTAGATGAGGTGTTATGAACACAAACGCGACAAAGCCCAGGGACCGCGTTGATGCAGCGACGCACAGCGCCCGTCCGCCAAGCCTGTATGGGGCCACGGTCGAATATGGCATCCACTGCATGATGTATTTGATCCAGCCGCGCGCAACGCCTGTAAGCAGCCGTGATCTTGCCGAATTGCAGGGGGTTCCCGTTACCTTGATGGCGAGAATTATGCCACGGCTTGAAAAGGCCGGAATCGTTGTTTCGACCAGCGGCATCAATGGCGGATATAGGCTCGCCAAAGAGCCACGGAAAATCACAGTGCTCGATATTGTCGATGCCATAGATGGCCGTAAGAATGTTTTCGACTGTAAGGACGTCCGCAAGAATTGCGTTCTGTTTGCTGGTGATGCGCCCACGTGGATGACCAGCGGCGTCTGCGGTATTCACGCTGTGATGCTTCGCGCCCAAAAAAGCATGCGCCAGGAAATGGCGCGCACGACGCTTGAAGACCTTTCCGGGGCCTTCGATCGGCGGGCTCCGGCAGCGTTTGGAGAAGATGTGGGTGCGTGGCTCGACAATCGCGCGGTGAACCGCGAAGCTACGCGTATTTCGGCAGTCAAGGACAGTTCAAGGAGAAGAGTACGGGGCGGCCAGAAAAATTTGGGGCCGCAGTCGTGAAGCTATGGAATGCATTGGAGGATGGCAAATGAACATTTCTTTGGGAAATGCAGTCGGCACCATTGAAGCCCGTCCCGAGACGACCCCCTTGGTGCTGGTCGTGGATGATGACGAGTCGGTGCGGCTTTCTATTTGTGAACTGATGGAATCGGTGGAAATTGAGACTGCAGCGTTTAGCTCGACTCAAGCACTGTTGGATGCCGACATTCTGGACAGACCGGGCTGCATGATTCTCGACGTGCGGATGCCAGGTGCAAGCGGTCTTGATTTCCAGACTCGCCTGATCGCCAATGGCATCTCAGCCTCCATCATTTTTCTGACCGGTCATGGCGATATTCCAATGACGGTTCAGGCGATGAAGGCAGGTGCAGTCGAATTTCTGACCAAGCCTGTTCGCGATCAGACCCTGCTCGATGCGGTGAACAAGGCTATCGAAACTGACAAGGAACGGCGCGCCGAGCAACGCACCACCAAGACGAACATAGCGCTTTATGGGACGCTCACGCACCGCGAGCGCCAGGTCATGGAGGCCGTCGTGCGCGGTGCGCTGAGCAAGCAGATCGCCTTCGATCTCAACATTTCTGAAATCACGGTCAAGCTTCATCGAAGCAGTGTGATGCGCAAGATGAAGACGCCGTTCGTCACACACCTTGTTCGTGCCTGGCAGTCGATACCAGCGGATATACGTGATGACTACCTGGCCTAGACTTCCGTATGGATTTGATAAGGCGGTGATCCGGCAGATACTAAGCCATTGTGACGAAAGTCCGCTGTGTGAAAGTTTGCGAATTGATCCTTACCCCAACCATTGCAGTCGTCGACGACGATGTGAGCATCTGCAAAGCCTTGGCCGAATTGCTCGAGGTACTCGATTTCAAGTGCCAGACGTTCGACCGTCCGGAAAAGTTTCTAGCCGCATCCATCAGTGGGCGGTTCGACTGCCTTATCACCGATCTCAATATGAAAGGCATGACCGGTTTGGAGCTTCAACAAAAGCTGTCTGCCGCCGATCCCGATTTGCCTATTATCTTCATGTCGGCCCAGTCGGCCGCCGAAGCAAAATCCCAGGCACTGCGTCTGGGCGCGGTAGCCTTTCTAAGCAAGCCGATCAATGACGATGTCTTGCACAGGCATATCATTTCAGCTCTCAATCGACGGTCAAGGCCTCGAGAGCCGTAACAATAGCGTTTCATCGAATTAAACAGCATCGACCATCGCTCGAAGAGAGGTCGCCAATGGAACCAGACGAATACCCCACCAAAGGAGAGCAACCCCGTGAGGCGGCTGCCGGACAGGTTGCTTGCTGGCAATTCAATCTGACGCGTGTACGCGCTTTGCTTGAAAGCGTGGATGCAGCCCCTCGTGGGGATCAGGAATGGCAGCCTGATCGATTGGATATGCTGCTCTCTGCCGTTCGGATTGTGGACGTCAACGATGAAGCAATCCGCCTGTTCGGCCTGCCGGCAGACCGGGACAAAGTGCTGGACCGGCCAACAGCAAGCCTCTGGCCCGAACAAAGCCGCGCTGCTCTCGGAGATCTGCTCACTACCATCGCTGCCTCCGTTCATAAAGAACCGGTAACACGAGAGATCCCCACAGTCGGCCGGTTGCAGCATGTCGTTCTGACAGGCTGGAAGGCTTTTGATTCAAGGTGCGCCGACACCGTGTTCGTCTCGGTCAGAGCAACCTTGAACACACCAAATGCGGTGATCGAACTCGAAGCCAGCCAGAAACGTTATCGCAACCTGATTTCCTCCCTGCCCATTCCTGTCTGGCAGATCGACGCCCGGCCGGCAGGGCGCATATTTGAGCGCCTCAGAGCCAGCGGCATCACGGACATGGCGGCATACTCGGATGAACATCCGGAGATCGTCAATCTTGCGTGCGAGATTGTACAAGTCTTCGACGTCAACCAAGAAGCTATGGTCCTTTTCGGCGGGAAGCGCCGCTCAGAGTTCATCGGGTCGGTGAAGTATCTGTTTTCAACTACACCCGGCGCAACAAGACGCGTGATGCTGGCGCATTTTTCAGGTGCCAGAAATCATGTCGAAGAGTTGAAGGTGAAGACCTTCGATGGCCGCCTGCTCGATGTGCTGTTGTTGATGACCTTCCCGGTACCGGGCGAGCGCCTCGATACCACGATCCTCATGATGATCGACAACACCGCTCGCCTCGAGGCAGAGGCAAAATTACGAAAGATCGAGGCCGACTTCTCCCATGCAGCGCGTCTTTCCACATTGGGTGAAATGACCACATCCATAGCGCATGAAATCAAGCAGCCGCTTTCGGCCATCCTGATGAATGCACAGACAAGCCTGCGATATCTCAGGAGAGCCGAGCCAAACCTTGACAAGGTAGACATCCTGACATCCCGTGTCGTTGAAAGCGCCCAGCGAGCAGGCGATATTATCGGCCGCATTCAGGATATGGCCGGCAAGCGCGAGGCCACCTCGACTTTGCTTGATTTCAATGATGTTGTTCGTCAATGCGTGGTTTTTCTTCGTCACGAAAGCGAAGATAAAGATGTTGTCATTACGACCAAGCTGCAACCGGACCTTCCCGCTGTCCAGGGTGATCGCATCCAGTTGCAACAGGTGATCGTCAATCTGATCGCCAACAGTATCCAGGCCATGAAGGTGACACCGCAAATGCAGCGCGAGATCTATCTCGAAACGCAACTGGATGAGACCGCGCGCGTCTCATTCTCGATCCGGGACACAGGGATTGGTATTCCGGTCGATCACCTGGATCAGATATTCGATGGGTTCTTTACAACAAAGGAAGGCGGCCTGGGCATAGGATTGGCCATCTGTCAGTCAATCATCCAAGCTCACGGCGGAGAGATAACCGCTTCAAACCATCCGGAAGGCGGAGCCGTATTCAGTTTCTCGATACCGGCAAAATCCGCGGCCGAGGGTCAACTCCAAAATGGGCAGCCGTTCGGTCTTCAGGAGGACTTGGTCCCTCGTATAATTTAGTCCCGCATGTCAACTGACGTCCGGAGGACCCATCACCTGTCGAGACTTCAGCGCAAGCTGATTGTCCAGATCGACGAATGCCCCCAGAAAACTGCCACAGCGGCTGCAAACAATGGCACTGGAATCGCGTAAGTTGCGCCGCACCGCGATCATGATCGCTTTGCAGTTTTGGCATTCGAACTCAGGATAATCAAGATTTGCCATATAAGCGGACTTTATTACAGTTTTACAAGATGCGGGATTCAGAAATTTGAGTTAGGCATTTCGGTTAGGACTAACCCGTTGCTTCACAGGTCGCAAATGGAAACCTGTCTTCGGCCAGTCAACTGGTTGATTTGGCGCGCGGGACATCGCATTGACGACCGCCCGGGCTCGCGACCCGAGCACCAGCCGCTTTCGCTCATTACGAACCCGTTACTTGACTTCCGGCGGACAGGATCCATTTGTGCAATGTCAAATTCAGCGCGAACCTGCTGCGACGAAACTCCCAATTTCGCGACGCAGCTACCCAAAAAGTTGAGGTCATATAGATGAGCCAGTTGTTTCAGCCACTGCGATTGGATTCGCTCGAACTCGCGAACAGGATCATAATCGCTCCCATGTGCCAATATTCCGCCGAGGATGGCTCGGCGTCGGACTGGCATATGATGCACCTGGGTCACCTTGCCCTGTCGGGTGCCGGCTTGCTGGTCACGGAAGCTACCGCCGTAACACCTGAAGGACGCATCTCCCCCCGGGATCTCGGGCTTTATTCCGATGCCAATGAAGCAGCACTCGGGCGTATTGTCGCCGCGATCCGCGACTATTCGCCGATACCCGTCGCCGCGCAACTCGCGCACGCGGGGCGAAAGGCATCAACCCGCGTACCATGGGAGGGTGGTAAGCAGATTGCGCCGAATGAGCCGACCGGCTGGAAAACCGTGGCCCCTTCGCCAGTGCCATATCTGAATGAATACGATGCTCCAACGGCATTGGATGGCGCTGGCCTCGATCGCATACGGGATGCGTTCGTCAAGGCGGCAAAACGCGCCGACAGGATCGGCATAGAGGGCATCGAAATTCATGGAGCGCATGGATATTTGCTGCACGAGTTCCTGTCACCGCTCTCGAATATGCGTGACGATCGATATGGTGGAAGTCTGGAAAATCGAATGCGCTTCCCTCTCGAAGTGTTCGAGGCAGTACGGGAAGCGTTTCCCGCCAACAAGCCGGTCTGGATACGCGTTTCCGCTTCCGACTGGGTCGATGGTGGCTGGGACGTCGAGAGCACCGTGATCTTTGCAAAGGAATTGGCGGCGCGCGGTTGTGCCGCCATTCACGTCAGCAGTGGCGGTCTTTCGCCCCTGCAGAAAATGCCGGTTGAACCCAACTATCAGGTTCCATTCGCGCAGCGGATCAAAGCCGAGGTAAAAATGCCCGTCATTGCTGTCGGACTAATCACCGAGGCGAAACAGGCGGAAGACATCATTGCCAACGGCGACGCCGATGCGATCGCGCTTGCACGCGCAATCCTCTATGACCCTCGCTGGCCGTGGCACGCAGCGGCGGAACTCGGAGCACAGGTCGTGGCTCCCGAACAATATTGGCGATCGCAGCCCCGGAATCATGCGGATCTGTTCAAAATCCCGCAAACAGCCTGAATTAAAACGCGAGCGGTCGTAGCTATTCGAGGTTACGGCGCTCGTTGTCTGACGAATAATGCGAACGCTTGTCCTCGTACATGAGCAGATCAGCACGCTTGGCCACAGCTTCCAGCTTTTCGCCAATATTGCTGGTGGCCCAACCGATCGATATGTTCAAGGGAATATTGGAGTAATACTGGTTGTTTATCTCGATAAGGCTGCGGATTTCGTCGATCATGCTTGCGGCGCCAAGCTCATCGATGGCCGGCAGCAGAACGGCGAATTCATCGCCGCCAATACGCGCAGCGTAGCAGGGAGGCTTGACTGCTCCCGCCAGTACCTCGCCAACGCGTCGTAACAAAGCATCTCCAACGCCATGCCCCCACTGATCATTGACCACCTTCAGTCCGTTGAGGTCGAGGATAATGATCGAGACGGGATAAAACTCACGGCGCTCAAGCCTGTTCAGCTCGTCCACGTAGAAGGCGCGGTTGTAAAGCTTGGTGAGCACATCATGCTTGCCGAGATATTCCAGATAAGCCTCGGCCTTCTTGCGCGCCGTGATATCGGTCAAGGATATTTGGACCAAGGACCAATCCTGTTCGTGGCCCGGCAGAACCGAAAATTGCAGCAGCACATGGCGTTCGGTTCCATCAAGTGCATAGTTTACGGTCTCACGCTGATGAAAGAGGTTGCCGTTCCAAAGTTCGATCAGCTGTTCCCTGAAATGCGCATTCATGCCGTCGCGGAAAATATCGGGAAGCCGGCGCAACAATGTCAGCTTGTCGGGCGCGAGAAACATCCTGAGCGTCTCGTTGTTGACATCGACAACGCGGATCTCGCTTGCACATTGTCCAACGAATTCAGGATGGACATCGGTAAACACACGAAAATCGATAATACCCTGCCCCCGCACTTCGTCAAGCAGACGCTTGATGCGGCTGAAATCTTCCACCCAAAGAGATACGGGAGAATATTCAAACAACCCTTCCGCGTAGCGCTTGCTCTCGATCTGCTGCCGCCGCGCGTCCTCGCGCTCGGTGACGTCTTCGATGGAAAGCAATACCCGCGTCCACGAATCTTCATATCCCGGCAGAACCGCGCCGCGAAGCTGGATATCCAGCCGGCGACCCGTCAGCGTGTAATTCACTGTACCACTGGAGAATTCGGTATCGCCATCCCACAGAGCCGAGAGCTCCTGTATATGCGACTGGAGCATGTCGTCGCGAAAGATGGAGTCGAGATTGCCGGTCAGGTGGTTGAAATCATTTGCCTCGAAAAGAGCAAGGGTCTTTTTGTTGACCTTTAGAACCCGGATCAGGCTTGCGCATTCTCTAATCCGGCCCTCGTCCTCACGCAGATAGGATCTGATATCGGTGACGCCGGATCGCCGCCATTTCTCGAACAGGTGCTTGACCCCACTGAAATCCTCCAGCCACAACGAGATCGGTGCGAGATCGAATGTCTCGACATCGGCGTGATTATCGACATGCTCATTCATATAGCGCGAATCTCTCGGCTGACTGCTGTATCGGCAGCTATCTATATGAACGAAATTCACTGAACAATCATTACCTCGCGCAGAACGAACGCGCGAAGACCGCACCTCGTCTACACCACACTGTGCAGACGCCTTGAGGGCATCTGCACAGGATCGCTACGGGATGATTTTATTCTTCCCGCTGACCGGTCAGGCTGAGCAACAGCTGGAAGAGGTTGATGAAGTTGAGGTAGAGCGAGAAGGCGCCGAACACCGCCAGCTTCTGCTGCGATTCCGAATCGTAGCTTTCGGCAAACTGCTCCTTGATCGATTGCGTGTCCCAAGCTGTCAAACCGATGAAGACCAGAACGCCGGCAACCGAGACAACGAACTGCAGCATGGAGGAGCCGAGGAAGATGTTGACGACACTTGCCACGACAACACCGATCAGACCCATAATCAGGAACGAGCTGAACTGGGAGAGATCACGCTTGGTTGTATAACCATAAAGGCTGGTGGCACCGAACATGGTGGCCGCTATGAAGAATGTGCGGGCGATGCTGGTCCCGGTAAAGACAAGGAAGATCGACGCCAGCGAAAGCCCCATGACCGCGCAGAATGCCCAGAACATGGCCTGTGCGGTTGCTGCCGACATGGTTTGCATTTTGAACGAGAAGAACATCACGAAAGCAAGCGGCGCGAAGATAACGACCCATTTCAGGGGAGTGGAGAAAATCGGAACATACAGAGCCGGCGTCGAGGCGACGACGAATGCAACAACGCCCGTCAGAACAAGGCCCAGGCCCATATAGTTGTAGATGCGCAGCATATGCTGGCGCAGTCCTTCATCGAACAATGCGGCGGACTGTCCGCGCGCTGTGCCCATTTCATAACGAAGTGGTGTATTCATGGTTGTGATCCTTTGGCTGGTTAATCAGTAAAGAGTTTTTGCAAGCTGCGATGCTACTATTTCAAGGTCGGCGGGGCTTGCATCCGATACGAGGGCATAGGCAACGTCACCAATCTGGAAATAGGCGGCGGTGCTATCATCGATGCGCAACGCTTTCGGCTTCACGACATCGAAACTGCCGGGACGAACCGCGAAAAGCGAGAGCCGCTTCATCTCATCGGATCTGATTTCCATCTCGACACTTGGTCCGAAGGCGGACGGGAAAAGCTGGACATCATTGACGATCCACCGGTCCAAAAGTTGTGGCATGGTAATGGCGGTGGCCGCACGTATTTCTGCAGGATCGTAACTGTTCACCTCGGACTGCGACTTCATCCCTGCCCTGACCAAGGACGTCTTGTGGGCCATCACCGCATCCGCAACATAAGCCGGCGGCGGTGTCGAGGCGACGACCTCCGAGATGGTGAGCGGGCCAAAGCCGGCATGCGCCAGCCAACCAATACCGACAAGGACGGCGACCGCGGCAACACGTTGCAAATTGCCGAGCAACCGGTTTCGCATGAGGCCACGTTCAAGGCGACGCGCTGCTTCACTCGTCTCCGGCGATCCCTTGCTGTGCATGCCGGTCAGCGCCAGCCGCAATTCGTCCCTCGCCTGCAGATCCGACATGACGCGGGCGGCCTGCTCAGGGTGATGCGAGAGGTAGCGGGCGATCTCGATGCGGCGGCCCGCATCCAGCTGGTCGTCGACATAGGCATCAAGGTCGGCCTCAACGACGGGATCGATCGCGTCATTCATCGCGGCCTCCAACAATTTTCAGATGTGCGGTTTTGCCGGGCTCAGCCTCGAGAGACCGCAGTGTCGCCCGCGCGCGGCCAATTCTCGACATCAGCGTGCCCATCGGTATTCCCAACGTCGCTGCAGCTTCTTCATAGGAGAGACCCTCGATCGCTACCAAATGCAAAGCGGCTCGTTGCTCTTCGGGCAGCGAAAAAAACGCATTGCGGACCTCCATTAACCGCATGGAATGCTCCTGCGGCGGCTGGAGTATCGTTTCGGTGATGACTGCCAAAGCATTTTCGCGGCGCGCTTCCGACTGGCTCGAACGCTTGCTGTCGATAAAACCATTATGCAGGATCGACAAAAGCCAACCCTTCAGGTTTCCGCCATTGCGAAAATGACTGCGCCGCTCATAAGCCCGCACCAGCGTATCCTGCACAAGGTCTTCCGCATCGGTTTCATTGCCCGTTAGCGAACGTGCATACCGGCGTAACGAACCAAGCTGGCCAACAACGTCAAAACGGGGTTTCGAATTCTCCATACGGCGTATACGGACCTGCGGCGGATTTATTCCCTGCCATCCGCAATTATATCACGCGGCCGCAAATTTGCCGCCTAGATCAGCCTCTGCTTTTTAAGTTCGTCCTTGAGATAGGCATAGTAAATCGGCGCGGCGATGAGGCCAGCGATGCCGAACCAGGCTTCCAGCACGATCATTGCGAGGAGCAATTCCCAGGCGCGCGATTTGATTCGCGATCCGATGATCCTGGCGTTGAGGAAATATTCGAGCTTGTGGATGATGACCAGAAAGGCCAGCGAACCCACTGCGGCAACAAAGGAAACACTGAGTGCCACGACGACGATCACGGTGTTGGAGATCAAATTGCCGATAACAGGAAGTAACCCCGCAATGAACGTCACGGCAATCATGGTTTTGACCAAGGGCAGGTGAACGCCGAAAAATGGCAGGATTACAACAAGATAGATAGCGGTGAATACTGTGTTCAATGCCGAGATCCGAAGCTGCGAGAACACGATATTACGAAATGCCGCGCTCAATAGCTCGATACGTTCGGCAAGGGCAATCGCGAGCGGGCCTGGCTCGCGTGATGAGGCAACGGTGGAACTAAGCGCGATCATTCCCCCGATCACCATGCCGACGATTATTCGCACCAGGAGAACGCCAAGTTCCCTGCCGACGAGCTGAAGCTGGCCGGCATGTTCACGCAGCCACTTTGCCGCCAGCGTTTCCAGTTCCTCAAGATTTGAGGGGAAATAATCGCGGGCCCAGTTCGGCAGATGTAACTGGGCGGTATCGATGATTTCGGCCATCTTCTGGAAAAGCGATACTATACCTTCGTCGGAACCATCGGTGAGCAATGCCATGCTGCTCATGACGGCGGCGACGATCACGAGGATGAAAACCAACGCCAGTATTGCCAACGCTATGGTTTTTGCCAGGTGGCCGGAAATGCCTAATCTGCCGAGCAATGGAGCCGAATAATGGACGAGGTTGTAAACGAGCAGTCCTGAGAGGAGAGCCGAGAGCAAGCCTAGTTCAAGCACAGCGACGAGCGCGATGAACGACAAAATGTAGGAGGCAATTCGGAGCCTGGTGGCGGTTGGCAAGTGTGTCACCTGAAGGGGCTGTCAATTTTCAGCTGTACCTACTCTTGAAAATGCCCGCGGCGCAAGCACCATTGATCCAGGCACGTAAATCTTCGCGATCCGAGCGCTGCATTCGAATGAAACATAACGGATTTGCAATTGTTTGCCTGTACAAGCTACGAATGAACCGCCGGCATGAAAGACGTCCGCGCGCCTTTTAACCGGCTTCAATTCGGGCCAGGCAAATTTACATGCCATTATATCAAACGAACACCAAAGCCGAGAAACGCGTCGAGCAGCGCCAGCGAACACGATTGCGATCCGGCAAACTCGTGACGCTCGATGGGCAGTTTCTGACCGAATGTCATTTTCACAATCTTGCCGGTGGCGGCGCCAAGATCAGGGTTGTCGGCCAATCCCCCGTCCCGATGCGCTTCTGGCTGTTCGACGATCAGTATAGCGGCGCGTTGATGACGGAAGTCGTCTGGCGCCAAGATATGGAACTTGGCGTGCGGTTCGTCGAGGATCCTGACGTCACACCGTTGACAGACACAATTCTGCGCACGCTTGCCGGCAAATATTATTCACTTTGAGGTGCTTGCTGACGCTGCAGACCCTTGGTGTTCTGGTCGCGGATTTCCTTGGCCGTTATGTAGTTGAATTGCTCGACCAGCAGGTCCTTCACCAATGGTTGCGGAAATCGTGCATTGACACCGTCAATGATCGATTTTTTGACATCATCGAACTTGACGTCCTGGATGTTCTTGACGTCCGAATAATGCCCGTAGAACTGGCTGAAAATCTCGTCATTGATGAAATACGATACCGGAATCTTGAAGGACGCGTTCACGGTGTGGTCCAATGTATAGGCCAGCTGAGACACCACATAACCCTGAACCGCATTGTCCACGATGATCGGGACACTGAAGACTTCGGTCTTGCCATCGTCCAGTGCCTCCTGAGTGTTGGGTGCAACAGCTGCTGTCGCAGAGTTCTGCCAGACGGCAAGATACAGGGATCCCAGTGCAACGGCGCAGATCCACAGGCCGATCAGCACGATACGGATCATGCACCGAGCCCGTTTCTGACCTGGCTGGCCGTGTACGTTCCGTCGGCCTCCTGCGTCTCAAGCGCATCGCGGATAATTCCCGCGAGCTCTGTCACCGCGCGCAAGTGCAATTTGATAGCATCGCAATTGCGATCAAGCTTCTGACGCAGGCTATCGAGGACGGGCTGGAGCGCCTTAAGTGCAGGCGTGTCGACCGTCTTGACAGCCTTGCCCATGGCCTTGTTGAAATCGCGCAGCCCGCGGCTCTTATTGGCATTGATACTTGCAAGATCTACCAACTGGCCTTCGAGAAGCAGCCGTGTTTCACGCTCTACGACATCTTCCAAACGACGAATGGCGAAAAGGACGGGTTCCAGCGCCGGTTCAGGCATATCGCTGCGGTTCTGATCATTGGTCATTATTTCTATTTCCATATCTGTTCTCTCCAATCTCATCGGCCTTGAGGGTTGGCGCTCTAACTCTGCCTCGAGTTGTCGACGCTTTCCGTTGATTTCAATTGCTTATGAATGAGCTGGCGTTGGATTTGGTGCAAAATGACATTTGAATCCTGGTTTTGAAAATGTTGTTGATTTATGGATATCCCCGAAGCTGCTTCCTCAGCTTGTGCTGCAGCTTCAGACTTGGCTTTTTTGGCGCTCTGCTGCTCCAGCATGCGGGCGACGCCTATCCCGCCGGCATCGGCCATCTTGTTGGCGACGGCTTCGGCCATCATTGATTTCCAGTACTCTCCGGCAATTCCTTCGCCGAAGACTGCCTGATTGTCTCCTGCGAACATGGATTCGACAAAGGATTGCAGCATGAAAGCTTCGAACTTTTTGAATGCAGCGTTCGGCGCATGCGATACGCTACCGGCAATGGTGCCACTTGACGAGGCCGGTTGCTGCATGGAGGCAAAGTTCTCGCGTGACAGCTGCTTCTGTGCCGCGACGCGGTCGGAAGCCATGCTCCGCAACTTCTCCAGGGAGGTTCGCAACGTGTCCGGATCGGCTGCCATGGCAACATCCAACACCAGATCGGAAGGTGGATTAATAGCCATCGATTCCTGTTCCATCCTGTTTCATTGCATGCACCCTACCCTCCCAAACTTACGGGAGGCTTGAGACTTGCATCTTCAGATTGCGTGTCTGCCAAGCAGATGCCCCATATACTCGTCCGCTTCGTCGGCAACCTCGGCTCGCGATATCGTTTTTGCTAAATCACGAAGCCGGCTCTCCAACGTGTCGAGCGTACGCGACGCTTTCAGCAGATTCCGTTTGGCTTCGACCATGTGTTCGGACAACTGGGCCTGAAGCGACTTGTTGGTCTCGAGACGCTTCAAGATGATAGGCACGGGAACAAACGCGGTTGCACCTACGACAAAACGATCTTCCTGCATCCTGAAAAGAGCGTCATTCTCCTCCTTGATCGCAGCCTGTTTTGCATTGAGGCGTGACAGCTCCAGTTCATGGCGCGCTTTGGCGAGCTTTTGCAGCCTGATCAATCCGAGATAGGATGTCCGGGATGCGTCATGCATGGTCATCACTCAAAAGTTCCTCAGATACATTCCTGCCTCATTGGTGAAAAAACGCATCAGGTCGGACATGCTGAAATAGAGTAGCATCAACCCGCCGGCGAGGACGAAGGGCAACGAAATGAAATAAACGGGAATCGATGGCGTGAGCTTGTTGATCAGGCCCACCGCTATATTGACCACGACGGCGAAGACGATAAAGGGAGCAGCGATGCGTATGGTGCTCATGAACGCCTTGGACAAAGTGTCGGTCAGGTTGACCATCGCCGTTGCCGGTTGGAAGATGCCGTCCACCGGGATCGTCGAATAGGATGAAAGCAGCGCACGCAACACCTCCAGATGCAGGTCTGATACGAAGAACAGACACAGCGCGGAAAGCGTGATCAGGCTTGCAATGGCTGCCTGTGGTTCGTCCGATTCAATGGCGCGCTCTGGTGCGCCGGAATATCCGGTCGCCATCGCCATGGCATTTGCCATGAATTGCAGCGCCCAAAAGTAGAGGCGCGACAAAATGCCGATGAAGGCGCCAACGATCGCTTCGATGACGATGATCCGCATCAGCATCAAAGGGGCCGCCTTTGCCGCTGGAGTGACCTGCGGCAGCACCAGCGGCACGACCATGAGAGAGCATGCGAGTGCCAGGAAAAGGCGTATTTGCATGGGAATGCGTGGACTGGAAATGCCCGGCATGATCATCAGGCAGGCTCCTACACGGGCAAAAACAAGCAGGGCCGCAATGATGCTATCGCTCAGTGGCGGCACGTCTGGAGCCTCACGAAATAGTACCGAGGGAACGTACCTCCACGCCGCGTGCGATCTCGACATGGGACAGGACTGACAATGTCGCGAACAGGCGCTCGATGATCATTCTGATGTAAGGCCGCGCTTCCGGCGAAGCAACGAGGACGAAGCGCTCGCCCCCATCAAGGTGCTTGCGGATCGCGACACTCGCTTCGTTACCGAATTGCTCCAGGAGACGCGGATCGATATCGAATTCCGTAATCTCGCCCTTGGCATCACGTTTGAGACTCTGGTGGAAAACCAAATCCCAACGGTTGCCGAGACGCAAAACCGAAAGAACGCCATTGTCGGCAAGGTCGCCGCAAATTTGCTGTGCCATACGCATCCGCACATGTTCGACGATCATTTCCGAGCGGCGGATATGCGGTGCCACTTCCGCTATGGCTTCGAGGATGAGATTGAGGTTGCGGATCGACACCCGTTCCGTCAGCAGCAGCTTGAGAACCGCCTGCAGGCCGGAATAGGAGAGATGCGCCGGGCAGATATCGTCGAGCAGTTTGCGGTATTCGGGTCCAAGACGGTCGAGCAGTGCGCGCATGTCCTTGTAGGAAAGCAGCTGTGCCAGGTTGTTGCGGACGATCTCGCTGAGATGCGTCAGCAATACGGAGAGGTTATCGACCGTCATGTAGTTGTCGCGCTTGAGGTCGGCGGCAAAGATTTCCGGGACGGAATAGGCTTTCATACCGAACGCAGGCTCCCGCACCTCTTCGCCCGGCACATGCGGGGGTGGCCGATCGCCGGGAATAACCAGGATTTCACCGACCCGCAGCTCATGCGAAGCAACAACCGTCCCGTGGATCTTGATCCGGTATGTCTTGGGCGGCAGGAGAAAATCATCTGTAACTTTGATTTCCGGGACGACAAAACCGTACTCGACCGCAAACTTCTTGCGCATCTTGTTGACGCGATGCGCAAGTTCAAGCTGCGATGCGAGCAGTCGTGCCGAGATTTGTTTGCCAAGACAGAGCTCGATCTGCGCCGTTTCAAGCGAAGCCCTGACAGAATCCCGGTCTTCCTGTTCCGCATGTTTCTGCTGCAGCGCGATTTCGGCCTGGGCAGCGGCTGCCACCCGGGCGAGCTTGCGCGGGACAGATACGCCAATCGCCACAAGTCCGGCTGCAAGCACGAAAAACGGAAAGGCAGGCAGCCCCGGCAAGATGCCGAGCACGAATAACAACAGGGCAGCGACGAACAGCGCTTTCGGATAAGCACCAAGCTGACCAAAGACGGCCTTGTCGGTTGAACCGCGCGTCCCGCCTTTTGAGACAAGAAGGCCGGCCGCAAGCGATACGATCAATGCCGGGATTTGGGTGACGAGACCATCGCCGACAGAGAGCTTTGTAAAGACATCGGCAGCTTCGCCGACTTCCATGCCATGCCGCGTGACACCGATGATAATACCGCCGAAGATGTTGACGGCGGTAATGATGAGGCCGGCAATGGCATCACCCCGCACGAATTTTGAGGCACCGTCCATCGATCCGAAGAAGGCGCTTTCTTCTTCGAGTTCGCGCCGCCGGTGCTGCGCTTCCTTCTCGTCGATAAGGCCGGACGAAAGGTCCGCATCGATGGCCATCTGCTTGCCCGGAATGGCGTCGAGCGTAAAGCGCGCACCAACTTCGGCAATACGCGTGGCGCCCTTGGTGATGACAAGAAAATTGACGATGATAAGGATGGCAAAGACCACAAGACCGATGACGAAATCACCGCCCATGACAAACTGCGAAAAACCATGGATGACCTGGCCGGCCGCGGCGTAACCCTCGTCGCCATGGGTCAGGATGACACGTGTCGTTGCAATATTGAGCGACAGGCGCATCATTGTCGCGATCAAAAGCACCGTGGGAAAGGCAGAAAAATCGAGGGGCCGCTGGATCCACAGCGATACCATCAGGATGAGCACGGAAAGGGCGATGGAGAATGCGAGACCAATATCGAGAACGATTGGTGAAACAGGCAGGAACAGCACTGTGAGAATGATGACGATGCCGAGAGCAAGGCCAACATCGCTGCCCGTCAGATAGCCCTTGTCGCCCAATCGTTTTACTGCGGCCTGCTGCACGGCATTCTCCTGTTGTCACGGGGACAATAGATGCCGAAGCTTGTGCGAAGCCAACGCGAACGTGGCGACGCGCGTCAGAAACCTTTCTCGATCCGGGAATACGCCAGCAGTGTCAGCGTGTTGATCTGTGAACCGACGAACGGAGCGGTCAATGCAAGAACCGCCAGGATGACGAGGATCTTGGGGACGAAGGTAAGTGTGATTTCCTGTATTTGTGTCAGTGCCTGAAACAGCGCAATGCAGACCCCAGCCAGCATCGCGGCTCCGACTGCCGGACCAGACGCAACGATTACCGTCCAGATCGCCTGATTGACGATATCGAGCGCATCTGCCTCATTCATTGCCGGCCGAAATGACGATGCCGGCAGTGATTGGAAGCTGGGCACCACCGACGAGTGTTGCGATCATGCCGTCACTGTAGATGCGCACGGACTCGACAACGCCGCTGACCTTACCGTCAGCACTCGTGACGGTGCGACCGATGATGCCATCGGCCTGTGATAGGGATGAACTCGCAAGCAACTGGTCGAGTTTGGTATTGGTCTGAACCGCTTGTTCAACGCTCGAAAACTGTGCGAGCTGAGAGATTTGCTGTGTTGCGTCCATCGGCTCGGTCGGATCCTGATTTTTCATCTCCGCCACAAGCAATTTCAGAAACGCCTGATAGTCGACGCCGGGTCCGGTAGCCTTGGACGTATCTGTCGTATCGGCCTGTGTTCCTACGGGAGGGATGGTGGTCATGGGTTTGCCTCCGGCCTGACGGCCCTGTCTGTTTGAGAGGAAATGGTTTGTTCTACTGGGCCGAAAAGAATTTGTGCTTCCAGCGCGTAGAGCAATCTGATGGATTTCAGGGCGTCGAACACACGTTCGTTGCACACCATCTCGTCAATCAGCTTCAATTCTTTCAGCATCTGCCGGTTTTCGAAGGTTGCGAGGAGCGACGCCAGCATACGCTTGAATGTGCGGTTTGCCTCCTCCTTCACAGCAGGATTGATGAGCATGATCTGTGCGGCGAAATAGAGCTGTCGTAGAGGCGTTGTCGTCTGATCCGCCTGAATGACGTGGCTTTCGAGAAGAAAACTGACATCGTTCATGAATTCGATGGAGACCTTGCGGTCAACGCGCAAGACTGCCCCGTTCACGTAGACTTTCTCACCGGCACGTAATGAGAGTTTCATGGTCAAAGCCCGTCGCGAATGGTCTTGGTAATATCAATAATGCTGTCGTAGTCGCGTGAGGTCTCCTGCCTGATGGCTTCCAGTTGCCTCAGAATGAACAGACCGATCGAAATCAGTGATGCCCGCAATTGCGGCGGCAATCCATTGGCGGGACTGCCGAGATCTTCGATCACAATCATCCACAGACGCGACGTAAAATACACGGCTTCGACGCCCTTAGAAGCATAGCCGCTCTCATCGCGAGCGGCTTCCAGCATCACGATCGACTGATCGAACAAGGACCGTTCCCGCTCCCTGGCTTCGTCAGCACCGTCGTTCATGATGTCGTCGTATCGGGCCTGGTACATGCGCTTTTCCGGTTTTTAACGAACGCGGCTGTCGCGTTCGTTGATTTACTTCAGGTAATTGAGCAGGCTCAGGCTCTGGATCTTCACGGTCAAGGCATAGGACGCATCGATCTGGGTCCGCAAAGCCTCCACCCGGTTGGCGGCCTCAAACGGGTCCACCGCCTCCAGATCGAGAACCGAGCTATTGAGAACATTGATCTGTACGGTCAGCCGGTCGGTCGCGTCCTTTGTCCGGGCTTGGGCATTGCCCAGGAAGGACTGAGCACCTGCCAGTGAAGTAGAGTTCTGGTTGGTCGTCTCCGCCACCTTGTCGATTACCGTATCGAACGCTGCCTGATTGAGCCCGATATCACCGAGTTCCGCCATCATCGTGTAGCTCATGGCGAGCTGACGGAACCCAGAATTATTGGCGCTAACCGACGTCTCCGCCAGCTCGGTCGGCGCAATCCGGCTCTTGACGAGCGTGTCTGACGCCGAAGACCAGTTGGCCGACCAGGACGCGGAATCGAATTCGGCCGCGAGCGACGTGTCCAGATAAGTTTTCATGGCTGCCGCGGTTATGTTTGCCACCTGCGGGTCAGTCGTCGGGAAGCCGAAATAATCCTGAAACGACTGCAACACGGCGGCCCTTGCGGGATCGCCGGCGGAGCCGTAGTCACCCAGCGGCTTTACGTCCGTGTTCTCTCCCGCGAAAATATACTCGCCGTTGTAGCTGGTGTTGATCAGGTCGGTGGCGGTCTGCAACAGACCCTTCGCCTTGTCGACGATGATCGAACGGCCCTCGCTTGCTCCGCGCATCGCCGTTACATTACCGAGAAAATCCTGCGATCCCTTGATGACATTGCTCAAGGCATCTTGAGAAGCTTTCATTCGTTCAGAGATCAGCCCATTGGTCTGGGTCAGAACTGTCAGCCGATCGTGCTCTTTGCGCAGGGAAATCGACTGGCCGGTGCGGCTGCCAAGCGTAAGCCCTTTGTCGAAAACAAAACCCGTCGTTGCTTCCTGATTTGCCTTGACCAGTTCTGCCTGGGCCCTGGCGATAATGTTACGTGTCGAGTTGGATAGCATATAGGATGAAACCGACTGGGTCTTCATATCTATCTCACCGCCTGAAAGAGTTCGTTCAACATGGCGTCAACGGCGGAGATGATTTGCGCCGATGCCTTGTAGGAATGTTCAAGATCAAGCATCGACGCCATCTCCGTGTCGATATTCACACCGCTGCTATTGGAAATTGCGTCTTCGGCGCGCGATGCCAGAACGGTGTTGTACTCATTCGTCTGGGTTACGGATTTGCGCTTGGTCTCAAGCGAACTGATCGTGGCCGCAGAAAAATCAAGGAGACTTTTCCCATCGCCGGCGGCCGCGTCCGGATCGTAGTTGCGAGGCGCCGAGATAGCACCGATAAGACCCTGGAGCCGCGCCGAAAACCCTGACGAGCCATCCGGATTCTGTACATAATCTGCTCCGGCCGCCCCGCCATCTCGCAAAAGTGCGGGATTGCCGCCTTCCGTCAGGATGAAGGCGGCGTGAACCTTGATTGTGCCGGCAATGCCCGAAAGAATCGCCGCGTCCGCCGGCATTGTCGGTGCACCTGAATAGGTGAACAGGCCCGGAACCGTCGGTAGCGTCGCTGGTGTATTCTGGTCTTTTTCCGCGAACATGCTGACGAGGCTGCGCGCTATCTCGTCGAGCTGGTTTTGATAGGCCGGCGCCGTGTCGTCGCGCAATTGCAACAAACCACTGAGGCGGCCAGTGCCATAGGGCTGCTGAAATGTTCCATGCGACAGCGGGACCCCATCGACATAGACATCGTTGCCGCCTGTACCGGCGCTGAATGCGCTGGTCGGTGTGAAGCTGACCGTTCGTGGGGAGCCTTCGAAAAGGGTTACGCCGGATTCGGCAAACACCACCATGTCATTATCGCCGCGGACCAGCGTCGTGATGCCGATCTCGCCTGACATCTGCTTCAGCAGGCCATCGCGCTGGTCGAGATAATCCGAGACGTCTGTGCCGGAACGCGTGCCATTGATGATCCGGTTGTTGACGGTCTCGAACTGCGACAGCAGCAAATTCAGATTCTTGACCGAATCGCCGATGTCGTTGTCGGCATCCTGGCGCAGCTTCTGCGTTTCTTCCGTGCCCTTGTTCAGCGCATTGGCGAGCTCCGTCGCCTTGGTGACGGTGGATTCGCCAACGGAAGTGTTGCCGGGCTGCGAGGCGTAGAGCTGCAATGAATCGCGCAAGTCTCCGAGGAGCGAACTTGGTGATCCCGATGCATCATCAGCCGAATAAATCCCGGACAGCCGGTCGAGACCGGCCTGCAACGTGTTGGACGCGTTATACTGGCTGTTGCTTTCAATAAACTTGGACAGGAGCGCGGAGTCGGCGGAGCGGGTCATGGAAAGATAGGTCGATCCGTTTGGTCCGCTCACGACGGAACCAATACGCCGCGTAAAATCAGGATCGTTGGCGCCCGCAATGTTGCGGGAGACCAGCGCTGTCTGTTTCGATACGGTATTGAGAGCACTCTGAGCAGTAAGGAGCGCCGAAGTTAGTGACATGCCCTGTGTCCATTCGCCATTAGAAGTTCAGCTATCTTTTCAGATTGACCAGCACATCCATCAAATCCGCACCGGTCTGAAAGACCTTCGAATTTGCCGTGTAGCTTCTCTGGGATTCGATCATTTCCGTCAGTTCCTGCGCGATGTCGGCATTTGATTCCTCCAGCGCCCCGGATGTCAGCGTGCCAAAGCTGCCACTACCGGCAAAGCCAAGCTGGACGTCGCCGGATTCTGCGCTCGGGGAGAACACGTTGCCTGTCATGACAAGCAGGTTGTCAGGACTTGGAACGTCGGCCAGCGCGATCTGATAGATGGCCCGTTTCGCACCGTTCTTGTAGATGGCGGTTACGGTGCCATCGTCGGCGATGCTGACATTTTCTATCGGGCTTGGCGTGTTGCCGTCGATCTTTACCTCGATAGGCGTGTAGTCACCTGCCAGCTGTTTGGTGGCGGAAAAGTCGATTTCCAGCGCCTGTCCGTTTGGCACTGGGATCGAGATCGACTTGTCCGCAGACGTGAGCTTGCCGGTGACGGCATCGAACGTATAATTTTCCGTAGTCAACGGCGCGGCAGGAGCATAGGGAAATCCACCAGCAGCCGATGCATTGGCGTGATTATAGGCGGCAACTTCCCAGCTATTGTTTGCGGTCTTGGTGAAGTAGAGATCGACGACGACGACGTTACCGAGATTGTCGAATGTCTGTACGGATGTCTTGGCGGTATATTGAGCCGACGCCGTGGCATTTGTTGGCGGCCGGTCAGCTGCGGCAATGATCGAAGCGCCCGCCGGGAGATTGGCCGTAAAGATACCTGTCTTGCTCGGATCCGCGATCAGGTCGTTCTGGGCGATATTGACCTTTTCGAGCCCCTGAAAGCCATTGGCAACCGGATTGACGTTGCCGTTGACCACGGGATAACCCATCAGATAGTAGCCGGCTGAATTGACGAGATTACCTTGCGCATCAGGCACGAATGAACCGGCGCGCGTCAGATATGGGGTGTCATCCGCGTTGCCGACAATGAAAAAGCCATTGCCTTTCAGCGCCAGGTCGGTCGACGAAGTCGTGAAGCGCTGCGAACCGTCATCCGAGATATGGTGGCGGATGACCGTTTCGACACCACCGGAATTATAAGCCCCCCCAGAACTTGGCAACACGAGCGATGCGAACTGCGTACTGGCGCGCTTGTAACCGGTCGTGCTGGAGTTGGCGATGTTGTCCGCCACGGTTGACAGCCTGTTTGCCTGGGCATTCATGCCCGACACACCGGTTCGCATCATTCCATAGAGGCTCATTTCCGTCTCCTTGCACCGTGATTCCGTTCAAAATCGTTAGCGCGCAATACTTGCGCGAAGCTGACGTTCAGATGGTGTCACCGGGGAATAGTTGAATTTCAATTTTGACCGCGCCGGCGGTCTAAATTGTTCTGGCAGGTCAGTCCAGATTGATGCAGTAACCGAGAAAGCGCTTGGAATCGACCGGATCATAACCAAGTTGCTCACGCAGCTTCTTGCGCAGTTTGCTGATGTGACTCTCAACGACACTTTCCTCGACATCGCTGTCGAAAATGCCGTAGATCGCGCTGAATATCTGTGCCTTGTTCAGGCGGCGCCCGCGATTGGCAATCAGATATTCCAGTATGCGCCGTTCGCGCCGCGGCAGCGAAAAATCAAGCCCGTTCACCTGTGGATCGCGGCCATCGGAAAATACCCGGATCGGACCTACCTGCGTTCCCGCATCGCCATTGCCATAGCGGCGGCGAATGGCATTGATTCGCGCCAGGATCTCTCGCACATGCATCGGCTTGCGAACCACATCGTCGACACCCGCCTGGAAAAGTTCCAGCGTATGTTCCAATGACTGTGTCTCATTGACAGCGATGACCGGCGCCGAACAGCGCTCGCGAATTTTTTGTGGAAACTGGCTACGATTGACACATTCTCCTATGAGAAATGCCTCGACCGCCATAATGTCGTTTTTCTGGACGGTGGCAACCCAATCGCCGAAATCGTCCGGAGTAAACCCTGTTGTTGTTATGCCCTCGCGGGCGAACCACGCCGAATACCCACTCGTCACCAGACTTCGTTCGTCGACGACTACAATCACTGCCCCACCTTCCGAATCATTTATTTTTGCCCCAAGCAACACACAACTAGCGGGGTCCGCGACTCGGCGACAATTCCCAATATATTGTACCTAACTTATTGGGAGTTCTAATTAATTCGATGTAGGGGAATTCTTGGGGAGGTTGGCATGTCCTGCACGGGCAGGATCAATACTATTTCGACCTTTACAAAATATAAGCACGACGACAAATTCACGTTTTATTACCAAGTATTAACACGATCACTTATCGCAAAACATTCGCGCCTTCGGCGTCCAGTTTCCGAAACCGGTAGCCACCATATTTTCCATTACTCGGCAAACATATTGCTTCTGGGCCGGGTCGTTATCGGGTCCCGCGTGATAGCGCGCAACCGCCATAGTCCAGCCGCCTTCACGTGTTCTGAGCTCTTTTAGAAATCGCGCGGCGTAATCCACGTTGGTGGCAGGGTCTAACATTGCCGCGACAGACGGGAACTTGCTGGCGTGAAAATAGTGATTGATCTGCATGCATCCGATGTCGACGAGTTTCGCTCCGCGCGAATGCGCCTCGTTGAATTTGGCCATGGCAGCTGCTGCTGACGGCATAAATACTGCTTTACCTTCTATATTCATTGCGTAGGGTTGGAGCGAGTCCTTGTGCCCCGTTTCAGTCAAACCTACCGCGTAGAGAATTCCCACCGGAATATCGTACTTCGTCGAGGCACGGTGCATTTGCCGCTCGCAAAGGTTCTCCGCCGAGGCAGTCTGCGACGCGAGAAAGAGGCTAAACAACCAACCCGCGTGAAAGGCCATACTCAGTACCCGGATCAGTTGCCTTTTCCACGCGCTCATCGGATCGCATCTCTCCAAAGGATTCTTGATTGCTGGAACGGTCACCGGACGAACCCTGGAATCCGGATTGGCCCTGGCTGCTGGCCCGCGCACCGGGCTGCTGGTCCTGCGCGGACAGATTTTGCTGCCCGTTCTGCGCGCTCGAAGAGGTGCCGGAGCGATCAATGACCGAGATGGTGACTGAGGAGGCGTCATCTGCCACACCCGCCCGCTGCAAGGCCTTGGTAAGCATGTCATGGTCCTTGGCGAGATGTTCTGCCATCGCCGGGTTTTCCGCCATTAACTGAATATGCATCCCTTCAGGCGTCAGGCGCATGCGCGCGGTCACCGTTCCAAGTTCGATGGGTTGAAGCTGAATCACCAGCGTTCTTGCGCCAGGTGTACTGCGATCAGAAAGAATCTGGACATCGGTTATCAGCAGACGGGAAGGTTGTACCGGCGTCGCGTTATTTGACACAGTCGCACCGAGTTTTGCCTCTGCTTGAACCGACGGGGACGGTGCGGACGTGGCCGTCTCAACAGGCGCGGCGTATTCCACCGGGGCGGCCTTGGCGCTGACTTTGGGTCGCGGTCCCTCGGGGGCCTGAGTTGCTGGCGCAACGTCTTGCCGGGCATGCGAGGCTAATTTGCCGGGTTCCTGTTTGTCCTGCAAAGGAGCGGCTACCTGCCTATCCGTGACAGCTTTCACATCAGTCTTCCCGGACTTTTTATCGGGCGCAGCTATCTCGGCCGGTTTTTCGCTTCCCTGATCCGCTTCGACAATTTGGATGAGTCCCGCAATTGTATCGGCTTTGGATGGCGCTTTGGCATTGGTTACGGGTCTTGGCTGTTCGCCATTTTCGTGCTGCTGCCGGTCGAGCAGTTGTTCGAAAGCAAGGATTGCCTGGCCGAAGATGCCCTGAGCGGCGGCATCGGAAACATCCTTGTCCTCGTCCGGCTCCGCCCTATCCAGCAATTCCACCAAGCTCCTGTCGGGCTTTGCGTTCTCCTTGTCGAGCTTCAGCTTCGGGCCAACCGCCCTCACCATGGAGCTGAAATCCGAAAGGACGTCCTTGTCCTTCGCCGGCTTTTGGTCGGGCATGTCGTCCTTGCCCTTGTCGCGGACAATCGCGTCAAGCATTGTCTTAAGCGGCATGCGAACTCCAATGGTCATTTCCTGGCCTTCCCGAGAAGCGCGTCAATGGCGTCGAGTTTCTTGCGTGTCGCATCAATCATCGGATCAAGCGTTTCAATGGGCGTTGTTTCGGCCCTGCCAGCCCCGACGGCTGCCATGGAATTCTCCGCGGCTGAAGCCTGCTGCGGTCCGTCCATTGCCGGAATTGGCTGCGCAAGAATCTTGTTCGCCATCGTGGTCGCAGCCTCCATCAGCTCTACATCCCGGCCGTGCAGACGATCTTTCGGCAATTGCGAAAGCATGGTCTTGGCCTCGCCGGTCTTGTCGGAACCAACATTGCTGACCGCCAGATAGAGTCTGGCCTGCGTGTCGTCTGCCTTGAGCACAGTTGCAAGGGCTTCGGCCTGTTGCGAGGCAAATCGGGCCCGCCCCATATCGCCATCCACGATCGCACCTCGGGCCATGCGCAGGTAGAAAGGCAAGCGGGCCCCGGGCCACGCCAAGGAGGCCATTTCTTCGATTTCCGCATTGCTGATCTTATGCTTGATCACCATCAAGGCGTCGACGAGCTGGCGAAAGAAGTCCTCCGAATAGGGGGAGAAGGCGAAGCGCTGCAGATAATTGCGCGCCATCAACCTGACCTTGTCCTTGTCGCCAAGACGTGCCGCGATCATCAGACCACGCCGCAGCGCCGCCTCCTCCAGCAGCGTTCCCGGCGCGTTGAGGCGTATATAATCCAGCCGCTTGAGTGCAGTTGCCGCGTCGATGCCGGCGAGCTGCGTCGCCGTGACCAGATAGATCGATGCGACCAGCTCGATAGGCACATTGGGCGGCAGTTCCTGGAAATTCTCGATAATGCGCAGCGTATCGCCATCGGCATAAGCCAGAGACCCTGCCACGAGTTTGGGATCGACCTGGCCAAGATTTGCCGAGGCCAATATGGTGCGAACAACCTGCGGATTGCCGCCATTGAGGAGATAAATGAAAATGGCGTAGACATTTGCCGGTTTCGACCAGACTTCCGGCTTTGCCAGCTGAAGCTGTGCGGCGATATGGCCGAGGACGCGATTGAGCATCGGCAATGCTTCCGGCTTTCCGGACGCCACCTGATCCTGCAGCATGCGCATGGATCGCACCAGCATGTAGGGCTCCGGTGAGGGCATTGCAGCCTGCGCCGTCGTCAGCGGCAGGCTGAAAAGGCCGAACAGCAACAAGCGGATGGTTTGCCGCGCGATCATCTGGACGCTGTCTTCAGAAAGATATCGATGCGCCGGTTCTGGGGAGCGTAAGGATCTGCCGGAATTTTCGGGTCGCGGTCGGCATGGCCTTCGACACGCAGGATACGCTTGCCGTCAAGCCCACCACGCGTCAGCATATAGTAGGCCATGTGCGCCCGCGCGGATGACAGGCGCCAATTGTCATAGGTTTCGCTTTTGAACGGGCGCGCATCCGTGTGTCCGCTGATGATGACATCGCCCTTGCGGCTTGCGATGATCTTGGCGATTTCATCAAGCACCTGCACGACGCGCTTGTCGGGCTTGGCCGATCCTATGGCAAACATGCCATAGTCAACCTTGTCGGTGAGCTGGATCATGACGCCATCTTCAGTGGGGACGACCGAAATGTCAGGCGCTTTCTCATCCGGGCTGGCGCCGGTTTTCTTCGAAATCTCGGCAGCAAGTTCACGCGCGGCATTGATCTCAACCGCGCCGGGCTTCTCATCCTTCACCGCTGCCTTTTCGGCATGCGTCGGTTTGGCAGCATTGGATGGTGCAGCTTTCGCATCGGCCGGCGGCTCGCCAGCGGCCATTCGCTTTTCCAGCGCCCCCTGCTTGGCTTTTGCGTCAGCATCAGAAACCTCATTCGACTTTGGCGCTATCGCTTTGTCCTGGGACGGAGGTGAAGTCACCGGACTGTCCGTCAGCGGGAAAATCTCGTCTTCAACGTGGGTCGACCAGTAATTGGGATTGAACGGGTCGCGATAGGCGTCTCCGCCCTCAGCACCCGTCGATGGACCGGCACGATTGGAACCGCCCTCTCCTGCTGCAGAACGATTTTGCAGGACGCCGGACTGCGTGGCGATCTCGGCAAGCACGGCATACGGATCCTTGAAAATCTGACGTTCTTCGGTTGCAGGTGGTGATTGAACCTGCTTTTCGTTGCGCGCACTTTTGGTTTCGGCATCAGTCGCATCCAGGCTTTCAAAGCGAATCTTGCCCTCCTGACTGTCGGTTTCCTCGATGCCCTTTGGCCTCGACTGCCGGTCCATCAGCTTGACCGGATTGAAATAGGCAGCAACGGCAGCCTTCGTTTCCTCGTTGGCCGCATTGATGAGCCACATGACAAGGAAGAAGGCCATCATCGCGGTCATGAAATCCGCATAGGCGATTTTCCAGACCCCGCCGTGATGACCCTCTTCATGTTCACGGCCACGCCGGACGATGATGATCTCACGGTGCGTTTCGGGATCAATGTTCATTGCTAATATCTCTCAATGCGTCGATGAGGCGGCCAAGCCGTGTCTCGACCACTGCGTCATCCAGTTTCATCGACAATTCCGATTGGCCAGTTTCCCGGAAGGTGCACCGCATCGGATCGATTTCCGGTCGGATGCGAAGCACGTCGAGAAGATGGGATGGACCGGAAATTTCCATGCTCACAGCGTCGAACCCCTTGGTCATCCGTTCCACCTCATGCGCAAATGCCTCGACGGCGCGTTGGCGCAAGCGCTCTTCGACGAAAGGCGTGAGAACGGCAGCGAGTGAACCCGAAAGATCCGATGAAATCGCGGCCAGCCCGTCATTGATCTGCACCGCCATGCGCGTGCCGGTTTGTTGCATGAAGAGCGCTTCGGCAGCGGCCAGCTGATCCTGGAATTCCCTCTCAAGCCGGATTTTCTCGGCCTCGAACAGCACCGCGGCCTCCGCCTGGCCAGATTCGCGCCCAGCAACAAATGCCTCCTTGATCTTCAACTCATAATCGATGAGTTCGACAACATTCTCCGATGGCTCCTCGATCTCCGCCAACAACTCGGCCCGGTCACGGCTCACGGCCGCAAACACGGTAACGCGCTCCGCCGGCACATGCTTCGGCGTGAAATCAGTCAGCACACTGGCGACAGAGCGAGCGACCATCAGGCTGCCTCGTGAACCCATTGTTTGAGGATCGCCGCGACCCGTTCTTCATCCATGTCGATCATCTGCTCGAGACGATTTTGCGCGGGCACACGCATGCGTCGTCTAAGTTCGCTCAGATCATCATAGGGCAGGCTGTGTTCGGCATGAGCCTGCGCCACGACCGGAAGATTGGACGCCGGGGCCAAGCCTGGAACCGGAAGGTTGGAGCCGGCGGCAAGTTGCAGAGCCTCCTGCGGCTTGTTCATGTCACGCATCAGCGGGCGCACTCCAAACCACAGCACAAGCCCGACAGCGGCAATCAGGGCTGCAGCATTGATGAAACTGCCGGCCTGGCGGAAGATCATCTCGGACACCGGTGTTGAAGCAGGCGCCAGCTGCTCGTCTGAAGCCTCCAGGAAATTGACCGCCGTCACGTTGATCACGTCGCCGCGCTTTTGATCGAGACCCGCCGCCGTTGCGACAAGTTCGGTGATCTTTGCGATCTGCTGCTCCAGGAATCTATCCGGAGCTGGCGTCACACCGGCCGTTGCCAGCAGGCGCGCCTGATCGATGACGACTGCGATCGAGAGCCGCTTGATCTGATAGCTGTCGCTGGTCGTCGACACTGTCTTCGAGTTCAGCTCGTAATTGGTCAGTTCTTCGCGCTTGTCCGTCTTTTCCGATGAATTATCGCCATTCTTGCTGGCGATTTCTTCCTGCGGAATGTTCTGTTCGACGCCGGTTGCGTTGTCGCTGGTCGAATTTTGCGAATCGCCGCTCTCGCGCACCACCCGCACCGAACGTTCGACGCGCGATTCCGGATCAAAGACCGTCTCGTTGGTCTGGCGGCGATCGGTATCGAGCGCGACCTGAACACTGGTCTGGAAATGACCAACGCCAAGATAGGGCGCAAGGGCCTTGCGGATATTCTCATCCACCGACGCCGAAACATTCTGTTCGAGCGTCGCCGACATCACCGCACCCGCATTCGTGCCGTCATCCTTCGAGGCAAGCAGACGGCCATTGGTATCGAGAATGGTGACTTCCGCAGCGGTAAGCTGCGGCACCGCGGCAGCAACGAGCTGGCGGATCGACTGTGCCGATTCGATGGCGAAGTCGCCTTCGGTGCGAATGACGACCGAGGCGGATGGCGCCTGATCGCCGCGGCGGAAGCTGCCCTTTTCCGGCAAGACGATATGAACGCGGGCGGCCTTGATACCGCGGATTGCCTGGATGGTACGGGAGATTTCACCCTCGAGCGCGCGAACCCGGGTGATCTCCTGCATGAACGAAGTGAGGCCGAGCGAACCCATATTGTCGAAGAGCTCGTAGCCGGCATTGTTGCTGGTGGGCAGACCTTTTTCCGCAAGGTACATGCGTGCCTGATCGGCCTTGCCAAAGGCCACGAGAATGGAGGTTCCATCGGATTTCACATCAAAGGGAATGCCGGCTTCGCCAAGCGCCATACCCATGCGGTTGACGTCGTCGCGGCTGAGGCCGACATACAAGGTCTCGTATTGAGGTTGATTGAGATAAAGGCTTGAAACAAGGATGGCGCTGAACAGCGTGATGCCAATGACCCCAAGAGCAATGAGCCGCCTTGCGCCAAGCCTCTGCATCGCGGTGCCGAGCTGCGCAAATGTCTGTCTTACGTTCTTTTCCATCAATTCCCACCACCGTCGCGTGATAGAACCATAGAGCGCGAAGCTTGCGCGAAGTTAGAGCCCCGTGTCGGAGTGTCGTTTCCAAACAAAAAAGGGCCACGCGCGAAGCGTGGCCCAAATCTAGTCAGAAGAATTATCGTTATTAGCCGCGGAACAGCGACAGGATGCTCTGGTTGCTGGAGTTGGCAATCGAAAGAGCCTGGATACCCAGCTGCTGCTGAACCTGAAGAGCCGACAAACGTGCCGATTCCGCGTTCATGTCAGCGTCTACGAGCTGGCCAACGCCGCGATCGATTGCGTCCATCAGGTTGCCTGTGAACGTCTGCTGTGTATCAATACGAGTCTTGGCAGAGCCAAGGGCGGCAGCGGCAGCCTTCATGGCGTTGACGGCTGTTTCAACGGTTGAGGACGATGTTGCAGCGGTCAATGCGGCTTCAAGGTCATAGGCCGCGACGCTCATCGTTGTTACGCCGGTACCGGATGTGTAGCCGGTCACGATGTTCTGTGCCGCACCACCAGTCTCCAGAAGATTTACCCCCTGGAATGTTGCACCCTGCGCCATCTCGACGATCTGGGCCTTCATTTCAGCGATATCGGCATCGATGATGGTGCCGTCGGTACCAGGCGTTTCCTTGGCAACATATTTCGCCTGAATCTTGCTGGCGAGGTCAATAGCACTGGTCAATGCGGTGTAAGCGGTGTCAACGATCGACGCGCCGAGACCAAGACCGTCCTTGACTGCCGAAAGAGCGGAATTCTGCGTGCGCATGCCGGTGGCGATTGACCAGTAGGCAGCATTGTCAGAAGCGGTAGAAACGCGCTGACCGGTAGCGATACGGTCCTGCGTGGTAGCAAGGTTCTTGTTGGTTGTGTTGAGTGTCTGCAGCGCAGTCATTGCTGATGCGTTTGTAAGAATGCTGGTCATAGGATGAAGCCCCTGATGATATCTTGGATCGGGACATATCGGATTTTACCGATTTGACGGAGCGGCATGATGCCTATTGTCTCAATGACAACCCGTCATGGCGTGATGAGTACGACATAAGCATTACAGTTTCAATAACACAGAGCGTTAATTTTTTCTTCTCGTTAAAGAGCTGGAAAACCTTTCAGGAAAATGACCGTATGAGGCTGCCGACGAGAATATTCCAGCCGTCGATCAGCACAAAAAACAGGATCTTGAACGGCAGCGACAACACTGTTGGCGGCAGCATCATCATGCCCATTGACATTGTCAGCGTCGCAACGATGAGATCGATCACCAGAAAGGGCAGTACGATCAAAAAACCGATCTCGAAGCCGCGGCGCAGTTCGGAGATCATGAAGGCGGGAATAAGGATGCGCATGTCGACTACGTCATTAGCTTTGGTGCGAAATGACTCGTCCGCCAGATCCTCGAAAAGCCGCAGATCCTTGTCGCGCACCTGTCGCAGCATGAACTCGCGGAACGGGGTGGCGATCTCGTTGATAGCCACTTGCTGTGTAATTTGGTTGTTGACCAGCGGCTGGACGCCATTTTGCCAGGCCCGATCAAAGACAGGCGCCATGACATAGAACGTCATGAACAAGGCAAGGCTGATCATCACCAGATTGGCCGGCGTCGTCTGCAGGCCAAGACCGGAGCGCAGCATCGAAAAGGCAATGGCGAAGCGGGTAAAGCTGGTCACCATGATCAACAGGCCCGGCGCGATGGACAGCACCGTCAGCGCCGCCAGCATCTGTATGATCTGGCCGCTGGTCGATGCACTGCCGGGCGGGAGCAAACCTTCGAGCAGCGAGCTTTGCGCCATCGCGGTCCCGGTGAGAACCAGGAGTAACGCGGGCGTCAGAAAACGTCTTTTCATTCCATCACCAGCGCCCAGATATAGACTTTTTCGATCTTGCCTTCGGAGCGTATCGCCGCGCGCTCCTGCAAATCAGTCCTTAGATACTCGATACCCGCGGGACCGCGCAGTTGCATCAAATTGACCGTTCTCATGAAGGCTGTAAAATCACCGGCGAGCGTGGCGGCAAGCTCGTCCGAAACTTTTTCACCGGGCCGCGCCACGACGCCGGCTTCGAGCCTGATCCACACGTCCTGCGGTATCTTGATGTTGGTGAGTATTGGTTTCAGCGGAACGACGCTGCCCGTGGGAACTTCCGCTGCTGTAGCCTGTTTCGCACCCTCAGTCTTGGCTGCTTCGGCAAGGCCCAAGCCGAGTTGGCCGCCAAGCAACCATCCACCGCCCGCTGCGACAAGCGTCAGCACCGCAACGACACCGATCAGCGCGACAATCGAAGCGCTTTTCGGCGCAGATTGAGTATCTTCAGAAACGCTCATCATCAATCCTAGATCGGCGAGACGGTGTCGAGGATCTGCTGCCCCCAAGGCGGCTGTTGCACTTCGCTCTGGCGTCCGCGTCCTCCATAGAAGATCCGCGCCTCGGCAATCTTGTCGTAGGGAATTCTGTTCAGATTGGTGATGTCGCGGGGGCGGACCACGCCGGCCACATTCAGAACGCGCAACTCGTTGTTGACCCCGATTTCCTGAGAACCCCGGATAACCATGTTGCCGTTCGGCAAAATGGCGGTCACGATCGCTGCGACCTGCAGATTGATCTTTTCCGATCGGTCGATCTTGCCTTCGCCCTTGGACCGGCTATCCGAATTGAGCGCAAGGTTTCCTTCAATATCGCTGGCGGACACCCCGCTACCGCCAATGTCAGCGGACAATCCATAGCCGGAGGATGCGACACGCGACCGGTCAGATTTGTTGTCGAGCTTCGCCTTGTCATCGATCGTGATATCGACCGTCAGCACGTCGCCGGGATTGGTCGCCCTGGGGTCACGGAAGAAGCTGGCCTGACTGTCGCGCCAGAGCGAATATTTTTGCGGCCGCGGTTGCGACGGATAGTAAGCCGGGTCGGCAACATTGAATCCTTGGCCAACGCCTGTTCCGACTGGCGACATTTCGGGCGCGCGGTTGAAGTCGCGAAGGTTGTTCGCGCAGCCTGCAAGAGCCAGAACGCCGGCAAGAGTAATTGATTGTGCCGCTTTTTTCATTGGGCGGTTCTTTCTGCTGGAACAATGCGTGACCCGACGATGACCCGGGCAAGCTTCGATGATTTTTCCGCAGGCATTTCATTCAAGATGACACTGGAGACCCGGGGGTTAAGTTTGAGAAGAAGTGCCGCCGCCGCCTCATCGCCAAGCAGGGCCATCTGCGCTGCTGCCGCATCCGGCCGCATCTTGGAGATGATGCCGACAAGGGAATCTTCGGCCTTGTCGATAAACGCGTCGCGCCGCTTCAGCCAGACTTCATATTCCTTGCGCTTGGCATCAAGCTGCTCGATACGGCTGTCTATGTCGGCGCGCAGCTGTGCCAGTTCGCGTGTCTGCATGGCATAGCGTTCGTCGGCCGCCTTGTCGCTGATGTTGGTGCAATAACGGTCAATCTCTTGTCCACTCTCTTCCTTGACTGCCGGTTCCTGCGAAATGCCATAGGTAACGGGCAGCAACAGAGCCGAAGTGAAGACGAGCGCCGCAACACTTGGCCTGATCGATTTCTTTAGACCTGATACCATCATTGCACCACCAGCTCCGCATGCAAGGCTCCCGCCGTCTTGATACCCTGCAGGATCGCGATAATTCCCTGTGGTTTGACGCCGATCTGGTTCAAGCCTTTAACGAGGCTTTCGAGATCGGTGCCGCCGAGAATGCCGAGCTTCGACGCCTGTGTTGCATCAATGGTCGTGTTGGGTTCGACGGCAGTCACGCCATCGGAAAAAGGCTCGGGCTGGACGATCGTCGGTGTCTCGGTGACGCGCACCGACAAGCTGCCATGGCTGATTGCGACACGCGAGATACGCACCTTTTCACCGATCACCACCGTGCCGGTGCGCTCATCGACCACAACGCGGGCGACCTCGTCAGTCACCACCGGCAGGCCCTCGATTTCGGCGAGGAAGCGCGTTGCGGAAGTATTCTTTGGCCGGCGCAGGCGGATCGACTTGGAGTCGCGTTCTTTGGCAACCGGCTGGTTATAGCGGCGTTTGGCAAAGGCATTGATCGTATCGGTGATGCGTATGGCTGTCGTAAAGTCTGCCTCGCGCAATTCAACCACAAGTTCGTCCTGGCCGAAATTGCCGGTCACTTCTTTTTCGACGAGCGCGCCGTTCGGAATGCGGCCACTGGTCGGAACGCCTTGGGTCAAGGTTTCAGCCTGTCCCGAAGCCACGAAGCCGGAGACGACCATATTGCCCTGTGCAACAGCATAGGTCTGGCCATCGGCCGCCGCCAGCGGCGTCATCACCAATGTTCCGCCGGCAAGCGATGTCGCGTCACCGAGAGAGGAAACCGTAATATCGATGCGTGAGCCGCGTCCGGCAAAGGGTGGCAGGTTGGCGGTGACGATAACCGCTGCGACATTCTTGACGCGCGAGGAGCCCGGAGGCGGGCTGATACCGAGATTGTCGAGCATCGCGCGCAAGGATTGTTCGGTAAAGGGTGCACTGCGCAGGCTGTCGCCCGTCCCATTCAGACCTATGACGAGACCGTAGCCGACGAGCTGATTTTCGCGCACGCCCTGGATGTTGGCGATATCCTTCAGGCGGGCAATCGCGCCGCCTTCCCCCAACGGCGACGCGGCACCGCCCCAGTGCCCGTCATCACCTCTCTGCAGTGCGGCCTGCGCTTCGGCCTTTCGCCACGCAGCCTTGGCTTCGCCAGGTGTGCCATAGAGTTTGGCATTCGCCGACGGCTCAGCTGCCTTCACGACGACCGTACCTGCCAGTATCCCGACGAGGAGAGCGAGGGCAAAACGCATCATTGCATCCCGACCTGGATGCTGCCGTCAGCCAACACAGTGCCGGAGACGATAATGCCGCTGTCCATATTGCGGACCTTGATGAAGTCGCCCGCATGTCCGGCTTCCATCGGCGTGCCTTTGGCGGTGATGACCAATGTACCCGTGCTGTAGACCAGTGCCACAGGTACACCACGCTCGACCAGTTCCGGCTCGTTCAATGCACTGACCAGGATTGGCTGTCCTGGCAGCAGGGTACGGCGTGCCACCTTGCCGGCAAGTTGCTGCGAAGACAGGACATATTGGCCCGCTGCGCTCGCCTTGATGGTAAAATACTTTTCTTGAAGACCGGAACCGCCAATGATCTCGCCCGGATAGATGATCTGCGATGGAACCAGAAACGCTATGCGGTCGGCATAGGCGGCAAATGCCAACGGCCAGACGCAGCTGGCCATAGCCATGATGCGAATGATATTTTTAGCCGAGTAAATTGCCACCTTCATGATTGTCCTAGCGCAGGTTCTTGGAAACGACCTGAGCCATTTCGTCCGCAGCCTGAATCACCTTCGAATTCATCTCGTAGGCGCGCTGCGCGGTGATCAGATCAGTGATTTCCTTGACCGGATCGACGTTGGAATTCTCGAGATAGGCTTGCTTCAATGTCGCAAATCCAGGATCGCCCGGGACACCGACAACCGCGTCCCCTGACGCATCCGTCTGCTTGTAAAGATTGTCGCCAAGTGGCTCCAACCCGGCTTCATTGGCGAAATTGGCGATCGTCAGCTGGCCGAGATCGACGAGCGCCGTCTGATCAGCCATTTTCGCAAACACCTGGCCCGTATCGGTGATCTTGACCTCGATCGCATCGGTCGGGACAATGATGTTCGGTTCGACCAGATTTCCATCGAGCGTCACCAGCTGGCCGGTACTGTTCGTGTTGAATGCGCCGGCTCGGCTATACAGCGTCTCGCCAGCCGGATTCTGGATCTGGAACCATCCGCGGCCAACCAGCGCCACGTCGAACGGGTTGCCGGTCTGGTTGAGGCTGCCCTGGATATGCAAATTGCGGACAGCCGATGTCTGAACCCCAAGCCCGACCATTGCCCCTTCCGGAATGATGCTTTGGTTCGCCGCATTGGGCACGCCTGCCGTCCGTTCCGCCTGATACAGCAGATCCGAAAATTCGGCCTTGGCGCGCTTGAAGCCCGTTGTGTTGATGTTGGCGATGTTATTGGCAATCACTTCCAGATTGAGCTGCTGGGCATTCATGCCGGTTGCAGCAATAGTAAGCGCTTTCATCGTTGATCCCTTAGATAGGCATGCGGCTGATTTCGAGATAGGCCTGGACGATCTTGTCGCGGATGGCGATGGCCGTTTGCAGCGATTGTTCCGCATCCATGACCGCATTCACGACGTCCCGGGTCGGCACGTCACCTGTCATACTCTTCATCGAAACAGCTTCCGCACCTTCAAGCTTGTTACTGACCGATCCTGCGAGTTGCGACAGAACATTGCCGAATGAAGCCTGGCCGGTGGCCGCAGCGGGGGACGCTGCGCCCTGGGTGACGGTCTGCGCCAAATTCGACAGAGCGTTACGCGTGGAAACACTGAGAAGTTGGTCTATCATCAGGAATTCCTCAAAAGGTCGACAGTCATGGCAATCAGTTCGCGTGCTTGCTTGACCACCTGGAGATTGGCTTCATAGGAGCGATTGGCTTCGCGCATGTCCGCCATTTCAACGACCATGCTGACATTGGGCAATTTCACATAGCCATTGGCATCGGCTGCCGGATGGCTCGGGTCATATTCTTCGGTAAAGGCGGAGGTATCCTTGCCGACTTCGGCGATGCGCACCGTTTCGACACCCGTGGCGCGATCAAGCTCTGTCGCAAAGGAAACCGTCTTGCGCCGGTACGGGTCGCTGCCGGCGGACTTGCCCGTCGACTGTGCATTGGCGAGGTTTTCCGAAACAATGCGCAGGCGCGTCGATTGCGCCGACAGACCGGATGCGGCGACTTTGAGAGCGGCTTGCAATGGATCGGACATCTTAGCTCTTTACCGCTGACAGCATCATGCGGTGAAACGCTTTGACGATGCTGGTGTTGAGAGAAAACTGACGGTTGATCTCGCCGGATTTCACCATTTCCTCCTCGAGGCTGACCGTATTTTTGGAATGATTCTGGTCGGTCACCGCATCCTGGCGCAGCGCTGTCGCGCTGATGCCGGACGCATCGATCTCCAGATGTTTGGGATTGGTCGCGGCCATGGTCAGCTGCGTTTGTTCCAGCACGTCCTTGAACGGCTCGACATCGCGTGCCTTGAAACCCGGCGTATTTGCATTGGCCACATTTCCGGAGATCGCCGCCTGCCTCACCGCGAGCCATTCGGCCTGACGTGATGCCAGCTCGAACAGATGGATGCCCTGCATGTCTTCCTCGCACGTCTGACCCGGTTAATCTTGCCTTAACCTATGCTTTCAAACTTGCGTGAGACTTGCGGCCCTGATCCGTCAGCAACTTATGTTCAAAACGAAGTTCCCTAGTTGGTACGGCTGATCACATCGCCCTCAGATGTCTTGATCTGCCAACTGTCCTTGCCAACACCGCGTTCGATAGCAACGAGCTTGCTTCCATCCGGAAGCGTTGCGCCTTTTTCGACGAACCAGTAGCCGCTATCATCTTCGATCATAACCAGTCCGCCAACGATCTCACGTAACAAAAAAACCGGTTGGCCGGGAAAGGGCTGCTTGCTGGCCTCATCGACGCTGGCCACCCTGTCTTCCTTCAGATCCGCTGTCGTGGCGGTTGTCATCGGATCAAGTTCCGCGCTCGGTTTGCCCGGCGAAGCTCCATTTCTGCCATGGGTCTCGCGTACGACCTTCTGATTGCTCCGGTTGAGCGGATCATTGACCTTTTTGCCTGAGGACATGGGTGTCGATTGCGCATCCAGAATGTCGTAGTACATGACGAAGGGCAGCACGAAACTGCCGACCGCCAGCATGAACCCGACGCTCTTCAGATAACCGTCGAAGCGTTTATCGCGCGGACGACCTACCCTGAGCTCTGCACCAGCGGTCTCTGTGGTTTTCCCGGGCAAAGCTTGTTGTTTCGTCATGATGGCTCCTTTGGTCGCAGCGATACCGCAAGGTCGTTATAAGGATCCTGCGAGAGTGGCGAGGCCGGCGTTTGCTGCATGGCGTCATAGATGAGGGGGACAAGATTGACCGCCTGGTCGATAAGTGGATCACTGCCCGCCTGATACGCGCCGATCATGCGCAGATCACGCGTTTCCTCGTAGCGCGCGACAAGGCCGCGCAGACTGGTCACCAGTTTCCGTTGTTCTGTTGTCCAGTTATGCTGGGCAAGGCGAGAGATGGAACCGAGAATATCGACTGCAGGGAACCGTCCCTGCGCCGCGATGCTGCGATCAAGAACAATGTGGCCATCCAGCGTGCCGCGAATGGCATCGGCGATCGGATCATTGTGGTCATCGCCGTCGACAAGAACCGCATAGATGCCGGTAATTGTGCCACCGCTTTTAAGGCCAGGGCCGGCGCGTTCGAGCAGGCGCGGCAGCTGACTGAAGACGCTTGGTGGATAACCGCGCGATACCGGTGGTTCGCCCGCCGCGATGGCGATTTCGCGCGCCGCATGGGCGAAGCGCGTGATGGAATCAACAATCAGCAGGACATTCTCGCCGCGATCCCGGAAGTATTCGGCAATCGCCGTCGCCGTATTGGGCGCAAGCCGGCGCATCATCGGGCTTTCGTCGCCCGTGGCGATGACGGCGATGGTCTTTTCAAGCTTCCCGGCCATCGTATCCTCAAGCATGTCCCGTACTTCACGCCCGCGCTCGCCGGTCAGAGCCAGCACGACCGTATCGAAGTCGGTGGCTTTGGTCATCATGGCGAGCAATGTGGATTTGCCAACGCCAGATCCGGCGAAAACGCCCATGCGCTGGCCAAAGCACAGCGGTAGGAAGACATCGACCGCATTGACGCCGGTGCGCAGCCCCGTTTCCACCCGGCCGCGAGTCATCGCGGACGGTGCCGGACAATCCACCGGTTTCGGGACGGTTCCCGCCGATAACGGTCCCTTGCTGTCGAGCGGATATCCCAGAGCACTGATCACCCTGCCCTTCCAGTCGGGTGCAGGGGCGATGCGGAACGGTCCTTCCGGAAAGACCGGTGTTCCAAGCGATGGCATGATGCGGTCGTCGAATGGCTTGATCAGGACCCTTGTCTGTTCGAGCCGGACGACCTCGGCCGGGTGGAGCTGGCTATCGGAGCGGATTGCCACGATGTCGCCGAGTTGAACCTGGTCCGATATCCCACGAACCCCGATGGCGGAGCGCGATACCTCATTGACATAGCCACCGACAACAACCGGATTTCGCTCCTGGACGATCTGCGACACGATCCTTGCCAGCGTATCAAGACTGCCCGTCCGTTGGCATATCGTCGGCAAGGCTGCTTCAAGCGACTGCATGGTCAAACGGCGATCATGTCTTCGATCCGAGCGTCTTTATGGCTTCGGAGAACGTGTTTTCGCTGCCGCGAAGCAATGCGTCAACCCGTTCGAAAGCGCGTGATACGCTCATCAACCGCGTCATTTCGCTGATGGCGTCCACATTCGAGCCTTCGATCGAACCCTGAATTACACCGGCATTGGGATTGTCGATGGCAGGCTGAGCCGCCATGCTCGGAATGACCGAGGAATTGTCGAAATAGGTGAGTTTGGCGTTCGGGCTGATGGTAAAAAGACCGATCGCGCCCAGTTGCCTGCCGTCTTGATAGACCGCGCCATCCGACGAAATATCAGGCGGTCCACCATTTGGATCGATCGTCAAGGGCTGCCCACCGGCGTCGAGAATTGGATAGCCCTTGACGGAGAGGAGTTCGCCCGTCGTCGACATCTGCATACGGCCATCGCGCGTATAGACCTGACCGGCGGGTGACTGAAGGGAGAACCAGACGTCGCCCTTCGCCGCCACGTCCAGCGGATTGCCCGTCTGGGAAATCGGACCGGCTTCGGTCTTGATGTAGCTTTCGCCGGCCGTGACGAAACTTGAGTTTTCCGCGGCTTTCGACACCATTGCCTCGAACTTCATGCCTGTGGCACGAAAGCCAGGCGTCGACATGTTGGCGACATTGTGAGCCAGCGCATCGAGCCGGCGCTCCAGCGAGATTTGTGCCGAAAGCCCGACATAGATCGAATTTTCCATCAACGACCACCGAGCTTGAAGGATTGCAGGGTCGCAAGAATGCTTGCCGAAATCCCGATGGTGGCGGTTCCTCCGGGGAGCAAGGATGGCGCGCTCGCAGCAGTGGAAGGATTGCTCATCTCGTACATGGCCGTGAACCGCGTCAACAGCTTGTCGAGTTTGGCGGGGTCCTTGAGATCCTTCAGATCAAGTTTGTCCTCGACCAGTTTGGCCTGTCGGTCGATGTCGAGATTGGACATCTGCGCCGGCATGTTGAAGGTCGCCTGAAAAACCTGCAGCAGTGCCTTGTCGCCAAGGATCTCGAAAGCATTGGTAATGGTCGGCGCCTTGCGCGCGAAATACAGGGCCAGCCGCACGCCCTCATTCTGCTGGCCCGTCTCGACCTCCAGCGTCTGGCGCACATATTTGTCGACGATGGGTTGCTTCACTCCAGGCTGGGCAGTTGCCTTGTCGCCAAGCTTGACGAAATTGAATGTCGTCGCAAGTTCCTTATAACGGGGATCGGTAAGCTTGTTGGCGAAACTGTCGGGATTGTCTATGCCTTCGGTGAGCACCTTGCGGATAAAGGCCTTGGCATAGGCCATATCCTCAAGGCCGAACGCCTTCAATGCATAGTTGTACAGTTTCGTATCTTTCATGAAATCGTCGATGGATTTCACATTGCCTATGTTTTTGAGATAATAATCGCTCTCACGCTGAACGATCGGCTCCTTGGAGACGCGAGCGAGCGAGCGCGGCAAGTCGGCGGCAATCAGCCTGTAGCCCGTCATCGTATTGATCATGATGCGCCTTTCCTGAAAAACGTTTGGCTCATATGTGTCAAATCAAGCTTGCCTGAAGCTGGCGGTGCCTCACGGGGGGCTTCCATCTCCTGCAAGGTTCACGCAAGCCGACGCTGCTAGCGCTCTATCGATAAACGTGGCAGGAGAGTGTCTTGGGTATTCTTGTTGGACTCGTCGTGACGATGGGATGTCTTCTCGGCGGATTTATCGCCATGGGCGGCCACGTTGCCGTGCTCATACAACCTTGGGAATTCGTCATCATCGGTGGCTCTGCGCTCGGCACCTTCCTGGTGGCCAATCCGTTTTCGGCGGTCAAGGATACGGGACGGGCCTGTATGGAAGCCTTTACCAACAAGATTCCCAAGCAGCGGGACTATCTCGATGTGCTCGGGGTCCTTTACGCCCTGATGCGGGAATTGCGTGCCAAGTCGCGCAATGAAGTTGAGGTTCACATTGACAACCCAACGGAATCGACAATTTTCCAAACCTTTCCGAGCGTGCTCAAGAACCACGATCTGACCCATTTCATCTGCGATTATTGCCGTCTCATCATCATCGGCAATGCGCGCTCGCATGAGATCGAAGCCTTGATGGACGAAGAGATCCACACCATCTCCCGTGACAAGCTCAAGCCCTACAATGCCATGGTCAGCGTCTCCGAAGGCCTTCCGGCACTCGGCATCGTCGCGGCGGTACTCGGTGTGATCAAGGCCATGGGTGCGCTGAACGAGTCGCCGGAGGTGCTCGGCCATTTGATAGGCGCGGCACTCGTTGGAACCTTCGCCGGTATTTTTCTTTCCTATGGCGTCGTCGGCCCGATTGCCACCAAGATCAAGACAACGCGTGAGAAGCAAAACCGCCTCTACATGATCGTCAAGCAGACATTGCTTGCCTATATGAATGGCGCACTGCCCCAGATTGCGCTGGAATACGGCCGCAAGACCATTTCCGCCTATGATCGCCCGTCCATCGATGTCGTCGAACAGGAAACGCTGACACCATCGGCTCCTGCCCCGTTGCAGCAAGCGGCGTAAGACAATCATGGAGGTCGAAGCCGAACAGAAACGACCCGACGCACTCGCAGAGAACATTCTGCGGGCTGCAGGCCTTTCGGTCGATGACCTTAAATCGCTGGAAGCCGTCTTCCGCGATCTTGCTGGCTCATTCGGTTCGAGGGTCGCAGCCCAGACAGATGTCGCGATAGGAGCAGAATTCATCCGCATTGAATCGCTTGAGAAGGATGCGATCGGCGAGAATCTCCTTAAAGCCAGCCTTGTCGGTCTGGTGCCGGTTGCCAAGTGGGGATCACGGCTGATGCTCGCTGCCGACCGCAACTTTATCGATTGCGGTGTTGAGGCGCTATTCGGTTCGGGCGCAAGTCACGACACTGGCGCTGCGGCGCGGCCGCTGACCTCCGTCGACCTTGGCATCGCCGCACGGATATTTGGCGATGTTACCGCTTCGCTCGATCATATTTTCTCGGCCGGCGGAGAGGCGCTTTTCCAGATCGGCGACCTCGTCGAGGCTGCGCATCTGGCACCAGCTACGGTCACGGAAACACGCATGATCTGTTGCACGATCGCGTTGAAGGCTAGCGGGCGCTCGGGTCAGATCCTGATCCTTTTGCCGCGGTCCAGTTTCAAGCCAATGCAGGAAGCAATTGCCCGGTTGCTTCGGCAGCCGGCACATCATTCCGATCCTGCATGGGCCAAGAAACTGCGGCTCGAAGTCAGCCGCGCCCGCATCGATGTTGAAGCCTATCTGCAGCAAGGCTCGATGACGCTTGAACAAATCGCTCTGTTGCGGCCGGGTCAGGTGCTGCATTTGCCCAAGGACGCCATCGATCAGGTCCGTCTGCGCAGCGGCAAACAGGCGCTTTACAAATGTCGGCTTGGCAAGGCGGGCAGCGCATTCACCGTGCGGATCACCGATTCCGTCAATGAAGAAGAGGATCTCCTCGATGAGCTTGCCGCTGATTAATTTTATTTCGATCGCGCTGACGGCGGTGTCCCTCGTCGTCTTCTTTGCGGCGCTGCGCAAGGCCAAGCGCCTTACAGCCATGAGCCGCATCATGGCACATCAGGTCGCCAGCTCTGCCGCCAATCTGCAGCAGGCACTGGCGATCCTGCAGGCCGAGCGCGAAAGCTGCCGCGATGAAAGCGTCCGGCTTGAGGCCAGGCTGAAAGATTCCGATCGTGTGCGTTCCGAAATCACCCGCGCCATCGACCTTGTCGAACGTGCAAAAAATGATCTCAAGGACAATGTCAGGGTGATGCCGGCATCTGTCCAGCAAGCAGATACTGCTCCGGCAACACCCGCGTTTATCGCAAAGGCTGCGCCTGTCGCCCCCGCAAAGATCCTCCCCGTATTCGTCAACCGCGTCGTGCGCAGCGCCGATGTGGCAAGCGCCGTCCTCTAACTCCGGGCTTTCCAAATCATGACCATTTCCGACAAGACCACCATTGAAGACGAACTCAACGAAGCGATCGAAGATTTGAAGCGTGATGATCCGCAGCCGAACCGCAAATCGGGGGGCACGAAGCCCAACATCGATCTCATCATGGGCATCCCGGTGGATGTCCAGGTCGTCCTCGGCAGTACATCGATGCCCGTCGCCAATCTCATGAAGCTGGGCCGCGGCGCCGTTGTCACCCTGGACAAGCAGATCGGCGATCCGGTCGATATCGTCGTCAATGGCAGGGTTATCGCCCGCGGCGAAGTAATCGTTCTTGAAGACGATTCCTCCCGCTTCGGTGTCAGCCTCACCGAGGTTATCGGCAGCGGCATCTGATCCCAATCCACACCACAACTCTTAGAAGCCGGGCCGCATGAGCGATCAAGAAATACCTCAAAGTTCAAGCGCCATCATGGATCTGTCAGGTCCGGAAAAGGTGGCGGCATTGCTCGTTGCCATCGGGCGACCATCCGCATCGCGGCTGCTCAAGCATTTCACCGCCGATGATCTGCGTTCGCTTGCCGGCCATGCGCGCAAGCTCGAACCGATCACGCCGGGTGATTTCGAAGAGCTGGTCAAGCAGTTCGAAAACGCCTTCGCCGATGGCGCGCCGGTATCTGAGGCCGGGATGCGTTTCGAAGGCTTGTTACGTGAAACGCTCTCGGCCGACGAAGCCAGTGCCGTCATCGAGAACCGTCGTCCGGAATTGCTGACGCAGGAGTCGGTGTGGGACCAGTTGCCACGCATTCCATCTGACGTGCTTCACGCCTATCTGACCGCACAACATCCACAGGTCAGCGCCTATGTCATTTCCCGCCTTCCCTCCGATATTGCCGCCAAACTCCTGATCCGTTTTGATGCGGCAGAGCGCAGCGCCCTCATTCAGCGTACCTTGCACATCCGCAAAGTTGGTCCAGCCGTTTCAGCCATGCTGGAGGGCATCCTGCAGCGCGAACTCACCGGCAAGGACAATACAAGTTCCGAAAAGAGCCATCATGGAGCGATCGCCAATATCATCAATCAGTTGGAAAAATCCGAGATCGACGAATTGCTTGCGGGCCTGACCGATCTCGGCGCCGATGATCTTGCCAAGATCAAAGCCAAGCTGTTCACCTTCGAGGATATCCTTCGTATATCGCAGCGTGCCCGGCTTGTTCTTTTCGACGAAATCCAGACCGATGTGGTCACGACAGCGTTGCACGGCTGTGAACCGCAGTTACAGGAACTGATCCTGCAGTCGCTCTCCACCCGCGGGCGGCGCATGGTGGAAACCGAACTTTCCAGCCAGACCAACATCAATGCCAATGCGGTCACAGAAGCACGGCGGGCAATTGCCCGTACGGCGATTGTGCTTGCAGACCGCGGTGACCTCAAACTCGAAGCTGAAGAGCCCGCAGCATGAGGCGAGGTCGCTAGCGGATGTCGGATACGGCCGACAAGGAAAGCAAAACCGAGGAAGCCACTGAGAAAAAAGTCAGTGACGCAATCGAAAAAGGCAATCTGCCTTTCTCCCGGGAAGCACCAATCCTTGCTTCGATCATCGCTTTTCTCATCATCATGGTCTTCGTCGTTGTGCCCAGCGGCGCCAAGCTTGCCTCGTTTCTTTCCGAGCTCTTGGATAAATCCGACGATTGGCGGCTGAGCAGTGCCGATGATGCGCGCCGATTGTTTGGCATTATCGGCTCCGCCGTCGGCTTGGCCCTGCTGCCGATCCTCATTATCGTCCCTGGTGCAGGTATTCTCGCATCCGTCCTGCAAAATGCGCCCCGCATCGTCTTCGATCGCATCCAGCCGGAAGCCTCGCGCGTTTCCATCATCAAGGGCTGGTCGCGCCTTTTCGGTTCAGCAGGCCGCGTCGAGTTCCTCAAATCCACGTTGAAATTTGCCGCCGCGAGCATCATTGTCTTCATGATCTTCTTCAAGGACAGCCATTTTTTTGTCGACGCGATCATCACCGAGCCGGGCCAGTTGCCCGAACTCATCCGCACGCATATTGTGCGCCTCCTTGCCTCCGTAGCGATTGCCGTCACCGTGCTTGCGGCATTCGACCTGGCCTGGACCCGGATACACTGGCGCAGCGAACTTCGCATGACACGCCAGGAAATCAAAGACGAACACAAACAGGCAGAAGGCGACCCACTGCTCAAATCGCGCTTGCGCTCACTTGGCCGTGACCGGGCACGCCAGCGCATGATCGCTTCGGTACCGACTGCCACACTGATCGTCGCAAATCCGACACACTTCTCGGTTGCTCTGCGCTACAATCCTGCCCAAGATGGGGCACCCGTCGTTGTCGCAAAGGGTCAAGATATCATCGCCCTCAAGATCAGGGAGATCGCCGAGGCGCATGACATACCCATATTCGAGAATATCCAATTGGCACGATCACTTTACAAGCAGGTCCAGGTCAATCACGTGATTGCTCCGGAATTTTATAAGGCGGTGGCTGAACTCATTCAATTTGTTAATGGACGCCGTAAATAATCGCGTAAATTCAAGCGGATCAATATATGAAGCGAACACAATATTCCGTTGCCCGCGTCGAGATCATCTCGGCGCATCTGCAGGAGGTCATACACGATCTTTGCCTGGTGGATGTGGCGGACTATATCGCCTTCATTCGTTGCGAACTGTTCGGCAATATTGCCGACATCGTCAATTCTGCGACGGAACTGACCTTTTACCCCAATACGCTGACTTTCGGGCTTGGGGGCGAGTACACACTCGACTGGAATTCAACGCCAAAAGTGATGCTTGATCTGGAATTCAGCAATATGGGCGTGAATGCTTATTTCAGATTGACCCTGTCATCCGATACCACCGGGATCGACTTGCATCACGTTCGATTTTCCGAAACGGGCAAAACTCCGGCCGATAATACGGCTCTGCTCGCGGCAGCGTTCGACAATGCCCGGCTGCCACAGCTCACGGCACCCAGATAAGGTCTAGAATCTGCTGGCAATGGTTGGCATCTCGATGACGCCCAGGGCCAGCGCCGTCGCCACCGTCGATGTGCGATTGGAGCAACCAAGCTTGTTCTTGGCGTTCTGCAGATAGGTCACGACGGTCCAGCGGGCAATGTTGAGAATCTCGCCAATTTCACCGTCGGTTTTGCCGTTGGCGGCCCAGTACAAACAATCCAATTCGCGTTTCGTCAACAGCTTCGCGACGACCGCCGCCAGGCGCGGATTGCGATTGCCATGCAGGACATTGTGCAGGCGCGTCGAAACGGTCGCCAACCTCTTTCGCATCCCGTCCACGAATGCACCTTCATGTGCGCGTTCAATGTCGAAAGTGAAAAGCGTCACTCCGCGAAAGCCATGGGCATTGGAAGCATCGACGGCCAGATAGAGATTACCCAAACCACGCAATTCGCAATCGCGCAGAAACTGCCTCACCTCCGTTGACACTCCATCCTCCGCCGAGAGGTTGCGGATGGTGCCAGGTGCAATTCCGGCCTGTTTGGACGGCTTTATGGCCCGCATGATCGGATCAACCGAGAAGTAGTTCTTGGCTGCATAACGCATCACCCATTTCGTCGGCACAGTGGTGAGCACGGATACATCCGGAGCAGGACCGCGATAGGGGCCAGGCTGATCGCTATGGCCCACATGCGTAATGTGGCGGCAATTCAGTTGCTGCCTGATGCCAACAAGCATTTCAAGGGTGTCATGCTTGACGGTCCCACTTATAAAACCTTCCTCGAAATCCGGAAAATGGGCCAGATTAAAATGCATCGCGGGAGTGAACCATTTCTTCTTGGCAGAATATGCCCGTATCCTCGTTAAAATTTAAAAATTCGAACTGGTTGAAAAGGCACAGAATCAATAACCTGCATATGGTTGCACGAGCTTTGCCCGAGGCACAAGTCGCTGAACTATTGTATTGCCGCTTTGTCACATTTTTACAACGCAACGGCAGTCTGCAGTTGAAAGTCGCGTTTTTCTGCTCCCTCCTTTTCAGGAGGCCGCTTGTTTTTGCCCAAGACATTGCACAATGCAGTTCACCCATCGCTCGCCACTTTGGATTGTGCTAACCGTTATGCATGACTACAGAAACATCGGGCGACTTCTTCGAAACACTCCCTGTCTTCGAACACTTCGAGGGTGTTTCCGACCTCGGCAACTATCAGCCACTCCCGGATGACTGGGTGTTGGCAACGGCCGATATTGTTGATTCGACCCTGGCGATTAAGGCGGGACGCTACAAGGCTGTAAACATGGCCGGCGCGAGTGTCATCTCTGCTCTCCTCAACGTGCTCGACAGGAAAAACTATCCCTTTGTTTTCGGTGGCGATGGGGCATTGGTGGCACTACCCGCATTCACCGTTCCGCTCGCTCGCGAAGCGCTGGCAGCTGTACAATCCTGGGTTGCCGATGAACTACAGTTGAACCTGCGTGCCGCCATTGTCCCCATGCGCGATATCCGGACTGAAGGCCTTGATGTGCGGGTCGCACGTTTCAGGGTCAGCCCCGACGTTTCTTACGCGATGTTTGCCGGAGGTGGGGCGAGTTGGGCGGAAGCGCAGATGAAGAAAGGCGCCTACGCGATCGAACCCGCTCCTTCCGGTACGAGGCCGGACCTGACTGGTCTTTCCTGCCGTTGGAATCCGATTGAGGCACGCAACGGCGAAATCATGTCGATCATCGCAGTGCCGGGGCCATCAGGTGCCAGCAAGGAATTCCAGACACTCGTTAGCGATATCATTGCCGTTACAGCCGAGCAAAACCGCGGCGCCCACCCACTTCCCGCCGAGGGCCCGTCGATAAACTTGTGGATCAAGGGTGTCGATGTGGAAGCGCGCGCCACCGCTCCGGTGGGTAAACGCATTTCCCGCAAATTCGCGATTATCGGACAGATCATCTTAACTTTTCTGCTCGACAGGCTCGGACTGACTGCGGGCGGCTTCGATCCCAAGCGCTACAAAATCGAATTGTCGCAAAATTCCGATTTCCGCAAGTTCGACGACGGCCTCAAGATGACCATCGACATCGACGGTCAGCGTTCGCACCGCATCGAAATGCTGCTCGAAAACGCTGCGAAAGCGGGTATCGTTCAATATGGCTTGCACCGGCAGGATGCCGCGCTGATTACCTGTTTCGTGCCGACGCCCCGCGCCCACGACCACATTCACTTTATCGATGGCGCAATGGGTGGCTATGCAATGGCAGCAAGCAATCTGAAAGCGAAAATGTCTTAGGCCGTGTTGACAAAGTGGTGTCGGGCGCATCTTCCAAATGGGTCTATAAGAAACTGTTGCCTATACGGAATTTAAAAACTATTCGTTTTGCATAATCGAGACGAGTGGCTTACCAGAGAGGCTTGTATGTCGGCGCTGTCCTCTCCTTCGCCGCGTTTATAGCTGCCATTGATTGGTGGCATCGGCGATATCAAAAATTCAAAGCTACACCGGGCGGAGAACGATTCGTCCGCAACGTCAGGCGGGTCCGCCTCGTTCTCACACTTTGCATGACTGGGGCGGGTCTCTGGTGGCTCTGGAACGTAATCGAACTGTAGGACCTGAGCCAGCGGGATAAGCCTTATAATTTATCTGGCATCTTTCCCTTTTGCCGCTGTGCGGCCCGATAACTAGACTTATCGGGCCGGCACTTACAGGAAATGAGTTGCCTTGGACGACAAGTGGTCAGGTCAAATCACCTGACCGCCTGATACCTCGATCCGCTGCGCGGTAACCCATCGATTGTCATGACCTAACAGGCCTGCAACCATCGGCCCGATATCGTCTGGCACCCCCACTCGGCCAAGTGCCGTCATACCTGCGAATTGGGCGTTTACGTCGGCATTGTCCCGGACAAGTCCACCACCGAAATCGGTCTCTATAGCCCCTGGAGCGACGGTGTTTACAGTGATTCCGCGACTGCCCAACTCACGAGCCATATAAACGGTCAGAATCTCAATCGCTCCTTTCGCGGCGGCATATGCAGAAAAACCTGGATAAGAGACCCGGGTCAAGCCGGAGGAGAAATTCACGATCCGACCCCCATCGGCGATAAGAGGCAAAAGAGTCTGTACGAGGAAGAAGACTCCTTTGACATGGACATCGAATAGCCCATCGAACTGGCTCTCGGTGGTCTCGCCGATCATGGCGAATTCGCCATGGCCAGCGTTGTTGATCAGATGATCGAACGTGTCGCGGTCCCAGGTCTGTAGCAGCGCGGCGCGCAAGGTGTCCGCAAAGACGGGGAAGCTGTCGATTCTGGCGATGTCGAGTTGTAGCGCGATCGCCCTGCGACCTAGAGCCTCGATCTCGGCCACCACTTCACGGGCCTGAACGTCGTTGCCGCGATAGGTAATGATTACGTCCCCGCCAAGTCTGGCGATGCTGATGGCCGTGTTTCGTCCGAGGCCGCGGTTTGCGCCTGTTACGAGAGAGATGCTGGTCATAGTAGTTTCCTTTCATCAAAAGTGATGTCGGGAAGATGGAGTAAATGCTGCGTCTCGTGTTGCCCGTTCCTCGCGCTACTTTGCCTGATCCTACAAATGTAGCGTTGACCATACTCGTTGTCGTGCGGAAAACGTCGAATTACCTTGCCTGATGCCAGATATCTCCTTGCCTGAAGCTACGACAAGTTCCATTCTTATGGCATGACAGGAAACCTGCTGGATCTTGTGCGGCGATACGCCGACGCTCATGCCGACCATTTCGGCGCTGCCCCGACTCCCATTCCCGGGATGGCCGCGATACGCGCGATTCAGACAGACGAACTGCAAGTCGCTGTCAACAAACCGCTGGTGGCAATACTGCTGCAAGGCAGGAAACGCGTTTCGATGGGGGCCGACAGTTTCGAATTCGGGCCAGGCGAGTCGCTGTTGATCTCGGCAGACGTTCCCACGGTCAGCCAGATCATACAGGCAAGCCCCGCTGCGCCGTATTATTCGCTGGTGCTTGAACTCGACCCAGCCTTGGTGCGAGAACTTTCAGTCGAGATCGCGGCCATTCCCGATGGGGACGACAGCCCCGTGCGGATCGAACCAACAGATGAAGATGTTTCCGATGCGGCACTGCGCTTGATGCGGCTTTTGGACCGACCCGCAGCGCTGCCAATGCTGGGAAAACAACTTCTTCGCGAAATCCATTTCTGGCTGCTGACAGGTAAGCATGGCACGGCAATTCGCCGTCTCGGCATCACTGACAGCCACGCACAACGCGTCGCGCGCGCCGTCTCAATGATCAGACAGTATTATGCCAGACCTATACGCGTAGAAGAGTTAGCTGCTGCGGCGGGCATGAGTACCTCATCGTTCCACCAACATTTTCGCGAAATCACCACTCTATCGCCATTGCAGTTCCAAAAGCACTTGCGCCTGATCGAGGCGCGCAGACGGATGCTGGCAGATGGCATGAGCATAAGCTCAACGGCGTTTGCCGTTGGTTACGAAAGCGTACAGCAGTTCACCCCGAATATGGCCGTTTGTTTGGTAGCCCCCCAGCACGCGACATGCGGCATACAGAGATGAGCGCGTAGGATTGGCGTGTAAGAGGCGGCAGCGGCAAGAGGTCAGATAGGTCGTGCATCACGGTGCCGGCAATCAACGATGTCTGGCGGCCGCAAGCTGAACATTCCCACAGCCACGGCCGCGACTCGAGACGCCATCCCTTCCTGTGGGTGCAACGCGGGCATTCGAATCCCTCTGGCCAGCGTTTCTTGAACAGATACTTGCGCAGTCGTCCGAGAAGTCAGCCATGAACTTCTGGATCGAGGGAGGTCGGTCGTGCCTCCAGCGCGTAGGGAATAGACCCTTCATGGCGCGCCAAATACCGGCAGCAGGCCATACAACCTGAGCAACCGGGATAAGCGTTATAATAAACCCAATGTTTCGAAAATATACATATATTCCAACCGTCTTATGCTGCTGATGATCCTACTTATAGCTATAATGACGGCAAGAACATTGGATATAGTTTATGGGGCAATCGGGAGTTAGCGTAGCATTACAAAATATGGGAGCCAAATCTTTGCGGCGGCTAGGGCAAGGAAAGCGCCAAACGAGCGTCTGGTTTTGTCGTATCGAGTTGCGATCCGGCGAAACTGTTTTAGCCTGTTGAACATGCGCTCGATACGATTGCGGTCCTTGTAAGCTCTGAAATCGCAGACGGGCGGATTTTTCCGATTGGCCTTTGGAGGAATGACAGGCCAAATGCCTTGGATGAGCAGTTTCTCGCGCACCCCATCTGCATCATAGCCCTTGTCGGCGAGGAACAGCTTGGGTCTGTTGACTGGCATTGCCAGCAGATCGGGAACCGCGGTGTAATCAGAGACTTGTCCGCCCGTCAGGACAAAGCCAAGAGGGCGGCCCTGACCGTCTGTGCGGGCGTGGATTTTGCACGTAAAGCCGCCACGTGATTGACCAAAAGCCTCCTTATGAGTCCCCCTTTAGCACCAGCAGCCTGTGAATGGCCCCGGACCGTGGTGCTGTCGATCATATGCTGCCAGTCGTCGGCCGCCCCAAGTTCGACAAGGGTCTCGAGCAATGCTTCCCAGACGCCTTGCTCTGCCCAGCGCCGGAAGCGGACATAGACGGAGTTCCATTTGCCATAGCGTTCATGCATGTCGCGCCAAGGGCAGCCAACACGCAGGACGTGCAGCATCCCGTTCAGAAAGCGCCGATTATCCTGGGCTGGACGGGACTTCCTCCCACGCTCTGCAGGCAGAAGCGTTTCAATAATCCGCCACTCGGCATCTGTCAGGTCTCCGCGAGCCAAAGCTACCTCCTAAAAGGCAGCCTTGAATCATACCGAAGCTGATTTGGGAATCCACTTTGTCAACACAACCTAGGACGTCGACCGGTTACGCCTTTACAACATGCTCGGCCATCAGTCCCAGCCTGGTGAAAATATTCCGCGTATCGAGGATGAGAGGTGCCCATCTCGCGAGAGCGGCGTAGTCGACGCGATCATGATCGGTCGAGATCAGAATGGCGTCGTAGGATCTGATCGAAGTCTCGTCCAAATCCACCGACCTGCGCCCCTTCAACATCATGTATTCACGGGTTGTCGGGATTTCGTCAACGAAGGGATCATGATAATCGGCGGTTCCTCCACGTTCCTCGATGATCTCAATCAATCGCAAAGACGGGCTCTCGCGGATATCCGGCACGTTCTTCTTGTAAGCCAGTCCCATGACAAGAATACGTGAACGGCTGAGCGCCTTGCCTGCCCGAATATCGAGCGCCTCCGCAAGCTTGCCTACGACATGGCGCGGCATGGCGGAATTGATTTCGCCAGCCAGCTCGATAAACCGTGTCGGTAGTTCATGTTCACGCGACTTCCACGTCAAATAGAACGGATCGATGGGAATGCAATGGCCTCCGAGCCCCGGCCCGGGATAGAAGGGCATATAGCCAAAAGGCTTGGTCTTCGCGGCTTCAATGACCTCCCAGATATCAATTCCCATCGCCGCGTAGACGACCTTGAGTTCGTTGACGAGAGCGATGTTGACCGACCTAAAGATGTTTTCTGTGAGCTTGACCGCTTCTGCCGTCGCATTCGATGAAACCGGCACCACGGTTTCTACCGCCGCACCATAAAAAGCTTGCATCAACTCGCGTGCCTTCTCGCCGTCGCCCGCAACGATTTTCGGAATCGTGGCAGTCTGGAAGTCACGATTGCCAGGATCTTCACGCTCAGGCGAAAATCCGAGGAAAAAGTCCGTGCCGGATTTGAGACCGGTTTTCTCGAGGATCGTCTTGACCACCTCATCGGTCGTGCCGGGATAGGTCGTCGACTCAAGCACGATCAGTTGGCCGGGGCGCAGGGCCGCCGCAATCGAGCGGCAAGTCGCCTCGACAAAAGAAAGATCCGGGTCGCGATGTTTCGTCAGCGGCGTGGGCACGCAGATGATGATGACATCGCATTTTGCAAGCTCGGAAAAGTCGATTGTCGCGCGAAACCTTTTCGCTGCTACCTCGCTTTTGAGAGCATCGTTCGTCACCGCTTCGATATAGGAGTGCCCCGCATCGAGCGCTACTTTCTTGCCCGGATCGATATCGAAACCGGTCACGGCAAAACCGCTGCGCGCAAGCGTGATCGCAAGAGGCAATCCGACGTAGCCAAGCCCTATGACACCGGCGCGGGCCTGCCGTGTTGAGATTTTACCCGAAAGCTCGGAAAACGGGGACGAAGCCAATATATTCTCTCTTGTACTAGCGCCGCTGCCGGCCATCAGGTCGGTTTTAGATGGCCGCTACGACGTTGGCTGTCAAGCGTCGACGACCGCGAACTATCTCTTCAAGAAACCAAGCCGCCCGTTCGTCGACAGGTAACTCACGATCAAGTGACAATCGCCTATTGTTTCAAGGGGGCGACATGCCCATTTGAGAAATGAAAACAACGACTGATAGAGGACTTCCCCGCCGAACTACCCGCTTGAGCTGTATCGGGCCGGTGCCTGTCTCCGACGTTGACACGACTATCCGATTCGCTCATCTTCCTCCCGCTCTCTGACACGTTCGTGCGGTTGATCACGCTTGCTCAAGGGGCGACTGGGTGCGGGAAAGTGGACGTGGCTCGCATTTGCAAGGACGACGGATGAGCACGACCCAATTTGATGTATCCAGCATACTTCTCGACAAGGTAGCCGACTGGCTCACGCAAACTTCGCTTGCCGGCGACAATCTGGAGACTATTGTACGCGGCTTTTGCGAACGTATCGCAGCGGCGGGCCTGCCGATCGCGCGCGTCAATCTCTCGTTCTCAATGCTGCATCCGCTCTACGATGCGTTGGGATTCACTTGGAAGCGCGCGAGTGGTATGAGCGTGGAAGGTTACCGGCACGACCCAGCCGGAAAGCCTGAACGCTTCCTGTTGAGCCCCTATTTCTATCTCCTTAGCAATAATTTGGAGCATTTGCGGCGACGCATCGATGTGGATGGACCATTCGAATTCCCCGTCCTTGACGAGTTGAAACAGGAGGGCGTCACCGATTATCTCGCTTTCTTGCAGCCTTTTGGCGGTCAGTCGACGCAAGGCATGATGGGTTCCTGGTCAACAGACAGCAAGGAAGGGTTTAGCGATGCCATGATCGCGGCGCTTCTGCGATTGCAGAACCATCTGGCAGTCGCCGCCAAAATGGCGGTCCTCGGCAAACTTGCGGATAACATGCTGACCACATACCTCGGTGGCAATGCCGGCAAGCGTGTCCTGAACGGCCAGATCCGACGTGGTGATGGCGATACAATCCGGGCCGCTCTCGTCATGGGTGATATGCGCGAGTCCACCGTCCTGGCCGAGAAAGAGGGCCGCCAGGCATATATCGATACACTCAATCATTTTTTTGATGCTATTGCAGCCCCGTTCAATCGGGGTGGTGGCGAAATTCTCAGCTTTATGGGCGACGGCTTTCTCGCGGTCTATCCTTGCGGTCGTCATAAGGATCCGTCGAAGATCGCCTGTCAAACCGCGCTCAATGCGGTGTTCAAGGCGCAGGCACGCGTCGCTGAACTCAACGAGGAGCGGCGCAAGGATGGTCTTGGAGATATTCGTTATGGCATCGGCCTGCACGTTGGTAACGTCATGTTTGGGAATGTTGGTCTGAAGGACCGCTTGACGTTCTCGGCTTTCGGCTCTGCTGTAAACGAAGTACAGCGCTTACAGGGCCTCACCAAGAAATATTCGCGCGAGGTTATCGCCAGTCAGGCGTTTGCCACCTATTGTGGTGGCGACTGGGTTACCCTGGGCGAGGAAAAATTGCGCGGTGTTGGACAGAAAGTCACTGTTCTATTGCCAAAATCTTCTGAGCAGACAGGCCAGCTGGACGACGCCTATGATCAGGTCACCTATGATGGCCTGTCAGATGCAGAACAGGTTATGCTGTTGCACCGCGATACCAGGACCCAGGAGCGGCGGCCCATGATAGACAAATTCATGCAATGACAGGAAAGATCATCGCAATGGCTCTCCTTGCCGCAACTCTCAACCTATCTGGTGCGGCAGCCGAGCCAGGAGGCGACACGCTTTTCGACGGTTTCGATGGCAAGGATTTTGCGGCAGGCGGCGGACTTTACTACCGCAAGAATTTCGAGCAGCGCGCGGGTTCTTTCGAGTTCCAGTCCGCCGTCACGCAGACTGGCGCTGGCGCGCTGAAGTTGAGCGTCAAGCCATTTTGTCCAAACGTCAAACAGAACTGCAGCGAACGGGCAGAGATATGGGAGAGAACCGACCGTCGTGTGCCCTACACTGAGGGTGTTTGGTATGGTTTTGCTGTCAAATTCGCCGATCCAATCCCAGAAGGTGATCATCGATATCTCATCGCACAATGGAAGCGTGAGATCGGGCCCGACGCTGTCGGTGATTTTAGCCCTTTCCTGGCGCTACGTTTGAACCAGGGCAAGCTGTTCGCGACCGTCGAAACGAATTATGTCGCCCCTGCCAAAGCGGAAGGGGCGAGTACTGTCCAGGCCTGTGGAAACAACCAAACGCCGGTCTGGTTCCGACCGGACACAGACCAAATGCGTGCGCTGATAGCGACCGACGAGAACTGGACGCCGCAGGACGGTAGCCAGTTCAATAGCTGCACCGATGCGATCACCGTGACCGACCACGGCAACAAGCTGCCTTCTCCAGATTCCGGCTGGATTGATTTCGCTATTTACACCAAGCCTGGCCCTGACGGGTCCGGCCATATCGAGATTTTCGCCAACAAGAAATGGATCGTGACAGTCAAGGGGCATATCGGTCACGGCGACAAAGGTCTTGGTAAAAATCAGTATTTCAAATTTGGCCCTTATAGAGCTGCCGACAAGACCGAGTGGACACTTTATTATGATAATTTCCGCCGTTCACCGCGCTGCGAAGACGTGCTTGGCGCCGGGGTTTGTCCCACGCCTTGATTGATTTCTTGGATCTCAAATCTCCAACACGCCTTACCGCTTTGAATTCCATCGCAAAGTTCATTATTGCATAGCCTCCTCCAAAGGTATGCGATGCTATCGTCACATAGAGCCAGCTAGACTCCCCCAATGCCGTGCGATAGGTTCAAATTCAAGTGAGCAACGAACAAGGCTCCGAGGGAACAATTGACTGGCATGAAGTCGGATTCTGATCTGTTGCGTATCGAAAATCTGGGCATTTCGTTTTCGATGCTTGGCGGACGTTTGCAAGTCGTCAAGGGCGCAAATCTGCGGGTTCTTCCGGGAAAAGTAACTGCTCTCGTCGGTGAGTCTGGTTCGGGAAAGTCTGTTATCAGTCAGTCGGTCATGGGTATCCTGCCCAATACGGCAAAGGTCACCGGGAAAATATTGTTCACCGATCCAATCGACGGCAGAAGCACGGATATTCTGCAATTGTCGCGGGATGGGCCTGAAATCCGGGCGTTGCGCGGCAGCCGCATGGCGAAAATCTTTCAGGAGCCGATGACATCGCTGTCGCCGCTCCACACCGTTGGCAATCAGATCAGCGAAGTCCTGGCGATCCACACCGACGCAACAAAGGACGAACGCCGGGCAAAAACCGAAGAAATGCTTGGTCTCGTCGGCTTTGCCAAGCCAAGTCGCACCTATGACATGTATCCGTTCGAGCTTTCTGGCGGTATGCGCCAGCGTGCCATGATTGCCATGGCGCTCATCTGCCGTCCTGCTCTGCTCATCGCCGATGAGCCGACGACGGCGCTCGATGTGACGATCCAGGCGCAGATCCTCGAATTGCTGCGCGATCTCCAGCACAAGCTCAACATGGCGATGCTGCTCATCACCCATGATCTCGGCGTCGTCGCCAATATGGCCGACGAGGTGGTGGTCATCTATCACGGTGAGATCATGGAGGCCGGGCCCGTCGACGCTATCTTCCGTAGGCCGCAGCATCCCTATCTGAAAGGCCTCATGGCTGCCGTACCGCATTTCGACATGAAGCCTGGTGAACGCTTGAAGGCACTGCGCGAGGTTCCCGTCAATGCGAACACGTTGTGGGCAAAGAAAAAGCAGATCGAAAACGCGCCGGAAATTCTTCTTTCCGTTCGCGACCTGGTGAAGGCCTATGGCATTCGCAAATCGGGTTTGTTTGGCAAGCAGGATAAAACCTTGGTGAAAGCCATCGACGGCATCAGCTTCGATATAAGGCGCGGCGAATGCCTCGGTCTTGTCGGCGAGAGCGGTAGCGGTAAAACCACGGTCAGTAAAATATTGATGCGCGCAATCACGCCCGACAGCGGATCCGTCACCTTCGATGACGGCAGGGGTAAGATCAATGTTCTGAAGGCAGAGGGCGACGAGCTCATGGAGTTGCGCACCCGCATCCAGATGGTGTTCCAGGATCCGGTCTCTTCGCTCTCACCGCGCATGACAGTGCAGAACATTCTTAGTGAACCGCTGGAGATCCATGGACTTGGCGACAATGCTTATCGTCTGGAGAAGGTACGCGCGCTGATGCAGGCCATTGGCCTCGACCAGCGTTATCTCAACCGCTATCCACACAGTTTTTCCGGCGGCCAGCGCCAGCGCATAGGCATCGCCCGTGCTCTTGCGCTCGGGCCGCAGCTGCTGATCTGCGATGAACCTGTCTCGGCGCTTGACGTTTCAGTTCAGGCGCAGATTCTCAATCTTCTCAAGGACCTGCAGAAGGAACTCGGGCTGACCTATCTGTTCATTTCCCACAATCTGGCCGTCGTCGACTATATGGCAGACCGGATTGCCGTCATGTGTGGCGGTCGGATTGTCGAGATAGCACCGCGCGAAATAATACTTCGTGACCCGGTTCATCCCTACACTCGCTCGCTGTTGGCCGCTGTGCCTTTCCCCGATCTGGACAGGCCGCTTGACTTCGAAACATTGAAGATGGGCGGCGCTTCGGACCAACATTCCTGGGGTGCTCAGTTCGCCGGTGATGGCGACAGCGAGACACTGGCTCCAGCCGATCTTGGTGGCGGCCATCTCGTCCTGGCGCACCGCAATGCCGATGCAAGGGAGTTACGTTCGTGGTAACGCGCCGTACTGTTCTTGGTACTTTTGGCCTCGGGGCTTTGGGTTGCGCGATGCTGCCGGATATGGCAAATGCGGCCGATCGTGATATTGAGCCGGAATATCTTGCGGATCAATTGCGTGCCCGCAGTTTGCCTCCCCTTCCCCAAAGACTGCCAAAGCGGCCACGCATTGTGCACCTCAAGGCAATGGGACGAACCCCCGGACAATATGGCGGAACCGTTCGCACGATCATTGGCAGTGCCAAAGACATACGGTTCATGACCATTTATGGTTATGCGCGGTTGATTGGCTATGACGAACGTCTGGTTTTCCAGCCTGATATTCTTGAGGGCTTTCAGTCCGACAATGATACCGTCTTCACTTTCACACTCCGCGAAGGCCACAAATGGTCGGACGGATCGCCATTTACCGTCGATGATTTCCGCTATTGGTGGGAAGACGTTCTGCTCAACAAGGATCTGACACCTGGCGGCGGCTCCATGGTGTTGCGTGTCGATGGAAATCTGCCACGCTTCGAAGTTCTCGATGAATGGACCATTCGCTACTCCTGGGACAAGCCAAATCCGGACTTCCTGCCAAATCTCGCCGGGCCGCAGCCATTGGTCCTCGTCGGGCCATCAGCCTATCTCAAGCAGTTCCACAAGGAGTATCAAGACGAGTTCCGGCTTTCGGCCCTGATGAAAGAAAACCGCGTCAAAAAGTGGGCCGACCTTCATATCAAGATGTCACGAACGTACCGGCCGGAAAATCCCAAGCTGCCGACGCTTGATCCTTGGCGAAACATGACAGCGCCACCGGCGGAGCAATTCATCTTCGAACGCAACCCGTTCTTCCACCGCGTCGACGAAAACGGCCGTCAACTGCCCTATATCGACCGCTTCGTACTCAATGTCAGTTCATCCTCCATTATTCCGGCGAAAACGGGGGCGGGAGAAAGTGATCTGCAGGCAACAGGCATTGATTTTGCCGATTACACCTTTCTGAAGGACGCGGAAGACCGCTATCCTGTGAAGGTCGATTTGTGGAAAATGACTCGTGGCTCGCGCGTCGCAATCCTGCCCAATCTCAATTGCGGCGATGACGTCTGGCGAGAGCTGTTCCGCGACGTGCGGGTGCGACGGGCTTTGTCGCTTGCCATCGACCGGCATGAAATCAATATGGCGGTATTTTACGGTCTCGGTGTTCCCAGTGCTGATACACTTTTGCCCGAAAGTCCTCTGTTCAAGCCCGAATATGCCAATGCGTGGATCAATCACGACACGGAACAGGCCAACGCGCTCCTTGACGAGGCCGGACTGCAAAATCGCGATGAGGACGGCATTCGCCTCCTCCCGGACGGCCGGCTAGCCGAGATCACCATCGAGACACCCGGCGAGAGCTCTGTGGATACGGATGTGCTTGAACTCGTCACGGATCACTGGCGCAAGATCGGAATCGCGCTGTTCATTCGCACCTCCCAGCGCGACATCTTTCGCAGCCGTGCTATGGGCGGACGCATCATGATGTCAATCTGGTATGGCATGGACAACGGCGTTGCAACTGCCGACATGAACCCGGGACAGCTGGCGCCCACCATGGACGATCAGCTGCAATGGCCGCTCTGGGGAATGCATTACCTGTCGCATGGCAGCCAGGGCAAGGCAGCGGATCTTCCTGAAGCGATCGAGCTTACCGAGCTTTTGCGGCGCTGGCAGCGATCCGCGCACCTGGCGGAGCGCACTGAAATCTGGCAGCAGATGCTGGCCATCTATACCCAGCAGGTATTTTCGATCGGGCTTGTGAATGGCACGCTGCAACCGATCGTGCGTACATCACGTTTGCAGAACGTTCCCGAAAAGGGCCTCTACGGATTTGATCCCACATCCTATCTCGGCATTTACATGCCTGATACTTTCTGGCTGAGCGGGGAGCAGGTCTAAAGAAATGCTGCGTTATATACTTTGGCGTATTGCTGCGATGATCCCCACCCTATTGGTCATCTCGGCCCTGGTCTTTACCATTATCGAGTTGCCGCCAGGCAATTTCTTCGAAAGCCAGATTGCGGAGCTTCGTGCCCAGGGTGAAACCGTCAATCTGCAGGAGATTGAGGAACTGCGGCATCAATACGGTTTCGACCAACCGCCGGTGTTGCGATATTTCTATTGGCTAGGCGGCATGCTGCAGGGTGATTTCGGCTATTCCTTCGAGTACCAGCTGCCCGTGAGCGAGGTGGTGGGAGAACGGATGTGGCTGACAATCCTCGTCTCTTTTGTCACTATCCTGTTTACTTGGGTAATCGCCTTTCCTATCGGCATGTACTCGGCCACGCATCAATACAGCTGGAGCGACTACGGCCTTACTTTGTTCGGGCTTCTCGGCATTGCTATCCCCAATTTCATGCTGGCGCTTATACTGATGTACTTCGCCAATATCTGGTTCGGTACATCGATTGGCCATCTGATGGATCAGAAATTTCTGAACGAACCGATGAGCTGGGAAAAAGCGCGGTCTATTCTCTCCCATCTATGGATTCCAGTAATTATTGTTGGCACCGCTGGCACAGCCGGCATGATCCGGCGTTTGCGCGCCAACCTTTTGGACGAGTTACAAAAGCAATATGTGATGACGGCGCGCGCCAAAGGGCTTCATCCGTTCCGTACGCTGGTCAAGTACCCGCTTCGAATGGCGCTGAACTTCTTCGTTTCCGATATTGGTTCCATTTTGCCGTCGATCATCTCCGGCGCTGAAATCACCGCAATCGTCCTTTCACTTGAAACGACCGGCCCGATGCTCATCAAGGCCCTGCAAAGCCAGGATATGTACCTCGCCGGCTCCTTTTTGATGTTCCTCGCATTCCTGACGGTTATCGGTGTGCTCATATCCGATATTGCGCTTGCCTTTCTTGATCCGCGCATTCGCTTGCAAGGCAGGAGTACAAAGTGACGGCACCGCTTCCTTCGCCCGGCGCGCCCCTGCAACATTATGTTTCCAACGCCCCGTTCGATCCGATGTCGGTCGAGGTGATGACGGACGCGCAGGCGAAAATCCATCTTGCATCGCAGACACGTTTGATGTGGTGGAAATTCAAGCGGCACAAGCTTGCCTTGGCATCAGGCATATTCTTGCTCTTGCTTTACGGCATGATCGTTATTGCCGAATTCCTGGCACCTTACAACTTGCACACCCGTAACGTCGACTTTATCCATTCGCCGCCACAGCGGGTGCATCTGTTCCACGACGGACAGTTTGTTGGACCCTTTGTTTATGGCCGGCAAATGAAACTTGATATGGGGTCGCTCAAGCGTATCTACACAAATGATCGCAACGATGTTGAACCGCTTCGTTTCTTTTGTCGTGGTGACAGTTACCGCTTCTGGGGCCTGATCGAGGGTAATGTCCATCTTGTCTGCCCGGCGAAGGATGGCCAGATGTTCTTGCTCGGCACTGATCGTCTCGGCCGTGACGTGTTATCCCGCATCATCTATGGTGCGCGCATATCGCTGACTATCGGGCTCATCGGCATAACCATCAGTTTCGTTCTCGGCATCGTCATCGGCGGACTTGCAGGCTATCATGGCGGTTTGTTCGATCTGCTGGTGCAACGCGTCATCGAAGTGTTGCAATCATTGCCTAGCCTGCCGCTATGGATGGCATTGGCGGCTATCATGCCGGTGACGTGGAGTCCTATCCTGATCTATTTCGGCATCACCATCATCCTCGGCATGCTGGACTGGACCGGGCTCGCTCGTTCCGTGCGCTCCAAACTGCTTTCGCTGCGGGAGGAAGACTACGTGCTCGCGGCGCAGTTGATGGGTGCCAGGAGCGGCCGGATTATCGGGCGGCATCTGGTGCCCGGCTTTATGTCGCATCTGATCGCCACGGCCACCATTTCCATACCTGGGATGATCCTCGGAGAAACCGCACTGAGTTTCCTTGGGCTTGGCCTCAGGCCCCCTATCACCAGTTGGGGTATCCTATTGACTGAAGCACGCAGCGTTAGTGTCATCGCCTTTTATCCTTGGCTGCTGTTTCCGATGATTCCTGTCATACTTGTTATCCTGGCGTTCAATTTCTTGGGAGATGGGTTGCGTGACGCAGCCGATCCCTACAGATAAGGGAAACGAGAATCCGATGAGTTCGCATTCTCACCATCGTTTCGAATGCACTGCGCGGGTCAACCCGCAAAACAAGGGGTTTTGACCATGATGCGGCGTTTCGAAGATGCCCGGATCTTGATGTATAGCCACGACACCTTCGGCCTTGGCCATTTGCGGCGGTGCAGGACGATTGCCCATTCGCTTGTCGAGGACTACCGCGGGCTCAATATCCTGATTATATCCGGCGCAACTATCGCGGGCGCGTTCGATTATCGCGCCCGCGTCGATTTCGTGAAGGTGCCGAGCGTGATCAAGCTTCGCAATGGCGAATACACTTCGCTTGCACGCCACATCGATCTGCATGAAACACTGAAGATGCGCCAGTCGATCATCCGGCATACGGCCGAGACTTTTCAACCGGATATTTTTATCGTTGATAAGGAACCGATGGGGCTGAAAGGCGAAGTGGAAGAAACCCTCGCCTATCTTAAATCTCGCGGCACGACACTTGTCCTTGGCCTGCGAGAGGTCATGGACGCGCCGCATCTGCTCGAGGCCGAGTGGAAGAACAACAACGTGATGCGCAAGATCGATCAGTTCTACGACACGGTTTGGGTCTATGGCCCGCCGGATTTCTACGATCCGCTCATCGACCTGGATGTGCCGGTCACCCTACGCGACAAGATGAAATTTGTCGGCTTCCTGCAACGGAGCCTGTCGAACGACAACACCCCAACCCATGTTCCCGAGGGCGATTATATTCTGGTGACTACGGGCGGCGGTGGCGATGGGGCCGACCTCGTGCACAATGTCATCCACGCCTATCAGCAGGATCCGACCCTTCAGCACAAGGCATTCATAGTGCTCGGCCCGTATATGCCGGCGAAGCAGCGGGCAAAACTGGTGAAGAAGGGCGGCAAAATTCCCTACATCCAGGTTATCGAGTTCGATAATCGCATGGAAGAATTGATCGCGGGTGCAAAGGCCGTTGTCGCCATGGGCGGCTATAACACCTACTGCGAGATTCTGTCTTTCGACAAGCCGGCGCTGATCGTCCCCCGCGTCCTGCCACGCGAAGAGCAACTGATCCGGGCCACACGCGCCGCCGAACTCGGTCTCATCGAAATGCTGCTGCCAGAGGAAGCCGAGGACCCCTTGCGCTTTGCAGAGGTGCTCAAGCGCTTGCCGGACCGTCCCCCGCCATCGCAAACCGGCAAGGGTGAAGGCATGCGGCTGGAGGGTCTCGTGCATATTTCCGAGATCGTCGGCGACTGGCTGGACGAACGCGAACAGCCATTGCCCGCAGTCGCGGAATAAGAGAATAGCTTGTCAATACGCCTCAAGACATTGGTGATTCTGAAGGGCTATCCGCGCCTTTCGGAAACATTCATCGCACAGGAACTGCTCGGACTGGAGCGGGCAGGCTTCGACCTGACACTGATCTCCATGCGTAAGCCGACGGACAAGAAGCGCCATCCAATCCACGATGAGATCAAGGCGCGTGTCGTCTATCTGCCCGAATATCTCCACGAAGAACCAATTCGCGTGTTCCGTGCCCTCATGGCAGCGCGGAAGAAACCCAATTTCAGGCCGCTTCTCCTGCGGTTCTGGAAAGACCTGCGTCGCGATATTTCGCGCAACCGCATCCGCCGTCTCGGCCAGGCACTTGTCCTTGTCCATGAATGGCCGGACAAAGGTGAATGGCTGCATGCCCATTTTATCCATACGCCGGCTTCCGTCGCACGCTATGCCAGCATCATGACCGATGTGCCCTGGACCTGTTCGGCCCATGCCAAGGACATATGGACCTCCCCCGACTGGGAACTGATCGAGAAACTCGGCGCGGCGCGCTGGAGCGTCACCTGCACGCGCGCTGGCTTCGACCATATGCGTGAGCTGACAAACCGAAAAGAGCAGGTGCATCTGAGTTATCATGGTCTTGATCTTGCCCGCTTCGGATATTTCTCCGGCGTCCGTCCGAGCCGCGACGGTTCGGACGCCTCGAATCCCGTGCAGATATTGAGCGTCGGCCGTGCCGTGCCGAAGAAGGGCTATGACATCCTCTTGCAAGCACTGGCGCTTCTGCCTGCCCGTCTACACTGGAGGTTTGTTCATATTGGCGGGGGCGACGAACTGGCGCGATTAAAACCCCTTGCCGACAAGCTCGGCATCGCGGAGCGCATCACCTGGAAAGGCGCGCTTGCGCAGGAGGATGTCCTTGGCCACTATCGCAGCGCCGATATATTTGCCCTGGCTTGCCGGGTCGCGGCAGATGGAGACCGCGACGGCTTGCCCAATGTCCTTTTTGAAGCCGCCAGTCAAAACCTTGTCTGCATCTCGACGAATATTTCCGGCATACCCGAGCTTTTGACCGGCGGAGAAAACGGTTTCGTCGTCCCTCCGGAAGATCCCCGACTGCTGGCGGTTGCACTTGAACGGGCGATCCGCGAACCTGACCTTCGATACCGCTTGGGCAAGGCCGCCGAAAAACGGGTACGCGAACACTTCGACCACAATTCAAGTATCCGCCAATTGACCCGGCTTTTTGAAAGCGAATGGCAAAAACCATGAGCAAACCGCGCGTCCTTTTCTACGTCCAGCATCTTCTTGGCATAGGTCACCTTGCCCGCGCCAGCCGCGTCGCCTCGGAGCTCGCCGCTGACAAGTTCGACGTCACGCTTGTAACAGGGGGATCGAAGGTTCCGGGTTTTCCAGGATCGGATGTCAAATTTGTCGCGTTGCCCACACTTGTTGCGGACAATGCTGGATTTTCAGGTCTGGCAGATGCGTTTGCTAATTCGGTTGACGATGAATTCCTGGCTCGCCGCCGCGATCTCTTGCTCGAAGCCTTTCACCAAATCAGCCCATCTATCGTCATCACGGAAGCGTTCCCTTTTGGGCGCAGGCAGATGCGTTTCGAACTTCTGCCATTGCTGGGTGCCATCAAGGCAACGTCGCCGCGGCCAAAGCTTCTGAGCTCAGTTCGTGATATCCTGCAGGAGCGCACGAAGCCCGGGCGCGACGAAGAGACGGTTAGCATTATCAACGCACACTTCGACCATATCCTGGTGCACGGAGACCCGTCATTTGCAACGCTTGCCGATACGTTTCCGCTCGCAAGGAAGATCGCTGGCAAGATTATCTATACCGGTCTGGTTGCGGGTCCTGACCCAGCAGAACCTTCGGAAGTCTTTGATATCGTTGTGTCTGCCGGTGGCGGCGCAGTGGGGCTCGCCCTGATCCGCTCAAGTCTGGAAGTGGCAACGCAATCGGCATTCCGGGGATCGTGGTGCCTGATCACCGGACCCAACCTGCCGGAACGCGATTTTAATGCCTTGTTGGCAGATGCACCCCGCAATGTGAGCGTCGTCCGTTTCCGCCAGGATTTTCCATCATTGCTCAAAGGAGCCGAGCTTTCGATTTCGCAGGCGGGCTACAATACGGTATGCGATATTCTGCGCGCGCGGTGCCGTTCCATCCTTGTTCCCTTCGCTTCCGCAGGCGAAACTGAACAGAGCGTGCGGGCCGCACGATTGGAAGCCCTCGGCCTCGCCATCGCCTTGCCCGAAAACGGCCTCAACGCGGATATTCTCGGCAGTGCCCTAGAAGCCGCGTTGGCACAGCCAAAGCCATCGTCACATAGGCTCGATCTGAATGGTGCCGAGCGCACGGCTGGGGTGTTACGGAGTCTCCTCTAGTCAAGCAGTATTCCTCAGCGACGGCACTGCGCTGATCCTCCAAGCTTGCTGAAATTAAACACCAACACCTCTGGTTGACAGCGCTATGTTCCCTACCCATGTCATATAGCCTTCACCAAGCTGATGCTGTAGGCTGGGACGATTCAATCATGGAGTTCGTCCATGTACTCTTCAAACGTTTCAGTATTTGAAATTCCTGCTGAATTCGCAGCCCCTGGTCGCCCATGGAAACAAGTCTAACACGCTATATCTGGTCGAACACGCGGCTGCAGCAGATATGGATTCTGTTCGTCGTAGCTGTCTCGATGATTCCGTATTTCATGTCTTTCGATCTGCCAAAACAGATCGTCAACGGTCCCATCCAGGGTAACGGGTTCGAGACACCCGGCGCGACGCGCACCTTCATGCATCTCGAATACGACCTCCCCGCGCTCGGCAAGGTGGTGTTTTTCGATGGCCTTGAGCTTACCCGTTTCCAGACATTGATGGCATTAAGCCTGGTTTTCCTGCTGCTCGTCATCATCAACGGTTTGTTCAAGCTTTATATCAACACCTACAAGGGCCGTCTCGGCGAACGCATGTTGCGACGAATTCGCTTCGAGTTGATTGATCGCGTGCTGCGCTTTCCACCAGCGCAATTCAAGCGGGTAAAATCCGCTGAAATTGCGACGATGATCAAGGACGAAGTAGAACCTATGGGCGGCTTTACCGGGGATGCCTTCGTTCAACCGGCATTGCTAGGCGGACAAGCTATCACTGCCCTCGTCTTCATCATCATGCAGAATTTCTGGCTTGGTATGATCGCTGCAGGAATTGTCGCGGTCCAGGGCGTCGTGATTCCCCGCATGCGAAAACGCTTGCTTGAACTCGGACGTCAACGTCAGCTCACAGCGCGGGAATTGTCTGGCCGTGTTGGTGAGATAGTCGACGGCATTGGTACCATTCACGGTAACGACACGTCGAACTTCGAACGGGCCGATATCGCGTCGCGTTTGGGCCTTATCTTCTCGATCCGGTACGATCTCTATCAATGGAAGTTCCTGGTCAAATTCATCAACAATTTCCTCGCACAGGTCACCCCGTTTCTATTTTATTCGATCGGCGGTTTTCTGGCGTTGCAAGGAAGACTCGATATCGGCCAGCTTGTTGCCGTGATCAATGCCTACAAGGATCTCCCGGGGCCGTTGAAAGAGCTGATCGATTGGGACCAGGCCCGTCAGGATGTCCAGGTCAAGTACAACCAGGTGGTCGAACAATTCAACGTCGATATGCTCGTTGATCCGAAAATTCAGGCTCTTGCCCCCGATCCCGTCAACCGTCTTGAGCATTCGCTGCACGCCGTCAACCTGACACTTTCCGACGACAGCGGTGCGCCCTTGCTCAGACATGTCACGCTGGAGATCAAACCGGGCGAAACCGCCGCAATCGTCGGCAACAGCGGAAGCGGGGCTGAGGCCCTCGCCGAGGCCTTTGCCCGCCTTATCTGGCCCGAGCAGGGCCGCATCACCATCGATGGCAAAGACATCCTCGAACTGCCAGAATCAGTAACCGGCCGCCGCATCGCCTATGCGGCGTCCGATACTTATTTCTTCTCCGGAACCTTGCGGGACAATCTGCTTTATGGCCTCAAGCATGCGCCCTTGACCACGGTTGAGTACGAGGGAGCGAAAGCCGCCAAGAACAGATGGAACATCAACGAAGCGCGCCGTGCGGGCAATCCCGAACTCGACGTTAACAGCGACTGGGTGGATTATGTCTCCGCGGGCGTGACGGGGCCTGACGATCTCTTCAAGGTTGTGCGCCCGGTCCTTGATGCCGTTCTGATTTCTCAGGACATTCTCGACATGGCATTGCGCTCCACTGTCGTCATCGAGACACACGCCGATTTGACCGATCGCATCGTCGAGGTGCGTCAGGCCCTGCGCAAACGATTGAAGAAGGAAGATCTCGACGACCTCGTCGTTCCGTTCAAGCTGGATGAGTATAACCCTCAAGCCACCGTTGGTGAAAACCTGCTGTTCGGCAGCATGAGGCGGCCAATGATGACGAACCGCAAACTGGCGGCGCATCCTTATTTCCGCTCGGTGTTGCGCGAGAACGACCTTTACATCGATCTTTATACTATGGGTCTGGAGATCGCGGCCAATGCGGTCGAGCTGTTCGAGGATCTGCCGCCAGATCATCCGTTCTTCCAGCAACTGACCTTCATGACCGCCGATGACATTCCGGCCTATCAGGTGTTGCTGCAAAAATTGCAGGGCCGCGGTATCGACGCGGCGTCGGCAGACGAACGTACAAGTATAATTCGCCTGAGCTTCTCCTACATCGAGCCGAGGCATCGCTTTGGTCTTCTCAACAGCCAGCTCATGGCCAAGATCGTCGATGCGCGCGCACGTTTCCACCAGAATATGCCGGACGATCTCAAAGCTGTTATCGAACGCTATGATCCGGAACGCTTTATCTCATCGGCGACGCTTCTGGATAATGTCCTCTTCGGTAGGATCGGCTTCACCCAAGCCGACGGCTCGGATCGCATCCGTACGATTTTGCGCGACCTGTTCGACCGACTCGGCCTGTTCGAAAGTGTGCTTTCGATAGGCATGGATTTCGATGTCGGATCCGGTGGCAAGCGATTGACCAATGTGCAGCGCCAGAAGCTCAATGTCGCGCGTGCACTGCTCAAGCGTGCCGATTATATAATATTCAACCGTCCATTGCCGGCACTTGACCAGCGCGTACAAGACCATATCACGCACAACATCATGGAGGACCTGCACGAAGAGGGCCACGCTCCTGCGATCATCTGGGTGCTGTCCAACACTGCACTTGCCAATCTGTTCGATCGCGTGATTGTATTCGACAAGGGGACATTGGTCGAAGAGGGAACGCACGCGACTCTTTTGGAGAAAAACGGTATATTCAAGGAGCTGGTGTCATAAGGGGGCAACATGAGATCTTTTGAGAATTCAGCTTTACGCCCGTCTGGCTGAAATTATCGAAAAGTCTCTATTTAGAGGGTTGTGGACGTTCATGCTGCTGAAAGATGAAGTTGAAATGTTGCGGCGGGTACCGCTGTTTTCGGGCGTTGCGCCGGCCAAGCTCAAGCTTCTGGCCTTCACATCCGAGCGCGTCAGCTACAAATCCGGCCAGACACTGTTTCGCCAGGGTGATCCAGCCGATGCAGCCTATGTCATCCTCACCGGCGGCGCTGATATTCTCTCCGATTCCCCAAGCGGCGAGATCAAGGTTGCGGAGATAGAGCACGATTCCATCGTTGGTGAAATCGCGATCCTTTGTGATGTTTCGCGAACTGCGACGGTCCGCGCAAATTCTGCACTCGAGGCCTTGCGCATCAGCAAGGATCACTTTCTCAAGCTCCTTAGTGACTATCCGGAGATGACCATCGAGATCATGCGGGTTCTTGCCGACCGTTTGAGTCACACAACCACCGAACTCAGCGAAGCGCGCAGCAAACAGAAGCAGGCAGCGAAATAATGCGGCGCCGTGGCCTCCACCTACCCTTCAATAGGCTGGCCGGTCTATATTCCGCGTGACTGACCCGCTGGTCAGATCAACCAGGAAGTCACGCGACGGCATATCCGACAGATATCGCCCCATCATGCGCAATATGCGTGCGAATTTTCCCTGAGCACCGCCAATCTCGAGTGCAGAAGAGCCGGCGTAAATCTCGATCAGCAAACGATAGGCCGCAAGCCGAGCCGGCGAAATGCGATTGAGTGCCATTTCACTGCCCATGCGCAGCCGGTACCAATCGCCAAGCAGGCTGAGTACCGGGATCGAATCCAGTTGTTCAATCGCGTTTGCGTTGTAATCATTTGAAGTTTTGCCAGCGCGTTCGGCATGAATAAGCGCAACAGTGTCCTCGAGCGGAAATGGCTGCGCACATTGGCCGAGCACGTATAAATCTCCGAGATTGAGCCGCGACATCGTCCTTGCCATGTCATTCGGCCATTCGCGGCGCAAATAGCGATGCACGACCAATTGATCCACATGCTCCGACAGGAAATCTCCGTAGTTGGCAGCATCCAGCATATGACCCGTCTTTTTGCCTGTGACATTGATCTCGATACGATATTGCCGATTGATGGCTGGATCGATTGGCAGATGCTCGATGCTGGCCGTTTCAACCTTTAACGCCATATCTTCCAGCGTTATCACCTTGAAGGCCGCAGGAAAGGCAGCAAGCGACGGCACGCCGATGTTGAGGAGGTAATCTTTCCCCTGCCGGACCAGCGCCGTATCATTGACGTGAAGATGTCCGCTGAAGTGTATACCGATGCCCGCATCGATGGCCGCACGCGCCACCTCATCCGTCGGTGTCCGTTGCGTGGCGATCGTTTCACCCATTAGCGATCGTTCGTCCTCCGCTGTGCCATTGAGCATATCCAGCAACGGATAGTGCGAGAAGGTCAGCAGCCGCTTGCCACCTCGCCTGGCTCTGCTGGCGACATCTTTTGCCCACTGCAGTATGAAACGCTTATGCTTGAGCAAGGCATTCCAGCCGGCATGGGTGCTGTCGACGAATGCGCCCGCGTCGCCTTTGGCAAAAACACCGTTGCGCGGCTCGAAGACATTGGCATCGATCATCAGCAGCCAGAGCCCCGCAACCGGTTCGATCAGGTAAGATGCATCCATCAGCTGATACTGGTTCACTCCGTCGTCCGAGCACACTGAATAGAGCCGCTTCGCTGGATCGTCATGCATCCCGAATGGTGTCTCCCAATGCAAATCCGATGGCCTGCGGAAAAAACCGATATCCGGCAATGCCAGCAGCCCGGCAGGATATCCCGAGCAATACATCTTGTCGGTAACGACCATGCCGTCTGCATCGTCATCGACGAATTCACCAACGCTGGCGACAATCGTATAGGTACCGTCCGGATTAAGCAGCCGTTTGGCGTGATGCTTGCCATATGGGCCGAAAATATCGTGGTTGCCCGGAGTAGCAATAAAAATAAGTCCGTGCTTGCGATGGTAATTGCCAAGCAGCAGGCGCAACGCTTCAAGCGTCGCAATCTGGCCGTCATCGGAATAGTCGCCAAGCAGAACGACATATTTGATGCCGCGGGTTACGACCTCGTCCAACGCCCCACGCAAAGCATGATAGCTTTCGTTGAACACCCGGGTGGAGCGCACCGTGTCGGTCAGCCGTCGTGCTGTCATTTTGCGTCCACCAACATCAATGCCGCCAAAATCATAGTCTCCATAGAGATCGTGGAAATGCGCATCGGCGATGACAGCAATTGGCGGAAACGTCAAAGAAGACATGAATGATCCGTTCCGTGGTGAAGAAAGTCGGCAGATTTATACGTTTGTATCAATAATTGTCATAAAGCTTAAAATCCAAATCGCTATCGCTTACATATGACCTGACGCAGATTTTTATTGCGCCGCTGATAAATTAATCGAAATCCAAGCCTCGCATAACGGTTGCAGTTTGGATACGATGCCCTGAAAAAGGGGAATTGGGTGTAAAGAGCATAATGAACGACGAAGTGTTTCGGGTGAAATTCTGGGGAACGCGGGGAAGCGTTTCCGTATCGGGTCCCGATTTCAAACGGTATGGCGGCAATACCGCATGTATCGAAGTTCAATGCGGCAAGCATCGTATGATTTTCGACGCGGGTTCCGGTATCAGGCAGGCTGGTGATGCGTTATCTCTGGAAGGCGTTGATCACCTCGATATCCTCTATACCCATTGTCACTACGACCACATCATCGGCCTCCCCTACTTCATGCCGCTCTACAATCCGATGATGAATGTGCAGCTTTGGTCTGGTCATCTGGCCGGGGTCATGACTACCCGTGAAATGGTCAAGCAGTTCATGCGCCCGCCATGGTTTCCTGTCGAGCCGGAAATCTGCAAGGCCAGTCTGGCTTTTCGCGATTTCCGTTCCGGCGAAGTACTGAGCCCATTCGACGGGGTCACGATCCGCACCGGTAGCCTTAATCATCCGGGCGGTTGCATCGGCTATCGTGTTGAATTTGCGGGCCGCGTACTGGCGTTGATCTACGACACCGAGCATGAGGCCGGCAAGCTTGACCCCGTCGTTCTGAACCTCATCAAGGATGCCGACCTGGTCGTCTATGATACCACCTACACAGAAGATGAGATGCCACGGCGTTTCGGCTATGGCCATTCGACGTGGCAACATGGCGTACTCCTGGCGGAAGCGGCCAAGATCGGCAGACTGGCGTTGTTTCATCATGCGCCGGATCGCACTGATGACGAACTCGACGAATTCGACCGCCTGGCAAAAGAACGCTTTACCGGCGCCTTTGCTGCTCGGGACTTTCAGGTGATCGATCTTTAGAGCAATTCCCACGGTGAAATCCACCGGCCAGCTGGCGCCGCCGCAATAAGCGCAAACAACTTCTGCAAAAAGTCCCAAGCTGATTCATCATGCACAAGGTGGTGCGTTAGAATGCCGATAGGCTCATCGCTGCTCGCGCAGCGCAACCGCAACTCTGTGACGATCGCTTCAACCAATTGCCCGTGATCTTTACAGCCGCGTGTTCCGTGCCAATCCATCAAATCAACGTGCGTGTTGACGACCGGCAGGACAGACATGACCTTCTCGTTGGGCGGACCGAACACCGACAGCGCCCCAAAATCGAGATTTGGTAGTTCCTTCAGCAGCACCGGATCGATCCGGTTCCACGGCGGCACCAACACCGGTACAAACCGGTTGGGAAACAGCTTTTCAAGCCGTCTATACCCATCGACCAGCTCAGCCGACATCACGGCCGGTGCTCGATGCGGTCCTAGTTCCTGCTTTTTTTCATTTGCCGATGCGTGATTTTCATGGGACCAGCCATGCACCGCGACGTTCACGCCGGCTTCCTGCGCCAACCGACGGGCAAGCTGCTCGTTCACATGCGCAGGGATGACTGCGAGCGTCAGCGGGACCTGGTACGTGTCGCACAATGCCATAAGCCGTTCCAACGCAGCCGTTGGCTCGACAGCATCATCATCGCGCAGCCAAAATCGGGCAATACGATTGGCGTTTGTCCAGCGTTTAAGCTCATCCTGCAATGGCTGCCATGTCACTTCATCCATCATGTGCCACATATTCCCGTAATAGCTGGTCCAGCCGCTTCGACGCAATTTCGAGCGATCGCTCTTCCATTACAAAACGACGTCCCGCTTGCCCCATGGAAAGGCGGCGCTCTTCATTGCCAATCATCTGCTCAATGGCATCGGCAAAGGTCCTGGTATCTCCAACCGTCGTCAACGTACCCGTCACACCGTCCTTGATCACCTCCGGCACCCCCGCGGTCTTCTGTGCCACAACCGGCAATCCGGCCGCCTGTGCTTCGAGGTAAGCAATGCCATAGGCTTCGCCTGTCCCCGGCCAGACAAAGATGCCACCACGATTGAGCAGATCCACGACTTCCCCGGCCCGCTTCTGGCCAAGCCACTCGATGCGCTCGGCGCCAAATTCCGCAAACATCGCCTTCACTGCCACGCGCTCCGGTCCATCGCCTATAACGCTCAATTTCCAGGGCCTTTCACCAAGCAAGGCCAATGCCTCGGCGAGCATTCGGTAGCTTTCGAGTTTATCGCCCGCCCGCATCATCGCGATCGTCACCAACCGATTTGGATCATTCGTCGCCGGTTCAGCACGATACGCCGCTACATCGATAAAAGGCTGGAGCCGCGCCAATCGAGCCTCCGGAATATGTCCGGCAAGTCCGATCTCGTCGCGCCTGGTAAAACAGATATTGACCGCCGCGTGCCGAACCGCATCCATCACCACCGACTGCAGCCCAGCCCAGCCACCTTCATCGCGCCGCTTCGAATAGGACGCTTCAGCGGTGACATAGGGAATGCCCAGCGAAGCGGCTAGCGGCGGCCCGATCAGATCAGGCGCCTTGTAATAAGGGTGATAGCAGAACCATAGATCGGGCTTTCCCCTGCGCTGCCATCTCCGGGACAATCGCTCGATCTCCTGTTTTGCCAGTTCCCCAACGCGTTCGCGTCCGGCTGCTTCCGGCGTTGCCGTAAAGCTGCGCAGCTCCGATATCAGGTCGACACGGTGACCAGCGAGCGCAAGCGCAGCCATGAGCAATCTCGCCATCTGCCGATCGCCGGATGGCACCGGATGATTGGGTGATTTCAGCGGGGCGTAGAAGGCGATCTGCATTATCTCTTTGTGCTTCAAACGACGTATATCGACAAGCTTTCAAATGTTCTGCCAACAATTGCAAGAACGGCTTCATCTCGCCATCTTTGCGGCCGCATTGATCTTCTCGCCAAATGACCATTCGTCGCTTAAATTGATTCGACAGAAAATAATCCGGATATTCATGACATCAATCGACGCAGTCCCCCTTTTGTCCGAGCGATCCCTGCGCAGGGCACGATTGATTTCGGGGCTGATCCTGCTGGTCTTCGTGACATTGCATCTTGCCAATCACGCGCTGAACCTGATCTCTCTTGATGCCGCGGAAAAAGGCCGGCTGTGGTTCACCGCCATCTGGCGCAATCCTGTCGGCACAGTCCTTCTTTATGGTTCGGTTCTCGTCCACATCGCGCTCGTCATGCGCTCGCTCTATCAGCGCCGCACCCTCACTATGCCATTGCGGGAGGCGCTCCAGATTATTCTCGGCATCCTCATCCCTCTGTTGATCATTGAACACGTGGTTGCGACACGCATCAGCTCGCAAATCATGGGCACGCCGGACGTTTACGCGTCTGTCATCCGCTCGCTCTGGATCAACGCGCCAATGAACGGTTTGCGTCAATCGATTGCCCTCGTCGTGGTCTGGATGCATGGCTGCATAGGGGTCCATTTCTGGCTGCGCTATCGTCCCTGGTACGACAAGGCCGCACCTTTCCTTTTGACCTTTGCCATTCTCCTTCCTGTACTGGCCCTACTTGGATTTGCCAGTACAGGACGCATCCTCGCCAGCGAGCCGCTGCAATCCAGCTTTGGCAGCGGCTACAACCGGGCGAGTTCCAAGAGCGATGAAGCCTCATATTCATCTGCAACGACAAAAGTCCGCAAGGAACGGGTGCAGATGACGAAATATGCACTCTATGGCGGATTTGCCGGCACCTTGCTGACGGTGGTTGCCATGCGCACCCGTCGCAGCTGGCGCGAACGGACCAACCAGGTCGAAATCCGTTATCCGGAGGGCCAAATCGTCAACGTCCCGCGCGGCTTCAGTGTGCTGGAAGCGAGCCGGCTTGGTGGGATCCCGCACTATGCGGTCTGCGGTGGCAAAGGCCGCTGCTCGACCTGTCGCGTCCAGGTTGTTGACGGTGCAGCAGCGTTACCCAAACCAGAATCCACAGAACTGACAACGCTGAACCGCATCAACGCAGATCCCGGCGTGCGTCTCGCCTGCCAGTTGCGGCCGCTCAACGATATCAGCGTTGTTCCGCTCCTTGTGCCGACCATAGAGGGCGCACTTCCCGTTGGCAGCCAGCAAACCAATCCTGGACGCGAACAGGAAATCGTCATCTTCTTTTGCGATATCCGCAGCTTCACCATGCTTACTGAGGCGCAGCTTCCCTACGACATCGTCTTCCTGCTCAACCGTTATTTTGCCATTGTCGGTCAGGCTGTCGAGCGGGCTGGCGGACGCCTCGATAAATTCATTGGCGATGGTGCCATGGCACTCTTTGGCCTGAGAGGTTCCCCGGAAGACGCCTGCCGCAATGCGCTTAAAGCCGCCGCCAGGATCGTCAGCGAAATAGACCGGCTCAATGATGAATTGTCTGCCGAGCTTTCCATGCCGCTTCGCGTTGCAATCGGCATCCACAGCGGTCCGGCCATTGTGGGCGCCATGGGATATGGCAATGTCAAAAACCTCACAGCCATCGGGGATACGGTCAACGTTGCCAGCCGGCTGGAAACCATCGCCAAGGAGCTCGATACCACGCTTGTTGTGTCGGAGCCGACCATCGAGCTAGCAGGTTCGGATACTGCGGATCTAGAAAGCCACGAAATCTCGATACGCGGCCGGGCCCAACCGCTGCGCGTTTATATTATTCGCCAGGAATTGACTGCGAGGTTCGCCTGATCGAGGCGGTCGGCAAGACGTGCCCGGGCTTTACATGTTTCAGGATTGAGCTAGGAGTGGTGTTGGCCAGGGCTCAATCAATGTTGGACACAAAAAAGATCCGCCGAAATCTCCGCAACGTCAGAAACAATCTGGCTCGCAAGCTTTTCGATACGCGTTACGGGCGGAATTTGTTGATCAATTCGCTTGGCCCCCGCGTTCAGACGATGACGCTCGATTGTGGCGATCACATCATGAGTTTTTCCCCCGGCGATTATATCGGCAAGAAGATTTTTCGGAAAGGCCACTACGAGCGAGAGCATGTGGACCGGCTGCTTGGTATCCTAAAGGAGCGCCGTATGCTGCAGGAAGGCACCACGCTGCTTGAGCTTGGCGGAAATATTGGCACCCAGACCATCTATTTTGCCCTGAGCGGGCAGTTCGCCCGCATCGTCAGCGTCGAACCGGATCCGCGCAATTTCGATTTGCTTCGCATCAATGTCACTCAGAACGGGCTCGATGATTGTGTGAGTTTGGTCAATTGCGCCGCTGGCGAAAACCAAGGCAAGATTGATTTTTTTCAACATCAAAGCAATCATGGCAAGAGCAGCGCCAGCCGGCAGAACGCGTCCGATCGTAAGATCGTCGTTCCGGTCAAGCCGGTCGGTTCAATCCTTGCCGAAACCGGAACAAATCCCGATGACATCGGCCTGATATGGATGGATATCGAGGGATACGAACCCCTCGCCTGCCACTCGATGCAAGCGCTGTTTGCCCGCAGGATTCCACTCTACATGGAATTTTCGCCGACATTTTACGGGCCGAACCAATCGGCCGCTTTCGTGCAATTTCTTGCAGAATTCTATGAAGATTGCCTGATTTTCCGTGAGGATAACAACAGTACGCCAGCAAAGGTCAGGGAGATTCCCACCAACGAAAAACAGTTCGACGTTCTGCTATTCGACGCGGCGATATAGGAAGTAGCGGCCCTTCTTGACGTTGTGTGGCAGCGGCAGACTTTCAAGCTGCGGATGGTCAAGTTCGAGCCCGCTGGCAACTATACCGTTCGGGGCAAGCAGCGCTACCGTCAATTGCGGCAGCCATGTGAGGGTTATAGCATCCTTCTCCTCATAGCCTGTACCGATATCCACATGAACTAGAGCGGCGTTGATGCCTGCGAATGGCTTTGCTGACTCACGTATCTCACCGACGATCAGATTCTCCGGTTCAGGGGTCGAGGACTTATGAGAACCGACGGCCCTGTCAAAAGCGATGATCCTGCGGCCTGGAAAATGGGCACGCAAGTGATCGAAGGTGCGACCGTTACCAAGGCCGAGCTCGAGCACCGGTCCATCCAACGCCCTCACCCTTTCGCCAATGTGATTGAGAACATCGCGCTGTGCCGTCATGCGGCGGATGAAGCTATCAAGACGACTCATCAAATCTTCCATGATTCTGTGCAGACCATGCGGGCTTAGCATCGGATCGACACGAGGTCGATGGCTGGCATGCCGCAGATGTATGATCAAAGGTCAGCATTTCTGAGTTCAAAGGCAGGACGTGACTTGCCTGCCGGACGCTTGGCATCTATATTGGCTAAATGCTTGACCATTCGTCCCGACCGTCTACGCTGCCACATATGCCTATGGATGCGCTCAGCGAAGTCCTGCAGGACTTTCGCTTGAGTGGCGTCAACTATGGCCGCTGCGAGCTCCGGCATCCATGGAGCATCGCCTTTCCGCAACAGCCGCTGCTTCGATTTCACTTTGTCAGCCAGGGTCCATGCTGGATTTATACACAAGCGCAAGGCTGGCAGAAGCTGAACGCCGGCGATCTGGTGCTGCTGCCGCAAGGCATCGCCCATCGGCTGGCCAGCGCGCCGGACGTTGTGGGTGATTCGCTCAAGGCTTGCCAGGTGACCAAGTTGGGGAGCAACGTTTGCGAAGTGGTGCGGGACGGAACGGGCGCGACCAGCACCCTTTTCTGCGGCTCCATGTCCTTGGGCGCCTGTGCGCTCAACCCCTTGATCACTTTGATGCCGCCAATCATCAAGGGCTGCGACGTGGCCGGCAATGACCCGATCGTCGGGCCGTTGCTAGCGGCTATGACGGCGGAGGCCGCACAACCGCAGATGGGCAGCGCCACCATCTTGTCACGTATGGCGGACCTGCTCGCAGCGCGGCTCATCCGCTGCTGGGTCAATTGCACCGGAGCCTCCACCACCGGCTGGCTCGCTGCCATCCGCGATCCCCATATTGGCCGCGCCCTCGCAGCCATGCACCGGGACCCCGGCCGTAACTGGACACTCGAAAGCCTCGCAGGCCTCGCAGGCCAATCACGCTCGATTTTCGCCGAGCGCTTCAGCGCTGTTTTAGGGGAAGGCGCTGCACGCTATCTCGCCCGTCTGCGCATGCAGCTTGCCCGCGATTTGCTGGGGCAAGGCGGCATGTCGGTTGCTGAGGTCGCCACCCGTTTGGGCTATGAATCCGAGGCATCCTTCGCTCGCGCGTTCAAGCGCATCACCAGTGTCTCGCCTGGCGTTGTGCGGCGCACAATTTCCGGACGAATGGACATGGATTTCGGATTATAGGACACATATCATCCGAAAAGACTCGTCTATGAATATCTCCAAACCTTGGAGATACTTAAATGACGGACACAACATTACAACTTGATGGCGAGGTCTTAGAGCTCGATGCCGCGGCGCCGGCCGAATGGAGCGCGGCCACCTGGTTCGCGGTCCTTTCAATGGCGTCCGCCAGCTTTGCGCTGGTGTCAGCCGAGTTTCTGCCGGCAGGTCTGTTGACGCCAATGGCGCGCGATCTGGGCATCAGCGAGGGAACGGCCGGGCAGGTCGTCACCGCCACCGCTTCCGTCGGCGCCGTGACGGCCCTGTTGAGCAACGTTCTCATCGGCCGGCTCAATCGCAAGACGGTGCTGGTTGGTCTCAGTGCTCTGGCGATCGGCTCCAATATTCTCGCGGCGGTAGCGACCGATTTCTGGCTATTGTTGTTAGGTCGGGCCGGACTCGGAATCGCCCTCAGTGCTTTCTGGGCGCTTTCAGTTGCCGTCGTAGCGCGGCTGGTTGGCGCCAATGCGACAGGCCGTGGCATGGCTATCGTCACCCTCGGCGTATCGCTCGCCACCATTGCCGCACCGTCGATGGGCGCGTTGATCAGCGACTGGCTGGGTTGGCGCAGCGCCATGGCGATGACGGCAGGACTGGCCGCGCTTGCCATGCTGCTGCAGTTTCTCAGCCTGCCAACCTTGCCTGCAACCACAAGCAACAGTCTTGCCGACGTCCTTCGCCTGACACGGCGGCGTGGCATTCAACTCGGTATGCTTGCCATCTTTTTGCTGATGACGGGGCATTTTGCTGGCTCGGTCTATGTGCGCCCCTTCCTCGAACAGGTGACGCTCCTTGAAACCGGGCCGATTGCCCTGGCACTGCTCGGGTTTGGCATCGCCGCTGTGGTCGGTAATATTGCCGGCGGCCGCATGGCCGACGCCAATATCCGCATGGCCCTCGTGGTTACCGCCGCATTAATGGCGTTTGCTGCACTCGCTTTGGTGCTTTGGGGTGCGCATATCGGCGTTGCCTTCGGCTTCGCTACGCTTTGGGGCTTCGCCTTCGGCATGGCGCCGGTGGTGCTGCCGACCAATCTGTCCCGCGCGGCACCTGACGCGCTTGAGGCGGCGGGCAGCTTGATGGTCGCTTCTTTCCAGGTGGCCATCACCATCGGCGCAGTTGTCGGCGGCTATGTCGTGGACACCTATGGCGCCACGGGGCCCTTGACCCTTACTGCCATCCTTGCTGCATCGACGGTCGTGCTGGCGCTGCTACAGCCCCGCAGCTAGTCTCTGCTCGTACTGCGCGTAGGTAGAGCAGCCAGACGTCATCACCAAGTTGAAGATGCGCCAAGATATCGGCGCATCTTCTGAGCAGTGCGAGAGGTCATATCGAGGCGTGGGCGCGCTTTCCATCTGACCGATAGCATCGCCGAACGACGCAGGAACAACCGCCCGAGAAATGCCGAATCTTTCACCGGCTATGCTCGCGCGCGAAGTCAGCATGGCCGAACTCGGCCGTCCTTGAGAATGAGGTCCGCTGCCTTCTCTGCAATCATGATTACCGGTGAATTTGTATTGCCCGAGACGATCGTCGGCATGATCGAAGCATCAACTATCCGCAACCGCTCCAGTCCGTGCACCTTCAAGGCATCGTCAACGACGGCGAGATCGCCTCTGCCCATCCTGCACGTTCCGACGGGATGAAAGATCGTCGTTGCGATGTCGCCGGCGCGGCGGATCAGTTCATCATCGCTCTGATATTGGCGGCCTGGCAGCATCTCTTCGGGCCGGTATCTCATGACCGCCTTTGCCGCCATGAGGTTGCGGGCGTGACGGATGGACCTGGCGGCGAGCAGCCTGTCACCGACCGTCGAGAGGTAATTTGGCCGGATATCCGCTGCAACGCTCGCCTCCGGCCTCGAAATATGCACCGTGCCCCGGCTTTCCGGACGCAGATTGCACACCGAAACAGTGACGGCGGGATAGCGATGCAAGGGCTCGCCAAGGCGATCGGTGCTGAGCGGCTGTATGTGGTACTCGAGGTCAGCCGTCGCCAGCGCCGGATCGCTCCTTGCGAAGATGCCGAGCTGGCTCGGCGCCATTGACAGGGGACCGGAACGCCGGAGAGCATATTCGAGGCCCATGGCGGCTCTTGAAAAAAGATTATGGTAGAGCTGGTTCAGCGTCTTCGCACCTTCAATGCGGAACACGGTACGTATCTGCAAATGATCCTGCAGATTTCCCCCGACGCCGCGCAGTTCATGGCTTAATTCGACACCTGCGCGCGCCAGAATTGCGGGATCTCCGACGCCTGAAAGTTCGAGAATCTTGGGCGAGTTGATGGCTCCTGCCGAAAGGATGATTTCTCCCGCTGCCGCCGCTACGCGGGCTTTGCCTCGCAGGCCGTAACGAACACGGACCGCGCGCTTGCCATCGAACTCCAGCCGCTCGACCTCGGCACCGGTGACAACACGAAGGTTGCGCCGCCTGAGGGCCGGTCGCAGAAACGCCTTGGTCGTATTCCAGCGGAACCCGCCGCGTTGGTTCACCTCGAAATAACCCGAGCCCTCGTTGTCGCCCGCGTTGAAGTCATCGGTCTTGCGAATACCAAGTTCTTCCGCGGCATCGCGAAATGCGTCGAGAATGGGCCACGAAAGCCGTTGCCGCTCCACCCGCCACTCTCCGCCCGCACCATGCATGGAAGAGCGCCCGCGATAATTGTCCTCGGACTTCAAAAAGTATGGCAGAACGTCATCCCAGCCCCAGCCGGTATTTCCCGCCTGCCGCCAATTGTCGTAATCGGCGGCTTGCCCACGCATGTAGATCATTCCGTTGATCGAAGAGCAGCCGCCAAGGACCTTGCCGCGGGGATAGGGCAAGGAACGGCCGTTGAGACCAGGCTCCACCGCCGTCCTCATCATCCAGTCTGTGCGGGGATTACCCATGCAGAAGAGATAGCCGATCGGCACATGAATCCAGTGGTAGCGGTCGCTGCCTCCAGCCTCGAGGAGAAGCACGCGATTTTTTGGATCGGCGGACAGCCGGTTGGCAAGGACGCAGCCCGCCGATCCCGCTCCTATGATGATGAAGTCGTAGACCCCTTCGTCGAGCGCAGCTTCGTGGGCACGCGAGTTCACGCTGCCACCTCCGTTGCCGATGCTCCGCTTCCTGCCATGCGCCGCCAGATCGGCGCCATTGCTTCGGCGATATCGAGGTAGAGCCGGTAGCGATAGTCATAGTGCGCCGAGCGCCGTGCGTCGGGCTTGTAATGGCGGTCAGTTGCAACCATTGCATTGGCGCCAGCCTCGAAATCAGCAAACATGCCGACGGCGGTTCCTGCGGCGATCGCCGCGCCAAGGGCACCGGTCTGGCTCGAGCGGGCGACGGTGACGGGTACACCCAGCACATCCGCAAAAATCTGCGGCCAGAGCAGGCTGCGCGAACCACCTCCTGACAGCACCGCCTCGTCGAAGCAGGCGCCTGCGGCCCGCAGGGTCTCGATATGCTGGCGATGCCCGAAGGCGACACCTTCCAAGAGAGAACGGATCAAGTGGGCCTTGGTGTGCCAGCCGGCAATTCCATAAAATGCGGCTCGCGCATTGCCGTCCTGCTGCGCTCCATAGAGAAACGGATGATAGATCGGATCATTGCTCGCCGGCTCCACCGAGGAGGCAAGTTCGCAGCACACATCGAAGGGCGAGCGTCCATCCGGCTGCTTGCCTGGAAAGAATTCGCGCACGAACCATTCGAGATTGGCGGCGGACGTAGCGCTGGATTCGATCGCCATATAGCGATCGCGATCGAAGGTCGATGACATGAAGACCGGCCCCTCCAGCCGGGGCTGGTCGATGATCACCTGATTGATGCTCCAGGTTCCGGCAATGATCGAAGCCGCGCCCGTGCGTGTGACACCCGAGCCGATGGCCGAAGCGACCACGTCGAAGAACCCGCCAATGACAGGCGTGCCCGCGGAGAGACCTGTTTCTGCCGCCGCCGCTTGCGTCACCCTTCCGGCTATGTCAGCACTTTCGATCAGCGGCGGCAGCATATCCATGCAGTCACCGAGCCCGAAGGCGGCCATCAGGTCACGATCATAGTCGCGTTGCGAAACGTTCAGCAGCCCGCAACCCGCCATGTCGGAAACGTCGCTGACGCACTGGCCGGTAAGCCGATTGACGATGAAGTCCTTGCAGAGGAAGACCGTACCGATCCTGCTGAATGTTTCCGGCCGGTGCCGTTTTATCCAGGCGAGCAATGTTGGTGTCTGGGAAGGCCAGGGGCGCTGCAGAGAGATGGGATATGTACGATCGCCGACGCCTTCGGCCTGCCATTCCTCGACAAGACCGGCTGCCCTCGTATCGAGCGACTGGATGGCGAGCAGCGGCTCCCCCTGCCGGTCAAGCGCATAGAGCCCGTTGCCATGTCCCGCGCACCCGATTGCCGCGATTTCCCCAGGCTCGATGCCGGCCTGCTCGATACATGTGCGAATGACCAGCTTCGCGTTTGTCCAGAGTTCACCAAGCCCCCGCTCGACATGCCCCGGGTAGGGCATGTTGCTATGTCCCTCCTCGGCAACGGAGGCAATCTCGTTGCCCTGCCGGTCGAAGATCACCGCCTTGATGATTGTATTGCCGGCATCCAGCCCCAGAAGATATTTTCCCATTGCGAACCCCTCCTCAGGTCCTTATTCATTCTCAGCCTTGCTGATAGCGCGCGTAGGCGTCTTCCCCACTGGCATCGTCATGGATGATTGCCATCAGTCCTTGCACCACAGCACCCGGGTTGGAGTGCTGGTAGATGTTGCGGCCGTAAACCATTCCCATAGCGCCCTGGCGCATCAAGGCTGCCGATTTGTCGAAGACCGCGCGCAAATCTTCCTTTCCGCCGCCACGCACCAGTACCGGGCAACGCGCTGCCTCGACAACCCGGTGAAAATCCTCGGCGTTGGTCGTGGGATCCGCCTTGACGATATCCGCGCCCATCTCGCGGGCAAGCCGGGTCAGCGTGACAATCTTGTCCGCGTCGCCATCTACCATATAGCCGCCGCGTTCGGTAACCGGCTGCATGACGAGAGGTTCAATCATCAACGGCATGCCATATTTTTCGCAATCGGCACGTACACGCGAAATGTTCTCGACGCACTGCCTAAACAGGTCAGGCTCATCCGGCAGCATAAACAGATTCACCACCACGCAGGCCGCGTCGAGTTCGATAGCACCGACCAGCGGCTCGGCCTGATTTTGCAGAACAGCCCACATGTCGCGGTGGCGGACAGAATTATAGGGGTTGCCCATGTCGATGCGCATGACGAGAGCCGGCTTTTCCTTGCCTTCAACGTTCTGGAGAAGATCGGCCTGGCCATAGTTCATCTGGATCGCATCCGGAGCGGCGGCAACCAGCGTCCCGACAACATCTTGCATATCCTCAAGACCATTCAGGAAAGATGGTTCATTGCACACGCCGTGATCGATCGCCACGTCGAGGCAGCGCCCGTTGCCGAACAGCCGGTTCATCCGGACCTTGCGGTTGTTTCGCATAACATACTCCTTGTTTATTGCGCGCTGTCAGTGTTTCGAGGTCGACGCCGTGGCATATGGCGAGAAGGTCGAGGAAGGAAGACCGTTCGGCGGCCTTGCGTGCCGCGGACCAGTGCTTTTCATCGGCGATCAGGTCGAGGGCCACATCCATCATATCGAGCGACAATTGTCCGCTGATGGCGAGGGTTGTTCGTCTCAGCAGGAGATCATCGAGATGTTCGACGCATTCATGGCGTATGAGGAACAGCATCTCGCGGGTCGAATAGGGGGCGCCCGGCATTGGTTCGTCCGGTCCGCTGGCGATGAAGCCGGCAATTGATGTCGCGGCGGTGCCATATCGTTCGAAGAGTTCGATCGTTCGCGCTGGCGCAAGGCCCGTTGCGGAAGACGTGCGCGCTATAAAGTCTCCGCTGTCCGCCGGGAAGGTGCGCCCGCCGCCAATGGCACGGTCTGCCGTCGTCAGATGGCGGGTTCTCCGCAGGCGATCCAATGCCATGTCCGCAGCGAGCTCTCCAAAAGAGCGGAACGTCGTCCATTTGCCGCCAATCATGCATAGGACCGCAGGACCGCCATCCGATTCGATGAAGGTGCAGAAATGATCGCGCGGGATACGCCCGGTGAACTTGTCCTTGCTGGCGGGAAGCGGCCTGACACCGGAGAACTGATAGACGATTTCCTCCGGCCGGATCCGGATATCAGGCAACACGAATGCGAGCGATTGCAGGATATAGTCCCGTTCCTCCGGGGTGCAGACCACGGTTGCCGGGTCATCGATACGGATATCGGTGGAGCCGACCAGCACCTTGCCGAGATAAGGAAACAGAATGCAGACGCGGCCATCCTCATTCTCGTAGTAGATCATATGGCCATCAAGTGCCTTGGCGAGTTCGGCATTGTCGATGATCAGGTGCGAGCCCTTGGTTCCGCCCATCAGCGGCGTCGGCCGGGTTTCCGGCGAGAACAGGCTTGCATTGGCGATGTCGATCCAGCCGCCCGTCGCATTGATGATGAGTTTCGGCTCGATTGAAGTGGCCGTGCCGCCAACATGGTCCCGGACAACAAAGCCCCCGGTAGCATTGTGCTGAAGCTCGGCATAGTTCAGGGCACCTGCGCCCGCTGCTGCGGACAGTCCGTCCTGCAGCAATTCAATTCCGATACGCTCCGGGTGCCTGACCCATGCATCGTAGTAGGTTGCCGAACTCTTTATCGCCGGATTGAGTTTGGGCCATTTGGCAAGTGTTCCCTGCCGTCCGCGAAATCGATGCCGGGGCATCAGTGCGCGCTTGCGCGTCAGAAAGTCATAGATGCTCAGCCCTGCCTTGATGGCGATGGCGCCACGGCGGCTGGGTTTGCGACCGAGGCCAAGGAAGCGAACCATGCCATTTGCAAGACCGGAGAAGATATCGAAAACAGGAACCATCGTCGGCAGCGGCGCGATCAGATGCGGCGCGTTTCTCAATAGCCGATCGCGCTCGACAAGCGATTCCCTCACCAGATTGAACTCGCCGTTTTCAAGATAACGCAGGCCGCCATGCACCATCCGGGACAAGGCTGAACTGGCACCGGAGCAATAATCGTTCTTCTCCACGAGCAATACGTCGAGACCCTGAAGGGCAAGCTCACGGAATACACTGATACCGTTGATGCCGCCGCCCACGACACACACGTCCACCTTCGGACTCCGGCGAAGCCCGTCGAATATCTCTTCACGATTCATGATGCAGCCCGTTACCTGTCCATATCTGCAAGTTTCACTGCGATGGCCGCGTCGATGGCCGAAAGGTCTTCTTTGCCGAGCCGTATCGTCCCGGCTTTTGCATTCTCCAGCGCCTGCTGCGGATTGCGCGCGCCGCACAGCGCGAACGTCACCCCTTGCTGCGCCAGCGTCCAGGCGATAACTGTCTGTGCAATGCTCGCGTCGTGCCTGCTGGCTACCGGCAGAATTGCTTCAGCGAACGCTTGCGCCTTCAGCCTGTTGCTGACCGAAAAGCGCGGATTGTCTTTGCGCTGATCATCGCCGGAAAATACGCGGCCCGGATCGACCGTTCCCGAGAGCAGGCCCAGCGCGAGCGACGAATAGCTCAGGGTCGAGACATCGTTCTGCCGGGCCACGGGCAACAGGTCTTTCGCAATCTCCCGGTCAATCATGCTGAACCTTTCCTGGATAGCATCAAGAGAGCCGGTTGCGATGTAGGCATCCAGTTCGGTCGCGCTGAGATTGCTTGCCCCAATTGCGCGGATCTTGCCTGAACTGCGCAGGTCCTCCAGCGCCCGAACGGTTTCCTCGATCGGGGTCGTGGGGTCCTGCCAATGGGTGATGTAAAGATCGATATAGTCCGTGCCCAGCCTGGCCAGGCTGGTTTCGACCTCATGGAAAATCGCGTCGCGTCCAAGATAGCGGTGGACGGGCTTTTCATCCTGGTCAAAGAAGTGCCGGCCTTTATCCGTGTGCCAGACGAGACCGCATTTTGTGGCAATGACCGCTTTGTCGCGCCGTCCCTGAAGGGCTTTACCGACGATCTCCTCAGAGCGTCCCAGCCCGTAGGCGGGTGCAGTATCGATCAGAGTAACGCCTGCGTCGAGGGATGCGTGAATGGCGGCGATTGACTGCTTTTCGTCGGTTCCGCCCCACATCCAGCCACCGATGGCCCACGTCCCGAGCCCGACCGCAGAGGCTTGCACGCCTGACCTGCCTATCGAACGCACCAATTGATGACCACTCATGCCAAGGCTCCTTCGGCCGCCGCGATATCCAGAATACGCTGTCCAGTCGCTTCATCTGTGACCAGCGTATCCAGATGGTTACCACGCATGATGCTGAGAATCGGCCGTGCCTTGTTGGGTCCGCTCGCAACACCGATCTTGCTTGGGATCGAGGCGAACTCCCGCAATGTCAGGGAGACAAGGCAATCATTGAGGCTATAGGCGCAAACCTGGCCCCGGTCGTCGAGCAGATGCGCCAGGAGTTCGCAGCTCGCGCCTGACTGTTCTATCGACTGCCTGTCGGTACTGGAGGAAGGATGCAGGTCGTAATAGCTTGAATCGTCGGTCAGGATCGAGCCGATGCCGACAAGTGCCACCTTCGCCTCCCGCGCGCGTTTGAATACATCGGCTACCGAGCGCATGTTGATCAGCATCGAACGTTCCGCAGCGCTATCAGCAAAGAGCGGCGCATGGATCTGGTAGGCGCGACCACCGAGCTTGTCCGCCATGGATGTCGAGACATGGTTCACGTCGGTATAATGCTTGCCCTGAACGCATCCCGTGGCGGGGACAACTTCGACGTTGAATGCACGTGGTGCGCGCAGGCCGGCGACGACGGCACTGACGCCCTTGCCGCCGGTGATGCAGATCGTGTCACCATCGGCGATCTCATCGAGCAGCAGGCGCGCTGCAGCCTCGCCCACGGCCTGAAGCGCGGTCTGCGGATTGCCCGAAACCGTCGGCACGACAACGGCCCGATTGATCCCGCCGAGCGCCAGCAACCTCTCTTCCAGATCAATCAATGGCTCGACCGGGGACTTGATCTTGATCTCCACGAGACCGAGCTGCCGGCCACGCTTGATCAGGCGGTTCACCGTCGGTTGCGAAACACCGAGCTGGTCCGCGATCTGCGCCTGGGTGAGACCCTCCAGGAAATGCAACACCAGTGCCTGATGCATCTGCCGCGCGATGACGATTTCTTCGCGGGGTGCCGAGGACGGTTTTGGGTTTAGTCTGACGATCGTCATGTCAGGAAGCCTTCCGCTTGTGCAGAAAATGATCGATTGAGACGGCAGCAAGCAGAATGCACCCCTTTATCATGTCCTGCCAGTAGACCGATACATTGAGCAGGACCAGCGAACTCGTCACCACCGACAGCAATGCTATCCCAAGAATGGCACCAAGTATCGTCCCCGAGCCACCGTTGAGCGATGCGCCGCCAATGACAGCAGCGGCGATGATGTTGAGCTCCATGCCGACGCCGAATGTGGGCGTAGCAGCACCAAAGCGCGACATGTATATCACGCCGGCAAAACCCGCGAGCGTCGAGCAGAGCACGGTCACCCAGAATTTCACATGGTTTGTCCGGATACCGGAATAGAGCGCGGCTTTCTCGTTGCTGCCCGTGTAGAACACCTTGCGCAACGCCGTTGCACGCCTGAGCAGAAAATCGAAGAGAACGACAACGGCGACGAAGATGATGATGACATAGGGCAGGCCGTGGAAACTGCCCTGCCCGACTGCCTTGAAGGCCGGGGGTAGCGTAAAGAGCGAGAGCGGCGTTCCCTTGGTGATGATCAGGCAAAGGCCGCGCACGATGACCATGCCGGCGAGCGACGTGATGAAATGGTTGAGCCCGACCACGGTAACGAAAAAGCCCATGACGGCGCCAATCAAAGCGCTTGCGAGAATGCCAATGAGCGATGCGCTCCATGGGTCGAACCCCGCCAGGAACAGCGAGCCCGACAGGACCATTGCGAAACAAACCACGGAACCGACGGCCAGGTCGATGCCGCCAACAATCAGCAGGATCGTCATCCCGACGACGACGATGCCTTCCACGGAAAAGCTCATCAGCATCGCGCGGAAGTTTCCGAGTGTGAGAAAATGCGGCGATGCAAAGCTCATGGCTATGCAAAGAGCGAGAATGATTGCGATCAACCCTGCCTCCCGCATCGAACCCAGTCTTTTCCAGGACGCAGCCCGCACGGCCTTTGTCGCCATCGTCTCAGCCAGCATTTGCTTTTCTCCCATAGTTTTCTCAGGCGGCATGTTCTGATGCCCGCCGGTTTTGTGCATTTTGCGCATTGACGCCCGACGCGAGGCGGATAACCGCTTCTTCGTTCATCGCTTCCGCGTCCAGTTCACCAGCCACCGTGCCTTCGCGGATGACAATCACCCGGTCACACAGCCCGAGCAGTTCGGGGAGTTCGGAAGAAATGACGATGATGCCAATTCCCGACATGGCAAGTTCCCGCAGCAGCAAGTGGATTTCCGACTTTGCGCCGACGTCTATGCCACGCGTCGGTTCGTCCATCACTATGACCTTGGGCTGGACGGCGAGCTGTTTGGCAATCGCAACCTTCTGCTGGTTACCGCCGCTGAGCGAGGACACCGGCGCATCGACGCTGCCCATTCGGATGTTCAGTTTCCTGGCAAAGTCGCAGGCGAGCGCGGCTTCTGCACCGGCGTCGATCAACCCGAGGCGCCCGGTCAGCGCGTCGAGGTCAAGGACCGAGATGTTCCGGGCAATCGAAAGGTCGAGGAATACACCGGAGCCCTTTCGATCTTCCGACAGATATACGAGCCCGGCCTTCACCGCGTCCGCATAGTTTCTTATCGCCTGCGGCTTGCCATGGAGCAGGATTTCGCCGCTCGTAATGGCGCGCAAGCCGCAGATACCTTCGGCGATTTCCGTGCGGCCGGAGCCAATGAGACCACCGATGCCAAGGATTTCACCGTTCACCAAGTCGATGTTTACACCCCGAAAGCGCTGGCCGTCGCCCAGAGCGCGAACCGAAAGGACCACCTCGTGCGATCGCTCCCCGGCTGACTGCTTGGATGGATAGAGTTGGGTGATCTCGCGCCCGACCATGAGCCGGACCACGTCATCAGGGGTCAGATCGGCGACGGACCCGGTCGCCACATAGCGGCCGTCACGCAGAACGGTCACCCGGTCGCAAAGATCGAATATTTCGGCCATGCGGTGGCTGATATAAATGATCGATATGCCGTTGGCCTTCAGACCGCGGATGATCTCGAAAAGTATGCGTGTTTCCGCTTCTGTCAGCGCGGCAGTCGGCTCATCGAAAATCAGGACACGGCAATCGAGCGTCAGGGCCTTGGCGATCTCCACGAGCTGCTGGCTGGAGATCGGCAGATCACCGACCTTGCGGCGAACGTCGATTGGCGCGAGTCGGTTCATCACATCTTGCGCCTCGCGCTCCAGCTTGCGGTAGTTCATCAGCAGCGAGCGCTGCCGGCTGGTGGTTGCCATGAAGATGTTTTCCGCAACGCTGGCGTCCGGGCAAAGTGCGATCTCCTGGTGGACCAGTCCGAGACCAAGCGCCTGCGCAACCGAAGGCGATGCGATCTTGACCGGGTTGCCGTCGAGGACAATCTCTCCATCATCCGGCTGCAGCACGCCGGCGATGATGTTCATGAGCGTCGACTTTCCCGCGCCGTTTTCGCCGCAAAGCGCGTGAATCTCGCCCTGCTCCAGGCTGAAATTCACACCCGTCAGGGCTTTCACCGCACCGAAATGTTTTGTGACGTTGCGGATATTGAGAACCGGATTTCGCATGACGTACTCTTCGCAAGGATGGCAACTGGTTTCGCAAGGATGGCTACCCGGACTTGCCGCCCGGATAGCCGGTTGCAATGCCTATTCCTCGATACCCTTGGTGCCGCGGCGCTTGAGGTATTTGTCCCAGAAGAAATCGTCGGCATTTTCGGCGGTGACGATGGAAAGCCCGTTGTCCACGAAGGGGATGCTCATCGGATTGAGCCCTGCACGCTTGGCATCGTTCATGGGATCGATCAGTTCCGGATGCTTGGCCAGCCAGAGCAGCATGAAGCCCATGTAGCCCTGCATGCCCTGATTGGGATTGATCGAGCCGAAGACTTCACCTGCCTTGATCATGTCAAGGATGTTGGCGTTGACGTCCGCACACATGACGAGAATCTTGCCGCCGCTTTCCTTGTTGGCCTGGGCGGCGCCGATGGCCGAATTCGCCTCCGGCATGAAGACGGCCGCGAGATTGGGATTGGCCTGAACGATACTCATCAGGCCCTGATAGGCCTTGGTCGGATCCTGGTTCGAGGCTGCTCTGCCGACGAGTTTCATGTCGGGCCACTTTGCCTTCATACGGTCGATGAAAGCCGTGACGCGCTTGTCGTGATTGTCCTGCCCGGGATTCTCGAGGACGGCGTATTCGCCCTTGCCTCCGAGCTTCTCGGCAATGGCATCGGCAGCATAGGTGCCCTCGCGTATATTGTCGGACGTAATAAAGGAAATCCGCTTGGAAAGCGGCGAGTCGGCCGCGAATGTCACGACTGCCGTACCCTGGCCGATCGCCCGGTTGATCGGTTCAATGAATGGATCCGAGTTCATCGGGTGAACGAGAATGCCAGCGGGATTCTGCGCAAGCGCCTGGTCGAAGCTGGCGATCTGCTTGTTGACGTCATATTCCGGTGTTCCGGTATAGGCCGTTTCGCAACCGAGCTGCTTGCCCGCCTGCTTGAACATTTCATAGACGGGGAACCAGTATTCAACGCCGGAAACCATGACGTTCATGACGTATTTTTCGCCCGGTTCGCAGCGAAACGGCGATTCTTCGGCAGCTTTAGCAGGGGCTGCGGAATACGCCATGACCAGGACTGCCATGGCCGTTGTGCTTAAAAAAGTGCGCAAGTGTCCTCCTCGAGGCCGAAGCCCCTCCCATTGGTTCGTGGTGCCGCGCAGGCGGCCACTATTCGTTGTGAAGTCCAGCAATCCTCCTCGAATGCTGTCGGGAACCAATCAAGCCTAAAAGAAAATCATTGTCAATATAATTCAATCTGTGAATTATAATTCACCCGGCTATCCGGATTCATTCCCGGCGGATATCCGCGACAGTTATAATCCGAATGGTGTCGGCTACCCATGGACATACCTTCGCCTGCACCACCCGCCCTGCGCGCCGCATGATCCAGAGAAGTTGCCGGGATCGATTATCCACACCGCCAATAGAAATAATGCGATACCGTCGGGATTCCCCGTTTCCTGTGCGATTCCGCAGCGTTTTGTGTGGAACAATTGCCATGGCTGCACTTTTTCGGGTGGGGCGTGCTGGACGTCAGAGGCCAGATTTACCTGATATGTCGACCTCTCTCGGCCTCATCCAGTCGTCCCGAAGGAATCGGTCTACACCTTGTGACGTGGATGAACCAAGCGGAGGCGACCATGCACTGCGACAACCGTATCCCGCCAGACACCAACTGGATATAACTCGTTGATCCTATTGGGGCGCGGCAATATAGATCTCCGTTGGACAGACCTATCTGATGGATCAATGCCGGCTCATCAAGCCTGAAATTTGGGCTATTTTCTTGGGATGAAGGCATCAATATCGAAGAAGTAATGCGCGCCAGCTATGAAAATCTCGGCGGTAAACCGTATTTTTCGGCGAAAGACCCAGCGGGCAGGATAATTGCCGACGAAGTCTTCGGCGGGCCCGCCGAACTTCCCCGTATCGTCGAACATCTGGTCAACTGGCTCTCTCAGCAGCACGACCCACTCTATTGTTTGTCGGCGAACAAGCGATCGGCAACCTCTTGACTAAAGGCGCCAGCAGCGGCTTGGGCCGCGAAGCGTGATCGGATGGTGTCGAGGCTAGATGGATAGATGCCGCCTTGACGAAGAACGTCGACTTCTGCGTCAGTCAGGCGGATAGAATGCCAAGCGCGGATGGTGCGGGCTTCCATCAGCCGCATGATATGCTCCTTTACCCACATGAACTCGCCCGCATAGGGATTCTCGACAGGGCATTGTGCGATCGGAGGCCTCACGCTCCAGCCATTGGCGGCGAGAGGTGAGCATGTAATCGCGGATGACATCGGGCGTCGAGGTCGCCGCGCAACTCGCTGTCGAAGGTTTCGACATCCCAGACGTCAATGATCACGACGCCCTCAAGTCATGTCTCATTCTCATTTCTTGCCACGATTCGCGTGCATGACGGGCCGACCAACTCCCAAACTCCTTCGATGATCGATTCCAGCGAAACAGTCTCTAGTTCGAGCGACGCGGCGTAAGCACGCCATTGCCGCTGCTTCCCTTCGTCGCCAAACATCTCGACCGAGAGGCCTGGTGGGCGTTCTTTCGGGATCAGCGTCCGCCGGCGCTCGAACGTCGCGCTGATGGCCGCATCCAGATCTTCAGCGGAAATGTCCATCGCACGCGGGATCGCCCACAGGTCGTAATAGTCCTTCATCCGTTCGTTGAGGACGCCAAGCGCCACCATTGCCTGGAACTTCTCGGCGATCACCGTGGCGGGCGGATAGGAGCGAACCTGCGGAGCGGGAAAATCCAGCAGGATCGGATAGTCGAGCCCGCTGCGTCGGATCGGCCAAAGCGTCTCCGAAACCGATATCGATTGTGACGGGAATGCGCGTCCTTTCGAGATAGGCCGCGGTTTTGCGAACGCCGCCATATTCCATCTCTTCTCGAATAACCGTCGCAACGAGCGCGTCGATATCGAAGGTGAGGCCATCGTCGCTCTCGATCGCCATGATCTTCCCGAAGTCGGCGATCAGACGGTCAGGATCGTCGTCCCCATGTCCGAGAAAGTCCGCATCCCGCGTCACACGATTGTCGTCCGCCACCCAAACTATGACCAGCATGCCGCCTTTCAGGACGAAGCGGTCCGAATGCGCTGAGATCGACAGGCGATAGAGCAGTCGTTCGAGCGCGAATCGCACCAGCAGGACGTCGAATGCGCGACCTTCTTTGCGAGCGATATTGAGCAGCCGATCCTTGACCGACTTCGCCATGTTCGTCGGTGGTTTAGCCATTAAAGGTGAGCGCCTCAAGATAGGGTTGCATGACCTTCCAGGCGCCGCCGGCCTTCGCGGCCTGGGCGATTGCGCTCGGAGTTGCCTTGCGTTGCTGGAGAGCAGCGCGCAGGCCTTCTACAGCGACCGATCTGTCCACCAGTTTGGGGTTTCGGAAAAGGTCGGCAAGGGTCTTCGGGATCGAATAAACCGGAACGTCAATGCCGGCGATTACATGATGTTCGATGCCCTGTCGCAGATATGGATCCGTGAAACGGACCATACGCAGCGGGGGATAGGACTGCACGGGCGCCCAATCGCTCGTCCCGATCGCTATCCAAACGCGCCGCGGCACTTGGTCGGTCAGTCCGTGGAAGGCGAGCGCCGACACCAGAGCGATCACGCCTTTGGGTGCGCGCATGATGGCTTCAGCAAGGATCTGGTTCTCCTCGATTTCCGTGTCACGCTTTTGATAAACGCCGCGCGAGATACGCTCGATTTCACCGCCCTCGACGGCGCGCGCGATCGTTTGCGCGCTGATGCCAGCCGCGCGCAACTCATGCGCATGCATCATGCTGCGCGCATTGAGCAGGTTTCTGAGCTTCACTTTTTGTGAATCTTGCGCCGATGGCATGTTACAAATCCTCTAATAGATCGCGATGTTATCAGAGGTTTTGTAACATGCCATCCCTGCAGTAGCCAAAAATAGACGGCCAGCCTCCCGCGAGTTCAGATTATCTGCCGGTGCTTCTCCCGCTGCTTCTCATGGGCCTGGATCATTCACACTCTATTGTTTAAACAATTGAAATTGCTTGCAAATACTTCCTGGCGGCGAGAAAACTCCGGCATTGGGCCTGTCAAAAAGTTACACTATTGATTTCAAAGGGAAAATCGGCGCAAAAATTTTTCTGTGGTTCACTAACTATCGAGGTTAATCGGACGATTTTTACGCCTCGCGGCCTCCGACAATGCACCCGACACTGCCTCTAAAAGTACCGTCATCAAGCCATATCACGCTTTGAAAACCGGTGCCATCGTCTCGGCACTCGCCTGTATTTATAGGTGTGCCGTAGTTACGCGTAGAGTTCTCCATGCTCAACCTTGAAATGCTATCTGTCGACCCAGGGACCACCGGCGACCCACTCCGCATTGAAAGGCGCAGCCTCGGTCGTTGCGATCATGGGTGGCATCACAACTTGGGCGATGCGCGCCTGGATTTCCGAAAGCGGTTCGGAGGCGAGGTCGGTCCGCCTCGGAAACGCGCCCACTAGACTTGCTTCGCTTGTGCAAAACCCGCCGTCAGCGCCCGTGGCGTTTCGGTGCGAAGCGCTGTCTCGCGGCGCTTGAAGGTCGTCTGGATCGCAAATCAAAGGCTCTTTTGTCTCTATATCCGATGGTTTGCCTTTAAAAAGCAAAGCGACAGTGGGCGCCTAAGTACAGCAGGGCAGCAGACTTTGCGCGCGGTTGCTGTTGTGCGGAATCAGGTAGCAAATACTACTACATCGACCGTATCTCGTTGACTCAATTTGCAAACCTTCTCGACCCTCTAGCCGTCATCGCGAAAGGCCGAATAGTTGAGCATGGACCGGGTTAATAAAACTTTGCGTGCACAACTGGCGGCTAAGTTTCGCCACCAGTTGTGGATTGTCGTTAGCCAAGTTTGCCATGTCCACGCGAGCGTTTTTTCTTACGCGGATTTGAAGTTCTCAATACCTTGCCATTCGATCTTAGAAACTTATTGACAAGTGGAGCTTACCCTCCCACGCATCGAGGTCATTTTGGCCGAAGCTCAAATATCCTCCGGTCGCTTCGATCTGGATATTGTCATTCAGCAGCATTCTGAGCCCCGAGCGAAGTGAGAACGCCCAGGGCGACGGCGTTACCTCGGATAGGTCGCCCGTCAGGATCTTGCCGTCGTTGGGCCGCTCGAATTGGTATTCGGCACCGAGTTCGGCGAAGGCGAGAAACGGCTGCCCGTCCGGCAGACGGAAGTAACGGCTGACCTCTGTCGAGAGATCGAGGACGCCATAATTGAAGCTGTCGCCGGGAAGGGAAACGCTGACCGGTATGTTGAGAAGGCTGCCCGAGAGGTCGTAAGCGTCGCTGTTGATATGGGACCAACTGACGGATGCCTTGGGGCGTAAGCAAATGAACCCAAAACGGTGGCTGATAGACGATCTCGAGCCAGAGAGCGAAAGCGACCGCGGGAATGCAAGTGAACATAATAACAAAGAAAGCAGGTCCGTCTGCCGGGTCGGCGAAGGAGTAGTCCAACCCGCACACTTCGCATTTTGCCCGTATTTTCAAAAAGCCCTCGAACAAATGACCCTCGCCACACCGCGGGCAACGTCCGCGTAATCCGGTTTGCATCGGGGATAGTGGAGAGGTTTGTTCAGTTGGCACAACTGGTACTCCGGCTTGTGGAAGCATCTCACCGTTTCATTTTTTGTTACGTGGCCTCAGCTCTTGGTGGCAATGCGGTGGCAAATTCGTCCCGGGAAGTAGGCGTACCATCAATCATTTCATAGACGGCCTTCGAACGACCGAGTGTAGCCATCAACGAAGAAGGCCCTGCAAACGGTTCACCGCCAATATGCCATCCATCGGTGTGGAGTTCCTCGATCAATACCCAAGTTACCGACCTGAACGCCTCGGAACCTTCGAACTTCACCATGACATCGGTAATCGCTTTCGCAAGCGCATGTTTTTGTGTGCTAGTAAATACGCCGTCTACAAGTTTGATATTTACGAAGGGCATTGCAAATCTCCACTTTCAGTCACGTGTTAGGGAGCTCTGAGACTCGACAACTCGGTTAACCGACGTCGACAACCAGTTTTCCATTGGCCTTTCGGGTTTCAATCAACTCATGCGCATTCGTCGCGGTTTCGAGGGTGAATGTACGCGGATCAAGGCGCGGCGAGACCTTGCCGACCTCTGCCAGTTTTGTCGCTTCCCGCATGATATCGCCGTGATGCTCGCGCCCTTCTCCGGTCAAAAGAGGGAGCAATGTGAACACCCCAGAGTATGTCGCTGACTTGAACGATAGAGGAGCGAGGGCATGAGTGCCCCAACCGAGACAACTTACGACATGCCCGAACCGGGTAACCGCTTTAAACGCGGTATCCAACCCTGCGCCGCCCACAGTGTCATAGACGACATCGAAACCTTTGCCCCCGGAATGTCTCGTCACGTACTCATCAACGTTTTCAGACGTGTAGTCGATTGCGGTAGCGCCGAGACTGCGCAAGTAATCTCCCTTGGTCGTGGAATCGACAGCGTAAACGTCGGCTCCCAACGCTTTGGCAATCTGTACCGCGATATGGCCAACGCCTCCGCCTGCACCGAGCACGAGAACTGTTTGCCCGGCTCGCACGTTTACCCTATCCACGAGACCTTCCCACGCAGTGATGAAGATGAGCGGAAGTGCTGCCGCATCGCGCATTGAAAGGTTCGACGGCTTGAGAGCCAATAGCCGCTCATCGACAGCGGCGTACTCGGCAAGTGAACCCTGATGGCCACCTACTCCGCCGGTCATTCCGTAGACTTCATCACCGGGCGAAAACCGCGTAACCCCCTCGCCCACCTCAATCACAACTCCCGCAAGATCAAGTCCGAGAACGGCGGGTAGCTCGTGCCGGGCATGCGCAGCCGCGCCAGCACGAATTTTCGTATCGAGGGGATTAACACCACTTGCCTTTACTCGAACCAGAACCTCGCCACGCTTTGCCACCGGATGCTCAAGTTCGGAGACCCGGAAAGGACCATTTGCTGCTTCGACCACAGCAGCTCTCATTTTAGGCATTTCAGTCTCCTTGCAATATTTTCAAGTCGACTTTGCGCCAAATACTGAGTCGGAGAAATCATATAAACCTTTAGTAGGCCGGTACGCGAACCCGCTCAACGACGGCAGTCACGCGCCACACTCTCTAACGGGAACACATGATTTTGAAATTTCAGTAGGGGCGTAAATTGGTAAAGCCGATCACGCGCGGTCGCCCTGATCGCTGGGACTCGGCAACGGGAGCGAAGATTGAACAAGCTGCTTTACAAGGCCATCGTGGCGCACGGAGGTCTTTCCCGCTGGAGCGGCTGTCGCGCTATAAAGGCCACCGCGTTGCTCGCCGGTGAATTCTGTCCCAGTGTGCAGCTCGAAGAAGTCCGGGAACTGACGGTATTGCCGCACCTTCAACGAGCGATAGTTAAGCCCTTGGGTTGTACTGACTGCCGAAGCGACCTTGACCACAACGACTTCTCGCTTGTCCGCGATAAGGACACGTTCGTTACCCGGGTCGCGGACGTGCGATCCGGGCAAATGACGTATGACTTTAAAACTCCGATAGGCCAACCGCTCGGAGCATTCCTGACATGCAGCGCAGTTCGAACGTTCCTGACCACCCCCTTTTTGTTGACGTTGGAGGGTGTTGAAGTAAGCGAACTGGTTCCTTGGAACGAGGGGGGGGAGCAATGGCGGGTCCTAAGGGCTGAATTTCCACCAGATCTTGCCACCATAGCTCGTGTCCAGGACTTCTTCTTTGGTGGTGATTTTCTGTTACGGAGACATGACTACCATATTGATGGCGATACAGGCATCACGATGACTGAGATGATATCCGACTACGTTGAATGCCAAGGTATCAAGATGCCGACAAGATTACGCGGCTACGCGCGGCGTTCGGACCTGACCCCTGATCTTGGTCGGACGATGATATCGATTAATCTCAAAAGACTGAATTTCATTTTGGAGTAATGTTGCTGTTGTTCCATTACACCCAGCCCCGGACCACAAACTTTAGGATAAGTGATTTTTTTGTTTGGAGGGTATCAGCGAATTATCGCGCGACTATCGGCAAGCACGGAGGTCCTCCCCAGCTTGTTTTCGATGTCGAAGCATTTTGTGGAACTTATCAAACGCTGACTTTATGCCTTGCCGATCATCGGCCGAGCCCTATAGCCATCAAGAAGTCTTCGACTTTACGGCATCCATTACGCGAGTGGAGTAAACTAGACCTGCTCCCGCATTAACGCTAATTGCGACCCCCAGCGCCTCCGCAATTTCTTCGCGCGTCGCACCAGCCTTTAAAGCAGCGTCCGTGTGGACGACGATGCAGCCATCGCATCGCAAGGAGACGGCGGCCGCGAGTGCGATCAGCTCGTTAACTTTGGATCCAAGCAGATTGGTTTTGCGGGCTGCTCCACCAATTGCCTGATATCCTTTGATCACATCGGGATTCAGCGTAGCAAATTCGCCAACTCCGGTGAGAACCTGTTTGTGATAGGCATTCCAATCGATCATTGCCATTACATACCTCGTCGCAAGGTTCCAGCCAGCTCACACCCCGTGATAAACAAGACGGGTGAAAAAATCCGGACCTATGACGAATTGCCCCCATTTGGCATCAAACTGGGCTGTCGGTTTTGCAGCAATGACTGCGTCGATTGGCTTTCCTTCGGCCTTGAGTTTCGCGACGCTGCCGCGGATATCGACAAGCATCGTCCCGTATTCGCTCAGCTCGGATTTTTTGCTTTTGGGCTGCCCGTGACCGGGGATAACGATCGTCTCATCCGTGATATCGGAAAGAATTTCTTCCACAGCCTTGATCTTGCCGTCGATGCCTCCGCCAGTCGAATAGTCAATGAACGGGTAAATGCCGTTCCAGTAAAGATCGCCGGTGTGGACAATATCTGCCTCACTGAACGTCACCGAGATATCGCCATCCGTATGGGCATTGGGATGATGTTTCAGCAATAACGTTGACTTGTTCAGTTTTAAGGTAGCCTCATCGCCGACGGTCTCAGACGGTACGGCTGCAAGCGGTGGTCGGGGGAACTCGAAATCCCAGTCGTCCACTTTTTGCACCGTCATCAGGTGGTTCTTGGTGTTTTCGTGCGCCAGGATTGCTGCGCCCTCTGCGTTCAACCACTCATTTCCGTCTGTATGGTCGAAATGCCAATGCGTATTGATGAGATGTTTGATTGGTTGCGTATCCAGACTTTTCAAAGCATCCATGATCCGATTGCGGGATGCGGTAATCCCACCGTCGATAAGTACCTTCCCATCCAAGCCGCTGAGCACGGCAATATTCCCTCCCGACCCTTCGAGTATGGCGACGCCGCCTCTTGCCTTATGCACTTTGATCGGCGCTTTAGCGGCCTCATCGCGGATCATGTCCACAATGCCCTGCGCTTTTGCGAACACTTGGCGCGGAGTTAACCAACCTCCTGATGCAGCGAAAGTCGTTGCGGCCATACAACATAGACAAAATCCGCGGCGGGAAAGTTTTAGATTGTTGGTCATAACAGGTCCCTTGTGGATGTGTGGCGGCTGCAGAAATCGGCTATTCCAAAGCCGCCTTTGCTCCGACGATTAAGCTTTGAAGAATGCTAGCAGATCGGGATTGATGATTTCGGGATGTGTGCTGCACATGCCATGAGGCAGTCCCGTGTAAACTTTCAGGGTACCGTGCTTGAGCAGCTTGACCGATAGAAGGGCAGCATCCTCAATCGGGACAATTTGGTCGTCGTCGCCGTGCATAACCAGAACGGGAACCTCGATCTTTTTCAAATCCTCGGTGAAGTCGGTTTCAGAAAAGACCTTGATGCATTCATAATGTGCGATTGCTCCGCCGATCATTCCTTGCCGCCACCAATTCTGGATCAGACCGGGAGATACTTTGACGTTCTCGCGGTTAAAGCCGTAAAACGGACCGCTGGGCACATCGAGATAAAATTGCGCACGATTTGTGGCAAGTTGCGCGCGAAGATCGTCGAATACGCTGATCGGCAAGCCGCCGGGGTTTTTGTCGGACTTCAACATTACAGGTGGGATCGCAGAAATTATAACCGCCTTGGCGACTCTGCCCTTGCCATGCTTGGCAACGTAACGGGTAACTTCGCCGCCGCCTGTCGAGTGGCCTACGTGAATTGCATCACGCAGATTGAGAGCGCTTGCTAGTTCCGCAACGTCACTTGCGTAGGTATCCATGTCATTACCAGTCGCCGTTTGTGTCGAACGGCCGTGACCACGCCTGTCGTGTGCGATTACGCGATAGCCCTTGCTGAGGAAAAACAACATTTGGTTGTCCCAATCATCGGCACTGAGAGGCCAGCCATGGTGGAATACTATCGGTTGGCCCTTTCCCCAATCCTTGTAGAAAAGCTGCGTCCCGTCTTTGGTGGTGATCATGCCCATGGTCTTTTCCTCGACTGATGATGGTGTTGTTTGTGCGCTTGCGGTCGGTATCGGATACAACGGCGGCAACCCTAAAAGAGAAGCTCCCACTGCCCCGGCGGCGCCGCCCAAGACGCTTCGCCTCGAAATCGGGGGAAGATTTTTTGGAACCTCCATGTGCCTCATCCTTCAATTGGCCATCGCGGAGACGGCAGCTTGTGGAAGCAAAGTTGGCGGGCGATTTCAAATGTGCTCGGCGATCGCTTCCTTTGCTTTCAAAGATAGCAGTCGGGTAAAGTCGGCCAATTATATATTTCCGTTAGTCCAGATGATTGACTGGTCATCTGTTCTGGGTCGAAGTACAATTGTTCAAGGCTCGATAGGTCCCAACCTGGAGGGGTTCGTGAGGGGGCTGGAACTGCGGCACTACGCATCCGCACTTGCTGCAGGATGCGCCGGAACTGCTTTGGGGATAGTTGAACGCGAACCATATGGAGCGCTGTTCCTGTTCTTTGCCGCAATAATGTTCATCAAACGCAGGCGTGTTGCTATAGCCGTCGCGGTACTATTGATGGTCGCCTGTACTTTCATTGTCTTCGTGCACGCTAGCGATTCCGCCTCCCTGACCCGCCCGGCGGCATTCCTGCTATCCACCTTGGCCGCCATCTGGCTTATGAGTATATGGAGGTCGAGGACTTACGCCGAGCAATCTCTGAATGAGGCAAAACTGATAGTGGAGAGCATGCCGGGTCTCGGCTGGGCCACCGACGCAAAGGGAAATTTTGTATACGTCAGCCCAAGTGTCATTGATTACGTCGGCAAGAATACGGACGAATTCAATCAAGCCCAACGCACCGGGCTGGAGGCAGTTCATCCCGAGGATACCGACCGCGTGACTGCGGCGTGGCTTACGAGCATGCGTGAGGGCACGTCCTTCCAGTCCGTTCACCGGATAAAGCGAGCCGACGGCGAATATCGCTGGTTCCAGGCTTATGGAAAACCCCATTTCGATGGGATCGGCCAAGTTCAGGGTTGGTTTGGAACAACCATCGATGTCGATGAGAAGCATCGCGCCGAGCAGCGGCTGGAAGACAGCGAGCGGCAACTTCGAACGCTAATCGATACCTTGCCCGTGATGATATGGTGCGCGTCTCCGTCAGGAGAGCCAACCTATCCAAACCCCAAGACCCTCGAGTATCTGGGTGCAACTTTCGAGGAGATTAAATCGGACAATTTCGGCGTCGTTCACCCGGACGACGTCGAAGGTTTTCAATCTGCATGGGCGGTCTGCGTCGAAGAGAAAAAACCTCTCTCCCTGATCTGCAGGCTTCGGTACAATGACGGCACTCATCGTTGGAACAGAATAACCGCCGCTCCGCTATTGAGCGATAAAGGCGATATAATCGAGTGGTATGGCACCAACGTCGATATCGAGGAGCTCCATCAGATCCAAGAAGAGCTAAGGTCAAATGCCGAGCGGCTAAGATTGATGCTGGACACTCTTCCTGCATTCGTTTGGTGTGCGGATCCGAAAGGGCAACCAACCTATTTCAACAAGCCTTTGATGAAATATTCGGGGGTGACACTCGAAGAACTGAGAGGAGTTGAAGGCTCTGGCTTCGCGCCGATGATCAGTAGACTTGTCCATCCCGCCGATGCGCCTGCATTACTCGAGCGCTTCGAACAATCTTTCAAAACCGGCGAACCGATCGCGATAAAGTACAGACACAGGCTGGCTACTGGCCAATATCATCTCGTTGATTGCAGAGCGCGGGTCCTGCGCGATAGCCGAAACAAACTCTCGCAGTGGTACGGCGTCATTGTTGACGTTGAAGAGGAGGCGCAGGCGCAGGTCAAACTGCAGAAAGCGCAGCATCAGCTTGAACTGGCCACGCGTGCGGCAAGTCTTTCGGAATTGTCCGCGTCTATCGCTCACGAACTGAACCAGCCATTGGTGGCCGTTGTCACTAATAGCAGCGCAACCGAAAACTGGCTGGACGCCACACCTCCGAACATTCTAAGGGCGAAAGCAAGCGCCCACAAGGCCACCGACGCTGCGAATGACGCTGCCGAAGTGATCAGCAGGATAAAGGCTCTTTTCAGGCAGTCCGGGGGGTCCAAAAAGGCGGGCAATCTGAATGATGTCGTGCTGGAGGCCTGCACCCTGCTGCGTGAAAGGATCACAGCTTCAAAATGTGATTTGCGGATTGATCTGGAGCCCAATCTACCAGGCGCGCAATTCGACAAGGGACTTATCCTGCAAGTGCTCGTCAACCTCATTCAAAACGCGATGGATGCAGTTTCGACGGGCAACGGAGCGATGCGTCTTCTGGAAATAAGGTCCCGTTACAAGGATGGAACCATACAGGTGGATGTGGAGGACAATGGTGTCGGACTGCAGGACACCGAGAAAATATTCGAACCCTTTTACACCACAAAACACAACGGCATGGGAATCGGACTGTCGATCTGCCGTAGCATCATTGGGACACATGCCGGGAAGCTTTGGGCATCCCAATCTGAAAAGTCCGGCACGGTGTTCAGCTTCGCACTTCCACTATCCGGAGAATAAACCAATGTCTCATGAGGATCACAAAGCCGTATTCGTCATCGATGATGACAAACGCGTGCGAGACGGGATTTCGGAGCTGCTTGAGTCCTGGGGCATAGATGTGAAAACGTTTGCGTCCGCTCGAGAATATCTTGACGCACCCAAAGCCCAAGGTCCGTCATGCCTGGTGCTCGATGTACGACTTCCAGATATCGGCGGATTCGAGCTTCAGGCTCAATTAGCGAGTCAGCCTCACCCGCCGATCATTTTCATAACGGGTCACGGCGACATACCTATGACGGTACGTGCTATGAAACTGGGCGCAGTCGACTTTCTTCCGAAACCGTTCAAAAAACATGAATTGCGTGTTGCGATCGAAGCGGCGCTGGAGCGCGATCGAGATGCACTTCGCGAGAGATCCTCACTACACGAGTTGCAGAACAGGCTGGAATCCTTGTCCACCAGGGAACGCGATGTCCTTCCACTCGTTGTAAGTGGGTTGATGAACAAGCAAGGCGCGGCCAAGTTGGGGATAAGCGAAATTACATTCCAGATCCACAGAGGCAACATGATGCGGAAAATGCAGGCGGACTCATTGGCCGACCTGGTACGGATCGCCACAAAACTGAGTATTCCGATCACGCATTCTCGTTATGGAAACTAGGCGCGCAATGACACATGCGCCTCCTAATTTTGCTATTATTGACGACGACAAACAGGTCCTCAACGGCTTGCGGGAGCTTTTGGAATCAGTGGGCTACGTGGCCAGAACGTATCACTCACCGAGCTCGTTTCTCTCGGGTGAAGATCTTTCAGCATGTGACTGCGTGATAACGGACATCATTATGCCGTCAATGAACGGCTTCGAGCTTGAGCAAGCTGTGAGACGTCAGCACCCTGGAATGCCCATGATATTGATGACCGGCCGCGACGACATTAAAGATCGGGGATTTGCGGGAGCCGAAGACTATAGGATATTCCTGAGAAAGCCGCTCAATACTCGCCTGCTGATGCAGGCGATCAAGCGGCTTCTTGCCTTTGGGTGACGATCGCAATTCCTGCATTTGTTTCGACGATAGTCGCAGTCTTCCTATATTCGCTAGGGCGAAAACCTATCACCTTTTTAAACGCTTTTGCAAAAGCGGCTTCTGACTGATAACCGACCCCTCTACCGATGACTGAAATCTTCTCCGTTGTTCTTTCGACCTGCTGTGCCGCCTTATATATTCGCCATTCGGTCAAATAAGCGAGGGGAGCCTGTCCAACGACCTCCTTAAACCGAGCCGCGAAGGCCGAACGAGACATTCCTGCAATCTTCGCCAATTGATCAACTGTCCAGGGAGTCTGCAGCTGGGCATGAATGGCATTTATGGTCGGCGCTAGATTTTTGTCCGCAACAGCCGCCAGCCATCCTCTCTTGGGTATTGCCCCCTGCTGGATGAACACCCGGATCGCATGAATAAACAGCAGCTCGAAAAGGCGGCGCACTACGGCATCCGAACCCGGCCCTGGGGCTTCAGATTCTGCCGCGAGCATCTCAAGCACGGACTGAAATGCCCGGCTGCGGTTCTGTTCGGACTTCAGATGAAGCATTTTCGGCAATACGTTTAACAAAGGACGAGCGTCCAGTCCTTCTGTCTCGAAGAAACCACTTATGAACGTGGTCGTGGCACCACCGCCCCCGAATTCAATTCTGTTGCCTTTGCGAAGAGCATCGACATTAAGACAATCCAACATCCGCGAGCCTTCATCATCGTAAACCTGGTAGGGTTCATTTGCGAACATGATGAATACGTCCCCAGCCCGCAACGACACGGGTTTCGGATTCTCCCGGGTAGTCAGGACTCCGGACCCACGCACGACCAGAACGAACTTGATCGCAGGATCTCCGGTCGAAGCCACCCCCCAGGGAGCAGTCGCATCGAGTGTAGTGAATTTGGCTTTCCGAATTCGCATCGAAGAGAAGATATCGGTCAAAAGGTCCAACTAAATGTTCCTATAATAGACGATCGCGCCAAAACTTGGGACGATTGAGACTGAAGGCTCTTACCTTTCGTCGCTATATGGTGTTGCGAAAAGGAGATTCCAATTGAATAACCGTCTCGCATTAATTGAAACCATCCGTGCATCGAAAGCTCGGTACTGCCGATATGTCGATACCCAGAACTGGGCGCAATTGGCCGCATTGTTCACGCGCAATCCGAACATCCGCTTTTTAGGTGAGAACGGAGTCGCGCTGGCCGAATTCAGTTCCGTCGGTGAATTCCTTGCCGTCACAAAAGCCTATCTCTCAGGTGCCAAGACCATACATCAGGTCCACAACGACGAGATCGAAGTTGTTTCGGAGGAGGAAGTCAGTGCCATTTGGTCGATGGAAGACTACCTGATTTTCCCCGACGTCAACGATAGTCGCCCCGCCTCAATGCACGGCTACGGCCACTATCATGAAACTTGGCGGCTCGAAGATGGAGAGTGGCGATTGGCGCACCTCGAACTTCGCCGCACCATCTTAGAAATCAAGCCTAAGGAGAACGCGGCGTGACCAGTCCTATCAAAGTCGGTATCATCGGTGTCCATCCTGACAAGGGATGGGCAACGACTGCCCATATCCCTGCTCTCAAAACACTACCTGACTTCCGTCTCACCGCGGTAAGCCACAACAAGCTGGAAACCGCCCGCGAGTCGGCGCTCAAGTTTGGTGCAGACCATGGTTTCGGCACCACTGACGAGCTGGTAAACGATCCAAACGTTGATCTGGTCGTCGTAACCGTCAAGGTCCCTCACCATCTTGAATTGGTAACCAAGGCGCTGGAGGCGGGAAAGTCTGTATTCTCGGAGTGGCCGCTTGGGATGAATTTGCCTGACGCTGAAAGGATGCTAACGCTCGCAAAGAACAAGAATGCGTTTACTGCAATTGGCCTTCAAACCCGTTCCGTCCCAGCGATCAACTTTATCAAGGATTTGATCAAGGACGGGTATGCCGGCGAAGTTCTCTCGGTTTCAATAATAGGCTCCGGAATAATCTGGGGCGAGGAGATTCCCGAGAGCTACCTGTATACGCTGGACATGGCAAATGGTGCGTCGATGCTTCACGTGCCGTTCGCCCATACTCTGGACGCCACGCTTTACGCCCTTGGATTGCGGCTAACTGCGGTCAACGGCTTTCTTTCGAATAGCCGCTCGATGGTCAGAATAGCGGAAACCGGGACACAAATTCCTTTGACCGCACCTGATCAGATTGTGGTGAACGGTCTGTTGGAAAATGGGGCTGCCCTTAGTGCGCACTTCCGCGGCGGCCTTTCTCGGGGAACGAATTTTCATATCGAAATCAATGGGAGCAAAGGCGATCTCATCCTGACCAGTACTGTCGGATACGTCGGTGTTGGCGGCTTCACGGTCAGGGGGGCACAAGGTGATGAACAGATGCACGAATTGCCGGTACCACCAGCGTACAATTCCCACGGATTCGAAGACGGGTTCAGTCAAAGCGTTGGTATCGCTTATTCGCGTATAGCGTCAGATATCAGAAATCAGACCACCCTGAGCCCTACTTTCGAAGACGCCGTAAAACTACACCGCATTTTAAGTGCGATCGGCACAGGTGACAGGGAATTGCACGATGCCTGATAAAATGCAGGCACTCGTGGTAACCAGGCCGGGTGGCCCCGAAGTTCTTCAGGTCCGCGAGGTCGACTTGCCTCGGCTTCGGGACGAGACTGACGTTCTTGTCCAAGTTAAGGCGACGGGTATAAATCCGGCAGACTGGCAAAACAGGAAGAACGGGGCCGTCTACGACAGTGAGGGAAGTTCCACCGCCGGACCGACAATCCTCGGCATTGATGGTGTTGGTGTGGTTGTGGGAGTCGGACGCGAAGTAACTAACGTTAAGTTGGGCGATGAAGTCTGGTATGTGGACGGCGGCTACGCGGGAAATCCCGGAAGCTATGCGCAATACAAGGTTGTTCGCGCCGACTATGTCACTCCGAAGCCAAAAACCATCGACTTCGCCGATGCCGCTGCGCTACCTGTCGTTGCGTTGACGGCATGGGAAGCGGTATTCGAGAAGGCTCGTGTCAGCCAGGATGATCATGTCCTCGTCCATGGAGGCGCAGGCGGACTCGGGCACATTGCCATACAATATCTCGCCTCCCTCAAGGCAAGAGTTGCTGCGACTGTCTCGAGTGAGGCTAAAGCGGAACTCGTCAGAGGTCTTGGGGCGGACCTGGTTATCAACTATAGGACGGAAAACGTTGAAGAGGCGCTGTACGCCTGGCGCGGTGCTCCGGGAGCGAACGTGGTGTTCGACTTCGTGGGGCAAGCGAACTTTGCTGCGAGCTTTGACCATACGGCGGCCTACGGAAGACTGGTGAATACTGTCGTGTCGGATTGGCCTGCCGGAGGAAACGGCACGGCCGAATGGAAGAATCTGGACATCAGCTTCGTTAACATCGGTCTGCCCCAGATCACTCGAAACCATGAACAACGGCTTCGGCAGACCGCTGTGCTTAAACAGATTGCCGACCTTGTTGATCGTGGAGGTCTACGAGCGCATATCGACAGGATTGTATCTTTTGCGGGCGTTGGCGAAGCACAAAGAGCTCTGGAGGCTGGCGAAACCATGGGCCGCCCTGTCCTGTTGATCTGAGCGGAGCTGGAACGTTTCGTGGTCCCCAATTACAAAATGAAATGGATTGAAAGGTCAGAGCAATGTCTCGTTTAATTCCTTTTGGATTTTCCTCAACCGCCTCCGAAGTTCTGTCCGGTGTAGATCTGACTGGCAAAACCATGATCGTAACAGGGGGAGCCAGTGGCATTGGCGTCGAAACGGTCAAAAGCCTCGCTGCAGCAGGAGCCTCGGTTACCATTGCGGCCCGCCGGCCCGAGGCAGCAGCAGAAATCGCCCAAACGCTTAGAAAACAGACTGGCAATCAAAATATCGACGTACGTCAACTTGATCTGTCGGACTTACAATCCGTGCGTGCTTTCGTTGCCGACTGGGACAAGCCTATTCATGCACTCATTAACAATGCCGGGATCATGGCTTTACCAGAATTGGATCGTTCGCGGGAAGGCTGCGAAATGCAGTTCGCCACAAACTTTCTTGGCCACTTTGCTCTCACATTGGGCCTCCGTGGCAACCTAGCAATGGCACAGGGCGCGCGTGTCGTATCGGTCAGTTCAACGGGCAGTCTGTTTGGTCCTGTGTTCTGGGACGATCCACACTTCCGCTTCATTCCCTATAATCCCCTGCTCGCATATGCTCAATCCAAGACCGCCTGCATCCTTTTATCTGTCGGAATCAAAGACCGCTGGAAGTCGGATGGGATCGTCTCCAATGCGCTCAATCCAGGTGCCATTGCCACCAACTTGCAACGCCACACCGGCGGCCTGAGAACGCCAGAACATCTTCGAAAGACTCCTGAACAGGGTGCATCGACGTCGGTGCTTTTGGCTGCGTCGCCATTGGTAGAAGGACTTAACGGTCGTTATTTTGACAACTGCCAGGAAGCCCGTTTGGTGGCGCAAAGACCAGAAGGCAAACTTGAGGGTGTCGCTGCCTATGCTCTCGACAGCACCAATGCGGATCGGCTTTGGGAGATGGCTCTCAACATTGTCGGAGAACCAAAATGAGCGAATTACCAAGATAGGTATTATCGGCTTGGGCAATCAGTGAGCGCGAATTGCAGTCGTGATGACCGAAAAGGCAAGCGCCACGCATACACGGTCTTCCAGCGTCCCAAGCGGCAGCGAGCCTAGACGCATTCGGTCTTTATCGACGAAATGATGCGTATTTGCATGAATTGTTCGCCAATCGTCTTTGTTCCGCGAACTCGGAGGAACAAGGTAATCTGCAAGTATGTGCAGAGCGATCCGATCAAGTTCTATTCTTGGAGCTAAGATTGCCGAACATTCGGAGACGATGACGCAAAGAAGCGTTGATGTCACGCCTACGCTGCAGGGCTTCAAAAGCCCGGATGGCCTAGCGGCTTCAGTCAATCGGTTGCGGCAATCGGATACTAATATGAACCCATAATTGGGTATGGCGATCCCTGTGTATAGGCTCGGCGTTGCGGCCATCAACCAGAGTATGAGAGGAGCGGTTCGCGTCAACTTTACCAACAAGGGAGCGTCCTATGTCAGATCATCACGCAATCACCATTGATATCCCAGTAAAGCTGAGCTCGGTAAAATCGGTGCACAGTATCGGCTCACTACAGTTTGAAGGGGATCTGCCAGCAGCGCTTTTTCACCTTCAGCTGATCACCAATGACATCAAAGATTGGGGCGCTGACGCCGAAGTGGTAGTGGTCTTCCACACAAACGCGGGACACCTCACCCTAAATGACGAGGCATACAACTATTCGCGGAAGATCGCTGTAGGAAATCCCAGCAAGGACATGATCGCTGACTTGGTAAAGAAAGGCGTCAGCATCGAGCTGTGCGGTGCAACCGCAAAGGTGAACGGTTGGGGCAACGCTGATCTCCTCCCGAACGTGAAGATCAACACCGATGCAATGGCGCGAACGATTGAGCTTGTCCAGCAAGGCTTCGTAAAAATCACTGAAGCTTAGCGAGTGGATGGACACCCGAAGAAGATTCGCGAGCTTGACGTGCCGCGGGGCTCTACTGCGCCTTTCCGCGGGCCACCAGATCATGTTGGGGGGCCTAGGTTGCGATCGTTGCGAACCGGTCATTGGGTATACGATGGAAAAGCGCTCGTGAGACTCCGTCAGCGTCTCAGCCATGCATGGCCTTCAGACATGATCAGCGCTGTCGGTCCATTTTGATCGGTCACCACCTATCATCGACTATCGGAGGCAGCGTTGCGAAAAACTTATCCGTTTACCGCCGCATACCGCCGTTTATACTACTCCTCACGCCCCACTCTATTGTTTGAACAGCATATAACCAATTGAAATTGCTTGCAAATTTATTCTGGCGGCGAGAAAGCTCCGACGATGGGCCTGTTAAAATGCTACGCTTTTGATTTCAAAGGGAAAATCGACGCAAAAATTTTTCTGTGGTTTCAGTAACTATCAGGATCAATCGGACGATTTTTGCACCTCTCGGCGTCCGGCGGCGCGCCGGAATCTGCTTCTTAAAGTACCGTCATCAAACCATATCAGGCTTTGAAAGCGATGCCACCGTCTCGGCACTCGCCTGGATTTATAGGTGCGCAGAGACTGCTGTAGTCACGCCTGGAGTTCTCCATGCTCTACCTTGAAATGCTATCGGTCGACCCAGGGGCCACCGGCGACCCACTGCGCATTGAAAGGCGCAGCCTCGGTCGTTGCGATCGTGGGTGGCATCACAAGTTGGGCGATGCGCGGCTGGATTTCCGAAAGCGGTTCGGGCGCGAGGGCCAGCTCGGTGCGTCGGAGAAGTGCCGCCCACTGGACTTGCTTTGCTTGGGCAACGACGAGATCATTCCGTTTATGGAGCAGGATGAAGCGGGCTACAGCTTCCTGAGTGAGACAGCACCCGAAGAACCGCACGAATTCGACGCAATCCTTGAACTTTCTGACGGGGATCGACTGAACATTTTGCCATTCCGAATGGTGGGGCCGGATCATCACCACCGACTTCAGGATAGCGGCTACTTATCGTAATCGGCTTATTCCATTGCAGGTGCCGCGGCGAAACCGTCAGTCTGCTTCACCATTGCTAATGCGCATCTGGCGATAACTGAAACAGTAATGATGTGGTGGTCGGTTGCTTGCCTAGCGGATCAGGATTTCGTGGATAGCTACCAGCACCAGTATCATGCCGGCGATCCCCTCCACGGATCGCGAGATGCCGTCGATGAGGCGTGCCCGGCTTTCGAAGAGACGAATAAGCTGGCGGCTGAAAAACACCGACGCAAGTGCGACAGACGATAAAGTGAGCGCGACACCGATCATCATCAGCGCGCAGGACAGCACTGTCGAAATACTCATGTTTCGTGCCAATGAGGAACACTGGGGATAGCCCGAAACTTGGCCCGTTCCGGATTGGCCGCAGAGCTCCAGGCCAGTCTGAAGAGCGACCGGATACCAAGCGCCGCACTCAATCCACCCCGCCAAGCCGTTGATTGCACAGGGAACCATCTGGCCAGACCGATGTTTTGATTTCGCTGTACGCCGCTTGGTTTCTTTGCGTGCAAACAATGGGAAAGAAGGTGTCCTGAGCAGATGGCATTCATACAGACCGAAGAGTCTTCGTCAAAGCCGACACGCGTCGCGCGACACCAATCGCTCATAAAGGTTGGTGTGAATGCGTGGCGTCTTGTCCCGGCTCGCCGGATCGCGATGCTGGTGGATGCCGCTGACTACTACCGACATCTCGAAGAAGCCTTCGCCACCGCCCAACGCTCCATCCTTATCGCCGGCTGGGACTTTAACGGAGAGATCGCTCTGCGTCCCGACCGGCCCGGTGCTGAGCGGCTCGGCCACTATCTGCGGCGATTGGTCGACGAGCGGCTGGATCTTCATATTCATATCCTGGTCTGGTCCAACGGCCCGATCTATTCGGCACGGCAGATGCGCGTATTTCCCAAAGAGCCCTGGGCCAACCATCCGCGTATCAATCTTTGCTATGATCGTCACCATCCATGGCGCGGTTGTCATCACCAAAAAATAGTATGTATCGATGACAAAATCGCTTTCTCCGGGGGTATTGACCTGACCGTCCACCGCTGGGACACCTCGGATCATTTCGAAATTGACAGCCGGCGCAAAGACTTGAATGGCACGCTTTACCCCGCGGTGCACGATGTGCAGCTTGCCGTGGACGGTGAGGCCGCAAGATCTTTGGCCGATCTCCTGCGCGCGCGTTGGCTGACCTGCAAAGGCACGAGGATCGCCCCGGTACGTGTCGACGGCAACCGTTGGCCGGCCGGTCTGAAGCCCGACCTTCGCAATGTTGACGTTGCCATAGCCCGCACCGCACCCGCTGCCTTCGGGAGAAAAGGCAGTCGCGAAATCGAGCTTCTCAATGAAACGGCGCTGAAGGCCGCCCGCCGATCGGTCTATATAGAGACCCAGTATCTCACATGTCGGCGAATTGGTCGTTTGATTGAACGCAGGCTGCGTGAGCCTGATGGACCGGAAATCATCATCGTGGTTCCCCAAGAATGCCACGGTGGCCTGGAGCGACTGTTCATGGGCGGCAATCGCGACCGCCTTGTTCGCCGGCTCAGACGAGCCGACATATATGGCCGACTACGTGTCGTTTACCCGGTTGTCGTTGATAGTGAAGGCGCTCACGAAGCCCCTATCTTCGTCCATTCCAAAGTTATGATCATCGACGACCGGTTTGCGCGGATCGGCTCATCCAATCTTAATAACCGCTCTTGCGGCATGGATACCGAGTGCGATCTCGCCATCGAGGCGGCGACCCCATCGGAGCGTGCAGCTGTCGCTCGCTTGCGTGATCGTCTCCTGGCTGAGCACCTCGGTATGACACCCGTTGAAGTGCAATCGCGCATCCACAAGCAGCGGTCCATTGTCGAGGTAATCGACAATTATAGCCGTGGCAACCGCCGCTTGAAGCCTATAGTGCTCGAAGCAGACGCCGGGCCGGAGAAGCCCATTCCCCTGACTGCCTTGTTCGATCCAAAAAAGCCCGTGCAACCCTCACGATATTTTGGCAAATGCTTGCAAATCCTAAGGGTGTGGCTGAGCCGACGCTGATTTGGCCTTGGCCGTATCCCTCCCCAGCACCCGTTCCGATATGGCAAGCAACAGCAGCCCGAGGGGTAGTGGCAGCAAGAAATAGACGCACCTGAAGGCTATGACGGCACCGATGGTGGCAGCCTGCGGCAACAGAAACTGCGTGGTGGCTTCCAGGACTCCGAGACCACCCGGAACGTGTGTCGCGATGGCCGTTGCATTCGCTATCGCGTACGCTGCGGAGACCTCCCAATAATGGACATCCTGATAGGCCAATAACAACTGCTGAAGGCTCGCCGCGATGCAAGCGAAGTTGATCGTGCCAAGGGCCAGTTGCGCAACCGCCAATCCCAGCGGTGGCAAATTGAATTTCCACTTGCGGACGGTCACAAGTCGCCGGATCCGCCAACAGAGGATCAGATAGAGCGCAAGGGCTGCAAGAAATACCATGCCGACCAAAAACGCCGCCCGTTGCTCAAGACCGATGACTGCAGCGGAGCTCGAACTCAAAAGCATCGCCCATCCGCACAGCGATGACAGGCCGACGGCGACGGTCAACCCCGAGAAAAGCACAACCTTGGTCACATCCTCGGCTGTCAGTCCCCATCGCGAGTAGAAGCGATAGCGAATGGCGCCACTGCTCAAAGCCGACAAGCCGACATTGTGGCCGATTGAAAGACTGACAAAGGACGTCAGCGCGGCTTTGCGGTACGCCAGAGGTTTGCCCGCATAGATGAGCCCAAAGGCATCGAAACCCGTCAGGCAACCATAGCTGGCTGCAGCAAAGACAATGGATAGAACAAGATGGTCAAGGGGGATCGCGCCAATCGATGCCACGACCTCTGCCGGACTGTAGCGGCTGATATTTCGGTAGAGCAGCCAGCAGAAAAAAGCGGCCGCTGTAGCGACCAGGAAGTTAAGTCCTGCTTTTCTGCCGCGCATTGCTTTGTCTCCGGGGCACCGCCGGTGCGATGGCATGTTGAAGGGAACGAAGGTAGGCTTCGGAAAGTTCCTCTTGCATCGACACTGCGAGGAGATTGCTATCAAGATCCTGACCTACAATGTGCACAGCTGTGTCGGCAGCGACGGTCAACCATCTCCGGGGCGTATCGCCGAGGTCATTGCCGCATGCGATCCGGACGTTGTCGCCCTGCAGGAGCTCGATGTGGGCCGCAAGCGCACAGGCTCGGTGGATCAGGCGCATGCCATTGCGACGCATTTGAGTATGAGACTGTTCTTCCATCCGGCAATCCAAGTCGCTGAGGAGCAATATGGCGATGCTATTTTGACCTCGCTCGACATGCGGCTGATCAAGGCTGGTCCCCTGCCCTCTTTCGGAGAACGTCGTGGAGCATTGTGGGTCGAAGCGAACTACCGGGGAAACACTGTCAACATTATAAATACCCATTTGGGTCTGTCGAGGCGCGACCGCTCAGCCCAGGTTGCGGCTCTGCTTGGACCGGGATGGCTCGGACACGCCGATTGCAGATCGCCGAAGATCTTGCTGGGCGATTTCAATGCCGTCAGGTCATCGTTGGCATACAGACAGATTTCCAACCAGTTCGCCGACGCGTGGGCAGGGGGAACCGGCCGCCCGCGAAAAACGTTTCCTTCGCGGCTTCCTCTTGTCCGGATCGATCACATCTTTGTTGAAAGATCGATGCAGGTCACCGACGTCGGCGTTGTCAGCGGACGCGCCGCACGCATGGCTTCGGATCATCTGCCTCTCTACGCCACCATCGCCATGAGCAAAACGTAGCGGCAAGCGCAGGTTCCTCGAACACAAATTGTCCGAAGCCGCCTGCGCAACCTTCGGCGAGCCCGCTATGAGTGGCAAAGCCGGCGTCGAGATCTTCTCGGCTTGTGGCACTCCAAAGCGGTCATTGGGCTGTCAACTCCGAATGGATGAATTGTGTCGCCCGGGAACCTTTCTTTGCTGCTTTAAAAGGCGCGCAAGCAAGTTTCGCCTGCGCTTGCGCTGGCCGAGATCGATATCGCTGACAAGTTTTGCGCCACCCTCACGCCGCTCCAATATGATCTTACGGCTATGGAAAGCTTCGAGTTCGGCTCGATGCGCCACGCTTATGATGGTGACATTGGGCATTTCGTGGATGAGCATCTCCATCATCTTGTCCTGACTCTTCTCATCCAGTGCTGAGGTTGCTTCATCCAGCACGATGATGTCGGGCGTGTGCAGCAGCAGGCGGGCGAACGCCAGCCGCTGCTTTTCGCCACCCGACAGGGTCTGATCCCATGGTGCTTCCTCCTCGATCTTGCTGTTCAGGTAATCGAGCCCTACCTTGTCGAGTGCCGCGTTGATTTTCTCCAACGTCCAGTTATCGGCGGCGGCGGGATAGGCGACCGCACGGCGCAGCGTCCCGGAGGGGATATAGGGCCGTTGCGGTAGCATAAACATTCGCTTCCCGGCGTGGAAATTGACAGTGCCGTCCCCCCACGGCCATAGACCTGCGACGGCCCGCACCAGCGTGCTCTTGCCTGAGCCGGATTCGCCGGCGACCAACACCCGCTCGCCTGGTTCGATCACGACCTCGGTTTCCTTGACCACGGCAGTGCCGTCGTCAAGCGACACGGAAAGATTGTTCAAGCTAAGCACCGCGTCGCCTTCAGTCTCGCCGCGCTTGATACGTCCGAAGGCGTCGCTCCGTTCCGCGCGTTCGAGGCCATCGAGCGACATCATCAGCGAGGCGATGCGCCGAGCACAGGCGTTCCAATCGGCAAGACGGGGGTAGTTGTCGACCAGCCATCCGAACGCGCCCTGCACGATAGCGAAAGCAGAGGCAGCCTGCATTACCTGCCCAAGTGTCATGCTCCCTTCGAGAAATTTCGGAGCACAAAGCAAAACCGGCACGACCGGCGCAAACAAGCTCGACCCCTGCGATACCAAGGCTGTGCGCATGTGCTGGCCGGTAAGACGCGCCCATCGTCTGAGCACATTGCCGAACGTTTTGTCGATGCCGCTGCGTTCCTCCTCCTCGCCGCCGAGCAATGCAATACTCTCGCCATTTTCCCGCACGCGCGTCAGCACGTAGCGGAATTCTGCTTCCGCCTGATTTTTTTCCTCGGAGAGGCGGACGAAATGCCGGCCAATGACCGCCATCGAGGTCGACGTGATCCCGGCATACAGCACCGCAGTGATAACGAGGAAACCGGGTACAGTAACAGTCGAACCTGCGATCGTCAGGGTCAGGGCCCCGCCGATAGTCCACAGCACGACGATGAAGGTCGAGGCCGCCAGAAATGCGGAGATGACACCTGCGATGAAATCGACGGGCGATTCGGTGGCAATTCGCAAATCCTCCGTGATGCGGGCTTCGGGATTCTCGTGGTCGCCGCCGACGAGGTTCAACTGGTAGTAACGGCCGTTTGCCAGCCATCGCGCGATGACGGCGGTCGTCAGCCAGGAGCGCCAGCGGCGCTGAATCGTCATCCGAAGGAAGACTTGTGCAACGACAAGGCTGCCGCTTCCAAGAACGAGCGGCACGAAAACGGCACTGAGGAAATAGACGGTGCTGGCATCGCGTTGCTCAAGGGCATCGAAAATTGCGCGGTTCCAGACATTGATCCCATACTGGAAGCCGACATTGATACATATCAGGATCAAAAGCCCGATCGACAACGGCCAAGCCAGCCTGTCGCCATTGCGGCTCCAGTAACCGCGCGCGCTGATCCAAAAACGTCTCAGCAAGTATCTCTTGCGCGCGCGCTCGGTCTCCTCAGGCGTCAGTTCTGCAGCCGGGTCGATGAAATCCGGCGGCGCGTCCTGCTCAGCGGCCTCCGACGCGACTTCGACAGTCGCTCCTTTCGCTTGACGCGATTTTTTGGCACTGCGTTGTTTGGCGCCGTCGATCGATTCCGCCTTGCGTTTGGCCTCGGACATAAGGGCGATAACGGCTTAAAAGATCAAAAGGTTGCACGACGTCTGCTCCAGATCTGATTGCCCACGGCACCAGTGCGCTTTCAGGTTCCGGTATTCGCAATGCCGAGCTCAGCTTCGCCATTCTCGATTTACAACTTTGACCGGTTGCGTGCACTCTCACCTCGCCGCGGCGTGTCAGCTATGAATTCAGGAACGGGTCAAACTCCCCGTCCCTACCCAAGCCAGAGACTGACCTGATCGGACATTGCGACTGCCTGAAACAGCTCTTGCAGGTGGACGTCACTTCAGTTCAGTCATGTGACAATACCCTCAGAAATCAATCAAGCTTTTGTTAACCATCCTTTCACCCTGCCCTCGCCTCATCCTGCTTCTGGTTTGCCTTCAACAATCCCATCAGCAAGGGGCCCGAAGAGAACGAACCGGCGCGGGCCTTGTCGGTAAGCGAGCGGAGGTAGCCGCCTGGGCTGGTAATGGCTTCGCCCTTCTGCAGGATGGCGGCGACGACAATGGCCGCTTCATTGGCACCAAAGGTCTCGACGGCCTGGTTCCATGCGTCAGGGCTTATCCCGAGCGTCACCCGAACCAGATTGGCCGTCTGCACCAGATCAGGCCAGCTCTCGATGCCTCGCAAGGCGTAATCGACAATGTCCGGGCAAGCCTTCAGGATCAAGCCGAGCGGAAAGGCTTTTGGCGTCAGCTTGTTGCGGGAAGGTATCGGCTGGTCGGTCACGCCGGCATCGATCTCTTTGGTGCTTTCCGGCTCGCTGTCATCGTTCCAGCTTGCCTCGCCATTTGCCCCCTGGCTTTTTTCGATGCCGGGTTCAAATTCAGATGAAGAGTCGGGATTTTGATTCTGTATGTGCCGTTCATTTTGAACGTCACTGGCGTTTGATTTTCTGTAATTTGCGTGAATTTCCAATAACTTCTCGACATCCCAGCGCAAATCATCAAGCGCAGCGGCCAATACATCGAGCCCCCGGCGGTCAAAACCACGCAACAGTGGTCGTGCCAGCGGGATGAAACGCTCGCTGATGGCGCTCCAGGGCCCATCCAGTTCCTGCTCTTCGGCAAAGATAATCATCTTGGCGATGTCGCGGCGATGCAGGCTGATCCGTTCCCGAAGCAGGCGTTTTGCCAGATCTTCGGCGCGGATGGCGGCAGCGAATTGTTCGATCTCCCCTGCCCGCGCCACCAGCGGCGACAGATCGAAGCCGAAAGCCGTTTTGACATCGCCTTCCTGGTCGCGGCGCACATAACGTTTACCGTTGGGGCTGTCGCGGCGGATGATGAGACCGGCCTCGACCAATGCCGCCAGATGCCGGCGCAATGTTACTGGCGCCATGCCGTGGGCGCGCATCGAAAGTTCGCGGTTGGAGGGGAAGACAACGAGATTGCTTTCACTGTCGAGTTCGGCCGGCTTATGGAAGCTCAGCAGCGCATGCAGCACGGCCAGCGACCGATCAGATACACCGAGGGCCGGACGCGCCTCGGTGATCGTACGGAACAATTTCCACTTGTCGGCGACTTGCATGGCCGGACAATTGCGCGCCGCAGCCTGTGCTTCCAGCATGGCATGCGACATCGGCCGCCGCCCGAAGGGCGTCGTTGTCATTTCCCTGTTCATAGCTTTCACCTTCAATCAGGCAAAAGAAATCTGCTCGCCGAAACGACGCTTAGTGCTTGACAGTGATTCTCGGAAATGCGATTCTCAAGCTGCTTAGACTTTGAGAGGGCTTCCGGGACTTGTTTCGGGGGCCTTTTCTTTTGTGATCTCTCTCCAGTTAGAGTTGTCTCATACGCGGTTCACTTTCCTCACTGCGAAGATACGCAGCGTAGATTTCCGGCAAATGCGTTATCAGATAGTGGCCGAACTCCGGCGCTGTTGCCTCGTCAACGATCACTTTCGTCTTGCCATCATTCTGCTCGATCTTGGCAAAGGACACGCCTTCGCTGGATTTCAGCGGATAGATAGAGGGACCGGACTTACGCTTCGGTGTCAGGCTTTTTAAGAGCAGCGCAAATCGTGCATCGCTGTCGAGCCGCAGGAAGCGCTGCATATCCACCCGCTCCTTCCAGGATCCGGACGTAGCCTGCAGCAGCTGCGACAGCTGCTCCCAGCGTGGCCGGCCGACCTTCGGTGCAGCTCCGACCGCCTGGATCAAATCCAGCGGCAGCGAGTTGGCCACAGCGATCATGGTCGACAAATTGCCTTTATGAACCGACAGTGCTGCCATCAGCGCATGCCGCTCAATGCCGTGCGCCTCGAGCCGGGCCGCGAACAGAGCCCGCTCGATGAAGGACAGGTCCTTGCGCTCGAGGTTTTCCTTGCCCTGGGCAACGATCAGACCCTCATCGGAAAGATCGCGCACGACCGCTTTCACCGGGCGGCCGAGAGCCTGCAACGCGGCAAGGCGACGATGGCCATAGGCGACCTGATAGCGATTATCGTCCTGCGGGCTCGGCCTGACCAGGATCGGAACCTGCTGACCGTGCTCCTCGATACTTGCCTTCAGTTCTTCGAAATCAACCGTATCGAGATCATCGAGGCGATCGCGAATGAACGAGACATCGATCAGATCGGGCTCGATGTCGATAACGTATTCGCCGGACTGGAGCTGGGCGCGCAGAGCCTGCGCATCCTCGGCATCGTCCGAAAGGCTTTGCAGCGACAGTCCCATGGCTTTCAGAGAGCCGGACTTCTGCGCCGGTTTCGCCAGGCGATGCTCGTTCTGCGACGCCTCGTTGATCGGCGTCATCATGGCTTTCAAGGCATCTCTGCGTTTGTTCATGGCGACCTGCCCCATGCTTCGCGCACCAGATCCTCAATCTCCAGATTGACCGCATTAAGGGCTTCAATGGCGCGGTCATAGGTGACGCGGGTGAAATATTCGCGGCCGACCTCATAGAGCGTCTGTTTGGTCAGCCCCGCATCGGAAATGGCCGTCGACTTCAGCAAGGCGTTGGTCAGCACGCGCTCGCCGAACAGGCTTTTCATCAAGCCGACGATCTGTCCTTGCGGCCCGTCGCTCGGTTCATAGCGGGTTATGACGTAGCGGAAGAAATCATAATCTGCATCGCCGCCCGCCTGCTCGACGACGTCGAGCAATCCGGCGGTCATGTGCAAAAACTGCGACATGGACGCTACGTCGAGCATTTGCGGATGGATGGTGACAAGGACGCTGCGCGCCGCGCACAGCGCCGATAGCGTCAGGAAGCCCAGCGACGGCGGACAGTCGAGCACGACAACGTCGTAGCGATCGTCAACTGTCGCCAGCGCCGCCGCAATGCGCGAGAAAAACAGCCGCTCGGCACCGCGGCGTTTTTCAGCAAGGATGCGCGGCGTGTCATGCTCGAATTCCTGCAGTTCCAGATTGCCTGGAATGATATCGAGTCCATGAAAATACGTCTTGCGAATGATGTCGGCGAGGGGACGCTGCTGATCGTCATAGCGGATCGCGCCATAGATCGTGTCATTGTCTTCCAGATCAAATTCCGGCTGGATGCCGAACAGGGCCGACAGCGATGCCTGCGGATCGAGATCGATTGCCAGGGTACGATAACCGCGCATGGCAAAGTACTGCGCGACATGAGCCGCTGTCGTCGTCTTGCCGGAACCGCCTTTGAAATTGGTGACGGCAATGACCTGCATATGCTCGTTGCCCTGGCGAATGGGCAGATAGCTTTTCTTCGACTTGGCCAGATAGCGGCGGATTTCATGCACCTGCTCAAGCGAATAGAGCCTGCGTCCGCCGGAGGTCTTTTCCGCTTCGGGACCCTCGCCCGCCAATGACAAATGCCTGATATAAGCGTCGGTGATGCCGATGAGCTTGGCGGCCTCGCCGGAGGTGAATTTGCGCAATTCCTTTACGGCTGTCGGCGGAAAAGCGCGCGAGCGCAACTCTTGCAATTGGGCGCTGAGCAGGTCAGCATCCGCCTCAACCAGACGCGTCAGAGAGCGCACTTTCTTTCCGGTCCGGTGACTCTGGTCTTTTTCAGCTGGAGACAACATACACGCTCTAAATCCAATTTCTGCGATTAAAGCGTAAATTCAACTGAGTCTGCGTGAGTCGTCAAGCAATTAAAGGTTAACGAGAATTTTGCCTGTGCGCGGCTTCATAAAAAGTTCCGCCTCATTCCCGGGCAGTTGGTGGGAGACCCAAAGTTCTGTATTTAGGAGCCAATGTTCCGTTCTGCTACTAACGAAGTCAAAGGCTTAGCGAAAAAATATTTCCGCCGAAAACGGGTTTCCCAGTTCGGGGAACCCAAAAACTAAATCGGAGGTGGTTTGAAACGGCACTTGCTCGAACCGCGCAAAATGCTGGTGAGCGAACAAACTGGTGTGTTGATACTTGTCAGAAGTAACTCAAGATGGCCCCACGGTAATGTAATCGGTCGGCAAGTTGATCCAAATGTCCGGAATTAGGTAGCAAAAACCACCAGACTTGAATTCCAGCATGACGTAGCCTCGATCCTGGTAGATCAGGAGCAGGGGCTGAATGGACGTAACGGCAGAGTTGAAGCGGAAAAGGAGCGAGATTCTCGACAGGCTGGTCGAAATCCGCGAGACGCAAGCGAGTTTGGAAGCTCAGATGGGAGCACTGGATCAGGTTATCGCGATCTACGAACCCGACTACGAGCCGGGAGGCGCACTCGCAGAGCGAAAAACCCGCAAGAAACGTGGGAAAGCGCCCGCGACAATCGAGATTGACACGCTGCTCAGTGGCGTCGAGCCGACGGTCGCTGTCCTTGAAATCCTGCGCGAAGCAGCCATGCCGCTTACGACTGCGGATTGCGCCGTCAGGTTGATGCAGAAGCTCGGGATCGACGGCGGTGACCCCAGAACCAGCCGCGTCGCCACGCCTCTCTGTGACCCTTGATAGGTTGATGAAGAAGCGGCGTGTGCGGCACGCAGGAATGTTCGATGGGCGGCGTTACCTCTGGGAAATTGCCGCCTAGACGGGGTCCCCCTTCCAGATGAGATCGGGTGGCTTTCTTCCTTGCCAGTATCCGCACAGGTAACGCGATGTCGGCCGCGTCAGCGCACGACCGAGCATCTCGAAGAACTGGTTCTTGTTCGAGTTTTGCCTCACGTCTTCACGCCAGGCCATTTCCGCAATGTACCAGTCAAAGTACTTCAGTGAAAAACGATGGTGGATGCCGACATAGGCGCGTTGTACTCGCGAGAAAAAGCTCTCGACCTGATTGGTGTTGGTGCCCTTCTCGGTTTGGTACGCCTTGGAATGGTTGACGCGCTCCAGTCTGTTCAAGCCAATCAGGTCATCATAACTCTTGTGCTCGTCGGCGATGATCTTGGCGCTATGCAGACCAAAATAGCCGCATATTTCCCAGCCTCGGGACGAGTTACGGACGTGCAGAATACCGCTCACAAGCGGCGAGCGGTTGGACGGGATATGGATGCGATTGCACATGTTCAGGCTCCTTTGGCTCTCTCTCAATAGACGTACAGCTACTCTCGGCGACACTGGTCTCCGCAAGAAATCAACGCTGTATTCGAGCCATCCTGAACATGCCGGCTCTATGCCAGATCTCGTATGAAGAGTCGATCGGGAAAATTGAATTGGTTAATCTGCGCATGATTGCTAAATGGCAGCGATCGGCCGATATTGTTGAAAAACTCGGCATTGCCGATGCTTGGGACGCGTGATTCAATCCTCTGAGTGATTTGCAGGGGATCAGGCGAATGATGGGATGTCAGGCGGTTTCGGCGCAGCTCTTCTACGACTTCTGCCTCGATGATTATGTCCCTGCGGACCATCTGCTGCGCGGGATCGATCGTCACCTCGATCTCGATAGCGTTCGAGCACAGTTGAAGCCTTTTTATAGCAACACTGGGCGGCCCTCGGTTGATCCTGAGCTGATGATGCGAATGCTGATTATCGGCTACAGCATGGGTATCCGGTCGGAACGGCGACTTTGCGAGGACGTCCATCTCAATCTCGCATATCGGTGGTTTTGCCGCCTTGGCCTGGACGGAAAGGTACCGGATCATTCCAGCTTTTCGAAGAACCGTCATGGCCGGTTCCGGCAAAGTGATATCCTCCGGCACATGTTTGAGACTGTGGTGGAACGGTGCCTTGCCCAAGGGCTGGTGGGAGCAGAAGGCTTTGCGGTTGATGCCAGCCTGATCGCGGCGGACGCCAATAAGCAGCGTTCGGTGCCCGGCACTGAATGGAAAGCCGAAGACGATGCTGGTCGCTCGGTTCAGGAATATCTGGCGGTTCTGGATGACGCGGCTTTTGGCGCTGCCTCGCCGGTGACGCCGCAATCCGACCCGGCAGCTCAGTGGACAGGTGCTCATGAGGGGCATGCCTTCTTCGCCTACGCCACCAATTATCTGATCGATACTGATCACGGTGTCATCCTTGACGTCGAGGCTACGCGAGCGATCCGTCAGGCGGAGGTCGGAGCATCCCGCACGATGATCGACAGAACCGAGAACCGCTTCAGCTTGAAGCCAGGCTATCTGGCAGCCGACAGCGCTTACAGTTCTGCTGACAATCTTGCCTGGCTAGTCAAGGAAAAGGACATCGCGCCGCACATTCCGGTGTTTGATAAATCCAACAGGACCGACGGGACCTTCTCGCGTTCGGACTTCACCTGGGATGGCGAGAATGATCGCTACATCTGCCCGGCAGGCGAAGAGCTCGAGCAGTTTCACCGAACCTATGCATCGCCCAGATCGGGGATAACGAGTGAAGGGACGCGGCTCTATCGCGCCAGCAAAAAGAACTGCGACGCCTGCGAATTCAAACAGCGCTGCTGCCCGAATGCACCTGCTCGCAAGGTGCCGCGTCCGCGATGTCGCCAGAGCTATTGCCGCCACACCCGCTTACGAGCGTTCCCGGCATCGCCGCAAGAAGGTCGAGATGCTCTTCGCTCACCTCAAACGCATTCTCCGGATGGCGCGTTTGAGGCTGCGAGATCCATGTGGTGCGCGAGACGAATTCCTGCTTGCAGCAACCGCCCAGAACCTCAGAAGACTGGCGAAACTCAGACCACAAAGGCCACCACACGGCGTCATTGCCGCATAAAAGCGGGCAGAAAGGATACCCTACGCGAAAGTGCGGGGCAGATAGCCCATCATCCCTACCGGAAGGATGCTGCAACAGTCCGATGAACAGCTACCTGGCCGAGTTTTTCAACGATATCGGCCCAAAGCCGACATGCGGTTCAATCACCGATATCGGGCAGTGTCGTGGGGAGGACCTGTCGCGACTTAGCCGCGCAGGACCACATTTACGCGACCGTTACTGTAACGTACTTCCTTATTCTGTCTCGCACTGCACTATCGACATTAACTAAGCCCCCCGACAGGACATCTACCGATCCTGAGCTTAGATGTCCTGACTTTAGGTAAAATCGAGAGGCTTGGCGTTTCGGGAAGGAAGCGTTGATGTCTAAGTCGTCCGGTTTGCCGATGCCGAAAGAGACGCGTCGATCGCAGCGGCGGGTGGAAATCATCACGTTTCTGGTGCTTGCATTCGGCATTTGGCCGCTTGTTGCCGTAGGCGTGGTCGGCGGCTATGGCTTCCTCGTCTGGATGCTGCAGATCATATTCGGGCCGCCGGGCCCTCCCTCTCATTGAGACGCAAGATAATGGCGACGACCATTTCAAGACGGGCTTTCTTTGGCGGGCGACGGGCACCCGAATTTCGGCGCATCCTTCCGCCCGGTGCAACTGACGATGGTCTGCTGGCCTGCAGCGGCTGTGGCAGCTGTCTGGAAGTATGTCCCACTCATATCATCAGCTTTGTCGACGATCTGCCGACAGTTAATTTTTCGGTTGGCGAATGCACCTTCTGCGGAGAATGCGCGAAGGCATGTCCAGAGCAGGTCTTCCATCGCAGATCAGCGCATCGTTTCCCGCACGTGGCCCTGATCACTGACAGCTGTCTGGCCCAAAACCGGGTCGAGTGTCAGTCATGCCGCGACGTCTGTCCCGAGCAGGCGATCCGTTTCCGCCCTCAAGCTGGCGGACCTTTCCTACCTGTTCTCGACGAAGGGGCCTGTAACGGTTGCGGCGCGTGCATCAGCGTCTGTCCTGTCACCGCCATCAAGGTTCGGGATCTGGCGCAGAGGGCAGCGTATGCGTGACAGGGCGGACACCTATCACATTTCGAGCGCCGTCATCATGGCGCTGCCCGCAATGCAGGAAGCCGTACTCGCACAACTTGATGAAATGGCGAATGTCGAGGTCCATGCGCATCAGGGCAACAAGATCGTCGTCGTTATCGAGGGCACGAGCACGGGCATTCTGGGAAACCGCCTTTCGCAGATCTCCACCCTTGACGGGGTGATCGCGGCGAACATGGTTTTCGAGCATGTCGAAACGGAGGAGACCAGAAGCAATGACCGAACTGACGCGGCGTGATGTTCTCAGGGCGCATGCGGCTGCGGTCGCGGCGGCCACAGCCGGCATCACCATACCTGCCTTCGCGCAACCAGTACCCGGCGGCGTGAGCGCACTTGAAATCAAATGGTCGAAGGCACCCTGCCGCTTCTGCGGAACGGGGTGTGGCGTGATGGTCGGTGTCAAGGAAGGCCAGGTGGTTGCAACCCATGGCGATACGCAGGCCGAGGTCAATCGCGGTCTGAACTGCATCAAGGGCTACTTCCTCTCAAAAATCATGTATGGCGCTGATCGTCTGACAACGCCGCTTTTGCGTAAGAAAAATGGCAGTTACAGCAAGGATGGTGAGTTCGAACCCGTGAGCTGGGACGAGGCGTTCGACGTGATGGCCGAGCAGTGCAAGAGGGTATTGAAGGAAAAGGGCCCAACAGCTGTCGGAATGTTTGGCTCCGGACAATGGACGATTTTCGAAGGCTATGCTGCGACCAAGCTCATGCGTGCCGGGTTCCGCTCGAACAATCTCGACCCGAATGCACGGCACTGCATGGCTTCCGCGGCGTATGCCTTCATGCGCACGTTCGGCATGGACGAGCCCATGGGCTGCTACGACGATTTCGAACATGCCGACGCGTTTGTGCTGTGGGGTTCGAACATGGCGGAGATGCATCCGATCCTCTGGACGCGGATCGCCGACCGCCGTCTTGGCCATCAACACGTCAAGGTCGCGGTGCTTTCGACCTTTACCCACCGCAGCATGGACCTTGCTGACGTGCCGATCATCTTCACGCCGGGAACCGATCTCGCGATCCTCAACTACATCGCCAATCACATCATCCAGACCGGGCGGGTCAACGAAGAGTTCGTCAAGAAGCACACGACGTTCATGCGCGGGGCAACCGATATTGGCTACGGTTTGCGCGCGGACCACCCACTGGAGGTCAAAGCCAAAAATGCCTCCGACCCAGGGAAAATGGAGCCCATAGACTTTGAGGCGTTCAAGACGCTTGTGTCGGAATACACGCTTAAAAAGGTATCCGAACTTTCCGGGGTCGATTCCGGTTTCCTCGAAGAGCTTGCCGAACTCTATGCTGATCCCGGTCGTAAGGTCATGTCGCTCTGGACGATGGGATTCAACCAGCACGTGCGCGGCGTCTGGGCGAACCAGATGGTCTATAATATCCATCTGTTGACTGGCAAAATCTCGGAACCCGGTAACAGCCCATTCTCATTGACTGGCCAGCCGTCGGCCTGCGGTACGGCACGCGAAGTGGGCACTTTCGCCCACCGCTTGCCCGCGGACATGGTGGTCACCAATCCGGAGCACCGCAAGCACGCCGAGGAGATCTGGCATGTTCCGCACGGCATTATTCCGGAGAAGCCCGGCTATCACGCTGTCGAGCAGGACCGGATGCTGAAGGACGGCAAGCTCAATTTCTATTGGGTCCAGGTCAACAACAATGTGCAGGCTGCGCCCAACACCAGCAATGAAACCTATCAAGGCTACCGCAATCCTGATAATTTCATCGTGGTTTCCGATGCCTATCCAACCATCACGGCGATGAGCGCTGACCTAATCCTGCCCGCTGCCATGTGGGTGGAAAAGGAAGGGGCATACGGCAATGCCGAGCGGCGCACTCATGTCTGGCATCAACTTGTGCAGGCACCCGGGGATGCACGCTCGGACCTGTGGCAAATGGCCGAATTCTCCAAACGTTTCACGACGGACGAAGTCTGGCCTGCGGAGATCCTCGCTGCCAGTCCGGACTATCGCGGCAAGACGCTGTACGAGGTGTTGTTCAGCAACGGAGTCGTCGACCGCTTCCCAACAAGTGAGCTCAACGCCGAGTATAGCAACAACGAAGCGAAAGCGTTCGGTTTCTACATCCAAAAGGGATTGTTTGAGGAGTATGCCACTTTCGGTCGAGGGCATGGACACGACCTTGCACCTTACGATCGCTATCACGAAGAGCGCGGATTGCGCTGGCCTGTGGTCAACGGCCAAGAGACGAGATGGCGGTTTCGCGAGGGCTATGATCCTTACGTCAAGCAAGGCGAAGGCGTCAAATTCTATGGCCGGCCAGACGGTAAGGCTGTCATTCTCGCCGTTCCCTATGAACCTCCGGCTGAATCTCCCGACGACGAGTTCGATATCTGGCTTGTCACGGGACGCGTCCTTGAACACTGGCACTCCGGTTCGATGACCATGCGGGTTCCCGAGCTCTACAGGGCCTTTCCGGGGGCTCGATGTTTCATGAACGCGGACGACGCACGGAAGCGCGGCATTAACCAGGGGGCCGAAGTGCGGATCATCTCCAGGCGCGGGGAAATACGTTCCCGCATCGACACCCGCGGCCGCAACCGCATGCCCAAGGGCGTGATCTTCGTGCCGTGGTTCGATGCCAGCCAGCTTATCAACAAAGTCACCCTTGATGCCACGGATCCCATCTCCAAACAGACGGATTTCAAGAAATGCGCGGTCAAGATTGTTTCGGTCGCATAGCCCGCCGACCAGCTTGGGTTTTGGCTATTTTTACCTTCGTATTGTTCGTGGGACCCGCGGCAATTGCGCAGATGGTGCCTGCGCTGTCCGGGCCGGATGAGGCCATGGAGGAAATCCCGGCTGCGCCGATACCGAAATGGATAGTCGACGACATCCGCAGGATGCGCGCCTACCCGGATCAACCACCTGTCATCCCGCATTCGATCGAAGGCTATCAGCTGTCCGTGAACGCCAACCGTTGCCTGTCGTGCCATAAGCGCGAGTTTACCCAAGGGTCGGGCGCTCCGATGATCAGTGTCACCCACTACATGACCCGTGAAGGCCAGATGCTGGCCGACGTGTCGCCGCGGCGCTACTTCTGCACCGCGTGTCATGTGCCGCAAGCTGATGTGCGCCCCCTCGTCGACAACAAATTCAAGGACATGAGCGAACTGGGCTTTAAGCCCGCCGGGAGCGAATAGCACATGATCGCGTGGGTCAAGAAGAGGCTGGCATGGGGCTGGAAAATGCTCACCACTCCCGCGGCAACGCTCAGTCTTGCATTCTTGACGCTTGGCGGCTTCGTCGGCGGGGTGATGTTCTGGGGCGCGTTCAATACCGCGCTTGAGCTGACGAACACGGAGAAGTTCTGCACGTCCTGCCACGAGATGCGGGACAATGCTTACGAGGAATTGACGCGCACCATCCATTTCTCGAACCGCTCCGGTGTGCGGGCGACCTGTCCCGATTGTCACGTGCCGCACGAATGGACGGCCAAGATTGCCCGCAAAATGCAGGCGTCCAAGGAGGTATGGGGCAAGATTTTTGGCACAATCGACACCCGCAGGAAATTCCTTGATCACAGGCTCGCACTGGCGCAGAACGAATGGGCGCGGATGAAGGCCAACGACAGTCTGGAATGCCGCAACTGCCATTCGTCCGTGGCAATGGACCTTTCCAAGCAGACGCCGCGCGCGGCGGAAATCCATACACGCTACCTTCTGTCCGGCTCGGCTACCTGCATCGACTGCCACAAGGGAATCGCCCACGAACTTCCCAACATGCAAGGGATCGATCCCGGCTGGAAAGTGCCACCGGAACTTGAAGGCGAAACACTGCCCTCCGCCAATGCCATCGATGATCTAAAACGCGCCATCGCCGACGCGCATGGCGGATCATTTCTGACCGATGGTTCAGTTGGACAATGATTACCTATGGTAGAATGACCACCGATTACGCTAAGCCGACATTGCTTGTCGGGAGCGGTACACTGCAACAGCCAGCCAATATAAATGGCCAGTTGCTGGGCCTCCGGTCCCGGCAACAGCGTGCAGTAGTTGAGTGCATGCAGGAAGCGCGTTTCACCGATCCAGCGTTTCTCTTCGACGACAATCCGGTGCATCACGGCAATCTGGCCAGCCGGACCGCCGAAACTCAAGGCGGCAACCCGCGCCCAAACCCGCACGGCTTCACCAAACGAAACGCCATGGTCCGGAGTCTTCGCTGATGGATTCTTCACTGCGGCGGCACAACGCATTCCGTCCCAGTGACCAATTCGGGCAGGACTTCCTTATCGCCGGAAATCGACCGGAAAACAGCCTCACGCGGTTCAGGTTAAGTTCAATGCAATGAGGCGCGTCTGCCCATTGGCCGCAAGTACGAGAATCACGGCGGAACGGCGGCCCTCGGCCTTCAACGTCTCTATCCGCCGTATAAAGGCTCCCGGAGAGTCCACCGCCTCATTTTGTACTTCCGTAATGACAGTTCCGGGTCGGATCCCCTGCCCGGCCGCCGGAGACCCCGGGTCCAGCGCGACCACGACGACTCCTCTGACATCGTCCCGCAGTCCAAGCTCTCTTTGCTGTGCACGCGTAACGCCGGAAATCTTCATGCCGAGGGCAGATACAACAGAAGTCCCTGCGGCCGGGACCTCCCTGCGTGCCAATGTAACCGTCAGCTCGGTGCTGCGACCATCGCGCACCACGGTTACAGGCACATCCTTGCCAACGGGCGCTTCAGCGACAATACGCTGCAATTGCCGCGGATCGCGTATTTCTTGACCGTTGAGATTGACGATCACGTCGCCCGAGCGCATGCCCGCGGGACCGGCCGGGCCGCGCGGATCGACGCCAGAAATCACGACTCCGCGGGGAGGTTCAATCCTCAACGCCTCCGCGATTTCGTTGGACAGTTCCTGGAGAGACACACCGAGCCAGCCGCGCCGGGTTTCTCCAAACTCACGAAGTTGCGCGATTATCGGCTGCGCCGTGTTGGCCGGTACCGCGAAATTCAGACCGATACTGCCGCCCGAAGGGGTAAGGCCCAGCGTGTTGATCCCGATCACATCGCCGGCCATGTCGAACAATGGTCCACCGGAGTTGCCTCGGTTGATCGCTGCATCGGTCTGAATGAAGTTGTCAAAAGGACTCGTTCGGATGTCACGATTCTTGGCGGACACTATCCCGGCAGTCACGGTACCGCCGAGGCCCGACGGATTGCCGATCGCCATAACCGGCTGCCCCACGCGAATTTGGTTGGAATCTGCGAACTTCACCACCTGCAACGGCGTGCTCGGCCTGACCCGCAAGACAGCGACGTCTATGTAGCTATCCTCCCCGAGCAATTCGGCACGCAAGCTCGTTCCATCACTGAGGATGACGTCAATCTCCTCAGCGTTCCTGATCACGTGCTCGTTAGTGACAATGATTCCTGAGGCGTCGATCACAAAGCCCGAACCAAGGGAACGTTGCGCGCGCGGCGGCTCTTCTGTGTCGGGTGCCGCTGGACGCTGACCTTGAGCATCCGGATTTGGATTTTCATTGGCGCGTCTGGTCGTCGAGATGTTGACGACCGCATCGATAACTCGCGCCGCAAGATCGGAAAGATCACCCGGTTGAGCTGCGGCGGGGAGCGAAGCCGTCAGAAAAGCAGCAAGGCCGAAGGCTATTATACGCGTGAATGCGCTGCATACGGCTGTGAAAACCGTTGATCCGGCACGACAGCTATCCATTGTCCGTCACTCCCTGTTCCCGACACTGCGGTATGATGTCGGTAGGCTTCGGAAAATTGCTTGTATCCGCTTTGGTTGAGCGATCTGGGGTTTCATCCGGCTGTGTTGCAGAAGAAGATTATAGCATCCACCATTGGCGCTCGCCAGACCTTTGTACGCCTCAGCGGTGGCGTTGCCTTAAACCAGAATCTGATTATGCCGCACAGTGCGCGCGAGCTGCTGATATGCCTTGCGGCCGCTCCGCAGGCCGTTCGCGTCGCCGGACACAGATGGAATGCGGATCGCCAAGCTCGACAAGGCGCTCCTCGCGGCTCATCGCAACGACGATGTCGGCGTCCGACCTGCGCCCGTCAAGGCTCGGTCAAGTTGGCATCGCTGCGACGAAAATCATTCATTGAAGTTCCGCTCGCCTATACCATTGAACTCTGCTCCAATCAGGATGCTGATTGAGGAGAGCCACATCCAAAAAAGAAGGAAGTCGACGGCGGCAAGCGTGCCAAATGCCATGTTATAGTTTTGGAAATTTGCCAGGAAAACTGAAAATAGAAATGATCCCATCAGCCAAACTAGACTGGCGAGAATCGAACCTGGGCTAATCCACCCCCAGCGATAGCCCGTTCGGCTCGGTCCAAATCTATAAACAAGCTCTAAGCCTATCAACAGTATTACAAATACAACAGGCCAACGCCCAATCCAGATTAAGACAAAAACCGCCGTATCGAGATTGTCCAAGTTAGACAAAATCGGAACTGCTCCGACGGTAAATATCGCGATCACCAGAAAAAATACCAATCCCATCGTGAAATAAATAGAAGTAATATTCAATTGAACGAAAGTTCGCTTCTCAATTTCGCCGTATGCGACGTTCAACCCTTCAAACAGCGCCTTCATGCCTCTATTTGCGCTCCAAAGGGACAACACGACGGAAATGACAAGCGCAATGCTAAACGCGGCCTCTTGGTCATTGTCGATACGCTCAATCCTATTGCGTAAGAATTCAACCCCGGCAGTCGGCAAAGCCCCCTCGACCCCCGCTAATAGCTCGGTCAAATGTTGGGAGTCTGCAATCAACCCATAGACGGACAGGACTGCCGCGATGGTAGGAAATAGTGCAAGCAAACCATAGAATGTCACGCCAGCGGCGACTGACAAGATGCGGTCGTTCCGAATGCCTGAAAACGTTTGACTCAATATCGACAGCCATCTCGCGAGCGAAATTCCATTTAACTTATAAGTTTCTGACGGCGGGCCGGATCGTGGCGCACCACCTTTTCCGGCTCTGTGGGGCGTATCTGCATCAAACCGACTCACTGTCAGATAAGTCGCGATTCCTACAGTCACCGCGAAAGATAAGTTCGCAAAGATCGAACGAGAACGCATTTGCCACTCCCAACTAACGAACTGCTGCGTATGTCTAAACCATTGATGCAGCGCTCCGGCCTAGCATCCGTGCCGACGATGCCCCTTTGGCCTGCTCTATGGGGTGATCCGAGCTTAATGTTGATGCGCAGTTCGTCTTGAACCGCCCCGGTATTTTGGACCACCTTGGCAGGTTAATGGAGCGGACGAGAAGCGCAACATCAGGTTGCAGTGACCGCCGTGTTAGCCGATCTCCATATTCGAAGGCACGCCGATCCACATGCCGAACCCTCGCAAGGGATGAACGAAACACTGGAGCCCGGTCCGATCCGATACGTGAGCAGTGAATCAACGCTGCGGATGCGCCGCATCGGTAGAAAGGCTATCTGCTCCTGGCGCGCGTATGGTCGAGCTTTCAACATCGGCCGGGGCTGGGCCGCTGTCGTATTTTGGCAACACGGTGACGCAAATCCGAGCGGCGTCGCGCGTCGCGCTTGCCTGCAGGGCGATTCATGGCAAAAGTGTGGCCTTGATCCTGTTTGAGGAAGCGGGATCGCCATCGGGTGTTACCTGAAGGAGAGGCTGCTTATGCGTTCCAATGACCGCATAGTACCGACAGCTGCACTCGGCGGGTCCGCAGGAATGCGGAAACAGCCACTACCAATTTATCCCGGATTGTTTTTGCTCGCGGGTCAGCCTATCCGAACTGCCGCACCAGAGCGGAACGTCGCATGAACGCCGGGCTCCTCAGCGGATCATCGCTTGTTGTTCTCCTGGTACTGTCGGCTTTTGCGATCCGACCGGCCCAGGCGCAATGTGTTTCCAACGGATCGACAATCACCTGCAGTGGCGACCATACAACTCCGTCGTCATCTCTAGGACTCGGCAGCGGTAAGGATGCGTTGAACCTGGAGGGCGGGACGCTGGTCGGCGACATCACCTCATCAGGAAACTCACCGGACACGTTCAACCTAGATGGCGGCAAGGTCGAGGGCTCGATCGATGCCGGGAACGGAGCGGACACGTTCAATCTTGCTGGCAGCGCCATTACCGGCAGTCTTTTGGGAAACAACGGGCCCGACACATTCAATCTTAGCGGCGGGTCTGTCGGGGGCGATGTCGATGGTGGCCAGACGGGGGACACGTTCAATCTTACCGGCAGCACCATTGCCGGCCGCCTCTTGGGAGGTGCCAATCCGGACACGATTGTCTGGAGTGGAGGCTTCGTCAACGGAATCGACGCAGGCACACAGCCAGATTCGGCAACATTTGTCGGTTTGACCGGCGAATACCTGAAGCGGGACCTCGTCGTCGACGGCGGGCTCCAAGATGACCATCTGTTGTGGCGAAACACTGCTGGCGACCAGGCCGCGCGCTATGTCCGCTGGGAACTGTTCGAACTCACGCAGAACTCGACGCTCACATTTTCCGCGCCTTCCGACGTGCTCACATTGGGCGACAGTGGAACAGGGACCGGCGACCTTTTCATAGATCAGTCGAGTACGGTTTTTGCGGGAAGCGGAACATATTCCGTCGAACCCTTCAGTGCGTCTGCGCTTGTAGATGTCAGCAACGCTGGCATGATCGACCTCAACGACGGATCTGCATCTGACCGGCTGACCATCGTGGGTAATTATGCAGGAGACGATGGCACGCTGGCGCTCGATACCAGGTTCGGTCGCGCGGCAAACGATCAGCGTTCCGATGTCCTGGAGGTAAGCGGGAGCGGTGCCAGAGCCAGCGGCACTACGCAGATTCAAATCGATCCCGTCGACCCTGACGATGCCGTCCAGACAGAGGGCAACGGCATTCTGGTGGTCGAGGCCAGCAACGGGGCAACGACGGACGCAAACGCCTTTTTCCTCGACGGCGGTTCGACAGGCGCGGGACCGTACGAATACAACCTGTTCCGCTCCAGCATAGACAGCGGCGGTCCGGAGAACTGGTACCTGCGCAGCCAAGGCGGGCTCCCCGACCCCTGCGAACCTGAACCTCAACTGCCGGGCGGCACTGGCGGAGGTGGCAACGGTGGTAGTGGCGACGGCGGCGGAGGTGGTGGTGGTGGCGAAGGCGGAGGTGGCGGTGGTGGCGACGGCGGAGATGAAGGTAGTGGCGGCGGCGTCGTTGACGGACCTTTTCGGCCCGAGGTGCCGCTCTACGAGAACGACCCCGCGCTCACCCTACGCTATGGGTCGATGCTTCTCAACACGTTGCATCAACGCAAGGGCGACGATCGGGCGGACGCTCGCGGGTCCGGCGAGTCGCATATCTGGGGTCGTGCCGTCGGCCGACATGGACGGCAGTCTTGTCATAGGATGGACCTCGACTACGATCTCTTTGCCGTGCAGGGCGGAATCGATCTTTACTATGCCGAAGGCCCGAACCGCGAAAGCGACCGAGCGGGCGTCTATGGGGCGATCGGAACCGGATCGGCCGACTCCAGCGCGTTCGACCTTCCAGCGGGCTCCAACGATCTGAATGCATCCACCATCGGCGGCTACTGGACGCACTACGGCAAGGAAGGCTGGTACATCGACGCACTCCTGCAGGGCACCTGGTACGATGTCGATGCCGGCTCGGACCGTCCGTACTCGCTCTCGACGAACGGCTTCGGCTTCGGCGCTTCCCTCGAGGCGGGCTATCCGTTTCCAGTTGCCGACGGCTGGGTCGTCGAGCCGCAGGCGCAGCTGACCTATCAGCATGTCGATCTCGACGAGGCGAGCGATGGAGCCGCCACGGTGAGCTTCTCGGACGTCGAAAGCCTGGTCGGCCGTCTTGGCGCGCGCCTCGCCAGAACCTGGGAGCTCGATCAGGGTAAAACCGATCCGCGGAGGGTCACCGCGTGGCTGCGCGCGAGCTTCGCCTACGAATTCCTCGGGGATCCTGTGACCACCTTCTCCTCGGGCGCGGGGCCGGTGCCGTTCGATGCCGAATACTCCGGGCCGTCGGTGGTCCTGAATGCGGGGCTGGATACCGAGCTTGGCGACAGCACTGCGCTCTACGCCAATTTGGACTACGAATATCAGTTCTACGATGCAGGCGAGTCGATTGGCGGCGAGGTCGGCCTGAAGGTGCGCTGGTAAGAAGCCGGGCACAACCGACTGGTTCCGTCGCACCGCAGTCCGAAATGCCTTATTGACCCGGATCAACCTGGTGTCTTCCGCACCAAGCATTTCAAGACCCCTGCCAGCCGATTCCCGGATGCGCGCCGACCGAACATTTTTGTTCGGCGTCATACCTCTTGTGTTTGCGACTGGCGCGGCAGGATGCCATCTCATCCCCACCAGAAGATGGCGGCAATAAGAAAATAAAGTCCAACGAGCGCCACGCCGTCGACGATATCCGCCCGTCCGTCCACACACACCAGGGTGACGACGAGAACCGAAAGTCCCACTGCCACCGCCATAATCGGCGGAATCGCCAGCGTTAACGAGGTTCCACCGATGAAAAAATGGCTGATGAGAATCAGTGCGGGAATAAGCACTATTGCCACCTGAAGCGCCCCATTCAGAGCCACGCTCACAGCCAGATCAATCTTGCCCTGCAAAGCGAGACGGATCTCGACGACGCCGACGGTGTTGCTTGCCAGTGCCACCACGACCATTCCGGCAAAGGAGGGTGAAATTCCGAGACGAAGGATCGCCGGATTCAGCGCTTGAACGAACCAATCTGATACCAGCACCGTGGCAACAGCACCGATGCCCAGAATAGAAGCGGCGAGCCATAACGGCCATATGTGGGGACGCTTGCGCGCTTCCGCCGGGACACCTCGCTGTCCATCCTGCAGCATGGCCCATGTCGACACCGCAAAGACCAACAGCAATACTATCGCGCACGCAACGGCCAATTGCGCTTTGTGTTGCCCCGCCGGCAAATGAAGTTCATAGGCCACAGTTGGCAGGACCAGGGCGGAAACTGCCAGCATGAGCAAAACAGCGATCATGCGGGGCGTGCGGCTAGCGAACTTCAGCACGCCGTAACGGACACTGCCCGCTATTATGGCAGCACCGAGTATCAGGACCGCAGTGGCCAGGATCGAGCCGATCAGCGCGGCCTGGACAACCTCCACTGACCCAGCCCGCAAAGCAAAGACACAGACGAAGAGTTCCGGCAGGTTGCCGAGCGCAGACTGTATTATCCCTGTCGCCGCCGCACTGAGGTGATTGCCCAGCTGGTTGGTGGCTTCGCCGATGACATAAGCTATTCCCGCCAGGGCGACGACCGCCGCGGCGAAAACCAGGACTGGCCCTGCTTCAGACGAATGCAGGACTCCGGCGACCGTAACGGTAACAACGACAAGCAGGATTGCCCATTTCTGGCCCGCACCGATCATCTCTGCAGTTCTCCCCCAGTAGTATGGGCGTGGACCATGATGCGATTTTCGAATCACAGATCCGAAGCCTGTAAATCTAGGAATGTTCGCTTTGCGTAAAAGCGGACATCCGCGTGACTAAGGCGGCGGATCGGTTCTGAAATAGTAATGGCCATTCCACCCGCCTCATCGCGTCGTTGCATTCGGCCGTACGGACCCTCGCAGTCTCGTGCCGGCAGAAGATCCGGTCCGGTCCGGTTCGGCACCCAAGACGATGGCTACCCGCATGGCTGTAAGCTGCCATGGCCTATCAAGCAATGTATCGTACACGAGCAGTATCCATTAATGTACAGGCAAAGCAGAACAAAAATCATCGCTCGAATAGTGGAGATCCCAGGATGAAGATTGATCTAGGCGAAGTGCTTGATCCATTTCGCAGGCACGTCATCGACATCAAAGATGCGCTTGCTCACGCCCGTTATCGCTACGACGGGCTCGATTTGATCTTGGAGACGGTCTCGGACTCCAAGGTCCGCGGTGCCTCACAGGAGATTTTTGCCGTCGCGGGTGAAAAGATGAATCTCGTTGACGATATGCTGGACGACCTCTATCGGCAGCTATCTGATGTAGACCGTATGCTGGAAGCTTACGAGTCAAAACCAGGGTGACACCTGTTTCGGGGCTGCTCCGATGGCCGGACGGAATTCCGGCGGGCCACGGCCAAGGACTTCCCGGGTCGGCTACGATCTTGTTGCCATGTCCGGTTGCACGAAAGAACGAACCTGGCTCATCGTCGAACCGTTGGCGCATGACACACTCAACGATAATCTCAACACCGCCGGACGTTCACTACGGCGGTTCCGCTATTGATGTACACACCGTTCTCTTTTGCAGGAAGTCGGGTTAGGACCGGAGTTCAGGACGGAGAATTGCGGCTGCGTAAGTTGCCCCCGATCTGGATAAGCACGGTTTCGAGCGTGCTCTCGCTCTTATTCAGGTCGAGCCAATGGAGCGCAAGACCCACATCAGGTTTAGGCTCCCATTCAGTAAAGAAGCCAAGCAATGACGATTGCCACCACGACCCCAATCAGGAATACCGTGCTGAAGGTTATGGGACCGGCATTGACGCCAAGTTTCGACAGTCGGGTGTCGCGTTTGTCCGACATGGCTTTTTGTCTCCTCGCTTCGCAGCGCAACAACCAATGTGGACGTGAAATGGTTGCTGCAAATTCAACAAAATGGGCGAACGTCTACCGCGATATCATCTCCACTACTGCCGCTGCCGCGCGAAATATTGTTTCAATCGTGCAATCTTACCGGCAGTCCATGCCTTCCGTTCCAAAATGACGAGCCACGCGTCAATATAGTGCTCGGGCGCGAACACATGCCCGTAGCCGACGGGCGTGGCAGTTGCGACTGCCATGTCGAAAACAAGCTGGAGTCCTGTCACCACCGGATACCAACGCAACTCGGGCGAGACATCTGGTCCACGCGGCGCGTCCAGCCAGTCGGGGCGGCGATAAAAATCGCGGTAATCGAAGAATGTCACCGGGTCGCTTGCATATTGGAGATAGACGATCCGCGCCGGTCCCCATGGCTGTTCACTCTGGCTCATGTCACCCTTCTGATTCATGAATCGGACAAAAGATCCGCTCCGGAATTGCGGAAGCCAGGCTGGCGATCCCGGGTTGCGACGTTCCATGACACTCCGCCAGAAACCGCTCTGGAACGGGGGGCCGCTCCACAGCGCACCCTGAATCGGATCGCCGAGCATTTCATAGAGTTCGAATGAATTTTCGGAATTGAGCGCGCCAAGACTGAGGCCATGGAGGTACAGCTTCGGGCGCGTTTCCGGCGGCAATGTCGTCCAATACTCATAGACGCTACGAAGCAATGCCTGTGAGGTCTCCTTGCCGTATTCCGGGTCCATCAACAACGAAAGCGGGCTGGAAAGATAGGAATACTGGACCGCGACGCTCGCGACATCCCCCTCGCACAAATATTCAAGAGTGTCGATCGCGGCAGGGTCGATCCAACCTGTGCCAGTCGGTGTGACCACAACAAGGGCGGACCGCCTGAACGCGTCGGCGCGCTTGAGCTCGTCAAGCGCCAGGTGCGCTCGTCGTTCCGGTGTTTCAGCGGCCGCGAGCCCGATATATACCCTGATGGGCTCGAGCGCGCGGCCATCACCAAGCGCGCTGATTTCAGCAGCTGTCGGTCCGCTGGCGACAAACGCTCGCCCCGTACGCCCGAGGTCTTCCCACTCAACCGACGAGGCGGCACTTCCGGACCTAAGCGGAGACATGGGCGGGGTCTTATCCGCCTCAAAATACTGGTCGAGCGACGCGAACGATGCATCCGCGACATGCAGCATGTATCGAATGAGCACACCATTGGCGATGGCCCAAACGGACACTATCGTCAGGGCGTAGCCGATAACCCGTGCCACCCTCCATGGAAGGAGATGCCTCGTACGCATTGCGATTGCATGCGAGACAAGGCTTAAGCCTCGGGCAACCGCGATGAGCAACAGGAAAATGATGAGCGTGATGGCGCAGACTTCGAGAGGCTGTGCGCTCGGCAGCGGTTCCATCTCCATCAGTTTTCGTATTGAATTCTGCCAGCCTGCCGATAACCATAACACCGTCGTGGCGAGGATGAGGAAAATTGCCGCCGAGACCCATTTGATGACGCGCGACCATCGTTCGGCCGGCAGGGGCAGCTCCATGTAACCCCACAGAAGCCTGCACAGGACACCGACGCCGTATCCGACGGCAAAACACCATCCGGAAATTATCCCCTGAATCAGATAGGATCTAGGCGTGAGCGTCGGCGTCATCGAGGCAACAAAAAATGCGGTGCCGACAAGCAGTCCGCTGCTGGAAAACGAGCGCCAGAACCGCGCAATCCAACTATTCGTCAAGCTGGGGAAACTCCGTTGAAGGCATCAGCGTCCGGAAAAGCAGCCAAAGACCAAGCGACAACACCAGCACCTCGACGCACGTCGTCAGGATGACGACGGCAAGGCCGAGGACGTCTCCCGCCGAAACCCAACTCGCCCTCTCGCCGGTCACCTGCACAACCGGGATACCGGCCTGCGGGGCCCGAAGAAAATAGAAGAACAGCTGAGCTGTCTCGAACAGCATTATCAGCATCGAGAGGACCAGGCCGATGGTGGTGCACACCACGCCGATCCAAACGATGCGCTTGACGGCGGAAATCTGAGGGCGGCGCGAAGGATCCTCGATCCGTCCCGCCAACCTGACGTAGCGGTATGACCACGCTGTCGTGAAGGTCAGTATCATCAGGCTCAGTATCGTAAGATATTCTGTGAGCGCCAGCCCGCCGCGGGTTCCGAGACCGCTGCCTAACGTAAAAGCATAGATTGCCAGCGCTATTGATATGACACCGATCACAACCTGTGCCCAAAAGCCAATCTTCCCTACGCGCCGGAAGGTCCCAGCGAGACTATTGCGGGGTGATAATCCAACCATCTGCCAGAGCCTTTCGGTTTCGATTGTGAATTCTGAGGCGAATGATTTGCTTGCGGCAGGGTCAAACCACTCGAAGCAAATGCCGATGACAATGAGGAACGCCCCGATGAAAGGAGCTTCCGGCTTCATCACTCCTGCGCAGATAGGTCTCTTGTGAAATGGTCTGCGCAGGATGATTTACCCGGCAATCGCCCTCCGAAGGCCGCTCCGGCTTTTCCCGGATGCCGGCCAACGTGTTCACAACGTCACCGGCACGTTGCGGAAATGCCAGCCTACGCGGCAACCTTCTGCAAGGCGTCGCGCAGTACCTGTTCCTTGGTTTCGTCCAATGACGTCTTGAGCACCACGCCACCGAAACCGGAGATGTCCTTCAGGACCTTATCTGCCGTCATGGAGTGAACGAGCGTGAATAGAACCGCATTGCCGGGCTCAATGGTGGCGGTGAGATCCTTCATGAAGGCATCTTTGATTCCGACGTCGGTCAACGCCCCGCCCAGCGCACCCGAGGCGGCACCCACCGCAGCCCCAATCAGCGGATTGAGAAAGAGAATGCCGATCAGCAAACCCCAGAAGCTGCCTGAAACAGCACCTGCCGCGGTCGTGTTGACCATCTGGTTAAGCTTGACTCTGCCCGCGTCCGTTTTTGTGGCAATGACGACATCGCCGAGCGTCACCAAGTAGTCTTTCTGCAGCTCAAAAAGGCGCTGGCGCACCTCCTCCGCTTTTTCTTCATTCGGATAAACGATTGCGATCAGGCTAGACATAGTAGCTCCTCCTACTAAGAAGTTTCGTGCTTGCATTGGGTCAACGGTCAACATGGCGCGATGTAGATCGTGCCATCGCTGCGCCGATAGCGGCAGTGGTTTCTGTCTTGGCTTGGTGTTGTTGCCGTTCCGACAACGGCACCCAACAGCGCGCCGGCGGCCGCGCCGCCTACGGTAGCGCGCGTGCTGCGGCCGATCGCCTGACCGGCCACGGCACCCAATCCACCGCCTACCAAAGCGCCTGTTCCGGCCCGCCGGTCCTGTTCGTTCGTTGCGCAACCGGAAACACAGATCGTCACGACAGTGATGGCAACTGCGATGTTAAAAGCCCTCATGCCACAGCTCCTTCTCAAATCTGGAATTCAAAACAGGCCGGGTTCCGCCGCCCCTCATCTGATGTTCAGGTCGACTTGAGATCGGCGGGAACCGCCCGCGCGATAGCTCGCACTTCTCTCGCCAGAAATGCCAGCAGCGACAATTCAGCCACTCTGGCGCGGCGGCACTTCGGCGTCAGCAATGTTACTATAGCGCCATTGGGTTACCTCAGTGATCGGCTGAGAATCCCAGCAATACGCTGAGCATCCCAATCTTTGGCAAACCTGTTCTTTCCGAACAGCTGCCGACGTTTGACCACTGGGCTGTTCTCCTGATGCCGGTACACGCGATCCTTGATCTTCCTGCATCGAACCGGATGACTGCCGCACCGTCCAAACGTCACAGCATGTCAGATGGCCGCCTGTGCTCGTTCTTCAAGACCGGATCAAGGCGGGCGTGCGACACATTACGAACTAGGCAGCGAGGCCACCGTGTTCCACAATAAAATCAACTACGGTGTCGAGACCTTTGCCGCGCGTCAGATCGGTGAAACCAAAGGGGCGTCCCCCGCGCATACGCTCAGTGTCCTCACGCATCACTTCGAGATTGACGTTCACATAAGGAGCCAGGTCGCTCTTGTTGATCAAAAGAAAATCGGAGCGGGTAATGCCGGGGCCGCCTTTGCGGGGAATCTCTTCTCCCTGACACACCGAGATGACATAAAGCGTCATGTCTGCAAGGTCAGGCGAGAACGTAGCAGCCAAGTTGTCGCCCCCGGATTCGATGAAAATGATGTCGAGTTCGGGGAACGTCCGGTTCATTTCAGCCACTGCCTGAAGATTGATCGATGCATCTTCGCGAATCGCCGTGTGTGGGCAACCACCAGTCTCGACGCCGAGAATGCGGTCCTCGGAAAGCGCCTGCCGACGTACGAGAATAAGGGCATCCTCCTTGGTGTAGATATCGTTGGTTATCACGGCGATGGAGTAGCGGTCGCGCAGCAACTTACACAGTTTCTCTGTCAAAGTTGTTTTTCCCGATCCGACAGGCCCGCCTATCCCTATTCGCAGGGGTCCATTTTTCGACGCCATGGTAATTACCCTAAATAGCCGCAACAGTTTCAGAAGAGGAAGTCACGAATTCTCATGATGATGCGGATGTGCAATATCGTGGTCATGTGCGTGCCCACCCCCGTGATAGGCACCAGGAACCGGATCGAAGGGCGCGACAATTTCGTCAACGACAGCGCCGAGGCGCTCCAGCATCGCTTTGACCACGTGGTCGCGCGGGATAAGGATCCGGTCCCGGAGAATGGCAGCCGGAAGATGGCGGTTGCCGATGTGCCATGCGAATTCGGTAAGCTGCATCTGGTTGTTCGCACTGACCGCATACAACTGCTCTTCGGCAACCTCAACGCAGACCGTCGAGCCGTCGTCCAGCAGGAGTTCGTCGCCTGCGACGAGCACAACAGGCTCGGCCAGATCGACGAGGACCTTGAGACCGTTTGTCAGGTTGATCACCTTTCGGCGCAGATGACGCTCGTCGTGCTCAAGAACGGCCGTACCGAGCAGTGATGTAAAATTCCCGCGATCTTTGTCACGGTCGTGTCGTATGCCCGTTGCGCGTAACATATGTTCCTCGACATCGAATTGTCTGGCGGGAAAGCAATCAACTTCGGCCTCACAAGAGATTTCGTCGCATCATATCGCGCCCTTGTGACGAGGAAATTGGCACAGAATCCCAATACGGTGCGTTGCGTTCCTTTTTTACAGGTTGCGATTGTACCCGGCTGCCCATGCATAACAATGCAGAGCATTTCACTATCTCATCTGACCGATTTTCCCCAAGATTTGAACGCACCGTCAATGCTTGGGATTCTGTGCGGATCACATCCCGCAGAGATCCTATAGTATCCGGGACGGGCGATCTTGTTTGATTTGGCCGCCAAAAGCATGGTGTTGGGAGCGTCATCATGGCTTCAGACACTATGCGGAAATTCTCGCTTTTGCACGGGAAGAGGGTTCGTTCGCGGTGACTGGCTGGTGCGCTGAACTTGAGCTTTGGTTCGAGAAAAGTCATGGATTGACCCGGCTCGTGCGGCGGCGTCACGTCGGCCCGCTTGCCGTCCAGCGCCCGTTTTATCCCGAAGCGGACGGATCTGCCCATGTTTATCTTCTGCATCCACCCGGCGGCGTGGCCGGCGGCGATCAGCTTGCCATAAACTGCCATTTGGGGCCGCGGGCCTGCACGGTGCTCACTACACCCGGCGCGACGAAATTCTACCGCAGCCAGGCAGGTCTCAGCACGCAGCACACCACAATCAACGTGGGTGTTGGAGCGATCTGCGAGTATCTTCCGCAAGAGACCATTCTTTTCGACGGTGCGGATGTTTCGATCAATACGCGAATTTCCCTCGCCGCGGACGCTATTTATCTCGGGTGGGAATTCTTCAGTTTCGGTCGTCCCGCCTGTGGAGAGCGCTTTCTGACGGGCAGCGCCCGCCAGCGCTTGGAAATAGCGCGCGATGGATCCCCTATCTGGTTCGAACAGCTTCGCGTCTCAGGCACCGCCGCCCGTCTGCTCGACGAGCCATTCGCCTTTGCCGGTCAGCCGATCGTTGGAACGATGGTCTATGCCGGGCCCATGATCGAAAACGCCGTCGGCAAGATGCGCGAAACGTTGGGACATGCGGCACGTCATGTCTTTGCCGTCACCCAACTCGAAAGAGTCATCGTGTGTCGATATCTCGGCAATCGCATGTCGGAAGGCAAGGCGCTTTTTCTGCATGCGTGGGATGCACTGCGCGAAGGTGGTATCGGCAAAGGTGCTGCCGTCCCGCGCATTTGGGCAACATGAAACGATCAAAGAGGACTGGTCAATGGAACTTTTGCCGCGCGAAAAAGACAAACTTCTTCTCTTCACCGCAGCGTTGCTGGCAGAGCGGCGAAAGGCTAGAGGGCTGAAGCTCAACCATCCCGAAGTCATTGCCTATATCTCGGCCGCGGTCGTGGAAGGCGCTCGGGACGGCAGGACCGTCGCGGATCTCATGTCATATGGCGCAACCCTTCTCACACGCGACGAGGTGATGGAAGGTGTCCCTGAAATGATCCATGACATTCAGGTCGAGGCTACTTTCCCGGACGGCACAAAGCTTGTCACCGTACACAATCCCATCCCTTGAGGAGGCCGTTATGATCCCAGGCGAATATTTCATTGAGGACGGTTCCATCGAACTTAACACGGGTAGGGAAACGCGCACGATCGAGGTGGAGAATTCGGGCGACCGGCCGATCCAGATCGGTTCGCACTACCATTTCTACGAGACAAACGATGCGCTCGTTTTCGATCGCGAACAATCCAGAGGTTTCCGTCTCAACATCCCGGCGGGTACCGCCGTGCGGTTTGAACCCGGACAGGATCGCAAGGTCGAGCTTGTCGCACTTGCCGGGGCGCGAGAGGTCTACGGGTTCAACGCCAAGATCATGGGCAAATTGTAGGAGGCTCGGATGGGTACGATTTCACGACAGGCCTATGCAGATCTTTACGGTCCGACCAAGGGCGACAGGCTGCGGCTTGCCGATACCGAGCTCATCATCGAGATCGAAGAGGACCATACCGTCTACGGCGAAGAGGTGACGTTCGGTGGCGGCAAAGTCATCCGCGACGGTATGGGACAAGGGCAGAGACCTGCAGCCGAGGTCGCGGACCTCGTCATCACCAATGTCATCATTCTTGATCATTGGGGTATTATCAAAGCAGATGTCGGCATCAAGGAAGGACGTATTGCCGGCATCGGCAAAGCGGGAAACCCTGACATCCAACCCGGCGTGAACATCGTTGTGGGGCCCGCTACCGACGTGATCGCCGGTGAGGGTAAAATCCTTACTGCCGGCGCGATAGATACGCATATTCATTTCATAGCGCCGCAGCAGGCGGAGGAGGCACTCGCAAGCGGCACGACGACGCTCGTGGGAGGCGGAACCGGCCCGACAGTCGGCACGCTCGCTACGACTGTGACCCCGGGTCCATGGGCGATACATCGAATGTTGGAGGCGGTCGAGGGCCTGCCCATCAATGTCGGATTGTTGGGCAAAGGCAATTCAAGCATGCCGGAACCGCTGCGGGAGCAGATCCGCGCCGGGGCGGTCGGTCTCAAGCTTCACGAAGATTGGGGGACGACACCGGCTGCAATCGACAATTGCCTCACGGTCGCCGACGAGGAGGACGTTCAGGTTGCGCTCCATACCGACACGCTCAATGAAAGCGGATTCGTGCGGAATTCCTTCGCCGCAATGAAGGGCCGGACGATCCACAGTTTCCACACCGAAGGTGCCGGTGGTGGCCACGCGCCCGACATCATCACAGCGGCCGGGGAAGAGAATATCCTGCCTTCATCCACAAACCCGACGCGGCCCTATACCATCAACACGGTTGATGAACATCTCGATATGCTGATGGTCTGTCACCACCTCAGCCCGAAAATTCCGGAGGACGTGGCGTTTGCAGAATCGCGCATCCGCAGGGAAACGATCGCCGCCGAGGACATTCTGCACGATCTGGGTGTCTTCTCGATGATGTCATCGGATTCGCAAGCCATGGGGCGGATCGGCGAAACCACTTTGCGTTGCTGGCAAACCGCGCACAAAATGAAAGTGCAACGTGGGCCACTGGGGGAAGACAGCAGCCGCAACGACAATTTTCGCGCAAAACGCTATGTCGCCAAATATACCATCAATCCGGCGATCACGCATGGCTTTGCCCATGAGATTGGCTCCGTCGAGGTCGGCAAGCGTGCGGACCTGGTCTTGTGGAAACCGGATTTTTTTGGAGTAAAACCGCAACTCGTCATGATCGGCGGCATGATCGCCATGGCCCCCATGGGCGATCCCAACGCGTCGATTTCGACACCGCAGCCGGTGCACTACCGCCCAATGTACGGTGTAATGGGACGGGCACTTTGCTCAACCGGAGTGACCTTTGTTTCAAAGGCAGCACTTGACGACGGCATCGGCGACAAACTGAAGCTCGGAAAAAGGCTGGTCGCCGTCGGCGGCATTCGGACGATCCGCAAGAAGGACATGATACACAACGGCCTTACGCCAAAGCTCGAGGTCGATCCGCAAACTTTTCAGGTCCGGGTGGATGGAGACCTGATCACCTGCGAGCCGGCAGAGATCTTGCCGATGGCTCAGCGCTATTTCCTGTTTTAACGGCCAAACATCATCGAAACGCAGATTCAATCGAAACAGCAAGGGGTGGACCCAGGCCATGCAACTGGACGATTTTCGGGAGCATCGCTTTCTCGGCATTATTGACTGGACCCTTCGGGGTGTCGGACAGGTCGTATTCCAGAACAACCCACTGTCAGGCCTGGTGATCCTGCTCGGCATCTTAATTAACTCCTGGATCTACGCGGCGATCTGTATACTGGGAGCGGCTGCAGGCACTCTCACCGCCATCATTCTTAGGGCCGACCGGGCGCTTGTTCGCGACGGTCTCTTCGGTTTCAACGGGGCGTTGGTGGCGCTTGCGCTCGTCGCTTTCACCAGCGAGAATTTCCGCACGGGGGCGGTGCCTTCCCTCGCGATGACGGCGTATCTTATCTTCGGGGCGGCTTTGAGCACGATGGCGTTCGCCAGCATCGCGGCCCTGTTGGGCCCGCACAAAGTCGCGCCCCTGACCATGCCGTTCGTACTGATAGGATGGCTTTTTCTCTTTGCCGTCCTCAAATTTGACGCCATCGACGCCGGCCCGATGGCCAAGCCCGTTTCGCCTGACCAGTTCTCCTACACCGCGCCTTACATGCTGCCGACGTGGTACATGGGCATCGGTACCTCTATCGGTCAGATCTTCTTTCAGGACAATTGGATTACCGGATACATTATCCTTATTGGCGTGGGGCTGCATTCGCGCATCGCCGCAGGCATGGGATTGCTGGGAGCGATCGTCGGAACGGCGGTGGCGGCACTCTTCGGCGGTCCCGAGGGAGCTATTCGCGACGGGCTTTTCGGTTATAACGCGGCGCTGACAGCAATGGCGCTCGGCGGCTTTTTCCTGGTTTTGACCTGGAACAGTTTTTTCTACGCCGTGTTCGGAGCTATTGTCTCGGCATGGCTCTGGGCGTCGATTGCCATCTTCCTGAAGCCGATCGGGATGCCGGTTCTGACTTCGACCTTCGTGATCGTCACATGGCTCATGCTGATCGGGCAATACGCCTTCAAGGCGCTTGTGCCGGTTCCGCCGGCCGAAGCGACGACCCCCGAACACAATCGTCGACGCTACGTTGAAGGCAAACGCCATCCTTCAGGACCGGAATAGCCGACTATACTGGATTTCATGCCAGGCACTCGCCATCGCCAAACCGGGTGACATATTGCCGATTTCATCATCGGTAAGCGTGGCGGCCTTATGCGCCGCCCGTTCGATCACAGGCACACTGGCGATGAGGATGCGTTGACCGGCGGTGTGACCCAGCGGCACGAGACGGATGGCGGCGGCAACCTGACCTTCGACGACGCTCCACATCAGCCCGCGAAGCGCATCTGCCGGGGAGACGTTCCAGTGATGGGCGGCAATCGCGAAGGTTGCCGGATAGGTCAGGCGCTGGTTTGAATATAGCATGGCCGGCGCAACTCCCAGATCGGCGAGCAGATGCGACAACGACTCGCTCATCCGCCGGTCCTCCAGTTCGAGTTCACGGCTTTCGCGGCCCGCTGCAAGCCAGGTGTTCGTTTCAAGAAAGCGCTTCGCGTCGTTGGCTCCAAGGGCACGAATCATGCGCCAGAACAAAGCGCCGTCAAGGGCGGCATAGCTGTGTTCAAGGATCCCAAGAATCCACGAACTGGAGGTCTGTTCATCCATGACCGTGCCGGCATGCACCGCCCATTCCAATCCCCTGGAATAGGAGAAGCCGCCGACCGGCTGGCTCGGACTGACAAGACGCAACAGATGGAGCGGCAACTCCTTTTGAGAAACATTATCTGCCACGTGTGTCCTTTAATTCCAAACAGGCCTGCCGAAAGCCTGAAAAGTCACGTAACCGAAAATAGAATTCGATGGCCGTCATTTGACCTATCCTGCCATCAGCATCAGGCCACCGATCGTCGTAGCGCCGCCGGTGATGCGCATGGCGAGGCGTCCGTTGGGACCCTTCATCGCTTGGCCAACGGCCAGACCGATGCCAATGCCCGCGGTGTGAAGTAGTGCCGTTGCCAGAGCAAAGCCGGCACCGTAGTCAAGAAACGCTGCTGCACCGATTTCGCCGCCATGAGCGTGGCCGTGGAAGAATGCGAAACAGCCCGCAATGGCTGCCCCGGCAACCGTCGATACGGGCAGTGCGCAAGCCACAAGAAGTCCGAGCACAACCACCGATGCCAGGATTACGGGTTCCGCGTAAGGCAGCGGCATGCCAACCAGAGCTGCCACAAAACCGAACAGCATAACGCCAACGAAGGCCGCTGGAACGGCAAGGAGCGCGCGACCGCCGAGCATGGAGGCCCAGAGGCCAACGGCGACCATGGCCAAAATATGGTCTGCACCGGAAAGAGGGTGCGTGAACCCCGCTGCAAACGAGCCGTATTCGGCGGGATTGAGGTGGGCAAAGGCTGGACTAGCCGTGATGACCAGCGCCGCTGCTGTCAGAACCGTTGTCTTTTTCATGTCTCGCTCCTCTGTCAAAAACTAGCCCGTCAGAATGATCCGAACATAGAACCCAATATGAAAACGGCCACGAGCGAAATTATCACACCGACGATGACCGTCATGACCATGTCCAGGTAGCTTCCCGCATGGGTCTGTTTGCTGATTTGAAGCAAGAGAAGCACCGTGCCGTTGTGAGGGAGCGCGTCGAGAGTGCCAGCGCTGATCACGGTCAGGCGATGCATCAAAGCCGGATCGATATCGTGTTCCACTGCGAGCCGCATAAATTCGCTGCCGAGCGCATTGAGTGCGATGGCCATGCCGCCAGAGGCAGTGCCGGTAAGGCCCGCCAATGCATTCATGGCGACGACGAGCGACACCAGAGGTCCACCTGGAATGTGCAGGACCGCGTCCCGAATGACTGCGAATGCAGGCATAGCGGCGACCACGGCTCCAAATCCGACGAGACTCGCTATTGTCAAAATAGGCAACACCGAGGAGTTTGCGCCCGCGTCCACGCTTTCGCGCAGCCTCAGAAGTCGCCTGAAATTGATCGCGATCACGGTGATGTTGGCAGCAGCGAGGGCAATAAGAACAGCCCACACGCCGATCGTCGCACTGACATCGATGCCCCACGGTTCACTCTTGAGGAAGGAAAAGTCTATGCGCGGAAGAACGACCAGGGCCATCAAAAAGTTGACGACGATGACCACAACGAGCGGCAAGACGGCCAAGATGAACGGCGGATTGTCGTCACTGCGTTGGCCATGGTCAAACTCCGCTGGGTCGAAATCACCGGATGTCGTTGCCTGTTCGCGGACCTTTTCAGTGATGGCGATCGCCTCGGCATCCTCAACATATGACTCGCCCGCGGTTCGCGCTTTGGCTTCTGCACGTTGCAGCCACCACATGCCGAAGGCCAGGGTTATGAGCGATGCGATGATGCCCAAACCGGGCGCGGCGAAGGTTGTCGTGCCAAAATACGGCATCGGGATAGCATTGTTCGTCGATGGCGTACCCGGTAGAGCCGACATCGTGAAGGTGAACGCTCCGAGTCCTATCGCTGCGGGCATCAATCGTGCCGGTATGTTCGCTGCCTTGAACATCTCGCGCGTCATCGGGACAAGCACAAAGAACGCAACGAAAACGCTGACGCCGCCATAGGTTACGACCGCGGAAGCGAGCACCACCGACAACATTGTCCGGCGGACTCCAAGTTTTTCCGTCAAATACCGCGCAATTGCGATGATGGAACCGCTGTCATCCATCAGCTTCCCAAAAATACCTCCGAGCAGAAACAGCGGAAACCATCGCGCGACGAAACCTGCGGTTCCACCCATGAAGGTTGAGGTCCAGGAAGCTAACAGAGGTTCGCCTGATATCAGCGCTGCGAGGAGCGCGGCGGCAGGGGACAAAAGGATTACGCTCCATCCACGGTAAGCCAGCCACATCAGCAGCCCCAGCGCCAGCAGTATTCCGAATAGTCCCATACTCCGGCACCCCCGCTATCCACTGGATAAGGCACTGCAGCGTCACCAACGTTACTATAGCGTCATTGGGTGGCCCAATGATCGGCTAAGAATCCCAACAATACGCTGAGCATCCCAATCTTTGGCAAACATACCAAAAACGGTTGAGACAAGCGCGGTAGTAACTGTAACGTACTATGCCGCCTGCACTGTTTGTGTCTACTTCCACTGATCTAGTCGCAACGGCTTCCGGATAGCCGTTGCTCCACCGCCAATTGTCATGGAGGAATGCTTGAAAAAGAATTTCTTTGTAACGCTGGGGCTTCTCCTCGGCCTGTTGATAACGCCTCTGGCGTTGCCCACCGCGGCCATTGCCCAGTCCGTCAGCATCACGATCGGGACCCATCTCAACCGAGGCAGAGGGATAACCTGCAGCCAGGGCGAAAGGCTGCTCCGCAATCGCGGCTTCCGCAACATCCGGCGCATAGATTGCCGTGGTCGGTTCTTTATTTACCGCGCATGGCGAGGAAATTCCCGGTTCGAGATTGCCGTCAGGCAAAGCAATGGCCGCGTCGTCGATGTACGCAGAATTGGGAGTAGGAGATAGTTCAGGTTCGTTCGGTCAAGCCAAGGCAGCGAATCGGAGCACATGAAAGGAACGACAATCTTGACATGGTTTTGGAGAAGACCGTTGGCACTTCTTGTTGCCTTGAGCCTTGGAAGCAGTGCGCAGGCACAGGACGCTCCCGTGGTCGGCGTTGCGCCCGTGGTCATCGAAGATACCTCCCGTTCCACTGAATTCATAGGGCGCGTCGAAGCGCTCAACGCCGTCGATATTCTGACGCGCATCGACGGCTTCCTGGAAAACAGGCTCTTCGGCGAGGGTTCGACCGTCCGGAAGGACCAGGACCTCTTTTTTATCGAAAGGAACACTTACGAGATCGCTCTGGCAGATGCGCAAGCTGCGCTTGTCAGCGCCAGGGCCAGTTTCACCGAGGCGGAGCGGCAGCTGCAGCGCAACCGCTCCCTTATAAACAGGCAGACCATCGCCCAATCAATTCTTGAGCAGAGCGAGACCGCGCTGGAAACGGCAAGGTCCACGGTCATGTCGGCCGAAGCGCGTGTGCGTCAAGCAGATCTCAATCTGAGCTACACCCGTATAAACTCCCCGATCGACGGCCGGATCGGCACAGCGGCTTTCTCGGTGGGAAGCTTCGTCGGAACTTCATCCGGTGCTTTGGCCCGCGTGGTCCAGATGGATCCCATTCGCGTGGTGTTTTCCGTCAGCGACCGGACGATACTTGACCTTCGCGCAGCTGCGGGGGGCTTGAGCAAAGATGCGCTGGCGAAACAGTTCACGACTGGTCTGCGGCTGTCGAACGGCAGTCAATACGACGAGGCCGGCGAGATCGAATACTTCGAGAATGAAATCGATGCACAGACCGGCACGATCGCCGTCCGCGTTCTGTTTCATAATCCGCAGTCGCTTCTCGTGCCGGGGCAGTTCGTCACCGTGGTCGTGAAGGAACTCAAGCAAAATCTGCGGCCCGTGGTGCCGGTCGGTGCGGTTCAGCAAGACCGTGAAGGCAAATTTGTGTTTGTCGTCGACGCCAAGAACCAGGTCGAAACGCGCAGGATAACCGTCTCAACCCAAAAGGGAAGAAACTGGATCGTCGACGACGGTCTCAAAGGCGGCGAGAAGCTCGTTGTGGAGGGTATACAGAATGCTCCTCCCGGCACCGTCGTCAGAGTCACTGAGGTCAGCGACCCGCTCGCTGATCCTTCAAGTGGCTTCACCCCTCCCTTGCCTGGGGCGAAGCCATGAAGGACATCTCGGCACCGTTCATTGGCCGGCCGAGATTGGCCATAGTGATCGCGGTCGTCATGACCATTGCCGGGGCGCTAGCCCTCACGCAAATTGCCGTCGCACAGTTTCCGCAGATAACACCGCCGGAGGTGCAGGTTACGGCAAGTTATCCCGGCGCGAGCGCGAGCGTGCTCACTGACAGCGTCGGCGCGCCGATCGAGGACCAGGTCAACGGCGTGGAGGACATGCTGTACATGTCCTCATCCAGCAGCAACAATGGGACCTATTCGCTGACCGTCACGTTCGAAGTGGGCACCGATCCGGCGATAGCCCAGGTGAACGTGCAGAACCGCGTCGCCATGGCGACGGCGCGCCTTCCGGCTGCGGTCACGCAGACGGGCGTGTCGGTGCGAAGCCGCTCCTCAAGCATGCTGATGGGGATCGCGCTCTATTCACCAAAGGGCACGAGAGACGAGATATTCATCAGCAATTACGCGACGATCAATGTCCGAGATGCCATTGCCCGCGTGGCCGGTGTCGGCGAGGCAAGCGTCTTCGGACCTGTCTATAGCATGCGGATCTGGATGAATCCTGACCGCATGCAGGCCCTCGGCATCACGGCCGCCGACCTGACGTTCGCGATCCAATCCCAGAACGTGCAGGCGGCAGCGGGTCAGCTCGGATCCGCACCTTCTGTCAGCGGTCAACAGCTTGAGCTTACAGTGACTGCGCGGGGCCGCCTCACAAACGAGACGGAATTCGGAAACATCGTCATTCGCACCAACAAGGACGGAGCTATCGTCCGTCTCCGCGATGTCGCCCGTGTGGAACTCGGCGCGCAATCCTATGACACCGCCTCCACATTCAATGGACAGACCAGCGCCACCGTCGTCGTCTACCAATCCTCCGACGCCAACGCGCTTGCCGTCGCCAACGCGGTTCGCACCCAACTGCAAACGCTGTCGGCACAGTTTCCTGACGACATGGCCTATACGGTCGCCTTCGACACAACAACGTTCCTGACCGAGACGATCAAGGAGATCGGCCTCACGCTCGCGATCACGTTCGCGCTGGTGGTCGCTGTCACCTATATCTTCCTGCAGGACTGGCGCGCGACAATCATTCCGACCCTGACGATTCCTGTGTCGCTTATAGGAGCATTCGCCGTTCTTTACCTGCTTGGCTATTCGGCCAATACGATTACGCTTTTTGCCATGGTGCTCGCCATCAGCCTCGTCGTGGACGATGCCATTATCGTCGTCGAAAACGTGCAGCGCATCATGAAAGAGGACCAGCTCGGGGTACGCGAAGCGACGGTACGCACCATGAGGCAGGTTACCGGCCCCATCGTCGCGACCACACTCGTCCTCGCGGCCCTCTTTGTCCCTATTGTTTTCCTGCCGGGCATTACCGGGCAGCTCTACCAGCAGTTCGCGGTCACCATCCTCGTCACGATCACGTTCTCCACCATCAATGCCTTGACCCTGAGCCCGGCGCTCTGCGTGCTCACGCTCCGGCCTCCGCAGCCCGTTCGCTCCAGACTGTTCGGATCTTTCAATCGTGGCCTTACCGCCTCGCGCGATTTCTATCTCAAACTGCTTTCCGCCCTTGGCGGACGGCTGCCAGTCGCGGCGGCTGTTGTCCTGGTCATCTTCGGCGGCATTTACGGGCTTTACCGCTTTCTGCCGACAGGATTTGTGCCTGCGGAGGACCAGGGCTACCTTTTCATCAACGTCCAGCTTCCGAATGCCGCCTCGCTTGAACGAACGCAACAGACTCTGGCGAGCGTCGTTTCGGTGTTGCAGCGGACACCCGGCGTCGCCAACTCCATCGGCATTTCCGGCATGAGCATGATCGGCGGCAGTGGATCCAACACTGGTATGGTCATCACTGCGCTGAAGCCATGGAGCGAACGAGGGTCCGGCGAGAGCGTCGACGCCATCATGAGCCACATGCGCTCGGAGTTTGCCAAGATTTCGACCGCGTCCATTGTGCCCTTCAACCCCCCGGCCATCCCCGGTCTTGGAACGACGGGCGGTTTCGACATGCGGCTGCAGGCGCGTGGTGGCCAAAGCCCGGAAGAGCTGGCCGAAGCGATGCGGGGCCTTATCGTCAAGGCAAACCAGACACCCGGGCTGGCGGGTGTCTTCAGCACGTTCTCCGCCGATGTTCCCCAGGTCTACCTGGATGTCGATCGCAAGCGCGCGGAGCTCTACGGGATTTCCCCCTCGACGATCTTCAGCGCCCTGCAGGCGCATCTCGGGTCTTCTTACGTTGATGACTTCAACATATTCTCGCGCGTCTACCAGGTCCGCCTCCAGGACGAGCCCGAGTTCCGCAGCCGGATAGAGGACATTCAGCGGCTGCGGGTCCGTAGCCAAAGCGGGGCACTCCTTCCCCTGCAGGCGCTCTTGACCGCAGCGACGGCCTATGGCCCCAATGCCATCAGCCGCTACAATCTGTTTCCTGCCGCGGCCGTAAACGGGCAGGCCGCCCCCGGGGCGAGCACGGGACAGGCGTTGACAGCCATGGCGTCCCTGGCGGAACAGGTTTTGCCGTCCGGCTTCGGCTTCGAGTGGACTGGACTTGCGCTTCAGGAAAAGCAGGCGGGCAACCAGATCACGGTCATCGTGCTCATGGGTATTCTTTTCACCTATCTGTTCCTCGTTGCCCAATATGAAAGCTGGAGTATCCCCGCCGCTGTGATGCTGTCAGTGACCGTTGCCGTGCTTGGCGCGCTGTTCGCGCTTCTCGTGGCCGGTATCGACCTCAATATCTATGCGCAGATCGGCCTGCTGCTGCTGATCGGCCTCGCCGCCAAAAACGCCATTCTCATCGTCGAGTTCGCGAAGGAACGGCGCGAAGAGGGAATGGAAACGATGCAAGCAGCCGTAGCTGGAACATCCGAGCGGTTTCGGCCGGTGCTGATGACGGCTGCGGCATCAATATTAGGCGTGATACCGCTGGTGATCGCGACGGGCGCGGGAGCCGGCAGCCGGCGCTCGATTGGCGCGACAGTATTCGGCGGGCTGATTTTGGGCACGATCGCGGGCCTTCTGCTGATTCCTGTTCTCTACGTTCTCGTCCAGACCATCAGGGAGACTGTGAAGCGTCGGTTGTTCGGAATTGAGGAGGAGATCCGGTCGACGAGGGAGGGCTGAACCCTGGTCGAGAATGAACCCGGCGTTGCAGCCATGTCCATGGAGGGAATTTTGCGCAAGAATTTGTTTGTACCGCTGGGACTTGTTCTTAGCCTGGTGATGACGCCTGTGGCGCTCCCCACCGCCGCCATTGCCCAGTCGGTCAGCATCACGATCGGCACCAATCTGAACAGAGGCAGGGGAATTAGCTGCAGTCAAGGCGAAAGGCTGCTCCGCAATCGCGGCTTCCGGAACATCCGGCGCATAAACTGCCGTGGTCGGTTCTTTATTTATCGCGCATGGCGAGGAAATACCCGGTTCGAGGTTGCCGTCAGGCAGAGCAATGGCCGTGTCGTCGATGTCCGACGGATAGGAAGAAGAAGATAAACTGGGCCTGTACCGGCACTGCCGTAGCGGATAAATCAAAACCACGATGAGGTGACTCCCGCGGATATCGCTGTTGCATCGGAACGTGAGTGCGAGGAAGCAAAAGGACTGACCGATGGTCCCGATCAAGCTCGAAAATTTCATGCCCCTCAACCCCGCTGAAGTCAAGTTGGTCGCGGAATTGGGATCGGGAGATTTCGAAAGGCTGGGCGATGGCCTTCGGCCGGAATGGGATGACCCCGACAGGATCGTACGCGCGGAGTTGGTTCGTTTTCTCCTTCTTGGCGTTGACAGCGGCCATCGACTGCATGAGAAGGGCCTAAGGCTTAGCGGGGCGCGCGTGATCGGCAAGCTCGATCTCGAAGGCTGCCGTTTCCAACGGGACATCGGCCTTAAGGATTGCCTCTTCGACGCCCCTCCTGTTTTTCGGTCAGCCGTCATCGACAATCTTTTCCTCGATGGCTCGTCCCTGCCGGGCCTGCAGGCCGATCGGCTTGAAGCCCGGGGGGAACTTTCCTTGCGCAGCGCAACCTTGACGGGCCAAATTCGCCTGTCCGGGGCTCGAATAGGAGGTAACATTGAGGCTGATGCGGTCACGTTGGTGCTGCCGGAACAGGTGGCGATCCTTGCCGATCAGTTAGAAGTTCGAGGAAGTGTCCTGCTTCGCGGAGCGGATATTAAAGGAAGTATCGACCTGTCGGGTGCACGGATTGGTGCAGATATCAATGCTGCCGGCGCGCGCATTGAACGGCCTGAAGGACTGGCGTTGGACGGTGAAGGCGTCGCCGTCCGCGGCGATCTGGTCCTCAAAGGATCGATGATCGCAGGCGAGACGCGCTTGTGGGGCGCTGATTTCGGAGGAAATGTTCATTGCGGGTCTGCCACCCTCAACCAGCCTGGTGGTTACTGTTTGCGGCTCAACAGGGCCCGGATAGGCGGCGCATTTTTTCTGCGCAACAACGCGTCGGTCGGTGGAGTGCTCGATCTGACTGCGGCGGCGATCGGCGCGATTTACGATGACGAGGCAAGCTGGCCCCAACCGGGAAATCTACTACTCAACCGCTGCCGATACGACGCGTTCATCGGTGGGCCAGTGGATGCGAAAAGCAGGTTAAGCTGGCTGGCACGGCAAGTGCCTGAGCGATGGAAAGAGGAATTCTGGCCTCAGCCCTACGAGCAGCTCTCAGCGGTCCTTCGCGACATGGGCCACGATGAAGATGCCCGCACCGTGTTGATTGAGAAAGAACGGCTTCAACGGCGGGCGCGGCGGGCCCGAACAAGAAATCCGTGGATGTGGATTGCACTGGCTTCCAGCGACGGAATTCTTGCTGTCACAGTCCGCTACGGACGCCAACCGCTTTACGCCCTTTTTTGGCTTTTTCTTTTTTGGGTTATCGGAGCGACGGTGTTCGATTTTGCGGAGCGGAACAGCGCGCTCAAGCCCAACAGCCCTGTGATGCTTCGTTCCCTCGAGTGGACAATGTGCGCGCACGGGCAGGAGCAAACCGTCTATATGCCGTCGGTAGGACAGGTCATTGCGGGGCGTGCCGAAGCCGGGCAATCTCAAATGGAGTGTTTTTTGAATCAGCCCGAAGCCTCAAGCTACCCGGGATTCCGCCCATTGATGTATTCGCTCGATACGCTTTTGCCCGTAATGGAGTTGGGCCAAAGAGAATATTGGCGGCCGGACCCGTCAAAGCCGACAGGATCCCTTGCCCTGCACTATTTCTTCTTCCAGTCTGTTATCGGGTGGGCACTGAGCCTGCTGGCCATCGCGGGATTCTCGGGCCTTGTCAAATCGCGGTAGCCCGCCGGAAAATATGCGGGCACCGTTCTGAAGGGGCTATGCCTAGCTATTTCGCGCGCATGGTCAAATTCCGAATCCATGCCACAAGGGAGAACGCACCTGCCCCGGCTACAGCACCGCCGAGCAGGTCGATCACGTACCCGGCCACAGGCACGCTGCGAGCTCTTCCCGTAAAGAAGATTATCGCTGCCATGCATAAGAACCCGATAACAAGCCCCCACAGCGCCGAGTTGGTTATACTGACTTTTTTCATATTGCCTCCCAGGCGGCCTGCCATCTGATCTTCAATGCCGCCATTCCCGCTCGCCGCAGTCTCGGTTAGGTCGCAGTCGCGCCAACACCATGTCCAGCATGGCGAGAACTCGCATCATTGATTGCGTCGAACAATCATAAGCACCAGTAAGACCAGGCCAAGAGCGAGCATGGCAATCCCGACAGTAGTGAATTCAGGCGATCCGTATCTATAACCTGTTGCCGTAAGGAGAAATCCGAGAACGATTGCGGCCAGCCCGATGACCTTCTTCATCAGGGGAGACACGTTGTAGCTGCTTGCGGCCATATCGAAACTCCGCTCTTTTTGAGGAATAAAAAGAAACAAGTTATTTCATCCACAGCACGTGAACTGAGCAGCCCGCGCCAGGTTGCTCAATCCATCCACCCTATGGTTTAAAACCAACGATCTGACGTTATGTTGGATGTGAGTTCCCTCAAACGTCGATCGCCCTATCCAAAAGCGATTGCCTCATCCTCAGCCGTGAAGTCTGCGCAGTAGCGCGCCGAACCGCTCTTCGGGCGCGTACGCCTTAACGTCGGCCGTGGTCCTGTATGGCGGGCGGGCCGTTTGCCCGCTCCTGACATCGGTAGGACTGCACCCGAACTCGCGTCTGAAGGCACGGCTAAATTCTGTTCCATCGTTGAAACAGCGTTGCTCGGCGATCTCGATGATACGACGTTGATCATTCGGATCGGAAAGCGCCGCATGCGCGTCGAGCAGGCGTCGATGCTGGATATAATGCGTGACGCCGCCGAACGGCTGGAACAAGCGATAGAGCCGCGAGCGCGAAACGCCAAGCTCACGCCGCAGGGTCTCGGCCCGAAGTGCCGGATCGAACAATCTGGACTGGACGATCCGATGCGCTTTTTCGATCAGGGCCCTCGCAATCGGCTCCCGTGCCTCATCCAGATGATCCGCGCTTGGAGAAACGCAAGCCAGAATCATCGCCCGCGTCGCAGCTACCAAAGCAGGAAGATCAACCTCCTCGACTGCCGGCAGCCGCTTGGCAAGGCCGATCATGAAATCGGAGAATAGACGGCCCAACCCGGTGTCGAGCGTCGAGAATTCCGCGCCACTCAACGTGTTAGTCACTTCGTAAGAAAAATCGCGTGGAACGAACAGCGTCAGCATTTCACTATCGGTGACGGTTCCTTCGAAAGTCCGGCCGAGTGAGTGAACCTGCACGACGCCTGCACCACCCTCAAAAGTCCTGGTTGGCGCAATCGTGTTGACGCTGCCATGCAGTAACATCGTCAATGTCCAGTGATCGAGGGAATCCCGCCGTGTATGTCCGCGCAGGCTGGCAAATCTCAACGCATCGGTCTTGATGCGTGAGAAGGCAAGGCAGCCGAGGTCCCAAGTGACTTGCTTGCCACCAAAGCCGACGGTCACATCCTCGGGCGTATTCAATTCAAGAATGGATGCGAAATTGGTGCGCCAAGCTTCAAACTGATAGCCTGGGGGAAGGTCGTGCGTTGTGAGCTCATAGGCCCGCAGGTGCAATGGCGCGCGCACAATTCGCCCCGGATCAGGCATGGCGCGATCTGATACCATTGCGATTGCATCGCGGTATGTGCCGGGAAACCGATCTTGGTCTAGCGCAGTTTCGGACCTCATAGCGTCACCACCCTCACGAGAATGACTGCAGAACTTTTTGAAACATTCGACCTGGTTGCACACCAGCGTGTAAATAGCAGTGCTTATGACCCTTGGAGCTTAGATGGTCACATCATCATATATGTGGTAATAAAAATCGTATAACACAGTTAATGCGAATTGTTTAGTCCGTAACTCTATCCGCTTCGGACAAATCCTCCAATCCACGGCTTAACCAATGCCGACCGTCCAAGCATTTGGTAATGAAGTCTCTTCAACACTGAAAATCCTAAAGCAAAGACAAGGCGAAGTAACCTCAATCGCCGAGTCTTTTCATCGGCTGCTGCCGCCCTCCACAGTGAAGCCGATCTAAGGGATTGCAGTTGCGTTAAACAAAGTGCACCGAACTCTTTTCACTACTCGTGCCAACAATGGCAAAACTTCCGGTCGACGCTCGCCGACTTAGGCTAAGTTGTCCGAGTCGATTCCCGCCAATTCGAACGAGAAGCAGCAGTCCCCGTGTCCGGGTGCTATGAATGGCTGGCTTGCCATTTTCCTTTCTCGCGACATCTTTCCAGCAACGTCGGAAGGAAGACGATCCGGAGAGCGACCTTGATGTTGGCCTCATCGCTGACAGAGACCATCTCTCGGAGGTCGTGGAGGTAGTCCGGGAAAACCTTCGGGAGCAGTCCGACAGACTCGGCTTCGTTCCGAACGTTGTCGGGCTCGACCTGGAGGATGTGGTTCGCCTCGCGAGAGATTCCGACCCTTGGTGGACGACCACAATAGTGGATGCAGTCGTCCTAATAGGTGATCGCCCGGAAAATGTCCCAGGCAGTCACCGTGTAGGCGGCGAAAACATCGTTAGGAAGGGTCGAGAATGATGGCCGAGCAGTTCTTTAAAGCATTTTGAGGTTTTCTCTCAGCACTACCTATGGCGAACCGCTCAACACTCTTCCGCATGGTGGCCACGGTATCGCCTGGCATGGATCAAGAGCTGATCTTCGACAATGCGAGTCTTTAAAGATGCCTTACAAAGTCGCACGTTCACAGGAGTCCCTTGAGGTCGACACCCATCTTCAAGCCGCGCCTTGATTGGTTAGGCTGGCCAAACGGCCTGAAATTACAGCGTCACCGAGGATGATACCCATCTTGTGCATCCTTTCCCGATGCACTTTGCTGCTCGTCGCTTGCAAACCCTTGGCCAATCCGTCGCAAATGCTGGTTCAGTTCGACACCAGATCCGCGCCGAACCATTTGAGGCTTATCGCTTTCAGCGAACCATCCGCTTCAATTGCTTCGATAGCACCATTGAACCGTTCGGCAAGTTCCTTGTCCTGCTTGCGCAAGCCAATGCCGACACCTGGGCCAAAGAGGCCGCCCGAAATTCTCGGACCGTAGAGCGCTGCCACCGCACCGTCCTTCGACTCCAGAAAAGCCTTCCAGACGGAGTAGTCTGCCAATCCAGCATCAATGCGGCCTGCAACCAGATCAAGATTGAGATTGTCTTGTTTGTCGTATGTCCGGATTTCAACGGCATCGCCAAAATACTCCCGGACGAATGCTTCGGCGTTCGTTGATCCCTGCACGCCGATGATTTTTCCTTTGAGATCGTCCTTCAGGGCTTGCAGAATGCCTCTCTCCTCTTCCGCTTCGGACGAGAGATTGACTTTCAAATGGCTGGCCAACTCGGCAAGACCGAGCGACTTTCTGACCACGAAGTAATTGGAGGTCAGGGCATAGGGTTTTGAGAAGGAGATAACCTGCTTTCTTTTTTCGGTGATCGACATTCCGGCCATGATGGCATCGAACTTGCCGACGTTCAGAGCGGGAATGATACCGTCCCATGCCTGTGTCGCAAATTCGCATTTTAATTTGGCCCGCTCACAAAGCGCCGTGCCGACATCGATGTCAAAGCCCACGGGTTTTCCAGATGTGTCGACTGAATTCCAGGGTGGAAATGCGCCTTCAGTGGCGATCCTGATCGTTTTGCCGTCCTGGGCACTCGCCTGCCCGAAAATCAAGGCAGCCAGAAGTAAAGACAGTGGCAGTTTGAACCTATTCATTGTGGATCCCCTTGTCAGTTTGCCTTGCGCTGTAAATCCTCGGGATATGATCTCTGAGCTGCGCATAAAGGCCGACGATATCGGTCCCCCAGAGGGCGGCGACTTCTTCATGCGTGATGAATTGCTCACCTTGACGGCCGAGCAGCACGACCTGATCCCCGTAGCGGGCTTCCGGAACATCGGTTAAGTCGATGCGTATGTGTTCAAGATGGGCGGGAGGCAGCAGCCGGGCTCGCTGCCCCCGCACGAGGCCCACCGCATCGTCTGGAATCTGCCTGGGAAGCCCGTCTCCCCAGCCCATGCCAATCACCCCGAGGATCATTGGATTCTTCCCGAAAATGGTCGGCGCGGGTCCGAGGGAAGTATCGAGGCGCTTGACCGAAACCAGGCTTGAACAAATGGATTTCAGGGCCGGGCGCAGCATGACCGGGCGGGTCGGCCTGTCGGACTCCGGAAGCCCAAAAAACAGCGCTCCTGGATCAACGGCATCGAAGTCCATGTCCGGATGGTTTAGCACGCCCTCTGTACTGGACATCATGACCACAGCGGGGCGCCAGCCGAAACCGCTGGCCTCGCGCAAGATCGCCTGCATTCTATCGAATTGCTTGTCCGCATCTGAGCCTTGCATGGCCGGCAGCTCGCTCATGTGGGCGTAAATGCCCTCGACTTGCACATCGGCAAGACCTGCCGCTGCGGCCAGAAGTTTACCCGCATCGAAAGGCGTGGCCCCGGCGCGGAAGAACCCGAGGTCGACTTTTATGAACACACGCAGTCTCGTGATGGCAGCCCGCCATTGCTCCAGCTCGTCCATACTCGAAACGCTGACGGTCAGATCAAGCGACTGAATTGTCGGCGCGGCCGCAGGCAGGGCACCCGGATAGAGCAGAAGCTGCTGGGATACGCCTTCCTGGCGAATAGCGATGGCATCGAGCAGAGAAGCCACCGCGAAACCATCGACACCCTCCTTGGCCAAAGCAGAAGCGACCGGACCAGCGCCGCATCCATATGCGTTGCGTTTCAGACAGGCATAGACCTTGACGTGGCAAGGCAGATGGCGGCGCAGTTGCCGGTAGTTGTGGCAAATGGCATCCAGGTCGATCTCGTACCAGCTACCGCGCAACATTGCGGCGCTGGCCTGATCTGCAGCGCGTACGCCTGATCGAGGCACCGCAACCGTCCTCATGGTGCCACTTTCTGCGATGCGGAGATTTTTGCGGCTGCCCTGATGCGTGAGCGGCTGTTGTTCTTGAGTCCGGCGCGTTGCTGATGCTTTGTCATATGCCTTTCCAATCGGCCAAAGAGACAAACGATCAGGAATGTGAAGCCGAGATAGATCAGGGCCGCCGCTATGAATACCTCGTAAGGAGAAAAGGTCTGCGCCACGATCTTGCGCGCCGTGCCGGTCAGTTCCATGAGAGTGATGGTGCTGGCGAGAGAACTCGCCTTCAGCATCAAGACGACCTCATTGGCGTACGCCGGAAGGGCGAGCCGAAAGCCGGCAGGAAGAACGATCCGTCGGATGCGCAACGCGTAGGACATGCCGAGTGCTTTTGCAGCTTCGATTTCACCAGAGGGAACCGCCCGAATTCCTCCACGCAAAATCTCCGTCGTATAGGCCCCGTTGTTGAGGGAGAACGTGATGAGTGCGCACCAGTAAGGCTCTCTCAAGATACTCCAGGCGGCGCTTGAGCGTATCCACTCCAGCTGGCCGGCGCCGTAATAGATGAGAAATAGTTGTACCAGCAGAGGGGTACCACGGAACACGAACGTGTAGAGGAGAACGGCATAGGAAAGAACGGAAGACGGCGAAGTTCGCAACAGCGCAAGCGGAACCGCAATGAGAAGGCCGATGGCAACGGACGCTGCCGTCAGTTGCGCCGTAAGGAGCATCCCTTCGAGAAGAAGGGGCAGAACTTCGACAATGAGATGCAGGTTCATGACAACCGCCTCATTGCGCGAACCGCACGCCGCGGTCGGCGCGTCGCTCGAGCCATGTCAGGCCGACCAGCGAAACGGAGGTGAACAACAGATAGAGGCCGGCAGCGATCGAATAGAACGTCAGGGGGTCGTGGGTTGATCCCGCAGCGATACTGGTCTTGCGCATCAGATCTTCAAGGCCGACCACGGAAATCAGCGCGGTATCCTTTAGCAGTGTGAGCCAGAGATTGCCGAGGCCAGGCAATGCGTAACGCCACATCTGCGGGAGAATCACCAGGTGCCACAGGCAAAACTTCGACAGGCCAAGAGCCTGAGCCGCGTCAATCTGCCCTGGAGGCACCCCCTGAATGGCTGCCCTGAAGACTTCGGTCGCGTATGCGCCAAAAACGATCGTCAGTGCAAATACGCCGGCGGCGAAGGCATCGACCTCGACGTAGCGACCGAACACCGTTGTCAGCGCAACGGTGCCGCCAAAATACAGGATAAGAATAATCAGAAGCTCGGGAACACCGCGAACAATCGTGGTGTAACAGTCAGCGAGCCACCGTATAAGCTGAAACCGGCTGCGTTTGGCCAAGGCTCCGCACAGACCGACGCCGATACCCAGCGCCAGACTGGTGCATGCTGTACGAAGTGTCGTGAATGCGCCAAGGGCGATTTGATCGCCAAAGCCTTGCAATTCCGTCATTGGCCACGTTCCCCGAAATGTGCCGACAGGAACTGTTTAAACCGCGGCGAGGAGGGCTCGCTGAAAAGTTGGTCCGGATTGCCCTCCTCTTCGATCTGTCCCTGGTAGAGGAAGACGACGCGGTTGGACACGTGATGGGCAAATCCAAGTTCGTGGGTAGCAATGAGCATCGTACGCCCTTCATCGGCGAGCGATCGAATGACCTTCAGCACCTCTCCGACCAACTCTGGATCCAGCGCGGATGTCGGTTCGTCAAAGAGAAGGATTTCCGGTTGCATGGCCAGAGCGCGAGCAATCGCGACCCTTTGTTGTTGCCCGCCGGAAAGATGCGCCGGGTAATCGTGACGCTTGTCAGCCAGGCCCACTTTGAGGAGCAGCTCTTCTGCCCGAAGGCACGCATTCTGTTTAGAAATACCAAGAACATGGATTGGTGCTTCGATAATGTTCTCCAGAACAGTCTTGCACGACCAGAGGTTGAAGTGCTGGAAGACCATTCCCAGCTTGGCGCGCACGGCGTTGACCTCTTGGTAACCCGCAAGACTTCCGCCCCTCCTGACGCGTCTGCCGGAAATCCAGATCTCACCTTCGCTCGGCTCTTCCAGAAAGTTCAGGCATCGCAGAAACGTGCTTTTTCCAGAACCGCTGCTTCCCAAGATGGAAATGACATCGCCGCGCTGCGCGGTCATGAAAATCCCTTTGAGGACCTCGAGCGTCCCAAAGCGCTTCTTCAGATTTTTGACGCGCAGCGGGGCGTTGCTGTCAGAAATGCGGGGCTGAAATTGATCGTTATCAGATTGCGTATGCACTGGAGACCCTCGTTTGTTTTCGCGAAGATGCGACAGCCAACGCGAGGGTGCTTGCAGTAAATTGATGCAGCTGCGGGATCTGATCAGTAAATCATTGCTATGCTTTGCCCGGCCAGGCGCCGCGATATGCCACGGGGGTTGTACCCACTTCCCGGCGAAAGGCATTGGAAAAATGGCTTGAACTGGAGAAGCCACATGACAGGGCGATATCGGTGACCGGCATCGAGGAATGGCGCAGAAAGTCCTTTGCCCGCTCGATCCTGCGCCGGATAATGAAGGCATAGGG
>NZ_QPJM01000009.1 GCF_003337575.1 Phyllobacterium bourgognense
TCCCAGCCCCGCCAGCTGCATCCGGCGGGAACAAACAGGATTGCGCCGGGCTTTCGGGGTACAAACCCGGCGTTCCTGCCATCTATGAAGTATTCGCCGCGCTCGCAGTTGCCCTGTACATTGAGAAGGACGACATGATGGCTGGAGGTGATCGCTGTCTCCTCTTTCTTAAGCCCGCTACGCCGGACGAGGTCGGCCTCCAGGCGGTGCCAGGTTCTCTGCTCACGGGAGGTTGTCCGGCAGTCACCGACCTTGAAGGCAGGTTGCGGCACAGCCATCGTCATGCCCGGCCCCGATCCTCATCGGATGCAGAACCCGTCCGCCCTGCCCCATATGTATCCGGTGCCCCGCCGTACCCGTTTTCTGTCTTCGGCACAGGGCATGCCATGGCGCCGTTCAGAGCGGCCAATTCCTCGCCTAACGCGGCGATGAATGCGGATACGCGGCGGCTTGTGCGGGGAGGCAGCCGCATCACCCCTTCAACGAGGCGGCGCCCCTCGCTGCTTGCTATGAATGTGATCCGCTCGTCGGCGGGAAGCGATGCCACCTCGCCGCTTTGCTTCTCATTTCCCGGCAGACCTTCGAAAAAGCGACTGACAGGCACGCCGAGGAATGTCGCGATTTCAAACAGCATGGACGCACTGATGCGGTTCTTGCCGTTCTCATATTTTTGCAGTTGCTGGGGGCTTACCCGGACAGCGCGGGCGAGCGCAGCTTGCGTCACGTCGTATTGAAGGCGGACTACGACAACCTGACGCCCGACATACAGATCAGCAGCATGTGGGCATTCGCACATAGGTGCTTGCGGGTAACGCGAGCGCGATGGCGTTTCTGGCTGCTGGACATTTCGGCGGAGCATCTATCAATCCCCGTGGAGCGAGTATGTCGCGGTACATCCCGCGAGAGCCATTAACAGCAAGCAACGATCGACTGAACTTGATCACCAAACGCACCTACCCGTTGGTCTGCCGCTACAATGCTCGGCCTATATAGCACATCGGAGACGAATAGGAACTATCGTTCCTAGAACGATGGTTCCGGTTCTGCTTCCCATCTGCCATGGACCTGAAGGAATCCATGGCGGTCAACCTGCGTCGCATTCGCCATGAAAAGAACCTGACGCAAGAGGATTTGGCAGCGCGGGCCGATTTGAGTATGCGCTATGTCGGCGCGATCGAACGCGGCAAAGTCTCGGCCAGCGTGACCGTACTTGGCCAAATAGCCGATGCGCTGGGCGTTGATCCGTGCGAGTTGTTGCGCCAAAAATCTTCGTGAAAATCGACCCCTCGTACTCATGAATTTCGATCCGGGCCACGGATAGGTGGTAAAACTGCCTAAAAGGCGGAAAGCCGTAGAGCCGGAAACCAGACTCTATGGCTTTCCGGGTCATCGCGTCTTGAGGCGCTGCATACCCTCGGCCAGCGTCCAGAGCGCGCGGTTGAGGGTCACATTCTGGTCGATGCCGTTAATGGCGCGAGTCTGACTGCGGCGAATGCGGCCCTCGGCGATGCGCCGCTGCCCGTTCAATCCGCCCCTTATCATATTCTCCTGAATGACATTGTAGGACATCCAGAGGCTTTGCGCGGCGTCCTCGCGACGACGCGGCTCGATGATCTGCTCGGGGCGGATGGGGCTTTCCTCCTCACCATAGCGGGCGACAAGGCTCGCCTCGGCCAGCACGCGGCGCTCGTCCGCCAACAGGGTGATTTCTTTCATGGTCTCACTGGCGTCGATCAGGTGCGGGAAATCCTCCGCGACGGTATAAACGCCTTCGATGATGTCATGCTGGATATTGCCTTTGTGCGGGACGCGAACGTCCTCGAACCGCTCGCCCGCAACCAGACTGTTGGTGCAGACGAAACGCAGCATCCGGCGAACATCTGGTAGCTGCTCGTTCCGTCATGCGAATTGACGATGATGACTTCAGCAGCCTCCGGCTTGCCGATGCCGTCGTCGCGGCGCAGGCGCAGCATGTGCTTGGCGTGTCCGTGACGGGTGCCGTCGCGCGGAACCGCCTGCACGGCGAAGAACGGGAACCATCCTTCCCGGCGAATACCAGAAATATTGTAGAGGGGTGTATTCCACCGGAAAACACTGCTCCGATTCCGAAAAGGACCAAACCGAGCAACATCCCGGTACAGTGCAAAGCGCCTTTTGCCCGCCCCAAGGTCGATCGTGGAACGCTTGATTGAAGAGTGACCTCAACGGCAACCCTGCCCAGATTGTAGAGTACGCCAAGTACAGCAAACGCGAGTGGCGCCCGCGGCAGATCCACCATTTTCAAAGCTGCAAACGAGAAAGCGGTAAGGGCGAGGATGATCAATTGCAAGATCGGAACCTCTATGATCCGGACCAGCGGTATAAGAAGTATAGCACCCAGAATGGAACCAGCGGACCAAGCGCTTTCAAGCTGTCCAAAATCTATTGCGCTGCCTTTAAGTTCTTCAAACACGAAGCTCGGGCCAATAACGCTTACCAACATGCCCCCGAGGTACAGAAGTGCGTAAATGGCGCCGAGTCGAAGCAGATGGCGGTCGATAAGCAGTTCTGAATCGTTTGTATTTCGTGCATCGCGAAGGGAGAGCGGTTCTCGCCGGACGAGACACATGCAGCATACAGATATCGCAAAAGCCGCAGCTATTGCTGCGAGCGTAAACGTCGGGATACAGACGTAGAGCAAGACACCAGTTAGCAATGCTGCCACCAAACTTCCTGATTGCGTCAAGAAACTCGCCATGCAGTTTGCCGTCGACAGGGGAAAACCAGCGCCAACGGATGGTATCATTGACTGAGACGCCGTAAGTGCAACGCAAACGCCGGGCTGTCTCATAATTTCCCTTTGCTTCCACTTTGCGCAAAGGAACGAGAATTTCGGCAGAGCTGATTTCTGAAATCGGCCTTGTGTGGAGGGCCGCTCTAACCTGATCAAGTAACCAGCGGTCAATGTCGCCGGGGCTTTGCCTTCGCGTTGATTTTGGCGAGAAATTCATCCGGCGATAGCGTTGAACCTGTTCGCGGCCAAAGCCCGTTTATGGATGTTGTCAAGTTTGGCCTGTTGAGAAGGATCGACCCCGCCGCCAATAGTTTTTTCGCGTCATCGCGCTCTTTGCGGGCGTCGGCGAGCGATACGGCGGGGTATACGCCAAACGAGAGCAGCTTTGCTTATTGTTATGTCGGTAAGAAAGCCGCCAGAGTTTCGAGCCGTTCGGCGTCACATTTGTGGGTGTGTTGAAGAATACCAGAAAATATACCAACAAAAATCTGGGATGTCTTGGTACTATCTGGAAGCCCATGAATGGCAAAAGCCCCACAAAACTGGGCTTTTGTGTCAATTATGGAAGCGAATGAGATGTCCTGAAATGGGTTCTTGGTGCCCCCGGACGTCGTCGCAATGCGCGGCCGCTCCCCAAAAGGTCTTAGTTGAACCAGCCAACGACTGCCGCCCAGGCCATTGTCAGCCCACGGTCGAACAATGCGATCCCCATGACAACGACAAACACGATGCCGAATGCCGTGTTACCGGTCTCGATCATCGTGATCGCCCGCTCTTTGTTCATCAGCTTCCCGTTGCAGTTCTTCCAGGCGCGGCACATGCTGCTTGGCGGGGTCGCTCTTTGTTGTATCGCCACTGGAACCTGCCATCTGCCCGGTATTCTGACCGTCTGCATCGCGGTTTTGGTCGTCACCTACCCGCGTTAACGCCGCGTTGGGAGCGCTCCCGACCGACAATCCGGTCACTTCGTTTGCCTCAGAGCCCGACGGGGATCGCTCACGCTCAGCCTTCAGCCGCTCACGTCCCACAGCCTGGAGCGCGTTCTTCAGATCCTCATCAATTTCGGCCACTTCCCGGATCAGGGCATTTCCGCTCGCGCCAAGCTCAGCGGTCTTGATCAGTTGTTTTTCGAGTTCCTGTTTCATCGCCGTGACGTTGCCCGGATCCTGGTTGTCCGCCTCAGCTCGGCTGATGGCTCCCCGGGATTGTTCGATCTCAACCAGGTGTCTGTTCGCCACCTCGGCGGCCGCAAACCCATGTCGCTCGACAGCATTATTCCATCGCAGCTTCTCGTCTTCCCGCTCATTGACGCCTAGGCTGCGGCCCGGCGCGTCGCCAGCATCACGATCGCGCTGTTCCAACATGTCGACAATTTCGCGGCGCACATTGACGTGTTCCCTCGCCGCCTTGGCAATTTCCTCAAACCCATCCTGTTCATGCGGTGGCAAAGAGCGCGCCGCCTGGAAGAGTGCAGTCTCCACGCGTCTTTCGTAGGCTTCGAATTCAGGCCGGGTCATGGGGCCAGAATTTGACGGCTGGCCTTGCCAGACCGCCTTTCTTTCGGCTCGCGCGGGGTGGGCTTCAAACCGGATTACCTGAGCCCCGGCAAAGTCTTTCTGCGTAGGCAATAGCGCGGAACTGCCGATAGAATGCCACTCCTGCTGCGCCGTTCGGGCATAGGCCTTGCTGCGAGGCGTGCGCGGGAAGCTGTCCTTATCCGAGCGTTTTGTGTCGTATCGGCGTTGCGCGGAGGCGCTTGTACCTTCGTGTTGCGTGCGACCGATCATGTTCATCGGTCGGACCTGGTTTTTCGAGTAAGCAGGGGGGCTCGCGCGATCACGGCGATCGGTCATCTCCATGTTGATGCCGTGCGCGCGCGCCTTTTCGGCCATTGTCAGCCGCCACTCCCGAAAGGCCGGGATTGTCGTCTCGATCCTGTCACCTGCGTCCGATCGCATGGCGATGATGGCGTGGACGTGAACGTGCGGCCGCTTGCCGCCTGTTTCCTCCGCCTTCGGGTCACTTGCAGCATCGTGAAGTGAGAACACATAACGGTGCCCGGCAAACTGCGTCCCCAGGAAATCCCGCGCCGCTTCTCGAAAGGCCGGCGCATCGGTTCCGGCGCGCGCCGACAGGACAAGATGCATGACATCGCGCGGTTTGCGGCTATGGAGCTGACCGCGCCATTCAAGCTGAACAAGGTCTCCCGCCCGCTTGCGGTCACCGATCTCGCGCCCCTGCTCATCGCACACCTTGCCCTTGTGTGCTTCCACCAGCGAACGCAGACGACCGCTGCCGTAATCCGTTCCATTACCATAAGCGGTGAACCGGAAGCTTGCGCTGCCGGCCACTCCGCTACGCGCGTCGTCAAGACGTCGTTGAACGATCGCCGTTGCCTTCTCGTCGGCACTCAATCGCTCGCCCCGGGCACTTCGAAGCACGGCGATACCTTCAATATCGAACCCGCTGCCATCGGGCCGCATGGTCACTGCCAAAGCGAAAGCGCGATCGCCCAGGCCCTGTCTCACGATCGCGCGCGCCCGTTCGATACCCTCCTCACCGTCACGGCGCCCTTCCGTGACGGAAATCTCGAACAACCCGATGTCACGGCTCGCGGCACGGTTCTTTAGAAGGTGATCCCACTCGCTTCCCACAGCAGACAGTTGATCGCGTCCGCGGAGGTGATCGCCACGCTCGTTCTCGACCACGACTTCGCCATTGCGGGAAACGTAATTAATCATGGCGCCCAGCCGCGAACCACCGCCGAACGAAGCCATTTTCACCACGGCCGACTGACTACCGGCGGCAAGGCCCTCAAAGCGCGCGCGCATTGGCCTTTCGGCAACAAATGGAGCGCGACCTGTCCCCGGTCGCCAAGACCTCGCCCCTCGCAACCGGCTGCCGGTCTTCGCGCCGACGGGAACTAGCGTCGCCGCGACACCTCCGCGGCGGCGCTCCTCGTCATCATCCGGCTTTCTTCGCCCGAGCGAGAGATCGTGGAGCAAGGCTGCCCGCCGCCGCTCCCATTCGGCCGTGAAGGCTCCAAGAAAGAACTCCACTACGCTCCCCGCTTTCGCAATCTCGCGCCGCGATCGGCAAAGAAGCCGATCTCGTACAGGAGTGCCGCCATGACCCGCTGAACATCATCGATCACCGCGCGCTCCTCATCCGTGCGCGGCTTTTTTTGGTTCAAGGCGCGGGCATGCTGATTGAGATTGATGCCAACTGCCCTGAGGTCAGCCAGAAGCGCGCTGAGAATGACGCGATCCTCCTTCGTGAAAAAGGGGCGAACGCCGGCGCCCTCAAGGGTCAGCGACCGCATGAAGGCGGAGACCGTCAGCTCCGCAGCCTGTGCGGCGTCCTCGATCTTTACCATTTCCATGGCGCTGAATCGGGCGTGGACGACCTTGGTCTTACGATCCGCCATGGGAACTTGGTCATTCTTATCCGATGCGGACCCGTTCACCTGACCTTCCTCAAAATCTCGCCGCAGGCCGCATCGACGGCTTGTCCGTCGATCGTCAGCAAATTTGTATCACAAATTTGCGTATCCTGCCAAAACAAACTGTACCGATTCAGTAACAATTTTTCAAGTCATCGCCTTAGATTCATCGCTGTGACTTGCTAATCGAGACCTTCCATCCGCCCGGTCTGACCGAAGCGGATTGCGCAAGCAGCACCTTACGCCAAATGCCTTACCGCTAGACAAACTCGCGCTAAGCAGTTGCTTTGTCTCTCTATATAGAGTGAAAATACATCCACTCTGTATGTGAACTCCATGCATTTGACCCGTGTATTTATGCGGTGTGGAACATATTCCACATTGTATTCCGCAAATGATTGCCGAAAGCGCTCACCCCTAAGGAGGAACATAATATATTCAGTTTTGACTTGCGCCGATCGGTCATTTCGATGCATGATGGGTTTATCGTTAGCACGAATATGGACGCGACCATGGCAAGAACCTACGCGGCGGTGAGCAACAAAGGCGGAGCGGGAAAGACAACGCTTGTCACGCTACTCCATGCATCCGACGTTCCTAGTCGTCGCCACTGCAAAAATCCGAGCCGAAGCGAATCCGTTTGATCCGATGTGGGACAGCTAATTCGCTGCAAGGCGCTGTCTGCCATCGGAAATTACGGATCGACCCGGTGAATCCGCATACTCTACCAATACACAAGAACTGGCGGCTCGGGTCAAACAGGGCTTAGCGGAGGCTTGAGCTGTAGGCGGGGAAACTCGCACGTACAGTTCTTAGGGAGGAGCGACCCGGCAACGGATCGTTCCTACCCGACAGGCAACACCGGAGCGTGAAGGCCGCAACCCATCGACGGGCGAGAAGATAAAGATCGCAGCGGCAAACAAGCTCACCTTTATCGCGGCCAAAGCCCTAAAGGATGCGCTGAACAAGTAAGTACTGCCCAGACACGAGAAGAACCGCGCCGGTACGCACTTTTTTCGAAGCTCGGCCCCCGTTTGGCCGGAACGAGATGAGTTGGTGGCCTCCTCGCCTTTCCACCTCGGTCAGTTCGACATCAATCTGGCCGGGAAAGCTCGTAGCCGCATTTAGTCATGAGCAAGCGCAAACGGGGAGAACTTTGGACCTGTCTTGCTTGTCGCCCCTTCTGGAGATCGACGGGACCAAGGAGGCCCAAGCGCGGGAAGCCCCCGCTTGGTAAGCGGGGGCCCGTCCGGCTGATCAGTCCCTCCAGGGGATGATGGCTAGCAGCGTTTCGTCATCCTGTCCGGGGTAGCGGCCGAGGTTGGCATTGAGCTTGGCGTGGCCGGTGTTGACGCTCATGGTCAGGTAGGGCTTGCCGAGCTGACTTTCTTTTTCCCAGATGCCACCGATTTCGATGTGGCGGCCCCTTGGTGTCATGCCGTAGATGCGGAAGATGGGTGCCTTTTCATTGTCGCTGGCGAAGGCCTCGCCGGTGATCTCGATGTCGAATGCCAGGGAGGCAATGTTGCCGGTGAGTGTCTTGTTGGCTTCATCGAACTTGATGTAGTTGATCAGGGTGTTCGTCATCGCTTTATCTCCTTTGTTTGCGGTGTCGATGGACACGGATAAGGACCGGCAAAGGGCCGGGATGCACCCGAAGGGCCGAAGCAAGGCGGAAGACGGGGCAGACAAAGCACAGCGGATGATTTTGTCTCGCGAGGAATGGCGACAAGCCAGGGGAAAATCATTTGTCGGCGCCGTTGCACGTCGGACAGCCGGCCTAGTGCCCAATCGATCGACACCCACAACGACAAAGGGATTGTCCAGGCTAGATGACGAAGATCTTGGTCAACGTCTCATCGTTCGATCGACACCACGAAACCATGTCGATGAGTTCGCGAACTGTGCCAGGAGGCATCTTCTAGAAAAGCGGCCGACAGTCGTAGTCTCGGAGCGACGGAACCGGACAGTCATCGGGTCGTTTTGACAATGAAGCGATCTCGATGCGATGGAGAAAAATCGTGACAGTTTACAAGTTTGCCCTCGCGGATGTGTCTTTCGAGCGTTCACCAGGGCAGCAGGCCGACATCTTTACCGGCAATGTCCTGGACCAACACCATGGTGGGCCGGTAACCGTCGGCTTTGGGCGATACGGACCCAACCAAATCCTTGAAACGACTATTGCAGTACATGACACGATGGTAATCCTGGAAGGGGGAGTATCGGTCACCAGCAATGGGGAAACGTTCAATGCAGGACCAGGCGAAATTATCGCCATGCAGGACGGGGATCGAGTAACCATCCGTTCGCACGAGGAGGGAGCAGTGACCGCTTACGTTACCTACCCCCATTGGCAGGAAGCCGAATCTTAGCCCAGGCACGTAGCGAAGTTCACTATCCACTGGTATCCGAGACTATTGTCCTTGGCCGCGACAGCGACGGCGTTAGCCCATGGCCACGCTCTCGCTTATCGTGGATGCGGTGCGCTCTCGCGCCAGCGCGGCATCGGCCCCGATCGGCCTCGTAAGCCTGGCGATACAGGTCTCCACAAGCAGCGCAAGCATGCCCATGTCCGTCTCTGTCACAGCCGGATGATGTTTGCCCGGGCCTACAAGCGCGAAAGCTAGGAGATGGTGTTCGATGCGTATCACCGGGCTTTCGCGTCGGCCCTTCAGGGTGAGTCGTTGAGCGAAGGGCAACGTGTGAGTTACGATTTGGGGCAAGATCGCAAGACTGGAAAATCGAAAGCCGAAAACGTCCGCATACTTTGAGTCGATGTTGGCCTCGAATCGAGTGGGCCCGACACGGTCTGCGGCAGCACACCGAACTTACCATAGACGTCGTGTCTGGCACCTTTTGACCCTAATGTGGCGCTTTACTTTTTGGGTATTCCATACGAGACCTTATGCGATTTTCGAAGCACGGACGTTACGATAAAGATTCATCTTAATGATTTGTGCCCGTGGGAGATGCGAGAAGCTGATGACGAGAACGGCACGGGATCGAACAGACCCGGATAGGGAAAACCAGAACAGATCTTGGGGCTCACGAACAAGATCTGGATGCAATCCGCGGATCGCCACACGGATTGGCGTCCCTCGAAATGCCGCTCAAAGGCATCACAGACGAGCGTACCTCATTCACGCAAAAGACTTGTTAACAACGGGCGGCAACCAAGGGCGGTCATTTCAGGTGCATTGTCCGGCGGATTGGCGGCCGGAAGAGCCACCCGGATTTGTACCGGGTCCAGTCGAATAAGGCCCACTTATAGCCAAACCGCCATCATTGCAATTGTTCGGCCAGTAATCGGTACTACGATCAGTGTACGATTTAGCTTCGCTCGGGGACGTCGTACTTCACCCATGTTTTCGGCCGGAACATCCACAGATTGATATTGGATAGCCTTATGTCTTTACCGACGAAACTCGTTGTCGTCATGGCGTTTGACCTTGCCGACAACGGAGAACTTGCTCCTGCCTTCGACGCTGTGCAATTTGACAGCGAAGAGCGGGCGCTGCGTAGCGCTCGCGACCTTTCCAGAAAGCATCACGGCGTGATTGCATGGTCGCGCGACGCCGAGCCAAACATTGGCGAATATGGCCCGCCAACCACCATCTTTCAGTCAGGAGAAATACCGGATATGGAATGATCTTGTCGCGAGGACCTGGTATTGTGCATCGGTTGATGACAAGCGCGCCGACGCTGGCAGCATTGTCACGGGAGGAACAGCAATCCTTGCTTAGAGAGGCCGCAACACAAATCGAGGCGTATCAAAGCCTGTTAGCTTCTTACGGTTCCGCGGCGTATGAAATCGATGAAGATATTTGTGGCAGGCTGACTACATATGCCGACCAAATTGATTTCAGCTATCTCGATGAAACGCGACTAATCCTTGTGGAGGCCGCCGTTGCGATCAGGCGGCTCAGGCTGATGCTGGGGATCCAACCTGAAAGCTCCTCGCCATGAGGAAACGGAGGCCAAGGGAAAACCAAGCTACGTGAGCGCTTGCATCCAAGGTACTGAGCTTTTTTTGTCAATCTTGCGCGAAGTCATCTGGCGCATAAGCGCGACATCAGTAAGGTTCAAAATCTGCAAACGAAACCGCTAAGCTGAAGGGCATTGCGTTCCCGGGTGCAAGTGAAGTCCCGTCCTGGTTGATACGATATTCACGAGCAGAAGTTACCGGCTCAATTCCGATCACCTGACTGTAGGGACGAAGATCGTGCCAAACTTGAGCATGGGGCAAAGTGGAAGTCTCCCAGCTCACGATTGCCTCGGTCCCGCGTCTCAAACCGCTTTTCTCGCGCCGGATCACACATCTCGCTTGGCTTTGATCACCAACTTCAAAACACCTCACGGTCGGCTGGGCCTCAAGGTCAACGTCATGGAGCGGCCCGAGCAGAGGAGTGTCGTTCAATGACACGGTTGTTCCGGAACCCACAATAGGGAAACCGAAGTTCATATGGTACAGCATAGAAACCGTTTCATGACGCCCGCCAATATTGAGGACCTCATCAGTGATCCTCAATACCGCTCCTCCAATTGGGGCCTCGATCCGGCGTTTTAACCGCAATCTTTCGCCGTTAAGCCGTGCTTGCGTAGTCTCACCTTCACAGAAAATGACCGGCTCGGCAGCATCCCAATCCTCACCATGAGACAGCAGTCTGCCAGGTGTGAAAGGCAGGTGACCGTGCAGCGGTTTCCCGTCAGCCGGTTGACGGATGTGTTCCAGTCCGCACGTCACCAGAAAACCCGAAAACAACCGTTCAAAGCCGAACCCGCCATCCCCGTGGGGATCGCGCAGGTAGGGCGAAGCAAAACCGGATGGGCTCTGCCAGGCGATCGGCGTGCCTCGCCACCACAGGGGACCGATATCAAAGCTTCGATCGCACAGCACCCAGAAATCCAGGCCGCCACCGGTGGAAAACGCCAGCGCCTGAACGCCACGTTCAGGTCCTTCATCGAGGATTATCCGACGGACAGATGCAAGCTGCCGCAAGTCCCCGACAAGGGGGCGCAGATCTTTTCCGCCTCGCACTGCCTGCCACATGGGTCAGATATCCACGGATTCAATAACGGGGACGGTGATCTCCAAGCGTCGATATGCTTCGGGAGGCGCTTCGTTTGCGAGCATGAGGGAGGCCATCAAAGTGGACATCTCGGCCTCCATTGCGGAATCATCAAGGGGACTGTTTTGTCCGGGATCCGCAACCAGATCATAAAGTCTCGTGTCATTCTCAATCATTGCGCCCGGTCCATAGTGTTCATTCATCGGCGAGCGTTCGATGACGGGGATTTTAAGAAGCGGAATGCCTTTGCTGAACTCGAACGGTTTTGACAAGGATGCATTGGACAGTTCTTCCGTGGTGAAGAAACTGGAGATGTGCGTAGGCATCAGCGTGTATTGGTTGATTTCCTGCCGTTTAAGATCTGCTGGATAGCAGTGATAACTGTATCTACCGTCCGTGACGTTGACTGCACCACCGAAATATCCAAACAACAATCCGTCCCGCGTCGGCTTGTTCAACGAGGCAAACAAGGATGGAGCCGTCATTTCGTCCGCAGGCTCCATACCAAAGAAGTCGAGAAAAGTGGCCGCGAAGTCGGTGGTTTGGGTTAGGTTACCGCACCGGGTTCCGTCAAGGGACTGTTTGCGCGGGTCATGCACGAACAATGGAATATGAACGATCTCCTGATACATGTTCATGCGGTTCTTGGCCCAGAAATCGTGTTCTCCCAGCAAGAAACCGTGGTCGGTGGTCACGACCAACGCGGTGTCCTTCCACATGTCGTGCTGATCGAAATAATCCAGCAGATCGCCCAGTAAGGAATCGCATAGGGCTACTGTTGCATAGTAGTTGGCGCGCAGTTCCTCGCATTCCTCCGGCAGTTCATCCACTCGTCCGTATCGCGGCCAATCGCGGATGGGTCCGTTCCACCCGGCGTCGAATTTGTCCTTGAACCGCTTTGGCGCATAGAAGGGCTCATGTGGATCGAAGGTTTCTATCTGCACGATCCAATCGTCAGCTTCGCGGTTCAGGTCGAGAAAATCGAACCCGGCCTTGAATACCTGCACCGACGGGAAATCTTCTTCTTCTTTGATAAACCCGCGGTTGATGATGTGTTGAGACTTGTAGTCCCGCCTCTTGGCCGAGAATTGGCGCTCATGGTACATTTCGCGGAGCCGGTCCCAATGCGGTTGCACCATTGCTTTCCAGCGGTCACCTTCCTGCCCGCGCACGAAATCATAAGAGTCATACCGGTTGTGATATGTCGCACCACCATCCTCGAAGTAATGATAGTGATCTGTGATGAGATGGCTGTAGACGCCGGAGGCAGCAAGCAGCTCCGGGAACGAATTGTCGTAAGGCTCCATCGGGCCCCAACTGCGATGAAGGAAACTCAGACGCCCGGTTAGCATGTCGCGTCGGGCTGGCATACAAGGCATGCTTCCAACGTAGTGATTGTCAAAGGTAATCGTACGTTGGGCAAGACGGTCAAAGTTCGGTGTCGGGATGCGCGTACCGCCATAGGGACCAAGCATATGGCGGTTCAGCGAATCGAAAAGCGCGAAAACAACTTTCATGATGTCATTCCTTCGGTCGGTTACTTCACCGCGCCCGTTGTCAGGCCGCGGACAATGAAACGTTGGGCAATGAGTAGCAGGAGCACGGCAGGCATCATCGAAAGTACGGATGCGGCTGCCATCTCGGTGTAGGCGATGGTATTCTCCTGGGCATATTTGCCGATGGCGACTGGCACTGTGGCGGTCTGCCGCTGGCTCAGGGTCAGCACGACGGCAAACTCATTCCAGCTGAAGATGAACGATAATATGCCGGCTGCTGCGAGACCCGGACGGACAAGCGGCACAATGACATGGCGCAGGATGCGTGGCGTTCCGGCACCATCGATTTTTGCCGCTTCGATCAGTTCCTTTGGAACGTCGCGAACAAAGACTCCCATCATCCAGAGGGCCATGGGCAGATTAAGTGTCGTATGTGCGAGAATGAGTCCCGTATAGGTATTATCGAGCCCAATTGTCCGGAACATCGAGTACCATGCACCTGCCAGGGTGATCGGAGGTACCATATGGAATATCACGGACCAGCCCAGCATGGAGTGTAGCACCCACGAGGGCCACTGCATGCACTGGAGCGAATAGGCAGCTAGCGTCGCCACCACGAGAACAAGTACCGTACTGGCACTCGCGATCACCAAACTGTTGCTGAAGTTACGGACATAGTCGGACGTGCTGGAGAAAAGCACATTCACGAAATTTGCCAACGTGGGCTGAAAGAGAAGCTGGCCCGTCAGTAGGGAGATCTGCGTCTTGAAGGCGGCTGCCACAATCCACAGGAATGGGAACAGGACTAGGGCTGCGGCTATAACCAGAAGCCCGTGTCGGAAGAGCGTCGAACGGAGGGGGGCACTGTAAGCCGCACTCATGACGTGCTCCCTTTCCGGCGCGTCACGGCAGAGACGACTATGATCATCAGCGCAATGAAGGCGAACGTCGTGATCGACATCGCCGATCCATAGCCCGGCCGGTCTTCCGTAAAAAAGCGGCGGAAAATGGTAAAGCTAACCACTTCGGTCGATGTCCCCGGCCCCCCGCCCGTCAGCAGATAGACTTCATCGAAGACCTTGAATGCGAGGATCAGACGGAAAACGAAAGTTACGGCAATTGCGGGGAGCATCAGGGGGATTGTGATGTACCAGAGACTTTGCCAGCGAGTTGCGCCGTCGATGTCGCTTGCTTCATAAACATCCTGAGGCAGGGTCTCGAGTGACGCGAGCAGAAGCAGGAAACAGAACGGCGTCCAGTGCCAGATGTCGACGACAATGATCGAAGCAAGGGAATAAGTGGCGTCCCCCAGCCAGTCACGCGGCATAATGCCAATCGCGCCTGCCATCTGATTCAGCACGCCGAAATCGAAGCTGAACATCAACTTCCAGATAGCACCGATAATGATACCCGGGACAAGTATCGGCAACAGGAATACCGTTCGGTAGAACAGCCGCCCATGGACAATTGAACTGGTCAGCAAGGCAAGGGCAAAGCCAAGAACCATCTGGACGGAAACGGCCACGGTGGAAAAGACCAATGTATTGAGGATACTTGCCTTAAAAAGTGAATCCGCAGCGAGAGATGCGTAATGCTTGAGGCCAACATAGGTCCAGCTTGAGAGCCCTTGCGCCCAATCGATGTCGTGCAGGCTGAGGACTGCCAGATTGACCATCGGCAAGATCGTCAGCGCGAGGAACAACAGGATCGCAGGCGCTAGCGTAAGATTTCTCCAAAAGCGGTCACGGTTAAGGGGCTGCAAGCTGCCATTCTCCACCAGACCTTCCGGACTGGCGGAGCGAGCATTTTCCGTAGAGGAAAGATACACTTTCAATCCTTCAGGTCAGGAAGGAGCGGAGCCTTATATCCGGCTGCAGTCATCACTTTCTCCATCTCTTTCGCCATATTGTTCAGGCCGTCGTTAACGGTTGTTTGGCCGGAGATGATTTGATTGAACCCGAGTTCGGTGATTGCCAGTATTTGAGCGGATTCGGGAATGAAAAATGGCAGTCTGGCTGTAGTCAAACCCTTGGAGAGCGCCTTCATCCATCGGTATTTTGGTTGATTTCCAAGGTCCGATTCCAGTACGGCCCGGCTGACGGGTGGCGATCCTGCCTCGGCATAAGCCATCTGTGCGTCCTTGGACTGGAACCAATTCAGAAAGGCTAGCGCAGCCTTTTGACGATCTCCGGGGATGTTCTTCGGGATGCCTCCGAGCCAATGCCCGAGCCCGGGCGATGACTGAAAGCCCGGTGCATGCGGCGGGGGAGCGAACCCGACCTTGTCAACCACGGCAGACTGGTTCGGATCGTCAAATATAGAAGCGGCCAGAACAGCAATGATGTTGCCTGCCTTGCCCGTAGCCATATTCTGGAGCACGTTGGCTTGCGTCTGGCCGGCGGTTGACGGATGTCCGGCTTCCTTGGCCAGCTTCAGGTACATCTCCATCCCCGCCTTAGTCTCCGGGCTATTGACGATAATGGTGTAGTCGCCTGCCTTCTGATCCTTCAACAGACCGCCGCCATAGCTCCAAATATATGGGAGAACGTCGTACGTGACGTCGAACGTTCCGCGCGCGCCACGTTGAACAATGCCGTACATGCTCGGGGGATTATTCAGTGCCTTGGCATTGGCAAGAAGATCGTCCCAGGTCTCCGGGACTTTCAATCCTTTCTCCGCATACAAATCGGAGCGGTAGTGAAGGATCGGAATGAACGGGTTGATCGGGACCGACATCAGCTTGCCAGTCTTCGCGTCGATCTTGTTGGTCGATGGGTCCCAGTAGACAGAATCGTCAAACGTATAGAGATCCTTGTCGAGAGCGAACTTTGGGTCGATGTCGTTCAGCGGAGACAAAAAGCCGCCCTTATACATCTCGATAAAGAAGCCGGCATTCATGATGAGAATGTCGTAGGGGCTCTCTTTCGAACGAACCGCACTCCGCTGCTTTTCCAGACTTCCTGCAAACGGATTGACGTCGAGCGAGACCGTATTGCCGGTCTTTTCCTGATATTGTCCCACAACGGTCTGAAACCCTGCGAACCAGGGTGACTGATTGATAACAATCGTAATGGGCACTTGGTCTTGCGCGTGGGATACACTCATGAACGCAAGGGGCAAGGTAAAGACCGCAATCAATGCCCCGCGTATTTTCGCACTGAAGTTCATTCTTCTCTCCTCTCGCAAGGCGCAACCACCACCCGTCTCGTATCGTTGGACACGGGGCCTCCCAGCCTATAAGTGTGGTTCACCGCACGGAGACTTGCATTTTCAGTTTTTTGTAACAACTAACTTCGAGTACAAAACCCATAGCTAAAAGTAATGGCAGACCTAGTTGTGTGGGTCTTCGACGCTGATTGTCCTGAGGGCTTGGATGACAACCGAGGCGGCTGGCGAAACCCAAGAATCCTTGCGTCTGATTATGCCTGCCGCGCGCTCGGACGTCAGCCCGGTCATCGGGAGGACAACCAGCCCCTCTCCCTCCGGGTTGGTAACGGCCGTGCTGGTTGTATAGCTGAGCGCGTCTGAACATCGGACCAAACTGATCATGAAAGCAAGCGATTCAGTTTCGACAGTGGGTTCGGGCGGCGAGACATTGCGCGACACGAACTGGGCATCGAGCCTTTGTCGCGCGCGCGTTATTCTGTTTGGCAAGACCCACGGATAAGCCAGCAGTTCCTGCAAACTGATGGAACCCTTGAATGACAGGGGATGTCCCTTTCGTGCGACGACACAAAGGTCGATAGATGTCAGGACCTCAACATCGAGGTCACTGGCATTCTGCGACCACGGTGTTTCCGATACCACGAAGTCAACTTCACCTCGGCGTAACTTCCGAAAAAGAGCTTCATCGAAACCTTCGGAAATGAAGATCTTCAACTCCGGCCGCGTTGAGATCGCCCGAGCGATAGCCTCCGGCAAATGCCTGCGCAACCATGCCGGTCCAGCCCCAATGGTCACTGTTCCGCTGTCGCCTTTTTGCAGGGCATTGAGTTCCGAGCGCGCTTCCGCCATCTGGACTTTGATACCTTGGGCGTGGCGAACGAGGTGTTTGCCGGCTTCGGTAAGTTCGACTCCTCTCGGAAAACGGTTAAAGAGCGGACTGCCAAGTTCCTCCTCGAGCAGCTTCATGCTCTTCGTGAGGGTTGGCTGCGCCACGTTAAGTTCCGCCGCGGCAAGAGTGATGCTCTTGCGCTCCGCTACCCGAAGAAAGTACGTCAACTGTCGCAGGTCCACGGGCACCTCGTACGGGATTAGCAGTTTCGCCAAAATTTCCACACTGCAGATTTATTCACTTACGTAAAGCGATCCGAATGCTGTGCAGGTCCCACCGTTGCAAGCTTCCCCCCTCGTTGCAATCAACGCCCTTGGCTGTCGGGCACGGACGCACCGGACTACGTGGCTAGACGGCAGTACGGGCCGCAGAACTATGTCCGCCAATACGTAGCAAGTCAGGAGTAGACGTGGTCGATGGTCCGTGGCCATCTCCTGAATAAGGTCCGTGAGTCGCGGCGCAAACAGCTCTCGTTTAAGAAAGTTGACTGAGCGGCTTTGCGCCCGCAATCCAGCCGTTCAGCCTGCTGCAAAAATTCCTGAAAGCTGCCGGTGACCTTATGCAGGCTGAATGTCCAGCTTTGGCGATGCTGATTTTGGCTCAGTGTCCGAAATTAGATCGATCGCGAATGGTAGCTTGTCGACGGTTCTCGCCAAAACAGGACCGTCCGCAAACGGCCCCAAGTTTGCCCGAACGACTACAATCTAGTGGTCGGGAAAAGTCCTCAGTTCCGTCGAATCCTGTGTGTCTCACATGGGCCGAGGTTGTCGAGGTTTCCCAACCTTGCACTCGAGCGCAGCCCTGTCCCAATTACCAAGTTCAGCAGCGGCGCGATACGTGCTTTCCAAAAAGGTCATGAGCATGTCTTCTGGATTGTTGGCAAGCCGGACCGCATCATACGGCAGCAGAAATTCTCCGAGGTTTTCATCGTAATATGCGGCTTCGGGAGAAATTCTTGCAGCTGCAAAACCGGTCGGCATCGGGTATGCATAGGAATAGAATGCGGGAAAGTCGATTGCACCCCCACCTGGCCAGAAGCCAGCTGACGAGACTTCGTGGCTGTAGGCCTCGCGGGTGATCTCGTCAGGCAGGGCCGGAATACCACCTGGATGTAAGGGCGCGTGGCGACCGGAGAAGCGTGTCACGGCAATGTCAAAACTTCCCCAGAAGAGATGCACAGGGCTCACCTTGCCGAGATACGCCGTACGGAAGATCTGGAGCACGTTCGTCACTGCCACACACGCCTTGAAGAACCGTGTCACAGCATTGGCATCGTAGGGGCGTTCCATCTTGTCTTCGGCGAACGGAATAGCCTCCGGAATCTCGTTCGGCCTGCCATGGAACTCCGGCGTCCCACCGAGAGTACGAATGAGATCCACCGCGCGCCCATGAAAGTAGGCGACCGACATCGGCTCAAGCGAGAACCGGGCAATGCGTCCATCGGTTGCTCGTCCGACCACCTCATGGTCGATCAGATCGAGGCTCAATTCGATCCCGCCCGGTCCATCTGGTACTAGGCCGGTCGTGAAACCGCGAGCGTCAGTGTAAAGGGTCGCATGCCAGGAATGGTTCACCCACGGTGAGCGGGCGAGCCGATATTTCCCTATGATCTGAAGATAAAGATGCAGCGCGGAACACGTACTGCGCCAAGGACCGTACGGTATATCCGGCCACGTTTCCTGGATACATTCATTCATTGGGCCAACCTAACTCGATGGATCTTGAATAGAACTTCCTTACCGCCCGTATCCATATCACCATAGATGCTGGCAAAGAGGAAGCTTCTTGCTGGCGGCGACGGCGTGAGGGCAAGGGGAGACGACCTCTGAAGGTCAGCTTGCGGAAACCGGCAAAGAGCCAGCCAGCGACTGACATTGAGTCGTTTGCCGAATATCCGCTTTAGCCAAATGTATTTCGAAAGCGGACCGGCAGATTTCGGCCCCATTCCGGTCATTCAAGAGCACTAACTCAATGATTGCTATAGGGCACTTTGACTCCCCCGCCTTGAAAGAATTCGAACCGAAGACCCACCGATTCCCTTCCAATTTTACGCTTCAATACTCTGCCTCAGCAAAGTTCGCCATTTCGCGCTGACGGCCTCGAAAGCGCCCTAGATTTGGCTTCAAACATCCTCGTGGTGAGCCTTGCCGCAACAGCAGAATCCGCCCAGTATGATACGACTAGATTCGGCAGAAAGGTCGACCTCGCTCAAGATCCCACATTGGTATGGTTCGGCGATCTCGTTCTGCCGAAGCTCGGTTAGACTGCATAAAGATAATCCCGGCTATCCAGATGACGAAGCATTTGGACGGATAAGCGCGGAGTGGATCTGGCAATCATCAGAGATTGGATCTCGCAGGCATCCTGTAGTTGAATCAACACCAACCTGCCGGTAGCATATTTTCTATTGATTGAGCATATTACAGGATAACAGTTTCGCTCTCACCTGGAAGAGAGGATGTGATTGCTCGTGGCAACTGAGAGGCTCCACTAGGTTCTTGGTCGAACAAAGGAGCCCGGAATGTCGCCCACCAAACTCACCAAATTACTCTTCGGACTTGCTCTCTCAATCTCCGCACTAACGTCGACGCAGGCGTCCGCGGATGCCACGCTGGACCGCATCAAGGGACGCGGCACGCTGACCGTCGGCGTGATCCTGTCCGGCGCGCCCTTTGGCTATATTGACCCTAAGACGCAGGCGCAGAAGGGCTTCAATCTCGACATCGCCCAGGCGCTGGCCGATGATCTCGGCGTCAAACTCGAGACGGTGACGGTGACGCCGCCGAACCGCGTGCAATTCCTGCAGCAAGGAAAGGTCGACATCCTGATCGCCAACATGCAATACACCGAGGACCGCGCCAAGATTCTCGATCACGTGCCGACGCCCTATGACCGCAGTGGTGGCGCGGCTGTAGTGCGCAAGGACAGCGGCCTGAAGGACTGGGCCGACCTGAAGGGCAAGCCAGTCTGCGTGTCGCAGGGCTCCAACTACACGCAGCCTCTGATGGAAGAATATGGTGCAGTTGTTAAGGCGCTTCCGAGCCAGCCGGAATCGCTGCTCGCGCTTCAGGGTGGCAATTGCGTTGCGGCCGTGCATGTCGGCGCAACAGTCGGCCTCCTGCTTCAGGATCGATCAGAAGAATGGAAGGACTATGCCATTCCCTTCCCCACCGAGCTGATCCCATCGGATTCGGTGATCTGGTTGCGCAAGGGCGAGAAGGATACGCAGGCTGCCCTGGATGCTGGCGTCAAGAAGCTGCACACGTCCGGTAAGCTGCTGGAATTCGCCAAGGCCAACCGGCTTTTAAACACCGAGTACCTGCAGCGGGCAAACAAGACGCTTTCCGCTAGCAAGTAAGCGGCGGCACCGGCAGAGCACATGCAGGACATCAATCTCACCGACCTGTTCGTTAGTCTGACGGGCAGGCTCGGCCTGAATTACGAATTCCTCGCGACGGGATACGAGGCGCAGATCTGGCGTGATGGCTTCATCACCACGCTCTATCTGATCGCTTTGCTCATACCTGTCAGCTTGGTGGCCGGCCTGCTCTTTGCCGCCTGCCTGACATCGGGCCGGGTCTGGCTGTCGACGCCGGTGCGGGCCTTCGTGGAAATCACCCGTAACACGCCGACGCTGGTGCAGCTGATGTTCAGCTTCCTCGTCCTCAACACCTTCGTGTCCGATCTGGTCGGCGGCGCCCAGAACAATCCGCTGTCGCCGTTCTTCTGGGTGGTCGCCGTGGTCGGCCTGCATATCGCGGCGCTGCACGCGGAGGCCATCCGCGCCGGCATCGAGGCGGTGCCGGCCTCCACCGTAGAAGCGGCGCGTGGTGTGGGCTTCAGCCAACTGCAGATCCTACAATATGTCCAGGTGCCGCTGGCCTTTCGGGCTTCTTTACCGGCGATCGTCAACAATCTGATCAATCTTGTAAAGCTGACGACGGTGGGGAATGCGATCGCGGTGAGCGAGATCACCTATGCCTCGATCATGGTCTGGACGCAGCGCGACAATGTCGTGTCGATGATGATCGTCATCCTCGCCTTCTTCAGCCTTATCAATCTGGTCGTCGCCCGTATCGGCCTGTGGGTGGAGCGCAGGCTCGCCGTTCCGGGATACGGCCTATGACGGCCGCGACGCTCTTCCAACCGCGCAGGAGCAGCAAGATCCTGCGCAATGTCGGCTTTGTAGCGCTGCCGCTCCTCGTCCTCGTCTGGTCGCTCGCCGACCTGACGCTCGGCCGCGAACTGCTCGAATGGATTCCCTATCTTGCTTCCGGCTTCGCGATGAACATCCTCATCGCCCTGTGCGCCATGGTGCTGGGCACGCTGGTCGGGGTATTGTTCGGCATTCTCGAACTGGTGCCCTACCGGCTGTTGCGCTATCCGGTCGTCGCCTATGTCCAGATTTTCCGCAACGCGCCGCATCTCGTGCTGATCTTCGCTACGACCTATATCTTTCCCTTCGAAATCGTCGTGTTCGGCAACTATTTGCCCTTCCCCGACTGGGTGAAGGCGGTAATCGGCCTTGCCATTCCGGCCAGCGCCTATATCGCCGAAATCACCCGCGGCGCTATCCTCTCCATCCCGACCACCCAGTGGGAGGCGGCCAAAGGCCTCGGTTTCTCGCGCAATCAGACGCTGCGCCGGATCATACTGCCGCAATGCCTGCGCCGTTCGCTACCGCCCTGGATGAACGTGGCCGCCTCGATCACCATGGGCACGGCGCTGGCCTCGCTGGTTGGTGTGCACGAACTACTGCATGCAGCGACCGATGCCAGCACTGCCGTGCGCCGGCTCGATTTCACTGTCATCGCCTATATCGTTGTGATGGCCGCCTTCTTCACGCTTTGCTACCCGATCGCCCGCCTGACGCGACGCCTGGAACGTCGCTTCAACGCGGCCTAAGGAATTGAGACGATGAACATATCCGCCGACAATGCGATCGTCCGCCTGGAAGACGTGCATTTGTCTTTCGGCCAGACAGAGGTGCTGAAGGGAATAGACCTCACCGTCAACAGGGGTGACGCGGTCTCCATCATCGGCCCGTCCGGCTCTGGCAAGTCGACCATCCTGCGCTGTATCAACGCGCTGGTGCAGCCGCAGAGCGGCCGCATCACCGTCAACCGCACTCGCGTCGACCAGCTGACCAGGGAGAGCGAGCGCATCGCGCTGCGCAAGCGTGTCGGCATCGTCTTCCAGCAATACAATCTGTTTCCGCACTTGACCGTCCTCGACAATATCGTGCTGGCGCCGACCCGCATTCTTGGCACCGACAGGCGCGAGGCCGAAAAGCTCGCCCGCGAACTGCTGGAAAAGGTGCGGCTTGCCGAAAAGGCAAATGCCTACCCCGGCCAGCTGTCTGGTGGCCAACAGCAGCGCGTGGCGATTGCCCGGGCGCTGGCAATGAAACCGGAACTCGTCCTGTTCGACGAGGTGACATCGGCGCTCGACCCGGAGACTGTCGGCGAAGTATTGTGGGTGATCCGCGATCTCATTCGCGACGGCATGACCAGCATTCTCGTGACGCATGAAATGCGCTTTGCCGAGGAGATCAGCGACACCGTCGTCTTTACCGAGAACGGCCGCATCATTGACCAGGGCTCGCCGGAGCAAATCTTCCACAGCGCAGACAATCCTCGTGTGCGCCAGTTCGTCAGCGGACTTTCCGGGCGTGGCCCAGTGCGCGACGGCGAAGGCATCTAGGATTTCTTCATGACCACGACAACCGCACCGCTGACCCATGCCTTTGCCGAGGCGATCGTCGCCTCCTCCCCGACGAGCAATGCCGCCGCAATTGAAGCGGCACGCACGGCAATCGTCGATTTCCTCGCCTGCACGATCGCCGGCGCGGCCGATCGCACCACCGCCGTCCTGGCCGACGCGGTCGGCGCCAACCTGCCGGGGGAAGCAATCCTGGTCGGAGCCAAGCGCCGCACCGATCCGCTGGTTGCCGCGGTAGTGAACGGTTATGCCGGTCATGTTCTAGACTATGACGACGTGCACGCCAGCGTGCGCGGCCATCCGACCACGGTGATCGTCCCCGCCCTGCTGGCGCTTGCCGCCGAGCGTGAGTTTACCGCGGACGCGCTGATCGCCTCCTATGTAGTCGGACTCGAGGCTATGGCGCGGCTCGGTCTATCCATCGGCTCCAAGCATTACGAGCACGGCTTTCATGCCACGGCGACGCTCGGCACGGTCGGCGCCGCAGCGGCGATCGCACATCTGACGCGGGCCTCGACGCAGGAAGCCGCCATTGCGCTCGGCCTCGCTGCGACGCAGTCCTCCGGGCTGCGGCTGCAGTTCGGTTATGATGCGAAACCCTATCATGCCGGCATGGCGGCGAGGTCCGGCCTGCTGTCGGCACGCTTGGCGGCGGCCGCTTTCGGCGGCGCGCCGGATTTCCTCGACAATCCAATCGGTTTCCACTCGGCCTATGCCTTCGGTGCCGAGCTCCCTGCCGCCGTGACCGAGAACTGGGGGACCCCTTGGCAGATCGTGGCGCCGGGGCTGACCCTGAAAGCCTATCCCTGCTGCACTGCCAGCCATCCCGTCGCCTCGCTCGGCATCGATCTGCATCGCGAAGGGCTTGTGGTGGACGCGATCGAAAGCATCACCTTCACCTATCCACCTGGCGCCGATGCTGCGCTGGTGGTGAGCAAGCCGACAAACGGCATCGAGGCTCGCTTCAGCCCGGAATACGTATTCTCCGCGGCGCTGATCGACGGCGCCCTGCGGCTCGACCATTTTGACGACCGGCCGGTGCAGCCGCATCTGATGGCGCTGGCCGGTCGCGCCGGCCGTCGCCATGACGAGACTGCGCCGCGCATGTCCAGCGATCCGAAGACCCGGTTCGTGATCCTCGATATTGCGCTTCGCGACGGTAGCACGGTCACCCGCCGTTTCGACGGTCTGCCGGGCGTGGCCGATCCAACCGAAAAGTTCCGCGACGTGACTGCCGGCAGCCCGGCCTTCGCCGAGATCCCCTCGCTCGTCCGCACGATGAGCAGCGCCGCCGATCTGAACCGGCTGCTGGCACTGCTCAACCAGGACACCATCTGAAAAACCAATCGACGAAAGATTTTGCCATGAGCGTCAAGAGAAAAATCCATCTCGGCCTGTTCCTGCAGGGGGCTGGCCACCACGTATCCGGCTGGCGGCATCCGCATGCCGAGGCAGGCAGCGAGAATTTCGACCTCCTGCGGCGCGTCTCGCAGATCGCCGAGGCAGCGAAGTTCGACATGGTCTTCCTGGCCGACGGGCTAACGAGCGGTGTTGATGCGCATCCTTCGACGATCGCCCGTTTCGAACCGCTGACACTGCTGTCGGCGCTGGCGCTGGTGACCGACAAGATCGGACTTGCGGCGACATCATCGACGACCTATGGCGAGCCCTATCATACCGCCCGCGCTTTCTCCTCGATCGACCACCTGAGCCAGGGGCGCGCCGCCTGGAACATCGTCACAACCTCCTACGCTCGCACCGCCAACAATTTTTCGAAGGCGCATCCAAAGCATGACGAGCGTTATGCCGTCGCGGAAGAGTTCGTCGACGTGGTGCGCGGGCTGTGGGACAGTTGGGACGACGATGCCTTCGTCAAGGACAAGGAGAGCGGTGTCTATGCCGATCCGAGCAAAGTCCACGTGCTCGAACACAAGGGCAAGTATTTCTCGGTCAAGGGACCGCTCAACATCCCGCGTTCGCCGCAGGGCTATCCGATCCTGATCCAGGCCGGTTCCTCCGGGCCTGGCCAAGACCTCGCCGCGCGAACAGCTGACGTCGTCTTCACCGCGCAGCAGAGCCTCCAAGAAGCACAGGCCTTCTACAAGAGCCTCAAGGAACGCGTCGCGCGTTTCGGGCGGCAGGGGGACGACGTCGCTGTCATGCCGGGCTTCCTGCCAGTGATCGGCCGTACGGCGAAGGAAGCTAAGGACAAGTTGGCCGAACTCGACCAATGGACGGATCTCAAGAGCGCCATGCCGCTGCTCGAAGAACGTATTGGCCACAATCTCGCCGAGTGCGATCCCGATGGCCCGTTGCCTAACCTGCCGATCTCCGACCAGCTGCGCAGCCGCGCCGAACTCTTGACGGCTCTTGCCTGGCGGGAGAACCTGACCATTCGCCAGTTGGCCCTGCGGGTCGCGGCGGGCCGTGGCCACCACATCGTACTTGGAACACCCGCGGAGATTGCGGACCGCATGCAACAGTGGTTCGAAGGCCGCGCTGCCGACGGCTTCAACGTCATGCCGCCCTTCTTCCCTGAGGGGCTGGAGGACTTTACTCAGCTGGTGGTACCGATTCTGCAGGAACGTGGTCTGTTCCGCACCGAATACAGTGGTTCGACGCTACGTGACCACCTCGGACTCGTCAGGCCTGCTTTGCTTTCAGTCTAGCTGCGAACCACCGCTCTTGAACTGAATCGAACCGCAGACTTATGAAATACGGCATTGCGAGATTGTAGTTCCGGAGGAGACCTTATGCGATTTTTGAAGTACAGATCAGGAACAAGTTGTTGAGAGACCATCTGCAATATGCCCAGTTCTGGACGTTGCACCGTTCGCAAAGAGCCCGGCGAACCCACCGACGTGCAAACCCCGCGCTAAACACAGCAGCCGTGTTTCTGAAAGAGCGGTCAAGTGTGGTCGGTTGCCGTCAACAACCAATGCGGGATCGGAGTTCTGAAAGAATCCATAGGAGCGTCAGCAACCCGATCGGCGGTCTGGCGAAGGCGTTAGTGCCGATCGGAGGGTTTGCGATCCGCTCGACGAAAAGCGGGCGTAGCCGGTCGGCATCCATGAAATCGGTGGACGTGAAATTCCCTTGGCGCCGATTTCTTCCTTCGGGAAGAAGCCGACAATCTGACAGCGTCGGGTATCTCGGGTCTTTCCAAGAATCATAAATACTTTCTCTGTTGCTCCTGACAAGACCGAGGCGGAACTCGGTTCCTACATGCTCTCAGCATGTTTGTGCACCGCTAGGTCAGTACTTGTTTTATTTGATTCAGGTCCTGGACAAATTTCATTCGTTCCGCGTTCGCAGCGGCCCTGTCGCGAATTCTGAGGATGTATGATGGGTGAATGGTAACGAGCACCGGCGGCAGATTCTCTGGATGGAAGATCATGCCGCGGTCCTTGGTAATCCGAACGTCTTACCTCTTAAATGCGCTGCAGCCGTCCCTCCGAGTGCAACGATAATCTTGGGCTCGATCAGTTTGAGTTCGCTGCGTAGCCACCAGGAGCAGCGTTGTATTTCGCCGGCATTGGGCTTCGAATGGAGCCGACGCTTGCCGCGCTGTGTGGACTTGAAATGTTTGACCGTATTGGTGATATAACAGCGATCCCGATCAATGCCAGCCATGATCAAGGATGCATTCAAAATAGCGCCCGCAGGCCCGACAAATGGGCGCCCGACGACGTCTTCCCTGTCGCCCGGTTGCTCGCCGACCAGAACGACATCTGCCTGTTCTGGCCCCTCGCCAAAGACCGTCTGAGTGGCATGCTTGTAGAGATCGCATCGTTTGCAATGTTGTGCTTGGCCGTTGAGTTCGCCCAATGATTTGGCGCTTGCTGTTTCGCCTTCTATAAGATCAGGCTTGTTCATGGCGGTTACATCGTAGTGGTGAGCAATTCTGAGTTCTAACGCGGCAGGCCTGCGCAGGTTCCCCTCGACTGTCCGGGCACAGCGGGACCTTCACGATTGCACTAGAAAATCTGCTGGTGGAGCAATTGAGACCGCAAACGCGATGCCGCGAAATTAGAAGAGCCGAAAAGATCACGACAAATGTAGTGACCTTAGTATCGAAAGCCCAGCATCATTCGCTGTCGCTTTCGCTACGGCACATGCGAATTTTCCGCCCGGTTGTTAAGACGTTCAGCATGACCTAACGCTTTGCCGCTCCGTAGGCGCGCAACTTATCGGTGATCCTGCCTTTGGCGCGGGACCCTCCTTCTTCAGGAGACGCATCATGTCTAAACAATGTCGTCCAGCACATGCTGGTCGACCGCTCGCCCGGGCCAGTGAGGACCGTTACGGGCTTTGCGTTGGGGCCGCTCACCGTGGCCTTCGTCGGAACGCACGGTTCACCGCCTTTCCAAGTGGGTATCACGGCTTTCGTACTGTACAGACTTTGTCTGCTCAGGGTGTTGCCGAAACTACTCGAATTCGACAGTGGCCATGCTCAGCGGGCTTCTGTCAGCGTTTCGTACTGCAGGCACCGCCGCTTCTGTTTGCGGTGTTTACCGCCGCAGCGTTCGAGCAAGTAACGCTGGCGCCGATGTCAGCCTATGGCGAAGGCTACGGGAGTCCGGAAGCCAGGATATCAACACTGCTCGCTGTCTTTGTCGCCGGCAATATCGCGCTGCAGATCCCCACTCGGCATGTTGGCTGAAAGACAGGAAAATCACTGGCTCCAATGAACTTCTTATTGTGGTGGTTGTGGCGATAGTTTTGACTGGCGTGCTCTTTCGTTGCTGAAAGGTACCTTCGCGCGCAAACAATACAGCGACCGCCCGGCCTATACCGGAATCGCCTCCGCTTATCAGAGCGATCTTGCCATCGAGTTTTTTGAGCCGAGATAGAACGGTGCGTCGAACATCGGAGCCGGATCAAGCGAGGCTTCAAGCCCCGGTTTTTTCAGATGCTGCTTGCGGAATGGTGGAACAGGATATATCCGAGCTCTGGTTTGAGGCGCTTTAGTCGTGGGTTTGCTTGCGCTTTTCTCGCGTTGGTCGGTTTTTGTTTGAATAGTGCGCTGACGCTTTGCCGTCGCTTCTCCTGCCCGACTGCGGGTCGCCGCTGGTTGTGTCATAGCTCATCCCTCGCATAGCTCGGTTCCGGTGATTGCTTGGTAAAGGCTCAAATCTCAAATCGGTTCCACTGCGTCCGAATAACATCAATTCGCCGGGGGTTTATTACAGCTGCCTGAGTTGCATGTTCGAGAGCTTTCCATTCAACCGGCGACCGCGCATTAGGACGATACCGATTGGTCCTCCTTCAGCGCCCGGCAAACTCACTATCCATTCTGTCAGTAGTACTCGGAACCCATCGCGACCCCTCCCATTAAGCTTCTGATGTTCTCAATGAGGAAGGAAAACCATGACAAACGGGCTTGTACATCACAGAGAACTGAACCTGGACGGCATGAAGATTTTCTATCGCGAAGCTGGGTCGACAGACGCCCCCGCCATTCTGTTGCCCCATGGCTATCCATGTTCGTCTTATGAGTTTCGCAACTACATGCCTCCGCTGGCTGACAGGTGGCGGCTAATTGCGCCGGATTTTCCTGGCTGCGGTTACAGTGATACGCCAGAGGAATTCGACTACACGTTTGACGGCTACACCGATTTTCTGGAACGTTTCACGGCGAAACTCGGACTTAGAAAATTCACGCTGTATCTCCATGACTTCGGATCACAGATTGGTTTACGGCTCGCCATTCGTCGCCCCGATTTAATAGCATCATTGATCATCCAGAATGGTGACATTTACGAGGATGTTCTGGGGCCAAAATATTCATCTTTAAAAGCAATTTGGGAAAAAACCCCTGAGCATAGCTTTGCAGAAATCAGGCAGGGCATCTCCCAGGAAGAGTTCCAACGTGAATTCCTCAACGATGTTCGACCAGAACTAGCGGCCACGATTCCTCCCGATCTTTGGACGCTGCATTGGTCGTTCATGACCGATCGACGCAAAGAAATATCAGCCCGTATCATCGCTGGATTGAAGGACAATCTGGAGTGGTTTCCTCGATATCAAAATTATCTTCGAGACCATCGGCCGCCAACGCTGATAATTTGGGGGCCACAAGATGGCTATATGCCTGAAGCCTCAGCGAAAGCATATCTACGAGACTTGCCTGATGCGGAATTGCATTTATTGGACGGCGGCCATTGGCTGCTGGAAACAAATCTCGATGAAGCTGTAAGTTTGACGCGAAGCTTTTTAATTCGCCACAGTTAGTTGCCGACTGAAGCTTTGAAATCACCATAATCTCCCGCCGTCGACGGAGCGGACGATGGGCGCGCGACCGCCTACCATTTTGCTAAAGCCCAAACTCTTTGTTCAAAATCGACGTTCGATAGAAAACCTTCCTTTGAAAATGCCGATAATACGCGAGTTTCGAACAGTTTGGATTGTAGCTTAAATGTCTGCAATCCATCTCAAGGCGGCCATTTTTCCCCAATTCGCTTTATGATAACGTCCCGAAAAGATATCAGCTGCAGACCCATTCCCTTCTCATGGTTGTACTTTGCCACTACGCAATCTTTCTGGCCAAACGGGAATGAAGGATTATTCCGGCATCGTGTGCCGGGGCTTGGTATCCAAGCGATAAGCGCGTGGGAAACGGTTGTAATCGTCAACCCATTCGGCGATGGCGCTGCGGGGAGGATCGAGGCCACAAAACAGGTTTGTTAAAGAGCTCGTCGCGCATGCGGCCGTTGAAGGACTCCACATCGCTCCAGTAGTTAAGCGAATGCCAAATGACAAGCTGAACCATATCAGACGTCCTAAGATATAGGATCATCCGGCTGCTTCTCTTAATCTTGAAGCTCTGTTTCGATGAGCCGGACCCAATAGGCGACACCGTCGGGGATGATGGTGTCGTTGAAATCGAAGAGCGGCGAATGCAGACCGGGATTGACCCCATCCTTGCCGCTGCCGATCCATCCATACGCACCAGGTACGGCCTCCAGCATGAATGCGAAATCCTCGGATGCCATGCTGGGTGCTGCCTCGATGACGCGCAGTCCCGCCCGCCCGGCAGCAAGGCGCGCCGTACCGGCTGCGAGCGCCTCGTTCGAGGTTACAGGGTAGCGGCGTTCGTAGCTGATGGTGGCAACGCAATCATGGGCGGCGGCGATGTTGTTGGCGACCGTCCTCAGGCGTGCCTCCAGTTTGTCGCCGGCGTCCTTGGAGAACCAGCGACCGGTGCCGCGGATTACCGCCCGTTCTGGAATGACGTTGTAGGCATCGCCGGCATGGATTTGCGTGACGGACAGTACCGCCGTATCCAGCGGCGAAACATTGCGGCTGACCACACTCTGCAGCGCTGAAACGACGGCGCATCCAGCCACGATCGGGTCGATTCCTTCATGCGGCATGGCGCCATGTGCTCCCCTGCCGCGGATTTCGATGTCGAAGATCGAGAAGGCGGCCATGATTGGCCCCGGCCCGGCTACGAACTCGCCCGGCGGCAGTTGCGGCCAATTGTGCAGACCGTAGATTGCCTCCACCGGAAGCCTTTCCAAAATCCCGTCCTCGATCATCCGCCGCGCGCCACCCTCGTTTTCCTCGGCGGGCTGGAAGATGAAGCGCACCGTGCCATCGAAATCGATCCCCTCGGCAAGCGATGCCGTTGTGAGCAGCATCGCCATGTGGCCGTCGTGACCGCAGGCATGCATCGTTCCGAGCCGCGTCGAGCGATAGGCTAGATCGGCCGTCTCGTTGATCGGCAGCGCATCCATGTCGGCGCGCAGGCCGATGGTCCTGCCGGAGCTTCCCTTCGTCAGCGAGGCAACGACGCCCGTGCCCGCGAAACCGGCCTCGACCGATAGTCCGAAACCGGAAAGTTTTTCGGCCACGAAGGCCGAAGTCTGCAGTTCTTTATAGGCAAGCTCAGGAATAGAATGAAGGAAATGCCGCCACTCCACGGCTTTTTGGATCGTCTCCACTGGGATCGTTAAGCGTTGCATGCGCTTATCTCCGTTTGAATATGCGCATCAATCAGAGGCTGCCAGCGGACTGAAGCACGGTGTGCCCCTCCGCCACGGTCATAAAGGTGTCGCCGTCGCTATGCTGCGGCAGACGGACGGGAACGGGCTTCTGCCCTGTGCGCCGCCGGCCAAAGCGCGGCACTGCATCCAGCAGGTTGCGGGTGTAAGGATGTTGAGGATTTTCGATAACGGCCCTGACAGGCCCGCATTCGACGATCCGCCCACGGTGCATGACGGCGATGCGGTCGCAGAGGCGCGCGACCACCGCCATGTCATGCGAAATGAAAAGATACGAAAGATTTCCGTCCTTCTTCAGGTCGGCAAGGAGATCGAGTATCTGCGCCTGGATGCTGACGTCGAGCGCGGAAACAGGCTCATCCGCGACTACGATTTGCGGATTTGGCGCCAGGGCCCGGGCGACCGCAATGCGCTGCCGCTGACCGCCTGAGAATTCGTGCGGATAGCGTTCCGCGAACTCCCGCTTTAGCCCGACCCGCTCGAGCAGATTGGCGACCGTCATGTTGATCGCCTGCCAGTCGCGTTCGCCCCGCGCGAACAGCCCTTCGCCAATCTGCCGACCGACTGTCAATCGCGGATTGAGCGAGGAATAAGGGTCCTGAAAAATCATTTGGCACTGCCGTAGCTTCTCGCGGCGCACCGGTGGCGGCAAGGTATCGATGCGCATACCCTCGATATGGAGCTCGCCCGCGGTCGGCGTATCGAGCCCGACGGCGATGCGCCCGAGCGTCGATTTGCCGGAACCACTTTCGCCGATGATCCCGAGCGTCTCGCTTCGATGGAGCACAAGGGAAACACCGTTTAGCGCATGCACGGTGCGCCGGTTGGCCGTGAAGGATTTGCGCAGGCCTTCGATCTTCAGCACGGGGTTGGACATCATGGCCGGGCCCCTTCGACTTCCGCGTCGCGCTGCTTCAACCCCTTGTCCACCGTCAGGTGCGAGGCAAGCAGCGCCTTGGTATAGTCGTGCTGCGGCGAGCGGAGCACCTCATCCACCGTACCTGTCTCCAGGATGCGCCCGCCGCGCATGACGGCGACGCGATCGGCGGTCTCGGCGACAACACCGATGTCGTGAGTGATCAGCAGGATGCCGGAGCCTGAGCGCGACTTGAGGTCGACCAGCAGGTCGAGCACCTGCGACTGCACGGTGACGTCGAGCGCGGTAGTCGGTTCGTCGGCGATCAGGATACCCGGCCGAAGCGCCAGCGCTGCAGCAATCATGATACGCTGGCGCATGCCGCCCGAAAGCTGATGCGGATATTGCGCAAGAACGCGATCCGGTTCGGGAATGCCGACATCTTCGAGCGAAGTATACGCAGTCGCCAGCGCTTCGCGCCGAGAGATGCCGTTGTGGCGCATCGGCCCCTCCGTCATTTGCCGCGCGATCGTCAGGACCGGATTAAGCGAGGTCATCGGCTCCTGGAAGATCATTCCGATCCTGGCGCCGCGCACATCCTCCATCTGCCTGCGGCCGAACGCCGAAATATCCTGCCCCTCGATCTCAATGCGGCCGCTCATTTGCGCCACCGTTGGGAGCAGCTTCATGATCGACAGCGAGGTCATGCTCTTGCCGCTGCCAGATTCCCCGACGAGAGCGAGGATTTCGCCACGAGCGAGATCGAAGCTGATGCCGTCGATCGCGTAGAAGGCGCCTGTCCCGGTTAGAAAGCTGACGGAGAGGTCCCTGACACTGAGATAGGGAATGCTCATGATCGACCCTTTCGACGGGGATCGACGAGGTCGCGCAGGCTGTCACCGATCAGGTTGAAGGAAAGCACGGTCAGGCAAATGGCGACGCCCGGGAAGATCAGGATCCACGGCGCCTTGTTGATGTAATTGCGGCCGGAGGCAAGAATCGCGCCCCATTCCGGAGACGGCGGCTGCACGCCGAGGCCGAGGAAAGAAAGGCCGGCGGCCGACAGGATCGCCGAAGAGAATCCCAGCGTTCCCATGACGATCAGGCTCTGGCCGATGTTCGGCATGACGTGCACGCGGACCAGTCGGCCGGAGCGGATGCCTGCAAGCTTTGCCGCCTCGATGTAGGGCTTGGCCCTTTCCGCCGCCGCGAGCCCGTAAGTAACTCGGGCGTAGAAGGGGACGAGGCTGATGGCGATGGCAAGCGTGGCGTTCTCGATGCCCGGCCCGAGGAAAGCGACGAGCGCCAGCGCGATCAGTGTGTCGGGGAAGGAATAGAGCACGTCGATGAGACGCAGCAGCACCGCCTCTACGAACCGGCCGGAAAAGGCGGCGATGAGCCCCATCAGCCCGCCGATCGCGAGGCCGCTGACCACGGCGGTGATGCCGATACCGAGGGACAAACGGCCGCCGACCAGCACCCGGCTCAAAAGGTCACGGCCGAATTCGTCCGTGCCGAACAGATGCTCGCCCGAAGGCGCCGCAAGCCGTGGACCGGCTGCCATCCGCGTCGGATCGAATGGGGCCAAATAATGAGAAAGCAGCGATGCAGCGATGATGAAGGTCGCCAGTGCGAGGCCGAGAACGACGCTGAACGGCGGGCGCCGACTCCATACGGAAATCTCTGTCGTCGTGCTCATTTCTGCCTCATACGCGGATCGAGAAAACTGTAGAGAATGTCGATCAGCATCGAGACGATAACCACAGAGATGGCGAAGACGACGATAAAGCCCTGGATCATCGGGTAATCCCGCTCCAGCATGGCCTGAACCGCCAGGCGGCCGATGCCGTTCCAGGAGAAGACGTTCTCGATGATAACCTGGCCGCCGAGCAGATAAGCGAAGACAAGGCCGACGACGGTGACGATGCTGATCAGCGCCGGTCTCAGCGCATGTACGAACAATACCTCGTGTTCACGCAGTCCCTTTGCACGGGCGGTGCGGATATAGTCCTCCTCCAGCACGTCAACCAGCGCCGAACGCGTCATGCGGGCGACAAGCGCGCAGTAGGTAAGGCCGAGCGTCAGGGCCGGCAGGAGGATGTTGCGCCAGCTCGACCCAGCGACGGGCAGCCAGCCGAGCTTCAGCGCGAAAACCTGGATCATGACGAGGCCGAGCCAGAAGGTCGGAATCGATACGCCGAGCACAGCAATGAACATGACGGCAGTATCAGCGATCCGGCCCCGGTTGACGGCCGCCAGGAATCCGAGCGGAATCCCGATCGCCAGCGCCAGCGCAAGGCCCGAGACGGCTAATGCAAAGGTGTTGGGCAGCCGTTGCAAAAGCAGCGTCAGGACAGGCTCATTGCCGCGGATGGTCGTGCCGAGGTCACCCTGCAGCACATGCGCGAGATAGAGCATCACCTGCTGCCAGACCGGCAGGTCGAGACCGAGGCGTGCACGCATCTCGGCCATCGCCTCCGGCGTCGCAGAGACGGACTGGGCCATCATGGCGGTTACGGGATCGCCCGGAACCACATGGATGAGCATGCCGGACAGCACGATCACCGCTATGACGGTAGAGCAGGCGACAAGCACTCGTTTTAATATCAGAAACGGCATCACAACCCTTCCGGTCATTGACCGCCCTGTCTAATGGCGACAGGGCGGTTCAAACCCACTATTGCTTGAGGGTCACGTCATTGAACAGAAGGGATACCATGAACCCTAGCTTGAAGCCTTCGACTTTTGCGCTCGACGCCATAAGCCAGTTCCAGCCCGGCGATACCAGCGGGACGTTATAGGCATTTTCCATGAGATATTTTTCGATGTCGTGGATCTTGGCAGCGCGAGCGTCGCCCGACAGCCTGCGCTGCTCGTCAAGCATGGTGTCGACCTGTTCATTCAGGCCCATGTTGACGAAGCCGGGACGCTTCCAAAGGAAGTTAAGATAATCCGGATCGACGCCCGACATGCCCATCGTCCAAACAAACGGCTCTCCGTCAGTGCGCTTATTCTCGCTCGTCATGTGATCGAAGTGCGATGCGACCTCACGCATTTCGATCTCTGCCTGGACGTTGATGGCAGCAAAGTCCTGCTGCATGATCTGATGCATCTGGTCCCAGCCGGACAATTTGTGAGCTATTAGCTTGATTTTAAGCGGCTTTTCGGCCGTGTAACCCGCCTCTTCCATAATCGCCTTGGCGCCATCAGGATCGTATTTCGCCCCCCAAGTGGCGCATAATTCCTCATCAGTCGAAAACAGATTTGGCGCGACGGGGCAATTGGAGGTGTGAACCAGACCTTCGAACGCAATGTTGGCATAGGCATCGCGATTCATCGCCATGCCGAGCGCCTTTCGAATTTCCGGGTTATCAAACGGCTTGACCTTCCAAGAGAATGCGGCCAACACCTGCTGGCCCGACAGCTCGGCGGCATAGACTTTGAAAGTGCTGTCAGTCTTCAGTTCCGCCGTTTCCTCCAACGATGGCTCAACCAGATCGGCCTCGCCGGAGCGTAGTGCCGCCATGCGGGCAACCGCTTCCGGAATTACCTTGAATGTTAATTTGTCAACATGCGGTTTGCCTGGGTTTTCGATAAGCGGACTAAAGTTTTTGTAGTCGGCATTGGCCTGAAGCTGAAGGGTATCGTTGCGCGTCCAATTGACGAACTTGAATGGACCGGTTCCGATCGGCTTGAAATCGGCGGTAGCAAATGAGGATGGGCAGATGAAGCCCGCCTGGATGCCGGTCAGGAATGAGAAAAACGGGCTGTAGGGTTCCGACAGCGACACCTTAAGCACTTTGCCTTCCACGCTGGCGCCTGTGATCGGCCCCCAGAGCGAACGGTCCGGGTTGATGGTGGCCGGATCGATAGCGCGATCAACTCTCGCCTTGGCGGCGGCGGCGTCGAAGGTGCTGCCGTCATGGCACTTCAATCCGTCACGGATGGTGAAGGAATAGGTCTTGCCATCCTCCGACATGGACCACTCGCTAGCGAGGCCCGGATGCAACGAGCCGTCCTTGTCCATGGTCAGCATGGTATCGAAGATCAGGTTGGTCATCTGCAGCGACTGAGTCGTGCTGGTCTTGTCGGGATCAAGACTGTCGGCGTCGACGGCGCGAGCGACAGTCAGGTCTGTGGCGGCGGCGACAGAGAGGCTCAGGCCGGTGCCGAACGCTGCTGCGGCGAGCAGTGCGGAGACGTATTGGCGGAGATGGTGCTTTTTCATAAGCTATGTTCCCTGTTTTTATGGTTGGACTGCAAGTGATGTTTAGGCGACCGATATCGGCGGACGTCTTCCCTCCCATGGTCTTGCCATTTCAAGCTGCGACGCGAGCCGAAAGAGCAGGCCTTCAGCGGCCGGAGCAGCGGCGAACTGGACGCCGATCGGCAGGCCTTCCGCATTCCAGACGAGTGGTACCGACATAGCTGGTGAGCCGTTGACGTTGAAGATATGCGTGAAGGGCATCCAGGAGAGGTAGAACTCGTAGTGCTCCCGCATCGACGTCGCCGGCGGGAAGGCCTCGTGTGGAAGCGGCGGCTGCGCAAGCGTCGGCGACAGAAAGACATCATAGCGGTTGAACGTGGAGGTGACGGCAGAGGCGACCGCGTGCAGGCGTGTCGTTGCGACATTGACGTCGACCGCCGAGATGCGGTTGCCGGCATCGATCATTTCCCACAGCATGGACGGGAAATCGTCTGCCGTCAGCTTGCGTCTTAAAACGTCTTCCTCAAGCCGCATGTCGGTCGCGTATTCCGCCAGGATGAAGGTTTCGAACGCACTCCAGCCATCTTCCGGCAGTTCGATGTCATGGGGCTCGCAGATATGGCCTAGGCCTTCGAGCAACTTGACAGTCTCTTCGACCGCCATGACACAATCGGGATGGGTCGGAGCGCCATAGGGCGCTTTGGTCGAGACGCCTACGCGCAATTTCCCGGGATCGCGGCCGACTTCGCTTGCGAAATCGTCGCCGGGCGGGCTGTTGAAGAACTGGCCGACATGCAGACCTTGCGTCGCGTCCAGCATGCCGGCGCTGTCGCGCACAGAGCGGGAAAGCACGTGCTCGACCAGCATGCCCTGCCAGGTGCTGCCCGATGGGGCGACCGGGTTGCGACCACGGCTCGGCTTCAGACCGAAGCAACCGCAGGCCGACGATGGTACACGGATCGAACCGCCGCCATCATTGCCGTGCGCCATCGGTACCACGCCGGCCGCAACCGCCGCCGCCGTACCCCCACTCGACGTACCGGCCGTGCGTGTGGTGTCCCAAGGATTGTTGGTTACCCCATGGGCACGCGAGCGTGTCGTCCAGTCCATGGCAAGCTCGGGAACCGAGGTTTTGCCGAAGATCACAACGCCCGACTTTTTGAAGCGACGGACAAGCTCGGAATCTTCGGCGGGCTTGATGGCAGCGCGTGGCGGCCACCCTGCGCCGGTCGGCTGTCCACCATAGTGCGCCGTGAGGTCCTTCAGCAGAAAGGGGACGCCCTTGAACGGACCGTCTGAAAGCTCCTGCGCGATGAAGCGTCGGGCTTCCTCTTCGAAGGTGGCGACCACCGCATTGAGCTTGCCATTGACAGCCGCAACGCCCTCTAGCGCCGCATCAAATAATTCGCTAGGCGTCACCTCTTGCTTGGCTACGAGTTCGGCCAGTCCTGTGGCGTCGAAGTTCCGGTATTCGCTGAGCTGCAACTTAGAAGACCCCCAATTCAGGTAAGGGTCTGAGACTAAATCACGCCCAAATTCTTCGCATGATCCCGAAGGGTGATTTCAAGAAATATTTTTGTGTCACCCTAAAGAGTGATACGCTTGCATGTGACCAACTGAATGTGGATGTCTCTTGTCGCAGCAATCGAACCTCATCAATCGCTACACGTCCCCACCCCGCGCTCCGCAAGGGGTAATTAACCGGCCACGGCTGACGACTATGTCGGACTTGCTGCAGCAGCGCCGGCTCTGCCTCGTACATGCCCCCGCCGGTTCGGGCAAGACCACGCTGCTAGCGCAGTGGTATGAGTCTCTGGTAGGGGCCGGTTCCAAAACAGTTTGGTATTCGGCCAGGGAGGCTGACCGCGATCCGCTCTTCTTCGCCGACGCTTTGTATTTCGCTGTCGAAGCAAGCTTCATTCAGGTCGGAGGGCTCGTAAAGTCTCGTGACGAGTCAAATGGCTTAGCTCGCCTATTGGCAACCACGGCGCGATATGCCGCAATCGCGCCCCTAGCCCTGTTCGTCGATGATTATCATTTTGTAGAAGGTGGAGATGGCGGCGATACGATAAGTAGCATTCTTGCGGCTCGCATCCCGAATCTGACTATCGTGCTGGCGAGCCGCATCCGTCCCTCGATCCCGATCGGCCGCCTGCGGGTTAGTGGTGAAATTCTCGAAGTACCTGTTGGGGAGCTGTTTTTCGACGAGAGTGAGACAGAGGCCTTCTTCCAGGCATCGCCAGGCCTATCGATGTCCTCTGAAGAGAGCCGACAGATGCACGGTTATACTGAAGGGTGGGCAGCGGGTCTCCGGCTGGCGTCGCTCGTCCTCGGTCGCGTGCCGGGCGCATTTACCAATACGCCTCCGACGGGAAGCCATCGCGCTTTTGTAGAATATTTTCTTGAGGAAGTGATCCTTGGCCTGCCGGAAAAGGTCTGCAGCTTCCTGACTATGACCTCGATCCTCGACTCGTTGAGTGCTGGCCTCTGCGACGCCGTGACGAGGCGCAACGACAGTAACGAGATCCTGTCTTTCCTCGAAGAAGCCCAGCTTTTCGTGGTCGCCCTGCCGGGAGCGCAGCAATGGTATAAGTATCACCACCTGTTCCAAGAGTTTCTGCAGGCTCGGCTTCATTCCGAAACAGGCACCGACCTCACTGATCTTCATGCGCGCGCCGCCCGATGGTTCATCGAGAGCGGCTCCCCAATGGATGCCGTGCGGCACGCCTTCCTTGCGCGCCGTCCCGAATGGGCAGCGGAGATGATCGAAAGCTATTGCCTCTTCGACTATCTAAGCCACGGGCGGTTCGAAGTCTTTTCCCGCTGGATGCAGCAGCTGCCGCGCGATGCGCGCGAAGAACGGCCGCTGCTCCTGTTCCTGCAGGTTTGGCGCTCCATCAACATGCGGCGCTTTCTGCAGGCAGAGCAGACGCTTCGCACGATCGAAACCCTCGCTGCTGCCAAGACAAGTCGAATGTCGGTCATTGCCCGTGAAACCGGACTTGATATTGATGGTCGCTTGCATCTGATGCGTGCCCTCATCGGCGCCTACGGCGGCGATCTCACAAGCGGCTTTTCCCATATCGACGAGCTTGATGGCCACGAGCTCGACCAATTTGCCTTCGGCCAAGTGGATCTTGATTCTATCCACAGTTACCTTGCCCTACAAGCTGGTGCCCTTGAGCTTGCTGAAAGGCTGACCTGGCGGGCCAAAGGGATATACGACGAGATGGCCGTGCACTGGGGCGGCCTCCATTCCCGCTCCATCGCTGCCATGTGCTATATTGCACGTGGCCACATGAGGGAGGCAGAGAGCGTGGCGGAAGATGCGCTACGAATAGCGCGCAGCAATTTCGGCGAACATTCCTACATGGTTGCGCTGCCCTCAGTGCTTTTGGGCGTCGTTGCTTTCGATCGAGGTGAGTTCGAAAAAGCCGAACAGCTCTGGCTCCGCGCCACTCCGTCCGAAAATACTACCGATGTCTCCGGCCTCTGCGAGCGCGTACTGATCGCGACGGTCGGCCTTGCCCGTGTCTACGATGCGACGGGCCGATCGGGCGAGGCAACCAACGTGTTGGTGCGGGCCAGCCGCCGCGCCTACGAAACCGAGGATTTCCGGTTCGAATTCCAGCTCGCCGTCGAGCGGGCTAGCCGGGCGTTCCGCCTCGGCAATACAGTCGAGGGGTTGCGCGAGTGGGAGCGCCTCTCTCTCCATTTGCCAGAGGCTCAGCGTCGCTATCCGCCACAAGCATGGCAGATTTGGGATGCGTACCATGTCGTTGAAGCGCGGACATTGATCGAAACTGGCCAGAGAGCCCTTGCTCTGGAAAAATTGCGCGCTGTCGAGGCTACGGCGGCCCAGCAAGGCCGCACGTTGAGCGCCCTTCAAGTCGCCCGCCTAATGACGCGCCTGGGAGGCGGCAACAGTTCGGTGTTGGCGCTGCAATATCCGGAACTCGGCAATACACTGGACATCTATCTGGACATCCCACACGCGAGTCTCCCTACTCGTGCGAACCGGAGACCTGCAAGCCCAGCAGATCTTTTCGCAAACACTCTGACGCAACGGGAAGAGGAAGTGCTGGAACTGTTGCGTTGGGGCCTTTCCAACAGCGAGATCGCTAATAAGCTCAATATCAATATCAACACTGTCAAATCTCATACCAAAAATGTTTTCTCTAAGCTTGGCGTCAAAAGCCGCACCCAGGCCGTATTAAGAACGATGTCCTAAACAAAGACCAAGATTAGCCGACTACCTTTTGACATTCGCCATCACGTAGAGGGTTTCAATTTGCGTTCCGCTCTTTACTCGAGTGGTGCGGACTTTTCCCGTCGATCCCGATCCGCCACTTCGAGCCCACCGCTCTCTATCACTACATCGTATTTTGGCCAAAGGGGCGCCACCTTGGCCCTATCTTGCAGGATGCTGTGAACGTGCTCGTCGAGTTGGCGAAGAACGAACAACGTTTTTAGGGGTGAGAGCACAATCTCCTCGTTCCTGAAGGAACAAAACCGGAAACTCCCTCAATGCGGTTTGGAGTTCCACTCGAGCCCTTATGCAATTTTCGAAGCACAGATCGAGAACACCCGTAGCAGTTTTACAACATAGTGGCGCCAGCGATGGGGGATAAATGACCATGGACATCGGCATAATACTCGAGGCGCATCCAACAGAGCATTCTGAACGTTTCGTCGGCGACCCCAAAACGGACCATCGCCCAGCCTGAGATTGACAGGCAACAGACCTTGTGCGCAAAATTAGTCCTCGGTGGATACGACCTGCTGCTTGCGCCCCCTCGGGTACGGTGAATGTATCGAGCCGCTTATGGCTCCCTTTGCCCGAACGAACGGGTCAGCAACGCAAGCCCCTGACGCTTTCCGTTCGTTTATGCAAAGGACCATCCCATGCGCGATTTCCGCGATGCCAAGGCTATGGCGAAAACCCTACGTGAAGCGCTTCACGCCAAATCTGTCACCTTCACCAACAGTGAGAGTCAGGAGCTCGTTGCTCGAATTCTTGGCTTTCGAGATTGGAACGTATTGGCCGCAACGATCCAGACGGCGCAGCCGACGGCAAAATCAGTAAGTGCCGAAACCTCTATTCCAGCGGGGGCGGAGATCCCCCTCATTCCTATGCGGGACTTGGTCCTATTTCCGCACATGATCTCGCGGATTTTCGTGGCACGCGAGAAAACCCGACAGGCCGTGGAACACGCTCTTGCCAGCAACCGGCGCGTTCTCCTTGTCGCCCAAAGGCATGGCGGCGACGATCATCCCAGCACTCTTGAAGCCCTCTATCCAGTGGGAGTCATAGCAAACGTGGTCGATCGCCAGACACAGGTGGACGGAGCCCTCAAGGTTACCGTCTGCGGACTCCAGCGCACAGGCATGGTCCGGCTGACCGATGACGGGTTCCTGGCGGCGGAGGTTACGCCGATTGACGACGAACGCGGCCAGTCGACGGAGGCAGCCGCTCTGTCGAGTGCGGTTCTCGATGCGTACCAGATCTACGCCGAGGTCGATTTTTCTGCACTACCGCCGGGATCCAAAGCCAGGTTCGGCCTACCTTCGATCGGAAACCCCAGCCTGTTAGCCGACACAGTCGCCCCTTTGCTATCGATCAGTATCGAACAGAAGCAGCAACTCTTGGAAACCAATAACGTGGTGGCTCGTCTCCAAAGACTCATCGAGCTGATGAGCAATGGCCGACCCAAAGCTGTCGCATAAACACCTGAGTTCAACATTAGATCGCTTGACGCTGAAAACGCGAGAAACTTCTGGCGCAAACCTCTTTTGGAAAGTCGAGCTTCTGCGACTGAGTTTTGCAGCACGTCTAACATCGGGTTTGCGCCAACACCGACATTGAACGTTAGCCCGAGACCTGTCCCGCCACGAGAAAGGCCTGATCCCAGACGATCGTGCCGCGGAAAGCGCGATGTTCGTCCTCAATCCGTTGTGCGAGAGTATCGGGCTGAACCTCTTCCGTCGAGGCCACACCATGTTGGATTAAGCGTGGCAGCATGATCCGCATGAGGGTCGGGAGAAAGGAAGGTTCACCGGGCTGGATCCGAACGCCTTCGTTGCGTGCCTGAGCGATCGAAAGCCCCAGTGAACGCATCTGGTCAACGAGGCGTAGACCGAGGGTCACGTCACCGCCCTCGGCCGCAACTGTGTCCCACACCCAGTCGTAAAGAAGTCGATGCAGAGGAAGGGTTGCGAGACCGAAGGGAAGACTGGCGCGCGCGTGTTCCTGAAAGGCCAGTATCGCCCCAGGCTTCGCAAGTCCGGCCAGCCCAGCGAGCGTGGCGGAAGCGTCTGGGAGATACATCAGAACACGGCGTCCGACGATCACATCGAAGCGACCGAGATCGTGCAGATCGTCCGCCAGATCGACCGCGTGATAGGTGATCGGCGCCGCATCCGGTTCACCGCCTGCGGCACGCGCCAGTGCCAGCGCCGCTTCGCTACTGTCAACTGCAACAACCTCGCCCTGCGGCCCAGCCAGTCTCGCGACGAACCGGCTAAGGTCACCGTTCCCACAGCCGATATCGAGAACGCGCGATCCCGTTCTGATGCCAACGCTCTCAAAAAATCGGGGGCTTGCTGAATTGGCCGGTGCTGCACTAACTGATGGTAACATTGTTACATCATAAGGGAGGGGTGCTCTTCCGGCAAGAAGTGCTGGCAGCCAATCCGCACGACCGTCTCATGATCCACCAAGGGGTTATCGTACAGTGCGCATGGCTTCTGAATTAACGATTAGCTTAGTCCGCTCCGGGCCCAAAAGCAGCCGCGGTGGAATCTTGAAACCATCGGGGCGCAGCGGTACACTTATAAGGTGCTGCTGCGCGTGAGTTGCCTTGCAGGTTGTACCAGCTAGACGGGAGAAAGAGTTGGAGAAGGAGGTTACCAGAAAACGCGTCGCGCTGTACACTTTCGGGATCTTCCGTGCTCCTGCTACCGATCCAAGCAACCAGGGCTTTCACGATAGGAACGATGTGAATTTCCTTGCAGCCGAAAGCAGTGAAGGGTTCATTGCTCGATCTGGATATGCCGATGAACCTGGCCCTGAAAGTTGGGGCAAACAGGTTTACCCGCGCTTCTACGAAGAAAAAGGGGATGGTTGGTCTCCCTCCTCTCTTTCACTTTGGCGGGATCTCATTTCACCGATGGCCTTTTCATATTCTGGGATACATTCGGAAGCTCTCAAGCATGGCCGTAGCTGGTTCCTTAAGCCAGAATGGCCCCCCTATGTGCTTTGGTGGGAAGAGGAGACGCACACTCCAACCTGGGCTGAAGCAATTCAGCGGCATGAATATCTACATGATCACGGCCCAACCGCCTGGGCATTCGATTTCAAACAGCCATATGATGTAACAGGGCAGCGGACGGTCCTGAATCGAGAAGATTTGAAGCAATATGTTGAAAGCAATCAAGCGCGGCAGGCTCTGCTAAGCGAAGCTGATAGTGGAGCCGAAAATGACGATTAAAGGAATTGACCACATCCAACTGGCGATGCCTGCAGGACAGGAGATTGCCGCCAAAGCTTTCTACGAGGGAGCGCTAGGTTTGACCGAAGCGGCCAAACCACCAAACCTTGCTGCTCGAGGAGGATGCTGGTTCGAAACCGGTAGCGTCAAAGTACACCTCGGCGTAGACGCGAATTTTTCGCCTGCCAGAAAGGCTCATCCAGGATTCGTCGTTGATGACCTCTCCAATCTTTGCGCGACCTTAGAGAGGGCCGGCTTCCCAACCGTTTCGGACCAACCACTGGAAGGATACCTACGGAAGTACGTAAATGACCCTTTTGGCAATCGCATTGAACTCATGCAGGTCGTTGATGGCTAACGCGGTTTTTCAGACAGCCTGTTCAGGTGGGTTGTATCAGTCCGGTTCGCGGCGACCATCAAGTCTATGCATGGCTTGGAGGGTCGAAAGTTATTGCCCGATCAATCACAATCAGCGCCAGCCGTACAGTAATTGCGATAGAAGCAGACAGTCTGCCCAAGGCCAGAAGCGGTAATCACGAGAGCGGAGCGTCAATGGCTGGAATGAGGTCGAAAGCTGCTATTTCTACCCGTTGCAAGCTCAAATAGTCGAGACTCAAGCGTTGAGCTGCCCTGTCGCAAATTTTCGAAAATCCGTAATGACACTTGCGTTTGAGGCAAACTCTGGTCCGATACGACGTCCATTCGCCTAAAACGCACAAGGGTAATTTATCTTGGCAAAAGGACAAGCTTTTGACCAAAAAGGTAAATACCCTGGTCAGTGACATCTGGTGTCGATTGCGAAGGTAAATTACCTTTGAGATCAGTATAACCCATTGATAATTAAGGGGTTAAATTTAGAAGACATCAGCTGAATTACCTTTTTCGCCAAGGTACTTTATCCTCGAACGGCCGCAATTGGGTGGATAGTTGAACCTGCTGCTAACGGAAACTTCGCGCCAATACTGGACATTAAACGCTAGACCGTGACCTGTCCCTCCACGAGAAAGGCCAGATCCCAGACGATCGTGCCGCCGACAGCGCGATGTTCGTCCTCGATCCGTTGTGCGAGAGTATCGGGTTGAAATCTCTTCGGCCGAGGCAACACCATGTAACCGGTTTCCGGATGACCTTGCTGTCGACGGCTTGTATTCCGATGGCATCATGGAACGCTTATAGGCTGACGACGGTGAGGCAGCCACTAGAGCCCATGGTGCAGGAGGCGTTGAGCCTCATCGATGATCCTAACATCAAGGCAACTGACGACGGCATCACTCGAATGTTGACAGGCTCCCTGACGCTCAGAAACAGCGCCTGACCGCCTTCTGTCCAGTTGAGCTGTGCTGTGCGGCGAAATACGGCTGAGGTCCAGATCACAGCCATTCGCCAACATGTTTTTGTGCTTCCGTCAGCGATGACGCGCCTTCTCCCTTGCAATCTGCTGCACAAAATCGAGAAAAGCACGGACCTTTGCCGGGGGTAGATGGCGCGCCGGATGGTAGGCGTACAACGGATAGCGTTCGTCCGACCAATCTTTGAGAACCTGCCTGAGCTGACCCGCCTGCAGCCACGAATCGAGGCCAATCTCCAGGCTCTGGAAAACCCCCTGCCCCCGCAAGGGATCCGGCAAGTGCGATCAATCCTGGGAACAGCTCGACGTCATCAACGTCCACTGGTCGGGTTCATGGGCCCCCATAGGAACTCGAGTTAACTGGTACGAAAGCGGCGAGGTGAAGTACCGTCGGATCGATTGTGCCTGCGGCAGCAAGCACTTCCGGCTAAACCGCGTGGCTCCAGTTTTTTCCAAATGGCGCCTAGAATGCGTGTCCTGCGGAACGGCCCAACAGCTTCCCGTAGTCGCCGACGCTGAAAGCTTGAAGCTCTTGGGTGAAGGGATTAAAGGTTCGACGAACCAGCGCATCGAAGTCAACATGGAGCCCGTTTCCTACCGGGCGAACAGCGCGTATTACGCCCAGGGTGACCGCGTTCTCGCCTTCGAAGAGAGCCAGTTCTACGAGCTACTAAGGCATGGTAGAGACGCAGACTTGGCAAGTTTCATCGCCCAGGAATATCGATATCCCGTTCAGCAGCTCACCGATGCCGACATCGAGAAGGCACTCAAAGAAAAAAACCGGGACGCCGACTGGGACAAGTACGAGCGCCACAAGAAGATGATCGACATCTTCATTGGCATGAAGAATAACGAGATGGTCGACCAAGTCCGGGAGGACGTTCGCGACCAACTCGAAAAGCTGAGGGCCGAGAAGATTTTGCCCGACACATTTCGTGCGACGCCCCATTTACTAAGGGCCGTAAATCTCCGGCCTCTTTACGAGCGCAAGTTCGATCCGCTGCGTCAGGCAGTCGAACACAAGACGCTCGTAGCCGACATCCTCAACGACGCCTCGAAGTTCGCCAACGTTAGGGAACCGAAGGATCCTATTCTGCCGGACCTCTCGCAGGCAGAACTCGTCGACGTCAAGGACAGAGTCGCAGCGCAGTTGGAACTGCTTGGCATCGTCGATATGCGGCTGATCACGAAATTCCCGGTATGCGAGTTCACATTCGGTTACACGAGGGTCGAGTCGGGTCCGAGGGTGCAACGGAAGAAGAACCAGGATACATGGGATATCCGAATATTTCAGACGATCCCCCAAGCGCGGTAACGTCCCCTCCCCGTCATCTCGCGCACCCCAAGTTCACTAATGAGATTAAGCGCTCCGCGTTGGGAGATCTTCAATTCCTTGGAAATGAGGGCTGTTGATACCATGGGCCGTGATAAAATGAGGTCGATCATGCCGGGAAGGCTTGACGTGGAGCGTCGATCCTTCAATTTTCGTTCCATTTGCATCCGCGCAAGACTCAGCCGGTCGACTTCCTTCAGATTTGCCATGCTCGATATCTGAACCGCTTCCAGAAATGCAATAAGCCGTGTCGTATGATCGCGGGAACGGCGGCGGTCACGCGGAATGGAGCGCAATCCCGCATTGAAGGCTGCGAGATGCGATCTCGTCTTGCCCCGTTCTCTCAGCATGGCGGAGACGAGCATTGGACCCAGCCAGTGCTGATGTTGCAGCGGTTCGATATTCTCCCAAGCGTCCCAAACCACTGCAGCTGCAAGAAGTGGCGGCAAACCACGGCTCCGGTCATGAACTGCCAACCACCGCTCGATCCGCGCATCTTCATCCCAATCCGGGTCATATACCAAAGGGTCGCCATCCGGTGTGAGGTCCGTCGTCGAAGGTTTGCTCCCTCCCCTCCCCCCGCCAGCCTCTGCTGGTTGCGCAAGCAGCCGCGAGGCGTGGACCAGCAACGCATCCAATTTGGCCAATTCGTCTTCGAACGCGTTTTCGGCGTCAGATTTGACCTCGGGCTCATCATCCGCAACGGGTTCAACCGCTGGCACGTTTTCATGAGATGGCACGGTTAACTCGCTGGTGGCCCGCCCGCGCAGGCTAGCGAGACCTTTTGAACTGAATGACCAAGCAGGCGGGCTCGCAGCAATCTGGCGTCGCGTACGCAAAATGGCATGCGCCCTCGTCAGTTCATGCGTCGGAGTGCGGATGTCCATGCGTGCATCGTGCAGAACCAAATCTTCGACATGAACAAGCTCCCCTGCCAACCAGAGAGCATTACACGCCTCCACGAAATGCGAGCGTTCTATCCAGCCCTCATTTTCGCGCAGAAGCCCGTCGCGCGTCCGGCGTCCATTCGTCTCGCCGAGATCATTCTTGCGACCAACCCTGTCATCAAGTCGCGCCAACGCGTCTTCGGCAGCAACGACGGGTTGAAGTAGATCATTGAGGGATAACTCACCAGAATCATAAACCATTGAAACTATGGTAAACGATTGATTAAACAGACGCTATATACAATTTAGCTTCCGTTGGCGAGTTGCTGGATCCCGGCGGCAACACCGGATGAATCATTTTGAGGGGATGCTTTGAATTATTAACGCATTTGGAGCGTCTAGCCAACCACGACCGTCGCTTTTCCGGGGACCCGACTATAAAGATCGATTATGTCCTGATTGATCAGGCGCACGCAGCCGGATGACATCGACTGTCCGATCGACCACCATTCTGGCGATCCGTGAATCCGATAGCCGGTATCGACGCCGTCCTTGAAAATATAGAGAGCCCTGGCGCCCAGAGGATTTTGTGGACCCGGGTCCATGCCATTCTGATATTTGGCCAATTCCGGCTTGCGCTGAATCATTTCGCGTGGCGGCGTCCACCGTGGCCATTCTTTCTTATACTGGATATTGGCGCGCCCGCTCCAAAGGAAGCCGTCTTTGCCGATACCGACGCCATAACGAATGGCATCGCCGCCGGTTTGAACCAGATAAAGAAAACGCTCCTGCAGGCGGACGACAATTGTACCCGGCTGCTCGCCTGTGGGATCGACCACTATTTGACGCCGGAACTGCACTGGGACCTTCTGATATGGAACTGCGGGGAGCGAGTACGGCCCCTCCTGCACGGCAGCGTACATAACATCTGGAACAGTGACGGATTTATCAATACTGATTTGTGGCCGTACGCCGCTGGTCGGCATCGCGTCTATTTCCATAGATGGCAGTTCGAATGCCGTTTGGGTGCAGCCCGCTATTCCGAGCACGGCCATGGACCCAGCACCCGACAGGAGGTGGCGCCGAGAGATCGCCGGGATTGGCTGCTTGGTCGTGGGTGCCTGTTTACGCTGGGTCAATTTCTTACTCGCTTACAAATATTGGCAATCGTTCAAACTGTATGGAAATGTGGTTTACAAACGATGAATCGAATAGCAGCGTCTTAACCTTCTCAGAGATGCCGTTGCCAGCTGTCAACGCGTATCCAATAAGAAAAAGCGGGCTCGCATCTCGGTGAGCCCGTCAGCTGGGTTGACAGCTGTCAACGGAGCTTGCTCAGGAACGTTACACTAAGGTTCAATTTTCAAATCCCCGACTCTGAAGTATTTAGTGATGCAATCCTGCGTTTTACGCCTACAATTTTTCTACGCCAGATTGTACCCTACCCAGGTTTGGATCTCCTTCACGCTCGATCAGGTATTTCACAATGGCAGATGATACGGCTTACAGTTTCAGGCAGAGAGTTCTCAGCATCGAAGAATCGAGCGCGCAAGCGAACACTATTCCTGCGCAACATACGCTCAAGAATAGGCCCAGCTTTTCACGCGACACCTGCCACCAGTTGGTTCTGGCGGAAGAGTTTATCCAAAATAATATTTGCAATCCTGTCAGCATTTCAGACATCGCCGATGCCGCCGGCATCAACATCCGCGCCCTGCAGCGCCTGTTTCGCAAATACCGCGGAGCCACGCCAATCCAGGTTTTGCTGAATGGCCGCATTGCCGCAGCCCATGAGATCATTTGCAGCAGAAAAGCAACATCCGTGAGGGAGCTGGCGGCCAAGCTTCACTTCTCCAATCCGGGCCGGTTTTCCAAGCTTTATCGCAAAACGTATTCTGTCGTTCCCTCAGAACACATCCGCCTCTGCCAGAACGAAAAGGCGAATCTGCGCAATTAACCAGCGTAGTCGAGCGCATCAGCGATACGCGGCCGTTCGATCCAGAAAGTCGTGGAAGTGCGCAATGACGCTGTCCCGATCGATGAAAATCACAGCATAGGCGGGCGGCTCGTGCGTAACAGCAATCCTGTCCGGTGAAAAATCCAGTGCCGACTGATGGTTGGTGCCGCGCAGGACGCTGACGGAAATACCTCGCCAGCTCCCGGCGATCGGCCGATGTGCATGGCCAGCAAAAATATGCCGGACATTGCCGTGTTCCTTCAGCAGTGCATAGAGCGCATCCGCTTCGATGATGCCCATCCGGTCCAAAAGCGGCATGTAAATAGGAAAAGGCGGATGGTGTGAGAACAGAAACACCGGACGGTCCCTGGCCTCCAGAAGGCGCTGCTGAAGCCAGCGCAATCGCGCTTCGTCCAGACGACCCTCGGGTCGGCCAGGAACCAGCGTATCGAGCATGATCAGCCTCCCTTCGCGAGTGTCTTCCACACTCTGGACAAAGCCGTCCTCCGCACGGACAGTATCAAAGACGTTCAGAAAAGCATTGCGCTCGTCATGGTTGCCGAGCATCAGACGGAAGGGCGGGAGCAGTTTCGCGAGTTCCTCCGCCAGGACCCGATACGTAATCACTTCCCCCGTGTCACTCAGATCGCCCGTAAAGATCACTAATTCGGCATCGCCGTGATTCTGGTTGATGTCGGTGATGCAAGCCCGCAGACGCGCCAAGGGGTCAAGACCACACAGGGTTGCGCCCGGCTTCACCAGATGCAGATCAGTCACTTGGATGATTTTCATGCAAGAAGTTCCAGGAGTTTTCTAGGATTTGTACGAACCAGGAATACGCGCGCTGCCGCGCAGGATAAGACGTGTATTCAAGCGTTCATGAGCAGGCGGGCGGTCAGGTTCCGCCTGGCGGCGATCGAGAAGTGCCACTGCATGCGCCGCCATAGTGCTCGCGTCCTGCTGAAAGGTCGTGAGATTGTAGGCATCCCATGACGCCTCCGGAATATCGTCGAATCCTACGATGGAAAGATCTTCCGGGATCGAGAGTTTTGTGTGTTTTCTTACATAATCAATCAAGCCGAATGCCACCAGATCATTGACACAAAACACTGCGTCCGGGCGGTCGCTTTCAACAGCGAAAAGCTGCTGAGCGGCTTCCTGCCCACCCGCATAATCCGAATTCTGGCCATTTCCGGTCAGCACCGTAGCACCATGCAGTTCGGCTTCATGCCGGAAACCATATTCGCGTTCGATCGTCGTGGGTGTGCCTGAAAGAGCCCCGGCAAACCCCAACTTCTTGATACCATCGGCGAGAAAAAACCGTGCGGCCTCGCGGCCGGCGCCTTCATTGTCTATATTGACGTCATCTGCTCCCGTTTCCGAGCGGCCGAGAACAATCAATGGCTGGCCATTGCGGCGGGCGAGATCAACGAAAGACGAGGGCGGTGAACCGGAGAGGATAATCGTCGCTTCCGCACGATAGCCAAAGAGCGTCTTTTGTGCTGCAACCAGTTCTTCTTCGGTGCGGCCGGTATTGATCACTATGGGAACACTGCCCCGATGAATGAGCGCCTTGGTCAGCGCCGCAACCAGATGTGAGCGATAGCCGAGTTCGGGATTGGTAACGACCAAACCCACGAGACGGCTCTTTCGAGCCAGAAGACCACGCGCTAGATCGTTGACCTGATAGCCAAGCGCTTCCGCGGCCTCCATGATCTTCTCGCGCTTTTTTGCCGAGACGCTTGCCCCTGGTGTAAAAGCCCTCGACACCGCCGAGCGGGATACACCCGCGTGTTTCGCAACCTGCAGCGCACTGACGTACTGCTTGTCGTCATTGGAAGCGTGCTTGTTTTTAGATTTCATGTTTCAATGTCCGACCTTGGAAAGCACATCTGCCCGCAAGAATCGCTCCACCACCAGCATGAAGCCAATCGAGGGTACGAGTAACAGCAGGGCGGTGATTGACGCAATCTGATAATTTCCACCTGAACTCGCAGTGTATAGCAATAGAGGCAGGGTATTCACGACAGGCGCGCCGACAAAATAGCTGCCGGTAAATTCGTCGAGCGATTCGAGAAAAACGAAGATAGCGCTGGCCAAGAGACCGGGAGCGGCAAGGGGGAGCGTGACGTCGCGAAACGCGCGAAGCGGCCCGGCACCAATCGAACGCGCCGCTTCTTCAAGATCGATATCCACTGCCGAAAATGCCGCCGTAGCAATCCATACCGCATACACCAGGCCATGCGTAACGTGCACCATGACGACGCCGGCAATGGTTCCGTTAAGGCCGATCTCGTAAAAAAACCGGGCAATGTTTACGTAGACCGGAAGGTTAGGGAAAGCCTGAGGGATAAGAAATGCGAGAAGGATCAAACCGCGAAACGGCAATTTCAGCCGCGATAGAGCGTAGCCTGCAGGAATGGCCAAAGCCAGCGACGCGATGACGGTGAGCGTCGCGACGACGATACTGGTCATCAACGATGCCATGGCATTCCCGCGCGGAGAGAATACCCTCTGCCAGAAAGTGAACCCGTATTCCAACGGCAGCATATGCGGGAAATACCATTTCTCCGCCACCGTCCACAAAAGCAGATTGGTCAATGGCCCGAAAATGATGAAGGCAAGGAGCCCAAGAATGAAGGCCCGCGGCAGCCACCAGAGATCGATATGAGCCGTCATAGGCGGTCCTTCATTGTCTGACGCAGATATATCAGTGCCACACCAGCTGTCAAAAGCAAAGAAATCACGCCGAGCGCATTGGCGACGCCGTAATCACCGTGGGCATTGATCCGAAAAGCGATATCGGCGGTCAGCATCGTCGGCGACTGGGCGTTGATCATCAGCGGGACGGACAGAACGGACATCATGGTGACGAAGGAAAGGATCAGACCGACGAGCAACGTGCCGGAGATCTGCGGCACGACAATTTCGATGAGAATACGCAGGCGCGAAGCCCCAAGATTGCGTGCGGCTTCAATGGTGCTGCGATCGAGCGATGCCATGGCCCCGGCAACAAGCAGCGTCACGAACGGCGTCTGTTTCCAGACAAAAGCAATCACAATGCCGCGCCAGTCGAGAAACCCGGTCGTCTGCAAAGGGGTCAATATTCCGAGACTGACCAGGATATTGTTCATCAGCCCGTTCTTGGCGAGAAAGGTGCGCAAGACCTGACCGACAACAATAAAGGGAATGAACATGGGCCAGCGATAAAGCCAGCGCAGGATCGCAACAGAGCGTGGATTTTCGCCAAGGGTAAGATATCCGCCAATCGCGATAGACAAAAGTCCGATAAGCACGGTCGAAATGGAGACGATGACCACGGTGAAAATCATGTCCCTCGAATAGAGATCGAACGATTTGCTGAAATTGCCAAGCCCGAAACTGTCGCCAACCTCGAATGCACCGAGGATGGACGCAAACAGCGGTACAATGAAAAACAGCACGATCACGATCAGTGCCGGAAGAACCAGGAGAAGTGCGAGAAAGCGCGTCTGCATCAAAATGTTCCGGGAAGGGGAGGGGGCCATCGACAGATGTCAACAGCCCAAAAACGAGATATTAGTTGGCTACATTCTTTTCATAAGCCTCGAGGATGGCCGAGTTATATGGTGCGATCGGGAAAGGCTTGGCCTTGGTTGCAAGATCAGCAGGGGAAATGTCGACGAAGAGCTTGTCCCAGCTGGCTTTGTCCAGTTCCGGCTGCACGAACTTCGCATCGATCCCGGGGTACCAGTTGAACCGCTTGACGATTCCATCGGCCTGAACTTTCGGGCTTGTCGCCAGCGCGACGAATTTCTCTGCCAGTTCCGTGTTCGGGCTCTTGGACGGAATGACATAGTGCATCGGTTGCCCTGGCATACCCGGCGCAGGCAGGAACAACTTCATCTCCGGTGGCAATTTGCCATCTGCTTGCCACGAATAGAACATGTCGACCCAAACCGGCCCCATGGCAATTTCGCCGCGGCTGAGCATATCCAATGTGCCAGCATTGCCCGGGGTAAGGGTGGCGTTGGTTGTGAAATCCTTCAAACTTGCAAAAGCCTTGTCCCACTTTTTGGACTCGGCTTCCTCGAATGGACCATTCATGAGTTTGTTGGCGTCGCCGTCACCGAAGGCATAGATCCAGCCCATGACGAAACTGACGCCTGATGCTCCACCCTTGATACCGTTATAGCCGAACTGCTTCGGATTCTGTTTGGCCCAGGCGACGAGTTCCTCATAGCTCTTGGGCGGGTTGGGTATGAGCGCAGGGTTGTAGGCGATCGCAGTCTGGCTTGAAAACATCGGCATGACATAACCATCGACATTTGCGCCAAGCGCCATCTTTGCTTTTTCGCTGGTGACCATCTCGCCGGATGGTATCTTCGACCGGTATGATTCAAGATAGCCATTCTTGACCAGTGGCCCGGCGAATTTCTCATGCACAACGGCAACGTCCGCGTCCCATTTATCCATATTGGCTTTCGCCTGCGCGTCGAATCGCTCGACGATCTTCTGCGACCCGGCATCGCCGGGGCCGGTGCCAACGACCCGCACTGTCGTCCCCGGATTTTCCTTCTCGAAGAGAGGGCCGAGATAGTCATTGATGTAGTCGACCATGTTCTGGTCACCAGCGGTCAAAACCGTAAGATCAGCCGCAGCAGCAGGGGTCGCGGCCAATCCGAGGATGAGAGAGGCCTGTAGAAGTGTTTTCATTTGTTATCTCCCTTGAGAAAAGTAAATAATTGCAGTGTCGCGTTGGCGGCCGGCTTCCGGCATCCAATTTTGTCTAGTCGGACCGTGCATCGGCCAAGCCTTCAACAAGGTTGAACATAAAAAGCGACTTGGCTGGAATGCACACTCTTACTGTCTCGCCCTGATTGAACGGGGTATCAGCGTCGACAAGGATCTCGTTCTCACCCAGCCTGATTGCGTGACGCCAATGACCACCCGGATAGCTGACGCTTGTAACCTGACCACGTAACTCCAGCGTACCAGGTTGCAGAACCGTCTTATCCTCAGAACGTGCAAGACGTGCCGCCTCGGCACGGAAACGCAGTTCAATCGGGCCGGTTGCCAATGTCCGTCCGGCAAGTGCTGTTACGATCGACGGGTTGAACGAACCTTCCATGAGTTCGACCTGCTCGCCATGGACTCGGGCCTGCATCGACAGGAGATTCTCAGCCCCCATGAATGCAGCCACGAAAGGGGAGGCGGGCTTGTTGTAGACATCTTCCGGTGACCCCTCCTGTTCAATACGACCTGCATTCATGATGATGATGCGGTCTGCCATCACCATCGCTTCTTCGCGGTCGTGGGTGACATGGATCGCAGTGATGCCGAGCCGCTTCTGCAGAGAGCGAATTTCATGTCGCACCGTAAGGCGAATGCGCGCATCGAGATTGGAAAGTGGCTCATCAAGCAGCAGGATTTCCGGATCGATTGCCAGGGCCCGGCCGAGCGCGACGCGCTGCCGCTGTCCCCCCGAAAGCTGTCCAGGTTTGCGATCGCCAAGCCCCGCAAGGCCGAGCAGATTCTGCATCTCGTTGACCCGCGCGTCGATGTTCTCTCGCGACTGCCTCTGCAACTTCAACCCGTAGCCGATATTCTGGGCAACAGTCATGTGCGGCCACAGCGCATAGGACTGGAAAACCAGCGCCATGCCGCGTTTGTCCGGCGGCATTTGCGTAACGTCGCGATCCGCCACCCGGATCGAACCGGAATATGGTTTGGTAAATCCGGCGATCGTGCGCAATAGCGTTGTCTTGCCACAGCCCGACGAGCCCAGCAGAGCGACGAATTCGCCCTTATGAATACCGAGGTCAAGCTTATCGAGAACGGTCGTTGTGCCATAGCCAACGCTCATCGTCTCGACCGAGAGAAATGGCCGCATACTTCAGTTCCACCCTATTGCGCAGCTGTGCAATTTTTCCTTGTACTGTCTGTTCATAACAGCCACGTGACAAGCGAAAAATATTGAAGCTGCAAATGCACAATTGCGCCAGCCTGATGATATCCGACAGCGAAAGTGCGACTTTCGTGTATATGTCATAGAATCGTTATCCGGCTTGTATAAGGGTGGCCAGTCCGTATGTGCCCGCATAAAAGAGAAGCGGGCTTGTCTCGTTTAATAAAGGGAATCATCGTGCGTCAAATTCTCGCCGCTGCAATTTTACTGGCCGCCGGGCTGCATCCGGCCTTCGCCGCTGATGGTAAACTCGTTCTCTATACAAGTCAGCCCAACACCGATGCACAAAAGACGACGGACGCCTTTATGGCAAAGAACCCCGGCATCAAGGTCGAATGGGTTCGTGACGGAACGCCTAAGATCATGGCCAAGCTGCGGGCCGAGATCGAAGCGGGCAATCCCCAACCCGATGTTCTTTTGATTTCAGATGTTGTGACAATGGAAGGTTTGAAGAAAGAGGGCCGACTTCTCGCGTTCAAGGATGCCGATACCAACGGCATCGACCCGGCGCTGCTGGACAAGGACGGAACCTATTTCTCCACCAAACTCATCACGACCGGCATCGTCTACAACACGAAGGCGCCTTTCGTTCCCGCGAGCTGGAGCGACCTGACCAAGCCCGAGGCCAAGAATCTGGTCAGTATGCCAAGCCCGCTGACATCGGGTGCAGCGATGATCCATACGGTGACGTTGACGGAAAACCTGCCACAGGGCTGGGATTTCTATGCCGAGCTCGCCAGGAATGGTGCGCAGGCCGCAGGCGGCAATGGCGATGTCCTCAAAGCTGTCAGCGGTGGCGACAAGCTTTTCGGCATGATCGTCGATTACATGCCAATCCGCGAAAAGGCCAAAGGCGCGCCGGTCGAGTTCGTATTTCCGAAGGAAGGCGTCTCGGCCGTAACCGAACCGGTCGCCATTCTCTCTACGGCTAAAAACCCCGAGGCAGCAAAAGCCTTCGTCAACTTCCTTCTATCTGAAGAAGGACAGAAGCTGGCCGTCACCATGGGGTATATCCCTGCGCGTCCCGATGCCGGCCTTCCGGCCGGCTATCCGGATCGTTCTGCCATCAAGGTGCTGGCGTTCGATGCAGCCGGCGCGTTGGCGAACGACACGGCGAACAAAGAAAAATTCAGCGAAGTCATGGGGCAGTAAAGCTCTTTGGCTGTTACCCAATTTCTCCGCCGAGGCGAAAGACCCGCGTCACGCGACGCGGGTTTTATCCCAATCCTGTGGCGAAAGCTTCGCTACTATACGCGGCTTTCGAGTCTGGCCGTTCTGATAGTCATTTTTCTGCTGAGCCTCGTCCCCGTGCTGCGCCTCGTGTCGACGGCCATTGCTCCCGGCGGCGAAGTTGATTTGGCCACTTTCGCAAGCCGTCTTTCAAGCCCGGCGGTCATCCGCGCAACGTTCAATACGCTTGACACGTCCTTCTTCGGTGCGTTGCTGGCACTCATGATCGGTGCGCCCTTTGCCGTTGCGCTATCGATGACCGATTTGCCGGGACGGCGGACACTAAGTTTTCTATTGCTGCTGCCGTTGATGATCGCGCCGCAAGTCATGGCGCTGTCGTGGCTGCATCTGTTCGGACCATCGAGCACCTTGCTCGGAGCGCTCAATCTCTCGCCCCTCCCAGGCACCGTCAATCCTCTGCTCGGCCGCAAGGGCATTATCCTGCTTTACGCCATTCAACACGCGCCGATCATCTTCATCACGCTGCGTGCAGGGCTCACGCGCATCCCGCGGGATCTTATTGAAGCGGCGCGTTCATCGGGCTCTTCGCCGCTCCGTGTCGTTCTCACCATTATCCTGCCGATGGTTCGGCCATATCTAGTCGCCGCAACGGCGCTTGCCTTCGTCTCTGGCGTCGGCAATTTCGGCATACCCGCGCTGCTCGGCATGCCGGTCAATTATCTGACGTTGACAACGCTGATCTATCAGCGAATTTCCAGCTTCGGCCCAAGCGTATTGCCGCAAGTTGCGGCGCTCTCCGTCCTGATTGCCACCCTGGCGCTGCTCGGTGTCACGTTGCAGGCGCTGGCCCTGCGCCGCGCTGGCCATCGTTACACGGCCGGAACACCTGCGCGTTTCACTTTGGGACGTTGGCGGTTGCCGCTCGCACTGCTGGGCTGGATCGCTATATTGTTCATGCTCATCCTCCCTGTTCTCGCCTTGGTAACGACTGCGCTTATTCCGTCATTCGGTGTACCGCTTAACTGGGCTACGTTGACCTTTTCCAACTTCGAGGAAGTGCTGTTTCGTCAGGCTTCGACCAATCGCGCTTTCCGCAATTCCACAATCCTGGCTGGTGGTGCGGCTTTGATCCTCGCCGTCGGCGCCATTCCTTTGGCGAGCGGCCTCGAGCGCTTTTCGCGCCTGTCGCAACGCGTATTGCATGGGATGATCGAATTGCCCTATGCGCTGCCGGGCATCGTCCTCGCTATCGCCTGCATTCTGCTGTTCCTGCGGCCGCTGCCATTCATCGGTAGCCTCTACGCTACGCCATGGATCATCCTCGCGGCTTATCTCATGCGGTTCTTCGCACTCGCCATGAAACCGGTCACCGCTGCTATTGGCCAGATGTCGCGAGATCTGGACGAGGCCGCAGCGGTGTCGGGTGCTTACCCCCTGCGCCGGATGATGACGATCACCGCGCCGCTGGCCGCACCAGCCGCCGTCGCAGGCGCGCTCCTGGTGTTCATGAGCGCTTTCAACGAGCTGACAGTCTCCGCATTGTTGTGGTCAAGCGGCAACGAAACCCTGGGCGTCGTGCTGTTCAGCCTGGAAGAGGCCGGGCTCGGGACCCAGGCGGCGGCAATCGCAGTCACGACCATTGTCATCGTCCTGGTATTGCTTCTCGTCCTTGACCGGCTTGGCCGGAAGCTCCCCGCGGGCGTCTTACCCTGGCGTTGAGAGCAATTCCAGGAAAAGTGGGAACCGGTTTTTCCGTCCGGAATTGCGTGAAAACTAAGAGTTAGAGCAACTCCGTGTTTCGAAGAAAGTTGCTCTAAGGAATGATCCAGGCGTCGCTAACGCCGAGATGAACCTTGCTTCCAGGGGGGAGGGGATGCGGGCTATCGAGCGTCAGCCGCTCGCCATTGGCTAGTTCGAGCCACGTTTCGTGCACCGGTCCGCGATAGGTGCTCTGCTGAACGACAGCAGCGAGACCCTGATCGGAAGGAGTGACGGCCTCTGGACGCAGCAGGACCTGCACATTATCCGTACCGTTGGCCTGTCCACGTGCGGTGACTTGTGTGCCCCCGATATCGACGATTGTTGATTGGCCGTTCCTGCGCACGACTGTGCCGGAGACAACCGTCCCGCGGCCGATAAACCCCGCCACTCTTCGGTCGGCTGGCGAATGATAGACTTGCGCAGGGGAGGCGATCTGCAGGATATTTCCCGAACTCATGACCGCGACACGATCGGACAGCGCGAGTGCTTCCGATTGATCATGCGTCACATAGACGATTGTCGCGCGCGTGCGACGGTGGATCTCGCGAAATGCTTCGACCATCGAAGCCCGCAAATGCATGTCGAGATTGGCGAGCGGCTCATCGAAAAGAATAGTCTTTGCATCCGCGACGAGGCAGCGTGCGAGAGCAACCCGCTGACGCTGACCACCGGAAAGCTCCTCGATCCCACGCTTGGCGTAGCCATCCAGGCCCACACTGTCGAGGACGGCAGCGACGCGCCTCGCAATCTCGTCCTTACCCACCTTTCGCGTCTTCAAGGGATAGGCGACATTTGCAGCCACATCCATGTGCGGCCAAAGGGCATACGACTGAAAGACGACACCGACACCGCGCTCCTCCGGCTTCTTTTGGCTCTTCGCATCGGCGATCAGCTCGTCACCAAACGACAGCTGCCCGCCATCCGGTGCTTCAAAGCCTGCGATCAGCCGCAGCAACGTGGTCTTGCCGCAACCGGATGGGCCGAGCAATGAGGTGAACGACCCGGCTGGAAAATCGATCGAGATATCATTGAGCGCGGTGACGTCGCCAAAGCGTTTTGTCAGGTTCTGGATGCGGATTTCGGTCATGCGCAGATTTTACAATCCTTTCTGCAATTAGACACCGGCTATGCTGCGTTTGCGTAACAATTGTGTGACGAGCAGTTGATGTCGGACATGCGTATTAGAAAAAACCCAGATAGCGTCTGTGATTAACGCCGGAAGCACTGCCACGAAGGTTCCAATCATTACGAAACTATAATTTGAAATGGCCTTCGGAGTCGTTAGTGCTTGCGCATTAGGGGAAGGCGGGCTCCCACGGCGTACCGCCACGAAAGAGATGTCGTCATGAAGCGTATCGGCCTTTTGCTAGGTGCAGCACTCATTGCCGGTATTGGCTATTTTGTCGTCTATCCCGAACTATACCAACACGCATCTCCACCGGCACAGAGCACATCATCAGGCGATACATCGCCCGCTAGCGGCAAGGTTCGTAAAGGGGGAGGAACGGCCTCTGTTGTGGTTGCATCTGCCAAATCGGAGGATGTACCTGTCACCAAGACAATCGTTGCCACGATGGAGCCGATCGACACAGTCGCCGTAAAGCCACAGATCGACGGCGTTGTCGTCGCAACCGAAGTCACCGACGGTCAAATGGTCAAGACAGGAGACGTGCTTTTCCAACTTGATGATCGTGCAATCCGCGCCATGATCGACAAGGATCAAGCACTGCTTGCCAAGGACCAGGCAAGTCTGGTCGCTGCAAATCTCGATCTGACAAGTGCCCAAGACCTGCAAAAACGCAACGTCGATACCAATCAGCAGGTCTATCAGTTCGAAGCCGCCGTAAAGGTGCTGGAAGCAACGATCAATATGGACAAGGCGCAGATTGCGGCTGATCAGGTGCAACTATCTTATATGACGATCACGGCGCCGATCGACGGGCGCGTGGGCGTCGTCAACACATCCGTCGGCAACTTTGTGCGCAACAACGATACGAACGCCCTTCTCACTATTACCAAAATGGCGCCGCTGCGTGTTGCCTTTGTCATTGCCGAACGTGACCTGCCCGCGCTCCGATCAGCGGTGGCAGATCATCCGACGCCGGTCCAGGTCAAACTTCCCGGCAGCAACGATACGGTCGCGACAGGTACTTTGAATTTCATCGATTCGAGTGTCGACACATCTTCCGGCACGGTGGTTCTGAAGGCAGATATCGCCAATATGGACGGTGCGCTTTGGCCGGGACAGTATGTTACGGCTGTAGTGGAACTCACAGTTCACAAGAATGCCACGACTGTGCCGCTTGTCGCCATTCAGCAGGGTAATGACGGCTCGTTCGTTTTCCTCGTTCATTCCAACAAGACAGTCGCAAAACAGAACATCACACTGACTGACATGGTGGGCGACACCGCAGTTGTCGCTTCCGGCATAGCGCCTGGCGATCAGGTTGTGGTCGATGGCCAGCTTCACTTGCAAGACGGCTCACCCGTCCAGACGAGCACACAGGCGGCGGATATAGCATCGTCGATCATTAGCCCGGTTTCCGGAGCTTTAGAGGCTGCTAAATGAATATTTCATCGGTCTTCATCCGCCGGCCAATTGCAACAATTCTGCTTTCCATCGCGCTCGCGGCATCGGGCCTTTTTGCTTACAATTTCATTCCGGTCGCCGCGCTGCCTGAAGTCGATTTTCCGATCATAACGGTTTCCGCCCAGCTTCCTGGCGCAGCACCGGATACCATGGCAAGCTCCGTCGCGACGCCACTGATCAAACAGTTCTCGACGATACAGGCCATCTCGACGATCAGTTCCACGAGCACTGAGGGCGCGACGCATATCACGCTCGAATTCGATCTGAACCGCAACATTGATCAGGCCGCCGCCGACGTTCAGGCGGCAATCGCAAGCACTCTGCGCCAGCTCCCAGCCAACATGACGACTCCCCCGAGCTATCGAAAGAGCAATCCCGCCGATGCACCGGTCGTTCTCGTGGCGTTGCAAAGCGATACGATGCAGCTTTCGAAACTCGACGACTACGCCGAGAACGTCATGTCTCCCGCGTTTTCGACGATCAACGGCGTCGGAGAAGTCCAGGTCTTTGGCACCAAGCAATATGCCGTGCGCGTCGAGGTCGATCCGGAGGCGGTGACCGCACGCGGCATTGGCCTCGATGAACTGACGGCTGCCGTCGCCAGCAAGAATTCGATCGCTCCTGTTGGAACGATCTCCAGCCCGACACAGCAGATGGCGATTGAAGCCGATACGCAGGCGCAAAACGCCGACACGTTCCGCCAGATCATCGTCAAATCGGCGAATGGCAAGCTGGTTCGCCTGGGCGATGTGGCCCGCGTCATCGATTCCGTTGCCACCACGCAGACCGAGAGCCGATATGATGGCAAGCCATCGCTTGTTCTCGGCGTTTTTCGCCAGCCGGGTGCCAACACCGTCGACGTGGTGGACCGCGTCAAGGCGATCCTCCCGCAATTCGAGCAGGACCTTGGACCTTCGGCAAGCATCCACATCTTGAATGACCGCTCGGCTTCTATCCGGCAGGCGGTGTCGGACGTGCAATTCACACTGCTTTTGACGATTGGCCTCGTTATCCTCGTGATCTTCATCTTCTTGCGGCGGGTGAGCGCAACGATGATCCCGATCGTCGCTGTCCCGCTTTCGTTGATCGCCACACTTGGCGCGATGTATGTGCTCGGGTTTTCGATCGACAACATCTCGTTGCTTGGTTTGACCCTGTCTGTCGGACTGGTCGTCGATGATGCGATCGTCATGCTGGAAAACATAGCTCGCCATATAGAAAATGGCATGGCTCCGCTCGAGGCGGCACTAAAGGGTAGCGAGGAGATCGGCTTTACCATCATCTCGATCACCACGTCGCTGGTTGCCGTGTTCATCCCGATCCTGCTGATGGGCGGCGTCGTCGGGCGTATCTTCAACGAATTCGCCGTCGTTGTGACAGTGGCCATCGTTGCCTCGGCGCTGATATCCCTCACGCTGACGCCGATGCTCTGCAGCCATCTGCCTCCCGAAAAGCATACCGATGGCGAAAAGAAGAAACCGCTCACCGAGCGCATTTTCGACGCGGTGCAGTCGGGTTACGGCCGCGTTCTTGACCTTTGCCTGCGCGCACGCCCCGTCGTCCTTGGCGTATTCCTGCTGACCGTCGTCGCAACCGGCTATCTCTTCGCAACGATTAACAAGGGTTTTCTGCCGACTGAGGATATCGGGCAGTTATCCATCTCGACCGAGGCACGCCAGGACATCTCGTTCGATGCCATGGTGGTGCTGCAGAAAAAGGTCGCGGATGCGATTTCAAGCAAGCCCTATGTTGCGCATGTCGTATCCACGGTTGGCGGCGGCTTCAACTCCGCCAGTCTCAATCAGGGGCGAATGTTCGTCGAGCTGAAACCAAAAGCCGAGCGACTGGCGCTTGAACCGCTTCTCCGCGATCTGCGCCAGACCTTGTCCAAGATTCCCGGGATTACCAGCTATCCTGTCGCGGTGCAGAACCTGCGTATCGGCGGCGTCTCCTCCAATGCGCAATATCAATACAATCTTCAAAGTGTCACTTCGACGGACCTCTATCCATGTTCGCAGAAAATCCTGCTGGCGATGCAGCAGGAACGCCAGACCTTCGTCGACGTATCAAGCAATCTGCAGAACAACGCGCTTCAGGCGAATCTGGTGATCGATGAGGACAAGGCGCAGATGCTCGGTATCAATGCCGATCAGTTGCGCAATACGTTCTACTACGCTTTCGGTACCAATCAGGCATCTACTATATTCTCGACGGCTGATAGCTATCAGGTCATTCTCGAGCTGGATCCAGACATTCCCTGGACGACCGACAAGCTTGACCAGATGCAGATCCGCTCGCCAACCACAGGCAAGCTGATACCGCTCTCAGCCTTCGCCCATGTCGAGCGCAAGACGGGGCTGCTGGCTGTCAGCCAATTGGGACAGTTGCCTGCTGTCACGATTTCCTTCAATCTGCCGCAGGGTGTCTCTCTCGGTCAGGCGGTACAGAAGCTTGATGCTTTAAAAACGCAATTAGGTGTACCTGAAACCATCACGTCGAGCTTTACCGGTACCGCCCAGGTGTTCCAGCAATCCCTCGCCAACCAGGGTCTGCTTGTCGGTGCGGCAATCCTGACGATCTATATCGTCCTCGGCATCCTCTACGAAAGCTTCGTCCACCCGCTCACCATTTTGACAGGACTGCCTGCGGCCGCTGCAGGCGCACTCGCTACGCTGGAGTTGTTCGGTTACGATCTCAGCGTCATTGCGATCATCGGCATCCTGATGCTGATCGGCATCGTCAAGAAGAACGCAATCATGATGGTCGACTTTGCGCTTGTTCGCCAAAGAGCCGGTGAAACCTCGTTTGATGCCATTCGCGAAGCCTGTCTCGTGCGTTTCCGGCCAATCATGATGACGACCCTCGCTGCCCTCATGGGTACGATTCCCATCGCCATTGGCGCAGGAGCAAGCTCCGAGCTTCGCCAACCGCTTGGTGTGGCAGTGGTCGGCGGTCTCGTGGTCTCCCAGATCCTCACGCTGTTCATCACACCGGTCATTTTCCTTTACATGGAGGATTTGTCTCGCGCCTTGAGCAAGATCGGACGCCGACTGCGCGGCACACACGCGCCGGCACCAGCTGAATAATCAGGCGACGGCCGAACACACCGCCGCAAAATGAATACTCGCTGCGACCAAGACGAACCCGTGCCATATCGCATTGTGAAAGGGCAACCTCTCCAGAATATGGAAAATAACCCCGAGCGAATAGACCACGCCGCCGGCAAGAATGAGCCAGACGATCGTGGCGGAGAGCGCACCGGAAAATTCCTGATAGGCCGCGGCGCCGCTCCAGCCGAGCCCAAGATAGAGTCCGATCGACAGCCTGTCGAAGCGGTCTGGCTTCAGGAATTTCAGAAGCACGCCAACAATGGCAATTGCCCATACGCCTGCCAGCAGCCACCACGTTCCGCTCTTGGCCATGAAGGGCGTATAGGTTCCGGCAATCAGGAGATAGATCGCCGAATGGTCGAAACGCCGCAGAAACCGCTTAATCGGCGAGATCGGCCAGATATTATACGCGGCCGACAGCGACATCGATAAAACCAGAGTAACAAGGTAGACCGTCGTTGCTACATAAGGACCCATCGCTGTCCGATCTAACATGAATGACAGCAGCGCGACCGACCCTCCCATCGCCAGAACAACGCCGATGACATGCACAGCGCCGTCGGCACGCAATTCGGCCAGCGTGTAGTTCCGGTAGATTACGGCAGGCGCCGTTGAAGTATCGGATTTGGACATGGTCTTCCTATTCCCTCCAGCATCGACGCTTGGGGGCAACTTGTCCAGCTCCTGCCGCTACTTTCGATCGATCTCGCCGCGCCCGTATGCGAGCAGCATCACTAGAATAACCACGCCATAGATGATCTGCCGGCCGGCTTCCGGCATCTGCATCACCGCGAGGATCGATTGCAGCAGGGTGATCAGGATAACGCCGGCAATCGTACCGAGGTAATTGCCGCGCCCGCCGAGAATATTGGTACCGCCGAGAACAACTGCAGCGATGGCCGGCAGCAAATACGGGTCCCCCATGGCCTGATAAGCCTTGGTCGAATAACCCGCAAGCAGCACACCGGCGAACGCAGCAGCCGCCCCCGACAGAACAAAACACCAGATGATCACTGCATTGGTGTTGACGCCGGAGAGGTAGGCCGCAGCCTCGCGATTGCCCACCGCATAGACACGGCGGCCGAACGCGGTACGGGTCAAAAGGAAGATGGTGAACGCACCGACGACGACCCATATCAGCAGGGCATTCGGGATACCGAAGATCGGGCGTCCGACAGCCAGGAAATGCATCGCATCGGTGGCATGGTCCTGCGGCGCAAAACCGCCCGTATGCAACACCATCAGCCCTTGCACCACAGCGTTCATGCCAAGTGTAAAAATCATCGACGGCAACCGCAAATAGGCCACCCCGAGGCCATTCAGCAATCCGACCATCGCACCACAAAGTATCCCGACCGGAATGGCGATAAGATTACCGGTCTCGCCGAACCAGCCGGCAACGGCCGTCGCCATCATCGCGCCGAGCGTCACCGTCCACGGGATCGAAAGATCGATGTGACCGATCAGGATGACCATCATTGCGCCCGAGGCGATGATACCGAGAAAGGCGCTGATTTGCAGTTGCTGCAAGAGATATTCCGGTGAGAGGAACTCGCGGGAATAAAGTGCGCCGCCAAGCAGCATCAGGATTATGCAAGCAAAGGCAATGACAAGCGAGCGGTCGAAGGCAAACCGCAGGGCAGGGATGGTGCTGACCGGAAGTTTCGACTCGCTCATGCGAAAAGCTCCAGGCGGTTGCGGATACGCAGGACGCGCAATGCGCCGAGACTTACGGCCGCAAGCAGAACAACCCCTTGGAACAGCGGCTGCCACAACGGATCGAGATCAAACACGAAAAGCAGATCTTCGATAGTGCGAAGCACGAACGCACCAAAGATCGATCCGACCGCCGAGCCCCAGCCACCGAACAACGACGTTCCCCCTATCACCACGGCCGCGATGGAATTGAGGGTATAGGTGCTGGCAATCGGAGCCGAGGCCTCGCCTGAATAGGTGTTGAAGGTCAGCATCAGTCCGCCGATGGCGGCAAGCAGACCTGCAAGCGTGTAGGCCAGGAGCTTCGCCCGCTGTACGGGCACGCCGGACATATAGGCGGCCTGCTCGTTAGACCCCACCGCATAGGCCGCGCGTCCGAGCACTGAATTCCGGTAGGGTAGCCAGACGATCAGCACAATTGCAAGGAGTACAACGAGTGCTGTCGGTATGATGCCGAAGAGCTGGCCCGTTGCAAAGTCGGCGATATCAGATTGTACGTCGCCTCCAGGTCCCGGACGCACATAGAGCGCGATGCCGTAATATACGGCGCCAGTTGCAAGCGTCGTGATGATCGGCTGCAGTCGCCCCCAGACAATGATTGCCCCGTTGATGAATCCGGCCAGCGCACCCACCCCCAATACGAGCGCGATACCCGCAAACCCTTCGCCGATCGTTCCAACCACGAGGACGGATGCAAGACAATTGGCAAGGATGAAGACCATTCCCACCGAAAGGTCGAGACCGCGCGTCAACACCGGCAATGTCTGCGCCATGGCGACCAGCGCGAGCAGAACCGCCTTGTTGGACGCTGTGGTCGCCACCGCCGCTGTCAGCCCGACCGGATGATTGCTGACATAGATGATGAACATCACGATGAAGAGACCGATGGCTGCGAGCAACCCGCCATTGTGATGGATGCGATGGCGAAGGTCGTTCATGCCGCCTGTTCCTTGTCATCGACATTCAATGCCGTTTCGATGATAGTGCGCTCATTGAGATGCTGGCCCTTCAGTTCCCGTGCGATGCTGCCGTTATACATGACGAGAACGCGGTCACAGCAGCCGATCAGCTCTGCATAGTCTGTGGAATAGAAGAGTACCGCCACTCCTTTGTCGGCAAGGTCACGAAGCAGCTGATACACCTCCTGTTTGGTGCCTACGTCGATACCGCGCGTTGGATCGTTGAGAAGGATGATGCCGGGAGCAGTCATCAACCATTTAGCCAGCACGACCTTTTGCTGGTTGCCACCCGACAGGGTGGAGACTGCGGCGGAAAGATCGGAAATCTTGATCTTCAGGCTGTCGATCATCCTTTCGACAGCGGAATGTTCTTTACCGCCATCCAGTCTCAATCCCTTCTGGAACCGCGACAACGAAGCCAGACTGATATTGTCGCGAATATTCATCGGCAGCATCAAGCCTTCGGTCTTGCGGTCTTCAGGAATAAGCGCCAATGGCAGGGAAGCGCGCATTGCCGAACGGGGGCCCGAGAGACGGTGCGGTTTGCCCATTATCTCCACAGTACCTGAAACACCTTTGAGCACACCGAAAAGCGCCAACAGCAGGGAACGCTGTCCCTGACCGTCCAATCCTCCCAGTCCGACGATTTCGCCCTTGCGAATATCAAGTGAGATATCGCGCAACTGGGTACCCCAAGCAAGGTTTTTGGCAGACAGTGCTACCGGTTCCGCCGGCTTCGGCGCTGGCTTGTCAGGATAGTGATGCGTTAATTCACGCCCAATCATCATCTGGACGATGGCGCTGACCGAGCGTTCGCCCTTCCGGAACGTTTCGATCCTCCTTCCATTGCGGAAAACGGTTGCAACATCGGCAAGAGCCTCGATCTCATGCATCCGGTGCGAAACGTAGAGAATACCCAAGCCTTCAGATCGGAGCTTGCGGATGATCGCGTAGACACGTTCAACATCGGCGGCTGTCAACGCTGAAGTCGCCTCGTCCAGAATGAGCAGCTTCGGCTTTTTGCCGAGCGCCTTGGCGATTTCCACCATCTGACGCCGTGACAGCGGCAGGTCGCGTACGAGTTCGAGCGGATGCACATCCTCACAGCCGATCGACGCAAGGAGCTCCCGCGCGCGTTGACGCTGTGCAGCACTGTCGATCAACCCGCCGCGAAGGGGAGGGGAGACGATCGAGAGATTATCCGCAACCGTCAGGTCAGGCAGCAACGAAAGCTCCTGGAAAACGCAGACCACGCCTGCGGCCATCGCCTCCGTTGGGTTGCGAAAATTTACGCGCCGGCCCTCGACGAAGACCTCGCCATCGCTCGGGTCGGTCACTCCGGCGGCAATTTTGATCAGGGTCGATTTGCCAGCGCCGTTCTCGCCAAGAATCGCATGAATCTCGCCTGGGTAGGCGACGAAATCCACCTCGTTCAGCGCAGCGATACCGCCATAGCGCTTCGAGACATGTTTCATTTCCAGAATTGGTGCAGCGTCCGACACGAAAACCCCTCCCAAAGAGAACCGGGGCGCACATCTAGCGCCCCGGCATTGAAGATTTACTGATCGGCTTTGGTCTGACCCATGATTTCCTGTGCACTGAAATTTATGCCGCAGGTCGGGAAGGAATTGCCAACGAAGAAGTTGTCGGTTTCTTTTGAATAGAAGCTGTCGCCGTCCTTGAAATTCGGATCTTCGACAATGGACAGCGGCAGCGAAATCGATTGCGGGACGACCTCTCCTTCGAGCGCCGCAATAGCAGTCTTGATGGCAACCGCAACCTGCGCAGGGCCGGTACCGGCGGAGGTGCATTTCAATCCATCCTTGGAATATTGCGCGCAGAGCTTGCGGAAACCATTCTCCGTTTCACCGCCCACCGGAACGAAAGGATGTTTCGCGTCGATCATGGCACGCACTGTTCCGGTCGAGCCTCCCTGAACGGAAACCCCATCGAAGTGCTTGTGCACGGCAATGGCATCAGCCACGACCTTCTGCGCGGTGCCGTCATCCCAGCGGCCGACGACCTCGACGGTTTCCCACTGTCCACCAGACTTTTTCAGGACTTCCTGAATGCCCTCATGACGATCGCGATCGACGGAAGTGCCGGTAACGCCGCGTACTTCAAGCAGCTTGCCTTTGTTGCCAGGCACATTCTTGACAAGCCAGTTGCCCCACAATTCGCCAAGCCCCTTCTGGTCGACATTCACATTGACGGCTTCATCGGTATCGAGGGTGTTGTCGAAAGCGATGAGGACAACACCAGCGGCATTGGCACGCTTGATTACCGGCTTGAATGCCGTCGGATTCTGCGCGTTGACGACGATGGCGTCATAGCCGGAATTGATGAAATTATCCACTGCCGCGATCTGCGCAGCGACATCGTCGCCAGTCGAGACCACCTTGAATTCCTTGAGCTTGGCCTTCACCTCTGGCAAGGCAGCATAGGCTTTGGCGGTCTGAATCATCTGGATACGCCAGGTGTTGCCAATGAAACCGTTAGCAAGCGCTATGCGGTATGGACCTTCCTTCTTGGGCCATTGGAAAAACTTCGTTTCTGCCGTCAGCGGCTTGAAGCATTCTGCATCCTTGCTCGGACCTTTGACGATTTCGGGGCCCGCCGCATGGGCAGATACCGTCATCACGAGAGTGGCAGCTGTCGCGGCCAACAGATACTTAAGTGTCGTTTTCATTTCAGTTCCTCCTCCTTGTTAGTTATTGTTTTGTATTCGCAGTTTTTACGGGGTTTGCGCGCCCCGTCGCGTCGTCTCCAATGCGTAGACAGAGCTTGTGGCGGTGATGTACAGCCGCGACTTTTCCGGCCCGCCAAAGGTGAGATTGGCGACGACCTCGGGTACGAGAATCCGGCCAAGCCTTGTTCCATCAGGCGTGTAACAGTGAATGCCGTCCTCGGCGGAGATCCACAACAGCCCCTCGGTGTCGACGCGCAGTCCGTCCGGGACCATGTCGATCTCCGCAACCACGCGGCTGTTCCCAAGTTTTCTCCCGTCGATCACCTCGAGAGCGCGTACGTTATGCGGACGCGAGTTGTCAAAACCGAAGCCATGGCCGCGAGCACGACCGGAATCGGCGATGTAGAGCACTGTTTCGTTGGGGGAGAAGGCGAGACCGTTCGGCCGGTCGAAATCATCCGCAACCACCTCGACGAGGTGCGTCTCCGGATCGATCCGGTAAACCTGATTGCTGCCGATTTCGCTCGGCGCGCGAATGCCCTCATGATCGGAAATGATGCCGTAGGGCGGATCGGTAAACCAGATCGAACCATCGGATTTGACCACCACATCATTGGGAGAATTCAGGCGTTTGCCCTTCCAGTGCGTGGCGAGAACCTCGTAGCTGCCATCCTTGCCGGTGCGGCTGACACAGCGTCCGCCATGTTCGCAGGAGATCATCGCGCCGGTCCGGTCCAGCGTATTGCCATTGGTTCGTTGTGACGGCTGCCGGAACACCTGCAAGCCTTTATCCTGTGACCAGGACATCATCCGGTTGTTGGGAATGTCGGAAAAGCGCAGTTCATGCGTTTCGTTTATCCAGACCGGCCCTTCGGCCCAGATAAAGCCGGTCGCGATCCGCTCCAGCCTGGCGCCGTTCGGAAAAAAAGACGCGAACTGTTCATCGTCCGATGAAAGAAAATCCTCTTCCGTTCCCAATGATGGCCCTCCCCAAGTCGATCCGTCATGCTTTTTCACGCCGCCGAATACGGCTACTATCGTTGCACGGCTTTCAGCCGCCGCTCACTATTGCGCGTTGGTCTGTTGTAGGCTGCAGGCATCCCCAGCAATTCAATGTAAGACGAACGTGTCCATTCAATATGCCAGGCCAGCAATTCCACAACCTTCTCATTGTCGTTCTTCGTAACCAGCTCCAGCAGCCGCTTGTGCTCTCCATGCGACTTTTCATTGAGCGCAGGATCGAGTGACAGCCGGTTGCGCAAGGCCTGGATGCGGAACGCGATAACGGTGAACGTCTCGGACAGAAACTGATTTTCTGCGAGATCGAACATTGCTTGATGGAACATCCCGTCGAGAACGCGATAATCCTGCGTGTTTCCAATTGCCATCGCCACATCCATGTCGGCGACAAGTTCGGCCCAACGGCGGCGCAGGGCATCCCGATTGCGTTCCATGGCCAGACGAAGGGCGGCGAGTTCGAGTATGGAACGCATCTCGGCGAGCTGCACAACCTGGACTGAACTCATTTCGAAGACGAAGGTACCACGCTGAGGGTGTATCTCGACAAGGCCCTGGCGCTTCAATTCCAGAAGCGCCTCGCGCACCGGAGTCTTGCTTACCCCAAGCTCCTGAGCCAGCGCCAGTTCCGACAAGGGTTCGCCGCACTGCAGCGTTCCGTGTACAATGCGGCTGCGAATATGCGCGGCGGCCTGTTCCGTCAATGAAGGACCTCTGGCAAGCGTTAGAGTCACAAAGACATCTCCTGTCGTGCTTATATCTGAGATATCATATATTAGCGGCACAGACATCTAGATACTTGTAGGGATGGTAGAGCAGATGGCGGAAATTCTCGTTAAGGTGGATGAGCTTGCAAAACGCCTTCTGGCTGCGCTTGTGGCCGAAGGCGTTCATGATGAGGCGGCAGCCGCAACGACAAAAGCCCTGATGCACGCATCCCTTCTTGGCATCGACAGTCATGGCGCGCGCTTGATCACGCATTACTGCAAGGTCCTTCGCGGCGGGCGCGTCAATCCGCGAGCTGCTGTTTCATGCCACCGCACTGGTCCTGCCACAGCCATGGTCGACGGCGATAACGGGCTCGGTCATCTAACCGCATATCGCGCTGTGGCCGTCGCCATCGAGATCGCCCGCGAAAGCGGCATAGGTGCCGTTGGCGCGACTCGTTCCTCACATTTAGGGGCTGCAGGCCCCTATGCCCTCGCCATTGCGGAAGCGGGCATGATCGGCTTTGCCACCACCAATACCGACTCGATCGTGGGGCTTTTCGATGGTGCCGAACCATTTCACGGAACCAACCCGCTCGCCTTTGCCGCACCGGTAACGGGCGAAAAGCCATGGCTGCTGGACATGGCGACCTCGTCCATCCCGCTCAACCGCGTCCTGCTCTATCGTTCCTTGGACAAAGAGTTACCTGAGGGCGTTGCGGCGGACGCTGCGGGTGCACCTACGCGAGATCCGGATGTAGCGCAGATGCTGTTGCCACTAGGCGGCGCAGGCTTCGGTTTCAAGGGTGCCGGACTTGCCGGTGTGGCGACACTCCTTTCCGCTGTCCTCACAGGCACGACGCTCGATCCTGATTTTATCCCCATGGTCAATAGCGACGACATATCGACGCCGCGCAATATGGGACATTTCTTTCTGGCTATCGATCCTGCACGCTTTGCAGGCGCGAACATCTTTGCCGCAGGTATGCGCGCCTACCTCGATCAGCTCCGGGCAGTTCCCGCCATCGATGGCGGGAAGGTCATGGCGCCGGGCGATCGCGAATGGGCCGTGAAACAGCAGCGTCTGCGGGACGGCATACCGCTCGATAGCGATACAGCAGCGTTCCTCAATTTCTAGCGGTCAAGCTGCATTTTCTTGACCGGAACGGGAACTCCTCTGACGGGCGATGCGTTCGATAGCATCGATCAACCCCAAAAGAGGGAGTGGAAAAATGTCTTCGACGCAATCAACGACAGACCACAAGCTCATTCGTAAATGGGTGGAGGCGCGGGATGGCCGGCCATCCAAGGTTGCAGGACGCGATGAGGGGGGTATCTTGCGGATCGATTTCGGCGAACGGGAAGAAACCCTCGAGAAGATGTCATGGGACGATTTTTTCGAAGTTTTCGATGATCGCCAGCTCGCCTTTCTCTATCAGGAAAAAACCGAGGACGGAAAACCGAGCCGGTTCAACAAATTCGTCTCGCGCAAAGACAACTGATCGCGGAATCCCGCGCCCCGCAGCAAGGAAACGCCCGGTCTCGAAACTTGCCGAAGCTGAATTTCGCGCGCAGTTCCTCAGGAATTCAAATACGGAGCGTACGATCGCACGTTCGGGTTGAAGCAGTAGTCGCGACCTTCTGGTTCTGGATGGAACTTCGAAAGACCCTTACATCCAGCTGGTCGAGGCGTCCGAGAGCGATATCGTCGCCGTACCGAGCGAGGTCGGGCGGAGGGTGGCGGCAGTGCCAAGGTCCAGGATCGGCCTTGAGCAGCCATTGCCCGAACGGCGTGCAGCCAATTGATCGCACCTCGACTATCGGGACCGCGGTCGATGATGTCGCCGAGAAATATGAACTTCGGAATAAATTCGTTCCTATCGGCATGCACTGTGATTGCAGCGACCAAAGTTCCTAGCAAGTCGGCACGACCATGGACGTCGCCGATGGCATACGTGCAGATGGCTTGAGTGGGATGCGTGACCATACTGATTTTCTAGTAGGAGTTGAGGGACAGAGTGCCTGTAACATGACCAGCAAATCTTTATTAAGAGTTGAATAGCGGTGTTCTTTACAAGCTCGGAAACAATTTTCTGGTCGAGAAATCATCGCAACCTAGTTTAAGTTAACTGTGAAACGCTATGTAATATTACTGACAAACCACTGTCGCGCGGCTACTTTTTGTTCAGAATATAGCGAATGATTCTGGATGTCGCTGCTGAAAATTTTCTAACGCTGCTTCACATCGATAGACATTGAAGACGACTGCCGCTGGCCATTATCTCGGCACTCGTTGCAACAGCTGCGACTATGCGTCGACCGTGTCATCCTCCATGACCGAAAACCGTTCAACCTATACGCAAGGTTAGATTGCCCTCGCTTCTGGCGCGAGTACGTTGGCATGGAAGGTCGCGATGACCCACTTTGAACATGGATCCGGGCCGCGGCTGCGGTTGTCTGGCTGCTGTCATTTTATCGAGAGAATGGCGAATGAGAAAAGATGCCTCCGACGTAGTACAGCAGCGAGGCCAGTCGTTCACAATGCTTCGCGGTAATTACCCACGGAAGGTTAGCTCAGGAATGGAATCCGAATTATGGAAGATCTGACCGTAGCGCAGTGTTGAGAGACCCATTGATCCGGCAAATGATGACGGCCGACGGCGTGACACTTACAGAATTAGCAAGTTTGCTGGAGGAAGCCGCCGCGAAGAGGAACCTAAGCTTCGGGGTCCATCTACCAAGAAACATCGTTTCGAATCTCGGCATGGGCGATGGTCTGGGGCGGGAACCGGCGGCGTTCGTAGCCGGCGGCGGAATGGTTCATCCCCATCGTTTATGCCAAAGTCACTCAGCCCAAGTATAACGTGATAAGCCCTCACTCGGAAGCGTGATAGAACCATCGTTTCGATCGTTGAAATAGCCCAAATGAGCAGGCATCGAGTGCATCGAAACGATCGGTTGGAAATAAGAAAACGAGATTAAAATGTCATCTACGAAGGCGTCACACGTATCATCGATAAATGCTTCCGGCTTGGAAGCGGTGATGCTTGTCGACAAGCGGCAGCGCAGATTGGCGGCTGGCCAGGATCCGGCCAAGCGCCAGCAGATCCTTGAAGGCGCAAACCGCGTTTTTTCGCATTTGGGTTTCGATGCCGCGAGCATGAATGACATAACGCGCGAAGCCGGCGTGTCGAAGGGGACGATCTACGTCTATTTCGATAGCAAAGAAGAGCTTTTCATGGAGCTCTGCAACCATTACCGCGAAGTCCTTTTCGTGAACATCTATAATTTTCTGGAGGACGATGGGGATTTGCGGGAAGCGCTGATCGGTTTCGGATCAGCCTTGGCGGAACTAATCACCTCCGATGTGGTCATTAGCGCGCAGCGTGGGGTGATCGGCGTTGCCGAGCGCATGCCGTCGATCAGCCGTGAGTTCTACGAGCGGGGCCCCAAGCGCGGTCAGGCCAAACTCAGGGGGCTACTGGACAGGAATGTCGCGACTGGAGTTCTGGACATCCCGGACACCGAGCTAGCGACCTACCAGTTGGTTGACCTGTTCATGTCGGGCATGTTCAAGAAACGCCTGTATGGTTGTATGGAAGGTCCGCCTTCGCAGGAACTGATCCGCAGGACCGTGACGGCTGGGGTTGATGTGTTCCTGCGAGCTTACCGACCGTCCTGATAGTCCGCCGTGGCGATCGTGCCGGGTATTCTAGAAGCGCTAAATTTTCCAACTCCAAACCGTCCCCTAACCGTCGATCTGACATAGAGGCGAACCCGATGAAAATTCTTGTTGTAGGTGCAGGTGGCATAGGCGGTTATTTCGGAGGTAGACTTCTGGCTGCTGGTCGCGACATAACTTTCTCGTACAATGATGATCGAAAAACTACAATCAAATCCAACCTCTCAGGTCTATGTCGTTGATGATGACGTGCATATGCGGGAAGCTGTTCTTGGCATGCTTCGATCATTGAACATCTCCGCTCGTGCTTCGAAACTGCCTCTGGCTTTTCTCGAGAATGTCCCGCCAGGCCCCGGATGCATCGTGCTTGATGTCAGAATGCCCGGTATCAACGGTCTGGATTTTCAAGATGAATTGGTCGTGATGCAATGCAGTTAAGACGGGCCTTTTTCATCTTGGCGGCTGATGGCCATTCGCGAAACAATACGGCGCTCAACCTGTTTCCGAGGAGCGCCGTATTACCCGGAGAAAGCGAGCGTCATTGCTGGCTGCTCAACAATCTCGATGACGGGTGGACAGCACGAATGGGAACGATGCGAAGCATTTGCAAGTCCCGGGATGACCTTCGATTATCACTATGTAAGCCACGGCTTTATTCTTGACTCCTTGGTCCAGAATAACTATTTTCGTTTTATGGCCAGACCCAAAGAATTTGATCGCGATGCAGCCCTTGCCGGAGCACTCCAGGTGTTCTGGGCCAAGGGCTATGAAGGAGCTTCGACTGGTGATCTCCTGAAGGGAATGAAGATCGGTCGGCAGTCAATGTACGACACATTCGGTGACAAGCAGGCGCTTTATCTCGAATGCCTGCACTGCTACCACAAGCTCGATAACAAGAACTTCTTCGACCATCTGAGCGACAATCCTTCGCCGCTTGAGGTCCTACATGGTTTCCTTGCGATCTTCACTCGCCGGAGCGAAGCGGAGAACGCCATGGGTTGTATGGGCATTAATGCCATTACTGCCTACGGCCAAACGAAGCCGGAAGTAAAGGCGTTGGCACTTAACACTGCCGCTAGAGTCGAAGCTATGCTTGCCCGGTTGATCGAGGCGGCGCAGAAAACTGGGGAATTAGCCAACTCCGTGGATGCCGATGTCGCCTCAAGCTTTGTGTATGCTGCTCTGCAGGGCCTCACTGTTCGCGCCCAAGCCGGCGCTAGCCGAGGTGAACTGGCTGACGTCGCAGATTTCACCATAAAGGCGCTTAAAGCTATGCGGTGAACACCTCATGCCTAAAAGTCACTACCGTGGTCAATTTTGGATTACTCAGTCCAAAACCCAACTTTGTGTTCATGAAAGGAACCAATATGTCGGCATCTCTCACACTTCTCAACAAGCGCGCCATCGTCACTGGGGGCTCACGCGGTATTGGCGCTGCTATCGTCCGCCGACTTTCGGCCGACGGAGCAAGCGTCGCTTTCACCTATTTGGCCAACTCCGATGCGGCCGATAGCCTTGTCGATGAAATTGCTGTCAATGGCGGCAAAGCTTTTGCCTTTAGAGCTGACAGCTCCGATGTAGAAGGCTTGCAAGGCGCGATCCGCCAGGCAGCAGAAAAACTGGGAGGACTCGACATCTTGGTCAACAATGCCGGTGTCCTGACCCATGCCGTGATCGAGGACGTAACACTTGCCGATTTCGACAAAACAATCGCCGTCAATGTGCGCGCTCCCTTCTTTGCCATGCAAGAAGCAGCAAGGCACATGCAGGCGGGCGGGCGTATCATCAATGTGTCGAGCAACACTGCGGTCCGCGTTGCAGTGCCAGGGGCCAGTGTCTACGCCATGTCCAAAGCCGCAGTCACCTCAATGACACGCGCCCTGGCTCATGAGTTCGCCCCCTTGGGTATCGCCGTTAATGCCATCCAACCTGGTCCGACGACAACCGACATGACTGATCGTGGAGAAGAGATGAAGGCATTTATCACCGGCATGGTTCCGGCAGGCCGTATGGCCGATGTCTCGGAGCCTGCAGCGCTGGTCGCCTATCTTGCTGGGCCCGCCGCGGGCTTTATCAATGGCGCAGCAATAACCATCGACGGAGCGATGACGGCCTGACGAATTGCAATGACCAACACAGTTGGTCTCATCGGATGCAAACGTGCGAAATGCCGTTCTGGCTCGATGAGACCAACCATGCGAACCTTCAATATTGTAGTCAAGTCGGCCATCGGCATTTCGCACGTTTGCATCCGGCGATTACTTCTCGGCTACACACTAAGTATACTTATGGCATCGGGCATTTCGTCCTATGAACGCCTTCGACTTGCACTAGGAGTTGAAGCATCCCATGGACACCAATAAGCAAACGATAGCCAGTGTAGTGGTTCCCGACACCGAGCTGATCCGGAAAGCCCTCGACTACGCGAAAACCGTCTACGAACCCTACCTGTACAACCACGTGCTTCGGTCATGGTTATTCGCCGCAACCTTGGCTGACATGAAAAATGTCCAACACGACGGAGAGATTCTCGCCGTTGGAACGCTTCTGCATGATGTCACTTTAAATACATCGTTTCGTGGCCCACGGCGCTTCGAGGTAGAGGGTGCTGATATAGCTCGCTCGTTCGCAAAGGATAGCGGCGTTGATGATAGGCGCGCTCAGCTAATTTGGGACAGCGTTGCCCTCAATTCAACCCCATCAATTGGTCTCTACAAGGAACCAGAGGTGGCCTTATGCACAGCAGGGATTTGCCTCGACGTAGTCGGCTTGGATTATACCCAAATTCCAACAGACCGGCGGAAAGTCATCACCGACGCATATCCGAGATTGGGAATGAAAGAGAAGATGACGCGTTGTTTCTGCCACATGGTGAAAGCCGCGCCGGAAACAACGTATGATAACTTTCTCAGAGATTTTGGGCTGCGATGTGTTCCCGGTTACTCGACACCATCGTCTGTAGACTTCGTTCAGGATGCTCCGTTCGAGAGCTAATCCTCTGACTTCGTTCAAGATAGTCCTCATCGGGGAGCGAGGTTAGTGACTAAAGATAAACTCAGTACAGCAGCACCTGTGTCGAGAATTGTGGATGGCATCGGGATGAACCGTCGATCATTCGTGTTGTGCTTTGTGGCGGCAGTCACAGCAGCGCGGCCGGTTGTTGCGGTGAGTGCCCCAAGGGGAAATGAGAAGATGTGGCCCAATGCGCCAAAACATGTTGAATCTGGTGTCCTTAACATCGGCTTTTACGAACTCGGGTCTCCTGCCGCGCCGGCGGTTTTTTTGCTGCATGGTTTTCCCTACGATATACATAGCTATGTTGAAGTGGCTCCTTTACTCGCCCAAAAAGGTTTCCGTGTTATTGTGCCGCATCTTCGGGGCCACGGCACCACATCATTCCTTGAACTCTCCACCGCTCGTTCAGGTCAGCAAGCCGCTATTGGCAAAGACTTAATTGATCTGATGGATACGTTAATGATCGATCAGGCAATTTTTGCTGGATATGATTGGGGCGGTCGAGCAGCTGCGTCGCAGCTGCGCTTTGGCCTGAACGGTGCAAAGGTCTGGTTTCAGTTAATAGTTATCTGATTCAGGACATTTCTCGCGCGAACCAGCCCGCCCCTGCGAGAGTCGAGCGCGGTTTTTGGTACCAGTTTTACTTTCAGACTGAGCGTGGACGTCGTGGCTTGGACCAATACAGAAGTGACATTGCCCGCATTATGTGGCGAGACAACTCGCCGACCTGGAATTTTGACGAGGCGACGTTCAATCGCTCCGCGGCCTCTTTTGAAAACCCCGATTATGTTGACGTCGTCATTCACTCATATCGTCATCGATTGGGTGGCGCACCGGGCTATCCTGAATATGCAGCGCTGGAATCGGCGTTGGCGGATCTGCCGAAAATTAAAGTTCCCGCAGTCACACTCGATGGTGATTCCGATGGGGTTGTTGCTGCAACCGATGGGAAGACCACAGCTGCAAACTTCTCAGGCAAGCGTGTCCATCACGTTGTTCCCGGAGTTGGCCATAACCTTCCACAGGAGGCTCCTGCGGCGTTTGTGGATGCAATAGTCGAGGTAAGCTTGATGTAAACGCGGCGCTCGGCTTGATTACTGTACCTGCACACTGCGGGTGCGCGTGAAGCCACGTCAGACAACATCGCCGCTGCCAATCGTACTTTCATATAGGTTGATCGCGGATTCAATTGGTAGCGTAAAAGAGAAGGTTGCCCCGGTTTGCGCCCTTTCTGCGACCCAGAGACGACCACCGTGAGAGTCGATAATTGAACGGCAAATAGCGAGCCCCATCCCCATACCTTGATCACCCTTCGTCGTGAAGAATGGTTCAAAAATCTTTTCCGGGAATTCAACACCTGGACCGGCGTCACTGATATCGATTTGAACAGCACCTTCAAGAAGTCGCGCTCGGATCTTGAGCAGCTTTTCGTTCATGGATCCATCCATAGCATCGATGCCATTGCGCATAAGGTTGGTCAACACCTGCTGAACCTGAACACGATCCATTGCCACAAGCGGAAGATGCTGTTCAACTTCCAGCGATATTGTCACGCCGCGCTTAAGGGCCTCTTCAGCCAGCAACTCGCGTGCCTCCGTTATCACGTCTTTCACCGCTTCAGATTGGTGGGTTTCTGCGGCCCGCTTGAATAACGCGCGCACCCGCTTGACCGTATCGACCGCTGTCGCAGCGCTTCGGACGATCCTCTCCAAGGCTGCGCGTGCTCGTTCAATGTTAGGTGGCTCAGTGGAAAGCCAGCGTTGGCACGCATCCGAACTCGACACCAATGCCGCCAAAGGCTGACCTACCTCGTGTGCGATAGAAGCAGACAACTCCGAGAGGCTGGCAGCTTGGCTGGCCCGTGCGTATCTCTCCTGAGCGCGGCGCAACTCCTCTTGTGACCGCTCCTGATCTTCAACATCGAAGCATACACCATTCCACTGCACGATAGTGCCGTCAGCTTTCTTCATGGCCGCGACGCGCATTTCGACCCAACGAAAATTGTCCATCGAAGCGACGTAGTCGATGCTTGAACGAAAACGGCTCACCAGTTTGCAACGCGTCGAAGAAAGTCTCAGTTAAACGCTGACGATAATCAGGATGGACGATTTCCTCGAGAACTACAGACAGGCGGGTTCTTCCAACGACATCCTTCGCGTCGACGTCAAAACCAAGGAAATCACGAAACTGCTGACTGAAGTATATCGGTTCACCATCAGCCGAGGTACACCAGATGAGGGCTGGCACAGTTTCGATCAACTGCCGTAGCGAACCCTCGCTTTCGCGCAGGGCCATCTCGGTTCTCTTGTAAACATCGATGTCTACTGAAGTGCCATACCATCCCGTGATGCGGCCGGTGGCGTCCGCCGTAGGTCGAGCCGCAATCCTGTGCCATACGTATTGGCCGGTGGTCCGGAGCATCCTGTATTCGACATGCCAATGTTCGCCCGTTCTGAGCGAATGTCGAAAAGCCTCTGCCGCTTGTGGATAATCGTCAGGATGAACGCCGAGACTCCAGCCATTATCTCCACCATCGAGAAACGGTCTGCCATTCAATGGCCTGTTGAGGTCTTCGAGCGTCATACCGATTGCAATCTGACCGGAAGGCGTCACGTAGGTGAACTGTCCCTCAGCGTTGAGCGCCCAGGCTTTGCCATATAAACTTTCGATAACTTTTGCAGCACGAATTGCATCCGCCGTCTCGCCAACGGGACCCATCTTAAGCCAGCGCTCATTACAATCCGATACCATCGGATCGACGTTCACGCTCACGCTGTAGCCAGGCTCGGCGCGCATTTCGGCCACCGAGTATTTGCCATCTGCCTGCCGTTGTCTGTATTTGACTACCTGAGGTACCCCAGTCCAAAACGCATATGCGACGGCGTGCGAGGCCAAAAGGCGATCTTCGGGATGAATCACGCTGAGTGAAGGTGGAACATCTTCGTCACGATCATCCATGAAGGCAGTAACAAGTGAGTTTGAGTTCGGCACTTCCTCATTCGACGCCCTTATTACTTCACCAATCAAAAATGAGAGGCCGAACAATACAGCGATAGAGATCACTGTCGGCTCACTGCCTTCCACAACTGCCACAATGGCCGAAATCAGGAAGCCCGCAACCAGCACTGCTCGAAACTGTGACCTGAGACGGCCGTTCAAGAGCACGAACGCCGCAACGATCGGGCAGAGCAGTCCCAGCACTGATCCTGCTAGCCAACAAGCCGCTGCGCCGGCAATCACAGAGGCGAGCGCGAGGAAAATCTTGTTTCGAAGAAAAGCACCCATGATGTGAATCAATCCGCCAAAATGTCGAACCTGCCGAGTGTCGCGTACATACTGTCGTTGCATTTCGGGCGGCTTGGATCAGATATGGCACTTCTCTTGGCATAAACCAATATCGTGGCAGATGGGCGAGTATCAAGCCTGACGGCATCCAAACGTTAGCATGCCCCCAAACGTTCGGTTAGGTACCAGAAGCATACGTTTCTTTTTATGCTCGAGCATTCTGAACGATGGAGAAAGACGTGTTCGACACCAACAACCTTAGGAATTCTCGGCCCTTTGACATCCCGGGTTCGTTGACGGCAGAAGCCGTCGAGAAAATCGCAACTGGACTGAATGGCCTGCTAGCGGATGTATTCACCCTATATATGAAAACAAAGAACTTTCACTGGCACATTTCTGGGCGCAATTTCCGTGATTATCACCTTCTTTTGGATGAGCAGGGCGACCAGCTTCTGGCAATGACAGACCCTATCGCGGAACGCGTGCGGAAAATTGGGGCAACAACTTTGCGCTCAATTTCACACATCGAAAAACTTCAGCGCATCAACGACAGTAATGATACTGACCTCACACCAGAGGAGATGTTGAAACAGCTTCTCGAGGATAACGGCCATCTCGTCCAGATTCTAAGGGACGTGCACGACTTAACGTCGGAACTTGGCGATGTCGCTACCACGAGCGTGCTCGAGAACTGGATAGACGAAGGCGAGCGCCGTATTTGGTTCCTTTACGAAACCCAGCATTGAGAAAAAACCAACTTAATTCGCTTTGACTTCATGGAACGACCGTAAGCGATGAGCAGTGGTTGAATATGCACATATTATGATGGCGGCGGGTGTCGCCATCAGCATTCAGACCCAAAAATACAATATTGGAACAGAGGAAAGTCCGGTTCCGCGTTACGGTGCGGACTTTCCTCTGGAGTGAGCTCCCCAGTTCCGACTAGACCTGTTTGTTCAGTGGATTCCTTCGGCCGCCATTGCCACCTTCACCGCTTCCCGGTTTCTTACCCTTTCGCGGAAGGCGACGAGCACTTGCGGCGTGCCAATTTTGAAACGCTCAGCCCACAGCAGCATCACAAAGAGATAAAAATCAGCAACCGTGGCAGCATCGCCGAATAAATAGTCACTCTTGAAGTCCTGCGCCATGAATTCAAACCTCTTTTGGATTTCAACTCGTGCTTGGGTTTTTTCCTGATCGCTGCCGGCGTGGAATATTCCTCTAAAGCTACCATGCACTTCAGTAGATATATAGGTGAGGGCCTCGAGCAGGCGGCTTCTGCCCAGGTTACCCGATACACCCAATTGCGGAAAACGCGATGCGACCCAATCGAGGATCGCAATGTTTTCAGTCAGTACCTCCCCATCGTCTAACTCCAACGCGGGGACATACCCCTTCGCCGTTATATCTTTGAAATTTTGACCTGTGGCCGTGATTTTCGTTGAAAGGTCTACGCGTTCGACTTCAAATTCGATACCAGCTTCCTGGAGAGCGATGTGATCGGCAAGGCTGCATGCCATTGGGTAATAGAAGAGCTTCATTATGGTACTTTCAGTTGGAGGACGTCTCTTGATTGGCTCACGCCAACCCTCATCTTTGACTGAAGGTTAAGGACGGATCCCAGAAATTGGAATAAAACGAGTGGTTAGCTTGTTTTTTGTTTCAAGCAGTAGCCGCGCAGCTCCGCCGAAATTTATGGATACCACCCACGCTATTATCCCCTGACCCAAGCAGGTTCCTGCATACCTATGTTTGGGTTGCATGATTGTCTTACCTGCATCCAAGCTGAACCGTTACATCGCTTAACAGGGTCGGGGGATATAACGCTTGGGATTCTTTCCGACCTGCTCAGAAGAAGCATGGCCAGGCAATTTTCAAAGAAACAAAGGAATGATCATGAAAAAAATCGCTAAATTCGTCTTTGCTGCAGGATTTTACGCAGCATCGACGCTGGCAGGTTTCGCTACCACAAGTAAACCGACAATCGTGCTGGTCCATGGGGCTTTCGCAGATTCATCGAGCTGGAACCACGTCGTGTCCCGTTTGGAAAAAGATGGTTATCCAGTCCTGGCGGTGGCCAATCCTCTCCGCGGAGTGAAGAGCGATGGTGAGTATGTCGCCCGGATTCTAAAAAGTGTGAAGACGCCGTTGGTGCTGGTCGGACATTCCTATGGCGGTTCGGTTATTAGTAGTGCAGCGGCGAACGTTTCGAATGTCAAAGCCCTAGTGTTTGTCTCGGCATTTGCGCCTGAACTGGGAGAATCAGCGGCAACGCTTTCTGGCAAGAATCCAGGCAGTACGCTCGGGCCGACACTTGATGAGCCGGTTGTGCTGCCCGACGGTACCAAGGACCTTTATATCAATCAGCGGAAGTTCCCGGAACAGTTCGCTGCTGACGTTCCGTTGGCAACTGCAAGATTAATGGCAGTCGGGCAGCGGCCAATCACCGACGCTGCCTTAGCGGAGCCGGCTTCCAATGCCGCATGGGAGAAAATTCCGTCGTGGTTCGTTTATGGAGAGGCCGACAAGAACATTCCGCCTCAAACCCTTAAATGGATGGCAGATCGCGCCAAATCGAAGAAGACTGTAGCCATCCAAGGTGCCTCCCACGTAGTAATGATTTCTCATCCAGACGAAGTCACTAAGTTGATTGAAGCAGCCGCATCAGAACAGTAAGATTCGACTTACCGAAGGCGGGCCGCCCGGCTTCGGTTTTCGGATAGAACCTTCGTATAGGTAGGGACGCGTGGCTGCAGTGTTATGATTGCTTGCCGGGCGAGTATACGAGCGGCGATATGCAACCGAGGGAGGACGGACAGCATGATGCGGATTTTCGTTAGCGACGATTCCGCCGCCCGACAGCTTGACCACCATGCGGGACGATCAATACCTATCGTCACTAAGCGCATGCGTTCGGCAATCTTGATGGGCAGACAGTCAATGGGTCACGGTGCTGGTCGTCTTGTCCGAAACACGTTGGCAAGAGCGTGAGCCGAGGATGACCCTTTATCCGCCTCGGCAAGTTTGATCTTCAGGATAAAGGAAATGGGGCGAGCCAATGGCTGCATAAGCAGATTGACGAACTGTCGTTAATCGAGATGATAGGAACTGTCGGAGCAATGATGAGTTATAGTCTGTTGCCTTGCCGATTTGTTATGAAATTAGAATGGGCGTCCGAGACTTCCGACCTGTACCAGTAGAAAAGATATCAGCTGCGGACAGCTAAGATTTTTTCTAGAAAGAGTTCGCTCACGCCAATGTCAGCCGTAAACACGAAGATCCTAGCAATTATCGACGACGACCGGCACCTTCGGGAGTCGCTTCAGGATTTATTGGAGACGGAAGGCGTTAAAAGCAATCTCTATGGATCGGCAGAGGAATTCCTGGCGGGCAACGGTCATGAACTCGTGCATTGCATCCTGGCCGATGTAAGAATGACTGGAATGTCTGGCATCGAGTTGCTGCGGATTTTGCGTCAAAAGGACGGATGTCCTCCCATCCTGATCATGACTTCTTATACCGATAATGGAATGCAGGCGACAGCGCTGCGGTGTGGGGCAAGCGCATTTCTCGCCAAACCTATTGACAGTCGCCAGTTAATGGCTTGCATCGAAAAAGCTACTTCCTAAAGAATACCTCCCTTATCGGCAGCGCCAGTGACTCATTGCGCCACCGGGAAGGCCCTTATCCCGACATCCGATGATTAGCGTGCTTTTACGTGTCCGGAGCACGGAAGCCAGCGCCAATTCCGCCGGGATATTCCAACCCGACGACCACATCAGGGACGATCCGGACCGCCTTAAGTCCCGCTCTATCCTAAACCTTCGTTTGGGAGGTGTGTTGGCCCACGTGGTGTTAATTTCTTCGTAATCAAACGAAGGAGATAAGAAATGGCAGTACGCAAATATTCGGTATTAGCGATGGTATGGTTCAACATCGTGCTGGCCGCCTGGCTTTCTGTCTACATGCTCTATGACCCCGAGAGTTGGTACTATTTCATACCCGGTGTGACGGACACCGGCCTCTTCAATCAACATTTTATTCGGGATATCGGGATCATTCAGGGTTTCATCGCCTTGGCTTTTTTGATCGGGGTACGCCGCCCGGAGCGTCGAACAGAGTTGTGGGGCGCAGCGACGCTTTGGCTAATTGCTCACGCCGTATTCCACTTGTGGGAAGTTGCCGTAGGCATATGCTCTGCTTCTGTTATTGTCCGTGACTTTCCGGCGGTAAGTTTGCCAGCATTGTTCGGCATCGTTGCTACAATGTGGGCCTGGAACCAACAGAACGCACCCGCCGGAGGAGGCACATTCATGCGGGGAAGTAATGGTGGCTCAGGCAAAGACCGTGCAGGTAAGCCAATCGCCGAAAATTAGTTTTTCAAATGCCGTTATTCGCGTGGGAAGAAGGTTATCGGTTCGAGCGAACCCGGTCGAACTTTGGCAGCACACGAGCAACCATCGTTTTTCGCATCTTAAGCGACTAGGAGATCAGATAGCAGTCCGTTTATCTAATACCGGAGAAGTAATTCGAATCCACCAGAACAAACGATTTCAAGTTTGATCGTCAATGCGCCCCGGCAGGTCCTGCTATCGGTTTAACGGTGCAATAATTTGCACGATGTTCAAGAGCGAAGCGGCGAGGCTGAAGGACACCACGTGGATTCGTCCGGATGCGTCCGAGAATTCTTGGTCTTAGTCGAGCTAGCTTTCGCACTGAGAAATCCGCATTGCTTCGCAGCATCCAAGTTCCCGTTGCTCGTCCCCTATGCGAATCTGATAGATCTGAAACTCGATGCGCCAGATGGCTCAAAGCCAGTTGATTACTGACCGCAAGCGTGTTTTGTGGCGATTGATGAGATGCCTGCTTTGGCGCGTTCAATCCTGAAGTGATAGGTGGCAAAAAGCAAAACGATGACTACCAATCAAAGTGAAAACAGCGATCGATCCGTGCAGACAATCCTGCAGATGACTGCCGCGTTGTCGGGAGTGATAGTATATACTTCGGCCAACGGTTTCATGACGGGCGGACTCGCGGTAGCTGGCCGTGAAGTAGGACTTTCGGAAGTTGTAATTGGTTTCGTGCTCGGCATCGGCGCATTTATTGGAGTGATTGCCGCTCCACTTTGGGGCTATGCCGCAGAAATCTGGAGCCGACGAAAGCTAATGCTTCTTGCGGTTCCAATGGTTGCGTTGGGACCGGCGGCGATGGCAGTAATCACTGCTCAGTCGATATTGATATCGTCGGTCGTAGCAGCTGCAGCACTGACGGTTGCTCGTCTCGTACAGGCCATGTTCGGCGCGGCACTGATCCCAGTCGCGCAGGCGTATATGGCTGACTTGACGAACCCGAACCACCGCATCCGGGGGATGGGAGGTTTAAGCGCAGTTATAAGCTTTGGAACATTGATAGGATCAGTCTTGCTGTGGGGCACAGGTCGACACGGCGTGGCTACCGGATTTGCTATTGTTGCTCTGCTTGGCGTAGTCGCCACGTTATTGGTTTTCATCTTTTTACCAGAGGCTCAGTCCCGCACTAACCTTCCCGTTGCCGAACGCACGTTGCCTCTTACACGTATTGCTCCCTACATAGCGATAACCTTGGTGGGTTTTACTTCTTACACAGTTGTGCCACCGATCCTTGCATTGAGGCTCATGGATAAATTTGGCTTCGCTGGGGGCGAGGCTGCTGCTACGGCAGGGCTAATCCTAACTGTTGGGGTTGTAGCCGTTTGTCTTGCCCAGGTATTGATAGCAGCTCGGCAGAACTGGAATCCATCAATTATGTTACGCGTTGGAAGTGCTTCAATTTTAGGCGGTTTGGCAATGCTGCTTGTCGCTGATGATGTGATAAGCATGTGTATTGCGATGATCACCATTGGCTTTGCCGTTGGTTTCATCGCTCCTGCAAATCTGGGGGCGATCAGTCTGCACGCTGGGCAAGGGTCCCAAGCTAAAGTAGCAGGGCTGAATATGGCCGCCCGGGGATTGGGTTCGGCCATCGGACCGATAATCGGGACGATAATGTATAAAATGGACGTAGATGCTCCAATCTATGGTTCCATGATATTGGTTAGCGCACTTCTGCTGCTCACTGTCGTCGTTCGCACTCCAAGTGTGACCTGCTCGATCCGTAATGCCAATTTCTAATTCGATAAATAACCTGTTCTTAAATAGAAATTGCAGGTGAGACCGTGATCATAGTGGTTCAATCGTTACTTCGTAGAAGTCTCAACCTGAGCCGCCCCGAGTTTGCCGGAGCCCCAACTTCTGAGAAAGTGGAGCCATGACAAGCAAGACAGCGAACGAGTTTTCACCTGAAGTCCTTAACCGAGCCATCCGCATAGTGCTAGATCACGAAGCCGAGCATCCGTAACGGTCGCTGCTGTTTCATCTAGCGCGGCCAAGATCGGCAGCTTGCCGGCTGGACTGGCTTCCGGATAGCCAGAACCGAACCGGAGCTTGTCGAAATAGACACTGACACTGGCTCGCGCCGCGTCACAAATCTTGTATTGGCAAGCAAAGCCGTTGCGACCGATGGACAAATTCGAGAATGTGGTCAGATAATGTACGACCAAAAGCGCTATTTAAGCTGGCGCTATTGCTCCTATTACCCGTCTCCTTTCCTTCGACACGGTCCATATTGGAATTGTACACCGGAGCTACCAATGACCCGTCGATTCAGGAATGGCAGTCGGCTTTCCAAGACGGAAATAGCGGAACTCGAGAAAATCCATCGAGTTTTTCAACGATATTCATTGGGGGCGAAATTATGATGCAGCGTTTGCTCCAATTCTGCAGCCATAATTTCGCTCAAAGACAGAAGCGGTCAGTAGAGCAACGTTCTTGAGTATTCACCAATAATTCAATCAGTGGGAAAGAAAATGCAGAGCACTCTTGTTCTCAAGTCATGGACTACTGAAGGATTTGAGATCTTGCGGCAAAATAATACCCCTGATCAAACACTTTACATTGGAGGGCCCGAGTCAGAAGAAAAGCTGGCTGACCGCCAGCGCAGATATATGCAAAATTCTCCCGGCATTACATCCATGCAAATGATCGAATTCGGCGGCGTATTGGTTGGATCGATTGGCTATTGGGAGACGGTCTGGAATAACATGGAGGTGTACGAAACTGGTTGGGCCATCGTGCCTGAATTCCGCGGTCGCGGAATTGCCCGTGGAGCTCTAGTTGCTCTCGTGGAGCATCTGAGGCCGATAGCGCGGCATTCCAAGCTGCAAGCATATCCTTCAATAGACAATATAGCTTCGAATGCACTGTGCCGGCGATGCGGTTTTAAATTTTTGGGAGAGTATAAAGTCGAGTATCCACCTGGCCGCTTCTTTCGAGGCAATGCTTGGGAGCTGGAATTAATCTGAATCTTCCCCTGGCCGGCCCTCGACTTTGAATGCGTGCTTGTGTCCCCGAACGAACTCCTATCTAGGAAGCCCGCATTGCTTCGAGGCAGCTAAGTTCGCGGGCTTAATCGTCCTCAGATGCACCCCTTCCTACTAAAACGACTCAATGCCGATACAACTCAAAGCCAGTTGATTGCTGCAAGAAACCGTGTTTTGTGACAATTTATGAGATGTCTACTTTAGCGCACTTTTGCTGCACACTATCCTCGTTCGCACTCCAAGCATGGGCAGTTCGACCCCGTAATGCCAATATCTAATCCGATAGATAACCTGTTCTCAATTGAACAATGCAGGAAAGACCATAGTCATGGTAGTTCACTCGTTACTTCTTAGAAATTTCACATTCGACGGATGAAAAAACAGCTATGAAAGACATGCCGACGCTCATAGCAGCCACGTTTTCAATTGCGGGTCTGATCACATATTTATTGACGGAGATGAAGATCGCTCTAATCCTCTTGGTTGTCGCAGCCGTTCAAGTAACTCCTGCCAATTGGATAATGACAGTTCGCTGGGGCCTGGTAATCGGATTTTTAAGTGCTGTAGCCCTCTCACTGCCCATCCTAAGTATTCTAAGTGACACAGCGTTTTCCTGGGCACTTTTCTTCGCGGTGGCAATCGCCATCAGCGTTACTGGTAGTCCAAACCGTTCAACAACATCTTCAAAAACTGGTTCTGCAGATAACCGTGACGGTGCCCGTTCTGATTATTCCAACCGCAGCGATCTAGATTTCATTCATCCTGACGATCGAGATGCGATCACTCAAGCAGAGGGCCGAGCATTATGGAGCGGCTTTCCCCAAGTCGTAAAATATCGACATATCCAGCCCGATGGAAGCTTCATTTGGACGGATTTTAGAGCCGAGCCCACCTATCGCATAGCTGATACCATCGCTCCCAAAATTTCCGCCCAACACTTACCGTGGACGGTTGCTGACTCGCTTGGAGAGACAGCAGACGCGGCGCGAATGGCAATGACTCTCGAGACAATTTTCGGAGGTGGGTGGGCGCTGGATCCGACGGGAAGATTCACGTACGCGACACCTAACGCCCAGACTACAGTCGGTCTGACGCTCGAACAAATGAACGAACCTTTGGATGGCAAATTGTTCGTGGATGGCGGCAACCTGGGATGGAAACGTATGTTCCATCCTGACGAGTATGAGCGTGTGGCGACTTGGTTTCGCCATTGCCTCAAAACGGGTCAGAATTGGAACGACGAATATCGTTTGAGAAGAGCCAGCACCGGCGAGTATGGATGGTACCGGGTGGCGGCACGGCCTACTCGTGACAGCCACAATCGCATTACCGGCTGGTACGGCACATCGATCGACATAACCGTTCTCAAGCAAACAGAGGAGGCCTTGCGTAGTCGTGAACGCGAGCTCTCCCAGCTAGTGGACATGGTTCCAATTCACATTATCCGGCTCACCGCTGACGGCAAACCCACCTTCATGAGCAAGGGCACGGCAGATTTTTTTGCCTTGGAAAATCAACTACTCGAAGAACCAGACAAGGTTATGGCTGTAATGCGGGAAGCGTTACACCCCGACGACGCAGCAAAAGTCACCGCGGTGCTTAAACGAGCGTCGAGGGAGGGGGAACGTTTCGCGTTGACCTATCGCGTCCGAAGGGGAGATGGCATGTATCGCTGGATGAACGGCCGGGGAGAACCCCTCAGAGATGAAGCCGGAGGAATAGTCCAATGGTACGCTGTTTCTCTCGACATTGACGATCAGGTGCGCACGCAAGAGGAGCTTCGACTTGCGCAAGAGAATCTGGCGCGCGCTAGCCAAGCCGCTAGCCTCGCTGAACTCTCCGCGTCGATTGCACACGAGGTGGGTCAACCTTTGGCGGCGCTTCTATCGAGTGCAGAAGCAAGTCAACGGTGGCTGTTAAACAATCCACCCAACATCGAAAGGGCGCAGCAGGCGCTGGAGCGAGTGGTGCGGGGGGGGAACTCGGCCGCGGAAATCATCAACCGCATACGCGCCCTGTTTAAACACTCAACTGCGTCCAGAGAACCCATATATCTGCAATCTATCGTTGCAGAGGCACGCGATTTGATGGCTGAGGAATGTTCACAGCACGGCGTTCAGCTTGAAGTGAATGTTGATGATGATCTTCCTGCAATCTCACTGGATCGTGTGCAGATTCAGCAGGTTCTAATAAACCTTCTCCGAAATGGTGTTGATGCCATGAAGGCAAGCAACGATGCGAAGTTACTTCGTGTTTGGATTTTACTAAAACAGGAAGTCATCGAAATTGGCGTTAGCGACACTGGGCACGGGGTGGAAGTGCCTACGCTGATCTTTGAACCGTTTTTTACTACCAAAGAACAGGGGATGGGAATGGGACTGGCAATTTGTCGTTCGATCGTTGACCGCCATGGCGGTCGACTTTGGACAGAAAAAAACCTGCCAAAGGGAGCAACATTCCTCTTTACATTGCCCCTTGATAGCGAAGGCCATCGACTTGACCCAACTCTCTCCTGATCAGCTTAAGGCACATGTCGTGCAAGACCCGAACCTTGGATTACAAGTTATGGTGCGAGATTCACAACATCAATCATCGGCTGGACGGACATGCCGACACGCAAGCGACTAGCAGCTGCCTGGCCGGGGTCAATACTAATACGAACGGGCAAGCGCTGAACAATCTTGGTAAAATTACCTGTGGCGTTGTGCGGCGCAATCGGCGAGTAACTCACCCCGCTTGCAGGTCCCATGCTCGCAACCCTGCCTGTCAGCACCTCATTAGGCAGTGCGTCGATTCTTATTTTTACTATTTGGCCAATGTGAACGCGTGCCAATTGTGTCTCGCGAAAATTGGCATCAATGTAGACAGCATCGAGAGGAACGACCGACAAAAGAGGTTGGCCGGGATTAACGTAAGCACCGACACGTATTGATTTTTGTCCAATGGTCCCGTCAATTGGTGCTTTGATGTCGGTATAGGACAGTTTCAGTTCGGCTGTAGATTGCGCGGTTTCCGCCCGAACCAACTCTGCCCGCAATTTTTCGAGATCGGCACTGATAATATCAATTTGTTGTTCTGCCGCCTTTATCCCCGCGAGATTCTTTTCTCTGGTGGCAATTTGAATGCCAAGCTGAGCTTCCGCCTGCTGCATGGCTTTAACAGTACCAGATCCGTTCGATGCCAATTGCTGGTAACGCTTTTGCTCAGCTTGTGCGAATTTCAACGCAGCATCATCCGCAGCGAGTTCAGCGTACGCTTTCCGTATCAATGACTCTTGCAAAACCAATTGAGAATTAAGACTTCGAACAGAAGCCTCAGCACTGCCAACCTGCGCTTTTGCGGCATCTACTGCGATGACGAAGTCTCTGTCGTCAATCTTTGCCAACATGTCGCCGGCCTTTACGAGTTGGTTTTCCTCGATGAAAACTTTTTCCACCGTTCCCGCAACCTGTGGGGCAACCGTCGTAAAGTCCGCCTGAACATAGGCATCGTCGGTTGATTGAATAGACGCGTCGGACTCCGGGGTGTTGAAAAATACTATCATGCCCCCAGCTGCGGCAAGCATTAAAGTGAACAACACGATTCGTGATTGCTTAGACATAGTCATTTTGTACTGCCTATAGAACGAGGATTTGTACCAGTCCCTGCACTGGGAGATGGGATGTATGAAAGACCCAAAACCAGTGGGATAAGGAGAATTCCGAGACTGCCCAACAGCCGATAGGCGTCTGCGGTAGCCAAGACGAGCGCCTGATCGGCGATGAGGTTTTGTAACGTCGGAAGGTCAATTGGATTTGCCGGAGAGCTACCAACCAGACCGGCATTGTTAAGTAGCATTTCGGAGTGAAAACGCCCGCGAACTGTAACAAACTGTCCGACTACCGCAGCACCGCTCAAGGTACTGAAAACACGCAAAGTATTGATAGTTCCGGAAACGTACGGGCCCTCTGACGGATGGACAACGCTTGTGATGAGAAACAGCATGGGTACGATTGCCATCGGTTGGCCGAGACCCTGGAGGACCTGCGCTTTTATGAACTGGTCTCCATTCCAGTCAGAGTTGACGAACGACGCGTCCAAACATGCGAGCGAAATCAGACACAGCCCAATCACAAATATGATTCTGGCGTCGATCCATTTTTGATAAAGGATCAGAGCAACAATCGACCCGAGGAACAGTTGTGGGAGAGCAATGATGAGGCCAAGTGGTGCTCCCTGGAGAGCTTTGTACCCCTGGATCTGGCCAAGGAAGGTCGACGGCAACATCGATCCAGAAAGGAGAACCACTAACAAACAAGCGAAGATCACGAGCCCCAACCCAAGGTTGCGGCGACTGAGCATTTGCAATTTTAAGAAGGGTTGCGGATGATGCCATTCACTCAGAAAGAAACTGATGAGAAGCACGGAACCGACCGTTACCGTCGTGGTGATCAATGGGGAGTTGAACCAATCCAGCCGACTGCCCTGATCAAGGCCGATTGTGAGAAGGCATAGCGAGGGAATGGCGAATGCCATGCCGAACCAATTAGCATGCCGAAAACGAGCGATTTGGATCGGCTCTTTTGGCAGTCCCCACCCCACAAGCAGGCTAGAAAATGCAGCCATGGGAATGACCTGCCAGTAGACAAACCGCCAATCGACGAGAACGTCAGTCCATTGCCCAGTCAACCAAATCGCCACGTTCGGAGCAAATGTTGAGGTTAGGGCAAATAGTGCTAAGCCGTGAAGCCGGATGGACAGGGGCAGAAATTTCAGCGCAGCCATCATCAAAATCGGTATCATCCCTCCGCAACTGATGCCTTGCGCGAAACGTAAAACCAACAGAAGGTTCAGGTTCTGTATGTAGGGAAGTATCGTCGCGAGAATTGTACAAGAAACAAGCAGGCACAGGTGAAATCGGCGTATTGAAAGAGTAATCGCGAACCAGGCCGCGAATGGCATGATGGCGAGCTCTCCAGCACTATAAGCCGTATTGATCCAAGAACCTTGATCAATACCGTAGCCCAGCTGGCCACGAAGATCAGCAAGCGCTAGCGCGCTCACGCGTGCGTTCAACCCCGCCATAATAGCAGCCAGCAATATTCCCACCAGAGCCGCGATAGTCCGTTTTGTCGGGTTCGATCCGGTCGCTGATGGAGCGCCGGTTGCGGGAAAAGACGAAGGAATTGCTATCACTTCACGCACCGCTCGGTGTCCTGCATCGGGGAGAGTAGACCACTGCAAGTTCCATGGACGCCACACTCTCCTTGTTTTGTTATCAATGACGATGATTGAATATAATGGGCGTGGTAATGATCATTACCACCGATTGACGTGTATGGTAATTCCAATTACCAGTCAACTAATTCTCATGGAGCATTTGATGCACGATCAAGAAAATCAGCAAACTTTGTCACGTGCGGAGCGGCGAGCTGTCATACTTGATGCTGCGGCGTCAGTATTTTTTGAACGCGGGTTCGCGGCTACGAGTATCGATGCTGTGATCGAGCGATCCGGAGGTTCCAAACGAAATATTTATGACGAGTTTGGAAACAAGCAGGGGCTTCTGATCGCACTAATTACTGAGACAGCCGACAAGGCACTTGCAGTTTTGACCGTTGATCATTTGCGGACACCAAACCTGCACGACACGCTGCTGGAATTCGCCCAACGCCTCTTTACGAATTACATGTCCCCTCCATTACTTGGAATTTTCAGGATAATCATGGCGGAGTCGTCTCGCTTCCCGGAGCTGGCAAAAGCGTTTCACGAGAAGGGACCAGGACGGGCAGTTAAACGTCTTGCTGAGCTATTAGAGGATGCGTCTAACCGCGGCGAAATCGAAACAGTGAATTTTAAGGTTGCAGCTGATCAATTCCTTGGTTTACTACGTGGCAATCTTCATTTGGAGGTTATGCTGGGCTTGCGCCCAGTGCCAGATAAGGCGGAAGCTGAGATGTTTGTAAGATCCGCTGTAGGCATGTTCGTAAAGGGTCTTAGGGTTGAAAATCGAAACTGAACGATTTCTTCCCCAATCCAGTTCGTTGTATAAACTGCTCAGACGGTCGTCACGTTGAACCGTCAATTGTTACGACTGTTATCGTTTGGCTTCACAACGCCGTAACGATGTGCCGTTTTGTATCTCGTATTCCTGACCTCAATAATGCCTCCTGCCAACACCTCGTATATGACTTCTCCATTTTTTGAAGTAGCGACGTCTCCTACTTTACCCTCGCCGCGTATTATTTGATTTACTGTAATCCGGGGAGGCGGGTCATCTGCTGCAACTGCGGCTGCGCCAAAGAAAAGGAAGCCCAAAAAAGGGGATACTGCAGCAGCCAGCACTAATTTGTTCTTCACCACGCAGTCTCCGGATTATGGAATGCCGACTTTGGTATTCATCTAAGGTTTGCATCAATTGTCATCAGCATGAGGTCCCTGGACCATGTGTAAGTATTTGCCAGCAAGCCATCATCCCGCAGTTCCGGATGCCAGGTCGCCTCCGAGAAGGCGACCTGGTTGCGGATCGTGGGAGGATCCACTTGCGGACCGGATGTCGTCCGCCGAGTCGCTCTTCGAGGGGTAAGAAGAGGCTGACCAGAAGACGATACTCCAACCCGTTACCTGTCGTTAGTATACTTTAGTATGGTGAGGACATGTATTCTTCATTCAGGATTACATGCACTCAAAGCAAACAGCGTCTTTTACAAGTGTATCGGACATACCCATCGCAACGTTTGTTAAATCACGTCAAAGCCATTCCGCCATCAACCAGAAGTTCGATGCCATTTACAAAGCTTCCGGATTGGCTGGCGAGGAAGAGTGCTGCGTTGGCAATTTCTTCGGCCTGGCCAAGTCTACCTGCTGGTATCATTCCGGCCATCATGTCGACGAAGCCTGGAAGCTCCGCTTCGCCTATACCCAGCTTCGAAAGAATAGCTGTTTCGACTGGCCCAGGGCTCAAAACATTGACACGAATCTTCCGGTCCCTAAGTTCGAGAGTCCAGTTGCGTGCAAATGCAGCCACTGCAGCTTTTGAACCGGCGTAAGCAGCATGTCCGTCGAGGACCTTGGTGGCGGCCATCGAACTGGTGAGGATAATACTGCCACCTTCACTGAGGAGGGGGACAATAGCCTGGACGCCAAAAAATACCCCTCGTGTATTAATCGCGAAGTGGCGATCATAATCCTCCACCGTTACCTCGTTCGATCCCGTTAAGTTTATGTATCCGGCGTTTGCCATGTAAACATCCAATCGGCCGAACCTTCGTTGCACTTCATCGGCAACTGCTTGGTGGTGGGCGATGTCGGCCACGTCCCCACTAATAGCGATCGCGCCCGAACCGATCTCCTGCAGCGCTGAATCCAAGACGCTCTGACGGCGTCCTGTAATCACAACTTGCGCTCCTTCCTTCGCAAACAGCTTCGCTGTCGCTTTCCCGATTCCGCTATTGCCTCCAGTGATCACCACAATCTTATCAGCAAGCTTTTTCATCACAGTTCTCCTTTGATGTTGCTTGAAGTAAACATTTGTGGCTCCCACTATTAGGCCGTGCGCGAGAACAATATAATTTCCGGAGAAGCATGAATGGCGAGATTATTGAATGAAGCACCGGGTCTGTTGGCATTCATTCGAACAGTTGAGGCTGGCTCGTTCACGGCAGCTGCACGGGATCTAAAGACTTCGCCTTCAGCGGTGTCGAAGGCTGTGGCACGACTAGAAAACTTGGTCGGAGTTAGATTGTTCTTGAGAACAACCAGAGCGCTAAAGTTAACGCCGGACGGGCACTTATTCTTCGCGCGCATTGCTCCACTTTTGAGGGAAATTGATGAGTCCGCCGAATTGCTGCGTCCATCGAAAGAGCCAACCGGAAGACTGAGGATGAGTATGCCAAGTGAGATCGCGCGCTTCCTAATGGCACCCCTTATGACAAAATTCGCCAATGATTATCCGTTACTGCAGCTCGATATCGGTATAACCGATCGTTATGTGGATTTAGTCAGAGAGGACTATGATGTTGTGTTCCGGGTCGGCCACGTCAGCCAAGGAAATCTTATGGTCAGGCGTCTGATGGACGTTGAAATGGTGCTGGTGGCATCCCCCTCTTTTACGTCACAGTGGGGACACCCGCACACCGTAGCTGAACTTAGCAAACTTCCCTTTGCACGGTACGTTGCCGGGCGCACCCAAACCATCCACTTTCAAAACGGAGAGAGTATCGTTACGAGCGGTCGTGTCGATTGTGATACCGGATATGGTCTGCAAGTTGCAGCCCAGGAAGGTATGGGCATAGCACATCTCATGCGGTGGGTGGTCGCAGACGACCTCCGCGCTGGGCGTTTGGTACAGATCCTGGCGGATGTACCGTTGCCCTCACTACCCTTTAACGCTGTTCACGCCTTCAGAGAAAATATCCCCGCCAGAGTCCGACTGCTGTGTGATTTCATGCGTGACGAAGCGAGGCGGTCATCAGTTGATCACTCTTCAATCCATAGTTGAGCACAGAACTGTTGCTTCTTGTGACGTCTTTCTTGGAAGACGGCAGAGGCAACGCTCGATATAAAGGAGACGTGGCAATCGAGCCGTTTCGGTGAACACTGAAGAGCGGTGGAGGAATGCCTATATGTGTCTTGCCCCAAACCTGGAACGAATGGCTTGGATAAGATGTATTCCCGAGCCACCAGATGCGATTGTTGGCGGGGCTCCCGATTCTTGTTGTGTCCCACGGTTCGAAAGGCTGGCAACGAGATCGTCGGCCAATGTGGGCCTCTCAGCGACCAGTTGCTCAAATGCCTCTTTGTTGAGTTCGTAGAGCTTGGCAGGTGTGAGAGTTGTAGCCTCATAAATCTCTGGAGTTCCGGCAAAGAGACCTTTCTCACCCAGATAATCGCCCGGAGCCAGTCTCGCTACATCCTCGTCATTCTTATGAAGAAGTATTATCCCAACGCTGATGATTAAAAGTCTGCTTGAGACCTCGCCCTCGTCCAATATTTTCTCCCCAGCGGCCAAGCGATGAGTGGTGGCTGAAGCAGCCAGCCGTGACCGTTCCTCAGCGGTGAGTTCCGAGAACATCGGTATAGTTTCCAGGAGGGCTTCGACCGATGGCAGAGGCATCGGGGTTGAAGTCTCCTGCAGGGTGGTCTGACTTCCTGGCGGCTTCGCGAGGACCAGACCATTGGCTAGACAATGCCTGTATACGAGGTCGATAACTTCGTTTCGCGCAAGACTGCGCTCTGCAGGGCTCGTTACTCTAAAGTATAATTCCATATCTATCGCTGCCGCGTCGATGTTCACAAGCGAAACACTGGGAGCTGGATCATGGACGATGCCGTTACAACTATTCAGCGCATCAAGCATTACGTTGAGAATGAACTTCGGGCCCCGCGTGGGGACGACCCGAACCCCTAACATTATCTGATGGTTTTCGTCGGGTTTGCTAACGTTGGTTATACTTTGTTTGGCGAGAACGCTGTTTGGCAACACCACAAGATTGTGAGCGCCGGTAAGCAGATATGTTGATCGCCAATTGCTTGCGATCACCCGGCCCTCAGTAGCGTCGCTCAGCAATATCCAGTCACCAATCGTGTACGGTCGACCGAGAGTCAGAGCTATTCCCGAAAACAGGTCACCCAAAGTGTTCTGGAGGGCCAAACCTAGAATAATCGCGAAAATGCCCGATGTTGCGAGTAGGGTTCCGATCGGCACGCCAAAGACGAACGCCATAACTGAAAGTACCACACCCAGATATACGACCGCTACGAGCAGATCCTGAATCAACCTAGCTTGCCTCGGCCTTCCATCGAGGACGATGTATATTCGGACAAAACCGATGGTCGCCCAAGAAAGATGCGTCCACCAAAGAATCTTCGCTGTCACCACCAGGGCAGCACTGCCTTCCAAGTGCGGCGCATCGAATCGAAAAGGCATCACGTTCGCAAATATCAGCGAGATCGTCATTGCAATGAAGAAAATGATCTGGGCAACCAATCGTTGTGTTGGTCTGGACCTTCCCTGAAGATGCCAAACGACGATGCCGAGCACTCCGAGGACATTAATCAAAATCATCAGCTGGAAGGCGTGCTCAGACATAAATAGCTCACGTTTTGTCGATCCCGCATAATCCGCCTTGTGGTTTGAATGCGGCGAACAACGATTGAGGATGAATGACCCGATCGAAGCTTATCCATTGTTCGGTCCGACGTATATTAAACGTTCTGGTAGGTGCCTATTTGAACGCTTGGTTAACGGAACAGGCACTTGGAAACAGCCGGTTGTCGACGTTAATGCATGGATCGTCCCATTCTAATTGCCGCGATATGGCAAACGTTGGTTTACTTGTGCCAAACCGGAACGTTGATAAAATAGGCAGCTGTGAATAAATGCCCATTAATATCGGTTGGAGGACCCACTATGGCGGACGCTGCCGATTTTCCCGAATCCATCCCCTCGTTCAGCCAGATAGTCCACATAGTTGAAGACGATGAGCAATTCCGTCTGTCGCTACTTGATCTTTTTGAGTCACTCGACATCAAAGCTGAAGCATTCGAAGATGCCGGTGCTTTTTTGGAGCGATCATCAAAAAACGCCGCAGGATGCATCCTCTTGGATGTTCGCTTACCCGGGACAAGCGGTATTGAGTTTCAGCAAGAATTAGTGAAAGCCGGCTACGATCTCCCTATCGTCTTCATGACTGCACACGGCGACGTCTCTACCAGCGTACATGCCATGAAGGCGGGCGCAGTAGATTTTCTTGAGAAGCCACTTCGCACATATGAACTGCTCGATGCCATACGTGCTGCATTTGACCTTCACGTCGGGCAACAGAAAAAACGCGCGCTCCGTCAGATGATGCAAGAACGCGCTGCAGGGCTAACGCCCAGGCAAATGCAGGTTTTTAGTTTGGTCGCCAGCGGACTGATGAACAAGCAAATCGCCTACGAACTAGGGATCAGTGAGATAATGGTTAAGCTTCACCGTGGCCACGTCATGCGAAAGATGCGGGCTTCGTCGCTCGCCGAGCTCGTTCGGCAGCACGAGCTTCTTGAATGAGTCAGTTACTCCGGCATCCGGTGCCAGAAAGACCGTTCCATCACGACGAGGTGCCTATTGGGTATCAGAACGGAAATACAGGAGATGATATGACCGACGGATTTCACCAACACCGACTGTCAATCATCAGCTGGCTCTCGACTGGACTGAGAGAAGAACAATCTTTAGAGAAAATTTTCGCCCAGCTTTGCGCCCGCTTCGTCGAATGCGGCGTCAATCTAAGCCGCTCCACGTTGCATCTACGTGTCCATCATCCCCAATGGTTAGGAACACGGATCTTGTGGGCTCGAGGTCAGAGCGAGACGGAAGTGCAGACAGTGGCTTACGACGTAGAGGGGACAGACGTGTTTCGACGAAGCCCCTTTCGTTTGGTCATCGACACCGGCCGAGTTGTTCGCCAGCGGATACTGATATGCGGGCCGCATGTGTTTCCGGTTTACGAAGAGCTGCGGAATAATGGTCATACTGACTATATCGCATGGCCGTTGGATCACACGCAAGGTCGACGCCACCTGATTACCTTCGCGACTGATAAGATCGGCGGGTTCGATGACCAAGAAATTAAGTTGATCGAAGAAACCTTACCATTTGTATCTTTGGTCACAGAGATCCGCCTGAAAAACCAATTGGCGCGCACCCTTTTGCAAACCTATGTTGGGCCACATGCCAGCGAGCAGATACTGGACGGTGCAACGACGCGGGGAAGTGGGGTAACTTTAAGAGCAGCCGTGATGATGTGCGACTTAAGGAATTTCACACACCTCTCGGATCGCCGTAGACGCGATGACGTTATCAAAATTCTAAACCAGTATTTCGACCTCATAGCCGATCCAATCGAGAAATATGGAGGAGAGATATTGAAGTTTGTTGGTGATGGCCTTCTCGCAGTATTTCCATTAGATCGCTCTGACGCTTGCACGCGTTTGTTGAAGGCCGTACGCGAAGCTCAGGAAGCAGCTGCAGCCGAGGATCAGGCACGCGACTTTCGTATTGAATTTGGCACCGGAATACACGTTGGGGAGGTCATGTACGGAAACATCGGATCCAAGCGAAGACTCGATTTTACAGTCATCGGCCCGGCCGTTAATTTGGCTTCCCGTCTTGAGAGTCTTACGAAGTCGCTTCAACGCTCTGTTTTGATTTCGGGGGAATTCGTGACTGCCGCTGACTGCATGTCGGAGACGGAGTGTCTTGGTCGACATAATATCCGGGGGTTTGACGCCGAGACCGAAGTTTACGCCCTGCGCACGGCATGAGCCGCACCGCTTTTAATGTTTCCACGGACAGTGCTTTTAGAGAGAACGGGAGGGTTGTGATTCAACCCCCCGCTCTAATCGGAACAGGATTTGTCCAGTTATCTCTTGGGCAACCATTTAAAGTGACCATTCTCCCGTTCGATCCATCCTACACCGGGGAAAGGAAAATGGGGGGCAAAGACAAGTTGACGGCTCTGAGAAAGTTCATCCAACATTCGACGGCGGCTCGTCTTCCCGCCTTCTGCATCATTGTCATAACCCATGGTCCATTCCGGCTCCACGAGAGAGATTATCGAGCTGTGGGCTGTGTCGCCAATATCCAAGAGGCTCTCACCTTTGGAGCTGATCATATACCCCACATGGCCAGGGGTGTGCCCAGCGATTGGCACAGAAGTAATCCCGGCAGCGACGTCCTGACCAGGATCAAAAACCTTGACTTGATGACTGATCGCCGAGGAGAGTTGCTTCATCTCGGGCTGCTTTTGAAGCCAAATCCAATCCGGATTGGCGATTTTGATTTCTGCATTGCGGAACACGCTATTCCCATCGGCCGTTATCAACCCACCAATGTGGTCACCATGAACATGGGTAATCAAGACTGTGGAAATATCTTCAGGCTTCACGCCTGCTTCCGCAAGGCTAGCACCTAACGAGCCCGGAATTGCAGGACCAAGCCCCGTATCTATCAAAACAGCGGATTATCGGAGCGGACAAGCAACGCATCTACTGACAATGATATTCTATCGGTTCGCAGCCCGACACCACGCAGTAGTGCCGCAACGGCATTTGAACCGACATCCTTGCCGAACACTGATCCGTCATTTGGCACCACGTTAACTGAGTCGCGCAGCGCCGTGACGCGAAGCGCGCCAACAGTAAAACTGTGGGCAGCGGGTGGAGCTGGCATTGGGCCTGTCTCCCCAGCGAGGACGTCACCTGAGGCAAGTGAGGCAATGATTGTGAGTATCTTAAGCGCTTTCATTGTTTCTCTCTGTGATCGGAAAATGGCGTGGGCAATTCTGGTTTTACTCAGGGCCGTCGACAGACGATGCTCCGCCTAAAAGCGTTTTGCCTAGACTAACTTAGGTATACCGATGACTGTGAAATGCTTCCGTATCGGTCCGCGAATTGAAGTTTCTGGCCGTGAGCGCGACGGTCAACCCCTATCTTCGTTTTATCGATCCTCACTTGCTAACAAGGTTATGGTCCATGGCGGAACGCCGGGGAGTAAGGTGATGATTGATCCTGCGATAGCGCATCAGGCGGATGATTTGACGACGGCAGAAGCACCTGGCGAGTGTGCGGAAGCTGTACGCGCAGCCATGGTTGTCGAAAACCTTTACGGGTGCGCGTGGGCCCTGGATGCTTCCGGCCAGTTCACATACGCAACAGCGACGGCGCAAACTTTAATGGCAATGACGCTGAGCGAGTTGAATCTCTTGTTGGATGAGCGGCCATTTTTAGACGGAGGCGAACAAGGGTGGCAAAGGAGTGCGCACCCTCAGGACCGCGAGAAAGTCGGCGATTCATTACGTCGTGCCCTTCGTTCAGGGCAAGATTGGAATTGTGAATATCGCGTTCTTCGTGCGGACGGATCCTACGTTTGGCATCGTGCTGCGGCGAGACCGACACGCGATAGCCAAGGGCGAATTACTGGATGGTATGGGTCAACCCTGGACATTGACGTCTATATGCGAACGGAACCGGCTCTAGTCGAACGAGAGCGTTTGCTACAGCAGCTCATCGATACAGTGCCGGCGCTATTTTGGAGCACGAATGCTAACGGCACTCCCGCCTACATTAACAAGCCCTTTACTCAGGTGACAGGAGCGAGCTTGGCGGCAATGACCGCCGACGATGGCTCACCAACACTTAGCATAGTCCACCCGGAAGATAGGGAGGCGGCTCGGCAGGCGTTTCATACGTCCCTCACGACTGGGATTCCCTACATCCGAAGATATCGCCAAATCCGAAAAGATGGCAGCTACCGCTGGACAGAATCGAGAGCCAAACCACTGCGAGATGAACATGGCACAATCGTGCAGTGGTATGGTGTCAGTACGGACATACACGATCTAGTAACTGCACAAGACACGATCGAGAAACGCGAGCGTTTCTTGTGGCAGCTTGTTGCAAAGCTTCCCGCCATGATCGACTGCGCCGACGCAAATGGTGAACCAATCTTTCGCAGTCAGCAGCTTCAGGAATTTCTGGGATACGATCTCGAAGAGCTGAATGCGAGAAAATCACGCTTGGCTGCAACATTGGACGCGGCGGTGCATCCTGATGATCTGGCAAGCGTCAAGGAACTTTACGCTCATTCTCTCGCTACGGGCGAGCCATACTTAAAAAAGCATCGGTTACGACGCTTTGACGGCGTTTATCGTTGGGTGGAAACGCGCGCTGCTCCCATGCGCGATACTGACGGCACTATCGTACAATGGAACGTCATATGCTTGGATATTGATGGAGAAGTCCGCGCTCAAGAAAACTTACTCAAGGCCCAGCAGCGACTTGCCAGCGCCAGCCAAGCTACGCGACTTGCGGAACTATCAGCATCCATTGCCCATGAGGTAAACCAGCCTCTCTCCGCTGTCATTAATTATTCGGTTGCATGTCAGCGTTGGCTGGCTGCAGATCCCCCCAATTTTAGCCGCGCGCAACGGTCGTTGGAACAGATCATTCACAGTGCAAACTCTGCGGTCAACGTAGTCGGGCGAATAAGAGCTTTGTTCGAACAGGCGACGGATCAGCGTGACTGTACCGCGCTGACAGAAGTTGTACACGAGGTAAAGGACCTTTTGACCGAGGAAGGTCACCTTCACGGCGCTCGTATTGCGGTCACTTGCGAGGCTCATTTGCGTCCGCTGCCTTTCGATAGAGTGCAAATTCAGCAGGTTCTCTTCAACCTCATGCGAAATGGGTTGGATGCGATGGTTGCAAGCGTAAACGACAAGTTGCTCGAAATTCGAATCCACCATGCAGCCGGCAACATCCAAGTGGAGATAAGCGACCGCGGGAAGGGAATTGCCTTCCCCGAAAAGATCTTCGAACCGTTTTTTACTACCAAAGAACAGGGCATGGGCATGGGACTAGCTATCTGCCGCACCATTATCGAAGCTCATGGTGGAGAACTTTGGGCCGAAAGAAACGAGCCCGAAGGCGCAAGGTTCATTTTCACCCTGCCAGTCGAGAAATAATTACTTTTTCCCGTAAATGGAACCGTTTGGATACAAACCTGATGGTGAGGGATACGGGCCGAGAGTGACCTCTGTATCTGTCACAACGCAGTTGTGATGCCCGGGACACGGAGATCGGTGCGTGGCCATAGCGGCGGCGGCATCTGTCCCGATACGGGACCAATTATTGCACCGACATATGCGGAAGTATGGGGTTATGCAGATGCGCGACAGCAAGACTGTGCCGCGCATCGTGGAATGCTTGCTCAATGTGAAGAAGCCGGTTCCGAGCCGGCCGAGGTTGTCAGTAGTCCCAGATGACAGGCACCCAGCGGAAGGCCTCGCCCGCAGCTGCAACACGGCCGACGGATGGGAATGCCAGATGCGTTGCCACCAGCAATTCGCCGGTTGAGGCCAGATCACGTAGAAGATCAACCCGAACACGAGCAGCTTCCTTCGGATCATGTTCAAAGCCGTTGTACCAATCAGGCTGTTCGAAGCCGACTTGAAACACTGCGTCGCCTGCAAAGGTAAGCGCGTCCCCTTCGGAGGCCACACGGATAACGCAATGCCCCGGAGTGTGTCCGCCAGTGCGACGGGCAATCACGCCTGGTGCAATTTCAGATTCCTCATCGAACAACTGTAGATAGTTTCGATATTCTTTCAGGAACTGTTTGGACGCCGCCCGAAGCGCATCAGGAAACCCCTGAGGCATGTTGGTCTGGGTGAAATCTGGGGCTTCCCAGAACTTAACCTCTGCTGCCGCGACGTGGATCTTGAGGTCCGGACGGAGCTGTTCTTTAACGCCCTCTACCAGAAGACCGCCTATGTGATCCATGTGCAGGTGGGTGAACACGATGTCGGTCACTGATGCAAGATCAATCTCAGCTGCTTCCAGTCGCTTGATCAACTGTCCAGCCCGCGGCAAGTGCAAGTCCGGATCAAGGCCAAGCCCAGCATCGAGAAGTATTGTCTGGTCACCGCTACGTACAACCACCGCATTCAGAGGCCAGTCGAACGCATCCGTGGGAAGAAACATGTTCTCCATCCACCTTGCCCGTACCTTCGGGTCTGCGTTGTGCCCCAACATTACTGTTGGCAGTGGTAGCACCCCATCACTGACCACCATAACATCGATATTGCCTATGCGCAGGGCGTAGCGTGAAGGAACCAGTTCGCCCTTACTCGGCTTTCCGGGATGAAAGGTATTTTCCGATGGTATGCTTGGCTGATGCATACCTGAGGTAGGGGTTTTTGTTTCTGACTGCGACATGACGCACTCCTATGTTGCTTTGACAGTGGCCAGCCACCCTCAGTTCAGCTTGCGCTAAATGTAGAATGCCAGGATCTGACGCTCAAAGCCCTAAAGACCTTGAGAGCTTGGTGACGGCTCCCAACAGCTTTACAATTGTCGTGAGACGCTCGTAATCCAAACTTAAGTTTAGTGTGGCAGTTGATCGCTGCGACGTTGATGTGCCCCGCTTTAAGAGCAGCACACAGTCAAATTGTCTGATCCGATGTAGGCAACATAACGACGATCGTGCCGACGTGCGTGCACACGACGAACAAGTAAAACCTAAGTATACTTACAGGGGTTCTATATTCAATTTAAAAGTAACTGATACAAGTCCGGCATTTTTGCGATGGCCATAACAACTTGTTTTTATTTTCCAACCAGGAGATTCAACTTGAACAATTCTTCGATGACCGCCACAAGGCGCAACGTCATGGCTGGCACGCTCTCGCTTGCGGCTGCGGCAGCAGCAAGTGCCACCCGTCCCGCAGAAGCTGCCAACAAAAAGAAGGCAGCGCAAGGTACACTCCCAACTGGTCCTGGTTATGTGACCTCCAGTGACGGTACTCGCATTTTCTTTAAGGATTGGGGTCCCAAGGACGCGCAACCCATCATGTTCCACCACGGCTGGCCACTAAGCGGTGATGACTGGGACAATCAAATGCTCTTCTTCCTTGGGAAAGGCTATCGGGTAATCGCGCATGATCGTCGCGGACACGGCCGGTCATCCCAAGTGAGTGAGGGGCACGACATGGATCACTACGCGGCGGATGTGGCCGCGGTCGTCAAACATCTCGACCTCCAAAATGCTATTCACATCGGCCACTCAACCGGAGGCGGTGAGGCAACTCGCTACGTGGCTCGTCATGGCAAGAACCGTGTGTCCAAGCTGGTACTTATCGGAGCGGTTCCGCCCATCATGGTGAAGACCGCATCCAATCCTGGTGGTATGCCCATAGGCGCATTCGATGGATTAAGGGCAGCACTAGCTGCTAACCGCTCGCAATTCTACTATGATCTGGCCAGTGGTCCATTCTACGGTTTCAATCGAACTGGCGTGAAAGCTTCGGACGCTATCATCAACAATTGGTGGCGGCAGGGTATGTCTGGTGCGGCAAACGCCCACTATCTCGGGATTAAAGCGTTCTCCGAGACAGACTTCACCGATGATCTGAGGATGATTGAAGTTCCTACGCTGGTGCTGCACGGCGATGACGATCAGATCGTGCCGGTTGCTGATTCCGCAGAACTCTCAGCGAAGATTCTTAAGAAGGCCACCCTCAAGATCTACAAGGGTTTTCCGCACGGTATGGCGACAACGCATTCCGATGTGATCAATGAGGATATCCTCAGTTTCATCAAAGGATGAATAAATCTCAGAAGGTGCTCATCGAGCACCTTCTGACTTTGCCGCTGCAAGAAGCGCTTGAACTGAACAATATCGGCGATATCGTAACCGACGTTCAAATGACGGTCAGGTGGTATGAAGGACCCGTTTGAACGAGGCCCTTCGCGTGGCGCTCTTTAGCGCTCTCTATCGTGCAGGTGGTGGGGTTGCCGTCTTCACCCATTCCGAAAATGCGACTTTGCCCAAGCGGGCACCTGCAGCCGGAACGAGGCTGCTGTCGTTTAGCACGGCACCAAAGTAACGTGTCTGGCTATCAACCAATATCTCACGGGAATCGCCGATCTGACGCAGATACGCCCCAACCGCATCGGCCATCCGAATTTTTTCCGGTCCGGCGATCTCAACAGTCCTGTTAAGCGGAGCACCAAGCACGTAGTCGGTCAGAGCATCTGCAACGTCGTCTGAGAAAATCGGCTGCATCATACCCGGTGACAGATGAATCTTATCGCCTTGGACGCCGGACTGGGCAATGCCGAACATAAATTCAAAGAACTGCGTCGAGTGCACAATCGTATACGGGATGCCTGATGCCTTGATAATTTGCTCTTGAGCCATCTTTGCTCGGAGGTATCCGCTTTCAGGGAGACGTTCTGTTCCGACGATGGAAAGAGCAAGATGATGTTTCACGCCTGCTGCTGTTTCCGCTGCCATCAAATTCCGGCCGGATTTCTCGAAGAACTCCATAACAGCCTTGTCTTCAAAATTTGGAGAATTAGCGAGATCAACGACCACATTCGCCCCAGTAAGAGTCTCGGCAAGACCTTCACCCGTGACGGTGTTTACGCCGGAAGCCGGCGATGCGGCGACCACCTCGTGACCCTTTGCTTGAAGGCGTTTCACCAACTTGGAACCGATTAATCCAGTTCCGCCAATTACGACGATCTTCATTGTACTGCTCCTTGAATGAGAACCTTTTGTTGGATGACTGCAACCTATGGACAAGTGCAATGACTATGCTCCAGTGCGAGTTTCTCTGTCAGCCAAAAGAAGACTGGGCTTTATGTCCTGTGTCAAAGTCAGGTGAGAGTTCCTCCCGTCGCTGGTGGCACATTTCGAGCGTAAGCAAATATATTGGCAGGCATAGATAAACGTAGGTTGGGGGCAGCCACGTCGGAACGTTCCTGGGTTCACAACCTTCTGGTGACCGTGATCTAGTTTCTTTGCAGGTGCTCTGTTTTGCGGACCAAATCTGCGAGCGATCTGCTCTGCATCTTCCGCATCACACTCATGCGGTGTAGCTTCACCGTCATCTCGCTTATGCCGAGTTCGTAAGCGACCTGCTTATTCATTAATCCACTAACGACGGCGAACATTACCTCCTGCTCGCGTGGAGTCAGGGTTTTGGCAAGCTCCCGGATACGGATTTGCTCCGCGTCACATTTTCGTCGCTCCGTGTCCAATTGTAGGGCGTGGTCGACTGCTTCCAAGAGCTCCTGATTGACGAAGGGTTTCGTGATAAAGTCCGTCGCCCCAGCTTTCATCGCTTTCACGCTCGTTGGAATATCGGCATAGGCAGTGAGGAAAATCACCGGCAACCTGCTACCAATCGAATTTAACTCATTTTGCAGATCCAATCCTGTTCCACCAGGCATGCGAAGATCGACGACGACACAACCCGGGACGCTTATGTCAGCTGATCGGAGGAATTCGCCGCTGTTGGGAAAGGCGCATGCCCGCTTCTTTGTAACCATGAAGAGGTCTAGCAAGGCGCATCGCATTTCTTCATCGTCGTCAACCACGTATATGATTGGCTCGACCGACGTTTCCACTTTAACTTGTGTGTTTTGCGTCATTGAATCGTCTCAATCAAACTAAATTCGCGCTGACAATGCCGATGGTCACACAGACTGCTCGTCATCATCGCTGAAATTGTAGTTTACCCTTCTCGGCAACCATAGCCGAAACTCGGATGCGAAAGAGCGTATACTTTAGTTTAGGTCTTGGACTCGAAATCCTACGGTTATACTCGCGGCGGTTCGTCAATCTTCTACAAATTCCGGCGCGTACCGTGCTTGTCGCAACTCAACATCCCGTTTGTAACCAGAAAACGATTTGGCAACCTCGGCGGTACAAGCCGCAATGAAACGATTGGCGGCGGCGTCAACCTAAAACTTCGTTTAGTCGACCAGTGATGCGAAACGCCTACAATGTCGCGTTAAACCTACGGAGCTTGTCATGAGAGGAATGGTGGTGCGTCGCGATCTGCAGCATAGGCTGTGCCAGTATCGGAGGTTGAAATGAACATATTTACAGGCACCCCCATTAGCGCTCAGCAAAAGCAAGCGCGTTCTGAACAAAAGCCTATCGTGTTGGTGGTTGATGATGACGAATCGCTACGACTATCCATATGCGATCTGTTGGAATCTGTCGGGATTCAAGCGGCCGGATACGGATCTACACAAGCGCTCATGGACGCCAACGTCCTCAACCGACCGGGTTGCATAATCCTCGATGTTCGCATGCCGGGCTTGAGCGGTCTTGACTTTCAGGCCCGGCTGGCCGCAAGCGGCATTTCCGCAACGATTGTTTTCCTTACGGGGTACGGCGACATTCCGATGACAGTGCAGGCGATGAAGGCCGGCGCAGTCGAGTTCCTCACCAAGCCGTTTCGTGACCAAACATTGCTGGACGCGGTAAGCAAAGCTATCGAAATCGACAGGGAAAAACGCGCCGAACAGCTCGAAAGCGACACTAACGTGGCACGATATCTCACGCTCACTCCTCGTGAGCGCCAGGTAATGGAGGCCGTTGTACGAGGAAAGCTAAGCAAGCAAATCGCGTTCGATCTCAACATAACGGAAATCACAGTCAAGCTACACCGGAGCAACCTGATGCGCAAAATGCAGACACCTTTTGTCACCCAATTGCTTCGAGCCTGGCAGTCGATTCCCAAGGATATACGTCACGACAATCCGCGGTGATCAAATGATGTTCATCTCTCAATGAACCCAACTCAAAATAGGATATCACTCTTTGCCACAATAGGTTGCAGGTCGTTTGACTCGCCCATCATGCCCCGCATTGCTATCTCGATTCTCCGTGCGATGGACGAAATTGGTACATCGTTGGCATTGCCCTCAAATGGGTTCGATGAGTTCTCTCCGACTTTTTCCAACGAAACGAAAACCCAACCGACAGCAACGCTGAATGGGACGTTCAGCCAAGCCGTCCAATCCGCGATGCCGGCAGACTTTCCCAATTCATAGGCAAACGGAAATAGGCCAAAAGGAATGATGGCGACAAACATTTTTACCAAAATAACGGCTATCGAATAGTAGTTGCGGGGGTAGGGATAGTTTTTGATTAGCTTCAGTCCGCCCTGCAATCGGGAAAGATCATCAAGTCGGGCTATCAGCCCAATGAACATGTACTCGCTGATAAGATTTTGCTTGCGTAGTTTTCTGAGTGCTTCGTATTGCCAGTCAAGAATGAGGCTTTCTTTGTCACCCGAACACGCCATTATTTTCTGCACTTCGTCATCCGACAAGTAGTTTTTCAGTTCGTCGTCAAGTGCGGAAGTGCTTTCAGGGCTTGGGATTTTGGCAAGGAAACGAATGTTGCCGGCATCGAACCTATTCTCCCAAGATCTACTGTCTCGCAAATAAAAGCGTAGAGAAGTGAGCCAAGCGAAATGGCGATAGAACATATCTTCCAATCGTGCACCCGAAGGAACATCACCCAGCTCGCACGTTGCAGAGATCAGCCTTTCGGCCAGGATGAAGCTACTGCCATTGAGTTGCTCCGATAGCGTCAGGGCGTTGGTGCATCGTGCAAAACATTGCTGACTCTTAAATGCGAGGCTAATCGCTAGTGCCGCCCCGACGATTGTCAGTATCGGCGCTGGCACTGTCAGGAAATTCAATGTCGAAACGTGAAGGAACAAAGTTGCAAACAAAGCCCAGCCAATTAACCATTGGGTCTCCTTTCTCGTCCAAGCAAGGAAGTCGTTGACGCTATATTGCCGGCCTATATGCATGGATTAGCCATTTTTTTGTTTTCGAGACGATAGAGCGGAGTCAACGAGGTCATTATATTCTGGATGCGTTTGCAAGAAACTGTGCATGAACGAGCATCTTATGACTGCTTTCTTGCCTTCCTCACGGAGTATATCGAACACCCCCTCGATTAATGCCGCGCCTATACCCTGACTGGCAAATTCGGGAACTTCGACCTTAAAGAACACAAACTGTTCGTCCTCCAGTCGGTAGTATGCAGCTGCCCACATCCCATCATGTATCTGGCGTTCAAAGCGATGCTTTTCCCGGTTGTCTCTGACTTGGGCATCCATTGCAGTTATCTCCTTGCTCAATTGGCCATAGAGCGGGTTAGCCAATCGATGTACTGCAACGAACCCACGCGTGCTCCCTTGAACGGCAGCAGCGTGTCGTCATTGAGTTCGACGCCGTAGTACCGGGCGCTGTCGTCGGTTATCACCTGGCGGGTATCTTCATTAGCTGCGAGATGCATTCGGGCGATTTCGTCGAGGCCGAACTGGTCGCGTCCGCCAATCTCTACGGTATCGTTCTTTGGTGCTTTCACCGCTAATTCAGCCAACATTTCTGCGACATTTTCAGCAGCTATCGGTCTGACCGCCGCCGAAGGAAGCCGAAAGCCATCTCCGTCCGCGCCCATGTCGATCACGCCGCCGATGAACTCAAAAAATTGCGTTGAACGAAGAATGGTATAGGGCCGTCTCGCTGCCCGAATGAGGTTTTCCTGCACCATCTTCGCGCGGAAATAGTCACTCTCGACAAGGCGCGGTGTTCCTACCACTGAAAGCGCAACGTAGTGTTTGACACCAGCATCTCTTGAGGCGGCCAGAAGATTCCTGGTAGATGCCCTGAAAAAGTCAAGCGCAGAGTTGTCACCAAAGGACGCCGCGTTGGTGACGTCGATAACGACATCAGCCCCTGAAATAACGTCCCCAAGGCCTTCCCCCGTCGCGCTGTTAATCCCCAGTGAAGTGGAGGCGGCGACAACGTCGACACCTCCCTTTTCAAGTTTTTCTACGAGATGGGTTCCAATTTGCCCAGTCGCCCCCATGACGGTGATTTTCATCGTTTCCTCCCTGCGAAATGTCACTTCACCGGAATGACAGCTGGAGCGTTCTTGTTCTTAAGCAGCACAACGATGAATTTCGCCGGTTTGGTCTTACTCGCATTTCGGCTCACCAAGTGAATGTCGGAAGGACTTTCGTAATAGGTTTCCCCAGGCGACAAGGTGACTGCTTTTTCTCCTTTGACCTGCATCACGATCGAGCCCTCCAAAACATAGACAAACGCATTTGCTTCGTGTTTGTGAATGGGTGAAGAACCTCCCGGCCCATACTCGACTGATATCATCAGCCCCTCCTTGCCGGGATAATTCGGAAGGTCCTTTCGTGTGAGCGGGGTGACCTTTGCGGTATCTTCGGCGGCAAACGCAATACCGCCATGCAGGCAAGTGGCCGCAGATACAAAAAGTGTTAGCAAAACTGCCTTCATCGTAGAAATCCTTTTTTGAATAATGTGAACAAAGCTTCTGGCTGGGGAACTTCATCCTAATGACCGCTCAGACGGGTCACCGGATGAATTGAATCACTTCGGCTGTTGAGACTGGCGGAACCAGTCTTCGAAGCCGATCTTCCCGATCCGCGCACCGTTGCCCGGCACGATCGATTGATCGTTGAGCTCAGATCCAAAATAACGAGCATGGACATCTGCCTCGACCGTACGCGGGTCGTTGGCCGCTTTCAGATAGCGGGCAATGATTACATTCATGGGAGCACGCTCAGGACCCGCTATCTCGATCATACCGTTGAGCGGGTTCCCCAAGGCGACTTCTGCCATTGTATCGGCAACATCGTCCGATGCGATGGGCTGGAACGCTGCAGGAGACAACCGGGTGATTGTGCCGACCGTTGCTTCATCAGCAATGCCCTTCAGGAACTCAAAAAACTGGGTTGAATGGACGATCGTGTAGGGGATCGGCGATTCCTTGATGAGGCGTTCCTGGGCAAGTTTTGCTCTGAAGTAGCCATTCTCCGGCAGTCGGTCGGTTCCCACAATTGACAGGGCAATGTGGAGTTTCACGCCAGCATCGGCTTCGGCGGCAAGCAGATTGCGGCCCGATGTTTCGAAAAATTCGAGAACGGCCTTATCTTCCCAAGAGGGCGCATTTGCCAGGTCAATGACGACTTGCGCACCGACTAATGCTTCAGTCAGACCCTCGCCGGTGATGGTGTTGACCCCCGTGTTTGGTGACGCGGCAACAACCTCGTGGCCTTTATTGCGCAGACGTACAGCGGTTTTTGACCCGATAAGCCCTGTTCCACCGATGATCACGATTTTCATAACATTTCTCCTTCTTTCGGCCCTCGCGGCCGATGATCAACTAGATTTCTCGACCGCATTGCTCTTCGCAAGGACTGCTTCTGTAATCGAGTTCGGCAACCGCCGCGGCTTCTCGATCAGCCCCAGAAGCGGCATGATGACGATGAAAAATGCGAAATAATAAAGCGTCGCCAACTGGGACAGGACGATGTAGGTGCCTTCCGCGGGCCGCGATCCGAGCCAGCCGAGGAAAAGGCCATTGGCAACGAAAAGCGTGAAAAAAAGCCTGTATAATGGTCGATAGACCGCCGAACGTACCTTCGTGGTATCGAGCCACGGCGCGAAAAACAAAACGGCAATGGCGGCGAACATGGCCAATACCCCGCCGAGCTTGGAGTCGATCGGTCCGACGCTGAAAGTGATCGCACGCAGAATCGCGTAAAAGGGAAGGAAGTACCATTCAGGCACAATGTGCGCAGGCGTCTTCAGCGGGTCAGCTACAGTATAATTGTCGGGGTGGCCGAGAAAGTTCGGCATGTAAAAGACGAAATAGGCCAGAACGAGCAAGAAGACGACAATTCCAAGCGCGTCTTTGACCGTTGCGTGGGGGGTGAAGTCAACGACGTCCGTGGGCAATTTGACGTCAATGCCAATAGGATTGTTCTGGCCCACCACGTGCAATGCCCAGATATGCAAGGCCACCACGCCAGTAAGCATGAATGGCAGAAGATAGTGCAGCGCAAAGAAGCGATTGAGCGTCGGATTGTTGACTGAAAAACCACCCAGGAGCAATTGCTGAATCCAGTCGCCGACCACCGGAATGGCGGTGAAGAAGTTGGTGATGACGGTGGCACCCCAAAACGACATCTGTCCCCAAGGCAGGACGTAGCCCATGAATGCAGTCGCCATCATCAACAAAAAATTCATGCAGCCGAGCACCCAGAGAAGCTCTCGCGGCGACTTGAACGAGCCGTAATAGAGGCCCCTTCCGATGTGGATATAGACGGCAATGAAGAAGAAAGACGCTCCGTTCGAATGCAGGTAGCGAAGCAGCCAGCCGGAGTTCACGTCACGCATGATCTTCTCGACTGAAATAAAGGCCAGTCCCGTATCGGGAGCAAAATGCATCGCCAGCACGACGCCTGTCAGTATCTGAGAAACCAGCATGACGGTGAGGATGCCGCCGAATGAGTAGGCGTAGTTCAGGTTACGCGGAACCGGGTAGACTATGAAGGAATCGTACACCATCCTCGGCAGCGGCATGCGGGTGTCAAACCAGCGTTCAACGCCCGTCTTTGGCGTATAGATCGGACGTTCGCGTCTCAACGGGTTTCTCCCTGCTGCCCGATTTCCGGCATACGGTCGCGGCACTTTTCGGACGAGATGAATCTTCGGCGGCTGCGCGCATTGGCTAGCCGAGCCGCCGCAAATGTTAAGTCGTCCGAAAGCTCCCGTCTTTCCGGCGTCAGCGCTGCATCAACGCCCCAAAGCCTCAAGATCAACGTCATTAAACTTGAAAGCGCGAAATGGGTGGTCATCTTCGATCTTCCTCGTACCGGGTTGCGGGTTTTCACTTTGCAAAACTCAAGGGGTCTCGACCATCGTGCGCAGGACGTGTGCGTTCTATACTCTGGTATAGGGATACCTGAGTGTAGGGCTATGGCGTTTCGTCGGTGCCGAGCGCCTCGTCTATGATGCGGCGGATGGTGCGGGCGCAGCGGCCGCAACGAGCGCTGCAGCCGAGACAGCCGTAAACCTTACTGATCGAGCGTGTCCGCTCCACCTCGATAGCGAAGCGGACATCCTGATCAGTGAATACGTTGCATGAACAGACAATCATGATGTGATGGCCAACCTAACAGCGGTCAGTAGTCCCACCAGGCTGGAACCCAACGAAACAAATCACCATGGGCCGCCACGCGACCGACAGACGGAAAGGGTATGTGCGTCGATACCAGCCACGAGCCAGTCTCTGCCAGCTCGCGCATCAGACGGAGCCGAACGCGGGTTGCCTCCTCCGGATCGTGTTCGAATCCATTGTGCCACTCGGGGTGCTCAAACGACACAGGAAATATGGCGTCGCCGCCGAACATTAGCCGTTCGCCGCCGGATGCCATGCGGACAACGCTGTGTCCGGGAGTGTGGCCGCCAGTGCGGGTGACGACTATGCCTGGTGCCACCTCGGACTCTTGATCAAACGTATGGAGCTGGCTGCGATACTCGTCGAGGAATTGCAGTGACGCTCGTCTTGCCAACTCCGCAAGTTCAGGTGGCATTCCGGTACGAGAGAAATCGGGGGCCTTCCAGAACTCGGCCTCGGCCGCCGATACGTGGATTCGCAGGTCCGGACGCAGTTGATCCTTCACGCCGTCTACGAGCAGTCCGCCTACGTGGTCAAAGTGCATATGGGTCAACACCACATCGGTCACGGCCGCCAGATCAACCCCGGCCGCCTTCAGTCGATGGCCGAGCTGCCCGGCGCGCGGGAAGTCGGGGTATTCCTCACCTATCCCACTGTCAATAAGGATGGTCTGGTCGCCGATGCGCACTACGACTGCATTTAGCGGCCAGTCGAACGCGTCGTGAGCAAGGAGTCTTTCGTCCAGCCAGGCACCGCGGATTGCTGGGTCAGCGTTGGTTGCCATGGATTCAGCTGGCGGCGTTAATACTCCATCGCTGATCACCATTACGTCAATGTCGCCGACCTGTACCGCGTAGCGCGATGGAACCGACTCGTCGATTCCCGCCTTGCCGGCGAGTGGGGTGTTGTCGAAGCTCATGTCAATCTCCTGCTGAGTAGCGTTTCGTGATTGCATTAGTCGTCGATTTGAGATGGAGGCGGAATCGGCCTGTGGTATAGGCTTCTTATGCCCGACGAATAGGTGGAACACCGAGAAGTTCTCGTGCCCTTGAACCATGGGTTAAGTCGGCTGCATCAGCTGGCTGGGTGCTGTAGTCAATTCGAGAATGCCGATAAACAGTTCAGGTGCCGCCAATCAACACTCCAGAATTGTAGTGCCAAGGATCGGATGAAACTTAGTGTTGGCTCCCGGTCATCAGGGATGAAAATCGGCGAGCGGATGACGAAACCCAGACTTCCCAGCCGCAATCCAGGCCACTCTAACCAGAAGAATAGCACGGCTTCACACTTGGTAGGATAGTCTGCGTGCGCGGGATGACGGCACATACCGCTGTACAAAATGCGGGTAACTGAATGTTCCGGAGGCTAGAGGCGGCGTGCAACTGAATTTGAGGTCATTGACAGGACGAAACGAAATTCCGTTTGAGGACAGTCTTCAATCTTCGGATATCAGGACGACCATTCTGCAAACGTCCATGCGGTTGTTCCAAGTCAATGGTTATGTCGGCACCTCGGTAGAGTGCATTGCCCTTGAGTCGTCGTGCAGTATGACCGCAGTGCACGAAGAATTTACGGATAGGATTGGGATATTCGGCGCGATCGTATCTGATGTTGTCGAACAAGGACTCCAGTTGCGCATACACAAGGACGACAACGCGATTGATCTAGGCACCGTGCTGATGGAACATGGTCGACAGATCGTATCCCTGTCCGAAACGTCCGATCTGTTGTTCCTGTACCGCTTGACGGTGTGGGAATCGGCGGCGGCTCCGGAGTTGGCCAGCGCATTTTTTGAATACGGTCCTCGTCGGTTGTCAGTGCGAATTGCGAAGCAAATCATGAACGACTGTGAACAATTTGGCATTCAGGCCGACGTGACCCGAGCCATCTCGAACTGGATGGCTACTCTGCTCTACGCTCAAATTCACCTGAGATGCTTGAGCAGAGTTTCATCAGCATCGCAAGAGCAGATGACACACGAAGCGATAGGCTTTTTACTCGATGCAATTCTGCAGAACGCTCGGGCATCTCGAAACAATCCAATCGGGAGAAGCTGAACCTAGACGAAAGTATAGCGTAGCCAGCAATCAAGTAGGATAGCTGGCCTGACGAGCGGATTCCATAATCGTCAAATTCCCCGCCACTCAATCCATCCACAATAGCCGCTTGAAGTTCGGTCGATAGACTATGGGGACTTACAGCCGCCAATCTTGGAGTAAGAAATGCTCGCCAATGCCATTGTTGAAGACAACCCCACTTTCAACCGTTACGAGATGCCGATAGCCGACGGTCTCATTGCCGCGGCGTATTACAGGACTGAGGGTCATATTGTGATTTTAACCCACACGGAAGTGCCATTCCAATATTCGGGCGAAGGCATCTGTTCACAGTTGGCGAGGGGGGTATTCGACATAATACGCGAGAGTGGCCGCAAGGTAATGCCAACTTGTACGTTCATGGTAAAATTCGCGGGTCAACATCCAGAGTATAGCGATCTGATCGTTGGCTGACTGATACCGAAGTCCTCTTTACGAATACATCTTGAGCCAGGCACGCACCACTGGTGAACAGGTCTAAGCTCCAGAACCTGGTTTTCATAGTAAGCGGTTTGCCGCACTGTTTAATTCCGGTGTCACAGGACTCCAAATCAATGTCATTGTCCGCTCGTATAACTCCGCACTTGCCTTGTCTTCGGCGCTTTGCGCACGCCATCGCGGGTTCACAATATCGGGGCGACGCCTATGTAGCTGCCACTCTGGAGAGTCTCATTCACGACATAGAGATTTTCCCACACACCAGTTCTGATCGCGTGGGCCTGTGCAAGCTCTTTCTCAGATTTTTTAATTCGGTAGATGGGTCCGAAATTGGGCAGAGAAAGCAAGTGTTTGCTGGATTCAAGTCGTCTACGACAGCGCGTCAAGCACTTCTTTTGACTGCCATTGAAGGTTTCAGCGAGGCCGAGACAATGGAGATCCTCGAGGTGACCGAAGATGTGTTGCATGCGCTACTGGAGGATGCATCTGACGAACCCGTCGGCGCATCGCGATCGGCATCTTCAATTCGCCGGAATATCCACATACTGCCGCGAAGATCCAACGTATAGCGGGTGAATGCGCCTCGTGATCTCTCGGCAATTAAACTACAGTAGATCAAACCAACTGCAAAGCCGACCGTTGTCATCGCAGCACACATACATATTCAGCAGATCATGTGCGAACGTTGCGGTTCACCCTCGACGGAGAGTGGGCAAACCATGGTTCTATAGATTTGGAGGGCGTTTTTAGGCTCTGTGGGCCTCATTTTTCGAATGTCTGGAGTCTGCAATGCGCTTTTACTTTTTAGTGGCCCTTATAATTGGAACGTTTGCGGGTATATCGGCAGTGCCGGCAGCAAATGGCACGATTATCGATGGCAAGTCGGACGTGGAGGGGGTCGCTTATCACTACCTTTTGGCGCAGGGTGGGCCGCAAACAGTAGTGCTGCTGCATGGCTGGGGTACCACATCATACATGTGGCGTCATGTGATGCCGCAATTGGCGGCTAAAGGGTATACAGTTCTCGCGCCGGATCTACGTGGTCTGGGCGACACCGCCAAACCTCTGGCCGGCTATGATAAGGCTTCGATAGCCGAGGACGTTCGAAAGCTGGTGAGCAATCTGGGCATCGGTCCGTCGGTGAACCTCGTCGGCCATGACATGGGCGGCATGGTCGTCTATGCTTATGCGGCCAAACATCCCAATGACGTTGAGACACTGGCGATTCTGGATGTTCCTCTCCCCGGCATTGAGCCTTGGGACGAACTGATCCAGGGCCCTCGTACTTGGCATTTTCGCTTCCACTCTGTCCGCGATGTTCCGGAAATGCTTATCGCAGGCCGTGAACTCGAATATCTCAAATGGTTCCACACTGCCGAGGGCGTTAATTCGCGCGCCTTCGACAACGAAGCCGATGAGTTTTACGGACGCTCATATGCTCAACCGGGGGCACTTCGGGCTGGTTTTGAATATTATCGTGCATTTCCCAAAGACGTGGAAGCTAACAGATTATTTTCCATCGAAAAGCTACAGATGCCGGTTCTTGCCATGAGTGGAGTTGGGGGCATGGGACTGGAGTATGGCAACCATATCCGCCACGTCGCAAAAAACGTGCGGGGCGTGGTCGTGGAAGGTTCTGGCCATTGGATCCCTGAAGAGCAGCCTGCAGCCGTCACGAAAGCACTGATCGAATTTCTTCCTGCACCCATGTGATTGCCACCCCATCGGGTCGCTGCGGCGGACACGGCAAGTGGATGGCAGAGAGCCATCTCGCCGTTGGCAGAAACGGGATAAGCGAAAGCCGATCCAGCCAAACACGTCGTTGGAAATCCTCAACGATAATAGCCTAATGTTGCTTTGGGTTTTGCGACCAATGCGTGATACTGGAACCGTCCAGGTATCCGGGAGCGCGCCCTATCGCCGGGCTGGCGTCTTTCATTCTTCTTCGCATCTCCACATAGCCGTTTGCGCTATGGGACAATAAGAAATGGCACTTTAGCGGCAGCTGATAAATACGGCTGGCCGATCCCAAAAGGGAAGGCGTCAATCCAAGAAAGCCTAGATGCAGCGAACGCTACCAAGTCGAAGTTGTGATGTTCGGCCATGCCAAAGAGCGAACTGCTACGCACGTATCCAGTAGGCATTTGTACCGAAACCTTGGCACCGTGTCTTGCCATATAGAGGGCAAGGTCTCCACCAGGTTGTTCACCTGCGATCTTGCCAGATCTGTCGTTGGCGATAAGGTCTATTGAGACACTGTCTGCCAGCAGTAGGAGTAATCCAGTAATGAGCTGCCGGGGAATTGAACTACCATTCCAGCCTGCGAGTATTCTATTTGGTGGTTCCTTCTTCACCCACAATGGAGGTACCACGATTACAGGAAGCTCAGCTTTTGACAGTATCGACTTGAGCGACCAAATGCCTGAAATAAAATTCGGCGGGGGCGTTCCCATAACAATCAAATCGGCATGCAGAGCAGTCAAGATTGTGCTTCTGTAGACCTCATCTCTTTCAATCCAATGATACTCATATGTTATATTTTGACCTTCCGTTGCGAATAGAAACAGTTTGTGTGCGATCATTGAATTGCGTACGGCGTCACACCGATGGTGTTTTATCAAGCGCTGCATGGCCTCTTAGCCACGCACAAAAGATTCCGAATTGTTGCAGCTCGACTTAGGAGCAGTTACACAAAGTGCTACCAAATGAGCGCTATGACGGAGGCATAACTGCACCGCATACTGGGCCCTGACAAACGTGTCGGGAGAACTGTCAACCAACAAAACTACAGTTTTTAAACCCATAGCTTTCCTTTTGCGTGCGCGCCTTGTTTTGGCTCGCGCTGCCGGCGCCGTCACTAGCGGAAGTTCAGATGGCCTCTAACATCGAAGATAGATCTCGGGAAAATTGGCTGTTGAAGCGTCAACACGAGACCAAAGATTGGCTGTCGGGATGCGACAAGACAATCGATCGACAAAGAAGATGATTTCCCTACTGTGAAATAGGCTTCCAAGGTGGGTTATTTTTCAACGTCGCAAAAGTATACATTGGTTTATGTGTTCGCAGGATCTGTTGGCCAGTGAGAGAAACGTTAGAAGTCGTGAAACAGGTCATGACTGAAGTTCAGGAACGATTTGCTGCGATCTATGGTGTGTGTTTGGGCTTTCCGACGACTAGTGTTTTCGCGTTGAGCGTTGTGGTTCTATGCTCCATAGGGCCGCAATATTCCTATCCGAGGCGACATGCGTTGAGTAGTGCTCTCACCCGTGTGCGCATTGTGCATACGGATGAGAGGTTCTCTGAGGACGAGACTTTATTCATTGAAGAAGGAGGTGAATTCCTCAACTTCGAGTTTGTAGTTTTCCATATTGTTTTCCGGCCGATCATTATCGGCATATCCAAGGGCCATACCCGCAACAACCAGATCAGATTCGGGTATTCCAAGTTCCGACCGGAGCAACGGATTTTGCAGGGACCAGATCTGCTGAGTACAGGTATCAAGCCCTCTGGCCCGCGCGGCAAGCATTACGCTCTGGAGGAAACAGCCGTAACAAATGAAACTTGACCATTCCAGGCGACGATCCATCGAGAATATGATCCCGATAGGAGCATTGAAGAATCTAAACTGACGTTCATTGTCTTTTAGCCGTCCATACTTGTCACTTCGCGGCACACCGACGGCGTCTCCCAATTGACCACGAAAAACATTGAATCTGGCAAAGTACGGCTCATCGAGTGTTGACGGGAAAAATGCGTACTCGGGCGTAAGCCTTTCAGGACCGGCCCGATAAATATCAACGGCTTTGGAACTTATCCTCTCTTTTGCTTTGCCTGACAAAACAAAGCATTTCCAAGGCTGGATGTTACTAGAACTTGGTGCGTATCTAGCGACTGATAAGATGTCCTTGACGGTTTCCATTGATACTGGCGTATCCAAAAATCCGCGTTTTGCTCGTCTTTGGATGATCGCTTGGTCCACCGATATCTTGTCCTCAAGATCCCGGCAGGTTAGGTTCATTCTCGTGTTCAAGTCCATTCCCCTTTTGTAGCCGACTATAGTCTTCAAAGGTGGCGACATCGTCTTGCGTACGGGCGCTGAATTCGCCAGCTTCATGTCATGCTGACGTGAATTATGCAGATCGCAAGTGCTTGGACGGGGGCATACTCATCAACGTCGATTCGATTGCTTCTTGTTGGATGGATGGAAGCTCAGCGACATTCGAGAAATAGGTACGCACTCTCGGCAGATCACCCCACAGACTACCAAGCCCAAGGTATTCAAGTCTTACTAAACTCACTCCCCAAAATAGATCAGCAAGGGTGACCGTGGTACCACACAGCCACTCAGCGCCGTTTGCTTGGAGGTCTCGATCCAACTGGACGATTATTTCGCGGGCCCTTGAACGCGCAGCATGCTGGAAAGAGGGATCACGACTGACATTCTTGCCCCCTTTTTCCTTCTTTATTTTCGCATGGTATGCGGCAACCAGTTCATGGTCGGCCGAATTGTCGGCGGCAAGCTCCTGTAGCGCTTCAACCTTATCGTCGTACACGGACAGCATCAGTTCTTGAAGTATTTGGGGCCGCCGGTCGTCCTCAGGATGAAATCCGTACAACAACGCAGGGTGTGGAGTGTTGTCGACCGCATCCAATTGCGCTTTCATTTGTGCAAGCAACAATGGGTCGTTTGGCACCAGTGAAGGCGAGTTCGAAACAGTCCCGTTGACATGCAGGCAAATGCGTAGCGAGTCGACTATCACTTCGCCTGTGAAAAGATCCACGAGCGTCGGCACCGCACAGGCATCAAAACCTTGAGTTGAGACCGACGACACACCCGTATAGTTGGCCGCGAGATCAGTACTTAGCAGTTTGCCACCAATCAACCTCAACCGCACGTAATCGGGATGATAATTCTCAGCCGGAATTAGCTTCCCCGATGATGCCATCCTGTTGCCTATGATGACCATATCGCAGGATTTGAAAGCCGCGCCCTTTTGCACCAGTGTGGCACGCACTTTCTGTGAACAGAAGGACATTGCGGAATGGAAAAGTGTAAACCGCCCTTGCTCGTAACCGTTGGTGTTTCGCTCGGTCAGTCTGGATGGGTCTGCTATGCTATTGTTCGCCTTCGCGAGCATCATCTCAAGTGTCGATTTGTCCATGGGGAAAGTGCCTCCATCCTCGAAAGCTGATCAATGCGTCATGGGTGGCCGGCACCCGTGTGCCGGCCCAACACGCCAACATGGCGAGCGTTCCGTTATGCCAGCATTTGCAAAAATGGTATTAGTCAACCATGCCACGGGCCGCCCAAACTTCGGGGAAAGGAATTTCTTCCATCGTTGGTAACAGCCACCCGATAGCATCTTCTCCGTGATATGCTGGGCGTCCTCCGAACGTCCGTCGCGTCGCCATCAAATGAAGGTACTTCCAATTGGTGAACTCCACCGCAATATCGGCCAGAAGTTCTGCCATTGCTCTCCAATGATCAGCAGGATCGTTCTTGATATAGATTTGATGCCAGACCGCGGCAACGTTGGAATCTGCTACATAGGGTTCCGCATAGTCGCGTGCGATTTGAGACTGCGGCACGGCTGCTCCACTTCGGGCAAGAGCAGCTAGAACATCGTCATAGATGCTAGGCTCTTCAAGTGCGGCAGATAATTGTGCCATCCGTTTTGGCTGGCTTGCGAAATAATCTAGCTGATGTCGCTGTTTGATCCCCATCAGGAAAACCATGTGACGGAACGACCAACCCTGGAGTGCGCTGTCCTTGCCATGGGTAGATTGAAGCCCGCGGAGAATGGGCATCAGCTCGGACGGAGTTAACCAAGATAGTGAACGCCAATTCGCATTCAATGCCACCATATGATTTACAATCCGGTGAAAAACACGGTTTGTCTCTGCAATATTATCTTCGCGGAGTTTTCGCTGAGCGGTTTGCAGTTCTTTGGTAATAAGAGCCCAATAAAGTTCGCTCACCTGCACATTCACAATGAACGCAGGTTCTGCAGGACTATCGCTGACCAGGTTTTGAAGTGAGTGAAGAGCTTCTGTCTGGATATAGGCGGAGTACGGAGTCTCCCCCGGCGGACATGTTCCCAGTTTTCGTTCATGGTCTGACATAGACGCTCACTCCTCCAAATGTTTAAGAAAACTTCCGAGCGAGGTTTCCAGATCCGCATTGCAATAGAACCTTTTGACCCCAGAATTTTCCCTTGGTGAATGCTTTGCATGTTCCGTTGCTAAAGCAGTCACACTCAAGCCAGTTGTTACTCGGAATCATAGAATGGGTGCTAAGCCTCCAACAGCCGTGAGTTTCAAAACACAGCGTCCAAAGAACTAGACGATACTTTTTGAAAACTTCGTCTGAACAAATTTCAGTTGGGGAGGCCACGCTAGTGCCAAGAGCAACGATAGCGTTGTCGAAACCACTTTAGGATCAATTAGACGGAATGCAGACAAGCAAAATTAGTTAGCCAAGACACCAATCTCGGAATTAGTATCCGTTTCTGTTCTAGGCGAGGGGGGTATAGGCCGTCGTCTTTGGAACTTCAACCGCAAGAAAATCAACGAGTGAACGAACTGCAGGAAGCAACCCTGTTCGATAGGGAATCAATGCAGACATTCGCGCATCGGCGGCAATCCAACCGGGAAGTATCTGGCGAAGCTTGCCCGCTTTTAACTCGTCACGGCAGATGTAGCCAGGAAGCGCTGCTATTCCAAGATTGGCACAGGCGGCTTCCTTTAACGATACCATGTTGTTACTTATAAAACGGGGTTCTAAAGGGATCGAACTTTCCATTCCTTCGCGATTCTGCAGAGTCCATATGGACGGGCCGCTTCTCACAATGGCAATTGTAGAGTGTTGAGAAAGTTCGTTTGGGGTGTGGGGAACGCCGTTTACCTCAAGGTATTGCGGACTTGCGAATAGATACCAAGGTACAGTCGTAATAGTTCTTTGTACCAACGTGGAGTTTTGTAAGGGAGCCACGTGCCCACGTAATGCAAGGTCGAAGCCTTCTGCAACGATATCCACTAATCTGTCGGTAGAGATTTCGACAATCCGTACGCGAGGATATTTGTTTAAGAATACTGGTATGAGATCGCGCAGGGCAAACTGGGCAATCTCCACGGCAGTTGTCATTCGGATGGTTCCGCTGGGCTCCGATAATCGTTCACGGACCGCATCTTCGGCAACATCCGCGCTGTGCAGAAGCTGCCTGGCGTACTGATAGAACTCTGTCCCAACGTCCGTCATGCCGAATTGACGAGAGGTTCTGTTTATCAATCGTACGCCTAATACTGTTTCGAGTTCGCGAACCCGGTGGCTTAGTGTGGACTTAGGGATTCGCAAACTGCGACCGGCAGATGTGAAGCCGCCACTATCGACAACTTGGACAAAATAGAAGACGTCTTTAAGATCCAGCATTGAAACAAGCTATACGACGAAGTAGAGCCGCGTCAAAGCTGGACGTCGGCTTGCAATGGGCTGTGGCCGCACTTTATGCATCAGATACGCCCCACATTTTATAGCATCCTGCACATCGCTAGTATTGCCTGCACGTATCTAGATGTTTACAGGCTTACGAACGACGTAAACTCTTCTACCTCAAGTTTCATGTTCGTCATATTATTTTCAGCAAGACTATTGTCTGCGAACCCGAGAGACATGCCGGCTACAACCATGTCCTTGTCTGCGAATCCAAGCTCAGCTCTCAGAAGTGGATTTTGAAGCGACCAGATCTGCTGTGCGCAAGTGTCTATGCCTCTCGCTTTCGCTGCGAGCATAATGTTCTGGAGAAAACAGCCGTAACATATGAAGCTAGCCCACTCCAGTTGACGATCCATCGTGAATATAATGCCAATGGGCGCTTCAAAGAAGCGGAATTGACGTTCCACATCCCGCATCCGGCCATACTTGTCACTTCGAGGAACACCCACAGCATCACCTAATTGCCCTCGAAATGTGTTAAACCGCCCAAGAAATGGATCGGGAAGTGGTTGAGGAAAAAACGGATATTCTGGAGCTAGTTTTTCGGGTCCAGCACGAAAGACCTCTACCGCCTTGGCGGTAATCCGGTTTTTGCCGTCGCCGCTCAACACGTAGCACTGCCAAGGTTGCGTATTACTCGAACTGGGAGCAAACCGGGCGACATTCAGAATGTCCTTAACAACCTCTAGAGGCACCGGCTTGTCAAGAAAACCTCTTTTTGCTCGTCGATCAATCATCACCTGGTCGATATCGAATACGTTCGGCGTATGTCTTACTTCTGTCTCCAAAGCGGTGTGCATGATGAATTCCCCTTTTTTAGTTTGATTTTATCAAGCCAGGGAAGTCTATGGGAGAACTGCAAATTGGGAAGACATCCACCTTGTACACATAGTTGCGTAAATCCGAACGATGACCGCGTATGGGTATTACTTCGAGTTAGTCTTCGACAAATTACAAGCCATCACGTCTGTATTAGTTCAATCCACCCTTCCTGTTGCTTGACGCGAGCCAGCCAGAGCAAAATCGCGGGAAACCGTGTCATGTCGTAACCGCCCTGCGAGGCGAGTGCCACATACGCAAATACGCCCAAATCCGCTATGGTATAGCGATCGTCGACGAGCCAATGACGTCCTCCGAGTCCACGCTCAAGCTTCTCCAGCCCGTTATAGCCATCCGTATGAAATCGCTCTATTTGCTGAGACATACGATCGGCCAGCCCTCGCAAATGATATACCCGCGGCAGCGCGATAGCCCGCTGAAGATCGGCTTGTTCGAAAAACATCCAACTCGTGACTTCAGCCCTTAGATATTGATCATCGGGAAAAAAGGGGGTGCCGGCAGCCAAGTATTGCAAAATCGCGCCTGATTCAACAATTGTCCGGCCATCCGCCAATTCCAATACGGGCACTCGTGCGAACCGACTAATTTTCTGGAACTCGGCGCTGTTGGTATCACCCTTTTCGAGGTCGAGTGTGATACGCTCGTACGGCAACTGAAGTTGGTTTAATAGTATGCGGACTTTCCAGGAATTCCCAGAAAGGCGGCTATCGTAAAGTCGCAACATCTATCGAGGCCCCGAGATCGAGTGAGCATGGATAGAGGTTAGCTTCGCAATGGGCGTTTGGCTATAGCAGGCGGCGTTCAGGAACGCCCAAAGCAGACACGGTGACTTTGGCTTTGGCAACCACTGACCATCGTCAACCCGCGATATAAGATCGTATGTACTCTGCTTCGCATTCAATGGCACGAACGTGGTGCTTCACGGCATCTCCGATCGAAATTATTCCAACTAGATGTCCGTCGTTTTCAACCGGGAGATGACGTGCCCGCAGTGTATTCATCATTTCCATCAAGGTATTAATGCCGGTGGTCGGTTTGCAGCGGTGCACGTTAGTCCACATAAACGATTCAATAGGCTGAGCTAGTGCGACCATCCCGTGTTCAGCTATACTGGCTACGATGTCCCTTTCAGTAAAAATCCCCTGAATTCTCCGGTCGCTGTCGACAATCACCAACGCTCCGATATGATGTTCGTGCAGGACCTTGCAAGCGTCGCTCACCAACATATGCGGTCCAGACGTGACTACATGGGATCCCTTTTCTTCCAGAATAGAACTTACTGACACGCTGTGGTCCTCCTTCGCGGATACGCCAGTATTCTTCGGCTCAATTTTCCAATCTGACTTTCGTTCGCTCGTTAAGGTACCGGCGGAATTTCGATCAAAACTTCGACTGGTTGAGTTTCAGACGGGTCCCTGGACAGTATAGCCTCGATATTTCGCGCCAGCGCGATGAGCGCATCGTCTTCATCTCTGCGTCCTACAATTTGCAATCCGATGGGTAATCCCGAGCCGAGGACGGGCATCGGGATCGAAATTGCCGGAAAGCCAGCAATATTAAAGGGTGATGTGTAGGTCATCATCGCTTCGCGAACGGTTCCCGACCAATCGCCGATCCTAATCATATCGATGCCACGCTTAGGAGCGACGCAAGGTGTAGTGGGCGTCATCAAAAATCTGAAACGCTTCATAAGCTGATGGAGATCTGTAATGAAATCCCAGCGTGCTTGAAGATTTTGCGCATATTCGCCAACGGTGGATGTTTTGGCCAGTTGGAGGCGCGTCATCGTTTCATGGTTATACGAACTAGCCATCAGCTCTAATCTGTTCCGGGAAAAATGGGTAATGCCCCCCTCCATGAGCACTATGCCAGCAAACACCCGAAATTTGTCAGCAAACAACGGGCATGACCCAATGCGTTCAATTTCAAGATCGCCGGAAAGCAATTCGATTGAATGATCAAATGCCACCGCGACGCATTCCTCAACCGGGACATTCGCGATCGTGTCAATCACGCCAATCTGACCGCGCAAAGTCGGCTCATAGCCAGAACTCAGACCAAGGGCTTCTGCTAGAAGCGTCACGTCTCCAACGGTCTTACCGAGGATGCCTGGATGGTCCAGTGTGGGCGCAAGGGGAAAAATCCCGTTCGTGGAGAGGCGGGAATACGTTGGTTTGAACCCAACTACGCCACATAACGACGCCGGAATCCGAGCCGAGCCGCCCGTATCTGTACCCAGACCACCAGCAATGGCTCCAAATCCAATCGCCGCTGCGGTTCCTCCACTCGAACCCCCGGGGATGCAATTCGGATCGTGCGGATTGAGCGTATCACCGAATCTGGGACTAGAGGTCGTTACTCCCCACGCAAATTCGTGGGTTGTCGTTTTCCCGATTATGATCGCGCCTTTATCCTTCAACACCCGGACAATGTCGGCGTCGTGAGATGGCCGATGACCTATGTAAGCTGCCGATCCATAACGGGTTTCGATGTTTTCGGTATCAATTATGTCCTTGACCGCTATGGGCAACCCTTCGAGCAATCGAGCCGTACCGTTGCTATAGCGTCTATCGCTTGCAGCAGCGGCCTCCAAAGCAGTTTCGGTGGCGATTACCGAGTATGCATTGAGAGCGACACGGCTACGTTCGGCTTCATCCAGTGCAAGTCGAGTTAGCGCTACGGCCGTTGTCCGGCCGGTGTCGAGTTCCTCCCGCATTTCATGGAGGGTTTTGGCACCTCGTCTGAAGTCTGGGGCTAGTCTGTGTGAATGTTTCGTCACCACATGCCCTCTAGTAGCGTATTCAGCTTCTCGGAAGGGTCGATGCCTAAGTCCGAAACTTCGTTCGCGTAGTTGGACGTCAGCAAGGATGCGACTTCTGAAAGTTTTGACCGCTCAAGACCAAAATCACGGAGCCGACTTTGAAGTTTGAGAGTTTGGACGAGAAGCGATATTTGGTTGGCTAGCGCAGATGCCGGATCGATTGCACCCGGAGTAAAAACTCGAAGCTTATCTCCGTAAAAATCAGAGCAAGCCCTTACTACGGGTGCTAGAGTGATGCACGAGGTGGCACTGTGAGGAAGGCCAAATGTCCCGCCAAGAATGTGCCCAATTCTGTGACTCAACCCATAGATGACAGAGGCAGGATAAAAATAGCATTGCCAAGCTGCGAGTTGTAGTTGAATTAGATCGTCGGCTGTGACCAAGCCCCGCTCAAGCGCAACGTTTGTCTCGTGTTGGTCGGGCCATGTCATAAGAACGGAAAAAAATCGCTTCACTCCGCTCGCGGCCATTATCGCATGCGGATGGTCCTTATCGATCTTTCGCATACCTTCTACTGCATGATCGATGCTTTTGATCGCAGAAGATAAAAGTAGCAATCGTGGGGTGCCCTGAATAAGGACGGGATCCATGACGACTAGCCGGGGGACCGTTTCCCGGACCGCGTAACTTCGTTTGAACTTCTGAGGACCGTTTGTCTCGGTGATTCCGAAGTAGTGCGAAAACTCCGAGCCGGAAAGTGTCGTGGGCAAAGCAACAATTGGCAGATATCGGCCGGTCTTTCGCTGGTGGAAGTGTGATACCGCCTTCGCGGCATCCAGAACAGACCCTCCACCAAGCGCGATTATGGAGTCAGCATCATTCGCGAAGCACGAATCGAGTGCCTGCTGTACGGCAAAGTCTGGAACGTGTGGTGGCAGGTCGCTGAAGAGACCTGCACCATTTTCAACATTTGGTTCGATATGGGTGCGGTACAGCGCCTCCAGCGGCTCAACAGTGAAGGTTATGGGCCGTTTCATGCCGTAGTCATGCAGTTTAGCGATGGATTTCGCCAGAATGTCGGTGCCCCAAACCACATAGTCTTGGGGCAGGCATTTCAACTCATTCATAAGACTGATCCCACATGAACAATTAAAAACCGACTAGAATTATTGTGACTGCAATGGCTAGAACTAACCTTACTCAAGCACTGGAACGGGCGCGGGCCGGAATGCCAAGTGGCGTTCAATTGACGTTCTGTTTTGTTCGTTCTTTTCCGAAAGACAGAGCTTTTCTCCAAGCGCCGCAACATCTTCGTCTACAGTGAAGTCGCTGGGTGTCGAGAGCGCACAAATATGGCCATCAGGATCTCGGAAATGAAATAATTGCGAATAAATCGAGTCCTGAATCGAAGAGACATCAATTCCGAGTCGTTTTAGCCGGGCGTGCTCACTTTTCAGTGCTGCATCATTCTCCACTTGCAGGCTGAAATGGTGCGATAGACCAGTACCCAAGCGTCCGGAGGTGTACCCTGGAAGCCCGAAGAAAGTTAGAACCGAGCCTGGCGAGATATTGTCGTCGCAAGCATAGTAGTAGTGGGTTCCACCCTTCTCATCGAGATAGTCCGTCTTCTTGATCAGATGCAAACCTACCGTGTCGACAAAGAACTTCTCGGTCCGCTCTGCATCACTTGAAATGGAAGTGATGTGATGGAAACCACGCAATGCGAAATCTGGAGTCACGGTGGGTACCGGGTTTGGCCAAGTTTCGGCCGCGACTAATATTTCATCTCTTCCACCGATAAGATTCTCTTTTGGCTGCGGTCGGTAGCCCGAGCCCAGCACGGTTTCATCATGACCGAAGCCTGGCTCGGAAGTGGCAATTTCGATGATCGCCCCATCCGGATCGCGGAGATAAATGGCGTGAAAGTAATGACGGTTATATGGACCTGTAACATGAACGCCGAGATCAGTAAGGCGGCGCTTCCATTTTAAAAGCCCGTTGCGATCCGGGACATGAAGAGCCAGGTGATGATTTGTTCCTGCACCCCACCGTCCCTTTGGATCACCTACACGCGGTGAGGCTACACCGCGAGCAGTCTGATCTGCTTCTACAAATCCCTTCTCCGGAATCATATAAAAAATGGGGTTCCACTCGACATAGGTTATGGATTCACCGCGAATGCCCTCGTTGGGAAACCTGCGGAAGCCAAATGTGGTGACGGGGAGACGCTCGTCGAGGTGATGAACGGTGCGCTTGACCACGGGCAATCCCAACGCTTCTGTATAAAAGCGCTCAGTGCGCGTGAGGTTCGCGGTTATGAAAGTCTGGCTGTTGACGCCGCTGACGACCATCTGATTCATGTTTCACCTTCATGTTTCATTAAAAGAGCTGCCCATGTCACGCTGTGTAGTCATAGGGACGGTAGTCCGATTATGCGGGTCGCAGAAGCTGCCATGGGGCAAACGGAGCGTCCAAAAATTTGGACGCACTTGGATTTGAAATTTAGGCTAACGCTCCCAAACGCTGCAGGCGATAAAACTTCCAATAAGAGTGCGGAGTGGAGTGCGTTCCAAAGACCTGTTGAGCCGTATGCCCCACCTTGCAAGGGATTAGTCCGCTCGCGCGACTGCGCAAAAGCGGACTGTTTTTGTTATACTGCTGCGCCAATAAATTGCGCATCTCGCAAACCTCGTGCCACGGACGTGACCCGCCGGCCTTGGAAGTTGGCTACAGCAAGATGAGCCTCGTCAGGTCGCAACGAGTCTTGAGCGGATACGTGGGTTGCACCGTACGGCGTTCCTGCCCCGAACATAGACGGATCAGCGTAACCAAGTGGGACGATAATAAGCCCGAGGTGAGCCAATGTCGTATAGATAGACAAAAGTGTCGACTCGTTGCCGCCATGCTTCGAAGAAGTGGAGCCGAAAACAGAACCCACTTTGCCGTTAAGTTTTCCCTGAAACCAAATTCCCCCCAAACTGTCGATGTATGCCTTGAGCTCCGAGGAGATGGAGCCGAACCTTGTGGGTGTGCCAAATACAATGGCATCGGCCCAGTCTGCATCGTCTTCGGTTGGAGCTTCATAGAGAGCATTCATTTTGTCTGCGCTTTCTTGCCAGCCTAATACTTGCGCCATGACTTCGGACGTCACGAATTCTCTAGCGCGCCGCAGGCGAACTTCAGCACCCAGTTGGCGCGCGCCGTCCGCAACTGCGTTGGCCAGAGTTTCTGTCGAGCCGTTTCTTGAGTAGAATGCGATAAGAATCTTGGGTTTGGTCATTTTGACGCCTCACATGAAATTTCAGCCCTGCGTGTACGGAAATTGCTACAGGGCCGGATGCGAGCGAGTTTGGCCGAAGTGATAATCGATCAACAGCTAGCAATTGCTGGAATGAATGTCCGAGAATTTGGACGATGCCCTCTCGCTCCCGATACCGGAATACAGCGAAGCTCGATATGGTTAAGCCAACACAGAAACTAATTGCTGGTGGCCGCACATTGGGCCGTCGGGATGGCCAGGCCTTTTGAATAAAAAAATATGCGGCCAGTTATATAGCTCGATTTGAGCGAGTTCACCCGTTGAGGGCTCGAGAGTTGCTTCAACACGGTTCAATTCCCTTTCAAGAAGGGCGTGCATAATTTTGCAGCTATGAATAGTACCCTCCAGAGTCCTCTAAGCTTGAATATTAGCGGCGCGAGCTCTCCATGACGGAGCGGCCGCGCAAATCCCTTTGTACGGCGCGTTATGTCGAAGCTTTTGCGAGGACGAAGTTCTGCTTTATCTCCCAGAATTCTGTATTGAACCCGTATTCGGCCGCGCGAGATTCATCGTGCGTGCGTTTAAATTCAGCGAGCAAACTCTCTTTCACGCCGAATACTGCATCCGAGGAGATGTAGGGATCATCGCGATCAAAGATGTGCGTGATAAGTGTTTCGAAACCGTCCGCCTTTATCAGATAATGAAGATGAGCCGGTCGATAGGGATGGCGACCTAAAACTCCCAATAGCTGACCGACGGGGCCATCATTCGGTATTGGATAGAACTTTGGTCGTACAGCTCGAAACCAGTATCGACCGTCTTCTCCCGTTCTGAAAACACCCCTTAGATTGAAATCGGGTTGCAGGCCTTTCTGCTGTACATCATAAAAACCCTCGTCATTGGCCTGCCAGACGTCGATCGTCGCATTATTTATCGGTGCGCCCTTTGTATCCGTGATGCGTCCATGCACGAATGTCTCTTCACCCTTGGCGTCGAGGCAAATGTTCTCGCCCATCGATCGTTCTGGAGCACCCTCTACGTGAAAGGGACCAAGCACTGTGCTTTCTGAGGCACCGTTAGGTTTGCGATGATTAATTGAATCAACCAGCATTGAAACACCCAGAACATCAGAAAGAAGAATGAATTCCTGACGCGACTGATCACACATTTGTCCCGTTCGAGTGAGGAAAAGGATAGCTTGCATCCATTCCTCATGCGACGGTTCTATCTCTTTAACAGCCTCGTGCAGTTTCCGGGTCACAACTTCCAGAATGGTTTTAAGACGTTCACTTTTGGCGTCATGATTCCTTCCCGTAACCAATTCGATGGAGTTATCTTCCGAAAAGTAGTGTTTTTGATCGGCTGTCATTTCTCTCTCCCTGGATTAGTCTCTCAGCTTCCGTTTTGCGTTCGTAAATTGCCTGTCCACGCGTTTTGGAGCAGCGAGCGAATTGACTCGATTTCGATTGTACGAGGGTTCCAATATTGATTTTGGCTTGCCACCTGGGCCGCCTGCTCCAGATCGTCGAGGCTCATGGATCCGGCAATCTCGGCAAGGCTTGTTTTTGCTCCCAGTCTATCTGCCAGGTCGAACAGCGCAGCGGCGGGATCTGTCGTTCGCAACGCGTCCTTAAGGCGCTCAATAGCATCGGGAACGGCCGGAGCGTTGTATGCCAATACATGAGGAAGGATTACAGCGTGGGTGTCCGCGTGTGGCAGGTCGAAAAGGCCACCCAGCACATGACATAGTTTATGATGCAGCGCCATTCCCACAGAGCCGAGGCAAATACCCGATAGCCAAGCTCCATAAAGAGCGTCTGCTCGAGCGTCTTTGTCTAGGGGGTTGTCTATCACGCGCGGTAGCGCAAGTGCCAATGTCTTAACGGCATCTGTCGCTATTAAACTAATGACAGGATTTCTGTCCTTGGCATACATCGCCTCGACGGCGTGGGCCATGGCATTCATCCCGCTGGTTCCAGAAACAGATGCGGGAAGAGTCATGGTGAGATCTACGTCATAGATGACCACTTCGGGCAGTATTCTGGTGCTGCTTTTCGTATGTTTCTGTCCCTCGTGAGTCTCTCCAAGGATCGGGGTCATCTCTGACCCTGCATACGTCGTGGGTATAATGATTTGCGGCAGATCGGTCCGGTAAGCCAAAGCTTTTGAAAGACCCGTGGTCGACCCGCCACCGATGGCAACGAAGCCATCGATGTTTCGGTCACGTACTACTGCCAATGCGTCGTCAGTTCTCGAGACCGGGGTGTGCATTGTAGCATGCGGGTACAGCCCTGCGGACAGTTTTCCGAGCCGATCACAAATTCCACGAGCGTCCGCTTCCTGTGCCGGTGCGGATAGAACGAGTACACGTGAGAGACCGAGGCGGTCTACCTCCGACGGCAAATCAGCGATCGTTCCCGAGCCAAAGATTACTCGCGCGGGCAGACCGTTGTAAACGAATGAAAGCATCGGCGTTCCTAATTTTGGGCGAGCAAGCGGCGTGTTTTTGCTCACGCCGCCGGTCCGCGACGACGTGAGCAATGGAGTTAATGTTTCGCGATGTTGCCAATGTACCCTTCGTGGACATCCTGGTCTCGCGCGTATTGCGGTTGGAAGCGTACGTTCGCATAGTGCGAAAGTTTTTCCGCCTCTTGAGCCCGCTTCCCAAGATCCGCCGTGTCGCCGAAGCCCAGCACATCACGTGCCAATTGAGTCAATGGTCCATCGACGTGGTACTCGGTGCGCTGCAACGTCAACAGATTGATGAGATAGAGTGGCGTTCCATTGAATTTTTCGAACATTTCATGGCGAGTTCCCCATTCCGTTAGGAACCGTTCGCTGATCTGCCGGAAAATCTTGATGCGATCGACGGCGCTAATTTCAGAACCACGTAGTGCCTCGGCCAACTTTGGTCCGATGTATGGATCATCCATTTCACGCTTGGTTGGCTGTAGAACAACGCCACGGCCACAAAACTCGATCAGCATGTTGACCATCCGATGCTGATTTTCAAGGTAATGAGCACGGCCGAAATCGATGTAAATATTGTTCGGTTTGAACAAGCCTCCCGGCGTGGCAAACCCTGTTTCTTCGGCAGCCAACATGAAAGCGGTACATGTTTCCCGAAACCGGATCATTTCGGCGAGCTGTGATTGTACGACCGGATTTGAACTTGTGCCCAGTGATTGGGTCAGCAGGAGAGCAAGTCCAACCATTAGTTCAGCATGCACGCAGTGCCTGATTTGTGTTTCAAGATGCACCCAGTCAAATTGACGTTGAGGATACCACTTGGCGTGATCAGGATTGCCAATGTGTTGAACCTGAGACCAGGGTATCAACACGTCATCAAAGTAGACCATGGCGTCGAGTTCATCGCCGATCGTAGCCAACGGTCGATCATAGGGATCGGCATCAGGTTCCGCTCGCGATTCTCGAGCGACAACGGTAACACCCGGTGTCGCGACAGGAACCAGCGCATAGATTGTTTGCTCCGGTGTCTGCCCCGGCCGCCAAAGGTTGCCAACAAGAATGTGGTTCACGAAAGGCACGGAAGTTCCGATAGCTTTCCAACCGCGTACCAAAATTCCGTCATCGCGTTCCTCGACAATACTAAGCATTGGAGTTTCCCCCAAAGCATCAGTCCGTCCGCGATCGTATTGAACATCGACAAACATCGGCGAAATTGCCAAGTCTTTCGTGGTCACTTCATCCCATTGCCGCTGAATATTGCCTGTAAGATCGCGCTCGGCTCCTTTAAAACGAGAGTTCTCTGCCCAAGGTGCTTGATCGTCCACCTGGGTGTACATAACCACGTTCATACCGGCTGGCGGGCGAGTAAAAATACCTCCTTGGAAATGCCTAAAGATGAAATCGGCGTACTTTCGGCGGCGGATGGTGTCTTCCTTTGATCTCGGCAAAAACCAGTGCATGGACTGGCGGTTGCCTTTCTCGTCGATGAACGTTGTTATGTCTTGGTGTTCAGGGTCGAGGTGAAGATCGTAGTACTCTGCAATTGCTTGCGCATAGCCCCGCGTTTTGGGGTGACTGGTAATGTCCTCGATTATCTCACCACCAACATATACTTTGCGGCCATCCCGCAACGAATCCAAATACTCTTTACCTGTTCTCATGACCTGCCTCCACAGTTGGAATGTTCAATTGTTTTTGGAACGTTGCAGCGTCCCAATAGTCATCGCTGCGAAAGATCAGACCGTCCAATAGGTACAAGACTTGAATTCCACGCAGCGATATTTTTTGTCCTTGAGGACGATAAGGACCCATTTGAGTTTGGAGTGTCGCGCTCAGCACATACGGAATCGCGATTGTGCCATTGTCATCCGCAATGCTTGGTGCCGGTTGCCAACGGGCATCTGGAAACCAGCCAAAAAACGTCGCAAGACCGTCAGCAATTGCCCGTCTGCCATGTTTAGCACGGCCATGTGCTACATCCTCATGCGTTGCATTTTCCGAATATAGTTTGGCCACACCATCACAATCGTGATTGTTGTAGGCAGAATAAAGCAACTCGTCGACCGAAGCTGAACTCATGCCAGGGCTCCTTCGCTCAATACTTGATCAACGGAAACGCCGTGCATGTATTGGCCATCGCCATACAGCAAAGGCAACTTCGCTGCCGGGGCTAGTATTGAATCCACGGAAGCGATGAGAACTAAGTGGCTCTTTACGAGGAATTCGCAGTTGACCTTGCAATCGAAGGTCACCAATGAGTCACGCAGCACCGGCATCTTAATACGATCAGGCAGCTCATCTTTTGGAATTTCAAAATCCTCGATGAATTTGTCGGAGCCGGCTCGCGAGCAATGTTGCGATATGTTTACCTGTTCCTGGCTCAGCACGTTGACCGCAAAACGCGCGTCCGCGGTGATATTTGCAGCTGTAATGGTGTTTCGGTTAACGCATACGATTAGCGTGGGAGGGTCCATACATGCGGGTGCAAAAGCACTGACCGTCATTCCCCAAGGCCGATTCTCGTGCCTTGTCGTTATGACCGTTACCCCACCTATGAATCGCCGCATAGCGGTTCGGAACGTTATCGATTCGGATCCACTGTCCAAATCCCAATGTGGAACCGCCGGAGTATTTTCAGTCCCGAGCATAGGTAAGATTGTGGGTGATTTGATGAACATAAATCCTCCTTTCTGAAAAGAATAAGATTCTCTTCAGCTTCACGTTGTTTAATTCCCGATTATTATTGTTCTTGACAAGAACTTGACGTTCCTGCGGTATTATGTCCAATCGATAATTGCGAACTCTGCTATCTGTCACATCGATACATGGACGCGCTCAATGAACCTTCGGAACATAGACCTCAACCTCCTCGTCGTTCTGGATGCTCTTTTGGAAGAGCAGAACGTTAGTCGAGCCGGACAGAGGATCGGTCTTAGTCAATCGGCGACAAGTGCAGCACTTGCCCGTCTAAGAGATATTTTTCACGATCCCTTGTTGGTTCGGGTAGGGCGGCAACTCGCATTAACCGAGAATGCGGAGAAGTTGATCGAGCCATTGCGTGATGCACTCACTCGCGTCGAACAAACTTTCATGCTGCAGACGGGATTCGATCCGTCTACCGACTCTCGGACATTCACAATCAGTGCATCTGACTACGCTGTGCTGGTTTTGCTGGAGCCATTCTTCACAAAACTGGCGACCGATGCCCCAAACATCACGTTTCATCTTTTACCTCGATCAAGACACGCCGAGAGCATGTTGCAGAAAGATCAGGTCGACATCGTTATTGAACCCAGTGAGTTGTTGATGAACAGTGATTACCCGTCGACAGAGCTCATGGCAGATAGGTGGCTATGTGCAATCGATGAGAACAATCCCCATGTTGCATCTATAGAGGTCATGACAATTGCTGAGTTTGGTTCGCTTCCGCATGTTGCGTACGGTATCGGACCTGACCGGCAGTTTAATCTTGCGGATCAACATCTGGCGAAATTAGGCATACACCGCCAGATTGCGGTGACTGTCGAAAGTTTTCTCCTGGTGCCATTCCTGTTGCAAGGTACGACTATGACCAGTCTCGTGCTTGAGCGCACGATCCGTCGCCTATCGAAGGCAGCGCGTATTCGCGGCGTGTTACCGCCGGTTGCCCTTCCGCAAATCCATGAGACGATGTATTGGCATTCTCGGCACACAGGTGATCCAGCTCACAGCTGGTTGAGGCAACGAATTCAGGCCGTTGCAGCCCAACTCGATAGCGCTCCTGACTATTGATTGCGGGAATGTAAGTCGCAATCTTTCAGTGGCTCGAAGCTGAGCGTTCTGACTGTTAATTTCCACCCGGCTCAGTTCCGTGTGGAAATCACCAGTGAAACGTTCCATCTTGATGTCTGTTTTCGTCTAATTTGCCGCGATGGGAGTACAATGGTCGCACAACTTGCACGGTCAGTTGAAGGGTTTACCGGAACAAGGTCGCCCCGCGCGCTATAGTCTTGGCCACTGTATCTGGATGCCAAACCATGACGCGTCGCGCAGATCAAGATAAGAAACAAGCTCGGCCACATCGCTCGCGTAGCGATCCATATCATGTCGGTTGCTAACTTGGCTGGAACGTCTGTGAACAATTCGGCTGCCAAATTGAAAAGACCGCCCCCGGCGGGAGGTGCGGTCTTGGCGGATCTGGTAGATCCGCAGCATCGGAGCGGGGGGCCGGTGCTCGTTAGCGTCTGGTGCGCTAACCACCTCTGCTTGAGGAAGCGAGGTAACAAGCCAAGCTAGCAGATGTCGTAGGAGGAGGTAGCTATATTTTGGTTTGTAAGGTTCCTGCCGAAACGTTGCAGATGTCGGGCAAGCAGGTTCTCCGCATCCGATCGATCGTCAGCGGTTTGAATCCGCCGTGCATTGGTGCCACTTCATCTGATAGCCATACTGGTGCTTTTTGCCGTAGCACCACCCCATCGAATACAGGTTGTCTGATAGGGTTTCCCGGCGCGCACATGCCTTGTCGGTCTGAGGATCGTTACCCGCGCCACCACGACATTTCGAATTCTCGTCAAACCATGTCGAGATCAAGGATGCGGTCTTCGTATCTGGGCGCTCGTGCTTTATCACCGAGCTGCTCTCAGATGTAATCACCTCCAGAGAAGTATCCCAATCGATGGACATGGAGGCGACCCCACTGGGAGTCTTCTTACGTGCGGGGCTACCTGCCTGCCAATCTACAAGCGCCTCGACATGACAACTGGTTACCGCACAGGCCACAGTCACGCTGTCCGGCTGGACGACATAATTACGGTTAGGCCACCGTTCCATGAACTTGCGCTTTTCAGCGAGCACCGCTTCCTTGCTCAGGTATTTTCCGTAGTATGAAACGCTGCCGGAATACGCGCCCTGCATGAACTTCCAGGCTGTGGCATTATCGCCGGAGAGTGCCTCATGATAACTGATGACGAAATTCCTAACCCTTGTCTCCATTGAGGCTGTCGAGGGTGCTACCGCCATGCTTTGCCCAGGAGCAGAGGCGGCGGGAGGAACTTCAGTTTTGGCCTTGAAGCAAAACACTTGTTTTACGGAGGGCGAGATTTTTTCGGCCAGATCAGAGGTGGGTAAGCCGGGGAGGGCAGTCTCAACATTCTGGTAGCTTATTCCTCTTGCTTGAAGGAAGACCTCAAGAACGCTCGCTCGTATGGCAAAATTCACATTCTGGGCAAGGATTCCGGTTTCCACGGTAAACTTCGTTCCCAAGGTGGCCGTGTTAATGCCAAGGAGGCTTCCCGCCTTGTCGACAAGCGGACCACCGGAATTACCCGGTTGAATGGGCGTCGATATCTGCAGGTATCGGCTGTCGTTGCCCAAACCAATCATCGAATTGATATTCCCGGTCGTGATTTTCACGCTGTCCGATAGGATCTCGGTGAGCGGATAACCAAGGGCGGCCACGTCTTCGCCTAAGCGAGGTGGTGCACGGCGTATTGCTATCGGAGCGATATTAAAACCCGGACCGGAAACGCGAACAACGGCTAGATCGTTCTGACTGTCGACAAAGCGTTCGTTAATATCGCCCGAACCGGAAATATTGACTCGGTCACAATCCTCTATGACGTGAGCATTGGTGACGAGCCACCCGCCATCGTTGATGACAAAACCCGTCCCGGAACTGGTGGCCCGCTCTGCAGACACTGCTGGCAACGCGGGGCAGACCATTAACGCAGCCAAAAAAATAGCCAAAGATCTGGTGCTGCTCATTGCCTGTCCCCAGCAGAAATTATGTCAAGCGCGATGGATTTCAGAATACTAGTGAGAAAACCTAAGCATACGCTTAATCGTCGACGTCATTCGGGATAATGTTACTGGATAGTTTGGTACTGCGAAATGACTCACCCAATCAGCATTCTTCCGCGGAGATACTACTGGATGAATTCGGTTTCCGGTCGGCAAGCTCGAGAGCGCGTCTCGATGAACGTCCCGCATGGCGTTTGCTGATCGTCGATTTGACCGTGTTACGATGAGGCGGCATTGTGGAAAATAAAATCGGGAGTGCGTCCATTTTGAAGCGCTTGTCTTTCTCCATAATCTTCGGCTGTGCGGCACTGATGATGACGAGCGCGAATGCTGAGCGTTTTGAGCTGAAGATGTTCGGACACGAGGTATTCGTTGCGTCTGGCGGTCCCGAAGGCGACATCCTCAAAATTGATGGACGCGAGGTCCACAAGAATCAGATCATCACCTTCGAGGAACTGGTTACAGTGGATGGAGTCGCGGTTCTGATCGGCAGTTCAGCCAAGGGAGGCAACAGCTGTGACGGAGCGCCTTTCGTTGTTTCATTCCCGGCAAACTCTAACCCGCGCATCGATGGCCCGCTTGAGACATGCTACCCGACGACAATGGCTGCTTCGCCATCACAACTGGAATTCTCTACTGCGGCGCAACCCGGAAGCGATGGTGAAAAGTGGATATGGACCCCGGCTGATGGCTTCAAGCAAGTCGCGGGCGAGAAGTTTGCGGCAACCAGCAGCAAAGGCTGGGCGCAACTACGCGAGCGCACGGTAACTCATCCAAACGAACTCCTCGGTTACAAAGAGATTGCCGATGAAATAAACCGGATTGCCGGTTCCAACAGGAAAACTTTCGAAACCATGATTGGTGGGGTCGGAAGTGCTGAGTCCACAGGGGACCTGTTCGTCGGCACGAGTTGCACGCCGCATAATTGCGATGCCGAAGCTGCTATTCTTATCGCCTCAATTCCTGACAAGAGGGTTTACCTGGCATGGAAACCAGAAACCGAGAAGATCGTCGTCCTTCCGCCCGTCAAGCAGTGGCCGCAGAATGCCAAGAATGCATTGTTGAACTGGTCGCGGAAATGGAAATAGCAGTTCGCTATCCCTTGGTCGTGACGGCGCTTCTGCTCTTGAGAGCGGCGTAGGGAATGCTTTGGTAGGTGCGTATTTGACTTCACCAAAAATGCCGTGGCTTTTTTAGACTTCTGCCAAGCCTAACAGCATAAATTGGCTTGACTATAGCCGCCACCATGGCCTGGATGCCTGCACAGCGGTGGTCCGCCTTTCCAGTCATATCCCTGAGCCTTGGCGGAGAAATAAAGTTAGTAACTTCCGTCCATTTGAACACCAGATCGCGTCGAGGCCGAGCATGAAGGGCATAGAGCGATCTCTTCACGGCAAGCCACTGGGGAACCTTATGAAATTGGCTTTGAGCTCACCGTGCATGGGTATAGTTCGAACTCGCTGATCTCAGGACTCTCGTCAGTCACCTTGTTTGGTCGAGGTTTGCAGTCATATTGTGCCACCCGGGTACGTAGGTATCGTGTGTGAACGCGCTCGAGCAATATCGGGATGTTGGTTCACCCACTTCTTCGACGCGGTCCACGCTGAGCTCTCTGTAAAGGTCCGGGCATGCCATCGGCCAGCCGAATTCCTGGAGACAGTGTCCACATCATCATCTGCAAATCGCGACAGCACTATGCGTGGCTCACGGTCTTTGCAGATAGCATAATAGTGTCGGTTATCCGGTTCTAAAATTTCGAGCGCACTGCCAATTGGCGACTCGCCGGCGCAATTGGCCCGGTGTATCGGTGTCGTGACGATGCTTACCGATCGCTCGATGATTACCCGCCGATGTTGCTAGCGCGGCTCTGGTACGACGGCGGGCTATAAGAAATAGCTCTCGCATTTAAGTCGATAACGCACTCAGAAATTGAGCCTTGATGGCAGCCGGGTCCCCTAGCACCGCTGCAGGATATTGGGGGCAGCTGACACTTGAACCATGGTTCGCTTCCCGTGACTGCAGCTTCCATTGCTAGATTTGCCAGTTCCATTGCGCCGGCGGACAAAATGAACGACTCTAAGGAGTCGCCTACTACCACGCGACAGTTGTAGTGGTTAGAATGGAGAACCGTTGTAATGCAGTCCCAAAATCTTGAGGACGTTTTGCCAGAAACACCATATGGAGACTGTGCCAGGAGTGCGCTCGAGGGCGATGTCGCTTGTGTAGATTTCATCTCAACCGCACTCGGTAATTGGTTGAGTAATCGTCAGCAAAGGTATCCACACGAACTGCGACACGCTGTAGCCCCGACACTGATCCGGGCCTATAGCCAATGTCCCCTTGAAGTGAAATCGGAACAAGAATTCAGCAGTGAGTTAGGCCCCTTGCCCCTTCCGACTGGGCCAGTGTTGGAAGTCATGCTCGCTGCAAACGCCCATATCCTTATCGCGTTGAGCCACTTAATCTTATCCGAGATCAGCTCGTCAATATCGGAGTCTAAGCCTGAGGCATCTGCCTACTGTGAGACCCTTTGCTACTATTCCAGATTTGGTCGTGCGCTGAGTGTTAAAATGAGACGAGCTTTGGGATCGTGCCGACGCGGTTAAGGACAGCAAACAAAAGCGCTAGCGTGTCGTCTGCGATATGATACGGGTTCCGACAGCTAATTGGAATCAAGCAAATGCCAGCTACATTGAAATCAACCTTCGTTGAAGTCCTTACAAACGCTTCCGAAGTGGAAATGCGTGGCGGTCGTATGCCATAAGCATCCGTGTCTTTCCGTCTGCGCGGCTTATGAAGCGCGCTCGAATGCTGCTACCAAGGAAAGCAGATATCTATGTCTGAGCGGACGCACAAAATCATCGAGCGAGCGTGATTAGGTTCGGTTAATCGATAGATCGTTGACGTTCAGCAAGTCCGATCCTGCAGTTGCGGTCCAAGAGTCGCTAACTAACAGATATTTCAATGAATTACTTTGAACCAATATGGGTGCGGGGCACTGTTAGGTGCAATTGCGGGGTTTTAGCTGGAAATTCGCCCCAACTATGGGGGTAGTTACATTTTAGTCGGGACCGCCAATTTTTTTCCCATCAAAACCACTCAAAAAGAGTTGCACACCTCATTTCGCTGTTCTAAACTTTAGGCGGAGGAGAATTCTCGTGGGGAAGATGACGCTCGAAGACGTCGCCCGAGAAGCCGGTGTCAGTTTAGCAACGGTCGATCGTGTCGTGAACGGAAGGATTGGTGTGCACGCGCGCACCATCGAACGCGTCAATGCGGCCATCAAACAGCTTGGCTTTCTACCTGATCCACATGCATCCCGGCTCGCTCGCGGACGCGACTATGATTTCCGCATCATCCTGCCGACCGGCGAAAATGAATTCATGATGGCCCTGGGCGCCGAATTCCGTGCCACGCGCGAGCGGCAATTGCAGGAACGTGTCCGCCTGTCGATCCAGCACGTCGATACGTTCGACGGCGAGGCACTCGCGGCGGCCCTCGAAAGGCTCCCCTCCGGCATCGACGGTGTCGCCGTCGTTGCGCTCGATCATCCCGCTGTCACCGAGGCGATCAACGCCTTGGCGGACGCCGGTGTCGTTGTACTTACCCTCGTATCGGACGTACCGAATTCACGGCGGGCGCATTATGTCGGCATAGACAACTTTGCCGCCGGACGGACAGCCGCCTCGCTGATCGGCCGCTTCGTCGGGCGGCGCAAGGGCAAGGTGGGCATGATCGCCGGGTCGCTGGCATTGCGCGATCACGTCGAGCGCCAGTTCGGTTTCGAACAGATCCTCTCGCGCGAATATCCAAATCTCGAAGTGCTTCCCGTGCGTGAGGCGCGCGACGAGAACGCACGCGTTGAGGCCGTCACCCGCTCGCTGCTGCGGGACCATCCGGACCTTGTGGCCATCTACAATGCCGGCGGCGGGCAAGCAGGGGTCATCGCTGCGCTCGAAGCGACAGACCACGTTTCCGACGTCATCTTCGTGGCGCACGAACTAACCGCCTCGACGCGCCGGCATCTTGTGCGTGGTACAGTGGACGCACTTATCAATCAGGATGCAGGTCATATGGCGCGCAGCGCTGCCCGCATCCTGACTGCCTTGCGCGAGGGACGCCCGATCGTGCCGGGTCAGGAACATATTCGCATCGATATATTTCTCAGGGACAACATGCCGTGACGGCAAAATCTGGAATTGGAGGATTGACATGAAGACGATCAAGGGACCGGCCATTTTTCTCGCGCAGTTCGCGGGCGATGCAGCACCGTTCAATTCGCTTGATGCCATGTGCGGGTGGGCAGCAGGGATGGGCTACAAGGGTATCCAGATACCGGCTTGGGATGGACGGCTCATCGATCTGAAGAAGGCTTCGGATTCGAAGGACTATTGCGACGAGATCGCCGGTGTCGCTGCTTCGCATGGCCTGACCATTACGGAGCTCGCGACACACCTTCAGGGCCAGCTCGTAGCGGTTCATCCGGTCTACGACGAGTTGATGGACGGCTTTGCCGCACCGGAAGTGCATGGCAATCCGAAGGCGAGGCAAGAGTGGGCAGTGGATCAGCTCAAGCGGGCGGCGCGTGCCTCAAAACACCTCGGCCTCAAAGCAATACCGACCTTCTCCGGCGCACTCGCTTGGCCGTTCCTGTATCCGTTTCCGCAGCGTCCGGCGGGTCTCGTCGAGGCGGCATTCGATGAGCTGGCGAAACGCTGGATACCGATCCTCAACTATTTCGACGAACACGGTGTTGACGCTGCCTATGAGATTCATCCCGGGGAAGATCTGCACGACGGCATAACTTACGAGATGTTCCTGGAGCGGGTGAAAAATCATTCCCGCGCCAATCTCCTCTATGATCCGTCGCATTTCGTCCTGCAGCAGCTCGATTATCTTGATTATATCGACATCTACCACGAGAGGATCAAAGCCTTCCATGTCAAGGACGCCGAGTTCAATCCAACCGGACGGCAGGGCGTTTATGGCGGCTACCAGTCATGGGTCGATCGTGCAGGCCGTTTCCGCTCGCTCGGTGACGGGCAGGTTGATTTCGGTGCGGTCTTCTCCAAGCTGACCGCCTATGATTTCGATGGCTGGGCAGTGCTTGAATGGGAATGCGCCTTGAAGCACCCGGAAGACGGCGCACGCGAAGGTGCGCAGTTCATCGACGCGCACCTGATCCGCGTCACCGAGCGCGCTTTCGATGATTTTGCCGGTTCTGGTACCGATGACGCGGCCAATCGCCGTATTCTTGGCCTGAAATAGAGGATCGAATAATGGCTATTGGAGCATCCAAGGAGAAATCCGCGAGCCGCCGCATCCGTATCGGCATGGTTGGAGGCGGGCAGGGCGCCTTCATCGGCGCTGTCCACCGCATTGCACTGCGCATGGATGATCAGTATGAGCTCGTCGCAGGCGCGCTCTCTTCCGATCCGGCGCGCGCCAAAACTTCCGCGAAGGAAATCGGCATCGCCGAAGATCGCGCCTACACTTCGTTCGAGGAGATGGCCAAGGCCGAGGCCAAGCGCGCCGACGGCATCGAAGCGGTTTCCATCGTCACGCCAAACCACATGCACGCTCCGGCGGCAAAGGCATTCCTAAAAGCAGGTATCCACGTCATCTGCGACAAGCCGCTGACCACCACGGTCAAGGAGGCCAAGGAACTGGTGTCGCTGGTCAACAAGACCGGCAAGCTTTTCATCGTCACGCATAATTACACCGGCTATCCAATGATGCGGCAGGCGCGCGCCATGGTGGCAAAGGGCGTGCTTGGCGACATTCGCGTCGTGCAGGCCGAATACCCGCAAGACTGGATGACGGAGAAAACCGAAGCCACAGGCAACAAGCAGGCCGAATGGCGCATCGATCCGAAGCGTTCGGGTGCGGGCGGTGCCATTGGCGATATCGGCACGCACGCCTATAATCTTGCCTGCTTCGTTTCAGGTCTCAAGCTCAAGCAACTCTGCGCCGAGCTCACCAGTTTTGGCGAGGGCAGGGTGCTCGACGACGATGTGCAGATTCTCATGCGTTTCGACGGCGGTGCCAAGGGCATGATCTGGGCGAGCCAAGTGGCGCCAGGCAATGAGAACGGCCTCAAGCTGCGCATCTATGGCACAAAGGGCGGGCTGGAATGGACACAGGCCGACCCTAACTATCTCTGGTACACGCCTTTCGGCAAGCCAAAGCAATTGCTGACGCGCGGCGGTGCCGGCGCATCGCCGGAGGCAGCGCGTTTGACCCGCGTTCCGTCCGGCCATCCGGAAGGCTATCTCGAGGGCTTCGCGAATATCTACTCAGAGGCTGCGCAGGCCATCATCGCTGCGCGTAGCGGAAAAAAACCTCCGAAGGATGTGATTTTTCCGACTGTGGACGATGGGCTTGCGGGGATGGAATTCATCGAGGCTGCGGTGAAGTCGTCCAAGGCGGGCGGCATTTGGACGAAGGTGTGATGAGCGATAACCCAAGCAAGACTGCGACAGTGCCAGTGCTTGAAGCACGAGGCATAGCCAAGGCGTTCGGCCCGGTCGAAGTGCTGACGGACATCAGCCTGCGCGTCATGCCTGGCGAAGTGCATGCCATCATCGGTGAAAACGGTGCCGGCAAGTCGACGCTGATGAAGCTTATGAGCGGACACCTGAAGCCAACGCGCGGTACCGTCGCGATGGATGGGGAACCGGTAAGTTTTGCCGGACCCGTCGACGCCGAACATCGTGGTCTTGTGCTGGTACACCAGGAGATATTGCTCGCGCCCGACCTGACCGTAGCGCAAAACATCTTCATGGGTCGCGAGTTGAAACGCGGGCTCATGGTCAATGACCGTGAGATGAACCGGCAGTCTGCCGAGGCTGTGCAAAGCCTTGGAGCCGATATCGATCCGACGACGCAGATTTCGCGGCTTTCCATCGCCCGGCGCCAACTGGTCCAGATCGCTCGCGCACTTCAGGTGCCGCATCGCGTCGTGATCTTCGATGAGCCGACCGCGTCGCTGACACCGTTCGAAACGGAAGCGCTGCTGAAGGTCATCCGCGACCTTCGGGACAGGGGCGTGGCCATCCTTTATATCTCGCATCGCCTGCCGGAAGTCGGCGCCATCGCCGACCGCATCACGGTGCTGCGCGACGGCAAGCTTATTGCCACACGCGAAGCTTCAGAATTGCAGCCGGTGGATATGGCGCGACTGATGGTCGGGCGTGACATGTCGAAGCTCTATCCGGAGCGCGAAGATACGGCGAGCCATCAGAACGTATTGGAGGTCCAGAACTTCCATGTTCCCGGATATGCACGCGATGCATCGTTCACCTTGCGCAAAGGCGAGATTTTGGGCTTTGCCGGGCTGATCGGCGCTGGCCGGACCGAGCTTCTCGAAGGCATCGTCGGGTTGCGCACCGGCCATGGCGAGGTCAAGCTCAATGGCAATCCGGTCAAGTTCAAGACGGTGCGCGACAGCATGGCTGCGGGCATCGTTTACCTGAGCGAAGATCGCAAGGGCAAAGGGCTGCTCCTCGCCCAGGATCTGCGCACCAATCTTACGCTGGCAACGCTGGAGAAGTTCACCAGGGGTCCACTCATCGAGCGCAAGCGCGAAGATAACAGCCTCGACAAGGCGATCAGCGATTTCGACATTCGTGCACGCCGCCGCGACCTTCTCGCCGGACAGCTCTCCGGCGGCAACCAGCAAAAGCTGCTACTCGCCAAGATGATGCTGCTTGAGCCCAGCATCGTCATTATAGATGAACCGACACGCGGCATCGACATCGGCACCAAGGAACAGATCTATAAATTCATTTCCGATCTCGCCAAAACTGGCAAATCGGTCATCGTGATCTCCTCGGAGATGCAGGAACTCATCGGCATATGCCACCGCATACTTGTCATGCGTTCGTCACGCATTGTCGGCGAGGTTACGGGCGAGGCAATGACCGAAGACGAAATCGTCGTCTACGCCACTGGCGTCAAAATCAACGAAGCAGAGCTTTACTCGGCGGGGAACGCATGACCGACACGAAAACAATCACCGACACACGCGGTTTTGGCCGCAAGCTGGCGGATCTCGACAAGACGGCCGTAGCGCCATTCCTGGCGCTTGCCGCGTTGTTCGTTCTCGGGGCGCTGGTCAATCCAAATTTCCTGTCGATCGACAATCTGCTCAACGTCCTCACCCGGTCATCCTTCATTGCCATCATTGCGATTGGCGCGACATTCGTCATCTCAGCCGGCGGTCTCGATCTGTCGGTTGGCTCCATGGCGGCGCTTGTCGCCGGCATCATGATCCTGTTCCTGAACTCGGCCTCCATAGACGGTGACGTGGCCATGCTGGCCACGGGCATTGTCGTTGCGCTCGGTGTCGGCGCTCTTGCGGGACTGCTTAACGGCGCCGTTATCACCATCGGCAAGATAGAGCCCTTCATCGTCACGCTGGGCACCATGGCGATCTTCCGGTCGGTCACGGTCTGGCTGGCGGATGGCGGTTCGATCGCGATGAAATCCATCGCGATGCGCAATATGTTCCGCCCGGTTTACACCGGGGTGTTTCTCGGCCTGCCAATACCGGTCTGGATCATCATTGCAGCCGGTCTGCTCGGTGCTTTCATTCTCTACAAGACATCGTTCGGGCGGCACGTTATTGCCGTTGGCTCGAACGAGGATGTGGCAAAATATTCGGGAATCCACGTCAATCGCGTCCGCGCCATGACCTACATCATTCAAGGCATCTGCGTCGCCATTGCCGTCGTCGTCTACGTCCCGCGCCTCGGCGCCGCGACCACGACGACAGGCATGCTTTGGGAACTCCAGGCGATCACCGCAGTGGTCATCGGGGGAACAGCACTGCGTGGCGGTGTCGGCCGCATCTGGGGTACGATCTGCGGTGCATTCATGCTGGAGATCGTCGGCAACATCATGGTGCTGTCGAATATCGTCAGTGAATATCTGATCGGCGCGGTGCAGGGCACGATCATCATTATCGCCATGCTGGTGCAGCGCACCCTGCAAAAGAAGAAATAGTCGGCAGACTATACACATAAGGGGCGCGAGGCTGCTCCTTCTAAGGGAACGGGGGGAAAGGGCCACCCACCGAGCCGCAATCAAGGCCCGAGCAAAATTGGGAGAAACCAAATGCGTAAACTTTTGATCGGTCTTGTCGGGGCGGCGCTCGCTTCGACCATGACCTTGGCCTACGCGCAGGACAAAGAGGTCAACATCGCCGTATCTATACCTGCAGCAGATCATGGTTGGACGGGCGGTGTTGTCTACCACGCCGAACGGGCCGCCAAGCTGCTTGAGGCTGCTCATCCGGGCCTCAAGATCACTATCAAAACTTCGCCTGATGGAGCATCGCAAGCGAACGCACTTGAAGATCTGACGACGCAGGGCATCGACGCACTCGTTACCCTGCCACACAATTCCGACGAACTGACCGATCCATTGCGTCAGGTCAAGGAAAAGGGCGTATTCGTCACCGTGGTTGACCGCGCTCTGTCCGATCCGACGATTCAGGATCTTTACGTTGCCGGTAACAATCCCGAGCTCGGCCGCGTCGCCGGCGAATATCTCAAGGACACGCTGAAGACCGGTGACGTCGTTGTTATCCGTGGTCTGCCGATCGTCATCGACGAAGAGCGGCAGAAGGGTTTTGACGATGCAATCGCCGGCAGCGGCATCAAGGTTCTCGACAAGCAATTTGGCAACTGGTCACGCGATGATGCCTTCAAGATCATGCAGGACTACCTGACCAAGTTTCCCAAGATCGACGCCGTATGGTGCCAGGATGACGATATGGCTGTCGGCGTGCTCGAGGCCATCGATCAGGCCAAGCGCACCGACATCAAGTTGGTCATCGGTGGCGCCGGTATGAAGGACATGATCAAGCGCGTTGCCGACGGTGATGCGATGACACCGATCAACGTGCTTTATCCGCCTTCAATGATTGCGACGGCAATGGAGCTCACGGTCGCAAACTTCTATGACCAGGTCCCTGTGCGCGGCAAGTACATCCTCGATGCCACACTGGTTACCAAGGACAACGCCAAGGAATTCTATTTCCCGGATTCGCCCTTCTAAGATCAGCTATCCAACTTCAAACGAAAGGGCCCGCAAGGGCCCTTTTTTGTTTGGCCAGGGTTGGCGCCGGGGGGACTCTAACCCCGACGCCACCCTGTTGCGGCAAGCAGGAATATGGCTGTAACAGCGGTCATGCTATGGCCAAGGCTTGCTGCAAATTGACAGCTCTTTTTAACTTGAGTTGTTGACTCTTGTTTCAATTGAGTAATAAAGATGAATAAGATAGTCAAGTTTAAATAAGAGGGATAATGCGAGCAGCGCTGTCCCGGACAAAAGGAACAGAAAAGGCCCACTGCCATGTCCCCACGTCAAATCATCGATATGCAGGTGCGTCTCCCCAACACTACGCCGGTGCGCGCCAATTTTTCCGCGCCGATACAAAAGGACATCCGCGTCTACGGTAGCGACATCCTTTTCGACGGCACCAATGAAGTTGGCATTGAACACGCTGGCTCGCTCTACCGACTCAAAATCACCCGGCAGGGCAAACTGATCCTCAATAAGTAATTCCCATCAGCAGGCTAGAAACATGACTGACGCAGTAAAACCAACACCCGAGGCAATTCGGCAGGCGAGGGCTGAGAACCCGAAAATGCGCGAGCGCGACCTTGCGCAGCAGCTGCAGATCTCGGAAGCCGAGCTGGTGGCCGCCTATTGCGGGATCAATGTCGTTCGTATCAACCCGCACATCGAAACCTTTCTGACTGAAATCGAATCGCTTGGCGAAGTGATGGCGCTCACCCGCAACGAGAGCGCCGTCCATGAGAAGATCGGTGTTTATGACAAGCCGATCGTCGGCAAGCACGCCTCGATGCTGCTCGGCGAGCAGATCGATATGCGGCTTTTTCCCAATGCCTGGGCACATGGCTTTGCCGTCGAAAAGCCGGACGGCGAAGACGTTCGCCGCAGTCTGCAATTCTTCGATGCAGCCGGGGAGGCCATCCACAAGATCCACCTTCGCCCAGCCTCCAATCTGGAAGCCTACCAGGCTCTCGTCGCCAAACTTCGTCTTGATGATCAATCACAGTCTGTGCAACTGACAGCCCTGCCGAAGCCGGAGGAAAAGACCTTCGAGCTTGACGAGCTCGACGCTTCAGGCTTGCGCGACCGCTGGACCCAGATGAAGGATGTCCACGAATTCTTCGGCATCCTGCGTTCGTTGAAGATGACACGCCATCAGGCGGTGCAGGTAATCGGACAGGATTACGCGTGGCAACTCGACACGGCCGCATTGACAACAATGATGCACGACGCCGCGCAGGAGCAACTGCCGATCATGTGCTTTATCGGCAATCGCGGCTGCATCCAGATTCATTCGGGACCCATTCAAAACGTGAAGCCAATGGGTCCGTGGATCAACATCCTCGACGAAACCTTTCATATGCATCTGCGTACTGATCACATCGCGGAGTTGTGGGCCGTGCGCAAGCCTACCAAGGACGGGCATGTTACCTCGCTCGAAGCCTATGGCGCAGAGGGCGACATGATCGTCCAGTTCTTCGGCAAGCGCCATGAAGGCTCCGGCGAACGTGGCGATTGGCGACAGCTCGTCGAAACGCTGCCACGCCTCATGCGTGCTGCGGCATAGGAATGACAATGAACAGATTCCCCCTCATGGTGGCAGCGCTCGGCATTCTGGCGCTGCCAGCCGTTGCGATGGCAGAAGAGATTTCCGGCCCCATTCCCGATGCAAGCCGTGTAGTCTCCATCGGCGGGTCGATCACCGAAATCATCTATGATCTGGGTGAGGAGGGGCGGCTGGTCGGTCGCGATACCACCAGCGTTTTCCCCGAAGCTGCGCACAAGATTCCCGATGTCGGATACATGCGTGCGTTGTCGCCGGAAGGCGTCCTGTCGATCAACCCGACTGCGATCATTGCCGTTGAGGGTTCAGGCCCGCGTGAAGCCATCGACGTATTGAAAAAAGCCAGCGTACCTTTCGTGTTCGTTCCGGAAAACTACACGGCCGAAAGCGTGTCGGAAAAAATCCGGATCGTCGGCAAGGCACTCGGCGTCGATGACAAGGCCGAGAAGCTATCTGCCAAAATCGAGCAGAAATTGGCGGCGGCGAAAGCCGAAACCAAAGATATCAAGACCCGCAAACGTGTGCTCTTCGTCCTCAGTACAACAGGCGGAAAAATCATGGCAGCAGGCACCAAGACGGCTGCCGACGGCATCATCGAACTTGCAGGCGCTGACAACGTCGTCACCGGGTATTCCGGCTACAAGACAATGACAGAGGAAGCGATCCTCACGGCGCAGCCGGATGTCATTCTCGTGATGGATATCCACGGGCCGCGCGCTACAACCGACGCGGATCTTCTCGCCAACAAGGCGATTGCAGCAACGCCTGCCGGTCAAGCAAAGAACATTGTGCGCATGGGCGGGCAGTATCTGCTCGGCTTCGGACCACGAACGGCAGAGGCTGTGCACGATCTTGCCAAGGCATTCTACGGATCTGAAGTGAGCCAATGAGCGAGTCTGTGTTGGTGAGGCCTGTGGCTCTTCGGTCGGGACAAGGCAAAACCCGTGCGGACGGCGACCGTTCATTTCTGGCGAAGGGCGTTATCGTCGTGCTGGGTTTCGCACTGCTGGCGACGATGCTGTTCAGTCTTACGGCCGGCGCATCCGACGCTTCGGTCATATCTGTTGTCCACGCTTTGATTCGAGGCGCAAGCAGTGACGATAGTGTCCTTTCCCTGCGGGACAGCATCATCATCTGGGATATAAGGTTGCCGCGCATTATTCTCGGCGCGATGATCGGAGCGTCGCTTGCTGTCTCCGGTGCGGTGATGCAGGGATTGTTTCGCAATCCGCTTGCGGATCCCGGCATTGTCGGCGTCTCCGCGGGTGCAGGTCTTGGCGCTGTCAGCGTTATTGTCCTTGGCACGACGGTTCTCACACCGTTCATTTCGACCTTCGGTATATTTGCCCTGCCGATTGCCGCCTTTATCGGCGCCCTGGTTTTCACGCTCATTCTCTATGGCGTCGCCACGCGGCGCGGACAAACCTCCATCGCGACAATGCTCCTGGCCGGTATTGCACTTGGCGCCATGGCCATGGCGTACATAGGCCTCCTGACATTTCTCGCCGATGACAGGCAGCTCCGCGATCTGACATTCTGGACACTGGGTTCACTCGCCGGTTCCAATTGGACCAAGATGTCTACGGCTGGTCCCTTTATCGTGTTGGCGCTGCTGGTTTCTCCCTTTCTTGGGCGCGGCCTCAATGCTCTCGCACTTGGTGAAGCCTCGGCAAGCCACCTTGGCATTCCGGTCCAGCGTTTCAAGCGCGTGGCCATCATTGTGGTCGCTGCCGCAACGGGTGCTTCCGTTGCCGTCAGCGGTGGCATCGGCTTCGTCGGCGTCGTCGTGCCGCATCTGCTTCGGCTGGTCATAGGACCGGACCATCGCTATCTGCTCCCGGCATCCGCACTTCTGGGTGCGAGCCTGCTGCTGCTCGCGGACGCCGTCAGCCGCACCATCGTCGCACCTTCGGAATTGCCGATCGGCATCGTTACGGCCGCCGTCGGTGCGCCCTTCTTCCTGTGGATATTGCTGCGCCGCCGCGGCATTGTGGATCTTTGACCATGATCAGCCTTTCCGACGTCAACGTCATGCTTGGACGCAAGGCCATCGTCAAAGATGCGAGTTTCGATGCTCAGGCGGGGGAACTGACTGTCATTGTCGGCCCGAACGGTTCTGGCAAGACGACGCTGATGCGGGCGCTTTCCGGCGATCTGCCTTTCACCGGCCGCATAACGATCAACGGGCACTCGCTCGGCCATCTGAAACCATGGCAGATGGCCGCCATGCGGGCGATCCTGCCGCAATCGACCTCGCTGTCCTTTCCGTTCACCGTTCGCGAGATCGTCAGGCTCGGGCTTACCAGCGGCCGTTCCGGCGCGACACATGATGTCGTCGAAAACCTTCCGGACGAGGCGCTGGCGCTCGTCGATCTTGCCGGCTTTGGCGGCCGTTTCTACCAGGAGCTTTCCGGGGGCGAACAGCAGCGCGTACAACTCGCGCGGGTTCTCTGTCAGGTCTGGCAACCCGTTCTCGATGGTCAGCCGCGCTTTCTCTTCCTCGACGAGCCCGTCTCCAGTCTTGATATCAAGCACCAGCTCATCATCATGCAGATCGCCCGCGCATTTGCCACGCGTGGCGGCGGGGTGATCGCAATCCTGCACGATCTCAATCTGACGTCGATGTACGCGGATCGCGTCGTGGTCATGCACGGTGGCACTATTGATAGCGTGGGTACACCCGCGGAGGTCCTTACAGACGACCGTATCCTGCGTGTCTATGAGTGTGCCCTGAAAGTAGGCGCCTTGCCCGACAAGCATGTGCCGTTTGTCCTGCCGCAGTCGGCGGCGATGTGACTCCTGGATCGCTGCCCGTCTATAAAAGTCTCGGGTCGAGCGTGAACGGCTCCAATGTGAGCACTTTGATCTCCGCCGCCAGCCGGTGCGAATGATTGATCAGCACGTTGATATCGGGCGAACCGGCAATAGGAACAATCGCTGACGGCACCATCAGCAGTGGCGTTGATTTGGCCTTGTGCCAATTGTCGCCCATGCCTTGGGTCAGGCCCTCCCACCGTCGCCAGTCCGATGGCAAGGATTGCACCGCGATGTTCTGGACGGGCATATCGTCCGGCACCTCATAGGTCACCATAACGAGCTCCGGCAAAAGTGTCGGATCTTCAACATGCACCAGCTTTTCAAGGACGCAAAGGGCGGGCGACGTCGCGCAATAGGTCACCGCATGGCCAACGCTGTTCCAGCGGCCATTGAACAACAGTCCATAGCCGCCGTCCAAAGTCTCCGCATGCTGCTTGCCGGATAATCGCCAAAGCCGCATTAGAGCCTCTAGGCGGCTGCACCCCAGGCGATCTTGCCAAGAATGGTTTCAATGACGCGTGCGCCAGCTTCCGTCTGGGCAATCACCAGCGGCGTTTCGCCGCCAAGTTCAGCCAGCGTTCGACGCAGCCAGCGGTTGGCTTTTTCCTTGTCGCCAAACGTTTCTTCAGCCAGTGTCTGGATACGCATCAAACGGACCGTCCTGTCGGACTCGTCAACAGTCAGCGGTTGCTTCTTGTCGGCGCGGTGCCGCCTTGTGCGCTGAGGAATAACGAACTGCTCGATTTCCTGATTGGTCAGTCCAGCAAGGGTCAAGCCTTTCAGAGCACTCAAAGGCAAACGATTGCGAACAGCCATGGCGAGATCCGCCTGCGAGCGAACTTCAGATCCGAGTACCGGCGTCCCACCGAGCTTTCGGGCAACTTCCTCGACAATGACTTTTGACATCCACGTGCTCCAGGCCTTTGCGGCAACTTGCTTGAATATAGACGGCATATTGCCGTTTTACAAGTCCGCGCGACCACCACAACTGCGACATATCATGCCGCCAACAGAATTGACTTGTTGACATAAAGATATCTTTATGTGACCCTCACACCTCGGGTGTATTTGAGATTTTTTGCTATGACGCTCCGAAAATAGTGGTTTCGAGCACCGGAGCGCAGCGTACATTTTGGTACGTGAGCACCGGAGCACAGAAAAACGCCGTTTGCAGGTCGTCAAAGCGTGAATATCAATACACCTCATCCGGTTTGTGGATCATGAGGCGTGCCAAGTTATGAATATTGCGGTTGATAATCTGTTCGGTCCCATGGGTTCTCCTCGGGACGGCTCCGAAGTTTTTACAGCTTTGACCAAGGCGGCGAAGGAACGGATACTGATTCTCGACGGCGCCATGGGTACGCAGATTCAAGGCCTTGGCCTGAATGAGGATGACTTTCGTGGCGATCGCTTTGCGGATTGTTCCTGCCACCTGCAAGGCAACAATGATCTCCTGATCCTGACGCAGCCACAAGCCATCGAAGATATCCACTACGCCTATGCCATGGCGGGCGCCGATATCCTTGAGACCAACACATTTTCCTCCACTACGATCGCCCAGGCTGACTACAGCATGGAAGAGGTCGTGTACGAGCTTAACCGCGATGGTGCGCGGCTTGCCCGCCGTGCTGCGTTGAAAGCCGAGCAGAAAGATGGCCGCCGCCGCTTCGTCGCCGGAGCGCTCGGCCCGACAAACCGCACGGCATCGATTTCGCCTGACGTCAACAATCCCGGCTATCGCGCTGTCACTTTCGACGACCTGCGCACCGCCTATGGGACCCAAGTGCGTGGCCTCATCGATGGCGGCGCGGACATCATCCTTATCGAGACCATCTTCGACACACTCAACGCCAAGGCAGCAATCTTCGCCACGAACGAAGTATTCGAAGAGAAGGGCATCACTCTTCCGGTGATGATCTCCGGCACGATCACAGACCTTTCCGGCCGGACGCTTTCTGGTCAAACCCCGACGGCTTTCTGGCATTCGGTCCGCCACGCCAAGCCCTTCACCATCGGATTGAACTGCGCCCTCGGTGCCAACGCAATGCGGGCGCATCTCGCCGAGATTTCCAGCGTTGCCGATACATTCGTCTGCGCCTATCCCAATGCGGGCCTGCCCAACGAATTCGGCCAGTACGACGAGAGCCCGGAAGCGATGGCGGCGCAGCTCGAGGGTTTCGCCAGCGAAGGCCTGCTCAATATCGTTGGCGGCTGCTGCGGTTCAACTCCGGAGCATATCAAGGCGATTGCCGAGGCAGTCGGCAAATACAAGCCGCGCGAGATTCCCGAGACGGAAACGCATATGCGCTTGTCGGGCCTCGAACCCTTCACGCTGACCAAGGATATTCCCTTCGTCAATGTCGGCGAGCGCACCAACATCACCGGCTCCGCCAAGTTCCGCAAACTCATCACTTCGGGCGATTTCGCCACGGCGTTGGATGTGGCGCGCGATCAGGTGGCGAACGGCGCGCAGATCATCGACATCAACATGGACGAGGGCCTGATCGACAGCGAAAAGGCCATGGTCGAATTCCTGAACCTGATCGCGGCAGAGCCGGATATCGCCCGGGTCCCGGTGATGATCGACAGTTCGAAGTGGGACGTCATCGAGGCGGGCCTGAAGTGCGTGCAAGGCAAGCCACTGGTCAACTCGATCTCGATGAAGGAAGGCGAACAGGCCTTTCTCGATCACGCCAAGAAGGTGCGCGCCTATGGTGCCGCCGTCGTCGTCATGGCCTTCGATACGGACGGACAGGCCGATACGCTGGAGCGGAAAGTTGCGATCTGTACGCGCGCCTATGAACTCCTGACCAAGGAGGCAGGCTTCCCGCCCGAAGACATCATCTTCGATCCAAACGTCTTTGCTGTTGCAACCGGTATCGAGGAGCACAATGGCTATGGCGTCGCCTTTATCGAGGCGACGAAGCAGATCGTCGAAACACTGCCGCACGTGCACATCTCCGGCGGCATCTCAAATCTCTCCTTTTCGTTCCGCGGCAATGAACCGGTGCGTGAGGCGATGCACGCAGTCTTCCTCTATCATGCCATCCAGGTTGGCATGGATATGGGCATCGTCAACGCGGGCCAGCTCGCGGTCTATGAATCGATTGATCCGGAACTGCGTGAGGCCTGCGAAGACGTCGTGCTCAACCGCCGTGATGATGCGACAGAGCGACTGCTTGATCTTGCCGAGCGCTACAAGGGTTCCGCCGGCAAGGAAGCACGTGAACGCGATCTCGCCTGGCGTGAATGGAGTGTCGCCAAACGCATCGAGCATGCCCTGGTCAACGGCATTACCGAATTCATCGACGTAGATACCGAGGAAGCGCGCAAGGAGGCAGAGCGCCCGTTGCACGTCATCGAAGGGCCGTTGATGGCAGGTATGAACGTCGTCGGCGATCTGTTCGGCGCCGGCAAGATGTTCCTGCCACAGGTCGTGAAATCCGCCCGGGTCATGAAGCAGGCCGTGGCCCTGCTGTTGCCCTTCATGGAGGCGGAAAAGCTTGCCAATGGCGGCACAGGGGAGCGGACAAGCGCCGGCAAGGTGTTGATGGCAACCGTCAAGGGCGACGTCCACGATATCGGCAAGAACATCGTCGGCGTCGTGCTTGCTTGCAACAATTACGAGATCATCGATCTCGGTGTCATGGTTCCCGTGACCAAGATCCTGCAGACGGCCCGCGAACAGAACGTCGATATTATCGGCCTCTCGGGCCTGATAACGCCGTCGCTCGACGAAATGGTGCATGTAGCCTCGGAGATGGAGCGCGAGGGTTTCGACATTCCGCTGCTGATCGGTGGCGCAACGACCAGCCGCGTGCACACGGCGGTCAAGATCAACCCGCGCTACAATAAGGGGCAGACGATTTATGTCACCGATGCGAGCCGTGCGGTTGGTGTTGTATCCAATCTTCTGTCCAAGGAAACCAAGCCGGGTTACGTCGAAGCCATCGAGGCCGAATACATCAAGGTCGCGGACGCGCATGCCCGTAACGAGGCCGACAAGCAGCGCCTGCCATTGGCCAGGGCGCGCGCCAATGCGCACAAGATCGACTGGACCTCGTACAAACCGACCAAGCCAGGTTTCATCGGGACGCGCGTCTTCGAAAACTACGATCTTGCCGAGATCGCCCGCTATATCGACTGGACGCCGTTCTTCCAGACCTGGGAGTTGAAGGGTCGCTATCCTGCCATCCTCGAAGACGAGAAGCAGGGCGAAGCCGCGCGTCAATTGTTCGACGATGCGCAGGCAATGCTGAAGAAGATCATCGCGGAAAAATGGTTCAATCCGAAAGCTGTCATCGGCCTGTGGCCAGCGGGCGCGGCGGACGACGACATTCGCGTCTTCGCTGATGAGGCGCGCAAGGAAGAGCTCGCGACCTTCTACACCCTGCGCCAGCAACTGTCGAAACGCGATGGCAGGCCGAATGTGGCCCTTGGCGATTTCGTAGCGCCCATCGACAGCGGCGTTCAGGATTATATGGGAGCTTTCGTTGTCACCGCCGGTATCGAGGAAATCGCCATCGCCGAACGCTTCGAACGTGCCAACGACGATTATTCCTCCATCCTCGTCAAGGCGCTGGCGGACCGTTTTGCCGAAGCCTTTGCCGAGTTGATGCACGAGCGCGTGCGCAAGGAATTCTGGGGTTATGCACCTGACGAAGATCTTGCGCCGGAGGAACTCATCGGTGAACCCTATCGCGGTATCCGCCCGGCGCCAGGCTATCCGGCGCAGCCCGATCACACTGAAAAAGCGACGCTTTTCCGCATCCTTGACGCGGAAGCCAGGATCAACGTCAGCCTGACCGAAAGCTTCGCCATGTGGCCGGGCTCGTCGGTGTCGGGCATCTACATCGGCCATCCGGAAAGCTATTATTTCGGCGTCGCCAAGGTCGAGCGCGACCAGGTGGAAGATTATTCGGAACGCAAGCAAATGCCGGTCGGTGAGGTCGAGCGCTGGCTTGGGCCGATCCTCAACTACGTGCCGGGGCCAAGGGTTCAGGCGGCCGAATGAAGGTAATGCCTCGGCGGCGCGCCGAGCATGCGCTTGAACATGGTCGTGAAAGCCGGCACGCTGTTATAGCCGAGATCCAGTGCGACGCTGGTCACCGGCTCACCCTTGGTCAGGCGCGGCAGTGCTGACAAAAGGCAAGCCTGCTGGCGCCACGTTGAAAGGCTGAGGCCGGTTTCGCGGCGAAATGTCCGCGTGAACGTACGCCGGCTCATTCCAAGCCGATCCGCCCAGTCGTCGATATCTGTGTGGGGCGAGGGGTTCTCGAGGAATCCACGGCACAGTGCCGCCAGCCGCCGGTCTTCCGGGAATGGCAGGCCGAGTGGTCGTTCCGGAAGGTTGGGGATTTCATGCAGCAGCAACCCCATGACAAACGTCGTCCGTGGATCGGCGTGAACGTCGGCAGGCGCCGCAACCGCCTCGCGGATCAGGTTGTCCATCAAGGGCGTCAGTCCCACCACGTGCAAATGCCGTTTCAACCCCGCCACTGCGTCCGGCCGCACATAGATTGAATGCATCGAGACATCGCCCAGCATATCCACCGCATGCTCCGTTCCGGCAGGCAACCATAGGGCATGATGTGGCGGCACCATCCAGCGGCCAAATTTGGTCGTGACCATGGTAACGCCGCTGATGGCATGCAGGAGCTGCGATTGGCTGTGATGATGGTCGGGAATGTGAAATCCCGATGGATAGACCGTCGCCAACGCGAAAACGTCGCCTTCGGCTTGCTCAAGCCAGTTGAGCCGCACCTTATGCAGCTCCTCAAGCCGCAGGCCCGCAGCGTTCCGGGCAGCAAATGTTTGATAGCGCATTGTTTTTGGCCCACACTCGAAAGAACTGGACCAAACCACGAAAGCAGGATGCGCGCAACAGGTATATCAGATGCGCAGGAAGGGTGACCGCCTGGGCGGTGCACCCTCTTTCTTCGATGGACGCACACCATGACCGATACAGCCTTGCCTGCTCAGCGGACTTCCGCCGAAACAACCGTTTTCGCCATCATTTTTGCCGTCAGCTTCTGCCATTTTCTCAATGACATGATGCAATCGCTGCTTGCAGCTATCTATCCGATGCTCAAGGAGAACTATGGCCTCAATTTCAAGCAGATCGGTTTCCTGACGCTGACATTCCAGGTCACAGCCTCGCTGCTGCAGCCGGTCGTCGGCACCTATACCGACAAGCGACCGATGCCGTATTCGCTGCCTGTCGGCATGGCCTTTTCGCTGGTCGGGCTCGGCTTGCTTTCCATCGCCACGCATTATGTCATGTTGCTCGCCGGTGCCGCTTTCATCGGTATCGGTTCGTCGATCTTCCACCCGGAATCCTCGCGTGTGGCCCGTCTCGCCTCGGGCGGGCGCCATGGTCTGGCGCAGTCGTTCTTTCAGGTCGGCGGCAATTTCGGCACGGCGCTCGGGCCCCTGCTGGCAGCGTTCATCGTTTTGCCGCGCGGCCAGCAAAGCATTGCCTGGTTCTCCGCTGCCGCTCTGATCGGCATGATCATCCTTTATCAGGTCGGCAACTGGTACCAGCGCTATCGCATCGCCAATGCAAACAAGCCAGCCGCGAGCAGGGTCCTGAAGCTGCCGCGCAAAAAGGTCATTACATCGCTGCTGATCCTGACGCTGCTTGTCTTCACCAAGAACATCTACCTTGCCAGTATCTCCAGCTATTACACGTTCTACGTCATCCACAAATTCGGCATTTCGGTGCAGCAATCGCAGATGATGCTGTTCCTGTTCCTCGGTGCCGCTGCTGTCGGGACTATTCTTGGCGGCCCGATCGGCGACAAGATCGGCACCAAGGCCGTCATCTGGTTCTCGATCCTTGGCGTCCTGCCATTCACGTTGATGATGCCCTACGCCAATCTGCTCTGGACAGGTGTGCTCACAGTCTTCATCGGCTTCATCCTCTCGTCCGCCTTTCCCGCGATTGTGGTTTTTGCCCAGGAGCTGGTACCCGGCCGGGTCGGCATGATAGCCGGTATCTTCTTCGGCTTCGCCTTTGGCATGGCCGGTATTGCCGCTGCGGTACTTGGCTTCGTCGCCGATGCCAAGGGCATCGACTATGTCTATATGATCTGTTCCTACCTGCCATTCCTCGGATTGTTGACGATCTTCCTGCCAAGCATGCGGGAAGTCCGGGGCGAACCGGCCACGGCCTGAACAACAAAAGCCCGGCAATGCCCGGGCTTTTTTGCCAGTTCTCCTTCGGCAACGCTGCTGACGTCAATTGTCAGGAATGCCGGTTTGTAAAACGATATCCAACCCCATATAAGGAACACCATTCTCACGGGCGCGCCTGCGCCTCAGATTTGTTCCGCCAGATACGTCCAGACCGAAATTCCTTTCCAGGTAAATTCATGTCCTCAGCTATCTCCGTCTCCAGCCTTTACAAAACCTACTCAACCGGTTTCGAAGCGCTGAAGAATATCAATCTCGACATTCGCCATGGCGAGATATTCGCGCTGCTCGGCCCAAACGGCGCGGGTAAAACCACGCTGATCTCGACAATTTGCGGCATCGTCAATCCGACATCGGGAACGATCCTCGCCGACGGCCACGATATCATCAAGGAATATCGCGCGGCCCGTAGCAAGATCGGTCTCGTACCGCAGGAACTGACGACAGATGCCTTCGAGACGGTGTGGAATACGGTCAGTTTCAGTCGCGGTCTCTTCGGCAAGCCGGCCAAACCGGCGCATATCGAAAAGATCCTGAAAGAACTCTCGTTGTGGGACAAGAAGGATTCAAAGCTCATGACCCTCTCCGGCGGCATGAAGCGCCGGGTGATGATCGCGAAAGCTTTGTCGCACGAACCGGAGATCCTGTTTCTCGATGAACCTACGGCCGGCGTCGACGTCGAGCTCCGGCGCGACATGTGGAATGTCGTCCGGGCACTGCGCGAATCCGGCGTCACCATCATCCTGACCACGCATTATATTGAGGAAGCCCAGCAGATGGCCGATCGCATCGGCGTCATCAGCCATGGCGAAATCATTTTGGTCGAGGAGAAGGCTGAACTGATGCGCTCGCTCGGCAGGAAGCAATTGCGGCTGTTTCTACAGGAAAAACGTGACGAGGTACCGGAGGCGTTGGCCCAGTATGAGCTCGAACTATCGTCCGACGGCTGCGAGCTCATTTATCACTACGACACGCAGAAGGACCGCACCGGGATTACAGCCTTGCTGAAAGATCTCGACAAGGCTGGCGTGCGCTTCAAGGATATCCAGACGCGCGAAAGTTCATTGGAAGAAATCTTCGTGAATCTCGTGAGGGAACGCAAATGAACCTCTATGCCATCAAGGCGATCTACCTGTTCGAGATGCACCGCACATGGCGCACGATCATGCAGAGCGTCATTTCGCCTGTCGTTTCGACGAGCCTCTATTTCGTCGTCTTTGGTTCGGCCATCGGCGGACGCATTCCTGAAATCAGCGGGGTCAGCTATGGCGCGTTCATCGTGCCCGGTCTGATCATGCTGTCGCTGTTGACGCAGAGCATTTCCAACGCATCCTTCGGCATCTATTTTCCAAAGTTCGTCGGAACAATCTACGAGCTTTTGTCGGCACCCGTGTCCTATCTGGAGATCGTCATCGCCTATGTCGGGGCCGCAGCGACCAAATCCATCATTCTCGGGGTCATCATTCTGGCCACAGCCGCCCTGTTCGTACCGTTGCGGATTGAACATCCCTTCGTCATGCTGCTCTTCCTGGTGCTGACCGCAGTTACATTCAGCATGTTCGGCTTCATCATCGGCATCTGGGCCGACGGCTTCGAAAAGCTGCAGCTCGTCCCGCTGATGATCATCACGCCGCTAACTTTCCTCGGAGGCAGTTTTTACTCCATCGACATGCTGCCGCCTTTCTGGCAGAAAGTGACGCTGTTCAACCCGGTCGTGTACCTGATCAGCGGTTTCCGCTGGAGCTTCTTCGGCCTGTCGGACGTGCACATCGGCACCAGCCTCGCCATGACGGCGCTGTTCCTCATCGCCTGCATTCTGATCCTGCGCTGGATCTTCACGACGGGGTATAGATTGAAGAGTTAAGGGTCTTTCGACCAGTCTTCCACTTGGAGACCTTCGACATGGCGGAACGCTGCATCGTTTGACACCAAAATCGCATTTGCAGCGATTGCGTGAGCAGCAATCAACAAGTCCAGACCTATGATGGCCTTTCCGCGCTGCTCCAACTGCGCGCGCAATGGTCCATAGCGAGCAGCTACGGTGCTATCAAGCGGCAGGCTATTCACGCGCTTTAGAAACTCATGAATTCGACTGGCGAGCCTTGTAGCTGCAGGCCGCTTCGCAAGCCCGAAAAACAGCTCTGCCTCTGTGACAACAGAGATGCATATTGATGCCATTGGAACATCGACCATGCGCTTGACAGTGGCGGCATTACCCTTGATCGCTTGGCTGACAGCGTTGGTATCAAGCATGAAAAGTGGGCTCACTCCTCCCAACCCTCAAATGGATCGGCGTCACTGCCGGAAAGATTGCGCTCTTCCCTGCTCAGGAAATCGGCAGGTACGTCTCCATCTCTAAGCGCTGCGAGAAATCCATCCCAGTTGTCAGGTTTGCTCGACAGGATGACATCACCCGTTACCTCGTCCCGGCGAATAAATACCTCGCTGCTGTCGAACCGATAGGCTGCAGGAAGGCGCACTGCTTGACTGCGCCCATTCGTAAAAATCTTTGCCGTCTGGGTCATGAATAGGGTCCTTCCCTTGATATATACCAAGATATATATTCTGTCAGAAATAATCAACCCACAAGGTCATGCCTGGTTGTAATACTTCTCCAACGCAGCCAATCCAGCTTTCAGCTCATTCTCGCCTCGCTTACCGAGATGGGAAAGCAACTCAGCCTCGAATATGTGTGCCACGTTGGCCAGCTCAGTATAGGCTTTGCGCCCTGCGGATGTGAGTTCCAGATTCTCGATGCGCCGGTCGATATCATCACGCTTGCGACTTAGCCATCGGCGCTTTTCCAGCGTGAACACTGCCCTCGAAACCTTCGTCTTGTGCATGGAGGAATGCGCACCGATCGCCGTGGCGGTCAAAATACCGAATTGGCCCAACGTCGCCAGGGTGCGCCATTCGGGCCGCGTCAACCCGTATCGATCGCGATAAATGCTGGCAAAGCGCTGGCTGACGGCCTCCGCCGCCTTGTTCAGCCGGTAGGGAAGGAAATCTTCCAATATCAGTGGCTGTGTCGTCTCGGCTGTCATCGGCGTAAAAGAATCCTGTTTTCATGTTGATAGTTACAAAATAGATCGTCACAATTGCAACTAAATTCAGAGGAGGTATCGTCATGGCGGCTGTCAACTACATGCCTGGCTTCGGCAATGATTTCGAAACGGAGTCTCTGCCTGGCGCTCTTCCGCAGGGGCAGAACTCACCGCAGCGTTGCGCCTATGGGCTCTATGCGGAGCAATTATCGGGTTCGCCCTTCACCGCACCGCGCGGGATCAACGAACGTTCCTGGCTCTATCGTATCAGGCCTTCGGTCAAGCACAGCGGCCGGTTCACGCCGGCAAAACGCGAACACTGGAAGACCGCGCCCAACCTTGATGATCATGAATTGCCAATCGGCCAATTGCGCTGGAATCCGACGCCGATGCCGCAGCAACCAACGAGTTTCATCGATGGCATCCGCACCATGACCACGGCCGGCGATGTCCATGGCCAGGCGGGGATGGCGGCGCATGTCTATGCATTCAACCGCGATATGGAAGACGACTACTTCTTCGATGCCGATGGCGAAATGCTTTTGGTGCCGGAAAAGGGAAGGCTCCGTATCTTCACCGAAATGGGTATCATCGAGATCGAACCTTCGGAGATCTGCGTCATCCCGCGCGGCATGATGTTCAAGGTTGCGGCCCTTAATGGCGCGGCGCGCGGCTATATCTGCGAGAACTACGGCGCGAAATTCTCATTGCCGGATCGCGGTCCGATCGGCGCCAATTGCCTGGCCAATCCGCGTGATTTCAAAACACCTGTTGCGGCCTTCGAAGAAAAGGAAATTCCTTGCCGGCTGCATGTGAAATGGTGCGGCAAGTTCTATCAAACGACGCTCGATCATTCGCCTCTCGACGTCGTTGCGTGGCACGGCAACTATGCGCCTTACAAATACGATCTGCGCACCTTCTCACCTGTCGGCGCTATCCTGTTCGATCACCCGGACCCGTCGATCTTCACCGTGCTGACCGCTCCCTCCGGCGAAGAGGGCACGGCCAACGTCGATTTCGTGATTTTCCCGCCGCGCTGGCTGGTGGCAGAACACAGTTTCCGCCCGCCCTGGTACCATCGCAACATCATGTCCGAATTCATGGGTCTGGTATATGGTCAGTACGACGCCAAGGAGGAGGGGTTCGTGCCGGGCGGCATGAGCCTGCACAATATGATGCTGGCACATGGTCCCGACGCGATGGGTTTCAACAAGGCCTCGACGGTGGAACTCAAGCCGCAACGCCTTGAGAACACTCTGGCGTTCATGTTCGAGACGCGTTTCCCGCAACATCTGACCCGTTTTGCCGCAGAACTCGAATCGCTGCAGGACAATTACGCGGATTGCTGGAAAGACCTGAAGAAGCGGTTCAACGGAACGCCCGAGGGCGACTGGTCAGAGGAGAACAAAAACAAATGAAGCTAGCCTCCCTGGACAACGGTACCCGCGACGGCAAGCTCGTTCTTGTCTCCAAGGATCTGACCCGCTTTACCGACGCTTCGTTTCTCGCGCCGACCCTGCAATCGGCGCTCGACGATTGGGCGCGTATAGCACCGCATCTGGAAGCGCTTGGCAAAAGTCTCGAGCTTGGTGCGGTCCCCACCGGCCGCTTCCACGAACATGAGGCAATGGCGCCATTGCCACGCGCCTATCAGTGGGCGGACGGCTCCGCCTATGTCAATCATGTCGAACTGGTTCGCAAGGCGCGCGGCGCCGAGATGCCACAGAGCTTCTGGACCGATCCTCTGATCTACCAGGGTGGTTCCGACGGTTTCCTCGGGCCACGCGAACCGATCCGCATGGCGGACGAGGCCTATGGGATCGACATGGAAGGGGAGGTCGCCGTTGTTGTCGATGACGTGCTAATGGGTGCAAGTGTCGACGAGGCACGTGATACAATCCGTCTTGTCATGCTGGTCAATGATGTCAGTCTGCGTGGTCTGATCCCGGCGGAACTCGCGAAAGGTTTCGGCTTCTTCCAGTCCAAACCATCATCGGCGTTTTCGCCCGTTGCCGTGACCCCCGATGAACTCGGCGATGCCTGGGACGGAAGTAAGGTGCACCTGCCGTTACATGTCAACCTGAATGGGAGGCCGTTCGGCCGCGCCAATGCCGGTATCGACATGACCTTCGATTTCCCGACTCTGATCGCCCATGCCGCCAGGACGCGGCCGCTTGGTGCGGGTACGATCGTCGGCTCCGGCACTGTCTCCAACAAGCTCGACGGCGGACCGGGCAAGCCCGTCGAGGAGGACGGTGTGGGCTACTCCTGCATCGCAGAACTCCGCATGATCGAGACGATCAATGAAGGCGCTCCGCAGACGCCATTCCTGCGTTTCGGCGACCTAGTGCGGATCGAGATGAAGGACCCCTATGGTCATTCGATCTTCGGTGCCATCGAGCAGCAAGTTATCAATTACGGACGTGAAGCATGAACGGCATCATCCTTTACGACTACTGGCGCTCATCGGCCAGCTACCGGGTACGCATAGCGCTCAACCGTCTAGGTCTCGAATATGAAACCGTGCCGGTCAATCTTCTCAAGGACGAACACAAAGGCGCCGACAATCTCAGCCGTAACCCGCAAGGTCTCGTTCCAACGCTCGCCATGGACGGGCGGATGATGACCCAGTCATTGGCAATCATCGAATATCTTGACGAGATCTATCTGGACGCAGGCTTCCTGCCGCAGGAACCGGCCGGAAGGCAGCGGGTGAGGGCGCTTTCCTATGCCATAGCCATGGACACACATCCTGTCTGCAACATGGGTGTGATGGCCCACATCCTGTATCTGACCGAAGGTGGTGACAAGATCCGCATCGCCTGGATGCGCAAGTTCATCGCCGAGGGCCTTTCCGCATTCGAGGCCATGCTGGACCATCCGGATACGGGGAAATTCTGCCAGGGCAACGCGCCCGGCATGGCAGATTTCTGCCTTGTTCCCCAAGTTTACAATGCCAAGCGGTGGGGTGTTAAGACGAGCGGCTTCAAACGCATAAGTACAATCGTCAAACGGTGCAGGGCTATCGACGCCTTCGCAGCGGCGCATCCGGACAAGGTTAAGGTCTGATCGCGGGAGCAAGCGCCGCGGCACGGTTCACTCGATGTACTGATCCCACTCGGGGCCGAGGTCATCGAAATCTTCCGATATCCTTACCGCGCCCTTCATTGTGCCGATCAGGCTGCGCATCTCTTGTGGCCAAATACGCTTTACTTCCGCGGTTATCGCTTTGACAGCTCGTACCGTATCGTTTCTCTCCATTTGCAGAACGTCACTTGCGTGTCGCAATTCGTCTACGCCATGAAGTTTGTAAGCTGCCCATGCGAGCTTGCGCGGAACGTCCTCACCGTAGGCGTTCAATCCATTGGCAATCGCCTCGTCTGGAATATTGCCAAACCCGATCACAAGCATGCCAAGATCAATCGCATCGCGGTAGGCAACAGAACGGTCATGGCACCGGTCAGCATTGGCAAGCAGCTTTTCCGCAAAGAGATCCTGCACGACCAGCGTGGGCAACCCCAGTTGTTCGTCCATGTGTCCTCTCAACTGAATTCTGGCTTCGCGAATAATTTCAAACTTAATTATCTGGCCATGCAGGCCAAGCGCTGTCCGCAAGCCGTATTGATCAGACTTGAAACCCCGCACCGTTTCCACGGGTTCCGGAAAAAAACCCCGGACGCCACGTTCCACCGCTGCACTGCGAAGTGCCCGGTATCCGTCCACACTGGAGCAAAGAAAATCAACATCAAGCGACTGGCGATATTCGCCTAGCTTAAGGACGATTGCTGTCCCCCCACCAAACCAGCAGCCGTTGGCGACAAGAAATTCATGATCCATGAGCCTTAGAGCCTCAAGGATGACGCGATGTTCATTGAGTTTGATTTTGATCACGATTTTCCGTCTCGACTGCATATCCCACACTATGCAGGAGCACTTGCGAAACGAAAAGTCAGGAAATTAGAAGTACACCATTCCCGAAAGCATTCGTCAGTTCTTTGATGAGCTTGGCTTCACACGGCGTCAGATGCTCCGCATCGACAAATCGCCAGTTCCGTTCATAGAGCTCAAATGCTTCTTCTGCGGGGATGGGGCGCGCAACGTCACGGTTCCACGCGAGCAAAGTCAGCTCGGGGAAATCTGCCGGTACAATCGTGGTTCCATAGGTCGCGGTCATGTGCCATATATAATGCACTATTCATGCAGTTTACAGCCTCCTACTCCGCTGCTGCGATTTTTATCACACCGCGCCGGATTTGGTCTTCCTCGATCGATTCGAACAAAGCGCGGAAATTGCCTTCACCAAATCCTTCGTCACCCTTGCGCTGGATGAACTCGAAGAAAATCGGGCCGATTACGGTCTTTGAGAAAATCTGCAGCAAAATCTTCGTCATGCCGCCATCGACGACGCCTTCGCCATCGATGAGAATGCCGTGCTTCTTCATACGCTCGATCGGCTCGTCATGGCCGTTTACACGGGTCTGCGATTTTTCGTAATAGGTCTCGGGCGGTCCGGGCATGAATTTGAGCCCGTTATCGGCGAGCTTGTCGGTCGCGTCATAGATCGCCTCCGTCCCGACAGCGATGTGCTGGATGCCTTCGCCCTTGTACTTGCGCAAATACTCCTCGATCTGACTCTTGTCATCTGTCGATTCATTCAGCGGGATGCGGATCTTGCCGCAAGGCGAGGTAATCGCGCGGGAAACCAGACCCGTAAACTTGCCGGCAATATCGAAGAAATGAATTTGCTTGAAGCCGAAGAGTTCGCGATAGAACGCCCACCATTTATCCATATTGCCGCGATAGACATTATGGGTGAGGTGATCGAGATAATAGAAACCGACACCTTCCGGCTTCGGATCGCGCTCTCCCAGCCACTCGAACTCCGCATCGTACACCGAGCCCTTATCGCCGTAGGTTTCGATGAAATACAGCATTGATCCGCCAATGCCGACAATCGCCGGAACATCGAGTGTCTTGTCGTCGCCCTCATAGGGCGTCGCGCCCTTGGCAACCGCATGGTTGTAGGCGTGCTTGGCATCGACTACCCGCCAGGCCATGGAAGGGGCGCAGGGGCCATGCTTGTCGACGAACTTCGTCGCGTGCGAACCCGGCTCGGCGTTGATGATGTAATTGATGTCGCCCTGGCGCCAGACGGTGATGTTCTTGCTCTTGTGGCGGGCCACAGGCACATAACCCATGCGCGCAAACAGCTCTTCGAGCTGCTCCGGCTCCGGGTGGGAGAATTCAACGAATTCGAAACCGTCCGTTCCAGCGGGGTTATCCTTGCTGATCGTGGCTTTCGGTGCGTCGTGCGGAAACGGGCCCATATCATCCTCCATGCGGTAGCCGCCATTATCGCGCAAACCGCCTGCAATGTGCTTGCATTTCAACGCTTCATAACCACATACTTTGCATGTTTCATGCATAGAAACGATATAGGATGCACATATGCCGCAACTTGATCCATCTGACCGCAAAATTCTCATGTGCCTGCAGGAAGACGGGCGGCTGACCAACAATGAGCTTTCCGAGCGGATCAACCTCTCGCCGTCGCAATGTTCACGCCGCCGCTCACGGCTGGAGGAAGAGGGATATATTCGCGGCTACCGGGCGGAGATCGACCGGGAAAAGCTTGGCCTCGGTATCGTCAACATTATCTCTGTGACACTGGCAACGCACAACCGGGACAACGCGCAACGCTTTTCAGAACTCATCTCGAAACTGCCTCAGGTCATGGAAGCCCATGCTCTGACTGGAGAGATGGATTATTTCATCAAAGTGGTGACACCGGACCTGCGCGGACTTTCGACATTCGTCAATGAGGTTCTGCTGCCGCATGAATCCGTCCAGCATGTCAAAACCGCTATCGTACTTGATACGCTGAAGGAAGACGGGCGATTGCCAATATAAATGGTGCTAGATGGACGAGAACCGTTAAAGAAACAGGGCCTTCCTGACCATCGGATAGACCCGGGCATGACCGAGCATATAGGCGGTAATTGTTTGTGCGTCGAACAATCCGTGAAACGCCCGGCCGAGAATATTCATTCCGCCCGCATAAGCGCCGAACGCCGGCATGATCAGACGCGAGCGGTCGCTGACGAAGCAGCGCCGCTGCACTGATTGCCCGCGCCGCACCACCTTGGCCGCCGGGTGCAAATGTCCTGCGATCTCGCCGGAGCAAGGTGCTTTCGACGGTTCGTGCCGGAAGACAAGATTGCCGAGCGCCAGTTCAGTGAATGTCTCGCCCGGCAAGTCCGCCGGGTGTTCCGGGTCATGGTTGCCGGTGATCCATATCCACTCGCGCCCCGCCATCAGTGTGGCGAGTTCCGCCGCGTATACCGCGGGCAGCCGCGCTGCCGCTTGACCATCGTGAAAACTGTCGCCGAGGCTTATCACGCAGAGGGGGTTGTAGCGCGCGACGATCTTCGCAAGCGCGGCAAGCGTCGTTGCCGTGTCGTATGGCGGCAGCATCATGCCGCGCCGGGCAAATGACGAGCCCTTTTCGAAATGCAGATCCGACACGACGAGAATCCGGTCGCTTTCAAGATACAGCGCACCTGACGGATCGCAAACGCCGCTGTGCCCGGCAACCATCACTTCGGCTGCGCCATGTAAGGCTGTCTTGATCGTCTGAAACACCGGCGTCATTTATGATCCATCATTTCCCGGGTCAGTTCGTCGGCGATCTCTTCCAGGAGCGTCTCATGCGCTTCACCGGGAACACGTTCCTTGCCTATCTCCATCATCACGGGAACGGCAAAAGGCGAGATCTGGTCGAGGTTCTTGTGAACGATATGACCCTTGATTCGGCTTAGCATATCGCTCAAACGCCGAATGTCGAGAAGACCCGTTGCGGCATCGGCGCGCGTCGCCTGGATCAGGATGTGATCGGGCTCGTGCTCGCGCAGCACGTCGTAGATCAGGTCGGTCGAAACCGTCACTTGCCGTCCGGATTTTTCCTGTCCGGGATGACGTTTTTCAACCAGGCCGGAGATAAGCGCGCAGTTGCGGAAGGTGCGCTTCAGCATGAAGCTCTCCGACAGCCAGGTTTCGAGATCGTCCCCCAGCATATCCTCGTCGAAGAGCTCCGACAGCGGCAGTTCACCATTTTTGAACATCCGCCCCATGTCGCGCAGCCCCCAGATCGATACGGCGTAGTCGGTGGCGATAAAGCCGAGCGGCCGCGCCTTGGCGCGTTCCAGCCGACGGGTGAGCAGCATGCCCAGCGTCTGGTGTGCCAGCCTGCCCTCGAACGGATAGATCACCATGTAGGATCGCTCGCCGCGCGGGAACGTTTCGACAAGCAGGCTGCCCGGCTGCGGCAGCACGGATTTCTCCTTCTGGATACGCAGCCAGTCACTGACCTGATCAGGCAATGCTCCCCAGCGCGCGGGGTCTGCCAGCATGGCCCGAACCTGGCTTGCAAGATAGGTAGACAAAGGAAATTTACCTCCTTCATAGGATGGTATCTTGGCGTCGAACCCTTCAGCGTTCGTGACAATGCATTCGTTCTCGCGAATACCCTCGAAGCGCAGCACGCGGCCGGAAAAGAAGAAGGTCTCGCCTGGACTGAGCGACTCGACGAAATACTCCTCTACCTTGCCGAGCACCGGCCCCCCTCTGTTGATACTGGCACGCACATTGCCGCCCTTGCCGCGCTGGCGGGTGAGCCGCACATTGAGGCTTGGCGCCTCGATAATGGTGCCGACATTCAACCGGTATTGCTGGGCAAAGCGCGGGTGGGTCACACGCCAGGTGCCATCCGCGGTCTGCTTGATTTTGGCGAAACGTTCATAACTTTTCAACGCATACCCGCCGGTCGCGACGAAATCGACGATGCGATCGAAAGTCTCGCGTGGCAGCGCCGCATAGGGCAGGGCGGTGGTCACTTCTGCGTAGAGATCGTCCGCCCGGAACGGCTCGGCGCAGGCCATGCCGAGCACATGCTGCGCCAGCACGTCCAGCGAACCGTCACCCAGTGGCGGGGTATCCTGCGCGCCGATATAATTGGCGTCCAGCGCCGCCTGGCATTCCATCACCTCAAAGCGGTTGGCCGGAACGAGGATCGCGCGCGAAGGTTCGTCCATGCGGTGGTTGGAGCGGCCGATACGCTGCGCAAGGCGGCTTGCGCCCTTGGGTGCCCCGACATGGATGACGAGGTCGACATCGCCCCAGTCGATGCCGAGATCGAGCGTCGACGTCGCGACCACGGCCCGCAAGGCATTGGCCGCCATCGCCTGCTCCACCTTCCGGCGCTTGCCAACATCGAGCGAGCCATGATGCAGCGCAATGGGCATATTGTCGTCATTCGCCATCCACAGATCGTGAAACAGCCGCTCCGCCTGGCTGCGGGTGTTGACGAAGATCAGCGTTGTGCCATGCCGCTTGATCGCATCGTAGATACCAGGCAGCGCGTACACCGCCGAATGCCCGGCCCATGGCACATGATCGTCCGATTCGAGAATCGTGATGTGCGGTTTTGCGCCGCCTTCCACGGTGACAAGACTGGCCATTGGCGCATCGCTGGTCTGCGGCAAGAGCCAGCGCCGCAACCCATCCGGGTCGGCGACTGTGGCCGAAAGTCCGATGGTCTGCACCCCGGGCTGCAGGCGCCGCAGCCTTGCCAGCCCGAGTGACAACAGATGGCCCCGCTTGGACGTAACGAGGGAATGCAATTCATCGAAGATCACATAGCGCAGGTCCTCGAAGAAGCGCCCGGCATCCTTGGCCGCGATTAGAAGTGCCAGCTGTTCTGGCGTTGTCAACAATATATCCGGCGGCGCCAGTTTCTGCCGCTGCCGTTTATAGGCGGGCGTGTCGCCGGTGCGCGTCTCGAGCGAGATATCCAGGCCCATCTCCGAGATGGGCTTTTCGAGGTTGCGATGAATATCGACAGCCAGCGCCTTCAGCGGCGAGATATACAGCGTATGGATGCCGCGGCTCGAAGCATTGCTCTTGCCGCGCTGTGCCAGGTCGACCAGCGCCGGCAGAAATCCAGCCAGCGTCTTGCCCGCGCCTGTCGGCGCTATCAGGAGGGTCGAGTTTCCCTGTTGCGATTCCTGCACCAGCGCCAGTTGATGCGCGCGGGGCGACCAGCCCTTCGACTGAAACCAATTCAGGAAGGACGGCGGCAGAAGAGGGGTGCCAATATCGGCCAGGGGTGATTTTCTGGTGCTCACTGCAACGAATGTAGTTGCGCGAGGTCGACGCGCCAAGACATTGTTTGTCAGGATTGCGCGGAGCCAAATGCGGCCTATGTTCGTTAGGTGGTAAACCCGAGGAACGTCTTGCTGAAACGTCCCGAAGCCCTGCTGTGTTCGACGCCTGCCGGCCTCTATTCCCCGGCCGGTGATTTCCATATCGATCCGGTTCGTCCCGTCGAGCGTGCATTGATCACCCATGGCCATTCCGATCATGCCCGCTCCGGTCACCGCAAGGTGATGGCAACGCAGCAGACACTCGACATCATGGGCTTGCGCTACGGCGCGAATTTCGCCGGCGAAACACAGGCTGCAGAGCTTGGCAAATCCATCGAAGTCAATGGTGTCAGCGTCAGTTTTCACCCGGCCGGCCACGTGCTTGGATCGGCGCAGATCGCTGTGGAGAAGGATGGCATGCGTATCGTCGCCTCCGGAGACTACAAGCGCCGCGCCGATCCGACATGCCTCGGTTTTGAACCCATCGCTTGCGACGTCTTCATCACCGAAGCGACCTTCGCGCTCCCCGTATTCCGCCATCCCGACAGCCGCGACGAAATCGCCAAGCTGCTCAAATCGGTCGAACAGTTTCCCGAACGATCGCATCTCGTCGGCGCCTACGCCCTCGGCAAGGCACAGCGGGTCATCCGCATGCTGCGCGATGCAGGCTATGACCGGACAATCTACATCCACGGCGCCCTTGAGAAGCTCTGCGACTACTATCAATCGCAAGGCATTGATCTCGGATCTTTGGCACCTGCGACCACCGAGACAGGCAGCGTGCAGGATTTCGCCGGCGCTATCGTCATCGGGCCGCCCTCGGCCTTTCTCGATCGCTGGGCGAGGCGTTTTCCCGATCCGGTCTCGTGCTTTGCCTCGGGCTGGATGCGCATTCGCCAGCGGGCGCGCCAAGGTGGTGTCGAACTGCCGATCATACTTTCGGACCATTGCGACTGGGACGAGTTGACCGGCACGATCACCGAGCTTGGACCGGCCCAAGTTTGGGTCACCCACGGACGCGAGGAAGCTTTGGTGCGCTGGTGCGAGCTGAACGATTTCGCCGCACGGCCATTGCATCTCGTTGGCTACGAAGACGAGGGCGATTGATGGAAGAATTTGCACAACTCCTTGATCGGCTAGTCCTCACTCCGGCACGCAACGGCAAGTTGACGCTCCTTGTAGACTATTTCCGCGACACACCAGATCCGGACCGGGGCCTTGCGCTTGCCGCCATCACCGGTGATCTCAACATCGCCAACGTCAAGCCTGCGATGATCCGCGCCTTAATTGCCGAGCGCATGGACGAGCAGCTTTTCGCTTATTCCTATGATTACGTCGGCGATCTCGCTGAAACCATCTCGCTGGTCTGGTCAACGGATGAACCGCTGCGTGCCAATGCCGTGCCGACGCTCGGCGATATCGTCACTTCTCTGGAACATGCCTCGCGCAGCGACGCGGTGCGCCTGGTTGAAAAATGGCTGGACCAGCTCGATGCCTCCGCCCGCTATGCGCTGCTGAAACTTGTTACCGGCGGCATGCGCATCGGGGTTTCGGCCCGGCTTGCCAAACAGGCGCTGGCACAATTCGGCGAAGTCGATGTCACCGAGATCGAAGAGCTATGGCATGGGCTGAAGCCGCCCTACCAGCCGTTATTCGCCTGGCTTGAGAAGACTGCCGACAAGCCGGAAAGCCTTGCCGCTGCACCATTCCGCCCGGTGATGCTGTCGACACCGCTCGAAGAACCGGACTATGCCAGAATCAATGCGGAGGATTACGCAGCCGAGTGGAAGTGGGACGGCATTCGCGTGCAACTGACGGCTGAGGGCGGAAAATGCCGTATCTATTCGCGCACCGGCGACGATATCTCCCATGCCTTTCCCGACATTGCGGATTTCATGAGTTTCGAAGGCACGCTCGACGGCGAATTGCTCGTCGCGCGCAGCGTCGATGCCGCTATCGAGATCGGCGCTTTCGGCGACCTGCAGCAACGCCTCAACCGCAAGACCGTCTCGGCAAAGCAGCTGGAAAGCCACCCCGCCTTTGTCCGGCTCTACGATCTGCTTTTTGACGGCAAGGAGGATATCCGCGCATTTTCGTTTGCGGAACGGCGCACCCGCCTCGAATTCTTCGTCAAACAGCTGGAGCCGACGCGCTTCGACCTTTCGCCGCTGGTTCCTTTCGAAAACTTCGAGGACCTCGTCGAACTGCGCAAGAACCCGCCGCATCCGATCATCGAAGGGTTGATGCTGAAGCAGCGCTCGTCGGCCTATGTGCCGGGTCGGCCAAAAGGTCCGTGGTTCAAGTGGAAGCGCGATCCCTTCATCATCGATGCCGTGCTCGTCTATGCCCAGCGCGGCCACGGCAAGCGTTCGAGCTATTATTCGGATTATACCTTCGCCGTCTGGACAGGACCGGAAAGCGAGCCGCATCTGGTGCCGGTCGGCAAGGCCTATTTCGGCTTCACCGATGAAGAGTTGAAACAGCTGGACGCGTTCGTGCGCAACAACACGACCGAGCGTTTCGGCCCGGTGCGCTCGGTGCGGGCCGAGCCCGAACATGGCCTCGTGCTTGAGGTCGCGTTCGAAGGCCTCAACCGCTCCAAGCGGCACAAATCCGGGGTCGCCATGCGGTTCCCCCGCATTTCGCGCTTGCGCTGGGACAAGCCGCCTATCGAAGCCGACCGGCTGGAAACCCTCGAAGCCCTGCTGCGTGATTCAGAAACAGCGGAATAAGGTTCTGTTCAGGATTAGTCCGCAGATGCCGCTGCGCGCAAAGTCCTAAACCCGTATTCCATCGGTTTTCCACAAATTCCGATATGACTGTCATACGAGTCGAGAATGCCGCATTTCAAGCCAAAAACGGCGCTAAATCTCGCTTTGGTCCATATAGTGCAACAATTCGTTGACGTTACCGTAATCCCCTCTTCGAAAAAATATTACTACGAAAGCATTAGCCCCTGCTTGCGTTTGGCCATTTTTTGGCCTTTGTTCATGCCTTCGCAATTCTCTTAGAGGGGAAGGAACAGAAGAATGACCCTAATGAAACTCAATCTCCGTGCGGCATTGCTGCTCGGATCGCTGATGCTGGGCGCAAGCCCCGCCTTGGCCGAAATGGTGCTCCATCGTGGCAATAGCGGCGAGCCGCAGACCCTCGACCAGTCGCAGACCTCCATCGATATCGAAGCTTTCATCGTCAAGGACCTCTATGAGGGCCTGACCGTCTACGATGCAAACGGCAAGATCGTGCCGGGCGCAGCCGAAAGCTGGACCGTTTCGGATGATGGCACGGTCTACACCTTCAAGATCCGCGACAACGCCAAATGGTCCGATGGATCGCCAGTGGTTGCCGAAGACTTCATCTTCTCGATGCGCCGCGTCGAAGATCCGAAGACCGCAGCCGGCTATGCGAACATTCTCTATCCCATCAAGAATGCCGAAGCGATCAACAAGGGGACAGTTCCCGTCGATCAGCTTGGCATGAAGGCAATCAACGACAAGACGCTCGAGATCACGCTGGAGCGCCCGACCCCCTTCTTCATCGAACTTCTGTCGCACCAGACAGCGCTGCCGATCAACAAGGCAAGCTTCGAAAAGAACGGCGCTGATTTCGTCAAGCCGGGCAAGCTCGTTGGCAATGGGGCGTTCAAGCTTACCGAACACGTGCCGAACGATCACCTGACCGTGGTCAAGAACGAAAACTACTGGGACGCCGCCAACGTCAAGCTCGACAAGGTCATCTTCTACCCGCAGGAAGACCAGGCTGCCGCTGTCCGCCGTTATGAAGCCGGTGAACTCGACCTCGTCTATAACTTCTCCACCGATCAGATCGACCGCTTGCGCAAGGCGAATGCAAAACAGGTTCATGTGACACCTGCCTTCGCCACATACTACTATCCTTTCGATACACGCACCGAGCCTTTCAACGATGTCCGTGTTCGTCGGGCCCTTTCCATGTCGGTCGATCGCGAGTTCCTCTCGCACGATATTTTCAACGACTCGAAAATGCCGATTTATTCGCTCGTTCCTCCGGGTCTCGAAAACTACGGCGAACCCTCGAAGGCCGATTTTGCCAGCATGTCCCAGCTTGATCGTGAAGACAAAGCAGTGGAGCTGATGAAGGAAGCCGGATATGGCGAAGGCGGCAAGCCTTTGAATATCGAAATCCGCTACAACACCAATCCGAACCACCAGAAGGCAGCAACCGCCGTTGCCGACATGTGGAAGAAGACCTTCGGTGCCAATGTAACGTTGACGAATCTCGACATCAGCGCCCATTACGCCTACCTGCAGGAAGGCGGAAAATTCAATGTCGCGCGCGCCGGCTGGACTGCCGACTATGCGGATGCCGAAAACTTCCTCAACCTTAATGTCAGCAGCAACAAGACCTTCAATTACGGACACTATGAAAATCCGGAATTCGATGCGCTGATGAAGAAATCCTACGAGGAACGCGACCCGGCAGCCCGCTCGAAGATCCTGCACGAAGCCGAAGCTCTGCTAATGCGCGACCAGCCGATTGCTCCGCTGGTCAACGACGCCAATTTCTGGCTCGTCGCCGACAAGGTTCAAGGCTGGGGCGACAACGGTAACAACGAACATCTGAGCAAGTATCTGAGCATCAAGGAATAAGAACGAACATGCGCAATCCGGATTATCCGGGTTGCGCATTTCACCTGCTCAGGCCCATGTTTTCGCTTTCCGCCAGACAAATCAGATCAAGACTATGCTCCCGCCCCCTCTCGTCATGAGACGGGCGAATGGAAGTTCTTGAAGTTTGCAACGGAACGCAGTTCTCTGGGGATTATCGTGTGAGCGCGCCTAGGGTCAGGACCCTGACGGGCACGTCAACAGGAAGAGTTAAACTCGATGTTCCATTTTGTCCTTCGCCGCTTGGCGAGTGCAGTGCCGACGCTGTTCATTGTCGTCACGCTATCCTTCTTCCTCATGCGTTTTGCGCCAGGAGGCCCCTTCAATCTGGAACGGCCGCTGCCGCCGGCGACGATGGAAAACCTGATGAAGGCCTACCATCTCGATCAGCCGCTGTGGAACCAGTATCTGCAATATCTCAAGAATGCGGTCACCGGCGATTTCGGTCCAAGCTACATCTACAAGGACAACACCATCGCTGAACTGATCGGCAAGGGTTTGCCATACTCGATCACGCTCGGTTCCTATGCGCTGTTGCTGGCGCTTTTTGGTGGCGTGTTTATCGGCACGATTGCCGCCCTCCGGCAAAACAGTTTTCTCGATTTCCTCATCATGTCCATCGCAACAGTCGGCGTTACGGTGCCGAACTTCGTTGTCGGTCCGGTCCTCACGCTGGTTTTCGCCGTGCTGCTGTCGTTGCTGCCCGCAGGTGGCTGGGGTGACGGCTCCTGGCGCTTTCTCATCCTGCCGATGATTGCCCTTGCCCTGCCGCAGCTCGCCGTCTTTGCAAGGCTGACGCGCGGCTCGATGATCGAGGGGCTGCACACGGATCACATCCGCACCGCACGCGCCTATGGACTACCGCCAAGAGTAGTCGTCATCACCCACGCCATGCGGGGTGCGCTGCTTCCGGTGGTATCGTATCTTGCGCCATGCGCCGCGGCGCTGTTGACGGGTTCTGCCGTGGTTGAATCGATCTTCACCATTCCCGGCGTCGGTCGATATTTCGTCCTGGGCGCGATCAATCGCGACTACACGCTCGTCATGGGAACCGTCGTTCTCGTCGCGATCTTCGTCATCGTCTTCAATCTTCTGGTCGATATTCTCTACGGCCTTCTTGACCCGAGGGTTCGTCATGACTGATCTGAGCGGTATCCCTACCACAATCATCCCGCCGGAAGAGTCCAAGGGGCGCAGCCTGTTTCAGCTCGCGGTTATTCGTTTCCGCCGCAATTATGCAGCCATGGCCGGCTGTGTGGTGCTGTTGCTGATCACCCTGTTCTCCTTCTTCGGACCCTATGTCATCAGTCATAAGTATGACGAGGTGTTCCCCTCCTACGTCAACGTCCCACCTAGCCTGGAGCCCTTGCCGAGGGCAGACACTCTCGGTGACGTGATGAAGGGTGTTGCCGATCGGGCCCGCGTCGAGCTGCGTGAGTTTGCCGTGGATGGCAATACGTTCACGGCGACGATCCACGCGGACAAGGCCATCGATCCGCGCTCGACCCGCTATTTCGACCGCGCCAACGAATTCGACAATACACAGGTCACCGCCACCGAAGAGGACGGCAAGACGCTCAAATTGACGGGCGACGTCAAGCGCGAATATTTCCTTTTTGGCACCGATCAAAATGGCCGAGACCTGATGGCCCGTGTCATGCTTGGTGGACAAATTTCGCTCACCATTGGCTGCCTCGCCAGCCTCGTATCGCTGTTCATCGGCGTCATCTATGGCGCCATATCCGGCTATCTGGGCGGACGGGTCGACAATGTCATGATGCGTCTCATAGAAATCCTCTATTCGCTGCCATTCGTCTTCCTCGTTGTGGTTCTGGTGGTGTTTTTCGGCCGGAGTTTCATTCTGATCTTTCTGGTGATCGGCGCAGTTGAATGGCTGGACATGGCACGTATCGTGCGTGGCCAGACGCTCGCCTTGAAGCGCCGCGAATTCATCGGCGCGGCGCAGGCACTCGGTTTGACGGACTGGCAGATCATCCGCCGGCACATCATTCCTAATACGATTGGACCGGTCGTTATTTTCGTCACGGTGGTCGTGCCGAAAGTGATCCTGCTCGAAAGCTTCCTGTCTTTCCTCGGCCTTGGCGTCCAGGAGCCACTTACCAGTTGGGGTGCACTGATCTCGGCGGGTGCCGACAAGATGCAGTCTTCGCCATGGTATCTGATTTTCCCCGCCATCTTCTTCGTCGTTACGCTGTTCTCGCTGAATTTCATCGGCGACGGCTTGCGCGATGCACTCGACCCGAAGGACCGCTGAGATGGATATGCGAGCCAATGTCCTTTCCGTACGCGGCCTCAAGGTCGACTTCACCACGCCGGACGGCGACGTCAAGGCGGTCAAAGGTATCGATCTCGATGTAAAGCCGGGTGAGACGCTTGCTGTCGTGGGCGAATCCGGTTCCGGCAAGAGCCAGACCATGATGGGTATCATGGGCCTCCTGGCCAATAATGGCCGCGTCACCGGCTCGGCCAAATATCGTGGCCGGGAGCTGATCGGTCTGCCGCTCAAGGGATTGAACGAGGTGCGCGGCGCCAAGATCACCATGATCTTCCAGGAGCCGATGACCTCGCTCGATCCGCTCTATACGATCGGGCGGCAGATCGCCGAGCCCATCGTCCATCACAAGGGGGTGAGCTTCAAACAGGCGAAGGTTCGCGTGCTTGAATTGCTCAAGCTCGTCGGCATTCCCGATCCCGAGCGCCGCATCAATTCCTATCCGCACGAAATGTCCGGCGGCCAGCGCCAGCGTGTCATGATCGCCATGGCGCTCGCCAATGAGCCGGATCTTCTCATCGCCGATGAGCCCACCACGGCTCTCGACGTGACCATCCAGGCGCAGATCCTCGATCTGCTGCGAGAATTGCAGAAGCGTTTTGGCATGGCGATCGTGCTCATCACCCACGATCTCGGCATTGTAAAACATTTCGCCGATCGTGTCGTCGTCATGCGTCGCGGCGAAGTCGTGGAGCGCGGCAATATCGAGCAAATATTCGAGCATCCAAAGGAAGACTATACGAGGATGCTGATTGATGCCGTGCCGAGCGGCGCCAAGGAGCCGCCGGAGGACAGCGCACCGATCATCCTCGAGGGCCGCAATGTGGCGGTGGATTTCGCCATTGGCGGCGGGTTCTTCACCAGGGCGACCAAGCTCTTCCGGGCCGTCGATGGCGTTACGGTCCGGCTGAAACGCGGACAGACCATCGGCATCGTCGGCGAATCCGGTTCCGGCAAATCGACACTTGGGCGCGCGCTTCTACGGCTGCTGCCAAGCAGCGGCCACTATCATTTCGGCGACAGGAACATCTCGAATTTCGACCGCTCGGCCATGCGGCCACTGCGCAAGGAATTGCAGCTGGTGTTCCAGGATCCCTATGGGTCCTTGTCGCCGCGGCAGACTGTCGGCGAGATCATCACCGAAGGTCTACGTATCCACGAGCCGCAATTGTCACGTGCCGAACGGGACAAGCGCGCCATCGCGGCGCTGAAGGAGGTCGGGCTCGATCCGGCCGCGCGCAACCGCTATCCGCATGAGTTCTCCGGCGGTCAGCGCCAGCGCATCGCCATCGCCCGCGCTGTGATTCTGAAGCCGAAAGTCGTCATCCTTGACGAGCCAACGTCAGCGCTGGACAGATCGGTGCAGGGGCAGGTGATCGAGCTCTTGCGCGATCTGCAGGAGAAGCATGGTCTTTCCTACATCTTCATCAGCCACGATCTCGCGGTCATCAAGGCGATGTCGGACTATGTGATCGTGATGAAGAACGGCAAGATAGTCGAGGAAGGCGAAACCGAGGATATCTTCGATACGCCGCACGACACCTATACCAAGACCCTTATGGCGGCTGCGTTCGATCTGGAATGATTTGCTCTTGCATTACTCAAGAACCAAGTCCACAGTTTCGTCTATACGTATAGACGCGGAGGTATAGAATGGCGTTTTCTGTGAAAGACAAAGCGACTGACGAAGCCGTCAGGCGCTTGGCAAAATTGAAAAATACCAGCCTGACAGAGGCCATCCGCGAAGCCGTCGTTCACGAGTATGATCGTGCCAAGAAAGAAACTCCGCTGCAAGAAAAGCTGTCGAAGATTTTTGAAGAGTACCGAAAGTACCCAAAGACCGGCCTCGAAGCGGATAAGGCTTTCTTTGACGACCTTTCGGGTAATGAATGATCTTTGTTGATGCATCGGCCCTGATCGCCATCGTCGATGGCGAAGACGACGCGGTTTCGCTTGCTGCCCGCCTGGCGGACGACTCGTCTGTCTATATCTCACCCATGGTGGTTTACGAATCCATAACCGGTCTTGCGCGCAAAAGGGCTTGTACGATCGAGGTCGCTGAACGAGCAATCGATATCTTCATCGATCAGACCGACGCTCAAACCCTCGACATCACCGCCGAGATCGGCAGAAATGCCGTCCAGGCGTTCAACACCTTTGGACGCGGGCGGCACAAGGCCGCTCTCAACATGGGCGATTGCTTTGCCTACGCCTGCGCCAAGGCGCATGACCTGCCGCTATTGTGCAAAGGCAGCGATTTTCCCTTTACGGATATCGAAATAGCCTGAACTAAAGCTCCTCCCGCCACGGCGGATTGGCGCCAGCGCGCGAAACTGTCACTGCCGCCGCCTTGACACCCAAGGTCAATGCATCGCGGATCTGCGCTTCGGTCAGGGTAGTCAGGGCGGATTTCACAAGCACCCCGGCCTCTTGCAGCGAGGTCAAAACGCCGGCGGTGAAGGTATCCCCAGCGCCGACCGTATCGACGACCGGTACGCGTTGCGCTGCGACATGCACCGTGAGATCGGCGGTATAGCCGGTCACGCCATCCGCGCCATGGGTGACGAGGATCAGCTTTGGTCCCTGCTGGTTGGCCGGGACGATCCAGCGGCGGGCAATCTCGTCCATGGTGCCGCTTTCGCCGAACCAGCGCATGTCCTCATCGGAAATCTTGACGATATCGGTCATGGCAATCATGCGGCGCATGCGCGCAAGGTGTTTCTCCTTGTCGGGAATGAACCCTGGCCGGATGTTCGGATCGAGGATGATCACGCGCTTTTCATGCTCGCGCGCCATCAGCGCCTCATAGGTCGAGCCGCACGGCTCCGGGATCAGGCTGATCGCCCCGAACTGCAGGGCAGTGACATTGTCGTCGAGCGCGGGCAGGTGTTCGATTGCGAGCGAGCGCCCCGCGCTGTTCTCGTCATAGAACATGTAGCTCGCCTGGCCATCGGTCAGGCGTACGAAGGCAAGCGTGGTGGGCTGCTGTGAGATATGCGCATAATGCGTGCCGACATGATTGGCGGTCAGGCTGTCCAGCAGCATCTGGCCAAAGAAGTCAGAGGAAATCCCCGAGAAGAATTCGGTCGGAACGCCAAGCCGTCCCAGCGCGATTGCCGTATTGAACACGGCGCCGCCGACATAGGGTGCAAAGGCAGGTTCGCCCTCGGCGCTCTTCCGCTGCAACATGTCGATAAGAGCTTCACCACAACACAAAATCATTGATCAATCTTTCCTGGATAAATGACACCCTTGCGGATGATGATATTGGCATAAAGCCGTGGCTCGCCCGTCGCAATGATGGTGTGAGCGTTTTTCACACGCGCATAGAGCGCATCGCCATCGAGCGCAACCAGCGCAAAGCCCGGCACGCGCCGGGCGCACACCGCTTCCATTTCATCGTGGACTGGATCGGCAAGCGGAGCGTTACCCTTCACCGACGCACGAAACAGCGCCTGCGGCACAAAGTCATCGACCGGCAGCACCTGCAATATGGCATCGAGCAACGGGATCAGAGGCAGGCCGTCAGCACGGATCAGCCGGCGCGCGTGCTCCAGCGCGGGATAGTTGGCATCGACGAGCGCGATCTCGTCGCCGTGCCCCATGGCGCGCAATGTCGCCAAGAGATCAGGGCCCAGCATGGGCGGAATGCCGATCAACACTTAACTACCCTTCCTGAAAAGCTTTTGTCCGAGAAGATACCGGTCCGACAAGGGCAGACTGGCAGCACCGAGTGCTCGCGCGTGAATGCCGACCGTTCCTTCGAAGATCGCCGGCAATTGAATGCCTTCCAGATCGAATGTTTCGACATGTCTGCGCACCGCGTCGACAATCCGCGCCCGCACGCTTGCCGGCATCCAGCCATCGATGATGGCCGCCTCGAAGTCCACCACCGAGGACGACGCGATAACGGCTTGCGCGATCGCCCTGCCGGCACGGTCGATCCACGCGTCGAGCTCTGGCCCCATCTCGCCCCAGTCTTCGGGCGAAGCCCAGAGCGGCGAGGGGTCCCGGCCAAGCTCGGTAACATCCCGCTCCAGAGCGGTGATCGACGCGATGTCGATCAGCTGGCGCGCGGCACCGTCCGGTCCGGGCACCGGCATCGAACCCAGCGCACCGGCATTGCCGCTGCGGCCCGCATAAAGACTGCCATTGATGACGATGCCGCCACCGATAAAGGAGCCGATGTAGAAATAGACGAAATCATTGATGTCCTTGGTCTGGCCGAACACAAGTTCAGCCCCGCAGGCGGCGGTCATGTCGTTCTGCAGATAAACCGGAAATGAACAAAGCGCCGCAACCGTCTCGCGAATATCGCAGTCGCGCCATTCGTCCATGACCGCCTGCGGTGCACCCACCGTATCGGCCCACTTCCACAATTCGAAGGGGGCTGCAATGCCAATTCCTGCGATCCGTTCGCGCTGTTTTGGCGCCAGCGCCTCCATCATCTGCGCCATGCCCGTGGCAGCGAAGCTGAAGATCGGTTCCGGCATTGGATAATCATAAGGCATGTGCAGCATGGAACGAATGCGGCCGATAAAGTCGATCAGCACCAGGTCGGCACTGCGGCGTCCGATCTTTAGCCCGAAGAAGAATGCGCCTTCCGGATTGAGTGACATCGGAATCAATGGCTGGCCGATGCGTCCACGCAGCGGCTCCTCTCTCGACAGGAGCTCGTCAGCTTCCAGCATGCGCATGATGATCGAGCTTGTCTGCGCCGAAAGCCCGGTCATCCGGGCGATAGCGGTTTTTGCCAGGCTGCCGTGCTGGCGCAGAAGCGAAAGCACCACGCGCTCATTATGATCGCGCATGCCACTTTGATTGGTACCGTGATGAAGCGTCAGCCTGGTTCCTCCCGTGCCGGAACGCTCCGATACTCGAATACTCAAGGACTTGGTCCTCCCATGAATATGGCGGACAATGGAGATATTGAGGAATGCTGTCAATATTAAATCAGAGTGATTTATTAATGTTGACAGGTCGCGACGAGTGGTATTTGCTACGCCCTAACACTTGGCCGGAGGACTGTCTGAGGTGTTTACGAGGAACAGGGCGCGACTAGTGTCGGCCCGTCGCGCCGTTGCGCGATTTTTGGGAGGAAGTGACATGCGTAGAAGCATCTATCTGAAATCGACTATCTTTAGCGCCGCCGCTGTGGCCATCGCCGCCTTGGCTGCTCCGGCACAGGCCGCCGGCGTCGGCGCATGCCTCATCACCAAGACCGATACCAACCCGTTTTTCGTCAAGATGAAAGAGGGTGCCTTGGCCAAGTCGAAGGAACTCGGCGTTGACCTGAAAACCTACGCCGGCAAGATCGACGGGGACAGCGAAAGCCAGGTAGCAGCCATCGAGACCTGCATCGCCGATGGCGCCAAGGGTATCCTGATCACTGCATCCGATACGGCCGGCATCGTTTCCTCGGTCAAGCAGGCACGCGATGCGGGCCTCCTTGTCATCGCTCTCGACACGCCGCTCGATCCGGCCGACGCGGCTGACGCTACTTTCGCCACCGACAATCTCCTTGCCGGCGAACTGATCGGCAAATGGGCTGCCGGGACACTCGGCGACAAGGCCAAGGACGCCAAGATCGCCTTTCTCGACCTGACACCGTCGCAGCCGACCGTCGATGTTTTGCGCGACCAGGGCTTCATGAAGGGCTTCGGCATCGATGTCGTCGATATCAACAAGATCGGCGATGAAAAGGATCCGCGCATTGTCGGCCACGACGTGACAAACGGCAATGAAGAAGGTGGCCGCAAGGCGATGGAAAACCTTCTGCAGAAGGACCCGAGCATCAATGTCGTTCACACGATCAACGAACCGGCTGCTGCCGGTGCCTATGAAGCTCTGAAAGCCTTTGGCAAAGAAAAGGACGTCCTTATCGTTTCCGTCGATGGCGGTTGCCCAGGCGTGAAGAACGTCGAGGCCGGCGTGATCGGTGCAACCTCGCAGCAGTACCCTCTGCTGATGGCGTCGCTCGGCATCGAAGCGATCAAGAAGTTTGCCGACACCGGCGAAAAGCCGAAGCCGACCGAAGGCAAGAACTTCTTCGACACGGGCGTTTCGCTCGTTACCGACAAGCCTGTTCAAGGTCTTGAGTCTATCGACGTCAAGACCGGCACGAGCAAGTGCTGGGGCTAATTCAATCAAGTCACCCCCCTCTGCCCTGCCGGGCATCTCCCCCGCAAGGGGGAGATCGAACCGTCAGGAAGATCTGTGCTATTCTTGCAGCGGTGGAATTGAGCAAAAACTGTATTGAAAGCTGATCTCCCCCCTTGTGGGGGAGATGTCCGGCAGGACAGAGGGGGGTGAGCGGCCGTGTTCGCTCGTCTCAAGATACAAATTTTCTCCGGAGGTCACATTATGACAGACACACAGCAAACGCCGCGAACACCTCAAGACTTCGAAAGCGCGGTGGCACGGGAAACTGCTGTTGCCAGCTTCGACACCCATGAGAAAAGCCCTCTCGAAAGGATAAGGCATTTCCTTCATTCCAGTCCGGCTTCCGTTCCCCTAATCGTTCTGGTGCTGTCTCTGGTGATCTTTGCGGTCATCGTCGGCTCCCGCTTTTTCACTCCGTTTGCGCTGTCGCTCATCCTGCAGCAGGTGGCGATCGTCGGCATTGTCGGCGCTGCACAAACCCTGGTCGTTCTCACCGCAGGTATCGACCTTTCGGTCGGCGCCATCATGGTGCTGACGTCGGTCATCATGGGACAGTTCACTTTCCGCTATGGCATGCCTGTCGAATTGGCCATCGCGTGCGGGCTCGCGCTTGGCGCGCTGTGCGGCTTTATCAACGGTGTCCTCATCGCTTATCTGAAGCTGCCACCTTTCATTGTCACGCTCGGCACCTGGCAGATCTATCTGGCGACGACCTATATCTATTCGGCAAACGAGACGATCCGTGCCCAGGATATCGAGGCGAATGCCAAGCTCCTGCAATTCTTTGGCGAGAAGGTCCCCATAGGCGGCGCCACCTTCACCTATGGCGTCTTCATCATGATCGTTTTGATCGCGATCCTATGGTACGTGCTCAACCACACCGCCTGGGGCCGCCATGTCTACGCCATCGGCGATGATCCGGAGGCGGCAAAGCTCTCCGGCGTCAGCACAAAGCGCGTGCTCATTGCTGTCTATGTCCTCGCCGGTCTCATCTGTGCGCTGGCCGGCTGGGTTTCGATCGGACGCAACGGCTCGGTTTCCCCGCAGATCGGCCAGTTCGCCAATATCGAATCCATCACCGCCGTGGTGATTGGCGGCATGTCGCTCTTCGGCGGACGCGGCTCCATCATGGGCATGCTCTTCGGCGCATTGATCGTCGGCGTCTTCTCCTTCGGCATGCGCATGTACGGTACCGACGTTCAATGGACGTATCTCATCATCGGTGTATTGATCATCCTGGCCGTCGCTATCGACCAGTGGATCAGAAAGGTAGCAGGCTGATGTCAAGAGAACCCATCCTTACCGCCCGCGGACTGGTCAAGCGCTACGGCCGCGTCACAGCACTCGATTACGCGGATTTCGATCTTTATCCCGGCGAAGTGCTGGCAGTGATCGGCGATAACGGTGCCGGCAAATCATCGCTGATCAAGGCGATTTCCGGTGCAGTGCATCCCGATGAAGGTGAAATGACGCTGGAAGGCAAGCCGATCCATTTTCGCTCGCCCATGGAAGCACGCGACGCCGGTATCGAAACCGTCTACCAGAATCTGGCACTCTCACCGGCGCTGTCGATTGCCGACAACATGTTTCTTGGCCGCGAAATCCGCAAGCCGGGCGTCATGGGCAGCTGGTTCCGCATGCTCGACCGCAAGGCGATGGAAACGAAGGCGCGGGACAAGCTCACCGAGCTCGGCCTGATGACCATCCAGAACATCAGCCAGGCAGTGGAGACACTCTCCGGCGGTCAGCGCCAGGGTGTGGCGGTGGCGCGTGCCGCCGCCTTTGGCTCGAAGGTCGTCATCATGGACGAGCCGACGGCGGCGCTCGGCGTCAAAGAGTCCCGCCGCGTCCTCGAACTCATCCAGGATGTGAAGAAACGCGGATTGCCGATTGTGCTCATCTCGCACAATATGCCACACGTTTTCGAAGTGGCCGACCGCATCCACATCCATCGTCTCGGCAAGCGTCTTACCGTCATCAACCCGACGGAATATACGATGTCGGATGCCGTCGCCTTCATGACGGGTGCCAAGGCACCGCCGCCCAGCTAGAACGAGACGAATTTGGATGGAAACGATGGCGCAGGTTATCTCTCCCCTTTTGGGAGAGATAACCTGGCGCCACTTAAGCGACTACAGTTAAAGGATTTTTTTGAGAATGAAACGTTCTGAAGTCAATGAGATCATCCGCGAAAGCGACAAGTTCATCCGTTCGTTCGGCTATGTCATGCCGCCTTTCGCCTATTGGTCGCCGGAAGAGCTGAAGACCCGAACCGCAACCGATTCGAAGGCCATCCTGCAGGCTCGGCTCGGCTGGGACATCACCGATTACGGCCAGGGCAAATTCGATGAGCTTGGCCTCTTCCTCTTCACCACCCGCAACGGCAATCAGGAAGATTTGAAAAAGGGCGGCGGTATGCTCTACGCCGAAAAAATCATGATCAGCCGCGAAAAGCAGCTGTCGCCGATGCACCGCCACATCGTCAAGGCGGAAGACATCATCAATCGCGGTGGCGGCACGCTGGTGCTCGAGCTCTTCAACTCCAATCCGGACGGCAGCGTCGACGAGAAAACCGACGTGGAAGTGGCCACCGACGGGCGCATCGTGCGCCAGAAGGCGGGTGGGCTGCTCAAGCTGCAGCCGGGCGAAAGCGTGACGCTTCTGCCGGGCAACTGGCACGCGTTCTGGGGCGAAGGCGGCGACGTGCTGATCGGCGAAGTCTCCACCGTCAATGACGATCTCACCGACAATATCTTCCGCGAACCGATCGGCCGTTTCTCCTCCATCGACGAGGACGAGGCGCCGCTGCATTTGCTGGTCTCCGACTACGACAAATGGCTGGCGTGACATCCGGAATGTGAATCTGTCGGACGGGGCGCCTCTGATCTCCTCGGGCGGCTGTCGGATCTGAATGAGTATACCCTGCTGGCAAAATCTCCTGTGCGTGGTTCGACAAGCTCACCATGAGGGCGCTTTAAAAGAGTTGTGCGTGTCCATGGGTGTCTAAAAGCCAGCATTTACTGGGGTTTGCCTTGTTATAAATGTCATAAGTGTTGTATGTGTCGTTATCCACACTAGGACAACGGCAGGGACACCATCGTGAGCAAGAAGAAGTTCGACACCCCGTTAACAGCTGCGATGATCAACAGTCTTAGCAAACCTGGCCGCTATCCGGAAGGTTCGATCAGCTGCTTGTATGTGAAGGTCCGGTCTGAAACCAGCAAGATTTGGATTTTCATGTCCAAACGTACCGGCGAGATGAGCCTTGGCAGCTGGACGGGCAATGGCAAGGCAGGGATGACCTCGATCCCCATGGCGCGCAAGAAGGCGCTGGCCATCCATGCCCAGATCGGCGATGGCAAAGACCCGCGTGCCGAGAAGCGGGCCAGCCTAATGACGTTCGGCAAGGCCGCGACGGCGACCATCGCCAGCATCAAGGCCGGTTTCAAGAGCAAGAAGACTGAGGAAGGATGGGAGCGCATCCTGCGCATCCATGCCGCGCCGATCACCGACACGCCCGTCAACAAGATCACGGTCGAGGACATGCTGGCCATTTTAAAGCCGATCTGGACGACAAATGCCGAAACCGCCAAGCGGCTGCGTCAGTACAGCGAGAAGGTCTTGGACTGGGCCACCGTCATGGGTTATCGCAGCGGTCCCAACCCTGCGCTGTGGAAAGGCAACTTGGACCATTTGCTGCCCAAGCGTCCGAGATTGCAGAGAGGCCATCATCCGGCTGTGCCCTATGCGGACATGCCTGCCTTCGTTGCGCGGCTCAAGGCGCTTGACGACGTGGCGACTCTGCCGCTGCTGTTGACGATCCTGTGCGCAACAAGGACGAGCGAAACGCTGCTGGCGAGTGGAAAGAGATCGATCTGGACAAGGCCGTGTGGACGATTCCTGCTATCCGCACCAAGACCGGCAAGAAGGACCATTGCCTTCCCTTGACCAAGCCTGCGTTGGCGCTGCTGGCCTCGCTGGACCGCGTAGAAGGCCAAACGCGGCTGTTCCCTGAACTCGGTCCCAACGCGCTGCTCGACTGCCTGCACCGGCTGGAACCGGATAAAACCGTGCATGGATTTCGGTCGTCCTTCCGTGACTGGGCCGGTGATGAAACCAACTTTGCCCGCGAGGTGATCGAGGAAACCATCGGGCATAAGGTCGGCGACGACACCGAAAATGCCTACCGGCGCGGCACGGCGATGAAGAAGCGCAAGCGCGTGCTAGATGCATGGTCCAGTTTCGTGACGGGCAAGCAACAAGACAACATTTTGGCATTCAAAAGCCGGTAACTTTTTAAAACCAATAAATACAATGGACAGGCTGAGAACAGATCGTGCTCAACGGCAAAGGACGCTGCACCAATTCGTGCAGCGTTCCGTTTGTGTTCTTCTTTCGATCTACTTTGGTTCTTGCCAAAAAGTCGCGAAACAGCTTGGATGACACTCAGAGACACCAACTGTTTGAGGATGACGACAATGGCCAAGGCCAAGGTATTTCCTGCATCGCCGACTCTTGTCCCGACCAACTATATCGCGGCGGATTTGAACATTTCCCGTGCCCATGTCTACCACATGGCGGAAACCTTGGACGACTTTCCGAAACCTGTCTTCATCGGCAGTCACCGCAAGTACGTGTTGCAGGACTATGAGCGTTTCCGGCGCAATTACATCGCCAAACATCAAGGCCGTGCCAAGCGCGGGCATGGGTTCATGCCGCTTGGCAGGACTTGCGTCCTCAATGCCGATGGCGGTCAGGGCAAGACTTATCTTGCACTACAGTTGGAAGTTGCGATGCGTGCAAAAATCCCGTTTCTCGGATTGCCGGTCAAGCAAGGACCGGTTCTGTTTTTCAGCGCAGAAGAGCCCTTACAGATTCTGCGCTATCGCATTGAGGCGATCTGCCTTGCCGAAGGCCTCAAGGCATGCGACCTCAGCGGCCTTCATGTTCTGGACCACTCGCGCGATGTGGCTTGGCTGTTCGAGGAAGACCGGCGCACTGGCCAGCTGCGCGAAACAGAGCGGTTCCGCTGGCTTTGTGAACTTGTCGAGACTATCCAGCCAGCAGCGCTCGTCCTCGACAACCGTGCGCGTATTTTCAGAGGCAACCAGAACGACAGCGGCCTTGCAACCGAAGTCATTGCCATCCTCGACCGGCTCGCGGCACGCCACGACATGTCGATCCTGCTGCTGTCACATCCCAGCTTGTCCGGCATTTCCAGTGGTCGCGGCGACAGTGGTTCGGTGGCTTGGTCGAATGCAGCACGGGCGCGCATGTATCTGCATCAACCTGGCGAGGATGCTAGAAGCGGGCCGGACGATGGCAAGCGCGTCCTCACCAGCATGAAAAGCAGCCACGGCCAGCAGGGCAAGAGCGTCAATCTGCAATGGCAGAACGGACGCTTCTATTGCGACTATCAGCCACCGAAAGCCGACGCTGGTACCTTGAGCGACGGTTCATAGCCAATGACGGCGAAGCTTTCGCTGTTGCTGCATTTGATTTTGAGCCAGTCGCCGGATCTGCCAGAACGATAGGTGCTGTTTTTATCCTTAGCGATAATCCCTTCAAGGCAGTGCGTACACGCGTTCCGCAAAAGGAGTTCTCCGTCGGTAGCCGGCTGGCGCTTGAGAGATGCGATGTGCTCCCGCCTTGCCGTGAGCTGCGCAATGTATAAGACCGGGCGGATCCGGGCGACTAGACGCACGGGTCGCGAAAAAGGAGGAGAGCTAAGACAGGATGTGACAACAACGCGACCCTATTCAAGTCGTATAAGTATCAGGCTTGGCGTTCCGAGTTCAGGTGCACTTCAATCAACCGCATGAGGGCTTTGCGGGCTTCTACCCTTGGGCCAACTGCCGCATGGCTTCATGGGTGGTTGTGGCGTTGTAGAGATTGCACATGGCTCGATGATAATTGATCCCTAATCGTTCGCAAGCTGCGGCATCTTCGGTCTTGACGAGCCAATAGTGTGTTCCCATTTTGTTCTCATGACGCCCTACAGCGGTACAGACACAATCGGTGGTCTCATCGATGACAACGGCAACAACCTGACCGCGCACTGCGGAAACAAGGGATGTGGCCGTCATGCCCCTATCGATCTGGCGAAACTTGCGGAGAAACTTGGTCGCGATCATGGTGCTATGGCGAAGGATTTGCTGCCAAAAATGCATTGTTCCGCCTGCAAGTCGCGGTTTTCTGCGATCACGATGAGTCCGAAGCATACTGGAGGTGGATTTTTAGACGGCTCCGGGATTTACGGCCCTACTCCAATTGCTGCTGTGGTGTTACGGAGCCGCGAATTGGTCCTTAGGCGCGTGCATCATCTTCACCAATTATAAAGCCCCACTGATACGCGGTAAGGCCGATTGGAGTTTTGCTGAACGATGGAATTGTGGGAACGGCATCAGGCCTGAGCGACTGGTAGCCGTCGATATAGCCTTCGTCGAAGGTTTTATGAGCGTTCCGAGGAATGTTCTTTGCGACTGACATGCGCACCTTTGATCGCGGAAGGCCTAACTTTATCTATTCTGTGCGACGCCACGCCCTTGCAGCCTTCTGCCAATTCGGCTTGCTTCTAACCGGTTCGTTCTCTGGCGGAGCAATGTAGATATGGGATTCCCGTGCGGCTTCTATGAATGAAACGCGCGCTATGGCCGGCGAACATTGGCCCGATAGGCACTGAAGCAGGATAACCTTTGCGTTAGAGAGTTTGGAACCGCCTCTTTCTGGCGGCCACTCTTCAACGATGAACTTCGCTGCGTCGTAAGCCGTGCCTATGCCGCGCATCTGCCCTGGCTGGCTCGTGAGTACGGTGACGGGTGAGAATGCTTTGTAGTCTTCTGCCATGGCGGTAGAAAAGCACAGCGGGTTTTAGGATTCCACCCCATCAAATTCTTTATGTAACCAAGTGGGCGCATTACGGAGGGGAAGAAATGGAAAGGAACGAGCTACTTCTGAGGCTTAAGGTCAGACGGTCTGTCGCAATAACTGGGATGTTAAAGAGCGGCGAGAATGACAAGTCACTTCGCGTTCTTAGCGAAATACAGGGATCGATCTCGGCACTTGAGGCGCATCTAGCAGAGAATGAAGGGCCAACGACGTCACCGTAACTTCACTCGTTAGCAGGGTGAGTTCTATTTGGCAGTCGGTGCGGATAGAAGCAGCTTGGGCTCAGCGAAACGCCTTACTAAAGGCGTTTTACCGAGCGGAACATTCCCTTGCGGTAAGCAGTTACAGCTCATCATGAGGAGACATTGATATGGGTGATCCAATACCTACCCCAGAGCCAGAACCGTACCCGCCTCTGCCGGACGATCCGCCTATCCCCGACCCTGATAAGCCAGGACCAGTACGGCCATTGACGGAGCCAACCCTCCTTAGATAGGCAATCGCACCTTTTTGCGAGACACAGTGCGATATTTGGTGTGATACATTTCCTGCGACAAGCTGCTAGAAACCCAGTAATTGCGGAACTTTTTTAAAATCTTCGAGTCGCTCTATCCGCACCTGAAACCATGTCCAAAGCGCGCGGATAGTTTGCAGCCAACCTATTGCGGCTTTTCCCACCAAGCGGCATCGAGATTTCCGTCCATGCCCAACAGCGCATCCATGATATCGTCGGTTTCCGGTTCGTCGGCACCGGGTAACCTTGCTCGTGCGGCCGGCGATAAACCGAGTTCGCTGCCGCACCGGTGCATTTCGGTGTGCATGTCTTTCAGGATCGAAAGCAACGGATTGCGGACACGCCCTTGTGGCGTCGCGACGATGAGACCCTCCAGTTTCAATGTTTTCTCGATCGCACGGCACCTTGCCCACGCCACCACCATCCGTTCCAGCACGGACACATCTGCGCCACTCAAGAGGGCAGGCGGCAGTGCGGCGACGATGCTGCGCCAAAGACCGAGTTCACCCCTGGTAAGATTGGACGGCGGCACCGGCAAGCCACGACCGCGCACATCCTCCTTGATCCGGCCGCGTCCCCTCTTTGCACGGTTTCCCTCTACAGCCTTGAGGATGCTCGATTTGGGCGGTCGTCCCATCGCCATCAGCGGAGTCCTCGCGTCTTCGTCACCATCTGGCTGTGCAGTTTCTCGATGCGGACAGCGATCCCATAGCCCGGACGTTTGGTCTTGCCTGACGCGATGCGCCATATCTGCTGCCTGCTACAGCCAACCTTGACGGCAATTTTGGGGATGGACATGCCGCCTTCCGTTTCGAGACCCGCGATCATCGCTTCAAAACGCTCGTTCATTTTTCCATCGTGAACCGGATATGACATAGCCCAAGTATATCCCAAGTCACCGCATTGTGGTATCCTGTTACCGCAAACATCGGCTGGCGCGCGTCGATCTCTGGTCCCTTTCCGGCCGGGCTTGGCGGTCAAACGAGGCGGCGCGCGCCTCACTTTGGAAAGGGTCACGATATGAGCATCCACCCACCACCGCCGCGGCAGCCGGACCTGCCAGCCTGGCTCATCATGGCGCAGAAGATCTATGTCATGTTCACCGTCGTTGAAGCGGCGATGCGTTCTGAGCGCAGGGAGCGTCAGCGGGAAATCGAGGCGAAGCCATTGGCGACGTGCTAGGCGAGGCTTTGAAAGGCGTTGATCAGCGGATCGATGCCACCCAGAAGCTCAGGCTTTCCATCCGCGAATGGCAGCAGGATCGCGAAGAGGAAATCCGCGACTTGCGCAGCGACATGGCCTCAATGAGAGCCGAACTTGCCGCCATGCGCAGCGAAAACGATGTCTTGCGGCGGTGCCTGTCACCGAAGGACAAGATCACCGCTGCCGATGCCGTCACCATGTTGAGGTCCGTGCGATGACCGACGCTGAACGCTTTGACGCTGCCATGGCGGGAACCGGACGTGCTGCGCTTGTGGTCGAGGCCGATGCGCCATGTTTCATTTGGATAATTCCTTGTCAGCAAACCGAACAGCAGTGCCTGTCGCTGCGAGGATCACCATGCCAGTTCCATTCGTGGTGTTGATCTGGGTGATCTGAAATGACAGTCCAACAATCGCATCGGCATCCATGGCGCGCGCCTGTTCTTCCATTTCGGCCACAGCGGTCTTGCGGCTGTCGGACATGACACCCTGCAGACTTTGCGCTCTTCCGCCAAAAGTGTCTCGCCAAGCGGTGGCGACATCTTTCAGCAAATTCATGCCGTAAGCGACCTCTGAATGGACCAGTCCGCAAACGTCGCCGATTTCCTTTGCAGGAACAGTTGGCGTCGTCGTCATGACAATCTTGCGCCCTTTGCGCTCATGCTGGCGCTTCTGTTCGGCGAGATTTTCGGCGCGTTGCGTTTGTGACTTGTCCTTGCAAGCAGCGCACATGCGTGCCGTTAAATCCCATGTGCCGATATCGACATCGCAGCGGCAACCGATGCAGTAGCGTTTGGACTTGGACGGTTCAAATGGAACGGTGTCTTCGACCGCCTGCGCGGGTTGGATAGTAGTCGGCATCGTCTTCCATTCGAGGTTCGGCTTATTCTTGCCAGTTAGAAAGTTCACTGCGTTGGTTCCTTGATTATTAGTCGGTTGGGTGGAGGCCGGAGCCCTTTTTTATTCGCACCAGACGCGGCAAGTGTCATTGCGGGTGATATTGAAGAGTTCGGCAGAAACACAGATGCCAAGGGGACTGCCGCTGAGAAAGATCACCTGATCACCCCTGTCCCATCCCAAGCAGTACAACTTAGCCTCGAAGACCTCACCATTGATGACGAAGGTTTCGTCGTTCGCGGCAGCTTCAATTGCATAGGTCGTGGCAGCAAATGTGGGGCTGGCGAATGTGCCGGCGATCATTGCAGCCAATAATTGTTTCTTCATACCCTGATTCCCCTTGCTGCTCGTTGTGCTCTAGTCATTCACAGGCGATGCCGTCCCCGTCCCTGTCCAGCTTTCTGGCATATCCCGCTTGGCCGACACGGATCGGCGCAGCACCGGCAGCACGCGCTGCGGTACAGTTCGGGAAATAGACGCCTGATGCTGCCGCTGGTGCTCTGTACACGGGCGCTATTGGTTGGACGCTAGAGGCTTGCGCCTGTCGCTTCGTTCCGCCAGAGGTGCCGCCAAGTTGCAGCAGTTCCAAATAGCCATTCGAGTCCGTGCGGATGCAGTAGGCGCGCATCGAATAATCCTGTTGCCATTGATTGGCGCACTTCTGATTAATCTGGTTGCGGACGCTTTCGGGAATGGCGCTGTAGTCCTGCGCCATAGCCGAACCGGCCAACATAACTGCGCCCAGTGCCGCAAAAAGTTGTTTCTTCATACCCCTGTTCCCCCTTTTATTACTGGCAGGATGCCGGATTGCGCACGCAAATCTCAGCCGTCTTCTTGCCATTTGGATTACGGACAGCGACTTTCTTGCCGTTGACGACCGCGACTTTGGTCGCCTCGACCGGCATCCACTTCCAGCCCTGCATCGTCATGCATTGCTTCTTGACGTAGGCCACGCGGATCGCGTTGCCGATGGCATTGCCAATGGCAGCACCGGCCACGAAGGATGCCGATCCCATGGCGAACTGCCCCTGCTGCGCGCCCATGGCCATCAGATTGCACTGCGCGTCGGCCATTTCGTAGGTTGGACCGTTGCCGATTTTCGTCCACTGGTTTTGCGCCATGGATGCAGTCGTGCCCATGGCGAGAATAACTGCTGCTACCCCAATTTTTGCGATGTAGTTGTTCATTTTAGATTTCTTTTCTTTGAGCGTCTCATCAGGCTGGCTCTGCTCACCCCCACCAGCGACGGGTCTTTTCGCCCGTTTCGACAAATCAATTCGCACCAGACGCCACAGGTCGGCGTGCCAGACGCAGCCGAGCGAAATCGTCTATCTAAAGAAATGCGAACTTCGTTTTTTGACGCTTCTGCTCGTGCGCAGCGCTTGACAATATCGACGCGGCTTCTGCCGTCTGAATTTTCGATTGTCGCAATAAGATGCGTCTTTTCCCGCCTTCGCCCCATGTGCCGTTCAGCGACACCATTCGCGCCTTCTAAAGGGGCGCTCTTCACAATTTGTTACGTAATATTAAAATTTCGAGCCATATGTCAAAATGTCGCACCGCTTGTTGGCATGGGCACTGGGTCAGGGTCGCGGTGAAAAAGGTGTAAACCGGCTTTACATCTTTTCCAAAGCCGCTCGAAAACCCGTACACCGGCTGTACCGGTTTTTCTCAACTTCGACAGACTCCGACCAGCGCCATACGAGCTACTCATCGGGATGAGAACAAAACAAGTCGGCCAGCGGAAGGGTTACGCCTTTTGGGGGATGGTCCAAAAACGAAGCGAGAACACCAAGCTGGTTGGTTGAGGTCGTTATCTCAGTTTCGGATCGTGACCGTAATCGAATTGCTTTGCTGCAGGTGGAGTAACAGGGGCATTCGCCGGAGCGATCCGGATGCCGTCTGCCTCGGTTCGCCGATCCAAACGACCAAGCACCGCACCGAAACCTAGTGCCAGCACTCCGAAACCAAACGCTGTGGTTGCCAATATTTCATGGATCGCCGAATTCGGTCCGAACATCACGGCTATGCCAGACAATATCTGCAAAATGCCCAATATGTAGATTAGTATTTTCATGATTTCCCCCCGTCTGACGGATCATTCGCAGACGTTTGGGAGCACGTCAATGTCAGCCGTACTGAACATCTTTCCCGATGTTAAGTGGCTCAACTTCGGGAGGACAGCGTCGGAAGTCCCGCCAATCTAATCCTCGTCCAAGGCCGTTGCCACTCGCATTGATAGCCTCGCATACTCTTGGCAAATGGCCTTCGTCAAATTTCCTGATGTCAGAAGCGCTACAGCAAGAACGGCGAACCAGGTAAGCCCGCTTTAGCCCCGACCGACGCCCGGCCTGGGCCCGATCTCGATCTTGACCTCACCTTTGCGTGTGCAAGCGGTGCAACGGAGCTTGGCCTCGATGTCCTTTAAGCTCATGGATGCCGGACTATTCGCGGCGCGGTAGAGGGTCTTTGGGTCGAGGAGAACGGCGTGCTTGCAGCGGGTGCAGGTGACACGGAGGACTTGCCAAGATGAGAAGTCAGATAGACGCATTGCGAACGTAGTCTCCAGAAAAAATGTGGTTCGCAACACGAGGGGAAAATTACCGCTGTTCGCGGATCGGGGCAATCGCTGGAAAAAAGTTATTTCCGACAAAGAAAGCCGCAAGACGAAGCACTCACGGTTCAGGGGGGACTGAGGATGTGAGTGCAGTTTCGGGCGCTTCCGGCTAGTTCCTGAACCAGCAATTTGATTGAGGGCGAAACTGCCGGTCAGCTGATGGAGATTATACACCTGTTTTGGGCGCCGAGGTTCCAATCACACTTATTTGTAACCTGGAAGGAAGAGCCGGTGGATTGCTGCTTGGCAAAGGACCAGGTGCGCGGTGGAACTCATTCGCCGCGTCGGGGCCAATTTGTCACCTCCTGGCGAGGTAATCTCCAAGGAACGCCGACAGGTCCAGTTTCAGCACCCCGCAAAACTGTATCAATGTCGAGACGGCCAGGCGATTTTTGCCAAGCTCGTACTTCATCACTTGCGTGTGGCTAATATCCAAAAGTTCGCCAAGCTCTGATTGAGTGAGGCCAGCGGCCAAGCGAAAGGCCTTCAGCTTTGCGCCAAGGTCTTTATCAATGCTGGCTGCTGCCGATTTACGAGTTAACGTTACCATCGCGCCGATTGAACCATGCGCCAATTAAATGATTGCTAAAGTAAAAAAACCGCCGCCGGGCTTTGGCCGCAGCGGCGGGGGCGCGGGACGGGGTGGCCTTTGCCTACCCGATAATTTACGCTGCGACCGAAGAAGCGACAATCAGGGGTTTCCCTAAGCAAAGCCGGACTAGTCCCCTTTCGAAGGGAAAATGAAAAGACCCAGCCCGCATGGCTTGTGGACTCTGCGGGGCTGGGTCGGGACGTTCGTTTGGAAAACTACGTCAAATGGACATTAGACTCGTGGTGCCACCTGTCGTTAACGACAGTGTCTATCGTCGTTGGCTCGCCGGTAACGCTTCTGATAATCTCCCGCGAACGGGGGACTAAAACTAGATGACTGACGATGAGAAACTCATAGACGAGATCAATAAGCATGTGCAGATGGCCGAGGCGATAAGGCCCAGCACTATGGATCGCGCTGCTCTCACAGATTTGCTGCGGTACCGCTTTCCGCACCGCGACCCTGACGATATTGAGGATCAGCTTATCGTCGCTTGGCAGAAGCACAGTCTCTTTTGGACCTCTGGCAGTGGAAGGCTCCGCTCGCAGCGCGCGGACAGCGCCGGAAGTCCCGCCAATTTAATCCTCATCCAGCCTGCGCAGATGCCGGTAACCGATCTGATGCAGAACAATGCTGACGAGCAGGACGGATGCAAAGACCACGAGGCCCCATAACCGGTCGTGACTGAACGTGGCAAAAAAGAAATAAGAGCCGAGGCCGCCGACAGCGAACAGAGTTAATGGCCAAGCCGTTGTAGAACGTCGCTCGAAGTAAAATCTGGGCCTTGCGATTCTCTCATGGTCAAGCTCTGCTCCGAAAGCCGGACAGAACCCAACCCAAACCAAGGCCAGCTAGTAGAAGCGATAGGGGAACGAGCACACCTATACCTATTGCGTCTTTAATGCTGGCTTTTCTCCTTCCCGCCGCCGCATCGATCGATTTAGCAGACATGATGGCGTCCATGCGTTCAGCGTGAACTTGAAGTTCGGCGTCGCTCTGATGCGACGGGATATATAGGTCGGCGGTCCAGTCCGGCTGATTTGCTATCGCGATTAGCGACAGCGTTCCTGAAGCTTTCCAACTGGCCAGTTCGTTGGCACGTGGCGTATCCGCGTTGTAGATTTCATACTGGTTGTTGCCTGGGTTAAAAAAGTAGTGTGCCATGCCACCGATATAGCCGCTCGGATACAGAATCTGGTCGTAAGTAAAGATGCCAACCACGACTAACCACACCACCGTCAGCGCTACCCAGAGTCGGAAGAAACCACCACGCCAGTTCATTGTACCCTCGACTCCCATAGTGTCTGACAGCATGGCGCACAGCGATTGACGATCAATTAATAGCCCTAGCTGCCACCGGCCTGCCACACGGCGGGGCGAGGAACGCGTTTTAAGGTTGGGCGGTATGAATGGATCTGATAGAACGCATGCGCGGGCGGCCAAATACAAAAATATCGACTAGGACAAGCAGTGGGACTAAAAACCAAAACATTTAATTGCATTGCGATATCAATGCGTTAGCTTATGTGTTTACGCCCCATGAGGGAGGTTGTCGGACTGCAGGGTAGTCGCCAATGTTGCAATTCTTGACTCCCTGCAAAGCACAGATCTCCCTCATGGTGAAGCTTCATCATAGCGAGATTGCCGAGCTAAGAACCACGCACAATGCATATGCAATCTCTGAAATGCGATTGTCCTGGGGCAAGGGGGGAGATACAACTGCGGTGTCGAATATCCCAATGAGCACACAACCATGCTGACCACCCTCGAAGATCTGGTTCCGGAGATACTTGCCCGGGCGGCAGGTACTCCTCGCTTGATCGTGGCGATTGCCGGTCCTCCGGGATCAGGCAAATCCACCGCGTCCGCCGCGCTTTGTGCGGCCATCAACATGCGGGAAGCGGACGCAGCGATCGTCGTGCCGATGGACGGGTTTCATCTCGACAACGCCATTCTCGATGCGCTGGACCTGCGCAAGCGCAAGGGCTCACCGCCGACCTTCGACGTAGCCGGTTTCGAGGTGCTGTTGCGGCGGCTGCGCGAGACACGCGAGGACGTCGTCATTCCGCTGTTCGACCGCAAGCTTGATCTGGCGCGGGCAGGGGCTGGCATCGTCAAGGCCGATCAGCGCATCCTCCTTGTCGAGGGCAACTACCTGTTGCTCGACCAGCCGCCATGGGACCGGCTGGCACCGCTCTTCGACGTGACGATCTTCCTCGACGTCGACCGGCTCGAACTCGAAAACCGGCTGGTGCAGCGCTGGCTCGCCCACGGCCATAATGTCGGCTCGGCGCAGGCGCGCGCTCTCGCCAACGACATGCCCAATGCCGAACTGGTGCTCGAGGCCTCGAGGGCGGCAGATTATACGGTCAAAAACTGATTTTTAAGACAGAGAGCGAAAACCAGAACATTTTTCGCACGAACTTCGACGATTCCTGCACAAGAAATTCTGAAACTGATGCAAGACTGTGCGATTCTGGCGCAAAATTTTCAACCGATACGGGAACTTTGGTTGCGCCCGGTAGCAATTTCGGTCTCTTGACTTTCACCCTTGCAAGATGACAATCCTGCTCCGCCAATACCGTTCCGATAGTGGAATTTTCCTCGTGAGTTTCCTGCCATGATGCCCTCTGCCATATTTCCGGATCTGAAAGACCGTTCCGTACTCATTACCGGGGGAGGGTCGGGCATCGGTGCCGCGCTCACCGAAGGCTTCATCGCCCAAGGCTCGCGTGTGGCCTTTATCGATATCGCCGAGGAGGCCTCGCGGGCCCTCGTAGACTCCCTGGACAACCAGTACGGCAACCGCCCGCTTTACCTCAAAGCGGACCTTTCCAACATCGAAGCCCTGCGGAACGCGATTGCGCAAGCCATTGATAACAATGGACCAATTACGGTTCTTGTCAACAATGCGGCTTGGGATGACCGGCACGATATCGACGATGTGACGGTCGAATACTGGGACAAGAACCAGTCGATCAATCTGCGGCCGCAGTTCTTTGCGGCGCAGGCTGTCGTTCCCGGCATGCGGCAATCGGGTGGCGGTTCGATCATCAATTTCACCTCGACTTCCTTCATGATCAACCAGGGCAATCTGCCGGCCTACACGGCGGCAAAGGCTGGAATCATCGGCCTTACCAAAGGGTTGGCCGGGCGGCTCGGACCGGAAAAAATCCGCGTCAATGCCATCGCGCCGGGCTGGGTGATGACTGATCGCCAGCGCTCCCACTGGGTCACGGAAGAAGGCCTGCGGGTCCATCTCAACAAGCAGGTTCTGCGCGAGGAAATCCTGCCCGGCGACATGGTCGGACCGTGCCTGTTTCTCGCCTCCGATGCTGCCCGCATGCTTAGCGCCCAGACGCTGATTGTCGACGGCGGCTACCTGTGAGTAATACGGCCTGTTACGCGCTAAGTGATTGGGGAACAACCCGTTTTCGCCTCTGGCTTGTCGACGGCAAGGGGCATGTTCTGGCTGAGAAACGTTCCGATGACGGCCTCGATACATCGCGTAATCGCGGTTTTACGCAGACGCTGGAGGGCCATTTGTCAGCGCTTGGAGCGCCTGCCGATCTGCCCGTTATCATCTGCGGAATGGCCGGATCGCGCCAAGGCTGGGTCGAGGCGAAATATGTGCCGGTTCCGGCTGATCTTAAGGCCATCCTTTCCGGCGCAGTGAAGATCGAAGGCATCGCCCGCGACGTGCGCATCATTCCCGGACTATCGCAGTCCGGAACTTCGCCCAATGTCATGCGAGGCGAGGAAACCCAACTGCTCGGCGCGATCTTGGATCGCAATTTATCCAATGGAATCATTGCGATGCCGGGAACGCACTCCAAGTGGGTCACGTTGAAAGAGGGGAGGGCGAAGAGCTTCTCCACCTATCTTACGGGCGAACTTTACGCGCTGCTCGCCTCGCAATCGATCTTGCGGCATTCCATTGGCGACGCCGCTACAGCCGCTTCGCCGGACCATCTACAATTCAAGGCCGCGGTCGACCTCATGTTGTCCGGTGAGCGTATGCTTGGCGGACTTTTCGGGATTCGCGCCGCCATGCTGCTCGATAATTTATCCCCGGAAGGCGCGGCGTCGCGTCTGTCCGGTCTGCTCATCGGCGCGGAAATTGCCGGCGCGAAAGCAAAATCTGGTAGCAGAAACAATGTGATACTTGTCGCCTCCGGTGCGATGGCGGCGCTTTACAGCAAGGCGCTTCATATCGCCGATCTCGATTTCGATCTCGTCGACGCCGACGAAGCCGTGAGGAAGGGCCTCTTCGTAGCCGCCTCCAGCATTTGGCCGGCCAAAGGATAGTTCATATGTCTCAAGTCTCCGCTCCTTGGCCGCATCTGAAGCGCGATCTCATTGCCATCCTGCGCGGCGTCAAACCGGACGAGGTTCTGGCCATTGGCGAGGAACTGGTCGAGGCGGGTATCGACGTTATCGAAGTACCACTGAACTCACCGGAGCCGTTCCAATCCATTGAATTGCTTGCACAAAACTTGGCGTCGCATGTGTTGATCGGCGCGGGAACCGTGCTTGATCCTGCCGATATCGCACGGCTCGATGCGGCTGGCGGGCGATTGATGATCAGTCCGAATGTCGATGCGGAAGTGCTTGCCGCCGCGGGCAAGGCAAACATGGTGACGATGCCCGGTGTCTTCACGCCAACTGAAGCTTTGGCTGCACTGAAGGCCGGCGCTTCCGGTCTCAAATTCTTCCCCGCGAGCGCACTCGGACCTGACGGGATCAAGGCAATCAGCGCCATTTTGCCGAAGGATACGGTGATTGGTGCCGTCGGCGGTGTCGATGAGACGACGTTTGCTGCCTATAAAGCGGTCGGCGTCCGCACATTTGGTTTGGGCTCGAGCCTCTACAAGGTCGGTGCCACCTCGTCGTTCGTCCGGGACCGCGCGAAGGCGACGGTCGAGGCCTATGATCGCGTCTTTGCTGGGTGATGATTGTGCAGCAACCGAAGATCCGTCTATTCCACGATGAGCCCGTCCAGCTTGGCGAAGGGCCGGGCTACGATCCGCTGACGAAGACCGTGTGGTGGTTCGACATCGTCACCGGCCGTCTGTTCGAGAAACCTTTGGCTGGCGGTACGGCCGAAGTTCATGCTCTTGGGCAAATGGCGAGCGCCCTTGCTGTCATCGATGAGAAGCGGCAGCTGATTGCTACCGAAACCGGGCTCTTCATCCGCGATCGGCAGACCGGGCACTCAACGATGCATCAACCGATCGAAGCCGACAACCCGGCCACCCGATCCAACGACGCGCGCGTTCATCCCGCTGGAGCCTTTTGGGTCAGTACGATGGGAAAGACGCAGAAGGGTGCGGGCTCGATCTATTGGTATCGCCAAGGCGAATTGCGCAAGTTGTTCAGCGGCATATCGATTCCCAACTCGATCTGCTTTTCCCCGGATGGTCGTATTTCTTATTTTGCGGATACCGGCAAGAACATCATTTGGCGCGTCGATACCGATGCCGAGACAGGCCTTCCTGTCGGGGAACCCGTGTTGTTCTACCAGCATAGTGAGCCGGGTGGCATCGATGGGTCCGTGGTCGATGCGGAAGGAAATTTGTGGAACGCTTGCTGGGGCGGCTCCTGCATCAATGTCTTTTCATCAACCGGAATGCGCATCCGCTCGATTGAAATGCCAGTCCGCCAACCATCCTGCCCGGCGTTCACCAGTGAAGACAGCGCCAACCTCATTGTGACAACGGCTTACCACGAAATGAATGACGCCACACACCAGAGTGATCCCGGCGCGGGAAAGACCTACCTGGTAGAAGTTGCCGGCAAAGGCAGGCTCGATCCGCCAGTGATTTTGTAGTCCAAAAAACCAAGGAACCATTCCCAGGGGTCCTCGTTATTTTCCTTGTAACCAATCGAGAGAGCAATGCGCTACGGGGGTTGTAAAGCCGCCGAGTGATTGATCGTGTCTGCAAATCAGGAGGACGACATGGGATTTTTTTCTAAAGATATCAAGACGATGGACGATCTCTTCGTTCATACACTGCGTGACATCTACTATGCTGAAAACCAGATCGCAAAGGCTCTGCCCGAAATGATCGACAAGGCCTCTGATCAGGAATTGAAGAACGGTTTTGAGAAACATCTTCAAGAGACGGAGATGCAGATTGAACGTCTCGAGCAGGTGTTCAAGTTGCATGGCGTGGATGTTGCCGGCGTCAATTGCCCGGCGATCGATGGCATTCTTGAGGAAGCTGATGATGTCTCGGGCGAGGTCGATGACGATCAGGTTCTGGACGCTGCGCTCATCGCCGCCGGGCAGGCGGTCGAGCACTACGAGATCACGCGCTATGGTACCCTTGTTGCTTGGGCCAAACAGCTCGGCCGTAACGACTGTGCGACGCTGCTCCAGCAGAACCTGCAGGAAGAAATGAATACCGACAAGGCGTTGACAGCTATGGCTGAAAGCCGGGTCAACGCCGCAGCGGCGTGATTTAGAGCCATTCTGCAAAAGCCCGCATCAGCCGCTGATGCGGGCTTTCTGTCTTATCGCCCACATAAAAACAGTCGAGTTCCCAACGTTCAAGGACCCCTTGACAAGTCGAAGCCACTGTCATTCTATTGGCTATCCATTATTAGGTACTATATTCCATAATAATGGATTATAACGAAAACATTCGCTAGACGAATAGGGGAACGAAGATGACCAACCGACTGCGTGTTGCGGCCGCTGTAGCCGCATTCGCGATGCTGCCTTCACTTACGGCGTTCGCACAGGAAACCAAAAGCAAACTGGATGAAGTTCTGGCCCGGGGTCATCTGGTTCTCGGCACTGGCAGCACCAATGCGCCGTGGCATTTCAAGAGCGTAGACGACAAACTCCAGGGTTTTGACGTCGACATGGGTCACATCATCGCCAAGGCTCTGTTTAATGACCCGGAGAAGATCGAATTCGTCAATCAATCTTCCGATGCGCGCATTCCGAATATCACAACGGACAAGGTCGATATCACCTGCCAGTTCATGACTGTGACGGGAGAACGGGCACAGCAGATCGCTTTCACCATTCCCTACTACCGGGAGGGTGTTGGTCTCATGCTCAAGGCTGACAGCAAATATGCCGACTATGCCGCGCTGAAAGCCGCCGGCTCTGCGGTCACGATCTCCGTTCTGCAGAATGTCTACGCTGAAAGCATGGTCCATGCAGCTCTGCCGGAAGCCAAGGTCGACCAGTACGAATCCGTGGATCTTATTTATCAAGCTCTTGAGTCCGGTCGGGCGGACGCAGCAGCGACAGATCAGTCGTCGCTCGCCTGGTACATGACCCAGAACCAGGGCCGCTACAAGGATGCTGGCTATGGCTGGAACCCGCAGACTTATGCCTGCGGCGTCAAGCGTGGCGACCAGGATTGGTTGAACTTCGTCAACACTGCGCTGCACGAAGCAATGACCGGTGTTGAGTTCGACTTCTATGCGAAATCGTTCAAAACCTGGTTCGGCAAGGATCTGACGCCTCCGCAAATCGGCTTCCCGGTCGAATACAAATAAGTTGATCACGCTGCGGCTTCGGAAATTTCCGGAGCCGTTTCCTTCTCGTTCCGGATAACAGGAACATCATGGGTTATACGCTGAATTTTGCTGCAGTGTGGCGAAGCTTCGATCTTCTGCTCGAAGGGCTGGCACTCAGCCTTGCCCTAGCCTTTGGGGCAATCCTGATCGGCGCAGTGATTGGCCTGTTCACCGCGTTCTGCCTCATCTCGAAGAATGGCTTTGCGCGGCGTCCAGCCGGAATTTACGTGACGATTATCCGCAACACGCCTATCCTCGTGCTTGTCCTCTTCACCTATTTCGCGCTGCCACAGCTGGGTTTCCGGCTAGGCAAGATCGAAAGCTTCATCTTCACGCTCGCGCTTTATTCCGGCGCGTATCTTGCAGAGGTTTTCCGCGCAGGTCTGCTGTCAATTCCCGTTGGATTGCGAGAAGCGGGGCTCGCCATCGGCCTTACGGAAATGCAGATTCGCACCTCAATCATCGCGCCGCTGATGTTCCGCAATGTCTTGCCGTCGCTGAGCAGTACAATCATCTCGCTGTTCAAGGATACTTCGCTGGCGGCGGCGATCGCCGTGCCGGAGCTGACGTTCGAGGCACGCAAGATCAATGTCGAGACCTTCCGTGTCATTGAGACCTGGATCGTCGCCAGCTGCCTCTACGTCATAACGTGCTCGATCCTCGCCGCGCTGATGCGTGCCCTCGAGCGCCGCCTGTCAGTGCCGAGGTGATGTGATGGATATTGCTCATTTCCTCGATATACTCTGGCTGGCCCGCATACCGATCCTCAAGGGCCTCGGTTTCACCATTTCGATTTCCCTGTTGGCAATTTGCTTCGGCACGTTGCTTGGAATATTCGTGGGCCTTGCTCTGACGTATGGCGTCCGGCCGCTGCGCTGGATCGTGCGTGGCTATACGGATTTCATTCGCGGTACCCCAGTCCTCGTCCTCGTGCTGGCAAGCTACTATGTGCTCAGCACTATCGGTCTTGATCTCAGCCCGTTTCAGGCCGGCGTATTGGCCCTCGCCGTGTTCTGCAGTTCCCATGTCGGAGAGATAGTCCGGGGAGCGCTTCAAGCCATCCCGAAGGGGCAGACGGAAGCCGCCAAGGCGATCGGCCTGACGTTCCCGCAAACCTTTGCTTACGTGCTTGGGCCGCAAGCGCTGCGCCAGGTTCTACCGGCCTGGGTGAATACGGCCGCGGAAATGGTCAAGGCATCGACATTGCTCTCCATCATCGGCGTTGCCGAGCTGCTGTTGCGTACGCAGGAAATTATCTCGCGATCGTTTCTCAGCCTCGAATTCTATTTCTTCGCCGGCTTTCTCTATTTCATCATCAATTATGCCATCGAGCGTTTCGGCCGCTATGTCGAACGCAAGACCGCTATTCCGTCCTGAGGCGATAACGATGCCAAACCATCTTCTAGAAATCCGCGATCTGCACAAAAGCTACGGTGAAGTCGAAGTCCTGAAAGGTGTTGATTGCACCATGGCGCAGGGCGACGTCATCAGTATCATCGGATCGAGTGGCTCCGGCAAGACGACCATGCTGCGCTGTATCAACATGCTGGAGGAATTCCAGGGCGGCTCGATCAGTATCGATGGCGAGGAGATCGGCTATGAGACGGTAGGTGGACAGCGCCGCCGCAAGAAGGAAAAGGAGATAGCGCGCCAGCGTGCGTTGACCGGCATGGCCTTTCAGCAGTTCAACCTTTTTCCGCATATGAGCGCCGCCCGCAACGTTATGCTCGGGCTGATGAAGGTGAAGAAGTTGAGCAAAGACGAAGCACGATCCATCGCCGAGAAATGGCTCGATCGCGTCGGCCTGCGCTCCCGTGCCGATCACTTCCCCGGCCAGCTTTCCGGCGGTCAGCAGCAACGCGTGGCGATTGCGCGTGCCATCGCCATGAACCCCAGACTGATGCTTTTCGACGAGGTAACATCAGCACTCGATCCCGAGCTTGTGAACGAGGTTTTGCAGGTCATCAAGTCGCTGGCTCAAGACGGCATGAGCATGCTGCTTGTCACCCATGAGATGCGCTTTGCTTACGAGGTCTCGAACCGCGTCATCTTTATGAACCAGGGGCGCATCGGTGAAGAGGGGAACCCGCGCGAGATGTTTCACAAGCCGAAGAGTGAACGGCTTTCCGAATTTCTCAAAACATCGAGCTTCGGTGAGCGCTAACGTCGTTTCATCCATGCATCGACGGACCAGGCACCCGGGCCAAAAGCCAACAAAGCCAGGAACCCGCCGGCAATGGCGATGTTCTTGTTAAAGTTGATCAATTGTTCGAGATTTCCGAAGTCGGTATGGAACAAAAGAGCCGTTAACAAACAAAACCCGGCAAGTGCGAGAGCAGCGTAGCGAGTCATGAAGCCGGCAGCGACGAGAACCCCGGCACCGAGTTCGGTTAGGATGACGAGCGGCAACAGCTTGGCTGAAACACCGTTGGTCTCCATATAGGCGGCAGTACCGGCATAGTCGGCAATCTTGCCCCAGCCTTCCATGACAAAGATATAAGCAAGAAACAGCCTGGCAAGTAACGCGACAGGCGCCTGAAAACCTTCCATACTATCCTCCGCTGATAAAACTTCACGAGTGGTGTGTGCCAATAACACCGAGAGTGACCGTTCTATTCGAAACAAAGAATGAAAACAGGGTCTCGTCCTTGGCCAAAGGCAATTACCGACCGAAGACGAACCCGACTGCATCGAGTATAGCCATCACAACAATCGCTGTGGTCAGGACAATACCGAGGCCCCGCTCGAAACTGCCAAGCCGATTGGAGGTCTGGATCAACTTGCCATCCCAATAAAGATTGCCGGTTTCTTCATGAATGCCGAAAAGGGCACTGCCTTTCAGCGATAGTTGCCTTACGTTCCGAGGCCAATGAGATGGCGCTGGTTCGCGTGAAAATCGGCCATTTCGATGATCGGGAAAATCAGTCTCTAATCGCATTGAAGGATCTCCTGGGTGACCGGCAACACAACAGGCAGCTGGTTGCAAATCAAGAGGCGGAACCGCTCAATCGCAAGTGTCGGTTAACGTTCCATCAGCAACCGGAACGTGTCAATGAGGATCGCCAGAAAAACGCCGGCTCCGGTGATGATCACGCCATTCAGAAACAGCCGGCTTGCCTTGTCGTAGATGACTTTTTTCAGTGACGACGTTTGCAAAAGTAAAGCGAGGGAACGCAGTTGAAAGACGATGCCTATAGCTATGACGACCAGCGTCGGCAGGTCGGTAAGTCTCCACGGTATTGGATTGCTGGCCCACTGCGTAAGGAAGCCCAGGGAAAATGAAAGCACCACACCCACGACGGTAATCGTGCCATTGCGGAAAAGCGTTTCTATCAGGTGTTCGTCGTCATCGTTGAGTTTCATTTTTCCGCTCTCCATCCTGGTGACTATCCACTCTTTTGTGTGACAATCAACCGTGCTTGAATATCTTATTCAATGACTGCAGAGCCCAAATTGCCGGTCTACGCAAAATGTGCAAAACCTGGTTCCATAACCATTCTTATGCCTCAGAAGCATGTAGCGGGGCACATTCTATTTTCAATTGCGACACGTACAAAACCCTCTTTATTTTCAGGAGGATGGAATGCCCCGCAGTTTCACGCAATTGACGATGGATGAACGGCGTATCGTTTCGCAGATGCTGCAGGCCAAGGCACGCTTGGCCCAGATTGCATCAATTCTTGGTCGTCATCGTTCCACGGTTCACCGCGAGATC
>NZ_QPJM01000010.1 GCF_003337575.1 Phyllobacterium bourgognense
GCCGTCCTTCCCCACTTTCGAACGGCTCCGGAAGCAGCTCCCCATGGAAAGGACGGGCATAGGATAGCTCAGGTTCGGGGAGCGTGGATAAGTGGGCCACGATTATTTTGGTCTGGAGGTTGATCGGGTGCCTTGAAGGCTGGTGATTTGCCGGATGGCAATGCTGCTGTGCGCCCTTCGGCAAGCTCAGGATGAGGGAGTTGGGTGGGGTGCAGGGAGCTCAGATAGAAACAGCAACGTTCCTATCGCGACGCCCCCGGGTATCGTGCAACCCACCACTTCCCTCATGGTGAGCTTGTCGAACCACGCACGGCAGCTTTGCCAAATCCGAGCACTTACGGTATCCGTCAGAACGTTTTACTTTATCCCCGAAACGGCATCACGCCGTTACTCCGCAGCGCCCCTGAAGGCATCGGCGCCTGCTTCAAACTGAAGCTTGGCAAGGCTCGCATAGATGCCGTTCTTCTTGACCAAAGTCTGATGCGTGCCTTCCTCGACAATGCGTCCGTTTTCCATGACGAGAATGCGGTCGGCCCTCAGCACGGTCGCGAGCCGATGCGCGATGACCAGTGTCGTGCGGCCTTGCATCAGATGGTCGAGCGCCTTCTGCACCAGCATTTCGCTTTCAGCATCGAGTGCGGACGTCGCTTCGTCGAGCAGGAGTATAGGCGCGTCGCGCAGGATGGCCCGCGCAATGGCCATGCGCTGGCGTTGGCCGCCAGACAGTGTGATGCCGCGCTCGCCAACCTGCGTATCATAACCATCGTCGAACGCTTTGATGAAGTCGTGTGCCAGTGCCGCCTTGGCCGCGGCCTCTATCTCGGCGTTTGTGGCGCCAGGTCGGCCAAAGCCAATGTTCTCGCGCGCGGTCGCGGCAAAAATTGTCGTATCCTGTGGAACGATCGCGATGCGTGAACGCAAATCCGAAGGATCGACGTCGCGCAGATCGAGCCCATCGACGCGGACACTCCCCGAAACCGGATCGTAGTAGCGAAGCAAGAGTGAAAACACGGTACTCTTGCCGGCGCCGGATGGACCTACGATAGCGACCGTCTCGCCCGGCTGGATGCTGAAATCGAGACCTTTCAAGGCCGGAGCATTCGGGCGCGACGGATAGTTGAAGCGCACGTCGTCAAAGTTCACCGAACCTATGGCCGGCTGCGGCAGAGGAACAGAATTGGCCGGCGCTTCAATTGCCGGTTTCTCTGCCAGGATTTCCATCAGTCGTTCGGCTGCACCCGACGCTTGTGACAGCTCACCCCAAACCTCGGAAAGCGCACCGAGGGCTCCCGCGGCAAACACGGCGTAAAGCAGAAACTGGCCAAGCGTTCCGGGCGTCATTGCACCAGAAAGAACATCACGCGAGCCAAACCAAAGCACAGCGACGACACTGGAAAAGATCATGAAGATGGCGAAGGCGGTCAAGATTGCCCTCGCCTTAACCGACGAACGCGCCGCCGAAAACGCATCTTCGACGGAAGTGCCAAAGCGCGTTGTTGCCAGCTTCTCGTTGGTGAATGCCTGCAGCGTGCGCACCGAGACAATGGATTCGGCGGCATAGGCCGTGGCATTGGCCAGCGTATCCTGGGCGGCACGAGAGCGGCGGCGCACGGATCGCCCGAAAGCGACCAACGGAATGATGATGAGCGGAATTGCCGCGATAACAAGTCCCGACAGCTTGGCGCTCGTAATCACCATCATTACGACTGCTCCCAACGCAAGGATGAGATTACGGAGAGCGACTGACGCCGTCGCACCGACTGCCGATTTAATCTGTGTCGTGTCTGCCGTAAGGCGCGAGACGATCTCGCCAGACTGCGTACCATCAAAGAAAGCCGGAGAAAGCCGTGTCAGATGGTTGAATACATCCCGGCGCAAGTCCGAAACGATACGCTCACCAAGTGTTATGACGAAATAGTATCGCCCGCCCGAAGCGAGTGCCAGAAGCGCTGCAAGCACCACCAGCATGCCAAAATAGTTATTGATAAAAGCACCGTTTGCGCCAGTAAAACCGTGGTCGATCATGCGCCGGACAGCCAGCGGAAGTGTCAACGTCGTTACCGCCGCCAGCACCAGGGAGACCAGCGCGCCAGCTATCATGCCCCGATAGCGAGACATATATGGGTAGATACGCCGCAGTGGTTTCAAAGAGCGACGCTTTCTTTCCGTCTCTTGAAGGTGAGATGGATCCCTATCGGCCATGTCTCAGGTCTTCCTCACATCGCTTTGCGACTTTGCGGCCAGACGGCCTTGTTATTGCTTAAAGGCTGATGTATAGGCTCGCCAACAGTTTTGGAAGCCCACGCCCCTGTGACGTTTGGCTTCATCTCTACCAATCGGCTCCGACCGGAACCCCACTTAGGCAGTGGCGCTGGTTTTGTGCCCTCTAGTTTAGGACGATACAGATGCAAGCCAAGATTCATCCGGATTACCACACCATCAAGGTTGTCATGACCGACGGCACAGAATACCTGACCCGCTCCACTTGGGGCAAGGAAGGCGATACGATGAACCTCGATATCGACCCCTCCACGCATCCGGCATGGACCGGTGGTTCGCAGCAGCTGACAGACCGTGGCGGTCGCGTATCGAAGTTCAAGAGCCGTTTCGCCAATCTCGGCATATAAGTTTTTCCGGTACACCGGATTTTAAAACGGCCCCGATTATTCGGGGCCGTTTTTGTTGTTCGCTCCCTCTCGTTTGACAAGCTACTGTTTCGTCAATAGTTTTTTCAAACGCGTATCTGCATTTACAAGGGGGAGAACTCGATGACCGACGTGACTTCAGGTAGCAGCGCCGCGGGGGCGACGATTGAACCAAGTCTTCACCGGGTCATGGGCCCCTGGCTCCTGCTCCTCTTCATTGTTGGCGATATTTTGGGAACTGGCATTTATGCGCTCACTGGCCAGGTCGCAAAACAGGTTGGTGGTGTTGTCTGGCTGCCGTTCCTGGTGGCGTTCGTCGTCGCCGTCGTCACTGCCTTCAGCTATCTCGAGCTCGTGACGAAGTATCCAAAGGCAGCCGGCGCAGCGCTTTATACGCACAAGGCCTTCGGTATCCACTTCATCACTTTCATCGTCGCCTTCACTGTCATGTGTTCGGGCATCACTTCGGCCTCAACCGCATCGCGGGCTTTCGCCGCCAACCTCTCGGGGGCGTTTCAGCTCAATCTTGAAACGGGGATTGGCATTTCGCTGGTCGCACTCGCCTTCATGGCTATCGTCGCGGCCGTGAATTTCCGTGGCGTTGGTGAGAGCGTCAAGGCCAATGTGGTTCTGACCATGGTCGAGCTTACTGGCCTTCTGATCATCATTTTCATCGGCTTGTGGGCCATTGCCGCCGGTCAGGGCGACGTCTCCCGCATCACGCAATTTGCGACATCGCCGGATACCAGCGTGTTCTGGTCCGTTATGGCCGCAACCACACTCGCCTTCTTCGCCATGGTCGGCTTCGAGGACTCGGTCAACATGGCCGAGGAATGCAAGAACCCGTCGGGAATTTTTCCAAAAGTACTGCTGGCAGGTCTCTTCATTACCGGCGCTATCTATGTGCTGGTCTCTATTTCCGCCATCACCCTCGTTACACCTGCTGATCTCGGCGAAGGCGAAACCCCCCTGCTCAAGGTCGTCCAGGCCGGGGCGCCGAATTTTCCGCTATGGATTTTCGGCTTCATCACAATGTTCGCCGTCGCCAACAGCGCCCTGATCAACATGCTGATGGCGAGCCGCCTAGTCTACGGCATGAGCCGCGAACATGTCTTGCCGCCAATCTTCGGCAAGGTGCATGCGACACGCCGCACGCCATACCTGGCGATCGCCTTCACGACATTGCTGGCGTTTGCCCTGATTCTGTTCGTGGGTGAAGTTCCGGCGCTTGGCGGCACAACAGCATTGTTGCTGCTGTTCGTTTTCACGATCGTGAACATCGCAGTTCTGGTCTTGCGAAAAGAAAGCGTCGACCACGATCATTTCCGCACTCCGACATTTTTACCGATCGTGGGCGCAATCTGCTGTGCCTTCTTCGCAGGCCCCTGGACGGGCCGCGATCCAGTGCAATACAAGATCGCAGGGATCCTTATAAGCATCGGTGTGGTGCTATGGGTTGTTACCATTCTGGTCAATCGCGCCACCGGAATAAGGCCGACTGACGCGGATATGGAAGCTCTGGGTGGTGACGGACCGGTCAACTAAGTTCAACAAAAACCCGCCAGGACATTCCTGGCGGGTCATTATTTTTAAATAGGATCAGGCTGCGCTGAGCTTGGCCAGAACTTCGTCGCTCACTTCAAAGTTAGCATAAACGTTCTGCACGTCGTCATCGTCGTCCAATGTCGAAATCAATCGAAGAACCGACTGCGCCTTTTCTTCATCAACCGGAGCGGTCGTCGCAGGCTTCCAGATCGCCTTGATTGATTCCGCTTCACCAAGCGCGGCTTCCAGCGCCTTCGAAACATCGCCGATATCTTCGAAAGCGCACAGGATCACGTGGCCCTCTTCGTCGCTTGCTACATCATCGGCTCCAGCCTCGATCGCAGCTTCCATAACCTTGTCGGCGCTACCCGCCTCGGGCTTGTAGGTGATTTCGCCGACGCGATTGAACATGAAGCCGACGGATCCGGTCTCACCCAATGCGCCCCCAGCCTTGGTGAAGGCCGCACGCACGTTGGAGGCCGTGCGGTTTCGATTGTCCGTCAATGCCTCGACGATGACAGCAACGCCGCCCGGGCCATAACCTTCATAGCGGACTTCCTCGTAGTTGTCGGCATCGCCACCGGACGCCTTCTTGATGGCGCGCTCGATATTATCCTTTGGCATCGACTGCGCCCTGGCGTTCTGTACGGCCAGACGCAAGCGCGGGTTCATCAACGGGTCGGGCAGACCCTGCTTGGCAGCGACAGTGATTTCGCGCCCGAGCTTGGAGAAGATTTTCGACCGAACGGCGTCTTGGCGCCCTTTGCGGTGCATGATGTTCTTGAATTGTGAATGGCCTGCCATGGCACCCCTGCGTGCTTGTCTGCGGTTGTTGATGTTTCACTTCAGGGCCCAGCAATGAGCGGGCTGCACCGAGCGGAAACATGCTTCTGGAATGGCGCCCTTATAGGTAAAAAGCGGCGCCTCGTCCAGCACCAGTCGCTTCGCCGTTTACTCAAACGTTAGTTTGGTGCCTTGGTAGTCGGCTTTCGATATGGCGGAGCAAAGCTCAAACCACTCGCAACCGATACAAGCGCGCCGGGTTTGGCCCTTCGCGAAGGCGTCGCGGAATTTTCCGACTCTCACAGCTTCAAGATTTATAGTATCGCCGACCTGAAGTGGCCTGCCAAGCAGATCAGCAACGCCATGCATAGCTTCCGTATCGCGCTCAACAACGCTGTCGCGCAAGCAATGCGGTTCGGTCGTCGCGAGAAGGGGCTCGCAAATATCGTCCGGCCCTTCCTTGATCAGGATATCCTCGCCGACCACCAACCTCGCAATGACCTTGTCATAGTTGGTGGTAAAGGCAGGACTATAGCCTTTGCCGACATAGGTCAGCATGCAGAGCAGATGGTGCGCGCGAAGCTTGACCGTCAAGAGAGGCGGATACCTGAGCGGCGGAACATTTCGATCGTTGCGGCAGCCAGCGCCGATTTGAGGACGCCGCCGATGATGAATGGGGCGACACCGAAAATCCATGCCTTTTCGAGGCCGATCATGTTTGCCAGCCACGACCCACCGAGCACGAGGCATAGCGCATTGCCGAGAAGCATGACACCGAAAGCCGCGAATGGATTGCGCGTCAGCCCACGTTCCGCGAGAAAACCAACGAATACCGCAACAACAGGAAAGGAAAACAGATATCCAGCCGTTGGACCTGCAAAGGCAATCTGGCCCGGCGTGCCGTCAGCCAAAACAGGCAATCCGACGAAAGATTGGAGAAGCCATGCGATGACAGTAATGCCTCCAAGCCGCCAGCCGTAAAGTGCCCCGACCATCGTTACGGCAAAGGTCTGCATGGTGACTGGCACCGGAATCATCGGGACCGAAATCCACGAACTGACTGCGAGGAGCGCTGTGCCGATCAGAACGGCGATTGCCTTGTACAGAAGCGAACGGTTGGCAAGTTTGAGCGGAACGAAAGCCTCGGCAAAAGTGGTCTGGGTCATTGAGTGCAAATCCTCCAATAGGTGTTAATGTACTTGTATCATAATCAGTGCTGCTTTTTCCTGCGGCGCGCCAGCATGTTGAGTGCCTCGACAAGGGCAGAAAAGCCCATCGCCGCATAGATGTAGCCTTTGGGAACATGGTAGCCAAACCCATCGGCAATCAGCGTCATACCAATCATCAAAAGGAAGCCGAGCGCAAGCATGACTATAGTAGGGTTGTTGGCGATGAACTTCGACAATGGCTCGGCCGCAAGCAACATGACGGTCACGGCGGCAAGCACGGCAATAACCATGATGGCGATTTCGTCTGTCATGCCGACGGCGGTGATGATGGAATCTACGGAAAACACAAGATCGAGCACGAGTATCTGCGCGATTGCTGCACCCATCGTAAGCGTAACCGTCTTGCCGATGACATCTTCCTTGGCATCCTCATGATCGACCGTGTGATGGATTTCCTTCGTGGCCTTCCACACCAGAAACAAGCCACCGGCGATCAGGATAAGGTCGCGCCATGAAAACCCATGACCGAAGGCTTCGAAGATCGGTTCTGTCAGCTGCACGATGATCGAGATTGTAAATAGCAAAACCAGCCGCAGGATCAGCGCTGCGCTGATACCAAGCCGGCGGGCACGCGCCTGCTGTTCCTTCGGCAGCTTGTTGGTGAGTATCGAAATGAAGATAAGATTGTCGATGCCGAGCACCACTTCCATCACGACAAGCGTAACGAGGGCGATAAGGCCTGACGGCGTGTAGATGAAATCGAAATAGGAGAGTAGCGCTTCCATGGGGGTCGTTCCTGAGGTTAGTGGCCCGGATGGTGTAGAGGTGCGTGCTTCGACTTAGGTGAGCGCCCTTCTTCGGTCAACTCATTTCCAGAATGATGGAATGGTTTCTTCAAGTCGCGGTCCAAGACGCAGTGGAGCGATCTTTTCGGCGAGGCCCGTGCGGTCGGAAATTTCAACCCCGACCCCGCAGATTGTCGCTTTGCCGCTGGCGGCCTCAAACCGGCCTTTCGGCACTTTCGAAAGAAACCGGTTAAGCGGTTCTTCCTTGTCCATCCCGAGCGAGGAATCATAGTCGCCGCACATGCCCGCATCGGACATATAGGCGGTTCCACCATTCAGGATCTGCGCATCTGCCGTCGGCACGTGCGTATGGGTGCCGACGACGAAACTGGCACGGCCGTCTACAAAGTGGCCGAAGCACTGTTTCTCGCTCGTCGCCTCTGCGTGAAAATCAAAGACCACCGCATCCGCCTGTTCACCGAGCGGACATGCTGCCAGGATTTCTTCGGCTATCGTGAAGGGATCATGCAAATCCGGATGCATAAAAACGCGGCCCATGATGTTGGAAACGAGAACTCGGGCGCCATTTTTGGCAAGGAATATGCCCGAACCTTTTCCCGCCGTCCCCAACGGGAAGTTGGCAGGCCGAAGGAAGCGCTGTTCGCGCGCGGCGAAGACCAACGCCTCGCGCTGATCCCAAACATGGTTGCCCGTGGTGACGACATCGGCACCGGCGTTGATCGTATCGTGGAATATTTCTTCGGTAATGCCAAAGCCGCCGGCCGCATTTTCACCGTTAACGATTGTAAAGTCGAGTTTCAGATCGGAGATAAGGCCCGGTAATTGTTCATAAACGGCGGTCCGGCCCGAGCGGCCTACCATATCACCAAGAAAAAGTAATCTCACGCGCACATCCTGAGTGAGAGCGCCCGTTCCTTCGGGGCTCATGATTATTAATTGGCTTTATCGATCTAGCCAAAGCTACGCAACCCGCTTTCCGTCAGGACGGCCTCCAGCGGCACGTCATGCGGTTCGTCAGGCACGATTTCTACTTGCTGACAGTCAAAAGCCACGCCGATCAACCGGGGATTGACGCCAATCTCCTTCAGTCGCGCGATTGCACGGTCATAGTAGCCTGCACCATAGCCGATACGATGACCGCGCTCATCGAAAGCGGCAAGAGGGACCAGCATGAACGAAGGATCGAGAACTGCCGCATCCTCGGGCGGTCCAGCCGTGCCGAAACCCGTGGCAACCATCGGCGCACCGCGCACAAGTTCGCGAAAAAGAATCGTCCGCTTGTCGATGATGACCGGAAGACATAGCCGCGCACCTTTTTCACGCATATGGAAAAGCAGAGGGCGCAAATCCACTTCCGACCGGATCGGCCAGAAACCCGAGACATTGGTTCCTGGATCTACAACAAGGGACGCGACGCCAGCGTCGGCGATCCGCATTGATGCTTCAATCCGATACTCCGCAGAAAGCGCGTCGCGGCGGGCCAGAGCTGCGAGCCTCAAATTCTTCTTCAGGTCCTTGATGGTGGATAGGTGCTGCAAGCGGGTGACTTCATGAGGCGCTGGAAGCTGGACTCCAGCTCGGGATGAGCACAAAATTAAAAGCGGCGTCCACACAACCGATGGAGAAGTCGATCCCGGGAACCTACAAAGTAGGTGGGTGCCGTGTGAAGAAGCCCACGGGCCTCCTCAGGGACAGCTCCCTAAGGGATCATTAAGGCCCCGGGGAATATGTCTCTCCTGTCGAGAAGCGCAGAACGCCATCCCAAATATAGGATGGATGGTTGGATTGCACCAGTAGGGTTGTCGGCTAATTTCAACCTCTTGCGCTCATTAAATCGCAACCCTAATCTCGCGCCTGGCAGATCAGGAGACAAACATAAATGAGCGTTCAAATCCGCCCCTTGCAAAAATCCGACGAGGCCCAGTGGCGTCGGCTTTGGACTGCCTATCTCACCTTTTATGAGACCACAGTGCCTGAAAATGTCTACCAAACGACATTCGCGAGGCTGACTTCCGGTGCTGACCATGAGTATCGCGGCTTCATCGCCGAGTTTGAAGGCAAATCTGTCGGGCTCACGCATTACCTGTTTCATCGGCACAACTGGAGCATAGAGGATGTTTGCTATCTTCAGGATCTTTATGCCGACCCCGACGTGCGCGGCAAGGGTATCGGTCGCGCGTTGATCGAAGCCGTCCATGCCGAGGCCACCAAGGCTGGCGCCCACTCGGTCTATTGGACGACCAATCAGGACAACAAGACGGCACGCCAACTCTACGACAGGATCGCGAAAGTAACGCCTTTCATCAAGTATGTGAAAATGGTTTGAGCCTCCGGCGCGGTCTAATCATACGGCCCGCCGTTGTTTGCCAACCCTGCTATTTCCCGTTCAAGTTGTATTCTTCTGCCAAGATTGTTACCGTCCCGTCCATTCATCAAGCCGTCGAACATACGGACCAACAAGGGTTTCGGAACTAATCCACCTCAAGTGCATTTCGCAATACGAGCCATGGGAGTTGAGCGTTGGCGCCAAGAGCAAATTGGAAAGGCTTTCTGAAGGTTGCAGAGCTTTCGTGTCCTGTGGCGCTGTATACGGCCGCCTCGACCTCTGACCGCATCGCCTTTCACACGTTGAATCGTGCAACCGGCAATAGGGTTCAGCGGCAATTCATTGATTCCGACAGCGGCAAGCCTGTGGAAAAGGAAGATCAGGTCAAGGGCTACGAGGTTGGCGACAACGACTACATCGTACTCGAGCCCGAAGAGGTTGCTGCTGCGGTTCCCGAGAGCGACAAGACGCTATCAGTCGAAGCATTTGTCGCCACGGACGATGTTGACGATATATATTTCGACAAACCATATTATCTCGCACCTAGTGACAAGCACGGCCAGGAAGCCTTTGCCCTCATCTGTGAGGGCATGAAAGACAAGAAGGTGGCGGCGCTTGCCCAAACGGTGCTTTTCCGCCGCGCTCGCACGCTCTTGATCCGCGCAGTAGACGGTGGACTGGTCGCCAACACATTGCACTTCGATTACGAGATCCGCTCAGCCAAGGATGCGTTTAGCGATATCCCTGAGATGAAGATCACGGGCGAGATGTTGGACCTTGCCAAGCATATTATCGGAACGAAACGCGGCAGCTTTGACCCTTCCGAGTATAAGGACCGATACGAGGCCGCCCTTGCCGAACTGGTTCGGGCTAAACTCGAAGGCAAGCCGATCCCCAAGAAACAACCCGCCAAGTCCGAGAAGGTCGTCGATCTTATGGAGGCGCTGCGGCAAAGCGCGGGTGCGGGCAAGAAAGAAGCGAAACCCAAAAAGACGCAAGCCCGCAAACCCAAGGCGGAACCCGCACGGAGGAAGGCGAGCTGAAAAGAGCAAGTTCCGACCATATTGGATCGTTCTGCCAGAGAGAATTTGGTTCAAGGCCAAGGAGTTTGGCGAGGCCGATGTCTTCCCATCGGACGATGCCGAAATCCGATGGATTTGGGCCAAATTCACCTGGCCCTTCGGGTTTCCGGCTGGCGGACACCCACTTTGTCAGGCGGCGTCGTCCGATGGGAAGACATCGGCCTCGCCACCTTCCGCGTGGCGTTGCCTCGCCATCCGTGAAACAGAACTGATTCAATATGATCGGAATTTGCTCTTATGGTTGCGCTCGAAACATACCGGAAAAAACGCGATTTCAAGACAACGTCAGAGCCAAAGGGGCGCAAGTCGCGTAAGGCCGGTAATAGTTTCGTCATCCAGAAGCACGATGCGACGCGACTTCATTACGATTTACGCCTTGAAATGGATGGCGTTTTGAAGAGTTGGGCCGTTACGCGCGGCCCTAGCCTGGTACCAAGTGAGAAGCGGCTCGCGGTCCACGTGGAAGACCATCCTTTGGAGTATGGCGGCTTCGAGGGCACGATACCCAAGGGCGAGTATGGTGGTGGAACTGTCATCGTCTGGGACCGTGGCACCTGGACCCCGGTCTTTGACCAGAAGTACGGGTATGCCAAGGGCCATCTGGAGTTCGAACTTCACGGCGAAAAGCTTTCAGGGCGTTGGCATCTGGTTCGCATGCACGGCAAACCGCGCGAAAAGCGCGAAAACTGGTTGCTCATAAAGGCAGAAGACGATTCCGCGCGTACCGAAAGCGATCCCGATATCCTTGAGGAGCGCCCTGAATCCGTGAAGTCCGGGCGGGAAATCGCTGATGTCGCTGGCGAAGACCCCGGCTGGTCTTCAAAAACTGGCAAGATCGATAAAAAGAAGGCCGCCAATGGCAAAGCCACCGCCAAAGCTGCCAGAGCACAGTCTTCTGACATCCAAGCGGCGAATGTCCCTGATCCTTCAAAAATCGACGGAGCCAGGAAGGCACCCCTTCCCTCGTTTGTCGAGCCAACGCTGGCAACACTTGCGCCAAAGCCGCCTTCAGGCGAGCGCTGGATTCACGAGATAAAGTTTGACGGCTATCGACTGCAGGTACGGATCGAGGCCGGCCGGGTCAAGCTGTTCACTCGCAACGGCCTCGACTGGACGAAGAAGTTCGGCAAAGAAATCGTTGGCGCATTTCAAAGCCTGCCAGTTGGCACGGCGCTGATAGATGGCGAGCTGGTGGTCGAAACAGCTGGAGGCGCCTCCAACTTTTCCGCCCTGCAAGCCGATCTCAGCGACAACCGGACGGATCGTTTCGTCTTTTACGTTTTCGACCTCCTCTATCTTGACGGCTTTGATCTGCAAGGGCTGGCCTTGATTGAACGCAAGGCCGTGCTCGAGAAACTCGTAGCCGATGCACCGACGATAATCCGCTACAGCGGCCATTTCGAAGAGAACGGACCTCTTATTCTCGATCACGCCTGCCGGCTTAGCCTCGAAGGTATCGTGTCGAAGCTTCGCGAAGCACCATACCGCTCCGGCCGCGTCAAGGATTGGATAAAGGCCAAATGCTCCCAACGGCAGGAGTTTGTCATCGGCGGCTACGTCCCATCCACCACGTCGCGCAGGGCGATCGGCTCGCTCGTCATGGGCGTTTACAATGGCAAGAAACTTGAACACGTTGGCCGCGTCGGAACTGGGTACAGCGCGTCGGTGGCGGAAGATTTGTTTCGGAGGCTCGAACGCATTCGCGCGCCGGAGAGTCCCTTTGCCGAACGGCTGAGCGCCGATGCGGCACGGCAGGTGCGCTATGTGAAACCGCAACTTGTCGCTGAGGTGGAGTTCCGCGCCTGGACAGCTGACAACAATCTGCGTCATGCAGCGTTCCGTGGTCTGCGCGAGGACAAGCATCCAAGCGAAGTCGTGCGCGAGACGCCAAAGTCAAAGGCATCGCCACAACCGGAGAGGCCGACAGTGAAACTTACCCATCCCGATCGCATCTATTGGCCGGAAGAAGGCGTCACCAAGCAAGGTCTGGCGGACTACTATACCGAGGTCTGGAAGTATATCGCTCCCTTCGTCGTTGCGCGCCCCTTGGCGTTGCTCCGGGGGCCAGAAGGTATTACTGGACAAACCTTTTTTCAGAAACACGCCTGGAAGGGCCTCAATACCAATATCGCCTTGGTCACCGACCCAAAAGACAAAGACGACGAACCGTTGATCAGCATCAACGACCTGGACGGGCTTATCGGTTTGGTGCAGTCGGCTGTGCTCGAAATTCACCCTTGGGGTTCGACGATCACAGATTGGGAGCGCCCGGACATGATCATCATGGATCTTGATCCAGGTGAAAATGTCCCTTGGGAACAGGTCATAGCAGGCGCATTGGAAACCCGGGAGCGACTTGAACAGGCAGGTCTGGCCGCCTTCATCAAGACCTCCGGAGGCAAGGGTCTCCACGTGGTGGCCCCAGTCAAACCCAAAGCTACCTGGCCGGAAGTCAAGGCTTTCACCAAAGCACTTGCGGATTCAATGGCGTCCGACAGTCCTGACTCATATGTCTCGACGATCACCAAGTCGAAACGCACGGGCAAGATTCTCATCGATTATCTGCGCAACCAGCGCGGTATGACAGCAGTTGCACCCTACTCAACGAGGGCGCGTCCAGGCGCTGCCGTTTCGATGCCACTCGAATGGGATGAGCTTACTCCCGGCATTGGCCCGGCTTATTTCACGGTATTGAACACGGCGACGCGTCTTGCCGCCATAAAACGCGATCCTTGGGCCGATTTTCGTGCAGCAGCCGCTCCAATTGAAAAGCCGAAAACAAAAAAGCGCGGTTAACGTTTTTTTGTTTTGCTTTCGCTGGCGATACTCTTCTTCAAAGCGTCCATGATGTTGACGACATTGCTTGGAGGCTCCGATGCGCTTTCCTTTGCCTTTGCCGGACGCTTCTTGCCCTTCTTTTTTGCCGCGATAATTTCCAGCAAACGATCCTGAACCGGATCATCGACCATTTTAGGATCCCAAGGCTTCATCCGCTCATCGATAAGCGTTTTCACCAACGGCATGAGATTGCTGTCGACCTTGTCATTCTTTATATCCCCGAAGTAAGCATCGCGATCACGTACTTCATCGCCGTAGCGCAATGTCCACAAGACAATGCCGCGACCTCGCGGCTCCAGCATCACAGCACGCTCTCGCCTGTACATAACCAGCCGCGAAATCCCGACCTGACCGGTTGCCTCCATAGCATCGCGGATAACCGAAAAAGCTTCTTCGCCCACGGGATCGTCTGGTGTCAGATAGTGCGGCTTGTCATACCAGATCCAATCAATGCTATCGCGCGGCACGAACATCTCGATATCGATCGTTCGCGTGCTCTCAAGCCCCACGGCCTCAATTTCGTCCTCCTCCAGCATGACGTATTCGTCTTCGCTACGCTGATAGCCTTTGACTTCTTCGTCCTCATCCACCGGCTTGCCACTTACGGAATCGACATATTGGCTGACAACGCGATTTCCCGTTTTCCGGTTAAGCGTATGGAACTTGACCTTTTCATTGTCCGTAGTTGCAGGAGTCATCGCCACCGGGCAGGTGACGAGCGAAAGCTTCAAATAGCCTTTCCAGAATGAACGCGGAGCCATGAGCTCTCCTTCCAATACGTAGATGGCGTGGTTGATTCTATCTTGCCCCTTTTTTCCGCTTCAGGGAACAGTTCCGTCACGACAGGCGTTCTTGGACCGCAACAACAAGGTGAAGAAATGCAGCCGGACTATGCATATTATGCAGAGAAACTTGGACTGAAACTGGTTGATCCGGAAGCATTTACCTTAAAGCGCGTCGCATCGACGGATACATTCAATTACATCCGTACCAACGGACGGCCCGTCTCGCAAACACACATCAAACGTATGGTAGCACTTGTCATACCGCCGGCCTGGACCGACGTTTATTGCTGTGATGATTGCGACGGCCATATTCAGGCTGTGGGCCTGGACGCGCTTGGCCGCCGGCAATACATCTACCACCCCAAGTGGGAGGAGGTGCGCAACAGCATCAAAACTCATCGCTTGCTTGCATTCGGCAAGGCACTTCCGCGGATCCGCAAACGCATCATCCGCGATATGCGGCGCCCGCCGACATCAAGCCGTCCGCTTGCCGCGCTTGCCCTCAAGCTGATCGACCAAAAGGCTTTCCGGGCCGGGCATGAAAAATATGCCAAGGATGGTGGTCGTGGCATCGCCTCACTCAAAAACAGCGATCTCAAGATCAACGGCAATATCGCGAACTTCGTCTTTGCCGGTAAATCGAAAAAGAAGAACGAAATAGCAATCAGCGATCGCGCCGCCGTCCGGCGCTTAAAAGCCCTGAAACGGCGGGGACGGCTATTCCAATACAAGGACAAGCAGCGCTGGCGCAGCCTGCATGCGGGAGAACTGAACCAATATCTGCAAGAAATCTCCGGTTCAAAAGTCAGCGCCAAGGATTTCAGAACTTTTCATGGTTCGGCCCGTGCTCTCGAATTCCTGGCGCGGATGGATGCCAACTCCGATTCCGCCCGGAAGCGGGCTCTTGCAGCAGCCATGCGCAATGTCAGCGAATTTCTGCGCAATACACCTGCAGTTACACGGTCAAGTTATGTTCATCCCCTTGTGACGGAGTACTTCAACGCCGGCCAACTCGATAGTTCGCTCCTGCGCCCGCCCCATCGGGCAGGGCTTACCGGCCCTGAAACTGGATTGATGAGGCTCCTCGAGCAAACAACAGATTGACCGTGCCGGAAGTCCATTCAAAGGCAATCCTCAATTGGGTGTTATCGCCGCGTATCTCTCTTGCTAAGTTTGCCCATCAGGAGTGGCATTTTGCAGTGCGGTAAGTGGTGAATTCGACAAACGAATCCAATTCGATTTGCGGCCGCACCGAAAATGCGCTTAGCTTTTTTCATATCGCCGCAATGATGACCTCGCGGAATGGCGGTCCGCAAATTGAGATGTGTTCTCGCTAAACAGATGGGAGCGTGTCATGGCATTCACAGATAGAGATCAACGAATATTCGCGACTACGGACTGGGAAATCATGCAGCGGGCTCACAACAGAGCATCGCAGCTATTGGATCGGTGTCCCAGGACCCATGAGCGCTGTAACGATCTGGCTCGCGTCGTCATGGCTATCTATGAGAGCGGCGTACGTGATGAGGATGAGCTGGCGGCAATGGCAGCAAATCGAGAGCTCAATTTTATGGCGGGACGCGGGCATTTTCAAAAACCGTTTCCATTCAAAAATGCGGCGACTCTCACACATCATTCCATGACCGAACACTAGTGCGACAGAGCGAGAGGCGGAGCCGCAACACGGCTTCGTCCTTCAGATCAATTTCGGGCCAGTCCCGCAGCTTTTATCCTATCCGGCGCGAATGGTGCTTGGTTTGCCACGCGGCCTACAATCTTATGGACATCGCAAGGCCATGTACCGGCAGATTGTCGTCGTCTGGATGCAGATCAATTTGTGTTGAGTTCCCTCTCCCGCGCGAATGAATACACTCTTTGGCGACGCCGCCGCATCGAAGGAGGGGAAGAGCTGTTCCATCACATCATTTTACGTCTAGCCATCGCCTTTGCACTTCTAACCTCGCCAGCGTTTCCGCAAGACAATGCGCGGCAAGACGTTGGTCCAGATGATCATGGTGGGAAAGTCGGGCAATCTCGACAGCCGTCAGGTGCTGGAGATAACGTACACACTCCAAAGACAGAGAGCGACAATTCGACCGGCATTCTGGGCCTTTTGGCTGCGGATTCAGTTACCGATCACGCCTTGAAAACCAGAGCGCAAGACCTCGCGTATACGGCCACCGCGGGCACACTCAGCCTCTTTGGGCAGAATGGAGAGCGAACCGCCAAGGTATTTTATACCGCCTATGTCGCAAGTAATCGTCAAGCGGGTCGTCCGCTTACCTTTGCCTTCAACGGCGGGCCGGGAGCCGCGTCGGCATATCTCCACCTTGGGCTGGTCGGGCCACGCATTCTCGATTTCGGCTCGAACGGACAGGATGGTACCAGACCCACGCTTGTCGACAATCCGGATAGTTGGCTGGAGTTCACTGACCTTGTGCTGATCGATCCTGTTGGCACGGGTTGGAGTCGTGCGGCGAGCGACAGCGTAGCTTCGAGTTTCTATGCGGTTGGCCAAGATGCGGAGAGCATTGCCAAGACAATCGCGCTCTACGTCAATCACAATGAGCGCATGGCTTCCCCGAAATATCTGCTTGGCGAGAGCTACGGTGGTTTTCGCGCCGCAAAAGTCGCCTCTGCGCTCAAGAATGATCAAGGCATTCTTGTTTCGGGAATTGTCATGCTCTCGCCACTCATCGAGGGGCAGCTTTTGTTCGGGGAGAGGGAGTATCCGCTGGGTGCGGCTCTTCAGCTTCCTTCGCTTGCTGCTGCAGAGTTGGAACGCCGAAATGCCTTCGACTCGAGCGCGATCCGGAATGCAGAGCAATTTGCCATGACGGATTATCTTGTGACACTTGCGGGACCTGAACCGACAGGGGACAAGGCAAAAGCCTTCTACGCGCGGGTTTCACAATTGACTGGCATACCCGAAGCGGTCGTGGGCAGAACGCGCGGTTTTCTCGACAACACCTATGTCAAGCACTCGAAGGGCGATGAATTCGAGGTTGTCAGTCCTTATGATGCGTCGTTTGCCGTCTCAGACCCTTATCCTGAGTCCGACGCTGACCGAAGCAACGATCCTATCCTTGATGGGTTCACGCGCTCATATGGGGCGGCTTTTGCCAGCTACGCCCGTAATGAACTGGGTTTCCGCACCGAATTGACCTACAGACTGCTCGCGAACGATGTCAACGAGCGATGGGAATGGGGTCGTCGCGGCAAAAGCGGCGGTATGCGAGCCCAGGCTAGCGCGACCGGCGATATTCGCGATCTGCTCTCGGTCATACCATCTTTCCGTTTGTTGGTCGCGCAGGGCTACAGCGATGCCATAACGCCCTACGGGATCAGCAAATACGTCATTGACCATCTGCCCTCGTCACTTGCTGCTGGCCGGGTCGACCTCAAGCTTTATCGTGGCGGCCATATGTTCTACACGCGGTCAAGCTCCCGGCGTGACCTGACCGCAGATGCAAGAACCTTCTTTTCCGGACAGATTGGAAAACCCCAAGGGGAATAGTGGATAGCTTCCAGACAGGCGATAGGGCGCACATTGATTAGAGAAACCCGATCCACCGACCGGCAATTATGGCGCTGACCCAAAAGGCCATGGACAGGAATGCTGAAAGCTGCACTCTTCTGGACGGCTCTTTGTTCATAAGTGCGAGCCGCCAATGGCGATTTTGATTGAGCAGCAAAGCGTTGGTGATACCCAAACCGACTATTCCGACCTTGATGAGGAAGGCGGTATTGTGAATGTATGCGATGGGCCTCACCGAAAAGAGCATCAATCCAGTGAGAATGGCAAGCCCAATACCTGCTGCAGCAACACGTGAAAGAGGTGGGCCAAGCGCGCCGATCGGATACTGCCTGAATAGCCCCATTATTCTAAGGTCCAGTGTGATGATGGCGCCCAAGACAAGACCGATCGAAAGAATATGCGCCGCGTTGACAAGCAGATAGGCAATCTGAAACCGCCGAAGCATTACCGCTCCGGGCCACTCGGAAAGCGCTTGCAAAAACTCCATCAAAACGTTGATCAGTTCGTCTTTATGCGCTCGGGGTAGATATCAAATGTCTTCCCACCTACGGCGATCCGCACTGCCTTCAAACGTTTTTCGCCTGGGTCAGTGGACCGATTGCCGAGTGCAACTACCTCATCGCCGATTTTTGCCGAGCCCTGGACAAAGCCGGAGCGTTCGGTCTGACGCGGATTGCCGAGTTCTACCCGCCAAAGACCATCATTCGCAGTTTCCACATCGAGCGTCGGGTGCGGTGGGCCGATATAGAGTTCACGGATTACACCCTTGAGCTCTATTTGATCGGCCTCGGCCCAAGACCAGCCGTGATGCGCTGCAGCGCCCGAGACAATTGCCGTCATAAAGATGGCGCCGCCAAGAAACCGACCGTACAAATTCATCATGCCTGCCTCCTCTGCTAGGTCGTCCCATCGATTATCATAGGCCATTTCCAGCACCGGTACACGGTTCAAGATAGATTTAATCCATCGTGCGCCGGATGGTCTTTGACATCCGTGACAGGAACGCCGGCCGGGACGATGCGACAAGCTTCCATGCCAAGACCGTTTTCGCCATCTGCCGCGGCAGCACTCCGATGGATAAAAACCACGCCGCAAGGACCGCCCGACGGCGCAAGGATGCGTTCATTTCCAGACTGGCGCTTACGCCTGCGACGGCCAAAGCCAGCTTGGAATCATCGGCGACGGGGTGCTGGCTTTCATCGACGCACAAGGATGCCAAGCGCTCTTCCAGATGAACCGGATCATGCAGATTGGCATCCTGCTGCACGGTCAGGCCGATCTCCGCCGCTTGGTCCGACAGGGCCTCCAGGCGACGGAAATCATGCTCCACCCGCCAGCGGGCCCGTTGGCCAAATTTTTCTGCAAAGACCGAGTGATTGCCGCCATGGATTCGGTAAGCTCCGAGACAGGCCTCTAGCGACGTCACTTTTCCGTAGAGCGGTGCCAGCGTAGCCAGATATCCGTCAGCCCCCTGCCTGAAGTCCTGTTCAGGAATTGGCATGATCGTTTCAAGCGTTGATCGATCAAAGGCAAGACCGCTAGTCACCGTGGTTTGGTAACGGCCCTTGCGCAAGAGTTTCGGAACGACATCACCGGAATCGAACGGTAGTTCAGGTGGCGGGAAGATATCCTTGATCTGTTCTTGCTCATCCACGATATGCAGTCTGAATTGCATCTGGGCGATTGTCGCTTCCCAAGCGCTGACCGCCTCTGATACCGCATTTGGGTAAAGGTAGTCGTCAGCGTCCAAAAAGAGAACGATCTCCCCCGATGACGCCGCGAACCCCGTGTTGAATGCGGCTGCATGCCCGCCATTTCGTGTCCTGAGGCACGGGCGCACCCTTCCGCCATATGATTCGATGATTTCTACGGAATTATCGGTCGATTCATCATCGACAATGATGACCTCGACATCTCCGTAATCCTGCTCCAGCGCGCTATCGATGCACGGCCGTAGAAAGCGTGCGTAGTTGTAGTTGGAAATAATGATCGATACCGGGGTGCGGTCAACGTCGGAATACATCGCGTTTAGCCTCAGCATTTTGTTTCGGGTGTGGCGAACTGCAATTCGGGTTCACTGAATCAAGCTGCTAGGGCACGGCAGGCCCTTGCCACGAGTCTGCACCTGGTTGTGTCCTAGTTATGACACAGGTTGATGAATGCCCCTGGCGGGATTGGATCGAACTGCGTTCTTGTGCGTTGGTTTAAGGGCACATTTTATCCGCCCGAATAGTTCAGTCGGAGGATACAGCCATGCATGGAGTCAACCAGCAACTTGAAGGTCTCTGTCTGGCCATAGCATCGATCAATCGCTTGTTGGTCGCCAAGGGAGTTGTCACACAAGAAGAATTGGACACCGCGCTCGAAAAGGCAGAGACAACTGCCCGCAGCGAGGATTGGTATACTGCTGTTTGCTTGCCGATCCGGATTCTTCAGGTCGCCAACGATACCGGGGCAGACAAGCCGTGGTCAGTCTCGGAACTTGCGAAGCTCGTCACAGATAAGGAGCCACGTAAACGTTCAATTGAAGACCACTAAACGTGCATCTACGGAGGAATAGAGCAGGACGCCCATGATCGTCACAGCCGGCGTAGCGGCGGCAACGTTGGGCAATCTGTCGGTATCGCCGAGTGAAGAAGAGCCTGCATCTGTTCTGGCAGGTCGAGCTCGCCTCGTGCCGCGATAGTCAAAAGATATCGGGCCTTGGTACGGCGATCCCCTTCGCTGATCGCGGAATAGGCGCAGACAGCCAAAAGCGCTTCTTCCTCGGCTCGGCCGGCTTTGTCATGTCCGTGACCGGTGTCGTCCTTCTCTTGGATTGCCTTGCCAAACGCTTCGTACGTTCTCTCGTGCATCTTGATTAGCCCCAGCAGATCGCTGGACGGTTCCGTGTCCCGGTGTGGCGGCGTTATGGTGAAAGCTGCTGCGACGGGCGCAGCGATGACGGCACCGCCGCAGCTGAGAAGCAAGGCACGACGATCAATACTAATCTTGGGCATGGTAAATCTCCTCTCTTCGTCACTTAACGCAGTCAGCCAGATCAGTGTCTTAAACACTGGTCGCCGCGTTCAATCGTAGCACGACGGTCGACCCATTCATGTCAGTATGGATGATACCCGGGATATGCCGGCATCTGCGCTAGAATTAAATCAAACTACTTAGTTTTCCCTGGATTCCGGAAAATCAGAGAAATATTAACGGTCGTAGTGTCATTGATAAGCTGGCGCTCGAGTCAACAAACTGGCGTGTCGATCCCGTGGTGGAAAGCTTGGTGGATTCTCCTAATGTCGCGCTATTTTGATGGGCTGTGGTACAGAGCAATATTGATTGCTGTGCTCATTGCCGCCGGCGCCGTGTGCGGCATGTGGATCAGCAGGCTTGTCGTCATCTCAAGTGACCGCGGGCAGATGCGACTTTTCTCTGAACGACTTCTTGATCGCGCGGTGGATGTTTTCACCGAAGCCGACAGGATGCTGACAGTCATCAATACGTCCCCCTATCCTTTCTGTTCGGACAAGGAAATATCCTATTTGCGGGACGTGCTGTTCGGCACCAGGTATCTCAAGGACATGGGGAGAGTGAGCGATGGATTTTTCCATTGCTCCGCGGTGTTCGGTAACGGAAAAACGCCGATGCCTCTGGTCGCACATGATCTCGAAACACCTGCGGGGAAGCTGATTTATGCCAATTCGCGCCTGGCCATATCCAATTCCAGCGCCCCAATTATCGGTATTGGCAAGGGAAATGTAGTACTGGATCCCGCCTCTTTTGAAACGCTTAAAAATTCCGCCTATGCCTACGTCGTGATGTACAATCCACAAGGCTCATCTTCTACAGTCGGGATGTTCGGTCCATTGAATATCGGCAAGCTTGACGTGAAACCAGCCGATGGCGTTGGCCGTACCGGAGATATTGTCTACCGTGATGCCTGCCGAGACATGGCATGCGTGACGGTCCACGCCGAGGTCAGTCAGCTTGAAGCATCAGCGCAGCCGATCACGGCAATCATCTCGATTTTTGGCGCTACGCTCGGTGGCGCTCTCGCCACGATTATCATCCTGCTCCAACGTAACAATCTGAGCATGAAAACGAGGCTGCAACAGGCGCTTGGGCATAATAGACTAACGATCGAGTATCAACCTATTGTCGATATAGCGACAGGTCGCACCGTAGCAGCCGAAGCGCTTGTGCGGTGGAAGGAAAAGGGGGAAACGATACCCCCGGACGTGTTTATCCCTGTTGCTGAGAAAGCCGGTTTGATTAACCGACTTACCATTCGTGTTATCGAAAATGTGCTTAAGGACATGGCGCCAGTTCTCGATGCCAATCCCGATTTTCACATCAGCATCAATATAGCCGCTGCGGACCTATTCAATCGCGATTTCAGTGCCCAGCTCGCGTCGCGGCTTGAGGAGGCGAACGTCGCCAGTCGCCAGATTGTGCTTGAAATCACAGAACGTTCGACCGCCAACGCCGTCGACGCCATAGAGGCAATCAAGCGCCTGCGATCCCGCGGGCACCGGATATTCATCGATGATTTCGGTACCGGATACTCGAGCCTCGCCTATCTCGGTGAACTCAATGTCGACGGGATAAAGATCGACCGATCGTTTACCCAAACGATCGGAACCGGTTCCGTCTCGGTGTCAATCGTGCCACAGATCATTGGCATGGCCCATGTGCATCATCTGGATATCGTCGTCGAAGGTATCGAGACGCCCGCCCAGCGTGACTATTTTGCGGCTCTCGTCCCCAAGGTTGACGGACAAGGATGGCTCTTCGGCCGCCCTACCAGTGCGGCAACAATCAAGGAACTCCTGAATTCGCTCACGTGAGCGTCTCGTGCGTCGCGAACTGATTTGAAATCCGTCCCCTCCTGGATCATATGTAATAACAAGCCATACGGCACAATCAAATGGGGTGATTTCCATGGAGGAAGACGCCGCAACTTTCGCGGCCCGATTGAAACACCGGGCGCATACGTATGGATTTTTGACATGCGTCCTTCTGGTTGCATCATCGATCATCGGCGATGCAGGAGGTCCGCTTTTCAGCTGGCTCTGGCCCCTGTTGATCATCGGCGGGTTGTTGACCCTTTTCCTGGCCGTCTATCTTCGTTTCGATGCAGCGCTGTTTCGCTTTATCGCATCCCATGACGACGAAACGGAGGGCTGCCGCGCGGTGGACGATATTCTCGCGCGAATGCATCTGCGAACGCGGCCTGATAGGACGCGACCTTTGCAAGCGCGCATGACACGAACCAACAGCCTCCTGATGAAACTGCATCTTGCTTTTGCGGCTTTTCTTGCTTTATTCGCTGCGATAACAGCCTATGGGTTGTGGACCGGTTAAAAACAACCAGAGGGGGTATATGATAGAAACCAAACCGCTATTGCGGCGAGCGGCTGCCATGGTGCTTGCCGGCGTCGCGCGCGCCATAACTGGCGTGCGGCCGATCTGGCAGGGCTGTGCGCCGTCGAAGCGCCAGCGAATCTATTACGCCAACCATGCCAGTCATGGCGATTTCATTCTGCTTTCCACATGCCTGCTCCCGGAAGAGCGCGAACGCACCCGTGCGGTCGCTGGAGCTGATTACTGGAGGAAAAACAGGATCCGGCACCTTTTGGCGCGTGACCTGCTCAATACGGTACTCGTAGAGCGGAACTGGGTGGAGCGTGAGCAAGATCCGATGGTCATCATGCTGGACGCACTCAAAGATGGTCACTCGCTGATCATCTTTCCCGAAGGCACGCGCAACATGACCGATGATCCACTGCTGCGGTTCCGTTCGGGCCTATACAACCTGGCCTTCGCCCGTCCGGATGTTGAGCTCATCCCGTGCTGGATCGAAAACATGTCGCGCGTTCTTCCCAAAGGTGCTCTTCTACCGGTGCCGTTGCTTTGCCGCGTTATCTTCGGCGCACCTGTCGAGCTTACGCCCGCCGAAGATCGTCATGCTTTTCTCGACAGGGCGCGGCAGGCTCTACTTGAACTAGACCCGGAACACCAGAGGTCGCTCAATCATGGCTGAAACGATCTGGCTGTTCCTTGGCCTCGTTGGCATATTGACGGCCGCCAGCGCCGTCGCGACCGCGCTGAGCTGGAAGAGCACACGCAAAGGCGATGTTCTGCCTTCAACACTCGCCAATTTGAACTCGCGGATCAAGGCGTGGTGGATCATGATCGCCACCATCTCCATTGCATTCCTTTTCGGCAAGGGAGGCGTCATCCTGCTGTTCGCCTTTGTTTCTTTTGCGGCCTTGCGCGAATACGTGACGCTGACACACACGCGCCGCGGTGACCACTGGATACTCCTCGGCATGTTTCTGGTCATCATTCCGGTTCAGTACTATCTGCTCTGGATCGAATGGTACGGAATGTTCTCCATCTTCGTGCCAGTCTATTGCTTCCTTGCAATGCCCGCTTTGACAGCGATCTCCGGCGACACGGAGCGGTTCCTCGAGCGAGTCAGCGAGCAGCAATGGGGTATCATGCTCTCGGTCTATTGCCTCAGCCATGTACCTGCATTGCTTACGCTTTCGATACCGCAGTTCGAGGGCAAAGGCCTGCTGCTGATCGCCTTTCTGATAGCTACTGTGCAGGGTAGCGACGTGCTACAATATGTGTTCGGCAAGCTCTTCGGCAGGAATAAGGTAGCGCCTAAAATATCGCCATCCAAGACTTGGGAAGGTTTGATCGGTGGCGTTATCAGCGCATCACTCCTCGGAGCCGCACTTTATTGGCTGACGCCTTTCACACCCCCACAAGCCGGCCTGATGGCCGCGCTCGCCTGCATCATGGGGTTCTTCGGCGGATTGGTCGCCTCGGCGATAAAGCGCGATCGCGGTGTCAAGGATTGGGGCCACATGATCGAGGGCCATGGCGGCATGCTTGACCGGGCCGACAGTCTGGTCTTTGCCGCCCCGATCTTCTTTCACATCGTCCGTTATTTCTGGACCTAGAGCAAATCCGCCCGCGCGAGATCACGCAGCAGATGGCTTGCACCATAGGTCCATGGGGCGCATTCGGTTGAAAGCCGTACACGGTTTGACAATGTTCCCAGCGATGGTGTCGAGATCGAAACGACATCGTTCATCTTGTGGGTGAAACCCTTGCCCGGCCCATCGCGATCCTTGACCGGCGCGAACATGGTGCCGAGATAGAGCACAAGACCGTCCGGATACTGATGGTGCTTTCCGATCGTAGTTTCAACAAGCGATTCCGGTGTGCGTGATATTTTCGCCATGCTGGAATGGCCATCGAGCACAAACCCGTCCTCTCCCTCGACGCGCATGCTGAGTTCCGCCGCCTTGACGGTCTCGATCGTGAAATCACCGTCAAACAGGCGAACAAATGGTCCGACAGACCCAGAGGCGTTGTTGTCTTTTGCCTTGCCCAGCAGCAATGCCGAGCGTCCTTCCACATCGCGCAGATTGACGTCGTTGCCAAGCGTTGCACCGACGATGCGACCGGCACTTGAAACGACCAGCACAATTTCGGGCTCCGGATTGTTCCAGCTCGAAATCGGGTGCAATCCGACGTCGGCTCCGAAGCCCACGGTCGACATGGGCTGACCCTTGGTGAAGATTTCGGCATCGGGGCCGATCCCGACTTCGAGGTACTGGCTCCAGACGCCACGGGCGATCAGCGCCTCCTTGACCTGCATCGCCGCAGGGGAACCCGGCACGATCTTTGAGAGGTCCGCGCCGATAAGCTTGAGAACGTCGTCGCGCAGTGAGTCGGCCTTTGCCTTGTCGCCCTTCGCCTGTTCCTCGATGACCCGTTCGAGCAGGGAAGCGACGAAGGTCACGCCTGACGCTTTTACAGCCTGCAGATCGATCGGAGAAAGCAGCGCAGGCAGCGCAGGATCGTATTTTTTCGTCCAGCTGTTCTCGATGATGGCGTCTACATTACCAAGCTTTGTCCCCGCAGTTCCGGAAACATAACTGGCTGGATTGTCGAGTTCGGCAATATCACGCACGGTTGGCGCGGCTTTGGCAGTGATATCGAAAACCACTCCACCACGAACCGCAACAATCCGCGGGGTGGCATGGCCGGGAATTTTGGCGCGACCGACAAGAACACCGGAGCTGGGAACGATTGTATTTGGCATAGTCTGATTCCTGATATCTGTGGCGTGGCGCGCTTCCAGCCCAGCTGCGAATGCTGGCTGCGGATGAATGCGCCGCAGTTATGCGACAGGGCATCCCACCAATCAAGACCGCGTGATGCAAGAGGCTCCAGCCAAATCAGGTTACGCTGAAGTCGTGTCAAACTCCGAGCGTTGCTTTCACCCGCGCCGGCGAAAAAGGCAGATTGTAAAGACGCTTGCCTGTCGCATTGGCGAGTGCGTTGGCAAGTGCGGCCGATGTCGGTCCCTGCGCAGCCTCGGCGACGCCGAGATAGGGCGAACCGGGATTATCCACAATATGGACATCAAGAGTGCCGGGTACCGCACTAAAACGCAGGATCGGATAGGTCGACCAGTCCGAACTCATGATCCGGGTATTGTCGAAATTGACTTCTTCGTACATCGTCCAGCTCAACGACTGGATGATGCCGCCCTCCGTCTGGTTACGGATGTTGTCGGGAGCCACCGCCTCGCCGCAATCGACCGCAGAAACGATGCGCGGTATGCGGATCTTGCCCGTTTCCTTGTCGACATCGATCTCCATCGCCAGTGCCAGATAGGCGGCATGGTTCTTGTATTTGGCAAAGGCAAATCCCCGGCCGCGTCCTTCTGGCATGGGATCGCTCGACCAGTTGAAAGCCTCGACCGCCGTCGCGATCACCTTGCGTGCCCTTGGATCCTCCATGTGCTTGAGGCGAAACTCAACCGGATCGGCCCCCGCTTCCTTCGCCAGTTGATCCATGAAACTTTCAATTGAAAAGACGTTGGCATAGGCGCCGAGCCCACGTAGCGAAGAAACCCGCACTGGCATATCGGCGACGAAGTGCCAAAGCACCCGCATATTGGGGATCGAATAAAGCGGTATGGCGTTGCGATCGCCATTGCCAAGCGGCGTGATGTTCATGACCGGCTTGTCCGGCGGAAAGCCCGACGCCATGAGCTGCCCTGGTAGCAGTGCGCCCGCACTACCAGGCCTGGCCGAATGGGTGTTGCTCCAAAGGTCATATTTCCAATTGACGATCTTGCCTGAAACATCGAGCGATGCGCTGACCTTGGTCAGCATTGCCGGACCATAGGGCTCCCATAGATGCTCCTGGTCGCGCATCCACTGTACTTTGACAGGACGGCCTGGAAGGGCGCGCGCAATCAATGCTGCATCGCCGGCTGCATCGTCGGCGCCATTGTGTCCATAACAACCTGACCCTTCCGTATGGATGCAGCGTACCTTGTCCAGAGGCATGCCCAGCATTTGCGCGATCGCCTTGCGGTCCGGATAAACGCCCTGGGTATGGGTCCACACTGTCATTGTGCCATTGTCAAGATGAGCCACGGAGCACGAAGGTCCGATCGATGCGTGCATCTGGTATGGCCGCATGAACTGAGCGCTGAATGTCGTTATACCGCCGGTAAAATCGCCGCCAGCCTCAGCGACAACGCCCTGCTCGCTTTCGCTCTTTTGCAAAACGGCGGGTAGATCCTGTTCGTTCGGTAGGCGGGGCGTTTCTTCCCATTCGGCAAGGTCCGTCAAAGCCCGCATGGCTTGTACGGCCTGAAACTCCTTCTCCGCGGCCACTGCGAGAAAATTGCCATCGCGAATAACAGCAACCACACCCGGCATCGCCTTGATGGAAGCGGTATCGATATCCTTCAGCGTGGCGAACCAGCTTGGCGGGCGAACGACGCGAGCATGCAACATCCCCGGGAGCCGCATGTCCTGTACATAAGCGGGACCGCCGGTAACCTTGGCCGGGATGTCCACACGCGCGAAAGGCTTGCCAATATATTCATAGGCGTCCGGGGACTTGAGCTTGGACTTCGGCTGCGCATCCACATGCAGCATATCGGTCATGACCACTTCGCCATATCCGATCGACTTGCCATCGGGTCCGACAATACGACCATTTTGCGCCTTGAGCTGATCGGCAGGAACTTGCAATTTGCTGCTGGCCTGCTGGATCAGGATCTCGCGTACCTGCGCCGCGGCATTGCGGATTGCCGTGCCACTGTTCTGGACCGTCTGGCTGCCCGCAGTAAAACCCTCGTCCGGGGTAATTGCCGTATCAGCAGTAATCAGATTGATCGACGCAGGCGGAACTTCGAGTTCTTCCGCCGCGATCTGACGCAGCGACGTCTTGGTTCCCTGCCCGAGTTCTGCCTTGCCGGTATAGACCGTGACCGAGCTATCCGCATCGATGCGGATCCATGCGTCCAGTGAAGGCGTATCGGCCAAGCTACCGGGCAGCTTGGGACCAGTCGCTACAGGTTCTGGCGGTTTCGCGGGTACATTGAGTTCGCCTTCCTGGGCGAAGGCATGGTCTTTCAATGAAAAACTGACGACCAGGGCGCCCGTACCCAGCAATAGGCTGCGGCGCGTAACATTCGGGAAGCGGGGGGCGTTCATCAGACTTTCCTTTCGCCGCTTGCAGGTGCCATGGCTGCCGTCTTCATCAATTCGCGTGCGCGTTTCACCGCTTTGAGAATACGCATATGCGTTCCGCAACGGCACAGATTGGGTTCAAGCGTCGTCTGGATTTCTGCATCGCTCGCATCGGGCTTCGATTGCAGCAATGCCTGGGCCCGCATCATCATCCCGGGAATACAGTAGCCGCATTGCGCAGCCTGCTCCTCGATAAACGCCTGTTGCATCGGGCCAGGACTGTCGATGGTACCGAGGCCCTCCACAGTCTTGATCTCCCGTCCCTCAAGCAAGAGGATCGGTGTCAGGCAGGAGAAAATTGCCTTTCCGTCTACCATCACAGTGCAGGCGCCACATTGCCCCAGACCACAGCCGAACTTGGCAGCGTTAAGTTCGAGGTCGTTGCGCAAGACATAGAGCAGCGGCGTCGCGGGATCGGCATCCACTTCGTGCGTGCTGCCATTGACGTTGAGTTTCATCACTGATCCTCCGCTCCTATGTTGCTGGGGCCGCGCTCGATGCCGTCGGAGGGCCGGACGCTGACATGGTATTTACCGGTTCTGGTATCGGCTGCACGCTGGACGACATCGCCCCACGGTGCCTGGTCGGTAAAGTGCTGGCGCAGATAGCCAAGCAGATCGTTCAGCTGATCGTTTGTCAGCACATCGGCGAATCCTGGCATGATAGCGCTGGTGCGGCCACTTGCTGCTGGAAGACCGTAGAGCACCATATTGATGGCGTTTTGCGCATCTGGTGCATGCACCGTGGAGCTGAGCCGCAGATCAAGTCCGCCGAAAGGCTGCGGCCGGCCGTTTTCATGGCAAGCGGCGCAGGCAGCCTGATAGATCGCAGCACCCTTTCCGCCTAACGCCGATTGATCATTGCCTATCGCAGACGTGATCGGGCCCGATTTTATCTCTTGCAGGAGTTGTTCTGACTTGGCGCGTCGCTCCGCCGAAGGTTCGCCCACGATTGATGCGATGTAGGTTGCCATTGCACGAATATCGCTGTCAGGCAGCAGCCCAAGATTTCCGGTAACTTCACTCATGGGGCCATTAGCGACGCCGTGATCCGGATGCCAGCCCTGCCGCAGATAGGTGTACAGGCCCTCCTCGTCCCAAACCACAGGAGCGGGCGATGATCCATCAAGCGCGAAAGCACTCCAACCCTCGGCTTCGCCACCCGCTAGGTGCAGTGATGCTTTTTCGGCACCGAGCGTGTTGCGCGGCGTGTGGCACGCACCACAATGGCCCAGACCATCGACCAGATAGGCACCGCGGTTCCATTCCTCACTTTGGCTCGCATCGGGTTGATAAGCGCCGTCCCTGAAGAACAGCATCTTCCAGCCAGCCAGAACCAGACGCACGTTCAAGGGGAAAGGCAGCTCGTTCGGTGGCGGCGTGGCTTTCACTGGCTGACGTGTCATCAGGAAGGCATATAGGGCACGGTTGTCGTCATCCGAGACATTGGTGAAGTGATCATAAGGGAACGCGGGATAAAGATGCTCGCCCTTACGACCAACTCCATCCCGCATGGCCCGCTGAAAAGCCGCTTCCGACCATGTTCCTATGCCGGTCTCCGCGTCGGGTGTGATGTTGCTGGAATGGATCGTCCCGAAGGGGGTCGGAATGGTCAGCCCACCGGCAAAGGATTTTCCGCCGGGATTGGTATGGCAAGCCGTGCAATTGCCGACGGCGGCGAGTTTCGCCCCATGCTCAATCAAGGCCTGGTCGAAGGATGCACGTTCTGGCGGTTTGATTGGAGCAATTTCCGGCTTCCACGCGTAAACAAAAGCGCCCGCAACACCGACAACAATCAGCACTCCAAGACCGGTAAGAAAACGACCGAATTTCACAGGCAATCCTTGGAATCAAACGTCCAACCATCGGGCCGGGATACTCGGCGCGTGCAAAAGTTGGCGAGAACTTAGAACGAATCCAATGTTAGATATATCAGCAACTTGGGTCAATTGAGCCGGGGCGCAATGCAATCAAGATTGTGTGATCGTTATACAAACTACATAAGCCGTTACTTACGCAACAGCTGACATCACCGTGTCAGTAGCATCTCAATTTTGGCTTTCGAAGCCTTGCCATCTCGCGCAACAGCGGCGCTAGATCACGCATGTATCCGTTGTTCGAACAGTCAAGGCAATCATGAAGCCATCGGCTTATCAACTGGGACTGATTTTCGTAACCGGCTCGGCCATTGCATGGAGCCTCGCGGGTCTGTTCACGCGCGTCATCCCGCAGGACAATTGGACCATCCTTGCATGGCGCGGGATTTTCGGTTCGCTCGGCAGAGCGACGGTGATGGTCTTTACCGAGCGCGGCCGGTTCTGGGCGAGCTTCCGCGACATGGGCCGGGCTGGCTGGCTTTTCGTTGGCATTTCCGCGCTCGGCATGATGTTTTTCATCAGTGCCTTGAAGAAAACCACCGTAGCGCATGTCGCTGTCATCTATGCCACCATCCCGTTTGTGGCCGCAATTCTTGGCTGGTTCGTTCTCGGCGAAAGATCGACCTGGAGCGCCATTCTCGCCAGCATCGCTGCTGCGACCGGGGTCTCGCTTATGGTTGGTTTCAGCCTCGAAGGTGCTATCTTCGGCGATGCTCTCGCCTTTGGCATGACACTGTGTATGGCGGTGCTGATGATCATTGTCCGCCGTTCGCCGGATGTTTCTGTCATGCCCGCTGCCTGTCTGTCGGCTCTCGTCAGTTCCCTCGTCTGCTGGCCGCTCGGCGATCCGCTTGGCGTTACGGCCCATGATCTGATGCTCATTGCGCTTTTCGGCATATTGGTTTCTGCCGTGGGCCTTGCCCTCTTCACCCTTGGGGCAAAGCTCCTTCCACCGATCGAAACGGCGCTGATCGGTTCCCTTGATGCCCCCTTGGCGCCATTCTGGGTCTGGCTCGTATTCAACGAAGTGCCAAGCAAGAGTACAGTGTTTGGTGGATCGATCGTTTTCGCTGCTGTGATCGTTCATGTGATTTCCGGCGCATCGCGAAAGGCCAAAGCGCAACGCCTGGTTCAACAAAATAATGTATCGTGACCCAATCTTTACGCTGATTGACAAGCTGAACCAAAAGCGGCGAGAATCGTGTCGAGCTCAAGCTCGGGGGACGCGCGAAAATGTTGGAAGCCGCCATAAAACCGGACGTTCAAGCATTCTTCGACAAACGAACGAATTCCGTCCAGTACGTAGTTGCAGATCCCGTGACCCGGCATTGTGCAATCATCGACTCGATTCTGGATTTCGACGAAAAGTCCGGATCAACGGCACCCGTCAACGCCGACCGAATATTGGAGTTCGTTGACGCCAATAGCTTGAAGGTCGAGTGGATACTGGAGACCCACCCGCACGCCGACCATTTTTCGGCAGCCGACTACTTGCGAACGAAAACAGGCGCAACGACCGCTATCGGTAGGCATATCGTCGAGGTTCAGGCCCTGTGGAAACGATTCTACAATTGGCCGGATTTCCCGGCAGACGGATCGCAATGGGACCATCTATTCAACGCCGGAGACTATTTCAGTATTGGGAAGCTGACCGGGGCCGTGATGTTCTCACCGGGCCATACCCTTGCGTCGGTTACGTATGTTATTGGCGATTCCGCCTTCATTCACGATACAATGTTCATGCCGGACGGCGGAACCGCCCGCTGTGACTTTCCCGGAGGGAGCGCTGAACACTTATGGCAGTCCATTGAATCGATTCTTGCGCTCCCGGACGACACCAGGGTCTTTGTCGGTCACGATTATCAACCCGGCGGGCGCGAACCTCTGTGGGAAAGCACTGTGGGCGACCAGAAGCGCCACAATATCCACGTCTCCCAATGCAATTCCCAAGCTGAGTTCGTGGCAATGAGACAAGCCCGCGACAAGACGCTGCCCATGCCCAGACTTATTCTGGCAGCCTTGCAGGTCAACATGAATGGTGGTCGGCTGCCTGAACCAGAAGCGAACGGTGAACGTTTTCTGAAAATACCCCTGAATGCCCTCGGCGACGCGAAATGGGATTGACCTTGCATTGTCAGGTTATGAGCGCCAAGGTATGCGAGGTCGTGCACTCTAAATCTGCTGGCCAGATTTACGAATTCATAACCTAATGACCAGCTGACAGGTCACGGCAAGGCATGAACAAGATTGAACTCGGCAAACAGCCCAACGGTATCACTGAGACCAATCCGGCTCGGCTTGGCATCCGGCTGAAACTGGCACGGCAGACACGCGGCCTTACACTGAAGGCTCTCTCCGAAGCCGCCAATTGTTCAGAAAGCCTCCTGTCCAAGATCGAGAACGGCAAGGCATCGCCTTCCCTGCCCATGCTGCACCGATTGGTCCAGGTTCTCGAAACCAATATTGGGTGGATGTTTGAAGAGTCGGACGGCGAGGAAGGCATCGTCTTTCGCGCCGGCGCAAGACCACTGATCGCGCTTGATCCTTTACGGCGCGGTGAAGGCATCTCGCTGGAGCGCATCATACCCTATTCGCCTGGGCACCTTCTCCAGTGCAACATCCATCATATCGAGAAGGATGGAGCCAGCGCCGGTCCAATTCAGCACGCAGGCGAAGAAGTGGGCTACATCCTCGCCGGCGAAGTCGAACTCACAGTCGGTGAAAAACAGTTTGAGCTCAAAGAGGGCGACGCGTTCGTCTTCAACTCCGATCTGCCCCATTCCTACCGGAACACGGGCAACAAGCGCGCAAGTATCTTTTGGGTCAACACTCCGCCGACATTCTAAGGCCAAGAGCCTTTCAATTTACTTGACATGCATTCAAGTCTCTTGAATTATGGTTTGGCGTTCAGTTTTTATGAGGCCCTCACATGGGTAATTCATCAAATAAAAAGGGGAATCGGGATGCGTCTTACCAAAATACTTTCGGGCTGCGCTGCAGCCATCGCCATGTCTCTTGTTGTTGGCTCGTCCGCCTGGGCCGATACGTTTGCGCTGGTCACGATCAACCAGCAGGCGCTTTTCTTCAACCAGATCAATGAAGGCGCCCAGAAAGCGGCCGATGCCGCCGGCGCCAAACTGGTTATCTTCAACGCCAACAATGTTCCAAGCGCCCAGAATGACGCCATGGAGAATTATATCACCCAGAAGGTCGACGGCATTATCCTGGTTGCGATCGATGTGAATGGCGTCAAGCCTGCAATCACTGCTGCCAAAGCTGCCGGCATCCCGGTCATTGCTATCGATGCGCAGATTCCCGACGGCGACAACATCGCCTTTGTCGGTGTCGACAACACCAAGGCGGGCGAAGACATCGGCAAGTTCTATGCTGACTACGTCAAGTCCAACTTGTCGGGAACTGCCAAGATCGGCGTGATTGGCGCGCTCAATTCGTTCATTCAGAACCAGCGTCTGGACGGCTTCAAGAAGGCTGTTGCGGACAGTGGCCAGAAGATAACTTTCCTCGATACGGTCGATGGCCAAAACGTTCAGGATGTGGCTCTGACCGCCGCCGAAAACCTGATGACCGCCAATCCTGACATGACGACGCTTTATGCGACGGGTGAGCCTGCGCTGGTCGGTGCCGTTTCGGCCGTCACGAGCCAGGGCCGGACTGGAGACGTCAAGGTATTCGGTTGGGACCTCACCAAGCAGGCCGTTGAAGGCATCGATGCCGGCTGGGTCACAGCTGTTGTTCAGCAGGACCCCGCCGGTGAAGGCAAGGCTGCCATCGAGGCATTGACCAAGCTGAAGAAGGGCGAAAAAATCGAGCCCATCATCAACGTGCCGGTGACAATCGTTACGAAGGACAACGTCGACCAGTTCCGCGGCATGTTCAAGTAGAACAAGTGCTGCAAGGGCGCGGCCGCACATGCCGCGCCCAATCCTGTCGTCATTTTAACCCAATGGTATTGCGATGAACGATATTGGCAATGAAACCTACCGGGTCCGCATGACCGGCATATTCAAGCGGTACAATACGATCCAGACACTCGACAATGTATCGTTGAGCCTGAAGCCTGGTGAAGTGCTCGGTCTCGTCGGCGACAATGGCGCTGGCAAATCGACCCTGAGCAAAGTCCTGTCCGGAGCAGTCATACCGGACGCAGGAACCATCGAGATCGACGGCAAGACCGTGTCTTTTTCCTCGCCCGCCGACGCAAGATCAGAACATGTGGAGATGGTTTATCAGGACCTTTCCCTGTGCGATACCGTCGATGTGGCGGGTAACATTTTCCTTGGAAGGGAACCGAGACGCCGGATATTGGGCATGCCCTTTCTCGACAAAAGGCGGATGCACGATGAAGCTCGCGCCATGCTCGACCGGCTTGGCATCGTCATTGCCGATACGGGTTTGAAGGTCGAAAATCTCTCCGGCGGCCAGCGTCAATCCATCGCCATCGGCCGCGCGGCTTCCTTCGAACCTTCCGTCCTCATCATGGACGAACCAACCGCAGCCCTCGCGGTCGCGGAGGTCGAGGCAGTTCTTGATCTTATTCGTGCTGTCAGCGCCCGCGGCGTCAGCGTGATCCTGATCACCCACCGTCTGCAGGATCTGTTCCTGGTTTGCGACCGCATTCAGGTTATGTACGAGGGCCGCAATGTCGCCGAAAGACGCATTGAAGACACCAGCATCGAAGACGTCGTGAACCTCATTGTCGGGCGCAAATTCCAGGCTCGTTCGGCGCGCCGCAGCGAAGAAAATGGAGCACGGCCATGAGCAACCCATCGACTTCAAGCAACGATGCGCTGCATCCAGCCGCCGCTCAAACGCGCGTACGAAAAAGCACGCTGCACGATCGTTTCATGGCCAACGGCAGCGTTGTTTCGATAGCCATCTTCTTTCTCGTCGTGTGCCTGTTGTTCTCCGGCATCACCGACGCCTTTCTAACGGCGCCGAATCTCCTCAACATCGTCAGGCAATCGGCGCCGCTGCTGATCGTCGCTGCCGCGATGACCTTCGTAATCACCACGGGGGGTATCGACCTTTCGGTCGGTTCCGTACTCGCGCTGGTCGCCACCCTGTCGGCGGTAACATTGCAGGCCGGTCTACCTTGGCCACTGGTTATCATCGCTATGCTGCTGCTCGGCGCTGCCATTGGTGCAATCCAAGGCTTCTTCATCGCCTATGAGCGCATACCTGCCTTCATCGTCACGCTGGCCGGGCTGTCTGTCATCCGCGGCATAGCTCTGCTTATCACTGGCGGCTATTCCATTCCGGTCGAAGCAACAAGCCCCTTCACGGTCATCGGCCGCGCCTGGTTTCTCGGTGTGCCCGTCCCCGCGCTGATTGCCCTCGTCGTGCTTGTTGTCGCGTATCTCGTCTTCAACGAAACCCGCTTCGGCCGCTACGTGACCGGCATTGGTGCGAACGCCGAGGCTGTACGCCGCGCCGGTGTCGATACGCGGCTGACAACGTTGATGGTTTATGTCCTCTCGAGCACGGCAGCGGCAGCTGCTGGTATCATCCTCGCCGCCCGCCTCGGCTCTGGTTCGTCCAATGCCGGACAAGGCTTTGAGCTGGAAGTGATTGCCGCCGTCGTGCTTGGCGGTACCAGTCTTTTCGGTGGCCGGGGCACGCTGATTGGCACCGTGCTTGGAGCCTTGACCGTGGCCGTTATCGGCAATGGCCTCATCCTTGCGCACATGTCGCCATTCTTCACGCCCATCGTCACCGGCACGATCATTTTGGTTGCGATCTGGCTGAACTTCCGGCTGTTTCGCGGCGCGATCCGGAGCAGATGAATGACCGGCCTCGACTTTCAGAACAATGAACGCGGACGTGCGCCAATCGGGATCAAGTCCGGAACCGTGATGACCGTTCAGGGGCCGCTGCCTGTCGGTGAAATGGGCGTTACCCTGATGCATGAGCATATTCTGCTGGATGGAGCGACAACCTGGAAATGCCCGTGCCATCCCGACGAATTGGCCATCGCGGATCAGCCCGTATCGATCGAGATCATCGGCGAGTTGCGCATGAACCCATACATGAATCGTGACAACGTTTCCTTGGATGATACGGACCTTGCGCTTTCCGAACTCAAGCGCTTTCAGGCGCTCGGTGGCCACACCGTCGTCGATCCCACCAACATCGGCATCGGCCGCGATCCGGTGAAGTTGCGGCGTATCTCGCGGATGGCCAATCTGAAGATTGTCATGGGCTCCGGGTTCTATCTGCAACACACCCATCCCGAATGGCTGAAAGATATGGATGTCGATGCGGTGACGGAATTTCTGGTCAACGATGTTGGCGGCGGCGATACGCAACCCGAGATCATGCCGGGAATCATCGGTGAAGTTGGCGTTAGCAAGGACTTCACATCGGAAGAGCGCAAGTCCCTGCGTGCCTCGGCGCGTGCGTCCCGTCTCACCGGCGTACCGCTATCGATCCATCTGCCAGGCTGGGAGCGTCTTGCCAATCAGGTGCTGGACATCGTCGAAGAAGAAGGCGCCGACCTTCGCCACACGATACTTTGCCATATGAACCCCAGTCACGAGGATCTGCCTTACCAGGCCGGGCTCGCCAAGCGTGGCGCGTTCCTCGAATACGATATGATCGGCATGGACTATTACTACGCCGACCAGGATGCTCAGTCACCATCCGACGAACAGAACGCCCGTGCCATTCGCTCGCTCGTCGATATGGGTTTTGGCGACCGCGTCCTGTTGTCTCAGGACGTATTCCTGAAGATGATGCTGACACGCTACGGCGGTTTCGGTTACGGCCATATTCTCAAGCACTTCGTGCCACGCCTCAAGCGCCATGGCGTTGATGCCGGAACCATCGAGCGCATGCTTACAGACAACCCCAAATCCGTATTTTCTGCAGCGGCCTGATCGCTGCGTTTTGGTACCCAAGGAGTTTTCATGTCCAAACACAAAGTTCTTCTCGCCGGCGAGTCGTGGGTTTCCACCGCGACCCACATCAAGGGTTTCGATCAGTTCCCCACCGTCACTTACCACACCGGCGCCGACGAATTGCTGAAGGCGTTGAAGGACAGCGACTTCGACGTGAAATTCATGCCGGCGCACGAAGCGCAGCGCGATTTCCCTCAGACGATTGAAGCGCTGTCCGAATATGAGGCGATCATTCTCTCCGATATCGGCGCCAATACACTGCTTCTGCATCCCGATACATGGATTCATTCGAAGACCACGCCGAACCGTCTTCGCCTGTTGCGCGACTATGTCCGCAATGGCGGTGCGCTGCTGATGTTTGGAGGCTACTACAGCTTCCAGGGTATCAATGGCGGTGCACGCTATCACAAGACGGCAGTTGAAGAGGTCCTGCCCGTTACTTGCCTTTCCGTCGATGACCGCATTGAGGTTCCCGAGGGGTTCGCCCCTGTCGTAACCGGTTCTGGCGACCATCCCATATTGCGAGGCCTCGGCACGAATTGGCCAATCCTGCTTGGTTATAACGAAGTCACCGTCAAGGACGGGGCGGAAGTCCTTGCAACCGTATCGACGGATTACGGGTCACAGCCTCTGCTCGTTACCGGCACCTATGGCAAGGGTCGCACGCTTGCCTGGACCTCAGATGTCGGACCGCATTGGCTCCCTTCTGATTTTATAGCGTGGAAAGGCTACAAGACCTTGTTCGAGCAGATGCTTGCCTGGGCAATTGCAAAAGATTGACCCAAACTGCAATGAACACGAGGGCAAGGATCAATGGCGAACGTCTCCTTCAAAGGCTGGATGAGTTTGCCGCTATTGGCGCAACCCCGGCGGGCGGTGTCAACCGCCGGGCACTGTCTCCCGAAGATCGGAGCGCCCGGACTAAACTTGCAAATCTGGCTTTGGAGCGCGGCTTTGGCGTTTTCCAGGATCCGATGGCCAATTTGTTCATCCACCGCCCTGGGCTTTCCACCGACCTTCCGCCCTTCCTGATTGGCAGTCATCTCGACAGCCAGCCTATGGGCGGTCGCTTCGACGGCGCGCTTGGTACGTTGTCTGCCTTCGAAGTGCTCGAATCCCTGGAGGATGCCGATATCCAGACACCTAGAGCCGTGGAGGTGGTCGCCTGGACCAACGAGGAAGGCAGCCAATACGCGCCGGGCTGCATGGGCTCGATGGCCTTTGCCTCGGGTGCAATTCCGATCGAGTGGTATTCCGCCCATTCTCCAGACGGCAAGGTATTGGGTGAGGAACTTGCGGCGACCCTCGACGCCCTTCCGGAAGCGCTCAAGCGCCCGCTGGGAGGCCCGCTGTCCGGCTATCTTGAACTGCATATCGAACAGGGACCGTCGCTTGAGCGCGAGAACATCCCGATCGGTATAGTCCATGCGATTCAGGGCACGCGCTGGCTTGAGGTCGTGGTTACGGGCCAGACCGCTCATGCCGGGACCACTCAGCTCTCGTTCCGCCGTGATCCGCTCGTGGCCGTCACCGAAGCGCTACAGGAGCTTTACAATTCCGTCATGCCCAATGATGAGCGGGCCCGGTTGACCATTGGGCGCATTTCGGTGGAGCCGGCTTCGATCAACGCCATTCCCGGCAAGGTGTCCTTCAGTGTCGACCTGCGCCATCCGGACGCTGCCGAACTGGCGCGGCTGGAGGACCATGTTCGCGTAACCTGCGAAGAAAAGGCGGCGGCGTTCGGGTGTGCAGTGACCATCCGCCGAACGTTCGATATGCCACCGGCGCAATTTTCTCCGCTGCTATTGCAAGCTGTCGATCGGGCGGCAACGGGTCTCGGTGTCGCCTCGAAGCCAATGGTATCGGGCGCGTTCCATGACGCACTTTTCCTTGCGCGGGTCACCGATGCTGCCATGATCTTCGTGCCTTGCCGCGATGGTCTCAGCCACAATGAAGCAGAATACGTCAAGCCCGAACACTCCAAAATGGGCGCACAGGTTTTGCTGGAATCGACTCTCGCAGCGCTTCAGATGGCTATGAAATAGCCTGTATTCGCGCGCTCCGCTGGATGTATTGCGGCGGCTGCCCGAAAGCTCGCAGAAATGCGCGGCGCGCAGGACTCGCGCGCGCCACAATCTGAAAAAGCTACGAATCGTGCCAACGCCTTGACACATTAGACGTATATTCGCTGTCGACCTGTCCTCTGATGATAAAACCAACTCTCCGGGCCAACGATGTCTCGCAAACTGGCACTGCGCCGATTGGGCGTGTTCTCCATATTTCTTGCACCAAGCCGTCTGCGGGCATTTGCCCGCAGCACCGAACTCGGCCTCGTTCTTGCGGCAGCGGCTGTCGGCATCGTGTCGGGCTTCACCGTCACCGCAATGAGTTTCATCGCACAACAGATGCACGAGCTGATTTTCGGGTTGAACGAAGGCGAACGGCTCTCGTCGGTCATTACGAATGACCTCATCCTTTTGCTCATCGCACCTGTGACGGGCGGCGCCATTTTGGGATTGTTGCTGCTTATCCTCAATCGTTACCGCAAACGACCCATGGTCGACCCCATCGAGGCAAACGCACTGCACGGCGGACGTCTTTCACTCAATGACAGCCTCATCATTACTGCGCAAAACCTCATATCCAACGGATTCGGTGCATCGGTCGGTCTCGAAGCCGGCTACACCCAACTCGCATCGGGCCTTGCTTCGAAGATTGGCCTCTCCCTGCGATTGCGTCGCTCGGACCTGCGCATCCTCGTCGGCTGTGGCGCAGCCGGTGCGATTGCGGCTGCGTTCAACGCCCCGCTAACCGGTTCATTCTACGCCTTCGAGTTGATCATCGGCTCCTATACGATCCTTAGTCTCGCGCCAGTTGTCGTTTCTGCGCTTGTCGCCACAATTATTGCGCGGATGCTCGCTGGCGATAATTTTATCATCGATATCGGCAATTTCGGCACAGTAGTCCCAGCAGATTATATCCCGGCTCTGCTTCTCGGTGTCTTCTGCGCACTGGCCGGCATCCTTCTCATGAAGGGGGTTGCGTTTATCGAGCAGATCGCGCGAAAGAGCTTTATTCCCGGACCGATCCGGCCATTGTTTGGGGGTGCAGTCATAGGCCTTTTGGCGCTGATTTCACCGCAGGTCCTTTCCGGCGGTCATGGCGCGCTGCACCTCAATCTCGATAACACAACTCCGATTGCGGCTTTAATTGGCGTGCTGCTGCTCAAGGCGTTTGCCTCGGCGATTTCCATCGGTTCGGGTTTCCGCGGCGGCCTGTTTTTCGGCTCGCTGTTCATGGGCGCATTACTGGGCAAGCTCTTTGCCTACTCGGCACCCTACGTCTTCGCCCATGCGACGTTGACACCAGTTATCTATGCCGTTGTCGGCATGAGTGCGCTGGCCGTTTCGGTCATCGGCGGACCCATGACCATGACGTTCCTTGCCCTCGAGATCACGGGCGATTTTCCGATAACGGTGTTGGTCCTTGCGGCCGTGATTACCGCCTCGCTCACTGTACGCAATCTGTTCGGCTATTCGTTCGCCACCTGGCGTTTCCACCTGAGGGGCGAAAGTATCAGAAGTGCACATGATGTGGGCTGGATTCGCAATCTGACCGTGGCCAAGCTTATGCGTGTCGATGTCCGAACGGCGCCGTCCAATCTTAGCATCGACGCGTTCCGCCGTGATTTCCCGCTTGGTTCAACTCAGCGCGTGATCATTGTCGACGATAACAACAAATATGCCGGCATGGTTCTGGTACCGGAGGCGCATTCGGGCGTGACCGAAAGCTCCGACGAAGGCCAATCGATCGCCGGCCTGATCAAATACAAGAACGACTTCCTGCAACCACAAATGAACGCCAAACAAGCAGCCGCTATTTTTGACACGGCGGAAAGTGAAGAACTGGCGGTCGTCAGTGATCTTGTCGAGCGACGCGTCATCGGCCTCCTCACCGAAAGCCATACGCTCCGCCGCTACAGCGAAGAACTGGACAGACAGCGGCGCGATGTTTCCGGAGAAATCTAGAGCATCTCAAGCGGTCGTTTTCGTCGCGGTGGCGGGAAAGCTTCATCCAGAACAGCGAGTTGATCCGCCGTCAGTTTCACATCTACCGCGCGGCGATTCTCCCGTATGTGCTTGGACGTACTCGACTTTGGAATGGCGATGACACCGTCGTGGCTAAGAACGAAGGCCAATGCCACCGCGGCTGGAGTTGCCCCGCACTCCTTGGCAACACGTGCGAGTGCCGGATGATTGAGCATCCGCCCCTGCTCGATCGGCGAATAGGCCATTATCGGTATCTTGTGTTCCTGGCACCAGGGCAATAGCTCAAACTCGACACCGCGCCGGCTGAGATTGTAGAGCACCTGGTTGGTCGAAACGGCCTTTCCGCCGTCTATCGCCTGAAGCTCTTCCATATCTTCCGTGTCGAAATTGCTGACACCCCAATGCCGGATTTTCCCGGCCTTGATCAGGTCTTCGAATCCAGCCACCGTTTCTTCAAGCGCGTAGCCACCGCGCCAGTGTAGGAGATAAAGGTCGATCGTTTCACATTTCAGTCGTTTGAGGCTGCGTTCGCAGGCAAGTGCGGCACCCCTTCGTGATGCATTTGATGGCAAAACTTTGCTTACTAGAAACACCTCATCGCGTCTGTGTTCGATGGCTTCGGCGACCACTTCCTCTGCCCCGCCATTGCCATACATTTCCGCCGTATCGATCAGGCTCATGCCGAGATCGAGGCCAAGCCGCAATGCATCCGCTTCCTGATAGAACTGCCGTCTGTCCTCGCCCATGAACCATGTTCCCTGACCGAGCACCGGAACCATCTCACCTGAGGGAAGAGCCGTCTGCTTCATCATATTTCACCTTGCATCGCCGTTGTGAAACGCGCTTTGGCTTCAGCACTCCAGACCTTTTCCGCATCGTAGTTGCCTTCGAAGGCCGGAACATCCGCCGGCAACGCGACCCATGAATGCTTGGTTGTTGTGAAACAATGAATATCGGGAGATAGCTTTGAAGCGTCGTCCAGCGTGCCAACGTAAACAAGCGCGAAAGTCTCACCGAGCTGGGAATGATTGGCCCATAGCGGTACGGAACAGCGCGGGCAGCGATGGATCATCTGGCCGGCTGGCAATGCCGAGGCCGTGTGAATCGCATCAGGCTTGCCCTCACCGGTGAGTATAACGCGGTCCGCTTCGATCATGGCGTTGACCGCGAAAGCCGAACCCGACATCCGCTGGCAATAACGGCAGTGGCAGCCGTGAACAACGATCGGCGCAGTTTCCATGCGGTAGCGTACATGGCCGCAAACGCAACCCCCGGTCAGGCCGCCCGAGACATCCGAATCTGTCGCCATTGATGTTCCTCCTTGCCTCCCGATGATTGCGCAATTGGATCAGGAAGTGAAGGCTCCGGATCGCGGTCTCCTGCCTTCATTCGGTGAAATTGACGAAACCTGCGCCATTGCAACGTTCGATTCCTTGGGTTAACTCTGTCAACCCGCAAGGCCGGCTGCAAACTCGAACAAGAGGTGCCGACTTGCCAGAAAGGTGTGAATGGGAGGGGACACTGCATGTCACGATGGCTGGCCATCACGGGCTGGATCGATGAATTCAATCGTCGCATAGCGATTGTTGCAATCTATTTTGTCTTGTTTGCATCGTTGGTTTGCGCCTTCAACGCGCTCCTGCGATACAGCATCGGCACGATGATCTGGCTGGACCACAATGTCGGGGTTGGCGGCCTGTTTCGCGGCATCCTTGCCGTTTACGGCCGCAATTCAAATTCGCTTTCAGAACTGCAGTGGTATCTCTTCGCCGGCATGGTCATGCTGGGCGGTGCCTGGACATTGAAATTGAATGAGCACGTGCGCGTCGACCTCGTTTACGGCTCCGTCAGCGAAAGAACAAGGACGTGGATTGATTTGCTTGGCGGCCTGTTTTTCCTGCTGCCGATATGTTGCCTGATGATTTATTTCACGTGGCCCTGGTTCGTCCTGTCATGGGTAACCAATGAAGGATCGTCCAACTCCGGCGGTCTTCCGCTCTGGCCCGTCAAGTTAAGCCTTCCCGTGGGCTTCGCACTGGTGGGTCTGCAGGGCATTTCAGAACTCATCAAATGCTATCTCGCCCTCACCACTGATTATGTTCGCGAATTTGCCTACGAGAAACCCGTTCAATGATGACATTCTTTGCTGATAATCTTGCCCCGTTGATGTTCTTCGGGCTGATCATCTTTATGGTGATCGGCTATCCCGCAGCATTTTCCCTCGCCGCAGTCGGGCTTTTCTTCGGCTTTATTGGCATCGAAATGGGCGAAATCAGCCCGGACTTCCTGGGTAATCTCACCTACCAGATGTTTTCGGTCCTCTCCAACGAGTTGCTGTTGGCCATCCCGTTTTTCACGTTTATGGGCGTCATCCTTGAACGGTGCGGCCTCGCCGAAGACCTGCTTGAAGGGTTCGGCCAGCTGTTCGGTGGCGTTCGCGGCGGCCTTTCCTACGCGGTCATCCTCGTCGGCGCCATTCTTGGCGCAATCACGGGAACCGTCGCAGCCTCGGTGATCGCCATGGGACTCATTTCGCTGCCGGTGATGGCGAAATACGGCTACAATATCCGCCACGCCACCGGCGTCATCGCGGCTTCCGGCACGATCACCCAACTTATTCCGCCATCGCTTGTGCTCATCGTCCTTGCCGATCAGCTTGGCAAGTCGCCGGGTGATATGTATATCGGCGCGACCGGAGCGAGCATCGTTCAGGTGCTGCTGTTCGCGGGCTGGGTGTTCGTGCTCAGTATCATCAGGCCGGATCACGTTCCCGCGCTTCCACCGGAAGCGCGCACCCTCCGAGGCTGGCCGCTACTGGCACGCTGCGCTCGCGGCATGATTCCCTCGCTTGCTCTCATCTTCATCGTGCTCGGCACGATCTTCATGGGCCTTGCCACACCGACGGAAGCCGGAGCGATGGGGGTTGTCGGTGCCATGTTTATTGCCTGGCTGAACCGCCGCCTGACCTGGAAGCTCGTCTATCAGGCGATGGATATGACGATGCGCCTCACCGCCATGGTCGTATTTATTCTGCTCGGCGCGCGCGTGTTCAGTCTGGTATTTCAGGGCGTCGGCGGCGGTCACTGGATTGAAACCATGCTGACCTCCCTGCCGGGAGGCGTCGTCGGCTTTCTGATCTTCGTCAATATCTTCATATTTATCCTCGCCTTCTTCCTCGATTTTTTCGAAATCGCGTTCATCGTCATTCCACTGCTTGCGCCGGCGGCAAGCGCACTGGGCATCGACCTCATCTGGTTCGGTGTCATGATCTGCGCCAATATGCAGACAAGTTTCATGCATCCGCCCTTTGGCTTCGCGCTGTTTTATCTCAGGGGCATCGCGCCAAAATCGATCAAGACCAGCGATATCTACATGGGTGCAATCCCATGGCTTGTGCTGCAGCTGATCCTCGTGGGTTTACTTATCGCATTTCCGGGGATGGTTACCTATTTCCTCGACTCAACCGCGGCAGTTGACCTGCAGAATATCCAGTTGAATTTGCCGACCGCTCCGGGCAACGACCTTGGTAATCCGCCGTCGTTCGATCTTGGGCAGCCGCCGTCATTCAAGTGACCGGTCGCGGCCGGCATCAGGTCGGCCGCGCTAGAGTTGGGACCCATTCGAGCCTTATAACTTCTTGATATCTTTACTCTGAACCCGCAATGGAATTCATATCGGCGGACATGGTATTTCTTTCGTGTACCCAAATCATTGGAGTGCATGGAAATGACCATATCGATGAATACTGTAGAACTAGATCACACTAAACCAACGAACCTTACCGCAAAGCACAGCCAGAGGCTAGTAACGCTGCTGGTGCTCACTACTCTATTGGCAGGGGCCGCCGGTTTGAGACTTGCCGTCGCACTCGGTGTCTCTCTCTGAATGAGGCGGGTGAACCATTCCGTCGCCGGCAGCTTTCCGGCGTTCGGGGCGGGTCTGCAGATAGATCGTAATAAGAGGAAATCCATGACTACGAACAGCAAAGACGACCCTTCACGATTGAAGGGCGTGATGACCGCACTCGTCACGCCCTTCCAGAATGGCGTCATCGATTATGATGCCCTCTCCACCTTGTCGGAGTGGCATATACAATGCGGCATCGATGCCCTCGTCCCCTGCGGGACCACCGGTGAAGCTCCTACCCTTGCGTGGGATGAGCGACTGAAGATCATCAGAACCTGTGTGCGAACTTCACGCGGACGCGTGCCGGTCATTGCCGGTACAGGCACCAACAGCACTGAACTGACTATTGCGCATACGTCCGCGGCCCAGTGCTGCGGCGCCGACGCTGCCCTCATTGTCACGCCCTATTATAACAAGCCGAGCCAGGAGGGCATCGTGCGTCACTTCGAGGCGATCGCGCAGAGCACCAACCTGCCGATCATCGTCTACAACGTGCCATCCAGGACAGGCGTCGACATTACGATGCACACTCTCGACAGACTTGCCCAGATTCCTTCGATCGTCGGTATCAAAGACGCGACGGGAGAGGTCAAGCGCGTCGAATATATTCGCACGATATTCCATGACCGCTTCATACTGCTGTCCGGCCACGATGAGACGGCATATGCATTTAATCTGCTGGGTGGCGACGGGATGATCTCGGTCATCGCCAACGTGCTGCCGCACGTTTTCGTCGCCCTGCACGATGCCTGCAAAGCCGGTGACTGGGCCACAGCCCGATACATTCAGCAAAGAATGCAGCCTGTCTTCAAGGCTTTTGACCTCGATACAAATCCATGCCCGGTAAAGTATGCGCTCAGGCATCGCCGTGGCATGAGTGACGAAGTTCGCCTGCCGCTCGTGCCTGTTTCCGTCGAAACAGCGGGCGATATCCGATCGGCCTTGGATCACCTGGGCGGAACAGACGATGGCGCCAGCGCGATCTTCAAGCAAGTCGAGACGCCTTCCGACGCTCAGGCCGCACCGCTCGTCTGGCGCGTCTAGTACGAATACGCAACTCAACAAAATCAATCGCTTCAAGCCGGAAAAGTGAGAAATCATGGCATATGTTGTAAAAAAACACGACAACTCGAACAATTGTTACCGCTTTCTTGTCGGTCGCAACATTGACGGCCGCTGGATCGTCTGTGACAGGCAGCGTCTGGTCGGCGGTCTTTTTGCGGACAAGCAATCGGCCGTACATTTTGCCGTTGCGCAAAGCGAGCACCAGCTGGGTGCGGTCTGGTGCGCCGAGGACGATGATTGCCTGCTCGCGGATCCCTGGCAGGACCTGTCCGACCGGTCCCACCGTAAACGCGCCTGAGCGCTAAAGTTCCTCTATAAAACACGAGTAGAGCGACGCTGCGTCTTTCGCCGCTCTCATTTGATCAAGAACACCGGGCGCCCGCAGCTTTCTGGAAACACACGCCAACACATTGAGATGCTTGTTGGGCTCCTCGTCCGGGGTCAGCGACAGGAAGACAATGTCCACCTGCTTGCCATCGATCGATTCAAAGTCGATGGGCTGCTTCAATCGAGCAATCATCGCGACAGGTCTGCTAATGCCAGCGATACGCGTAAGCGGAAGGGCAACGCCCTGTCCTACGCCGGTCGACCCCAGATTTTCCCGCTTTAGCAGCGCATTCAGAATCGTGTCGGCTGGAACTGCGGCAAGTTGACTTGCACTCGCGGACATTGCCTGGAGTACCTGCGTTTTGGATGACACATCAAGATTCGGAATTACATTTTCCGGCTTTATATAGTCGGCTAATTTCATGGCGATTTCTCATTCAATCTCGGTAGCTTGCGCGGGTGTCCACTCTACTTCCCTCAGGCGATAGCCGACGCCGGTCTCGGTCGTGATATATTGCGGTTGATCGGGCAACCGCTCGATCTTCTGCCGGAGTTGCCGCACGTAAACGCGCAGATACTGCACGTCCGTCGAACCTCCCCATACCTGCGCCAGCAGAAACCGGTGCGTCAAAGCCTTGCCCGCGTGCTGTACGAGGACTCGCAGGATCTCATACTCCTTTGGCGACAGCTTCACCTCTTTGCCATCGACCTTGACGATGCGTTTTACCAGGTCAACCGAAAGCCCGCCCGTCTCGAAAATGGGCCTCTCGCCCTGTTGTTGCAACCTGTGCCGCAAAGCGACATGTATGCGAGCGACGAGTTCATTCATGCCGAACGGCTTGGTGATGTAATCATCAGCGCCAAGCTCCAGCGCCTGCACGATTCCGCCTTCGTCCGTCCGACTCGAAAGAATGACCACAGGCAGACCCGAACCCTCATCGCGCCAGCGGCGTAGCAGTTCATAACCGGACAGGTCCGGCAGTCCAAGATCGAGCACAATCAGATCCGGTTGCATCAGGGCTATCTGTTCGATCGCGGCGGTGGCGTTCGTAGCCTCGACAACACTGTAGCCCTGCGTGCTGAGGCCGAGCCGGAGCAACTTGCGGATGGGTGGCTCGTCATCCACAACCAGGATCTTTACACTCGAATTTGTCATGTGAGTTCTTCCAGGTTGGGGGCCTCCTTCGGAACAGGCATCCTGATCGTGAAGATAGTACCCGACCGGTCGATCCGCCTTTCCGCTTTAATGGTGCCTCCCATAGCTTCTATGAAGCCGCGTGATATCGACAGGCCCAGGCCCGTACCGGCCGTGACCTGATCGCCCTTGTGTACGCGATAGAACGTATCAAACACCCGTTCCAGATCGTCGGCGGGAATGCCCGGCCCCTCATCGACGACCTGCAGGATTACCCAGTCATCATCGGTCCAGGCCCGAATTTGCAGCAACGAACCTTTCGGGGCATATTTGGAAGCATTGTCGAGAAGGTTGAACAGTACCTGCTCGAACAGCACCGGATCGACCTTCAGCATCGGCAGGTTGGGCGCAATATCGACCTCGGTCTTGTGCTGCCCGATGATCTTTCTGGCCCGGCTCAGCGCAGTGCCGACAATGTCGCCGACGTAGTGGAACGCGAAATTCGGTTCCATTGCCCCGGATTCGATCCTGGTCATGTCGAGCAGATTGGCAATGAACCGGTTGAGCCGCTCGGACTCGTCGATGACAGTCCCGAGTAGTTCCACCCGCGCCTCAATCGGCAAGGCCGGTGCAAATTCCTTCAAGGTACCTGCCGCGCCCATGATGGCCGCAAGCGGAGTCTTCAGATCGTGCGAGATCGACGTCAGGAGTGCCGAGCGAAGCCGGTCGGCCTCCGCTGCGAGCTTGGCACGGTCGACGTCGGCCACAAGCTGCGTGCGCTCTATGGCAACAGCCGCCTGATCAGCCAGTGCATCGAGCAGGCGTTGCTGCTCCGGTGTGAGCAGCGGCCCCTTTTTGTCACTGTCCAGCCCGATGACGCCGACCGCCATGCGTCCTGTCCGCAATGGCAAGTAGAGCCGCTTTGCCCCCGGCAGCGTGTCCGCTCCCCGCCCTGCTGCACGGTTGTTTTCCAAAGCCCAGCGCGCCGCCGCAATGTCCGCATCGTCCAGCGTATCATCAGGCGGATAGCCGGCCTTTACCTCGATTGTCCCATGATCCGGCAGGAGCAGAACCACACGCACTTTCAACATGGATGCGACCTGGAACGCTGTCGCCCACAATACATCATCGAGCGTACCGGTCCCGGCGAGCTTCTTGCTGAAGAGATAGAGATCTTCGGTCGTTCGCGCGCGTTGACGTGCTGCCGAGGCCTGACGCTGGACCCGTGCGGTCAAATTGCTGGCAATGACAGCGACACCAAAGAAGAAGGCTAGCGCGATGACGCTTTCAGGATCGCTAATATTGAGCGTGTAAAGCGGCGGGAGAAAGAAGAAGTTGAGCATCAGGGCGCTAAGAACAGATGCGAACAAAGCCGGCCAGAGTCCGGCCGAAACGGCGGAAGCAAGCACCGCCATGAGAAAGACAAGCGCAATGTTGCGCACGTCAACCACGCTCGAGAGCAAAAGGCCGAATGCGAGTGCTCCGATCACGTAGCCCGTGCTCAAGAGATAGGCTCTGATCCGGACGCTCGCCATCGGCGCCTGCTCGGCGGTCCGCACCGTAGCACCCGCATGCTCTTCGCTTCCCGAGATGACATGGACGCTGATATTGCCGGCCTGGCGGATCAGATCATGAGATACCGACCCTTCAAAGAGTTCGCGCCATTGTGCCTTGTGCGGCTTGCCGATGACAATGTGCGTAACATTGTTTTCCCGGGCGTGACGTGCAATTTCCTCGGCCGCGTCCCGGCCCGGGAGCGTGATCGCATCACCACCCAGCTGGCCGGCAAGGCGCAGCGTAGATGCGATCCGATTCCGATCCGCTTCTGAAAAACGCGTCGAACGATGTGTCTCCACGTTAACAGCTGTCCACGGCGCCCGAAGCCGATCCGCAAGACGGCGGGCATATCTGACAAGTGAAGTACCGCCTGGATGCTCATCGATACAGACGAGAACCCGATCGCCGGCCGCCCAGGGCCCGGATATCGCATTCGCCTGCATATGGGTAAGCAACTGATCATCAACCCGTTGCGCGGTACGCCGCAGGGCAAGCTCGCGCAGGGCAGTCAGATTGCCCGGCGAAAAATAGTTTTCCATGGCGCGCTTGGCGTTGGCGGGAACGTAGACCTTGCCCTCCTGCAGACGCTTGATCAGATCAGCGGGCGTCAGATCGATGATCTCGACCTCATCGGCCTGATCGATGACCAAATCCGGCACTGTTTCGCGCACCCGCACCTTGGTGATTTGCGCCACGACATCATTCAGGCTTTCGACATGCTGGATGTTCATCGTCGAATAGACATCGATGTCGTGTGCCAGGATCTCCTGCACATCCATGTACCGCTTCGGGTGGCGCGTACCTGGAGCGTTCGTATGTGCGAGTTCATCAACCAGAACGAGGCTTGGCCGGCGTGCGAGGATCCCATCGAGGTCCATCTCCTGGAGATAATGATCCTTGTAGTTGATCTGAGTGCGCGCGATGACTTCGAAACCGTTAACCAGCGCCTGTGTCTCTTTGCGGCCATGCGTCTCCACGACGCCGATCACCACATCTTTGCCATCTGCAAGTGCCGCTCGGCCAGCCATCAGCATTTCATAGGTTTTGCCCACACCGGGTGCCGCCCCGAGAAAAATCTTCAGCCGTCCTCGCGTCTCGCGCTCCGCATTTTCAAGGAGTGCATCGGGTGATGGTCTCCTGTCGGTGTCGCGGCTGTCAGTGGGCATTGTGGGCCTCTCATGCCAGAGCCGGGGTTTGCGGTTGCAGATCCCCGGCACGCATTCAACTACTGTGTCGTCAGGCCATCAAGTGCCTGGTTCAGCGCCAGCACATTCACCACCGGCTCCCCCATGAAATCGAGCTCGCGGCCCTGGACGTTCTGATCGACCAACTGGCGGATGCGGGTTTCATCTATACCACGCGCCTTGGCGACGCGCGGTACCTGAAAATAGGCTCCTTCCGGCGAGACGTGCGGATCCAGACCACTAGCTGAGGTGGTAACGAGATCCATCGGCACTGGAGTATTCGGGTTGGTTGCCTGCAAGGCGGCAAGATCCGTCTTGATACGATCGATCAATTTCGGATTTGTCGGTCCAAGATTGGACCCACTGGACGCCGCGGCATTGTACCCGTCACCCGCAGCAGATGGCCTGCCGTGGAAGTACTTGTCGGCGGCGAAGGCCTGACCGATCAGTTCGGAACCGATGACGGTACCGTTCTTCTCGATGAGGCTGCCATTGGCCTGCCGCGGGAACAGGACCTGAGCGATGCCGGTCATGCCCAAAGGATAGATAAGGCCGGTTATGACCGTGAAGGCGATGATCATGATAATCGCGGGTTTGAGTTGTTTTAACATTGGAATAATCCTTTACGCCAAGCCGAGGCTTGTGATGAACACGTCGATAGCTTTGATGCCGACGAAGGGGACAATGACGCCGCCGAGGCCATAAATCAGAAGGTTGCGCCTCAGCAGTGAGCCAGCACCGACAGCCCGGTATTTGACGCCTTTCAGCGACAACGGGATAAGCGCGACGATGATGAGTGCATTGAAGATGATGGCCGACAGGATGGCGCTCTGGGGTGTCTGCAGTCCCATGATATTGAGTGCGCCAAGCTGCGGATAAAACGCTAGGAACATCGCCGGAATAATGGCGAAGTATTTGGCGATATCATTGGCAATCGAGAAGGTCGTCAACGCACCGCGGGTCATCAGCAACTGCTTGCCGATGCCGACGATCTCGATCAGCTTGGTAGGATCGCTGTCCAGATCGACCATGTTGCCAGCTTCGCGGGCTGCAACAGTACCGGTGTTCATGGCGACACCCACATCTGCCTGGGCGAGTGCCGGGGCATCATTGGTACCGTCACCGCACATGGCCACAAGCTTGCCCTTCGACTGCTCATTGCGGATCAGCGTGAGCTTGTTTTCCGGCGTCGCCTGCGCGAGGAAATCGTCGACGCCGGCTTCCGCTGCAATGGCAGCAGCGGTAAGCGGGTTGTCGCCGGTGATCATCACGGTGCGGATGCCCATGCGGCGCAGCTCGGCGAAACGTTCGCGAATGCCGCCCTTGACGATATCCTTCAAGTATATGATGCCAAGCAGCTTGCCATCGCGGACAACCGCGAGCGGAGTGCCGCCACCCTTGGCGATCTGGTCGGCGATAGCCTGCAGATCACGAATGGTCTCGGCCGTGGCGCGTGTCGCAACAACGGTTCCGCCAGCTCCGGGCGTCGCAAGCGACATCTGATTGGCATAGGTAAGAACAGCGTCGACGGCGCCCTTGCGGATCGATGAGCCATCGATATCGACACCGCTCATACGGCTCTGTGCGGTGAAGGGCACAAAGGTCGCATGCAGTGTCTGCATGTCCCGGGCTCGTATGCCGTATTTTTCCTTGGCCAGTACGACGATCGAGCGCCCTTCCGGGGTTTCGTCCGCCAGCGAAGCAAGCTGTGCGGCATCGGCAAGCTCCTGTTCCGATACGCCCTTGACGGGCAAGAACTCGGTCGCCTGACGATTGCCGAAGGTGATCGTGCCGGTCTTGTCGAGGAGCAGCGTATCGACGTCGCCCGCTGCTTCAACGGCGCGCCCAGACATTGCCAGCACATTGAACTGGATAAGACGATCCATGCCCGCGATACCGATCGCCGACAGCAATGCGCCGATCGTCGTCGGGATCAGCGTCACGAACAGGGCAACAAGAACGACGACCGGGATGGCGCCGCCTGCATAGGAGGCAAAGCTCGGAATTGTCGCCGTAGCAAGAACGAAGATCAGCGTCATGCCTGCAAGAAGGATATTGAGCGCGATCTCATTTGGCGTCTTCTGGCGCTCGGCACCTTCGACGAGTGCGATCATCCGGTCGATGAAGGTCGAACCTGCGGCTGCGGTAATGCGAACGCGCAGCCAATCGGACAGGACCTGCGTACCACCGGTCACAGCAGAACGGTCACCGCCGGACTCGCGAATGACGGGAGCGGACTCGCCGGTAATAGCCGATTCATTGACCGAGGCGATACCTTCGACAACCTCGCCGTCAGACGGGATGATGTCACCTGCATCGACGAGGACGATGTCGCCAACCTTCAGGCTCGCGCCCGGCACCAGCTCGAAATTGGTGCGGTCATCGCCGGAAAGAAGCTTCGCCTGGGTTTCGGTCCGCGCCTTGCGCAACGAATCTGCCTGCGCTTTGCCGCGCCCCTCGGCCACGGCTTCAGCGAAGTTGGCAAAGAGCACGGTGAACCACAACCAGATGATGATCTGGAAGGAGAAACCGAGGCTCTGTCCGCCAGTTGCAATGTCCTTGACGAAAAGCACGGTCGTCAGGGCTGAAACCACGGCGACGACGAACATCACAGGGTTTCGGATGAGGCTGCGCGGGTTCAGCTTTTTGAAAGCGCCACCGATAGCAGGTACCAAGATGGATGAGTCCATGAGACTCGCTGATTTGGACTGGCTCATTTGAGACTCCAGTTGTGAATGTGGATAAACCCGTATGCGGCGAGCCAGACGAACAACATTATCAGCGTCACGCCGAGAATGATGTCGGAAGCGCGCACACGCTTTTCTGCTCCCCGCGCCAAATTTCCAGCGCGGGACTTGAGATTGAATTGCAGGTATCCGTTACGCATGGCGGGGGCCATCAGAATGTCTGCCCGAGGCCGATGGCGAGATGCTCGACGATCGGGCCGACTGCCAGCGCCGGGAAGAAAGTGAGACCGCCGACAATCAGGATGACACCGACGAGCAGACCAACAAACAGGCCGCCGTGGGTCGGAAAGGTACCCGCGGATTCCGGAACGGTTTTCTTGGCAACCAGCGAACCGGCGATCGCCAAGGCTGGAATGATGACAAAGAAACGGCCCATCCACATCCCGATACCGAGCGTAATGTTGTACCAGGGTGTGTTACCCGTAAGGCCACCGAAGGCCGAACCGTTGTTCGCCGCTGCAGAGGTATAGGCGTACAGTATCTCCGAGAAGCCATGCGGACCGGCGTTAGCAATGGAAGCCACAGCGGAAGGCAGAACGCTGGCTATGGCCGTGAAGCCCAGCATCGCCAAAGGCAGTACCAGAACGGCCAGCATGGCCATCTTGACCTCCTTGGCCTCGATCTTCTTGCCAAGATATTCCGGCGTGCGGCCGACCATCAGACCAGCCACGAAGACTGCAATGATGACGTAGAGCAGGATACCATAGAGACCGGCACCAACGCCGCCGACAATCACTTCACCCAGCATCATGTTGATGAGGGGGATCATGCCACTGATCGCCATGAAGCTGTCATGCATCGCATTGACCGCACCGCAGGAGGCGGCTGTCGTAATGACCGCGAATAGTGCCGACAAGGCTATGCCGAAGCGTGTCTCCTTGCCTTCCATATTGCCGCCATCAATTCCGAGAGCATGGACCAGCGGATTGCCGGCGGCCTCACCCCAGTAGCAGACGATCACACCCGCCAGGAACATCACGCCCATGGCAGTAAAGATCGCCCAGCCTTGACGCTGGTTACCAGCCATGCGGCCGAACACATTGGTCAAAGCCGCGCCGATCGCAAAGATCGTAACCATCTGGATAAGGTTCGAGATGGCATCGGGATTTTCGAAAGGATGCGCCGAATTCACGTTAAAGAAGCCGCCGCCATTGGTGCCGAGCATCTTGATCGCAAGCTGCGAAGCAACCGGACCGACGGCGATCGTCTGCTTGGCGCCTTCCAGCGTCGTGGCATCCACATAAGTTCCAAGCGTTTGCGGAACGCCGAGATAGACGTAGATCAACGTCAGCACTATGCAGATGGGCAGGAGAATATAGAGCGTGCATCTGGTCAGATCGATCCAGAAGTTGCCGATCGACCGGCCGGAAGCTCTGGTGAAACCGCGGATCAACGCGATCGCGATGGCGATACCGGTTGCTGCCGAGACGAAATTCTGAACGGTAAAGCCTGCCATCTGCACGAGATACGACATCGTGCTTTCGCCGCCGTAATTCTGCCAGTTCGTATTAGTCACGAAGCTGACGGCCGTGTTGAATGCGAGTCCGGGTTCCGTTGCACCCATTCCGGCAGGATTGTAGGGAAGCGCTCCCTGGAACCGCTGGAGGAAATAGAGAACGACAAAGCCGGCCAAGCTGAAGAACAGTAGCGCCGCCGTATAAGTGGTCCAATGCTGCTCCTCGCGTTCGTTTGTGCCGGCTATGCGGTAAAGACCTCGCTCCACGGGAACGAGGATTGGCGAAAGGAATGTGCGATCGCCGTTGAAGACGCGCGTCATGTAGCCGCCGAGCGGTTTCACGAGCACAATGATGATCCCGCAGAAGACGAGGATCTGTATCCAACCGTTGAGAGTCATGGTGTAGCTTTCCGGGCCTTGGCCGGTAGTGCGCTGGAGACCGTTTGAGAATTCAGCTTGTCGAGGGAGCTGGTGCGGTTCTCGAGAACCGACGCAGTGGACTTTCTCGTCCAGAGCACCGGAAGCGCAGAAACCACTGCAGACGTCCATCGGGATGGATTGGCAAAAGGTTCTTAGAAGCGCTCCGGACGAACGAGGGCGTAGGTGAGATAGGCGAGAAGGAACAGGGTCACGGCGCCGCCGAGAATATAGTCGATAGTCATTTTCCGTTCCTTCAGGTCACAGCCTGTCGCAGGCTTTGGTGTAAGCCAGCGAAAGCACGAGGAACAAAATACCTATCCCAAGAACAGCAATGTCCATCGATAGAACTCCTTATTGATGCATGAATGGTCCAATCAGATGGGGCGGTGGCAACACTGCCAAGCTCGCTGATCGCGGCGGAATATGGCTCAGAACGCCATAAAAGTTCGAGACGGGACAAAGGGAGAAGAAATAAAAAAACTATAAGGATTTGAAATCTATTGAGGCTGGACCCAAGAGGCCTCTCGTTGGTCAGGGCACGAGTTTCGCAAGTTTACCGCATCGCTTACGGCAACTTTGCTCATTGTCGTGCGTTGCACAACTTCAGGGTCTCCATTTCAAGGATCAGCCATGAAAACTGCATTTCTCATTATCGGGGCATTGCTGGTGCTCGCACTGCTCGCAGCGGCGGGCGTCTATTTCTATTCGCGAGAGACCGCGACCGTACCCATCGAACAAGGATATGGCCCCGACCCGACTCTGCCACCGCCGAACCCCAAACCTATCGCAACGGTCAACATCGCCGAGGCTTCCGCTTGGCCGGAAGGCAAAACGCCGGCAGTGGCAGCAGGGATGAAAGTTGCTGCCTTCGCAAAAGACCTTGATCATCCACGCTGGCTGCATGTCCTGCCCAATGGCGATGTGCTTGTAGCTGAAACCAATGCGCCGCCGCGGCAGAACCGGTCCTTCAGCATCCGCAGTTGGGTCGAAGGCCTCATCATGGGCAGGGCGGGTGCGGGGGTGACAAGCGCGAACCGGATCACGCTACTGCGCGACGCCGACAATGACGGCGTGGCCGAGATGAAGGAAACCTTTCTTGAGAACCTGAATTCGCCCTTTGGAATGGCCCTTTCTCGTGGCAAGCTTTATGTCGCCAATACTGATGCGATCGTTGCTTATCCCTATAGCGATGGCGAGATAAAGGTTACAGCGGCACCCGAAAAGATCGCGAATCTGCCGGGTGGGCCGATCAATCATCACTGGACGAAAGATGTGATTGCCAGCCCCGACGGGACGAAGCTCTATGCGACGGTCGGATCGAACAGCAATGTCGGCGAGAACGGTATCGATGCAGAAGCCAACCGGGCTGCCGTCCTCGAGATTGATCTGAACACGAAGAAAACCAGGCTTTTTGCGTGGGGTCTGCGAAACCCGAACGGATTATCCTGGAACCCCGACAGTGGCGCACTCTGGGTCGCTGTCAATGAGCGCGACGAGATCGGCAGCGATCTTGTTCCGGACTATATGACGTCGGTTAAGGATGGCGGATTTTATGGCTGGCCATACAGCTATTATGGCCAGAATGTCGATGCGCGGGTCAGCCCGCAAAACCCGGAGCTTGTAGCCAAGGCGATCAAGCCGGACTATGCACTTGGACCACATACGGCTTCGCTGGGTTTGACCTTCTATACGGGTTCACTGTTTGGCCCTGAATACAAGAACGGCGCGTTTGTCGGCCAGCACGGCTCTTGGAACCGCAAGCCCCGCAGCGGATATAAGGTTATCTTTGTTCCGTTCAGCAATGGCAAACCAAATGGACCCCCGCAAGATATACTGACAGGTTTTGTCGATGGCGATAAGGCTCTCGGTCGACCAGTAGGCGTCGCCATCGACAAGGCCGGCGCTCTTCTGGTGGCAGATGATGTTGGCAACACTGTTTGGCGGGTCACACCCTCCACACCTTAATCGGGAACCTATTGTGCGCTCGTCGGTTAGAGCCGAAACAGGAGTGCAATCATGGCTGAGTATTCATGGCTTCTGGTACTGATTGGTGGGCCCTTCATATTGGGCCTGTTACTGGCGCTCGGAATGAGACAGCGCCGGCTGAGCCGTTATGAACGGGAAGCTCGCGATCGGGCCACTGATCGCATCTATCATGAAGAGTCGTAACGGCTAGTGGATCGAGAGAAACTTCCTTATTTCCGTCAGATCGCGGATGAATTCGCGCGTTTCGATATCTGCTTGATCCCTGTCACGTAGTCTCAGAATGTATGAGGGATGTATGGTGACCAGCACCGGCGGCAGTCCATCGGAATGAAATATTCTGCGCCGGTCCCTCGTTATCCGAACTGAGCTGCCGATTAGACAGTTGGCAGCCGTAGCTCCCAACGCAACGACTATTTTCGGCTTGATAAGCTCCAACTCGCTTCTGAGCCACCATGAGCAAATTCGTATCTCGCCGGCGTTCGGCTTGGAGTGCAGTCGGCGCTTGCCCCGCGGCTCGAATTTGAAATGCTTGACGGTATTGGTGACATAACAGCGATCGCGCTCGATACCGGCTTCGGCCAGGGATTTATCGAGCACACCGCCGGCTGGCCCCACAAACGGACGGCCGGCAAGGTCCTCCTTGTCACCCGGCTGTTCGCCGACGAGGACGGTTTCCGCATCTCTCGAACCCTCGCCAAATACCGTTTGAGTGGCATTTTTATAAAGATCGCACCGCGTGCACCGCTCTGCCTCAGATTTGAGTTCGCTCAAGGAATGTGCGGTGGAGCCTTCGTCCCCCAAAAGATAAGGCTTGTCCATAACGATCCATCCGGCGTCTATCTGCGAACGATTTCGTGAAATTCGTCGCGTTGGCCTGGCGTATCCTCCGCAACCACGAGACCGAGGCCGCTCTGATCGAACAATGTGAACCACTCATCCCATTCGACCAGGCGCGGCCCGCCCAAATCCTCAGGACGATCGGCGCCCTGGCGATCATCATCCTCATAGGCATGCTGACCGAACTGGATGGAAAGCACAGGTTCGTCGCTGCCGATGAGCTCCTCGGGATCGCGAATTGCCGGTATGCCAGATCGCGCCGCTGCCCAGTCCCTTATCTCCTGATGATCCGTAAGTAATCTGGTCTCCGCCATTGGGTATTTCTCCTTGCCTTTTTTAACGCGCTCAGAATGCCGAAGTTCCGTAGGAATGGCCTCTGCTGGATTGTTCATTTTTTCAATTCACCGGGAACATTTTGCTTCCTTGCGTCTTGAGACTCGACGAAGCTCCGGTCATTCAATTGCGAAAAGGAACCGACCATGGATAGCGGCATCACGATCAAACCATATTCTCACCCCGTGACGGTACGATTCCACGATGTCGTTATAGCTTCGACGGAACGGGCATTGGAACTACTGGAGCCCGGGCACAATCCCATTCTCTATATTCCTTTCGACGATATCTATTTCGCTCATCTGGAAAAGACCGAGACCAGCACGAAATGCCCGTGGAAGGGAACCGCATCCTACTGGCGGGTCACAGGTCAGGGCGAGTCCGCCAAAGATGCCATGTGGGCCTATGAAGACCCTAAACCGGACGTCGGTGCAATCCGGGGTCATGGGGCATTCGATCCGCAGAAAGTAACATTCGAGTGAACAGCCTTTGGAGGTTTAAAAATGGCCGGGAAGCCAAAAGAGAAATGGTCAAAGGATGTCACCGAGCATAGTGACGCGCTGGACCTTGAGGCCCATGTCTTCGAGCAGGATGACCCGCACACGATTGCCGTCTCGCTTAAGCGGTCCGCAGAGCAGTCGGAACGACGCAAATCAAGCCCATACCGGTCTGCCACGTCGATGTTGACGTTCTATATTAATCGTGCGGGCCACAATTTGCCCGACAAACAAAAGAATGTATTGGAGCGCGCCAAGGACGAACTAAGGAAGGAATTCGGCCGCACCTGAAGGGCCGTCCGGAGACTTTATTGCTTCTATGTCTACTGGTGGACATACAATTGCGCTTGTCCACAAACGGCGTACTGTTCTTGCGTGAATAACGTAAAAGGGTACGCGGATGGGCCAAAGGCTGGACCACAAATTGGAATGCGCAAACTGTGGTACAATCTATCTGAACATACCGGCAGATGTAGATTCGAACTCGCCGATACACTGTAGTTCCTGCGGCAATTTTCTTGGCTCGTGGGGCGATCTCGAAACCGATTTTGCCCGGCAAGGTGGGCAACACGGTGTCTTCCGTATGGAAAAAGGGGTGATTACCCGGCTTGACGAGCCTGGACAAATTCTTCACGGTCCGGCCAATCAGAACTCGCCCAAACCTCTGAAATCCGACGAAATAATCTAGAGAAAATTTCTATCCCTTGCCGGGATACTGGTTTACAGCCAGCTGTCTGGCCAGATGCGCAGTGTTGCGCGCCAGCATATCAACTGCATTCGTTACAACATCCGGCACTTTCCTGAGATCGGTGAAATCTGTGCGTCCCATGGCTTCACCGACCCAATAGGCAACGGCATTCGGCGCCAATGAGAATCCGACGTCATTGAGCGCCTGAAAAAGCTCGGCGGAGACGTGGTGCGCACCGTCCTCATTGCCAACGACAGCAACCGCCGCAACGCGGCCATAAGACACCATCCTGCCCGCCTCGTCTGTCTCTTCGAGAAAGGCGTCCATACGTTCAAGAGCCCGTTTGCACACACTCGACGGTTGGCCGAGCCAGATCGGCGTTCCCATGACGAGAATGTGCGAACCCAGTATCCGCTTGCGGATGTCCGGCCAGGCATCTCCACTACCTTCATCCGAAGTCACACCCGGCTTGATATTCAGCTCGGCGAGCCGGACGCTGGTTCCCTCGACGTCGTGCTGCTGCAGCGCTTCCAGCACCAAGTCGATCATCCTTTGCGTTGAGGACTCCCCTTCGCTCTTCAACGTGCCATTGAGGGCGAGCGCCTTGAGTTTCATACCGCCCTCCTAATAACCGCCAACTACGGGCAGTATCTCGCCAGTGATGTAGCTTGAGCAATGGGACGACGCCAGAAAGACATAAGCGGGTGCAAGTTCTTCGGGTTGAGCGGGCCGCTTCATCGGCGTATCCGAACCAAATTTCGAAACATCCCCGGCCGCCTTGTCGGCTGGATTGAGCGGCGTCCAGACGGGACCTGGCGCAACGGCGTTGACGCGAATGCCACGGGAAAGCAAGTTTCCTGAAAGCGCCCGGGTGAAGGCGTGAATACCGCCCTTGGTCATGGAATAATCGATGAGATTCTTACTGCCCATAAACCCTGTAACGGAGCCCGTGTTGATGATCGCCGATCCTGGTTTCATCTCGCGCGCTGCCGCCTGGGCAAGAAAGAAATAGCCATAGAGGTTGGTCTTGATCGTTTCGTCAAAGTGCTCTTCAGTCAAATCCTGGAAATCATCGGTGTGCAGCTGGAATGCAGCGTTGTTGACGAGGACGTCGATTTCACCGAAGGTTTTGATCGTCTGTTTAACCGCATCCTCGCAAAAGTCTCGCTTTCGAACATCCCCCGCGATAACGAGACAACGCCCGCCTTCCTTCTCGACCAGTTTCCTTGTCTTGTCCGCATCACGCTCTTCATCGAGATGCACGATGACCACATCGGCGCCTTCACGCGCATAGAGAACAGCAACCGCGCGTCCGATGCCGGAATCGCCGCCCGTGATCAATGCGACTTTGCCATCAAGTTTCTTCGAACCCTCATAGTAGGGCGCATCGTACATCGGCGCTGGCTCTATGGTAGCCTCGATGCCCGGTTTCTTTAAATGCTGTCTTGGAAATGGCGGAACCGGGTAAGCACGGGCGCCAGTTTGCGGCGCTTTTTCCTTAGCAGAACTACCCTTGCGTTCGTCGATCTTATCAATCTGAGCTTGAATTTCACGGTGCCGTTTCGCAGTCGTGTTACCGGCTGTTTCATGGCGTGAAAGATTTCCCTGTGCCATCTGAATCTCCTTCGTCGCTTCTGACCCTAACCCGCAGCATCCCGAATTGTTCCTGACGTAGTGGAGGAACTATCTGCTTGGATCTGGCGTTTTCGACGAACAGCACAACCAAGGGAAAACGAGATGACCAAACGACCGACGATTGCCCGCATTTGGCGTGGCCGAACCCGGCCGGAACACGCGGACGAATACGAGGCCTACAACTACGAAGCCGGCATCAAGCCGCTAATTGAAAAGGCGCTCGGGGTGCAAACCTTACGTGAGGACCGGGAGGACGAGACCGAATTCATGACGATTTCTTATTGGGAGGACGTAGGGTCGATGGCGCGCTTTACCGGAGGTGACCCCAACAGCATCCATCATCTCGCCCGGGATAGTGAATTCCTGATCGAGCTGCCGGTCCATGTACAGGTTCTCCAAATCCGCTCGGCCCACGGCCTGACTGGATTTGGCAAGTTCGTTGCAGAGTTCCAATGAGAATATTCGCTTTCGGTACTTTAAAGAAAGGTTTCCCGCTGCATGCCCATGGTCTGAACGATGCCTTGTTTCTTGGAAACTACCGTACAGTCGAGCGGTTTCCCATGCTCATTGCCGGATCCTGGTTCGCTCCGATGATGCTGGATTTGCCGGGGACCGGTCTTCGTGTCAAAGGCGAACTCTATGACATCGCCGAAAGCCGGTTACCTCTGCTCGACGCCCTCGAATCCGTTGGATTGCCTGGTAATTTTCGCAAGTCGATTAAAATCTGCGACGAGAATGGCAACCAGGCAGGCTGGGCGTTTGCATTCCTCAAATCATCAGATCTCGCCATCCCGGTGCATTCGGGTTACCTGGATGAATATCTGGATGGAAGGTTTGTCCCGCCATGGGAACGGCAGAGATAGAAAAGGCAACAACAGTCAGATTGTCCAGCTGCCGAGAACCATATCGGTCGTGGCCGTTTCGATCTGCTGAGAATATCGCTGATGATAATGCGTCAGCATGGCATCATGCGCTTCATCGGACGAACTGCAGATTGCGTCCGTTACAACGATCACCCTGAAGCCGAAATCGACTGCTCCGAGAACAGTGGAAAGCACGCATACATCAGTCTCCCCGCCCGTGATGACGAGAGTGTCCGTGCGACGCTCGTACAGCTCGGCATAGAGCGAATTGTTATGCCAGGGAGAATACACGCGTTTGTCAAAGACCCGGGCGGGTGGGATGAAACGGGCGAGTTCATCCACAAGCTCAACACTGTGCTCATCCAGTCGGCTCAAGGTCATATCGGCCCAGCGGGTATAATATTTGGACCAAAGACCAGGACCCTCTCCAGGCCTGTCGGCAGGAATGAATCGGGTGAAGATATTTTGTGAAGGGTGCTGCCCGGCTATCAATTCGATATTGGGCAACACCCTTTGGAACCACCCCATCGCCCAAGGGCTATCACCAGAAAAAATGCGCTGCATATCCACGCAGAGATGAACAGCACTTCGACCGATCGGCCCGTATCGCAACCCGGCTGCCACGATGTTCTCCAATAAGAAAACGCTCCGCCCTCAACGGAGCGCTTTGCAGATGGTCAGGCAGCTGCGGCCCGGTTTAGCGAGCCTTCGGCCAGTTTTGACAGTGCTGCGTCGGTGGCGATTTCCTCCTGCAAGGTTGCGCCCAGCAGTTTCTTTGCGTCAGGCATATTCAAATCCCCGGCCCAGCGCGCCAAGGTTCCGTATCGCGCAATCTCATAATGTTCGACAGCCTGCGCTGCGGATGCCAGTCCGGCATCCATCGCAGGTTGACCCTTGAATTCGTCCAGGATTTCCTCGCCCTCGGCGATAATGCCTTCAATCGCCTCGCAGGTCTTGCCCTGTGCACGTTTGCCGAAAATTTCAAAAACCTGTTGCAGACGCTCGACATGAACCTCTGTCTCGTTCCGATGCTTCTCGAAAGCAGCTTTCAGTTGCGGGGACGCAGCACCTCTAGCCATTTTCGGCAGGGCTTTTAGAATCTTGCGCTCGGCGTAGTAGATGTCCTTCAGGGTTTCATGAAAGAGTTTGTCCAGTGTCTTCTCGGCCATTGTAAGACTCCCATTCGTTTGGCGGTTTCGCGATTAAAACGCAATCTGAGCTGCGCAAGTAATCGACCGCGAGAGTAACGAAGGTGTTAGACAATGGTTCCTTGGCCTGGCTGGAAAGATAACCCTGCAATAAATTAGCCGAATGAATATCCTGCGCCGCGCACTGTGCGGATCGGATCGATGGAGCGGCCAATATTGATGGCCTTGCGCAAGCGCCCGACATGCACGTCGACAGTGCGGTCATCCACATAAATGTCGGCGCCCCAGACATTGTCGAGCAGCTGACCGCGCGAAAAGACACGGCCGGGAGATTGCATCAGGAATTCCAGGAGGCGGAATTCCGTCGGACCAAGTTTGAGTTCGCGCTCCTTGCGGTAGACACGGTGTTGTTCGCGGTCGAGCTTGAGATCGCCAAAGCTCAGCACATGCGACAGAAGGCTTGGGTTGACCCGGCGCAGCATGGATTTGATGCGTGCAAGCAGCTCCGGCGTAGAGAACGGCTTGACCATGTAATCATCCGCGCCGGTTGCAAGGCCGCGCACCCGCTCGCTTTCCTCGCCGCGTGCCGTCAGCATGATGATTGGCAGGATTTCCGTTTCGCGGCGGGCTCTCAGCCGCCGGCACAATTCGATGCCGGAAAGGCCTGGCAGCATCCAGTCCAGGATCAGCAGATCCGGCACTTTCTCCCGCAAGGCTATCTCCGCTTCATCGCCGCGTGCGATAGTCTCGACTGAATAGCCTTCAGCTTCAAGATTGTACCTGAGGAGGACGCTCAAGGCTTCCTCGTCTTCCACAACGGTGATTTTGGGAGCTATAGCCATTTTCTACCTTCAATTAGGATGCGAGAGGTTCATCCACCACGATAGTGTGGGATTGATCTTCCTTCGGGCGCTCTGCAGGAAGCTGCGTTCCCGTCACAATATAATAAACTGTCTCCGCAATGTTCGTCGCATGATCGCCGATGCGTTCGATATTCTTGGCACAGAAAAGTAGATGCGTGCAGGCTGAGATATTGCGCGGATCTTCCATCATGTAGGTCAGAAGTTCGCGGAACAATGACGTATAGAGCGCATCGATCTCGTCGTCGCGCTCGCGCACGATGTTGACCTGTGCGACCGACCTTGTTGCATAGGCGTCGAGAACGTCCTTGAGCTGCGTCAAGGCAAGTTCGGCAATGGTCTGCAACCCGCGATAGACGGAGAGCGTCTGCCTGGTATCGGTGACCGCAACCACCCGCTTGGCAATGTTCTTGCCAAGATCGCCGATCCGTTCCAGATCCGATGAAATGCGGATCGTGCCTATGACTTCACGCAGGTCGATCGCCATGGGCTGGCGCTTGCCGATGATGGTAATCGCCTTTTCGTCGATCTCACGTTGACCAGCATCAAGGATCAAATCATCCGAGATCACTCGCTGTGCGAGCGCATTGTCCGAATTGACCATGGCAGCGACGGCCTGTTCAACCATGCGCTCCGCATGCCCGCCCATCTCGGCGATCTTGTGCGTCAGGAATTTCAGTTCTTCGTCGTAGGAACGGACGGTGTGCTGTGCTGTCTGTTCGGTCATGATATCAACCTCTTTCCCGTGATCAGCCGAAGCGTCCGGTGATGTAGTCTTGCGTGCGCTTTTCCGTCGGGCTGGTGAACATCATTTCCGTATCACCTACCTCGACAAGATTGCCCAGATGGAACATCGCCGTACGCTGCGATACGCGTGCCGCCTGTTGCATCGAGTGCGTCACAATGACGATCGTATAATTCTCACGCAATTCGTCGATCAGTTCCTCCACCTTGGCGGTGGCGATGGGATCGAGCGCTGAGCAAGGCTCATCCATCAGGATGACTTCCGGACTAACGGCGATGGCGCGCGCAATGCACAAGCGCTGCTGCTGGCCGCCGGAAAGACCCGTACCCGCTTCGTGCAGGCGATCCTTCACCTCTTCGAACAGACTGGCGCGGCGCAGGCTCTTTTCGACGATTTCATCGAGTTGCTGGCGGTTCTTGGCAAGACCATGAATACGTGGCCCATAAGCCACGTTCTCGAAGATCGACTTCGGGAAGGGGTTGGGCTTCTGGAATACCATGCCGACACGGGCTCTGAGTTCCACCACGTCGATTTTTGGATTGTAGATGTCCTCGTCATCGAGCGTAAGAAGGCCGCCGACCTTGCAGCCTTCGATCGTGTCGTTCATGCGGTTCAGGCTGCGCAGGAAAGTGGACTTGCCGCAGCCCGAGGGGCCGATCAGTGCCGTTACCATCTTCTCCGGCACATCGAGGCTGACACCGAACAGGGCTTGCTTGTCACCATAGTGGACGGTGACGTCCTTGCCCTGCATCTTGATCGCATTTCCCTGGGCGCTCATTTTGTCATTTACCGCTTTTTCGAGATTTCGTTCCGTCATCAGGTTCATAATTAGAGCCTTTCCCGACCCGTTACCACCGCCGCTCGAAGCGGCGACGCAGAATGATAGCTGTGATGTTCATGACCGCTAGGAAAATCAACAACACGATGATAGCGCCGGACGTACGCTCGACAAAGGCGCGCTCCGCCTCGTTTGCCCACATATAGATCTGGACTGGCAGCGCCGTTGAAGGATCGAGCGGCGTAACTGGAGCATTGGCGACGAAAGCGACCATGCCAATCAGAAGCAGCGGCGCCGTTTCACCGAGAGCATGCGCAAGACCGATGATCGTGCCGGTCAGGATGCCGGGGGCTGCCAGCGGCAGAACGTGGTGGAAAACCATCTGGGTTTTCGACGCTCCGACGCCCAGAGCCGCCGCGCGGATCGATGGCGGAACGGCTCGCAGCGCTGCGCGTGTCGCGATGATGATCGTCGGCAATGTCATCAGCGTCAGCACCATACCGCCAACCAGCGAGGCCGAGCGCGGCATGTGAAAGAAGTTGATGAAGACCGCCAATCCGAGAAGGCCGAACACGATCGACGGAACAGCCGCGAGATTATTGATGTTGACTTCGATGATGTCCGTCAGCCGGCTCTTCTTGGCGTATTCCTCAAGATAGATGGACGCTGCGACACCAATTGGCAACGAGAGACACAGGACGATCAGCATCATGTAGAGCGAGCCGATGAGCGCAACACCAAGACCAGATGTCTCGGGGCGGCTCGACGCGCCATAGGTGAAGAGGCCGGTATTGAAGCGCTGGGACATCGCGCCCTCACCCTTCAGCTTGTTCATCCACTCGACCTGCTGGTCTGAAACCTTGCGGCGGGTCTGATCGACGGTGAGATCGATCTGGCCCTTGAAAGCGGAATCGATGTCAGCACCGGTCAGCACCCAGACGCTCTGCGTCGTGCCGATAAGCGAAGGATTGGCGACGACAAGCTCACGCAATTGTCCGCGTACCCCTTCTGAAAACAGCTTGCCGAGTTCACGCATCGCGGGCTTGTTCGTCGTCGGCACGCCCAGTTTTTCCGCGAGCGCATTGCGCGCCAGGATCGGATAATTGGCCGTCAGCAGGACGTTCGGATCAGTCGCACGCTTGTTGTCGGGATCGATGATCTTCGGGTCGAGATTGATCGCAAGGTTGACCTCGGTCTGCCAGAAGGCCGTGTAACCGTTGGAAAACACCGAATACATCAGGGCAACCAGGAAGAAGAGACCGATGGCAATCGCGGTGATACCGTAGAGCTTGAAACGGCGTTCGGCGGCATAACGGCGCTTCAGCCCAATGTCACGGCGCGCCGGACGTGCAGATGCTGGTGCAGCGGGATTGAGGGCTATGTCGGTCATTCGTACTGCTCCCGATACTTACGCACGATGTAGAGCGCAAAGATGTTCATCGCCAGAGTGATGAAAAAGAGGGTAAGGCCCAAGGCGAACGCCACCAGCGTTTGCGGTGAGTTGAATTCGAGATCGCCCGTCAGCTGATTGACGATCTTGACAGTGATCGTCGTCATCGCTTCGAACGGATTGATGTTGAGGTTGGCGGCAACACCGGCGGCCAGCACAACGATCATGGTTTCGCCGATGGCGCGTGACGCGGTTAAAAGCAGCGCGCCAACTATGCCCGGCAAGGCTGCAGGAAGAACCACGCGGCGGATCGTTTCGGACTTGGTCGAACCGAGGCCGAGCGACCCGTCGCGCAGCGAACCGGGAACGGCGGTGATGATGTCGTCGGAAAGCGACGAGACGAAGGGGATCAGCATGACACCCATGACGATGCCTGCGGTCAAAACACTCTGTGCCTGGATAAAAGCATAACCACCGGAAAGCGCGGCGCTCAGGTCGCGCAGGAATGGACCGACCGTGACGAGCGCGAAGAAACCATAGACAATCGTCGGGATACCGGCGAGCACCTCAAGCAACGGCTTGACGACGGAACGTACGCTGCGGCTGGCATATTCCGCCATGTAGATGGCGGCGAACAAGCCGACCGGCACGGCGAAGAGCATGGCCACGAACGCGATATAAAGCGTGCCAGCAAGCAGAGGGACCAAGCCGAACTGCCCTTGCGAACCGCCGGAACCCGCCGCCGCAAAGCGTGGATCCCAGACCGTGCCGAAGAAGAACGTCGAAGGCGAAACCGATTGGAAGAAGGTTATCGTCTGGAACAGCATCGACAGGATGATCCCGATGGTCGTCAGAATGGCGATACCCGACGCCGCAATGAGCGCGCCAAGAATGATGCGCTCCACATTGTTGCGCGCACGAGCCCGGACATTGACCCCGGAGAGGCCGAAGACCGCACCGGCAAGTGCCAGCACTATCGCAACAATTCCGCCGACACTGCTCGCCCAGGCGGTATTCCTGTTCCACTCGACGGCGATGGGGATCATATAATCCTGACCCTCGGTCGCAAGCGCCACACCCTTGCTGGCGAGAAGCGGCTGTAGTTCTGCAAAGGTTTGCGGAAGATTGGCCCGTTCTGCATCGCTAAGCCTGTCCAGGCCGCGCGCAATCCCGCTGACCATGCCGAGCTCAAGGCTTTGGCTGGCAATGACAGTGTCGGCGGTGCGCGTTGGCAACTCGGCAATGGCCGAGCGCTCCAGATAGACGCCGGTTGCGGCGGCCCACACTGCGATGAAAAGGACAGCTGGCAGCGCAGAAGCCAAGAAAACCCACCATCCATGATAGTGCGGCAGAGAATGCGGCTTGACGTTTCCGCCCTCTTTGCTGACAGCGCGCTGGCGGCCGATGAAGTATCCCGCCGTGGCGATCGCCATGACAATCACAAGCACCATGAAAATGGACATCTAGAGGTCTTCCCCGTACCGCAAAATTCACGTCAATCAAAAGGTAAACGGGCAGCCCAGGCCGCCCGTTTCCGTAAGCCGAAGCTTACTTCATTGTTGTGCCGGCAGAGAAGGCATCGCGCTGCGCTTTGCGTTCTGCATCTGGAGCAGCAACGAGGCCATACTCGACCAGTGGGCTGTCCGGTCCGATCATCTGATCGTTGAGGAAGAAGTCGACATACTCCTTCAGGCCAGGAATGACACCGAGATGGGCCTTCTTGACATAGAAGAACAGCGGACGGGAAACCGGGTATTTGCCGGAAGAAATGGTTTCCGTGCTCGGAACAACGCCTTCAACCGTAGCAACCTTCAGCTTGTCGGCATTGTTCTCGTAGAAGGCGAGGCCGAATACGCCAACGCCAGTCTTGTTGGCATCGATACGAGCCAGCGTTTCCGGATAATCGCCATCGATATCGATTGCCTTGCCATCCTTGCGGATTTTGACACAGGCGGCAGCGGCGGCCTTTTCGTCAAGGCCGAGCTTCTTGATCGCATCGGCAGCGCCGGTCGTCTTGCAACCGCTGGTCATCAGCTTTTCTTCGAAAACTTCGCGCGTGCCATGCTTTTCGCCAGGAATGTAAGCGGCGATATCCCAGTCCGGGAGAGCCGGATTCACCTGGTTCCATTTGCTGTTTGGATTAGCGACAAGCTTGCCGTCAACCACGATCTGGGCAGCAAGCGCTGTATAGATGTCCTTCGGCGCCAAAGCCCAATCCGGACCCTTGACGTCGGTGGCAAAAACGATGCCATCATAGCCGATGCGGATTTCCTGGACGTCCTTGACGCCGGCATCGGCGCAAGACTTCAATTCGCTCTCCTTGATCGGACGGGATGAATTGGCAATGTCGACCGTGTCTTCGCCGACGCCCTTGCAGAATTCCTTGATGCCTGCGCCGGAACCACCGGATTCAACGACTGGCGTCTTGAAATTAGGATATGTTTCGCCAAAAGTCTCGGCAACGATCTTGGCGTATGGCAGGACCGTCGAAGAGCCCGACACCTGGACCTGATCGCGTGCAGACGCTGCGACCGTCGACGCGCCTACGGCGATCGAAAGCACAGCGGCAGTGGTTAGAAGCTTGTTCATCGTGTTACTCCCGTTAGAAGCTGTTGAAGTAAGCGCTGTCTACAGAAGGTTTATAACAGTCATGTGACACTTATATTACAGTTTGGTCACAAGGGGAGGGTCACGGAAATACGAGACTTAACAAATTGAAATTGTTCAATTAAATGAATTGTAAGCCGGCTGCGCCCATCGTTCCTGAGGGGATGACCGTCAAAGATTCAACGATTTCAATAACATCCTTCGGGAGAATTGCGACAGCTTTTACAACCGCAAGTGGCAAAAGCCGCTTTGCACAGCTGCGTAATCTCTTCGACAGTGCAAAAGATGGTCAAAAATCTAATTCTCGCTCCCATGCGGATGGCGCGAGATAGAAGTATCCGCTGCAGCAACCTCACGCCACTTTAGTTCATTTCAACGTGGGCTTGCCTATCAATACACCCGCGCGCTGCGCGGCAATGACGAATGCTTGCCTCGCCTTTGCCGGCGGCATCCAGCCTTCGAGGGCATCCCGGCACATTCGCGTGGCACGCCGGTATTCGACCCCATCCTGCTGTGGCCATTGGTTCTTCAGACACTCCAATGCCTCCCACGCCGAAGAGACGAGGCGAAGCCCCATGGCACCGAGGCTGATCAGTACTGGAGATGAAAAAGACTTGTCGTTCATGACCCGCTGCCCCCCGTTTTGTACGAAACAGCGATATTTGCGTAGCTCGAATTCGAAATCATAGTTGTACTCCATCGAGAATTACGAACTATGTTTCCTCCTGTTCCCTGGTCTTTTTATTTGGACTTCTAGGATGAGCAATGATCTCAGATTTGCATTTACCCTGCAATACCCCAATTCGGACGATACACCTATTTCAATCGTTCGGTGTGACGTCGGATTAGAAGTGTTTAGCTTCGTCCCATTCATAGCTCGCGTGGACGCTCCTTCTCTTTGTCGTCTTCTAGTTCCGATTGCTGTTTTGGCGTCGGCGGTTGGCCGGGTGCGGGGAAAGGCGTATCGCGCGGCTTGGGTTTTTCCGGAAGCTTTGTGCCTCGTTCCTCGGGACGGGGCGGCGTTATGGGCGCGTTCATGAGCGTGGTTCCTTTCTGCATTTATGTACATTGGCAACTTCCGGCGCTGCGTTTTGTTCCGGTTTAGCGGAACCCTATGCCAAGGAAGTCGGTTCCGGACAAAAGGACTTGCAATGGCGCCCGCACCTGAATTTTCTCTTCCTCTGGATACTGCACCCATGGAAGCACGCACCACAGAAGTGCTGCCCGCGGCCGGCGGGCCTTGGCAATATGAGCCGAAATGGGACGGATTTCGCTGCCTGGCCTTCAAGAAGGGCGAAAACATTCGCTTGTTCGCCAAATCCGGAAAGGATCTTGGGCGCTATTTTCCCGAGATGGTCGCATACCTCAAGACGGCGAGGGCCGTTGAGTTTGTGATCGATGGGGAGCTGGTAGTGATTATTGACGGCAAACCGGAATTCGATGCGCTGCAAATGCGTTTACATCCGGCTGAAAGCCGAATCCGCAAACTCTCGCTGTCAACGCCGGCGAAGTTCACTGTGTTCGATATCCTGGCAGATGAGAACGGTGCGGTACTGCTCGAGCTGCCACTCCGGCAACGGCGCAGTCTGCTGGAGCGGTTCGTGCAATCGGTCCAGGACGAGGACAAATTGGTTATCTCGCCGGCGACCACCGATCGAGCCAAGGCGCAGACCTGGCTGGACGCTTCGGGACATGGTGCAACGGACGGCGTCGTCGCCAAACTCCTCGATGCACCCTATAGGCCGGGAGAGCGGACAATGCTAAAAGTCAAACGTATCCGCACTGCCGATTGCGTCGTGGGCGGCTTCCGTTACCGAAGCGGTACGAACGTTGTCGGGTCGCTGTTGCTCGGCTTATACAATAAGAATGGCATGCTCGATCATGTGGGGTTTACCTCCATGATATCCGCCTCCGAAGCGCCGGCGCTGACCCCAAAGCTCGAGGCGCTGAAGGGGGAAGGTTTCACGGGTCGTGCACCCGGCGGCCCGAGCCGTTGGGCGACCGGGAAGAGCAGTGAATGGCAGCCTTTGCGGCCGGAATTGGTGGTTGAGGTCAAGTTCGATCATGTGACCAATGACCGCTTCCGCCATGGTACCCGATTTGTGCGTTGGCGACCCGACAAAGCGCCGCGACAATGCACATTCGAACAGATCGGGTGAAATGGAGGAAAGAGGCATGGCAGAGCGCCGGCATTCGGATGTACCGCCACACCCGGATCCAGTCACGAGCGCCGCTGCGTCGCCCATATCAAGCCCGATTCGACGGCTCTGTCCCGAAAGGCATACCAAGTGTTGTGAGGTGACAAGATGAATCGCTCGGTTTAACGGCCGCACCCCAAGCCAGTCTGAGTCGATGAACCCGTAAAACTCGCAACCGGCCCCTTTTAAATTCTAAGCCCTCAATTGGTGTGTTTTGTCCTGTCCCGTTCTCTCGACAATAGACGTTAGGTACAAACCCACTCGCGAACCTTGCATTCCTGCCCCTCACCTCCGCAGAGATTGGTCGCCTTTTCCTCTGCCTTCTGTCGAGTCTCTTCCGAGGCAGCTCCCCAGGGCGAGGTTCCACCGGCTGCAGGTTTTCCTACAGCCAAAGCGGCACAATGCTCATAAGGAAAGCCGGTGTCATCATCGTCTTTCCAGTGACGATGATTGCGGAAAACCGTGACAACCTTGCAGTTTTTTCCGTCTGCGTTCTCGCAATATTTGAGGGCGGTATTCTCGGCTTCATCTCGCTTGTCCGCTCCCCAAAAGAAACCGTGGCGATTGTCCGTTATGGAGTAGGCAAGTGCGCCCCAGATCCCTTTCTCCGCGAGGATCGGTTCGGGAATTGACTCGGGATCAGACATATCGGCTGCACGGCTGCTCGGAGTAAGCCCAACGACCATTGCGAGCAACCCAATCGAGAGGATCCGCTTAACATACATATGAACGCTCCATTGTCCGGGTTGACAGAATGATATGCCGTTTCATCCTGCCAAACTCCCCACAGAAACGACGACACAGGAATTGCCCGAGGAGATCAGCAGCGCTTGACCGGAATTATTTGCGAGATTGTAATAGGGTGTCCCAGAAAGAGTTTCGGCGAGTGTGCTTCCCTGCGGCAAGGTTGCAACTACCTCCTGGCAGGGCTTTTGAAACGGTGCCACGCGGACAAAAGTCCCCTCGCAACCCTCACCCGTCGGTGAAGCAACGATGACGCCAGCTGCTTTTTCCTTATATTCTGGAGTGTCGTAGCTCATGCCTGCAACGGCTTGTACGGAATGTGCATCGGGAGAAGTCTTGTTCCACTGGGTGTTAACAGCGTAGGTCGAGCCAAAGGTCAGCGCTTGCCCGAGTACCGGAACAAGATTGGCACAGGTACTGATGCCTGCTTGGCTGACGTGTTTATGGAATGGCGTATCACCTTTGGCGCTTTCGGGAGCTTGAGCCTGGGCCGTCGCTTCAGTAAACAACAGCGCACCGATGTGTGAGCTGATTTGAAAAGCGAGTGCCGCCCCGGCCGCCAGAAAAGCACCGATGCTGCAGAATAATGTGATCCGCCGCACGAGCTGGGAACTTGCACCGGCCGACGCTTCCTCATCTGACTTGCTCTGCGAACGGGATAGTATCCGATCATTGATTGATTGCTTGGTCAATTTTACATTCTTTCACTATTTGATCGCGGACAGGGCAGCCGCAAGTCCTTTGAATGGGGCATCGATACTGACGTCCTGACCCACGCCCATCGGATACGAAACCCGGGCCGTCGTCTCTTTAACAATTTCCTGGCGCAGGATCGGACCGACAGGCTGATAACCAATACAGACCGACGCGTCGCAAGCCGCAACGTCGACATCTACGTCGCGGTCCGTAAGTTTCAGCGAAATTTTGCTACCCGTGCCGATTGCTGGCGGCACGCGCAAGATCATGAACGGCTTACCGTCCACATTTGCTGCCAGCGACCAGCTGAATATCTGCGCTCCCGTTTCATCGGTAAAGGTCTGGCTGATGTTGCACACTTTGCGCCTGGTCTTCAGGTTCTCGTCACAAATGAGAATCCAGTTCTCAAAGGGTTGGGTGATCCGCCGATACTTGCCCATGGGCACGTCTTGTGGCACCAGCACGTCCGATGGCTTGATTTTATAGCCTCCTGCCGCGGCCTGGTTGCCCGTCAAAAGCAGGCAAACCAGGATCTTCACTATTATCGAAGACTTTTCTCGCAGCATTTTGTCAGGCGTCTCAGTTCAGGGTAAGGCTGATGCCGGCGCCAACACCAACATTGCCACCTGTTGTGGCACCAGACAGATTGGCACGTACGCGTCCATTCTCGCTGGTGTAGCCGGCACCAAAGGCCAATGCACCTTCGTTGCGCCAGTAACCACCACCCATCGAGACACTGAGTTTGCCGGGACGATCGTCATAGCGCAGCGATGCCGCGGCCAAGCCGATCGCAGCCGCCCCTCGAGCTTCACTGCGAACCTCACCGATATCGTTACTGAGCTGACCGAACTTGGAGTCGGCGTAGGCGTTGGCACTGCTAAGCGTCGTCGCACCGACCTGGTCGGCATAGGATTTGGAATCTGTCAGTGTCGTGGCCATCCCATCATTCAGTTGCTTGACATTCACTGCATCCGTATTGCTAACACCGGCGGCGACATTGCTGATCAGAACCGGCGCGCCGGGATCACCGCCCTGGAGCGTGATTGTGTTCGACTTCGTGCCATCTGGTTTGTCGTCATACTGGACCGCCGAGTCTCCAAGATTGCCAATGCCCGTCGTGAGCGCTTCGATCGACTGGTTCGTTGCGTAGAGCTGGCTGCCGTTGATGGCGTCGGTCGACGTCCCACTGATCTGGCCCGCCGCCACGTTGGTGATTGTACGCTCCGCACCGGCACTGCCGACACTCACTGTCGAAGTGGGATTGGTACCGGCAAAGTTATAGGTGGTCCCGTTTATAGTGGTGCTGGTCGTTGCGACCGCGCTCGACGTGGTCGACCCGGCACCCAGTGCCACATCCCCGGCCTGCGCGGTGGCCTGGGCTCCCGCTCCAAGCGCAACGTTGGTTGCGAAAGTGGTGGTCGCCCCGGCACCGAGTGCCATGGACTGGATGCCGTTCGCCTGAGCATTGGTACCGAGAGCCACCGAGTCTGCAAAATTGACCGTAGCGTTCTGACCGATGGCGATACCGCCCGGAGCGGTTTGCTGGACGAGCGCACCATTGCCTATGCCAATGCCATTGTCGCCATTGACGACTGTCGATGGGCCTACTGCCACAGAATCGGTTCCAACCGCGAGCGAATCCGGCAGGACGGAGTTGGCGTGGAAGTATCTGGTCGTCGTGGTCGCGAACGATCTGAGCGCGCCGGTAAGTTGGCGAATGGTAACGGCATCGCTGTCCTCGGTGCCATCGGCCACATTGGTGATCTGGCGATAGCCGGTGGCATTTCCGACCGATACGGCACCGAGCAGGGTGAGATCGGTGGTATTGAAGGGGATAAAGGTTCCAATCGTTCCGGTCGACGGTGCGAGAGCACGGTCCGATACTGACCCTGCGCCGAGTGCTATGCCCCCGAGCACCGTTGTCTGGGTGTTATAACCCAAAGCAAGAGACTCTGCTGCGGCCGACGATGCGGCAACGCCTGCCGCCAATGAGTTGATTCCGGTCGCGCCATCATTGGCATAGTTTGCCTGCTGGGTCCCCCCGTCATTGTAGCTGTAATAGTGCGTAAGCTGACCCGACACGGCGTCGATCGACTGGATTGTCGCAAAGAGCTGTGATCCGTTGATCGCGTCGGTCGACCCTCCGTTGATCTGGCCCGCAGCCACGTTGGTAATGGTACGTTCAGCGCCGACCGCCCCAACACTGACAGTCGAAGTCGGCGTTGTACCGGCGAAAGTATAGCTGACGCCATTGATCGTGGTTCCGGGGGTGGCGACCGCAACTGCGGTCTGGCTACCGGAGCCAAGCGCCACATCATTCGCATTGGTGGCGGTGGCGCCATTACCGACGGATACCGAGCCAGCGCCGGTTGCGGTGGATACCGGGCCGATGGCTACGGAATCTGCCCCCGTTGCGGCGGAATCCGCGAGCGTCGAGTTGGCGTGGAAATATTTGATGCCACCGCCATCGTTGATATTGTTGATCGTGGCACCAAGACTGTCGACTGCACTGTTGGTGGCGAAGAGCTGCGAGCCGTTGATCGCATCGGTTGACGTCGCACTGATTCGGCCCGCCGCCAGATTGGTGATGGTGCGTTCAGCACCGGGCGCGCCGATGCTGACCGTGGAGGTCGGAGTGGTCCCTTCAAAGGCGTAGGTCGTGCCGTTGATTACTGCGCTGGGCGTGCCGATCGCCACCGATGTGACTGAGCCTGACCCCAGAGCAACATCGTCGGCATTGTTCGCCACTGCAGCGTCACCGAAGGCGACCGCGCCCGCGGCGCCCGCACGGCTGAAGTTGCCTAGCGCCACGGAGCCCTGGCCGATCGCAACATTGTTGTTACCGATGGCGACCGCGCCGTTGGCCGCATTGGCCGCCGTGGCGCTCGCTGTGCCGTCGGCATTGGCGATGTTATTCGCGCCGCCCGTGAAGGCGCCGGTGCCGCTGGCGTAGCTCGGATCGCCGATAGCGACCGCGCCGTCGCCATAGGCGACGTTGCCGGCGCCGATGGCGACAGCCTTGCCGCCGCTGGCGTTTGCGTTGGTGCCGATGGCAACGGCGTCGACGGAACTCGCAGTGGACTGGAGACCGACCGCGATGGCGTTGGTTGCGGACGCCGACACGTCCGTGCCGATGCCGATGGCGCTCTGTGCGCTGGCGCCTGCTCCAAAAGTGCGCGAGCCGAGATAGATAGAGTTCAACCCGGACGCGCTCGCCGAAACGCCGACAGCGACGGCATTCGTGCCGCTGGTTACGGCGCCGATACCGAGCGCGGTGCTGGCGATTCCGCTGGCACTGGCGCTGACGCCGGCAGCGAGAGAATTGGCTCCCGCCGCACTCGCTCCAGATCCGAATGCGGATGCGTTCTGGCCGCTGGCAATGGCGTCCTGGCCCATGGCGATCGTAACGTCGCCGCTCGCCAGGGCCCTTACGCCGAACGCCATCGCTGCAGCACCGGTCGCATCGGCGGAGTTGCCAAGTGCGACGGAATTGATCCCCGACGCCACAGTGTTGGTGCCGAACGCGTAGGCACCACCGGCCGATGCGTTGGCCAGGACACCCATCGACACGGCATTAGCCCCGGTCGCCTGGCTCTGGCGCCCGATCGCAGTGGCGTCGCGCGCGTTTGCCGTCACGTCCGTGCCGATGGCGATGGCGCCCTGTTGAAGGGCGCCCCCTCCCGCAACAGTGCGGTTGCCGAGATTGATGGCGTTGACCGCAGTCGAGGTCGCCTGGAAGCCGATGGCGATGGAATTCTGCTGGCTTGCGACGGCGCTATTACCCTGGGCAAGCGCATCCAGCCCCGACGCTGTTGCCCCAAACCCGAGCGCGGTGGCGCGCAGCCCGGTCGCCCGGGTAACATAGCCGATCGCCGTCGAGTTCACTCCGTCGGCACGCGCATTCAGGCCAAAGGCGGCCGAGCCTGCGGCTGCAACCGAGTTGACGCCAATGGAGCTTGCTCCGTCGCCGGTCGCCTGGGCATTCCCGCCCAAGGCGAGTGCGTTGACGCCGTTCGCGCCGGCGAAGACGCCTATACCTATGGCGTTGAGACCATTGACACCCATCGAATAGCCGATGGCGATCGAAGCGTTGCCCGTTGCACTGTTAGAGGTGCCCAACGCCACGCTGTTCGTGCCATTCGCTTGGGCACCGTTACCGATGGCGACGGCGTTGCCGGCTGATGCCGTGCCGCCGCCAGCCTGGTATTGCGCCAATGCCGGCGTGGCTACGCCCCCGAAGGCGATCATGCCCAATGCAACCGCCAGCATCCTGCCGCCGCCCAGCATGCCAAGCCCCAGACCTTTGCGGCGCATGCCGAGCACACGATGCGCCCTGCGCAAGGCCGCCATCAGACGCCGGCGCAGGGAGCGGTTGTCTTCGAGTGCCCCCGGCACCCAATTTGCCGTGAAGCGGGCGATCTGACGGAAAGCAGTCACACTTGGCAAATGCGTCATTTAGCAGTCCCTTTCAAATCGGTCACGGCTGGTTCTCCTCTGAAACCGCCATTCATTTCCGGTCCAGAGTATTGGTCTGAATTGCCGCGGTGCGGTCGGCACCAACGTATCGGACGAAAAGTGCGTGCCCATCCTTGCGGCCAATCGCCTCGATCGGATCAAGAGAGCTCGTATACCAGTCGTCCCCGTCGGCGGGCGTCGCCAGAAGCGCCTCCGCCACCCGTTCGGACGGCATCACGCGAACAAGATAGTTTCGGATCGCTTCGAGATGCTGTTCTGGCGGTCGGCCTTTGTAGAAAGGAGTCGTCAGGCCCAACACGTAGGTTGCAAGCAGAAGGTCGCATCGCGGATCGGGCAACGCCGTCTGTTGTCGCTTCTCCAGCGATACCAGAACGGCACTTATTCTTTGATTAAGTTCATCGACAAGGGACTGGGATAGACCGGACATTGCCGGCTTCCAATCACCTGGCCGGCTGATTCCTCCGCCCAGGTACCGGGTTATGCCGACTTGGGCTATCGGCCATAAACGTTTACGGAACGCACCAAATTGAGTTTCCACCAGTGACAAGATATGTCGCACTCCGCTTCACATTCGGAATTGACAACATAATTTTTGACAAAAATATATCATTATAGTGCCGCTTTTACAGGATCGCGCTTCCACGGAATGATTAGGTTTAACAAAAAGAGGTTAATCTACTTTATCGCTAAATATTGTCCCGGTTTCGGAGACTTGTTGCTACAGACGAAGATCAATTGGACACGATGGCTCAAGTAAACAGGCGGTTTAGCCGCCTGTGCTGGATTGGCCTGCCAACGGTGCGCAACACCGAATCCTTTGTTCCCCTAGCACTCGGTTTGATTTGATATAATTCGAAAGCGGATCAAGTCGGGTTTATGCTTGAAGCGATCAGTTAGTGGTTCTGATCTTGCCAGGCGTTATATGCTTGAATCGCTTCATTGTATTTGTCAGATGACTCTGACTCGAAAACCCGGTTTGAAAAGCAATATCTGAAATCGACAGATTGGTTTTGATCAAGAGCTTTTCAGCCATTTTCAGGCGCAGATTTACAAGATACTGATGTGGCGGCATGCCAAACGTCAGCGTGAATGCCCGAATAAAATGACTGGGAGACATGCGGGAGATTCGCGCAAGATCGTTAATCGACAAGTTTTCGGACAAGTTTTCGTTCATATATTCTACTGTCCGCTTCGACGTTTGTCCCGACAGCCGTCGGGACGCGGTAGCCTTCAAGTGCAGTTTGGCGTTCGAATAGTGTCTCAGAAGATGAATACCAAACACCGTAAGGAGGGCATCGAGATATAATGGATTACTTGTGGAAGCAGAGACTTCGCTGGCCATAGCTTTTGCGAGCCGCAACGCCCGTAGATCGATATGCCCGAATTTTGGCGGCCGCAGTTCCCAGTTGGCCCCTTCGAGTTCGGATGACGCAAGGTCCGAATAGGCACTGGCGCCAAAAGCAATTGCTGCATTCCGTTTCGTCGTGGACCATTTCAGCGTCCGGTCGACATTCGATGGATTGACAACCAGCATTCCGACGGCAGCGTCGAACGTTTGCAAACGATCGCTTGCAAAGGCCGCTTCCATATTGGGTGACGGGGCCAGAATTACCGTAGCGAATTCCGCATTGGTATGAAATGTCAGCGAGCCGGGAGGCCGGGAAACATCAATTACGCCCCCCATCGGCGTTTCCAATCTCGGCCCGACTTTGTTCGGAATCGCGGACAGCATCCCTGCTTCGCAGTTCAAGTCCAACTCCACAAGATTGTGATTATGCGGACCATTCATCGCACAAAGCCATTCATTTCCAGCGCGTCTACAAAACCCGCCTTATTGAGAGAACAAATGCCTATCTCCAGATCACAACATATGCGCGTCAAAGACGTGACGATTCCCGTTGCACCAGGCAACAATAATAGACCAGCAACCTCATCGATTGTGCCAACGACCATGTTTAGAATTGGACATCAGGGGCTATCGTAGCGCAATCCAATACCAACGGTTGATTGATACCTCCGAGCAGACGATGATTACTTAGCGTGCCCATTATATAGTACTTATGTAAATCGAAAGATGCAAATGACAGCGTATCCGAACTGTTTTGTGACCATTCAGTTAACGGAGGCGACAGCACTAATTTTTCTCACAACAATAATATAATAGTATCAAACAGATGATGGAAATCTGCCAGGAGATCGCGCACACGACACTCGAGGGAAATCCCCCTTGTCAATAAGCATTTGTAACTAGAGGTGACAATAAAAGCAACTTTGTGCAACAAGGGTCATAATCTACAAGTTACGCGACGGTGCGCCCGGAAATCGTTAGCAGCTTCATGGAGAATCCCCATCTGACAGCGAAACGCAAAACCAGTATGTAGGATGATTTGTTAGTTTAAAATCTGATAACGTCTGAGCGAACAGGGGAAGAGCAAGATGTCGTTTGAAACAGTTATTCACCTCATCCAGAGTGCAAGTGTCCTCGTCGTTGCGGCGTTGCTTCTAGCCCTGCTTGGGTCCAGATTGGATCGCCGTCCACTGACCAGGCGTTTGGTGATCGGACTGATCTTCGGGATCGCTGGCTTTCTTTCGATGGCTGGGCCCCTGGAGATCTTGCCGGGCATCCTTTTGGATGCGCGAAGCGTCGTGATCGCATTGTCTGCCGGATTCGGCGGCATTGTCGGCGTGACGGTTACCGCTGCGATCGTGATTGCCGTACGCTTGTGGATTGATTCTGGTGCACTTCCCGGTGTCGTGGGCATCGTCGTAACAGCGCTCGGTGGCGCCTTGTATTGGTATTTCACGGCAAGGCATCGTCCGCTCAAGTTTCAGGATCTCGTTGCCTTGGGTCTCGTTGCTACCTTGTTGCCGCTCCCCACACTCCTGCTGTTGCCCAAAGAAACCGCACTGCTACTGGTGAAGGATGCTTTACCCTTTACACTGCCAATCAACTTTGCTGCGACCATCTTGATGGGCCTTCTGGTGCTTGGCGATCGTCAGCGTCGCTGGGCCCTTTCTTCGATGAAGGACGCCGTCGAACGTCTTCAAGGCGTCACCGATAATGCGCCGGGAATGTTCTTCCAGCAAAAAATTTCGCCGGATGGAAAGCCGACCCTTTTGTTCGTCTCGAAAGGCGTGGAACGGCTCTTGGGCGTTTCGCCCGAGGATTTCGTCAATGGCAGTATCGATCCCATGTCGAGGGTGCCGGATGCCTATAAGGAAGAGGTCACGGCCAAGCTTCGGCAGGCCGCTGTGAACTCAACTGCCTGGGATCTGGAGACGCCTTATTATATGAGCAATGGCTCAGAAATCTGGCTGCGTGGTCAGGCGCAACCTCGGCAGGATGACAATGGCCAGACGCTGTGGGAAGGATTCCTGATCGACATTACTGCGCAAAAACAGGCCGAGCAGATGAAGAACGAATTCATCTCGACAGTCAGTCATGAGCTGCGGACACCATTGACGTCGATCCGCGGCTCTTTGGGCTTGATAACCGGCGGGGCGGCGGGCGAACTTCCACCCAAGGCCAAAACACTTCTTCAGATAGCCCAGGCCAACAGCGAGCGCCTCGTCAGGCTGATCAACGATATTCTCGACATGGAGCGGATCGAATCCGGCCGTATGCCATTCCATATCCAAGCCTATGGTTTGCGGCATCTCATTGATCAAGCCGTCGAGGCAAACAGTGGCTATTTCAACGAGCACAGCATCGGCTGGACGATCAAGGACAATGCACCAGGAGCAGAGGTACTCGTCGACAGCGACCGCTTTCACCAGGTGATGAACAATCTCCTGTCCAATGCCATCAAGTTTTCCCCTGCTGGCGGGGACGTGTCGATATCCCTTGATTCTCGACCGAAAAGCATTCGCGTCTCCGTCAGTGATCGCGGTCCGGGCATTCCCGAAGCGTTCCGAACCCGAATATTCGGCAAGTTTGAACAGGCGGACTCTTCGGATACCAAACAAAAAGGCGGTACTGGACTGGGGCTTTCCATTTCCAAGGCCATCGCCGAACGCCTCGGCGGAGCACTCTCGTTCGAATCGCAGGCAGGTCAGGGAACAACTTTTTACGTCGACGTTCCCATTGCCGAGCAAATCGAATTACAGGCACCTCTCGTTACCGAGGGATGGGACCGGGTTCTGGTCGTCGAAGACGATCACGACGTTGCCAGACTGATAAAAATACTCCTCCAAGACGAAGGCATCGATTGCGATATCGCCCACGGCGTTGCATCGGCGAAACGGCTCATTCGGGAAAACAACTACAAAGCCATCACCTTGGACATTCGGCTTGCTGGCGAAAGCGGCATCGAGGTATTTAGGGATTTGAGGGCAAACAAAGCCACAGAACATCTGCCCGTCGTGGTCATTTCTGCAATCGTCGATGAAGCCAGAGCTGCAATCAACGGCTCGGCCCTGGGTGTGGTCGACTGGATTCAAAAACCCGTCGATCCCGAGAGATTTGCTCTGGCCATTCGCAAGGCTTGCCAAACATCTGCTGGTAAGCCGAGAATCCTGCACATCGAAGATGATCTCAGTGTCCGCGAAGTCATTGCAGCGGCGATAGGCGATGATGTTTCAATCGATGGGGTGACCACAAGCGCCGAAGCATTGGAGCGTTTGGCCGGCAATAACTATTCAACGGTGATCCTCGATCTCTCCTTGCCGGATGGTTCCGGCGCCGACCTCCTTCCGTTTATTCCCACAGGGACAGCTGTCATAATTTTTTCGGCTATGGACATAAGCGAGGCCCTCAAGCAGCAAGTGACGGCCGCGTTGACCAAGACCAGGACAACCGAAATAGATGTCGCCAAGGTCATCCGCGATGTCATGGCCAAAAGCGTGGCGTCGCGAACCCCTGAGAAGACGTGAACGACGTCCGGTTATGCATCATCTCGTCAGAATCCTTATGTTGCAAGCCACTTTGCTGGTCGGGAGTACTCTATCGGCATACGCTGATTGGCTCGATTTGTGCAAAGGCAGTTCAGATCCCGTTTTGCTCAGGAACGAACTGAATCCTGGTATCTGTGAAAGACAAGATAGTGTGATGAAGCGAGCGGACGTCACTTGGGAGGGTCTTATTGCCAAGAGCCCCACAGAGCCCTCCAGCCTTGTCATCGAAGGTTCGACAAAAGACGGGCATTTTGTCCCTGAACGAGCGCGTGGCGACAACGCTGATGCGTTGCCGCGTTTGGCCCTATTGCCATTTGGAGTCAACGTTTTATCACTGTTGGATCCAACCGTCTTCGGGCGAGAAAAACGCGTGTTTATCAAAAAGGACGGTTATGGACTGCGGTTGATCTGCAAGCCTGGCAAAGCACCTGCCGGATCGATCCTGAAACCAAGAGCGCACCGTTTTCCCCAAGGTCTTGACCAAACCATCGCGATCGAGGGTGTCGCACGCGGCGAATTCCGTTTTGCAGCCACTGTAGCCGGAGCGGACGCTCCAACAACTGCGCTGATTTTTCCGCGGAACGAGATGTCAAAGATGGAATTGTCACTGGGGTTGAATTCGTCTGGCCTTAACACGCCGAGACATGACGCGGATCAAATCGTGGTCCTGTGTCCGGAGAGTGCAGGCAAGATCGAGATCAAGTCAATCATTCTGCAACCGGATGCGAAACCTGCCAAACCCGCTATCTTGGCATCCTGGGTATGGAAACCGGAAGAATGGCAGCGAAAACCCGGCGAAGTCCTTGCCTGGGCGAAATCGATGCAGCTTGATCGCCTTTACCTTCAGCTCGACATCGTATCGGGTCAAGTTGCACAGCCAGAGGTGCTTGGGGCATTCCTGGTGGAAGCAGCAGATCTTGGCATAGCGGTCTTTGCCGTTGAGGGTGATCCCGGGATGATCCGTGGCGATGGAAGAAACAATGCACTGGCGCGGACAGGCGCTATCTCCAGATTCCAGGAAGCAGCGACGCCAAGCGGGCGGCTTGCCGGCATACAGTATGATATCGAGCCGTATATATTGCCGGCATATGCATTTGATCGGCGAACTATGTGGAATGACTGGTCTGACACGCTGAAACAACTTCACGCCCTTTGGCGTGGCAAGGTCGAGGTCGTCGTTCCATTCTGGCTGACCGATGATCTTTACGGGCAGGAAGCGATCGAACGCATACGGCCATTTATTTCATCCTTGGCGGTGATGTCCTACCGCACGGAAGATCAGGCGATCGTGAATGTCTCCGAGCCATGGCTGACCTGGGGCGTTTTACACGGCGTCGACATTGTCATTGCCTTGGAAAATGGACCCATCCCGGATGAAGTTCACCGGAGCTATGTGCGTTCGGAAACGGGCACAGCTGAGCTTGTCCGCTTTTCTGCGGCGGATGCCGTCGTGCTGTCGGACGTACCGGTTTCATCAAAGGAAAAGATGATTTATAGGTTCAACCATGAGATAACAGTATCCGGTAGCAGAATCAGTTTTCAGGGAAAACTGCCTACGTTGCTGGCGACGATCGACAGACTCCGTTCCACATTCCCTGCATGGCGATCTTTTTCCGGATTTGCCCTGCACGGGCTAAAGCAATAATCCTGCAGTGCACACTTGAAATCTGATTCGGCATTTTGAAAGACAAGATGGCTTGGATGACTGCATGACCGAAAAAGCAAAAATCCTGATCTGCGATGATGACCTGTTGCTCCTTGACCTTGTTGAATTCAAGCTCAAGGCCAAGGGCTATTCAGTGGTTCGCGCTGAAAACGGTGAGGACGCGCTCGTCGCTATGGCGGCAGAAAGGCCCGACCTGATCGTTCTCGATGCGATGATGCCGCTCCTGGACGGGTTTGAAGTGCTAAAGCGCGTCAAGCAGGATCCGAATTTTTCACCTGTGCCAGTGGTCATGCTAACCGCGCGAAGGGCCGAAAAAGATATCGTCAGTGCGCTTGATCGGGGTGCGGATGATTATCTGGTCAAGCCTTTTATTCCCGACGAGCTGCTGGCGCGTATCTCGCGGCTGCTTGCCGCGAGACGGTAGTTATGCAGGCGCGACGCTTCGCCTGGAGAACCGCTGCGGCGGCTGTGCTGAGTTTTTGTGCGGCATCGGCACTCGCGCAGACGAGCGATGTCGAGCGCCTTTACAAGGAAGCGGTGGAGGCGCGGCTTCATAAAAAGTTTGACGAGGCAAGGTCCAAGCTTGAGGAGGCAGCAAAAATCGCGCCGGCCAACGCTGATGTCTTTGTCCAGCTGGGTTTTACACTCCTCGCCCAAGGGGACATGAACGGCGCGGAAGCGGCCTTTAAGCGAACGCTTGAGATATCACCAGCTTATGTTGACGCCAAGTTTGGACTTGCTCAGATAGCCTTCAGGCGCGGCGATCTCGCGGGGGCGCAGCAACTCGTTGATCAGGTTCTGACAGAACGGCCGAATGACGCCGACGCCGACGCACTGCGGGTCAACATCGCCAAAGCGGAAGCGGAGAAAGCACGACCACATGCCGCAGCACGAGATTCAGGCAAACCTGCTCGGAAGACGCCTACTGTCGCGCGTCTGGATCCCGCTGTTAAATGGATAGGCGCAGCACGCAAACTTCGGACCGAGGGACGCTTTGCCGAAGCGGAAGCTCTATACCGCGAGGCGTTGAACCGCGATCCACGCAATGTCGACGTGCTCGTCGCGCTGGGACTGGTGCAAGGGTATCAGCAGAAGTTCGACGATGCGCGGCTGAGCTTTGAGAAAGCATTATCGTTTGAACCGAATTCGCTCGATGCCAGGATTGGCCTTGTCCGGTTGTCGGTCTGGACAGGCAATATTGAACAGGCTGCGGCTCAGTTGCAGTTACTCTCCACAGCGGCACCGGATAACCGAGAAATCGAGGGATTGCGGGCGCGGGTTTTGCTTCTCGAGGGGCACACCGCCCAAGCGGAAGCGGCTTTTGCAGCCCTTGTTGCCTCCGATGGCAGCGATGTCGATGCCGTTCTCGGCCTAGGGGATGCTCGCCGGGCGCGTGGGCGCGAAAACGCGGCGCTCGAAGCCTACCAGAAAGCACACATACTCGATCCGGAATCGGCGGACGTTCGCCAGCGTCTCGAAGCGCCCACGCCGAAATTTTGGCGGCTCGACATCGATGGCAACTATAGCACCTTGACCGGATCGCAACCGGACTGGTCGGAGGCCAGCGTCGCGCTATCGCGCGCGTTCGGCCCTGATACCACACTGACTGCCCGTTTCTTTGCGGCCACGCGCTTCGATCATCACGACCAGCAGGCCGAGCTTGGCATCGCGCACAAATTCAGCGAGCTTTTCTCCGGATACGCAGCCGCCTCAGTGACACCCGACGCGAATTTCTTGCCGCAATACGCCATCGGCGGTGGCGGAGCCTTCGTCGTTACAAAGGGAGGCGAGCGTTTCGGACCTTTGTCGGCGACGCTTGATCTTAAATTCGAACGCTATAGCGACGGCAATGTCGAAACGATTTCACCGGGACTGCAGCAGTCGCTGTGGTCGGAAAAACTGGTGCTGACAGCCAAGTGGATCAACGTCTTCGATCAACAACAGCACCATGCGGGAGGGTACCTTGCCCGCGTCGACTGGGCCGTTGTCGATCGCTTGCGCGTTTTTGCCGGTTACTCTGACGCCTTGGAGCCCTCTGACGGCGTGATGATCCCAACGCGATCGGTTTTCGGCGGACTTTCATTCGACGTCAACGAACAGGTGACCCTTCGGACCAACTTCGCCCACGAAGAACGCGAGAATGCTTACAATCGCGACGTTTACGGCGTTGGCATGACCTGGCGGTTTTGATGTTGTACGGCCTCTGGATTTCGTCCCTCCTTCTTGCCACCATTTCATTGTTGGTGATGGTGGGCTTGGTGGCGGCGCGTCTATTTCGAGCACACAGGCAGGATCGTCGCGAACAGGCCCGTAAGCGGCTACTTCCTGCTTTCCTCACCTTCACCGAAGACGGCGATCAAGAAGCTTTTCTGGGCAAAGTCGCCACAGTTCCCATGTCAACTACTGTCGATTTGGCGCTCGAATTCCTCAACCTCATGCGGGGTGACGAACACGAAAGTCTCGTCAATGTCCTGACCACAGCAGGGGTTGCCAAAGAGCTCATTTCGCGTGTCACCCGGGGCGATAAAACCCGTCGAATTCATGCGGTCGAGGCTCTGCCGTTTTTTCCCGGCTCCGACACATTGGCGGCTTTTCAGAGAGCGCTGAAGGATAGATCGGCAGACGTACGCCTTGCGGCGGCAATCGGCCTTGTCGCTGGCGGCAGCACCATGCCGCTGTCGGATTTGCTGGACGAACTGAGAGTGGGGGACCTGGCATCGCGCCGTCTGGTTGGTCTGTTTCGCCGCCTTCCGTCGGATCGATCAGATGAGTTGAGAACAATCCTGACATCGAGAGATACACCGTCGATTGTACAGGCCGCAGCGATAGAGGCGCTTGGAACTTCGGGCGATTACTCGCTCTTGCCCTTGTTTGCCGCCTCCGTAGCAGATGGCGAGCCGGAAGTCAGTGCTGCAGCCATCCATGCGATTGGCGAACTCGCACACCCGGCAGGAGCCGCTACGGTTGTGCGTGCGCTCTCGAGCGAAGATTGGCAAGTTCGTGCAGAAGCAGCAGCGGCAGCAGCTCGCATTGGCCTCGATACCGCCAGTAGGCAACTGAGCGAGCTCCTTGAGGATGACGAATGGCTGGTTCGGTACGCGGCCAGCAAGGCGCTCTTCAATCTGGGCACTGAGGGCCGCAGCGTTCTGGCGGAGGTTGCAAGAAACGGTAAACCTCGCAGTCAGCGGACCGCCGCACTTCTGCTCGCCGAGGAAGGGTACGAGGCATAATGAACAATTGGCTCCCCTGGACTACCGGCAGTGCCACAATCATCGCGTGGTTCGTCATCGCTTGTGGTCTGGCGCAGACGGCAGTCTATTTGTTGCAGTTGGTGCTGGCAGCGTTGGCGCTTTCCCGCCGTCCTCCCGTCGCCAGGGCGACACTGCTGTGGCGTCGCTACAGCGATGTTGCACCGCCGGTAGCGCTTGTCGTCCCCGCCTACAATGAAGAGATGAATGTCGTTGAAAGCGTGCGTTCGCTACTTTCGCTGGAGTACCCGGCCTATGAGGTAATTGTCGTCAATGACGGTTCGCGCGATGCGACATTGGATCGATTGAAGGAGGCGTATCAACTTCAGCTGGTGACCCGGCCGTACGAAGAGGCGCTGTCTCATGCGCCGATCCGGGGAATCTATGCGTCGCAATTCAGTAACCGCCTGTTCGTGGTCGACAAGGAGAACGGTGGAAAAGCCGACGCCCAGAATGCCGGTATCAACGTTTCCCGTGCGCCGTTATTCTGCGTCATCGACGCGGATTCAATTCTCGAACCGGATGCGCTGCTCCGTGCTGTACATCCGTTCGTGGATGATCCTGTGCGGACCATTGCCGTCGGCGGGACCATTCGTATCGCCAATGGCTCCGAGGTGAGTGGCGGACGTGTCTCGAACGTGCGCCTGCCCCGAAAGCTGCTGCCTCTGCTGCAGATCGTCGAATACCTTCGGGCGTTCCTGATGGCCCGGCTGGCCTGGAGCCGCATCAACAGCCTGATGCTGGTTTCCGGAGCGTTCGGTCTTTTTCGCCGTCGTGAGGCCGTAGAAGTGGGAGGATTCACAAAGGGTTCGATGGGCGAAGACCTCGATTTTGTGGTGAAATTGCATCGTCACATGCGGGATAATCGCCGCGACTACAGGATCGAGTTTATTCCGGAGCCCGTTTGCTGGACAGAGGCTCCCGAGTCCCTTGACGTTCTCGGTCGCCAGCGTGCCCGCTGGCAGCGGGGTTCGCTCGAAGTATTCTTCCGCTATCGCTCGATGCTCTTCAATCCGCGCTATGGCCGTATTGGTTTTCTTGGCTTTGGCCACATATTGCTGGTTGATGTCATCGGACCGGTCATCGAAGTCCTCGGCTATATTTTGATGCCTGCTTTTTGGCTGCTTGGCATTCTTGCCGTCGATTATCTTCTTGCTTTCACCGCACTGGTGTTTACCTACGGCGTGTTTATCAGTGTCATGTCCCTGATCCTTGAAGAGGCCGAGCTGCGGCGTTTTCCGAGGGCACGGGATCTGGTTATTCTGACCTTGGCAGCGATACTGGAGAACTTTGGCTACCGCCAGCTCAACAATTACTGGCGCCTGAAAGGCATGTGGCAATATGCACGCGGCGGCACCGGCTGGGGCGAGATGACCCGCAAGGGTTTTGCCAAGCAGGCCAAGTGATTTAGGACTTTTCGACGTCCTGGAGCGCGGCGCATGTTGCTGTCACGAGACGACGTAGTAGAGCGTGGGCTGCCACCACGTCGATCGGTCCGTCCTCGTCACGAAGGACCGTTTCAAGTTCAATTGCGGCGTTACTGATCTCTTGAAAGCCGAACATACCACCGGCCCCAGCCAGCGAGTGTACAAGCGCTAAAAAATCCTTCTGCTCATCGCCTGTCGCGTCGTCGAGCAATGAGTGACCGGCCTGAAGAACAGGAAGATTTGCCTTGCAGCGCTCAAGAAAACGCCGGCGCAACTGACCGAGTTTGTCTTCCATGTTCAGCTCGCCTGAAGATATTTGCGTACGTCTCCCGCCAATGCCATTGGATCAAACGGTTTCGCGATGACACCCGCCGCGCCCAGTTGCAGAAAGCGCTCGACGTCGCGCGCCTGCGTTCTTGCTGTAATGAAGACAACCGGTATGTCTTGGGTGATTGCGTCCCGACGCAGCTCCCCTAAGGTCATCGGACCGTCCATGCCGGGCATCATGACATCGAGCAGTATCAGATTCGGGTTCCAAGCCCTTGCTGCATCAAGAGCCTCCTGGCCGCCCGCACAGGTTCTCACCTCGAAAGCAGGATCCAGTTCCAACGCCATTGCGGCGACCTCGCGAATATCACTCTCATCGTCAACATAGATCACACGCCAGGATGCCAATACGTCCTCCAATCAATAGAATTTGGAGAAACTTGCTTTATTTCAACCTCACCGTCTAGCCTCTTCGGCAAACGGCTCCATATATGATATCCCGGATGATGGTAGCGGCCGTGCAGATCTCGGCCTGGTGTGATCGTCGAACGACTGAGAACACTACACTCTGCAACAATTGAACTGAGCACTGGTTTCCAAACATCGCGCCATAGGAGTGCCTGACCGGGTTACTCTCTCCGCCATTGCGGCCCATCTTCAGAAAGGTTAAATCGTCCGCTATTGCGTGATGAGAACGACGTCCTCTCCCCAGTCAATGGACGAGAAGTTCCAATGCCGGATGTAGTTTCTTGAGATTTGGCAACGATTTAGACTGCCATGGCGTTTCAGAAGTTCCCCGAACAACAAGGTGAACGTTTGGATGCTTGCGGACTTCTATTGTGAATTTCGCCAGCAGGTTGATACCGGACGAGTTGAGAAATTCAAGATCTGACAGATTGAGTGTGATGGAGGGCGGCGTCGAAGCCAGAACGCTCATCATCAAAGACAAAATTGGTGCATACGCCTCAGAACTGGCCAGCCGCATAATTCCATCGAAATGGATGTCGCTCCCTTCGGTCCACACGCGATACTGTTCTGTTTTGATTTCCATATTTGAATTCATTTCGCTTAATGATAAATTTGTGAGATCGGAAGGGAAGCATATATTTCCAAAGAGACCACGTCGGTTTCGTCGGCTGGACTGAATATCCAGGCCAGCCGAGCGCCATAGTCGCTCATCAATGTTAACAACCCGAGACCGGAGCCTGTCGCCTCGGGATCTGCAGCATTCGCTTCGAGCCGTTGGATAAGGAGTTCAGCTGGATCTCCCACCGTGATCTCTGACAAAAGGCTCTGAAACTCGGCGGCGGTCTCACTATCAACGACGTTCGAAATCTTGACCTTGAAACTCTCCGCATCCATCGATGCCTCGACCATGATCTCACCCGGCGCGCGAAACTTGACCGCATTCTCCATAAGCTCGTTGACAAGATACCCGACGCTGTGCCGAACTTCCTTGTAGTCGTTGCGAGACGACTGAAATCGCAGTGCGAAGAGATCGGCAATAAAGTCCGAGGTTGTGGCACAATGGTGCCAACTGATGTCGAGAGGTCCGTCGAACAACCGAACGCGGCTAACGCTCTCATTCATGCCGATAGCAAGGTCGGCTGTACCGAACAGTGTTGTCATCGTTATTTATGCCTCATAATCACGAGAGTGATGTCGTCGTGTATCTTTTGGGTTCCAATATGGGCCATAAGATCTTCAAGAACTCCAGTTTTAATCTCTTCGGCGGTGCCACCATAACGTTGGCGTGCACTCTCGGAAAGGCGGTTGATACCGTAGAATGTCCCTTCCAGGTCCTCCGCCTCGGTCACGCCGTCGGTGTAGAGCACAATCACGTCGCCGCTGCTGAAAGGAATGGCGTGCGTTTCAACGAACGGCAATATGTCGAGTTCGAGACCAACCGGTAGGCCCAAGTTGAGCGTGTCGATACGTTCAACCGCTCCGCCCGCTCGAATGACGAGAACCTCCTCATGTTGGCCGGACAGCGTTATCCGCTCATCCTCATAGTCGAGGAAGGCCAGACTGAGATGCTTGTCGGTGTTCGTGCGCTCTATATTCTTGAATATCGCTCTGTTCAGCCGATCTAGAAACTGACGTGGATCGCCCTCACCCGTTTCTTGTAATGCGCGTACAATCGATTGGACCATCAGCATCAACACGCCGCTCTCCAGTCCATGACCGGTCACGTCGCCGATTCCGATCTTGACGCGTGACCCGTTCTGCAAGACGTCATAGTAGTCGCCGCCTACTTCGTCGGCCGGCCGCATATAGGCGGCGATTTCGATGCAAGGGATCGCTTCAAGCTCGTGCGCCCTCGGCAACACCATCAACTGAATTTGTCTGGCGACGGCTAGTTCTGCCCCGAGGCGTAGATTCTCGTCCTGCAATTTACTATTTAGTGCGGAAATCTCTTGATTTGCGCCCTCAAGTTCGCTGGTTCGTTCGTCAACCAGGCGCTCAAGGTTTTCCGTATGAAAGCTGATCTGTTCGGCCATTCGGTTGAACGCGGCACCTGCTTCTCCAACTTCGTCGCGCGTGGGAATGTTCACTCGAACTGAGTAGTCCTTGGCCTGAAGCCGTCGGGCGGCACTGGCAAGCGCGCTCAAACCCGCCGTGATCCGCTTTGAAATTCCGAGTACCGCTGCAAAAACGATCAAGAGCGAGACCGCGATTGCAATTATCTGGTAGATCAGAATACGGTTTGTTGCTCGAGAAATACCGTCCTGAGCCGCAAATAATGCGGCATAAATCTCCCGTTCCGGAACGACGATCCCGACCGACATTGTTTCCGGCTTTATGGGCCCCGAACTCCAGAGATTTGTTGATCGCAATCTCTTGAGAACGACAATGTAAGGAACGCTCTCACCCCGGTTATCGAGCATAATATGCTGAATGACGCCGTCATTGTCCTGGTCGAGAGGCAGCGCAGCGATGGCTGGCTGCGTGCTGTGCCGAAGGGACCTCTCCAAGCCGGTAACGCCTTGCGTACCCGTGTCGCTGGATGATTTGAGGCCGATGATCGCCTCACCGGCCGGATTTATCGCTAACACATTACCGTTCGACATCGTCAGGAAGCCGAACCCGGTTCCAGCGATCTTCACGTTCTCGACAATCTCAGCGAGCTGGTCGAGCGTGATATCTGCCCCTGCTGTACCGGCGACGCCGGTCCTGTCTTTTGTCCACAAAGGATGAAAAAAACTGACGATCAGCTTTCCAGTGATGGCATCGGTGTAGGGTGCTGTCTGCGTGATATCGTCGGCGACCGGGCGGGAGGCTGGATCGCTGGCCCATTGTTGCCAGGAACCATAGATTCCTGGAAAGAAAAACTCCCAGAAATCGGCCTTGTTATGGCCGGGGTAGAGCCGGTCGAATGTCTGGGCCTGTTCGGTATAGGGCGCGGTCCTGAAGATCGGCGATTCCTTTGGACCTATATAGTACATCTGCAGCTTGGATGATCCGCCGGCCAATAGGCTCGGTGCAACGAGATCGAGCACGGCACTGTTGTCGATCGCCTGCTGGACGTCGTCACGTGGGGCGTGATTTGCACCTAGCAAATAGCCCCAGACGCTCACCACGGATGGTGCCCCGGGCAGGTTCTGCGCCCAATCGCCTTGTGGGTTGTAAACCACCGTCACAGAACCAGGAGCTTGCCGCGCCAGAGTCGTTCCTATCTGTTCTTGCCTCGCCGGCTCGTCGATCTGCGCTTGAATAACTCCAGCTAACGTTTTGACGTCCGCATGTACCCGGTCGACCAGAAGATCAACGCGCGAAGCAGTCGATTCGGCGTAGGAGCGAATATACTCCTGGTTTGTGGTCGTCAAACCTTGACCGACTTCCAAAGCCGCGTCCTGAGACAGCTTTTGCACGTTCCACAGCGCCAACCCGCCGCTAACAAGGAGATCGAACAAAACTGCGCCGCCGACGACCAACACGAACTTTGCGCGGAAGGAGCGCAGACCGAAGCGCTGCGTTTGCTCGCCGTCGGCGCTCATAGCGGCTTTCGCCCGGATGCGACCCAGATCGGCCAGCCGGCATAGCCCTTGGGGTGAAGCGCCGCGAAGATATGGTCCTGAAAACCTTGCCGGAACCGTTCGACGAAGTCCGGAGCAGCGCCGCGGTTGATGGCCATGTCGCCAGCATAGACGCTTTCCCACGCTGCGATCATATCGGCGAAGTCCTGAGGATCGCCGTCTAGGTTAGTGACCATGAACGATTCGACTTGAACATCGTCGAATCCTGCCTCCATCAGATACCGTCGGCTCTTCGGTCCGAGCTCGACGTCCATCTCGAAATGCTCAAACAGCTTCGCAACCTCGTTGTATGTCCACTGAATGCTCTCGGAGCGCGGTTCGCCGAGGCAGTGCGAATTCTTTTCATTGGTGACATAGACGCGCCCACCCGGTTTGCATATCCGATAAAGCTCCTTCAGGATGAGTTCGGGCCGATTGAATATCTGCAGCGAATGCCGGCACGTCACCAAATCAAACTGATCTTCATCCAGCAGCATCTCTGACGCGTCGCCGTAGGTGTATTCAATACCGCGTATATGGAACGCTGCCGCCACGCTTCGCGCATAGGCCAGACTTGATCTGGAGTGGTCAAGGGCAACGATTCGCGACGGTTGGAACTCCTTTTGCACGAGCACGGCGAAATCACCGATTCCGCAGCAAATGTCGGCCATGACGATACCGGCTTGCATGCCATGGCGTGGCAGGATCGTCCGCTCATGCCGCCAGGTCATCTTCGTCTGCGTACGAAGAATCGGAATGAATCCGCCTTCTTCTAGGAAACTCTGTCCAGGATAAAACTCGCTGTCGTACTCCTCGACGGTGATGTTTGGTTCAATTCCGCTTAAGCGGCCGAATTTTTGCGTCGTCCATCCGACGACGCTTGATGTGACAACCACGAACTTGAGATCGGGGTGAGCTCGACAGGCATCGATGATGACGCGTGAGAACGCATGAAATGCCGTGTTGTTCATTTGCGTCAAGCGTCTGATGTTCACGTACAGGACACCGCGGACGCGATTAATGGAATCCTTCAACAGCGCTATACTGGGTGCAAGCTCATCAATCGTTTGGGGCCTTACCACCCCTGAAATCGAAAACTCCTGGTTGTTCGAGTCATATCGCGCTTTAAAATGCGGAAGAGCGTCGTATGGAGTCAATGTGGCAGCTCCTCAAGTGAGAGATCCACCAGGAGCGTGATCATATTCGCGTCGGCCTGCTTAAGCTGCAACGTCGCGTTGTAGGTAACAGCCAGCTCCAGGAGCACGACTTCACGGCTGGGCGCGACATCGCCGGATACTGAGTTGAGGTATCGCTCCCGAGCTTCGGACCCAGCAGCCTGCGACACCGCATTTTCATAGAACTGTCGCTCGTCCCGCGTGCATGGGAAGGTCAATTCGATCCTATCCGTCCCGCCTTGACGAGACACCCTGCAGGCCAAGTCACCGCCGGGATGGCGCGTGCGAAAGGCCACCTCCAATAATTCATTGAATGCAGAAGAAAACAGATTTGAATGCCGCACGGAATCGGATCTGTTGTGGCTGATCATGCGCGCCAGATAAGTCGCTATGTGGTCGCAGTGAAACCACGCCGAGAGGAACGCTTTGATATCCATGTCGAACTGGATCACAGGTTCAAAAACAGCTTCGCCGGCTACGTGCTTTGCGGTAACAGTCATTCGCGTTCCCCACTTAGTTTTATCCGCATAGAGCCGACCGAAGCAAGCGCAGTCCCCGGCGGCATGGTATCGGATACCTGATCCGGCGTAGCTTCACCACAAATCTTTGCATTCGCCCCTCCCCAAGCTGAACCTTCCTGCAGCGCAGGTTCCAAGCCCTACATCGCGCGATTCCGGCCCCCAGTTGTACCCACTGGGGTCGGTGCGGACCGCCTGATGAAATCGCGCGTCACCTCACCTGCCATTGGCTGCCCAAGTAAATAGCCTTGAAGATAATCACAATCCTCCTCGATCAGCCAACTCGCTTGCCCCGGCGTCTCAACTCCCTCAGCCGTTACGCTCATTCCAAGACCATGTGCCAAGCCTATGATCGATCGCACGATCGCTTGGCTCTTTTGGTCGGTTTCCAAGTCATCTATAAAATATTGGTCGATTTTCAAAGTATCGAACGGGAAGTTCTTGAGGTAACTCAAAGAGGAATATCGGGTACCAAAATCATCAAGGGAAATGCGGATCCCCAAGACACTCAGGGTATTCAATGTGTCGAGATTGTCGACGGTCTTCTCTAGGAGAACGGTCTCTGTTATTTCAAGTTCAAGCCGGTCGGCCCGGATCCCAACCGCGTCTATGACCTGCGCAACCGTATCTGTGAGTGCACCGCTAAGGAACTGCGCTGGTGACAGGTTCACGGCGACGGTCATCCAAGACGGCCATGTCCTTGCCTGGCGACAGGCTTGCTCGAGTACCCACCGCCCAATGTGATCCATGATACCGTCGGCTTCGGCGATCGGTATAAAGACGCTCGGGGGAATGATTCCAAATTCGGGGTGATGCCATCGCAATAGCGCTTCAAAGCCAACTACCGATGAAGGGGGCCGAAAAATCGGTTGATACTCCAGATAGAGTTCACCATGTGCGAGGGCGGCCCGTAGGCTGCGTCGTAAATTTTCGCGCTGTTCAAGCAGGAGCAGCATCGAGCGGTTAAAGATTCGCGCGCAGCCCCGTCCATCTCGTTTGGCTGCATAGAGAGCAATGTCCGCGGCCTTCATCAATTGCTCGCTCTCCGTTCCATGCTCCAGTCCGAAAGCGATCCCGATACTCGCGCCGATGAAGACGGGAATGCCGTTGATGAGAAACGGTGCCTTAAGTGTATCGACCAACGATGCTGCCAGGCGTTCGGCTTCAGCGGGCTGCTCCTTTCCCGACTGAATGACGGCAAACTCATCCCCAGCATATCGATATGCGAATTCGCCTTCCTGCAACTCGTTCCGGATGCGGTCTGCGACGAGCTGAAGCAACGTATCGCCCGCTCCATGACCGAGGGTGTCGTTGACCGCCTTGAAGTCGTCGAGATCGATTTGCAGCAGGGCCGCCTTTTCCTTCGATCCATCGATACCCGAGAGGGTTCGCTGCAGGCTTTCGCTGAATCGCCGTCGATTCTCCAATCCGGTCAGCGCGTCGTGCGATGCCTGATGCAAGAGCGTTATACGCTCCTGCATTTCCACCGAGCTCGGCTTACGGCGCTCCGTCGTTCTTTCAATAATTGCGAGTCCATCTGCAGCGCCGAAGACAAAAACGGAACCTTGCACCTGGCTTTGCGAGTCCCCCAACTCAACATTTGTCGGTGGGGCACCCCGAAGCACGCGATCCAGTTCTGCGCGGAGCTGAGAATCGAGAAAGCTCGGATAGACCTCCCAGACAGGGATTCCTGTCGCTGGCGCATGGCCGCCGATATTCTTGAGGTTTGCTGAGTGGTGCGTCAACCGAAGATTGCGATCATAAAATGACACGAGTTCAGCCGTGTTTGCCAAAAGCTCTACGAGACATGCCTCGCCAGCAACGAAATGGCCTGAGGATGCCCTCGTGGCTTCGTTACTCGACGCCTTCGGGCGCAAGAGCCAACTCCAAAGTTGGGACAAAATCTGCGTCTCCTCACCCCTATAGTGAGGTTAGATAGCATAACCATAAACGAGAGGACAAAGAGTTTTGGTGTACTGCGTTAATAGTCACGCAGGGATTCTCACATTGTTCCGGCTTAACGGTTGAAGCCGTATTGGTTGCGCACTGAGTTAGCTAACGGAATTGGCCGCCGTGTTTCGATCAAGTTCCGCACGTTATACGATTTCGGACCACATACGCTTGAAGATGCTGAAAACGCGCATTCGGATTGAACCTGAGGGTCTGCAACTCTCTATAGTCGCGCCATTAACCAAGTGATACGTACCGCAGCGATGCTCCCTTACCGCTCGGGGCTATTTGCATTGCACCGCGCTTCACCGTCATGCTTTCCTCAACACACGTCTTCCCTTACAATACTTCCCGACATGTGAAATGCCAAAACGGCCGTCGAAAAAAGGAGGGCCACCCATGGATGCTGCCACACTGCGCGCCATTCAGGCGCCGATCAAGGAGCGTTACAAAACCGATCCGAAGGACGCATATATCACGTTGAAGGCGTACGGAACGCTCGATGATCAAAATATCGCCTGCAGAGTGGAGACTGGACGCCTTCTCGCTGTTGCGGGCCTGCATCCCGCGACTGGGGGGACCGGCCTGGAACTGTGCTCCGGTGACATGCTGCTCGAAGCGCTCGTTGCCTGCGCGGGCGTGACCATGAAGGCAGTGGCGACGGCGCTGGAGATTCCGCTTCAATCGGCTGCCGTCTCGGCCGAAGGGGATCTCGATTTCCGCGGTACCCTCGGCGTTGCCAAGGATGCTGCAGTTGGCTTTGCCCAAATTCGCCTATTCTTCGACGTTGAAACGGACGCACCGCAAGACAAGCTCGACCAGCTCCTCAAGCTTACCGAACGCTACTGCGTGGTGTACCAGACCATTCGCAACGGACCGCCCGTCGAGGTGATGCTGCGGCGTTCATGACGCTCTTGTTCGAAAGGGGCGGGTCGAATTCGGGTGCCAGGTAGGTCGTTGTCTCGGGTTCAAGGTGCTCTCTAGGCCACCGATTGCCGCAATCGTGAAGCAATCAATCGCTTGCGCTGGGTGGTTCTCACAGGATGAAGCGCACCGGAAAATCATAGCCGGCCAGCGCCCCGCTGCTTGATCGCCTTCAGAACATGCTTGGCCCCGGACTGATTAGCCCGCCTTCCACGCCTTCCCTTCCGCATCGAGCGCAGCGAATTCTTGGTTGGAAAGTTCGATTGCCGCGGCCGCGACGTTTTCCGCGAGATGCACCGCCCTGGACGTACCCGGGATAGGCAGCATCACCGGGCTGCGCTTCAAGACCCAGGCCAGCGCGATCTGGCTTGGACCGGCCTCGTGAGCTGAGGCTATCTTGTCGAGAAGAGATCCGGGCTTTGCCAGATCGCCCGCTGCAAGCGGGAACCACGGAATGAAACCGATGTCGTTTTCGCTGCAATAGTCGAGCACGTCCTCGCTGGTTCGATCGACAAGGTTGTACCGGTTTTGGACCGTGGCCACTTTGAAATGCTTTGATGCGGACTTGATGTCGGCAACCGATACCTCGCTCAGGCCCGCATGACGGATTACACCATCATCAAGAAGCTTCTTTACCGCCGAAAACTGCTCGTCTCTCGGCACGTTCGCGTCGATCCGGTGCAATTGCCAGAGACCGATCTGTTCCACACCAAGCCGGCGGCAGCTGGCATAGGCCTGCTGAATCAAATATTCCGGTCGACCGAGCGGCGTCCACAGGTTCGGGCCCGTGCGTGCGAGCCCAGCTTTCGTTGCGATCAACATATCGCCATAGGGGTGCAACGCTTCCTTGATCAACTCTTCGGAGACGTTAGGACCGTAGGAATCGGCGGTATCGATGAAATTCACGCCGAATTCGGGAAGGCGCTCCAACGTACGGATCGCTTCGGCACGATCGGCCGGTTCGCCCCATATCCCCGGACCCGTAATGCGCATGGCACCGAAGCCGAGGCGATTGATCTCGATGTCTCCGCCAATTCTGAATGTGCCCGAAAGCGCTGCATTGGATTTGGACATGTCCTATCCTTTCGTTCGACCGCCAGATAAGTGTGCTACATTAAACCCTGCGGCCATTCGTTCGACAAATCACTGAAGATTTACTTTGCCGTCGATCGCGATTTTGACTGGAACAAAATCTTCGGCGGTTCATTTTCTTTTCGCCTGATAGCAGCACCGTGCAATCAGATCAGTCGGTCCAAATGGAGAACTTTCATGCATCTCACCTATCATGTCCATGCCCATGACGGCGGCTGGGCCTACAAGCTCGGAGACGTCTGGTCCGAAAAGTTTCCCTCCCATGACGCTGCGTTGAGAGCTGCCAGGGAGGCAGCCAAACGCCAGCAGATTGGTGGCGAGGATGCCCAGATCAGCTATGAAACCTCAGATGGCACATGGCATCAGGAATCGATCAGGGGAAGCGACCGGCCTGAAGTCGATGTCGAGGATGACGCCAAAACTTGATGGAGCAAAGGTTGTCATGAGCAAATATGTTCTCATCGGATCGAAAGGTTGCGGGTCGGTTGTCATCGAATTGGCAATGCTCAAAGCCGGCGCTGAATTCGAACTCGAAGAGATCCCCTATCTCGAGCCGGGCCCCGATCGCGACCGTTTGCTGGAATTGAATCCGCTCGGACAAGTTCCGACGCTGATCATGCCGGACGGCGATGTCATGACCGAAAGCGCGGCGATTATCCTTCATCTGGCCGACGCGTTTCCTGATGCAAAACTTGCGCCTGCAACCAGCGACCGTCAACGGCCGGCATTTCTCCGCTGGCTCATTTACCTCGTCAGCGAGATCTACCCGACGTCCACATTCAGCGATGATCCTGCCCGCTGGCAACTACCGAAAGATGCACAGGACGGTTACAAGCGGACTGTCGATCAATATCGCAAAACATTGTGGGGACACGTGGAAGACGTCGCCGATACACCCTGTTTTCTCGGCAATGATTTCAGCGCGATCGACCTTTATATCGCGGTCATGCGCAACTGGCGGCCCGGAAGGAAAGAATTCTCGCAATCCTTTCCAAAACTCACCGAAATCGCCGACAATATAGCCAACGACCCGATGTTCTCGGGCGTTCTGAAGCGCAACTTCGATACGTGACCTAGGATCTCTTCACCGGATAATCGACAAATATGCGAGCCTCTTTGGCTGCTTCGATAAACGCTGAGCGGCATTCAGTAACTGTTACCTTACCATCCAGCGCATCAAGACATTTCTGCCTTGCCGCCTTCAGTTTGACGCCGTCATGAATTGGCCAGTTCATCAACAGAACTTCGGCGGCCTCTGGGGCAGACGCGATGTTCCGGGACTTTCCGGCAGGCTGGATTTCGATGGTCACAGAGGGAAACGGTGTGGTCATAGCGCAACCTAACGTTTCAATGTGACAGTTGTTCCATGACGATTTTTGTCTGCCGGACTTCAGGGGATACATCCTGCTGCAACAAAACCGGTGCCGCCACGTTTCGTATGGAATAGACCTGTGCAGACGGAGCCAACCATGGAAACGCTCAAAATTTTTCGCCTTCTGCCTATTGCCGACGAAGCCGATCCGCGCTGGGATAATGCGGATAATCAGGGCGAAGTCATCGTTCGCGCTCGATCCGCTGCCGATGCCCGAGTCGTAGCCGCGGAAGCCGAGGACGATTTCCTTGAGATGGACGTGGCGCCTGCCGACGGGGATACGACAAGAACATTTAGCGCATTTCGAGACGACAAGCTTTATACCGTCGTGGAAGACACGTCAGACCGGTATCCCCCCATCGGAGCGCGCGCGGTCATTGAAGGAAACATCCGGCCTGTGATCCTGTCGACGCGTCAGGCGGATCGATGAACCTGCACAATGATCCTCGGTTCTCGCTTTTCACAAGGCCCGCAGCTCCGTTCTGACTTGGTTTCTGCACGAGCCAGTCTAGCGTTCGATGACGAGATCGCTTAGCGGTCTGGAACAGCACGGCAGGAAGAAACCAGCGTCAATTTCTCTTTGCCTGATCCCTCCATCGTGTTTCATGTCGATGGCTCCGCTCACGAGCTTGGACTTGCAGGTCCCGCAGATGCCGCTGGCACATGATGATGGAATCCTGACACCGGATTTTTTGGCGCAGGAGAGAACCGTCTGATCCGCGCGGACGTCAATAGACTTCCCCTGTCTCGAAAACTGCACACTGAACGATTTTATTTCGATAGCCTCGAAGGCCGGCGCTGGGGCTTCGTCGATGACAGCGGCGTCGAAGCTTTCTTCAAGGTAGTTGGATTCTGGAACACCCATTTCGACGCTGATCTTTCTCGCGGCCGCCATGAACGGCGCAGGTCCGCAGCACATGACGACGCGGTCGGAGATATCGGGTGCGGCCAGTGCAAGGAACTCCTTGGTGATACGGCCGGAAATGCCCGGCCAACCTCGTTCGGTTCCGATGTCCTCGGGAAGCAGCAGAATTCTGAACCCTTTGAGGCGTCGGGCGATGTTTGCAATCTCTTCGCGGAAGATAAGATCTTTTGGAGTTCTACCCGCGTGGAGAAAGATGACATCGGTCGTCTCCGCCGTGTCAGCAAGTTCCCGTGCCATCGACATGAGCGGCGTGATCCCTGAGCCGCCCGACAGGAAAAGGTACTTCTTCGCCGCTGGCCGGATGAACCGGCCGAGTGGCCCCGACGCGCGGACGGTCGTGTTCGGGATCAGATTGTCGTGCAGCCAGTTCGATACCTTTCCACCCGGTACACGCTTCACCGTGACAGTAATGGCGTTCTTGCGAAGTGGCGACGATGAGACGCTGTAGCAGCGCCCATCGGCCTCGTTGTCGAGACCGAGCTCGAACTTGAAATATTGCCCGGCGCTGAACTCGAATTGTTTCCGCTCGGGCGACACGAACGTGAAACTTTTCACATCATGCGTTTCGTCACGGACATCGATGCAAACGAGTTCGTCGTCGGTCTCCGGGTCCCAATACGCACCGCTTGTTTGGTTCACGGCCTTGAGAAGGAGCTCAGTAGCCATGAGCGCGCATTCGTTCAATGTACCAGGTCGCGAAGTCGTCGAGCGCGACTTCGGTGAACCTGGAATAAGGGCCGGGCTCATAGCCGGGGTCCTGAACCCCTGCCTGGGCGCGAGCAACGAGCTCGGCGTCCTGATTGGTCGTTTCGGTCCATACGTGGGTAAGTTTGGCGAGATCGTAGTCAACGCCTTCGATCGCATCCTTGTGAACGAGCCATTTCGTCCGGATGAGGGTCGTGTCGGCAGAAAGCGGGATTGCGATGGAGATCACGGCATGGTCGCCCATGAAGTGACACCAGCTGCTGTGTCCCCAAAGATGCGTGTCGCCGAGATCCTTGCGGGTCATCGTCCCCAGAAGCTTCTGCGAGGCCGCGGTCGAGTCCTCCGTCTGGGACTCGCCCGCTCCGGCGATAATCAGGCGCTGGGTGCGGAAATTGGTTTCACAATTTCTCACCTGTTCGACCGTAGACGATGGAAATCCGTCGGCCTCCCAGCCTTTGGTGCGCTCGCTGTACATGGCGAAATGCGCTTCCGCCTCTTCCCGGTCCTCCGGGCTCAGGCTGTCGGGATCATATCCGAAGTCAAGATCGACGAACGAAACACACAATTCCGGGTGGTTGGCAGAGCAGTGATAGCACTCCCGGTTGTTCTCCATGGTGAGCTTCCAGTTGCCCTTCTCGATGACATCCAGATGGTGTGCGACCTTGGCGTTCCGGATATCATAGGGCGCTAGCCGCCCAGCCATGACCTCCTCCAGCCACTTGATATCTTCCGGAGGATTGTCGGAAAGACAGATATAGATCAGGCCGCCGATCGACTTGAAGTTGACCGGCTTCAGGCGCCTGCAACTCTTGTCAAAGTCTTTTCCCATGTGCGGCGCATAACTGAGTTCACCCGAAAGGTCGTAGGTCCATTGGTGGTAGGGACACACCAGCTTGGAAATGACGCTTGACCCTGCGTCCAGCAGTCGTGCGCCGCGATGACGGCAAACGTTGCGAACTACCCGGATGTCGTTGTCATCATCCCTCAGCAAGATCAGGCTTGTCGATCCGATGTCGATGACCACGGCATCTCCAGCTTCGGGAACATCGCACTCAAGACCAACATGAATCCAGTGCCTGGAAAAGAACACGTCCAGGTCCGCCTGGAAGACGTCCTCGCGAGTATAAAGTCCAGCCGGAAGAGAGTGCCCTTTGATACGCGAGTCGAGCAAGGAGGAGATCGGCGATGCGAGCGTATTGAGCATAATGTTTCCTTATGGATCAAGCGTCCTTAGAATCGCACCAAATCGCGCTGGTTCAACTGCAAAAATGTGCGCCATTGACATTACCTGAAGTGATGGGAAACTCTGGCCGCCGCTCAGCGAATTCGGAGTGAAGAGTGAAAAGCTTGAGGAAACAGCTGCCATCATTGACGGCACTTACCGTATTCGAAGCGGCATCACGGTTGTCGAGCTTTACGAGGGCTGCCGAAGAACTCGGCGTCACCCAGGCTGCAGTCAGTCGCCAGATCCATCTTCTCGAGAAGGATTTTGGCTTCGCTCTTTTTATGCGTCTGCACCGGAAAGTGGCTTTGACGGACAAGGGCAAGGCACTTTCGGCGGCCACCAGCGATGCCTTCAACCTCATCGCGGAAGCTGTTACTGACCTTCGCAAGGACGCACCGGGCGACGAGCTGACCATTTCTGCGACGGTCGCATTCTCGCATTTCTGGTTGATGCCTAGAATTTCAGAGTTCTCGCGCCAGTATCCCTATATCAATCTCCGTATCCTCTCTCAGGACAATATGCCAAACCTCCAGTTGGGCGAGGCGGATGTCGCGATCAGATTCGGCAATGGCATGTGGCCGGATGCTCATGCGGAATTGCTGTTCGAGGACGAAGTCTTCCCGGTCTGCAGCCCAAAATACATCGGCGTAGACGGGCGCATCAAAACCCCGGCGGACCTGACCTCATATTCCCTCATTTCCAATGAAACCGATGATCCAACATGGACCGGCTGGAATGAGTGGCTCTCGTCATTTTCCATCGTGGTCCCCAAGAAGACGCTGGGATTGCGTTGCAGCTTTTACACCGAAGCGATCTATGCCGCGCTCAACGGTCAGGGGATCGCGCTGGGCTGGACACATCTCGTGGAAGACCTGTTGCAGCAAGGAAGACTGGTGCGGTTGACTGACGCCGCGATCAAACCCAGAGGGGCTTATTTCGTCGTGGTCCCGACACGGCAACGGAGCAAGGAAACTGCAAACCTCTTCGTCAATTGGCTGCAGATAGTATTGCAGGAACCGGGACCACAAACGCTCTAGGAAAGATGCACGGATCCACTCTATTGAAATCGAGACTTCAGATACCAAAACGGATTGGGCTCATTCGGAGTTGGTCATCCAGACCTGGTCCGAGGCTTGAGCAGGATGACAAAAAGCACGCCGGCCACTATCAGCGCCGCACCTTCGAGGTGATAGGTTTGCAGGTGTTCGCCAAGGATAAAATAGGCAAGTATAGCGACGAATATCGTTTGGATGTAAAGAAGCACGCCCGCTCGAGCTGCCCCCAACGCTTCGACGCTCCAATTGAAGAGATAGTACATCAGCGCTCCGCCGGGGACCGCTACATAGACCAAGGCTAAAAGGCCATTGCTGTCGAGGGCCGAGCGTTCGTCGGAAGCAAGCTCCCAAAGGTAGAAGGGGAGCGCCGTCATTGCTGCAGCCCCGAGCAGCAGGACTAGTAGCGGAAGACGCTCTGACTCGAATTTCGCGCGGCGGAGCAGAACGGCATAAAGGCCAAAACAGAACGCACCGGCCACGAGCCACAGTTCGCCCGGATTCACGTCGAGACGCAGCAGCGCCGCCGGGCTGCCTTTGACGATGATGACCACGATCCCGGCGAAGGCAATGATCGATCCGATGACCTGCCACGGCCCCATCGGCTCACCCAGAATTAAACGGGCAAGGATCATGGTGATGATCGGGATCAGCGCCATGATGATGCCGGCCGTGGTGGCGTCGGCATTTTCCAGCCCCATAAAGACCATGCCCTGACAAATCGCGAGTCCGATGCCGCCGACGAGAATGAGCTCGAGCGGGCGCGCCCGCGCGAGCGCAGCCATGGAGCCAAAATGACCGCGCACGATCGGCAGCAGGATCACCCACGCAATAAGGACGCGCCAGAAGCACAGTGCCCATGGCGGCATTTCAGGAGAGACCCATTTTGCGGAGATATAGACACCGGCCGACAACAGCCAGCACAGTACAGCCACGGAATAGCCAACGGCAAGCGAATTGCCCGCCGCCTGCTTCGTCTCGCTGCCGCTGTCGTGGACTGCCAAGAGACTTATCGCCATGCCTCATCTATGCCACAGTTTCGTCAGCCTGCACAGATGGCGGTGCCAGCACTCGCCCCTTCGACTGACGGTTGCGCTGGTCCCCGCAGGAACTCTCAAGTCGCGAGGTGTCTATTGATGAACGCGCCGGCCGAGGCGATCGCCTCTCGCCCCGAAGTCAGCCGCGCCGCCCATAGATGCCAGGCGTGGATCATGTGTGGCCAGATCTCCAGGTTCGTTGCTATATCGACCGCTCCAAGCCTGCGGGCGATCCGCACGGCATCGTCAAGAAGTGTCTCGGCCGAACCAACCTGGATGAGGATGGGCGGGAGCCCTGCAAGATCGGCATGGAGCGGCGAAACGAGCGGTTCGCTAGCACTTGTCCCACCAAGATATGCGCCCGCGAGCTCTTCGAGATAGTCGCGGTGAATCAGCGGATCGATGGCAGCCTTCTCGTCCATGCTCGCGCCGGTCATGTCAAGATCGATCCATGGCGAGACCAACCATGCGCAACCGGGCAGCGGCCTGCCGGCGTCACGCAGACGTATCATGGTCGCCAGCGTCAGCCCGCCGCCAGCACTGTCACCACCGATGACAATCGCGGCCGAGGGAACGCCTTGAGCGAGCAGGAACTCGAACGCGGCAAGCGCATCGTCCAGCGCAGCCGGAAACGGATTTTCGGGCGCAAGCCTGTAACCGAGTGCAAGCGTGCGTACGCCCGCGGCGCGCCCCGTCTCGGCGACCATTCTGCGATGACTTTGGATCGATCCGGAGCAATAGCCGCCGCCGTGAAAAAACAGCAACGTCCTGGTGGTGTCGCTTCCCGGTGCCAGCGACCATTCCGCCTCGCACGTTCCGATCTGTTCAGGCTTGAACTGGATATCGGGTGCAATCGGATCTTCGGCCGCCACGAGATCAAGACGTTGGCGACGCTCGACGAGGTTCGCGGGCCGCGGATGCGATGCAAGCATGGCCCTGACCGCGTCGATCTCGTCGTCATACATTGCCGCTCTCCCCCTAGCGTTTGAAGACGATCCAAAACGATCGCCTCAATGATCGCCAACGGAGAACATATCACAGACCGACGAGCAGCCGGAATCGCATCAAACTAGTATTTTGACGGAACGTAGAGTTCCGGCGGCAACACCTTGCGCTCATAGTCCGGATTAAACACGCGATCAGGCAAGGTGATCTCTTCGTGGGGCACGGGCTCATAGGGAACCTGTGAAAGGAGGTGCGCAATGCAGTTGAGACGAGCACGTTTCTTGTCATTGCCTTCAACAATATACCAGGGTGCTTCGGGTATATTCGTACGGGCGAAGGTTTCCTCCTTGGCTTTGGTGTAGCCTTCCCAGCGCACGCGCGATTGCAGATCCATGGGAGAGAGTTTCCACTGCTTCAACGGATCATGAATGCGCATGAGGAAGCGCAACTGCTGCTCCTCATCCGTTATGGAGAACCAGTACTTGATGACCCTGATGCCGGATCGAACAAGCATGCGTTCGAACTCCGGAACGTCGTGGAAGAACTGCTGAACCTCGTCTTCCGTTGCGAATCCCATCACGCGTTCGACGCCGGAACGATTGTACCAGGATCGATCGAACAGTACGATCTCGCCGCCGGCGGGCAAATGAGGCACGTAACGCTGGAAATACCACTGGGATTTTTCCCGGTCTGAAGGGGCTGGAAGCGCTACGACGCGTGCAGTGCGCGGGTTAAGCCGCTGGGTAATGCGCTTGATGACACCCCCCTTGCCTGCCGAGTCGCGTCCCTCGAAAACGACGACGACCTTCTCTTTGTGATAGGCGACCCAGTCTTGCAGTTTGATCAACTCCGCCTGCAACGCAAGCAAGGCACGAAAATACTCCATACGCGGGATGGTTGGCGGATGAGTCTTGCGGTAGATCTTGCGAATCTCTTCGGACAGCGCAGGCTCGGAAAGTTCGAGCTCGTAATCCTCATCGAGTGTATCGGCGAGTTCAGCCTCTAGCCAATCCTGGTTTGCCGCTTCGTGCTTTAGATCGTTCATTTCAGCCCTCCGAATTCATTCGCATCGCGCCGCCGCCAGCACGCATCTTGCAGCTCTGCGGTCACTTATGCCATAACTCCGTGAACGAAATTTGAAGTTGTATTTTTGACCGCATGGCTCTTTTATATGCGCTCAGTCGCCGCCCTAAAGGCAAGGATAATTTCTCAGTATTATCAAATGATGCAGAAGATGGCGGTAGGTCCTCGTTCGTTGTGGCCCTTGGCGATAATGCTTTCCAGACCGGCTGCTACCAGGTTAGATGGGCCTTCAGCAACGCCTTGCGTCCTTCGCCATAGGAACAAACGTAAACGCCCTGACAGCCCGATACATAGTCCTCGTCGAACAGGTTGGTGACGTTCAGATCAACGCCCCAATTGTTCTTCCTGTAGCCGAGCTTCAGGTCGACCAATGCCACATCGGGAACCTTCAACGTATTCAATTGGTCGGCATAACTCGACCCGACATAGCTTACACCGCCACCACCGTAGCGAAGGTTCTGCCGCACGGTCCAGTCATTGTCGAACGTCTGTTCCAGTTCGTAGCCGATTGCGGCTTGGTCACGGTTATAGTCGTCGATCGACGGTTCCGTGAAATTCGCCTTGCGATCGATCTTGCCGAAGGGCGCGTCGACCACAGTTCCATAACAGGGCAGGAAGATGCCACCGTTATGGGTAAGATCCAGATGCGTGTAATTGGCGAGAATCGTGAACTTCGTGGCATCATCCGGCTTCCAGGTGATGCTCGGCGAAATCACGCCTAGGAAATCCTTCGAAAAATCGGTGTAATTGTCACCGCCGGATATTTTACCGTTGATCCTATAATCGACGACGTCGGATGCCTTGTCGCCAATGTCGAAACCAAGGTAACCGTTGCCGTAGCTGTTGATCCCGGTCTCGACGTCCTCCGCGCCGGTGTCACAATGGAAAACACGCGCGCGGATTGAACAATCATCGCGGGAGCACCATCAGATGATCGATGCTCTGTCAGCGCAAGATATCGAAGAACTGAAGCGCGTGACCGTAATGCATATCAAGCAGATGTAGAGCGAACCTCGACGTCAAGGGATCGCTTTAACCGGGATTTTCACGACAGCCGGACGGAGCTCGCGTACAATGCCGCCTCTCGCGCCGCGACAAGAACGGAGGAGTACAGATGAAACCGAGAATTTCCGTAATTACCCTTGGTGTCAGTGATCTGGAAAAGGCTGTCGAGTTCTACCGCGTTGGTCTTGGCCTACCGACTGATGGCATCGTGGGCAAGGAATTTGAGCATGGAGCAGTTGCATTCTTCGATCTGACCTCAGGGTTGAAGCTGGCGGTCTGGTCACATGACGATATTGCCCATGATACGGGACTGCCCAAGACGGCTCCGAGCCCGACCGCCTTTACTATTGGCCATAATGTGTCCCGGAAAGACGAAGTGGACGAAGTAATGGATCAAGCCCGCACTGCCGGAGCGACGATCGTAAAAAGCGCCCGAGACACGTTTTACGGCGGCTATGCGGGGTATTTTCAGGACCCTGCTGGACATCTTTGGGAAATCGTCTGGAATCCCGCCTTTGCCCCACCAGATTGAACCCGGGAGGACTGCTGCCGGCGCGATTGTGTGTTTCCCACGCAATGTCGATATTCGTCACTGTTGCAAATCATATAAGCCTGTGCTTATGTATTTACATGAATGAGACAGAGTTTTTCAAAGCGTTGGCCGATCCGACAAGACGCGCCGTCTTCGAACGGTTAGCCGGCGGGGAGATGAATGCCACGGACTTGCGGCAAGGATTTGACTTGTCGCAACCGGCCATGTCGCAGCATCTGGCTGTCTTGCGCACGGCTGGACTGATCGCGGAACAGAAACACGGCAGGAATGTCCTTTATCGGATCAATCCCGATGGCGTGGCGAAAATCCATCGATGGCTTAGCCGCTACAATGCGTTCTGGCCAAGCCGCGTGGATGACCTGAAGCAGCTTCTCAAGGAGATGGACCAATGACACGCACGACCGACGCGAGCGTAAACCTCACCTATGAACTGGACGCTGCTCCATCTAAAGTGTGGCGCGCCTTGACCGTACCGGAATATGTGTCGCGATGGCTGAAGCGACCCGCGATCGAGAACGATGCTCCGGAGAACGGCGCGCTGCAGCCACCCTTCGAACTACAACTGATTTCCGCCGATCCTGATACGCGCGTGCGTTATAGAATCAAGGATAACGACGCCATTAGTGTCGTGACATTCCAGATCGGGGCGAATGATGCTGGCGGCACGACCTTCAGTATTGTCCATGAAATTGCGATGAGCGCAGCCAACAGCAATAACCGGACACCTCTGCGCGCAGCAGCCTGAAAATACCCTTTTAACGCCACCGAAAGGAGGTCGCCTATGCGCGACATGATGCAACTCGTCCCTATGGTAGTGGAACAATCCAGCCGCGGCGAGCGATCGTTCGACATTTACTCACGCTTGCTGCGCGAACGTATTGTGTTCCTGAATGGCGAGGTCGAAGACGGAATGGCGGCACTCGTCTGCGCGCAATTGCTGTTTCTGGAATCGGAAAGCCCGACGAAGCCGGTTTCGATGTATATAAACTCGCCCGGCGGCGTCATCACCAGTGGCCTAGCGATCTACGACACGATGCAGTTCATCACATGTCCCGTCGCAACGTTGTGCATGGGGACAGCGCGGTCCATGGGCTCTTTCCTTTTGATGGCTGGTGAACCCGGTCAGCGCACTGCATTGGCGAATTCAAGTATTCATGTGCATCAGCCACTCGGCGGCTTTCAGGGACAGGCCTCTGACATCTTCATCCATGCGGAAGAAATGCGCCAAACGAAGCACCGAATGATCCGGCTTTACGCGCAGCATTGCGGGCGCTCGTTCGAGGATGTGGAAAAGACACTGGATCGCGATCATTTTATGACTGCGGAGCAAGCCAGGGAATGGGGTCTTGTTGACACAGTTCTGTCAAAGCGGGGAGGGATAGAGCAGTGACTTGTGATCAAGAAAATAAACAATGCCACCGCCGATTGCACTAACGGCCCGCATCTGGATCTTGCCGGCATCCAACAGATTGCAAATAAACAATATTTGTGCTTGTATTGAATGAACATTCAATAAATAAGAGCGAGTTTATGCAGGTAAATCAACGCGATTTGACGATTCCGGACAATTGGGACCGCCGGGGATTGCCGGCCTGGAGCTATAGCAGTCCGGCTTTGCTCGAGCTGGAGAAGGAATACGTTTTCCGAAGCCATTGGCAGATAGCCGGGCATATCTGTGACGTGCCCAACGTCGGTGACTACATCTCGCTGGATATCGTGGGCGAGCGGGCCCTGGTCGTGCGTGGCAAGGACGGCGAAATCCGTGCCTTTCACAATATCTGTCGCCACCGTGGATCTCGCGTCGTCACCGATAACAAGGGAACATGCAACAACGCGCTGGTCTGCCCCTTCCATGGCTGGGTTTATAACCTCGACGGCACCCTCAGAGGCGCGTCGCGTCCGCGCTCTTTCCCGGAGATGGACAAAAACGAATTCGGTCTGTTGCCACTCGAACTCGAAATCTGGATGGGTTTTATCTTCATCCGTTTCCTCAAGAGCGCCCAGCCATCGGTTGCGACATTGATGAAGCCGTTCGAAGCGGAAATTGCGAAATACGAGATCGCGGATATGGTGCCTGCCGGCTTCTGGACGCAGAAATCGCCCGTCAACTGGAAGTCGGTGCGCGATGTCGACAATGAAGGCTACCACGTGGCAATGGCCCATCCGGCGCTCCAGGACCTTTACGGCTCGACCTATTACGACGAGCCATTCATCAATGGCGTGTCGCGATCTTTCGCCAGCTATAATCCCCATGCGGGACGGCGCTGGAGTGTGCGCAACTATATCAATCTGGCACCGGAGGCGACGCATCTGCCCGAGAACCTGCGCAACGCGTGGATCTATTACGGGATTTTCCCGAATTCCGTGATCTCGGTTACGCCTGAAGGAGCGCAGTATTATCAGGAGTTTCCGTTGTCGACGGGCGAGACCCTGTTGCGCGGCGCCGCATTCCGCCACAAGGATGAGACACGGCAGCAGCGGGCTGTTCGTTATCTCGCCTCGCGCATCGATCGCGAGACGAGCTCGGAAGATGTTCAGCTGACGAAATGGTCAAACGAGTCGATGCTGTCGAAATCATTCTCGGGATTCTATCTCTCGGATCTCGAATATGGCGTGCGTTCGCATCACGATCACCTGCGCAATGTGCTGCCCATACTGAGGGTCGAGAAGGCGCCGGCAGAGGCCGACGTGCCGTTGCTAAATGCGCAACTGGCTGCGCAGAGCTAATTGCCGACAACGCGCAATAAAAAAACCCGGCGTAGTCGCCGCGTTATTTGTCGTTAGCCGGCCTATCCTTGCCAGACACCCTCATGCCGCAGATCGTCCATCGTGCGCGAAATCCCTTCCCGCAGGATACCGACCATATCGTCGATCTGTTCGCGGGTAATCACCAGCGGCGGCGACATCACGCACATATTAATGAGCGGTCGCACCAGAAGGCCGAGTTCATGACAATGTGCGTCGATGCGCATTCCGACATTCGTATCAAGCTGCAGCGGGTTCTTGCTCTCGCGGTCGGCAACGCACTCGACACAGGCCATCAGGCCTATCCCGCGAACCTCACCAACCAGAGGCAATTCCTCAAGCGTCTTCAACTGCTGCTGAAAATAAGGCGCAACGGCCTGCGTGTGCGCAAGGATGCCATCCTCGAGCAGGTCGAGATTGGTGAGCGCCACGGCGCAGCCGACGGGATGGCTGGTGTAGGTCAGTCCATGCGCATACATCGCTGTCGGGTGATTTGAACGGCGCAGTTGTTCAAGAAGACGCTCGGAGACCACCATACCGCCGAGCGGGAAATAGCCGGACGTGACGCCTTTGGCGAAGGTGATTATGTCCGGATCGATACCGAACACATCCTCGGAAGCGAAGACGTGCCCAAGTCTGCCAAAGGCCGTGACCACTTCGTCAGCGATAAACAGTATTTCATTGTCCCGGCATATCTTGCGGATACGGGGTAGATAGTTTTCGGGCGGTAGAATGACGCCACCTGAGGCCTGGACCGGTTCCCCGATGAAAGCGCCGATCTTGTCAGCACCCACGCGGCGGACCGTCTCCTCGAACTCGGCGACCAGCATGTCCGAGAATGCGGCTATGCTCATGCCTTCGGGACGGCGGAATGCATCCGGAGACGACAATTTGACCACGAGTTCGTCTGCCCCATCCATCCAGTCGCGATCCCGCGGACGCCCGTTTAACGACGCCGAAAGATAGGTGGAACCATGATAAGCACCACCGCGTGACAGGATCAGCTTTTTATCGGACCGACCGCGCGCGTTGTTGAAAAACTGCATGAAACGCAGTGCGCTCTCGACGGCTGTTGAGCCGCCCGTGGTGAAGAATACGTGATTGAGGTCGCCGGGCGCATAAGCAGCGATGCGCTCCGCGAGCACCGCAGAAGGCTCGTTCATCGTATACCAGGGGGTGTTGTACGAAAGCTGCATGGCCTGGTCGTACATGACACGCGCAAGCTCTTCACGGCGGTGCCCCACATTGACACACCACATGCCGGCAGGACCATCGATAAGCCGCTTGCCCTCGCCGTCGGTGATGTAAATTCCCTCGCCGCCGCTAATCAGCGATCTGGCCTCGGCGCCGATTTCTCCGGCACAGGGCCATGGCTGAACAAGATGCCGCTTGGCCAGATCGATCGTCTCGTGATTTGTCAGCGCCGCTGCCACCCCGGCTTCCCGTATCTGTTTCACCGCCGCCATAGTTCCCTCACACTTGTGTCGGGTTTTCCCCGTTTGAAATTACACTCAATTATTGGAAATTAATAAGATTTCCCCTACTATATTGAATGTTCATTCAATCAATATGTCAGAAATAGCACTTGATTTCAATCCACAGATAGGCGCATGATGCAAGAAAGAAGGCACGACAGGGAACGTGCCGCGTCAATCGAATGAATGGGAACAATATGCTCCGGCACCTGATGGCATATCACGCGCGTGGTCCGTTCGAATGACGGCACCGGCGGAAGGGATCGCCGCACTGCCTGTTGTGCGAAAACAAAGAAATCCTGTTCTGCAATCAGAAGCTGCGCGCGGTCTCGGGCTGATCAGCCCGACGTTTATTTATGCGGTGATCTTCCTGGTCATTCCAATTGTTCTGGTCATTGCCAACAGTTTCTGGACGCAAAACTACCTGACGATCGACCGGACATTCACCCTCGAAAATTATCGCATCGCCCTGACCGATCCCATCTACCGCGATCTTCTCATGCGCTCGCTGTGGATTTCCCTCCTCGTAAGCTTCTTTACCGTTGTCCTTGCCTACCCGATCGCTTTCTTCATCTCGTTCCATGGCGGCAAGCACAAAGGCCTCTGGCTGTTCCTGATTACCATCCCGTTCTGGACAAGCTATCTGCTGCGGGTGATGTCGTGGAAGGTCATCCTTGGTTATAACGGCGTTCTCAACGCGACGTTGATGGGGCTTGGGATCACCAACGGGCCATCGGACGCCTTCCTCTACAACACCAGTGCCGTTGTGATCACGTTGACGCACGCATGGGCAACATTTGCCGTACTGCCGATCTTCGTCTCGCTGGAGAAAATCGACCGATCGCTTGTCGAGGCCGCGACCGACCTCGGCGATGGGCCATTGCGTCGGTTCCTGCGAATCACCTTACCCCTGTCGGCGCCTGGGATCATCTCTGCAACACTCATCGTAATGATCCCGACTGTCGGCGATTTCGTGACGCCGCGTCTCGTCGGCGGCAAAGACGGTGTGATGATCGCCAACGCAATCCAGGCTCAGTTCGGCAAAGCCGCAAACTGGCCACTCGGCGCAGCGCTTTCGGTAACGACCATGGCGGTGGTGACAGCAATGGCTGCCTCTGTCGTTCTCGTCATCCGCATGGCAGCGAGGCGAATCCGATGAAGACCTTGCGGAACTTTGCACCAAGCTGGCTGAAAACCTATGCTTTTCTCTATGTCATTTTCCTTTATTTGCCGGTGATTTTCCTGCCGATCTTTTCGGTCAACACATCGGCGACACCCAAATTTCCCCTGAGCGGTTTCACCTTCAAATGGTATGGCGATCTTACCCGCACCCCGGCACTGACCGACGCGGCATGGAACAGCTTGCTCGTCGGCGTCTCCGCCTCCCTTTTAAGCACGATATTCGGCATATGCGCCGCGCGCGCCATAACGCGCTACCGCTTCCCGGGCAGGCGCACCATCAATGGCCTTCTCATGGCGCCACTGGTCCTGCCGGAGATCATCGTCGCAGTCTCGATGCTGCTTGTCATGCTGCAACTCGGCCTTAGCCTGTCGCTGATCACAGTCGTATTTGGCCATGTCCTCATTTGCATCCCATACTCGCTGAGCGTGCTGACTTCAGGTTTCGAAGGGTTCGACCGAAGCCTTGAGGAAGCCTCCTCGGACCTTGGTGAAAGCGCCTTCGGAACGTTCCGGCGTGTGACGCTGCCCATGGTTTCGCCTGCTATCATTTCGAGCCTACTCGTCTCCTTCACCATCTCGCTCGATGAATTTATCATGGCATTCTTCCTGACCGGTACCGAAGCAACTCTGCCTGTCTATATCTGGGGCCAGTTGCGATTTGCCGCCAAGCTCCCGGGCGTGCTCGCGCTCGGAACACTGCTCCTCGCTGGTTCTATTGTCCTTTTGACCATCGCAGAAATCGTGCGACGCCGCGCAAGCAATCGCACCCAGAATATGGGAGGCATAATTGCCTGAACGCTCCATGATCGAGATTTCACGCGTGACGCGCAGCTACGGGGCCTTCAAGGCGCTCGATGAGACGTCACTCACGATCCGCGAGGGTGAGTTTTTCTCGCTTCTCGGCCCTTCCGGATGCGGCAAGACCACACTGCTCCGTATGATCGCCGGCTTCGACACGCCGACAAGCGGGTCGATCTCGGTCGATGGCCAGCCGATGGATGGTATTCCCGCCAATCGGCGTCCGACCAATATGGTGTTTCAAAGCTACGCCATCTTTCCGCATCTCAATGTCGAACAGAACGTCTGCTATGGGCTGAAACGGCTCCGCCTTGGTGCAGACGAAGAAAAGCGTCGTGTCGAAGAAGCCCTGTCGCAAGTATCGCTGACCGGGCTTGGAAAGCGCGGCGCGACCGAACTGTCCGGTGGACAGCGTCAGCGTGTCGCTCTCGCCCGCGCGCTCGTCATGCGCCCAAAGGTGCTCCTCCTCGACGAGCCTCTTTCAGCCCTCGACAAGAAGCTGCGCGAGCAGATGCAGGTTGAATTGCGGCGGCTGCAACAGGCCGTCGGCATCACGTTCATTCTCGTCACGCACGATCAATACGAAGCGTTGGCGATGTCGGATCGCATCGCGGTCATGTTCGGCGGGAAAATCGCGCAGGTCGCATCGCCGAAAGAGATTTACCAGCGGCCGGTCAACTGTCAGGTGGCCGACTTTCTCGGCGGCATGAACTTCGTAAAGGCCGAGATTGTCGAGGAAAATGGCGCCTCGATGATATTGGATACGCCGGGCTTTGGACGCGTGAAGACCGACAAGCCAGCGGCTTTTGTGCGGAACGGCAAAGGCGCGACGCTGGGGATCAGACCGGAACGCCTGCGCGTCCTGTGGGATGATGCGACAGACAAATACGAGGTGGCCGGCAAAGTCGTCGATCGGCATTACTTTGGCGAGATAACCCATCTGGTGATCGAGATACCGGGTTTTGACAAACCGCTCTCGGTGACGGAAACCAATAATTTCGGCGCTGACGACATACCTGTCGGCGCCCCGATCCGTCTGGCCTATGACCCTGACGCGCTGGTGGCACTCGCCGACTGAAAACGCTCGATGATTGGCTGGGCCGCCAGGCGGCCAGCAACAATGGCTCCTTCGATATAGCCGGGAAACGATGGCGAAAGCTCCGAAGAAGCAAAAGTGATACCCACAACGCCGCGACGAAGCGTATTTTCGGCTTCGGTCGCGTTCATGACCTCGACAATATCCGAATAGCCACCACCACTCCACGGGTCGTCGATCCAACTGCGGAGCAGGATGTCCAGCGGCGCGCCAGCCTCCGGCCCAAGCGCCACCACCAGTCTCGACACCGCCTCCTGCTTGAGCGCCTCCTCACCGTGGCTCGACCATTCGACAGCAATGGGTCCGCCGACGAACACCACGAGCGCCGGGTGCTGGTCATCATGGCTCGCATCGCACGCATAGAGCCCGCGTGGATCGACCCAGATGACACTGCCGTTGAGGCCCGTCCTCCGCCAGAATGCTTCGGAATATCGTATGAGCAATTTGACGATCGTCCCGCTGTTCCAGACCTCGAGCGCGTAGTTCGTTGCCTCAGGCAAGGAGGGATGAAAGATGATCTTGCGCGCCATCACCGGCGGCACAGCAATGATGACTTCGTCGGCCGCATAAGCTTCGCGGATAGTGCGTACCATCACACCGGATGCAGTCGTCTCGACACTGTCGACGGGCTCACTCAATAGCAGCGATTTCCCCAGCGACCGCGCCATATCCGCTGCCAGCGAATGCATCGTTTCCTTGAGAAAGTATTGCAGTTCGGAGACCTTGTTTGTGATGCGCCGGTCGTTGTCGATAATGAACCACAGCGGCACAAGCTCTGCGGGCCGGCACCATAGTCCTTCGATCAACGAGAGAAATCGCATTTTTACGGTGGGGTCCGCCTGTTGGCTGTCGACCCATGCGCGCACAGTCAGTCCCGATAGGGCTGGATCGCTCGGATAAAGCTCTCGCAAGCGGCGACGCAGAGCCATCGAGCCTGCGGAAACTTTGTCCGCATCGTGCCGGCCATGCGGCGGCGGCTGGGCGACGCTGTCGCCGCATGTGGGTGTCTCAACCAATGTTTTGCCGTGGGTCCGCGCCAAGGCCATGATCTCCGGCATGTCATCGCAGATGAACTGACCTCCAGTATCATGGAGGTCACCAGAGCGATTTGCTTTCGACTCGACACGGCCACCCACCCTGTCCCGCGCTTCAAGCAGGACAAAGTCGATGCCCGCGCGTTGCAGCTCCGTCGCGGCCGACAGGCCGGTAAAGCCTGCGCCGACGATGACAACGCGCGAGGAAATGTCAGCGCTCAATACCCAGCCTTGATCTTCTCGAATTCAGCGATCATTTTCGCCTTCAACTCATTGGGCAGCGGCGACTGGAACAAGGTATTCTCGGCGGATTTATCGTTGTTGGCATAGCCTTTTTCCTCCAGCAGTTTCGGATCGACCGATGCCATGCCCCTGGCGTTCGCCATGCCATATCCCCAGTCATTCACCATATAGGTCGCGATTTCCGGATCATTGACCGCATTGAGAAAATCATAAGCCTTTGCTTCCGATCCGGGCGCGTCCTTGAAGCGGACATAACCGCAAACCCAGGTTGAATTGCCCTCGTCCGTGTCGGGCTTTCGGGCCGCTGGAGTGCCCGCGAGCGTGAGTTGCGTCGCTGCATCGTTCCAGGCCCAGGCCAGATCCACTTCCCCGCCACCCATCGCCTGCACGATCTCGGTGGTATCTGTCCAATAGAGCCGTACGTTTTTATGGACCTGACGAAGGAAATCCGACGCCTGCTTGAATTGGTCGTCAGTCATCTGCGTCCAGTCCTTCAAACCGATCGCGAGACTGGCCAGGGCGTAAGCATCATCGACATTGTCTCCGATAGACACGCGGTCCTTGAACTTCGGATCGGCAAAGGCTTTCAGCGATTGCACGTCCTTCGCGTCAACCTTGTCGGTATTATAGGTCAGCGACGTATTCCCCCAATCCCAGGGCATGAACCACGCCTTGCCGTCCGCAGTGGTTGCGAGGTCCTTCATCGCCATGATGTTCGGCGCCAAATCATTCCATCCGGCAATCTTCGTCATATCCAATGGTTGCAGCAGACCAGCTTCGCGCCATTTCTTCACGCTCTGCGAGCATGGATGGCCGAGGTCCGACTTGAAGCCCGAGCGAACCTTCTCGAAGGCTTCATCTTCGTCGCCAAAAAAAGCGAATGTTGGAGACTCACCATTCTTGGCAACATAGCCGGGGTGGAACGACGGCTCCTCATACCCGGCCCAGTCGAAAACGATCAGATCCTTGTCTGCGGCGATGGCTATCGTCGCGACAGCAGCCGACAGCGCGGCGGCGGCCCCAAGTATGATGCCAAGATGGCGGCCCGATTTCTTCATGCTCATTCCCCTTTTTAACCGTTCATGCGGTTTTCTTTGCAGGCAAGGCTTCCCTTGAGAAGTGTTTTGGAAATACGGAGGCCAGATAGTCGCAGGCGGCAAAATGGGCAGATTCCCGCGTCACATCTTCGGTGCCCATCATGAGACGCAGCCACAGACCTTCAAGCATGGCGCTTAGTCCAAGTGCAGTTGCAGTGGCATCGAACGAATAATCGCCGTCGGCCTTGAGTTTTCTGCAAATGTCGATGATCACGTTCTGATAAGCCTCGTCCCGCGCGCCGCACAGCGCCTGATAGGTCGGCCGGGATTTCGCCTCCCCCCAAAAGGCACACCAGGCGGCAAGCTTTCTCTTGTTGCAGATGGCACGATCGAAATCGGAAGCAACAACGCTGGCAAGTTGCCGGGCAGGATCATCGCCGCCCTTTGCCAAGGCATTGCGCCAGTGAACGGAATATTCCTCCGACATGTATTGCAGCGTGGCGATGAGCAGCTTTTCCTTGCTCTCGAAATGGAAATTAACGATGCCTCGCGAAAGACCGGCGCCATCGGCCACATCCGCCATGGTCGTCTCGGAATAGCCGCGCTTGGCGAGCGAATCGATCGTCGCCTCGATAAGCTGCAGCTGCCTTGTTTCCTTCGACGCCTTTCTGCCGCGCTTCTCCGCGTCCTTTTCCTTGATTGGTGTGACCTTCATGCTTGACCTCATTTGCATCTGGCTGGGCTGCAAAACACGCCCGGCATCCTCATGTCGATGAGTGAAGTGAAAGCCGTCATTGTCAAGCTCGCTCTGCATCGTTTCCAGGTCCGGATGATCTCTGCTTCCGTCAAGGGCGTACCGTCCACAATCCAGCTCAACAATAACCCGAGTCGTCCAGAACGCAATCATATTTGTTGAACATTCATTCAATATCTGCTGGACAAGCCGTTATTTCTCGTGTGAATTATGGAGCAAGAACAGTGGGAACGGGTAACGAATGAAAAAATGGGACGCCATCGTCATTGGCGCGGGACACAATGGTTTGGTCAACGCGTGCTATTTGCAGCGCGCCGGACTTGACGTGCTCGTGCTGGAGAAGAATGACTGGATCGGCGGCGCCGCGACCAGCCGGTCTCTTACCCCGGGTTTCCTGTATTCGAACTGCTCTTACGTCTGTTCGCTGTTCCGGCCCGAAATCATGCGCGACCTCGAACTGCCGCGCTTTGGTTTGCAGGTCATCTCGTATGAGGGCGGCGCAGTGTTCACCCAAGACGGCGACTATCTTGCCAATTATCGCGATCATCACGCGCACCGCCGCGAGTTTGCGCGCTTCTCGCCGCGCGACGCCGAAGCCTATGACCGGTATGCGCGCGACGTGACGAGACAGTGCCGGTTCATACAGCCGTTGCTCATGCGCACCGCTGCCGATCCAACGAGCTTCCGGCCGCGCGATATCTCGGAGTTGATGTATCTCGGCAAGAAGTTTGCCGGTCTCGGCGCGACAGAGATGGCCGATACATTGCGTTTCTGGACGATGTCGATTTCGGATTTCCTCGATGAATATTTCGAGACAGACGTGATCAAGGCGAATTTCGCGTTGTCCGGAATTATCGGCACGGCGCTCGGGCCGATGTCACCGGGAACGGCCTATGTTCTTTTGCATCATTACATGGGTGAGGTCGACGGGTCCGTTGGCGCGTGGGGCTACGCCCGCGGCGGCATGGGCGCGGTTACCAAGGCGCTCGCCGCCTCGTTCGCGGCCTCCGGCGGCACGATCCGCACCGGCGTCGAAGTTGACCACGTTCTTGTCAAGAATGGATCCGCCAAGGGTGTCGTGCTTGTGGACGGGGAGGAAATCCCCGGCAAGATGGTCATCTCCAACGCCGATGTAAAAAGAACATTCCTCAAACTCGTCGAGGAGAAGGAACTTCCCGATATTTTCCTGCGACGCGTCAGGAACTTCAAGATGCGCGGCTCGTCCGGCAAGGTGAACATAGCCCTCGATTCCATGCCGGAATTTCCGGCACTTCCAAAGGATTCGCCGGTCTATCGCGGCGACATGCATTTCACCGATAGCGTAGAACGCATGGAACGCGGATATGATGACTGGAAGGCCGGGCGCTGGTCGGCCGATCCTTTCCTTGACATGGTCATTCCAACGACGCTCGATCCGACAATGGCGCCGCCCGGCAAGCACTTCATGAGCTGCTTCGTTCAATATTGCCCACCCAAGGTGGAAGGCAAGGAGTGGACAGACGCTGACCGCGATGCTTTCGGCGAGACAGTGATTTCGCAGATCGCCGACTATTCTCCGGGTTTCCGTGATCGCATCATCCATATGGAAGTGCGCACCCCGCGCGAACTCGAAGCGGAAGTCGGCCTGACGGAGGGCAATATCTTCCAGGGCGAATTGACCTTCGATCAGTTGCTGTTCAACCGCCCTGTCCCCGGCTACGCGCAATACCGTTCGCCGGTCGGCGGCCTTTACATGTGCGGTTCCTCCACACATCCAGGCGGCGGCGTCATGGGAGCACCCGGGCGCAACGCTGCAGCTGAAATCCTGCGTGATCTGTCACGTGGCACGAAACATATGAGTCCCGCCCATGACGTCATTTGATGCGATAGTCATTGGTGGCGGCCATAACGGCTTGGTGGCTGCCGCTACCCTCGGGAAAACCGACAGAAAAGTGCTCGTGCTGGAAGCGAATAGTGAAACCGGTGGTGCTGCGCGCACCGAGGAATTTGCACCAGGTTTCCGGACATCATCGGTAGCCCACCTGATCAACAGGTTGCACCCCGAGGTGATCAAGTCTTTGGAGCTGCAAAAACATGGATTGAAACTGGACGTGTCCCGTCTCATGCCGACCACCGTGCTTTCAGCGAACGGTGCCCCACTTACTCTGGCCGGTGCATATGGTGAAACTCTCGTCGGCGCGTCAAAGCCGGAACAGGAGGCGTGGAGCGGACTGCGCAGTCAGCTCTTGCGCTATGCCGGGATACTGAAGCCCCTGCTCGCGCGCAGACCTCCCGATTTGGGCGGCATGTCCTTTGCGGAAACGTCGGCGCTGGCCATGACCGGCATCTCCCTGCGCCGGCTCGGCAAGGAGGACATGCGCGATTTTCTGCGCATGCTGCTGATGAATGTCGCGGACGTTTTGGATGAGCATCTCGAAGATGACCGGCTGAAAGGCCTGCTCGCGTTCGATGCCACGCTTGGCAGTCATCTTGGACCGCGCTCCCCGACCTCCCTGCTCGGGCTCTATTACCGGCTCGCAGGCGAAATCGGTGGCAAGCCCGGCGCGCAGATGCACCCCATCGGCGGTACCGGCGCCGTGGTCAAGGCAATCGAACTGGCTGCAGAGCAGGCCGGCGTGGCCATCCGCTCGAATGTTCCCGTCGCCAGGATCATCGTCGAGAATGGCCGGGCTGTCGGTGCCGTGCTGGAGAGTGGAGAGGAAATCCGGGCGAAAACGGTTGTATCCGCTATTAGTCCTCGCACGACGTTTCTCAATCTTGTCGGAACCCGCGAGATCGATACGGGATTTGTCCGAAGGATCAACAATATCCGCGTCAATGGCGATGCCGCGAAACTGCATCTGGCCTTGGACAGAATTCCGCAATTTTCAGGCCTGCGCGCACCCGAGTTGAATGGACGGCTGGTTATCGCCCCTTCCGTCAATCACGTGGAGCGCGCATTCAATCCCTCCAAATACGGAGAATTCTCGCCCCAGCCGGTCATGGAGATAACCCTGCCAAGCTTGCTCGACCCATCGCTAGCGCCGGACGGGGCCTGCAGTCTCTCCGCCGTCGTCCAATATGCTCCCTATGCTTTGAAAGAGGGCTGGACCACAGGCAAACCGAAATTCCTCAAGGCAATCCTTGCCCAGCTGGAGGCTCATGCGCCAGGAATCGGCAAGTCGATCGTCCACGCCGAACTCCTGACGCCCCTCGACATCGAGCAGCGTTATCGCATGCCGGGTGGACATTGGCACCACGGAGAACTGCAGGCTGATCAGATGTTGATGTCCCGCCCCGTTTTCGGTGCCGAAGGTTACGACACGCCCATCGACGGACTTTATCTTGCAAGTTCCGGCTCACATCCGGGCGGCGGCGTGTCGGGTGTTCCGGGTTTGAACGCAGCGCGGCGCATCATTGCGAGGAAAGGATAACGTCATGAAGCACAGCGACCCAAAAAAGCTGCTGATGGCGAAAAACGCCTCACAGGACCATTTCCGCACGCCTCGCATCGCCTCGCCGTTTCAGCCGCGCATCGAGGCCTTGATGCGAACGGAGGAGTGGTACGACTGGGCAGGCTACAAGGCTCCCCTTTCGCTTTGGGACGAAGAACTCGAATATTTTGCCATTCGCAGCCAGGCCGCGCTGTTCGATATTTCGCCCATGGTGAAATACCGCATTGAAGGACCGGACGCCGAAGCATTCCTGAACCGGGTTACCCTTCGAGACGTCAGGAAGCTGAAGCCCGGCAGGGTTCACTATACGGCCTGGTGCAATGATGAAGGCCACGTGCTCGATGACGGAACGCTTTTCCGCCTGAGGAGTGATCGGTTTCGCCTTTGCAGCCAGGAACGGCATTTACCCTGGCTGCTCGATAGCGGCATCGGGTTCGACGTCAGCATTATCGAGGAGACCAAGTCTATCGCTGCTTTGGCCCTGCAGGGACCAGCATCCTTTGCGGTCCTACGCGATGCGGGCTTCAAGAATGTTGACGCGCTCAAGGTCTTCGATCTTGCCGAATTTGAGCACGACGGCGAAAACGTCACGATCTCGCGCACTGGGTTTACCGGCGATCTTGGCTATGAACTGTTCGTGGACCAGGAACTGGCTCTTGGTCTTTGGGACAGGCTATGGCAAGCGGGAGAACAGCGCGGCTTGCGCGCAATAGGTTATGCCGCACTCAACCGGGCGCGGCTCGAAGCAGGGTTGATCGTCGCCAACTCGGATTTCATCACCGCCGAGCACGCCATCCGCGCCGATCGTGTGCGAATGCCGGATGAGATTGGTCTCGGATTCATGATCGATATGGAAAAGCCCCACTTCAACGGACGACGGGCCATCCAGCAAGCCCGTGTCAAGGGCGGTCTACAGCACATCCTCGTAGGGCTCGAAGTCGAAGGCAATATCCCTGCCGAACACGCCATCGTCTATCACCAGGGCAAGCGCGAGGTTGGCCTCGTCAGTGCGGCGATATGGTCGCCAATGGCCAAGCGCAACATTGCGCTGGCCAGCTTGGAGCGCCCCTACGGCGACACCATAACCGGCGATCTGTGGGTCGAGATCTATGCGATGCGCGAGTTGCGTTATCAGAAGCTGATGAAGCGGGCCAAGGTGGTGCCGCGGCCTTTCATCAAGCTCGATCGACGCACTGCGAACCCGCCCGCGGATTTCTGACATGTCTGCTGACGACATAGAGCGAGAACAGTGGGCCTTGATCAATACGCCGCTGGGACAGGAATGGTCGGGCCGAACGCGCTATGCCGCCGCCATGTACTTCAACCGGCGGGGCGAAATGGATGCGGAGACATTGGAGATCTATCGCATCTGTTCGCGTCTGGATTGGGAAGATCCTCTTGCGATCCTGACATCGCATTCTATCGGAAGCGACTGGTTGGCAAAGATCAATGACTATCAACATGGGGAAGAACGATGAATATCAAAAGCCTTTTACTAGGATCCATTGCAGTTCTGGCTGCAGCATCCGGCGTACACGCTGCAGATGCAGTCGTAGTCGCCGAACCGGAGCCCGTTGAATATGTGCGTGTTTGCGATGCGTACGGCACCGGCTTCTTTTACATACCTGGTACAGAGACCTGCCTGAAGATCGACGGTTATGTTCGTTACGATGCTGCAGCCGGCGACAATCCCTATGACGGGACCAATGTCGGCGCCAAGGGCAACGAGACCTGGTATAAGCTCACCCGTGCAGAGGTTCGCTTCGACGCCCGCTCCGAAACGGAACTGGGCACATTGCGCTCCTATGCCGAGACCCGCCTTGAGTACGAGAATGGCGTCTCCACCGGCGGTACACTCCCGCAAGCCTGGATCGAACTCGGCGGCTTCCGCATCGGCACTGCCGATGAACTTTTCGGATCATTCGTCGGCTACGCCGGCAATGTCCTCAATGACGATGTGATCAACTATCAGTCAGGCCAGAGCAATCAGGTCAGCTATACCTTCACAGGGGGCAACGGCTTCTCGGCCATGATTGGTGCCGAACAAGGCCAGGATGATGTTACCGGGCTTGGCGGACAATATGTCATCGAGGACTATATGCCTCACGTTCTCGCCGGTGCAAAACTCGAGAAAGACTGGGGCGGTGTTTCCGGCGTTGTCGGCTACGACTCCAATGTCGAGGAATTTGCCGGCAAGCTCCGACTCGACGTCACGATCAACGACAAGTTCTCGGTCTTCATTATGGGTGGCTATCAGTCCGGCTATGACAATGACTTCGATCCCGCGACAGGCGATGTCGATCAGTTCAACCGCAACTGGTTTGGCACATGGGAGGGCGATTGGGCTGCATGGGGTGGCTTCACCGCAAAGGTCGCCGAAAAGGCAACCCTCAATGGCCAAGCGGCATGGGAAGACGAAGGTACCTACGCCTTTGCTCTCAACGTTGAATACGAACTCGTTCCCGGTTTCGTAATCACACCCGAGCTTAACTACACCAAATTCGATGGCGCTCGCGAAGCCTTCTCGGTTGCCAATGGCGGCGATGACGACGCTTTCGGTGGCACAATCCGCTTCCAGAGGAATTTCTGAACCCTCACAGGCGCCCATTTTTGAATACATGAAAGCGGCCTGAACTCTCAGGCCGTTTTTGTTTTGAAACAATCCGCTGGATGCTCATCTGGGTACAGCGGCCGCCACCTCGATCGCAGCGGCGACCCTGTCGACATCAGGCAATTGAAGGACACTGGTGGCTACGCGTATGAAATTGATCGGTTTCATGGAGAATTTTGAACCTGGATGAACCGCGATGCCGCGGGACGCCAAGGTTATCAGAGCAAAGTTCTCCGACATGACCGGGACGAGTACGCTCAGTCCGTCTCCAGTATCGATTCTTATGTCACGCCGGAGCAATTCCGAGGCAAATGCTTGCCGGCGCTCCCGATAAATCGCTCTGGCTCGAAGAATGATTTCATCCGTCGAAGGGTCTTGAAGAAGCCAGGATGCTGCAGCCTGCAAGATCCTGCTCGTCCAGCCTGCGCTGAAGCTTCGATACGATTGAATCTGTTCGACGATGCGCGCTGAACTCGACAACACAGCCAGCCTAAGATCGGGCCCGAGTGTTTTCGAATAGGAAAGGATATGGATGACGCGGTCCGGAAAACGCCGACCCAGTGACTGCCGGGCCGCCTCTGAAATATCGCCGACACCATCATCTTCAATGATGAGTGTTTCGGACCCTTTCAGCACGTCGCCCAACGCTTCAAGTCTTTCAGCCGTCATGGAGGAGCCGGTGACGGAATGCACCCTGGGCTGGAAAAGAAACGCCACCGGTTTTTCTTTCAACGCTTCCCTGAGCGCGTCCGGAAGTGGCCCGTGCCCGTCGCACGCGACCGGAATGATCGGAACGTCGAGATCCTCCAGAATGTCCAGAAGCCGCATTGCCGTCGGGTCTTCTATTGCAACCGGCGAACCGGCAGGCACCAAGGCATGCAGCAAGGTGTATACGGCGTTATACCCTCCATTGGTTGCCAGGAATGCACCCGGATCATATGGCCAGGATGGACGAACCGCGTCTTCCAATTCGGGCAGAATGCGCACCCTTTCGTAGCTGTTGAGCGCTTCGGCCTGCGCTCCATGCACCAGCGCAGCTTCCAGCGGCGGAAGCAAAGACCTGTCCGGCGACGCAGTCGCGAGTTCCAGGGTGTCCGGCACGTAGTTGCCTATGTTCACGAGGCGCGTCGGACGCGGCGCAAATCGGTCGCCCATCACCCAGGCGCCATTTCTCCCTCTGCCACCTATGATCTTGTGGCGGCGCAGATCGGCCCAGGCGATGGAAACGGTCGCCGGGCTTATGCCCAGCGTGAAGGCGAGATCTCGCACGGACGGCAGTTTGGTTCCGACCGGCAGAAGGCCCGAGCGGATCATCGCGCCCGTCTCAAGCGCGATGCCGCGCGAGGTCCGATCGCCAAGACGATGAGCAAACCATTGAGCGTCGAATTGATCTGTCATCATCTGAACTTTAAATGTTTAATGTCATAATAACATTTGATTGCATCAACATAAACATTTACGGAGGTCTCGTCAAACCGCCGGTATGAGGAAATCCATGCGCATTCCCATCAAAATTGCCACCCGGGATTGGGACTACCTTACTCCGCTGATCTTCGGCGACATCTCGTCGGATCGGGTCGAACTCCAGGTGGACCGCGTTGGAACGCTGATCCCCGATCTTGCTTCGAGCGATATCTATGACGCCGCGGAAGTTTCCTTCAGCCGCTACACCTCCGCCATGGCCGAGGGCGCGCAAACCATCGTCGGCATTCCTTGCTTCATCATGCGCGGCTTCCGCCACAGGTGCATCATCACCACTGCAGCGAGCCCGATGACTCGGCTGTCCGATCTGGCCGGGAAGCGGATCGGCGTTACCGGCTGGCGCGACTCGGGCAATACTTGGACCCGGGCTGCCCTGCGCAGGGAAGGCGTCGGTATCGAAGACGCATTCTGGTTCGCCGGTCGCCTGACGGCCAACCACCCCATCGTCGATCGGCTCGACGGCTTTGGCAGGCCTGGCAGGATCGAGGCGGCTCCCGGTGAACGTCCCATGCTGGAACTTCTGGCGAATGGCGAGCTCGATGCGATCTTCACCCCCTTCATGCCCGACGGCTATTTCGAGAACGGGGCGGGGCTTCGCCAATTGCTGCCGGACTTCGCAGCCGCAGAGAAGGCCTATTTCAACGAAGTCGGATATATACCCGGCATGCACATAATTGCCGTCAAGGCAGAGCTGGTCCATGATCATCCATGGCTAGCCGACGAATTAACCCGTCTTGTCGACGAAAGTCAGCGGCTCTGGACCTCGAAGCGCCGCAAATATGCAGAAACGACGCCGTGGATGTTCGACGAGCTGCTGCGCTCGGCGCGCGACTTGCCGCCGACATGGAACGATAGTGGACTGGACGCAAATTTCAGGATGATCGAGGATTTCATTACTGAATTGCGTGAACAGGGCATCCTGCAGTCCGAGCTTACGCCGCATTCGCTTTTTCCATTCGAAGCCAGCGTCGCCTGACGTAATTTCACCCAAGAGGAGTGTACCGTGAAGAAATCCATCCGCATTCTCGCCTCGCTCGTGGCGGCTTTGGCCGCAACCGCTGCATGGGCTCAGGACATTCAGAAACAGACGCAGAATGAGGAGCTGCGCTCGCGCTTGCCACAGGAGATCCGCGACGCGGGCAAGATGGTCGCCGTCAATAATGGCTCCTTCCCTCCTTATGAAATCGTCACCGGGACCGAACTGACCGGCGCGACGAACGATATCTCGATCGCCATCGGCGAATTGCTCGGGATCACCATCGATCATGCATCCGTGGCCGGCCTTCCGGCCCTGCTCAGCGGCATCAATTCCGGCCGCTACCAGTTCGCGATGGGCCCGGTAGGCGACTATCCCGACCGCCAGAAGGCTAATGACTTCATCGACTGGGCGCGCGAATATGTCGTCTTCGCGGTGGAGAAGGGCAACCCGAAGGGCATCACGTCGCTCGATGCCTCGTGCGGCAAGCGCATTGCAGTGATGGCCGGTGGCTCGGCGGAAAAGGTTATCAATCAACAGTCCGAAAAATGCGTGGCTGCGGGTAATCCGGCGGTCGAGGTCCAGTCCTTCACCGACCAGCCTAGCTCGATCCTGGCCGTCCGGTCGAAACGCTCCGACGGCTTCTTCTCTTCTCAGGCACCCCTGACCTACTTCGTTCAGCAGGCCAACGGCCAGCTCGAGCTGGCTGCAGTCGGCCAGGCCAACGGATTCAAGGACATCTATCAAGGCGCCGTAGTAAAGAAGGGCTCGCCTCTGGGCGGCGTACTGCTCGACTCATTCAAGATTTTGATCGAGAACGGCACCTACGCCCAGATCATGAAGAAATGGGGCCTCGAGAAGAATCTGATCGACACCCCCGGCATCAACCAGGGGCAGTAGAGGGTCATGTCCGGTTCCGCATCGATTCAAACCGACGACAGGCTGCGCGACGTCAAACTCGCGCACGTGCCGTTCCCCGTCACACGCCTGGCCCTTTGGATCTTCACCTTGGCCGTCGCTCTCGGATTCGCCTACATCGTGGCGATCAATCCGAACTTCGGCTGGCCGGTCGTAGCCCAGTATCTCTTCGACCCTACGGTCATGCAGGGCCTGTGGGTGACACTCGGCCTGACGGTCGTCGCAATGATCATCGGCGTGGTGCTCGGACTCATTCTCGCCATCGCACGCATGTCGAACGACAGGCTGGCATCGTCCCTGGCCAGTCTGTTCATCTGGTTCTTCCGCGGAACACCGCTGCTCGTGCAGCTTATCTTCTGGTATAACATGTCGACGCTGTTCCCGCGCATTTCCATCGGAATCGCGAGCTGGGATACGAACGACCTCATTACGCCGTTGACCGCAGCCATTGTCGGGCTAGCCCTGAACGAGGCCGCTTATATGGCCGAGATCATCCGCGGCGGTCTGCTGTCGGTGGACAAGGGTCAGGCCGAGACGGCGGAAGCCTTCGGGATGAACAGGGCGCGCGCCTTGTGGCGCATCATCATTCCGCAGGCGATGAAGTCCATTGTGCCGCCAACCGGCAACCAGCTGATCAGCATGATCAAGGCGACCTCGCTCGTCAGCGTCATCGCCATGGCCGATCTCCTCTACTCGGTTCAGTCGATCTACAACCGGACATTCGAGATCATCCCGATGCTGCTTGTCGCTGTACTCTGGTATTTGTTCATCACGTCGATCCTCAATGTCGGACAGGGCGCCATCGAACGTTATTACAATCGTGGCGATCGTGGCTCTACGCCTGCGGACAGGACCAAAGAATACGCCACGCCTATGGTAGGAGCGGCCCATGAGCATGTCTGAAACAAGCCTCGTGCGGGCCCGCAATGTTCACAAGGCGTTCGGACCGCTGGAAGTCCTCAAGGGTATCGATCTCGACGTCGCGCCCGGAGAGGTGGTTGTGATCCTTGGTCCGTCAGGTTCGGGAAAATCCACCTTCCTTCGCTGCATCAACCATCTTGAGGCGATCGACCAGGGCTTCATCGAAGTCGATGGCGAACAGATTGGCTATCGGCTCAGGGACGATCGGTTGATCAAGCTTTCCAATAGCGACATCGCCGTGCAGCGCAGCAAGATCGGCATGGTGTTCCAGCAGTTCAACCTCTACCCGCACATGACGGCGCTGCAGAACGTCATCGAAGCGCCTATCGGCGTCCACGGCCAGAACCGGAACGAAGCCGTCCGCTACGCCAAGGAACTTCTCAACCGCGTCGGGCTGGCGGAAAAGATAGACGCCTATCCGCGCCAGTTGTCGGGCGGGCAGCAACAGCGTGTGGCGATTGCCCGCGCGCTGGCAATCCGACCCAGACTGATGCTGTTCGACGAACCGACATCAGCCCTCGATCCGGAACTGGTGGGCGAGGTGCTGGCCACCATGCGCGACCTTGCAAAGGAAGGTTTGACCATGATCGTGGTCACCCATGAAATAGGCTTCGCCAAGGAAGCAGCGGACCGCGTCGTGTTCATGGACGGAGGCGTCGTAGTGGAACAGGGTCCGCCGGCAGAGGTCCTTACCAATCCATCCCATCCCCGCACCAGAAGTTTCCTCAGCCGCTTCATCTAAGCGGTCGCCGAACAAAACGGAAGACAGTCTCATGCCCCAAACTTCAAACGAGTTCGCTCGCATTGCGGATTTCGACGATCGGACCGCCGAGCTCATCGAGACGCGCAGGCATCTCCACGCACACCCGGAACTCTCGTTCGAGGAACATGAAACGGCCGCCTACGTTGCCGATCGCCTGGAACGCTGGGGCTACGAGGTCACCCGCAACGTCGGGGGTCTTGGCGTCGTCGGTCGGCTGCGGCAGGGTGCAGGCGGAGGCAGCATCGCCATTCGCGCGGACATGGATGCCCTGCCTATCATGGAAGCAACCGGTCTGCCCTATTCCAGTACGACCGCCGGCAAGATGCATGCATGCGGCCATGACGGCCACACGACAATGTTGCTCGGTGCAGCCGAATATCTGGCGCGTACCCGCCATTTCAACGGCACGGTCAATCTGATCTTCCAGCCTGCCGAGGAAGCCGGGAAGGGCAGCGGCGCCCAGGCAATGATCAAAGACGGGCTTTTCGATCGATTCCCCTGCGACGCAATCTTCGGCTTGCATAATCATCCAGGCGCGCCCGCCGGCACCTTCCTGTTGCGGCCGGGTCCATTAATGGCTGCCTCCGATACCGCGACGATAACCATTGTCGGAAAGGGCGGGCATGCCTCCCGCCCGCACTTGACAGTCGACCCGATCGTCGTCGCGGCCAACATGGTCATGGCGCTGCAGACGGTCGTATCCCGTAACGTGAATCCGATCGAAACCGCCGTCGTGACGGTCGGAACGATCCATGGCGGTACGGCATCGAACGTGATCCCCGAAACGGCCGAGATCGTGGCAAGCATTCGCTCCTTCTCGCCCGAGGTCCGCGACATGCTCGAACGGCGAGTACGTGGCATCGCAACGTCGATCGCCGAAGCGCATGGGGCCAGCGTATCCATCGACTATGAGCGCGGATATCCCGTCGTCATCAACTCGGAGAAGGAAACGGCCTTCGCCATCGATGTCCTCAAGGAACTGGTGGGCGACGAAAAGGTGGGTGTGTGCCCCATGATTCCGGGCAGCGAAGATTTCGCCTATTTCCTGGAACACAAGCCAGGCTGCTTCCTGCGCCTCGGCAACGGCGAGAACTCGCCGATCCTGCACAGCTCGAAGTACGACTTCAACGACGACAGCCTGACCACCGGTGCCGCCATGTGGGCCCGGCTGACCGAGCGATTTTTATCGTTGTAGCCTGGAAAACAACCCTTGCTTCCATCGAACTATAAGAAGCGTCACCGTGACGTGCACGTGTTGATGGATTCCCGCATCCTTGTTCGAGTTCAGCCGCGCAGCCTCCCGACCGGACAGCGAATTGCATCTCTGTTTAAGCTGAGGACTCAGGCTATATGCAACATTGTTTAGGTATGTTGGCGATTACTGGGTTTAGACTGATCAAAAGAGCTACCGGGCTGTAAAAATCCAACTAGACTTTGCTACTCGCTTGCTCCAATACTATCGGAGCGAGGGGGGACGATGACCAAAATTTCTGGGATCCTTGACGATGCTGGAGCTGCACTCATGGTGCTGGCATCGCTTGGCGGTCTCATCGTTTCCATCTTCAACTACTTCAATCCCGATAGCGGTATCGCCGGCGAGCCGGGAACGCTTCTCGTGATTGCGTCCACCATTCTGCTGGCCCTGTTCGGTATGGCGCTCGGCAAATTGAACACCGGCTTCCTCCGGTCGTTCTTCATCGTCTCTTCTATCCTCAATATCGCCGGCACATCATTCGCCGGGTATCTCCTGCATAGTCAAACACTTGTGATCCTTATGCTCGTCAGCTTTCTCGGCTGGATTCTTCACGTGTTCAGACGGCGTCGCGCGTTTGCCTGAACCAAGCTTTTGCAATGGTGACCGACGTGATGTGGACAAAGTATCTATTGTCGGCGCTGTCTGTTGTGGCGTTGATGGCAACTTGTGGCGAACTGCGAGCCCAGAGCGTCGAATGGAGCACTTACAACGGTGATCTCGCAGCACAAAAATACTCGCCACTAAAGCAGATAACTCCACAAAATGTGGGGAATCTCACGGTTGCCTGGCGCACCCATACTGGTGACGTGTCGGCTGGCGGCCCTCCGCCTTCTGGAATGCACAATCGCCCGCCGGCCACTGGTCCGCAGGCCGATCTTCCACCTACAGTGTGGTCGGCGACGCCGCTTTTCGTTAATGACACCGTCTATCTTGGAACGCCCTTTTACCGGATTTTTGCACTCGAACCTGATACGGGAAAGGTGAAGTGGAGCTATGACACCGATGCTGTACTTGAAGCGCTGACGCAGCCTGACCTCAAGAACCGCGGCGTTGCTTACTGGCAGGCGGATGCCCCTGACGCTGCGCAAGCGTGCCAGAAACGCATCTATATTGGTACGATGGACGCGAAGCTGCATTCCGTTGATGCAGATACGGGCAAACCTTGCGCCGATTTCGGCAAGGACGGTGTCGTGGATATCAACCAGTGGAATGTCGAAAACGCCAAGTGGCCGCTGTCCATTCTGCAGCCTCCGACCGTTTACAAGGATTTCCTCTTCGTCGGCTGGGCGGGCAAGGACTGGGCCGATGCCGTCGATCCACCCGGCACAGTCTTCGCCCTTGATGCGCGCACAGGTGCGCTGCGGTGGACGTTCCATGCTCTGGATGCCGCGGACGCTGCCAAGAGCGGCACCGCAAACGTCTGGGCAAGTATGGCAGTCGATCGTGACCGCAACCTGCTGTTCTTGCCGGTCAGCTCACCAAGTCCCAACTTCTTCGGCGGCAACAGGCTGGACGCGATATCGCTCGGAACATCGGTGACTGCGCTCGATGTGGACACGGGCAAAGTCGTCTGGTCAAGACAACTCGTGCACCACGATATCTGGGACCTCGACACCAATTCGGCGCCGACACTGATCGATATCCAGAAGGATGGAGCGACAATTCCGGCGCTCGTGCAGACGTCCAAGCAGGGTTTCCTTTATGTCCTCAACCGCGAGACGGGTGAGCCGGTCTACCCGATCGAGGAACGCCCCTTCCCGGCATCAACAGTACCGGGAGAGAAGGCCTCACCAACACAACCCTACGTGCCTCTGCCGAAATCCGTAGTGGAAGACAAGTGGCCGGGCGTCTTTGGCTTGGCGGACATCGTGAGCTTTGGCTATTGCAGCCGCACCGCCGCGACGTTGCGCGACGAGGGCCGGTTTACACCGCCCAGCCTTGAAGGGTCTTTGGTTTATCCGGGTACGATTGGAGGCATCGAATGGGGTGGCGGAGCGGTCGACCCGTCGAGCGGCACTTTCGTTGTCAATTATTCGAGTGCAGTGCAGATCTACAAGTTGATCCCGCGCGCTGACTATGACAGGGCAGCAACTGTCGGGGGCCTGGAAACCGGCGGGTTCTTTCCGATGACCGGCGCACCCTACGGAGTCCAGCTCACAACATTCCTCAATCCTCTGGGAATGCCCTGCTGGAAGCCTCCCTATGGTTCAATTGCTGCCTATGATCTGAAGACCGGCAAGCAGCTTTGGGACGTGCCGTTCGGCCAGGTTCAGCAATATGGCTTCTATATGCCTGAGTCGTGGGGATCGATCACCTTGGGAGGTCCTGTCATCACTGCAAGTGGCTTGATCTTCATCGGCGCTTCTATGGACTCGATGGTGCGCGCACTTGATCTTGCAACCGGCAAGGTGTTGTGGAAGTCTCTCGTGTCAGCTCCGGCTGTCGCGCTTCCGGCGGTTTATGAGTATAAAGGCAAACAATATGTCGTGTTTGCAGCGGGAGGCAATTCGATCCTCACTCCAAAGGTCAGCGACGAAATCATCGCGTTCGCCCTGCCGAACTGACACGCCATCAGCATTGCAACTTGGAACCGGGTGGCAAAAGAGGCTTCGTTAATGAGACAATCCGGGCTCTGGTTATTACATCATGTCTGACGTAGCGGGCTCTTACTGGCGCAGCGGCGTTCTCGACCCGCAGGGTCCGGTCGGTGCCGCACAGAACACTATATTGCTGAACGCAACAACGATCATGCTGGCAGTGGTCATTCCTGTCATTCTGCTCACTCTCGGGTTCGCCTGGTGGTTTCGGCACAGCAATGCGCGGGCTCGATACATGCCTGACTGGTCCTATTCTGGCCGCATCGAACTGATCGTATGGTCGATTCCTGCATTGGTGGTGCTGTTCCTCGGCGGTATCGCCTGGGTCGGCTCCCACGACCTCGATCCCGGCAAGCAGATCGCTTCCAATGCCGCTCCACTCAATGTGCAGGTGGTTTCCCTCGATTGGAAATGGCTCTTCATCTATCCAGATCTGGGCGTAGCAAGCGTAAACAGCATCGTGGTGCCGGCAGGTGTTCCGATACGCTTTCAGCTGACGTCGGCAACTGTCATGAACAGCTTTTTCGTGCCACAGCTCGGCAGCCAGATTTATACGATGGAGGGCATGACGACACGGCTCAATCTGCTCGCAGACAAGCCGGGAAAGTATCCGGGACTTTCGGCGCAGTTCAGCGGCGAAGGCTTTTCAGACATGCGGTTTGTGGTCGAGGCAATGCCACAGCAAGCCTTCGACCAGTGGACCGCAGACACGCGCGCCGCTGGCGGGAATTTGGACAAGGCCAGCTATATGCAACTGGCGCGTCCGAGTTCCGCGGTAGCATCGTCAACCTTTGGTCAGGTCGAACAAAACCTGTTCAATGATATCGTGAATTCAAACAACCCCGTATCCGGTATGTCCCCCGCCGGGCACCACTCTGCACCCTCAATCTCTGACGGAACCTGACATGCTCGGAAAACTCAGCTGGGCCGCCATACCTTTTGACCAGCCCATTCCCATGATCGCATCCCTGATGGTCATACTCACCATGTTGGCGGTATTGCTGCTTGTCACGTGGAAAGGCTGGTGGCCTTATCTCTGGTCGGAATGGATCACCAGCGTCGATCACAAGCGCATAGGCGTCATGTATATCCTGCTTGCACTTGTCATGCTCGTTCGGGGGTTTACCGATGCGATCATGATGCGCTCTCAACTCGCACTGGCAGCTGGGGGCGCGCAGGGTTACCTGCCGCCAGAGCATTACAATCAGATCTTCTCGGCTCATGGCACGATCATGATCTTTTTTGTGGCGATGACCTTCATGGTCGGCCTGATGAACTTCGTTGTGCCTCTGCAACTCGGCATCCGCGATGTGGCGTTTCCCGTGTTGAACTCGGTCAGCTTCTGGCTGACGGCGGCGGGTGTACTTCTTGTAAACATGTCGCTGGTCATTGGCGAGTTCGCGAGGACGGGGTGGCTGGTCTATCCGCCGCTGTCGGAATTGGCCTACTCGCCCGGAGTTGGCGTCGATTACTACCTCTGGGCGCTGCAGATATCCGGCGCGGGCACGTTGTTGTCGGGGATAAACCTGACGACGACCATCCTGAAGCTTCGCGCGCCCGGCATGGGCTATATGAGGATGCCGATCTTCTGCTGGACGGCACTCGCTTCCAATCTTCTGATCGTCGCGGCTTTTCCGATCCTGACCGCGACCTTTGCGATGCTCCTCCTCGACCGCTACCTCGGCTTTCACTTCTTCACGAATGAAGCCGGCGGTAACGCCATGATGTATATCAACCTCATCTGGGCCTGGGGCCATCCTGAGGTCTATATCCTGATCCTGCCCGCGTTCGGCGTGTTCTCCGAGGTCATCGCCACCTTTTCCGGCAAGTCGCTGTTCGGTTATCGCTCCATGGTCATCGCCACCATGGCAATATGTGTGCTCTCGTTCATGGTGTGGTTGCATCACTTCTTCACGATGGGCGCAGGCGCGGACATCAACGGCTTTTTCGGGATCATGACGATGATCATCGCGGTGCCGACCGGCGTGAAAGTCTTTAACTGGTTGTTCACACTGTATGGCGGCCGTCTCCGCTTCGACGCGCCGGTCTATTGGGCGCTGGGCTTCATGGTTACCTTTGTCGTTGGCGGCATGACAGGCGTTTTGCTTGCAATTCCGCCTGCGGATTTCGTCCTGCACAATAGCCTGTTTCTCGTGGCGCATTTCCATAATGTGATCATCGGAGGCGTGCTTTTCGGTGCTTTCGCAGGATATACGTTCTGGTTTCCCAAAGCTTTTGGCTTCAAGCTGGACGAGCGTATCGGCAAGGCAATTTTCTGGTGCTGGTTTATCGGATTCTATCTCGCCTTCATGCCGCTCTACGTTCTCGGCCTGATGGGCGCGACGCGGCGGATGCAGCACTACGATGTCGCCGGGTGGCAGCCTCTGATGCTGGTCGCACTGGTTGGCGCAATCGTCATCCTCACCGGTATCGTCCTCACCGGGGTTCAACTCGTCGTCAGTATCCGCACACGTGACCAGCGACGCGATCTTACCGGCGATCCATGGGATGGGCGCACACTCGAATGGTCCACGCCTTCCCCGCCGCCCGCATGGAACTATGCGGTCTTGCCATCGGTAGACGGCCTCGACGCTTACTGGGAAGCAAAGAAAAGTCCCAAATCCCGCCTTCAAAATGATCCCGAACCGGAAACAATCTCAGTTCCACGCAACAGCCCCATCGGGTTCGTGCTGGCGTTCTTTGCCGTCATGGCCGGCTTTGCGTTGATCTGGCATATCTGGTGGATGGCCATCGCCGGATTGATAGGGGCTCTCATGACCATTCTTGCCCACGCCTGGCGCGTTTCGGACGAGGTCGAATACATCGTTGAGAGCGAAGCGTCGCGAGCAGCCATATGAGTGCAAGTTCATTGACCCACTCAGAGGTTCGCGAGATTCCACTATCGGAACGTGGTCCTGCGCCGAGGAATGTGGTGGTCAGTTTCGGCTTTTGGCTGTTTCTCCTCAGCGACATCGTCATATTTGCCGCATTGTTCGCAGCGTTTGCGGTGCTGTCACATGAGACGGCGGGCGGACCATCGGGAGACGATCTCTTCGATCGCAGCCGCGTCCTTCTGGAGACTGCTATTCTTCTCGCGTCGAGCTTCACCTGCGGCCTGATGTCGTTGGCCGTCGAACAACGCAAACTGATCCCGGCCGCGAGCTGGGGCGCGGTCACATTCCTGCTCGGTGCGACCTTTGTCGGCATGGAACTGTCTGAATTCCATGGCATGATTGAGAGCGGTGCCGGACCCGATCGCAGCGCCTTCCTCTCCGCCTTCTTCACTCTGGTGGGCACACATGGCCTGCATGTGTCGGCGGGGTTGTTCTGGTTGCTGGTGATGTTCGCGCAGGTGCTGACGCTCGGTTTCCGTCCAATGGTCCTCCGGCGGCTACGCTGTTTCAGCCTGTTCTGGCACGCGCTCGATATTGTCTGGATTGGTGTTTTCACAATCGTTTATCTTGGAGCCCACTAATGGCCGAATCCATTGAAACGACTGAGGATCAGGAGGCCGGTGCACCGCGCGTGGCCGGGGGAAGTTGGCAGGGCTACCTTATCGGGCTGGTCTTTGCGATCATACTGACGCTGGCTTCATTCTGGGTTGCAGGAACCGATATGATCTGGGGACCCGGCGTGCCGATCCTGCTTGCCGTATTGGCGATTGCCCAGATGGGCGTCCACCTCGTCTTCTTTCTTCACATTTCGAGCGCACCCGACAGCCTCAACAACATCCTTGCGCTGGCCTTTGGCGTCTTCGTCGTTGCCCTTGTCGTGTTCGGTTCAATGATCATCATGGCCAATCTCAATGCGAACATGATGTCGATGCCGGAACTGATGAATATGCAGCGCTAGTCCGCTCCACACGCGTTGGCTGTGTGGAGTCCCGACGAAGCGGGACGAAATCAAAATTCGTAGAACAAGGATCTCGAAGCGCGTGATCCAGCGCGCACTTCGAGGTATGGCAATGGCTTCCGAACGCGATCCAACAGTACTTATAATTGCTGCTGTGACCGCGCATAAATTATCCTGGCAGTTCTTCTGCAGAAGCAGAAAGGGCCACGCGGCAATTGAGAAACAAACCTGACGTCAGCTATTGACCCTAGCGTCACCCTATGCTGCATTGCAAAAATTCAGCCAAGAACATCTTCGCAATGCAGCAAGAATAGCCATGTCGACCTTTGCACCCTTGAATGCCAGACATTTACCCTACCTGGACGCGGTCCGGGGTTTGGCTGCGTTTTGGGTTCTTGCCTCACACGCAGCGGTGTTGAATGCGGTTCATTGGCCCATCATCTCCGAAGGCGGTTTCGCGGTCGATCTCTTTATGATGATGTCGGGCTTCCTCATGACGCACCACTATATCCAGCGGTCTGTTGCAGAGCCTTGGGGAGCGCCGATGACATGGCAAATGTTCTGGTTGAGACGCTTTTTCAGGATTGCTCCTGTGTTCTACCTTCTTCTGCTCGTTTCGTTCATCGTCGGCAACTCGGTCGGCGGCTGGCGTGAACAGATCGCTACAGTTTGGCCTTCAACGGCAACCACGATGCTTCGGTACACTGACCAGTCACCGTTGAATGCACTTGTTCACGGATCGTTTTTGTTTGGTCTACTGCCCGAATACAGTTTTCGCACACCTTTGCCCGATTGGAGCATTGGTCTGGAAATGCAGTTTTATGTAGCTTTTCCGATCATAATGCTGCTTTGGGCGCGGGTTGGGACAGCCGCGGCCGTGCTGGCGAGCCTGGCGGTTGCTTTTGCCCTTCAGATGCTCGTACCCGCCTATTTTGACGCCTATCCAATGCCAGCAAATTTGGCTTTGAAAATCGATGTCTTCCTGGCAGGCATGCTCTTTGCAGCTGCGGCGTCTTATGCAGACAGGCGATCCGCTTTCTTTGGCTCGCTGGCGATGTTGGTGCTTGTGCCGGGTATGATTTTCGGGTCGAAGTCGGCGACGTATGCTGCCACACAGGGCGCTATGGCACTGGGGTTTGGCTTCCTTGTCCTTCACAAGCGGATTGCCACACGTTTCGGCCAACCGTGGATCGAAGACTTGGTCAGCAGGCTTGACTGGCGACCATTTCGTTTCCTTGGCGATACATCGTACAGCGTTTACCTGGTTCACCTGCTTTTGATGATTCCGATTATAGGCATTCTGTCTGGGCTTCCCGCTTATGTCGGAATGACGGAACAATATCGCGTGCTGATAGCGATTGTCCTTACAGCCCCACCCGTCTATGTAATCAGTTGGGGGCTGCACAGAACGATCGAGATGTACGGTATCCGGCTGGGAAAGGCACTGCTCAAGCGCTTTCGCCCTTCGCTCGAGCCAAGCCATCGAGCCGCGTAGGTTCTCCTTGCGCGATCGCATCTGGCTACTGGAATATCCGCCCGGCAACCGGCCGTCGGAGGAAGGGCTTGCCAGTGATTGGGATTTTTGAGCCATGCCTATTTCTGGCGGGGTTGCTTCAGATCTTGTCCGGCTGCAACGAATTGTCCGTCACGCTGGGCAATCACTGCCTCCAATAGCGTTTGAGCGGCGTTGCGGACTTCGTCTTGAATGGCAGTATCGGCATCGAGCTCTTCATGGTTCGTGGCATAGGGTTTCCAGTAACCTATATAGCGATCAACTTCGGCAAGCGGACCCGCCGGCAACAGCTGCATGAAGCGAAGCCAGTCCGAAATGCTGCGGCGGACATTCTCCACCCCTTCCACATCCCCATGCACGACCACCGAAAAGAGGCGGCCAGCGAGGTGTCTCGGATAGTCCCAGCCCTCCAATTCTATCTGCTTTGCCAGCTTGGCGTCTTTGCCCTGCGTCAGGGTCGGGTCGGGGTTTCCACCATCGGCACAGACCAGCCGATCCATCATCAATTTGATCGGGGATGAGACCTGGTACCAATTCACAGGCGTGACGATCATCACCCCGTGCGCCGCAACCCACATCGGATAGATGTCGTTCATCCAGTCCTGTGTCTGGCCGAGCGAATAGTTGGGATAGCATGAGCATGGCCAATGACACAGCGCTGGCGAGGTCGAAAAGCAGGCTTTGCAGGGATGGATGTTGCGACCATACTCGGACGTAAGCCTGCCAAGCTCCAGAACCTCTATGTCTACCTCGCCCGATTGGTTGAACGCTTCACGAGCGATTTCCACGAGGCGAAAGGATTTGGACATTTCGCCGGGGCAGGTATGCTCGCTCCGTGACGATCCGCTGATCAACAGCACCCGGCGGCGGACCGGGCTGTTGTCGTATTGGCGCTGTGCCGCATCGACCTTTGCCTTTGCATTGATCCAGTCGACCGCGAGGTCATACTCAGGGTCGTGAAATCCTGGACCTGCCTTTGACGTTTCCGGGCTCTTGCGCTGGTGCTCGTAAGCGTCCCAGGCAGCCGTCACGACCTGATCAAGTTCAGTCCTCAGAGGATCGAAGGCTGGGTCCTTGAACTGACTCAAAAAGCGCTGGCGAAACTCCGGCTCTTCTATTCTTGGGCTCGGCGTACCCTTACGGGGCTCGGGCGTCGTGTGCTCGTTCATGAACTCTTCCTTTCGATCACGGCATAAGGTCGCAATCCATCCAGATATATGGAGCGCTGGACCGATCATCTGTGAGAGGCTGTGTGGCCATGAGCATCATCACGATCATCACGATCATCACAGGACTGCGACGACGCCGAGGATCACCGCGCTCCAATAGAGCGCTTGCATCGGGTTCGGTTAAGCAATAGCGCGTCGCAATTGGTCTACGGTCCTCGCAGCGTGTTCGGTTTCTTCTGCATTGCTCCCGAATGCACCACCGCCCGTAGACGCGTTTCAAGGCAGTGCGTGAAACGCTAACGCTCGTGAGCAGCGGACCAGCAACCCGGCGGTGCCGGACAGAAACCTTGTCACCGGTTGGAAGGCTACCAGGTCTGGCTGTTGTACCAGTCGTCGATCTCGCGCCTGGCTTCGTCCTTCGCCTTGCCGTATCGTTCCTGAATCTTGCCTTCTAGCTGGTCTCGTCTCCCGGCGATGACGTCGAGATCATCGTCGGTCAACCTTCCCCATTGCTCCTTGATCTTGCCTTTTACCTGCATCCAATTACCTTCCACGCGATTCCAGTCCATGACAGACCTCCTTGTTTGCTGGATTGAAACGCACAAGTTAATCACGTGTTCCAATCAACAAAGCCATGCCGACGCCAGCGAAAGAAAACCTACGTTGGATGGAACGCCTTGTTCTTCCGAGGATTAAAGAGAGTCATCACCAAGCGCTGGGAGAAACCCCGCATGACCTCTTTGGAGCACGCTATCTCGATTGCTGCGAGCGCCCATGCTGCTTATCTCGCCGACGATGAAGAACCGTATATCTTCCACCCATTGCGGGTGATGCTCGCCTTGGATGGGGAGGATGAAAGGATGGTCGGTGTCCTGCATGATGTTGTCGATTGGCGCGACTTTGGTGAATCGATAGATTCTACCACCGGAGAACCGATATGCGTACACTGCGCAACAACGGCCTGACTGTTGCCCTTTTGACCGCGTTCCTCATTAGCATGATCGGCATGACCGTCGCCGGCCATTACCATGAAAACGAACGGCTGACGCAACATGGCCTGCCTGCGGTATCACTCGCCCAATACTTGACCAACGCAAATTTCCTGTCGGCGCTGTTTGAAAATTGGGAGAGCGAATGGTTACAAATGGCAACCTACGTTGTTCTTACCGCATATCTCTTCCAGAAGGGATCTGCCGAATCCCGCGACCCGGAGGCACCACCCGAAGAAGGCGACGAGAACGACAAGCCCCGCTACCCGGCCAAATTGCGTAATGTTCCTCTGTTACGCTGGCTGTATCGCTACTCCCTTGGTCTGGCCCTGGTGTTCTTGTTTATCCTTTCCTTCCTCGGGCATATGCTGGCCAGCCACGTATCATCGAATGCCGAAGCCGTTACCCATGGAAATAGCACGCAGTCGCTACTTGCCTATATTGGCGGTGCGCGGTTCTGGTTTGAATCGTTTCAGAACTGGCAGTCCGAATTCTTCTCAACGGCAATGCTGGTCGTTCTGTCAATTTTCCTTCGCTACAAGGGGTCGCCCGAATCCAAACCACTGAGCGCGAGTCACGACGATACCGGTGCGTAGTTGGACGCGGGTCAGCCCTGCGTGCACCCTTCGCGGCGATGCAGTCGCGCTTTTGCTGGAAATTGAAAACCGGAACCATTGCCTTCGTTCGAGGTTAAGAAAGCGGATACACCACTGCTGGAGCGCTGATAATGCTCGACCTTCCCCGCGCGCGAAACCGGATGGTAGATGTTCAGATCGCCCGGCGCGGTATAAATGACTCCCACATTCTAGAGGCCATGCGCCGTGTGCCGCGCGAAGTTTTTGTCGATCCGGGATTTGAAGAGTTTGCCTATGAGGACAGTCCCTTGCCGATAAGCGAGGGCCAGACCATTTCGCAACCCTACATCGTTGCGCGGATGATTGAAGCCGCGGAATTGAAGCCCGGTGAAACCGTTCTCGATGTAGGCGCAGGGTCCGGCTATGCGGCGGCGGTAGCCAGCCAGATAGCTGAGCGGGTGTTTGCCATCGAGCGCCATCACACCCTTGGCGAATCCGCCCGCAAGCGGTTGCGGGAACTCGGCTACGACAACATCGATCTGCGTATTGGTGACGGCACGAAAGGATGGCCAGAAGCCGCGCCCTTCGATGTCATTCTGGTCGCGGCGGGCGGACCGGAGGTACCCCGGGCGCTGAAAGAGCAGCTGACGATTGGCGGTCGCCTGGTGATCCCGGTCGGCCTTGACGAATGGAGTCAGACGCTTCGCAAACTGACCCGCACGAGCGAAACCGACTTTGAGACGGAGGACCTCGGCTCGGTGATGTTCGTCCCCTTGATTGGCGAGCAGGGCTGGGCAGACGAGAGTGGCCGTCCCGTCACCGCAGCGCGCGAACAAACCCTGCCTGACATGATCGCAGACGCCGCAGAACCGCTGCCTGGATCCGATGACCCGGCGTTCGGAGAGTTGTTTGGCCGATTTGCTGACCGGCGTGTGGTCCTGCTTGGCGAGGCCAGCCACGGGACATCGGATTTCTACAGTGCCCGAGCCGCGATCACCCGGCATCTTGTCGAAAAACACGGTTTCACGATCGTGGCCGTTGAGGCGGATTGGCCCGATGCAGCGGAGATCGACCGCTATGTTCGGCACGGGCAGGCACGGCCCGGTTCCGACCCGCCGTTCCAGCGCTTTCCCACCTGGATGTGGCGCAACACCGATGTGGATTCCTTTATTGGTTGGATGCGTCAATACAATGGAAGGGTTGAGCCAGAACGACGGGTCGGCTTTTACGGCCTCGACATCTACAACATGAGCGGATCCATCGCAGCCGTCCTTGACTATCTGGATGAGATCGATCCCCAGTCGGCGGCGATCGCCCGCGAACGCTACGGCTGTCTGACGCCTTGGCAAAAGGAGCCTTCCAGCTACGGACGCGCCGTGCTCACCGCCGGCTACCGGAGATGCGAAGATGCGGTTGTCGCCCAGTGCCGCGATCTGCTCAATCGCCGCCTCGACTACGCGGCACGGGATGGCAAGGACTATTTCGATGCCGCGCAAAACGCACGCCTCGTCGCTGCGGCGGAGCGCTACTACCGCACCATGTATTATGGTGGTCCTGAATCATGGAACCTGCGCGACACGCATATGTTCGAGACGCTCTGCCGTATCCTCGAGACAGGGGGCCCGGATGCCAAGGCAGTGGTATGGGCGCACAACTCGCACATCGGCGACGCTCGCTATACCGACATGGGTGTCGTGCGCGGCGAACTGAACATCGGCCAACTTTGCCGCCAGCGCTTCCACAAGGAAACAGTTCTGATCGGATTCAGCACGCATGCCGGCACGGTCGCTGCAGCCGCCGATTGGGATGGCGAGATGCAGATAATGGACGTGCGCCACTCGCACCACGACAGCTACGAACGGCTTTGCCATGAGGCGGCCATTCCGCGTTTCCTTCTTGATTTTGATCGACACGAGCTGCTCAGCCAGCGCCTGACGGAACCGCGGTTGGAGCGGTTTATCGGTGTGATCTATCGACCGGAAACCGAGGTGCTCAGCCATTACGCTGAAGCGTCGCTTGCGCGTCAATTCGATGCTTTTGTCTGGTTTGACGAAACCTCTGCCCTCACACCGCTCGGGGCGGAGCATGCCAAGCCGGGTGTGCCAGACACTTATCCGTTTGGCTTGTGAGCGCGGTTCCCCACGATGAATGTTTCTGATGGAACATTCGGTGGACTGATTGGTTTGCAACGGAAAGGAGAAAAAACCATGACTGCCAAACCACCCCCTGTCCCCAAGGACAATCGTTCGCCCAAGGGAACCGGCGATGCCGCCAATCCTGAGGATAAGCAAGAGGCCCAGCACGGAAGTGCAACCGACCATCCGGAAAAGCGCGGCCAGACCGGCAACACCAAAGTCAACACGACCCATCAGGGTTATCAGCAGGATCGTTGAGGTGCATCATGCCAACATCAACCAAGACGCCAGCCAGCATTCGCCAGGGAGGTCCGGGAGCCTCGCACGAAAATGCCAAGGCACCGCTCGAAATCCACAAGCCACCGGCCGAGTCCGATCAGCGCGCGAAGAGCAAGATATCGGGCGGCGGCGGAGAGCGAGATAGCCATCACACGCACGATCCACGGAAAAAGGCTGGAAAATGATCGCTCCACTCGTGGAACAAGCATGAAAGGAAACTCCCATGGCGCAAGCCAGTAAAAAGCATTTTGGCAAAGGTTCACAGGGCAAAGGCTCAGGCGAAGGCGCAATGTCAAAGACGCCGGAGGACAAGATTCCTGAAAACAGGGTCCTGTCCAACAGGGACAAGGCACAGCACTCGCGTGACCGTGGTGCGGACGGCAAACAGATACAGACCGAACAGTACCATGATCATGCGGCAAACCGTTTGAACGACGATTGAGCAAGGCCGGTGCAACCATCCACCTTAGCGGCCATAGGGCTGCTGCAATGACGAGGAGAATAGATATGAACCTCTTGGGTTCCGGCATCTCCGAACTGCTGCCATTCTTTGTCAGGACTTCCGTGACACAAAACGACAGCGCTAACGGCGAAGCGCTGTGGGAGATGGAACGTGGCTTCTGGCTCAATGATGCGGCCTACTACACGACGTTTCTGGCGCCCGATTGCATCATGGTGTTTCCGGAACCACCCGGCGTCCTCGTTGGAAATGAGATCACCGCGGCACTTGAGCAGGCGCCCCGCTGGCAAACGATCGAGATGGAGAACGGCAGCCTGGTAGAACTGGACACTCGCGTAACGGTGCTGACTTATCGGGCAATAGCGCAACGCGATGGCGATCTCCCCTACAGGGCGCTCTGCAGCTCCATCTACACGCGCACGAATTCGCAGTGGCTCCTTGTGCACCATCAGCAAACGCCGCTGCCGCCCGAACAACAGACACATATGAAGGATCAGAACCATGGTCGGAAGAAAAACACACGACAGGCAGATAGACATCATTGAAGGCCGGTTAAGCCCGGACGAGGAAGTGGACCCCGGGGCCGCGGAGCGCGATCTGAAACAATCGAAGAAATTACGCGAGGCCTATCGCCAGGGTGACAAATTTCGAGCTCCCCCCGCCGATGCTGCCGATAGCGGCAAACGCCCGGAGATCCGCGGCCTCAATCAGGAAAGCGGCCATAATAAACCACGCGCTGATGACTAGGAGACTGACGCCGGGTAGCTGCTATCGCCGCTCCCGACGAATCTCAATTGCTACTGGCAGCCAAACTAGCATACCAGGCCGCGACGGCGTCTATATCTTCGTTGTCGAGTTTATGCGCGAAGGGTGCCATAAGCCCGGCGAAGGCCGTTCCACCTCGATCTTTTTCAGCGGCAAACAGATGTAACTGATCGATCAGAAACCGCTTGTTCTGTCCTGCCAATCGAGGAAAATCGGGACGGAAATTGGGCATGTTGCCCTCTGATTTATGACAGCTATTGCATGCGGGAATCTGTTTTTCAGCAATACCTTCCCGCGCAATTTTCTGTCCCTTGAGTAAGGTCGCATCGCCTGCTGATTGGTGCTTGGCCTGACCGTATTCGGCGGGTGCCCGGTAGTAACGGGCGAGTGCTTCGATGTCAGCGGGCGTGAGTCCGGAAACGGCAGCTTCCATGATGCCGCTCTGTCGCCGGCCTTGAACGTAGCTTTGCAGTGCCGCACCAAGATATCGCTCGGACTGTATGTCCAACCGGGGAAACGCCTCGATGTCATCGCCCTCGCCGTCTTGACCATGACATCGAGCACAGCCTTTCGATTGCGGGACATCGGTCGGTACAGCGACACGCTCGGATTCAGTCCCGAACGCTATTTCTCGGTAAGACGCAGCGGACATGGTCGACAGGACTTCAAGGAATGCGACCACCGCCCAGACCTCGTCGTCCCTGTCCTGAGCCGGCCATGCTGGCATGCCCGTATACTTGATGCCGTGCTTGACGATCCAGAAGAGCTCGGCGGACTTCCACTTGTCCAAGGTGTGTCGAAGCCGCGGAGGGGCTGGGGTCATCTGTCGTGCCACGGGGCTACTATCCGCAAGAGGACTTCCATGACAATAAACACAAGCCGTCTCAAAGTGGGCTCCGCCACGGCGGATCAGCACAGGATCATCCAGATCAGGCGGCACGATGCCGATCGAATGGGTCTTCACCGACTGGCGCATCACGTAGTGCAGGAACCATGCTGTGATCTTGAAATGCCCACTGCTCGCAGCCACGTTGAATAGACCCGACCAGGCAAAAACCGCAGCAATGAATAGCCCTGCAAGGGCAATTACCAGCACGAAGCGCGAGCGCATCAGCTCCCTTCCTTTTTACGCAGAGACAAGTCGTCATTTGCTCCGATGGAGGCACCGGCCAGGGCAAGGCCGACGCCAAGGTAAATCAAACCGCCCATGACCAGCATAACCACGCCTCCGAGTTGCTGGTCTTCCTGAACACTCATGTTGAGCGCCTTCGCTCCATCCAGACAGCTGCCGTAAAGAGGGCGAGACGCCAGCGCCAGGAGCGCACCAAGCAGCGTCATATGCATCGATGTAAAAAACAGAACCCCCGCTCCGACGAGGCCCGCTGTGCGCCTTGCTGTCTGGTATGTGGCCAGCGCAAACGTCCAGACCACGACTCCTATGAAGAGAAATGATGCCTGTTCAACCAATAACACTAAGCTGTTGTAGCGCGCGTAATCGTGCAGGACAGGAACGTGCCAGGCCCAGATAACGATGAAATCAGCCAGACTGGAAACGAATGCTATTGTGGCGATCACTATCGGGGATGCCCGGGCTTGCAGAACAGGCCGCAGATAGACTGCCAAAAGTGGCGAAGCGACTGCAATCACCAGCATGTGCGTCAACATCTGGAAGGAAAAACCCGGTTGGCTGACGACCGCCAACGGCCCGCTCCAAGCCATGGCCAGCACAATAAGTCCCGCAGCGAGGCTAGCCGTTTCCTTCATCGGCATGATCCGATTATTGCGGCCGGAATGGCGACGTACAGGATTCCTATAACAGATAATGCACATAGCATCAGCGTAACGTGCGCAAGGAAACGATGCCGCTCCTCGGGCGTGTCGTGGTCATAATCCAGATCGCCATCCAGGCTGTACCGCCATATTCGCAGCGTCGAGAATCCGATGTAGGCGACACCTGCCACCGCAAGGAAAGTGACAAGAAATATCAGATGGCGGAGGGGCGAAAGGTCTGCGATCTGAGGGTATTTGGCACAGAGGATCGCAGCCGCAACATAGCAGGCGAGAAAATGCAGCGCCCATATCGTCAGGGGCGCAAGCATCCGCCAAAGATTGTGACCCGTTTCGGTTTCGCGTGTCATGGCGCCCTCATGTCAGGTTCGGGAAAGCAACGAGCGTGGCCAAGGCGACCACCGCGCTAAAACAGGCGAAGTGCCAGTATAAGGTGACATTCCAGATCTCCATGTCATGTCGGGCAGTCAACCTCCCTGCATAGGCGCGGGCGATGCAGTAGGCCTGCATGATGACCCCCACAGACGTATGCACGGCAACCCAGATGACAATCGCCCAAACGGTCGCCGGATAGACATTGGCTGTTGGGTCCATTTTCGAAAACCAGGGACCGGCAAGCATGGCCACAACGCCCAGGATCCCCAACGCTGCTCCAGCATAAAGTGCGGATCGAAAACCTGTAGGGTAACCGGCGCTGTTCAATCGCCGCGCCAAGAGCGTCGAAGTCCAGGCCAGGATGACCAGGCATGCCGAGCCTGCAAGCCAGTACGTTCCACTGCCGTCTGCCCCTGGTGGAAAATCGGTGTGAATGGTCCAGTAAAAAAAGTAGCAGAACATGAGACTGAGAAATGCCGTGAGATCGCCTGTCATGGTGATGAACATGGCCCACCAGCCAGTGGAGGCTGGTCCCGAGCGATACAGCGGTACCCGGCGTTGAAGTCCGATATCTCGAAACTGCTTTTCGGGGATTTCGCCTGTGCCCGTCCACAACCACGACAAGATCGTGGCAAGCGTCAGAAAAGCGCTCGCGAGCGTGGATATCCACCAGTGATAAGTAGCAAAAATGAAAGTAGCGCCCAGAAAGATCGCGGCGAAGAGCGTGAGGAAGGTCGGCCCGGGTATCCGGGCGCATTGCTCGGGTTCAGCGTCCAAAACCGACGTTACGAGAGACTCACGCCTGCCATCCTCCGCGTCAGGCAAATAGAAACGCCCTTCGCGTACGTCCTGAACAAAGTTCTTTTGGTACCAGATCGGATAACGATGACGGATGATCGGTATGGTGCGCATGCCAAAACTTTCATCGCGTTGCGCGAGCCATTCGAGCGTTCCTGCATTCCAGGGATTGCCGTCCAAATCAGCTTTTTGTTTCTTGGGTCGCAGCACATCGATAAGGACGACGGAAAAGCCGGCGGCAAAGACGAGCGCGCCGACTGACGAAATGAAATTGAACCAGTCCCAGCCCACATCCGCCGGATAGGTGAACACCCGGCGCGGCATGCCGCGCAAGCCCGTGAAGTGCATCGGCAGGAAGGTGGCGTTGAAGCCGACGAACATCAACCAAAAGGCAACCCTTCCCGCGTGATCCGAAAGTTTTTGCCCGGTCGCGAAGGGGTAATAATAATATACGCCCGCGAGCAGTGGAAAAATCATGCCCCCGAACAGGGTATAGTGCAGGTGGGCGACAACGAAATAGGTGTCATGCGCCTGGAAATCAAAAGGAGCCAGCGCGAGCATCACTCCGGTCAGCCCTCCAAATACGAAAATGGCGAGCGCGCCTGCAGCAAACAGCAATGGCGTGGACGAAACGACTTTTCCCAGTGCCAACGTGGCAATGAGTACGAATATTTGAGCTCCGGTCGGGATGGCGACGGCTTCCGAGGCGGCGGAAAAGAACCCGAGAGACAATGACGGGAGCCCGGTGGTGAACATGTGGTGCACCCACAGTCCAAAACTCAGAAAACCCGTACCGAGGGCAGACAGGACGATCCATGAATAACCGACTATCGGACGCTGTGCGAAAGTCGGAACGATCATGGCCAACAAGGCGATGGAGGGGAGAAAAATTATATAGACCTCGGGATGACCGAAAATCCAGAACAAGTGTTGCCACAGGAGCGGATCTCCGCCCCGCTTGGGATCGAAAAACGGCCAGTCGAAGGCCCGTTGCAATTCCATCAGGTAATCGCCGACAATCAAAGGAGGAAACGCAAACAGAATCATGCCAGCCACGACAAGAACATACCAGGCGTAGAGTGGCGTTAGATTGATGTTCATACCGGGAGCCCGGAACTTCAGTACACCTACAATCAGTTCCACCGCCGCAGCGATCGATGAAACTTCGATGAATGACAGCCCGAGCAACCAGATATCTGCACCGATGCCGGATTGACGCGTATCCGTGGTCAGCGGCGGGTACATGAACCATCCGCCGGTCGGCGCGGCGTTGAAAAATATCGAGCCACAGACAAAAACGCCGCCGATGAGAAATGACCAATAGCCGAAGGCCGACAGACGCGGAAAAGGCAGATCGCGCGCGCCGAGCATTGCCGGCAAGATTAAGATCGCCACACCTTCAAAAACGGGAACCGCGAACAAAAACATCATCGCTGTACCGTGCATGGTAAACAACTGATTGTAGAGTTGCGCGGTTACAAGATCATTATCCGGAACGGCCAGTTGCGCCCGCATCAAGAGCGCTAAACCGCCTGCGAAAATCAGAAATGCGAACGCTGTTGCCGTATACCAGTGACCTATGACCGAGTTGTTGACTTCAGAGAAGCGCCGCCATCCGACCGGATTTTTCCAAACCTCTCTGAGACGTTCCGTTTGCGCGTCCTGGACATGGGCTTGGCCCTGATGGATGTCGCTCATGAATACCATCCACCTATTTGAGACCCGTCAGGTAAGCTGCCAAATCCCGCGTTTCACCGGAGTGCAACATGTTGAATTCCGGCATGCGCACCGCGGGTTTCACCTTTCCCGTGTCACGCAGCCATTTTTCGACGTTGGCACTCGTGTTTGCCAGAATGCCGGCTCCCACTGTTTTGCGGCCTCCGAAGTGCGTCAGGTCCGGGCCGATCTGCCCCCTCGCCTCGGTGCCACGAACCGTATGGCAAGCGCGACAGCCCGTGGACATAAACAAGCGTTCGCCGTTGATGGCGGCGGGCGAACCCGGAGGAACTGCATCCGACTTTTCGAGTTTCAACCAGGCGTCAAACTCCGCTTGTGTTTGAACGACGACGGGAAACCCCATCAAGGCATGCGATGTTCCGCAATATTCTGCGCAAACACCACGATAGACTCCAGCTTTCTCCGGATGCAGACGCAAGTGGTTGGTCCGTCCCGGGATCATGTCCATTTTGCCGCCCAACACTGGTATCCAAAACGAATGGATGATGTCGGGACTTGTAAGTTCGAACTCGACCGTCGCATCGGACGGGATTCTGATTTCATTTGCGGAGACGACGTCCTCACCTCCGGGGCTCATATAGCTGACCCGCCACCACCACTGTTCACCGCTTACCTTGACGATCATGTCGGCTTTCGCGTCCCGAGCACCGGGAAGCAGGCGCAATGAGTGGACGAGCAGGCCACCCAAACAAATCGTGGGAAAAATTACGCCACTGATGAATATGAATAAACCGGGGCGAATCCCCGCAAAGGTTGAAGATGGAAATCTGACTGCTGCAAACGTCGCAAGGAGGACGAACAGCCATACTATGCCGGCTCCCGAGAGCATTATCCAAAAGAGTTTGGCCAGTTCTTCGGCTTCCTTGCCGGCAGGGTCGAGCGCGGACCGTTCGCCTGAACAACCCTGCAATCCAAACCCGAAAAGGCATACAACAGCTATTTTGCAGACCCCGCCCATTTTCATGCGCAATCTCACAGCTACGGTTTTCGGCGCCAACCGATGACGATAAAGCGTTCGCCTGCGGATTTAGTTCCGCTTATCTCAAACAAGCGGCTGAATATGGTTGTTGCCAGTTCCTCCTTGTTTTGGTGCAACCACGGTGTTTGACCACTATGGCGTTCCCGATTGGTTGAGCCTGCACCGAATCCTTTGGCCGGTGCCGCTGCAGGCAATCCGATGGTGGAACCTATCCCCGGCGCTGATGTTACCAATCACAAGGTAACAACTTGGAAAGGGCATGTGGACCAGTGGAGGAAAAGGGCGATGGACCGAACGAACGCGATAGAACTGCGCGGCGGCAACCGCATGCCTGTAATGGGTCTGGGAACCTGGCAGCTAAGAGATGATACGGTGCAGGCGATAGAAACTGCATTGCAACTCGGTTACCGCCTCATCGACACGTCCGGCGACTATGGAACGCAGCAAGAGATCGGCGAGGGAATCCGACGCAGCCGCATCGAACGTGCAGACATCTTTCTTGTGACCAAAGTCGAGGAGATCGACAATGCTTACGAGGCGACCCGTAAAAACCTGGACGAACTCCGACTGGATCATGCAGACCTGGTGCTCATACATCGGCCACCGCCAACAGGTTCCGGCGAGAGCCTCTGGCGCGGACTGCTGCAAGCGAAAAACGAGGGTCTTGCCACCGATATCGGTGTCAGCAACTACACGATCGAACTTATTGACGAACTGACGAACGCGACCGGCGAAGCGCCAGTGGTTAATCAGATCGAGTGGAGTCCCTTCGGCCACAGTGAGGCTATGTTACGCGAGGCGACCAGACGGGGCGTCGCGATCCAGGCCTACAGTCCGCTGACCCGCAGCCGGCGTCTGGACGACGACACCCTCTCACATATTGCAACGAGGTACGGCAAAACACCGGCGCAACTGGTTATCCGATGGAACCTGCAGCGCGGAACGATCCCGCTTCCCAAAGCGAACCAAGCCAGTCATATGGAAGAGAATCTCGACGTGTTCGATTTTGCCATTGACGAAACCGATATGAGGCAACTCAACATGTTGAACCAACATTATTCGTCGTTGGGCACGCTCGCCTATCTGTGATGCTTGGTTTTGGCAAAATGCCCCGCATCTGGAGTCTTGCAGATCAGATCTATTCCGGAGGCTGTGCCGGCCACTTGGGGATCACAGGTGTTTTGCCTCGCTCGTCGCCAACGATTCGCTTTCCCGCACCGCTGTCAGAAAAGCACATGCAGGGAGAGTCTTCTCCCGTAACGCTCCGGACAGCCAGATCGCCTGGCGTCCTTTCATGATTTGCAGCGAGACCGAAGCCATGCCGTCCCGAAGCCCATGCGAAATGGACCAGGGATAGCGTAATGGATGGCAATGCCAAAATAGGATTATGACATCAGGTTGCCGTTCAGACCATACCTAACGCATTCATGTAAAGCTCAAGAATCGCCTCCTCCTCTTTGCGCTCGTTGGCGTCCTTCTTGCGCAGGCGGACAATCGTGCGGATGATCTTGGTGTCGTAACCGCGACCCTTGGCTTCGGCCATCACTTCCTTGATGTCGTCCTGGAGCGTTGTCTTTTCCTCTTCCAGTCGCTCGATGCGCTCGATGAACTGTCGAAGCTCTGCCGCAGCCACACCTTCGACGCCACCCTGTGCTGCCAAATCATCCATGCTCATCTCTCGCTCCGTAAAAATTCATCTTGCGACTCAAGACCGGTCGCGCGAGGGGTTCCGATGCCCGACCAGTGCGTGGTGAGTCAAGACAATAGAGTCGGATTCGTCTGGTTGTGCGCCCCCTCAATGTGCGGGCTTGTTCGTCTCGAAAGCCGCTTTCTGTGCATCGCTGGCTTCACGCTGATGCTTGGCCTGCCATTCCGCATAGGGTTCGCCATAGATGATTTCGCGCGATTCTTCCTTGGAAAGCTCTTCGCCGGACGCTTCAGCCGCTTCGCGATACCAGTTCGACAGACAGTTGCGGCAGAACCCCGCCAGATTCATCAGGTCGATGTTCTGCACATCGCTGCGGGTCCGCAAATGCTCCACAAGCCGGCGAAAAACGGCGGCTTCGAGCGCAATGCGCTGGTCGTCAGTAAGATTGCTCATTTAAACGTCCTCGATCGGGTCTGGTTCGGGGCCAGATGCCTGGCTCCATACATATGGAGTAACGATTCATTGCGTCAAGAACAGCTGCTTTTTGCCGATTGCCGTGAAGGTGACGACAACGGGAAATTCGCAATCAACGAAGGTCTTTCAAACCGAACAAGGGTTGTTTTTTGTCTTTCACAGCATTGCTCTCACCACGGGCATCATTCTTTTGTCTTAGTGTTGCAGGAACTCTACGTGGTTGCGTTGACAATGCACAAGAAACTACCGAAAAGGGTGACCATGACGTACGGAGGCAATATTGCGCAAGTGGTCTATATTCCACGCTGAACAGCAGCATCAGCGGACGCGATTGGGCGGCTTTCTCGGGTGCGTTGAGATTCAGGCCAGGCCAAGCCGAAAATGGTGGTTTTCGAGAACCGGAGCGCAGCGGCGGACTTATCGGTCCGTGAGCACCGTATCGCAGAAAAATGCCATTTGCAGGCCGTCATGGCGTGAATATCGACACACCCTGGAGCAATTCCGGCAAAAGTGCGCAGCGGTTTTGCGTCCGAAATTGCGTAACAACAAAAGGCTGGGGCAGTTCGGTATTTCGAAGAAAAACGGAAATGCTCTAGCAGCTTTTTTATTCATTTTCATTGCGGGCAGTTTTTTTGCGCCCGACAAGGCCCATGCCGATTTTCGCGTCTGCAACACAACGCAAAATCTCGTCGGCGTCGCGCTCGGCTACCGGGCCAAATCCGGTTGGGTCACCGAGGGCTGGTGGCACGTCAATGCGTCCTCGTGCACAACGCTTGTGGTCGGCCCGCTGACTTCGCGCTATTATTATCTTTACGCCGAAGACGCCCAGAGTGGCGGGCGCTGGGATGGCAGGGTGAACATGTGCGTCGCCGAAAATCAATTCAAGATTACCGGTATCAATGACTGTTTCGCGCGCGGCTTCCAGCGCTCCGGATTCCAGGAATACGATACCGGCGAGCAGACGAGCTGGATGGTCCAGCTTACGGAAGAAAATCCCCCCTCCTCTCCAATTGTAACGGATACCCCCGCTCCATGAGACGCCGCCGCAAGGTCAAAATTCTAGCCACACTGGGTCCCGCTTCCTCCGACGAAGCCATGATCCGCAAGCTGTTCGAAGCCGGCGCGGACGTATTCCGCATCAACATGAGCCATGCCAGCCATGACCTGATGCGGGAACTCGTGCGCCGCCTGCGCAATGTCGAAAAGGAACTTGGGCGGCCGATCGGCATTCTCGCCGACCTGCAGGGGCCGAAGTTGCGTGTCGGCAAGTTCAAGGACGGCAAGGCCGATCTCGTTGCCGGGCAGACCTTCACGCTCGACGACAATGACACGCCGGGCGACAATACCCGCGTATTCCTGCCCCATCCGGAAATTCTCGAAGCCGTTGAGCCGGGTCATCGCCTTCTGATCGACGATGGCAAGCTCGCGCTCGTGGCGGAAGCTTCCGACGGCAAGCACATTCGCTGCCGTGTCGTCTCCGGAACGAAGATTTCCGACAAGAAGGGCGTCAGCCTGCCCGATACGACGCTCGGCGTCAGCGCCCTCACTGAGAAGGACCGGCGCGACCTCGATGCTGTCCTGCAGGAGGAAGTCGACTGGGTTGCCCTGTCGTTTATCCAGCGGCCGGAGGATCTTGCCGAAGTACGCAAGATCTCGCGCGGCCGCGTTGCCTTGCTGTCGAAGATCGAGAAGCCGCAGGCGGTCACCCGCCTCGAGGAGATCATCGAGCTCTCTGACGCGCTCATGGTTGCTCGTGGCGATCTCGGTGTTGAAATGCCGCTGGAGACGGTTCCCGGTATCCAGAAGCAGATCATCCGTGCCTGCCGCAGAGCCGGCAAGCCAGTCGTCGTCGCAACGCAGATGCTGGAATCGATGATCACGGCAGCGGTTCCGACGCGAGCCGAGGTTTCGGACGTTGCGACAGCCGTATTCGAAGGCGCCGATGCAGTCATGCTTTCGGCGGAGTCCGCCGCCGGCGCCTATCCGGTCGAAGCCGTATCGACCATGGCGCGCATCGCCGAAGAGGTCGAGCGCGATCCGAACTACCCGGGCATCATTCACGCCCAGCGTCCCGAGCCGAACGCGACGGGCGCCGATGCGATTTCGCTGGCTGCCCGCCAGATCGCCGAAACGCTCAACCTCTCGGCCATCGTTACCTACACCGCATCCGGCACAACCGGACTGCGCGCAGCACGCGAGCGGCCGCTCTTGCCGATCATCGCGCTGTCGCCGGTCGTCGAAACGGCGCGCAAGCTCTCCCTCGTCTGGGGATTGCACTGCGTTGTAACGGAAGATGCCAGCGACCTCGATGACATGGTGGATCGTGCCTGTCACATCGCCTATCAGGAAGAGTTCGGCAATCCGGGTGATCGCATCATCATCTCTGCCGGCGTACCGCTGCGTACGCCGGGTTCGACCAATATGTTGCGCATCGCCTACATCGGATCGGATGGGCTGACAGGCATCTAAGCGCTTTTTAAAAAGGGTCATTGCGTTCCGATGGACAAATGGAACGCAATGACCGGAATCCTACGCAAGAACCACAGAATCCGGTGCAAGAATCATCGATTCTGGCGCATGTTTTTCTACTTATGCAGGAAAAATGGTTGTGGCGACGTGCATTACGTCCGCTGACCGGTCAATTCGTCGGCCAGTTCACCCGCCTGCTTCTGCGCCTCGCGCATCATCGGATAGACTGTCAGAACGCGCTCGAAAGCCTGTAGTGCAGCCTCCTTGCGGCCGGTATCCTTGAGGATCGCCGCCATGCCGGCCATTGCCCCGAAATGCCGTGGTTCAAGCGCCAGTGTCTTCTGGATATCCGCCATGGAGCGCCCGTAATCGTTCACGAGAAAATTGAGAGTTGCGCGTCTGTTCCAGCCTTCGGCATAGTCCGGCTTCATCACGACAACCTGGTCCAGAAAATCCAGCGCGACCGAATACTTCTTTTCTTCCATAGCCTTACCGGCCCAGCCCATCATAAGATCGATAGTGGGACTACCGGAATTCTGCCATTGCGCCTGGATCTGTGAGGCAATGCGCGCCGCCTTGACTTCGTTGCTTTCGCGCTTGAGCGAGGCAAAAAGGTCGTCGAGCCGCGCGGCGCGCTTTTCAGCCAATGTCTGGTTGGGCAAGGCGGCCTGTTGCGGCGGCGGCAGTTGATCCTGCGCGATGGCAATTGCCGGCGAGGCAAGTAAAAAACTAGCTGAAAATACAACAACGTTCCGCATGACACGAATGGTAATCCGTATCAGCGAAACGTCAAATGCAAATAACCGTGAGACGGGTAATATTAGCCCTGGCGCGCTTTGAAACGCGGAGCAGTCTTGTTGATGATATAGATGCGGCCCTTGCGACGGACCAGCTGATTATCACGATGACGGCCCTTCAGGGCTTTAAGCGAGTTCTTGATCTTCATTTCAGCACCGGTATCTTTCGCCCGAAACCGGGCACCAATAAAAAGCGCGCCTCAAAAGCGCGCCGTAAACACGTTGCGGGGAAATAGCCAAGGATTACCTGTATTGTCAACACCCAGCTCACGATTCATGGCATGATTCATCGGGGAATCACGCATTTATTTATCGCTAGAGGCGTTTCGTGATCCGCGTCACATGGCCCATCTTGCGGCCGGGACGTGCTTCCGCCTTGCCATAGAGTTGCAGGACAGCGCCGGTTTCCTTGAGGATTTCTGGAACTTTTGCGATATCGTCACCGATCAGGTTCTCCATGACACAATCGGAATGCCGCCTCGTATCGCCGAGCGGCAGGCCCGTGATTGCCCTGATATGCTGTTCGAATTGCGACACGGCGCAGGCCGCTTCAGTCCAGTGACCGGAATTGTGCACGCGCGGGGCAAATTCGTTCGCCAGTACAGTCCCATTGGCAAGCACGAAGAATTCCAAGCCGGCAACGCCGACATAGTCCAAGCCTTCCAACAGTTTACGGGCTGCATCGGCGGCAAGTCCCGCAACGGTCGATGATACAGAGACCGGCACAGTCGAGGTCGCGAGAATGCCGTTCTTGTGGACGTTCTCGGTGATGTCATAAGTCTTTATATTGCCCGCTTCGTCCCGGGCTGCGATGACGGAAATTTCACAGACAAAATCGACCAGCGCTTCCAGTATGGCGGGAACGCTGCCAATGGCAGCGAATCCTTTTTTGGCGTCCTCACCTTTTTTGCCGGAAAACTTGACCTGTCCCTTGCCGTCATAGCCGAAACGACGTGACTTGAGGATGCCTTTGCCGCCAAAGGCCAACAGAGCCGCTTCAAGATCGCCCTCATTCTCGACACTGAGCCATTGTGTCGTCTGGATCCCTGCGTTGTTGAGAAAGCGTTTTTCGCTGACGCGGTCCTGCGAGACCTTCAAGGCGAGGGGCGATGGAAACACAGGTTTGATTTCACTGAGTATTTCGGCCGAATCGACAGGGACATTTTCGAATTCGTAGGTGATGACGTCGCTAAGGTCGGCAAGTTGTTCAAGCGCATTCCGGTCGTCATAAGCCGCAACGATATGTTCGTTTGCGACTTGCGCCGCCGGGCAATTCTCCTGCGGTTCAAGAATGACAGTCTTATAACCGAGCCGAGCTGCCGCCATGGCGAGCATACGGCCAAGCTGACCACCACCGACAATACCGATTGTTGATCCTGGAGAAATCATGCTTATGCCTCGTCAGAAGGTCTCAACGCGACCTTGTCGCTTTGTGCCTTGCGGAAATCATCCAGCCGCTTTGCCAGCGCGGCATCGTTCAGGCTGAGAACCGCAGCGGCCAGCAGGGCGGCATTGACCGCGCCGGCCCGACCAATCGCCAATGTGCCAACGGGGATACCAGCTGGCATCTGCACGATCGACAGAAGTGAATCCTGCCCGGAAAGCGCTTTTGATTCGACCGGCACGCCAAACACCGGCAACGCCGTCATCGATGCGGCCATCCCCGGCAAGTGAGCAGCCCCACCCGCACCCGCGATAATCACCTTGAAACCGGCTTCGCGCGCACCCTTGGCGAAACTTATAAGCCTGTCAGGAGTTCTGTGCGCGGAAACAATGCGGTCGTCATGAGAGATGGCGAGACTATCCAGCGTTTCGGCAGTGTGACGCATGGTTGCCCAATCCGACTGGCTTCCCATGATGATTGCAACATCGGCGCGTTTGTCAGCCATCGAGCATCCTGTAAATCTGTCGGGAGGAATTAACGGAAAAGACGGACCGCCGCAAGCTGGCAACGGAACTGCAATAACAAGGTAAGGTCAGGCGATAATGTCGGGAGTGATCTTGTCTTCAAGCTCGATGAGCTTGTCTTTGATGATGAGCTTCTTCTTCTTCATTCGCTGGATACGAAGCTGGTCGCAGCCAACCTGGATCATTGCTTGTATGGCGGCATCGAAATCCAGATGCTCCTGTTTTAATCTTGCGACTGCCAATCGAATGTCAGCCTGATCCTGGTCGGACATGCAGTGATTCCCGGTATTTCGCTGTAAAAAGAATCGCGTCTCTGGTTGTGGACAACCTGTCCTCGCCAGCACGTCGCCATATCATATTTCAAGGAACAAGAAAATCCTACGAAACAAATTCGACAATTGCTTAAAGTGATGGCACAGTGTCACGGCTCTGTCATAAACTTGCTGCCTTGCAAGCAGAGCATGCATACGTGACGAAACCAACCAAGGGAGAAGCCGGATGGCCATTGAGTCTCATCTTGAAACGCTTGAACGTAAGCATGGAGCGCTCGAAAAGGAAATTTCCGACGCGCTGTTAAGTCCCGCCTCCGACGACCTGACGATCAGTAATATGAAACGACGCAAGCTGGTGCTCAAAGAGCAGATTGAAAGACTGAAAGCAGCCGTCACTCACCACTAACGACCCAGAAGGACCGCAGAATTCCAGTCGATAGCTTGAAGAAGCGTTGTACTGGCAACCAGAAAAAACCCGGTTCCCGCATAGGCGGTGAGCCGGGTTTTTGCTTTTCAGCGGATTACTCGTTCCAGAACTGATCGAGCCAGAGATTCAGATGAAGGAATCCGTTGTCATCGACCGCATAGATCCGCCGCGTGCCTTCGGCTTTGACTGATACAAGCCGCGCGTCCAAAAGCGCCTTGAGATGTTGGGAGACGGCGGGACGGGAAATCGGCAAGCCGATCGCCAACTCGTTCACAGTTTTTGGTCCGCGTCTGAGCTCCTCGAGCAAATAGCGGCGGTTTGGATCAGAAATTGCTGCAAAGGCATCCGTTTCGACCATGTGAGAATAGTCATTTTAAACCAGCGGCAATGTCAACGAATTTCGTACTGGACCGGACTATTCGGGCAGCGTCTCGGCACGCGGATCCAGCCTCACACCCTCGGGCGTTGCGCGTTCGGAATGAACCGTCTGGAAGTTGTCGCGCAGTTCGATAGGAACGGGTGCGCGCATACGTGACCTTATAATCGCGTGAGTCATGATGGAAATATGCGCCAGCGCCGTGATGGCAAATAGACCCTCAGGCGCGATGCTTTCCATGGCCCAGGCTCCAAGGATGGGGCCTATCATCGTACCAAATCCGTAAAGCAACAGGAGCCCGCTCGTGACTTTGACAAAGCTTTGCTGATCCGAAAAATCGTTCGCATGGGCAACGGCCACGGGATAGAGCGTATAGGCCAAACCGCCATATATGGCGGTCATCGCCAGAATGGCATAGGCGTGGTGTGGCGCGATTAGAAAGATCAAAAGGCCAATCGCTGCCGCAGCACCCCCGACAATGGCGAGAACATAGCGCCGGTCCGTACGGTCCGACATGCGGCCAACCGGGATCTGCATCAGCGCACCGCCCATGACCGATGCACTCATCATCAGAGCGATCTCTGTGGTTGATATGCCCGTCTCCGCGCCATAGACGGCGCCAAGCGTTCCGAACGCACCATTGGCGATGCCGATAAGAATACAGCCAAGGAAAGCCACCGGCGAATTGCGATAAAGTGCCTTCAGATCGAGCTGCACTTCGGTCAGGGGCTTCGGGCTGCTGGCCGTGGAAATCGCGGTTGGAATGAGTGCCAGGCAAAAGAGAATGCCGGACAGCATGAAGAACGTGCCCGTATGCACGTCGCCGAAGCCGATCATCATCTGCCCTACAGTGATCGAACCGAAATTCACCACCATGTAGAGGCCGAAAATTTGCCCGCGATTGGCATTGGTCGCGCGCTCGTTCAACCAGCTCTCGATCACCATGTAGGAGCCTGCCATGGCAAAGCCGGTCAAAGCGCGAAGGACGATCCAGGCAGTCGAATCGACGAGAATCCCGGTAAGGAGCGCGACAATCGCGGCGATCGATGCAAAGGCGCTGAAGGCACGGACGTGCCCCACACGGCGCACCAAGCGTGGCGCGAGCAAGCAGGAGGTGATGAAACCACCCGCCCAGGCTGTTCCCAAAAGACCAAGAGACGTCGTCGAAAAACCCTCCGCGCCACCGCGCAATGGCAACAGCAATCCGTGGAGACCGGATGCCATAACGAGGAAGGAGGTGCCACAGAGAAGCGCGAAGACCTGAATGAACGAACGGAACACGGCAAACCCTTCAAGCGAATGGGGAATGGAGCCAGCCTGGAGCAGGCTGGTGATGACTTCGTCTCAATCAGCAATGCGGAGATTTTAGGTCACCCGCAAAACTTAGAGCGGAGAACCAAATGGAATCGTTCTCCGCTCTAGTCGGCTCAACGGAACAGCGCCTCGGCAGCGACCTTGCTGTCACCCTTGCGTGAGCGCTCCTCCTCAAGACGTGTGATCTCGGAACGCAGCAGGACAATCCGCTCGTCGAGTTCGGCAACCGATAACAACGACAGATCTTGCCCGATATCGTGAACAACCTTGCGCCTTGGTTCTTCGTCGAAAAGTGACATTATTTCCTCCACTTGTCGTCCTAGTGTTAGAGGATACAGCCCAACTGCTTGGAATTGCAAATCATTCTGGCGAATCAATTCAGAGGGAGATCACCATGGCCGAAACAATTCCGACGACGATGACGGCGATCGAAATCACCGCGCCGGGCGGCCCCTTGGTCCTGAAGCCGGGCGAGCGCGGCGTTCCGGCGCCCAAAGCCGGCGAGCTCCTCATCAAGGTACGTGCCGCCGGCGTCAACCGGCCCGATGTGCTGCAACGGCAAGGGTTTTATCCCCCGCCAGCCGGTGCGTCTGATATCCCTGGTCTGGAAATCGCCGGCGATGTCGTCGCGGTTGGCGAAGGTGTAACGCGATTTCGCGTGGGCGAGCGAGTGACAGCGCTCGTTGCAGGCGGGGGGTATGCCCAATATTGCGTGGTACATGAAACCAACGCATTGCCGATCCCAGCGGGCTACGGCTTCATAGAAGCCGCAGCAATTCCGGAAACCTATTTCACCGTCTGGCACAACGTGTTCGAGCGCGGCGGCTTGCAGAGCGGCGAAACCTTTCTCGTGCATGGCGGATCGTCCGGAATAGGCACCACGGCAATCCAGCTGGCCAAGGCCTTCGGAGCCACAGTAATCACTACTGCAGGGTCGGACGAGAAATGCGAAGCCTGCCAGAAACTTGGTGCCGACCGCGCGATCAATTATCGCAATGAAGATTTCGTCGAGGCGATCAAGGAGATGACCGGCGGCAAGGGTGTCAATCTCACTCTCGATATGGTGGGCGGCGACTATACGGAACGCAATTATGAGGCAGCCGCGCTTGATGGCCGTATCGTGCAGATCGCCTTCCTGAACGGTACCAAAGTCACAACGGACATATCGAAGCTGATGGTTAAACGTCTGACCCATACAGGGTCCACCCTTCGCAACCGTCCGGTCGAGTTCAAGGCGGAGATCGCACGCGAACTCGAGCTCAAAGTATGGCCCCTGCTGATCGAGCGCCGTGTGGCGCCGGTGATCGATATGATCTACCCGCTGCATGAAGCCTGGCGGGCCCATGAACGCATTGAGGACGGGCACCATATCGGCAAGATCGTGCTCGATGTGAGTTGATTAAAAAGAAAATGTCCACCCTCCCCGACCAGGGAGGATGGACGCGAAAGCCCGGCAAAACCGGCTCAGTTTGTTGCCTGAACCTTACCGATATTGAAGAACATGGTTTCGCCGGAAGAACCGTCGACGCCGTCATTGTCGGTCACCGCATAACCATTGCCGTCGGAGTCGACGGTAAAGCCCTCGAGCTTCTCGGCGACATAACCATTGCTGGCCTTGAGGTCACCCATGAAGTCATGCGCCAGCGTCTTCTCGACAACCGGAAGCTTTTCGCCGATCTTGGCAGGCTTCAGCCCGTCGAGCGCCACGCGATAGAGCCGCTTGTTGACGGCGTTTGCACCGACCTGGTTGTCGCGCTCGATGATGTAAAGCTGGCCGTCATGCGCAGTGATCTCGGACAGTCCCACCCAGCCCTTTTCCGTCTTGTCGAGCGGATAGGAAACCGCGCTCCATTCCTTCTTTTTGATATCGTAGCGCAGGAGCTTGACGAAACCCTTCTCGTCGTCCTTCCATTCACGCTGGATCAGCATCCAGAGCACAGCGTCATCGCCTTCGCCAACACGGGTGATACCTTCGAGACCGTAGCGGATCTGGTTTGGCAGCAGGTCGTCCGGCAGCGCGATTTCTTTCTTGATTTCGCCCTTGTCGTTCACATTGAGGATGGCATGCGGGACAAGCTTCGCTTGATCGCCCTCGTTGGCAAGCCAGAAACCGCCATCGCCATCGGTAGTGATACCTTCAAGATCGAGCTTCTGGGCTGCCTGGCCGCCACGTTTGACAACCAATGCGTTAGTGATTTTTGCCGGCGTCTGCTTGGCATCGATCGTATAGATTGTCGGCGCGGAATAATAAATCGAATCCGATACGGCATAGAGCTTGCCGGATTCCTTCAGGTCACCGACGAGACCAGATAGCGCGCCCCAGCCGACAGGCGTCCCATCATCTTTCGTTGACGAGACGATGAGCGGATAATTGGGCTTCTGATCCTTGAGCTCATAGATCATGACATGCGACCGGGCACCGCCATCTTCGACGAGGTCCGTTTCATTCGCCGTAATCAGAAGATTACGCGACGGGATCGCAAGAACGCCTTCCGGTCCAATGCCTGAGGGCAGAAGCTGAACGAACTCCGGATCGGCACCCGTGTCCTTGTAAACGCCGACCATGGATCCGCGTTCGCTGGCAACGAAGAGATATGGCGTATCGCCAAACTTGGCGAATTCGGCGCCTTCGAGCTCAACACCCTTTTTGTTGCGCTTGTCCGGATAATGTCCGGCTTCCGCAATCTTGTATTCGAGCGAAGGGCCGGACTCGTAGGCTACCTTGCCGTCCTTCGTGAAGATGGTGAAACTGCGCGAACCTCCTTTGTAATCGCCTTCATTGGCAACAACGAAGCGATCGTTGTCGAGCCACTTGACGGTGTCCGGCTCGCGCAGCACACCCTTCATGCTACCGTCGAACTTGAAAGCGCCGTCATTCTTCACATCGATCTTGTCCAGATCGACAGTACCTGCGGCAAAATGGCTGACGATCTTGCCGGTCGCCGCATCGACAACAGCGATGTGATTGTTCTCCTGCAGGGTCACCGCAATCTGGTTCTGACTGTTGATGGAAACGAATTCCGGTTCCGCGTCCGATGGTGCAATCTCCGAAAGACCCGTCAAGTCCACCGTTTTCATGGTCGCGCAATCCGGGGCGCCGTCTTTCAACGAGAATATCTTGAGGTTGCCCGAGGGCATCTGCGGTATTTCGCCATTGTTCAATTCTTCGTCGCGCTCATTCTCGATGACTACGGCGGCAAAAGTCTTGTCGGGGGAGATCGCAACCGAATCCGGCTGTCCGCCGAGGTCGCAGGTCGCCTTGAGCTTGCGTGTGGCAATATCGATAACGTCGAGCCGTCCTGAAGGTTTGGCTTTGCTTTCGGACGTATTGACAGCGGCCAGAACATTTCCGCCAACGGTCGCAACCGAAGTTGGCTCGCCCTCGACCTTGATGATCCCGCCTGTCTGCGGCTCAGCCGGATCGGTGATGTCGACAAAGCCGATTGCGCCATAGGGGCTGTCGGAATAGATCAGCGTCTTGCCATCTTCCGATGCAGTGATGATTTCCGACGATGTCGGCTTCGACTTGTCTGCATCTTTTGGCAGATTGTCGGCGACCGGAAAGCTTGCAATACGGTTGAAAACCGGTTCAGCAGCGGCGGGAATGGCGACGGACGCTGCCAGGGCAGTCCAGAGCCCAAGATAGAGCGATTTGCGCGACATGTTCGGGAAACCTCCTGTTATTGTTGGAGGATCGTTCGCCTAGCCGCATTGCAATGGAATGACAATTTGATGACAGTTTGATGAAACGCCGGGTTGTACCAGGTTGTGATCGAAACCGATTCTTGCTCATCGAACAAAATAACGCTATATAGGCGCCGAATTCCCGGAAATTGTGGTTGAACCCACGTCCCGCGCCCCCGGAGCGGACGAACGAGAGGACTATATCTATGGCCACCCAGCTTCTAATGCCAAAGGCAACGGCCGTCTGGCTTGTCGACAATACTGCGCTGTCCTTCGATCAGATCGCTGCATTCTGCAAGCTGCATCCGCTCGAAGTGAAGGCGATTGCCGATGGCGAATCCGCCCAAGGCATCAAGGGCCTTGATCCGTTGATCACTGGCCAGCTGTCGCGCGAGGAAATTGCCAAAGGCGAGGCCGACACCAACTACAAACTGAAAATTCTGGAGCCAAAGGTTCGCGTTCCAGAAACCAAGCGCAAGGGTCCGCGCTACACACCGCTCTCGAAGCGCCAGGATCGCCCGAATGCCATTCTGTGGCTGGTTCGCAACCACCCGGAATTGAAGGACGCGCAGATTTCGCGGCTGATCGGCACGACAAAATCCACCATCGAACAGATACGCAATCGTACGCATTGGAATTCAAATAACCTTCAGCCGATGGATCCGGTCACGCTTGGCCTGTCCTCGCAGATCGACCTCGACATTGAGGTGGAGCGCTCATCCCGCGGTCGGCCGGTACAGCAGCCAGGCGAAGGCGGCGATACGTTGCTCCCCGCATCGGCAACCGAAAACCTCGACATTCAGCCAACGGTCCGCGAAGAGGACCAGGAGCTCGACGCCGACAAGGTATTCGCCAAGCTGTCGTCGCTCAAAGGCCATCAGGAAAACGAAGACGAAGAATAGACTTCACAAAAACAAAACAATTGAAAAAGCCCGGCGGTGCCGGGCTTTTTTCATGACGCACGAGCCTTGGTATCGGGTGTTTCGCTCAACTCTACGCGGCGGTAGAAATCTGCCAGGGTCTTGCCGCGCTCCTGGCGGAAAATCCGGTCGATCTTCTCGACCTTGGCGATCCGGTCAATGCGGAACGTACGAAAATCGTTGCGCAGTTCGCACCAGCTGATCAATGTCCACACTTTGCCCCAGAACCACAAACCAAGCGGCCGGATGTCACGGGCACTCTCGTTACCGTCGAGGTCAGTATAAGTTATCGACAGGATACGGCATTGTTCCGCAGCGTTTTCCGCAAGATCGATGAGTGCCCGGTCGTTGTCACTGATGTTATAACTAGTCGAATGAACATGAGTGTTCGTAATGCGCGGTCGTTCCTCTTTGGGCAGAACGGCGCCGATCTTGATGATGGCTTCTTCCGCAGCGCGGGCCATGGATGCACCGCCCCACGCTGTAATCAGCCGCGCACCGGCGACGAGCGCCACAACTTCATCGCGTGTAAACATCAGTGGCGGCAGATCGAAACCCTCGCGCAGGATGTAGCCGACGCCGGCCTCGCCATCAATCGGCACGCCGGTCGATTGCAGGTCAGCGATGTCACGATAGATTGTGCGCTCGGAAACCTCGAGCTTTTCGGCAAGCTGACGCGCGGTTACCAGGCGCCCGCCGCGCAGCTTCTGTACAATCTGGAAAAGGCGGTCAGCCCTGCGCATTGTCGGTCCTATACTCTCTGGCGATGAATTCGCGCATCTCCGCAACCTGCCCGGCCTTTTCAGGGTAAAGAGCTTCGAGGAAATTGGTCGTGAATGTACCGGGTGCAGATCCTGGAGCGCTGATAATGTGCGCGTCCCGCACCGCATGGGGAACGTCCTGGTAAAGCGAAGATCCCGGGTAGTCGTTGATTTTCGACTGTATCCAGCCGGCGCCATTGCTCGTATGTTTTCGCCCTTCAAAAAGCCCGGCGCGAGCCAAAGCCAAAGTCCCGCCGCAAATGCCGCCAACGATACCGCCGCGTGCCAATGTGGCGCTCAATAAGGGCGCAATGTCAGGAGCATCCTCGCTTGGCCAGGTCTCGGCGCCGATGACTGCAACCGCATCGAGGTCGGCATTTTCCTCAGGCGCGACACCACGATCCGGCACCAGTCTGAGACCGCCAATGGATTTGACCGGACCGGTCGACGGCGACAGCGCTACTGTACGTGCGCCAAACCAGTCGACCGCCGATCCTGAAAGCAATCCGAATTCCCAATCGGCGAATTTATCGACGAAAACGAACCCGATCGTCTTTTTCTGCTCCATATCTTTCGCTCCCATTTTGGCCGATTATCTCAGCATTCTAGTCCGAAATAACCCGATTTGCTGACTTTTCTCGGCCGGCGAGCCTTCGGCCATCCAAGCTGCCATGGAGCGAGGTCGGAGCTGGCACTTTCCGTGCCAGCCTCGTTTTCTTGCATAGAGCCTCGACGTGCGAGGCGTTCGGCGTAAGCATCCGGCCAGCCAATATCCTTCAGGATGTGCTCTGGAAGCGTACTGATATGACGCTCCGTACGCAGTTCTTCACGGTACGCTGTGAAATCCGAAAGCAGACGCCTTACTGTGCGGGTAATGCCAAAATCTACGTAAGTCATATCCCTGTCTCCTTTTGACTACGGAGACACTATCTCACACCCCTCCTGACAACCTGCTGTCAGGAGGATGTCATGAGCGCGGATTAATTTTTGACGCCGATCCCGCGTGCATTGAGCACCAACTTGATCTCATCGAGGATCGCGGGATCATCGATCGTGGCCGGCATATTCCACGGCTCCTGATCGGCGATCTTCTGCATCGTACCCCGTAAAATCTTGCCGGAGCGCGTTTTGGGCAGGCGCTTTGCCGTCAGTGCCGTCTTGAAAGCCGCAATGGGACCGATCTTCTCGCGAATCAACGCGACGCAATCCTGTTCGATCTGGGTCTCGTCCCGCGTTACACCGGATTTGAGCACGATGAAGCCGCAAGGCACCTGCCCTTTCAGATGATCGGCAATGCCGATCACAGCACATTCGGCGACGTCGGGGTGGCTTGAAAGCACCTCTTCCATCGCGCCGGTGGAGAGGCGATGTCCGGCGACATTGATGATGTCGTCGGTGCGGCTCATGATGTAGACATAACCGTCTTCATCGACGATGCCTGCGTCGGCGGTCTTGTAGTATCCGGGAAATTCGGTGGTGTAAGCCTCGCGAAAACGCTGGTCGGCATTCCACAGCGTCGGCAGGCAAGCGGGCGGCAATGGCAGCTTGACGACGATATTACCGAGTTCGCCTCGTTTCACCGGATGTCCCGCATCGTCCAGCACCTGTACATCGTAGCCCGGCATCGGCACTGTCGGCGAACCGTATTTGACCGTTAACATACCAAGCCCAGCCGGATTGGCAGCCATAGGCCAGCCGCTCTCTGTCTGCCACCAATGATCGATGACCGGAACGCCGAGTTTTTCCTCCGCCCATTTGATCGTGTCCGTGTCGGCGCGCTCCCCAGCAAGGAACAGGTATTTCAGTGACGAGATATCATGCTTGCCGATGAACTCGCCTTTAGGGTCTTCCTTCTTGATGGCCCGGAACGCCGTCGGCGCCGTGAATAGCACTCTGACCTTGTGTTCGGAGATGACGCGCCAGAACGTACCCGCATCCGGCGTTCCAACCGGCTTACCCTCATAGACGATGCTCGTCGCACCGATGAACAGTGGCGCATACGCGATATACGAATGGCCCACGGCCCAGCCTATGTCTGAGGCCGCCCAGAACACATCGCCCGGCCTTGTGTCATAGATCGCACCCATCGACCAGGCAAGTGCCACCAGATGCCCCCCATTGTCGCGTACGACGCCCTTGGGCTGGCCAGTCGTACCGGAGGTATAGAGGATATAGAGCGGGTCCGTGGCCTTCAGCGCGGCACATGGCACTTCACGTCCCGCCGCAGCGGCAACCGCCTCCGCATAATCGAAATCGCGTCCCTGGACCATCTCGTGCGGCTGCGGCGGGCGGACGAGGATCAGGCAGGCACTTACCTTATGTGTAGCCTGCTCCATAGCCTTGTCGAGCATCGGCTTGTAGGCGACGACCCGCCCAGGTTCGAGGCCGCACGAGGTCGCGATGATCATCACTGGCCTGGCGTCGTCGATGCGCGTGGCAAGCTCATGCGCTGCAAAGCCACCAAAGACCACCGAATGCACGGCCCCGATGCGAGCACAGGCAAGCATCGCGACAACGGCCTCTGGCACCATGGCCATGTAGATGATGACGCGGTCGCCCTTTTTTACGCCCTTGTCTGTCAGAACTGCTGCCAGCGCATTGATATCGCTCAAAAGCTCCGAATAGGTGATCTTGCGCTGGGTCCCGGTGACCGCGCTGTCGTGGATGAGGGCAAGCTGATCGCCACGCCCCTGCGCTACATGGCGATCAACGGCATTGTAGCAAGTGTTGCACTCAGCACCCGCGTACCAGCGGCCATAGGGTCCGTCATCGGGATCGAACACCTTTTCCCATGGACGTATCCAATCGATCGCCACGGCGGCATGAGCCCAAAATGCCTCCGGGTCGGCCTGCCACTCCTGATAGATTTCATGATATCGCGATGTCATCCGTATCCTCCCGGCTCAGAGCATCCCTAATGTGCCACGCAGAGTCAAAGGTGGAATTGACAATCGCACATTGATCGACCACTGCTCGGCTTACCGATCATCCGCGCAGGTAGAATGCCTTCATGACCAAAATCCTGCCTCTGGTGCTTATCCTGATGATGGCGTTGCACATCATGAAACCATTGGGCTGGCCGGGATTGAAAAAACGCGGTGATTTCTGGAAGATAGCCGCCGGTGCCATTCTCGCGATGTTCGCGCTCGTCCTGCTCGGACATGCAGGCTACTAGCTATCCACTGGATCGCTTTCCATGCCTGGCAGGTTAAGAATATAGGGCACCAGATGTTTCGCCCAGGCATCGTATCCAAGTGCCGAGGCATGGAAACCGTCACTGGAAAAGCCTTCCGGTCCCTCTATCGGCAGACGCGTCGCGGGGATCGCCATGCGCTCGCGGCATAGCCGTTCCCCCAGTCTGTTGATTGCACTCGCCCTTGCTTCAAGGATGCGGCCGAGCAGCGGCGGCATGGCGGGCACATCGCGAAAATCGATGACCTTCGACCAGACGATATGGGCTTCCGGCCACTTCGCCTTGAGTGCGTAGAGCAGCCCGCCAAACTCGCGCTTGAAGCGCGGCAGGGAATGGAAATTCTTGGCGTCGTTGGTGCCGGTCGTCAGCACGATATGGGTCCACATGCCGCGCTCGAGATTGGGCACGACGTGATCGCGCAATTGTCCGGACGTCGCGGAATTGAAGCCCGCAGTGCGCCAGATGATCTTGCGCCCGGTCCGCCCCTGCAGGTGCACCGCAAGCCGCACGCAAAGGCCCTGCCATGCATCGGTTACGCCCACACCGGCGGCGGAGGAATCGCCAATCACGAGCAGCCTGATTGCCGGGTCCTTGCCAGCTATCTCACCTATGGGCAGGTTGCTTGGCGGCAGCATACGCTCTGTTTTCCGCCGCACGCTCGTGCCCTGCCAAGCGTAAACAGGGTAGAGCAGCCAGCTGACCAGCGGATGGAAGGGCGAAGGTTTCATTAGCAGGCAAATACCTCCCTTGCCATTTATGCATTCGCCTGAATGCATAAATGCTACAATAACACATTGGATTTCCACGCATAAATGTTTCCGTTGCAAATTCCGGCCGGCAAATGGTGCGCAAAAAACCCGGGCTGATTGTCCAGCCCGGGCTCCATCAGATACGTTTTTGGATAAAAAACGCTTAAGCTGCTTTCTCGAGGTCTTTTTTCCAACCGCCCATTGCGGCAAGACTGTTCATCTTCGCGCGGTGGGTAAAGGCTCTCTGGCCCGCTGCAACGTTCTCGGGTTTACCATTCCAGGCGCTCAAGGCAGCTGCCTGCAGTGCACGGCCATAAGAGAACGAGAGCTTCCACGGCAGCGTGTAATTGGCATTCATCGCCGAAAGATGCGCAGTGGCTTCCTCGTCGTTCTGGCCACCAGAAAGGAATGTGATGCCCGGAACTGCCGCCGGGACGGTTGATTTCAACAGCCGCACGGTTTGTTCGGCCACCTGCTCGACCGAAGCCTTGCGGGCATTCTTGCCGTCGATGACCATGTTTGGCTTGAGGATCATGCCTTCCAGCACAACGCGCGCATCGTAGAGCTCATCGAAAACCGTCTTCAGAACCCATTCGGTGACTTCATAGCAGCGTTCGATGGAATGCGTCGCAGGCTTGCCATCCATCAGCACTTCCGGCTCGACGATCGGCACGATACCGGCCTCCTGGCACAGCGCGGCATAGCGTGCCAGCGCCTGCGCGTTCTGCTTGACAGCACCCCAGGTCGGGATACCGTCGGCAATACCGATCACGCCGCGCCATTTGGCGAAACGCGCGCCAAGTTTGTAATATTCGCCAAGCCGTTCGCGCAGTCCGTCGAGACCTTCAGTGATCGTCTCATCGGTGAAACCGGCAAGTGGCTTCGCACCCGCATCGACCTTGATGCCGGGAATGCAGCCATCGGCTTGAAGAAGTTTGACGAACGGCGTCCCGTCCTTGGCACTTTGCCGAATGGTCTCGTCGTAAAGAATGACCCCGGAGATGTAATCCTTCATCGCTTCATCTGAACGGAACAGCATTTCGCGATAATCCCGCCGGCTATCGGCGGTCGATTCCAGTCCGATCGTGTCGAACCGCTTCTTGATTGTTCCTGTACTTTCATCAGCAGCAAGCAGACCCTTGCCGTCGGCAACCATTGCAATCGCGATATCTTCCAGGCGTTCGCTCATCAGTTATATCACTCCATTTTCCCACATTGTGGGCCATAGCAGAAGCAAATGACAAACGGAACTATACACCAACTTATTGAAACGATTGAAATTTTTTCAACCGATTTAGAGAGATAACATTTTCTGTTGTTCATTAACCGTAGCGGGCTACTGATCCTCGATAGGGATAAATATCTAGCGCTTCGTCAGAGCATCCACACCAGGCAGAGGTTTGCCCTCCATCCATTCAAGAAATGCTCCTCCTGCGGTCGAAACATAACTGAAATCGTCTGCAACGCCTGCATGATTGAGCGCGGCGACGGTATCACCGCCGCCTGCAACTGACACGAGGTGGCCCGCCTTCGTCCGCTCGGCCACATGCCGCGCAGCGGCAACCGTGGCACGATCGAATGGATGCAATTCGAAGGCGCCGAGTGGCCCATTCCACACCAGTGTGGAAGCATCGTCGATGGCAGCCTTGATACGCTCGATCGATTGCGGGCCGACATCGAGAATCATGCCGTCATCTGGAATGGCATCAAGACCGTAAGCATGGAACGGTGCGTTAGCCTCAAAATGCCAGGCAACGATGGCATCGACGGGCAGAATGATGGTGCAATTGGCGGCATTCGCCTTGGCCATGATTTCCCGCGCTGTCCCGGCAAGATCGTGCTCGCAGAGGGATTTCCCCACATTCACGCCCTGCGCGGCGAGAAACGTGTTGGCCATGCCGCCACCTATAACCAGCGCATCGACCTTCTGAACGAGGTTGCCGAGAAGGTCGAGCTTGGAAGATACCTTGGCGCCGCCGACAATGGCAACGACCGGGCGTTTTGGGTTGCCCAAGCCCTTCTCCAGCGCCTGAAGTTCTGCCTCCATCGTGCGTCCCGCATAGGCTGGGAGTGCGCGCGCAAGCCCCTCGGTTGAGGCATGGGCACGGTGAGCAGCCGAAAATGCGTCGTTCACATAGATGTCGCCAAGCGCGGCCAAAGCTTCCACATAAGCCTGATCGTTCTTTTCCTCGCCCTTGTGGAAGCGGGTGTTTTCCAGGAGCAGAATGTCGCCATTTTTCAGTCCGGCAACCGCTTCCGCAGCCTTGTCGCCAACGCTGTCTTCGGCAAATTGAACGCTGTGACCAATGACCTTCGACACCGCCTGCGCTATTGGCTTCAGCGAGAATTCCGGCGTCGGACCATCCTTCGGGCGGCCGAAATGGGCCAATAGGATGACTTTCGCGCCCTTTTTCGACAGTTCCAGAATGGTCGGCGCAACCCGCTCAATGCGGGTAGCATCGGTTACTTCGCCATTTGCTACGGGGACATTCAGATCAACGCGCACAAGCACGCGTTTTCCAGAGGCATTGGCATCGTCTAGCGTCTTGAAAACAGTCATCGTCCTACCCTCATTTGAAATGGTGCATATCGGCAGCAAGCCAGATGGACAATAGTTCTATCAACCCGCTACCGAAATTGGATCTCGAGGAGACCTTGTGAGAAATTCAGCCTGATAGGTCAGCTGGTGCGGTTTGCGAGAACCGGAGCGCAGTGGACATTTAGGTCCATGAGCACCGGAAGCGCAGAAAATCGCACCAGATGGCCATCAGGATGGATTTATCGAAGGTCTCAGATGACCTTGCCGAAAGCCACAGCCGTATCAGCCATCCGGTTCGAGAAGCCCCACTCGTTGTCGTACCAGGACAGAACGCGCACGAATGTGCCCTCCAGAACCTTGGTCTGGCTAAGGTGGAACACAGAAGAATGCGGGTCGTGATTGAAGTCGATCGAAACATTCGGCTCGTCTGTATAGCCAAGGATACCCTTGAGCTTACCGTTGGCAGCCGACTTGACGGCATCGTTGATCTCGGCAACCGTCGTCGGCTTCTTGGCGACGAACTTGAAATCCACAACCGAAACATTCGGGGTCGGAACGCGGATTGAAGTACCGTCCAGCTTGCCATTGAGTTCCGGAAGAACGAGGCCCACAGCCTTGGCCGCACCGGTCGAGGTCGGGATCATCGACAGCGCTGCGGCACGGCCGCGATAGAGGTCCTTGTGCATCGTATCGAGCGTTGGCTGGTCGCCGGTGTAGCTGTGGATCGTGGTCATGAATCCATGATCGATGCCGACGGCTTCGTTGAGAACGTAGGCGACCGGCGCAAGGCAATTCGTGGTGCAGGACGCATTCGAAATGACCATATGGTCTCTCGTCAGTTTGTGATCGTTGACGCCGAAGACGACGGTCAGGTCGGCACCATCGGCAGGCGCCGAAACGATGACCCGCTTTGCACCGGCTTCAAGATGAGCAGCGGCCTTGTCACGCGCAGTGAAGATACCGGTGCACTCCAGCGCGATATCGACGTTGAGTTCTTTCCATGGCAATTCGACAGGGTTGCGGACGGCAGTGACCTTGATCGGTCCGCGGCCCACGTCGATCGTGTCGCCATCAACTGTCACGGTTCCGGGGAAACGGCCGTGAACGCTGTCATAGCGCATCAAATGGGCATTGGTCTCGACCGGGCCGAGATCATTGATCGCAACGACCTCAATGTCGGTGCGGCCGGATTCCACAATGGCGCGAAGAACGTTGCGGCCGATGCGGCCAAATCCGTTGATTGCAACGCGAACTGTCATTTGTATGTCTCCCTGGGTTTTTGGGGCCCTTGAATGGATTATGCAGGAATGGTCTGGATTATTTCAACTTCGCTTCCGCCGCTGCGACGATATGATCCGCGGTGATACCGAAGTGCTCGTACAGTGCTTCGATCGGGCCGCTGGCACCAAAGCCGGTCATCCCGACAAAGATGCCATCGATACCGATGAACCTGTCCCAGCCCATGCGGATGGCAGCTTCAACCGCAATCTTCACCGGCGCGTCACCGAGGATGACGCGTTTGTACTCGTCGCTCGTCTGTTCAAAAAGTTCGAAGCAGGGAACGGAGACGACACGCGTCGGATGGCCGTCTTCTTCCAGTTTCGTGCGGGCATTGAGAGCAATCTCAACTTCCGAACCTGTCGCAAAGATGGTCACTTCGGCCTTGCCGCTCGCCGCTGCGAGCTCATAGGCACCATAGGCGCACATATTCTCCGCAATATATTCGGTCCGTACCGTCGGAAGGTTCTGGCGGGTCAAAGCGATTGTCGAGGGCGTCTTGCGCGACTTGAGTGCCAATTCCCAGCATTCCGCTGTTTCAACGACGTCGGCCGGACGGAAAACGTAATTGTTGGGGATGGCACGCAGAGCGGCAAGATGTTCGACCGGCTGATGTGTCGGCCCGTCTTCACCAAGACCAATTGAATCATGTGTCATCACGTAGACAACGCGAATACCCATCAGGCTTGAAAGCCGCATGGCGCCGCGCGCGTAGTCGGAGAACGTCAGGAACGTCCCCGAATAGGGAATGAGGCCGCCGTGCAGCGAGATACCGTTCATCGCTGCAGCCATCCCATGCTCGCGAATGCCATAATGCACATAGCGCTGACCGTAGTCTTCAGGGGTGATGTTGCTGGTCTGGCTGGTCTTGGTATTGTTGGAGCCTGTCAGATCTGCGGAACCGCCAATCGTTTCCGGCACAATCCCGTTGATCACTTCGAGCGCCATCTCGGAAGCCTTGCGGGTCGCAACCTTGGGCTTGTCTTCGGAAAGTTTCCTTTTGTAGGCCGAGATAGTTGCTTCGAAATTATCCGGCAAATCACCACGCAAACGGCGGTCCCACTCGGAACGGATAGTCGAATCGGCTTTGGCCAAGCGCTCTTCCCAGGCCTTGTGTTCCCCATTGGAACGCTGACCTGCGGCACGCCAGTCATCAAGAATATCAGCAGGGACAACGAAAGGCTCCGCCGTCCAGCCCAGCGCCTTGCGCGCGCCGGCGAGCTCTTCGGCGCCGAGCGGCGACCCATGAACCTTGTTGGTACCAGCCTTCGTCGGCGCACCAAAACCGATTGTCGTCTTGCACGCGATGAATGTCGGCTTATCGGACTTGTGAGCCTTCTCGATTGCAGCGGCAATGGCATCCTGATCGTGCCCGTCGACGCTTATGGAATTCCAGCCCGAAGCTTCGACGCGAGCACATTGATCGGTGTTGTCGGCGAGGGTAACCGGACCGTCGATCGAAATATTGTTGTGGTCCCAGAAAACGATCAACTTGTTCAGCTTGAGATGACCGGCAAGCGCGATCGCCTCCTGGCTGATGCCTTCCATCAAACAGCCATCGCCAACGATGACGTAGGTATGGTGGTCGACCAGGTCATTGCCGAAATGCGCGTTCATGATGCGTTCGGAAAGCGCCATGCCTACGGAGTTGGCAAGGCCCTGACCGAGAGGACCTGTCGTGGTTTCGATACCGGCGGCATGGCCATATTCCGGATGACCCGCCGTGCGCGATCCGAGCTGACGGAAGTTCTCGATCTGCTCGATGGTGATGTCTTCGTAGCCCGTCAGGTACAGAAGCGAATAGAGCAGCATCGAGCCATGGCCGGCCGAAAGCACGAAACGATCGCGGTCGGGCCAATGCGGCGCCTTCGGATCGAATTTGAGGAAGCGGGTGAAAAGCACGGTCGCAATATCGGCTGCGCCCATGGGAAGACCTGGATGGCCGGAATTGGCTTTTTCCACCGCGTCCGCCGAAAGGAAGCGGATTGCATTGGCCATTTGGTTGGATTTCTCAGAATTGGTCATGTTCACCGTCTTTCGAAGAGGAAAGGAGATGCCGTCTCTGGATGCCGAAAAGTCAATATCCAAAAGGCACGCGACAAATAGCAGGTGTCTTCAGGGAGTCAATAAAACGCACTTCGATTCAAGGCCGTCATCGTCAGGAAAGCAGCCCTAAACCCCCGCTGTCCGGCAGTGCATATCTTATACAGGGAGGTCTTGTCTTTCCTATTTCGCGGCTGTTATACATCGAAACATAGAAATTGATTTTTTTCGAAACAATACCAATACGTTACACTGTAACATAATTTGAGCAGCAAGGAATTTGAAGCATGTGCATACTTTGTCAGGCCACCGGTCAGAATTTTCACGCGTTCGATGCAGATAATCCACCCAGTGCGGAGACGGAACTGCCGCCGCCATCACTTACCCTCGACGACAGTTTTGCCGACAGGTCGAATATCGATCAGAAGCCGGAGAATCTTTTCGACAAGAGCACCGACTATGAAGCTTTCATGACGCGGCTGACAAGCCTACGTAGCGGGCGGAGCATTACCAATGCAAGCGCAGCGCGTACGATCAGGATAGATCTCGAGGAACTTAACGATCATCCGGATTACAAGGAAGCGGCCAGGCAGGCCCTGCTGCAATGGTCCGCTGTAACACCGCTGCAGTTTAATTTTGTTACCACCCGCGGATTTATTAGTGTTATTAGCCCAGAAATCGGCGAAACGGCAGACGGCACCGCCGATTCCAACGGCGGGCTAGTCCGCGTGGGTCAGAGGTTCCATGATACCGAACCGAACAAGACCGACGTCGGTGGCTATGTCTTTAACGCATTCATCCATGAATTCGGCCATGAATTCGGCCTCCAGCATCCAGGGTTTTATAACTATAAGGGGCCAGGCACGCCCGAAAAACCCCTGGTGCAAATTAACTTCCTCAACGACGCAGAATACGTCTTTGATCAGCAGCGTTACAGCGTCATGTCCTATTTCAATGGCATCGATGTTGGCGAAACGACGCGCTGGACCGCCACGACTCCTCTAGCGGAGGATATCGAGGGCGTCATTCGCAATTACTTTTCGACGGTCGCCATAGATGGTGCGAGAACCTACAAAAAGATTGACCTCAATATTGGCGACAATGTCTATGGTTTCGGCAGTACTGCGGTCGGCTACACGCTGAAAGCCGAGGGAATGCTGCACGATATCGGTTTTGCCATCCATGACACCGGCGGTTATGACAAGATTGATTTTTCGGGATCGACCGCAGGCACCGTATTGGATTTGCGGGCTGGCAGGTGGTCCAACGTCAACGGTCACAGATATAATGTGTTTATCTATGCCGGACACAATGCGGATCAAACGCAATACTACATCGAGAAGGGTGTCGGCAGCGCTTTCTCTGATATCATTGTCGGCAATGCCGGCGCCAATCTGTTGATTGGCGGTGCAGGCCAGGACTATATCGATGGCGGTGAAGGCATCGATACTGCCGACTATAGCGCCAGCAAGCAAGGTGTGAATATCGATCTTGGAAATCATACGGCTGGCGGCGGCGATGCGGAGGGTATGAGTGAAACCGGTCCAAAGGGCGACATTCTGGTCTCGATCGAAAATCTGGTCGGCACTGCCTTTGATGACCGCATTTTCGGCGATTCAGGGGTGAACCGATTGTTCGGCGGCGCGGGTGATGACACGCTATATGGCGGCGGCGGGCAGGACTATATCCATGGCGGAGAAGGCATCGACACGCTCGATTATTCCAGCAGTTTGCAAAGCGTAAGTGTCAATCTGCTTCCTGACACAGGTGGTATGGAGACAATCGTCTCGATTGAAAACCTTATTGGCACTGCTTTTGACGACCGCCTCTCCGGTGATTCCGGTGCCAACCGGATACTCGGCGGCGCCGGCAATGACACATTGTTTGGCGGCGGCGGGCAGGACTATATCGACGGCGGCGACGGCATCGACACGCTCGATTATACCAGCAGTCTCAAAAGCATAAGTGTAAATCTGTATCTTGGCACGGGTGAAGAGACAATTGTATCGGTCGAGAGATTCCTGGGCTCACACTTCAACGACATCATGACTGGTGATGCCGGGGCCAACACACTGAGCGGTCAGGGTGGCGATGACCAGATAGATGGCGATGCTGGAGACGACCAGCTCGATGGCGGCGATGGCAATGACACCCTGGATGGTGGAGATGGTGCAGACGAGATTCACGGCGGCGATGGTAATGACACCATAATCGGCGGTCTCGATCTTCTGGCCAGCCGCGACAGAAACAATTTTCACCCTAAAGCTACGGGTCCAGAAAGCCAGGATGGCAATGACACGCTCTATGGTGAAGGTGGCAATGACATTATCGAAGGCGGGGCGGGTGACGATATCCTCGACGGCGGTGCCGGCGACGATATTCTGCGCGGTATGGCCGGAAAAGATACATTCTGGGGCGGCGATGGAAGCGATACCGTTGATTTCAGCCATGAAAGCCCGTTTCAGTTGCTGGTCAATCTCCAACTGAATATTGCCAGTGGCGGAACAGCCTCCGGTGACAAATTCTACAGCATCGAAAACCTGATCGGCTCGGACGACCGCATCGACCGCTTTATTGGCAATAATGCCAATAATCACTTCCGGGGCCTCGGCGGCGGCGACAACTTCAATGGCGGCGGCGGTGATGATATCCTCGATGGCGGCCGCGATAGTGATGTTCTCCACGGCGATGCAGGCAATGACCGGCTGATCGGCGGTGCCGGAGCGGACTATCTGGATGGCGGTGACGGTGTCGACACAGCAGATTATTCGGGCAGCGGGGAGGGTGTAACCATCGACATGGCCCTCAACATGGCGAAAGGTGGAGATGCCCAAGGCCTGGCGGTGACGGACGGGACGAGATATGAAACGCTGAAGTCGATCGAGAACCTGATCGGCTCGGCATACGCAGATACGCTGACCGGCAATGCCGGCGTCAACGCCCTGTCTGGTCAAGCAGACGATGACACGCTGAACGGCGGCTTTGGTAACGACACGCTGACCGGCGGTGCCGGGAAGGATATTTTCCGTTTCGATACTGCTCTTAATACCCTGTCCAATATCGACACAATCACCGATTTCGAGACAGGATACGACAAGTTCCAGCTGGATCACACGGTCTTTGCGGCACTTGGTGCGCTGGGAACACTTGTGGCCACGGCTTTCCATATCGGTGATGCAGCGACGTCTGCCAGCGAGCGCGTGATCTATAACGCATCGACAGGCTCACTGTCCTACGATGCCGATGGCTCGTCGAACGGGAGCGCCGTTCAGTTCGCCTCGCTCGGCAAGGATCTTGTCCTGACGAACGCGCATTTCCAGATCGTATAAAACGGCAAAAACACAACGGCACGGTCGGCTGCCCAATGGCAACCGGCCCATTTTAGGAACAGCTTGGGCCGGTTTCAGCGGCAAACCCAAGTGATTTTTGACGCGTCCCTGCGCGTTATCGGTGCATGACTGGACCATGACGGCGCGGATTGATTGACGTGGCGTTGATGTAACCCTTAGACTCTCCAAGATAAGCTGTTCTTCTTTTTGCGATTCGTTTAAAAAGATTGACACATGGGGAAGCGTTGAAATGGCATCGGAAGCCACCCTCAAACAGGTTCTTGATAGACTGGCAAAAGCTTTGGCCTCCCTTGAGGATGCGGTCGACGCACGTCTGGAGCACGAAGGCGATTTCGCCGAGGCCGAAGAAGAAGTGCAGCGCATGAACATGGACCGGCGCAAGCTGGCACAGGAACTCGATGCGTCGGAAGGACGGGCCGAGCGCCTGGAGGCGGCAAACAAGGAAGTTTCGCGCCGTCTCGTGGCTGCGATGGAATCCATCCGCACTGTCCTCGATCGCTAAAAAATGGGAAGAACACATGGCCACGGTAACAGTTACGATCGACGGCAAAGCCTACAGAATGGCCTGCGACGAGGGCCAGGAACAACACCTGACGGGCCTTGCCGAGCGCTTTGACCGCTACGTCACACATCTCAAATCGTCTTTTGGCGAAATTGGAGATCTGCGCCTGACTGTCATGGCCGGCATCATGGTCATGGACGAGCTCAGCGAATTGCAGATGCGGGTAAAAGGTCTCGAAAACGAGGCGGAAGCGCTACGCAAGAGCCGCGACGAGGCCCTGGCCAAGGCTGACAATAATGACGCTGCGATAACCGGCGTGCTGTCCGAAGTCACGACCCGTATCGAGACACTTGCAACCAAGCTCGCGCCAAAAGCGAATTAGCCTTCGATTTCTTCCCGCAGCATTTCGAGCTCCAGCCATTCGTGCTCGTAAGTTTCAAGGCTGTGGCGCTTTTTTCCGATTTCATCGACAGTCTTGTTGAACAGCGCCGCATCCTTGGCAAAGAGTTGCGGATCCGCCAGCTTTTTCTCCAGCGTTGCAATCTCCACGTGCAGCTCTTCAATCCTTCCCGGTAGAGTTTCCAGCGCGAACTTCTGCTTGTAGGAAAGCTTGCGCTTCTCTTCCCGCTGTACCGGTAGCGCCTTTTCCACCGACCCAGCGGCGGGCTTTGCAGCTTTCAATTCCTTGCGCGTCGCCAACGCAGCTTCCTTGCGCTGTGCCAGCATGTCCGTATAGCCACCGGCATATTCGAGCCAGCGACCATTGCCTTCCGGAGCGATTACCGACGTTACCGTCCGGTCGAGGAAATCGCGATCATGGCTGACAAGGAGGACGGTACCCGCGAAGCCGGCTACCAGTTCCTGCAACAGATCAAGCGTTTCCATGTCGAGATCGTTGGTCGGCTCATCGAGCACCAGAAGATTGGCCGGGCGGGCAAGTACGCGCGCCAGCATGAGCCGTGCTCTTTCGCCGCCGGAAAGCTCGCGAATGGGCGTGCGCAGTTGCTCTGGTTGGAACAGGAAGTCCTTCATATAGGATGCGACGTGGCGTTGCTCGCCATTGACGATGACATTCTCGCCGCGCCCGTCGGTCAGGTAGTCCGACAGCGTCTGCTCAAGATTGAGACTGTCGCGCTTCTGGTCGAGGATGGCGATCTCAAGATTGGTGCCGAGCTTGACGAAGCCGCTATCCGGCGCGAGCACCCCGGTCAACATGGATAGCAGTGTCGTTTTGCCTGCGCCGTTGGGGCCGACGAAGCCCACACAATTTCCACGCTGTATTCGCGTTGAAAAATCATTGACCAGCACCCGGTCGCCATAGGCCTTGACGAGATGTTCCGCCTCTATGACGAGCTTGCCGGACTCTCGTGCGTCGCTGGCTTTCAGTACGGCCTTGCCTTGCGCACCGCGATGATTGCGGAATTCGCTGCGCATGGATTGCAGATCACCAAGCCGCCGCATATTGCGCTTGCGCCGGGCCGTCACGCCATAGCGCAGCCAATGCTCTTCCCGCACGATCTGTCGCCCGAGCTTATGCAAGTCGCGCTCTTCTTCCTCCAGCACCTTGTCGCGCCATTCCTCGAAAGCGCCGAAGCCCTGCTCGAGCCGCTTGGTCACGCCGCGGTCCAGCCAGATGGTTGAACGGCTGACGTTTTCCAGAAAGCGCCTGTCGTGGGAAATGACCACGATCGCGGAACGTATCTGGCGCAACTCGTCCTCCAGCCATTCGATGGTTGTAAGATCCAGATGGTTGGTTGGCTCATCGAGCAATAGAATGTCGGGTTGCGGCGCCAGAACCTTGGCCAAGGCGGCACGGCGTGTTTCGCCACCGGAAAGATTGTCCGGCGCTTCCTCGCCAGTCAGACCAAGATGTTCGAGCAGATAGCTGACGCGGTAGAGATCGTCAGCCGGCCCAAGGCCCGCTTCGACATAGGCGCGTACGGTGGCAAAGCCTTCCATATCGGGAGCCTGCGCCAGATAGCGTACCGTCACGCCCGGATGCTTGAACACTTCGCCATCGGTCGGCGCGATAAATCCGGCGGCAATTTTCAGCAGCGTCGATTTACCCGATCCATTGCGGCCGACCAGCGCAATGCGATCGTTTTCGCTGACGGAAATGGCAGCGTCGCTCAAGAGCGGCGTGCCACCAAAAGTCAGCGCTATCTGGTCAAGACGGAGAAGAGGGGGAGCCATACAAGTTTACAGTTCTGGAAATGAAGCCACGATCGAAGATTGCCGTGCTTGTCGGCGAGATTGTTGCCGCTGTCAAATGTCATAAAGCAAAACAGGCCGGAATTTCCGGCCTGCTGTACCTACACAAAAGCTCTAAATCGATTCGGTTACGATTAGTAACCACCGCCGCCATTGCCTTCGCAAGGAGCCTCGTAAATGGATCCGTCACGCCGCTGGTAACGGCAATAGTTGCCGCTTTGTCCTCTCGGGGTCGTTGCTGTTCCGATGGCTGCACCAAGCAGTGCGCCGCCTGCTGCACCAACGACGGTGCTCTTCGTATCATGTCCAAGCGCCTGGCCAGCCAGCGCACCAACGCCGCCGCCGATCAAAGCGCCCGTCCCGGCACGTTGATTTTGCTCACTCGTCGCGCAACCGGCTACAGACAAAGCCAGAAGTGCAGAAACCGCAATTGCAGTTAAACGAATTGTCATCTTAAAATCCTCTCACATCGAAACAATACGAGCCAGACTCTGCGTAGATAATACGGCAGAAGAAAGATCACTGGGAGTTGGTTGAAGATTGGTAGCCTCGGAACAAAACGGGCCGGAAATTTCCGGCCCGTTTATTTTCTAGCTTAAATGCAACATTAATAGCGGCGGCACGGCGCGCGATAGCGTTCGCCATAGCGATTTTCGTAAGTGCAGTAGCGGCGGCCATCATTATTGTTGGTTGCGGCGCCGACCAAGGCACCACCAGCACCACCGATCGCCGCACCTGCGAGTGCGCCACGGCCTGAACCTGTGATTGCACCACCGGCAAGCGCACCCAGTGCGGCACCGCCAACGCCATAACCGGCGACGCGCTGATCACTGGTCGTGCAACCAGCAACCGACAGCGCCAAAAGCCCTGCGACCGCAATCGTGGATAAACTTTTCAACATGGAAGACCTCTCCGTTTTAAAAACCAAACTCATCAGCTTGCGTCCCCAATGCTGGCTGTCGACAATTACACTTTCCGCTTTTGTTTTACAAGCGTTAGGCGATTTGCGGCGCAGCAATCAGGATCGCTTTACCCGAATGAAGTGATACGTGGAGATTCCCACGCACGGCATTCGACAATGTAAGCGATGAACCGAAAAAAAGTTCCACATTTTCAAGCGGCCAGCGCGCGCCATGGATAAAAAGCCCGCTCAATGGCGAAAATGCAACAATGCTGAAAAGGGTCCCATTTACAAAATCGAAGTCATAGGAGCCTGCAACCAGAGGATGTGCCTCTTCGTATCCGCTGGAGAGAACGAGCTTTCGTCCTTCGGCTGCATACCGCGTCGCCATCGTCAAATGCAGCAGTGCGTGATCGGTACGCTCGCCGCCGAAAGCCCCGCAGAGGATAACTTCAGTGGCACCCAGTCGGTAGGCTTCGCTCAGAGCGAGTTCGCCGTCGGTCATATCCTTTTCGGACGGAAATTCCATCCGCGGAACCGCCGCATACTGTGCTTCGAGCTCCGGCGAGGCCGAATCGAAATCGCCGAGCCAAAGTTCCGGTTCGAGCCCTAGCGACGCTGCATGGGCGATTCCTCCATCGGCAGCGAGCACCCGCGCGCCCGCGACAAGACGCAGGAGACGATCGGTAACACGGACGGCTCCGCCAAGAAGGATAACGAACTTGCTCATGGATCGCCCATAGCATGCGTGAGGACAGCAGGATAGATCCGCCTGTGCGCCGTCTGGATGGCACAGCAGCAATGCCATCCGGCAAAACACCACCCTTCAAGGCACCCCGATCAACCTCCGAACAAAAATAATCGTGGCCACTTATCCACGCTCCCCGAACCTGAGCTATCCTATGCCCGTCCTTTCCATGGGGAGCTGCTTCCGGAGCCGTTCGAAAGTGGGGAAGGACG
>NZ_QPJM01000011.1 GCF_003337575.1 Phyllobacterium bourgognense
CCTTTCACACTTCGGCAGTTGATGACATCGAAGCGATTTGCTCCCAACTTTAGCAGAAATGCGATCAGAGACACCGACCGATTGCCATGCTGCCGTGCGGCAATGCGCCTTCATGCCGGTCATAGAGGCAGTCGTTAGTCCTGCCCCAAAGCGGCCATAGCTTTTGCTCGTCGGGACGACATCTGTTCGCCAGATCGGCCACGTCAGGTCTTGATAAGGATGGAACTGTTGGCGCGAAAATAGTCAACCGTTCTCATAGTGCCGCCGCCTTCTTGTGGCGACTTGCCGCGTCCCGCGCCGCAGCCACGATGTGCGGATAGACACCGCATCGGCAGAGATTCTCCGCTCATGTATTCGCGGATTTCGTCTCATTCCCAGCGTGACCTTCGTGAATGCTGGCGGCCGATATGATCTTCAACGCCCCGATCGCTCGAGTTCATATTTCGAACCCTTTAAATTTGGAATTGGGCAGCAAGCGCGAGACGAGCCTGAATTTTCCGCTATCCAGCCAAAAGCTGCACGTCCTTCCGGACGCATCTCGGCCATTCAAGGACACTAGCTCAGTCATTGTTCAAGAGCCGCAATGCTGGAACATGCATTATGCTCTTTGCTTTAGTGACGGTGCCAGAGATCAGCTGGAACTATTGGTTGGTGGCTCATGAGAATCTCACTTCGAATGCCCGCCTTGAACGGATACGGACCTTCGGCTCCTGCGCTTCTGCTGTTAGTGGCTTGAATTAAAGAGCATTTCCCATGAGACCGATCTTAAACAGCAAACTGTCCCATAGCAGTGGACAGAAATCTTGGGTGCCGACTCAATAAAGCTTTTGGGAAACGCGCTCGGCCATGAAATCAATGAAGGCGCGAACTTTGGGCGCTCGTGCCGACATAGGGGGCCAGACGAGCGAAACGCTGCCACGTTCGTCCGTGTAATCTGCGAGGACGGCTTGGAGACGTCCCGCCGCAATGTCTTCGCTTACGAGATAACTTGGCGCCTGAATAATCCCCAACCCACCCAGTGCGGCGGATGCAAGTGACTCGCCGTCGTTCAAAACGACAGAGGGCTTGCTTGGCGTTGCATGGTGTGAATTCTTGAACGCCCAAACCTCCTGCCGACCGGTGGTGGGGAAACGATAATAAACACAACAATGATCATGGAGATCTGCTGGACTTTTCGGAATGCCGCGGCGGGCAAGATATTCGGGTGAGGCGCACGTTATGAATGTGTGTGGTCCGATTCTTCGCGCGCGTAAGGTCGAGTCGTCCAGCTCCCCAAGTCGCAGCACCACGTCATATCCACCCTCGATAATATCGACCTTCACATCATCAAGGCTGATATCGGTCGTCACCTCTGGGAAGAGGGTCCGAAAATCGAGGAGCGCCGGCATGATAATCTTGCGTCCTAAGACTGTGGGCACGCTTACCTTGAGTCGACCTCGGGGTGCCTTCTGGACCAGATGAAGCTCTTGCTCAGCATCTTTCAGTTCTTTCAAGATGCGTGCGACGTATCGGTATAGAATGTCGCCTTCGCCGGTCACGGCTAGCGATCTGGTCGTACGGTTCAACAACCGTAAACCTATACGCGCTTCAAGTCGCTCTACCGCCTTTCCCACGGCGGATGCGGATAGGCCAAGCTTCCTTCCCGCAGCGGCGAAACTTCCGGTTTCGACGGCAACTGAGAACGCGACGAGGCCGCTGAGGGACTCTATTGAGACGATTGACGACATTATGTCCGGTATGATGCGACGAGTGCCCCCATTCCGTCAACAGCCGCGATTCTCCAATATCAACACAGCAACTGTTCGCGCAGACCGCTACTAGAACGTCGAGCTAAGCATTGGGAGGAAGTAATCATGTCTCACACTCATGCACGTGTCCCCCGTCGTTGATCATTCAACGCGCCAGGTAATGGATCAAGCAAGCAATGACAGGAATGCGGCAGGTAATATTCGAACGCCTGAAAACGACTGCGATGGTGTGGCTCGCCGTCTACCCAAGCGTCCTTCTGATTATTTGGATTGTAGGCGACTGCATGCAGGATTGGCCAATACCGCTGCGCGTACTGGGCGCAACGCTCATGGTTGTGCCAATTGTCACCAACGTTAGCCAACCCGCAGTCAGGACAATTGTCGGCAAAATCGAACAGGTAATGGTGCAGTGGCAATCACGTAACCGGCTCTAGCCTCGTCCTTTCCGGACGAATACTCGAAAGTGGAAGGATCCACAGATATGACGATGCCCCTCGACAACATACCGAGCCGCAAAGCCTTCAATTGGATCAGCGGATCTCAATGCCAAGAAGGTCAGTTGAAACAGTCAATAGACCCAGCGACTTATAACGTAATCGGCCATTACCCCGACTACGGCCTTGAGGCAGCGAAATTTGCGGTGGTAGCAGCCTCTAAAGCCTTTCGCGAAACAATGTGGGCGCATGATCATGAATTACGGGCTCGTGTGCTCGACCAACTAGCGTGCGCCTTCGAACGCAATCGCGACAGACTACTCGAAATTCTGTCGTTGGAGAACGGCAAGGTAAAGGCTGAAGCTGCATTCGAGCTGGACATGGTTGCGAGCAAACTCCGCTACTCGGCAGCCACTGCCTTGGTCGAAGGTGGACGGGCATTGACACCAAAGCCCGGGAGCATCTCCGTGATCCTTCGGCAACCGATGGGAGTCGCGGCGGTCATTGCACCTTGGAACTCTCCGGTTATTCTGACGATCCGATCACTCGCCCCAGCGCTCGCTGCTGGTTGCACCACCGTCATCAAACTCCCGGCACAAGTCGCACAGACGGCGAGCGTCATGGCCGAGATTATGGCGGAAGCAGAGGATCTTCCGAATGGCGTGATCAATCTGTTTTTCGAAAGCGGTCCTGAGGGCTCCGCTTATCTCGTGGACTCGCCGGAGGTTCCGGTCGTCAGTTTCACCGGATCTACCCGTACCGGCCGAGCCATTAGCAGCGCCGGCGCGAGGTACCTCAAACGTTTCGGAATGGAGCTCGGCGGTAAGACGCCGATGATCGTCTTTGACGATGCAGACCTTGGTGCCGCCTTGCCGGTACTGGAAAAGGCGCTGACTGTCTTCAGCGGTCAGTTCTGCATGACGGGGTCCCGCTTGCTCGTGCAGGATGGAAAATATGAGGCCGTGCGCAACGGCTTGGCGGAGAGATTGCGCAACGTCAAGGTTGGCCCAGCCGCCGACCCCGCCAGCGATATGGGCCCGCTGATCGACCGCGCTAACGTTGCGCGAGTCGATGGTGTGGTCGAGGCCGCTATCGCAGCCGGCGCGAAGGTCGTCGAGCGTGGCGGCCCCATCAATGTGGGTCCCCTTGCAAACGGCGCTTTCTTTCGCCCGGCCCTTCTGGAAGTCTCCGACAACAGTCTTGCTATCGTACAGGAGGAGACTTTTGGTCCAGTGCTGACGATTCAGCGGTTCTCTGACGAGGCGGAAGCGATCCGACTTGCCAACGACAATGAGTACGGACTGTCGGCCAGCATCTGGACACGCGATGTAGATCGATCCTTGCGCGTCGCGCAGGCGCTCGAAGCGGGCTCGGTATGGATCAATGACTGGGCGAAGGTCTACGACGGTACCGAGGAGGGCGGATTCAAGCAGTCTGGCGTTGGCCGCTTGAACGGTCTGGCCGCGCTGGACGATTTCATCGAACACAAGCACATCGCGCTCAAGCCGGGCTTGGCGCAACGATGACACCTCAATTCCCAAAGTCACTTAAAAGGAGGAATATACGATGTCTATCAATGCGCACGCTAAGAAGTTGTCTGAAGCCGAGCCTGCATCCCCGACGTCACCGTTAGGGGTATTGCAGTCGATCCTGTCGAACCCGACTGACCTGGATTTCGTAAAACAATTCACGACGGACGATTTCATTTATGTTTCGCTGAACTATGAGCACGCGGAGCTGAAGCGGATCATGCCTTGGGCCGGTACCAACGAAGGTACCGAAGGGCTGGTTCAGACTTTTATCGATGTCGGCCGTTACTGGACGACAGACAACTTCGAAATTCAGGACAGCTTCGAAAATAAGAACGGAGCAGCGATCTTCGGCACGTTCACCTACACATCAAACGTTTTGGGCAAAACGGTGACGTCGCCCTTTTCGGTTCTGGCGCGCGGTGAGAACGGCAAGCTGTCTTATGTGCAGTTTATGGAAGATACTTTCGCAACGGTCCGCAGTTTCAGAAACGGCGGCGAGTATTCCATCAAAGCGAATCCAGACGGGTCCGAAATCACTGTCTGAATGTAGGTCTGCCTCGCGGCAACGATCACTAACTTGATGTAATAGGTTTCGGGCAGCAAGTAATCGCTAGCGAATTGAACGAAACTTCGGTCAGTTTTCGGCAAAACAACGCCGAAAAAACAATCCTGATCCTGCATGCGCTTGCTCACCTCTCGCAGGAGCGATGGCGCCTATGGCTGCGGCGTGACCGAGGATTCTGCTGATCCGCAAAAGATGGTCGAATGGTTCATGGTCGAGTCCGGGGCGAAGCACCTGCGCCAGCACAAACGGGTTTCGCAGGCCGATGCCGACCTCCAGGCCAAGGTACTTGCCTACCACTCGGGTCCCGACAGGCCTGTTGTTCGCCGTTTCCTGGCGATCAACCGGCCGGGCAAAGCCTGATACGAAGCCGTCTTTGGCAGGATCAAGGTCCTCCCAAGAGCGGGAGGACCGGCAATACGGCAGTGCAACGTAGTGGCAGTCCTGCAGAGAACTACAGTGACTGGGTTTTTTGACAATTAAATATCGATATCAGGGACCCCGATGCCGCCAGGGTCATGCAGTTCGTCCACGTAACAGGGATATTCCTGCCGCTGTCGGGCAGAAACCTGCGCATTAATGTCGATTAGCATGATGGAAGAACTGGTTTCTGTCCGCCCAGCCAGATCGCCCCGGGGGTGATGGCGAAGCCGCCTCCGCCGAAGCGTGGACCATCCGTAGAATGCCCGACCCTGTTCGAACTTACGACGTAACTCCCAGAGACGATTGAGGCCATCTTGCCGGCAGTTATCCAGCTTTCGTGGGCAGAACCGGTCGCCCGAGGAACGGCAATCAAATCGGCTCCGCATCGGCCGTATTGTCTGGCATGTTCGTTGAACATGAGTTCGGTATACAAAAGGACGCCTACACCTAGCCCGCAAATATTCTGGATGTTGAAGCGCCCATCGCCTCGACTGAACCAGGACACCTCGGACCAACCAGGCTCCTGCGGAAGGTAGGTCTTCGTATGCAGGGGGCGAACCTCGCCGTTCTCGATGACGATCGCCTCATTGGCAAGGCTGTCGGCGAGCAGCATTGGACGGCTTGTTATAACAGCCGGAATGTTCAGCGCAGCGAGAGCAGCGGTTCCAGCTTCGTGGATCTCAACACTTTGCTGTGCGTCCTCGACTACGAAATCATTCTTTCGAGCCAGCCACTGACCGAAAGGCATCTCATTCAGCAACAGTATATCGGGCCTGCACTTGCCAATAGCTTGGGCAAATTGCTCCCACGCCGGTCCATGCGGCTGCAAGCCATCGGTCATTTCGACGTAAGCACAAACAGGCATTATTATCCTCCACCTCAAGGGATTGAGCTTAGTACTTGGCGTAGGGTCAAGTTCCAGGGCTGCCATGAGCTTCCCGATGGACGGACGGGTATTCTCAATGCGGTAGCGGATACGGTAACCGGCACGGCTTAGGCGTTATCGGCTAGGCATTGACTTCGCAGCGGCTGCATTTTTAGCTTCTTCGATGGAAAGGCGAACCGCTCGTTTCATGGCATCCTTCTCGCCGAATATCGCAACAAAGGCCGTGGCACCTTCCAAACGGGCTAACGTGTCAGTCGCAATATCGCGAGCTACATCGACAGGCATGGCGCGGGACAGGATGCTCGACAGATGATCGCGATGCGCTTGAAAAAATGCTCGAACGGCATGCTTCGCAATCGGGGTCTCGTCACTTGTGCCGTAGGCTAGATGCAGACCTACGCATCTGCCGCGATCAGTGAGAGTGGTCGCGATAAATTCGATGACCTCGACGAATTCATCATCCCATTGCCCGGAGGCTGAGACTCTTTGACCGAATGTCTCTTGCAAAGTGAGATCAAGTACCGCCGGAACGAGAGCTTCCTTATTGGGGAAGCGGACGTACAGCGATGATTTCTTCAGGCCCACGGCATCCGCGAGGTCATTCATCGACGCGCCTGCATACCCTCTTGATCGAAACAACTCCCTCGCAGTCGATACGATCGTTTCTCTCATGACTTTCATACGTCTTCTCCCGAGCCAGGGTTCTCCGCCCTTGATACAGGAAATCTAAAGGGTTGACAACCGACCGTTCGGTCGTATTTTTACTTTCATTCGCGACTGTTGGTTTATCGAATCCTTTGAGAAGGAGTTCTAAAATGGCCGTAAGCTACAAAACGCAAAAGGTACAAGACGTGGAGGTTTTCTACAGAGAGGCCGGTTCAAAGGAAGCGCCAGTCCTTCTTCTGCTCCACGGTTTTCCGTCATCCAGCCACATGTTCCGTGATCTGATCCCGCTGTTGGCAGATCGATACCGCGTCATCGCACCAGACCTTCCCGGGTTCGGTCGAACGAATTCACCTGCACGAGGAGAATTCCCTTACACATTCGATAAACTCGCCGCTGTCATGACGGGCTTCACAGAGGCACTCGGCCTCATCCGCTATGCACTTTACGTTTTCGACTACGGTGCACCGATCGGGTTCAGGATGGCGACGGCCAATCCGGACCGAATCTCCGCCATCATCAGCCAGAATGGCAACGCCTACATCGAAGGGTTCGGCGATGCATGGACTGCGTGGGAGGCATATTGGCGTGACCCCTCCGCTCAAAACAGAGAGGCATGCCGGGCATCTCTGTCTCCTGAGGTGATCGAAAACTGGCAATACCGCACCGGGACATCAAAGGAGCGTCTTTCACCCGATGGTTATCAACTTGATATCGCGTTCATGTCGCGGCCGGGTGCTGAAGACATTCAACTGGATCTAATCCTCGACTACAGAACAAACATTGACCGGTATCCGGAGTTTCAGGCGTATTTTCGGGATCACCAACCACCGTTCCTGGCGGTCTGGGGCAGACATGATCCAGCATTCGTACCCGCGGGTGCCGAGGCCTATAAGCGTGACCTGCCCACCGCGGAGGTCCATCTGCTCGATACCGGCCATTTTGCCTTGGAAACACATGCGGATGAGATCGCTCAGTTCATCCGGAGCTTCCTGATCAGACATTTCTAAGCTCGATACGACGCTGTCGTCGTCGGGCTTGGCTCAAGTGGCCACTGAAAAGGGACAATCGCGAAGCTTCACGGGGAGGACAGGTACGGGTTTTACGACTTATTCCAAGTGTTCCTGTTCAAGCAACGGAGTTTTGCACGCCTGGCACCTACAGGATGCCAGCAATCCCCGCGAAATAGTATTCGCTTGTTCGGTTGGATCCGACGGTGTCCTTCGAAAATAACTTGAAACACATCAACTTATCCTGGTGGAAAGGAACGGATACATGATCAATCTTGAAGGCAAACGCGCACTGGTAACTGGCGGGTCGCGAGGCATTGGTGCTGCGATCGCATTGGCGCTGGCAGAAAACGGCGCAGATGTCGCGTTCACCTACCAACGCTCCGCCGAAAAGGCCTCGAAGGTAACCGAAGCGATAAAAAAGATGGGGCGTCGCGTGGCTGCAATCCAAGCGGACAGCGCCGACCCCGAGGCAATTGCTAGCTCAGTAAGCGAGGCCGTCTCCGCTTTGGGCGGGCTGGACATCCTCGTGAACAGCGCCGCGATTGGCCACAACGGCATGATCGTCGACCTGGATGTCTCAGCGTATCAGACCTTGATGGATGTCAATGTACGAGCTCCGGTCCTGTTCGCGAAAGCCGTCATCCCGCATCTCGGCAAAGGCAGCCGCATCGTCACAATCGGCTCGGCTCTGGGCGAGCGGGTACCGTTTCCCGGCATAACACCCTATGCAATGTCCAAAGCAGCACTCACATCCTTCACACGCGGTCTTTCGCGTGAACTTGGTCCAAGTGGTATCACCGTCAATCTCGTGCAACCCGGAGCAACCGATACTGAAAGCAACCCGGCGGACGGCCCGGCTGCAGACTTGCAGAAAAGCTTGACCTCCTTGGGACGCTACGGCGAACCGCGGGAGATTGCCAACGCTGTGGTATTTCTCGCAAGCCCGGCCGCGAGTGTCATCACGGGCGCTATTCTCACCGCAGACGGCGGTGCAATCGCCTGACTTGCTCGTGCAAGATTCTGATGGAGCGATGGTGCCCACCTTTTCGATCGCCCGGACTAACCGGCAACACACCATTTCGGTGGGCGCCATCTCCATGCTTATACCTTCCTCACAATAGGAGACCTCAATGGCAAAGCCTGAACTTTTCGTCACGCCCGGGTACGGGCAGAAATTCCATGAGCTTTTGCACTTTTCACAAGCGCTCAAGATTGGTGATCGCATCGAGATCTCCGGCCAGGGCGGATGGAACGATGAACTCGAAATTCCGGAGTCAATCGTGACCGAGATCGAGAGAGCATTTGAGAATGTCCGGCGAACCTTGGCCACTGCTGGCGCGGACTGGAAGGATGTCGTCCATGTCAACTCTTATCACGTCGGAGGCTTTCCACCGATCGTGAACGAAACGATTGCCGGTCTTTTCCGTGAGTACATGCCCGATCGAGCCCCGATCTGGACGCAGACCGGTGTGGAAGCCCTTGGGCTCCCCGCCATGCGAATTGAGATCCGTGTCACTGCCATCCTGGAATGACTCTGGCGCCTACCACGGCTGCATTACGATGCAAAGGCTAGTCGCGTTTAGCAACGACCGCCCCATGGCCAAAGCCTGTGACCGCCTTAAAGCGATCAGAATCTCAGCCTCCCAAGGAGAATGTAATGAACACCGACAGTTGCCCCATTCCCATACCGCAGGAGCGCTCCTTCCTAGCCATCCAGCAAGCGGCCGAACAGACCATGCTTGAGAAGGTGTCGCGCGCCATCTCCGATGCGACAGCCGAAGTCACGAGGAACGTGCAAGACGCTGGTTTGGAATTTGAACCGACCAGTGAAGGCTACTTCATGTTTGCGGTTCAGCAGGCAACATTCGTGCGCCTTTGCGGAGGCAATCCGGATACGCTGCGGGGAGGAAACTCGGAGGTTGGCGAACATGTCATTCGGAACTGTCGCAACATCATTGACACCTATTGGAAGAGCCACACAGCACAGGCCAGGGTGCCCTGAAAAGCACTTCCCTGTCCCAGGCAATCGGTCACAGCAATAAACGAGGTCCATCATGAAATGGGAATATCTGACAGTCGACAAGACACTCGATAGGCAGCAGATGAACGAACTTGGTGACGCCGGGTGGGAATTAGTTGCGGTCGTTTCACCAGCGCATTTCGTCTTTCATTATTTCTTCAAGCGGGAAGCTCAGCCGCTATAGCAACTATCGAAGGACTGAAGCGTTTACAGGCGTCTTGCCTTTTAGCAATGCAAATGGCGCCCGGTAGCACGGGCGGGACGACCGCGATCTGGCCCCGCAATCACTGGGCAATCCATTCAGCAGATTGGGCTGAGCGCTGCAAATTGGGTTCATCGGTGAATGACAGTTAGCCCGTGCAGTTACGGAAAAGGAAGAACAATGAAGGCTGCAGTCTATGGCAACCCTGGTGTTCCGGCCGTTCTTGAATATGTCGGTATGCCGGATCCTGCCTGCGGGCCGGGCGCTGTGCTCATTGCCGTCGAGGCTATTTCCATTGAGGGAGGCGACCTCATTGGTGAATTGCACTGAGAGCTGACCAGCCTTCACCCGCTTCATGTTCCGGACATGGTTCCGCAACACCATGTGCATGGGCGCTGCCATCCACGAGACGGGCGGCGCGCGGATGGGAGAGACTCCGGAGACATCCATCAGTGCTCAATCGCTACAACCAAGTTTGGGACGCGCCTAACCTCATCGTCACCGACGCCAGCGCCTTCCCCGGCAGTGGAGTTGCCGGCACCACCCTCACCGTCATGGCCCTGACCCTTTTGCGCCTGCCGTCATCTCGTTGATGGAGAAGAGCATTCCTCTTAAAATGGCTCTAACACAGATGAGCAACTGCCCGATTAGTAAGGTATTTTCTGGCTTTTCACAGCCACGTCTCCGACGTCGATTACACCAGGTCTTGATTGGAATTGGACACACGACCTATGAATTACGGCTTCGTATAGTCAGGGAAGTTGTCAGCAACCCTTCCTTTGAAAATGCCGATAATAGGGAAATTCCGGGCATGTTTGATTGTAGCTTAAAAGTCTACAATCTACGTCGATACTTCATTCTCCACCGAAAGGGAGCCAAACGAACGGCTGCTTTGCGCCTTCATGTCGGCCGTTGAGGTCAGTTTTGCCACCGCCTGCAAGCAGACATTGCTGACGACCACCCTGGAGGTCGCGGTTGCGCCAAAAGCAGGCGTCTGGCCGGCGCAACCAAGCGGTTTTAGCGTCTAGTTCTAGGGCCAGGGACGGAACGGGTGCCACGCGATCTGACTCCTTCAACGGTATTGCCGCGGTTTTCGTTCTGCAGCTTTTGCCAGCCGTTTCGAGGAGCACAAGTGATCGTCAATCCCATTCAAGCCGGCCGAGTCGCCGGAGGCAGGGCACGACGGCCCGCTGTATGAAGTGCCCCGACATCGTCGCTCTGCAGGTCGTGCGGTCGATTGAGAAGGCTTGCCGGACTGGGGTATAGCCTAACGATGGCTATTCATTCGCCCGGTTGGTACCTCGCGAAAAGTTCACAACGATCGCAATCAAGACCGTGCCGACAATGAAAACGAAGGCCGCGGCGGCGATCGCCGGGCTGATGTTTTCCCGTATCGTGGAGAACATTTGCCGTGCGAGCGTCCGCTGGTTTGGGCCGGCCACAAACAGTGTCAGCACGACCTCGTCCAACGACGTCGCAAAGGCGAAAACAGCCCCAGATACGATACCGGGGAGCGCCAGCGGCAAGGTTACTTGTTTCAGCACCGTAACGGGTGCTGCACCGAGGCTGGCTGCCGCCTGCTCCAGCCGGCGATCAATTCCCTGCAATACCGCCAGCACGTTGACAACAACAAAGGGCACCGCCACCACAGTGTGGGCAATGATCACCCCAAGATAGGTGTTGGTCAAAGCATATCGAGCAAACATGAGCTGCATGCCGACGCCCAGCACCACCGCCGGCACCACCATCGGCAAAAGAAAAATCGTCTTGATGGTCGTAAGGACAAGCGAAAGCTGCTTGTCCCGCAGTCCGAGGGCACCAACGGTTCCCAGGAATGTCGCAAGCACGGTGGTGCCGCAACCGATGATGAGGCTGTTGATGATGGACCGCTGCCACACACCGGCGGTGAACAGCTCAACGAACCATCGGGTTGAGTAACCTGGAATGGGATAGTTGAGGAAGACACTGTCGGTGAAAGCGAGCGGCAGGATCGCAATCAGCGGTGCGATCAGAAAGAAGACGGTCGCAGAACCGAAAATCAGTTTCGAAAAACGCAACACGCTCACGGACTGGTTTCCCGTTCTGACGAAAGCCTGAGATATATCGCATAGAGGATCATCGTGGCCGCTAGAAGGACCAGTCCAAGCGCTCCTGCCATGCCCCAGTTGGCTGCGCCCGTGGCGTAGTAGGCGATTACCGAACTAATCATCTGATCCTTCGCACCGCCGATCAAGGCCGGCGTGATGTAGTAACCGAGCGCGCTCATGAATACCAGAAGCGAACCGGAAACGACGCCGCGCAGCCCAAGCGGTAGCAAGACATTCAAGAATGCCCTGACGGGATGAGCGCCCAACGACGCCGCGGCCGGCATCAGGTTTTTGGGGATACCGATCAGCACACTGAAGATCGGAAGCACCATGAAGGGAAGTAGGACGTGGGTCATGGCGATGATGACGCCGGCTCGGTTGAAGATCAGCGGTATCGGACTTGACGTTACGCCCGATTGCATCAAGACCGAATTGATCAGCCCCCTGTCCTGCAACAAGATGAACCATGCCGCGGTTCGCACCAGCAATGACGTCCAGAGTGGGAGCAGCACCGCACCCAGCAACAATTGCCGCTTCCAGCCATCGACCGAGGCGGCGATCATGGCAAAGGGAAAACCGATCAAAATGCACGCCCCTGTCACCGTCAAAGCCATCACAAACGTCCGCAGCATTATGGCCTTGTTCGCCGAAGCATCAGCCGGAAGAGAGGCAATTGCACCGGACGCGTCCCGTTGCAGGTCAACTGCTGCCAAAAGATTCCGGTCTGTGATTCTCGAAGATGCTGCCACGCTGACGGCCTGCCAGTAGGAAATGTCACCCCATCGCTTGTCCAGCGCAACAAGATCAATGCTTCCGGCAGTGTCCAAAGCAGCCTTACGCGTTTTGGGCATTAAGGTGCGAAAGCCGGATTTGGCACTGTTCAGCCGCCGGACAAGATCCCCGAACAATTGGTCGTCGCTGATCTGGCGCAGGTCGGCAACGAAAGCAGCTTGCATTTCGACGGTTGGGGGGCTGGTGCGATCCCAGCTCGAAACCGATCTCGCCGTGGCGGGGAGCGTGCGTGCCGCCACAGGGTCGGACACAGCGGACTTGATCATCGTAACGAGCGGCAACGCAAAAAAAACAATAAGAAACAGCAACAGCGGCGCGACAAGCGCCAGGGAAATCAGCTGTTTGCCGAGCCTTGGCTGATTCATGCACTGACCACCCAGCAATCGGACGACAGGAAGGAAAGTTGCACCTCATCACCAATCGAAAGCGTGGGCTGGCTGCGGTCCGTCTTGATGGTCAGCGACTGGCTGTCGCTTCGTGCAACCAGCCGCAAATGATCCCCGTGATAGACGATATCGGACACGGCGGCGGTGATGTTGTTGCCCGCAGCCTCCCGGCGTCCCACCTTTATCCGCTCGGGTCTTATCGACAGGCAAACACTGCTGTTTGGGCGAAGGTCCGTGGCTGTCTCAACGAAAACCTCCTGGCCGCCGGGCAACTGGACACGGGCCGTACCGCCTTCGACGCTTTGTACGCAACCCCGGACCAGATTTGTCTCGCCAATGAACTCCGCGACGAATTGCGTGCTCGGATGGTCGTAGATATCCGAGGGTTTGCCAATCTGTTCTATTTTTCCGCGATTGAAAATCGCGATGCGATCCGACATCGTCAACGCCTCCGATTGATCGTGCGTGACAAAGACGATCGTCAGCTCGAGCCGCCGATGCAGGTCCCTGATGTCCAATTGCATTTGTTCGCGCAGTTGCTTGTCCAGTGCGCCGAGCGGCTCGTCCATCAAGACCACTTCTGGCTCGAAGATCAGTGCACGTGCCAATGCAACCCGCTGCTGCTGTCCGCCCGACAGCTGTGACGGACGCCGCTCGGCAAGTGAACCAAGCTGCACCATATCGAGCGCCTTTCCCACGCGCTCCTTGACCTTCGCACGCGGGACGTTGCGCATTTTCAAGGGGAAGGCAACGTTCTCCGAAACCGTCATGTGCGGGAAGAGCGCATAATTCTGGAAGACGACACCCATATTGCGTCTGTGCGGCGGCAAACTGTCAATTCGTTTGCCGCCCGCCCAGATTGCGCCGCTTGTCGGATTCTCGAAACCCGCAAGCATCATAAGTATCGTCGTTTTGCCAGAACCGGAGGGACCAAGCAGGCTGATAAACTCCCCCTTGCCGATCTCAAGATTCAGTCCCTCGACAACGGTGAGGAGCCCGAAGGACTTGCTGACCTCCTCCAAGCGGATGAATGGATTGTTCAACGTCGATCACCTCGGCTCTCGGAAAGCAACGCGCAATGGCGACGGCTCTGACAAACCGCGGGCCTGTCCGTCACAACGGCGAAGGCAGGACCGCGTATGTCTCGGCGCTCACGCAGGACAAAGTCATTGCGCGAGCCAGGCATTGAACCGCTGCGTCAGAGCCTCGGAATTGTCGGTCCAGAAATCAACATCCAGGGAAATCGCTCCCTTGAGATTGTCGGGTGAAGTCGGAAGCTCGGTCTGGAATTTTGCAGGCACGAGTTTGCCCGCCTCGATGTTGGGAAGTCCGTAGGCGATGTATTCGGGCAATTTAGACTGGTTGTCCGCCTTGCTTGCATAGGCTATGAAGTCCATCGCCGTGTCCTTGTTGGGACTGTCCTTCAGCACTACCCAACTGTCGATAGCATAGATGCTGCCCGGAAACACAAAGCCGAAGTGCTTGCCTTCGGACCTGTTCAAACCGCTGATACGGCCGTTATAAGCAGTCGTCATGACCACCTCTCCCGAGGAGAGCAACTGAAGCGGCTGCGCTCCGGCCTCCCACCAGACAATGTTCGACTTCAGCTCATCGAGTTTTTTGAAGGCTCTGTCGACGCCTTCCGGGGTAGCAAGGACGGAGTAGACTTCATCGGCGGCCACACCGTCCGCCATCAAGGCGAATTCAAGCGCGTATTTCGCTCCTTTGCGCAAGCCCCGCTTGCCGGGAATCTTCTTCGTGTCCCAAAAGTCGGCCCAAGAGGCCGGTGCTTGTTTCAACTTGTCGCCATCGTAGGAAATTCCAGTTGACCAAACGATCGCGCCAACGCCGCAATCGCTGACGGCAGCGGGTAAGAACTTGGACTTGCCACCCAACTTGTCCCAGTCGACCTTTTCGTAAATGCCGTCCGCGCAGCCAAGCGCAAGTTCCTCGGCCTCAACCTGGACAGCATCCCAGTTTGGAACGCCCGCTTTCACCTTGGCCTGAAGCACGCCGTATCCGCCGTCCCAACTCTCATCGAGCACCGGCTTTCCGGCCTGCTTTGCGAAAGGCTCGAAATAGATTTTGCGCTGGGCGTCTTGGTAGTTACCGCCCCAAGACACGACTGTCAGATCACGGGCTTCAGCGGTCGCTGTTCCGATGGTCGCCAACGCGCATACAATCAACGTTGCGTTCAGAATTTTCATCGTCATTCCCCTTGTTTTTCTATGACTAAGCTAAGAAACCACAGTTTGACTTGATTGAAAGCCCGATAAAGCGCCGCGGTGATTAAAATCACCATTACCAAGTCAATATGTCGGCGGGGTTATCGCGCTTAAGATCTCGCTCTGTTGCTCGCCGACGTTGCGGAAGCGATGGGGGAGTCGGCTATCGAAGTAGTACCCATCGCCCTTGTTCAAGATCTTTTTCTGGCCGCCAACGGTCACTTCCACTGCACCTTTAATCACCATTCCCGCCTCCTGCGCGGCATGCGCGAAGGCTTCTCCGGTGTCAGCGCCGACCGCGTAGGTCTCGTGCAGCATAAGAAGTTGCCGGTTGGGATGGTTGAGCCCGATGACACGGTATGAGATGGTGTCGACCTTGCCGATCTCCACCAATTCCTCCCCTCCGTAGAACGGTGTGTAGGGCAGGCTCGACTGAAGATCGCTGAAGAACCCGGGGAGCGTCGTCCCGAGCGCGTCCAGCACCGCACTCAACGTGTCGATTGACGGACTCATCTTGTCCCGCTCGATCAGGGAAATGGTGGAATGGGAGATTCCGGACCTCACCGCCAGCTCTCGCACGCCCAAATCGCGCCTGCGCCGCATCTCTTTCAATTTGACGCCTATTTTCGGCATTGGATTTTCCCAAGATTGGAGTGCCTCATCGAAATAGCCTGTCACCGCACGACGTGCATAACGCGCTGCCTTGGTGAATATACTGAACAGATGCTCCGCCAGGAATTGCAGTAAACCGGCGGGTGCACGATTGTGACGACATTCCTCCAACAAGCAACCCGGAGATTCAAATGGCCAACCGCTCCCGCCAATTGGGTGACAAGATAAATCATCTCAAGCAGCCAAACGTTCTCTCGATTTCGGATACTGCTGCAATTGAGGCCGTGGTCAAGGACATCATTGCGAATGTGCGGGCACGCGGAGACGATGCCGTCGGAGAATATGCGCGCACCTATGACCGGTCCGATCTAGTCACATTCGAAGTGAGCCTCGAGGATCGCCTGGAAGCCGTTGCCAATCTCGATCCCCAGACCAGAAAAGACACTGAGTTTGCCATTGAGCGCGTCAAGACGTTCGCCGAAGCGCAACTCCGAACCATACTTCCGCTCGAATTCGACGCCCTTCCGGGACTGCACCTCGGACACCGCGTCATTCCGATTGAGGTTGTTGGAGCCTATGTGCCCGGTGGTCGATATCCGATCCTATCTGCACCCGTCATGACTATCGTGCCGGCAAAGGTCGCCGGCTGCGATCATGTCATCGCCTGCCTGCCGCCCAACGCCCATCCGGCCATGATTGCCGGCTGCCATTTGTCGGGCGCCGACAGGATCTTCAAAGTGGGCGGTGCGCAGGCCATTGCCGCCATGGCGTTCGGCACCGAAACCATTCCCGCCGTCGACAAGATCGTTGGACCCGGCAACGCTTACGTCAATGAGGCCAAGCGGCAGGTGTTCGGCCAGGTGGGCATCGACCAACTAGCAGGCCCTAGCGAAATTTATATCGTTGCCGACGAAACAGGCGACGCGGAGATGATCGCCACCGACCTTCTGGCGCAAGCCGAGCACGATGTCAGGACCCGCGTTGGTCTTATCACAACCGATCTAAAACTCGCCAAGTCTGCACTGGAGGCGGTCGAACGCCAGCTGGCAACACTGCCCACGGCCGACGTCGCCGGCGTCGCCTGGCGCGACTATGGTGAGATCACCGTTTGTGCTGATGAAGCCGCAATGATCGAGTATTCGGACCATATCGCGGCGGAACACCTTGAGGTTCACACACGCGATGCCCATGCCACGGCAGGAAAATTGCGCAACTATGGGTCTCTCTTCATCGGGAAACTCGCGAGCGTAGTGTACTCTGACAAGTGCTGCGGCACTAATCACACACTCCCGACCATGGCCGCAGGACGTTACACCGGAGGTCTCTGGGTAGGTTCCTACGTCAAGGTGTGCACCCACCAATGGCTCGACGAGCGCGGTGTAGCCGCGGTCGCTCCCCCCTCGGTTCGGCAAAGTCGCACAGAGGGTATGGAGGGCCATCGCCGGGCAGCGGCGCTTCGACTGAGCCGGCAATAATGGCTTCCATCTAAGGATCGAGCATCGAGTCGCCCCAGCTCATTAGCCGAGCAGGCCTTTGCAACTTCACACTCCTTCAAAGATCGACCAGTGACATTCGGTCCTTCAACTAGCCGGCATCAGGTTTTTGTTCGAATTCGGTAAACGCGTCCGCAACGGCCCGGATCACACGACTTCCGCTTCTGGCCAGATCCAGACATCACGGCAGCCGATTTAAACGTCTGCTTTCGCAGGGCGCTTCTTGAAAGCTGCCTGACCGGAATCGGCCCCTTCAATACTTGCGCCCGTGCGTTCTCCTAACGGCCAATGTTGGCCTAAGGAGACCTGAAATGGGTATTGCACAATATGATCCTGCCGCACTCGGCCGTCCGGCGTGGAACGCCGGCCGAAAGATCGGTGTCAAGAAGCCGCTGAAACAGCGCCAGATTTGGGCGATCCGCTTCTTCCTTGATAGGGAGGGACGCGCATGAGAGATCGTGCGTTGTTTGATCTCGCAATCAGTGCGCCCTAGGGTAGCTGATCGAATTCGTCTTCGCCTTCTTCATCATCGCCATAGCTCAAATGGTCGGATATCGCCGCCTCCAGCATGGTGCGCCGTTCTTTGAAGTCTTCGAGATCCTCATAGTGCGCTTTTAGCTCGTGGAGCACTGTGAGCTTGCGGCGATCAAACTTTAGTGCGGAAAGGTAGTCACTTCCCAATGCCGGGTCGAAAGGCAGCGGTCTGACAAAGTCAAGGATAAATTTGGCGTTAGAGCCAGAGGCTTCCCGGTTCGCACTGAATGGCGCTCCATTAATGGCGATAGCAGGAATATGGCGCCAAGGCGCGGGTAACCATCCGCCGGCGTTCACGATGCTGACGACAGAACCCGGGTCGGATGTGAAGCCGTACCTCGATCGCCAAATTGTAGTCCTTCAACCCCAAGATTGCCCCATCTATCGTGGATAGTGAGGTCAACAATCGAGTAGCGAGTGACGGTCCCAATCGCAAAATTCCACCTATCATTCCTCGTAAATCGGTAGCCGACTTTCAGGGCAGCACCGCGCCGTGTGCAAGAAAGTCGGCTACAACGCCACGGAATTTCTCTGGCTCCTCCGAGAAGAGAAAATGGCCAGAATTGTCAAATAGGATCATCTTGCTCTGCGAAATGCTCCTCGCGATCACGCGGCTCGCCCGCGGTGGGCAGACCCAATCATAAGCACCGACGAGAACCAGGGTTGGAATGGTAATCAGATGAAGTTGCGAGGTTAAATTATATTGCGGAGCAAGCTTTGTCATGAAATGTTTCATCATGTCTATATTCGGTGAGGTTGCTCGCAAAAGAATTGCGGTCAGCCCCATGTTCCCAGGGGCGGCGTAATACGGGCCGACCTCTTCGAAAAATTCCGTCACACTCTCCGCGCTGATGTCTCCTGAAAAAATGCGTGCGGCCACTGCGATCGTCTTGGGCAGGGCTCGGTCGGCGAGAGCGGGCGTCGGCTCATTCGCCTCATCTCGTATCGGAGCGACAGTTGGCGAAGTTCCCGTTAAAATAAGCCCAGCAACCGATCCCGGATGTCTTAGCGCGAGATGCATGGCTACGAAACCACCGGCCGAATGACCAAAGATGTACGGCATACGGATCCCAAGCATACTGATTAGTTCCGCAACGTCATCGGCCATTTGCTCCAACGTGGCTGTTTCAAGCGGCGGGCGCCCCGATCTGCCTTGGCACCGCAAATCCACATAGATGATTTGGGCGATATCCTGAAGACGTCCGAGTCCATCCCTTAAGTAGCCGTGATCGAAGCCGAGGCCGCCATGCAGAGCTATTATTGTGGGTACTTCGAACATCTGTCCTTCGATCTTCCGCAACTTACTGCCTTCTACGTCAAAGAAGATGTCTGTGTCATTGATTGTTGCTTGCATTGTCCAGGGGGCTTTCAATGGAGGAGGAAGCGCATTGCCGTCGTAGGGTGTCGATCACTGCGCAGCGACCTGCGGGCGCGGCGCCTATTCCGCTGCTTCGCCGAGCAGCGGATAGTCGTTGTATCCGGTCTCATCGTCCGTGTAGATCGTCTCGGACTTGATCGCGTTGAGCGCCGCACCACGCCGGAAGCGCTCCACAAGGTCGGGATTGGCGATAAACAAGCGACCGAAGGCGGCGGCATCTGCCTCGCCACGTTCGATGGCCTGTTGCGCGCTGTCCTTCGTGAGGCCCTCGTTGACGATGTAGGCGCCCTTGAAGAGCCGTCTCACCTCCCGGCCGATCAGATGGTCGCCGCGATCGAGTGCCTCGCGGGCGAAGATGAACGCGATCTTCCGTGCGCCAAGCTGGTCGGCGACGTAGCTGAAGAGCGCGCGAGGGTCGGTGTCGCTCATCGAATAGCTGCTTGACATGAGATTGAGGTGCACGCCGATCCGGCCCGCAGGCCATACGGTCAGTAGCGCGTCCACCGTTTCCATGAGAAAGCGGGCCCGGTTCTGGATGGGGCCGCCGTAGCGGTCGGTTCGCTTGTTCGAGCCATCATGCAGGAACTGGTCGAAGAGGTAGCCATTGGCGGCGTGAAGTGCCGCTCCGTCGAAACCGGCACGCAGCGCGTTTTCGGCTGCGACCCGGAAGTCCTCTACGAGGCCCGGGATTTCGTCGGTTTCCAACCGCCGCGGCACCGGATATGGGCGCTTCGGATTGAGGCGGTTCACCTGACCCTCCGGTGCGATCGCGCTTGGAGCGACGGGGAGCCTGCCGCCATGATAGACCGGGTCTGAGACCCGGCCGACGTGCCAGAGCTGGGCGACGACGAGGCCGCCGGCGTCATGAACGGCCGAGGTCACGCTCCTCCAGCCGGAGATCTGCGCGTCCGACCAGAGGCCGGGAGTGTCGGGGTAGCCAACGCCCTGCGGTGTCACCGAGGTCGCCTCTGTGATGATCAGGCCGGCGCTTGCCCGCTGGACATAGTGTTTCACGTTGATGGGCCCGGGACTGCGCTCGTTGAAATTGCGCATCCGTGTCAGTGGTGCCATCACGATCCGGTTCTTTAGCTGCAGGTCGCCGATCTGGACGGGGTCGAAGAGAGTGGCCATTGGTTTGCCTTTCATATCTATGGTAGAGTGGCAGCGCCAGGAGCGGCGGCGCGGTCATCAACAGTAATCACGTGGTGAGAATGATCTTGCCTACATGCTCACCTGCTTCGCCGCGATCTCTCCCGACACCTCAAGGCCGAGCGTTGTGGAAGCACCTGGCGGCGGCGGGTACAGGCCTATGCGCTGGAAGAGATCAGGTCGTTAACACCCGGCGCGGACCTTGATCAGCACTTCTCTCGACTGGGTACGGGGACTGGTATCTTAACCAGCTCCAAGGCCCCGGCAGTCCCAGTGCCACCCGCGACCGCGACCGCTTCCATCGAACTTGATATCATGGGCTCATTACTTCCTTGCTTGACCGAAATTCGGCATTCGAAACAAGATGTTGCCTGAACCAGGCGATTGACGCCTGTGCCCCTTTTTCAGCCTCGCCAAGGTACTGGTCGTAGTGGCCGCCCTTCGTGATGATGAGCCTCTTTGGTTCGAGGGCGCGCTCGTATGCCCGCAGAGCTACGTCGGTCGCGGCCGTGTGGTCGCGCTCGGCTACCAGCATCAGGAGCGGCGTTGGAGAGACCCTTTCGATCCATTCGCCGGGAGAGTACATCCGAGTCCAGCGAGTTGAGCGGACTGTAACCTTGTTCTCCCATATGCCCTCCGGCAGAGGCTGGAGATAGAATTTTACCGCATCAGCGTCGTAATACGAGGAGTTCTGTGTCGGCTCCTCGCTTACTATCGCTTGCGTCGCCGGAGGCTCCCCGCGAAGCTGCGCGCGTTCGTCAGCCGCAAAGAGAGCCTCTAATGCCGCGACCTTTTGCGGAGCCACGCGCCGCAACCCTGTGGCGTATCCGTCTATCGTGGGTCCTTGCGACACAACTGCCTTCAGCCTCCGGTCGGTGGCACCCAAGACGATTGCGTGGCCGCCAGCAAAGCTTGTGCCCCAGACACCGATCCTCGCCTCGTCCACTTCGGGCCGGTCCTGAAGGTATGAGATTGCGCGCCGCCAGTCCGTGATCTGCTGCCAAGGATTGACGTCCTGTCGGGGGTCCCCGCCGCTGTCTCCGAACCCGCGGTGATCATGAAGAAGGATCGCGAAGCCCGCTTCCGCAAATGCTACTGCAGTCTGTTCTAGCCCATGGTATCTGGTGCCCGCATAGCCGTGGGCCATGGTGATGCCCGGTGCTTTTCCATCTGACCGTTCGGGTAGGAATAGCCATGCTGCCAGTTCTATCCCTCCCTCTGCCGGAAAGGTGACGTCGTACTTCGTAAACATGGATGCTGCTCCTCAATGATTGCCAAGAACGCGGATGATGCCCTCTATGGAGAGCTCGGCATCGCGGGTCTGAAGTCCAGCCTGCATGGCGGCACGAACCCTCGCCTGTGTTTCGGGGCGCGCCACGCCCAGACCGAACAGGTCTGAGTCCTTGCGGTATGCTTCAGCGCTACCAAGCGTGATGGCGTTACAGCTTTCCCGGATGTCGTTGAGCCCCTCGACGGGAAAGCTCGCGATCCGCTGCGCAAGGTTGGACACGAAACGTCCGAGCTCTGTTTTCGGAAGCGAGCGGTTGATCCAGCCATATCGTTCAGCAAGGTCGGCGCTATAATCCTGCGCTCCGAGCATAGCCTCCAAGGCGCGGCCGCGCCCCATCAAACGAGAGAGGTGCTGGACCGCCCCGGCTCCTGGGATCAACCCGAAGGCCGCTTCGATTTGGGAGAAGACTGCCGTCTCCCTCGCTGCGAAGCGCATATCGCATGCGAGGATGAATTCGCTGCCTGCTCCGCGGACGCGGCCTTCGACCTGCGCGATTGTAACGAACTTCGCTTTACTCATGTAGCGGAACAGGAGACCTATGGACGCGTCGCCTGCGAGCTTGGCCGCTGCCTCGCGGTACTCTCGGACTTTCGTCATGTCCACGTGGGGAATGAAGTAGTCGCGATTGGCACTTGAGAACACCACGACACGACAGTCTGAGTTCTCTGCGTATTCGATCAACCTGACCAAATCGGAAATCAACTCCGGCCCGATCAGGTTGATGGGAGGGGCATCGATGACGGCGTGGATAACGCGGTTGGTGTGCGTAACGTGCAGGGTGGTAAATGACGTGCTCATCTCTCGACCATGGTTTTATTATTGCCCCGATCGACGTTTAGGGTGGCTCGATGATCGCAGGGCGTCGAAGGTTACGGGCGGGCTGTAATCCGTGGGAATCCCGGTGCCTCGGCTGACCGCCTGGACCCGGTTCTGGCATAGGATGCAGCGCGCGTATTCCATCTACGGAAGGCGCACGCATGCGGAATTTGCGGGCAGCACTCAGCCGCCCCGAATCGCGCGGCGAACCTCGCTGGCAAAGCCCTTGATGGTGAAGTCCTCGGGAATCTGGTCAATTAGAATGAGGTCCGAAATCGCGTTCTTCAGGCGGAGCGGCAGGATCGCCTGATATGCAGGGGAATTGTACCAGGACGTCGCGGCATCGCGGCTGGGGAATTCCATCAACACGACCGAGCCTGGCCAAGCGCCCTCCACGACGTCGGCAGAACCTTGGGCCAGCCACCTGCCGCCGAAAGGTGCGACCGTTGCTTCGACCTGTTCGAGGTAGGTTAGTCCCGCGTCGTTCGGAATGTCGCCGGGAATGCGCAGATGATTAATGAGATAGGTCTTCATGATAGTGCTCCTTGTGTGTTGGGGGGAGAATCGTTCGTCCTATATCAGGGAGGCGAGCTGTTCCTTCTCATGAGGCCTGAGTTCGGCGAGCCGAGGACGATGATGACAGACAAGCAAGCGCATCTTGCCGGGATACGTCGAATATGTGATGAGCAGTGCCCGCATTGTCGCTTTGCGCCATTTGCCATTCGAGCCAATTATTGGGTGGCTCGCCAACTAGCCGAGTGAACAGACGCGTCATGTGCGACTGGTCGGAGAAACCGCAAGCGAGAGCGATCTCCGCAAAATTTAGCTGCTGCGACGGCATTATGTTTTTTGCGCGCTCGATACGCCGTTTGATAAGATACATATGTGTCGTCTCACCGAAGCTCTGCTTAAAAAGCACGCTGAAACTGACTGGAGCTCAGGCCTCCCAGGGAAGCGAGTCCGGAGATCAAGATTCGTTGGTCCAGATTGGCGTCGATGAATTTCTCGACCTTTTCATCGCGCGGCTATCGGAGCGGATTGGACGGTCAGGGATTGCACGTAAAGTCATGATCACTACTCTTTTTGCAACTTTCCAGATGAGGTTATCGATGCAACGGCGGGTGATCCATCATACAAACGTGCGGGCGCGTAATGCGTTGGTTGCCCGGTATCATACTTTGGTTTGCGAACCTCACTGCTATTAATTCGGTGATTCCGGAATTTGACCCGCGTTCCTCATGCATTCGGCTTGGCAGGGACGCGCAGCTCATCTGTTCCAGATCCACGACTGCTGTTCAGGATTTCCGACCGGGACGTCCGAGAAGTCGTGCTGAAATCGGGAAACGTCGAAATCGATCCCCCGCGGTTCATCCTCAATTTCTGTGATTCAGCGGCAGCATTCTTGCCCAGTTCTGGGCCGGCGCGACCGTACATTGCTCGCTTCAGCATCTTGAGGCGGTTGATCTGCCCTTCGGCTTGACCGTTGCTCCAAGGGAGTTCAATGCATTTTTGACGGCATCAATAGATCGCCGTGAGTTCGGTGATCGCAAATAACTGCCCAGACAATCTACCGTCTGTTTCGAACGCAAACGCCTGTCTGCTTCCTGGCCACGCTTTCGGGAAGCCGCCAGTCCGCTCCCGGCCCAAACTGGAACAGCTATATAAGGCTCAAGCGAGAACCGGGCAATGCGTCATTCCCAGCAGACACACCAATGACGCAAGCGCGGACAGAAGTGGACATTGATCCAGTTAGTCGCTCGGTGTTATGTCGCTTAGGCAACAGGTTCTTGTCAGCGGTTGGTTTGATCTGTGTCAGCGACAGGTTGCGGGCCTTTCTGGTTTGGAGTCACAGCAGCATGGAATCACACGACGACGACCTTAAAAATTTCGAGGCGCATGGCGCTGCGCCTCTGCCCGTTACGAGCGATCAGGGCTTCGTGGATCACGACGGCGCTCGAATTTGGTACGCGACATACGGGTCCGGCTCTCCCGTGATCCTACTGCATGGTGGCCTCGGCCATAGCGGTAATTGGGGCTATCAAGTTTCAACGCTGGTCAGCTCCGGCTATCGCGCCGTGCTCATTGATAGCCGCGGCCACGGCCGCAGCACGCGCGATCGGCGGCCTTTTACATACGAGTTGATGGCATCCGACGTGCTCGCCGTGATGGGCGCGCTGCAGTTGGAAAAGACGGCCGTTGTGGGCTGGAGCGACGGCGCGTGCATCGCTTTAATCCTCGCAATGAAAGCACCCGAGCGGGTTGCCGGTGTATTCTTCTTTGGCTGCAACATGGACCCCAGCGGCACAAAGGAATTCGAGCCCACTCCGATCGTGGACCGGTGTTTCAGACGGCACGCCAAGGACTATGTCGCCCTATCGGCCACGCCGGACCAATTCAATGTATTTGTGGAAGCGGTCGGCCAGATGATGAAGAGCGAACCTAACTATTCTGCAGGCGACTTGACCCATATCCATGTGCCCGTTGCGATCGTGCAAAGCGAGTACGACGAGTTCATCAAGCCCGAACATGCCGAATATCTCGCGCGGAGCATTCCGGCAGCGGAATTGATCATCCTGTCCGGCGTGAGCCACTTCGCACCCCTGCAAAGGCCAGAGCAATTCAACGGCGTGATGCGTGCGTTCCTCGGCAAGGTTCTTTCTTGAGGGAAGATGACGCTCGGCGGCGGCTCGCAAGTCCGCTTTCGGGTCACGGCTTGCCGTAGGACTGCTCCGTAGGAGGGGCAGAGAAGGGTCGTCAGCGGAATGGCCGCTTTCTGACGAGCCAGCACCAAGAGCAGACCGTCAACTTCTACGGCCCATCTCGGTCATTCAAGTGCTCTAGAAGAGCCCCTTTGAATCCCTCACCTTGAAAGGAATCGAACTCCAGTCACCATGATCAAAATTCCTTAGGCCGACCGTTCACAGTCGAAGGCTATTGATAAACCTTCGTTGAAAATGCCGATAGTAGCGATATTCTAGTGGACTTTATTAGTGCTTCAAAGTCTACGACGACCTTAGTATCAACTGGCTTGTCAGCTGATCCATCCAATTTCCGACCGCGCCTAGCCCTCAATTTCTTTTGAATAAATGAGATATCACGTACCACAAAACGTTTCGAGAACGCGCTCGTGGATTTCCGGCGGCTTTGCATAATGCGCGAATTCCGCCTGGTCCTCGAAAGGTTCGCCGAGAACCGTCAGTAGTTCTTCAAGCGGGCGAAAATTATTATTCTGGACCGCTGCAGCTATGACCGCTTCGACACGGTGATTCCGCGGGATAAAAAGCGGATTGACGTGGAGCATAGCAGTCCGGCGCTCAAAACCTGTTTGTGGTTCACGAGAGATCCGGGACCGCCAGCGTGCCAGCCATTCCCTGAATGCGCTAGGTTCTGTAAACAGGTTGAGCACTTTCTCATCGTCGTTGATGGTCTCGGCAGAGTGGCTCAGATATCTGAACGTCAGAGTAAAGTCCGCCTGGCTCTTCGTCATTGTGTCGAGCAGTTCTTTGATAAGTGTCAGGTCGTTTTCTTCCTCGGTGAACAGGCCAAGCTTCCGCCTCATCCCGGTGATAAACACCGTTTGGAATTGGGCGTCGAAAGTGGCTAGCGCGTTTTGAGCCAAGGACACCGCCCTGTCCTGATCGTCCGCAAGCAACGGGAGCAGGCTCTCCGCCAGACGCACCAGGTTCCACAAAGCGACCGGTCCTTGGTTGCCATACGCATAGCGGCCCGCATGATCGATAGAACTGAAAACCGTCGCTGGATCGTAATTGTCCAGGAATGCACATGGACCATAGTCAATGGTCTCGCCGGCGATGGACATGTTGTCTGTATTCATCACACCGTGGATAAATCCGGCCAACATCCACTGCGCAACCAGCGAGGCCTGGGCTTCGATCACTGCCGCCAAGAGCGACAGGTAGGGCATCTCACCTTCTGCCGCCTCGGGATAATGCCGGGCAATGACATGGTCTGCGAGAGCACGGACGCCCTCAATGTCACCGCGTGCGGCAAAAAATTGAAACGTGCCAATTCTTATGTGACTGGAGGCAACGCGGGTGATAACGGCGCCAGGGAGAGACGTCTCACGCGCCACAGTTTCTCCGGTCAGTACGGCAGCGAGCGCACGGGTCGTTGGAATCCGCAGGGCATTCATTGCTTCACTTAGGATATATTCGCGCAGCACGGGACCCAACGCCGCGCGTCCATCTCCGCCACGCGAAAAAGGCGTCGGTCCCGCCCCCTTTAACTGTATATCACGTCGGACACCGTCTCGATCAATGACTTCACCGAGCAAGATCGCCCTGCCATCGCCCAGTCGCGGGACGAAATAACCAAACTGATGTCCTGCATATGCGGTGGCAATAGGGTTAGCGCCCCTCGGGACATTGTTTCCCGCGAGCATGTGGATACCCTCGGCGCTGTTCAACCACCGATCATCTAGCCCCAGCTGGTAGACGAGGTCCAAGTTCAGCTTGATCAATCTCGGAGATGCAACAGGGGTAGGCATTGTCCGAATGAAGAATTTGTCCGGCAGCCGGCTATAACTATGGTCGAATGCGATCTCGGTCATTCCAAACCTGCTTTCAGTTGTATCACCGTAGCCAAGCGTTTGCCGGAGCACAAGTTGGCGCCGATCGTGACAAGAACGCACGTTCTGCTCAATGGGCAGCAAAGCCGTAACGAGTGACCGGACTATTGTCTTTGGTGCGCAGGACGACAACAGACGTCGTGTTGTGTGAGTCCCAAGCGAGCCGACCACCATTGATAGGTCACTCTCGGGAATTCGGTAAATGCGGAGTAATAGCGTCAGGCCGCAGCACCAATGCGATCAACATGGTCGATACGCCGGCTTCTACCGGATGCCCTGCTCCTGCTCGCGGGCCCAAGCCACTTCAAGGCAAACAGCATGGCAACAATACGGTCACCGCCGCGAAACTCAGAACCCCGCCAACGATCGCCGGTACTGCCCAAATGGTCGAGGCCGGGCACCACGCGTTTGCAAGGCCTGCCCGAGCACAATCCCGAAGAATGACGCTGGTACCTGGGGCAGACGCGTTGCGGACGGAGATATCTTGTCTTGCATATTCGTCCTAAGTTGATGTGCTGGCGCAGCTGACTTCAGGCATCCAGAATGACCGGAAGCCGTTCGCTAAGACGCAGAAATCAGGAGACCAGGAAATGCTCAAGTTCATGTCCGCCGCAGGGCAGCCAGTTTACGTGAACCCGCATACGATTGTGGCGATCCAGAAATATCCTGACGCACAACACACAACCATTCATACTCTGGGACCACAAGCCCTAGTCACTTCTGCATTTTGGTCAACGAAGAGCCGGAGGCAGTCGCAACGCGGTGGCGGGAAGCGGTCAAACAGATTTCATCTTTATAACGATCACCTATACAACTTCATCCACTTTCTAAGCGTCGGCTTGGAAGCCTTCAAGCTGCGCCAATATAGTGCAATTCAATCCATCAGATGCATAAGTCAGATCAACCTTCGTCAGCGTGCCGGCGACGCCACTTTTTATAAGTCTCGTGCCCAATCCCTCGACCGTAGGTGGTACCACAGGTGGACCGTTTTTCTCTCGCCAATCCAGTTTAAATGCCGCCTCCTCATCCATTTCGGCAATTCCCCATTCAATGATGATCTGGCCATCCGTCTGGGAGAGCGCGCCATACTTGAAAGCATTGGTCGTGAGTTCATGCAGCAGCATAGCCAGGGACAATGCGGACTGAGGACCGACCTGCAATTCTGGACCGGTCAAAATGAACTGACTGCTGCGCTTGTCCTCGTCCAGATTGATTGCCTTTTCGACCAGGCTACGAACATCAATCCGCTCGCCATAACCGGTCAAAAGCAAGTCATGCGCTTGTCCCAGGACACGAAGTCTCTGGCTGATCGAAAGGCGCGCACTCTCGATATTATCCGCACGGCGCAACGACTGATTGACCAGACCCTGGACCATGGAAAGCTGGTTTTTCAACCGGTGACTTAGCTCCTGGCTCAACATCGACTGTAGCTCTTCCGCCCGCTTTTGCTGCGTCCGGTCTCGAACAATCTTGAGGAAGCCTTCAGCGGCACCATTGTTCTGAAGCGGCATCATTTCACCGCTGGCCCAAAATCTTGATCCATCCTTGCGCATATGCCAGCGTTCGTCTGTAGCACGACCGTTTTTAAGGGCATTGGCCATTTCCTTGCGCGGGACGTCGTGCGCACGGTCGTCGCCTGTGAAAATGATGTCGGCGGCAAGGCCCACCACCTCATCCTCGGTCCAGCCGAAGATATTTTCGGCCCCGATGCTCCATGACGTGACATTGCCGGAAAGGTCAGAGGTCAGAATGGCGTAGTCGATCGCGCTTTCAAGAACCATTTCTGCGATACGTGGGTTTGTCATTTGGATCCTTCGCCTTGCAGTGGAAGATCAAAAAGGTATGCCACCCCATACACGATGCAATTGCAAGTACTGGTTCAGTTGTTTCTGAGCATCGAGTAAAACGACTTGGAACCTCCTACCTTGGCGCTGCGTCAATCGCGAACTGCGCAGCACTCGACAAGGCACACAGTGGGAGGGCATCGGCTACTCGTTTATGTGCCATCCATCCGTCCTCGTAGGATCTCAGTCCTGCTTCGGCTCCTTTTTCAACGGCAGCATCAGGCGCAATGTGAGAAAGGTGAAGAGTGAGATGATGAACGCCACGTCATAACTCTCAAGTCCGACCGCTATACCAATTGCGCCGGTTGACCAGATGCTTGCAGCTGTTGCGGTACCTCGCACAGAATTCTTGAGTTGCAGGATTGCACCGCCGCCTATAAAGCCAACGCCGGTGATCAATCCCTCGATAATACGGGCCGTAGCTTCTGGATTGCCGGCCGTAAGATTTTCGGTCCCTTGAATCAGTCCGCAGCTTGCCAACGCCACAATGGGAAAAGTCCGCACTCCCGCACTGCGTTCCTCGCGTTCTCGATCCAGACCAATCGGAAACGCAAAGATATAGGCGACCGCCAGAGCAAACACATGCGGAAAAAACGGTAAGGAATTGAGGTAGTGAAACGTTTCGAGCAATGAATTTCCCCCAGACAATCGGTTAAGTTTGCAATTTAAGCGCTGACGAATCGGTACAGTTTTCCGCTAAATCCATCTAGCGAAGCGCACCAGACGATATAGAGCAAAGTTTGGAAGCTCTTGAAGGGCATCCCTTGCCTAGCCGCTCGCTAGTTTCTGGTCACAGATGCCGTATCCTTTAACATTCTTAGTGCCCAGATTGCACGTATCACCTCTGTCTCGCGCTCCAGCCGGCCGCCATGGCGTCGTTCCGCAATTGAATAGTTTTATCGTCTCGCATATCTACCCAATTGATCATGTTGAACCGCGGCTTAATGGCCTTTTCACATTCGTCCCATCGATTGGGATCTCCAGACTCTAGTGTTGGCCCCGCTACACGTGCAGCCATAGGTCGCCCTCTTCGCCAGTAATCCCCCTTGCTCGTATCATGTCCGAAAGAGCACGCCTTACCTCCCCCTCGCTCCAACCGGCGTTAACTGCCTCTACAATCAAATCTTTCAGGACTTCGGGAGACCGATCCTCGCTTTCGGCAATCACCGTAAAGCGCTCTAGCAAGGCCCGCTCGCACTCAAGCCAACGATTGGGATCGATTGAAGGTAATGTCGGGGCTATTACTGTCATTCGGATCTCCCAGTTCAATCTGTCATGCGTCGCGAAGAGTCTTTTGCAGAACCCCCACCGTTAAAATCTATCTCATAAAGAGTGTGTGAGTTCAGCCTCGACGTTTTTGCGACTGCCTCCGTGTTTAATTATCAGCTCTAGGGCGCGCTTCTTGCTTATGTCGAACTTGAACATCAGATACTCGACTTCATGATCCTCGCTGGCTGAGACTTTCGACCGATCCCGATTAGCTTGTTTCTGCCTGTTGTCGGCCATTGCATTTACTTCCGCCTGCGAATTACACAGCTAACAGTATTGAGCGGAAATCGTTCCACGCCTGGCGTACGTGACCTAATAAGGTGTCGCGCTGATGCCAAGCTTCTTTTATCCGCACCAGAGCAACTGAAGGCGACCCGCAAGAGCCGCCTTCAAATGTCCTAACGAAAAGTTGAGTTTACAGACGGAATATCGCCAATGGGTACCAGTATCCGTCATTATGACGACGATATCCGCGGCGTTGTTCGCGATAGCCACGGTGGCCATTCCAGTAGCCGCGACGGTCGCGACGGTTCTCAAAACGATCATTGCGGCGATCATAGCGCTCCCAGCGCTTCTTTCTATCATTCCGCTGTTCATATCGACGATCATCTTTGTGCTGTACCCGCACGATATTGGGGGCGGCAGGAACAGCTTGCACTGCGACCGGGGCTGCCGAGGCTGTAACAAGTGATGTCAGGCCCATGAAGATGGCCAAAAATCCTGCAGTTAATAGCGAAACAATATTTTTCATAGTATCTCCTGTTAAACGAGATACGACAGGTGCGCCTTTACTTCTTAACGGGGGATGAATGGAAAACGCATTGGTCCGTGCTTTCGAGCTTCGGTATTGTTCCCCAAGACGGAAAGGTCTTTGGTCCATACAGAACTGGCCAAATCGGGAGTATTTTGGGGCCGCCGGTAGCCCCCACGTCGGTTTTGGCCTGAAGAACACTTCTTTTCCTAAAAGGCCTTCGGGAGGGTCGGGCTTTGCGGTGATGTCATTTTGTTTGATCGCGCTCAGCTTCTTCAAGGCGTCGCAGAAATTCTCTGAATCTCTCATCTTCGGCTAAAGGCTTGTGATACGACCGCAATGCTTCACCGTACTCCGGCCGCTTTAGTTGCCAGTCAATAATTCGCGCACCTTTGGGCTTTTCTTCGTCACTCAAATTCATTGTCCGTTGGTCTCTCAACCGTTGTGTGGCGCGTTGGTTCCAGTGCCGAAACTGCAACCATCGGGATGGGTTCATGAAATCGCGTTGCATTGACTTGCTCCGTCTTCTGGCGGACATTATCAAGTCGCCAGGCATGTAACGGCCACTGGCGTTTGAGAGATGGAACGTGCTCCCGCCTAAACGTATGGAGGGGCTTCCATGCTGTATTCAAGCATCGATCATATTTCTTCTGAAAATGACTGGCACATCCTGGAAAAGGCCCATCAACGAGCCTGCCAGATTCTTGGCCGTGATCCGAAATACCATCCTCTCGCAGAACAGGTGGCACGTACGGTGATCATGTTTTTTGCGCGAGGCGAAAGAGACTACGGGAGACTGGCTAGTATGACCGCAAAACGGGAGATCAATTTGTTTGAGTTCGAGACAGAGACGATGGGAACCAACGTCCGCGACATGTCCATCATAGTAGCAAGCCGTCCCAAGTACTTCCACTGACTCGCGACTTGGTCCCACCCCCGCCGGGATCAGCAGGGCCCGACTGTGATAGGTAGTAAAACTATGTCTTTTGCTCTTTCTCGGCTTCATCAAGCCGGTCTAAAAGCTCCTGAAATCTATCGTCATTCTCGGGCACACTATGCCCGGTTTGCAAATGCTCCGCAAAGTCCTTGCGGCGGCTACCACGCTTGAACACCTCGGCGGGTGCTCGGATTTGTCCCTTTTTGGTCATCCCAATCCGCCTGAATTTGGCTATTAGCTCTCAACAGATCCGCGAGGGGATCGTTCCGCTCTGTCCTCCCGTGGACGCACGACGGGTGGGAGTGCCCTCAGAAATAAAACAAACAAAAAGGCGCGCTTACAACACCGTCAGAGTTTGATGGAATACTTTTAGCTGCTATGGTCCGAACGGTTTCGCCTAATCATTACACTCCATTAGATTGCAAATTCTATGACGACTATTTCAGCTGACATGCTTCAACTAGTTGAACTTGTACGCTTTGGCGGTAATTGCCGTCATCGTAGCGATTTGGCTGTTGTTTATAGCGCGGCAACGGATGCGATGACATCGCTTGCCACGACTAGGAAGTCCGGAGCGTACCATGACTGAAGATGACAGGCGGCTCATGACGGAGATTTGCGCGCAGGCCGATATCGCTTATCAGTCCCGTCCGAAGAGAACGAATGCTATGGAGCTTGCCAAAGCACTCGCTACGGATTTTCCTCATCGAAAAATTGAGGAAATTCATCAGAAAATCAACAATGTATGGAGGCTAAGAGGGTTACTTTGTTGCGACCATTAAAAACACGCAGTCCATAGTGGTGACTTGGCGCGCCCGGAGGAAGCTTCATGACTATCGATATATGCCCTATCTCAGGTGATCCGGTCGCATCTTTGCCGACCACCGGGGATTACATCGAGTTCGACTGCCCAACTTGCGGACGTTTTCGTATTTCGGGCTCAGCACTGGAGGCCATGACCGAATTGCCTCGTCAAGATAAAGAGGCGTTTCTAAATAAGGCCAGGAGTAACGCCCAAGGCGGTGACAGCATACCCTTTATCAGAGATGTATGAGACTGTGTGTCCAATCGGAGGCCGCTCGCGTTGAATGACAAACTCGAACGGCGCAAATACAGAACACCGTGGTGGCTTAAGGTCTGCATCTTCATCAGTGGTGTGGCCATCGCACTGATCATAGCGAGCATTCTAACCCGGTTGTGAAGGGCTGCGGGCCTGCGACTGCTCGGCAGCAACACTAGGGGGTGAAGAACGTTCCATCGTACTCCTCTGGACAGCGCAATAATGCATGCCATAATTAGACTACGGTGGGTTCTGACGGGGGGCGTCACATGGAGCGCCTGGATCACAAGCTGGACTGCAAAGCCTGTGGGACTATCTATCTGGATATTCCCGACGACGTGCGCAATGTGACGCCTATCCATTGCTCGTCATGCGGTCAGTTCATTGGTTATTGGGGCGAGCTCAATCGCGATTTCGACGGACAGGGCGGCCAGGACGGTGTCTTCGAATTGAAGGATGGTCAGATACTGCGCAAGGCGTAGTAAGAATTGCCTATCTTCTACGCGGAACTGAATCCCCAAGGACCCGTTTCGCGCTGATGGACGAAAGACACTTCAAAACATCATGACCAGCCACCCTGGAAGAATGCGCGTGGTCACATCAACCCTTGAAGCTGCAGAGCAAATCCTGACTGACTGGCCGGTTGAAGAGGTCGAGTCCCTGTCCGCTGCGAAATACGCTCTCCTAGCGTGCCTTGAGGGAAACCGCTCACCCGGTGCCGCACGTTTCGCATTCATTCAGGCTGCCAGGGAAGCTGGCAACTATGTGGATGAGCCGGTACGCGGACCTCCCACGGGCAAATCCTTTCGGTGGCATAAGGGCAAGCCAAGACGTGTCTGATTTCCGCTTGACCTGAGGTTGGGTTTCGTCTGCTGGCAGACATGGTTGCAAACTGAAATTTTTATAATATTCGTATGCAGGTCAGTGCCTCTTTCATGGGATCGCGAAGATGTCTCAGGAACTGGACCACAAGCTGGACTGCCCGAACTGCAAGACCATCTACCTTAGAATTCCCAAGGATGTATCGGGCCACACACCCATTAACTGCACTAGCTGCGGCGAGTACCTTGGATATTGGGGAGAGTTGGAAGCCGACTTCTTCAAGCAAGGCGGAATGAACGGCGCGTTCCGGCTCGACAAGGGCCAGTTTGTCCGGATCGACCAAAATGCAGTTCACGCGCATGAGTTGGCGAGCGGTGGCCAAGAACAGTTGCGGGTGGCACTAATCGAGTCTGAGAGACCGGAAGCGCCGGCAAGTTTAGGGCTAGACCGGGCGATTGAGCCTCTTGGTGTAAAGCCTAGACCCATCCATGACCGATGACGACAGGCTCAATCTTGAAATCAATGCGCAGGCCAAATTTGCCAGCGATGCGTTGCCGAAAAGGACAGACGTGTCAAAGCTCGTTCCTGCGCTCGCCCGAGAATTCCCACATCGAAGCTCGGAACAGATATTGTTGAAAATGAAACATGTCTGGAAGGATAGCGGGCTGTACTGGAACGCCGACTGAGAAAATGGGCTCTGGCGGCCTCAGAACTTCACCTTGAAGCAAGTTGCTAGGCTGACACCTCGCCATAGAGCGCGTGCTGAGGTCGCTGACCATGCTGAGGTTTTCGACCTAGAGGAATTGAAGGCTGGGAATTGGCGCTTTTATTTCTGAGGAACATTCCCGCTCGTCCTGGTGTTGTTAGCTAAGTTGAGGGGGCTTGGCACTCTTCAGCAAGAGGCTCGGCGTCGGACGGTTACCACGATATCGGGCCTCACCTTTTGTTAACCATACAGGCGCACGCTTTGAGTGCTGACCATAGTGCCACTGGGTCGGCACCCGGCCTGCTTTCGTATTGTGTATCCGGCAGGTCGGGCAGACGCTTACTAGTGGTCAGAACTTCACCTTGAATCCGGTCGTTCCGACACTTCGCCATAGAGCGCGTATTTGTCATCGGCCCAGCTGTATGACCCGCCAGCGCCGACGCCGCCCCAGGTGCGATCGCTCTCATTGGCGAAATTGACGCCGGCAAGGTCAACCTGCGAACCATCGAGGAATTCATGATAGAGGTTGGCGAGCCCGTAGACATTGCTCCGGGCCATCCTGCCCGAAGCGTCCTGCCATGCATTCTGGTAGTCGGCGGAGACGCCAAGGCGTCCCTTCAGACTGTCGCTCTTGTCCAGCGAAACGTCCGCGCCGAAGGGATCGGTGAAGTCATCAAAATCGACATTGGAATAACGGATGCACTGTTTCGCACCTTCCTCATTTATGTCGCCAGCTCGGGCCAACCGCCGCACGAGCTTATCAAGCCGTTTTTCTCCGAACTCGCGTTCATCACGGCGTTTGAAAGCATGACCGTGGTGCCTGTCAGCTTGGGCGAACTGAAGGATGCACGCGTGCGTCTTACCGACGACTTGCTCACACGGCTGGATGATAACGCTATGCGTTTCTTGCTTTCACTGCATGATACCGAGCCGGATTTTGAAGCCATCGGCATCCCGCAGGCGGCAAACCTGCCCGCCGTCAGATGGAAACTGCTCAACCTCACGAAACTGAAAGAGCAGAACCCGGAGAAACACGCCCAGCAGGGCCAAGAGATTGAGAACATATTGTCTTAGCGCCCGAACGACGGTTCCAGCCCGCTCCAGCACACCTAAATCCTAAAACGTTTATCGCGGTGTTTGCATCGCGACGATGAGGAGCGTGCAGCGGCTCGATCTGTGATGGTCCGGCGGACGCGATAGCACTTCTTCGAAAACTTACACGACAAAAATACCGCAAAGGTTACGAGCAACTGTTCGTTTGAAAATGCCGACAATAGCAGATTTTTCCCATTTTTGATTGGTGCCTGAGAGTCTACAATTGCAGCTAATATACTGAGAAGTCTCAGTATATTGTTCTACCAAGCTCGGCTGGGTCGTTGCAAACTCTTTTTGATGCGATTACGCGGATCGTACGGTGCGGCTGGCGTACACAGTGTGGAGACGCTGTTGGTTCAGAGCATCCTGTTTGGGCGCGACGCCAAAGGTTCTTGAGTATTCTCGGCTGAATTGCGACGCGCTCTCGTACCCGACCTTGTAGGCGGCTTCGGCAACGTTGGCAGCCTGCGTGACCATGAGGCGGCGCGCCTCCAGCAGGCGGAGTTGCTTCTGAAACTGAAGTGGGGTCATCGAGGTCAGCGCCTTGAAATGCTGATGAAACGACGACGGGCTCATCCGCGCAACATCAGCGAGCTGATCGACGCGTAAAGTATCCGCGAAGTTGGTATGAAGCACTGAAACAGCCCTTACCACACGTTCAATGTTTGATTCGGGGCAGGCAAGTTTGCAGATCTCACCGCCATGCGGGCCGTTCAGCAGCCAATAGCAAATCTCGCGCACGATCGAAGGCGCCAGAATCGGTATCGCCTTTGGGGTCGCCAGCAGTCGAACCAAGCGGAGAATACAATCGGCTAGTGGTTGGTCCACTTTAGCGACAAAAGCGCAAGGACCGGTCGCGTCCGACTGCGCTGGTGGTGTATCCAATTGTTCGAGAACTTCCCGCACAGTTGCTACGTCGAAGTCGACCATGACGCCGACATAAGGCGTTGCAGCACTGGCCTCCACGATCCTTCCGGTTGCCGGAACCCCGACACTGACGACCAAGCACTCCATGGTGCGGTAGTTGAGATGTTCGTCGCCAAACTGCAACTCCTTCGCACCCTCCAGCACCACGCATAGCGATGGCCGATAGATGTTTCGCATGGGCATCATCGACTGAAACGAGCGGACGATGTTGAAGCCTTCTATGGCCGTCGGGAACAGGCCCTGCCCGCCACCCTGGTCTTCGATGTAGGCCGTTACGGCAGAGAGCAATGGCATATTCAAGCGGGGATCCGGTTTTTTCAGGGGCCACGGCAATATGTGGCTCTTCGCCGGCATCATCGCCTCTTCTGCAGGAATAGGCAAGTTTCTTGAAGGTTCGGGCATTCTGGTCATTGGACACTCCATCTAGCTTAAGGGTGCAACCAAGCGAGGAGTGACCTCAAGATGACAGAAATTGCTGCCCGGTCAATAGCCCCTGCGCAGACACGCGCGCCGCCCGCTGCGTCCGGCGGGGAACACGTAAAAGGCCTGCGCATGGCCGCAATATGCATGGTCCTTCTGCTGATCAACGCGTTTTCGCAGATCGATCGAATACTGCCGTTCATCCTGGCAGAAAAGATCAAAGCCGACCTGTCGCTGACCGACACCCAGATGGGGCTCCTCACTGGCCCTGCGTTTGCGGTTTGCTACGCACTTCTCTCATTACCGCTTGCCCGTGCGGCAGATCGGGGATCTCCCCGACTCGTACTGGTGTCTTGCGTCCTGATCTGGAGCGTCATGACGACGCTCGGCGGTTTTGCCGCCAGTTTCATGTTCCTGGCACTCACACGCTTCGGCGTCGCATTCGGCGAGGCTGGCGCAGTCCCGGCAGGCCATGCTCTCATCGTCCGCAAAATTGGGCTCGAGCGCCGCGGTCTTGCAATCGGCCTATTCGCAATGGGCATCCCGCTAGGCACGATGGTGGGGTTTGCGGCAGGCGGCGCGACTGCAGACGTATTTGGCTGGCGTATCGTTTTGATGGGTGCTGGAGCCATCGGCGTCTTGATCGGGTTATTGATCATTCTTGTTTCCGGCCCCACTCCTCCTCTTCCAACAACAGCCGCTCGCGACGAACCCTTCCTGCGAACCAGCCTTGACCTGTTATCGTCTCCAGTGTTCCGCTGGTTGTTCACGGGCACCATTTTCCTGGGCTTCGCAGGCGCGCCTTTCTATGCCTTCTCCATACCGTTTCTGATCCGCACCTACCGTTTTACCGCGACAGAGGTCGGCGTCTCGTTCGGCATGTTACAAGGGTTGATGGGGATCATCGGTACATTGGGCGGTGGACGCTGGTTTGATTTTGCTGTCCGCTCCGGGAAAGGCAGGGTGCTCGGCCCTCCGGCAATTCTCTTCCTGATCGCGAGTGCAACAACGACTGCGGCGTTGTTTGCTCCGACCGGCTGGATGTCCATTGCACTCTTTGTGCCCGGTATGCTGTCATTTTCGTTCATGTTGCCATGGGGCTTCGGAGCAGCGCATCTGATCGCCGGTCCTGGACGTCAGGCGCAGGCGACCAGTCTCGTCATGATCGGAAGCGGCCTCCTCGGGCCTGCGCTAGGCCCTCTGATCGTTGGCATTGTCAGCGATGCTGCAAGCGCCGCCGATATTCCAAACGGCCTCGGCCTCGGCTTGTTGATTGTGCCTTTGTCGACCGTCCTTGCCGGCATCACTCTCCTGATCGCAAACCAAAGGATTGGCGCCTTCCTTCGCCAACGCTGACCGCAAACCGCCGTTGCAGGCTGAAACATTCGAAACTTCTTAGGAGACATTCCAATGTCAAACACAGACAATTCCCGACGCACGTTCCTCGCCCTCGCGGCGGCCGTGCCATCCGCTATTGCCATGAGCGGCATTGCATCGGCCCAGTCGTCCGATACTGGCGCTGTCGCCAAACCGGGTGACAAACGCGGCGCGGTCGTCACTGGATCTTCCCGCGGCATTGGCGCGGCCACCGCCCGGCGTCTGGCGCGGGACGGTTTCGCCGTGACCGTGAACTACCTTACCAATCGCGAGTTGGCCGAGCAGGTCGTTCGCGATATCGAGGCCGCCGGCGGCCGTGCCATCGTTCGCCAGGCAGATGTGGCGGATCCGGCCGCGGTCAAAGCTCTTTTCGACGCCAATGACGAAGCCTTCGGCGGCGTCGACATCGTGGTCAATAACGCCGGCATCATGAACGTCGGTCCTTTCAGTCGGATGACCGACGAGGCCTTTGACCGGATGATGGCTACCAACGTCAAAGGGAGTTTCAATGTGCTACGCGAGGCGTCACGACGCGTTCGCGACGGTGGTCGGATCATCAGCCTAAGTTCAAGCATTATCAAAATGAGCCCTTCCGGCACGGCAGCCTACGCTGCAACCAAGGCGGCGCAGGAGATCTACTCAAACGTTCTTGCCAAGGAGTTGGGCGGTCGCAACATTTCGGTCAATGCGATATCGCCAGGCGCCGTCGATACCCAACTCTTGCGTCAGCACGGGGAAGAGGCGCTTCGCGGCATACCGGAAGCGACCCCGCTTCGTCGGCTGGGCCAACCAGAAGATATCGCCAATGTCATAGGCCTTCTCTGCTCACAGGACGGGGCGTGGATCGATGGTCAAAACGTCTTCGCGAATGGCGGTATCGCCTGACGGATACCTGCTGCGGCGCACATGCGCCGCAGCAGGTTCGCAACCAGACTCTTTCAGGATACCCTTGCCATGAAATACAACACACTGGGCGCCGACAAAGGTGCCAGCGTTGCAAGGAATTGCGCTGGCATGGCTGCTGCATCAGCCGCACGTCGCAAGCGTCATCGTCGGTGCGAAGATGGTCGCGCGGTTCGACGACAGCCTCGGGGCGTCAGAGATCATGCTCAGTCCGGATGAGGTCGCCCAATTGGAAGCCGCCAGCAGGATCGCTCCCGAATATCCGGCGTGGATGCAGCGAACGCGCGAGGTCGCGGCAAAGCCGCCCCTCGGCAAGCCGATCAACGCAATCGAATAGGCTCGGATCCGGAACCGCCCGGTGTCGGATCCTTGAAAAGGTCGCCTCACCCCACGGCGACCTTCCGTCCGCCGAAGATGTGCCCCGAACAATGTGTCTTCGGCGGACAATTGCGCCCCAACAGAAACAGAAAGGACTGCCGATGACGAAATCCTGGACACTCGATGATATGCCGTCTCAAAAGGGCCGGACGATCCTGATCACCGGAACAGGCGGTCTGGCCGTCGAAGATGCACTTGCGCTGGCCCAAGCCGGTGGCGACGTGATCATCGCAGGGCGCAATCCGATAAAGGGTGCCGACGCTGTCCGGCGCATCAAGGAAAAGGCGCCGCAGGCATCGGTCACTCTAGAAGTGGTCGACCTCGCCAGCCTCGTATCGATCGAGGCGCTTGGAAAACGACTAAAAGAAACTCGCGACCATATCGACGTACTCATCAACAACGCCGGCGTCATGACGCCACCAACGCGCGAGACGACCAAAGACGGTTTTGAACTGCAGTTCGGCACCAACTATCTCGGCCACTTTGCCCTGACGGGCCACCTCCTGCCGCTGTTAATGCGGGCACAAGGCTCACGCGTCGTGACCCTTTCCAGCATTGCTGTGCGAAGCGCCAACGTAGCCATCAACTTCGATGATCTGCAAGCGGAACGGAGCTACAAGCCCATGCCTGTCTATAGTCAGTCAAAGCTGGCGTGTCTGATGTTGGCTTTCGAACTGCAACGGCGGAGCGAAGCAGCGGGTTGGGGTGTCACGAGTATCGCAGCGCATCCGGGGATATCGCGCACGGATCTGCTTCACAACGGGCCAGGTCGCCGCAGCGCTCAGGGCTTTCTAAGGTCGTTCATGTGGTTTCTGTTCCAGCCTGTTGCGCAAGGCGCGCTGCCGACCTTGTTCGCGGCCACATCTCCAAAAGCCCGAGGCGGTGGCTATTATGGCCCCGATAAACTTGGCGAGACCCGTGGACACCCGGCCGAAGCGCAGATCCCGCGACAGGCGATGGAGAAGCAGGCGGCGCACAGGCTGTGGGAGATTTCTGAAACACTGACGGAGATCTCGTTCAATGCGCAGGTTTCCCCGTCTGAGCTTACCGGTCTGAACTCGACAACCGTCAGACGGGAGGGTTGAGGTTTGGACCCACTTGGAAACCTTGTCGACTGGATTGCGGTATACGGCATATTCGGTTTGTTTGCGATCGGGCTGGCGGAGCGCTTCGTGCCTGCCCTGCCCTCCTATGGTGTTCTCGTTGCCATAGGTATTGCGGCCGACGACGAGGTTTGGTCGCTCCACACCGCTATCATCGGTACTGCGGTTGGAAGTTTCCTCGGAGCCCTCGGACTCTATCTTCTCGTACGTGCAGTCGGAGAAAAGCGATCTACAGCGTTTCTCTACTCGGTCGGTGGATGGGTGGGTCTATCGCAACCACGTATCGACTGGACATTATCCTCCCTACGTGCCCGGGAACGCGCGCTCACTATCCTGTCACAACTCATTCCTACCGTGCGGTTGATCTCGCCCATAGCGGCTGGGCTTTTAGGTACTAATGCGCTGCGGTTTGTATCCGGCATAACAGTCGGCATCGTTCTGTGGAACGGCCTGTTCATCGCAGCAGGTTACCTAGCCGTGCTGGCGATTCCCGGCATCAATTCATCTGCGCTCGCGCTGAAGATACTGGCCCTGCTTGTTGTCGCCGAAGTACTCACGGCCTTGGTGTGGCGGCTTCAGCGACGATATTCGATGCGCCTGAATCCCGGAGCAAGCAAGTGATGACAAATAAAACTGCTGATGCGCTTTTGTTTTTTCGGGCGTGGCTTTCCGCTCCCCTCCGGGTCGCCTCCGTTACACCGTCGGGGCGCGCGTTGTCTTCTCTTATGACAGCCGAGATTTCCGCCAAGACGGGCACAGTCATCGAATTAGGTCCGGGGACGGGCGTTTTTACAGAAGCATTGCTGCAGCAAGGTGTCGCTGAAGAAAATCTTGTGCTGATCGAATATGGCGCGGACTTCGCGTCGCAGCTTAGCCTTCGTTTTCCAACTGCAAGAACCATCCAGATGGATGCTGCCAAATTGAGCAAGTTGCCGCTTCAAGCATCTGCTCCCGTCGGCGCCGTCGTAAGTGGCCTTCCTCTTTTGTCGATGCCGACGCGTAAAGTGCATGCCATTCTGGAGGGCGCATTTTCGCATCTTCGCCCTAATGGGGCATTCTACCAGTTCACCTACGGTCCACGGTGCCCGATCGCCAGACCCTTGCTCGACCGTCTCGGCCTGAAGGCGAAATACATCGGCTACACCCTCGCCAATATCCCACCCGCGGCCGTCTATCGCATCAGTCGACGACGACCGCGGAGGGTTTCCGATCGGACGCATCAGGATCTGTCGTTCTAGTCAGCATCAGTCCGACCCGCATGGCTACTTTTGTTCCGGGTGAGGCCTTTAGTCCGGGACATGCCATCGCAGCCCGACGAAGTCCTTCAGCACCCGGCCAAGCTGATTTGAGAGATCGAACATGCATCAAGCATTTTCGGTCGTTCTGCTTGCCGCTGTTTCGTCGGTGTGCCTTTCGCTGTTGTTTTTCCACGCATTGACGAGGGTATCGTCATGGCCGCTTGCAAAATCGGAAGCAGCCGATGTTGTTCCTCTCTTGAGCGATGCGAACCTTTCTCGCTTCGGTGTGATTTACGATCTTGGCTGTGGATGGGGCTCGCTTCTGATCACTCACCAAGGCTTTTCCACACGCGCACGGGAAAGGCGTGGAGGTCTCGCCTTTCCCGTGCTTGCTTGCCAGGCTGCGAACCAGGCACCTCCGCAACGTCTCGATAGCGGGAAAGAACTTTTACAAATGCGATCTGGCGGATGCCGATGCGGTGACGTGTTTTCTCATGCCCAGCGCTATGCCCAGATTATCAAAATTCCTGGACGAGACCGTGCGCCCGGGCACCGCCGTCGTCACAGTCACATTCTGGTTTCGGGGCCGGTCGCCCAAGACGATAAAGGACGGTCCTGGTTTGCGCGGGGCTGTTGCCTTGTACGTCTGGCCAGCGATGTCTGCTCCAGGGCACACCGGGTAAATTTCCCCAAGCTTTGGCTCCGCAACGTCCGGGCAGCGCAGCCCCTGATACGGACAAGAAGCCGACGATGCCCAGCGACGCGCTATAGAGAAGTATCAGCCTTGGAGGATCAGGCACATAATTTGAGGTTTTCGACATTCAACACCGGGCGCTCTGGCCGTAGTTTTTCTTCATACGCGAAAAAAGGACGTCGATATGCTGAAATCGAAAATCAGGAAGTTCTCGCTGGCAGTCATGTTTACGGCTGGATTGACCGGACTACAGCTCACCTCGGCTCTGGCTCAAGCTTCGTCGCCAAGCGAAATCGAGGGCGTTTGGGAAACACAGGAAGGCAACTTCAAGTTCGAAGTATTCGAAGCCGGCGGCAGCTTTGCGGCGCGGGTCATTTATGGCGATCGGCTTATGGAAGCGGACGGCAAGACTTTCAAGAAAGACATCCACAATCCTGACCCCAAGCTTAGAAGCCGGTCCCTCGAGGGCATCACCTTCCTCACCGATCTGAAATGGGATCCACAAGATCGCCGTTGGGAAGACGGCAACTTCTACGATGGATCGTCGGGGCGCACCTATTCAGGGCGGGCATCGATTCGAGATGGTGCGCTCGAACTGCGAGGATATGCGGGGACGCCACTCCTCGGACAGACTATGGTTTTGTATCGCGTACAATGACGGCCGTCCCCAGCGACAGTCGCAGTTTTCACAGTCTGGCTGCGAGCTGGAGTGTGGGATTGCTTGTGGCGGTGAGTTGGCTGAGCGGCGTTATTTGCCACTCACAGAATGCGGGTGTGCCTCTGCCCTCAGAGCCTCATGATGCCGATGGGCTGCAGTACCGCTTCTTCCAGTGCCGACATCCGGATCGGATCGGCAACGGCGTAGGCAGGGTCGGCGATCATGTCGACGAAGGATTTCCGTTTCGGGTAGCGCACCAGCGCCACCGCGTCCCAGGCTTGACCGGGTTCGGCGCAGAGCGCTGGCGCGCCGTCGCCAGCAAAAAGAATTTCCGCGCCATACCGGGCGACGATCGGTCCCGCCATGGTGAGGTAGTCGAGATAGCGCTGACGGCCCCCATCCGCCTTGAACCGAAGGAGATTGAGCATAACGATGGGCTCGTCGTCATCTTCGGCAAGAAAGCGGTCAATATCAGCGGCGGTGACTTTAATCATCATAATTCTCCAGTGATGGGGGCCTAAGCCTCGTTCAGTCTTCCGGCAAATTATGCTATCGCCTTTGCACGTTCTATAATTCAAACCCCAGGATACTTTATCTAAAGCCCAAGAATGGATCCCTTCCTTGACCTTATCCGACTGCTGCGGCCACGTGCCGCCCTTCTGGCTCGCGGCATGGACGCCGCCGGTGACTGGGGCCTGAGTTTTCCAGCGCTGGGAGACCTGTTGTTTTTCTGGATAGAAGACGGCAATTGCCAGTTGATACGACCTGATTGCGACCCGCTGTGGCTGGAAAAGGGAGACTTCGTGCTGCTGCGGACAACGCTTTCCTTTACGCTGACCTCAAATATGGAAGTAGAGCCGTTGGATAGCGTCGCGGCGGTGGCCGCCAAGCAGGAGGGACGCTTGAAATTGGGCTCCGGTCAGGAAAGACCGATTTCGCTTCACATGGGAAAATTTCTGTTCTCGACAGCCAACGAGGATCTCCTGACTGGGCTTCTCCCGCCCATCGTTCAGATCCCCTCTCGTTCGCCCAAACTCCACCGGCTTCACAACCTGCTCACGCTGATGGAATCCGAAGGCCGCGACCCTGGACCGGCCAGCGAGTTCATCATCGTCCGTCTCGTCGAGCTGGCGCTGGTCGAAATTCTCAGGATGCCGGCGTCGGGTCTTCCGGAACAAAGTGTCGACCCCGCCAGCAGCGGTCTGCTCTCCGGCCTTCGTGATCCCGTCACCGCCAAAGCAATTCGAGCCATGCACAAAAATGTCGGGCAAGAATGGACGGTCGAATCTCTGGCGAGGCTTTGCGGTGTCTCGCGATCCGCGTTCGCCACGCGCTTTCGTGCCGTCGTTGGGATCGGTCCGATCTCGTACCTGTTGCGGTGGCGCATGGCTTTCGCCAAGGAGGCGCTCAAGTCCGGGACGGCAAGGATGGAGGAGATCGCCTTCTCGATTGGCTACAAGTCGGCGAGCGCATTCAGCACGGCCTTCACACGTGCTGTCGGCTGCTCGCCGAGCCGGTTCACAGAAAGCTCGGCCCGCATCGCAAGGGAGTGGCCTTGAATCCCGTTACCACTCTGATCGGCCTTCACGCCACAACGCTTAAGCCTTCCCCTGCATCCTGCGATCGATGTTGCCGGTGATATTGTCCCAGCCGGAAAGCGCAATTTCCGCCACAGCATGCAGTTCGGCGCGATCGGCTCCATCACGGGCGCGAATTGCCATGCCGCTTTGGACGATCTGCACGAACCTCGCAAGTTTGGTCGTGTCTGCCGTGGCCTCAAGGTCACCGTCGCTCTTTGCTCTGTCGAAGCGCACCTTGAGGAGATCAAAGCCGCCCGCGCGAGTCGCTCGCATGAGTTCACCCAGTTCGGAGTGTCCTTCGCTCCCAACAGTGGCGAGCGTCGCCATGCATCCATGCGGTAAATGGCAATCTCCACCGGTCATGGCGATCGCGGAATCCTGAAGAAATGCCAGCGCGGCTTCCCTTGCGGTCGAAGCTTTCCGAAACCGGGTCCAGACCAACCCCTCGTAGGTCGTGTAGTAGTATTTAAGTGCTTCCGCATAGAGCGCATCTTTTGAGCCGAAGGCCGCATAAAGGCTTTTGGTTCCGATCCCCATTGCCTCCGTCAGGTCGGCGATCGAGGTCGCCTCGTATCCCCTGATCCAAAACAGCCGTGTCGCCGCGGCAAGCGCAACCTGGCAATCGAACTCCCGCGGCCGCCCGCGTGGAGGACGAGGCGACGGTGAGCTGGCTGGAGGTGTCGAAACATCATTTTGCATCGACCACTGCATAAATCAGTTGACGGCGGTTTGCAATGGGCCTACCGATTTATACATCGATCACTGCATAAAAGGAAAGATTATGGAATTGCTTGGAAAGCGGGCCTTGGTGAACGGCGGCTCCCGCGGAATAGGGGCCGCGATCGCCACTGCGCTGGCCGAAAAGGGCGCCGATGTCGCACTAACCTATCGGCGCTCGGTAGACCGGGCTGCATCGGTGGTTCGGACTATCGAAGAAAAAGGCCGGCGCGGGCTTGCCATCCAGGCCGACAGTGCCGATCCGGACGCCATCCGTCGCGCCGTCAGCCTGACGGTCGAAACACTTGGTGGGCTTGATATTCTGGTCAACAGCGCAGGCATCGGAACCGCCGGCATGACTGCGGATCTGGCACTCGCCGACCTGCAGGCCATGCTTGATGTGAACGTTCGCGCGCCCCTCCTGTTCGCACAGGCGGCGATCCCGCATCTCTCATCGGAGGGCCGGATCATCTCTATCGGCTCCTCCCTGGCAGAGCGTGTGCCTTTCCCGGGTGTCACGGCTTACGCCATGTCGAAGTCAGCACTTCTGTCGCTCACGCGAGGCCTTTCGCGCGAACTCGGGCCTCAAGGCATCACCGTCAATCTCGTTCTCCCCGGTTCAACCGACACGGAGATGAACCCGGCCAATGGCGAGAATGCCGATTATCAGCGGAGCCTCACATCGCTCGGCCGATTTGGCGAACCCCGTGAAGTTGCCAGCGCGGTCGCGTTTCTGGCAGGTCCGGCTGCAAGTCTGATTACAGGCGCAGTTCTCAGTGTAGACGCCGGCTTCAACGCCTGATTTGGTTGGCAAGCAGACGTCAAGGTCGGAGGGAAAAGTAGCTTCCCGCCCATCGATCGAACGGCGTCGCGGCGCGTCTCCTCATCGCGGCCAGGATGACACGCGCTATCAATCAATCCTTATGCCACAGCGCTCCCCCTTCAAGCTGACATCGCCGACAGGGAGGCAGATAACCGCGCCCACGATCTATTCAGCATTCGGGTCGAAGGAGGAGCTGTATTGTAAAGCCCTTTGCCATTACCAGCGACGGGAAGCTCGCATAAGCGCGCCAGCTCTCTCGGACAACCCGCCTGTTCGGAATGATGGAAGCGTTTCTGCGCGCATCTGCTGTCCGCTTCACCGCGTCAGAGACCGGGCGGGGCTGCATGATCGTGATCGGCGCGCTTCAATGCGGCCCCCAGATGCACACGGCGTGGCCCAAGCGACAAGGGCTGCTCGCGCCGAAGCTCTGGCGCAATTCGTTGCTCTTCTCGATGTTGCGAAGGAGAATGGCGACGTTCCGGGAGAGGCCGACAACTTAGCACTGGCAAGGTTTTACATGGCCGTTGTGCAAGGGATGGCGGTACAGGCAAGAGATGGCGCCGACGTTGACACACTTGGTACGCTTGTAGACTCCTATAGGCCTGGCCTTCACATTGGCCCGCCTGCGACTGATCCCGGTTGTGCAGACTACGACGCCCGGTTCCTTCACTAAGCGCGAGCAGGGATTGCGGTCGCACCGATGATCCGATTTGTGCGCCGACGGTGAGCATTCCATTCCGGTCGGGAGGGCCGCGGGTGGGCAACGTATCTGACTAGCGCCCAGACCTATGTTCAAACAGTGGGCCACGACCTAAACCACGAAGTCGTACTGCCCAAATTGTCCGTCATCCGTTTTCCTCAGGTCAAGAAGAAGTGTCTCGTGAAACAGCCTGTCTCCGGCATTTCTGGCCTCTGCGGGAAAGTAGAGTTGCGTGGTGAGGACGCGCCCACCGGGGCGTTGGACCTTGAAATGGAAATGACGCGTTCGGCCGGGATAAAGCGCGGGCACGATGGTGTTGAACCACCAGCGCCCTTGGGCGTCGGTGAACTGGTGGCCCCGCAGGCGGAAACCCACGCTGTCATAGTCGCCGTTTTCGTCCGCATGCCAAATCTCGACGAGGCTGCCGCCAAGAGGCCGGCAGCGATTGTCGAGCACGGAACCGGCGAGCGTTATTCGCTCGCCTCCGGGCGCGTAGGGATAGAGATCGCGTTCGAGCGGGGAGTTAGGCCTGAAGAAGGGGCCGGCTTCCCGTTCGAGGGTTAGTTCGTCTCCATCGTCACATGCAAGGGTCAGCGACAGGTCGGGAGCGGCCTGCGCAGACGCCTTCATTCTCGCCACGTCGATGAGAGGCAGCGTCAGAAAGGCCGTCAGAAGCGAACGTCTGGTGGAGGGCAAAGTCAGTCTCCCAGTGATTTGTTCTACGGTGACTACGAGGTAGTCGAGGGGCCTTACCGCAGGCGCTGTGCCGCATTCGCCTGCGCCTCCCGGATAAGGCCGGAATACATATTCTCTTTGCCGGGATACCAGGGCATCGTGCCGATGGAGCCGAAGCCGGGAATCGTTTCCATATGTGCAAGCATGCGGGCGCGCATGCGCTCTTCCGGAAGCGAGCCTGTCATCGCCTGGACATTATCACTCATGTGGTCGGGGTTGGAAGTGCCGCAGAGCACGCTTGTGACGGCCGGGTGCGCCATGACCCATTTCAGGAAGAACTGCGCCCAACTCGTCGCCCCGAACTCCTGCGCAAAGCCGGGGAGCGGCTGCCCCTCGACCACCTTCATCAGGCGGGCCTTTTCGAGCGGCAGGTTGATGAGTACACCGACGCCCTTGTCGGCCGCCGCCGGAAGAAGGCGGCGCTCGGCATCCCGGTTGAAGATCGAGTAATTCGTCTGGATGAAATCGACATCGTTGCGTTGAACGATCGCCAGCAACTGGTCCTGCGCCGCCGACTCGTGATGGGTCACGCCGACATGGCGTATGAGGCCTTCCTTCTTCCATGCCTTCATCAACGGAATGACGACCGGCGCGTTGGTAATGCTGTGGCATTGCATGAGATTGATCGTTTCACGCCATGTCCGCATGCGCGATTGCCGGAAGCTTTCAACGGCGTGGCTTTCGTCTCCGAGATACTCTCCTGTCGACCAGACCTTGTTGGCGAGGAACATCTCGTCGGATCCTTGAAACTCTCCCATGAACTGGCCGACACTGACTTCCGCCGAGCCGTAGAGGGGCGACGTATCGACCACGCCGCCGCCTGCGGCCACGTACCGTTCGAAGACCTGGCGCAGAGCGTCGCGGCGATCCCCCGGCTTCAGGTCGAACGTCAGGAAAGTGCCGAGCCCCAGGGCTGTAACCCTTTCGCCGGTACGTGGCAAGGTGCGGGTCAGTACGTCCGGGCTTGATCCAGTGGCTGGCGACGCAGCATTCGTCCCCGGGTCTGCGCCGTAGCGTTGGTGGCGAGTGCCAGCCCTGTTGCCGCCGCGCCCATCGTGCCGAGGAAACCGCGTCTGTTGATTTTTGACTGGTCCATGAGATCTCTCCTTTTTTCCTTGACCGTCAGAACTGCCAGTTGGCGGGTACCCAGGCGTAGCCGCCGTCGGTCTTCAGCATCCGGCCGAGACCGGGGAAGGGATAGTGGAAGCCAAGCACGGGCATTCGCTCGGCAGCCGCCCTGTCGAAAATGCGACGGCGTGAGGAGAGAGCCGTCTCCTTGTCGCGGTCGGGTCCCGGCAGCCACGGATTGTCGACGTTGACAACAGGGTGATAGGCAAGGTCTGCCGTCAGCAGCAACTGGTCGTTCCCGGAATGGACAAGGAAGGTCGCCATGCCCGGCGTGTGACCGGATGCGACGATCGTCGTCAGACCCGGCACGATCTCGGCGCCGGCTTCATAAAGCTCGACATCGTTCATAAATGGCGCGAGGCTGTTCTTGATGTTTGCCACAAAGCGCATACGGAATTCCTCCGGGACCGGCATGTAAGAGAGGTCCGGATCGGTTCGGACGAAGAAATCCCAGTCTGCCTTCGGAACGAAAACAGTGGCGCGGGGAAAGGCCTTGCCGCCGTCTGCGGTTCTTAGATTGCCGACATGGTCGGGGTGGGTGTGGGAGATGACGATCATGTCAATGTCCACAGGTTCTATACCGATCGCCGCGAGGTTATCGAAGATGCGCCCGCCATTCGGGCCCATGGTCTTGCCGGCTCCAGCCTCGATCAGAATCCGCCGGCCGCCGGTCTCGATCAGCAGCGTGTTGAGGTTGAGCGTCATGTGGTCGGTCGGCAGAAATGCTTCGCGCAGGACCTCCTGAAGCTCAGCCTCGGGTGCGTCGCTTGCATAGACGCGGGGCGGGCCACCGATCACGCCGTCGCTCAAGACAGTCGCACTTATTTCGCCGACGCGGAAACGGTAGTGACCAGCATTGCCGGTCACCGAGGACGCGGCCTGGGCCTTGGCGCTGCCAGAGGCACCCAGGCTTGGGATGAACATACTTGATGCGCCCGCGACAGCGGACAGCATGATAGCGCGTCGGCTGAGAGTGAAGGCATTCATCGGTCTTTCCTTCTGCATTGGACACTCTTTTGCTTCAGCGGTTTGACGGGTCGAAGTGCCCGGCAAAGGAAGCAGATCGGGCGGCATTAAGCTCCGGGCTAAGCATGACATGGGCCGATTGATCTGATAAGCTGCGTTAAGTTTATCACCTTGATTAGAAATACTTCTCAATGGATTCGATCCGACTGGACAGCTTCGATGTATTCGTGGCCATCGTGCGCTGTGGCGGTTTTCGTGCAGCAGCACTCGAGCGAGGGGTCTCTTCATCTGCCTTGAGCCAGACGATGAACACCCTGGAGGAGGCCCTCGGCATCCGGCTCCTCAATCGAACGACGAGGAGCGTGTTTCCTACGGAGGCAGGACAGCGCCTTCTTGAACGTCTGGCGCCTGCGTTGAGCGACATCAGGCTCGCGATCGCAGAGGTCGATGAATTGCGCGATAGCCCATCCGGAACTCTCAGGATCAACGCGCCGGCACCGGCTGTCGATCATTTTCTCTGCCCGCTGGCGTTCGATTTTATGGATGCCTATCGCGAGGTGAAGATCGAGATCATCAGCGATGCGGCGGTCATCGATATCGTGGGACAAGGTTTCGACGCCGGCGTCAGGTTCGGCAAGCAGCTGGCGCAGGACATGATTGCGCTGCCGCTTGGACCCGCACTTCGTTATGTAATCGTAGCTTCACCTGACTATATCGAGAGGTGCGGGCAGCCGCAGACGCCGCACGAACTCGTTGGACACGACTGTATAAGACGTCGTTTCCCCGGTGGCGCCCTCGTCACCTGGCGGTTTGCCGAGGGAAGCGAAAACATCGAAGTCACTCCAACGGGCCGCCTGACGGTCAGTTCTGCGCACAACGAACTGCAAGCTGCACTGGCGGGCAGAGGAATCGCCCATGTCTTCGACGACTACGCCAAACCATATGTCCAAAGCGGCCGGCTGGTAGAACTTCTCTCTGACTGGAGCCCCACCTTGCCACACTGGTTTTTATACTACCCCAGCCGCCGCCTTCCGAGCGCCGCCATGCGTGCGTTTCTTGATTACATGAGGAGCTACGATTGGCAGGCCAGGGACTGACGCCGTCCCGGCGGGCGTCAGATCAGGAATTGATAGCTCACCGGCACGAAGCGAAAGCCCGTATCCAACGTCTCGACATAGCCGGCCGACGGATGAGGCATGTGATAGCCGATAAACGGGATTTTCTCGGCAGCCAGCATATCGAATATCCTTCTGCGACTGCTGGCAGCGGCGCCTTTGTCCATGTGGAAATAAACTTCCCAATCCGGTTTGCCGGGAAGCAACAAAATGGTTGCCGTATCGCCGGTCAGCAGCAGGCTGCGCCCTGCCGGTTCCAGTAGGAACGCCATGTGACCGGGTGTGGGTCCGGCGGCCACCATGCTTGTCACGCCCGGCGCAATCGATGCAGCGGCGCTGATGAAGGCCAATTTCTCCCTGAGAGGCAGGACCTTTCTCTGAATAGCCGCCGCATGCATGGCGGCCGGCGTTCCTGTAAAATCAGTTGAAGTCCAGAAGGCCCATTCGGCTTGGCCAACGACATATCGTGCCTGGCTGAACGCTGGACGATCGCCGTCCATGGGCCCGTTGCTGCGATCGGCATGCAGATGAGAAATCGCCACGATTGTCACATCGGACGACGCATAACCCGATGCCGCGATGCGGCTCGCCAATTGCCGGGTGCCGAACTCCCTGCCCTCCGGCCCGTTGCCGGTGTCGAAGAGGATGAGGTCCGTCCCCGTGTTTACAAGCACCGGGTTGAATTGCCCGATCATCCGATCCGACGGCAAAAAGTTGGCCTCCATCAGAGACTGGACCTTGCCGGCATCCCGATCCGCGCCGAAGGTTGGATGTGGCCCATCGAATACACGCATGCCATCGAGAACGACGGTGATCTCAAATTCACCCAGCATGAAGCGGTAAAAACCGGTGTTGATGATTTCCAATTTCGGTGGAGCGGCCGCAAGGGCAGCGCGTGTCATGATCTGAGGTGTTGAAAAGGCCAGCGCAGTTGCGGCTCCTGCCCTGAACATGGAACGACAATTGAAACGCATGGCTCTTGCCTCCGGATAACTCAACTTTATTTTGGTCATCGTCGAAGGGCTGAGGCTCGGCAAGGTCGAGAACTTAAGCAGTAGACCGCCCTTACGCGCCTCATTTGACGCGCTGAAATTCGATCCTGATTTCAGTGCCTTCCGGCCTGCGGAATTGTTCGGTCATGCGGTCGCCGTCAACCACCAGCCTCAGATCATCACGCGTTCGCACACTGCCAACCCAGTTCGGAAATGTCGCCCCTTCGACACGGTTTCCACTGAATTCGCCCTTCTCATCAACGGTGTAGGTTCCGAAAAAACCGATACTGCGTGACATGGCCATGCGATTTTCATCATCCGTTCCCTCACCGCGAGCGTTAGAAGCAAACCGAGGAATGTCGGCATCGGTAAGAACTTCAACGAAATGCATGTCGGGGGTGAAGACGAGAAGACCGTCGGGGTTTTCTCCATAGGCGGGAATATTTTTGCCGCCGGGATCGATCGTCGCCGAAATCATCCGCCAAGTGCCCACTACCTGGTTTTGTGCGGCGGTCTGCGCAAAGGCAGAAGATGAAAAGCTAAGGGCGAAGGCCAATATGATTGGTCGAATGGACATGTTGTTTCCTTTCCTGTTCCTTAGGTCTGTGTTTCCAGGCCGCTCTCGCGCGGTTCACAGATCCTGCCTGTCGGCGGAATTCGCCACTCCCCGCTGCGCCTCAAGGGCAGCGAGGCGTGCGGAAAGCGCCTGTGAGATGGAGGAATAGGCCGTGCTGCCCAGCGCCAGCCGCAATGGCGGTGTTTCGCTCTCGGCGGCTGATATGATTGCGGCTACGGTGCGCGCCGCATCTCCCTTGATCTCGAAGCTGCCCTCAGTGATCGCCCGGCGGACGGCGCCGGCAGGGGTTTCATCGTAGGCATCCATCGGTTTCGCGCGGACGAGATTGGCTCCGAAATTCGTGCCGGTCGGTCCCGGCTCGGCGATAATGAAGTCGATGCCGAAGGGAGCCACTTCCTGTGCGACGGATTCGACGAAGCCTTCGATACCCCACTTGGTTGCGTGATAGAGGCTGAAGCCCGGATGGGTGATCTGCCCTCCTTCGGACGAGACCTGGACGATCCGCCCGCCGCCTTGCTTTCGAAGAAGGGGCAGAGTTGCACGGATCAGATGGATGGATCCGGTAAGGTTGGTGGCGATTTGCCGGTCAATCTCTTCGTTTGTGAGCTCTTCCGCAGCACCGAACAGGCCATAGCCCGCATTGCTGACGATCACGTCGATCCGGTCGTGTCGTTGGAACGTGCCGTTAACGGTCGAGGCAATGCTCTCCGGTTCGGCCAGATCGAACTGAACGATATCGAGACGATCGCCGTATTCCTGCGCAAGTTTCGCCAGCACCCCTGGGCGGCGGTTTGTTGCGACCACCTTGTGTCCCTGGATGAGCAGCTGTTGCGTCATCTCAAGGCCAAGCCCCGAGGAAGCGCCGGTGATGAACCAAGTCTTTGGCATGTAAACTCCTGTTTTGCTCATACGAATGTAAACCATCACCATTGGTGATATAAGGTCTTCAATCTGAAATGAGATGGTGAGGATATTTCACGAATGATACGCCCCAGTTTGAACGATCTTGCCGCCTTTGCGGCGGTGGCCAGTCACCAGAGCTTTCGCAGAGCGGCCGACATCATGGGCGTTTCGCGCTCGGCTCTCAGCCACGCGATCATCGCTCTGGAGGCAAAGCTGGGCGTGCGGCTCTTCAACCGGACGACACGCAGCGTATCGCTGACCCAGGCTGGCGCACGCCTGCTCGCGCGGCTCGACCCGGTTCTTCAGGAACTCGATCAGGCGCTTGATACCTTGTCGGAGGAACGCGGCACCCCGAGCGGCACACTGCGGATCAATGCAAACAAGAGCGGCGCGCGCATTCTCCTCGCAAAGGTCGTGCCGCGCTTTCTGGATCTCTATCCCGACGTCGAGCTTGATCTTGTTTCGGAAGGTCGGCTCGTCGATATCGTGGAACAGGGTTTCGATGCCGGCATACGCCTGCTGGAAACCGTCCCGAAAGACATGGTCGCGGTAAAGCTCGGTGGCGACGTGCGTTTCATCGCCGTGGCGGCGCCTTCCTATCTGGACGGGAAAGCAAGACCGCACACGCCCGACGATCTTCATGCGCATTGCTGCGTCCGCCAACGTTTGCCGAGCGGAAAGCGCTATCGCTGGGAGTTTTCCAAACGCGGCGCCGACGTCGCGATCGATGTGCCGGGCAACCTCACACTCGATGACAATGATCTTCTCGTGCAGGCGGCGGCGGACGGGCGCGGTATCGCCTATGTCCCGGAATACTTCGCCCAGCCGTTTCTGGGGTCCGGCCTGCTGGTGACCGTGCTTGATGACTGGTGCCCGCCGATGCCTGGTCTGGCCCTCTATTACCCGCGCAGCCGGCACGTCCCATCCCCGCTTCGGGCCTTCATCGACCTCTTGCGAGAGGTGGACAGAACACGATGACGGGGCGACGGTGAATGGCATCCGACGCTGTCGGATGGATGAGGAAGACCTGCGGCACCCTCGCTTCGAGCTGTTTTCGCATCGCGAATGCCCTCTGGTATGTCAGGGCATCGCTGACTTTCGGCGCAAGATCATGCCGCCATGGTGCAAGGTATTGGCATCGACGAAATCGCCGTCGGCAGTGAAACCCGTGTCGTCCCAGTACTCGATATGCGTCCCGTCGACTTCGTAGCGGCCTTCATAGGCTCGCTCGCGCTGGCCGCGGGCCTCGACATAACGTCCGTTCGGCAGAAGTTCATGGCGAACACGGTTGTCGTCAGTGACCCACATGCCAACATAGGGATGGTTCGGCTGCAAATTGGTCTCCTGTGCTTCTGCGGGTTGGATCGAAAGCGTGGCCGCTGTGATGAGTGCTGCAAATGCCTGTCGCATGGTCGAGCTCCGTTAAGCGTTGCTGTTCTCGGTTTGAAGGCGATCGCGCAGGGGCGCGCGATGTCGGTTCGGCAGACACTCAGTTCTGCCGAAACCGCAGGCGTCGGTCATTGGGAACGCTGGGCGTTGTTGTCGACGACCTGCTGATAGGCAACGAGGTCCAGGAAGGCCTCCGCATTGACGACGAGGCCGTCCTTCATCTTGAATATCCAGACAAACTGGTTGCGATAAGGCGCGCCCGACGTCGTGGTCGCCGTTCCGTCGAAGCGGATGATGATCGTATCGCCGTCGGCAAAGATGTCATGCACCTCCGGCACGACCGGCGTCGCAAGGCGGCTGGTCAGGGGACGTGATGCCTGTTCGATAAAATCCTTCTGGTTGCGATAGGTGCCGGCAACCGGCCCGGAGCCATGGATCGTCCAGACGACGTCGGGGGCGAGAAGTGCCGCGAAGACGTAGGTACCTCCGCGCCATTTTTCGAAGGCGGCTTCAACGATCGCCCTGTTCTGTCGTTCGATCGCGGCACTGTCCGGAGCCTGCACCTGCGTTGCCGCGGTGGTGGCAATGGCTGCGCCCGGCAGGGCGAGCGAGAGCAATGCCAGTGTGATCAGAGCTGTTCGGCTCGCGCCGGCGACCCGCCTGCGTGTCGGAAGAATGGTCATGGTATCGGTCCTTTCCTGGTTGTTGAGGGCTTGTTGGTGCCTATCGACCGGCAATGAAGATCGTCCACCGTCGAGAGGCGTCACGTCGTTTGAACGGTCAGTCCCGGCGTTCGACAGCGGCGCCGCCGAATATCAGTTGCTGGACGAGGGGGCGTTGCGTAAAGCGAGTGGGAAAGATGGGACTCGGTGCGCTGATCCGGTTCAGTCGATCCAGTTGTTCCGGTGCAAGCACCAGATCCAGAGCTCCGAGATTGTCCTCGGCCTGGGCGAGCGTGCGGGCGCCGATGATGGGAGAGACGACGCTCGGATTGGTCAGTGTCCAGGCAAGCGCCACCCGCGATGGCGTCGAGTTGGCCTCCACCGCGACGGCTCGAACCTCGTGCGCAATCTCGATCGCACGTTGGTTCAGATGCCCGGACGAAGCTATGACACCTTTCCGGCTGGCAGACACCGTCGCCTCCTGCGAATCCTCGACGTCGGCAAGGGAGTATTTGCCCGTGAGCACGCCACCGCCGAGCGGCGACCACGGAAGCACCCCGAGGCCCAAAGCCGCAGCCGCAGGCAGAAGCTCGTGCTCGACGGTCCGCTCCACGAGGCTGTATTCGATCTGCAGCGCCACGAAAGGAGAAAAGCCGCGGATGTCTGCGAGCGTTTGCATCTGTGCAACCCGCCATGCGGGTGTGTTGCAGATGCCGAGATAGAGCACTTTACCGGACCGAACGAGGTCGTCGAGCGCTCGCATGACCTCGTCCGGCCGGGTCGTCATGTCCCATGCATGGAGATAAAGGAGGTCGATGCGATCGGTGTCGAGCTGCGTCAGGCTCTGCTCGACGGAGCGCACCATGTTCAGGCGGTGGTTGCCTCCGGAGTTCGGGTTGCCCGGTTCGCGCGCCATTGTGAATTTCGTTGCAAGGACGATCCGCTCGCGCTTGTCGCCGATGAATGTCCCGAGCAGGCGCTCGGCGGCACCGTCGGTATAATTTACCGACGTGTCGACGACGTTGCCACCCCGGTCGACATAGAGATCAAAAATGCGGCGGGCCTCATCGCCGTCCGCGCCCCATCCCCAGTCCGAACCGAAGGTCATCGTTCCGAGGCTCAAAGGCGAAACTCGCAAGCCCGACCGTCCGAGAAGTTTGTAGTTATCAAGCGTCATATCGCTATCTCCTGGTTGTGAGATCCAAGGTAGACGCGCCAAGGAGAGCGAACAACTTGCCCAATGATGACCACTGCGGTAACTAATTCTAACCAATGGCAGTCGATCTGAATGGCATTTCTGTTTTCCTGGCAGTCGCCGAGGCGCGGAGCTTTCGCGTGGCCGCCGAGAATTTGGGCGTCACAAGGCCCGCCGTCAGCCAGACCATCCGCCGTCTCGAAGATCGGCTGGGTGTCGCACTCGTCCAGCGCACCACGCGCAGCGTCAGTCTCACGGAGGCCGGCCAACGACTGTATCAGCGGGTGGCGCCGGCTATTTCCGAAGTCGGACTGGCGCTCGACGCCACGGCGGACCGCGACAGCGCACCGAGTGGACTGTTGAGGCTGGCGGTGTCATCCATCGCCGAGCAGTTCATCTCCGGGCCGCTCCTGGCGCGTTTCGCGGACACATTTCCTGCCGTTCTGGTCGACGTGACGGTCACGGACGAGGAATTCGACATTGTCGCGGAAGGCTATGACGCGGGGGTACGTTTGGGCGAAGTTATCGATCAGGATATGATTGCGATTCCGGTCTCGGGCGAGCAGCGTCAGGGCGCCTTCGCCGCCCCGTCCTACATTGAACGTTTCGGCAAGCCCGAGCATCCTTCCGAACTTTCTGCCCATCGGTGCATCGGCTGGCGTCCAGCGCCACACAGCGCCCCCTATCGCTGGGAATTCGGCCAGCATGGATTCGAGTTCGACGTGGCTGTCGATCCCCAGATAACCACAAACGACATGTGGCTTATGATCAGAACAGCATGTGCCGGCGGCGGCATCACCTTCGGGATGGAAGACACGTTCAAACCCTATGTCGAATCTGGTCAGTTGGTCCCTCTCCTCCAGGAGTATTGCCCTCCGTTTGCCGGCTTTTTTCTTTATTACCCCAGCCGGCGCAATCTCGCTCCGAAACTGCGTGCACTCGTCGACCATGTGAAGCGGTGGCGATAGGGGCCCCCCATGACATCGTTGGCGTGACAGGCACTACCGGGCGCGACCGGGTCGATGCTGACGCCCTGAGGACCACCTTAAGGCCATGGCCGCATCGCGGATGGTCACCTGGATTGCCCGCGCAATCGCATCGCCTTCGTTGAAGACCGCCGTTCAGCTTTCTGGTCCAGCAATCTGAGACCACCCAACCCTAAACCGAACCGTATCAAGCCTTGACATTCGTTCGTTACCTTGCGATTATCGTATGGTAGCGAACGAATTGACAGGACTTTTCCATGTGCGATCAGGCGGACACCAAAAATCTCTCGGTGGGAGCATGGACGAAGCGGTGTTACTTCGCGGGCCGGGCCCTCATGGACGAGCGTCTGCGGCCCTTCGATCTGGGATCCACGCAATGGTATGTTCTCTGGTATCTCGTCAACAATGGCCCGTCCGTCCAGCGCGACCTCGGCCGTGCACTCGAACTCGAAAGGGCGACCCTGAGCGGAATCATCGCCACGCTCGTCCGAAAGGACTTGGTCGCACAGACCTCGGATGGCGGCGATCAGCGTCAACGTCTGCTGACGCTGACAGCCGCAGGTGAGGCGCTGTGGCGCAGAATTCCTGATCTTTCTTTCATTCACGACGCTGCCTTCGGCCGGATCGACGAGGCTGATCTCGCCACGACCATCCGCGTCCTCAAATCAGCGACCGAACGATTGCAGACCCTGTTGCGAAAGGATTGAGTAAATGACCGTATTGATCACCGGAGCCACCGGGCTCGTTGGCGTGCGACTTCTGCCGCGGCTGGCAGAGGCCGGTTTTCTCTGCCGTGTCTTGCTCCGGGCGGGCACGGTGTGCGCAGAGGCAACCGAAGCCGTGACCGGCGATATTCTCGAGCCTTCAAGCCTGATAGACGTCGTTCGCGGAGTTTCCGCTATCGTGCATCTGGCCGCCGTGTTTCGTACTCAAGACACCGATCTCATCTGGAAGAGCAACCTCCACGGGACACGCAACCTGATTGCCGCCGTAAAGGCCCATGCTCCCGGCGCGCGGTTCATCATGTCGAGCACCAGCCATGTCTACAATAAGGACAATCCCCATCCGGGAAGGGAAGACGATCCGGTCAATCCACAGCACGCCTATCCCGCAAGCAAGGTGGCCGCGGAGAAGGAACTGCGCGAAAGCGGTCTGAACTGGTCAATCCTTCGCTTCCCCTTTGTCTATGGCGATGGTGACGGACATCTCGAATCTCTTCCCAAGCACGTCAGCACCTGGCATCCGGCCCATCGCATGAGCACGATCCACCATCGTGACATCGCACAAGCAGTCATGCTGGCGCTGGAGGGTGCCTTCGATCGGCACGTGGTAAATTTGGCCGACGAGGCGCCCACCTCCATCTACGAACTCGCGGGCATGGTGGGGTCCCGGTTGGATTCAAGTTCCGAGCCTCTTGCAAATCCATGGTACGTGCATGTCGACACGTCTCTCGCCCGCAGCCTGGGTTTTCGTCCTAGCGTAGGGACCGTATGCCAGGCCTGGCAGGAGGGGCTTTCTTAGGAACTTGGTGTCCCGGCCTGGTTTTTTCGGCCTGTAAGCGTCTGTTGCTTACTCGGTTCGTATGACTGGTTAATTTTTTGCGTAGTGCCTCTTGAACGGATATGAACCCACAACCCGAAAATTGCCGAAATAGCTCAGCGCTGAATACTCGTGATAATGTCCGTGTTATTCATATAGGACTGGGCATCCTATGGCACGCTGGCCGCTAAACAACGGTCGCACCTGTGCAGGCGCCGCCGTACTTTTGAAAGCTAGCCTTAGACGGATCGATCAATGCGTCTGCTCAAACCATGAGGCTATGAGATGTCCGGATCAAATCGGCCGCCCGCTCTCCGATGACGACGCAAGGCGCCATCGTATTGCCGGTGGTGATCCGCGGCAAAATCGAAGAGTCGGCTATGCGAAGACCATCCACACCGTAGACCTTGAGTTCATTATCGACCACCGACATGCTGTCGCGTCCCATCTTGGCTGTGCTCGTCTGATGCCAATAGGTGACCGCAGACCGCCGGATAAAATCGATCATCCCTGACCTATCGCGCGCGCCCGGAGCTGTCTCGCATGTTACCAAGGGGGCGAAGGCATCGCTATTTCCGAGCTCGCGACATAATTCCACCGCAACCAGGGCCGCAGCCATGTCTTCCGGCTCACTGAGAGAATTCGGTTCGATCAGCATCGCATCGTTTAGGTCGGGTCCAGAAAGCCGCAACCGGCCGCGGCTTTTTGGCTGGGCGAGACCGTTGAACATGGTCCAGCCGTGCTCCGGCGTCTGAAGCCCTGTTTCTATCGGCGATGGTACCGCAAACTCCAATTGGCACTGGAGAATATCCGGTTGGGAAAGCCGTGCGTCGCTCTTCCAGTAGAGTTTTGCTTCGCAGCCGGTCCCGCCTACGGCTTCCGGTTTTCGATATGCCCATGTGCAGCCGAAGGCGATATGATCCTGATGATTACGACCAACGCCAGGGAGGTGTTGAACCACAGGAATGCCATGGGCTTTCAGCTCATCCTCCGGGCCGACACCCGATTGCATCAACACTTTTGGCGTGTTGATTGCGCCAAGCGATAATACCGTTTCGCAACGCGCCGTGAACTGGCGCCTCTGGCCATCGACAAGGACCTCGACCCCCGTCGCGCGCTTGCCATTGAAGATGAGGCGTGTGACCAATGCATCTGTAAGCACTGTCAGGTTGGGCTGAGACAGGAGCGGACGGACGTAGGATCCAAACACGGATTCACGCTTTCCATCCCGAATCCGCAGCTCAGCTAGCGACGCGCCGCCCGGACCCTCCATCATTTCACCGTTCGGGCTGTCATAAACAGGAATGCCGATCGTGGATGCCGCACGCAACATAGCCTCTGCGACTGGCTGGGGGGCCGGTGGCTGCGCAACGTAGGCGGGACCTCCCACTCCTCGGCGGGCTGGGTCCGGTGCTCCCTGCCAATTTTCGATCCGGCGATAGTAGCCGAGAATAGACTGGTACCCCCATGCATCGTCACCGGCCTCAGCGGCAAAGTGATCCCAATCGCCCTTATGTCCTCTTGCCCATACCAAGACGTTGATGCTCGAACCACCGCCAAGCCCCTTGCCCATGCTGAGAGGAAGACGTCGCCCATTCAGGCCAGACGCCGGTTCGCCGACAAATCCCCAATCCCGGCTAGTGCCAAGATTAAGTGGCCACTGCGCAGGGTTTGAAACAGTCTCGGCCGCATCGTCGCCCCCGGCCTCAAGCAGGAGAACGCTTGCATTGCCATCTTCCGCCAGTCGCGCAGCAACAACGGAGCCGCTGGAGCCAGAGCCGCAGACGATGAAGTCAAAAACATCACCAATTTTACCCCGCGGGTTGAGTGAGCTTTCTGGTGCGTATTGGTCATGAGTATCCGGGGTCAAATGATTACCTCCATGAAAGGATTTAACAAAAACTAAGAGAGTGCTGCAGAGTCTTGAAACGAAGGTGCGCGGCTGATCTGATACAGCGATCAGTCGGTCCGTTATAGGCCGCTTCTCTCCTACTCCACCTGGGTCGCAGCAGCGGTTCGCGCCATCGGGACATTGGGGCCGTCCCGATGACCGCGCTGGGTCTCCCACTATTTCTTCGCCGCTACGCCGCCCTTCGCGGCCTCATCGATCGTGGCTGCGACGACATTTGGCTGTGTCATGAACAGGGCGTGGCTTGCCGACACTTTGGTAACCTTTGCCTTGATGCGCTCTGCCATGTGGATCAGCATTGCCTGATCAAATGCCTTGTCTTCAGTGGCGATGACTGCCCAGCTCGGCTTGGTGCGCCAGGCAGCGTTTTCAAGTTTCGTCCCGAACGCCGACATGTTGATCGGCACCTGCGCGTCCCTCATGAACGCAGCATCGGCATCGCTGACGTCATGGGCAAAACCGGCCTTGAACTTTGCCGGGCTGACATATCCGAAACCATCCTTGGTGGTCTCGATGACGAATTCCGATGCGGGAGCAAATCCCTCGTATTGCTGAGCCGTCGTCTCGCCTGCATCGGGGGAGAGAGCGGAGACATAAACGAGCCCTGCGACCTTTGCATCGACACCAGCTTCCGTGATGACTGTGCCGCCCCACGAATGCCCGACGAGAATGACTGGTCCATCTTGCCGCTCCAGCGCACGTTTGGTGGCGGCAACGTCGTCCGCAAGAGAAGTCAGAGGATTTTGGACAATGGTGACGCGATAGCCACGCTTCGTGAGGATGTCGTAGACACCCTTCCAGCCCGAGCCGTCTGCGAAAGCGCCATGAACAAGTACGACGTTTCTGACCGACTGGTTCTGAGGAATGATATCAGCGGCACTTGCCGGTATTGCGGCAGACAATGCTGCAGCAGCTGCAATGGCGGCAATGGCGGCAACGGTGGTCGTGGTCTTGCGTGTCATAACTTGCTCCTCTGTCATTGCGATAACTCTTATCGCGATATATTTATGCTGGCAGAGTCTGGATTGGACGTCAAGATAATTCTTATCGCGATATTTATTTTTCATTCTGGATTGATTATATGAAGTTCGACAGGAGCTCAAAATGACCCACCCCCCTAACGACCCGCCTCCCCTGCACGACCAGTTGTGCTACGCAATCTATACGGCCGGCATCGCTATCCAGCGCGCTTACAAGCCTCTTCTCAACAAGTTGGGCCTAACCTATCCGCAGTATCTCGTGCTCAACGTGTTGTGGAGTAGCGACGGGCAAACGGTCGGCGCCCTTGCTAATGCCCTTGCCTTGGAATCCAGCACGCTGACGCCGTTGCTGAAGCGGCTCGAGACATGTGGCCTGCTGCGCAGGACCAGAAACCTGAGCAACGAGCGGCAGGTGGTTATCGGGTTGACTGACAAAGGACGTGCCTTGCAGCACAAGGCCGGCTGTCTTAGCGATACCTTGCTGGCAGCTTCGACCCAGACGCCGCAGCAATTGGCCACCCTGAACCGCGACGTTCGCTATCTTCGCAATGCGATTTATTCCCAGATCGGCGGGTGGGACACACCCGCCTGACCAAGATGGTGACGTGATATCAGACCGTCGGAACAGTGCCGCCGTCTATGACGAACTCGGCGCCGTGGATCGCAGCAGCTCGATCCGAGGCCAGGTAGGCGATGAGGTCGGCGACCTCATCGGGATCGGCTGGACGCCCAATCGGGATACCGCCCAGGCTGTCAAGAACGACTTGCCGCGCGTCCTCGATCGTACCGCCATTGGCGGCCTGCAGACGTTTGAGCAAGTCCTGGGATGACTCTGTCATGATCCAGCCGGGGGAAACCACATTGACCCGTACGCCTTTCGGCCCAAGCTCCTTGGAGATGGACTTGCTGTAGGTCTTGAGCGCGGCCTTGGCGGAAGCGTAGGCGGTGGTCGCCTCTGGCAGGGGAAGGACGGACTGAATGGAAGTGACGTGCACCACCGCGCCGCTGCCCCGTGCGATCATCTGAGGAATCACCAAACGATCAAGGCGGACCGTGGCCAGAAGGTTTAGGTTCATTTCTGCCAGCCAGTGGTCATCTGTCAGGGCAACGAAACCGCCGCCCGGTGTCGATGATCCGCCAATAACGTGAGCCAGAATATCGATTCCGCCCAAGCGCTCGAGCGCGGCCTTGGCAAAATTTTCCCCGCCCTCGGCCGTCGTAAGGTCCGCCTGTACAAACTCGACCCCGTCAATGGGTTTCGGTGCTCCCCGAGCGGCGGTGATTACTTGGGCGCCGCCAGCCAGGAAACGGTCGACAGTGGCGCGACCAGCACCTTTGGTGCCACCGCTGATAAGCACGCGCTTTCCTGCAAACTCGGTCGGATCAGCTTTGATGTTCATGCAGTGATCTCCAATGCTTTGATGCTGTCGTTCTCGAGCGTGAACCGGTAGGTGAAGCGGATCGGGCTGCCTTTGAAGTCGCCGTGGGCAGGTCCCTCGACCACGACCTGATCATCCTCGTGACGAACGCCATCCGGCGTAAAGATCGCCTTGGCGGGAATCACTGCCTCTTCGAACAAGGTCCGCAGCTCGGCGTGGCCTTCGTGACGGCCACCGTTGTCCAGGACCACAGTATCGTTAGCGAAAGGCTTCAGCATGCCGTCCACATTGAGCTGTGCATTAGCCTCGACATAGTCCGCTATGGGCTTGGGTAGTCGTAGTGTCATGATCGTCCTCCTTTGCTCGGAATGACATTTAGCACTGGACAATTGTAGGAATAAGGGGGACGAAACGGTATGACGTGATGAATGGAACGGGACAATGGATCAGGCGACACTGAAAGAACTTGAAGCTGCCATTGCGATCGCACGGCGCGGGACATTCCGCGCAGCATCCATCGATCTAGGGTTGTCGACCACGGCACTGAGCCACACGATCGGCAGACTCGAGACTGCGCTGGGCGTGCGACTGTTCAATCGCACCACGCGAAGCGTCTCCCTGACGGACGCTGGACGGCTTTTTATGCAGCAGGTCGCTCCATCGCTTCAGGATCTGCATGCAGCACTGGGGTCGGTGCGCGAGCAACGTGAGACGCCTTCAGGCACGATACGGATCAACGCAGCGCCGTTTGCGGCGCGCTCGATCACCAAACCGCTCGTGCTTGAATTCCTGCGCCGCTATCCCGACATGAATGTCGATATCGTCACCGAAGGTAAGATGGTGGATATCGTTAAGGACGGGTTCGATCTGGGCGTTAGAGTGGAAGGCCTTGTTCCTAGCGACATGATTGCCGTTTCGCTCGGCAGGCCCCAACGACATGCTGTCGTAGGATCCCCGGAATACATCGAAAAGCACGGGATACCGATGGCCCCCCCTGATCTTCTCACTCACAGTTGCATTCGCGTTCGTCTGCCTGACGGCTCTTTGTTTCGCTGGCGGTTTGAGAAGGGCGGCGAGCAAGTTCAGATAGACGTTCGCGGGCAGATCACGCTAGATGAGGCCAGCCTCACGCGAACTGCGGTGCTTGATGGCGCCGGCTTGGGCTACCTCTTTGAGCAAGACATTTTTCCAGAGATCGATGTGGGACAGGTCATTCGTGTGTTGGCGGACTGGACGCCGTCTTATCCTGGGCTTTGCCTGTACTATCCGGGACGCCGAAATCTATCGGCCGGCGTGAGAGCTTTTCTGGAGCTAGCTCGTGAGCTTTCGCGTACGGCTGATCCGCGCCCGAAATCAATGATCCGCTCGCCTTGATGGTTGACGACGTGCTACAGCCCTTGGCTCCTCCAAGCGCACGCGACCTCAACGCTTTACAAGCATCGAACTTGACCTATTCGGGGGGGCTATGTTGGGAGCCATCAACCGTGGGAACATGTCTGCCGCGGCTGGCTCGATGGCGGCTTGCTCGCACCGAATACCATTTCGACTTCTTTACGATCCGCATGGGCGGCAGAGTTAGGGTCTTATATCGTTGAGGGAAGGACGCGCTAGATTTTCGCCGGATGAGTCTGCCAATATCGCTGAAACCGACCTTCCCTGCTTGCCAGATTCCAGCCGCAAGAGAGTGAATCGTCGCCTTCGGATATTTCCGGACTAGCACTCCAAGGGCGCGAAGTGTTCCCGCCGCCTTCATGCGCGCTAATACCGAGGTGCCGGAGCCCTCCAATAGGTATCGTTCGAGGAAAAGCGGAAGCCCGCTCCGCGCCTCAGGGACGGACGTTGCGGTCTCCTTCGCTAATGCTGCGTGACCTTGTCCAAGTTGAACTTTTTTCCTTTGCGTACTTTCTTTGGCAGCATGGAGTGGGCAGTATCTCCGATTGCGCCCATTGCGGCGCTGGTCCCGCTTTGGACTGCCCGTGTCGCGATGCCCAGCGTTTGGCCCCCTTTTTTTAAGCCGTGTTTGCCGGCATCAGCGATTTCCTTCCGCTCTTCAATAAGTACCGCAGCTGCCGCAGCCGCGCCGGCAGTCAGAGCATTGGCCAGCACCTCGCGTCCAACGGGATTACTCAAAAGACCGCGCAGCATTTTTGACTTTCGCACCGACTTTGGGACCTTCATGCCGGCGACACGTTTGGGTACAGCCTTGCTTTTTTTTCCCATTGCATCTCTCCTTCATAGCGTCCTGACAACGCTGCAACTATTGTATGAGTTCCGCCCGAGGGACTGAGTTCCGCCCGATACCTGACGGAACTGGCCCGCGAGGTTAATCGCAACGTGTTATGGTTTGGATTGAACATGGCTTTGGAGATTGAGCGGAAATTCCTTGTTATTAAGGATGGATGGCGAGAGTCGGCGAGACCTGGGCTCCAGATCGTCGATTATCTGATTGCCAACTTCGACGGTGGAAAGATGCGGATCCTCTTCTGCGACGACCTACCGACCATGACTTTGAAGGGCCCAAGGCGCGGCCTCACCCGCAGCGAGTATCACATGCCACTCCCGGAGGCTGACGCAAGGGCAATCGTCGATGAGTTTTCCAGTGGGCCAGGATTAGAAAAATGCCGGTACCAGGCCGATATGGCTGGTCTTACGTGGCAGATAGACGAATATGCTGGCATCTTCGAAGGACTGGTCACGGCAGACGTCGAACTTCCCTTTGAGAGTTTCACACTTACCTTGCCGGACTGGGCAGGGCGCGAGATTACTCATGACCCGAGATTTGGATCAGGTCGTCTTGCCGCTGCCGTAGCCGATGGCCGTCCAATGAATTTGGAATCCCTTGATTACGGATGAACTCGGCTCCTGGAATTGGGTCTCGACAGGAGTCGTTGCCAACGATGGAAGATTGATCGCTTGGCACAGATGATCATCGAATTCGTATCTCGAAATCAACTGAAGCGCCTCGTTCAGACGCCCCGAACACTGAAAGCGTCCTGACCATTTGAGTATTGCATTTGGTCAACACTAAGATGACAAAATCCATCAGGTTTGGCTTGCCGATCAGCAACTATTCGAAAGAGCTCACTCGGCTTAACTGCAGCGCCAGATGGCGCCCGCGCTTCGCACCTTCTTAGATGCGATGACAACCCGCTTTCCGGAAAGGTCGAAAGGAGTGGCCAGTTAAGCCACGCACAAATGCCTAAAACCATTGCCGCAGGTCTCGACGTCGTCGGACGACGTCGCGTAACTAGGCGAAGGGCAGCTTTTAGCGCCTCGAAACGGTAGCAGCAGGTTGATGCGCTCACTGTCAGCCTCCGGCGTACAGCGCCCCCGCGGGGCAACTACCCAATGAACCGGACGATCTCGACCTTCTCGTAGGCGTAGTCCGACGCTCCATCAGGAATTATACTTTTCAACCAGCAGCCTTCGAGCGCCAGGGTCATCAGGAGGTTGGTCGGACAAGCAATGCGACGTAACCTCGGGCCCTTTCTGCAAAGTCTTCCTCGCGCTCCGACTGTGGGTTGAGCTTTGTTATGTAAGCTTCCATCGCCAAAGTAATGCGGCCGCGCAACTCTGGATTTGCATCGCTTGCGTGTTCGACGAGGGCCTGAATAACTGCGTTAATCGCCAGTTTGTATGCACCGGCATCCATATTAAATTTGTCTGGCTTCTGTTCGTGCAATACCAATCCCTCCTAAGTAAATAGCTCGTCCATGCGCTTGCGCAGGTGAATTTATGTTATGGTGATGACGCCAGCTGCCGAAGTTCTTTTGGCCGGCGACGGTGAATGTTTGATGCATCGCCCCGTTCATTTCGATGATGCGGAGTACACAATGGGCCAAATCATCGCGTTTGTACCAGACGATGCCTGTCGCTACGGCGACGACAACGATTGGAACGAGCGCCGCGATGTTCGCGGCGCCTGCAGAACGCTCACTCCTTTGCGAAAGATCGGTGCGCAACGCCTTGGCAAGCAAGAAGGACAGGGTGTCGTACATGGTATGAACAACGACTGCCACCTCTAATCCCTGACCACGAGAGTTTATAGCCCATGCCGGTCCAATGATCAGCATCGCACGACCAAACAACCCGGTTATCGCGGGACCGATCAGAATGCGCTCGGCGCCGTCGGCGTCGCGCATGACCAGCACTGGCTGGTTCTGATTGCCCGCTTTGCGCGTGAAGAAGTAGCGGTCCCCGCTCTTCTGCGGAATGCCGAGGCGCTCATAGTCATAGGTCGAGGCGAGCGATCGGCGGACGACGTCCCGGCCGGGAAGGTTGGAGAGATAGTCTGTCGTCAAGCGCTGCTGCCCGTCGATCCATGCTGCGACAATCTTGTCGGTGCGGGGATCCCCTTCGAGCCAACGACAAGGGTCTGGAACAGATACGCCGAACTGACTTTCAGTCACCGTACCGCGCTTTGTCTTGGGATAGGCGATCTGGAGCGCGTCCGGGTCGGGCAAAGAGACTTTCGCCGTACTCCCACCCGCGACGCAGACTCTCTGTGTACCCGCCAACACGGCGAACACGCAGATTGCTTTCCCGAACCGCCGCCGGGAGATCATCGGCACCACCGAGGACGTTCGCCGCGGTCGCGCGCGCGCTCGGCTTCGCGATTGCAGCGCATCCTGCGGACTGTCTCCACATTGTTCCGCGCGGCTTCAGCGTTGTTTCGCTGCTGCTCGGAAGCGTTGAGCAACGCGTCGTCGCGGCGGCGCTGCTGTTCAATCATGCACCGCGTGTACTCCCTGCCCTGAACCGCACCGAAACGCTCGCAGGTTCTGCTGTCTTCCCGGTGGGCTTCGCGACCCCAATCGATCGCGGATGCGCTGCCCGCGATGCCAGTGCCCAGAAGCGCGGCGAGCGCTATCAAGGCAGGTCGATACCGACTGATAGGATTTTGTCTTGTCATGTCCTTGGTCTCCTTTCGGCGCCGTCATTGGCGACCCCGTTAGAAAAGCAGGGCAAGATTGCGAGAACATGGGCTGACGCACAAAAGCGTTAGCGCGAAGCAAATTCTGCACGCACGATCGTGCCGTCGCCGGGCGCGCCCAAGATCGACACGCGGCCATCGTGCCGCTCAATTATCTGCTGCACGAGGTTGAGGCCGAGTCCGCTCCCCGTCGAACGTGGTCGCAGGCGGTGGAACGGTTCGAATACGCGCTCACGCTCCTTGGGCGGTATGCCCGGACCATCATCCTCCACCTCGAAGCCTGTTTCCAGGACGCGCAGAATGACATGACGCCCGCCGTGCTCGATTGCGTTCTGGACGAGATTTGTCATCACCCGCTCAATCGCACCCGCATCACCGCGAAGCGATGACGTGCCTTCGATTCGCACCTCGATGGTGCGCTCTGATGCAATCAGTAGCGGTGCCAGATCCGCCGCGACACGACGGGCGAGTGCTCCAAGATCGACGCTTTCGTCGCTTCTGTCGGCATCCAACCGCTGAATATCGAGCATCTGCTCGGCGAGATTGCTCAGTCGTGCCACATCGCCGCTCAGCTTGCGCGTGGCCGGCTCAACCGCGGTATCCACTTTCAAGCGCAGGATGGCGATGGGCGTGCGCAGCTCGTGCGCGGCGGAGGCGATGAACCGCCGCTGCCGTTCATAGCCCTCGTCAAGCCTCCGCAGGGCGTCGTTCACGGCTCGCACCAGCGGCGCAATCTCAGTTGGTACATGCTCCTCGCTCAGCCGTCGCCCACGCCGGTTCGCGTCGATCTGCTCGGCCTCCTCGGCGATCCTGGATACACCGGCGAGCGCTTGCCGAACGATCCACGGCGTCACGAGCAGCGAGATCAGCGCCAATGCGATGAAGATGGGGATGACAATTAAATTCGACGCAAGAAGAACGACGAGACTGACGCCGGTCAGCTTGCCATGTCCAAGAATCGTCAAGATTCCAGCTGGAGCGACCTCTCGCCGGATGACGGCCGACAAGCGGTAAGGCGGCGACCGATCGCGCAGGTGCGCGTAGGACAAATCACCCAACCTCCCCAAAAGCGATGCATATTGCGACGGTACGCCGCCCGACGTCACGTTCTGGCCGGAATCGTCCTCGGCCACAAACCAGAGATCGGGAGATTTCTTACGAAGCTCGGCCAGTTCTGGCGTCTCGCGAACGGAGAGATTCCCGTTCTGATCACGGACGATCGCGCGCGCGATCACCGGCGTAATTGCCTCGTCCGTGTAGAGGCCGCCGCTGTCCATGCGAAGTGCCAAAGCCATGAAGAACGTGCACGCGATGAGCAAGGTCGCAAGCTGGAAGATCAGCGGCTTGACGATCAGCGGGCGCTTCAGCGAAGGCGAACCTCGCTTCATGACAGATCTTTCAACAGGTAGCCGACACCCTTGATGGCGTGGATCTCAACCTGCGCACTCGCCTCAGTGAGCTTGCGGCGAAGACGCGAGATGTGGGAATCCAGCGTGTTCGACTGCACCTCATCGTCAAAACCATAGACTGCCTGCTCGAGAGATTCTCTCAGGACCGTTCTACCGCGACGTTTCACGAGCACCGTCAGAACGCGCAACTCTCGGCGGGTAAGATCAAGCCTGACACCTCCGACGCTCGCCTCGTCATTCGTAACGTCGAACACAAGCGCGCCGACATGGATTTCCTCGCTCCCCAACTCCGCGGGACGCCGCCGTACCGCGCGGATGCGGGCAAACATCTCGTCTACATCAAACGGCTTGATGAGATAGTCGTCAGCGCCTCGATCGAGGCCAGTAATACGGTCGATCACTTCGCCGCGCGCGCTTAACACGATGACCGGAAGACCGGGATGGGTTTCACGCAATATCGGAAGGAGCGACAGCCCATCGCCATCCGGCAGCGTGCGATCGAGCAACACCAGATCATAAGATCCGGACATGGCTGCTTCCTGCGCCATCGATATGCGGTCCGCCTGATCGACAATGAAGCGCTCTCGCTCGAGCGCAATTTGCAGCGTGTTTGCAAATTCTGCCTCGTCCTCGACAATCAATACTCTCACGATTACACCCCATGTCGATATGCCGTGCCCAGACCGGCCTCACTTCGGCTTCAAGCCATCGAAGGTCGTGCACCTTCGCATAATACGCGCCTCGCATTGCAGCTACCTTGCGTCGCGCAACTCGTGGCGCACAAGCTGACAACGTGCTCCTCAGGACGGGTCGCATCGGCGCCAATGTTACCATTGGACCTCTAACCTGAAAGTCGGGATTATACGTGAGTGCGACTTCAATCGTATAATCATCGCCCCTACCCGGGCTCGCTAGTCCTCCGGATCCGCGATGCTTTTGCCGCGGCGCGGCGGGCAACCTGTGCTTCAGACCCCGTCCGCGCTGCTCTAGCGGAGCCATCTTCTCACAATCGACGTTGACCGGTGTCCCCGCTTCCAGGTCATCTCGGGTCCTATCCACTTTTGATCGGTAACAGAAGGGTCACACTGCACAGATAGATGGCTGCTTTGGACCCGTCAGCCGCGCAGACAAACACGTGCGAAGTAAGTGCGCTCAGCGATGTTATCTTGGCGCAAGGAAGCTGCCAGCCCAACGCGCGCGTTCGACGTCTGTGCAAATCGATGTATTGTGCTCTAGAGAAGGAGGACGACTCATTGCCGTCCCCAGTTAGGCATTCAAATCAATGCGACCGGCGGACCTCGACAAAGGCTCCCGGCGAGTTTTCTTCGATGCGCCGCATGCTGCCGATCTCCCGCGCCAGAGTCTGTCGCAACGCCTCCCGCTGCGCGTCGTTCAGGTTCGCCGTGGCTTGAGCCAACAGGTTGGCATCGTCGACACCTGGGGCGGGCGCTGGTGCGGCGGCCGCCGATCCGGTAGCGGATTCTACCAAAGCATCGCGTACGATGTCGTCGGTGAACCGCACACTCGCGGTTGTGGCTTCAGTTCCAACTGGTGCCGCCGTGGTCGCAGCTGCAACCGCGGACGGAGCAGTGGGCTGAGTCACGTCGCAGAGGTGACGCCCCATCAAATAGCGGCGAAATGGCAGAAAACTGGTCTCGAGAGCTGGCGAGAGTTCACGGGTCGCCTCATGCACGTGAACGAAGCCCCCCGTAACGACGTCGGGCCACTGGACAGCACTGGTGTCCGGATTTTGCCTTACGGTCTTGCCCGGAGAGGTCATATGGCATCCGGCACAAGTTGATGCTTGTGCCCGGTTCAAGATAATCTCGCCGGTTTGCGGATTCAGAATGGGCGTCGGTTGCTTGCTAAGTTGATCCAGCATGGTGCGCAGCTTTGATCCAGGTCCCGCATGTGTCGTCGGTGCGTCTATTTTGCCCCCAAAACCCTCTTGGGAAGTGCTTTGATGTTCGTTGAAACGGCTGTCGTTGCCAAGTCCTATCGTGTTGAGAAGCACTTTCGCTTCCGAGACCTCGAGTGTGTCGCCAACGCCTAGATCAAAGTCTTTAACTCCCTTTGCAAGGCTTTGATGGTTCTGGGACTCTTCGGACATCAGATTGTCTCGTATTCCCGTGGCAAGAGCTTGCACAAAATCGCCATGCAAAACAGTCACCGCCGCGCCGACGTTGCTGCTCATGACCGGGTCGCCGGTAAGATCGTCCTTATAAAGTTCGGAGAGCGGATTGTTCTTTACCGTATCAACGACAAAAGCTAGCGCCGGACCGTTCGGATCGAACGTTGGCTGCGTCAACCATTCTCGCAGCTGCCAAGGTTGTTGCATAAACAGGTTGCCTCGCACTTGCCCCCGTGATCCGTCCCCACCATAATTCTTGTAGTGCACGACCGGGCCTAGCAAATCTGCCTTCGCTAAGGTCGGATCCGTCTTTCCTTCATAATAGAAGGCAGCCAGTCGTTTGGCTTTTTGGGTGTCATCGCCTGCCGTGGGACTGCTCAGTTTGGCCCAGAATTCGGCAACGGGCCTGCAGCCAGCCTCACCCAGTTCGGGCTTCGGATTTGGCACCATTGCTTCGAAAATCAGGAGAAACCGATCTTGGAAACCTGGATTCTTCTTGCCGTATACAATGCGATGCTCGCCACAATGGCTCCAATTCGCAGGTGCCAGATCGAAACGATTAAACAGAGCCAACGGCCTCATACCAGCGGCGGAACCGTTTTCATTCAGCAAGTCCGCAGCTACCAAGTTACGTTCCAGGCGTCCTTCGAAAGGCATTAGGATCCCTGCGTCACTGTTCAGGGCAACGCCATCGACCGACGGAAACGAAGTGAGCATTGTTTGGAGAAACGCATCGCGTGACGCTGCAGTGTTTGGAGCTCCCGAACTCTGCAAAATTTGTCCCAGCGTGTGGGTTAGGGAGAAAACGGTTTCATCCGGTGCCCCGCCAGCAATCCCAACATCATTGAAGGTCTTGTCGAGTATAGCGTCGGAGTGAACGACGAGGCTCGGCTTGACACTGAAGTCGAGGATGAATTTGCCGTTTTCTTCTCGGCAAAGGTTCGAACGATCGGAGTGTGCAGTGGATGCAAAACATGTTGCCAGCAATGCTGTGAGCAGCTTTGTCAATGTTTTCATGATTTTTCCCTCTCGATTGGAGCCGGATTGTCCCGGCAGTAAGCTCCTATTCTGCGACCTTGAATTCATCTACGACGAAGACGTCCGTCAGCCCTTTACCTTTGACTGTTTCCCTCTGCAGCCGGCCCCTCAAGAGCACCTTCTTGCCAACAAGGTCGGAAAGATTGGGGTGTGGTTTTTGATCAGGTGATGGCTCGGATGCGCCAGGTTGAACTTCTAATGGTGCAGGCGACGTTACCGGCAACTCTGTTCCCGCCGATCCCTCTCCCGTCACAACAAGTTGCCGATCCGTGAAGTAGTTTGACCCTTTGTTGTAAAGGACGCCCTTTACAACTACTTCCTGACCAATCGCCACGCTGTCCCGTGTCATTGATGAAGGAGAGATTGAGGCGGGTTGAAGCGATCCGGGACACGTTGTCCGGGTCACAAAGATATCAAGCGTGATATGATTTGGCGTTTGAACTATATTGCACAACGCCGCTGCGATCTTCTCAACATGAGAGATGTCGGCACTTGCTATGTTCCCACTTCCAGGAAAAACATCGCCCTCGTCCGATCGATTCTGGTTCCGGTCAAGATTCCGTGCGCCATCCGCCTCGATGACGTTGATCCCCATATCCAGAGCGCTGTCATTGACTGTGTTATTGACCAAGCCCGACTGCACTTGAACATTATTGACTTCGGTGACCAGAAGGCCAGCTCCCTTGATGGATCTGTCGAACCCTTCCTTTGCTCGATATTCAAGCAACAGGTATTTTTTGTCTTCGGGATCGGCTGCATCGGTGTAGTCAACGCGGACCACGTCGCCGGTTTTTTCCACTGGTCGAATCTGGACACCTAGCTGATCCCTGTCGACAACTCTGGGCGACACCCATCCCAAGAATTCCTTTGACCAAGCCTCCATATGGGAAGGTGTCTGCGGCGTCGTGCTGCCATCGCCGCCCCAAGACCCCGATGCCATCAGTCCCCAGCCGCCAATTCCGGCCGATTCAACGGGTTTGCGAGTATCATATAGGTCCGGCAAACCAAAGGCGTGACCAAATTCATGGGAAAAAACACCAATCTCAATCATGGTGGTTCGGTCACAGGCAAACGCGGGCATTATCACGTAGTCGTCGACCAGGATGTTGGATCCCAACTTGCCAGGATCAGCTGTTTCATAGTTAGACCCGGTCAACGATAGTATAGAAAATCGATGTGACCATATGTTATCGTTTCCAGCGTCATTGCATTCGCCACCACTTTCCGGATGCACAAATGCGACGAAGTCCACAAAACCGTCGTCATCTCCAGAATTCGGAAGGTTATCCGGCCCGTCATTGTCGAAACGGCTGAAATCTACGTTCTGGTCGGCGTGGTTGAGGGCCGAGACAAGCATATCTCCGACCCGGGCATTCGAACAAAGGCCGTTGCAGCCCAAAGGACCGGAATAAAATGAGTCAGTGTTTGAAAGTCTGAACCAATCTAAAACTTCGCCGGACACCGTAAACTTGCCGAGCGACATCTCTCGATAATGGTCGCCCATCGTTCCGCTTGGCCACGGCCCGTCGAAAAGCTCCGCTTGTAGATTGGCAGCGGGATAAGGGGGGCCTGCTGTGTTTGAGAATTGGATGGCAATTATCGGGACTTCCACGGATCCCTCCACCGATGATCCAACAATGGGAGCAACCATCGCCAGCCCGGGAGGGAGATTGACGATCCTTTGTCGCGACATCTGGGCAGCTTGCACCCGGGGCCTTAAGCCACGCCGCACTGAAAAGGATTCAATTGATTGGGTCCGTACATCTTGCAAACCCTCGCCTGCCACCGGCATTCCAGGCTCTGGAGGCGGCGGCGTGGCATGGCCAAGTTGAGGTACGGCAAAAAATACGCCGAGAAAAGCAAAACTGGCCCCTAGGCGGAGGCGCATTTTTCGCTTGCAACTCATCGTCACCCCCCGAAAACCTACTAAGCAAATTATTAATTCAAATTAACCCCTCCATACTACCATTACACACCCGATCACGCAGGTAATAAATAGGGAGTAGTTCTTTTAGATTACGCACTTCGAGACTACACCGCGTTTAATTTGCTGAGATAGCAAGACTCGCTATGGCGGTTTGTGACGCTTGCCAAGGTAAGGTCGATGGTCCGATAAGATGTCTAGCCATCAGTAGTCGCGGTAAGCTATTTAATGCCAATGACCATACCAACTAATTTACAAATTGCAGCGCTCGGCGCCGCGCTCGAAACCTTTTCGCGCCGATACAAGATGACGGATACAGGCGGTCTGGAGCGGGCGTTGACCGAGGTCGACACGCAAACGCTATTATATGTCGGAAAACATCCGGGGTGCGGGCCGACAGATGTGGCCCGCTTCCTGCGCGTTGCCATGACTACTATATCTTCGGCAACCGACCGCCTCGTCAAGCGGGGACTTTTGGAACGACACCGCCCGGAAGGTGACCGGCGCGCGGTTGCGCTTCGTCTTTCAAAGGCGGGTGAAGCCCACGTGGCCGCTCAAGAACTAGCGCATCACAAGATGTTCCTCATGATGCTGGAACGGCTTGAGCCTGATGAAAGGGACAGCTTCATAGCAATGATCGAAAAAATCGCCTATTCCGAGGGTTGAATAATACGAACATCGTAATATCTTTGCTCTGAGGCGTGCAAGCGTCTGGTGTGCAAGGAGGATCATGATGACGATACGGATCAACAACAATGACGTCGCTCCGCCAGACGATGCGCGCGTTTCGCTGCTCGACCTGCTTCGTGAGCACTTGCACCTTACCGGCACCAAGGTCGGCTGCAATCAGGGTGCCTGCGGCGCGTGCACCGTGCTCCTCGACGGTGACAGGGTGCTGTCATGTCTGACTCTTGCCGTCCAGGCCGACGGTCATCAGGTGACTACGATAGAGGGGCTGGGTAGCCCTGAAGAGCCTCACCCTCTCCAGGCGGCATTCATCGAACATGACGGTTTTCAGTGCGGATACTGTACGCCTGGTCAAATCTGCGCGGCGGTTGCGATGTTGCGCGAAGCTGCTTCCGGTATGCCGAGCTACGTCACAGTTGATCTGGCAACGGAAAAGACTTTCCTGTCGCTGGAAGAGATACGCGAACGAATGAGTGGCAACCTCTGTCGGTGCGGCGCTCATAACGGCATCGTCAAAGCGATCCAGCAGGTGGCAAAGGAGCAGGCAGCATGATCCCGTTCACCTACACCCGCGCATCTTCAGCTGACGAGGCCGCATCGATGGCGATCCGTACCGGTCACAAGCTGCTTGGCGGAGGTACCAATCTTGTCGACCTGATGCGGAAGAACGTCGAGCTGCCGTCGTGTTTGGTCGACGTCACCGCGCTGTCCGATTCAATCAAGGAAACGCAGGAAGGCGGCGTGATGATCGGAGCTGCCGCACGCAATAGCGCCGTCGCGGCGCATCCCTTGGTGCGCACGCGCTACCCTATGCTTTCCAGGGCGATCTTGGCTGGCGCCTCCGCACAGATCCGCAACATGGCGACCGTTGCCGGGAATCTGATGCAGCGTACACGCTGCATCTATTTTAACGATGTCGCCGGATCCCGCTGCAATAAGCGGTCGCCCGGCAGCGGTTGTGACGCAGTTGGCGGCTTCAACCGCTACCATGCAATCATCGGCGCTGCGCCAGCGTGTATCGCGACCCATCCCTCCGACATGTGCGTGGCGCTCGCGGCGCTCGATGCCCGCATCCATGTCTACAATAAAAACGCCACGCGGATTATACCAATTGTCGACTTCCACGGGTTTCCCGCCGACCGACCCGACCTTGAGACGGTGCTTGAGGCCGGGGACGTTATTACCAGTATCGAGATTCCTGTGTCGCCATTCGCTGCCCGGTCGGCTTACCGCAAGGTCCGCGACCGGGCGAGTTACGCTTTCGCATTGGTTTCGGTGGCGGCTGGAGTGACGATGCGCGAAAGGACTATTGACGACATCCGGGTGGCGTTTGGCGGTATCGCTCCTAAACCATGGCGTGCTTTCCGCGTCGAGATGGCACTGCGGGGCGGTCCCGCCACGCAGGAGGCATTCGACGACGCCGTCGAAGCCGAACTGGCGCGTGCCGTTCCCCTCGCGGGAAACGCTTTCAAAATCGGACTTACCAAGCGCACTTTGAGCGCTGTCCTTACTGAACTGACAGGAGACGCTCGATGAGCAATGTACAGAACGCTGTCATAGGAACGGTTCGGACCGTACTGGGGTGGGTGCCTTCCCAATGGCTGCCGGGCGGCACTCCGGATCCGCTTATCGAACGTCGTGCCGCAATTGGACAGCAAGCATCACGCTTGGATGGCCCAGCGAAGGTAAGCGGGCAGGCGCGCTTCGCCGCCGATGTCGCCATGGCGGGTTTGTCGTACGCCACCCTCGTCCATAGCCCGATAACACGTGGCCGGATCACAAAGCTTGAAAGCGGCGCTGCAGAGGCTGCGCCCGGCGTGATCCTGGTGATGACATACCACAACATGCCCCGCCTCGGCATCGTCCCGATGATCGGCGGCACAAACCTGTCGGCTGCAGGCAACAGCGCCTTGCCAACCATGCAGGGCCCGGACATCTGGTACAACGGACAGGTCGTAGCGATGGTTTTGGCGGAAACACAGGAACAGGCCGACTATGCCGCGTCCCTGATCGAAATCGACTATCGGGAAGATAGTGCGAAAACGAGCTTTGAGAACGCGAAGCCCGACTCCCGCGCTCCGGCCTCTGTGCTCTTTGAGAAGAACCACGTTTCCATCGGCAATGCCGAGCAGGAATTGAACCGGGCGGCGTTCAAGGTGGACAACATTTATCGGACCCCGGGCCACAACCACAATGCCATCGAATTGCATGCCGTGACGGTCGCATGGGACGGCGACACAGTGCTTCTACACGACGCGACGCAAGCGATTTCCGCCACCGCTAGCGCGATTGCCAAGCTGTTCAATTTGAAGAATGAACAAGTGCGCGTTCTTTCTCCACTGGTTGGCGGCGGCTTTGGCGGCAAGGCCTTCTGGGATCACCAGATCATCGCGGTAGCCGCGGCCAAACTCGCAGCCCGACCGGTTCGACTGATACTCAGCCGAGACAGTGTCTATCGTATGATCGGCGGACGCAGTCCCTCCGAACAACGTGTGGCAGTTGGCGCAGACGCGGAAGGCAAGTTCACATCGATTATACATACCGGCTATTCGATCATGCCGCCCTATGCCGCATGCCCCGAACCCTACACATTGGGAACACGTGCGATTTACAAATCGAAAAGCTTCGAGATCATTCAACGTTATCTCGACCTGGACATCGTGCCCAACACCTTCATGCGCGCGCCGGGGGAAGCGATCGGTACGTTCGCACTGGAAAACGCGGTTGACGAACTAGCCCACGAAATGGGTCTAGATCCCATCGAATTGCGTCTGCGCAACGAGCCGGAGAAACACCCGATCTCCGGGGCAACGTTCTCGCAGCATGCGACGCGGCAGGCCTATCTCGATGGGGCCGAACGGTTCGGCTGGGAACAGCGGGAGGCAAGGCCCGGTGCGCGTCGCGACGGAGAGTGGCGCATTGGCATGGGCTGCGCATCCGGCGGGTTTCCGTATGTGCGAATGCCCGGCGTCAACATACGCATCGAGCTCCGCCGCGACGGATCTGCGAAAATATCATGCTCTGCCCAGGAAATGGGTATGGGGACGGCGACGGTCCAGACCCAGCACGCAGCCGATCGGCTAGGTCTGCCAGTCGAAGCGATCTCGTTCGAGCTCGGCGATTCTGCCCTGCCCGTTGCGCCCATGGCCGGCGGATCGTCCCAGACCGCTTCTTTGTCAGGCGCGGTTATCGCCGGCGCTGAAAGGCTTACAATCGAGTTGCTGCGTCTTGCCGGCAACGACAGCCCGATCGCCGGTTTGCGCGCAGGTGAAGTACAACTTGCCAAGGAGGGGATTGCATCTCTCGACGATCCAAGCCGTTATGAAAGCTTCCGCTCCATCATGGCGCGGGCGTCACGCGACGAAGTGACCGTCACCGCCAGCGGCAGCCCACCCCTGGAAATGTTTAAGTTTGCCATGCACAGTTCTTCAGCCATCTTTTGTCAGCTTCGCGTCAGCGACGTCACCGGTGAGATCCGGGTTGATCGGATGCTCGGATCGTTCGATTGCGGGACGATTCTCAATCCGAAGACCGCAGCCAGCCAGTTCAAGGGCGGGATGATCATGGGTCTTGGGCTTGCTCTGACGGAAGAGACCTTGTTTGACGAGCGAAGTGGAAGGATCATGAACGCCTCTCTCGCCGACTATCACGTCCCCAGCCACCTCGACGTGCCGGAGATCGACGTGATCTGGACCGGTATCCCCGATCCGCGGTCGCCTCTCGGCGCGCGCGGAATAGGCGAAATTGGCATTACCGGTGTTGCGGCCGCTGTCGCCAATGCCGTTTTCAATGCTACAGGCACGCGAGTTAGGGATCTGCCTATCACCCTCGACAAGGTTCTGAGCGAAATCCCTTGAATGGTGATATCAGGTTAAGTTTTCAGGTCATGAGGATGGCCGCCCTGTTGAATTCGGGCGAGTGTTTCTGCCATGTTCGTGATCCTAACGATCGTCGCTCCGGTCCCGGCAAGTCCGCCTCCGATGACGCGACATCGGCGGTCAGTGCCAGTGTATGACTGCTCACGGTTGTGCTAATATTAGTCATAGGGCCCAACCATCGCGATCCTTTCCGTGACGCACGCCCAACCAGTCCAGAAGATCGCCGCGTATACGTGCCGGATCGGCAATGTCGCGCGGACGACGCATGGCTATGCGTTCCTCATGAGCAATAACACCATCTTTCATCACCAGGACGCGATCAGCGAGGAGAACGGCTTCTTCCACGTCATGGGTGACCGGCAGGATGGCACAGCCATGCCGCTGCCACAGTTCCCCGACAAGATCCTGGGCCTTGAATGTCCGCTTGCTGCAAAATGCGATCGTTCTGGGTGATCGCAGGACGCTGCTTTCGCACTGCGGATCTTCAACTGACGGTGTCTTTGCTAGGATTGAGAAATGACGGAGCAGGCCATAGAACTTTCGGCGATGATCGGCATCTGCCGCTTACGAAGGCCTTGGCGCGCAATGAACTCGGCAACAACAAGATTTGGTACCCAGCATACCCATGCGAGCACTCCGCTTACAAGCCAAGGTGTTAGATCTGCCATCGGCAGCAGCGGTACTGAACAACGAGGCTGGCCGATTATACAAGTCGGCTTCGCGCCCTCCGAAAATAATTGATATGTTGTCCCCGCGGCGCGAACGCATTGCGAATGTAGTTCAACGGCTATAGGTTTTTTCCAACGGCAACCAGCTGTTGAACCTTCGAGGACAAATCTATGGCGAACGGCACTGTTAAGTTTTTCAATGCAGAGAAGGGGTTCGGTTTCATCACGCCCGAAAGTGGAGGTACGGACGTGTTCGTGCACGTGTCCGCTCTTCAGGGTGACTCGTTGAGCGAAGGGCAACGTGTGAGTTATGATTTGGGGCAAGATCGCAAGACTGGAAAATCGAAAGCCGAAAACGTCCGCATACTTTGAGTCGATGCTGGCTTTGAATCGATTGGGCCCCACACGGTCTGCGGAAGCACACCGAACTTAATTCACAGACGTCGTGTCTGGCACCTTTTGGCCCTAATGCGGCGCTTTACTTTAGGTGTCCCATACGAGACATTATGCGATTTTCAAAGCACAGATCGAGAACACCCGGAGCAGTTTTACAAGATAGTGGCGCCAAGCGATGGGGGATAAACGACCATGGACATCGGCATAATACTCGAGGCGCATCCAACAGAGCCCTCTGAGCGTTTCGTCGGCTATGGAACGCTGACGGATCGAATGTTGGAACTGCGTTTACCATATGCATTTCATTGTGCATCGGTGAGCCTTTGGCTTAGAAAGTTGAAGGCAAGCTTATCATTCAGCACCATGGCATCCGCCTGCCCGTCCACTGACGAGCCAGCTGGCGCTGTATAAGCGAGTTGCCGATGTCGCGTCCGTTAACTGAGATCACAGCAAGGGTTCTTCCGTGTCTGTCGGTCATCCTGCCCGTTTTAGGATCACCCCGGGCGATCTGGAATTTCTTGCCTTCGAGGAGTTCCTTAAGAGCGGCCTTCGCATCCAATCCTCGCTTCAGCTCGGATTCGCATTTTGCCTGCCGATTTCTGGAGCGTCGATATTTGCGATCCTGATCTTCTCACGGTTGTAAAGGATCGTGTCGCCGTCCACGACATATAGTTGCTGACGGCTGATGGTTTGTCCGACGAATGCGACAGCATTCGCCGAGGCATTGTCCGGAATGACAATGGGGGCATAGGTCGGGAACATCACAATCGCGAGCAGGACAACGGTCGCTGCCCAGATGTTTTTTGGTTTGGATGTATGCTCGTAGTTCAGGCGATCTTTCCAACTTGAGGGCGCTGAATACGTCGCCCCTTTCTTTTTTGGGCTATTGCTGCTGATCAATCTAGGCTGCTTGCTCATTTAGTCCCCCGGTATGGAGAAAATGTTAGCGAGAAAACAATAAGCAAACTTTACGCAATCGTTTAAATTTTGCAGCAACTCCACAGAGGAGCGGCGGCTTCCGACCCCAAAACGGACTATCGCCCAGCCTAAGATTGACAGGCAACAACCTTCTGCGCAGAATTGGTCCTCGGTGGATACGACCTGCTGCTTGCGCCCCCTCGGGTACGGTGAATGTATCGAGCCGCTTATGGCTCCCTTTGCCCGAACGAACGGGTCAGCAACGCAAGCCCCTGACGCTTTCCGTTCGTTTATGCAGAGGATCATCCCATGCGCAATTTCCGCGATGCCAAAGCTATGGCGAAAACCCTACGTGAAGCGCTTCACGCCAAATCTGTCATCTTCACCAACAGTGAGAGCCAGGAGCTCGTTGCTCGAATTCTTGGCTTTCGAGATTGGAACGTATTGGCCGCAACGATCCAAGCGACGCAGCCGACAGCGAAATCGGTCAGTGCCGAAACGTCTATTCCAGCGGGGGCGGAGATCCCCCTCATTCCTATGCGGGACTTGATCCTGTTTCCGCACATGATCTCGCGGATTTTCGTGGCACGCGAGAAAACCCGACAGGCCGTGGAACACGCTCTTGCCAGCGACCGGCGCGTTCTCGTTGTCGCCCAAAGGCATGGCGGCGACGATCATCCCAGCACACTTGAAGCCCTCTATCCAGTGGGAGTCATAGCAAACGTGGTCGATCGCCAGACACAGGTGGACGGGGCCCTCAAGGTTACCGTCTGCGGGCTTCAGCGAACAGGCATGGCCCGGCTGACCGATGACGGGTTCCTGGCGGCGGAGGTTACGCCGTTTGACGACGAACGCGGCCAGACGACGGAGGCAGCCGCTCTGTCGAGTGCGGTTCTCGATGCGTACCAGATCTACGCCGAGGTCGATTTTTCTGCACTACCGCCGGGATCCAAAGCCAGGTTCAGCCTACCTTCGATCGGAAATCCCAGCCTGTTAGCCGACACCGTCGCCCCTTTGCTATCGACCAGTATCGAACAGAAGCAGCAACTCTTGCAAATCAATGACGTGGTGGCTCGTCTCCAAAGACTCATCGAGCTGATGAGCAATGGCCGACCCAAAGCTGTCGCATAAATACCGATTTTTGCGACGCACCTGCGTTCCCTGAAAGGGATTGAGAATTCTCGTCGCGGAACTCTGTCACTAAAGTTGGAGTTTCGCGGCGGATTTTTGTGACGGCCAATGACCGGTGTGGGCCCATCTCGGTCATCGATAGCATCAATTTAGTTACCGCAATGACGGGTAGATGATGCTATCTATGGCTCATGGATATTTCAAAGGCCTGCCTTGATGAGATCTGAACCCATCGCGGCCAAATCTCAATGACGTTCAACATCGCTATCACCCAGCGGACAGCTTTCGAGATGTGCCGCGTCTTGAATTTTCCTCACATGAAGTCAGCCGTTAATCCGCACACACTCAAGTGCAATTTTCCCCTCCAGGCTACCAGTTCGTAATGGAGCCATCGGGTCGCCGGATATGAGGCATCTCATAGAAACGGAAAGGCTCCGCACGAGAAAGCGCGACTTCATCAACCTCAATGCCGAGACCAGGTGCATTCGGAACGAGGTAGGTTGCGCCGGATAGGTCCATACGCATTGCAAAGATATCCGATTCCTGCCGCGCCATGCTTTCAAGAGGCGTATCCCAACATTCGACGTACGAAAGATTGGGAATAGCAGCCGACAAATGCACCGTAGCTGCCGTACAGATTGGACCAAGCGGGTTGTGCGGCATGAGATCAATGTAATGCGCCTCGCACCAACCGGCGACTTTCATCGCTTCGGTGAACCCTCCCACGTTGCAGATGTCCAGCCGGGCAAATTGCGTTAAGCCCTGCTCGATGTAAGGCAGAAACTGCCATTTGGAAGCGAACTCCTCGCCAATGGCAAAGGGTATCTCGGTCATTGTACGCAGCGCGGCATATGCTGCAGGTGTTTCGTCGCGTATTGGCTCCTCCAGGAAATCCAGTGTACCTCGCGGCATGCGCTGGCAGAATGAAGCAGCCTCGGCGACGCTTAGCCGATGATGGTAGTCGATCCCGAGCACAACCCCCACGCCAAGACTATCCCGTATCTCCGTCATCCATTTCGCCATCTGGAAGATATGCTCCCGTGGCTCGTATGGCGACTGTGCATCGTTCAGCCAACCTAATCGCAGGCAGTCCCAGCCCGCCTCCTGCGCCGCGAATGCCGCTTCTTTCAGGCCTCCGATCGTGTCCGAGCGGACGCATCCAAATGTCGGTACTCTCTCCCGGTGCTTGCCGCCGAGGAGTTGATGAACCGGAACTCCCAGTGCCTTGCCTCGGATGTCGTGTAATGCGATGTCGATCGCCGATATGGCGGCAGCCAGAACCCGGCCGCCCTCAAAATACTGGCTGCGATACATTTCCTGCCAGAGCGGACCCGGAAGCATTGGATCACGCCCAATCAAAAACTGTTCGTAATGCCGAACTGCACCTGCCACGGCAAGTTCGCGGCTGGACAGGCCTGATTCACCCCAACCAGACAAACCCTCATCGGTTTCCACTTTCAGGATCAACTGGTTCCTGTCGCCCACCCAGATCGGGTAGGTCTTGATGGCGGAAATCTTCACGGAGAACCTCTCTGGCGCTTGGAAGGGATTGCTGCGCTCCACAAATGTGAGCGCAGCACAAAAGCAGGGCGGTCAGAGACGCCCGGACACTATTGGCGCATCTTCGCCAATTCGGCCGTCGCGGCATCGATCACATCCGCGCCGATCATGGATTTGTGGTTTTCGTAGACAGGGGCAACCACTTCGCGCATACGAGCGATTTCCTCAGGCGTCATCGTCACAACTTCCATGCCCTCTTCCTTGATATGCGCAAGAGAAGCCACGGCCGATTTACGTGAAGCCTCTCGCTGTGCTTTGGCTCCGACTTGGGCGCAGTCTTTCACAGCCGCCTGTTCCTCGGCATTCAGTTTGTCGAACAGTGGTTTGGAATAGAGCACGAGGAACGGCGAATACGCGTGCGCCGTCAGAGAAAGGTATTTTTGCACCTCGTACATCTTCGACGCATCGAGCCCAGGGATCGTATTCTCATGGCCATCGATCGCATGCGTTTCAAGTGCAGAGAAAACTTCGCCACCAGCCATAGGAACCGCATTCGTTCCGAGCGTCGTGAATGTATCGAGATAGATGTTGTTCTGCATCACCCGGATTTTCAGACCCTTCAGGTCATCGACCGACGCGACCTGATGTTTCGAATTGGCGACGTTGCGGAAACCGTTCTCCCAATAGGCCAGATTGACAAGATCGTGCTGGGGCAATCTGTCAGAGATCATCTTCCCGAATTTTCCGTCGAGAAGCCGATCAGCTTCTGACTCGGTGCCAATGAGGAAGGGCAGATCAAAGACGCCGAGGACCGGTGCAATCCCGACCAGAGGCGAGGTGGCGGTAACGACCATTTCCAATGTGCCGGTCCGCAATGACTGCGTCGCCTGCAAATCACCGCCAAGTGCTCCACCCAAAAAAGCCTGTACCTTCATCGCGCCGCCAGATCTGTCCGCGAGGCAAACGTTCATCGCCTCGACGCCGGCGACAACTGGATGTCCCTCGCCGACACCACTGGAAAGCCTGATTGTCAATTCCCGGAATTCGGCCTTTGCTGGCGCCGTCATCATGGTCGTGGCCGTCAGGGCCATAAGCGACATCAAAAACTTTTTCATTACTACTCTTCTCCTCTTTCGGGACCTCCCGTCCCACGGTTGATCAAAAACCAAACATCCTGGCGAGCATTTCGCCAAAGGTGATCCGGTCACGCAGAAAATTGAGCGGCGCGATTACCCATTCCGGAAGCAGCACCAGAAAGAACAGCACAGCCGATTGGGCCAGAAAGAATGGCACTACTCCACGCATCACGGCGCTCATGGGAACACGCGCGACGCTCGATACAACATTGAGAACAATGCCCACCGGCGGCGTGATCAGGCCAATGGCGTTGTTCATGATGAAGAGCACACCAAAATATACCTCGTTGATGCCAACCTTTCGCACGATCGGCATCAGGATCGGCGTCAGGATCAAAACGGTCGGTGTGAAGTCAAGGGCGGTTCCAACAGCGATTACCAGCAGCATCATCACAAACATCATGAGGCGCGGGCTATCCTCGAAGCCTTCGAGGAGCGAACCTAGTTCGGCCGGGATGTTTGCCTGCGTGATCAGCCAGGCTGAGATGAGAGCGGCAGCGACGAGAAACATCACGGCGGCAGACGTCTTTGCTGCCATGAGAAAGACGCCGTAAAGTTCGCGAGGCTTCAGTTCACGATAGACAAACATGCCGACGAACAGGGCGTAGACGGCTGCGAACACAGCGGCTTCTGTCGGCGTTGCCCAGCCGAACTTGATACAGCCAAGAATAATCGCCGGCATGAAGAGCGCAAATATCCCGTCTCGAAAGGCACGCGCCCGCTGGACCCATGTCTGTCGAGGGAAGGTCTGCACCTTGTCTCGGCGCGCCACGAACGCCCAAGCAAAGATCAACGAAAATGCCATCAGCAAGCCTGGGAAAATACCGCCTAGAAAAAGCTGGGTGATGGAAACGTTTGCAGCAACACCGAAGACTATGAACCCACCCGATGGCGGTATGACGGGTGCAATAATGCCGCCTGAAGCGATCAAGCCGGCCGAGCGTGGGATATTGTAATTTGCTGCACGCATCATGGGGATTAGAATGCCTGCGAGCGCTGCGGTATCTGCGGCCGCCGAGCCGGACAGCGCCGCCATAATGACTGCGGCACAGATCGCCACATAGCCGAGGCCGCCGTGCAGATGGCCCACCAGTGAAATGGCAAATGCAATGATGCGTTTGGACAGGCCGCCAGCATTCATCAATTCGCCGGCGAGTAAAAAGAAAGGCAATGCGAGGAGTTGAAAATTATCGGCCCCTTCGATCAGCTTAAGCGCCACGATCTGGCTGTCGAAGATGCCCATATAAAGCATGAGTGCCAGACCGCAGACGATCAGCGAGAATGCCACCGGCACACCGATAGCCATTGCCCCGACAAGCGTTACCAGAAAAATTTCGACGGTCATGGGACGACCTTTTTCAGACGGTGGGTATTTTCTGTCAATTGAGACCGAGACGTCATTCGACGTGCCCCTTCGGAAGACCATTCGGATCGTCGACTTCGCCGGCGAACTGACGCAGTTCCTGGTCCGTGATCCTTCCTGTCAGAACGCGGAAAACACGCCCGACAACGATCAATCCAATCCCGATACTGGTGATAAAACCTGCACCATAGACCCAGATCATCGGCATTCCGGTCACCGGCGCGATGTTGTCCGCATGGATCGGTGCCTGCCTCCATGTGCCGATGAATAATACAGCGCAACAGACCAACACGAGAATATCGGATGTGAACATTGCGGCGATCCGGGCACGCCCGCGTAGTTTCCCTACGAGTGTCTCGACGCCCAGATGCCCCCACTGACCCGCGACGACCACTGCACCGACGAATGTCAGCCAAACGAAAAGAATCCGCGACAGCTCTTCCGAAACGGTTATGCCACCACCAAACAGGGTCAGCCCATAGTCCGAAAGTTTTCTCAGAGCCGCATTGGTGAAGACCATTGTCACCATGGCCGCTAGGCACGCGACCATCAGCATTTCCATCGTTCGGAAAATCAAATTGCGCAGCATAGACCTCCTCCTTCACTCACTCCTCAACCAACCGCGTAACCTTATTATACGCATCTTGTCAACGATTGTACGCAATTTGAGGTGAATTCACGATAGGGCTTGCCATGAAGTCGCTTCCGTGAAATGGAATCCTGCAGATAAATCGCGAGGAACACATGGGTGACATCGCTCTGATCGGGCGCAGCATAGGCGTCGTCGCAAACAACGAACGTCCGCTTTATCACCGAATTCGCGAGGACATCATCGACGGCCAGTTGGATGCGGGAACGCGATTGGTGGTCGCTGAGCTCGCTCGTCGCTACGACAGTTCAAGCAACCCTGTGCGCGAGGCCTTGCACCAATTGCAAGGTGAAGGCTTTGTCGTCATCTCGCAAAACCGTGGTGCAAGGGTTCGCTCCGTCGGAGAGCATTTTGCCCGGGACATCTACGATATCCGCGCTTTGATCGAACCGTACATGATCCGATGGTTCACAGCGAATGCCACAAAAGCACAGATTGCGGAAATGGAAGCAATCCAGGATGAGATCGAGCAACTTGACGGCGATCACGAAGCCTATCGTACTCTGAATGAGCGGTTTCATAGCGTGTCTTATGCTGGCCACTTCAATCGCGAGGCCATCGATATGGAGGAGCGCTACCGTGAAATTCTTTTCATGCTCAACAAGCGCTACCCGCTTACCCGTAGTCGGTGGGCCGAGTGCTTGGAGGAACATCGAGGAATACTGGCGGCTGTCAGATCACGGGACGCTGATGCGGCGGCGGCATTCACAGAGCGGCATGTCCATGGCGCCTGTCGCCACCTGATCGATCACATACGTGCTGGCCGCGGCCGCGAAAAGTCTGCGAAATAATCGATTGAAGCGTCGCCTTCTCGTTCGGATTGCGCTTCCGCTGCCATGCGGCGAGAACAGGCATTTCCACCGCATTCGACAAAATCGATCGTGCGACGAGACCTGCTCGATATATGTGGGACGCCGGCACGATCTGTCCCATCCGCGCTGGCACGACGGGGCCTCCCTGTGCTAGGTGGGACTTCGGATAGAACGTTGCTGTCGTATAAACTGCAGGATCCATTGTGCGCCCAATCTACCGAAAGAACTCTGTCCTGCGCCGGTCTCAGGCCATGTGGGGAAACAGGCGGGTTTGGCGACCGCGACTGGTGTTTTGGGCCGGGGCTTTGGCAATTGGTGTCATCAGTGTCACTTTCGCAAAACTCGCCGATATGGCGCAACATCTCTTTCACCTCATGACCGGGACACATGGCTGGACGACATTTCTGCCATTGATCATCACGCCGCTTGGCTTTGGCTTTTGCGCTTTCATGGCGATGCGTTTTTTTCCAAATGCCCAGGGGAGCGGCATCCCGCAAGCTATCGCAGCAAGGCACCTGACCGATGATGACGATCGTGCCCGTCTGCTCTCCCTCAAGATGGTCGCCGGCAAAATTCTGTTTACCATCGTCGGTCTTTTTTGTGGCGCTTCCATCGGACGCGAGGGGCCAACAGTTCAGGTGGGTGCATCACTGATGTTGCAGGCGGCGCGCTGGGGTAAAATGGCCCACGCGCGCGGACTGATCGTGGCCGGATCAGCTGCGGGCGTCGCCGCTGCATTCAACACACCGCTCGCCGGCATTGTCTTTGCCATCGAGGAGATGGGACGTTCTTATGAATCGCGTGCCAATGGTCTCGTCCTGACGGCGGTAATCCTGTCGGGTCTCGCGGCCATCGCGCTTGTCGGCAACTATACGTATTTCGGCGAATCGGCTGGCGCATCGACCGGGTTTTCCGACTGGCTCCTGGTGATCCTGTGCGGCGTAGGCGGCGGCGCCTTTGGTGCTGGCTTCAGCGCGGCCGCACTCAAGGCTTCTCGCAGGATCCGCCGCTGGGCGATATCAAAGCCCCTGCACCGGATGATCCTGTTGGCTGTCATCTGCGGATTTGCGGTTGCCATAGTCGGCATTTTGTCAGGCGGAATGACCTTTGGTACCGGCTATGAACAGGCTCGTGGCGCGGTGGAGGGAAACGCCCTGCCCTGGTACTATTTTCTCGAAAAATTACTGGCGGGTTTTCTGTCGATGATCTCCGGAATTCCCGGCGGCATATTTGCGCCTTCGCTTTCGGTCGGCGCCGGTTTCGGCAGCGCCGTTGGACAATTGCTCGGCAGCAATATCGGTCTTGCGGCAATCCTCGGCATGGCAGGCTACTTTGCCGGCGTCGTGCAGGCACCGATGACGGCCTTTGTCATCATTCTCGAAATGACGGGAAGCCATAACAGCGTCATCGGGCTGATGTGCACCTCGATGCTCGGCTATGGCACGGCGCGGATGATTTCGCACGAACCGCTTTACCATGCCCTGTCCCGCGTCTTTATCGCTGAAGCTATTCGGCGCAAGCGGGCGGAGGCAGCACCGCTGGCAGAGCGGGCCGGATAAAATCCATCAGCGCTTCAATCAGACGAGGCGACAAAAATGCGCCAATGTCGGCAGAAATCTGTACTCACACTATACCAATGAGGAGCGGTAGTTCCGTCAGGCTCTTGATGACTGCGTCGGGCTGTGCCGGCAGGCGATCAAACCGCCGATCGTAACGATTGCACCATGCGACCTGGAATCCGAAATGCGACGCGCCAACGGCATCCCAGGAATTCGAGGATTGAAAGGAGATGCGCTCCTTGGCAACACCGAGCCTGTCAACGGCAAGCTGGTAGACGGACGGGTGCGGCTTGTAGACTTGGACTTCATCAACCGACAAAATAGCATCAAGGAAGACATCGATGCCTGCATTGCGGCAGGCGGCTGTGATCATCTGAGGTGATCCGTTGGTCAGTATCGCCGTCTTTATCCCCGCTTGCTTCAGGATCTTCAATGTCGCGGCAACTTCCGGGAATGGATCGAGCGCGAGGTAGAGCTGCATAAGTCGCTGACGCAATTCATCGTCGGCGATGGCAAGTGCTTCCATGGCATAGTCCAGCGCTTCGCCTGTCACTTGCCAAAATGGCGCATAGGCGCCCATCAGCGAGCGCAGCCATGTGTACTCAAGCTGCTTTTGACGCCATAGACTCGACAAAGCATCTGCCTTTTCACCGAGGGTATCTTTCGCCCGCCCGGCAGCAGAATTAAAGTCGAGCAGCGTCCCGTAGGCATCGAAGACGCAGGCCTCAACGTTCTCAAACCTCGCTCCGCTCATTTCAACCCCTTTGCCTGATCCAGCTTCGGCGATTTCGATCACCGGAGCATACCAACTTGAACCCTTTGGGTCACCACTCACAAGTGTATTTGCCTCTTGCCGGATAATGGTTTTTGATGGTGAAGTTCCAATGCCTGCCAGTGGAACGGTTTTCCCTTGATAGTTTGCTGACACAGAGCAACACTTGAGAACTCGACTTCCTGCTATCGGATCAGCGCACGACGACGTGATATGTTAAAAGAACGGCGGTCGAAAAGGGAAGGTCAATCACTATGGATGCTGCCGCACTGCGCGCCATTCAGGCGCCGATCAAGGAAGGTTACAAAACCGATCCGAAGAACGCATACATCACGTTGAAGGCGCATGGCACGCTCGATGATCAAAACATCGCCTGCAAGGTGGAAACTGGACGCCTTCTCGCCGTGGCGGGCCTTCATCCCGCGACCGGGGTGACGGGCCTGGAACTGTGCTTAGGTCCAAGTTGCCCTCGAAGCCGCCGATTGTCGCAATCTGCGGAGCGCCGCCATGAAACATCGGCCGAAATGCCCGCATCTCTTCGGAGCAAGATTAACCCGGCGCACTCCCCGCGCCTGCGTTCCCGGAAGCGTATATATGCAGGATTCTGGCGACCGCCCGGTTCATGGGTGTCGGTATGCCCAGTTCCTCTCCCAAGGCGGCAACTCCGCCACTCAACCACGCCAACTCCATCCGCTTGCCGCGAACAAGATCATGATACATCGACGATGTCATCGAAGCCGGAAGTGTATCGCAAAAGGCCAGCCGGTCCTCGGCAAAGTCCGGCGTAAGGGGCACGCCTTTTGCCCGCCCGACGGCAATAGTCTCGTTCATGATGTCAAACAAGAGGGCACGGGCAGCGGGATGTTCCCGAATTGGCCCAATGGTTTGGCGGATAGCCGCTGTTGTTGCCGATAGTCCGACGAGAAAGACGTATTTCTCCCAGATCAGCCGTTCAATCGCATTGCTGATATCGGCGTCGATGCCGCCGGCGATACAGGCTTGATAGAAAGCTTCGAGCCGGGCGGTGCGGGTTCCGTCATATTCCCCGAACACGATGCGTTGCATTGTTCCGTCGTGCCGGATGGTACCCGGCTCAGCGATTACGGCTGCGATATAACAGAGTCCACCGATAACAGCTTCAGGTGGTACGTGTTCACGCAACACCTCGTCCTTATGGACGCCGTTCTGCAAGGAGAGGATCGCCGCGCCTTGTTCGGCCAATGGCTTGAGTGTGACGGCGGCTAGTTCCGTGTCCCATAATTTCACCCCGACGATGACAAGGTCGACCTCACCGACTTTGCTGATATCGTCAACTGCCTTGGCGTCCCGCAGATGGACGTCGCCACGTTGGCTGATTACACGCAGCCCGTCCCTTTGAATGGCGGCAAGATGGGCGCCGCGCGCAACGAAGGTCACATCCGCGCCGCCAACCGCCAGCCGCGCCCCAAAATAGCCACCGACGGCCCCTGCTCCGAGAATCGCAATACGCATGATTGTGCCTCCAGGAAATGAGTACGGGAGTCGAATATCGAGAACGCTGCACCCGCTCACCATTTAGCCGTACAATCGAGTTTATACGGCTTGAACGAATATTCTCGGGAATTCGTACAATGATGTAGCCTGCGCTCGATCTTTGACCGTCTCCCAAATCGGCATAGTACAATGTTGCCGCGCAGCAACAACCGTTCCTTTGAAAATGCCGATAATAGCGGATTTTCGACCGTTTTTGATTGATTCCTTAAGTCTACAATGTCTCTAAGCGAGCCGGCAAGGCTTCCTTGACGAGCGAAGTCGCCTTGAAAATTCCTATTGCCCAGGTTCCGCGCGCTGTTGTAAACTTCACCTCATGAAAAATCACAGTCTTCATCATCCGGCCCGTGGAACTACTAAAAGTAGTTGGACGCTTACCAGTACGCGCGGCGAAAGAATAAGTGCCGTCGAGGGCATGAAACTGACGCCACGGATGGCAACGGCGTTAGCTGAGTCTCGAGGTAAAACCGGCGACGAACGTCGTACTTTAGTCAAAGAGCAGCTGGCAAAAACCAAGCGCAAATAGTGGTCTATACCGCCGAATCCGACCCGCTCTGTTACCCGGGCACGACGGTCCTGCGCAACAAACTTGGTTTACAGAATCAAGACGATTTAGACGAAGCAGAGCTGGCACTGTTCCTAATCCGTGCGGATGAAGAGTTTCCATACGGCCGGCTCGATTACCCGCACTATATGGCGCTCCACCACCATCTGTTTCAGGACGTCTATGAATGGGCAGGTCAGCCGCGAACCATTCGCATTGGTAAGAGCGGCAACTGGTTCTGCTATCCCGAATACATCGACAAACAGATGAAGGCGGCATTTGCATTTCTTGAACGGCTGAATTTCCTCATGGATATGCTACCGCCGGAATTTGCATCGAATGCCGCTCACATTCTTGCGGAAGTCAACGCGATCCACCCGTTCCGAGAAGGCAACGGCCGAACTCAGCTGGCGTTCTTATACCTGTTGACGGATAATGCCGGGTTGCCGTTCGGCGCCGAGGAACTTGTAAGGGAGCGTGTTCTGGACGCTATGATCCAAAGCTTCGACGGCAACGAGCGACCGTTGGCGGACTTAATCATGGATATCATTTCGTCTACCCAGTGAGCATGCACGCTGAGACCGTTGCTTCTTTATAGGGAGGGACTGGCCACCCAGTTGGGGTGGTTTGCAGGAAACTCGTAACGAAACTTGCACGCCTTGAGCGGAATCGAACCGCAGACCCACTCAATACAATCGCCTAAAGCGGTTCCGGATGAGCCATTATGCGATTTTCGAAGCACGGAAAGGCGGCAGACCTGGCACAAACGAGACATAGGCGCGATCCTCTCTAACGCACATTTGGAACGAGACAAAACACTCCAAACGGCTCGACCTGCTGCAGGAATCAGTGCCAAAAGGGATCGCTGATCATGATCGACCCCAATGGGGCCTGGAACTGGAAAGAGGCCGTGGTCAAGCTGACCGCGATCCGGGACGCTGGGGTCGAAGATCCTATTTTGCGGAACGACTTCGAGGGGTTGCGCACGTTGCGTCACGCGGTCAATTGCGACATTGATGTTGAGAGTGATTGGCCCTAGTTCGACCTAGATGGGCGCCTTGAAGGTGCCGACCCTCAAACCCGCGGCCCCTTCAACACGACGCAATCTCACGAGCGAAGTTTGGCAAGATCTCAGGGAAATCAACATTGAGATCCATCGATATGCGCTGGAGCTGTGATACGGAAGTATCAGCCAAAACTCCGGTTCTGACCAGTGCAGCAGCTATTCCGAAACGGTTGGCGCCGACAATATCATGCTCGACACTGTCGCCGATTGCGACAATGCGCGATTTGTCCTTTTGCCTGACGATATGTAAGGCATAATCATAGATATCGCGGTAGGGCTTACCGATACGCATAACCGGGCCGCCCATTTCTTCGTACAGCTTTGCAATCGCGCCAGCAGCCGGCGCCAACCCTTTCCCCGTCAGCATGTTGATATCGGGATTGGTGCAAACGCACAGGGTTTTGCGGGCAGCCGCGGGCGCGAGAAGGTCTTGATATCGCTGCATCGGAACTCGATCGGCCTCACTGCCGGCGATCACCACGAGGTCAGCGTCATGCCCGCTGTCTGTGCGTGTGAAACCAAGACTGTCCGCAAGGGTGCTATCATTGGCAACCGAGATGGTCAGACAACGCGGTCCTGCCCCTGCGGGAATGACAAGGGCGCCGCTGGTGATGAGATGGCGGGCAACATCACCGGATGTCACGAAATGATCAAACGACGACGCGTCAAAGCCCAGCGCAACCAGCCTGTGTGTGTTGTAGGCGCCGGACCGGCCCGAATTAGACAGGATGACGATTTCCTTCGAACGGGACTTGAGCCAATGCAGCGCCTCGATACTGCCAGGATAGGCTTTGACCCCGTCAAGCAGTACACCGAACTGGTCGATAAAGAAGGTATCATAGCACTCAGCCAAGTCCTCGAGCGTGACGTGATTGTTCATGAGTTTTGCAGTCCCATCAGAACGAGCCGCGCCGTTCCAACGGCCGCCTCAGCAGATAAGCTTTCAACAAACGGCACTTGCATTTTGTTCTGTCTAATCCGGCTCCAGGCTTTGTTCTTTGCTCCCCCGCCAACCGTCCGCACAGACGTGGCGGACGGGCCGCCGAGCTCATGCAGCCGGTCATATCCTTGTTTTTCGACAGCGGCTATTCCCTCCAAAATAGCCTGGAAAAATTTGACATCATCGCTTGGACGCGGCGTAAGGCGAGGCGCCATCACAGGATCGTTAACCGGGAAACGCTCGCCCGGCTCGAGGAGCGGATAGTAGTCAAGACCGGTTGGCTGATCAGGAGATACGCCCGCACTCAGTTCGCGGAGGCGGTCATCGGCGAAGAAGCTCCTTATCACCGCCCCACCCGTGTTGGAGGCACCACCAGCCAGCCACATATCCCGAACACGGTGGCTATAGATGCCGTATTGCGGAGCATCGATTGGCCTATGGGACGCGATCTTGATCACAAGCGTCGAGCCGAGTGACGTAACCGCCTCGCCATGTTGTTTTGCTCCCGTTGCGAGAAAGGAAGCGCATCCATCCGTGGTTCCCGCAAAGATCATGGCGTCCTTGGGGAAATCGACCATCGTCGCATTGGGAGAAACAGTCCGGATGGGCGTTCCGGCGCCGTAGACAATGGGCAATAAAGAACGATCAAATCCCGTCCGTTCCATCCACTCGGGCCAGGAGCGTGTATCCAGATCAAAACCTGTCTTCAAAGCGTTGTTTTCATCACTGACAATCAAGCCGTCACCAACTATTCGAGCCGCAATCCAGTCAGCCTGATGGACGACTTGCGCAATACCCCCTCGTTTTTGAAGGCATAGGGCGCGCGCGAGGGGCGAGGTATGGCCCCGTGCAGCGCTGTCGATGGGTGCGTGTGTATCGACGGCAGCCAAAACGGCGGTATCTTGGCAAACATCGTTGTAGAGCGATGCTTCACCCAAAGCCTTGCCAGCTGCATCAACAGCAAGAAGTGACCCGGACGTCCCATCGACCGCAATGCCACGAATACCATCCAGGCGAACTTCTGCTGCAAGTTGCTTTAACGAATGTCGCACGTGACGCCACCAAGCCTCGGGTCTTCGACGTTCCTCGGCCGAACCGTAAGACGACAGCGCCATGCCGACAATATTGCCTTGCTCGCAAAGCGCCGCGACCCGCACGCCAGATGTGCCAAGATCAATGCCAACGGCAATCGCCCGGTTCCGGTTCATTGTCTCGCCATTTCCCGGTCGAGGGCCTGGCGATATTGTTCGGCCTCCCAATTTGATAGCTCCGCTTCCTGTTCGGCACGCAAGTAAGAAAGTTGTGCCCCTTCGGGAATGCGTGTGACGACTTCCGCTAGACAGCGCGCCATAGTCTCGCCGCCGGCAGTCAGATCGCGCAAAAGCAGGGTCCCCTTGCCAGGCGCCACAACGAGCTTGGGTAAAGGTTGTCCCGACGATGCGCTCTCCTTCAACAGGGTTTCGATCGTGATTGTGTCGTTGATGACGCCAATGGTCCGCCCCAGGAAAATGATGTGATCGGGGTAGAGAGCTCCGCCAAGAGCGAGTTCAAGTCCGGCGGCATCCATTGCCAAGTCATGAATTTGAAGATCGACAGGCAAGCGGTACGCGCTCCCTTCAGCAGCCTCTTCCAGCCACGGATGATCGGCATTGGAGGGGTGGCGGCGCGGTGTGGCAAGAGCAGCTGTGACCTTTTCGATACGGTCACCCACTTCGTCCACCGATTGCCCTGCAATGATGATGCCATGGTTCTGCAGGACCAAAATATCCGGATCGCGATCTACTACCTTGGCAATTTCCTGCGCCAGTGGGATGCCGGGTCTGCAATAGGGGATCAAGGCAAAGCGCAATTCTGGCACAAAAGATGCCAGCAAAGCCGAGACTTCCGCTTCGCCGTTTTCAACCACGCAGCGCGCAATCGTGTTGACGCAATGGAAATGCGCCACGACGGGCTGCCGGATAAGAGCATGGAAGCTGGTTTCAATTGAAGGGCGCAGATTGGCGTGATTCAGCTCATCAACGATGAAATCAGTCGCCTTCTCCGCACGGTCGTCGCGTGCAGCAATTGCTGCAAGCAAGGGCTTTGTCTTGACTGGAACCATGATGTCTCGTTCCAGTGCGTGAGCAAGCCAAGTGCCCGACGCCTTGACCCACATGACACCATTGCGCTTGACCGAGACATTGCCGCCGGCGCCCTGCGTCCGTGTGATGTCGGTACCCAACCTGAACGAGAGCTTTTTGAGGGCTTCGAGTTCGCCTGACATCACCATTCCCTGATTTAAAACCTTGGACAACCTTGCCTCCGCCGGCCCGCAAGCATCGCGCCGGTGTCGTGACCTAAATATCTAGAAAGATGAACTTACGTCAATAGTGATTAAAATCAATCAGCATCTTGACAAAATGCGCCATGTCATGAGTAATCTTCGTCACGCTTGGGAGGCGACCGGCCGCAAGGGAGTGAGATGTGAACGATCTAGATCGTCATCAGCAGATCATAGACATCGTCAAGGAACGGCCGTTTGCTTCGGTGCGAGACCTTCAGGAAATGCTTGGTGTTTCCGCTGCTACTATTCGCCGGGATATCGACAAGCTGCACGATGGCGGACAGGTTCGTAAGGTCTACGGAGGTATCTCCGCACCTGAAGGAGCAGCTTCAGGTCGGTTGTCGGCCCGCTATTATGACGAAAACCGCGATTTGGCGGTTGAGGCCAAGCGTGCCATAGCGGTGACGGCAGAGACGCTTATCCGCGACGGCGATTCCGTTATCATTCATGGAGGCTCCACCTGCTTTCAACTTGGAGTGCGTCTTGCCAAACGCAATATCCGCATCTTCACAAATTCCATGCCGCTCGCCGCTTACCTTGGCGAGCGAGGCACATGCCAATTGGTGGTGGCAGGCGGGGATCTGCACCGCGAACCAGGCATCATTCAATCTGCCGGCGCGGCCGCGCCCGCCTTTTTTGCCACGAAGTTCTTTGTTGGTACGCAAGGAGTGAGCGTGTCCGGTCTGCAGGAGTCGCATCCGCTTCTCGTGAAGGCCATTCAGGATCTAAGCACATGCGCCGACCAGATCGTGGTGCTGGCCGACAGCCGAAAGTTCGCCACCCGCGCCAGAAATATCGCGCTGCCCCTTTCGCGCATTGGCACGATCATTACGGATGATGGACTAAAGGACGCCGATGCAAAAATGCTCGTCGATGAAGGCATTTCAATCCTGATTGCTCAGCTCAACGGAGGCGATGCATGAGCTTGGCAGTATTTGACCTTGGCAAGACCAACACCAAGCTCTTCGTCTTCAACGAAGCAGGCGGGATCATCCATGAAAGCCGGATACAGCCAAAATGGCGAACGGTTGACGACCTGACCGTACTTGACGAGCACGCCATGTTTGAATGGATGCAACAAGCGTTAAAGGACACCACACCGGTTCACAATATTACGGGGATCATGATATCTGGTCATGGCTGCACCTTCGCCCTTGTCGATGACACGGAACTGACACATCCGATTTTGGATTACGAACAGGAACCACCGACCGAAATCGCTGCAAGAATTGACGATCGCATACCAGGCTTTCCGGAGACGTTTTCGCCACGGCTTCCCCTCGGCCTCAATTACGGTCGACACATGCTTTGGCTTGCAGAACGGTCTCCAGGAAGCTTCGCCAAGACAAAATCGATCCTTGGCTATCCACAGTTCTGGAGCTGGAAATTTTCCGGGATCCCCATAAACGAAGTTTCGTATCTTGGGTGCCATTCGCATCTATGGGCGCCGTTGCAAAAAGATTTCAGCAGCCTCGTCGATGCAATGGGCTGGAAAAGCAAAATGCCTGCGTTCGCACGGGCGGGTGCAGTGCTCGGTTCCTATGCTTTGAAACTTCCGGACGGCTCAATGCGGACACTTGCCGTGCACAACGGAGTTCACGACAGCAATGCTGCACTTTATTTTTATCGTTCGCTTGGGCTTTCTGATTTCACACTTGTATCCACGGGAACCTGGGTAATTATTTTCAATCCGAATTGCCCCCTCGGCTCGCTCGACGCGGGTAAGGACATGCTTGCCAACGTCAGTGTCGATGGAGAGCCCGTTGCAACGATACGTTTCATGGGTGGGCGCGAATTCGATGTCATCAGCCAAGGCTGGGCCGAATCCATCGAGCCGCATGAGATTGAGCGTGTTATCGAGCGCGAGATATTCGCCCTTCCCTCGTTTGCTGCGGGCGGACCGATGCCGGGGCAAAAGGGTATGCTGGTAGGGCCCGAACCGACCCCGGAGGATCGAGCTGCCGCAGCCTTCCTCTATGTTGTTCTGATGACAGATCTGTCGCTGGACGAAATCCGGTCAGCCAATACTCTTGTCGTCGATGGTGGCCTCAATCGCTCGGGCCTATTTGGGGCCCTTCTCGCACAACTTCGTCCCGCACAGGAAGTGGTTCAAAGCAGCAATGTGGAAGGCAGCGCAACTGGCGCCGCCGCGCTGGCATTTGAATCAATGGGAGCAAAACCTCTCGGCAAGCCACCTATTCCTGTCAAGCCGGCGGCCCTAGTTGGACTGGCCTCATATCGGGATAATTGGCGCCGGCAAGCGGTGGAGCCACGGTCAGCCGCCGCAGCTTCAGCACCGTTGGAAAGGACACCATGACGTCGGCAGATGGGTTAACTGTCCCTGGCAAACCTCTCCTGGAAATGCGCGACATCTCCAAAACGTTTGGGACAATAAAAGCACTGAGCAATGTCTCGCTGACGGTTCATAGCGGCGAAGTTCATGCCTTGATGGGTGAGAACGGTGCGGGCAAGTCTACATTGATGAAAGTATTGTCGGGCGCCTATAGAGCTGACCCTGGCGGGGAGATTTTGATGGACGGTATACCGGTCATCACCGGTGATCCGCTAAAGGCAAAGTCGAGCGGTATAGCCGTCATCTATCAAGAGCTTTCCCTGGCGGCCAACCTCACCGTTGCGCAAAACATCTTTCTCGGTAAGGAGATATCCAGGTTTGGATTTGTCGATCGGGCTGCAATGGCAGACCGGGTACAGCCTCTATTGGACAGTCTCGGCGTCAGCTTCCAGTCATCGACGAAGGTGGAGTATCTATCCTTGGGCGAGCGGCAACTGGTCGAAATAGCGCGTGCTCTGTCAACGGAGGCGCGCATCATTGTTATGGACGAACCGACCACATCGCTGACCACGCGGGAAACCGAAAAGCTCTTTGGCGTCATCGCCGCGCTCAAGGATCAAGGTATTGCCATAATCTACATCAGTCACCGTATGGAAGAAGTTTATCAACTTGCCGACCGGGTCAGCGTTCTGCGCGACAGCGCTTATGTTGGCACGCTGGAAAAAAAAGAACTCTCCGCCAAGGCATTGGTTTCGATGATGGTCGGGCGGGATATATCATCGTTCTATAAGAAAGCGCATCGACCACCTGCAGCGGGACGACCGATCGCCATGCGCGTGCGGGATATGTCCGACGGAAGGCGAGTTCACAATTGCTCCTTTGACCTTTACAAAGGGGAAGTGCTCGGTCTTGCCGGGCTTGTCGGTTCGGGACGGACTGAACTTGCGAGACTCATCTTTGGCGCCGACAAACGTATCGCAGGCACTGTGGAACTCAATGGCGAGGCGATCTCGATCAGTTCGCCCCGCGAAGCGCTCGGTGCCGGTGTTGCTTACCTGACCGAAGATCGCAAGGCTCTCGGCCTGTTTCTCGATATGACCATTTGCGACAATATCAACATGGGCGTTCTCGGTGACGATGCGAAATATGGCTCAATTTTAAATTTCGATGCAGCAAAACGACGCGCGACCGCTGCAATTTCCAATTTTGCCATTCGCACTCATAGTGCCGACATTAACACGGGAAGCCTTTCTGGAGGCAACCAGCAAAAAGTGCTGCTTGCAAGGCTGATCGAAACCAACCCACGCGTTGTCATCCTCGACGAACCGACCCGCGGGGTAGACGTTGGGGCGAAATCAGAAATTTATCGCCTTATCGACGAACTAGCGCAACGCGGGATCGCCATCCTGGTCATTTCCAGCGAATTGCCGGAAATCATCGGAATTGCCGATCGCGTTCTTGTCATGCGCGAAGGGCGCATTGCAGGCGAGATTGCCGCCACGCCGAACAATCCCATCCAGCAAGAGGCGATCATGCACCTGTCCACTCAAATGGATTCCAGGGAGATTTCCGCGTGATGCCAGATTTCACTCCATATTCGCAGGCAGGATCATGACTGATTCCACAACCACGTCCACACAACCGGGTCCCTCGCGCATCCGCACGTCTGTCGCAGCCCTTGGAATGTTGCCTGTTCTGGTCATCCTCGCCATCGCCTTCCAGCTCATCAATGCGCGCTTCATGACGGGAGCAAATCTTTCCATTGTCATGCAGCAGTCGTCGATCAACACCGTGCTCGCGGCGGGCATGACCTTCGTTATCCTGACAGGCGGCATCGACCTTTCGGTGGGATCGATACTCGCCGTTTCGGCCATGGTTGCCGTGATCATATCGCTCATTCCGGACTTTGGCATGCTGGGCGTGCCGGCCGCAGTGCTCGTTGGTCTGTTGTTCGGATTGGCAAATGGGCTTCTGATCGCCTTTATCCGGCTCCCTCCCTTTATTGTCACACTCGGCTCGCTGACAGCAGTGCGCGGGGTTGCACGGCTCCTCGGTGGAGATACCACCGTCTTCAACCCTGCGCTGCCCTTCGAATTTATCGGCAACGGAAAATTTCTAGGCGTTCCCTGGCTTGTCATCATTGCGGTCGTTGTGGTGGTGCTGTCGTGGTTGATCTTGCGACGCACCGTGCTCGGTACCTGGATCTATGCGGTTGGCGGGAACGCTGAAGCAGCACGTTTGACCGGCATCAAAGTGCCCCTCGTCCTTGTTTTCGTCTATTCGGTTTCCGGAATGCTTGCCGGCCTTGGCGGCGCAATGTCGGCCGCCCGGCTTTACGCGGCAAATGGCCTGCAGCTGGGGCAGTCCTACGAGCTCGATGCCATTGCTGCGGTCATCCTCGGCGGTACGAGCTTTGTCGGCGGCGTTGGTTCTATCTGGGGAACATTTATCGGCGCGCTGATCATAGCCGTTCTCTCCAATGGTCTGATTCTCGCGGGCGTATCGGACATATGGCAGTACATCATCAAAGGTTTGGTCATCATCGCGGCCGTCACTCTGGACCGATACCGGCTCCAGGGAGGTGTCAGGACGTAGTGAACGATCAGGAGACGCCGGCTCTATACCGGTTCACAAAGGTGCCCGCAGAAACGGCACAAATGGAGGAATGCATGGTTTATTTTAAAAGACTGCTTTGTGGGGTCGCGGTGACAGCGATGTTTGTAGCGCCAGCATCTGCGGCAGAGCTCAACAAGGTTGGTATATCCGTCGGACTTCTCGGCAACCCTTTTTTCGTCGCCACTATCAAAGGCATTGAAGACGCGGCAAAAAAAATCAATCCGAATGTCCAGGTAACATCGGTCTCCGCCGACTACGATCTCAACAAGCAGTCATCGCAAGTTGACAGTTTCATCGCCGCAGGAGTGGATGTCATTATGCTGAACGCGGTCGACGCCAGTGCGATCGCGCCTGCCGTTAAGAAAGCGCACGACGCGGGCGTGCTCGTCGCAGCCTTTGATGTTTCGGCTCCCGGTGCCGACATCACGGTGATGACCAACAATATCAAAGCTGGTGAACTCGCCTGCCAGTATCTTGTCGATCAGACAGGTGGCAAGGGAAACTACGTCATCATAAACGGCCCGGCCTCCTCCTCCATCCTTGACCGCGTCAAGGGATGCAAGGGCGTGCTGGAAAAACATCCCGATATCAAGATTCTTTCCGATGATCAGAATGGCGAAGGTTCGCGCGATGGCGGCTTGAAAGTGTTCCAGAGCATTTTGACGCGCTTTGACAAGATCGATGCTGTTTTTGCGATTAATGATCCGACAGCAATCGGTGCCGAGCTTGCCGCAAAGCAGCTTGGACGGTCGGAATTCATCATCACAGCAGTCGATGGAGCACCTGACATCGAGGCTGTTCTCAAGACGGGCACCTCACTGATAAAGGCGTCAGCTTCCCAGGATCCTTACACGATGGCAGGACAGTCGCTCGATCTGGCGGCGATGCTCCTTGCGGGTGAAAAACCTGCGGAGACTACGATCCTGCTGGACCCAGTCCTCATCACCAAAGACAATTTGGGAGAATATAAAGGCTGGACCGCGGCGCGCTAAGTAGGGCAAACAAAACACGCAGCCGGTGAAATTCCGGCTGCCACTCACTTGAATCGAAGAAGGCTCGATCATGTCCAAGCTTGGAATTCATTCTTTCGTCTGGAGCGCAGGCTCGTCGCAGGCAGAACTTGAAGATGCTCTTAAGATGACTTCAGAACTGGGATTTGATTTGATCGAATTTTCCTACCTTGATCCCCGCCAGGTCGATGTGGCATGGCTCGCCAAAAGGATCGACGCCTATGGGCTAGGTGTCGCGGTCAGCATGGGCCTTCCGCGTGATGGCGACGTGTCGAGTGACGATCCATCGGTCGTTGCTAACGGTGTGACAATACTTGAGAGGGCAATTGCATTAACACGTGATCTCGGTGGGCAGAAACTGGCGGGCATCTTATCATCGTCCCATGGCAAGCAGGATCAGGCACCCACCGCACGCGCCTGGAAGACCAGCGCCTTTACTTTGGCGAACGTGGCACATACTGCAAAGAGCGCCGGCATTACGCTCAATCTTGAAATCGTTAATCGTTTCGAGAGCAATCTTCTCAATACGGTTTCACAAGGGCTCGCTTTCATCGAAGATACGGGTTCCGATAATATCTTTCTTCATCTCGATACCTTTCACATGAACATCGAAGAGGCCGATATTAGTCTCGCTTTGCGCCACGCCGGGGATAAGATCGGCTATGTGCATTTGGGCGAAAGTCATCGCGGCTACCTGGGAACGGGCAATATCGATTTCGCCGCGATATTCGATGCACTGGTGGCTATTGGGTATGACGATTACCTAACATTCGAGTCCTTCTCTTCGGAAGTTGTGGACGAGAACTTATCGCTGAAGACAGGTATCTGGCGGAACCTCTGGTCAAACAATGCTGCATTGGCGAAGCATGCGCACCGTTTTATCGATCTTGGTTTGGAGACTTCCAGGTTAAAAATGGAATTGGTGAAGGCGGAGCATAGGGCAGACCATTAAGTGGCAGATCGGTTTGGTCCTCGGGCACGCCTTTCAGTAAAACAGTTTCGCGTTTTCGATGACAAGTTAAGCCCATTGAGAATGATCCTGACAGCAAGTTCTGGTCGGCTGCGCACCAAATGGTGCTGTTTACGATGACAGCAAGATGCGGCAGGCTCAAGACAGTCTCCGGAAATGGCCAGAAAACGTTCCTTTGAAAACACCGATATTAGCTGGTTTCAGGCATTTTTAATTGTGGCCGAATGTTTACAATCCCGAATAAAAGCCTGTTTTGTCTCGCCTATTCAATACTACGTCTCGAACAGAGCGTGGACTGCAGAGTCGCTAGTTATCCCCTCTCGTTGATGATTATTTGATTTGGCAAAAGCAGGAATAAAAGTGACCAAACCAACGACGACTGCTTTGCGCCCGCCTTCAGGTCATTGATCCGGTAGCGGCCGCATCCTGAAAGCGGACCTTCAAAAGGACAGCACATTCACGGTTGACCGCATTCATCCGACAATATTCGCCGTTTCCGAGATTGTCGCAAACCTCGCATGGTTGCAGACAGGGATACATTGCGCATAGTGTCTTGCCCAACGATGCGATTGCCGAACTTTCGAAAAACAGGAAGTGCCCGTTGAAAGGAATAGACTTCAACGAGTTCAGGAACGGATGGCGGCTGGTGTTGGCCGGCTTGCTCGGAACGGCTTTAGGCATGCCCGCCATTCCGTTCTACACGATCGGCGTGTTTGCGCCGATCTTCGTCGAAGAATTCGGCTGGTCCTTCGCGATCATTTTTGGCGGTCTGTCGCTGTTGGCCGGTGCAATTCTGATCGTCGGTCCATTTTTCGCGACGTTGATCGACAGGTTTGGTGCGCGCCGGGTAGCATCGATCTCGCTGCCGTGCCTGGGCCTGAGCTACATGACGCTCGCGGCATCGAACGGCTCTATCGAACAATACTATCTGTCGTGGCTGGCTATCGCGATCTTCGGGTTGGGAGCGACCCCCGTCGTCTTCACTCGGGTGATCAATAATGCGTTCGAAGAACGCCGAGGTCTTGCCCTTGGCATCGTGCTATCTGGCGCGGGCCTGTTCGCCTTCGTGGTGAAACCGCTGGCTCAACTGTTGATCGAAACCGGTGGATGGCGTGTCGCGATCTTGGTGGTTGGGGCAATGCCCATCCTGATCGCGTCCCCAATGGTTCTCTGGGGCTTTGCCAGGTTGCCAAGTAGGAATGCTAGCACGGAGCCGGCGATGAGCAAGGCGTCGGAAGGCATGACCGCTCGCGAGGCGTTCCACTCCCGCTATTTTTGGCTCTTGGCCATCGTCTTTGTGCCGATGTCGCTCGCCATCGCCGCGCCACTGCCCAACATCGAGAACATACTTCGCTCGCTTGGCCTGTCCCCCAGCGAAGTTGTTCAGCTCGCCTCCCTTGTCGGAATAGCGGCAGTGGCCGGCCGACTGCTTGGCGGCATTCTGGTCGATCGCTTCTGGGCGCCTGCAGTCGGTACGGTCATCTTGACGTTGGGCGCGGCCTCCTGCCTCATCCTTTCGCTGGACCATGTGAGCTTTCCCATGGCCTGCATTGCTATCTTGTTGCTTGGCCTCACTTCTGGGGTGGAATTCGACCTGATGGCCTATCTGGTCGCCCGCTATCTCGGGATGCGCAGCTATGCCACGACCTACGCCACGTTGTACGGCATCTTCGTGGTGGGCGCTTTCGTAGGACCCAGCCTGTTCGGTTACGCGTTCGACAGCACGGGCACCTATTCGGGAATACTCGAAGCCTGTGCGCTGCTGCTCGTGGCTGGCGCGGCAACGATTCTTTTCCTGGGGCCTTATCCGACCCGGAAGACTCAGGCATTCGCATAGCATCGCCGGACCAATCCTGGCCGTCATGACCTATGTCGGTTTTTACCTCTTTTAACCAGCCGTCGTGGAGTAGCCGGTATATCATCTCCGCAGTTCCGGACGGCCGGCTTCGGTCCGCCATCCGCCGTGAAACATCGGGAGGCGGCTTTATGAGCAAGGGAAAAGTGCTGGTGATGGGCTCGAACGCCACACGTATCGAAATTCAGGGAGGCGGCACCGGGCCGACGGGACAGTATCTCAATGAAACAGTGGTGCCCATGCTGGCGCTTGTCGGGGCAGGCTATGAAGTTCTGCTTGCCACGCCTTCGGGCGCCAAGCCTTACATTGACCCGGCATCGGACGCAGTCCAGCATTTCGGCGGCGACGAGGCGGCGTATCAGCGCGGCAAAGATTTCTTCGCCAACGATCCCTCGACGAATACGGGCCGCACCTTGCGATCTGTGATCGAGGAGGGGCTGGATAAATATGCCGGCGTATTCGCGCCAGGCGGCCAAGGGCCCGTCGTCGATCTGATGCAGGATCCGGACGCGGGAGAGATCCTTCGGCATTTCCACGCGGCCGGAAAGCCCACCGCCCTGCTCTGCCACGGCCCGATCGTCTCGATTTCCGCAATGCCTCGGGCGAGCGAATTTCGCGCAGCGCTGATCCAGGGTGACCGGGTCAAGGCGGCAGAACTTGCAAAGGGGTGGCAATATGCCGGCTACAGGATGACGGTCTATTCGGCAAGCGAGGAAAAACCCATCGAGGAGAATATCCTGCACGGCAAGCTTTATTTCAATATGCCCGAAACCCTGGACTTGGCTGGCGCGAAGACGACAGTTGGTCCGGATTTCGAGCCTCATGTGGTCGTCGATCGGGAACTCATCACAGGCCAAAATCCTCGCTCTGACCATCCGATGGCGGCAAAGCTCATTGAAGCGCTTGATCGCGCCAGTCTGGCGCCGTGAAGCATACGAGGCGTAATGCCTCGCCGTGTACACTCTCAATCAAATGGAGCTAATTCTATGATGCGCATTGCTTTAGCCCTCCTCGTGTCTTTGATCGCTCCTGCAGCCGCGCTGGCTCAATCGAACGAAAAGCCTGTGTCGATTGTTCTTGTGCATGGCGCGTTCGTCGACGGCTCCGGCTGGAAGGCGGTGTTCGACATACTCACTGATGAAGGATACGAGGTGCTCGTCGTCCAGAACCCGACGATCAGCCTCAATGGCGACGTGGCGGCCACGCAGCAGGTTATTGCAGCTGCAAGACACCCGGTAATCCTCGTCGGCCACTCCTATGGCGGAATGGTCATCACGGAAGCGGGTGACAATCCGAAAGTACGAGGTCTGGTCTATATCGCAGCTTTTGCGCCCGACGCCGGAGAGTCTGTAGCGTCGCTTGCCGAAGAGCCGGTACCGCCGGGAGAATCGGGCGCGCCGCTGCTGCCGCCCCGTGAGGGCTACCTGCTCGTCGACCCGTCAAAATTCCCGGGCGCGTTCGCCGCTGATGTTGATGCTTCGATCACGCGATTCATGGCCGCCGCGCAGGTGCCGTGGGGACTGGAAGCAGTGCAGACAAAAATTACAAAGGTCGCGTGGAAGGCCAAGCCATCGCATTTCATGGTTACCACCAAAGACCTGATGATCCCGCCGACCTTTCAGCGGGCGTTCGCGAAGCGGGCCAGAGCCACAAGCGTGGAGATCGACAGCAGCCATGCCGTGATGCTCTCCCATCCACAGCAGGTCGCAGCCTTCATAGAAACCGCCGGCAGGTGAATTAGCAGACCGAAAGATCCAGATCATGGCTCACATAAAAATTATGGCGACTTTGCTGGCAAGGCCGGGCAAGACCGGAGAGCTTGAGGCTTTGCTCTTCAGCATGGCTCCCCATTGTAGGGCCGAGCCGGGAAATCTGCGATGGGACATTTGGCGGGACCAGACGAAAGCCGACCGCTATGCGCTGGACGAGCTCTATGTCGACAATGCTGCCGTGGCCGCCCACCGCGAGACGCCGCATTTCAAGAACTATCTGTCAAAAATCAATGACCTGGCCGACCGAAACGCCTTTGTCCTCGAGCCCGCGCTGGTCGCGAACAAGAATGGCTGAAGTGGTTTGAGAAGCACCTTTGGACCGGGCTGTGTCTATCGCCTAAGATTCTCGAGCAGATGACGCGCCTTCGCTACGTTCGCACAGGGCGGTACGTTATCGAATTCGGCGCAGATGGGCGACAGCAAATCGGCTGCTGCCACGTGGCGGTCGGTTTCCGCCCACAGTTCCGCCAGAGCCGTCGAGGCTCGCAGCCGGAAGAAAAGCGCACCGCTTTCTCTTGCGGTCTCCGTGGCCAGCAGCAGCGTTTCCGAGGCGCCGGGCAAGTCGCCGTCCCACCACTGTAGCAGCCCGCGCACCCGCTGCAGTTCCGGCTGGGACCAGTACTCGCCTTGGCGATCGGCACGATCGAAGGCAGCGCTCAGGCTGTCACGCGCGAGCGCGATACGTTCATGACGCAATGCGGCTTCCGCGAGCATGGCGAGATATAAAGGCACCCGGACAAGGAAATTGTTGGCAACGAGTTGCCCGATCGCCAGTTGCATCGCGTCGACACCCTCGCGTTCGCCGTCCATGCTCCTCACGGCGCCCTCGTAGAAATGACAGACGGGTCGCCAGATGGCGATATCGCGCAAGGTAAGATTACGCGCTAGCACCACAACATGTCGGCGCACAGTTTCGCTCTCGCCGGACCAGAGCGCGATAGGCAAGGCCGCCTGTGCAAGGGCGTTGGAATGCGAAACCAAGTGGTCGAGCGCAAGGCTGTGATCGAGCGCATCCTGGAGCGCCGTCGTCGCCTCGCTTCGATCGCCAGCCACCCAGGCCGCCGTCGCCAGAGCCACGCGGATCGACACGAACCGGTCCATCTGAAATCGGGCGACGCCCGTTCGCTTCGCGGTGATCGCATGCTCGCGCACGAGCCTCTTCAGGTCATCGTAGGCAAACCGGACGTCGCCACAGTAAAAGGCGGCCATCAGCCTCACCCGTTCTCCTTCCGCTATGACCGCCCCCTCATTTTCCCGATCGGCGAGCTCGGCAAACTGCCTGAGCGTCGTGATTGCCTGCCTGTGCCGTCCGGTGAAGCTTTGCAGTATGCCAAGTCCCCACAAGGTACGAAGCTGGTAATCGGCATTGCCGATCTCGCGGGCCAATTGGTTGGCCTCCATCCACGCCGCGTCGGCTTCGGGTCCAAAATGGTCGGAGAAATTGAGGCCCGAGGCGTAGGACGCGATCAGTTTCATTTTGACAGCGGGGTCGCATCGCGACAGGGCTTCGACTGATTGCAGTGCCCGTTCTACGCGCCGGCGACTTTCAGCGACGGTCGACAACTCGTCCCAAAGCGGAATTGCAGCGCTGGTAAGACGCACGCCGACCTCGGGATCGGCGCCTTCGCCTAAAGTCCAATCGATCGCCTTGCGCAAGTCGTTAATTCGCGGTTCGTAAGTGGCGGTCCATTGGTTCCTCGGCTGCCATTGCCACTCCGCCTCGGCTTGCTCGAACAGTCGTAGAAGATGGCGCGCATGGTTGGAATGAGCGTCGGCGGCTTCTCCACTCCTGTTTAGCCGCTCGGCCGCAAAGCTGCGAGTACTGTCGAGCAGGCGATAGCGTGGCACGCCGGCATCGTACGCGACCGACAGGAGCGATTTCGCGGCGAGGCTTTCAGTGCACGCCGCTATCTCCTCGATGCTTCCGCCGATGCGGCCAGCGACGCCGATGACATCCGAGAGAAAGAAGCTTGCCGAAAAAACCGAAAGCAACCGCAGGAGCCGAGCCTCATCCCGGGAGAGGAGTTGGTAGCTCCAATCCAGGGTCGCAAGAAGGGTCTGGTGGCGCGGTAGAGTTTCGCGAGATCCCGCGTTGAGCGGCTCGAAGCTGCGTTCGAGAAGACCGAGCAAGGTTGCCAGATCCATAGCCGCCAGCCTCGACGCGGCGAGTTCGATCGCAAGCGCGATGCCGTCGAGACGTCGACAAATGCCGACCACCGCCGACGCGTCCTTATCATCTAACACGAAGCCGCACGCCTCGTTTGCCGTCCTGACAAAGAGCTCGACGGCAGCAAAGGCCAGGGCATCCTTTCGGTTGGTGCCACCATTCTCGTCTGGATATGGGAGCGGGGACAACCGATAGATATTCTCGGACCGCGAGCGGAGCGGTTCCCGGCTCGTCGCGATGATGTGGATGCTGGGAATCGCTAGCCTCAGATGCTCCGCGATGGCGGAGGCCGTGCTAAGAACATGCTCGCAATTGTCGAGCACAAGCAGCATTTCGCAATCCCGCAATGTTTCGACGATGCCGGCAAGCACATTGGTCCATTTGCCGCTGACACCCAGCGAAGCCGCAATCGTCGCGTCCACGAGCTGTGGGTCACCGATGGTGGCGAGATCTACGAAGCAAACACCATCGCCATAGCGTTTCAGAAGGCGGCTCGCTGTGGCCAATGCGACGGTCGTTTTGCCGACTCCGGCCGGGCCGACAACAGTCACTAATTTTTCCTTGGCAAGTTTGGCTTCGAGCGCGGCGATTACTTGATCGCGACCAATGATCGGCGCGATGTTCGGCAGTTCTCTCGCTGGCGCCTTGCCAGAATCGAAAGCCGACGGCGAGTGATCTCCTCCATAGACACGCAGCGGCGCGACAAAGCGATAGCCGCGGCCGCTTACCGTGGCGATGCACGATAGTCCTGACGCTTGTAGCCGAAGAGCACGGCGCAAGGCGGCGATGTTGACCTTCAGGTTGCTTTCATGCACGAAGGTGTCCGGCCAGACGAAGCTCATCAGCTGATCCTTGCCGACGACTTCCCCCGCGTGGATGAGGAGCAGGTGGAGCAGATCCAGAGCCCGGGCTCCCACCCGCAGCGGGTTGTCGCCAAGCATCAACAGTTGCCGGTTTGGAATGAACCGATAGTCACCGAAGCAATATGTCTTATCGTCTAGTTTGCCGGATCGTTCCATGCACCCCCGAATGACTCCGTAATGAACGCACTGTTGCGAGTTGGGCCTGCCTGCATCTGCCAGAACGCACCCCAGGCTCGGCTTGGTGAGCTTTGGCGTGCCAGCCAAATTTAACCTCTTAGTCCGCTCGCGTACAGCACCGTTCGGACGCGGCGATCGGAAGTACACGTCGCGTCGTGATGATGCAGCAATCGCCAAAGCAGGAGGCCGTTGCTCCATCTCGCCTATCGTAGCATCTGGTTTTATCCGCCGCGACCGGAGCGCTGGTTCTCCCTTCTGTTACGACTATCCAGAGGCAGCCCAGTTTTACAACCACCCTATCAGAATTACCTTTTTTTACCCCCAATTTGGCTCGTTCGGTTGTAATGTGCTTCGCACGCAACGTTGTTTTGCATACGGTCTCTGGCAGTCCGGCCGTTCGAGGACAATCGCGATGACCAAGCGATGGCAGCTCGGCTGCTACCCGAACCGTGGTTGCCTGGACGATAACGACTTGAGAGGCTTGCAATGAGCTTACCGCAAGAACCCGATTCAGTCCCCGGAACGGCAGCCTAAGCCGAGGAAAAACGATGCCTTGTTCTCGCACCACCCTCACCCTCTCTGATGCGAAGCGGATGCTAGAGGCGGGTGAAGCCAGAGCCGCAAGCTTCGGCATTGCGTACAACATTGCCGTCGTCGATGACGGTGGCGCGCTCGTGGCGTTTGTGCGTCAGGACGGTGCCCTCATCGGAAGCATCGATCTTGCCATCGGCAAGGCAGTGACGGCCCGTTTATTCGATAAGACCACCGCCTATCTGAGCGAACTGGCGCAGCCCGGTGCGCCGCTCTTCGGCATCGAGCAAAGCAATGGCGGGCGGGTCGTCATCTTCGGCGGCGGAATTCCGGTGCGCATCGACGGTGAAATCATTGGTGCGGTGGGCGCGAGCGCCGGAACGATCGAGCAAGATATTTCAGTCGCTGAGGCGGCGACCGCGGCACTCAATTCAAGCAACGCCTAACGAGACATCAGTGATGAAAGCGGCATTCCACCGTCGAGGTAGGTGGCATGGTCATGAGGCGTCTGCGCAATGCTCATGCCGCGCGCTCAGGTTCTGGCGCGACACCGATCCCGCCGTTGTCGCGTCTTTCCTTGCCTCGACTGCAAAAGGTGTTCGTCACGATCGGCAGCGTCGACAATTCTTAGGGCATAAACCTGTAGTGGAAATATTACCAGGATCACCTACTGCCACTAGACATGTCGCATTCGGACAACACGCCCGGGTAATCTCTGTCCCGAGGTCCCCGCCTTCATGACGTTCGCGGCACCACGTCGAGCGGCCAAGAACTAAACGGACTCGGCTTTGCGTTGGCGGTTGTTGATGTCCAAGCGCCGGTTAAAAGAGGTAAATTTCCGGTCAACTGTTCTTTGCAGCTTCGCAAGCCGCGAGTACGGTTGCACGCGATAGCCAAGTATTCAAAACTGCGGAAGGCGTGCCATGTTTGACATCACGGTAAATGGCGTTAGGCATCGAGTAGACGTGGTTCCCGAGATGCCTTTGCTCTGGGTTTTGCGCGATGAGCTCGGCATAACAAGTCCTAAGTATGGTTGCGGAATAGCCCAATGCGGCGCTTGTACTGTGCAAGTCGATGGAGCAGCCGTTCGCTCCTGTCAGGCGCGTATGGCTGATATTGCGGGCAAGGCGATAACTACGATTGAAGCCGTGGGCAATGGCAAGCTGCACCCGGTGCAGGAGGCCTGGATCGAACATCAGGTACCCCAGTGCGGCTACTGTCAGACCGGTCAAATCATCCAGGCGATCTCGCTCCTCGAGACAATTCCCAATCCAACCGATGAGGATATCAACGAGGTCATGTCGGGCAATCTCTGCAGATGTGGCACGTATGAACGTATTCGCGTCGCCATCCATGCAGCCGCTAAGAAGATTGGAGGGATTTGAGATGGTCCATGTGCCAAGTCTTTCCCGCCGTGCCTTCGTTTTCGGCTCCGTCGCGGTCGCGGGAGGTGTGGCGTTCGGGCAGTATGGTCATGCCGAACAGGCACCTTCTTCCGCTGTCGCGACGAATCCGTTGACGGCGGAGCTCGGTCCGAATTCGGTTACCTTCAATCCTTGGGTCGAGATCAGTCCTGAAAAAATCACCCTGATTGCCCAGCATGCCGACAAAGGCCAGGGCGTCGGTTCTATCCAGGCTCTCATGATCGCCGAGGAGTTGGACCTCGAGCCGGGCCAATTTGAGATTCGCTTCGCCGGACCTAGTCCAGCCTATTTCAATACGGGCTTTGCACACGAACTTGCGCCGTTCATGGCAGCAGACCAAAGCCCCGAAGCCGAGAAGGCTCGCGCGGCAGCGCTGGAATGGCTCAGGAAGGCTGGTCTGCAGATGACCGGGGGCTCCAGTGCGATTCCAGATACCTACGAAAAGCTGCGCATGGCCGGCGCGATCGCGCGCGAAACGCTCAAGGCGGCCGCAGCCAAGCGCAGCGGAGTCGCGGCCGCCGACTTACGCACAGAGGCCGGAAGCGTGATCCTGCCCGAGGGGACGAAAATTCCGTACGTCGCGCTTTCGGCCGATGCGGCGAAGATTACGCCGGTTGCGGTCGCCAAGCTCCGCGAACCATCACAATGGCGATTTATTGGCAAGCCGATGGAGCGACTCGATATCCGATCGAAAGTCACCGGCGAAATGAAGTTCGGTATCGACCGGACGATGGACGGCATGGTTTACGCGGCCGTCAAGCTGAATCCCAACAAGGGTCAGCCGATCAAGTCGTATGACGCGAGCAAAGCTCAGTCGATGCCCGGGGTCCAGACTATCCTCAAGATATCGAATGGTATCGCGGTGATTGCAACGAACAGCTGGTACGCGATGCAAGCGGCCGAGGTTGTCGACTGCGTATGGGAACCGAGCAAATATCCGGCCGAGCAGGCTGACCACTGGAACGTCGTTGCCTCTTCCTTTGCTCCACGATTCCTCGGCAAGGAGTGGCGCAACGACGGCAAGATCGATGCTGGGTTGGAAGATGGGACGCTGGTCGAGGCGGAATACCGCGCACCCTACGTGGGGCATCAACCGTTGGAGCCGCTCAACGGCATAGGCATCGTTACCGACAGGGGAATGGAAATCTGGGTCGGACATCAAACGCCACAATCAGTGCAGTTCATCGCTGCCACAGCGATTGGCATGAAGCCAGAACAGGTGACCTTTCATAACGAGTGGATGGGTGGGAGCTTCGGACATCGCCTCGAATTCGAGAATATCAGAGTACTTGCCGAGATCGCTAACCAGATGCGCGGGATACCGGTGAAGCTCATCTTCTCGCGGAAGGAGGATTTCCTGCAGGACATTCCCCGGCAGATTGCGATGGGCAGGTATAGGGGAAGTGTCAAGGATGGAAAGATAATCGCGGCCGATTTGCAGGTGGCCGCAACAGCGCCATTCAAAGAGCTCCAGGCGAGGATGGGCGCGCCCACGAAGGACCCCGATGGCCAACTGGCGGTTGGCATCTGGAACGTGTACTACAATATTCCCAATTACCGGGCGACAAGCTTCGAAGTACAAGGGCTGTCACCGTCCACGACCTGGCGGTCCGTAGGGGCTTCAGCCAACGGATTCTTCACCGAGAGTTTCATCGACGAGTTGATGCACGCCGCGGGGCTCGATCCGCTCATGGCGCGCATCGAGATGTGCAAGATTCCGATCTACCGGAAGCTCTTGGAAACCGTTGGTGAGATGGCGGACTGGAAGGGACCCCTGGGAAGCGGGAAAGGCCGCGGTGTAGCGTTTGTCGAGTCGTTTGGCACGGCGGTGGCTGAAATCGTCGAGGTGACGATGACCGACGCTGGCATCAAGATCGACAAGGTCTGGGTGGCCGCTGATGTCGGCAAGGTCGTCGATCCTGTCAACTTCGAGAATCTCGTCCAGGGCGGCGTCGTCTGGGGTCTTGGCCATGCCATGAACTGCGAACTCACCTATGCCAAGGGGGCTGTCCAACAGACCAATTATAACCACCACGAGGCCATGCGCATGTATCAGTGTCCCGTGATCGAGGTGCGTGGCCTGGAAAACGACTACACAGTCAGGGGCATTGGTGAGCCACCCGTACCACCTGCGGCGCCCGCGCTCGCTAACGCCATCTTCGCCGCGACCGGCAAGCGTATCCGCGAGATGCCGTTCAACAAGTTCATCGATTTCGTGTGAGGGCGGGCCATGCGAAGAACAACTCTGATCGCGCTCACCTTTGCCAGTTCATCAATCCTCGCCCTGATGGGAATGGTTATGGCTAAGGACGGGGCGAAAGATGCGCTGCCGCCCGGGAGCGTCAGCAGCGCCGCGGGGCTGCAGGCCTGGAAGAGAATTGAAGCGGTGGTGACGCACCCACGTTGTGCCAATTGTCACGTCGATGCGAAGGCTATTCCGATCTGGACACCGGCTGGCGAAAGCAAGCCCCGAGTGCACGGCATGAATATCCATGGTGGAGAAAGCCGCATCGGGGCAGAGACGATCCCATGTTCGACGTGTCACGTCACTTCGACCACGCCGAACGACCCCGCACCGGCGCCCTTGCATGCAGGCATCGACTGGCAGCTTGCGCCGGTGGAATTCATCTGGTTTGGCAAGAGTGGCGCCGAGATCTGTGCCCAACTGAAGGATCCCGAACGCAATGGCGGCCGCGACGCTGACGGTCTCCTCGACCATTTGAGGCACGACGCATCGCTTAGCGGATTTATTCCGAGAGCGTGGGCGCCTGGAGCTGGCCGCACGACCCCGCCGGGAACCTTCGAGGATCACGTCAAAGACATGGCTCTTTGGGGAGCCGCCGGCCAGCCCTGTCCGGACTAAGGAGCAGACTGTCGTGCGGTACTGTCAGTCAGCGCATGATATACTGGTCCTAGGTTTATCGGAGACCTCGTCGACGCTGCGATGTTTCCCTGGGTGTCCGGCGAGCAGATCGTACACGGGTCGTTCCGCGACACCGCGTCGCCCTCTCGCACCCCCATTGCGGCCGCCATCTCACCATCGAGGTACGCAGCTATGATCCAGAAACGTACTGGCCGATGCGCATGCGGCGCGGTGGGATACGGGTTCGACATCGATCCTCACTTTGTCGCAGTCTGTTATTGCTTCGACTGCAAAGCGGCATCGGGTGTCGAGGCGATGACACTTTTCAGCGTAGCTGAAGATGATTTCACGCTCCTAAGCGGGCAACCCAAGGCTTTTCGTTACACCGCTTCTTCGGGAAAAGGGCTGGACCGGAATTTCTGCCCCCCTTACGGCGCAAGACTGTTCACCAGCAACGCGGAAAGCTATTCGGGCATGGTCTTCGTCACGATCGGCAGCCTCGACAATCCCGAAGGCTTCGGGCCTGTGCTGGAAATGTTCACCAAGCGCCGCAATTCGAGGCTATGCCGGATGAACTCTGCCGTGTGGCCGATACCTGGGCTTCATGGACTGGTCGCCGGACTTAACTTTCCGCCCGGATAAAATAGCGCGTGGTCGGACAACTGGACATTTGGGCGGGTCACTTCGTGCGGGTCGGCGCGATCCTCCCAGTCCCTATGAAAGGAGGCAGGGATGTTGGAGAAAGCCTATCGTGGTCAATGCGCTGCCGTAAAGGTGCATTGTACGAACGAGGCGGAGCGGCGAAAGAGGGGCCTCACGTTGTTCGCCCTCGCACTCGGAAGCTTCTGCATCGGGACGTCCGAGTTTGCGAGCATGGGGATTCTCCAGCTGTTCTCCGCGAGCCTTGGGATCGATATCCCCACGGCAACGAATGCGATCACTGCCTACGCCTTCGGTGTGGTGATCGGAGCTCCTCTCGTGACACTGGCGGCGGCGCGGCTCAACCGGAGAACCCTTCTCCTGTGCCTAATGGGCCTGTTCATCCTAGGCAACGTCCTGTCGGCGGTCGCCACCGATCTCGGCACGTTCGCCTTCGCCCGCTTCATCAGCGGCATGCCGCAAGGTGCCTATTTCGGTGCCGGCGCCGTGGTTGCGTCGTACATCGTTGGCCCCGGTCATGCCGGCAAGGCCTTTGCACTGGTCATGTCCGGTCTGACGATCGCGACGATCATCGGCTCGCCGCTGGCGACCTTCCTCGGCCAGAGTCTTGGCTGGCGAAACACCTATTTCAGCGTCGCCGCGGTAGCCGGTCTGGCCTTGATTGCCTTGTGGACCTGGGTGCCTCGAACCCAAGCGCTTCAGGGCGGACCCGTGGCGCAGGAACTGGCCTCACTGCGCCGGCCGGCGGTCTGGGCCATGATGCTTGTCGCGGCGCTCGGCGTGGCCAGCATCTTCGCTGTCTATACCTTTATCGGTCCCTTCGTCACCGACGTTGCAACACTCGATCAAACATGGATTCCGGCGGCGCTGGCACTATTCGGCCTCGGCATGACCGCGGGTAATCTGATAGGCGGACGGCTGGCGGATTCATATCCCGCGCGAGGATTGGTCGTGGGCTATGGCAGCGCCCTGATCGTGCTTTCGGTGCTGGCGGCTGGTGGCGGCAATGTGCGGATACTGATGCCAGCGCTGTTTGGCGTCGGCCTCACCATGATGGTCGCCATCCCCACAATCCAGGTGCGCCTGACGCGCGTTGCTCCGGAGGCCCCCACGCTGATGGGCGCCATAAACCTCGCGGCGCTTAATGTCGCCAATGCCATCGGCGCTTGGGCAGGTAGCCTGACCATCGCAGCCGGCTACGGCCTGCTATCAGCCGTATGGGCGGGCTTCGGATTGACCCTCCTGGGTCTTCTCGTCTTTGCGCTCACTTTGCCGAAGGCACCGCAGCCGGCGCCTGCTTGACCCGCCATGGGTTGCATGGAAATGTCCGCGGGCAGACAGCCCACGGAAAGTGGCCTTGATGATGCGCGGGATAGACTGACAAATTGGTCGCGATGATGTCGTCACCAACGAGCAGAGGCCGATATGGAGTTAAGACGATGGCGATCAACGATGCTCGGCGGGAGCAAGCATATCCAACACTTTCAGCTTTCCAAATCGGCATGGCTCGACGCTTCGCGAGCGGTGAGCCGAGGCGCTTCGGCCCAGGCGACATCCTCTACGAGATCGGCACCCGCAACGTGCCTGCCTGGCTTATTCTAGAGGGCTCGGCCGATGCAATTCAGCGCGGTGCGGCTGGCAGATCGTCCGTGAACGCCACCTACGGTGCCGGACAGTTTACCGGCGAAACCAATCAGTTGTCTGGTCATGCAACCCTGGCATCGGTGGTCGCGGGCGAGAAAGGCGTAATGGCAATACCCTTTGATGCACCACATCTTCGCGCGCTTGTCATCGGGTCGGCGGATGTTGGTGAAACGATCATGCGCGCCTACATCCTCCGTCGCGTCTCGCTGATCGAAGAAGGGCGGGTCGGCGGTGCAGGGTCGATTCTGGTTGGACGCCGGGATGCCCCCGACATCGTGAGGTTGTCTGGATTTCTCACCCGCAACGGCTATCCCCACTCCCTCGTCGCCGCATGCGAGGCCGAGGGGCGCGAGCTGGTCGAACGGCTTGGCATCGCACCTGAAGATCTGCCGCTGATGATCTGTCCAAACGGCACATTGCTCAGAAATCCGAGCGACGCGGATGCTGCCTCCTGTCTGGGCGTCATGCCGGATCTCGATCCGAAGATTATCTATGACGTGGCAGTCGTCGGAGCGGGACCGGCTGGGCTGGCTACTGCCGTCTATGGAGCATCTGAGGGACTGGCTGTTTTGGTTCTCGATTCGCGGGCTTTCGGCGGCCAGGCGGGCGCATCCGCCCGGATCGAAAATTATCTCGGCTTCCCAACTGGTATCTCCGGACAGGCTCTTGCAGGGCGTGCCTTCAATCAGGCGACGAAGTTCGGTGCCGAGCTTGCGATCCCACTGACCGTCGGAAAGCTGTGCTGTCATGGAGCTGAGTCGGAAGCTCCTTTCTCTCTGGAGCTCAGCAATCGGTGTACCGCACGGGCGCGTTCCATCGTGATCGCGTCAGGAGCGCGTTACCGACGGCCTGATATCACCAATATCGAAGAGCTGGAGGGGGCTGGCGTCTCCTACTGGGCATCGCCGATCGAGGCCCGCCTCTGCGCCGGAGAGGAAGTCACTCTCGTCGGTGGCGGAAACTCAGCCGGCCAGGCCGTTGCCTACCTCGCACCGCAGGTCAGGCACCTGCATCTGGTGGTCCGGCGACCGCTCGAGCAGACCATGTCCCAGTATCTGATCGACCGGATCGCGGTATTGGCCAATGTCGAACTCCATGTGGGAAGCGAGATTGTGGGCTTGCATGGCGACCGCGAGACAGGTCTGACGGGCGCCACCTTCCGTGACGCCCGAACCGGCGAGACCGAGGAGTGTGCCTCGCGCCATCTCTTCCTGTTCATTGGCGCCGATCCCAATACCAGCTGGCTTGACGGCTGTGTGGCGATCGACGGAAAGGGCTTCGTTCTCACGGGAGACGGTATCGGGCAAGGCGAGCGGCTGCCGCTGGAAACGAGTTGCCCTGGCATCTTTGCCGTTGGAGACGCACGCGCCGGCTCCACCAAGCGAGTCGCGGCCGCCGTCGGAGAAGGCGCGGCGGTCATCGCGCAGATCCATTCTTTTTTGACACGAAATGTGGGACCCGCCTCGATCGTGGGTCCCTCGCCTGCCCCGGTTTAGGCAAGTGACCGTGTCACTATCAGCATAAGTATCGCGGATGGTGGGAACAAGCCCATTCGAGATGCGTGAATTAAACGGGCGAATGACTGTCTCGATGAGGTCTGCCTTGCTCACGTAGACCCGCGAGGGCAGCAGAATTTCCAGCAACTCCCACGTCACGTCCTCCCTTGATCATCATAGAGACTTCCGGTTCCGTTTTTTCAGGCATCGAAGCCTGCCTGAACGGTGGCCTTATTGCGCGTTTCGATGGTGTCCGTCGATCGTACTCACCTCCATTGGTGCGAGAAATAGCAGCCAAAATCGCCAACATATGGAAGGTGGGTCGCTGTTGAACATTGTATTGCCCCTTGTTTGTTGAATTTTTCGCTCAGCTGCCTGCCGGGAAATCAGTGGAGATCGCTAGTTCCCGCCATGCGGCAAGCTCTCCGGCAACCGCGGTGTTCTTCTTTTCAATTGCTACCACCGTGTCAGAGCCGAATGGCATGCGAAGCGGTGGATTGTCGGAGTGGGCCACAGTGATCATCGCCTTTGCCAGACGGGCCGGATCGCCAGGTTGGGCGTGATTGAATTGTGCAGCTGCGGATCGCATCACGCCTGCGGGGGTATCGTTATAATCGGCAATGGCGCTGTGGCTGACTGAAAGCGAGCTTTCATCGAGAAAGTCGGTGCGGAAGAAGCCGGGTTCGACGACAGTGACCTTAACGCCGAGTGGGGCGAGTTCGTCGGACAAAGCCTCGGAAAGGCCTTCCACCGCAAACTTCGTCGAGCAATAAACGCCCCATCCGGGATGGCCGACATAGCCGCCGATGGACGAAATGTTGATGATGTGGCCGGCACGCTGTCTGCGCATGTGGGGAAGCACAGCGCGGGTGACCTTGAGCAAGCCAAAGACGTTTGTGGCATAGAGCTTTTCAATCTCAGATGCTGTTGCCTCCTCAACAGCTCCAAGCAGGCCGAAACCGGCATTGTTCAGGAGAATGTCAATCTTGCCGAAGCGCTTGATCGCCTGCTCGGCTGCCGCGTTGGCCTGTTCCTCATTGGTGACGTCCAGTGCGACTGGAAGCAGGTTCGGATGATCGCCAAACCGAGCAGTGACTGTTGCAGGGTTGCGGGCGGTTGCAACAACGGCATCGCCGGCTTTCAGAGCTTCCTCGGTGATCAGTGCGCCAAAGCCGCGTGATGCTCCCGTAATGAACCAGATGCGCATGATGTTTTTTCCTTTTCTGTTGAATGCACCCAAGTTCTACCGCATGTAAGAAGATGAAATAATCGCCGTAAATTTCTACAAGCTAATGAGGGAAATTCATTAATGCGGAAGCTTGGCCCTGCCGACCTCGCCATATTTCTTGCCATTGCGCAGCACCGCAGCTTTCGTAAAGCCGCTGTCGAGCTCGGCGTTACGGCTTCGGCGCTAAGCCATGCATTGCGGAGCCTCGAGGAGCGGCTTGAGATACGTCTGGTCAACCGGACGACCCGAAGTGTCGCGCTGACCGATGCGGGGCAGCAATTGTTCAGCCGGGTCAACCCGGCCTTCCTTGACATCGAGGATGCGCTTGAGGATTTGAATGCCTTTCGCGGTCAGCCTTCCGGCAAATTGCGCATCAATGCGGCGCGGGTAGCGGCGAAACTGGTGCTCTTACCAATTATCTCGAAGTTCCTGCAGGCCTATCCCGCAGTAGAGGTCGAATTGCTGGTCAATGATGCGTTGGTCGATATGGTTGCAGAGGGCTGTGATGCGGGTGTGCGTTTCGGCGAGATGGTGGCGGCCGACATGATTGCATTGCCAATCGGTCCAAGGCACCGCTTCGCGGTGGTGGCCTCACCCGGCTACTTTGTACAGCATCCCGAACCGGTAACACCGCATGATCTCAGCCGGCAGCCATGTATCCGCTATCGTTTCGCGGGCGGATCATTTTATCGATGGGAGTTCGAAAAAGGCGGAATCGAGCTGGAGATCGAAGTGGCAGGTCCTCTTACCCTTGGTGATCAGGATCTGATGATAGGCGCGGCACTGGATGGTGCAGGCCTTGCCTATCTTTTTGAAGAGCAGGTGCAGACCCTTATTGTCGAGGGGCGTTTACAGCGGGTTCTTGAGGACTGGTGTCCGTATTATCCGGGGTTCTTTCTGTATTATCCCAGCCGACGGCAGCTTCCAACAGCGATGCGGGCCTTCGTCGATTTTCTCAAGGTAAGCCGGTAAGCCAGACTGCGGTTACACGCTGGGCATCTCACGCCAATGGCTGCCGCGTAAAGACGCCGTGTTTCCACGACATCCTTACCCAACAACCATTGGCCTTTGGTCAAAGGAAATGACAACATCTGGGACTTGCGCATTAGAAGGCGAATGAATCGAGCAATGGCTGCTATGCGCCCAAATCCAGTCATTGGCGTTTGCGCTAACGGAATCGAAAGCGGACATTCACTGCTGACGCGCACGACTGCGCGTATGGATTCGTTCCCGACTTTCTTGCCCAAGACGCTCCCGAAAAATGGAGGGAACAAGGGTCTTGCTGTGATCGGAAAACTCCAATCTCCGGCGGTCCAAGCTTCGGTCTCGGAGCAGTCTCAGGTCAGGGTCAAGTTGTCTGACTGATCGGGGCGCACCGCTGCCGCTTCCTCCGCGGCTCGCAAGGCAGAGCCGTCCGCGATGACCCGCATGTCTCCTGCGCTACTGGGCAAGATAACCGCCGTCGATGTTCAACTCGACGCCGGTCACGTAGCTTGCCTCCTCGGAAGCTAGATACAGGCAGCCATAGGCGATCTCGATCGACCTGCCACCGCGCTTCATCGGTGTTGCCGCGATGACAGCTTCATTGAGCTCTGGCGCCTGTGCATCCGTCAGCGGCGTGTGGACGAAGCCCGGATGCACGGAGTTGACCCGGATCCCGTCGGATACGTACGTCATCGCCGCGTTTTTCGACATGTTGCGGACAGCACCTTTGGCGGCATGGTAGGAATGCGCACCCGCAACTGCTGCACTGCCCCAGATCGAGGAGATGTTGACGATCGAACCTGCTTGCTGCTTGCGCATGACGCGAATTGCTTCCCGCATGCCGAGGAAGACACCAGTCTGGTCGACGGCGATCATCTTCAGCCAGTCCTTCATCTCCAGCTTGTCGAGCGGCTCGTAGGCGATAATGCCGGCATTGTTTACAAGCACGTCAAGTCGGCCATGTTTCCTGACGATCGCGGCAACGACCGTTGCCCATTGCTCTTCGCTGGTCACATCAAGCGTCATTGCTTCGACGGCGTCGGGATATAGTTTTTCGGACGGCTTGATGTCGCCGGCAACGACGATGGCGCCCTCGCTATTGAACAGATCCGCGACTGCGAAACCGATACCACCTGCGGCTCCTGTGACCAATGCAACCTTGCCCTTGAGTCTCATCTCGCAGCTCCTTCTTGGCTTGATGGTGTCGTGTGCAAAAGCGGCGCCTGCGGCGCGGCGTGTTCTTCTCCGAGCAATCCGCGATGGCCCTCGTTCGCCGACGTCTAGTTTCGTGGGAAGTGTGCTAGTCGCCAGCCGGCGCGAGGATCTGCATTCGCATCACCTTCACTCCGCCATCGGCGAGTTCGGGCAGCTTGGCAAACCACTCCTTCACATATGGCATGGCGTTATGAGCCTCAAAGTCGGCTTCGTTGGCGAATATCTCGTAGAAGATGAAGTGTCCGGGGATCTCACGGTTCTCCTGAAGAAAATAGACGAGATTTGCGGGATCGCTGCGGACAAGGTCAATGAGAGGAAGCGTGACGGCCCGTAGTTCGGCCTCCTTGCCCGGTTTGGCACGGACCTCGGCGACAACCGAATAGGCCCCGCTTGCAATTTTGGCATAGCCCTGGGCCGGGCCTTCCTGTGCGAGCGCTTCCGTTTGGAGAACGGGTCCCGCGAGCAGGCCCCCGAGCAGAATAGCCGAAGCCTGCAGCCGCAGCGTTGTGATCATGTCGTTTCTCCTTATCTTGCCAAGCGCGGTAAGATGGCCCGCTGGCCAAATCCGGGTGCCGGCTTGCAAAGTGATGCTGATGCCTTTTGCGCTTACTTCGCGCTTGCAAGTTGCAGATGCGCCGCCAATGCATCGGCAAACCGCTTTTTCACAGGTCCAAGCGCCTTCACGAACTCCAGTTGCTCCCCCTCCGGGCCCTTGCAATAGATCAGTTCCCAGCCGTCCGATGGCGCTACGGTCACCTTATTGGTGTTGGCGCTCTGGGGGGCCTCCTTTCGTTCGTCTTCAGTCGAAACACGTATGATGCGATTTGCCCGCACCTGCGTCATGCCGCGCTGCGCGGACTCCGCCTCGAGATCCGCGATGAACTGGTTGAAGTCGACATCATCCCGGACATAGAAGCAGATGTGCATCATTCGCGGAAAAGCCGGGCTCATGTGCTCTACCGGTTCCGCGAAAGCCTTTGGGCCGCCCATCGGTTGGTCGGCATCGCGATACTGCAAGAGTTCGATCACGACGTTGTCGAACTGAATGAATCGTACATCGAGCCGTTGAGCGCCGCCCCTCAGGTCGGGCACGCCGATCGTCCGCGGATTGACGCCGAGTTGATTGGCCAGGATTTCCTGGTCGGCAAGCAGCGTGTTCTGCACGGCGTCGCCTTGAAAATCTCCATGGCGAAAGACTTCGGTCCCACCGAGTACGGCCGTGTAGAACTCGAATGCGCGTTCCATGTTCTGCACGGTCAAGCCGAAATGCTGTACGCCCTGGAGCCGGGCACCGAGCGAATTTGAATCACGGGTTGTGACGGGCGTTTCTTGCGCGGACGCAGTTGCGTTAACCGAGAGGGCGCCGGTAATTCCGCCGATCGCAACTCCTCCGGCGGCGCGAAGGATGGCGCGGCGCTTCGGGTCGTCCGGTTGGGTATCTGGCCTTTGCTCGCGAGACATCGATGCCTCCTGTTGTTCGCGGGACTGCCCGAATATTAACGCTCCAGCACTTGCGAGGGGCGTTAAAATCGGTGAAATTTGGTGAAACGAGCAGCGATCCGCTCAGCACGATGCCGACAACCTGGTGTCTTGCTGCAAGCGGAATGCGGCCCGACCGGCGCCAACAAGGGTTCACATGGGAATGGACACGACAGCGGGACGGGCCAGACGGATTGCAATCGTGCTGGGGTCCGGCGCGGGGATGTATTTCAGCATCGGGATCGTGCTGATCTATGGCTTTAGCGTTTTCATCGTGCCAATCACCGCGGATACCGGCTGGGATCGGACCGTGGTGGCGTCGGTCGTCGCACCGATAGCCATCGTAAATGGCCTTATGTCGCCCTTTGTCGGCGCTCTGACGGATCGATTCGGCCCGCGCCGGGTGCTCGCGGTGTCATCCGTGTCGATGGCGATCGGCCTGATCGGCATCGGGATCGCGTCGCAGAACCTGACGGCCTTTATCGTGGCGGTCGCCGTGGCAAGCCTGATGGGCGCCGCCCAGACCGGTGTGCCCTATTCGTATGTGGTGGTCGGATGGTTCTCCGCCCGGCGCGGCCTCGCACTGGGTATCATGCTTTCGTTCGTGGGGCTTGGGATCGCGACCGTGCCGCCGTTCCTTGCTTTCCTCATATCCGAGTGGGGTTGGCGCCTTGCTTTCGCGGCAGCCGGCCTGATATCCATGGCAGTTACGCTTCCCGTCGCGCTTTTTGTTATTCGCGACCCACCCGTAATTCACGGGCCGGACCACGCAGGAGTGGCGGGCCACACTGTTCGCCAGGCGGTGGCGACAACCAGCTTCTTGCTGATGCTGGGCGCGTTCTTTTTCAACTATTTTGCCGCCGCCGCCGGATCCATTTCGCTTCCCGTCGTGATGGTGGATCGCGGCGCCACTCCAACAAGCGCCGCCTTTGTCATGAGCCTTGTGGGATTGGCCTTCATCGCAATGCGCCTCGGCTTCGGGGCACTGCTCGACAGGTTTCCGCCGGTCCCATTGACCAGCCTGGCCTTTTTGTCGCCGGTCGTCGGTCATCTCGTCCTGTCGAGTTCCGAGGGCCTTTCCCCTGTCTATGTCAGCGCCGTCCTGTTCGGCCTCGCCACCGGTGCAGAGGGCGACGCAATCGGCTACCTCCTGTCGAAACGCTTTGGAATGCGAAGCTTTGGCAAGATCTTCGGCATCAACTACATGGCTTTGACCTTTGGCGCTGGCCTTGGCCCGGCATCCCTCCACATCATGGCTGCCGAAGGGACCCGTTATGTCGAGACCTTCATGATCTTTGCAGGCATTGCAGCGATCGCTCCGTTCCTGCTCATGGTGGATGGCCGTACGCGAGCGCTAACGCGCTAGGAATTCGGATGTGTATGCCCGTCGCGACGAGCCTTACGAGCAGCGCTTTTGCTCCCCTTGCCAGCATCCCCCAGGGTATCGAGGAGTGTGCGCGCGCTCACTAGATCGCGGGTTGCGAACCCTTCGTCGAAGCGTCGATATATCGGCGCCAGCAGACTGCCGGCCTTTGCGCCTTGGTCCGATCGGAGCCAATGTTCGGCTAGGGCCGTCGCCGCGCGCAACTCCCATGACAGCGCACCTTGCCGGCGCGCCAGATCAAGCGCCTGCATGTAAAGCGCTTCGGCCTCGGCTATCCGGTTGACGCTTTCCTTGCGCAACAGATCGGCCTTTGTACGCAGCAGTTCCGGCATGCACCAAATTTCGCCGGTCGATGCCGAAAGCGCGACTGCCTCGCCGATCGCGGTCTGCCCCGCATCAACGTCCCCATGATCTCCCAGACCCGCAGCGTAAACGCCGATATAGAAAGGGCAACGCATGCGGAAACCTATTGCAAGAAGCTCATCGAGCGCGCCTCTCAACATCGCCAATCCAGACGGATCACCGCTCTGCAGCAGCCACTCTGCGCGCAGGCAGCGGCTCATGGCACCCCAAATCGTCATCGCGTGCTCCTCGACATGGGCTTCGATGCCGACAAGCAGGCGCTCCGCGGCAGCAAGGTCTCCCGTCAACAGCGCAATGGGGCAGGTCGTGTGGACGATGGCATTGCAGAGCGCGAGGGCGTGCTGCGCGGCCCCTGCCTCTTCCAATTGACGCTGCGCCATGGCAACCGCCTTATCGGGATGCCCCTGCAGCCAGGTGACGTTCGCAAGGGTGCCCCTTGCCGCAGATCGTGGGTCTAGCTGGAAACGCGCAATGTCCGAGCGGGTCGCGGGAGGAACATATCGGGCGATCATGCGTTCGAGGTGACGCCGTGCCTCTGCAAACTCCCCCAGATAGCGCAGGGCGGTTCCAGTCTGCCTATCGACATTGTTGCGTGCATCCAGATCGCCGCGGTCGGTTGCCAGCTTTCTTATCTGATCCGCCATCCCCAAGGCCGCTTGGTGATCGCCCGTCCAGGTGAAATAGTCGCACAATCCCCACAGGCACCTGAGCATGTATTCGGTGTCGTTGAGCACTTCGGCGGAGCCGAGGGCTGTGGTCCAGGCGGCATTGACTTCGGGTAGCGGGCCGCGCGTATGGAGCAGGGTGGTGCCGAGCGCCAGATGCAGCTTTAAGTCGTCGCGTACGCTACGGAAATCGGCATAGGAACTGTTAAGGGCGTCTTCGACCCTGGCACGGCACTCCTCCACGAGCGATAGATGTTCCCAAAACGGGAGAGCAGCTACCGTGAGCGCTACGCCGATGGCAACGTTGCGGTTCCCGGAGAAGGCCCAGCCCAAAGCACTGCGGATATCGTCCATCTTCCGCCCGTACTCGGCGAGCCAGTGGGCCGTCGGCCGGATTTTCCATTCGACCTCGGCGCGTTTGGCGAGTTCGAGGAGATGTTCGGCGTGGCGCCGGCGCAGGCTGTCAGCTTCGCCGCTTTCGGCAAGTTTCTGCAGCGCATATTTGCGGGTTGTATCGAGCAATCTGTAGTGCGTCCCGAGCTCTCGTCTCTCAGTCGATACAAGCGACTTTGCAACGAGGTTCGCGACACCGTGAATGCATTCGGAGCGGGCACGACCCTTGTCGACCGCAACGGCGCAGGCCGATTCGAGACTGAAGGCGTCTGCAAAGACCGAGAGGCGTCGCAGCAGGACGCGCTCAGGTTCGGCAAGCAGGCCATAACTCCAGTCCAGCATCGCAGCCAAGGTGTGGTGGCGAGGGTCGCCGCACCGCCTATCGCTCAACACATGAGATTGTTCGGCGAGAAGGTCGAGGAGTTCGCGCGTATTGAACGCATCCAATCGCGGCGCGGCGAGTTCGATCGCCAGTGGCAGCCCATCGAGCCGGCGGCAGATCTCCGCCACGACCGGCGCGTTCCCGTCGCTGAGCTTGAACTCGCCGCGACTTCCGACCGCGCGGTCGACGAAGAGCTCGACCGCTGGGAACGCCAAAGCCTGGGCTGCGGAAAGTTCGGACACTTCGGGTGGTGTTTCGAGAGGCGGCAAGCGATAGACCTGCTCTCCGAGAACCCGCATGGGTTCTCGGCTCGTGGCGAGAATTCGTACCTTTGCTGCGGCGGCCAGCAGCGTTTCTGCGCAGGAGGCCACCGCTTCGATGACATGCTCACAATTGTCGAGCACAAGCATGAATTCCCGGTCCGCTGCGAAAGCGGCAACCGCAGCTTTGATATTCGCCGAGTGGACCCTCAATCCCATTGCCGTGGCGATCGACGTTGGTACGAGAGTTGCGTCGTAGACGGTCGCCAGATCAACGAACCAAATGCCATGGTCAAAGGCTGCAGTCAGTTGAGCAGCGATTGCGAGAGCGAACCTCGTCTTGCCGACGCCACCTGGACCAACGATCGTCAAGAGACGCGATACCTCAACTGCGCACCGGATCGCATTAACTGCATCGCCTCTTCCCACCAAACGGGTCGTTGAAACAGGCAGATTGTGCGTGCGGGTACCTTGAAACTTCGCCGTGACGGGCATGTCACTCTGCCCCGAAATACGCACGGGAAAAACGAACCGGTAGCCCCGGCCGCTCATCGTCGCTATGTATTGCGTGCCGTCCGGAGCATCCCCCAGCGCCCGACGAAGAGCGGCAACGTTCACCTTCAGATTGCTTTCCTCGACGAAGGTATCCGGCCAGACGCGCGACACAAGCTCAGCCTTGCCCACCAGTTCGCCAGGACGCTCGATCAGCACCGCCAAAATTTCCAGTGCGCGACTACCGACACGAACGGCCGTCTGATCCCGCATCAGCGACTGCCGCTCTGGTACAAGCACATACGGGCCAAAGGAGTAGGAAAGCACGATCGAAGCTCCAGACGGAAACGCACAAGCCCCTTGAATACGTGAACGATCGCTACTTGAAACCGCTCACAGCCTCAGGACAATTACCACTATCATACGTGAAATACATCGCAGATCGATCGACAACCGCGTGACAGCAATGCGTGAAACACTGAAAGTACAAGTCTCAATTTCAATCAGGCCTAGGCACAGTACCTGGGTCATCGTTGGAAACGGAAATTATTTCCGAACAACTCACGCACGCCTAATCGCTCGAATTATCCTTCTTCCGCCGCAACTCGTGTCGGTTTTCGACGGAACCATGAGTGACCTCCGCCTTCGAGGTTCGCAGCGTTGAACCCAACGCCGTTGTCGGTAAATGAAATCGAGGAAATATCGCCGGCAACATCTACAGCGATTTCAACATTAACGCTGCCCTTTTCGGCCGCCAACTGTTCGGTATAACGATCGTTAATCGCCTGGATCGAGTTGCTGACGGCCCGTAGACCGAATAGAGAACCGCTGTCTTGCCGTCAGGAAGACGCATGTTGTTTATTCTGCCGAGGACATCGAATTTCATAGCTATTTGGACTCCCGTGTCAGGATAACCAGATACCTGCAAGAGGCGGCCGATTGTCAACAACCTTGGGCGGCGAATTGGGCGAGGCAGCGGAAGGGCGGCCTCCTGTTAGGTTCACGCCAGAGCTGCCGGTTCGTTCACGGCCCCGTCGGTCCTTGAGCTCACGCGTTTTTCCTAACGGCCAATGGTGGCTGAAGGAGAACTCAAATGGGTATTGCAAATACGATCCTGCCGCACTGGGCCGTCCGGCATGGACGCTGGCCGAAAGGTTGGCGTCAAGAAGCCGCTGAAGCAGCGCCAGATTTGGGCGATTCGCTTCTTCCTCGACCGGGAGGGCCGCATGCGAGATCGCGCTCTGTTTGACCTCGCAATCGACAGTAAGCTTCGCGGCTGCGATCTCGTTAAAATCAAAATCGGCACTATCGTGACAGGAACAGAAATCCGAACCCGTGCCATGGTCGTCCAGCAAAAGACTGGCCGTCCGGTGCAGTTCGAGATCACGGCGGACGTTAGGGCTAGCCTGCTTGCATGGCTTGAACGAAGAGGTGGAACAGTTGACGACTACGCCTTCCCAAGTCGGGTCGATCATAGCGATCATCTCAGCACTCGCCAGTACGCCCGATTGGTGGATGAGTGGGTAACTGCAGTTGGGCTACGACGCGAAGACTATGGCACACACTCGCTTCGGCGCACCAAAGCCGCAATGATCTACAAGGCGACAGGCAATCTTCGCGCGATTCAAATCCTAATGGGGCACACCAAGATCGAAAATGCGGTCAAGTACCTGGGCGTGGATATTGAGGATGCACTGGAACTAGCTGAGCATACTGAGATTTGAGCGCGTGCGGCCCCGCGCACAGTGGGGCTGCATGTGTAGGGAGAAATGTTTCAATTCTGTCTTTTGCAATCGAGCGGCAATGCGCCCCATTTCAGTCCTAGAGATGTTTGGCTCTTTCTGGAAAGCCGACATGTTAGGAGCTTAGGGAAGGCGAGCTGCACCTTGCAGCATTCGCACCGGTGTGCCTGACCGCCATTAACGGAGGCGCGCCTGGATAGCGGGGACGCTAGCGAGCCATCTGCGCGCGTAGGCGGGGCCCGATCCAGTCGAGGAAGCACCGCACCTTCAGCGGCAGGGGATCGGCTGGTCCATGGACAACGTTCACCGGCAGCGGTTCCGGTGCGAACTCCGTCAGCAATTCCTGCAGCGCGCCGGAGCGCAATTGATCGGAGATCTGGTAAGACAACACGCGGATAATGCCGATACCGGCCAGTGCAGCCTGAATGGCAGCCTCCGTCGTGTTGACCGCGAGTTTGTAGCGCGGCTCGACGGTAAAGGCCGCGCCATCCCGGCGGTAGCGCCATTCCGGCGCGGTCGCGAAGCCCTGGAAGCTTATGCCGTCATGCTGGGCGAGGTCATCCGGCTGACGCGGCACTCCTCGGCGGGCGAGATAGTCGGGGCTCGCGCAGATCACCCGGCGGACGGCGCCCACGCGCGTTGCGATAAGCGCGCTGTCCGCCAGATGCCCGATCCGCAGGGCCACATCGACGTGCTCATCCGCCAGACTTAGCTGCCGATCGACCAGGCTCAGGCGCAGGTTGATATCGGGTTGCTCCTTCAGGAATTCCAACGCAATTGGCAGCAGATGGCGCTCGCCGAAGGCAATCGGTGCGGTCACGTGCAGCCCGCCACGCAGCGCGCCATAATCGCCGCTGGCCTGCCGCTCCGCCGCGTCCAGTTCCTCCAGAATGCGACGTGACGCGGCGACGAAGGCGCGCCCCTCCTCCGTCACGGCGAGGCCGCGGCGGGTGCGCAGGACCAAGCGCACACCAAGGTGCTTTTCGAGATCGGCGACCTTGCGGCTGACCGTGGCGAGCGGAGCATGCAGCCGCCGCGCCCCGGCCGAGAGGCTGCCTGCCTCGACCACCGCTAGCAGCACCGACATTGCTTCGAACCGATCCATTGAATCCTTCCGGAATTTGAGAGGAAAGTTCTCTAAATGGCAGGATACCCTATTGGCTGTGGATATCATAGCTTTCACGTCGTCTAGCTAGGGGACGCCGGCCGGCTCCCCGTATTTCCAATGATCCGGAGGAAGACGTCTTGCCTCAACTATCACGTCGCGCCTTTGCCAGCGCCCTTCCTCTTGGCCTCATCGGGGGGAGCCTCCTGGGGGGAGGCCTGCTCGGTGGCGCTCCCGCGCCCGCCCTTGCCGCGACGCAGGATACCGCTAAGACGCCGGTCAGCGTTACGCCGCTAGCGCAGATCCGCATTGGCCGCTTCACGGTGACAGCCCTGACGGACGGGTATGCCGATATGCCCTACGACTATTTTCCGGGACGCGCCGCGGCCGAGGTCGAACAAGCGGCAATCGCGCAGTTCACGGCCCGGCCGAGCGGCGTGCGGTTCCTCTTCAACCAGTATCTCGTCGAGGATGGCGAGCGCCGCATCCTGATCGATGCCGGTCCAGCGGGCTCGATCGGGCAGACCGGCGAACTGCCGCAGGCGCTCGGCGCGCTCGGCCTGCAGCGCGACCAGATCGACGCGGTGATCGTGACGCATATGCACCAGGACCACATGGGCGGTCTGATCGTCGGGGGCAAGAACAACTACCCCAAGGCGGAACTCTACATCGATCGTCGTGACGTCACCCATTGGACCGACCCGGCCAAGCGCAGCGGCGCGCCCGATTATCTGCAGACCAGCTTCCATATGGCGGGGGAGGTCGTGCGCCTCTACCCGAAACTCCAGGCGATTGACGGTGAGCGTGAGATTGTGCGGGGCGTCTCCATTGTCGACCTTACCGGCCATACACCCGGCCATATCGGCGTGCGGGTCGAAGATGGCGGGCAGAGCCTTATCATGGTTTCGGATATGATCTTTCCGGTCGTGCATCCTGGGGCGACCGATGTGTTCTTCCTGTTCGAGCAGGACCCTGCCGCGGCCAAAGCGATGCGCGACAGCTTTTTTCCTCGCGCCGCTTCGGAAGGCGCGCTCATCGCCGCCACGCACATGCCCTTCCCAGGGCTCGGCCGTGTCGTCGCCGACCGCGGGCAAATGCGCTGGCAAGTGGCGGACTGGGCCTTACAGAACTGAGGTCCGCTCCGGCGGTCGCGAGGGTAGAAACGGCATGAGCACTTGCATGTCGTCATCTGTGCGGCCAGCGACGATGGAAGTGGCGCTCGCGGCGAAACTTGCAACCACCATCACCGCTCCTGCATGGCTTGCGACGAAATCTCCGCAAGCGGCGAAAACAGATATTCCAGGATCCGCCGTTTACCAGTCTTGACCTCGACCGTCACAGACATGCCCGGCGACAGCAGCATTTTCCTGCCGTCGACGTCGATGCTGGTGATGTCGGGTTTGATCGTCACCGGGAACACCAGGTTTTGCATGCGCTGAACGTTGCCGGTGGGAATGATGCTTTGCAGTTCTTTCGGTCACGGACATATTGATCGTTTTTTGAGCATCCATTCGCTTGACACGTTTTTGTGCAAATCCTACTATTTTTTGAACAATTGGTAAAAAACAGGGGATCAAGGCAGTGACAAAACAAACTATAATTTCGCGGCGCGCAGTATTGGCAACGGGAGTGGCCCTGGGCGCGGGGCTTTTGGTGCCGGCCGCAAGGGCGCAAGCGGTTATGAAGGTCGCAGGCATTCATGCATCCCCCGTTGAAAATGCCTGGAATTCGTGCCTCCACAAGGCACTTCAGGACGCCGCTGCCGACGGTAGCATTGAATATGTCTTCTCCGAAGGGGTATCCGGAACGGACTATCCTCGGGCTATGCGCGAATATTCCGAACAAGGCTGCAAACTGATCGTTGGCGAATCCTACGCCGTGGAGCGTGAAGCTCGGCAGGTCGCAGCCGATTATCCTGAGACCGCTTTCCTGATGGGCTCCAGCGGAGAGGCATCAGGCAAAAATTTCGGCGTTTTCGGAACCTGGAATCACGGCGGCGCCTATCTCGCCGGTATGCTTGCCGGCGCTATGACGAAATCAGGAACGGTCGGTTCAGTCGGTGCGATTCCGATCCCCGAGGTCAACATGTTGATCAATGCGTTTGCGGCCGGCGTGAAGGAAGTCAGGCCGGATGCCAAGCATATGGTCTCTTTCATCGGTACCTTCTTCGATCCCCCGAAGGCGCGTGAAGCCGGTCTCGCTCAGATCGACGCGGGCGCCGACATACTATTCGGCGAGCGGATTGGCACTGCCGATGCCGCCAAGGAGCGCGGGATCAAGTCTGTCGGTTCGTTGATCGATTATACGCCGAGATATCCCGAAACGGTTTTTGCCAATGCCATGTGGTATTTCCGGCCGATCCTCGATGCTGCCGTCGCCGACGTGAAGGCGGGGAAGCCAACCGGCAGTAACTACACGCCCTTTGGTTTGATGAAGAATGGCGGGAGCGACATCGTTTACGTGAAGGGTGTGGCTCCTGCGACAGCGGAGGCCGCCATGGAAGCCAAACGCAGTGCCATCAAATCCGGGGCCTTCGAAGTTCCGATCATGGTGGAGCAGCCCAAGTAACAACGGCGATTGTGTGAGCGGCGTGAGTCTGTTGAAGACATCGAAGCAAGGGAAATCCCGTGGCGATGCGACAGCGCTTGCTGAGGCAATCAGCACAGGCGAGCCATCCTGCACTGCTGTCATGACGGCGGCCCTGGCCGCTGCCACGGACCACTCCGGTTCAGGAGCAATCTGTCATCTCGATTCGGATAGCGGCATGGCAGCTGCAATGGCGATGGAACGGGAGCGCGTTGCTGATCATGCACGTTTCAGCGCACGACCATTCGCAGGCGTTCCCACGCTGGCAAAGGATCTCGGAGGGCCTTTTGTGGGCTTCCCGGTCAATGCAGGTTCGCACGCTTTGGAAGGGCGTGCGGACGGTTCCGCTGACTCGGATATCGCAAAGCGCTTTCGCGATGCGGGCTTCTGTCTGTTCGGCCTCACCACGACCCCGGAATTCGGTCTTTCATTGGCAAGCGAACCTGCACGGGGTCCGATCTGCCGCAACCCTCTTGATCCCGCCCGAGCGGCCGGGGGCTCTTCCGGTGGCGCTGCCGCAGCCGTTGCCTCCGGTATCGTGGCAATCGCCCACGCGACGGATGCAGGTGGCTCAATCCGGGTGCCCGCCGCGTGCTGCGGTCTCGTCGGACTAAAACCGACACGGGGTGCCATGCCCGGCGGACCACTTTTCGGCAATCATCTCGGCGGCATCGCCAGCGAGATGGCAGTGTGCCGTTCCGTGCGTGATACGGCGCTGATTTTCCAGACACTCCGTGGCAAGGCTAAAGGTCCTTACGCCGATCCGGTTGCCCCGGACCATCGTGAAAGCAAGTTCCGTATCGGCTTTTTGACAGGCACTGGGGCACTTTATCCCACCGATGATGAACGGTGCCAGACGGTCATGGAGGCCACGCGTGTACTGGAAGCAGACGGACACAAAGTTGTATCGCTCAAATGGGGAGCCTTGGAAAAATCCGCTGCCACAAGCCGACGGGTGTTCGCGGGTATCGTTTCCGTAAACCTTGCCCGCCTTGCGGAAAGCGCCGCGATCGATATGGAACTTGCCGAGCCCCTGTCGCGCGCCTTTGCCGAGCGGGGTCACCGTATGGCGGGGACAGAATTGTGGGGCATACTGAACGATGCACTCCATGTCAGTTACAATGCCTGGGCATTGTTCGAAACGGTGGACTGTATCCTGATGCCCATGCTCTCTTTTGCACCGCCGGCGATCGGTTCCTTTCCAACCGATCACGTGGATACAGAACTGCATCTTGATCGCATGGCGACTTTCGCGCCGCTCGCCTCGCTTGCCAATGTGTCCGGCTTCCCGGCGATTACCCTGCCCTTCGGCCGGGCCAAGGACGGCTTGCCTTTACCCGTGCAGTTACTCGCCCCTATGGGGCATGAGCCGGTATTGCTTGCTGTTGCTGCAAGGCTTGAAGCGGAGGAACGCTGGCATCACCGCTTCCCTGTTGCGGGTTTGGCGGCATGACGACCGTTCTCGCACTCTCCGGCATCAGCAAGCGCTTTGGCGACATCATTGCCAACGAGAACATCTCCATCGCACTTCGCAAGGGTGAAATTCTTGCGCTGCTTGGCGAAAACGGTGCCGGCAAGACGACACTGATGAGCATTCTCTTCGGACATTACACGGCAGATTCCGGCACTGTCCGCGTCGATGACGTTGAATTACCGTCCGGCAAACCCCGTGCGGCGATCAGAGCTGGGGTCGGCATGGTGCACCAGCATTTCTCACTGGCGCCAAATCTGACGGTTCTGAACAATGTCATGACTGGCACGGAAAAACTTTGGTCATTCAAGTCCGACACCGCCGCGGCGCGAACGAAACTCCTTGGCATTTCGCAACGCTTCGGCCTCAGCGTCAATCCCGATGCCAGACTTGGCGATCTGTCGGTGGGCGAACAGCAACGGGTGGAAATCCTCAGGGCGCTCTATAACGACGCCCGTATTCTTATCCTCGACGAGCCGACGGCGGTACTGACGAATATCGAAGCGGAGCGCCTGTTCAGCACGCTGAAGGAAATGGCAAAGCAGGGACTCTCCTTGATCTTCATTTCCCACAAGCTCGATGAGGTGATGGCCGCCGCCGATCGCATCGTCGTCCTGCGTGGCGGCAAGGTGGCAGCAGAGCGGCGCGTGGGCGAGACCAGCAAGGCGGAACTGGCCGAACTCATGGTCGGTCACCGCGTGACACGCCCGATTCGCGATGCGGCCACGCCCGGCGCCGTAGCTCTGGAAGCAACCGGGGTAACGGTCCGGCGGGGCGGCGTGGACCGGCTCAAGGACATCAGTTTCCGGCTGTGCGAGGGTGAAATACTCGGCATTATCGGCGTCTCCGGAAATGGCCAGGCGGTGCTCTCGCATCTTGTGTCCGGTCTTGCGGAGCCAAGTATCGGCAATATCCGGCTTTTCGGGGAACCTCTTGCAAACCTTGGCGTGCGCGCTCTGATCGAATCCGGTATCGGCCGAATTCCGGAAGACCGTAACAATGAGGGCGCGATCGGCGAGATGGCCATATGGGAAAACACCGTACTGGAGCGCATCTGGACTCCCGCCTTCTCGAAATATGGTCTGGTGAACCGAAAGGCCGGCATAGCCTTCGCCCAACGGATCATCGGGGAATTCGACGTACGTGGCGGCAGGCCGACCAGCCGCACGCGACTTCTTTCCGGCGGCAATATGCAGAAGCTCATTCTTGGGCGCAATTTGCATGTCAGGCCGCGCATCCTCATCGCTGCCCAGCCGACACGCGGTCTCGATGAAGGTGCGGTCGCGGCCATCCATGCCCGCATACTGGAAGCGCGCAAACAGGGAACCGCGGTGCTCCTGATATCGGAAGATCTCGATGAGGTGATCGGACTTGCCGACCGTATTCAGGCCATCGTCAAAGGCAGGCTTTCACCGCCGGTCGCCGCAGAAACCGCCGATCCACGCATGCTGGGTCTGATGATGGCAGGAGAATGGCTTCAGAGCGAAGAGGCTGGCCATGCGTCTTGAACGCCGGGCGCACAGGCCTCTTTTCCTTGTACTGGTTTCTCCGCTGATCGCGGTGGCAGCCGCGCTCGCTATCGCGGGAATCCTAATTGCGATGGCCGGTGCGCCGGTGCTCGAAGCCTATTGGCGGATCGTCACCGGCGCTTTCGGCACGCGTCTTGCTGCCACCGAAACGTTCACGCGCGCCACACCGCTCATCCTGACCGGTCTTGCCGCCGCGGTCGCGTTCCGTGCACGGGTCTGGAATATTGGGGCTGAAGGACAATTCTACGTCGGTGCAATTACCGTTGCGGCCCTCGGTTCGAGTACACTCGCCGCTCTTCCGGGGCCACTCCTCATCCCTACCCTGTTTGCCGCTGGGGCCTTGGCCGGAATGCTGCTTATGCTGCTGCCTTTATGGCTGCGTCTGCGCTTCTCCGTCGATGAGGTCGTAACAAGTCTGCTCTTGAACTTCGTGGCCGTCCTGTTCGTTTCACTGCTGGTTGAAGGCGTTCTCAAGGATCCGCTGGCTTTCGGCTGGCCGCAGTCCTTGCCCGTCAGCGAGCGCGCATTGCTGCCCAAGCTGATCATGCGTTCGCGCCTCCACATCGGTCTCGCAGTGGCCGTTGCGGCGGCGATAATCGTGCATCTGCTGCAATCGCGGACCGTCTTCGGCCTGCGGACGCGCGCAGCGGGCCTGAGCCCCGCGGGAGCGGCTTTCGCAGGCGTGCCGCTCGGCTTGACGCTGGTCAAAGTCGCCTGCCTTTCCGGCGGATTGGCTGGCCTCGCAGGTGCCATCGAAGTGATGGGAGTTAAAGGCTACGTTACCACTGATCTATCGCCGGGTTACGGCTATTCGGGCATTATCGTCGCGATGCTTGCCAATCTGCATCCGGTCGGCGTGATCGCTGCTGCTGTTTTCACGGCGGCGATGTTCGTGGGCGCTGATGGCATGAGCCGGGCACTCGGCATCCCGACCTATATTGCCGACGTCATTGTGTCGCTTTCGCTGCTGACGATGCTCGTTGCCCTGTTCTTCACCCAATACAGGATCCGCAGATGATGGCCCTTTTCGACATACTGGCCTCGGCAGGCCTGTGGGCTGCAGTCTTACGGATCGCAACGCCGCTGATTTTCGGAACGCTCGGCGCCGTTCTGTGCGAGCGCTCCGGCGTTCTGAACCTTGGCATCGAGGGCATCATGACGTTCGGTGCGATGGTCGGCTGGCTGACTGTCTATAATGGCGCGGACCTCTGGACCGGAATGCTGGTGGCGGCACTCGCCGGGGCCGTGTTCGGATTGATGCATGCCCTGTTGTCGGTCACGCTCGGTTTGTCGCAGCACGTAACTGGTCTCGGTATTACGCTGTTTGCCTCAAGCCTCAGTTATTTCCTTTTCCGGCTCAACGTGCCCCTCGCCTCTACGCCGCCGACAATCGTGCCGTTCAAGCCGGTCTCTATTCCCGGATTGTCCGATTTGCCATTTTTCGGCCAAGCCATTTTCACCCAGACGATGCCGACCTATCTTGCGATCCTGACCGCCATAGTGATGAGTTATGTCATCTTCCGGATGCCGCTCGGACTTGCGATCCGCATGACCGGGGAAAATCCCCACGCGGCCGAGGCGCAGGGCATCAATCCGGTCCGCATACGCTATAGCGCCATCATGGCGGGCAGTGCGCTCATGGGCATGGGTGGCGCGTTTTTGACACTGTCGGCGTTCAACAGTTTCTTTCCAACGATGGTACAAGGGCGCGGCTGGATCTGCATCGCGCTGGTGGTGTTTGCCTCGTGGCGACCGGGTCGTGCACTGCTCGGCGCATTGCTCTTCGCCTTTTTCGATGCTTTCCAGCTCAGGCTGCAACCGGTTCTGGGCGACAGGGTTCCATACCAGATTTTTCTGATGATTCCCTATATCCTGTCGATTGCGGCGCTTGCCCTCGTGGCACGGCGAGCGAAGGTGCCGCAGGCGCTGATGCAAGCCTACCGTCGTGGCGAACGGTAAGTCCTGTTTTCAAGCCGATTGTCCTCAACCCGCTTTCCATGGTGCACCATGTTTGACCTGATCATCCGAAACGCAAATCTTCCCGATGGCCGGGAGGCTGTCGATATTTGTATCCGAGACGGCAAGATCGCAGTGACCGGATCAAAGATCGAAGCGACGGCCGCTACTGAAATTGACGCCACCGGCCGTCTCGTCACTCCGCCCTTCGTCGATCCGCATTTTCATATGGACGCCACACTGTCCCTTGGCCTGCCCCGTATGAACAATTCCGGCACGCTGCTGGAAGGTATCGCCCTCTGGGGCGAACTGCGCCCGATCCTTACCCGAGAAGCAGTCGTGGAGCGGGCACTGCGCTATTGTGACCTCGCCGTCAGCCAGGGCCTTCTCGCCATCCGCAGCCATGTCGACACCAGCGATCCAGGACTGGTGACGGTGGAGGGGTTGCTCGAGGTACGCGCGAAGGTCGCTTCTTATATCGACCTTCAGCTCGTGGCTTTTCCACAGGACGGCTATTATCGCTCCGCCGGAGCGGTCGAAACCTTGAACCGTGCCCTCGACATGGGCGTCGATATCGTCGGCGGCATTCCGCATTTCGAGCGCACGATGAGCGAGGGCGCGGCATCGGTGGAGGCCTTGTGCCGGATCGCCGCCGAGCGCGGGCTGCCGGTGGACATGCATTGTGACGAGACCGACGATCCAATGTCGCGGCACATCGAGACACTTGCTGCCCAGACGATGCGCTTCGGGCTCCAGGGTCGCGTCGCAGGCTCCCACCTCACCTCCATGCATTCCATGGACAATTATTATGTATCCAAACTCATTCCACTAATCGCCGAAGCTGAGATCAACGTTATTCCTAATCCGTTGATTAACATCATGCTGCAGGGACGGCACGATACATATCCCAAGCGGCGCGGCATGACCCGCGTGCGCGAACTGATGGAAGCGGGTCTCAATGTAGCCTTCGGGCACGATTGCGTTATGGATCCATGGTATTCGATGGGCTCTGCCGACATGCTGGAGGTCGGACATATGGCGATCCATGTCGCCCAGATGGCCGGCATCGACGACAAGCGGAAGATATTTGACGCACTCACTGTCAATTCCGCCGAAGCCATGGGACTGCAGGGCTACGGCCTCGCAAAGGGCTGTCATGCCGATCTGGTCATCCTTCAGGCGCGCGATCCGCTGGAAGCACTGCGGCTGAAAGCTCACCGGCTCGCCGTTATCCGCCGGGGCAAGATCATCGCCCGTTCCGCCCCGAGAATCACCGATCTCATGCTCGAAGGACGGCCGGCAAAGGTCGATAGCGCGGAATATGCGCCCCTGCGCACGGCGACATCTTGAGCAAGTTTTCGCTGCTCTATGTCGCGCGAAGGCCAGATTTCGCAAGGGACCCTGCCCGTTTTCGAAAAGATCTGTGGGGCGTTTGTCGCACTGCACTTTATTAGGTCTTCCTCGATTTGTGTGGTTCACCGACTGTTAGCGATGATGCCGCTATCGGCTGGCATGCGAACGAAATCGAGATGGTCGGCCGGTCCGGGTATGTGCAAGGCGTTGTATTTAGCGAGGCGTTGGTGCGCGGATATGCGAGGAGGCGCAATTCGACCTTTGATGCCGTCTGTTATGGCTGTCTGTTTTTGCGGCGGACGGAATCCGGGCGTCCGGTTGCCAGCATGCGGTTGAGAACGGCGCGGCCGATGGCGACTTCAGTCTGTTGAGCCGTAAAACTCCGTGCACGCAGACGCGGTCCGATCAGCGCCTTGTAGCGCCCCATGGTGGTCTCGATCAGGGCGCGTTTGCCGTAGCCGGTGGCCGCCTGCCAGTGCAGCCGTCCCCGTTTTGCGATCATAGTGATGTGGCTGTCCCGCTGGCCGGGTGCTCCCGTACCGCTGCGTTGTACCGCCTTTGAGCGTGGTGGGATGACAACCCGGCATCGCTATGGCGCAGGACAGTCCGGTATGTCGGCGCGCCATCATAGGCCCGTCTGCGGTGAACTGACCAACGGAGCGCGCTTGATCAAGGCGGGACTGGATCCGGTCCGCGTGCCATTCGACCAGATCCCCGTAATCGATCTCGAAGCCATGTTCACCGGCGACGCCGAGGCCAAGGCTGCGCTTGCGGAAAGCCTGCGCAAAGCCTGCACCGAAGTGGGCTTTCTCTATATCAAGAACCACCACTTCCCGAAGGCCGTCTGGAGGCGGCATTCGCCGAGGCTGAACACTATTTTGCCCGGCCCGACGAAGACAAAATGCAGGCGCATGTGTCCAAATCGACCAATCTTCGCGGCTATGCCGCCATGCTGGAGGAAAACACCAATCCGACCGCACGCGGCGACCTGCATGAGTCCTTCGATATCGCGCTCGAAGTGCCAGCCGACGACTCGGATGTGCTGGCCGGCAAGGTGCTTTACGGCCCCAATCAGTGGCCTGAAAATCGGCCCGTATTCCGCAAGGCGCTGGAAACCTACTACGCCGAGATGATCACGCTCAGCCATCATCTGCTGCATGCGTTTGCGCTGGCGCTCGGCCTTAAGGAAACCTATTTCGACGCCATAGTGACCAAGCCTCTCGCGACACTGCGGGTTCTCATTATCCGCCGCAGTTCGGCGAGATCGACGAGCGCCAGATCGGCATCGGCGCCCATTCCGACTATGAGTGCTTCACCATCCTCGCCCAGCAGGTGGGCGTTCCGGCGCTGCAGGTGCTCAATGCCGCTGGCGAGTGGATCGCCGCCGATCCGATGGAAGGCTGCTTCGTGGTCAATGTCGGCGACCAGATGGCGCGCTGGACCAATGACCTGTTCGCTTCGACGGTTTCACCGGGCTATCAATCGTTCGGGTAAGGAGCGCTATTCGATCCCGTTCTTCTTCGGCCGGAACTATGACACGATTGTCGAAGTCCTGCCGAGTTGCGTGGACGAGGCGCATCCGGCCAAATATCCGCCGATCAGCTCGGGCGACTATGTCAACGGCCGCTTCACCGCGACCTTCGCCAGCTATGCGAGCCAGCAGCAGGATGCGCCTATCGCCTGAGCGACCAACGAACCTGCTCTGATTTTGCGATGGCGATCGACGCCAAGCGCCCCCGGGCACTTGGCGTCTGCCATATTTGGGGATGTTGTGATTTCTTTGACCGAACGCTCCTGCCACACCTCATGTTGATCCATCCGATGAGACCGGCAAATGCGATCGTCACCACAGGGCGCGCAGCGCCTGCTTCAGACGAGAGTAGCTGTGCTCGATGGACGATTGCAGGACGGGCGGCTTGCTCTCGCTGCCTAACCCCACGATTCCTGCCACTCTCTTCGCCTTTTGTAATTTCACGGGTTAGTTTCCAAAGCAATTATTCCTCGGTAGTGGTGTGTTTGGCGCATCACGATGAGATCCTTCCGCCGGACCACATTCGTTGGGTAAACTGGATCGGCGTTTCGTGTGTCAATTTCGGCAACGGCTATTCTGGTATTACCTAAGATGATCGCCTCATTGCGTGGAAAAGCAAATGTATCGGGTCCGAATATGCCGCTGAACCCTGCTTTCCCGTCTGTTTGACATATGTTTGCAAACAGGAAATAGACATTGTTCTCGCCGGCGCGAACGCGATACTGATGCCAGTGCAACGGATCGGCGCCTGTCGGTATCGGGTCTGCCTGATGCACGGAAGTGCCGTCATGCCCCGAGTGGAACCGCTGAGTGACGGCTGATGGGCACGCAATGATGTCACATCCTCTCAGTGCAAGGATTCGTCCTGATTCAGGAAACGAAGCATCATGACCGACGAGCAGGCCCACGCGCCCGAAAGGCAGATCGAAGACCTTCCATTCAGAGCCAGCGCTGGCCCACTCCCGATCGGCCTCTATCCGATGGATCTGACGGTAACAACCAATCAAGGCACCACCGTCGAGGAAAGCCGCGGAATTGTAACAGCACTCACCATTGCGTTCAGCAAAGCCTACGATCACCGCAATCCCGGCGGTTGCCGAAAGTGCCTTCAATTCGGCTATTTCCGCTCCGGCAATTGCGCAGGCATTCAATGCAGGTTGCGCCAATCCTGTTAGAGCACGTTCAGGAAAAACAACGAGTCGGGCTCCCTCCTGCTTCGCTTGATCCGTCAACAATCGGATTGCGCGCAGATTTGCCGCGATACTGTCTTCTGGCACAAATTCTGCAACCGCGACCTTGACCGCATCTCCAGCAGGTCGTGTTCGATAACCATACAGACCGAAGAAATCGTTGGGGTTCCATAAGAACGTGTTCGTCATCAATTCCGTATAAAGTTCCGGCCGGCGCTGCTCCATGATTGGCTCACCCCAGATTTTTCGCTCCCTGGCCAAAGCGGGATCAATGATGGCCTCAGCAAAACCATTGCCATTGTCGACAACTGCAAGAATTGAAGCATCCGGAGCGATAACGCAGGAGCCGCCTGAAAACTGCACACCGCGTTCCAATCCCCAGCGATTGCTCTCCAGCAGGTAGCAACTGTTTTCAAATGCTCGGTTGATCCAATAGGGCGCCGGTGTCCGTTCTGCCAGCCAATTCGAGATGTGACATATGACATCTGCGCCACCGAGACCTACGAGACGGGCGGTCTCGACAAAATGTATATCCATGCAAATGAGCATGGCAATCCGCCCGATAGACGTTTCGAAGACACGGTGCCCAAGATCCCCCGCAGCGGCCCATTTCGGCTCGGAGATGTATGAATGAGTCTTGCGATGTGTCCCGATTAATCCTTCCGGTCCAACCAGAACCGCAGAATTATAGTAAAGCTTTGTAACCGTCTCGATCTCAGGCATGCCGATAACGATGTAACAATCATAACGACGTGCAAGCGCTGCAAAACGTTCCGTGGTCACTCCGGGGACGGACTCGACGTATGGCGTTATCTCCTCGCGATCGTACCAGCAGTAACCGGTTGTTGCCATTTCGGGGGTGGTTATCAATTTCGCGCCCGATATGGCCGCGCTTTCCACAAGTTGCAGCAGTGCATCAATATTGGCGTCCTTCTTAAACAACGTCGGCTCGAACTGTATGGCGGCAGCTTTAAATGGGAGAAGCATTGGAGACCTCATCGAGCAGGGTTGGGAAAGCGGCCGCAGAAGAGCGACTGTTTCTATCGGATCAGCGCGAAGCGCCGGAAATCGACTTCAGGATTGAAGCGCCCAAGGTATATTTCGGATCGACCATATTGCCGAGCCGGACACGGCCGCACTGGGTAAGCAACATGTAGGCATCGATCTCATCGAAGCCAAAATCCGCCGACAGCCAACGAATAAGCTCGCGATAAGCTCCGCGGACAGCATCCTCCATCGGCCTGGCCGATCCTATTGTCATAAAGAATTTCTCATTTTCGAGCCGAGGAGACCTTATTGTCCAGTTCTTGATGATATCCACCTTAACCGTCGTGACAGTTGGATGCTCAATGGCAACGCCACAAAGTTCACCGTCCCCTTGCGCGGCATGACAATCGCCAAGGAAGAGATAAGCGCCCTTTGTGTTCACAGGCAGATAAATGACCGCCCCTGGTCCAACATCGGGCAGGTCCATGTTGCCGCCATAATAATCCGGAACGAGGGAAGAAATCGCCTCGATTTCCGGCGCAGTGCCGATGGTCCCTATAAACGGCTCATAGGGCAGAGTGATCCGATCACTCCATTTCACGCCGGTATCGACGTCGACGTGAAGTTTGCGGACACGTTCTGGCAGCGGAGCGGTCAAGAGTGCGGTATCGGCCGTTGGTACAAGCCCACCGAACTCCGGCATAATGACCGTCGTGCCACGCGGCTGCGGCCCGCGCGGAACAATGCTTTCTATATAAACCGCCAGGCAATCGCCTTTTTCGGCGCCGTTGACATAAATTGGGCCATTCTGCGGGTTGAGATAGGGGAAATTGAGAATTTCGCTTGGCTTATCGGTCTCCTGTTGAATTTTTCCTTCGAAGGCATCGTGCGTTTCAGCCGAAATCACAGCTCCCGGATCGACAGTCAAAACTGGTTTTTCAAAAGCACCGTATACATAAGGGTAGCTGCCTTGTGTATCTTCTGTAATGGAATGGGTGCTCAACGCCTTTCCTCCGGCCACACCTTTGCGCGCCATGATGGATTGTTCAAACCAGGACATTTTTTCTCCTTTGCAATGTAGTTGAGATGTTTTCGTGAAAACCATCAAACTGAGAGGTAGCGGCGAACCGTTTCCCGATCCTGCAGCATCTCTTTTGTGAGCTCTGCGACGACGCGGCCCTTATCCATGACGTAGCAACGCTGTGCCATTGCCCGGATCATGTCGATATTCTGTTCGACAAAAACAATGGTAACTCCGGTCGTCCTGTTCAGTTCGACCATGATCCGGGCGATGTCCTGAACAATATTAGGCTGGATACCTTCGGAGGGTTCATCGAGCAAAACAAGCGATGGGGCTCCCATCAAGACACGGCCAATGGCAAGCTGCTGTTGCTGTCCGCCGGACAACGTACCGGCGAGCTGATTTTTCCGCTCCAGAAGGATCGGGAAAAAGTGAAATATGGCAGTCAACATATCCTTTGACACGGTCCCGCCTATCGCCTCGCCAACCGCTATGTTTTCAAGAACGCTCATTCGTGGAAATACGTCGCGTCCCTGTGGTACATATCCTATGCCGAGCCGTGCGCGGAGATAGGCCGCCAATGCATCGATTGGCTTGGTCCTGAACAAAACGGATCCCTTGTCTGAAGGAAGGAGGCCAATCAGGCTTTTGATCAGGGTCGACTTTCCGACCCCATTTCGTCCGATAATTGCAACGATCTCGCCTTCGCGGACGGTCAAATCCACGCCCTGCAATACTGGCTTCCCGCCGTAGCCCGACCAGAGTCCTATAGTTTCAAGAATGACTTCACTGCGCATGAGCTTCTCCCAGATAGATGGCCGCGACCTGTTCGTTGGCAACGATTTCATCGATCGTGCCTTGAGCAAAAATCTTGCCCAAGTGCAGAACCGTAACGCGATGGGCAATCTGACGAACAAAGGCCATGTCATGTTCGACGGCCAAAACCGTGACGCCTTCACGATTAAGCGCCTGCAACATTTCTCCCGTCGCAAACGTCTCATCGGGCGTCATTCCCGCGGTTGGCTCGTCAAGCAGGAGAAGTTTCGGCTTCAGGCCAACGGCCATGCCGATCTCCAGCCATTGCTTTTGCCCATGGCTGAGATTGCCGGCCAATTGTCTCGCAGCCGGCTTCAGATTGAGAAAGCTCAGGAGAAGATCGATCTCATGGTCGAGTTCAGCAGGCGCTACATGGTGCTGAAGCGCTATCTGAATATTTTGTCCGACGCTCAGCGCCTTGAATATACCGGGCACCTGAAACTTGACGCTGATACCGCGACGGATGCGTTCATAGGATTTGGCCAGGGTTATATCGTGACTATTGTACAGAATCTGTCCGCTTGTTGGCAGATGCTCGCCGAGGATCAGCCGGAAAAAAGTGCTTTTTCCAGCGCCATTAGGACCAATAAGACAATGCATTTCTCCCGTTTCGAGAGCGAAATCGACTCCGCCAGTCACATGAAGACCGCCAAACCACTTGTTAAGTGAACGTGTTTCGAGAATAGGCATCACGAGACCTCTCCCGATTGCGGTTTTTTCCTCATCCAGCGCTTGGACACCAGCAACACCGCACTTGCGACAATTCCGCTAGGTGCAACCAAGACCGTGAGGACCAGAAGCGCGCCCATGACGACAAGCGCATACTGACTGCCATAAATCGTCAGCGCCTGGAAACCGATGAGAACCAGAAAACTGCCAAACAGTGTGGTGGTCAGATCGCTCCGCCCACCCACAGCTACCCATACGATCGGCAACGATGCGGCCGTCATTCCCATGGATGCCGGTGTGATGTAATTGCCCCAAGAGGTATAAAGCACACCGGACAACCCCGCGAGGGAGGAACCGATTATGAAGGTTCCAAGCTGATATTTACGGACGTCATAGCCCAGCATCTCGGCCCGTTGCGGATTCTCGCGGATGGCAACGATGACATTGCCAAAGCGAGAATTTACCAGCATGCGCAACCCGAGATAAACGAGGATGAGCAAGACCAGCGTTACATAATAAAGCGCCACATCTGGGAATAGCACTATGGGACCGCCGGGCCATGGAATGGTGAGTGATGGCATCGCACCCATTCCATTAAAGCCGTTAAGACGCGCCGTGCCGATATGCCATTCAGGACCGGCAGTCTGAGAGATAAAGCGCTCCATGACCAGCGTCACCGACAGGGTGACAATGCCGAGAAAGACGCCGCTGATCCGGCCGAAAAACAGGAAGTATCCAAGGATTGCTGCACAGACGGCGCTAATCAATACGGCTGCAACGAGCGCAAACAGCGTCAGGCCGTAGGCATCGCCAAGGTTGATGGTCAGTACGCCGTAGGCATAGCCGGCAATGCCAAAAAAAGCTGTCTGCCCGAAACTCAGAGAACCGCCGTAGCCCCAGATCAGGCAAAGACCGAGCGCCATGAATGTCCAGTTGAAGAAATACACATTATTTCCAACGTCATAGCCATCGGCAAAAAGTGGATAGGCTGACGCTGCTGCAACGACGAGGGCGAATCCTGACCAAAAGCGTCGGCCTCGACCGAGCGTTTGCGGTCCTTCGAGCAGAGTGAGGATAGAAGTGATACGGGAAAGCAGTGCCACATCAGGCCCTTTCTTTCAGGATCCAGCCGGAGATACCACGCGGCAGAATGCGAATAACAACAATGACAGCAAGGAGCATTCCTATCTGCCCGGCGAGTTGGCCTTGCCACGAGGTAAGGGCTGCCTTGACGACACCAAGGATGGCGGCGGCGGGAGCAGTGCCGAGAAAAATATCGGCACCGCCGATAACGACGGTCACAAATGCTTCGACGATAAAGGCGCTGCCCATGGTGGGGACAAGCGTCATCGTGGGGGCGTAAAGTCCACCGGCCAAACCCGCAAGCGCCGCGCCAAGCCCAAAGGTCAAGCTGTAGATCAGACCTGTATTGACGCCGAGCGCCTGCGCGATATGAGGCACCTGAATGGTTGCACGAGCGAGAACACCAAAGCGGGTGCGGGTAAATACCAGCCACAACGCTGCAAGCGTTGCCAAGGCCATTCCCATCAGCACGATCCGGTAGACAGAATAGGAATAGTTGCCAACCACAAAACTGCCAAACGGCGTTCCGGTCCCCTGCATCGTCGAGCCAAGCACAATCAACGTGCCTTGGGTTACGATCATCGATATTCCCCACGTCGCGACGATTGTATCGAGCGGCCTCGAATAGAGGTGGCGAACGATAAGACGTTCAAGCAGCATACCGATCAAACCGGCCACACCCGCACCAAGCGCGATGGCGAGTGGAAGCGGCAACCCCATATGCGTTGCACTTGTCGAGACATACGCGCCACACAGGATAAACTCTCCGTGCGCCAGATTGATAACACCCATCATGCCAAAAATGACAGCGAGACCGCATGCTGACAAAACGAGGAAAGCGAATGCATCGCCACTCTGGTAGAGAAGACTGAAAGCGGAATAGAGCACGTCCATTACAAGCCCCAAACTGGAGAAAACGGGCCACCAGGAACATTGAACGGACGCGGCAGAAAGCAGTCCGCGACGGCCGTTCGACGTTGTTACTTGGTAGCAACAGGGGGATTCGAAGGCGTATATTGCGCGCTCGGGTCACTCTTCGTCAGATCGCAGCCTGCATCTCCGAGCCAGTAGGGCTTCACGTCCTTCCAGACCTTTGGAAAGTCGATCGTATGATCTTCACCCACATGCGCCAGATAGATCGTATGTGACATATGCTGGCTCTTGGGGTCTATGCACACCTTTCCCTCTGGTGCATCAAAACACACATCGCCCTGTGCGATAACCTTGCGGATATCATCCCGCTTGGTGGATTTCGCCCGTTCAACCATCTGCTTGTAGAGATAGACTGCAGAATAGGAGTTCTCTGCTTCCTGGTTGATATAGGGTTCGTTGGGGAATTTTTTATGCCACTTCTCGACGAAGGCCTTGCTGGCGGGCGTATCGACTTCCTCGATATAGTTGACAGTCGCATACATATTGGCAAGGCTGGGAGCTTTGAACCGCTTATGTTCATAGCCCTGACCAACATTGACGGAAGAGGCCATGGGAACCTTCAGGTTCGCAGCACCAGCCTGTTCATAATAGGACGCCTGAGCTGTCCCCACGAGCAACGTTACAAGCACGTCAGGCTTCGCGGTCTGAATATTCTGGATGGTTTGCGAGAATTGCGAAACGCCAAGCGGGATGAATTCCTCGCCGACCATTTCGCCGCCATGCTCCTTGACGATATTCCGAACCCATTCAGCCGATATCTGACCGAAATTATAGTCAGCTGCGATCGTATAGACCTTCTTTCCGTACTTTTCGATCATATAGGGGATGAGTGTGGAAAACTGCTGTTCTGGGACCGCCCCCGTTACAACCATATTTGCATCGCATACGCCGCCTTCATATTGGTTGTTGTAGAAGGCGAAACCGTCAAACTGGTTGACAATCGGGCGATAAGCCTCGCGGGAGGCTGATGAAAACCCGGCAAATACCGCATCGACCTTGTCTCGCTGCAGGACACGTCGCATGAACTCCTGGTAACGCGTGTTGTCCGACTGAGTGTCGTAGACGACCAATTCCAGCGGCCGACCGTCGATGCCGCCCGCGGCGTTGATCTCCGCAGTTGCCAGTTGAATACCGTGAACCTTGCCGATCGTCGCGACCGCGAAATCTCCGGATTGATCTTCCAGCACGCCAAGCTTGATAGGTGTCTTTTCCTGTGCAGCCGCCGGCCCTGAAAAAGGCAATAGGATGCCGAGCACCGCGAGGGTGCTGATTAGATGTCTCGCCATTTTTAACTCCGTTGATATTTGAAAGTTTTGGTTTCTCAGCCCTTCAGAGCTTGCCGTTCCCCGTGTGCGTTTTCATTCTTGTCTTGTTCTTGTCTTAAACCGAGCATGTACTCACAATAATCTTCTATACTTAAACGCGCACGCATGCTCTCTTTGCGCAGCAGGTCATAAGCAACATCTTCATCAATATTGCGGATATTCATGAGAGAAACCACTGCCTTGATTACTACCGCGCGCCTTCTACGCTTCTCGTACAGAACATCTACCGCATCGACCAATATTTCCTTGCGATTATACTCGTTGACACCGAGAAAAAGTGCCGAATAGACCGCGCCACCATAAACCGGCTTCGCCAGAAAAGCAGTTGCCCCAAGCAACAATAGGGCTTTAAGCCGGCTGGGTGCCTCAATACCAACAAGCCCTACTACCGGAGCGGGTGGAAGCGCACTCCTCCCCGCCCCGCGCAAGCAACGCCAATCCATCGGAAGCGTCATGTCGCCATCGATAAACAGGATATCGCGATCGGCATTGATATTTTCAAAAGGCAAGACCACTGGTGCAGCCGGACTGTGACCGATGAGCTCTGATTGAAGACCAAGCTTTTTCAATGTAGGCGCAAGCGCTTCCGTTGAGCGCTCGGGCAGGGCACAGATCAGCGCTCTGTACCCACTGAAATTCTGAACCAGACGATGTGTTTTCATGACACGATCCTCACCAAAGGCTGGCGTTGCAGTGGCTCCAGTGCAGCCGAAGAATGGACCATGTACGGATCTGGACGAACTGATTTCCGGGCCTCCACGAGAACCTCAAACATATAGTCGGAACGTGAGCGACCGATACGTGGCGTGAGGTAGGCATGGAGCGTTTCCGGATCGATCATTACAGGTCCCTGAGGGGCGTCAAAACTCTGAAGAACGACTGAACGCTTGACCGAATTGACTTCAGCGCTTCCGACAGCAGCGATGGCGTTTGCGAGAAGGGAGACCGCAATATAGGCCGCTTCGGCCTCGGCGGAAACGACGGGACCATCAGGAAACGCGTCGTTGTAGGCTGCCACGAATTGTTTGTTGCGTTTGCCTGGAAGGGAGGAAAAATACACGCTGGAACTGATGTGGCCATCTGCGGCATCAGGACCGATCTCTACCAGTTCCGGCTCTGAAAGATTGCAGCTTGCCACCGGAAACCGCGCAACCTGATTGATCCCTCTTTCGGCACAGGCAAGACGAAACTTTTTAAAGAATGCATAGGAGGATTCACCAATCAGAGCGTTGAAAACGAAATCGGGTTCGGCTCGAAAAATCGCGTCTATGACGTTATCCATATCGGTGTCACCGACAGGAACATACCGTTCGGCCAAAATTGCCCCACCACGTTTTTGCAGACCTTCGCGCAGCACGCGGTTGCTTTCCCAACCCCATATGTAGTTCGACCCGACGCAGAAAGCTCGCCGACCAAAATTCGTAAAAAGGTAGTCAATCAGCGGCGACATATGATGGTTCGGCGAAGCACCGGTATAGATCACGCCTGTTGAACTTTCGAAACCTTCATAGTGAGTTGGGTACCATAGCAGGCCATCCCACTTTTCAATTAGCGGAATAACCTCCTTGCGGCTCGAAGAGGTATAGCAACCAACAATGTGCTTAATGCCTTGATCTAACATTGTTTGCACCGCCGATGCATAAGCAGCCAGATTACCTTCTGGGTTGATGGCATGGGGCTCTAGATGGACGGCGATATCGTCGCGATGATTGATCTGCTCACACGCCAGATTTGCACCGTTCATCAACGTCCGTGCTACTGTTCCATAGGAGCCGGTACTCGAAAACAGAAGACCAATTGGTACGTTGATCCGGTTCATGTTAAGCCCAAAACAGAAAACCCCTCAGCAAATTTATGCTGCGGGGGCCAAGTTGCCAGCTATGAATATGGTGTAATGGCGCGTATATGAGCATCGTTGCTCAGCGCTTATTTTTTAGGCTAGCAGCGTTGTTTTCCTCTGTCAATCAAGAAATGCGATGCATCCGTATTGATCTAGCATGTCGGACTGCGGTGTTGTACTTGCGGCCTAATAGTTGAAAGCGGTGATTGCTCATTCCTCAGCGTCTGGGGGCGCGGAGGCATATTTGGCTGACGCGGAAAGCGCGGTCGCCACCCAATCTCGCTTCCTCCTAGCGATCGAAGGTCTACGCGAGGAAGTCTCGCGGCAATAAACGATGCCGGAATCAAAGTCTTCCCAACGGCCGCACCATCGAAGACGATGACACCGTTCGTAGCGCGAATATGGTTTTCCAAAAAGTCTTCGTTTGGAACAATCCGCTCTCCAACAAATCCTTCGAGACGGCATGCACTATTTCCATAAGCTGCGATCGTACGTCTTGCCGCCGATATTGAATGAGGCAATCCAAAAACGGAGCGAAGGGCATCACTGTCGCCCCTCCTCGCTCCCTCCTCCTCAACCACGGTCGCTTACCAAGGCCGGGTAAGGATAAGCCAAAGGGGAAAACTGGGCGCTTCCGCGCTATCGGGAAGGCCGATATCGCGAAGCATGTGATGTGACAGGTGGGAGGTGTGGTTCTTCGTTTGATGGCGCCGCCAGATAGCCAGGATCAACGCATACGCGGTGTTCCAGGCGCCGAATTTTTGGCACAGTTCATCAACCGTTGCCGCAAGGGTATCACCAACTAACGCTTGTGCTTCGCGCATGATTTTCCTGTCCGGTGCAACGACGCAGCCCGTCCTCTCGAAGGTCAAAAGACGCGCGGATGCGGACGCGGAAATGCGAACAGTCGCTCCGTCAGCCAGTCACGTCAGGGGAATGGGAAATGCCAAACGGCAGAATTTCGGGGCCTAAAAGCCCCGGTGCCAATGCCGGCTTGGTCGAGATGCACGTCGCATCGAAGCCAACATGGCCGCTCCATCGCAGAGGCGGGCAAACATGAGAATAGGTATCATTTCACGCCTCCTCTGAGTTGATTGCGAGTGGCATCACGGTACACGACATTGTCTGATAGACAAGCATGCAATTTCGCTTGCAGACGTGGCGCAGGATTTCGTTGCACAAGAGCAACACCATTTCAGGGACGCTTACGCCTTGCTTGGCCACGTTTGATCCCTTCCATGATCCTGTTTAACGCAGTTGTTGAGTACTTACTCGACCTGATGCGGTATTCGCTGAAAAGAACTCGACCCTAGTCGCCAAGGCTGTCGATTGCCCGGATAAGTACATCCATTGTCTCGAACTTTGACCTATGTCTCATCGATATGCCGTTTACCGGTCACAGCACGTTTTGCGCTTGTTGAACCGCTCATGCAATCGCGAAGAGAAGCGCAAAACCCATCCATGCACAGTCGAATGATCGAAATGGTATTGCGCTCTTCTATCTTTTCTTCCAGGTCGCGCAGGCTCAGCCCATGCGCAAGATACCAGCGCACCACAGCAGAATGGCCGATCGCTCGAAATGATGCTCTTTGGCCCTGCAATATGATTGGAAACACATATCTCAGTCAAATTGTTAAAGCATTTGCGCTAGAGTCCCCTAGCGAAGGTAGCGTAAATTGCCAAACTCCCGCTGGCTATTGTCTCCGCCTCTTTTCGACTAAAGACTTTGATTTTTAACGGCCGAATGCGAGTCCTCTTTAATGACTGATATTGCCCCGACGTCACCAAGGTTCCTGTTCAGGGCGACTTTGCCAATTTTTGGCATTGCCATAGCTGTTTGCTTTGCAATTTTCGCGCTGCTCGCATGGTCAAGTCGCATGACTGATCAGATTGCTGCTGAGCGGCAGGAACGGCTGCTCGCCTTGGTACTATCGCAGGCGCAGTTCTCGGTCGCTCATGACCAGGAAAGCGCGACCGTCTGGGATGATGCGATCCGCCAGGTCAAGAGCCCCGACAGTGCGGAGTGGCTGAACAACAATCTTGGCGGCTGGATGACCACGTATTTTGGTCATGATGTGGTCTATGTTCTAGACGGAAAAGACAATGTTCTGTACGCCTTTGCTGATGGCAAGCAGATCGATCGAGCTGCCTATGATAGCGTTGAGCCCAGCGTTGCGCCGCTCGCATCAAAGCTCAGGCAATCCTTGCGGCATCCCGATCCCAACGGATATGGCGACCGGGTGTTAAGCGCCGGCGCCTCGGAGATTTTGACCTTGGATAGCCGGCCGGCAATCGTCAGCGTCAAGCCGATTGTCTCTGACAGCGGCAACATTTCACAGACGGTTGATGAAACCTACCTGCACGTTTCCGTTCGTTATCTCGACAAGAGTTTCATAGAAGACCTTGCGCGGGACTATCTTTTTGCTGGCCTGCGGTACTCCTCACAAGACACGTTGGACGCCGGCGAGTATAATTATCCCCTTCGGTCGACCACCGGGAACACCATCGGATATTTCATCTGGCAGCCCTATCGCCCCGGCTCCACGGTCATGACGCAAATTGGCCCGGCATTTGTCGGCATTGTGTTGTTGATGTTGGGCATCATGGCGATCCTCCTGGTGGTGCTGCGCCTGAGGTCCGCCAAGCTGCACGACAGCGAAGAGCGGATGAACTTTCTCGCACTGCATGATTCCATGACCAGTCTGCCCAACCGGGCACATTTCAACGACAAGCTCGATGAGGCACTGTCAACCATCAGGAATGCCACGGTGGCGGTGCTGTATCTTGATCTCGACAGATTCAAGCAGGTCAACGACACACTCGGACACCCGGTGGGTGATGAGCTCATCCGGCAGTTCACGAAGCGCCTGAAAGACATCATCGACCACAAGACTTTCATGGCCCGGGTCGGGGGCGATGAATTCACGATCATTGTTCCCAACTTCGCACCACTTTCGGCGCTCGAAGCGCTTTGCGAGCAAATAATCACCGTTGTCCGGTATCCATTCGATATTGATGGAAATCATATCTTCATCGGGGTCAGCATAGGCGTCGCCACCGCGCCACTAGACGGCACCGGGAGCGACGAGCTTGTCAGAAAGGCCGATATAGCGCTCTATCACGCAAAGGCCGCCGGTCGCAGCCGGTTTGCGGTGTTTGGTAAAGAGATGGACGCCATGCTGCAGCAGCGCCGCGCCTTGGAACGCGAGTTGCGTAAGGCCGTGCAGTCGGAAACCCAGATAAAGGTTGAGTATCAACCGCTTTATTCCGCCGAGGAACAGCGTATCACCGGAGTTGAGGCTCTCCTGCGTTGGCAACATCCAGAGCGCGGCTGGATTTCGCCGGAAGTGTTCATACCCATAGCCGAAGAAGCAGGCCTGATCGAAGCGTTAGGCGAACGTGTCCTGCGGCAGGCTTGCTCAGAATCGAGGTCATGGCCAATCCAGACCCTCGCAGTAAACGTGTCGGCAGTCGAATTGAGGAATCCGGCCTATGCGATGAAAGTTGCCAAACTGCTATTGGCAATCGGAATGGATCCTCGCCGGCTCGAGCTGGAGATTACGGAAAGTACTCTTACCGACAGCGCCGGGCATTGCGAACACAACATCAGGGCGCTTCGCGCATTGGGTGTGACCATCGCGCTTGACGATTTTGGAACGGGCTTTTCGTCACTTGGACGACTGCAGCAGCTTGAAGTCGATCGCATTAAAATTGACCGAAGCTTTGTTCAGGGCTTCGGCCGCTCGGCCAATGACGAAGATATTGTCAAAGCCATTGTTAATCTTGCCCACGCAAAAGGTCTTCGCACGACAGCGGAAGGCGTGGAAACAACTGAGCAAAGTGACTATCTACGCCAGATCGGCTGCGATGATCTCCAAGGCTTTCTTCTGTCCCGTCCTATGTCCCCGGTGGGCATCGAACGCCTGCTGCGCGTCTCTGGTTCACTTGATCCGCTTGTTCCAACCCCGCACGGCAAAAGCGGTGGGAATCCATGAGTCCGATTGTGTGAAGGGAATGGCGGAACCTACGCTGGAACGATAGCGGACCTGCGACGCCACTGAGTTGCAACCATCAGAGGTGCTGTCGCAAACTGTTTTATAACCTGATTGGCGGTATGTGCTTTCCATCAATTCCGGAGGCACGACATGTTCAAGGGACGCCATTTTGATCGCTCTGTGATCCTACTGTGCGTGCGGTGGTATCTGGCGTATGGGTTAAGCCTTCGCGATTTGGAAGAAATGATGGCGGAACGCGGTATTAGCGTTGATCATTCAACGGTGCATCGCTGGGTGACCCACTTCTCACCCCAACTGCTTGAGCGGTTCAACAGGCGCAAGCGTGCTGTGACCAGGAAATGGCATGTGGATGAAACTTACGTCAAAGCCCGCGGTCGTTGGACGTATCTCTACCGCGCCATCGATAGTGTTGGCGACACGGTAGAGTTCTGGTTCAGCGAACATCGCGATCTGCCGGCCGCGAAGCAGTTCTTCAGGAAAGCGCTAACCCGCCATGGGCGACCAGATCGTGTCGTCATCGACGGCAGTCAAACCAACCGTGAAGCTATCGTTTCCTGCGACACGACAAATCGCTTGCAGGATCGCTCCCGGCGCAAACTGAAGACGATCTCGATCAGGAAAAGTCCATATTTGAATAACCGGATTGAACAGGATCACCGACGAATCAAGCGCCGTGTTCGACTGATGCTTGGCTTCAAATCCATAATCGCCGCTAACATCATACTGTCCGGAATTGAACTGGTTCACATGATGCGTAAGCGACAGGCGAGGTTTGCCTTCGATCCAAATCCATCACTGGCCGAGCAATTCGACATGTTAGCAGCTTGACCACTGGCTGCAAAAACCAATCGCATCGCGTCTAGAATCAGAATTTGCGACAGAACCGGCGCGCGAACCAAGACCGCACATGCGGCGTCTGGTTGTGCGCTTCGAAGTCGGCTTGGCTGGCGAAGATCTCATAGAAAATGAAATGCCCGGGCGCCTCGCGGCTTTCCTGAAGGAAGTTCGGCGCGGACTTTCGGCACGAGCGATAACGTGATAGCGCGCAGCACATCCTCCTTGCCAGGCTTGGCGCGAACCTGCGCGACGACGGCATAGGCGGCGGCGGGCATATCGGCGTAGCGGAGAGGACGTCCTTCATAGCTTTTTGAACGAGCCCCCTTGGCGCAAAGCAAAAGATTGGCCGCTAAGCGCAGCTCAGAGCAGACAGGATTGTCCGTTAATCTTATTCAGCTGGCGCGAGTTGCGCCGGGGTCACTCCCGTGTCCGATCAAATGACGTGGGTCGAGCCGATTTCGGGAATGATGATGTCACCACCTGAAAATCGACACTAGAAGCAAATTTTCGGATTTAGATCCAACGAAGATCAATAGCCTACGCACATCAGCGAGCACATCCACAAACGACGTTGTTAGCCTGAGCAATTGCGTTGGATCAAAGCACAGGCCGGGGATAGACGCTAAGCTAAGACTAGAGGAAGCGACGCTCGTCCAGTCGTCCGAACGAACAGGAGAAAGCAGATGCGCACATTGGGATTTTTACCGTTGTTGACTTACCCCGACGCGAGTTCGGAGAAGTTCGTCATGAACGCCATCGCCGTGGCAAAACACCTCGATCTGGATGTATGCGCACATTGTATTTACGTGGACATCCCTGACGTTTCCACCGCGCTCTCCGGAATTTTACTGAACGTTCCGCAGATGATCCGGGAAGCTGAATATAAGAGCCGCGCGGCGGGGAAAAAATTGTTGGACGCTCTAAGGACCGCGGCTGTCGAAGCAGGTGTATCCGTAACGACAGTTGAAACAAATGCGCCTCCTTCTGGCATCGGTGAAATTGCTGCCTCACAGGCAAGATACGGTGACCTTTCCCTCATGGAATGGGATGCCACTGACTCTTCGACAAGGTTAATAGCCGAGGAAGTCCTCTTCGGCTCCGGCCGTCCTGTCGTCCTCCTTCCTTCTGCCATGACTGTTGGTGTTATCGACCATGTGATGATCGCCTGGGACGGGAGCCGGGTCGCCGCGCGCGCCCTCGCCGACGCAACGCCATTCTTGATGCGCGCGAAGCGAATCTCGGTTGCGACGGTGCTGGATGAAAAGCCCATCGACAAGAACATCGGCGAACGACTAGCGCTTGCATTACAGCGGCGCGGTCTCGACGCTGAGGTTCTCACTCTCCGCGTGGGGGACCGCGCGATTGGAGAGGCCATTCAGGCACATGCGCTGGAATTTGGAGTGCAACTTCTGGTCATGGGCGGGTTTGGTCATTCGCGTATCAGAGATTTCGTCCTGGGTGGCGCGACGGCAGACGTTTTGAACGATGTTCGCCTGCCAATCCTGTTTTCGCACTGAAAGGCGGCAGCGAGATCAGGCACACTGCGCCTAATAGCGGCTTACCCGCGCCCCAAGTAGCGATCGGCATTTGTGTTCATCGCCGCGTCTGCTCGTCGACAATAATGATGTATGCGGATGGTCGGCCGCGGTATGGCCTTCGTCAGACATTCGTGCGGGAAGCACTGAGTTTTTCTGATGGCAATTTCATCAATTCGCCGGCAACCGCCTTTTCTTCATCGGTTGGCGGGTTTCGTTGGCGTAAGCCGACGCTGCGTCGCGGCAAAATTCTGCGTAAACCCCAAACGTGTTGTGATACTTCTCTGAAGTGACCAGTTCGTCGATCAGCTTTACGTCCTGCTCGCAACGGCTTTGCACGAACGCCAGCGACTCGATTTGCAGGCGGATCAAGTCTTTTATCGAATGAGCCTGTATATGCACAGCTGCCATCGCCAATGTCCGGCTGGTCTGGGCAAAGGGAACCGAGTTAAACAGGGATACCGAGGGCTGAGATGCAAAGGCGTAAGACATATGGGATCCTTCGATCGAAGCCTGAAAGCAAAATGCAATCAGGTTATTGACCGTCGCATGCGGGTCGGGGCACTTCATTGATTTAGGTCAAACACGACGCACACAAATATTTCGACCTGCAAAAGCCTGGGTCTGGCAAACCTGAAACTGGTTCTAAGCATGGGCTCCAGCTTCTTTGACCGAGATCAAAGTGCAAGTTTTCGACCAGGCTAACATGGACGAGGGCTTTCTCCTTGATCCGGTAGAAGTCGCAAGGATTATCCTGCACGAAAGGACATCTGATGATCGCGAGACCGCAACGCTGCCTGAACGATCCCAAGCGTGCGGAGGATTGCGAACTGGCGATCCAATTGCGGTTGATGGAGCTGCTCAGCGACGCTTTCGCCGCGGGATGGGGAAAGCTTGAGGTGCTTGCCGCCATGAACAGAATTGCTGACCAGGCAGCCCTCAAGCTTGATGCCAAAGTTCAGGTCGACGTTGCCAGCTACTTGGGAAAGTTCAGCAGGAAGAGTTGATATAGGTGGTGATTGCCGTCCGATCTTCGCTATGCAAGGCATGTGACATAGCCCGAACACGGGCCTCAGCCAAGGATCGAGAATGGAAATGTACCGTTATTTGCCGGCCCTGATCGGCGGTATGCTGATCGGATTTTCCGCGACATTGTTTCTTCTGTTCAACGGCCGTGTGGCCGGCATCAGCGGAATTGTCGGGCGGTTGGCGCAGGGCGTCAACACAGGTCTCAATGCTGCGTTTGTCGCGGGACTGATGTTGGGCCCTGTCCTGTTCCATGGTTTGTTCGGTCGTTGGCCGGTCGTTGCGGTCACTTCATCTTGGCCGCTGATCATTTGCGCGGGATTTCTGGTTGGATTCGGGACACGGATGGGATCCGGCTGCACCAGCGGCCATGGTGTGCTCGGGCTCGCCCGCTTTTCACGCCGCTCGATGGTAGCAGTCATCACTTTCCTGGCCACGGGCATCGCCGGTGTGACGATCCTGAGGATTTCCGGGCTATGAAACATTCATGCGCACAACTAGCCGTAGCCCTGGTTTCGGGATCGGTGTTCGGTTTTGGACTATCCCTTTCCGGAATGCTGAATCCGCAACGTGTGCAAGGTTTCTTGGATATTTTTGGCGCATGGGACCCCAGCCTTGCTTTCGTTCTTGGGGGAGCGGTCACGGTGGCGGCACTCGGAGTCCAGATCATGCGGATATCCGGCCACCCCGTCCTGGAACCGAGTTACCACGTTCCAGCGAACCAGAAGATCGATGCGCCGCTGATCCTTGGCTCGACCATCTTTGGGATCGGGTGGGGCCTTGGAGGATTGTGCCCCGGCCCAGCAATGGCATTGTTGTCCATGGGATTGGTTAAGCCAACGGTTTTCGTCGTCTGCATGGTTGTCGGTATGCAGGTGCACGACCGTTTGCTTAGGGCGCGGTCAGGCACGGCAACAGCCAATTGACCTTCACCTGCTTGGCTGAGAGAAGACCTCACCTATGGGCGGTCACTTGATGGCCTTATGTCCCGTCTTGTCCGTGATCAGGATGCGAAAATAGACGGGCTCGAGCCGGCGCACATGATCGCGGATCACTGTTTTCACATAGGCTGGTTCCCACCATTCAGCTCGTTTGCTCAGAAGTCCATAGGCCGCGGTCCGTGCTTCGTTGGTGTCCTGGCCGTGCGTCAGTTCTTCGTATTGCCCCATGACGATGACGCTCTGCCAATCGTTGGTTGCAGAGACGTTGTCGAATTCCACGCAAACATTCGGATTGCTCCGCATCCATTCGACCTTGCGCCCGAATGTTGTGAATGCGTAGAGCGCACCAAAATGATGGGCAAAATTCAAAGGGACAATGTAGGGCTGGCCGTCATGTACACAGGCCAGCCGTCCCACGGTCGCGTTCTCGATCACTTGCATGATTTCGAATTGATTCATCTCGATAATTTGCATGGTGAACTACTCCCTGTTCGCGCTGTTACGATTTCCTTCTTCACCGTGCCATGAGGATGGGCAGGCTGGGATCCTCGATCATGGATCTGGTCACACCACCAAAGATCCACTCCCGCGTGCGGGAATGTCCGTACCCGCCCATGACGACGAGATCGGCAGAGATGTCCGTTGCATGTTGTTTGAGAACATCGGCGATCGGTTCGCCTCCGCTCGGAAGACGGTCCACGTCAACCTTGATTCCGTGATGGGCGAGATAGGCGGCGATGTCAGCACCCGGTTCTGGACCATTGGCGATCGAACTGGTGTCGGGATCAACTATGGTCACATGCACCGCTTCAGCCGATGCCATGATGTCAAGGGCCTCGCGAGCTGCTCTCGCGCATTCTACGCCAGAATCCCAGGCAAGTAAGACACGTTTGGGACGCAGCGTCGGCTTGGTGTCATGCGGAATCAGAAAGATCGGTCGACCGGACTCAAACAAAGCTCCGTCAATAACTTTACCTTTCAATGTTTCATGGGCTAATAGATCGGGACCAACAAGCGTCGCATCTGCATAGCGCGCGTGTCTACCAGCGATGCGCCCAACTCGTGCGGGTTCGGGATATTCGTCTGTTATAGTAGCCGAAATGCCGGCATCCCTGACAAGCATTTCCATGCCCTCGACCCGGCCTTTCAGAGCAGCGAGATCACGATGGCGCTCCTTCACCCATAGATCGGCGGTGCCAATGGGGTAGTCCCCGATCGGCGGCAAAGAGGCGACAGCGAAAACCATCACCGACAGTTGGGCGTTAATTTCCGAACAGAGGTCAATTGCAATCTTTAGATCGTTGTCGGTTTGATTGACCTCTACGACGCTGAGCAGGCTCTTGAAACGCATTTTGGTCCCTCCGAATGGAAACAACTTTTTCGTGGACCAACATTAGAGGCAAAGTCGGTAAGTCGGCATTGCGCTAGATCAATGCCTGAAAGACGTCTTGGCCCTAGATTCTGATGTGCGATGGACCGAGGCCTTATTCGGGATTTCAACGCACTATTCCATGGAGGAGAAAATGGAGTTGCACGATTTGAGAGGGCGACTCGGCAAGGTAAATGAAGATGCCGAAGCGCTTATTAGGGACATTCAAGAAATGCTTCGTTTGAGCAATATGTCGGGTAATCGTGAATGGATGGCAATGTTCAACGGGATGCTGAAGCGCTATAGAGATACCATCGAAGCCAATGAAGAAGTCATATTTAGGATCGATCATCATTTGACGTCGGCCGGAGACTGACTCGCCTGATCTTTCTAGGAGGCGCATCGACAGTTTGTACGGTAGTGGACGCCGTCACCACCCACGGCATGTTGTCGTCAACACTGTCCGAACCCATAAAACGGAATGCATCTCGACAACAACGTTGACGCACGGGTTTTCGATCGGCACAGCATCGCAACTCTCGTTCAATGCACCTTCGGACCGCGCCCAACCGCTTCATAAACCGCTCTTTTTCAGATGCATTTGCGGCCGCACATTGGAACGACGCTTCTGTCCGAGGTTGCGTTCTCCGGGAAATCACTCGCAGCCCAGGCTGCCCGCTCGACACCACTTCGTTTTCCGGCTGCGCTTCACGCGTCCCCCCGAGTTTTATTGATGCGCATCGATGCGGGCGGTTCCCGTATCGCCGAGAATTGCAGTATCCGGGAAATAAATTCCGGATGATCAATGCAAGGCAAGGAGGACTCCGTCATGAATTTCCTGGTGCTTTATTCCACGATTGAGGGTCAGACCCGAAAGATCGCCGAAGCGGTTGCCAGCCACCTGGAGACGCAAGGCCACATGGTCATGCTGACCGAGGCAAACCAGGTCGGATGTGCGGATCCAGGCACGAGCGACGGCGCGATCCTGTGCGCGCCTATTCATATTGGTCGCTATCCGTCTCCATTTGTCCACTATGTCCATGATTGGGGTACGGTTCTCAACGACATGCCGTCAGCCTTCATTTCCGTGTCGCTCTCCATTGCAAGTGCCGATGAGGAGGAAAAGACCGAGGCGAGAAATTATCCGGTCAGGCTTACGGATGAGACGGGATGGAAGCCTCGATTTGTCCTACACTGTGCGGGCGCACTCAAGTATACGGAGTACGACTTTTTCAAGCGCTGGATGCTCAAGCGCATCGCATCGGCCGAGGGCGGACCGATTGACACAAAACACGATTACGAGCTGACCAATTGGACTGAGATCAAGCGCTTTGTCGACGACTTCTCGCAGGCCCTCGTCAAAGTACGCGATTTGGCGGGCGAGTAATGGCGATGTTTGGCTGGTTCGTTCGCGTGCTGTTGATTGTCGCCGGGTGATCACCGGATGGTTCGTGGCGCGCGACGCTACAAACTTTGGGGTCCTGCAGATGTTTGTGATGCTCGCCCTGATCACGATCTGCGTCGCAGCATTGGCCTTCTGGCCCACGCTCTTGTCGTGGTTCAGAGGCCAACGGTAGGGTTTCGAACAAGAAAGTTTCCCATCATCGGCTGCAACGCTGCCGCAGCCAATCTTCCTCCTAGCCGATAATTCGTCGGACACCAGGTAGAAACTTCACCACATCGAACGGCAACACTGCAACCACTCCGGCTCCTGCAGCGAGCGCGGCCTGTCCGATTTCGGGCCTGGTAAATCCGAATAGTTCGGCCAGATTGGGTTGGACAATGCAAATTGAAACCACCGACACCGCGATCGCCGCGGCGATCCAGAATGTCATTCGACCGCGTTCAAATGTGTGGACAATGACCGCCTCGCGGCTGCTGTTTACCAAGGCCAGCGACAAGTTCCCAGCCGTTACGGCAATGAAAGCCGCAGTTCGGGCTGTTTCGACCGATGCATCCTGCAGCAACAGTCCATGGTAAAGCGCAAGGCACACGACGAGGAGCACGCTACCCTGGAGAAGGCCAAAGACAATCTGAGGAATGCCTGCAAGCGGATCTTCGACCGATCGCGGCGGCCGTACCATAATATCTCGCTCAGCCGGCGTGCGTTCAAAAACAATCGAACACATCGGATCGATGATCATCTCGATCACCACGACATGCGCCGGAAAGAAAAGCGGCGGCATGCCGGCAATTAGCGGCACCAACGCCAAGCCTGCAATGGGGACATGGATCGCGGCAATATAAATCATTACCTTCCGCAGATTGTCGAAGATGCGCCTTCCCATCTTGACTGCGCTGACGATGCGTCCAAAATCTTCGTCGAGCAGCACGATCCCCGCCGCTTCGCGGGCGACGTCGGTGCCGCGCTGCCCCATTGCAATGCCTATGTGCGCCGCCTTGAGTGCCGGCGCATCGTTGACCCCGTCGCCTGTCATGGCGACGATCTCACCCTGGTGCTTGAGAGCTTCGACAATTCGCAGCTTCTGCTCGGGCATGATGCGGGCAAATACATTTGAGCAAGAAACCAGCCGTTTCATCTCTGCATCATCCGCACGTTCGAGTTCGTCGCCAGTGACAGCGCCGTCTCTGGTGTCAACGCCGGCAGCAGAGGCGATCGCCAATGCCGTCGCTGGATAATCACCCGTGATCATTTTAACTGAGATGCCCGCACGGAATGCTTCACTCACTGCCGCAGGCACCGTTGTGCGCAAAGGATCCTCGAAGCCAACCAGTCCGGCAAAGGTAAAATCGAAGTCGTGTTGTGATTCAGGCAAATCAACCCGCGTCGTCGTGCCGATGCCAACGCCGAGGACGCGCAAGCCTTTTTCGGCCATGGCCTGAACATGTTCCATGATCCTCGCTGCTTTTTCATCTGTGAGATGACACAGGTCAGTGATGGCCTCCGGTGCGCCCTTGCAGGCAACTGCAAAATGCCCGGCGTCATCCTTCCAGGCGAGAGACATTGCCAATAGTTCCGGCTTGAGACCGTACTCGCGTACCATCGGCCAATCCATCCTTGGATACTCTCCGGCCCGAGACACCAGTCCTGCAACCGCCCTGTCCATCGGATCGATGGATGCGTGCCGGGTCGCGAGCCAAGCGGCATTGACGAGCGGTTGGAAGGCGTACGGTAAGTCACCTAAGTCTGGCTCAACTTCGAGTTGGTCGGTCAAGATGTCGAGGTGCCGGACACGCATGCGGTTTTCGGTGAGCGTCCCGGTCTTATCCACGCAAAGAACGGTCGCGGCTCCAAGGGTTTCGATGACGGCCGGCCGGCGGGCCAGGACCTTGATACGTGCCAGCCGCCATGCGCCGATGGCCAGAAAGATTGTCAAAACGACCGGGAATTCTTCCGGCAGCATGCCCATGGCAAGCGCGATGCCGGAGAGGACGCCCTGCAGCCAGTCCTCGCGGTAGACACCGTAGAAGACGACCAAAGCGCAGCACACGATCGCGGCCAGTCCTCCGAAAAGCCGAACGATACGGTTCACCGAGATCTGGAGCCGGGTTCGTTCCACGACGATCGAGGCCAACGAAACACCGATCCGTCCCGCACGGGTTCGTGATCCGGTATCCAATACAGTCGCCGCTCCATGGCCCTTGACGACAAGCGTTCCGGAATAGACGAATGGCTGATCATCGCCTCCAGGCACACCAGCCAACTGACCGCCATCGCCTGCACGCTTGCGGACGGGAACACTCTCCCCCGTCAAGAGTGATTCATCGACAACCAACCCTGAGTTGCTTATTAACATCCCGTCGGCTGGAACGCGTTCCCCTTCATCGAGCAGCATCAGGTCTCCTGTCACGACTTCGTTCGCTGCGATGGTGCACTCCTTGCCGTCGCGGAAGACCCGCGCCGTGGGTGCGCCCAGCATCCGCAGCGCCGCAAGCGCGTTTTCGCTTCGCTGCTGCTGATAAAAGATGAGCCCGATGGTGAGGACAGCAAAGCCAGCCAGCAGGAGACCTTCCGCAAGATCGCCAATCAAGAGATAAAGCGCTGCCGCCACAACGAGGAGCAACAACATCGGTTCGGTCAAAATTTCTCTCGCGATAGCGAACACCGATCTGCTGGCGTCTTCCGGGATAGTGTTGGGGCCATATTTGTCAAGTTGACGCTTCGCCTCGGCACTGGTCAGCCCCGCATGCGTTTGGCTTGAAGATATCCGTGAGCGGGCAATGGGTTGCAGCATGTTCATCTCGTCACCTTGGTAAGAAACCGTCAGCGCATCATGAAAACGGGAATTGGCGATGTTTCGATCATGGTCCTGGTTACGCCCCCAAAGAGCCGCTCGCGCAGGCGCGAGTGTCCGTATGCCCCCATAACGATCATGTCGGCGGAGATTTCGCTCGCATGCTGTTTCAAAACGTCTGCGACTGACATGCCGCACGTGCGCAACCGATCAATCTTCACCTTTATGCCATGTCTGGCCAGGTAGGCGGCAATGTTTGCTCGTGGACTGCCATCTGACACGTCGTTTGAATCGCCATCGACTATCGCGACGTGGGCGTCCACGGCGGTTGCCATGACATTGACGGCTTCACGCGCAGCACGCACAGCCTCGATCCGCCCGTCCCAAGCAAGCATGACGTTGTGCGGACGCAAGGTGGTACGCGCGCCTGTCGGCACGACCAAGATCGGCCTTCCGGAATAGAACAGAGCTCCGCTTAATGCAGGGGTTTTGAGCGCAGGCTGGTGCAGAAGGTCTGGACCGATAATGGTGACGTCCGAAAATCGCGCACGCTGCCCAATGATTTCCTCCGCCCATTCCCTTTCGCAATAGTAACTGTCGACGTCAGCCTTGAGACCAGCAGTTTGGACAAGCGACATGATTTGCTTTTCGCGCTTCTTCATCGCGGCAATATCTGCCTCGCGCTCCAGCAACCATGCTCCGGAAACCACAACCCCATAACCACCGATCGGAGTAGGTGCAAGCGACACGATGAGGACACTCAGATGCGCGTCCTGTTCCTTGCAGAGGTGGATGGCATTCAAAATGTCGCGATCACACTGATCTATCCCGATGACACTAAACACGCTCCTGCACGACATGGCAGCTGTCCTTGTTTGAGGAACCATATATCCAAGCCTTGAGCCTAGGCCGGAGCATTGCAGGGCTCCTTGCGCTGGATCAAAGCGCGCCGAAAATTTGTTCGATAGATTCCACACCAACAAGGAGATTTGCGATGGTCAAATTGACAGAACTGACTTCCAAATTCCGCCATGTGCGGCTGGTGTTGGCACGCGGGAAAGGTCATCCTGAGGGCGATTCCCACGAAGGCTATGATTTGCTGGTGCCTCTTGACGAGTACGGACAGCTTGACGCCGTGGAATGGAAAGAAAACCAGAGCCTGTGCCGCGTCCGCCGCTTTCGCCCCAAGGGCGAGGACTTAATTGGCAGGCTGCGAAGGAAACCCGGCGGTCAATGGTATTTCGACTACGCGCAAGGCTGGTCCGACGACGAACTTGCCTTTCATTTGAGCGACGAACGCTTTGTCCAGGGCGAATATCTCTCCATCGGCAAAGGCGACGCCATGCGTCCCTACCGGATCACCCTGGTGGAAAAGCCATAGGTCATCCGGCGCGACAAGAACCCATATTTTTGAAGGTGACAGCGATGTCCTACAGAACAATACTCGCCAATCTCAACATCGACGGTCCGGTTGCGCCGCTCATGGACTACGCGATCAATCTCGCTGCTCGATTCAACTCCCATCTGGTCGGCTTTGCGGCTGCCGTCCCTTCTGCTCCAATGGCATGGCCCGAAGGTATGGTGACCGATGGCGAGATGGCTCACGAGCGCGAAGAAATCGAGCTCCGGATGAAAATTTTGCGCCGTGAGTTTGAAAGCCATGCAGGAACCAACGTCTCGCGCGAATGGCGGGGCGGTGTCGCCAATCCGACCAGGCTCATTATTGAAATGTCGAGGGTGGCCGACCTGATCGTCACGGGGTGCGAAGACGATCTGACCCTCGGTCATCCCGAGCGCTTCATCAATTTGGGCAATCTCGTGCTGCAAGCTGGTCGGCCCGTCCTCGTTGCGGCAAAGGGCGCGAGGCGCATTTTTACCAATACCGCCCTGATTGCGTGGAAGGACACCCGCGAAGCGCGCCGCGCTGTTGTCGATGCCCTTCCGTTGTTGTGCCAAGCCAGCGAGGTGGTGGTCGTGACGGTCGACCGGGGCGCGGACATTCTCACTCAGGAAAGCATCGACGACGTTTGCGCATTCCTTCGCCGTCATGGCGTGACCGCACAAAGCGAGATCATCAAGGACAGACACGAAGGTGAAAGCCTTCTTCGTTTCGCCAAGCACATGGATGCGGAACTCGTCGTCTCAGGCGCGTACGGCCACAGCAGGGTACGGGAATTGGTTTTTGGCGGCGTCACGCGTTCCCTCCTCGCAGAAGACAGTTTCAGTCGATTCCTGTCGAGCTGAACGTCGACCGTGTCATCAGGCTCGCTCAGATTGAGCGTTGCCAGCATGAGACTTTGATCTGATGGATGGTGTGAAATTGAACATCCGAATTCTTTTGCACAATGTCAGCATCTTCTTGTTCTCGCTGCGTATAAGCCCTTCGATCTGTTTCACCCCGTCCGCTCTTGCAAAATTGATCAGTGGACGAAGCAACCAAGGCCCTGCCCCTGCAAGTCCGTTCTGACGAGGACCGCGTATTCTGCGATTCATGATCCGGATCGGAGTTGGGTCGAGCTATCCCGGCCAGTTCCCCGCCAGGTTTGTTCAATGCCACGAACGCCGTCATAGTCATACGATGCCACGATGCATTGGTTCTTCTCTGGCACACACGCTTCTCCGACGCGAGACGCGGCAAGAGTACACATCATTTGAGCACGGAACCCCGAAACAGGATGTCCCAACCGTTCCGGTCCGTGGTTAGCCGCTGAAGAATCCGCGTAAGGCTCATCAATGGCTGCCGGCAATATAAGTCCGGGCATCTTTGACATGGATCAAAGAAGAGATTGGGCGGCAAGCTACAGTGCTCTCGACGGATTCTACAAAGGACGCTGCCGATTGGACCAATCACAGACAAACCAATCAATGCGACGGCTTTTATTAACACGGGGCAATCGAAGTGATTTCACAATTAACTGGGAATGAGCGTGTTCTAGCAGCGTTGACGTTCCTTATCCTTCTTTGTGTTGGCGTGGCGATGGCCGCTGCCGGGCGCGATGATCTGATCGGGACGCACGGCTGGATCATCGCAGTCAGCGCAATAGCAGGTGCCGTGGCGCTGCTGCGCGCCTACGACGCGCCCGAGCCTTCGGCAACGCGGCTCTCCGAGTATTACGACGACCCCAGCAAGGTCGGTATCATCCTGACGTTAATCTGGGGGGTGATCGGCATGCTCGTCGGCGTATGGGTCGCGGCCCTGCTTGCCTGGCCCGAACTGACAATTGACGCCGCGTGGGCAAGCTTCGGTCGTCTGCGCCCGGTCCACACCAGTGGCGTGATTTTCGGTTTCGGCGGCAACGCTCTGATCGCGACATCCTTTCACGTTCTGCAAAGAACAACCCGCGCACGCCTGCCGGATCAGTTCAGTCCATGGTTTGTGCTGTTCGGCTATAACCTGTTTTGCGTGTTGGCCGCGAGCGGCTATCTCATGGGCATAACCCAATCGAAGGAGTATGCCGAGCCGGAATGGTATGCCGACATCTGGCTGGTCGTGGTCTGGGTCGTCTATTTCTCAATCTACATTCGCACCCTTCTGCGCCGCAAGGAACCGCATATCTACGTGGCCAATTGGTACTACATGGCCTTCATCCTGGTCGTCGCCCTCCTGCACATCATCAACAACCTCGCCGTTCCCATCTCTTTCGGACACGCCAAAAGCTATTCGCTGTTCTCCGGCGTGCAGGATGCCATGACGCAGTGGTGGTACGGCCACAACGCCGTGGCCTTCTTCCTGACGGCAGGTTTCCTTGGGATGATGTATTACTACCTCCCCAAGCGTGCGGGCCGTCCGATCTATTCCTACAGAACTTCGATCATCAGCTTCTGGGGCATCACCTTCATGTATATGTGGGCGGGTTCGCACCACCTCCATTACACGGCCCTCCCCCACTGGGTTCAGAGCCTTGGCATGGCGTTCTCGGTGGTCCTGCTCGTTCCGTCCTGGGCATCGGCCGGAAATGCGCTGCTGACGCTCAACGGAGCCTGGCACAAGGTGCGTGACGATGCGGTACTTCGTTTCATGATGCTGGCTGCGATCTTCTACGGCCTTGCGACGTTCGAGGGCTCCTTCATGGCCATTCGCGCCGTCAATTCCCTCTCCCATTATACCGACTGGACCATCGGCCACGTCCATGCCGGCGCTTTAGGTTGGGTTGCTATGATCACCTACGGCTCGCTCTATGCTCTTACCCCCTGGTTATGGAAGCGCCCCGCACTTTATTCGGCGAAGCTGGTCGAATGGCACTTCTGGCTCGCCCTGTCCGGAACGGTTGTCTATGTCTTCGCGATGTGGAATTCCGGCGTGATCCAAGGTCTCATGTGGCGGACCTACAACGACAGCGGCACTTTGAGCTATTCCTTTGTCGACTCGCTTGTCGCCATGCATCCCTACTACATCGCGCGCGCATTCGGTGGCCTGCTGTTCCTGTCGGGCGCGGTGATCGCTCTTTACAACATCGTCATGACGATCCGGTCGCCTGTAGCTGTCGCATCGGAATCTGCCTCGGACATTCCCTTGGGACTTGAGCCTGCGGCACCAATCGCCCAGGCCGGAGAATAGAAAATGTTCAATTTTCACTATCGGCTTGAACGCAATGCGATCGGCTTCGTCCTTGCCATTATCGTTGTCGCCAGCATCGGCGGCTTCATCGAAATCGCCCCACTGTTCACGATCGACGAGACCGTCGAAAAAGCGCCTGACATGCGCGTCTACACGCCGCTCGAGGTCGCCGGCCGCAACATCTACATCCGGGAAGGTTGTTATGCCTGCCATTCCCAGATGATCCGCACGTTGCGCGACGAGGTGGAACGATACGGTCCATATTCACTGGCGGTAGAGTCGAAATATGATCATCCCATGCTGTGGGGCTCGAAGCGAACGGGACCAGATCTCGCCCGCGTGGGGGGAAAATATTCCAACGACTGGATGACTGCACACCTCAACAACCCGCGTGACGTGGTTCCGGAATCCAACATGCCGGCCTATCGCTGGCTGCTGCGCAACCAGTTGGAGACGGCTGACCTTGGCGAACACCTCGCTGCATTGCGGGCGGTGGGCGTGCCTTACACCGATGACATGATCGCCAATGCGCCGAAGGACGCCGTCGGCCAGGCCAACCCGGACACGGATTTGGCCACCGGCGTTACCGAGCGATACGGCGAGAAGACGGATGTGAGCCTGTTCGACGGCAATCAGGGCTCCGTCACCGAAATGGATGCGCTGGTGGCCTACCTTCAGGTGCTCGGACACCTGACGGGCGCCGCCCATACCACGCCGCAAAACGAGGTGGAGTGAAATGACGATCGATCATGAAATGCTGACGGGCTTTTCCAAATCATTCGGACTGTTCTACCTGATCGCCATGTCGATCGGTGTGCTGGTCTACACCTACTGGCCGTCGAACAAGAAGCCTTTTGAACATGCTGCGAAAGCGGTGGTATCCGACGAAGAGGATAGGCCATGTCTGTAGGCGAACGTGATCCATTCACTGGCCATCAAACGACCGGGCATGAATGGAACGGCATCAAGGAACTGAACACGCCCGTCCCCAAACCTGTGTATTTTTTTCTCATCACCATGGGTGTCTTCGCGCTGGGCTGGACCCTTCTGATGCCGAGCTGGCCGTACGGGACCGGGTATTTCAAAGGGCTGCTCGGCGTTGACCAGAAGCAGGCGGTTGCCAGATCGATCGAGGAAGCCACTGCACAACGCGCGAGCTGGATGATCCGGATCGAAAAGGAAGATCTCGCACAAATCCAGTCCGACACCGACCTGATGCGCACTGTCCGCGAGGACGGGCGCACGCTGTTCGGCGACAACTGCGCGGCCTGCCATGGGGCGAACGCAAGGGGCAACAAGGGATTCCCCAACATCGCGGAGTCGCCCATGCTGTGGGGCGACAATCCCCAAACGGTGTTGCAGACTGTGACAGCCGGCATCAATGGTGCCGATCCCAACACACGGGTTTCTCAAATGCTTGCCTTTGGCCGCGATGGGATGTTGACGCAGGAACAGGTCTCGCAGCTGGCTGGCTTTGTGACGTCGCTTTCCGACGCCGCCACAATTACCGACACAAACAAGGAAGATATTGCGAAGGGAAAAGACCTCTTCGCCACCAATTGCGTCGCCTGTCATGGCAAAGACGCCAAAGGCTTGGTCGAGAGCGGTGCTCCTAACCTTACCGACCAATATTGGATTTACGGAGGAAGCCGCGGCGACATCTACCAAACCATTTTTTCCGGGCGCCAGGGCCACATGCCGAGCTGGGGTGCACGTCTCACGCCTGCGCAGATCAAGATCATTACGCTTTATCTTCTCGATTTAAGGAAAAACGAAGCTGGGACGACTGCAGGAGGCGCGTCATGAACATCACCATCGCACCGCCAAAGCGCTGGATATTTCTCGTGGTCGCTTTGGGATTGAGTGTGGTCATCCTGGCGAACATTCACCTGGTTTACGTTGCATTTCAGTCGCGTCCCGACTGCGTCGACCACCTGAAGGTCAAAGGCCAGCAGAACGGCACGTACCGCGCGGCGGATTCGGCATGTTGAGTAAAGTCCGCTCCGCCATGCGACACAGCGAAAGGCTTCCGATGAGAATTCCAGAAACTGTTCCGCCTCTTCCAAAGGCAGTCGACCGCAACAGACATCTTTCGCCCAGCCAAGCGTTCACCTGGTTTGCGCAAGGCTGGCACGATCTGTGGACGGTCCCGTTTCCCAGTCTTGTCTATGGCACTGGCGTAGCCATCATTTCGCTCGCCATCGCTGCCGGAATTCTCTTCTACGGGCTGGACTTTGCGCTCTTTCCGGCGCTGGCGGGCTTCCTGGTGGTCGGCCCGGCGCTTGCCACAGGTCTCTATGTCAAAAGCCGACGCCTGTCCAAGGGGTCGCCCGTCACGCTGGCCGCAATGTTGATTCCTGAGCGCGGCACCAGCCAGCACGTCCTGTTCGTCGGGGCGGTGCTGTTGGGACTGATGCTGCTGTGGATGCGCGCTGCCGTGCTTTTGTATGCGCTGTTCTTTGGTTGGAAGCCATTCCCGGGCATGGATCATATCCTCCCCATGCTATTCGGCACGCCGATCGGTGTGGCGATGCTGGTGATCGGCATAGTCATCGGCGGCATCTTCGCCGCGTTCGCCTTTGCCATCAGCGTTTTCTCCATCCCCATGGTGCTGGACAAGAAATTCGACGCGTTTACTGCCATGGGAACGAGCATGTCGATCGTCTGGAACAATTTGCCAGTGATGCTGCTGTGGGGCGCCATTGTGCTGAGCCTTACCGTGATCGCCTTGGTTTCAGGAATGATCGGCTTCGTCATTATTTTCCCATTGCTCGGTCATGCGACCTGGCATGCCTACGTAACGATGCGGGATCCGGATTAGCGATATGACCTGCTGTACGCCCGCAACCACAATTGTCTCGGCCGATGCCTTTCGCCCTTCAACCCCGTCGGCCGAAGAATTCAGACTGGCAAGCCGGAGCATTGGCGACGGCATCCTGCAGACGGAAATCTCAGTCCCCTCGATCCACTGCGGCGGCTGCATCAACAAGATCGAGCGGGGACTGGCAAAGCTTGACGGCGTGCAGAACGTGCGGGTCAATCTGTCGAGCAAACGTTTGGCGCTGCGCTGGTCGGACCAGGGAACTCCTCCCGATGCGATCGGCGTGCTTAAGCAGCTTGGCTATGATGGACATCTCTTCGATCCAACCGAAGCCGCCAAGCCTGACGGCGAACTTCCAAGGATGCTCCGGGCCCTGGCGGTTGCGGCATTTGCCTCCATGAACATCATGTCCTTGTCAGTTTCCGTCTGGGCTGGTGCAGAAGGTTCCACCCGAAACATCCTTCATTGGATTTGTGCCAGCATAGCGCTGCCCGCGCTTATCTATTCCGGACGGGTGTTTTATCAATCGGCCTGGCGCGCGCTCCGGCACGGACAAACCAATATGGACGTGCCGATTTCCATCGGGATTGCCGCGGCCTTTGCGCTGAGCCTCTATGACACCTATCATGGCTACGAGCACGCCTATTTCGACGCCGCAACATCATTGGTTTTCTTCCTGCTGATCGGGCGTACGCTGGATTACGTGATGCGCGAGCGGACACGGACGGCAGTAAAAGGACTTGCACAACTATCGCCTCGGGGTGCGATGACGATCAACACTGACGGCGAATATGAGTATCTTCCGTTGAAAGAAATCAGACCGGGAATGCGTCTGTTGATTACAGCCGGCGAACGCGTTCCTGTCGATTGCGCAGTTGAGCGCGGTATCTCCGACATAGACTTCTCGCTCGTAACCGGCGAAAGCGCCCCACGCCAAGTCGAATCGGGTGCAGCCCTGCAGGCCGGAACATTGAATATCACCGGGTCGCTGGTGGTTGTTGCCACAGCTGTTCCCGATGATTCATTTCTCGCCGAAATGATACGGCTGATGGAAGCCGCCGAATCCGGCAAGTCGGTTTATCGGCGTATTGCCGACCGTGCCTCCCGTCTTTACGCGCCGGCGGTTCACTTGACGTCGTTCCTCAGCTTCGTGGGCTGGATGATTTTTCAAGGCGATGTGCATCAGGCCGCGACAGTCGCCATTGCTGTTTTGATCATCACCTGCCCTTGCGCACTCGGTCTTGCGGTGCCGATGGTCCAGGTGATGGCCGCACGCCGGCTCTTCGAAAGCAGGATCATGGTCAAAGACGGATCGGCTATGGAACGCCTCAATGAGATCGACACCGTCGTCTTCGACAAGACGGGGACGCTCACGCTGGGGCAAATGCAGGTCAGCAATATCGACGAGATTGATCCCAGGGCCCTCTCGATGGCCGCAGGGCTTGCTTCCCATTCACGCCATCCGAGCGCACAGGCAATTCACGCGGCCGCACCACACGCAGCGGCCCACTCCGGGTCTCACTTTGGCCAGGTACAGGAATTTCCGGGGCTCGGATTGGAAGGCATTTCTCAAGGCAAGGTCTATCGGCTCGGGCGAGCGGCATTCGCCCGTAAGGACGATGGGGGACAAATTCCGGCCGAAACGGTGTTTTCTTGCGATGGGCGCAAGCTCGCGTCGTTCGTTTTCTCCGACAGGCTCCGACCAGGCGCGCATTCCCTCGTCGAGAAATTACGTCAGGCCGGAATTGCCGTCGAGGTATTATCCGGCGACAGCGAACCCGCGGTGCGTGAAATTGCCGATCAGCTGGGCATTCCGAATTACACGGCGGGCATCCTGCCGGGCGGGAAGCTTGAACGGATAAAAATGCTGACAAAGCAGGGCCGGAAGGTCTTGATGGTCGGTGACGGCTTAAATGACGCGCCCGCTCTCATGGCAGCGCATGTTTCCATGGCCCCTGCAACCGCCGCGGACGTTGGTCGCAACAATGCCGACTTTGTCTTTCTTCAAGACAGCCTCGAAACCGTGTTTCTTGCCTATGGGATCGCACGGGATGCAGGTAAATTGATCCGGCAGAATTTCGTGATCGCCATCGGCTACAATGTCGTGGCGCTGCCTGTCGCAATTCTAGGTCACGCAACTCCCTTTGTCGCGGCGATTGCCATGTCCCTGTCATCCATACTGGTTGTAGCCAACGCCCTGAGGCTCAAGAGCGAACCGATCGAGAGAAAAGATAATCCATCAAAACTTGAGTTACAGTTGGGGTGAATTAGGCAAAATGAGCGAGTTCTTCTACTTGATTCCCATATCCCTGGCACTGGGTTTGACGGGTCTGGTTCTGTTTCTTTGGTCGCTCAAGAACGGTCAGTATGAAGACTTGGACGGCGCATCCGAACGCATTCTCTATGACGACGACAAACCTTCCGAGTCTCATCTTGAATGGAAAAATGGTGTGGTAGCGAGTCCCGCTCGAGACAAAATTGCCAAACCCATGGTCTTCCCAGACGGCGGAGTTGAGGGCGATGGGAAGGTTCATAGCATCGATGCACATGCTGCTAGACGGACAATCTCCGTCATCGTTCGCGATAAATTGTAGAAGGCTGGTACCGGCGGCGTGATGACGCGACCCATTTCGGTGATCCTCGACGATGAAACTGAACTAGTGCTGTACGACGAACTGATTACTCGCCCGTCGAAGAGATCAGAGAAGTTCTGATGATCGGTAATTCCCATTAAAACACAGTCGATGCATAGTCTCGCAGCCCCTCGTGCTCAAGATCTCTTGTTCTGCCTGTTGGCGATCAGATCGTCGACGACAGCCGGATCGGCAAGCGTCGATGTATCGCCGAGCGCGCCGAAGTCGTCCTCGGCGATCTTGCGCAGGATGCGGCGCATGATCTTGCCCGAGCGCGTTTTGGGCAGGCCGGGCGAGAACTGTATCTTGTCGGGCGAGGCAATCGGGCCGATTTCCTTGCGCACATGCGCAACGAGATCCTTGCGCAGCGCGTCAGTCCCCTCAAGGCCGGCCATCAGCGTGACGTAGCAATAAATGCCCTGGCCTTTCAGATCGTGCGGGTAACCGACGACGGCGGCTTCCGAGACCGTATCGTGGGAGACAAGCGCGGATTCCACTTCCGCCGTACCCATGCGATGGCCCGAGACATTGAGCACGTCATCGACGCGGCCGGTGATCCAGTAATAGCCATCCTTGTCGCGGCGGCAGCCATCGCCGGTAAAGTACTTGCCCTTGTAGGTGGCAAAATAGGTCTCGATGAAACGCTTGTGATCGCCATAGACCGTGCGCATCTGGCCGGGCCATGAATCGGTGATGCACAGATTGCCGTCAGCAGCACCTTCAAGCACATTGCCCTCATTGTCGACCAGCTCCGGCTGCACTCCAAAGAATGGCCGCGTGGCCGAACCCGGTTTCAGCGCCGTTGCGCCAGGCAGCGGTGTAATCAGTATGCCGCCGGTCTCCGTCTGCCACCATGTATCAACGATTGGAGAGCGCTTGTCGCCGAC
>NZ_QPJM01000012.1 GCF_003337575.1 Phyllobacterium bourgognense
CATCCGAATTATGTCGTCGTGATCGGAGAGATCGCCGTGCTGCCCTTGTGCTTTGGACTGGTATGGTATGCTCTCGCATTCTCCGCGCTGAATGCATTGGTTCTGGCGGTAAGGATCCGGGAAGAGAATGCCGCGCTTTCGGAGTTGCGCCATGATGCAAGGCACTGACCCAGGCCAAGCGCGGTTGCCAAGTCTTTCAACTTGGCTGGGCTTTTTCGCAATGTGCATCGGGATGTTCATGGCCATTCTCGACGTCCAGATCGTCGCCACATCGCTACCAACAATCCAGGGTGCTTTGGGCATCAACCCAGATCAAATGAGCTGGATTCAGACCGCCTATTTGATCGCCGAAATCGTTGCGATCCCGCTGACGGGCTTCTTGACCCGCTTGCTCAGTATGCGCGGGCTTTTTGTATGTGGCACTTTGCTGTTTACCGCTGCTTCCGTCGGGTGCGCACAAAGCGATAGTTTCAATGCCCTTCTGTGCTGGCGGGTCTTGCAGGGGTTCTCAGGTGGAACCTTGATCCCGTTGGTTTTCTCTGCGGTTTTCCTCTTGTTTCCGCAGCGGCACCAAAGTATCGCCACAACCGTCGCTGGTGTCGTTGCAGTCATGGCTCCGACCGTCGGACCAATCATCGGGGGATGGATAACGGAGACGTACTCATGGCACTGGCTCTTTTTAATCAATATCGGTCCTGGCCTGGTTGCGGCGTCATTGGCAGCTTGGCTGCTTCCGCGCGCCCCAATGGAACTCAAGTACTTCCGATCGATTGATTTTCAATCGCTGGCAATGATGGCGATGGGTCTTGCCGCCCTGGAGATCGCGTTGAAAGAAGCGCCGCAACGTGGCTGGCTGGGCCCCGTCGTTCTGTCACTTTCTGCTTTCAGCGTGGTTATGCTGGTCGCCTTTACCCGGCGAACCTGGACGTCGCCCACGCCTATAGTCGATTTGCGTAACTTCAAAGACCGAAATTTCACCATTGGCTGCATTTTGAGTTTTGTTCTGGGGTTCGGTCTATTTGGCTCGGTTTATCTCATGCCCGTTTTTCTCGCTTTTGCCAGAGGCCATAACGCGCTGCAAATAGGCGAAATAATGCTCGTGACCGGAATTGCACAACTGATGATTGCGCCGTTTGCCGTCCTACTGGAACAGCGGGTCGAAGCGCGACTGCTGTCAACGATTGGTTTTCTGTTGTTCGCAATCGGCCTCGGTTGCAGTGCTTTTCAAACACCGCAAACCGATGCTGCCGGGATGTTCTGGCCCCAAGTCATCCGGGGTCTGGCAATAATGTTTTGCCTGCTCCCGCCCACGCGTCTTGCTCTTGGTAATCTTCAAGATGATCAGGTACCGGATGCCAGTGGCCTGTTCAATCTGATGCGCAACCTTGGCGGCGCGATAGGCCTGGCTCTGATTGACACAGTCATTTACACGCGATCAACGACGCACGGCATCGCAATTGCCAACGGCTTGCTGGCGGGGGATCAGCGGACCGAAAGATTTATCGGAATGCCCGCTAACGAGATTGTTGCGCATGTGCCGGGGAAATTCGATGCGCTCGCTCAGAGCATTTTCAGCCCTATGGTTGCAAGGGCGGCGATGGTGGAATCCATCAATGACGCATGGGCCATGATAGCGCTGATAACTTTGATACCAATGCTGATCATCATGTTTGCCTACCAGCTCCCGCCGAAGCCCTCATCCGTAATTCATTGATTGCCACGCTCAGTGGACTCTTTTTCAGCCAGACGATGCGGCGGTGAAAACTGCCGACTGAGCCTTATAAGCGCGCTTGTATGCGGGCCGCGCTTCGCCACGGGCGACGTAGGCGGAAAGGTTCGGATAGTCGTTCAGTATGCCCGATCCGTCCAGCCTGCGGAGTACCAGTACCATTAGCAGATCTCCGGCGCTGAATGCGCCGTCAAGCCAGTCGGCATCGCCAAGCCAACTGGAAAGTTCACTCAGCCGCGTACGTATGCGTTCGTCGACGCCAGCGAGACGCTGCTCATACCAGCTCTCATTGCCCTCCAGGTATTCGGCAATTTCGCGATCAACGATCGGCGGCTCCATCGTGGAGAGTGCGGCAAACATCCATGTAATCGCGCGCGCCCGGGCCATCGCATCATCTGGCAGCAGGCCCGCATGGTGCTCCGCGATGTGGAACACGATCGCCCCCGACTCGAACAGGGCCAGACCACCTTCTTCATAGGTCGGAATTTGTCCGAAAGGATGAAGCGCGAGATGCGCGGGCTCCTTCATCGCGCTAAACGATAGAAGACGAACGTCGTAAGGCTGGCCCACTTCTTCAAGCGCCCAGCGAACCCGCATGTCACGCGCCAGGCCCTTCCCGCCATCGGGCGATTGTTCAAACGCGGTAATAGTAATGGTCATCGCTGTTCTCCATAGCTTGTCCGTCTTGAAGACGATTTGCTAAACGAGATACCGACACGTCGCGCTCGAGCTATTTCTAGCAGTCAGAACGCCACACCAGCGACTTCAGATGATGCCGTGTTTCCTTAGCAGCGCTTCTTCATCGCCTGACACCCAGCCGAAAACTTTCGGCTCCCCGCCCAGCTCCTGGACAAAGTAGTGAACATCGAAATCTATCGCTACATCCGAGTGATTCTTGCGGAGATAGGTTGCCGTCCAGGCAACATGGGCGACGCAATGATAGTCATCTATAGGCGAGAAACGGACGTTGCGTATCCGCATCTCCTTCGTCCCTATCGCCCGATAGTGCCTATAACCTTGCGCCATGACTTGCTTGAGTTGGTCGTCATTCTTTCCGGTCACGACCCCTCCAGGCGAGGCCGCTATGAAGTCGGAGGCATACAGCGATGCGATCTCGTCCATGTCCATGTCGCCGCTAAGAGATTGTCTGAAAAAGCGTTCGTATCGGTCGAAGAGCTTTCTTACGCTTGTCTCCATGATTTCCTCCCTTGGCGCCGCTTTTTCAGTAGCGAACGGTTCATTGGCCAAAGGGTTGCAATAGAACCATTCGAAACGATAGCATTAACCCGTGCTCCACCGCGATTTTGCGAGTACGAACAGGCTTGAAATTGGCGGCGTAGCCAACGGCTGGTTGGCAATGCGCTGGTGCGAGCAAATGAGATAGCTCGTGGTAACCAGCCCAATACCAGTCACTTTCGATCCAGTGACGAGGAAGTGGTCTAAAACCACCAATGCGAAAGCGCTCCTTGGTTCACCTTCTTGCGCCCGGTCAAGGAATTTCCTCAGGAGTTTCCTCACACGAATGAAAGTTCATGCTCTGCATCTCCAAGCCGCAGCTCGAGTTGCGGCAACCGGTATTCGTATCTATTTATGATTGACTGCGAGCTTCAAGCTCCGGAAGAAAACATCAATTGAGTTAGATTATTCCGCTTTGTTTTCTGCTACCTTCTTAAGGAATGATCATGAACAGACCAACAACGGGTCTTCTTGCTTTGGTCCTGACTATCGGTTTGCATTCCCAATTTGCATTTGCCGTGGAGGACAGTACATCGCAACTCGCAACCATCAACAAGATCATAAGGGGTGAGGGAAAGCCGGGTGAAACCGCTACAGCCAAGAACGGGGAAGTCGTTTATACCGTTCTAGAAGATGGCACCGTAGAAATCAGGAATTTACGCTACAACACGGTGCAACGGTTCGGTACAATAAAGTCGAACGATAACAGCAGGTCAAAATAGCAAGAACTCCGATTTCCTGACCGTTCCCATGCCCGCCAGCCGTCCTTGCTGCCGTAGCCGCTTTAGGCATACTAGCCGCAGACGGCTCGTATAACGATACCATGACTGTCAACTTCCATTGTCAGCCGGTCCTTTCGGAAATCCTGCGTAACCATATCTCCGGGCGATATTCGGCGTATGGTAACTGCTCCCGTGATTGACTTTGCCTCACTGTCCATTACGCCCGACCTTCCAACGAGTGTCTGCGCAGCAATCGGATTGCATTGATCTAGAGAGCGACCGCTATTGGTACTATCGTCGGCGGCACAGGCGACAAGACCGAGGGAAAAAAAGACGGCAGTTGTAGCTATGGGAGGATGTTGCTTGGACATTTGGCCATATTGGACCGAAAGACAGCCAGATCAAGCCCATGACCGGAAAACTGACGCGGAGCCTCGGTACCACAGGCATGTCCCACGAAACAATTTTATAGGACTACTCTGTCGTCCACGCGTCGATCGCAAAGCAGTACGAAATCCTCGCTTCATAAAATTCGATCGCAGATGGCCGTCGTCATCCTGCGAACATCGCGGCGCGAATGTTTTCCGCTCCGCCGAAGTCGTGGAATAGAGGGAACCTTCGCGATTTCCAGACGACTTCCGGCTTCATATTGTCTGGGTGAGCCTCAGTCTTCGCAAAGATCAAGCGCGCTCTGTTTTCGCCCCTATCAGACATGGACCTCGCCGTGCTCCTTCTTGTCAGAGTCGCCGGCGAGCAGGGCTGCGTAGGCGAGCCAGCTGTAGAAGATAATGACCCCGAGCAATATGAGCCAACCCGGTAACGGCCCGAACGCGGCGTTTGCGACGATCTCATGGAGTGATCGCGCAACATCGAGCGTGACCCCGTCATCCTGCAATTTAGGCGTCGAGATTTTCAATACCCAAGCCAGAAGCAGCACAAGGAACATCCATAAATAATTACGGCGCAGCCGCCGCGACATCGCCGCCCGGATGGAAATCAGGAATTGCGGCCTGCGCAAATCTTGGCCGAGTAAGCGCGCCCAGCCGCCATCCAACTCCGGCAGGGGCGCAAAGACCTGAGCGAAATAATGTTTCTCCAGCCGGCGCACTCGACCACGATAGACGTCGAAGAATCGATAACGCCGCGCCTCGATGACCAGCAGAAGTTGCACCAGCACCATGGCGAACAAGAGCACGCCGTGATGCGACGTCGGCGACGATAACGATAGTGACAGCATCGCTGCAACGCCTGTGATGGCCCAGTTGGTTGTCCGGTCGATCCGGTCGCGCCAACCCGCCATGCGGCCCATCTCGGCGCGGTGATAATGCGCCAATACCGTAATGTACTCCGCCGTTGTGGCTGGAAACGGAGGGACTGACCATCTGGCCGCGGTGTCGTTGACCGGCAGTTGTTCCTGAGCTTCGTCCATATCTGCCTCCCAGCAGGCCCTCCATCGTGTTTATCTGCCTGAAGTCGCCAGCAATGGCTTCGAGTTCTAGTTTCGTTCCGGAGATTGAAGAGAGTCAAGAAAACTTCTAGTGGGAAAATGCGTCATCGATACTTTGAAGGCGTCACTATTGTGGCGGATATTTTGGAAAGCACCGCGGTATCAACTCGATGGGTGATAGAATCGGCATTAACTTTGCCTTATCCCGATTTTTCATTTGCTACCGCTTAGACATCTATATGAGCCATGAAACTCATTGAGCTGGGAACGATCCTGCCTTATCGGAATTTGGTGAGAAATGGGAGGCCCCATGACAACACAACAATTCCTGGCCTTCACGGTAATAGGCCTGATGATGGCCGCATTCGTTTGGGGCCGGGTTCGCTACGATATCGTGGCGATGTGTTCGCTCCTCGCAGCGGTCGCCCTTGGAGTCGTCCCCGTTAACGCGGCGTTCAGCGGCTTCAGCGACGAGATTGTCATCATCGTCGGCAGTGCACTCGTTGTCAGCGCCGGGGTAGCGCGTTCCGGGCTGATGGAGGCGGCGGTGCAGCGGTACGTGCCGCAGGTGTCGTCGGTAAGGGCGCAGCTAGCCATATTGGTGATCATCGTGACCGTGTTGTCGGCTTTTGTGAAAAATATAGGAGCGCTGGCGATCATGATCCCCATTGCCTACCAGTTCGCGCGGCGATCGAACGTGTCGGCTTCCGTGTTCCTAATGCCTATGGCATTTGGCGCCCTTATTGGTGGCCTGATGACGCAGATCGGAACCTCGCCGAACATCGTGGTCTCGCGCGTGCGCGCGGAAGTGGTTGGTCAGAGCTTCTCGATGTTCGATTTCACTCCTGTCGGAGGAACACTTGCCGCCGCCGGGATTATCTATCTGGTGTTGTTTTACCGGCTGGTTCCGGAGCGGACACGCGAAACGGTTTCTGTGGACGAGGCGATCGAAATTCGCAACTACGTTTCCGAAGCTGCTGTAGCGAAGGGATCGTCGGCGGTCGGCAAGACCGTGACGGATTTGGTAAAGCCGGCCGAGGGCGCGGCGATGGTAACGTCAATCGTGCGTGCCGATCACCGGGTCACACCGCTTCCCGATTCCGTACTGGTGGAAGGTGATGTGCTTGTGCTGGAGGGTAACCCGCATGCGCTCGACGCCATCGTGACGGCCGGAAAGTTGAAACTGTCGCGTGACCGGTCACCGTTGGATAAGGAGCGGTCGGCGGAGGTCGAGGCCGTTGAAGCGGTGATCGGCCAACACTCACCGTTGATCGATAAATCAGCGCAGCGCCTTGCAATGTTCGATCGTTACAACGTCAATCTGCTTGCCGTCAGTCGCCATGGCGAAAGGATCAAGGAGCGTCTGGGTGAGATCACCTTCCGGTTCGGCGACGTCATCGTGCTGCAGGGGCAGAGCAGTGTACTGCCGACATTGCTGCGCGAGTTCGGCTGCCTGCCGCTGGCAAAAAGGACCATCATGCTGGGCAGTGTCAGGCGCGGGCTTATTCCTCTCGTCATTCTGTTTGCCGCGATGGGATCGACCGCGTTCGGGCTGTTGCCGGTGTCGATAGCCTTCTTTGCCGGTGCGGTCGCGATGGTCCTTTTCCGTGCTATTCCGCTCGGCGAAGTTTATACAGCAATCGATGGTCCGATACTGATAATGCTTGCAACGCTTATACCTGTCAGTGACGCCCTGAGGACGTCGGGTGGCACCGAACTGATCGCACATTGGCTAACCCAAATGGCACACCAACTGCCTCCGTTCGGGGCACTGACGCTTATCCTGGTGGCCGCGATGGCCGTCACCCCATTCCTGAACAATGCCGCAACGGTGCTTGTGATGGCGCCAATTGCAACCAGCTTTGCCGGCACCCTCGGCTTTAAACCGGAGGCCTTCTTGATGGCGGTTGCCATTGGCGCCGGTTGCGATTTCCTGACACCCATCGGCCACCAGTGCAACACGCTGGTTATGGGTCCGGGCGGCTACAGGTTCAGCGACTATCCTCGGCTAGGCTTGCCACTTTCGCTGATCATCGTGCTCACAGCGGTGCCCGCATTGCTGGTGTTCTGGCCGCTTGTTTGAAGGATAGCACAAGGCCGCATCCAACGAGCCAGCGTCCGCAAAAGTCTCATCATCAGCGCGAATAACGACGTCTTTATCCGGCTGGTCGAGGCAATCTGCGGACTTTATGCTTCCGGTGACAGGTGAACTGGATTGAGTTCAATCCAAAAGCTCGCTAAGCACTTTGATATTCTTAGCCTTGGCTGGACTGATCCGTCGAACGCCTCTAACGGATTGCGACAGCCCCCAATCTTCAAGGGACATTAACCTTGAAGTGCAATGCTAACGCGTCGGGGTTCACTCGTCGAACGACAGGAGAGACAAACTTCGGTTGTCAGGAGGAAGTATTGCCGGACTCCAACAAAGGAAAACTGCGGCCACGTCTGGTTGCAAAATCTGACAATCCTGACGGCAATGCCTTGCATGAGCAGGGCGAACGACGCCGTTGGCCGAGAGGACCTGCTGTCCTGGAGGACGCGTCCGCGCCTTCATCACCAGTATTGCGTCCGTTGCAATTTTCCACGCGAGATTTAGCACCAAGTGATCAATTCGTCGCCTGGCAGACTTATTTGGCACCACTTGTCGACGTCAAGTTGCCAGATGGCGTAACGCCAGAAAGCGGCTTCCCCGCCGACCATATTGCTTGGAATCTCGGCAGCATGCTTATTGTGGAGCAGGACGCTCCGCCTCACAGTTATCTGCGATCCTCCACTAAGCTGCGATCAAACACAATTGATCATTGGCATGTCGTGGTACTGCGAACCGGGCGATCATGGACGGAAGTTGATGGGCAAGTTTGTGAAGGTGGGCCGGGGAGAGTTGAATTCAGATCCTTGGGGTATCCATTTCGCGGCCGTACGACGGCCTCACAAAGCCTTTCGGTTTATTTGCCTCGCGAATTATTCGCTGATACGCCGGTTGGCAACGACATCAAAAACAACACGACATTGTCCGGCAATTATCCCAAACTGTTGATCGAATACCTGGACGGCATCGAGGCAAAACTTGCCAACCTGGCGGCAAAGGATCTCCCGCAGGTGGTGCAGACGACCCGGGACATGATCGTGACATGCATTTCATCTTCCGCAGAATCGTCTGGCTCTGCCACACAGAGCAACCTGGCTTTGATGGAGCGCGTGCGCCGCTTCGTGCAAGGCAATTTGAGTTCGTCCGATCTCACGCCAGACACTTTGTGCCGAGCACTGGGGATATCGCGGACGCGGCTGTATCAATTGTTTGAACCTAGCGGTGGCGTTCTCCATTACATACAGAAGCGGCGCCTGCTGTCGGCCCACGCCGCATTGAGCAACTCGGCCAACCGACAGCAAATCGTAGAAATTGCGGCCGCAGTAGGGTTCACGTCCGCTGCCCATTTCAGCCGGGCCTTCAGCAAGGAATTCGGCTACAGCCCGCGCGAGGCCCGCAGCGTTGCGGTGCCGCCGTATTTTGCGCATGTGGTGGCGCCAGCAGAATTTGTGGACAGTGCGCATTCATTCGACGAGTGGCTTAGATCCCTCGGCCACTGATGCCTTAATCGAACCTGAGCGATTCCAACGCTGCCAGTTCCGTCCCACCGGCAACGTGTACCGTCGCCACACCTTGCCGCGCCGTAAGCAGCGGCTCGCCTTTTTCTCTTACGATTTAGGCTTTCCATCGCAAATATGGACGGAGCGGCAAGTTCCCGGATGCGCGTCTAACGACAGGCTAGAGGCGAGAAAGTATACCAAAAACAAGAACGACGACGGCGTCAAAACTAATTCCAGGTTGGATTTAAGAAACAACAGGCGCCGCTGATCGATAAGAAAAACGAGTTTTTGGGGTCAGATCAATGAAAACAACACGCCCGCTACCTTCCCGTCCAAATGTCAATGCACTCTTCGGCGAAGTGCGTGTGGTCCGGTCAAAGCAACGGCCCCGCCACATTCTCGTCACCGGCGGCGCGGGTTTTCTCGGGTCGCATCTTTGCGAACGGCTCCTCAAGGCGGGACATACCGTCATCTGCGTCGATAATTTCTCGACGGGCCTCGAACGCAACATCCGCCATCTGCGCAATTTCGATCGCTTCAGTGTTTTGAAGCATGACGTCATCCATCCGATCGATATCGAGGTGGATGAAATCTACAATCTTGCCTGCCCGGCATCCCCTCCACATTACCAAGCGGATCCCGTCCACACCATGAAGACCTGCGTTCTTGGCGCTCTCAATCTTCTGGAGTTGGCCGCACGCACCGGTGCCCGTATTTTCCAGGCATCAACCTCTGAGATTTACGGCGATCCACTGGTTCACCCGCAGGTTGAAGGTTACTGGGGTAACGTCAACTCATTCGGCCCCCGATCCTGTTACGACGAAGGCAAGCGCAGCGCCGAAACCCTGTTCTTCGATTTTAACAAGAAGCACCACGTCGAGATCAAGGTCGCTCGGATATTCAACACGTACGGACCGCACATGCGTCCCGACGACGGTCGTGTCGTCTCAAACTTTATCGTGCAGGCGCTGAAGGGTCAGGACATAACCATTTATGGTGATGGCTCGCAGACGCGGTCCTTCTGTTTCGTCAACGATCTCATCGATGGGTTTCAGCAATTGATGGCAACCGAGCCATCATTCACCGGACCCGTCAATCTTGGAAATCCCGTCGAATTTACCATTCTCGAGCTGGCAGAAATGGTAATTCAGATGACCGGTTCGCGTTCTAAGACCATTCGCAATCCCTTGCCGACAGATGATCCGCGCCAGCGCCGTCCCGATATTTCGCTCGCTCGGCGCGAGTTGGGATGGCAGCCCATGGTGCCACTTGCCACCGGTCTCGAGAAGACGATCCATTACTTCGATCGTCTCCTTGCGGAGGAAGCACATGAACTTGCGGAGATCGCATAATGTCTCCGCGGAGAGTTCTTGTTGCGGGTGGCGCCGGTTATATCGGCAGTCATACCGCCAAGCTATTGCACTCGAACGGAGTCGAGCCGATTGTTTTCGACAATCTCGTTACCGGAAATCGCTCGTCGGTACGCTGGGGGCCTTTCGTGCACGGCGATATCCTGGATACGAGCAATCTGGCGCGGACTCTCGCGCAGTATAAACCGGATGCAGTTGTGCATTTTGCGGCATCTGCCTATGTCGGCGAGTCCGTCGAAGATCCTGCGAAATACTATCACAATAACGTCGCAGGGACATTGTCACTTCTAGATGCTTGCCGGCATGCGGAAATCGACAAGATTATCTTTTCATCGAGTTGCGCAACCTATGGCGTTCCCGACTCGCTTCCAATCACCGAGCAAACGCCGCAGCGGCCGATCAATCCGTACGGCAGGACCAAGCTGATGGCGGAGCAAATTCTGCAAGATTACGCGGCGGCCTATGCGCTGAGATACGTGGCGCTGCGATATTTCAACGCCTGCGGTGCCGATCCTGAAGGCGAACTCGGCGAGTGGCATGAGCCCGAGACACATTTGATCCCGCGAGCACTGCTTGCTGCGGGAGGAGCTATTCCACACCTGAGCGTCTATGGTGACGACTACGCAACTGATGATGGCACCTGTGTTCGCGATTATATCCATGTGACCGACCTGGCGCGTGCACATGTGCAGGCGCTGGATCATCTGGTTGCTGGTGGCGAAAATCTTTCCGTCAATCTTGGAACAGGGCGCGGCGCGTCCATTGGAGAAATTATCGAGACCATCGACCGCGTTACCAAACGGAAAGTGCCGGTCGAAATGCATCCAAGACGCGCCGGAGATCCACCAGCACTTTATGCGGACCCGACGTTTGCGCGGAGCACACTTGGCTTCACACCTGAATATTCCGATCTGGAAACGATAGTCCGTACCGCGGCTCCTTTCTTTGGACTGGAGTCGCGGGCATGAGCGAGGCGAACAAGATTAGCGGGGCGCGGGAGCCATTTCTGGTACCTGTCCTGACGGGATCCAGCAAAATGGAATACCTTGTCGGCGCGGCCATCTGGCTGGCATTGCTTGTCTATTTTTGGTCCTGGTGGCTACAGCCGGAGCATTATATCGACTTTTGGGGCTTCGTCTCTGTTACTGCCATTCTGGCGTGGGTAACACTGTTGCCTGCTTACTTCATGGCCATATTCTATCATGCCAGGAAGCCAAACGGTAAGCTTCGACTGCCGGCCGGCAGTCGGGTTGCCATGGTCGTGACGAAAGCGCCCTCCGAGCCCTTTTCCATAGTGGCGACGACTTTGAATGCCATGCTTGCTCAAGAGTTCCCCCATGATGTGTGGCTCGCGGATGAAGATCCATCATTGGAAACATTAAGGTGGTGCAAGCAGCACGGCGTTTTCGTTTCGACGCGGAAGAACCGGCCGGATTATCACCTGTCGACCTGGCCGCGCCGTACTAGGTGCAAGGAGGGCAATCTTGCCTTCTTCTACGATCACTACGGCTACGAGCGCTACGATTTTGTGGTCCAGCTTGACGCCGATCATGTGCCCGAGGCGGGTTACCTCGTCGAGATGTTGCGCCCGTTTGTCGATCCAGATGTTGGCTACGTATCGGCGCCGAGCATTTGCGATCAAAATGCGTCGGAGAGCTGGTCTGCTCGCGGAAGGCTTTATGCCGAAGCCAGTATGCATGGTGCGCTTCAGGCCGGTTACAATCACGGCCTTGCGCCACTCTGCATAGGATCGCACTACGCGGTGCGGACGTCCGCGCTTAAGGAAATTGGAGGTCTTGGACCGGAGCTAGCCGAAGATCACTCCACGACGTTGATTATGAATGCCCATGGCTGGCGCGGAGTGCATGCGCTCGACGCGATTGCACATGGCGATGGCCCCCGTACATTCGCGGACCTCGTCACGCAGGAATTCCAGTGGTCACGCAGCCTCGTCATGGTGCTCTTGCAATATTCGCCAATCTACGTTCCACGATTGCCGCTGAAGCTGAAATTCCAATTTCTGTTCGCTCAACTGTGGTATCCGCTGTTCGCGTTCTTCATGGCTCTGATGTTCTTCATGCCGATCCTGGCGTTGGTGCGTCAGCAGAACTTTGTCGCTGTGACCTATCCGGACTTTCTCGCTCATTTCATGCCGCTTTCTGTCGCGCTGATGGTGCTGGCATATCGTTGGCGTTCGAGCGGTTCATTCCGGCCCTTCGATGCTAAAATCCTGAGCTGGGAGACTATGTTTTTTCTCTTCGCGCGCTGGCCTTGGGCGCTCGCTGGAACAGTTGCTGCCGTTCGCGACCGGATCATGGGGTCTCATGTCGATTTCCGGATCACCCCTAAGGGAGCGTCTGAGGTGGATCCATTGCCTTCGCGGGTGCTTATGCCTTACGGAATTCTGTCGATCATTTCGACCTTGCCGGTTCTTCTGATGCAGAACGCGGGGGAAACGCGCGGGTTCTATATCTTCGCGATCATCAATGCCGTGCTCTATACGCTTCTGTTTCTGACCATTGTCGTTCAACACGCCCGGGAGAATATCGTCAGGGTGCGAACAAGAGCATATCGCCCCGCTATGGCCGCGAGCCTTCTTGCACTCATCGTCCTGCCAGGATTTGCAACTTTTGAGCATGGGAAGGAAGGACTGGAGGCTCTTGCGTGGGGTGCCGGCAGACTAAGACTCTATGAAACGAGGTACGCAGTGTCAGGTGCCGGGGTGGGAAGTGGAGAGCTCCGCACCTTGACGTTTAAGCCGCGTTGGCTGCCCGCAGCACCGCCGATTAACAACTTCTCAAAAGAAGAAGGGCTCAAGGAGAGCGGAACAAAATGAATCTGAGAAAAACTCGAACGGGCCAATTTGAGCTCGGCAATTGGGAAGCGCCGACAAAGACGCAAATGCAGCGAAAGCTCGGCGCCGCAGGATACTTTCGCTGGTCCTTACTCGTGTCAGTCTGTGTGTCAGCTGTTGCATTCACGAATATTGCCCATGCGGGCGAGAGCGTCTCCCCCTCTGCAGATGCGCAGCCTATGACCGGTGTTGAACTCTATATGCTTTACCGTGACAAGTCCTGGGCTTGGACTGATGGTGCCGGTCGCTTTGACGATGCGGAGCGTCGTTTCACGGCAAGTACTGGTGTCGGGGATAAAATTGCATGGGCACAAGGCCGTTGGATTGTGACTGACGATGGCCGTTTATGCCTTAACGCCGAATGGCACACGATGTCAGGGGTTCATGCCAATACGAGCTGTTTCAGCCACAAGCGTGCCGGTGAAACTATTTACCAAAAGAAAGAACCGTCCGGGTCCTGGTACATCTTCCGGCATGCCGTGCCAACTGAGACCGACGAGTTCAAAAAGCTCGTCGCAGAAAATCTCGTGTCTGCGGACATAGGGACAATAAAATCCGATCTTCAAAATCAAAAAAGACTAGCAGGCAATACGTTGACGAATGCTAGCAAGAGGAAAACACAATGAACAATAACAAAACACGCACAGCCATTGCAGTTTCATTTGCAACTTTGCTGTTAACTGGAACGGTCCTTGCGGCAAGCGTGCCCCGAGGCATACCAGCCAATGTGAAGCCCAATACGGCTCATGCTTTCGATAAACGGCCGATCATCGGCCCCAACTCGGTTACCTTTGGCGCGTATGACCCGCATAGCGACTTTAGCGCGGATCCGAACTCGAAGATCGAGCACCTCTTCCTTCCATGGGAAGACGTCGATTTGTCATCGCTGTCAATCGCCGATGAATATGCGCAGAAACGCGGTCGAAAGCTTTTCATTACGGTCGAGCCGTGGTCTTGGGCACTTGACTGGAGATCGTCACCCGAACAACTGCTCAGCGGTATTCTGGCCGGCAGGTACGATGCTAATATGGCTGCAGTCTGCTCGACAGCGGCCGGGCTCAAGAGCGAAGTGACTATCCGCTGGGCGCAGGAAATGGACGCTACCGACAACCAGTTCACCTGGTCGCATTGGAAAGCAGCCGATTATGCCTCTGCCTATCGGCGCATGGTGACAGTATGCCGCCAGCACAACAAGTCGGCAAAGTATATGTGGTCGCCCAAGGGAGAGCCAGGACTCGCTGCTTTCTATCCCGGAAACGATGTCGTCGATATCATTGGCCTGTCGGTGTTTGGCCTGCAGCAGTACGACAAGGACAAGTTCGGAAAAGAAAGAACTTTCGCTGAAGCACTCGCGCCCGGCTATCGCTTGGTCGCAGGTTTTGGGAAACCCGTCGTTGTGGCTGAATTGGGATACGAAGGAGATTCTGGTTACGTACACAACTGGGCCGAAAATGCCGCCAAGCAATATCCAGAATTTCCGCAACTCACCGCCGTGGTCTATTTCAACGACAAGGAAGTATATCCTTGGCCCCGGCCCTACGGACTTCCCAACTGGCGGGTCGTCAGCGATGAAGTCGTGAACTAAATCCCATACAGGAGAAAGAAAAATGAGAAAATTTAGAAAACTACCGCTTCTGTGCACGATTATTGCAGCCATGGGCGCCAGCATTTTTAACGCTGACGCAGCGCAAAGCAAAATGGCAAAGCCCCCGGCAATGTCTGAGCCTCTGACCAGCAAGGATTTGGTCAAACTCTATGGCAATCATTCCTGGATCTGGAAGGATGGTGCCGGCTACTTCGCCGTGAAGCAACGCGAGTTCAAGGCCTGGACAGGGGAGGGGGCAGGTTCATACGGCACCGGGCACTGGTTTGTTACCGATCCGGGTAAACTCTGCTTCAAGGCTATGTGGTACGCGAAAACTGGCAAAGCAGATGCCTTGACATGTTTCAGCCACCGCAAGAAGGGAAACACGATCTTCCAGAAGCGCGAACCGAACGGAGAATGGTATGCTTTCAAGACCAGTCCAGGAAGCGCAAGTGACGAATATCGTAAGGTCCAGGCTGGAGATTACGCCACGGCGCGATTCGATCGGATGCGAACGAAATTATCGCCAACGAGGTAAATCGTTCCGGTTCGTCGAAAACCGGACAGAATGCACTGTCCGGTTTTACTGCCCGCGTCAGGCGGTATGAACAAATGGGCTTCGAACCCCATAAGGGCTGTTTATCGTGCGAAGCACCGCGACGTTCTGCCAAACCCACTTGGCGTGCAGATCCAGGGGGCGCTGCCAAGGTAAGAGGCCTTTATGATGACCGCAGAACCAGCCTTTTTGACTTTCGCAGATTTACCATTTTTTGTGGCCGTCTTCAGGCTTCCGGGGTATGCAATTTCAAGCGAAGATGATTGTGCTTGGGCGGTCTCTGTCAAGCCGAATATCCCCAACAAACCAATGGTAAGTACAATCCCCGTCAGCCTTGACGGGAATAAAGAAAACTGAACATTTTTGCGCGGTTGTATTGAAGAAAATTTGGAAGCTTCAGGTGCGTTTGCCATCGTAAGGGGTCTCCTAGTCTCGATGCAATGACGCTACAACAAGCAGATTTCTCGCTATTTAAGTAAATTAGTACAATTGGAAGCAATTCGAAATCTATTAATTTGTAAAGCGACGAAAGTGATACAAGACTTATGCAAATTGGGATGGGGGGGATAAAGGTAGCTTGTGAAAGATGATGCAGACCAAGCTACTGATGCGTGAACGTTCAGAATGGCGGAGAGAGCGGGATTCGAACCCGCGTTACGCTTTTGACGTAAACACACTTTCCAGGCGTGCGCCTTCAACCACTCGGCCACCTCTCCGTATACGGCCGGCATCTGGCCAGTCGGGTTGTTTTACTGCAGCCGGAAAAACCGGCTTCAAGAGCACCGTCAACCATCGGTCACTCAAATCTGGATAGACACGCGACACCCGTCGATGGTTAGCCGACAGCGACCCCGTGCGGCGCGCACTATAGTCAGAACAGGCACTTGATCAACACCTATTTCAACATAATCGTGCTTTGTATGGATTTGCCGGATTTCCTGCTGAAATTGCTGGGAATTTTTTCGAATAATTCATCCTGTCCCATCAAAATACCGGTAAAAGTGAATTCATCTGGCCTCGATCCGGCGCTACGATGTTATTCGACCGGTGAAAGACCTGTTGTATTGCCTTATCCTGGAGATCATTGTGATCCGATTTTTGTTCAGGCTCCTCGCCTATGTCGCTTTAAGCTTGGCGATCATTGCCGCCGTTCTCGATGCGGCGCGTTCTGTCGGGGCATCGCAATTGATGATGACATCGCTGCAGGACAGCTGGCAGTCGCTCTCCGCTTCCTCGCTCGCCCTTGCTCAAACAAGCATCAAAACCCACATATCCCCAATACTGTGGGACCCTTTGATGCTGTGGATACTTGAGGCGCCAACATTCATCGTTTTCGCACTGCTCGCATTTCTGTTCTATGCGATGGGTTATAAACGCGAGAACAGGGCCGGTCGTTTCGGCGCCCGTTGAGTATCCGATGCCTGTAGCCGGTATTCCGCGCCTCCGCTAGATGCGAGAACGTTCTAACAGACTGACACGACTGTATTTTTGGAGGATCTTTGACCAAGAGGCAAAATTCCGCGTGAATTTTGCTTCCTGGCATGCAAGATTGCTTCCGGGGCGGCTGGGGAGTGACCATCCGCAACGATATTTAAGGCTCAACCGAAGTTGAACCTGCTCAACAAAATCCAGAGGGTTGGTATCAAATGAAGCGTATTGTTCTTGGTCTCCTGGCTGCCACAGCAATGTCCGTCTCGGCCTTTGCTGCGGATGACAAGCCGGCCGTCATTTACGATCTTGGCGGAAAATTCGACAAATCCTTCAACGAAGCCGCATTCAATGGCGCCGAAAAATATACGGCCGACTCCGGCGTCAAATATCGCGAGTTCGAAATCCAGAACGAGGCGCAGCGCGAACAGGCTTTGCGCAAATTCGCATCGGATGGCAATTCCCCTATCGTTATCGCGGGTTTCTCCGCCGCTGCTGCGATCGAAAAGGTCGCTGCGGAATTTCCTGATACCAAATTTGTCATTATCGATGCGGAAGTCGACAAGCCGAACGTGCGTTCCGTTGTCTTCAATGACAATGAGGGTTCCTATCTTGTTGGCGTGATCGCGGCAAAATCGTCGAAAACCGGGACCGTCAGCTTCATCGGCGGTATGGACGTCCCGCTCATCCGCAATTTCGGTTGCGGCTATGTTGGCGGCGTCAAGGCCACGAACCCCGACGCCAAAATTATCCAGAACATGACCGGCGACACGCCGGCGGCATGGAACGATCCGGCCAAGGGCGGCGAAATTGCCAAGTCACAGATCGACCAGGGTTCCGACGTCATCTTCGCAGCAGCCGGTGGCACGGGCATTGGCGTTCTGCAAACGGCTGCCGACGCTGACAAATTGGCAATCGGCGTCGATTCCAATCAGAACGGCTTGCATCCGGGCAAGGTTTTGACCTCGATGCTCAAGCGTGTCGACGTTGCAACCTATAATGCCTTCAAGGATGCTGCGGATGGCAAGTTCACACCAGGGGTCAATGTTCTTGGCGTCAAGGAAGGCGGCGTCGATTATGCAGTCGACGAAAACAACGCCAAGCTGATGACTGACGATGTCAAGAAGGCTGTCGAAGCTGCCAAGGCGGATATCATTTCCGGCAAGATCAAGGTTCACAGCTATTTCTCGGACAATGCCTGCCCGTACAAATAAGTGATACCAGCCATTGAAACCGCCGGTCATAGGATCGGCGGTTTTCGTTCGAAGATTGCATGAAAGGAGAATGCCCCATGACAGCAGTCGCCGTTCTTTTCAGCATCCTCGCCACGATTTTTATTGGCGCGATGAGCCCGGGCCCAAGCTTCGTGCTTGTCTCACGCGTTGCCATCGCATCGTCGCGAACGCATGGTCTCGCTTCGGCTTTGGGCATGGGGCTAGGCGGCGCCATATTTGCGGCGCTCGCCGTCCTCGGCCTCACGGCATTGTTGATGCAGTTCGAGTGGCTCTACCTTATTCTCAAGCTGCTTGGCGGAGCCTATCTGATCTACATCGGGATCCGCATCTGGCGCGGAGCGTCCGAACCACTGACGACGTCAGGCGCTGGCGAAACCGCGAAGGCCATATCCGTTTCCCGCGCGTTTTTCCTCGGGCTGATCACGCAGCTTAGCAACCCCAAGACGTCGATCGTCTATGCCAGCATCTTTGCCGCTCTCATGCCGCCTTCGCCGCCGCTATGGCTGCTTTTAGCGTTGCCGCCGACGCTGTTTTGCGTCGAAGCCGGCTGGTACGCCGTCGTTGCCTTCGCGTTTTCAGGTTCTCGCGCGCGGTCTGCCTATATCCGGCTGAAACAGTGGATCGATCGCGGCGCTGGTATGGTGATGGGAGCGCTGGGCATCAAACTTATGGTCGAGGCGCTGAAGGCCAAGCCGTAGTCAATAATGCGGCGGTTTGGTCACGGGAACATCGGGCGCCGTCTGCTCCTCCAGAACCAGAAATCGATCCGTCAGTGCGTCGAGCTTGCGGCGCATGGCTTCGATAACTTTCCATTGCTCCGCGATCTGGCCGGAAAGCTCCTCGACGGTTTTCTCATGCTCCGTCACAAGAATTTCGAGGCGGGTCAAGCGCTCCGGGTCGTCGGCTGTCATTGCTCGTCTCCATCTTTAATTAGCCTGTCTATTCTTGTGTTTCTTGACTGGAAAGAAAAAAATCCCGTGTTAGGGTCGAAACCTTGAAAAGACGAAAAGCTGAACAACAGCGGATGGGGATATGGCCGAACCGGCGATCGAACTAGTTGGAATCGACAAGCGCTTTGGCGCCGTCCATGCCAATCGCGATATTTATATGCGTGTCGAAAAGGGCACGATCCATGGCATTATCGGTGAGAACGGCGCGGGAAAATCCACCTTGATGTCGATCCTTTACGGGTTTTATCAAGCTGATAGCGGCGAGATACGCATCAATGGACAAGCGACGAGGATCGCAGATCCCAATGCTGCCATCGCGCTCGGCATCGGCATGGTGCATCAGCATTTCATGCTGGTTGAAAAGTTCACCGTGCTTGAAAATGTCATGCTCGGTGTCGAGGGCGCGCCATTGCTCAAGAACGGCATCTCCAAGGCTCGTGCCGAACTGAAGCGGCTCGAACGGGAATACCAACTCGATGTCGACCCCGATGCGCTGATCGAGGAGTTGCCAGTAGGGCTGCAGCAGCGCGTGGAAATCCTGAAAGCGCTCTATCGCGGCGCTGAAATCCTGGTGCTCGACGAGCCGACCGGCGTTTTGACACCGCCGGAGGCCGATCACCTTTTCCGTATTCTCGAGCAGTTGAAAAGTCAGGGCAAGACGATCGTGCTCATCACGCACAAGCTGCGCGAAATCATGGCCGTGACGGACAATGTTTCGGTCATGCGGCAGGGCGCGGTCGTTGCGACACGCAAAACCGAGGAAACCACAGTCGAAGAGCTTGCAGAATTGATGGTCGGTCGCCGCGTACTCCTGAGGGTGCAAAAGGGCGAGGCAAAGCCAGGCGATATCAAGCTCTCCGTCGAAAACCTGACAGTGCGCGACAGCCGCGGCGTGGTGATGGTCGATGATGCCTCATTCACGGTGCGTGCAGGCGAAATTGTCGGTATTGCAGGTGTTGCCGGCAATGGCCAGTCACAACTTATAGAAACCATCGCCGGTATCCGCGCTGCCGTTTCTGGCCGCGTGCTGCTCGACGGCCAGATCATCGACATAACCGGCGCTGCCGATCCAGGAGAATTGCGCGACCGGGGCCTCGCGCATGTGCCGGAAGATCGCCACCATATGGGGCTGGTTCTCGCCTTCGAGGAATATGAAAACTCGATCCTCGGCTATCATGACGACCCGCTCTATCTGAATGGGCCGTTTCTTGATCTAGAGGCGATAAAGGCGGATGCGCGCAAGAAGATCGAGAAATACGATATTCGGCCGGGTGATCCGCGGTTGAAGACGGCCAATTTTTCCGGCGGCAATCAGCAGAAGATCGTGCTTGCGCGCGAAATGGAACGCGACCCGGGGGTTCTGATCATAGGCCAGCCGACCCGCGGCGTGGATGTCGGCGCGATCGAATTCATCCACAAGCGCATCATCGAGATGCGCGACGCCGGCAAGGCCGTGCTGCTCGTTTCGGTTGAGCTTGATGAGATTCGCTCGCTTTCTGACCGTATCCTGGTGATGTTTGCCGGTCGCATCGTCGGCGAACGGGACTCCGACGCTGACGAGGGCGAACTTGGCTTGCTGATGGCCGGTGTCGAACATAAGGAGGCAGCGGAATGACGACGCAGGCTCTTATTGTCGTCGATGTACAAAATGCCATTGATGATCCAAAATGGGGGAGGCGCGGCCAGCCGGACACCGAGGTCACGATTGCCAAACTGCTTGCCGCCTGGCGCGAGCGGCGACTGCCGGTCATTCACATCCGCCACGATTCCACCGATCCGGCATCGCCCTACAGGCCCGGCACAGAGGGCAATGAATTCAAGCCGGAGGTCGCTCCACACGTCGGCGAACCCGTCGTCGACAAGCGGACCAACAATGCCTTTATCGGCACGGATCTGATGGATGTTCTGGATGAACTGCAGGTTCACAGCCTTGTCGTCACGGGCGTTCTTCTGGAAAATTCGGTCGATGCGACTGTGCGCATGGCAGCCAATCTTGGATTTGAAGTGACTATCCCTGAAGATGCCGTTGCAAGCATCGATAGGAAAGATCGCCGCGGCAAGCTGTGGGCGGCTGAGGATGTACACGCACTGGCACTGTCCGTGCTGGACGGCGAGTATGCCCGCATCGCCACCTCCGACGAAATTATCGAGACCTTGCCATGAGCCAACCTTTTGCCAAACTGCCTGCCTGGGCGGATTATGGGCTTCTTCCGCTGATCAATCTGATTGTTGCGTTTTTGGTCGCTGGCCTCGTGGTGCTTCTGGTCGGTGAGAGCCCGATCGATGCGGCTGTGTTGATGGTCAAGGGAGCGTTCGGTTCAGGTGACGGTGTCGGCTACACGCTCTATTACGCGACGAACTTCATTTTCACCGGGCTCTGCGTTGCCGTTGCTTTCCATTGCGGACTGTTCAATATCGGCGGGGAGGGCCAAGCCTATATTGGTGGTCTTGGCGTTTCGCTGGTCGGGCTCTGGCTCGGCAATTTTCTGCCGTGGTGGCTGACTTTCCCTCTGGCGATCCTCGCCTCGGCGCTGGTCGGAGCACTGTGGGCGCTCATCCCCGCATGGCTTCAGGCCAAGCGCGGCTCACATGTCGTCATTACGACGATCATGTTCAATTTCATCGCTGCAAGCATCATGGTTTACGTGCTGGTAGGGGTGCTGAAGCCGGCGGGCAGCCAGGCGCCGGAAACACGCGTCTTTGCCGAGGGCGGACAATTGCCGGGTCTTGGCTGGCTGCTCGAGCTCGTCGGGCTCTCCATGCGCTCGGCTCCCTTGAACGTCAGTTTCCTGCTGGCGCTGGTGGCGGCTTTTCTGGTCTGGGTGCTGATCTGGCGCACCAAGCTCGGCTATGAAATTCGTACTATGGGTTTTAGCCCGAAAGCGGCGCGCTATGCTGGTATCAGTGAGCTGCGGATAATCATCATCACGATGATGATTTCGGGGGCGCTGGCGGGGATGATGGCGCTGAATCCGATCATGGGGGCGCAACATCGTATGCAGCTGGATTTCGTCGCTGGTGCAGGCTTCGTCGGTATTGCCGTCGCATTGATGGGCAGGTCGCATCCGGCCGGAATCGTCCTCGCGGCGATCCTCTTCGGCATGCTCTATCAGGGCGGCGCGGAAATCGCTTTCGATATGCCCAATATATCGCGCGATATGATCGTCATTATCCAGGGCTTGGTCATCCTCTTTGCAGGCGCCCTCGAACACATGTTCCGGCCCTCGCTGCAACGAATATTCTATCGTCTTGGACGTGCAAAAAATCGAACTGCCGCAGCCGTCATTGCCGGAGGAAACCAGTGATGGATTCTTTCACAACAGTCCTGCAGCTTTTCGATTCGACCATCAGGCTTTCGGCACCTCTCCTGCTTGCCTGTCTTGCCGGGCTCTATTCCGAACGCGCCGGCATTTTCGATATTGGCCTTGAGGGCAAGATGTTGGCCGGTGCCTTTGCCGCAGGCGCAGTCGCGACCTGGTTTGGTTCTGCTTATCTCGCTTTGCTCGCGGCAGTTCTGGTATCGGTCGCGCTCGGCCTCGTGCATGGTTTCGCGTCCATCACCCACCGCGGCAATCAGATTGTCTCTGGCGTTGCGATCAATTTCATCGCCGCCGGCACGACCGTCATCCTCGGTCAGGCCTGGTTCAGCCAAGGCGGGCGTACGCCTTCCTTGCCCAATGCTGCGCGTTTCAATCCGATCAATCTTCCGGGTACAGAGGCCATGCGCGGTTTACCCATCGTCGGTCCGCTCTACTACGAACTGATCTCTGGTCATTCGGTCTTGGTCTATCTCGCGTTCTTGCTTGTGCCTTTTACGTGGTGGGTGCTCTATCGCACGCGCTTTGGCCTGCGCCTCCGCGCGGTTGGCGAAAATCCGGCGGCTGTGGATACGGCCGGCATTTCGGTGCCATGGCTGCGCTACCGCGCGGTGATCTGCTGCGGCGTGCTTTGCGGTATCGCGGGCGCCTATCTGGCGACGGCGCAAGGGGCCGGTTTCGTCAAGGACATGACTGCCGGTAAGGGTTATATCGCGCTTGCGGCATTGATCTTTGCCAAATGGCGTCCGGTTCAGGCCATGTTCGCATGCCTGCTGTTTGGTTTTCTCGACGCCGTGGGAATCCGCATGCAGGGGCATCCGCTGCCACTTATCGGCGAGGTGCCGGTGCAATTCATGCAGGCTCTGCCCTATATATTGACCGTTGTGCTTCTGGCCGGTTTCATCGGCAAGGCGATCCCGCCAAAGGCCGGCGGTGTCGCTTATGTGAAAGAGAGATAATGAAAGACCTGTTCGATGCGGCGTTCGCCGCCATGCAGAAGACGCATTCGCCCTATTCGCAATTTCCGGTTGGAGCGGCCATTCGTACCAGTGACGGACGCATTTATTCCGGCTGCAATATCGAGGTCATCTCCTATCCTGAAGGCTGGTGTGCCGAAACGACGGCGCTAGGGCATTTCGTCATGGGTGGCGGCGGTACGATCACGGATATCGCGGTCGTCGCAGAAAAGAAGGCGAAATGCACGCCTTGCGGAGGTTGCCGTCAGCGTTTGGCGGAGTTCGCCGGGCCAGATGCCCGACTGCACCTTTGCGATAACAATGGCATCGTTGAAACGCTGACCATGAAGGATATTTTCCCTTACGGCTTCGAGGCGGACGTTTTGGGCAAGGGTGCCGCATGATCGCGCCCGCGACCAGTGCGCTTATTCAGAAGCTTAACGGTCTGGCACCGCGTGTTGCGCTTGTCCTCGGCTCCGGTCTCGGTTCGCTTGTCGATGCAGTGGAAGATGCGGTTCGCATTCCCTATGCCGACCTGCAAGGCTTCCCGCATAGTGGCGTTTCCGGCCATGCGGGGGAGATCGTCGCCGGTTACCTCTCGGGTAAGCCCATTCTGATGCTGGCTGGTCGTGCTCATTATTACGAGCAGGGAAATGCCTCGGTCATGCGGCCGGTTATCGCGGCGCTGGCCGATCTCGGCGTCGAGATGCTGATCCTCACCAATGCGGCCGGCTCGGTGCGCCACGATCTTGCACCGGGTAGCCTGATGCTGATCGACGATCATATCAATTTCTCGGGCCTCAACCCTCTCATCGGAGAACCGTCCGACCAGCGCTTCGTCGGAATGACGACAGCCTACGACAGACAACTGAAAGACGCGTTTCTCCTTGCTGCCGGCGAGGTCAACGAAAAGCTGGAGCAGGGCGTTTACATGTGGTTTTCAGGTCCGTCCTTCGAAACGCCGGCAGAAATTCGCATGGCACGCACTATGGGCGCGGACGCGGTCGGCATGTCCACTGTTCCCGAAGTCATCCTGGCGCGATTCTTCGGACTGCGTGTTGCCGCTTGCTCAGTAGTCACGAATTATGGGGCAGGCATGACCGGCGCGGAACTTTCGCATGAGGAAACCAAGGATGTTGCGCCGAAGGGCGGCGCCCGTCTTCAAAAGATCATCCGCGTACTGATCCGGGAGATAGGCTGAGCAATGTTGTTGCCGCAAGAAATTATCCGGCGAAAGCGCGACGGTCATACCCTCGACGCTGCCGATATCACGGCTTTCATCAATGCGATGAGTTCAGGGTCGATCACCGAGGGACAGGTTGCAGCCTTCGCCATGGCCATATTTTTCAATGGCATGAAGCGCGATGAAGCCGTGGCACTCACCTTGGCCATGCGCGATTCCGGCGATATTCTTGACTGGTCGGACTTGCCCGGACCCGCCGTCGACAAGCATTCGACTGGCGGCGTGGGGGACAATGTTTCGCTGATACTCGCACCCATCGTAGCCGCCTGCGGTGCTTACGTGCCGATGATCTCGGGACGTGGGCTGGGTCATACCGGCGGTACGCTCGACAAGATGGACTCGATCCCTGGCTATCGCAGCCAGCCCGACAATGCTTTGTTTCGCAAGGTCGTTCACGAGGTGGGCTGCGCAATTATCGGCCAGACCGCCAATCTCGCACCCGCCGACAAGCGGTTCTATTCGATCCGCGATGTGACGGCGACCGTCGAATCGATCCCGCTTATCACCGCTTCAATCCTGTCCAAGAAACTTTCCGCTGGCCTCAATGCGCTGGTTCTGGATGTGAAATCGGGCAATGGCGCCTTCATGACCAGAAACCGTGACGCCATGTCGTTGGCTGAAAGTATTGTGGCGGTCGCGGCTGGAGCTGGGCTGACAACGACGGCCGTTCTCACGGATATGAACGAACCTCTGGCACTTGCCGCCGGCAATGCGGTTGAGGTCAGAAATGCCGTCGATTTCCTTACCGGAGACCGGCGTGATACGCGGCTCGAAGCGGTGACTTTGGCGCTTGCCGCAGAGATGCTGGTTTCGGCCAAGCTTGCCCCAAATCATAAAGCCGCAACCGACAAGGCAAGCGAAGCTTTAAGCAGTGGCAAGGCAGCGGAGATTTTCGGCCGGATGGTCGCAGGCCTCGGCGGGCCAACGGATTTCATCTCCCGGACGCGCCACCACCTGGCCGTTGCGCCCATCACGCACGAAGTCAAAGCCGCGCAAGCAGGTTATGTCGCGGCCGTTGATACGCGCGCTGTCGGGGTAGCTGTCGTTACACTCGGCGGTGGGCGCATTCGTCCGCAAGATCCCATCGATCATGCGGTCGGCATCACGGCGCTACAGCCAATCGGGGCAAGAATGGAAGAGGGAGAACCGATTGCCTTGGTCCATGCGCGAACCGACGCGGACGCTGCAGCAGCGGTAAGGGTAATCCAGGCCGCCTATGGATTTTCCGAGCGCAAGCCCCGCACCGTCAACCCTGTGCTTCGCCGGGTAGGTGCCTGATTATTTCGTCCCGTACATGCGATCGCCGGCATCACCGAGGCCGGGAACGATATAGCCCTTCTCATTCAGATGGCTGTCGATCGCCGCTGTGAAAACCTGCACATCCGGATGCGCATTGGTAAAGCGCTCGATGCCTTCCGGCGCGGCAAGTAGGCACAGGAAACGTATATTGCTTGCCCCGCGGTCTTTCAGCTTCTGGATAGCGGCGATAGCTGAGTTGGCTGTTGCAAGCATCGGGTCGACCACGATGATTAGCCGGTTGACGATATCTTCGGGTGCCTTGAAATAATATTCGACCGGCAGCAGCGTTTCATGATCGCGGTAAAGCCCGATATGTGCGACCCGTGCAGCCGGAACGAGGTCGAGCATACCTTCGAGCAGGCCATTGCCCGCGCGCAGGATCGAGGCGAAGACCAGTTTCTTGCCCTCGATTACCGGAGAATCCATTTCCGTCAGAGGAGTCTGGATGCGGATATTGGTCAATTGCAGGTCACGCGTCACCTCATAGCAAAGGAGCAGCGATATTTCCTTGAGCAGTCGCCGGAAGCCCGCGGTGGAGGTATCCTTGTCGCGCATGATGGTAAGCTTGTGCTGGACAAGCGGGTGGGAAACAATCGTCACGCCCATAGGAAACCCCTTTTACTAGAAATTCCGCAGACTCTAGAGCCTGTTTTGAAAGTCGCTGCGGCGAGCCAGATGGAGTGGTCTTCGACAACCGGAGCGCAGCGTACATTAAGTACGTGAGCACCGGAAGCGCAGAAAACCACGTCAGATGACCGCGGCAGTAGAGTTTCAAGACGGGTTCTTAGCTGCTTGAGACTGATCCTGCAAAGACCTCATCGGCAACGCGCACAGTTTTGTCCGGGTAGAGCCGCTCCAGCAATGCAGTTCGGGTGTCTTCATCGACAAAAGCGGCCTTGAGCGCCGTCGCTGTAACTTCCGTCAACGTCACGTCGTCATAGCCGAAGTATGTGGCTGCGATCTCATATTCGCGTGCAAGGTCCGTATGGAAATAAGGTGGATCGTCGGCATTGAGCGTCACCGGGACACCGGCCTCTGCAAGCGCTGCAAACGGATGCGATGGAAAATCCGGGTAGACGCCCAGCGAGATATTCGAGCCGGGACAGCACTCCAGAACGATCTGCTCCTCGGCGAGCCGCTTAACGAGGTCGGCATTTTCAATGGCGCGAACACCATGACCAATACGCGCGGGTTTCAAAGTGTCTAGCGCGTTAGCCACGCTTTCCCACCCCACCAGCTCGCCCGCATGCACAGTTATGCCGAGCCCCGCACCGCGCGCAATATCGAAAGAAGCTGCAAAATCCCCGGGGTGATGCATACGCTCGTCGCCCGCCATGCCGAAACCGGTGATCAGAGGATGCGGATTAGCGGCAATGTATTGTGCGGCTGCCGTGACGGCTTCCGGTCCCTTATGGCGCAGGCCTGTCGCAATCATCCGGGTTTCGATACTAGTCGCGGCTTTGGCACGCTGAATACCTTCCGCCAGCCCGTCGATATAGTCCCGCGGGTCGAGCCCGGCGCTAATGGCGTGATCCGTCGATATGAAAAACTCCGAATAGATGGCGTCTTGCCGGCTCAACGACAGAAGATAGTCTTCAGCGAGATCCGCGTAATCCTCTGCCGTGCGGAAAAGCATCGAAGCTTGATCGAATGCGCGCAGGAACGAGGTGAAATCATGCCAGACGAATCTGCCATTCTGGATGAATGCAGAGACGTCGGCACCATATTTAGTGGCTTTCCGTTCGACCAGACGGGGTGAGGCGGCGCCTTCGATATGGCAATGCAATTCGGCTTTCAGAACCATCCCGGTCACCCTCGACAAAACAGATCAACGCGGCGCTTCATCGCGCAAGAGACAATAGCCTTATGCGTTTCAATCTTCTATGGTTCTGGCGATTTGAAAAACAGGTAGCACAATGAGCCAGCAACGCACCGGTGCCCACGGCGGCATGGAAACGTCCTTCGGGTTTCAGGATGTCAGCGATGGGGAAAAGCAGACACGCGTCAATGACGTCTTCCACCGTGTCGCCAAACGCTATGACGTGATGAACGATTTGATGTCTGGAGGCCTGCATCGTGTCTGGAAGGATTCGATGATTGCCTGGCTGGCGCCTTCAAGAACGGCCAACTGGAAAGTGCTCGACGTGGCTGGTGGCACCGGCGACGTTGCTTTCCGCATTGTTGAGGCGTCAAACCGCAATGCCCATGCGACAGTCCTTGATATCAATGGTTCGATGCTTGGCGTCGGTCGCGATCGCGCGGAAAAGCTGGGGCTTGCGGGCAATACCGAGTTTGTAGAGGCCAACGCCGAAGAACTTCCTTTCGAGGAGGCACGTTTCGACGCTTATACGATCGCCTTCGGTATCCGCAACGTGCCGCACATCGACCGGGCATTGGCTGAGGCGTTTCGTGTGCTGAAGCCCGGCGGACGCTTCCTTTGCCTTGAATTCTCCGAGGTCGAATTGCCGGTTCTCGACAAGATTTATGATGCGTGGTCGTTCAATGCCATTCCAAAGATCGGCAAGGCCGTGACCGGCGATGCGGACAGCTATCAATATCTGGTGGAGTCCATCCGCAAGTTTCCGCGCCAGCCCGATTTTGCCGAGATGATCCGCAAGGCCGGCTTCGAACGGGTCAGCTGGCGCAATTTCACCGGTGGTATTGCCGCGCTGCATTCCGGCTGGAAGCTGTGACTGCTGCATGAGTAGTCCTGCAGCAATATTTCGCCTGATGCGGGCCGGATGGATCATGACGCGTGAAGGCGTCATATCCGCTTTGCCAGCCGAAGGTCTGAGTGGCCTCCCCGCCTTCGGTCACCGAATGGCCGGCCTTTTGGCACGCCGCCGCGCCATGACGGCGCAGCGCTCCGAGCGCATGTCGCGCGCCATCAACAAGCTTGGACCATCCTACGTCAAGCTCGGGCAGTTCCTCGCAACGCGGCCCGATGTGGTCGGGACCGAAGTGGCCGACGATCTGGCGCTCTTGCAGGATCAGCTTGATTTTTTCCCTATGGACGCTTCGATCAAGGCTATCGAGGGTTCGCTCGGACGCTCTGTCTCCGACCTTTTTGTAAGTCTCGACGAACCTATTGCCGCCGCATCGATAGCGCAGGTGCACCCGGCATTCGTTGCAAGCAATGGCGACATCAAGAAGGTTGCGGTCAAGGTAGTGCGCCCGGGTGTGCGCCAGCGTTTCAACAATGATCTTGAGAGCTTCTTTTTGGTGGCAAGATGGCAGGAGCGCTATGTACCTGCCACTCGCCGCCTGCGCCCGATCGAAGTTACGCGAACGCTGGCACAGACGACCCGTATCGAGATGGATTTGCGCCTTGAAGCCGCCGCGCTCTCGGAGATCGGCGAGAACACCAAGGATGATCCGGGCTTTCGTGTTCCGACTGTCGATTGGGAGCGTACAGGACGCGATGTCCTGACCCTCGAGTGGATCGATGGCGTCAAAATGTCGGACATCGAGGGCTTGCGCGCAGCCGGGCACAACCTCATCAAGCTCGCGGAAACGCTGATCCAGTCATTCCTGCGTCATACATTGCGTGACGGCTTCTTCCACGCGGACATGCATCCCGGCAATCTGTTCGTCGACGACGAGGGCCATATCGTTGCGGTGGATTTCGGCATCACCGGCCGGCTTGGCAAGAAGGAGCGCCGTTTTCTCGCGGAAATCCTCTACGGCTTCATAACGCGCGATTATGTCCGTGTTGCCGAAGTGCATTTCGAGGCTGGATATGTGCCGCACCGGCATGATGTGGCGAGCTTTGCACAGGCCATTCGCGCCATCGGCGAGCCAATCCATGGCCAACCTGCCGAAACCATTTCCATGGCAAAGTTGCTCACGCTGCTCTTCGAGGTTACAGAACTCTTCGACATGGAAACGCGGCCCGAACTTGTCATGCTGCAGAAGACCATGGTTGTGGTCGAGGGGGTATCGCGGACGCTGGATCCGCATTTCAATATGTGGAAGGCTTCGGAACCGGTGGTCGGGAGCTGGATTCGCCGCAATCTCGGGCCGCAGGGCATTCTCGTCGATGCGCGTGAAGGAGCTCAGGCAGTTTTGCACCTGGCCCGTCAGGTGCCGGAATTGGTCGGGCGCGCTGATCGGCTGTCGAAGGAACTCGACAGGATGGCGGAACATGGTTTGCGGTTCGACGAACAGACGGCACACGCTATCGGCAAGGCAGAGGCCCGCCATACACGCTCGGGGCGTATCGCGCTCTGGGTGATTGCAATTTGTCTTGTCATCATCACGTACGAGCTTCTCAGCTAGGTATATATCAGCTATTATGATTGCAATGATTGCATTTTGGCGATCGTTATCCAAGTGGACGCAATCATATGGCCAGTATCACCATCCGCAATCTTGACGGTTCCATCAAGGAAAAGCTGCGTTTGCGGGCCGCTGCCCATGGGCGCTCGATGGAAGAAGAAGTGCGGCTTATCCTCGGGGAACTGGAGAACGCGATCCCGATAGCGACCACCGGAGTATCGACGACGATACACGCCTCGGGCTCTTTGTCCGGGCGCCGCATCCTGCTGATCATCGGTGCGGGAATCGCAGCCTATAAATGCCTCGATCTTATCCGGCGTCTGCGCGAGCGTGGCCTACAGGTGCGTCCGGTACTGACCAAAGCGGCAGAAGAATTCGTGACGCCATTGGCAGTGGGTGCGCTCGCAGCGGACAAGGTTTTCACGGAACTCTTCTCGCGCGAAGACGAGCATGATGTCGGCCATATCCGCCTGTCCCGTGAGGCTGATCTGATCGTCGTTGCGCCTGCAACAGCTGACCTGATGGCAAAGATGGCGACTGGTCTTGCCAATGATTTGGCCTCGGCGGTTCTCCTGGCGACCGATAAACCTGTGCTGATAGCGCCGGCGATGAACCCGAGAATGTGGGGCCATCCAGCAACGAAGCGAAATCGCGCCGTGCTTCAAAAGGACGGCATTCGTTTTGTCGGCCCCAACAAGGGCGAAATGGCGGAGAGTGGTGAAAGCGGCGATGGCCGCATGGCGGAACCGCTTGAGATTGTCGGTGCTATTGAAAAGCTGCTCGACCGCAGTCCGAAACCGCTGGCGGGTAAAACCATTGTCATGACCTCGGGGCCGACGCACGAGCCCATCGATCCGGTTCGCTATATAGCCAATCGCTCGTCCGGAAAGCAGGGCCACGCTATTGCCGCGGCGCTTGCCAGGCTCGGCGCAACGGTCCGTCTGGTCTCTGGTCCCGTCACGATCCCGGATCCGGAAGATGTGGCGGTGATCCACGTCTCAACGGCACGCGAAATGCGCGATGCCGTGGAGCAGCTTTTGCCCGCCGATGCCGCCATCATGGTCGCTGCCGTTGCGGATTGGCGCACCGCGAACGAAGCGGACGAGAAGATCAAGAAGAAGCCGGGTGAAAAAGCTCCGGCGCTACAGATGATCGAGAATCCGGACATTCTTGCCGGGGTAGGACACAGCAAATCGCGGCCGCGTCTGGTCATCGGCTTTGCTGCCGAGACACAGGACCTCCTTGCCAATGCCCAGCGAAAGCTCGACAAGAAGGGGGCGGACTGGATCGTCGCCAATGATGTCAGCCACGCGACCGGCGTCATGGGCGGTGACCGCAATGCCGTGCGGATCGTCACCCGGTCAGGGGTCGAGGAATGGCCGGATATGAGCAAGGAAGAAGTCGCGGAACGCCTGGCAGCAAAAATAGCAGCTGCGTTGCAGACGGTGGAAGTTTAATTGTGGATCAGGAGATTGAGATCGTGATTGAAACCGAACGCCTCGTCCTGCGTCCTCACAAACGAGAGGATTTTGAGGCGCTCCATGCAATGTGGGCGCATCCTTCGGTGTATAAATACATCTCGGGCAAGCCCTCCACGCGGGAGCAATCCTGGGCGAGACTCCTGCGTTATGCCGGCATGTGGCAGCTTATTGGCTACGGTTTCTGGGCGATGCAAGAGAAGGCAAGCGGACGTTTCGTCGGAGAGCTCGGCTTTGGCAATTTCGAGCGCGATCTGGAACCGCGCATTGGCGATACGCCGGAGATGGGCTGGGTTCTCGCGCCGGAAATCCACGGCAAAGGCTTCGGAAGTGAAGCTCTCGCCAAGGTGGTCGCTTGGGGCGATGCCTTCTTCAAGCACGATCGGTCGCTCTGTATCATATCTCCGGAAAACGCTGCATCGCAGCGGATCGCTGAAAAAAATGGTTTCCGCAAGATTGCCGAAACGACCTATACGGAGGAGCCGGTCTGGATGTTCGAGAGGCGATTTCGACTGTAGTTGAAGGCCGGCAGACGATGCCGGCCAACAATATTGTATAGGCGATATCTTCCGCAATCAGCCTGCGATGATCTGCTTGTATTCCTTCTCGAGCCTGGTGAACTTGTTCCAGAATCCGCTGGTCGGTTCGCCACTGAGGTGATCGATGAGAACACCCAGATGTGTGTGCCAGCCGCTGGCAACGCTCACCATGGAGTCGTTGCTGCCAAGTCGTGTGTGCGTGACCCGGAGCAACGTATCCGATCCCGAGGCCGTAAGTTCGAATGTTACTTCGGAAGGTTCGCCTGTGGATTCCGGCCAGGTAAAGCTGAGGAATGACGGCGGTTCATAACGAGTGACCTTGCCCTTGTTCGTGTGACCCTCATATTTCTGGTAGTCGGCGGGCGTGGGCTCGTTTGACAACTGCGAGTGGTAAAAGGTCAGTTCAACATCGCCGCCGATATAATTGGCCATGGGCCCTTCGGCCAGCCATTTCTTGCGCTTGTCCGATTCAGTGAGATAGGTCCAGACCCGTTCGATCGGGCCGGGCAGGATGCGTTCGATGCGAATCGTACGAGGTGCTGTCACAACACCGAGACGATCATTTCCGACATGCTCGTTCATTTCGTGCTCCTTGACGTTTTATCAGATTTGGCAGTGCTCGACGGCGACTGTTGGCTTGATCGAGCCGACGCGCGATCTTCCTCGCGCAGGATTTCCTCGAGATTGTCGAGACGCGTTGTCCAGAACCGCTCATAGGTACGTAGCCATTCTTGCGCTTCCGCAAGGCGGGCCGCCTCAAGCTGGCAATAATGCGTGCGGCCTTGGACATGGCGGCGCACCAATCCGGCTCCTTCCAGCACCTTGATATGTTTCGATGCGCCAGCGAGCGACATGTTGAAGGGTGTCGCAAGCTCGCTGACGGTACGTTCGCCCTCGGTCAGCCGGTACAGGATGGCTCTCCGTGTTGGGTCGGAGAGAGCATGGAAAACGGCGTCGAGGTGAGGTGTCTGAAATTCAACCATATGGTTTAATAACATCGAAATATTCGATGGTCAACCATTTGGTTTAATATATTTTCGAGCGAGTTTGGGGCCTGTGAAAACGGAGCGAATTTGCTCTAGAGAACCAGAAACCCTTGGCCCAAAGGATCGTCGTCCTCGACGATAAACTCAGCCTTGCCGCTATAATAAGCGTGGCCGGAAACGCGTGCGGTAATGGCGTCGAAATCGCCCGCCTTGGTCGTTGAGGCAACGAAGCCCGCAAAGCGTGAGCCTACAATACTTTCGAATATCCGCGCATTTCCTTCGCGTATTTGACCTTTGGCGAACATCGCAGCGAGACGTGCGGTCACGCCCGAACCCGTCGGTGAGCGGTCAAGCTGCGCGTCGGCGAAGATGCAGACATTCTTCGTCGGGCCTTCATTCCAGTCGTCTGCGCCATCTGTAAGGATCGATCCGTAGAGAAACGCCAGATCCTTATGGTCTGGATGGTCGAGCGACACCGCGTCCTTTACGGCCTCGGTCAGGATAGTTGCAGCGTCAACGAAATTCCGTGCCGGATCGCGGCCGAATTCGAGACCAAACTGATGACAGTCCGCCAAGGCATAGAAGGCTCCGCCATAGGCCACATCGAAATTGATCTTGCCGAATCCCGGCAGCTCGATCATCTGGTCGCCAGCATAAAGAAAGGCAGGCACGCTCTCGAATGAGACACCGCCGGATTTGCCATCGCGTATTTCGACCGATGCCACGACCATGCCGCAGGGGCATTCGATATGGACTGTCGTCACGGGCTCGACCTTGGGCACAACACCATAGTCGACGGCGTAGCGGCCAAGCGCCATGATCGCGTGGCCGCACATGGTGGAATAGCCTTCATTATGCATGAACAGCACTGCCAGGTCGGCGCCCGGCAGGTTTGGCTCAACCAAAACGGCGCCATACATGTCGAAATGGCCGCGTGGCTCGAATATCAGTATCTTGCGGAGGTGATCCAGCCTGTCGCGCACATAGGCGCGCTTTTCGAGGATCGTGCCCTTTGGCAGTTTGGGATAGCCGCCGGTGACGACGCGCAGGGGTTCACCGCCCGTGTGCATGTCGATAACGGTCAAGGGCTCGGCCATCAGGCGACTCCCAGCAGCGCGGGGAGTCGGCGCATATCATCGAAGAGAATGCCACCGGCAGCCGCCAGACCCTCATGGTCCGCATGCTTGTCGCCGCAGTAGGAAAACACACGCATGCCAGCGGCCGTGCCCGCCTTCGTTCCGGCAACGCTGTCCTCGATGACGACAGACCGGGATGGCTCGCAACCCATTTCCTTCGCTGCATGCAGGAACAGGTCGGGGAACGGCTTGCCGCGGGCCACCATCGAGGCGCTGTAAAGCACATCCTGAAAATGCTTTATCAGACCGGTCTTGCCCAGTGTGATGTGCATCTTCTCGACATTGGCCGATGAAGCAACGCAGTAGGGAAGTTCCGCCTTTTTAACCGCGGCGATAACCTCTTCGATATGCGGGATGGCTTCGACGCCGTTTTCGAAGATGACCGGTATCGCCTGATACCAGCGATCGACGAAATCCTCGCCAAGCGAATAGCCTTCGGCCTCGATCTTTTCTTTCACCGCACGCATGGGCATGCCGCAGAAATCTTTGCGTACGGCCTCGAAAGTGGTTGCGTAGCCGGAAGCGTCGAGCATTTTGACGAGATGGTGGTTGCCGAGTGTCTCCGTATCGACCAGAACTCCGTCACAGTCGAAGATCACCAGCTCGGGTTTTGTCATTATTTCAGATGTCCTTGTCTGCGCCCTGTGAAAAAAGTTGCTGCAATTCGCCGAAGGGCATCGCCTGTTGACTGAATTCAAAAGTGCCTTTGTCCAACATCTCACGCGCTGCATTCCGGACCGCCGCAAAGGCGAAGGTCGTCAGGTATGGACCTAGCGATATACGCTTGACGCCTGCCTCCAAAAGCTGCGCAACCGTGAACGTGCGCCCCGCCATCACGTTAACCGGCTTGGAAACCGACGAACAGACTTGCCGGACAAGATTGATATCGCCGATACCTGGCGCATAAAGAACGTCGGCACCAGCAGCCTCGAACGCCTGCAGTCGCTTGATTGTGTCCTCGATATCGGGTCTGCCATGCAGGAAGTTTTCAGCGCGGGCGGTAAAGACAAAATCTCCCTTCAGCGCCTTGGCTGCCTCGCTCGCTGCTGCGACACGCTCGACGGCGAGCGAGAACTCATAAATGGAATTGTGGTCATCCCCGGAATAGTCTTCGATCGAACAGCCGGCGAGCCCTGCAGCTTCGGCCGCGAAAATCGTTTCGCCCGCGCTGTCTGGACTGTCACCCTTGCCCTTTTCGAGGTCGGCATTCATGGGAAGGCCCGTGGCAGAGATGAGATCCTTGCAATGCTGGATCATCATGTCAAACGGCACACCGCCGTCAGGAAGGCCACGCGAAAACGCAAAACCCGCGCTGCTTGTCGCAAGTGCCTTGAACCCGAGCGATGCCAAGAGCATCGTTGTGCCGGGATCCCATGGGTTGGGCATGAGAAAAATCCCGGGGGCTTCATGCAGCTGACGAAAAACCCTGCCCTTGTCCATGACGACCTCCAGTGCGGACGTCCTTTATGCTAGGACGTACCTGTTGAACCGAACCCTCCGGCGCCTCGAACCGTCTCGCTGGCATGCTGCCGTTCTTCGACATCAAGCTGGACGACCGGAGCGAGGATGACCTGTGCAATACGCATGCCGCGCGTCACATAGAAATCGTCATCGCCGAGATTGATCAACAATACTTTTACCTCACCACGATAGTCGGAATCAATCGTTCCGGGGGTGTTGAGGCAGGTAATGCCATTTTTGAGTGCCAGTCCCGAACGTGGCCGGATCTGCGCTTCGAAACCCAGTGGTATTTCAAAGATCAAGCCGCTCGGCACAAGCGCTCTCCGCCCGGGCAAAAGCAGCAATGGCCGGTCTTCCGGCAAGGCGGCCCGAAGGTCCATGCCGGCGGAGCCCGACGTTTCGTAGGAGGGCAATTCAAGATCCAGCCCATGCGGCAACCGGATGATACCGAGAGCGGGATTCTTGTGACGAGCGGAATCGGATATTTTGGACATGGAAAGACCTTTTTCACCAGACAGCGGCCACGGTCAACTCACAAGATACGAAGGGTGCGTTGTTTGCACATGATACACGCCGAACGCCATAGCGTGCATAGCGCCTCGCAATCAACCATCGACTGCGAAGCCTGCGGCTGATAGAAGGCGCACAACCGTTCCTTCACCGAGTTTGAGCTTCTATGTCTTCTGCCGACCATCCCGTTTCCAAGCGCCGCACCTTTGCGATCATCGCACACCCTGACGCCGGTAAAACCACACTGACCGAAAAGCTGCTGCTGTTCGGCGGAGCGATCCAGCTCGCGGGGGAGGTCAAGGCCAAGAAGGACCGTATCCAGACACGCTCCGACTGGATGAATATCGAGCGTGATCGCGGTATTTCGGTGGTCACTTCGGTCATGACGTTCGAGTATAGGGATTGCATCTTCAATCTGCTCGATACGCCCGGGCACGAAGACTTCGCCGATGATACCTATCGCACGCTGACAGCCGTCGATAGCGCGGTCATGGTTATCGATGCCGCCAAGGGCATCGAAGCGCGTACGCTCAAGCTCTTCGAAGTCTGCCGCATGCGCGATATTCCAATCGTTACCTTCATCAACAAGATGGATCGTGAAAGCCGCGACCCTTACGAAATTCTCGACGAGATCGAGCAGAAACTTGCGCTGGACACCGCGCCTATCACCTGGCCCATTGGCCGCGCCAAGAGCTTTGCCGGAACCTACAATCTACAGAACAACACGGTGCGCCGGCGCGACGAGGAAGAGGTGCCGACACCGGTCAACGGGCCTGAATCTTCCGCCGCATCCGGTCTTTTGCCGGAAAATGAACGTCAAGCGTGGATTGACGAGGTAACGCTGGCGCGCGATGCCTGCAATCCGTTCGATCTGCAGGCTTTCCGTGAGGGTCATCTTACGCCTGTGTATTTCGGTTCGGCGCTGCGCAACTACGGCGTGCGTGATCTGATCGAAGCCCTCTGTGATTATGGCCCGAGCCCGCGTGCGCAGGATGCGGATACGCGCAAGGTCGAGGCAACCGAAGACAAGATGACCGGCTTCGTCTTCAAGATTCAGGCGAACATGGATCCCAACCATCGCGACCGCATCGCTTTTCTGCGCGTCTGTTCGGGAAAACTGGCGCGCGGCATGAAAGCCAAGCTGGTGCGTACAGGCAAACCGATGAGCCTGTCTGCGCCGCAGTTCTTCTTCGCGCGCAGCCGCCAGATCGCCGATGAGGCGTGGGCCGGCGATGTGGTGGGTATTCCCAATCATGGGACGCTGCGTATCGGTGACACGCTGACGGAGGGCGAGGACCTTCTGTTCCGCGGCGTGCCCAACTTTGCGCCGGAAATCCTGCGTCGCGTGCGTCTCGATGATGCGATGAAGGCGAAGAAGCTGCGTGAAGCCCTGCAGCAGATGGCAGAGGAGGGCGTGGTCCAGCTCTTCCTGCCGGATGACGGCTCGCCCGCCATCGTCGGCGTTGTTGGCGCCCTGCAGATTGATGTTCTGACCGAGCGGTTGAAGGTCGAGTATACGCTTCCCGTTGGCTTCGAACCTGCCCGCTTTACTGTCGCGCGCTGGATTTCCGCGGACGATCCGGCAGAGTTGCAGCGTTTCATCAATTCACATCGCGCCGATATCGCACATGATCTCGACAATGATCCGGTGTTTCTCGCGCAGAATACGTTTTCGCTGTCTTATGAAGCGGAGCGCTGGAAGGCGATCCGCTTCGCCGCGATCAAGGATTATCAGGTCCGCGACAAGGCGGCGTAGCCCCCGATCAATCCCGCAATTCGCGCCGCAATATCTTGCCGACATTGCTCTTCGGCAACTCATCGCGAAACTCCACGATGCGCGGGCGCTTGTAGTTGGTCAGCCGTTCGGCACAGAAGGCTTTCACGGCCTCCTCGGTCAGCGCCGGATCCTTGCGGACGATAAAGAGTTTGACGATTTCGCCCGAATGCTCGTTCGGTACGCCGATCGCCGCCGCTTCGCGTATGCCAACGTGCTCCATCGCCACTTCCTCGACCTCGTTCGGATAGACATTGAAGCCCGAGACCAGGATCATGTCCTTCTTGCGGTCAACGATCTTGGTATAGCCACGCTCATCCATGTAGCCCATATCGCCGGAACGGAAAAAGCCGTCCGATGTCATCGCCTTCTCGGTTTCGTCCGGGCGGTTCCAGTAGCCTGCCATGACCTGCGGACCGCGGATGCAGATCTCGCCGACTTCCATCAATGGAAGCTCCTTGCCTTCATCGTCGCGGATGGAGAAATCCGTCGAGGGAAGCGGCAATCCGATCGTGCCGGAGAATTCGGTTGCATCGAGCCGGTTTGCCGAAGCAACCGGAGATGTCTCCGACAGGCCATAGCCCTCCGTGATCAGGCAGCCCGTTACCTCCTTCCAGCGCTCTGCTACCGGCTTTTGCACCGCCATGCCGCCGCCAAGCGAGAGGATCAATTCCTTGAAGTCGAGCTTGCGGAATTCTTCATTGTTGAGAAGCCCGTTGAACAGCGTGTTTAGCCCGGGGAAAATGTGGAACTTGTACTTCTGCAGCTCTTTGACAAAGCCGGGAATATCGCGGGGATTTGGAATGAGCACATTCAGCGCACCTTGATCAATGCCCATCATCGCATTTACCGTCAGAGCGAAAATGTGATAAAGCGGCAGCGCGCAAATGTAGACGATGTCCTTCGGGCGTCCTTTCACGCGAAACCCGACATCGCACCACAGGCGCATTTGTGCGACATTGGAAACAATATTGCTGTGTGTAAGGATCGCGCCTTTGGAAATGCCTGTGGTGCCACCGGTATACTGCAGGAAGGCGATGTCAGCCCCCGTTACTTCGACGGGTTTCAACTTCTGAGCCGCACCTTGAGCGAGTGCTGTTTTGAATGGCGTATGGCCCGGCAAAGACCACGCGGGCACCATCTTCTTGACGCGCCGCACGACGAGATTCACGAGATGACCCTTCAGGCCCAGCATATCGCCCATCGCCGCTACGATCACGTGCTGAACAGGCGTTTTGGTGACAACTTTTGCCAGTGTTGAGGCAAAGTTTTCCAGGATAATAATTGCCTTGGCACCGCTGTCCTTCAACTGGTGTTCGAGCTCGCGCGGCGTATAAAGCGGATTGATATTGACGACTGTCAGGCCCGCCCGAAGGATCGCGGCGATCATGACTGGATATTGCAAAATATTGGGCATCATGACAGCGACGCGATCGCCCTTGACCAGCCCGCGCGATTGCAGCCATGCCGCCATGGCGCGCGAGTGGCGATTGAGATCGGCATAGGTCATGCTCTTGCCCATGCAGCTGAATGCGGGTTGGTCGGCATATTGCTTGTAAGCCCTCGCAAGCAAATCGCCGACCGACTCATATTGCGATGCAGAGATCTCCGCCGGAACACCTTCCGGATAGGATTTCACCCACTCGCGCGGCGTAGGCTTGGCGCTTGCCACCTTGGCAGTCCCGGCTTTTGGCTTTGCCACCGATTTTGCCTTGGCAGGCGTTGCTTCCGGTTTTGCAGCGGCTTCCGCAACAACAGATTTTGTTGGGACAGCTGCTGCCTTGGACGCGCCGGCAGTTCTCGTTTTCGCTGGGACTTTTACCGGAGTGTCGGTAGCTGCCTTGACAGTCACCGCCTTTGCCTTTGCCGTTGGTTTGGCCTTGGCAGGCGTCGCTTTCGCGGGGACTTCAGCAAGCGCACCGGCTTTTGCTTGGGCAAGCGCCTTTGAAGCGCTTGCGGTTGGTCTCGCAGGCGCTTTTACCGATTTGTCCGTTGCGGCCTTCCTGACGTTACCGGTTTGCTTTTTCAAAGCTGGCGCGACGGTATTCACCACTTTATCAACTGGCGCTTTTGCCGCGTTCTTGGTTGTTCTTGCCGGTGTTGTCTCTTTCGCCACATTAACCTCCCAGTTGATTTTCTTTGAAGCCTGCGCGCAGTTCTCCAAACCCGCACGCATGCTACTTAACAACGCTATCTATTGCGAGAGGCAGCTTGCTTGCAAGTATTTACATTGACGTAAACGTAAAATCATTGCCCGATCCTACGACGAAATCCTGCGATTCACCTCTTCGGCACTATCTGGGCACAAAGTCGCCAAGGTTCGGCTCGACAAAGCACCCGCACTTCCTCCATCCTGTTCCCGATAAAAACTGGATTCTCCGTGGAAACAATAACCATTGTCCTGCTGATGCTCCTGGCCGTGGTGGTCAGCGATTCCATCATCCGGGTCCTCCCCCTTCCAGTACCGCTGCCGCTGGTGCAGATCGGTCTCGGAGCGGCGATCGCTTCGGTCACGAATATTCGCGTCCAGCTTGATCCCGACATCTTCTTTCTGCTGTTCCTGCCGCCTCTGCTGTTCCTTGATGGCTGGCGCATCCCCAAGGAAGGTCTCTTCCGCGACAAGGGCATCATTCTCGAAATGGCGCTTGGGCTGGTTATTTTTACTGTCATCGGTGTGGGCTTCTTCGTCCATTGGATGATCCCGTCCGTGCCGTTGCCAGTCGCCTTTGCGCTTGCCGCAATCCTTTCGCCGACCGACCCGATCGCCGTTTCCGCCATTGCGGCACGCGTGCCAATTCCCTCACGCATGATGCATATTCTCGAAGGCGAATCGCTGCTGAACGATGCGTCGGGCCTCGTTTGCATGCGCTTTGCAGTTGCCGCCATGCTTACCGGTGCTTTTTCGTTGCAGGCAGCGTTCCTGACATTCCTCTGGCTCGCTTTTGCCGGAATTGTAATCGGTGTCGGTGTCACCCTTGGCGTCACTAGGGGCAAGGCGTTCCTGACCCGGCATCTTGGTGAAGAAAGCGGCTCGCAAATCCTTATCAGCCTGCTCATCCCCTTCGGTGCCTATCTTCTGGCAGAGCATGTACATGCCTCCGGCATTCTTGCAGCCGTCGCCGCTGGCATCACAATGAGCTACGCCGAGAACACCGGCCAGTCTCTGGCTCTGACAAGGGTAAGACGCACCGCCGTCTGGGACACGGCACAATTTGCTGCCAACGGCGCCATTTTCGTGCTTCTGGGCGAGCAGCTTCCGGGCATATTTTCAGGTGCGATCGACAACGTCCATCACGTGGGGAGGGCGAGTTACTGGTGGTTGCCGGTCTACGTGGTGATTATTTATGCGTCGCTGGTTGCGCTTCGCTTTGCATGGGTCTGGGTCTCGTGGCGCGTCGCCTTCCGGCAGTCTTCCAAAAGTGGACAGCCCGGCGTGAGGCCAAGTTTGCAGCTCGTCGCTGCCATGTCCTTTGCCGGGGTTCGTGGTGCCATCACCTTGGCCGGTATCCTGACGCTACCGTTTTTCCTCAATGATGGGAGCTTGTTTCCCGCCCGTGATCTCGTGATATTCCTGGCGGCAGGCGTCATCATACTGTCCCTCATCATGGCAAGCATTTGTCTTCCGCGCGTGCTTAAGAATATCGACCTGCCGATAGAAGATTCCCACCAGCGGGAGGAGGACTACGCCCGTATTGCCGCCGCGGAAGCCGCGATCATGGCCATCGAAAAGGCCCAACACGAACTCGCATCCGGCCGTGCCGACGCCGATGCTTTCACCGATGTGGCCACGCAGATCATGGAGCTTTATCGCAAGCGCATCGACGGGCGCATGCACCTTGGTGAGGAACGCGAACAGGCAGCACGAAGCGAGGAAATCGGAAAACAGCTGCACATTACCGCGCTGAAGGCAGAGCGGCAGGAAATCTATCGTCTGGTGCGGGCGCGGCGGCTGGAAAGCACCATCGCCAGTAAAATGGTGCGCGATATCGATCTGCTGGAAGCAAGATACAGCTGAGCGCTTTTTGCCCTCCCCCTTGCGGGGAGGGGTCTTTCTTTTATTTTTTGATCACTCCTGCGTGCAATCGGTGTGTTGCAAAGAACCCCTCCCTGCTGCTGCGCAGCCTCCCTCCCCACAAGGGGGAGGGTAAGGGCGGCACTACTTCTGATCCTCCAGCACAAGTTCCGCTCCCTTGGCACCGACCATCATGGCGGCGGCGTTGGTATTGCCGGAAATGATATTGGGAAATACCGAGCAGTCGATGATGCGTAGTCTCTCCACGCCGTGAACCCGCAAACGCGGATCGACCACCGATTGTGCTGGATCCGGGCCCATGCGGCAGGTGGAAACGGGATGGTAGACCGTGCCGCTGCGCCGCCGGAAATCCGTGATCAATTCTTCATCACGCTGGCAGGCTGGACCCGGCAGCAATTCCTCCACGATCAGCTTGGACATTGTCGGCGTTGCGGCGATCTTGCGCAGGAATTTCACCGCGTCGAGCATCTCTGCCACGTCATGGTCAGTGGAAAACGCGTTCGGTACGATGCGCGGCTGCTCCATCGGGTTGCTTGAGCGAATGTGGATCGAACCGGTGCTTGTCGGACGACAGTTGGAAAGCCCGATGGAAAAGCCCGGCCATGGGTCGGGTGTAAGGATTGGTCGTTCGCCATTCTTGGGGACCAGCGTTGAAAAAGCCTGAAAGTAGAGCTGCATGTTGGCGCGCTTGCGTGACGGATCGCTGCGAAAAAAGCCGCCGCCCTGGTTCATGCTGATTGAAAGGGGCCCGCTCCGCAGCAGCAAATATTCCAGGCCCGCGAGCGCTTTTCCCCACCATGGCCGCAACACCTGGTTGAGCGAGGGAACATTGGCCCGGTACGTATAGTTGATGCCGAGATGGTCCGACAGGTTCTCGCCGACCTGGGGGTTGTCGTGCACCACCGGGATGCCAAGATCTCGCAGACGCGTGGCATCGCCGATACCTGACAGCTCCAGGAGCTGCGGTGTATTGATCGTGCCGCCGCAAAGTATGACTTCGCGGGCAGCCATTACAGTCTCGCTCTTGCCATTCCGGATGAATTCGACGCCAGAGGCGCGTTTTCCATCGAAAAGTATGCGCGTCACCATGGCTTGTGTGATGACGGTTACATTGGGCCGCTTCATCGCAGGTCGCAAGAAAGCCCGTGCCGCGGACATCCGTCTTCCGCCTTTCGTCGTCAATTGAAACGGCCCGACGCCTTCCTGGCGCGCGCCATTGAAATCGGGGTTATAGGCAAGTCCGGCTTCCTGCGCCGCCTTGATCAGCTGGTTGGCAAGCGGGTGAAACAGTCTTGAGCAATCGGTGACATGGAGCGGCCCGCCTCTGCCAAGGCTCTGTACTGTCCCGTCATGATCCTCAAGCGAGCGAAATACCGGAAGAACATCGGCGTAGCCCCAGCCCGGATTGCCGCTGTCGCGCCATTGGTCAAAGTCTTCGGGTGCGCCGCGAACATAGACCATGGCATTGATCGAACTCGATCCGCCGAGCACTTTGCCGCGCGGCCAGTAGTCGGTATTGCCATCAAGGCCAGGATCAGGTTCCGCGCGGTACATCCAGTTGACGGATTTGTCGTAAAACGTCTTGCCATAACCGAGCGGCATGGTCACGAAGAAGCGCCGATCCGAGCCGCCAGCTTCCAGCACCAGCACGGAATGTCGTCCGTTTGTTGAAAGTCGCTCCGCGACAACCGATCCGGCCGATCCTGATCCGACGATGATGAAATCAAAGGAGCACATGCATGCCATTTCCAAATGCGTTATTGCACGCGTCAGGATATCCGGCTTCGACTCCGTAAACCCAAACGGCTTTCCGCCATGGCTTATGGAAATTGCGACAGATGATCCTTTCCTATGTCCCGCTCACCGCTGCGTTGAAGTTCTCGAAAAACTGCGTGGCAAGTTTTTTGGAAGTCGAGGCAATCAACCGGCTGCCGAGTTGGGCAATCTTGCCACCGACATCTGCGTTGACCACATAGGCCAGCACGGTTTCGGCGCCCTCGTCAGTCAAGGTCACATCGGCTCCGCCCTTGGCAAATCCGGCTACCCCGCCCTTGCCTTCGCCGGAGATCGTATAGGAAGACGGCGGGTTTAGATTGGTCAGCTCAACCTTGCCGCTGAAGCGCGCCTTCACTGGTCCCATCTTGACGCCGACGGTGGCTTCGAGCTCCGTATCCGAGATTTTTTCAAGGCTTTCGCATCCGGGTATGCACGCCCTTAATATTTCCGGATCGTTCAGTGCTTTCCAGACGGTATCGCGCGATGCGGCAATTCGTTCTTCTCCGGTCAAGTCCATGCTCAGCCCTCCCTGCTGTCACGAAGCTAGAACAATATTCTGGCAAATAGAAGCGTTAGAAGCGCCGCAGTTCCGCCAGCATTTGCAGCACAGACTTGCCGTATTATGGAAAGGCCGAGATTCTTCTTCCGGTTGATTGAACTAAAACCATTCCGGTGGCAGTTTGCCCACCATCAAGCGTGATTTCAGGAGACAGATATGGCGTCAGAACAAGCGAACGGCCTCAAGCGGCAGGTGTTGGCATTGAAAGCACATTGGAAAAAGGGCGCGCCGAAAGATATGCGCGCAACCTTTGCCAGTGACCCGAAGCGCTTCTCCCGCTATTCGCTTCAGTTGGACGATTTGCTCCTCGACTGGTCGAAATGCCTTGTAGACGACGAAGCACTGTCGCTGCTTGGCGATCTGGCCAAGGTTGCCAAGGTCGAAGAACGCCGCGATGCAATGTTTGCCGGCAAACCAATCAACAATACGGAGGGCCGGGCAGTCTTGCACATAGCCCTGCGCAACCGCTCCGGCAAACCCATCAAGGTCGATGGCGAAGATGTCATGCCCGGCGTAAAGGAGGTGCTCGATCGCATGGCGGCCTTCGCCAACGGTCTGCGCTCCGGCGAAATCAAGGGCGCGAAGAACAAGCCGATCACTGACATTGTCAATATAGGCATCGGCGGTTCCGATCTCGGCCCGGCTATGGCCACACTGGCCATGTCGCCGTACCATGATGGCCCTAAAGCGCATTTCGTCTCCAATATCGATGGCGCGCATATTGCCGATACGCTTGCCGGTCTCGATCCGGCGACGACCCTGATCATCATCGCCTCGAAAACCTTCACCACCATCGAGACCATGACCAACGCCAAGGCAGCTCGCAAATGGATCGCCGACGCGCTGGGCGAGAAGGCCGTCGGCAAGCACTTCGCCGCTGTTTCCACTGCGCTCGACAAGGTCGACGCCTTTGGTATCCCTGCAGACCGTATTTTCGGTTTCTGGGATTGGGTTGGCGGCCGCTATTCCATCTGGTCGGCGATCGGTCTCCCGCTGATGATCGCCATCGGTCCGGAAAATTTCGGCCGCTTCCTCGATGGCGCCCATGCCATGGACGAGCACTTCCGCAAAACCCCGCTGAAGAAAAACCTGCCGATGATGCTGGGCCTGATCGGCTACTGGCACCGCGCCATTTCGGGCTATACCAGCCGCGCCGTAATCCCTTACGATCAGCGGTTGGCTCGTTTGCCTGCATATTTGCAGCAACTCGACATGGAATCGAACGGCAAGGGCGTTACGATCGATGGCAAGCCGGTTACCGGGCCGACTGGACCCGTCGTCTGGGGTGAGCCCGGAACAAACGGCCAGCACGCGTTCTTCCAGCTTCTGCATCAGGGCACAGACACAATTCCTGTGGAGTTCATCGTTGCGGCCAAAGGTCATGAGCCGCATCTCGACAACCAGCACGAAATGCTGCTCGCAAATTGCCTCGCCCAATCCGAGGCGCTCATGCGCGGCCGCACACTGGACGAAGCCAAGGCGCAACTCGCGGCAAAGAACCTGCCCAAATCCGAGGTGAACCGCATTGCGCCGCACAGGGTTTTCACTGGCAACCGACCGTCGATCACCATCATCCATGACCTTCTTGACCCCTATACGCTCGGCCGTCTGATTGCCCTTTACGAGCACCGCGTGTTCGTCGAGGCACAGCTTTACGGCATAAACGCCTTCGATCAGTGGGGCGTCGAGCTTGGGAAGGAACTCGCGACGGAACTCCTGCCGGTGGTCTCGGGTAAGGTAAAGCCCAAGGACAAGGACGCTTCCACGCAAGGGCTTGTCGCGCACCTGCGCAAGCGCCGGGACAAATAGAGCTAAAGTCACACGAAATAATCGGAAAAGAATGATGAAGACGGAAATGATCAAAATGCCCGGCGATGTGCCGGGCAACAGCATTGAACTGCGCGTCCTGCGCTTTGAGGGCGGGAACAACGGAGCCGTCAGCGCCTATCTGCAGTCGTCGCTACATGGTTCGGAATTGCCGGGCCAGGCCGCATTGCATTTCCTCATTCCTATGCTTGAAAAGGCCGAGAGCGAAGGCCGCGTCGCTGGCAATATCACCGTCGTTCCGCAGGCCAATCCGATCGGCTCGGCGCAATGGCAGGCGCATGAGCATCTTGGCCGTTTCGACTATTTTTCCGGCGTCAATTTCAACCGTTCTTTCCCTCTGCTCGCATCGTTCGACACCGCCGAGCTTCCGGCCGTCGATGCACCGAAGTCCCTGGCAGAACGGTTGAAGGCGCAGCTCCTGCGCTTGGCGTTACCGCATGAAATCGTGCTCGACCTGCACTGTGACGACGAGAGCGAAAGCTATCTCTATATCCATCAGGCTTTCCTGCCGGAAATGTACGATCTCGCTGCCGCGCTCGGCTCAACGGCCATTCTTTCATGGGATAGCACCGCCGATGCCGCCTTCGAGGAGGCGTGTGCGCATCCGGCCTTGCATCTGTCCGAGCAAGAGCGAAAGGCCCGCGCGGTCACCACTGTCGAGTTTCGCGGCCTGAACGATGTCGATATCGAAACCGGCAAACACGACGCCGATGGCCTGTACAGGTTCCTGGTCCATCGCGGGGTGATCATCGACGACAGCGTCAAGCTGAAGGTCGATTTCAATGGCCCGGTGACGCCACTCGAAAATGTCGAGATGATCCGTGCGCCGCAGGGCGGGATGATCCTGTTCCACGTCGATATCGGTGATGAGGTCGAAGCCGGCGCCAAGCTCGTGACGATCGTGACTGTCCCGGGTGATCCAAGCGGCAATATCACGCTGACCGCACCGCAGGCAGGACGGATACTCACGCGCCGCAGCCACCGCTATACCCGTCGCGGCGATAACCTATTGAAACTCCTCGGCGGCAAGCGTTCGGAAAGCGCCCGGCCAGGCTCGCTGGAGGCCTGATGCCAACGGCCCGTTCCACTGCCATACGGGGCATCCTCTTCGACAAGGATGGTACGCTCGTCGATTTCAACCGCACCTGGTTCGGAATCACCATGGAACTGGCGCACAAGGCAGCCGATGGTGATGCGGCACGGGCGCGGGCCCTTGTCGAAGCTGGCGGCTATGATTGGGAGATGGAAAAGTTTCGGGGCGGCTCGGTCATCGCCGCGGGAACGGTCAACGACATTGTCGATCTGTGGCATCCCGAATTGACAATAGAAGAAAAGCGTGAGCGCATCACGGCTTACAACGCCTATGCCGTGCAAGAAGGTTCGCGCCGTGCCATCGGCATCGAAGGGTTGCACGTGACGCTGGAAGCGCTGGTGGCACAAGGGTTTGTCCTTGGCATCGCGACCAACGACTCGGAAGCCGGCGCCCGAGCAACGGCGGAAGCGCTCGGCCTGACTGCATTGTTCAGCGTGATTATCGGTTATGATTCCGTGGCGCGCGCCAAGCCGCATGCGGACCAGCTGCATTTGTTTGCGGCCAAGACGGGCCTCGAGCCAAATTCTATCGCCATGGTCGGCGACAACGCCCACGATCTGGAGATGGCCCATGCAGCCGGCGCCGGCCTTGCCATCGGCGTACTGTCTGGCAACAGCACGCTGGATGACCTCGCGCATCTCAGCGATGCCATCCTGGGTTCCATCGCCGAATTGCCGCGGTTTCTGGAAAAGCGTGCTCAATCTTAATCTAGAGCACCGCCACCTCCGATTGCTATGATGACAATGATTTGAGTGCCTGTTACGGATCGCGGTGCTATCAATCCTTCGCATTGTAAGACCTAAAGCGAGGACAGCATGGACAGTCAGGGTTTGGCGATTGATATAGGTGACGTCGAGGCCGCCGCAGCGAGGCTCAAGGGCCAGATCGTGTCGACGCGGCTTGTAGAATCCGAAGCCCTGAATGCGAAGTACAAGGCGCGTATCCTGTTCAAGCCCGAATGTCTGCAACGCACGGGCTCGTTCAAATTCCGCGGCGCTTATAACCGCATCAGCCAGTTCACCGACGACGAACACGGGCGCGGTATCATCGCCTATTCCTCGGGCAATCACGCTCAGGGCGTTGCCAGCTCAGCCAAGCTATTCGGCATTCATGCCACCATCATCATGCCGCTTGACGCCCCGCAGACAAAGGTTGCAAACACGCGTTCCTATGGCGCGGAAGTCGTGTTTTACGATCGCTACAACCAAACGCGCGATGAAGTCGCCGCACCCTATATCGAGGAGCGTGGCATGATCCTTGTACCGCCCTATGACGATCCATCCATCATGGCGGGGCAGGGAACGATCGGTCTTGAACTTGTGGCCGAGGCCAATGAGCGGGGGCTCACACTCGACGAATTGTTCGTACCGACCGGCGGCGGCGGCCTTATCAGCGGCATTTCCGTGGCGGTGAAGGCTGGTTCTCCTGGAACGCGCATCTGGGGCGTCGAGCCGGAGAACTTCGATGATCTGCGCCGTTCGCTCATCGCGGGGCAGCCGGTTGCCAATGAACCCGGTCATCGTTCGATCTGCGATGCGATCCTGACGCCGCAACCGGGCAATCTCACCTTCCCGGTCAACAAGCGCAATCTCGCCGGCGCCATTGCGGTCACCGATGACGCCGTGAAGGCGGCGATGCGCGATGCAGCGAATTACCTGAAATTGATTGTCGAACCCGGCGGCTGCGTCGGGCTTGCGGCTTTGGCAAGCGGCGAAGTCGATATCGAGGGCAAGACAGTTGCTGTCGTCCTATCCGGCGGCAATGTCGATCTCGACCTCTATGGCGAATTCATCGCGGCAGCTTAGAGGCGTGATATACGCGCGTCTGTCATCATATTGTTACTCTGGCATCATAGCGGGGAGATACGTTTAAGAGACGTTGAGGACCCAGCCAGATAGCCAGAGGTAAGCGCCATGAACGACCAGTCTCAGCCATTCCGCACCAGCCAGCTCGAGGAGAATGACGGTCCGGGCCACAACCCGACCGACAATGCCACTATGGGCGAACTCATTGCCGCGCGCTTCTCGCGGCGGGGTTTTCTCAAGGGCTCTCTCGCCGTATCCGCCATCGCCGCTACTGTCAGCCCCATGGCGCTGATGATGGCCGACGATGCACGCGCCGGCGAGAGCAAGTCGGCTTTCACTTTTGAGGAGGTCGAGGTCGGCATCGATGAGACGCACCATGTCGCCGCCGGGTATGACGCGGATGTCCTGTTGCGCTGGGGTGATGGCATTTTTGCAGATTCGCCCGAGTTCGATCCGCTGAACCAGACACCGGAAAGCCAGGCCAAGCAGTTCGGCTACAATAATGACTATGTCGGTTATATTCCGATCGACGGTTCTTCCGAGCACGGCCTGCTCGTCGTCAATCACGAATATACCAATGAACATCTGATGTTCCCGGGTATCGTCAAAGTCGTCAAGGATGACAAAGGCGACGCCAAGATCGAGATCGCGCCGGCTGACCAGAAGCGTGTCGACATCGAAATGGCCGCCCATGGCGGCACTATTGTCGAAATCAAAAAGACCGATGGCAAGTGGCAGGTCGTCAAGGACGGCAAGCTCAACCGCCGCATCACTGCCAACACGGAAATGCAATTGTCCGGCCCGGTTGCCGGGCACGATCGTGTCAAGACCAATGCCGATTCGTCCGGCAAAAAGGTGTTCGGCATGATCAATAATTGCTCGGGTGGTGTTACGCCCTGGGGCACCTATGTCTCGGGTGAAGAAAATATCCATGGCTATTTCACCGGAAAACTGCCGGAGGGCAGCAAGGAAGCCGCCAATTACAAGCGCATGGGCATTCCTGAAGGCGTCTACGACTGGGGCAACTTCCATGATCGCTTCGATCTGTCGAAGGATCCGAACGAGGCTAACCGCTTTGGCTGGGTGGTCGAGATCGATGTGAACGATCCCAATTCCATTCCCAAGAAGCGCACTGCCATGGGCCGGTTCAAGCATGAGGGCGCCGATTCCATCGTCGCCAAGGACGGCCGTGTCGTATTCTATCTCGGCGATGATGAACGCTTCGATTATGTCTATAAATTCGTCACCACCGGAAAATTCAATCCGGACGACCGCGCCGCCAATATGGATCTTCTGGATGATGGCACGCTTTACGTTGCCAAATTCGATGTCGACGGCACCATCAACTGGCTGCCGGTCGTCTTCGGCCAAGGGCCGCTGACAGAAGCCAATGGCTTTGCCAGCCAGGCAGACGTGTTGATCGAAACCCGCCGTGCCGGCGATCTGCTTGGAGCGACGAAGATGGATCGCCCCGAAGACATTGGCCCGAACGGGGTCAATGGCAAGGTCTATGTGATGCTGACCAACAACACCAAGCGCAAGGACGATCAGGTTGATGCCGTCAATCCGCGCGCCAAAAACGCCTTCGGCCATATAGTCGAGATTGCCGAGGAAGACGGCAATTTCGCCGCCGCCAAGGGCAAGTGGGAAATCCTCTTGAAATGCGGTGATCCATCGGTTGCCGATGTAGGCGCATCCTTCTCTACCGATACGACCAAGAATGGCTGGTTCGGCATGCCGGACAATTGCGCTGTCGATGCGGAAGGCCGCCTTTGGGTGTCAACCGATGGCAATTCACCGAAAGAAACCGGCCGCACCGATGGCATCTGGGCCGTGGATACGGACGGCCCCGCGCGCGGCACGTCGAAACTGTTCTTCCGCGTGCCGGTCGGTGCGGAAATGTGCGGCCCGCTCATGCTGCCGGATATGGCGACCTTCATGGTTGCCGTCCAGCATCCGGGCGATGGCGGCGAGGATTGGAAGCCCTTCGGCCGCCCATCCTATTATGAGGACCTGTCCACCCGCTGGCCGGACTTCAAGGACAATATGCCGGTTCGCCCCTCTGTCCTCGCCATCACCAAAAAGGGCGGTGGCAAGATCGGCGTTTGAGTACTGTTGGTTGCTCCCGGGGATGATCTATCATCCAGCCGGACCCTCATCCGCTCCACGATCCTCGGGTCTAGCCCGAGGATAACGGAGGGATGGCTTGATCATCGGAGAGAGACGCGCTCTCAGATAGTCTGAGCAGGCAGCCGTCGCACAAGTCCGGAATCAGCGGCGCGACATCTCGCGCGCGATGCGGGCGAAATCCGCCTGCTTGATGCCGATATCGGCGCGATCCCGCGCGCTCATGCCCTGCAGCATGGCAAGCGCCTCGCGGTAGGCACTGTCATTGGCGCGGCGGCGGATGGCGAAATCAATCAGAAAGCTCATGGCCTGTTTCCTGGTGGCGTTGTTTAACAGGCACAGAATAGGCGGAGAGGTGGTTATTGTGCAGTGCAATATCCGCATGGGAGGTATGTGATCGATTCGTAATTATAAAAATCGGACAAGCAATCGGAGTACTGGTTACAAAAGCGCCAAAATACAATTCATATACTGTGCATGAAATGAAACTCTTGGTTGTTATTTTTTGACCTTGGTTGAGAATTCACTTCGGTAAGGGGTGATTCATTATGAATAATTGGGAAGATCAATTTAACACGTGGTCGCAGGCGCCGAGCCAAGCTGAACAGGACCGGTCCCAAAGAATTGTACGTGAAATATCCGATGCGATTAATGCATCCCCAAAACTTGCACACCGGAAGATCGAGGTATTTCCCCAAGGAAGCTACGCCAACCGTGTAAATGTTAAGCGAGACAGCGACGTCGACATTTGTTGCCTCTGTCGTGACACATTTCACTACAACTTACCGACAGCCCGAACCGCTACCGATTATTCGTTCGAACCAGCCACTTACACCTACACGCAATATAAGAGCGAAGTTGAAGAAGCGCTTATCGATAGATTTGGTCGGTCGGCCGTTCAGAGAGGTAACAAAGCAATCGACGTGCATGATAAGACGAGATTGATTGACGCTGATGTCGTGGCGACATTCGAGTACAGGGACTATTCTGCTCCTCCTTTCGCGCGAGACTACTCAGAAGGAACGGTCCTTTTCTCTGACGATGGAAATTTAGTTACAAATTTTCCATCACAGCAGTATAGCAATGGTGTGGCAAAACATGATCGAACAAACCGCCGGTTTAAACGTCAAGTTAGGATACAAAAATCTCTTCGTAATAAGATGGAGGCTGAAGGCCTAACAGTCGCAGAGCCGATAAAATCGTTTCTTATCGAAAGTCTTTGCTGGAATGCTCCAGATGACAATTATGGAAACACCACCTACGTCTCCGATTTCGAGAACGTCATGAATTGGTCCTATTCAAAAACAGGAACAGACGACGAGACCTTTGCACTGCTAGAGGTTAACGCGAGAAAGCGACTTTTTGCGGCACAAAATTCATGGACCCGTTTGCAGCTACGGCAATATCTGGAAAGCGCGTGGGCGTACGCGCACCAATGACAGGGCAGCCCAAAGTGAAGCCGCACGGCAAGCCCTTTAGAATCCTGACTCTTGATGGTGGCGGGTCTAAAGGCATTTATACTGTGGGAGTATTAAATGAACTGGAAGCCCACCTCTCCAACGGGCCCTTGGCAAACTCTTTCGACTTAATTTACGGGACCAGCACGGGAGCCATAATCGCTGCACTAGTCGCCTTAGGAGAGACTGCGGACGAGATAACTCGCTTGTATTTCGAAATCATCCCATGCGTTATGAGGAGTAATACGGCGTCAGAGCGAACGCTTTCCCTACAAAAACATTCGGAACGTATATTTGGAGAGCGCAAATTTGACAGCTTCCGAACAAAAGTTGGCATCGTCTCAACAAATTATCATTTTAGCCGGCCAACGATATTTAAGAGCCATGCCGCTCAAGCCTTTAGTATGCAGAAGTCGTTTAAGCCGGGTTTCGGATGCACAATTTCTGAGGCGGTACTAGCATCAACGGCGGCGCTTCCCTTTTTTCTCAAACGTGACGTTCTTCTTGAAAATCAAGGACCCACCGCTTTGATCGACGGGGGTTTCGTTGCCAATAATCCGACCCTATATGCAATTACGGATGCAGTTGGTGCATTGAAAGTTCCCGTTGAACATTTGCACATATTAAGTATTGGGGTTGGCCAGTACGTTCAAGCCGACCCGAAAATGAGCTGGTTCGAACGGAAAAAACTCAATTTTCTAAAGAAGAATTTTCCAGTAGATATTTTGGAGAAGACTCTAGACGCGAGTGCAATGTCAACAGAGATTTTAGTGCGGTTTATTTTTGAGAATCTCAAATATGTTCGGATAAATGATTCTTATATTGACAATGGATTTGCGACAAATCTGTTGGAACATGACCGAGAAAAACTGCAGCGGATGTACCAATTGGGGCGAACTTCGTTCGGTCGACAGCAATCTGCGATTGAGATCTTGCTCGACGCTCATTGATGGATGCTATCCCCGAACTGCTCTTCCTGCTCCACAGTCAGCGGTTTGATGCCGGGGTCAAGCGTTTCGGGCTGGTCGTCGCCTTGCGCGATGGGCGCGGGTACAGGCGGGGTGCGCGGCGCGGTCGTGCTGCAGCCGGCAAACGCCGCGCTGCACAGGATCAGAGCGAGAAGCGAGAGAGTGGCTGGGCGCATAGGGCTCATCAAGACGGGGAATTGAGGGCCGGAGCCCTCAACTATCGCCCATCTTCAGCGCCTGGATGAACGCTTCCTGAGGGATTTCGACCTTGCCGAACTGCCGCATGCGCTTCTTGCCTTCCTTCTGCTTTTCCAGAAGCTTGCGCTTGCGCGAGACGTCGCCGCCATAGCACTTGGCCGTCACGTCCTTGCGCAGGGCGGAGATGGTTTCGCGCGCGATCACCGTGCCGCCGATTGCCGCCTGGATCGGGATCTTGAACATGTGCTTGGGGATCAGGTCCTTCAGCTTTTCGCAAAGGTCGCGGCCGCGCTTTTCGGCGGCGGCGCGGTGCACCATCATCGACAATGCGTCGACGGGTTCGCCATTCACCAGCACCGACATCTTGACGAGATTGCCTTCGCGATAATCCGACAGATGATAATCGAAAGAGGCATAGCCCTGGCTGATCGACTTCAGCCGGTCGTAGAAATCGAACACCACCTCGTTGAGCGGCAGGTCGTAGGTGACCATGGCGCGCTTGCCGACATAGTTGAGATCGATCTGGATGCCGCGGCGGTCCTGGCACAGCTTGAGGATCGAGCCGAGATAATCATCGGGAGTGAGGATCGTCGCGCGGATCCACGGTTCCTCGATGGAGGCGATCTTCATCACCTCCGGCATGTCGGCGGGATTGTGCAATTCGCGCTGCGTGCCGTCGGTCATGTTGAGCTTGTAGACGACGCTCGGCGCGGTGGCGATGAGATCGAGGTTGAACTCGCGCTCCAGCCGCTCCTGGATGATCTCGAGGTGCAGCAGCCCGAGGAAGCCGCAACGGAAGCCGAAACCGAGCGCGGCGGAGCTTTCCATCTCGAACGAGAACGACGCATCGTTGAGGCGCAGGCGGCCCATGGCGGCGCGCAAATCCTCGAAATCAGCCGCATCGACGGGGAAGAGGCCGCAGAAGACCACAGGTTGCGCCGGCTTGAAACCGGGCAGGATCGACGCGGTCGGGCGCTTGTCCTCGGTGATGGTATCGCCGACGCGGGTGTCGGCGACTTCCTTGATCGAGGCGGTGATGAAGCCGAACTCGCCGGGGCCAAGCTCATCGACGGCGAGCATCTTCGGCGTGAACACGCCGGTGCGCTCGACCGGATATTTGGCGCCGGTGCCCATCATGCGAATGGTCTGGCCCTTTTTCAGGACGCCATCGATGATGCGCACAAGCACGATGACGCCGAGATAGGCATCGTACCAGCTATCGACCAGCATGGCCTTCAGCGGCTTGGTGCTGTCACCCTCGCGCGGCGGCGGCAGCTGGTTGACGATGGCTTCCAGCACATCCGGAATACCGAGGCCGGTCTTGGCGGAGATGAGCACGGCCTGGCTCGCATCGATGCCGATGACCTCCTCGACCTGCTCGCGGATACGCTCGGGCTCGGCAGCGGGAAGATCGACCTTGTTCAAGACCACGACGATCTCGTGGTTGTTGTCGATGGCCTGATAGACATTGGCAAGCGTCTGCGCCTCGACGCCCTGCGAGGCATCGACGACGAGCAAGGAACCTTCGCAGGCGGACAGCGACCGCGATACCTCATAGGCGAAATCGACGTGGCCGGGCGTGTCGATCAGGTTGAGGACATAGGTCTCGCCATTGTTGGCCTTGTAGTTCAGCCGGACGGTCTGCGCCTTGATGGTAATGCCGCGCTCGCGCTCGATATCCATCGAGTCGAGCACCTGCTCCTTCATGTCGCGCAGCTCCAGCCCGCCCGTCGATTGGATCAGCCGGTCGGCAAGGGTGGATTTGCCATGGTCGATATGGGCGACGATGGAGAAATTACGAATGTGATCTAGTGGAGTGCTCATGCGCGCCACATAGAGCATTTCGGGCGGATTTGGAAGGGTAGCGTGCGGGCGGTGACAGAATAGCGGAGAATAATTTTACCCGGGTATATTGACGAGGGTGTTTTACCCGGGTAAAAGCCTGCCATCCAACAGGTGAGCAGGATCATGGAAACGACAGAACAGACATGCACGGCCTTTCAGGGCATGCGGAAGATCGCGAGCGGAACGCGGGTAGAGGTGGCGCTGGCGCTGAAGCGCGCGGGCGATACTGGCGAGGCGATCCTCGTTTTCGACGATGCCACTGGGAAACAGGTGGAATTCGACCTGCGCGGCAGCGATGCGGAGGTCGCCGCGCGGCTGGATACGAGCGAACCGCGCAAGCCGGGGCGGCCGAGGCTCGGCGTTACGGCACGTGAGGTAACGCTGCTGCCGCGGCAGTGGGACTGGCTGAGCAGCCAGCCGGGCGGCGCTTCCGTTACGTTGCGCAAGCTGGTCGATGCGGCACGTAACGAAAATGGCGGGCGCGAAAGGAAGCGGCAGGCGCAAGCTGCTGCCGACAGCTTCATGATGGCGATGGCCGGCAACCAGCCGCACTACGAAGAAGCGGCGCGGGCGCTCTATGCGGGCAACGTTCAGCGCTTCACGGATTTGACTGAAGGCTGGCCCGAAGACGTGCGCGACCATGTGCGCGGTTTGAGCGAGCCGGCATTTGGCTGGGAGGACTGACCCGAGCGCTCGGCAAGCCTCATACCTTCGTCTAGAACGTCAGAATCTGGCACGCTTGTTGCATTCCAAGTTTTGTTAGCCGACGGGGCCGCGTCCATTTCAAGCGGCCCTGCCATCGATATTTTGTGTGTTTCAACGCGGATCATTCGCTGCGGCGGGCATCTGCCAGATCAGGAGTTTCCAATGAACAAATGGAAGACGCGGGAATCGACCCGCGCGTGCCTGTTCAGTGCGCTGCTTGCGCTTTTGATGGGCTGTAACAATGACAGTGGCGTGGCCCCAGCGACACCGCCCGTTGCCAATCAGAACACGCCCGAAGGAACATTTGTTGGTGAGACGGATTTGGATGAAGGCGATGTCGTCGACGACACCAAGGTGCCGAACGAGCCGGTGGTTGGCGTTGTCACGGCCGTTCCGGACACCGAGCCAAAACCGGTGATTTCTAACCCGTCCCCGTGGGAGCAAACCATAATCACACAAGGCGAGGTGAAGACATATGTGGAACCCGCTAAACGTTTCATCGAGGTAGCGCCGGATACTACTGGTGGCGCTATCTACCACTCATCGCCGCCCCTCGAATATGACCTCGGCAATCTCGTTACGATGAACACTGCTGATTCGATCGCCTTTACTGATGGCAGAGCCCTTGTTACGCCCGTCAAAGGCAGGCTATTTTATCCTGAAAGTCCACTCAACGCTTCAACGGCCACCGAGCGTTTTCCGATCATCATTTTCTTGCATGGGATGCATAGTTGGAGCGATCCCAGCTACAAAGGCTACGACTATCTTGCCCGCGACCTTGCTGAGCACGGCTACGTCGTGGCCTCAATCGACGCGAACGTCATCAATTCCACTCGCTTTGATAATGCCTCCGGCCTATCCCGTGCGCAGCTGGTATTGGGAATGCTGGACCGTTTGCGCCAGATTGATGGATTTGGTCAGGTGGACCTCGGGGGCAATCGGGGAAAGCTCGATCCGTTAAGAGGTAGTCTTGATTTCGCTCGAATAGGACTCATGGGCCATTCGCGCGGCGGGCAGGGAATTGTGAACGCAATCCTTTTCAACGAAACCCGGCGTGGCGTTACGGAAGGCGAGCTGAAAGAACGCCTGAAGCATTTACCCACCCCGCTCGAAGCATTGCGCAAGATCTTTTCCAGCAGCTCAGACGCAACACTTCGATCACTCATTTCGGCGGCGCCGGAGTCGACGACGCCACTGCGAAAATAATCGTCGAGACGGTGATGGATCCCTCCGGCCTGAAAATCCCCTATCCCGATCTCATCAATGCGATCATACCTGCTTCGGGAACCAAACCAATCGGTATTGACAATGCAACATTTCAGGCAGCCATCAGCAAGTACAATATATTCTATGCTGCTGGCAGTGAGAATACCAACGGCAATGACGCTGCCTACTATACGTTCAAAGGAGCCTTCCTCGTGGGACCCACGGATTTTGGTGGCAATAGTGGTCTGAGTAATGTTCCCCTCGCCGTATTACTTCCATCCTGCGATGGTGATATGGCCAATCTTCAGGGCGCTTCCACCTACGATCGCAACCGTTTCGGTCGCACGGGCGACGTAGCACCGCGATACCAGGTCATGGTGAATGGCGCAAACCACAATGACTATAACACGATTTGGACGAACGAGGACTTTACGTTCAACACTGAAGCGAAAACCTGGCGTGGACCCCAACACTGCAACCGTGACGTCAAACAGAAGGATAACATTCGTCTAAGTCGGGAGGATCAACGACGCACCGGCCTCTTCGTCATAAACTCCTTCATGCGCTATCACGTCGGCGATGAGAAAAAATTCCAATCCTGGTGGAGCGGAGCGGCGCAATTGCCCAATGAGACCTGCCCATCCGGCAAGGGACCCTGCGACGAAAGAATAGTACTGACGGTACAGAGAGCGGCCAATGATCGACTTCGCATCCAAAACTTCGAGTGGGCTGACAGCTTGCGGCTCAATCTTATTGGCGGCGCAGTAAGTTTTTCCGGGTTCGATGAGAAGGCAAAATGTATTTTGCCCTCAGTTGCAGATGTTGGCGGCAATTGCACACTGAAGCGGCTCTCCGGCTTTGAGTATTCTGGCTGGGGAGGCAAAGGGCTCCTGTCTATTGCCGATCATGTTGAACTGGCCTGGTCAAAGCCAAAGGAAGAAGCTGGAAAGCAGCCTGTCCAAGCAGAGCGGGCAATCATTAGCGATTTGAAAGACCTTTCCGCCAAAGACTACGATTCACTCACCTTCCGCATAGCGGTGGTGCGCCCGATGGGTCAGGAAGTATTGGTGACACTCACCGACACCGCCGGCAAATCGGCCACCGTGACGGCGAGCAATTTCACCAATGCACTCTATAATGCGCCGAGACGTAAGACCTATCCAGTCAAAACAGTACCGGTCGCCAATGCTTCAATTGGCCTGCCTGATCCCGCCAAAGCAAACTCGACTATGGTTGATCTGATTGGCCAACAAGCTCCTTTCGAAAGCCCGCCTGCGGTTACTTTGGTCGCCCCACCTGAACCTGATCCTGCCAGGGATATTCCGTTGCTGGATCATACGGCCGACGCGCCCTACGCCAACGGCGAAGTGAAAATGCTCTTGAACATGGTTGCTATTCCGCTGCAAGCCTTTGAGGGGATAGATCTTGCCCACCTCGACAAACTGAAGCTCGCTTTCCCAAAGGAAAGCGGCAAGGTGGCGATCACCGATATCGAGTTGCAGAACTTCGGACGTGCGGAGCGGCTGGCGGAGATTGCACTGGAGCAGGCTGGCATAGTCAGCGGGTCGGGCGCCGGTATTGCGCTTAACGGAAATGGAGGGCCGCCCAAGTCCGCCTCTGGCAAGCCTGAGGACAAGCAACTGATTCTCAATCATTGAAGTATCGCGCCACGCTGCTCACTCTTGGGCGACGTGCGTAAGCAGCGCCAGATCATGCAATACGCTATACCTGTGCCGTATTGATCCGAAGCGTCGACCCGCGCCCGGGCGATGTTTACGCTACGCTCGCGTAAACTCCATCACCCAGTTGGTTTCCCAGGTTTCGCCGCCATCCCTGGAAAATGCCTGCGCCCAGAGCGGTGCTTCGGGCGCGGGGGTCCAAAGGAAGCGCACGCGCACCGGCACGCCGTTATCCGTATCCTCGCCGTAAAAAACCCCCTTGCCATTGTCGAAATGGCCGATCACCGGCGGAAACAGCACATTCGCGCGGCTATCGGCCCAATGCAGCGCCCATGATCCATCGCGCGGGTTGAACAGGCGCAGCGTCATCCCGGTAAAGCCCTGCGAGGGCATGTGCATCTCTTCGAAATTCCCCGTGCCTTCGAGAATCTTGCGCACGCTCGACGTGGCGGGGAAGATCTCCCAATCATCGCAGCCGGCAAAACGTTCCTTTAGACGGAGATTGCGGATGTTCCAGTCGCCGATGAAAAAGTCAAAATCGGCCGCGCTGCCAAGGGTGTCGATCGCTCCGTCCATGATGCCGTCCTCCCGTTATTTCATCCCGTTTCGTGGATAGTGATAGCGCATGGCTCCTGACAACCTACTGTCAGGAGCATGTCAGGAAGTATAGGATTTTTGGGTGGGTTCATTTGCCGGATGGCATTGCTGCTGTGCGTGGTTCGACGAGCTCACCATGAGGGATGTGGGGTGGGCTGCTGGGAGCGAAATTCTGCAATGTCGGCGATTGTCGTGGCAACACTCTACTTCCCTCATGGTGAGCTTGTCGAACCACGCACAGCAGCAATGCCATCCGACAAATCGGCAGCCACGAAGCAGCCTGCTGCTTGCCCTCGGACAAAGTGGGACAACGATTGTCGGCACCACAGGACATGTCATCGCAACACCTGCCAGAGGCACCGCTGCTGCAAGGAACGCGAGTCCGAATTGCGAAACTATCCCGGCAGCGCGTTTCCCCCTTGCGTTCCCGAGAAAGACTCCCGCATCTTCTTCATGGGGACATCCAGATCATGCGGCGGGTAAACCGGGGCAAGTCTGTCATCTGTCACCTATACCGACGACGGCAGCTTCCAATGCGATGGGAACGTGATATCTAAAAGGACATGACAACAAAACCGCGCATCACCATCACTTATTGCACCCAATGCAGCTGGATGCTGCGCGCCGCCTGGATGGGGCAGGAACTGCTGTCCACCTTTGGCGCCGATCTTGGCGAGGTGGCGCTTATCCCCGGCACCGGCGGCATCTTTGAGATCCATGTGAACGGCGATCTGATCTGGGAGCGCAAGCGCGATGGCGGCTTTCCCGAGGCGAAGGTCCTGAAGCAAAAGGTGCGCGATATCGTCTGGCCCGAACGCGATCTCGGCCACTCGGACGGGCATAAGGCCACCGGGGTCCCCGCCAGCAACGAGCAAAGCGAGGCGCTTAAGGACGGGGCAAAGACTCCATGAGTAAGCCGGAGGTTACCACGACCAGGCTCGATGATGCGGCACGCGCTGGCTGGCTCTACTATGTGGCCGGCAACACGCAGGATGAGATTGCCGCCAAGCTTGGCATTTCGCGCCAGTCGGCGCAGCGCATGGTGTCGCTCGCCGTGTCGGAAGGGCTGGTCAAGGTGCGGCTCGACCACCCGATTGCCCGTTGCCTCGATCTTGCCGAGCAGTTGAAGCGGCGCTTCGGCCTGAAGATGGCGGAAGTGGTGCCGACCGATCCGGGTTCGACCTCGACGACGCTCGGCGTTGCCGATGCGGCGGCGGCCGAGATGACGCGCTGGCTGAAATCGGAAACGCCGATCGTTCTCGGCATCGGCACGGGCCGCACGCTGAAAGCGGCAATCGAGCTGCTGTCGCCGATCGAATGTCCGCAGCACAAGGTGGTGTCGCTGACCGGCAATATCGCGCCGGATGGTTCGGCGGCTTTCTACAACGTTATTTTCAATATCGCCGACAAGATCAAGGCGCGCAGTTTCCCGATGCCGCTGCCGGTCATCGCCTCTTCGCCCGAGGAGCGCGAGCTCCTGCACAGCCAGGCAATGATCCGCCCGGTGCTGGAATTGTCGGCGCAGGCTACTGTGGCCTTTGTCGGCATCGGGGACTTGTCGGAGGATGCGCCGCTCTTCATCGATGGCTTCATCTCGCGCGAGGAACTTCTGGCGCTCAGGCAGGCTGGCGGGGTCTGCGAAATCGTCGGTCGCGCCTTCGACCGCAACGGCGTGCCGCTCAAGGGCCTGACCAATGATCGCGTCGCCAGCGCGCAAATTCCTTCGCGCGACACCGCCATGGTCATCGCAATCGCCAAGGGGCCGAAAAAGCTGCCGGGCATCGAAGCGGCGCTGAAAGGCAGCCTTATCAACGGCTTGATCACCGACGAGGCGACGGCGGAAACCTTGCTCGCGGGCTAAAGCACTTCCAGGAAAAGTGGGAACCGTTTTTCCGTCCGGAATTGCGTTAATAGGCAAAAATCCTTCTCATTATTGCAGTGCAGCGACGAATTGCTCTTGACTTGTTTTGCCGTTGTGTGAGTATTTGCCCATACCACAAGCAATTGCTCATAACATTCGGGAGGAATGAGATGTTATCAAGAACGCTTCTGCTCGGCGCGGCGTCGGTACTCGCCATGTCGAGTTTCGCGCATGCGGAAACGCTGACCATCGCCACGGTCAACAATGGCGACATGGTCCGCATGCAGAAATTGACCGAAGATTTCACCAAGAAGAATCCGGACATCAAGCTCGAGTGGGTGACGCTCGAAGAAAACGTATTGCGTCAGCGCGTCACCACCGACATCGCCACCAAAGGCGGCCAGTACGACGTCATGACCATCGGCACTTACGAAGTGCCGATCTGGGCCAAGCAGGGCTGGCTCCTGCCGCTCGACGGTCTTGGCGCTGATTATGACAAGTCCGACCTTTTGCCGGCTATCGACGCGGCCGTCTCCCTTGACGGCAAGCTTTATGCCTCGCCGTTCTACGGCGAAAGCGCAATGGTCATGTACCGCACGGACCTGGCCGAAAAGGCCGGTGTCAAGATTTCGGAAAAGCCGACCTGGGACGAGATCGCCGACGCGGCGAAGAAGATGACGGACAAGTCGACAGAGACTTACGGCATCTGCCTGCGTGGCAAAGCCGGCTGGGGCGAGAACATGGCGCTCCTGACCGCTATGTCGAATTCGTTTGGCGGACGCTGGTTCGATGAAAAGTGGACCCCGCAGTTCGACCAGCCTGAATGGAAGAAGGCGCTGACCTTCTACGTCGACCTGATGAAGGAAGCCGGCCCTCCCGGAGCCTCGTCCAACGGCTTCAATGAAAATCTCGCGCTGTTCCAGACCGGCAAATGCGGCATCTGGATCGATGCGACCGTGGCTGCGTCCTTCGTGACCAACCCGAAGGACTCCAAGGTTGCCGACAAGGTGGGCTATGCGCTGTTCCCGACGGGCGGCGTCGAAAACCATGGTAACTGGCTGTGGGCTTGGAACCTCGGCATTCCTGCAGGCACAAAGAAGGCGGAAGCCGCACAGAAGTTCGTCTCCTGGGCGACCGACAAGGCCTATACGGAGCTTGTCGCAAGCAAGGAAGGCTGGGCCAACGTTCCTCCGGGCACGCGCAAGTCGCTTTACGCCAATCCTGAATATGAGAAGGCCGCTCCCTTCGCCAAGATCACACTCGATGCAATGAATGCCGCGAATACCACCAAGCCGACTGTCAAGCCGGTGCCTTATACGGGTGGCCAGTTTGTCGCCATTCCCGAGTTCCAGGGTATCGGCACAGCTGTGGGTCAGCAGTTTTCGGCGGCGCTTGCCGGCTCCATGAAGGTTGATCAAGCCTTGCAGAGTGCGCAAGCGCTCACGACTCGCGAGATGACCAAGGGCGGCTACATCAAGTAGAATCCCCTTAGACATCCGGACGGCTTCATGACGCGAATGTCAGGGGCCGCCCGGGCCCTCTTGTTTGCATTCTCGCTTTTGATGATCGCTGTATTGGAACCTGACCATGGCTACGCTTCAGACACGTGCAACCGCCCGTCTCATGATGTCGCCCGCCGTCATCCTCCTGTTTTTGTGGATGATCGTGCCGCTTGTCATGACGCTGTATTTTTCGTTCCTGCGCTACAATTTGCTAATGCCGGGAACCGAGGAATTTATCGGCTTTCTCAATTATCAGTACTTTCTCACTGACCCGGCTTTCTTCACTGCGCTCGGCAACACGCTCATGCTGGTCGGCGGCACCCTGCTGATCACGGTTATTGGCGGTATCTTGTTGGCGATCGTGCTGGACCAGCCATTCTGGGGTCAGGGTATCGTCCGGCTTCTGGTCATCGCGCCATTCTTCGTCATGCCGACTGTTTCGGCGCTCGTCTGGAAGAATATGCTGATGCATCCGGTCAACGGCCTGTTCGCGTGGATCGCCCGCTCGTTCGGGTTCCAGCCCATCGACTGGTTCGCCCAGCTCCCGCTGTTTTCGATCATTCTCATCGTCGCCTGGCAATGGCTGCCTTTCGCCACGCTGATCCTGCTGACCGCTTTGCAGTCGCTTGATGGCGAGCAGATCGAAGCCGCCGAGATGGACGGTGCAGGGGCGCTCTCGCGGTTTTTCTACCTGGTGCTGCCGCATATGTCGCGCGCCATCACCGTGGTTATCCTCATCCAGACCATCTTCCTGCTCAGCGTCTTTGCAGAGATTCTGGTGACGACCAATGGCGGACCGGGCCTTCAAACGACGAATATCACCTATCTGATTTACGCGCAGGCGCTCCTGCAGTTCGACGTCGGCGGCGCTTCGGCTGGCGGTATTGTCGCGGTGATCCTAGCCAATATCGTCGCCTTCTTCCTCATTCGCCTCATCGGCAAGAACCTCGAGAGGTAGAATCATGGCCCGCTCAGTCACAACACAGCGGAAGCTGACATTCACCATCCTCGGTTGGGCTATCGGTCTGCTGATCTTCTTTCCGATCCTGTGGACGTTCCTGACCAGCTTCAAGACGGAAGGAACGGCGGTTGCAACGCCTCCGCAGTTCCTGTTCTTCGATTGGACCCTGGAAAACTACCATGAGGTGCAAAGCCGGTCCGACTATATGAAACACGTCACCAATTCCGTGGTCATCTCGGTCGGCTCGACACTGATAGGTCTGGCTCTCGCCATTCCCGCGGCATGGGCCATGGCGTTCTCACCAACAAAGCGCACCAAGGACGTCTTGATGTGGATGCTGTCCACCAAGATGATGCCGCCGGTCGGCGTTCTCGTTCCGCTATACTTGATCTTCCGCGATTGGGGGCTTCTGGACACGCGTCTTGGCCTCGTAGCAGTCCTGACCCTGATCAATCTGCCGATCATCGTGTGGATGCTCTACACCTACTTCAAGGAGATTCCGGGTGAAATCCTCGAAGCGGCGCGCATGGACGGCGCATCGCTGATGAAGGAGATCGTCTATGTGTTGACGCCGATGGCGGTGCCTGGGATCGCGTCGACCATGCTGCTCAATATCATTCTTGCATGGAACGAGGCGTTCTGGACGCTGAACCTGACAGCCGCAAACGCTGCCCCGCTCACCGCCTTCATTGCGTCCTATTCCAGTCCCGAGGGCCTTTTCTGGGCCAAATTGTCGGCCGCATCCACCATGGCAATTGCACCGATCCTGGTCATGGGATGGTTCTCGCAAAAGCAGCTGGTACGCGGTCTGACCTTCGGCGCCGTGAAATAAGGGGGAAATATTATGGGAAGCATTACACTCGAAAAAGTATCGAAGTCATTTGGAACCACAGCGGTGATTCCGGAAATCGACCTTGAAGTCGTTGATGGTGAATTCGTTGTCTTCGTCGGTCCTTCCGGCTGCGGCAAGTCCACTCTGTTGCGGATGATCGCGGGACTCGAAGATTTGAGCGGTGGCCGCATCGTCATCGATGGCAAGGACATGTCGAGCGAGGCGCCCGCAAAGCGCGGCCTCTCGATGGTATTCCAGTCCTACGCGCTTTATCCGCATATGAGCGTCTACGGCAACATCGCGTTTCCCCTGAAGATGGATGGTCAGGACAAGGCTGCAATCGACAAGAAGGTCAAGGACGCGGCGAATATCCTAAATCTCACCAATTATCTCGATCGTCGGCCCGGACAACTATCCGGCGGCCAGCGCCAGCGCGTCGCAATCGGCCGTGCAATCGTGCGCCAACCCAAGGCGTTTCTCTTCGACGAGCCACTATCCAACCTTGATGCTGCACTTCGCGGCAACATGCGGCTGGAGATAAGCGATCTGCATCACCAGCTGAAAACGACGATGATTTATGTCACCCACGATCAGGTGGAGGCGATGACGATGGCCGACAAGATCGTCGTCTTGAATGCCGGACGTATCGAGCAGGTCGGATCGCCACTCGACCTTTACCGTAGCCCGAGGAACGTTTTCGTTGCCGGGTTCATCGGCTCGCCGCGCATGAATCTGATCGAAGGACAGGAAGCCGCCAAGCAAAACGCGGTCACACTCGGCGTGCGACCGGAACATGTCCGTATCTCGAAGACCGAGGGCGCCTGGAAGGGCACTGTGGGAGTGACGGAACACCTCGGCTCCGACACTTTCATCCACGTACAGGTCGATGGGGTAGGCAAGATCACCGTGCGGACCGATGGCGATTTCAGTACCGATTTCGGCCAGCAGGTCTACCTGACACCAGAGCCCGCGCGCCTGCATCGCTTTGATGCGAACGGCCAGGCAATTCCAAATTGATGAGAAACTGAAATGAACAGACTGGCAGGCAAGACGGCATTTATCACAGGCTCGGCACGGGGCATCGGGCGTTCGTTCGCCGAGGCCTATATACGTGAAGGTGCCGCGCATGTGGTGATCGCCGACATCAATCTGGAACGTGCGCAGGAGACCGCCAGGGAACTTGGCAGACAGGCGCATGCCGTCCGCCTTGATGTTACAGATCAAGCCTCGATTGATGCCGCCGTGAAGGAAACCGTCGACAAGTTTGGCGGCATTGACGTGCTGATCAACAATGCCGCTTTGTTCGATCTGGCACCGATCGTCGAAATCACCCGCGAAAGCTACGAGAAGCTGTTCGCGGTCAATTTCTCCGGCACGCTGTTCACCTTGCAAGCTGTCGCCAAAGCCATGATCGCACGCGGCAAGGGCGGCAAGATCATCAATATGGCAAGTCAGGCAGGGCGTCGCGGTGAGCCACTTGTGGCGATTTACTGCGCTACCAAGGCTGCGGTGATCAGCCTGACCCAGTCCGCCGGCCTGAACCTCATAGAACACGGCATCAATGTGAACGCGATTGCTCCCGGCGTGGTCGATGGCGAGCACTGGGAAGGCGTCGATGCCCTCTTTGCCAAGTATGAGAACAGGCCGCGCGGCGAGAAGAAGCGCCTCGTCGGTGAGGCCGTGCCCTACGGCCGGATGGGCACCGCCGAAGATCTGACTGGCATGGCGATTTTCCTCGCAAGCAGCGAGAGCGATTACATCGTCGCGCAGACCTACAATGTCGACGGCGGCAACTGGATGAGCTGACGTTTCCGCAGCGCTGAACGGCGCATGCAACTATAAGAATAGAAGGGTTAGGCCCGATGACTGTAAAACTCTCGAAAGCGGCGCTGCAGAACCTGCCGGAGAATGTTGGGGTTCCCGGCTATAGCCAGTCCGACTTGAAGGCCGGGATCATTCACTTCGGCATCGGCAATTTCCACCGTGCACATCAGGCGGTCTATCTCGATGCGCTGTTCAACGCGGGGACAGATCATGAATGGGGGCTTGTCGGTGCAGGTGTGCTTGCCTCCGATGAGGTCATGCGGCAGAAGCTCAAGGAGCAGGATTGGCTGACCACGGTCGTCGAACAGGACAGCGGACACCGGGTTGCCCATGTCACGTCGTCGATGATTGATTATCTGCAGCCCGGCGACAGCGCCAACACCATCGCCCGACTTGCGGATCCCGAAATCCGCATCGTTTCGATGACCATCACCGAGGGCGGCTATTTCATCGATCCGGCTTCGGGTGTTTTCAATCCGCAGCATCCTGCAATCGTGGCCGATGCAGCCGACATCGCAAATCCGAAAACAGTGTTTGGCCTGATCCTCGCGGGCCTCATTCGCCGCCGCAACGAAGGCACCGCGCCGTTCACGGTCATGTCCTGCGATAATATTCCAGGCAATGGCCATGTAACCAGCGATGCCGTCAGTGGATTGGCCGCACTAGTCGATGCGAATCTGGCCGAATGGATCAGGCATAACGTTGCGTTCCCCAACAGCATGGTCGATCGTATCACGCCTGCGACCACCGATCGCGAGCGCAATCTCCTGGCGACGGATTTCGGCATAGATGATAATTGGCCGGTTTTCTGCGAGCCATTCAAGCAATGGGTGCTGGAAGATCATTTCCCTACGGGGCGGCCGGCGCTTGAAAAAGTTGGCGTTACCTTCGTCAAGGACGTCGCACCTTATGAGCTGATGAAAATCCGCATCCTCAATGGTGGTCACGCGGCGATTGCCTATCCCGCAGCTTTGATGGATATTCATTTTGTCCACGAGGCCATGGAAGAACCATTGATTCGCGAATTTTTGACCAAACTTGAGCGGGAGGAGATCATTCCGGTCCTGCCGCCCGTACCCGATATGCCGTTCGAGGACTATTTCGACCTCATCATACGGCGTTTCTCCAATCCGAAGATCGGCGATACGATCCAGCGCCTCTGTCAGGACGGCTCCAATCGCCAGCCGAAGTTTATTCTGCCGACGACTGCCGACCGGCTGAAAGCTGGCAAGAGCGTCACCGGCCTGTCGCTGGTTTCGGCGCTTTGGTGCCGCTTCTGCGCAGGGACGACCGATACAGGCAAGCCAACGAACTATCTTGATGCCAGCGCTGAACGCTTGAAAGTTGAAGCCTTGAAAGCCAAGTACGATCCGAAAGCATTCCTCGCAATGACCGATATTTTCGGAGAGGTCGGCACATCGCCGATTTTCGCCGAATCGTTCTCGCGGATCCTGCGGACACTCTGGGACAAGGGGGCTCGAGAGACCCTCAGGCTCTATCTGGATGACAAGCTTTGACGACAGCGAAACCCGATCTTGTCATATTCGACTGCGACGGTGTTCTCGTTGACAGCGAACCGATTTCCATTGCTGTCCTGCTCGACATGATCGCCAAGAACGGCACCCATATGTCGGAGGATGACGCCTATGATCGCTTCCTCGGGCGCAGTATGACGACGATCAGCAAGGTCCTGCATGAAGAGTACGGTTTTGCTGCAAGCGAGGCGGATCTCGACGAGATGCGGGCCAATCTCTTCGCTCGCTTCGAACTCGATCTGAAGCCAATACCTGGTATCGCCGAGACTCTGCGCAAACTTGATGTGCCGCGCTGCGTGGCATCATCAAGCCAGCCCGATCGCATTCGCCTGTCCTTGAAATTGACGGGATTGCTCGATCTTCTGGATCCGCATATTTTTAGCGCCACGATGGTCAAACATGGCAAACCCGCACCGGATCTTTTTCTGTTGGCTGCGAAAACGATGAGGGTCGAACCGAAGGACTGCCTCGTGATTGAGGATAGCCCGGCCGGAATCGAAGCGGCCAAGAGTGCCGGCATGCGGGTCTTTGCTTTCACAGGCGGTACGCATTCGCGCGGCGGACGGCTCGAGGCTGCACTTGCGTCCCGCAAGCCAGACCGTATATTCAGCGACATGTTGGAGTTGCCGGGCTTGCTCACGCAGGCCACACCGAAAGTTCGTTGATGCCGGAATATCTCTGTGCTGTAGATGTCGGGACAGGTAGCGCGCGTGCGGGCATTCTCGATGCCAGTGGAAAACTCCTGGGTCGCGTCGAACATCCAATCCTGATGAACCAGCCGCTTGCCGGTCATGCAGAGCATGATTCGGAAGACATATGGCGATCCGTCTGTATCGCCGTACAAGGCGCCGTCGCCGCCTCCAAGGTCGATCCCTCTCATGTCGTTGGCATTAGTTTTGACGCCACCTGTTCCCTCGTCGTTCGAGATGGAGAAGGCAGTCCGCTGACTGTCTCGACATCCGGCGACAAACGCTGGGATACAATCGTCTGGCTCGATCACCGCGCGCTGGATGAAGCGGATGAATGCACGGCGACCGGCCACAAAGTGCTGAGTTATCTCGGCGGCGTCATGTCGCCGGAAATGCAGACGCCGAAGCTGATGTGGCTGAAGCGCCATCTGCCGGAGACATGGAACAAAGCCGGCTATTTCTTCGACCTTGCCGACTATCTGAGCTGGAAAGCATCGGGTTCGCTGGCTCGTTCGCAATGCACGCTGACCTGCAAATGGACTTACCTTGCACATGAGCTGGAAGGCTGGCAGCCGGATTATCTTGAAACCATCGGCCTCGACGATCTGGCCCTGCGCGGCAATCTGCCCGAGCGTGCCAGTCCCGTGGGGACGGATGTCGGGCGGCTGACGCCTGAAGCTGCTAAGGCTCTCGGATTGACCACTTCCTGCCACGTCGGAGCAGGGTTGATCGATGCCTACGCCGGCGCGCTCGGCGTACTTGGCGGCTTTGCCGGCGATCTGTCGCAAATCGATCGCCACCTTGCGCTGATCGCTGGTACATCGAGCTGCCTTATGGCGCTGTCGCAGGAGCCGATCTCATTCAGCGGCGGCTGGGGGCCGTATTATGGCGTTGCTCTGCCGGATTGCTGGCTCAGCGAAGGCGGGCAGTCCGTGACCGGGGCATTGCTGGACCATATCACCCGCTGGCATGGAGCAGTCGGTGATCCGAACGCTGCCGTGCACAGGAAAATCACCGAACGGATCATGGAACTACGCGAGAGGGACGGGCCAGACCTTGCCAGCCGCCTGCACGTTCTTCCGGATTTCCATGGCAACCGCTCGCCGCTCGCTGATCCGCACGCGGTGGGTGTGATCAGCGGTCTCACACTGGATGCATCATTCGACAGCCTCTGCCGCCTTTACTGGCGCACCTGCGTCGGGATTGCGCTGGGTGTCCGGCACATTCTCGATGCACTCAATGACAAGGGCTATGCCATCGATACGATGCATGTAACAGGCGGTCACACCAAAAGTCCGCTCCTGATGGAGCTTTATGCGGATGCTACCGGCTGCACTGTCATTACGTCGGCAGCCGAAGATGCCGTACTGCTCGGCACGGCCATGGTCGCTGCGACGGCGGCCGGCCTCTATCCCGACTTGCCTTCCGCCTGCATTGCCATGAAACAGGGCGGCCGGCCGCGCCAACCTGACCCGGCGGCTCGGGCTCGCCTCGACAGGGATTACCGCATTTTCCTTGAGATGCATGCCCAGCGCAAAGTGCTGGATTCGCTGCAGTAATTATTGAGGAAGGTTCATTGCGATTGTGCGTGGTTCGCCCTTCGACAAGCTCAGGATGGGGCTCACCATGAGGGAGGTAGTAGTTTCGCAAGGATAATCGCATTTGTTGCAATTCTTGGTATCCTCAGTGCAGACAACCCACCTCCCTCATGGTGAGCCCCGTCGAACCACGCACAATAATCATGCAGCGCATGGATTAGTGCGCCTCATCCCAATTATGCGCCGCTCGCGCATCGACGTGCAGCGGCACTGACAGAGATACCGCGGGCATGGCGGCATTTTCCATGACATGACGAATGACCGGAATAGTCGCCTCGACCTCCTCGTCGGCAGTCTCGAAGATCAATTCGTCATGCACCTGCAAGAGCATGCGCGCCGAGAGCTTGGCTTCGTTCAAGGCAGGTTCCATGCGCACCATCGCCCGACGAATGATATCGGCCGCTGAGCCCTGGATCGGCGCATTTATCGCGGCACGCTCGTTGAACGCCCTGTGTGTCGGGTTGGACGAACGTATCTCCGGATAGTGTGCGCGCCGGCCGAAGATCGTCTCGACATAGCCATGCTGGCGGGCAAACGCTTTCGTCGCTTCCATGTAGTCCTTGATCCCCGGAAAACGATCGAAATAGGTGCGGATATATTGGCCGGCCTCCTCGCGCGGAATGGACAGCTGATTGGCGAGACCGAATGCCGAAATGCCGTAGATAATGCCGAAGTTGATCGCCTTGGCGCGGCGCCGAACCTCCGAAGGCATATCCTTCACCGGAACGCCGAACATTTCGGAAGCAGTCATGGCGTGAATGTCGATGCCATCGGCAAAAGCTTGCGTCAGTTGCGGAATTTCGGCGACATGCGCCAGCACCCGCAATTCGATCTGGCTGTAATCGGCGGAAATCAACTTGTTGCCCGGCTCGGCAATAAAGGCGGTGCGGATCTTGCGGCCCTCGCTCGTGCGCACCGGAATGTTTTGCAAATTCGGCTCGGATGATGACAGGCGGCCTGTAGAGGTCGCCGCCATGGCGTAGGAGGTATGCACGCGCTTGGTCCGGGGGTTGATATAGCCGGGCAGCGCATCCGTATAGGTCGATTTGAGCTTCGTCAGCTGGCGCCAATCGACAATCTTGCGCGGCAACTCGTGTCCCTCCGCAGCAAGATCTTCAAGGAGTTGGGCCGAAGTGGACCACTGGCCGGTCTTCGTCTTGGAACCGCCCGGCAGGCCCATCTTGCCAAACAGGATATCGCCCATCTGTTTTGGCGAGCCGATATTGATCTTCTCACCGGCAAGCCGGTAAATCTCTTCTTCGATCGCTGCGGCGGATTGGGCGAGATCACCCGACAGGCGCGAAAGTATCTGCCGGTCGACGGAAATGCCGCGCTCTTCCATGCGCGCGAGCACAGGAATAAGCGGCCGCTCCAGCCTCTCATACACCGACATCAGGCCGTCAGCGACAAGACGAGGCTTGAGCAAACGCCAGAGCTGCAAGGTGACATCGGCATCTTCCGCCGCATATTCCGTTGCCCGCTCGATGGAAACCTTGTCGAACGTAACCGAGGACTTGCCCGAGCCGATCAACTCCTTGTGGGCGAGCGGCTTGTGACCCAGCCAGCGATCGCAAAGGCTGTCCATGCTGTGACTGCCTTCGCCGGCATCGAGCACATAGGAAATAAGCATCGTATCGTCGAGTGGATGAAGATCGATACCGTAGCGGTGCATGACCAGCCACTCATATTTCATGCTATGCGCTATCTTGAGAACCGATGCATCCTCGAGAAGCGGCTTCAGCATGCGAAACACTTCACGCTCGGGTATCTGGTGCTCGACCAGCCCGCCGCCGAGGAGATCGCCGTCGCCGGAAATGTGATTGATCGGGATATAGGCGGCACGTCCCGGCCTCGTCGCGAGCGACAGACCGACGACTTCGGTCTGCATAGGGTCCGCGGAGGTGGTTTCCGTGTCGAAGGCGATGACACCGGATGCCATTGCTTCATCAATCCAGACCTGCAATGCAGCAACATCCCGAATCGTCGCATAGGAACTGCGATCGATCTTGGCCGCAAGTGCCTGGTCGGTGCGGGCTTTCACCAGACCCGCCGGCGTTCCCTCTACATTGCCAAAAGCCGGTTTGGCGCTGGTCGTTACCGATCCAACCGGTTTCGGCGGGTTGGGCAGATCAGCTTCGGATGCGATATCAAGGTCCGGTCCATGCGCCTCTGCAACAGCCTGGATGAGCACGTTTGCCGGTTCGATCTCGCTGGCTTCGACGCCCGTTGCCTCTGCCGCGCGCCGCGTCAGCGCATTGAACTCCATAGCCTTGAGAAAAGCGACGAGCTTGGGGCCGTTTTGAGGTTCCAGGCTAAAATCCTCTATTCCGACGTCGACTGGCGTATCTGTCTTCAAAGTCACCAACTGGCGCGAGATGCGAGCCTGTTCCGCATATTGGATAATATTCTCACGACGCTTTTGCTGCTTGATCTCGCCGGCCCGTGCAAGCAGAGTATCGAGATCGCCGAATTCCTCCAGCAACTGCGCTGCCGTCTTTGGTCCGATGCCCGGAATTCCCGGCACATTATCGGTTGAGTCGCCGGTCATCGCCTGCAGGTCGATCATTTTCTCGGGCGGCACGCCCCATTTCTCTATGACGTCGGGGATGCGGATCTGCTTGTCCTTCATGCTGTCGTACATCGTCACCATCGGCGTGACGAGCTGCATCAGATCCTTGTCGGAAGAAATGATGGTGACCTCAGCGCCTGCCGCTTCGGCCTGGCGGGCATAGGTGGCGATCAGATCGTCCGCCTCATAGCCGTCCTTTTCGATGCAGGGCAGGTTGAAAGCCTTGGTTGCCTGGCGGATCAGGCCGAACTGCGGAATGAGGTCTTCCGGCGGCGCCGAGCGGTTTGCCTTGTAGTCCGGATAGATTTCCTTGCGGAACGTATGCGCAGAATAATCGAAGATCACGGCAAAGTGTGTGGGCGTATCGCGGACGGATGTGTCGCGCGCTTCGCGCAGCAGCTTCCACAGCATGTTGCAGAAACCTGACACAGCGCCAACCGGCAAACCGTCGGATTTGCGGGTCAGGGGAGGTAGTGCGTGATAGGCTCTGAAGATATAACCGGAACCGTCGACGAGGAAGAGATGATCACCTTTTTTCATGGCGCCTACGATTAAATGATGATCGGGAAAAAGGGAATGCGGTGTCTTTCGGTTTCGCCGAAACTAACCTTGGAAACGTAATCATCCTGACATTTGCGCATCACACCTTTGTTACCAATATGTAATCTCTTGTGCCCTTGAATTGCCACGGTTTACCCCCCAAATCCTTAACTGTCGACGTTAGATCGATGTCCGGTTTATAAGGCTCGTCCCCCGCCTAACACCGGACTTGCGGCCAGCCTCATCCCCCTCTCCAGGGTTGACCGCAAAGTGAGTGTAGTGATCTGGTCGCCTGTGGTCCCCCCGCCACGGCGGCCATTTCTTTTGTGGCGTTGTCGTAAGCCAATGGCAAAAAGAGCTGCCTGTCCATTGTACGTGGTTCGACGAGCTCACCATGAGGGAAGTAGTGGGTTGCAAGGAGCCAGGTTCTGCAATGGCGGTGATTATCGTGCAGCCCGCCAATCCCCCTCATGGTGAGCTTGTCGAACCACGCATGGTGTTTCATGCAGCAATTTTATTGTGGCTGAACAAAACTTGCTCGGCATATTGGTACTTTTTTGTGCTCCTCCCGGCAAAATGCGCTAAGAAGAACTCCCTTCACCAATTCCAGCCTTTCAGGAAATAGCATGTCAGCTCTCGAACCTGTGTTGAATACGCTCGATAATAATTTGGATAAAAGTCTGGAGCGACTATTCGATCTCCTGAAAATCAAGTCCATCTCGACAGATCCCGCCTTCAAATCCGAGTGCCGCCGCGCGGCCGAATGGCTGGCTGCTGATCTGAAATCGATCGGGTTTGAAGCGAGTGTCCGCGACACGCCGGGCCATCCCATGGTCGTTGGCCATCATGAAGGTCCAGGCGCCGACGCTCCCCATGTATTGTTCTATGGTCATTACGACGTGCAGCCGGTCGATCCGCTCAATCTGTGGGATCACGATCCTTTCGAACCGGCGATCAAGGATGTCGGTAATGGCCGCAAGATCCTGACGGGCCGCGGCACATCCGATGACAAGGGCCAGCTGATGACGTTCGTTGAAGCTTGCCGCGCCTATAAGGAAGTGCATGGCAAGTTGCCGGTCAAGATTTCCATTCTCTTTGAGGGCGAAGAGGAATCAGGCTCGCCATCGCTGAAGCCATTTCTCGACGCTCACCGGGACGAATTGAAGGCGGATTTTGCTCTCGTCTGCGATACAGGCATGTGGGACGGAGAGACACCGGCGATCTCGGTTGGTCTGCGTGGTCTTGTCGGCGAAGAAATCGTCATCAAGGCTGCCGATCGCGATCTTCATTCCGGCATGTTTGGTGGCGCTGCCGCCAACCCCATCCGCATCCTCACCAAGATTCTCGCGGATATTCACGACGAGAATGGCGCGGTGACCATTCCAGGCTTCTATGACGGCGTTGAGGAAACGCCGACGCAGATTCTGCAGATGTGGAAGGGACTCGATGCCACGCCGGAGAATTTCCTGGGGCCAGTCGGCCTTTCGATACCGTCCGGAGAGAAGGGCCGATCGCTCCTCGAACTGATCTGGGCGCGCCCGACAGCCGAATTCAATGGCATCACCGGCGGTTATACGGGGCAGGGGTTCAAGACTGTGATCGCGGCCGAAGCCTCTGCCAAAGTGTCGTTCCGGCTTGTGCACAAGCAGAATCCGGCGAAAATCCGCGAAGCGTTCCGTGCTTTCGTACGCGAACGCGTCCCTGCTGATTGCTCGGTCGAGTTCCATGAGCACGGCGCATCGCCTGCAATCCAGCTTTCCTATGAATCGCCGCTGCTCAGCAAGGCGAAGAACGCCTTGAGCGACGAGTGGCCGAAGCCTGCCGTTTTGATCGCCATGGGCGGATCGATCCCGATCGTCGGGGATTTCCAGCGTATGCTCGGCATGGAATCGCTGCTCGTCGGCTTCGGGCTGGAGGATGACCGCATCCACTCGCCCAATGAAAAATACGAACTGACCTCGTTCCACAAGGGTCAGCGCTCCTGGGCGCGCATTCTCGACGCTTTGGCAACTCCAGGAAAAGTGTGAAACGGTTTTCCGTTCGGAAGTTCGCGGACAAAAATAGAAGTGACAGGAAACGACAATGACCATCCGCTTTCACCGCAATGATCTGCCCGACCTCACGAACTATCAGGTCGATGCCGTTGCCATCGACACCGAAACGCTCGGGCTCAATCCGCATCGCGACCGGCTCTGCGTGGTGCAGATATCTCCGGGCGATGGTTCGGCGGATGTGATCCAGATCGACAAGGGTCAGACTGCGGCGCCAAATCTCGTCAAATTGCTTGGCGATGACGCCATCACCAAGATCTTTCATTTCGGACGGTTTGACCTCGCGGTACTTTTCCACGCTTTTGGGGTCATGCCGACGCCGGTGTTCTGCACGAAGATCGCCTCGCGTCTGGTGCGTACATACACCGACCGCCATGGTCTGAAGGATATCTGCAGCGAGCTTTTGGAAGTCAATCTCTCCAAGCAGCAGCAATCATCGGATTGGGGCGCGCCCGATCTGTCGCAGGCGCAGCTTGAATATGCTGCTTCAGACGTACTCTATCTGCACCGTTTGCGCACGATCCTGCAGCAACGGCTTATTCGTGACGGGCGTTCGGAGGAAGCGGCCGCTTGCTTCGAGTTCCTGCCAACCCGCTCCAGGCTTGATCTGATGGGATGGGACGAGCAGGATATCTTTGCGCATAGCTAGTCTATGATTTACACCATTTTGCAGGCCGTCATGGCGTGAATATCACTCGGCCGAAGCCAGCGCGCGCCTTGGAGCCGGGGCGCGATCGATATGGGCCCATTGTGGCCGTCTGAACAGAAACTGGCCGTAGCCGCTCCACTCGATGAGCCAATACAGAACCACTGGACCGATCACGCCGCTTATGACGGTCAGAAGTGATATCGTTCCTATATCGGTGACAATGCCGCTCTTCAAAAGAACCGTACGGGCCAGCGCCATCGGCAGAAAGAAGGCGAGATACACAACGATCGAATGCGCTCCAAGCCAGCGCAGCGGTTTCACGATAACGTCCCAGGACTGTGCCATGTGAGCGATCAGCGCGGAAACGGAAACGATCGCCAGCGCTCCGGCACCTCCGGCTGCGAGTGAGATCAGCGGCACGTTAGCCCATCCGCCAAGCCCGCCCGACGTATAGGCTTCCGGGGGTATCCAGGCAGCAAACGCCTCGGATGCGGGCGTAAACACCAGCCAGCCATTGATCAGTGCCCATACGCCAAGGATGAGGAGGGCCGTAATGGGCCGCTGCCTCAGCCATTCGGCCAAGCGGAATATCGCCGGTGCAAATGCATAGCCAGCGAAGAAATAGACGAAACGGCTGCAGAATTCGTCAATCACCAGCCAGCCCGTATGGATCGGCAATGTTTCGAGCACGGCAGCGATCATCAGGACCAGCCAGACATTGATGCCTTTGACGAGGCGCGTGACGACAAAGAAAACCGGCAGGAGATAGATGAACCACAGCGTACCGAATGGCTGGATGAAAGCCAGCAAATAGGCGGATATCGCGCCGCTTGGACCACTTTCCGCCACGATGCCCGGCGCCTTGAACAGGAACTGGATGGTCAGCCAAAGCACGTAGAAATAGAAGAAGTGTACGATCTTGCGATCGGCATAACGCAACCATGAGCGGCCGATTACAAGACCAAGAAACAAACCCGAGATCATGAAGAAATCCGGCATGCGGAAAGGCTGTGCGAAAGCGACGACAGGATGCATCCAGCCGCGGGCGCCGGCTTCGTTCTCGACGCCGAGCACCGAATGCATCATCACGACAAAGATGATGCAGATACCCTTGGCGATATCGACCCAGTCGACGCGTGCTTTTTCACCCGTGCTCATAACATTGTGTACCCCAGAACCCATTTCCCTTTGATACGCGAAAATTGCGAAGGGGAAGTAAAATTCGGGTGATAACGCGTCGAAATCCAAGAAACAAAAAAGCCGGGCAGAAGCCCGGCGAATTGTGAACGCTAAAGCGTCCAGAGGGGAACACGCAACGAATGAAAAATGGGAGGAGAACCACTCGTTACGCAAGGATTAAAGTAGAACTACCCGGGCAAGTTTTCAAGGGCCGCAAAATAATATTTTACGCGCGCGATGATTTTTATACGGAATCCCGGATGTCATTGTGTCTATTGGCTGGGAACAGAGAATTCCTGCAGGTCCTTGCAAACGCCATGTCCACGCAGCTGACAGCCGCCGAGGCGATATTGCGCTTCCGCGTCAGGGTTTGGATTGAGCCGCTGGAACGCGCCACCGCCACAACCGCTCAACATCACCACCAAACCCGCAAAAACAACGAAACGCATAGTTTACTCCGTGAGGTTCAATCTGACACCCTGGGTTTAGGGCTCCGCGCGGCGGCGCGTAAACCAGCGGATGCTGCCGAGGACAGCCATTGCAAGCAGTGGCCATGCGGCCCAGAAAGTGCCGTGCCAGGAAAGCAAATTGATGCAGATGAGGGCAAGACCGACTATCGTGAAAACCGTCAGAACCTGGTCAACCTGTCGGTTGGTGCGCATCCACGACAGTGCGGCCACGGTTGCTATAGCGAGGATTGGCCACGGCGCCCAGAACTCGCCGTCCCACGACAACAAATTGACGACGACGATACCAGCTGAGATTGCACCCAATACGCCGTAGTTGCGCCACTTTGGTGTCATGGAGCCAGGGTCGTAGGTGGTACCGGGTCCCATGTTTTTTTCATCGGATGTGCCCATGGCTGAAATGGGGTTCTGTTGCGCAGAACGGACAGGATCTTCTCCGATCCTGACGGCGTAGCTGAGCACACCACCTTCGATGTTCTTGACGGGTAGCTGCCCCAAGCATTCGAAACCGACCGCAACCTTGTTGCGCACGTGGTCGTACACCGTGTTGGATATGACGATGCCGCCAGCCGATGCAGATGCTTGCAGGCGCGCAGCCACGTTTACACCATCGCCGTAGATGTCGTCGTCTTCGGCGATAACATCGCCAAGATTGATGCCGATACGAAACAACATTTGCGTGTCGTCGGGGCGGTCGGCGTTGTAGCCCGAAACCTCGTTCTGTATATCGAGCGCTGCGCGCACGGCTTCGACCACGCTGGCGAATTCGGCGATCAGTCCATCACCCCAGGTGTTGACGACCCTGCCACCATGGATTTCGATCAACCGGGACATTGCGTCGCGGTATTCTTTCAGGGTGGCGAGGGTTCCTTCCTCGTCGGTACGCATCAAGCGCGTATAATCCTGAACATCCGCGGAGAAGATCGTCGTCAGCTTGCGGCGCGTTCCGGTCATGGCGTTGTACTCTCCCAGCTCGATACCTGCAGGGGGCTGCAGGAGCACCCGCAGTCGTACCGAACATTATATGCTGGAGCCGGATGTGGGAAGAGTTAGTACTGCTCGAAGCGCATCAATTCCGGCGCGGGTGGGTCCATAGTTCCAATGCCTTGATCCCTGACATTAAATTAACTGAGGCGACTTTAACCGCACCTTAGCATCAAGCCTTTGATTTGATTGAGGGCAGTTACCGAAGCAAGACTCAACCACCCCCGCTTCCTTGAGCGGGCGCGCATTCATGCGCCATAACAAAAGGATATCCAATGAGAGTACTTTACTGCCACCCCACTCGGGAGACTGGCAACCGCGACTGCGTAGCCTTCGTAGACGTTGAATTGAACGAGCACATTCGGCTCTATGGTTTGCGCTTAGTTAAGCAGCCCGATGGCAACCATATGCTCTATGCGCCTCAAGCCGGCCAACGGCGCTCGGCGACGTTCTCGGCGGGCCTAGCAAAGCGATTAACTGCTCTTGCTGTTGAAGCGTTGCAGGTTACGCGATGAGCACCGAAGCGCTGAAGATAGGTCCCGTCGATCAAACACAGCTAGTGCTATATGCCTCCAAGAACACCAGTCTTTCAGCCTGCGATCTGGCGGTCCTGGCGGAGATTACTGACCGGTATCTAAAACTCAAAGGCGTCACTTATCCGACTGGACTCACCCATCTCGTTCGCGAGACGGGCCGATCGCATTCCTCGGTACAGGATTCGGTTCGTCGCTTACTCTCCTTCGCCTACATATCGGTAAAAGTTGAAGGCAAGGGGACGCGCGGTACGGAATATGATCTCAATTTCGATTGGGTCCGTGAGGTTGCCGAGCGAGTAAAATGTGCCAAGGCAGATCGCACCAGAGCCAAAAAATCCAAAGGCAAGAAAAAGGCTAGTGTACCGGCAGACCATACCACTACAGAAAATAAGCTAGTGTGCCGGAATTCCACCCCACTACGGGAGTTAGTCGGGGTGCCAACCGATACACTAGGTAATCCAGCGTACCGGAATTCAGGTACCCAAACCTACGGGAGTACTACGAGTACTCCTAAGTTGGTTGCGAAAAACTCGCACTCTGGCCTTGTGGCCAGTGCGGTTTCCGCACCCTTAAGAGAAGAATATATTTACGCGGAAATCACTCATGCCGAACTCGACACGGAGGAAGAGGACCGTCCTTATATCTATATCGAGCTCACAGCAGACGGCACTGGGGAAGAGATCGGTGATTCCTTCATAGTCTTCTCTGCGAATGACGACGAATGGGCAGACGGCCGGCGCAGGCTAAAACTGCTCTCCGACGCGATACAGGTGGAGATTGAAGTCAAGGATCCGAGACATCTCATCGGAGAGTGGGTAGTGGCGAAAAAGCTGGGAGGGCGCATTCTCGATTATCTGGAAGAAATGCCACCCACCCGTCGCGACGCAACAATCCTCTCCGTAAAAGCCACTGAGGCAGGAGAATATAGGGTCGAGCTTCAATTCCATGACTGTGAGGAGGGTGACGCACCTACAGCTACGATTAAGCTAAGCTCCACTAACAGCCTGCAGACGGCAACATCCCGTACTGCGCGGGAGCTCGTTGGCGCAAGGGTGCTCTTGGATGCATATGAGGAAGCGTATGTGTTCTGGCCTCATCCCGAGAACGAAAAGCAGGCCGCATGAAAAAGCGTAACCTCCTAAACTACCGCATAATCGAACCAACCCTAAGTATGATTTCGCGACCAGTGTTTTGAATCTATTTTAACACTGTAGCGAAAGCCTCTTCCCCTCCCACGCTACTTTCCGTCCTGGCCGTCCAGTTGTCATCGCTGGGCGGCCTTTTTGGATGCTGAGATGCCCGTTCACGAAAGCGTAAAAATGTGGCAAGCTTCGCACGTTTCTTCATTCGGTAAACGCTCCGGCCTGTCGGACGTATGGGCGTTAGATTTGAGGGCATTGAATGGCTAAAGTGATCGGTCGATTTGAGGCGAGCGTGCGCTCCTATTCGTACGAAAAACATAATAGCAAGGCGTATCGGGGCTCAGGCGCTATTACTCAAATGTCGGATACGATTGACGGGCGGTCGAAGTGCCAGATAAGTGCTTATGGCATCACCCTGAGGGATTCTGTCCAGGAGCAGACCTCATCCCCGAAAGCGGCGACGATACGTGACGTGACTATAGAAATTGACCATAACCTGCTCATCGAGGCAGTCATCGCGGGACTTGAGCGAGGTAAGATCAAGATATCGGACGAGCAAATAGTTCGCCTTATCAAGGGCATCGGTAGTGAGAAAGAGACCATCTTGCCTGTACAAAATGAATGACGCCCCACTGTGAGGAGGGGCGTCAAAGTCGTTAGGCCAGTTCAGGAAGTGAAAGAAGATTATCGTTCCACTTACCGTCTGCGTAAGTGCGGACATATTTGCCGTTCTGTCCGCTTACCACGCCGATATTTCCGCGGTTGCCATTGACCAAAGTGTAGAACGTATTGGACTTTTCTTCGATCGACTTGATTACGGCCGCTCGCGTCCATTTCCAGTTCGCTGCCCCCAGGTGAGTGATACCCTCGTGTGAGCTAAAGCGGTCCTTTTTATTAATACCAGTAACTTGAACGTCAGACATTTCGGAATTTCCTTATAGGTTCCAATTTTCTCGCCAGATCATTCCGGCGAGAGATGAGTGTCCGCAGATTCAATCGATTACTGATCACTAGAGGCGGGAAAACTTGCCGCGGTGGTAATCAAAAACGTGACATCGTCTGCAAACACTCTTAGAAAAGGAACCGGGCGGCAGCTTTTGCGGGAAGCCGCCCGACTCGGGATCCAACCCAACTACTTTTTAGGTGGCTGTGGTTTGACCGTTTCGACTACGTGGGTGCTGGGCTTGTTTCGGGCGGTTGCAACCGTCGTGAAGCGCCCAGTGCTTGCGTTCCTTCCAATCTTCATTTCTGCTTTCACCTACCTTTCTATCTTTGGTTATCATGTTCGATGTCGCCGAAGTTGCGGACCCTTTGCCGTGTATTTGGTGACCGGGGCAGTTTTGCTAGGTCCTTAACAAGCGCCACAGTATCTGGTGCAATTGATGCCTGTAAACACTAATTATAGTGTTAATTGGCCATTTACCCTACAAAATAATCTATCTTTGCATAAGCGATCGGCCTGTTTAGACATAGCCTGTCGCTAGCGCGCACCATAGGGTGCAAGCTCTGGCAAACACTGGATAAACTGGAAAAAGGCCGGTTACAGACACTCCGGTCGCGCCACTAACGCAACGCCACGACTATTAAAAAATGACTCGTATGCAAGCGTCAAGTCATAGTTTTTTACATAATTGTGACCGCAATAACTTGTGTGTCACTTATGTGGATAACAGGGAAAAACCGCACAAAGTTTTGAACTTGCCATCTTCCCGCGAGTCTTTTTTTATGACTGATGTGCTCGTTTATAAACCGTTTGCCAGAACGCCGGCCTCCCCCGCCACGTTTATTTTTTGAGTAAATGCCACGTTAGCACTGATCAGGAATCGATCTGATATCATCTGCTCACAGTATAGAGGGGATACATTCACGCATTTGATTGCGCGAATGGATGTTTACCAGCAACTGTAGATACGCCGGCAATGACGCCGGCTTAAACAAAAGGAACCTGCCACATGAATACATTCGCATGAACCAGACAGCCGGGAACGATAACTATAACGACGACGAGCCTCAACTACGTCGGACTGCTCAATATAAACTCATCAAGATTGAAGGGCAGTGGGATTCGGTACCAATACCGAAATCCGAACAAGTACCAATCCTAAAAGACATCAGGCGAGCACCTGAGACCCTGAAGCCACGTAAAGGTGTGACCATCCGAATGTCTGGCGACGGCCCCGTGAAGGCGTGGACAGATACAAAAGACGCCATAATGGCCACCCTGCCGGCCAACGACAGCAAGATTATTCCAGTACGCGCGTGGCCGACAGCAACTCGTTATATCCGCTCAATGGATGGAGAACGCGCAAAAGGGCTTGCCGCGTATGCGTCTGCTAATGACGACCTAGCAGCGGCGCCCGTGGCAGCAAACGATAACTGGCGGGAGAATGAGAAGCACATATCTAGGTTGTCAGATGACCTAAATACAGACTGCCTTGACGAGTACCGGCCTTCTCCAGAGGAACTGATGGCAACTCTTGCCAATGTTACCTTCGGGCAGAATGGCGAGCCAGCCCGCAAAGACATCGTTTTCGAACAGCCTGCACCGGGAGAAACGGCCACCAAAAACATTCGGCCGTATTCTGGCGAATTCTTAAGTATGTACCCGATTGCTGGCAAAGTTATGGAATGCGACGGCTTGAAGTTCGGACCTCGCAGCGACTTCGGCGGCAAATGGGGATTGATAAAATGGCGGGGTAGCGACGGAGTATGGCGCAAGCCATGGGAGTCTTATCGTCAACCAAAAGGAGGCAAGGATCAGGTCGAGGAAATCGCTGACCTGACTGAGGACGAGATTGCAGCCATGAGCATAAGGAAGCGGGAAGAGACTGCGTATAACAAGCGCATTGCCGACAACGTACGCGAGTCCAACATTTGGCTTGAAGAGCTTATGAGCACTCAATCCAGTGACATGCCGCCAGCCAAGGTGTTTCCAGAAGCCAACCGCCTTGCCGACGACGAGACGCACAACCGCATGGCCGCTGTCACTCCAGTTGCACCCAAGAGAGCCCTACACACCACCACGATTGAAGACAAAGAAACCGGCAGGAAGAAGCAGGAGCCATGGACCTACGAGGACTACGAGGCCGCGCTTGCTGCCTTCACAGGCACAATAAGAAAGTGCCCAGGCCCAGTGATGCCACGCAGGAAGAATGGCGATAGGCAGAACAACTTCCCCGGCCTCCATGGTATTCGAAAGAACAAGCAGTCCAAAAGCCAGGGCGGAGGGACTTTGACATGGGAGGACAGGTTTGTTGAGCGCATCGACCACAGGAGGCTGAAGGCTCGCATGGACGACGACACCAGGATTATATTGGAGCTTGCCACAACCGACGCCAAGGCTGAAGAGATTGGCGAGGCTCTTGGCTATCATGGAAAGTATGCCCAGCGCCGTGGAGTTGCTGCTGTTGATGAAGCAATCGATACTTATTTGGTGATGGCTGCATAAGGGGTGTGCCCTCGCGTTCAACTGACCACGTATTCTAATGACAGATTAGGAGGTCGCAGCGATGCGGCCTTTTTCTTTGCGGCACCTCGATTGGTTACGTCGCAAGGTCTGGTTGCATCTTGGCGGGTTCACCAGACCACCCCATCACCTGCACTTCGCACACGCAGGTCGATCTCGCACCGTGTTCTGTAAACTCCTCCGGACACGGTGCTGCAGTTTCCAAAGATTCGGCTGACCGCGGATGGACCGGCAGCCGAACACAACAGGTGTCCAGAAGCGCCTGGACCAAGGCGAGCGTGGCAAAATCAAGCCGTTAGGGCCTACGCTCGCCTTGGTCACCCCTTTTTTGCCCTTCATCAATAAATGGAATTCATAAAATGAAAACAGCACATCATAGGGTGCTGGCTCGAGACATGCCGGGGGTTATTCAAACCGCCACTGGCCTCCCGTTGCCATTCATCCGCCAGGTTATCATAGCCCTCAAAAAGGGGCGTCGAATTGGCGTTGGCAGGCCTATCAGTCCCACCACTACCCCGCGCGATGTTGCGCGCATTGTCTTGGCTCTATCGGCTTCGTCGCTCGGTCTCGCGGGAGACGCAGAATGGCGGGTTGGCCGGCTTCACCTGTTCGCAGGCGCAGGCAAGGAAACAGCTGAAACCGAGCTCCTAGACCTTATTGAGACGGCCGCGGGCTGGCATGAACCTAAGATCGACTTCCGTCATGGTTCGTTACTGATCGGGCAGACCGTCCCGATGCTCGACATCCGCGGCCAGGACTTTGCGGGTGCTCCCGTCATTTGCACATATCGCAGCACCGAAGACCGCCCGGAGCTCGCGCAATCATTCTTCCTGCTTCCACTCAGCGCATTGCGAAAAATCGCACGTGACCTTCTTCCAACGGAGAATCCAGAACATGACTAAAAAAGAACGCTCCATTCCCGAATTGACCGACGTATCACCCGAATACGCGCGACTTCGAACTCGCCAGGCGGAACTATCAAATCGCAACCTTGAACTCGACGAGGAGTCCCGCAACATTCGAAAAGCAATTGCTGACGAGCAGGGCCGCGATTTCCAGAAGGAACGTGTTGACGCGATCGTCGAGGGAATTAACTACGAACCACCGCTGTCCGTTCGCGAAAAAATGGGCAAGATCGCGCGCGAGAAGCAGGACATACAAGATGCGCTCCACCTACTCGCAAATCGCATCAATGAGGAGCACAGGAAGGCCAGCCGCGTTGTGATCTCTGAATTTCTGCCAGATCAACGAGAGTGCGCTGCAGAGTTCTTCAGTCACATTGCCGCTGCCGCAAAGGCCCATAATCAGTACGGCGAAATCCGTCGTCGACTTGAGCGGGCTGGTATTAACGTGTCTGGTCTCGATGACTTCGGGCAGGACCTGTTTGGCTTTCCACTAGATCGCAACGGCGACGCTGGTTACGCACTGCGCGATGCATTGAAGCGGGGCTACATCACCGTGTCAGAAATTCCAGTGGAGTACCGCTAGATGCGCGAATATGAAGTTAGAGCGAATGGCCCCTTTAGCGCCAGATCGGGCGGTGGCGAATATGAAACATCATTTTTTGGCGGGCCGATTACGTCAGTTGGTGGACGCATCGCTGACGTAAAATCCATGCCAACGGTCGATCGCAAGGCAAGCGGAAAGGAAGCGCTGCAAGGCTACGTCGTTAGATACAACAAACCCCACGTGTTTAAGGGTGCCGTCGATGTCTTTGTGAAGGGGAGCTTTGATGCATCGCTAGCAAGCCGGAAGCGGATAGAATTCTGGATTGACCACAAGTCTGGAACGGAGATGGCCAGTACTGATGACGATTTGGAGCTGATGTCCGATGAGACGGGTTTGGCCTTTCGCCTGAAGAATCCGCCAACGCCACTGATTGCGGAAGTGCGCAGTCGCAGGATAACAGCGATGTCGGCAGGCAGCCGTACCCTTCGCCAGGAATATAAAGAAGTGGGAGGTGAGCGAGTTCGGTTCATATTGGAGGCTGATCTTGTCGAAATCAGCATGGTCAAGGCGGGCGCCGTGAAGCAGGCTTTTATCGATGTCGTTGACACCAAGGGTAGTTCGCTTCGTGATGACGTGAAGGCAGGCCGAGTCTTAGCCGATGGTGCTCACGTTGCACTTATGCGTGCCTTGCAGAGGCTTAAGGACTAGCCCCCCTCAATGTATGGGGTGTCACGGCCAGGGACCGTGCTGCCCCAATCGCGACTCTAAACCTGTATAAAAAAAGTTTCGTGAAACCTGCCCACCAAGGGGGGCATCAATGTTCAGAGATCGACGGGCGCCGGACCGTTTGGGCTCCTTTTCGCGCGCACCTGCAATTGAAAATATGACCCCTGTTGAGGGTGCGTTAGGGCTAAAGTAGATCACAATTGTGTTGCCTATATTGATCTTCAAAGTTGTTCCTCACTATGTCCGCGGGGAACGTCCTACGTTGATCATCCAGATACACTTTCTTAAAGACTTCGTCATCAGCTTTAGCTGCAATCCTCCCCAGCATGAAATCTATGTTCGGAGAATCCCCGCTTAAACTAAAGATCATAGGAACCTCAGTACCCATATCGTGCTGGCTTACTTTCCCCTGCATCGCGGCTTCAAGAAATCGCTTCCCTTCATTATACGCAATGCCGAATAGTCGGTTATATTCTTGATGCTTATCCTCCAGCCCAGCGGCGAGAGAAACGCACATAAAAGCTGCGACAGATCGCTTTGCCATAAGGGCATACTCGGCCGACGTCTGAGCGTTTGCGTCGCAGGAAAAAATAGAGGTAATCGCAAGGATCCAGATACCGCGCATTTGAGCACCTCCAAGGTGACCCACGATGCCACGACCAAGGGTGGATCGCAACTTCTGGTCCCGGTCAGACCCCCCGCACAATTCACACAGCCCGCCATCGCGCGGGCCTTTTCATATGGAGAATTCATGCCTGACAATCACCACTACGCCCGCATCACCCAGCCTTTCGGCGACGGTAACTACGACTTTCAATTCGGCTGGAAAGCAGCCATCGAGTGGGAAGAGAAATTCAATCGCAGCCTGTTCGGCACGTTCAACAGGATGCATCGCGAGGGAATCTACCTCATCGCGGACATTAAGGAGATAATTCGGCTCGCACTCATTGGCGCCGGCACTGCACCTGTTGCGGCGCTGAAGCTTGTTGAGCGTTATGTGGAAGGGCGGCCGCTATCTGAGAACATGACGCTGTCCTTGCAGATACTCGAGGCAGCCTTCTTCGGCAATAACGCACCAGCACCAGCGCCCACCGATGGATGACGGCGGGCTGGCTCGCGTCCAACGAAAAATGGCACGGATGGCCGAAGCTGTGCATGACGCTGCCCGCTTGGCCATGGAGAAGAGTGCAGAAGAGATTGTCACGCTGATGCGAAATCTGGTCGCCGTCGATGATGGCGATCTTCGTGACAGCATCGGGTGGACGTTTGGCAATGCCCCTAAATATTCGCAGCGTATCGGCAAGATAGAGGCATCAGACGGTGATTTGATCATCACCATCTATGCGGGCAACTCGAAGGTTTACGCGCACCTCGTGGAGTTTGGAAGTGCGGCGCATCTCAATGGGGGCATGTTCGCAGGTACGAAGAACCCGGGAGCGCCTGCACAGCCATTTTTCTATGTCTCTTACAGGTCAAACAAAAAACGCGCTGCGGCACGCACAAAACGAGCGGTAAAAAAGGCCGCACGAAAGGTATGGGATGGCAACTGACAAAGAGGGGTTAATCCTCACGCTCGAGGCGCGCACGGCGCAGCTTGAGCGACAAATGAAGAACGCCAGCAAGATCACCGGCCGAGAATTCAAGTCCATGGAACGACAGGCCAAGGTTTCCGCGGATCGCGTCGGTAACGCGTTCAAGGGCACGTCTGGTGTCATTGCTGGCGCCTTCGCGGGTATAGGTGCGCTGAAAGGTGCCCAAGCGCTAATTGATACTTCGACCCGCATCTCCAACGCCCTGAAGGTTGCTGGCCTGTCGGGCGAGCAATTGAATGTCGTCTACGACAGTCTGTTTGCCAGCGCGCAGAAAAACGCCGCACCGATCGAGGATCTAGTCACCCTGTACGGGCGCGCATCGCAATCGGCCAAGGATTTGGGCGTTAGCCAGCAGGAATTGCTGAAATTCACAGACAACGTTGCGTTGTCGTTGCGCGTTGGTGGCACATCGGCCGCCGAGGCGAGCGGAGCATTGCTTCAGCTATCCCAGGCGCTCGGTAACGGCGTTGTTCAGGCTGAGGAGTACAATTCCTTGCTGGATGGGGCACAGCCGCTCCTGCAAGCAACCGCGGCTGGCCTAAAGGAAGCTGGCGGCTCGGTCTCGGCGCTAACCCGTCTGGTGAAGGATGGAAAGGTGTCGTCCGAGGCGTTCTTCCGCGCATTCGAGGCAGGCGCCAGCACTCTGCAGGACAAGGTTGGCGGTTCGCAGCTTACCGTTTCGCAGGGTTTTACTCGCCTTCAGAATATCTTGATCGATACGGCCCGCCAGTTCGATAATAACTCTGATGCTGCACAGCTTCTGGCGCAAACCATAGACAGAATGGCCAGAGCCATGAAAGAGTCGGGAAACATCATCAATTCGCTCGTCGGGCCATTGCAAACGCTTCACGGATGGGTGAGCGCAGTCACCACTGCCGCCCTTGAGATGTCTGCGGCATTCGGTGCGGCAACTGGACTGGATGAGGTGGGACGATCGCTTGGCGCCACGCCGTATCGTTCTGACCGTCAGATTCAGCAGCGCATTAACGATGCGTTTGGCGCTACTGCGACTGAGGACAAACCAGGCACCACGCTCGACGTAACAGGCGGCAAGCCTATCCGACCCGTTTCGTTGGACGACTACAAAGTGCCCGCGAAGGCCACAAAGGCGAAAGGCACACCAGCGGTAAAGAAGACTGCAGACAGTCGATTCAACGACGACATACAGGCTACGAAGGACCGCACTGCCGCCCTCGCTGAAGAAACCGCCATGGTGGGCAAGGGCTACGAAGCCCAAGAACGCCGACGCATGGCTCTGGACCTAGAACAGTCGGCTCTGGCTGACCTTCGCGAGGAGGCCCGTAGAAAAGGCCAGACGGACCTCGAGAGCATTAAGCTGTCCGACGATCAGAAGGCTAAAATCGACGAGGTGTCGGCAGCGTATGCCAACCAGGCCAATGAACTTCGCAAGGTTCAGGATGCGCAAGATAAATCCGAGCAAGCTGCCGGCGAGTTTTATGACACATTCAAAAGCGGCGCGATCGACGCGATTACGGGTGCGAAAAGTCTTGGCGACGCGTTGTCAGACCTGGCCAAGAAGCTTGGTGACATGCTTCTTAACCAGGCTTTTGATTCATTGTTCAAACCAGCATCCAGCAATGACGCTGGCGGCTCGTTCGGCAACATCTTCTCGGGCCTCGGCAAAATTATGGGTTTTGCAGGTGGCACCAACAATGCACCAGGTGGTCTGGCTTGGGTTGGTGAAAAAGGTCCGGAACTGATGAACGTGCCGAAGGGTGCGCAAATCATCCCGAACCATCGGCTGACTGCGCCGAGCATGCCGCCACTGCGAGCAGCAGGAAGCGGTGGGCAGAGCGTTGTAGTTCACTTCAACCCCACAATCGACAACCGCGGCGCCTCCGTTGAAGCAGTGGCGCGTACAGAGCAAGCTCTGGCACAGATGAGGCGTGAACTGCCTGCGACCATCGTTGCCACCGTTCGCAAGGCCAATCAATCGAATGTGAAGTTGAGATAGCTACCTCGGCCAAGGCTCGCAGGAAATGCCATCCTTATCGCGATCGAGGTGCGCAAAATAACCTGGCTGACCACGATGTGCGGATGACTGGGCCGTTCTGCAGGTCCGCGGAACGTATGATGGCCGGCTAATCAGGCTGCTTGCGCTAGAATATTCGGGAGGTTCGAACGAACTCGCAATATATAGCCCTATGCCAGCCATTGCTAATACGCAGAGCTTGAACGCGAGGCTAAGTACTGATCGTACCCTGTCGTAGTACGACCTGACCTTGGGCCGATACCGCACCGAGTTGAACTCTATGACTTCTGCAGGACTTTTTTTCCAAGGCGACATTTGCTGGTTCTCCCACTCAAATCTCACCACCGAACTGTAAAAACTTGCCGCTCAAAGTCTTTCGAATTTGAATTGATCGGCTGAAAATCAAGGAATCCAACATGATCAACGACGTTAACGCGGCGGCCGACAAGCCATGCGCTGAGCACCTGAAGTGGGAGGCCGACACGGCTGCCTGGCGAAAATCCGAAAAGGTCGCTGCCGAAGAAATGGCGCGCCAGGACGAACGAGCAGCAAAGCTTTTGAAAGGCCTGCGTAATGGCGATTAAGAATGACTATAGCGCAGGAACTGTATCGGTCTCTGCGGGCGGCACCGTTGTTACTGGGGTTAGTAGCATGTGGGTCGCGGCTGACATCCAGCCAGGTGACACATTCAAGGTCAAAAACCTTGATGCGATTATCCTATCCGTCGACAGCAATACGCAAATAACCCTCCAAGAGGCCTGGACTGGCGGAGCTCTTGCTGCGTCGGCATATGCCATTCGCTACCAACCGGATGGCAGCAGGTATAGTGCGGCAGCACGCGCGCTGATTGAGATGCTTGGTAATGGAAATCTTCAGGCCTTCGCTGGGCTGACCGGCGCCATTAACAAATTCCCCTATTTCATCGGTGCGGGCGCAATGGCACTCGCCGATTTTAAGGATTGGGCCGTATCGTTCTTCAGTTTGACACCAGCGGCTAATAAGCTTGCCTATTTCAACGGATCCACCACTGCCGCGCTGACCGACCTAACCGCCGCAGGGCGCGCCTCGCTCAATATCACAGGCACGCCAGCGGCCGATAAGCTGCCTTATCTTACAGGCTCATCCGGAGCCGCTCTTGCTGATCTTACGACTGCTGGTAGGGCTCTGCTCGACGATGCCGATGCAAGCGCGCAGCTAACGACGCTTGGCGTCTCTACTTACGCAAAAACCCTCCTCGACGATGCCAACGCTGGAGCGGCGCAAACAACGCTTGGGATATCGACGTTCGCCAAATCAATATTAGATGACACAACAGGGGCGGCGATGTTCGCAACCATGGGCGGAGTAGCGTCAGGTGGCGGCGCAGGCTCGCAAACCTTGCCTTCGGGAGTAGTCATCAAGTGGGGGACGGTGGTAGTCACGACCAACGCAACGGGGACCGCAACGGTGTTATTTGCTACCGCGTTTCCGGGCGCCTGTTGGGCGTGTACAGCGGTAGATGCAAGTGTATCAACGGGTCGCTATCTGTCACTCCTCGGTGCCGCATCTCCGTCGGGGTTCAATGCGCAATCGCCGATCCTGGGTGGCGGCATTGCTGTCAGCTACATCGCATTAGGAAACTGATCATGATGGTCGCAACGTTCAACGATGAAAACTTTCCGATAGGTTTCTATTCTGAAGAAGTTCACGGCAATCGTGTTCCACCTGAGGCTGTCGAAATCACAGACGAACAGTGGATCGAGCTTTATACGTATCAGGGCGCGCGGAAGTTCGAAGATGGTGCCGTGATCGAATATACGCCCGAGCCTGTCATTCCCGATCGCGTGTCACGCAGGCAGTTTCGCTTGCAGCTTATCGATGCTGGATTACTGAGCCAGGTTGAGGCTTGGATAGCCACTCAGGACATCCGCACACAAGCGGCCTACGCTGACAGCGGCACCTTCCTGAGATCCGATGAAATGCTTCAGGAAGGATTCGCGGGTCTGGGCTTCACGGTCGAGCAGGTCGATGCGTTCTTTATGGAAGCGTCTGCGCTATGACACGAAAAACCAGCACAGAGCCGACATCGATGCAATCCCAGAAATGATGGTGAACACGTCCAGAATTGAAAATTGCGTCAAATTTTTACGCATATAACACACTCCTTCTTCAGGTACCCGGCCTGCCTTTCACATACGCACAACAACGATAGGAGGCCGGGTGCCGACACAGTGGGCACTATGGTCAGCCGTTAAAGGGTGCGCCTGCATGGTTAACAAAAGGTGAGGCACGCCCCGACTAAGCCCTGCGCCGCGGCTTGCTCTTGTTCCACCGGAACGACTTGCCCGTCGGCGGTCCACGTTCCGGCTCATCGACATAGTTTCCAGCTTCCTTGGCCGCCTGAATGAAAGCAAAGCGCGCCGAGCCTGGCGACAAGTTGCCCTCAAGGCAGGCCAGTAGAGCGTGCTTGGTGGCAGATAGGATTTCGCTTTCTTCGATCGGCCAATCTGTGAGAACCATTTCTGCGGCTTGAAGTGCCGATGTGATGACACGCATCCGGCCTGGGTGGCTTGTCATGATGCGAACTTCTTTAAAATGCCGTTCTTCCATCGCGTGGAAACGGTAGATAGCCCAACTCCGTTCCGCAATCTGCGATAGTCAATATTTATTAAGCCACTGCTTTGAGGTCTTGACCTGATGGGAATCTGTTCTCATTTTGTTCTCATGGCAAATCACAGCATCACAGACACGATCGGCGAGCTCATAGATGACAATGGCTACACGCTGACCGCGCACTGCGGAAACAAGAAATGTGGCCGTCACGTCTCTATCGATCTAGCGAAGCTTGCGGAGAAGCTTGGACGCGACCACGGCGCCATGGCAAAGGACTTGCTGCCCAAGATGCATTGTACGGTCTGTAAATCGCGGTTCTCCGCGATCAGCTTGAGTCCTAAGAATACTGGAGGGTTTTGAGCCCCATTATCTCAAATGGTACTTAATATGAACTTGTATTCTCGATCGGCCACGTCCTTACCCTTGTAAGTGATCATTTTGCTGCTTCTGGCAGCCTTCTTCATGTGAGATTGAAGCGTCCGTGCGGTCGTATCATGGAAGTACTCGCCAACCTCCTTCATCACGTCGGCGTGGGTATCGCTTGCACCGCAGTCCGGACATTTGAAAATACTGTCCTCGGTCGGCTCGGTCGGCCCTTGGATTGGAACCTTACACTTGCCGCAGAGCACTTGCGCATTCGCTGTTTTGTCTTCTTCATTCACGATATGACAACTCCTCTAGTCACAGATTGCAATACGCTATGCTGTTTTGTCCGCTGAACGGTGACTTTATTTGGAACGTCCACCCGCTGCGAAATGCCTTGCCTTTGTCGCGCATCATGCCAGCAATTTTGCCGCAGAGGTCACGTGCTTCGTCGCTGTTCATATCAATTGTTGCGGTTACGGATGAATTCCATCCGGACACTTCACAAGGCGCGCTAGCCAAGCCTGTTTTGTCCATCACTGCGCAAAGGTAGTAAGCACTATTTACGCTGTCATCATCAGCGTATGCGGCAACAGTTGCACAGCAAGTCAAAGCAGCCGCAAGCGTAGCTACTTTATAGAGATACGTTTTCACTTCTGATTTCCCCACTTTGATGAATGCAATCTATGCGTGCGCCCCCGGAGGAACGCAAGTGTATATTACCGCTCGGCGCGTCGACGTGGTTTCTTTGCTGTGAGTTTGCGCAGTTTCTCCATCAGTCTCGCTTCAGACGGGAATACGTGTGCGGGTCTTATGTTGTCTCGTGCGGCCACCCTCATTACTTCCCAAATATCAGTCAGATCCTGTTCGCTGAAGAAAAGGTCTCGACCATGTGCTGAGCATAGACCTTGTCTGCGTGCCAAGCGGCCCAGCGCATTGGGCTTCATCCGCAGTTTTTCGGCTGCTTCGTGGAGGGTATAGATCGGGGGTAGGGTCATGATTTGGCTCGACGTGCATCGTGTTCACGTCGCCATTTTTGGAGCGGCGTTTCCGCATTGTCGTTTTTGGCTATACCCGCCATTGTATCCAGCTTGGCATCGATCGCGCTCTTGTCCCAACGACGTGTGCCAGGAACCGGCTTCGGCATCGTGCCCTGGCGTACCCAATCGGAGAACGCAGACGGCTTCAAACCGCAATAGGCGGCGGCCTCTTGGCGAGTAAGCAGGCGTTTGTTGGCAGTCATCCCACCACCCCATGCATCTGGTGATATTCTTTTGTAGCCGCATCCCTGCGACTGTCTATGTATCCAGCCAAGTCCAGAATATGCACGCCTTTGTGGCACTTCTGACTGCCCTCCATTCGGATAATTGGAATGGGTAGTTCGCCGAGGCTAGCCTTCCGCAAGAACTTATCTGGCGGTAGGTGGCTGAAGTAATCACGGCAAATCAGGTCCAGCGGAATGACTGCCATCGGCCCATACTGCGCCATCAAGAAGAACAGCGTGTTGAGCGACTGGGGCTTTGAATCGTAGCTTAGGTTTTTCATATGACCGAGGCTAAGCGGGGGAGGGCGCTATAGTCCAATAGGTCGACTTATATTCACAACTATATTGCAAAATAGTTGGATTCAGTTCTCTCGTTTCCAACCTATGCGATAACCGAAATCAAAGCCGTGGCTAATGCCACGACCAGAACGATCGCGATGAGGGCAGAGATAACCACAGCAACCGCGCGGATTCTCTTCTGTTGACGGGCTCTGCGCCCGTTCAGTCGTAGCCGGGATGGATGTTCAAGGCTGCCGTTCTTTCTTGAGACGCACGCCAACACCCTCACCATTCTCAGGAACGAAGATTACGCCGGCAGTCTCGAGTGCAGCTTGGATGGCTTGCATGGTGCTCACGCGAGGATCCGTGTCACCTCGCTCAATATTTTTGATGCTCATCTCAGATACGGATGCAGCCTTCGCCAAATCCGTTTGTTTCCAGCCAATAAGTGCCCTGGCTGCCCTTATCTGAGCGCTCGTAATCATATCCTTTACATAAAGCAGGATGAACCTCACGGCAATAAAAATAACCGACACGGTTATATTTGCCCTTGACGGTTACAAAAATAACCCTTACGGTTAGTGTTATAGACCTTAACAGCAACCAAGGAGATTGAAATGACCAACGACACTGACAGACAGCACGGCATTCCACTCGCACAAATCTTCCACCAGCGCGCGGTCCTGATGACTGCTGCCTGCGACCCCGCTGGATATCCAGACGCCGTCATGGACTCGCTGATGAATACGGTCTCCCTTTTGGACGAGACAATCCTTTCCACACCCGCAAAGGACTACAGCGACATCGCAGCTAAGTTGCGGCTGGCGCTCTACTACGCCGAGGACAGGGAAGTGTGGGAAACTCAAGCTCCTGACTTCCTGCGGGCCATCTCAATTGAGTGGACGCGCCTTAACAACGAAGAGTTTGCCGCGATCGGCGCCAAGCCACCGTATTTGATCGCAGCCGAATAGCCACCACAGCCCATCCTCCCAAGATGGTCAACCAAGGAGAACCACATGAGAAGAGCCCAGACTAGAAGAAGACGCTAAAACGGGTGGCCACCCACATTACATGGCTCGTTAGCTCAGCCGGATAGAGCGATCGGTTTCTACCCGATAGGTCGAAGTTTCGAATACTTCACGAGTCGCCAATAGGGGCCGCTGAACCACCAGCGGTCCTTATTTTTTGATCTGCTAACACTATAGAGGTCATAGATTCGGTTTCCCCGTTGGCAGCGGCGTTGGTTGTGTGCGTGCTGGATTGGCAGAAACTAAACACCAGAAGAGGAGGCGGCTATGCGCGCTGAAAATGACAACGACCCGTTTGCCCGCCTTCCGCTATTCGCCAGCGACGCGGCAATTGCAGAGGCTATCGTAGGCAAGGAAGCCGCACCACGCTGGCTAAAGGAACGATTGCCGACGATATCAGAGAAGCCTGGCTTCCCGCAGATCGACGCTTTTCACGGCGGGCGCGCCGTTCCGCTCGTGCGTGTTTTTTATCAGAGCTATCTTGGGATCACGGTTGGATCTGGCGGAATGCCTGATCGAGGGGAGGGCGAATGGAAAGGCCGAAAGCAGTAGGTCTTAAATGGATGAAGCGTGCGTCTGGTCACGTACCCGTTTGGGTTGCCGACGAGGCGGATGTTAAGCGCGGCTATAGTCCAAAGACCGTCAATCTCTCATTCATACAAGACAGTCCAGAAATGCTAGTAGCCAAGTGCAATGCACTTCAGGCGGATATGCTGCTATGGCGGACAGGATATCGCCACGACCCGCTCGCCTTCGATGGCACGCTTCGCTCACTGTTCTCGACCTACCAACGAGATGAGGAAAGCGCTTTTCACAAGCTAAAACCTGGTTCGCTTGTCCCGTACAAACATTACCTTACCAAGCTCGAGGAGCACATAGGTCCGCGGCGCGTCGATTCCATAATGGGCATTGATGTGATTCGCTGGCACAAAATCTGGAGTGATGGAGACAGGCACCTTGCGGCAGCAGCGACTTGCCGAGCCATCCTTGAGGCGGCAGTGCGCCATGGCATCCTGCGCCGTTTTGACGGATGCATTCAACTGCGTGAAATCCTAAAGACCGCCCGATCGGGATTGCCGCAGCCAAAGCGTCGTGAGACGGTTCTTACAGCCGCGGAAGCCATTGCGGCCAGAAAAGCAGCGCACGCTGCTGGCAGGCCATCCTCGGCACTCTTATACGCTTTGGTCTACGAGACAACGCTGCGGCTTTGGGATGTTGCCGGCCAGTGGTGGGCTATCGACATGGATGGTGTCTCAGACGTGCTTGACGTTCAGGCTGGATTGAAATGGTTTGGTCTGCGATGGGAGAATGTCGACGAGAATCTTTTGTTGAAGTTCACCCCATCGAAGACCGCGAACACGTCAGGCAAGTCGATCGCATATCCGTTGTCGAAGGCACCGATGGTGTTGGAAGAAATGGCCCATTGGCCCCTCGACAAGCGCACAGGTCCCATGATCGTCTCAGAGACCACAGGCCTGCCCTACAACTCCCGGGCCATCACAGACCGATGGGCAGAGGATAGGGAAGCCGCTGGCATCGATCCAAAGGCGTGGGCTCGCGATCTTAGGGCCTCCGGAATCACTGAGGGCAGGGCATCTGGTGCAACAACCGACGACGCCGCAAAGGTTGCCGGCCACAGTGGAACGCGCACGACATCAGCGGTTTACGATCGTGCAACAGAAGAAGCAGCAGACCGCTTCGCAGACGCTCGGTTGAAGGGCCGAGAACAGAGCGGTAACGGCAGCGGTAACGGGCGGTAACGCGTCCGTTCCAATGCCTTGATCCTTAACATTAATTAACTGAGGCGGCTTTAACCGCACCTTAAATCGCCGCATTTACCCTGCAACGGGGCGCTTTCAAACTATTCGGGCTCATCGGGCGGGACTTCTCATCAATGGCATCACGCGACAAGGGCAGACAGCGCATTGAGCCGGGGTTCGGTACGGGCCGCCGTTCGGGCGATGATTTGCGCGCAGATCCGGAGGACAGGCCTGTGGCAAAACGCAAGACGGCACGCAAACCGGCTAGATCGCAACGAGGCAGATCGCGCCGCGCCCGCAGCAGCGGCGGGTTTTTCGGTGCACTGCGCCGCCTGGTCTATTGGTCATTCGTTCTGTGCATCTGGGGCGGTATCGCTTTGGCGGGTACTGTCATTTACTTCGCCGCGAAGATGCCGCAGACGACCACATGGGCCATTCCCGATCGTCCGCCCAACGTCAAGATCGTTTCGGTCGAGGGTGATCTGATCGCCAATCGCGGCGCATCCGGCGGCGAGGCGATCAGTCTGCATGACATGTCGCCCTATCTGCCGGAAGCTGTCGTCGCCATCGAGGATCGCCGGTTCTATTCGCATTTCGGCGTAGATCCCATCGGCTTTACCCGTGCGATGGTTGCCAACGTCATGTCCGGGCGGCTTGTTCAGGGCGGATCGACCATCACCCAGCAGCTGGCCAAGAACCTTTTCCTCACGCCGGACCGCACCATTGAACGCAAGGTGCAGGAAGTCATGCTCGCCCTCTGGCTCGAGCAGAAATACACCAAGGATCAAATTCTCGAAATGTATTTGAACCGGGTCTATCTCGGTTCGGGTTCCTATGGCGTTGCCGCGGCCTCCCGGCGCTATTTCAATAAATCTGCCAAGGAAGTGACCCTGCCGGAAGCCGCATTGATTGCCGGGCTGTTGAAGGCACCATCGCGCCTGTCGCCTGCGCGTGATCCGAAAGCCGCGCGTGAACGGTCGCAGCTTGTGCTCGCGGCCATGCGCGAACAGGGCATGATCGGCGACAAGGAACTCAACTTCGCCATGAAACAGCCGGCAACCCGCGCCGCCTCCTATTGGAGCGGTTCGGAGCAATATGTCGCCGACCGGGTCATGGAAGACTTGCCGGATCTGATCGGCGATGTGCGCAGCGATGTGATCGTCGACACCACTGTCGATCTCGGGCTGCAAAAGCTCGGAGAAGCGTCGATCCGCGATCTGATCAGCAAGAATGGCGAGAAACTCAATGTCTCGCAGGGCGCGCTGGTTTCGGTGGACGGTACCGGTGCGGTGCGGGCGCTGGTCGGCGGCTATGACTATGCCAACAGCCAGTTCGATCGTGCCAGCGAGGCCAAGCGTCAGCCGGGCTCGGCGTTCAAGCCGTTTGTCTATCTGTCCGCGCTCGAGCAAGGGTTCACGCCCGAATCCGTACGCAACGACGCGCCAATCCGTATCGGCAACTGGACGCCGGGCAACTTCAACGGCAAGTATTTCGGCAAGGTAACATTGGCCGAAGCGCTGGCGCGCTCGCTGAATTCCGTTTCGGCGCAGCTTGTGATGGAAGTCGGCCCGACGACAGTCGTGTCGACAGCCCACCGCCTCGGCATCGAATCGAACCTCACGGCAAATGCTTCACTGGCACTTGGAACATCGGAAGTCACGCTTCTGGAACTGACCGATTCTTTCGTTCCCTTTGCCAATGGTGGCTACAGGGCGCCGCCCTATATCATCCGCCGCGTGACGACCAATGAAGGCAAGGTCCTCTACCAGCACAAGAACACCGCTACAGACCGTGTCATCGATCCGCGCAATGTCGGCATGATGAATGCCATGCTGCGCCAGACAGTCGATACGGGTACGGCGACGAAAGCCAAATTCGGCTGGCCGGCAGCGGGCAAGACCGGCACCAGCCAGAACTTCCGCGATGCCTGGTTCATCGGCTATACATCGAACCTGACGACCGGCGTCTGGTTCGGCAATGATGACGGCAAGCCGACGAAGAAGATCACTGGCGGTTCCCTGCCGGCGATCGCATGGAAAGACTTCATGGTCGCTGCGCACAAGGGCGTGCCGGTGGCGCAGTTGCCGGGTGACTATCAGCTGCATCAGCAGGTCAATGACGGCAACGATATCTTGCCCTCTTCCGGGGTCGATCCCGCGGTGCCAGCTGGCGAGGGCGTGCCTTCCGCGCAACTCGATCCGGTCGGCCCGGTTCCTCCTGCGGATCTCGGTGATCAAACCGGTTCAACCCGGCCCGTGCCTCCCGGCGAGGTTGGCCACAAGGGCCGCAAGACGACGCTGTTCGATCTGATCATGGGCAATTGATTTGGATTTGTATACGTAGCGCCAACATTGCCGCCTTACCCTACTCCTTGTGGGGAGGGACGGAGCGACGGGGAGGGGCTTTTTCTAATTATATGGAATGGGCAGTGCGAGGTTGTTTAAAATGCCCCTCCCTGCTGCTGCGCAGCCTCCCTCCCCACAGGGGGGGTAAGGGCAGAGCCATTCCATCAATCCCGCTAACTCGTCAACGTCCGTTTCACCGCGACTCTCCATCCTGCAATCTTGGCTTTGCGCGTCTTGTCGTCCATCTTCGGCACAAACCGTATGTCGCGTTCCCAGGTCTTGGCGAAATCGCGCTTGCCCGGCCAGATGCCCGCCTTCGAGCCCGCCAGCCATGCGGCTCCGAGTGCTGTGGTTTCGAGAATCGTCGGACGATCCACCGGCGCATCGAGAATGTCTGCGAGACGTTGCATCGTCCAGTCGGAAGCGACCATACCGCCATCGACGCGCAGAACGGTCTTCGTACCGGATGACTTCCAGTCCTTGCGCATCGCATCGAGCAGATCCCGCGTCTGATAGGCAACCGATTCCAGAGCGGCGCGGGCAAATTCCGCCGGTCCGGTGTTGCGGGTAAGGCCGTAGATGGCGCCGCGCGCCTCGGCATCCCAATGCGGCGCTCCAAGGCCGACGAAGGCCGGAACGAGATAGACGTTCTGGCTCGGATCGGCCTGATCGGCGAGTTTGCCGGTTTCGGGCGCCGAGCCGATGATCTTCAACCCGTCCCGCAACCACTGTACGGCCGCCCCGGCAATAAAAATCGAGCCTTCCAGTGCGTATGTCGTCTTGCCGTTGAGACGGTAGGCAATTGTCGTCAGCAGCCGGTTCTTCGACAGCACCATATCAGTGCCCGTGTTGAGAACGGCAAAGCATCCGGTTCCATAGGTGGATTTGAACATGCCCGGCTCGAAACAGGCTTGCCCGATGGTCGCCGCGTGCTGGTCGCCCGCAACACCGAGAATGGGAATCGTAGCGCCAAAAATGTCAGCTTCGGCAGCGCCGTAATTTGCCGCGCAGTCTTTTACCTCCGGCAGCATGGCGCGAGGAATGCGGAGAATCTCGAGGAGCTCATCGTCCCATTCATTAGTCGCTATGTTGAAGATCAGCGTGCGCGATGCATTTGTAGCGTCAGTTGCATGCACCTTGCCGCCGGTCAGCCTCCAAATGAGAAAACTATCGACCGTGCCGAAGAGCAGTTCGCCGTTTGCGGCGCGTTTGCGAGCACCGGGCACCTTGTCGAGGATCCAAGAGAGCTTGGTGCCGGAAAAATACGGATCTAGCAGCAGGCCTGTCTTCTTCGTGAACGTCTTTTCGAGGCCCTGCTTTTTCAGCTTCTGGCACAGCGGCGCCGTTCGCCTGTCTTGCCAGACGATGGCATTGTGAATGGGTTTGCCGGTCTCCCTGTCCCAGACAATGACCGTCTCGCGCTGGTTGGTGATGCCTATAGCCGCAACGTCGCCTGCCTCTATCTTGGCGTTCTCGATCGCCACTTCGCAGGTCTTGAGTACGGATCGCCAGATTTCTTCCGGGTCATGCTCCACCCAGCCTGATTGCGGATAGATCTGTGTGAATTCCTGCTGGCTCTTGCCCACAACCTTGCGGTTCTTGTCGAAAACAATAGCGCGGCTCGACGTCGTTCCCTGGTCGATGGCCAGAATATATCCGTTCATGCTTCCCCCCTTGATCTGAGCGCCACGATATTGGCTTCGCCCGGGCGGATCAATCGTTGCGACATGATATGCCTCGAATTTTGCAATGCGATAAGCTATTGCTGGTGCAACGGAGTATTTCCATGACCAACGAAGAACCACGCAAGGTACTTGTCCTGACGGGCGCGAGCCGCGGTATCGGCCACGCCACTGTCAAACGCTTCTCGCGCGCCGGTTGGCGCGTCATCACCTGTTCCCGTCAGAGCTTCGACGATAATTGCCCTTGGCCGGCTGGTCCCGACGATCACATAAAAGTCGATCTCGCAGACCCCGCCGATGTCGATCATGCGGTGTCCGAAATCAGGCAGAGGCTCGCCATGGAGGGCGGTAAGCTCAATGCGCTGGTCAACAATGCCGGTATTTCACCGAAGAATAGTTCGGGCGCCCGTCTCGATTCCATCGAGACCCCCATGCAGACATGGATGAGCGTATTCCAGGTGAACTTCTTCGCGCCCATCATGCTGGCGCGGGGCCTCTTTGCCGAACTTGAGGCGGCACAGGGGTCGGTGGTGAATGTGACCTCGATTGCCGGCAGCCGCGTCCATCCTTTCGCGGGCACCGCCTATGCCACCTCCAAGGCGGCATTGGCATCTCTCACACGTGAAATGGCGTCAGACTTCGGGCCGCATGGCATTCGCGTCAATGCAATTGCACCGGGTGAAATCGATACGGCGATTTTGTCTCCCGGCACCGACAAAATGATCGAGCATCTGCCATTGCGGCGGCTGGGAAAAACGGCCGAGGTGGCTGAAACGATCTACTTCCTGTGCACCGAATCGTCATCATACGTGACGGGATCCGAGATCCATATCAACGGCGGCCAGCACGTTTAGAGCGCCGAAGCTTATCCTTCCCTTGGGGAGGGCCGCGGCGGGCGTGACCCATGTGCGTGGTTCGACAGGCTCACCATTAGGAAGGTGGAGATTGCAGGGCCGGGATATGAAGCGTGGTGATTAGCGTTGCAGCCCGCGAGCACCCTCACGGTGAGCCTGTCGAACCACGCACACGGGTCATGCATCTGCACTACCCCAAACTTGAAAATCTCATCCTCTCCCGCAAGGGGAGAGATAATCGGCATCGGCCGTCGCGAAAACCACTGCCCCAACTGTGTCCTGACCCCACAAAAAAGCCACGATTTCGCCACGAAATTCGGGATAAGTTTTGGCAGATTTGACGCAAGAATAGCTCGTTTTCACGCAAAAACGGAGTAAACCCGCACAAAGATTCGCTAGTTCTATTCCCAAAATGCTAAAGGAATAAGTTCTCAGCTGAGAACTTATTCCTTTACCCGCAACTTCAAACGTAGCGGTTGACGACGTTTTCCAGATATTCCTGGCGGCCGGAGCGTGGCTGCGGCTGCAGGTTGCTGTCATTGACCTGCTTTGCGATCTCTTCAAGTGAAACCTTGCCCGAGAGCATGTCCTGCGCTTGCGGTGTCGACCAGCCGGCATAGCGATCATCGACGAACCCGGTCAAAACCTTGTCCTCGACCATCTTCGCCGCTGCCTTGAGGCCCCGCGCGCAAGTATCCATGCCGCCGATATGGGCGATCAGCAGATCCTGCGGATCGAGCGACTGGCGACGCAGCTTCGCGTCGAAATTCGTGCCGCCGGACGTAAAGCCGCCAGCTTTCAGAATTTCGTAATAGGCGACGGCCACTTCAGGGACGTTGTTCGGGAACTGATCCGTATCCCAGCCAGACTGGTAGTCATTGCGGTTCATGTCGATCGAACCGAAAATGCCAAGCGCGGCTGCCGTGGCGATTTCATGCTCGAAGGAATGCCCGGCGAGGATGGCGTGGCCCTGTTCCAGATTGACCTTGACCTCTTTCTCGAGGCCGAAACGCTTGAGGAAACCATAGACCGTCGCGGCATCGTAATCATACTGATGCTTGGTTGGCTCCTGTGGCTTCGGTTCGATCAGGATCGCGCCCTTGAAGCCGATCTTGTGCTTGTAGTCGACAACGAGGCTCAAAAACCGCCCCATCTGGTCGAGTTCGCGCTTCATGTCGGTGTTGAGCAGCGTTTCGTAGCCTTCGCGTCCGCCCCAAAGAACGTAGTTCTCGCCCTTCAGCTTTTGCGTCACATCGATACACGTTTTCACCGTCGCGGCGGCATAGACAAAGACATCCGGGTCAGGGTTGGTCGCGGCGCCCGACATGTAGCGGCGGTTGGAAAAGAGGTTGGCGGTGCCCCACAGAAGCCTGGTGCCGGTCTTTTCCATCTTTGCTGCAAAATAATCAGCGATTTCATGCAGGCGCTTGTCGCTTTCGGCAATGCTGTCGCCTTCCGGGCGCACGTCGGCATCGTGAAAGCAGAAGTAGGGCGCGCCGAGGATCGAGAACATTTCGAATGCCACGTCTGCCTTGAGCTTGGCCCCATCCATCGTATCGTTGAACCAGGGACGCTCGAAGGTCTGTCCCCCGAACGGATCGCCGCCCGGCCAGACGAATGAGTGCCAATAGGCTACGGCAAATCGCAAGTGGTCCTCGAGCCGTTTGCCAAGAACGATTTCGTCGGGATTGTAAAAGCGATAGGCGAGCGGATTGGTGCTGTCCGGCCCTTCATACTTGACTGGTTTTACGTCGCCGAAAAATCCGCTGCTCATGATTGAACTCCTTTTAATGCTGGGTAAAGATTGTGGTAGCGATTGTACGCCGCGTCGAAATCGCCGATGAGATGGGCTTCCGGTTCGATCGTGTAGTCGGTCGCAGGCGCGGCGCAAATCGCCCGTGGGTCAGCTTTTTCTGCGGCGATCAATCCGAGGCGTGCGGCACCGAAAGCCGCACCGAAATCGCCGTCCGCTGGCACATCGATGGGGATATTCAGCGCAGTTGCGATGGCTTTAAGCCAATAGGTCGAGCGTGACCCGCCACCGACCGCGGTAACACGATCGAGCTTGGTGCCCGCCGCCGCAAGTGCGTTGAGGCAATCGCGAAATGCGAAAGCCACGCCTTCCAAGACTGCCTGTGTGAGGACCGCGCGGTCGCTAGCATGCTCAAGCCCTTGAAACGAACCCCGAATTGCGGAATCGTTGAGCGGCGTACGTTCACCGGAAAGATACGGCAGGAAGGTCACGCCAGACGGCGCACGCAGATCGTCGCCCAGTTCTCCGGTAAGTTCGGCAGGTTTGCGTGATGTAATGCCGGCGTACCAATTCAGGGCATCGGTTGCCGACAGGATAACACCCATCTGGTGCCAGGTATCGGGCAGGGCATGGCAGAATGTGTGAACCGCGCTCTGCGGATTTGGCAGATAAGAGCCATTGGCAGCGAAGAGCACGCCGGATGTTCCGAGCGAGACGAAGGCGTGGCCTTCGCCGACCGTCCCCATGCCGCAGGCCGAAGCGGCATTGTCGCCTGCTCCGCCGGCAACCACAACGCTGCTGCCCATGCCCCACCGGGAAGCGAGATCAGTCTTGAGGGTGCCGGAGACTTCGGTCCCCTCAACCAGCGAAGGCATGTGGCTGATATCGAGACCGGTTGCTGCGAGAAGCTCCGACGACCATGCGCGCTTGCCGACATCGAGCCATGACGTGCCCGCCGCATCCGACATTTCCGACACGTGTTCCCCGGTGAGCCACAACCGCAAATAATCTTTTGGCAACAGCACGCGGCGCAGCTTGGTAAACGTCTCCGGCTCGTTGTTCCTGACCCAGACGACCTTTGGTGCGGTGAACCCTGGAAAAACAATGTTGCCGCTCAGCGCCCGAAACTTCGGATCGCTGTCGAGTTCGGCAGCCTCCTTGTGGCTGCGCGTATCGTTCCACAGAATGCAGGGACGAAGTACCTGGTCATTGCTGTCGAGCAGCGTCGCGCCATGCATCTGGCCGGATAGGCCGATACCTTTGACCGCAGCAAGCTCTTTGGCGTGCGTGGTTTTGAGGGTCTGAATTGCGTCTTCGGTGGCCTTGATCCAATGCAATGGATCCTGCTCCGACCAGCCGGAATGCGGTCGTGAAATATCGAGCGTCCCGGTTCCGGATCCGATGACCAATTGGTCTTCGCCGATCAAGAGCGCCTTGACGCCGGACGTGCCCAAATCAAGGCCAAGATACATGGATTCTCCTCCTGAATTCTGTTCAAATTGCCCGCTTGATTGGCGTATCACCTGCGTCGCCTGGTGCAAAAACCTGTGTATCGAGGTGAAGCAGAGAAGTCATCATGCAGCCTTGCAGGATCAGCGGATGTTCATCCGGATAGCAACGTATACTCAACTCCTGCGCTGCTCCCCAGCCGGAGGTACCGGAAACAATATCGCGCAAGTCGTCTTCGATAAGGTCGAAAACAGCTGCGCCTGATCCAACCAAGGCCACAGGAATCGGGTCGATCAGGGAAAACAGGCTCCGCAAACCTGAACCTATTGCCTGACCTGCCTTGCGGAAAGCAGCACGTTCTTCGCCATCGCGGGTGCGGGCCCTGTTTGCAACCTCGTCATAGATTGCCGGATCCACATCCTGTGCCGGCTGGTCTTTCTCGTCCTGACCGGATGTCCTCCTCAAAATGGCATAGTCACTGGCATAGGCTTCGATACAGCCATGACGTCCGCAACGGCAAAGTGCGCCATTTGGTACATGCAACATGTGACCGAACTCCGCGGCGGAGGAGTGAGCGCCGAGAAAGGGCTTGCCCTTCAGGTAAAGTCCCATGCCGATCCCGTGGGATAGGAGGATTGCCGCAAAGTCCTCTGCGTAGTGCTCAGGATCAGTCCAGCGCAGCGCCTCGGCAATCATGTTGCAGTCATTGGCAACAGCGACGGTGACGTCGTATCGCTTCGAAAGTACCTCGCCGAAAGCAATGTTGATGTCCGGAGTGATCGGCGACCATAGCATGGTTGCTCTTGCCGCGTCGGTCACGCCCTGCACGCCCATCGAAATATGCATGAGAGGGCCCGCATTGGACGGACGGCTTTCGAGCAGATTGTCAAGCATCAGGCATATGGAATGGATCAGATCATCCGACTTTGCATCGAGTGTTGAAACGCGGTGGAATTCCTCGGCGATCATCTGGCCCTTGTAGTCGAACAGAACGGCATGAACGAGATTGAGCGCGAGTTCGACGGTCGCAACCGTCGCTACCGCCGGGTTCAGCGTTAGTGCCACCTGAGGGCGTCCACGCCGATTGGCGATGATATCGCCGTCGCGGCTCTCGGCTATAATTCCCTCCGAAATGAGCGCGGTCGTGATGGCGGAGACAGTGGACGGACTGAGGCCGGTCTGCGCCACGATGTCTGTGCGAGAAAGCAGTCCGTGACGCCGCAACGTAGCGAGCACAAGCCGTCGGTTCTGCCGCCTGACGTCGTCAGGACGCGCAATCTCATCTAGGAACAAACGATTTCCTCCCAAAAACCTGATTCCAGTGCACCACAATACCCCATGCGGCGCGGTGAGCCATGCTACGAAAATCTAAGTTGACACGTAAATGCTTTTAAGTCACTATTTTTTTCGAGCCTCGAATTAAAGGGGTTTGCGATGCTGGCCGGAGGTAAAGTGCCTGCATTCATTCAGTCAACGTGCTAAATGCACCGGGAGGGTTACCATGAAGAAATATGCAACCGCATTGGCGGGGGCAGCTGTCCTTGCTGTATCATTTGCCGGCCCCGTTGTGGCAAAGGACAAGATCGTCGGCGTCTCGTGGTCGAATTTTCAGGAAGAGCGCTGGAAGACTGATGAAGCCGCGATCAAAAAAGCACTGGAAGCCAATGGCGACAAGTACATCTCGGCAGATGCGCAGTCCTCTGCGTCCAAACAACTGACCGACGTTGAAAGCCTGATTTCGCAAGGTGCCAATGCCCTGATCATTTTGGCGCAGGATTCGAGCGCCATCGGACCTGCAGTCGAGAAGGCCGTTGCCGAAGGAATTCCGGTCGTAGGCTATGATCGCCTGATCGAAAACAAGGATGCGTTCTACATCACGTTCGACAACAAGGAAGTTGGCCGCATGCAGGCACGTGGCGTATTTGCCGTGAAGCCTGAAGGCAATTACGTCTTCATCAAGGGCAGCTCCGCTGATCCGAACGCGGATTTCCTTTTCTCCGGCGCCCAGGAAGTACTGAAAGAGGCCATAGACTCCGGCAAGATCAAGAACGTCGGTGAAGCCTATACGGATGGCTGGCTTCCTGCCAACGCCCAGAAGAACATGGAACAGTTCCTGACTGCCAATGACAACAAGGTCGATGCCGTCGTTGCCGCAAACGATGGAACAGCCGGCGGCGCTATCGCAGCGCTGCAGGCTCAGGGCCTTGCCGGCACAGTTCCTGTTTCCGGTCAGGATGCCGATTTCGCCGCACTTAACCGCGTAGCACTCGGCACGCAGACCGTGACGATCTGGAAGGATTCCCGTGAACTTGGGAAGCAAGCCGCAGGCATCGCCTCGGCCCTCGCAGATGGCAAGAAGATGGAAGAAATCCCGAACGTTCAGAAGTTTGCTGGCGGCGTCAACAAGGTTGAGGTCAACGCTGTCTTCCTCACTCCGGTTCCGGTCACCAAGGATAATCTCGACGTCGTCATCGACGCTGGCTGGGTGAAGAAGGACGTGGTCTGTCAGGGCGTGAAGGCAGGTTCAGTACCAGCCTGCAAGTAACATCGTTAAATCTGCTAAATTGAACGCCGCTGGTCCACTGGATCGGCGGCGTTTTAAGAAGACAATAAAACTGGGAGAGTTTAATGAGTGATCCGGCCATCAGCCTCGATCGGGCCCGTTCGTCGGAGCTCGGCATTGTTGCCAGATTCTTCAAGGCGACTGAACTTGACACCCGTCTTCTCGGCATGATCGCAGCGCTGGTCATTATCTGGCTTGCCTTCCAGTTTCTCTCGGGCGGTCAGTTTCTGACGCCACGCAACCTTTGGAACCTGTCTGTTCAGACATCCTCAGTTGCAGTCATGGCGACCGGGATGGTGCTGATCATCGTTACCCGTAACATCGATCTGTCTGTGGGCTCGATTCTCGGTTTTGTCGGCATGATCATGGGTGTGACACAAGCCGAGTTTCTGCCAAGGCTTATTGGTTTCGAGCATCCGGCCACATGGATCATTGCGCTTGGTGTTGGCGTCATCACCGGCGCGCTCATCGGCGGATTTCAGGGCTTTATCATTGCATTTCTGGGCGTGCCGGCTTTTATCGTCACGCTTGGTGGTCTTCTCGTATGGCGTGGCGCTGCCTGGTGGGTTACCTCGGGCCGCACGGTTGCGCCAATGGACTCGACGTTCCGTCTTATGGGCGGAGGCCCCGAGGGTTCAATTGGTGCATTCTGGAGTTGGGTTGTTGGCGTCGTCGTCTGTATCGCCATAGTCGGGATGATAATTAATGGTAGGCGCCAGCGTAAACGGTTCAACTTTCCCCGTCGTCCTGTATGGGCTGAAGCCTTCATGGCTGCCGTGGGGTGCGTTCTTGTGCTCGGCGCGGTCGCCGTTGCCAATGCATACTACTGGCCGATCGGCATCGTCCGTAAATATGCCGAAACCAACAACATCACAATTCCCGATGGGGGGCTGTTCATCTCACACGGCATTGCAATTCCGGTGCTGATTGCTGTTGCTGCGGGTCTCATCATGACGTTCCTGTCGACGCGCACCCGTTTTGGCCGTTACGTCTTCGCCATGGGTGGCAATCCGGAAGCCGCAGATCTTGCGGGTATCAATACGCGCTGGGTGACGATGAAGATTTTCATCATTATGGGGATTCTCTGCGCCATTGCGGGTGCCATTTCCACCGCTCGTCTCAATGCCGCAACCAATGCACAAGGCACTCTCGACGAACTCCTTACCATCGCCGCCGCCGTTATCGGCGGAACGTCCTTGGCTGGCGGTGTCGGCACCATCGCCGGCGCCATGATCGGCGCGGTGCTGATGCAATCACTAAGCTCGGGCATGGTTCTGCTCGGTCTCGATACGCCACTGCAGAATATCGTTGTCGGTCTGGTTCTTGTCGTGGCCGTCTGGCTGGACACAATTTACCGCCGCCGTACAGCTTGAGGGAGGAACAATCATGACCAACACACAAACGCCTCTCATCGATATGGAAGATATCTCGATTGCCTTTGGTGGCATCCGTGCAGTCGACGGAGCTTCGATCGATCTTTTTCCGGGTGAAGTCGTTGCGCTTCTCGGTCACAACGGTGCCGGAAAATCGACCCTGATCAAGATACTGTCGGGCGCCTACAAGCGTGACAATGGTACGATCAAGGTCAACGGAGAAGAAGCGGCAATCAACAATCCGCGTGATGCCAAGGCCTATGGCATCGAAACGATCTATCAAACCCTGGCACTCGCGGACAATGTGGATACGGCCGCCAATCTTTATCTCGGCCGTGAGTTGATGACGCCCTGGGGCACTCTCGATGACGTCGCGATGGAGCACAGCGCCCGCGAAGTCATGGGTAGGCTCAATCCACGATTCCAGCGTTTCAAGGACCCGGTCAAGGCACTTTCGGGTGGTCAGCGCCAATCTGTGGCGATTGCACGCGCGATCTTGTTCAACGCCCGGATACTGATCATGGACGAGCCGACTGCGGCGCTGGGACCGCAGGAAACCGCGCAGGTCGGCGAACTGATCAAGCAACTGAAGAGTGAAGGCATCGGTATCTTTCTGATCAGCCACGATATTCATGACGTGTTCCACCTCGCTGATCGCGTGGCGGTGATGAAAAACGGTCAGGTGGTTGGCACTGCCAAGGTTGGCGATGTCAATGAGGACGAAGTGCTCGGCATGATCATTCTCGGAAAGTGCCCGCCCGGTGCGATACCAGGCCCTGGCGCGGTAAACTAGACAACAAAAAAGGCCGCTTTGAGCGGCCTTTTTTGTATCACAAAACTGAAAATTCAGATCGACTCGACTTGCTGAACTTCCGGAACGAAATGCTTCAACAGGTTCTGGATGCCGTGCTTCAGCGTCGCGGTGGACGATGGGCAGCCCGAGCAAGCGCCTTTCATGTGCAGAAACACCGTACCGTTTTCATAACCGCGGAATGTGATGTCGCCGCCGTCCTGAGCAACAGCGGGACGGACGCGGGTTTCAAGAAGTTCCTTGATTGTATCGACGATCTCGGTATCGGCGCTGTCGAAGAATTCACCATCGGTCTCCCGCTGGGCGGTGTCAGCGATCTGGCTGACATTGGCCATGACCGGTGCGCCGGACATGAAATGCTCCATGATCGCACCTAGAATGGCAGGTTTGAGGTGCTGCCACTCAGGGCCCTCGCTCTTGGTGACAGTGACAAAGTCATAGCCAAAAAATACGCCGGTGACGCCCGGGACGCCAAAAATCTTGCCAGCAAGCTGTGAAGATTCGCCAGCACTTGCGGCGTCGCGAAAATCGGCGGTTCCTTCTTCAAGCACCACCTTTCCAGGCAGGAACTTCAAGGTCGCTGGATTGGGCGTTGCTTCGGTCTGGATGAACATGGCAGATCTCGCATATCTAGTTTAGAACTATTCAAATAGGCATATAGGCCTTTAAACCACTCTCTTCAAGTCAGGATTATATCACGTTTGGTCGACGTAATCAGGTAATCGCGTCGATATCCTCATCAGACAGATTATAGGGCACGACCGTAACTGGAATGGAAAAGGATTCCCGTCCTGCCAACGATTGAACCAGCGGGCCAGGTCCGTCCTTGCCGGAACCTGCCGCCAGGACAAGGATGGCGATATCCTGATCTTCTTCGATCAGCTTCCGAATCTCGTCGGATGTAATGCCTTCGCGGACAGCAAGTTCCGACTCGATCCCTATTGTTTCCCGGACGCTGGCGGCAAACTTGCTGAGCGTCGAATTGGCCCGTTCCTGGGCTTCCGCACGCATGATCTGTTCAACCCCGAGAAACTGCTGAAAGTCTGCTGAATCGATAACGAACAGCAGCAAGAGTACGCCGCCGGTCGTCTTGGCCCGGCGCGAGGCGTAGGCAACTGCACGCTCGCATTCCGGCGTCTCGTCAATGACGGCCAGAAATTTGCGGCGGTGGCCGGCTTCGCGGCTAAGACGTCTTGATACCATGTGCGCAACCTGCCCTAAGCATTGATCGTCCGCAAGGCTTTCCCTGGCGTAGTCTAGTTCTGCAGAAATCCGATAATATCACGGACATTGTGCATCGTCTTCTCTGCAAGAACGCTCGCACGCTCGCCACCATCTTTGAGGACGGCATCGACAAAGCCGGGGTCCGCAGAAATTCGCCGCATTTCCGCAGCGATCGGCGCAAGCTTTTCCACCGCGAGGTCAGCAAGGGCGGGCTTGAAGGTTGAGAATTGCTGTCCGCCGAAATCGCGGATCACGGTGGCCTTGTCGCTGTCGACCAATGCAGCATAGATACCGACGAGATTGTCAGCTTCTGGCCGATCCTTCAATCCTTCGAGCTCGGATGGCAGAGGTTCCGAATCGGTCTTGGCCTTCCGGATCTTTTTCGAGATCGTATCCACATCGTCTGTCAGGTTGATGCGCGAGAGGTCCGATGGATCGGACTTTGACATCTTCTTGGTCCCATCGCGCAAGCTCATGACGCGTGCTGCTGGCCCGCCGATGACCGGTTCGGTCAGCGGAAAGAAACTGGAAATCGTTTCATCACCCGATTGTGTTTCAACACCAAGCCCGAGTTCAGCGATCCGATCCGAAAAATCTGTGTTGAACTTCTGGGCGATGTCGCGCGTCAGCTCCAGATGCTGCTTCTGGTCTTCACCGACGGGTACGTGCGTGGCGCGGTAGACAAGGATGTCCGCCGCCATCAGGTTCGGGTATGCGAACAGACCGACGGACGCATTTTCACGATCCTTACCGGCCTTGTCCTTGAACTGGGTCATGCGGTTGAGCCAACCCATCCGGGCAATGCAGTTGAAAACCCATGCCAGCTCGGCATGCTGATGCACGCGGCTCTGGTTGAAAACGATGTTCTCTTTTGCATCGATGCCAGAAGCAAGGAAAGCCGCGGTGACCTCACGCGTATTGCGCATGAGTTCGGCCGGCCCGCCCCAGACGGAAATGGGAGGGGTAATCGCGTGCTGGTCCACAACACAGTAGATGCATTTGCTGCTTTCCTGCAAAGCAACCCAGCGACGGATCGCGCCGAGATAGTTGCCAAGATGCAGGTTGCCGGTAGGCTGGACACCGGAAAAGACGAGCGGTTCAAACGTGCTCATAAAATCGTCCTTGATCGTTCGGGGATCGGGCTTCTAAGGCTCCGACAGCAATGAAACCGAGCTTTTGGCAGAGGGAGACGCTCTATTCAAGCCCAATCGATACCAACCTTCATTTGAGCTCCAGCAGATCCCATTTATTACCGTAGAGGTCTTCGAACACAGCGACGCTGCCATAGGTCTCATGGCGAGGTTCGTCAAGAAAATGTACGCCCGCCTCCACCATCTTCGCGTGGTCCACCGGGAAATCATCCGTATGCAGAAACAGTGCGACGCGGCCGCCGGTCTGGTTGCCGACGCGGGCTTTCTGTCTGTCGTCATCCGCTTTCGCCAGCAATAGCCGGGTGTCAACATTCCCTGGCGCGACGACAACCCAACGTTTTGTTTCGGAAAGCGCCGTATCGTTGACAAGCGAAAAGCCGAGCACCTCTGTGTACCAGGCAATCGCCTCGTCATAATCGCGCACGACAAGTGTGATCATACCGATAAACCGGCTCACGACCCATCCTCAGGCGTTTTTGTTCCTCGTTTCACATTCCGGCGGATCATCCCGAAGCTGGCACCACCTGTCCCGAAAGCGAGCGCAAAGTAGAGGATCATCGACAACCCGACCAGCGATACGACTGCGACGGCTTGCGTGTGCAAAGGCGCATGCGGTTCAAGAGCCGGACCCATCCAGCGAATTGCGCAATAGAGTGCAAGGCCCATGAGACCGGCGGAAACAATCAGTCGTGGTATGCGGGTAAGCAGAGGGATGTCGCGCCCCCAATGTCCCCGCCAGACGAGGGTAATGAAAAGTAGAATTGCGTTCGTCCAACCGGCGACTATCTCGGCCGTTGCGATGCCGGTCTCTGCCATGATCGGAAATAGCGTCAGTGCGAGACTAACGTTCACAATGACGGCAATGGCCGCAAAGATCATCGGCGTGCGGGTATCTTCACGGGCGAAAAACCCCGGCAAGAAGGCTTTGATCAGGACGAATGCCGGGAGGCCAAGCCCGTAGATCGCCAGGATATTGCCGACAGTGTGCGTCGATGCGGTGGAGAAATTGCCGCGTTCGTACAGCATCCGAACGATCGGTTCGGACATCACCAACAGGGCGGCAGCAGCAGGAAGCGTAAGAAATAATGTGAACTCGACTGAGCGGTTCTGCAGGCTGCCTGCTTCCTTCAGATTTCCAGAGCGCAGCGCACGCGCCAGTTCGGGCAGGAGAACTGTCGCGACCGCTATGCCGACGACACCGAGCGGCAATTGATAGATACGGTCAGCATAGGCCAGAGACGAGATGGCACCCGATTTTGCTGAAGCGATGTTCGTGTTGATCAACAAATTGATTTGCGTGATGCCGCCAGTTACGGCGGCGGGGAAGGCCAGTATCAGGAGGCGTTTGACGTTGGCGGTTATATGGGGCAACCGGAATCCGATGGAAATGCCAGCATTACGCACCGCGAACCAGACAATGGCCAGCTGAACCACGCCGGAGACCATGACTCCCCAGGACAGTGCATAGCCTACCGCCCTGCCGTCTTGGCCCTTCCACCAGGCATAGCCGAGCACGCCGATGAGAATGACATTCAGGAAAACGGGAGCGATCGCCGCAGCGAAATAGCGATGCAATGAATTCAGCATCCCGCTCATCATGGCGGCGAGCGACATGCAGGCGAGGTAGGGGAACATGATGATCGCCATTGATACGGTGTTGTCGAACTTCATCGGGTCAGCCACGAAGCCCGGAGCTATGACGAAGCGGACGATCAGCGGCATTGACAGTTCCATCAGGATCGTCAGGCCGAGCAGCACGGTGAAAAGGACCCCGAATACCTCTTCGGAAAAACGACGCGCTCCATCGAGCCCATTGGCTTCGATTTCCTTGGCGAACAAGGGCACGAAAGCAGAGTTGAACGCGCCTTCCGCGAAGAGCCGCCGGAACGTGTTTGGAAAACGGAAGGCAGCATTGAAAGCATCGGCGACAGGTCCTGTGCCCAACGCAGAGGCCATCAGCATTTCGCGCGTGAAACCGAAGACGCGGCTCATCAATGTGCCGGATGCAACTGTTGCAAATTTCTTGACCAAGCTCATTCTATTCAGCCGTCATGAGGATGTTTTGCCGTTGCGGCTGGGCGGTCGTGATGTCTCCTTCGCCAAAGAGCGCAAGCAGCTTCTTACGGATACGATTCTGGCGTGTCGTATTGGTGATCTGGTGACCGACAAGATCGGTGACATAGAACACGTCGATGACCTTTTCACCGAAGGTCGTCACGTGTGCAGAGGCAATATCGAGTGAGAGGTCAGAGATAGTACCGGTTATCTCAGAGAGAACACCGGGACGGTCCAGGCCTTCCACTTCGATGACAGTGAATTTGTTGGACAGCGTATTGTTTATCTCGACACGCGGCGTGATGCGGAAGGCTTTGACCGCGCGCTTCGGTTTGGTGCGGCTTGCCAGCATCTCCGGCAGGTAGGACTTCCCGGAAAGCACGTCTTCGATCAGGCGGCCGACGCGCATGGCGCGCCGCCGTTCATCGTCGTCGGTCGGGAATTCGCGGCTTATAAGGATCGTATCAAGTGCGCGCCCGTCGCTAGTCGTAAAGATCTGCGCATCGACAATGTTGGCGCCGGCCCCGGCACAGGCACCTGCTATGATTGAAAGCAGGCGCGGGTGATCGGGTGACAGCACAGTGATCTCTGTTACACCCTCGAAATCATGGGTTTTTACCATGGTGGCGAGTGCTTTGCCGCTGGCATCGGTCTCGCGTACAAAATTGGCATGGCGAATCTGATCTTCGAGGCTGACGGTCAACAAGTAGTTTTGATAGTGCAATGCGAGGTATGACTGACGCTCAATCTGCGGCCAGGATGACAGCGCATTGTCGAGCTGCGTCCGGGCGTGATCGGTGCGCTCCTTGCGGGAGACTTCCGAAAATCCGCCAGTCAGCATCAATTCCGTTTCATAGAAGAGATTGCGTAACAACTGGCCCTTCCAGCCATTCCAGACTCCTGGCCCGACAGCTTTGATATCGCAGATGGTCAGAACCAGCAGCAGTTTCATCCGGTCGAGGGTTTGGACAATCTCAGCAAAATCTTCGATCGTCTTGCGGTCATTGAGATCGCGCGACTGCGCCACTCTACTCATCGTCAAATGCTGTTCGACGAGCCAGGCAACGGTTTCCGTGTCGGCCTGTGACAGGCCCAGACGAGGGCAAATCCGCCGGGCGATCCTCGCGCCGGCAATGGAGTGGTCTTCCGGCCTTCCCTTGGCAATATCGTGAAGGAGCAGCGCCACGTAGAGGACCTGCCGGTCTTTTTTCAAACCGGGCATGATCTGATTGGCAAGAGGGTGTTCCTGTCCAAGATCGCCGTGGTCGATTTCCGACATGACTGCGATACAGCGCAACAGATGTTCATCAACAGTATAGTGATGATACATGTTGAATTGCATCATCGCGACGACCTTGCCGAAATCGGGAATGATTTTGCCAAGTACGCCCGATTCATTCATTCGCCGCAGGATGAGCTCGGGGTTGCGCTCCGAGGTCAGCACTTCCAGAAAAAGCCTGTTTGCCTCGGGGTTTTCCCGCAGATCAGCTTTGATCAGCGACAGCGAACGCGACACCAGCTGCATAGCGTCGGGGTGGAACTCCAGGCCATGCTGGTCCGCCAGCCGAAACAGGCGGATTATATTGACGGGGTCTTTCCGGAAGACATCGTCATTGGCAATGGTGATGCGGTGATTGTCGACGACGAAATCACTGGTGCCGGGGAGTTTTCGCTTGCGGCGCGAAAAGGTGAGGAAAATACGGTTGAAACCAGGGACGTGCTTGGCTTGCTCTTCTTCCAGAGCGGCGCAGATGATCCGCGTAAGATCACCGACCTCCTTCGCGATAAGGAAGTAGTGTTTCATGAACCGCTCGACGTCTCGCAGACCGGGATGGGCGGTGTAGCCGAGCCGCCGGGCGATCTCGCCCTGGATATCGAACGAAAGGCGTTCCTCTGCCTTGCCGGTCAAGAAATGCATATGGCAGCGTACGGCCCATAGCAGATCTTCCGCCTTACGGAAGATCTTGTGTTCCGCACGAGAAAGAACCCCCAGGTCGACCAGTTCATCACTTGTCTTCACCCGGTAGTAATATTTTGCAATCCAGAACAGTGTATGCAGATCGCGCTGGCCGCCTTTACCCTCTTTGACGTTCGGTTCCACCAGATACCGCGTCTCGCCCGCCTTGCGGTGACGCGCGTCACGTTCGGCAAGCTTGGCCTCGATGAAAGCCGGCCCGGTACCCTTGACCACCTCGGCATCAAAGCGTTGCACCAGTTTGGCGAAAAGGTCTTCATTCCCGCAAAGGTAACGGGCCTCCAAAATGCTGGTGCGGATCGTCATATCGCCCAGCGACTGACGGATGGACTCATCCAGATTACGGGTCGCGTGGCCGACTTTGAGACCGGCGTCCCACAGCATGTACAGAATATATTCGACGACTTGCTCACCCCAGGGTGTCTGTTTGTAAGGTAGTAAGAATAGCAGATCGATATCCGAACCGGGTGCCAGTCCCCCACGACCATAGCCGCCAACCGCCACAACCGTCATCCGTTCCGCAGTAGATGGGTTCACAGCGGGATACACGTGGGTAACTGCGAAGTCATAGAGCGCAGAAATGATCTGATCCATCAGATAAGAAAGTCGGACAGAACAATTCGTCCCGCTAGCATCCTTCATCAGCATGTCTTCTGCCGACTTGCGACCCGCGATCAGCGTCTGTTTCACAAGCTGCAACACGTCGTTACGCTCGACGGTGGCAGTGCCCAGTTTGTTCGTTGACGTGACCAACTCTTCAAATTGGCGATGAAGTTTGGCCGGGTTGACGATCTGTTCCAGTCTCAGGTCTGAAGCGCTCATGAATACGTCTTTATGGATAATGGCTGCACGCTATAGCGCGAATTTGCGTCAAACGAAACGATTACATTTGACGCGTTTCTCGTAGAGACCAGTCAAGATGTCGTGTTCGCGACGAGGCCCTTCAACCGATAGAGCGCCTCCAGCGCTTCACGCGGTGTCATCTCATCCGGATTGATAGTGGACATGGCTGCAAGCAGGCCACTATCCTTACCTTGAACAAGCTTGGGTGCCTGTCGCTTCACTTCAACTGAAAACAGAGGCAAGTCGTCGATCAGCTTGTCGGCCTTGCCAGAGGTCTCTCCCGCTTCGAGCTGATGCAGTACGTCGCGGGCGCGATTGACAACGGCTTCCGGCAGACCAGCCAAACGTGCCACTTGCACGCCATATGATCGGTCAGCGGCGCCCTTGGCGACCTCATGCAGGAACACAACATCGCCGTCCCATTCCTTCACGCGCATGGTCACATTGCTGAGCCGTTCGAGTTTTTCTGAAAGTGCGGTCATTTCGTGGAAGTGCGTTGCAAAAATCGCCCTGCACTGGTTCTTTTCGTGCAAGTATTCAACCGCAGCCCATGCAATCGAAAGGCCGTCGAAGGTAGCGGTACCGCGGCCGATTTCATCGAGGATGACGAGCGAATGATCGCTGGCCTGGTTGAGAATGGCGGCGGTCTCGACCATTTCCACCATGAAGGTAGAACGCCCGCGCGCAAGATCGTCCGAAGCGCCGACGCGAGAGAACAAACGATCCACAATGCCGATATGAGCAGAGCCGGCCGGAACGAACGAACCCATCTGCGCGAGAATCGCTATCAATGCGTTCTGACGCAGAAAGGTCGATTTACCGCCCATGTTCGGGCCGGTCAGCAGCCATATTGCTCCCTTGCCAGCTCCTTCTGGAGAAAGATTGCAATCATTGGCAACGAAGGGAGCGGCGGCATGCCGGCGCAGCGATTGCTCGACAACGGGATGCCGTCCGGCCACAATCTCGAATGCAAGGCTGTCATCGACCAGCGGTCGGCAGTAGCCCTGTTCTTCGGAGAGAGCCGCCAGCGATACGGAGACGTCAAGCGCTGCCAGCGCCGCAGCACCTGCACGAATGGTGTCGGCGTTGGCCACGGTCTCATTGGTCAAGGCGTCGAAAACGCCAAGCTCGATTGAAAGCGCGCGTTCGGCGGCATTTGCTATTTTTGTCTCAAGCTCTGCTAGTTCCGTCGTAGTAAACCGCATCGCATTGGCAATGGTCTGGCGGTGGATGAACTTGCTCTTGGCCTCATCCGTATCGGTCATGACCGAGGCATTGTTGGCGGTCACTTCGATAAAATACCCAAGCACATTATTGTGTTTGATCTTCAGCGATCTGACGCCAGTCGTTTCCATGTAGTCGGCTTGCAGGCCGGCGATGATGCGGCGCGAATGATCCCGCAGTGCCCGCATTTCGTCTAGCTCGGCATGATACGCTGTCCGGACGAACCCGCCGTCGCGTTTGAGAAGCGGCAGCTCATCGGCAAGTGCCCGGTCAAGGTGTTCGGCGAATTCCAGCGGCAATTGGCGAAGACATTCTCTCACTCGCGTGAGTTCTGTCGGCAGTTCCTCACGCTCCAGCAATTGTGCGATATCGCCGGCTGCTTCAAGACCGCGGGCGAGTGCACCCAGATCGCGCGGACCGCCGCGACCGACTGCGAGCCGCGACAGGGCGCGGGGCATATCGGGCACGCCTTTCAGCGCTTCGCGCACCAAATCTGCAAGCGGTTGGCGAAGGAGGAAAAACGAGATCGAATCCAGTCGTTCCGCAATCGCTGCCGGGTCAGTCAGAGGTGCGGTCAACCGTTCCGCCAGGAGCCGCGCCCCGCTACCTGTCACCGTTCTGTCGATCGCTCGCAGCAGACTTCCTTCGCGCTTACCGGAAAGCGTGCGCAGAAGTTCAAGATTGGCACGGGTTGCTGGGTCGATGAATAGCGAGGAACCTTCCGACTCCCGTTCTGGCCGCATCAGCGGCGGCCGTTCGGCAATCTGTGTCTTTTCGACATAGGCGATAGCACCGGAAATGGCTGAAAGCTCGGCACGCGAGAATTGGCCAAACCCATCCAGCGTGCTGACGTCAAAATAGCGCTGGATACGGCTTTCTGCCGTAGCGCTGTCAAATAAACTGGGTGGCTGCGGACTAACAGCCCGGCCGATGACATCGAAGACCGGGCGCAGATCCGGATCATGAAATACCGTATCTGCGACAATCAATTCGCGTGGATCCACACGCAAAATGTCCGCGAGCAACCGGCCAGGATCGGTTTCGCTGACGCGGAATGTGCCGGTTGATATGTCAATCCAGGCAAGCGCAAAATGACCTTTATCCGAGCCCTTTACGCGGCCGAGCGTCATCAAATAATTGGCTTCGGATGGGTCGAGCAGTTTTTCTTCGGTAATTGTGCCGGGTGTCACCAATCGAACGACATCACGTTTGACGACGGACTTCGCGCCACGTTTCCTGGCCTCCGCAGGGTCTTCGATCTGTTCGCATACAGCAACACGAAAGCCACGCGCGATCAGCTTCTGCAGATAATCGTCGGCGGCGTGGATCGGTACGCCGCACATGGGAATATCGTCGCCCAAATGCTTTCCACGCTTTGTCAGCGTGATGCCGAGTGCACGCGACGCCTCGACCGCATCATCGAAAAACAATTCATAGAAATCGCCCATACGATAGAACAAGAGACTATCCGGATTCGTCGCCTTGATCTCGATATATTGCTCCATCATCGGCGTTGGTCGCGCCAATATGTCAGCGTCGTAAGGGGACGGTTCGATAATGGCTGCCAGTTCGGCCAAGACGCTCTCCTGATTTCGATCAGGAGCAATCTATTCGCTAACGGGGAATTTACACACCTCTTCCGAGTTCATCTGTGGCTTTTCTCCACAGATGATCGGTTTAAGTCGAAGGTCTCTAGACGAAGCGCTTCGCTTCAGCAGCGTAATGGCTGACATAGCGTTCCGAAATACGGCTGACTGGCAGAATAATGAAGACATCGGTTGTACCAAAGTCATGGTCGACCACGGCACCATCGCCAATCATCGCGCCAAGCCTCAAATAGCCCTTGACCAACGGCGGCATGGCGAAGAGAGCCACTTTTGGATTGATCGCTTCATTCGGAACGAGATCCATCGCATGGTAAAGCGCGGGCAATGCGCAAACGTCCCAGTCGGGTGTCGCACGGCAATTATGCTGCAGGAAGGACAGCGGCAGTGCGTGCGCCGCAGGAACCGTTCCCTGGAAGGATGCGCAGCCAAACATCACACCGATCGAATGATGGCGGCAATAGGTCCAAATCCCCTGCCAAAGCAATTCGACCGTTCGCTTCGACCGGTATTCCGGGAGGACACAGGAACGGCCAAGCTCAAGAAAGCGCAATTCCGGCTTGGCGGTAACAAGCCGTTCGATCGAAAATTCGCTGGCTGAATAGAAACCGCCGGTTTCGAAAGCTTTTTCGGAGCGCAACAGACGATAGGTGCCTACAATCTGCTTGTGTTTTGGGCCGGCTATTGAGGTGTCATAGACAAGGAGATGATCGCAAAAGGGATCGAAACGGTCTGCATCACGCTGCTCCATCGTGGCAGAACCTTTGGCACCCAATTCGTCAAAAAAAACCTTGAAGCGCAATTGTTGTGACGAAGCGATTTCATCTTCCGTTTGCGCGAGGCAAACCTCCATCGTGCCGATGCGTCCAAGCACCGATGCAAGGTGTGGCGCCGTAAACGGCGAGGGAGTTGAATCAACGTGCGACATCACGCGTTGATCTTTAGTGATTGAAGCCGATTCAAGCAAGGCGATGGTCATATCGATTTGGCTCATCCAGGAGATTTATCGGTATTCGTTCGTTCGTTGAATACAACAATTGGATGACGGCTACATGACGTGACAATGGGCTAATTACCCAGTTTCGCTTCAATTTTTGCCGGTTTGCCCGCCGCCCGTCCGCCGGTCGCGCAACCAGACAAAAATTTCCTCGATTACAACCAATGCTGCGCCAACCGATATGTAAGCGTCAGCGAGATTGAAGACGGCAAACGACCATGACGGCAGGTGGAAAAGAAAATAATCTATGACATACCCATGTAGGATGCGGTCGATGAGATTGCCCATCGCACCACCAATGATAAGGGCAAAACCAAACCGTGAAATCCAGCGCGTGGACGCCGTGCTCCACCACAGATAACTGACAAAACAAATGACGATGATCGTCAGGGCTATCAGCGCTGTATCACCGAACCCGCTTAACATCGAGAAGGCGATCCCATCATTGTGCACGCGAAATAACGCGAGAAAAGGCAGGAGATCGATTTGCTGCTGATAGTCCATGCCGGTCTCGATGAGATACTTGACGATCTGATCACTGAACGTGGCGAAGGCGATGATAGCCAGAAGACTGTAGAATGCTTTGCTTTTCATAAATCCATTTTCTCAAATGTCAGGGGCAAGTTTCAATGCGTCGCGCCGGATCTCGAACAACATGACGCCGGTCGCAATGGCGAGATTGAGCGAATCGGCACGGCCCTCCTGCGGGATACGCGCGAGCTTGTCGCAGGATGAAGCCAATTGATCCGGCAAGCCCTGTTGCTCGTTCCCCATTAACAAAACGACCGGTTTATTGGCATAGGGGATCGTTCGATAATCGACGGCACCTTTCAGATGTGTTCCAACAACTAGGCCAGAGAAACCTTTTCGCCAGGAGAGAAACTCGGCTTCAGTCGCGCGTATGACAGGCATTGCAAATACCGAGCCCATCGTGGCTCGGATCGTTTCCAGCGAGAACGGATCAGTGGTGTCCCCAATGAGAATGATGCCCTTTGCGCCTGCTGCGTCCGCGGTTCGAATAATCGTGCCGAGATTTCCGGGATCGCGCACACGGTCGAGTGCCACATAGACCTCATTGCCTTGCGGTTTGATCGCCGGCAAGGACTGCACCTTCTGTTCGAAAACACCGACAACCATTTGCGGGTTATCGCGACGCGTTATGGCAGCAATAACCTTTTCACTGACCTCAAGGACGTCGCCGCCCTTGGCGATGGTGCGCGCGGCTACTGGCTCTACCAGCGAATTGCCCTTGCCTGCTTTTGAATAAACGAGGGTCTTGATTGTCCAGCCCAGGTCAAGGGCATCAATGACGAGTTTCAGTCCTTCGGCGAGGAAAAGGCCCTGCTGGTCGCGGAATTTTTTGATCGCCAACGAGCGTAAGTCCTTGACGATCGGATTGGTGAGGCTGGTGACCTCCTTGACCCTGCCAGGGCGAACCAGTCCGCTGCCGCGCCGATGATCATCCTGGTTGTTCATCAAGCGCTCCAGCGGCTGAAAAGAGAGGTGGAAAGGGCACGATCGGATGAACGCTCCCGCAGGATAAGCTCGCCTGACTCGACCTTTCCTCCAAGCCCGGTAAACGCATCGCGCATCAATTCGTGGATCGCAAAAAACGAAGCGCGGATTGAATAGGCGGTCAGAACGACAGCGAGCGGCTTTGGCGTGAGGATCGAACGGCAAAGATCGACCATGTCCGGCAGATTGTCGAAAAGCTGCCAAACTTCACCATTGGGACCGCGCCCATAGGCGGGCGGGTCGAGAAGAATGATGTCGTAGCCACTGCCGCGCCGCTCTTCGCGCGCGACGAATTTCATTGCGTCTTCGCATATCCAGCGAATGGGTTTGCTGGAGAGCCCTGCCATCTCCTGATTTTCCCGCGCCCAGACAATAGCTTTCTTCGAAGCATCGACATGCGTTACCTCGGCTCCCGCTCGCGCAGCGACAAGGGATGCGACCCCTGTATAACCGAAAAGATTAAGCACCTTGACCGGGCGTTTGGCGTCGCGGATCAGCTGGTCCATGTGTGACCAATGCGTGCCTTGTTCAGGAAAAACGCCGACGTGCCGGAACGACGTAAAGCGTCCGAAAAACGGGATGCCGTCAAAGGCAAGCGGCCACGTTTCACCAAGCGGAACTTTTGGAAAATGCCAACGTCCGACGCCCTCCTCATCCGTATTGCCGGTGAATATCGCGTCGGCCATGTCCCACTTCGTTCTGTCCCAAGCAGGTAGCCAGATTGCCTGTCCTTCTGGGCGGACGATGCGGTAGGGGCCGTATTGTTCCAGCTTGAGGCCATTGCCGCTGTCAAGCAGGGCATAGTCGTCGGAAGGCGAGGTTTCGAGGATGAGGCCGGTTCGCTCCTGAGGGCGTACGCCGGTACGGCGAGTCAAAACGCGCTTTGGAGCCGCTTCCAAACGAGGCGCGGATTTTTGCTGAGGATCGATATCGGTGACGCGGGGTGCTTTGGCAAATTGCGGCCGCGGCTTCACTGCGGTTTGCCGATGCGCCGCTCCTTTCGGAGCGCTCGCTTTCGGACCGAGCCCTTTTGCCTTCCTGATTTTTCCGCCAGACGATTTCAAGCCGTGCACCCTCGCAGTTGATTGGATGTTTCCTATGTCAAGAGGAGGGAAGGCGAAAGCAAAAACGTTCAGGCGGAAGCCGAGATCGCCCTTTCATAAATCAAAATGCCCGCCGCAAGGTCTTCCAGAGCGGCGCCAACCGATTTGAACAGCGTGATTTCGCTCGGGGATTGGCGCCCCTTGATCGTGCCGCGCGTCAGGTCAAAAAGATCGCCGATGACATGGCTTTCGGTGATGACGCCCGCCTTGATCGGTTGCACGATATCACCGCCCTCCTTCAGCGCACCGTCCTTGGTATCGACAAAAACGCGCGCCCGTTTGACGCATTCGTCATCGCTTTCGCGCATCGAAGGCGTGAATGCTCCAATGAGATCCACATGGGCGCCGGGTTTCAAGTGTTCGCCAAGGATCAATGGTTCAGTCGAAAGCGTGCCGGCAGTTATGATATCGGCTTCGGCGATTGCCTCATGCTTGTCGTTCACAGCCTTGGCGTTGAAGCCATCCGCAGCGAGTTCTGCAGCAACTTTCTCGGCACCAGCGAGGTTGCGGTTCCAGATGGATATTTTCGTGATAGGACGGATGGCACTGTGCGCGCGTGCGAGAAATCCCGAAAGCGCACCCGCTCCGAGCACGACGAGATTGGACGCATCTTCACGAGCCAGATACCGAGCTGCGAGCGCCGATGCGCCTGCAGTGCGCCACAGGGTAAGCCGCTGTCCGTCAATGAGCGCCTGCGGTTCGCCGGTCTTGCCGTCAAGCAAAAGATACACACCCATGACAGCTGGTTTCGAAATGGCACCATTGTCCGGGGATACGGTAACGATCTTCACACCCATATAGCCTTTTGAGGAATCCCCCAAAGCGTTGAAGTCGGACCAGGCAGGCATCAGCAGCAGCGTGGAAGCGGCGCCATCCGGGCGATTGACGGTGTGATGATGGCGTACAGGCTGAATCACTCCCTGACGGAAAGCCTGTTCGAGTGCGTCGATCATATCCGGCCACTTCAATAGCCCATCGACCTCGGCCGGGGAGATCAGTTTCATTTCATATCCTTGACGGTTGTTTTAGGTCGTAAACTCATAAATCTGGTGGAAATGGCGCCTGAAACGGCAAGAAGAGGCGAGGAGAGACGCGAAGGGCGGGGTCTTTCCCCCGGCCGAGCGGTTCGATATGGCAGCTTGAAGCCGTTTCGGCGTCCGGAGGATATGGTCCATCTTCCCGGCAACATCGTCGCAAAGGACTTGAAAATGGATAAACATTTCCGTCGCCTTTGCTCCTTGTATCCGAAAAGATGACCTCATTCCATTTCCACCAGATTTATGAGTTCACGACCTAATGGAGTGAAGGAAGGTTTGGCGTAGACTGTGTCTCGGCCGACGCCTTGCGAGCTTCCTTGCGCAATAACTCCGCTTCGAGCTTGCGCTGACGGGCAAGTTTTCGATGTTTGCCCTGATTATACCAAGTTGCCAAGCTCCCGAGGATCAAACCGAGTATCAGAGAGGCAAACAACCAGACGAAAAGCGGAGCGGAGTAGGAGAGGGCAGGATTACCCGGGTTAAAAGGATCGATTGTGAACGATATTGCCTCGCGATTTGCTACTGACAGGGCAATCAGGATGACGGCAAGCGGCACCAGAATGAGGACAATGACAATACGATTGATCATATTTCTCTCCTGCAACCCTGATGCTTGGACGACGCCTCGCTAGCCGTTGCCATTCAGCCTGTCGCGCAATTCTTTGCCGGTTTTGAAGAAGGGCACCCACTTTTCCTCAACGTCGACGCTTTCGCCGGTGCGCGGGTTACGTCCGCTGCGCGCTGGGCGGTTCTTGACGGAGAATGCGCCGAAGCCACGCAGCTCGACCCGATTGCCCTCGGCAAGCGCATCGGTGATCTCGTCAAAGATGGCGCCGACGATGTTCTCCACATCACGCTGAAACAAATGCGGATTGCGGTTGGCAATGATCTGCACGAGCTCTGATTTGATCACAGCGAAATCCCTTCCGGTTCAAGATCAGGAGGACAAGGTCAAAAAGCACTAACCTGAATACTATGTCACTGATCTTATGAGTTTAATATCCTTATTGCGCGCCGACAGGCTTGCCGTCAACGTGCCAAACAGAAACGAGTCCGTCAAGGAACATGCGATCACCTGTCAATTCGCGCAGCACCCCTGCACTTTCTTCCGGAAGGCCGAGATATCTGGTCAGCATTTCAAGGGCGGAATGCGAAAAAAACATACCGAGGGAGGACTTCTCGACGGGCTTCCATTCGACGACTGGAAGTTTGGCATCGATACCTTTTGTTTTGAGCCAGGCGATTGCCTTGTCTTCGCCGCCAAGTTCGTCAATCAGTTTGTTGGCAACCGCCTGGCGACCTGTAAAGACTGATCCGTCGGCCAGGGCCAAAGCTTGCTCGTGCGTGAATTTACGCCGCTCCTGGACCAGACCGACAAACCAGTCATAGGAATCAATGATCATACGATGAATCATCGCCTTCGCTTCGTCGCTCGCCGGATTGAAAAAATTGGGTTCTGCCTTAAGCGGGCTGGATTTGATCGTTTCGACTTTCACCCCTATCTTGGTCAAGAGCTCAGAAATATCAGGATACTGGAAAAGCACACCAATGGAGCCGATAATCGAGGACTGGCGCGCCACGATGTGATCGGTCGCACTCGCAATCATGTACCCGGCCGAAGCCGCCAGCGTTCCGACTTGGGCAACGACAGGCTTCTTCAGGGCGAGCTTGCGGACAGCTTCATAGATAGCTTCACCGCCGGCCGTTGTTCCCCCAGGTGAATCGACGGAGAGGATCACGCCCTTGACCGCGGCAGAATCCTCCACGTCCTTTAGACGCTTAAGCAGTTCATCATTTTCAAAAATCGTGCCCTCAACGCGAACCTTGGCGATATGCGGCGCTGATTTACCGGAAAACCCATCGGAGCCGGCATTAAAAAAATAAAGTGAAATCAATGCAAGGGCGATGAGCAGGAGCGTGAAAGCGCGCCAAAATGTCAATTTCCTGCGAAGCCGTCGTCTCTCGATAATTGCATCAGCAGCGTTTGCCATCGTCCTATCCATTCGCTCTCAAACCAGGGTCAGTTATTCTTTGCGATATCATTTCGCCGAAGTCCAGACTTGCTGCGGGCACTTGCTCGGCAGTTTGGACCTTGTATCTCGTCAAACGACGGCATACTTGTTGCACTGAGTGCAACTTGTGCGACGGGTACTTATCCATTTCATCGAAAAATAACCATATTGGCGTTCAACTAGCCATTATATTGTAATCGGTAAACACAACCAGACCTATGTCCATTGAAAGAAACGATACGCATGCGGGGCGCGATGCCACCGCCGACGCCGACCATCATGCTGAGGTCGCCCGGCAGTTCGCTGGCTCTGACAAAGACTCCATGGTGTTTCGTGCTGCGGAACGCCACTCGAGGCGCGTGCGGTTTCTGAAGTTTGCCTTGCCTGCGGTCGCTCTGATCGGCGCCGCTGTTTTTTCCTGGTTCACTTTCTTTTCTACATCGAGTGTGCCGAGCAATATTTCGCTCGATAATGCCGGGATGGAAAACGGTAAACTTGTCATGACGAATCCGAAACTTGATGGATTTACGAAAGACAAGCTTCCCTACAAAATGAGCGCCGTGAGGGCACTGCAGGATGTAGGCAACAGCAATGTGATCTCTTTGGAGGGGATTAGTGCGGAAATTCCGGTTGGCAAGGACCTGCGCGCGCAGGTCACTGCCAAATCGGGTGTGTACGACAATGCGAACCGGCAGTTGAAGCTCGACAGCGCCATAAGCTTGACAACATCCGATGGCATTACTGCCCTGTTGCAATCGGCTGATATAGATATAGCTGGCAACACCATGTCGACGGACGATCCAGTCAGCGTAAAAAATAGCAAGTCGAGTATAACCGCGGACAGTATGCAAATTACCGAAAGCGGCAAGGTAATGACTTTTGAAAAGCGGGTGAGGCTTGTCATTCTGCCTACAAAGCTGCAAGAAGGTGACAAGGAAATCAAATCGTCAGAGTAACGTCTGAGGATTATTGCTGATTTCAAGGGAAATCCCGGATTTAGGAGAGAAGACGATGTCGTGCGGGGCAAAACTGATCAGCATTTCGACCGTTGCGTTGGGCCTGTTGGCATCGACCATGATGATTGCTCCCGTCCTCGCCCAGGATGCTGGCACAGCAACAACGGGGATAAAATTGTCAGGCGACCAGCCCATCCAGATCGATGCGGACAAGCTTGTTGTCCATGACAATGAGGGCACTGCTACCTTCACAGGCAATGTGACTGTCGTACAAGGCGCGACGCTTCTGAAAGCGGGCTCCATGATCGTCTATTACGTCAAGGGTCCCAAGAAAGACGCGACCGGCACTGCTGCCCCCGCTGACGCTCCAAAAACCACGGGAGTGGCCGGTGCCGGAGCCCAGGATATCGATCACCTCGAGGTCAATGACAAGGTCTACGTCAAATCCGAAGATCAGGTTGCCACTGGTGATCACGGCACTTTCGATATGAAAACTGAAGTGCTGGTTTTAACTGGCAACAAGGTTGTTCTTTCCCAAGGCGACAATGTTGCAGTCGGCTGCAAACTGACAGCGCAGCTCAAAACGGGCGAGGCCCAGCTTGAAAGCTGCAAGAGTGGTCAGACAGGCCGTGTCTCTATCGTTGTGGCTCCCAAGAACGCTCCGAAGAACTGAGCCTGTAGTGTCCTTGTTTTCGCGTCGCTCTTCCAGCAAGCTTTCCGCTCGGCCTGACTCCACCATCTCTCAGGAAATGCGTCCGGCTGACCCGGCGGCGGTCGACCGTATGAAGGGCACGCTTGTCGCACGTGGCATCACGAAGAGTTATAATGGCCGCCAAGTGGTCAATGGCGTTTCCTTTGGGGTGCGTGCCGGTGAAGCTGTTGGTATTCTAGGTCCCAATGGCGCCGGCAAGACGACCTGTTTCTACATGGTGACGGGTCTGGTTCCGGTCGACAAGGGCACGATAGAAATCGACGGTTTCGACGTAACGACGATGCCGATGTATCGCCGTTCTCGGCTGGGTATCGGCTATCTGCCGCAAGAAGCCTCGATTTTCCGCGGTCTCTCGGTCGAAAACAACATCAAGGCCGTCCTTGAGGTGGTCGAGAAAGATCGGAGTGCTCGTGCTCAGGAACTCGACTCATTGCTTGAGGAGTTTCACATCGCTCACCTGCGCAAGGCTCCCGCGCTTTCCCTGTCAGGCGGCGAACGCCGGCGGCTGGAAATCGCTCGCGCTCTGGCGTCTCGTCCTAATTTCATGCTTCTGGACGAACCCTTTGCAGGTGTGGATCCGATTGCCGTTGCGGATATTCAGCAACTGGTGCGCCATCTGACTGGTCGGGGCATTGGAGTGCTCATCACCGACCATAATGTCCGCGAGACCCTGAAGCTAATCGACAGGGCCTATATCATCCATGCAGGACAGGTGCTTACCCACGGTCGACCGGATGAAATTATTGCTAATCAGGATGTCCGACGACTTTACCTTGGGGATCAGTTCAAGCTCTGATTTTCCCATTTTCGGGGTTTCATTCGCAAGAAATGCCATTTCCTATACGTCTTTAGATTGAAAATTGCCGCACCAACACGTTTTTCCCTTGCTTGTGATTGACAAGCAAGGATTGGGCCAGTTCTGTACAGCTGCAAAGGAAATCGTACCGGAGTACCCGCATCCACCATGGCTCTGTCGGCAAAGCTCGATCTCAGGCAAACCCAGGCATTGGTAATGACGCCGCTGCTCATGCAGTCGATTCGACTGTTGCAGCTGACGCATATCGAACTCGAACAATTCATAGCGCAGGAGATTGAAAAAAACCCCCTGCTCGAGCGAGACGATACAACTGGCGAGCATTTTTCGCCCGACGAGCGCGGCTTCAACACCGATCGGATTTCCGGCGATGAACGCGAATTCGGTAGAGGAGCGGTCGGGAGTGATGGCGAAGCTGATAACCCCTTGGGCGGGCAAGTCGACCAGTGGCTGATGAGTGGTGAGTCGACGAGTTCGGGTTCCATGTCGGATACGTTCGATAGCTCTCTCGAGAACATCTTTCCCGACGATCCCGGAACACATGATTTTATCGCCGGCGATCTCGCTTCGCAGTGGAAGTCATCTTCCGGCGACGGCTATGTTTCGACCGGTGGCGAGGGATTTAATCTCGAACAGGTTACAGCAACGCCGCAGACCCTTCGGGGCCACGTCGCCGAGCAGATTATCTTCGCCTTCGCATCGGCTGGCGACCGCCTTATTGCCGCTGAGCTTGCCGATCATCTCGATGAGAGTGGTTACTTGAGGGCCGACGTAGAGGAAATTGCTGCACGGTTTGGAGTCGATGCCAAACATATCGAGAAACTGATCGCAGTCTTGCAGGGGTTCGAGCCCGCGGGATTGTTCGCGCGTGACCTTGCGGAGTGCCTGTCGCTTCAGCTGCGTGCAAAAAACCGCCTCGGTCCGAGCATGAAGATCTTGCTGCAGAACCTCGATTTACTGGCCAAGCGTGATTTTCATAATCTCAAGAAGCTGTGTCATGTAGGTGACGCGGATATTCTGGCTATGCTCCAAGAAATCCAGCATCTTGATCCGAAGCCAGGGACGGCCTTTTCCTCTGGCATCGCGGACAGCATCGTGCCCGACGTTCAGGTGGATACCGCGTCAGATGGAAGTTGGCGAATTGAGCTCAATCCCGATGCCCTGCCGCGAGTACTCATCAATAACAGCTACTATGCGACGATAGCAAAAACGAAGACGTCTCCAGCCGAGAAAACGTTTTTGAGCGAGTGTTTGCAAAGTGCCAACTGGCTAACGCGTAGTCTTGATCAGCGGGCACAAACAATTCTCAAGGTCGCCGGTGAGATCGTGCGCCAGCAGGAACAATTTCTTCGTCATGGCGTTGCCTATCTGAAGCCGCTCAACTTGCGGAATGTAGCTGACGCGATCGGTATGCACGAGTCTACGGTCAGCCGGGTCACAGCGAACAAGTACATGCTGACGAAGCGGGGTGTGTTCGAATTACGGTATTTTTTCAACGCGGCAATCGCGGCAACCGAAGGCGGAGAGCAGCATTCATCACAATCGGTACGTCATCAGATCAAGCAGTTGATCGACGTGGAAACGCCGGACGATATTCTGTCGGATGATACAATTGTGGATTTGTTGAAGGAACAAGGGATCGAGATTGCACGGCGTACCGTCGCAAAATACCGAGAGGGCATGAATATCGCTTCCTCTGTGCAAAGGCGGCGTGAGAAAAAAGCTCAGGCATCGGCGTGCAAGGGGGATGGAAAGTCTGGATTCATCCGCCACGTGGGTGTAGAATTTCGCTGAGTGGGTAATTGAACCGGACCGAAGAAGTCTGGTCAGGGAGACAAGCGCCGGTAATTTGCGACAATTGAAGTGAAAGCGCACCTTTGAATGAAGAATCAGCAATTGAAACGCGATGAAACGCTCGCACGGGTTGTACGGGATGTCTTTGCTCGCCTCCCAACAACAGTGTAGATTGGTTCGCGCAATGAAAAAATCACAAATGAAGGTGAGGTATCATGAGTCTGCGTGTATCTGGGAAACATATGGACATTGGTGACGCTTTCCGCATTCGCATCGAGGAGCGGATAGGGGAAATGGTCTCCAAATATTTCGATGGCGGATATACCGGTCATGTCACGGTAGAAAAACAGGGATCTCGATTTATTGCCGACTGTCTTGTCCGCCTTGATACCGGTACGGTGCTGCAAGCCGCGGGCGAAGCGCAGGATCCATTGCTCGCATTTGACGCAGCCGGCGAACGCGTGGACAAGCGCCTGCGGCGCTACAAAAGACGCCTGAAGTCGCATCAGGCTCCAGGTTCGAATGGGGTTTTCGATGATGTTTCTTACACGGTGATGGCGCCTGTACCGGATGATGATGAGGATATTCCGGAAGACTACGCGCCGACCATAGTCGCAGAGACATCAATGGCGCTCAGAAGCATGAGCGTGGCTTCTGCGGTCGTGGAGCTCGACTTGAAGGATAGTCCCGTCGTTGTTTTCCGAAACGCTGGTAGTACGCAGGTAAATATTGTATATCGCCGCGCCGATGGAAATATTGGCTGGATCGATCCATCGACAGTGGCGGGTGAAAACGTTGCTCCGACGTGAAGAAGCGGATTCATAGCGAATTTTTGAACGACCACCCGCGCACAGTCAGCTACGCGGGTGGTAACTGGAAGGAAGAGAGATAATGGATCTGGGTGATCTCATTCAGCCCGACGCTGTCCTGCCCGCATTGAAAGTCAATTCCAAAAAGCAACTCTTGCAGATCATGTCGGAAAAGGCGGCCGCCTTGACCGGTCTGAGCGAGCGAGAAGTATTTGACACGATCATGCAGCGTGAACGTTTGGGCTCTACTGGCATTGGCGACGGCATTGCCATTCCCCATGGAAAGATAAATAGCGTAAAGCGAATCGCCGGTGTTTTCGCTCAGCTCGAAACGCCGGTCGCTTTCGAGGCCCTGGACGACCAGCCGGTCGATATCGTATTTCTGCTTTTGGCGCCAGAAAATGCCGGAGCCGATCATCTGAAAGCATTATCCCGCATTGCGCGCATGCTGCGTGATCCGGAGCGTATTGCAAAGCTGCGCACCGCCCATGATGCGGGCTTGATTTACGAGCTGCTGACATCGCAGCCAGCGTCTAACGCCGCCTGAGTATTTAGATTTGGTCGTAAAAGCCGCCTTTTGGCGGTTTTTATGAGGACTTGCCGGTCTTGCGTCCGTAGAGTTCCAGACGGTGATGGACGATATCGTAGCCGAGCGACTTGGCAATCTCTTCCTGCAATTTTTCAATTTTGTCTGACTTGAATTCGACTACCGCACCGGTATCGATATCGATCAGATGATCATGGTGCTCGCCGTGGGCCTGTTCGAAACGCGATGGCCCGCCATTGAAAGCATGGCGATGAATGGCGCCCATTTCTTCCAGCAGATTCATGGTCCTGTAAACAGTGGACAGTGAAATGCTGGCGTCAATCTCGATGGCACGATGGAAAATCTTCATCGCATCCGGATGGTCTTCGGTGGATGTCAGAATATCGATGATGATTCGCCGAGGTCTGGTGATACGGACACCAGCCTTGCGTAGTTCCTTTTCATAGTCCGGCTTCTGATTCAATGCATGTTTCATAACGCTCATTATGCGCCAGATTGACGTCAGTTGCAAAGATTCTCAACTGGTAGTCCGATTGGAATTGGGTTCTGCGCCGAAACAGCACCGCCGCCAGTGAAATGTCACAGGCGGCTGGTGTGTAAGAACACGGAATGTTTATGACACGGGCACTTCGATGATGACCTTGTGTTCGCCCGTGGGCTGCAACGGGATGCCATTTTCCGCTTTGGTGAGTTTCTTACCGTTGACGGTGATCTTACCAGCACCCTTTGACGCCGACTTGACTTCTATTGAATAGCGGGCCTCGCCGTTACGCAGAACGAAACTGAAGCCGTTCCATTCCGACGGAAGCGCGGGTTCGACGAACAGCTTGCCGTTCCGACGGCTGATGCCAAGGATGCCTTCTGTCGCCACACGATAGAGCCATCCGGCGGATCCGGTATACCAAGTCCAGCCGCCGCGTCCGCGCATAGGATCTACCGAATAAACGTCCGCCGCCACTACGTAAGGTTCCACACGATAAAACTCGGCCTTGTCCATTGTCAGCGAATGATTGACAGGGTTCAACTTCTTGAACCAGCGATACGCTTCATCGGCATCGCCAAGCTTGGCCATGGCCAGAACTGCCCAGGTCGCGGCATGTGTATATTGCCCGCCATTTTCGCGCACGCCGACGGGATAACTCTTGATATAGCCTGGATCATGCCGCGTCTTGTTGAACGGTGGCGTGAACAGCTTGATGATATCGACGTCATCGTCGACAAGATGCGTTGCGACCGAGTGCATTGCCCGCTTGCTGCGGTCTGGATCGCCATAGCCGGATATGACGCTCCAGGACTGAGCGATCGAGTCGATCTTGCACTCGTCGCTCTTTTTCGAGCCAAGGGGAGCGCCGTCGTCAAAGTAGCCGCGACGATACCATTCACCATCCCACCCATCCTTCTCGAGAGAGGCTTTCAAACTTTCAATATGGACTTCCCATCGCTGGATGCGTTCCTTGTCCTTGAAATGCCTTGCGATCGGCAAGACGTCGCGCAGAGTGCTGATCAGGAACCAGCCAAGCCATATGCTTTCGCCCTTACCGTCCTCACCGACACGATTCATGCCGTCGTTCCAATCACCTGTCAGCATCAACGGCAGGCCGTGGGAACCCGTACGGGCAACGGCAAGGTCAAGCGCACGGGCCGCGTGCTCGTAGACGCTGACTTTCTCGTCCGAAATCGTTGGCTGGTAGAAGGCGTCATGCTCACCGGTTTCGAGCGCCCTGCCTTCGATGAATGCGACCTGCTCATCCAGTATACTCATGTCGCCCGTCACCGAGGTATAATGGGCGATGGCATAACCGAGCCAGACCACATCGTCGGAGATCTTCGTGCGAACACCTGCTCCAGTCGTTGGCAACCACCAGTGTTGAACGTCGCCCTCCTTAAATTGGCGGGCCGAGACGTTGAGAATTTGATTGCGTGCGAGCGATGGGTCCAGGATCAGCATGGACAATGTATCTTGCAGCTGGTCGCGGAAGCCAAAAGCGCCGCTTGCCTGGTAGAAAGCCGAACGTGCCCAGATGCGACAGGCAAGGCTCTGATAAGGCAGCCAGCGATTCACCATGACGTTGAAAGCATCATCCGGGGTATCGACTTGCAACCCATCGAGGAAGTCTGTCCAGATCGCTCTCGAAGATGAGAGAGTGTCTTCGAACGGCCGCTTGCTATGGCCCGCAAGTATCTCGCGAGCCTCGTCGCGGCTGCCGGCATCGCCCATATAGAAAACCAGCTCCTGCGTTTCGCCTGCAGCGATTTTTATATCGACTGCAAGTGCAGCACAGGGATCGCCGCCCGCTTCGACCAGCTTTGACAACCTCTTTGCCTGAAGCACCGCATCTGGACGATCAACAGAACCGAGCGCGCCGAAGAACTCGGCGCGGTCGGCAGTATAGGACTGCGGCTTTACACTGGCGGCAAAAAACGCCACACGTTCACGCCGGTCCGTCCCATATGGATTACGGGCAAACAGAACGCCCGTTTCAGCGTCGCACGACGGCACGATGAATGGCGCGGTCTTTGCGCGGGCATTGCCCAGCACCCATTCAACAAATCCGTAAACACGCAGTTGCTTGGCGGTACCGCCATTATTCGTGATCTTGAGGCTCGATAGGCGAACGGGTTGGTCAGGATCGACCGTATGTGTAAGCTCAAGTCCTATATTGCCGTGGCGCGAAGTAAAGGTCGAATAACCTTGTCCATGCCGGGTCTCGTACTGGACGGAGGGGTCGCGGAGCACCGATGCCGTGGGTGAAAACGCGATGTTCTTGTCCGTATCTACTACATAAATCGCCTCACCGGACCGGTTGATGACTGGATCATTTGACCACTGTGTCAGCTGATAGTCGCGGCTGTTGCCGGACCAGGTGAAGCCTGCGCCTTCGGCTGATACGTGAAAGCCAAAATTGGGGTTGGAAATCACATTGATCCAGGGCTGTGGCGTACTGACCAGCCCACCAAGACGAACGACATATTCGCCGTTTTTCATGTCGAAGCCGCCAAACCCGTTCCAGAATGACAGGTCGTCTGCAGAAATCTTGGGACGGCGCTTGTTCATAAGTTGCGTTGGTGCCGGCGCGATCCCCCGCAAATCGTTATTTTCAATGTCAGCGGCTATGATGGATTTACCCCTGGTTTCCGTGACCGGCACCAGATCGGCACTCAGACCTGCCATACGTTTCAGTTGCTCGGAAAGCGAACCATTCTGCGCGTGCATGACAATACGGGCTGCAGCCAGAAGCGTGTTGTAGCTTGCGTCGCTCATCTGATCCTTACGGACTGTGAAAATGTGGACGCGCGGTCCAAGCTGCGCGCCGCGGGCACGGCTGTTTTCGCAGATCGCTTCCAACCCGCGCTGGAAATCCTGTGCGTACGAGAACGAACGCTCGTTGATGACTACAACATCGACAACGAGGCCCTTCGCACGCCAATATTCGTGGGCTTTCAAGAGGTTCCTCAGGGTTTCCATATCAGCTTCATCATCAATGCGAAGCGCAAGGATCGGGAAGTCACCGGAGATCGACATGGGCCAAAGCTCGGATTGGCTGCCGAGCCCGCTTGCGATGTTTTCAGATGGCATGCGCAGCGTCTTGTCGGGATAGATCAGGCTCGTCGCGACACGCTGGAATTCAGCTGCCTCGTCGGGGTTGATGCCGATGTGGTGAAGGCGAACCTGCGAACTCGTCCACGACAATGAGAATTCACGGGTAAAGCAATCCGGATGACGGAAGCGGGAGACCACCTCCTCGAGCTCCTGACGGTTGGGACGTACGAGAGTCCAGAAGACCAGCGTAACCTTCTTGTGCGCGGGAACGCGGACGCGGCAACGCAGAGAAGCGATGGGATCGAGCACAAAACCATGACTGCCGCTGAGTGTTGCACCTTCGTCGAAGGCAGCCGGATTGCGTAGAGAGCGCCCGCGACCGATAAAGTTGCGCCGGTCGGTTTCAGCCTGAATTTCGCGCATCGCACCGGAACTGTCGCTTACGACATGGGCCATGTGGATGTCCGGATCGTCATTACCCCGCTTGCGGCGCGTAGCGTAGATGGCGTCGCCACGCTGGTCGATCTCGGTCTCCACAAACATCTTGGCAAATGCCGGGTGCGCGGTATCCGTATCGTCGTTCGTCAATACCAGTTCGGCGTAAGAGGTGACTTCAATAATGCGGTCTTTGGTGCCGGTGTTGGTAATGACGATACGACGGCCTTCGCCATCGGAATCCGAGGCAACAATCGCCTCAACGGTAGAATGGATTGTGCCATTTTCCTTGACGAACTCCGCCTTGTAGTCCGCGAAGATGGATGTGCTCTTTTCGCCTGCAACACGCACAGGATCGCCTGTTGCTGACCACCATTCGCCATTTTCGAGATCGCGGAGGAACAGGAATGTACCATAACCGCTTTCGAGGGGATCGGGTTGGAAACGCGTAATGGCAAGGCCATTCCAGCGACTGTATCCGCCTCCATTGGCAGTGACCATGACGGAATAATGTCCGTTCGACATTATTTGCGTTGCGGTTGGCGCACTCAAGGGATTCTGGATGAAGCGGATAGAAGCCGTTTCTTCCGAGCTCTCCACCGCCTTGCGCATCGGGTTCTCGGCTTTGGCTTGCAGAACCGGTATTTCGCGTGGAGCTTTCTCTTGCAGAAGCAGCTCGGCTGCTTCGATTACAGGATCGGCGTGGAAACGCTCACGCATTCGACCTTCAAACACAACATTGTTGACGGCAACAATCGACATACCGTGATGGTGGGCCATGTAGTTGCGCACCACGGCATATTCGTCATCTTCGCGGACGCGCGATTTGGTAAAGTCTACGGCGTCATAAAAACCATACTGTCCGAGCGCACCCATGGCACGCAAACGTTGCAGATTCTTGACAGCGGCTGCCGGTTGATACTGGCTGGCCATGATGCTGGCATAGGGCGCTACAACGTAATTTTTGGAAAGGCCGCGCTTGAGGCCGAGTGTCGGAACCCCGAAATTGGTGTACTGGTAGTTCATCTCCGGGTCGCGGGCGTTATAAGCCGCTTCGGAAATGCCCCAGGGCAGCCCCTTGGACTCCCCATATTCGATCTGCCGTTGTACGATCAACTTGTTGGTTTGATCCAACATGCTCCCGAGCGGTTCGATCATGACAAGGGGCGGCATGAGATATTCGAACATCGACCCGGACCATGAAACCAGCGCGCCGCGCCAGCCAACCGGCACCAGCAAACGGCCGAGTTTGAACCAGTGATCCACCGGAATATCGCCCTTGGCGATGGCAAAGAGGCTGGCCAGACGCGCTTCGGAGGCGAGAAGGTCATAACAACTGGCATCGAGCTCGTTGGTTTCCACGCGGAAACCGATGGATAAAAGTCGCCGCTCCTTGCGTTCCAGGAAGGTAAAATCGGTGTCGAAAGCGAGTTGCCGCGCTCGTGTCGCGAGGGTTCCCAGCCGTTCGCGCAGAATGTCTGTGCTTTCGTGACTGCCGATAGCGTCGTCCGTGTGTCCTTGACACGTCTTGACGAGCAGGAGCGCCCACTCATTGGCGGTGGCGCTAACCGGGCTTTCAAGTTCGCCATGCAATTCTTCAGTCAGGCGCTGGATATCGCCCGCGAAGAGAGCAAGATTGATCGTGCGCAGCGATGCCGTCTCGGGCTCCTCCTTGATCGTCGTGATTGCCCGGCGGAAGTTGGAAACGCGTTCTTCGAGACGACGGCGCAAGGGTCTCAAAACGCGGCGATCATCGGGAATGTCACTGATGGCTTCTTCAAGAATATCGCTGACGTCGAGAACGCCGTCGAGATCGCTCTGTAGATAAACCGAGGGCGCCTCGGCCCATTTCTCCAGCGCCGATGACAGGGCTACCAGATGGCCTGCCAAATTGCCGCTATCCACTGCCGAAACGTAAAGTGGAAGGAGTGGTCGCAGCGTGGTCGTTTCGTACCAGTTGTAGAGATGGCCGCGATATTTCTCCATCTTCTCGAGCGTTTCGAGGGTCTGGTCGATGCGGGTCAGGGTCTCGTTAAAACTGATCCAACCGAAGTCACGGGCTGCGACAGTCGAGAGCAAATACATGCCGATATTGGTAGGCGACGTGCGCGTCGCAATAACAGGATGCGGATCTTCCTGGAAATTGTCCGGTGGAATGAAGTTCTGCTCTTTGGTGACGAATGTATCGTAGTAGTGCCAGGTACGGCGGGCGAAACGACGCAGTTCACCTTTGTCGGATGAGCGCACGTTCAAATCATCGAGCGGTTTGGCTGAGCGGCTAACAAGCCACGCAATCACTGGCGATAGCAGCCAGATCAATGCGAAAGGGACAGCGATGAACCAAGCTCGGCTTTGAACTGCCAAAGGAAGGCCAATGGCGATCAGGGCGACAATTATTGCTGGCCACATGAGTTGCAGGTAATAGCTCAGCGTATCGGGTGAACTCGTCTTTGCTTGAGCTGCCGCACGCCATTCAAGAAGATGTTTGCGCGAAATGAAAAGGCGATAGAGCGTGCGCACCATCGCATCGAGCATCAGGCAAGCCATATTTGCGATGAAGGTGATACGCAGGGCGATGTCGGCTGCCCCTGCAAAAATATCCGTGAGAATCGCCTGGAAGTGCCCCTTGAGCGAAAGGTTCATGTCCGTCGGCACGAGATTGGTGAACAGGATCATCGTCGGCACGATGAACATGCTGAAAATCATGAAGCATTGCCACAGTGTAGCCAGCCCCGGTGGCAGCAATGTCCAGCCGGCAATTGAAGCAAGAATCCAGAATATCGGTGTAAGCGAGCGTCGAAGATTGTCGACCATCTTCCAGCGCGTGACAGCAGTCACACCGGGTCTCGTACTGAAAAGATAAGGCAGGAGCTGCCAGTCGCCACGCGTCCAGCGATGATGGCGCGAGATATCGACATTGTAGCCCGTGGGGTAATCCTCGACCACTTCGACATCACTCACGAGCGCGCTACGCGCATAGCCGCCTTCGAGCAGGTCATGGCTCAGAACCGCGTTTTCGCCGATCTTTCCGTCAAGTGCGGCTTCAAAGAAATCGATGTCATAAAGACCCTTGCCGGTAAACGTGCCTTCGCCAAGAACGTCTTGGTAGACGTCGGAAACTGCAAAAACGTAAGGGTCTATACCACGATTGACCGAAAAAACGCGTTGCAGGAACGAGGCATCATCGCCGGTCGTCAGCGAAGGAGTGACGCGAGGCTGCAAGATAGCATAGCCACTGACCACACGGCCTGCCTTGGCACTGTAGATGGGCCTGTTAAGGGGATGAATGAGCTTGCCGGCCAGGCGATTGACGGAGTCGGGTGTCAGGCGCGTGTCGGAGTCGAGCGTCATCACGAACTTGATGTCGGTCGGAACTTCCTCGTTCGACGGGAAATACGTCGTATCCTTGTCGCCGCGCAGCAGCATATTGAGCTCGTGCAATTTGCCGCGCTTGCGCTCCCAGCCCATCCATCGGTTCTCCTGCGCATTGAACAGGCGCTTGCGATGCAACAGGAAGAAGCGGGGATTGTTTTGCGTGTAGTGCTCGTTGAGTGCAGTGATTTTCTCCCGCGCATAGTCGAAGATGTCGAGATCATCGTCGGTCTGTTCAAATTTGCTGTCAGCCCAGTCTGTCAAAAGCGCGAAATAGACCTCGCCGCGCGGATTGGTGAGATAGTGCACTTCGAGATTGCGGATATGCTCATCGACGGAGTCACGCGAGGTAATCAGCGTCGGCACGGCAACGAGGGTTTTTGCCTCCTGGGGCAGGCCGTTCTTGTACTCGAAGCCGATGAGCCGCGTCGGCGGCATGAACATCGGTATGATCCAGTTGACGAAACCATTGGCTGTTTCCATCGTGGGGAATACCGCGAGCAAAGTGAACAGCCAAGTCATGCTGTCGGACAATCCGGCACGGCGCAGGAAATAATTGATCAGTACGAGGATGGCGATCGAGAAGAACGAAGCCGGGGCCCACAAGCCGGCGAGGCCCAATCTGCGATAGAACCGCACCCAACGAATAAGAAGTGTCGGCTTGTAGCCACACGTCTCTTCAAGTTCCGGACGGCCGTCTCCGGCAAGATAATAACCGACATCGCGTCTGCGCTGCTCGGTAACACCGCCTTCGCCAGCGGTCTCTTCAGCACTTTTATGTGCGAGTTCGAGAGCCGATTGTGTGATGTCGTGTTCGCTCTTGCCTGAGCGGCGGGCAATCTTTTCAATAGCAACGCGGTAGGCATTGCGAGAATGAAAGTCGAGCGCATCGAAATTGGAGTTGTCGCGCAGAACGGCATCGACGCCGCTGACTGTCTCAAACCAGGTAATCCAGTCAACGTCATCGATCGCCTTCAGGCTGCGAATGAGATTGCCCATGCTCACGCCGCCCGTCGATTGGCGTGTATGTTCCTGAATGATGGCATCCTCGGAATCGCTGCCATTCTTTTCGAGCTCGTCTTCGAGCCACGCAACCGCGGCGCCGGAGTGAGCAGTGCCGCCACGCAAACGGTAGAGCAGATGGGTGGCAAAAGTGCTGTCTTTGGCCGCTGGGGCGTACTGCGCCAAAAGCTGCGGGAGGGCGTCTTTTTCAGCGTTCAGCGTGATTTCGTCGGCAACACTATTGGCGTACGCGCGCATGCGGCGGGCACGCTCGACGCGCAGCGAAAGACGCCGGGCATTCTCAATCAGAATAAAGCGGACGGCGGATGGAAGTGCCCACAATTCACCGATATGCAGGGGTTCGACCGTCTGGAAGCCTTCGACGATGGCGCTCAGGCTATTCAGCGAAAACTGGCTGTCTGTATGCGCTACATAAAGCCAGGCAAGAGCCATTACCCGAGGGATGTTGGGCTGACTTGCAAGTGGCGGCAGCTGTCTGAAAAATTTCTTGGGCAGGTCGCGCTCGACCTGCTGTATGTTCTGGTCGACCAGGTAATAATTGTCCAAAAGCCACTGAGCTGCTGGTGTTATCGTTTCACCGTTACGTGCTGCCGCATCGGAGGAACGGTAGGAATGCAGGATCAGCCTGGCGTTTTCGACGGTCCGCTGCTCAAAAACCATCGGCTCGTAATCGGGCAATCGAACGTCTTCGCCCTTTGCCACTCTGGTCCCAAGATCCCTCAAATCGTCGATTGATTTATAGTGAGCCCGTATCGGGTTGGGTTGGACAGCAAAAATCTGACCAACAGTCTTCTTCTGGGATGCAAACGCTTGAAAAAAGCTCAATACGGGCATTGGTTTCATTTCAGTTTGGAAGAAAGAATCTTCGGGATTGGAGCACTCGGGCGATCAGGGGCCGATCGTCCACGTTCAGTTTATGGTCTAATCAGGTCATGGCAATTAAGCTATCACCACTTTTATCGTTAGCGATCAGTTTTGATGAAAATGAGTCAGATTTCTATTAGTCTTTGTACGCAATTATGGAGCTTCTGCACAAGGGAAAGCCGCTGCATCGGCGTGTCACAGCTGAATGGCCAGGGCCGTTGCGATAAATGGAAGACCATTGACTGTAACAAAAAAGACCGGGATTTGGCTATCCCGGTCTTTCGCTAAATTCGGTCACATCAGCTCTTCGGGAACACGCGCCAATGTTTGGGGCGAAAAGCGATGCGGCTTGTTTCCGTTGCCGGATGGTCCGCGGGAATTTCGATCTCCACATGATCGGTTGCCCCAGCTATTGCGAGCTCGATGCGCCGCGTTGCACCGACACGGCGGCTCGCAACGACAGTACCGGCGATGCCTCTGTTGGAGGCGTCGATAAGTTCGATATCGTGCGGTCTGAAATACAACATTCCTTCGCCGTCAGGTCGATCGCTTGAAATGCCCAACGCCTGGCCATCAAACCACAACTCGCCGTTCTTGATCTGAACTTCCGTGGAACTCGACTCGCCGATGAAGCTATAGACAAACGGTGAATTCGGCCGGTCATAGACCTCATCGGGGGTGCCGATCTGCTCTATCCTGCCTTGGCTCATGACCACAACGCGGTCAGCCAATTCCAGCGCCTCGTCCTGATCGTGTGTCACGAAAACGGTCGTGTGTTTGGTCTTGTCGTGAATCTCGCGCAACCAGCGGCGAAGTTCTTTGCGGACCTTCGCGTCAAGCGCGCCAAAGGGTTCATCCAGCAACAACACACGCGGTTCGATAGCCATGGCACGGGCGAGCGCGACGCGTTGACGCTGGCCGCCTGAGAGCTGCGCCGGATAGCGTTTTTCAAGGCCGGAGAGCTGCACGAAGTCCAGAAGTTCCGACGAGCGTCGACGAATTTCGTCCTTGCTTGGCCGGCTTGAACCCGGGCGTACCTTCAAGCCGAAGCTGACATTGTCAATCACTGTCATGTGACGGAACAGAGCATAGTGTTGAAAGACGAAGCCGACATTCCTCTCCTGCACGGACTTCAGTGAAGCATCCTCGTCGCCAAAGAAAACCTTACCCTCGGTGGGAGTTTCAAGCCCAGCAATCAGGCGCAACAGTGTGGTCTTGCCGGATCCGGACGGACCGAGCAGCGCAATGAGTTCGCCAGAATTGATATCAAGTGAAACGTCGTGCAGCGCTGGAAACCGATCGAATTCCTTGCGCACACCACTTACACGAACATCCATAAATAACCCCCTTTAGTGTCCGCCAACTGCACGTAGCTCCGCGCCGTATCTCAGCTCCAGCAGAGTCTTGAGAACGAGTGTTACCAGCGCAAGAAGCGCAAGAAGCGAAGCCACTGCGAAAGCAGCGACAAAATTATATTCATTGTAAAGAATTTCGACATGCAGCGGCATCGTGTTGGTGAGGCCCCTGATATGTCCTGAAACGACAGATACTGCGCCAAATTCTCCCATGGCCCGGGCGTTGCATAAAAGTACGCCATAGAGCAAGCCCCATTTGATGTTTGGGAGCGTGACGTGCCAGAACGTCTGCCAGCCATTGGCTCCGAGCGACAAGGCGGCCTCTTCATCGGTCGTGCCTTGCTCTTGCATGAGCGGGATCAATTCTCTCGCGACAAATGGGAAAGTGACGAACATGGTCGCCAGCACGATTCCGGGCACTGCAAAAAGGATCTCGATGCCCTGTGATTTTAGCCACGGGCCTAGTGCGGATTGTGAACTGAACAACAACACATATACGAGGCCGGAAATGACCGGCGATACCGAAAACGGCAGATCGATCAATGTGGTCAGGAAGGCCTTGCCCTTGAATTCGAATTTGGCAATCGCCCACGCTGCGACAACGCCGAAAACAACGTTGAGCGGTACCGCGATGGAAGCGACCAGCAGTGTCAGACGAATGGCTGCCTGAGCATCAGGTTCTGAAAATGCAGCCAAATATTCAGTGGGTCCCTTGCGAAAAGCTTCGACAAAAACCGATACGAGCGGGAGCACAAGAAACAGCGCAAGAAAGGCCAACGCGATACCTGTCAAAACGAAGCGTGCCGTACGCCGCTCGGTGGTCGCGTGCCGAGCTGTAGCCGTCGGGTCTGTGACGGGGCCAGATTCAAGCGCCATAACCATACCTCCTCCGGCTCCATGCCTGAATGAGATTGATGACGAAAAGCATGAAAAATGAGATCAACAGCATGATCGTAGCAATCGCGGTCGCACCCGCATAATCAAATTCCTCTAGTCGGATCACAATCAAAAGCGGCGCAATTTCTGAGACATAGGGAAGGTTTCCGGCGATAAAGATCACAGAACCGTATTCACCCACCGCCCTCGCAAATGCCAGCGCAAATCCGGTCAGGATGGCCGGCTGCAAGCCCGGCAAGAGTACCCGTGTAATGGTCTGGAAGCGGTTGGCGCCGAGTGTCGCTGCAGCTTCTTCGACTTCCTTGCGGATTTCCTCCATCACTGGCTGAACAGTCCGCACCACAAAGGGCAGACCGATAAAGATCAGGGCGATGGTTATGCCGATCGGCGTGAAAGCAACCTTGATCCCGATCAAATCGAGCCAGCGGCCGATCCAGCCGTTTTTCGAATAAAGCGCCGTCAGCGCAATGCCGGCAACAGCCGTCGGCAAGGCAAACGGTAGATCGACGATGGCATCGACAATTCTGCGGCCTGGAAACCGGTAGCGCACCAGTACCCACGCAACGATGATACCGAAGATAACGTTGATCACAGCAGCAATAAGGGATGTGCCAAAGCTGATTTTCAGCGCATTTACGGTTCGAGGATCAGTCGCTACATGCCAAAATCCGGGAAAGCCTAATGAAGCCGAGCGCAAGACAAGGCCTGTTAAAGGAATAAGAACGATGAGTGCGAGGTAGGCAAGAGTGAAGCCGAGCGCCATTCCAAATCCCGGAATAACGCTCGGCTGCTTAAACCGCCAACCCGCTTTCGCAAGGTTGGATGTCATGCTGTTACTGTTTCGGCTTGTAAATCTGGTCAAAGGTTCCGCCATCTCCGAAGTGATAGGGCTGTGCCTTTGCCCATCCGCCGAAGATTGGATCATCGATCGTAACCAGTTTCAACTCCGGTAATTTTTTGATTAGCTCTGGTGCTACCAGTCCAGGCTCGGAGGGACGATAAAAGTGCTTGGCTGCAATCTCCTGGCCCTCCTTGGAATACAGATATCCAAGATAGGCTTCAGCGACCTTGCGAGTGCCTTTTGCATCGACATTCGCATCGACCACGGCAACCGAAGGCTGGGCGAGAATCGAGCTGGGCGGAACGACGATATCAAATTTGTCGTCGCCGAATTCGGCCGATGCCAGGTAAGCCTCATTTTCCCAGGCGAGCAATACATCACCAAGTTCGCGCTGGGCGAATGTATTGGTCGCGCCGCGTGCACCGGAATCAAGCACGGGAACGTGCTGGAACAAATTTCCAATATATTCCTTGATCTTGGCTTCATCGCCGCCGTACTGCGCGTTGGCCCAAGCCCAGGCCGCAAGGTAATTCCAGCGGGCGCCACCGGACGTTTTAGGATTAGGCGTGATCACCTCTACACCGTCTTTAACGAGGTCCCCCCAATCCTTGATCCCCTTCGGATTACCCTTGCGCACGAGAAAAACGATCGTCGACGTGTAGGGCGCAGAGTTGTGCGGAAATTTCTTGATCCAGTCGGGGTTGATCTTCTTGGCCTTGACGATGGCATTTACATCGCTTTCAAGCGCCAGCGTCACAACATCGGCGTCCAGTCCGTCAATGACGGAACGTGCCTGGGCACCCGATCCGCCGTGAGACGCCTGGATAGTCACTGTCTCGCCCGTGTCGGCTTTCCATTTGGCTGCGAACGCCGCATTGAAATCTTTATAAAGTTCACGTGTCGGGTCGTAAGACACGTTTAAAAGGGTGGTGTCCGCGTTGGCAGCAGACATCGGCTGAATGGCGACCGTTGCTGAAAGCAATACAGCCGCCAGTGCTATGGAAAATCGGGAATGTTTCATGCCTGCCTCCGTATGATTAGAACTGAAGCGTAGCAGAGCGCTCCCAAATAGGGGCGTTAGAAAGAATTCCTTTTACAGTGAAAAATTAGAATATTCTACCGGATCGGCATAGTCTACTGAAACAGTCGTCTATTATGTGCGAGCATAGGATTCTCTCAAACTTAAGTAGCACGGCCGTTTGTGGCCGATTGAGAAGGTCGCTGCGGTCTTTTTCTGGAAAATGCGACCATACTGGAATAATCGTCCCGCCCGGAAAGACACGAGCGAGCCGCGTGTTTTCGGCCGATCGAGCTGCGTAGACTCGCTCGGATGCCTATTTGCCCAATAGCATTTTCACCGGCGTCGCGTCAGCAAGCCGCGTATAGTTGGCTGGATTGGTCCGGGCATCATTGAAAGTGCGCGTCTTGATTGGCATGACAAAGATTGCGGCTGTCAACAAAGCGGTGGCTGCTATGGAAAGGCGGCGTTCCATACGTGAACTAATGATCATGCGCTTTCTCTCCTCAGTGAAAGTTCGCCCGCAACGGGCGGGAAATAATGTCCTCGATTGCGGATTTCGGGATCGGCAATAGCATCTGATCCATCTCGGCCAGCGTTTCGGCAAACCCGATCGCTGCGTTTTCCACTTCCTCATGGCGCGAGGGACATGCCATGGCATTGAGGCAGGTTCGTGCCGCAACCATGTCGCAATTTTGTATCCCCGCGATGAGCCCTAAAGTCATGCATTCCTCCCGGCAGACATGGTGCGAGCCAAACGGAAAAGTTTTGAGCGGGCATAGTGCGCAGTGGCGCAGGGTCCGGATGAAGAATGACAGCTCGGATAGTGCACGGTTGCCGTTACGCGTACCGAGAAGCTCGCTGTAGAGCCCATAGGCCATTTCCCAGGCGATGACAGAGCCGGTTTCGAAACCCGCCGTCCAACGCCGGTAGCCTTCGAGCACCAGCTTTTCCGGTGTGCGATCGAAATAGCAACCTGCATTGTTGCCGGCTTCAGATATGCGTGGATACATCGCCGCTCCCATCCTGTTCGTTGTTGCGGATCAGGGCGAAAGGACCACTGCGGTGACCGCGGATGACGAGCTGCCTCAGGCTGTTGCGGCCAAAGACAGGAGACGGTTGCTGATGGTTCAGCAGGGAAACCACGCGCAGGCGTGGCAGAAAAAGACCTATCATAGGGTCCTCCAATCGAAAGGGTTCAAGGCCCAGACATCAAAGGGATGTGCTTTTGCACTTTTCGCATAAAGGCTTCTGAAAACCTCAATGTCAAATACTAAATCATTAAAACCTGTAAAAATATCAATAGGTTAGAATAATTCTAGGAAATTATGAGTTTTCTAGTATACAAATGTTCGGATCGGCCTAAGAAGAGCATATCCTTCCCCTCCAAACTGGCGGCCCGGAGGAGAGTGGTAATCGCGCTCATCCAGCGATCAGCAGCCGAAGCTTCTTTAGCGCGACATCAGGACTTTCCTTGTAGTCGATCGTGCTTCTTAGCCGCCCGTCGCGATCAAGCAGCATCACCGACGCCGTATGGTCCATGGTGTAGTCGCCGTTTTCGGTAGGCACCTTCTTCGCATAAATCTTCCAGCCCTTGAGCAGCTTCTCGACTTCCTGCGGATTGCCAGTGATGCCGGTGATCCGGTCCGTGAAGGCCGATGTATAGCCCTTCATGACGTCGGGCGTGTCCCGCTCCGGATCGACGGAAATGAAGAAGACGCGCAGGTCTTTGCCTTCATCGCCAAGTGTCTTCAGCCATCCGGCCATTTCGAAGAGGGTTGTCGGACATACCTCGGGGCAATGGGTGAAACCAAAGAACAGAGCCGTCGGATGGCCCTTGAAAGCTGCGTCCGTGATAGGAGCGCCGTTCTGATCGACGAGATTGAACGGAACGCCGAGCTGGACCGCTTGGGCATTACCGCCATTTCGCGCGTTGATGTAAGTGAAGACAAGGAAGCCGCACAATACAGCGATCAGCGCCCATAATGCATAGCGCAAGAGACGGAAATTCATCAATTGTGCTCCATGCTTGTTGCGCCTGCAGGACCGACCATGAACTGGACGTCGACCTTGCCGGCTTTGGCAAAATCAAGCGTCACAGGCACCATGTCGCCCTCTTTCAGGGGTGCTGAAAGGTCGATCAACATCAAATGTGTGCCGCCAGGAGAGAGTTCGGCGCTGCCGCCAGCCGGAATCTCAAGTCCGTCCTTCAGCTTGCGCATTTGCATGACGTTGCCATCCATCTTCATTTCGTGCACCTCGACGCGCGCAGCAACAGGGCTGGAACCGCCAAGGAGTTGGTCTGGCTCTTTCGATTGATTCTCGATCTTGATGTAGCCGCCACCGACTTTCGCCCCGGGCAGGGTGGCGCGGGTAAAGGCGCCGCTCAAGGTCAGATCCCCAGCTTTCACAGGGTCCATGGAGTGGTCCTCACTCGTGGCGGCACCCTGAACCATCTTGGAATGATCGTGCGCCTGAGCAGACGAGATGGACGCAAATACCAGTGCGACGGCGGCAATTCTGGAAAAAGATTTCATGAGGCGTCTCCAATTCAGATTTCTTATGAGAATACACGTTGCAAAGGCGAAGGGATGCGCGTGATCAATTGGTCCAAGATCAGCATGCCAAGAATTGCGAACCCGCTCAGTGGAAAGGCGATGCCAAATACCAGTATTACCAAGGTAAATACTACAAAGACACTTTTCTGCTGCGGCATCGGTGGCACGCCGAGCCGTCCTGAAGGACGCCGTTTCCACCACATGACCACGGCGGAAACCGAGGCGAGGATGATGGCAAGGCATGTCGCCAGCATGGCGAGTTGGTTGGCAAGCCCCCAATATTGGCCCTGATGCACGCCAATCCCAAACTCGATGGCTTTGGCTCCAGCTCCATAGTCGGAAAACTTCAAATCAACCAAGGGGTTACCGCTATACTGGTCGAAGTGGATTGTCCGCTGCTTGGCAATGTCGTCGGGGAAGACGGCTGCGGTATAAACCCCCTTCATGCCTGCGGGCAGCGAGACTTCAAAGCCTGATGTCATGCCCGCTGCCGCCGCGGAGGCGACGATCCGGTCAAGCCCGACGGGCGTTCCACCTGGCGTCGACACCGGTACCGGTGCGTTCTCGACAGTCCATCCGGAATTACCAAGTACTTGTTTTGTCTGAAGTTTTGAAACCGGAACGTCGTCCCAGAGCTGAGCGGGATAGCCAAGTCCATAGCCGGACAACGTCGTGTTCAGCTTGTCACCCCAATAGCCCGACCAGGGCATGCCGGATATCGCAAGGAAGAAGATCAATGCGCCGGCAGCTGCGCCGGTCACGGCATGCAGATCCCGCCAGAACACGCGTTTGTCCGGAGTTCCGCGAACAGTGACGACACCGCCAGTCTGCTTACGTGGCCACCAAAGATAAAAGCCTGTAATTACAAGGACTAATGCAAGGCCGCCCACGGCCTCGACGATGCGGTTGAAGGCAAGGCCGAAATATTCGAGGCTGTGGATGTTCTTGACGACCCAGCTGAATTCTTCCTCTTCGCCGACCTTGCCAAGGACCGCGCCACTATAGGGATCGACGAAGACCAGAACGTTCCCGTCCGGAGTGCCAACGGTGACTTTTGCCGACTGCGTTGGATCGCCAGGTGATTGATATCGCAGCGCTTTTGATCCCGGCACAGCCGCTTTTGCGTTGTCGGTCAGGAGCGAAGGGGCAAGCGATTCGCTGCGTGGCTGAACCACGTTGCGATAGGCGAAGACGGTATTGTCGATCTCGTCCTTGAACAGATAGAGGCTGCCGGTGATGGCGAGATTGAGCATGAAAGGGATGACCAGAAGGCCGGCGAAAAAATGCCAGCGCCAGATGGCGCGGTAGAGCGAAAGGCTGAGATAATAAGGCTTCCCGGAAGCCATGCTTGAGACGGTCATATGTGTTCCAGTCGTCTGACAGCAAGGGTAACGGCACCGCCGGAGCAGGCCGCCGCGACGCGCCATCGAGGGCGCATTTTATGTCAGACGAGGGGAGGAGCTTGCGGCGGAGCCGATGGCGGGAAGAGGCTGCGCGCGATCCGGACCGCTTCCCGTTCTATTGTAAGTGATTGAACCGGCTCGTTTTTCAAGCCGAACGCCAAGGGCGGAACCGGCAGAACGACGGATGCCGAGAGGCGGCAGGCCTCGCAACCATTGCCGTGCCATGCGCTCTTGTGCGAGCCCTGATCCACCTTGTTGTCGAGGCAAAGAACGGGCACTGACCCGTCAGGCAAAGTATAGACGGCGAGGTCGATGTCATTGGCTGGAGAGGCTGAAACGGGCTGGTGCGCGAAGGCAACGAATACGAGCGCCAATGCGCAAAGCATGCGCACTGCCAATCGCCAGTCGTTCCGAATATTGCGCATCACCGCCTCATTTTCACTTCGCAGTCTAAATACAGGAGCCAGACCTGAAAATCCATGCGGCAAAGAGGAATGCAACCGAGCACGCCGAAATTTCCCGTGATAGTGGAAAATCTTGCGCCAGATTCGATGATTCTTGTGTCAGTTTTGGCAACTCTTGCATGAGTTTTGTCTATTCGTGTGTAAAAAACGTCTTGGTTCAGACCAGCCTGCTTCCAAATTCAGGTTTGCGTGGAATCGCGGCGCGACATGTCGCCCTTCGGACTGAAATGAGCGACCAGCCGGTAGGTTTCACCCGGGTAAAACATCCGCACGGCGGTGATCGGCCGTTTGCCTCTCCATGTCGATCGTTCGACCTGCAAACAGGCCGAGCCTTCCTGCACCTCGAGACGGGACGCAAGCATGGAATCCGCATTGAACGCGCTGATCCGGTTCTCCGCCTCCGACCAAGGCACATGACCGCGCAGCCAGGTTCCCGGAGGTTCATCGGCGAAGGAGATATCGACGGCTTCCGGAACGCTGACAAGATCGATCAGCCGGTCCTCGAAAGCATGGACGCGCCGGCCGGCAAAGTGACGGCAGTGAATCGCCAGAACCTGACGCGGGCTTTGCACATTAAGGCGTTCCATATCGGCCGGCGTCGAGCGGCGTTGCTGGCGTGAGATCACCTCAAGTCTGTAGACCTGCCCGATGGCTTCGACCTCGGCGCGCACGTCCGGAATTTCGATGACGGCCGATTGCGACAGCGGCTGCGAAACGAAGCTTCCCGCCTTGCGACGCCGCTCGATAAGGCCCGAAGCCGCCAGCGCCGACAGAGCCTTGTTCACGGTCATCCGCGCACAACCGTAGGTTTCCATCAATTCGCGTTCCATCGGAATGCGAAAACCGGGAGCCCATTCGCCGAGCAGGATCCGCTGCTCGATGTCATGGCGGATACGGGCGGAAAGCTGGCCCTTCGGGGTATCGGTGATGGGGTTTTCCAACTGATCCACGGCGACCTCTTATTCGGCCGATAGAGTCTGCGACAGGTGCACGATGATTGCCTCTCCCGATCCGCTAACGGCAATCTCCGGGGCACCGGCGGAGCCCTCGATCAACGCAGCATCATGCGCGTAAAGTACTGACAACTTATCGATGGTGATCTGGCCACTGCGGCAGAAGATGATGCAGACATTCCCGACGACTGGCAGAACCTGCGTCCCATCGATGGTCAGATTGTCGACGCTGTGAGTCCAGCGCCCCCGCCGGGTCATGACGTTGAAATCGGTGACCGGTCCGGCAATCAACTTTGCCGATGCAGCCATGTCTCCCGGGAATGGATGAGGCTTGCCTGCTGGCGTCAATCGCACCGGTGTTTCGCTCTCGACGGTAAGGTCCAGGCCCTCCCCGCTAAGCACGGTCAGCGTGCGGTCGATGCCCTCAAACCGCGAGAATGGTCCATCGGCAGCAACAGTCGCCATGCTGATGCGCCAGTCGAAATTGCCAACCGAAGCTCCGGGGGGAGCGACGGCAATCTCGGTGGTGACGCCGCCGCCATTTTTCCACGGCATTCGCCGGTGATCGCTGGCCCGGAGTATTTTCATCAGCCGAGAATGCCCGGCAGGTTGAGGCGCTTTTCCTTCGCACATTCAATGGCGATCTCATAGCCCGCATCGGCGTGGCGCATGACGCCGGTTGCCGGATCGTTCCAGAGAACGCGCTTGATGCGTTCCGCTGCGTCGTCGGTCCCGTCGCAGCAAATCACCATGCCGGAGTGCTGGGAAAAGCCCATGCCGACGCCGCCGCCATGATGCAGGGAGACCCAGGTTGCACCGGAGGCGGTGTTGAGCAGTGCATTCAACAGCGGCCAGTCGGAGACCGCATCGGAGCCGTCTTTCATGGCTTCTGTTTCGCGGTTCGGCGAGGCGACCGAACCTGAATCGAGATGGTCGCGGCCGATGACGATCGGTGCTTTTAATTCGCCGCTGCGCACCATCTCGTTGAAGGCGAGTCCAAGCCGGTCGCGGTCGCCGAGCCCGACCCAGCATATGCGCGCCGGCAGACCCTGAAACGCGATGCGCTCCCGCGCCATGTCGAGCCAGTTGTGCAGATGTGTGTTGCCGGGTGTCAGTTCCTTCACCTTGGCGTCGGTCTTGTAAATGTCTTCCGGATCGCCCGATAGCGCCGCCCAGCGGAATGGCCCAATGCCACGGCAGAACAGGGGACGGATATAGGCCGGAACGAAGCCGGGGAAAGCGAAGGCGTTTTCCAATCCTTCGTCCTTGGCGACCTGGCGTATGTTGTTGCCATAGTCGAGCGTCGGAATACCTCGTTCCCAGAAGGCGATCATGGCTTCGACATGTTCGCGCATCGAAGCACGCGCGGCTTTCTCGACGGCTTTCGGGTCCGTTTCGCGCTTCTGGCGCCATTCGGCCAAAGTCCAGCCTTTTGGCAGATAGCCGTTGATCGGATCATGGGCCGAGGTCTGGTCGGTGACGATGTCCGGGCGCACATTGCGCCGGACGAGTTCAGGCAGGATATCGGCGGCATTGCCGAGCAGGCCAACCGATTTGGCTTCGCCCGCCTTGGTCCAGCGGTCGATCATTTCGAGTGCTTCATCCAGTGTTTCGGCCTTCGCGTCGACGTAGCGGGTGCGCAGGCGGAAATCGATCGAGTCCGGGTTGCACTCGACGGCGAGACAGCAGGCTCCGGCCATGACGGCAGCCAGCGGCTGTGCCCCGCCCATACCGCCAAGTCCGCCAGTCAGGATCCACTTGCCTTTGAGATTGCCGTTATAGTGCTGGCGCCCGGCTTCGACGAAGGTTTCATAGGTACCCTGCACGATGCCTTGCGTGCCGATATAGATCCACGAGCCGGCGGTCATCTGGCCGTACATGGCGAGACCCTTCTTATCCAGCTCGTTGAAATGATCCCAGGTTGCCCAATGCGGCACGAGATTGGAATTGGCGATCAGCACTCTCGGTGCATTGGCGTGGGTCTTGAATACACCGACCGGCTTGCCGGACTGGACGAGCAACGTTTCATCCTCGTTCAGGGTTTTGAGGGTGGAAACGATCTTGTCGAAATCGTCCCACGTGCGGGCAGCACGGCCGATCCCGCCATAGACCACGAGTTCGTTAGGATTTTCCGCAACATCGGGATCAAGATTGTTCATCAGCATCCGCAACGGCGCTTCGGTCATCCAGGATTTGGTGTTCAGCTTGTCGCCGCGTGGAGCGCGCACTTCGCGGATATTGTGCCTCGGATTGTTCATTATTTGCTCCCCAGCTTGATCGCGGTCTGTCGGATGATTTCGAGAATGTCTTTGAGATGCTTGCGCAGCCGTTCGGCTTTGGCCTCGTCATAGGCGAAAGGTGGCGCTTCCTTCGTCAGGTGCGAGGACTGCGTCAGTTCCATCTGGATGGCGTGGATGCCGAGCTGCGGTTGTCCATAATGCCGCGTCGTCCAGCCACCCTTGAACCGGCCGTTGATGACGGCATCATAGCCGCGTGCCGCGAAGGCAATCCGGCCGACCGCCGAGGCGATTTCGGGGGAACAGCTGTTGCCCTCATTGGTGCCAATGTTGAAATCCGGAAGCTTGCCCTGGAAGAGGAACGGGATATGCGACCGTATGGAATGGCAGTCGTAGAGAACGACAAGGCCATTGGCTTCGTGTACGCGCTCGATCTCCTTGGCCAGCGCCGCATGGTAAGGGCTGTGGAACTGTTTCAGCCGGTATTCGATGTCCGCCGCCGTCGGCTTCTCGCCATCGCGCCATATCGGCTTGCCGTCGAAATCGGTTTCGGGAATGAGGCCGGTGGTATTCTGCCCGGGATAAAGACTGACGCCTGACGGATCGCGATTGGCATCGATGACGTAGCGATGAAAGGTGGCGCGGACAGTCGTGACCTCTGGCAGCAAGCCATCATACAGCTTGTCGATGTGCCAGTCCGTATCGGCGAGCATTTGGCCGGTCTCGTTGAGCCGGGCAAGGATGTCGGCGGGCACGTCGGTTCCCGTGTGCGGAAAGCCCAGAATGATCGGGGATGACCCCTGTTTGACGTCAACGGCATTCATAATTGTGTATCCAGAACTGGCAAAATATCGGGAGAAATCGCGGCGTTGAGCCTGCCCGAAGCAACAAGATCGGAAACGGCCTTCAAGTCTGGCGCCATATAGCGGTCCTCGTCGAGTGTTGGCACTGCGACCCGAATAACGCCATGCGCGCGGGTGAGTTCCGGGCTGGTCTGCAGCGGTTCGCGCAGGTCGATCCCCTGAGCGGCCGTCAGCGCCTCGATACCGATGATCGAGAACAGATTGTCCGTCATCTGCAACAGGCGCCGCGCGCCATGGCAGGCCATCGATACATGATCTTCCTGATTGGCCGAGGTCGGCGTTGAATCCACTGACGCCGGATGCGACATCTGCTTATTTTCCGACATGAGCGCCGCCGACGTGACCTCGGCGATCATCAGGCCGGAGTTGAGGCCGGGCTTTCTGGCAAGGAACGCTGGCAGGCCGTAGCTCAAGGCCGGATCGACCAGCAGAGCGATGCGGCGTTGGGCGATTGCACCGATTTCACAAATGGCGAGGGCGATCTGGTCGGCGGCGAAGGCAACCGGCTCCGCATGGAAGTTGCCGCCCGAGACGACGGAGCCATCGCTGAGCACCAGTGGATTGTCGGTAACAGCGTTGGCCTCGATTTCGAGCGTCCGCGCCGCCATGCGCAAAAGGTCGAGGCAGGCGCCATCCACCTGCGGCTGGCAGCGGATGCAATAGGGGTCCTGCACACGTTCGTCGCCCTCGATGTGGCTCTCGCGGATAGGCGAGTTTTCGAGCAGTCGCCGAAGCGCCGTGCCCGTATCGATCTGGCCGCGATGACCGCGCAATGCGTGGATATCGGGATGGAACGGTGCTGACGAACCCATGGCGGCGTCCGTGGAAAGCGCACCGGTGATCAGTGCCGATTGACCGGCGCGGTGGGCGCGAAACAGCCCCGCAAGCGCAAGAGCCGTCGAGACTTGCGTGCCGTTGATGAGCGCAAGACCTTCCTTGGCAGCGAGCACGACGGGCTTGAGCCCCGCTTCGGCAAGGCCCTCGGCGGCGGGCATCTGCCTCGACCCGAACGTGACGTCGCCTTCACCGATCATGGCCGCGGCCATGTGGGCGAGCGGCGCAAGATCACCGGAAGCGCCGACGGAGCCCTTTTCCGGAATGACCGGGATCACGCCTTTTTCCAGCATGGCTTCGATCAGGCTGATGAGTTCCGGGCGCACACCGGAAGCGCCGCGGCCGAGCGAGATCAGCTTCAGCGACATGATCAGGCGCACGATATTTTCCGGCAGCGCGTTCCCGACGCCGCAGCAATGGGAGAGGATGAGATTGCGCTGCAGCGTTCCGACATCCGCCGCATCGATCCGGATCGAGGCAAGTTTGCCGAACCCGGTATTGATGCCATAGACTGGCGCATTCCCAGCGGCGATTTCGGCAATTCGTTTCGCTGCCGATTCGATGCCTGCATGAAAGGACGCATCGAGCTTTGCCGGCGTGCCATGCCAGTAGATCGTTTCGAGAGTGGCAAGCGGCACGGCCCCCGGGTGCAAGATTATTGTCATCGTCAATTATGCTTTCAAAACGAGCTGGTGGAGCGGGTTGAAGCCGATGCGATAGCAAAGTTCCGCTGGTTGCTCTGCGTTCCAGATGGCGATCTCGGCGCGCTTGCCCGGCGCAATGGTGCCGATTTCGTCAGCGAGGCCCAGGGCGCGCGCGGCTTCACGCGTGGCGCCGGCAAGCGCTTCTTCGACGGTAAGCCGGAAAAACGTGCACGCCATATTCATCGTCAGGAGCAGCGAAGTGAGCGGCGATGTGCCCGGATTGCAATCGGTGGCGACGGCGATGCGAACACCGGCATCGCGCAGGATCTGGACGGGCGGCGCGCGCTCTTCGCGCAGGGCATAGAACGCGCCCGGAAGCAGCACCGCGACTGTTCCGGCAGCCGCCATGGCGCTGGCGCCTTCCTCGTCGAGGTATTCGAGATGATCGGCGGACAAGGCGCCATACGACGCCGCAAGCTTGGCGCCGCCAAGGTTGGAGAGCTGCTCGGCGTGGAGCTTGACCGGCAAGCCAAGTGCTTTCGCCCTGTCGAAAACGCGGGCGATCTGTGCGGGCGAAAAAGCGATGCCCTCGCAAAACCCGTCCACCGCATCGACGAGGCCTTCCGAATGCGCTGCATCGAGACCGGGCAGGACGACTTCGGAGATATAGTCATCGGGCCGGCCCTTGTACTCCGGCGGTGTCGCATGGGCAGCAAGGTAGCTTGTGCGGATGCGCACCGGGCGCATGGTGGCGAGGCGGCGCGCGACGCGCAGCATCTTTAGCTCGGCGTCGATATTCAGCCCGTAACCGGATTTTATCTCGACGGTGGAGACGCCTTCGGCAAGCAAGGTATCGAGCCGCGGCAGGCTTTGCGCAAGGAGCACCTCTTCGTTCACGGCATTGGTCGATTTGACCGAGGAGACGATGCCGCCGCCGGCCCGCGCGATATCCTCATAGGTCGCGCCTTCGAGCCGCATCTCGAACTCGCGGGCGCGATTACCACCAAAGACAAGATGGGTGTGGCAATCGATGAGGGCAGGGGTTGCCAGCCTGCCGCCAAAATCCTGGCGCTCGACATCATTCCAGTCGAAAGGGATCGTCTGTCCAACCCAGGCGATCCGCTCGCCATCGATGCCGATCGCGCCGTTTTCAATGAGGCCATACGGCGCGCCGGTATCTTCCAGCGTGGCGATCCTCAATCCGGATAGAATTTTCCTCATCGGCTGCGACCCGCTCCCGTTTTTGGTCTTGCCCACAAGGTTAATATGTATATACATAACGTGTCAATGCGGCGGGAGGAAAGAAATGACTGAGGCTAGAAAATCGGTGTTCGCCCGAACAGCGCTCACGCCGAATGGCTGGGAGAACAATGTTCTGATCGAGATCGACAGTGCAGGACGCATTGGGTCGGTTGTCGTCGGGAACGAGACTGCACCAAATGCTTACGCCGTCGATGTCCTGCTGCCGGCGCAGGCAAACCTCCACAGCCACACTTTCCAGCGGGCGATGGCCGGGCTTTCCGAAGCACGCAGCCCTGCGGGGCGCGACAGCTTCTGGACATGGCGCGAGATCATGTACCGGTTCCTCGACATTCTGGACCCTGACGACATCGAGGCGATTGCGGCCTTCGCCTTCGTCGAGATGCTGGAGTCCGGCTATTCCAGCGTTGCGGAATTTCACTATGTACATCACCAGCCGGGCGGACAGCCCTACGCCAACCTGGCAGAGTTGTCTGAACGGATCGCGGCGGCGGCGAGCGCCACAGGTATCGGCTTGACGCTGCTGCCGGTCGCCTACATACAAGGCGGCGTCGAAGGACGGGCACTGGCGGGCGGGCAATTGCGCTTCGGCAATGATTTCGACCGCTATGCGAAACTGGCGGGACAGGCGCAGGAGGCCGCCAAAGCTGTCAGCGCCGACGCGGGTTTCGGCGTCGCGCCGCATTCGATCCGAGCCGTCAACGAACGCGATCTGAAGGCGCTGGAACAGCATTTTCGCGGCATGCCGTTCCACATTCATATTGCCGAGCAGATCCCGGAGATCGAAGAAGTCCAGGTGGCTTACGGACAGCGCTCGATGACATGGCTGCTCGACCATCTGCCGGTCAATGAGCGCTGGTGCCTGATCCACTCGACCCACATGACGCCGCAGGAAACGCAGCGCGTTGCGCAAAGCGGCGCGGTTGTCGGACTGTGTCCGGTCACCGAAGCCAATCTCGGCGATGGCATATTCGACGGGGTGAATTATCTCGCCGCGGACGGGCGCTTTGGCACGGGATCCGACTCCAACATCCGCATCTCACCCTCGGAGGAACTCCGCCAGCTCGAATACAGCCAGCGTCTGCGCGATGTCTCCCGGGTTACGTTGTCAGTCGACGGCAAATCCTGTGGCCGCACGCTCTACGATACGGCGCTCGCCGGCGGTGCGCAGGCTCTCGGCCGCCTCGCGGGCAGTCTCGCGCCCGGCAACTGGGCCGACATGATCGCGATCGATGTTGAAAATCCGGCGCTGTTGGGGTTGAACGGCGACCGGCTGCTCGACGGCTGGATCTTCGCGGGCGACCGCCACGCGGTCGGCGATGTCTGGTCAGCCGGACGGCATATGGTGCATGAAGGCCGCCACCGCGACCGGGATGCGATTTTCGCCGCCTATAAAGCGCGCCTGGCACCGATCCTCGCGAAAATCTGACCGCACTTGCGCGGATAATGACCATTGGCGATTCGCTCCAACTGCACTATTTGAGTTGGAAGGAATGACAGGGATGGAATTGTAATGGCAAGCGTGACGCAGGAGCAGGTGCTCGAGCAATTGAAGACGGTGACTGGCCCGGACTTCAACAGCAATATTGTCGAGCTCGGGCTGGTTTCGGATATTTTCATCGCCGACAACAAGGTGTTCTTCTCGATAACAGTGCCGGCCGCGCGAGCGCAGGAACTCGAACCTTTGCGTGCCGCCGCCGAGCGTGTCGTCAAGGCGATGCCGGGGGTAAATGGCGCTATCGTCGCGCTGACTGCCGAGAAAAAAGGCGGGCCGACAAGCGATGATGCCCCGCCCCGCCCAACACCCCCGGCGCGCCCGGCACAACGCCCGGCTCCGGCCGGCGCGGTTCCCCCACCACGGGTCGTGGCCAAGAGTGGCGCGGCAGCCCAGGGTGCACCCGCGCAACCGGCGCATGGACACAGCCACGGCGCCCCGGTCAAATCCGGCGTGCCCGGTGTCGGCGCGATCATCGCTGTCGCCTCGGGCAAGGGCGGCGTCGGCAAGTCGACGACGGCTGTCAATCTGGCGCTGGGACTCAAGGCAAACGGACACAGCGTCGGCATCCTCGACGCGGATATTTACGGACCCTCCATGCCACGGCTGCTTGGTCTGCATGGCAGGCCGGAGGTTGTGTCCGGCCGCGTTCTGAAGCCGATGGAAGGCTACGGGCTGAAAGTGATGTCGATCGGCTTCCTCGTCGATGAGGAAACGCCCATGATCTGGCGCGGACCGATGGTCATGTCGGCGCTGACGCAGATGCTGCGCGAAGTACAGTGGGGCGACCTCGACGTGCTCGTCGTTGATATGCCGCCCGGCACCGGCGACGCGCAATTGACAATGGCGCAGCAGGTGCCGCTGGCCGGTGCGGTCATCGTCTCGACGCCGCAGGACCTGGCGCTGATCGACGCGCGCAAGGGTTTGAACATGTTCAAGAAGGTGGATGTGCCGCTGCTCGGCATCGTCGAGAACATGAGCTATTTCATCGCCCCGGACACCGGCACGCGCTACGACATCTTCGGCCATGGCGGCGCGCGCAAGGAGGCGGAACGCCTCGGCGTGCCCTTCCTCGGCGAGGTGCCGCTGGTGATGGAAATCCGCGAAACGTCAGATGCGGGAACGCCTATAGTTGTCAGCAATCCCGACGGTCCGCAGGCACAGGCCTATCGCGAGATCGCCGCACAAGTCTGGGACCAGCTGGCGGCGGCGAAGGGCGGCCGCGCCGCCCCGGCGATTGTGTTCGACTAGAGCAATTCCAGGAAAAGTGGGAGAACCGGTTTTCCGTCCGGAATTGCGAAAAACAAGGAGCTGGAGCAATTCCGCGATTGGAAGAAAAGCGGAAATACTCCAGCAGCCCTTCGCTTTACTGTCTCAAAACCCGTCATTTTTCATGGCGGGTTTTATTGTTTGACGGACTTTCGATTGGTTCATTCTCTTAGACTTAAGGCGAATTGACTCCTGTCCGCTGGAGCGAATTAATCACAGACTCTTATTTAATCGGCTTAAACCGCCCTGGGAGGAGCGCGGTTTCAAGCATGGTTGGTTGCAACCACCCTCGCGCCCTGA
>NZ_QPJM01000013.1 GCF_003337575.1 Phyllobacterium bourgognense
AGAAGCTGGCCGGCAGGGGGACAACGTTAGCGGGCGGTCTTCGGATCGCATTATTTATCTACCAAGACGCGCTTCGACGACCGCCCGTCTTCCCAGCATGCAAACAATGGCCAGACTCCGAGGAGGGCGTGGCAAGGGGAAAGCACACCCGGTTCTTTGACATGATGGACACAGATTTACGGGAAAGAGGTGGCCGTAGTGAGCGGTCTAGCGTTCAGTCAGTTTCAGCTCAATACGGCGGTTACGGGCTCGCACTTCAGGTGCTACCCCCGGTTCAAGCGGTTGAAACTCGCCGAAACCCGCAGCGACAAGACGATTTGCCGGAACACCATTGGCGATGAGGAATTTGACGACGGAAATGGCGCGTGCTGACGAAAGCTCCCAATTGTCTCTGAATTGACCGGTCCCGGAAAGAGCGACGTCGTCCGTATGGCCATCGACGCGCAGAACCCAGTTGATGTCATCAGGAATTTCCTTCTGCAGATCGAGCAGAGCGGCTGCAAGCTTCTTCATCTCATCGGAACCGGCCGGATTGAGGATCGCTGTTCCTGACGGAAACAGCACTTCCGACTGAAAGACGAAACGGTCGCCGACTATGCGGATGTTCTCCCTGTCGGAAAGAATTTCGCGCAGACGGCCGAAAAAGTCCGAGCGATAGCGGTTAAGCTCCTGCACGCGTTGTGCGAGAGCGACGTTAAGCCGCTTGCCGAGGTCGGCAATCTTGGCGTTCGATTCCTTGTCGCGCGATTCCGATGCGTTGAGCGCCTCCTCGAGGGCGCCGATCTGCTTGCGCAACGCCATGATCTGCTGATTAAGAATTTCAACCTGCGACAGTGCGCGAGCGCTGATCTGTTTTTCGTTCTCAAGGCCTGTCGAAAGCTCGTTGATCTTGCCTTCTGCCGCCGCCCCGGCACCTGCGCCTTGAGACAACAGGGACTGAAGCCGCGATTGCTCATTCTGCGCACTGGTGAGCGAAGCCTGCAAGTTGGCAATCGTATCCTCGAGATCCTGCTTGTTGCCCTGTTCCAGCGATAACAGCTGTGTAAGCTCGTTTATCTGCGAGTTAAGCCGATTGAGAACTGCATCCTTGCCGGTGATTTCCTGGCTCAAGAGAAACTGTGCCAGAACGAATACCGAGAGCAAGAACATGATCGACAGGAGCAGCGTCGAGAGTGCGTCGACGAAACCCGGCCAATAATCGACATGGCGAATGGCTTTGCGGTTACGACCCAGAGCCATCAGTTTGCCTTGTCGCGAGCGATAGCATCGCCCAATTTAGCAAGTGTCTGACGAATGGCCTTTTGTTCGTCGGACTGTTTTTCTACCCAATCGCGCATCATCTGCTGCTCGGACCGCATGTTCTTCACAAGTCCCTGGATGCCTTCGGCAAGGCTTGCCAAAGCAGCCGTTGTACGCTGGCTCGATCCGCCGGTCTCCTGCATGTTTTGCAGGCGTTCCGACAATGCGCGCAGTTCATCGGAGGCACCACTACTCGCGGCATCGAGCGCGTGCAGGTCCGAGCCGAGATCCGTAACGCTTGATAGCCAGTTTTCCAACTCGGTGTAAAAGCGGTTTTGAGCCCGACCCGCCTGCAAGTCGAGAAAACCCAATATGAGTGATCCGGAAAGGCCGAAGAGCGAGGAGGAGAACGCCGTGCCCATACCGCGGAGCGGAGACTGAAGACCGGCCTTCAGTGAGTCGAGGACGCTATTGGCATCGCCGGCCCGTGGGTCTAGTGACTGGATAGTCTGGCCGATGGAGCCGATCGTTTCAAGAAGTCCCCAAAAGGTGCCCAGAAGACCGAGAAACACCAGAAGGCCGATGAGATAACGGGAGATATCACGGGTTTCATCAAGCCGTGCAGCAATGGAATCAAGCATGGAACGCATCGCGCTGGTTGAAAGCGCCATGGATTGGCGTCGCCCGATGAGGGCGCGCATCGGCGCGAGCATGATTGGCTTGGCATTCGGATCATTGTTGCCCTTTCGGAAAGAATTGACCCAGCGAACCTCAGGAAACAACCGAATAACCTGGCCGAACCCTAGGAGGATGCCCACGACAAGAACGCCAACAATCAAGCCATTGAGACCGGGATTGGTGGTGAAGAAGACCGATATCTGGCGAAACAGAATGGCGGCAAGAAAGGCAACGATTGCCAGAAAGATCGCCATCGATAAAAGCACGAACCGCGGGCTGGAGAGCCGGTAAGGATCAAAATCATCGCCGTCCATACCCTGGCGGGTCGAACTGAAATCAGCCATCGTGTCGTCTCCGCATCGCAATCCGGTGCACCTAACAGATGCACAATGAACATAAAATCGCTTTGCCTGCACGCTTTTCGCGCAAGTCAAATCGATTTCTGCGACCCTAACCGAAATTATGGTGAAATTGAAAGGTGCCCGAAAGTTGAATTTGCTCCCGTTTGAGCAAAACTCCGTCGTTGTTCCGGACAAGCAACAATTGCAGCGACTAGACTGGCTTTTTCAAGGTCTTTAGAAGAGCACGCTGGATTGCCTCATTACCCGCGACGATGACTTTACTTTCGATCACGTCTTGCTCGCCATCAAGATTTGTGACGAAGCCTCCAGCCTCGCGGATCATGATGATACCGGCGCCAATATCCCACGGTGAAAGACCTTCTTCCCAGAAACCGTCGAGGCGGCCTGCCGCCACATAGGCCAGATCGAGAGCCGCCGCGCCCATTCGGCGGATACCGGATACTTCGGCCATGACGTTGCGCATCTGCAAGAGGTAGTTACCGTGATCGCCGCGACCGAGGTGGGGAACGCCGGTACCTATGACGGAGTCAACCAATTTGCTGCGCCCTGAAACGCGCAGCCGGCGGTCGTTGAGAAATGCCCCGCCGCCGCGCTCTGCTGTATAGAGCTCGTCCATGGCCGGATTAAAAATGACGCCCGCAACGATCTGGCCCTGGCGCTCAAGTGCAATCGAAACGGCAAAAATCGGAATTCCGTGCAGGAAATTGGTGGTGCCGTCGAGCGGATCGACCAGCCATCTGTGTTGGCTGTCACTGCCTTCGACGACGCCCGATTCTTCCATCAGGAAGCTGTAGTCCGGACGGGCCCGCCGCAGTTCGGTGTAGACGATTTCTTCGGCTTTCTTGTCGGCCTGGCTGACATAATCGCCAGGTCCTTTCAACGAGACCTGCAAGTTCTGTACTTCGCCAAAATCGCGAGCGAGCGAGCGGCCGGCTTTCATAGCAGCTTGCACCATTACGTTGAGAATCGCTGAACGCGCCATTTCGGTTTATTTCTCCGTCAATTCAAAATTAGCTTAATCAGCGCGGCGAACATAAGTCAGTTCGTTTGTATCAACGACGATACGTTCGCCCGACGAGATAAAGGGAGGCACGAGGACGCGAATGCCGTTTTCCAGAACTGCCGGTTTATACGAAGACGCAGCTGTCTGACCCTTGACGACCGGATCGGCCTCGGTGATTGCCAGCGTTACGTAGTCCGGAAGCGAAATGCCGATCGGGCGCTCGTCGTAAAGCTCGACCGTGACCATCATACCGTCCTGAAGAAAGGCAGCGCGATCACCAACAAAATCTTTCTGCAGTTCAAGCTGTTCGTAACTGTCGGTGTCCATGAAAATCAACGCCTCGCCCTGCTCATAGAGGAAGGAGAAATCCTTCTGCTCAAGGCGGACCTTCTCGACGGTCTCGGCAGAGCGGAAACGCTCATTCAGCTTGGTGCCATTGATAAGGTTTTTCAGCTCCACCTGATTGTAAGCACCACCCTTGCCGGGTTTGACATGATTGGTCCTGACAGCAACCCAGAGGCCGCCATCATGTTCGATCACATTGCCGGTGCGGATTTCATTACCGTTGATTTTCATTTGTCTACTCGGATTTGTGTTGAATACCCGCGCCAGTCCTGCGGCAGCGGTCAAGAATGGCGCTCCAAGACCACAAATTCGTGAAATAGGCAAGAGTGGGCACGAAAACAGCCGTAAGGCGTTCTTCCGATTTTTACCCGCGAGCTCAGGCGGCCAACGCCGTTTCCGCCAATGAGACCCAGTAACTGATGCCATAAGGAATCGCATCATCATTAAAGTCATACGCTGAATTGTGCAGGCTCGCAGTATCGCCATTGCCGATAAAAACAAAGGCGCCGGGCCGTTTCTCAAGCATATAGGAGAAATCCTCGGCCCCCATCACAGGCGGCATGTCCGTCGTCACAGCAGCGTTGCCGACAATCGTCTGGGCGACGCTGACAGCGAACTCTGTTTCCCGCTCATGGTTGAACGTTACGGGATAACCTTGATGATATCTGACTTCTGCCTTGCCGCCAAAGACTGCCGCAGTCGATTCAGCGACTTCCGTCAGACGTTGTTGCGCAAACGCTCGAACTTCCGGTGAGAGGGTCCTTACTGTACCGCCAAGCTTGATGACATCCGGAATGACATTAGATGCGTCGCCCCCGTTGAGCTGTGTCACGGATATGACCAGTGAATTCAGAGGATCTGTCTCACGCGACACGATTGACTGCAGGGCAAGAATGATATGGGCGGAAATCACCACGGGGTCGATCGCCGATTGAGGCTTTGCCGCGTGGCCGCCGCGACCCGTTACCGTTATCTCGAACTCGTTAGTTGCCGCCATGATGGAACCCTTCCGAGTAGCGAATTGACCAATCGGCAGGCCGGGTGCGTTGTGCATGCCATAGACTTCGCTGATCCCGAAACGCTCCATCAAACCATCGTCGATCATGGCAAGCGCGCCGGCGCCGCCTTCTTCGGCGGGCTGAAAAATGACAGCGATCGTACCTTTGAAGTTACGGGTTTCGGCAAGATATTCTGCTGCACCGAGCAGCATTGCGGTGTGCCCGTCATGGCCGCATGCGTGCATCTTTCCCGGAATCTTGGACATCCAGGATTTTCCGCTCGCTTCGGTGATCGGCAAAGCGTCCATATCCGCGCGAAACCCGATCACTGGCCCATCACCATGCCGCCCGCGAATAATGCCGACCAGACCGGTCTTGCCAATGCCGGTCTCGACACTGTCGCAGCCAAAGTCGCGCAGTTTCTCGGCGACAAACCGCGACGTTTCATGCACGTCATACATGAGCTCCGGATTTTCGTGCAGGTGCCGGCGCCATTCAGCGACGTGTTGCTGCATCTCGTGAGCGCGGTTGATCAACGGCATTTTTGGATTCCCATCGGCTGGTTGCAGTATCGGTACGTTCCGAAATCTATTGCGTGGATGATCAGCGCGTCAACGTGTTGGATCAAGACCAGTTCACTGCAATTTATTTGCTTCCGTGATTGCGGCTTGGGTCTGACTATCATCAAGTCCGGCCATGAATGATTCAAGCTCGGGATCATTCAGCCCTGCACGTTTGGCCACGATGTACCATGCAGCAGCCTTGATGAAATCGCCCTCGACGCCAATGCCGTCGCGGTAAAGTTTGGCGAGACGCGCTTGCGCTGCGACATTGCCGCCCGTTGCCGCGCGCAACATCCAGCCGAAACCAGCTTTATAGTTTTTTGCGCCGCCACGACCTGTAACGAGCCAACTCCCCAGGTCGAGTTGAGCCGTGTCGTATCCCTTCACAGCGGCTTTAGCCAAATACTGCCGCGCCTTGGCGTCATCGCGCGGAATAGTCAGTGTGCCGTTCGCGAGAATCTGGCTGAGCGCATATTCACCATCGGGAAGGCCCTTGTCTGCAGCTTTCTGGAACCAGGGATAAGCGTTTTCGACGCCTGTGGCGCCTGGTCGCTCTTGCAGCAGGATTTGACCGAAATTGAACTCTGCGGGAGCATTTCCGGCGTCTGCGGCGGCTTTCATCAACTCCTTCGCCCTCTTGGGGTCCTTTGGAGCATATTTCCCCTGGAGCAGAATTACTGCGTAGCGGAATTGAGCTTCTGGTAGTCCCTGATCGGCAGCTTTGCCGTACCAGTTTGCGGATTCCTGCATATTAATCGGGACGCCAAGACCACGCGCCAGAATTTCTGCAAGCAAGACCTGGGCATTTGGATCGCCGGCCTCCGCTCGCGGCAAAGCCAGGTTGTAAGCCGTTTTGTAGAGACCGCGTTGGTAGGCGCCAAAGGCGTCATCTTCCGGACCTTTGCCAAACCGCGTCGGGTTGATCGTATCGAGAGCGGGATCATTGGGTGATTTAGGCTTGGCTTGCTTCGGAGTCGTTTCGGGCGAGGCCGGCGTGGCAGGTGCAGGAGTCGTCGTCGGTTCCACCGCAGGTGTTTGAGCGGTTTGGGCAAGGCCTCCCGCGACAAAAACCGGCATGGCCATCAGTGCGGCCGCAACAGAACAGACGAGCTTTCCTGATCTTGCTCCCATAGAATTATTCCTCAAATTTAGGCGCGTGCTCGTCAAGAAGCCGGTTGGCCTCCCGGACAGCCCCTGCCGGATCTGCTCCATCAAAAACGGCCGAACCAAGAGCGATGAATTCCGCACCTGTCGCTACGGCATCGGGGAGGCTGTCGAGGGTATTGCCCGCCTGAATGATACAAGGAATTTCAACCATGGAAGCCCACCAGTCGGCAAGATCGATGTTGCGCGGGTGCGCCTCCGGCTTGTTGTCGGCGCCAATTTTGCCGAACAGAACATAGTCCGGTTGAGCTTCACCGATTTCCAGTGCGGTATGACGATTCTTGATGTTGCCGGTGCCGACGATCATTTTGGGCGAAAAGCGCGTCACATTGGCTGCAATGTCAGCTGCCGGACCCTCGATATGCAGACCATCTGCCTTGACCCGACCGGCGATCTGGGTGTCGCCGACGATGATTGCTGCTACCCCGGCGCTTTGGATAATCGGGACGGCAATTTCAGCGAGGGTCTGGAACAGAGCTTCGTCCGCCCCATAGGAGGGCAACAGTACCGAAGCAACATCTCCGCCGGAAAGCGCCGCGTCAAGCAACGTCGCAAGTTCATCCCCGCTTGCAGCGGGAGGGGCGATCAAGACGATACGGCAGCGTCGAGGTGTCGGTTCGATGTTCATGGGTTGCGACCTTACAATCGTTCTTCATAGACCGGGCAATCGTGATGGAATTCGGGCATAGAGGATGGCGGATGGTTTGAACAGACCCAAAGGTTTCGATTTGCCTTGTTGCAAATTCAACATCTTATGTACCAAATCGGAGCATATTTCCAAAAAAGCATTTTTCAATCGTAATGAGCAGAGTTAAAGGAGAAGTACTTCCTGCCGGATTCCCCGACATGCCCGATCTTCTGATGAACCCGTGGTTCTATGCTGCTGCTGTCCCGGCCACGATTCTGATCGGGCTTGCCAAAGGCGGGCTTGGTGGCGCGATGGGTCAGGTCGGTGTCCCGCTCATGGCGCTGGTCATGCCACCGGTTCAGGCTGCGGCGATCATGCTGCCCATTCTGATCATCATGGATGTTGCAAGCCTTTGGTCGTGGCGCGGCTATCGTGACATGACGACATTGAAAATGATGTTGCCCGGCGGTCTGCTCGGCGTTGGTATTGGCTGGCTCACCGCTTCCATCGTGACGGACGACATAGTGAAGCTGATCGTTGGACTCGTTGCGATCATTTTCTTTGCGCGTTACGTCTTCGCAAGCGCGGCGAAGCGCGCGGCCTCACAATCTCATAACGGCGCTTCGGCCACGCTCTGGTCAACGATTGCCGGATTCACAAGTTTTGTTGCCCATGCCGGTGGCCCACCCTATCAGGTCTATACCCTCCCGCTGCGGCAGGATCCAAAGATTTACAATGGCACCAGCGTCATTTTCTTTGCCGTTATCAATGCGATCAAGGTCATTCCCTACTTTGCTCTCGGACAATTTGACGCCACGAATTTGAAAGCTTCAGCTGTGCTTGTACCCCTTGCACCCCTAGCGACATTCGCTGGCGCCTGGATCGTAAAGCGGATGCGACCGGAGGTATTTTATCCATTCATGTATGCAATGATTTTACTGATGGGCTTGAAGCTCACCTACGACGGAATTGCCAACTTGTCATATTTTTGAACGAAAGTTGATCGGCGCAATCGCAACTTTTGCCCTATGTCAACATTACTGATCGCAGCCACAAGCGAGTCGCTTCCATCGAGGCCGGGAGCGGAATTACCGTACATTGACAGGATATTGGTGGACGCTATGACACAGAACCAGCTCAAACAGCGGGACACCCGTATCGACGTTTTCAGGGCTTTGGCTCTTCTGACGATCTTCATAAATCATATTCCGGGGACGGTTTATGAGAACCTCACGCACAAGAATTTTGGATTTTCCGACTCCGCCGAGGCGTTCGTGTTGATCTCCGGTATCGCCGTCGGTCTCGCATATGGTTCCAGGTTCGAATCCGGCAGTCGTCTTTTGATAACTCTCAAGGCGTGGCGGCGGGCTGCAACACTCTACTGCGCTCACATCCTCACGACGATCGCTACTTTGGCGATTTTCTGTGCCGCAGGCATTTATCTGAAACGCCCCGACTTCATGTCGTTCATCAACATAGGTCCGCTGATGGATCAGCCGGCAAAGGCACTCATCGGAATTGCGACGATGGGCCATCAGATTGGCTACAACAATATCCTGTCGATGTATGGCGTACTGTTGCTGATGCTCCCGATATTCCTGCTGATCGCGAGAATCAGCATTTCTGGCATGGTCGTGCTCTCTGGCATGCTGTGGCTGATATCTGGCGTGTACCAAATCGCTCCGCCAAACTATCCGACCAATGGTGTGTGGTTTCTCAATCCGCTGTCGTGGCAGTTCCTGTTCGTTATCGGGATAGCGGGAATTATGCATGTGCGCCGAGGCGGGACCATTGCGTTCAACAAGTATTTGTTCGGGCTTTCGGCGGCCTATATCCTGATTGCACTCGTTTGGGTGCGTTGGCCATTATGGGGTGTCGATACGTCATTGGGCCTGCCGATGGTCATCACGGGTTTCGACAAGACATTTCTGTCGTTGACGCGATTGGCCCATATCCTATCACTCGCTTATGTGGTTGTCTCCGTGCCGGCGATCTCTAATCTGGCCCGTCGCGCCCCAGATCATCCGCTGGCCATCCTAGGCAAACATTCGCTGCCGGTTTTTGTTGCCGGTACGATGCTCGCCATGGTGGCACAGGTCGTCAAGGTACTGAATCCAGGTGGTTTGCTGGACGACACGCTCCTGGTCGCGAGCGGGATCATGGCGCAATTTGCCTTGGCCTATTATCTCGAATGGCTGCCGCGTATAGGTTGGGGCGGGCGTCCGGTACAAAAGCCGGTCAAGCCTCAAATTGCAGTTGCCAGCAAGTTGAGGGATGGGACGATGAAGCCGGCGACGAGCGCAGCGGCCTCGCGATAAAATCAACTTTCCTGTTGTCGTTAACCAGTCGTTAAGCATTACAATCTATAAATTGATCATCCAGTTTTCTGGATTCTTACCAAGTGGTTTGGCCACTTTGTTTGACGCCTCCCTGTTAGACTCCTGAGAGCCGCCTCGTTTTTGCGGCTCTTTTTTTATGTTCATATCCAAAGTTTAAGCCTGACGTTAACCCTTTATTAAGGATAAACTTGCGCTGCTGTGAGGATGCAGGCAGGTTGCTGGGGACTACTGCTCGCCGACCGTTGTGATACCTCGCTTGCTGTTCCAGTAAGGGAGCACTGCTTTGGAAAAATCGCGGATCGTGGCAGCGCATTTTAGGTGACAGGGCGTATGATGACCGAACAGGAATTCCACGTAGACAACACGATAAGACTTGCAGAGCGTATGGTCCGCTCGGAGAGTTTCAATCATCTCTACGATGAAGGCATGAGTCTCGTGGAAGAAGCCGCATTCTACCTTGATGGCGAGGGCCGCGAGGCGGCCAAACGTCTGTCGCGCATTGCGGCGACGCTTTACGCGGCGGAATCGATGCGGCTGACGACACGTCTGATGCAGGTCGCATCATGGCTGCTTTTGCAACGGGCGTCGCGTAGCGGTGAGATGACCCTCGAACAGGTGCTTTCTGAAAAAGCCAAGGTTCGGCTTGATACGGATTCGGCGCCCGAAACGGTTATTGGCTGGGATGAAATTCCGCTATCCTATTGTGATATCGTGCACCGCTCGTTGCGCCTGCAGGCACGCGTTCGCCAAATGGACGATGAGATTTACAATGATGGTGCCCGTACCGAGCAAAAACGGGCTCTCTCGACCAATCCTGTATCCGATCAGATCAGTTTGTTGGCGACGGCATTCGGCCACCGTTAACGACGCAGAGATTTGTTTCTCTTTTGTTCACCTTTCTGCTGTCAAGATGTGTGACACATGGATAAGGTTCGGGCATGAAAGAAGCGATTCGTATTATCGGAATTGACCCAGGTCTCCGGCGGACAGGCTGGGGTATCATCGAGACGTTGGGAAATTCACTACGTTTTGTTGCAGCAGGCACCGTTCTTTCAGACGCCAAGCTCGACCTCGCCTCTCGTCTCTGTCAATTGCATGATGGTCTTGCCGGTGTGATTCACGCGATGATGCCGCATGAATCAGCCGTAGAACATACCTTCGTCAACAAGGATGCCACGGCGACGCTCAAGCTCGGTCAAGCTCGCGGGATCGCACTGCTCGTACCCGCGCTTGCTGGGCTCCATGTTGCCGAGTATGCGCCTAATGCAGTCAAGAAAGCTGTTATCGGTGTCGGGCACGGGGAGAAAAAACAGATTCACATGATGGTGAAAGTGTTGATGCCGAAGGCTATATTCGACACCGACGATGCCGCAGATGCACTGGCGGTTGCCATTTGCCACGCACATCATCGGCAAAGCGCAATCGGGCGTATTGCCATCGAACAGAAACTGGCGGCACTCGGATGATCGGAAAGCTCAAAGGTACGGTCGACGAAATCGGCGAGGACCATGTGATGGTCGATGTGCATGGCGTATGTTACGTCGCCTTCTGCTCGGCCCGGACACTTTCCAACATGCCGGGCCCGGGCGAGGCGGTTGTCTTGCTCATTGAAACGTATGTGCGCGAAGATTTGATACGCCTGTTTGGGTTTGGCACCGCGCTTGAGCGCGAGTGGTTCCGCTTGCTGCAAAGCGTCCAGGGTATTGGCGCCAAGGTTGCGCTGAGCGTTCTCGGAACATTAACACCGTCTGATCTGGCCAACGCCATAGCGCTGCGCGATATCGCCATGGTCAGCCGGGCGCCGGGCGTTGGCAAGCGGGTCGCCGAACGCATCGTAACGGAACTGAAGAACAAGGCACCAGCCTTTGCCGGTGAGGCGATGGGGACGATCGGGCTCAAGCAGGAATTGGGCGAGGGCGTTGCTCCCGCTCCGGTGACGGATGCAGTGTCGGCTTTGACTAATCTCGGTTATTCACGTGATCAGGCGGCCAACGCCATTGCCGCTGTGATGAAGGATGCTGGTGAGGGGGCCGATTCTACCAAGTTGATCCGGCTTGGCCTGAAGGAGTTGTCACGCTGATGCGGTTGTTTGAACAAGCAGCTTATGCCAAGACACGCGAATGAGTGATGCCAGCCGCCTGATTTCGCCGGACAAACGTGGCGAGGATCTCGATACCTCGCTGCGGCCGCAGACCCTTGCCGATTTTGTTGGGCAGGCGGCGGCACGCGCCAATCTGAAGGTCTTCATTGAAGCAGCGAAGTCGCGTGGCGAAGCACTTGACCATGTGTTGTTCGTCGGGCCGCCTGGACTTGGCAAAACCACCTTGGCGCAAATCATGGCCAAGGAACTAGGCGTCAACTTTCGCTCGACCTCGGGACCGGTTATTGCAAAGGCCGGGGATCTCGCCGCGCTTTTGACCAATCTCGAAGAGAACGATGTTCTCTTTATCGATGAAATCCACCGTCTCAATCCGGCAATCGAAGAGATTCTCTATCCGGCAATGGAAGACTACCAGCTCGATCTGATCATCGGTGAGGGACCTGCCGCCCGTTCGGTAAAAATTGATCTCGCCAAATTTACGCTGGTTGCCGCGACAACGAGGCTAGGGCTTTTGACCACGCCGTTGCGAGATCGCTTCGGTATCCCTATCCGGCTCAATTTCTATACGGTCGAAGAACTGGAGCATATCGTGCGGCGCGGGGCACGGATCATGGGTATTGGCGTCACCGATGACGGAGCGCTGGAAGTTGCTCGCCGTGCACGCGGTACACCCCGTATCGCCGGACGTCTTCTGCGCCGCGTGCGGGATTTCGCTATTGTCGACGGCAAAGACAAGATCGACCGCGAAACGGCGGATTCGGCACTGTTGCGCCTTGAGGTTGATTCGCTCGGCCTGGACCAGCTCGACCGGCGTTATCTTGCCATGATAGCGCACAATTTCGGCGGCGGGCCGGTTGGTATCGAAACGATTGCCGCCGGGCTTTCGGAACCGCGTGATGCGATCGAAGACATCATCGAGCCGTATCTTATCCAGCAGGGATTCATTCAGCGCACACCACGCGGGCGGGTTCTGACCGTCAATGCCTGGAAACACCTCGGCCTCAACGCTCCGGCGGATATTATCCAGCAGCAGATCAACCTTTTCCAGGAAGACAGCTGATTAAGGGGTCTTTAGCCCCAAACCTTTCAGAATAACCGGATCGAGCACTCGCTGTTTGTCATCGAGTGTAATGCCGAAAGCACCACCCCATGACCACACCGACCAGGGGAAGCCGCGTTTGCGCGCGGCTTCGGTCATATCTTTCATATAAGAAGCGCGCCAGTCTGACGGCATGCGAAACTTCTTCTGATACTCCCTGCGTATCATGCCGAATTCGCCCAGGAAAATGCGCTCGGGGGGGATGTTGTTGTTCTTTCCCCACGCTGCCGCCTTGTCGAATGGTTCATCCAAAGCGGCGAGAACTTCTTTATAGGTGGTCACGCCGCCAGCCATTTCGTTGAACCCGACGAGCAGTTCCTCCCGGCGCTCCTTAGGGGCTTTGGTCTCGATTGTTTTCCGAATCGCTGCGAGACGCTCTTCAAATGCTTTTTCGCCCATCAAATCCGGCGGGTAGGGCAAGCCTTCGACATAGCTCATGGAATCCCCGGTCCAGTCGGCACCTTGATGCGTCAGGACATAAGGTTCATAGGAATGAAAGGTCCAGATGACATTGTGATCGGCAATGGAAGCAGGATCAACCTTTTCCAGCCCATACGCACTCGACCAGCAGCCGCCAGACAAAATCAGTGTATGATTTGGCGCTGCCCCACGAGCCGCCCTATGCAACTGCATCAACATCGCGGGCCATTTGGGGAAAAGTGTGGGGTCGCAGTCGATCACCGGCTCATTGAACGGTTCAAATGCAGTGGTTGCCGCATCCGTATCGGACAGCGCTTTGCCGAGCCGCCCGACCATCTGCACATATCGTGTGAAGAGTGCTTCGTCAGCCAGGATGTGGTTTGTGTCCACCTTGCGATCGTCGCTCGGAATTGAATGAAAATCGACAATCACCTTCAGTCCTGCCTTGTGCAGCACGTCGACTGTTTCGAGTGTCTCGGCGATCAATTTTTTTACGCGATCTTCCGATGCGTCCTCCAGGAAGATTGCGGGATCGATTGGCATACGGACGAAGTCAAAACCCGCCGTTCGTATATGCTCCAGATCGCTGATAGTAGTGCCCTGCCGCCATTCGGGGAAGTTATCGAGGACAGACGCTTCGTCCCAGCGATCAGGCCTGGGCCATGTGGTCCATAGCTCGAGATTGAGACCTCGTTGCATGGTGAAAGTAGTAGCTGATCCAGCCACAGAACCGGCGACCAGACAGAGGAGACAAAGGAGGACTCGCAGCAGTGTGAAAACCAACTCTTCGTATCCTATTTCGTGGGGACTATGGACAAAATGCCTACCAAGGCTGCAAAAAGGAAGGGCTATGGTCGAAAACAATTCTTCATCATTAATCGCCACTGGATTGGCCGGGGAGCTTACGGATGCTGGCCATCGCTTGCTGGCGCGCGTTTATTATGCCGACACGGATTTTTCCGGACTTGTCTATCACGCCCGCTATCTCGAATTTTTGGAGCGGGGCCGTACCGATTATTTGCGCCTTCTCGGCGTGCACCATTCAGAGCTTGTTGACGGGAAACTTGGCGAAAGCATCGTTTGGGTGGTCCGGCGTATGGAAATAGACTTCAAATCTGCGGCAAGGATCGATGATGTATTGACGATCAAGACGCGAACAGCGGAAATATCTGGCGCAAGGGTGCGGATGGCGCAGGCCATAAAACGAGGAGATGATCTTCTTATTTCGGCGATCGTAGAGGCGGCCATGATTAACGGTGCCGGCCGGCCGCGACGATTTCCGCCGGAGTGGATCAAACTTTTTCAGCCAGCTTCGAAGAAATAAGCGCTGATAATTGCCCGTTGCCCTCAAAACATAAACTCATCCTTAACCATAACAAATCATGAATAAGACGTGCAGACGACAGGTTTCACGTTAACGCCTTCGTTTTACCAAAATTAACGTAAAGAAGCCGCGTTATGGTTACTGGAAAATTCCGGTTTTAAGCGTGGCTCATCTGGATTGAGACGATTGCGCCCCCGGTCGACACGCCGGGTTTTCGGATTCGAGGATTGTAGATATGGAAAATTTAGCGGTTGCCGTTCAGACATCGGACATGTCCTTGTGGGGGCTGTTCTGGCAGGCTGGGTTTGTCGTCAAGCTTGTGATGGTGGGTCTGCTCGGCGCGTCGATCTGGACCTGGGCGATTATCATCGACAAAATTCTTGGATTTGGCCGGGCAAAGCGCGCCTTCGACCGTTTCGAGCAAATATTCTGGTCAGGGCAATCTCTTGAAGAGCTCTACCGCAACCTTGGTGATAAACGCACCACGGGCATGGGCTCAATTTTCATTGCTGCCATGCGGGAATGGAAGAAATCGTTTGAAAAGGGCGCGCGTTCGCCAATCGCACTGCAAATGCGTATCGACAAGGCGATGGATGTGGCGCTGGCCCGGGAAAGCGACTACCTCGCAGCGCGACTGACGTTCCTCGCAACCATCGGCTCGGCTGGACCGTTTATCGGTCTGTTCGGCACGGTTATTGGTATCATGACCTCGTTCATGGGCATCGCGGGGTCAAAATCGACCAGCCTTGCTGTTGTTGCACCAGGTATCGCCGAGGCACTGCTGGCAACGGCCATCGGCCTGGTCGCCGCCATTCCGGCGGTTATCGCCTACAACAAGCTTTCGAGCGACGCTGGAAAACTGACTGCGCGCATGGAAGGCTTCGCTGATGAATTCTCCGCCATACTCTCGCGGCAAATCGATGAGAAACTGCCGCGGGCTTGAGTAACCGTCCAGTAAACCGATACAGAAATTGTGGGATTTGGTGCCATGGGCATGTCGATAGGTAACAACGGTTCTTCAGGTGGACGCAGGCGTCGCGGACGCGCCAGCAAGGGCGTGATGAGCGAAATCAACGTTACGCCGCTCGTTGACGTCATGCTCGTATTGCTGATCATCTTCATGGTGACGGCACCGATGATGACCGTGGGCGTTCCAATCGATATGCCGGAAACATCGGCACAGACCCTCAACAGCGAAGCTGACCCAATCTACGTAACGATCAATCAACAGGGGCAGATCTACCTGCAGGAAACCGAGATTCCGCTGGAGGAGATCGTTCCGAAACTGCAGGCAATTGCCAAGACTGGCTACAACGAACGCATTTTCGTCAAGGGTGATAAATCCGCCGACTACGGCACGATCATGAAGGTCATGGCACAGATTTCTGGCTCAGGTTTCAAGAATATCGGTCTCGTCAGTCTTCCGGAGGTTAACTGATCAACCATGCGGGCTAGCGTCACATCCTCCGCAATTATCCACGCTGTGGTCATCGGCTGGGGCCTTCTGTCGTTTTCAACGCCGACACCAATGGATATGGCGAATTCGGAGTCTATGCCGATCGATATCGTTTCAGATATAAGCCAACTGCAGAAGGGCGATAAAAAGGCAGACAGGGCCGAAAAGCCTGCACCCAAGCCCACCCAAAAACCACAGACAATTCCGGAGGCTCAGAGCGTCGGCGACAGTGAAGTGGACGCAGACATCAAACCTGCTCCAGAGACGAAACCAAAACCGATCGAAGCTGCACAGGCGCCGAGGCCTTCGGATGCACCAGTAGCTAAGCCAGATCCGCTGCTGGAACCGAAGCCCGAAGTCAAGCCAGAGCCCAAACCAATCCCTGTACCGGCAACGGAGGTAAAGACCGAGCCCGCTCCGAAGGAAGAGGTAAAGCCGGATCCAGTGGCCGAGGCGATCAATGAGACCAAATCCGAGCCAGCGCCAAAAGAGGAAGCGAAGCCTACTCCGACACCTCCGGTAGACAAGCCTGCGGAAGAGGCATTCAAGCTGCCCGATACGGTCGCTAAGCCTGAAGCCAAACCGACGCCGCCGGCGCAGACCGCGAAAACGCCGGATCGCAAGGAGGTTCAGGAGAAGCCCAAACCGACGCAAACGGCGGCGACACCCTCCAAAGATAAAGACGGTATCGCTGATCAAGTCGCAGAGCTTCTGAACAAACAGCAGCCGTCGGCTGGAGGCGCCAAGCGATCAAGCGATCAGGCCTCTCTTGGAGCGAACAAGGCTACGGGAGGTTCAAAGCTCAGCCAAAGCGAGATGGATGCCCTGAAGGGTCTCATTGAAGGAAACTGGAACAAGCCAGTGGGAGCTGAAGAGACCCCTGAAATGATTATCGTTGTGAAATTCAGGCTGACGCAGGATGGGGAGATCGACGGTCGGCCCGAGGTCAGCGGCAGCGGCGGTGACTCCGGATTATTGGATGCCGTAAAGAGCAGTGCCTTGCGGGCGGTGATGAAATCAGCGCCGTTTAACCTGCCTCAAGATAAATACGACACCTGGTCGAGCGTTGAACTGACGTTCCATCCCGGTGCTACCTGATGTCGATTATAGGCCAGCCAAAAGAGGGCCCTGAACTAATGCCAAAGATACTCCGGACTTTATGTGCAGCTTTCGCGATGGTCATGGCGACCTTGATCGTGGCGACGCTACCTGCGAAAGCCCAGCTGAAACTCGATATCACCAAAGGTGTTGTCGAGCCTATGCCAATAGCAATCACGGATTTTCTTTCCGGCGATCAATTGGGTGCGAATATTTCCAATGTGATCGCTGCGGATCTTGAGCGATCCGGGTTGTTCGCACCTGTCGATAAAGGCGCTTTCATCGAGAAGATCTCGAATCCCGATGCAGCACCACGCTTTGAGGACTGGAAGGTTATCAATGCTCAGGCCCTTGTAACGGGTCGTGTTACCAAACAAGGCGATGGCCGTCTGAAGGCCGAATTCCGCCTTTGGGATACATTCGCCGGCCAGCAGCTTGACGGCCAACAGTTCTTTACTTCGCCAGAAAGCTGGCGCCGTGTCGCTCATATCATTGCAGATGCAATCTATGAGAAGCTCACTGGCGAGAAAGGCTATTTCGATACACGCGTTGTCTTTGTCGATGAATCCGGTACCAAGGAAAAGCGCATCAAGCGCCTCGCGATCATGGATCAGGACGGGGCCAATGTGCGCTATCTTACCAATGGCAAGGACCTTGTCCTGACGCCACGGTTTTCGCCAAGCCGTCAGGAAATCACTTACATGTCTTTCGAGGGTGGCAAGCCACAGATTTATCTTCTGCAGCTTGAAACAGGTCAGCGCGAGCTTGTCGGTAATTTCCCGGGCATGACCATTGCGCCCCGCTTCTCACCGGACGGTCAGAAGGTCGTCATGAGCCTGTTGCAGGAAGATGGGAGCGCGAACGTCTACACGATGGATTTGCGCAGTCGTACCACCACGCGCCTCACGAGTACATCAGCTATCGACACGGGTGCGTCCTATTCTCCCGATGGGAGCCAGGTGGTGTTCGAGTCGGATCGCGGCGGCCGTCCGCAGATTTACAAGATGGGTGCCGACGGTTCCAATCCGCAACGCATTTCTTTCGGAGATGGTTCTTACTCGACGCCGGTGTGGTCTCCACGCGGCGATCTGATTGCCTTCACCAAACAGTCTGGTGGCGAGTTTTCCATCGGCGTGATGAAGACCGATGGATCGGGCGAGCGAATCCTGACCAGCGGTTATCATGACGAGGGTCCGACCTGGGCTCCAAACGGCCGCGTGCTGATGTTCTTCCGGCTGCCGCCGGGCTCCAACAGCCCCAAGCTGTCGACGGTCGATTTGACCGGTCGAAATCTGCGTCAGATCCAAACGCCAAATCTCGCGTCGGATCCTGCCTGGTCGCCACTTCTTGAATGAATCGGTGGAAAAACCAGTCACAACTGACAATCGCATCAGTGTTTCAAGACATTACCGCGAATGTCGTCTTTCCGCCTCAATTTGTGCCTTTAGGGTGCAGAACACATTCTGAAATTCGCTGTTAATCCTGGTGTTAAGAGTGGATTAACCCTGTTTCTGAACCGGGCCTTAACCTCGATATGGTTACTGCTTGTTCACCGAAACAATTCAATTCTTAAGGAGTCCAGGCTATGCGCCGCTTCGAAATGATCGCCCGCAGTCCAGTTTTCGTTGCACTCTTCCTGTCTCTCGCCATTGCGGGTTGTGCTTCGAAGAAAAACATGCCCAACAGCGCCGGTGATCTCGGCCTTGCTGGCAGCGCAAAACCTGGTTCTACTCAAGATTTCACAGTCAATGTTGGTGATCGCATCTTCTTCGACGTTGCCTCTTCCGTCATTCGCGCCGATGCACAGCAGACTTTGGCCAAGCAGGCACAGTGGCTCCAGCGCTATCCGAACTATGCGATCACGGTCGAAGGTCATGCGGACGAACGTGGCACGCGTGAATACAATCTGGCTCTTGGCCAACGGCGTGCGGCAGCGACGCGCAACTACCTTGCATCTCAGGGTGTACCTGCAGCACGTATCAAGACACTTTCTTACGGTAATGAGCGTCCGGTCGCCGTTTGCGACAGCGAATCGTGCTGGTCGCAGAATCGTCGCGCCATCACAGTTCTTGGCGGCGCTGGCAGCTAACAGCCCGCTGATTCTATCAGGGAAAAGCGGCTTTCGGGCCGCTTTTTTTGTTTGGTCTCCGGTCAAAACAAAATTTGGCCGAAGTCACGTTGCTCGTGTTAGATAAGCTGCCGCAAATCCCAGCGGTGTTTCTATTTCCCACATCAGGGCGGTAAAAGGAATGAATAAACGACTGAAGAGAATGGTGCTGGCAATGACGGTGCTGCCATTTCTGGCGACCGGCGTGGGCCATGCTTCAAGCGTTGAGGATGGTTTCCCCTCGCTGACGCCAAAGGCAACCATTATGACGAACGATGCGCCCGTGCTGATGGCGCAGGCAGGGGATCCGCGTGTCAGCCAGCTGGAGGAACAGATCAGGCAGCTTACCGGCAAGATCGAGGAACTGAACTTCCAGATTCTGCAAATGCAGGAACAAATGCGGAAGGTACAGGAGGACAATGAATTCCGGTTCCAGGAACTGGAAAAGGGCAAGCGCTCAGATGCTGGCGGCAAAAGCGACCGCAGCGTTGCCTCTGTAACGCCCTCGCGGAAAACCGGGGAGGCATCGACCGATGCCTCCACCAACTCAACGGCGCCCACAATAAACTCGTTGCCCGATACCACTGATTCCGCTGCTATTGACCCACAAACCGATGCTTCCGGCTCACCACAGCTCGGCGAGCCGCCACGTCCCCTTGGACAAATCGAGTTTGATGCCAATGGCAACGTAATTGGTGGTTCCAGAAACGATGCCCCGGCTGGTCCGTCTTCAGATAACACGACGGTCGCAGCGCTGCCGGATACCGATGATCCGAAGGTGCTTTACAGCCAGGCCTATCAACTGTTCCTGTCTGGCGACTACAAAAGTGCCGAGGCGGCGTTTCGCAGCCACGTGGATCGTTTTCCGAAAGACCCTGCGGATCCTGATGCGCGATATTGGCTCGGTGAATCGCTTTACAGTCAAGGGCGTTTCCAGGAAGCCGCCTCAGTCTTCCTCGATAATCACAAGCAATTTCCCGACGCCAAGAAAAGCCCCGAAAATCTTCTGAAGCTTGGCATGACTCTGGCAAAAATGCAGGACCATGAGGTTGCCTGTGCGACGTTTGCCTCGGTCAATTCTCGCTATCCAAATATTTCTGCAGCGATCAAAGAGCGCGTGAAGAATGAACGTGCCGCCAACAAATGCTGAGCCGGATATTAATCCTGCCAGCGGTTTCGATGCGATTGATTTCAAGGAGCTGAGATCTGTCGTCGTTGCTGTGTCAGGTGGCAGTGACTCGCTGGCTTTGTTGCACCTTCTGATCAGCTATCGCGCGACACAAAGCACCTTTCCAGAAATCATTGCCGTTACGATTGACCATGGACTTCGACCTGAATCTGCTGATGAAGCGCATTTTGTCGCAGGGCTCTGCAAGACAGCTGGGATTGCGCATCGGATCCTGAACTGGGACGGACCCAAACCGGATACTGGCTTGTCGGCCAAGGCGCGCGAAGTCCGCTACAAACTCCTGTGCCGTGCAGCGCGCGATGCAGATACTGATATGGTTCTTGCTGGTCATACGCTTGACGATCAGATCGAGACCTTTGTCATGCGCTCTGCACGAACGGGTAAACGAGGGAGCGAACGGGGACTGGCAGGCATGGCATTGGCGACTTTACTTGATCGCGAGGTCTGGCTCCTGCGACCTTTACTCGACGTCTCACGGGAAAAGTTGCGCGACTATCTCCGCGCCAGAGGGATTACCTGGCGAAACGACCCCTCCAATGACAATCCAAAGTACGAGCGCGTTCGAATTCGCAAGGCGCTGCGACTTATGGATAATCGGGGAATTGCCGGTGAGGTCGTGGTAAAAGCAAGCAAAAGACGCGCGCTGAACGATAAGGTTGCGCGGGTTTTACCGGATTGTGTGACTATTTACGATGGCATCCGTGCTGAAGTCAGTCGGGCAGATTTGGGTTTGCAAGAACAGGACGTCCAGCAACTTGTCGTTGCCATTCTGATGGCAACGATGGGCGGGCAATCATATCTCCCACCAGTAGAAAATTGCGACGGGGTCCTGGAGCATATTCATTCGAAACGTTCGTCCGGACGCATCACAATGAACCGATGTGTTATTCAACTCAGGAAAGACAAGGTGCTCATCTACCGGGAAATGCGCTCTTTGCCGAGCATCGTACTCGATCCGGGCAGAAGTGTTGTCTGGGATGGGCGGTATCAGATCAGCAATCATACCAACAAACCAATGACCATCACCGCGACTGGCGATAAGGGGCTGGGGTTTCTGGGTGGCGTCCACAATGCCGATTTTCATCGGCCGTCGGCTTTGTCGAGTCCGGCTGTGGTCGTCGTTGGCGAAATAGCCGGCATTCCGGCCATCGGCGATCACATGAAAGTGCCCAATGGAATTTCTGTGACACGGTACCTTGCGCTGTTCGATCATATCCTTTCAGGCTATGATGAAATCCTCGCTCAATCCGTTGCAGAAACCTTTCAACTACAGGGGTACAAGCGATCTCCTGTAAACCAGATTAATAAGAATTGACGTGAGTTTGAACGCCAGCCTTGGCAATGGCATGCTTCGAACCTATGTTACGTATAAATTCCGCGTCCTTGCGGTTATGTTTTGATGGGACCCGATATGAATCCTAACTACAGGAACTTCGCGCTGTGGGCGATTATCGCCTTGCTTCTAATTGCGTTGTTCAACCTTTTCCAAAGTCCAAGCTCTCGTTCGGCGTCGAGCGATGTACCTTATTCGCAGTTCATCAACGACGTGAACAGCGGCCGAGTAAAATCGGTGACGATCGCGGGCAACCGGATCACGGGTACCTATTCCGACAATGGCGCAAGCTTCCAGACTTACTCACCCGGGGATGCTGGTCTTGTGGGCCGCCTCGAAAGCAAGAGTGTTCAGATTGCCGCGCGTCCTGAATCCGATGGTTCGACATCGCTCGTTGGCATGCTGATTTCCTGGCTGCCGATGATCCTCATTCTCGGTGTGTGGATATTCTTCATGCGTCAGATGCAAGGGGGTTCACGCGGCGCCATGGGCTTTGGCAAGTCCAAAGCCAAGCTTCTCACCGAGGCGCATGGACGTGTGACGTTCCAGGACGTGGCTGGTGTTGATGAAGCCAAGGAAGATCTTGAGGAAATTGTCGAGTTCCTGCGCGATGCACAGAAATTCCAGCGACTCGGCGGACGTATCCCACGCGGAGTGCTGTTGGTTGGCCCTCCCGGTACCGGTAAGACGCTGCTCGCTCGTGCTATCGCTGGCGAAGCAAATGTGCCTTTTTTCACCATCTCCGGTTCGGACTTCGTCGAAATGTTCGTTGGTGTCGGCGCATCGCGCGTCCGCGACATGTTTGAACAGGCGAAGAAGAATGCACCATGCATCATCTTCATCGATGAAATCGACGCGGTTGGCCGTCATCGTGGCGCTGGCCTTGGCGGTGGCAACGATGAACGCGAACAGACCCTCAACCAGTTGCTGGTGGAGATGGATGGTTTTGAAGCCAACGAGGGCGTGATCCTCATTGCTGCAACCAACCGGCCGGACGTGCTTGATCCTGCGCTATTGCGTCCGGGCCGCTTCGATCGTCAGGTCGTCGTACCAAACCCAGATGTTACGGGCCGCGAAAAAATCCTAAAGGTGCATGCACGCAATGTACCCTTGGCACCGAATGTCGATCTGAAGGTTCTGGCTCGTGGTACCCCCGGATTTTCCGGCGCCGACCTCATGAATCTTGTCAACGAGGCTGCCTTGATGGCGGCGCGCCGAAACAAGCGCCTTGTCACCATGCTCGAATTTGAAGACGCCAAAGACAAGATCATGATGGGTGCAGAGCGTCGCTCGACCGCCATGACCCAGGCGGAAAAGGAACTGACTGCCTATCATGAAGCGGGCCACGCCATTGTCGCGCTCAATGTCGAGGTGGCCGATCCGTTGCACAAGGCGACCATCATTCCGCGCGGCCGTGCCCTCGGCATGGTTATGCAATTGCCTGAAGGCGATCGCTACTCGATGAGCTACAAGTGGATGATTTCCCGGCTGGCTATCATGATGGGTGGCCGCATTGCCGAAGAGCTGAAGTTCGGTAAGGAAAACATCACCTCAGGTGCTTCATCCGACATCGAACAGGCGACCAAGCTGGCGCGCGCCATGGTTACGCGATGGGGCTTCTCGGACAAGCTTGGCCAAGTTGCCTATGGCGAGAACCAGGAAGAAGTCTTCCTCGGGCACTCCGTTGCGCGCACGCAGAATGTTTCGGAAGAGACGGCACAACTGATCGACGCGGAAGTGCGTAAACTGATCGATGATGCCTATACTCATGCCCGCACGATCTTGACCAAGAAGAAGAAGGAATGGATCGCCATCGCGGAAGGGCTGCTTGAATACGAGACGCTTACTGGCGAAGAGATCAAGGCATTGATGGCCGGCAACAAGCCTGCTCGTGATCTCGGCGATGATACACCGCCGTCACGCGGTTCAGCTGTCCCTAAGGCTGGTGCCAAGAAGCCACGCAAGGGCGATGAACCGGACAAGGGTTTGGAGCCGCAGCCAACGTCCTGAATGGGGTAATCCAACTTATACAAACGGCCGGTGAAAACCGGCCGTTTGTACGAATTGTTCATTCATTTGCGTCAAGTATAATTCCCACACAAATTGTGAGATGCGAAATCGATGGTCTTCTGCAATAAGCGGAGATCGAGCACGAGCAAACGAGGGCTACTCTTGGCCATATGATAAGGCCAGAGCCCCAAGCATTGGACAATCAAATGGTTCGCAAATATTTTGGGACAGATGGTATTCGCGGGCAGGCAAACGCCTATCCGATGACGCCAGATATCGCAATGAAGGTGGGTATGGCTGTAGGCCTTGCATTCAAGCGCGGCCAACATCGCAATCGCGTCGTGATCGGAAAGGATACACGGCTTTCCGGTTATATGATCGAGACGGCACTGGTGGCCGGGTTCACCTCGACAGGCATGGATGTATTTCTCCTCGGCCCGATTCCGACGCCGGCTGTCGCCATGCTCTGCAGATCCTTGCGCGCCGATATTGGTGTGATGATTTCAGCATCGCATAATCCTTACCATGATAATGGTATCAAACTGTTTGGTCCGGATGGTTTCAAGCTCTCCGACGAGATCGAGCTCGAAATTGAGCGATTGATGGAAGAGAATTTGACAGATCGGCTGTCCAGTTTCGATGCGCTCGGCCGGGCGAAGCGTGTTGACGGCGATATCTATCGCTATATCGAATTCGCCAAGCGGACGATGCCAAAGAACATCTCGCTGGCGGGGTTGCGGATTGTTGTCGATTGCGCCAACGGAGCGGCATACAAGGTTGCACCCGCAGCATTGTGGGAGCTTGGCGCCGACGTGGTTACGATCAATAACGAGCCCAATGGTACGAACATCAACGAGGATTGCGGCTCAACTCATCCACTAGGCTTGATCAAGAAAGTGCATGAAGTCAGAGCCGATATCGGCATCGCGCTCGATGGTGACGCCGACCGCGTGCTGATCGTGGATGAGAACGGCGCCATCATCGACGGCGACCAGCTCATGGCGGTCATTGCTCAATCTTGGCAAGAGTCGAGCCGCCTGGTCGGCGGCGGTGTCGTTGCGACAATCATGTCCAATCTCGGCTTTGAGCGCTTCCTGGTCGATCGTGGGTTGACGCTGGCACGCACGCAGGTTGGTGACCGATATGTAGTTGAGCACATGCGCAGCCATGGTTTCAATATTGGCGGCGAGCAGTCCGGCCACATTGTGCTGTCGGATTTTTCCACAACCGGCGATGGCCTGGTGTCGGCCCTGCAGATCCTTGCGGTGGTCCAGGAACAGAACAGGCCGGTGAGCGAGGTCTGCCGCAAGTTCGTTCCTGTGCCGCAGCTGTTGAAAAACGTTCGTACGACTGGTGGTAAACCGTTGGAGAACAAAAAGGTCAAAAGCGCCATTGATGAGGCCCGGGATCGACTGGGGCAAGCAGGCCGTCTTGTAATCCGGCCATCTGGAACGGAACCTTTGATACGCGTCATGGCAGAAGGCGACGACCGCAAACTTGTCGAGACTGTCGTCAACGATATTATTTCGGTGATTTCTTCGGCCGCATAGAACAACACTACTACGTATTAATGCAAATGGGCCCTTGGGCCCGTTTTGTATTTTGCCAGCAAACAGCGTCGTTTCCGATTCATTAACGTTAATGGATATGGTGAAGAAACACGGTTAAGCGAGATTTAACTTTTCCCCCTCATATTGGTTTCTAACACCTTAGTAGCATTCGCTGCACTTCAATCATTGGGCTTCGTGAGGGAAACGAAATGAGCACTTTCACCAAACATGCTGTCATGGGTGCAGCGCTTCTGTGCCTGGGTGCTGTCCCGGCATATTCGGCCGACATACAGGATCCGCAGGTAGTGGAAGTCCAGCAGTTTGGCGGATGGTATTTGCGCGGCGACATCGGCATGAGCAACCAGCAATTCGATGGATTGGATTATGTGGGCTTTGCGGATCCTGCTGTTCACGGCTGGCACGATGAGGGAGATTTCGACGCCGGCATAACCGGTCAGATTGGTGTTGGATATCAGTTTAACGATTGGTTTCGCGCAGACGTCACAGGCCAGTATCGTGGCAAGACCGAGTTCAGCGCTCTGGATTTTTATGATACGGATGGAATTCCGGACAATGGCGATGAGGCAACGAACGAATACCACGCGAAGAAGTCAGAATGGTTGTTTTTGGCCAACGCCTATACCGATCTTGGTACTTACGCCGGCCTCACGCCTTACGTCGGTGCAGGTATTGGTGCATCGCGAAATACAATATCAAATTTTACCGATAACAACGCAATTACAGGGGGCGGCGGGTTTGCAGGTTCTGACTCCCAGTGGGAATTTGCATGGGCGCTGCATGCCGGTGTGGGCATTAAGGCGACTGACCGCATGACAATCGATCTCGGTTACAGCTACCTGGATCTTGGAGACGGCCAGACAGCTAATGCATCCAACTTCATCCCCTCGCAAACGCGGCCCAACCCGGAACCGTTCAAATTCAAGGACATTACGTCGCATGACTTCAAGGTTGGCGTGCGCTACGCATTCTGATTGATTTTCCAATGGAAATTCGAGCGGCAGGAGGTTTCTCCTGCCGTCGTCGTTTTGTATTTTCTTTATGCCTCTCCTATGCTCCGGACAATTTTGATGTCGCGCACAAACATATTTCTTGACTGCCAACGACATTTCTCCTAGTTCCCGGAGTGGGCCACCTCTCCCCAACGAGAGGCGAGCTATCTGTAAGGATAGGAGAAAACATGACGACGCTATCAAAGCCGGCGCAGCGCCCGGCTAATCCTAATTTTTCATCAGGTCCATGTGCAAAACGCCCCGGATGGTCGCTCGACGCGCTTTCCGGCGCCTCGCTTGGTCGCTCGCATCGCGCCAAGGTCGGCAAGATCAAGCTGAAACAGGCGATCGATCTCACTCGCGAAATTCTAGAGGTTCCCGCCGATTATCGCATCGGTATCGTGCCGGCCTCCGATACGGGCGCTGTCGAAATGGCACTCTGGTCGCTGCTCGGCGAGCGCGGCGTCGATATGGTCGCGTGGGAGAGCTTCGGCTCCGGCTGGATAACGGATGTTGTCAAGCAGCTTAAACTTGGCGACGCCCGCACCATCGAAGCAGGCTACGGCGAGTTACCTGATCTTTCCAAAGTCGATTTCGACCGGGACGTTGTCTTCACATGGAACGGCACGACTTCCGGCGTCCGGGTACCGAATGGCGATTTCATTCCCGCTGACCGCAAAGGGCTCACCATCTGCGATGCGACGTCCGCGGCCTTTGCGCAGCGACTGGATTTTGATAAACTCGACGTTGTAACGTTCTCCTGGCAAAAAGTGCTCGGTGGCGAAGGTGCGCATGGCATGTTGATCCTTAGCCCCCGCGCGGTTGAACGGCTTCTCACTTACAAGCCGGCGTGGCCCTTGCCCAAGATCTTCCGGCTCACCTCGGGCGGCAAGGTGATCGAAGGCATCTTCGCTGGCGAGACAATCAATACGCCCTCGATGCTATGCGTTGAAGATTACCTCGATGCATTGGCCTGGGCGAAGTCCATCGGGGGGCTTGATGGTCTAGTTGGCCGTGCAGACCAAAATTTTGCTGTTCTAGATGCTTTTGTCGAGCGGACGCCATGGATTGCCAATCTCGCGAGGGTTCCGGCAACGCGATCCAACACCTCTGTCTGCCTGACGATCGTCGACCCGGATATTATCGCTCTTGATGCAGAAGCCCAGGCGAATTTCGCCAAGAACCTTGTGGCGGTGCTGGAGAAAGAGGGCGTCGCCTATGACATTGGCGCCTATCGCGATGCGCCGTCGGGCCTGCGCATCTGGGCGGGTGCCACTGTCGAGGCAGCTGACCTTGAAGCTTTGACGCTTTGGCTCGACTGGGCTTTCCGGTCGCAAAAAGCTGCTCTGAAACAGGCGGCCTGAATTCGGCCAAATGCTGCAGCACCGCGGCCGTCGTCGATCGCATTATTCCGATTCAACGCTACTCATTGAAAGATGGAGGCCATGATGGCACCACGTGTACTCGTATCCGATAAACTCTCCCCTACAGCGGTCCAGATATTCAAGGACCGCGGTGTCGAAGTCGACTATCTTCCAGACCTCGGTCCGGATAAGGAAAAAATGCTCGAAGTGATCGGCCAGTACGATGGTCTTGCCATCCGCTCTGCGACCAAGGTTACCGAAAAGTTGATTGCTGCTGCAAAGAATCTGAAGGTTGTCGGGCGCGCAGGTATTGGCGTTGACAATGTCGATATTCCAGCCGCCTCACGGCGCGGCATTATCGTAATGAATACACCCTTCGGTAACTCTATAACGACGGCCGAGCATGCCGTTGCCTTGATGTTTGCGGTCGCGCGCGAATTGCCCGAGGCCGATGCGTCCACGCGCGCAGGCAAATGGGAGAAGAACCGCTTTATGGGTATCGAGATCACGGGCAAGACGCTTGGGATCGTCGGCTGTGGTAATATCGGGTCCATCGTCGCCGCACGTGGTGTCGGCCTCAAAATGCATGTGATTGCCTTCGATCCCTTCCTTTCGGAAGGGCGAGCTGAAGAGCTGGGCGTCGAGAAAGTCGAACTCGATGAGCTGCTGGCGCGCGCCGATTTCATAACCTTGCATACGCCGATGACCGACAAGACACGTGGCATCATCAATGCAGAGAATATCGCAAAGATGAAGGATGGCGTGCGTATCATCAATTGCGCCCGCGGCGGCCTCATCATCGAGAAGGACCTCATTGCCGCATTGAAGTCCGGCAAGGTGGCCGGCGCTGGCATTGATGTATTCGAGGTGGAACCTGCTACCGAGAATGAATTGTTCCATCTTCCCAACGTTGTCTGCACGCCGCATCTTGGTGCTTCTACCAGTGAAGCACAAGAAAATGTCGCGCTGCAGGTGGCCGAGCAGATGTCGGACTATTTGATCAAGGGTGCTGTCTCGAATGCGATCAATATGCCATCCATCACTGCAGAGGAGGCACCGCGATTGCGGCCATTCGTCAAGCTTGCAGAGGTGCTCGGAGCATTTGTTGGCCAGGTCACTGAAGATCCCATCCAGGAAGTGGAGGTTCTGTTCGATGGCTCAACGGCTGCAATGAATACGCGTGCACTGGTAAGCGCCGCTCTGGCCGGCCTTATCCGTCCTCAGGTGGCCGATGTAAACATGGTCTCGGCGCCGGTCATGGTGAAGGAGCGTGGTATCGTTCTTTCCGAGGTAAGGCGCGATAAATCCGGCGTATTTGATGGTTATATAAAGCTCACCGTGAAGACTGCATCGTTGACGCGGTCAATTGCCGGCACCTGTTTCTCGGATGGCAAGCCACGTTTCATCCAGATCAAGGGTATCAATCTCGATGCCGAAGTCGGTCCGCATATGCTCTACACAACCAATAATGATACGCCGGGAATGATTGGCTTGCTCGGTACTATCTGCGGCAACAACAATGTCAATATCGCGAACTTCTCGCTGGGTCGTGACAATCCCGGTGGAAACGCAATCGCCATGCTCTATCTTGACGAACGGATTCCGGACCATGTTCTGGAAGAATTGCGCATTAACAAGGCGATCGTTTCTGCCAAGCCGTTGGAATTCGACATCGGTTGACCATTATGAAGTCCGTCGAAAATGCACCGTGCTGGCGTTTGATGGAAGCAAGCGATCTTGCTTCTGTCGGCGCGGTTGCGGCTGAGGTTCATCCCCATTTTCCGGAAGATGACGCGGTTTTTTTCAATCGTTTTTCATTGCACGGGCAAGGTACATATGTTTTTGAGAACGGGGCAACCACTCTTGGTTATGCGATCACTCACCCGTGGAAAAGCTTTGACATTCCGCCTCTGAATACGGTGCTCGTGGCTTTGCCGGATTGGCCAGACAATTATTATATCCACGATGTAGCGTTGGTGAATGCGGCGCGCGGCAGTGGCGCTGCAAGTGAAATCGTACGAACGGTGATCGACCACGCCAGACAGCTCGGCTGCCAAACGATCTCGCTCGTTGCAGTCAATGGATCATCGATTTTCTGGCATAGACACGGATTTGAGACGGTTGATCGATCGGAACTAGTTGAAAAGCTTGCAACCTATTCTAATGACGCCTGTTTCATGCTGCGCCAGCTCCGCTAGTACCGGCATGTTTGCGGCCGCTGAGTTCGGCAATCCAGATTCCGCCCAGCACGAGGACCAGCGCTACGCCGTGATAGATTTGGAAGTCCTCGCCCAGCAATGCAACTGCGAGCAATGTTCCAAAAATCGGAACTGCATTGATAAACAAGCCAGCGCGGTTCGCACCGATATATTCGACGCCTTTGATGAAAAGTACCTGTGCCGCGAGCGAAGGAAAAATGGCGGTATAAAGGACAACCATTGTTCCTGTGGGGTCGGGCGGGGTCATCGTCCCATTCTGCCATTCCCAAATCGTGAACGGAACGGCCGTAACAAACGCAAAAAAGGTCATTACCGTCATGAGGCTTTGCCAATTGATGTTTGGTCTAAAGCGTAGCGCGACGGTGTAGCCGCTATAGAGGAGTACCGCGAGAAGCATCAGCGCGTCGCCAGAACTGACGTCGAGGCTAGCCAAACGTGCGAAACTTCAATGGCCCGCTGTCAAGGCGACTCCAACAAGTGAAAGGCTAAACCCAAAAATCTGTCCTGGTTGTACACGTGTGCCAAACAACATTAAATTTGCCACGAAAATTACCATTGGTATGCCGGCTTGCTCGATCGTGACATTGATAGCCGAGGTGTAATTTAGTGCGCTGTAGAGAGCCATGTTGAAAAATGTGAAGCCGAAAGCGCCTAGTGCGGCTAACATGGGTAGATTTGGTCGCAACTGTTCCCAGTCCCGCCGAACCTGCTTCAAGCTGAAAGCGCTAATAAAAAGGAAGGCAAGCAGCCAACGCAACAACGTCAGGAGCATTGGAGAAATGTGACCAACAGCGAATTTGCCTGCAACAGCATTGCCGCCCCACAACAGGGCAGTCGTCAAAAGAAAAACGTAAGCCGTGCGGTTCATAGCTCTGTCGCCTACAATTGATCATCCCGCATAAATCACCGAGACGACAGGTTTAATCGCGCGATAAAGCCAAATTGGCCGGTTGGCAATCGAAAGAATTGTCGCGCTTTTATGAACCAGCCTGTATAGAAGCACCGCATTTAGCGCATAACCCCAAAACCAGAATCGGTTTTTGAAAGGGTTGTACGCCATTAAAGTGTTGTTGCTGCATCCGAGAGGTAGTCGAGCATAAGCACTACGAGATTATGATTGAGGAGTTTTGGATGGCAAATGTTGTTGTGATCGGTTCCCAGTGGGGTGATGAGGGCAAGGGTAAGATTGTCGATTGGCTTTCAGAACGTGCTGATGTCATTGTTCGCTTTCAGGGCGGTCACAATGCAGGTCACACGCTGGTGGTTGATGGCGTTACCTACAAATTGTCTCTTTTGCCATCGGGCGTCGTGCGCCAGGGCAAGCTTTCAATTATCGGCAATGGCGTTGTATTCGATCCACACGCATTCATTGCTGAAAAGAAGAAACTCGAAGCGCAGGGCGTTGTTATTACGCCCGAAACGCTGAAGATTGCCGAAAACACGACGCTAATTCTTTCAATTCACGGCGAGCTCGATCGCAGACGCGAAGCTTCCAATTCGGGTACGAAGATCGGAACGACAGGCCGCGGCATCGGACCGGCCTATGAAGACAAGGTGGGCCGCCGCGCAATCCACGTCCTCGATCTTGCTGATCCGGACACGCTGCCTGCCAAGATCGAACGTTTGCTTGCGCATCACAATCCCCTAAGACGCGGTCTCGGCATAGAGGAAGTCGACGGCGCGAGATTGCTTGCTGAACTCAATGAAGCTGCCCCACATATCTTGCCGTTCATGGACAGGGTTTGGTATGTGCTCGACCAGAAGAAACGAGCCGGTGAACGTATTCTCTTTGAAGGCGCGCAGGGGACCCTCCTTGATATCGACCACGGCACCTACCCATTCGTGACCTCATCGAACACGGTTGCGGGACAGGCATCGGCCGGATCAGGAATTGGCCCAGGATCATTGCACTATGTTCTTGGTATCACCAAGGCCTATACCACGCGCGTTGGCGAGGGTCCTTTCCCGACGGAACAACAGAATGAAGTCGGACAATTTCTTGGCGAACGCGGCCACGAATTTGGGACCGTTACGGGGCGCAAGCGCCGCTGCGGTTGGTTCGATGCTGTTCTGGTCCGCCAAGCGGTTGCCAACAACGGCATCAGCGGTATCGCTTTGACTAAGCTTGACGTGCTGGATGGGCTTGATGAGATCAAGGTCTGTACCGGGTACGAGCTCGATGGTGAAGTAATTGACTATCTTCCGGCGGGTCAAGGCCAGCAGGCGAGGGTGACGCCGATCTACGAGACTCTGGAGGGTTGGAAAGGGACCACGGCGGGTGCCCGCAGCTGGAGCGAACTTCCGGCGCAGGCGGTAAAGTACGTGCGTTATGTGGAAGAGTTGATCGGTGCGCCGATCGCGCTTCTGTCCACCAGCCCCGAACGCGACGATACGATACTTGTTACCGATCCGTTTCATGATTAGAGTCAGGAGCACGTCCTGGGAGATAATCTTACAACAAAACCATGGGTTTGGGTGAATGGCAGATTTCGTTGCGGTATTGAGAAAGACAATTGACGGGCTGGCGGACCCAACGCCGGCGCTACGGCAACGTGTATATGCGAAAGCTCGGGCAACGATTGAGCAGAAGCTTGTAACACTGAATGCGCCGGAGGCCGTGGCCACACGTCAGATAAAGGCACTTGAAGACGCCATTGTCGAGGTCGAGTCCGATTTTGCACCTGCAGTTGAGGATATCATACCCGAACCCGCTCCGGTTTCGCCGCCTCCACCCATTCCAACACCAGTATCAGTACCGGCATCCGCACCTTCGGCGCCCGCTGCTTCGACCAAATCTGCGGCGCCTTCCTTTGCCAAGGTCGAGACTCAGCCGGATGCACTAGAAGACTTTCTGTCAAGCCACGATGCGGGCGGGTCAACACGTGACAAGAAAGACAATCATGATGGCTTTACCTTAACCGGGCCTGTGGATTCAGGACGCGGTCCTGAGGAACGGGATGACGATCTGAGCACAGCCACCGAGGATCGCTCTTCAGGTGATTATGGTGTCTATACGCGGGGCCCCCTTAAACGGCCATCGCAACGACGTTCGTTGGTGCCTCTGCTTGGTATAGCAGCCTTGCTACTGATCATTGCTGGCGCCGGTTATGCGGGCTGGAACTATCGCGACCGAATTGCTCAGGAGGCGACTGCCTTAAAAACCTACCTGGCCAACCTGACTAACAGGGACACGCCGCCAGCCAAGACCGCGACGAACGAGCCAACGACTCCAGCATCGCCCGCCAAGCCGGCTCAGACCACGCCTGGCCCATCACCCAAGCCCGAGACCGCGGAGTCAAAGGCTGAACCAAAGCTTACTCAACGTCTCCTCCCGGACGGTCAGGAGATTAATCCTGGCCCTGCGAATGACACTCCTTCACTGGGAGAGGGCACTTCTGTGGCCGCGTCGACGCCGGATCAGCCGGCACAGCCGCCTCAAGCGCAAGGTCAGCAGCAAGCCGCTGGCCAAACACAGCCACCTGCGGCTCTGCCTATCGGCCAGAAAGCCTTCTTCTATGAAGAGCGCTCCGGGCAGGATGCAGGAACTGCCGATGCTGGCGGTGTAGTCTGGTCCGTTGTTCAAGAATCGCCCGGTAATGACCTTCCACCCGAGCCTGCCATCAAGGCCGATGTAACTATTCCCGACCGGGGCATTAATTTGCGCATGATCATACGGCGCAATGGGGATAAGTCACTTCCGGCCAGCCATCTGGTCGAGATGATCTTTACTGTGCCGGAGGGCTTTCCAGGGGGATCGATAGATAACGTCTCACGCATGACCTTCAAGGACACTGAGCAAGCTCCAGGAAGCCCGCTTGTCGCCATTCCGGCCAAGATCGCCGATAATTTTTTCATCATTGCCATGAACGACGCAAAGACAGCTGTCGACACCAACATGTCACTGATACGGCGCCAATCGTGGATCGACATACCCATCGCTTATAAGACGGGTAGGCGGGCCCTGATTACACTTGAGAAGGGTTTGCCTGGTGAGAAAGCGTTTGATGAGGTTTTAAAGTCCTGGGCCGCGAAAGCGGGAGGCTAAGCAGACGCAAAAAGGCCGCATCAGCGGCCTTTTTCAATCCAGCAAACTGGTTCAACGCGCGTCGGAACCCGTCGAAACCAGTGCCTTTTGCTGTCTGACAGCTGCTGCCTTAACGGCGTCCTGCACTTTTTCAAATGCGCGAACTTCGATCTGGCGAACGCGTTCGCGGCTGATGCCGAACTCCGTTGAAAGATCCTCCAGGGTTACAGGATCATCGGCAAGGCGCCGTGCCTGAAAGATGCGACGTTCGCGGTCATTGAGTGACGACATCGCCCCCGTGAGCATCTCACGGCGATTTTCCAGCTCGTCCTGTTCAATCAGCATCGTTTCCGCGCTATCATGGTCATCGACAAGCCAATCCTGCCAATCGCCGCCGGCTTCACCATCGGATGAACGAATTGGCGCATTTAACGACGCGTCGCCAGACAGGCGGCGGTTCATCGAAACAACCTCTTCTTCAGAAACACTGAGACGAGTCGCAATCTCCTTGACCTGTTCAGGATTGAGATCGCCATCGTCGAGTGCTTGAATCTTGCTCTTCACCTTACGAAGGTTAAAGAAAAGACGCTTCTGGTTTGCAGTCGTGCCCATTTTGACCAGGCTCCACGAACGCAAGACATACTCCTGGATCGAAGCCTTGATCCACCACATTGCATATGTGGCAAGACGGAAGCCGCGTTCCGGTTCGAAGCGTTTTACGGCCTGCATCAGACCAACGTTTCCTTCGGATATAACTTCGCCGATCGGCAGGCCATAGCCGCGATAACCCATTGCAATTTTGGCAACTAGACGCAGATGGCTTGTGACAAGCTTATGCGCGGCTTTCGGATCGGCATGTTCAAGATACCGCTTGGCGAGCATGTACTCTTCCTGCGGTTCGAGCATCGGAAAGCGACGAATTTCTTCTAGGTAACGGGTCAATCCACCGTCACCACCTAAGATACTTGGAAGATTTTGGGCCACTGAGCACCCCTCCTCATTTTGGAATAGACCCCCATTATCGGCAGGTCCGCATTAACCGCCCACCCAATAGCTTGGCGCGGACAGGATTAGCGCTATCAATATATAGGTATCATTTTGTCAAAAACACGGTGCATTAAGCAGCGAAACAATCCGTCACACAAATGTGAACAATACGGTCAGGTTTTGCTCATTGTTAACGAACTCCGGACGTCACTAAAGGTTCCGTCATTCGAACTATATCATGCTCTTTCCTGAAAAGCCTTGATCAATTCGGCCATATCTTCCGGTACTGGTGCTTCAAACCGCAGGAGCTCGCCGGTCGATGGGTGCTCGAAAGCAAGAAGCCTTGCATGCAGTGCCTGCCGAGTGAAACCCTTGACGATGCTTTGCAAGGGTTCGTCGAGCTTGTTAGCTTTGGTCTTGTAAGCACTGCCATACTCCAGATCGCCCACCAGAGGTTGGCCTAAATGAGCCATATGGACACGGATCTGATGGGTTCTTCCTGTCTCCAGACGGCACTCCACGAGTGATGCAAGGGCGGTTGCGTCCTCCTTGGCGGCATATCGCTCCTTAACCTCGAAATGCGTAACCGCGTGACGGGCGTCCTCGCGTTCCTCATGGACAACAGCTTGCTTGGTGCGATCTCGATGTGATCTGCCAAGAGGAGCATCGATGGTGCCAGTTGTTCGATCAGGTGTTCCCCATACGATGGCAAGATACGCGCGCTCCAGATCATTCGTGCGCCCATGATCAGCGAACTGAGCGCTGAGATGACGATGAGCGAGATCGTTCTTGGCGACGACCATGATGCCGCTGGTTTCCTTGTCGAGACGATGTACGATTCCCGGCCGTCTGACACCGCCGATGCCAGACAGGGTATCGCCGCAATGATAGATCAATGCATTGACCAAGGTACCGGTCCAATTGCCATTTCCGGGATGGACCACAAGGCCGGCAGGTTTGTTGATAACGATCAGGTCGGCGTCCTCGTAGAGGATGTGGAGTGCGATATCTTCACCCTTGGGCGTTGCATCTTCGGGTTCGGGGATCTCGATCGTAACGCGAAGACCCTCGCGCAGCTTGTGTTTGGTCTCGCGGATTGGTTTGCCGTCAATACTTACCTGGCCCCCGCTGATGAGCGATTGGATGCGATTGCGCGAAAGATCTGGCGTCAGCTGCGCCGAAAGCCAGGCGTCCAGTCTCTTGCCGCTTGAATCAGTATCGGTAATTAGCTCTTTCAAAACCTCGGTCCCTTCGTTACAGGAGGCTTGGTTTGAAACCTCGGAGAACATTATATATGGCCAACATCAACCCGGACATCGATAGGGACGAACAGCCCCTTGATCCGGCAATGGAACGGGTCCGGCGCAAGATGATCCGGCTATTGGCTGTTTCCATCGGTATCATGGTGATCGGTCTTATGGCGGTGCTGGCGGCCATTGTCTACAAGATTAGCCAGCCGGTTCCTGAAGTGGTTACGGCGGTTCGTTCCGAGGTTCCTGGACAACCACTCGGTGCGGCGCTGACCGGCGAGGCTATAACGCTCGATCCAGGGACGCGGATACTTTCCCACAATCTCACGAACAATACGCTTTCTTTGGAAACGAGGTTGGCCGACGGAACCCGGCAAATCCTTCTCTATGATATTGCAACCAAACGCGTGGTGGCACGAATTTCGGAAGCCGCTGGCAATTGATAGGGCGAGGGGTTAGTTGGAAGCTGGTGAGAAATCATTATTGCACTTTGCCGTACGCTTGATTATACCCCCTCATAGCTACCTGCGACGCGCCCATCGTCTAGCGGTCAGGACGGCGCCCTCTCACGGCGCAAACAGGGGTTCGATTCCCCTTGGGCGTACCAGTATATCCGCATATCATAACCTTTATGCGCGAGGATGTTCAAACCGCATTGCGAAAGGCCGCGCTTTATGAGGTTGCCTCGGTTTGAAATCCTGACCAAGATCCGGCGGTCTGTAATTTACAGGATTTTGCGACCCCGTGCCCCCACGCATCCGGTTGAATTTAGGGGACCAGTCGTGGTCGTAGGGTCGGCACCCGTTTCGACGGTCCCCGCCGGCTTCGGCTCACAGTTTCATGTGATCACGGTCAATGGTTCGCAAAGCATTTTGGACAAGTGGGGAGTTGACGTCCCCGACGCGACCTTCATGCAGTTCAATCAGGTTGAGGGGCAAACGACCAACGCGCTGCACGTTCGTAAGGTGCTTGACGGAAAACGTACACGGCTCCTTTACGTCGTACGCTGGCCTAAAAGCTTGGACCTGCTTCAACAAGGGCTCGCGGCGTTCAACTATTCTTATGACCACGTAAAGGTGATCAACCGCTTCAAGCGCATGGCAATGTATGAGGCTGTCATGGGAGACCTCAATGTCGAAATCGACGATAATATGAAGTTCTCAAATGGGCTTACAGCAGTCTTTTATGCCATTCTGAGCGGCGCCAAGGTTGTGATTATCAGTGGGATCAATCCTGATTCGTCAGGACATGTTTACAACGACGCTAATCTGAAACGTTTGCACGCTGGTACCGACAAGCAGATACTACAGGTACTCATCGATCGAGGATATTCGCTCTACACGGCTGATCACGACGTGGCCAAAAACTCCGGCCTTCCCTTATGGACAGATGAAGCTCTCAGCAAATTCAATGCGATGAATGCGGACGCATCGTTTCGCGCTTAGCGGTATAAACCGCGTGTCGTTAAAGGCAGCGCGGTTTATTATTGCAAATCCGGACTATCGGAGATTCAGATAGTTTTCCAATTCGGATCGACAGCGCTGGCGGCCGCGCGCCACTCGTCGGCGTAGTCCACATTCTGCCAATCCTTGAACCAAGGTCCGCCATTGGTGAAGTGGACGGCGTTTGGATAACCGTGCACCGGCTTTTCGTTCCAGCCTTCCAGCCAGTTCCATTCAACCGGAACCTCGCCAATTTCGTCGTCTTGCGCCCATTGCATCCGGTGCAGATACGCACCGCTCTCCCGATTGATAAGTTCCGGGGCGAGTTGGCGTGTTGAGGGGTGATCACAATTGAACAGCATGAACGATGACCAATTTTTGCGCGGATAGCTGGTCTGGACCTTGCCGTCCATCTTCGTGCCTTCCTTCGGCGTATAGTCGTGCTTGACGCAGACGACCGCTTTCGTTTCATCTCGGTATTCGAGCAGTTTTGCCACATCACCGAAAAACAGGAAGTCGCAATCGCAGAAGAGTGCCCAACCCTTATAGCCAGCGAGCCAAGGCGTGAAGAAGCGTGAATAGGTGAACTCGGTCGAGGCGAGAGGGTCGATATCACGCGTATATGCGCCTTTTTCCACAAGTTCTTCCAACTTGATCGGAATTACGCGAACAGGAATGGTCGCATGTTTCAATACAGTGCTCTTGGCGACCTCATAGGCGATCGGTTCGCGTGAGTCCCATCCCACGTAGATATCAAGTTCATTCTGCATAATGCCTCGCTTTATATTCTGAGAGTCAGGGTAGGGTTTTAAACCAAATGCGGAAAAGAAAAACCCCTCATTGCCGCCAAATTGCGGCGCGCATTCCGGCTTTCACGTCAACAATGCTGGCTGCCGGCACTCATCGAGTCACACTTGACCTTCCACACGCGCAAGTTTAATCGGTCGGCTTTCTGGGGTCACACCCACCAAAGAACCGATTCTCGTTCAAGGCGGACCCACCTGTTGAAACGGCATCAAACTTTCTTGTTTCCAAGACTGGAAATCCCCTTCCCATACCGTCCTGGCAGTCCAGCCGCTTTCCCGAGCAGTCGAAGCCAGTCCTTGCTCACGCGTTGGCGCAATTTCAATGTAAAGAAGCGTCACGATCCGGTTGAATTATTGTCTCTAAGAAAAGGTGACGTCCGGCCTCTTGGGCCGAACGATATACCGCTCATCTTTCTGACGCATAACAGCATTCAGTTTCTGCCGTCGTTCCTTGCGCACTATCGAAAATTGGGAATAACGCGATTCTTGTGTGTGGATGACCAATCGACGGATGGTACTCGAGAAAAACTGCTCGACGAACATGATGTCGATCTCTTCGGTTCGAATATCCGGTATCGCCAGGCAAACGGCGGCAATCTTTGGCGTGAGGCTCTGGTCCGGATTTATGGAACCAAGCGCTGGTACATGAATGTCGATTGCGACGAGTATTTTATTTATGACGAGTGCGAGACGAGAAAGCTGCCAGAGCTGATTGCGGGATTGCAAGCAAAGGGAGTGCTGCACTGCCCGGCACCGATGATCGATTGTTATCCATCAGCCTCACTCAAGTCGGCGGTCTTCGACGGCTCCTTGGACGTCATGCCTTGGGAGATTGCCAACACCTTTGATCGGCAAGGGTATCGGCTGTTCCGCACCAACTCGGCCATGTCGATGATGGGAGGGCCAAGAGATAGGTTGTTGAACTCTCCCGAGTACTATGATGAATTGATGAAATATCCGCTGCTCTATGTTGAACACGATATCGCATTTACCATCAGCATCCATAAGCCGTGGCCATTCCACCGCAACTTTTCTCCCATCCATGGCTCACTTCTGCATTTCAAATTCTTTAGTGAAACGGAAGAATTCGTCAAGAAGGCGATAGAGGGCGGGCAGTATTTCAAGGGTTCTCGTGCCTACAAGACGATGCTTGAGGCAATCACGGCCGGAAGGCTGGACAACCTTACTTCGGATGTCTCTGTAAAGTTCGAAAACTCGAAGCAGCTGTCCGGTCTTGGCTTCTTCAAGAGCGTGTTTTAGGTTTCACGCGTCGGCTGTGCGGGCGCGCTTCTTCTTCACTTCGGCCATTCGGGGTTTTGTTTCGAGCCCGCTCTTGTAGAGGTTGTTTCGGTCAAGAACGTTGATGTCGCGCTCGCCGCATAGGGCCATGGTAATATCGAGCTCCTTGCGGATGATCTCCAATACCTCGGTGACGCCTTTTTTTCCGCCGGCACCCAGGCCGTAAAGAAAGGCTCGACCGATATATGTACCTTTGGCTCCGATGGCGAGCGCCTTCAACACGTCCTGGCCAGATCTAATACCACCGTCGAAGTGCACTTCGATCTTGTCGCCAACGGCGTCGACGATATCTGCAAGTACTGAAATGGACGAGGGTGCACCGTCAAGCTGGCGGCCTCCATGATTGGATACGATAATCGCATCCGCACCAGTCGCCGCCGCCATCTTTGCATCTTCGACATCAAGAATGCCTTTGATGATAAGTTTGCCGCCCCACCGTTCCTTTATCCAGGTGACATCGTTCCAGGAGAGACGTGGATCGAACTGTTCGGTTGTCCAGACTGACAGGGACGACAAATCGCCCACGCCTTTGGCGTGACCGACGATATTGCCGAATGTACGGCGCTTGGTCCTGAGCATCTCCATACACCATTGTGGACGAGTGGCCATTTGCCAGATGTGTTTCGGTGTAAACTTCGGGGGGGCAGAAAGACCGTTACGCAAATCCTTGTGGCGCTGGCCCAAAATCTGCAGATCAAGCGTCAGAACCAAAGCCGAGCACTTGGCAGCTTTGGCACGGTCGATCAAATTATAGATAAAATCGCGGTCGCGCATCACATAAAGCTGGAACCAGAAAGGCTTGGTTGTCGCCGATGCAACATCCTCGATTGAACAGATACTCATTGTTGAGAGCGTGAACGGAACGCCGAATTCTTCGGCCGCCTGCGCCGCCAGCATCTCGCCATTTGCATGCTGCATACCCGTCAAGCCGGTTGGTGCAAGAGCGACAGGCATGGAAACTTTCTGGCCGATCATCGTGCTTTCGAGGGTACGGTCGGTCATGTCGACCGCAACACGCTGGCGCAATTGGATCTTGCGGAAATCCTCTTCGTTTGCGCGATAAGTGCTCTCCGTCCATGCACCAGAATCGGCGTAGTCGAAGAACATTTTCGGGACGCGCCGCTTGGCTAGTTCTTTCAGATCGGCAATTTCAACTGTCTTTTTCATGTTCCGCCCTGCAGCAATGGTGCGATGGTTTTCACACCAATGTATCCAAAAAGGCAAGCGCCAACTCAACAAATGACTGCAGATAAAGACTTGCTTCATATGCAAATAGTTTGTCTTTGCCCCTCGAGTGCAGCTATTGTTCTAACTCAGTCTGCACTCGACGGGATCCGATCTGATGGAAAAACAACCTCTCCTCTTGCTTGGCCCTCTCATGCCGTACCTAACGGAGGAGTTGAAGAAGCGATACGCAACTGAAAAGCTCTACGAGGAAAAAGACGCTCTAGGCTTTCTGCAGCAAAATGCAGAACGCTTTCGCGCGGCGGTCACGAGTACGTTCACTGGCCTCAAGGCGGATATGATCGATTTGCTGCCTTCACTTGAGATCGTTTCATCGTTTGGTGTTGGCACCGATTCGCTGGATATTGCTTACGCGGAAACCAAGGGAATAAAGATCGCCAATACGCCGGACGTTCTCAACGAAGACACCGCAAATATGGCGATCACACTTCTGCTGGCTGCTACCCGCGACATCGTTGCGAATGATCGTTTCGTTCGGGAGGGGCGCTGGGCAAGTGGGGAAACACCACCCTTGGCGCAGGGGATTGAAGGCAAGAAGATCGGACTGGTGGGGCTTGGTCGGATTGGCAGCGTCATCGCAAGAAAATTGACTGCTTTTGGCTGCGAAGTCGTTTATCACACGCGCAACAAGAGACACGACGTCTCATACGAGTATTTTCCTGATCTGGTCGAAATGGCGCGCAGGTGTTCTGCCTTGATCGCAATTTTGCCCGGTGGGGATGCAACGAAAGGCGTCATTTCACGCGATGTGCTACAGGCGCTTGGCTCCGAGGGAACCTTTGTCAATATCGCACGCGGCACAGTCGTCGATGAAACTGCCTTGGTCGAGCTTTTGCAATCGGGAGAACTTGGGCGCGCCGGCCTCGACGTGTTCGTGGACGAACCGAACGTTCCCGAGGCCCTGTTTGCACTGGATAATGTGGTGTTGCAGCCGCATATGGGCAGCGCCACGGTCGAAACGCGCAAGGCGATGGCCGACCGTGTCGTTTCCAATCTGGACAACTACTTTTCAACCAAGTGAAGGCGCGGGCGATTATCCGAATACAACCGTCTTGTGACCGTTGAGCATGACGCGCGATTCGAGATGTTTCTTTACTGCCCGCGCCAGCACTCGGCTTTCAATGTCGCGGCCGGTAGCCACGAAATCTTCCGCACTCATGGCATGGGTAACGCGTTCGGTCTCCTGCTCGATGATGGGACCCTCATCGAGGTCAGGCGTCACATAATGCGCTGTCGCGCCAATAAGCTTCACGCCGCGTTCGAAAGCCTGGTGATAGGGCTTGGCACCCTTGAAGCTTGGCAGGAACGAATGGTGGATATTGATGACTTTGCCGAACAACCGTTTCGACAAATTGTCTGACAGGACCTGCATGTAGCGCGCCAGGACTACAAGGTCAGCGCCGGTGTCCTTGACGATCTTGAGCAGAGCCTCTTCCTGCTCGATCTTGTTGTCCTTGGAGACCGGCAGGACGTGATAAGGAATACTTTCATGTTCGGCAAAGCGGCGGCTGTCTTCGTGGTTGGAGACGATCGCAGCAACATCGGCGTCCAGCCAGCCAACTTTGATCTGGTAGAACAGATGCAACAGCGCATGGTCGAACTTGGATACCATGATGATGATCTTCGGCTTTTTCGATTGGTCAACAAGACTGGTTTTCATGTCGAAGCGCTGAATGGCGGGTTTCAAAGCTCGTTCGACATCATCCTTGGTTGTGCCTTCGGCTGCCGTGAAGGCGATGCGCATGAAAAAGCGATTTGTCTGTCTGTCCCAGAACTGATTGCTCTCGGCAATATTCGCGTCCATGCCGGCAAGCTCCGTCGTTACCGACGCAACGATACCCGGTCGATCTTCACAGGAAAGGGTAAGAACATAATTCTTGTCTGGCATGGTATCTCCGGGTGCAGGCGATCTGATCTTGCAGGATCATAGTGAGCAGCGTCGAACGGCGTCGATACAAAAGCGAAGCGCTCAGTCCTTTTTCCGGCATGGACTTTCTGTTCAACCTTCGGGCTTGGTTCCGTACCAGCGAGGCGTATAGACCCATTTGCCGCCGTCCCTGCGTTCAAAACTGCGCGTGAGCGACGATCCGACAATGATCACCGTTCGCATGTCCACCTGATCGGGGGTTAGCTCGGCAAGCGCGATGACACGCAAGGTTTCCGCAGGACGGCCGATATCTCGACCAAGGACGATAGGGGTATCAACATTCCGGTACTTGCGCAGGATATCGATGGCGCGTGGCAGTTGCCAAGGACGATGCTTTGAGATTGGATTGTAGAATGCCATTGCAAGGTCTGCTTCGGCGGCCAATGAAATGCGTTTCTCAATAATCTCCCAAGGCTTCAAATTGTCGGAAAGCGAGAGAACACAGAAATCATGGCCGAGTGGTGCGCCACTGAGACTGGCTGCCGCCAACGCAGCGGAAACCCCGGGCAGTATTTCCAACTCCACAGCATGCCAGGAGACGTCCGCAGATTCATGCAATGCCTCGACCACTGCAGCAGCCATGGCGAAAACACCGGGATCACCGGAAGAAACCATCACGACGGACCGGCCCGTTGCGGCAAGCTCGAAAGCGTGTCGCGCGCGCTGCATTTCCTCGCGATTGTCGGTCATATGCAGAGTCTGGTCTGAGCGGAAAGGCCCCGCCATGCGGACGTAAGTCTCGTAGCCAAGCACATCGTCTGCGTTCTGCAGTTCCCGTTTAACCGCCGGAATCATGAAATCAGGGCTGCCTGGCCCGAGACCTACCACTGCAAGCCTCCCACGGCTATGGCCTGCAACGGTAGATTCCAGGGAAGGCAAGCTCGTAAAATCTGTCGGCTTGCGCTGAAAAACCAGATCGCCTTTTTGGGGTGCAACATCCGAAGATGTAACCAGAATGCGCAGTTCCGCGTCGTCATCCAGAGGAAGGTTGGCCTCCTGAAGCCAAGGTGCGTCCCCCTCTATTCTAACAGTTTTGCCTCCAAGCAAATCAGCAATGAACGTCTTGGCATCCTCGGGATTTTTCAATTCGAAGCCCGGGGGAGGATTGAGCAGGCAAGTACCGAACCGGAGTTCACCTGATGTCGTTATGGCGGGTGAGATCTTAAGAACAGCTGCAATTTGTCGGGCAAGGACGTTCACGCCTGTTGTGCCACCCAAGAGGGGAACTACCGCGCTGCCATCATCCGCCACCGCCAGAACGGGCGGTTCGGCGCCCTTGTCACCAAGAGCCGGGGCGAGGGAGCGGATAGTAATGCCGGCGGCACAGAGAGCGATGACTGCATGACCGTTCTGATAGAGCTGTCGGACTGTTTCGCCGAAGTTCGTGTAGGAGATATCGGCGCCGTCGACGCGGGCTTCCAACCCATAGATAGTTACTCCCAGCATGCTCGCTTTGATTCGCAATGCCGTTTCCATGCCGAGCGCCGACAGGGCCACTATGGCTATGGGATATATCATTCGGCGCTACCCGCCCATTTCTCTCCCGGAACGAGAATCAATGAGAAGTAGGGCGAGGATTCGGGATCGACTTCCGCCAATGGAATGATGCGTTGTGCCTCCATCGTTGCCCGTTCGACATAAAGCGCCCGATCGAGCAGGCCAAGATCGTCGATTACACCACGCACTTTCGCGAGGTTTTTACCAAGCTTCATGATCGCTGCGGCTTCGGTGGCGGCGAGCCGGGTTTTCAAATCTTGTGCAGAAAGGACACCGGAGAGAACGGTAAGCGTCTGATTCCGATAGACCAGAGGTGCACCAAGCACGGCGGCTCCGCCCAGGACGGAACATACACCTGGCACGACTTCGGTTTCGTAGTCTTCAGCCAGTCTGTCGTGGATGTACATGAAGGAGCCGTAGAAGAATGGATCCCCCTCGGCGATAACCGCGACATCGGTTCCCGCGTCGAGATGGGTGCGCAAAAGCGCAGTTATTTCGCCGTAGAAATCGCTGACGATAGCATCGTAGTTCATATGAGCGGGTAGTATCTCCGTCGTGACTGGATAAATCAGCGGGACGAGAAGCTGCTTCTCATCAAGATAGCGCTCGACGATGGCCAATGCGTTACCCTTCTTGCCTTTGGCAGCGTGATAGGCGACCACGGGAGCAGACTGAAGCAGACGCAACGCCTTCAATGTAATGAGTTCAGGATCGCCGGGACCAACGCCCAGCCCAAAAAGCCGCCCGGGCTTCGGCATTATTCTTTCTCCGACGCGAGAGCATTGATCGCTGCGGCAGCCATGGCACTGCCGCCGCGGCGGCCATGCACGACGACATAGGGAATTCCGCGGCTGTCCTCGGCAAGCGCCGCCTTGGATTCCATCGCGCCGACAAAGCCGACTGGAAAGCCGAGAATCAGCGCCGGCTTCGAAGCACCTTCGTCGATCATTTCGAGCAATCGAAACAGGGCAGTGGGCGCATTGCCGAAGGCAACAACCGCACCCGCCAAGTGGGGGCGCCATAGTTCCAAAGCCGCGGCGGAGCGGGTGTTGCCTATGTCGAGCGCCAATTTGGCGACCGAGGGATCTCCCAAGGTGCAAATCACCTGATTTTGAGCCGGCAGACGCGACCGTGTAACACCCTCCGCCACCATGCGTGCGTCGCACAAGATCGGCGCGCCGCTCAGCAATGCGTTGCGACCAGCTGTTGCAGCACCCTCGGAAAACGCCAGGTCCTGTATCACATCGACCATGCCGCAAGCATGGGCGACGCGCACGGCCAGCTTTTCCAGGTCAGCTGGAATGCCGTTCAAATCGGCTTCGGAACGAATGATAGCGAACGAGCGATCATAGATCGCCTGACCGTCGCGGATATAGTCAAGCATATATTGGCCCCCCAGAGCCGGAATTCTCACCGATCAATTCGGCAGCTTCGTCGATAGTGACATTGGCAGCCAATAGCTTGCCAAAACGCGACGGTCCATTAGTCGCGCACAGAAAGACGTCGTAACGTCCTGCGGCAGTTGCCACGAGCGTGATAGGTTTGGCCGAGGGCGACGCACAGGATTTGCTGCAACCGCTCATATGGATTCGCGGAACCGCGGGACTACCCTGCATTAGCGACGCGAGCTTCAGCCCATCTGACTGGGTGGCTGCCAAGGCCGAACTGCATCCCGCCGACCCCGAACAGCTGATCATCGTCGCAAGCGCTTTTTTAGGATTGGCGCCCAGTCCGAGTGCTTCGAGCGCAGCGAGCGTTGTCTTTGCATCACCGATTGAAACTTGCGGCAAGAGAACGCTTTGCCAAGGTGTCATGCGCAATGTTCCGTTGCCATACTTTTCGGCAACGTCTGCCAGCGATTGTAAAAGGCCTGGATCAAGGCGGCCAAGTGGAGGCATGGCGCCTACAAAACAGTGTGAGTTTTCAGCTTCCGGCGAGGGGCCAAGATGGCCATTTTCGCGGGCAGGGTATCTGCGCCAATTTGTAATCTTCTCACTTCGTATCGGAACTCCGAGGCGCGATTCCAACTGGTCTACGAGGTATTCGGCCCCAGTTTCGTCCGTCATATGACGGAGGCGCGAAGCTTGCGGGTGTGCACGGCACCATTCGATGAAGATATCGAGCATGCCAGTGATGAGACCAAATGCTTGCTTGGTTGCGATGCTACCAAGAGCAGGCTGAGCATCGGCTTTTGTGGGCGGCACGCCTGCAATGCCGAAGGCGAAGCGCGCCGCACCACTTTCCAGATCGACAGGACTGAGCCAAAGATCATGGGGGTGATCAACCATCGCAACGCTTTCGCCTCCATCAATGAGGATGGAAAACTTGGGCGAAAGAGTCTGGTAGAGCAGATTCGTCTGCACGATTGTCAGGACGCGCAGGGCCAGAGGCCGCACGTCCGGCAGCGTCCGGTCAAATCCGGCAAACGGGCTGATCATAATGTTGCGAACGTCATCGCCGCGGTCGGTCAACGGTCCGAGCCCTGCTTCCAGCAAAGCAGTAACCAATGCTTCTTCCATTTCCGGACGCACGCCCCGAATCTGCAGATTGGCGCGATTGGTGATTTCGATCGTGCCGTTGCCACAACGCTGTGCTGCATCCGCGACGAAGCGCGCCTGAACTGCGCTCAGATCGCCAAAGGTCAGTTTCAAACGGCAGATACCGCCGTCGAGGGCCTTTGCCATGCGGAACAACCCAGGGCAGGCAGAGCGCCGTGCGTCGACGGTTGATCGCTGGATAGTGGTTTTCAGATGGCTCATGGCATTGTCGGTTTTACAGGATGCCTCGGGGCGTGCCAACCTTTCTCATAGCGCTCGCTTCGTTGACCCAACAAGCGGTTTCGGGCATGCATGGTAGCCGCAATTCGATGGAATGTATGATGACACAATGGTTGACGATTATCGGGATTGGCGAGGATGGATATAGTGGTCTCGGTCAGAATGCCCGTGATGCCCTCGCAGGTGCTGGAACCATTTTCGGCGGCAAGCGCCATCTGGATCTGTTGCCCGAAGGGCTGACTGGTGAACGTATTGCATGGCCCAGCCCATTCTCGGACGCGTACCCCATGCTCCTTGCCGTGCGCGGCCAGCCTGTCGCTGTGTTGGCCAGCGGCGATCCGATGCATTTCGGCATGGGTGCCACTCTGACGCACTATGTCGCGGCCGATGAGATGCGAATAATTCCGGCTCCTTCATCATTCTCGCTGGCGGCCGCTGCCATGGGCTGGCCGATACAGGAGACACAACTGCTGAGTGTTCATGGCAGGCCAATCGAGGCCCTGTTCAAGGCGTTCGCGCCTGGGGCAAAGTTGCTTATTCTCAGCAATGATGGAGGCACACCTTTGCGGGTTGCGCAGATGCTGAGCAAAACCGGGTTCGGCTCAGCGCGCTTGACTGTGCTGGAACATCTGGGGGGTGCTGCGCAGGGGCGAATTGATGGCATTGCAAATGCCTGGAACCAACCTCGCTGTGCCGATCTCAATGTGCTTGCTGTGGATTGCGGCAAAGCGATGCCACCAGCCCGGATCTATTCTACGTGTGCCGGTTTGCCCGACGAAGCGTTCGAACATGATGGGCAATTGACCAAACGGGATGTCCGTGCCGTTACTCTGGCATATCTCGCGCCGCTGCCGGGGGAGCTCTTATGGGATGTCGGGGCGGGTTGCGGCTCGATCGGCATTGAGTGGATGCGCGCACACAGTTCATGCCGGACCTTGGCAATTGAAGCCAATGACAAGCGGCAAGATTTGATCCTGCGCAACAGCCGGACGTTGGGTGTGCCTGACCTTCAACTTGTGCGCGGTGAAGCGCCGGCGGCTTTGCAAGGGCTCGCAGAACCCGATGCCGTCTTCATCGGTGGCGGCGTGACCGATGAAGGGGTAATGGAGGCGTGCTGGGAGGGCCTCAAGCCAGGTGGGCGCCTGGTTGCCAATGCTGTGACAATTCAGAGTGAAATGGCAATTGTTGGCTGGCGCTCCGCCCATGGCGGCGAACTCACAAAGCTTGCTTTTTCGTACGCGCAACCTCTGGGTGGTTTTGATACGTGGCGTTCTGCTCTGCCGGTTACTGTCTATGCTGTTCGCAAGCCGATGTGATTGTCCGTCCAACGCAGGAAACATTATGAATACTTACTGGCCTTTTGCCTTCAATAGGGGAACCAACATCACAGTTGTAAGGTTGGTATTCTCTTGCCGGAAAGGAATCTCTCATGGAACTTGATCCTCAGAACGCGTTTTCCGCAATTCAGACTGGCATTCGTGAAGCAAGCGCCCTTGTTGTTGCTTATGCATTCTCAGTAATTGGCGCAGTTCTGTTGCTGATCATCGGATTTGTTGTAGCAGGTCTCGTGGAGCGTTGGGTCTATGCCGGGCTTGGGCAAGTCGGCGGCTTTGACCTGACATTGCGCCGGTTTTTTTCCAAGATCGCGCGCTATGTGGTGCTCGGCCTTGTCGTGGTAATGGTGCTCGGTCAATTTGGTATCCAGACGGCTTCTGTAATTGCTGCCATCGGTGCTGTCGGCTTGGCAATCGGGCTGGCTTTGCAAGGAACGTTGCAGAATATCGCAGCAGGAATCATGCTTTTGGCGCTCCGTCCCCTTCGCATCGGTGAATACGTAGAGGTCGGCAGCGTCAGCGGTACAGTCGAAGAAATCGGACTCTTTGCGACGCGATTGCGTGCTGCGGACGGCATATACATTCTTGCGCCAAATTCGACGCTTTGGACCCTGCCCGTCAAGAATTTTACCCGAAACGGTATTCGGCGCAATGACATCACGATTACGGTTTCCAACGAGGATGATTTGGACCAGGTGCAGCAATCCTTGATCGAACAGGCTGAAACCGACGAGCGGGTCAAGAAAGACCCGGCTCCTTCAGCCTTTGTGGCCGAACTGGGTGACGCGACCGCAGCAATAACATTACGCTACTGGACTTCGGTCAACGAATACCAATCTGCCAAAGCGGATCTTAACAAAAGCGTGATGAACTGGCAGAAGGCTAAAGTTTGACCTGTTCAAAGGTATGATCATAGCCGACCAATAGAATCGGTTACTTGGCCGGCGGAAACAATCCCGCCGAATCCCGCATTTCGGATCGGCCGGTTCAGCAATGACAAATCGACCTTTCATTAGCCGACGCGGATCCGAACACTGCCGGGCGGCAACCATTCTCGATTGGTTCCAACGCCGGCCAATTTGAGATTATCATCGGCCCGTTCCCCGCGATATCTGCGCTGCCTCCTCGTACATGCTTCGCAAACTAATTTAAACTGGCGTGCCGGCCTTGTCATAACCAACGGCACTTTCAGGATTGCTTGAACGAAGCCATACCAGCGAAAATAAATACCTCAACTCTCCCTGACACATGTCGGCGTGCTTTTTTGCGTATCCATACGCCCAAGACCAGTAACTGGTGCTGTACCGTTGGACTTTTTGGGACGGCAGTGGTATCGGCAGCAATCCGGTCTCTCGGGTGTTTCATATTCTTTCACGGCTCTTATTAGCCGGCGCATCGTGTTTTTTTAGAAGTATATTTGGTTTTGAATCATGAATGATGCAGATATTATTGTTGATGAAGTTTCTCGATCGACTAGCGATAAGGGTAAAGCCGATAGCGGTTTAATCGCGCTGGCGGCCATTGCCGGTTTTTACCGCATTGCAGCACAGCCCGAAACAATGGCGCACGAATTGGCGCTCAGTAGCGCGGCAAAATCAGAAGACATTTTGAGGGCCGCACAATCGATCGGTCTTAAATCACGTATCGTGAGCGGCGGCGGCGAAGGCCGGCTCAAGACCATGCCGGTTCCCGCGATTGCTTGTCTTAACGATGGAAGCTTTGCGCTTCTTGGCGAATCCTCCGGCGGAGATTTCAAACTCATCAATCCGATCGGTTTTAAGTCTAGAGCGATTGGCGGCTCGGAACTTTTGGCGTTGACGAACGGGATTTTTATTCTGGTTCAGCGGCGTATTGGCGGAGCGGGTGCGTCGCGCGAAGGTTTTGGATTTCGTTGGTTTTTACCGTCGATTTGGCGTTACCGCAAAGCATTCGGCCACGTCCTGATCGCTTCGCTATTCGTTCAGCTCTTCGCCCTGGTCACGCCCCTGTTCTTCCAGGTCGTAGTCGACAAAGTGCTGGCGCATCGCAGCTACTCAACACTGATCGTTCTCGTCATTGGTCTGGCCGCGATCGGCCTTTTCGACGTCGTCCTGCAATATCTGCGCACCTATGCCCTATCACATACGACAAACCGTATCGATGTCGAACTTGGCCGCAGGCTTTTCCGGCACCTCCTCAATCTGCCGCTCAGCTATTTTGAAACGCGTGCAACAGGACAGACGGTGGCGCGGATACGGGAACTTGAAACCATCCGCAATTTTTTGACCGGTCAGGGTCTGTTTTCCGGGCTCGATCTCGTTTTTACGTTCATCTTCATCTTTGTGCTATTCTGTTACTCTGCGAAGCTCGCCTGGATCGTTGTCGCGTCGATTCCGTTCTACCTCGCCATCGGTTTTTTGATTCGGCCCTTCCTAAAGGAACGCATCGACGAAAAATTCGATCGTGGCGCCTATAGCCAGCAGTTATTGGTTGAGACTGTAGTCGGTGTGCAGACATTGAAAGCCTCGGCTGTAGAACCGGTCGTTGCCGCCGAGTGGGAAGAGAGACTGGCTGCCTATGTCCGCTCGTCGTTTGCTGCAGTCATGCTTGCAGCAAAGGGACAGAATGCTATTCAGTATATCAGTAAGCTAACCAATGCGGCGCTGCTGTTGTTCGGTGCACAGGCGGTTATCAATGGTGAACTGACGGTCGGCGCGCTCGTGGCGTTCAATATGATTGCCGGCCAGGTCGCCCAGCCGATTTTACGGTTGTCTCAGCTGTGGCAGGATTTTCAGCAGGTTCAGGTCTCGATCTCGCGACTTGCAGATATTCTCAACGCCCCTCAGGAGCCGCGTCCCGCGACACCTATCAGCCTGCCTGCACCAAAGGGCGGTATTGTCTTCAAGGGCGTTACGTTCCGGTACAGTCCCGATAGCCAGGACGTTCTGAAGGACATCCGCATGGCGATTCGACCGGGCGAGGTAATTGGTGTCGTTGGCCCCTCAGGTTCGGGGAAATCGACCCTTACAAAGCTCGTACAGCGTTTTTACATTCCCAATAATGGCCAGGTATTTATCGACGGCATGGATATTGCACAGTCTGATCCAGCTTGGTTGCGCAAACATATCGGCGTTGTGCTGCAAGAAAACATGCTGTTCAACCGCACAATTCACGACAACATTGTGCTCGCCAATCCGGCCATGTCGCGCGAAGGCGTGATGGCGATGGCACGGTTATCGGGCGCAGACGAATTCATCGCAAAACTTCCGCGCGGTTACGAGACGCTGATCGAAGAGCGCGGCGCTAATCTGTCGGGGGGGCAGCGGCAGCGGCTGGCCATCGCCCGCGCGTTGGCAACCAACCCGCCAATCCTGATCCTCGATGAAGCGACCAGCGCACTTGACTATGAGAGCGAGCGGATCGTGCTCGGCAATATGCGCGAGATCGTGCGCGGCCGCACAGTGATCATCATTGCCCATCGTCTTGCCACCGTGCGTCACTGCCATCGCATTATCGGCATGCAGGACGGGCGAATCGTCGAGGAGGGAACGCACGAGACATTGGTGGCTCGGGAAGGTGGCCTTTACGCGCACCTGTGGAAGCTGCAATCCGGAGGCAGGGAATGAACGTGCAAATGAAAACACCGTCGGTCAAATCAAATCGGCGGCCGTCAAAACGTGTCGCTTCAGACAATGAGTTTCTTCCCGCAGCTCTGGAGATTTTGGAAACACCGGCATCGCCATTGCGCACTGCCATGATCTGGTTCATTTGCGTACTGGCGGCAGCTACCTTGATCTGGACATGGTTTGGTACATTCGACATCGTTGCCTCTGCGCAGGGCAAGGTACAGCCGACCGGCCGGGTCAAGGTCATTCAGTCGATCGAGGTCGGCAAGACCATTGCCATACCTGTGAACAACGGAACCAAAGTCAAAGCTGGCGACGTGCTGGTTAGACTTGACGATACTGAAATCACGGCCGAGCAAACCGCAGGCTTAACAAATCTTTATGCCTATCGGGCCGAAGTCTCCCGGCGCAAGGCTGTTCAGGTAACGATCGATGATTGGCTCACACACCCAGATGCCATCCGCACTGGCATGGCCTTGAAGCTGGCCTTCCCACAAGACATCCCCGGCGACATCGCTGCGCGTGAACAGCTCGTCTACAATGCCGATCTCTCGCAGCTCGATGCATCTCTGGACAATCTCGATGCCCAGCGTCAGCAGCGCCAGGCGGAGGTCGAGGGCCTGGATGAAACTATTGCGGCGCAGCAAAAATTGGTGACGACCTTGACCGAGCGTGTCGCTATGCGCTCTGAACTGATAGCCTCGCAAGCCGGGTCGAGAGCGCAGGTCATCGATGCACTTCAGCAGTTGCAGGAGGCTCAAGCCACTCTTGCAAGCCAAACCGGACAACTTGCGACAGCCCGCACTGCATTGAACGTGGCGGCCAGTGAGTCGGCAAAATTGGTCCACACGTTCGTAGCGGACACTACCGAAAAACAAGCGGCAGCAGCGCGTCAGGTCGATGAATTGACACAGCAAGTCGTCAAGTCGAACAATCAAATGCAATCCATGACGATTCTGAGCCCGGTCGACGGGATTGTGCAGGCCTCGGCCATTACCACGGTCGGCCAGGTGGTTTCGGCTGGCTCCGAATTGATGCGGATCGTTCCAGAAAATGCGGCGCTTGAGATCGAAGCCTATCTCCCCAATCACGATATCGGCTTCGTTTCGGCAGGCCAGGATGCAGTGATCAAGGTAGAAGCCTATCCGTTCACCCGTTACGGCATGATTGAAGGTCGGGTTTTGCGCGTCGCTACGGATGCCATCCCTGAACCCGACGCGCAGCAAGTGGAGGCAGAAGCTGCCAAGGAGCTGCAGAGCACGATCCCGACCGGCAATGCCCAGCGCATACAGAACCTGGTGTTCCCCGTTACAGTCAAACCGAGCAAGATCACGATCGACGTTGACGGCAAAGCTATGCCGCTTTCTCCCGGGATGGCTGTCACCGTCGAGGTCAAGACAGGTAAGAGACGCATTCTGGAATACTTGTTCTCACCGCTCGCCGAGATCACATCCCAAGCCATGGGTGAACGGTGAAACTAAAGAGTTCGATTGAAACGTTTTGGTTGCCAGAAGCGTGCCAATGCAACCGCCTCTATCATAAAACAAAACTGCCTCAAACAGGATCAGGCATCACACCTCGCCTCGCACAAACGCCAAGGGCGGTTGGGCAAGGCACCCAAAAAGGGGCCGCTTCGACTACAGTCGGAAGCGGCCGGAAATTAGTATAAGGGCATATAACAACAAAATATTGCATTTGCTTCGCAACTGCAAGTACTGCTTTTGAATGAGCACAACGTGGACGTTTTTCTGAATTCGTTCCTTTTGATCGAAAAATGTAGTGGTGATCCCGACTGGATTCGAACCAGTGGCCTACAGATTAGGAATCTGTCGCTCTATCCTACTGAGCTACGGGACCAACTGACCTGACATACTGTTTTTCGCGGCGGTCGCCAAGTCTCAAGATGAGTGGAAATTTCCAGGAGTCCGGTCCCAATCAGGATGCGGGGGAAGAGTACTTTCAGCCAATTTCACCCAGTAACTGATGCCGTGCGGGATTGCGTCGTCGTTGAAATCATAGGAGGGATTGTGCAGCGAGGCGCTCTCACCATTGCCTATGAAAATAAACGCGCCTGGACGTGCTTCCAGCATGTAGGAGAAATCCTCGCCGGCCATCATGGGCGCGACTTCCTCATTGACCGCATCATTTCCCGCGACGCTGCGAGCCGTTTTAGCCGCGAAGTCGGTCTCTCGAGCATGATTGAAGGTTACTGGATAGTTGCGGGCATAATTGACAGTTGCGGTTGCGCCCAAAGCTCCGGCAACGCCTTCAGCGACCTCGATCAGGCGCTTTTCGGCAAAATCGCGCATTTCTGAACGCAAGGTGCGGACGGTGCCAGCGAGTTCGGCCCGTTGAGGAATAATGTTATGGGCATCGCCGGCATGAAACTTGGTGACGGACAGAACGACAGAATCAAGGGGGTCTGTACCGCGCGAGACGATGGTTTGCAGGGCATTGACCAATTGAGCGCCGATGACGACGGGGTCAATCGTCCGGTGCGGCTGCGCTGCATGGCCGCCGCGACCTTCGACAATGATGGTGAACTCATCCGTTGCTGCCATGATAGGGCCCTTGCGAATGGCAAACTGACCAATGGGAAGTCCGGGAATGTTGTGCATGCCATAGACTTCCGATATGGAGAAGCGCTCCATCAAGCCGTCCTTGACCATTTCACGGCCCCCGCCGCCGCCCTCTTCCGCAGGCTGAAAGATAACCGCGATTGAACCACCAAAGTTGCGGGTTTCGGCCAGATATTGCGCGGCACCTAAAAGCATGGCCGTGTGGCCATCATGGCCGCAGGCGTGCATTTTGCCATCTGTACGGGAAGCCCAGGGCTTACCGGTAATTTCAGTAAGTGGCAGCGCATCCATGTCGGAGCGCAAGCCCACAGTCGGGCCTTCGCCGTGGCGCCCGCGAATGATGCCGACGACACCGGTGCGCCCAATACCAGTCTCGACCTCGTCGCAACCGAATTGGCGCAGCTTTTCTGCAACGAACCGCGCTGTCTCATGCACGTCGAACATTATTTCCGGGTTCTCGTGCAGATGGCGCCTCCACGCGGAGACCTCATCCTGCATTTCGATCGCGCGATTGAGCAAAGGCATTCGAGGATAACTCCAAATTCAGGTCTGACATTTCGGTGAACAGAATAAAGGTGTTTTGCCTTTTGCCTGCCACATAAGATAGATAAGGGCATTGCAGCCTGGTGTGAAGCGCGGCTTAACGCCTTTCCGGGTTGTTTATATAGACAGGTCGGATTTCAGAAATGCGGAAAACTGTAGCACTCTTTCTTTCGGGTTGCGTGATAACGATGACCGCTGCATCGGCGGCACTTGCCGGTGCGAATATTACAGTCGACGCCGGCAACGGCGAAATCCTCTCGCAAGAGGATGCTTTCCAACGCTGGTATCCAGCGTCTTTGACCAAATTGATGACCGTTTACGTGGTGTTCCGGATGATTGAGTCAGGCCAGGTTACCCTGGATACGCCAATCAAGATCACTGCGTTGTCCGCCAAACAACCTCCAAGCAAGATGGGCTACAAAGTTGGCTCCGAGCTGACATTGGACAATGCGCTCAAGATCATGATGGTGAAGTCCGCCAATGATATCGCCATGGCGGTGGGTGAGACGTTGGGCGGTTCTTCAGACAAGTTTGCTGTGCTCATGAACGCCGAAGCCCAGCGTCTGGGCATGACAGGTTCGCATTTCGTTAATCCAAACGGTCTTCACTCGGATGACCATTATACAACTGCGCGGGATCTCGCGATCCTGACTCTGCAGTTGCGTCGAGAGTTTCCGCAGTACGCGCATTATTTTGATATCGAAGCTATCGACTATGGTGGCAAGAAGCTTCAGCCTAATCTGAATGCGCTGATCGGCCGGTTTCAGGGTGCCGATGGCATGAAGACTGGTTTTGTTTGCCCGTCGGGCTACAATTTGATCGGCTCCGCAACGCGCAACGGCAGGACGATCATCACGGTTGTGCTAGGCGAATTGAAATTGACAACGCGGGCGACGAAGGCAGCGGAACTTCTTGCCAAAGGCTTCGAGACCCAAGGCAGCGGCACGACGATCGATACACTACAGCCCTATGGTGCACCCACGCGCGACGTGGCGGTCAACATGCGACCGAGTGTCTGTTCGAAAGACGCATCGGGATCCGATACCTGGGACGGCAAGGACCTTGAAGGGCACATCGTTCAGGGGTCGCCTTATATGAAGAGGATGGAGCATGAACCGGCAGTGGAAAAAGTTGCGCTGCTGCCCGCGAAGGTCAATTCATTGGGGATGGAGTTGAGCCGAGTGCCTGTTCCAATGCCGCGGCCTGCCCGCTCGTCGCTGACGGATGCGAGTGATGCCTTGAAGGCAGTAAACTGATGTCCGACGCTCCCATACCGGTGTCGGTCCTCACGGGCTTTCTGGGATCAGGAAAGACGACGCTCCTCAACCGACTGTTGAAGGATCCAGCTCTGGTCGATACGGCCGTAATTATCAACGAATTCGGCGATGTGGGCGTTGATCATCTGCTTGTCGAGAAAGCCAGCGAAGGCATCATCGAGCTTTCCGATGGCTGTCTGTGTTGCACCGTACGCGGCGAACTGGTCGACACGCTCTCGGATTTGATCGACCGATTGCAGACGGGCAAATTGCGGCGATTAAAACGGGTCATCATCGAGACGACCGGGCTTGCAGACCCTGCGCCAGTTCTGCATGCCGTTATGGGCCACCCGGTGTTGTTGCAAGCCTTTCGTGTTGATGGCGTGATCACCACCGTAGACGCGATCAATGGCATGGCAACGCTCGACGCGCACGAGGAAGCGATAAAACAGGCGGCTGTTGCTGATCGCATCGTTATAACCAAGACAGATTTGCCGGAAGCTCAAAATGAACTCCCGGCGCTGCGCGCAAGGCTTGCTGCGTTAAATCCAGGGGCCGACCTGATCGACGTAGCCGACTCGCGCACGGGATATGCGGCGTTGTTCGAATGCGGCGTCTATAATCCAGAAACCAAGACCGTCGATGTTCAGCATTGGCTAAAGGCGGAAGCCTACCGTGATCGCGAGCGTGAACACGATCAGATCGATCATGGGCACCACCATGAGCATGGAGAACACCATCATCACGACGTCAACAGGCACGACGCCAAGATCCGGTCATTCTCGCTGAAACACGATGCCCCGATACCCCTGCACAGTTTCGACATGTTCCTTGACTTGTTGCGTTCGGCCCATGGCGAAAAATTGCTGCGCGTGAAGGGTATCGTACAGTTAGAGGACGATCCGGAGCGGCCTCTCGTCATACATGGGGTGCAGCAGATTTTTCATCCACCAGCACGGCTGGCAGCGTGGCCGGATGGTGTTCGCGAAACGCGCCTGGTGTTGATCGTCAAGGATTTACCGAAGAGCTATGTCAGCCAACTCTTCAACGCATTTCTTGATCGGCCACAGATCGATATGCCGGATCGTACCGCGCTGATTGACAATCCGTTGGCAATTTCCGGTGTGAAACTAGGCTAATGAACCGCATTCGATGTGGAATCGGTGGCCACCGTCGGTGCTGAGTGTTTCGATCAGCCTATGACCTTCAGTCAGGCAAAAATTCGGCATGTCGATAACAGCTAGCGGGTCGCTTGTTTCAACCCATATGCGGCTACCAGTCATCATATCCGCTAGCTTCCTGCGGGCTTTAAGCACCGGCAAGGGGCAATTCAAGCCGCGAAGATCGTATATCTCGGCATTCATGATTGCTTTTTCCGGCATGATTACTTTCGGGATGCTAGTTGCCGATAATCTTCCACCAGGCCTTCTTCGCAGGGGTTGGCTGTTCGACGGCAGCAGCAGGAGCTTCCGGTGCGATAGCGGCAGTGGTTTGTGGGGTTGGCGTAGATTGTTGGGTGGCTGCCGGGCTTGACGGCACTGATGGCCGTGCGAGGGTGATGGGTGCTGCTGCAGCCGAGGCCATGCTCTTTCCCATACGCGTTCTTTTAGAAGCGTCGCGCTCCTCCCTTGCCTTGTCCGCTGCAACGGCAGAAGCCAGGCGAACCATGACCTGTGGCTTCGTTGCCGCGTCCTTGTCCTGCGGCGAAAGTGACGGCGGTTCTTGCGTCACGCGCTCACCCCGAGCACGGCGAGCGCTCCAGTCGGCAATGATCTTGGCTTCTGCAATGCCCTGGATGGAGCGGCTAGGCGGTGTGATTTTCCCTTTGCCGACCATTGTAGAGAATGCGGTCTCGTAGCTGGTTTGGTACGACTGATATGCCATTTTCAGCGATTCTGGCTGATCGGAAGGCGGACACGTTGCTGTCGCCGCAATCGGTGCATTCGGATCGGACGTGTGATTGAAGACATATTTCTTCTCGCAGACATCCACTTTCGGCGGCACCTTGGTGATTTCGAAGTGATCGTAACCTTCTTTCAGGTTCTTCCAGAAGGCGTAATTCGGATCATCCTTGTAGCGCGCCATATTGGCTGCGGTCATGCGGAAAGGATAGGCCTGAAGCTGGATGGATTCCTGACCGCCCTTAAACGCATCCCGAGCGAAAGCATAAATCTGCGCGACCTGTGCATCGGTCATTGAGTAGCAACCTGATGACGAGCATGCGCCATGGACCATCAAATTGGCACCGGTACGGCCAAGGGCGCGGTCCAATGCATTAGGAAAGCCCGTGTTGAATGAGAGATAATAGCTCGATTTCGGATTCATCTGGGCTGGGCGAACTGCGTAGAATCCCTCTGGTGCCTGACGGTCACCCTCAATGAACTTGGGGCCAAGTTTCCCCGACCATTTGCAAATCTGGTAATTCGTGACCATGTCGTAACGGCCATTGTCCTTGCGTTTCCACACTTCAAGTACGTTCTCTTCCTTGAATATGCGGAACATGACGGGCGATGTAAGGCTCATGCCCTTCGCCTTCATGCTCTGGACGAGCTTCTCCGGCAACTGCGTCCCGGCACCATTAGGAGCCAGGTCATCGATCGACGAGTTTTGGCAACCCGCTACAAAGAGGGTCAGCATGAATGCCGCAAGGATATTTGCCAGTGTCTTCATTACTGCAGCTGCTACCAGTTTACTAATTGTATCGCGAGGGCCCCTGAAACGCGCGGATCTCTGGTCCGCCACATCATAAATGCATCTGGTATAGTTGATAAAGCCTTACTTCACTTGCGCAAAATTGCTCTATTGCACAAACGTCACCTGCAACGAATGCAGGGCGGATTTATGGCAAAGCCCACTGCTCCCAAATTCCGTTACGAAGCCTTGGCCGGAGTCGAACAAAAAAGGCGGCGCACCTGCACCGCCTTTTTTGAAATTTGCGACGAACGAATTAGCCGTTCAGCGCGTCCTTCAGGGCCTTTGCAGGCTGGAAAGCAACTTTCTTGGACGCTGCGATTTTGATCGTTGCGCCCGTAGCAGGGTTACGGCCTTCGCGAGCGGCGCGCGACTGGACCTTGAACTTGCCAAAGCCTGGCAGCGAAACTTCATCGCCGGCTACGACGGAATCAGTGATACCCTTAAGAACGCTATCAACAATCGCCTTGGACTGAACTTTTGTAAGACCCTGATCAGCGACGAGCTTTTCAATGAGATCGGACGTATTCATTTTGGCGGTTTCCTCAGTATATTCGTTGATCGGAGGCGTCTGTATGGCACGCGATTCCCGCTCTGTCATCAGTAAGAACGCCCAAAAAGCGGGTTTATACCCAGTGTTTACAGGGTTTTTTGCAAAACTGGCCATGAAATTCAAGATTACGCTCGGAAGAGGCTCGCAAACCGCACCAAGTGATTCGCAGAGTGTGGGCTTCAATTAGGGCCGTTCAGCATGGAAAGGATCCCTCATTTGCCAGATGGGCGGGTCGCCGATATGGCGCACAAGGTGGTCTACAAACGCTCGAACCTTGGCCGAGACATGTCGTGTAGGCGGATACACCGCATATATTTTGTAGGGAACGGGCGTCACATCAGGCAGCGCCGGAATGAGAACACCCGCTCGCAAGGCGTCCGCGGCAATGAACATGGGAAGCAGGACCAGACCCAGACCGGCAATCGCCATATCACGCATAGCCTCGCCATTATTGGCGACGATACGGCCATGCATGGTCACCGAGATTGGGTCGTTAGGAGAAGCCGGGTTTTCGAATTGCCATAACTGGCTGGTATTGACGTTTGAGTAGTCGATGCAGGCGAAAGAGCTCAGTTCTTCGAGTCGCGTTGGCAAGCCATTGACTGCGGCAAAAGCCGGGCTGCAGCAAATAATCCTGGCGTCAGTGCAAAGCTTGCGGGCAATGAGGCTTGAATCCTTGAGGATGCCGATGCGTATGCCGACATCATAGCCGCCACGCACCAGATCGACCATGCGGTCTTCAAGTTCTACCGCGACTTCCAGATCAGGATATTGCCTGGCGAAGTCGGCAATCATTCGTCCAAGATAAAGAGTGCCGAATGACATCGGAGCGGCAATCCTCAAATTGCCCCTAATGGCGCTATGGCGCTCACCAACGGTATCGGCGGCTTCAATGATCTCCCGAACCAAGGGCCTGATACGCTCGACAAAGTCGCGGGCGTGGTCGGATGCGACCAACTTGCGCGGCGAACGTTGGAACAGGTCTATGCCTAATGCACCTTCAAGATCGGAAATGCGCTTGCTCACCACTGATTTCGAAAGGTTGAGGCGCGCGGCAGTTCCTGTGACGCTGCCGGTTTCCATTACGTCGAGAAAAGTGAGAAGATCGTCGAAACGCCATTTCATTGTTTGGTTATAGTGGACGTTAGGCCGGTTTGAAACACCCGTGCCCCTCCTTCGTTCGTTTTGGTCGAACATAAGTTGCAGAGAACCACTCTTTATCGTCCGCCAGACAACGCAGATATGTACACCAACGGCAATTATGCCCGAACAAACTCAGGAGGCTGCAATGACCTTACAACTGACAGGCATTCATCATTTGACTGCGATAACGGCAAATGCGCCCGAAAATCTGCGATTCTATACGCAAACGCTCGGTCTGCGACTGGTTAAGAAAACCGTCAATCAAGACGACACAAGCGCCTATCACCTCTTCTATGCAGATGGAGAGGCAACGCCCGGCACCGATCTTACCTTCTTCGACTGGCCGGTTGGACCCGAAAGCCGTGGTACTCACAGCATTTCGCGTACGGGTTTGCGTGTGGGCAGCACAGCAAGTCTGGTATGGTGGAAAGCTCGCTTTACCGAACTCGGCGTAAAGTCCGGTGATATTGGTGAAATCGGTGGCTACGACTCGCTCGATTTTGAAGATGGCGAAGGACAACGGTTCCGGCTCATCGATGATGGCGCCGCTGGAGCATCGCACCCGTGGGACAGAAGCCCTGTTCCGGCTGAGCATCAGATCCGCGGGCTCGGTCCAATCACCCTCAGCGTACCCGATATTACCAACACGGAAGCGATCCTTCTTCATGTGATGAATATGCGCAAGGTCAACACTTACCCATCTCCAGATGGTGCCGGGCATGTTCATGTATTTGCAATGGGCGAGGGCGGCCCTGCTGCTGAATTGCATGTGGCCGTGCAACCGGACCTCCCGGCTGCTAGGCAGGGTGCCGGTGCTGTGCATCACGTCGCATTTCGCGCGCCGGACGTGCAGCAATTGCATGAATGGACCGAACGTCTGAGCGAATTCCGGATGCCTTCGAGCGGCGAGGTAGAGCGCTATTACTTCCGTTCGCTGTATTTCCGCGAACCGAACGGCATTCTGTTCGAAATCGCCACAGATGGTCCGGGCTTCACGGTCGATGAGCCTTTGGAGACTCTCGGTGAGGGCCTGTCGTTGCCGCCGTTCCTTGAAGGTAAGCGCGCTTCAATCGAAGCCGGGCTCAAGCCTCTGTTGTAACGAAATTGAACAGGCCGGAGAAACTTCGGCCTGTTCTTCTATGCGGTCAGCCATTGCTGGACGGCGTCAATGTCGTGCGGTCCGATTTCATGATCAGCGGACACTGCTTTCACGGTAATATCGGCTCCGGCGCCCCGCAGTTCCGCCTCCAACGCGAGCGCATGCGCTCCAAACAGATCGTGGTCACCGGTAATTGCAAGAACTTTCACCTCACGAAGATCAGCCTTGGGCGTCTCTTCCAGCACTTTTGTTGCACGCAACAAAACTGCATTGCGGACAATGCCCGGATGCAGTTGCATCATTGCCGCGATAATGTTCGCGCCATTGGAATAGCCGAGAAAAGTAGTCCGTTGGAGATCCAGGTTGTAGGCTTCAACTGCGCCCTCTATAAACGCGGCAAGTGCTTCGGCCTCCGATCGAATGTCCTTTTGATCAAAGCTCAGTGGTCCAAAGCGCCGGAACCAGCGGGCCGAACCCTCTTCCGTGCTGCGTCCGCGCAAACCAATCAAGGTGGCGTGCGGGGCAACCTTCGAGGCAAACGGCATAAGACTGGTCTCATTGCCTCCCGATCCATGCAGGAGGATCAGCTTTTGTCCAGTGGTGGTCTCCGGGATGTAGACCCGGTGAATGAACGGAAACTCGCGATAGATGAAGCGCGCGTCTTTCGGCAAGCCAAATTGCGGCAGCATGACTTTCAGGTTTTCAGCTTCCTCAGCGAAATGCGGTGGTATGAACAGTTCGGTGCCAAGCTTCTCTAGTGTTTCATCGATCAGCATGCCGGGGCCGTCGGTAGCCATTTCGAGCAGGCTGCCACCAGGCTCGCGCACGTAGATCGAATGGAAATATTTCCGGTCATGCATTGCCGTTGCGGTCATTCCGCTTGCTACCAAGCGATCATACGTTCCCGTTACAATGGGAATGTCCGCAGCGCGAAAAGCGATATGGTCTATGGTGCCTGTTCCGGGCGCCGAGCTCCAGAAGCCCGTTGCGTCGCGAACGTCGATACAATCGCCGGAGGTTGAAACCATTCTTGTGATCGTTTCGGTTTTCTCGCCTGAAATGTAAGAAAAATAATCTGCAAGGAATGTGCACGTTTCCTGCGGCTTTTCGGTCAGTATTGTCGCGCCGCAGATGCGTTTGATCGTATCAGATGCAGGAATGTCGCCACCGACCCAAAGATCGCCGCCCTTTACGGCATGAGTTCCCACGAGCTTCACGATCACGCCGTCGGGATCATGTAAACGCAGCACCGGTTCGCCGAATTCCTGTGCTGGCCCTGAGGTAGCAATGTTGAATTGCAGGGCGCGTGTCAGCCAGAAGCCGATGCTATTAGGGGCAATAGCGAGCGAGATTTCGCTTGGCTGCCCGTAACCAACGCGGCCGGGCGAACCATCTTCCCACACGAGAAAGGTAATCAGAGAGCCAGGATTGCCTGATGCGTCCCCATAAAGGAGATGGAGTTGGGTTGCGTCTTCATAACCGCCCGTGCGCTTGACGAGGCGCAGACCGAGGAAACCGGCATAAAAATCAACGTTTGCCTGAACCTTCCGCGTGATCAGGGTGATGTGGTGAATGCCGCCTGTCATGAGTATCTCCCAGCCTGTCAATATTCGACTGTTACGGGGTAGAAAGCAGGGATGCAACACCTAGAGAACATCTCTAAAAAACAACACCCACCGCGGGAGCGGTGGGTGCTACTTGTAAAGATCAGCTGGGAGGAGACTGATCTCTAGACCATCCGTGACTTGGGAGGAGAACGTCCCGGAGGTTAATCGAATTTACTCACTGAGCCGAAGCGGCCTTCCTGGCGACGAAAGAGATATCGCCGCGGGAGATACCAAGGTCGTTCAGTTCACGTGCGGACAGGCGGTTCAATTCCGTGACAGTGTCACGATAGCGGCGCCAGTTATTGTAAGAGCGGATCAGGTTCATTTCACTCACCTTGTAAGTTCTTGTTTGTTTGATCATTTTTCGATCATGCTGCTCATATAGTAGACAGCCTGCCAAACTTGCAGTGACAAGTTTGCATAGCTGCTCTGCAACGAAATGAGGGGTTGACCGTGAGAGCTGATGAGAAAACGGGAAGCTTTCTCCGGTTGAAATCAGGCTTGTGCTCTTGCTTTAGATTTTGGCGTTTTGGATGGTCGGCGCGGCTGGGTTGATTTGTCTGTCTTCCGTTCCGCCAACAACTTGTCGGCCTTTTTTGCCGCCGCTTCGCATCGCTCGCGAAATTGTTCCACTTCTTCTTCCGGCAGGTGCTCGATACCAATAAAGGCATTCCTGGCTTTGCCAACACGAACCAGCTCATCGAGTTTCGCCTGGATGGCTACGCTATCGCGATTTTGCGTGTTCTGGATGAGAAAGACCATCAGGAAGGTGATGATGGTTGTGCCGGTATTGATGATCAGCTGCCATGTGTCGGAAAAGCCGAAAATAGGACCTGTGACGGCCCAAGTAATTACGATCAGACAACACAAAACGAAGGTTAGAGGTTTGCCAGCTGCGAGCGCAACGTGATTGGCGATCTGCGTAAACAATTTGCCAAACATGATGTCCTCCTCCCGACAAGCAGCGAGGAGATAACTTGATGCGGCGTGAAATGTTCCACGGAAACTATCAAGAGCTATCGGATCGAGAAGACTGTCCAGAAATGGCGCGCCCGAAAGGATTCGAACCTCTGACCCCCAGATTCGTAGTCTGGTGCTCTATCCAGCTGAGCTACGGGCGCGTGCCACAAATGCGCGTTAGTCTGCGCAGCGCGGTTGGTAATCGGTTGAGCTATGAATTGCAAGCTGCTTCGCTCAAAAAACCTCAACTATTTTCATATGGATTGTCGGCTGCGGTTCCTTTGGAGGCTAAAGACTACGGCCGATGGCCAGATATTTATCGCGCCGGTCCTGTCGCAACATGTCACGATCCATATTGCCCATGGATTTGAGAGCGACGTTGATAATGTTGCCCGTTGCTTCGATCGCTGCATCCTTGCCGCGGTGCGCGCCGCCCATTGGTTCGGGAATGATGCCATCTATGATCTTCAACTCGTAAAGATCCTGCGCGGTGATACGCATCGAAGTTGCGGCATCTTTGGCCCGGGTGGAATCATGCCAGAGAATGGACGCTGCACCCTCCGGTGAAATCACCGAGTAGATCGAATGTTCGAGCATGTAGACACGGTTGGCCGTGGCAATCGCGATGGCTCCGCCGGACCCGCCTTCTCCGATGATAACCGAGACGATCGGCACTTTCAGATTGAGACAAGCGGCAGTCGAACGGGCGATGGCCTCTGCTTGTCCGCGCTCTTCCGCCGCGATCCCCGGAAAGGCGCCCGCTGTATCAACCAGCGTAATCACCGGCAAGTTGAAACGGTCAGCAAGATCCATGATGCGCACGGCCTTGCGGTAGCCTTCGGGCATGGCCATGCCGAAATTGTGTTTGAGGCGTGTCTTGGTGTCGTTGCCCTTTTCCTGTCCGATAACGGCGACGGCTTGCCCATTGAAGCGTGCGAGACCGGCTTGGACAGCATCATCGTCCGCATAGTTGCGGTCACCTGCAAGTGGCGTGAAATCGGTGAAGAGCTTTGAGATATAATCCACACAGTGAGGGCGATCCGGATGACGCGCAATCTGCGCCTTCTGCCAGGGGGTGAGCTTGCGGTAAAGATCGCGCAATGCCTCGGCGGACCTTTTCTCCAACCGGATGATCTCTTCGTTGGTGTCGAGAGCATCGCCTTCCTCGGCAAGCTTTTTTAACTCGAGAATCTTGCCGTCGAGATCAGCAACCGGCTTTTCAAAGTCAAGGTAGTTGTACATGGACGAGGGGTCTGCCTGCAAAACGGTGGATTTTTCACGACCTAACTGGCTGTTGCCGAGGCGCATGTCAAGGAAGCTAGGCTGAGATCATGCGCTGGCGGCGCACGTTATAGGGGAAATTGCGGCAAAGGAATGGTGGTTTATTTGGCGGGACTCTTGCGTTTCGCCGGCTTGGCGGAGTTTGAGCGCCTCGCGCGTTTTGGGAGCTTGGTGCGCTGCCAGCCGATCCATCTGCCTTCACCTGCGTAGTTGTGAAAGCCGCCAGCTGCTGCGATCAGCCCCCGTCGCACTTCCTTTAAATCCAGCCCCGGCATATTTCGCAGGAGAACTGGTGGTAGGTGATCGATGTCGAGCCAAGTCTGGTCGAAATAGATCTGTTCTGGACCGCTTTCGCCGGTTACAGCAAAGAACCAGCGGCCTTCCATGACATCGCCGAACCAGGGATCAGGAAACATCGAAGGCGAGAAGTCAAATCCAAACGCGGTTACTTCATCCCAGCGCCAGCTCTGCCGCCAATTCATCGTACGGGTCAAATGGCTGGAGCGGCTAAATCCCATTTCGTCAAAGTGGATCACTTCGCTGTCGGGTTCGACAGACGATTGCTCTGGCCCGTAAAACAATCTCCTTAACAGCCGCCACATGGCAGTTCCGCCAGTTTGCTGGCCCGCTCCATCGATGGGCCAGCAGCTAGTCTGCCAGAGGGTGATGCTCCGTGACAAGCTGATGCAGCCGCTCTTCCATCACATGTGTGTAAATTTGGGTCGTCGAAATATCCGAATGGCCGAGCAATTGTTGCACAGCGCGCAGGTCCGCCCCGTTTTGCAAGAGATGGCTGGCAAAGGCATGACGCAAAACATGGGGCGATATCGCCGATGTTTTGAGGCCCGCTCGCGCAGCAAGCCCTTTCAGTTCCCGTGCGAACACCTGTCGTGCCAGAAAGCCGCTTTCGGATATGGCCGGGAACAGCCAGATACTGGTGGAGAGATTGGGCAATGCGTCGCGCACGGCCAAATACTTTGCCATCGCATCGCGCGCCTTGCCAGATAAGGGGACGACACGATCTTTCGAACCTTTGCCGCGAACCATGAGGAAGCGATTGTCGGAGCGTGCGACCGCTACCGGAAGGCCAACAAGTTCGGAAACTCGCAGGCCTGTCGCATAAAGAATTTCGAGCAACGCATGCAGTCGCAGCGCCTGGAGATGAACGGCGCCAGATGATTTTGCATCAAGGGTTTCTTCCTCAGCGCGGGAAAGCAGTTTTTCCACATCCGACTCGCTAAGGATTTTTGGCAGGGAGCGGTCCTTTTTCGGCGTGTCCAGCGTGCTGGTCGGATCGTCGGTGCGAATATTCTCCATGTAAAGAAAGCGAAAGAACTGGCGCAGGGCCGAAAGCCGCCGCGCTTGAGACGTGGCTGCGTAACCCCGTCCGGCGATGTCGTCGAGATAAGACCGTATTGTTCCGGGCTCCGCAAAGGTCAATTGGATACCTGTTGCAACGCTGAACCCTGCAGCATCTTCCAGATCCCGGCGATACGAATCCAATGTGTTTTGTGCGGCGCCACGTTCGGCGCTCATCATTTCAATGAAGGTCTCTATGGCTGCTGCTGCTCGCATCGGTTTATTTCGGGGTATCAGGTTTCGGATTGAGTTTTTCAGAGGGAATACGAATGGTCATTTCCGTCTGCGTCGGATGCACGAAAGTCACCAATCCAACCATGCCGGCATAGACGAGCCCCGCGAGAATCGCGAGAACGATGATCAATCGTGTAAGCGTCGGCATTTTCTGTTTGAATCGCCTTTGTCGGATCGGCTGCTTGGTTCCATAATCCTGCAGCTCAAACCCTTATGATTTGATGAAGCTTGAGTCTTCTAACGCCATAGTTTGCTTGACGACAGCACGGTTTTCCTGTCGAAACGCAATTATGAATATGACTGAAGACATAGTTGGGGCAGCCGAGATCGCGGAGCTTGCTAAATCCATCAGAGAGCGCCTCGGACACAGGTCCATCGTGCTTATCGGACTGATGGGCGCGGGCAAATCCACAGTCGGCAAAAAACTGGCGGCACTGGTCGATCTGCCATTCTTCGATGCAGACAACGAGATCGAAAAGGTCTCGACCATGACTATTCCAGAACTTTTCGAAGCCTATGGAGAAGCCGAATTTCGGGACCTCGAGCGGCGTGTTATTGCGCGCATGCTTGAAAATGGACCGATCGTGCTGGCGACCGGTGGCGGTGCTTATATGAATGAACTTACGCGAAAAGCTATTGCTTCGGAGGGTATTTCACTCTGGTTGAAAGCCGAACTTGATGTGCTGATGGCGCGTGTTGCGCGCAAACAGAACCGGCCGCTTTTGAAAAACGGTAATCCCCGATGTGTGATGGAACGGCTTATGACCGAGCGCCATCCGATTTATTCGCTCGCAGATCTGGTGGTGAACTCCCGCGAGGAAAAGAAGGAAATCATTGCCTTCGAAGCAATGCAGGCAATTGCTGGCCATCTTGATGGTATTGCATCCCGCAGCAATGAGGAATCCGGTAAATGACCGACGCGATTGCGATTACCACCGTACCGGTCAATCTCGGGGATCGTTCCTATGATATTCTCATCGGAGCTGGATTGATCGATCAGGCCGGATACGAGATTGCAAAGCGGGCAAAATCGGTGCGTGTTGCCATTGTAAGCGACGAGACCGTCGCGGGCCTGCATCTCGATCGGCTCACGCGCAGCCTGACGGCTGCCAGGATAGATTCTACGCCGATCTTGGTTGCACCCGGGGAGAGATCCAAAGGTTTTACAACACTCGAAACCGTAACCAATGCAATCCTTTCCGCGCGTCTTGAACGCGGCGATATCGTGATTGCTTTTGGTGGCGGTGTCATTGGCGACCTTGCCGGTTTTGCGGCCGGCATTGCCCGCCGCGGCATGGGATTCATCCAGATGCCCACATCGTTGCTGGCGCAAGTGGATTCGTCCGTCGGCGGCAAGACGGGTATCAACACAGCGCACGGCAAGAACCTTGTTGGCGTTTTCTATCAGCCACAACTCGTTCTGGCCGATACGGATGTGCTGGACACATTAACGCCGCGCGAGTTCCGTGCTGGCTACGCTGAAGTAGCAAAATATGGGTTGATCGACCGGCCAGATTTTTTTGCCTGGCTGGAAAAGAATTGGCGCGGGATTTTCGACGGCGGACCAGAACGGACTGAAGCCATTGCCGTTTCATGCCAATCCAAAGCCGATGTAGTCGCCAGAGATGAACGCGAAACGGGTGATCGTGCCCTACTCAATCTTGGCCATACGTTTGGCCATGCATTGGAAACGGCGACGCACTACGATTCCGGGCGGTTAGTGCACGGCGAAGGCGTCGCCATCGGGATGGTGCTCGCGCACCAGTTTTCGGCAAAAATGAATCTGGCGAGTCCGGACGATGCGGCTCGCGTCGAAGCGCATCTGCGCCAAGTGGGGCTCCCGGTTTCCATGGGCGATATCCCCGGCCAACTACCTTCCGCGGGAAAACTGATGGACTATATTGCGCAAGATAAAAAAGTAGCGCGCGGAGCGCTCACATTCATTTTGACTCGCGGCATTGGCCAATCATTTGTCGCAAAAGATGTGCCTCCATCTGCCGTGCTAAGCTTTTTGCAGGAGAAACACCCGATATGACACTGGAAATCTGGGTCTTTTGCGGAATCATATTCCTTTTGATCCTGATGTCTGCCTTGTTTTCAGGATCTGAGACTGCTCTGACCGCAGTTTCTCGTGCACGTATGCATCGCTTGTCGAACCGCGGCGACGAACGCGCGGCCGTGGTGGAGAATCTGATAGTAAAGCGGGACCGGCTCATTGGTGTCATGCTCATCGGCAACAACCTCATCAATATTCTAGCGTCTTCGTTGACGACTAGTATGCTGCTGACATTGTTTGGCCAAGCTGGCGTTGCTTACGCGACAGCGATAATGACAGTGCTACTTGTCATTTTCGCGGAGGTTTTGCCCAAATCCTGGGCGATTTCGAGTCCCGATCGAAATTCGCTCGCTCTTGTCCGGTTTGCCCAGATAGTCGTCTTTCTGTTCGGCCCCCTTTCTGATCTCGTCAATTGGATTGTTCGCCAGATTCTTGCGGTGTTCGGCATTAACCTTGCGGCAGGCACTTCAATGTTGTCAGCCCAGGAAGAACTGCGCGGCACTGTCGATCTATTGCACAAGGAAGGCTCTGTCGTTAAAGGTGACCGGGACCAGATCGGCGGACTTCTCGACCTGCGTGAACTCGAAGTCTATGACGTTATGATCCATCGGACCGACATGGATTCGGTCAACGCAGACGATCCTATCGAGACCATCATTACGGAAATTCTGGCGAGCCATCATACCCGCATTCCAGTCTGGAAGGGCGCGAATGATAACATTGTCGGCGTTGTTCATGCCAAGGATCTGGTGCGGGCGATCCGTGACGCAAATCGGGACTTTTCCAAGATCAACATCATGAAGGTGGCAACGAAGCCGTGGTTCGTTCCGGACACGACAAGCCTTCAGGATCAGCTTAATGCATTTCTGAGACGCAAAGCGCATATTGCCATCGTGGTCGATGAATATGGCGATGTGCAAGGATTGATCACTCTTGAAGACATTCTCGAAGAGATCGTGGGCGATATCGCCGATGAACATGACATTGATGTGCAGGGTTGCCGTCCTCAACCGGACGGTTCAGTGCTGGTTGATGGCTCTGTCCCAATACGTGACCTTAACCGGGCCTTGGACTGGCACTTGCCGGACGCAGAAGCGACGACCATTGCCGGTCTCGTGATCCATGAAACACAGAGCATTCCGAAGGAAAAACAAGCCTTCACCTTCCATGGCAAGCGTTTCACAATTTTGAAGCGTGAGAAGAACCGTATTACACGGCTGCGTATTCGCCCCATCGAGGATGATGACAGGCAAAGTTAAACTAGTGCCATTTAGCCTTCATCACGGCAACCAAATCAGCTGGGTGCGCGCACGCTGAGCGCTCCTAGTCGCTTGGCCGTTTTTCGCAAAGAGGCATCGAAGCTGATCATAGTCTCACATGTGAGGCTTGCTGACGCTAGATGAAACGCATCCGCATAGTCCATGCCTGACTCCGACAAACCCAGAGCCTGAGCAGCCATGGCGGGGTTTTCGAGTGAAACATTTGCAAGTCCGGCAAATTTACGCAGGGCTTGGATAATCGTTAGGGTGTCAAAGCCATATGCGCCTTTCAAAACCCACCCGGTTTCGAGAAGAACTGTCGTGGAGATCCATACTTTCTCATGTTCGATCAGTTTGCGGGACGCGACTGATTGTTGGGGGTGATCTCCGGTCAGAAACCGGACCATAACGTTGGTGTCAACTGCCAGCATGTCTGAGCCTGGCCTGGGCGGCTATGGCTGCATCCATTTCTTCCAGGGTTTTTGGCTCATCAGTGTACTTCAGCATGCCAAATACATCACTGATCATAGAGCTCTCGAAGAGCGGTTGTTCCTTTAAGAGTACCCCTTCGTCAGTTTCCTCAACAATCAGGCGGGTGCCAGGGTCCCAATGATGTTGCTTGCGAATAGTCGCGGGTAGAACAATTTGACCCTTTGTAGAAACGACGGTTGTAAGCTTCACCGTTTTAGGCATCGAGACACTCCAAAGTAAGACGTATGTAAGATAGGCTCGTTTCTATAATTTGCAAGGCATTTTGCAGGTCACAAGGTTCTATCGCCGCGTCGCCTCACCCGGTGCCGCGGGTTCAAGCGCCAGCGCGTGGACGCTGCCATTCAGTTCGTCCTGTAGCACTTCATTGATGGCGCGATGGCGCGCAACACGCGACATGCCGGCGAATGCCTCCGCGACAATCCGCACACGAAAATGCGTTTCGCCTGAACCGTCAAATGTGCCATGATGTTCGCTGTCAGAATGATGGTGGCCGGCGTGCAGATGGCTTTCATTGATGACTGTCAACGAAACAGGATGAAAAACCTGCATCAGTTTGCTTTCGATCACTGACTGAGTGGACATTTCGTTCTCCTGCGCCCATATGGTAGTTTCACTTGGCAAATCCATTCATGATCACAAATTTACCGCCATTTCAGGCGTTAGGTCTATCCATGGGTAAATGTCAATTCTTGTTCCACTAACCGATCCGTTGATGATTCTGATTCGATGACCTCAAGTTCGAAATATTTTGACAGCATCCGCATCCGCCCGAAAAAGGTGGACGAGGAGAAATCGCGCACACCTGTCTGCCAATGGGACGGTTGCGACAAGCCTGGACCACATCGTGCTCCTGTGGGGCGTGAGAAGGAAGGCGAGTTCTTCCATTTCTGCATCGACCATGTGCGCGAGTACAACAAGGGCTATAATTATTTCTCTGGCCTCTCGGATGCCGAGGTAGCCAGATACCAGAAGGAAGCTTTGACGGGCGACCGCCCGACCTGGACCGTTGCGGGATTACCTGGAAGCGGAGCGGGCGCAAGCGCCAGTACGCGTGCTCAAGCGAGCGCCAGCGCCAAGACGTCACCGGATTTTTCGAAGTTGCGTTCGGGTCGTGCGGCATATCAGAACCGATTCCGTGACCCCAACAGCGTTTTCAATGAGGCGCGGGTGCATATCCGCAAGCTCAAGCCATTGGAGTCAAAAGCACTGGATACGCTCGGGCTTGGCGCAAAAGCCACTGGCGAAGACATAAAGTCGCGCTATAAAGAACTTGTGAAGATCCATCATCCCGATGCTAATGGCGGTGACAGGGCTTCCGAGGATCGTTTCCGTGACGTAATCCAAGCCTATCAATTGCTCAAAGCGGCTGGTTTCTGCTAACCCACGATTGAGCCGAATTCGGGACTTCACAGCGAGGTTCCAAACTATCTTTATGCGTCTGCGCGTGCAGTCGCGCTGGAGGCATGATGAATAAGGTTGATCGCGATATTGCGAATTTGCCGGATACAACGGTTTCTGCTGCAAAATTGTTTGGTTTTGAGACCGATATGATGGTTCCTGCCTATAAGGCAGGTGACGCTTATGTGCCGGAAATCGACACGGACTATCTATTCGACAAGCAGACCACGCTGGCCATTCTCGCGGGTTTTGCCTTCAACCGCCGTGTTATGGTGTCCGGGTACCATGGTACCGGTAAATCGACCCATATCGAGCAGGTCGCCGCGCGCCTGAACTGGCCATGCGTGCGTGTCAATCTGGATAGCCACGTCAGCCGTATCGACCTTGTTGGCAAGGATGCGATCGTCGTCAAGGAAGGTATGCAGATCACGGAATTCCGCGACGGCATTCTGCCCTGGGCTTATCAGCACAATGTCGCGCTTGTATTCGACGAGTACGATGCGGGACGTCCGGACGTTATGTTCGTGATCCAGCGCGTGCTCGAATCGTCGGGTCGTCTGACGCTGCTCGATCAAAGTCGCGTTATCCGCCCGCATCCCGCTTTTCGTCTGTTTGCCACCGCCAATACGGTTGGTCTTGGTGATACGACGGGTCTTTATCATGGCACGCAGCAGATCAATCAGGCGCAGATGGACCGCTGGTCCATTGTGACGACCCTCAACTATCTGCCGCACGACAATGAGGCGGCTATCGTTGCCGCCAAGGCCAAGCATTATCAGAACAAGGAAGGCAAGGAGATCGTCTCCAAGATGGTGCGCGTTGCTGACATGACGCGCGCAGCATTCATCAATGGCGATCTCTCGACTGTCATGAGTCCCCGTACCGTGATCACATGGGCGGAAAATGCCGATATCTTCAAGGATGTAGGTTTTGCTTTCCGTTTGACCTTCCTGAACAAGTGCGACGAACTCGAGCGTCCACTGGTCGCCGAGTTCTATCAGCGGGCGTTTGGCAAGGAATTGCCTGAGTCCACGGCCAACGTGGTCATAGGCTAAGCGTCACATAAAGATGGCAGGTCCCGGAGACAATTCACGTGCGAATCCGAAAGGTCCGGTTGATTCCGAGCCTTTCAAGCGCGCGCTTACGGGATGCATGCGTGCGATTGCCGGCGACCATGAAATGGAAGTTGGATTTGGTAATGACAAACCGGCCCTGACCGGTCATCGTGCCCGGCTTCCTGATCTACCCAAGCGCCCAACTGCCAATGATGTTGCCGTCACGCGCGGCCTTGGCGACTCGATGGCGTTGCGCAAAGCCTGTCACAATGACCGCATTCACGCGACGCTGGCGCCCGAAGGCAAGCAGGCGAGGGCGATCTTCGACGCGGTCGAACAGGCGCGTGTAGAGGCTATCGGCGCGCTGCGTATGGACGGGGTCGCCGAGAATCTGACTTCCATGCTCTCGGACAAATATGCCCGGGCCAATTTTCCTGCAATAACAGATAAAGCCGAAGCGCCGCTGGAAGAAGCCGTGGCGCTTTTGGTCCGTGAAAAGCTTACTGGTCGCAAAGCTCCCGAATCAGCTGGCAACGTGCTTGACCTATGGCGTGACTGGATCGAGGAGAAGGCCGCGGCGGACCTCGATCATCTCGGCGCCAAGATCAACGATCAGAACGCTTTCGCTCGCGTCGTACGCGAGATGCTGGCTTCCATGGAGATGGCGGAAGAGCTGGCGCAGGAGAGCCAGGAAGACGACAGCCAGGACAATAACGAAGACTCGCCAGAACCGGAAGAAAACAACGAAGGCGGTTCGGATGAGAACGAGGGCAGCGATTCGTCCGAGAATGATGAGTCCGAAACATCCAGCGACGACAGCCAGTCCGGCGAGACCGAAGCCGCCGACGCTTCGTCTGACGATATGGACGAGGATTCGGACGCGGATGCCGAGATACCGGGCGAGGCGCGGCGCCCCAACCAGCCGTTCTCCAACCTCGGCAGTGAGAGCGGCTACAAGATTTTCACGCAGGAATTCGATGAGACGACCGATGCGGAAGAGCTTTGCGACGAGGCCGAGCTGGAGCGTCTGCGGGCCTTCCTCGATAAGCAACTCGCCAATCTCTCAGCCGTGGTTGGACGCTTGGCAAACAAGTTGCAACGCCGTCTGATGGCGCAACAAAACCGCTCATGGGACTTCGATCTGGAGGAGGGTTACCTCGATAGTGCCCGTCTTGTGCGGATTGTAATCGATCCAACGCAACCACTTTCCTACAAGCAGGAACGCGACACGGATTTCCGCGATACGGTGGTGACGTTGCTCATCGACAATTCCGGTTCCATGCGCGGACGGCCGATTACAGTTGCCGCGACGTGCGCGGACATTCTGGCAAGGACGCTGGAGCGTTGCGGCGTGAAGGTGGAAATCCTCGGCTTCACCACCAAGGCCTGGAAGGGCGGTCAGGCGCGTGAAGCCTGGCTGGAACGTGGCAAGCCCGCCAATCCCGGACGTCTCAATGACCTGCGCCACATCGTCTACAAGCGCGCTGACGCCCCGTGGCGGCGCGCACGGCGCAATTTGGGATTGATGATGCGTGAAGGGCTCCTGAAGGAGAATATCGACGGTGAGGCGCTTATATGGGCACACCAACGCTTGTTGGGCCGTCCTGAGCAGCGCCGCATCCTGATGATGATCTCGGATGGTGCTCCGGTTGATGATTCCACCCTTTCGGTCAATCCGGGCAACTATCTCGAGCGGCACTTGCGCGCGGTGATCGAGGAGATCGAAACACGTTCGCCGGTTGAGCTGATCGCCATCGGTATCGGTCATGATGTGACGAGGTACTATCGCCGCGCTGTTACTATCGTAGATGCAGAGGAACTCGCCGGCGCCATGACGGAGCAGTTGGCTTCACTATTTGAAGAGCCGGAGCCACAGAGCGCAAAAAAGTTAGCGCGGCGATAACATGAACCGAACTGCGCTGGCTTTTCGGCGCGTATTGCTTTGCCTCGCGATCCTGATCGTAATGGCGGTTTCAGCAGAAGAGAGCGCGGTCATTGACCCTGCTGTCATTCGATCCCGTATCATCTCCAATTTTCGCATCGGGTCGTCCGAGAAGCGGTTCGGAGATCTTGAATTTGTTGGCGGTCTGGAAATGACCTCTGCGAGTTCCGACTTTGGCGGCCTTTCCGCGTTTCGCTATCTGGATTCAGGAAAGAAGTTTATCGGCATCACCGATACAGGCTTCTTTTATGCGGGTACGATGCAGCGCGATGAAGAGGGCAGACCCGCGTCGATCAGCAATTTTCGCTTGGCACCGATCCAGAGCGAGGAAGGTCTTCCTGTCGAGGGCAAGTGGAACTCCGACGCCGAAGGAATGAGCGTTTCCGGCAATACCGTCACCGTCTCATTCGAGCGGATACACCGGATTGCAGAATATGCGCTGGACCTTGAAAACTTTGCCTCGATGCCAAAGGATGTTCCTCTGCCGATACCGAGGGAAGAGCTGCGCAACAACCGCGGCATAGAGACGATAGCCTATTCGCCAGCCTCCGGCCCATTGCACGGGGCGCGGATTGCGGTAACTGAAAAAAGCATCAACAAGGCTGGCGATATGTTTGCCGCAGTTCTTGAAGGGCCGCAGAAGGGCATTTTCTTTGTCAAACGCCGCGATGATTTCGACATCAGCGATGGCGATTTCCTGCCCGATGGTGATTTGTTGCTGCTTGAGCGCCGCTTCAGCATGGCCAGCGGCGTGGTCCTGAGAATACGAAGGATATCCGTGGCAAGTATCAAACCTGGCGCTACGGTCGACGGCGAATTCATCCTGCAGGCGGACATGCGCAACCAGATAGACAATATGGAAGGGCTGGATGTCTGGCAGACGGCAGACGGTTCTACCCGGCTATCGCTCGTATCGGATGATAATCATTCCATCCTGCAACGGAGTCTTTATCTGGAATTCCGGTTTGCCGAGTAGATAGCGGGGGCGAATATTGCAAGGATCGCTCCGTAAGGCACCAACATCACGACAGCCATGAGCATTTTGACCATCAGATCGCCAAAACCCAACGACATCCACAATGGGATTTCCCTGCCAAGGAAGGGCACCAGCATGGTAAGTGATGAATCGGCGTGGCCTGTCGCGGTGTCTATCCAGGCAAAGTTGGCAGCGAAGGCAATCGAGAAGAACAGCAATGTATCTAACAGCGAACCGAAGATGGCAGAGGCAAAAGGCGCCTTCCACCACGTCAGCTGCCGCAACCTGTTGAATACGGTGATGTCCAGAAGCTGGGCTGTCAGGAATGCCGTGCCGGATGCGATAGCGATGCGCGGCGTTGCCAGCCAGACCGAAAGGACGACGGCAATCGCAAACCCCACATAGACGACCTTCCGGGCAAAGGCCGGGCCGAATGTGCGATTTGCAAGATCGTTGACCAGAAAGGCTATCGGGTAGGTAAAGGCGCCATAGGTCAGGATTTCTCCCAATCCAAAATGATCAAAAGGATACTGAACAAGGATATTGGACGCGGCAACGACCGCGCACATAGCTAAAACGGGGAGCATAAAGTCCGAAAAGGTATAGGCGCGTTGCAGCGGCATTTTTTTATCCTGGGTAATGGAACCAGCAATAAGGCCAGCATTTGCTGGCCTCGACGACTAGAAAATGGAAGCGATTGCTGATTAAGCAGCGACCGGAGCTTCAAGAAGCTTCTTGGCAATCTGACGCTTCAGGAGACGGGCGCGTTGCGACAGCTCCTTCTCGTCAGCCTTGACCAGGAATGCATCCAGACCACCGCGATGCTCCACGCTGCGCAGGGCATGGGCCGAAACGCGCAGGCGATAGCTCTGACCGAGGGCTTCGGAAATCAGCGTTACGTGGCAAAGATTCGGCAAGAAGCGGCGGCGCGTTCTGTTGTTCGCGTGGCTCACATTGTTACCATACTGTACCGACTTAGCGGTCAATTCACATGTGCGGGACATCTGGTCTCACCTTCAAATTTTTCATTCGCCTTTGTCCGAATATTTCCTGCTACCATCGCACGTCGCCGTGCAGCGGCTCGCTTATCGGATTGGCGGCCTATTGGGAAGTCGCGTTTCTATAGTGATATGGGCCGCGCGCGTCAAGTGCACTTATGCCATGTTTGGCGCCGCTTATATACAATACAGGCCAGCGTTGTAATGTTTATCACAACTTCGCCCGCTTTATACGCTGGAACAATCACTGCAGGGATGCTTTGGACAAGAATGACTAGAATGGAAGCCCACAGGCAGTATGCCAGCCGAATACGAATGCTGGTGCCGCTCGCTGCACTAACGCTGATGGGCGCGCATCCGGCACACGGCGCTCAGTCCTATCAGACAGATTACCGCGTTTCACTCTTCGGATTGTCGATTGCCAAGGCGAGTTTTTCAACCAGCGTCACAGACAATCGCGCTTACAAAGTTGTCGGGTCTCTTGCCAGCTCGGGGCTGGGCAGCCTCTTCGATGACACCAACGGCAAGCTGGACGTTACCGGACAGTTCGCCGAGACCGGGCCTGTACCGAATTCCTATGTTGTCAAATACCGGCATGGTAACCGAAACAAGAGCACATCGATCGCCTTTACCAACGGCAATGTAACGAATACCACCAACGATCCGCCGATTAAAAAGAAGAAGAACTGGGTGGATCTGAAACCTGCCGACCTGCAATCTGTTGCTGATCCGATTTCCGGTGTGATGGTAGCAGCAAGCAGCCTTGATCAGGTCTGCAAGCAGACGTTGCATCTCTTTGATGGCCAGACGCGCGTGGATTTGAAACTTTCTCCATCGGGCCGGGCCCAGCCCTTTGCGACCCAGGGTTTCAGGGGCGATGCCATCACTTGTTCGGCCAAATTCGTCCCGGTCGCCGGCTATCAGTCAGGGCGAAAAGCTATCGAATATCTGAAGAACTCGAGCAAGATCAGTCTCACCTTTGCATCGCTCGGCAAGTCCGCTATCTATTCACCGGTGCAGGCAAAGATCGGCACGCAGATCGGCACGGTAACTGTTTACGCAACCCGTTTCGAAAAGACGCAATAGACGCGGCTTGGCAGCCGTACTTCGAATCCGGGGTGCTTTTTGGCGACATTTGTTGGTTTTTTTGCGGTCATCATGTGGGCGATGCTCGCCCTTTTCACCGATGTGTCGGGTAAGGTTCCGCCATTTCAGTTGACAGCGATGACATTCGCTATCGGTGCGTGCCTCGGGTTGATCTCTTGGCGGTGGCGACCGGGCGCTGCGCGGCACCTGCGCCAGCCCGCAAAGGTCTGGCTGCTCGGCGTTGTCGGGCTCTTTGGCTATCACTTCCTCTATTTTACGGCACTGCGTAACGCTCCAGCTGTCGACGCCAGCCTTATCGCCTATCTCTGGCCGCTTTTCATCGTTGTTGGATCCGCCCTGATGCCTGGTGAAAAGCTACGCTGGTTTCATATTCTGGGCACGTTGTTGGGCTTAGCTGGAACGGTGCTTATCATAACCAAAGGTGGCGGCCTCGGCTTCGATCCGCAATTCGCTTTTGGGTACGCCATGGCAGGCCTCTGCGCACTGACATGGGCCGCCTATTCGCTGTTGTCGCGACGCTTTTCCAACGTGCCAACGGATGCTGTGACGGGTTTCTGCATCGCAACGTCGATCCTCTCGTTGATTTCGCACCTGCTCCTTGAGCAGACGGTGTGGCCGGATGGACTCGTCCAGTGGCTCGCCGTCCTTGGGCTTGGGCTATTCCCGGTTGGTGCGGCTTTCTATGTCTGGGACTATGGCGTAAAGCATGGGAATATCCAGGTGCTCGGTGCGTCGAGCTATGCCGCGCCGCTGCTTTCAACGCTTGTATTGATCATCGCCGGGGTGACGGAGCCAACGGGACGCGTGATGCTCGCCTGCCTCTTGATCACACTGGGCGCGGTTATCGCAGCAAAGGACATGCTCTTCAAGCGCCGTCAGGGCTCCCAGCCGGGCTCCGCCATTTCGAACTGAGCGAAATCAAATCCCGGTGCTACCGTGCACCCGACAAGTGTCCAAGCGCCGAGGCTCTTGGCCATTTGCCATTGTCCTGCCGGAACAATGGCTTGCGGGCGCTGCCCATTGGCAAGGTCAAGTCCAAGCGTATGGGTTTCGTGCGGTGAATCCTCTGTTGCGACGGTCAAAAGCAATGGTGCACCACCATACCAGTGCCAGACTTCGGCAGCATCCTTGACGCGGTGCCAAGCCGAGATTTGGCCCTCCTCAAGCAGAAAGTAGATGGCCGTCGAGTGTCCGCGCCCGCCTTCTGGCCATTCACCCTGATTGTCGCGGAAAGTCTGGACATAGAAGCCGCCTTCCGGATGCGGTTGAAGCCCGAGGTGCCCGCGAATCTCGTCTGCTGTCAACACCATCAGAAATTGTCCTTGCGCTTGCGGATTTCAGCGAAAACCGCCTCATCTGTCGCGCTTTCCATCTTGAGGTTTTTGCGGACCGCCGGATCATGCCAGCGAAGAAACGGGTTGGTCGCCATCTCGCGCATGAGCGTTGTTGGCAAGGTCGGCAAGTCTGCCTGCCGCAAAGTCTTGATTTCCTTGGCACGCTCCTTGAGCGCCGAGTTTTCCGGGTCGATAGTCAGGGCAAAACGGGCATTGCTCTCGGTATATTCGTGGCCGCAATAGATTTCCGTTTCACCCGGCAGTCCGATCAACCGCTGCAGCGACTTGAACATAGTTGCGGGCGTTCCTTCGAAAAGCCGCCCGCAGCCGAGCGAAAACAGGGTGTCGCCGGTAAAAGCAACCTTGGCGGCAGGGATATGAAAGGAGATTTCGCCTGCGGTGTGGCCTGGCGTCGAGATGACCTCCACCTCGAAATTGCCGAACTTGAACCGTTCGCCGTGACGGACGCCGCGGTCAATTCCGGGTATTTTCGACTTTTCGTCCTCAGGGCCAACGATTTCCACGCCAAATCGTTTCTTGAGCGCCAGATTGGCTTCCACGTGATCGGTATGGTGATGCGTGGTGAAAATATGGGTCAGTTTCCAGCCGCGGCGCTTGAGCGCGTCAAGAATCGGCTGTTCCTCGGGAGCATCGATGGACGCCGTCAGGCCGGTTTCAGGATCATGGATCAGTACGCCGAAATTATCGCTGCGGGCGGTGAATTGTTCTATCTGCAATTGGGGCATGGTCGTTCTCTTCATTCTTTGCTTGGCAAGATAATCCCGGTTCAGCCAAGCCTGCAACCCATGTCGTTTCTTGATGTTCTCATCTTCCATGTTACGTTGCGGCCATGCATCTCGACATCATCGATCTTCGCTCATTTTACGCTTCAACTCTCGGCCATCTGACCGAGCGCCACATTACGATGGCCTTGGTACCGATCTGGCCGAAGCTGCCAGGCGAGCGGCTGGTTGGTCTCGGCTACGCCGTACCTTACCTCGACCGGTTCCGCGGCGACACAGAACGCACGTTCGCCTTCATGCCGGCCGGGCAGGGCGCGGCCAGCTGGCCGCCTGTCGAACCATCCGCTACAGCATTGATATTTGAGGAGGATTTGCCTCTGCCCGACTCCGCAGTGGACAGAATACTGATGGTACATGCGCTGGAACATGCGGAAGATCCACGCGAAACACTGAAGGAAATGTGGCGTGTTCTGGCGCCGAACGGCCGGCTGGTCATCGTCGTTCCGAACCGGCGCGGGCTATGGGCGAGGTTCGAACATACGCCGTTTGGCAGCGGCCGGCCCTATAGCCGAGGTCAGCTGACGCGTCTCCTGAGGGAGGCAAACTTTACGCCCGGACCGTGGGGCGAAGCTCTGTTCTTCCCGCCGTCATCGCGAAAAGCGATGATGCGGCCTTCTTCTTTGTTTGAACGGGTAGGCCGTCGTTTTTGGCCAATGTTCTCGGGTGTACTGATCGTTGAGGCGCAAAAACGCATCTATCAAGGACTGCCCGTTGCCAAGCGTGCGTCGCGGCGTGTCTTCGTACCGGTCCTCTCACCACAAGGCACGGCAAGCGCCAGTTCGCGTCAGCACAACCAAATTACCCGTATCGGTTGAAATTCTTGCGCCAGAATCGAGGAGTCTTGCACCGGAATCACGACTCTTTGCATAGGATTCGAGGATTCTTGCGCAAATCCTATGCCGGCTTCGCTAGCGTTTGAGCAAAAACACAGCCTGCTGGCCGAAGAGGTTCCAGAATCCCCATGGCATGTTGAATCCGAGGCGCTCTCCCAAGGCATTCAGCGCGACGGCGGACTCGACCACCGCGCCGACTTCCTTGGTCATGTCGACAAAATCATTGATGGTGCAGAAGTGGATATTCGGCGTGTCGTACCAGCTATAGGGCAGGTCTTTGGTGACCGGCATGCGACCGTTGATCGCGAGGGAGGTCCGTACCCGCCAATGCCCGAAATTGGGAAATGATACGATGGCCTTTTCGCCAATGCGCAGAAGTTCGGTGAGGACATTCTTCGGGTTGCGGGTCGCCTGCAAGGTCTGCGACAGGATCACATAATCGAAACCGCCATCCGGATAATATTTGAGATCGCTGTCGGCATCGCCCTGGATGACCGACAGGCCGCGCGCCACCGATTCGTTGACGCCCTTTTGCGAGAGCTCGACGCCCCGCCCATCCACATCCTTGGTGTTCTGCAAAAGCTCCAGCAGTTCGCCATCGCCGCAGCCGACGTCGAGCACGCGCGAGCCGGGTTTGACCAGCGAGGCGATGACGGCAAAATCGACGCGGGGATGGACGTTCACACTCATGACGGCAAAAGCCCCTTGGCTCGAGCAGCCGACCGGATGAATCCGGTGATCGTCGAAAACATCTCGGGCTCATCGAGCAGGAACGAGTCGTGGCCTCGATCCGACTCGATCTCGACGAAGGACACCGACGCGCCAGCCGCATTCAGAGCATGGGCGACCATCCGGCTTTCGCTGGTCGGGAATAGCCAGTCGCTGGTGAATGAAACAATGCAGAACCGGGTTTTCGATCCAGCGAAGGCATCGGCAAGCCGGCCGCCATGTTCCGCGGCGAGGTCGAAATAATCCATCGCCCGGGTCATGTAGAGATAGGAATTCGGGTCGAAGCGCTCGACGAACGTCGTGCCCTGATGGCGCAGATAACTTTCAATCTGGAAATCCGCGTCGAATCCGAAGGTCAGTTTCTGCCGATCCTGAAGATTGCGTCCGAACTTGTTGTGCAAGGCGGTCTCGGACAGATAGGTGATATGCGCCGCCATGCGGGCGACCGAGAGACCTTTGCGTGGAACGGTGCCAGCTTCGAGATAGCGACCTTCCTTCCAGTCGGGATCAGCCATGACCGCCTGCCGGCCCACTTCATGGAAGGCGATATTCTGCGACGAGTGGCGGGCACCGGTCGCGATCGCCACGGCCGCAAATACCTTGTCGGAATGGCTGGACGCCCATTCCAGCACCTGCATGCCGCCCATGGATCCGCCGATCACGGCAAAAAGCTGTTTGATGCCCAAATGCTCGATGAGCATCGCCTGCGCCCGCACCATGTCGGCGATCGTGATGATCGGAAGGTCCAGCGCATAGGCCTTGCCGGTTTCAGGATTGATCGATGCCGGGCCTGTCGAACCAAGACAACCGCCCAGAACATTGGAACAGAGCACGAAGTAGCGATCCGTATCGATCGGCTTGCCCGGACCGATGAGCAACTCCCACCAGCCGGGCTTGCCGGTTACGGGATGGACATTGGCGACATGCTGATCGCCGGTCAGCGCATGGCAGACGAGGATTGCGTTCGACTTGTCGGCGTTGAGTTCGCCATAGGACTGATACGCGATACGAAATGGCGAAAGCGACACACCGCTATCGAGGTGCAATGGTTTGCCGGCGTCAAAATCCATCACCGGGCTGTGGGGATTTGTCGCTTCCTGGCTTTGCTGAGCTTTTTTAGCGGTTGGTCGGCTGATTTTCGTCATGTTTGCGCAATTGAGGGCGTGATCGCGCGTAGGTATGGTCGCAGTTCGCGCAAAGTCAAGTTGTTCTCGACATCCGGGCTCCATGCAGCTATGTCCGCACGGTGCTTTTGCCCGTTACGGACCCGAAGAATTATGACACGACAAGACATGCGCCCAACTCCGAAAGCCGGTATACTTGACGTGGCAGCCTATGTCCCCGGCAAGGAACATGCTCCGGGCGTCGCGAAGGTCCACAAACTGTCGGCCAATGAAACGCCGCTCGGCGCCAGCAAGCACGCTATAGATGCCTTTCGCGAGGCGGCGGGGAAGCTTGCGATCTATCCGGATGGACAGGCAACGGAACTGAAAAAGGCGATCGCCGATGTGCACCGTCTAAATGCCGAGAACATTCTTTGCGGCAATGGCTCCGACGAACTGCTTGGCCTGCTCTGCCAGACCTATCTTTCGCCAGGCGACGAGGCGATCTACACCGAACATGGCTTTCTGGTCTACAGAAACTACATCATGGCTGCAGGCGCGACGCCGGTTGTTGCAAGCGAAAATAGCGAACGGGCCGAGGTTGATTCTATCCTGAGCGCGGTCACGCCGCGCACGAAGATAATTTTCCTTGCCAACCCAAACAATCCGACCGGGACGTACTTGCCTTTCGAAGAAGTACGCCGTCTGCATGACGGCCTGCCGAAGCATGTACTGCTGGTAATTGATGCTGCCTACGCAGAATATGTGCGCCGTAATGACTACGAAGCGGGTGTCGAACTCGTGTCATCCTTCGAGAATGTCGTGATGACCCGGACCTTTTCCAAGATTTACGGGCTGGCGGCGCTTCGCATCGGCTGGATGTTCGCACCCGTCCACGTCATCGATGCGGTCAATCGCATTCGCGGCCCCTTCAACATGAACTCGGCGGCCATTCTTGCCGGCAGTGCCGCTGTCCGCGACCGCGCGCATGTCGCGGAGGCTGCCGCGTTTAACGAGACCTGGCGTGTCTGGCTCACCGAACAATTGACCGGGCTTGGGCTTCGGGTCACGCCGTCGGTCGGAAATTTCCTTCTCGTGCACTTTCCCGAAGATCCGGCGAAATCGGCAGAGAAGGCAGACGCTTACCTTACGAGCAAAGGCTATATTTTGCGCCGCGTCACGGGATACGGATTTCCGAACGCGTTGCGCCTTTCCATTGGATCCGAAGAAGCCAATCGTGGCGTGGTCGCCGCACTCTCCGAATTCCTTCGTTGAGATTCGCGCCATGACGGGCTGCAAATGGCGTTTTTCTGTGCTCCGGTGCTCACGTACCCTAAAGTACGCTGCGCTCCGGTGCTCGAAAACCACCATTTTCGCCGCGTCCTGACACGAATCTCCGACACAGCATTAAGTGAATCAGCAGGTCAGAAAATGTCCAAAGTTCATTTTGATACAATCGCACTGATCGGTATCGGCCTTATCGGTTCGTCGCTGGCGCGCGTCATCAAGCGCGAGGGCCTTGCCGACAAGATCGTCATTTCCACCCGCAGCGAAGCCACACTGGCTCGGGCAAAAGAGCTCGGCCTCGGCGATCGCTATACACTTGACAGTGCCGAGGCGGTGAAGAACGCCGATCTCGTTATCGTTTCGGTACCTGTGGGTTCGTCAGGCGAAATTGCCCGGCAGATCGCCGCTTCGCTGAAGCCCGGGGCGATCGTCACCGATGTCGGTTCGACCAAGGGATCGGTTATTGCGCAGATGCAGCCGGAACTCCCCGCGAATGTGCATTTCATTCCGGGGCATCCGCTGGCAGGAACGGAATATTCCGGTCCCGATGCCGGGTTTGCCGATCTGTTCATCAACCGCTGGTGCATTCTCACGCCCCTCGATGGCACGGACCCGGACGCTATCGCGAAGCTGACGGGGTTCTGGGAAGCCTGCGGTTCGCGGCTCGACACGATGGACCCTTTGCATCACGACCGTGTGCTGGCCATCGTTTCTCACCTGCCGCACCTGATTGCCTACAATATCGTTGGCACGGCGAGCGATCTGGAAGAAGTGACGAACTCCGAAGTCATCAAATATTCGGCCTCGGGCTTTCGCGATTTTACGCGTCTGGCGGCATCTGATCCCACCATGTGGCGCGATGTCTGCCTGCACAACAAGGACGCAATCCTTGAAATGCTGTCGCGGTTTTCCGAGGACCTCGCCTCGTTGCAACGATCGGTTCGCTGGGGCGATGGCGATGCGCTTTTCGACCTGTTCACGCGGACTCGCGCCGTCCGTCGCGGCATCATCGATGCCGGTCAGGAAGTGGATGCGCCGGACTTTGGACGGCAAAAGGCAGGGCAGCCGTCAAAGTAATCGTCATGGTTCAGGAAAAACGATGGATTCGTGATCTCGGGCGCCGTTGAGAATGCGCAAAACTTTGACGCCAGCCTCGTCGAAACGATAGAAGATAAGGTACTCGCCGTACGGCCGACGCCGGACGCCAGTATGCTCGTGTCCTGATACAAACGGGAAACTGTTGTGCATGCTGGCAAGACGCTCGCATCGATCAACTAGTTCATCCACGAAACTGACTGCCCGGCGCGGACTGTTGCGCGCTATATAGTCGCCAATTTCCTCAAGATCGACCTCCGCTTCGTCCGTGATGATGACAATCACGAATGATCTTCCACCATACTTTGGTATTTTGCTTTCAGGCGATCGGCGACTTCACGTAGAGGCTTAACCCGGCCAGCCTCAACGTCCGCAAGCCCCCGAGCAATTGCTGCATCGAGCGCTGCGAGGCGCTTTTCACGCTCCTCAACCAATCTTATGCCTTCGCGCAAGACTTCGCTGCGTGAATTATAACGCCCGGACTTCACCAAATCATCCACATAGGCTTCGAGTTTTATTCCGAGGTTCACGCTGCTGGCCATGGTTGTTGCTCTCAAGAAACGTATCAGGGCTTGATAACTGTTATCAATACTACTTTCGTCGATGGCCTAGTGCAAGTTTACAGCGCAGGCAGCCGTCCGATACCGATAAAGCCAACCGACATTTTGCCGTTCTTCACCGTGATAGGCAGCGTCGGCGCGCCGCTCGCGTCTTTCGGAACGAACGCCATCGCTTGAACGACGGTCGAAATCGTATTGCCTGCTTCAGGGAAAATGCCCTGCATGACTTTGGCGACACCTTCCGGGTTGCGCATCGTCACCTTGAAATCACCACTGATGCGCCCGTCATCGGCGACGGAAAACGGACCGGAAATCGCAATCCCGCTGCCATCCTCGAAAGACAGTTCGACTTTGCGCAGCGTTCCCGTCTGGCCCCGCAGAACCGACAGGTCACGCTCGGGTTTTGCCAGAAGCGCGAAACCATTGGCAAGCTGGACATCTGCAGCTCCCGTCAACTCCGGCAACGGTCTGTCGAGGACGATATTGTCGGCGATCTTCAGCTTGTCGAAGGATAGTGCGATATCCATCTGCGGTTGGGCGGTATTAAATTCAAGTTTCCCGGTCTGCATGACAGCGAACGGAACAGGATTGCTCGCGTTCCCACGTTCATTGACCATGACATTGCTGCCTTCGATAGACAGTTGTTTGGGAAGCGGTTTGTCGAGCCGGACGCTCGTGGCGAGATGTTCCCATTTCACGTCGAGAGGCGGAGCGCCGGGCACATCCACCGCGGCAGGGCCCTCGACGCTGCTGACGATCTTCAGCGGATCGTAGATTTGTGCGGCGGAACGAAAGGCGCCGGCGGTGATGGATATGTTCTTGGCCCGGTCGACCCAGCCGACGTTCGAACAGTCGAGGCCAACGCGCAAGGGATAGCCGCTCGCTTTGGCATTTTCGCAAGTGGCGTCGATACCCTGTTGCTTGAAGGCCGCGATATTCGTTGCGACCCGGCTTTCCAATTGATTGGCCAGATAGTACCAGCCGCCGGTGTAGATCACGCCGGCAAGGATAATCAGTGCGCCGATGATGATTGGCAGTCTCCAAGGCTTGCGGCTCTTTTCGGCAGTGCTTGACGGCATGGGGCGGGTCTCGCTATCGGTCAGTTGACAATCCAATCCGGCGGCCATCTGATGCGATTTTCTGTGCTTCCGGTGCTCATGGACTCAATGTCCACTGCGCTCCGGGTCTCGAAAACCACACCAGTTGACTCGCCGGGCCGAATTCTCAAACGGTCTTTCAGGCAAATCTCTATCAAACAAATCTATCAGGACGGATATGGGCGATTTTTGGGTCTTTGGCTATGGCTCTCTGATGTGGAAGCCGGGCTTTGCACATGTGGAGACATTGCACGCCCGGCTGCATGGCTATCGAAGGGCGCTATGTGTCCGCTCCTATGTGCATCGTGGTACGCCCGAACGTCCGGGGCTGGTGCTGGGCCTTGACCGGGGAGGTTCCTGTCTCGGGATGGCGTTTCGCGTGCCTGGCGATCTCGAGGACGAGGTCGTCGCCTATTTGCGGGCGCGCGAACTGGTCACGCATGTCTATCTCGAACGGCGGCTGGCCATACGGCTCGAAGACGGGCGCAAGGTCGAGGCGCTGACCTATATCGTCGACCGCAGCCATGTTCAGTATGCGGGCAGGCTGTCCGTAAGCGAGGCTGCGACGGCTGTGCGCGGTTCAGTGGGTCAATCGGGCCGCAACGAAGACTATGTGCACAGTACGCTCGAGCACATGCACAAGATGAAGATCCGCGATCACTGGATGGAGGCGGTCGTCGCCGCGGTTGACCGCTAGGGTCTGTTGAGATTCATGCCATGGCGGCCTGCAAACGGCGTTTTTCTGTGCTCCGGTGCTCACGTACCAAATGTACGCTGCGCTCCGGTGCTCGAAAACCACCGTTTTCGCCTCGCCCTGACATAAAATCTGAACAGACCCTAGTCCAGACGGTGCCTACAGGCCGGTCGCCGTATCGACAAAACGGGCGGCGTCATCACTGGACCAATCGGCCGGACCGTTCATCGCCGCAATCTGGCAGCCGTCCTTGTCGACAAGCATCGTCACTGGCAGACCGAAAGCGAGGTTCTTGCGCTTCAGATCGTTGAATACGCCCATCGATGGATCGCGATAGAGCTGCAACGACTTGACGCCGATCTCGCTCAGGAACGCCTTCGGCTTCTCGTCGTCGCCCGTATCGATGTTGATGGTCACGACCTGGAAATTGTCGCCGCCCTTCTTCGTCTCCAGCGCATCGAGGGCCGGCATTTCCTCGCGGCACGGCACGCACCACGTCGCCCACAGATTGACGAGAAGCGTCTTGCCCTTGAAATCGCCGAGGCGGGCAGGCTTTCCATCGGGAGCGGTGAAAGTCAAAGCCGACATGGATTGAGGTGCGTCCGCGCCACGCATGGCGGCGATGGCGCCAACGGCGGCCCCGTCTATCTTCTTGGCATTCGCGGTTTTCAAAGCGCATTGATCGGCGGACGGGTTTGTACCGGCGACAATATTGCCAGAAGGCCGTTCCATCACGTATACCGCAACCGCACCGGCAAGAATGCCTGCGAGTGCTGCAGACAGGATGATCTTCCTGCTGTTGTCGCGTGGCGTTTTCTGCGTTTCGTTGCCGTCCGTCATTTTACTCTTCTCGCTTCTCACCCAAGGCGCTACCCATGTCCGACAACAAGAACAGCAATGAAATGTGGGGAGGCCGTTTTGCCTCGGGTCCCGCCGCGATCATGGAAGAAATCAATGCTTCCATCGGCTTCGACCAGAAACTCTACGCCCAGGACATTCAGGGTTCGCTTGCCCATGCTGCCATGCTTGCGAAGACCGGCATAATAGCGGCGGACGATCACGACAAGATCGCAAAGGGCCTGAACACGATATTGTCAGAGATAGAGACGGGAAAGTTCACGTTTTCGCGCAAGCTCGAAGACATACACATGAATATCGAGTCGAGACTGGCCGAACTGATCGGCGCACCAGCGGGCCGGTTGCATACGGCGCGCTCGCGCAATGATCAGGTCGCCGTCGATTTCCGCCTCTGGGTGAAGGCGGAATTCGAGAGGACGGCGATTGCGCTGAAGAAGCTCATCGAAGCATTTTTGAAGCGTGCCGAAGAGCATGCATCGACCTTGATGCCGGGTTTTACGCATCTGCAGACGGCGCAGCCCGTCACCTTCAGTCACCACTGCATGGCCTATGTCGAGATGTTCGGCCGCGATTTGAGCCGGGTCCGGGATGCCATCTTCCGCATGGACGAATCGCCGCTCGGCGCTGCGGCGCTGGCCGGGACTGGTTTCCCGATAGACCGGCACATGACAGCCAGGGCGCTGGGTTTCCGGGAACCGACCCGCAACTCGCTCGACAGTGTTTCAGATCGCGATTATGCGCTGGAATTTCTCTCGACCGCCGCGATCACCGCGACGCACCTGTCCCGCCTCGCCGAAGAGATCGTCATCTGGTCGACGCCGCAGTTCGGTTTCGTGCGCCTGTCCGACAGTTTCTCCACCGGCTCATCGATCATGCCGCAGAAGAAGAACCCCGACGCTGCCGAACTGGTGCGCGCCAAGACCGGGCGCATCACCGGCTCGCTCGTTGGTCTCCTGACCGTGATGAAAGGTCTGCCGCTGACCTATTCCAAGGACATGCAGGAGGACAAGGAAGCTGTGTTCGATGCGGCCGAAACGCTGGAATTATGCATTGCCGCGATGACCGGCATGGTTGGCGACATGACCATCAACAGCGCCGCAATGAAAAAAGCGGCCGGTTCCGGTTATTCCACTGCGACCGATCTGGCTGACTGGCTGGTGCGTGAACTGGGCCTGCCTTTCCGCGAAGCGCATCACGTGACCGGACGCGCAGTGGCACTTGCCGAACAGAAGAAAGCCGAGCTCGGCAAGCTGTCGCTCGAAGAGCTGCAGGCGATACATCCCGGCATCACCGATACGGTCTTCGGTTATCTCACCGTCGACAAATCGGTGCGCAGCCGCAAATCCTATGGCGGTACGGCGCCGGGCGAGGTGCGCCGCCAGATCAAATTCTGGCAAAAGCGTATCGCCAAACTCTAAAACAATATTGGCTGCTGATGGGGGTGCAAAGAGCGCCCTCATACGCTAGACAGAGTAAACGCCATTCGGGATCAAACTATGACGAGCCGTTCTTTTTTGACGACAATACTGATGTCGATTGCAATTTTAAGCGCTGTTTCGGCCTGTGGCCGAAAGGGCGATCCTGAGCTGCCGCCGGCTTCCGTTACGACGATGCCCGGCGAGCCGAAGACGGAAAAACCGCCCGTTCAGGACAAGCGTTTCATCCTTGACCCGTTGATCTAGGCACGTACGTGAACCATTTCGACTACAAAGACGGCGTTCTTCATGCCGAGGGCGTCAGCATTCCCGACATCGCCAAGGCGGTCGGAACGCCTTTCTATTGCTATTCCACCGCGACGATAGAACGGCATTTCAAGGTCTTTTCGGCGGCATTCGCCGATATGGAGACGCTTGTCGCTTACGCGCTCAAGGCCAATTCCAATCAGGCCGTCCTGAAGACACTGGCGCGTCTTGGGTCAGGCGCTGACGTGGTCTCCGAGGGCGAGATGCGCCGCGCTCTTGCTGCAGGCATCCCGGCCAACAAGATCGTTTTTTCCGGCGTCGGCAAGAAGCCCGGCGAAATGGATTATGCGCTGGCCGCCGGCATCCATTGTTTCAACGTCGAATCCGAGCCTGAGCTTGAAATTCTTTCCGCACGTGCGGTTGCTGCCGGCAAGATTGCACCGGTGTCGCTGCGCATAAACCCGGATGTGGACGCCAAGACCCACAAGAAGATTTCCACGGGCAAGTCCGAGAACAAGTTCGGCATTCCGCTTGCGAAGGCCAGCACGATCTATGCGCATGCCGCCAGGCTGCCCGGTCTGAAGGTCACCGGCATCGACATGCATATCGGCAGCCAGATCACCGATCTCGAGCCGTTCGACAATGCGTTCCGGCTGCTGGCCGAGCTGGTGGCGCAGCTCCAGGCGGACGGCCACGATATCAAGCATGTCGATCTCGGCGGTGGCTTGGGCATTCCCTATCACTTCGACAATAATCCGCCGCCGCTGCCAGATGCCTATGCGCAAATCGTGCAAAAGCATATCAAGCCGCTGGGCCTGAAGACCATTTTCGAACCGGGCCGTCTCATCGTCGGCAATGCCGGTATATTGGTCAGCGAGGTAATTTACCTCAAGGAAGGCGACGCGCGGAATTTCATCATCGTCGATGCGGCCATGAACGATCTCATCCGCCCGACGCTTTACGACGCCTTTCATATCATCCGCCCGGTCAAGGAACCTGCGGCCAACGATCCGCGCATTCGCGGCGATGTCGTCGGTCCCGTTTGCGAAACCGGCGATTATCTTGGCCTCGATCGCGATCTGCCGCGTCCGGCTCCCGGCGATCTCATCGCCATTGGAACGGCAGGCGCTTACGGCGCCGTGCAGGCCGGCACCTATAACACACGTCTGCTGGTGCCGGAGGTTCTTGTCAATGGCGACCGGTTCCATGTGGTGCGGCCCAGAACGACCTATGACGAACTGATCGGGCTCGATTCGGTGCCAGACTGGCTCTAGCAGTCCTAAGAAAGACCCCTCCCTGCTGCTTCGCAGCCTCCCTCCCCACAAGGGGGAGGGCGGGACCGTTGCGCCTTTGATGCACGTTCATGCAAATCTCCGGGATATATGAGCTAGCGCCTGACCCTCCCCCTTGTGGGGAGGGACGGAGCGAAGCGACGGGGAGGGGCATCTCCCCCCTCTACACAAAACTATGATCGCATTTTTACCCCAAGGCCTCGCCTTTGCCATGATGAATGGTATTGTTCCATGATGCCGGCCCCGTCGATGCCGGCGAAATGGAGTGCGGATGACCGATCAACAACCCGACAAACGGGACGCGATCAGGTACAGGTTCGATATTTTCAAAAGTATCGATCGCCTCCGTTTGTCTACATGGTTGACCGTTGTGTTCGAACGTCTGTGGCCGCTCGTACTGCCGCTGCTGCTTTCAGTTGCCCTTTTCCTGTGCCTGTCCTGGTTCGGTATTTTCCGGATAATTCCGGATCCTTTACGCTTGGCACTGCTGGGGCTTTTTGTTCTATCGCTGCCCCTCTGCCTCTATCTCCTGCTGAGCTTCCGTCTCCCCGATCACTCAGAAATCAGCCAGCGTCTGGAAAGCGTCAACACGCTCGATCACCAGCCGATCACCATCCAGTCGGAAGAACTCGTCAACAAGTCCATTGATCCGTTTGCTCAGGCGCTGTGGGACGAACACCGCAAGCGCATGGCCGAGCGCATCCAGAACCTGAAGAGTGGCCTGCCGCAAACCCGTATTCCGGAACGCGATCCCTGGGCGCTGCGCGGGGTTGTCGGTCTGCTTCTCGTCGTCGCCTTTGCTTTTTCCGGTGGGCCACTTGGCGGCCGCATCAACGATGCGTTCCGCAGTCATAGCAAGAGCGAAGCAATTCCGCCTCGCATCGATGCATGGGTGACGCCTCCGCGCTATACCGGACGCGCACCGCTCTTCCTGACAACGGCAGCCAATACGGAAGAAAAACAGTTCACCATTCCGCAGGACAGCACGCTTGTCGTTCGCATCATCGGCGGCAGCGGATCGGAAAAAGTTACCCAGACGTCGCTGGATGGGGAGGCAACAGATATTGCGGCGAAAGAACAAGGCAAGCCGGAAGACAATCCAGCGACCACCAAAGCCCGGCCGCGCAATTTCGAACTGCCGATAGGTGCCAACAGCACGGTCAGCCTGTCGGATGATGGCAACCCGCTTGCCGAATGGGCGTTTTCAGTAACGCCCGACCAGCCGCCTTCCATCCGCTTCACCAAGGATCCCTCCAGTGCTGCAAATGGCACGATGGAGGTTTCCTACGAAATCAAGGATGATTACGGTGCATCGGGCGCGGTGGCGCAAATCGAGCAGGCATTGCCTGCCGACAAGGATGCGCGACCCCTCTACAAAGCGCCCGACCTGCCTCTGGCGCTGCCGCGGCGGGGCGATCAACCCAAGGAGACCACGACCACCAAGGATCTCACCGAGCATCCATGGGCCGGTTCCGAAGTACGTATGACCTTGGTCGCGACCGATGACGCGAAACAGGAAGCCAGAAGCGAGACCAAGACGTTCGTCATGCCCGAACGGCCCTTCGCCAACCCGCTGGCCAAGGCTGTCGTGGAACAGCGTCGCCTGCTGGCGCTCAACGCCAATGCCAAGCCGCAAGTGCTCGATATGCTGGATGCAATCACCATCTGGCCGGAAGAAACGATCAAGAATGCATCTCATTACCTCGCTTTGCGCAGTGTCCGCTCGCGGCTCAATCTTGCGCGCAGCGACGAGCAGTTGCGCGATGTCGTCGCCTATATGTGGCAAGTCGCGCGTGGTATCGAGGATGGCGCTCTTTCGGACGCCGAGCGCCGTCTGCGTCAGGCACAGGAAGCCCTGAAGCAAGCGATCGAACAGGGTGCAAGCCCGGAAGAAATCGAAAAGCGCATGAAAGAACTGCGCAGCGCCATGAACGAGTATCTGCGCGAATTTGCCCAGAAAGCCCAGAAAAACCCGAATATGGCTCAAATGCCAAATCCCAACGCGACGGAACTGCGGCAGGAGGACATTGACCGCATGCTCGACCGCATCGAGGACCTGGCCAAGCAGGGATCGAAGGATCAGGCGCAGCAGCTGCTTTCCGAACTCGAAAACATGATGAACAATCTGCAGATGGGTCAGCAGCAGCAAAACCAGCAGGGCCAGCAAGGTCAGATGCGCCAGCAGATGGACAAGCTGGGCGAATTGATGCGGCGCCAGCAGGAGATGATGAACCAGACGAACCGGCTTGAGCAACAGCGTCAGAATGGCATGCAGCAGGACCAGGGCCAAAGCCAGCAGGGTCAAAATGGCCAGGAGGGTCAGCAAGGCCAGATGTCGGAAGAGGATATCGCCAAGGCCCTGCGCGGCCTTCAGGAAGGCCAGGGCAAGCTGCAGTCTGATCTCGAACAGATGATGAAGGATCTGAAGGGGCTCGGCGTCAATCCCGGTGAAGGTTTCGGCGACGCCAACAAGTCCATGGGCCAGGCGGGGAAGGCACTGGGCGAAGCCGATGGCGGCCAGGCGGTTGACCGGCAGAGCAATGCACTCGACGCCCTGCGCCGCGGCGGGCAGGACATGATGAAACAGATGCAGCAGGCCCTGGGTCAGGAAGGCCAGACTGGCGGACCCAACGGACAGCAGCAGCAAAATGGCAGGCTCGATCCTTTGGGACGCCAGCGCGCCACGGGAGGTTTCCCCGACGAGTCCAAGAATATCGTGCCCAAAGACCTGGATATCCAGCGGGCCCGCGAAATCCTGGAGGAAATCCGCAAGCGCCTCGGCAATGCACTGAGTCCGCAGATGGAAAAAGATTATCTGGAGAGATTGCTGAAGTTTGATTGAATTTTAGTGCAGTCGCATAAGGTTTAGCACCATACCCTCCCCCTTGTAGGGAGGGACGAACCGCTGGTTCGGGGAGGGGTCTTGCCTGCCGTTAAAAAAGCCCCTCCCTGCTGCTTCGCAGCCTCCCTCCCCACAAGGGAGAGGGTAGGATGTCGAGCTAATCCACCACCACACCCACATAGGGCAGTTGCCGGAAGGAATGGCCAACGTCCATGCCGTAGCCCACGACAAAATAATCCGGGCATTCGAAACCTTTGAAATCGGCTTCGATATCGGTCTTGCGCTTGACGCTCTTGTCGAGCAGCACCGCAATGGAAACGCTGCGTGCGCCGCGCTCCAGCATGAGTTCGCGGGTGAACTTCAGCGTTTTTCCGGATTCAAGAATATCGTCAATCAGAAGCACGTCGCGGCCATGCACATCGCTGTCGATATCGCGGAGCAAGCGCACTTCTGTGCTTTCCGTGCCCTTGCCATAACTCGATACCGTTATGAACTCCACATCCGGTTCCGCTCCCGCATCATGCATGGCGCGGATGAGGTCTGCGGCGAAGATGAAGGATCCCTTGAGGATCGAAATCACCAGCAAGTTTTCGAAATTGCGGGCGACGATGGCCTTGGCAAGTTCGAGGTTTCGCTCCGCGATTGTCTCGGCGCTGAAAAGGACTTCGATATTTTTTCCACCGACCTTTGGCATGCAGTTCTTCCCGATTGAGAGCCCGTCTTGAAAGTCTAATGTGGCGGTCATCTGACGCGATTTTCTGCGCTTCCGGTGCTCACGTACCTAATGTACGCTGCGCTCCGGTTCTCGAAAACCACGCCATATGTCTCGCCGCAGCGACTTTCCAAACGGGCTCTGACCATATGCAACTGCTATAGCCCGATCATTGCCTGGAAATCTAGCGTGCGTGTTCGCTCGTGTGCCCGACCGAACCAGTGGTCAGCATCGGATCGTCAGCGGGTGACGCTCCGGACATCAGTGTATGGCCGCCGGTTATCCAGAAGACCGAGACGGCAACCAAGGCGACCACAAGCCAATAGCCGAAGCCCGGCCCCCTGCTTTCTGCGCCTTCGCGCACATGCAGTATCGTCATCGCTTCATCGCTGGGCAACAGGCGTTGCCATGTATCAGCCCCGGCCTCCTTGGCGACAGGGCCGCGCGTCAATGTCTCGAAATCGACATCCTGCGCACCGCCCTTGTCGACGGAAGGCACAACATTCGAACTCGTATTATCTTTGGTTTCCATTGTATCGATCTTTGCAAAATACGGTTTTGGCATCATCTGCCCTCTTGCAGACAATTTTTTCCGAATCATGGGACAGCCTATCCCACAAAAATTAATGTTTTGGCTGATGTCCGGCTGCGTTTGATGGGTGGCCAAATCCGTCCGCACAAAATAGAACACGCATGGACACGAGATTGGAAAGTTACGCTTGATTCGCTTTGAGAATGTCGGTTTGCGATACGGAATGGGCCCGGAGGTTCTGCGTGATGTCAGTCTCCATATTTCACCGCGGTCGTTCCAGTTCCTGACCGGCCCGTCGGGCGCCGGAAAGACGTCACTGCTGCGGCTGTTGTTCATGACGCTGAAGCCGACGCGCGGCCTGATCAACGTCTTTGGCAAGGATATCGCCACGATCTCGTCGAAGGAAATGCCGCTGTTGCGGCGCCGCATCGGAGTGGTTTTCCAGGATTTCCGTCTGCTCGATCACATGACCACCTATCAGAATGTGGCGCTGCCGCTGCGTGTGCGCGGCAAGGAGGAGGCGACCTATCGCGCCGAAGTCGAAGAGCTTCTGGACTGGGTTGGCCTCGGCGAACGCATGCACGTGCTGCCGCCCGTCCTTTCCGGCGGCGAGAAGCAGCGTGCGGCAATCGCGCGGGCTTTGATCGATCAACCGGAAATTCTGCTCGCCGATGAGCCGACCGGCAATGTCGACCCGCCGCTGGCGAGACGCCTGCTCCGGCTTTTCGGCGAGCTGAACCGCTCGGGCACAGCGGTCGTCATCGCGACGCATGATCTGACGCTGATGGACCAGATCAATGCGCGGCGCATGATCCTCGATCAGGGGAGGCTCGACATTTATGATTGACCCCGCCCGCATCAAATATCTGGCGCTAGACCTGTTTGGCCGTGCCATAGAGCGGTTTCAGGCCAAAAGCGGACAGGCGCCGATTGTGCCCGCCGGCAATGTCGTTGGCCACGCCCTGATGATCGTCATCGCCATCATGACTTTCCTCGCCTGCCTTACAATTGGCGCCGTCAGTCTCGTCCAGTCGACGGCGACGACGTGGCAGAGCCAGATTTCGACCGAGGCCACCATCCAGATACGTCCGGTCGAGGGCCAGGATATGGAGACGCTGCTCAACCAGGCCAGCACCATTGCGCAGGGCTTTGCCGGCGTGAAATCGACCCGCATCATCGACCGTGCCGCGACGGAGCGTCTGCTGGAACCGTGGCTTGGAAGCGGTCTCGATATAGACGAGCTGCCCGTGCCGAGGCTGGTGATCGTCACGCTCGATGAAGCTTCGCCGCCGGATTTCGCGGCAATTCGCGCCGCGCTGGTCAAGGAGGTGCCGGGCGCCAGTTTCGACGATCATCGCAACTGGGTGGACCGGCTCGTTTCCATGGCGCGTTCGACGGTCCTGATCGGTATGGCGGTGCTGGCACTCGTCGTCGCAGCGACTGTGCTGACGGTTATTTTCGCGACGCGTGGCGCAATGGCCGGCAACGGACATATCATAGAGGTTCTGCATTTTATCGGTGCCGACCAGAATTTCGTTGCGCGTCAGTTCGAGCGGCATTTCTTCTGGACGGCGCTCAAGGGTGCAGCTTGCGGCGGGGCGCTTGCCATCGTCATTTTCCTGTGTATCGGCTGGTGGTCGTCGCACAATCTGGCGACGCCCGAGGCAGACCAGGCGACGGCGCTCTTCGGCAATTTTTCCATCGGATCCGGCGGCTATACGGGCGTTGTTCTTATCATATTGGCGGTCAGCATCCTGACCATGATAACAACAAGAATGACGGTCATAGCGCATTTGAGACGGGTTGACGGGCGCAGCGGCGAAAGCCACGAAACCTGATGCCATTTTATTCATTTTAATATCCGGATTGTACAAAAGCTCAGCCGCGGCACTCTTTATTAAACAGAACAAGAACAAACCTCGAACAAGGCATTTTTAATCCAACATGGGCGCAAACGACGGCAACCAACAAGATCAGATCGCTACGCGCGGCGGACGGCTGCTCGCGTTCATCCGCAGGCGCATCGTGCTGCCGCTGTTCATCGCCTGCGTTCTGGGTCTTGTCCTGTTCATCGGCGGGTTCATTCTCTTTGCCGATCGTGTCACGACCCTGGAGGCACCGGATCTCAGCCGGCCAGCCGATGGGATAATCGTTCTGACCGGCGGTTATTCCCGCATCGAAGGGGCGCTCGATCTCCTCAAGAACAAGCGCGGCGAGCGCCTTTTCATCAGCGGCGTGCATCCAACGACCAATCGCAGCGAATTGCAGCGTGTGACCGGCGGCGACGCCAGCCTGTTCGAATGCTGTGTCGATATCGACCGTTCGGCACTGGACACGGTCGGCAATGCGGCCGAGAGCGTCAAGTGGGCCCATGCACATCAGTACAAGCGGGTGATCGTGGTCACCAACAACTACCATATTCCCCGCACGATGGTGGAACTCCGCCGCGTCTCGCAGGACATCGAATTCATCCCCTATCCGATCATCAACACCAACCTGCGCGACGGCGACTGGATTTCCCGCGGCCTGGTGGTGCGGGTGCTTCTGGTCGAATATATGAAATATCTTGGTGCTGAAGTTCGCTCGCATCTCCCCGACAGCCTGTTCGGGCTCAAGCTTGGCGCGAAGACTTTTTGAGAGTTCACGGCATCGCGGCATTAGTATACGAAGGCGCTAAGCCAACCGTCCCGAGACTCAGATGACGATCATTCGATCAATCGCCTTCAACACACTTTTCTATCTGAATTTGATCATCCGGATGATCATCTTCACGCCCTATTATTTCTTGAGCCCGCGCAAACAGGCGTGGAGCGTTCCGAAAAACTGGGCGAAATCGAACCTGTGGCTGCAAAAGGTGATCGTCGGCGCAGACGTCCACATCGATGGGCTGGAGAATATTCCGGATGGTCCATACATCTGTGCGCCGAAGCACCAGTCCTTCTGGGACACCTATGCCTTCCTGCCGCACATCGCCGATCCGGTCTATATCCTGAAGCGGGAGCTGACCTGGATTCCGCTGTTCGGCTGGTACATTCAGAAAATGAAAATGGTGCCGATCGATCGCGGCAAGCGTTCCGCGGCCATGAAAATGGCGGTGAGGGGCGCGCGTGAAGCCGTTGCCGGAGGCCGGCAGCTGATGATCTATCCTGAAGGCACTCGGACCGCGCCGGGTGCGCCGCCGCATTACAAATACGGCGTCGCGCATATCTATGGCGAGCTCGGTGTTCCCGTCGTTCCGATCGCCCACAATGCCGGGCTCTATTGGCCGCGCCGCAAGTTCATGCGCTATCCCGGCGTCATCCGCTGCCGTATCCTGCCGCCGATCCAGCCGGGTCTCGACAATGACGCGTTTTTGAAGAAGCTCGAAGAGGTCACGGAAGCCGCCTGCGACGAGCTCTTGATCGAAGCGGCGAAGTCGGACAATCCGCCGCCCATGCCGCCGACGGCGGTGAAGCGGCTGAAAGAACTCGGCGTCCAGGGTCCGTCGATATTCACGCTCTGACGGCCTGCAAACGGCGTTTTTCTGCGCTCCGGTGCTCACGTACCTTAAAGTACGCTGCGCCCCGGTGCTCGAAAACCACCGTTTTCGGCTCGTCAGAGCGTGAATCTCGACGGACCTTGGGAGCACGTTCCGGGAAAAATCCTCCCCCTCTGTGATAACAGAAGGGGAGAGATGCAATGGTAGCGGTTCGCTATTGCTTGGCGAGCTTCTGCGAAGGTTTCTCCCGGTCAAGGTTCTGCAGCTCGATATCGGTGATCGCCACCTTGCCGCTTTCCTTCGGGAAGACGAGTTTCAGCTCTTTGAGGTTGTTCGTGTCGACACCCTCGAAAGCTTTGAGCGGGATGGCAACCATGTTCATGAGGACCTTCAACTCACCTTTGTTGGCGAAAACTTCATCGTCCGGATGATCCTTGAGTGGCCGGTCATCCGCCTTTGGTCTTGGCGCATTGTAGGTGGCATTGCTGAAGTCACTCGCCGTCAGGGTTGCTGTCCTGCCCGCTCCGTCGGTCAGCGTTACCAGCACTTCCTGGCCCGTCGGGCGCACGACGCCGATGCGGAAGGTGAGCGAATCCATGCCCTTGGCGGAAAGCCCCTTGAGATCGGTGACGAGCGAAGCGTTAGGGTTCGACCAGGCAAGGTCAAGCTGGTCGGCAATAGAGAGCATGCCGTAGTTTCTCCATTCACCATTGGGATTGATTGCATACTGGAATCCATCCAACAGGCCAGGCTGGCAAATGCTACCAATCGAATAATCATTCCCAATTGGCATCTCGCACCTTGCAAGGGCCGTAAATCCGTTCAAGCTGATAGTGCCGCCAAGCTCATTGCTGTTGACACTGTCATCTCGTTCGAAACGGGCGATGAGCTTGCGGCTGGGCGCGCCCTTTTGCACAGTCAAAACGATATGTTCATCGCAGGGCCCATCTGTCGAGGGGCAAGCAGCATTGGGCAATTGGGCTGTGCCATTCCAATAGGCAGCAAATTTGTGTTCGCCGCCGACATGATAGCGCATGAAGGAATTGATGAGAAAACTGCCGCCGCGGCGCTGATCGACCCTGTTAAGGCGCATGGGATGCGACCGATTGTCTGCACAATAGGACACTTTGTCATTGTAATCCATATCATCATCCTTCCATTCCGTATTGTAGAAATTGTGGTTGGCGCCAGATACCTGGATTTGATAGCGCGGTGCCGTGTCGGCTACAGGGCCGAAACGGTTATGGTCGTACGATCTTGCACCGTGGAGAAAACCAACATCGCCATCACAGGTGGGCAGCAAGTTGGCGAGAGGCACATTGTTCACGCCGAGATTGCCATTATTGTCCATCGGCGCCAGCATGAATGCACCCTTGAAGTCGTAAGGAGGAATGGTTTCCCGGCCGGCAGCATAGAAGATATTGTATTTGGTGACCGCTTCCTCGAACGTCATTTTAGCGCCATCGTTCGGCTGGTTTTCTTCATTGTTGTCGTTCGTATCGTTTGTCTGACCTTCATCGTTCACAACCGGCTGTGCGGTTGCTGGTACGACCGTTGCGAGAAAATCAGGAAATGCGGCGCTTAAGGTGAAATGACCGGCGAGCAGAAGGGTTTTGATGGACTCGGCGTCAGGCAATAATCCGCCAACAAATGGCGATTCTTTATATCGTTCGTAGATGACCTTGAATTGTGTCTCGTCGATGCTGGCCGTTGGTTCCTTCTCCACCATTTCTGTGGTCGCGGGTATAATCGTGGTCAGCAACTCGGGAAAAACGGTGCTGAAGGGAGTTGGACCGGCGAGCATAAGGGTTTTCAGGGTCTCGGCGTCCGGTAATGATGCACCAGTAAGCGTTGCTTTAGCTCGTTCGTAGACGAGTGTGAATCTCTCCTCATCGATGTGGGCTGGTACGACTTTCTCGATCTTCGCGACAGCAGGTGTGACGACCGGTTGCGTCGGTGCGGGTGTCACTGCGGCGACAAGGTCCGGATAGTCGTCCGCGAAGAAATCGGGGTCAGCCTCCAACGCTTTTATCAGATCGCCCGGGCTGACCCCCACCCGTGTCTGATTGTATTTTATGGCATTGGAAACACCCTGGCCGCCGCGCGAATGGCCCATGATGCCGACGCGGGTGAAATCGAGCTTGCCTTTCAGGAAATTGAGGGGGCCGGTTTCACCGGATTCGTTGACCTGACCTTTCTTGTCGATCTCTTGCAAACGATCGAGCGTACCGAGGATCAGCTGCGCGCGTGCCTGGCCTTCCCGATCTCCCATCAAATTGCCATTGATCGCATTTCCATCGACTGAAAGAACGACATAGCCATGGCTTGCCAGTTCCTCAGCGAGATAATCGTAACCCTTGTAACTGGGATCTGACGAGGAATGTTGGCCATGTTCGAAGATTATGACGGGAAAGCGCCCTTTGGACGCAAGTGGGCTGACCGGGTCCTGCGGATAGCGCATCCAGCCGGCAACCTGGGAGATCATGACCTGATCATCACTGGCCGAGGTCAGGTCATGTGCCACCGAAGCAACAAGATGGCCGAGATCATAGTCCATCTCAGGCGACGACCGGAACGTCGCTCCGCCGGCGGTATCGGGCGCGATTTCGGTAAAGCGCCCGATTTTCGTTGGCAGTGGAATGGCAAGGCCGCCGGTGGTTATGGGCTCCTGCGCTGGACTGCCAACGGTCACCGTGCCTGTAACCGGCCCGTCCGTGGTAACTGTCGTCTTTACCGGCGGCGGCACATCGAATGTCGAGCCGGTGGCCGGTGTCTTATCCTCATTGCAGCCTGATAAAGCGCCAACCAGCAGTGCCGATATGCACGCTGTTTGTGCAAGTCTGCACGCCAAGCGCGTGCCGGGTTTCAACCATTGCGTCATTGTAAATAATTCCCTCAACTGGAGGTCGTATTTTGAAAATAATCGACCGTGAAATGACAAAAATATAAGGTGGCAACATTCATACGCCCTGCAGGAAACTCATGCGCACAGGCTCGCATCAAATGATCACAGCAAGGATCGTGCCAGTTCGGGCCTCAAGGGATTCGCAGGCGTAGAAGCGCCTCCCTCTCCGTCATCCTCGGGCTTGACCAGAGGACCCACACTTCGTGTTAAAACAAGAAGTCAACGCTGCAATTTGCAAGTTCCCAATGGGTCCTCGGGTCAAGCCCGAGGATGACGGAGAGGAAGTGGCCATGGATTCCGGAGAGGGAGTGGCCACGGACGACGGAGAGGCCGAAGATGAGATAATTCAGAGAGGTGGACGATGGGAAAATGCGGAAGAACACCTCTGCAGGCATAAAAAAAGCTCCATCGCGAGATGGAGCTCTTTTAGATTATGCGAATGTATTGAACTACTCGCCGCCGCTGGTCGCGGCTTTCCGTGCCTTCTTGGCTTTGTACTTGTCGAAGCCATGCAGTTCGCCGGGCTTGCGTTCCTTTGGGGCCTTCTTTGGCTTTTCTGTGGTCCAGCCTTCCGGCTTTGCCTTGGCTGGCTTGGCCGCCCAATCGGTCCTGGGTTTCTCGTCGTTGGAGCGCGGCTTGCGATCATCGAATTCGCGCTTCTCGCCGAATTGCTTCTTCGGCTTGAAGTCGCCGCCCTCAGTGCGACGCGGCGATGAAGGGCCGGCGCCTTCGCTGCGGGTGATGTTCACACCCTTTTCGCCGGTGCCATACTGCTTGATCCGCGCCATGAACGCATCTGCCTTGCTGGCGGTGATCTCGAAGCGGGTTTCTGTCTCGAGGATCTTGATCGAGCCGACATCGGTCTTGGTGATATCGCCGGCCTTGCAAATCAGCGGCAGGAGCCAGCGCGGCTCGGCGCGCTGCTTGCGGCCAACGCTCAAGGAAAACCATGCTCCGCTTTCGAACTGTTCGAAACGATCCGAGCGCGACGTGCGCTCGCCGCGGCCCGGACGATCCTCGAAGCTGCCTTTGCGGATCGGTTCAAGGACATGCGACGGCGTGTTGGAGAGTTCTTCCGGGGCAGGGCGCGCTGCCATCTGCTGGCGCAGCCAGGCAGCGGCGATCTGTTCGGCTGAATGCAGGCCGAGCAATTCGGCTACATAGCCGGCCTCTTCCTCGCTCACGACTTCCGTCAAGGAAGGATCGTTGAGAATGCGGTCATGGTTGCGCTTGTTGATGGCGTCTGCATCCGGCGGTGGCACCATTGTCGTCGACAGCTTGGCGCCCTGCAACAGGCGCTCGGCGGTGCGGCGGCGCGATGCCGGCACGATCAAGACGCAGATGCCTTTGCGGCCAGCACGTCCGGTGCGGCCGCTGCGATGCAGGAGCGTCTCGGAGTTGTTCGGCAGGTCGGCATGGATGACGAGGTCGAGATTGGGCAGATCGATGCCGCGCGCCGCAACATCGGTCGCAACGCAAACCCGGGCACGGCCATCGCGCATCGCCTGCAGGGCGTTGGTGCGTTCGGCCTGGCTCAATTCGCCTGAAAGGGAAACGACGGAAAAGCCACGATTGGACAGGCGGCTGGTCAGGTGCTTCACCGCCTCGCGGGTCGAGCCGAAAATAATGGTGTTTTGCGCATCGTAGAAGAGCAGGGAATTGATGATGGCGTTTTCGCGCTCACGCGGTGCCACCGGCATGATGTGATACTCGATATCCGCGTGCTGCTCGCGGTCGCTCGTGGCGGAAATGCGCAGGGCGTCTTTCTGGAACTGCTTGGCGAGCAAAGCGATGGGTTTTGGCACTGTAGCCGAGAACATCAGGGTGCGGCGGTCTTTCGGCGCTTCGCCGAGAATGAATTCGAGGTCTTCGCGGAAACCGAGATCGAGCATCTCGTCGGCTTCATCGAGCACGACTGCGCGCAGTTCCTTCATGTCGAGCGAACCGCGGGTGATATGGTCGCGCAAACGGCCGGGTGTCCCGACGACGATATGCGCGCCCTGTTGCAGCGCACGGCGTTCCTTGGTCATGTCCATGCCACCAACGCAGGAAGCGATGCGCGCGCCGGTGGGCTCATAGAGCCATTCAAGTTCGCGCCGAACCTGCAATGCCAGTTCGCGCGTCGGGGCGATGACCAGTGCGTAAGGTGCGCCGATGGAGGTGAAGCGATCTTCGCCTTCAAGCAAGGTCGGTGCGATGGCGATACCGAAGGCGACAGTCTTGCCGGACCCCGTCTGGGCGGAGACCAGAAGGTCGGCGCTTGTCGCTTCCGGAGCCAGAACAGCGGTCTGCACCGGCGTCAGGGTCTCGTAGCCACGGGCTGCCAATGCACCGGACAACGCCGGGGCGATAGAATCAAAAATAGTCATCAATGAACTTTCAGTGCTGGTTTGGGCGTGTGGTTGGCTCGGCGTCAATGGGAGCACGAGCGGCACGCATGTAGCTTTGTTGCGCTCTCGTAGAGCCTGCGACGCGTTCCGTCAATGCCAAGAAACGCATAGCTCCCATCCGCACTCCCGTCAGGAGGTGAAGCCCGCACGTTTCAAACGCACAATAGCGAGGTCGAGCGCGGAAAGAAAGCTCGAACGGTCTTTCGGGGAAAATGGCCGCGGACCGCCGGTGATCTGCCCGGCGGAGCGCAGTTCGTCCATGAGATTGCGTGTTGCGAGTGTGTTGCCGATGGAGGCTTCGGTAAAGGCGCGCCCGGTCGGCGAAATGGCGTCGGCCCCGGCTTTGACGCAGCGGCTGGCGAGCGGAATGTCCGCCGTAACCACCACATCGCCGCGCGAGACACGCTCCGCGATCCAGTCGTCGGCTGCGTCGAAACCATCGCTGACGATGACACGCTCGATCATCGGATCGCGCGGAATTGCCATCATCGAGTTGGAGACGACGAAGGTCTTGACGCCATAACGCTCGGCAACGCGGTAAACTTCCGCCTTGACCGGGCAGGCATCGGCGTCGACATAGATCGTGATCTTTTTCTCTTGTGTCATGTTCAACCGAAAATATGCAGGGCCGCGAGCCCAACTGAGGCACCGAGCCCGATGGCGATGCCTGCGGCAAGCGCTGCCACCAAAAGGCCTGTTCCAAGCCAGACGCCGTCCTGTTCGCCAAGGCCGATGGCCAAAAGAACAATGCTAAGCGCCGGAAGCTGATTGATGAGCGGCACCGGCAGGATGACAATCAGCGACATCAGCAGCGCGACGATGCTGACGACACGCTCGACGATCATTTGCGGAACGAACCAATAGCGCGGGCGTGCCAGCTTTTCAAAGCGAACGAGCATTGGCTCCAGCCTTGCAATGAACCGGCGATACGTTTCGACCTGCATTGATTTGCGCCGCATGAAGGCCGGAAACCACGGTTTTTCAAAGCCAAGCAGCATCTGGATCGAGAGCAGCACCAGCGGAATGCCGAAGATCGTGGAAGTGCCCGGAGGAAGCGGCACAAGATTGAGCGCCGCAAAAAGGATCATCAGCGCGCCGAAACTGCGCTCAGACAAGGCGTCGAGAATGTCGTCGAACGATATTCTCGTCGCCGGATCCGCGCCGATCTCGACAAGTACTTTGGACAAGCGCCGCGTATCCGGATCGTACGGCGCGCTATCGTCGCCGCTCATCGATATCCACGCTCTGACGGCTTGCAAATGGCGTTTTTCTGCGCTCCGGTGCTTGAAAACCACCATTTTCGTCGCGTCATGGCATGAATCTCAACAGTCATGCGTGGAGGACATTCAGCGCGTCGGAACGGGATGTTCGCCGCGATAATCATAGAAGCCGCGGCCGGCCTTGCGTCCGAGCCAACCGGCTTCGACATATTTTACCAGGAGCGGGCAGGGGCGATATTTGGAATCCGCCAGGCCGTCATACAGCACCTGCATGATCGACAGGCAGGTATCGAGGCCGATGAAATCGGCCAGCTGCAACGGTCCCATCGGGTGATTGGCGCCGAGTTTCATCGCGGTATCGATGGCATCGACCGAGCCGACGCCCTCATAGAGCACATAGATCGCTTCGTTGATCATCGGCAAAAGGATGCGATTGACGATGAATGCCGGGAAATCCTCCGATACGGTAATGGTCTTGTCGAGGCTGGCGACAAATTCGCGGGCACTTTCGAACGTGACGTTTTCCGTTGCAATGCCTCGAATAAGCTCGACGAGATGCATCACCGGAACCGGGTTCATGAAGTGAATCCCGATGAATCGTTCCGGACGATCAGTGGTCGCAGCAAGGCGTGTGATCGATATCGACGAGGTGTTGGTGGCGAGGATGGCTTCCGGATTGAGGTTTGGACACAGCTGCGCGAAAATCTTGCGTTTTACGGTCTCGTCTTCCGTTGCTGCCTCAATGGCAAGATCAACACCGGAAAGGTCCTCCATCCGCAATGCCGGACGGATACGTGACATTCCCTTGACGCGCTCGGCTTCCTCGAGCTTGCCGTGGGAAACAGAGCGGGCCATGTTGCCGTTAACGGTCGCGAGGGCTTTTTCGATCTGTTCGGCCGACTGGTCATGGATCAAAACATCGTATCCAGCCAAAGCGCAGACATGTGCGATGCCGCTACCCATCTGCCCTGCGCCAACAATGCCTACGGTCTTGATCGTGCCAGCCATGTTTCCATCCCGTCTTATTATGAATATATCACACAAACTAAATGGCCGGGGTAGCGTTCGTCTACCCCGGCCAAGCAATTTCATTTTAAAGTTCGAACTAAATAATCAAAGGGCCTTTTCGAGCTCCGGCAGGATGACGAAGAGATCGCCGACGAGACCGTAATCAGCGACCTGGAAGATCGGCGCTTCCTCGTCCTTGTTGATGGCGACGATGACCTTCGAATCCTTCATGCCGGCCAGATGCTGGATCGCGCCGGAAATACCGACGGCAATATAGAGATCCGGTGCCACCACCTTGCCGGTCTGGCCAACCTGCCAGTCGTTCGGCGCGTAACCGGCATCCACTGCGGCGCGCGAGGCGCCAACGGCGGCACCGAGCTTGTCGGCGACAGGAAGGATGACTTCCTTGAACTTCTCGCTCGAGCCGAGGGCACGGCCACCGGAAATGATGATCCTCGCCGAAGTCAGCTCTGGACGGTCGCCGCCGGAAAGCTTGGCCTCGACAAACTTCGACAGGCCGGGATTGGCTGCAGCCGAGACATTCTCGACGGAAGCCGAACCACCTTCACCAGCGGCCGCGAAGGTTGCGGTGCGGACCGTGATGACCTTCTTGGCATCGGTCGCCTGCACGGTCTGGATGGCGTTGCCCGCGTAGATCGGGCGCTTGAAGGTATCGGCCGAGATCACTTCGATGATGTCCGAGACCTGCATGACGTCGAGCAGGGCGGCAACACGCGGAAGGATGTTCTTGCCGTTGGTGGTGGCGGCCGCAATGATCGTGTCGTAATTGCCAGCGAGTGAAACGATGAGCGCTGCACTTGCCTCGGCGAGGCGGTTGGCCAGATCGTCACTGTCGGCCAGCAGAACCTTTTTGACACCGGCAAGCTTGGCAGCCTGATCGGCGACGCCCTTGGCGCCTTTGCCTGCGACCAGCACATGCACGTCCGGGCCGATGGCAAGCGCTGCCGTCAGTGCCTTGGCGGTCTGGTCGGAAAGGGTCTCGTTGTCGTGTTCGGCAAAAAGAAGAATAGCCATGGTGAAATTCCTTATCCTTTAAATCAGAACGCCGGCTTCGTTCTTCAGCTTGCTGATGAGTTCAGCCACATCCTTGACCTTGACGCCCGCCTTGCGGCCGCCCGGCTCTTCGGTCTTGATGACCTTGAGGCGCGGCTTGGTATCGACGCCGTAATCGGCAGCGGACTTTTCATCCAGCGGCTTCTTCTTGGCCTTCATGATGTTGGGCAGCGAAGCATAACGCGGCTGGTTCAAGCGCAGGTCGGTGGTGACGATCGCCGGAAGCGTGATTTCGATGGTCTGCAGACCGCCATCGACTTCGCGGGTGACCTTGGCATTGTCGCTACCGAGCTCGACCTTCGAGGCGAAGGTGCCCTGGCTCCATCCGAGCAGCGCCGCAAGCATCTGACCGGTCTGGTTGGCATCGTCATCGATAGCCTGCTTGCCGAGGATGACCAGCTTTGGCTGTTCGGCATCGACGACGCTTTTCAGGATCTTGGCGACGGCGAGCGGCTCGACGATATCGTCGACCTTGACCAGAATGCCGCGGTCGGCACCCATAGCGAGCGCGGTGCGGATGGTTTCCTGCGCCTGCGCCGGTCCGATCGATACGACGACGACTTCCTCTACCTTGCCGGCTTCCTTCAGACGGAGCGCTTCCTCGACCGCGATTTCGTCGAACGGGTTCATCGACATCTTCACATTGGCAAGTTCAACGCCGGAGCCGTCGCCTTTAACCCTGATCTTCACGTTGTAATCGACTACCCGCTTTACCGGTACGAGGACTTTCATAGGGATTCCCTCTCAAATAAACGAAGGACAGATTTACTGTCCGGTGGTGCTACCCGCTTGCCGGAAGCCGACATGGAGGTGAGAAAAACGACACTGCCGCGTCTGAGTTGCGCGGGACCGTAAATATGAGCGACGTAAAGGTCAATCTGCTTACGTCAGTTCAACCGATTGAATGAAAACGATCAGCGACCCCACTTGACCGGTTCGGCCTCACGGGAGACGGGCTCCGATTGTTTATCCACGACCACGGCGCGCGGCGAGACGATAGCCCGGTCAAACAGTGGCACGCTTCGGCGCTTCATGATCACGATAAGCACAGCGCCGGCGATGATGCCGCCGACATGGGCTGGCCACGACACCTGTTCCTGCCCGCCCCATACAAGCATTGCGAATTGTGTCACGACCCACAGCACCAGTGGATATATTGCCGGGATGCGCAAGGGAATGCGCCCAAACGCCAGCACCCAGACCTTTACGCGAGGATGCAGCAGCAGATAGGCGGAGACAATGCCGGCGATGGCGCCAGAAGCGCCGATGAGCGGCGCTTCTGAATCGGGCAGGATCACGCCATGCAGGAACGCTCCGGCGGCGGCGCACAGAAGATAGAAGATCAGAAACTTGATGTGGCCAAGCGCGTCTTCGACATTGTCGCCGAAAACCCAGAGGAACAGCATATTGCCGCCGAGATGGAAGATGTCGGCGTGCAGGAAAGCGTAGGTGATGTAGGTGAAATCGGGCGGGACGAAGTAATAACTGGCAGGCAGAACCGCCATGTCATGGATGATGGCAGGTATGTAACCGAGGCCGATCGCGGCGACATGGGCAGTCTCGCCGTCAACAGCCATGACCAGATAGACAAGCACGTTGATGACGATCAGCGACAGCGTCACATATTGCAACTTGATGTATTTGAGACTGTTGGCGTCATGCAATGGAATGAACATCGGCGCCGGTTCCCTGCCTCAGCGATTGCGACATTTAGCGGTTATGACCGGGGACCCATAACACGTCCCTCGCGCCATTGTCATTGACCACGCGGGCCGCGACGAAGAGAAAATCCGACACGCGGTTGATGTATTTCAGGGCGGCCGGTGTGACGGTCTCGTCAGGCTTCTGCGCGAGTTCGACCATGTGCCGCTCGGCGCGGCGCGCCACGGTGCGGGCAAGGTGCAGCGCGGCGGATGCGGGCGAGCCGCCCGGCAGCACAAAGGAGCGCAATGGCGCAAGGTTTGCGTTCAACCGGTCAATCTCCGCTTCAAGCCGCAGAACCTGGCTGTCGATAATACGCAAGGGTTCGTAAGGAAGCGTCTGGCCCTTGTCGGGCGTTGCAAGATCGGCACCGAGATCGAAGAGGTCGTTCTGTATGCCCATAAGCATGGCGTCGAGTTCGGGGAAGGCTTTTTCCGTATGGAGCCGCGCAAGCCCGAGACAAGAATTTGCTTCGTCCACGGTGCCATAGGCTTCGACGCGAAGATCATGTTTGAGACGCCGTTCGCCACTGCCGAGGCCGGTGGTGCCGTCGTCGCCCGTACGCGTGTAGATCTTGTTGAGCTTGACCATGAGACAACCTGTCTATCATTCGTTTTTAACGCAATTCCGGACGGAAAACCGCTTCACACTTTTCCTGGAATTGCTCTAGCCGGCCGCGCGGTGGAAATAGATCGCACCGACGATCAGGATGATGGCGATCAACTGCAGGAAGATGCGCAACTGCATCATCTTGTTGGAGAAGTTGGCGTCGCCGCCTTTCATCATGTTGCGCAGGCCAATGAGGAGGACGATGGTCACCGCGGCAATTGCCACGAGCGCCAAAAATTTGAAAATGACATCCATACTCTATTCCTTGATCGTCAGACTTGTCTGCAGTCTGCTCCTGTCACGACTGGCTCGCAAGCACGCGATATAGCGCACGTGCGGATAGAAATCTGCGGGCACAGTTTGTAATTTTTGCCGGGCGTGTCACCAGATAATGGGGTTTGGGACGTGGGCTTTCCAGCGCATGCTTCAGAACGTCATAGACTGCATCCGGACCGAGCTTGAAACGCGACTTGGAGCCGCCGGCCGCCAGGCGCGCCATGCGGCGGTGGTATACCTCGCGATGAACCGAGTTTTCAATGTCGATATGGCGTTCCATCTGCTTGAGCGCATTGTAATCCAACCTTGTCGCGATCGGGCCCGGTTCGATCAGCGACACATGGATGCCGGAGCCTTCCAGTTCCATGCGCTGCACCAGCATCAGCCCTTCGACCGCGAATTTGGATGCGACATAGGCGCCGCGCCATTTCATCGGTACGAGGCCAAGGATGGACGAGCAATGAACGATCCTGCCATGGCCCTGCTTGCGCATGACGGGAACAATGTGCTGCGTCAGCTCATGCCAGCCGAAGAAATTGACGTCGAACTGCTCCCGCAGTCCGGCGATTGGCAAGTCTTCGACCGCCCCCGGCAAAGCGTTGGCACCATTGTTGAAGAGGGCATCCAGCGTGCCGCCGGTTTCGCCGAGCACTGCTTTGACCAGGGCGGCGATGGAGTCCGGTTCGCGGTAGTCGAGATAGTGGGCAGACAGGCCATCCGCCTTCAACGCTTCGATATCCATTGGCTGCCTGGCGGTGGCAAAGACAGTCCAACCATCTGCCTTCAGCGCCCGGGCACAATGGGCACCTATCCCGCTGGAACATCCTGTGATCAAAATCGTTCTGGAACGGGCCATGTTTACCGGATGTTTTTAGTGATTGAATGAAAAGACTTCACATATTCGCCGGCGCCTTGCAATCTGCTCAGTTGAAGGGGCGAACAATCATCGATGCGTAGGGCAAGATCTTTTCTTTGGCGTATTGTCGCCGATACATGGCGGCATTTCAGCACCGATGACGGGTGGGCGCTCGCAAGCCACGTTGCCCTTTCGGCAATTCTCGCGCTTTTTCCGTTTCTGATCTTTGCGACTTCGCTTGCAAGTTTCCTTGGCGCAAGCGCCTTCACGGATACTGCTGTTCATGTGATCTTCGATACATGGCCGGAGGTGATCGCCAAGCCGATTGCCCAGGAGGTGCGCAATGTTCTCAATATCCAGCGCGGAGGCCTTCTGACGATCAGCGTTATTGCGGCAGCCTATTTTGCCTCAAACGGCATTGAAGCGTTGCGGGTGGCCCTCAACCGTGCCTATCGCGTGATCGATACGCGTTCGATCGTCTATTGCCGGCTGCAAAGCCTCGGCTATGTCATTGTCGCAACGATAGGTATCATGGCCATCAGCTTCCTGCTGATCCTTGCGCCGCTCGCCATGCGTATCGCGACGATCTATATCCCGGAACTTGTTCTTGTGTCAGGAACGATCGGCTTCTGGCGTTATTGCATTGCTTCGGCGGTGCTCATCATTGGCCTTTTGGTCGTGCACCTGTGGCTCCCCGCGGGCCATCGGACCTTCATGGAGATACTACCGGGCGTCCTGCTGACGCTAATTGCCTGGACTGTTGGCGCTACGATCTTTGCAAGCTATCTCGAGACCTTTGCAACCTATGTGTCGACATATGCGGGCCTCGCATCGATCATGGCGGCGATCGTTTTCCTCTATATCGTCGCGGCGATCTTCATTATTGGCGCGGAGATCAATGCCGCGATCATCCGTTACTGGGAAATCGAGGAAGCCACGCGTCTCTGACCTGTCGAGAGGGCCACGCCTAGGCTGGCAATGACCATTCCCACCAACTGAAATGGTGTCAGTGTCTCGCCGAACAGCGCATAGGCCATCAGTGCCGTGACACCCGGGACGAGATAGAACAGCGATGCGACCTTGGACACCGCGCCCTGATTGATGAGCAGCATCAGCAGAAGCACGGCCCCGATCGACAGGACGAATACCAGCCAGAACATGGCGAATATCAATTCGCCCGACCAGATTATCGTGTGGGTCTCCAGGGACAGCGAGAATATGCCGGTGAGGACGGCAGCGCCAAGATATTGCAGCGTCGTACCCGCCTTCAGATCGATAGTGCCGACGAAGCGTTTCTGCCAGACGGTGCCGATGCTGATGGCGACAACTGAAAAGATTGCTGCCGAAACGGTCGCCGGGGTGATGCCGCCGGCGGAAATGACGAGCTTCGGCCAAAGGACCATGGCGACGCCGATGCAGCCGACGGCAAGCCCGGCCCAATGGCGCGGCTGGATGGTTTCGCCGAGTACCAACCCCGCGATCAGCGCTGTGATCAAGGGCTGCAGTCCGACGACGAGTGCCGACATGCCTGCGGGCAATCCATTGTGAATGGCCCAGAAGGCGGCGCCGAGATAGGCCCCGTGAATGAGGCACCCCGCAATGATCGCGTGCATTGCACCACGTTTGCTGGGCCAATGATTGCCATCGAGTACCACCCAGACGCCAAGGATAGCGCCCGCGATCAAAAACCGTACCGTGAGGAAATAGAACGGCTCCATATAGGGCATGGCATAGCGCGCGCCGATGAAGCCGGTGGCCCAAAGGACGACGAACAGAGCGGGAAAATAGCGGACAGGCATAGTCACGGGACCGGATCGGGAATGCATTGTGGTGCTGATCTATACCGGAACGAGCAGAGGCGATAGATCACAACCCGATGATAGCGTGTATCTCCTGACAGGTGACACCTTCTTGCCGCAGTGAACGCAACGCGGTGTCCTTGCGGCTTTTCGAAAGTTTCTCCCCGTCGTGATCCAGGATAAGTGCATGGTGATGATAGAGAGGTGGCTCGATATCGAATATCCGCTGCAGCAGGCGATGGACGCTGGTCGCCTGGAAAAGGTCCTTGCCGCGCACGACGTGGGTGATGCCTTGCAATGCATCGTCGATCACGACGGATAGATGATAGCTCGTCGGCATATCTTTTCGTGCAATGATGACGTCACCCCAAACGCGGGGTGCGGCTTCGATCACGCGGTTCTCAGGTGCAAGTTCGGTCCAGAAAAGTGGCTCGCCGATATGTTCGAGTGCGCGGTCCATGTTCAAACGCCATGAAAACGGCTGTCCTTCACTGATACGCCGTTCTCGCTCAGTGTTCGAAAGCTGCCGGTCTGTCGGCGGATAGAGCAGTGCTCCGTCCGGATCGCGCGGCCAACCCGCATTTCCGCCAAGGCTTTCGATTTCGTGTTTGATCTCGCCGCGGCTTAGAAACGCTGGATAAACAAGTTCCATATCGATCAGTCGATCGAGCGCGTCGCGGTAGACAGCGAAGTGTTCCGACTGGCGGCGGACCGGCTTCTCCCAATCGAAGCCGATCCAGTTCAGATCCTCCTGCATGGCCTGTTCGAGTTTTGGGGTGCAGCGCTCCCGGTCGATATCTTCCATGCGCAGGAGCAATCTGCCGCCTGCATCGCGCGCCATCTGCTGGTTGAGCAACGCGGAATAGGCATGGCCGAGGTGCAGATGGCCATTGGGGCTGGGAGCAAAACGGAATACCGGAACTGTCATGAGTGATGAGTAGCGTTCTTGCGTGGGTATCGAAGCAATTGATACGGTGTTTCCCAAACGAAGCAAAGTGAACGATTGCAATGCGCAGAATTGATACGCTCGAGGATATTGCGGAAGGACTGGAAGCCTTGCTGCAGACCCACCCCGAACTTGCGGCGATAGCCGAACGCGCTGGCCCGCTGCCGCTGCGCCGCTCTGTCCCGGGCTTCGAGAGCCTCGCCTCGGTGATCGTTTCGCAGCAGGTCTCGAAGGCCAGCGCCGATTCGATCTGGAAGCGGCTTGTCAGCATCATCGATCCTCTGACGCCGGAAAACTATCTTGCTGCCGGCGAGGAGGCGTGGCGGGTTGCCGGCCTCTCCCGCGCCAAACAGGCCACTCTCGCCCGGATCAGCGAAGCGGTTATCGCCGGAGAACTCGATCTTGCTGCTTTGGCGGATATGCCGATCGCCGAGGCCATGCAGGTCATGACCAATGTGAAGGGCATCGGGCCCTGGACGGCGGAAGTCTACTTGCTGTTTTCGGCAGGCCATGCGGATGTCTTCCCGTCGGGCGACGTCGCGCTTCAGCACGCCTACGCCCATGCCTATGGCGAATCAGTGCGGCCGGACTCCAAGGCGTTACGGCTCTTTGCCGAGCGCTGGACCCCGTGGCGCGGTGTTGCCGCCCGACTTTTCTGGGCTTACTATGCCGCTACGCGTGGCCGCGATGGCACACCAGTGCCATGAAGTTGAAATAACGGGGTTTTTCCTTAGCAAACACCGCAATTTGCTTCACATTCCTGTCACGTCCAGCTTACAATAATGCAAGCCTGATGGTTGGATTGGGAGTTGATTCCTTGACAATAGCCGTCTCGCCGGACGGGTTACCGGCTCTGGTACTCAATGCGGACTACCGTCCGCTCAGTTATTACCCCTTGTCGCTCTGGTCCTGGCAGGACGCGATCAAGGCGGTTTTTCTTGACCGTGTGAACATCGTCGCCGAATATGAGCACGAGGTTTCCTCGCCCTCCTTCGCGATGCGGCTGCCCAGCGTGGTATCGCTCAAGACCTACATCAAACCCTCGCGCAATCCTGCCTTTACCCGGTTCAACGTCTTCCTGCGCGACCGGTTCGAATGCCAATATTGCGGCTCGGAAGAAGATCTGACTTTCGATCACGTCATCCCGCGCTGTGCCGGCGGCGAAACGATCTGGGAGAATGTCGTGGCGGCCTGTTCACCCTGCAATCTTCGCAAGGGCGGTCTGATGCCTAACCGTGCCAAAATGTGGCCGCGGCAGAAGCCCTATGAGCCGACGGTGCATGATCTGCACAATAACGGTCGGCTGTTTCCGCCAAACCATCTACACGAAAGCTGGATGGATTATCTGTACTGGGATGTCGAGCTGGAACCCTAAAACCTCTGCCAATCCACCCCGATGGCCATCTGATGTGGTTTTCTGCGCTTCCGGTGCTCACGTACAATATGTACGCTGCGCTCCGGTTCTCGAAAACCGCACCAGCTGACTCAGCGGGATGAATTCTCAGAGGGTTTTTGCGTTGCGGCCTAAAGAAGGGAAAGAGCTTTGGAGTTTCTCTCCACCAGCTAGGCGGACTTAGCAGCTCCCCGGAAAGCGACAATCACCAAGATCAAACTGGCGATGGCATTCCAGCCGGCAAAGGACAGGCCAAATACGCGCAGCGCAGCCGTATCGCATGCGGGCGGGTGAATGGCGTTCATATCCTTCAGGAGATTACCCGCATCGGTGGTGATTGACATGGATACCGCGGTGCAATCCGTCGGTCCGGCCCAGAACTTCCATTCAACGCCCGCATGGAAGACGGCGAGGCCGAGGCCAATGAGCATCAGGAGGCCGCCAAGCGCCAGCAGGAGGCGCGTAAGGCCCACTGGCCATTTCAGGCTGGACGAGGCAACAGCCAATGCCATCAGCGGAATACCGGCATAATAGGGAAAGCGCTGTTCCAGGCACAATTTGCAGGGGAGATAGCCACCAATGTATTGAAAGCCGAGCGCGGACCCGACCGTGAAAACCATTGCGAGGAGGAGAAATACAGCCGTCTTGAAATGGCCGGAGGAATTCGTTGCACTCATACTATCTTGACGTCCTCATTCATGGCGACCGGTTTACAACTGGGTGTAGTGGAACAGAGCATAGAGCAAAATCAGGACAAGCGCTGCCGCGCCAGCGATCAGGCCAAGCCGTTTTTCGATGAAGTGGCGAATGGGTTCGCCGTAACGCCGCAAAAGCCAGGCAAGGAAGAGAAACCGCGCGCCGCGCGCGAGCACCGCCGAGACGATGAACAGCCAGATATTGATACCTGCCGCTCCGGAAAGGATCGTCACGACCTTGATCGGCGGCAGGTGGGCAAGGCCCGATGTGACCAGCAGGAGCAGGATCGCATCGGCGCTGGTCGAACCGCGCAATTGTTCGAAGGCATCGAGCTTGCCGTACATTTCGAGGATCGGCTTCGCCAATGTTTCATAGGCGTAGTAGCCGAGCAGCCAGCCCGCTATGCCACCGAGGACAGACGCTATGGTTGCCACCAGCGCATAGCGGTAGGCGCGCTGCGGACGCGCTAGTGCCATTGGCAGGAACAGCACATCGGCGGGGACAAGGAATACCGAGCTTTCAATGAATGCGATGACGGCAAGCCAGACTTCCGCCGATTTGCGCGCAGCCAGAGACATGGTCCAATCGTATAGTCTGCGCAGCATCAAGTCGGTTCCTGTGGGGGAGGCTATTTGAAAAGTCGGGTGATCTTAGGGTCTGTCGATATTCACGCCATGACGGCCTGCAAATGGCGTTTTTCTCCGCTTCCGGTGCTCATGAACGAATATGTTCGCTGCGCTCCGGTTCTCGAAAACCACCATTCTCGGCTCGCCCCGACCTCGAATCTCGCCGGACCCTAGAGCAAACCGCAGCCAAATGGAATCGTTTCGCTCAATTTTTGCCAAAGCTGTCTTCATGGGCCACCTGCCTCTATTTGTCTCGTGCGGGCAGGGCAACACACGACTGTGTTACATTCAAGAAATCATCTTATTGCTGTTGACCGAAGGGTGGCTCTGCATGTATTTGGCTTTTTACGGTCGTGGGTTCACCCGTGTCCGACGCTCTTGCGGCCCCCTTGGCGGAATTGGTAGACGCGCCTGACTCAAAATCAGGTTCCGAAAGGAGTGCTGGTTCGATTCCGGCAGGGGGCACCACTTTTCAAGGTAGTATCGCAGTTTTTCAATGTGTTAAGGCTGCTCAGGTCTTAGTGATCCATCTTTGTGTCCGCCGTCAACAATTTGCTGTCGCGTGGCGTGACAGTCGCAAAACTTCCCGGCAGATGCGGCAGAGAACCTGACAAAACCTGTCATTCGGCAAAAATCCTTCTTGACGCTGGGAAAGAAGAAGCCCTCCCCTGCATGGCGTTTGACTTCATCAATGACCGCAAGCGCCTCCTCAGCGAGGGGAACGCGGAAATCTGTGGTGTTGTCTTTCCGTCCTTTCTTCCCTGATGTGTCCCATCCATCCGTATTTGTCAGTCATTCATTCTCCGTTACCGAACCCTTGCATATCCGGTTCCAATGTTCTTGAGTCGAACCTCAGATCGGCGGCGTTGCGCAAAATCCACTACGTGCGCGCGACGACAATCCACGCTACACCCATCATCGCGCACGCGAGGAGCGTGAGGATAACGTTGGCGCGAAACCTGAATAACGCCAGCATTGCAGCTGCGGTCAAAAGCAATGAGGGCTCGTTCAAGGAGCTCAATACCGGAACATCGAGCGAGAACCATCCGAGCTTGTAGTTATAAACTTGTCTGAACAGTACATGTAGTCCGAACCATATCGCCAAGTTCAAAATGACGCCAACAACTGCAGCTGTGATCGCAGACATCGCACCTGTCAGCGCCGTGTTGCCCCGCAAGCTCTCGATGAACGGTGCGCCAAGGAATATCCACAGAAAGCAGGGGATGAACGTCACCCATGTCGTCAGGACTGCGCCGATGCCAGCCGCAACGAAGGGGTCCAGGACGCCCGGATTTCGGAACGCTGCCATGAAGCCAACGAACTGAACGACCATGATCAGCGGTCCTGGCGTCGTCTCGGCCATTCCCAAACCGTCAAGCATCTCTCCGGGTTTCAGCCAGCCATAGTACTGAACTGCTTCCTGCGCTACGTAGGCAAGGACGGCGTAAGCGCCGCCGAACGTGACAACCGCCATCTGGCTGAAGAAGATCGCGACCTTGGAGAAGACGTTGTCGAGACCAAGGAAGGCAACAAGGAGTGCGACCGGGATCAGCCAGAGCGCAAGTAACACGCCCGAGACCTTCAATGACCAGGCAAGGTTGGGCCGCGCGTGACGAGGGATCACTTCGCCCAGCGCCGAATCCCGGTCTTCCAGTGCGGCACCGGCTCCGGACTTGTGCCCGCCGCCGATCCGGAACAACGGTGATGCGATCCGTCCGCCAACATAGCCGATCATGCCCGCCGTCAGGATGATTATCGGAAACGGGACATGCAGAAAGAACATCGCCACGAAGGCACACGATGCAATTGCGATCATCGCGTTATTCTTCAGCGCTCTCCCGCCGATCCGGAACACTGCTTGAAAAACCACTGCCAGCACTGCAGCCTTCAGCCCGAAGAACAATCCTTCAACTACATCGACGCTGCCGAAGGCGACATAGATATAGCTGAGACCAAGGATTGCAAGGAACCCGGGTAGAACGAACAGGATACCTGCTACGAGGCCCCCGGCTGTCCGGTGAAGCAGCCATCCGATGTAGATTGCCAGCTGCTGTGCTTCCGGCCCCGGCAAAAGCATGCAGTAGTTCAGCGCATGCAGGAAGCGGTGCTCGCCTATCCAACGCTTCTCTTCGACAATGATGCGATGCATAACCGCGATCTGGCCAGCAGGGCCGCCAAAACTCAATGCGGCGACCCTAGCCCAGACTTTCACCGCGTCAGGGAACGAGATGCCATGTTCATGCATTTGCTTGTCTGAAAGCGCGTCTGTCTTGCTGATGATGTCGGCCATCATGCTGTCCGTTTCGCCGAGGGCCAATTGTGTTTCTCATCTGTCGCGTCCCGGCTCCAGCGATAGAAGGCATCGTAAAGTCCAAGGCCAGCTTCCAGTTGCTCATGATCGTCGGCGTACATCCTCGACAGTCCGAGGGACGCTGCCAACAGGCCAGGTGCTTCCGGGGCAAGATCAAGTCGTGCTGTGTCGGCCCCTCGTACGATTGTGGCCAGCCGCAGTAAGGGTTCCGATGATAAGCCAAGTTCGTCAATCATGACATCAAAGGTGCAGAGCTCTTCGCGGTGGCTCCAGAAGACCTCTTCGATATCATAAGGCGCAGCATTGAACCGGTCGGCAACATCGGCGACATCTGCCGGAGGGACGAACAGAAAGACGGCATAGGGATCAACGAAACGCTTGATCAACCAGGGACAAGCGATGCGATCGATCTTGGGCCGTGCTCTCGTCACCCAAACGGTACGCCCTTGGCTATCTCGAGGTGGCAACTTCGATACCGGGACAACTGCCAATCCGGACGCACCCCAAGCCTCAAACCCGCCCTCGAGAACATTCGCGTCAATACCGGATTGCCGAAGCCACGCGGCCACGCCATGGCTGAGCTTTCGACCGCGCTGACAGATCACAATAGCGGCACGAGTTTCCAGATGGCCGAGCCAAGCTTGGACATCGCCATAGCTGCGCCGGATCGATCCAGGGATCAGGCGCGGATCGGCCGCAAAGTCGTCATCTGTTCGAACATCGACAAGGTTGGGGCAGCCAGGTGTGCCAACCAGGCGGGATAGTTTTTCGGAAGAAATTTCGAGAAGCGAAGTCATGACGCGTCCTCCGTTGATCGGTTACTCCGGACGCGATACTTCGGCTGGCGCCTTGTGGGGTGATCGCAACCCCATCAGAACATAATGCCACCTTGTCGACACGTGTCAAGTACGCGAGGGGCCTAGCAGCGTTCCGCTGTGAAGGATAAGATCGCGTTGATATCAACCGCGAACCCAGATGGAGCGTGGGTCGGCTGAATGGAGAGACAGGCAATACGAAATCGACTTGCTCCGGGAGTAGTGGCAGCCTTGACGGCAGCCGCTCTGTTCGGCATTGGCACGCCATTGGCGAAGCTCCTGTTGTCGACGGTGAGCCCCTGGATGCTCGCGGGGCTTTTGTATCTCGGCTCTGGCCTGGGGCTGGCATTGTACAGATGGATCAAGAGGTCACCAGGGGTTAGCCTGCCTCCTCACGAGTTGCCATGGTTCATCGGGGCGGTCACCGCCGGCGGCGTCGCCGGACCCGTTCTCCTCATGCTTGGCTTGGTTGGGATGCCAGCGTCTGGAGCATCACTGCTTCTGAATGCCGAAGCAGTCTTCACGGCCATTATCGCTTGGTTCGTCTTCAAAGAAAATTTCGACAAAAGGATTGCGCTTGGGATGGTTGCCATTGTGGCGGGGGCGGTGGTGTTGAGCTGGTCAAGCGAAGCACGATTGGAGGGGTTCTGGTCAGCTTGTGCTGTCTTGGCGGCCTGTCTTGCCTGGGGCATCGACAACAATCTTACCCGCAAAGTGTCGTTGACTGACGCCTCCTGGATCGCGTGTGTGAAGGGCTTGGTAGCGGGCTCTGTAAATCTGGGATTGGCATTGGTTCTGGGAGCGGCAATGCCGTCCCTATCCCATCTGATAAGTGGACTCGTGCTTGGCTTTTTTGCCTACGGAGTGAGCCTTGCGCTGTTCGTGGTTGCCCTCCGTCACCTCGGGAGTGCTCGAACGGGCGCGTATTTCTCGGTTGCTCCTTTTCTTGGTGCGGTGGGGGCACTTGCGATGGGCGAGCCGCTGACGCTCTCGCTCATTGTGGCTGGAGCTCTCATGGCGACAGGTATCTGGCTTCACCTGACGGAACATCACGAACACCTTCACACCCATCCCGAGCTTGAACACGAACACGAGCATGTCCACGACCTACATCACCAACATGATCACCCTTATCCAATCGCAGCGGGGGTCAGACATAACCACGTTCACAGGCACACCGCAGTCCGCCACTTCCACCCCCACTATCCCGATGCACACCATCAACATGACCATTAACGGGCATGCGCAGTTGCCAGGCACAAATGGTTACTTCCGTCCCGTCAAATTCCGCAGGCGCTCGCGGACCAGACGCGCGATGTTCTGCGTGCGCCGGTAAAGGTGAAGCTGTGAAGCCGCCTGTCGTGCGGCGCGGTCGGCGGCGGGTGTCAGTCCGATCACAAGCGTGCCAACGGGTTCGCGTTCTGTGAACAGACGTGATGCGACGGGGTGGTCGGGTACGGCGCAGGAATCCGTGCGGTCGATGTTCGGGTCGTCCAGATGGTTTTTCAGCATCTCGATCATCAGGAGAACGCCCGGCGAATAGGCGGCGAGGCTCTCGTCATAGGCCGTCTTCCATGTCCACGCTTCGCCGGCTTCGACAAAGACCACGAGGACGGCGATGGTCTTGCCGTCGAGTTCGAGTGTATGGATGCGGGCGAGATCACGGGTCGCGAGGTTGTTGACCGCCTCGCGAGCAAAGGCAGCGCGGAAACGATCGACTGCCATGGCGGAGCCGCGCTGGCCTTTCCAGCCGCTGGCTTCGAGCACGAGGAAGTCTTCCAGCCGCACGCGGATATCCTCTTCGCTGCGGCTTACGGTATAGGTCAGCTTGCCCTTGTCGGCGAGGCGGCGCCACAGCCGGCGATATTCCTTGGCGTGTTTGGCACCGATGGCATCGCGCAGGTACTCTTCGCCTTCCTTGGCACTTTCTAGGAAGGGCCGCTCGACCTGGTTGACGGTCACCATGGTAAGATTGCGGTCCAGCGCAATGGAGCGGATCAGCTGCGCCGCAGTGCGGTTCAGCAATATATCCGGGAGCACCAAGATTTCGGGGAACTTCAGGTGCTTGCGCCCCAGCATGTCGAACAGGTCATTGAGTACGCCGACCGGATCGTCCCGGTCGATCAGCGGCGTGCCCTGTGGCCCGAAGGGCGTGGCCCAAGCGCGGATGATCGAAGCCGTGACGTTGAATCCCGGCCGCTCAATAGTATAGGGCATGAGGAAGCGCAGACGGCTCTTCACATCGTTCTCGTCGCGCATGACCATGAAGCGAACCTGCCGGTCGTCGAGGCGTGGCATGGCCGGGGCGAGGAAGCGCGGATTGAAGAAGATGTTCGGTTCGACCGTGCGATACGTCAGATATTCGAGTTCATCGAGGAGTTCGAAACCGGCGGAGGCCGAATAGACGGAAAGTTTGCGTGGAATGGCGCGCGTCCCAAGGGTCTCCTCGAGCTGCTTGGTTGCCTCGTGCGACTCGAAGCCCGAGAGCTGGGAGAGGATCTGCGAGGACGGGCCTCCGGCAAGTTCTTCGAGAAGCGGTATGGCTGCCATCAGACTTCTTCCTTGGCAGCGCCTGTCCTGCCCGCAAAAACGAACATCGTAATGTTCAGACGATTGTAAACAGTCAGCGCCAGCGTCACCGCTTCAAACACCATCGAGAATGCGGTCGCAAAAGCGGCACCAGCTAGGCCGTAGGCCGGTATCAATACAATGCTGAGACAGATATTAACAATCAGTGTGACCGCATAGACCATGGCGCAAATTTTCTGCTCGCCGGCCATGTTGAGGAGGCTTTCCGCAGGACCGACCGAAGCGCGGGCGACGACACCGATCACCAGAATGAACAACAGCGGATAGCCATCGGCAAACTGGGCGCCGAAGAGCAGAAGCAGCGGCTTGCCGAGAATGAGGAGGATGATCGCCATCGCCAGTGACGGCCAGAAGGTCCAGCGCGCCGTATCGCTGGCGAATTGGGAAAGCTGGTCATGGTCATGGGTATGCATCAACTCGGCATAGCGCTGGGCGGCGCCGGCCTTGACCGAGAAATAGACGAAATGGACCAATGCAAGCAGCTTGACCGTTGCGAAATAGGTCGCGACCTTGTCCGGGTCCATATAGCGGCCAACCATCAGGACGTCGGCATTGGTCAAAAGGAAGAAAAACCCTTCGACCAGGAAAATCGGCAGTGAGACCGCGAACCATTCTCCAAAACGGATTGCCTTCGGACCGGGCGATACAACCTCCCTGAACCTGTGATTGACGATCGCTAGTTGCACCAGCGAGGTCATATAGGTTGCAATAATCGCCGATATCACCGCCGCGACTGCCGTAGGCGCGAAGCCGGCCACATGGGCGATGGTCATAATGACAAGAGTGAGAATTGGACGGATGATGTAGGTCGGCGTCAGCGCGACCAATGCCCAGGATCGCGACCGTGCGGTTCCGTCCAGCGTATCGCCGAGCGCAATCATCGGCAGGCAGATGAAGCCGATGATGAAAGGCGCGACATAGTAGGATTCGATGGCATCGCGTAAGAAATAGACCGCGGCAGCGCCGATGAAGGCGATGCAGGTCGTCAGGCCGAGCGCGAATATCTTGCTGGTGAACAAGATACCGCGCAGGTGATCCAGTTGCCGGTGCTCCAGATATTCCGGCACGAAGCGGATGACGCTGGTCTGGAAACCCAGACAGGAGAGGTTTCCGAGAATAACCACCGTCACCCATACAAGGACGAAAATGCCGTATTCGAACTGGCCCATCCAGCGCGCGAAGATGACCTGCGAGACGAGTGCGATGGCGGCGCTGATGATACGGATTGAAAAGGCGATCAGCGACACGCGCTGCGCAGCCGCGTGCTCCATTGAACCATCAAACAGCTGATCGAGGCGGACGAGCCACGGACGGAGCTGCTTTGACAGTTTATCCGGCAAAAACCGGTCTGCAGCTTTGACCGCAGAAATTCGCAAGGGCAGCTCCACTCGTTTCCAATGCAAGACGCTTACTGCGTAAACGTTTAGAAACGGTTCGGAAAGTCAACGGCTTGTGCTGTTGGAACAAGAGAAAAGGCCGCGTTTTGAGCGCGGCCTTTGGGTTCGTCAGACGAAGGCACCGTGACAGTGCTTGTATTTCTTGCCCGAGCCGCAGGGGCAGGCCTCGTTGCGGCCAACCTTGCCCCATGTCTGCGGGTTATTCGGATCGCGATCCTTGGGATCAACGACACGCAAATCCTGCTGTACCGCGAGAACACTGCCGCCACCGAAATCGTCCTCACCCGTAAGGCCATCGAGGTGATGTGCTTCCATCACCGGCAATTCGGGCTCGGGCGCGCTTGCAGCTTCACGCACGAGTTCCACGCGCATCAACTGGCTGGTCACGTTCTGGCGCAAATTGGCCAGCAGCGTCTGGAAGAGTTCGAAGCCTTCGCTCTTGTATTCGTTGAGCGGGTCGCGCTGGGCGTAACCGCGGAAGCCGACGACGGAGCGAAGATGATCGAGATTGACCAGATGTTCGCGCCACAGGGCATCGAGGGTCTGGAGAATGACAGACTTCTCGACATAGGCCATGATTTCCGGACCGAACCGCTCGGCACGATCGGCGGCTGCCTTCTCGACGGCTTCCGTCAGGCGCTCCCGGATATCATCTGGCGTAATGCCGTCTTCGAGGGCCCATTCGGTGATCGGCAGATTGAGATTGAGGACGTTGCGCACATCCTCGTCAAGCTCGGCGATCTTCCATTGTTCCGCGTAAGCGCCTTCAGGCGTATAGCGCGCGATGAGATCGTCAACCACATCCTCGCGCATTTCCCTGGTGGTCTGGCTGAGATCCGTGCTGTCCATCAATTCGATGCGCTGCTCGAAGATCACCTTACGCTGATCATTCATCACGTCGTCATATTTCAGAAGGTTCTTGCGGATATCGAAGTTGCGCGCCTCGACCTTCTTCTGCGCTTTTTCCAGCGCCTTGTTGATCCAGGGATGGACGATGGCTTCGTCTTCCTTGAGGCCAAGCTTCTGCAGCATGCCGTCCATGCGTTCGGAACCGAAAATCCGCATCAGATCGTCCTGCAGCGACAGGAAGAACTTCGAGCGGCCGGGATCGCCCTGGCGGCCTGAACGGCCACGCAACTGATTGTCGATACGGCGGCTTTCATGGCGTTCGGTCGCAAGGACGTAAAGCCCGCCGGCCGCAAGTGCTTTTTCCTTGAGCTTGGCGATGTCAGCGCGGATCGCGGCTTCTTTTGCCTTGCGCTCTTCGCCCTCGGCCATATCGTCGAGTTCGCGCGCTATGCGCATTTCGAGATTGCCGCCAAGCTGAATGTCGGTACCACGACCTGCCATGTTGGTGGCGATGGTGATTGCACCTGGAACACCGGCTTGCGCGACGATATGGGCTTCCTGCTCGTGATAGCGGGCATTCAAGACCTGGAAGTCCTTGAAACCTTCCTTGCGCAGGCGTTCAGCCAGTTGCTCGGATTTCTCGATCGACGTGGTGCCAACGAGAATAGGCTGGCCCTTGGCCGTGGCTTCACGAATATCGCGAACGATCGCCTTGTATTTTTCTTCGACGGTGCGGTAGACCTCGTCGTCCTCGTCGAGACGCTGAACGGGAAGATTGGTCGGAATTTCCGTCACTTCGAGACCGTAGATATTGCCGAATTCTTCCGCTTCAGTGGAAGCCGTGCCGGTCATGCCGGCAAGCTTCTTGTACATGCGGAAATAGTTCTGGAAGGTGATCGAGGCCAGTGTCTGGTTCTCCGGCTGGATCGTCACATGTTCCTTGGCTTCAAGCGCCTGGTGCAAACCTTCCGAGAAGCGGCGGCCCGGCATCATGCGGCCGGTGAACTCATCGATGATGACGATTTCGTCATTGCGAACGATGTAGTCCTTGTCCTTCTGGAAAAGCTTGTGCGCACGCAGGGCATTGTTGACGTGGTGAACGACAGCAACGTTCTCGATGTCGTAAAGCCCTTCGCCCTTGAGATGCCCGGCTTCCTTCAGGAGATTTTCGAGCTTCTCGGTGCCCTCTTCGGTAAAGATCGCGGTCTTTTGCTTCTCGTCGATCTCATAGTCTTCAGGGTTCAATGGTTTGATGAACGTATCGATGAGATTGTAGAAATCGGACCGGTCGTCGAGCGGGCCGGAAATGATCAGCGGCGTGCGCGCTTCATCGACGAGGATCGAATCCACTTCGTCGACGATCGCGTAGTTGTGCGGACGCTGCACCATCTGGGCGCGCTCATATTTCATATTGTCGCGCAGGTAGTCGAAGCCGAGTTCGTTGTTGGTGGCGTAGGTGATATCGGCGTTATAGGCCTTGGCACGCTCTTCATCGTCGAGACCGTGCACGATGATGCCATAGGAGAGGCCGAGGAAATTATAGATCTGGCCCATCCAGTGCGCATCGCGGGTGGCGAGGTAGTCGTTCACAGTGACGACATGAACGCCTTTGCCTTCCAGCGCATTGAGATAGACCGGCAGGGTAGCGACAAGCGTTTTGCCTTCGCCGGTGCGCATCTCGGAAATGCCGCCATTGTGAAGGACCATGCCGCCGATCAGCTGGACGTCGAAGGGGCGCATGCCAAGAACGCGCTTGGCGGCCTCACGTGCCACGGCAAAAGCCGGAACAAGCAGATCGTCGAGTTTGGTTCCATTGGCGAGCTTTTCGCGAAACTCCGCGGTTTTTGCCTTGAGCTCATCGTCCGTAAGCGACGAGATTTCTGCCTCAAGCGCATTGATCTGGTCAACACGGGGTTTGAAGCTGCGGACGCGGCGCTCATTCGAGGAGCCGAAAATCTTGCGGGCGAGGCCGCCGAAACTGACCATCCCTGGTCCTCTCTATAATACGTTTTGCCAGCAACTGTGGCATTTGAGGCATCCAAAGCCTGACATTCAAGACGCCTGATACAATACGGACACCAAGCCCAAGGTATAAGTCTATCAGTTGCCAAGCTATCTGGACGCAAAGCCGATGGACAGATAAGAGGGGGCACGAATGATGTCAATGTTGAAGCAACACGCGATCGATCGCAGCCTCATGGCAAAATTCTGCCGTATTCATAGCCCGTACCGGTCCTCCCAAGGAGAAATTGACCCATGAACCAATTGCGTAAAACCCTTTCATTAATGACTGTCGCTGCACTTTTGACCAGTATATCTTCCGTGGCAATGGCCCAGGAAGCCGGCAAAACGGAACCTGCCAAGCCGGATGCCGCACAGGCAGATACTGCCAAGGCCGATCCCGATAAAGTGCTTGCAACGATCAACGGCAGCAAGATCACAAACAAGGACGTAGACCAGATTTCTGCGGACCTCGATCCGCAATTCGCCAAGCTGCCTGATGACCAGCGGCGTTTGGCCGCTCTGGCTGCCATTATCGATATCAAGTCACTTGCAGCGAAGGCTGAAGCCGAAAAGCTTGACCAGACCCCTGAGTTCCAGGCTCGTCTCGAGTTTCTGAAGGACCGCGCCCTGCACAATGACTACTTCAAACAGCAGGTCGTCGACAAGATCACCGACGCTGACATTCGCGCTCGCTACGATAAGGAAATCGCAGCGATGCCGCCACAAAATGAGGTCCGCGCCCGTCACATTCTGGTGAAGACCAAGGAAGAAGCCGAAGCCATCATCAAGCAGCTCGATGGCGGAGCAAAATTCGAAGACGTTGCCAAGGAGAAATCGACGGACGGCTCTGCTGCCCAGGGCGGCGATCTCGGTTATTTCGGACCAGGCCAGATGGTGCCGGAATTCGACAAGGCAGCAAACGCGCTGGAAGTCGGCCAGTACACCAAGGAACCTGTCCAGACCCAGTTCGGCTTCCATGTAATCAAGCTTGAGGACAAGCGTACCCAGCAGCCGCCGGCATTCGATCAGGTCAAGGACCAGGTGAAATCGATCCTCATTCGCGAGAAGTATATGGAGCTGGTAAAGAAGGACCGCGGCGATCTGAAGATCGAATATACCGATCCAGCAACGGGAGCTGCGATCAAGGCTGCAACCGAAGCCCAACAGTAATACGGTGCCGGTTTATCTCCCCCCTTGTGGGGGAGAAAGCGATTTCAGCACCTTAGCTATCGCTAAGTGCTAGAAATCGCCAGAGAGGGGAAACTGCACGTTCTTTTGAAATCCCCTCACTTGGATTTTCCAAGGATTTAGCAAAGGGGCTAAATCCAGGAAAACCCTTTCTCTCCCACAAGGGGAGAGATAATCAGCGCTCACTTCGTCAACCCTTGCGAGGTCCCATGTCCACGTCCGTCTCTCCGCTGGCTCCGAAACACTCTCCGACCATGCCGGAAATTCACGGGGTAAAGATCGCCACAGCTGAAGCCGGTATCAAATACAAGGGCCGAACAGACGTTTTGCTCATCGTATTCGATCGGCCGACGGCCGTGGCCGGTGTATTCACACGGTCCAAATGCCCTTCGGCAGCCGTGGATTACTGCCGTACAAGTCTTGAGGGTGGCACGGCGCGGGCCGTTGTTGTCAATTCCGGCAATGCCAATGCCTTTACCGGGAAAAAGGGTCGCGAGTCTGCCAAGTTGACAGCTGCAGCGGCCGCAAAGGCTGTGGGTTGCAAGCCTCACCAGATTTTTCTTGCATCGACCGGCGTGATCGGCGAGCCGCTCGATGCGGGTAAATTCAGTCATCTTCTGGCGGACATGACGAAGAATGCCGTTGCCGAGCGCTGGCAAGATGCCGCGAGCGCCATTATGACGACCGATACGTTTCCCAAGGTCGCAACCGAAACCGTGCTGCTGGGCCGCGTGCCGGTGACAATCAACGGCATCGCCAAGGGTGCTGGCATGATCGCGCCGGACATGGCCACGATGCTGTCTTTCGTTGCCACCGATGCACCGATTGCGGCCGACGTGCTGCAGAAGCTGCTGTCGAAATCCGTTGGCAAGAGCTTCAATTCCGTCACCGTCGACAGCGATACATCGACATCCGACACACTGCTGCTTTTCGCTACCGGATCAGCTGCCGAGCGGGGCGCTGCGCCTGTTACGAAGCTCAAGGACAAGCGCCTCAAGTCTTTCGCCAAAGCACTTGACCGCGTTCTGAAGGATCTCGCGCTGCAAGTAGTGCGCGACGGCGAGGGCGCACGCAAGATGCTTGAAATCAGCGTAACGGGTGCGACCTCCGCGCGCTCCGCCAAGCGCATCGCGTTGTCGATTGCAAATTCGCCGCTGGTCAAGACCGCTGCTGCTGGCGAGGACGCCAATTGGGGCCGCATCGTCATGGCCGTCGGCAAGGCTGGGGAACCGGCCGACCGCGACCGGCTGGCGATCTGGTTCGGGGATATCCGCGTTGCCCGCGAAGGTGAGCGCGATCCGGACTATTCGGAAGAAGCGACCTCCGCCTATATGAAGAATGACGATATCAAGATCCGTGTCGACATAGGTCTCGGCAAAGGCAAGGCGACTGTCTGGACCTGTGATCTGACCAAGGAATATGTGGCGATCAATGGCGATTATCGCAGCTGAAAGCCCAACGAAAATTCGCCATGACGGGCTGCAAATGGCGTTTTTCTGCGCTCCGATACTCACGTACCCAAATGTACGCTGCGCTTCGGTGCTCGAAAACCACTATTTTCGCCGCGTCCGGACGAATTTTCATTTGGGCTTTGATAGGAATCACGCATGCAGTTAGCCCAAATCAGACAGTTTGAGGCGGTTGGTTTCCGGTCCTGGCCCGCATCGTCGGTGCATTATGATGGAAGCTGGGCAATTCGCATGACGGCCAGCCACCCGTCGAAGCGTTTGAACTCGGTCAATCCGCTCGATCCCGGTGATACCGACAATCTCGAACAGCGAGTGGCGCGTGCCGCACAACGGTTTCGCGCCTATGGCAGGCCGCCGATTTTCCGCCAGTCACCGCTCGCGCCAGAAGCGCTGGACCAGTACCTCGAAGAACTCGGCTGGGCACGTTTCGACGAATCCATGGTCATGGTGGTCGATCTGGCAAATGTCGATCTTTCGGACGCAATCGATCAAATTCCGCTCAAAGATATAGGCAGGTTCATCGATGCCGCCTTGCAGGTGCAGGGAGACAACGCTGCGCTGAAACCTGGCCTCTTCGAAGTTATCAATGCTATTCGCCCATCCAAGGGCTTGTTCGTCATCGAAGAGGGCGCCGTCCCGGTGTCAACGGCGATATGTGTGCAGGATGGGGCATTGGCGGGTCTGTTCAACATCGGAACGGCGGCAAACCGGCGTCGCGTGGGCCTCGGCCGGACAATCATAAAATCGGCATTGAAATGGGCCCTGCAGCACGGCGCGAAGAAGGCATGGTTGCAGGTCGAAATAGCGAATACGGGCGCCATCGCTCTCTACGAGCAAATGGGCTTCAACGAAGCTTATCGCTATGCTTACCGGCAGGCGCCCGAGACATGAGCGAACATCCGATCCTTCTCGTGACGGCCTGTGCGCTGCTCGACGCTGATGGCCGGGTGTTGCTGACGCAGCGTCCGGAAGGAAAATCGCTCGCCGGCCTCTGGGAGTTTCCGGGCGGCAAGGTCGATCCGGGAGAAACGCCCGAGGAAAGCCTGATCCGCGAACTGCACGAAGAACTCGGCATCATCGTCAAACCGGCTTGCCTCGCGCCGCTAACCTTTGCCAGCCACACCTACGAAACCTTCCATCTGCTGATGCCGTTGTTCATCTGCCGGCGCTATGAGGGAATACCCCGCGGAATGGAGGGGCAGGTTCTCAAATGGGTACGCCCAAAGGACATGCGCGACTATCCAATGCCGCCGGCAGATATTCCGCTTATCCCGTTCCTTGTCGATCTTCTCTAACAGCCCGTCTTGAAAGTCTACTGCGGCGGTCATCTGACGCGGTTCTCTGTGCTTCCGGTGCTCACGTACTTTATGTACGCTGCGCTCCGGTTCTCGGAAACCACGCCATCTGACTCGCCGCAGCGACTTTCCAAACTGGCTGTGAATTTCAACCGCAAATTATATTCTTGCCGCGTTAACTCTGATGCTTAATTGATCCTTCACCTGATTGAGCGACTTTTAGTTAATCTTGACGCGTATTTCAGGTGGGGCATGGGGCGTAAGAACGACTATCTCGATGATGAACTGTTGCAACCGAGCGCTCTTTCGGGTGCAGCCGGAGGAATCCTACGGATCACGTTGCTGTTCGGTTCCGCAGCCGTTGCGCTGGCTCTGATCATTGCGCCGCTCGCCGACCGCGGTTCGCAGGCTGTCGTCGATTATTCGACCAGCCGTTCCATCGATGAGATCCAGACCGGATCGATCAAGAAGCTCGAACCGATAACCACGTCTACCTATACCATTCGCCGCAGCGTACTGCAGTCTTCGCCCAAGGCGGTCTGTATATTGAACAGCGATGGCTCGAAGATCGGCGACTGCTGACAGTTATTTCTTTTCGAGCTTCTCGACATCCTTGAGGAAATCGGCCAGCGATGCCTTGGCGGAGCCGGGTTTCAAGGGCTTCTGCTGCGATTCGTGCGCAGCCCACCCTGACATCCAGATGAACGAGAACGTCGCCCTGATCCGGCCGTCGGGATCGCTGAAGCGTTCCGCATATATCTCCGCAACCCGCATGAAATAATGCCGCGTCAATGGCCGGCGCGACCGTCCAATGAGGATATTCTGCATGCCCATGGCGCGCAGGTCACGCATCAGGGCGAAGGCCGAGTCGTAGCGCACCGTATAGGTCTCTATATCGGTGACCGGCAAGGTGAAACCCGCACGCTGCAACAGGCCGCCGACGTCGCGGACGTCGGCAAAGGGCACAACGCGGGGAGAGGCACCGCCATAAATCTCGCTCTCAGCCGCCAGCAAGCATTCGCGCAATTCCGCCAGGGTATTCTCGCCGGCCATCGCACCGAGGAAGAGGCCATCGGGTTTCAGCGCGCGACGGATTTGCAAGAAGGTGCCCGGCGTGTCGTTGGTGAGATGCAAAGACAATAGTGACACGATGAGGTCGATGCTGGCCGGTTTTAGCGGCAGAATCTCCTCATCCGCGACGACTGCTGGAAACGCATTGTCGAGAAACTGCCGCGCGTGCTCGACACGCACGATTGTTGTGGCCTTGCCGGATCGCTGGATTGCGCGCGCGGCGAGACCCGTGTGGCTCGCCAGATCCACGGCAACATCGAATTGACGTTCAACAGTGGACAGGCGCTCTTCCAGATCTTCGCAAGCGCGTGCAAGCAGGAAATCAGCGGAATTTCCATGTTGTCGCCAAGCGCGCAAACGCCTCGTCAGCAATAAATTTCGATCGAAGACCTGATGCCGATCCATTCCGGATTTCTCTGATGTCGTATAGTCTGTCAATTTGGCCGCAATTCCGGACGCAAAACCGCTACACACCTTTGCTGGAATTGCTTTAGATGCGTCGCCTTGGAGCGAATTGCAATGAAAACCATCGGGGCAGCGATAAGCCACCTCGCGCACAGCGCAACCAATGGGTTGTTTGGACTGCTGTTTCCGCCGGTTTGCGCCGGCTGCGACAAGCATGTCGCCGAGCCAGGCTCACTGTGCGGTCAATGCTGGTCGAAGGTGCGTTTCATCGAGAAACCCTATTGTCCGGTGCTTGGCATCCCCTTCAGCCATGATCTCGGCGCCGAAATCCTCTCCGCAGAGGCCATTGCCGAACCGCCCCCGTTCCGGCGCGCCCGTTCGGTCGCCGTGCACGAAGGTGTCATCCGCGATTTGGTGCACCGGCTCAAATATAATGATCGTACCGATCTGGGGCCATGGATGGCACGCTGGATGGTGCGCGCCGGTGGCGAATTGCTGGATGACTGCGATATTATCGTGCCGGTCCCGCTGCACGCGCGGCGTTTCTGGTTTCGCAGGTTCAACCAATCCGCCGAACTTGCCCGGCATCTGGCGCGGTCGAGCGGCAAGGCATTTGATCCGGATGCGCTCAAACGCATTAAACAGACGAAACAGCAAGTGGGCCTCGGCCTGAATGAGCGTGTCGCCAATGTGCGCGGTGCGTTCAAGGTGCCCGTGACGCAGGAAATCAAGGTGCGCGGCCGCAACGTACTCTTGATTGACGACGTCTATACAACTGGCGCGACCGTAAAAGCCGCCGCCCGCGCCTTGCTTCGAGGCGGCGCCGTGAGCGTCGATGTTCTGACGTTCGGCCGGGTGCTATCGAAAGAATTGTCTCTCTGAAAATTCGCCATGACGGGCTGCAAATGGCGTTTTTCTGCGCTCCGATGCTCACGTACCAAACGTACGCTGCGCTTCGGTGCTCAAAAACCACCATTTTCGCCACCCCATGGCGAATTTTCGATCAGGCTCGAACACTACTCATGCGCAAAAACAGGTCTTTTCGCCTGAAGTTTTGATGCCTATATAGAAAGGCAAACGGAGCTTTCGAATGGTTAATGTAACAATCTATACGCGTAACGGTTGTGGGTATTGTACAGCCGCCAAAAGCCTTTTGTCTAAAAAGGGCGTCGCTTTTACCGAGCACAATGCCTCGATGGAGCCCGCCGCCCGTCAGGAAATGCTGGCGCGCTCCAATGGGCGCACGACATTTCCGCAAATCTTCATCGGCGAAGCCCATGTCGGTGGTTGCGATGATCTGTATGCGCTGGAAAATCAGGGCCGTCTCGACACATTGTTGAAGACCGGCGAACTCGCTTGAGGACGATGATATGAGTTCATTTCGCGCTGCCGCCATCCAGATGCGCTCGGGCACAGACCCGGAAGCCAATGCCGCCGATCTTGCGACCTATGTTGCCGAGGCTGCCGGCCAGGGTGCCGTCTACGTCCAGACGCCGGAAATGACCGGTTCACTGCAGCGCGATCGCAAGGCGCTTGCCAGCGTTTTGAAAAGTGAGAGCGACGATATCATCGTACGCACTGCCTCAGAACTTGCGGCCAAGCACGGGATTCATCTGCATATAGGATCGACTGCGATTGCCCGCGATGATGGCAAGATTGCCAACCGCGCGTTTCTCTTCGGGCCGGACGGCAATGTTCTCACGCGCTATGACAAGATCCACATGTTCGACGTCGATCTCGACAATGGTGAGAGCTGGCGGGAATCGGCTGTCTATGCGCCGGGCGCCGATACGGTCGTGATCGATCTGCCTTTTGCGCGGCTCGGTCTAGCCATCTGCTATGACGTACGTTTCCCGCAATTGTTCCGCGCCCAGGCGCTGGCCGGTGCATCGGTGATCTCGGCACCTGCCGCCTTCACCCGGCAGACCGGCGAAGCGCATTGGCACGTGCTCCAGCGGGCGCGTGCGATCGAGAATGGCGCCTTCATGATTTCGGCGGCGCAGGGCGGTGTGCATGAGGATGGCCGGGAAACCTATGGTCATTCCATCATCGTCGCGCCGTGGGGCGAGGTTTTGGCGGAAGCCGATCATGCGGAACCTGCGGTTATTGTGGCAGATATCGATCCGGCACTGAGTGCAGCGGCGCGAACGAAGGTGCCCAACCTCAAGAACGCCAGGCCATTCGGGGTTGTCGTGGAAAACGATGGACAGGCGACGAGGTTCAACGCCGCATCATGATTCGATTTTCCCTCCACTGCGACCATGACCATGAGTTCGAAGGCTGGTTTCGCAGTAATGACGATTTTGACACGCAAGCGCAGAAGCAGCTCGTTTCCTGCCCCGTCTGTGGTTCGCACAAAGTCGGCAAGGCCCTGATGGCGCCGTCGGTTGCCACTGGCCGCCAGAAGGAAAAGATCGCCATCGCGATGAGCAAGATGGCCAGTGAACTACGTGAAATGGCCAAGAAGGTTCGCGAAAACTCCGACTATGTTGGCAGTGATTTTGCCGAGGAAGCCCGCAAAATTCACTTCGGCGAGGCAGAACAGCGCGGCATCTATGGCGAGGCGACGCGCGACGAAGTCGAAGCGCTCGTGGATGACGGTGTCGATGTGATGCCGCTGCCGGTGTTTCCCGACGATCACAATTGATCTTGATAGGCTGATGGCGATGTCTATGGTGCGGTAGTCGATTCTGACTAACCGGATGAATTCCATGCCATTTCTGAATTCCGCTCCCGCGCTGCTCGTGTTGACGGGCGCTTTTCTGGGGTTGACGCTTCCATTCGGCAAATTGGCTTTTGCCGCGGGCATTGCGCCATCTCTATGGGCGTTCGTTATCTCGATCGGCGCAGGGACGGTGCTGCTGGCCGCCTTTCTGCTTATGGGAAAGCGTCCGCGTATGATGCGGTACTACCTCGTCGCCGCATTGATCTCCTATGCCATTCCCAACCTCATGACCCTCTCGGCGATTCCGCACCTCGGCTCAGGGTTTACGGGGATCATGTACACGTTGTCCCCTGTGTTCACCCTTCTGCTTTCCATCCTTTTCAAGATGCGCAGCCCAAACCTCCTCGGACTTCTCGGCATATTTACCGGCTTTGCCGGGGCAGTGCTCGTGGGATTTACCCGCGGTCAGGTCGGCCAGCCGGCTGAACCTCTCTGGGTAGCGATTGGCTTGCTCATCCCGGTCCTGCTTGCTCTCGGCAATGTCTATCGTACGATCGACTGGCCTAAAGGTGCTGATCCGACCGAGCTTGCAGCTGGCAGCCATTTGACCACAGCGGTGCTACTGGTTCCGATTATTTTCTTGATGACAGGCACATTCCCCGTTGAACCACTCGGCGCTGTGCCATGGCTTGTCTTTGTCCAGGTTCTGGCGTCAGCTTGCATGTTTGCGCTGTATTTCCGGTTGCAGGCTGTTGGCGGGCCGGTCTATCTCAGCCAGATCGGTTATGTCGGCGCGGCAGTTGCATTACTCGCCGGAACGCTTTTTCTTGGTGAGGTCTATCAGCTCGCAACCTGGATCGGTGCGGCGATCATCACCATCGGCGTGTTGATGACCACAAAGGCCCAGCAGCAGATGGCGGCAACCGCTAAGCCGGCCGGGTAGCCAGGACCATGTAGTTGACGCTCGTGTCGTTTGATCTGTTCCAGCTATCCGCCAGCGGATTGTAACTTACGCCGACTTTTTCCACGATATCCAGACCGGCCTGCGACAAGGCAGTTTCCAGTTCTTCCGGGCGGACCAGCTTTTCATATTGGTGCGTTCCGCGCGGCAACCAGCGAAGCACATACTCCGCACCGAATATGGCAAGGCCGAGCGCTTTCAAAGTCCGGTTGATCGTGGCGACAAAGGTCATGCCGCCGGGTTTGACCATTTGGGAACAGGCAGACATGTAGAGCTCGACATCGGCAACGTGCTCGACGACTTCCATATTCAGGACCACGTCGAACTGTTCTCCCGCATCGGCGAGAGCTTCGGCCGTCGTTGCGCGATAATCGATCGAGAGCCCGCTCTGCGCCGCGTGGATCTTCGCAACTTCGATATTTGTTTCGCCGGCATCGGCCCCCACGACTGTCGCCCCAAGGCGCGCCATGGGTTCGCACAGAAGGCCGCCGCCGCAACCAATATCAAGAATACGCAAGCCCGCGAAGGGTGCCGGGACATTCGGATCGATGCCGTAGTGGGCGCAGACTTTCTCCTTGATATAGGCAAGGCGTGTGGGATTGAACTTGTGCAAGGGACGGAATTTGCCTTGCGGATTCCACCATTCTGCTGCCATGCGCGAGAAACGCTCGACTTCCGCGTCGTCAATTGTCGTGCGCTGTGCTGTTGCCATCGGTTCTGTCCTTGTTGCTCTCTTCGAGTGGACCCTTCCAGCAAAAAATGTCAAGCCGTACCCGGCATTCTGCTTTCGAGTAGACCGCTCTAATCCTCAAAGCGACTAGCGGCTTCACGACCATGGTCGTAACGTCTCTTGAGCGGAAACGGCGGCAACCACGACTCGCGACGGACGATCCAGCTTTCGTAGGTCGGCATCAGTTGGTCTGGGGCATCCAAAGCGCCCAGGTGCACTTCGATTTCGTCTGCGGTGCGGGCGAAAACGGATGAGCCGCACCGGGGACAGAAAAACCGTCCGGCGTAGTCGCGTGTTTCGCCGTCGATCGTTACTGCACCCTGAGGAAATACGGCGGCAGCGTAGAAAAGGGCCCCATGATGCTTGCGGCAGTCGAGGCAGTGACAAAGACCAACCCGGTACGGTCGTCCCGACGCCACAATTCGGACGTTGCCGCACAGGCAGCCGCCGGTGAATCGGTCCATGCTGCGTCTCCTCTAAATCAGCGAACGGAATGTTTACGACGAACACCACTATCATTGCAATTGCCCGCTGCGGCCGCGGGCGCGTCGTTCTTCCAGAGTGGGCGATAGTTCAAACAGCCGCCGGGCGTTCTTGCAGTCCGGCGATATTTTCGGTATGGGAGCCGCATTCATTTGGCGGGTGGCTCTTTCGATTCAAGCGGCTCCTCACCAATATATTTCAGGCATTCCAGAACGGTACCTTCCCATGGCACGCATTGTGATGAAATTCGGCGGCACTTCGGTGGCCGATATTGACCGCATCCGTAATGTGGCCAGGCACGTCAAACGCGAAGTCGATGCGGGACATGAGGTCGCTGTTGTGGTTTCCGCCATGGCCGGGAAGACCAATGAGCTCGTGGCCTGGACGCGGCAGACATCGCCAATGCACGACGCGCGCGAGTATGATGCAATTGTCGCATCAGGTGAGCAGGTGACGGCTGGTCTGCTTGCAATCGCCCTGCAGGCGATGGGTGTGCACGCCCGTTCCTGGCAAGGCTGGCAAATTCCGATCAAGACTGACAACGCTCATGGTGCTGCCCGTATTCTTGATATCGATGGTTCGTTCTTGATCGAGCGGTTCGCCGAAGGCCAGGTGGCTGTGATCTCCGGATTTCAGGGCATTGGTCCGGACAATCGCATTTCCACACTGGGACGCGGCGGTTCGGATACCAGTGCGGTTGCAATCGCAGCTTCGGTAAAGGCCGATCGATGTGATATCTATACCGACGTCGATGGTGTCTACACGACCGATCCGCGCGTCGAACCGAAGGCGCGGCGGCTGTCACGGATTTCGTTCGAAGAAATGCTGGAAATGGCATCCCTCGGCGCGAAAGTCCTGCAGGTGCGGTCCGTCGAGCTTGCCATGGTGCACAAAGTACGCACCTTTGTCAGGTCCAGTTTCGAGGACCCCGATGCGCCGGGCATGGGTGATCTCATCAATCCGCCCGGAACACTTATTTGCGACGAGGAAGAAATCGTGGAACAGCAGGTTGTCACAGGAATTGCCTACGCCAAGGACGAAGCCCAGATTTCGCTGCGCCGTGTTGCCGACCGTCCGGGTATATCCGCCGCCATTTTTGGCCCGCTCGCCGAGTCTCATATCAATGTCGACATGATCGTCCAGAATGTTTCCGAGGACGGCACCAAGACCGACATGACCTTTACCGTGCCTTCGGGCGATCTCGACAAGGCTCTCGTGGTCCTCGAAAAGGTCAAGGCGGAGATCGGCTGCGATATCATCCAGTCGGAAGCCGGCATGGTCAAAGTTTCGGTCATCGGTATTGGCATGCGTAGTCATGCGGGTGTTGCCGCAACGGCGTTCCGCGCGCTGGCAGACAAGGGTATCAACATCCGGGCCATCACGACCTCGGAGATCAAGATTTCCATTCTAATTGATGGCCCGTATGCGGAACTTGCCGTACGCACTTTGCATTCTGTGTACGGTCTGGATAAGCATTAGGTCGTAAACTCATAAATCTGGTAGAAATGGCGTCTGAAACGGCAAGAAGATGCGAGGAGAAACGTGAAGGGCGGGGCCTTTCCCCCGGCCGAACGGTTCGACATTGCAGCTTGCAGCCGTTTCGGCGTCCGGAGGATATGGTCCATCTTCCCGGCAACAGCGTCGCAAAGGCTCGAAAATGGAAAAACATTTCCATCGCCTTTGCTCCTTGTATCCGAAAAGATGGCCTCATACCATTTCCATCAGATTTATGAGTTCACGACCTAGAATCAAGAAAATGTTTGTCGGCCGCGTCGCTGGCTGACATGATCACTCGAATGCGGTGAGGCCATCCGGTCTTGCCGGTATTCTTATGGAGAAAGGGCCCCAGTGCCAACGCGCGAGCAGACAACAGGTCCCCGTGTCATGCTGAAGCGTCTTCGCGAATTGATGGCGGAGGCGCTTGAGCCGCAGGAGAGGCTTGACCGGATCGTTCGCGATATTGCGCAGAACATGGTTGCGGAGGTGTGTTCGTTCTACGTGCTTCGCTCCGACGGTGTCCTGGAACTTTACGCGACCGAAGGTTTGAACCCGTCTGCAGTGCATCTGGCGCAATTGCGTCTTGGACAGGGCCTCGTCGGCACCATCGCAGCGAGCGCCCGCCCGCTCAATCTGACCGACGCGCAGACGCATCCGGCCTTCGCCTATCTGCCGGAGACGGGCGAGGAGGTCTACAATTCATTCCTTGGTGTGCCGATCCTCCGGGCAGGGCGCACCCTGGGCGTCCTCGTCGTTCAGAACCGGACAAAACGCGTCTATCGCGAGGATGAGGTCGAAGCGCTCGAAACGACGGCCATGGTGCTGGCGGAAATGGTTGCCGCCGGCAGTCTGACGCGGCTTGCGCGGCCTGGGGTCGAACTCGACATGGGCAAGCCCATGAGCTTCAGTGGCAGCGCCTTCAACGATGGCGTGGGCCTCGGGCACGTCGTGCTGCATGAGCCGCGTATTGTCGTCACAAACCTATTCAACGAAAACATCGACACGGAAATCGACCGGCTCGAAACGTCGCTCGGTTCATTGCGCATTTCGATCGACGACATGTTGTCGCGCCGCGATGTGGCCTTCGAGGGCGAGCATCGCGAGGTGCTCGAAGCCTATCGCATGTTCGCACACGATACGGGTTGGGTGCGGCGTCTCGAAGAGGCAATTCGCAACGGCCTGACGGCGGAAGCCGCAGTTGAAAAGGTGCAAAGCGATACCCGCGCCCGGATGATGCATCTGACAGATCCCTATATGCGCGAGCGGCTGAGCGATTTCGACGACCTCGCCAACCGTTTGCTGCGCCAGCTGATGGGCCGGGACGTCAAGACCATGGCGGGTTCCCTCGCCAAGGACGCCATCATCATCGCACGCTCGATGGGCGCCGCAGAGCTCCTCGACTATCCGCGCGAACGCTTGCGGGGTCTTGTGCTCGAAGATGGTGCCGCGACCAGCCACGTGGTGATCGTAGCCCGCGCCATGGGCATCCCGGTTGCCGGGCAGGTCAAGGGCGTCGTCTCCATGGCCGAAAACAACGACGCTGTGATCGTCGATGGTGACGATGGCCGCGTTCATTTGCGGCCGCAGTCGGACGTGGAAGCCGCCTACACCGAGAAGGTCAAGTTCCGCGCCAAGCGTCAGGCGCTTTACCGGGAATTGCGCGACCAGCCGTCGATGACGAAGGATGGAGTGCATATTTCGCTCCTGATGAATGCCGGTCTGCTCGTCGACCTGCCGCAATTGGTGGAAGCTGGTGCTGCCGGTATCGGCCTGTTCCGTACAGAACTTCAATTCATGGTCGCCTCGACTTTCCCGCGTGCCGAACAGCAGGAGCGGCTCTATCGCTCCGTATTGGATGCCGCTGGCGACAAGCCGGTGACATTCCGGACGCTCGATATAGGCGGCGACAAGGTGCTGCCCTATTTCCGCAGCGATGCCAATGAAGAAAACCCGGCCATGGGCTGGCGGGCGATCCGCCTGACGCTCGATCGCCCGGGCCTGTTGCGTACGCAGGTTCGCGCGCTTTTGAAAGCGGCCGGTGGGCGCGAACTCCGGCTGATGCTGCCGATGGTCACGGAAGTGGCAGAAGTGCGCAAGGCCAGCGAACTGATCAATCGTGAGGTGCAGCACCTGTCACGCTTCGCCCACAATCTGCCGACGCGTGTCAAGATCGGAGCAATGGTCGAGGTGCCATCGTTGCTGTGGCAGCTCGACGAACTGATGTCGGTGGTGGATTTTGTCTCGGTTGGCTCGAACGATCTGTTTCAATTCGTCATGGCCGTCGATCGCGGCAATTCGATCATCACCAATCGGTTCGACAATCTGTCGGTGCCCTTCTTGCGGGTGTTGCGTCAGATCGCCGATGCCGGCAACCGCAACAACACGGACGTGACGCTGTGCGGTGAAATGGCGGGAAAGCCGCTTTCTGCCATGGCGCTGATCGGGCTTGGATATCGCTCCATCTCGATGTCGCCCGCTTCGATCGGCCCGATCAAGGCCATGCTCGGCACTGTCGATGTGGCAGAACTTACCGCGCAACTCGCCGATGCGATCGACAATCACGGCGAAACCGGGTCGTTGCGCCATGTCCTGACCAAGTTCGCAGAGCGAGCTGGCGTCCCATTGTGAGGTTTGAGTGAGTTCTATTCCGCAGGATCGTATGGATCAGCTGCTGAAGCGTTTCTCCATGATGGAGACGCAGATGGCGAGCAATCCTGATTCCGAAACCTATGTGAGGCTGGCTTCGGAGTATTCTGAGCTTGAGCCCGTGGTCGCCAAGATCCGCGATCTGCTCGCTGCACGCAGTGAAGCGGAAGGGTTGCAAGCAATGCTCGATGACGGCACCACCGACAAGGACATGCGTGAACTGGCGGAAGCCGAGCTGCCCGACATCGAGGAGCGCGTCGAGGAACTGGAGAAGGATATCCAGGTCCTCCTTTTGCCGAAAGACGTCGCCGACGAGCGCAACGCCATCCTCGAAATCCGCGCCGGTACCGGCGGTTCCGAAGCAGCGCTGTTCGGCGGTGACCTGTTTCGCATGTATGAGCGCTTCGCGGCCGCAAACGGATGGCGCGTCGAGCTGATATCGGCCAGCGACGGCGAGGCCGGCGGTTACAAGGAAGTGATCGCCATGGTTTCGGGCAAGGGCGTTTTTGCCAAGCTGAAGTTCGAATCGGGCGTACACCGGGTGCAACGCGTTCCCGATACCGAGGCGAGTGGCCGCATCCACACGTCCGCCGCGACAGTTGCCGTACTGCCCGAAGCCGAGGAAATCGACATCGATATCCGTCCCGACGATATCCGCATCGATACGATGCGCGCGTCGGGATCGGGCGGTCAGCACGTCAACACGACCGACTCGGCGGTGCGTATCACGCACATTCCTTCCGGTATCGTCGTCGTGCAGGCAGAGAAGTCGCAGCACCAGAATCGCGCCCGGGCCATGCAGGTGCTGCGCTCGCGCTTGTTCGACATGCAGCGCCAGAAGGCGGACAGCGAGCGCTCCGAGGCCCGCCGCAGCCAGGTTGGTTCGGGTGATCGCTCCGAGCGCATTCGCACCTATAATTTCCCGCAAGGGCGGGTGACCGATCATCGCATCAACCTGACGCTCTACAAGCTCGATCGCATCATGGAAGGCGATCTCGATGAACTCATCGGTGCGCTGATCTCCGACTACCAGACAGCGTTGCTCGCCCAGATGAACGAAAGCTTTTGAGCGCCATGGTAGAGCATGGGACGCGCCTTGCCGATGTCCACAGAGAAGCGCGCGTTCTTTTAGCGAAAGCGGGACTCGAAACCGCCGATCTCGACGCACGGCTGTTGGTCGAATGGCTAACCGGCTGTGATCAGCTCGAGGCGATCCGGAATCCGGCCCTCCCGATCGACCAGATGATCGTTGCGCAGCTTCACGCAGTTCTTACCCGGCGAATCAATGGCGAATCGGTGCATCGTATTATCGGCAAGCGCGCCTTCTTCGGTATCGAACTTGGGCTTTCCGCCGATACACTCGAGCCCAGGCCCGACACCGAAGCCCTGGTGGAACTCGCGATTCCTTTTCTGCGCCAGCGTATCGAGGAGCAGGGTGTCGCGGACCTGATCGACCTTGGAACCGGCACGGGCGCCATAGCTTTGGCGTTGCTTGATCAATTCAGCCGATTGCGCGCAGTCGGCGTCGATATTTCTGCGGGTGCCCTTGATACGGCGCGTGACAATGCCCACATCAACAGCGTATCGGATCGTTTTGCAGGCCTTCATTCGGATTGGTTTTCCGAGATAAGTGGCTCATTCGACATGATTATTTCCAATCCGCCGTATATACCATCCGCCGATATAAAAGGCTTGCAACGCGAAGTTGTGCTGCACGACCCGATCGGGGCTCTGGATGGCGGGCAGGATGGCCTCGCCCCCTACCGAATCATTGCCGGGCACTCCCGGCAGCATCTCAGGCAAGGTGGTGCGGTCGCATTGGAAATCGGTTTTGGGCAACGCAGTGATATCGAGGCGATCTTTTCAAAGGAAAAATTCGCTTTGGCTGCTGTCCAGAGAGATATTGGTGGGCGCGAAAGGGCACTTTTATTCACACCAATGTAAAAAGATTGAAAAAAGGCTTGGAATTTGGCTGGAACACGGCTAGTTTCCGGGTACCGCACTAAACCGAAACAAATCTGGTCTGCCTATCAAGAGATTGATACGGAAATTCCGGGTGTTTGATTTCTCTTCGGAAATAGCTTTGGGGAAATGGTTTTTGCGGCAGCACAAAAGTTTTATGAAACTTTGGATGCGATTGAAGCGCGGGGCGCGCTTCAGGTCGGCACTTGAGAAGCGAAGCTTTTTGACTCAAATGGTGAGCAAATTAGCGCCCCTGATTTTCTGAAAAGAGATAAGTATGAGGCCAGTACAGCAGAATAGGCGCATGCGCGGACGCGGTAACAATAATAACCGCAGCAAAGGTCCCAACCCATTGTCCCGTAACTACGAGAGCAACGGCCCCGATGTCAAAATCCGGGGGAATGCTCAGCACGTCGCCGAAAAATATACCACTCTTGCACGGGATGCACAGAGTGCCGGTGACCGCGTGATGGCTGAAAACTATCTCCAGCACGCCGAGCACTATAATCGAATCATTCTTGCGGCTCAGGCTCAGGCGCCTGTCCAGTATCAGCGCGATGATCAGGATCAGGATCAGGACGATGAGAACGGCTATGATGACGATGGCATGAACAATGGCAACGGTAACGGCAACGATACCGATCGTCAGGAGGTTCCTGAACGCCAGGAGTTCTCGCAGCGCCAGGATCGTCAACAGCGTCAAGATCGCCAGGACCGACCGGAGCGTCAAGATCGCCCGGAACGTCAGGATCGCCGCGACCGGCAAGACCGGCCAGAACGTGTGATGCATCAGCCGATCAACGGTAGCGGACCACAGCCAATCATTCAGGGTACGCCCGCCGAAGTCGTTTATGACGACGACACGGTCAGCCAGCGTCAACCCCAACCTCTGCCACAGGTCCAGCCGGTTGAAAATGGCGCTGCGGCGGCACCCGAGGCAGAGGCTGCCGAAGCAAAGCCAGCACGCCGCGCACCGCGTGGTCGCAGGCCAGCCCGGCCGCGCGTCACGGAGGAAAATGGTGCTGAAGCAAGTGCTCCGGATACCGCCAACGATCTTTCGCCTGCCGGCATCGTTGCCGAGGTGAAGAAGCGCCGGACAGCGGTCGAATCCGACGTTTGACCTGATTGATCTGATTGGATCGAAAATTACGCCACTCGCGGGGAAGCCTGCGGGTGGCGGTTTGATTCCGGGTTGTTGTTGAGAAGTGTCAGATCCGGGGTACAAAATTTGCCGGATGGCAATGCTGCTGTGCGTGGTTCGACAAGCTCACCATGAGGGAGACGGGTGGGCTGCATGATAACCGGAGGCGTCATGACAGGCATCGGCATTGCTGTTCCTGGCTCTCTGCAGCCCCACCCGTCTCCCTCATGGTGAGTTTGTCGAACCACGCACAGCGGCAATGCCATCCGGCAAATCAGCAGCCTTAGACAAAAATAATCGTGGCTGTTTATCCACGCTCTCCAAACCTGAGCTATCCTTCTCCCCGTCCTTTCCACGGGGAACTGCTTCCGGAGCCGTTCGAAGTGGGGAGAGGATCGGCGCCTCCGATGGCGGGTAACGGGCCCGCTGTCCGGGGAAGTTCTGTCCAAGGGTTCCCCTGCCGGTACTACGACTGGCGTGTGCTGGACGAGCACTTCGAAAGGGGCAATTTACCCAAAGCCGAGGCCTCCCCAGCAGAACGGACGGGGTCAAAAACGCCGGACGGGCGGTCTTCGGATCGCATTGCTTATCTACAACGACGCGCTTCGACGACCGCCCGTCTTCCCAGCATGCAAGCAATGGCCAGACTCCGAGGAGGGCGTGGCGAGGGTGGGGCTTTTTGTGCTAAAACAACAAGTCACAGGCAGTAACAAAAGCTGGAATTCCGATCTTGCAGGCTGCGGACAATATTCCCATATCTGCTTCGAGCGAATGGGTCTGCCTCTTGCAGGGGACCCGTCACCAACACACCGCGCGATGCCGCTTGAAGGGTCGTCGGTAAAAGGAGACACCATATGAACATTGAAAAATATACCGAGCGCGTCCGGGGGTTCATCCAGTCAGCACAGACCTTTGCCCTCTCATCCAACCACCAGCAATTTGCACCCGAACATTTGTTGAAGGTCCTGGTCGATGATCAGGAGGGCCTTGCCGCATCGCTGATCGAGCGGGCGGGGGGGCGCATAGCAGATGTGCGCCTTGGCTTGCAGGCAGCGCTTGACGCTTTGCCGAAAGTAACGGGCGGCAACGGCCAGCTTTATCTTGCCCAGCCCTTGGCCAAGATTTTCACGACTGCAGAGGAACTCGCACAGAAAGCTGGCGACAGTTTTGTTACTGTCGAACGGCTTCTGACTGCGATGGCGATCGAAAAGTCAGCCAAGACCGCGGACATATTGAGCCGTGCGGGTATCACTGCTGCCGGTCTGAATGCGGTCATCAATGATATCCGCAAGGGGCGGACCGCAGATTCGGCTTCAGCCGAGAACACCTACGATGCCTTGAAGAAATATGCACGCGATCTCACGGCTGATGCGCGGTCCGGCAAGCTCGATCCTGTCATCGGACGCGACGATGAAATCCGCCGCACTATTCAGGTCCTGTCGCGGCGTACCAAGAATAATCCGGTGCTGATTGGCGAGCCGGGCGTCGGCAAGACGGCAATTGCCGAAGGCCTTGCGCTGCGTATTGTTAATGGTGACGTACCAGAATCACTGAAAGACAAGCAATTGATGGCGCTCGATATGGGCGCTCTCATTGCCGGTGCGAAATATCGCGGTGAATTCGAGGAGCGGCTGAAAGGCGTTTTGTCCGAAGTCACGTCGGCAAATGGCGAGATCATCCTGTTCATCGACGAGATGCACACGCTTGTCGGTGCCGGCAAGGCCGAAGGCGCTATGGACGCTTCGAACCTGCTGAAGCCCGCATTGGCTCGCGGTGAACTGCACTGCGTTGGTGCGACGACACTCGACGAATATCGCAAGCATGTCGAAAAGGATGCGGCGCTTGCCCGCCGGTTCCAGCCGGTGTTTGTCGATGAGCCGACGGTGGAAGATACCATCTCGATTTTGCGCGGCCTGAAGGAGAAATACGAGCAGCATCATAAAGTCCGAATTTCCGATTCGGCGCTTGTTGCTGCGGCAACCTTGTCCAACCGCTACATCACCGACCGGTTCTTGCCAGACAAGGCGATCGATTTGATCGACGAAGGCGCAGCACGGCTTCGCATGCAAGTGGATTCCAAGCCGGAAGAACTGGACGAGATCGACCGGCGTATCATGCAATTGAAGATCGAGCGTGAGGCGCTGAAGGTCGAAAAAGACGACGCATCCCGCGATCGTCTTGAGCGGCTGGAGAAGGAACTCGCCGACCTGGAAGAACAGTCGACCGCGATAACCAATACCTGGCAGGCTGAAAAGCAGAAGCTCGGCCATGCGGCCGATTTGAAGCGGCAGCTTGACGATGCACGCAATGCACTTGCGTCTGCCCAGCGCAACGGTGAATTCCAGAAGGCCGGCGAGCTCGCCTATGGGACGATCCCCCAGTTGGAAAAGCAGCTGGCGGAGGCTGAACGGCATGACGGTTCAACCTCGATGGTCGAAGAAATCGTGACACCGGATCATATAGCTCAGGTTGTTTCGCGCTGGACTGGCATTCCGGTAGACCGGATGTTGGAAGGCGAACGGGAGAAGCTGTTGCGTATGGAGGATGAACTGGCCAAGCGGGTCGTCGGTCAGGGCGAAGCAGTCCAGGCTGTGTCGAAAGCCATTCGCCGCGCGCGCGCAGGATTGCAGGATCCGAACCGGCCTATCGGCTCGTTTATCTTTCTTGGGCCAACAGGTGTCGGCAAGACGGAGCTGACGAAAACGCTGGCTTCATTCCTGTTCTCCGACGAGACGGCCATGGTCCGGCTCGACATGTCCGAATATATGGAAAAGCATTCGGTATCGCGGTTGATCGGCGCGCCTCCCGGCTATGTCGGCTATGAAGAGGGCGGTGCTCTCACCGAGGCTGTCCGGCGCAGGCCTTATCAGGTGGTTCTCTTCGACGAGATCGAAAAGGCTCACCCGGATGTGTTCAACGTCCTTCTGCAGGTTCTTGACGATGGCCGCTTGACCGATGGTCAGGGGCGTACCGTCGATTTCCGCAACACGCTGATCATCATGACATCGAACCTCGGGGCCGAGTACCTTGTCGGGCTGTCAGAGGGCCAGGATGTCGAGGAGGTTCGTGAAGAGGTGATGAACGTCGTCAAGGCATCGTTCAGGCCGGAGTTCCTCAACCGCGTGGACGAAATCATCCTGTTCCATCGTCTGCAGCGCAAGGAGATGGGCAAGATCGTGGCGATCCAGCTACAGCATCTGCAATCGCTTCTGACCGATCGCAAGATCGTTTTGAAGATCGATGAGGACGCAACGAACTGGCTGGCCGAGAAGGGCTACGATCCTGCCTATGGTGCGCGACCGTTGAAGCGTGTGATCCAGAAAGAGGTGCAAGACCCGCTGGCGGAAAAGATCCTGCTCGGCGAGATACTGGATGGCTCCACGGTCAAGATCACCGCCGGGTCGGACAGGCTGAACTTCAAGCCTGTCAAATCCGCTCCCGAACGGGAAAAGAGCGAGGCCGCGTAAGTGCGCCTGTGCAAAACGGCAAACAAAGGAGATGGCCGCCATTGCTGCGCCATGCGTCCTTTCGGACGCACAAAGGACGCAGCAACACTTTGAATCTGCGCAGACCCTATGAAAAATCGAAAACGATTTTTTAGGTTCTGCGTGGGCAGGCCATTTTCACGTCGCGTTCATTCGATAAATGCAACGATAAGAGCCTATCTTCATTAACCATAAAGACAGGAAAATCGGTCATGGTTAATGACGAGTTAGTGGCAGAAACCGGAAGCTGAAGGCATGTCGTCTTATCGTTGTTCATTGTTTGGAATGTTGCTGATTGCTTCAACAGGTGCTGTTGTTTCGTTCACCGCACAAGCCGCCGAAAGCGCTGTACCCGTCGCCAACGATCAGGCGTCATATACCGTTGCGCAATGGTTCGAACCGCGCGAGCGTCGCCAGACTTACCGATCCTATTTTGACGAGTATGGCCGGAAAATTACTGTAGACCGGCGTGGGCGGATTGTTGCTGTAGAAGAGCCGCAAAACAATCAATCGAACGAGGGCACGGATTATTTTCCCGATGCGCCGCAAGACCCCTATGACACGGGCGCGATTTCAAATGATCCTTATGGCACAGCACTGCCTTCCGAACAGGATTATGGCAGCATCAACCGCGAACCATTGCCACCCGCCAATGGCGAATCGGATTTGCAACCCACCGATCCGAACTTTGTAGAACCGGGTGTCCCCAGTGATGGCCTGACAGATGCTCCGCAGCAGGAGCAGATACCTGTCCATCCGAATCCGGCTCCGACGATTGAATTGCCGAAAGGGCAGGGCGCTAAAGCCAAGATTGCCGCGATCCAGGTTCTCCTCGACAGGATCGGCGTATCGCCGGGCGTTATCGATGGTCATAAGGGCGGCAATGTCGACAAGGCTGTTGCCGCTTTCGAGGAAATGACCGGACAACAGTTCGATCCTCTCAACGAAGAAGGCATCAATGCGTCGCTGGAACAGACCGGCGGTGCGGCGTTCATGTCCTATACGATCACATCCGAAGATGCGGCTTACCCATTCGTTGCATCCATCCCGGAAGATTACAGCCACAAGGCGCAACTGGAGCGCATGGCCTTCACATCAGTGACGGAAATGCTGGCCGAGCGGTTTCACATGGACGAGAACTATCTGAAAGAGATGAATCCGGGCGTGGATTTCAACACGCCAGGTGTTGCCATTCAGGTTGCAAATATCGGGCAAAATGCCGGCGGTGCCGTGACGCGTATCATCGCAGACAAGGGACGCAAGCAAGTCCGTGGATACAATTCCGAGGGGCGGCTGGTGGTCGCCTATCCGGCAACGATCGGGTCGACCGATACGCCATCGCCTTCGGGTACCGTGCAGGTCGAGCGGGTCGCTCTAAATCCGAATTACACCTACAACCCGAAAATCAACTTCAAGCAGGGCGAGAACAATTCTGTTTTGACGATACCGCCGGGGCCGAACGGCCCTGTCGGGACAGTGTGGATTGCCTTGTCGAAGCCGACCTACGGGATTCACGGCACACCCGAACCGTCAAAGATCGGCAAGACCAACAGCCACGGTTGTGTGCGCCTGACCAATTGGGACGCGACGGAACTGTCGAAGCTCGTGCAGAAGGGCGTGACAGTCGAATTCCAGGAATAGCGCAGAATAGATTTTGCGCTAGCCGCTGGCAGCGACCTTGGTTCCCTTCGCCTCGTCATCTTTAAGCAGCTCATCGATACGTTCCCGTTCGCGCTTGAATGCGATCAGATCATCGCCGCCAAGTTCACCACCGCTCGGAAGACGGATGCGCATCGGATCGACTTTGGAGCCGTTGACGATCACCTCGTAGTGCAAATGAGGACCGGTCGAAAGCCCGGTCGATCCGAGGTAACCTATAACCTGGCCCTGCCGCACCTTCGCACCCGGGACCACGCCGCTGGCGATGGCATTCTGATGCGAGTAGCTGCTCTCATAACCGTTGGAATGACGAACGAGCGTCTGATTGCCATAGCCGTTGGTCCACCCCGCACGTTCGACGACACCATTGCCTGCTGCGATGATCGGCGTTCCACGCGGAGCTGACCAGTCCACACCCGTGTGCATGCGGGAATAACCGAGGATAGGATGACGGCGCATGCCGAAGGGTGAACGGAAGATGCCATTCGGTACCGGTTTGCGCAGCAGGAACTGTTTGGAGCTCTTGCCATCCTCGTCGTAATAGTCTGTGTTACCGTCCTTGCTGTGGAACCGGTAGAATTTTTTCAGGTCGCCGCCAAAATTGGCCGCAACATAGAGAATTTCCGAATCGTCGCCGGCCTTCTCCGAACCTGCCGGCAGCGAGAACAACGCTTCCAACTCATCGGTGGGCGAAAGCTGCGACTGGAAATCGACGTCGGAAGCAAGCATCCTGATCAGCTGTTTGATCATCGAATCGGTCATGCCATAGGCTACACCGGCGCGGTAGATGCCGTCATAGATCGTGGGCAAATCTTCAGTCCGGCGAGAGACTGGGGGATTGTCGTCGAATGCGACCTGCAGGCCCGGCGTCATCTCCGGTTCGTCGCCCGGGACATATTGGTCGCGGTCGTTTAGGGCGATCGTCAGCACATGGGTGCTTCCACTATAGACGCTGGCCCGCATGATCCTGTCGGTATTGTTCCGCGACTCGATGCCAAGCCGCAATACGCTGCCGCTTTTCAAACGCGGCGACTTCAAGAGCTTGGCGATGGCGTCTGACATGCCCGTAGCGTCGCCATTCTCGTAGCCGGCGTCGTTGAGCGCAGCCAGAATGTTCTTGTCACTGCGGAACGGAATGAGTTCTTCCGAATAGCCAGCACCCTCGGCGTCTTCGGACAGCCGGGGAGAGACGCTAACGTTTTCCTGAATAATTTTGACGGCAAGCGGACTGCGAAGATTGTAAGGATCCTCATCTGTGCCAAATCGCAGCGGGTCCACGTAATGGAGAGAAGCGACCTGAATCGCTCCATCGGTCAGAAGCGAGCCGGTGTTGCGGACAACCTCTTCCACGTCATCGACACTCAGATCATCGGATGGGTCGTATTGGGCCGTGGCCAAGGGGAAATCTACAGTGCGGAGGCTGACTTCACTCTCCACCTTGGCGCCGTAGATCAGGCCGGTTTTCGGTGTCGGGTCCGTGCCCTCATTGGCTTCCGCGAACACATCGAGTGGATTGAAGGCAGGATATCGGCGATTCGTGTTGTGGACATCGGCAAGTGCAATGTGGACGAATTCGAACGGCATCGATCGAATGACGTCGCGCTCGCCATCCTTGAACATCGTAGAAACGTCGAGCCGCCGGCGGTCGCGATTTTTCTGGATGGGTGTCGTAGCGGCAACGCGAGCGCCTTTGGTGACATCGGAATTGCCGCCCTGCGCAGGCATTGCGTTGCCGGCCATCAATTCAGGTGGAGTTGCCAGCTGTTCGCGGCCGTCAAGCGCTGCAAACAGGGCCACTCCCATCAATATGCTCGAAGTAATGCCAGTAAGAAAGGTGCCAGCGAGCCATCGTGCCGAGATCTCGCGCCGATCCGGAGGGCCACGACGGCCGTCCGTAATCAACGGCGGCTCGTTGCCCGGATCGATTGATGAGTGCCCCTCGTACTCGTTCATACTGTTAAGTGTTGATCCTGTCGCCGTTATGGACTGCGGGCTTATGAGGTTTTTCGGCGCTTGCCGACCAGCCTTGTACTGGTATGAAATCGATTGGGACGCAGTTTTGCCCTCCCAGCTTGCCTATGTCAACGCGCGGTCCGCTGAGCCTGTGCAAATGCTGCGTGGCGCAGAATGATGGATGGGACTGATCGTGTGGCATGGAGCGAGCGCTATGCAGGGATTTGGGCATGTTTGTGGCCGGTCCATTCACATTTCAATTCGCCGGCTATCCGCAAGGCGCGACTTTGCATGCTAAAATGACACCCCAAAAAGACTCTGTCATATTTTTCACAATTTCTTCAAAATCGATGTTGACAGTTTTATAGGGTGGGGTCTATATACCGGCACAACGAGGGCGGGGCGCCGCTGGCGGTTGCCGAATGCGCCCATAAGTTGCCCTTAGG
>NZ_QPJM01000014.1 GCF_003337575.1 Phyllobacterium bourgognense
AAAAGGCTTGAACCAATCGATGCGCTTTCCATGCTTGGCCCAGAACTTCTCCGGATCCTTGATGCTCTGCTTGTACCAGCTCTGATAGGTTTCATTGTCGATAAGCGCGTTTTTCTTCGCGCTTGCCAGCACGGGATGAACCTTCTCGGACATCAACTTCCTCCAGAACCTGAGATGACGGGCCTCCACCCGAATACCTCCCGAGCGGGAGGCGGATCGTTCTCATTATCATCAAGCAAATCAATGCGTAAATATGGCAAATCACCAGAATCGAGTGTTGTCAGGTCATGCAACACACCACGCGTAGTAATATACCGTTACATTTTGTCATGGAACCCGGTCCATTTTGAACACATTTCGGCGTGAACGGTCGCCGCATTGACTTGGGAGGACACATAAGGCGCGCCGTACAATCATAAAAATCTGCGCCACACCAAGGATCGAAGAATGACAATTCAACCCTTGCGCAGTGTTGTGTTCCGCGCGAAATTCACGGTGCTCTTTCTGATGGTGCTCGCGCTGGCAATCCCCGCGGATGCAGGAACGTTGCCTGAACCGTCAAATCCTCAAGAGCGGATCGGCGCTCACATGTTCGATGACGAGCACGCACATCTCTTGAAAGATTCCGTCTTCGACAAGATAAGCCCTCTGGTGCTCGCTGCCATGCCTCGCGGCAAGGCCTATATCGATTACAAGGCCCCGTCGAAGTGTGTCCCGGAACGTTTAAGGAGTGTACTCAATCGCGTGTCCGCCAAGTATGGCCCGATAACCGTCAACTCTACCGTTCGTTCGCGATCACGCAATCGTAGTGTCGGCGGCCGGGACAAGTCATATCATCTCAACTGCCAAGCTGTTGATTTCCGTGTACATGGCGGCGCGTCCGGATTGATCGGGTTTCTTTCTTCCGCGAAAGATGTGGGTGGGCTGAAGCGCTACCCGGCGGGTTATTATCACATCGATACCGGGCCGCGCCGTAGCTGGTAGGCCAATCTACGACCTAGCGAGTGCCGAAAATCGCCGAGCCGACGCGCACCGACGTCGCGCCGAAACCTATGGCGATCCGGTAATCGCCCGACATGCCCATGGAAAGCTTCTCCACGCCGGCATCGGCCGCAATCTTGCGCAAAAGGGCAAAATGTGGCCCGGGGTTTTCATCGGCTGGCGGAATGCACATCAGGCCCTCGATTATCAGGCGATGCACTTCACGGCAGCGCGTTATGAAGGCCAAGGCTTCCTTTGGTTCTATACCGGCTTTCTGGGGTTCCGAGCCGGTGTTGACTTGAACGAAGAGTTTCGGAAAGCGGTTCTGCTTCTTCATTTCCACGGCCAGAGTTGAAGCAATCTTCTCGCGATCGACAGTTTCGATCACATCAAAAAGAGCGACAGCTTCCTGCGCTTTGTTGGATTGCAGCGGGCCGATCAGGTGCAATTCGATATCCGGAAAATCGCTACGCAGGTACGGCCATTTCGCTTGAGCCTCCTGCACGCGATTTTCACCGAAAACGCGCTGCCCCGCTTCGATGATCGGGCGAATAGTGTCGCCATCAAAAGTCTTGGAGACGGCTATCAATGTCACCGAGCCTTCTGAGCGATTGGCCTCGGCTTCGGCTTTGCGAATTTCGCTTTGAACGGCAAAAAGTTGTTCAACGGCATTGGGCATGGCGCAGTTGAGTCCTATTTATGATACACGAGCCCGGTTTTCGCGGGTTCCTTCAGCTTCAAATGGTTGACGGTCCCACCAATACGTGGTGAAGGTCCCGCAAGGGTGTGTCGAGATTCACGCCATGGTGGCCTGCAAATGGTACTTTTCTGCGCTTCCGGTACTCATGAACCAAAAAGTTCACTCCGTTCCGGTTCTCGAAAATTACCATTTTCGGCTCACCCTGACTTGAACTTCGACGCACCCTAATCCAGTATCCTTTGCAAGAGAATCCCGTTCATGGCAACCGAACGATACAATCCCCGTGTAGCCGAAAAGCATTGGCAGAAGGTTTGGGACGACGCCAAACTTTTCGAAACGCCGAATGACGATCCGCGTGACCCGTACTACGTGCTCGAGATGTTCCCCTACCCTTCGGGTCGCATCCATATGGGCCACGTGCGCAACTATGCGATGGGTGATGTCGTTGCACGCTACAAGCGCGCCAAGGGATTCAATGTGCTGCATCCGATGGGCTGGGACGCCTTCGGCATGCCCGCGGAAAACGCCGCGATGCAGAACAAGGTTCACCCGAAGACCTGGACCTATCAGAACATCGCGACCATGCGCAGCCAGCTCAAATCCATGGGGCTGTCGCTCGACTGGTCGCGCGAGTTCGCAACCTGCGATGTCGAATATTATCATCGCCAGCAGATGCTGTTCCTCGACTTCGTCGAAAAGGGGCTGGTGACGCGCAAATCCTCCAAGGTCAACTGGGATCCGGAGGACATGACCGTTCTTGCCAATGAACAGGTGATCGATGGCCGCGGCTGGCGCTCCGGCGCGCTGGTCGAACAGCGTGAGCTAACGCAATGGTTCTTCAAGATCACCGATTTCAATGAGGAATTGCTGAGCGCGCTGGACGATCTCGACCAATGGCCCGACAAGGTGCGGCTGATGCAGCGCAACTGGATCGGCAAGTCCGAAGGCATGCTGATCCGCTGGGCGCTGGATGATACATCGCACGCCGGCGGCGAGAACGAGATCGAGGTTTATACGACACGTCCGGATACGCTGTTCGGTGCGTCATTTATCGCGATCGCGGCAGATCATCCGTTGGCGAAGAAGGCCGCGGAAACCAATGCAGCGCTGGCGAAGTTCAACGAGGAATGCCGCCAGGCCGGCACGTCCGTTGTTGCGCTGGAGACGGCTGAGAAGAAGGGCTTCGACACCGGCCTGCGCGTTGAGCATCCGTTCGATCCGAACTGGAAGCTGCCGGTTTACGTCGCCAACTTCGTGTTGATGGATTACGGCACGGGTGCTATTTTCGGCTGCCCGTCGGGCGATCAGCGAGATCTTGATTTCGCCAACAAATATGACTTGCCCGTAGTCCCTGTGGTCATGCCGAAGGATGCGGATGCAGCGACATTCCAGATCACCGAGACGGCCTATGTCGATGACGGGGTGATGATCAATTCGCAATTCCTTGACGGGCTGACGCCTGCTGCGGCCTTCGATGATGTGGCGAACCGGCTGGAAAAGCAGACCATCGGCAACCGGCCACAAGGGGAGCGGAAGGTCAACTTCCGTCTGCGCGACTGGGGCATTTCACGCCAACGCTACTGGGGTTGCCCGATCCCGATGATCCATTGTGACGACTGCGGTGTTGTTCCTGTGCCGAAAGCCGATCTGCCGGTCAAGCTACCGGACGATGTCGAGTTCGACCGTCCGGGCAATCCACTTGACCGTCACCCGACCTGGCGACACGTCAACTGTCCGCAGTGCGGCAAGGCCGCGCGTCGTGAAACCGACACGATGGACACTTTCGTCGATTCGTCCTGGTACTTTGCGCGATTCACGGCGCCCTGGGAGAATGAACCCACCGATCCGAAGATCGCCAATCACTGGCTGCCGGTCGATCAATATATCGGCGGCATCGAGCATGCGATTCTGCATCTGCTCTATTCGCGGTTTTTCACGCGGGCGATGAAGGTCGCGGGCCATCTGGACATCAGCGAGCCGTTCAAGGGCCTGTTTACCCAAGGCATGGTCGTACACGAGACCTACAAGGGCAAGGACGGCTGGGTTATGCCAGCGGAGGTCAAGGTCGAAGAGACTGAAGGCAAGCGCCGCGCGATCCTGATCGAAACTGGCGAAGAGATCGAGATCGGCTCGATCGAGAAGATGTCGAAGTCCAAAAAGAACGTGGTCGATCCGGACGATATTATTGCTTCCTATGGTGCCGATACAGCGCGCTGGTTCATGCTGTCGGATTCGCCGCCCGAGCGCGACGTGATCTGGACGGAGGCAGGTGCCGAAGGTGCACATCGCTTCGTGCAGCGCGTGTGGAGATTGATATCGGAGGCAGCAGACGTGCTGAAGGCTGCCGAGCCTGCCACCGCCTCCGAGGGCGAAGCGCTGCAAATTTCCAAGGCAGCACACAGGACGGTCAAGCTGGTCGGCGAGGATATCGAAAAGCTCGCCTTCAACAAGGCCGTCGCCCGGCTGTACGAACTGGTGAATATTTTGTCCGGTCCCCTGCAGAAAATCGCCGCCGGGGAAGCTGACAAGGCGATGATCGCCGCGTGCCGCGAAGCGACCAACATGCTGTTGGCGATGGTCGGGCCGATGATGCCGCATCTGGCTGAGGAATGCTGGAAAGCGCTGAGCGACAAGGATCTTATAGCACATCAGCCATGGCCAACCTATGATGAGGCGCTGATCGTCGAGAACGATGTGACATTGCCGGTGCAGATCAACGGCAAGAAGCGTGGTGATTTGACAATTGCCCGCGATGCGGATCAATTGGCGGTCGAAAAAGCCGCCCTCGCGCTTGATTTCGTCAGGGCCGCGTTGAATGGTAATCCGCCAAAGAAAGTCATTATCGTACCGCAGAGGATCATCAATGTCGTTGCCTGATCGTTTTCAGCCAGGATCGCGTTCCGGGCGTCTGTTGTTGCGGGTCTGCGTGCTCGGTATGGCTCTCATTGCCGCCGGATGCCAGGTGAGGCCGCTGTACTCGACTCCCAGCCCCACGGTGACCGGAAGCGTCAACGACAACATACGCTCGAAGCTCGCCGGCATCTCGATCAACCAGCCCGGCGACCGCGTTACTCAAGAAGTACGCAACAACCTGATTTTCCTGTTTGCCGGCGGAGCAGGAGAACCGGCCAGTCCCGCCTATTCGCTGACGCTAAGCGTTTATTCCAGGGATCTGTCGCTGCTGCTCGTGCAGAATGCAACGAATGACAAATCCGGCCAGCCAACAGCTGGTTCGATGCGCATGACAGGCTCCTATACCTTGACGCGCCTCTCCGATGGAAAGGTTGTTGGTACCGGAACACGAATTGTCACTGCGGATTACGACGCGCCAAGACAGCGTTACGCCGTACTCAGGGCGCAGCGCGACGCAAACAATCGCGCGGCGCGGGAGCTCGCGGAGTCGCTCAATCTCAGTGTCGCGCAGGATCTATCCAAGATTTAGGCAGACAACGTCGAGATACAGACAATGCGCCTGACCTCGCTTTCCGCGAATGGTTATCGGTCGTTGCGTTCGATACGGCTCGATATCGGTTCGCTCGCACTGTTTGTCGGCGAGAACGGCGTCGGCAAATCCAATCTCTATCGAGCAATGCAGCTGATCAAGGCATCGGCGCAAGGGACGCTTTCTTACGAGATTGCGCGCGAAGGTGGCATGCAGTCGGCTCTGTGGACCGGCAAGCGCCGATCCGGTCCTGTCCGCATGGTTTTCACTGCTGAATTTGATGACGATGACACCGCAATCCGATCGGGTTATTCCGTTGAAACCGGTCTTGCCCCGAGTTACCAAGTGGAGGTCGGGCTGAGACCGCCCGCCGCCGCCGGTTTTGCTTTCGAGCCGCAGATCAAGGAAGAAACGCTGAGCATCGACAGCGGCCGTAGACCGGTCGAGATGATGAGCCGCAAGGGGCCGGCGGTGTTTGCAAGGGATGATTCCGGCCGGCGCGTCGAGCACCCGGTCAAGCTTCTCGATTCCGAGACGGGATTGGCAATTCTTGGCAGATCCGGGCGGTATCCCGAGATTGGCGATCTGCGCACCACGCTGCTTGGTTGGCGCTTTTATCACGGCTTTCGTACCGATCGCGATTCGCCCGTTCGACGGCCGACATTGGCAATTACGGCGCCGATGCTGGACGAAGACGGGGGCAATCTTGCTGCTGTCTTTGCAACGCTGGTGCATATCCGCCAAGACACCGTTGATCTCGATCGCTGCATTGCCGAAGCGCTAGCCGGTGCCACCCTTGAGGTGCCGGTTCCGGGAGAGACCGCAACTTTTGGTCTGCGCCTTCCCGAATTTCCACAGCGCCTGTTTCGTCCGGAAGAACTGTCGGATGGTCAGATAAGGTTTCTGGCGCTGGCAGGGGCACTTCTTTCTTATCGGCTGCCGCGGCTGATCGCCTTGAACGAGCCGGAGACCAGCCTGCATCCGTCCATGCTGCCGGCTCTTGCCGACATGATCAGCCAGGCAGCGGAGCGCACGCAGTTGTGGATCGTCACGCATTCGCGTGCGCTGGCAGATGAAATTTCTGCCCGGACCGGCGTGCGCGCCATGACCGTAGTCCGCCAGGACGGCGCAACATCCATCGAGGGATTGAGGCTAGACGGCCGTTTAGGCCACGATGACTAGTGAGTGGCGTTGGAGTTCATAGCCTGTAAGTAGATGCAATCGGCGGCTCCTTCCTAACCCAGCGATGAGAAAACTAATTCTTTCACACAAGATTCTATGGAATTTCTTTTCTCTATCAGATTGGTCGAGTTAACTAGCATTGGACCCAATTCCCGGTCGGGCGGGAAGGCTTTCATCAACAAAGCCCGCATCCGCAGAGGGACCAATGTCCAGATTGACACGTAGAGCATTTGGCGCGGCGCTTTTTACTGCGGCCATGCTCGCCACCACATTCCTGCACGCTGCCGAGCCCTTGAGGGAGTTGAAGATCGGCTTCCAGAAGACGGGCCTGCCGGTCGTGGCCCGACAGCAGCAGGTGATCGAAAAAGCACTTGAACCGAAGGGTATTGCGGTTAAATGGGTCGAGTTCACCGCAGGACCACCGCTTGTCGAAGCGCTGAATGTCGGCAGCATCGATGTCGGCTGGGTCGGCGATGCGCCGCCTATTTTTGGCCAGTCGGCAGGCTCCGCCATTGTCTACGCCGCGGCTCTAGCGCCCAATGGCAAGGGCGAAGCCATCATCGTCAAGCCGAACTCGCACATCCAGTCGCTTGCCGACCTCAAGGGCAGGAAAGTAGGCGTAGGCAAAGGGACAAGCGCCCACAATCTTCTCATCGCGGCGCTGGCGAAAGCCAATGTGGGCTACGATGAAATCACCCCGGTTTTCCTGAGCCCGGCCGATGCTGCGGCGGCGTTTGCGAGCGATAAGATCGATGCCTGGGCAATCTGGGATCCGTTCTTCGCTATTGCCGAGACGCGCTATAATCCGCGCATTCTGGTTCGCACGAGCGACGTTCTCAACGTCAACACCTACCTCATTGCCAATCGCGATTTTGCCAAGGTACATCCAGAAGTGGTGACGGAGACGATCGGCGCACTGAAGGTCGCAGCTGATTGGGCCAACGCCAACAAGGACAAGGTAGCCGAAGCTTTGCACGAAGTGACCGGCGTGCCTCTCGACGCACAGACCCTCGCGGCGAACCGTTCCGTTTCAGCGTCGAACCGATTACACCGGCAATAATCGCGCATCAGCAGGAAACCGCTGACCGCTTCTTCAAGCTGAAGCTCATTCCCAATGCCATCAGGATTTCCGATGCCGTATGGACGGCCCCAAGCAACTAGCAGCCGAGGATATTCACGCCATGCTGGCCTGCAAACATCTGCCAGCCTCGGCCCACAAAATCAGGATTGGATATTCTAATGACGCAGCAAGGCCCACTCGATTTCTTCTGGTTCATCCCGACGCACGGCGATGGCAGCTATCTTGGTTCGGAACGGCAGCAACGGCCGCCGGAACATGATTACCTCCGCGAGATTGCGCAAGCGGTCGATCGCCTGGGCTTCCCGGGTGTGTTATTGCCAACGGGGCAAAGCTGCGAGGATTCCTGGATCACCGCAGCGGGGCTCGCCGCGCATACGGAGCGGCTGAAGTTTCTGGTGGCATTGCGTCCGGGTGTGACGTCCCCGGTTTTCGCAGCGCGGCAGACGGCGGCACTGGACCGCCTGAGCAACGGGCGTCTGCTGCTGAACGTGGTCGTTGGCGGCAATCCCAAGGAACTTGCAGGCGACGGCGTCTTCCTGCCGCATGATCAGCGCTATGAACAGGCAGCCGAATTCCTGAAGATCTGGCGCGATCTTGTCTCCGGCAAAACGGTCGACTTCGACGGCAAACATTATCGGGTCGAAGGCGGAAGGCTTGACCTCCTGCCTGTACAGGAACGCGCGCCGCTCTATTTCGGCGGTTCATCCGATGCGGGACAGGATCTTGCTGCAGAACAGGTCGACATGTACCTGACCTGGGGCGAGCCGGTGGGACAGGTTGCCGAAAAGATCGAGCGTGCACGGGCAAAGGCGGCTCTCAAAGGTCGCAAGCTGCGCTTTGGCATCCGGCTGCATTTCATCGTACGCGAGACCGAGGATGAGGCGTGGGAGGCCGCAGACCGGCTGATCAGCAAGATCACCGATGAGCAAATCGAAGTCGCGCAAGCGCGGTTCCTCAAGGAAATGGATTCTGTCGGACAGCGCCGCATGGCGGAACTGCATGGCGGACGCCGCGACAAGCTTGTTGTCGGTCCCAACCTTTGGGCGGGCGTTGGCCTCGTACGTGGCGGTGCCGGCACCGCACTTGTCGGATCACCGCAAAGCATTGCTGCACGTATTCGCGAATATCAGGCGGTTGGCATCGATACGGTGATCGGTTCGGGCTATCCGCATCTGGAAGAAGCCTACCGTGTTGCGGAACTTCTGTTTCCGGAACTTGGTCTTGGCGGAAATGCGCGTGCCCCGCGCCGTTCGATCGAGAACGAGTTTGGCGTTGGCTTTTATGGCGACAAACGCCTGCAGGCTTCCTCATGAGCAGGGCGCTCCGTTCTATCGGGCGCAGCGCGCTGGGCTGGCTTTTGCCCGCCTTGCTGCTTGCGGGATGGGAAGGCGCGTCGCGAGCCGGGCTTATACCGGCCAACGTCTTGCCAGCACCGTCCGCTGTCGCAGAGGCGTTCTGGAAATTGCTCCTGTCGGGCGAACTCATCGAGAATATCCGCATTTCGACATTGCGTGCTCTCAGCGGCTTTCTCGTCGGCGGTAGCATCGGTTTCGTACTCGGCCTTGCCAATGGACTATCGGCGCTCAGTCGTGAACTGACCGACACGACGCTGCAGATGATCCGTAACATTCCACATCTGGCGTTGATACCGCTGGTCATCCTGTGGTTCGGGATAGACGAGGAAGCGAAACTGTTTCTCGTTGCGCTCGGCGTGTTCTTTCCAATTTACGTCAACACACTGCTTGGCATTCAGGGTGTCGATCCGCAGCTGGTGGAGATGGGGCGCATCTATGGCATGTCACGGACACAGCTCTTCCTGCGCGTAATCCTGCCGGGCGCGCTGCCCTCGATCTTCGTGGGCTTGCGCTATGCGCTTGGTATCATGTGGCTGACATTGATCGTCGCCGAAACGATTTCCGCGTCCTCGGGTCTTGGCTACATGGCGATGCAGGCGCGCGAATTCCTGCTGATCGACGTCGTTGTTCTGTCGATCTTGATCTATGCGCTGCTCGGCAAGCTGGCGGATTCGCTGGCGCGGTTTCTCGAGCGGATATCACTGCAATGGCACCCTGCCTTCCAGACTGTTTGAGGAACCAAGATGACTGCAGCGACCGTAACAGCCCGCAAATCCTACTCCACGACGACGCCAGCCTATACGCCGGCACCGCAAGGCAAGGTCTCGTTCTCGTTTCGCAATGTGGCCAAGCAGTTTGGCGGCAAGGCAGTGCTGCAAGGCATCAACCTTGATGTCTACGAGGGACAATTCGTTGCGGTCATCGGCAAGAGCGGTTGTGGGAAGAGCACGCTGTTGCGTTTGCTCGCCGGGCTCGACAAGCCGACATCGGGCGAGATTGTTACAGGAGTCCTGGAAGCTGATCAGAAACGTACCCGCATCATGTTTCAGGAGCCGCGACTTCTGCCTTGGGCTCGTGTGGTTGCTAATGTTGACGTTGGGCTGACCGGTATTGAAAAAGGCAGGGCTGCGCGCAAGAAAAGCGCGGAAATTCTGGCCGAAGTCGGACTGGCGGATCGTGGCGGCGAGTGGCCGTCCGTGCTTTCAGGCGGGCAGCGGCAGCGCGTTGCTCTTGCGCGGGCGCTGGTGGGGCACCCATCCATATTGGCACTCGACGAACCACTGGGCGCACTGGATGCGCTGACTCGGATCGAGATGCAACAACTGCTGGAACGAATCTGGCTGGCGAAGAAATTTACCGCGGTTCTGGTGACCCATGATGTAGCCGAGGCCGTTTCGCTTGCCGACCGCGTTGTCGTCATAGACAGCGGACGCATTGCGCTCGATCTGGCGATCCCGGTTGAACGTCCGCGCCGGCATGCTTCGCCCGAACTGGCGTTTTTTGAGCGTCAGATACTGGATCAGTTGTATAATCGATAAGAAAACACCCGCCTACGATGTCAGCGGGTGTTGCATTCAGATAGTAATACTCAGATCAGGCGATCTTCTGGCCGGTCTTTGCCCAGTCAGCGAGGAAAGTCTCGAGACCCCTGTCGGTCAGCGGATGCTTGACGAGCGCCTTCAGCGTTGCTGGCGGCGCGGTTACGACGTCTGCACCGATGAGTGCGGCTTCCTTGACATGGTTGACTGTGCGGATCGAGGCCGCAAGGATTTCCGTCGGATAGTCGTAGTTGTCGTAGATCGTACGGATTTCGGAAATCAGCTCAAGGCCGTTGATGCCGATGTCGTCGATGCGGCCAATGAAGGGCGAGATGAATGTTGCGCCCGCTTTCGCGGCCAGCAGCGCCTGATTGGCGGAGAAGCAGAGGGTCACGTTAACGAGGTGTCCGTCGGAACGAAGTGCCTTGCAGGCCCTGAGGCCGTCGAGTGTAAGCGGTACCTTGATGCAGATGTTGTCCGCGATCTTGGCAAGCACCGCCGCCTCTTTCATCATCTGCTCATATTCGACCGCTGTCACTTCGGCCGAAACAGGTCCCTTGACGATGCTGCAGATTTCCTTGGTGACCTCGAAGATGCTGCCGCCGGATTTGAGAATCAACGAAGGGTTGGTTGTCACGCCATCGAGTAATCCAAGATCGTTGAGTTCACGGATTTCCTTTACATCGGCGGTGTCGACAAAGAATTTCATCGGAGCAGTCCTTCCTTATATGACTGATGGCCCAGCATTAGCTGCGCCGAATATGAGAGATGGGATATTTCTCTCGGAAAGTGACTTTTCTTTATCCGAAAGCCGCGTCAAGGTCACGCCCATATGAGCCAGGATTCGTTCATCCCGCAAAAAATAGTTCCCGTGCTTGTGCCGATGCCGGCCGAGCGGCCCTATAGCTATGCCGTGCCGGACGGCATGGAGGTCAAGGCCGGTTCGATCGTGCGCGTGCCACTGGGACCACGCGAGGTCGCGGGCATTGTAACGGAGGGTTCGACAGACTCTATCGATGCGAAAAAGCTGCGGCCGATTTCGGAACTCTTTGACTGTCCTCCGGTCGATGATGGCATGATGCGGTTCATGCGCTGGGCTGCTGACTATACGATATCGCCGCCTGGCATGGTGGCGCGGATGGTATTACGGGTGCCTGCCGCCTTCGACCCGGAACCGCCTGTTCAGGGTTTGCGATTCTCCGGCCGCGAGCCTGACAGGATGACGGGCGCCCGTGCCCGCGTATTGGAACTTGCGGAAGATGGAATGGCCTGGACCCGAACCGGGCTCGCTCATGCCGCTGGCGTGTCGGCAACTGTCATCGATGGTCTCGCCGCGCAGGGTGTGTTCGAACAGGTGATGATCCCGGCACGGCCAATCGTAGCTGCTCCCGATCCGGATTATGCGAAAGCAGCCTTGTCTCCCGATCAGACGCAAGCTGCAGATCAACTGGTCGAAGCGGTATCGACGAATGGCTTCTCGGTATCCTTGCTCGATGGCGTCACAGGCTCGGGTAAGACGGAGGTCTATTTCGAGGCGGTCGCCAAGGCTATCGAATGCGGCAAGCAGGTGTTGATCCTGCTGCCGGAGATTGCGCTGACCCAGCAATTTCTCGATCGGTTCCACGACCGTTTCGGTTCGAAACCTGCGGAGTGGCATTCCGACCTCGCTCCTCGCTCACGCGAGCGGGTGTGGCGTCAAGTTATGGAGGGTCAGGTCAGAGTTGTCGCTGGCGCGCGCTCGGCATTGTTCCTGCCGTTCAAGGATCTGGGATTGATCATTGTCGATGAGGAGCATGATCCGGCCTACAAGCAGGAGGATCGCGTGTTTTACAATGCGCGCGACATGGCCGTGGTGCGCGGGCATATCGGCAATTTTCCTGTGGTCCTGGCATCGGCAACACCATCGATCGAAAGTCAGGTCAACGCCCAACAAGGACGTTATACGCGTATTCGCCTGGCGGGCCGCTATGCGGAAGCTGCGATGCCCGACCTCAAATCGATCGACATGCGCAAATCACCGCCGCGACCGGGTGGTTTCCTTTCACCGGCGCTGGTCGAGGCGATCAACCAGACCTTGCAGCGCAAGGAGCAATCGCTGCTGTTCCTCAATCGCCGTGGCTATGCGCCGCTGACTTTATGCCGGGTATGCGGCCATCGGTTTCAGTGCCCCGACTGTTCAAGCTGGCTGGTGGAGCATCGCTTTCGTGGTCAGCTCGTCTGTCATCAATGCGGGCACCGTGAGGCGAGGCCGGAGGCTTGTCCATCCTGTGGTACGCTTGACCATCTGGTCGCTTGCGGCCCGGGTGTCGAGCGCATCGCCGAGGAAGCGGAGAAGACATTCCCCGATGCGCGTATCATCGTCCTGTCATCCGATCTCATGGGTGTGAAGCGTCTGCGGCTTGAACTCGATGCAATTGCGCGCGGAGAAGCGGATATCGTCATCGGCACACAGCTCGTCGCCAAGGGGCATAATTTCCCCAACATGACGCTCGTCGGGGTTGTCGATGCGGATCTCGGGCTTGCCAATGGCGATCCGCGCGCTGCCGAGCGCACGTTTCAGTTGCTCAACCAGGTAACGGGGCGCGCCGGACGAACCGGCAAAAAGAGCCTTGGACTGTTGCAGACCTATCAACCGGACCATCCCGTCATGCGCGCGATCGTTTCTGGTGATGCACAAGCCTTTTACGAGCGTGAGATAGAGGAGCGAGAACGCTCCGGGCTGCCGCCATTCGGCCGCCTGGCAGCATTGATTATCTCGGCAGCAACACGGCCAGAGGCGGAAAATCATGCCCGGGCTTTACGGCGTGCAGCGCCTGCCTCACCGCAGATCAGCGTGCTCGGTCCGGCGGAAGCGCCACTCGCGCTTGTTCGGGGGCGCCACCGCTTCCGGCTCCTGATCCATGGCACCCGCAAGGCGGATATTCAGGGCTTTATCCGCGCCATGCTGGCGGCAGGACCAAAAGAACGGGGATCGGTGCGCGTGCAGGTTGATATTGATCCGCAAAGCTTCTTATAAAACTCGCCACGGCGGGCTGCAAATGGCGCTTTTCTGTGCTCCGGTGCTCACGTACCGAAAAGTACGCTCCGCTCCGGTGCTCGAAAAGCACCATTTTCGCTACCCCATGACGAGTTTTGGGTCGGCGCTATGAAAGCAGGATTACAGGTAATTTGGGGAAGGGATAAGAAATGGAACTTTATTGGCCGGCGACTACTGGCGAATGGCTGGCTTGGTTGTCAGCGGCAATCACAGTCATCTTCGGATTGATCCTGTTTTTTGCTCCTCGTGTCGCACTGAAAATCATGCGCCTGCAGACCAAACCCGAGCGGCCCGAAGCCATATCTGAAGTGCGCGCCACGTTTGCCGGATTTTATCTCGGACTTGGGCTAAGTGCGCTGGTTTTTTCCCAGCCGTTTCTCTGGATCGCGCTTGGCGTTTCGTGGGGCTTTACAGTCTTCGGCCGGCTGATCTCGATGATGTCGGATCGGGGCAACACTGTTTATAACTGGATGTCGGTGCTTGTCGAAATTGCGCTGGCAACGGGCCCCTTGCTCTTTGCCTTCGGCTTCATTGCATAAACATGACAGCATTAGTTGAATCAGTTGCTCATAATTATCCAGAGCTGCGGCGATTCGGACGGCCTTTTTAGGGGATTCGCGTGTTGCGAGTCCTGAGTTCCTATGCTAGACGGCATTCAAATCTCGTCGGATACGGCTCTCGGGTTGTGCCTTCGGCGGTAAAAAAATCAATAATGCCAAAGATTTGACCGAAAATCCTTTCCGGTTTCCAGATTTTTGGCTCCAACGCAGAGAGCTTGTCGTTCGTGGCAGAAACTTCGTCGCTCATTACCGGTGTTGCCCAGCGTTACGCGGGTTCGTTGTTCGACCTTGCGTTGGAGACGAAATCCGTTGCCGAGGTGGAGAAGAATCTCGGCGAGTTCGAGGCTCTCATCAATGGTAGCGCTGATTTGAAGCGACTGGTTCTGAGCCCGGTCTTCTCATCTGGCGATCAGGTCAAGGCGATTTCCGCCATCCTCGCAAAGGCCAAGATTGGCGGCCTCGTCGGCAATTTCCTGCGTGTCGTCGCCCAGAACCGGCGCCTCTTCGCGGTGCCTGCTATGATCCAGTCATTTCGCCAGATCGCCAGCGCCCAGCGCGGCGAGGTCTCGGCGGACGTTACTTCGGCGCATGCCCTGACGGCGGCGCAGCAAACAGAATTGAAGGCCACGCTGAAAAGCGTCGCCGGCAAGGACGTGACAATCAATGTCACTGTTGATCCGTCGATCCTTGGAGGTCTCATCGTCAAGTTGGGGTCCCGCCAGATCGACACTTCACTTCGCACAAAACTTTCTTCGCTTAAGCTTGCACTGAAAGAGGTCGGCTGATGGACATCCGCGCCGCGGAAATTTCCGCAATCCTGAAAGAGCAAATCAAGAATTTCGGTCAGGAGGCAGAAGTCTCCGAGGTCGGTCAGGTTCTGTCCGTCGGTGACGGTATTGCTCGTGTATATGGTCTGGACAATGTTCAGGCCGGTGAAATGGTCGAGTTCCCGGACGGTACCCGCGGCATGGCCCTGAACCTCGAAAGCGACAATGTTGGCGTCGTTATTTTCGGCTCGGACCGTGACATCAAGGAAGGCGACACTGTCAAACGGACCGGCGCCATCGTTGACGTTCCCGTTGGCAAGGAATTGCTTGGCCGTGTTGTCGATGCGCTCGGTAATCCGATCGACGGCAAGGGTCCGATCAAGGCAACGCAACGTTCGCGCGTTGACGTCAAGGCGCCAGGCATCATCCCGCGCAAGTCGGTGCATGAGCCGATGTCGACCGGCCTCAAGGCTATCGATGCGCTGATCCCGGTCGGCCGCGGCCAGCGCGAGCTGGTCATCGGCGATCGCCAGACCGGCAAGACGGCGATTATTCTCGATACGTTCCTTAATCAGAAGCCGGCTCACGATGCAGGCAATGAGAGCGAAAAGTTGTATTGCGTCTACGTCGCTATCGGCCAGAAGCGTTCGACGGTTGCGCAGTTCGTCAAGATTCTCGAAGAGCGCGGTGCGCTTGAATATTCGATCATCGTTGCAGCCACAGCTTCCGATCCCGCGCCGATGCAGTATCTGGCGCCGTTTGCCGGTTGCACCATGGGCGAATATTTCCGTGACAACGGCATGCATGCGCTGATCGGCTATGACGATCTATCCAAGCAGGCCGTCGCTTACCGCCAGATGTCCCTGCTGCTGCGCCGTCCTCCGGGCCGCGAAGCCTATCCGGGCGACGTTTTCTATCTGCATTCCCGTCTGCTGGAGCGCTCTGCAAAGCTCAATGACGACAACGGCGCTGGTTCGCTTACCGCATTGCCTGTCATCGAGACCCAGGCGAACGACGTGTCGGCCTATATTCCGACCAACGTGATCTCGATCACAGACGGTCAGATATTCCTTGAAACCAACCTGTTCTACCAGGGTATCCGTCCGGCCGTGAACGTCGGTCTGTCGGTTTCCCGCGTTGGTTCTTCCGCGCAGATCAAGGCGATGAAGCAGGTTGCCGGTTCGATCAAGGGTGAGCTGGCTCAGTACCGCGAAATGGCGGCCTTTGCGCAGTTCGGTTCCGATCTCGACGCCTCGACACAACGCCTGCTTAACCGCGGCGCGCGCCTCACCGAGCTGTTGAAGCAGCCACAGTTCTCGCCGCTGAAGACGGAAGAGCAGGTTGCGGTGATCTACGCCGGCGTCAATGGCTATCTCGACAAGCTTGCCGTCAATCAAGTCAATAATTTCGAGCAAGGTCTGCTCACATGGCTTCGTACGGAACACAAGGATGTTCTCGCGACGATCGCCAAGGAAAAGCAGATCAGCGACGAGACCAAAGGCAAGCTCAAGGCCGCCGTTGACGGCTTTGCCAAGTCCTTCGCTTAACAATACGGACGGGATGAACGGATGCCTTCGTTAAAGGATCTGAGAAACCGGATCGCCTCGGTCAAGGCGACGCAGAAAATCACCAAGGCGATGCAAATGGTCGCCGCGGCGAAGCTGCGTCGTGCGCAGGAGGCTGCGGAAGCCGCTCGTCCCTATTCGCAGCGCATGGCTGCGGTGCTGGCGAACATCGCTTCCAATGTCGATGGCGATGATGCGCCTGTGCTGATGAGCGGGACAGGCAAGGACGATGTGCATCTGCTTGTCGTCTGCACTTCTGAACGTGGCCTTTGCGGCGGGTTCAACGCGCAGATCGCGCGTCTGGCTCGTGATCATACCCGCCGGCTTCTCGCCGACGGCAAGACGGTCAAGATCATTACCGTTGGCAAGAAAGGCGCAGATATCCTGCGCCGTGATCTCGGCAAGAACATTATCGATCACGTCAATCTGCGCGAAGTCAAAACGCTTGGTTTTGTCAACGCTGACGAGATCGGACACAAGATCATTACGCTCTTCAATGAAGGTGCGTTCGACGTTGCCACGCTGTTCTATTCGGAATTCAAGTCGGTGATCGCCCAGATACCGACTGCCCAGCAGTTGATTCCGGCCAGTGCCATCGGCGATGTCGAGCCGGAGAGCGCAGGCGATGCAGTTTATGAATATGAGCCGGATCCGGCCGCCATTCTCGGCGATCTGATCCCGCGTAATATTTCCGTCCAGGTTTTCCGCGCTCTCCTTGAAAACGCGGCATCGGAGCAGGGTGCACGTATGTCCGCCATGGACAATGCAACCCGCAATGCCGGTGACATGATCAACAAGCTGACAATGTCGTACAACCGCCAGCGTCAAGCCCAGATCACCAAAGAACTGATTGAAATTATTTCGGGCGCGGAAGCGCTCTAATCGCGAAGGTAAGGATCGATGGCTAAAGCAGCGACCCCGAAAACACCCGCAGCCGCCAAGGCTGCCCCGGCAGCAAAGACAGCTGCAGCAAAGACCGAGGCCGTGAAGCCGGTTGCGAAAGCCGCTGCACCAAAGGCAACCGCTAAAGCAGCTCCAGCTGCAAAAGCCGCAGCTCCGGCAAAGGCAACAAAGTCAGCGGCACCCAAGACTGCTCTCAAGGCAACCGGCGTTGCCGGCCGCGTCAGCCAGGTTATCGGCGCCGTTGTCGACGTGGCCTTCGATGGCGGTGTTCTGCCGCAGATCCTGAACGCGCTGGAAACCGACAACCTCGGCAACCGCCTCGTTCTCGAAGTTGCTCAGCATCTCGGTGAGAACACTGTGCGCACGATCGCCATGGACTCGACCGAAGGCCTGATCCGCGGTCAGGTTGTGTACGACACCGGTTCGCCTATCATGGTGCCGGTCGGCGAGGAAACGCTCGGCCGCATCATGAACGTCATCGGTGAGCCGGTCGACGAAGCAGGCCCGATCAAGACAAAGCTTTCCCGCGCCATCCACCAGCCAGCCCCTGCATATGTCGAGCAGTCGACCGAAGCCGAGATCCTTGTCACTGGCATTAAGGTGGTCGACCTCCTCGCGCCTTATGCACGCGGCGGCAAGATCGGTCTCTTCGGTGGTGCAGGCGTTGGCAAGACCGTTCTCATCATGGAACTGATCAACAACGTTGCCAAGGCACATGGCGGTTATTCGGTATTCGCCGGTGTGGGTGAACGTACACGTGAGGGTAACGACCTTTATCACGAGATGATCGAATCCGGCGTTAACAAGGAGGGCGGCGGCGAAGGCTCCAAGGCCGCACTCGTCTATGGCCAGATGAACGAGCCACCAGGGGCACGCGCCCGTGTTGCTCTGTCGGGTCTGACTGTCGCCGAGCATTTCCGCGACCAGGGCCAGGACGTTCTGTTCTTCGTGGACAACATCTTCCGCTTTACGCAGGCCGGTTCCGAAGTGTCCGCTTTGCTTGGCCGTATTCCGTCCGCCGTGGGCTATCAGCCGACGCTGGCGACCGATATGGGTCAGATGCAGGAACGCATCACCACGACGCACAAGGGTTCGATCACATCGGTTCAGGCTATTTACGTTCCTGCCGACGATTTGACCGATCCTGCACCTGCGACTTCATTTGCTCACCTTGATGCAACGACGGTTCTCAACCGCGCGATCTCCGAGAAGGGTATTTACCCGGCTGTGGATCCGCTTGACTCGACATCGCGCATGCTCGATCCGCTGATCGTCGGTGACGAGCACTACCAGACCGCCCGTCAGGTGCAGTCGATCTTGCAGCGCTACAAGTCGCTTCAGGACATTATCGCCATCCTTGGCATGGACGAGCTTTCGGAAGAAGACAAGATTGCTGTGGCCCGTGCGCGCAAAATCGAACGCTTCCTGTCACAGCCGTTCTTCGTCGCTGAAATCTTTACCGGTTCGCCGGGCAAGCTGGTCGATCTGGCGGACACCATCAAGGGCTTCAAGGGTCTTTGCAATGGTGATTATGATCACCTGCCGGAAGCTGCGTTCTACATGGTTGGCTCAATCGACGAGGCGATCGAAAAGGCACAGCGTCTGGCTGCGGAAGCGGCTTAACGCACGACTGATGGCGGGCTGCGGCCCGCCTTTCGCCACAGGATTTGAGTGAATATCATGGCAGAAGCCTTTCAGTTCGAACTCGTGTCACCGGAGCGTCTGCTTCTTTCGGAGCAGATCACCGAGGTCGTCGTGCCAGGTACCGAGGGTTATATGACTGTCATGGCGCACCATGCGCCATTGATGGCAACAGTGAAGCCGGGCGTCGTCGCCGTGAAGACACCGGACGGCAAGCTGGACCGTTACGTCGTTTTCGGCGGCTTCGTCGATATCACGCCCGACGGCTGCACGCTCCTTGCAGAATCGGCAGTACACGTCACCGATATAAGGGCCGATGAGCTGCAGAACCGCATAAAGGACGCCCAGGAAGACTTCGAAGACGCGACAACCCGCGAAGATCGGGCCAAGGCAGAAGACCTTCTCGGCCAACTGAAGACGCTCGAGGAAGCCATCAAGGCTGCTTGATTGGGCCAAACGGATCAATGATAAATCAAGCGGGCTCCGGCCCGTTTTTTTATGGCGTTGTTCTGGCAATCAAAGGTGAATGGGTCTAGGTGGCGAATGGCGGGTTCTAGCGGAACAAACACGGCAACGGCTGGTTGATAAGAAACGACAACTCAGCGTGGAGCCTAGCTATGTCCGAACCAGCCACCACCATGATAGCCGTCGTGGTTTTCGATAAAGATGATTCCGGAACGCTCTATTCTGTCGGCGAACCGCAGGCACATGGGACAGAAGAGCTCGCCGTGTCAGCGGCGAAGGAACTGGCTTCCCAACATGACGGAGTTATTGCATGGAAACGGGAGGGTAGCAGCACTGATGATGCTGGCCGGCTTACGATCCTTTATAAGGCGGGTGAAGCCATAGATATGGAGTAACGGCCGCGCCGGTGATGAACGGCCGGATCATGTTCTTTCCAAAGCTATCGCGCTAAGATCGTTCCGAGAGACTATAGGGCGGGGCGAGAAAGAAATGAGGCGTCTGTTTGTCGGTGCTGCTATCGTCGTTGCCGTCTACCTGTTGCTGGCGTATGTGGCTCTTCCAATGGCCTGGACTCACTATGAACGACAGCCAGGCCTCGCCGATCATCCCATGGTGACGAAGACTGGACGCGGCATTCCGGGCGACCCGCTTAACGTAGGACTCATAGGTAATCGTGAGGACATCATCCGTGCCATGCATGCCGGTGCCTGGTATCCTGCTGATCCTGTCACCTTGCGTTCCAGCATTGATATCATTGGAAGCGTGATGCTCGACCGGCCTTACGACAAGGCTCCGGTCAGTCCGCTATTTTATGAAGGCCGCCGCGAGGACCTCGCTTACGAAATGCCCGTTGGCAGCAGTGCAAAGCAGCGACATCATGTTCGTTTGTGGAAGGTGCTCGATACGGGCGTAGAACAACGGCCCGTGTGGCTCGGTTCCGCAACCTTCGACCAACGCGTGGGATTCAGTGAGTATACCGGTCAAGTAACGCATGACATCGCACCGGATATCGATGCCGAGCGTGATTATTTTGCCAATAGTCTTACGCAGGCGGGTATGGTGGAGACGATCTATCAGGTCTCGGGCGTCGGGCCGACGCTGAATGGCCGCAATGGCGAGGGCAGCCCGTATTTTACCGATGGCGAAATTCGCATGCTGACCTTGGTCCATGACGGGCAACGCCGGAGCCAACCGCCTGAAATATTGGCCTCACCGCCGCTCATTCAAGCCAAGGACAATGCCTGGATGACAATCAAGGATGCGTTGGGCAACTAAGCGCGGTTGTTCAGCCGAGATTTTGACAGCTGATAATATATTGCCCATCGTTGGGCCAGTGAGAACGCTATTCCTGGAGGAAGCCATGAGCGCACACCCTTCGCATACTGTAAGCGCTGATACCGATAAAGATCTCAATACCCTGCAAACCGACGGTATTGTTGGCAAGAAGGGCGCGTTCTCGCGCGAATGGGCGGAGAATATGCGTGAGGACATGATGACCGCTTTCTGGTCAGCAATTCAGCGGCCGGGCGGTGCTGTTGGTCGCGGGCCGCGGCGCTGGTATGTCGAGATACATCCAGAGGAATTTGGCGGCTTTGTCGATCTCGTCACACATCCGTGGGTCATGGCCATGTGCGAGAATGCTTTGGGCAGGGATTATCAGATCGTCGAGATTGGTTTTGATGTGCCATTCCAAGGTGCGAAGTACCAGCCATGGCATCGCGATTTTCCTTCTCCGCGCGAGACTTATGAAGGGCGACGCATTACATCGCTGGCGTTCAACCTGACCGGCGTAGACGTGACGGAAGATATGGGACCTTTCGAGGTTGCGCCTGGCACTCAGTATGAAGATGGACGGACGTGGAAGCATGAGATGTTTCCTTCGAGGGAGATATGGCCGATGTTTCAGGAGCGGGCAGTCAGGAAATATCCAGAACTTGGCGACATATCCTGTCGTTCGGCGCTGACGGTACACCGCGGAACCGAGCACGCTTCACCGATCGCCCGGCCCGTCATGGTGCTTGGCGTCGATGCCCCGGGGGCAGGGCACGCCGAATTGCACGACTTGATGGTGACGCAGAATTACTTCGACGCGCTGCCTCTATCAGTCCGTGAGCATCTCGTTTGCCGCGTCGTCGACAAACTCGTGCCGGTCACCCAGAAACATGACATTGAGGGCCTTGTCATGGGGGCGGATCCTGTGTGATGCCTGTTGAGGCGGCCAGGAATGACAACGCGGTAGAAGGCCGTCTTTACCGCATCTTTCATTGTTCGAGCCTATAAAGTGCCGACCGGATCTCTGGAAGGCATCGATGAACACTTTCAATCGCTGGATGACGATGTTCGAGGCTTTGTCGCCCGTCAGGCAGATACTGCTGTTGCTCGGTCTCGGCTGTGTCCTCGCCAATGGCCTGGCTGCCCTCTTCTTCAAGCTCGGCGGTTACGACAGTCTCGACAAGACGATCCTTCTAACAACGCTTATCGTTATCGTCGTCGGAGGGCCGCTTGGAGCATTTCTGGTCGGATTGAACTATCGCCTGAAGGTTATGGCGCACGAGCTCGACATCGCATTCCGCAAGGACGGGATGACAGGACTGTCAACGCGTCATGAGTTTTATCTGCGGGTCGAGCAAATGATCCTTGGTAACAATCCTGCTCTCAGTGCCGGGGCCGTGCTTTATATAGATGCCGATCACTTCAAGTCGGTCAACGATCGGTTCGGCCACGCCGCTGGAGATGATGCGCTACAAGAGATCGGAACTCTCATTGGAAAGCGGTTGGGTCGGCGGGACGTCGGCGCGCGCTTTGGCGGCGAAGAATTTGCAGTTTTCCTAGCCGATGCAGACTATGGCAAAGCATCATGGGTGGCGCACGGCATACTGCTCGATGTTCGAGGCATATCGCGGAAAGTCGCCCGGACCGAATTGTCGTTGACGGTCAGCATCGGCGTTGCGTTTCATGAGCCTGGGCAAACACTGGAACAACTGGTCAATGCTGCGGACGAATGCCTTTACCGGGCCAAGAACCAAGGGCGCGACCGCATCGTTTACGAGATGGCTTCGTAGGACCAGGGCACTAGCTCCAGGCTATCAAATCGTCTGGACTTTGCGCATATCGCTCAGTTGCCGCTTCATATTGTGAAACCGTGCTTGATCTTCGAGGGGACGGCGCATCGCGACGCTGGTCGAAAGAATATCGATCACGACGAGCGCTGCGATGCGCGAGATCGTCGGCGTATACATATTGGTGTTCTCAAGAGTCTCGACGATCAAAGCCACGTCACAGTAACTGGCGAGCGGCGAGTCCGAGCCCGTCAGACAAATAACGGCGGCGCCATTTGCGCGAGCAATACGGGCAATCTCTATAATGGAACGGGTTGTTCCCGTATTGGAAATCACAAAAGCAACATCGCCCTGCTTCATCATCGAGGCGATCATGATTTGCTGATGCGAATCGAGCTGTGCCCCGCAAGGAACGCCAAAGAGTGGAAATTTCTGCTGGGCGTCGTGCGCAACGATGCCCGACGCGCCAAAGCCAAAAAATTCGATAGTCCGGGCGTTGGCGAGAATATCGATGGCTTTGTGCAGCGCTGCCCTGTCGAGGTGTGATCTCGCCCAATCGAGACTGGTCATGGTGTACTCGAAGATCTTTTCGGCCACGGTCTCCGGATCATCGGTCTCGAGCAAGACTGAATGGGTCGCCGGTGTACCAAAAGCCAGGCTTTGCGCGAGCCGTATCTTGAAATCCTGAAAACCTTTGCACCCGATTGCCATAGCAAAACGCAGAACCGTAGGCTGACTGACCTCGGCAAATGTTGCTGTCTCGCCCACTGTCGCGTTCAGGATCCGCTGGGGGTCCTTCAGAACCACATCCGCGACCTTACGATCGGATTTGCGCAGCTCGGCGCGCATCGTGCGAATAATTTCTATGATGTTCCGACCTGAGCGGGTCTCCCTTTCGTTATCGTCTGCTTCTCTATGCATCGCTAGCGCTCCGATGCTTCCAGAGCGATTGCGGAAATCCGGTCGAACGATGGCCCCGCCACAGGGATTTCAATATTGAAGACTTCGGCGATTACCTGCGTCCAGCCATGCAGGAAGTAGGTCCATCCATCCACAACCTGCAGATTGCGGCTCCGTTGCTGGTTGCGTGCCTGGTCGAGAAAAATCAGATCGCCTCGATAGTTGAGGTCCCATACCACAGAGCGCTCAGAAAATTGGCAGCCGCTGGATAATGGCGAGCCAGGTGCATCCTTGCCGAGGCCCGTGGCATTGATGACGAGCGAGCCCGGTTTGAGCCTGCGTAAGACATTGTCGTTGGCTCCAGTCCCAGGGGTCAGGACGTACTCTATGGGGACGACGCTTTCGATCCGCTCATGAATGCGGCGGATTTCATCCAGCCGTTCCTGGCTGCGATCGGACACGAGTATCCTCCCCGGGACGTCCTCACCGCGCGAACGGTGCATCAGATGCCATGTAATCGCAATTGTGGAGCCGCCTGCGCCCATGCAGAAGAGATCAGCTTCACTGCCGGAAAAATACTGCTCGCCGAGAAAGCCATCTATGGCAAGACCAGACGAAATTGGATCTTTCGCATGACAGATCAGGCTGCCATCCCGTTTGGAAATGCAGCTGGTTTCACCCATCAATTGTGCGAGCGGATCGATGGTGTCGAACATGTCGCGGCAAGCATGGAAGAGATCGATCTTGTGGGTCGTTACCAACGCGCCAAGTGAAAGGGGGTCGTCCCGAATGAACGCCACAGCCTCGCGGTAGGCGGCAGGATCGTCATGGAGTTTGAAATCGATGCCCTTGATGACAGCGTTTTCAAGCCCGAGATACTCGGCCCAAGCGGGAAAGACCTTCATGATGGAGCTTTTGCCGGTTGTGACGCCGATGAAGTAAAGTGTGGGCAGCGTCGCTGGTGAGTAAGATGTCACTTACGGTTCTCCAGATGAGTGGTTTTTGATCAGGTATAATTCTTTATGAGCGCAGCGACCTCTTCGCCTGTTCGCGGGTTGTAAGAGGTGTTGTCCACGAGTTCCCACCCGTCACCACTGCTCATAACACGATGGCGCATTCCGTTTGATTTTTCGATGATGCTGTAATCCTGGCCGCTGTCGGAAGGGTAAGCGAAGACCATCACAAGGTCCGTTTCACCGATGTTGATGGAGCGATGAATCCAGTATGGCGGAACATAGCAGATGGTCTGGGCCGTGATTTCGATGATGCGCGTCTCACCCTCCGGCGATTCCAATTGCATGAGACCATGCCCGCTTTGACCGTAATAAATCTCGGGCCGATCCGCCTTCGCGTGAATGTGGCCACGCGTGAGGAAAAACTCCTTGCCGACGCGACCGGGATTCATGCGGGTGACGCCGTAATTAAGATCGCCGGCATGCGAGCCCGGTCGAAAATCTTCGACACTGTAGACGACCGGATCATTCAGGCTTTTTACGAGCGCCGCATGTGCGTCTGCGTTCTCATAGACTCCGGTCAGGTCGCTCAAGCGTTTTTCATAGCGACCGGTGTGGCCGCTCATTCGGCCGGCAACAGGGTCTACGAGGCAGGCGACCGGTTCGCGCACGATAGTATCAATCTCCGTTCTGTAGTAAAATTACATAAAACTACAAAAGTGCGCGTGCAAGCGAATATTTGGAATGCGAGCGGACCGCTTGCTCGCGGTCGTTCGGGGTAGAATTGTGTTGACTGACAAAAATTGCGTAATTACGCTACAAATAGTTCGGGGGGATACATCAAGGTCAGGCCCTTGATGGGAGGAGAGAGATGTCGTTTTTTGAGGTGCCCTGCTTCCGGATCGCAGTCTATTGCGTCAGCGGTGCGGCATGACTCGAAATGATCCGATCAAGCATTTTTTCATCTGGCCAGCGCTGCTGATCGTCCTGGTGATTTCCATATTTCCGTTGATCTATTCGCTAACGACCAGCTTCATGAGCTTGCGGCTCGTCCCGCCAATTCCGCCAAGATTCGTCGGATTCGGCAACTATGCCGAGCTTCTGCAGAATCCAAGGTTCTGGCACGTCGCGTGGACGACGACGATCATCGCCTTCATCTCTGTGGCCCTGCAGTACGTCATAGGTTTCTCCGTGGCGCTCGCTCTCAACCGAAATGTTCCGGGCGAGGGTCTGTTTCGCGTCAGTTTCTTGCTGCCGATGCTTGTAGCGCCAGTTGCCGTTGCTCTGATCGCGCGGCAAATCCTCAACCCGACCATGGGTCCGCTCAATGAGCTAATGACAATTTTCGGCTTTCCCAACCTGCCTTTCCTGACACAGACGCGATGGGCTATCGGCGCGATTATTTCCGTTGAGGTTTGGCAATGGACACCTTTCGTCATGCTCATGTTGCTTGCAGGGCTGCAGACCTTGCCGGATGATGTCTACGAGGCGGCGGCGCTGGAGAATGCCAACTCATGGCAGCAATTCTGGGGGATCACCTTCCCGATGATGCTGCCAATTTCGGTGGCGGTGGTCTTTATCCGGCTGATCGAGAGCTACAAAATCATCGATACGGTGTTTGTCATGACCGGTGGAGGTCCGGGGATTTCAACCGAAACCCTGACGCTTTTCGCCTACCAGGAAGGCTTCAAGAAGTTCAATCTTGGTTATACGTCGGCGCTATCCTTCCTGTTCCTGATTGTCATCACAGTCATTGGCCTCGTCTATCTTGCGATCCTGAAGCCCTATCTGGAGAAGCACAAATGAGTGTGAGGGATCTGAAGGGGAATGGACGCTGGTGGGCACTTGCTGGCTGCCTGCTTTGGCTGGCGTTTACGTTCTTCCCGCTCTATTGGGTGGCAATAACGTCGTTCAAATCGCCATTGGGCGTTGTCGGCGGGCCGACATACCTGCCCTTTGTCGATTTTGAACCGACATTGACTGCCTGGAGTGAACTTTTGTCGGGCCAGCGCGGACAGTTCTACAATACCTTCATGGCATCGACGATTGTCGGCCTCTCGGCTTCGGTCATCGCGACAGCGGTCGGTTCGATGGCAGCCTACGCCCTCGTGAGGTTTACCTTCGAGGTCAAACTTCTGACGGGCGTTATATTCGTCGTAGTGGCTTTCGGTGGATACCTGCTCGGACGACATGTTGCGGGTTTTGGACAAGCAACATCGCTCATTTATGCCTTTGTCGCAGCCCTCGCTCTCGCGATCGGCTCCAGCCGGATACGGCTCCCCGGTCCCATTTTGGGCAATGACGACATTGTCTTCTGGTTCGTCAGCCAACGCATGTTTCCGCCGATCGTTGCGGCATTCGCGTTGTTCCTGATGTATACTGAAATGGGAAAGCTCGGATTCAAGCTCGTCGATACCTATACCGGACTGACCTTCGCCTATGTGGCTTTTTCACTACCGATCGTGATCTGGCTCATGCGCGATTTCTTTGCCGCATTGCCCATCGAAGTGGAGGAAGCGGCGATGGTGGATAATGTTCCCTCGTGGAGAATATTCTTTGGCATCGTGGTGCCAATGTCGAAGCCAGGACTGATAGCGACGTTCATGATCACGTTGGCGTTCGTCTGGAACGAATTTTTGTTTGCGCTGTTTCTGACGAACTCCAGATGGCAGACTCTTCCAATTCTCGTCGCGGGTCAAAACAGTCAGCGCGGCGATGAATGGTGGTCGATTTCTGCGGCCGCCTTGGTGGCCATCATACCCATGGTTATCATGGCTGGAATTCTGAGCAGGCTGATGCGCTCCGGCCTGCTTTTGGGAGCGATAAAATAAGCATTCACAATAACTGATCATCGTAAATTCCAGGGAGGACAACATGAGAAGATTGCTATTGAGTACTACGGCTGCGGGTCTGCTGGCGATGGCGGGCGCGTCATCGGCACTTGCCTGCGACCCCGACTATACCGGCATCACCCTGACAGCGACGACGCAGACCGGACCATATATCGCCTCCGCGCTGCAGCTTGCGGCCAAGGGCTGGACGGAGAAAACCTGCGGCAAAGTGAATGTCGTTGAATTTCCATGGTCGGAGCTTTATCCGAAGATCGTAACATCGTTGACATCGGGCGAAGACACGTTTGACGTGATTGCCTTCGCGCCAGCTTGGGCGCCGGATTTCACTGACTACCTCTCAGAAATGCCCAAGGCTATGCAGTCCGGAGCGGACTGGGAGGATATTGCTCCAGTTTATCGCGAACAGCTGATGGTCTGGAATGGCAAGGTTCTGTCGCAGACGATGGACGGCGATGCGCATACCTATACATACCGTATCGATCTGTTTGACAAGCCAGAAAACCAGACGGCATTCAAGGCCAAGTACGGCTACGATCTGGCGCCGCCAAAGACCTGGAAGCAGTATCTCGATATCGCTGAATTCTTCCAGCAACCGGCGAACGGACTGTGGGGTACGGCAGAGGCTTTCCGCCGCGGCGGACAGCAATTCTGGTTCCTCTTCAGCCATGTTGCCGGATATACAAGCCATCCGGACAATCCGGGTGCCATGTTCTTCGATCCGGACACGATGGATGCCCAGGTCAACAATCCTGGCTGGGTCCGCGGGTTGGAAGAATATATAAAGGCGTCGAAACTCGCGCCGCCCAATGCGCTCAATTTCTCGTTCGGCGAAGTGAATGCGGCGTTTGCCGGCGGTCAGGTGGCGGAGTCGATTGGCTGGGGTGATACCGGTGTTATTGGCGCCGATCCCAAGCAATCCAAGGTTGCCGGCAATGTCGGCTCGGCATCGCTGCCTGGATCTGACGAAATCTGGAACTACAAGACCAAGAAGTGGGACAAGTTCGACCACGTCGTCCAAACATCGTTTATGGCGTTCGGCGGGTGGCAGGCGGCTGTTCCCGCTTCGTCCAAAAATCAGGATGCGGCTTGGGATTATATCAAGTTCCTGTCCAGTCCCGCTGTGTCAGGACAAGCGGCGATCACCGGTGGCACCGGGGTCAACCCGTATCGCATCTCGCATACGACCAACGCCGATCTTTGGTCGAAGATATTCTCGCCGCGTGAGGCCAAGGAATATCTCGGGGCTCAGAAGGATGCCGTCACCGCGAAGAACACCGCGCTTGACATGCGCTTGCCGGGTTATTTCTCCTACACGGAAATTCTCGAGATCGAGCTGTCGAAAGCATTGGCTGGCGAGGTAACGCCCCAGCAGGCGCTCGATACGGTGGCGCAGGGATGGAACAAGCTGACCGATGATTTTGGCCGCGACAAGCAGCTTGCGGCCTATCGCTCGTCAATGGGCCTCCCGGCAAAATAACGACAAAAGCCGCTATCCCGCCCGCCTCAGGTGTGGGCGGGATAGTTCGAGACGGGAAATGAGGCGTCCGTCGCCGCTGTAGCAGCGCGACGGAGTTCGTATGAAAAAGGCACAGCATGTCCCTAGTGCGTTTGCAACAGGTCACCAAATCGTTCGGCAAGGTCGAGGTTATTCCACCACTCGATCTGGTGATCGCTGATAAGGAATTCGTTGTGCTTGTCGGGCCCTCAGGTTGCGGGAAGACGACAACCCTGCGCATGATCGCCGGCCTGGAGCAGGCGACGTCCGGAGAAATCCGCATTGGTGACCGCGATGTCACCAATCTCCGTCCAGGTTTGCGCAACTGTTCAATGGTGTTCCAGAACTACGCGCTTTATCCCCACATGACGGTCGCCGAGAATATCGGTTATGGCATGAAGGTGCGGGGCACGTCGAAGGCCGACATTGAAACCTCGGTCGCAAACGCGGCTCGGATTCTCAACCTCGGGGCATATTTGCAGCGCAAGCCGAGCGCGCTTTCGGGCGGACAACGCCAGCGCGTCGCCATCGGCCGTGCCATTGTACGCCAGCCGGAAGTCTTTCTATTCGACGAGCCCCTTTCCAATCTCGATGCCAAGCTGCGTATTGAAATGCGAACCGAGATCAAGCTTCTGCACCGCCGCCTGAAAACCACCATCGTCTATGTGACGCACGATCAAGTAGAGGCGATGACGATGGCCGATCGCGTGGTGGTGATGAACCAGGGACGTATCGAACAGGCGGCGGACCCGATCACACTTTATGAGTCGCCGAAGAATCTGTTCGTCGCCGCCTTCATCGGGGCACCAAGCATGAACTTCATCGAAGGCCGGCTTGAGCGGGATGGTAACGGGCTCAGCTTTCGGGCGGGAAATGATGTGAGGGTGCCAATACCGGCTAATCGAACACAAGCGCTGACGAGCGCGGCCGGCGAAGAGGTCGTGCTTGGCATCAGGCCGGAGCATACCATGACTGCGACGGGTTCGTTTCCAACGGTGCCGCTGAAAGTGGCTGATATCGAGCCGCTCGGACCACACACGCTTGCCATTGGCAAGACAGGGACTGCGCCATTCACGGCACAGGTTGCCGCGGGCTCGCCGATCCGTCCCGATGATGTCGTCAACATTCCGATCGATGTCGAAAGGATGCATCTGTTCTTGAAGAGTACGGGCGAAGCACTTGGCAGGTAAGCTCACGCTTGCGATCGATGTAGGCACGGGAAGTGTGCGAAGCGCGCTGGTGGATTCCAGGGGCAAAATCCTGGTGATCGCCGCGCGGGAACATGAGCAAATCGTACCGCAATTCGGCTGGTCGGAGCAGCGGCCCGGCGATTGGTGGCAGGGCGTCGTGGCGACGATCCGCGAGGTGCTCGACAAGGTTCCACGCGCGCGCGCCAATATCGATGCCATTGCCGCCTGCGGCCAGATGCATGGAACCGTGCTCGTAGACGATGCCGGCAAACTGGTACGTGACACCGCACCGCTGTGGAACGACAAGCGCACCGTCGGTTATGTCGCCGCCTTCGAAAAATTGCATCGGCCGGAAAGCTATCTCGCTGACTCTGCCAATCCGGCGACGCCCGCCTGGCCGGGTTTCAAGCTGCAGTGGCTGCGCGACAATGACCCTGATGCCTATCGGAGGGCGGCAGCAGTCCTTATGCCGAAGGACTATATCAATCTGCGCCTGACCGGCGAGATTGCCATGGATCGCACCGATGGTGGTGCAAGCTTCCTCATGGATCCGAGGACCATGGAATGGTCGGAAACGATGGTCGGGCTTCTTGGCCTAGACAGGATCAAGCTGGCGCCATTGCGTAATCCGCTGGAGATTCTTGGTCACGTCACGGAAAAAGCTGCGATAGAGACTGGCTTGCGCGAGGGGACGCCGGTCCTTGTCGGGGCAGGGGACTATCCGGCCGCGCTCCTTGGATCGGGTGTGTGCCGTCCGGGCATCGGATCGGAAGTCATGGGCACTTCCGCGATCATAACTGCCGTTGCGGACCAGCCGCTGCTTGAGGCGGCCGTTTGCAATGTTGGAACGGTCGAGGGCAATTGGGGCGCCTTCATGCTGCTGGAATCGGGCGGCGACGCCATGCGGTGGGCTCGTCGGGCTTTCCACGAAAAGCAGCTATCATATTCCGATATCGTTGCGAGGGCAGAAGAAGCCCCGCCGGGTTCGGAAAGGCTGTTCTTCGTGCCGTATCTCGCGGGCGAACGGCTTGGCGAACATCGCAATGCGCGTGCACAATATTTCGGGATAGGTGCATCGCACGGGCTGGCGCATATGCACCGTGCAATACTTGAAGGTGTTGCCTTCGCGGTGAAGCGTCACATCAATGTTCTCGATGGGATTTCTGCGGTGCCCCTTCAACGGATAGTCGCGTCGGGCGGCGGCGCGAAGACGAGCCTCTGGTTGAGGATCAAGGCAAGCGTCTACAACATACCGATTCTTGTGCCCGCTGAAGCTGAATGCGGCATCATCGGCTGCGCCATCATGGCAGCCACAGCGACGAGGCGCTTCGCTAGCCTGGAAGCGGCCGCGGACGCCCATGTTTCCTACGTTGATGAAATAATACCGGACCCGCGCTGGTCGGAAACGTACGCGCCGATGCAGATATTCTTCGAGAAACTGTATAGACACAGTCAGGCGCTCTACAACGATTTGGACCGATTGCCCCAATGACATTTAGCGAGTGAATCTAGAGGGTGACGCATATGCAAACGAAACTGGTCAAGACAGATGAGATCGAGCTGGCAACTGAAGCATTCGGCAATCCGGATGACCCGGCAATCCTGCTGATCATGGGTGCAATGGCCTCGATGCTGTGGTGGCCGAAAGAGTTCTGCCAGCGTCTCGCAGCCAAAGGCAGCTACGTCATTCGCTATGACAATCGTGATACGGGGCTTTCGACAAACTATCCGGCCGGCAAACCTGAATACAGCTTCGACGACATGACCGATGATGCGATCTGCGTGCTGGATGGCTACGGCATCTCGTCGGCGCATATCGTTGGGATGTCCATGGGAGGCATGATCGCACAACTTGTGGCATTGAAATATCCCGAACGATCGCGAACGCTGACACTGATAAGCACATCACCCGTCGGCGTTGATACCACTCATCTGCCCGGAATGACTGCCGCCTACGCAGAGCATTCCGCCAGCTACGCCGATCTCGATTGGTCAGATCGCATGCAGGTTATCGAGTTCATGCTTGCCGACGTCCGCGCGATTTCCAGTACGAGGCATTCGTTTGATGAGCAGAGTGCACGAGACTTTATCGCAACGGACTATGACCGTGCGCGGCGATTTGAAAGTGCAACCAACCATTTCCTGATTTCCGGCGGAGACCAATGGAAGGACCAACTCACCGGCCTTCAACCGCCGCTTCTCGTCATTCACGGCACGTCTGATCCCATCTTTCCTGTCGAACATGGTCGCGAATTCATCAAGATCGTACTAAAGGCGCAGCTGGTTGAGATTGAAGGAGGTGGTCATGAACTGCATCCAGACGATTGGGACACAATGCTCGAGGCGTTGATCGGGCACACAACGAGAAAAGAGAATACACGTTGATCGGTGAGATCCGGCACGCGGGCCCGAAGATTAAAATTAGTCCAGTAGATGCCTGAACGCTGCGACCACCTCTTCATAGACCTTGCGCTTGAAGGGAACGACGAGATCGGGCAATTGTGCCATTGGCTTCCACGCCCATTCGTCGAATTCGGCCGTATGACCGCCGGGAGGCGGGTTGATCGCAATTTCGGCTTCATTGCCGTCGAAGCGATAGGCGAACCATTTTTGTGTCTGACCGCGATATTTGCCTTTTAGCGCAACGCCAACAAGATGAGCAGGCAAATCGTAGTTGATCCAACTTGGCGCTTCGGCGAGGAGTGATACGGATTTCATACCTGTCTCCTCATAGAGTTCGCGCAAGGCCGCCGGTTCGGGATCTTCTCCTAGATCGATGCCGCCTTGCGGCATTTGCCATAGCTGCGTTGCACCATCCATTTCGTCATTGGCAGTGACGACGCGGTGCCCGGCCCAGACCAGACCTTGCCCGTTTAGCACCATGATACCAACGCAAGGCCGGTAGGGCAGGGATTCAGGATCGACAGGTTTCTTGTTCTTGCTCATGCGAAATACTCCGGGGCCACCGGGTGCTAACCTTTTTGCGGATCGCGGACAAGGGCGGAGATAGGAACGATCTCTATACCTCGGGCCTTCGCCTCATTGGTCCATGATGTGACCGCCTCCACTGTTACGTCGAAAGCGGAGCCCGTGGCGATGGCACTCCCCTTGGCACGGGCAATGCGCTCCAGCTCATCAAGCTTCTTCAGAATGGTACCGCGATCCTGTGACGCATCAATCAACAGGTCGGCAGCGGCGAAGGGTGCGCCCTGTTGCGCGGCAATGCTATCGGACTTGCTGCGCGCCGATGTGCCGTCGTCCAGATAGAGCAGGCCACGCTTGGCAACATCCTGAATAACAGTGGTCATCGCTTCTGGTTCAGCAGTGAAGCGCGCGCCCATATAGTTCATGACACCTGTATAGTTGGTGATACGGCCCATTGTCCGGTGTAGGTTTTCCAAAGTCGCCGCCGGGGACGCATCCACGGTCAGCGTGTTGCGTCCCGGGTTGACCCGCGGATAGTCGTAGGGTTCGAGCGGGATCTGCATCAGGACTTCATGGCCATCCTGACGTGCTGCCTGCATCCAGCGGAGAAGGCTGTTGCCTTCCGGCGAGAAGGCCAGTGTCACTTCGGGAGGCAGCGCCCGTATCGCCTGTTGGGACCCCGTTTGCGACAGGCCTAACCCCCCGATGACAATGGCGACGCGAGCACCGCGCGTACCCGACCATGGCCGGGCATAGATATCGAGTGGGCGACGGCCATCGGGCGCAATCATGGGCAATGGCCCCTGCGGGCTTTGCTCCAGCATATCGGGTTCGGGGATATGAGCAGTGCGCGGATCCTGGGCGCGCCGCGCAGGATCGCCAACGACGATTACCTTGGGGCCGCCTTCAGGCGCCGTGACGATATTGCTTGGCTGGCTTTTACTGTCCTGGGCTCGGGCGGGGGGCGGGATAACGGTCGGTGTGGCTTCCGCAACCTGCGGCTTTGGCAGTTCAGGTGCGGGCCGTCGGAAGCCTTGATGGCTGGTGTAGGTGACGAACGAGGCAAGACCGAGGACGCAGACAATCGCAGCCGATGGCAATAGCCAGCGGATTGGCGATATCTTGTCAGATTTTGAGTCTGGCCGTTTGCCGTTTTGTCCCAGCGGCCGGTTGAGATCGGAGTTCACGCGTTTTGGCCGCAGTGGATATCAGGGAAGGAAACATGGTTGGGAAAATGAACCATGGGGACCAGACTATAGGAGAAAAGTCCGGTCCCCATTTTCATATCAGTTAGGCACACCCTTCTTGGGATCAGCCGGGAAGGCTGCATTTGCCTGTTCGCCGCGCAGAAGCTTCAGCGCCTGGATCAGCTGCAGGTCGTCCTTCGGATCCGGCGGTACATAGGCGATCGACCCGGAACCCTCGGCATCTTCTTGCACGCCTTTGATGTGACCCTTCAGGCTGGATTCACTCATTGGCTCCGCCTTGCCCTGAAGGTCGGCGGGAAGCGGCTGGTCGACAGCTATGTCCGGGACGATTCCCTTGCCCTGGATGGATTTTCCAGCAGGCGTGTAATAAAGCGCCGTCGTCAGACGCAATGCGCCGCTTTCGCCGAGCGGTATAATGGTCTGTACCGAACCCTTACCGAACGAGCGCGTGCCGAGGATCGTTCCACGGCGGTGATCCTGCAACGCGCCGGCTACGATTTCCGACGCACTGGCCGACCCGCCATTGATCAGGACGATCAGGGGCTTGCCATTGGTCAGATCACCAGGCCTTGCGTCGAACCGTGTGATATCCTGCGGATCGCGGCCACGTGTCGAGACAACCTCGCCCTTGTCGAGGAAAGCATCGGAGACGGCGACCGCCTGGTCGAGCAGACCACCGGGGTTCAAGCGCAGATCGAGCACAAAGCCCTTGAGCTTGTCATCCGGGACCTTGCTCTGGATATCCTTGATTGCCTTCTGCAGGTCCTCGAAGGTCTGTTCGGTGAAGGAAATGACGCGGACATAACCTACGTCGTTATCGACCCGGGAGCGGACAGCTTTGACCTTGACCACGTCGCGGACAATGGTGAGCTTGATCGGCTTGTCGGCACCTTGACGAATGAGCGTCAGTTCGATTGGCGTGTTCACCTCACCGCGCATCTTGTCGACGGCGTCAGTAAGCGTCATGCCACGCACCTCAGTGCCGTCGATTTGCGAAATATAGTCGCCCGCCAAGACGCCAGCCTTCGATGCCGGCGTGTCTTCGATGGGAGCGATGACCTTCACAAGTTCGTTTTCCATGGTGACTTCGATACCGAGGCCGCCGAATTCACCCTTGGTCTGAACGCGCATGTCCTGCGCCTGTTCGGCATTCATGTAGGATGAGTGTGGATCGAGCGAGGTCAGCATGCCGTTGATGGCGCTCTCGACCAGTTTTTTGTCGTCGGGTGGCGTGACATATTGGGCGCGGACGCGTTCGAAAATATCACCAAAAATTGATAGCTGTTTATAGGTATCGGTGCCCGCAGCTTCTGCAGCGGTTGTGGGCAGAGCTCCCTGCACAACGACCATTGCCGTCGCACCCAACAGGGCTCCGGCCATGAGAAGCGTTAGCCTACGTATCATTTGCGGTCCTTCCAGCAAGCCTTTCCGCCCACCAGGGAGCGGGATTAACAGGTTTTGTATCCTTCCGGAACTCAATGTAAAGCATTGGAGCTCCATTTCCCATCGGAACAGGTGCGGTACTCGCAATAAGTTGCTTGTTCATCACACCGACCGGTTCTCCAGCCAGTACAAACTGGTTCTGAGAGACGTTGATTTTATTCATTCCCGCCAAGACAACATGATATCCATTGCCCGCGTCAAGTATCAAGAGTTGACCGTATGACCTGAATGCGCCCGCATAAAGGACTACGGCGTCGACCGGTGAGGTAATCGTGGCACCTGGAGCGGTCGCGAGCGTGTCACCCTGAACCGTGCCGCCTACGCCGTCATCGTCGCCGAAATTCTTTACCAGCTTGCCTGCTGCTGGCATGGAAAGATGGCCTTTCAGCGACGCAAAATTGACCTGTGCCGAAAGGCGGCTTTGGTTGGAGGCGAAATCATCGGCACGTTGCTGGCTTGCGGCCATCTTCTGTTGCTCCTGTGCACTCGCAGCTTCGGCAGCCTTCTTGACCTCCTGCATGTCCTTTTCCATGGTGGTAATCAGATCACGCAGCGACGTGGCGCGCTTGGCGAGGTCCTCGGCATGCTGTTGCTCGGCGAGTCGCGTTTCTTCAGAGGCGGTTTGCATTTTTTGCTTCTCAGCCAGCAGCAGATCAAGTCGTGCCTTTTCTTCCGCCTGCCCTGAAAGTGCGGCGGTCAGACGGCTCCGTTCCTCGTCAATCGAGGTCTTGACGCGGGTTAGGTCCTTGAGATCTGCAATCAGGGTTTCGGTTTGCTGACGCATTTCGGGAACAACAGCACCGAGAAGAACCGCGCTTCGCACCGATGCGAGGGCATCATCAGGACGAACTAGAATTGCCGGCGGCGGATTAAGGCCCATGCGCTGCAAGGCTGCCAGCACTTCGGCGAGCGCACCACGCCGGGATTTCAGCGATGTCTTTATGCTATCTTCCCGTTCGCGCAGACCGGCGAGCTTGTCGCTGAAGCCGGTTATATCCTCACTCAACTTTTTCTCGGTCTTGGCCGACTGGATGAGTGCGGCGGTTATCGTGGTTTGATCCTTTTTGAGCGCTGCGATTTCATTGTCCAGCGCCGTGACACGCTCCGAGGACAGCGATATCTGCCCGGTCAGGTCTTCAAGTTCCTTGGCAGTTTGCGCGCGCTTTGCATCCAAAGGTTCCGGAGCCGGTTGCAAGCCATTTTCTTGCGCTTGAACAAACGATGGAATGACTGACATGCCGGCCAAGGCTACAATCAGGAAAACGACATGTGAGAATGTGCGTTTGACTTTCAGTGTTGCCTTTAATGCCTCAAATTTCATTGCTGGACCGGACTAGAGCGATGGTTTGATCCCGACTTTAGGAAGACTTCGATTAATGAAGTATTAACCATAAACCAGCCGCGTCGAAAGTCGGATGATTTAGCATTCATGGACGTGGCGGAATTACGGCGCTCCGATAGTCGCATTGACCTTTGGTCGATGCTTCTTGACGTGGATACTGTCCAAGGGGATGGAATTCGCTCCAACATATCTATATTTAGGTGGTGGCTGCATCTGCAAAATCACTCAGTGATATTGGGCATCCGGATGTGGCATCCCCTTCACCAATGGTTCTCAACATGACCGATTTGACGATCGTAATCCCATGCTACAACGAGTCCGGCAACATCGGAAACCTGGTGAGGGAAATTAATACGGCGCTCTTATCCGGCCCATCCTATGAAATCATTGTGGTCGATGACGGGTCCGCTGATGGATCGGCGCAGGAAGCAGCAGCGGCCGGCGACCACATCCGTGTGCTGTGCCACAAAAAACGCACCGGCAAATCACGCGCCTTGATCAGTGGCTTTCGGGCGGCCCAAGGCCGGTGGATTGCGACGCTGGATGGCGATGGCCAGAATGACCCGATGGATATTGCGCGATTGTGGCCTCGCCTTGAGCGCGCATCTCCGGCGCTTTTCGCGGGTGTAAGGAAACGGCGTAACGATGGTATCGTCAAACTGTTGACTTCAAGATCCGCCAATTTCGTGCGCAAACGGCTGCTGAAGGATGATTGCCGGGATGCGGGCTGCGGTTTCAAGATTCTTCCGGCTGTAGTAGCGCAAAGTCTGCCCTATTTCGACAACATGCATCGGTTTATTCCGGCTTTGTCGCAACGGGCCGGGCTGCCAGTAATCGAGGTCGACGTCGAGGACCGGCCAAGACTGGCCGGCGTATCGAAATATGGTTTTTTTGACCGCGCCGCGGTGGCGTTTCTTGATACAGTCGGCGTTTTCTGGCTCATCCGCCGCTATTCTGATCCGGTATCGGTAACCGAGATGAATAGCGCTGGAAGCTAAAGGTTCGCAATTCACCATTGAAGTTTCGCACTCGCGCGGTCACCCGTGTTACCGGTCCGATCGGCTGTGCGTCGGTGGGTAATCGCGCTAGTGCTTCTTCGCCAGGGTCGTCATTACCCTGCCAGACCAGAACAATATCCGAGGCTTCGCCCCGTTCAGGCGGCCAATGCAAGAGCGCTGCCACATTGCCCGCATCATCCTGACGGTTGGACGCGATCCTCGCAGGCGTGGGATTCTGTGCGCGGATCGCATCGGCTACGCCGTCGAAGGGAAAATTGAATCGAGGGGTGCCGAACAGGGCAATCATTGCGACTGCCAGGGGGGCAAGGATGTACATTGCGCCTGATATGACCAGTACATTGCGTGCGCCAAGTACCTGCGGCAAAGAAAGCGCCAAAAGGATCGCAGTTGGTGCCAGAATCGGGGCCATATAGCGCTCTGCGACGGAATGGTAATCGGCAATGAAAACCAATACGGCAAAGGCGCCAAGGCCGATCAGTATCGTGCGAAGCAGGAGCTTGCGGACATCCGCGCCGCCATCCGGCGGGGGACGTGGATGATCGCGACTCCGACCAATCCAGAAGATTATGAGCGCAGGGCCAGCCCACAGGAAAGTTGAAATCAGGAGGCTGGCTAGCCCGTCGATCCCTACCCGCGGAAGATCGAATGATTCCAGGTAGCCGATGGCCTGCGCAAGCTTATGCATTCTGCCGGCTGTCGCCGCCAAGGGTGCGTTGAGGGAAGCGACAATGACGGGTGTAAAAGCGGCAATGAAAATAGCAATCGAGATCCAGATCCGCCGCTCGAACAATTGACGGCGAATTGGTGCAGTCATCGCCGCGGCGATGAAGAAGCTGACCAGAAAAATGAAGAAGTTATATTTGGCCAAGGCCCCGATTGCCGCCCAGATACCAAACCAGATGTATGCCCGCGTACCCTTCCCCTCACGCAACAGGGCAAAGGCATGAACGATGCCGATTGATGCGGAAATAACGAGAATAGTATGTGCTGTAGTCTGGATGGACATCCAGACGATCTGCGGCAGAAACGCCGACGCAGTTAATGCTAGTACGCCTGCGCGGTCACCACCCAGTCGGCGCGCAGTATCGAAACTAAGCCAGTGATAGAGCCCAAGCAGGGAAAGGCGCACCAGAGCGACAGCAAGAACCCAGTTCCAACCAGTTAGTTCGAGCGCGAGTCGCACCAGCCAATTGTACATTGGCGGATGCGAGTTGCCATAGTTCCAAGCGAACGCAACTTCGCCAACGAATTGCGCCTCATCAATTTCCATAAACCGTGAAAGAAAGAGGCGCAGTACTAAAATGGCAAGGATGTACAGAACGATTGCACGCGGAGCGAGGCGCGCAAGTTTTGACCAATTGATTGGTGGGCCATCAAGTGAGGCCATGCTGAAATTTCGCCAGAACACCCTTGGCTCCCACGCTTCATATAGCGTGACCTACTACAAAAATTGAGTTTGCCGCAATCCCAGGCAGGTGCTCTAAAAACACAAAAACCGCCGGTACGAAACCGGCGGTTTTTGTGATTTGCCGCAGCTAAGCGCGGCGTATGATACTGGCGATCAACGAGATCAGCAGCAGCGCCAGGAACACATAGAAAATGATCTGGGCGATGCCCGCCGAGGCACCGGCAATACCGCCGAACCCTAACGCTCCTGCCACAAGTGCTATGATCAGAAAAATTACAGCATAATAAAGCATTTATCATCTCCCTGTCTTGTCGGATTCAAAACGGCCAAGACGCCCTTTTGTTCCCGAGGCAGGAGGTTGACCCGCTCTATGCTTTGGCTTTGCTGCTTTCTTTGAAGAACAGTGCCTGGGTGATTAATGCCTTCACCATATCAGGGTTGAACGGTTTGGTGACAAGGAATGTGGGTTCCGGCCGTTCTCCTGTCAGCAACCTTTCGGGGAAGGCGGTGATGAAAATAACGGGAACGGCATCCTGGCTGAGAATGTTGTTCACCGCGTCGATACCGGAGCTTCCGTCTGCAAGCTGGATATCTGCCAGAATCATGCTCGGATGGGTGGCGGAGTAAATCTTGAGCGCCTCGTCGCGCGTGCGCGCAATGCCGACTACGCGGTGCCCGAGCGTCTGGACCATGTGCTCGATATCCATGGCGATCAAAGGTTCGTCCTCAATAATCAGAATGTCGGTTGCGATCTGTTTCGAAATGCCGACGGATGCTTCATCCAACAGCCCGTAAAGTTCGCTATCCGTCACTTCTAGAATTTCCATCGTCTCTGACTGGCTGAAACCTTCAAGGCTGATCAGCAGGAAGGCCTGGCGGGCTTTCGGCGCGATGGCAGTAAGGTTGGCCGCTGCGTGTCGCTCCCAGCCGAACTCGGATTTCAGTTCGAGAGGCCGGACATTGACGGAGTTGAAATGTTTGATCAGCAGCTTGTAGAGGCTAGCACGATCGGAGCCTGCTTGAGGGAAAAGGGAAACGTCGGTGATGAGAATTTCAAGCGTCGCCGCAACATAGGCATCGCCGGAAGATTGCGAGCCGGTGATAGCGCGAGCGAAACGGCGAAGATATGGCAGATGAGGGGCTATCCGGGTGGACAATGACATTATAGTGATTTCCCTGTTTCGGGTGGGGTACTGAGGCGTGGTGAGTTCCTTCCTGAAACACTTTCGCAAAAAAAAAGTTCCCTGTAACGGAACTTTCTTCTTTGTCAGGAATTGTCATCATTAATGTGCCTTGGGTACAGGCTCTATTCATACTACAGCGACGAACCACCAGCAAAGATCAGACAATGAACGCCAAAAAGAATTCTATTGACGCTCCTGAAAAGGTGCGAGTTCGTCGCCGCGACATCAAGAATGCTGAAACAGAAATTGGTCTGAAGTTACGCGCGCTTTACGCATCGGTGCAGGAGGAAGAAATACCGGCTCGTTTTCTCGATCTTCTTGAAAAGCTTGATGAGGCTGAACGCAATCATACGCAATCATCCAAATAACAGGCTGTTGAATGGTACATGAATCTGCCGACTTCAAGAGAGATTTGATTGCTGCCTTGCCGAAACTGCGAGCATTTGCAGTGTCACTGATCGGTAATCCGGACAGGGCGGATGACCTTGTGCAGGATACGATTATGAAAGCATGGGCCAAACAGGATTCGTTCGAGCCCGGCACCAATATCAAGGCTTGGCTGTTTACGATCTTACGCAACGAATTTTACAGTCAGATGCGCAAGCGCGGGCGTGAAGTCCAGGATTCCGATGGGATATTTACGGAGCAGTTGTCCGTTCATCCGGCACAATACGGCTCGCTTGACCTGCAGGATTTTCGCAAGGCGCTCGAAAAACTGCCCGACGATCAGCGCGAGGCGATCATACTGGTCGGCGCTTCGGGCTTTTCCTACGAGGAGGCTGCCGAGATCTGCGAGTGCGCCGTCGGAACGATCAAAAGCCGCGTGAGTCGCGCCAGAACTCGTCTGCAGGAATTGCTCGAGATTCAGGGAGAAGTGGACTACGGTCCTGATTCGATTGCGACGCAAGTCACCTCAAACAAGTTCGCCTGAGCACAACTCGAGCATTTGCGTCAGTCGACAGGCTCGGGCACGGTCGGCAGATCAACGGGCCCCCCACTAAGAACCACCCAACGGATGCAGATTCCCGATGCAGGACAATTCTGGATCGCCGGGTTTGCCGGGCAGGCTCCGACCATATATCAAAGGCATTTCGAACATACGGAGGGTACACTGTTTGTGGTGGTGGCGCAGAATTGTCATGAGCTTTTCACAGAGGCCGCTGAGGGGCTTGGCGATCGTACTTTCACTCGGCATGATTATTGGTTCGGCCGGCTCAACGATTATCCTCGCGCGCAGCGTCAACAATCAGATCGACGATATCCTCGCGACCTACAGGGTGCGCGAACAGGCGTATGTTTCGCTGTCATTGATGACCGAGGCTCACAACAGCCAACGCGGGTTCATCTTGACGCAGAGCGCACTGCTCCTCGATCAATATCGGAACGTAACAGCCCGGCTCGACGAGAGTCTAAACACGCTTACGGAAATGACGAAGGGAAATCCGCGGCAGCACGCTACGGCGACTCGAATCCGCGATCTGGCAAAAGCAAAACAGAGAAACGTCGACGCGGCAATTGCCCAGGCGGTCGCGGGGATGAATACGGAAGCGCGAGAGTCCCTCGGATCAAATTTCGGCGTTGGTCAACTCGATGAAATCAACAAAACTGTCGACAGCTTTCTCGCAGAAGAAGATCGAAGGCTGATTGAACGAAACATTGCTGTGGATCGAATGAGAAGCTGGCTAACGATTGCTGCGCTCTCTTCCCTCGGGGGTGCCCTCATTCTGGCAGTCATACTTGCGAACCGAACCAGGCGTTATGTTCGCAAGCTGACAGAGGGACAAACATTGCTTCGTTCAGAAAAAATGATTTTGGAAAGCATGGTCCAGAACAGGACGGCGGAGCTCGAAAAAGCCATGCTCTTGGCAAAACGGGAGCGGGCGCGCGTGGAAACACTGCTGCAGGATTCCGATCATCGTATCGGAAATTCGCTTGCGACCGTCTCGTCGCTACTCGGTATCCAGATGCGGGACGTATCATCGGAGGAAATACGCGCAGCACTTGGAGCTGCGCGCGACAGAATTCAGACCATTTCGTCCGCCCACAGACGTCTGCGACTTGGCAAGGATCATGAGACCGTCCGCGCTGACGAATATTTGCCGGACGTCATCGCTGACATCAAGCAGTCGACCGCCCATGACCGGGATATCAGGATTGCTGCGCAGCTCGGCCCAATAAACCTCAGCTCTCGCGATGCGACCACTTTGGGAATCATCATCGGCGAGTTGACGATGAACGCCATAAAGCACGCTTTTCCGGGCAACAGGCCGGGAGAAATAAGAATTGATCTTGTGCGCGATGAAGGTGATGTCCTGCGACTGGAGATTGCCGATACGGGGATCGGCATGCAGAAGAGGTCAAAAAAACGCTCACCTGGACTTGGGTCGCTTATCGTCGATCAGCTTTGCCAGCAGTTCGGCGGGTCCGTTTCTTACTCTGTCAATCCGGGTGGAGGCACCTTGGTGAAGGTGGCGCTACCGGGCCTCATGGAGGTAAAGCCAGAGGAGGCCACCGAAAAAGATGAGTGATGCCTTGGTCACAGCGTTGCCGCACCTGTTTCCGGTTTTTCGGCGTTCAACTGGTCAAGGGCAAGTTCGATATCCCGCAAATTTCGCGTCACACCATCATCGGGATCCATACCACTTTCTGTGGCTGCTCGCTGTAGTCCCCGAGCCTCGCTCAACAGTTCTTCCAGTTTGGCGATCTTCTGCACCCTGCTCAGGCTTTCGTCAGAAAGAATGTCATTCGCTTCAAGCATTTCGGCCTCCTTGGATAGCCTAGTGAAAACGAAGGTGCTGCATAAATGTTCCGATCAAGGAACAAAGGCCAAAGGGTTGCGTTCTTGAGGAAGCTGAATAGGTGGGTATGAGTAGGGTGGCCATGCGTGCCATCATGTGGATATGAGATCGGAAAACATTTCAGAAAGCACGTTAGAATTTCTGTCGGGGTCGTCGCGTCGTGATGTTCTTTCGAGTTTGAGAACGCTTGAAATTCGCGAACGTGACAGTGAACTTCATTGTTTGACGGAACTCGCACTGTCCATGTCCAACAGCAGAGGCGCACAGATCACGCTTGTGGATGAGAAAAGAAGCCGTGTCCTGTCCTCTGCCGGCCGTCTTGGTATAGCCAACATCTGGGCTGTTGAAGCCAGTTCACTGGCCGCACCTGACAGGAGTTGCCTGATCATACTGGACGCTGCCGAGGATGTGCGCTACTCCGAAATCGATGCTGTAACCCATGGGCCAAATCTTCGTTTCCTGGCCGTTGCACCGATCTGTGTCTCCGACGAATGCATTGGAGCTCTCAGTGTCCTGTCAGACGAGCCGCGAACGGAATTCGCTTCAATCCAGCAAGAGCAACTCATGCATCTGGCAAGACTTGCCGGTTCGTTTATCACGCTCAAACGAGAATTCCGCACGGGAACCGATGCCGTGGCAAGGATGCATCAGGATGAAGATCGTAATTCCATGGCACTTGAGGTCGGCAATGTCGGCAGTTGGGTATGGGATCTGCGCACGGGCAAGTTCACCGGCAACAGGATGGCCTATTCCATGCTTGACCTTAGTCCCGATCATCCTGTCAGCGGCGAAGACGTCTTCAGAGCAATGCACCCAGACGATTTTCCAAGGATGAAATCAGCCTTCACACGCGCACTCATCAACAATCAGGATTATGTCGGAGAATTCCGCGCTGCGTCATCAGGTCAATGGCTTCTAGGGCGCGGCCGTATTTTCGAACGCGATGCCCAAGGGAGACCGGTGGTTGCCGTTGGTGTCAATATTGATATTACGGACACAAAGAAGGCTGCCGAAAAGACGCGGCTTTTGCTGCGCGAGTTGAACCACCGTGTCAAAAACACCTTGGCGATGTTGCAATCACTGGCACGGCAGACGCTCAATCGAACGTCCGATCCAGCCGAGTTCATGGAAGCGTTTTCGGGGCGCCTTCGGGCCATTTCGGAAGCACACACATTGCTTTCTGATCGGGAATGGAGCGGCATCAGCCTAGTCGATCTAATTGCCAAGCAAGTGGAGCCTTATGCGGGTTTTGATCCTCGGCAAATCGAACTTTCCGGAGAGGACATGGTGCTGCCGCCGGACCACGCGCTCGGGCTTGGCATTGCGCTGCACGAGCTTGCGACCAATGCAGCGCGACATGGGGCCCTTTCCGTCGCCGACGGTCGTGTGCGGGTCTCATGGCAGATAGAGCCCGGTCTCGATGAGTCCCGCGTTACAATCCACTGGGTCGAATCCAACGGTCCAAGAGTGCTGCCTCCGGAAGTGCGAGGGCTTGGTGAAAGACTGATCGAGCGCAGCCTTGATAAGGTTCTGTCGAGCAGCGTCAGGTTAAGCTATCCCGAAACTGGTATGGAGGCGTTGATTTCCATGCCAATCCGCGATCATTCAAATATCCTTGCCCAGAGATGAGGTGTCTTCAGGACGCCGTTTCTTCTTCTTCTTTGGTTTCGTCAGAAGCGATAGACCTCCGAATGCCACGAGAGGAACTGCGAGCAGCATGAGCGCGCGCGATCGCAGAACAACCGGTGCTGCAGCAAGAGCTGCCACTGTAAGAAGAGCAGATGTGTCAACCTTTGCACGTTCGCGCTGGCGATTTCGCGCGGCGCGTTCGACAAACTTCATGACGATGTAAGTAATGATAGCCAAGCCGAATGCGCTACCGGCGAGGATCAACGATGCACGCATGTCGCCGTAGCGCTCGGCAAGGGCGATATAGGCAGCCACAACCAGGAAAATCACTCCGATAGTTGCCAGCACAGCGATAACGCCAGAGAAGATAGCGTTGCGCTTCAGTCTGCTTATCACGAGGCCAACCTCACCCGCGGCGACGCTGGTAAAAAGTGGAGCTAACAGTTTGAGCATGTCAGCGGCGGGCGATCAGGGCGAGAAGAAAACCGACACCGGCGGCGACGGCAATCGTGGTCAAGGGATGTTCACGAACAGTCTCGGTGAGCTGGTCTTCGAGCTCACGAGCCTGCATGCGAAGATCTTCCAACGTTTCCTCACTGCGGACTTTTGCAGTTTCGTAAGAACTTGCTGCGCTGCGCGTGGCGTCCTTGGCAGAACTCTTTCCAATCTTGGCAAGCGTTGCTGCGATGTTCGCGATATCCTCCTTCAGAGCCGTGACCTGGGCTTGCAAATCCGAATTGCTATCGGTCGCGTCGTCAACCGCTTTGCGAATTTTTGAAGTAACCGTAGCCATTGAAAAACTCCTTGAGAAAACGTCGGGATATCAGTCGAGAACTTTGGTCTGCAGCATTTGTTCCATGCATTGGAGACCGCTGCAAGCGGTCAACCTTTTTCAAGCTTATGAGAGATAGCCCATAAGCCACAAAATCAGGATGATCGGAAGGGGCAGACCAATCAGCCAAAGCAAGACACCGCGTAACATTGTAAAACTCCTTTTAAGCTGTCGGACGATTGCTCGTACTTAGGTCTAAAAATGCGTCAAATTCTGCCCATCAGAAGTAAAATCAACAGAACGACCAGAACTAATCCGACGAGTCCGGAGGGACCGTAGCCCCAATTCCTGGCGTGAGGCCAAGTTGGAAACACACCGATAAGCGCCAAGATGAGAATTATGATCAGAATTGTCGTTAGGGACATTCCTTCCTCCCTCGCCTCGAAAACTGCACAGCTCCGAAACACGCGAACGAGGATTTGGTTCCCACGTGATCAGGTTGAACCAGTGGCCAGCAACGAAAATGCAACCAAATTGAGCCGACTTCGTTCCTGTCGCGGGGTTTCAATGGAGATGGATTTTATGGATGTCATGCCGGTAGGTTTTTATGCCTTCTGAAGAAGCCGGGGGGACATCGCGTGCCGTCGAACGGGTAACCCAACGATCGATCTATACACCTGTTTCGGCGAATGCGGCGAATCGGTTTCCACCGGTTATTGTCGCGATTGCCGTTGTCGCAGCGCTTTATTTTGCCCGCGACATTTTCGTGCCATTGGCACTGGCTTTGCTCTTGACCTTTGCGCTGTCACCACTGGTCACCCGCCTGCACCGTTCGGGTGTGCCGAAGGGTGTTGCTGTATTGAGTGTTGTTACAACGGCGTTTCTTGTGATCTTCATTTTCGTCAGCATCGTTGCGAGTCAGCTCACTGTGCTGGCGCAAAACCTGCCAAGCTATCAATACAATATCGAGACGAAGATTCGCACGATCAAGGACGCGCAGTCGGGCAACAGTATTTTTGATCGGGGAGCACGCATGTTCAAACGCTTCAGCGAGGAAATTGGTCGGTCGGACGAAGTGGAACGTTTTGAAAGCGATAACCGAGCAGCGACCAAACCAGACCCGGCGCGACAGCCTCCCCAAAATGTTGCACCGCCTGCCCCTCTACCACCCCTGCGCGGAACAGATCCCAACAAACCCGTACCTGTGGAGATCCGCAATCCACCACCAGATCCCTTAAGTCTGCTACAGACCTTTGCCGGACCGTTAATCCAACCCTTGGCGACGATTGGCATTGTCATTGTGGTGGTCATTTTCATGCTTATGCGGCGTGAAGATTTGCGCGACCGTTTCATAAAGTTGGTGGGAGCCAGCGATATTCACCGAACGACAACTGCTCTGCATGATGCCGGCAAGCGCGTCGGTCAATATTTGCTGATGCAGCTGATCATCAATATCAGCTTCGGTGTGCCCATCGGGATCGGGCTGTGGTTCATTGGTATTCCCAACCCGATGCTGTGGGGCATGCTGGCGATCGTTCTCCGTTTTGTGCCCTATATAGGACCAATCATCGCAGCTGCGTTTCCACTTATACTGTCGCTGGCGGTCGATCCGGGTTGGATGACGCTCTTCTGGACGGCCGCATTGTTCATCGTGCTGGAGCTCATCAGCAACAATATCATGGAGCCGCTTCTCTACGGTTCCAAGACCGGTCTCTCCCCCGTTGCGATTCTGATGGCCGCCATTGTCTGGACCTGGATCTGGGGGCCGATCGGATTGATCCTGTCGACACCGCTCACCGTGTGTCTTGTCGTTCTTGGAAGACATGTGCCGAAGTTCGAGTTTCTCGATGTTCTTCTCGGCAATGAGCCGGTGCTCCTTCCGCCCCAACAGCTATATCAACGGCTGTTATCTGGCGATCCGGATGAAGCAACAGAGAAAGCAGAGGAATATTTGCAGTCAGCGACCGTCATGGATTACTACGCTTCGGTGGCCATCCCTGCGCTGCTGCTCGCCGAACACGATCGAGGCCGGGGTGTGCTTGACGAGCCGAGGCGCAATCGTGTGGCGCAAAGCATGATCCTGCTCGTCGAAAACCTTTCAGAATACCATGATGTTGAAGACGAAGAAGTGAAGGAAGCCGAGGCGGAAGCCAAAGGCAAAAAGGCTGGCGCTGACGAAAAAAAGTCCAAAATTGAAAAGTCGAAAACGATTGTCTCTGCAGGTGGACGCGGCGACCTCGATGATGCCGCAGCGGTTGTTCTAGGCGATATTCTGGAGCGCAAGGACTTTGATATTCGAGATATTTCCCATGACGAGCTTGAGGCGGTCAATATAGGCAAGCTTGATCTTAGTAACGTCAGCACCATCTGCATAAGCTATCTCAACACGTCTTCGGTCGCTCACGCACGATATCTCGTCCGCCGCATAAGGCGGCGAAACGCGCGTATACAGATCGTTATCGGATTCTGGGCGGAAAACGCGGATGACATCGACGGTGAGAAGATCGTTGGATCAACACGCAATTGTTTTTTTGTATCGTCGATTGAAGCGATGATTCAACAGGTTTGCGAGTGAGCGCCTCCAGGGATTCTCACGGATTCCAAGTCGTAAACTCATAAAATCTGATGGAATGGCGGACGGTTCGGCGGAGGGAAGACCCCGCCTTCCCGGTTCTCCTCGCATCGTCTTGCCGTTTCAGGCGCCATTTTCACCAGATTTACGCGTTTACGACCAAGCTTTCGCGGAACCAAGAGCGAGCTGTCTACGTTTCCATCCAGCTGATCGAGCTTCGATCGGTAACTAGAGACCCGGTGCCTGTTCCCCCGTGGGCGCCGGGTCGTTGGCTACCGCAATAAAATTATTATTTTTCAAATGCTTGTAAAGTTTGAACCAGCGGAACAAACGCAAAACCCGGCCGCTTAATTCAGGTAGATGAACGCTTTAAGGAGTTCCTGATGGGTAGTACCACCGATAAACTTTCCGGCGCGGCTAACAAGGCTGCTGGCAATGTCAGGCAGGCTGCCGGCAAGGCAACCGGATCGAAGGAAATGCAGGCGAAGGGCAAAATGCAGGAAATGAAAGGCGAAGCACAGCAGGCCAAGGGAAAAGCGAAGGATGCTGTGAAAAAGGTTGTCGATAAGGCCTGATCGCCTTTGTCACCTCGAATTTTAGCTGGTCCCTTGTCGGGGCCGGTTGCTTTTCGTGCCAGAGTCTGTCGTGCTGTGTTTTTTAGACGAAATCAGACTTTCAAGCTTTAAGGGAAAACTGCCGATGAGGATTAATGTGGGGTGTGAACTGACGTTCGAGTTTACGCAGGAAACGCCTCTGATTGCCATTTTGAACGTGCATCATTCGCGTTTTGCCGATCTGGAAGGTATCGAAACGTTCCAGACAACATTTGGTGCCAGTGTCGCTGGCTATCACGACCAGTTCGGCAACTGGTGTAATCGTATTCTCGCTGCGCCGGGCACATTTTTTTGCTCTACAAATGCCGTCGTCAACGACAGCGGCATGCCAGATCCTGTGGTTCTCGATGCTGTTCAGCACCGGGTGCAAGATCTTCCGGATGAAACGCTGGTCTATCTTATGGGCAGCCGCTATTGCGAGACGGATTTGTTGAGCGAGGAGGCGTGGCGCCTGTTCGGCCACGTACCGGAAGGCTGGCAACGCGTTCAGGCTGTGTGCGATTTCGTGCACAACCACATTGTGTTTGGCTACGAGCATTCGAACCCCACTCGCACAGCATCCATGGGATATTTCGAAGGCCGTGGTGTGTGCCGTGATTTCACGCATCTTGCAGTTGCCTTTTCCCGCTGTCTGAACATTCCGACGCGCTATTGCACTGGTTATATCACCGATATCGGCATACCATTGCCACATGCGGAAATGGACTTTTGTGCATGGATGGAGGTTTACCTCGGGGGTCAGTGGCACGCTTTTGATCCTCGGAACAACCGACCCCGAATAGGCCGGATCAAGGTCGCGCATGGGCGCGACGCGGCGGATGTGCCGCTGACGAATATATTCGGGCCGAATGTTCTGACGAAATTCAAAGTTTGGGCCGGTGAAGCTGTTTAATCGCGTATTTTTCGCAACCTTCTGCGCTTCCCGCAGTTTTGTACGGGAGACGTTGGCGATGCCAAGGAGGAAAATGTATGAGCCAAAGAGCGATCGATTTCGTTAATAATTGGATCGACACGAATGTCGATGCAAACAAACCGGCGGATATGGCACATCACGATCGTCGGCCCAAGCAGCTGGCCGAGAAATGTGCTGCGGATGCGGAAGCTGCGGGTATTTCCGAATCAGAGATCAAGGATGGACTGGGTGATCTGGAAATTTGCATGATCACTGCGATAGACCGGGCAGCATTGGCCAAGGAGAGCCAAGCAGGCTTGAACGGTCAGTGAAAATCTCTTGATCTTGGTAAGATACGCACCTTGCGTGGATGACTGGCCCGTGGTCGATCCGGGACCGGATGTATTACCTCGTCGCTATGAGACACAGGTATGACAGTTCGTTGCTCGGAAAGACGGTGAAGATCTTCAGTCCGGTCGAAAAGTTTTCTGGCAACAATGTGCACGACATTATCGGCGCTTTGAACAGTACCTTCGATCAGGATAAGGCGTGATCCCATGACTTCCTTGCGATATTTTTCCAGTAGTTTTGCCCAGACAACGATGTTGGCTATGCCAGTTTCATCCTCAATTGTCATAAAGACGACTTTGCCATTGCCGGGCCTTTGCCGGACTGTAATCACGCCGGCAAGTTTGACCCGCCGATTATTGTTCAGACTGTTTGCCTGCTTGCATGTTACAATGTTTTCCGCCGCCAACACTTCACGCAGGAACTGCATTGGATGGCCTTTGAGTGAAAGCCGCGTCGATTCATAGTCGGCAATGACGTGCTCGGACATTTTCATCTGCGGTAGCCTGGTCTCGGCTTCACTTGCCAATTCATTCGTTTCAGCAACCTGGAATAGCGGCAGAGTTTCATTGTTGGGGAAACGACGGACCGCCCAGAGCGCTTCGCGGCGATCAATTTCCAGCGAACGGAACGCATCGGCATCAGCAAGGAGAACAAAGGCTCGTCTTTCCAGTCGCGTCAGGCGGCGCAGTTCTTCGATGTCACTATAGTGGCGCTCGCGTCTTGCACAAATCTCGTCCGCCCAGGCTTTCGAAAAGCCTTCGACTTGTCGAAAGCCCAGACGCAAGGCAAGATTATTCTCGTCCATGCGTTCCAGCGTGTTGTCCCACTCGCTGAAGTTTATATCAACGGGACGTACCTCGACATCATGCTCGCGTGCATCGCGGATGATCTGTGCGGGAGCATAAAAACCCATCGGTTGGGAGTTTAAAAGTGCTGCAGCGAATGTCGCTGGATGATGGCATTTGATCCAGGAAGAAATGTAAACGAGGATCGCAAAACTCGCTGCATGGCTTTCCGGAAAACCATACTCACCAAAGCCCTTGATCTGGTTGAAGCAGTTTTCGGCAAAACTTCGCTCATAACCACGGCGGACCATACCTTCCACCATTTGTTTCTCCATTTCGTGGATCGTGCCTACATTGCGGAATGTGGCCATGGAACGGCGCAGTTTATTGGCTTCGTCGGGAGTGAATTTTGCTGCCTCGATGGCAATGCGCATTGCTTGTTCCTGGAATAGAGGGACACCAAGGGTTTTTTCGAGGACATTGCGTAGTTCATCCTTATCGCCTTCGTCAGGGGAAGGAGATGGATAATGGACGTCCTCTATTTTGTTGCGCCGGCGCAGATAGGGATGAACCATATCGCCCTGGATTGGACCAGGACGAACGATGGCAACCTCGATCACCAGATCATAGAATTTTCTTGGTCGAAGACGCGGCAGCATGTTCATTTGTGCGCGGCTTTCCACCTGGAACACGCCGAGGGAATCGGCATTGCAAAGCATGTCGTAAACCGCGGGGTCTTCTTGGGGAATCGTTGCCAGTTCGTAACGGTTGCCCCCATGCAGATGAATGAGATCAAAAGCCTTGCGAATGCAGGTCAGCATACCAAGTGACAGCACATCCACCTTCATGATGTTGAGTTCGTCGATGTCATCCTTATCCCACTCTATGAAGGTACGGTCTTTCATGGCCGCAGGCCCGACAGGGACGGTTTCGTCCAAGCGCTCCTGCGTCAGTACAAATCCGCCCACATGCTGGGAAAGGTGGCGTGGAAAACCAATCAATTCGGTCGCGAGCCGGACGGCGCGCCGTATCATGACATTATCGGGATCCAGTCCCGCTTGCCGGATCTCGTTCTTTTCAACCGCCGTACCCCAACTGCCCCAGACCATATTGGCCAACGCAGCAGTAACGTCTTCGGTCAGTCCTAAAGCCTTGCCAACATCACGGATAGCGCTGCGCGGGCGGTAACTGATGACAGTGGCCACGATGGCTGCACGATCGCGGCCATAACGCTTATAGACCCATTGCATCACTTCTTCGCGGCGTTCATGCTCGAAATCAACATCGATATCCGGTGGTTCCTTCCGCTCCGCCGAGAGGAATCGTTCGAACAAGACATCCGTGTGTTTTGGATCAACTGCTGTGATTGCAAGACAATAACAGACCGCGGAATTGGCAGCGGAGCCGCGGCCTTGGCAAAGAATATTTTGCGAGCGGGCATATTTGACGATGTCATAAACCGTGAGGAAATAGGGCGCATATTCAAGCCCTTCGATTATCGCCAGCTCCTTCCGTAGAATCGCACATACCTTTTCCGGAATGCCTTCAGGATAGCGCAGTGCAGCACCTTTCCACGTTTCCTCGGATAGATATTGTTGCGGTGTCTTGCCCGGTGGCACAGGTTCGTCAGGATAGTCATATTTCAGCTGATCGAGCGAAAAGCCGATCGGCTCAACGAAACGTTGCGTTTCCTGAAGCGCTAGAGGGAAATGCCGGAAAAGTCGCTGCATTTCATCAGGCGATTTCAAATGCCGTTCCGCATTCTTTTCCAGCTTGCGTCCGGCCGTATCGATCGTGACATGTTCGCGAATGCAGGTCAGTACATCCTGCAATGGCCGCCGCGCAGCGGCGTGATAGAGCACATTATTGATCGCCAGCAAGGGAACGTTGGCCTCAGTTGCAATACGCGCCAGCTTTTCGCCGTACCGCCGGTCTGCACCCTGATGCGGCACTGCAAGGGCAAGCCAGACAGAGCCCGGTGCAGCAATGACAAGCTTTCTCAGGAACGCAGTCAAGATTTTATCTGCCCGTAACGGTGGAACGACCGCGATCTGAAAATCTTTTGCTCGAAAAAGAAAATCTTCGAAAAGGAGGTGGCACTCACCCTTGATTTTCGCCCGATCCTTGCCCTCGCTCAATAGACGGCAGAGCTGACCGTAGGCGGCGCGGTCGCGTGGGTAGACGAGCAGGTCTGGCGTGTCGTCGATAAAGACCAACCTGCATCCGATAAAGAGGTTCAGTCGTATTCCTGCTTTTTCCTTGAGCTCATTATGAGCCTTATAGGCCCGCACCACACCCGCGAGTGTGTTGCGGTCAGCGATGCCTATGCCATCGAGCCCGAGTATGGCTGCAGCCTGCACCAGTTCATGCGGTTGCGAGGCGCCTTCAAGAAAGGAAAAATTACTGGTGACAGCAAGTTCCGTATAAGGCGGCATCAGGCGAAAATCCCGTGCAGAAACCAGCGCGGTGTGGGATCGCCACGCTCGTACAAGCCTTCGCGAAACACCCAGAAACGACGGCCTCTATTGTCTTCGAGGCGGTAATAATCCCGCGTCAGCGCGCCTGCATGTTCGCGCCACCACTCGGGGGCGATGCGTTCCGGTCCCTCAGCCAAGGTGATAATATGTTGAACCCGGCGCCAGGTGAATCGTGCCGGGGCGGCATCAGGGACTTCAAACGTCGCATCAATCCGCTCGGGTGGCTGAAACAATCGGATCGGCCGCTCCGGAGGATTGCCCGGATTATGTTCTGGCGTCCGTTCAAACGCCATGTCCTGTCTTGCTGAGGCGGCAGGTTCCAGTGAAACTGCGCGTTCGGGAATATGCGTATCGACAGGCAGCGGGCGCAGCACACGGGAATTGCCAAGACGAATGGAAAGCCGGTCGACAAGCGTGTTGATCTCCTCTGTTTCTTGTACTCTGTCGTCGAGGCTTTTCTGGATCGCTTGGCTCTGCTCCACACGAACAGCGGCAAGCCGGATGATATCAAAACCATAACCGGCATCGAGCGGATCGCTAAGTGTGGAAAGCCGCTCTTTCAATAGTCGAAACATGGGTTTTGTTTCGGTAATGGGACGTCCGGTCTGAATGCTGATGCGACGTACATTGCCATCGGCGCGAAAGAAGCTGGCTTCGATCTCGCGGGCACCCTCAACTCTTTGTTGCAGGCGACGGAAAAGTTCGTCGCTCAAGGACAGAAGAACGTGCTCTACGGATTCCATGGCGATAAGCGGTTCTGCCATACGACGCTCGACCATACAGACAGGGACGATACGGCGAGGAGTAATAGGTTCGTCCTGACGACCGAACAATGCATCGAGTCGGCTAACAAGATTTGCGCCAAAACGAGCCGTAAGTGCAGCGCGTGGCAAAACATCGATATCCCCAACGCTGCGTAAGCCCGCTCGCTTGAGACCGGCGAGATGGTTCTCTTCGATATCGAGACTGATAAGCGGCAAGGCGTATAATCTGCGCGTCTCGTCATTCCTGTCGATGATGCCACCGGGCGAGTGTCGAGCAAGGGCGCGTGCTGCAGCGGGATTGCTTGCAAGAGCGGTCCGGACGATCATGCCATTGCACTGAAGGCGCTTATGAATATCTTGAACAAGCTGGCTTTCATTGCCAAAAAGATGAATGCAGCCGGTCAGGTCGAGAAGGAGGCCGTGAGGCTCATCAAGTGCCACAAGCGGTGTGTAGCGATCGCACCAATCGGCCAGCTTTTCGAGCAGGAAAGCATCCTTGCGCGGTGAGGCGAAAGCGATATCCAGTTTTTCAAATTGCGCGCGTGCATCTGTCAGTGCCATGCCTTTATAGAGCCCTGCCTTGGCAGCGTTTTCATCGACAGCTGTCAGCCGCAAGGCATTGGCAAGTTTGTCCACCACGATCAGGTGTTGATCAGTATGGGCGCGTCCCGGATTTTCGCGTTTGAGGCGGTCGGTAGGAAGGTGCGGAAACCATAGTGCCAGAAACCGGCTCGATCTGTCTGAAAACATGATCATCACTTTCCCATTGCAGGATCCAATGGCCTGTCGTTCCCTGTCTGTTACGTATGAGCGTGGCATCGAAAACCGGATGGCCGGGTGCATTGGCGCCACTCGATTGTGAAGATGCTGCCCGGATCAACCAGCGTGTGATGGCGGCATTTTCGCTGGGGTATGCACCCAGTCGTAGAAGAAAAGCCGGCACATCGGTTTGTTGCGCCGTCAGCAGCAATTTGCGCGAGGCGGTCAGGTCCAGACACTTCGGGTTGCTCCACGGCGCGATGATGACGGCGCCTGTGCCACGAATACCGAGACTGTCCGAAGCAGCTTTCAAAACATCCTGCGGTGAGGCGCATCGCACGATGATAAGACGTTGCGGATCAAGCCCGATATTTTGCAAGCCGGGAGCATATGGGAAGCCATTTTCTTGCGCTGCAAAATCTTCTTCCAACCATAGAACAGGGCTTTGGTCCGGAGACGCGCGAAGGACAAGGGCAATAGCGAAACCGGTCGCCGCACCTGCGTCGCCAGCTTCTTCTGCGAAGATTTCATGCACGGCACCGCGCTGCATCCCCTCGCGGAAGACGCGGTCGATATCATTGTCGCCGAAGTCAAAGGCGGAGCGCTGCGCAGCACGCGCATTCCTCTCTCCAAGAGATGCGATGTCGCGTCTCAACGCCGTAAGATCGACGGTTGTCACTACGGTAGCCTTTCAATGTTCATGATATGTTCTATTATGGAATCCGATGACAGCAAGAGTCAAGCAGCATGTATTAGGTTGTGCGCGTGCCATTATCGATCGATACGGGTGGAGAGAATAATCGACGACATGGTGCGTTCGACACCTTCAAGAGCGCCGATCTCGTCGAGCAATTTATCCAGTTCCTGTATCGAAGGTGCTTCAACGATAACGATCATATCGAATTGACCGCTAACAGAATGAAGCGTTCTGACCCAGGCGATTTTTCGCAAGGCAGCCTCAACCTTCATTGCCAGTTTCGGCAAGGCAGTCACCAGCACATGCGCCTTGACCAGGTTCTGTTCGTATTCGGGGGAAAGCTGAACACTATACCCCCTTATCATACCGCGTTTTTCCAGCCGCTCGATGCGGCTTTGCACAGTGGTGCGTGACACGCGCAGCTTGCGGGCAAGCTCGGCAGTCGAGGCTCTCGCATTCTCGCGCAGCAATGAAAGCAGGGCATGATCGGCTTCCGACAGCATAATGACAAATCCAATCGGCATATTGATAAACTAATAGCGTTGTTTCGTCAGTTTATAGACTTCATTTCGCCGAGCAATATGTGAAATTCATATAAAGTTTTTATATGCGAGGGGAATCAAAATGAAAGAGATCGTTGTCGTTGGAGCAGGGAAAATCGGCGGGACCATCGCTAATCTTCTGGCTGGTACGGGAGATTATCGCGTAACGGTCGTCGACCGGGCACAAGCCCAGCTAGATACCTTGGATGTATCGCCGCTCGTTGAAACCGCTTGCATCGAGATTTCCGAAGCCGAAGCGCTTGAAAGCGTTCTCAAGGGCAAATTCGCCGTGCTGAGTGCAGCGCCATTCCATTTGACCACGCGCATAGCTGAAGCTGCCGCCAAATCCGGCATTCATTATCTCGATCTAACAGAAGACGTGGCCAGCACGCGCATCGTCAAGCGGCTGGCAGCGACCGCCAAGACCGCTTTTATTCCCCAATGCGGTCTTGCTCCGGGTTTCATCTCGATTGTAGCCAACGATCTGGCCAAGCGCTTCGATACCCTGGAAAGCGTGCGCATGCGCGTTGGCGCACTGCCGCAATATCCGTCAAACGCACTGAACTACAATCTGACATGGAGCACAGACGGGGTCATCAACGAATATTGCGAGCCCTGCGAAGCGATCGTCGATGGCGAGTTGACGGAGGTTCCACCGCTGGAAGAGCGTGAGGAGTTTTCGCTCGACGGGGTGACCTACGAGGCGTTCAATACGTCTGGCGGGCTCGGCACGTTGTGCGAAACGCTCCTCGGCAAGGTGCGTACACTTAACTATCGCACCATTCGTTATCCGGGCCACGCGGCCATCATGAAGGCGCTGCTCAACGACCTTGGACTGCGTGATCGCCGCGATGTGTTCAAGGATATTCTTGAAAACGCCTTGCCGTCTACCTTGCAGGATGTCGTCGTGATTTTCGTTACGGTCAGCGGCCGCAAGAAGGGCCGTCTCCTTCAGGAAACCTATGCCAACAAGGTCTACAGCGGCCATATCGGATCGCAGCTTTATAGCGGGATCCAGATCACGACCGCGTCGGCCATTTGCGCCGTGCTTGACATGCTCGCGAACGGCGCCTTGCCACAGCAGGGTTTTCTCAAGCAGGAAGATATTGCGCTTGACGCGTTTCTCGCCAATCGTTTCGGCAAGGCCTATGCGCAAGCGGAATCGGCTGGGCGGCTGGTTGCCTAACCATAGCCAGAAACAAAAAGGCCACCCGTAGTGGCCTTTTTATTTTCATGAACTCAACGATCAAATCCATTCGCCCTTGCGCATCACGGGGACAGCGGAACCGTCCTTATTGATACCATCAACATCGATCTCGCCCGAACCGATCATCCAGTCGATGTGAATGAGGCTTTTGTTGCCACCTCGCTCCGCAACTTCATCGGGTGTCAGGATGCCGCCATTGACGAAGCATTTCGAATAGCATTGGCCGAGCGCGATGTGGCTCGCAGCGTTTTCATCGAAAAGCGTGTTGAAGAACAACAGGCCCGATGCCGAAATTGGCGAGGAATTTGGCACCAGCGCCACTTCGCCGAGGCGACGTGCGCCCTCGTCGGTGCCAAGCACCTTGTTGAAGACTTCTTCGCCCCGCGTCGCCTTGGCTTCGACAATCCTGCCGCCTTCGAAGCGGACCTGGATATTTTCGATGAGCGTGCCCTGGTGGGAAAGTGGCTTGGTGCTCGAAACATGACCATGGACCCGCAGTGCGTGGGGTGTCGTGAAAACTTCTTCGGTGGGAATATTCGGGTTGCAGGTAATGCCATTCTTCGCAACCGAAGCACCACCGTGCCATTCATGTTCATCGGCCAGGCCGACAGTGAGGTCGGTGCCGGGTCCCTTGAAATGCAAAGCCGAGAAAGTGTGCTCGTTCAGCCATTTTGTCCGTTTGTGCAAGGCGGCATTGTGATCACGCCAGGCACCGACAGGATCGTCCAGATCGACACGCGACGCCGCAAAAATTGCGTCAGCGAGCATGGTTATAGCTACTTCGGGATCCTGATCGGGAAATACCTGCTTCGCCCAGGATGGATTCGGGTACGAAACGATGTTCCAGTTGACTTCGAAATTGGTGATCTTTTCCAACGCAGGCTGATAGGCGCGTGACTGCGCCCGGTTGGCACGGGAGACTTTCTCCGGGTCCTCCGATGAGAGCAGCATCGGATTGTCACCGGCAACTGCAAGCCGAGCTGTATTGGCAGAAAAGGCTTTCGCCATTCCCTCAAACAGCCAGCCTGTGGCGCGATCGAAACTTTCGTCTGGCGCGTTGCGATAGCGCATAAGAGTGGCTTCTTCGTCGCTGTATAGCGATGTCACGAGACCCGCTCCCGCCTTGTAGGCGTGTTCTGTGATCCGACGCACCAGAGGAACTGCGACAAGCGGGGCCGTGATCAGGAGATCTTGTCCGGGCTGTAACTGCAAGCCAATTTTGATAGCTACTTCCGCCAGACGATCGAGCTTGACGGGATCGACGGCGGGGATTTGGGGAGATGAGGTCATTACGAATCCAACCTGGTCAATTAAAGGTTCTCGTCAGCATAGAACCGGATCAGTCTTGGTATCAAGCGACTGATCTGGAAATCGCTCTTGCAATTGGGGGGGCACAATATCCGAGACTGTGTCCCAGAATTAGCGGGTCAGATATCCTGATTAAGAAAATCAGCGAATTCGCTTTGATAGTCCGGATGCCAGCGCGACAAAGGTGGACGGTTCTTGATAACATCATTGGCTGCCCAGAGGATGCGCCGCTCATCGAGACTACGGGCTACATCGTTGTCCGGGCAAAGGATATAAAAATCACCGGCTGATACACGTTCCAGCATGAAATCGACCGTTTGTTCCGGCGTCCACGCGCCAGCTGGCTTTTCCGTGCGATCTCCTGCAGTCAAGGGCGTATAGACAAAACCCGGAATGAACAGATGAGCCGTTACGTGACAGTCCTTTGTGTTACGTAATTCATGCTGCAAGGCTTCAGTGAAGGTCTTCACGCCCGATTTCGAGACATTGTAAGCAGGATCGCCAGGCGGTGTGGTTATGCCCTGCTTGGAGCCGGTATTAATGATGAGGCCGGGTTTGCCTCGCCGGATCATGTCCGGGCCAAAAACCTGGCTGCCGCGGACTATGCCGAACATGTTTACGGCGATGATCCTGTCCCAGTGATCTGGATCGAAAACGCTGCTGCCAGGCTGGATGCCTGCATTGTTCATGAGGACGGCAATGCCGCCAAATCTGTCATTGACCGTCTGCTGCAGTTTGCGCAGATCTTCGACGTTAGTCACGTCTGTGGCGACAGCGATGACATCATCACCGGTGCTGGCGAGTTCAGAAACCACCGCATAAGCCCGGTCGAGTTTTTCACCTGCAAGATCAGCAATAGCGACCTTTAAACCCATGGAGGTGAAGCGTTTTGCAGCTGCAAGGCCGATACCCGATGCGCCTCCTGTGACTACGGCTACATGGGAAGGTGAAAAGGCAGGATGTACCATGGATTCGTCCTTTATCGTTACGTAGCGCTATCGCGGCAAGCTAACGGAACATGAGAACAGAAGTGTAACAATTAGCCGAAATTCGGAACACGCAAATAATGTGCAAGCGGTGTCACTTGTTCCTTCGAGTCGCGTAAGTCAGACTTTCGCTCGGCGAATGCATCCTTTTGCCGGCGGGCGTCGAGAATCTCCTTTTCCGAGCTTTCGCCCATACTGAGAGCTTTGAGCAAAACCATTCGCGCGCTGTCGGCGATACCCGAGCGATTTTCGTTAAGAGCAATGTCGAGAATGACCCTGCGGAAATCCGTCGGTCCAACAAGTGTTACTGCACGTTCGCGCCGCCCATTTTCGGCGTCGATAAGCGCGTATAGTTTGTCACGGAGATCAGCACCGACATTCTCGTACTGCATGGAGAGATCCGGTGCAGCCGCGGCAAGCTTTTGCTTCTGCCGCTCGCGGTGCCGTCTTTGCCTCTCTGCATTACTGAGTGCCATGGGTTAATGCCGTAACGAATGCGAATCACTTTACACGAACCTGAATAAGCATGCGTGCCGTAGCGGGCAACATTGTGGTTGCGTTACACACAATCTGTTCGCTGGCTTGTTACATAACTTGTTACCTCCAATCATAGCGTTCCACGCGGCATGACGGGACATAGCTGAACACATTGTTAGGAACCTTCGCCTTATCGTTGAGCGAATCAATTGTAAGCGCGGCGTTGCCGAACTTGGGAAGAGTATGAGTATGTTCGAAGCTGAATCCCCGATCCTATGCCAGATCATTGCGTTCCCACTGACGAAGCGTGTGGCGAAAATTCGCGACGTGGCGGCGAAACTCATGGAAAAGACTACGGATCGGCAGGCGGAAGCCTATCGTAACCAAATTGCCGATACGCTGTTTCGGCACCTTGAGCGGATTGGGCTCCAGGAGGACGAGCAGGACGAGCAGGTCGGAGCATTCTTCACAGCAGTCGAGCTGGAACTGTCGCGTTTATACGATCTCACCGAAGACTATGGCGATACATCAGCCTACTAATCTTACGGAACGGTTCGATTGCACTGCAGGCTTTCATTGACTGTGGGCGTGGAAAAGCCCGCCACCTGCGGCGACGGGCTTCTTTCGTCAGGTTGAGCGCCTATTCCACGGAAAGGACGTCACCAGTACGGCGATCCACACTAACGCGCATATCGTTTCCGCGGCGATCCATACCCTCAACGACGAATCTTGACCTCGTGCGCCTTACGTCGTCAACGTCGCGAAGACCTTCGCTTCTGGCGATACGCACCGCTTCGCGCTCACTGATGTCCGAAAAACGGCGATAATCCCGTTCCGGCCGTGGCTCTTGTAGCCGAACACCGTCAGGACCAATCTGAATGGACTGAGCAAAGGCTTGGGGAGCCGATGCTATGGCGATTAACGCCGTTGCTCCGACGATAAGGATTTTTTTCAACATAACAGTCTTCCTTTTTTCAAATCAAATATCCCGCCCATTTGATAGAGTTAACGTTCACCAAGGGGCGGGGTTCCAACTTTTGGGAAAATGCTGGATTGCGCCTAAGCCAAAATACTAGGCGCAATTGCTAACCAAACTTATCTGCAGCGTTTCAAGGAAAAGCTGTCGCCGCTCTCCAACGAATACCAGGTCAGGGTCCTCTTCGTCACGTCCCGCAGCTCGAAGGCATAACCATCGCTCAATTCAACCCGGTAATTGTTGCCATTGCGTTCGACATTCCTGATAGGCGTCCCGTCATACGTCCTGGTGTTGAAATCCCAGAGCCTGCCTCGGCAACTACCGTCAATCTGATCCCACCTGCCGACGAAAGTCATCTCTGCCGCCGGTTTGACCGCTGGCTTGATGGCAGGCTTTGCCATGTTTGCTGCAACTTCGGCAGCTCTTTTCGCGTCGGCGGCCGCGGCCGCCGCTTTTGCGTCGGCGGCTTGCTTTTGTTTTGCATCGTCAGCGCTTTTTTGGTCCGCGCGCAGTTCCTCAATTCGCGCGTCAACCTTTGCAATATTATCGACACCAAGCACGTCGGCACAGTCAAGGAGCGCCATGCGTTTAGAAACCAGGTCCTCAAGGCCGGCAGCGTCGGCGCTCGCCTGCAGGTCGCGGCAAGTAGCGGACCGCTTTTCGGCCTGCGCAGCCTTTTCCTCGGCCGCCTTCGCATCGGCGAACGTCTGCTTGATGGCCGCCATGTGCTGTTTTGAGTCCTCAATCGTCGCTACGACACCATCGACGAAAGTAGCGGCCGGCGCGCACGCTGATTGATCGACTTTCAAATGTTCTGCAGCGGAACGGTCGGCGTCTGCGATAATGTCCGTAGCTTGTTCGTTCCCATTCATTTCCTGGCGGAATTGCGCTTCTTGCGTGGCGGCATTGGCAAGGGATTGAGTGGCAAATGGATGATCGGCAAAGCAATACAGGTCAATGGCTTTGGCATAGGCGTTTGCCTTCGTGAATTTAAGCGCCTGAATGGCATCCCGCGTTTTGTCGTCAACGGCATATGCTGCGCTGGAAAAGGCGGCACAAATAATGGCTGCGGTAATGAACTTCTTCATGGTTGCAATCCTTGCTCGACGCCTGTTCGGCAGGTACGAATTGAAATGCGCTAACCATGAAAATGTTCATGGGTTGAATGATAAAATCCCGCTGAAATATGGTTTGATTTTGTTCGCGCCGCATGAGAGCAGCAACGATCTTTCAAGGCCCTGCCACGCGTAATCGGTTGCTGCGTGGATCAGCTTCACGCGGTATTGACAGATTGCGTGTGATGCTAATCGTGGAAGGGTGTAACGAAGACGCGTTTGCCGAGCATGAAAGAGTCGGCAACATGCCTAAGCGGCGCTAGATCGACATCGGATTCCCCATTTTTGATCAGACTGGCGAATTGACGGTAAAGTGCTGCGTATTCCGTCTCCGATGAAACTGGAACAACCGTATCGTTGATGGTGAGCTTTGAACCGCCTTCAGCCAGAACCATCTTTCCAGCAGACGTTTCGGCAATAATGTCCCACGTTTGCTCGCCTAGTTGCCGCCAATCGAATTCCGCGCGAACAGGAATATTGTCACTGTTCGTGAAATTAAGGTCGGCCGCGATAGGCGCATGTTTGTTTTCCGGAAATTCCAACGTCGCATTCCTGAGAAAAATGCCCGTCGGCAAGATATGCGTTATAATCGATAGCGCATTTATGCCGGGGTCGAAGACGCCGAGACCGCCGGCTTGCCATATCCAATCCTGATTGGGATGCCAGTGGCGGACATCTTCTTTCCAGATGACGTGGACGCTTTGGACATTCGTTGATGCCAGAAAAGACTTTGCAGCTTCAACGGCAGCAGCATATCGGGAATGCCAGCTGGCGAAAAGTGAAACACCCTTCTCAATGGCAATTGCTTCAAGGTCTGCGACCTCGCTCAGCGTTGCTCCAGGCGGCTTTTCGAGAAACACATGCTTGCCAGCGCAGATCGCTTTGTGGGCCGCATCGTAGCGGAACTGAGGAGGCATGCACAGCGAGACCGCGTCGATGAACGGGACGGCATCGAGCATCGCCTCTATCGTCGGAAAATTCGGAATGTTCTCGACCACGCCGTTACGGCTTGCCGCAGCGACAAGCTGCAAGTCGGGATTGCCGGCGATTGAAGGCAGGTGCTGATCGCGGGCAATTTTACCAACGCCGACAATTGCTAGGTTGATTGGTGGCATAGCAAATCCCCTTTTGGAGGGGTTTAGCAATCGAACATGCCCTTAACAAGAGGCACCGTGACGGCAAGCGAATCTCGAGAATGCTACCTGATGCCTCGCTATTGCTCGCGGAAGGCTCGGCTAAACTGATCGGCGAGCGGCTTGGACAGGAAGGACATCGCTGTACGCTCTTCGGTCGAAACAAAGACTTCCACGGGCATACCAGGCAAAAGCTTGCTGTCCCCGAGCTTTTCGAGCTCGTCCGATGGCACGACGACGTCGGCCAGATAATAGACCTGACCGGTCGAGGGATCGCTGCTGGTCGCCGCGGAAACATAGGCGATACGGCCATGCAGTTCCGGCGTTGTGCGCTGGTTGAAGGCCGAAAAGCGCAGTTTCGCCGGCTGTCCGACGAAAACCTGGTCGATATCGGTGGGTGACAGTTTCGCCTCTATCTTCAGCGCGGCATCTGCGGGGACAAGCGTCACCAGCTTCTCCGCCGGGGTGATAACACCGCCGATGGTGTGGACTGCGAGTTCGTTGACAGTACCCGAGAGCGGTGCGCGGATATCGGCGCGCGCGAGCCGGTCCTCGATCGCCACTCGCCGTTCTTTGAGTTCGGAGAGCTTTGGCTCGATTGCGCTCAGTTCACGCTGTGCTTCGGTGCGTGCTGTTTCATCGATGGCTATAATCTGCAGGCGGATTTCGCCCATGCGGGCTTTGGCGCGCGCGATATTGGCTTCAACCTCGCCCCGTTCGCCGAGGAGCTTCGCCATTTCGCGGTCTATGATATATTTTCGCGAGGTTTCGATGAGGCGTTTGTCTGTCAAGCCCTTGATTTTGCCGTGTTCGGTCTTGACCAACGCAATCTCGTCGATCTTGGCATCGCGCTGCGATTCAAGTCCCTTGATTTCCTCGCCGAGCTGATCGATGCCGAGGACCAACTGCTCCTTCTGACTCTTCCGATTCTGGCGATTGCCGTCAAACATGCGGTTTTCACCAAAGAAGACATGGGGGAAATCCTCGATCCGCGAAGTGAGCTCCGACGACATCATGATGGCGTCGAGATTGTCGCGCTCGGCCATCAGCCGCGCCTGCTTCGCCATCAGTTCGACCAGCTGGGTGCGAACAATCGAAAGTTCCGCGCGCGTTTCGGCGTCATCCAGCCGCAGCATGACCTGACCCTTCGTGACAAAGTCACCTTCCCTGACCGCAATCTCGCTGATGATGCCGCCGTCGCGGTGCTGGATCGACTTCAGGTTCTGATCGACCTTGACCATACCCGGTGCGATGATCGCCCCTGTCAGCTGGGCGGTTGCCGCCCAGCCGCCTGCACCGACGAAAAGGATGAGTCCAAGCGTAACACCCGCGATAACCCGAGGCCCTACAGCGAAACTGTTTTCAGAATCGATCTGAGGTCCCAAGCCCAAGTCTTTTTGTTTTTGTCGCCCTAACATGTTTCACTCCCACTCGCGTCACAACGACGTCTTTACTCAAGGGTTTTCGACGATCATCAGCATGTGATGACCCGTCAGATTGATAGTCATTTCGTAGTGTTCATTGCGGTCCATATCGACCTCGATCAGCGTTTGTTGCAGTTCATCCGTTCCTTCGTGACGAACGCGGATCGGCAACGGTTGCGCGTCGGCATCATCGCCGTAGGTTTCCTCGAATCGATCTTCCAGACTGTCGATGACATCTTCGAAGATCTCGTACCTGGACATCTCGATGCGATCACCAACCATGAAGTCGAGGATCTGGTGGATGACCTCGGCACTGGAGCTCCCTTCGGGGATATGAAATTCGAAAGTGTCCGCACCGCCGCCTCCCTCGAGCACCATTGCCGTAGTTCCGACGATCACCTGATCGTTGCCGGTGCTACCAACCACGTTCTCGAATCCGCTGATCACGTCGTGCCCGATATCGAAGCCTGTCGCCGCGCCCGAATCCAGATCGATCAGCACACCTTCCGCCGACTGCGAATAGTCAAGCGTGTCGGAACCCGCCTCACCCGAGTAAATGTCGTCGCTGCCATCAGCCGCCGCCTGCACGATGTCGTCGCCGGTGCCAGCCAAAACGTAATCGGCTCCTGCGCCATCTGAAATGACGTCATTGCCGGCGCCGCCCGATAAAGTGTCATTACCGCTTCCGCCGGAGATGACATCGTCTCCGCCGTTGCCGAAGATGCTTTCGCTGCCTGTGCCGCCGCTGATTTCGTCCGCGCCTGCACCCGCATTGATCACCTCAAAATTGGTAATGCTGTCCGTACCGATTTCCGCGCCGCTGGCGTTGGCCGCAACGACATCGATGACCACGGTCATCAGGGCGGCCGAATAATCGAGCGTGTCGATGCCTTTACCACCATCATAAGTATCATCGACTATATCCAGGGCGGCTGTGACCGTGTCATTTCCGGTTCCGCCGCTTACAGAGTCTTGCCCCGAGCCGTCAGACAGGTGATCATTGCCGTCGCCGCCCGCCACGATGTCAGCGCCACCGCCGCCGTCGATCACATCATCGCCTCCATTGCCATGGATCTCCTCGGCCGCATCGCTGCCTTGAATGTCATCCTGTCCCGCCCCGGCCAGCAGAATTTCGAAGTTCGAGATCGTGTCCTCACCAATCGCGTCACTGGATGCAGTGCCTCCTTCGAGATCGATTTCGCTGCCGTGCAGGACTGCGGTATAGTCGAGCGTATCGAGGTCAGCGCCGCCATCATAAACGTCGTCCGCCTGATCGGTATCAACTACAACTTTATCGTTGCCGTCGCCGCCGCGCACGATATCTTCGTCGTCACCACCACTGAGGAAATCATCCCCGAGCCCTCCGTCGAGAACGTCGGCACCGGCTTGGCCAAGGATGTTATCATTGCCGCCGCCGCCGTCCAGCCGGTCATCGCCGGCGTCGCCATGGATCGTATCCCGGCCGAGATCTCCTGCAACGCTGTCATTGCCCTCGCCGCCGAACAGCAGGTCGTCATCATTGCCGCCGCTGATCGTATCATCGCCGCTTTCGCCGAAGATGGTGTCGCGGCCTTCTTCGCCGAACAGCCTATCATTGCCACTGCCGCCAAAGACCTGATCGTCGCCAAGCCCGGCCAGAACGATGTCGTCGCCAGCGCCTGCAAAGATGAGATCATCACCGCTGCCGGTGATAATATGGTCATTGCCATTGCCGCCATTGACCGTGTCGTTGCCGCCCCGGGTGTCGATATTGTCATTGCCATCACGCCCGTCGACATCGTCGGCGCAGGCTGTTCCGACGAGGATATCGTCGCCTTGGGTGCCGATGATCGGCGGCGCCTTCAGCACAGAGAACTGGGCCGTCTGCAGGATCGACACCTTGCCATCGCTGATCTGATAGGTGACGGTGACCGGACCGAGCATCGCCGCATCGAAATACCAGCCACTTGCGGTCTGCGTCAGTGTTCCCGACGACACGGTAACATTCTCGATGCGGAGAGCATCACCGTCCGGATCGGATGCACCGCGCAGGAGATCGGAAAGCCCGATCAGGGCGACCGCACAGCCAAAGACATCGGCCAGATAGACCGGCCCGTTGACCCGAGGCGCGCGATTGACGGCTTTCTCCTCGTCCGTATCGTCATCCTCGTCGTCATCGATCTCCTCGTAAGGATCGATGTCATGCACCGGCGCAACCTGAACGTTTGAGCCACCGCCACCCACACCGCCGTTGCCAATATTTGATACCCGGCCACCGCGCCAGGCATTGTCGTTTGCCGCGTGGAAGGAGAACGAAACTCCACCGAACTTCTTCAAGAGGGCCGAGTTTGGCAGGTTGAGTTTTTGAAACTCGATCATAGGAGAATCGGAAAGTTCATAGCGCCAATCTCCGCTGCCGAACAATCGGCCACCAGAACCAGCCTTCTCCTTTGCCGCTTCTTCGAGTTTTGTCATCACTTCGGGAGCGCCAGCTGCTGCAACCTCAGGCGATCCAGACTCCTCCGGCGCTTGAGACTTGGCTTCTTCTTGCTGCTCGTCACTGCCCAGCCGCGGGAATGCGCTTTTCAGGTAAAGCGCAAGTCCGGTGAGAAACACCGTAAAGAACAGCGGTGCGTTGGAGCGTTTGTCCTGATTCTTCAGGGCATAATGTTCATGTGACTCATCCGTTTCCGGCTTGGTTGTTTTGGTACCTTTGACATCGATTATCATGCTGAAACCCTCGATGTGACGCGCGGCGCATTTTGTGCGGCAGGTGCGGGTCGGTTGACTGTTTCTGCGGGTGCGGACGATTTGAGAATTTCGTCTTTCGGTCCGAAAGCCACCATCTTGCCATTCTGGATGACGGCGACCATGTCCACTGCGGCCAAGGCGCTTGGCCGATGGGCTATGACGATGGCAATGCCGCCGCGTTCGCGGATGGCCTTGATCGTCTGGGTCAAGGCCATTTCGCCTTCACCGTCGAGATTGGAATTTGGCTCGTCCATGACGACGATGAAAGGATTGCGATAAAGAGCTCGTGCAAGCCCGATGCGCTGACGCTGGCCAGCGGAAAGGGAAGCACCCTGCGGACCAAGCGCCGTACGATAGCCATCCGGCATACGCACGATCATCTCGTGAATCCCGGTGATTTGGGCCGCCTCGACGATCGCTCGTGCGTCCACCTTGGGCTCAAGCCGCGAGATATTCTCTTCGACTGTTGCATCCAGCAGTGCCACATCCTGCGGAAGATAGCCCATGTATTGGCCAAGCTTGCTGTCCGACCACTGCGTCAGTTCGGCATCATCCAGTCGCACACTACCGCGTAGCGTCGGCCAGATACCGGTCAGGGCGCGCGCAAGTGTCGTCTTGCCGCCGCCGCTCGGTCCGATAATGCCGAGCGCCTGACCCGCATTGATCTCAAAACTGACATCGCTCAAAAGCACCCGGCCGGACCCTGGCGCGGCTACTGTGATCTTTTCAACCTTCAACGATCCAACAGGAGCCGGCAGATCCATCGGTGCCTCAATAGAAGACAATGCTACGACGGTTTCCTTGAGCCTGCCAAATGCCGTGCGTGCAGCGACGACGCTCTTCCAGTTACCAATTGCGAGATCGACGGGCGCGAGAGCACGGGCTGAAGCAACCGACGCGGCGATAATTGCGCCAGCGGACAACTCACCCTGAATCGTGAGCCACGCGCCCAGGCCCAGCACTGCAGATTGCAGGATCATGCGAAGTACACGAGATATCGCTCCAAATGTTCCACTGATGTCATTTGTGCGTGTTTGAAGTTCGAGGTGATCCTGATTGGCTTGATTGAAGCGATCGACCGCTCTTCCGGCAAAACCCATCGCCTTCAGAATATCGGCGTTGCGGGCGTTTGAATCGGCGATCCCGTTGCGGGCAATGGCGGCCTGATGGGTTGCGCTTGCCAGGCGGCGGGTCATCAGCTCGGTAGCAATCGTCAGCATCGACAGGATGAATGCGCCGGCAAAGGTGAGGGCGCCGAGATAGGGATGAAGCATATAGACGAAGATGAGATAGAGCGGCATCCATGGCAGGTCGAACAGCGCGACTGGGCCCTGGCTGCCGAGGAAGCCGCGTACCGTATCGACATCACGGCCACGCTCCAGTGCCTCGGCCGTCGAAAAACCAAAGCGTGGCATGTCGATAGCCACTTGATGCGCCATCGGAGCGATCCTGCTGTCGAGACGCGCGCCGATACGCACCAGCACTTGCGAGCGGATAATATCGAACATGCCCTGGAACAGATAAAGACCGATGGCCAGAGCCGACAAGGCGAGGAGCGTCGGAACGCTACCGCTGGTCAGGGCGCGATCGTAGATCTGCAGCATGTAGAAGGAGCCGGTCAGTGCGAGAATGTTGATGACGCCGGAGGTGGTGAAGAGAAACACGAATATCCCGCGAAAGCCTTGCGTCAGCTTCTCGGCATTTTTCCGCTTGGTGCCAGTCAATGGGGTTTTCGGGCGCATTTTTTCTTACCGTTTCTTGTTGAGGCTTTAGGCGGAGCGGTCACAGGTGGACCGCGCTCACCAGTTCAAATCCAATATGTTGGGGTCGCTTGTGGTTTGACACCCCGGTACTTCTTGGACGCCCTAGTAGCGAGGCGCCTCGTCAATACTTCAGCAGCAATCGTCATGACCGCCATGACCAACGCAGCAATTAGCGCCTGCCGGCCAAGAACTGGCAGATACGCACAGACTGCGAGGAGATAGAGAGGGAGCCAGGGCAGGTGCAGCGTCTTTATCAAGCTAGCGCCTTCCAGAACGCCGGAAACGCCGGTATTGCGACGCTTGAACGGCCTTTGGCGAGCCACGTTGCTCGCAGGGCTGGCAAAATCAAATGAACGCATTCTCGTGACCCCCCTTTTGTTATTTGTATAGGGCGGCGAGCCGGTTATTGCGGCTCGCCGTCAGTTCTCGGACTACAGATGGAAGTCCGAGTTGGTCAGGTCGTGGTTGCCCTTGATGCTCAAGCGCAACTCTGCCCCGCTATCGCCATCGACGCTGCCCTGGACGATCGTATATTCGCCGTCCTCGCGGGTTTCATGCGTGACAACCAGTTGTGCGGCACCGCTTAAAGTCGAGCCTGCAACCAGCGTGAAGGACTGGTTCCCGCCCGCGCCGCCATTGGCATCGATACCGCCAAGATCGAGCTTGTCTCCTGGCTGGAAGCCCGCGATCGTATCTCCGTCTGCATCGCCTGCGGAGAGGAAGCGGAAGGTGTCATTGCCTGCGCCGCCGTCGATGACATTGACGGCACTGCTTGCAGTGATCGTATCGTTGCCGGACCCGGTCACGACATTTTCGACATTCCACAGTGTGTCATTGCCCGATTGACTGCTCGATGCACTTCCCCGGCCGGCAAAGCCCGTTCCGAGGTCGACTGTGAGGTTGGCCGTGATCGCTGCCATGTCGAGCGTATCGCCGCCGGCATCGCCGTAATAGTTGTCATTCCCGTCGCTGGCTTCAGCGACGAACATGTCGTTGCCATCTCCACCATGCGCGGTGTCGTTACCGGAACCGGTGTTGATCAGATCGTTTCCAGCATCGCCGAAGATGCGGTCTGATCCGGCATCGCCGTAGAGCATGTCGTTGCCAGCCCCGCCGAGAACATCATCGCTGCCGGCACCGCCGAAAGCCATGTCATTGCCGTCTTGTGCACTGATGAAGTCGTCGCCTTCGTCTCCGCGGATGACATCTACCCCTGCACCACCCATCACCGTGTCACTGCCGCCAAGCGCGATGATCGTTTCGCCATTGACAGTGCCAAGCAGAACGTCCGCATTGGCTGTACCGACAACCGGAGCGCCTGGAGAGTCCGAACCTGGAGCTGGAACATCGTCATCATCGTCTACCGGATCCCCGCCGATCTGGGGCATACCATCGGGCGCAGTAAACGTGATGGTATGTTCAGCGCTGGTCATGGTCGTGACACCGTCTTCAATGGTAACTTCGTAGTCAGCCACTGTGGCACCATTTGGCAGTTCGACGACATCCTGCGGACGTAGCGTTCCGATGATGGTGTCGTTGCCGCCGTTCGATTTGAAGACGATACGGTGTGCCGAGCTCAGGGCCGAGATATCCACCGTGTCATCGCCTGTATTCCCATCAATGGTGATGGTGTTGAAGTTCAGGCTCGTAAACGGCGCATTGAAGTTGCCGATCACCTGGATCGTATCGCCGTTGTTCACTCCTCCATCCGGCGTGTTCGGATTGTTGCCGTTGTTGGCAGTGGTATTGAGGGTGTTCACGGAGATTTCTTCGATATTATCGAGTTCGGCAATGATGGTCGTCGTTAGCCCGACGGTGCGGGTAATGACGATCTCAGTGTTGGCTCCGGACACCGCGATACCGGCCAGGATAGCTTCTGCCCTTGCGTAGATCCGGAATGTCTCGGCCGTTCCGACCACCCCGTTCACGATAAAGGTGTCGATGCCACCGGCTTCGCCGTTGACCATGTCGAAGCCATCGGTAGCACCCGCCGCATTCCAGATGATGGTATCGTTGCCGGTGCCAGCGAGGATGATGTCGTCGCCCGTGCCGCCGCTGATCGTATCGCCGCCGTCACCGGCATTGATGTTATCGTTGCCACCACCGCCATTGATGGTCGTCCCATTGAGGTCACCGACGATGATTTCGCTGCCGGCGCCGCCGTTGATGGTCCCGACGACCCGGGTGACGTTCACCGTCGTTGTCGGATCGGTCAGCGTCCCATCACTGGCGACATAGTTGAAGCTACCTCCGGGGGTTACCCCATCGGACACGGTTACTGTGGTCGCTCCAAGAGTGGCGGCGTTGAGACCGTTCGGGCTGTTCACCGCCGTGATCGTCACCGGAGATCCCTCAGGATCCGTATCGTTGGCGAGCAGAGCCGCCTGCGAGATGGAGAACGCAGTGTTCGCGGCCACATTGGTAATAACAGTGTCGTTGTTCCCGACCGGCGCATCGTTCGTTGCGGTAACAGTGACCGTCGCCGTTGCAACGTTGCTGTTCAATAGCCCGTCGTTGACAGTCACCTGGAGAGTTCTGGCGCCAGGAGTTGGGTTATCCGACGAGTTCGCATATCGCACTTGCTGGATCGCCGTCCGGTAGTTGGCAATCGTGGTTGTTCCGGAGAGGTTCAGAGTGATCTGACCTGCTACGGATGTGTCCACCGATGCTGCAATCCCACCTGGGAGCAAGCCAAGTACCGACAGGACATCACCTGCACTGGCATTGGTCAGAACGACACGGGCCGAAGCCAGGGTCGTACCGTCATCGGTGATCAATACGCCGGAGGCAATTCCAACGCCAAGACCATTTTCATTATAAGTGGTCTGGTAGTTGTTACCGGGCGTGCCGGGAACTGTCGTGGTCGTGCTTGTCGTCGTGGCAATATTGAAGTTGTTGATCCGAACTTCTTCGCCCGCCGTGCTGATCGCAGAGGAAACAAATCGGATGGCCGAGTTCGCCCCCGCTCCCGTGAGGTTCAGGTTCAAATTGCTCGATCCCGCACCGGTGAATGGATTCCCGGAGTTGCTGCCTATCGTTTGCAGCACCGTGAAATTTCCAGGCGCAAACGACCCCGATGCTGAGAACTGCACCTCAATCGTCTCGCCGGCGTCGATACTGTTACCGTTGTTGAACCGATCATAGTCAAACGATAGTGTCGCAGTCGTCAGGCCGCTGAGATTGACCGTTCGAGTGATTGAAGCACCGTCCGAGGCCGCGCCGCCGACGAAGCGCAGTTCGTTGGAATCACCTGCATCGATCTGGATCTGGCCGGCAGTCACGCCGCCGCTGTCATTGGCCTCTACCCAAGGCGTTCCCGTCCAGCCCACGGTGCCATTGCTGTTGTTGAAGGCTGCTGTATCGAAGAAATCACGATATGCATTAGGAGCGGATACGCTCGTCGTCGTGGTGACATCACCGTGAAGATCCAGCGTTGGTGCAACCAGCGAGATATCCTGATCGGTAAAATCCAGGATCTCAACATTGCGGAGCGTGTCGGTGCCGTCGGTCGCAAGACCGCCGGTATGGGCCACCGTGATTGTTCCGTCGGTGTTGAAGTCGATATCGTACTCGGCCCGTGCGCCGGAGAAGATCGCCCGATCAACATCAGCAATGCCGTCGCTGTCGACGATGTTATCGGTAGAACTAAGTTCTTCCTCCGTAGTACTGTTCTTGATCGTTCGAATGATGCCCAGCTGGCCCGGATTGATCGAGCCGTTGAACATGCTGGCGGCGAGCGTCGTCATTGACTTGTGTATGGCGATCGGCGGGCCTGCGTGCTCGGTATCACCGGCGGCGTAGACGGCGATCTGGACGTCGAGATACTTGTCGCCGTCGATGATGTCGTCGCCGGCATTGCCAGTGATGGCATCGCTGCCGTCGCCGCCGAGGATGATGTCTCCACCATCAAAGGTCGTCACGCCGGCGCCGAGAACCTCCTGCAGGCCCTGAATGAGCGCTATACCCTCTGCATCCAGCACGCTGCCGAGATAGCCCGTCGTGCCGCCTGCACTCAGTGGCGCGCGGTCCGCGGCCACGTCCTGTGTGCCCTTCAGTACGTCATTGAACCTCGTGCCGGAGAGTCCTTCCATCGATTCGTACTCGTCCAATGCCGCATTCTGCGGCAGGGTCGGTGCTTCGTCGAAAATGATCGGGATGGACAGGTCGGCGTTCACGCCGGTCAGGTTGTCCTTGTAGGTCGCCCAGTCGAAGCCGGACATGCCCACCATCTTGCCGCGGCCGGCGCTGCCGACCATGATGTCGTCGCCGCCCTCGCCGATATACTCGTCAAAGCCGCCGTCGCCGAGGAACACGTCGTTCCCGTCGATGCCGTCATGGGCGAATACCTCGTCGAAGTTGTCGCCGGGGGCACCATCGAAGGTGCCCGTTTCAATCCAGTCGTCTCCTTCATTGCCGAGGATGCGTTCGGCATTCTTGTTGCCGTAGATGAAGTCGTTACCGGTTCCGGCGAAGACTTCCGAGCCTGCATCGGTGCCGAGGAAAATGAAGTCCTGGCCATCATTACCCATCACCAGGTCGAGACCTGGTCCGGCGTGGACCACGTCATTGCCCTTACCGGCTTTGATGTTGTCATCGCCGCCGGAGTCCTTGATGATGTCGTCGCCGTCCCCACCGTTGATGATGTCGTTGCCGAAGCCACCTTCCATGTTGTCATTGCCGCCATCGCCAAACAACGTGTCGTCGCCGATGCCTGCAATTATGACGTCTGCCAAGTCAGTGCCCCCGAGCACCACATGATTGTCGCCGGTGTAGCGCAGATAGTTCGTGTCAGGCCCGACCGTGCCCGGATTGTTGCGAATGACGAGCTGCGTGAGGATGCCACTGCCGATGGGGTCGAGACCACGATTGTCGGCGCTTTCATCGACCGCCGTGCCGGGGTCGTCCTGCAATATGCCGTCTAGACCTGCGTCCTCGCCAAGGTCAGGATTGTATTGCTTGGTTCGGTCAACCTCGAGGATGAGGCCCGGCGTCGAGAACACGTCCGAAGGCAGATGCGTCGCGTCGGTATTGCGCATGATCATGGCGGCGAAGGAGTTGTTCTCCATCTCACCGAACAAATGCAGACCGTCAAGCCGTTGCAGGTAGTAGAAGCGGTCGCCGCTCTGCAGGTTCTCCATCTGCACTTCGAAGACGAAGTTGAAGGTCGAGCCAAGCATGCCGCCGAACGGCATGGTCTCTTCGGCCAGGCCGCCGATCCAGAGATCGACATTGTTGAGGCCACCGAGCGAGCCGCCCGCATAGGCGCCCGTGGCGTTGAGGAAGTCGAGCGCATCGGCGGGAACCAACATGCCACCGACTGACACGCCAGTGATGATGGTCAGCGCTGCGTCGCGCTTCTCCTGGAGCGTGTCGGCGCCTGTAATCAACGCATGTGTGCCGTAGGAGGCGATGAAGTTGATGATCGAAGCTTCGTTCTTGAGATGGCCGGCGAAATCGACCCAGCTCTCATAGGGCTTGAGCAGGACATTTTGGTTGCTTGCCTCGTAGAATTCGGCGCGAGCGGCATTCAGCGACGGTACGCCCGTATCACGGCCGCGTGCCAGGTTGATCGTCGCGAGGTCAAGCGGCAGGCCGAGCAGGTTGTTGCGCAACGCGCTGGTGACGAACTCGTCGATCTGGTTGCCGACCTGGCGAGTCATACCGCGGATAATCGCTCCGGCGGCAATATCGTCGGTGACCGCATGATTGACACCGTCGAACGCCGTCGGATTGAGGAAACCCTGGATCAGGCTGATGTGATCAGCCGTGAAGGTCGGGTCGAACTTGTCGATCGATTCGGTCAGCATCGAGTGGCCGAAGCGGTAGACCACATGGGCGAACTCGGCCACGATCGATGGATTCAGCGTGGTGTCGAAGCCGTCCGGGACCAGGAAGACGTTGATATTGGGCTGGATCTTACGGGCGAATTCTTCGAACACGAGATGCTGGTACTGCATCTCGGTGCCAAACTTGGCAGCCTGGAACAGGCGTTCGCCATCCCAGATGAGGCCATCTGCTGTGGCGGGAACCGTGGTCACATCATCGATGAGCCACTCATTCAGGAAGGCTACGGCCTCGGCTTCCGACCCGCCGCCATCAAGAATCGCCTGGGCGTCGGCAAGGGTGACTTCCTTGGTGTGCTCTACGAGCCGGTTGTGCTCGGCATGGAAGACATGGTGGACGGCGGTCAGGCCGATGTTCTCGTTGACGCGGCCGTCGCCGGCGATGAAGTGCGCATCGAGCAGTTCGTTGTCATAGACGCCGGGCGCGTTGCCCGGATTGTCCAGCCCGATCGTGATGTCGCCATCGGCAACGCCGCCAGGAACAGCATTATGCGCAATGTCGGCGAGGAAGGCGTGGTTCGTGCGGATGGCGGCTGCTAGGCTAACCGGAGCGGCCGGCGTACCCGAGATCACGACGTCATCCGCGGTATTCGGAATTCCGTCGGGGCCGATACCGGTGATCACCTGGGCGAAGCCCGTTGTCGGATCGGGAATGAAGTTGCCGTATTGATCGGTCCTGAGCAGCGGAACCTTACCCACGTCGTCGTCGGTCAGCAGGATGCCGAGCATATCCCGGGCCTGGACCTTGAGTTCGGCCCAGGTGGCCATGCCGCCATTGCCGCCCTCGATCAACTTGCCGGTCGCCGCTGGCCGGCCATCGCCGTCGAGCTCGTACTGCCGTATGAACACCTGATGCGAGGAATGCGACGTATAGGTCTGGTTCTGGTCGACATAGGAGGTGGTGGTATTGACGGGACGGCCGTCGTCCAGACTTTCGTCCACGCCGACAGTCAGGGGATTGTCACCCAGGACGCCATCGGCGCCGGGTGAAGTCGTGGCGCGCGTCAAAACCATGAAGTTCAGGGCGCCAGGCGCGGTGCTGTAGAGCGGATCATCCGGCTGCAGCGGGATCATCACGGCGCCGTTGCCGCCTTTGTTGACGAGGTCGAGGCCGTGATCGAAGAACTGGCCGAACAGTGTGAACCAGGAGTTGAACGGAGCCGACAGGCCCTCGTCCGGCGCAATGTTGGGGAGGTGGACGTTGGCGCCGTCCAATTCGATGCCATTGGCTGCGAGTAACGCGTAAAGCCCGCCGGGGACGCCGGCTGCGGCATCGAGAGCGCCCTGTGCTGCGGTGAGGGCCAGTGCAGCGTTGGCGGCCGCTGTCTGAAGTGCAGCATTGCCTGGGCTGGCCGCTGCTGCGGCTGCGGCGGCTGCCTCAACGCGCTGGGCATCGGCCACGGCCCTGAATTCGTCTTGGAGGGGAGAATAGGCAGCCGAGATCGAAGCGGTGATCAGCATGCCCGGGTCTTCGACGCCGGCGCGCTGCAGCGCCGTCAGGATCGCCGCAGGATTGCCGAGCGTCTGGTCGACTATCAGATTGGAGATCGTACGAACTTCAGGATCGATGACGTCGCCCGGATCGGCAAACGTTCCCGGACCATCCACGTCGTTGCCGGGGGTGTAGGTGATCGGAATAGGTCCAGATGGTCCCGCGCCATCAGGATCGACCATAATGGTCCGGTATTGCGGAGCGAGCAGCTCGAGGAACTCCTGGTCGGCGGCGCCCCACTGTTCTTGACCGGGCAAGAGATGGTTGTAGCTGCCATCAACGGTCCGCAGGCCCCAGGCCAGATTATAGGTAGGGATGAGCCCGGGACCCGAGCCCGTATCCGGCCCGAACAAGGGCTGCCCGGCGGCGTGCGCCTCCGCGATCTTGATTTGCGTCAGGATGAAATCGAGATCAGAACGAATATAGGTTACCATTTTACTCTCCCTTTGGACCCACACGAGAATCGCCGTCTGCGGCAATTGATTCAGGTTACGTCTGTGGTTTCAGACGCAATTTACTTTGTCCCGTAACTTGGTTTCTCTTGACCGCTCCCGGAACAAAGGGACAAACTGGTTCAAAATAACTTCGACACGAGTTTCGATGGTCGGATAATGTAAGGGGGGAGGCGAACTTGATAGTTCGGAAGGTCCAGTCAAATACACAGACTTTCGTCGGCGGAAAGGTGGGACTTTGGGCCCGCGCCAAAATGTGACCTATGGCCCTAAGGATGAAGGTAGTCCTTCAAAATCCAACACCCTGTTCCGATATTGGCACAGCCTGGGTTTGACAGCACAATTCCTTATTGTGGCGGCGCTCATCGTCTGTGGGTCAATGGCAATATTGGGTGAATGGCTGAGTTCGCAGATCGCCGCGAGCCAGCTTCGAAGCCGCGCAGAAGCTGGCGCTCTCTACGTAGAAGGCTTTCTGGCTCGCCACGTGGAAGAGGGGCCCGATGGATTATATGTAGCCGCAGATCGTCAAAAGGAACTCGATGATTTGCTGATCGGGACGGAGCTGGCCAAGCGTGTCGAAGGTTTCAGGATCTGGCGTCAGGACGGCACCATTATCTACAGCACAGACAAATCGCTTGTGGGAAAGCGGCTTCCATCGGCCGACATCGACAAGGCGTTTGCCGGGACAGTCGTCTCGCAACTCGAAGTTGGACACAATGATGCGGGAGATATAGAGCACAACGATGGTCGCTCGTTGATCGAGATCTACGCTCCCATTTATCGCACGGGCTCACGCGAGGTGATTGCAGTGGGGGAACTCTATGAAGAAGCTGAAGAGTTTATTGTTCAGCGCAACCGGGCTCAGCGCCATACCTGGGCTATTGTCGGTGCGACAACCCTTGCAATCATGGGTCTGCTTTTTCTCATTGTCAGGCGCGCGAGCAATATCATCGAAAGCCAGCGAGTAACGCTGAAGTCCCAGTTGGCGAATGCGCAGGCATTGGCTGAACAGAACACAAAACTTCGAAAGGCTGCCGACCACGCCCGTATGGACGCGACCAAATCCAATGAGACGCTGCTCAACCGCATTGGCTCTGATCTGCACGACGGACCGGTTCAACTGCTCAGTCTTTTGATCCTCAGGCTTGGAGGCAGTTCTTCTGGCCCAGCGAAAGGTTCGGATTTGCCGAAAAGTACCGCCCAGGAACTTCATCCCTCACGGCTGGCGAGCCAAGTGCTTGGGGAGCTGCGCGAACTCTCTACGGGACTTGTTCTGCCAGAGATCGAGAATATGTCGCTCGAAGCGGCGCTTCGTGTTGCCGTGGAACGTCACGAGTATACGACCGGTTCAGTCGTCAGCGCCAGTTACGTTGCCCTGCCTGAAAACGTCGCGCATCCATTGAAGATTTGCCTTTACCGTGTTGTTCAGGAGGGGCTGAATAACGCGTTCCGGCATGCTGGGGCACGTGAACAGCGTGTAACTGCTTCGGCCGAGGACAATGTAATTACCGTTATTGTCAGTGATGCGGGCCCAAGTGCAATACAAGATATCAAAACAACAGGACGCAGACATCCTCTGGGGCTTCAGGGTATTCGTAACCGCGTGGAAGCATTTGGTGGCTCGGTTCAGATCGAGCGGCACCGCGAAAAGGGCACGCAGTTGATCGTATCTGTCCCACTGGAAAGCAACTCAGCCTAAAAACGTTCTAGTGGCGCGACATTGGTTCCCTTTGGCCGCCGACCTCGAGCTTCTGGGCGGCAATGAGGACTTCGAGCCGATTTCGGGCGTGCAGTTTCTGCATCAGAATTGTCATGTAGTTCTTGACAGTCTTCTCTCCGATGCCCAGCCCAACCGCAATTTCGCGATTTGTAAACCCTCGCAGCAGTAGGCGAACGATCTGCTCCTCACGTATGCTCAACTTGATGGGACCCGCAGACATCCGCCGCAAAGAAGCAATTCTCAAGGCCTCGACGACCTTGCAGGCAAAACTTGGAGTGATGTAGGTTTCGCCACTATGGGCCGCCCTTACTCCTTGAATGAGTTCTTCGGCGCTGCTGCCTTTCAAGATATAGCCACTGGCACCAGCATTGAGTGCCCGCACTGCATAGTCGCTTGCAGTCATGGCGGTAAACGCCACCACTTTCGTGCCGCCCGATTTCGTGACGATTTCGGTAATTACTTCAAAGACGTTGCCGGGCATGAACAGGTCGAGGACCATAACGTCCGGACGAAGCTTTCTGTTTATTTGAAGAGCATCATCGGCAGTCGTTCCCTTGGCGACGACCTTGAAATCGTCGTTTACTTCAAAGAGGTTGACCACGCCCGCCAGCAAAAGCGGATGATCGTCGACCAACGCGATCGATATTGAACCCATGATTAATGCCCTCACCATGCCTTTGCGGCTTTTGTGGCTATATTAGGCACTTATTTGGCTGTTCTGTCCTTAAACAATTGGGACTAACCAAAATCGATTGCCTGAAAGCATTGAAATAGTCCGATGGCAAGCAGCTATGAGCATCCGGTTCAGGGAATCGTAAAGATACTGATTTGATCCGTGATGCCGCGAAGAGTAACGGTTTGCGACATCGGCTTGAGACCACGATCCGTGAGGACATGGGAAACACGCGGATCGTTGAGAACCGAACCAGTGGCGAATATCTCGTGCGACGTCGCAAGGTGCTGCACCCGCGAAGCAATGTTAACAGTTTGCCCGAAATAATCCTGACGCTCGTTGAGGCTGACAGCTATGCACGGCCCTTCGTGAATACCGATTTTCAAGAGCAGGTCTTCGCTGTCACGTTCCTTGTTTAGTCGCAGCATGGCATCGCGCATCCGCATCGCCGCCACCAATGCCCGGTCGGGTGTTGGAAAGGTCGCCATTACGGCGTCGCCGATCGTCTTTACAACAGCACCTGCCTCTGCGCCGACAATCTCGTTGAGTACGCCAAAATGGGCCTTCACAAGATCGAAGGCAGCCAGGTCACCCACCCTCTCATAGAGCTCGGTCGAACCGCGAAGATCCGTGAAAAGGAACGTGAGACTGGTAATCCGCAGCTTCTGGTCGACGTCGATAGTATCGGTGCGGTAGATATCGCGGAATGTCTGATTGGAAAGTAGAGACTTGGCGGTAAGGAAGGGGCGGCGTTTGCCCAGCATTGTGTGAAGAGCATCATTGGCCAGGCACACTGATGGAAGCGTGCGAACGTCGGTATGATTCTCGACTGATATCCGCAAGGGGCCCGGCCGCAAGGTGATGGTCTCGCTGTGACGATGCGCGCGGTCAAATACCAGCGATACGGTCTGCCGCTCTTTGGTCGGCTCGCCCGTCAAGTCCAAGAATTGAGCGGCGTGGGTTACCGGTTCAAAGACGATAATGAAAGCTCGTGGCAAATGCAGCGATATAACCGCCTTTTCTCCGGGGGGCAGTTCAAGCGACTCAACAATGAACTCGTCGACTTTTTCCTCAAAATCGTCGTCCGGTAAATCGACTCCCGAGCCCCAATACACCTGCCGGAAATATTCTACCGCGGGCAGTTGGTGGGGATTGTGGGCCCCGATATGGCGTATACGCGGCGTTACGGTGAAGGTAACTTCTACCATTTCGTCGAGCGTCGGCTCATAGCCTGCAGCACAGAGCGCGCAGGTGTATTCATCGCTTTGAACGGTCTTGAGCGAGGTATTCGCATCAAGAACGCCACCGCAGCCAGGGCAAAGAACATTCCACGACATTTCGAACAGGCCGAGATGCGATGCCTGCAGGAAGGCGCTGATCGTCTGCTCTTCGTCAAGTTGTTCGCTGGCTGCGAAGGCCAGCGCATTGATGCGGGTCAGCTTGCGATCCGGCGCTTCGCGCACGAGCCGTTCCAGTGCATCGACAACGCGGGGCGTGGCCGATTGACGGAGCATTGCGAATAAAGGCTGAGCTTCACTCATAGAAAGTATTCTACACCGAAATCGGTGAGCGGACAGCGAATTCGTGGGGAAGTTATGGCGGAGAGGGAGGGATTTGAACCCCCGATGGAGTTGCCCCCATGCCGCATTTCGAGTGCGGTGCTTTCAACCACTCAGCCACCTCTCCGCGTAGGGGGATTGATATCCCCCGATCCATTTGCCGGATGTGAAACCCGGCTGATGCCGCGATGCCCCGAAGGGCTCGGCTTGAGCGTGCGACCGGCTAGATAGCGGGCAAAGCTTCCAGATACAAGAGTAATTTGCGTTAAATTTCTTGACTCAGCAGCGAACCTGATCCTATAAGCGCCGGTCAACTGGCGTGGGGGATTCTCCGCGCCGTTTGTTTTTGAATTCGGGTGCCTTTATTCTTATGCGTAAGAGTGCCTTTCGATCAATCTGTCACGACTGACAAAAAGACGGTTATTGCCGTAAAACGGCATTAAACCGAACCGGACTCCGAAAGGGAAAAAATGTTCGCAGTCATCAAGACCGGTGGTAAGCAGTATCGCGTTGCCGCCAATGACCTGTTGAAGGTCGAGAAAGTTGCCGGCAACGCCGGTGATATCGTTGAATTCGCCGAAGTTCTAATGGTTGGCGTCGGAGCTGATGCAACGATCGGTGCTCCTGTTGTCGGTGGCGCGCTGGTGACAGCCGAAGTCGTCGAGCAGGGCCGTGCACGCAAGGTCATCGCCTTCAAGAAGCGTCGTCGCCAGAATTCCAAGCGTACGCGCGGTCATCGTCAGGAGTTGACGACGATCCGTATCTCGGAAATCCTGACCGATGGCGCGAAGCCTTCCAAGAAAGCTGCTGAAAAGCCGGTGAAGAAGGAAGCTGCTCCGAAGGCTGAAGCTGCTGCTGCGGACGTAGTTGCAGATTCTGGCGAGACGAAAGCCGCCCCAAAGGCCAAAGCTGCGCCGAAGAAGGCTGCTGCCAAGGCTGAGAAGCCCGCATCGGGCGAATAAGAACAAGATTTAGAGGAGCAATCCGATGGCACATAAAAAAGCTGGTGGTTCGTCACGCAACGGTCGTGATTCCGAATCCAAGCGCCTTGGCGTGAAGAAGTTTGGTGGCGAGAAGGTTCTTGCCGGTAACATTCTCGTGCGTCAACGTGGAACCAAATGGCATCCCGGCGTCAACGTTGGCCTGGGCAAGGATCACACCCTGTTTGCACTTGAAGCAGGCACTGTCTCCTTCCGCACCAAAGCCAACGGCCGTAGCTACGTGTCGATCGTCAACCCGATCGCCGAAGCAGCAGAATAGCCGGTCCTGCTTGAAGCACCGGCGTCCCATCGGACCCGGTGTATGGCAACTGCCAAAAGATCAAAGGGGAGATGGGATAACCACCCATCTCCCCTTTCGTGTCTGGAGGATAGACAAATGGTTGCTGAAATACTGGAAGACGATGAAGAACGGCTGGATCTGATAGACTGTCCCGTTCTTGTTACGGAACGTCTCGTTCTGCGAGCGCCACGTAACGAGGATGTGGATGCAATTGCCCGTCTCGCCGATAACCTTCACGTGGCCGAAATGCTTTCCCGCATGCCGCACCCCTATACGAAGGAACATGCGGTGGATTTCGTGCGCCGCGCCAATGCGGGCGAGATCGGCAAATGCGTCTATGCCATTACATTGGCGCAATCGGGCGCGTTCATTGGTTGCTGCGGTATAAATTATCGTCGCAACAAGGATGAACATGCGCCTTACCGCAAGGAAGAGTTGGAGATCGGCTACTGGCTGGGCGAATCCTACTGGGGCAAGGGTTATGCAACCGAAGCCGCGCATGCGCTGGTCGATCTGGTGTTCAGAGCAACACAAGTCGAAAAACTCTATGCTTCTTGCCGCGTGTCCAACAATGCTTCACGTCGGGTGATCTATAAAAGCGGTTTCCAGTATACCAACACCGGTATGATGGATTCGATCACTGCCGGGAATGTTCCTGTCGAACGTTACATGCTCGACAGGAGGACGTGGATCGGTCTTCGCAGCTGGACTTCATAACCAATCTGGTCGTCTCCAACATCGGAGCGACCAGTTTTCATTTCGAGGATTTTACTGTAATGCCTCGGAACATCAAAAGGACTGAACTTTCATGAAATTCCTTGATCAGGCGAAAGTCTATATCCGTTCCGGCGACGGTGGTGCCGGTTCGGTGTCGTTTCGGCGCGAGAAATTTCTTGAGTTCGGAGGTCCCGACGGTGGCGACGGCGGACGAGGGGGCGATGTATGGGCGGAAGCAGTCGATGGTCTCAACACATTGATCGATTATCGCTATCAGCAGCACTTCAAGGCCAAAACCGGCATGCACGGCATGGGGCGCAACATGACAGGCGGCAAAGGTGCCGATGTTATTCTGAAGGTACCGGTCGGAACGCAGATATTCGAAAACGACAACGAAACGCTAATCTGCGATTTCACCGTTGTCGGCCAGCGATATCGTCTTGCCAAGGGCGGCAATGGCGGTTTCGGCAACGCGCATTTCAAGACCTCGACCAACCAAGCGCCACGTCGCGCCAATCCCGGCCTCGAAGGGGAGGAGCGCAATCTTTGGCTTAGGTTGAAGCTGATCGCCGATGCCGGGCTTCTTGGCAAGCCCAATGCCGGGAAATCAACGTTCTTAGCCAGCGTCACTGCTGCCAAACCAAAGATTGCCGATTACCCGTTTACGACGCTCCATCCCAATCTCGGCGTTGCGCGTATCGATGCCAGAGAATTTGTCATCGCCGATATTCCGGGCCTGATCGAGGGCGCTCATGAAGGGGTGGGGATTGGTGACCGGTTCCTTGGGCATGTCGAGCGGACCCGCGTCCTTCTGCACCTTGTTTCGGCACAAGAAGAGAATGTCGCGCAAGCCTATAATACCGTCCGGACGGAACTCGAAGCCTATGGAGCGGGACTAGCCGACAAGCTGGAGATCGTGGCGCTCAGTCAGATCGATACGCTTGACGCTGCGGCGCGCAAGAAAAAGGTTGCAGCGCTCAAGAAGGCGGCCGGCCGCGAGCCCATGCTGTTGTCATCCGTCAGCCGCGAGGGCGTTGAACAGGTGATGCGCGCGCTGTCTGCGATCATTCTGGAATCGCGTCAATCGGAAGCCCCTGTCGAGGCCGATAACCGCTTCAAATATTGAGTCGTAAAATGTCCGTGGAATCAGTCCAACTCCGAGGTGGCGAAGAGCAAGTGAATTCACTACCGAAGCTTGCGTCCTATCGCCGGATCGTTGTCAAGATTGGCTCGGCCTTGCTCGTTGATCGTGTCACCGGCCTCAAGCGTGATTGGCTTGAGAGCCTTGGCACCGACGTTGCGGCCTTAAGCGCATCGGGCGTGGAAATGCTGATTGTATCCTCCGGCGCGATTGCGCTTGGCCGGACGGTGCTTGGTTTGCCAAAGGGCGCATTGCGGCTCGAAGAAAGTCAGGCTGCAGCTGCCGCCGGCCAGATCGAATTGGCCAAAGCTTATGCTGAGGTTTTGAGCCATCACAAATTGCGCGCCGGACAAATTCTTCTGACCCTTGCCGACACTGAAGAACGCCGCCGTTATCTCAATGCGCGCGCGACGGTGGGAACCTTGTTGCGATTGAAGGCAGTTCCCGTCATCAACGAAAATGACACGGTTGCCACCACCGAAATCCGCTATGGCGACAATGACCGGCTTGCTGCACGGGTTGCGACCATGATGGGCGCGGACCTCCTGATCCTGCTTTCAGATATCGATGGGCTCTATACTGCCCCGCCGCATCAGAATCCTCATGCGCAATTTTTACCCGTTGTTGATGCGATTACACCCGATGTCGAAGCGATGGCTGGTGCAGCCGCATCGGAATATTCGCGCGGCGGCATGAAAACCAAGCTGGATGCGGGTAAGATCGCCAATGCGGCGGGAACAGCCATGATCATCGCCTCCGGCACGCGGCTAAACCCGCTGGCCGCCATCGATCGGGGTGAGCGCTCCACAATGTTCAAAGCCAGCTTGACGCCGGTCAATGCCTGGAAAACCTGGATATCCGGCAATCTTGAACCATCCGGGCGGCTGGTGATCGACGAGGGTGCGCTTGTCGCTCTCAAATCCGGCAAGTCATTGCTTGCTGCCGGCGTTCGCGAAGTTGCGGGCCAGTTTACACGGGGCGATACAGTCGCTGTGTTCGGACCCGATGGCCATGAGGCAGCTCGCGGGCTTATTGCCTACGACGCTGCCGATGCCGTAAAGATTGCGGGGCGCAAGACCAATGAGATTGGCACGATTCTCGGTTATGATGCCCGTTCCGCGATGATCCATCGCGATGATCTGGTGGTGCGTGCCGCAAAGCGCGCTGCGACGGCCAAGGAGTAAGAGATGGTGCGACGAGTGGATAAAGACCTGCCGGTTGCCGAATTGATGGCCGAAATCGGCCGCAAGGCACGCGCCGCCGCGCAATCTCTTGCCACTGCGTCTCCTGACAAGAAAACAGCAGCGCTGGCAGCTATGGCAGACGCCGTTGATAGGCGTGCGGCTGACATTCTCGAAGCCAATGACCGCGACATTGCGGACGGCAAAAATGCAGGCATGTCGCCAGCGTTATTGGACCGGCTCAAACTTGACCATAACCGGGTTGCCGGGATTTCCGCGAGCATTCGTGCAATAGCCGGTCTCAAGGATCCGGTTGGAGACGTCATTGCCGAATGGGATCGCCCGAATGGACTGCATATCGAACGCGTCCGCACTCCCCTCGGCGTTATTGGTGTGATCTACGAGAGCCGGCCGAATGTAACTGCGGATGCAGGTGCGCTATGCCTTAAATCCGGTAACGCTGTGATCTTGCGCGGCGGTTCGGATTCCGCACATTCGTCGAAGGCTATCCATGAAGCCTTGCTCGAGGGACTCGCAGCTGTCGATCTTCCGGAGGCCGCGATCCAATTGGTGCCGACCACCGATCGCGCTGCCGTTGGCGAAATGCTCAAAGGTCTTGATGGAAACCTCGACGTGATCATTCCGCGCGGCGGCAAAAGCCTGGTTGCCCGGGTACAAGCTGAAGCCCGTGTGCCGGTGTTTGCCCATCTTGAGGGTCTTTGCCACCTCTACATCGATGCCTCTGCTGATTTGGCGATGGCGCGCAAGATTGTCGTCAATGCCAAGATGCGCCGTACCGGCGTATGCGGTTCGGCCGAGACGCTGCTTGTCGACAGGCTTGTTGCACCAACCCATCTGGTGCCACTCCTTGAAGACCTACGTTCAGCGGGTTGCGAAATTCGTGGTGACGACGGAGTCGTGAAGCTCTTCGCGAGTGCCAAACCTGCCACTGAGGGAGATTGGTGCACTGAATATCTCGATGCGATCATTTCAGTGAAGCTCGTTGATGGTGTGCACGGCGCAATACAGCATATCAATCATTATTCCTCACATCATACCGAAGCTGTCGTTGCCGAAGACCCTCGCATCGTGGAGCGGTTTTTCAACGAGATCGACTCGGCCATTCTTTTGCATAATGCCTCTACGCAGTTTGCTGACGGCGGTGAATTCGGCATGGGCGCCGAGATCGGAATTGCCACCGGCAAGATGCATGCGCGGGGTCCAGTGGGGGTCGAGCAGCTGACCTCGTTCAAATACCGTGTGCGCGGCAGCGGCCAGACTCGTCCGTGACGATAAAGGCAAGTTTACAAACGAGCTTTCCAGGCGTCAGTAAGGCGCATCTGCGCATGCCTTTCGTCGAAAAGGGTATGACGGTGGGGCTGTTTGGCGGTTCCTTCAATCCGCCACACGCAGGTCACGCGCTGGTGACTGAAATTGCACTGCGCCGCCTGAAGCTTGACCAGCTCTGGTGGATTGTCACGCCGGGCAATCCGTTGAAGGATACGCGCCATCTGGCGCCATTGGCAGATCGCCTGGAACGCTGTGAAAAACTGATTCACGACCCCCGTGTGAAAATTACGGCATTCGAAGCCGCCCACAATATACGCTACACCGCCGACGCGCTGGCTATGATCAAAGCCCGCAACCCGGGTGTGCATTTTGTCTGGATCATGGGTGCGGACAATCTTGCGGACTTCCACCTCTGGCAGCGCTGGCAAAAGATCGCTTTGACCTTTCCGATTGCTGTTATCGATCGTCCGGGATCCACTTTGGCGTTCCTTTCATCCCGTATGGCCAAGACGTTTGGTTATGCGCGTATCGATGAGGACGACGCGCCGATCCTGGCCCGTTCACGTGCGCCAGCTTGGACTTTCATTCATGGGCCGAGGTCATTGCTGTCATCGACTGCTATTCGCAACGGTGTGATGAAACCAAAGACGTGAAGCAGCGTTTCAACTACGCGCCCCACCATACGGAGCATGGCCGCAACAGCGAGTTAGTTCGATATGACGTCTTGAAACTGTCATGCGACTCTGCCTATCTTATTGGTGTGCAGTACGGGTACAAACTGCGTTACGTTGTTCTTAAGGGAAAGGAAATACACTGAGAACAGCATTTCAAAAGAAGGATGCCTTGGCACCTTCACCGGCAGAGATGAACGGTATCAATTCCGTATCTCTTGCCCTTCAATCGGTCCTTGCCAGTCTTGAAGACGCAAAGGCCGAAAATATTATTCCCATCGACCTTCGAGGCAAGTCCGTCATTGCTGATCATATGATCATCGCATCGGGACGTTCGCATCGTCATGTAGCGGCGGTTGCGGACCAACTTTTGCGTGCTCTGAAAGAGAGCGGGCATGGCAACAACGCCAAAATCGAAGGTCTTTCCGGCGGCGATTGGGTGTTGATCGACACGGGCGACATCATCATTCATATTTTCCGTCCCGAAGTTCGTGAGTTCTACAACCTCGAAAAGATGTGGCAGGCTCCCGAACTCGACGGAGAGACCGTCCACTAGCAGGTGGATCGGAGCGTCGAACAACACGGTGCTCTGAACTGTTGATAGATTTTGCCGGTTCTGAACCGGAGGAGGGGTTTCGGGCTGCCAAAGGCCTGGAACCCGGAGTGAGCCATGCGTATCACTGTCTTTGCCGTGGGCCGGATGAAGTCTGGCCCCGAACGAGAGCTGGCAGATCGCTATTTGGACCGCCTGAAAAAGACGGGTGTTCCGCTCGGGCTTGAATTCACATCCGTTATCGAAATTGCGGAAAGCAGAGCGTCTCAGGCAGAACTGCGCAAGCAGGAAGAGTCTGCGAAAGTTCTTGAGGCACTCGACCAAGGTGGCGTGCTCATTCTCCTGGACGAGCGCGGTAAGACGATGCCCTCAGAGGCCTTCGCGGCATCGGTTGCGAGGTTTCGCGATGATGGCAAGCGTCAGCTCCTGATGGCGATCGGTGGCCCTGACGGACACGACGCTTCACTGAGGGATCGTGCCGATGTCGTTTTGGCACTTGGCGCGATGACGTGGCCGCACCAGATTGTTCGTATTCTCGTTGCAGAACAACTTTACCGGGCGACGACAATCCTCGCGGGTCATCCCTACCATCGCAGTTGAAATTCATTCAGCTCTCATTCATGCCCACAACTCATAATGGCGGCTCAGAGATCATTACGAAAATATAATGATCTCAATACTGTTCGGGCGAACCGCTCATCTCCATTTCTTGCTAAGATGGATCGGGAAAAGTGTCGTTCGTCGGCGCAAAAAGGTGGACGGTTGATGAGCAAAATAGCCAAGCAAGGCAAGGCATCCCCTGCCGAGTCCAACGTGACCTTCATTCCGGCCACCTTAAAGCCGGATCGAAGAAAGAAGCGGTCCCGTCTGTGGATATGGCTTCCCGTCATCCTCGCGGTAGCAGGGGCAGGTTATTACGCATGGATAAACTACAGCGCATCAATAGCGAGTACTGCCGTGATCACTCAAGCGGTCGTACGTGGTGACATCGAGAATGCAGTTACCGCCGTCGGCACGTTCGACTCAATCAAGTCGGTAGATGCCGGCGCTCAGGTGTCCGGGCAGCTCAAGGTGCTGCATGTCGAGATTGGCGATACGGTCACCCAAAATCAGCTTATTGGCGAGATCGATCCTGCCACCATACAGAACAGGATTGAAATCGATCAGGCGGAACTCGCCAATCTGCAGGCACAGCTGATTTCGAAGAACGCGCAGCTGGTGCTGAAGCAGGCCAATATCGACCGCCAGCGCAATCTTGTGGCGACGCGCAGCGTTTCACAATCTACGCTGGATCAAGCTATCGCCGACCTCGCGGCGGCCGAAGCGGATGTGAATGCCCTGGCAGCACAGATACGCAAACAGCAGGCGACATTGGCCGGTGATCAGGTCGATCTCGGTTACACGAAGATCTATGCGCCCATGGCGGGCACGATCGCTGCTGTCCCGGTTAAAGAGGGCCAGACTCTGAATGCCAGCCAAACGGCGCCGACGATCGCAACGATTGCGGATTTGTCGACGATGACGGTGAAGGCACAAGTCTCGGAGGCTGATGTCAGCAAGCTCAAGATCGGCATGGATGCGTATTTCACTTTGCTGGGGCAGCCAGGCAAGCGTTACAAGGGAAAGTTGCGGCAGATCCAGCCGACCCCAGATATCCAGAACAATGTCGTGCTCTACTACGCTTTGTTTGATGTTCCGAACCCTGATGGCGATCTCATGATTTCAATGAGTGCGCAGGTGTTTTTCGTACAGTCGGCTGCAAACGATGTGCTTGTTGTGCCAAGTTCTGCAGTTAGCAGTTCTGACGGATCGCGTCGCGCGGGAACCGGCGACAAAGCTCACAAGGCTGAGGTTGTGGTCGTGACCACCGCTGGCTCTCAGGAAACTCGCAAGGTAGAGGTGGGTGTCCGCAACCGTGTCAGCGCCGAGATCAAGAGTGGGCTGAAGGAAGGTGAACTCGTGGTCGTCGGCCAGGGAGGCGAAAGCAACGGCGCAAGCACGAGCCGTAATTCGGGTAATCGCTCGCAGCGCGGCATGCGTATGCCGCCGATGTTCTGACGATGACCGCCCTCATCTCGCTCAGAGACATAAGCAAGACGTATCACAATGGCGACCTCGCCGTTGAGGTCCTTCACGGAATATCGCTTGATATCGAGGCGGGCGAATTCGTCGCGATCATCGGGCAATCCGGTTCGGGCAAGTCGACGCTGATGAATATTCTCGGCTGTCTCGACCAGCCGACCAGCGGTGCTTATCTGCTCGACGGCGAACACGTTTCTGGCTTTGAGCCTGATGAACTTGCCGGATTACGCAGGCGCACATTTGGCTTTGTCTTCCAAAGCTACAATCTCATCCCGACCGCCAGTGCGCAGGAGAATGTCGAAGTCCCGGCCGTCTATGCGGGCGCGTCGGCGCGCGACAGGCATGACCGGGCAGAGGCGCTGCTCAGCTCATTGAAGCTTGGGGACCGGCTCGATCATCGTCCGAACCAGCTTTCTGGCGGTCAGCAGCAACGTGTCTCCATCGCGCGGGCTTTGATGAATGGCGGTCGGGTCATCCTTGCGGACGAACCGACCGGCGCTCTCGACAGCCAGAGCGGCGACGAAGTCATGGCGCTGCTGCGTAGCATGAACGAGAGTGGTCACACGATCATAGTCATTACCCATTCACGCGAAGTTGCGGAACAGGCCGACCGGCTCATCGAATTGCGGGACGGCCGAATTATCTCGGACCGGACCAAAAAGGGTCGCAGCAATCCCGAAGCCGCAACAGGCCTCAAGCAAAAGGCTTTCGAGGGTGTTGCCGCAATCGCCGATATTTCCGAAGCTATCAAAATGGCCCTCCGTGCATTGCGGGCCAACCTGTTCCGCACAATTCTCACACTGCTCGGTATTGTCATCGGTGTCGGTTCTGTTGTGGCTATGCTCGCTATCGGCACGGGTGCGCAGAACTCTGTACTCGACCGGATTTCTTCGATGGGATCCGATCTTTTGGTGATCCGCCCGAACATGGCCAATTTCCGCGGCGGTACGGGTGGCAGCGTCGTGACCCTGATTCCAGCTGATGCAGATGCCATCCTCGAACAGCCAAATGTTGCTTTCGCTGTTCCGGAAATGACGAGCACGGTGACGGTACGTTATGGGAATGTCGATTATCAGACGACGGCCAATGGTACGGTTCCGCAGTTTACGCAGGCGAAATCCTGGACAGTGGGTAAGGGCGAGTTCATCAATCAGGATGACATGACCAATTACGCCCCGGTAGCAGTGCTTGGTCAAACTGTGGTCAAGACGCTCTTTGCCGACGGAACGGATCCCATTGGCAAGTATGTACTCGTCAACAAAATTCCATTCCAGATCATCGGCGTGATGAGCGAAATGGGCGCAGGCATGGGCGGCAACGATCAGGACGATACGGTTCTGGTTCCCCTGACGACTGGAAGCATGCGGCTTTTCGGCCAGCGCAACGTGCGGACGATTACCGTGCAGGTAAAGGACGGGGCGGCGATCGACGCCACGCAGGAGACGATCCAGTCGCTTTTGGACAAACGTCACCAGAGACAGGACACCCTCATCACCAATATGGCCTCCATTCGCGAAGCTGTCACCGAGACATCAAATACGCTGAAGCTGTTTCTTGGCGCTGTCGCGGCAATATCGCTCCTCGTCGGCGGAATCGGGGTCATGAATATCATGCTGGTAAGTGTCACGGAGCGAACTCGCGAGATCGGAGTTCGCATGGCAACGGGCGCGCGGCGCCGCGATATTCTGCTGCAGTTCATAATAGAGGCACTTGTGGTTTCGGCGATCGGTGGGGCGATCGGCGTCGCGGCAGGCATAGGGACTGGAGTACTGGCAAAGCTTCTCGGTGCACCGATCAGCTTCACGATCGGGCCGGTGGCGTTAGCTTTTGCCTGTTCATTCTTGACGGGGCTCGTCTTCGGGTACCTGCCGGCCAGGAACGCCTCGCGGCTTCAGCCGGCAGTAGCACTCAGCTCAGAGTAAACGCCTAAAAGTCGAGTTCAAGTTCGACGCCATTGTCACGCCGGCGGCGAGGGTACCGGTCGTCGTATCGGTCATCCTCCCGGTACCTGTCCCGGCCGCGTCTAGAATCGGTGAAGACCGCAGCACAACCCTTATCTACCCAGATAGCGCCGCGATTGTAGCCCCAGCTGTCGCCAGCTATGCAAGGTCTCTTGGAAATCTGCCTTGCAATGCGCGGGCGGCGCATGTCTGCATCGCATTCCCTGTATCTGAACTTACGCGATTCGCATCTGACGGAATCTTGCGCCTGTGCGGGCAATACAGGCAAGAATTGCGCGCCGCCAAAAACTACAGCGAATGCCAGGATATATCGGTACATTTTCCCTCTCCGATACCGTTTCGAATCACCATTATGGTGCACCATTTTAAAGTCGAGTTGGCGATTTTTGTTCCGCGCTGGTTAATCATTATTTGGCCTGTGAAACTGTACCTCATTCAGGAGAATCGCGCGTTTTCACGGTTCACTATATCGGAAATGAAATTCGAGACCGCTGCGATGCGGCGAAGTGTACGAACGGATTCGTGATAGGCCAACCAGTAGGACCGGTGAATGGTGCGTTCGGGCAGAACTGGCACAAGGTCTTCATGCTCGCGCGCAATGAACATGTGGAGTATTCCGATGCCTGCGCCAGCCCGCACCGCCTCGACCTGTCCAAGTGCACTTGAAATTTCAAAGGCTGCTTTCCAGTCACGAGTGATTTCAGGCGCGTAGTTCAGCGACGGACTGATGACGAGGTCATCGACGTATCCTACAAGGCGATGCGCCGAGAGTTCATCCACCGTCTGCGGCGCCTTGCGCTCGGCCAGGTAGGAACGGCTGGCGTAGAGGCCGAGGCGGTAATCGACAAGCTTGCGCGCTACGAGGCGTCCCTGATCGGGGCGATCGACCGTGATTGCGATGTCGGCTTCGCGCCGGGAAAGCGAGAACGATCGGGGAACCGGCACCAACTGTATTTTCAGGTCTGGATATCGGGCTGTGAGCAACGCCAATCTCGGTGCCAGGAAGGTAACGCCAAACCCATCCGGCGCCCCAATCCGAACTGACCCGGAGATGGCGACGTCGGCATCGCCGAGTGAAGAGCGAATGGATAACATTTCCGCTTCCATGCGCTCCGCAGACAATAGAAACTCTTCACCTGCGTGCGTGAGTTCACACCCATTGGTCCGCCGGGTGAGAAGCTTTGTATTAAGATCGTTCTCCAGCGCTGTCAGCCGTCGCGCAACTGTCGCGTGGTTAAGCCCTAGACGTCTTGCCGCCCCGAGAATCTGTCCGGACCGTGCAACAGCCAGGAAAATACGTACATCATCCCAATTCATAAAAGCCTCCAGCTCAAACTGGTACTTCAATTTTTGCACAACGGATACGCTTTTGCTTGGCTTGCAATAAAGTTTTTGAAGCGCGATGATAGTAACAACAGAAATCCAACTATTACCGGGAGGTTATTCGCTATGCGTGACGTAGGACATTTTATCGGTGGCAAGCATGTCGCCGGAACCAGCGGTCGTACGACTGAGATTTTCCAGCCAATGGACGGAACTGTTCAGGGCCGCGTTGCACTTGCGACACCGGCGGAAGTCCGCGCTGCAGTAGAGAATGCAAAAGCTGCGCAGCCCGCCTGGGCCGCAACCAACCCGCAGCGTCGGGTACGTGTCATGCGCAAGTTCCTCGAGCTGGTCGAAGCCGAATATGACTCGTTGGCCGAACTTCTAGCGCGCGAGCATGGCAAGACAATCCCCGATGCCAAGGGTGATATCCAACGCGGTCTGGAAGTGGTTGAGGTGTGCCTGGGTGCGGCGCATATGCTGAAGGGCGAGTTTTCTGACAGCGCCGGAACTGGCATTGATGTCTATTCAATGCGACAGCCTCTCGGGGTAGTTGCCGGCATCACGCCGTTCAATTTCCCTGCAATGATCCCGCTATGGAAAGCTGGCCCGGCAATCGTGTCTGGTAACGCCTTTATTCTGAAGCCTTCAGAACGCGATCCGGGCGTGCCTATGCGCCTTGCAGAGCTTTTCATCGAAGCGGGGCTTCCTGCAGGCATCTTCAACGTCGTCAATGGTGACAAGGAAGCGGTCGATGCGATCCTTGACGACCCGGACATCAAGGCTGTCGGCTTTGTTGGGTCAACCCCGATTGCTCAGTACATTTACACGCGCGCTACGGCGAACGGCAAGCGTGCCCAGTGCTTTGGCGGCGCCAAGAATCACATGATCATTATGCCGGATGCTGATATGGACCAGACCGTCGATGCACTGATTGGTGCGGGATATGGTTCTGCCGGCGAGCGTTGCATGGCCATTTCCGTGGCGGTACCAGTTGGCAAGGACACGGCTGACCGCCTTGTCGAGCGGCTGATTCCCCGTGTGGAAAGCCTCAAGGTTGGCCCTTCGACCGACATGTCGGCCGATTATGGTCCGGTTGTCACCAAACAGGCGCTGGAGCGCATCCAGGGTTATGTGAATCTCGGCGTGGAAGAAGGTGCCAAACTCGTGGTCGATGGTCGTGGTTTTACGATGCAAGGTTATGAGAACGGTTTCTACATGGGCGGTTGCCTGTTCGACCATGTGACGTCAGACATGCGGATATACAAAGAAGAGATCTTCGGACCGGTTTTGGGTATCGTTCGCGCTGACACTTATGAGGACGCGATCCGTCTGCCAAACGAACATGAATACGGCAATGGCGTTGCAATTTTCACGCGTGATGGCGATGCGGCCCGCGATTTTGCCTCTCGGGTTCAGGTCGGAATGGTCGGTATCAACGTGCCGATCCCTGTTCCGATTGCCTATTATACCTTCGGCGGCTGGAAGGGCTCTGGTTTCGGCGATCTCAACCAGCACGGACCGGATGCGTTCCGCTTCTACACCAAAACCAAGACTGTCACGTCCCGCTGGCCTTCCGGCGTCAAGGACGGTGCCGAGTTCGTTATCCCCACGATGAAATGAAACAAGAATGCCGCCGGCCTCCGGCGGCATTCTTTGTCTAAGGTGCCAGGGTACGCAAATGATCGATAAGTTTGGTGGCCTCTTCAGAAGCTCGATCCGGTGCCCCGGCAATGATAGCATCGATTAATGCCTTGTGAGCGCCTCCGGATTGCTGAAGGCTTCCGGGTCTCTGCAAACGGAACCAAAAACGCCGGCTATGGGTTTGAAGCGGTGATGCAAGCCGGGCAGCAAACGGGTTTTCCGCCGCTTGGCCAAGCACAGTATCGAAGATTTTGTCCGCCATAAGGAAGCGACCGACATCATCGGATGCAAGAGCGGTGCTCATGGCGTCAGAGGCTTCCCTCAATCGCTTGTGGTGGAGAGCTGCACCATAGCGGGCGGCATCACGGGCGAGGACGCGTTCAACCCCCTCGCGGGTGTCCAGTATTTTACCGAAATCCTGCAAATTCAGCGGGGCGATGGCGATGCCGGAACGGGGCCGGATTTCCATGAGGCCTTCCCAAGCAAGCTTTTGTACTGCCTCGCGCACCGGAGTGCGGCCCATCCCTGTGATATCCGTCAGTGCCCTTTCGTTGACGATCGAGCCGGGCTCCAGTTTCAGTGTTACGATCATCTCCTCCAACTGGCGATAGGCGAGCTCTGCCAGGCTCTCGCCCGTCTGTGCAACCGTGTGGATGGTCGTTTGATACATAAGTCGTTCTCTCGGATTGACAGCTATAAACGTTACAGATATATTTGTGATATATCAAGAAGGAGCAAGTGTCATGTGGTCAGGTGTATTTCCAGCAGTTACCAGCAAATTCACTGAGAATGATAGTCTCGATCATGGTGAAATGGAACGCTGCTTTGCACTGCTGATGGATGCAGGCTGCGACGGATTGATCGTGGCAGGGTCTCTCGGCGAAGGGCCGATGCTCAGCCATGACGAGAAACTTGAGGTCTTGAAGACTGCGCAGAGCGTTGCCAAGGGACAGCCCGTGCTCCTGACCATCAATGAAGCAGCAACGCGTGATGGTGCCGCGCTGGCAAAACGTGCTGCCAAAGCTGGTGCGGATGGCCTGATGCTCGTTCCAAGCCCGATCTACCACACAGACCCCGACGAAACAGTGACGACGCTGAAAGCTGTGGCGGCGGCAGGCGACTTGCCGGTAATGATCTATTCCAATCGCATCGCTTACCGCGTCGACGTAACGAGTGAAATTCTGACGGAACTTGCGTCGGATCAGCATTTCGTCGCGATCAAGGAATCTTCCGATGACATTCGCCGCACGACAGATATCATCAACATGTTCGGTACCCGGTATGACCTCTTTACCGGTGTAGACAATCTCGCGTTTGAAGCGTTGACCGCAGGCGCGATCGGTTGGGTTGCTGGCCTCGTCACAGCTTTTCCGAAGGAAACTGTTGCTATCTACAAACTGGTCATGGCCGAACGCTATGCCGAGGCGCTGGAAATTTATCGCTGGTTCCGCCCGCTTCTCGACCTCGATGTTTCCACCTACCTCGTACAGAACATCAAATTGGCGGAAGTGCACGAAATCGGCACCAATGATCGAGTCCGCCTGCCGCGTCAGCCGCTGCGTGGCGAACGACGTGCTGCTGTCGAGAAGACCGTCATGGACGCGATCGCATCCCGTCCGAAACTCCCTGCGCTCTGAGCCAGTCGGCTGATTGATGGGCGGCCAACGTTCGGACACAAAGGAAATTGTTATCATAGGTGCCGGCATTGTCGGCATCGCCATTGCTTCCTATTTGTCGGAAGCTGGTCGTAAAGTTCTTGTCATCGACAGGCAGGGTATCTGTGAAGGGACAAGCGCCGGCAACGCCGGGGCATTGGCATTTTCCGATATTCTTCCCATGGCTTCGAAGGGCATTCTTGCCAAGGTACCGGGTTGGCTTGTCGACCCCCTCGGGCCATTTTCAATTCGTCCATCATATCTGCCGAAGCTGGCACCGTGGCTCTACCGCTTCTGGCGCGCCAGCCGTGCTGACGCGCTGGAGCGGACCGTACAGGCGCAGGGCGCTCTAATGCGGTTTGCCGAGCCGGAAATGCTCGGTTTAATGGAGCGGGCAAGTATTCGCCATATGGTGCGCGAGGATGGTTCACTTGAACTCTATGAAAGCGAAGAGGAACTGAATGCTGCCCTGCCGGGCTGGAACGCTCGTAAGCGAGCGGGCATTCCCTTTGAGCATCTGCACGGCGAGGAGCTTGCCACAAGCCAACCCGGTCTCGCATCGCGCTTTGTTGCTGGCACCTTTGTGCCTGGCTGGAAGACGGTCAGTGATCCCCAACATGTGGGTAAGGGCCTGTGGCTTTACGCGGCACGTCTTGGTGCTGAATTTCTGCACGCTGAAGCCACTGCTGTTGCAGCAAGCGAAAGAGGCGCGACGATTCAGCTGACAGACGGCACACGTATTAAAGCTGCAAAACTGATTATTGCCGCTGGTGCGTGGTCGCATCGGCTGGCAAAGAGTTTGGGGGATGCAATTCCTCTGGAGACCGAGCGAGGTTATAACACAAGTTTGCCGGTGGGGGCGTTCGATCTCAAGCGCCAGCTCATTTTCTCGGGCCACGGCTTTGTGGTAACGCCACTCGAAACTGGTATCCGTATCGGCGGCGCAGTCGAATTTGGTGGACTGGATCTGCCACCTAATTATAAACGATCCGACGCGATGTTGACGAAGGCGAAAATGTTTATGCCTGACCTTGATACTTCGGGCGGCAGGCAGTGGATGGGATATCGACCGTCCTCGCCAGATTCATTACCGGTTATCGGCTATGCAAGAACCAGCAAAAATGTTCTCTATGCTTTTGGTCACGGCCATCTTGGACTGACACAATCGGCGGCGACAGGACGCTTGATCACGGATTTGATTGTTGGAACAAAGCCTGCAATTCCGATCGGACCATTCAGCCCGCAACGTTTCTAAGGAGTATCATGGCGCGCCATTCCTTTTTCTGTGTCGATGGTCATACTTGTGGCAATCCAGTACGTCTGGTAGCGGGTGGCGGCCCCAATCTTTCCGGTTCGACGATGATGGAAAAGCGGGCGCATTTTCTCGCAGAATTCGACTGGATCCGTACAGGACTGATGTTCGAGCCGCGGGGGCACGACATGATGTCAGGATCGATTCTCTATCCTCCTACCCGTGACGATTGCGATGTGGCGGTACTGTTCATCGAAACGTCGGGCTGCCTTCCCATGTGCGGACATGGAACGATCGGTACGGTGACGATGGCGATCGAACACGGCCTAATAACACCGAAGACACCAGGTATCCTCAAGCTCGATACACCCGCCGGCCTTGTGGTCGCCGAGTACGAACTAGACGGCCAGTACGTCTCCAGTGTGAGAATCACCAATGTTCCTGCATTTCTCTATGCCGAGAAGCTGGAAGTCGAATGTCCGGATTTGGGAACGTTATTCGTCGATGTTGCCTATGGTGGGAATTTCTATGCGATCGTCGATCCCCAGGAGAATTTCACTGATATTGCCGACTATCGAGCGCTCGATCTTATCGGCTGGAGTCCGATACTCCGAGAGCGCCTCAATGAGCGCTATTCGTTTCAGCATCCGGAAAAGCACGATATCAATACCCTCAGCCATATTCTTTGGACCGGCGCACCGACCCAACCAGACGCCCATGCACGCAACGCAGTTTTCTATGGGGATAAGGCGATCGATCGTTCGCCCTGTGGAACCGGAACATCCGCCCGTATGGCGCAGTTAGCGGCGAAGGGGAAGCTGAAACCAGGCGATGATTTCGTGCACGAATCTATAATCGGCTCGCTGTTTCATGGCAGGGTCGAAAAGGCCATCAGCGTGGCCGGAAAGCCCGCAATCATTCCGTCGATCGCAGGGTGGGCGCGCATGACCGGATATAACACCATCTTCATAGACGACCGCGACCCCTTTGCTCACGGCTTTGTGGTCAAATAGTTCCTTTTGGATCACCGGGCAATTAAGGCACGACTAGTCAATTCGTCTAACACAAGCGGAAATGCCGGAATTTCTATTGCATTGCACATCAAATTTGGTGAAAATTTCCAGAGAATATATGCCAGCAAATGTAACGTTGTTGTGTCAGCCAAAAAAGCAGTTGCTTTCTATAACGCAGACGCTAGGTGTAGAGGCATTGGGGTAATGGGAACCGGATAAAAAAACCGGATAAAAAACTTCCCAATAAAATGAGGGGTATCGTTGCGATGGAGTACTTCATCCAGCAATCGATCAATGGATTGACGCTTGGTTCAATCTACGGACTGATCGCCATCGGTTATACGATGGTTTACGGAATCATCGGCATGATCAACTTCGCTCATGGTGATGTTTTTATGCTCGGCGCCTTTATGGCGATGATTGTTTTCCTTGCCTTGACTACTTTTATTGGCGGTGTGCCGGTCGTTCTGGCGCTGCTGCTGATGATGATCGTGGCCATGCTGCTGACAGGGTTGTGGAGCTGGACAATCGAGCGCCTGGCCTACCGGCCCTTGCGCGGTTCATTCCGTCTCGCACCATTGATTACAGCGATCGGCATGTCCATCGCCTTGTCTAATTTCGTGCAGGTCACACAGGGTCCCCGCAACAAGCCGATCCCGCCGCTCGTCAATGGTGGCATCACGATTTACGGCACGAACATCACTGTCGCCTACAAACAGATGGTCATTATGTTCGTAACAGTGATCCTGCTTGCCGCGTTCTGGTATCTTGTCAACAAGACGACGCTCGGAAGAGCGCAGCGCTCCTGTGAACAAGACCGCAAGATGGCGGCTCTGCTTGGAATCGACGTAGACAAGACCATTTCCATGACCTTCGTTATGGGCGCCATGCTCGCGGCAGTCGCCGGCACGCTTTATCTCATGTTCTACGGCGTCATCTCCTTCACCGACGGTTTCACCCCTGGCGTCAAAGCTTTCACTGCCGCGGTGCTGGGCGGTATTGGCTCACTCCCTGGTGCTGTGGTTGGTGGTCTGCTGATCGGCCTGATCGAGGCTCTTTGGTCGGCCTATTTCTCCATCGACTACAAGGACGTTGCCGCATTCTCGATTTTGGCAATTGTTCTGATCTTCCTGCCTTCCGGCATTCTCGGTCGGCCCGAAGTCGAAAAGGTTTAAGCGTATGGCCGACGTCCAAAAAATAGAACCGGATTCCGTCTTCGCAAAAGCTGTGAAGGAAGGGCTCCTCGCCGGTGCTCTCGCCTTCGGATTATTCTTTCTGATCGTCGGTTTCCGCACCGATCAGAATATCCGGAATGAGCTTGTTCTCAACCAGCGTTGGGGGCTGCTGGCGATCTTCGTGCTTGTCGCTGCCATAGGGCGGTTCTTGCTGACCGCTTACATTACACCCTGGAGCGAAGCGCGCAGCAAGAACAAGCGTGCTGCCGTCGAGAAAGAACAATCCGCATTCCGCAAGAGCTTCCCCAAGATTGGACTCGGACTGCTGCTCATCTATCCGTTCCTCGTGATTCTGATCCTCTGGGCCTATAACGGCTCTATCATGGGTGGCCTGCAAGGCTCACTGAAGTATGTCGATAATTTCGGCATTCAGATTCTGATCTATGTGATGCTCGCCTGGGGTCTAAATATTGTGGTCGGTCTCGCCGGATTGCTCGATCTCGGTTACGTCGCCTTCTACGCTGTGGGTGCCTATTCCTACGCCCTGCTCTCAACCCATTTCGGCTTATCGTTCTGGCTGTTGCTGCCCATGGCGGGCATTTTCGCCGCCCTCTGGGGCATCATGCTAGGTTTCCCGGTTTTGCGCCTACGCGGCGACTATCTGGCGATTGTAACCCTCGCTTTCGGTGAAATCATTCGTTTGGTGTTGATCAACTGGACCGTCGTTACCAAGGGCACGTTCGGTATTTCGGGTATCGCCAAAGCAACCTTGTTTGGCATTCCTTTCACCCCTGGACCAACCGGTTTCGCAGCGCTGCTTGGTCTTCCGAACTCCGGCGTCTACTACAAGATTTTTCTCTACTATCTTATTCTGCTCCTTGCGCTCCTGACTGCATGGGTCACCATTCGCCTGCGCCGTATGCCTATCGGTCGTGCGTGGGAGGCTTTGCGTGAGGATGAGATCGCCTGCCGTTCGCTCGGCATCAATACGACGACGACGAAACTGACAGCGTTCGCCACTGGCGCAATGTTCGGCGGATTTGCTGGTTCCTTCTTCGCGGCACGGCAGGGATTTGTCAGCCCTGAATCCTTTGTGTTCCTCGAGTCCGCTATCATTCTTGCAATCGTGGTTCTAGGGGGCATGGGATCACTGGTCGGCATCGCTATCGCTGCGGCAGTGATGATCGGCGGCACCGAACTCTTGCGCGAGTTGGAATTTCTAAAGCGCATCTTTGGACCGGATTTCACTCCCGAACTCTATCGTATGCTCCTGTTCGGTCTCGCGATGATCGTGGTCATGGTGTGGAAGCCGCGTGGTTTTGTTGGCAATCGAGAACCGAGTGCCTTCCTGCATAAACGCAAGATGGTGTCCAGCGAGTTTACCAAAGAAGGCCACGGCTGATGGTTTCGGAAGTGCAAAACAATCCCACTGCAATCTTGCGCGTTGAGCGGCTCTCGATGAAATTTGGTGGCCTCATCGCGATCAACGACCTGAACTTCGAGGCCAGGCGCGGCGCGATTACTGCCCTTATCGGCCCCAACGGTGCAGGCAAGACCACGGTCTTTAATTGTATAACCGGCTTTTACAAGCCGACCGAAGGTATGCTGACGATGACCCGTCAGAATGGTGAGGAGTATCTCTTGGAGCGGATGGCCGATTTCGTCATCACGAAGAAGGCCAAGGTCGCGCGCACGTTCCAGAATATCCGCCTGTTTTCGGGATTGACCGTTCTGGAAAATCTCCTCGTCGCTCAGCACAATCCGCTGATGTTGTCGTCTGGTTTTACCATCCTCGGCTTGCTAGGCTTTCCTACCTACAAGAAGGCGGCTTCGGATGCGATCGAGAAGGCCCGTTTCTGGCTGGAGAAGATCAATCTGGTAGAACGCGCCGACGATCCGGCTGGTGATCTGCCCTATGGTGCGCAGCGGCGCCTCGAGATCGCTCGTGCAATGTGTACGGATCCCGAACTGCTCTGTCTTGATGAACCTGCCGCAGGTCTCAATGCGCGCGAGTCTGCTGAGCTCAACAAACTTCTGCTCGACATTCGCGATGAGACCGGGACTTCGATCCTCCTCATCGAACATGACATGTCGGTGGTGATGGAAATCTCCGATCACGTTGTTGTTCTCGAATACGGCACGAAAATCTCGGACGGCACGCCTGAGACTGTGAAAAACGATCCAAAGGTCATTGCTGCTTATCTTGGTGTCGAGGACGAAGAAGTGGTCGAACTGATCGAACAGGCGGAAGCCGCTGGCGTCGATGATATCACCGCGGCCGTAGACCTGCTTTCGACCGAGGCGCTGCTCGAAATAGAGGAAGCGCATCCGGATATGGCTCCGGCCGCACTTATTCCTTCCGCTCCTGCTAAGGTCAGGCGGACCAGAGCTACGGCTGCAAAAAAGCCCACTGTAAAGTCCGCCACAGACACAACTGCTGCCAAGCCTGCAGCAGCGAGTACCGTGAAATCGAAGCCAACCAACCCAGCAGCAAAACCCCCTGCGGCAATCAAACCCGGTGCAACGGCGAACGCACTTGCAGAGCCGCGTGGCGGCAAGGCAGACAAGCTTATCGTCATCAAGGGCATCGGGCCGGTCAACGAGCGCAAACTCAACGAACACGGAATATTCCACTTCGACCAGATCGCTGCATGGAAGAAGGCCGACATCATCGCCGCTGAGGCCTACCTTGCTTTTGATGGGCGGATCGCGCGTGAAGACTGGATTGGACAGGCCAAGAAGTTGGCAAAGCAGAGCCAGGTAACTCCGGCGCCCAAAAAGACCGGAGGGGCTAAATAATGCCAGAAAAGCAAGCCCTTCTCAGCGTTGAAGGCGTTGAAACCTACTACGGCAATATTCGTGCTTTGAGCGGCGTGACAGTCCACGCGGATCCGGGTGAGATTGTCGCTTTGATCGGTGCCAATGGCGCCGGAAAGTCCACCTTGATGATGACGATCTTCGGGATGCCGCGCGCGCGTACGGGACGTGTCATTTTTGACGGCAAGGACATCACCCAATTGCCGACGCATGAAATCGCGCGGCTACGGATTGCGCAATCACCGGAAGGCCGCCGCATTTTTCCCCGCATGACGGTGCAGGAAAATTTGCAAATGGGTGCAAGCCTCGACAAGCTTGAGTTCTTCGATGAAGATTCGCGCATGGTGTTCGATTTATTCCCACGGTTGAAGGAACGCATCAATCAGCGCGGCGGCACGCTTTCGGGCGGCGAACAGCAAATGCTGGCAATCGGGCGGGCGCTTATGGCACGTCCGCGCCTATTACTGCTGGACGAGCCCTCATTGGGTCTCGCGCCACTGATCATCAAGCACATTTTCGAAGCGATCAAAGAGTTGAACAAGACCACCGGATTGACGGTCTTCCTGGTTGAGCAGAACGCGTTCGGGGCTCTGAAGCTCGCCGACCGCGGCTACGTGATGGTGAACGGTATTGTGACGATGAGCGGATCGAGCGCGGAACTTCTTGCAAATCCGGAAGTGCGCGCCGCGTATCTTGAAGGCGGTCGCCACTAACGAGAGAAGGGCCTTCTTGAAGGGCCTCAAGGGGAATATTGCCATGCAGGGCATCTTATACGAAGAACCTTCAATCTGGCTGTTCATACTGGTTACCTGCCTTATGGGCGGCTGGGCCGCGTGGATGGCAGGACGAGCATGCGCCAAAACATGGCGCCCCTTGATAATCGTCATATTCTACATGCTGCTGTTAGGCATCGCTGTCCGGTTCATCCACTTTGCTCTTTTTGGTGGAACGATGTTCACGCTTCACTACTACATCGTGGATACGATTGTGCTGACCATCATCGGAATCCTCGGCTATCGCTATACCCGTACCAACCAGATGGTCCGGCAATATCATTGGCTCTATGAAAAAACTTCTCCATTCGCCTGGAAAGACAGAACGAGAGCTTAACCTATCTCGCTGATGCGAAATGAATCAGCGTGACAACCGCCGGGAAATCGGCAAAATGTAATCTTCAAGCGACGAAAAAAGAGCCGTCGCGAGGGGTTTGGTAAGTACCTAGAAAATGGGAGTTTTCAAATGAAGAAGTCACTGTTATCGGGCGTTGCGCTTGCTGCAATGCTCGCCTTGAGCGGCAATGCGTATGCCGACCTTCTGATCGGTGTCGGTGGACCGTTGACCGGACCAAATGCTGCTTTCGGTGCGCAGCTGCAAAAGGGTGCAGAAGCGGCCATCGCTGAAATAAACGCAGCCGGCGGTATTAATGGCGAGCAGGTTAAACTGTCACTGGGCGATGACGTTTCGGATCCGAAACAGGGCATTTCCGTTGCCAACAAGTTTGTTGCTGACGGTGTGAAGTTCGTTATCGGCCACTTCAATTCCGGCGTTTCGATCCCGGCATCTGAAGTCTATGCTGAAAACGGCATTCTGGAAATTACGCCTGCGGCGACCAACCCGGTCTTCACGGAGCGCAAATTGTGGAACACCTTCCGCACTTGCGGACGCGATGATCAGCAAGGCGTTGTAGCCGGTACATACATTGCCGAAAAGTTCAAGGACGCCAAGATTGCGGTTGTCCACGACAAGACACCATATGGCCAAGGCCTCGCGGATGAAACCAAGAAGACGCTGAATGCCAAGGGCATGAAGGAAGCGATGTACGAAGGCGTTAACGTCGGCGACAAAGACTTCTCCGCGCTGATCGCCAAAGCAAAGCAAGCCGGTGTTACAGTTCTCTATTGGGGTGGCTTGCACACGGAAGCTGGCCTGATTATCCGCCAGCTCGCTGACCAGGGCCTGAAAGTCACGTTCATCTCCGGTGACGGTATCGTCTCGAACGAACTTGCTTCCATCGCTGGCGATGCCGTAGCGGGTACTTTGAACACGTTCGGCCCGGATCCGAGCAAGAATCCAGCCAACAAGGAACTCGTCGAGAAGTTCCGTGCGCAGGGCTTCGAGCCGGAAGCCTACACGCTCTACGCCTACGCAGCAGCACAGGTCATCGCTGATGCAGCAAAGGCAGCTGGATCGAACGATCCTGAGACCGTTGCGAAAACGATGAAGGAAAAGGGCCCGTTCAAGACCGTCCTTGGCGATATCGCCTTTGATGAAAAGGGCGACCCTAAGCTTCCAGGCTACGTTATGTACGAATGGAAGAAGGGCGAAGACGGCAAGTACAGCTATTTCCAGCAGTAAGCCTTCCGTTTGAGACGATAAGTGAATGCCCGGCCCAGTGCTGGGCATTCGCATTGATACCCATCGCATTTGCCGTGTCCCGACGGAACATCGCAGCGCTTATTAGCTCGCATAGAATAGAATACCAGCTATTTTTTTCGTAAGTCTTTCGTTTATCCGCCCAAGACCTATGCCGGTGATCAAGCTCCGGATATGGTAATATTGCCCACCAATTTTTGACGTCATTTTAGAATGGAGTTTTGTATGACGAAGCTACTTTTTCCCGGCATGGTTGCAGCAACAATGCTCATATTCACCGGTTACGCTGGCGCCGATATACTCATCGGCGTTGGGGCTCCACTCACTGGACCGAATGCGGCCATGGGTGCGCAGATCAAGCGAGGGGTCGAGGCTGCTACGGCTGCTATCAACGATGCTGGCGGTATTAATGGTGAGAAGATCGATCTAGCCTTTGGCGATGATGTTTCCGATCCGAAGCAAGGTATTTCCGTCGCAAACAAATTTGTGGCCGACGGCGTGAAGATCGTTATTGGTCATTACAATTCGGGTGTATCGATACCAGCGTCGGAGGTTTATGCGGAGAATGGCATCCTGCAGGTAACCCCGGCGTCGACCAATCCGAAATATACCGAGCGCGCTCTCTGGAACACATTCCGAACCTGTGGCCGCGATGACCAGCAAGGGAAGGTCGCCGGAGCATATATCGCCAATCATTTCAACGACGCCAAGATCGCCATCGTCAATGACAAAACGCCCTACGGCCAGGGTCTCGCCGATGAAACCAAGAAAGCACTGAACGCCCAGGGCCTCACCGAAGTGCTCAACGAGGGCGTCCATACCGGTGACAAGGATTTCTCGGCGCTGATCAGCAAAGTGAAGGAAGCCGGCGTTACCGTGTTCTATTGGGGCGGTGTTCACACGGAAGCAGGGCTGATCATGCGTCAATTGGCAGACCAGGGCCTTAAAGTCCAATTTATTTCAGGGGCGGCGATCGTTTCAAATGAGCTGGCTTCGATAGCAGGCGATGCCGTCATCGGTACGCTCAATACATTTGGTCCGGATCCACGCAACAACCCGGCGAACAACGAACTGATCGAGAAATTCAGGGCCGATGGTTTTGAACCGGAAGCATTCACGCTGTACGCCTACGGCTCCCTTCAGGCCATCGCTGCTGCCGCAACCGCCGCAGAAACAAATGATCCGGAACTGATAGCCAAATCATTGAAAGGAAAGGGGCCATTCAAGACGGTACTAGGTGATCTGGCGTTTGACGAAAAGGGCGATCCGAAATTCCCGGGCTACGTCATGTACGAATGGAAAAAGGGCCCCGACGGCAAGATCGGCTATTTCCAGCAATAAGCTGACTAACTGATATATGCGTGAAATGCTCGGCCGAGCGCCGGGCATTTTGCTATTGGACATTTGAGGTTCTTATGTTCAATATGTATTTGTTTGCACTGCAGCAATCCTGAGAAATGTTGTTGCAGCCCAATCCATTTCAAAGCGCTTTTTCGCTGTCTGGAGTTTTCGCCTTGCCTATCAAGAAAATACTCGTCGCCAATCGATCAGAGATTGCTATCCGCGTTTTCCGTGCGGCCAACGAACTTGGCATGAAAACCGTGGCGATCTGGGCGGAAGAAGACAAGCTTGCGTTGCATCGCTTCAAGGCGGACGAGTCGTATCAGGTGGGTCGTGGTCCGCATCTGGCCAAGGACATGGGCCCCATCGAGAGCTACCTCTCAATCGAGGAGATCATCCGGGTTGCGAAGCTTTCGGGCGCCGACGCTATCCATCCAGGCTACGGTCTTCTATCGGAAAGTCCGGAATTTGCCGACGCTTGCGCGGAGGCCGGCATCATCTTCATCGGACCAGAACCGGAGACTATGCGCCGGCTTGGTAACAAGGTTGCCGCGCGCAATCTGGCAATTGAAATCGGCGTTCCGGTGGTTCCCGCCACCGAGCCGCTGCCTGACGACATGCAAGCTGTCAAGGCAATGGCCGAACAGATTGGCTACCCGGTGATGTTGAAGGCATCATGGGGCGGTGGTGGGCGCGGCATGCGTGCGATTTTTTCGCCGGATGACCTTGCCCGCGAAGTCACCGAGGGCAAGCGTGAAGCCAAGGCCGCTTTTGGCAAGGATGAGGTTTATCTTGAAAAGCTCGTGCAACGCGCCCGTCACGTTGAAGTACAGATTCTTGGCGACACGCATGGCAATGCGGTGCACCTTTTTGAGCGCGATTGCTCGATACAGCGACGGAACCAGAAGGTAGTCGAACGCGCTCCAGCGCCTTACCTCACGGACAGCCAACGCAAGGAAATATGCGACTACGGTCTGAACATCGCTAAGGAGACAAGCTACATCGGCGCGGGCACCATCGAGTTCCTGATGGATGCTGATACCAATGAGTTCTACTTCATCGAAGTGAACCCACGAATCCAGGTCGAGCACACTGTCACCGAGGAGGTGACTGGCATCGACATCGTCAAGGCGCAGATACGCATTCTTGAAGGTGCGGCGATTGGCACGCCGGAGTCGGGCGTACCCGCGCAAAAAGATATCAAGCTCAACGGCCACGCCTTGCAGTGCCGCATCACTACTGAGGATCCGGAACAGAATTTCATTCCGGACTATGGTCGCATCACCGCCTATCGAGGCGCCACGGGTTTCGGCATCAGACTGGACGGTGGCACAGCCTATTCCGGCGCGGTGATCACGCGATTCTATGATCCACTGTTGGAAAAGATTACAGCTTGGTCGCCAACAGCGGAAGAAACCATCCACAGGATGCATCGTGCGCTGCGCGAGTTCCGTATTCGCGGTGTCGCCACTAACCTTACCTTCCTTGAGGCGATCATCACACACCCGAGATTTCTCGATAATTCCTATACGACCAAATTCATCGATACGACGCCCGAACTCTTTGAACAGGTGAAGCGGCAAGACCGTGCAACCAAACTTCTGACCTATCTTGCGGACGTAACCGTAAACGGTCATCCGGAAACCAAGGGCAGGGCCGCGCCCTCCAAAGATGCGGCGCTGCCGCGCGTTCCTTTCGTCGAAACGCCTATCCCCGACGGCACCAAACAGTTGCTTGATCAACTCGGGCCGCAAAAGTTTGCCGAGTGGATGCGCAATGAGAAGCGCGTGCTGTTTACGGACACCACGATGCGCGATGGGCACCAATCCCTCTTGGCTACGCGAATGCGGACCTATGATATTGCTCGCGTTGCCGGTACTTATGCACGCGCCCTGCCACAGCTCTTCTCGCTGGAATGCTGGGGCGGTGCTACTTTTGATGTGGCAATGCGGTTCCTGACGGAAGACCCGTGGGAGCGCCTCGCTGAAATCCGTGAGGGCGCGCCGAATATCCTTCTGCAAATGCTGCTGCGCGGCGCCAATGGCGTTGGTTACAAAAGCTATCCGGATAATGTTGTCAAATATTTTGTAAGCCAAGCGGCAAAAGGCGGTGTGGATGTTTTCCGCGTGTTCGATAGTTTGAACTGGGTTGAAAACATGCGTGTCACCATGGACGCGGTCGTTGAGGAGAACAAGCTCTGCGAAGCAGCCATCTGCTATACGGGCGATATCCTCAACTCGGCGCGGCCAAAATATGACCTGAAATATTACGTCGACCTGGCGCAGCAGGTGGAGAAGGCCGGGGCCCATGTCATCGCCCTCAAGGACATGGCGGGTCTTTTGAAGCCAAATGCTGCGAAGGTTTTGTTCAAGGCGTTGCGCGAAGCAACCGACCTGCCGCTGCATTTCCACACGCACGATACGTCGGGTGTTGCCGCAGCAACTGTTCTTGCAGCGGTGGATGCAGGTGTTGACGTGGTTGACGCTGCGATGGATGCACTCTCCGGCAATACCTCGCAGCCATGCTTGGGTTCGATCGTTGAGGCATTAAAAGGTACCGAGCGCGATCCCGGCCTCGATCCCGAGTGGATACGCCGAATTTCGTTTTATTGGGAGGCGGTGCGTACGCAATACGCGGCTTTTGAAAGTGACTTAAAGGGGCCGGCCTCCGAGGTCTACCTTCACGAAATGCCCGGGGGGCAGTTTACCAATCTCAAGGAACAGGCTCGCTCGCTTGGACTTGAGACGCGTTGGCACGAAGTTGCGCAAACTTATGCGGACGTCAACCAGATGTTCGGCGATATCGTCAAGGTCACTCCATCCTCCAAGGTTGTCGGAGATATGGCCCTGATGATGGTCAGCCAGGATCTGTCTGTCGCCGACGTGGAGAACCCCGATAAGGATATAGCATTTCCCGATTCAGTGGTGTCGATGATGCGCGGTGATCTCGGTCAGCCGCCGAAAGGTTGGCCGAAGGACATTCAGAAGAAGATTCTGAAAGGTGAAAAGCCATTCACCGACCGGCCGGGTGCACTTTTGGCGCCCGCGGATCTCAATGCCGAGCGGAAAGAAATCGAGACTAAGCTGGAACGGAAGATCAGCGATCAGGAATTTGCCTCGTATCTCATGTACCCCAAAGTGTTCACGGATTTTGCAGTAACGCACAATACATACGGCCCGACGAGTGTACTGCCGACGCATGTCTACTTTTACGGACTGGCGCAGGAGGAGGAAGTGTTTCTCGACATCGAGCGCGGCAAGACGCTCGTCGTGCGCAACCAGGCAGTGGGTGAACCCGATGATAAAGGAATGTGCACCGTTTTTTTCGAGATGAACGGTCAGCCGCGGCGCGTGAAGGTCCCCGATCGTGCGCGTGCCGGCAGTGGCGCTGGCGTAAGACGCAAGGCGGAGCTTGGAAATGACAAGCAGGTGGGAGCGCCCATGCCGGGCATTATCTCAACTGTGGGCATTGCAAGTGGACAGAAAGTCAATGCGGGAGACGTTTTGCTCTCCATCGAGGCGATGAAGATGGAGACTGCCTTGCGCGCCGAACGAGATGGCACAATTGTGGAAGTACTCGTGCGTGCCGGCGATCAGATAGACGCAAAGGATCTTCTCGTCGTTTACGAATAGGCTTGTGGCAATTCGCAGGCATGAAAAAGGCCCATATGGGCCTTTTTTGTTTTTGGCTTGCGTGCAAAATCCCCATTCATGCAAATATGCGCATAATCTATTGCCGATATAGGCAAATGTGGTTATGGTGACCGCATGTGCAGGGGTGTTCTATGCTGAAGGATTTATCGCCGGACGAAAGAAAAAGTATGATCCTCCAGAGGATCAATGAGTCCGGCCGCGTGCTGGCGAATGCGGTCGCATCAGAATTTGGCGTCTCAGAAGACTCCATACGCCGCGATCTTCGGGAACTGTCCGAACAGGGCCTCGTCCAGCGATTCCATGGAGGCGCTGCAAGAAGCAGATCAGGTCCCCGAAGCTTTCAGCAGCGTGCTCGCGATGAGACCGCCGGCAAGAAGGCAGTCGCTGTCGCGTGCGCTGCCCGCATCCCGATGAATACAACGATGCTTCTCGATTCCAGCACGACGGTGTTGGAATTCGTTCGTGCACTCCCCAGAGATCTTCAGGTATGCATCATTACCGGTTCCCCGGATATCGCTTCGGCGGCGCTCGACCATCCCTGCTGCGAGGTCATTCTTCTGGGTGGAAGCCTAAACCGGCTGACGCGCAGTGCCATCGGGCAATCCACGCTGGCCGAAGTCCAATCGATGCGTGTTGACTATTGTGTTCTCGGTGCATGCGCCGTCGATGAAGAGTTGATGCTGCGTGCCGAGAACTATGATGATGCACGCATGAAACTTGCCCTTGGTCAGGCATGCAATGAGATCATTCTCCTGGCAACAAGCGAAAAGCTTGTCAAGCAGGCTCCCTTTGCCATTGGCCCGGTATCGCTCGTATCCACCCTTATAACCGACCGGACGGCAGATCGGTCGATTCTGGAGCGGATAAGCAGGGCGGGCGTCGAAGTGATCGTCGCAGACGATCAACTCGGGTGACCGGAATGTCTTCGCAGTATCAGCGCACAACAGGTGATGATCCAATGGATGCCTCTGTCTACCTCAGGAAAGCTGTTTATGGTCGGTGGGCCGTCGCCTGCGCGTTTTTCTTCAACGGCTTCCTCGTCGGCAGCTGGGCGCCGCAAATTCCCGTATTTATGGTACGCCTCGGGATCAGCGAATTCACGCTCGGATTGCTCATCCTGGTTTTTGGTATAGGCGCACTCGCTGCCATGCCGTGGTGCGGTTATCTGATCAGCCGTTTTGGATCGCGGGCGGTCGTAAAAGGCTTTGCGATTTTCTGCTCCTTCTCGCTATTGCTCGTCGCTCTCGCCCCAAACGTCTCGACAGCTGCGCCAGCCCTGTTTCTCTTCGGTGCTGTGATTGGCGGCATGGATGTGGCGATGAATGCAAATGCGGTGGAGGTGGAGAAAAAGCTTTCGCGGGCGGTCATGTCGTCATCACATGGATTTTGGAGCCTTGGCGGGTTTGCCGGCGGTGCGCTGGGTGGATTGGTGATCGAAGCGCATGGCCACTTGGCTCATGCGCTGGTGGTTACGCTGATCGCTATCCTGCTCGGGATCGTGGCTTTCGGCTACATGATTACAGAAGACGCGCCTGTGGCACAGGAAAAGCACAAGCTTGAGTTCCCGACCAATCCATTGATCTATCTCATCGGATTGATGGCGTTGTTTTCCATGGTGCCCGAGGGTTCGGTGCTCGATTGGGCTGCGCTCTATCTTCAGCAGGAGCGTGGCGCAGACATTGCAACCGCCGGTTTCGCCTTCGCCGCCTTTTCCGGAACAATGTCGATCATGCGCTTTCTCGGCGATGGCGTTCGCAACCGCTTCGGTGCAGTGAAAACATTGCGCTATTCGGCACTTATCGGCGCAACCGGCATGTTGATAGCCAGTGTCGCTCCCAATTCCTGGATTGCGATACTCGCATTTGCATTCGCTGGGCTCGGTATCGCAAATATGGTCCCAATCGCCTTCTCGGCAGCAGGAAATCAAAAAGGGACGTCTTCCGGGGTGGCACTCAGCATGGTGACGCTCATGGGCTATTCGGGTATTCTTGTTGCCCCGTCGGCCATAGGTTTTGTCGGCGGCAGAACCGGATTCGGACCAGTCTATATGGTGCTCGCCGGATTGCTCATCGTTGTGTTTCTGATGTCCAATCTGGCAAAGAGCGCCGATGTAGACCGATCCTAAAGCAATTCCAGGAAAAGTGGGAACCAATTTTCCGTCCGGAATTGCATAAAAACAAAGAGTTAGAGCAATTCCGTGATTCGAAGAAAAACGGAATTATTCGAGAGACGACTAAGCGCGCCGGGCGACAGTGGCGGGCTTTTTCCGCTGCAGGAGAAAATCGCTCACGCGTTTGCCGGGCTTGTGAGACTTCAGTCCGACGCTCATTTCCGGTGTCAACTCGCTGGTCAGATCGAGTGTGGCATGTTCGCCGACAGCATCGAAATTTTCCTCCAGCCAATCGCCTGCGGCTGCTCGGCCAAGATCGCGCAAATATTCAAGGAACGCCCATTCGGCGTTGATTTTGGACGACGAAGACAGGCCCTCGAGCGCTTCGTCGGCGTCGATGCGGTGCATTCGAATGTTGCGGTATTCACCATGCTCCAGCCTTCCAGCTTTGATCAGCGAATTGACGAATGCAATCGAACGGAACTCACGTAGAAGGGCAGCATTGAAGGTAATCTCATCGATGCGGTCGGTTATTTCGCGTGCTGTCTTGGGGGTGCCGCGTCTTTCGATCGGATTGATCTGGACCAAGAGGACGTCTTCACTCTCACTCGAATAGAAGAACGGGTACAGCGCCGGATTGCCGCCATAGCCGCCATCCCAATAAGGTTCGCCGTCAATTTCCACTGCCTGAAAAATATATGGAAGGCAGGCTGACGCCATGACCACATCTGCATTGAGTTCCGATTGCGAAAAGACACGCAGCCGCCCGCTCTCTACATTAGTCGCAGAAACGAAGAGCTTGAATTGAGAACAGGCCCGTACCCGGTTGAAATCGATTTCCTTTTCAACCACGTCCCGTAGGGGGTTGAGATTGAATGGATTGAACTCGTAGGGAGAAAACAATCGGGAAAACTGTTCGAACAGGTTGTAGCCGAGTCCATGTTCAACTGACCAGTTGCCGAAGAATCGATCCCATGGAGTGCGCTGGACAGGGCTGAATTGCCCTGTTCGCCCCACCGCCCGCCAGAATTCGTGCAACTTTGCCCGGGCGCCTTCAGCTCCATTGTGTGACCACCCGTCGGCGAGGGCTACGGCGTTCATTGCACCTGCACTGGTGCCGGATATGCCTTCGATTGTCAGTCGGCCATCCTCGAGGATGCGGTCGAGAACGCCCCAAGTGAAGGCCCCGTGCGAACCACCGCCTTGAAGCGCGATGTTGATTGTCTTCGATTTTACCTTTGTCACTGCGCTGTCCAGCCACCATCGACGGAAATGGAGGTTCCGGTGATCTGCGCGGCGGCGTCGCTGGCGAGGAATACGACGGTTGCGCCAATTTGATCCACAGTCGCAAACTCCTTGGTAGCCTGCTTGTCGAGCATGACCTCGCGGATAACGGTCGCACGATCCATATCATGCGCTTTCATCTGATCAGGTATCTGCGCCTCGACGAGCGGCGTAAGTACGTAACCGGGACAGATTGCATTGCTCGTGATGTGTTTTTCCGCAACTTCCAGCGCAACAGTCTTGGTAAAGCCAAGGACGCCATGCTTAGCCGCGACATAGGCGGATTTGAAGGGCGAGGCCCTCAGCCCATGAGCTGACGCAATATTTATGATGCGCCCCCACCCAGCCTTCTTCATGTAAGGCAAGGCGGCAGCGGTCGTATGGAAGGCAGACGTCAAATTAATCGCGATGATCGCATCCCATTTTTCAGTAGGGAATTCGTCAACAGGGGCGACGAACTGAATGCCAGCATTATTCACAAGAACGTCCAGAGTGCCAAAGGCCTCAGCTGCTTTATCGATCAGGGCACGGCATTCAGCACCATTCGACATGTCTGCCTTGATGTAGGCAACACTGACACCATGTTTATCGGCGATTTCTCGAGCGAGTGCATGATCTTCGGGCCGATCAGTGAATGAGTTGATCACAACATTGTATCCTGCCGCAGCAAGAGCATGCGCGGAACCGAGCCCAATGCCGGAATTCGAGCCTGTAACGACTGCGGTCTTTTTGGCCATGATTATTTCCTTGATTGATCAACCGTGCGTGCAGAAGGCCGACAGAATATATTGCATCGCAGCAAAATTGCTAGATGTGCAGTATGAACACTTTGTCATCCAAGCTCTGTAGTGCAGGTGTAGCCATCCTCGGTAAGTACGGAGTTGACAAATGATGATAGCTGCGCCACCTGAACGGCATATCTGGAGCTTGACGATGTCAGACTATTACTCGCAACCTTTTGGCCGCCGGTCGTCGGTCGGTGTCGATGTGGGCGGCGTCATGGTGGGTGGCGGCGCGCCGGTTGTCGTTCAATCGATGACCAATACGGATACCGCCGATGTGGATGGTACTGTGGCGCAGGTTGCCGCTCTTTCCAGAGCGGGCTCGCAGATCGTCCGCATTACAGTTGACCGTGATGAATCGGCTGCAGCTGTACCGAAGATACGTGAACGCCTTGACCGGCTGGGTCTCCCGGTCCCGCTCGTGGGTGACTTCCACTATATCGGCCACAAGCTTCTGGCTGACCATCCCGCTTGTGCCGAGGCGTTAGCCAAGTATCGTATCAATCCAGGCAACGTTGGATTCAAGGACAAGAAGGACGCACAGTTCGGCGCCATCATCGAAATGGCAATCCGCTACGACAAGCCGGTTCGCATCGGTGTAAACTGGGGTTCGCTCGATCAGGAACTGCTGACTGCCCTGATGGACCAGAATCATGCCGCTGGCGCGCCCCTGACTGCGGATGCTGTAACGCGGGAAGCGATTGTGCAGTCGGCGCTCATTTCATCGCAACTTGCTGAAGAGATCGGCCTGCCGCGTTCGAGAATCATTCTCTCGGCAAAAGTAAGCCAGGTTCAGGATCTGATTGCGGTTTATGCCGAATTGGCACGACGGTGTGACCACGCGTTGCATCTTGGGCTGACCGAAGCCGGCATGGGTACAAAGGGCATCGTGGCTTCTTCGGCCGCGATGGGCATTCTGTTGCAACAGGGTATTGGTGACACGATCCGCATTTCGCTGACGCCGGAACCGGGCGGCGATCGTACTCGCGAAGTCCAGGTGGCGCAGGAACTCTTGCAAACTATGGGCTTTCGGCAATTTATCCCGATAGTCGCCGCATGTCCTGGCTGCGGCCGCACGACGTCAACGGTGTTCCAGGAACTGGCCCAATCGATCCAGAGCGATATCCGCACCAATATGCCGATCTGGCGCGAAAAATATCCAGGTGTTGAAGCGCTGAACGTCGCCGTCATGGGATGCATAGTCAATGGTCCCGGCGAGTCTAAAATGGCCGATATCGGCATTTCGCTGCCGGGCACCGGCGAAACACCGTCCGCCCCCGTATTTGTTGACGGCAAGAAGGTTGCAACCTTGCGTGGCGCCGGTATCGCTCAGGAATTCCAGAAAATGGTGGCAGATTACATCGAAAACCGCTTCGGTCTTGGCGCGGGCTCGCACGCGGCAGAATAGTTACTAGCTCTGCCTTTCGGCAATAAAGCGCGCCGCATCCCTAAGCAGGGCTGCTTGCTCACCAAAGGGGGCAAGGAGCTCTTCCGCCTGCGCGATCAGACCGACCAACTGGCGTTGAGTCCACTCGATGCCATGCATGGAGACTAGTGTCGCCTTGCCTGCCGCGGCATCTTTGCGCGTCGCCTTGCCCATGTGGCTCGCATCAGCTGTAACATCGAGCAGATCATCGGCAAGTTGGAAGGCGAGGCCAATGGCAGCGCCGTATTCCGCCAGCCGCTCGCGGTCCTCAAGGCTGGCGTGGCCGACGATAGCACCGGCCTCGCAGGCAAAACGGATCAGTGCTCCGGTCTTCATCGCCTGCAAGCGGATAATGCCTTGTTCGTTTGGTTTGACCTTCTCCGCCTCAAGATCGAGCGCTTGGCCACCCACCATGCCTCCGACGCCTGCGGCACGGGCGAGCGTCGCGATCAGCGCTATTCTTGCTTGGGGATCAAGTTCAGTTTCCTCGCTGGCAATCAATTCGAAGGCATAGGTTAAAAGGCTATCTCCAGCAAGGATGGCAGTGGCTTCATCGAATTTCCGATGCACCGTCGGTTGGCCGCGCCGCAGGTCATCATTGTCCATGGCTGGCAGATCATCGTGGACGAGAGAATAGCTGTGAATGCATTCGAGCGCCGCAGCAACGCGCAAAGCGGCAAGATTATCCGCTTTAAAAAGAGCAGCGCTTTCCATAACCAGAAACGGTCGAAGGCGCTTGCCCCCATTCAATACACTGTGGCGTATTGCAGCCATCAATCGGGGCGGCCGACTAATCTCGCCGGTTTGCGGGCGATCCGACAGCAAATTACCTAGTAGCGCTTCGACTGAAGCTGCGCGCTGCTGCAAGGTTATCTGGAACAACGAGAAATCCCGATCTGTCATCATGGTCAGCCAATTGCCGATAAATCGGCTTCCGGTCAATGGCCCCTGCGCAAACGCGATTGCATTTCTGCAGTGGTCTCTGTGTGTACGGCTCAGAAAATCGTAGAAAGAATTCCCTTCTGTTGCTCTTTGCTTTATGTCCGACAGGAATATTCAAATGGAAGATATGTGTGGCAAGGCTTCTCGTCAGAAACAAGCGGGGCAGAGGTTATCTGGTCAATCCTGGACGTTCGCCCGTCGGGCGCGCCGTGCGCTATCTGATTCTGGGGGGAATCATATTGATCATGTTGCCGATTATCCTGCTCAGTCTCTACCGATTGCCCTTCATTCATCCGATTTCTACGTTGATGGTGAAAGATATTGTGACGTTTTCTGGTTATGATCGCCGCTGGGTGCCACTCGACCGGATATCTCCATCTCTCGTCAATTCGGTGATGATGTCTGAGGATGCGAGGTTTTGTTTTCACAATGGCGTTGACTGGGATGCATTGAATTCCGTCGTTTCGGATACGATTGACGGCGAACAGACGCGGGGCGCATCGACGATTCCGATGCAGACAGCCAAAAACCTGTTCCTGTGGACAAGTCGCTCATTCATCCGCAAAGGACTGGAAGTACCCCTGGCTGTGCTGACGGATCTCATTCTGCCCAAACAGCGGTTGCTGGAAATCTACCTGAACATCGCTGAATGGGGCCCCGGCATTTATGGTATCGAGGCCGCGTCGCAATATCATTTCAAGACAAGCGCAGCAAAGCTTTCGCCGCGTCAGGCCGCTTATCTTGCGGTGACGTTGCCTAATCCAATTGTGCGCAACCCAGCGCGGCCTGGCCGTGGTATGCAGACATTGGCACGGGTCAACGAACGCAGAGCACGTGGCGCCGGAGCCTATGTCGGATGCGTGAACTAGGTGAATCTGCCGATAAAAGCCCGGGCGACAAAAAATATGCGAGTCCTGCTGGTCAAAAGCCCTCAGGACGTGTATAGCCCCACCGAACTTTCCGGAATTTTGTCCATTGCGACAGGCTCAATCGGGCCAGTGCCGGATTTTGACTGATTACTGGAGCTGGAACAATGGCTGTACCTAAACGAAAAACTTCTCCGTCGAAGCGCGGCATGCGCCGTTCCGCTGACGCGCTGAAGGCACCGACTTACGTCGAAGACAAGAATTCAGGCGAACTGCGCCGTCCGCATCACGTCGATCTGAAGACCGGCATGTACCGTGGCCGTCAGGTTCTGACGCCGAAGGAAGGCTAATCCTCTTCCGAATTCGCACTAAAAAGACCGGCCGCTGTGCCGGTCTTTTTTTGGTGCGATGCGCCCAGTACTTGAGCTATTTCAGCTCGATCTCGATAAAAGCATATTCAACATCATTGGCGTTAACGACATCGTGCTCGACGCCCTCAGTCCGGAAATAGGGCACGCCCTTTTTCATTTCAGCAAATGATTCGCCGTCCTTCGTCACCAGCTTGACCCGTCCGTCCATAAGCGGGACGACGACATAATCATGCGCGTGCCGATGCCAACCCGTGTTCTCTCCGACAGCAAAACGATACTCGGTAACGACAACGCGCTCATTGTCAATGAATACCGTTGCTTTCGCCGCTGCCATACCGAGTACTCCGCCGTTGATTGTTAGCCTGTACCCAGCGATCGCTATTTATCGAGGGAGTCGAGTTTGCGCTGCATAGCGGCAATCTGCTCCTTCAACTCATCAAGACCCGTATCCTTTGCAGGTTTCTCGGGCGTGGGTGCAGCATCGGGCTCAGAAGTGGTGGTCTTGTTCAAGGGAAAAGGCGTGAACATGCGCATGGCATGCTGCAACATTTCCGTGTTGCGACGCACCTGCTCTTCGACCAATTTGAGCGGGGCGCTAACATTCATCATGTCCATCGGCGTCTTGCCGAATGCCGCCGTCAGCTGCTCGCGCATGCGCTCCTGCTCCTTTGCAAAGGCTGACATGGACTGCTCAAGAAACGTTGGAAGTACAACCTGCATTTGATCGCCATAATAGGCAATCAATTGGCGCAGGAACGGAATAGGCAGCATGTTCTGCCCGTCTTTGTTTTCGAGCTCGAAGATAATCTGGGTGAGAACCGAGTGAGTAATGTCCTCGCCAGTCTTTGCATCCTGAACCGTAAAGTCCTCGTTGCGCTTTACCATCTCGGCCAGGTCTTCCAACGTCACGTAAGTACTTGTTCCGGTGTTGTAGAGACGCCGGTTGGCGTATTTTTTTATGACGATGTCCCCGGTTTTCGCTGCCATTGCTCAACTCCCCAAAACTTCGTTTCCTCCGCCGAATTTGCGTGCCGGCTTACGGATAGACTTGAGAGGATAGGGGCAAAGTGCGCCAATTCAAAGCGATTTGTGCATTGCATTCAACGCAGTGCGTTGCGTCCAATGCTGCAGTGCGATGAGCGATATTTGCGTCTGATACTTAAATGGGCCTTGTCAAACTGTTGAAGGCAGCTAATTCTGACCGATATATGCTTTATGAATTCAGAATGACAAATATGAGGAAACGTTATGACCCAATCTATCGTCATCGCCAGTGCCGCCCGTACCCCTGTTGGATCGTTCAACGGTGCGTTTGCCAATGTTCCGGCACATGAGCTGGGCGCAGCCGTCATCAAGGAAGTTCTGAGCCGCGCTGGGGTCGACGGGGCGGACGTCGATGAGGTGATCATGGGGCAGGTGCTCGGCGCTGGCGAAGGCCAGAACCCGGCGAGACAGGCAGCAATGGCCGCCGGTATCCCGCAGGAAGCGACCGCTTGGGGCCTGAACCAGGTTTGCGGTTCCGGATTGCGCGCGGTTGCTCTTGGCATGCAACAAATTGCCATGGGTGATGCCAATATTGTCGTTGCCGGAGGTCAGGAATCGATGTCCTTGTCACCCCATTGCGCGCATCTTCGCAGTGGTACCAAAATGGGCGACATGAAGCTGATCGACACGATGATCAAGGATGGCTTGACCGATGCATTCCACGGTTATCACATGGGTATTACGGCCGAAAACATCGCCACCAAGTGGCAGTTGACCCGCGAGGAGCAGGACAAGTTCGCGCTCGGCTCGCAGAACAAAGCCGAGGCAGCTCAAAAGGCTGGCAAGTTCAAGGATGAAATCGTGCCGTTTACGGTTAAAACGCGCAAAGGCGACGTTGTCGTCGCTGACGATGAATATATCCGTCATGGAGCAACACTGGACTCACTGGCGAAGTTGCGGCCGGCTTTCGACAAGGACGGGACTGTGACTGCAGGCAATGCATCGGGTCTCAATGACGGGGCCGCCGCGGTTGTGCTGATGAGCGAGGAAGAAGCCAAGCGCCGCGGTATCAAGCCACTGGCAAGGATCGCATCCTGGGCAACAGCTGGCGTTGACCCATCCATTATGGGCACGGGCCCTATTCCTGCTTCGCGCAAGGCTCTGGAGAAGGCGGGCTGGACAGCAGACGATCTTGATCTCGTCGAGGCGAACGAAGCGTTTGCGGCACAAGCCTGCGCCGTCAACAAGGACCTGGGGTTCAACCCCGACATAGTCAATGTAAATGGTGGCGCAATTGCCATCGGCCATCCAATTGGCGCCTCCGGTGCTCGCGTTCTCAACACATTGTTGTTCGAGTTGAAGCGTCGCAACGGCACAAAGGGCCTCGCTACGCTTTGCATCGGCGGCGGCATGGGTGTCGCGCTTTGCGTAGAGCGCATCAAGGACTAACGGGGCTTCACCGGCTCAATATTATTGGGCCGGTTTTATGTCGACGGTTGCTGGTCCAACCAATCAGCCGTTTCACGTTTTCATAGTCGCGCTGCGTTATACGAGATCAGTTTCAGGGAGGTATGGGCAAATGACAAAGACAGCAATTGTAACCGGCGGGACTCGCGGTATAGGTGCCGCAATATGCGTCGCTCTGAAAGCCGCAGGCTACAAGGTTGCGGCTAATTATGCTGGCAATGATGAGGCTGCCAAAGAATTCGGAAAAAAGACCGGAATCGCGACCTATAAGTGGGATGTCTCCAATTATGAGGAATGCGCAGCAGGTATTGCAAGGATCGAAGCAGAACTCGGTCCTGTCGCTGTGCTGGTGAACAACGCCGGCATCACTCGCGATGCCATGTTCCACAAGATGACACCGGGCCAATGGAGTGACGTAATCAATACCAATCTTACCGGTCTGTTCAACATGACCCATCCAGTGTGGAGCGGTATGCGTGACCGCAAATTTGGCCGGGTGATCAACATTTCTTCGATCAACGGACAAAAGGGCCAGGCGGGCCAGGCCAACTATTCGGCTTCAAAGGCGGGTGATATCGGCTTCACCAAGGCTTTGGCCCAAGAGGGCGCGCGTGCCGGTATTACGGTCAATGCCATCTGCCCTGGCTACATAGGCACTGAGATGGTGCGGGCAATTGACGAGAAGGTGCTCAATGAGCGGATAATTCCGCAAATTCCCGTCGGACGCCTTGGTGAACCGGAAGAAGTAGCGCGCTGTGTGGTGTTTTTGGCATCCGACGATGCGGGTTTCATTACCGGGTCCACGCTCACGGCCAATGGCGGACAGTATTCGACCTGACGTAATGGAAGATGCGTGGCGAGCACCCTGAATCTTGTCCTATAAAACTTGTGAATGATTGCGTGTGGTGCAGTTTCTGTTGCGGCAGCACCGAATATGCGTGGTGAACAAAACGGAAACTCTCGCGTCGCGCCGATTCCATTTGGCTCGACCAGTATGACTACGACAGCTGTTGGAGCAAGCTTGCATGGATCAGCTAACTACAAGAAATCATTGGTCTTTAGTGCTGATAAACTCGGTAACAATCATGAGTTGACATGCGCCGCTCTCAAAAATGCAACCTGGCGAGGCCTATTTTCAATGATTCAGCATGTAGTGCGATTTATTGCCGGAGAAGCTAGATATGGCCGTGAACAAATCAGGAATCACATCCTAGAGCCGTTTCGTAGCTGATTCGTTCGCCTCGCGTTCTATTTCGTTACGGTACACTCCGTGAATCGGTTCGCGATTGTTTATCTGGATTGCCCCGCCTACCTTTCTGTCGGACGCTTAAAATGCTAATCGAAAATGCATGCCCGGCTTTCACTGCCTTGGTGGCCGGTATTGGATTGTAATTGATGAACCTCATGCCCAACCCCGAACTTCCCCTGGTCTTAACCGGCCGCGATGTTACAGCCATTCTGGGGCCTACAAACACAGGGAAAACCCATCTAGCGATCGAGCGGATGCTTGCCCATCACACCGGAATGATTGGCTTGCCACTTCGTCTGCTTGCCCGGGAGGTTTATCATCGTGTGGCAGACAGGGTGGGGCTGGCAAATGTCGCGCTGATTACCGGTGAGGAAAAGATCAATCCACCTGGAGCCCGCTATTCGGTCTGCACGGTTGAAGCGATGCCCCGTCAAACCGATGTGGATTTTGTCGCCATCGATGAAGTGCAGCTCGCCAATGATCTTGAACGCGGCCATATTTTCACCGATCGCATTCTGCATCTGCGTGGTCGTCAGGAAACGTTGTTGCTTGGCGCGGCAACGATGCGCGGCATACTGGAGAAGCTCTTGAGGGGCGTTTCTGTCGTAACGCGGCCACGGCTTTCAAATCTCGCTTATGCAGGATCCAAGAAAATAACCCGCCTGCCGCCCCGATCCGCGATAGTGGCCTTCGCGGCCGAGGAGGTTTACTCCATCGCAGAGTTGATACGGCGTCAAAGTGGTGGCGCCGCGGTGGTCATGGGTGCTCTCAGCCCGCGCACGCGTAACGCGCAGGTCGATCTCTATCAATCTGGTGATGTCGATTATCTGGTCGCCACAGACGCGATTGGCATGGGCCTCAATCTCGATGTCGATCATGTGGCCTTCGCTCAGGACCGCAAATTCGATGGCTACCAATTTCGTAACCTCTCCCCTGGAGAGATAGGGCAGATAGCCGGACGCGCCGGCAGGCATTTGCGTGACGGTACGTTCGGAGTCACGGGCCAGGTGTCGGGGTTCTCGGAAGAACTCGTACAGAGAGTGGAATCCCATTCCTTCGACGCCGTCAAGATTATGCAGTGGCGCACGGCTCGCTTTGACTATTCCAGCCTGGATGCGCTGAAGAGATCCATTGATATGCCTGCGCCTATCGAAGGATTGACGCGCGCTTTGCCTGCGGTCGATCAACAGGCGCTGGAATATTTGTCCAACGATCCGGACGTCGCGCCGCTGGCCAATACGCCTGAACGTGTAGCTCTTTTGTGGGATGCTTGCGCGCTACCCGATTATCGCAAGATCGCTCCGGCGCAGCATGCCGATATTATCGCATCGATCTATACCGATCTCGCGGATAAGGGCCATGTGAACGAAAATTACATGGCCGAAGAGGTCCGCCGCGCCGATTCTACGGATGGCGATATCGATGCGCTTTCACGGCGGATCGCCCAGATCAGAACCTGGACTTTTGTGTCTCACAGGCCCGGATGGCTTGCAGATCAGGCACATTGGCAAGAAAAGACGCGTGAAATTGAGGACAGATTATCAGATGCACTGCATGAAAGGTTGACGAAACGCTTCGTAGACCGCAGGACAAGCGTGCTTATGAGGCGCCTGAGAGAGAATACAATGCTAGAAGCCGAAATTAGCCCTGCCGGGGACGTCGTTGTCGAGGGGCATCATGTTGGACGTTTGGATGGGTTCCGTTTCACCACGGACACCCAAGTCGATGGAACGGACGCAAAGGCCGTCAAGGCTGCAGCGCAGAAAGCGCTTGCGACGGAGTTCGAAAATCGCGCCGAGCGGTTCTCCGCTTCGGCCAATGGCGATTTCGCTCTCGGCTCCGACGGTACTTTGCGATGGATCGGCGCGCCGGTCGCCTCGGTCGTCTCGGGTGAGCAAGCACTGAAGCCGCGTGCTGTTCTGCTTGCCGACGAGCAATTGACAGGTCCGGCGCGGGATAAGGTCGCGGCCCGCGTCGATCGCTTTCTCGCTCATCACATCGAGACGATACTGAAGCCACTTGTCGATCTTGCCAATGCCGATGCGCTGGTTGGTATCACCAAGGGCCTTGCTTTCCAGCTTGTCGAGAATTTCGGCGTCCTTCAGCGCCGGGATGTGGCCGAAGACGTACGTGGCCTTGATCAGGATTCACGAGCCGCTCTTCGCCGTCTTGGTGTCCGCTTCGGGGCTTATCATGTATTCCTGCCCGCTCTGCTCAAGCCTGGACCAGCCGGTCTGCTCACGCTTTTGTGGGCCCTCAAGGAAGATGCCAAGGATCGCCCCGGCTATGGAGATGTAGTACAGGTCTTATCTGCTGGACGCACATCTGTGGTTACTGATCCCACCTTTGATCCAATCTTCTATCGACTTGGGGGCTACCGTCTTCTCGGCCGGCGCGCAGTGCGAATCGACATTCTTGAGCGCCTCGCCGATCTTATCCGGCCTGCACTTGGCTGGAAGCCTGGAATAGGCACACGGCCGGACGGCGCGTATGATGGAACTCGCTTTGTGGTGACTCCGTCGATGATGTCGATCCTCGGCGCTACCGCCGACGATATGGAAGAAATTCTCAAAAGTCTGGGCTATCGTCCTGAATCGGTCGAAGCAGCAATTGTTGCTGCCAAACTGACAGAACTTGATACCGTGCCACTGCCTGCCGACCCAGTGGCTGTGGTTACTGCCACGTCGGGCCCAGCGGTCGCTGAAGATGAGAACGTCACACCTACGGAAGCAGCTGTTAATTCCACTGAACCGTCTGCCGACGGAGAGCTCCAGCCGGAACCGGTCGCAGAAGTCAGTGCATCCGCCCCGACTGTTGTGCAAACTGTGGCTGAAGAAGCGCCGAAGCCAATTCTGCTCTGGCGCCAGGCGCGTTTTGACGGCCGCAACAATCGCGGGCACCAGGAGAAACGCGAGCATCACCGCGGCGGACAGGCACGTAGTGCCCAAGGCGAACAGCGCATCGCTCGGAATGAACGCGACGCAAATCAGCAGAACGAACAGGGTGCTCGCAAGGAACAGTTCCGCGGCAAAGGCAAGCCCAACGGCAAGGATCGTTTTAAGCAAGGCGATAATGGAAAGTCCGCTGGCAAGCCACCGCTTCAGAAGCGCCCGGAACGTGAAGAGCGTCCGGTCAAGATCGACATGGATTCTCCTTTTGCCAAGCTGCTGGCGCTGAAGGAACAAATGAAGAAATAGGTATGGTGGGCGCGCCCTCAAATCACGACAGTGCAAGGCAGCGCATCGACAAATGGCTGTTCTTCGCCCGAGTGGTCAAATCCCGTGCCCTCGCGGCCAAGCTCGTCTCTGGCGGCAATGTTCGGTCCAACAGAGACAAGATCGATCAGCCATCGCATGGCGTGAAACCCGGGGATGTGCTTACGATCACTCTCGATCGGCGTATTCTCATTTACAAGGTGGTCTCTGGTGGAACGCGCCGAGGCCCGGCCGAAGAAGCGCGAACGTTGTACGAGGACATCTCGCCGCCACCTCCAGCCAAAGACGGCATCACTGCTCTCGACGGATTACCCAAGCGCGATGCGGGCAGCGGACGCCCGACAAAACGCGAACGTCGGCAGGTTGACCGGTTGATGCAGAACGACGACGACAATTCGGGTGGATGATGTTAAATTTCGAATATTGGCTATCGTGTCGAAATCCTCTCTACCAGTGGCTCGGAAGCTAAAATATTATTCCACGAAGCGCGTCAGTATGGGATAGGCGTTGCTTGTCGATTGCGTGTCGCAATGCCATGAATGGCGCCGTGAACGCCGATGTCCCTAGCTTTAAGGGAATCCCGACCGCGTTCTGGTGCCGCAGCCGTTTTTCCCCTCTTGTCAGCCCGGCATCGAATCGTTACCTCAACGGCTGACACGTGGTGTCTTCAGGAGCTAGTAAATGACTTATGTTGTGACCGACAATTGCATCCGCTGCAAATATATGGATTGCGTTGAGGTCTGTCCTGTCGATTGTTTCTACGAGGGCGATAACATGCTCGTCATACATCCGGACGAGTGCATTGATTGCGGCGTTTGCGAACCTGAATGCCCTGCGGAAGCTATCAAACCCGATACCGAACCGGGCTTGGATAACTGGCTGCAGATAAATGCTGAGTACGCCGAGAAATGGCCTAATATTTCGCAGAAGCGCGATGCTCCTGCCGATGCCAAGGATATGGATGGTATCGAAGGCAAGTTTGAAAAATTCTTTTCGCCAGAGCCTGGCGAGGGCGACTGATATTTTATTCGAGATTAGAAATAAATAACCGATTTTCATCGCAGGGCGCATCTTGAAATATTGCGCCTTTTGCGCGGGCGCAGCAAAAAGTTGATTCTAATCACTTTTCGTGATAGTGTAACGGCATATGTTGATCATTGGACGTCAAATTTCGTGGCGCTAAAGCATAAATCACCAATCGGCTAGATTTATTTCGGACTCTGCAGTTCAGGGCGTGTTGTTTGTTTGCCCATCAATCTGTTTTGTCCGGATTGCTTTTGCGTGACAATTGGCGGCCGACAAACCGGGTTCCGGTTTCCAGTGATTGGTTTGACCGGTGCGTTTTGCCGGGCGCAGCAAGGAGTAGTTAAGCGCATGACAGCAGTTCAGCAGAAAAAAACCGCCCAGCGTATCGGATTTAAGACGGGCGAGTTTATTGTATATCCGGCCCACGGCGTAGGACAAATTGTCAATATCGAGGAACAGGAAGTTGCGGGCCACAAGCTTGAGCTGTTCGTTATTGATTTTCAGAAAGACAAGATGCGCTTGAAGGTACCGGTCGCCAAGGCAACAGCTATCGGTATGCGCAAACTTTCGGAGACAGACTATGTTGATCGTGCGTTGAAGGTTGTCCAGGGACGCGCTCGCATCAAGCGGACCATGTGGTCCCGCCGTGCCCAGGAATATGATGCGAAGATCAATTCCGGCGACCTGATTTCGATTTCGGAAGTTGTGCGCGATCTTTTCCGGGCTGACAACCAGCCGGAACAGTCATATTCGGAACGTCAGCTTTATGAAGCAGCGCTGGATCGTATGGCTCGCGAGATTTCCGCCGTCAACAAGATGTCGGAAACGGAAGCTGTGCGTCTCATCGAGGTTAATCTCGCCAAGGGACCTAAGCGCGGTGCCAAGGCTGAAGAGGCCGAGATCGAAGCAGATGTCGTTGTTGAAGACGAGCAGGAAGAAGCCGCATAATAAGGGTTTCATCCGGCGCATAACAAAAGAGCCCGGCAATGCCGGGCTTTTTTATTCGCTGATGATCTTTACCTTGTCGCCGGCAGACACCGTTCCGCCGGGCGGCAATGCATTGATCAGGCGGAAGAGGTCGAGCTTTCGATCGGTGCCCATGATCTGGTTGGAGAGGCTGACCAGCGTGTCGCCGGGCTTGACGGTGACGACGCGGATGCGTAGGGGCTTGGTATTTGCTTTCTCCTCCGGTGTCAGCAGGTGGAAGCTCCGGATGACCGTCTGTGAAGCGGGCATCAACGCGGTGCTTCCTGTTGGAGCAGCTGTCAGGAAGCGGTAAATCCGGTTGCCTGCATTGACGACGAATATGTCGAACTCCCAACGATCGGCACGTGCTTTCGCGCTTGCCGCGGGCATTCCGTTGAAAGTCACCGCCTGAACGCTGGTATTATCGAGACCTGTGACCCAGCCGCTGCGCATGTAATCCGCCATCGACGGATTGCCGGAAACCTGCGTGCCGTCGAAGCGTATGGCCACTTCGCCCGGTCCCGTTGCCATGACCGCGTCTGCGCTGTTGTCGATAGTGAAGCCCTCAGGAACGGTGAAGCTTACGCCGAGCAGCGGATGAACGAAGTTGCGCCCGCGAACGTAACCTTCCTCGGGCGTGTCGCCATAGAGGATACCGTCGATGCCCTGAAGGAACGAGTCACGGTCGGTCGTGCCTACTCCCGGTGCGCCGATACGACGCGCATGCCCGCGCGCGAGTTCGATACGTTGTGGCGCTGATGGATGGCTGGCAAGAAAGTCGAGGCTTGCATCGGTCGCACCTGAGACGCTGCGGAAATCCGCATAGGACGCCATGGATTGCAGGAAGCGGGCGGCAGCGAACGGATCATAGCCAGCCTCGCCGATCATCTTGATGCCAATGGCATCCGCCTGAAGTTCCTGGTTTCGCGAAAATTGTGCCATGCGCAGCTTTCCTCGAATCAGCGCTTCGCGCCCGGCACTATCGTCCTGCAAGACTTCCGAAACGACGCGACCGGCAATCTGCGCCTCCTGCTCGCGCTGCTGGCGTTCGACGCCGTGATTGGCGATCACATGACCCATCTCATGTGCGATGACGGCTGCGAGTTCCGCACTGTCATTGGCGAGGGCAAGAAGACCGCGCGTCACATAAAGATAGCCGCCGGGAAGGGCAAACGCATTGATGTTGGGCGAGTTGAGAATGGTGATGCGATAGGTGTGCGTCGGATTGTCGGAAACCGTAGTCAGATTACCAACGACTTTGGCGACCATGCGTTCGAGCTTGGCATCCTTATATTCGCCGCCATAGGTCGCAAGAATGCGAGGATGCTGTTCGGCACTGAGCTTTGCCAGCCTGTCGTTCTTGGTGACATTGTCGACTGTCACCGGATTCGACGAAGGTCCTAATGCGTCCTCCTTAGTAACGTTAAGAACCTGGCACCCCGACAGGAAGGCAAGCAGCAGCGTTGCCGACACGAGATTCGTGCGGCGAGCAACTGGAAGCCATCCGTTGTCGCTAGGGGATCGGTGCGAAGCCAGTATCATGTCCTCATTGTCGTCACGCGTGGGCAGATGCGTATTTTCGTGCCCTTGCTAGCCCGACAAACAGCTGTGAGCAAGAATTTCATTGTGTTCTTGAATGTGGCAACACGTCGAAAATATGTCAAAGCGCAGAGTCTTCTGCACCGAGATATTTCCGCAACAGCGTTGGCGCCTTGGTTGAGAGCAGGTCTGCCGCCGGTCCCGAAGCAACGACTTTCCCATTGTCGAGAAAAATCAGCAAGGATTGCAGGCGCAAAGCATCGCCGGGATGATGCGTCACCATGACCACGGTCATACCGGTTTCTTTCTGCAGATCACCGACAAGGTCGAGCATCTCATGCCGCAAAGCGGGACCAAGAGAGGCGAAAGCCTCGTCAAGCAAGAGTACCGGCCGGTTCCGTACGAGCGCTCGCGCTATCGCCACCCGCTGGCGCTCGCCGCCGGACAGCGCCTCCGGCTTTCGATGTTCCTTGCCGGAGAGGCCAACCTTGTCGATTGCCTCGGCAACGGCTGCCTTGTCAGTCTCGCCCAATCTGAGGTTGGGTTTTCGGCCCAGCGCGACATTGGTGGTGACATCAAGATGCGCGAAGAGGTTATTGTCCTGGAAGACCATCGAAACAGGCCGTTCCGATGGCGCGGCATGGGTTACGTCCGCACCCGCAATTAAAATCCGGCCGGACTTAGCCGCTTCAAATCCGGCGATGAGGTTGAGCAGGGTAGATTTTCCCGCTCCGCTTGGACCTATGATCGCGGTGATGGTCGACGGTTCGATGATGAGGTCGAAATGCATCGCCATGTCATCATAGTCGAAGTCGACTGCATCGAGGCGGATGCCCGCGCCATCCTTGGTCCGGGCCTCGGTTCTGGAACGCTTAGCCAATGGTTGCGACCTCTCTCTTTGCCAGAGTGCCTGCACCTTTGTCAGCTGCGATCATCAGGAGCAAACACAGCACACCGAGGATCAATGCCAAGCCTGCCGCATCCTGTGTACGGTAGCTCCCCATGCGTTGCAGCAGCAAATAGGGCAGAGTCTGGATGGAATTGTTGCCGAAGAGAGCGATCGTTCCAAGATCGCCGAGCGACAAGGCCATCGCAAAGGCGAAAGCGACGCTTGACGGCCGCTTCAGAACCGGCCAGTCGATAAGTCGAAGCCGGTTCCATCCGGTAATACCCAATTGCGCACACAGCCGGTTGTGGCGGCTGGCCGCCGTATCCCATGTCGGGCGCAGTATGCGAAATGCAAAAGGGATGGCCATCGCGGCGTTGACGCTCACGACCATAAAGGGTGCGAGACTGAACGGATCGACAAAATGGCGTGACAAGATAAACCAGCCGGAGCCGATGACGATCGGTGGTATGACCATGATGAGACTTGCACCGCGATCGAGCGAGCGCTCAAACAGTTTTGGCGAGGCGTAGCCACGCCGGCTTGCAAGATATTCGCGGGCCACCACCAACGCCAGTGAAATGACCAGCGACAGCGCAGCCGCACTTGCTCCGAGCACGATGCTGGTCAGGATTGCGCGCCAAACAAGGCTCTCACCCAGTAGCCGGAGAAGATCGGCCGCCAGCCCCGAAACGACTGTTCCGCCTATGGGGAGCGCGACGAAAAGCAGGCCGAGGATTATCGTGGCTCCGTCCAGAAGGCGTGTCCTTAACGTTGGCTGGTCAAAGCGGCGCGTCGTCGTGTGCAGGCTGAACCCCTCCTCGGTCGGGCGCCCGCTTAAGCTCAGAACCGACAGAACCGCAATGGTCAGGCACAATTGCATAAGCGTTAGCGAAACCGCGCGGGCAATATCGAAATCGAAATGCAGGGACTGATAGATCGCAACCTCAAGCGTCGTCGCACGCGGTCCGCCGCCGAGCGTCAAGACGATGGTGAACGAGGTAATACAGAGCATGAAAATCAGCCCCGCGATTCCGGAAATGTTGCGCAGGATCGCCGGCCATTCGATCAACCGAAACCGTGCCCATTCTCCCATGCCGAGTTGGGAAGAAAGTTTCCAATAGTCTTCCGGGATGGAGTCCATGCTTGACAGGAGCAGTCGTGTTGCCAAGGGCAAATTGAAAAACACATGCGCGATGAGGATGCCGGTGAGACCGTAAATATTGGGAATGGCGTCCAGCCCTAGCCAGCTGAACAGCGCAGCAAGCAGGCCATTGCGTCCATAGATACTGGTAATACCGAGCACCGCGACAAGGGCTGGCAAAGCGAGCGGCAGGGCGAAGAGCCGCAGAATCATGGCGCGTCCGGGAAAAGCCCGATGTGCGTGGAGGGCGCGGGCAAGCGGGATGGCAAGCCCCACCGAGAGCAGCATGGAGAGCAGCGCCTGCAGCAGGGTGAAGTGGGCAATTCGCCACAGATAGCTATCGAAGGCCGCAAAGCCTTCCGTGCTGCCACGCATTGCCTCGACTGCGAGGCTTATGCATGCGCCGCCCGCAAGCACCGCAAGGAAGGCGAGGGCGAGAGCCCCCGCCAATGGCTTCAAAGCTATCAACGAGTTACAAGCTCATAGCCGAGAGCCATTCATCGATCCAGGCTTTGCGATTCCTGGCCACTTCCTCCGGTGAAAAGATTAATGTTTTCGCCGGCTTTACCAGGTCATCAAAGGCGGGGTTGAGCGGCCCACTTGTCTTTGCCGCGGGAAACATCCAGTTGCTTTCCGGAATAGTGTCCTGAAATGCCGTGCCGGTCATGAAAGTCAGGAACTGCGCGGAAAGCGGGTTTTTTGCGCCATTCACAGTTTGCGCGGCCACTTCGACCTGCAGATAATGGCCCTCTTCGAATGCAGCAGCCTGGTAACGATCGGTCTTTTCGGCAATGAGGTGATAAGCAGGCGAGGTCGTATAGGAAAGCACCAGCGGTGCTTCACCCTTGGTGAACAGGCCATAGGCTTCCGACCAGCCCGGCGTCACGGTCAATACGCGATCCTTAAGTTTACCCCAGGCGTCGCCGGCCTTGTCGCCATAGACGGACTTCACCCAGAGCAACAGGCCGAGGCCGGGTGTGGACGTCCGTGGGTCCTCGATGACGATTTTCTGGCTTGGATCCCCCTCGATCAGTTGCTTGAGACTGGCGGGCGGATTCTTGAGCTTTTCCGTATCGTAGATCACGGCAAAATAGCCATAGTCGTAGGGAACGAAAGTATCGTCCTTATAGCCGCCCGGAATGTTGATCGAACTTGTGTCGATTGCGTGCGGGGCGAAGAGTCCTGTTTCCTTCGCCTCATAGGTCAGATTTGTGTCGAGGCCAAGCACGACATCGGCTTTGGTTGAAGCACCTTCAAGTCTCAGACGGTTGAGCAGAGCGACGCCGTCCGTAACCGCGACGAAGTCCACGGTGCAATTGCACTGTTTTTGGAAAGCTTCCTTGACTTTCGGCCCCGGACCCCATTCGGCAGTGAAGCTCTCATAGGTATAGATCGTCAGTTTGCCATCAGCTTTTGCCGGTCCGGCAAGGGCAACTGCAAGAATGCCTGCGACAGTGGCAGACTTCAGAATAATGTCGAATAGCCGCATCGGCGCGCCTCCTAGAGTTGAAATTCAAAAGGATTGGTGCGCCGGCTTTATTGCCGCGTCTAATCCCTCCGCCGGTACAAACCGGATCAGGTTCCGCGGGTTGGCAGAATTTCTCCCTTAAGCCTCTCAGCCGATCCTTGCGAATTGGCACCCCGTTAGAGCATTGCAAAGATTAGAGATAAAGCTTTTGCCGTGCAAGCAATATACCTTGTCGACTGAGCGATACGCTTCCCCTTCGCCACGCCCGCTTTCGCGTCTGGCCATTGCTTGCATTGTGGGAAGACGGGCGGTCGTCGAAGCGCGTCTTGGTTGATAAATAATGCGATCCGAAGACCGCCCGCTAACGTTGTCCCCCTGCCGGCCAGCTTCT
>NZ_QPJM01000015.1 GCF_003337575.1 Phyllobacterium bourgognense
TGCAGTTTTCACGCGCTTCGTCGGCGACAGCGCAGCGCTCAGTGCCACCTTTGCGAAAAGCATTGGCCGACCATGATCAATGCGGCGATAAAGGCAATCAGCTCGGTCATTTGTAAATCCATTATATCGGCCTCCTGTCATTCACGACTGGTGCTGGCGTCAACTCAGCTGGACCAGGGACGTGTGCGAAGTCAGGCGCCAAGGCATCGTGCTTGCGAGCAAAAGCAACCAACAAGCCTCGGGCGGTCTCCGCTTCTACATCACCGCATAGCGCTGCCTTGCACGCCTTGAGCGCCATCGCATGAGCCGGATCCTTTTTTGACAGAGGCCATTCGTTAAGCAATGCATAGGCTTCTGCTACCGTCCTGACCTCGGTTGGAAAACCAAGTCCGACAATGATCGTGACGGGGGTGTTGAACATATTGTATTGCATAGGCTCCTCCTTGCTTCGTCTATAGTTGACCAGCTGGTGTTGATGGTGCGCGCAATCGCCGCTGTGATCGTCGTCCGGCGGCTCCTCTCCTTCGATCTGCTTTCCTCATCGTTTTCTCCCAGTTGCTTTTCTTACAATCGACACGGTGTCCTAGCGGATCACGAGAAAAAGCTTCGTCCCGCCGCGAATGAGATCGAGCGCAATTGTGCGCGTTGCATCTCGCAATGCCGTCGTCAGATCTGAAAGCGACGAGACCGGGCGGCGGTTGACGGCGACAATTACATCGCCGACGCGCAAGCCTGACCGCGCCGCAGTGCTGCCTTCCCCGATATGTTTGACGACAACGGTACCTCCCGCATCCCGAAACTCCGCGCCCTCGAGGCGATCGACCTGCGCTTCGGTTTCATCGATCGCGCCGGCAACTTCGATGCGTATAGTGACGGATTTGCGCGTTCCGTTGCGCATATAGTCGATTTCAATTTCCGAGCCGGCCGGGGCGAGTCCGACCCGGTTGCGCAGGTCAGCCGAGCTGGAGATGCGATGTTTATCGACGCTCATGATGACATCTCCAGCCTGAAGGCCGGCGCCTGCGGCGGGAGAACCTTGTTCGACGCTGCTGACCACCACGCCGGAACTTTCGGTAAGACCGAGCGCCTGCGCCAGATCGGGGGTCACATCCTGAATAACGACGCCAATACGGCCACGGCGCACCTCGCCATGTTCGATGAGCTGCTGCATCACGGTGGACGCCATGGCGATCGGCACCGCAAACCCGATACCGACATTGCCGCCGGCCGGGGCGATAATCGCCGTGTTGATACCGACCAACTTGCCGTCTGCCGTCACCAGGGCGCCGCCGGAATTGCCGGGATTGATTGAGGCATCGGTCTGGATGAAGTCTTCATAGCCTTCGATATTGATGCCGCTGCGGCCGAGCGCACTGACAATGCCCGAGGTTACCGTCTGGCCGAGGCCGAATGGATTGCCGATCGCCACGACCGTGTCACCAACCCGAAGCGCATCGGAGTCGCCAAACGGCAAGGCCTGCAATTGTGGAGCTTTGATCTTGACGAGCGCGATATCGGTTGCCTTGTCGCTGCCGACGAGCGCGGCAACAAAGCGGCGGCGATCCTTCAGGGTTACCGAGATTTCACCCGCCTCGGCCACAACATGGTGATTGGTGAGGATATAGCCTTTGCCGGCATCGACGATAACGCCGGACCCGGCGCTCATTTTCTGCTGCGTTTCCGGCAGATCGAAATAGCGCCGGAAGAACGGATCATTGTAGAGAGGATTGGTTTCAGAGGGCGAGGCAGATTTGACCGCGATGTTGACGACAGCGGGCGTCACCTCCTCCAGCACATCGGCGAGCGGGCGCGTGACCGCACCAATGGCAAGCTGTTGTGGCTGTGCACTAGCCACAGACAACGGTTCAGGACACAGTATGAGAACAAGTGCGGCGCAAAGACATCCGGATGAACGCGTCTTCATATTGCCCTCCAATCTTTTCAATCCTCCTCCTGGGCCCGCTGGCCATCGGGTGAAGCGGGCTCGATTCCCTTGCGTCAATGGGCTCCGCTACATCGGTTGAATGTTCGCAGCGCCCAACAGCGTTCCTGGCGTCAGCTCGCGACAAGCGGCTGTGCCCCCCCGGGCACGGGCACAGCCTTGCGCATCAGAAGTCCATGCCGCCTGCCGGCATGGCAGGTACAGCGGCCTCCTTCTTCGGCTTCTCGGCAACCATCGCCTCGGTGGTCACCAGCAGGCCGGCAACCGAAGCCGCGTCCTGCAGGGCGGTGCGCACCACTTTGGCCGGGTCGATCACACCCTGGCTGTAGAGATCACCGAACTCGTTGGTCTGGGCGTTCCAGCCGAAGCCGAATTCGCTGTTCTCACGCAGCTTGCCGACGATGATGGATCCTTCGGCACCCGCGTTCTCGGCGATCTGGCGCACCGGCGCCTCGATGGCGCGGCGCACAATCTCTATCCCGGTTCTCTGGTCGGTGTTGTCGGTCACCAGCTTGTCGAGCGCTTTGGCTGCGCGCAGCAGGGCCACGCCGCCGCCCGGCAACACACCTTCCTCGACGGCAGCCCGGGTTGCGTGCATGGCGTCGTCGACCCGGTCCTTGCGCTCCTTGACCTCGACCTCGGTCGAGCCGCCGACGCGAATGACAGCAACGCCGCCAGCAAGCTTCGCCAGGCGTTCCTGCAGTTTTTCGCGGTCGTAATCCGAAGTTGTTTCCTCGATCTGCATCTTGATCTGGGCGATGCGGCCGTCAATCTCGTTCTTCGAACCAGCGCCGTCGACGATCGTGGTGGTCTCTTTCTCGATCACCACTTTCTTGGCACGGCCGAGCATCGCAAGCGCGACATTTTCGAGCTTGATGCCGAGGTCTTCCGAGACAGCTGTGCCACCGGTGAGAATGGCTATGTCTTCCAGCATCGCCTTGCGGCGGTCGCCGAAACCGGGCGCCTTGACGGCTGCGACCCTCAAACCGCCGCGCAGTTTGTTGACGACCAGCGTCGCGAGCGCCTCGCCTTCAACGTCCTCAGCGATGATGAGCAAGGGCTTGCCCGACTGCACCACGGCTTCGAGCACCGGGAGTAACGCCTGCAGGTTAGAGAGCTTCTTTTCGTGGATGAGCACATAGGGCTCTTCGAACTCGACGCGCATCTTTTCCTGGTTGGTCACAAAGTAAGGGGAAAGATAACCGCGATCGAACTGCATGCCTTCCACCACTTCGAGCTCGGTCTCGGCCGTCTTGGCCTCTTCCACGGTGATGACGCCTTCATTGCCGACCTTCTCCATTGCTTCGGCGAGGAAGCGTCCGATCTCGGCATCGCCATTGGCAGAAATGGTACCAACCTGGGCGATCTCGCCGTTCTGCGTCACCTTGCGTGCATTGTTCTTCAGTTCCTCGACGACCGCTTCAACTGCCTTGTCGATACCGCGCTTCAGGTCCATCGGGTTCATGCCCGAAGCGACAGCCTTGGCACCTTCCTTGACGATCGCCTGGGCAAGTACCGTCGCCGTCGTGGTGCCGTCGCCGGCGATATCGCTGGTCTTGGAGGCCACTTCCCGCACCATCTGCGCGCCCATGTTCTCGAACTTGTCTTCAAGCTCGATTTCCTTGGCAACGGTGACACCGTCCTTGGTTATGCGTGGTGCGCCGAACGATTTATCGATGACGACATTGCGGCCCTTGGGACCGAGTGTGACTTTCACCGCGTTTGCGAGAATATCGACGCCGCGCAGCATCTTTTCGCGGGCGTCGGCATGGAATTTCACTTCTTTCGCAGCCATTTTTTTCTACTCCTTCAGATCGGCGGCGTTGCATTGTTCGTGTTTTAAATCGGCATCGTCAGGCTGCCCTTTTCGCCACGTTCTCGGCCTCAATTACCCCCATGACATCGGATTCCTTCATGATCAGGAGCTCCTCGCTCTTGAGCCTGATCTCGGTGCCGGACCATTTGCCGAACAAAATGCGGTCGCCAACCTTGACGTCGAGCGGCTGCAATTGGCCGCTTTCGTCGCGCGCGCCGGGCCCGGTGGCAATGACCTCGCCCTCCTGCGGCTTTTCCTTGGCGGTATCGGGGATGATGATGCCGCCGGCTGTTTTTTCGTCAGCCTCGATCCGGCGCACCAGAATACGGTCATGCAATGGACGGAACGTCATGTCGTTCTCCTCTTAAGACAAACAAATTTTTGAAGTTCCTCCGCGCCGCATCCGGACCGGCGCGGATCGCGCGATCCTTTGAAGGCATCGCGCGCACAACGAATTGGTTTCACACATTTAGCATTTCAAGAGGGTGATGAAAAAAATTTAGCACTCGCCCCTATAGAGTGCTAATGCCATGGATTCATACAACGAATCCTTTCTTCCGCGATTGCCGGGCTGTGGGATTGTGATCGAATTGGGCCTGAGAACGAACCGTCGCCTGACGTTTATCACGCCGAAAAGATGAGGCCTCTTCAGATCTTTTGACCTATATGGCCGTACGGGAGGCCGCGTCTTTCGGCTTCTTTGACAATCGTCGCAACAATGTCATTGAACGGAATGCGGACAAACCGTCCAGCATAGAACCTAGCGACGGCCTCGACGTCGATACGTCCACAGCCTTTCGGCAATGCTTCCATGTCAGCCGCCACCTGTTGCTCTAGTTTGCCTCTGTCATCCAATGGCCGCATCTCCCACGAGATATGGTGCAACACCCTCTTGCAAGCAGCATGTAGCGTCCGGCGCACATCGATTCCGGGACCGCTGTCTTCGCTTAGTTCGATGCGGTGATCAATGACCCCAACACCATTGCGTGCTGCCAACACACGAGACCGCAGGCGGCGCCGTTCATTCAACCGGTGGGATCTCGCTTATTTCCTCAGCCTCAAGAAGATCGATCAGGGCCGCGATCCGGCTTCCAGGGAGAGGGCGACTTTCTCCCATCAACACTTCGTCGTTGTTCAGCCATATCAGGGCTTGTCGCAATTCATCAAGCGATGCCCCCGTCGAAATGATTTCCGCAATTGTCATCTCGTCTGCCGGACCTAGCACCGAAGTCACGTCCTTACGCGTCATAACCATCGTTCCTTCTCCCCGGTTACTCTATCGCATCATGCTTGCCGTCGCCGGCTTTACCGACGAGGAGCTGACGATCACGTATGAACGCAATCTCTCGTGATCAATGCGCAAAGGCGAAAGACGAGGAGATGCAAACCCCGACGGAAAATCGGCGGTGAAAAAAGCAACTTGCCGTTGCTGCCGGACTGCGGGTCCATACCGACCGTGCGCTTAAGTTACGATAGCCCGCATCAACGATCGTCTTGCCCCGGTTCACTTGCCCGCCTCCAACACGCCGGGATTGCACCCAGAGTCTAAAGCTCCGCGCCTGCCAATCCCGCGGATCTGTCCAAAAATCGAAAAAGTTGGGAGAAATTCGTTCAAGCGACGCGGTGCTGGAACGATTCGCTCGCAAGGTTGTTGGGAGGGCAAAAATTACCAGGAGGAACTAAAGATGGCCACCGCCGATACTACATTGAACGACTGGCTTCGGGACGCTCATGCGATGGAACAACAAGCGCTCACCATGCTGAAAGGCCAAGAGAGCCGGCTGAACAGCTATCCCGATCTGCGCCAACGCATTTCGCAGCATATCCGCGAGACCGAACGACACGCGGAATTGATTCGGGCTTGCCTTGAACGGCGCAACACGGACACTTCTGGACTTAAAGATGCTGGCGCGAAGCTCACGGCACTTGGGCAATCGCTCAGTGGAATTTTTGTCAGCGACGAAGTGGTGAAATGCTCGCTTGCCAACTACACATTTGAGCATATGGAGATCGCAAGCTATAAAATGCTGATGGAAGCTGCCAACGTCGTCGGCGACTCCGAGACCGAGCGCGTGTGTGAAGAAATTTTAGCAGAAGAGGAGGCCATGGCTAGCTGGCTCGCAGATCATGCTGGAGACGTGATACGTACATTCCTGCAGCGTTCGGCAACTGACGCAGAGTCAGCCAAACGCTAGCGGGAGGCAAACGCAACGACTTTGCAATTGCTTGGACCCTCGACTTTGAACGTTGGGAAACCGACCAACGTAATTTGATGGGTTACGACCAATCGAACAGCCGTTTCGGAACATTCTTTTTCTGACGTGAAACAAAAGGAAATTCCGACGTAGGTCTCGTGCGTTGCGGGGCTAACCAATCTGCCGAACAGCCTCCGACTACCGCGTGCCCCAGACCTTCAAGAACGGCGAGGTAGCTCGCAAGACGATCGTGATTGCAGGAAAAATAATGTGAAAGGAAATCGTAAAACCAAACTGAATTCGGGCCAGCTCTAGCGCAGAGAATCCGAGCATGGAATTCGTCCCTGTGTTTGTATCAATCCGTCCCGATCGCGAATGCCAGCGGCTAAGGCGATGCAGCCGTTTACAAACCGTCCCAGTGGGTGTGCCTTTTCAGGCTTATCAATGTAATTTGCCAGCTTCTTCCTTGGCCGCCTCGATAAGTCCAAACCGTGCGGCACCGGATGAAAGGATTCCCCTTCAAGGCAGGATTGCAAAGCGTGTTGGCGGCAGTTGAGACTTGGCCAATCCGTTAAAATCGCTCTCGGGCTGGGAGCGTAGATGTGACAACGCGCATCCGCCCGGATGGCTGGTCATGACGGGCATTTCTTAGAAATAGCGTTCTCCTATCAGAAAGATTCAGTTGCCGAAACGGGCGGGAGTGCGTCGCTCTCAAGCACCGGCAGCCAATTTGATCTCTGGTGACCTCGCAATTGTTCTCCAACGCGTGAGAGCAGTTTCGGAACAATGGATGTAGCACTTGTTAAGCTCCTAATCGACGAACAGTATGAGCGACGATGAAAAGCCAAAGCGTAATAATGTAGTGCACTGGCAACTTAGACGGCCGGAATATGGAGATGCGCTTCGCTCGCGTCACCTTCCTCTACCAAATGATGCGACTTTCGTGGAATTGCTGCGGCGCTTGGATGAGGCGGAAACCAACCAGACAAAAAAATGATTGTTGGCCTAGGCACGTCGCCAAGCCTTAGCCTTACCGGGTTTGGTCATATCCTGGTTTACTTAAACGGTGCCTCTTCCATCGCGATCGTGCTCGCGACTTCGAGCAAAAACGGGCCCATTAGAGCGCGAGATAGCGCGCCAATCGGGTGGCGTCTTCAGCGGTTTCGAACTGATCGGATCGCAAGCAGGAACAAGCTTTCCATTGTCCGCTCGGCTCGTCGGCCGCATCACGGGCCAGATGGAACGCGGCTCGACACCATATCCAAATCGTGAGGGCAAAATTATTGTGCGGTATCGCACACTTAGCCGTGTTTAAGGAACCTAGTTGGCAGCCAGCGGTTCGAAGGACAAACCTACCATTAGGAGTCCTGATGAACATACGCGAAAACTCCACGATATTTCAGCACAACAACGTCGACGAGCACGGCCCACTTATATGTTTTTCTCACCTCAGATGGGATTTTGTCTATCAGCGCCCCCAGCATCTCATGGAGCGGTTTGCAATCAATAGGCGCGTATTCTTCTTTGAAGAAATGATTCGTACCGATCACCACGCGGCCTACCTCGAATTCCACGCGTTTAAGGGGTCCGGTGTCAAATGCATCCGCCCCCGCATTCCCCACAGCTTTTCCGATACCCGCACCCGGGATGCGTTGAAGGACCTGGTGCGTCAATTGATTGACTTGAGCGGGGGCCGAAAGCCAACCTTCTGGTTTTACACGCCGATGATGTACGATTTCGCAGGGGGGATCGACGCTGAACTCGTGATTTATGACTGCATGGACGAATTGGCGAATTTTCTAGGCGCGCCGGCGCGTCTTGATTCATTGGAAACTGAATTAATAAGAAGGGCAGATGTCGTATTCACAGGTGGATACAGTTTGTTCGAAGCAAAGCGGCTGCTTCACGATAACATCCATCCTTTTCCTTCGGGCGTTGACATCGAGCACTTTCGCATTGCCCGCAGCGGACTTTGTGAACCTGTTGGCGCGACAACCATAGGCCGTCCTACATTGGGCTACTATGGAGTTATCGACGAACGCCTGGATTTGGCGTTGATCGCGGCGACGGCGGCGGCTCGGCCGGAATGGTCTATTGTATTGATTGGGCCAGTTGTGAAAATCTCCCTAAGTGATCTGCCGCGTGCCCCCAATATCCACTACGTCGGCCAGGTCCCCTATGCGGACCTTCCCGCCCATCTCGCCGGGTGGGACGTGGCGATTATGCCTTTTGCATTGAACGACGCGACGCGTTTTATAAGCCCAACAAAAACGCCTGAGTACCTTGCCTCGGGGCGACCCGTAGTCTCGACGCCAGTTAAGGACGTGGTTCGTCATTATGGCGGAGTCAAAGGGGTATTCATCGCCGACGATAGTCAGGAATTTATCGAGCTCTGTGAGAGGGCGCTTTCACTCAAAAAATCGGATGGTTCTTGGTTGGCAGGCGTTGATGAAATCCTCGCGTCCTGCACTTGGGATGAAACCTTCAACCGTATGAACGGCCATCTCGACGCTGCGATGGTTCGCAGAGCGGAATCTGCACGAAATCTTTCGCATCCACCACTCCGTCGGCAAACTCACACAGGCCAGAGGTATGATTATCTCATCGTCGGCGCTGGCTTTGCCGGCTCAGTGCTGGCGGAGCGACTGGCCTCCGATGGTGGTAAACGCGTGCTCCTGTGCGATCGTCGCCCCCACGTAGGCGGCAATGCTTACGATTTCCACGATGCGAGTGGCATCCTTGTCCACAAATACGGTCCGCACATCTTTCATACGAACAGCGACGCAATTTTTTCTTATCTATCCAGGTTCACCGCTTGGCGGGCTTACGAACACCGCGTCCTGGCTGGTGTGGCGGGAGCGCTGCTGCCGATCCCAATCAATCGCACAACGCTCAACGGACTTTATGGGCTCGACCTTCGAAATGACGGACAAGCCGCGGCTTTTCTGACCAGCCGTGCGGAAAACTTAGAGGCGATCGTTTCTTCAAAGGATGTGGTTGTCGCGGCCGTCGGTCGTGATCTTTACCGCACTTTTTTCGAGGGTTACACACGCAAGCAATGGGGCCTCGACCCCTCCGAGCTCGATAAGTCCGTCACTGCCCGGATTCCCACTCGCACAAACACGGACGATCGCTATTTTCAGGACAGTATCCAGGCCATGCCCCTAAATGGCTATTCTCACATGTTTGAGAATATGCTTGACCATGACAATATAGATATCCTGCTGGAAGCAGATTTTTCTGATGTGCGCAAGGACTATGAGGCAGCTCATACGATTTTTACCGGGCCAATCGATGAATATTACGGTCATAGGTTTGGAGCGCTGCCCTATCGAAGCTTGCAGTTTAAGCATGAAACGCACGATAGACGACGCGTCCAACCTGTGGGCGTGATAAACTATCCATCAGAAGAAATTCCTTATACCCGCATTACAGAGTATAAACACCTCACCGGGCAGGTTCACCCGAAAACCAGCGTGAGCTATGAATTTGCTTGCGCACAGGGAGACCCGTACTATCCGATCCCACGTGCGGAAAATCAGGCTCTTTTCAAGCGGTACGAGCAACTTGCCAAGGCAAGTCGTAATGTCACTTTCGTCGGCCGTCTGGCCACATATAAATACTACAATATGGATCAGGTTGTCGGCCAGGCCTTGGCTGCCTATAGGCGCTTGCGTACCTTGACGAGTGGTGAAAAGTTGGCTTCGCGATCATGAGCAAGCATCTCAAACTTATTCTCCAGGCGCTGAGTAGCTCGCATTGTCGCTTGGGAGAGCGACTGTCTTGCCGGTCAAGCTTTTTTTTCGTTCCATGGTTGGTTATCCCTGATGATTGCGTTGAGGATGGTGATGAGTTTACGGGCAACGGCGACGATGGCGACGAGCTTGGGCTTTCCCGCTTTGACGAGCTTGTCGAAGAATGCCTTGAGCACCGGATTATGCTTTTTGGCAACCATGGCCCCGACAAACAGGCAAGCCCGGACCGCGGCTCTTCCACCGCCGATGAAGCTTTTGCCGCGCCACTTTCCCGATTGGCGAGTGAAGGGGGCCAGCCCGGCGAGCGCGGCGATCTGCTTGCCGGAAAGCCTGCCAAGTTCGGGCAACTCGGCCAGCAGGGTGCGCGAAATCACCGGCCCGACGCCTGGAACCGATTGCAGCAGATCCTCCTGCAACCGCCATGCCGGGGAGCCGCGCACGGCCCCGTCAATATCCGCATCCACGCTGTTCAGTTCCTTCTCCAGGGCCTTGAGCAAGCGGCGGATGCTTTTGGCAATGCTCGCCGGCACGCGTTTTTCCCTTTGCCGTTCGGCACCGATCATGGCGACGATCTGGCGGCGTCTTGCCACCATATCGGCCAGCAATTGCGTGGTTTCATCCGGCATAGGGCGCACATCCGGCTGCGTTGCCTCGGCGAAATGCGCAATCACCATGGCATCGACGGGGTCGGTCTTGGCCCGTTTGCCAAGCGCATTGGCAAACGAACGCACCTGGGCCGGATTGACGACAACCACAGGCAAGCCTTGCGCCGTCAGGCTGGCGGCGACGACCGTTTCAAAACCACCCGTGGCTTCAAGCGCAATCAGAGCGACGCAAAGGCTTTTCAACTTTGCTGCCAGTTCGGAGAGCCCTTCCGCGTTGCGGGCAACGGCAAAAGCTTCACCAGTCGGGCGTATATGCACGTCCAGACGATCCTTCGATACATCGATACCAATGATTTTCGCGTTCATCCTGTCCCATCCTTGCACAATCGGGCTTCGTTCGTGGCGGCCCAAGCGACTGTTCGGGTTCGATGAAACGGCAGGCAAAGGTCCATGCTCTCTTGCGGGCTTATGCGCCCAAGGGGATTGCGGACTCTCGCCTGCCTCCGCAAGCGCCAATCTGGCACAAAACGGCAAATCAAAGTTACAAGGGGATTGTTTCTTGCCAATACCCGAGCCTCATGCAGCAGCGGATATGATGGCGGCAGCAGGTCTATTCCAGTCCTTCTTTCAAGGCGGGTTTGAATGCTCCACCCATCAATTGGCCTCTGGACGCCGCCTCGACATAATCGCCTCAACGAAACACGATATGTCTACAGCAGCCGATTATTCGCAATTGAGCGAGCATTCCATATCGACGGTTCGCGATGGTATTCGCTGGCACTTGATCGACCGTGGTACCGGGAACTACCACTGGGATAGTTTCGTCCCGATGCTGCAAGCCGCCCGGGAGACTGGAACCCAGGTCATTTGGGACTTGTTGCATTACGGTTGGCCCTGCGGCCTCGATATCTGGACACCGGAATTCGTTACCCGGTTTGCCTCTTTCGCCGCTGCGGCTGCCAGAACAGTCAAAGAGCATAGTGACGACATCCCTTTTTACGCTCCGATAAACGAAATTTCCTTCATGGCGTGGGGCGGCGGCGACGTTGGCTATTTAAATCCTTTTGCCCACGGCCGAGGTTTTGAACTGAAGGTCCAACTGGTGCGATCGTCGATTGCGGCCATGCATGCCATTCTCGACGTTGATCCGCGCGCCCGTTTTGTCCATTGCGATCCAATCATCAACGTTGTGGTGGATCCCGCTCGGCCATGGCAACGCGATGCTGCCGAAGGCCACCGTCGGGCACAGTTCGAAGCCTGGGACATGATATGTGGGACCTCTTGGCCCCAACTTGGCGGCCAGCAAAACCTTCTCGATATTATTGGGGTGAATTACTATCGCCACAATCAGTGGGTTTTCGAAGGCGATCCTCTCACCTCGGATGACCCACGATACAGACCCTTGAGCGCAATGTTGATGGATACATTCACTCGGTATGGAAAGCCGATTTTTATCGCAGAAACCGGCATCGAGGACGAAGCGCGTCCGGCGTGGTTGCGTTATGTCTGCTCGGAAGCCCGCATTGCTATGTCAGCTGGTGTGCCTCTGGAAGGTATTTGCCTTTATCCGATCCTTGAACACCTCGGCTGGGATGATAATCGCCTGTGCCGAAACGGTCTTCTGTCAGCAGTTCCGGATGAAGGCCGCCGCGGGGAGCATGTTCCCCTCGCGCAGGAGTTGAGACGTCAAAAGCGTCTGTTCGGTATCAGAGACATTGGCGATGATCGCGATGAACGTCATCCCGTTTTGATCGCCCGAACGAAATAATGCGATGGGAACAAAGAGAGAATGGCGGCGTTCGCCGGCCAGCAGGTCAGAGAAAACACTGGCAACATTATTCCATGAAACCCGATGGGCTCGGGCAAGGATCGCTGAAAAACATTTGATACCGTCAATTATGCTTTGCAGCAACGATTTCGCGGGACGCTTGTCCAGTGAGCGCGGACGCGATATTTTGCGCCATCCGCAGATGTTTCATAACAGTCGGCAAGCTTGCTGCCGAATATTGTTGCAATTGCGCGTCCTCGCCGGACCCGATCTCCCATGCCAGCAATTGCGCGGTTTTTTGGTGATCGATGATCTGCGAACGGATATAGGCAACGTCAAATGCTCGTCCCTTGGCCGCGTCCAGCTTCTGCCTTAGTGCCTTATGGTCGGCGTCCAACGTCTCGGGCAAAGATATCTTGGCCGCATCGGCCAACGCCTTCAATTTGGCGTTGGCATCGGAATGATCATGAACCATTGCCTGAGCGAATTCCCGAACGCTGGCATCGGCTGCCTTTGTTGCGGCAAGCTTTCCGAGATCAATTTCGGCCAGTCCACCCGCCGCCGCAAGCTGAGCGAAAAGCCGATCCTGATTGTTCGTTTGATGCGCTGCGGGTACGCCCGGTTCCTGCATCCGTGTGTCCGGTGCAAACCCCGCGGGATTGCCCATCTGGGCGACTGCCGGCGTGGTAATGATCGTCATAAGAACAATCGGCAGAAAATCGCGCATATCACGTCTCCTTATAGTGTCGGTAGCAATCAGAGCGTCAGCATGTAGGCAACCAGTGAATCCTTCTCGTCCTGGGTCAGCTTCACACCGAGGACAAGATTGAAGTATTCCACCGTGTCGGCCAAGGTGAGCAGGCGTCCATCGTGCAGATAGGGCGGCGAATCCTTGATGCCACGTAAGGTAAATGTCTTGATCGGACCGTCCGGAATGGCGACCTGATCATTGGCGGTGTAACCGATGTTATAAAAACGTTCGAGCTTAAGATCATGCATATTGTTGTCGAGGAATGCGGTTTGCGGCAGGTGGCATTCGCCGCAGCGGCCCTTGCCCATGAAGACACGCTCGCCCGCCAATTCCTGCTCGCTCGCTTTCGCGGGGTCGAGTTTACCCATCGGATCGAGTTTGGGCGCGGGGGGGAAATCAATGATATTCTGCATTTGTGCCATCATGGCAACTTGATTGGGTCTGTCGGGCAGGTTGACCCCCTTGCGGGTGGCGCTGACATGGTCGCCATTAAAATAAGCCGTGCGCTGTTCGAATTCGGTGAAATCCTCGATTGAACGCAGCGAGCGTTTCGATCCATGGATTTGTTGGTTGAACATGCCGCGCAGGCTGGTGCTGTCGAGGCGGAAACGTGAGGCTTGCGGCCGGACATCCGGTGTGAGGTGGAAGGCTCCGTTGGTGTGAAAATTGGAGTGACAGTCGAGGCAGGCAACGCCCATGCTCTGCTGCGCAACCTTGCGGTCTTCTGTCTGGTTGAATTCCTCTTGGGGAAATGGTGTCAGGAGAAGTCTTAGCCCCTCCATCTGGACCGGCGTAATGATGCCGTTCATATATTCATGGAAATTTTTGATCGTCAGAAGTTCTCCCCGCGACACGTCGCCCAGTTCGGGATGAGTGGTCAAAAAAATCGGAGGGGGAAACTCTGGCGTCAAATGATCGGGAAGATCAAAATCGACATCAAAGCGTTTGAGGTCGCGGCTTTCCTGTTTGCCGATCTCGTCAATTTCCTTTTGCGGGAAGACCTGTCCGCCAGTTGCCTGCTTCACATGTGGCAAAGGCCTGAAGCCCTCGGGAAGCAGGTTTTTCTCGCGGATCTCGTCCGGGCTCAATTTTGCCAAAGCCTCCCAGGTCATCCCGTCGGAAAGCTTGACCCGCACACCCTCCTGCACTTTTTTGAGGCCACCGGACATGCTGATGTCAGGCATGGGTTTATTCACGAGGTCATACCGCTTGTTGAGCAGGCTTTGCTGGCGTTGCATGACTTTTGGTTTCTGCGCCTCGTCATTGGCCCTGACACTTGAGAGAGGCTGCGTCGGTAGCGGACGGTAGGTCAAATCCGGGGGCAGGGGATCCGAAAACGCAGCAAGGCTTGCCGCGCTCGCACTTATAACACAGGCAAGAGCAAGCAATCTTAATGGTGACATGGCCCATCTCCGGAACGCTCGTGAACAACGTACCGAACTTGCAAGGACAGGATTGGTTCCCCAGTTGCGGCACTTGCCGCTGGAGGTGGGAAAACCTCGTCTGCAGCTGAGATTGCTTTCTGCCGCCGTTGTATCATCCACGGAACAAAGTAAGGCGCCGGTGGTTGGAGTGGCCACCCACAAGGAGGAAAGGATGGCACAGGGCGGCGACGACATTGGTCAACAAAGCGAATAATTTATTCTGGCAAATCCCAGTAACTGTTCGCACGTCGGGCGGCGTTGGCTGCAATATTGACGGCCCTCTGGAAGCATTGTTCTGGATGCTTAACCACTGGCCCGACAAAGGTGGGCGGGAGTACGAAGATGCCATGGCTATTTGTTATGCGTCACTTGAACGGCCTTCAATGCTCGAACATTCGCGCGCCGCATTCTGTGCTGCGGCTCAAGAGGCAATGATACTGCTACATTAGATGACATCCGCCGCGAGCTGAACGGGCAAACTCTGTCCCGGCCAGATTCATCTTACCGCAATTAAGCGGCCCGGGGAGCTCATCACTTGAAAATCACGCTAAATCAGGACGACAGGGGAACATCTTCGGCGGCGGCAAGTTAAGGTTGCACTTTTGACAAGGAGCATCCTCATGCAGATCAGAACTGTTGAAGACCTCTTCTATGACGGTCTGAAAGATATTTACTACGGTGAGAACAAGATCGTTGCCGCTTTGCCAAAAATGACGGCGGTTGCGAAGGCGGCAAGTCTAAAGGGCGCTTTCGAAAAGCATCTCGAACAGACTAAGACACACATTCAACGTTTGGAACAAGTGTTCGATGCCTTGGGGAAACCGGCAAAGGGCAAGACGTGCCCCGCCATAGATGCCATCATCGAAGAGGGTGAGCAAATCATCGCGGAGTACGCGGATAGTCCGGCACTTGACCTTGGTCTGATCGCCGGTGCCCAGGCGGTCGAGCATTACGAGATCGTCAAATACAGAGCACTCAAGAAGCTGGCAACGTCGCTGGGGCTAACTGACGCCGTCGGCTTGCTCGATGCCACCTTGCAGGAAGAAATGCAGACCGATGCTGATCTCGACGGCATCTCCGATTCCGCTGGAGGGGCTAAGAACAAGAAGAGATAACCCGCTTGGATCACCCGTATATGCACGCTTCCTTAGAGGACCAGACCATGTCTAAAACACCAAGAAAACTTGCTGATGAAGCAACAATGCACGATCAGAAGTTGCGCCGCGGCAATGGTGGCGAACTGCATCAGGTTGCTGAAGGCACCACACCGATATTAACGACCGCTCAGGGCGGGCCCGTTGCCGATGATCAAAACTCGTTGAAGATCGGCGAAAGGGGGCCCACGGTTCTTGAAGATTTCCATTTCCGCGAAAAGATATTCCACTTCGACCACGAAAGAATTCCGGAACGGGTGGTGCATGCCCGCGGCTACGGAGCCCATGGCTTTTTCGAGACATACGAATCCCTGGCCAAATATACGAGGGCCGACCTGTTCCAAAAAGCGGGTCAGCGCACCCCGGCATTTGTGCGGTTTTCAACAGTTGCCGGAAACAAAGGATCGTTCGATCTGGCACGCGACGTCAGAGGATTCGCTGTCAAGCTCTACACTCAGGAGGGGAACTGGGACCTCGTCGGCAACAATATCCCGGTGTTCTTCATTCAGGACGCCATAAAGTTTCCAGACATAATCCATGCTGTCAAACAGGAGCCGGACCGGGCTTTTCCGCAGGCGCAATCGGCACATGACAACTTTTGGGACTTCATCAGCCTGACCCCGGAAAGCATGCACATGATCATGTGGGTCATGTCGGATCGGGCAATCCCGCGCTCGTTTCGCTTCATGGAAGGTTTCGGCGTTCACACGTTTCGCTTCGTCAATGAACAGGATCAATCCACTTTTGTAAAATTCCACTGGAAGCCCAAACTCGGACTCCAGTCAGTCGTGTGGAACGAAGCGGTCAAGATCAATGGCGCTGATCCGGATTTCCATCGCCGCGACCTGTGGGACTCGATCAAATCCGGCGCATTTCCCGAATGGGAGTTGCAGGTCCAATTGTTCGATCAAGAATTTGCCGACAATTTCGACTTCGACATCCTGGACGCAACAAAGATCATCCCCGAAGAAATCTTGCCGCCGATCCCTGTCGGACGGCTTGTCCTCGACCGCATGCCTGACAATTTCTTCGCCGAGACGGAGCAGGTCGCGTTCATGACCCAGAACGTGCCGCCGGGCATCGATTTTTCCAACGACCCGCTGCTTCAGGGCCGTAATTTCTCGTATCTCGACACGCAGCTGAAACGGCTCGGAGGGCCGAATTTCACCCATATCCCCATCAATGCGCCCAAATGCCCCTTCGCCAATTTCCAGCAGGATGGACATATGGCCATGCGCAACCCTATCGGCCGGGTGAACTACCAGCCCAATTCATGGGGAGAAGGACCGAGGGAATCGCCGGACCAGGGCTTCCGAGCATTTGCCGATGCAGAATCTGGTCAAAAAGTTCGGCTGCGGGCTGAATCCTTTGCAGATCATTACAGCCAGGCCCGCCAGTTTTACATCTCCCAGACGTTGCCGGAACAAAAGCATATCGCCGCAGCACTGACGTTTGAGCTGAGTAAAGTCAAAACGCCGGTAATTCGCGAACGCATGGTTTCGCATCTTTTGAACATTGACGATACCTTGGCGGCGAAAGTTGCGCGCGGTCTGGGCCTGAAAGTCTTGCCGTCGCCGGCTGACGCCGCTGTTTCTGCAAGGCATGACCTTGCTCCATCACCCGCACTCAGCATAATCAAGAAAGGTCCGCAGCGCTTTGAGGGCAGGAAGCTTGGCATTTTGTTGACGGATGGGTTTGATGCCAAACTGGTCATGGCACTTCAAAAGGCCTTGCTCGCAGAAGAAGCGATTTTCGAGATTATTACCCCGACGGTCGGCGGTGCTCAAGCGTCAGACGGCTCGTTCATCGAAGGGCACCAGATGATCGATGGTGGTCCTTCTGTGCTTTATGATGCAGTTGCCGTTCTACCCTCGGAAAGCGGCATGATAGACCTGCTGAAAGAGTCGACGGCACGGGATTTTGTGGCGGACGCTTTTGCTCACTGCAAGTACATCGGGTACACCGCAGCTGCCCTGCCGTTATTTGAAAAGGCGGGCATTTCCAAAGGCCTCGATGATGGGGTTATCCTGCTTGCCGGGCCAAAGGATGTTGCTACGTTTATCGAGCTTCTCGGAAATTTGCGAATTTGGTCGCGTGAGCCTAACGTCAAAATGAAATGAGGAAAGGGCCCCCGTCGATCGGGCCCTTCTTCTTGGTCCCACGACGAGAAGCCATATGGGGGCTGAGAAATCGGCCGCCATCTTCTATGAGGCACCGATTTCGTCATGGCTGGCGTCAAGTCCTTTAGACTCGAGCGAACCCGCCTAACGCGGCCGGCGCTTGGTCGTTCCCGACGTCAGCGATCCCCCTTCGACCAGCCTGCAGAACTGCTTTTGTGTCCTCAAGTGCCAAACCGTGGTTTCGTCCACGATATGTCTGGCCCAACACAAAGTGTTTGCCGAGCTTCTTCGTTTTTTGCACGTTGATCTCCAATTGCCCGCCCGGATCAGCCGTGCAATCCATTTAGGGCTCTCCCAACGTTTTGCTGGCAGGAGAGCGGAACTTTCGCACCTCAGTACAGAACTTTGCTCTCCTAACACCACACTCATGACTGCTACCCGGAAGAATTGGACGGCGATATGCTCTCGACAGAGACAAGTATGTTTTTTGTCGACCCTCATGGGCGCTCGCAAAAAACTTAACTGCGAATGAAGCGCACCTTGTCGTTCCCATGTACGAGATATGTCTTATAACCAGCTCTTTGTGATGCTTTGTGCCCCGCGCACATCTTCGCCGCGTCTTCCCAATATTGGGACTGCTCTGCCGATTTCGGAAGGTATCCGTTGATGATGGCAGCAATCTCATCGAATGTCAGAGTAAGTTCACCTTCCGTCCTACGTTTAAGATAGTCGGTGAGGCCCGCGTATTTGGTCATATTCGGCATCCCCTCAAAGCCCGTCGATATGCGACACAATCTGGCAGGACGCAACTACCCAATAGAGATGCAGACGTGGATTAACTCGGGTACCTCGAATTTAGAGGGGCTCCCTGGTTTATTGCGCGACCAGTTCGCAGTTTGAAGTATGAATGTCGATGGGCGGCCGAGCCTGACGCGAAACAATCGTCGTGCTCCCCGGCTTACAGGCTTCAGCCATTAGAATATACGCTAGTGGATTGATTCCAACACTTGGTGCCCACGTGTGACGGCGGCAATGATTTCGTCGGGATCTGCCTTCCAGACGAATGGACGCGGTTCTTGGTTGTGCTCTTTGATGCGCGGCCCTTATTTAACGGGAGTCCCGGCTGTGTCCGGTCCAGAGCCTGGATCTGGCTCTTTTCGTCGACGGACAGGACAATGGCATGGGCGGGAGGCGAGACTGTCTTCAGGCGCCGGAATAAGATGGTCTATTCAGGGATCGTCACCACGATTGCCGTGCAGGCGCTCTCGCCCTCCCGGCGATAGCTGTGCGGCAGACTTGAATCGAAATGCATGGCATCCCCTTCGTTCAGGGATGTCTCTTCGCCGTCGACATTCACGGTCAGCCTGCCGCTGATGACGTAGATGAACTCCGCGCTGCCATGCCGGTGCGGTTGCGAAGACTGCGTGTTGGCGGGAAACTCCGCGAAGTAGGCGTCCATGCGGCGTTCGGCGATCGGATAGTTCAAGCTTTCGAAAAGATAGAAGGGGGTCGCCTCGTCTGGCGGGCTTGGAAGCCGCAGACGCTCATCCCTTCTGGTCACGGCAACCAGCGGCCCTTCCTTGTTGAAGAAGTAATCGAGATCGACGCCGAAGACCATCGCGATCCGCAACAGGGTGGGCAAGGTCGGAAACAGCTGACCGCGCTCGATCTTCGACAGCATGCCGGGCGACAGGTCCGTATGGGCGCCAAGTTGCACCAAGCCCATCTTCTTCTTAAGCCGCAGCGTCTTTATGCGCGGCCCAATCCTGTAGCGCTCGAGTTCGCTAGCGAGCGTGTCGGACAGCATTTTATCAACTCCTTTTCGTGGGGCGACAAGATCTCACGCCGAATTTTCGTGTCAATAGAAAATATATTCCCGTCACGAAAAAATTACTGGCGAGAAAAGACTTTTTCCTCGCATGATAGTTCATTCGTCTCGGCTTGAGGCGCGTTTTTGTTAAACAGAGGAGCATGACCATGAGGATGAACCGCGTATTGGCAGCCGCTGTGGCTGCCATTGCAGCCGTCGGCTTCCAGGCGCAAGCTGCCGAAAAGGACATCGTCGATACGGCAGTGGAGGCGGGCCAGTTCAGGACGCTTGCCACGGCGCTCGATGCTGCCGGGCTCGTATCCACCCTGAAGGAACCCGGACCTTTCACCGTTTTTGCGCCGACCGATGCCGCCTTTGCCAAGCTGCCCGCCGGCACGGTGGAGGATTTGCTGAAGCCCGAGAACAAGGAGCAGCTCATCGATATCCTCACCTACCACGTCATTCGCGGAAAGGTGATGGCCGCCGACGTCGTCGGCGTCGACGAAGCGAAAGCGGTCAACGGCAAGATGATCGACGTCGAGGTGGAAGGCAGTTCGGTCAAGGTCAATGACGCGAACGTCACCGGGACCGACATCGCTGCTTCCAACGGCGTCATTCACGTCATCGACCGGGTGATCCTGCCGCCGAAGCGCTGATCGCCTTTTCCCTTGGCGCCCGGCCAGAGGCGCCATCGCTCACCCGACAGACAACCATGGAGAATGACATGAAGTTCTTGAATATTCTGACGCTCGCCCTCGTAATTGTCGGCGGTCTCAACTGGGGCCTTGTTGGCCTGTTCGGCTTCGACCTGGTCGCCGCAATCTTTGGGGCCGGTTCGGCTCTTGCCCGCATCGTCTACACGCTGGTCGGGCTGTCGGCGGCATGGCAGCTCATGCCGTTGGTCTCCGCAATCGGCGCGGGGGAAGCTGCTGCGCAACGTGGCCGGTAGATCTGAAACGAGAGACCGCTCGATATGACGAGCGGCCTCTCGACATCGTACTGCGATACGGTTCCAATGGATATGATTTCCCTCCTCATGCTTCTGGGTTTCGCGCTAGCCACGTTCGGCGCCGGTGCCACCGGCGCGATCTTTCGTCCGGGAGAATGGTATAAGCGGTTGGATAAGCCGGCGTGGCGCCCGCCGGATCGGCTCTTCGCGCCCGTGTGGGCGCTTATTTACGCGACAATCGCCCTGTCCGGATGGCTGGTCTGGCGCGAAGGCGGATTGTCCGACGCCGCTTTGCCACTCACCGTCTACACGCTTCAACTGATGCTGAACGCAGCTTGGTCGCCGATCTTCTTTGGTCTTCATCGGGCGGACCTGGCCTTCTTCGAGATCATTCTGGTCTGGCTCTCGATCGCGGCGACCATCTTGCTGTTCTACCCGATCAGCGCTGGGGCAGCAGTGCTGCTCCTGCCCTATCTGGCATGGGTAAGCTTCGCCTCGGTGCTCAACTTCGCGATCTGGCGGCGTAACCCATCGCCGGTGCGTGTTTAGGAGGGGGAGTGCATTCATTGGGCGTCAGATGGATCGAGGTGAACGACCGCATGCAGCAGGGCTACCGCTACGCCCTTACGGCACCCATGGGAGGCAAGTTCCATGCGGAATTCCGGCCGGGCCTTACGCCGCCGGACCTGCTGACGCTTGGGGTCTTCGCAGGCAAATACATGACCGACTGCCGGCACGAATTCCCTGAAAGTTGGTTCGAGGAAGCTCGCCTGGCGCCGGCTGCGCGCGATCCCTTGCTCAACTACTTCGGTGTTGACGCCAGTCAGCCGCTCAGCGTCTGGCGAGCAAGGGGATGGATCCATCCGGACGATCCGCGAGGCTGGTTTCAGTGGTATTGCCGCTATTTCCTCGGCCGCAGGATGCCCGGCGAGGACGAGCGTCAAGTCGTCCGCTGGAAGGCCATGCGGCGACACATCGCCCAGATCAGGCACCATTGCGAGCCCTGCGACCCTTGGTGCCGCCGGCGCCAGCGGCAGGCGCTGCTTCACTGGGCCTATGACAGCCGGATACTGTAATGGGAGCGTCACTCTCCGCATCAAGGTTTCCATGTCGTCCGCCGGGCCTGGGACGGCATTATTGGCATGGCGCTGTCCCATTTGTTCGCAATCATTTAACTGGCATCGGCTCAAGCAACCGCCCTCCCTCCCAGGAGTTTCGAGGTATCGTTCACAGAGCGTCTATCGAGCGGACAATCCAGTGGCGTAGCAGTTAGAATCCATCACGAGGAGACATTGATATGGGTGATCCAATACCTACCGCAGAGCCAGAACCGAGCCCGCCCCTGCCGGACGATCCGCCTATCCCAATCCTGAGCCAGGACCAGTTCCACCGTTAAGGTAGGAGCGACCAATTCAATATGAGATGCGTAGTCGTTCGATTTATGGTGTCGCGAAGACTATCTTTCCCCTTTCTCCGCGGCGTCCTTTTTGTCCATTCGATTAAGAGTTTAGCCAAAGGGCGCCCCAATGCAGTCCGCCGTTCCTCGGACAACGGCAAATGCTCCAGTACTGGTTGGCTGGAACCTTCACCTGAGCAAACGGTTATCTACTTCCAAATAGTTGGGTGAGAAAATTAAGGGAGATGGAAAATGCAAACAGTAACAGGGCTTTACGATAATCATGCCGATGCCCGCGCCGTCGTTCGCGCACTCGAAGATGCCGGCATTTCTTCAGACAGCATTAGTATTGTTGGTCGCGACGGCGACGAGCGCGAGAGCAAGGCCGGGGAGGGTGCTGCGGCCGGTGCTGGAATCGGTGCTGCGGTTGGCGGCACCGGAGGGCTCCTTGCCGGACTCGGGTTGCTCGCCATTCCGGGTATCGGTCCCGTGGTGGCCGCAGGTTGGCTCGCCGCCACCGCGGCAGGTGCGGTAGCTGGCGCAGTCGCCGGTGGCGCAGCAGGCGGCATTATAGGGTCTCTGACAGATGAGGGCGTTGATGAAGAAGACGCACACGTTTATGCCGAGGGCGTTCGCCGTGGCAGCACCCTGGTTTCTGCACGAGTTGAAGACAGTGAGGCCGAAGTTGCTCAGGCCATCATTAAGGACCATGCACCTGTTGATCTTGACGCACGCCGCGCCTCGTATCGTGAAGCCGGGTGGGAGAGGTTCGATGCATCCTTGCCCGAATACACAGAAGAAGATGTGCTAAAAGAACGCGATCGTTTGCGTCAGACCAGTCAGATGATGCCATAAGTCTCAGCTTGGCCACTCGGGACGAGGCTCCCGGGTGGTTATTTTCAGCCGCGAAACAACGTCCTTCGCGTCAGAGAGTTTAGATCCCGCGTTGTGAAGCGAGAAGAAAAAAGTTAGTCGAGATTGTCGTCCAGGGTGTGTGGCGATGTCCCTTTGCGCGACGTATTCTCAATATGCCGAATGGTTCTTCGGCTGCCTTTCGGTCGTGACGGCCGAGATCTTTATAAGGCCAAGTTAATTTCCGGTCTGATTATCGGGTGCTTCAACCGGCTTTGATTCAGGCGATCCGCGATAGCGCAGAAAGATGGAGAACACGATGAGCGTGGCCGTCGAAAAAAATTCCGATTGCCAGTTTTGGAAGGATTCAAACCAGAACCGTGCATTGCCAAGATAAGCAAGCGCGGATTGCACAGTCTCACCATGGGCGGCTGCATCGGAGTTGTACGCAGAATGGCTCGCAAAGAAATGGCCCAGAAACGACAAAACGAAAAGCAAACCTAACGCCAGTCCGAGAGAATGCTCGTAAATCCAGCTGTGGGATCGCGGCGGTGGCTCCTTGTCCGTGGAGCCCGTGGAGTTATCGTCGGGGTCGTGCGACTCCGACGATCCTCTTTGAAAAAGATATGCGGTGAGGACCACATAAGTCGCCATCTGCAGCCACTCACTTTCCCAGTTTTCAAATAACGCCGAAAAGAAATTTTCGCTTGTGATGTATGCAACAAATCCGATGGCAGGGAGATGATGCCTGGTCAATTCATGATTTTCGTGGCCCCACCCTGAGTAAGCCATACCGGTCATACTTGCGAAGAAGGCGAGCAATAGGGCAATGGTTAGACCGTTGTCTCGGAGGAAACGCATCGGAGAATGCTCTCTTTTTTGGTGGACACTTTCGCCGGGCAGCAAATTTAGAAGCGTGGGTTGAAAACGAATAAGCCTTCTCTTCACCGAGTTGGCGCGCGCCATAGGAAACAGCGGACTTGGAACATCGTTCCGCTTCGGAACATTTCTGGTCCAAAAATGATTTGGGATGGGTCAAGTGGTTCACAGCAGCATCATCTCCTGAGGATACCGAATGCATTGGCGAACCAGGCTCTTGAACCCGCAACAGAAAGCAGTCGGCGAATTTCAGGCGCTTGCCACTCCGACCTATTCGGGGTCGACAGTGGTCTTTGACAGGGTGGGAACTGCTCACAACGATTGGCGTCAGATCGAGGTCGGTTACAATTATGGACTTTATGGAACGCCTACTGTTCTGAATTTGGGTGCACGGATTGCTGAACTGGAGGGTGCTCGTGCACACGTTCGTGCTCCCAGGGGGCAGTACGCAATCGCCTCGGTTACCTCGCCGTCTACAAGGCCGGCAGCCATGCACCGGTACCGCCAACGCGAGTTGGCTTGCTGAACAATCGGCCATTCAACGTGCTTCATCCGGCTCTGCCATCGTCGCCAGGTCACGAGACATGGAAACGGACTTCACTGGGTCGGCGAGTGTCCTCGATTGTGTTTGAGGAAATATTTGCCCCCCACGACGTCGACAACTTCGTCGATCGACTAACACTGTTTAGAGCTGGTTACAGTTAGGGAAGGGTCGCCTCCCACGCCATGACTCATCCCCAACTTGCGCAAGGTGGCGAAGATTTCAGCGGGGGAACCGTGAGGTGAATATCGGATTGGAAGAACCCGACGATCTTATAGCTGATCTTCACCAACCACTCCGGATAATGGTAGATCAAATCAAAAAAACGAGATCTGTTGTGACGTGAAGACAATCTGGGGCGAACGAAGCATTGCGCAAGCGAGAAGACCTCACGAAAAAAACGGCGATCTGTTCTGATCGGCACTTATGTTGGATCAAGCGGTTGATCTCATCAAGGTATCTCGCCGCACAAATTGGTGGTAGCTAACGTCCATGACATCAATTCTAAGGCGCAACAACGTTAAAATCTCAGGCACCGGGGAGCGGACAATCGTGTTCGCCCACGGTTTTGGCTGCGATCAAAACATGTGGCGTTTCGTGTCGCCCGCATTTGAAGATGAGTTCAGGACAGTTCTATTTGATCATGTTGGTGCTGGCGGATCAGACCTGGCCGCATATGATACGACCAAGTATTCCACGCTTGCAGGCTACGCCGACGATCTGGCGGAGATCGGAATTGAGCTCGGCTTGAAGGATGCTGTATTTGTCGGGCATTCAGTGAGTTCGATGATCGGGGTGATGGCTTCCATCAAGGTTCCCGAGATGTTTGAGAGCCTTGTTTTGGTGGGACCCTCCGCGCGATACCTCGATGAGGGCGAGTACATCGGCGGCTTCAGTCATGCACAAATTGAAGAATTGCTCGAATCCCTTGCCGACAATCACCTTGGATGGTCCGCAGCCATGGCTCCCGCCATAATGGGCAATCCGGATCGGCCCGAGCTCGGAGAGGAACTGACCAACAGTTTCTGCAGGACCGATCCCGACATCGCCAAGGCATTTGCCCGCGTGACCTTCATGTCGGACAATCGCGATGACCTCAGCAAAGTCACCGCCCGGACACTGATTCTCCAATGTCGGGAGGATATCATTGCTTCGGAGCAGGTAGGCGCATATGTTCAACAGCATATTCCAAAGAGCGAGATGGTAATATTGGACGCGACGGGCCATTGCCCCAATCTGAGTGCGCCGAACGAAGTCGTTGCGGCGATAAAAGCCTTTGTCTGAGACCGTGCCGGGCGATCCGCACGGCACTCCCACCGAGGATTTTGAAGACCTCTACGAAAATGCTCCGTGCGGGTATCTGTCGCTGCGTCCCGACGGTCGGATTTTCAAATCCAATGCCACGTTATCAGGTTGGATTGGCTTCTCGCAGGCGGAATTGCTTGGAAAGAAGCTTCATGAGCTTCTGACGATCGCCGGACGCGTGTTTTATGAAACGCATTTTTCGCCCCTGTTGCGGATGCAAGGCTTCTTCAACGAGGTCGCACTCGACCTCGTCACCAAAGACGGCAAGAAACTGCCGGTACTTGCCAATGCCATGGAACGGCGTGACGACGCAGGCAATTTGCTGTTCACCCGCGTCACCATTTTCCAGGCGGCCCAGCGCCGCCGCTACGAACGAAATTTGGTCGACCTGCGAACTGCGGCGGAAGCTGCCAAAGGCGAGGCCATCGCTGCAAAAGTGCTCGCCGAAGCTGGTCTGACCGAGGAACAGGCAGTGGCAGAACTGCGGGAGCAATTCATTGCCGTGCTGGGGCACGATCTTCGCAATCCGCTCGCCTCGATAAACGCTGGCACCCGTATGCTCCTGCAGGAAGAGTTGAGCGACCGGGCGCAAAAGATTGTCGCGCTCATGCAAGGCAGTGTTTCGCGCATGTCCGATCTGATCGACAATGTGCTCGACTTCGCGCAAGGAAGACTAGGTGGCGGTATTACTGTGGCGCTTGATGCGCGCGAACCGCTCGAGCCGGTTTTGCAGCAGGTTGTGGACGAACTTCGCGTGGGATCGCCCTCCAGGCTCATTGAGACGCATTTTAAGATTACACATAAGGTCTACTGTGACCGGGGCCGTATTGGTCAGCTGGCGTCAAATCTTCTGGGCAACGCGTTAACACACGGTGCTGCTGACACACCCATCCAATTTTTGGCGAGCACGACGGGTGAAAAGCTGGAAATAAGCGTCGTCAATGGAGGAGATCCTATTCCCCCGGAGGCGATGAACAGACTGTTCCATCCGTTTTTCCGCGGAGATGGTCGAGACAGTCCGCAAGGACTTGGGCTTGGCCTGCACATCGCATCGGAGATTGCCAAAGCTCATGATGGAACGTTGGTGGTTGCCTCCTCTCCTGTCGAAACGCGCTTTACGTTCCAAATGCCCCTGGAGCCAGATGGCGAGGGATGATCGTGTTGGCGTGTTGCCATAAAAGAATGTCCACCGGATGGGTGCTAATGAGACCATCCAATCGAATAAAACGGGTTCGAAGGGACGATTCCCCAAGGGGAATATGGTGGGGCCCAGTCATCATTTGGGACCGCGGAACATGGGCCCCATGGAGGATAGCCAAGAGCATAGCCAAGGGGCTCTCGAAGCTCCATGGGGAAAGCTTGACGGTCGATGGCATCTCGCGCGCCTGCACGGCAAGCCCCACCCGCGCTCGTGTCGGTGCTGCGGTCTCCATGCCTCTTGCGTGGGACGAACTCAGCCCCTTGATCGGACCCGACGACTTCACCGTCGACAACGCCCAAACGCGCATAGCTGCACCCATGGTTGATCCTTGGGAAGATTTCCGCTCCACAGCAGGACTGTCAAGAGCGAGGAACATCCCCCGCAGGAAAATCTAGCGTTCATTGAACGCGGATCCCGATGGAAACCTTACAACGGCGCGACCAGCGTCTCGAAATCGCACTGAAACCCAACGCGATGGGCAACGGGATGCGACATCCTCTGCCCGCATGCATCCACAAAGTTATGTTGGCTGCAGTTCCCTCCATCCTGCTGCGCACCGTCTAACATTGTCGCCTGCAGGGAACGTCCGCGCTGTGGAACAGTTACTGACGGACAAAGGGGATTGGATCAAATGAACACAAATTTGTCCCGAGCTGAGGACCAGGCCTTTGGACAAGAGCACAAAGGATTTCCGGTGTTGGGAGGCATACTCCTCGGCCTCGGCCTTGGAGGGTTTTTCGACGGGATTGTCCTGCACCAGATATTGCAATGGCACCACATGGCAACGAGCGCGGGATATCCTGCCGACAGCGTTGAAAATCTGGAGTTTAATACGATGCTCGACGGCTTTTTCCACGCCGGAACGTATGTGTTCACTGCCTCGGGATTGGTCGTCTTGTGGAATACCGCGCGCAAACGACATTGTCAGTGGTCGGCAGTTGTACTCTTGGCAACTATGCTGATTGGCTTTGGTTTGTTCAACTTGATCGAGGGTGTCGTTGGCCATCATCTGCTCGGCCTTCACCATGTCAACGAAACCGTACGGCATGAGCTTTGGGTTTATTGGGATATTGGCTTCCTTGTTTGGGGAGCCGGCATGCTGCTTACAGGATTGGCACTTTTACGAAGAGGCCGAGCTCCTCAATTCAAGCAGCCCCCTCAATCCTAGCGGCTGATGAGCGGCATGGGCAAGGTTCTTTACATTCAAGCATTGATCCTGTTCGGTTGCACTAGGCCTAAAGTCGAGGGCACCTTGGCAAATCCCTGAGCGGGGCCGAATGTTTTGACAGTGCTCAGACAGCCTCGATTTGCAAACCGTGGGCCGACCGACCGCGACGAGAAAATATGCGCCGACAATTCCGGATCAAATACCCAGCCAGCCTGTCAGCGCCGAACAGCCACCGACGCATTGGCTATGAACGGCCCGATCAATAACGACGCCAATATTACTCGGCGAACCACCTGCCAGGTTTTTCATCACGTTCTCTACGTGCGCAAACCAGCATTTTTTTCAGTCAGGAGTTCTACAAGCGCTTTTGCGTTTTTGATCGAATGACCGTCTCGGTCATTGTTGAAATACACCCAAACATTTTTAGCGCGGCACTTCCGGATTCGCTCAGCCCAAATCACTAATTCGTCGTCGCTGTAGTCATGACGGTACCAATTCTTGGTTCCGTGGAACCGGACGTAGATGTCGTCAGCGGTTTTGACCAGTTCATCTGGAAGTCGCGGTCCGCTGCAGGAGCAGAAGATCGCTCCGGCCGCGCGAAAAGCGGCATAGACATCCTCGTTCCACCAGCTTTTGTGACGAAATTCGACGACGTTGCGGTGACGTGGATCTAGTTGCTGCAAGATCGTTTTAAGAAATATCGGGTCGTATCGAACACTTGGCGGTAGCTGAAACAGAAAACAGCCCATTCGTTCCCCGAGTAAATCTGCGATGTATCCGAAATCGCGTATCAAAGGTTCGGTACCGTCAAAACGCTTAATATGAGTGATCAGTTCGCATACTTTGATCGTGTAGATGAAGTCGCCAGTCGCCTGGCGTAGCCATGACTTGACTGTCGCAACCGTTGGCCAAGCATAAAACGGTGCATTGAGCTCCACGGTTTCAAAACTTTGTTCGTAAATCGAAAACCATTGACTTGATGGAACTTCATCTGGATAAATTTTGCCCTTCCAATGCCAATAGTACCAGCCGGAACACCCGACATGGACGCCATCCCGGAGACGATTGGACGGGGCCACGGGCTCAAGCACGTCTTCCTTCGAAATACGAACTGCGTGCATCTTTGCCGCGCGTTGTAGATTTGTCAGCCGTTGCTTTTGCCGGCGCTCGGCTCGCCGTTCGCGTCTTTGTTGGATCTCTTCGGGGGAACGATCTTTCACGGCAGCAATTTTCCTACGCGTAACCACTGCAGACTAGCTTTAGTCGAGAATCCAAAATGCGACTGAGAGGCGCGATGCGAACTGAGCCAACCAAGTCTCTTACGCCAACGAAGGACGGTCGCCCGGCTTCCGCGTTTTGCTAGCTGTGGTGTCGAGGACGTTTTTGCCAGGTAGCCGCCCGGACAGTCCAAACTCGCGGACGTTTCCCAACCCATCGCTGGGGCCGTCATCGTTGTTGGCGACATCGAGATCGGTCGTCGTGATGACGGGCATCGTTGGCTATTCCTTCGCCGATCCTGGTGCTGCTGTTTTGGCATGCTTCCCGGCAAGCATTCCCGACGGTGTGATGTTCGCAATTGCCGACTGGAACTTGTTCTTTCAGCCACTGACGACATCGCCCTCGTTGCCCATCATGGCGTCGAATCCGGCCCGTGCCACATCTGCGCGCACTCGAAGAAGCGGGTGTCCGTCGCACCCGGCATCAAGCAGCTTACCGTCACGCCTGTGTCCTCAAGCTCTTCACGCAGGGCGAAGGAAAAACTGTTGAGAAAGGCCTTGGTACCGTTATAAACCGCCTGATAGGTGCCCGGAATAAAGCCCGCGATCGATCCGGTAATGAGAATGCGTCCTTCGTCCCGGGCGCGCATCTCGTTGCCGATCTTATGGATCAAAGCGATTGTGCCGGTGATGCTGGTGTCGACAACATGCAGCGCTTCGTTGAGATCCTGGTCGAGAAAGCCCTTGCCAAGTCCGCGGCCCGCATTGGCGAGGAGAATGTCAACGGGTTTGCCCTTGTCGGCTATGAACTTGCAGAACTTCTCGGCCCCCTCGACGTCGGACAGGTCGACCGTTATGGCATCGACCGTCGCGCCCTTTAACCGCAATTTTTCCGCGGCCCCTTCGATGTCCGGTTCGTCGGCGGCAATGACAAGATCATAGCCTTCGCCGGCCGCGACCTTCGCAAGTTCAAGTCCGATGCCGGACGAAGCGCCGGTCACGACGGCAAGGGGACGCGCTGTATCTGCCATATCATGGTCTCCGATCAGGGCCTGAGGACGACCTTGATGCAGCCGTCCTTTTTGTCTCGAAATGTCTTGTAAAGTTCGGGACCTTCTTCGAGGGTTGCCCGGTGGGTGATGACGAAAGATGGGTCGATCTCCCCCTTTTCAATGCGCTCCATGAGCATCGGCAGGTAATGCTGAACCGGGGTCTGCGCCATGCGAAAGGTCAGTCCGCGATTGATTGCCGAGCCCATCGGTATTTTATCGACAAAGCCGCCATAGACGCCAACAATGGAAACCGTGCCGAAGTTGCGGCAGCAGTGGATCGCCTGACGCAGCACATGCGGCCGGTCGGTGCCCATGAAGGTTGCAACCTTGATGCGGTCGACGACGGAATCGAAGCTTGCCATCGTATCCGGCTCGGTGCCGACCGCGTCGATACAAGCGTCAGCGCCTCTGCCGTTCGTCAATTCCATGATGCGGTCGTAAATATCCTCGTGCCGGAAATCGAGGGTTTCCGCTCCGCTTGAACGCGCCAGGGTCAGGCGTTCGGGGATGGTGTCGATGGCGAGAACCCGATCGGCACCAAGCAAGAAAGCGCTGCGGATCGCCATTTGTCCGACTGGTCCGCAACCCCAGATGGCGATGGTGTCTCCCTCCTGGATATTGCAGAACTCCGCGGCCATGTATCCCGTCGGGAAGATGTCGGAAAGAAACAGCACCTGTTCGTCCGATAGTCCGTCCGGCACTTTCATCGGCCCGACATCGGCGTAGGGCACGCGCAAATACTCTGCCTGACCGCCGCTGTAGCCGCCAAGCAGGTGCGAATAACCAAAAAGCCCGGCCGGCGAACTTCCCCAAAGCTTCGCGGCCTTTGCCTTGTTGGGGTTGGATCGCTCGCAGCCGGAAAAATATCCCTTCTTGCAAAAGAAGCATTCCCCGCAGGCGATGGTGAACGGCACCACGACGCGGTCGCCCACTTTCAACGCCTTGTTGTCCGCACCAACGTCGACGACTTCGCCCATCGTTTCGTGACCGATGATGTCGCCGTGTTCCATCGAGGGAATGACGCCGTCGAAAATGTGAAGATCCGAACCGCATATGGCGCAGGCGGTCACCTTGATGATAGCGTCGCGGCCATGTTCAATCTTGGGATCCGGCACGCTCTCGCAGCGCATGTCGCCCTTGCCGTGCCAGGTCAGTGCTTTCATCGGACTTCTCCAAAGAGGAACTTGTGACGAGTGCTCTAAGCCCGACGAAGAGTGATTTGTTCCCAAGAAAATGGGCACCGCCTTCAAACCGTCCAGTGAATGACAAATGGCGCTCAATGCGAAGCGTTCGGGAACGCTGCTGCTTCGCTAGAGTTTTCAGCTGACAATTTCGCGAGTGGATTTTATGACGCAAGCCTCGATGCGCGATCGTGCTGCAGTCTTCTATGATAGCAACCTGCAACGTCGCTCGGCATACCGTCGTCAACGAACTGTGCTTGGTTGCTCGAGGCCATCTCAATGACAGCTCCGGTTGGTGCTGCCGACAATCAGCTGTCCATGGGTACGACGATATCAACGACAACGCCGTCATCGGACCATTCTCGGTCTACCTTGCCAAGAAGCTGCTTTTCTATCATCGCTCCGACCATCGCCGTACCAAAACCGGGCTGACGATGGGACGATGGGGGACGCCCCCCCGTTTCTTGCCAACGAAGTTTGAAGCCCCCTTGTCCCGGTACTTTTTGCCAGTGGATGTTCAACTGGCCCGACGGGGCACTCAGTGACCCATGTACTGCCGCGTTGATAAGCAATTCGTGCACGACAAGTGCCAAAGGTTGGACGATAGCCGCCGGAACGAGAATCTCCGGGCCTTCCATTGAGACCCGCTCACTCGCAAAGGTTTCCACTTGTCGCTTGATGATCTCACCGAGCTCGATCTCCTGCCAGCCGCGCTCGGCGAGCAGCGCATGGGCATGCGACAAAGCCTGAATCCGTTGCTGAATGGATGCTGCGTACAAGGCAGCGTCGTCGGATCGGCTCAACCTGACGATCCCTTCCACCACCGCCAGCACGTTCTTGGCGCGATGATCGACTTCCTTGAGCAGGCGGTGTTCCGTTGCCTCAAGGTACTGGACCTTGCGATATTCAGTGACGTCGATCTGCGAGCCGAAGTAGTAGAACAATCGGCCGTCGTCGTCGCGGATAGGGCTAAGATGGAGTTGATTCCAAAACGCTGAACCGTCCTTTCGATAGTTCAGCAGTTCCACGTTTGCTTCACGTTCATGGGCGAGCGCAAATCTGATCTCTGCGATGGCGGCGGGCGATGTTCCCTGTCCCTGAAGAAAGCGGCAGTTTCGCCCGACGACCTCTTCGGCACTGTAGCCGGTGAGGTTCAGGAAGGCCTGATTGGCCAGAACGATGGGAAAATCCGGCTGCTGGGCATCCGTCACCAGCATTGGCATGCGGGTGCGTTCGAATGCGCTTGCGGCGAGCTCCTTCCGGTCCAGGTATCCTCTTTCAGAGGATGCAGCTGGGCGGTCACCATGCAGTTTCGCCGATCGATGCTTGCTATCGGACAATCTACGAACACCTTCCATTAAAAGCCAGAGCCAGAACGTTTTCCACTCCAGAATGGTTTCAGACGGCGTGCATTTTTGCGGAAGACCCGTCGCTGAAGTTTGCCGCCGGCGACTTTGGCCGTTCCATGGCCCGTGCCGCGATGATTTTGTTGCTCACGGGGAACGATTCGGCGGTCTCGAAGTTGGTGGTGGAATTCTCTTGGGACCGTTCTGATGACAGACGAATATGATGAGTTGAACAAAATGAAGCGGCTCCATAATGTTAAGGAACAGGTGAGTATGCGCGCGTTTAGAGAAGCGCTACGATCGCGATACAAGCTTCCGGTCGCATCGGATCGCATGTTCGAAGATCTATTGAGAAAATTGGACGAGGCGGATAGGCACAGGGATCAGGAACGTCGCTTTTATCGACGATCACAGTTTGCTTGGAAGTATCACACGACTGGTTCACACTTAAGCTAAGACAACGAAGCTCTGCCGGCGAAATCGAAATTTTCGCCACCATCGCGCCTGCTTTCACGGCGAAACAGAGCAAAGGGACGTATCGGACATTATCATTGATGCTCCGCCCCCTCCCTTATTGCACCGTGCCTGCCGGGTTTTTTGTCTGGCTATCGCCGCCAGTCCCTGTTTGCGGCGTGGGATCCTTGTCTAGCGGAGGATTCACCTTCGGCAGGTCCGGGGAAGGACTTGTAACATCGTTAGGCTGGGCATTTTGACTACCCGCGTTATTCTCGTGATTTGTTTGTGTGGCACTATCATCGGTGCTCTCGCCATAAATTTCGGCAACGCCCCAGGCTATTGCGGCTAAGAATAGACCACCGATCAACACCATCAGTATCGGTTTGCCGAGAAGACCCTGACGCGCCTCTTTGGCCGTTTCCCGGACCGGAAGTTGTGAATTTTTGTCCATCGCGTTCATCCTTTTTGTATTGAAGGCGAACATGCTGGACGCTCGATAGTTCCAACCGGACCTACAACATCTTCTCAATTTTGTGCCTAACGCATCTTGGCACGAAGAAGGGGCCTCATATTGTAGCAGTCCAGGATGATAGGTGTGTTCTTCGGGCCGGCAACAACCGAAACAGAACCCTGGCGAACAGCGATATCACTCTCGTCAAGCCGGGAGAGGGCAATGCAAGACGGTCTTGCAAGCGGATCGGGTCCCGGTCGCAAGAGCCAACGATAAAGCGATATTGATCGGCACCGTGTTTTTTCGGCGGTCCGCTCCGAAACCCATCCGGGGAATGGAAACGACGAACCCATCAATATGTCCTCATACCTGTAGTCGCACGAGGAACATTGCGGCAAGCGGGACGTTGGATGGAACAGAGGAACAGGAGAATTGCCATGAAACCATTCGCTCTGACTGCGCTTGCCATCCTGCTGGCCGGCCCCGCCTTTGCACAAGTCGGCTACCGAAAAAAACGGGAGTTCACTCTTTGATAGGCGCTGCACCTACGACACAGGATTTCGTACTGAAGGCTGCCGCGAGTGACATGTTCGGGATCGAGTCGAGCAAGCTCGATCTCTTTGAACGGTATGGCGACGGGGGCGAAAACGCTGATCTAAAGGCTCGGGCCGCAAAAACTCGCCCGGATTTGGAACACCATTTGATGATGGCGGAGGATTTAAACAAGTAGTCAGTTCGATCACGAGCTGTCCTGCAAAGGAGATAACATGGCCAAAATACCCGGAAAAGACAACCTAACGAGTTCACCGCAGAGGGATGCCAAGGGGCAGTATGCCCGCACACGGCACGGCTCGACCAATGACGGTATTGCAAGTGCAAACCCTCGAGTGCTGTCGGGCAAATCTGACGGCGATGCCACCTTCAAGAACGATGCGAAGGAAAATGAACGCGATAGGCGAGCACCCGCCAAGTAGCTGCACGGCGCAATGTCAACGGAGCGAGGAAAAGAGGATGACAGACAGCAAAACGACAACGGATCACAAGACCATCCAGCGCTGGGCAGAAGAGCGTAACGGCGTTCCATCTAAAGTCGCGGAAAGCGGAGAAGGCGGTGTCCTGCGTATTGATTTCGGTGAGCCGGAAGAAGGCCTTGAGAAGATTTCGTGGAAAGACTTTTTCCAGGTTTTTGACCAACGAAAGCTGGCTTTCCTTTATCAGGACAAGACTGCAGATGGTAAAATGAGCCGCTTTAACAAATTTGTCTCAAAGGACAAGTGACGGACCTTTGGCCTCTCGGATCGCTATTCGGAACTATTGGAAGAACGCGGTTGATCTTCGCCTGACATCTTGGCCCGCCGGCCCAATGCGCCTGCACGTCTAAGGCTTGATAATGCCTTCGCCCTCGAGCCCCACAATGTTGGCGTCGTCGTCCTGCTCCTCAAGGAGGGGGTCTTTTGCGGCAACCGGCCCCTCCGGTTGATCAGGAGTAGTCGAAAAATCCGTTCCCGAGGAGCTCGCCGTTTGCGCACCTGGCGCGTTCCGTCCTTCTGCGGCATCATGCGGAGGCAAATCCCCTCGCACCCCGCTTTCGTCTATTTGGTCGAGCAAGCGCGCTGCCTGCCGAATAAGCTCGTCTTGGCCGAGGCCGACAGAATTCGCAGCGGACAGATCAACCAAAACCCGTTTTCCATCCTCGTAGACAAACGCGACGGTATATCCGTCACCGCCTTCTCGAGCATTAATATGTCTTTTTATGATCCTCATGAAAAGGCCTCCTTTGTGATCTGCAATCAACCATCGCTCAGGGCTTTTGTTCCGGCGATTGTTAAGCGCGGCGGCAGTCCTCGAAAATGTGAAGACAGTCGTCCATCCACTGTTTGAACAGAAGGTCTCGCATACCTCATCCACGGATCCCGAAAACCGTGCTGCGATGACGATCATTCGAAACGGCTATGACCAACGCTGTCATTTTCAAATTCATACGAAGACCGGGAACTTTTACCTCCGCCTAAAGTTCGTGACGCAATTCAACACCGCGTACCAACCGCGACGACTGGGAGGAAACGATGCAAGACCATTCTCAAAAAGAGACGAGATCTCGATCTGGTTCGTCTGTTCGGGGCGATCAGCCGGATGCCATTTCTGGGACCATAGAGACTAAGCGATCATTTGATGATCTCACGCGCAAAGCCTCCGATGATTTTGGCACCGTAAAAGACAAGGCCAAAGAGCAGCTGCAGGAGGCTTCCGGTAAAGTCGAACAAGTCGCATCCAAGCAAAAGAATATCGCGGCCCGCTATGCTGCCTCGATCGGGGCAGCCTTGGAAAAGGTCGGCGCAGAGATGCAATCTGGAGAAGACGCACAGGTAGGCAGGTATGCCAAGGAACTCGGCTCGACGGTAAAATCCTATGCGAAGGATATTGAGGACCGTGATCTCAGAGAAGTTGCTGGCATGGCGGAAGATTTCGGTCGACGGCAACCGTTGGCATTTCTTGGCGTCGCTGCACTTGCCGGGCTTGCAGCAAGCCGCTTTCTGACAGCTTCTGCCCACAGAGGCCCGACCGGGGAATCGACGGCCAATCCCACCGATGCGCATAGCCAGAGTGATCAATGGAGGAGCAACGTAAATGACTGACGTTAACGAGAGCAGGCCGTTGCCTGAGCTGGTCCGTGGGCTGATCACAGACGTCACTGGACTGGTCCGCAAGGAACTTGATCTTGCCAAGACGGAGGCATCCGAAAGTTTCACCAGGGCACTGGGTGGGATCGAGGTGCTGGCCATTGGACTGGTATTTGCCATTGGCGCGCTGGGCGTGCTGCTGAGTGCGCTCGTAACCGGACTGACCGCCATCTTCGTCTCGCAAGGTTTCACAGAACCAGGTGCGAACGCCCTCGCGGCGCTCATTGTCGCCGCCGTAGTCGGACTCATTGCATGGGCGTTGATGTCCAAAGGCATTTCGGCTCTGCGTGGCAGCAACTTGAAAATGGAGCGCACCACTACCTCACTCGGCAAGGACGCCAACGTCATCAAGGAGAAAATGTCATGACCCTGACCGCCGATAAACCCAATGCAGCCGAGATCCAGCGGGACATCGAAAGCGATCGTCGTCGCATTGAAGAACGAATTGACGCCATCCAGGAAAAGATGTCTCCGGGGCAATTGATCGATGAAGTTATTGGCTACGTAAAGAGCAGCGGGGGCGGGGAATACGCTGCCAACTTGGGTAGCGCTGTGAAGGCAAACCCGATCCCCATGGCTCTCATGGGAGTGAGTTTGGCTTGGCTAATGACTGGACAAAGGAATCAGTGGACAAACGCCGATAAGGCTAGGGACGCGGATCTATATCCTTTGGCAACAATCACCGGCGAAATCCGTCGCACCGGACCGATGCAGGAGGAAGGAGGTATGACTTACAGCCACTTTGCCGACGCGGCTGGCAACCGTTTCAAAGCTCTGACCGATACAGCAGGGAAACGCGCCGGCTATTTCATTGACGAGAGCGGCAGAAGCTACCGGGGTTTTGCAGATGCCAGCGGAAATCGTGTTACAAGCATCATGGATGAAGCTGGCGCAATGCTGGATGATGCGTCCGGTTGGATTTCCGACACGTGGCAGCAGGTGAGTGACACGGCGCACGATCTATCCGACAAGGTTGCCGATAAAGCCCGTCAGCTTAATGATACGTCTGCTTCCGCCGGTCGTGTGTTCCGGGATCAAACGACAAGGCTGAACGAGTCGATCCTGACGCATTTCAGAGACCAGCCCTTGGTAGGTGGCGCTCTCGCGTTCGCCGTTGGAGCAGCGATCGGAGCGGCTCTCCCACCTACACAAGTTGAGGATTCTGTCGCGGGAGAGGCCGCGGAAAGTGTCAAAGACAGTATTTCCGATAAGGCAGAAGGCATTCTCGACAAGGGCAAGGAGGTTGCGTCAGACATCTATGATCAGACTGCAGCCGTGGTCGACGACGCTTATGAAGCAGCAAGCCGGCGTATAAAGGATGCGACGTCAACCGACCATACTTGAAATGAGGTACTGAGGTGTCTGACTGTCTCGGCCACACAGGTTCGATGCGGCCTATTCCTGATCACGGGGAGTTATCCTGTAAAGGTAGCAACCGTCTTGAGGACATGCGCGCTGTCATTGCCGGCGGCGACAGTGGTATCGGCCGCGCTGTCACTATCGCGTATGCTCGCGAGGGCGCCGAGGATGACGCAACCGACAAGGATTGCTAAAGCTGACGCGTGGTATTCGTTCGACACGTAGACCATCACGGGTCGAACGTGAAGATCCATAAAATTTTGCTTTGCGGTGGAGCCTCGTTTTACGATGTGAGCCGCCGGCAGCAGACAAGAAAAGCACCTTCACATCCATTCCGCGACTGACGACAGATAGCGGAACGAACACACAATCCAACCGTTGAACTCAGGGAAGTTAGCCAGGAGGAAATGCGATGGGTATCGAGCAAGCTCCAACAGCAAAAGGCAAGGAAGCAGCGCGCGGATTGAGAAAGAGCGCAGCAGCGGATGAGAAGAAGGTCGAGTCCCAAAAAGGTTCGGACCTTGCCAAGGGTGCAGATCGCTTTGAGGAACGTTCGAAAAGCTCCGACGGCAAGAGCGCGGGCAAAAAACAGCGCCTTCGATAGGCGAGCCCGATCTTACGAACTATTTGCGTGATGTTTCAATCTCACCGGAATAGATAAGTTTCCTGAGTTGACCGGTCATAATCTTTGTCCCGCACTTGGTGAGGGCGGAAGCGCTTGAGATCTCTCATTCGCCTTGAGGCCGAAGTCTCAAGACTCTGGTGGAGATGGACGATGTTGAAGGCTGTTGGTGCGATTCTGGTGATAGCCGGCGTGCTCGATTCAGCTTGGGCGGCGCTAAGTCGTCGCAAGCTGAGTCGGCCGCCTAAATCGCCAGGCAGTCAAAACTCACCCTCTTTATGCTGAATGCTGCCGATCGTTCCTTAATATCTACCGCTGGATATTATTGACCCGAGGGAAAGTCTCTCGGGGGCTCATCGTTCAGCGGTGAGCCTTTTTACCGGAGGCTCCAGCATTGTTGTTGGCGGAACTTTTTCTCCCAAATAAGCGTTGGAATGACATCAGCTAAAAGGAGATACGCCATGGACTGGAACCGAGTTGAAGGCAATTGGAAGCAGACCAAAGGCAAGGTAAAAGAGCAGTGGGGCAAGCTTACCGATGACGACCTTGACGTAATTGCGGGTAAGCGGGACCAACTTGAGGGTAAAATCCAGGAACGCTACGGCAAAGCCAAGGACGAGGCCAAGAAAGACGTGGACGCTTGGTACAACAGCCAAACCTGGCAATAGTCGGTGAGCTGCGTGCAGGAACCGGTCGTTGTCCAAATGATGATGCTTTGGCGATGACCGGTATTGCATTGTCGACATTGGATTTTCAATGAATTACAGCAGAGCATTCAACCAGCCACCGACCCGTTAATTTTCATGGGTGTACTTTTGACAACCTTTTCTTGATTTGGACCAACGGCAGTACCCTGGGAAGACCCTTATCGTTTATTGGTTCTGCGCCATTGATCGAAAACTTTCAAATTGTTGAGGTCTGTCGGCGGGTAAAGGCCGATGATGGATTTTCCGGCTTGGACGAGTTCCAGAACGAAGTCCTCGTACGCTGTCATCTCCACCGCCTCCTCTGCGAGCTCGGTGGCTAGATGTGCGGGGATAATCACAGCGCCCTCACCATCGCCAACGACGATATCGCCGGGCCAGACTGCCACATCTCCACAGCCAATGGGAACATTGATATCGATCGCTTGATGGAGTGTGAGATTCGTCGGTGCGGAGGGACGGTGATGATATGCCGAAAAGGCAAGGGTGGCTATTTCCGGAGAATCCCGAAATCCGCCATCGGTTACTATGCCTTCGACACCTCGTTGCATCAGGCGAGTGATCAGTATTGACCCAGCCGATGCGGCTCTCGCATCCTTGCGGCTGTCGATAACAAGCACAGCTCCCGGCGGGCATTCCTCGATGGCCCTGCGCTGGGGATGCGCGGGGTCGCGGAAAACAGACAACTGGTTGAGGTCTTCACGAGCAGGTATATAGCGAAGCGTAAATGCCTCGCCCACCATATTGTGCTCCGATCGTCCAACGGGCCTTACGTCCTGGATAAACTGATTGCGCAAGCCTCGTTTGAACAGTGCAGTGCAAAGTGTGGCGGTGCTCACGCGGCGCAATTTCTCACGCATTTCAGATGTTAGGGCAGGGGTCATGATGATGCTCTCTTGATTAAATACATTGATTACCAACGTGGAACGCGGCGCTCATATGTGGGATCGAATTGCTGCATATAGAGGGTGTCGTTGCGGTCGATCATCCCCGCACTGTCATAAAGATCAGCCAGTTTACGGAGTTTCCGGCGATCGATCGACACACCAAGTCCAGGCTTGCCAGACACCTCAAGATTGCCGTCGGCAAAACGGAATGGATCGCCCTCAATGATGTCAGTGTCGGTCCATGGATAATGTGTATCGCAGGCGAAATTCAGGTTGGGCGTTGCTGCCGCCAAATGCGTCATCGCTGCCAGGGTAATGCCGAGGTGAGAATTTGAATGCATGGAGACCTGCATCCCAAAGGCTTCGCACAGTTTCGCCAAATGCGTGGACGCACGCAGGCCACCCCAATAATGGTGGTCCGACAAGACAATCTTCACTGCATCTCGGCGTACCGCCTCGGCCAGATGGTCGAATTCCAGGACAACCATGTTCGTTGCCAGTGGAATATTGCAGGAGCGCGCTACCTCCGCCATCGCCTCCATACCAAGAACCGGATCTTCGAGATATTCGAGGACACCTTCGAGTTTTCGAGCGACATGAATCGCGGTAGCGACCGTCCATCCGCCATTTGGGTCGATGCGAAGAGGATGGCTCGGAAACGCCGCACGCAGATGCAGCATCGTTTCAATCTCGACGTCCGGCTCGAGAACACCACCCTTTAGCTTCAAGGACTTGAATCCATACTGGTCGACAAAGCGTCTTGCCTCCCCGACCATGGCCGCAGGGGTCATCACTTCACCCCAATCGTCGGGTTCCTCGCCGATGTGAGCCGCGAACTTATAAAAGAGATAGGCGCTGAAGGGCACGCTCGCCCGAACCGGTCCCCCCAGAAGATCGACCACGGGACGACCGAGGATTTTACCTTGGATGTCCAGGCAGGCGACCTCATAAGCGCTGGCCACAACATCCGTCAGCTTGTGGTCCGCAACGGCGGTCTTCGCATTAATGCCTCCGCCGTTTGGAAGAGCGTTCCAAACCCGCTTCTTCAAATCGTGCAGATGAAAGGGGTCAAGACCGACCAAGTTTGCGGCGGCTTCACGAAGCCCGGTAAGCGCTTTGATGCTACCGTAACTCTCGCCAAGGCCCACGGTGCCGTCATCACAAACGAGCTCGATGATCGTTCTCAGCGCATATGGCTGATGCACCCCTTTGCAATTGAGAAGCGGTTTGTCCGGTATGGCCACAGGGGTCAGTTGAATATTTTCGATACGCATTGAATCCACCTAGATTGATATGGCAGATTATTACACTTGCATATTACAATTGCAATGTGATATCTCAGATTCATAACGGAGATACCAGATGACTGCCGACGATAGATTGGATGACATTCTCAATCCTGCTTTGTTGATGGGGGAGGGCAATCTTGTCACGCAGGTCCACCGCACCTTACGGACAGCAATCGTCCAAGTTCGGTTGCGTCCTGGAGCCGCACTTTCGGAAAAGGACATTGCGCGTTGCCTTAACGTCAGCAAGACCCCAATCCGCGAAGCCTTGATACGGCTGGTAGAGGAGCGCCTTGTCACCGTGGTGCCCAAAAGCGGAACCAGGGTGGCCCCTATCAATATTGAACGGTTCCGGGAGGGCTGTTTTGCCCGCCTGCATATCGAAGTGGCTGCGGTCGCCCAAGCGGCAGCTCTTCGGTCAGACGAAGACATCATACGCATGAAGGCAAACCTGTCACGGCAGCGCGAGGCCTTGGACAATGAGGCCTATTGGGAGTTCTTTTTATGTGACGAGCAGTTTCACGCGCTTATTCTCAAAGCTGCAGGACTGAAAGGGCTGGTCCCGATCATGGAAGTCGCCAAGGTTGAAGTCGACCGCATTCGTAGCTTGAAGAACCGCCTCGGCGTTCGGCGTACCGAAACGGTCATTGGTCAGCACGAGGAAATAGTCGACGCCATTGCTGCACGTGATCCGGGCCGCGCCTCGGCCGCGATCCGCAATCATCTGGGTGAAGTCGACAAGCGCATCTGGGAGCTTGGTGAGGACCATGCGCTATGGAGCTACATTGAATCGGTGAGCCGTCCTCAACCAAAAACGCAAATCGGTATCGTTGGATAAGAAATCTCTCCGAAGGAATGAAAATAATGTGCAAGAACAAGACCGCAATCGTCGCCGGTGGCGCTCGTGATATTGGCCGCGCCTGTGCCGTGAGGATGGCAGCAAGTGGCGCCAAAGTCGCCATTCTTTATAATTCCAGTGAGAAAGCTGCCTTTGATACGATCGACGAAATAACGGGGTTTGGCGGCTTGGCAGTCGCTATTCGCGCCGACCTGACCAAGCAGTCCGAAGTCGATCATGCAGTTGAGGAGACCCAAAAAAACTTCGGTCCCCGCATCGACATCCTCCAGTTTGTCACCGGCGGTCTCGTCGCACGCAAGAGCGTGCCTGAAATGGACGCGGAATTCTGGCATCAGGTGCTGGACCTCAACCTCACCTCATTATTTCTTATGGTAAAGGCAGTCCTTCCGCATATGGGTGAGGGGGGCTCCATCGTAACATTCGCGTCGCAGGCCGGGCGCGACGGAGGCGGGCCGGGAGCGCTTGCCTACGCGACCTCGAAGGGCGGGGTGATGAGCTTTACCCGAGGACTGGCCAAAGAGATCGGTCCGAATATCCGTGTCAACGCACTCTGTCCCGGAATGATCGACACCACCTTTCACGACAAGTTCACCAAATCTCAAGTGCGCGGCCGCGTCGCCGGAGCGACGGCTTTGAAGCGTGAGGGGACATCTGCGGAGGTGGCGGAATTCGCCGCGTGGCTTTCGTCCGATGCTGCCAGCTACGTCACGGGAGGATGTTTCGACATCAATGGCGGCGTGCTCTTTTCCTAACAAACGACGATCGGGAGGATCGAACAATGAATATCAAACTGAAACTTGCGTCGGTGGCAATTGCCTCGCTACTTGCTGCAACACCCATTGCGGTGAACGCCGAGACACCCAAGGACCAATTGATCATAGGGCTGTCAATGACAAACCTTTTGACGATGGACCCGGCGGAGGCAGTCGAAACCGAATCCTTTGACGTTCTCAACAATCTCTATGACCGGCTAATCGAGATGGATCCGCTAACGCCGAGCAAAATCGTTCCGGGTCTCGCAGAGAAATGGACAATCGCGGAAGACGGAACAATCACGTTCAACCTCCGGTCAGACGCAAAGTTTCATTCCGGAAATCCGGTTACATCTGCAGATGTATTGTGGTCGCTGAAGCGCGTGATGAAGCTGAATCGCGGGCCGGCGTCATTCTTGCGTGAGATAGGCTACTCAGCTGAAGTGTTGGACGCCTCCCTTTCCGCACCCGATGCGCACACCGTCGTGCTCAAGCCGTCTGCCAAAATCAATCCCGAGATCATTCTGTTTACACTCGCGCGAACGGTAGGCAATATTATCGACAGCAAGACTGTGCTGGAAAACCAATCCAACGGCGACCTGGGAAAAGCTTGGTTGACCAACAACTCCGCCGGATCGGGCCCTTTCGTGCTCAAGCGCTGGAACGCCAACGATTCCGTGATCCTCGACCGCAACGCCTCATACTGGCGCGGAGAGCCCGAACTGAAGCGGGTCGTCATCCGCCATATGCCTGAATCGCAAAGCCAGCGCCTTCAAATTGAAAACGGAGACCTTGATGTGGCGCGCTCGCTTTCTGCAACGGACCTCAAGGCGCTTGCAACCAATGAAACTGTGAAGATCCAGAAAGTTGCAAGCGGTGGGTTTTACTATCTTGCTGTCAGCACCGCTGATCCGGTTTTCTCCAAACCCGAAATACGGGCAATCTTGCCGTATCTCATCGACTATGAGGGGATGCAAACAGCGGTTATCGGCGATTATGGATCCGCGCGGCAGGTCCCCGTTCCCGCCGACTATCCAGGCGCGATTGCTGATCCAGGCTATAAACCCGACATTGCCAAGGCCAAGGCGCTTTTGACGAAAGCTGGATACCCTGACGGCTTCAGCACAAGCATGCTCGTTTTGTCGGACTCTCCGTTCGTAGAGATTGCAACGGCGCTCCAGGGCACCCTCGGACAGGCGGGTATCAAGGTGGACATCAACCAAGGCAACGGTACACAGGTCTACGGGAAGATGAGAGATCGCCAGTTCTCCATGATCGTGGGGAGAAGCGGCGGACAAATGCCTAACGTGCTAGGGGCAATTCAGGCCTATACCAGTAATTTCGATAATGGACCGAAAAGCACACAGACGGCCAGTCTGGCTTGGCGCACCTCGTGGGACATTCCTGAATTGACCGCCCTTACTGCACAGGCAAGGGCTGAGCTCAACGAAACCAAGCGCCTCGAGCTTTATCAGCAAATACAGGAAAAATTCCTGAGTTCAACGCCGCCGCTCTTGGCGATCGCTGCAGCAACACAGCCCAGCGCCATACGCGCCAACGTCGAGGGCCTTGTTGATCAGCAGGCCCGTTCGCCAAGCTGGTATTACGTCAAAAAGACCTCAGAATAGTTCGGGACAAATCATGTTATTAAAAGCCGCCATGGCTCCGGAAGGGGTGGGCTACCGGGCCGCCAGCCTTGTCAAGACAATGCTGGGGCCGCTGGTCAGTGTCCTTGCAGCTTTCCTTGGTTTGATGATCATTATCTTCTTTATTGGTCGTGTGCTTCCCATTGATCCCGTTCTGACGATTGTCGGCGACCAAGCGGACGCGCAGACCTATCAACAAGTCTCCCACGAACTTGGACTCGACCGCCCGCTGATCCAGCAATTTTCGATTTTCGTATCGAACGCCGTAGCGGGCGATTTCGGACGGGCGCGGCTTACGGGAAACCTGGTCCTGTCAGATCTGATCAAAGTCTTTCCTGCAACGATAGAGCTTGCAACAACAGGTATTGTGATAGGAGCTTTGCTGGGCATACCCCTGGGCGTCATCGCTGCCGTGAACAGAGGCCGGGCGACGGATAGCATTTTGCGGATCGTCATGCTGATGGGGCATTCCACCCCGATCTTCTGGCTGGGGTTGATGGGGCTCTTGCTTTTCTATGCCGCTCTGCACTGGGTCGGCGGTTCCGGGCAATTGAGCCTTTACAATCTGGATATTGTACCGCGAACAACCGGATTCATAACGGTCGATGCGTTGCTGGCCGGAGATATGGAGGTCTTCTGGGATGCAGTGAACCATCTGATCCTGCCCGCCAGCATTTTGGGATATAGCTCCACCGCATTTATAGCCCGCATGACGCGCAGTTTCATGCTTGAACAGCTGCCGCAGGAATATATCATTGCAGCGCGCGTCAAGGGGCTTTCCGCGCGACAGGTCATTTGGGGACATGCATTCCGCAATATCCGCGTCCAGTTGCTCACAGTTCTGGCGCTGGCCTATGGCGGATTGCTTGAAGGAACCGTCCTTGTCGAGTCCGTGTTCGCCTGGCCGGGGCTTGGGCAGTATTTTACCAATGCCCTGCTCATCGGCGACATGAACGCCGTCATGGCTGCGACGTTGCTTATCGGGGTCATCTTCCTCGGATTGAACCTTCTCAGCGACATTCTCTATCGCCTGCTCGATCCAAGGACCCGCCAATGACGATTGCCACAAATGCTATTGCGTCCGCAGGTTCCTCCAAGCTCGCGCGTTCGATGCAGCTGCTTCTCAATTTCTGGAAAATGTTCCGAACCGACCTGCCAGGGGTCGTTGGTCTGGCGGTTATTCTTGTGCTCATCCTTCTGGCCACCGCCGCACCCATCCTTGCTCCTTTCGATCCTTATCTGCAGTCGCTTGGTTCCGTCTTGCAACCGCCGAGTTGGGAGCATTGGGCAGGCACTGACGAGCTTGGGCGCGACATTCTCAGCAGGCTGCTCTTCGGTGCCCGAACCACCTTGCTCATTGTCATTTCGGTGTCTCTCCTCATCGCGCCAATAGGATTGTGCATAGGGGTGTGTTCCGGTTATTTCGGCGGCTGGGTGGACAAGGTCCTTATGCGAACAGTCGATATTTTCCTTGCGTTGCCATCTTTAGTGCTGGCGCTGGCTTTTGTTGCAGCGCTCGGCGCGGGCGCGGAAAACGCAGTCCTTGCCATGGCGTTCACCGCCTGGCCGCCCATCGCCAGGCTTGCCCGGGCAGAGACACTCAGTATCCGTTCATCCGATTTCATATCGGCAGCCCGGATGTACGGTGCTTCGCCGCTCCGTATCATTTTCCGGCATATCGTTCCACTTTGCCTTCCGTCCATTGTCGTGCGGGTGACTCTGAGCATGGCCGGATTCATCTTGACGGCGGCCGGCCTCGGGTTTCTGGGATTGGGCGCACAACCGCCAAGTGCCGAATGGGGTACGATGATTTCAACAGGCCGAAAAGTCATGATTGATCATTGGTGGGTCGCGGCTTTCCCCGGCATCGCAATCCTTATCACGAGCCTCTCATTCAATATGGTCGGCGATGCATTGCGCGACGCCATGGACCCAAGGACAAATTGACCATGACAGGGCATCAAAAGCATGACGCTGTGCCACTGCTTTCCGTAAGGGGGCTATGTGTCCGGTTTGGAAACGGTAACGAGGCGGTAGCCGCACTCAGAAATCTCTCGTTCGATCTTGGCAAGGAAAAGCTCGGCATCGTGGGAGAGTCGGGCTCCGGCAAGTCGACGCTCGGGAGGGCAATTTTGAAGTTGTTGCCTCGTATGGCCACCATATCCGCGGACAGACTTGATTTTTGCGGTTCTGATATCGGCAAGGCAAGTGAAAGGCAAATGCTGCAAATACGCGGTTCCCAGATTGGTATGATCCTTCAAGATCCCAAATATGCTCTCGACCCCACAATGAAGATCGGTCATCAAATTGGCGAAGCCGTCACATTGCACCTGGGAAAACGTGGCAAAGACAAGAAAACCCATATCCTGAAAATGCTCGACAGCGTAAAGATCAGGGATCCACAACGCGTCTATGAATTGTATCCCCACCAGATTTCGGGCGGCATGGGGCAGCGCATAATGATCGCAATGACACTTGTCGCTCAACCCAAGATCATTATTGCTGATGAGCCAACGTCGGCTTTGGATGTAACAGTCCGCCGGCAGTTGCTTGAATTGCTTGATGAACTTGTAACCGCGCGTGGTATCGGGTTGATCTTCATTACGCATGATCTCGATTTGGCAGAAGGCTTTTGTGACCGCCTTTTGATCATGTATTCCGGACAAATTCTCGAGGAGCTTCCGGCCAGTTCGCTTAGCAACGCCAAACATCCCTATACAAGGGGACTGCTTGAGAGCATGCCCCGCCTTGAAGCACCGACAGAACGGCTGCCCGTTCTTGTCCGTGACCCCGCGTGGCAACGCGATGTGAATGGGAGCCTTTCGCAATGATCGAAATCGAAAACATCAGTCTAACCTATGGTCATGGGAAATCGGCCGTAAGACCATTGAACGGCGTCTCATGCAAGATCGAGAAGGGCGAGGCTTTCGGGATCGTCGGTGAGAGCGGTTGCGGAAAGTCCAGTCTTCTAAGGTGTATCGGTGGTCTCGAACGGGGCTGGGAGGGACGTATATCTATTGGTGGGTCTGAGATTTCACATTCCCGCAAGGCGCACGAAATGCGGGTTGTTCAAATGGTCTTCCAAGATCCATACGGGACTCTGCATCCACGCCACACGGTCGGAACCGCCTTGTTCGAACCATTGCGGGCACAAGGCATGCCTCGCTCTGTCGAGATAGTCGAAAAGGCGCTGTCCGACGTCGGACTCAGCCCATCGTTCCGCACACGCTACCCTCACCAATTATCTGGTGGTCAGCGCCAACGGGTTGCAATCGCCAGAGCACTGATAGTAGGGCCAGACGTTGTTTTGCTCGATGAACCCACTTCCGCGCTGGATGTTTCCGTCCAGGCCGAAATTCTCAATCTACTTTCCGAACTGCGCAAGTTGAAGAACCTGACATATATCCTTGTGAGTCACGATCTGGCTGTTACCGCCCACATGTGCAACCGCCTTGTGGTGATGAACAGTGGCAAGATCGTCGAGGAATTAACGGGGAATGATTTGCGCAACAACAACAACCATCATCCCTATACACGGGAACTTATCGAAAGCAGTCAGCGATACAAGAGAGCCGCCTGATCGCATTGAGAATTCGGGGCCCCTCTACGCTTGGCGCAAACCAACGGCCGCTTCTGGCGGATATCGTTGAGCGGACATTCAGCCGTTCATCCGAGAGCCAGAAGCAGCTCACCAATGGCAAACGGCGCATCTTAGCAGCTACACTTTCTGCACTGGACGAGCGGAGCCTTTGATCGCATAATTTTCGACTTGGGAGATCGTCCGATGTCGAGCGACGGCTACAACCAATATTGCCCGGTGGCAAAAGCGTGCGAGGTACTGGAACCGCGTTGGACGCTTCTGCTGCTTTGCGAAATGTGGTCCGGGTCAACCCGCTTCAACGAAATTCGCCGAGGGGTTCCAGGCATGTCACCGTCCCTCATGTCAAAGCGGCTCAGGGAGATGGAGGCAAAGGGTCTCGTTGCCCGCACGGAAAATCCCTCGACCGGTGACATCAACTACACCACAACGACGGTTGCTGATGAGCTTGAACCGATCGTTTTGGAACTTGGCAAATGGGCGCACCGCAATGTCGATGCGGAGGTGACACTGGAAAACCTCGATGCGAAACTGTTGATGTGGAACATGCGTCGCAAGATCAATATCAACGCCTTGCCAGCCAGACGCAGCGTCATCGAATTCACTTATCCGGAACTGCCAAAAGACGAGCAAAATTTCTGGTTGATAGCGAAACCTGGAACGCCCGTTGACCTGTGCTCGCTCGATCCTGGTCACGATGTCGATCTCTTTGTCTCCGCCGATCTGAAAGCCATGACGTCGGCCTGGATCGGCTGTTCCACTTTGAGAGCAGAGATATCGCGAGGCAAGATTTCATTGATCGGCGATATGTCGATCGCTGCATCCATCGACAGTTGGTTGGGGCGCAGCACATTTGCCGAGTGCTGACCGTGGGCCTTCCGCTTTGACCGCTTCATAATCTGTACCTGTATCGCTACAGTTTCTGCACTGGCCTTAAGGCTCGTTTTGGCGAAGACTCCTCCATGCCCAAACCCTTGATGCCACTGCAGCATCTATGGACCGCTTCCGGTCTGGTTTCGGCACAGGATCAACAGAAAGAGATGATGCCGGACGCCGCTGAGCTTCCGCACAGCATCCGGCTATGAAGGAGGAGATAGCATGAGTGACATTCAGTTCAGGAAACGAGAAGGCGGGTCAATCTCCATTTCCAGCGACTTTTTGACGGTATTGCGGACCGAGCTTCGCGGAAGCTTGTGTTTGCCGGACGAAGCCGGCTACGACGATGCACGGACGATCTGGAACGCCATGATCGATCGGCGACCGGCAGCTGTCGTGCGCTGCCATGGCGCAAGCGACGTCATGCGCGCTGTTAACCTTGCTCGCAACAACGGGCTGCTCGTGTCAGTACGCGGTGGCGGTCACAACATTTCTGGCAACGCCGTCTGTGAGGGTGGCTTGCTGATCGATCTTTCACCGATGAGGTCGGTACGGGTCGATCCAAAGATGCGCACGGCACGGGTGGAGCCGGGCGTGACGCTCGGAGAGTTCGACAAGGAAGCGCAAACGTTTGGCCTTGCTACTCCGCTCGGCATCAACTCGACCACGGGGGTGGCCGGTCTCGCACTCGGCGGCGGTTTCGGATGGCTCAGCCGCAAATTCGGTTTCACGGTGGACAACTTAATCTCGGCCGATGTGGTTACCGCGGCCGGCGAACTTGTCCAAGCAAGCGCATCGGCGAACCCGGACCTGTTTTGGGCCATTCGCGGCGGCGGCGGAAATTTCGGCGTGATCACATCCTTCGAGTTCCAATTGCATTCGGTCGGTCCCGATCTGGTATCCGGACTGATCATTCACTCGTTTGCCAATGCCCGTGAGCTTCTTGCGCGGTATCGCGAGGTAGCGGCTGCCACACCCGATGACCTCACCATCTGGGTGGTATTGCGCAAGGCACCGCCGCTGCCGTTCCTTCCTGAGGATGTGCACGGCAAGGAAATCCTGGTGTTTGCCGTCTGTTATGCAGGGGCGCCGAGTAAAGCGGAAGAGGCACTTGGCCCGCTTCGCGCACTTGGCGAACCGATCGCCGAGGCGATCGACCTGCAACCCTATGCCGCCTGGCAGACGGCGTTCGACCCGCTGCTGACGCCGGGTGCGTTCAACTATTGGAAATCCCATAATTTTACAACTCTGAGCGACGGCCTGTTTGACACGCTGATCGACTATGTTGGCACATTGCCAACTGCGCAATGCGAGATATTCATTGGCCAGCTCGGCGGTGCCAGCAGCCGCGTCGCTTCCAACGCAACCGCATATCCGCATCGCGAGGCCCAATTCGTGATGAACGTTCATACGAGGTGGCTCGATCGAGCCGAAGAGCAGATGTCCATCGATTGGGCTCGGGGGCTTTTTGCAGCAACCGCGCCGTACGCGACGGGGGGTGTCTACGTCAATTTTATGCCGGAGGATGAGACTGGCAGAGTGGCGCAAGCCTATGGCGGCAATCTTGCACGGCTGGCGACGCTCAAGGCCAAATACGACCCGGACAACCTCTTTCGGGTGAACCAGAACGTCAGGCCCAAGGCGTAGGAAGGTGGGGTGACGACGGCTATAGCGGTCCGATAGTCGTCGTCACGCAAAACGAAGGAATGAGGTCGCTACCAAAGCGGCTTGAAATGAATATAAACCAACTCTGACTTCGGAGTGGGGCGGGCGTGAATGTCCGCAGGTGAGCAAAGCTGCCGCTCACTCCATTCTCTCCAGATCGTCGGAGGTCCTCCTCCAGTCTTCCAAAGAGCGAGAACCAGGATCGTTCAGGCTGGCGTGGAGGGTGCTTCAATCCACTCTCTTCCAATAGGCGTCTTTGCGCACCACGGATCCATCAGCGTGGACAATATCAATCCAGTGCAGATCTGATTACATCAACCTGTTGTTGTTCGACGCATGAGTTAAAGACGTGTCCAAGTCTCCCTGGCTATCGCGAATATCTGGTACGAGGCGCGTGGGTGACACGAAACGTGCTGCTGGAAAGCTTGCCACGTGGGGAAGAAGAGCCGTTGCTCTCTAACCGGTCGATTGAGCGATGCCATGGAAGGTGAGTTCCGAGATCAGGATCTCATTGGAAAGGCGGGCTGTGCCAGCGGCCGGGTTGCGTCCCGGCCGCTGTCCCAGAGTTCAGCGTTTAGCTTTGTCCACCCTTGCGACCCGCTTCGCGAGCGCGTTCGGGATCGTCCGCGAAGTTTTCTCCCCGCTGCCCGTCGTTTTGACCTTCTTCGGCCGTTTGTTGCCCACCTTCGCGGTTTCCACCGGACTGTTGATTGGATTCCCGATCCCCGCTTGCTTGCTGTCCGCCTTCTCGACCTGCCTCCGCTGCGCGTTGCGGATCATTCTTGAAGTTGCCACCGGACTGCTTTCCACCCTCGCTTGCGATCTCCCGCTGCTTGTCATCATCCATAGATGCAAAACCGCGATTTGCGGTATCGCCCTGTTGGTTACGTCCATTGTTATTCGGCATAGTTTCCTCCTGTTGCTGTTAAATCCCCGTGCTGCCCAACCAAAAGCCAAAGCAAATGTTCCTGATTTGTGTTGGACTGTGCGTTAGCGGACAAAACTTTTGATGTACCTGAGTGCGCACGCAATTGTGGTGTTCCAGAAAAGGCGCGGCTTGAACTGGTCGCCGACGCAACTGAAATTGCGAACGTGAATTCGGATTGTATTGTCGCGAGGTATTGACCACTCGGCCACACAGGCGCGGTATTGTTGGTAGACCTCAACGCCGGCTCCCAACACGCGGATGCCCACTTCTCTTCGGCGCAACGTTGGCAAGGCCATTGGCGCGAAAATCTATGCAATGTGCGCTCGATGCGGCAAAGTTTTTCCCGATACATGTTCGAAAGTTTTAAAAAAGCCATAGACCTTTCTCGACAGCGACCCGGCACAGGAGATGGCAATCATGGATGTGCAAAAGACGGAGCGATGAGCGGACAGACACGATTACCTTCATTGAAGGCAGAAGGCATGGTCGATGAAACCCGATCGACCTCTATCGAGGGTATGCGCGACACCATGTTTCTGGAACGACTGTTGCAGCTTATGAACAACGGGCAGCCGCCTGAAAACCAGGATCAGGAAAGTCGTCCGAACTCAGGACTTCCTCGGCCATGATAACGGTCAGGTTGGTCCTCGTGCGACAAATACCGCACGATGTGCTCCCTTGGGATCGTCATTCCTGGTCACCTGTCCACGGTTCGTGTGTTTTGCGGCGCTTACGAACGCCTGGCGCATTCGGCGGCACTTGGATGGGAACGGCACCTGCGCCGCGGTCTAAGGCGAAGTCGCGGCACGCGCTGCCCACTTTGCGCTCCCCATGCCAACTCGCCCGGGGACCGTGTCGCGAAAGCGCCCATCCAGTCCGGAGGCGTCGTCGCCGTAAACGACCGATCATCACCATAATTTTTCAAGCCATCCTTCGCGCCCCGTAACCGGATCGGAGAGGGGAGATACCAGCTTATTCATCTGCGCAAGCATGGCGGCCGTTGGAGCTTCTTGGCACAAATCGGCTGTCTGATTGGGAGGATACGCGCCGACAACAAGAAAATCGGGGTTTGCCTCCAAGCAGCAGTGGCCCGTGCCCACCGGAAGCACAAGCACGTCACCCGCTGTCACACTGACCTCTTGCCCAGCGGGTCCGCCGAGCATGAGCCGCGCCTTGCCGTTGGCGATGCCCAGGACTTCGTGTGCCGTCGAATGATAGTGATGAAAAAAATAGACACCATCGTGCCACCGCGGCGGCCAATCATTGCGCCGAAACATGGACTCTAGCGCTGCCGCAGCCTCTTTCCCCTCTGCGACCATCACGTTGTGGTAGATCAATACCGGGAACCGCTGGTGGTTGGGCACCCAGCCGTTTCGGTCAAGGTGCAAGGTTTCGGGCTTGCCGATGGTCGGCCGCAGGTCGGTCATGGTGAACTCTCCAGTGACGGAAACATCAGTGATGCGCGTGTTCAGCGTTTCGCTTGCGCGTTGCTGCAGCCTTCTTTGCTGACGCCGAACGCTGCTCGGCCGATCGATGCGCGGAGGCCGCGACGCCGATGCGTCCACCCTTCGTCGAGGATTCGTGCGTGTCCTTCTTTCCGCGCCCTGACCCCGACGTGTTGCCGCCGCTGCTGTCCTTATTGACCGTCGCCCATGCCCGGCGTTGCGCTTCACCCTCGGACATGCCGCGTTTTCATAGCCTTCGGCAACGTGATCCGCCTTGCGTTCCTGTTTGTCCGTGTATTCGGATTTGTCACCTCGTGGCATCATCAACCTCCTGCTCGATTTCGCCCTATCGCTTTTGAAAGCAGAAGAAATCAATTTGTTCCGCCGCAAGCCGCACAGTGACCATTTTGATCAAAGTTCGCGCATGGCGGAACCTTGCAGGTGAACTGTCGTTGTCCGGTAGATCAATAGTTTACGGATTGGGCGAGAGGGAAACTGAATGCAATGCAATGGGCGATTACTTCTTGATGCGGTAACCGGTGACGCCATCGACATGCTCAATGCCAGCGCTAGCGAGCACCCGAATTTTTCACGTTCAAACAGCTATCATCAGAATTTGCCCGACGGTGCTGGCAAGGACATACCCCGGCCGTTGAGCCATATGCAAATGCGCTCGCAAAAAGTTTCCGAAGTGATGCTCCAAAGTTCGTAACTTGCAGGTCACGACCTGTACGTCGTTCTTGGAAGGAAAGACCATGGCAAGCGATCAATTGCCGCCGATACGCAATCATTTGCTATCGAGGTTGTCCGGAGAGGACAAAGCCCTGCTTTTGCCTAAAATGCGCATCGTGCCGTTGAAGCTCGGACAGGAGATCGAGATCCCCGCACAAAAGCTTGAACGCGTCTATTTTCTTGAAAGCGGTATCGCCTCGATGATGGCGAGCTTGCCACGCGGTCGCGATCTGGAAGTCGGTCTTTTCGGCAGAGATGGCATGTCCGGCTCGGCGCTTCTTCAATATGACGACCGCAGTGCATACCGCACGGTCGTACAAATGAATGGAAGCGCCCTTCGGATCGACGCAGCCGATTTGTTGGATGCAGTGCGCGCCAGAGAATCCATAAGAATATTGCTGACAAGATTTGCGCGGGCGCTTTCAATCCAAGTGGGGTCTACAGCGATAGCCAACGGACATTCAAAGCTGGAGGATCGACTGGCCCGATGGGTTTTGCTCGCGCACGACAGGGTGGACGGCGATAGCATGATCTTCACGCATGAACATCTTGCCCGCATGTTAGGCGTGCGGCGATCGGGCGTTACTGTTGCTCTACACATTCTGGAGGGAAAGGGGCTCATCCGTTCCAGGAGATCGCAGATCATAGTTTTGGACCGCGGCGGCTTAATGGAGCTTGCCGACGGGGCATACGGCCTGGCCGAAGAAGAATCCGTTCGTCTGACCGGATGGTCGTTGCGCTAGAAAAGTTTGCCAGGCGGATGCGTGACGCACAGAGGCAGAAAATCGGGCATTACACCAAGCAAAGAGGTCAGCTCATGGCCGTTCGGCAGGTTATCGGATGAGAAGGGCGTGATGTTTGAAGGGCCGCTCGGGTTGAAGAAATTCGCAAGGGTGGTCATTGCCACCTTCGCCCTCGCGGATTTCTCCGCCGTTACAAAAATCCCCACTAATTTGTTATCGCCAGGCGGAACAATCGTCGTCTGGCGTGGTTCGTTGCTCACGCGCCACATGGGGTGGCGAATACCAACTTGAGGACAAAAGCATGCTAACCAAAACATTGGACAATTTATTTCACGAGACCCTGAAGGACGTCTACTACGCCGAACGGAAAATTCTCAAAGCGTTACCGAAGATGGCCAGAGGCGCAGAATCGCCGGAGTTGAAGGCGGCTTTCGAGAAGCACCGTGATGAAACGGAAGTGCATGTTGAGCGCCTGCAGCAGATTTTCGCGATATTCGGCAAGCGCGCGCAAGGCAAAACCTGTGATGCGATTGAAGGCATTATCGCTGAAGGTGAAGAAGTCCTGGAGGATTTCAAAGGCCAGCCGGCTCTTGATGCAGGATTGATTTCCTCAGCTCAGGCAGTCGAGCACTATGAAATGGCCCGGTACGGTACGTTGGCCCGTTGGGCGGAGGAACTCGGCATAAAGGACGCGACGGCACTTCTGCTGCAAACCCTCGAGGAAGAAATCGCCACCGATGCCGCGCTGACCAAGCTCGCCGAAACCGGCGTAAACAGCAAAGCCCAAAACGCAGCTTGATGGCAGGCGTGCTCACTCTGCGGGAATGAGCGCCTCCTCATCAGAGCGGGGGGACTCCCATGCCATTATTTCGTTTTGTTTTTCAGGAGGACGTCGTTCTTGAAGACGTGAAAGGGATTGAGCTGCCGGACTACCAACACGCGCTGGCGCAGGCAAAACAAGCGGCACAGGAAACCGTTGTTCATGGTGGTCCCAAAGGACGCGACCCAACCAGCTGGGTCGTTCGCGTCTATAATGAGCCAGGTGATCTGATCGGAACGATATTTTTGGCGGATCTGTTCAAAGCGGATCCGCAGGCGCGACGTGGGAACTGATGACGATCGTGTCCTAAGCGAGAGTTTGGTGCGATATCGCACCAACGGTCGGCGAGCCGGAACAGTTTTCCTCAGCCGGGGTTCATGGGCTACTGGGACTTTTCCAGTGAACATGGAGGAAAGAAATGCCAAACAGTCAGGACCGCAAATCAAGCAGCAGCAAGGGTGGCTCAAAAAGCTCGAGCGACAAGCAGGACAAGAGCGGGTCATCGAGCAGCGCATCCGACAAGCAATCGAAAGCTAGCGAGAGCAGCAAGAATCGCTAGCCTCATCATTCAAGCAAGGTGGCCCCTGGGCCACTTTGCGTGGTGCTGGAGATCAACGCTGGCCCCACGAAGCTGCAAGCACCGCTCTCAATTGCACTCCGAGAGCCGACGATGCTGTTCTCACCACAAATGACCCAGTAATGTCTTTGTTCACCACTCAAGAAAGCTGAAATGTTCGATAGCGTACAGTTCAGTCGACGGAGGAACGAGTTACATCCTCGACGCATTGTCCTCCCATCCACAGAGGACAAGACATGGTTGCAATCGATCGCGTTTATGAAGATTTCCAGTTGGAAACGAACTGCAGGGCGGAAATCATTGCGCTTGTGCCGGCGTTAAGAGCATTTGCAAGATCATTCTATCGGAAACCTGATGAGGCAGACGATCTTGTCCAGGAAACGCTCAAACGCGCTTTAGGGTCATTGCATCAGTTTACTCCCGGGACGAGCATGAAGTCATGGTTGTTCACCATCATGAGAAATACTTTCAATACGGCGATGAAGCACCGACTGAGGGAGGTTACAGGCGGCGAAAATGATATCGCTGAAAACGGACCCTCGCGGCCGGCATCGCAGGAATGGACTATTCGCGGCCATGAACTTGAAACGGCTCTGCATCAACTCGATCCGGATTTCCGGCAAGCCATCATGCTGGTTTGTGTCATGGGGGCCAGCTACGACGAAGCTGCGGACATTTGTGATTGCCCCGTTGGAACCATCAAAAGCCGAATAAGCCGGGCCAAGACCCATCTCTTGGAAATGTTGGGTGAAAAGTCGCGTGAGGGAATTCTGGAAGCGCCCCAATACGCGGGGTGGCAGCACGCCTCACATCGACGGCATTAGTGGCCAACGTCAATGCGTCACGCCGCAACACGAATTTAAGGGTCCAGTACGATGGTATCCAGCTCCAGGGCCAAAAAGGCAACAGGCAACTCGGAAATGCCCGATATGGAAGCTGGACGGGGCCGTGCCGCCGCGGGTCCGTCGGAAATTCCACCACGAGGATGGAAGGATGTTCTTTTCAGAGTCTACCGTTCGTTGGAGCAAGATCGGGTCATGCTGATAGCGGCAGGCTCCACATTTTATTTGCTTCTTGCTTTGTTTCCTGCACTCACCGCTTTCGCATCGTTGTACGGTTTTTTGGCAGACCGCAGCACGATTGCAAACAACCTATCAGTTCTCGCTGGCATTCTACCCAATGACGCAATTGATCTGATCCGAGCGCAGCTGGAAGCTCTTGCCACACAGGATGTCAAATTACTCAGTCTCGGATTCTTCCTCGGGCTTTCGCTGGCCTTGTGGAGCGCGAACAATGGCGTCAAAGCCATATTCGAAGCATTGAACGTCGCGTATGGACAAAAGGAAACCCGCAGCTTCCTGAGACTGAATCTGATTGCGTTCGTTTTTACATTCGCCAGCATATTTTGTGGAATTATCTTAAGTATCACCTTTAGCGTCATTTCGCGTATGTCGGCAGGGGTCGGGCAGGATGGCTGGAGTGGCGTTTCAGTCGGTATCATACGGTGGCCTTTGATCGCCGTGGTTGTCGTCATCGCGATTTCGGTCATTTATCGCTTTGGTCCGGACCGGGAACAGGCAAAGTGGCGCTGGCTTTCGTGGGGAGCCGTTCTTTCGGCGTTGGTCTGGATTGTTGCCTCGGCGGCTTTCACCTTCTATCTTGCCAACTTTGCCGACTATAACGCTACGTACGGCGCATTGGGCGCAGTAGCCGGCCTGATGATGTGGACGTGGATTTCGTTAATCATCCTCATCCTTGGCGCAGAACTGAACGCCGAATTGGAGCATCAGACTTCAATCGACAGCACCACAGGAAAGCCGGTTCCCATGGGCGAGCGAGGCGCAGTGGTCGCCGATACCCTCGGTGAATCTGCCCCTGACTGATGAGCACTCCATTCTCGGCGGCATCCCTATGAAGATAATCTGCGGAAATAGGGCCAGGGACCCCATGAAGTTGGCAATACCCAGGATTGTCAGGCGGTTGCGGACACTTTTTTGCGGACTGGTTCATTTTCGCTAACGGCAAGCTGAACTTGCCCCTGGATTTCCCTTCGAACGCCAGTCACCGAGTTTAACATTTACATTCAATACAGTTTTTAAGTACCGGATATCGCGTGGAAAGTGTCAATTCATCCCTTCGGGATTTGGTGTGTGCGATGCAGCGTTTCCCTTGCCGCACGGACGCGGAGACGATTTCCATCGCGCAGTTTTGCTCCCGACCCGCGCTCAATGCCACAGCCAATGAGGGCGCGAGATTTCTCTGAACCCTATGGCCCGTCGATACGATCAAAGTGCAGACGCGCGGTTTCAAAGGAGAGATGGGATCGCAAGATCGTACTTATCTGGCGCAAAGACTTGATAGAGGATGCCTCGAACGATAGCGAAACGGTTCAATATGCTACCGGGAGGATCTATCGTGGCAACAGGTACTGTGAAATGGTTCAATGCAACCAAGGGTTTCGGTTTTATCCAGCCCGATGACGGCGGCGCTGATCCATATTTCTGCCGTCGAGCGCGCCGGAATGCGCAGTCTGAACGATGGACAGAAGATTAGCTACGAGACGGTGCGTGATAACAAGTCGGGCAAAATATCGGCCGATCAATTGAGCGCTGGTTAATCGTCCGAGCCGAACACCAAAACAGCAACAAGGCGGGATCTCAGTGCCGCCTTGTTGCGCTTCTGTAGGCAGTGGCCGTTCTTAGGTATGATCCGTTCCGTTTACTGGGCAAGCCAGCCGCCACCTGGCCAGCCGGCAATACCTTGTTGGACGGTGCCTGTACAGCATCGCGACCTTTTTGCCGGCTTCTCAGCGGCAACGAACGAAGCCTGGATCACAAAGCATTCGCAACTGACTTTTGCCTGCGATCAAGACGTCGCATGACGGGTGTCGCGACGATGCCGTGCAGGATGATGGACACCAGAACAACGAGCGAAACGGTCACCCACATTATATCCGTCTTATCGAACGCTGCATGGCCCGTTGCATAGGCCATGTAGTAGAATGATCCCAGGCCCCGAATGCCGAAGATTGCAATCACCGCCTTTTCCCTACCCGAAATCTCGCTTCCAATCAGGCCGAGCCAACCCATGGCTGGACGAACGAGAAAGATGATTGTGAGTGCGACGGCACCTACTTTCCAATCGAACGCTCGAAAAACTGTTCCCTCTGCGATCGCTGCTCCAAAACACACGAGCACGACCATCATCAGAAGCCGTTCAATCTGCTCGGCAAAATCATGAAGGTTTGTGTGATAGTCGCTTCCCCGTTCAGCCGATCTCAGCGTCAGGGCTGTGACAAACACCCCAACAAAACCGTAGCCATGGGCCATCTCTATCAGACCGTAGCTCAGGCAGGTGATACCCAGTGCAACCAATCCATCGCCACTGCGCGCAAGCTTTGCCCGCTTTGGCAGGCGAAACGTCAAGATGCCCAGAAGCTTGCCGACCAGCCACCCCAACCCGACACCAGCGCCGAGCCTCCAAAATACATCGACCAGCAGCCAGTCTTGAAACCACGGTTTGCCAGGCTGCATTGCCAGTGCCAAAGCGATGGCCAAATGCACAAATGGAAAGCTCAGGCCGTCATTGAGGCCGGCTTCCGACGTGAGCGAGAACCGGACTTCTCCATCTTCGCCGGATTGCGGCGGTCCGACCTGAATGTCACTGGCAAGAACCGGGTCTGTCGGGGCGAGTGCAGATCCAAGCAAAAGGGCTGATGCCAATCCAAGCCCAAGAATGCTCCAGCCAAGAGCCGCGATGGCAGCGATCGTTAGTGGCATTGAGATGGCGAGAAGCCGCCATGTTGTCATCCAGCTCCGCCATGCCAAAGGTCTATCGATCTTCAGGCCTGCCCCCATCAGCGAAATGATAACGGCGAATTCCGTTACCTTCTCGGTCACGTAGCGACTGTCGAGGGGGTTGGAACCGACGATTGTCGAAAGGGGTGTCCACACAAACAACGTGCCGAAGGCAATGCATATCATAGGCAATGACAGCGGAAAGTTCTTGAGCAGCATCGGCAGCCAAGCGGTGAACAGAACGACCACGCCAAACAGTGCGAGTAGGATGACATAGGTGTTGATGGGTGCCTGCTCCCTTGTGAATATCGGCGGTCCAATAACGCTTGCGGGGATGATCCAGTTCGAAAAAAACTATTTATTCTCCCGTTCATTTTGCAATCCAGACAACTCGGCCAACCGGATTTCCGCGAGGGCCTTAAACTCTCCCTCGGGGTACTTGTCCAAATAGGCCGCAAAACTGGCTGCGACGTCGCCATCTTTGATTGAAGTCCAGAATTCGAGCTCAACCTTCCTGTCAACCGTCATATCTGGTTTGGCGGCAGTCGGCTTTGCCAATCGCGCTTTGGCAAGAGCAGTGAAGTCGCCATCCGGATATTGTTCCAGATACGCCCGGTACTCTGCGTGATCGCCGCTCGATTCCACCGACTTCCAAAATTCAAGTTCGACTGGATCGGCACCGCGGCCTTCTGAAACGGCGTCCATACCCGTCAATTGAATGCTGGACTTTGCATCAGCAGGCTCCGATACAGGCAGCGGCGAAGTGGCGTTCGGATCGAACTTGACACGGAATACCCGGACGGGCCGAGCAATATTCTTGACTGTGTGCTCGCCAAGGTCTTCGAATTCATAGTCCATCCTATCGCGCAGATGATCACGCACGCCTCTGGTCACGGAGATGCTACCAGGCTGCGCCATTGCCTCGAGTCGAGCGGCAACATTGACACCATCTCCAAATATCCCGTCATCCTTCACCATCACATCGCCAACGTTGATGCCGATGCGCAACATCATTCTGCGATCCGGGGGTAAGCTGGCGTTGGCTTTGGTCAGGGCTTGCTGGATTGAAACGGCGCAATGAACGGCATCGACGACGCTGGCGAACTCTGCCAGAACGCTGTCGCCCGCCGTACCTGAGATTTCTCCACGGCCCTGAACGATGATAGCGTCGATGATTGAACGGTGCGACGATAGTGTTGCAAGGGCGGCCTCTTCATCCCGATGCATCAATCGCGAATAGCCTTCGACATCGGCTGCGAGAATTGCAACAAGCTTTCGCTCAAGCGGGGGTGCCTCCATGGTCTCATCGCATCCTGCGAGACCTGCCAAAGAGCGCCTGTGCAAGATGGAAGCTCAAAATGCCAATTGCGAGCAGCGCGATGACAGGGCGCTTATGAAATTGTCGTTCTCCTTCAAAACGTAGCCGTGCTGGCGCTTGAGCCACGATTGCGGTTGCTTCTCCAGCGATAAGACTTGCCGACTCCGCCAGACGGCCGATCTCCGCCCGCAGTGCGGCGAGTTGCTCTGATATCGGTAGATCTTGCGATATTGCGTCACTCGGGGCTTTTTTGCGCTGTTCCAGAACCTGGTCAACCAGGTAGGTGTCGCTTCCAATTTCGGCTTCAGATGCATTGCGCGTGGGTTCGATTTGCATTGATATATCCTGTATTGTTCTAAAAAGACTCCTGGCCTCATCGAGCCCGCTGAATAGCACCGGCGAAATCCCCAACACCGCGGCGAGTGCCAGGCTAGTCTCATACGGCCCTGGTTCCTCGAAACATCCGACCTACTGCGATGAGAATGCATGCTCCGATAAATCCGGCGAGCAGATAGCCGAGCCAGCCCGTCAGGATAACGCCAAAAAACGAAAGCAACGCGTTGGCTAAGATGGCCCCGACGATTCCCAAAATGATGTTCATGATCACGCCTGTGTTGCTTTTCATAAACATCTCAGCAAGCCAGCCTGCCAATCCACCTATGATGATCGCGGCAATCCAACCAATTCCGGTATTTTCCATTTCGAATTCTCCATTTGATACGATGTAAAAAATGCAACCCTGAAAGGAAGAATTTGTTCCGGAAAAGGATGCGGTATGAAACGCCAATCGGGTGGATCGCCAGCCTTTTCGTTCGCAGGCATGAATTTGACAAGTGGCTGCTATCCCTCAATCCCTCACGGAGCGATCGTCCTGAACGTCGACGTTCGGACGATCACCTCCGTCACAGATGCTGCCGCGAAACATCCTCAGCTAACTTGCAACTGATCCGGGATGTCCTCACCCGCTTGCGTGACCGAAAGGATTTTGGCCAGCCGCCCCGTGCACATCAAGCGGGTCAGCACGGTGTATCGGAATTCTCCTATTTGCTGAATCGTCGTTGCTCCTCGAACGTCTGAACAAGGCGATGCAGGTATTCGAGTTTGACGATAACCGGCGAGGACAAGACGAATGGATACGAATCGGATTGACCCATGCTGCGCTGGATGGAATTGATTGCGATACTCAGGGGGACCCAGGTGCGCACAAGCTGTTCGGCGCTATCCGCCTGATAAGGATCAAATTCGATTGATGCTGCCATCGCCAGACGCTTCGGCGGTCTTGCTGCGATGCCAAATTCACGTGCGGTCTCAAGGCTGTCAACGATATGGATATAGTGGGCAAAACACTCGGCAAAGTCCTCCCACGGATGGGAGCTCGCGTAAGCCGAGACGAAGCTTTCCTGCCATCCCGGCCGGGGACCATTGGCATAATAGTGCTGGAGAGCTTGTTCATAATTTGCCCGCTCATCGCCAAACACTGAACGGTAGTTCTCCAGCTCATTGCCGTCGCGGACAAGTTTGTTCCATAGGAAATGACCGCTTTCGTGACGAAGGTGACCAAGCAGCGTCCGGTACAGTTCATACACCGATTGCCTCGCCTCTTCACGCGTCGCATCATCAGCCTCGGCGGCACGAATGGTGATCAGCCCTTCATCGTGGCCACTCATTGCGGGCACAAGCATGCCACCGGGAAGACGTTGATCTTCGAGAAAATCGAAAACCAGCCCGCCAGTGGGATCCTCAGTGCGATCGGGGTGGGGAAGATTCCAGCGCAAAATGGAATAGAAGAGGTGCTGCTGCGCCCGACTGATTTTTCGCCAATGGTTCAGGCCCTCTGGTGTCTGGACGGACGGCACAAGGCGATTATGACGGCAGGACAGGCAGAAATCCCGCTTCTCAGAGGGATCGACCAGCCAATTGCAAACGTCAAAGGTTGCGTTTGCGCACATGCGCACTTTCGACCTTTCGCCTGTCACAAATCGCCACGAACCGTCAGCCTCTGAGCTGATGGCGCTCATTTTCATACCGACAGGTTCGTAGGCCAGCCTGCATTTGCATTGAACGCATTGGCGATTATCAAAAAAGACAACATTTTTGCAATTGTCGCAGGTGAAGAGGCGCATTGAAGACTGCTTTTCATCTCAGTGGGTTTGGAATGGACGGGTGCGATCCCGAAACGGTAAATCGAGTGGATAGTTCCGAGATGTATCGGGTTTGGTTTGAAAGCAGTGCGGCGTTGGCTCCGCTGCTCGCCGTGGGGGGAACTTTTCCAACCGCATCCTTGGTTCCATGCACGCATCAAAATAAATTCGGAGCGAACTGCGCATCCTGCGGGAACATTGGCACTAGCGGGGGGTTGTCACTCCACTGATCGATCATCGGTCACACAAGGAGGCACCATGAAACCTATAGCAATCGCGCTCGGCGCTCTGTCGATCCTGTCTGCGGCCCATGCCCAGGATGCAGCAAAGCCTGCAACTGATCCGCAAACGCCTGCGGTCGCGACTCCAGAGACAAAAAATCCGGCAGCCCCAGTTGCAGGGGCCAACAGTTTCACCGAGGGCCAGGCCAAGGAACGCATCGAGGCCAGGGGCTATTCTGATGTCGGCTCTTTGATGAAGGGTGAAGATGGCATTTGGACTGGCACGGCGATGAAAGACGGCAAGTCTGTCGAGGTAAAACTCGATTTCCAAGGCAATATTGTCGAAGCCACCAAATAGCTTTTTCAGCAACTAACCAGGAGGAACCATGCAAACTGTCACAGGACTATACGACAATCACGAAGACGCCAAAACCGCTGTCAACGCGCTTGAGGACGCAGGGATTGCATCGTCCAATATCAGCATCGTCAGCCGCAGTGGCACAACTGATGAATCCAAGGCAGGCGAGGGTGCTGCAACCGGGGCCGGTGTCGGCGCCGTCGTCGGCGGCGCAGGCGGGCTCCTGGCGGGCCTTGGCATGTTGGCCATCCCGGGTGTCGGTCCCGTTGTTGCCGCGGGCTGGCTTGTCGCTACCGCGACCGGAGCGGTTGCTGGCGCTGTCGCCGGCGGTGCTGCCGGCGGCATCATCGGCTCCATGACGCGGGCAGGCGTCGATGAAAACGACGCTCACGTTTATGCAGAAGGCGTCCGGCGCGGCGGCACGCTGGTGTCTGCGCGAGTGGACGATGACCAGGTCGATATTGCCCGTTCCGTCATCGATGCCAGTGCTCCCGTGGATCTCAATACACGACGCGCCATGTATCGCGAGGAAGGTTGGCAGGGTTTTGACGAAACCAGCGCTGATTTCACCGAAGAAGAACTGGTGCGGGAGCGGGAGCGAGCCCGAGACTACCGTCCGATGGCTTAAAATGCGATCGCAAGCAAAAGGGAGCGCTTTTGCGCTCTCTAAGCTCCTCGAGGCGCTTTGAGAGGGCGTCGTTGATCACACACCAACACGAAAAACCGAACGCATAAATGGTGTGGAGGGCACATGCGCGGTCCTTAGGCGCACCAGAGGCGTCAGAGCGGCTAGCAATGGATATAAGTGGGAACAGTTGCGTATCCAGGCAGGAACTATGCCGAACTCCCGTACTGTTACCAAAGACTTCTCGCTTTTCTCGCTCCCCTCGGGGAGGGATGCCGGGCGCTACAGGCCGTCGGGGTGGGGAGGAGACGCGTCACCACGGCCGGGGTTCAAAATTGGATCGCCAAGCTGCAATTTGCCTGTTTCCAGTGGCATTAAATTGGGCCAAAAACGCGCAATGCGCATGTTAGCGCTCGTGATGGCGTTGTGGCCGCCAACAGCTTGCGGTTGTTCATTAAAAGTTTAATTTGTGCAGTGCAGCAACGATTTCGCAGTTGCAGCATTATCTCTTTTGGGAGGGAATTGTGGACGTTGTCTGAAAGGTAACACGATGCGGAACATTGCCGACACGATAAAAAGACTCAACGCCAGAAACACACTTGCCGACCCGTTGCACGCGGCTACCAGCGCCGTTCTCAATCCACTGCAGGATTTTGGCTCCAATCCCGGCAACCTTCGTGCTTGGCTCTACCTTCCGGGCGGCTTGCCGGCCGATGCGCCTTTGGTGGTCGTGCTGCACGGCTGCACGCAAACGGCGGCGGAATACGACATCGGCTCCGGATGGTCTCAACTTGCCAAAAAGCACGGATTCGCCGTGCTTTATCCCGAACAGCAGCGCTCCAACAACCCGAACCTGTGTTTTAACTGGTTTGCCACCGCGGACACCACACGCGGGCATGGAGAGGTCCTGTCGATCAGCCAGATGGTGTCAACCATGTTGACAAGGTATTCTCTGGACCGAACGAGAACCTTCATAACGGGCCTATCGGCCGGCGGCGCAATGACCGGCGCAATGTTGGCAACATACCCTGAGCTGTTCAAAGGCGGTGCAATCATCGCTGGCCTCCCCTATGCCACGGCCACAAACATCCCTGAAGCGTTCGATCGAATGCGCGGGCACGGGCTGCAGGAGAGTGAGGTACTTGCAGATCTCGTTCGCCGTGCGTCCGATTACAAAGGGCCCTGGCCGTCCCTTTCCATCTGGCATGGAACAGCTGACATGACAGTCGATCCGATGAACATGGAAGCCATTATCGCTCAATGGCATTGCCTGCATGAGATCGAAAGAGACCCGACCACGACCACTGTCGATGGACATACAGTGCGCAGATGGCGCAATGCTGACGGTGTCGCTGTCATAAAAGCCTATGCCATTAGGGGGATGGGACACGGCACTCCAATCAAGGCCACAGGAGGCACAAGCGCTGGTACCGCCCGGCCCTTTATGCTGGATGTCGGCATTTCATCGACATGGCATATCGCCCAATCATGGGAGCTTATCCGAGAAGACGCCGAGAACCAGGAAGTCGTTCCGTATGCGCCAGCGCCGCAAAAAACTCTTGTTGAGGAGAACGGCAGCCGTTCTGTTGGCATGGTGATCGAAAAGGCTCTGCGGGCAGCAGGTCTGATCAAATAATACCAGGTGAACGATCGAACAGAAGTCCCTCCAGTTGGCGCCAACGATGCGCTGCGTTTTTGAGACCGCACCCGCATCCAATGCGGGAAATGTGAGACCCGGCACCATGGAACTGAAGAGACCGTTGACGCCGAGTCTCCGCTGGTCGAAGGACTAACCAGCATGCGAAGGACTAACCAGCATGCCAATAACCAACCAACCAGAGCAACGTTCCATTGATCGGTGAGGCACGACGCGGGCCCCGGCCAGTACGTGTCTTGATAGCGTCACAACCAAAGCCCGCGGTCCGGAACGCAATCACCGGCGGCGGAGCCTGTCTGGCCTGACGTGAAGCTGCGGAAGTTGCTTGTCTGCCGGTTGGACCCAAGGCAAAGCCTCTGCTGAGGGAACAACATTGCCTTCACGCAGGAAACATATCCGACTCTGGCCAGCACGAATGATGAATGCATCATGGACGCTATTGCCGCTGTCGTGCGATCGGTGGTTGGTTTTTAGCAGGCCGACAGGATTTTGTAGACTCTGTGCCAAGGGGGGAGTGCGGGAACGCGATCATACCCTCATATTATCGCATCCGGTGCCGGACTATAAAAAATAAACAAACCATAACCATGACGGCAATGGCGGCTAATGCATACATAATCCCACTAGCGGAAAACATATCAGCTGAAATGGTCGTCATTCTCCAGTCTCCGCTCATTGGCTCGTAAAAAGGTGAGGCCCGCCGCTACGGGTGGGCTAATTGCGACGAGCCTCTGTCAGGAGAGGCTTTACTCCGACGAAACCTAAACCGTCTCGCGGCGCCATTGTTCCGGCTGTGTGCGATACTGCACAGAGCTCTATGCAGAAGGGCGAGGCGTGGCCATGAGATGCACCGCAACGCTGAATCGGGATGGATAAGATTTGGCATCGCCGAACTTGCCGAGCTTGATGAAATTGGCGCCGATCCTTGCAGGAATAACCATCTTGGCTTGCGCAGAACCACGCGTTCCAACCCGCCCGCACTCTTATAGTTCCGGTCCCGCTGTTCAGATCCGGCGAAGAGTTCGGCATCCTTCCGCGTCGCGAACGCGACCATGAAGACGATCTGAAGATCGTCTACGAATTCGATCCCTGGCCGGCTCATTGAGCCGGCATTTTCCTTTTCGGGTGCCGCTTGCGAGCGGCAGGCGGCAAGGGAAGCTTCGCCGCGGCTGGAGCGGCCGATTGGCACAAGATGCAGATCTGCAGCTTGTCAGCCGCGCCCTTGCCGCCTTTGCTCTTCGCGGGCCGCCGGAAACCGTGCCGCAAACTGCGGGAAAAGAGAAATCTGTAAAGAAAGGCGGACGCGAGAGCGCCGGTAGAAGCATGGAGAGACAAGAACTGGAAGAACTGCGCGACCGCGTCTCGTGCGCCGTCGTGCTGGAGCAGGCCGACTTTGCTGTCGATATGAGGGAGAGCACCCGCAAGGCGGTGAAATACCGGCGCGGGGCGGAAATCATTATCGTCATTCACGAGGGGAGGGGTTGGTTCGATCCGCTGTCCGACGCGAAAGGCGACGTTTTCCGTCTCGCCGAACATCTTGACGGTGTGTCCTTCGTTACAGCCATTGACCGTGTCGCCTCGTTGGTCGGTGTCATATCCAAAGAGCCGGTCTGGCGCCGCCCGCCCCGCGGTTCAGCGCCCACCAGTTCCATCCCGCAACGGTGGGATAATCGGCGCAAGCCATCTAGGGGGTCGATGACGTGGCGCTATCTGCTCGCCGAACGACGCCTTCCGGAGGCCATCATCTGCGAAGCCATCCGTCGTAATATGCTGCGGGAAGGCCCATACGGCAGCATGTGGGCGGCCCACGTCGACGATGAAGGTATGGTCACCGGTTGGGAGGAGCGCGGTCCGGGTTGGCGTGGCTTCTCGAGCGGGGGGTCGAAGGTACTGTTTCGGTTTGGCTCCGCCAGCGCACTTCGTCTGTGTGTCACGGAAGCTGCGATCGACGCCATGAGCCTCGCCGCCTTCGAAGGGTTGCGGGACGGTAGTCTTTATCTCAGCACCGGCGGGGGATGGTCGCCGACGACGGAAGCGGCGGTTCGCGTGCTCGCCGCGCGTCCCTGTGCCCGGATCGTCGCCGCCACCGATGCCAACAGCCAGGGAGAGACCTTTGCCACTCGCCTGCGCGGCATCGCCGATGAAGCCGGCTGCGACTGGTTGCGCCTCGCGCCGTGGGCTGAAGATTGGAATGAAGCATTGCGCGCTACCGATATACCACCATGTCGTTACGCACCGGGCTGATTATGAAATCGATCTGTCGGTGGCGGTGACGCCGCTCCCGAGACGGGGGGCCTATAGCGGATTGGTTGCCCGCATCGCCGGCGACGCCATCGGCGCTGACCAGTTCCTGCCCGTCTGCCCAGAGGCCTGGGAGGCAAGACATGGTCGGGTTCTGCAGCCCGGTCAGTCCCGCGTCAAGGACCGCAGCCGCTTCGACCGCGTCAACGCCGATCGGTGGTCGTCCCGGCCATCCAGTCCAAGCAACATCCAGCTTTCGTCGAATGCATCGCCGTGCTCGGCGGCAGGCGATCGACCGGTTTTGCGCGCCGGCCGGCGAACAACGGCGCTATGTGGTCGATGAGGCGCTCGACACGCCAGGACCGGCCACGCGCTGAGGCCGGCGCAGAGGCAAGCCGACGACCGTCGCAACCGTCGGCTCAAGACCATGCTGGTGCAGGGCCGATTTGTCTTCCGAAGATCCCCACGCGTTGCGGCGGCGATTGCCAAGAGAGTGAAGCATTTTGTGCAGGACGAGCCGGCCGAACCGCACTGACATCTCGACCTGCGCGTAAGGCTGGGCCGGCGGACCGGCCGCGCGCCGCGACGGACATGAAGGATGCCGTCCGGTGACCGGCAAAGACGTCGAGCAGCTTCCGGCTCAGTCCTCAGGTGTGCTGGGGTCTGAACCGGACGACGACCTGGTCAAAGGCCGCGTGCCGCGCCGCGTGGCGGCAGGATCGACGCGCGCTTCGCAAGGGCGGGCCGCGTTTGCTGCAGACCGCGATGCGGTCCGCATCCCCCGCAACCCCACCCCCGCTCGATCGCATCGCCCTGACCTTGGGCCAGGCCGCTTGCCCGGTTCGTGTCGACCGCACCCGAGGGATAGTGCCGGACAACGGCAGACCCGGGCTTTGCTCAACCACGCACAAGGACATCGATCATGACATTGCTCAACCGCTCCTCCAAGGCCCGCCAAGCCGCACAACGCCCCACCACACTCGAAATGGTCCGCCTTGCATGCCCCGACGCGCCCCAGGCAAGCCGCATCTGCGAAAGCTTCGGCCTTGCCATCGTCGACAGCGACGGCATCCGCGAGCTTCACCGCAACCAGCTCATCGGCAGCGCCGAAGCGCTGAAGGAGGGCCTCGCCGAAAGGGCCATGCAGATTCACATGCAGCGCATCGTCGGCTCCTTCGTCGGCTCCGCCTACGGCGCCGGGCAATTCTACAGCCGGGCGGTCACCGAGGCGCGTGACCTGACCATGAAGCTCTCCAACGACGATCGCAACGAAGATCTCGACGGCCCGGTCGGCTTCGACAGCCGCGCCCAGCGCAAACGCGAATTCGCCGCCGACATGGGCCTCCAGGCCCACGTGCTGCGCATGGCTGCCGAAGGCGCCGTATCAGCCTATGAGGACATCACCGGCGAGGCCTGGAAGCCCTATGAACGCGCTGGCTCGGCGGTAGCGGCTCCATCGATCGACCAGAAGGCCGCGTCGCTGCAGATGTCGGCCTTCGATTGAACCGAAGGGGCGAAACCCCCTTCCTTCGTCCTGGTGAAGCCGGCGCGTTACGCGCCGGCTCTTCTTGTCTTGAAGGCCATGCGCCGATCACGGTTCGTCCCGGTGAGCGGTCTAGCGTCGCCGGAGATGGACGGTCGCAACGGCCAAGCCGTCCTCCACTTCGTTTCGGCCCGTCCGCCAAGGTTCCAACATTCAATTCTGTCTTTCAGCGGGTGCGCCGCCTCCGGCCGCCGCTTCAACGACCGCCGTGACGATTCGCGATCGGCGCGGTTTGCAAGAGTGAGGACAGAACGATGAAGAAGGAAAAAAGAACCAGCGAGCAGCGCGTGGACGTCTATACGCGCATCACCGATAAGATGATTGCAGCATTGGACCAGGGCGTGCGGCCGTGGGTGCAGCCCTGGAACAACAGACATCTCGCCGGCCGCGTGTCCCGGCCATTACGCCACAATGGCGAGCCGTATTCGGGCATCAATGTGCTGCTTCTTTGGTCTGAAGCGATGGCACGCGGCTATGCCTCGTCGACGTGGATGACGTTTCGTCAGGCGCAGGAACTCGGAGCCTGCGTCAGAAAGGGCGAGACAAGCTCGATGGTCGTCTATGCAAACCGCATCAGCAAAACCGAGACCGATGCGGCGGGAAATGAGATCGAGCGCGATATCCCTTTTTTGAAAGCTTACAGCGTTTTCAACGTTGAACAGATCGACGGTCTCGGTGACCGATACGCGGACGTGCCTGACAGCGGAATTGCGCAACGGATCGACAGGATCGAACATGCGGATGTCTTCTTTGCGCAGACCGGTGCAATTGTCCGCCACGGCGGCGACAAGGCTTTTTATGCGCCGGGCCCGGATATTATCCAGATGCCGCCGATTGAGACCTTCCGAGACATCGAGAGCTATTATGCAACGCTGGCGCATGAAAGCGTGCATTGGGCCGGAGCGAGCCACCGGCTGAACCGCGATCTGTCTAGATATGCAAAGGATCGCACGGAGCGCGCCCGCGAAGAACTGATTGCCGAATTGGGCGCGGCGTTCCTCGCCGCCGATCTCGGCATCGTGCCGGAACTGGAGCCGCGCCCCGACCATGCAAGCTATCTCGCGTCGTGGCTCTCGGTGCTGAAGAATGACAAGCGCTTCATCGTCCAGGCCGCGGCTCAGGCACAGCGATCTGTCGCTTTTCTTCATGATCCCCGGACCGTGCCACGACGGGATGCGGCCTAGCGATCGTTTCAACACCGTGTGCCGACTTCGGCGGAAATCGTCGCGTGCCCCTTGGGGCCGCGGGGCGGCGCGGTCTCCCTCCGCTTGCAAGCCGCTTCGCGGTCCTTGACCCCTACTTTGCCAAGGAGTTGGCGCCGGGCTGGATTTTCCCTGCTGGATCATTCTCGACGAGTATAATCGGGTTTCAACTGGACAAGGCATTCGACTTTGAGACGACCACGCCGATAGGCAGCTTCAGCCCTGCCTTTCTCAAGGCCATCGCCAGCACTGTCAAACAGGCGGCTGCGGCCCGAAAACTCGCAGGCGTCGCGCTTTCGTGACGTCGATCGGCTTGCTTCAAGGGGTAGGGGATCGATGGACGGTATTGTCGTTGGCGGAGTAATGCCGCTGCCCGCCATTTCCTATCCATTCAATGTCGGCATGGCACGTCCCCTGCGGTCTCGATGGGGCATGTCTGACCGAAGGCCGCCTCACGCTGTTCAGCTCGATCGGCATCCGCAACGGCCGGCTCGTTTTCTTCCCCTGGCCACAACCACCCCACATGACAGGTCATGCGGGGCCCCGGTTCGCGTCCATTCCTCGCGAAACAAGAAAGCCTCGGCCCGTGGCCGTCCTCCACTTCGTTTCGGCCTTTTCAGGTGCGGGCCGATCGCCCCCGGTCTGATCGACAGCCATCGAGGCCGCGATGGGCGCGGCCCGAGCAACTGAAAAGGATCAAGACAATGGCAACCATCGGCTCTTTCACCGCTTCGGAAAACGGCTTTTCCGGCACCATTAAGACCCTCAACCTCAACGTCAAGGCAAAGATCGTCCGGGTCGAACGCACCTCCGAAGACGCTCCCGACTTCCGGGTCCTGGCCGGCAATGTCGAGTTCGGCGCAGGCTGGCAGAAACAGGCCCGGGAAACCGAGCGTGACTACATCTCGGTCAAGCTCGACGACCCGAGCTTTCCTGCCCCGATCTACGCGACGCTCACTGAAGTCCAGGGCCAGGAAGGTCTGCAACTCATCTGGTCGCGCAACACCCGCCGCTGAATAACAACAAAGCCCCGCTCGATCCGAGCGGGGCTTTCATCCTTCAGCGCCTTGGCTGGTGTGAACGCCAGCTTTCTGGCAGCGGCGACCTTGATGGTCGCCCGTGTCGCCGGATTGCGCGCCTCCCGCTTGGGCATGTCCTTCACCTTGAACTTTCCGAAGCCGGAAGGCTCGTTTCATTGCCGGCAATCGCTGCCTCGGTGATGGGCCGCGATCACGCTACCCGATAGGAAAGGGAGGCATCTCACCTTCGGCCACACGCCATATCCAGGGTTCGACATCGGCCCGCGCCGCGATCATATCCGCCAGCGCGGCCTCGAATTCTTCGTCGGCATCCGGCGGCACGATATAGAGCGCTGCCGGCGCCGGCCGACCATGGGGAAGGGTGGCCGCTGCAATTGGCTGGGTGCAGGACAAGTTGAACCGCAAGCCCTTGACGCTTTTCAGACTGAGCCGTGACAAGCGTTCGACCAGTCGTTGCTCGTAGACATTCTCGATCGGGAGCCATTGTTCACTTGTCGACATCAGGGCGATCTCGTCGATGCTGGCAAGACCTGACTGCGTCATGCCGAACGTCGCGATGACGACGAGATGGAACGTGTCATTCGCCTGCCAAAGTTCCAGCTCCGCAACATAGCGTGACTGCAGCCGGCGCCAGGCGGTCTCCTCAATCGTCAACGGAAAGCCCGGCATATGCTTGACGACGATCTTCTGGCCACTGCGGGCTGACGCAAACTCCTTCACCTCGCCTATCAGCAACATGAGTTTCGTCGGCCCAGCCGCCGGCGCGCGAATACCTGCAAGGGCAAGAGCCCTTCTTTTTTCGATAGCCGCCTTGTCATCCAGTCGAAAGTTCTCCGGGACGAACAAGCGTTCCTTCAGCGCCCCACCTTTGACAGTCATCGTCGCTGCCGCGTCGATGAGATGGCTTCGAACTTGAAACCAGTGGCGCTTGCCGGCCCAATGCGCTGTCCACTCGGTCAAGCCTCCCTGATGCCAGAGATAATGCAGCAGCGCGCGTAGCGACAGCTTCCTGATCTCATTCTTGACCGGCCCTTCATTTTGCGCTGCGCCACCCGTGCTCTTCAGCGCGCCACGCTTCGACAGGGAGAAATCCAGTTTGAGCGCCGCCATGCCGTTTTCCGGATCAAGCTGGATGGCTCCGCCGATCAGTGGGCCAAGGCCTGAGAGCTCATAGGGCGCTTCATAGGATTGGCACTGCGGGTCGTGGTCAGAGCCCGATAGAGGCATACGCTTGACGAAAAACTGCTCGCCTATGCGCGCGATATACATCGCCGCACCGTTTTTGCAGCAAAGGCAGAGCGGTCTTTGCCGGGCCCGATATGCTTCGGCAAGGATGGCACCAAAGGCGGCATCCTCCTCTGCCACGATGGCCAAGCCTATTCGATAGCGTCTGCTCACGGTGCCTGCGCCTCCAACCGATCTTTCGCCTGCCGCGCCGTCCGGGAGGGTGCCGCACGAGAGAATATCCCTGTGTCCTGAGATCTGCGAGTGTGGCGCAAGGTCAATGCCGCCTCAAGGTCGCGCGGCCCCTCCAATTTTGCCTGCGCTTCGCTCCGACAAAATCGGCTTCTCCGCGCGCTGGCTCCGCCGGTCGCTGGCGCGAACCTTGATCCGTCATTCTCCTTGCGCCACGTCGGTTCCATCTTTCACAAACGTCAAGGAGACGAAGATGACGATCGAACACCACATCGAAGAACTGCGGCAGATCGTGGCGGAACTGGCCGCCGCGATCGCGGAACTCGACACCTTGCTCGAGAACATGGCCCCTGACTAGGCTCCAGATTTCCGCCGTGGGTGCGATCCCAGCGCCGGATCGACCGGCGCCGGTATAATCGGGCGCCCTCAATACCCATTCTCCGTCAGGTAATAGTCGAGCGCTGCCTTCACCACAGCGGTCATTTTGAGATCATTCTCTGCAGCGGCCCGCTGCAACCGCGCCTTCAATTCGTAATCGAGAGCAATGTTGATGAAAAATTTGACATTGCGCTGCTTGGAGCGTTTTAGATTTTTGAGGCTGTAGCGCGCATCCTCCTGCGCGATGGCGCGCGCCTCAGCCGTTTCACGACGTTGCGTCTCAGTCGGGTTCGGCAACATCTGTGCGGCGACTTTGTCTGCCGCTGGAGGCGTGACGGACGCGACCGCGCTGGACGCAACCCCCGTTTGCCGCTCCGCCTTACGGGGCGCGATCGACAGGTCCGATAGTTCAAGCCCTGCCTTTCTCATGCTGCTCCCTCTACGCGCCCGGAGCTCCTATGTTGCTCGATTTCGTCGACCAGCGCATGGACCTCAATTCTTGCCTTTCGCACCGGATCTGTCAGTTCCTGCATTTGCAACGTGCCAAGCCCGTTTTGAATCTCCCGATAGACATTCCGCTCGAAAAGCTCGGTAGTGAGCAGTCGCGTTCGATAGTCGCCCTCGACCATGCCCGCAACAAAGGGTCGGATATAGCGATAGGCTTCCAGATTGCGCGCCGGCACGGAAATACGTGTCCGGACGTTGATATGATCAATGAAGAGACCGAACCGGTCGTTGATCTCGTTCACGGCCGCGACCGCCTGGCCCGCGGCTTCCAGTTCCTTGATTGCCGGCTGGATCGGAGAGATCACCAGTTCAACGGAGCGGATAATGGTGGTTTGAAGCGAACTGTCGACCCCGGGGGCGTCGATGATAACGAGATCGAATCCGCGCCCGAGATTGTCAATTGCCTGTTCAATGGATCTTTGCGTCGACGCGACAGTGACTTCGATATTGTCAGGCACATTGTTCTTCTCGGCACAGAGACGCCACCAGCCTGACAGGTTCTGCCGGTTGTCCGCGTCGATCAAAAGAACGCGCTCCCCACGAAGGGCATACTCACCGCCAAGCAACGTCACCAGCGTCGTTTTTCCAGCACCGCCTTTATTGCTTACTGCCGCGTAGGTTCGGGTCATGCGATGGTTTCCGCGTCCTGCTTCGAGATGGACATTGTGCTTCGAACCTAGCCGCCGATGCAAGCAAAAAATGAACACAAAATGTTCATTCAAATTCATTGCGGTCTGAAGGCATGGATCTCGAGACTAGAGTGTGGAATATATTCCACATCCCACAAATCCATCCTGTTTCTAAATTTTACGAATGTAGCGATTGGTCGTAGGGACACACTCAACATTGATACAAAGCAATTGCTTGTCACGCGTGTTGTGTTATCTGATGTCGCGGGTGAACGGAGTGCGCCCAGTATCGCGCGCCTTTGATGGCAGTGCATTGAGGGAGTGTTCGAACCCTTTTCATATCATGCGATGAAAGTTTGCCGGTTGAAAAATGTTACCGAATCGGTACAGATTGGTTTGGCAGGATACGCAAATTTGTGATACAAATTTGCTGACGATCGACGGACAGGCCGTCGATGAGGCCTGCGGCTGGCTTCAAGGGAAGGTTCGATGCGCGCGTTTACGAGCAATGACCGCAGGCGGGAGCGCAGAGACCAAGTCGTCCATGCGCGTTTCAGCAAGACCGAAATCGAGCGGATCGAGCATGCTGCCGAGGCTGCCGGGATGACCGTCTCGGGGTTTTTGCGCTCTCTCATCCTGGAGGGTGCAGGGGTGCGTCCGTTCTTGACCGATGCAGACAGGGCGGTGTTTTCCCTGCTTCTGTCTGACATCAAAGCCGTCGGCGTCAATCTCAATCAACTGGCGCGGGCGCGCAACAGGGGTGAAACGGGCCAGTTGCAAGACGAGAAAAAGATGATTGATGACGTTCAACGCGTCGTTGCCATCGTGCTGTTTGAACTGCTGACCTTTGCCGAGCGCGGCGCCCGCAGGCGGGTCGGGAGCGTGTGATGGAAATTTTTCTCGGCGCATTCACGGCTGAATGGGAGCAGCGCAAGGCAGCCTTCCTCCATGATCTGACGCTCGGGCGCCGCACCTTGCCGGAAGAGGATGAGCGCCGGCGCCGGGGAGGGGTTGTTCCGCTGGCGGTGTCAACTGGGATGTCAAAGCCGTCGGGCTTTCGGTTGCGGACGGGAGGCGAGGGTCGTCCGGGCAGCGTCCGGCGGCGCGCCGACCGGCCCATGCGCGCACGCTTCGCTGGTCTTGCCTCGGGGAGCCAACCGGCCGTCGTCAAAATGGCATCGTTTGGTGGCGGATCGAGGCTCGGCGCGATGGTCAACTATGTCTCTCGCAATGGCGCCGTTGTCGTCGAGAACGAACGGGGCGACCACCTTCGTGGCCGTGATCAGCTTTCTGCCGTCGGTGACGAGTGGGATCACCTGATGAAGAACCGGGCTGAGAGCCGGGATATTGGCCTGTTCAAGATCGCCGTTGCCGAGGGCGGATGGCGCGCTGACGACGACCTCTTTGGCCGAGCCCGGGAGATTGTGAAGCGCGGCCTGGGTGACCGCGCCTTTGTGTTCACGGTGACCGCACGGGCTGATGGAAGCGGCTACGACGTCGATGGCGTGACGGCACTGAGAAACTCCAGTGGTGAGCGATTGACGGCGGACGACAAGGCTGCGGTGATCGTGCAGAGGCGCATGGCGAGCGCTGGGGCCGACGCGGCGTTTCGGTTTACCGGCTACGGTAACGGCACGGACTACGGCACCAGTCACGTGCGATCGCTGGTGGCTGTGCATAAGGGCAAGGTTCAGGACGAGCAGGGACGGACGATCGCAGATGCCAAGCAGGCTGGCGACCTCGTTCAACTCGAATGGCGGAACCAACTCCACAGCCGCAAGCCGCGTGATGTCATGCATCTGATCTTGTCGGCCCGCGCAGGTACCGACACGGCGGCGTTCCAAAGTGCCGCCCGGGACTTCCTGGGCCAGCAGTTCGCGGGCCACCGTTACGTCTTCTCTCTCCACGATGCACACAGCGATCCGAAGGCGGAGGCGGAAGGGGGAAAGCGTCCGCACGTACATATCCATGTCATCATCGCGATGCGATCCGATGCCGGCGATCGGTTCGAGACGACCATTGCCGCATTTCGCCAGTGGCGGCTTGGCATGGCAGAGAAGGCGCGTGCGCATGGCATCAACATGGAGATGACCGATCGCCGAGATCGAGCGAGCGCGCCGTCTTATTCGAGGAATCAGGTGCGTCCGGTGAACACAATCGGTCGTACGCAGCACGAAGGGACCAGTGCTGCCGCAGAGCAGCGTTACGGCGCCAAACGAGAGGATCTACCCAATTATTCGGCAACGGCGCGCAGTCAGGCCTATATGCAGAAGGCATACGGAGAGTGGCTGAATGTGCGGCAATCTCAGGGTCCTCGGACGCAACAGAACTTTATCCGTTCGCAGATGGTCCGGCTGGAGGATCTCAGAACCACGGTCGGAAGCCGTGATACCGCTCATCAGGAAGCTGGAAATTCCCCCTCGCAATTGCGAACATATTTGGTAAAGTTGACTGAGCTTGTTTCTGAGGGTGACGATATGCGCCACATGACGCGACCGGAATTCGAGGCCTATGAAAGACGGGTCGAGATCGCACTCTTTCGGGCGGAGCAAACCATGCCACCCGAGGCGCGCAAGGATTTCGACGAGATTGCGCAGGCGGCACGCGAGCATGTCAATGTTCGCCGTGAGATCGTGGAACTGTTTGAGGAGCGATCGGCAGCGGGCAAGGCAGACAACCGATTTCAGGACCAGGGCAGAGGCGATCCGCAGGATGGCAAGCAACGTTGGAACGACGCGGTCGAGAGGCATGGATTCGAGGCGGCAAACGTCGCGAACAAGGCGCTTCTTGATATCGAGCGTACGAGAGAAGCGATCGAGCGCGTTGCCGCGGAACGGCGTGACGAAGTCCCGGCTTTGAAGAAGGAGCTGGACCTACATATCGCCGAGGCTGCGGAGCTCGGTGCGTCCGGGAACGGCATCATTCGCGAGGTGGCGGAAATCGATGATGACCTGAAGGCCGCGCTGCAATTAATCGAACGTGATCGTCAGAAGCGTGAGAATGAAAAGAACACTTCGACGCGACAATTAGAGGAAACCGCCGATACCGGTCGTGGTACGCCGCACAGTGAGCAGGTGCTGAACCGTGATGATGGCCGCGACGAACGAGCTAAGGAAAGCGCGAGGGAAACTACCTCGCATCCCGAAACGGGCGACACCACCAAAAGCGATCCCGCGAAACAGCATGTTCCTCGTTTGGAAGAACTACAACGCGAGTCAGATGGGCGGAATGAACGCGACCACGATGATCGCGAACGATAGGAGACAATGTCATGCGTGACGAAAGACGGATCATCGTGGTCGAGGAGGACCGCAAGAGCAGCGATGGCGTGGCCGGAGTGTGCGGCATTCTATTTTTTGTCATCATGATATTTGCACTGGTCGATCGCGGTCTTACGGTGGCGTGGGCAACCATGTCGACATGGCTCAATTGAGTTTCGCTTTGTTGGGTGTCGGGAATGACTTCACGGCACATTCGTAGAAACCTTCTGCGCTGGCCGCAATGTTCGGTATTGGCGCATCAGCGCCATGACACCAGTCGGACCGCCGTCACTCGCTGCTGCGCCAATCCGTCGACACACTATTTCTGCGACAAAGCTTCGCGGCCCAATTACCCGAACGCTTCAGAGATAACCCTAGTGTCCCAGGAACTGGAACACCTTAAGAGCGCCGTTGCGCGTAGCGCTCCAATAAGGCGCCGCCTAGTGCAGGTAAGCATCCAAACAGCACCAATTGAGGTGTTCCAATAAGGCTAAATAGGCCCGATAGGAGAATTGCTAGCAGCGCTCCGACAAGGGCACCGATGATATACGGAAAGTAGCTCTTCATCCGACGTCTCCGTTCAGCGCTGACTTGCGCGATGCTGCCTCTCCTGTGGAAAGAGATAGCCCGCGCACAGAGCAATCTAGAATGAATGGTGCTGCCTGTGAACCTCCATGACCGTGGGTGGGCGCCCATTATACCCAACAAGCTTCGCGTTGCTCACACGAGCCCGACGTCGGCGGGATCCGGGACTGTCTGCTTCAAAATCTCGGCGATGCTTTGTCTGCTTCGCGGTGAAACGCCTTCAGCCTTCGTTAGCTTTGCATCGATCGTCGCGCGCAGCCGTTCTGCGGTAGGCTTTAGTCGTGCTCCTATTTTTGTGGCTTCCTTATCTGCAGCATCGCCTAGCCCTTCAGTGAACCCTGAGTCCAGCTTGTTGCCGCCTTTCGCAATAGGCGCCAACTGCATTGCCTTGGCGACAACGGTCGGCGCATTTCCACTAGCAGCCTCGTTCCGTCCATTTTCCTCTTCTGTCGACGGCGAGACACCTCCATACTCTTTATCGACTGCCGGAACCTGCAAGGGGATGACAAAATCCGCTTCCGGGATGGCCGGCTCGTTCTCGGCAGCAAATCGTGCGGCACTTTCAAATGCAGCCAGATCATGAAAGCGAAGCTTTTGTCCAAATATAGCTCTCTGCCCTTCGACGAGCAGGAGCATCCGATCCTCCGGCATCTGACGAACTTCCTGCGGCATCATCAGATCCCGTTCGCGGATCTGTTCGACCTTCGTCCGGCGCGGCAGTCCCATCAATTCCAAGGTTCGAGACTCCGACTTATACCTGATGGTCTTCTTGCCAAGCGCGCGCGAGGCGTACTCGGCTGTAGCCTGGTCGTTGGCGCCGAGAATGAGCTGCAGCCCGCAATTGCCGAGGAGGGAATGGCGGGACGTTTCTCCGTAGATCTCATCCAGGCTTTTGAGATCCTGGATGATGAAGGCCATCTTGATATTGTAGCCAGCCACATAAGGCAGCTTGTTCATGATCTCGTCCATCCTCTTCAGCTGCCTGAACTCGTCAAGCAGGAAGTAAGCGGGCAGGGCGCCGGGATCGAACTTGCGGGTGAGCAGGTCCATGCTTTGCTGGACGAACAAGGTCAGGAGAGGCCGCAGAATGGTGACATCGCTGACGTTCGGAGCAAGATAGATCGAGACCGGCCGCCGGCGCATGGAAGCAAGGTCAATGTCGGTCGCGTTGGTGGCCGCGATCACCCGTTCGTTGCGGAAGGGTTGCATCGCCTTCTGGATATCGAGGAGCGCAGAGCGGGCCGCCCGCTCATTGAGGGAAATGTAGGCGTTGAAGCTGTCCGTGGTAAACCGTGAAAGATTCGGCTCCTTCTCCTTGATCAGCTTCATCAAGACCTGCAGATCGACGCCCGCGTTGAAGATACTGTTGACCTCGCCGAGATTGCGACGGTTCCGGTAGTGGCTGCTTTCGAGCACATAGCTGATAACGCCGGCAATAACTTGTTGGGCGGTTCCTTGCCAGACCGCATTGTCCGATCCTAGCGTTTCCGGAATCAGGATGCTTGCCATATTCTGTATGTCGATGGTGCGGTTGCCGCGATCCTGCCGGACAAAATCCATCGGGTTCCATCGATGGGTCTTTGAAGCCCCCGGCGAGAACAGAAAAACCTGGTGTCCGTTTGCCTTCCGATAACCTGCCGTTTGTTGGAAAATCTCTCCTTTCAGATCGGTGACGATCATTGATCCTGGAAACATCAAAGCATTCGGGATGACATATCCGACGCCCTTTCCCGACCGAGTCGGGCCAATGACAAGATGGTGCCGATCGTCGAGCCGCCGCAGGATCTTGCGGCCAATCTTCCCAAAGATGTGGCCATCCCTGCGAAACCATTTTCCGCGCCGGACCGAGGCAATGTCCTGGAACGCCGCGTCTCCCAGTGGATTGGTAGGAACCCGCAAGCCGAAAATTCCCGCTCCCGTAGCAACGGCAATTGCGGGAACGAGTGCCCCCACAGCGGCGATCTGGAGTGCTCGATTATTCGAATAGAGCCAAAATTGCTGTAGCGGTGCCAACGGGTTGGCCGTGACGATCAGTTGGAGAATGCGGCTGTCCTTGTAGACGAACTGTAGGATCAAGGCATAGCCGATGATCCAGACCGCAACAGCGATTACCCCACAAAACAGCAGATACGCTGCAAGGTATGTCCTGCTCATGCCCTATGCCTTGCGTAGTAGATTTCGGAAACGCCCCTGCGGCCGCCCTCGCGTCTCAACTGGATGACAACCGGGATCACCATCTGGATGTAGGACATCAGATCCTGCTTGGAGTACCCTGCAGACATTCCGCCTTGCTGCACCATCATTGCGAGTTGTTCGTATGCGCCGAGAGGAGTGTCCGCATGAACTGTCGACATGCTTCCGGGGTGACCAGTATTAATGGCGCGCAAAAAGGCAAAGGCCTCGGATCCCCTGATTTCGCCGACGAACAAACGATCGGGTCGCATTCGGAGCGACGCCTCGAGGAGCGACTGGATCGTGACTTGCGCAGTGCCCTGATCGCCGCGCGAAGCCAGCAGATGGACGGCGTTCTTTTGAGGTGGAAACAGCTCCCGCGTGTCCTCCAGAGTAAGTATTCGCTCGAACGGGTCGATCGTCTTGAGGCAGGCATTGAGAAATGTCGTTTTTCCGGTCGAAGTCCCGCCGCTGATCAGGATCGATACCCGCTGCCGGATGGCGGACCTGATAAACTCGTAGATTCGTTCCGCTTTAAGATGCTCGATGAGGGTCTGCTCAACGTCGCTGAGGCCGCCCACTGCGACAGAGACCTTCTCCAGCGAGCCATTGTCTCGATACTCTTCGAGGGTGAAGTCACTTGTGACCTGCTTGCGGATCGAGATGGCGCCACCATCGGCTGCTGCGGGCGGCAGCACAATCTGGATTCGTTCTCCCGTAGGCAAGGCCGCGGAAAGGATCGGGCTTGCGCGGCTGATGAATTGATGCGTCGTGCCGGCGACGCGTTCGCCGATGTTTTCAATCTCCGCCATGGTCAGGGCCGGTATCTCATGATGCTCCATTACATCGGCGCCGAGGCGTTCAACATAGACGTGACCTGGTCGATTGACCGAGATCTCGACGACGGTCGGGTCGGACAAGAAGATCGAGAGCGGGTCGAGGGCCCGCTGCAGGAAGTAATAGGGCCTGTTGTCAGCGGCTTTGCTTTTGACGGATGCCTCGCTCATGCTTGATTTCCTTCAGCGCTTCCTCGACCGGGTCCGGATACATCGCGGAGAAGTCGAGGTCCTGGCGGACGTAGACGAAGATGCGCTCGCCCTGGTGAACACTTATCGTCGGGGGAATTTTCAGGTTCTCCGCCAGCGCCTGGTTGGCCATGTCGGAAAAGGTCTGCGCGATCGTCTCGCGCGCGAGTTCCGCAGCGCGGTCGGAGTCCGAAGATTCATTGTTGCCGCTTCCCGAACTATATTGGTTGCTGCCATAGCCTGTCAGATAGGAGGAGCCTGCCCCAATGATCGAGAGCAGGATTGCCGAGCCAAAACGCTCCCGCCATTTGTTATCGACAAGACCCGTGAGGCCGGACCGTCCCAGGCTGTCCGTGCCGATGCTGTTGAGCCGAACCGTTACGCCATCATCTCGCAGTAACCGTGTCCAGATGACAAATATGCGTTTCTGCCCGCGGGTGACCTCGGACTGGTATTCCCCGATCAGTCGTGTTCCCGTCGGGATCAGGATGCGGCGACCGTCGAAGGAATAGACATCCTGTGAGGTGATGGCGCGGATCTGCCCAGGCAGGTCGCTATTGATGGCTGCTTCGAGTATCCCGGGGATCAAGGTGCCCTCCGGGATCATGGCATCGATGCGTTCGATCTGCCGGGCTTTGGCTGACCGGTCGCCGATTGCTGAGGCGGAAGCCAGAAACTTGCTGTTTCGATCTTCGCCCGCCACGGTCGGTCCGCCCTCGGTACTGCTTGCACCCAGGGCGTCGCGACCGTTGTCGCCCTTGGTCGAGTCGATCACCACCTGCTTTGACAAGAACCGTTTTGGGAACTCCTCAACCTTTTCAGGCTCGATCGATGGCTCGCCATTCGTCTCTATGACACCAGGGGGAGGGGGGACCTCGAACTTCGTCGTGTCCGAAGGTTGTTCCTTCTCCTCCTCGGCAGGGGGGTCGGGCAGCTTGATGATCGGCTCAGGTTCCTTTTCAGGCTCTTTCTCACCATCGCGAAGAAACGATGGTGGACGGAAAGTCGTTGTGGTGAACTCCTCGTCGCCTCCGACGCTCTCCGGCCTGCGCTGCTCAGGAGCAAACACGACGACATACGCCAGCACCGCGCCGCCCAAAAGGAGGACAGTCCTTCCCAGCAGTTGCTTTCGACGGGCGCGCTTGTCTCTGATGTCAACCTCGTCACCGGCGAGCATCGCTTCGAGTTCTGGAGACCGCTGCATCAGTTTCCGCTCCTTCGGCGTGTTTTAGCCTTCTCGTCCAGGCTCGGCGCCATGATGTCGGGGTCGGGTGCCCCAAAGTCCGGCTTTCGCAAATTGAAGATGCAGGTCCATTGGTTGCCGTCACGCAGCGTGTATTGGGTCGCCGTTCCGTCAACGACGATGTATTCACCCTCACGGCGGAAGTTTCGCAGGGTCTCAGAGAAATCGGCATTTACAGCAAAGATCGCCGGAACGGTTGCGCCAAACTTAAAAAATGTCTTCTTGCCGTCGTCGAACACCATTGATGGCTTCAGCTTTCCATCGCCGGAAAAAGAATAGTCGATATTGACGTTGGCCTTGTCGATGCCCGCCATGTTTGGATTGGCGGCCCGTGCCTCGGCGTCTTTGCGGAGGGAGGCGTTGAGATCCTTTTCGGGGTAGACGAAGCGGATGCCAAAGACCTTTTTCCCGTCTTCCGGCGCATAGTCGTTGAGCTCGAGATAATAGATCCGCTTTGTGGTCACCACATTCATATTGGTGGTGACGTGCCTGGCTTTCGGTTTCACGAACAGGATGTTGCCCTTATCGGTCGGCACGACATCCCAACTTTCGGTGTCGCCGAGCGCGACGGTCTCGAACTTTTCATCCTCATCAAAAATGATCATCGTCGAAATGCCATAGGTGGCGAAGACGCGCACAACGTTGTTTGGCTGATAGACGACACTTGTGACCCTCGGATCGAGCCGGCCAGAGACTGGTGTCTGCGCAGCGAGGGCAGTTGCCAAAGATCCGATTGCTGTCAGAGCGGCAGCGAGAAGGATGCGAGGAATCATCAGCGAGCGCCCTCGGTCACAGTCTCCTGATCGCGGCGGTAGTCGTAGACCTGGAATCCAAGCGGGTTTTCGAAGCGCCATTCGTTGGTCGCTGGTGTATCGGTGTAGCGATAACGCACGACAGCGATCCAATGCCGCGGTATGGACTCGGTCTCGGATTGTTCGACAGTCGTGAAGCGGACGATCCCGGTGCTCGTGTTGGGAAAGGTGACCGACGCGATTTCCGTCGTCACCCGCTTGTTGCGCCCGTATATTCTTGCAGGGTTCTGTGGATTGGCAGCGCTGTAGAGGTCCTGCAACTGGCGTGCCGCGTTGCCAGTCGACAGCAGTGCCGCAATGCCGAAATTCTGCTCGATGGCAAAAGGATCGTAGCCTTCGCGCGAGCGGATATAGCGAACGATATTGGCCTGGGTGATCGCTTGCTGCTCGGTCAGGTTGGTCGGTCTTGTGAGCCCGGTCTTCACCTCGACATAGCCGGTGTTCTTGTCGACTTCGACGATATAGGGTTCGAAGCTCTTCAACGGCACAAGCATGGCAAGGGTCGCAAGGCTCACCAGAGTGATCGCACCAAAGATGGTGGTGACAAACCATGCCAGCGCTCGTGATCGTTTGGCTTTCTTGACGACTTCCTGTTCCCAGATGTCACCGCTCTGGTAGTAGGTTCGCAATCGTTCGTCATTCGTTTCCGCCATTGCCCCTCATGCCTCGATTTTCTTCCCTGCTTATGCAGGCGTGCTGTTCTGGGTGATCTTCGTTTGCATCGCAGCCCTGGCGCCGGAACTGTCGCTGTCCCGACCTGATCTGTACCGGTCGCGAAGCGCACGGCCGCCGCGGTAGGCCGAGCGCCCTGCGGTTGCTCCTCCCCGTATTGCTCCAAGCCCCAAGGTTTTTGTTGCCCGTCTTGCGCTTGTCCCGATTGCTGCGCTAACGCCGCCCGCGATCCCCTGGCCGATCGACTGGACGTAAAGCATGACAAAAGCACCGGCGGCGCACAGGAGGAGGAACCCGGCAATATCAGCGAGCGTGAGGGTCCTTGAGCCGCTCGCCGCATGGATCTTCGTCAACTCCGGGTTCATCGCAGCAATCAGGAACGAGGCGACGACATAGATGAACAGGGGGATCAGTGCGTAGGTGAGAACCTGGTTGAACCATCCGACGCCATAACCACGGGTTCTTTCGAACAGCATGCTGGCGATGAAAATCGGCGCTGTGCCGATCAGGACCCACAACATCACCTTGGCCAGGATGAGGATCGCCAGTGCTATGGCGATGAAGATCCCGGCGCCAACCATGATCAACACGCCAATCATGCTAGGGAGGATCGAGAAATAACCCGATTGCTCTGCGAAAGCAGAAGCCGCCTGATTGGCGGTTTGCCAGATCTGCGAAAGGCCGTTGGTCGGCTCGGTTATTCCTGTTCCGGAGGCGGCCAGGATTGCCCGGCCAACGTCTTCGGGCGTGTTATTGATCCACTGATAGAGCAGATTGTTGAAATTCGCCCATGAACTGACGAGAGCAAGAATGATCATCATGCGGACGATGCGACCGACAACCTCCGACACGCCAATACGCGCGGTCCCGAGGAAGAGCTGGAGGCCGTAATAGGCGACATAGGCAACGAGCATGAGTTGCAGGAGGGGCATGATCTCTTGTCCGACGACGGTGTAGGCTTGTTCGGAAAACGACGTTCCCGAATCCTCGATGCGCTGAAGCAGATCTCCAAGAAAGTCTTCCATCGCCGCCCTCTATTCCAACCTGATCGCAGCAAAGGCGATGGCTGGGTCGTTGACGCTGCGCATCGGCCCACAGTTTTGCCGGCGATCTTCTGCATAGGACGTAAGCTCCGCCGGCCGCTTGCACGGGGCCGTCTTTTCCTTGACGGTCCCGCAGCCTGTCAGAAGTGCCGCTGTAACCAGCAAGCCGAGAGGGAACAATCGCGACAGGCTATTTGTCGCCATAGGTAAGCGCTTTTTTGCTGTTGGAAATGTCGGTCAGTCGCCGTTGATTATCCGCCTGCAGCGATGACACCGCCCCGCTCATCACGCCAATCATTTCGTTGAGGGTCAAGCCGGATTGCACCTGCAACTGCGTATTCTGGTCGATAGAGCCTTTGATGTCTTCGGCCGTGCCGATCTTCTGTCCGGCCGCCTCGAACGCACTGCGCCGCGTTTGCGTGGCCTTTTGCGATCCGTTGATCAGGGCGGAAACACCAAGGACAGTATTGACCAGTTGCTCGTAGGATTTGTCGCCAGAAAAATCGCTGTTTTCCTTGCCGGACAGCGACTTCACCAACTGCAGGCCGTTGATGAAAGTCGTTGCGACTTTGGAGATGTCACCACTCATATTACCGAAGTCGGGAACGCCACCTTTGATGAGGCTGTCGAGGGAAGGCATCGAAGCGACGCTGAAACCCTGTCCGATGGCGAGGTTCTGCAGGGGTTGAGATGTACTGCCTCTGTCACCCGTCACGGCCTTTAGGGTATCCTCGACAGTTTTCAGAATGTTCGAGTTGGTGTCGAGGATCTTCGTGGTTGTGTCCGCCGTCTTTTTGGCGATCTCGTAGTTTTTCTTGTCTATCACCGGGACATCGGCATGGGCGACGCCAAGCGGCAAAAAGGCGAGCGCGGCAGTCACTTTCAACAGTTTCATCATTGGCTCCTATTGTGGTTGCAGCATCAACTGCACGTTCGAAGCAGTTTCCCGTTTCTCGATGCAGGCTCCTTTGTCGGGATCCCAGATGAGGTTTCGTTTTGGATCGCACAGACCTGTGGTGTCCCCGGGCGTGTCCTCATCCTTGTCATTCGATGCCGATTGCGACGAACTCGACAGGTTGGCCATCGTGACGGCGTTGCGCGAATTGATGAGGTCGGCCATGGCGGCGCCAAGCTTGATGACGTTGTTCATCATTTCCAGATTGGCGTTGCGCGCCGTGGAATTGTGGTCCCAACTGTCCTGAATGGTTCCGGTCTGGAGCCCCGCCAACTGCTGGTACCAGCTTCCAACGTTCGAGAGACTTTCCGTGGTGGCTGTGGTCGTGCCCATGGCGTTCAGCGTGGAGTTTCGCATGCCGGTATAAGCAGTCTCGCCACCACCAAAATTCAGTGGAATGCCGGATTTGTCGGATCCCCCGAAGGCGGGCAGCCAATCCTGCATGATGCTGCGCACGTAGCCCTGCGTTTCCTTGAAGGGCGGGATGCCGCCATATTTATTGACAGTGCCAGCGCCGGAATTGTAGGCGGCAAGCGCCAGTGCCACGCTGTTGTAACGCCGCAGCTGCAGATTGTAATAACGTGCACCGCCGCGAAGGTTCTCCTCGATATTGTACTCGTTCACGCCAAGTTCGGTCGCAGTCCCCGGCATCAACTGCGCCAGGCCGGTGGCGCCGACGCCGGATTTGGCGCAAGGGTTGAACCGGCTTTCCTGATAAACCAGCGCCAGGAACTCGTTTTCATTGACGCCCTCTTCTCGGGCCACTCGGCGTACCAGGCCGGAGATTTCGGCGTTCTGCTCCGCTGCGCCAACCGGATCGTTGCGGCGGGATGGCCGGTACATGGCGCAGGTGACCGAGGTGTTGATCGTGTGGCGATCCTTGTCGGTCGTTTCGATTTTGCGCGTCGTCTCGTCGCGCGCAGTGTCTTGTTGCAGAACCGTCTTATCGATGACGGGGACGTCGGCCCAGGCATGAACGGGAATTTCGAACACAGCGACAGCCAATAAGGGGAGGGCGCAACACTTCATGGCCATGCCTCCCAACCGCAAAATTGAGGAAGCCAAACGAGAGGGTCATCACCCAGCGCATCTCTCAGGCGCGCGCATTCTTCGATGCTTTCCTTGCGGCCGGACAAGACCTTGACCATGTCCGGCATGGCATTGAGATCAAGCCTTGCAATGACGCTGTCATTGCCGTGCTTGATCAGGAACGTCCGCTTTTCCGGGGGTGTCGTCCGGATGAAGTTGAATTCCTTCACCGTCAGACCGAAGCGCCTGATGTAACTTTCCTCATCCGCGCGCGGATTGGGAAAATGGATGTTGGTCGAGGATTGCTCGATCAATGTGTGTGATGCCGGCGCGCGGGCAATATCGGCGGCCGATTGCGTGCCAAAGCCGACGATGCCGTTCAGTTTGCGGATCGTTTTCATCTTGTCGACGATAAAGTCGCTGAACGTCGTATCCCGCAAAAGGCGCCAGCCTTCGTCCATGAAGATCATCACAGGTCTGCCGTCGAGAAGCTCATCCAGACGATGGAAAATATACATGAGCGCGGGCGTCCTGAGCTCCTCATTGTCGAGGATGCTGGTCATGTCGAACCCGAATATCTGTCGCTCAGAGAAGGTGAGCACGTCGTGCTGGGCATTGAACAGCCAAGCCTTCTCGCCATCGATCCATGGCCTTAGCCGGGCGCTCAGGTCGTTCGGGCCGGCGCGGGCGCGACCGATCAACAGACCGGAGAGGTTTGCAAGATTTCTCTGGGCTGCCGGCTCCAGCATCAGCCGGAGCAGCGCTCTTTCGAGGATGTCTTCCTCTTCCTGGTCGAAATCCCCGCCATTGCCATGTCTAAGCATGGCCTTAAGCAAGCGAAGGAGGAATTCGCGGTTGGGTCCGCTGTTTTCAAGCTGCAGGGGATTGAACCCGGACGATGTGCCGGGCATCAGCACCTCATAGGCACCGTTCATGGCCCGCACGAAGATCTCGCCGCCCCGGTCCTTGTCGAAGAAAACGGCTTTAGGGGCTGGTCGAATACGAAATGCCTGGGCGAGGAGGAAGGTCAAGACGACGGTCTTGCCGGAGCCCGTCGGTCCCGTCACCAGGAAATGGCCGATGTCCCTGCGGTGGAAATTGAACCAGTAGGGTGTCTGGCTGGTCGTCTCCAGGACGGTGATGGGCGTGTGCCAATGCGTGCCTTCGGTCTGGCCGGTGGCAAAGTTGTGCATGGACGACAAACCGGCATAATTGGCACTGGAGAGAAGCGCCTTTCGGGCAATGTAGCTATGATTGCCGGGAAGCTGGGCCCAGAACCCGGCCTCCAGGTTGAGGTCCTCCCGCAGCCAGTTGACGTTCATATCCGTCAGGCAGGCGCCGAGGTCGGAGACAGACTTGTTGATGCCATCCAGATCGCGCGACAGGCATAACAGGGTCATGTGATGGAGGCCGAAGACCGCCTCCTGGTTCATCAAGCTGTTCAGGGCAAAGTCGATGTCGTTTTCGACATCGCTACCGGCCTCATCTGAGGCCGCAATCTGGCGTTTCAGACGCGCAATGCGCTCCTGGGCGATCGGCTTGTCGGTGATGGTGAAGGACTGGGTGAGAATGAATTCGTGATTGACCTGCAGCAATCCATCCAGCATGCCCGGACCGGTGAAAGGAGGGTACTCCTTGATCGACAGCATCGCGCCAAAGCGATCCTCGCCCTTCGTCGGCCCCTGAGCCTGCATCGTGCGTCTGGAAAAGTGCAGCCGCGAGCTTCCGATGTAGTTGGAAATGCTCATGCGGGGCAGGCGCATCCGGCGGGGAATGCCGCAACTGAGGATCGTCTGGAAGAACTCGCACGGCTCTGAATAAGGTTCTTGCCTGCGATGGACAATTCCGAGCGGGCGGGCGGCATATTTCTGGAGATCCTTGCAGATGTTGCCGACAAGCTCTTCAAGTTCACTGACCGATTCCCGCAGTTGGTCGTCCGCTGCATCGCGTGACCCCGCCTTGTCGATGAGACGTCGAGCCTTGTCCCCGACAGCCAGTGCACCACGCATTCGAGACTGTATGACGCTCAGATAGAGTTCGTTGGTGAACATGCGCTTTTCGCTCAATTGCGCCATGTAACGACGATTGAGCAGGTCGCAGAACGGGTCAGCGAAATCGCCGTCCAGATCGCTCTCGACCTGACGTCTGATGACGGTCGACCATAGGGAAAAGCGGCTGGATCCGAGCGCTCTGATCATCGTGTTTTGCACTGCGGATCGCATGTTGAGCTCGGCCTGATCCTCGGTCTGAAAAAACAGCCCATTGAGGCGAATGACCGAGAGCAGTGCACCACTCTCCAGCTTTACGACCGTGTCGGCGACATGTCGCAGGTAGGGTATATGCTTCGCCATTGGTTTTTCGCCGCTGAGTCTGTTGCCAAACCCTAGTTCTTCTCGAATGTGCTTCAGCATGACGGTCACGGTCCGTAAGAATTGGCACCCCAAAATGATTTGTTCGGGGTCTTGGGTGTCAGGCGTGTTGCGACCTGCAGCACGTCGAGGATCCGGCTGTCCCAGGTGCACAGCGTGAAAAGGATCACGTAGGCGACAGGTGCCGTCAGCAGCGCCCAGAGCGTATTTGTGGTGAGCCAGGCGATGATCGTCAGGCCGATGACCATGACGACGGCCATGTAGGGGACGCCCCACAGGGTCGGCGACCGGGTCAAGCCGATGACGAGGGGTGTCAGGACCGGCTTGTCGTCTTCAAATTCGGCCATCGCTCAGTTCCCGACCGTCGACATCAACTGGTCAACAATTGCAGGAGCTCCAAAGACCAGGCCGATGCCAAGCACGACCGCGCCTGCCGTGAACCAGCTCAACCGGCCCGCAAAAGCCAGAAAGCCCAGGCCGATAACCGCGATGATGGCGACCAGGCGCCCGAACGGGCCGGTGATGAAATCCACGACCGCCTGGACCACCGTCTGGAGCGGCGCAAAGGCCTGGTTGGTTGCCTGTGCCATGGCGATGTCGCTGGCAAGAAGTTGTGACACGGCGAGCATCAACAAGATCACCGTTATCTGTCTCGTCCTTTTTTGCCGGTCGAAAAGGATGGTTCTCATTCACGTCTCCTTGACTTTAGAAATGCATGACGCCTTTGACGAACCGACCGCCTCGGCTGCTCGAGTCACCGCTTGCCTGCGCGTTGGAACCGCCTCCATCCCTCATCGCAATTGCCCTCCGGGAGGAAGCTTTACCCTGCACACGTTCGATCCCCAGCTGGTGATTGATGACCGTCGCAACGTAGCGAATGGTTTCGCCGTAGGGCGGAATCCCGCCATTGTCGTGCACAGCCCGGCTTCCTGCGTTGTAAGCTGCAGCCGCAAGCAACGGGTTTTGAAACTCGTCGATCAGCGCTTTGAGATAACGAACGCCGGCGTCGACATTGGATTTCGGCTCACACGGGTCCTGCACACCGAGAGCCGTTGCGGTGGAAGGCATAAGCTGCATCGGACCGCGCGCACCTTTCGGACTGTTGCGAACCTGATCATACCGGCTTTCCGCCCAGGCAATGGCCTTGGCAAAATGAGGGTCGATCGCGTAGGCCGCTGCCGTCGCGCCGACCAAAGCTTCGATTTCTGTTGGGCTCAACGGCGAGGGGCCGCATTCCGGCACCACCGAATGTGACGTTTGGCTTGAATATACGATATTCGCTGTTTTAGGCGGTTCCTGCGGGGTGGACTTCACTCGGGTCAGCGCAGAAAAGGACGACATGCTGGCTGATATGTCACCTGTTATGTTCACAATGTTGCGCCCACTGGATTTCGCCAACTCGCCTGATGATCGCAACACAAACTCGTCCTGAGAAATCGCGCCCCTTGTCGAAATTACGATCTCGGTAGGCCACGCGGCGGCAAGCTCGTCAGATGACAAACGTGAGATATCAATGGCATAAGCTTTACTTATGCAGCAGGTTATTAAGAGGCTGATGCCTGCGAAAGCGGCGATCTCCTTCGATCTCATATACACCTCGCTTTTGCTTTCCGGTGCTGGCCACGCTAGATTTTGCAGGCCGAGCTATCGACAAGAACTTGCTATCATGCTTTATGTTGGTTACCGATTGTATTCATACCTACACGCGAAAGTTCGGATTGAAAAGTACATAATTGACCTAGGAGACAAAAAAATATGAGAATAGGATCGGTAAATATTTATGTGAAGTCGACGGCGGCTTTGGCGGTTTGCGTGCTCGCAGGTCAAACATGGGCAGGCGGTACGATCGATCCCGCCTACGTCAAATCACTGGCGGCCCCAGGAAAGACAGTGGCCGTGGTCGAGTATTACGATCCGGCGGGGAAGGTGGTCGACCGCCAGGGTTTTGCCTCACCTGTCGGTTTCCTGGCTGTGTCGCCTGTTGATATCGAAATAAACCAGAAAACCAGGCTTCATCTTTACGGGCTGGAAACCTGTAGCGGCGAGATGGCCAACCGCAAAGAGGGTTTTGCCGGCACATGCGCAGACTTTGCCCGGCAAGAGCTTGAAGTCATGGTTAAGGAAGCAAAAGTGCTGTTTTGCCGTGCCTTCCTGACGGAGCGGGAGGCCCCCCGGCAAGATGTGACCTGTTTCGGTTACTACTACTATCCAGGGTCACTCGACACCGTCGACAATGTCGAAGAACAACTCGTTTCGGTGGGTGCGCTCCGCCTGGCAAAAAAGCCGGATGGCGCTCTGATGCGGCCCGATCTTGCGGAGGCGGAAAAAATTGGTCGCGGTGGCTTTGGCATGTGGGGGGACCCAAGGGTGCGAGGTCAATGATAGGTTCATTCATCATTGTTCAGCACCTGCCAAGTATTTCGGGCTCATTGCCGGAACCCTCCTGGGGACCACCACGGCCCCGGCGGCACTTGGCAGGGGCAAAGCGCGTTTTCTTCAGCTTGCGGCTCGATTGTCTCGCGGTGCATACGCCTTATGCTATTACGCAGCAGGGCGCCCGGCAGTTCGAGGGCATCCAGCACACAGCACTGCTCCTCAGCAGGGTGACAAACGATTGTAGGAGCATCCGATGATCCGGCCCCTCGCACTTGCTTTGGCTTTGATTTTCGGATCGCGCAACGGCGGAGCAGCTGACTTGCCCACTGGGTTAGCCCAGGTCCAAACGGTCGCTAACACAATTACCGGCCGCGTGGCAGTCGTCGACGGACGAACATTGTGGTTCGCCAACCGGCGTATTCTCGTAAGATTGAACCAAATCGACAGTTGCGATCTGCCGCAATGGGGCTTTGATCCGGAGCCGAACCACAATGGCAGATTTCTGTCTCCGGTGCCTTGCGGTGCTCTCGCCAAAGCTTGGCTGAAGCGGAGCATTGGTAGCAGCGCGGTTACCTGTCGAATAGTGCCCGTTCCCGACCCTAATGACCTGAGCGGAATTTGTCATGCCGGTGACATGGATCTCGCCGATGAAATGCTGCGGGTTGGCTTGGCGCGATTGACCACAGCTTTTCCAAGCAACCCTCGCTATTTCGCAACGCAGCGGCGCGCAATCGGCGCGCGTTATGGGATGTGGGCGACGTACCTCCTCGACATGACGGAGTGGCGTCAAAAGGCAGTGGACAGGACGCTCGGACGCAAACCATTTGCCGACATCAACCTGCTTTCCGAGCGCCAAAGCGAGATCACGCCTCCGTTCGCCGATGCACGCCGTCGACCAAGCCGCCGAGACCGGTAGGCTTTTCAACAACAGGTTCAGGAGGGACATTTTCCGTGAAATTTATCCTTGCATCGATGCTCACAATTCCATTCGCCCTTTGCTTTACATCGCCCTCGCAAGCCAGCGATTGGGGTTGTGAGGTCCTTTTGTGCGCTGCGTCTTCCAACCCGTCCTGGCAGGACGTCGCAAGCTGCCGCCCACCGATGGAGAAACTCATCGCGGCCATGAAGAGGCCGGGGTTCTCCTGGCCGATCTGCCAGGGAGCCGGCACCGGTAAGCCTGGATATGAACGATACGCAGAGTGCCCGGAAGGCTGGCAGCCGATTGCCGGTGACAGTGTCGGCGATGAAGCCTCCGGGAAACTGCCCCAGTGCATGCGCCGCCAAACGACGTGCCGGCCCGGCTATCGTTCGTCGCGATACTCGGGTAGCCGAACGATGGCCTCCGACGACGGTGTGACGCGGGTCTTCTCAGATGGTCGTTCCTGCGCCTCCACTGAATTCATACAGAGGCCATTGCGGCGCGATCCGTATTATTTCGATATGAAGGAGGACATCTCAGGTCAACTCACCCGGTTCTGGTTCAACTTGCGAAAATGACAGATGATCCCGACCGCTAAACGTATCCACTACCGTGATCGATAGCGCCTATTTGAATGAAATGCATAGCATTTGGGCGGCGTCGTGATGTATGACATCAGCGCAACGTTTTGGTGATTGGGGGATATGACTAAGGATTTGAAAGAGCACATCGCGGAATTGGAACTGGTGCAAACCACTGATCCCGACAATGAAAAACCGGTTTACAGAAGTCCAGGTTTCGACGGTATCGCGACATTTGGAGAACTGGATGACAGGCTCGGCGAAGCACTGCGGCGCTGTCGTCAAAAACAAGGTCTTAGCAGGGCGGACATAGCGATACTCGTCGGACTGAGCGAGCAGGTGTACGGACGCTATGAACGAAACTCATCTAAAATGACCGTCAGTCGACTGATCCACCTCAGCGAAGTCCTCGGCGCATCACCACTTTCCATGCTGTTCAGCACGGCACCTCACTTGTGGGGTAAGTCGGAAGTGGAAGCTGAACGCAGATTCCGGATAATGAAATTGCTGGAGGATCTTCCTGCAGAAACTATGGCTTCCGTCACAACGCTGCTTGAGACTGTTGCAGTTCTCCAGGCAAAGGTGGACGAGACTTAGGCGAGGCGGTTCGCAACGTTGCCGTTAAAGAAAACGTTCCACCGATCTCATGACTCGCGCAACGGTACTTTCATTCATGGAGGTTCGGGTCTTTGCCAGCATTAGACTAAGATATATCAATTTGGATTGGGCTCCGTGGTTTGTACACGGGCGGATGTCAATCAGATGCTTGCGGAGGAACTGTTCTTCAAGGATTTTTATCGCGAGGATGTGTCTGGCCTCGCTTGCTGCGGGCACTTTCGTTTGAAGCGCTTGGATAGATGTCGATATTCGAGCATGCCGATCCAAAATTGCCCAAAGCGCCTGATCCATGCACTTTTCCGATGTTCCTGCTGACGCTTTGCGGGAGTTCGACTGCATGCCTGTTTTCTCAAGCGTGTGACTGCTACTGACCAGAATGATGGATAGGGTTCAAACCAGGGGCCTGATCATCAGGTTACCCACCTCGCAAGGTCGGTGTAAGGCTCCGGCTCATAGACGTATTCGAGAGGTATCGCAGGATAAACCATCAATGATAGATAACGCCGAAGATTCTCCCTGCTGTTGCTGGCCGCCAGACCATAGAAGTTTCCGCTGTTCCATGTAACGATGCAGTGGCTAAATTGTGCGTATATGGCGCTCGCCATCTCTGCCAAGGTAACTTGGCCGTCGTGCATTGTTGTGAGCACGAGTTTCGTCTTCCTCGCTATTTCCTTGGAGCCGAAGTAATGCGTCTTGAAGCCAAAGTCCTTTTGAGATTCACGTCCCTGGTAGTCTCCGGGATCAACGGCCCGGAACTTCTCCAAGAGCAAGAGGATGCCGTCAGCCTTGAGATGTTGAGCGACAAACTCGATCTGCTTTTGCCGATTGGGTGAGTACATCTGAAACGTGGTGTCTTCCAAGATGAAGTCGAACCCTTCCGAAAACGGTTCAAGCCTTTTGTCGGAATGAAGATGCTCCTTGGTCAACCGATGAAAGGGACCAAGGAAAAAGCTGGCGTAAGTGGGCTCGCCAAAAGCCATAAAGCACTTGTAGTTCTCCTCGTTCGGGCTGCAAGACAAGGATCGAATACTCCCCCGGCTCATTTCGGATAGAGTGCGAGCCATGGTGCCTTCGGCAGTGCCAAGACTGTAGAGCAACACGTCATTCGTGTTCAATTGGCTGTATCGCAGGAGTGCATGCGCCATGCGGCATTCCTCCTCCAGGCGGTACGGAATGCTACTGTGATAGTGTTGGTCGAAGAAACCTTGGCGGCGCGAATGTAATTCGACAAACCGATGAAGGAGTGTGTCATATGGCAAAAGCCGCGTATCGACGGCGGGTTTGCGAATAGGCATTCCACCCTTGCCGGCAGCGGTCTCGGCAAAGAATCCGGCGAGTTTGTTCAAACGCGGGCCGCGATCGCATTCGGCGATAAAGTCCGTGAAAGCTTGCATCGTGGTACACCTCCATGATTGCACCCCAAGGTACGATGCCGCCGGACTGTAAGAGGGTATTCTGCAGTCTAGTCCCGATCTGCCGCCAGCGCGTCGTCCGATAGTTGGTAGACGGCTGTTCGATGACGCGCTTTCACCGCCATGCCGTTTTTGCATGAAAGTGCCATCATCGACCAACCGTGGGTTGATCGCGGATTGTTTGACAACCCAAGATTCATCTATAACTCGTTGTGACTAGTTAACTTGGAAGGGATTGCCTCTTTGACGGAGACATATGACTTTCAACCTGATGAGGTTCGTCGATCGGATCACAGCACCCTCGTCCATCAACATATTAACTGGGGTGTGGTTCGAGCGCACATCGTTAAAAGAACAGGGTTGGCACGTCAGGAGACGCGCATTGCGCCTGACCAGCACTCGTTTCTGATTAACCTGAAAGGCGGGGCACGGTCTGGTGAGGATTTCGTTGAAGGCCGTTCCGTTGGTTTCACCCCCCGCCGTCCGGGCTCCGTCGTTTTTGTACCTGCTCACCGTGAATGGAGCGGATGGGACGAGGGAGACGCCACCGGGTCGTATTTATTCGTCTCTGTCGATACCAAATTCATTGAGGAAGTCCTCGGTTCCAAGCACCTGGCAGGGTTGAAGCCAGCCATCGGGTTTCGCGACAACATGATCGAGGACTCACTTCAAAGGATCGCGGCGGAGCTCAATAATCCCGATCCAATCAGTGTTACCATGGCTGAAAGCCAAGCCGTCCAACTGTTCGTACAGTTACTCAGACTCAATGGCGTTGGTCTGGAGCCAGCCAAAGGTGGTCTCTCACCGCTCAATCTCAAGCGTATAAACGCCATCATCGAGAGCCGACCGGCGAACCCGCCGAGCCTGGAGGAGCTTGTTCGAGAAATTGGCGTAAGTCGACGGCACTTTTTTCGCGCGTTCAAGCAATCTACAGGCAAGACGCCTCATTCATACGTTGCAGAACATCGGTTGAAACGCGCAGTCGACCTCCTTCGCACTACTGATCTTTCGGCGACCGACATTGCACTGGGATGCGGATTTGCGAGTTCAAGTCACTTTACCGTTGCCTTCAAACAAGCCTTAGGCACCGGCCCGTCGGAGTTCCGCCGCCGGTGGCGCAGTTGATGCGCATGTCCAGATTTTTTGGCACGATTTTGAAAGTCCGGCACAAATGAGAAAGCATGACGGTCGGAAATTGCCGTTGATACTTGCATAGCCATTTCCGAAAGTGCCAAATGCCCCGATCCTGTTCCGTCGCAGACTATGGATCGCGTTCGTTCAACTGGTACCTCGCGAGCACGTTTGCTTCGGCCGTAGGGCGCAACGCGTACAACTTTGCTTGCGCCTGGATTCTCGTTGTTTCGGGATACGGCGTATCAGCCGTGGCGGTGTTGTTCGCATCTTTGAGCATGGCAGAACTGATCGCGAGCCCGCTCGCAGGATGGATGTCTGATCGCTACGATCGACGCGCGCTCTGTTTGATAGCCGACTTCGTTCGCTTCCTAGCCGCATTGGCTCTGGGGGCAATCATGATTGCGCCAAATTTGCATTGGGCGATCTGGTTGTCGACAATTCCGTTCGCAGCGTTCGACCGGATTGCACTTACGGCGTCTCAGTCAATGATACCATCCGTTGGCGCTGGTTTTCCGCTATCTACAGCAAACTGCATGGCGAGTTTCCTGACGCAATCAGGAAGTTTGGTGGCAGCAGCGCTCACTGGTGTCTTGCTCTACGTCTGCACCCCGACGTTTACGCTCGCAGCAATAGCCGCGGCTTTTGCGATATCTGTATGCTGCATGTCTCTCGTCCGGCGAGTACCGCTCTCCCTTCGCGATGCACGAAATACAACCGAATCGGAACTGCTTATCGACCGCCATCTGCTTCGACTCGGCGCCATTTACGCACTTCTGTACGTCGGCGGCATGTTGGTAAGCGTTATTGGCCCGAGCTTCGTGTTTGAAGAACTTAAAGGCAGCGCAATAGATTTTGGACAGCTTGAAGGCGCTTGGTCCGCTGGTTCCATTCTGGGAGCCATACTTCTTATACCGCTGGTCCGGATCATCGAGGTTCCGATCTTGCAATTGATCATCCTCGGCCTTACCGCTTTCTCGTTTGCGGCTTTGAAAATGGTGGATCTGCCGTGGGCGCTACTCGCGTTTGCTGTGCTTGGCGTACTTTACAATCTGGGCAGGGTTGCCGTTGAGGTCACGCTTCAATCAAGCGTTCCACGATCGACCTTGGGGCGGGCAAAAGGCGCTTTGCATTGTACCGGGATGTTGCTCGGTTTGGTCCTTTTCGGAATCGGGGCGGTGTTTTCCGATAAGGTGAGCCCCTCTACGATATTCCTGGTATTCGCCGGGATTCTCGCTGTGATTACAATCGCCCTGATCATTTTGCGGATCTATTGGAACCCCAAGGGCTGAACGCGAATGATGGCTTGATGATCGGCGGCACTGCGCTTGGTGTTAGCCTGGCCAACGCCTTCGAATGGCTCACCCGCTTCATTCATAAATAAGACCATCCAGTTGCCGACGAGCCAATCCGGAAAGGCGGGTTGTTCAACCAAGAATTTGAAACGGGCCTAACGCCCTTCCTTGCTGAAATATCTGGCCTCGATGTTCCTTGTGGATACCGGCGCTCTTTTTCTAGCGCCGGCCGACGTCCCGCTCTAGCTTCTCAGGCTATATTCTTGTACGCCTCGCAGACAACTCTACGAAGCATGGACAGCCCTGATGAAAATACCCGAAAAAGCTGATATGCTCTATGTTTTAATGCTACCGATTTTTGTATTTTACACAGTGCCGGTCTATATAATCTTCAACAATCCTAACGATTTTCAGGATATTAGTGCGTCGTTTACCTTAGTGACACTTGCTGCTACAGCGGCGGTGATCGTCATTGCTGCGCTGATTCTGGTGCTGTTCGTTCCTGGGAACAGAATCGGTAAGGGCGTCTTCGTCGCTCTTCGTTTCGTTTTTTTCTTTTTGCTCCTGTCAGGGTTGGTGTTGCCCTTGACCAAAGTTGCCGGCCAAATCGAGGTTGGGTTGATTCCAATCAACGCCGTCAACTTCTTCTTCGCGTTCATAGGCGCGCTGCTGCTCACCTTCTTCTCAATGGGCATTCATGCAGGAAAATTGCTGATAGCTTCGTTGGTATTCGTCGCCCTCAACACCATCGTGGGTACGGCAATTATTTTGATTAATATCGCCCCAAAGTCTGTCGACAGTATCCATATGGCATCGAGCATGAAAAACGTATTTGTTCTTAGCTTCGATGGTCTGTCTCGCGATATTTCATTGGAGGTCCTGCGCGAAAATCCCGAGTATTTGGCGGCATTCAAGGATTTCACCTTCTTCCAGAACGCGCTTAGCAGCGCACCGGCTACCATCCCTTCAATCGCTTCCGAGTTAAGCGGTATCGCCAACGTCAAAGTATTCGATACCGAAAAGAACATGAAAGACGCGATCGATCCTAATATTCTCATGACGAATCGCCTCGATCAGGGAGGCTTCGTAGTTTCGACCTACGGTCCCTATAATGAGGGATTTGAAGAAAACGAGCGGAAATATTCATATCGCACGCTGGACACCAACTTCACGCCTAGGCAGCGGATCGACCGGGTTGTGGAAATACAACAATATGCGATGGCAAGAATGCTATCGAGCTACCTTGTGTTCGAGCGCGAGAATGTGGATCCCATCATTGCCGCCATCGGATATGAAAAGACTAAGCCTCGCAGAGACAATCTCCGTTCACTGGTAGAGTATCATAAAGGTGTGGATTGGGACCGTGGCAGTCTGCTGACCATGCTCGATGTTGAGGATTATATCACCAATATCCATGTAGGCACCCAAGAGCCGGTCGCGCATTTTGTGCACTTTTTGCAAACGCATTTTCCCGTCGATTTCGATGAGACCTGCGCTTACCGAAGTGATGATGCGGAGTGGTTTCGAAATAATCAAAATCGCGTCGGTGCCACGAACGAAACGAAGTGTGCATTCTCTCAGTTTGCCCGCTTTGTCGGACGGCTTCGCGAGCTCGGCATTTATGACATGTCAATGATCATTATAAAGAGCGATCACGGACAGCCAGTCGCATACAACGATCCAGACAAGCTTGAATCGTTCAAGGTCAAGGAGCATCCCTATTGGGGTTTTGCTCGATACACCCCGCTTCTGGGGATAAAAAATTTCGCTGCCATCTCTCCCGCGCCGACGTTCGATGAACGGGTGGCAGTGCTTACTGATCTGGCGAAAACCCTGTGCTTGAACGCATTGAAGCCCACGAGCGGTTGCGACGCGTACAGCGGGTTTGATCTTCTCGACAAGGCCGTGATGCCCGCTGATTCAGGAACATATCTCTATCTCGTGAAGGACGCTTCATCGACATTCTATCTCGATTCTCAAGAAGCCATTGATTGGCCGCGGCAGCCTGATTTTTATCGCCGCCTTAATGACAAACTATCGTCATCCCTGCTCACCGCTCCATTATCGTGCAGCACTGAGATCGATCTTTCGCGGGGTAAGCCTTATAGTAACGGTCTGACCGATGGTTCGACCTGGGTTCAATGGTATGAGGGGACGTCGACATTCGTCAAGACGCGCATCCCGCATTGCGATGCCATTGGTGCATCGATAACGCTGGTCGGAACAAGCGTTGAAGGGTATTCGATTGAGATCAATGGATCGGATCGGACGCCGAGTGCCCGCATCGAAACAAACGGCAAGGTGATCACCATGAATGTCCCAATCTCTGATATCTCTGGAAAGGACCTGCTCCTATCGGTGCGGGGCCCTGTCAGGCTCGTGCCATCATCCATACAATTTGCCGGGAACACGCCTTGATGACAAGTATGTTGAAGCGGCTCTCTTCTAGGATTCCAGCAATCGCCCGACTGAGGTCCGAGAATACGGTAGCGTTGGCCGAAAACGCCCGGCTGCATGGCGTCGTCGATCAACTCCGAGCCGAAATCTCAAGAAACCAGGCCGCGCTGCAACATCTAGAAGAGTTCAAGTCCTACTATACCGAGCGCATCAAAAGCCGTTTCATTGTGGAGCTGGATTATCCCTATTCTCCGCGCGCTATGGATTTTTCCAGTCGGGCAGGGAACCCTTGGGAGCACATACTCTTTGCCAGACAGAAAGAATTCAAAGATCTGCTTGCTTCATTCTGCGATCTGACAAGCTCGCTGCATGTTATTCCCCGAGATGAGACCGATGATCCCCAACAGCCATATTGGTCAAACAGCTGGTTACCTATACTGGACGGGATTAGCATTTATGGCCTGTTGGCCAAAAATAATCCACGACTGTATCTCGAAGTGGGGTCAGGCAATTCGACCAAATTTGCCCGCAGAGCAATTCGCGATCTGCGGCTACAGACCAAGATTATTTCGATCGACCCGATGCCGAGGGCGGAGATCGACAAGATTTGCGATGAAGTCGTGCGTTCCGGCCTTCAAGATGCGGACTTATCATTGTTTGACCGGTTGGAGCCTAACGATGTTGTCTTCATCGACAATTCACATCGCAGTTTCCAAAATTCCGATGTCACTGTGTTTTTCACCCAAGTGTTACCGACGCTTTGCTCCGGTTGCATTTATGGTCTACATGACATCTTTCTCCCGAAAGACTACCCCGCGCAGTGGGCTGACCGATATTACAACGAGCAATATCTGCTCATGATGTATCTGCTTGGCGGGGGCATGAAAGACGATATCGTGCTACCGGTAGCCTATATTGCTGACCACAAAGACTTGTTATCCGCCATTGATCCAATTCTGAAGAGTGGGCCGCTAACAGGCATTCGACCTATAGGGGGAGCTTTCTGGATGAAAAAATGCTGACCAAGCTAGGCGCTCTGGTTTGCTTATATGCCACCGTTGAAGCTGGCCGGTAGATGCAGGACTTTCTGGCTCAATAAATACGAGCAGAGATGCGTGAGAGGTATTTCTTCAAAAATCGTGCACCATTGTTGTCATTCGAAAGCTTGAGAAGGCCAGCAGCCACCTCCGTCCATCGTCCGCTTTATGATTGGATTTGATGTGATTTGGAATCGCCGCTATTTCGCGGTCAAAGGGGTTCGAGTCACTCATGATACCTTTTGTTGCCCACCCTTTAGTATTTGCCCGATACGCCTCAACGTTCTTGTGAGCCGCCATGACGTTGAATTCCGCAGTTGACGTATTGCTTCTTCCAATTGTTCGGAGGAAAAGTTCAAGCAATCGGTGAATTTAAGACCAGCTCCGCGACCCAGTAACCTCTGTGACATTCGCAGAGGCTTCGTAACCTTCCATGAAGTTGAATTCATAATAGCATAGATTTCGCGGACATTCTGTCGCGTAATATCGTGATCGAAGGACAAAGACGGATGGGCTGCGATTCCATGTTTAAGACTATCACGCTCGTCGATCAGTCTGAGGATTCTCCGCAGCGAGCCGGAAGGCATGAGAAGAGGTCCAGTATCAAGCTTTTGTTCAATTCGGAGATGATTGACCCTCCACTCATGTTCGGCGTGTTCGCTCTTTGAATTAGTCAAATCAAACCATTGATAAATTCCGGTAACCACGGGGTTTGATCCAACGCCAACAACTGCCGCCACGCGCAAGATATAGTCCCAATCTTCTGTGGTGGTTAACTCCTCATCGAACCTCATATTCAATTCGTGGAACACGCCCCGGGGGAATGCCAGTGTGTTGTTCGGTGATTGATTCTGCTTGAGATGGTCAATGAAATCGAAGCTTGAAGGGAATATTTTTTGGAAGGAACTGATCGCTCGGATGCCAACGCGCCTGCCGATCGTCACCGTCTTCACCGTTTGCAGAACAGAGACGCAACGAAGCAGACAACCGTCATGTTTCTTCGATATCTTTTCAAATTCCTCTACCCAATTGCCCAATGGGATATCGTCATCGTCTTGAATCGCAATGTAGCGACCGTGAGCATTCTCGAAACCAACGTTTAGCGGATGAGTTCGATTACCTTTATAAACACGAATGAGGCGAGTTTTTTCGCGCAGCCAAATTGGAAGATCCTCTATTATGCGTTCAACTGCGATCTGTTGTTCGATTGAGAGCTTGTGGCCGACAATAATGACCTCAAAATCGCGACATGTTTGCGCCGCCAAACACGTAAAGTATTCCGTGAGGCAATGTATTCTATTGCCTTGCGTCCTGGTGACGATGGTCAAAAAGGGGCGGGATGTCTCCCGTTCTGTAACAAATGGTAGTTTCTTTATTTTCTCGCCCGGTAGACATGCCACTACGATCTGATTGACCAAATCTTGGTCGTCAACTTTCCCTCGTATGTTCTTAAAGAACGACCTTAGCATCGTGGCGTCTTGCAGAACGGGATGTTCCGGCGGAAAAAACTGATCGCTATGGTTCATTCGAACATCTTTGCGATCAATGATGTGAAGGCCCGAGTGTCGTAGTGTGTCCGTCAAAAGCTTTTCGTCGAACATGCGCACGTGGGTGTGGTCTAATAGTCCGGATTCTGTGTAGTTCAATCGACCAAGTGCTAACTTAAATCCGATGTCGCGGTGCAGCATATTCGGCACACTTACTACGACGAGGGAATTGTGGGTCTTCGCAATTTCGTATAGCGCAGAAAGTATCGCTCCGCTGTTCGTCAGATGCTCCAAAGTGTCTAACAGCGTGATAGAGCCGACGGTTCTATCGCCGATTACACTACGCAAAAAATCGGCATTTTCCTCTTCTTCGTTGGTGAGGAGAAACCGATGGGTTTCAAAGCCACGCGAATTTAATGACGCTAAGCTTCGATTGTTCGCATCGACACCAACATACGTACGCCCCAATTGAAAAGAAACTTGCTCTGCGATGCTTCCATAACCGCATCCGACGTCAAGGTGGATTGTAGTATCGCTGGGCGGCGATCTATCTACGTTTCTCTTTAGGAGTTCCAACGAATGGCCATAAACATTGTCAAAGGCGAATTCGTTTTCATATTCATGGAATGGATTGGTGATCACAGGAAGTACCTATGTTTTGCGTAGTTGCCATTTATAAACTGCGCGATTTTATGATTTGGATCTCTTTGAGCCGGCAAGGTATTCGCACTCTTGCGGTGCTCGAATTCGGTCACCGCTTTTTTTTGAAACTCATCTCCAGTAAGCAAAAAGTCTTTCACAATGTGCTCGGTCAAATCGGATCGCGACCATTTGTGTGTCAACAGCAGTGCGGCTTCTGCTGAATAATATCGCTCTGTGGATGTCGTTTGCCAGGCACCCTCGCTCGAAAGGCGTTTATCATGAAACACAACAGCGGATGGCTGGAAGATGACGCGTAGACCAAACTCGCGCACTCGCCACGAAAAGTCGACATCGTCGCAATACAGAAAAAATGTGTCTGCGTCGAAACCGCTGAGTCTTTCAAATGTGTCCCGGTGCACCATTGCACTTGCTGTGCTTGCCCATGAGGTATCTCCGGTCGCCTCGTCATAGTCTTTTGGGTGTTCGATGGGAAGCTGCTTCGCTTCTACAAAGCCAATGCTTTTGTTTGCAAAAGGAGCGATCAGATTTTCTAATAATCTCGGAGATGGGACGATGTCGGGGTTCTGCACCAGAATAAAATCTGATGTCCCGGCGACGGCCAACCTGTTGTGACCAGCAGCCGACCCAAGATTAGCTCCGAAGAAATCATAACTTATCGTGATGTTCTGAAATTTCTCCCTCAGTGCAGCGAGCTGCTCCTCGGATAAGCAGGGGTGTGGTGACGAGTCGCCATATGCAACTGACGTTTCGGTGATGCCGAATTCACGGCCGAGTTGGGCTGCTCTGTCGATACTATCAAGCGATCTAGATATCGAGTCGAATTCGTTGTTGAAGAGCACTGATTGCTGCTGGACGGATACGGGCATCTATTTTTTACCGGGTTCTACGATCAGGCGCGATATGGTTTGGCTCGCTAGCCTGCTACTCGATTGACGTTTTGGTTGGCGATGGAAGTCGCAGCATCATCCATCGGTTGGACCGATAATCGACGTTTTGGCTTCAGCTTTAGAAACTGGCTTTCGACAAGGTGCCATGAACCGATCGCGCACAGCAGAGAAAGTAAAAATGACACCACTATGAGCCAGTGGGCGGAAATCTTTCCATCAGTGAACCAATAAATTGTCTGCTGTATCGGGAAAGCATAGAGGTAAATACCGTAGGAGAAGTCTCCCGGTTTACCCCAGTTGTTAAGAATTGGGGTTGACAGCATGCCCAATGAAAGAACGAAGTAGCTGAGCACGATCCAGTTCAGTGATAGGGTCAAATGATATGAAATCGTCTTTGGCACAAAAAAATAGACGACCAGCAATGCAACGGCGACGAAAAAATTCAGCGGTATCCGAAACAAACGAATAACGGCACCGATCATGAAAAAGATCATGACCGCGGAAGCTTGAAATACATCCGTTGCATAATAGACAATTTGCGTGCCTTTGTAGCTTGGATAGTAGAAATTAAGTCCCACAAGGAGCAGCAAAAGCGTGACAAACGCATACGGTCGCAATCTGGCGCTGGCAAGTCCAATAGCAGCCACAATCATGTAACAAAGAAATTCCGGCGCAAGGCTCCACAGGGAGCCGTTGACTGCGAAAGGGATCGGATTGTGTTCGAACAAACCTGGCAAAAAATAGGTGGAGTAGAGCCAGATGTTTCGAAAGAAGTAGAGGAAATTGGGATTGCTAAAATAATCTCGTGTCGAGACGGATGTAACCATTGGACCTAGGATTACAGCCGTGAGGATGGTTACAACGACGAGCGCCGGGAAGATACGAAGACAGCGATTGGCAAAGAAAACCCACAGGGAAGGGTTTCGCTCCCAACTGTCGGTGATCAGATAGCCACTGATGGTAAAGAACGTCATCACACCTATGACAGCGACAGAACCGCCGAAAATTTGAGTTTGAAGCAGACCGGATATTGCCTGTCCGTGGCCAAATACTACTATGGTTGCTGCTACAAATCGAACAAAGTTGAGGTTGTTCTCTCGATTATGGATTGCTTCCATATTTGGTCAATGTCCAGTTTCTGAGCCCCCATATCACGCTATGGTGAAGCCAACAACCTGAATTAAACGGACGACGCCTAATACAATCGCTGACGCGGTTTGTGACATATTTGTGACAAGTAATGACGATATTGGGCGTTCAGGCAGTTAGTGAATGCATCTTCACTAATTGAAGGTTAAGGGGGCTTATCGGTTATGGAAGGACACTTGGCATGAGAAAGATCGCAAGCTTTACGGGTCTATCTTCAGCATATTTTTTGTTGATGAATGGCAGTGCATTCGCCTATTTGGATCCAGGCACCGGGAGCATGATACTTCAAGGAATCATTGGTGGTGCATTAACAGTCTCCGTGGTCGTTTCAGGATACTACTACCGATTGAAGGGTTGGCTATCGGGTCGAAAGAACGCTGGACAAGATTCGAAGGACGGCGGAGAATAAAGTGCAGCGTATAGCCGGTTCGTTTCGAGACCCGTCGGGTCATGTTTTCAATTCGAATGATAGTATTTTTCGAACCATCAATCCAACCGCCAGCAAAAATTATGAGGCCTTTCGCTCCAGTTCGGTGGTGAGCCTGCTTCAGGAAAGAGGCGATCTCATCGAATTCGAGGAAGTGCCCTCAACGGATTGGCCGGAACAGGCTGCAGGAGCGAGCTATCTTCTGCGTCACCCCAAGTTGCCATACATATCGTATCCATATGAGTGGTCTTTCAGCCAATTAAAATCCGCAGCGCTCCTGCACCTATCGATTCAGCTCAGACTTCTAAAGGATAATCTGGTCTTATCGGACGCATCAGCCTACAACGTACAATTTATCGGTCATTCCCCAATATTCATCGATATTCTCTCCATCAGAATGTACCAGGATGGAGAATATTGGGGTGCGCATCGTCAATTTTGCGAGCAATTTTTAAACCCTCTGCTATTGAGATCGTTACTAGGGGTCGCGCATAATTCTTGGTTTAGAGGTGCGCTAGAGGGTATTCCTACCGCAGATTTGGCCAAGCTGATCCCTACGCGAAAGAAGCTTTCTATCAAGCTTTTTATGCATGTTCTCATGCAGGCCAAGTTTGAACAGAGGGCAATCCAAAACCCTGATACGGCACTAGCAGAAGTTAAAAGCGGGCGAAAATTGAATAAAGCTGGTTACCAAGGCCTACTCCAGCAAATGCACAATTGGATATCGCGCCTTGAGCCAGCAGGGAGCAAAAATACTGTATGGGGAACATACGCCAACGCTAATACTTATTCGAGCGACGAATCTCAAAAAAAACGGGAAATTATTGCCGAGTTTGCAGAAAAGCATCGACCAAACATGCTGGTCGATGTTGGGTGTAATTCTGGCGATTTCTCTATTGCTGCGATTAAAGGTGGCGCTAAGTATGTTGTTGGTTTTGATTTTGATCAAACCGCTTTGGAAGTTGCGTTTGCGCGTTCGCGTTCCGATGCACTTCCATATTTGCCCCTTTGGTTAGACGCATCGAATCCTAGTCCTTCCCAAGGTTGGCTGCAAACTGAGCGTCAGGGTTTTGGTAAACGCACTCGTGCTGACGCGATGATCGCTTTGGCGTTTGAACATCATTTGGCCATAGCAAAGAATGTGCCTCTGGATCAAGTTTTGTCGTGGCTCACGAGTATGGCTCCGGTAGGGATTATTGAATTTGTTCCCAAGGAAGACCCTACGGTTAGGAAGATGCTCAGTCTAAGAGAAGATATTTTTCCGGACTACACGGTTGATGAGTTCGATAACCAGCTTAGCAGAGTTAGTAAAATTACAGATAGGAAAGTCATATCGTCTTCTGGGCGCACCCTGTTTTTCTATGATAGAACAGTATTGCAGTAATATCAGGCGATTGAATTGTTATCTCAAAAAACCAGACTAAGTTACAGCCTGAATTATGAAGAGTTCTGGCTGGTCTTCGTGAGTTCAAGCCTATTTATAATTTATTGCTTAGTATTTGAGCTTACGAAACTCTCCCCTCTGGCGAGTTCTAGTATAGGCGATATCTTATACTCCGGCATCATATCATTTGGGATCGCATCCTTCGCGTCCCTTGCCGTGCTAGTTTTAACAACCATTGCATCTACGGAAAAGAAATTGCTAGGGGTCATACAGTGGCTGCCAAAGGCGATGTCATTTGCAATAGTTTTTGTCTCATCAATGGTAGTTATCGAGAATTTTTCCTACAATATGTTCGGGATCGGTTTAAAGTCTGGGGAAGAAGTTTGGCTTAAGGTTCTAACAGTTGTACTTTGTTCGTTTATAGCTATCGCAGTTTTTCCAATGGTTTCATCGTTGGCATCACGTGCTGCGCACTTGGGTGTTGTAACGCTGGTTATCGCTGTTGGATTGATCGTCCCATTGGTCGCGCATCAGGCAAGCAATGTGGACCCAGCATTGTCTCCTTCGAAGGACGCAACACCCATTAACGTATTGGTGTTGTCCTCAGACGGCATTAATGCTTCCCAAATGGGCGTGTATGGATATCGATCTGATACGACGCCTTTCTTAACCAAACATAGATCGGAATTTTCTGTTTACCAAAACGCTTATACGAACAATGGTAATACTACGGGTTCCATAGTCGCATTGCTCAATGGAATTTCCCCGGTCACAACCGGAGTTGTGTATCCTCCTGATGTATTGCCAGAGGAGTATGCTAGGAAAACTTTGCCTTATCTTTTGGGGAAGGTCGGTTTCTATCGTGTAAATCTTGCGGTGCCACATTTCGCGGACGCGGAAGACCAAAATTTGTCTAACGCGTTCGAAGAAAATAATGGCAGCAACCAACTGTTTGTTAACCTGGTAAATTCGGTTCTGGGAGACGGCGTGCAATCATGGTTTATTTCGCATTCCCTCGACAACGCAATTCAGCTTCTGAAAGACGCTTTTTTCGTTGAAGAATATCAGAATCCCATGGCCCAGATAGAGGGCCGTGGGGACACCCTCACGGATGAAAAACGGTTGCAATCTGTCCTCGATACTATTGCGACTCGTAAGTTGTTTTTTATTAATACCCATTTCATGAATACTCATGGACCAATGTTTTCACCGAAGCATCGAGTTGCATCTGCCGGGAAGACTCAAGAGATTCCGTTTCAGGCAGAATTCTACGACGATGCGATCCGCGATTTCGATTCGACCATAGAAAGAATTTATCTTGAACTCACTGACCGTAACATACTGGAGCACACTATAGTCATTGTGACCTCAGATCATGGTCAGCAGTACAACCCTCGTCGACGCGTCCCTCTATTGATTCGCTTTCCCAACAAGAAGCATGTCGGTGACGAATTTGGTACGGCCGAACGTATTGACATTGCGCCCACAATTTTGGCGTCCATGGGTTATCAGAAACCAATCTGGATGGAGGGCGCAGACCTAACAGATCCCACAACATTCAATGCACGCAAGATCGTTTTAGCCCCTAGTGTATCGCAGTCAGAGCACACTGAGGATGGTTGGGTAAGAGCAAATAGTCTGCCCGATAGCGTTGGTAGAAATTATGTGACTGGCTTGGTGTGTAATCGATACGTCGTGTTTGGAGCTCAAAAAAGCTTGGGGGCGCGTATGGGAATACTGAAAAATCCGCGGCCGGCTTGCACCATTTCTGAACAGGAGGCAGACGAGCTAGTTTCCGCTGCTTTGAGACGTGCCTTGGCGCGCGGTAAGAACAGAATTGATGTGCGATGGTGAATTTTTGTCACCGAATAGAGCGCTTTGAGATCTTTTGGTTATTCCAGGGGGTGAGCAGCTAGGCGCGAGCCCGCTCCATCCGGACGTCTCATAACTGGATCGATTGACACGACATCCTGAAAGTGTGAAACCGAGCCAGGCGTCTTAGCTTAGTGGGATCAAATTTGTGAAATACCTTGTTACTGGTGGTGCCGGCTATGTTGGTCAACATGTAGTGCAGGCTTTAATTGACAGAGGCAACGAGGTTGTCGTCGTAAGTCGTAGTGCCGGAGCCTTACCAGATGGGGCGACATTCTTGAAATTAGATGTTCTAGAGTCTGACGAAGCGATTTACGAGCTATCAGGGCGTCCAGATGTTTTGATACATCTCGCATGGGAAGATGGGTTCAACCATGCGAGCTATAAGCATCTTGAGAACCTTCCAAAGCACGTCACGTTTTTGAGAAATATGCTCTCGGCGGGGCTAAAGCATATCGTGGGCGTAGGTACGATGCATGAGATTGGATACCACGTTGGACCAGTCTTCGAAACGACCCCGACCTTTCCACAACATGCTTACGGTATCGCGAAAAACCACCTGAGGCTAGTGCAATCCCTTCTCTGCCGCGAATTTCATGCCATCGATCACTGGATACGTTGTTATTATATTTATGGCGATGACGTCTTGAATAATTCAATTTTCACAAAATTGTTGAAGGCGGAAGCTGAAGGCAAAACGGAGTTTCCGCTCAATACAGGGGAATTGCTCTACGACTTTACTCCCGTGGATGAACTTGGGGCAATGATAGCCGACGTGGCGCAACAGCGTGAGATTTCGGGGATCATCAATTGCTGTTCCGGCGAACCGATCTCCCTAAAGACTATGGTTCTTCGATTCATAGCAGAAAACAAACTCAAGATAGAACCCGTTTGGGGAGCGTTCCCTTTGAGACCATACGATTCTCGTGCAATATGGGGTGATACTTCAAAGCTCAACTCCCTCAGAGCCCGGGGTTCGACCAGCAACATTTTGCGATGAAGATTGCGCTACTCATTCCCCTGAATAGGATCTGAATATTATTTGTAGGGTTTGCAAAAAGCTTCAATCAAGCCGGGGCTTTTTTTGTTTGGTTCGGCTCCGTGCATAACTACCCAAAAAGCGAGCCTTGCTCTCGTTTGACACCTAAAATCGCGGAAAAATATTGTCGGTCTTTCATCGTTTTACGAGCCACTAGGATGGCAGCGACTGTGAAACCAGCAAAAGGGGCAGATGCCCCCCAGTTGCCGATAGAGGTATGGTAAAATGCTACTACGAAATTTGCTACCACCGCAAATGCCAGAACGATGATCCACCAGATTTTTAACTACCGAGCCATGCTGTGCCCGCCGCCGCGGCTTGGCGGCTTGCTCTTGTGCCACCGGAAGGACTTGCCCGTCGGCGGCCCACGTTCCGGCTCGTCAACTTAGTTTCCAGCCTCCTTGGCCGCCTAGATGAATGTAAAGCGCGCCGATCCTGGGGAGAAGTTCTCTTCAAGGCACTTCAGCGGCGCACGCTTGGTGGCCGTCAGTATCTCGCTTTCTCGATCGGCCAATCGGTGATAATCATTTCTGCGGCTTGAAGTGTCGAGGTTACGACGCGCATCCGGCCGAGATGGCTTGTCATGTGCGAACAAACATCCACGTTGTGGCGCGCGACGGCTCCAATTTCGTATGATTGTGGGCTATTCCGCAGGAACAGAAAGCAAGCCAAACTTCGACGGAGCAGCTGCAGATCGTGCCTACGGTGCTCAGGCTAGAGGTAACTCCGATTATACAATCCGAAGAAGTCGCCGTGAATGAAAGGCAGACAAATGCAGCAGCCATGATGAGAGCGCTCAATTTCCTCTATCTTTTTTTCAGACGGTTTTGGATCGTTCCTGGTGCCTAACGCGCTTTACACGATAGCTCCATTGGTCTAGCTGCTAAGGAATATTTTTCCGATTTGGCGGGAGCGGGATGGGTACGAACTACGCAGTTAAGGCTTTTCGAGTTTATAGAGACAGGGGAGCACAGGGCCTAGTTGCTCATTCCCTGCGATATGTCGCCTTCCGGATTGAAACGTTCAAGTTTCCAGTTCCCGATTGGCTCAAATCGGTACCAAGTGTAGCGTCGCAAGTTCGACAAGCTGGATCACTGAATGAGATTGGCGCTGTGCTTGCAAGGACGATACCAGACAATGTCAATCGGTCCGTTGCAATCCCCCTTAGTTCTATAAATGCTTCAGTTTTTGACCGCGTAGCCGTGGTAATTCACATCTTTTATCCTGAAATAACGGCGGACATTGCGAGACACTTGGCAAATCTACCAGTCCCGTATGGCCTGTTCATCACGACAGACAGTGAAGAAAAGAAATCGGCTATTCTCGATCGACTTGCTGGCCTTGACCTATCTCCGCTGGAAACCGAGATAAGAATTGCGCCCAATAGGGGCCGCGACGTTGCCCCTAAATACATAGCCTACAGAGATGTCTATGACCGCTATCCAGCGTACTTGCACCTCCATTCAAAACAATCCCTCCACGCTGCAGGCAAATACGCATCTTGGCGGGATTATTTGATCTCGTCGTTGATCGGGAGCAGAGAAATCGCTGCGAGCAACCTGTCTCTCCTATCGAGAGAGAATGTAGGGGTGGTGTACCCCGAACATGCTGATTTCATAAAGGGCGTGATTAATTGGGGTTATGATTTTCCGATCGCTCGGGAGTTGCTGGCACGTATCGGGGTCAATCTTGATGCTTATAGCACGCTCGAGTTCCCTTCTGGTTCTATGTACTGGGGTAGATCGGCGGCGATAAAAAAACTACTGGACCTTAACTTGGACTACCATGATTTCCCGGAGGAAGCTGGTCAAGTCGATGGCACCTTGGCTCACGCAATCGAAAGGTCGCTCTTGTATTTCGTGGAGAAGTCCGGTCACACTTGGATCCGGGTCAATGCGTTTGGAAAACGGACCAAATCAAAAAGTGAACCCGACAGTAAGCTTGGCTTATTCGAACCATTGATCACATCCAACCAGGAATATGTGACATTGGTGCAGAAGACGAATTACGAGACGGTCAGAATTACGGCTGCTCCAAAGTATGAGGGTAGGCGACGCTTGAACCTGATAGTACCGACCATTGAATCTGCGCACATCTTCGGTGGGATCGATACCGCTTTGAAGATTTTTTGCCAAATTGCGGATGCTTCAAAGGAGGACACAGACTTCAGAATTATCGTGAGCGACATATCCGTGAGCGAGGCCGTTCCGGATGCATTGCAGAGCTATGAAATTCAAAACATTGGGGATGAGACCCGTAAACAATACGCCATCGTTGATGCTACTGACAGATTGCTCAATCATTTGGAAGTGACGAAGAACGACATATTCTTAGCGACGGCGTGGTGGACCGCCTTAAACGCTTATAGACTCCAAGATGCGCAGAAAATGTTGTTCGGGCAAGCTCCGAAGGTGATCTATCTTATCCAGGACTATGAGCCTGGATTTTATGGCTGGTCTACAAAATATGCCCTCGCAGACTCAACGTATCACCGACACGACGACACGTTTGCCATATTCAATTCCGAAGAGTTGGATAATTTCTTCGCGAAATATTACAATCACATTAATAAGCGCGTACTGAAGTATGAGGTAAACAAAAAAATTGATAACGCGCTTTCGTTAATTACCCGGGAAAAGATAATCCTATTTTATTCTCGACCGTCTGCCATCCGGAATTGCTTCGAAGCCGGTATCGATGGCCTTGGGCTGTGGGCTAGGCGAAATCCAATCAAAGCTGCGGAGTGGAAAATTTACTGCATTGGAGAGCATTTTTATGTGCACCAGTTGGGGAATTTGAATAATGCCATCATCACGGGAAAGATGCCTCTGCCGATGTATGCCGAGCTCCTAAGCAAAGCTTCCGTTGGCTTATCTTTGATGATCTCCCCACACCCTAGTTATCCACCCCTCGAAATGGCTTACGCGGGCATTCACACGATAACAAACCTTTATGAGTGCAAAGACCTATCGAAACGAAGCCCTCTCCTTGAAAGTTTGGACGAGGTAACGCCGGAAAGCATTGCAATTGCCCTCGAACGCGCTGTCGACAAGGCCGAACAGAACATTGGCAATATCGGTTCTATACGCTGCCCGATTGCGGATATTGAGTCGAAAACCGAAGCATTCTCTCCGACCGCGATCTGGCAGCACGTAGAGAATTAAGAAAACGCCATGACCGCCGTGAACTGCATATCATTTTCTGGCGTGTCGTTAAGCGTGATGATCTTTAGCGCCACTTCGTTGGCAGCGTTGAGGCCCAGGACTATCTCCTCATAGCTCTTGGGAGTGAACTGCCAACGATGCACGTCGACGTACCCGCCGCGTGCCATATCGTATTCGTGGATTGCACCCAAAGCTCTGCCGGCTATTGACTCCTTCCAGCCGCTATCGACGTGGTCGCCAGCCCAGTGCCGATAGGCTTCATTATGCGTTGTCAGTGCGCGATGCTCAATAACCTTGAGAAGAGGATGTCTGGTGTGCCCTTTACTCTCTAGGACCGCCTGAAGGCTAGACGGATCAATGAAATGGTCAAAGCAATAGCGCTTGTCCGGGATTACAAGGTAGTATTTCCCGCCCGGCTCCAAGAGCCGCTCCACCTGATTAAAATGGCGAATGAGATCGGGTTGATGTTCAATACAATGGCAACTTATAACAGCAGAGAACTTCGCATCGATGACGCTCAAATCTCCGTCGTTTGCGACATAGTTGATCGTCGGAATCGTGTCAGGATCGTAACCAACACGTTTGGCGCGTTCTCGGAGTTCATCTGTCGTCATCACGTCAAAATAAGATACATTTTCCCCGCGAACGCACGGGTTGTTGAAAGGCCCAATCTCTAGAACTGATCGTTCCAGTTGTGGGATAGTCGCAAAGGACTGTCGTGTTACAAAACTAAGTTGCGACTTTCTCTTAAAAATGGACTTCAATGCGGCATCTCCTCTTGCAGAGTCCTATACACAAAGATGGAAATGCCGACAATTAAGATTCGGCTCGGGAGATTTCAAAACCAGATGGGCGCCTTCGCAACGCGAAAAGGGCCGGCCGGAGCGTTCTCCGTCTTCGAATCCAGCTATTCAGCCAATTAAACCACAGCCACGAAGTCTCGTAAAAATAGTAGACTATGTATCCAACAATGCAGACCATCCAGAGCATCCACAGTACCACACGGTCCAGCGGATTCTTTTGGGCAGCACGGCTTCAAAGGCAGAAAATACCGCGCCACCTCTGCGTCAACTTTGGCTTTCATAGACACCCTTCTCGCCTGGGTCTGGGATACTTCCTGAGATGGCGTGGGAGTATCTGGAAGTCCTCTTGTTCTAATTTAATGCCATGCCAATTCAACCACATATGGCCCGCAGCGAAGATGGTTCCATCAAACCCTTGGCAGATTTGCAGATCCATATAAGGCTCGTATATTGCGTCGATTGAATTGTCGGCAATCTTGACGCGCTTAAAATCCTTCGACTGAACGAAGACGCATTGGCATAGGTCGCGGCTACCAGTTCGTAGCCTTTGGACTTCCCTAGCTCGATAAAGGCCAGCAACGATGCGTCTAGGATCGGCATCTTGTACAAAATAGAGATCGTTCGAAGCGCTCGGGTTGAACTCAACCACAATGAGGCGAGGCTGGTCGTTCTTTAGCCCATTCCAGACGTGCCAATCGTTACCGTCAATATCGATAGACAAGAACATCGAAATCCATGGGGATGGGTGTTCTGCCGAGAATGTTGTCGAGGCTATGCTCGCCTTCCCAACCAACGAAAGCATTCTCAACGAACACTTCTCCTTTCCGACTCTTGTGGGTGCCGGCCAGGCGATCCGCTCGGGTCGTCTCACCCTCGACGAGGACCGCATTCCAGCCCTTATTATTGATTAAGTTCCAAGTGTTTGACAGGTACTTTCCATCCCACGCGCCAAATTCAACGCACCACTTATTCTTGGTGCCGATCAGGTCAAGGATCTTCGCAATTATGCCGTCCTCTCCGTATTGAGACGTTACATCTGATGCAAATTCACGCAGATACGTACTCTTTGGATTGGTGCGCTTGTTACGGCGGATTTCAATTACTGGCATTGGAAAATCTCAGTTGGCGGGGATGGCGTTTGTTTCACCCGTCGATTCCAACGTCAAGCGATAGCCGCTAAAATACCCCAAGGCCACCCATGAACCTCCGCCGGACATGCCAGCGTCTGCTTTGGCACGTCCCGCGTCAGCATGGGGGCGGGGTAAGATCAGGCTGGCACGGCCATCCTCGCCTAGATGGTTGTTGGCCGCGCTTTTACTCCCCGAAATCGCGGTTATTGCGGTGTATCGTAACCAGTGACAATGCTTCGATCGAGCCCGCCTCCCGCTATAACACGGTCAGGACTGCGCCCCGGCTTGAGCATTAGAGCTCGCCGCTCGATGAGGTGCCATGAGCACCAGGCGAGTGCCAGCGACAGAACCGTAGTGAGAAAACACAGAACCCCGAAACTCAGGTCATTTCGAGCGAAATAGATCAGAGATTGTTGAACTGGGAACGCATAAAGATACATGCCATATGAAAAATCCCCGAAGCGCCCCCATTTGCTTAGCAGGGGAGCGGCGTGAAGGCAAAAAGTCAAGGTGATATACGGGACGGTCAGCCACGTGCAGAAGGCGAGCAGCTGCGGCCACCCATATTCTACCAGGGCCGTTGCGCAAGCCATGATCACCGCGATATCGATGCGCAACGATATTCGATCTTTCACCAGACGGAATATCGATCCAACGAAAAAGAATGGCATGATCGACGCGGCAGAGGCCGCGCCCGTATCCAGAATGACGATCTGCGGCCCATCGTAGAAGTGGGAGAAGTAGACATCCGCTCCGCAAACCATCACAGTCGCGAGCATGGTGAAACGGAAGAGACGCCGTCCGCTTATCACTGCAAGAGCGGCAACCGAGCAGTAGCAGAAGAATTCAACCGGGAGCGTCCAAAGTGAGCCATTAACCGCGTACCTATAAGTGTTTTGCTCGAATACGCCGGGAAGAGAGTATCTCGGCAGAAGAGCGATGTTCTTGAAAAATTCGGCAAAACCAGGGCTGAAAAAGTAGTCTTCTATTGGAAGTGAAGTCACAATCGGTCCAATAAGGCATGCGCATATTATGACGCAAACGATCAATGCCGGGAATATGCGCAAGCTCCGCTTCAAAAAAAACGGTACGAGCCTCGGATCCCGTAGCCAGCTTTCAGTGATCAGATATCCGCTGAGGACAAAAAAAATCATAACGCCCATTTCGGAGATTGCCACGCCCCACATCGACGTTATTGGCAGACCGAGCAGAGCCGCGCTGTGCCCCCATATGACAAGGAAGGCCGCCAGAAACCTGACGAAATCGAAATTGTTAGCCCTTTGATCGACCGTTGACATCTCGCGCCCGAAAGTCCTGCTCACTCCGATACCGTGCCGTCAAAGGCCCAGGCGAAGATCATTTTCGCTATAAGCTAGAGGGCCGGCGCTGTCGAAAGCCGCGACAGATAGGCCGCCCTCAGCGGAGTGAAGACCATTTATTCGGAATTCAAGTGGATGAGACACGCGCCCTGTCAATAGTGCCGCTGGCTGCAGCATGGCGAAGTCCTTGTTGTTGTATATTTCCGAGTGATAAACTTCTTCATATCGCTTGTATCGCTCTCGGTCGAACGGCGGGGTACTGACCGCTCGAGCTACAACTCCAACGCGGGCGATCTCGATCGTATTGGTTTTTTCCCGCGACACATAGCAGAACGCGAGTGGTTCAAGGTAGCAGGCCCTCAGGAACAGGTCGATGGCTGCAATACTAACGAACCAGGTGGCAAAGCCATTGTAGAGCGTCCCATCTGGCCGCGTCGCGTGGAAGAACGAGACATCGTCCGACACCGCGGCGGCCGTTTCGAGAACAACCAACCCGCCCTGTTTGCACAACTTGCGGTAGGTCATGAAATGGTCGACCGGGTTCATGACGTGATACATCACTCCGGATGACAGCACGACATCAAAGCCGAACTTCGTTTGCTCCGAGGGGCCAATTTCCAGGCCGTGTGAATAGGTTTTTGATGCTTGGAGTTCGAAGACGTGCTCAGCAAGCCGATGAAGCGGTACCTCGGGAAAATAGTTGAATTGGACCCCGTGTGCGCGTTGGACTAGGGTCACTTGGTCGGTTCGATCAATCGCGTCAGTGGAGAGGACAGATGCCCCACTCTTTGCCATAATCGTTGACATCGCGCCTTCCATCGCGCTGATATCAATCGCCGTCCTTCCTTTCAGGTCTATATTGCCCAGCATTTTGCGGGTAAGAGCGATGTTGTTGAACTCAAAGCCCTTTGTAAACACCCCTGGGCTGAGCTCGATTGAGTAATACCACTGAAGACGCTCCCAGCCTTCGAGAATAGTGTTCACCTGAGCGTCGTTCAGCATCCAAAATGCTCCAAGCCGGTTCCCATCAAGCAAGCGTCATATCAGGTATTGCCGGCGTGTTGCAAGTTCAACGTTGCCTCCGTCGCGCGTCATGCTGCTTAGGTACGTGCGTTTCTAACTAGATCACAACAAGGAAATGACTATGAACAGAGCAGCGTTCTTCGCGGCACTGCGCGTTTTGCTCTGGTAAGCAGCCCGACCAACCTGAAAGCGCTGACAAGCTGATCGGGCGCTTCGCCTGAAACGTCATGAAGGGGTCGCTCCAGGCTCAAGGTCAGCCATTGTGACTACTGACACGCCGCCTAACACATTGCGCGTCGATTAGTTCCGCATCGCCATCCAACAGATAAGCCCGATCTGCCAGAACGCAAAACCGGCAGATCGAGCCGTTCAGACTGAGTGAAAAAGAAGTCAAATTCTTTGTCAGGCTTTGCCGACGCAGGGAGTCGGCACTCGGCAGTTTTTTCAGAAAAATGGCAACAAAAAGGAATGACCATGGCTGCACAGGTGAAATTCGTGCCTCGGTCCGAAGGCTTCAGTTCTGGTTTGATTTTGGCGGGACCATCGAATCAGTGCTGAAGCGAGAACGGCTCCCCCTCGATCGCCAGAACAGTCGAACAGATCGTTGCGCTGGCTTCTACGACAACCTTCATAAAACCATGCAGAACGGACGGGCAGGGAACGTCAATGGCGGATGATATGAACAACGGTAACGATGCTTCTCGGCACTACCAGGATGCAATGCAGGCGCAGCTTGGCGAGCGAGTTACCAATCTCGGCCGCCGGCAGACTGATCTCGAAGCGGAAATGCGTTCGGGCTTCAAACAGATGGAAACCGCACTTAGCGGCCTGGCCAATGAGACGCGGAGTTCAATCGCGGCGCATTGTCGACCACGATCGCAGAGCGGAACAAGCCACAGTGGCAAGCGCTCGGCGTGGCGTTGACCTTCTGCACGCTTCTCGGCGGCTTGGCCTATTGGCCTATCAACACCGCGACGACCGATCTAAAGGCATCAGTGCTGGCCATCACTGGGCGAATGGTATCGCGGCAGGAAATGGAATGGCGACAGGCGAGGGGCGCCGAAGACCGGGCCCGGATGGAAGTGTCGGTCAAGTCCCTGCAAGAGGATCAAGTGCCCCGGAAAGAGCATGAGCGTGTCTGGCAATCGTATGACCAGGAGATAACCAATGAGCGCGAATCCCGCATGGCATCGAACCAGAATAGCGCCAGATTGACGAGATAAAGCAGACACAGTCCGGCTTCTTCGGTCAACGCGTTGAACATGCAAGTTCTGGATAGGCTCGAGCGGATTGAGCGCGATCGACGCGCGGGAGGCCCCTGAATAGGATTTGAATAATTATTGCTGGATTTGCAAAAGCCTCGGTCATGCCGGGGCTTTTTAGGCCCTGCGTGTAGGATACCGCCGACGCCCCCACCTCGTCGGCTTCCCGGTCGGCGGTCCACGTTCTGGTTCATCGACATAGTTGCCGGCTTCCTTGGCCGCCTGGATGAATGCAAAGCGCGCCGATCCGGGCGAGAGGTTCCCTTCCAAACAGGATAGCAGAGCGCGTTTCGCAGCCGTCAGGATCTCGCTTTCTTCAATCGGCCAATCTGCGAGAATCATTTCTGCGGCTTGGAGTGCCGAGGTGACGACGCGCATCCTGCCTAGCTTGCTGGTCATGATGCGCACTTCTTTGAAGGGTTTTTCGTCCATCAGCGCGAAACGGGAAGCGCTCGGCCTCGGTTCCGTCATGCGTTCTAGTCAAATTTTACTAGGAACGGCAGCACAGGGCCCGGAAACCGCGCATCATCGCATCCGGCGCCGCACTATAAAAAATACACAAACGGTCACAATGACGGCAATGGCGGCTAAGGGATACATAAGAAAATTGGGGGTCCGCCGCTTCCCGGAGAGGGATGTCGGCACCGGACCCCTGCCGAAGAGCGCCACGCTCCCCGACGCGATATGAACCGTTTACGATGTCGGAAGTTCCACTAGGGTGGGAGGGTCCCACCCGGATTAGGAGGCACTGGCATTAAGTAGGCGAGCCCAATGTCCCGACCTGCCGGAACACAATACAAGGCAGGCGGGTCCGACACAGTGGGCACTATAGTCAGCACCTAAAGCGTGCGCCTGCATGGTGAACAAAAAGTGAGGCCTGACGCTTTGACCCGGAGAGGGGGAGTCGGTCGCCAGACCTCGTGCCGAAGGGCGTCACCCTAACGACACGCTATGAACAGCGGTAAGCGAGAAAAGTTCCTCGGCCGGTGAGGCTTGGCCTCATTGCGTCCTGGAAGAATACCTTCAGCCAAGCCTCTGCTGACGATCCTTAGATCAGCGCCTCAATTATACTGCCAAATGACACCTCACATGCAAGCACTGCGACCTGAAACGGATATTCCCGATCAATCATCCCTGCAGGTGGCTCGCCTCGGCTCCTGGTCATGTCATTCTCTTGACGTGAGCGTCTTCGGCTTCCAGCCACGGGCAAAGCCATGGCCCATAGCGATGCAAGCGTAATGGAGTTTCTTCATCAGGAACTCACGTTCGGACAGCAGCGTCCGGATGGCGGCATGCGCGTCACCATTGTGCTTGGTGAGCAGCTGATCAACTTCATCATCATCATCTTCTAGAGCCGGTTCGCTCATTGGCCTCTCCGTTTGAGACGAGCCTATCCGTCCCCATTTCAGATAGAGGTTTTTCAGTTTCAAATTGTCGGTTGAACGGCCGTCGCTACCGTGTAGGTTCTATATTTGTTCTGGTGAAGCGGAGAGTCAAGACCAACAATTCTGGAATTGCCATGGTGGACGGATGGGTCGTAAGGCCATAAATTCGCCGAGGCGCACGCCAACGTACACCGTATTCAAGTGCAGCATGTCCCCGAAGCTAAGGACAAAAGCTCAATTCAAACAGGTTTGGGATCAACCCAGCTGCGCCCGGGCGCTCCACATGTCCTTAAAGGCAGAGCGCTCGTGACAACGCTCGTACCAGGCCACAACATTTGGGTTGGGTCCGGTCAGTACCTCTTCGGTAATTGCGTAGCGCAGTATTTCCGCGACATTGAGATCGGCGACCGTGAAGCGGTTCCCCACGAGATAGTTTTGATCGGACAGATGCAGGTTGAGGATTTGGAAAGGGCGCTTTAGCATGCTTGACGCTAAGGCAAGCGTTTCTTTTCCCGACGGCGTATCCTGCTGGCCGGCATCGTGAACGTAGACAATTTTGATTGCGTGCGGTTCGACTTCATTGACTGCCCAAAACGACCACATCTCAATCAATCCTTCTTCCTGCACGCTTTGAGCGCTGATCGATCCGCGATGCTTCCGCGCGAGGTAGAGATTAATTGCGATAGATTCCCACAACACCAGTCCATCGTCATCTACTATTGGAATCTGCCCATTCGGATTGACCCGAAGAAACTCTGGAGACAGGCTATTGAACTTTGCGTCGGAGGCGTGCGGATCATCGAGCAGCCTTGCCTGGACCACGGGTACGGCCTTGAACTCGATGCCGAGTTCCCTCACCATCCAATAATTGCGCGATGCACGCGATTTATAGATGCCATAGATTATCAGCATAGATCGCTTCCCCATCAACCGTTAGAATCCAGCATGAGGGAGATTGGTGACTTCGTCCAATTAAGATTTCTCGATACTTCGGCCCCACCCGCATCAATCAGGGTCACCAGCGCAGCCCATGCGTGCGCCCCTTACAGCAAGAATTTAGTGGTGGTGCAGCGCCATGCACAAGGACTCGCGCCCAGGTTGAAGTGCTCGGCGTGCGGATCAAAGCAGCTTGGTCTCAGTGCAACGCCGTATTGATGATGGTGTGGCAGTGCGCCTTGTAAGTCATTGATATCTAGTGCCAGACTTCGCTGCCACACCGATCCTGAAGTCGCCCTTAACTCCTCGGCGTATATTTTCGGTCGTTCCGGGCGACAATATTTGCTGCACCGTAGTACACCGCCACGTCGCTACGAGCCAGCGTCATAAAAATCTTTGGTGTTATTGGTTCCCTTCGTCAAGCTTCGGCTTTGTTCCCTGCAAATCCCGAACGGACCGCTTTAGTAGTTCCGCTGCTTCCACGCCTAGGGCCTCAGCCAGCCGGTCCACCACATCGATGCTGGCGTTATACACGTTGCGCTCCAATGCACTGATATAGGTGCGATCGATGCCCGCCCGGTGCGCAAGCTCTTCCTGGGACAGATCTTTCGCCTGTCGCAGAGTTCTCAGGTTGCGCGCAAATATCTCTCGGATTCCCATAACCACGAGAGCAGACTCTTGAAGAGTATTTAACCACGGAGTATTCTCTACAAACGACAGCGTCTGGAGGACCAGTTTGGTGGTTGAGTTTGGGCAAAGAAGACTCGGCTTGGGTTCATCCTTCTCTTCGCGGTCGGCACTCAGCCGCCGCAAATTAGTAGGGATAGGACGCGCGAGCGGAATCATAATGCGATGGCTGAGGTGTTCTTTCGACTATTCGGCCTCATACACCCGGATCCGATGGAGAACGACCGTTATCTTACGGGAATTGCCCGCCGACTTGCGACCGCGCCGTCTTGCCAAATGCCTTGCCCAGCACCTCGCGGAAGATGGTCCGGACACGGCAGTTATCAACGGGGCATAGTGAGCATCGAGCGCAAAGTGCCGTCACCCGATTTGGTATGGGCCGTCGACCTCGATGCCGAGACCCTCTTGCTCAGTTGCCGATCCGCGGATCCTTCGAAGGTTCAGTCGGGATATACGGCGAGACTTTCATTTTACGGGGAGTGACAGATGCAGCACCGGAAGATCCAGCTGACGGAAAGGCGGCCGCGTGAGCCGCAAGCGTCCGCGGGCGACTTGCCACATGCTGCTGATCTTTATGTCGGGCGTCAGGTCGCCGCCGTGCGCGTCCATTCCGATGTAACGCAGGCTGAGCTTGCCCGCGCTGTCCGGGTAAGTCCCCAGCAACTGCAAAAATACGAGAACGGCAAGAACCGCATCAGTGCGTCGATGCTGTTTGAAGTCGCGACATTCCTCAGCGTGCCTGTCGGGCGTTTCTTTGAAGGGCTGCCGGGCAATGCAAAGATTGAAGGGGAGGTGGCCTCGCTGCCGGTCGACGAGCGGATCACATTCATAGCAAGCAGCGAGGGGCGCCGGCTGATTGAAGGGGTGATGCGGCTGCCTCCCCGCACACGCCGCCGCGTATCCTCGCTCATTGCTGCCCTTGGCGAAGAATTGTCTGCTTTGGTAGGGGACAAGAGAGGCCATCCGCCGAAATCTGAGAATGGGCACAGCGGGGTACCGGACACATATGGGGCAGGGCGGAGAGGTTCTGCATCCGATGAGAATGGGGGCAGGGCATGACGATCTCCGGGCCGCAGCCTGCCTTCAAGGTCGGTGACTGCCGGACAACCTCCCATGACAAGAGGTCATGGCACCGCGTGGAGGCCGACCTCGTCCGGCGTACCGGGCTTAAGAAAGAGGAGACGGCGATCACTTCCAGCCGGCATGTTGTCCTTCTCAATGTGCAGGGCAACTCCGAGCGCGGTGAATACTTCATAGATGGCAGGAACGCCGGGTTTGTACCCCGAAAGCCCGGCGCAATCCTGTTTGTTCCCGCCGGATGCAGCTGGCGGGGCTGGGA
>NZ_QPJM01000016.1 GCF_003337575.1 Phyllobacterium bourgognense
CGCGGCATGGGTTCCGGTTATGCCGGCGTCGAGAACGAACTGTTCTTCCGCGACAACACCATGATGCTCTTCGCCGACGCCAAGAAAATGGTCGAGAATATCGTCAAGGCACTCGATCACTGACAACCGGCGGCGGCAGAAGAAAAGATCCGCACTTTGCAAAATGGAGGATAGACAAAATGGCTCAATGGGTACGATTTGACGATGAGGGCATGGAGGGCTTCGGCCTTCTGCAAGGTAAGGATATCGTCGTTTATCAAGGCAGCATGTTCGAGCAACCCATCGCCACCGACATGCGGCTGCCGCTTGCCTCGGTTCGCTTGCTGGCGCCTTGCGAGCCTTCCAAGATCATCGCGCTGTGGAACAATTTCCATCAGCTCGCCGCCAAACTCGATGTCGCGAAACCCGACGAGCCACTCTATCTTTTGAAGGCCCTGTCGAGTGTCGCGTCTCCGGAGGCTGTCGTCCGCCGCCCGCCTTCCTACACCGAACGCGTCGGCTATGAAGGCGAACTTGGCATCGTGATTGGCAAGCGCTGCAGCAATGCCTCGGAAAAGGAAGCCGCAGCCGCTATTTTCGGTTACACCTGTGTCAACGACCTGACGGCGAGTGACATCATCGCCCGCGACAAGACCTTTGCACAATGGGCCCGCGCCAAGAGCTTCGACGGTTTCTGTCCGTTCGGTCCGGTCATCGCCACCGATATCGATCCGACCGAATGCAGTGTCAAAACCGAGCTCAACGGCGCCCTGCGCCAGGATTATCCCTTGAGCGATATGATCTTTCCCCCGGCAATTCTTGTCAGCGCCCTGTCCAAGGACATGACGCTTGAGCCCGGCGATCTGATCTGCTGCGGCACGTCGCTCGGCGTCGGCTCGATAAAGGATCCGACCAACACTGTCCGCGTCACCATCGAGGGTATCGGCACCTTGTCGACCACATTCGTTCAGTAGGCCTAAAATGAGAGAATACCCGGAAGCCAAGGTTCCGGGTATTCTTCTATCAAACCGGCATTGGATGTTTCAGCGCTCTATCCAACTCCGGCCAGACACGTCATATTCTTTCAGGCCGCTGCGGCCATCGCCTCGCGGATGGTTTCGCCGACGAGATGCGGGCTCTTGGCGATAATCACGCCGGCATCCTTCAGCGCACTGATCTTGTTCCCGGCATCGCTGGCAGCACTTTGTGCAAAGGCACCGGCATGGCCCATGCGGCGTTCCGTCGGCGCATAACGGCCGACTACGAGCCCGACGACCGGTATCTCCGGTTTTATCCCGGCAAGAAACTCCGCCAGCTCCTGCTCTTCCGATCCACCGATCTCGCCGATCGCGATCACACCGCGCGTATCCTGGTCAGCAAGGAAAAGCTCCATGCAGTCGCGCATACTCAAGCCGTGAATGGCGTCACCGCCAATGCCGACTGTTGTCGACTGGCCCAGTCCCGCCGCACTTACCTGGGCGATAACCTCGCTGGTCAGCGATGCCGATCGCGACAGGATGCCGACGTGGCCCTTTCGCTCGCTGCCCGTTGCCATCACGCCGATCTTGCAGACGCCCGGCGAAAGGATGCCCTGCGAGTTTGGACCGACGAGAACCGTCGAGCTCTGCTTCAGCGCCGCGCGCACGCGCAACATGTCCTGTACAGGCACCCGCTCCGTCAGAGCCACGACAAGCGGCATACCTGCCTCGATGGCCTCGATCATTGCTGCGGCAGCGTTTTCCGGCGGCACGAAAATCATGCTGGCATTGGCGCCAGTCTCCTTCATCGCTTCTGCAACCTCGTCAAAGACCGGGAGGTTCAGATGGTAGGTTCCGCCCTTGCCGGGCGTGACGCCACCCACGATCCGGGTTCCATATTCCATCATGGCGGCCGAATAATGCGTTCCCGCCCAACCGGTCATGCCCTGGCAGATCACACGGGTGTTCTGATCAACGAGAATGGTCATGATCTTTCTCCATGCGCAGCGGAAACGGCGCGGTTGACTGCCGTCCACATGTCGGGACAGTCGATCACCTTGCAACCGAAATTGGCGAAGCGGAACCGGGCATATTCGGCATTGTTGCCCGCCAGACGAACGACGACGGGACACGAGCGGCCCGTGCGCCGCATCGCGATGCCAAGACCGTCGGCTATGGTATCGCAGGGCTGCATACCGCCCCCATGCACATTGACGAGAATCGAGCGCACGGCCGGATTGTTGAGGAGCAGCGTGAAACCATGCGCGACATCGAGGCTGGTGGCCGTCGTGCGGATATCCATGAAGTTTGCAGCGCTGCCATTGGCTGCACGCACCATGTCGAGCGTTGCGAGGCCAAGCCCTGCCCCATTAACCGCCAGACCGATATTGCCGTCCATCCGCAGGTAGTTGAGCCGGCGATTCTGCGCGACAAGCTCGATTTCATCGCCGTCATGCTCTTCGCGCAGGGCCACCAGCTCGGGATGCCGGAACAGCGCGTTGTCGTCGATAATCATCTTGACGTCGATCGCAACGAACTTGCCCTCGTCTGTCACCACCAACGGGTTGAGCTCGATGAGCGTTGCATCGAGTTCGACGAAGGCGAGGCGCAACTGATCGACAAGCGAAGCAAAGGTGGAGTGAAGGCCGGAACCAAGGCCAAGACGCTGGGCCAGGCCAGTCACGGCCGCTTTCTCCAGTGCATCTCCGGTACCGAGAGAAAGCCTCTCCAGACGGGTTTCGCCCGATTGGAGCCGCTGCTCGATATCCTCGCTTCCTTCAGCACCGGCAAGGATGGCAATTTCGGCCCTTGCGGCATCAACGAGCAACGATAAATAGAGGCTGCGGACAGGACGAACCGCCGTTTCGATCAACACCCTGTTGACGCGGCAACCCGCGGGTCCCGTCTGTTCGGTTATGAGAGTGCGCCCCAGCATCGCGGCCGCAGCGGCTTCGACCTCGCCTGCAGATGAGACCAGACGAACGCCGCCTGCAAGGCCACGGCCTCCCGCCAGAACCTGCGATTTCACGGCGATCCTGTCCACGCCCAAAGCCTCTGCTGCTTCGCGGGCCTCTCCGGGGGTCAGCGCCACCCGGCCTTCGGGGACATTGATGCCTCTGATGGATAAGAGTGCTTTCGACTGAAACTCATGAAGCTTCATAGCCGCCTCCTCCCTGAAGCGATTAGGCTGATGTGCGGCGGGGCTTGCGCCGTGAGCCGCACTTGTCGTCAAGCGACTGGAATACATAATGCCAGTAAAAACACATGCTGTCAATCCGTAGCCGGATTAAGATTGCTGCACAAACAACATCACGCACGTTGTTTGAAAAGCAATGGAGGTCTGTTGATATCCATGTCAGGCGAGTCGAAAACGGTGGTTTTCGAGCCCCGGAGCGCAGCGTACATTTGGTACGTGAGCACCGGAGCGCAGAAAAACGCCGTTTGCAGGCCGCCATGGCGTGAATATCGACAGACCCTACTCGGCAGCGAGTTGCTGCGGAGTTCCGAGTGCACCGCTTTTCTGCAGTTCGTCGATCGTCCGCTCATCGAACCTAAGAACGTCGCGCAGGATTTCGTCCGTGTGCTCTCCCAAGAGCGGGGAACGCGTAACGTCTGTCGGACTGTCGGAAAGCTTGATGGGGTTACCAACCGAAAGATAGTTGCCGCGCTCCGGATGCTCCACCTCGACGATCGTGCCCGTAGCTCTCAGCGATTGGTCTTCGGCGATCTCTTTCATCGACAGGATAGGACCGCACGGGATGTCCCTGTCGTTGAGGATTGCCATCGCCTCGAACTTGTCCTTGGTCATCGTCCATTCCTCGATGCGGGCAAAAATCGCGTTGAGGCGCGGCAGACGGGCCACAGGTTTTGCATAATCGGGATGGGTCTTCCATTCCGGCTCGCCGATCACGTCGCAAATCGCCTCCCACACCGGCGCCTGGGTAATGAAGTAGATATAGGCGTTGGGGTCTGTCTCCCAGCCCTTGCACTTCAGGATGCGCCCGGGCTGGCCGCCGCCCGAGTCATTGCCGGCGCGGGGCACGCTCTCGCCGAACTCGATACCCTCGCCATATTGGCTGTATTCGTTCAACGGACCATGTGCCAGCCGTTGCTGGTCCCGCAGCTTGACGCGGCACAGATTGAGAACGCCATCCTGCATTGCTGCCGAGACTTTCTGGCCGCGCCCTGTCTTGGTGCGTTGGAAAAGCGCCGTGACAATGCCGAGGCAAAGATGCAGACCTGTGCCGGAATCGCCGATCTGTGCTCCGGTAACCAGCGGCAAACCATCGCGGAAGCCTGTCGTCGAGGCCGCACCGCCGGTGCATTGCGCGACGTTTTCGTAAACCTTGCAGTCCTGATAGGGACCGGGGCCGAATCCCTTGATCGACGCAACGATCATTGCCGGATTGAGTTCCTGGACACGCTCCCACGTGAACCCCATGCGATCGAGCGCACCCGGAGCGAAATTCTCCACCAGCACATCGCAATTTTTGATCAGTTCTTCCAAAACGGCCTTCCCGCTCTGGTTCTTGGTATCGAGCGTGATCGAACGTTTGTTGTGATTGAGCATGGTGAAATAGAGGCTATCCACCTCGGGGACGTCGCGCAGCTGGCCGCGCGTAATATCACCAACTCCCGGGCGCTCGACCTTGATGACATCGGCACCAAACCAGGCAAGAAGCTGTGTGCATGTCGGCCCAGACTGAACATGGGTGAAATCCAGGATGCGAACACCCTCCAAAGCTTTCGTCATTCTTTTCTTCCCTTTTTCTGGCGCGGAACTTGTTCCTTCGTTCTGCTCTCTGTCGATTGGAGCCGGCGGCCCTTATGACCGCCGGGCTTTTGTCGTTATTTGTACATCGTCTGGTTTTTGGTCCCGGGCGCATACTCATTCGGATCGACCCAGATATTGACGACCGCCGACCGGCCCGTCTTGGCTATGGCCTCGCGGGCGCGCAGCAGCGCCGGCTGAATTTCGGACGCTTCGCGAACCTCCTCGCCATGATTGCCGAGCATGTGCGCGAATTTGGAGAACTCGACGTCGCCAAGCTTGTTCCCGACATTGCCGCGTTCCTCGCCATATTTTGCAACCTGGCCATAACGGATCTGGTTCATCGAGGAGTTGTTGCCGATAACCGCAAGATAAGGCGCGTTGAACCGGTCACAGGTTTCCATGTCGAAGGCCGTCATCGAGAACGCGCCGTCACCATAATAGCAAAGCACTTCCTTTTGCGGATGAGCCAGCTTGGCTCCAAGCGCGAAACCTGTCCCGACGCCCAGCGAACCAAGCGCACCGGGATCCATCCACTGGCCTGGATTGCGCGGGCGCACTGCCTGAGCCGAGATGGTCACCACGTCGCCGCCATCGCCGATGTAGATCGTATCCTCGCCGAGGAACTCGTTGAGCTCGTATGCAACACGGTAAGGATGGATCGGGCTTTGGTCCGACTTGAGAAGCGGCAGCACCTTCTCATAGGCGATGACTTCCTGCTGCTCGAGCGTCTTCATCCACTCGCGGCGTGCCTGGCGCTTGCCCTTGTCGATCCGGGCGGATGCGGCCTGCAGGACCGCCGAAAGTATGGCGCCCGGATGGCCAACCAGACCCAGATCGATATCGCGGTTCTTGCCGACGGTGCGATAATCCTGATCGATCTGCACCAGGGTAAGGTCCTTGGAAATCCGCTTGCCGTAGCCCATGCGGAAATCGAACGGCGTGCCGATTACCACGATCACATCGGCATTGTTGAATGCAAAGCCGCGTGTGCGGTCGAAGTGATGAGGGTCACCAATCGGCAGTGTGCCGCGGCTTGCGCCGTTGAAGTAGCCGGGAATATCCAGCCCGCGTAGCAGCTCGACCGCAGCCTGCGTGCTGCCCGACGTGAAGACCTGCTGACCGAATAGAACTGCCGGGCGTTCGGCGTTGACCAGAACATCAGCCAGTTTTTCGATATCCGCGGGATCGCCGATTGAATATGTCGAAGCCCTGTATTTGCCCGGCTGCGGTATGACGGCCTTTTCAATAGGGATTTCGCGGTCCAGAACATCACGCGGAATTTCCAGATAGGAAGGTCCGGACGCACCGGAGAAACACTCTCGCGCCGCCATCGAAATCATATCGGCAATACGTTCGGTCGATGAAACACAGGCAGCAAACTTCGTGATCGGCGTCATCATATCGACATGCGGCAGATCCTGCAGTGAGCCCATCTTGTGCTGGGTCAAGGCGCCCTGCCCGCCAATATGAAGCACCGGGCTTTCCGAGCGGAACGCCGTGGCGATACCAGTCACCGCATTGGTGCAGCCTGGACCCGCCGTCGTGACAACGCAGCCCATCTTGCCTGTCTGGCGGGCATAACCATCGGCCGCATGAGCGGCGACCTGCTCATGGCGCACATCGATAATTCGGATGCCTTCATCGATGCATCCGTCGTAGATGTCGATGATGTGGCCGCCGCAAAGCGTGAAGATAGTGTCGACGCCTTCATTCTTCAGCGCCCGCGCCACCAGATGGCCGCCGGACACCACGCTCCCGTCGCGTACCTTCCGCTTCAATGTGTCTTCAGCCGTTGATGTGGCCTTCTCAACCTTTGTGACGATTGTCATGAACGTCTTTCCTCCTATTGAATTTTTGTCGTCTCTTATCGTTGGCGCTTGGCCGTCCGCCTTAACGCTCGTTGAGATCGATGGGCCCTGTCTTCCCCCTGCCCCCGGATTGCCGCCTCAAGACGCAACCAGCGGAGACAGTCGAAAGAGAAGAGCCGGATTTACAAAGTCCGCACCGCTTCCCTACCCGTGTGTCGGGTCAGTTAAAGTCCTCTTGCAGAATTTCTGGCATAATAAATACCATAAGTCAAACACCCTTCTTAAAGATAATCGCCGAGCGGGAAAAACCGGTTGAGGGCCGTAAAAAACATAGAAACAAAAGGGCTGCCCGAGGCGTTATAAGGGTGTGCAGTGCACAACCTATGCAAAAATGGGATGCTGATATGCATCTGGCGCCGTTGCGAACTGGGATATGGTATGCCAGATAAGAGCCATCTTAAACGGTAAACAGGAGTGTCAAATCATGCCGGCACGTGCAGAAATAGCCAATTCAGCCGATCGTACCGCCCGCCGCGGTATCATCGAGACGATTCTTGCCTTCCTCGACAGCGTTGCACGCACAAATGCACGCAACAAAAATAACGAACCGTTCGGCCTTTAATCGCTGAAAAGTTACTTTTCCTCCCCTTAAACGGCTGCCGGATCACCTCCAGCGGCCGTTTAACATTTTGAATACATTCAGTTTTTACAAAAGTTGTAGAGCAATACAAGCTTGGCTCTTGTCTTTTGGTATAACAGATACCAGTATGTCTCGATCAGCGCATGGCATTATAGCTACATAAAAGGCGTAGAAAGGGATGAACATGACTCAAGCGGTAAAAGAGGAGTTCCGCTCGCGGCAGGTCAGCGACGGATTCAGATGGATACAGTTGGCAATTGGCGTGATCTGTATGGTCATGATCGCCAACCTGCAATATGGCTGGACGTTCTTTGTTCCGGAAATTACCAAACAATTCGGTTGGGGGCGTGCGGAAATTCAATGGGCTTTCACGCTCTTCGTCCTGTTCGAAACATGGCTGGTTCCCATCGAGGGCTGGTTCGTCGATAAATACGGCCCGAAGATCGTCATCATTTTCGGCGGGGTGCTCTGCGCCATCGGGTGGGTGATCAATTCACAAGCCGAAACCCTGTTTGCATTCTACATCGGCCAGATTGTTGCCGGTATCGGCGCGGGCGCGGTCTACGGTACCTGCGTGGGCAATGCATTGAAATGGTTCCCCGATCGGCGCGGCCTTGCAGCGGGCATCACGGCAGCCGGATTTGGCGCGGGATCCGCACTGACGGTCTGGCCCATCCAGGCCACGATCGCGAACTATGGCTTCCAGAGTGCTTTCCTGACCTTCGGCATCGGCCAAGGCGTTGTTATCGTTATCCTTGCGTTCTTCCTGCTGGCCCCGAAGCCAGGTCAGGTGCCGGAACCGACAAACAAGGGCCCGATCATCCAGAGTCGCCGGCAGTACTTGCCGTCTGAAGTGGTCAAGCACCCTATTTTCTGGCTCATGTATGCCATGTTCGTTGCGGTGGGTGCCGGTGGCCTCGTTGTAACGGCCAATCTTGCACCGATGGCCAAGGATTTCGGTGTTGCGGATATTCCGATGTGGCTGGGCATACCGGCTCTTACACTGGCTGCTACCCTCGACCGTCTTCTCAATGGCCTGACGCGACCCTTCTGCGGCTGGGTGTCGGACAAGATAGGGCGCGAGAACACCATGTTCATCGCCTTCGGTATTGAGGCGATCGGTATCTACATGCTCTATCTCTACGCGGGCAATCCGGTGATGTTCGTCATCCTCAGCGGTTTGGTGTTCTTTGCCTGGGGCGAAATCTATTCTCTGTTCCCGTCAACCTGCACCGATACATTCGGCTCCAAATTTGCAGCCACCAATGCGGGACTGCTCTACACCGCCAAAGGTACAGCAGCGCTTCTCGTCCCATTTGGCACCGCGATGGCGGCAGATGGCAACTGGAACTCGGTGTTTATCATCGGCGTCGTCCTGAATGGCGCTGCAGCCCTTCTGGCTCTGTTCGTACTCAAGCCATGGCGTGCGGGCATTATTCGCAGGACGGAAGAAAACGTTCTGCAGCCTGCCCAGTAATATCCCGACAGCATTCGCCTGGGCTGGATGATCCAGCCCAGGCATTCAGCTTCAGACACTCAATCAGCATCGAAGCAAACAGCTACCAACCAGAGATCAGGACTTGACAGTACTTTTTCTGGTATACAATATGCCAACGTGGGCGGCAAAGACAACTCTACCAGTACGCCCCGCTGGCAAACCAGGCCACATCAATGCCGCTGTCACCGGGAGTGCACGCGGCCATCACGGAGGAAATCATGCTCGATAAAACCGTTGTCCGTAACGTACTGGAAGCGGCGCGGGCCGAAGGCCGCCAGGCACTCACCGCACCCGAAGGCAAGCTTATTTGCGATGCCTATGGCATAGCAGTTCCGCAGGAGGGCGTTGCCATAAGCGCCGGGGAAGCCGCCTCGCTTGCATCGTCCATGGGCTTTCCGGTGGTCATGAAGATCGTCTCTCCGGATATCCTGCACAAGACCGAAGCAGGCGGCGTTATCGTCGGCGTCAAATCTGCCGAGGAAGCCAGGGCCAGTTTCGACAAGATCATCGCCAATGCGCAAGCCTATAAGGCCGATGCGGAAATCGTCGGCGTGCAGGTCCAGCAAATGCTGACCGGCGGCCTCGAAGTCATTATCGGAGCGGTAACCGACGACAGCTTCGGCAAGCTCGTTGCCTTTGGCCTTGGCGGCGTTCTCGTCGAAGTCCTGAAGGACATCACCTTCCGTCTTGCACCGGTGACGCACGACGAAGCCCTGTCGATGCTCGACAGTATCCAGGCAGCGGAAATGTTGAAGGGCGTGCGCGGCGGTGAGCCGGTCAATCGTATCGCGCTTGCCGATATGATTGTGCAGGTCTCCAAGCTTGTCGACGACTATCCGGAAATCTCCGAACTCGATCTCAACCCGGTTTTCGCCACCAGGGAAGGCGCGATCGCCGCCGACGTGCGCATCGTCATCGATTACGATCAGGCCAAGCCCCGTCACCGTCCGAGCCAGGACGAAATCCTCAAATCCATGAACCGCATCATGCGCCCGAAGGCGGTAGCCGTGATCGGCGCTTCGGCAGAGGATGGCAAGATCGGCAATTCGGTGATGAAGAACCTCATCAACGGCGGCTACAAGGGGCAGATCTATCCGATCCATCCGAAGGCCGAAGAGATCCTCGGCTACAAGACCTACAAGAGCGTCAAGGATGTGCCGGGCGATATCGATACGGCTGTCTTTGCCATTCCCGCCAAACTGGTTGCCGGCGCTCTTGCCGAATGCGGCGAGAAGAAAATTCCCGGCGCAGTCCTCATCCCCTCGGGCTTCGCTGAAGCCGGAGAACCGGAACTGCAGGACGAAATCGTCAAGATCGGCCGCAAATACAATATCCGCCTGATGGGCCCGAACATCTACGGCTTCTACTACACGCCGGAAAATCTCTGCGCGACATTCTGCACGGCCTACGACGTCAAGGGCTCGGCGGCATTGTCGTCACAGTCCGGCGGCATCGGTATGGCGATCATCGGCTTCTCCCGCTCGGCCAAGATGGGCGTGTCGGCGATTGTCGGTCTCGGCAACAAGTCGGATATCGACGAGGACGACCTGCTCACCTTCTTCGAGCAGGATGACAATACGCGCATCATCGCCCAGCATCTCGAGGATCTGAAAGACGGCCGTGCCTTTGCCGAAGCGGCAAAACGCGTCTCCCAGAAGAAGCCTATCGTCGTCCTCAAAGCGGGGCGCACCTCCGCCGGTGCCAAAGCGGCCTCGTCCCATACGGGCGCGCTTGCCGGTAACGACAAGATCTACGAGGACGTGTTCAAGCAGGTCGGCGTCATCCGCGCCCGCTCGCTGCGGCAGCTCCTCGAATTCGCCCGCGGCATCCCGGTCATGCCAACGCCGAAGGGAGAAAATGTCGTCATCATCACCGGCGCGGGAGGCTCGGGCGTGCTTCTCTCCGATGCCTGCGTCGACAATGGCCTCAGTCTCATGGCAATGCCGGACGATCTGGATGCGGCCTTCCGCAAGTTCATTCCGCCCTTCGGTGCCGCGGGCAATCCCGTCGACATCACCGGCGGCGAACCGCCCCTCACCTACAAGAATACGGTCAAACTCGGCCTCGAGGACGATCGCATCCACGCGCTGATCCTCGGTTACTGGCACACGATCGTGACCCCGCCGATGGTCTTTGCCAAGCTCATGGTCGAGGTGAAGGAAGAGATGGCAGCCAGGGGCATCGAGAAGCCGATGGTTGCGTCGCTTGCCGGCGATGTCGAAGTCGAAGAGGCTGCCGAATATCTCTATCAGCATGGCATCCCCGCCTATGCCTATTCGACCGAGCTACCAGTCGAGGTGCTGGGAGCGAAGTACAAGTGGGCTAGAGGTGCAGGTCTGCTCTAGAGCAATTCCAGGAAAAGTGGGAACCGGTTTTCCGTCCGGAATTGCGTAAAAACAAATACCTCCCCGCCGGGGCCCTGGCGCAAGCCAGGGTCTGGTGCCCTCATAAAATTTATCACTCTCAAGGAGGACGCTTCTCCAATGCATATTCATGAGTATCAGGCCAAGGGTGTACTGAAGTCCTTTGGTGTGCCTGTCCCGGAAGGCTATCTGGCTGTGGACATCGAAGGGGCCGGCGAAATGGCTGCAAGGCTTCCTGGTCCGGTCTTTGTCGTCAAATCGCAAATTCATGCCGGCGGTCGCGGCAAGGGTTCGTTCAAGGAACTGGGCGAAGGTGCAAAGGGCGGTGTCCGCCTTGCCCGTTCGATTGCGGAAGTTCGCGAACATGCCGCTGAGATGCTCGGCAATACATTGGTGACGATCCAGACCGGCCCTTCAGGCAAACAGGTCAACCGTCTCTATGTCGAGGACGGATCGCAGATCGAGAAGGAATTCTACCTCTCGCTTCTTGTCGACCGCGCAACCAGCCGCGTTTCGTTCGTTGTCTCCACCGAAGGCGGCATGGACATCGAAACCATCGCGCACGACACGCCGGAAAAAATCCTGACGTTCTCGGTCGATCCCGCAACGGGTATCTTGCCCCATCATGGCCGCGCCGTTGCCAAGGCGCTGGAACTTGACGGCGATCTCGCCAAACAGGCGCATACACTCGTTGCAAAACTCTATACCGCGTTCACTGCCAAAGACATGGAGATGCTCGAGATCAATCCGCTGATCGTCTCGAAGGACGGCCAGCTGAAATGCCTCGACGCCAAGGTCAGCTTCGACTCCAACGCCCTCGCCCGTCATCTCGACATTTTCGAAATGCGTGATGAGAGCGAAGAGGACGCCAAGGAGATAGAAGCGTCGAAATACGACCTCTCCTATATCACGCTCGACGGCAGCATCGGCTGCATGGTCAACGGCGCCGGCCTTGCCATGGCGACAATGGACATCATCAAGTTCTACGGCGCAGAACCGGCCAACTTTCTTGATGTCGGCGGTGGCGCCACCGCGGAGAAGGTTGCCGCGGCATTCAAGATCATCACTGCCGATCCGAATGTAAAAGGCATTCTCATCAACATCTTCGGCGGCATCATGCGCTGCGACGTGATCGCGGAAGGCGTGATCACGGCCGTCAAGGAAGTGGGGCTGACGGTACCGCTCGTTGTTCGCCTTGAAGGCACCAATGTGAATGAGGGCAAGAAGATCATCGCAGCATCGGGGTTGAACGTCATCCCGGCTGACGATCTCGACGATGCCGCCCAGAAGATCGTCAATGCAGTCGGAGGCTTGAACTGATGTCGATACTGATCAACAAGAACACCCGTCTCCTCTGTCAGGGCTTTACCGGCAAGACCGGCACCTTCCACAGCGAACAGGCGATCAAATATGGGACCCACATGGTCGGCGGCACCTCCCCCGGCAAAGGCGGAACCTCACATCTCGGTCTGCCCGTCTTCGACACGGTAGCGGAAGCACGTGAAGCGACCGGAGCTGACGCCTCGGTTATTTACGTGCCGCCTTTCGGCGCGGCCGACGCTATCTGTGAGGCGATCCAGGCGGAAATTCCGCTGATCGTCTGTATTACCGAAGGTATTCCGGTTCTCGACATGCAGCGTGTCAAACGAGCATTGAGCGGTTCGAAATCGCGACTGATTGGCCCCAACTGCCCGGGCATCATGACTGTCGATGAATGCAAGATCGGGATCATGCCCGGCTCCATCTTCCGCAAAGGGTCTGTCGGCATCGTGTCGCGCTCGGGTACGCTGACCTATGAGGCAGTATTCCAGACCTCGCAACAGGGTCTTGGCCAGACCACCGCAGTCGGCATCGGTGGCGATCCCATCAAGGGCACCGAGTTCATCGATGTGCTGGAGATGTTCCTCGCCGATCCCACGACGGAATCAATCGTGATGATCGGAGAAATCGGCGGCTCGGCAGAAGAAGAAGCCGCGCAATTCCTCGCCGATGAGGCAAGACGCGGACGCTCGAAGCCAACGGTCGGGTTCATTGCGGGTCGCACGGCACCTCCGGGACGGCGCATGGGCCATGCCGGCGCCATCATCTCCGGCGGCAAAGGTGGCGCAGAAGATAAAATCAGCGCCATGGAAGCGGCTGGCATCCGGATCGCCTCTACACCGGCGCGTCTTGGCACCACGCTGGTCGAGCTTCTGAATGAGCGCTCGGTGTCTCCACGCCTGTCGGCAACCGGTTGATGGATCGAGCGCCGGATCGAACCGCCATGTCGCTTGAAAAACTCTGTGGCGGCGGCTTATTGGAGCCGAACGCCGCAGAAATATGCATTTCCTGCCCATGATTAAACTTTAGGCGAATTGTCGAATGCCGCAGAAGCTGAAAGGGTTGTGTGCAATTGTAATCAGGATTTTGCACCCGATGAATTTTCGCTTTTTGCTGCTTTTGGCAGCGCTCGGCCTCAGCGCCTGCAGTGGCTCCGGTTCTTCCGATTCCTCGACAAAAGCTACGAGCACGTTCGATGCCGAGACGGCTGTGGCACAGGCGAAGCTCGACGGGCTCAACGCGGAGATCGGTCAAAAGATTGCGGTTTTGACCGCCGCCGGAACCAAACTCACCGAAACCGAACAGGCAGATGCGGCGCTCGGCGCCAAAACCCGCGACGCCGAAGAAAAACTGGCCGGGCTGCTGGTCGAGGCGGCCGCCAAGACAAAGGATGTCGAAACGGCAGGCGCGACGCTCAAAGACCGGCGGGACGAACTTGCAGGCCTCGAGGGGCCGGACGGCAGGATCGAGACACTGAACCGGCAAATCGCCGGCCTCGAGGAGACGCGCGATGGGCTTGCCGGCGTCAAGGACGGCGTTTCGGGCGAGATTGCCACACTGAAAATTGAACGTGACGATCTGCAAAAGCGGCTGCTTGAGCTGAAGGGCGATCCGGACGGCGCGAATGACGAGAAAAAGCTGGGCACGATCAAACTGGCCGAAAAGGAGCTGTCGGCCCGCACAGACGAACTCATTGCCCTGACGGGGAATCCGAAAGATCCGACAAAACCCGGCACGATCAAGCTGGCGATGGCCGAATTGGCCACATATAAGGGCAAGGACGGGCTGATCGAGAAGGCCGAGGCAGAACTTGCACGCCTCGACAAGCTGAAGGACGCCGCACTCGATGATACCAAGGCAGCAAAACTCGACGCCGCGCATATCCGCAGCGACAGTTTGATCGAGACGGGACGGTTTGCCGAGGCGGCGAAAGTCCTCGAGGCCGCGGGCCTGACAACGGACGGCGCATCGCTTCGTGTCGTCGAGGCTTTCGTCAAGGATGGCAAGATCATCGAGGCAGCGGGCGAATTGACGAAGCTCGCGCCGCGCAAATCCGTGGCGGCGCTCTACACCCGCGCCGGCATGGACGAGGAGGCCTACAAGCTCTACGCGCCGCCGGATTATGTGCTTGTGGACAACACGCACTATAGCGGCTCTGCGGGCGCCAAGCTCACCGCTGCCGTCGATGAGAAGCCTTCGGTCAAACGCCAAAAGATGACGCTGAACGGCAAGACGGTCTGGTTTACGGCGTCGGCCGGGCACCTTACCGCTTTTGCCAAGAATCCCGAAAAGCGGAGCGCGCAAGCCTCGATCTTCTACACCGCCTATACGCGCGACGATCTGCCGAAGGCGGATCGTCCGGTCACCTTCTTCTTCAACGGCGGGCCGGGCGCCTCATCGGTCTATCTGCATCTCGCTTCGTGGGCGCCGAAACATGTCGTCATCGATGCCCTCAACGTACCGGACGCATGGGCCAACGGCCGTCCGCAGGCATTCGACTTCATCGAGAGCCAGGAATCCCTGATAGACAAGACCGATCTCGTCTTTGTAGATATCGTCCCAGGCACCGGATTTTCGCAAGCCATTGCCCCGCATACCAACCAGAAGTTCTGGGATACCAGCAAAGATGTCGATCTTTCCCGGCAGTTCATCACCCGCTATATCAATTTCAATCGTCGGCAGGAATCGCCCAAATATCTCTATGGCGAATCCTATGGTGGCGGCATCCGCGTGCCCAAGCTTACTCAAGCTTTGGTAGATGCCGGGACCACTGGCTACGAGACAGTCGCGGCAGTCGACAAATCCAGATTCAAGGTGCTCACCGGGGCGGTGTTCCATTCGCCAGCCTTCGACTACAGCAGCATGGGTCAGGTCGTAGGGGCCTTTCCCACCTTCGCCATGGTCGCTGACGCGCTGGGTAAATCAACCGCGCGGGCCAAGCAAACATCGGATGTGGACTACGCCGAAACGCTGCGGGGCATCGCCACACAATATTCCGCAGAAGCCGAGTTTACCGCATCGTCCTATACCGGTCTTCCGGATCGCATACCTGAGGATTACTGGGGACTGTTTTTCAAGGGGTATATGGAGCAGTTGATGCCCAGCTATAGTTTCAATGCGTATGATGGGAGAATGCACGTCAAACTAGAAACAGTATCTTTCGACATACCCCCGCAACGATTGGCGGACGTATCCCCCCAAATGTTTTTGAACAGACCCAAGCCATTGTCGTATGATTTCAATTTCTTCGAAGAAGACGCTCTTTACAACCGGATCACCACCCACCTTCCAGAATACATGAACTACAAGTCAAAGTCGCACTACATCAATGTGTCCTGGCAAACGACGGATCCGGTTCAAGACAAGGGACCAGAGGTGGCATTCGAGCTATGGAAAGGCCGCGATGGTGCAAGCGGCTTACGAAACATTGTAGCCGCCATTGGCATGGATCCCTCGCTCAAGCTTTTGACCGTGCATGGGTATCACGACACGGTAACGCCGTTCCGCCGCTCCGAACTCGATCTCAAGGGTGTGATCATTGACGCGGCAACAAATCGCACCTTGCTTGACCGGGTTCCGGTCAAGAACTTCGTTGGCGGCCACATGATCTATTACGCGCAGGAATCGCGCAAGCCGCTGAAGAGGACGCTCGACGAATTCTACGATGCGCCGCCCTATGGCACGGGGCCGACAATTGTCAAAGCCCGCGATCTCGTCGCTGCCGCGCCGGTGCAGCGTGCACCTGTCCCAGCCGTAGCCCTGCATTAGGAGAGCGATCCATGACCATTTCACGTACCATCATCATCGCGCTTCTCTTGACCGCAACGGCCGGGTCAGTTCATGCTGGCGATCGTATTTGGGACCCGGTACCTGGAGCCAAACCGCAAAAGCAGGATGCGGCTTCGATCCAGAAGTTGCTTGACCAGGAACTGCGGGCCAAATTCGACGCGGCGGCGAAGTCCAATCACCTTCTGACGGCTCAGGCCGCTAGCGACGCCGGCTTGGGCTTCGTCGCCGATCATTTTGTACAGATCGACAGCAATCATGATGGTTATGCCAGTTTCGATGACGTGCAGACTTTCTTCGATGGCCGCTCGCCCTTGCCCGCCGCCAGAGCAAGGGTTGCGGCGAAAGTGCAGGTGGTGGAGTAAGTCACTCAAGAACGATGCCAGAACGGCCGCGTGTTTGTGACAATTCGTCAGCGGTATTGGGTCCGAAACCCCGTATATCTGCCTGAGACGGCAAGAAGATGCGCGGAGAAGCGTGATGAGCGGGACGAGCCACGGATGGCTTGGCCCCGCGCACGCAGTCTTCAGTCCGTGGCACATGCACTGTTTTGAGGCGACATCATCGCAGACGTTGAGACCCATTCATCGCCTTTGCTCCTTGTATCCGAACGAAAAGCCTCCTACGCTAAGCATGGTATTATACATTCCAAATATAAATGGAGATGATCTGACGTGAGCCCGAGAACCCACATGCGTTGGCCGCTGGCCGATGACGTCACCCCGGACCTCGTCCTCGAGCCTTTTGCGGCCGAGCCGAACTTCAAAACGCGAATCTATGCGACGTTGAAACAGGCCATCGCCAATATGGACATCTATGCTACATCCGAAGACACCTGGCTCGACGAACGGCAATTGGCCGATCGGCTTGGTGTTAGCCGTACGCCCATCCGCGAAGCGATCGCGATGCTGGAGCAACAGGGGTTTGTGAAATCCATCCCTCGCCGCGGCATCATGGTGTTGCGCAAGACCAAGCGCGAAGTGATCGAAATGATCCAGGTCTGGGCTGCCTTGGAAGCCATGGCCGCCCGCCTCGTCTCACTCAATGCCAGCGGCAAGGATATCGCGCGCCTGCGGACGCTCTTCGAAAAATTCCATGATGGCCACAAGCCGGCCGATTATCTGGGTGAGTATTCCGAAGCCAATTTGCAGTTTCACCAGACCCTGATCCAGATGACGGATTCGAAAATTCTCCGGGAAACGACCGAGAACATTCTCCTTCACGTTCGTGGGATCCGGAAGATCACCATCGGCCGCGACGACCGCGCATCCCAGTCGATCAAGGATCATCTGGCAATCATTGCGGCCTTGGAAAAGCGCGATACCGAGACGGCCGAAAAGCTTTGCCGCGATCATACGCTCGGCCTCGCCGCCTACGTGGAGAAGCACAGCGAAGGTATTTTTGATTGAGAGTCCGTCTGGATGCAACAGAACATGGGGAAGCGAGCGACTTGGACTTTTCACTTCTAGAGCCCGCTTCGAAAGTCGCTGCGGTGAGGCATATGGCGTGGTTTTCGAGCACCGGAGCGCAGCGTACATTAAGTACGTGAGCACCGGAAGCGCAGAAAATCGCGTCAGATGACCGCCGCAGTAGAGTTTACGAACGGGCTCTTATCCATCCCACATCCGGAGATATGGCAATGATCGGCCTTCCCGAAAGCATGACTGTAATCGCCATCAGCGAACCTGGCGGTCCCGAGGTTCTCAAAGCGGAACGACGCCCCGTTCCTGCCCCTGCGGAAAACGAAATCGTCATTCGTGTTGCTGCCGCGGGTGTCAATCGACCCGACGTGTTTCAGCGTGCGGGTAGCTACCCGCCGCCGAAAGGCTCCTCCGACCTGCCCGGCCTCGAAGTGGCGGGCGAAGTGGCGGTCGTGGGAACGGGTGTGTCGCGATGGAAGGTGGGAGACAAGGTCTGCGCTTTGACACCGGGTGGCGGTTACGCCGAATACGTAGCTGTCGACAGCTTGAGTGCGCTACCCATCCCCGACGGGCTTTCGTTCGTTGAGGCCGCCGCCATACCGGAAACATTCTTTACCGTTTGGCATAACGTCTTCGAGCTTGGCGCCCTGAAGCGGGGCGAGACCCTGCTGATCCATGGCGGCGCATCGGGCATTGGAACGACTTCGATCATGCTTGCCAAGGCATTCGGTGCGACAGTGATCGTAACCGCAGGGACGGACGAAAAATGCGCCGCCTGCCGCGAGCTCGGCGCGGATACGGCAATCAATTACCGCACGGCGGATTGGTTGGCAGAGGTCAGGGACGTGACCGGGCGACAAGGTGCCGACGTCATCCTCGACATGGTCGGCGGTCCCTATATCGAGAAAAACTACCAGGCGGCCGCGATCGGTGGACGGATCGTCAATATCGCATTCCTGCAAGGCTCACGCGCCGATGTCGATTTTATGCGTTTGATGATGAAGCGCCTGACGCACACCGGGTCAACGCTACGCGCGCAGTCTCTCGAGGCAAAGGCGCGCATCGCCGCCGAGCTTGAAGCCAATGTCTGGCCGCTCCTTGCCGAGGGTAAATGCCGGCCGCTTATCCACGCGTGTTTTCCATTTACCGAAGCAAGCCAGGCCCACACATTGATGGAGGCCAATACCAATATCGGCAAGATCGTCCTCACAATTGAAAGGACGGGTAATTTTTAGAAGCTGGACAGTTTTTGCGCAGGATGGTGTGATTCCTGCGCAAGACTTGCCGATTCTGATGCAAGAAATGCCGAAACCCATATGGTTTTTGCAATCGCAGGTTTAAATTTTGGTGTAGTGACGCGAAATCGCGTCGCTACATGTGACCAATCCAGCAGGCTGCAATTCAGGCAAGTATCGAGCACCATGCGACGCGGCAGCTTTATCAAGTCCGCTCTTCATCGGCTTGCCGGCGACGTAAACCTCTGAAACACAACGATCATCGCCCATGGTCTGGAGGATGAACAGCTCCTCCGCCAAGGTCGTTGCAGTCCGCATCCGCAGTTCCATCGCCGGCTTGGCACGGCTGTCGAGAATGGTGATATCGGCATCTGCCCCCGCCCGCAGCGAACCGATGCGATCCTCAAGATCTAGTGCGCGGGCATTGCCAAGCGTCATCATGTAGTAGGAAGCGAATTGCGAGAGGCGCTGTCCCTGTACATGCAAGACCTTGTAGGCCTCGCTCATCGTCTCCAGCATGGAGAAGCTGGTCCCGCCACCGACATCGGTCGCGACCGAAGTGCGTGCACCAAGCTCTTTGAACCGACCCTGGTCAAACAAGCCGCTGCCGAGGAACAGATTGGAGGTCGGGCAGAAAACCGCGACCGATCTCGCCTCGGCCAGAGCCGAAATTTCCCGGTCCGAAAGGAAGATGCAGTGGCCAAGCAGCGTCTTGGATCCGAGCAGATCATAGTTCGCATAGATGTCGGTATAGTCCTTCGCCGAAGGATAGAGCGAAGTTGCATAGGCAATTTCGTCTTTGTTTTCAGATAGATGCGTCTGCACGTAACATTCGGGATGCTCGCGCACCAAAGCACGGCTCATGTCCATCTGCTCCGGCGTTGAGGTGATGGCGAAGCGCGGGCTGATCGCGTAATGTGCGCGGCCGCGGCCATGCCACTTGGCTATCAACGCTTTGGTATCATCGTAGCCTGTCTGCGGTGTATCGCGCAGCGCCTCGGGCGCGTTGCGATCCATCATCACCTTGCCGCCGATCATCAGCATATTACGCTTCTCAGCGGCAGCAAAATAGGCATCGACGCTTGTCCGGTGAACCGAACAATAGGCAGCGGCTGTTGTCGTGCCGTTGCGCAACAGTTCGTCCATGAAGCGGCTTGCGATGAAATCAGCATGCGCTGTGGACGAGAATTTCTGCTCTTCGACGAAGATATAGGTATTCAACCACTCCAGCAGCTGCGCGCCATAGGAGGCGATCGCCTGCGTCTGCGGGAAATGCAAATGGGTGTCAATGAAGCCAGGCAGGATCAAATGGGGCCGGTGATCGACGATCTGCGCCTGCGGACCCGCAACCAACGCCAGAGCCGCGTATTCGCCAGCTTCAACAACCTTGCCGTTCTCGACCAGCACCGCGCCATCCTCGAAATAGCTGTAGGCCGACTGATCATCGATACTCTTCGGCTCGTCGACAAAAGTCAGCACGCGGCCGCGCAGAAGCAATTTGCTCATTGGACTGTTCCTCCCTGAACTGTGGTCTCATACCAGCTGGCGAGCAGCCGGCGCTCCTCGTCGGTAATGCCGCTGACATTCGCCGGCGGCATCGCATGTGAGCGCCCGGCCTGCAGATAAATCTCGCGGGCATGCGCCGCGATCTCGCTGTCGGTTTCAAGCACGACACCCTTGGGCGGCACGATGATACCCTCCCAGCCGGGTTCCTTGGCGTGGCACATCGAGCAGCGTCCGAGGATAGCGTCCTTCACTTTGGGAAAGGCTGCAGCGGAAATGAATGGCTGCTGGATGGCGGAGACCTTCTCCTGTGCGCCTTCGCCGGAAAGGATTCTCGGTACAGTCGACAGCCACATGATGATGACGAAGAGGATCGCGGTAACCAGCCACGTCCACGTCGGTTCACCCTTGCGCGCGTGGCGGGTGTTGAACCAATGGCGGATGGTGACGCCCATCAAGAACACCAGCGAGGCAATGATCCAGTTGTACTTCGTCCCGAATGCCAGGGGATAGTGGTTCGACAACATCAGGAACAGCACTGGCAGGGTCAGATAATTGTTGTGGGTCGAGCGTTGCTTGGCCTGCTTGCCCAGCGCAGGATCCGGGACCTTGCCCGCGATCAGGTCGGCAACGACCTTCTTCTGGTTCGGGATGATGATCATAAACACGTTGGCGGACATGATCGTGGCTGTAAACGCGCCAAGATGCAGAAACGCCGCACGCCCGGTAAAAAGCTGCGTATAGCCCCATGCCATTCCCACCAGCACGAAATAGAGCAGCACCATCAACTGCGTGTCGTTTCTGCCGAGCGGTGATTTGCAGATCGCGTCGTAGACGATCCAGCCGCCAAAAATCGAAGCGAGCGAAATCGCGATAGCCACTGGCCGTGACACGTCGAGTACATGCGGATCGATCAAGTACAGATCAGCGCCTGCATAGTAGACGATGCAAAGCATGGCGAAGCCCGAAAGCCACGTCGCATAGGATTCCCATTTGAACCATGTCAAATGTTCGGGCATCTGCTCAGGCGCCACCAGATATTTCTGGATGTGATAAAAACCGCCGCCGTGGACCTGCCACTCCTCGCCGTGGGCCCCGGCCGGAAGGTCTGGACGCTGACGCAAGCCGAGGTCAAGCGCCACGAAATAAAAGGACGAGCCGATCCAGGCAATGCCGGTGATCACATGTAACCAGCGAACGGCGAAGTTCATCCAGTCCCAGGCAATAGCGTATTCGTACATCCGGCTCTCCCTTATATCGCAGGGAGTATGTGCCAAAGCCTATGCTCATGTGAAACACCGTAATCGACCCATCTCTTTCAAAAAAATCTTTAAAATGCTAGATCATCAGACAGTGTAAGGCTTCGAGTGAAACAATGTCGTACCTTGATAACCTTCGTGTTTTCGTTCGTGTCGTCGAACTTGGAAACCTCTCTGCCGCCGGACGCGACCAACGCGCTTCTCCGGCTGTTGCCAGCAATCGGATCAAGGAACTCGAGCGGCATCTTGGTGTGCGTCTCTTCAATCGTACAACGCGCAAACTGACGCCGACCGAGCACGGCCGCGTATTCTACGAAGGCGCGGTCAAGATCATCGAGGCCATCAATGAGGCCGAAGCAGCCATTGCCGATCTGTCGAAAAAGCCCAAAGGTGCAATTCGCATCACCGCACCGCTTGGCATTGGCCGGCGCCTGATCGCATCCGGCATTCCGGAGTTCCACGACAAGTACCCGGATATCGAGGTGCGGCTGCGATTGTCAGATCACAACGTCGATATCATGAGCGAGGGTGTCGATGTTGCCTTCAAGCTCGGCATACTCGAGGACTCCAATTTGCGCATGCGCGGCATCATGAATTGCGAAAGGGTAATCTGCGCGTCGCCCGATTACCTGGAAAGGCGCGGTACACCCTTAACGCCCGACGATCTGATAGCCGGACATCATGATTGCCTGCTGCTACGCTATCCGGGTTCCAAGGAATATTTCTGGACGCTGCAGATGCCGGAAGGTACGCGCAAGCTGGAAGTCAGCGGTCCTTATGATTCCGACGATGGCGATGTCCTGACACAATGGGCGCTTGAGGGTCGCGGTATTATCAACAAGCCGCTGTTTGAAGTGAAAGGCCATTTGAATGACGGAACGCTGAAAGCGATCCTCGAAGACACGCCGCCAGCTAGTATCCAGCTCGCAGCAATCTACCCACACAAGCGTTTCCAGGATCCGAAGGTCCGCCTGATGATCGATTTCATGACCGAGCGCTGTCAGCGCCTGGTCAGTACAATGTTGGAATGAACGGTTCAGGCGTTGACTCGCCTGCGTTCTTTAGGTGCAGCAGCTGGCGAAGGGCGATAATTCAACGCCGAAACCATGATTTCAGCGGCCGCCAGCGCCGCAATGACAGTCGGACGTTTGTCCTTCACCGCGGTCCTGCCGACAGGACAAACCAGCCTGTCGAAAAACTCCGGACGACCCAACTCACGTGTCAACCAGCTGCGAAACGTTGCGCGTTTCGTCTTCGACCCAATCATGCCAACGTAGGACGCATCATTCCTGCCCAGGGCTTCAGCCGTAATCAAGAAATCCAGTGCATGATCGTGGGTGAGGATAACGAATGCACTTCCCGCTGGCGCATCACGGACAACCGCTTCAGGCATGGCTGTCAGGCAGGTTTCGATGCCGGGGACCTGCGTGGCGGAAAGTTCCTCTTCGCGTGTGTCGACCAATATTGTTCGCAGCGGGACCAGTGAAAGCGCCATGGCCAGTGCATCGCCGACATGACCGGCACCAAATACATAAACATGCGGCCGCTGGGCCATCTCAAGGTCAACCTTCTCGATCAAAGTCTTGGCCACAGTTCGATCAACACGCTTGAAGCCCAATGAGACGCGGCCACCGCAGCATTGGCCGATCTCCGGACCGAGCGGGATCGTTATTTCATTCATTTGGGCGCCGCTTTCGAGCGCCCTGCGTGCGTGATCAATTGCCATGAATTCGAGCTGCCCACCGCCTATGGTGCCAAAAATGCAATCCGCTGCCACCAGCATCCAGGCTCCGGCTTCGCGCGGAGTGGAGCCGTCTGCGGCTCTCACCTCAGCGAGAACGGCATGCTTGCGTCGATTCAGAAAGTCCCGGATATCGTCGCGATTCGTCGGCATGGGATTTCACAGCTCCTTGCCCGCCGACCGCAAACGTTCTACCGCCATCAATACACGCTCTGGTGTGGCCGGGGCATCCAGACGCGGTGAAATTCGATAGTCCGCTACACTGGCAACTGCCATCGAGATTGCCTCCAGCACAGAGATTGCCAGCATGAATGGCGGCTCGCCGACGGCCTTGGAGCGGCGGATCGTTTCCTCGCGGTTGACCGACCAGCTCGCGAGATTGACATTGAACGTTCGGGGCCGATCCGATGCCAGCGGGATCTTGTAAGTCGATGGCGCGTGCGTACGCAGCCGGCCCTTGGCATCCCACCACAATTCTTCTGTCGTCAGCCAGCCCATACCCTGCACGAAGGCGCCCTCCACCTGGCCTAGATCGAGCGCCGGGTTCAACGACTTGCCAACATCATGGAGAATGTCCGTCCGATCGACCTGATATTCGCCGGTCAACGTGTCGATGCTCACCTCGGACACTGAAGCGCCATAGGCGAAATAGTAGAAGGGACGGCCCCTGCCCTCCGCCCGGCTCCAGTGGATATTTGGGGTCTTGTAAAAGCCTGCTGCCGAAAGCTGTACGCGAGCGCCGTAGGCGGATTTGATGAATTCCGGGAATGGAATGAGCCGGTCGCCTACCCGCACCGTATTGGGCTCGAAGAAGACCTGTTCTTTTGCGACACCATATTGCTCGACGGCAAACTGAACGAGGCGCGCCTTGATCTGCTGAGCTGCATTGGCTGCGGCCATGCCATTGAGGTCAGAACCGGAAGAAGCAGCGGTAGCAGAGGTATTCGGGACCTTTGCGGTCGTTGTAGCCGTTATCCTGATGCGGTCGAGATCGACCTGGAATTCGTCGGCCACAATCTGCGCCACCTTGGTGTTCAGCCCCTGTCCCATCTCGGTACCACCATGATTGAGGTGGATCGAACCATCGGTGTAGACGTGAACCAGCGCGCCAGCCTGATTGTATTCGGTCTTGGTGAAGGAGATACCGAACTTGACCGGCGTCAGCGCTATACCCCTCTTGATGATCCGGCTGTGGCGATTGAAGTTGATAATCGCCTCGCGCCGCGCCGCGTATTCAGACGACTCTTCAAGCTCCGCGATGATCTGCGGGATGATGTTATCTTCGACTGTCTGATGGTATGGCGTAAGGTTGCGGCCTTCACCGCCATAGAAATTGGCCTTGCGAATTTCGAGCGGATTCTTGCCAAGTGCATAGGCGATCTCCTCGATCATCCGCTCGCTGCCAACCATGCCTTGCGGGCCACCGAAACCACGAAAGGCGGTATTTGAAACGGTGTTGGTTTTCAGCGGCCGCGATCGTAGCCGGACATTGGGATAGAAGTAGCAATTGTCAGCGTGAAACAATGCACGGTCGGTTACGGGCCCCGAAAGATCAGCAGAAAAACCACAGCGGGCGGAGAATGTCGCATCGACAGCTTCAATGCGTCCCTCGTCATCGAAGCCCAGTTCATAGGCGACGTGGAAGTCGTGACGCTTGCCCGTTGCAATCATGTCATCGTCGCGATCCGGCCTGATCTTCACCGCCCGCCGGTATTTCTTGGCTGCAATCGCCGCAACGGCTGCAAAAAGATTGGCCTGCGTTTCCTTGCCACCGAAGCCACCACCCATGCGCCGCACGTTGACGGTCACTGCGTTTGAAGGAATTCCGAGAACATGACCCACCATATGCTGGGTTTCGCTTGGATGCTGGGTGGATGAGAAGAGCGTCACCTCGTCGTCTTCACCGGGAATGGCGAAGGCAATGTGACCCTCCAAATAGAAATGATCCTGTCCGCCAATGCGCATCTCGCCTTTCAGGCGGTTCTTCGCCCCGGCGAGGCCAGCGGCAATATCACCGCGCTCAAGCTTCAGCGGATCGATTACCAGCGGATAATTGGCCCTTTCGGCTTCCAGCACGTCGGTGACGTGATCGAGGTCACGGTACTCGATTTTAACCTTCGATGCCGCCTGACGCGCGATCTGACGCGTTTCTGCAATCACCGCGAAGATGGGCTGGCCGTGGAATTCGACCTTGCCGATAGCGAAGACGGGATCGTCATGTTTGCCCGCGGGGCTAACGTCGTTGTGACCCGGAATATCATCGACAGTCAGGACGCCTATTACACCGGCGCACGACTTCACTGCCTCAAAACCGACGGACAGGATTTCCGCGTGCGCACGCTGCGACAGACCGAGATATGCATGCAGCGTATCGGACGGCTCCGGCATGTCATCGATATACTCGGCCGTGCCGGAAACATGTTTATGGCCCGACTCGTGCGGCTGCTTTTCATGGACGCCACCACGTATGCGGGTAATCGGCTGAATTGAATTCATTGCGCGCTCCTCACCCAAATGCCACTTCGTAGCGGTTCAACCGGACATGCTCGCCGCCTGTCTCAAGGTAGAAACGGCGCAACAGGTTCTTCGCGACCATCAGGCGATAATCGGCAGACGCGCGCCAATCCGTCAGCGGCGTGAAATCATCGGCGAAAACTGCTGCTGCCTTTTCAATGGCACCCTCATCCCAGACGGCACCGATCAACGATGCCTCGACCGCACTTGCACGCTTTGGTGTTCCAGCCATACCGCCGAATGCGGCGATTGCGTTTTCCACCCGGCCTCGTTCATCGAGAGAAATCCGGAATGCGCCACAGACGGACGAAATGTCTTCGTCCAGCCGTTTGGAAATCTTGTAGACACCGTAAAGGTCCCCGGCACCGAGATAGGGGATATGGATCGCTTCCACGAACTCGCCGGGTGCACGATCCTGTTTGCCATATTCGATAAAGTATTTCTCAATTGGAACGGAGCGGCGATTCCTACCCTTGCGCAATTGAACTGTCGCACCAAGACCTATCAAGGCTGGTGGTGTGTCGCCAATCGGCGAGCCATTGGCCACATTGCCGCCAACCGTACCCATATTGCGGACTTGCTCACCGCCAATGCGGTTCCAGAGCTCGGTCAACTGCGGGAAATGACGAATGATGACCGGATAGGCCTCCGTGTAGCTGACACCTGCACCTAGCGTCAGGCCGTCATCGCCTTCGGTGATCAACCGCAGCTCATCGAGATGCGACAGGAAAACGACCGGTCCGATCTCGCGCATGAACTTCGTCACCCAGAGCCCGACATCGGTCGAGCCCGCGACAATCGTCGCGCCTGGATCGTGCTCGAGCACGTCTGCGAAATCATCGACATTGGCGGGAAGTACAAGCTGTTGCTTCCCCTCACCGACGACAACACGCTTGCCATCTTTCAAGCTGAGCAGTTTTTCCGTAACGCGTGCTCGTTCGGAGACGAGCGGATCCCTGTTCAGATCGCCAATCGCGGTAACGCTTTCTGCGGCCCGGATGATCGCGGCATAGCCAGTGCAGCGGCAGAGATTGCCCTGCAGAGCCTTTTCGATCTCCTGGATATTCGGCTTCGGATTTTGCATCCAAAGACCGTAGAGCGACATGACGAAGCCCGGCGTGCAGAAACCGCACTGCGAGGCATGAGTATCAACCATCGCCTGCTGCACCGGATGCAACGTTCCATCCAATCCAGCGAGTGCCTCGACCGTCACGACATGACAACCATCCAGCGAGCCAACGAAACGAATGCAGGCGTTGACCGATTCATATTTGAGCTGACCGTTGAACCGGCGTCCCACGATGACTGTGCAAGCGCCGCAATCGCCCTCCGCACATCCCTCCTTGGTGCCACGCAGTTTGCGGTCAAGTCGGAGAAAATCGAGGAGAGTTTCGGTCGGAGAAACATCGGTGCGCTCGACAACCTTGTCGTTGAGCAGAAAGCGAACGCAGTTGCGGATCTGGACTTCCATTTGAGGTCAACTCCCGCGATAGGTTGAATAGCCGAAGGGCGCGACGAGCAGCGGCACATGATAGTGAACGTTCTCGTCATCGATGCCGAAGCGGATCGGGACCACATCGAGAAACGGCGTCTGGCCATTCGCAGGCTGGCCGCCGAAGTATTCGCCTACATGGAACCGAAGCTCGTAAGCACCCGAGCGCATATCAGCGCCGGTCAATAACGGTTTGTTGCAACGTCCATCTTCGTTGGTGCGTGTGCTGTGCAAAGGCTGAAGGCAGTCGCCATCGACGCGAAAGAGATCGATCCGTAAGCTGGCGGCGGGCTTTCCGCTGGCCGTATCGAGCACGTGGGTCGTCAGGCGGCCGGCAACTTCATCGTGAAGGCTCATGTGTATCCTCCTCCCGCGGAGTACTTCAGTTTCCGTTGCTCAATGTGCCCCTTGGCATCAGTCCCGGGTAGGCAACGCCTGATTGCAAGACTTTCAAAATTTTCTGGGGGAATGCCTCATCCATTAATTGGGTATTGAGGGTGGAATAGCGATTTGAGGAGGACCCACCTTGGCGAGATATCCGCGCGACATGCATGGCTACGGTGCAAATCCACCGTCGGCCAACTGGCCAGATAATGCGCGCATCGCCGTCCAGTTTGTCGTCAACTATGAGGAAGGTGGTGAAAATTGCGTCTTGCATGGCGACGCCGGCTCGGAAGCTTTTCTGTCAGAGATTGTCGGGGCGCAGGCGTGGCCTGACCAGCGCCACTGGAACATGGAATCGATCTACGAGTATGGAGCGCGCGCCGGGTTTTGGCGCCTCCACCGCCTGCTGACATCGAAGAACGTGCCCGTCACGGTCTACGGTGTGGCGACGGCTCTGCAGCGGTCGCCTTCGCAAGTTCAAGCCATGCTTGATGCAAACTGGGAGATCGCATCGCACGGCCTGAAATGGATCGACTACAAGGATTACAGCCCTGACGCCGAGCGTGAACACATGCTCGAAGCGATCCGTATCCACACTGCCGTTACCGGTGAACGTCCCCGCGGCTGGTACACCGGCCGCTGCTCGGTGAACACCGTCGATCTCGTCACAGAAGAAGGAGGATTCGACTACGTCTCCGATTCCTATGCTGACGACCTGCCGTATTGGCACGAATTCGGCGGCAGGCAGCAGCTCATCGTTCCCTATACGCTCGATGTCAATGACATGCGTTTTGCCACCCCGCAAGGGTTCAATGCCGGCGACCAGTTCTTTTCCTATCTGAAGGACAGTTTCGATACTTTATACGCGGAAGGTGAAGCCGGTTCGCCCAAGATGATGAGCATTGGTCTCCATTGTCGTCTCGTCGGCAGGCCGGGACGCATTGCAGCCCTTGCCCGTTTCATCGACTACGTTCAAAGCCACGAGAAGGTCTGGCTCGCTCGTCGCATTGACATCGCGCAGCACTGGGCCACGAACCACCGCTATAAACCGCAGCGAGTACAGCCATCGACAATGTCCGAGGACGCATTCGTCTATTGCTTTGGCGGGGTGTTCGAACACTCAGACTGGATTGCAAAACGGGCATACACGGCCGAGCTCGGACCATCCCACGACAACGTCGCTGGCCTGCACGCAGCGCTTTGCACAGTATTTCGCAACGCGTCGGACAATGAACGTCTCAACGTCTTGAATGCCCACCCCGACCTTGCCGGCAAACTGGCGCAAGCCAAGCGCCTCACAGAAAGCTCTGCACTGGAACAGGCATCCGCAGGTCTGGATGAGTTGACCGACAACGAGCGTGAAAAATTCACCGCTCTCAACGCGCGCTATGTCGAAACCTTCGGATTCCCGTTCATCATCGCCGTGAAAGGCCGAAGCAAAGACGAGATCCTTTCCAGCTTCAAGTCCAGGATCGCCAACAATCGCCAGACGGAATTCAACGCAGCGTGCCGGGAAGTGGAGACGATTGCTCTTCTGCGCCTCCAAGACATGCTAGCAAATTGAGAAATGAAAATGTCAAACACAAATGAAGATATCCCCGCATTCGCCCGTAACTCGATCAATCTTGCATCGGCTGGCCTCGGGGCAAAGCCGATCTTCGCGACCGATGAGTTCTTTGCACCGCTGGAACGCATGCTGAGCGACGAGCCTGCAATTTTTTATCCTGAAAAATTCGACGACAACGGCAAGTGGATGGATGGTTGGGAAACGCGCCGGCGCCGTAGCAGCGGACACGACTACGCCATTATACGGTTGGCGGCGGCTGGAACGATTTACGGCTTGGACGTCGATACGGCGCATTTCACCGGGAACTACCCTCCCGCCTGCCGTATCGAAGCTTGCTATATAGCGGGTGAACCTGATGAAAGCACCGTGTGGACGGAGGTGCTCGGATTGAGCCAGCTCGGCGCCAGCTCGCACCACTATTTTCCTTGCAGCTCGAAGCATGTGTGGACCCATGTTCGCCTGCACATACACCCGGACGGCGGCGTTGCGCGCTTGCGTGTTTACGGTCAGCCATCGCTGGACATTGATAGCGTCAATGGTGAGGCAGTCGATCTCGCATCCTCGCTTCTTGGCGGCCGGGTCGTTGCCATGTCGAATGCGCATTATGGCTATCAGCGCCTGCTCGCACCGGGTCGCGGCATCAATATGGGCGACGGTTGGGAAACCCGCCGGCGCCGTGAACCCGGCAATGATTGGATCATCGTCAAGCTTGCCGCGCGCGGAACCATTGAAAGCGCAATTGTGGATACGGCCCACTTCAAGGGGAACTATCCGGATGCCTGCTCGATTCAGGTCGCCGATCTCGGCGATGCCGGCGAGAGCCTCGACGAATTAGTTGTCGCTTCGTCCATGTTCTGGGAAGAGATTCTGCCTGTCCAGAAGTTGTCTGCGGACAACATTCATGAATATGGCGGCAACCAGATTAAGCAAAATGGTGCAGTAACGCATGCTCGCTTCAACATCTATCCGGATGGCGGCGTCAGCCGGTTGCGGCTGCTCGGCAAAATCGCCCGCGGATAATCATATGCGCGAAATCCTCATTCAACAGTTGACCCGGGAGGCGTTTGCGCCTTTCGGAGATGTCATTGAGATCGAAGGCGCAAGCAGCTTTCCCATCAATCATGGCATGTGCGTGCGTTACCATGATCTGGCCAAGGTCGAGACGACCGGAGACAATGCCCGGACCTTGATAAGCCTGCTGCACGGCAAGCCTTACGAACTGCCCCTCAAGCTGGAAATGGTCGAGCGGCATCCTTTCGGGAGCCAGGCCTTCGTGCCTCTGTCAAACAATCCGTTTCTTGTCGTCGCAGCGCATGACTACCCGGATGGCCCAGGTGACCCTGTCGCCTTTCTGGCGCAACCGGCCCAGGGTGTGAATATTCATCGCGACGTGTGGCACGGCATTTTGACGCCGCTAAAGGGCCAGTCAGACTTTGTTGTGATCGACAGGGGCGGCGACGGCGTCAATCTGCAGGAACATTTCTATCCCGAAGCGTTTCTCATTCGCTAACGCCGAACAACACACACTAAAAGGGCCGCCCTCCTCAGGAAGGCGGCCCTTTTTGTGCGATAAAACAATCAGTTCAGCGGAATTGAGTTCTCGTCCTTGCTGGACTGATACTGCTCCGAGAGTTCCGCATATTTTGCACTGATTGCCGCAGCGCGTTTGTGCAGCCTATCGCGATCCGGTTCAGGAAGATCGGCAATCATCTTCTGAATGGCATAGCTCTTCCAGAAGGTATTCTCTTCATTGTAGCCGCCCGGTTCCAGCGTGAAAACTTCCTTCAAGATCTTGAGATCGTGCGGGATTGCAAATGCATCGCGCGAATCTTCGTGACTGAAGAAGTAGTAGAAATTGTCAAAACCTGCCCAGGTGATAGCCGAAAGGCACATGGAGCAAGGTTCGTGGGTCGACAGGAAAATCAGCTCGCGGGGATCTGGACGGGTATCCTTCGCCATCTCAAAGAATCGCTTCAACGCATGAATCTCACCATGCCATAGTGGGTTTTCCGTCTCGTTGTTGGTCTCCGCCAAGACGAGCGACAGATCCGATTTGCGCAGCAGCGCCGCGCCGAAAATCTTGTTCCCCGCGGCTACACCACCCTCAGTCTTTGGAATAATCCGGCGCTCGATCGTATCAAGCAGAACCTCAATCAGGTTGCTCGTGGTCTGCTGTTCCATCGGTGACTTCCTGATCAGAGACTGTTCAATGTTGGAAAATAGCAATGGCGCGGATACGACGCAATCGCCGCATCCGCGCCGTGTCAAAAGGTCAGCCCGGAAACAGCGCGAACTTTATGACAAAGAGCGCAGCCACGAGCCACGTAGCGGGGTGTACGACACCGGCCTTACCCGTGAATGTCTTCAGCACCACATAGCTGATGAAGCCGAAAGCCAGGCCGTTCGCTATCGAATATGTGAATGGGATCATCAAGGCGGTTATGGCGGCTGGTGTCGATTCCGTAACATCGTGCCACTCGATATCGACGAGTTCATGCATCATGAGACCCGCCACATAGAGCAACGCCGGAGCAGTCGCATAGCCCGGTACCGAAGCCGCGAGCGGCGAGATGAACAGCGCTGCCACGAACAGCACAGCAATGGTCAACGCGGTCAAGCCTGTGCGACCGCCAGCTTGAACGCCCGAGGCACTTTCAACATAGGCGGTTGTGCTGCTGGTCCCGAGCAATGAGCCGGCCACGATTGCCGTGCTGTCGGCAAACAATGCGCGGCCAAGATTGTTCGGCTTTCCTTCTTCGATCAACCCGGCACGCTTGCTGACGCCGATCAAGGTTCCAGTCGCATCAAATACTTCGACAAGCACGAATACGAGGATGACCTGAAGAAGCCCAGTATGCAGCGCACCCATGATATCAAGCTGGAGGAAGGTTGGTGCCAGACTTGGCGGCGCTGAAAACACGCCCTTGAACTCGCTGACCCCAAGGATCATCGACAGGATCGTCACTACAAGAATTCCGATCAGAATTGCCCCGCGGACCTTGAGCGCATCAAGTGCAGCGATGACAAAGAAGCCCAGGATGGCAAGCAAGGCCCCTGTACTTCCAAGGTGACCCAAACCAACGAATGTCGCGGGATTTGCGACAACAATGCCGGAATTTTTCAAGGCTATGAATGCGAGGAAGAGGCCGATACCTGCCGCAATCGCACTCCGCAACGACCTGGGAATGCCTGCAACGAGCCAGCGACGTATTCCGGTTACGGTAAGTAGCAGAAAGATGCAGCCCGAGATGAAAACAGCTCCGAGCGCCTGTTGCCAGCTGAACCCCATCGCTGCTACGACCGTAAAGGCGAAGAAGGCATTGAGGCCCATGCCAGGCGCCATGCCGATCGGCCAATTGGCAACCAGCGCCATCACGCCGGAACCAAGTGCGGCGGCGATACAGGTCGCGACAAACACAGCATTGCGATCCATCCCCGTCGAGGACAAGATCTCGGGATTGACGAATATGATATACGACATTGTCAGGAACGTCGTCAGTCCCGCCAACACTTCCGTGCGTATCGATGTGTCGTGGTCGTTAAGCTTGAAAAGCTTTTCGAGCATAGTTCCTCCCCTCGGCAAAAGCCTAAGTCTCCGGTTGCCTGGCAGGCGCGCTACGCGTCAATGCAGGCTGCCTCTTTTGAGTTTTCGATAATTCTCCTATCAGGAGATGGCAGGCATACACTCCTCCGCATACCGCCGCTCCTCAGTGTCGCCACTGCAAACGGGATTGTGCGATTTTCGTCGCGGCGATGCTAGGCACCTATTCCGCATTCATTTGCGAAACACCTTCAATATTTTCTTGAGCTTTATGATGGATTTACCGCGTCGCAACGATGAATATGCGAGGAAATGGCAACAGCACTACCCCATCATCCATCGGCTCGTAGGATTGAGCCAAACGTTGCCTGTACTTGTCAAGAAAATCTGCGCGTTCATCGCTATTGAGCGGAGAAAGGTACGGGCGCAACGCTGAACCGTTGAACCATTCAATGATGCCATCAAGCCCTTGCAGCGGATGATGGTAGATCGTGAGCCAGATGTCGACATGCTGGTAATGGGGCCGTAGCAATTGATAATAGAATGACGCGGTGCCTATTTCGCTACGGGTGGCATCGGCTTGCGTCATCCTTGCAGCCCAGCGCTGGTCAGCTGCCACTTCCCGCATGGCCACATGTGTCGCCTCCTGCAGATTATCTGGCATCTGTATCGCCAGAGAACCTCCTGTATTGAGGAAACCCATCAGCCGCGAGAATAGCCGGCCATGGTCAGGAAGCCACTGCATGACGGCATTGGCATAGAGAAGATCGAAAGTCTTTTGCGGCTGCCACATATCAATGTCGGCGACCGCGAATTCGCAAGCCGGAAGCCGCTCCTTTGCCTTGGCGGTCATATCCGCAGAGGAATCGATCCCAACGATTTCAGCATGCGGATACCGCTTTACAAGCAGTTCGGTGGAATTGCCCGGGCCACAGCCGAGGTCCACCGCAAATTTCACATCATGATTTGGAACGGCAGAAAGCAGGTCATTTGCCGGGCGGGTTCGTTCATCCTCGAATTTGAGATACTGGCCCGGCGACCAATCCGTTTTTCTCATATGCGACTCATGCTCCCTGTCCCTCGCCAAGGCTTAGCATGGCTATCACACCAACGGCGCGAAAAGAATGCACCGTTCAATCACACTTTCTATTGAATTCGCCGCATAATGTCCGACGCTATCGTCTTCACGATATTCTCAGGCGTGAGGATGCTGGCCCTGCTTTCCTGGATCTCGTTTTCGGGAGGTTGGGCAGTAAAGTCTGTGGGATTGGCTTCATCCGGGAAAAACGCAGGACCGACAGTCCTCACATGTTGATGGGGTGCCTCGTCTTCATGACTGTCTCCCTGAGCAGGTTCTTCCGACAGGGCGTCAACATCTGGTTTTCCAGTATCTTTCACCGCTGATATGGTAGGCTTTGATTGGGAAACGGGCGTCCCCGGTGCGGCCGCCATCATGTCGGTTTGAGCATGGCACGTGCAACCCGGCACGGCTTTAACCCCCGCCGTGCGGTAGTTGAATGCATTGGGAAGCTCACTATAGGGCTGCTTGTCGGCGACGGATATCATTGCATCCGATTCCTGTTCGGGCACCGCGTGATAGTACAATTTCGCGTTCCCAACCGGACACATCGCACTGCAGGCATTTTGATCACGCGCAAAATATTTGGGCTTGGTTGAGAACGAGATCGGGAAATAGTATCCATCGCATGTACGTACACAGATGGTTCGAAAACCCTTTTTGACGACGCCGTTCACGCTCGGCTCCGTCCCCTCATAGGTCGCGGCAAGCGTCTCCGGCGCCGCAGACACCCTGCGATGTGCTTCGCGTTCATCCAGTTGCCGTTTGACCATCATTCTGGAGGCTGGCTTTTCCTCGTCAGCTCGCGTGCCAAACAGGACTTCCAGCAGGGATTTGCGCTGGACATTGGATGAATCATTGTTTCTGCCAGTAGAAGCTACCCTGTCATTACAGCCTCTGGCTTCCATTGAGGCTAGAATCTGCTGGCGTGAAGGCCGCGATGAACCAGTTCTGTCACTTGCATTTTGCAGCTTTGCGAGTTTGGCGGACATCGCGTCAATGGTTTGAGCATAACGCTTGCACAGTGCAGGATCCCCGCGAGAAAACAGGAAGCCTCCACAGCCTGCGTTGCTTGCCTTCGCCCGCACCTGTTGGAGCTGCAGCGCTTGTCGCTGCACTAGAGGGCTGTTCTTCTGTGAAACACTTCTGCCGCTTGAGGCGGCCACCAATTGCCGCTGCAAGGTTGCGCATGCCGCAGGGGCGGCGTGGGCGGTTTTGAGGGATGTCGGAACAAGCGCCGACATCAACCCGATCACAACTAAAAGTTGAAAGAAAGGAAACAGCCGCGTTGCCATTTGCAGCCCTCCGAGACGCACCAACCTGAAGAAAGCTCAATCGCGCTAGATGACAGAAAAAACGAATGCTTGGCGGAGTTGCCAGACCGCAATACCTCAGAATTCAACGAAACTTTCGATGTGAGAGTAACTCATTCTTCCATCTCACGTAATCCCAATTGTTTATTTAGCGTGTTAATGTTAATGACGATTTCGTGAATTACTCTCGGGAGCAACTCGGCGGATTATTTACCGCTTTTTCGAATTCGACCAACAAGTTTTACACCGATACGCCTGTGCAATCAGAAATCATTACATAATAGATAGCTGGCTACGATTCATTGCGCTTCTTACATTTGGGTACGGCGAGAAATTGTCGTATAGTTTATTTTTGGCGCACACTAACCTTTAGCATTATCTGCGAATCCCTCTCTACAACACTTATGGAATCACATTTTCTGCCGCTAATATTGGTAGAATTTGAATAACGCTCAGCGGGAGGTGACCCAATGTCCAATAATCTGTTATCAGCCGTTTTGATTAGTATCGGATTGTTTGCTTGGCCAGCATCGGCTTTTGCGGACGCCGGCTATACAACCGGAAATGTCAATTTGCGCACTGGGCCGGGAGCCAACTATGCTCGTGTCGGAACTCTGCCGGAAGGGACACTTATCAACGTTCTGGGGTGTCAGCCGAGTTGGTGCCACGTCGCACTGCAATCTTGAGAGAATGCATAATTTTCTAGACCGGATGTCGGGATTGGCCATAGTGGATCGTCTTCATACGAGAAGGAAAGATCCATGCTTTACGCCATACTTTGCTATAATCCCGAAGATGTTGTCAGTTCCTGGACCAAGGAGGAGGATGACGCCGTTATGGCGCGCCTTGCTGTCGTCCAGGACGAGCTTACCAAGCAAGGACGTCTTGGCCCTGTCGCAAGGCTTCTACCGACTACGGCTGCGACCACCCTGCGTAAAGGTCGTGAGGACCCAATTGTCATAGACGGGCCGTTTGCCGAAACAAAAGAGCAGCTTCTCGGGTTCTACATTGTCGATTGTAAGTCGCTGGATGAGGCGCTGGAAACGACGCGAGACCTTGCTCGCGCAAACCCGGGCACCGGCTCCTACGAGATAAGGCCGGTGGGCATCTTCAGGCCAGGATCGAGTTTTCCATGAATGACACGAACTGGATAGACGCAGCTCTGGTTGCCGCGCGCCCACAGGCAGTCGGCGCATTGCTTCGCTACTTCCGCAACCTCGATACGGCAGAGGAAGCATTTCAAGAGGCCTGCCTTCGCGCGCTGAAAAGCTGGGGAAAGAACGGTCCGCCCCGAGATCCCACCGCTTGGCTGATCTTTGTCGGACGCAATAGTGCGATCGACGTCGTCCGGCGGCAGGTGAAACAACAGCCTCTACCGCCCGAGGAGCTTCTGTCCGACCTGGAAGACGCGGAAACCGCTATCGTCGAAAAGATAGACGGTTCCGACTACCGCGACGATATCTTGCGCCTGCTGTTCATTTGCTGTCATCCCGATCTTCCCACCACGCAGCAAATTCCCTTGGCGCTCCGAATCGTGTCAGGCCTGTCTGTCCGGCAGATCGCCCGCGCCTTTCTCGTCGGCGAAAGTGCAATGGAGCAGCGGATAACACGCGCAAAGGGTCGTATTGGAGCTGGCGAAATACCATTCGAAACGCCTGGTCCGGTCGAACGGGCCGAACGACTCGCAGCAGTCGCAGCCATGGTTTACCTGATCTTCAACGAAGGTTACTCGACTGGCGGCACTGAAGCTAAGGCACGATCACCGCTATGTGACGAAGCCATCCGCCTTTCGCGGCTGCTCTTGCGAATCTTCCCGACTGAGCCGGAGATTATGGGACTGACCGCACTTCTGCTGCTGCAAAGTGCCCGTTCTGACGCCCGCTTTGATACGGACGGCGGTGTGATACTGCTGGAAAACCAGGATCGCGACCTCTGGAACCGAAGTATGATCAATGAAGGTTTGGCGCTTATCGACAAGGCAATGCGCCATAGAGCGCCCGGTCCCTATCAGGTTCAAGCGGCAATCGCTGCGTTGCATGCTCGGGCCAAGCGCGCCGAGGACACGGATTGGGCCGAGATCGATCTGCTTTACGTAGCACTCGAGAGGCTGACACCCTCACCCGTAATCACACTCAATCGTGCCGTTGCCGTCGCAAAGGTACGAGGTCCCGCCGAAGCGCTGGCGCTGATCGAGCCTCTGGAGGACAGGCTCTCGGGGTATTTTCATTTCTTCGGTGTCAAAGGTGGCCTGCTGATGAAGATAGGTCGTACCAGCGAAGCTCGGGAGGCATTCAATCGCGCAATCTCTCTCGCTAATACTGCTGCAGAAGCCGCCCATATCCGCATGCATCTTGATAAGCTTGCGCAAGACTGATTCCAGCACCACAGATGATTTTCGCGGCCATGTCGGATCGGCGGTTGTTCATTCGTCCTTGGTTTAGATGTAACGAAGGAGAACAAAATGACCACGCACGACGAGAAAACCGCAGTCGCAACTGTAATAGAGAACTGGTCCAAAGCAATCAGCAACAAGAACGCCGCGCAAGTCTTGTCTTATCTTGCAGACGATGTTGTACAGTTCACGCTCGCTCCCCCGCTGCGGCAAGACGAGGAGGACCTGCAAGGCTGGTTCGATACATGGGACGGATCAATCGGCATTGAATCACGCGACACGGCGATTTCGGCCGGCAGTGACGTCGCTTTCGCAACAAGTCTCGTCCGCATGACGGGACAGAAAACTGACGGCGAGATGCCTGACCTCTGGTTTCGCCAGACGATCGGTTTGATCAAGCAGAATGGCACATGGAAAATCGCGCATGAACACGCCTCCGTGCCTTTCTACATGGATGGCAGCTTCAAGGCCGCTATCGATCTGAAGCCATAACCCCGCCCGTCTTACGCCGGAGTTCGCGCGATACAGGACGTCCATTTCTGTATCGCGCATGCTCGCTTGTGCTTAAGCAATACTTCGTCGGTAGTTCCGTGACTTTGTCACGTCCCTGTCATGAAAAGCGGGATAAGAACCATTTCGGATTCCCCCAAAGACGCATTGTCACAAGGCAACTAGGTCGCCAATTTTGACTGGCGCGCGCGGCGTCATCGCCGCCATTCCTGGCTACGGCATTTCGAAGGAAGCACACCATGGACGAATCGATTCTTACGGGCGCCCGCGTCGTGGTCTCGATCATGGAACACATTCCGGGTAAGCGCCAAAGCCATGATGTGTCGAACTATCTTGACCGGCGAATGAAGGAAACAGGCAAGGATCTGGCAGCTGTCGAAGAAGAAACGCGGGAATTACTGGAAAGCCTCGAAGCAAGTTCAAGTGAAGTGCGGCACATTTTCGTCGAATTTGCCAGGACGCGTGGCTTGCCCATGTTCAGTCATGACGATCTGACTGTCGAGCTATCCGCATGGCGCATGCCGAAGGCGTGCGTGTGGCGGAGTTTCCGGTCAGCATCGAGGCTGCGCGTGAGGCGCGGGCGCAATCCATGTTGATTGTGGCTGGTGCACCGAATGTGCTGCGTGGCGGGTCACAGTCGGGCAATGTGGCCGTAACAGAACTGCTTGCCGAGGGACTGGTAGACATCCTGACTTCGGATTATGTGCCGCGTTCGATGCTGGATTGCGCGTTTTTGTTAGCAAACCGGCCGGAATTCGACACTGACCTACCTTCTGCGATCCGCATGATGACCAGCGTTCCTGCACGAGTCTGCGGTCTTGACGACCGCGGTGAAATCCTTCCGGGCTTGCGTGCAGACCTTATTCGGGTACATCTGGCGGACAATATCCCCGTCATCCGCTCCGTGTGGCGGCAAGGACGGCTCGTCAACTAAAATGGAAAACTCATGACCGAAATGCTCGTCACCAACGCCCGTCTGGTTCTGGCGGATCGCATCCTCGATGGGGCCGTGAGCGTTCAACACGGCCTGATCCAGGATATCGGAGAAGGACCGAGCTCCATTGCCGATGCCGTTGATTTTGAAGGCGATTTTCTCATTCCCGGCTTTGTCGAGCTCCACACGGACAACCTCGAAAAGCATCTGCAGCCGCGCCCCGGAGTCATGTGGCCCTCAAGTGCCGCATCGGTGGTTGCGCACGATGTGCAGGTTGCCGGCGCTGGAATTACCACAGTATTCGATGCTGTCGCAGTCGGTGAATATTCTTCCGCAAGCGCCCGCCGCCAGATGATCACAACTACAGTGGAAACTGTTGCCAATCCGCGTGTGCGAGAAGTACTTCGCAGCGAGCATCTGCTGCATTTGCGCTGTGAGTTGGCCGATCCGGCTGTGCTCGATATTTATGAGCTGATTGCGGACAACCCTTACGTCAAGCTCGTCTCATTGATGGATCATACACCCGGTCAGCGGCAATGGGCAGATCTAGCCAAATGGCGGCAATTCAATCGCGACAAGAAGTGGACCGATCTCGAATTCGACCAGATGGTCGCAGATCGAATCGCGGCGCAATCCCAATATGTTAACCGCTATCGAACCGCCGTGATCGACCTTGCTCGCGAGCACGGCACCGTGCTGGCCAGCCACGATGACACAACGCCGGAGCACGTAGACCAAGCCATGAACGACGGCATCTCCATTTCGGAGTTTCCGACAAGTATAGATGCTGCAGCCCATGCCCACCGGCGCGGTATGAAAGTCGTCATGGGTGCACCGAATGTGGTTCGTGGTGGGTCGCATTCAGGCAACGTCTCAGCGATCGATCTGGTGCAGCAGGATATTCTTGACGGGCTTTCTTCCGACTATGTGCCTTCAAGCTTGATGCAATCGGTGTTTTTGCTCAATCAGAGCGTGGGAATTGATCTTGCGAAGGCGGTATCGTTCGTATCAGCCAATCCGGCTCGCATGGTGGGTCTGGATGACCGTGGCGTTATTGAGATAGGCAAACGGGCCGATTTCAGCAGAGTCCGGCTGATAGATGGTGTTCCGGTCATACTAAGCGTATGGCGGGAAGGAAGGCGCGTCTCCTGACGCGCCAGTATTATCAAGTATTATACTTCTCGACAAATGCTTCTGCGCTCAAGGCGCGCATATCGGGAAGCGTTTCTCCAAGCTTTTCGTGACTCCAGTCCCACCAAGCGAGAGAGATCAACTTCTCCGCAAGTATTTCCGAATGGCGGCGCTTGATGAATTTTGCCGGCACGCCCGCAACGATCGTATATGGCTCGACATCCTTGGTCACGACCGCAGAAGAGCCAACGACAGCGCCGTCCCCGATAGTAATACCCGGCATGATAACGGCGCCATGACCGAGCCATACGTCATTGCCAATATTCACCTTGTGATCGCGACGCCATTGGAAGAATTCGTCATCGTCGCCAAGATCAAAACCGAACTGGCGTGAGCGATAACTGTAATGATGCTGGCTGGCGCGCCACATTGCATGATTTCCCGGGTTGATTCGGGTAAACGCCGCGATCGAACAAAACTTGCCGATCTTTGCGTAAATAATCGAGCCATCATGTACGATATAGCTGTAGTCACCGAACTCCGTTTCGGCGATGGCCGTGCGCGCGCCAACCTCGGTATATTGCCCCAATGTGCTATCCCGCACGGTGGCCGTAGGGTCGACTGTCGGGGCAATCCCCAGCATCTTTTCGCTCATTGTTGACATCTCTCATTGTTGCATGAATCGTTTGGCGGCTTTCTAAGCCCCGCATGCGACAACAATATGAATGTATTGAACAATTCGGCTTTATCAGGACAGATCGATCGGTGTCTTGTGCGCGGCGATATCGTGCGGAAGGGTGGTTTGGCGCTCGATCATGCGGTGCACGCGCGGTTCCGTCAGTCCGCGATGCAATGCGCGTATCCGGTCGCCGATGGCGGCGTCAGCCTGGGTTCGGCGCTGATTGTGGCGCACATACTCGACCCAGGTCGGGGTGTGGTAGCTTTCGGTCCATAACTCAGGGTTCTCCAGATCGCGCATCAGCGCCCAATGCCCTGCCCCATCGCGAATGCGGACGCGCCGCCGGGCAGCCATAACTGCAAGGAAATCAGGGACATCGTCCTCGGCAATCACATAATCGATCATGATGACGATGGGGCCGCTGCGCGGTTTCAGGTCGAGTTTCAGCAGCGGCTCGCTGAAGCGATTGAGCGGATCGAGATTGAGCGTTTTAAACTCTGGCAAAGCGTAGCGCAGGCCAACAACCGCGCCGAACAACATGACTATACTTGAAGCAAGCAGTGCCCTGTCTGCACCATACTCGCCCGCGGCGACACCCCATAACCAGCTGCCGGCAGCTATGCCGCCGAACGTCGTCGTCTGATAAAGTGACAGGGCGCGACCCACGACCCAGCGCGGCGTCGAGAGCTGCACTGTCACGTTGAACAGCGAAAGCGCAAGCACCCAGCATGCGCCGGAAAGAAGCAATGCGACATTGGTCGGCCAGACATTGCCGCTGACTGCGGTGAGACCGGCACTCACTGCGAAGCCAATAAACGCAATGCGAACAATGGCTTCGCTCGACAAATATTCCCGCAGACGCGCGCTGATCAATGCACCGGCGATCGCGCCGATGCCGAAGGAGCCGAGCATGACGCCGTAGACCAGCGGGCCGCCATGAACGAGATCGCGCGCCACCAATGGTAAAAGAGCGAGAACGGCACTGGCCGAAAGGCCGAAAATGAAGCTGCGAAAAATGACTTTTCCGATGTTCGGGGACATCGCGACGTAGCGCAAACCGGCCGAAATCGCCCGCCCCAAAGTCTCGCGCGGCAAAGGATTGGCGTCGTATTTCGGCTGCCAGCGGAACAATGCATATATCAATGGCAAATAACTTACAGTATTGACTGCGAACGCAGCTGCGGCACCAGCTATAGCGACAATCACACCGCCGATGGCCGGGCCAACGCTGCGGGTAATATTGAAGCCCATGCTGTTCAATGCGACCGCATTCGGCAAATCATCGCGCGGTACCATATCCCCCACCGAAGCCTGCCATGAAGGGTTGTTCAGCGCCGTTCCGCAACCGATCAAGAATGTGAAGCAGAGCAACAGCCATGGCGTGATCAGGTTGAAATGAGAAAACAGGGTCAGCAAGACCGATACGCCCAGCATGAAACACTGCGCGACAATCATGACCCGGCGGCGGTTGAAATTGTCGGCAAGAGCACCGGATACCAACGAAAACAACATGATAGGCAGTGCTGTCGAGGCCTGCACCAGGGCTACCATGTCGACAGAATCGGAGATGGTTGTCATCATCCAGGCCGCGCCGACTGACTGGATCAGGGAACCGAAATTGGAGGAAAGACTCGCGAGCCACACGGTTCTGAAAATGTCGTGTCTGAATGGCGCGAGTGGCGATGCCCGGTCTGTCACCTCGTCAACTTTCTTCTTTGGAAGACATGAGCGTTACTATCCCGTTATAAGCGAGACTGCACCGATTGCCAGTCGTCGAATTCCCCCCACCTGCCAAATTGCGGGTTTCTCACAACTTCATACAATTAGATTGAACGCGCCAGTTGAGATTCTTGCAGCAGATTCGAGCTTTCTTGCATGAGATTCCGGCATTCATGTGTGAGAATCGAAAGAAGACGCGCGATATCTGCACCGGAAACAGCTTTCAAAGCCTCGAGAATGGCAGATTTCGGCAATTCGGCGTCAAATTAATTGAACGAGCGTTTCTTTAATTTTTAGTTGGGGTGTGCGGGCCAATTTTTACGTGGCAGATAGACTTGGCAACACCGCCATGTGCGTGGTTCGACAAGCTCACCATGAGGGAGGTGGGTTGATTGCAAGTATCCTGAAAGGTTGGCGATGCCGCAAACTTAACGATGCCTCGAACTTGGCGATGCCGCAAACTTGGCGACGCCTCAAACGTGTCGATACCTCACACCTGTCGATACCTGAACGTTGGCGATTATCATTGCAATCAACCCACCTCCTCATGGTGAGCTTGTCGAACCACGCACATGGCAGTGTTGCCAATCGAGATTGCGGCGCGGAAACTCACCTGCCTCGCCGGAACAGAATCTCGCCCTTGCCGGATACGGCAATGTCACCGCCAAATTTGCCCGGTCTTGCGCCGAGCAGCGGCTTGTCCATGATTTTTTCCCGGATGAGAAACTGGTCGAACACGCCGGAAAAAGCGATGTCAGTTTCGCCGCAGTCGACAAAGGTCGGGGCAAGATTTTCCGGGCGGCGGTCAAGGAACAGGGAGCCGCGTTTCATCAGGTAACCTGGCATCGCACCAACGCGGCCGGCGACGACAATCGACCCGGCGATCATGCGGTAGCCGGCATAGTCACCGCAGCCTTTGACAATGGCAATGATGCCGCGACGCAATCTTTCGCCTGCATAATTTCCGGCCTTGCCGCGGACAATCAGTAGGCCGCCTTCCATGCCGGTGATTTCACCAGCGAGCGGCCCGCCGAGATAGTCTCCAGCATTGCCCTTGATCTCAAGCCGGCCATCGACCATGCACGAACCCGCGTGATCGCCGGCGCTGCCGTCAATGAGCAGAGCACCGCCGGACATTTTCCTGCCCGCCTCGAGACCGACATCGCCGGTGACGCGAATGGCGCCACCGCTCAACCCGGTACCGATTTTGTCGAACCGCGCGCTGCCGCCCTCGAAAATGATACTTTGCGGATCTTTGCCGGTGACCTTGAAGACATCGCCCACCAAGGCGGGATTGCGGGTGGTTCCAACGCGCAGCTTTTCTATCTGCACATCTGCCAAACCGGCCAGCCCGGCAGGTGTCAGAGCCGACAGGTCGAGACGTTCTTCCGGTTCGGCAAGCAGCGTGAAGGTCAGCGCTTTCATGGCAGCAGATCCTTCAGGTGATAGTGGAACTTGCCGAGCTTGCCGCCATAATTGCCGGCGCTGATCCGAACCGCACCTCGCTTGGGACCAAGCTCGATGACCGCCTTCAACCCCGCGCGCATGGCAGCCGCCACAGCGTCGTTGTTTTCGCCGTCGATGACGATCTCCAGTACCGCATTGACCTCCGGCGTCAGCGCGGAGTTGACGACGCCGCGCAGCGTCGGCGCGAAGGCGTCATTGGTCGAGGCCATCATGCCCTTATATTTGCCGCCGACTTTCGAGCCCGACCGGACGACGCCTCCCGGGAACGGCATGATCGCGCCGGGGACCTTTTCGATGGCGGCTACGGCGCGTTCCGCCGCGCGCATGGCCTTGGCGTTATCGGCAGCAAGAAACAGCAGATTGCCGCCGCCGACGGCAAGCTTGGTCAGCCCCGTGGTCGCCTCGCAAAGGAACTCGCCATCCATCACCGGCACGCGCCAATAGTGCTTGCCGCCAAACTTCTTCGATATCTGCCAGCCGTCGCCGAAGTAACGCAGCGCATTGCCGAGATCGAGCGGCGCCGTTCCCTCAAGATCGGCAAAGCAGGCGCTGCCGGGCGATGTCAGCACGCATTGGCCGAGGCGGTTCTTCAACTGCTTCTGCAATTCGTCCGTGCCCATCGCGAAAATCATGACACGGCAACCCGGCCGGCCATCAGGGGTTTTCGACGCGGGCAAATCCCTGTCGATGGCCGCCTCGCAACCGCAGCCGATAACCGAGGTCGCATAACCAGTCATGGTGATGGCGGCCTGCCGCGCCCATTTCAACGTCGGCGCCGTAATGATGATCGCAGTGGCGCGCATCCCGAAGGCTTCGGCAAAAGTATCGTCGATAACGACGCCATTGCGGTTCAACTGATGCATCTGGTTCATGAAATCACCTCCGCAAACGGGTCCGGACGCTGGATTGCGGAATCCGGGAAGGTGAACCAATCGAGCGAGAGTCCGTAGCGCTCTTCGTGGTAGGCTTGCATGCGCTTGACCATCGCCTTGTCCGGTGGCGGGTTGAGACGCAACGTCTTGCCCCAGCGATAATGGGTTACCTTGCCGTTCTTGACGACGAGATCGCCATTCTTGAAAACCAGCGCCGCCTCGCGGAACATTTTTGCGATATCCCTGCCCTTGCGATAGACCGCGACATCAGCGATGGCGCCTGCCCCGAGATGGCCGCGATCCTTGAGGCCGAGGAGCTTGGCGGGAGCTGCACGAGTCATGATGGCGATCTCTTCCAGCGTGTATTCGCGGCGCACCGAGGCGAGCGTCGTCAGCCCGAGCGCCGTTGCATTGAGCTCCGTGGACTTCGCATCGCGGGCATTGCTGCTCATCAAAAGTTCGAAGAGTTCCGGATAAGCGGTGAAAGGCGCGCCGTTCGGGTGATCGGTGGTGAAATATACGCGCCATGGATCGGTGATGAGCAGGAAAAGCTCGAGGCCTACCGCCCATTGCAGCGAGCCGTAGTAGTCCTGCTTGTAGCGGTAGGGCACGATGCCGCCGCCGCCATTGCCGTCGCCATCGAGAATCACGGTCTTTTTCGGGCTGGCATTGCCGATCGCCAAATACTGCCGCATCACATCCGACGAGATGGTCACCGTCTGGCCGAACATCACCTGGCCGATATCTATGGTCACATCAGGGTTGGCGTTGACGGCTTCCGCCAGCCGCGCCGCCTCCGACGAGAATTTGCGCTTGCCCTCGGTGCCATAGCCATAGAACTGGAGATGGGCGAGATGCAGCGGCACCCCTTCCGTCGCGGCGATTGTCGCGGCGGCCGTATCGGCGCTGCCGGCAATGCCGAGATTATTGGCGTGTACATGCAAGGGATGCGGCACGCCAAGCCGCGTCACAGATGCCTGCAGCGACTTGACGATCTTGCGCGAGCTGACGCCATATTCCGGCACGGTGTCATCGAGCGAGAACGAGCGGACATTCTCCTTGAAGGCTGCCGCTGCACCGGCATTGATGACCTTTACGCCCAAGGCGCGGGTCGAGCCGATGACCCAGGCGACATAATCGTCGAGCATCGCCGAGGACTTGCCATTACGAAGGAGCGACAGGGTAAAATCATCATTGCCAAGGATCGCAAGCGTCGCCTTGTCGATGATCGGGATGTCGGCGAGTTCGAGATGCGTATGCAAAGCGGTATACGGCGCCATCGCTGGCTCGACAACGGTGGTAAAACCCATCTGTGCGTAGAGCGTGCCGGTCTGGAAGGTCGACCAGCCGGCGTTGGACAGCGGTGTATTGGCCGGACGCGGCTGATGCGCGCGGTGATGCTCGGGCAGAAGCAGGCGCGCCGTGTTCACATTGCCGCCGCCGATATGCGAATGGATATCGATGGCTCCGGCCATGACGATGCAGCCGGAGACATCGTGCGTCTCATCCGCCGTCGCGCCCTTCGGCGCATCGACAAGCAGGCCGTCCCTGATCCAGACGTCGCGCTTGGCGGTTGCGGCGTTGACAGGATCGACGACATCTCCGCCGGTAAGTCGGATCAACATGGCAAGGCCTTTCGGCCGGGAAGAGCTTGCGCGAGCTGACCTACGATGCTCGAGACGCTCGGAAGCTCCGAGGGCTGGGCGGCCTGCACCGCCCTGAATGTGCCGGTCCGGCTTGAGTAGGAAACGCCATCATGATCGATGCCGGCCTTGCCGACGGAAATCGTAATTTTGGCGCCCGACGTTGGACTATTGGTTTTGCTCAGCGATATCAGCGGTATCTTTCCCCCACGGGGGGGAGTTTCGCCGCCCCTCGTCGACATCCAGACATGAAGGTCCGCTTCCTTGTCGCGGATCATGCGCTGGATGTCCCATCGCCCGGGGTCATAGCTTGGGAGGCTATTTGAGAAACCTGTTCGGGGCGGAAAGCCCGTCATCCATAGCGAGGTGAGCGCCGTGCCCCACGCGTCGTCATCGGCGGGCAGAAACACGCTGCTGGCGCGGCCCGTCTTGTTGAGGTCGGCGACCAGGCCCTGCAGCATGACGAGGCCGGCGGTCTCGCCCGACGTGCCCGAGAAGACGAACACCGGGAATTGCGCCGTGGTCAGGGCCTTCCTGAAACGGTCGATATTGGTCAAGGAGGCAGCAATGCGCTGCCCCTGCAGCCCGGCGCGAAGCACGCCAAGCACGGCAGGAAGTGACAGCCCGTCTGCGCCCAGCGGTATCGCTTTCAACTTGCGGGCGAGCTTGTCAGCTTCGATCGTTTCGGTTCCATCGATATGGAACCAGGTGCGCTTGTGCTTGTCGCCAAGATCCGGCTGCGAACCCGCCCAGGCCTGCAGAAGTTCGTGATGGGCGACGGGGATTTCGCCGACGATGACGATCAGGCTGGAACGGCGGCGCGCTTCTCCCGGCATCGTGAACATGCCGCCGTGATCGGTAAACAGCGCGACCTCCTTGGCAAGCACATCGCCCGCGGCATGATCGTAAGCGCCACCTAACCTTTCGGCGAGCGCAATGGCACTGCGCGTACCGTGCACATCCGCATCGAGGGTGAAAACTGGACAACGGCTGGACGCCAGAAGCTTTGCAGCATTCCGAACAGCATCCGTCAAAGGTACCGGCTGGCTGCCAACCCATGCAACCGACATATTCCGCAACTTTCTGGTGCCAGCCTATACTTAGCGACCTTTTTTTCGAATGTGAACCCTAGGGTGCGTCGATATTCACACCATGACGGTCTGCAAACGGTATTTTTCTGCGATCCGGTGCTCTCGTACTTTGAGTACACTCCGCTCCGGTTCTCGAAAATCACCGTTTTCGCCTCGTCATGATGGCGAATCTCAACACACCTGCCTGCAAAAAATTTCAGATCAATCGTCGTACTTAACGTAGGCGAAGCGCTGGTCGGTTTGCGGCGTTCCTTCCAGCGATCCCGCCTCCTTGCCCGGTTGCCAGTGAACGACGCTCTCGATCTTTTTGGCGAGCTCGAAATCCTTGTCGGTGATGCCCTTGGCCGCATGGTTCTGCAGCAGCACCTCGACCCAGGCGTAGGAGGCCTTCAGATCCGGATGATGCCAGGCAGCCTCGGCGAGATGGCCAACGGTGTTGATCACCATCAGGGTCGACTTCCAGCCATGGGTCTTGTACTTGCGGCGAATCCAGCCGTTCTCATAGCGCCAGTGCGGCAAATCCGCCTTGAGCTTTTCGTTGATTTCGCTTTCGGAATATACCTTTTCCTTGGGCTTCTTCTCGTCGGTCATGGGCGATACTCCACTTCTTCACTGATGTAGGTCGTCAATTCATAAATCCGATGGCCTCCTACCATTTTCACCGGATTTATGAATTGACGACCTCTTGCACCTCGGTCGAAAGACGATATCATAGTGCAGGGCCCGATTTTTGAGATTGTGTAAAGAATAGCAAATGTCGGAATCCGTCACCATTACAGTCCCGGCGCGCCTTCATCTCGGCTTTCTCGATATACCGCGTTCTGGCACCGACCGCTTTGGCAGCGTCGGCTTGCCTGTGCAGGATATCGCGACAGTCCTGACGATTTCCCGTTCGGCCGAGACACAGGTTCATGGTGGCGAACAGGCGCGCATCGAACAGCATGTCGCGACTCTGTGCAACCATCTCGGCATCAAGGCGCAACACCGGGTCAATGTGCAGCGAGCGATCCCGCGGCATATAGGCCTCGGTTCCGGCACGCAGATCGCCCTGGCTGTCGCAGGTGCCATCCGCACACTGCATGGTCTGCCGCTCGACGCCGTCAATGACGCTGTCCTGCTCGGACGCGGCTCCCGCTCCGGCATCGGTATTGCTGCATTCGACGAGGGTGGCGTGATCGTCGATGCGGGCAAAGGCGCTGGCAGCGCGGCACCCACCGTTATTTCGCGCATACCGTTTCCTGAAGCCTGGCGCATCATCCTCGTCTTCGACGCCTCGACGCAAGGCATCCATGGCGAGGCCGAGATCGAAGCCTTCCGGACATTACCGCCGTTCCCGGTCGAAACCTCGGCTGCAATCTGCCGCCATGTGCTGATGGGTATCATGCCGGCGCTGATCGAGCAGGATCTCCCATCGTTCGGCCGCGCTGTGGAAGCGATACAGGCCGAGATCGGCAACTATTTTGCGCCGGCGCAGGGCGGCGTCTTCACCAGCAAGCATGTCGAAGCCGCCATACGGCAGCTGGCACAGGCGGGTGCTGTGGGCATCGGCCAGAGCTCATGGGGACCGACGGGTTTCGCCTTTGCTGCCTCGCAGTCGGAAGCGATGCGCATTGTCGATGCGATCGGGCGGTCGCCCGGCACTACCATCCAGATCGTTGCCGGCCGAAACGCGGGTGCGGATATCACGCACACCGCATTAAACTTAGCAACTGCTTAGATTCAGGGCCCATTACCATAAGGAGCGGAAACAGTGAGCCGCAAAACCATCCTTCACATGCTGACACCACTTCGGCAAATGAGCCCGTTCGACGTCAATATGGCGCTCGATGCAGGCTACGACGCCGTGGTTCCCTATACGGATGTCACCCTTGCCGATGTCGGCAATCTCGTCCAGGACGCGATTTTTTCGCGCCCGCCGGATGCAGGTGTCGCGACAGGCATTTTCCTTGCGGGCAAGGATGCGCCGACGGCGCTCGACATGCTCGATGCGGCGAGGAAAGCCATGGTGCCACCCTTCGAAATTTCGGTGTTTGCCGATCCGGCAGGCTCGTTCACCACGGCGGCGGCGATGGTCGCCAAGGTCGAAAAGGCGCTGATCAAGCACCATGACCGCGAATTGAACGGAACCTCGGTGGCGGTCTTCGGTGCCACGGGTGTCGTTGGCTATTGCACGGCGGTCATCGCGGCCGAACAGGGTGCCCGGGTGACGATCGTAGGCCACGATGGCATTGAGCGTGTGCAGGAGATTGCGGCATCGATCAAGCAGCGGTTCGACGTAACAGTCGAGCCTGCCGACGGCTCGACGGAAGCCAAAAAGGCTGCAATCGTCGAGGGTACGGAAGTCGTGCTGGCTGCGGCTAAGGCCGGCATTCAGGTGCTTTCGCAAGCGCAGCTCGGCTCTGCGGGCGGGCTTCTCGTCGCCGCTGATGTGAATGCAGTCCCGCCGGCGGGTATCGAGGGCTTGAAAGTCAATGCCAATGGCGAGCCACTCGATGCGACGCAGGCTGTCGGCATTGGTCCACTCTCCATTGGCAACGTCAAATACAAGACTCAAGCCGGTTTGTTTGAACAGATGATCAAGGCGAAAAAGCCGGTTATCTTTGATTTTCGGGATGCATTCACCCTTGCTCGCGACCTTGCCAATTAGGGTCAGGACCCATTGATATGATCGAAATGGCGCCTGAAACGGCAAGAAGATGCGAGGAGAGATGCGAAGGGCGGGGTCTTTCCCCCGGCCGAGTGGTTCGACACTGCAGCTTGCGGCCGTTTCGGCGTCCGCAGGATAGGGTCCATTTGCCCGGCTACTTTGTCGCAAAGGCTCGACAATGGATAAACATTGCCATCGCCTTTGCTCCTCTTATCCGAACAAATGGCCTCCTACCATTTGGATCAGATCAATGAGTCCTGACCCTAATCCCGCGATCCTGATCGCCGCGATTTCCGGACGCTCTCTCGCAGCGGCGGCGCGGCGTGCCGGTTTCCGGCCGCTGGTCGCCGACCTTTTCAACGATGCCGATACGCTGGCACTGGCGGACCGCGCGTTGAAACTTTCGGGCAGCCTGCAGAGCGGGATCGAGGAGGAACGGATCACCGGGACACTGGCTGAACTTGCAGGCGGCGACCGGCCGGTGGCTCTGATCTATGGCTCAGGCTTCGAGCGCAGACCGGAGATGATCGAGGCGATTTCACGCCAGTTCCAGATCGCCGGCAACACTGCACAAACGATCCGCCTGGTGAAGAACCCGGCCGGTCTGGCGCGGCTATGTTCCGAGCTCTCGATACCGCATCCCGATATTCGCTTCGATGCGCCGGAACATCCGCAATACTGGCTGACCAAGCTCGCCGGTGGTGCCGGTGGTTCGCATGTAAAGCCCGCCAATGGCAATGCGTCCGGACAAGAGCATTATTTCCAGCGCTTCATTCCGGGCAGGAACCTTTCAGCGCTGTTTCTCGCCAACAGGCAGGAGGCGCATATTGTGGGGTTCAGCCGGCAATGGTCGTCGCCTTCGAAGCATACGCCGTTCCGCTATGGCGGTGCGGTGCGACTGCGGCGCTACGACAAAAACAAGGCGGCCCGGATCGAGGAATGGCTGACGGCTTTGACCAGGCGCACCGGCCTTGCCGGGCTCAACAGCGCCGATTTCATCGATGGCGATGCCGGCCTCAATCTGATCGAGATCAATCCGCGCCCCGGCGCAACACTCGACATTTTCGACAGCGATCAGACCCCGCTGCTGCGCGAACACTTACGCGCCGTCATGGGATCCAACATAACCTTGCCCGCCTATAAGGGTTCGACCGCTTCGGCGATCGCCTACACGGCGAAAGCAATCAGCGCCTTTCCGAAAATCGATTGGCCGGCGCTGACGGCGGATCATCAGATGTCAGGAACAACGCTTGCAGCAGGCGACCCTGTCTGCACGGTTTTTGCCACGGCTCCCTCCGCTGCAGCAGCGATGCGCGCCGTGAAGAGCCGCGTCAAGGAGCTCGCGGTTAACTGGAGGGGGGATTCTCCATGAGGGACGGTCATGCCTATCTGAACAGAAACGCGCAACGCATAGCCGACAGCATGATCGAGGATGCGGACCGGCTGGGTGTCAGTCACAGTCGCGGCAGCCTTGGCGAACATTTGATCGATGCGGGCGCAGACAGTCCGGGCGGCATCGAAGCCGCGCTGCGTATCGTCGAAATCTGCCTCGGCGGGCTTGGAACCGTTTCGGCAGGGCTGAACTCGGGCAAGTGGCCCTATTCGGTCGATGTCCGCTCGTCGCAACCGGTTCTCGCCTGCCTCGCCAGCCAGTATGCCGGCTGGAATCTCTCGCACGAAAAGTACTTCGCCATGGGTTCCGGTCCTGTGCGCGCGCTGGCACGGGTGGAGCCGCTTTTCGAGGAAATCGCCTATCGTGAACCCAAGGCTGACTCGTCCGTGATCGTGCTTGAGACCTCGACACCGCCGCCGGCTGCAATCATCGAGAAAGTGTCGAAGGCAACGGGGCTTGCTCCTGACAGGCTGACTTTCATCTATGCTCCTACGCAAAGCCTGACGGGCGCAGTGCAGATTGTCGGGCGCGTGCTCGAAGTCGCGCTGCACAAGGCGCACGACCTTAAATTCCCGCTGGCTGATATTGTCGATGGTGCGGGCCGCGCGCCGATCCCCGCGCCGCATCCGGACTTCCTGCAAGCCATGGGCCGGACCAACGATGCCATCATCTACGGCGGAACCGTCCAGCTGTTCGTCAAGGGCAGCGCTGAAGCGGCGCGCAACCTGGCGGAGCAACTGCCGAGCCATACGTCTCGCGACCATGGCCAGCCATTTGCCGATATTTTCAAGAAGTTCAAAGGGGATTTCTATGCCATCGATCCGCGCTTGTTCAGCCCCGCCGAGGTGATCGTTACAGCGATCGAAACCGGTGACACGTTCCGCAACGGCGGAATTCACGATGCGATGCTGGAACAGTCCTTAGGCTGAGTGTCCGTCTTTAAAGTCGCGGCGGTGGTCATCTGACGCGATTTTCTGTGCTTCCGGTGCTCACGTACTTTATGTACGCTGCGCTCGTCGCAAGGGCGACCCCAAAAACCACGCCATCTGACTCACCGCAGCGACTTTTTCAAGACGAACACCTGAGACATAGACATGACAGATACGATACTGATCCTTTCGGACCGGCCCGACCGCCAGGTGAAACAGCTGCGCGCCTCGCTGCGAAAACTCGGCTTAAACGTCCTGGCGCTGCCGTTGGTGGATATCGGCTTCGACAGCCGCTATCCCTCCGGCATTGCGATCCCGCGCATGAACGGCGCCCTGCCCGCAGCAGTGATCGTGCGATCGATTTCGTCGGGCACATTCGAGGCGATCACCCGCCGTCTCGGCATCCTGCACGCTTTCGCGCATCTTGGCGTTCCGGTGTGGAACTCGGCCAAGGCCATCGAGCGCTGTGTGGACAAATCCACCACCACATTCCTGCTGGCACAGGCAGGACTGCCGACGCCGGAAACCTTTGCGGTGGAAAGCATTGCCAATGCCCGGCTGGTCGCGACCCGCGAGCTTGTGCACGGTCCACTGGTACTGAAGCCGTTGTTCGGCTCTCAAGGCAAAGGCATTCGCCTGATCCGCAGCATCGAGGACCTGCCGGAACCGGAAGAGGTCGATGATGTGTATTATCTGCAGCGTTTCGTGGCGCGGCCCGGGCCCCCTTATTGCGATTATCGCGTTTTCACCTGCGATGGCGAAGTGCTGGGCATGATGGCGCGCCGGGCTGAAGGCTGGATCACCAATATTGCCAAGGGGGCAAAGGCGGAGGCTGTCGAAGGGCCATTGCGCGCCAAGCTGGAAAGTCTCGCGCTTGCGGCTTCCGCAGCCATCGGCACCGATTTCGCCGGTATAGACATTATTCCGGCGGCCGACGGCAAATTGCTTGTCCTCGAGGTCAACAGCATGCCCGCCTGGACCGGGCTGCAATCCGTCGTCCCTGTGCGCATTGCCGATTGCATCGCCCATGCCCTGGCGGCTTGGATCGAGGACGAACTCGACGAGAGACCGGCCGCGTGACCCCGACGCGCGAACAGATAAGGCGCGCCTATATCGATGCCTGTTATCAGGAGATCGACGCACTGAAGCCCGGCAATGTGCATCGTTTTGCCGACGGTCATCGTATGAGTGCCGAGCAGTTTTTCGAAAGCGCGCAGGCTTCATCGCAGGCGGTGACAGACCCTGCCCTTTCCACCGGACAACGCATTCTCGCGGCGGTCAGAGAGACGCGTCGCAAGGTCGGAACCAACACCAATCTCGGTATCCTGCTTTTATGCGTTCCCTTGGCCAAAGCGGCGGCAAATGGCGGGGAAGACCTGCAAGGCGGCCTTGCCACGATCCTTGAAAAACTGGACATCGACGATGCGCGCGATGTCTTTTCGGCGATCATGCTGGCACAGCCCGGCGGCCTTGGCTCCGCGCCCAAACATGATGTATCGACCGTCCCGCAAGTGTCACTGCTGGAAGCAATGGGCGAAGCTGCGGACCGCGACATGATTGCCCGGCAATATGTCAGCGGATTTGCCGATATTTTTGACGGCGGGCTCACGGCTTATAGAGCCGCTTCAGATCGCGGCGAGCGCGCGATGTGGCCGGTGGTTTTTACCTATCTGTTTTTCCTTTCGGCATTTCCCGACAGCCATATCGTCCGCAAGCACGGCGGTGCAATTGCCGGAAAAACGCAAAAGCAAGCGCAACAAATTCTGACGCGGGTCGAAGGCCTCGACGATGGCAAAGAGCGCGAAAAATCGCTTCTTGCTTTCGACGCACAATTGAAAGCCGACAACATCAATCCCGGAACCTCCGCAGACCTGACAGTCGCGACGCTTTTTACGTTCTATCTCAACTTGGCCTTGCATAATGACGAGGTAAATGCTTGAATTTCCCCAGCGGATTTCGTCCGCTGCTATCTGGCCAACCGACCCCGCTCGAAGGGTGCTGTGAACAAGGATAGCTGTCCATCGAGAGTCGTGTCTCGAGGTACGGCGTCTTTGGACAAACCATTGGGAAAACGGTTTAGGAGGAAATTGGCCGTGGCAAAAATCAATAAGGTTATGGTTGGCGAATCGCTCATCGGCGATGGAAATGAAGTCGCGCATATCGATCTGCTGATCGGACCGCGTGGCAGCGCTGTCGAGACGGCATTCTGCAATGCATTGACGAACAACAAGGACGGGTTCACCTCGCTTCTTGCGGTTATTGCGCCGAATATGGCGTGCAAGCCGAATACGATATTGTTCAACAAGGTTACGATCAAGGGCGCCAAACAGGCGGTCCAGATGTTCGGACCTGCACAGCATGCAGTGGCTAAAGCGGTTCAGGACAGTGTTGCCGATGGCACAATTCCAGCGGACGAAGCGGACGATCTGTTCATCTGCGTCGGCGTCTTCATCCATTGGGAAGCAGAAGACGACGCGAAGATCCAGGACTTCAACTATCGTGCAACCAAGGAAGCGCTCCAGCGCGCAGTGACGGGCAAGCCGACTGCCGCCGAAGCAACCGCGCAGCGTGATTCAGTAAAGCATCCATTCAGCGCTTAGACACGAGACAACCCCGCACAGAGCACACCCTCTGTGGAACCGGAGGGTCTGTTGCGCCGGTTGGCAAAAAGTCTGGGCTTCTAGACATGAAGAAGGGGGACACCCCTTCTTCCACTGCTTCAACCCCGGTTTTCATTCTGCATCAGAGACGAGACCGTCTCGGGTGCCAGCGCACCACTATGCAGCGCCGTTGCCACGAGTGCCGCCGAGATGCCGATAGCTTGCAACTGCTCGAGATCGTGCGCATCGCGCACCCCGCCGGCGGCTATTACCATACGGTTGCCAGCGCGGCGCTTGATCTCTGTCAGCCGTTCGAAATCCGGACCGGAATTGGCCCCGATGCGGCCAAGCGTCATGACGATGATGCGCGATGGCCAGTTGCTGGCGTTTTCAAGAATTGATGGGGGACCAAGGAACGCGTCGATCCGGAAATCCAGCGAGAGAACGAGACGTGGATCCTCGCGAAAATGCTCAAGCAAAAAATTGTCGGCCTGGGATTCGGAACCCAGCACCGGCAGTATGCCGTCTGTGGCCAGAGCTTGCTCAATTGTGTGGTGATCGGCAAATCCGGCGTCGAGCCAGACGTCGGATTTGGTGAGTAAAGGCTTCAATTGTTCCAATGCGCTTCCTGCCGAAGAGCGCCTTTGAATCCTGTCGAGATCAGCGACATAGAAAGCCGAAAAGGGATAGACTTTGCGCAAGCCAGTCGCGACATCGAGTATATCGGCGGTTGGGCTAAGCGGTGTTTCGATGGGCCGGTAGGAATCGCGATCGCCCAGGCGCGCGCGCACCACGAGACCATCTTTTATGTCGAGTACCGGAATGATATGCACTGGTAAACCTTACGGAATGATGCAGCCATGAAATCCCGATTTGCCAACGAAGGAAAGCCCCTGATTACCGGCTGGGATATCGGCGGCGCTCATCTCAAGATGGCGCAGTGCCGGGATGGCGAGATCATCTCGGCGAAAATCTTCAAGACATCGCTGTGGCTTGGGCTGGAGCAGACGCGCGAGGCATTGCGGGAAATCGCTCCACTGCGAAGCGAAGGCAACATCAATGTCTTCACGATGACCGGCGAGTTGTCCGATACATTTGCCTCGCGCGACGTCGGTATTGCCGCACTTCTGGATTTCATCGAAGAGGAATTCGGAGCCGGGAACACGCTGATATATGCGGGCCGGTCGGGCTTTTGCGACCTCAGCACGGCGCGCGGTCTTGGCAGCGATATCGCTTCCGCCAACTGGCACGCCACCGCAAGCCTGAGTGCGAAGCTGACGGGCACAGGCCTGTTTGTCGACATGGGTTCGACGACGACGGACATTCTTGCGTTCAGGGATGGCATGCTGGTCAATGATGGATATTCCGATGCCGAGCGGCTTTTGACCGGCGAACTGGTCTATACGGGGTTTGCCCGTTCCGCGCTTATCGGCATTGCGGCACTCGTTCCGGTGCGTGGGCACATGACGCCATTGATGAACGAATATTTCGCCAATACTGCCGATCTCGGCCGCATTCTCGGCACGCTGGACGAGGCGGATGACAAATATCCCTCGGCGGACCGGCTGCCAAAGACCGTTGCCGGTTCCATTCAACGCATGGCGCGTATGGTCGGGCGCGACAGCGGCGATCTTGAAGAGCACGAATGGATCGATATCGCGCGCTGGTTCAGCGAACATCAGCTGCGCATGATCCATGACGGCGCTTTCCGGGTGGCACGCAAACTGGATCACGCTGCGCCGGTCATAGGAGCGGGCATCGGACGGCCGCAAATCAGGCAATTGGCGAAACGCATGGATCGCCCTTACGTCGATTTCGGTTCGTTGATTCCTGCCATCGAAGACGCTCGCGACGATGCCAGCAAGGCAGCGCCGGCGGCGGCCGTCGCGTTGCTTGGGTACCTGGATCAGCAAACTGGCGCCTAGGCCTGCGGGACCCTTGTCACGGCGCATTTTTCCTCTATATATGACTACTAAGGTCATATTGGAGCATATCCTGATGAAAGAGATTCAGCTGAAGGATGCCAAGGCAACGTTTTCACATGTCATCGACGATGCTGTTGCCGGCGAAACCGCCGTCATTACACGTCACGGCAAGCGAGAGGCTGTGATCATCAGTTATAGCGAATATGAACGGTTGAGCCGAGTCCCTTCGCTTGGCTGGCTGCTTACCAATTCACCTTTGGAAAAGGGCGACCTACCCGAACGTAAGCCTGCGAAGGCTTTGCGCCGTTCAGCTTTCTGATCGTGTATCTACTTGACACGAATGTTGTCAGCTTGCTTGCACCAGCAGTCCGCAGGACCGAAGCTGACGAGAAAGTCGTCGAATGGATCGTTAGCCGTTCGGCGGACCTGTGGCTATCAGTCATCACGGCCGCGGAAATCGAAGATGGAATAGCGAATGCCGCCCGCAAAGGCGCCACACGAAAATCGCAACACCTCGAAGAGTGGTGGGGGGAAATCCGTCATTACTACGGGAACCGTATTCTGCCGCTTGACCTCGATACCGCAAGGATCACCGGACATCTGATGACAATAGCGCGTGCGGCCGGCATCAGCCCGGGCTTTGAGGATATTGCGATTGCGGCAACCGGACAAAAAAATGATTTGACCGTGCTCACGATCAACGAACGAGACTTCAGACCGCTCGGCGTCAAGTATCAGAATCCGTTCAGTACGTTGCCCGCCTAGAGCCTGTCATGATGATGCACGGCTTCCTTGCCTTTCGCGTCGGCAGCGTCGCGATGATCCTTGACCTTCTCCATCAACCAGGACCATGCCTGATGTTCATCGGGTCCGGCGGTTTTCTCGATAGCGATTGCGAGATAGGCGATCTCCGCCTCCACCTTTTCCGCTGGCAGCATTGAAAGGCGGCTGACGAGGATTGCAAGTTCAAGCACGGCGGCCTTGGCACGGTTCAGCCCGGTAAACGGGGCGTGCGTCGCCTCGGAAACCACCTTGCAAAAGTGGCGCGGGCGCATGGCGTCCTCATCGACGGAGACGACCTTGAGCACCGAATGACTGAGCGCTGCCTGCAATCGTGGCACCGGGCAGTTTTTTACCGCAACGGTCGGCCAGTCCTTACGGCCGGTCAGACAGCCGGCGAAGATCAGCATGTCATCGGTATAATTGGCAATCGCGAACGGAATGGCGGCGAGATTTTCAAGCGTCTTCGACGGCCGGAACGGCGCGATCATCCAGCCATCCTCGTGCTGTATTATACCGAGCGGCGCAATGTGCGCGACGCCCTTGGTGTCGACAGTAGTGACGATGGTTTCCCTGATATAGGTCACGGCGCCCTGTCCTTTTTCGCTTTCAAAGTGTGCCCTGCCTCCGCCAGCCGCAACCGGTCCTCCTGTTTGCCCGGTACAGCCGCGCCCCAGGAGAGTGGCTCGTCCTGCGTATAGCGCTTGCCGAGTTTCCAGGCGATTTCCGCCTTGGTCAGCTCTGCACCGAGATAAAACGCGTGCGCGCCGTCACTCTCAACGCCGAGTCCGGGGAAAAGTTCAAATGCGTCCTGCGCGATCCTGTGGCTCTGGCCGTTGAAGATGTGCACACCATCCGGTGCGGTCATGACACGGAAATTGGCATCGCGCACCTCGGCGGCGAGCGCGGCAATATCCTCGACGCTGTTCGGATAAGGCTTGCGATCGTGCGCCTGCAGCAGACCGGCATCGTAGCCGCGTGGCAGGGCATGATCCTCTCTGGCGGCAAACATGGTGCGGCGCGCGCTGTCGTGCTCCTCGACCGTGCGGATCGTATGCGGGCTGACATTGACGACAAGCACATTGCCGATCGCGAGCTCGGAGCAGATGCCCGCCAGCAGTGCGGTGACACCGGAACTGTCGGCGTCGGTGAGTTCGGTGAGATTGCCGGTCCCCATCATCATCGGGATATCCGGCCAGCGGCTGCGCGCTTCAAGAAACCGTCCGAGCGAGACCGAAAAGCCGAAATGGATCGGGTCAAGCACCGGATCGGCGATGAAGGCGATATTCGCAGCTTGAGCTGCAACAATGGCGCGGCCAAGCGAATCCAGATCGCCCGGGTTCGAAGGAATGAGAATGGGCGTGACGCCATATTTGATGGCAAGACCGATGGTATGTTCGGTGAGGCTCAGGAGATAGTCCGCACCGGCCGCAGCACCGGTTTCGAGCTCGTCGAGATTGGCCGAGTCGACACTGACTTTCAGTCCTTGATCTTTCAGGGCACGAACGGCATCGGCCAGATGCGGAAACGGGGTTTCCGGCAGGCAGCCAAGATCGATGACATCGGCACCGGCAGCGGCAAGATGCATTGCACGCTGCATGAGCGCATCGAGCGACAGCGCCGAAGCATCAACGATTTCGGCAAAGATTCGCATGTCGTGCCTGGAAAGATCGATGGGCTTGCCGACACGCCCGAGAAAGACAGGAAGATCGGCGACTTCATCGGGACCGCGGACGAATGGAATGCCGAAACGCTGGCTCAAGCTGTCGAGATCTCCGCGATAGCGGCCGGGCAGGATAACGCGATCGGCGGATATCGGCTGCTTCAGGCGGCGTGCAATGATCTCCTCGGTCATCAGCGCCGCGACCTTCACGCCGATATCGACAATCTCGTAGGTAAACGTTGTCTTACCGAGATCGGCGAGGATCCTCTCCAGCCGCGCACGGGCAAGATGCCCTGTCAGGAATAGCAGGCGCTCAGCCATCGCCGGAGATCACCTTCTGCCGAGCGGTGATCGTTTCAATGAGTTCGGCCAGCGACTCGACGACCCTGGTTCGTTCATAGGTCTTGAGCCGCGCGGTGTTTTCCAGATCGATCGGGCGCGGATAGACCTTGACCATGCCGCTGGGCGCCATGGTCTCGAGTTCGGGCGCCGTATCGCAGGCAAAGACGATGGACGGCACAAGGCACTTCCCCGCCTGCGCATAGACATTGGTGGGTAGTGAATCCGAAATCCCGGCGACGCACTTCGCCACAGTGTTGGATGTGGCCGGCGCGATCACAGCCGTGTGGTAGACGCCGGTGTAAAACCCGCCAATCGGCACTGAACTCGCCGTCTTGTCGTGCAACACGCGTGTCGTTTCGGGAAAATCCAGCTTGAGCTTGTACATGCGCAGGACTTCGTTCGCAGCCTTCGAGACGAAAACATCGCAGTGCTCGAGCGTGCGGATCAGCTCGAAACTTTCCACAAAGAAATGGCCCGAACCGGTCAGTGCCCAGGCCCAGCGCGGCGTATGCAGTCTCGTCATTGCGCACCCATGGCTTCGGTCTGTCTGTGCCGTATGATCCTGCGTCCCGGGATTGATGCCAAGGGCAAATCGAGCGTGGCCAATATCCCGGAACCGGCGACATGGAGGCTTGTGCCCTCGCCCAGCATGTCCGGCAGCATGCTATCGACGATGCCGGCGGCGGCAAGTTCCTGCACGCTTGCGTAACGTGTGTATTCGTCGGTCTGCTTGACCAGCAGCAAGTCGTCGGTGCACAATTGCCGGACCAACCAGGCACCCAAGCTGTCCGATGTGATCTGCCACGATGGCGGTATATCCGCTGCATCCAAGGTCATCGATGACGGAAGCCAGACCGGCGTTGCGCCGGCGTCCAACACCTCGCCGATCTGCAATATTGACCGCGCCACCCGCAATTGCGGATGCCGCTCGGCAATGGCGATGCCGAACTGGTCCATGGCAAGGATGGCCATCGCATGCGCCGCATCGTCAGAGTATCCGAGACGCTTCTGCGAAATCCGCACCTGATCGGCGAAAGGACCGCCGCCCGGCACGATAACCAGCGGAAAGGTTGCGCTCGCCAGAAGGTCGATCCAGCGCTGCATTTCCGCATGGCCCGCCGTGCTGCCTCCAAGCTTGACGACAAGAGGCTTCATGAGGATTTCCGGCCTCCTTGGACGTGGATCGGCCGGGGCTTGGCCGATGAATTCTTCACATCGTTTTTCCGCTCAATCTCTACACCGACACCGCCAGGTCCAAGCTCCAGCTTTTCGGCCCGCACGACAACGCGGGTCACCCGCGGATTTTCCAGAACGAAAGCCGCGACCTGCTCTGCCAGCGTTTCGGCAAGCTCGATATGGCCGCGCGCGACGATGGCGCGAATACCATCCATGATGAGATCGTAGGAAACGACGTGGCGCATGTCTTCCGGGTTGCGCGTCACCCGCAAAACATCGGCCGACACATCGAAACGCACCTTCTGCGCCTTGCCATGCTCGAAACTGTAGGCGCCGATGTGAACGGGCAAAACGAAGTCACGGACGAAGATCTTGTCGGTACCAAGCCCGGCCTCCGCCGGGTCGGGGAAGTAACCGCGCGCGGCGAGCAACTTGTAGTCGACACCGGGAGGCGCGCTTGCCTCGAGTGCCTCGGGTATCAGACCGCGAATCTTCGCCGTTGCCTGCGCATCGATCGGTGCGGTGCGATCAAGACCTGAACACAGCGCACCGCGGAAACCGAGAAAATCCGGCGCATAGGCCAACAGACGCGGGATATCCGGCGCTTCGAGCGAGCCGGCAACGCCAACCTTCAATTCGTGCGACTGGCCATCCTTGATGAATTTGCCGATCTGGTCAGGAGTCATGTGGTCGAGCAACCGGCCTTTCGACTTGTCTGCCGTGTCAATCATCACGCCGTGGAATCCGGCGGACGAGAGCTGCGCAAACAGATTTTCGCTGTAGGTGTTGCGGTAGTCGGCGAAAAGCACTGCAATCAATTTTTTGTGTGAGGCAAGCGGCTTCAGCGCTTCCAGACAGCCGGCTAAATTGCCTGACGCGAAGAGCCCGATCTTGATATAGTCCACGCCGGTTGCGGCGAATTCCTCAACCTTTGTGCGAACGACTTCAGGTTCCATGGGAACATCGCCGCAAGCGGCACTGACGGGCCGCCTTCCCGCAATAAAATCGATAACTTCCATAAGCTTGGACGGTGCAACCGCGCCAAGTGCACCGCTCGCCGGGTCCTTCAGATCGATGATATCCGCACCATTCTGGAAGACAATTTCCGCTTCCTGTACGTTCTGAACGCTTGCCAGCATCTGTGTCATTTGCACAGCCCCCGAGACAGATTGGAAATCTTGCCTGGTGTCAAAGAAAAGTTGACACCTAGGGTTGAGATTATGGCGGGGTTGTTTAAAAACACTATGGGCACCTCTGTTCTTAAGCGACCGCCATTACGTGAATGGCGGCTAGTCTGAATGGTATGATCATGAAGAGTACGGTGCCAAACACTCTCTCCGTTTTATTCGGCTTTTTTTTGCTCTTCGTCAACGTGTCCGGAGTATCGGCACAGCAGGCTGCGACGAATAAGCCTGCAAAACCGGTGGTTGAAACGCGCATTGGCTATCTTCGCGCCTACGAGCCGCAACTGGCACTATCCGTACTCGATATACCGCCCCGCGACGAGGGCGTGGCCGGCGCCAATGTCGCCATCAACGACAACAATACGACCGGCAAATTTCTGGGCCAGAGTTTTGTGCTGGATGTGACCGAGACGAAATTCGACGCCGACGTAGTGCCCGTGTTCAAGGAAATGCTCGCCCGCGGCGACAAGTTCGTCCTGACCGACGTTTCCGCCAAGCAATTGTTGTCGATTGCCGATCTCGCCAAGGATAGCGGCGTCCTCCTTTTCAATGTGGGCGCCACGGATGACAGCCTGCGCGAGGAGGAATGCCGCGCGAACGTCTTCCACACGGCGCCGACGCGAAGCATGCTCGCCGACGGTCTGGCGCAATACCTCGTCTGGAAACAATGGCGCAAATGGGTGCTGCTCTATGGCTCGCACGACCGCGACAAGCTCTATGCCGATGCGATCCGCCGCGCAGCCACACGTTTCGGCGCAACGATCGTCGAAGAGCGGCTTTACGAGGACAAGGGCACCGCGCGCAGGACTGACACCGGTGTCATCCAGGTGCAAAAGCAGATGCCGGTATTCACCCAGAACCTGCCGGAACACGATGTGGTCATCGTCGCCGACGAGAGCGAGGTTTTCGGCAGCTACGTGCCTTACCGAACCTGGACGCCGCGGCCGGTTGCGGGAACGGCCGGACTGGTTCCCTCAAGCTGGCACCCCGCCAGCGAACAATGGGGCGGATCACAGATTCAGAACCGTTTCGACAAGGCGACGGGACGGCGGATGCTGTCGAAGGACATGCAGGCTTGGACTGCAGTGCGGATATTGGGAGAGGCAATCACGCGGTCAAAGGGAAACGACCCCAAGCAGGTCGAGACCTTCATCAAGGCAGACGACTTTTCCATAGCAGCCTTCAAAGGGCAAAAACTCAGTTTCCGCAACTGGAACTGGCAGCTGCGCCAGCCGATCCTGATCGGCGATGGTCACGGCGTCGTTTCCACTTCGCCGCAGGAAGGTTTCCTGCATCAGTTCTCGGAGCTCGATACGCTGGGCGTGGACAGGCCGGAAACCAAGTGCAAGCTTGATTAAGAACAATGTATTGGGAGGACCAAAATGCGACGACGATACATCCTCGCTGCGACCGTAGCGCTGCCATTTCTTGCACAGCCAGCCTGGGCCAATCTGGTCTATGTCTCGAATGAGAAGGACAACACTGTGACCGTGGTCGATTCAAAGACCATGGAGGTGGTCAAGACGATCAACGTCGGACAAAGGCCGCGCGGCATAACCATCTCGCCCGATGGGAAGATTATCTACGTCTGCGCCAGCGATGACGACACGGTCGAGATGATCGATACCGCGACGAATGAAGTCGTGGGATCGCTGCCATCAGGGCCAGACCCCGAGCTCTTCGTCCTGTCGCCCGACGGGCAGACGCTCTATGTCGCCAATGAGGACGACAACCTCGTCACGGTGATCGACGTCAATACGAAAGGCGTGGTTGCCGAGATACCGGTGGGCGTCGAGCCGGAAGGTATGGGTGTGAGCCCGGACGGCAAGACCATCGTCAATACGTCCGAAACAACGAGCATGGCGCATTTCATCGATACGTCGACGCATGAAATCACCGACAATGTGCTCGTGGATTCGCGCCCGCGCTTTGCCGAGTTCAAACCCGATGGTTCCGAAGTCTGGGTTTCCGCTGAAATCGGCGGCACGGTATCGGTCATCGACAACAAGACCCGCGCGGTGACCCACAAGATCACCTTCGAAATCCAGGGATTGCGCTCCGAACAGATCCAGCCTGTGGGCGTCCGTATCACCGCCGATGGCAAGAAAGCCTATGTGGCGCTCGGGCCTGCGAACCGCGTCGCCGTGGTCAACACCGAAACCTACGAGGTCGAAAAATACGTGCTCGTCGGCCAGCGGGTATGGCAGCTCGCATTCATGCCGGACGGCAAGCAGATCATCAGCACGAACGGGTTATCGAACGACATCACATTCATCGACACGGAAACCGATGAGCCGATCAAATCCGTCACCGTGGGGCAACTTCCATGGGGCGTCGCGATATCGCCGAATTGAAAGCATTTCTGACAAACTAGGGAGGACTATATGACAACATACAAGACGCTCGCACTGGCCGCAGTTCTCAGCATCGGGCTGGCTCAATCCTTTGCCTTTGCCCAGGCTGACGATGATGACGATGCCAAGGCAGCACCGGAGCCGAAAGCGGCGATGCAGGCAAAACCGCCGGCGATCACGCGCGGCAGCAAGAATGTGCCGGAGCTTATTCTCGGTTCGAAAGAGGATGAATTCACGGTCAACCAGAAGGATTTCGAACTGGTTGCCGGACAGGGCTATCGCTGGAAGATCACGTCCGCGGCCGGACTTGAATACAAATTCGTCACCGATCTTTTCCGCAATGTCTGGATGAACCAGATCGTCATCAACGATCTTGAAGTGCATATGAATGGCGGGCCGGCCTGGCTCGAATTCGACTCGCCGGGGACGATCAATGTACAATTCACGGCGGTGCGGCCCGGCAAATACACATGGTCCGTGCCAGACCTTGCAGACAAGGGAATGAAGGGTACGATCACCATCAAATAGCCGTCAGGTTTCTGTATGGTTACAAGAGCGTGTACCAAGGGTGGAGCTTGATGGGTACAAATGCCGAACTGAAGAACATCAATGACAAATCAATGCCGGAAGCAAATCTTCCGGCGCTTGATCTCGCATCGGTGAGCTATGCCTATGGCAAGCGTCAGGCGCTGGAAAATGTCACGTTCTCCATAGCGCCTGGGCGCTTTGCCGTGCTGCTCGGCCTGAACGGTGCCGGCAAGACGACGCTGTTCTCCCTGATCAGCCATCTGTTCGCAACAAGGCATGGCCGCATCCATGTGTTCGGCCATGACATCGACCGGCGGCCGGGTGACGCGCTGCGGCGGCTCGGCATTGTTTTCCAGACGCGCACGCTCGATCTCGATCTTTCGGTACATCAGAACCTCTCCTACCATGCATCGCTGCATGGCATCCGCGCACGTGAAGCCAACCGGCGCATTCACGATCTGATGCAATCCATCGACATGAGCGACCGGCTGCATGAGAAAGCCCGCAGTCTCTCGGGCGGGCAAATCCGTCGCGTCGAAATCGTGCGTGCGCTGCTGCACGAACCGTCGCTGCTGCTGCTCGATGAAGCGACCGTCGGCCTCGATATCAAATCGCGCGCCACCATCCTTGCCGATATCCGTAAGCTGGTGGAGGAGAAGGGGATCAGCGTCCTGTGGGCGACGCATCTGATCGATGAGGTCAGTCATGCGGATCAGGTCATTGTCCTTAACCAGGGCAAGCTCGTCGCCAATGGCCCCGTGCATGACGTGGTCAAGAACGCCGGGGCGGAGACGATCAACGAAGCGTTCTCTCGCCTTACCGGGATATATGCATTGAATGCGGGGAACCGGCTATGACGGATATTGCCAGCCGCGTCCCCATCGGATGCAGCCGCTTCGGCGTGATGAACTATCTCGTTTGCCTGAAAGGTATTCTCATCCGCGAAGGCCTGCGCTATCTTAACCAGCGCGAGCGTTTCATCTCTTCGCTGGTGCGGCCACTGCTGTGGCTATTCATCTTTGCGGCGGGGTTCAGGCAGGTGCTCGGCGTCTCGATTATCCCGCCGTATCAGACCTATGTGCTTTACGAGGTCTATATCACACCCGGCCTGTGCGGCATGATCCTCCTGTTCAGCGGCATGCAATCATCTCTTTCCATGGTCTACGACAGGGAAATGGGCAATATGCGCACGCTGCTCGTCAGCCCATTTCCGCGCTGGTTCCTGCTGGTGTCGAAGCTTTTGGCCGGCGTTGCCGTTTCCATCATTCAGGTCTACGCCTTCCTGTTCATCGCCTGGTTCTGGGGCGTCAAGGCGCCGCCGTCCGGGTATCTGCTGACACTGCCGGCGCTGTTCCTGTCGGGCATGATGCTGGGCGCGCTTGGAATGCTTTTGTCATCCCTGATCAAGCAGCTGGAAAACTTCGCCGGCATCATGAACTTCGTGATCTTCCCGATGTATTTTGCCTCATCGGCGCTTTATCCGCTGTGGCGCGTGCAGGAGGCAAGTCCCCTGCTCTACAAGATCTGCCTGCTCAATCCGTTTACCTATGCAGTCGAACTGGTGCGCTTCGCATTCTATGGACAGATCGAGTGGACCTCGCTGGCCGTCGTCTGCGGGTTCACCATTGTTTTCATTGCGGGCGCAATCATCGCCTACGACCCCTCGCGCGGTCTCGTCATCAAGAAACAAGAGGGAGGCAATAATTGAAACGGTCAGAGGTATTCTTCGCGGCGTCGGCTGGCCTTCTCCTGCTATGTTCCGGCGGTGCTGCTCTTGCCGCGGCGAACAATGATCCGAGCTGGCCCTGCGTACAGCGCAAGGTACCGGAACTTTCGATCGGTCAGGTGTGGAATGGCCCGGACATTCCGGAGGCGGCCAAAAACTGGGATGCCGATCCGAAGATTGATGATCTCGTTGGCGACCTCGCCGCGCGCCGCAACCCGCTCGACGTCGCACAAAAGCAGGTCGTGGAGTTTGCCGGGAGTCTGCCGAAGGAGCAGCTTAACGACAAGATGTTCATGCTTTTCCAGGGTGTATTCGACACCTTGAATCGCGAGCGTGAGCAGGTGATATCCGGTATCTCGCGCTACGCCGACAAGCAACGCGACATGGCGGAGGACCTGCGCAAGGAAGCCTCGACGGTAGATGCGATGCGCGCCAAACCCGATCACGATCCGGAAGAACTGGACAGGTTGAATGAAAGGCTGACCTGGGAAACCCGCATATTCGAGGAGCGGGTGCAGTCGCTGACCTATGTCTGCGAAGTGCCGACGATTATCGAGCAACGCCTGTACGGTCTGTCAAAGACAATCCAGCAATCGATCGTCAAACCTTGATCGTAGCTTGTCGAACCACGCACAGTGCCTATGCTGAAGTTGGGTCGAGTTCGACCGATCTGCCAATGCGGCGATAGGTGAAGGCGTCCGGTGTTGTGTCGGCCGTCTTTGTGCTGATTGCCTCGTTGATCAGCGCGCCCATGCGCGCATGCAGCGGGGATTTGATGCAGGCCGGGTCAGTAGCAGCCGCATCGCCGGCGATTGCCATGGCCTGACAGCGGCAGCCGCCCCAATCGATCTCCTGGCGCTCGCAGCTGCGGCATGGTTCCTGCATCCAGCTTGTTCCGCGAAACGCATTGAATGCCGAGGATTCATGCCAGATACGGCTGAGGCTCCAGTCGCCGAAACGCTCGAAATGCAGAGACTTGATCGTGCCGGCAGCGTGGCATGGAAGCACGGTTCCATCGGGCGCTACCATGAAGGCATCGCGCGCCCAGCCGCCCATGCAGGGTTTCGGATAAATGGCAAAATAATCGGGCGTGACGAAGTCTATCGTCATGATGCCGCGCAGCCGTTCCTGCGCCTCCTCGACGATCTGCACCTGCCGCTCGACCGCTTCGCGTTCCGGCATGAGCGCCTTGCGGTTGAGCAGAGCCCAGCCCGCATATTGCACATTGGCGATCTCCAGCCGTTCGGCACCAAGAGAGAGCGCGAGTTCGATGAAATCCGGCACTTCTTCCATGTTGTGGCGATGGATCGGCGCATTGATCGTCAACGGCAGACCTGCCGCGCGAACACGGCGTGCCGTTTCTAGCTTCTTTTCATGGGCGCCGCGCGAATTGCCGATCTTCTCGGTGGTGGCAGCAAATGCGCCCTGGAAACTCAGCTGTATATGATCAAGTCCGGCCTCGGCCCAGGCTTCAATCCGGCCATCGGCGATGCCAACGCCCGCCGTGATGAGATTGGTATAGACACCGCGCCGTGCCAGACATGCAATAAGTTCTCCGAGATCAGAGCGAAGCGTTGGCTCACCGCCAGAAAGATGTACCTGCAGAACGCCAAGGTCCGCCGCCTGCTCGAACAGCGAGAGCCAGCCTGCCGTATCCATTTCCCGGTTGGCTTTCAACAACTCGACCGGATTGGAGCAATAGGCACACTGCAGCGGGCAGCGATGCGTCAATTCCGCCAGCATGCCGATCGGGGGTAGGACAGGTTCGTTCATAACGTCACCAGAAACTTGTCGGACCATTCCTGCAGAAAGCCGGTTACATCCGGCGCGATCTGGGCTTCATCCGCTGCATACTGGTCCGCCAGCAATGCAATCATCTGCGCAACGCTGTGGCGGCCATCACACAGCCTCAAAATATCGAGGCTCACTTCATTCGGCCAGAACACCCGTTCCGGCGACAGCAGCGCCCATGCCTCGCGCACCGTATCATACTGCAGCCGTGCATGAGACTTTAATATGGGTCGTGATTGCATGGAAACAACCGCACGGACGCGACTTGCCTGAGTCATGCCGCCTCCGGATCGAAAGCGCCGGGCGGGATATTGCCCTTTTCTCCGTAAGCATGCGCCAACGCATCGAGCATTGCCCAGAGCACATCGCATTTGAAAATGAGCGCGTCGATGACGGCCTGCTGTTTTTCCGGCGTATCGGCATGTTTCATCACATAGGCCAGTGCGAAATCGGAATCGCGTGACGCCTGTGTCGGCCGCTTGTCAAAATAGGCCAGGATGTCAGGCGTTACATAATCATATTTCGCCAGCATGGCCGGAACGCGCTCGTTGATGATCACCGGCGAGAAAAGCTCGGTGAGTGACGACGCGACGGCCTCAAGCAGGGTGCGGTTGGTGCAAAAGGAAAGATAGGCGCCAACGGCAAAACGCGTGCCCGGCAGCGCCAGCTTTTCGCTTTTGACATCATCTGCATCGAGGCCGAGACCCGTGGCAAGCTTCAGCCAGCGCGCGATGCCGCCGCTCCAGCCGTCGTCGCCATCATGATCCTCGATCCGCTTGCGCCATTCCGCACGAAATTCGGGATCTTCGGACCTTGCAAGGATCATCGCGTCCTTGCGCGGAATGACCGACTGATAGCAATAGCGATTGAGCGCCCAAGCCTGCATCTGACCCTTGGTCAAAGTTCCGTTGACCATCTGATGGTGGTAAGGGTGACGATTGTGATAGCGTTCCGCACCGACCTCTCGCAGAACTCTTTCCAGATCAGCCGGTGACAATCCGTCTCGCGCCGCATTGCCGAATTTGCTCAAAGCCTGACCTCCATGCCGTCGAACGCTATTTTCCAGCCCGCCGCGACAACTGCCGCATGCTCAGCCGATGCCGCGTCGAGAATGGGGTTGGTATTGTTGATGTGCACGTAGATCCGTTTCCTGATGCCAAGATCCGCCAGGGCGGCCAGCGAACCGCCCTCGCCCGAAATGTACATATGGCCCATTCGTGCGCCGGTTTTCGTACCCACGCCTGCCGTGATCATCTCGTCATCGGTATAGACTGTGCCATCGAAGAACAGGCAATCGGCACCTGACAAGCGTTCTCTGAGAGGGGCGTCGATACCGGCGCAGCCAGGAATATAGAAAGCCGTCGCACCAGCATTCGACACGATGCGCAGGCCGATCGTATCCCCTTCCTTGGTGCCAAACCCTTCACTCGCCTTCGATTTATCTTCGAGAAACAGCGCAACCTTACCCGGCACAGCAAAAGTTTCGACAGTTATGCCGACGCGATTTCCCTGGGCGTCATGAATATCCGTGATCTCGCCCACGGGGAGCTCGCGCCTGGGGACTATTTCCCGGTCAAGGACGTTGAAGATCGAATTGGATTCGAGCACGTCGAGAACCCGCCGTGTTGCATAAATCGCGAAGGGTTCGCGCTCACGCAGGCTGAGCAGCCCGGCAATATGATCGACATCGGCATTGGTCAGGATGACGGCGCGGATGGGCGTTGAGCGCAGCGGTCCATCGGTTCGCGGCTGCAGTTCGGGCGTTACCGCTATTTGCTGGCGAATGTCAGGCGATGCGTTGAACAAAACCCAATCACGCCCGTTCGCGCTGGCGGCGAGGCTGGACTGGGTTCTCCCACGGAAATTGGCCTCGCCATTCCGCGCCCCACGGCTCAATCGATAATTGCAATTCCACTGGGGAAACCCGCCTCCTGCTGCGGAGCCGATGACTGTCAATCGCATGCGGGCACAAACCCTCTCCTTCCGGAAACCAGCTTCCGGCCGAACAACCACAAGGTGCCGCCCTACGCGATCAGATCGCGCAGGGCGATGGGTCAGATCTTACTTTTTTGCCTTGAGTTCTGCAGGCAGGTAACGTGAAAGTTCCATACCGGCAGCAACCTGACACATGGTAGGCTTTGTCCATGTTTTCTTCATGCTTTCCTCCTTCTACTCAAAGATCAAAGATTGATCTTTCTCCTCATCATACGCCGATATGGCGCAAGATTGAAATTAAAAGGGCTCATTTTTCTGTGTTGGCTGCTTCGCCGCGGTCCAGCCATCCGTACCGTGAGGATACCAAAGTACCGATTCATATCCCCATTCAACAGCTCGTTTGGCCGCATTCCATGACATCCAGCAGTTCGCCATACAGTAAAAAAGCACCTTTCGTTTCGTATCGTCACCCAACCGAGATTTCAGCCCCTTGCGAAAATAGGCTTCCGTCTCCTTGTTTATGACTCCGTAGCCCACATTTGCGAGCCATATGCTCCCGGGGATATCCTCCCGGACTTTTTCCCTCCAGATGGTCCCGGCCGGGAGATTTGCCGGCTTGGGATCATGAGGAAGGACATCGACGAACACCGCCGATTTGTCTTTCCATAGGGCGATCGTTTCCTCGGTGGTGACCACCTTTGCCCCCTTCAGGGTGGCAGGAACCGGCGCCCTGTAGTTGTCGGTCCTGTAGTCCGCCGGCTCGGGAGCCGTTTCACCCGCGAAAGCCGTCGTCACCAGTACGGTAATTAAAACGGCTAACGCGCAGGAACAGTTCCTCACCGGTTCATCACCTCGCTTCATCCATCACACTACTACTGCGTGATCGGCTTGTTATTCTCGTCGACCAACGGCACCTGGAAATCGAGCAGGATCTTGTTGATCTGATTCTGGTTCTCCCGGATTACCTTGTTCAATGTGCGCTTCCACTCCTGATCGGATGGACGCACACCCATCGTGATCCGGTATGCCATATGCCCGGTCTTTTCCTTGACCAGAGGAATTACCGTGAGGTTCGGATCGATTTCCTTGGCATAATAACCTGCCATCGGCCCCCAAAGGATCGCAACGTCGATCACACCACTCTTGAGTTCCTTGATCATGACTTCCGCCATCGAAGGCGCGAGCCTTGTATCGACCATCAGGGGATAGGGATGAACGTTTTTCATATAGCCGACTTTGGCGAGGTTTGCTGACGGCGGCGTTCCGGCAACAACCCCTATTTTCTTGTTCGCCAACTTGCTGTCCTCGATTGTATCCACGCCATCGAGGCCGCTGTCCTTCTTGTAGATCATCACATAGGTCGAGCGATAATAGGCATTGGTGTTCTGGACGAGCTCGTCGCCTTGCGCGTATCCCATGATAATGTCGCAGCGATTTGCCCGTAGCGTGCTGCGGACAAAGCCTGTCGCCATCGGGAACCATGTATATGCCACCGATTTACGTCCGGTCTTTGCTGCCACGAGCTCAGCCAGCTTGTTTTCGAACCCCTTGCCGCTCTCATCGGAGAACGGCATGTTGGAAGGATCCGAACAAACACGCAGGACGTCAGGATCGACCAGTTCGCCCGAGGCTCCAAGACCCGCGCCTTGGGCCAGGACCCCGGACGGCACGGCAAGTGCCGCCGCCATGACGCCGCCGGCAATCCATAATATCAGGGGTATCGCATATCGCATCATCTACCCACCCATGCAGGAGGCTTCCGCCTCCTTGGCTGCAGGCGGCTTGTCCGCATGCTTTGCAGGACGCCCGCGTGGCAGATCGCCAACGGCCCGGGCACGCAGATAAACGTACAGGTCGTCCATGTAACAGTAGACGTTCTTGTTGTTGCCAAATGCCGGCATGACGTTTTCCTTGCCGGCGCTGAGGTTTTTACGCCCTTCGGCAACGATCGACAGGAACTCGGCATAGGGCATCGTTTTCAGCGAATTTGCCAAAGCGGGTGCAAAGGAAGAACCTGCACCGTCCGCGCCGTGGCAGACAAAACAATCTGAATTGAACCGGCGAAACCCGCTATAGGTGTACCAGTCGACCGTACCATCCTCGTCAATCTTGAAGGTGGGATTCCCGTCCTTATCGGCATATTTGCCGTTTTCGTCGGAGGCAACAGCTGCTGCGGCTTTGTCATCGGCGTAAGCGCTGCCGAGGCCCGCTACAAGCGCAAGACCGGCAGTGACGGCAAGCAATGTCATTCGAATAGGCATACAAGAACCTCGCATTCAACTCGTCAATTCGGGGTCAGCACCTTGCGGCGCCGCCTGGACGGTTGTTTGATCATCGATATGGGTCGGGTGACACGGGAAGCCCGGCCTGGTTGAAACCGGGCTCCCATTATTCAAAGCCTGCATCCGCGGGCTCACTGTGTCAGCTTCGTTCCCGATTACTCAGGAACAGCGAAAACGGTCAACTGACCGCCCAAGGCCGTGTAGTCGGAGAGCGCAGCATAACCGCCCACCGCACCGAGGCCTTCATTCGGCTTCGTCAAGCCAGCGGCAAGACCGATACCAGCCCATCCGCCAACACCGGACAGAACGGCAACATATTGTTTGCCCTTATGTTCGTATGTGGTGACGTTACCGATGATGCCGGACGGTGTCTTGAACTTGTAAAGTTCCTTGCCGTCCTTATCGACCGCCTTCAGATAGCCTTCAAGCGTTCCGTAGAAGACGACATCGCCGTCGGTGGCCAAAGCGCCTGACCAGACCGAGAACTGCTCGGGTTTGGACCAGACGATCTCACCCTTTGCCGCATCCCATGCGATGAAGTTACCCATGCCGCCATGGCTGTTCGGAGCTGGATACATGGACAGTGTCGCGCCGACATAAGGCTGACCGGCGGTGTAACTGACCTTATAGGGCTCGTAGTCCATGCAGACGTGGTTTGTTGGAACATAGAAGAGCTTGGTCTTTGGCGAATAGGCAGCCGGCTGCTGATCTTTCGTACCAAGAGCCGCCGGGCAGATACCCGTTGTGTTGACGTCTTCGCCTTGTACCTGCGTCGAGTATTTGTCCACGACCTTCGGCCGGCCGTAGGTCTTGCTATCCTTGTCCATGTCGACTTCCGTCGCCCAGTTCACTGCCGGATCGTATTTCTTTGCGACCAGGAGTTCGCCGGATGCACGATCCATCGTATAGGCAAAGCCGTTGCGATCGAAGTGCACGAGGACATCACGCGGCTTGCCATCGACCTCGATGCCATCCGCAAGGATCATTTCGTTGATACCGTCATAATCCCACTCGTCATGCGGGGTCATCTGGTAGAGCCATTTCGCCATGCCTGTATCGGCATCGCGGGCCATGATCGTCATGGACCACTTGTTGTCACCGGGACGCTGACTTGGGTTCCAGGTGGATGGATTGCCGGTACCGTAGTAGATCAGGTTCAGCTTGGGATCATACGAATACCAACCCCAGGTCGTTCCACCACCGGTTTTCCACTGGTCACCTTCCCAGGTGTTGGTGCCGGAGTCTTTTCCGACTGGCTTGCCGAGCTGGGTGGTCTTTTCCGGATCGATCAAGGTTTCCTTGTCGGAACCCATCGACCAGGCACGCCAGGCCTGCTTGCCATCCTTGATGTCATAAGCGGTCAACGCACCGCGAACACCAAATTCACCACCGGAAATACCGACGATGACCTTGTCTTTCACGACCATTGGCGCGGATGTTCCGGATTCGCCCTTGCTGCCGTCTGACGCCTCGGCGTTTTTCACGGACCAGACCGGTTTACCTGTCTTTGCATCGAGTGCAACGAGCGTTGTATCGGCCTGATAGAGGAATATCTTGCCGTCGCCATAAGCTACGCCGCGATTAACGGTATCGCAGCACATGATAGGAATGACGTTTGCGTCCTGCTTGGGTTCATACTTCCAGAGGATTTTGCCATCGTTGTTCAGGTCAAGCGCAAAGACGGTGTTCGGAAAAGGCGCATGAACATACATCACATCGCCGACGATGAGCGGGCCTCCTTCATGGCCGCGCAGCACACCGGTCGAAAACGTCCAGGCGACCTGAAGGTTTTTGACATTGTCCGCAGTGATTTTATTGAGTTTCGAGTATCGCGTATTAGCGTAATCGCCGGTCTGGATAGCCCAGTTCTTCGAATCAGAAATCAGACCCTGAAGATCGTCATTGGCCAGAGCACCCCCCGCCAATGAGAACGTCATGGCCGTTGTAGCCAATGCAATTCCAATTAAATTTCTGTGTACACGCATTTTGAGTCCTCCCTAAGTTCACATTTATGAACCATCGGACGAAGCCGTTTTTCAGTGCGGGTTCGCTCCATTAGCTCACGCAAATGGGGAAGTATTTCCGGCAGCGTGTCACGACAAAGCCAGGCGCGCAGAGGGCACCGTTACTGCCCACCTCGCTTGGCCTACGAAGACTGTCACCACTCCCTTGACGGCAACGTCCTTGAAGCCGGAAACAAGTTGACGATAGGAGAAAGAATTGCATTAGGCAAGCGGGATTATCAAATTATATTTGCTGCATTGCAGTATACTTTGCTGCATCGCAGTAAGTATCCGATTTGGTTACTATATTCTGTCAGACCGTCCTGTCACATAATTTGATACTTATGGAATGGATTCTGTTTGCAGTTTGTTATTGTTATTTGCTATCTATCTGGAAAATGTATATTTACCGTCCGCAAATGCGAGGATGCCATGATCACGTCGAAAATCACGCGAATTACCTTGTTAGCAGGTGCAGCAATTGTCCTTTCCTTGCCGGCTAATGCTGCGTCAGATTACCCCACTTCGACCCTCGCCGAATATGTCTACGGCTGCATGAAAGCCAATGGTGAAAACCGCGATATGCTTCAGCGCTGTTCGTGCTCGATCGACGTGATCGCGTCCGTTGTGACCTACCCTCACTACGAAGCCGCCGAGACCTACAAACAGATGGGTTTGCTGTCCGGAGAGAATGGTGTCCTGTTCCGTGAAAGTGCTCCTGCGAAAGCTTCGATCACCGAGTTGAAGCGGGCTCAGGCGGAAGCCGATGTCCGCTGCTTCTAGGATTAACAATCCATTTTGATGGCCATCTAGGGCAGTTTTCTCGACTTCCGGTGCTCACGAACGAGAAAGTTCGCTGCGCTCCGGCTCCTCGAAAACCACCCTACCTGACTCATCAAAATGAATTTCTTGAACCGCTCGTTGCCATCAGAGACTGGATGATTCCAGCGGCCACTCGTCCTGGAATTTCTTGCCTTCGGTATCGGCAGCCTCGACCTTCACATCCTCGCCGGGTTTCGCATCGAACTCGAAGCGGAAATTCGGGTCTTCAGAGATCGAAATACCGCCTTCCATCGACATGATAAGCCGGTCACCCTGCGACACGGTCAGGCCCTGGATGAAGTGCGCGGGAATATAATAGCGCGTGACCTGATCCATCTGCAGCCCGGAATTGTTGGGATGGCGAATCATCAACTGCATTTCAGTCGCGCGGGTCATGGGCTCGTTGCCGGGCGTCTTGGCTGTAAAGACGCGAAGCTTCATCTTGCCGAGCGAAGCCAGCGATTCGTCCTGATTTTTCATCGCCGGTGCAGAGCAGCCGCCGGACGCCTTGACGAAAGTTTGCGTCATATGAAGTTTGCCATCTTCGGTTTCCGCGATAGCGCGAACATAGGAATAGGCATTGACGCGAAGGCGCGTAGCCAGATGGGTGACGCCTGCATCCTTGCCGAATTGAAATACTGCAGCGACGGGTGACGGATTTTCATCGACGATGAGGGTGACGGCCTTGATCCGGCCAGTTGCGGCATCGGTCTTGAAATGCAGATCGATGGGTACGATTGCCGCGTCCTCGGCGCGTTTCGGCGCATCGATCGTAATGATGCCGCCGGCGTCTCCGATCGGCTTTTGGCCGAATACATCGCCCTTCAAGCCATCCCAGGTTTTGGTATCCGGCACGCTCGCGCTTTGCGCGCTGGCGGCAAACGGCATTGCCGCTCCAACGAGCGCGAGAATGACAAACGCAACCACCCGGCTGCGCAGTCGTATCGGCTTTATCGTCATATTCTGCCTCCACCAAGAAATTTGGCGGTGCCCGGCCATGTTTGAGTATACCACCTCGGCTGATGTACTTGCAAACGGGTTCATTCCCATTCGAGTTCGGCAAAGGCCGCCGTGGCGTTGCGCACATTATATTCGTCGAAGAGACGCCAGTTGTTCCGCTCGCTTTCCGCCGCTGTCTTGACCGCCTCCGCCATGGGCACGCCATCGGCGATGGCCTTGCGAATATCGCGGGCGAGCGCATCGAAGTAGCGCTGCTCCTGCCCAAGTGCCTGCGGCCAGGCCGACGGAACGGGTCCATGTCCCGGTACTGCGAATGTTGCCTTGATACCTTTAAGTTCCTCCAGTTGCGCAATCCAGCCAAGCAATGATCCATCCATCGTCGGGAGATGTTCGATGAAACACAGATCGCCGGTGAAGAAGGTACCGGACTGTTCGTCGAAAATTGTCAGATCGTTGTCCGTATGGGCAGTTTTCCAGGCTTTCAGCGTAAGCTTCCGGTTACCGAGATCGAGCTGCTCCTCGCCGGTGATGAGCTTCGTTGGCGGGATAATCCTGATGTCCGCCATCAGCTCGCTACCCATCGCATCACGGTAGCTCTGCAGATAATAATCCCCGCGGGCGGTCAGCGCGCGCGGCAGATTGTGATGCCCGACGACAATCGCTCCCGTTTCCCCGAACGCGGCGTTTCCGAAAATATGATCGGGGTGCATATGCGTGTTGATCAGATAGCGGATCGGCTTATCCGTCCTGGCGCGAATGGCGGCGACAAGCTGCCGCCCCTCGGCAACACTGCCGCCACTGTCGATCACGGCGACCGCTTCGTCGCCAATAATGAAGCTGACATTGCAGATTTCGCCCTCGTTGTTCGCGGCCATCATCTCTGGCCTGCCGGCAAAGGCGAAGACGCCGCCGGTAATCTCCTTGACAGGCAAAGCCTCGACCGGGCTCGACTGCGCCCGCGCCAGACGCACATGCGAAATGCCGCAACAGGCGAAAAAGACACCTGTTTTAAGCACGCTGCGCCGGGTCGGCTCGCTCATGGCGCGTTCCTCACCCCAGCAAATTTTTCATTGAACGAACGCAACAGATCCGCCTTCACCTGCTCATTGCGATAATTGCGCGGCAGACGGATATCGAACATGCCGATAACATGAGCGGGACGTTCGGAAAGCACGATGATACGGTCGGCGAGCATGATCGCTTCCTGCAGATTATGCGTCACCATCAACGCGGTTGTTGGACGCTCGGACCATACGGAGAGTAGCATATGCCGGAGTTGCTGCGCTGTGGACTCATCCAGTGAGACAAATGGTTCATCAAGCAAAAGTATATCCGGCTCGATCGCCAGCGCGCGCGCTATCGCCGCGCGGCGTGCCAGCCCGAGCGACAGCTCTGCCGGATAGAAATTGCGCATCTTCGACAGGCCGAGCGTGCTGAACAAGCCGTCGAGATTGGTCTCGCGGTTGGGCTTCGGTATGGCGAGCCGCACGTTCTGCTCGACCGTGCGCCACGGCAGAAGCATCGGCTCCTGAAACACCGCCCCGATACGCGCGTCCGCCAATCCGGGCAACTGGATCGACCCGCGATAGTCGCTGTCGAGACCAAGCAAAATGCGTAGTGTGGTGGTCTTGCCGCAACCTGACGGCCCAAGGATACAGGCGAACTCGTTCTGCTCGACCTCGAAGCGCAGATCGCGCAGGACCTCGATCGTTCCACCGTTGGACGAGCGGAACGCTTTCTCTTCTATGTTGACCTTAAGCCGCGCTGCGACGCCAGCGAGTTGATGTGTGTTCAAGCGGTTGCACCACGACGAGTTCGATGAAGAGCATGACGGCAACAAAGGCCAGTGTATAGGCCAGTATCGCCGCGACATCGAAGAGTTGAAAAAACAGATTGATCTGAAAACCAACACCGTTGGAGCGGCCGAGCAGCTCGACCACGAGCACAATTTTCCAGATCAGCGAAATACCGGAACGCGATGCGGCGGCAATATAGGGCTGCAGCTGGGGTATCAGTATATGTCGCAAGCGATCGAGTGCATTGAAGCGGTACACCTGCGCCATTTCCGCGTAGCGCGGATCGAGCGCCCTCGTTCCTTCGCGCATGGTGACGACCACATTCGGGATCTTGTTGAGCGCTACGGCGCCGATCGCTGCGGCTTCATTGAGCCCGAACCAGATATAGGCGAGGACGATGATGACCAGCGCCGGTATGTTGAGGAAGAGAATGACCCACGGATTGAAGAACTCGTCTGCGCGTCGATGACTGCCAAGCAGCACACCGATCACCGAACCTATCAGCATCGCCAGAACGAAGGAGGCGGCGACGCGGCACAAGGTGATACCGAGATTGTAGGGCAGATCGCCGCTCGTTGTTTCACTTATGAATGTTTGCAGAACAAGCAACGGCGCCGGGAACGAGCGGCTGGGCCAGATCGTCGCTCCAAGGTGCCAAGCAACGACCAATGCGCCAAAGGACAGCAACACCATAAGCGCCGAGCTCCATTGCCGCTTTGAAGCGGCGGTGGAAACAAGCTTGCCGGTTTGCTGCTGTTCGCTCGATGCGAGAGCCAATTAGTCTGCCCTCCAGAATGTGCCCGGTGCCAAGGTTTTTCCGGGGCCGACAAGCCGTTCGCCGCCAAGATCGGCGAGGATAGCATAGAGCTTCATCGCGTCGGCCTGTTCGTCCTCGATTGGCCGGTCGGGAATACCGTCACGATACCGGTCACGCAGGACATCGAGTTCATGGCCCTCGGCTTTCACCACCGACGCCAGACGTTGCCATTCCTCATCGGAACTGCGCAGCAAAGCCTTCGCATCTCTGCTGGCCTTGACGAAACCTGCGATTGCGTCCGGATGGGCGTCGGCCCATTTGTCGTGAAAGATGTAACCGATAGCCGACACGTCACCTGTAGCGCCTAGAGCCTTTGCAGCATCGCTGGTACTGACCAAGCGGTGAAACCCGTTGGCTTCGAGCCGAGCGCAAAAATTCCAGAAGTTCAGCACGGCATCCAGTTCGCCTTGCTGCGCTTTTTCGGCAAGCAGCGGCGGCGTGCCGTAGACAATTTCGCTTTGCGCCGGCAGATCGAGTGAGAACTGGTGCTTGGCATAGCCCTGCATAAGCAGCCAGCTCTTGTCCAGCGGCCCACCTGCCACACCGATCTTCTTGCCTTTCAGATCCGCCAGACTTTTGATCGGCGAGCCATCAGGAACCATCAAGGCGCCGACTGAACTCGAATATGGCACGAAAGTCAGGTCTTCGCCCGATGCACGCTGCCGCGACACCCAGAGCCAGTCCGTGACAATGATATCGACATCCCCGGCCATCATGGCGACATTGGTCGCATCTTCACTGGCGAAGAAGCGGACATCGACATTCACGCCATGTTTTTCGTCGAGCTTGTGCTGCTTGATCGTATCCAGTTCCCAATTGACGGTCCCGAATTTCAGGACGCCAACACGAACGGTTTCCGCAGCCGGGCTCGCCTGCGTGCCAAAACCAAGAGCGAGCGCCAACAAAATACAGAAGCGGAAAAGGCGTTGATGCAGTCCTGTCACGATGTCCTCCCAGACAGATCGCCATGCGTTTACGACCTAGAGCTCCAGGTCCTTTGTCGGATAATCGCATTTCCACCGAACGACCTTGAGCTTTGGATGTTCCCCGGACCATTTTGCAATTTCCGTCGGTGCGAGGATCATGCAATTGTTCAGGCCGCCCCTGTTTTCAAAATGCAGGCGCTCCTCCCGGCAACTTGCCGGGTTGGCTATGAGACAGATGGTCAAAACGAGATCAACAACATCCATACAGGCACCTCCCAATCCTCTCACACGTCCAACCTTCATAGCGCCGAAATCGCAGGAGTCCTGACTGGCCAGAAGATTGTAGTGCGGATTTCCCAAGGTGCCCGATGAGAAATGTTCGTCACAAATTACGGGTGCCATCTCTTGGCGTCAATTGCAACCGGCCGAGAAAACACGATCGTGAAAGCTGCGGCGTTATATCCTTTCCAAACAATTGACTTATCAGGCGCTGAAGGTACCTTCTGGAAGTGTTCTAAAAATTGGGGCGCCAATGCATGGAAAATTGGCGCCGGTCTTCGTCCAGGGCACCCTTGGCGAAAATGAGGAGATGCCATGCGTTATTCTACCGTTCTGATTGGACTATCAGTTGCGATTCTGTCTGTTGCCGGAGCCCGCGCCCAGGACGCCGGCGACGCCACAGCAGGAGCGACAGTTTTCAAGAAATGTGCAGTCTGTCACGTGGCGGATAGCGACAAGAACAAGGTCGGACCATCTTTGTTTAAAGTGATGGGCAGAACCGCGGGAACGCATCCAGGCTTCAGCTATTCACCTGCAATGAAGGCGGCAGGCGCCGCGGGACTTGTCTGGGATACTGCCAGCCTGCGTGATTATCTGCACGATCCGAAGGCCAAGGTCAAAGGCACGAAAATGGCCTTTCCCGGTCTGAAGGACGACAAGGAAATCACTGATCTCGAAGCCTATCTGAATCAATATAAATAGCCGGATCGCCGCCGGTCGATCCGGCCGGCGGCACCCTGTCAGACAATCTCACGCCATTTGATCGAACAGCCGACCGATGCGATCTGCTCGCGCGGCCCCTGCCCTGTATTGGCGACGTCCTTCATCGCCTCGAACAGGTCGCGGCGGATATCCTGCGCCGCTGCTTCCTTGCGCGATGCGTCGAGGCGTCCGCGATATTGTAACTCACCCGCGCCATTGAACCCGAAGAAATCGGGTGTGCAGACGGCCCCGTATGTACGTGCCACACTTTGATCGGCATCATGCAGATAGTGAAACGGGAACGCGTTCTCGCGGGCAAAAACCTCCATGTTTTCAAACGAATCGGCAGGATAGGCATTTGCGTCATTGGCGTTGATGGCGACGAAGCCCATGCCGAGTTCCTTGAGATCCCGGGCGTCGCGGACAATGCGCTGGATGACCGCTTTTACATAAGGACAATGGTTGCAGATGAAAGCAACAACCAGCCCTTTGTCGCCGGCCTGTGCCAGAATGGAATGCTGCCGGCCATCGGTACCGATCAGGTTCGCATCAACAGCCTTCCAGCCAAAATCACAAAGGGGTGGTATCGCCGCCATTATCGTCTCCTCCGCTCAAGCTGCCGCCCGATGCCTCGCATGGTCGGCAGCATGACGGATTGCAGCGATATTGTCAGCATAGGCCGCCTTGCCGTTTCCCTTGAAGACCGCCGATCCGGCTACAAGCACATTTGCCCCTGCCGCTGCAACGAGCGGCGCGGTTTCAGGCGTCACGCCGCCGTCGATTTCGATATGAATCGGGCGGTTGCCGATCATCCCCTTCACGCGTCGTACCTTGTCGACGACCGAGGGGATGAACGCCTGTCCGCCGAAACCCGGATTGACTGTCATCAAGAGCACCAGATCGAGCCGGTCAAGCACATATTCGATGACGCTTTCCGGGGTAGACGGGTTGAGCGACACGCCCGCCTTCTTGCCAAGACTGCGAATGGCCTGCAGCGAGCGATCGAGATGCGGGCCGGCTTCCGCATGCACCGTAATGTAGTCGCATCCCGCATCGGCAAAGGCCCCGAAATAGGCATCTGTCGGGGCGATCATCAGATGACAATCGAATATCGCGGACGTCCGGTTGCGGATCGATTTTATGATCTGCGGCCCGAACGTGATGTTGGGCACGAAATGCCCGTCCATCACGTCGAGATGCACCCAGTCGGCACCCGCCGCCATGACGTCTTCGACTTCCTGGCCGAGCCGGGAAAAATCCGCGGAAAGCACGGACGGCGCAATGAGTACGTTCCTGTTCATGGCGTTTTCTCCTCTCCTGACGATGCGGAAAACACCCGGCTGACCCTGATATCGTCCGCAGTAATCGTTGACAACGCCGCCGCATCTGTCGGCCCGTTGGATGCCTCAAACAGCCGGTTGGCGTGGCGCAATCTCGCCCTGTCCAGCGCATTGCGAATGGAGCGGGCATTGGCAAAGTGCGGCTGCTGGCGGCGCCGTTCGATATAGTCGGCCATGATGGCGCGGCCTTTCGCATCGAACGTATAGTTCTGCTTCGACAACATCGTCTCGGAAATACTCAGCAACTCGTCGGAGCTATAATCCGGAAAATCGATGTGGTGGGCGATGCGCGAACGAAAACCGGGATTGCTCTCGAAGAACTTGTCCATGCGATCAGCATAGCCCGCAAGAATCACCACGAGATCATCACGCTGGTTTTCCATCACCTGCAACAATATCTCGATCGCTTCCTGTCCGTAGTCGCGCTCGTTCTCCTGGCGGTGCAGATAATAGGCCTCGTCGATGAACAGCACGCCGCCCATGGCTTTCTTCAGGATCTCCTTGGTCTTAGGCGCCGTATGCCCGATATATTGCCCGACCAGATCGTCCCGCGTCACAGAGACGAGATGGCCCTTGCGGATATAACCGAGGCGATGCAACAGGTCCGCCATGCGCATTGCAACCGTGGTCTTGCCGGTGCCGGGATTGCCGCTGAAACTCATATGCAGCGTCGGCGTTTCATGCGCGAGGCCCATGCGCCGGCGTGCCCGCTCGACCAGCAGCAATGCTGCAGTCTCCTTGATCCGCTGCTTGACCGGCTTCAGGCCGATCAAGTCGCGGTCGAGTTCGTCCAGCACCTCCTTGACGCCGGATTCAACATATTCGGCGCGCAGGTCGATGGCAGACGGAACCTCCACAGGAAGCTCCTCGAGTTGCGTGATGCTGGCATCAGCCATAGCGCTGCCCCGCTGGCTTGTCGGTTGCGTAGGACCTCGTCGTGTAGCGAACCACGCGGCCCTCGCCTTCCTGGCGGGCAAGGTGGAACCCGGGCTCTTCCGGCGGGCGGTTGACGAGGAAGGACAGCTTGACCGATTCCCAGCCATGGGTGTTGTCGAAGGCGACAAGGCGAATGTAATAATCGCCATAGACCTTGCGGCACTCCTTCAGCTCCATCATGAGGGCGGCCGCATCCGGGTTGTCGAACATCGGATGTCCCCACATGTCCCAATAGGTGTTGCGCGGGTGCGGGTCATCGGTGAACTCGAGGCTGACCGCCCAGCCATTGTCGATGCAATACTGCACCTGCTTGGCGATCTGCTCGTCGGTCAGGTCAGGCAGGAACGAGAATGCCCCTTGAGTGATACGCATGTCGTTTCTCCTATTCTGCTGCTGTTGCCGTCGGAACGAAATCCGGCGAGTCGGTTGAGGTGTAGTTGAAGGAAACGTCCTTCCAGACTTCGAGCGCCTGCTGCAGAGGCTGGCAGGTACGCGCTGCCATACGCAGGATCTCCGGTCCTTCATTGACGATGTCACGGCCCTCGTTGCGTGCAAGCACCATGCATTCAAGTGCAACGCGGTTGGCCGTCGCACCGGCTGCTATGCCCAGCGGATGACCGATGGTGCCGCCGCCGAACTGCAGAACAACGTCCTCGCCCAGAAGGTCGAGCAGCTGGTGCATCTGGCCGGCGTGGATACCGCCCGAAGCCACCGGCATCATCTTGTTGAGCGAGGCCCAATGCTGGTCGAAGAACACGCCGTTCTCCAGCCGCATCGGGTTGAAGTCCTCGCGGCAGATGTCGTAGTAGCCGCGCGTGGTTGCCGGATCACCCTCGAGCTTGCCGACAACGGTGCCCGCATGGATGTGATCCACACCGGCAAGCCGCATCCACTTGGCGATGACGCGGAACGACACGCCATGCGACTTCTGCCGCGTGTAGGTCGAGTGACCGGCACGGTGCAGATGCAGGATCATGTCATTGCGCCGCGCCCACTTGGCCATCGACTGGATAGCCGTGTAACCGATGACCAGATCGATCATCACGATGTTCGAACCGAGTTCCTTGGCGAAATCGGCCCGCTCGTACATGTCTTCCATCGTTGCCGCGGTGACGTTGAGGTAGCTGCCCTTGATCTCGCCGGTTGCGGCCTGTGCCTTGTTGACGGCCTCCATGCAGTAGAGGAAGCGCTCACGCCAGTGCATGAAGGGCTGCGAGTTGATGTTCTCGTCATCCTTGGTGAAATCCAGGCCGCCCTTCAGCGCCTCGTAGACCACACGGCCATAATTGCGGCCAGACAGACCGAGCTTGGGCTTCACCGTTGCACCGAGCAGCGGTCGGCCAAACTTGTCGAGGCGTTCACGCTCGACGACGATACCCGTTGGCGGACCCTGGAAGGTCTTCACATAGGCCACCGGCAGGCGCATATCCTCAAGGCGCAGCGCCTTCAGTGGCTTGAAGCCGAAGACGTTGCCGATGATCGATGCCGTCAGGTTCGAGATGGAGCCGGGCTCGAACAGGTCGAGATCATAGGCGATGTAGGCGAAGTACTGGCCTTCGCCGTTCGGAACCGGATCGACGCGGTACGCCTTGGCACGGTACTTCTCCGTTGCGGTCAGCCGGTCCGTCCACACGACTGTCCAGGTGGCAGTCGAAGATTCACCGGCAACGGCTGCCGCCGCTTCGATCGGATCGACGCCATCCTGCGGCGTGATGCGAAACATCGCGATGATGTCGGTGTCCTTTGGTTCGTAGTCGGGCTCCCAGTAGCCCATCTTCTTGTATTCCATGACACCGGACCTGTAGCGGTCCTTTCCTGTGACCGTTTCTGACTTGTTCGACATGGTGAGGTCCTTTCCTTGGTAATTTGATTCAAGCAGCCTTGGCTGCAGCGATTTGCGGATTAGAGCAAGTTTTGCCCACACGAAGCCGTTCTGCCGAAGGGAATTCGCGACAAGGTCAAGGGATTTGGCGAGACCGATGCCTTCCCATCGGACGATGCCGAAGCCCGCTGGATTTGGAGCGAATTCACTCGGCCCTCCGGGTTTCCGGCTGGCGGCCAACCACTTTGTCAGGCAGCTTCGTCCGATGAACCACATCGGCCTCGCCACCTTCCGCGTGGATTGTCTCGCCATCCGAGAAACAGAACTGGCTCCGGGTGGACAAAATTTGCTCTAGCTTGCCGGCGGCATAGCGTTTGGCCATTTCATCGAGCCCGATGACCTTGATCCGCGATGCGTTGCCCGCCGTGCCGAACCGCTCGAAGCGGTCACGGCAAAGATCGCGCATGGCATCCATGGCCGGTTTGAGGAATTTGCGTGGATCGAACTCCGCCGGGTTTTCCGTGGCGATCCGGCGGAACTGGCCGCTCATGGCCATGCGACAGTCCGTATCGATATTGACCTTGCGCACACCGTGGCGGATACCGCGTTCGATCTCCTCGACCGGGACCCCATAGGTTTGCGGCATCTCGCCGCCGAAGCGGTTGATGATGTCCTGCAGGGGCTGTGGCACCGACGACGAGCCATGCATCACGAGATGCGTGTTCGGCAGCTTGCGGTGGATTTCCTCGATGACGCCCATCGCCAGGATGTCGCCGTCGGGCGCGCGGGTGAACTTATAGGCGCCGTGCGATGTGCCGCAGGCGATGGCCAGCGCATCGACTTTGGTGCGCAGCACGAAGTCCACTGCCTGATCCGGATCGGTCAGGAGCTGATCATGACTGAGCACGCCGCTCGCACCATGACCGTCTTCAGCCTCGGCTTCACCGCTTTCGAGCGAACCAAGCACGCCGAGCTCACCTTCGACCGAAACGCCGACCCAATGGGCGATCGTGGTGACCCGCTTCGTGATCTCGACATTATACTCGTATGAAGCTGGCGTTGCCGCATCGGCTTCGAGCGAGCCGTCCATCATGACCGAAGTGAAGCCATGGCGAACCGCCGTCAGGCAAGTCGCCTCGTCATTGCCGTGATCCTGATGCATGCAGATCGGAATGGATGGATAGATATCCGCCAACGCATCGATCATCCGCGCCAGCATCAAATCCTTGGCATAGGAGCGTGCACCGCGCGACGCCTGCAAGATAACCGGTGCATCGCAGGCTGCCGCAGCTTCCATCACGGCAAGCCCCTGCTCCATATTATTGATGTTGAAGGCGGGCACGCCGTAACCATACTCGGCAGCATGATCGAGCAATTGTCGCAAGGTAATCCGGGCCATGATCAATACTCCTTTCAGTTCAGTTGATGAGCTTGCGCGCCGTGGCGACGATGTTTTCAGGCGTGATATTGAAGTGACGGTAGAGATCCGGCGCCGGGGCGCTGGCGCCAAAGCCCTGCATGCCGATGAAGGCACCCTTTTCACCGATCCAGCGATCCCAGCCGAGGCGGGACGCAGCCTCTATGCCGATGCGGGGCGCCGCAGCCAGAACCGAGCGGCGATAGGCCGGGGTTTGCGCTTCGAACAACTCCCAGGACGGCATCGAGACAACGGCTGCCGGGATCTTGTACTGACCGCGCAGCATGTCGGCGGCGGTGCAGGCAATTTCGACTTCCGAACCAGTCGCCATCAGCGTAATCGCGCGTGGTTCCGCTGTTTCGCGCAGGACATAAGCGCCGCGGCTCGACCGGTTTTCCTCTGTATGAGCGTGACGCAGCATCGCAAGATTCTGGCGTGACAGGACGATGACGCTCGGCCGGTCGGCGTATTTCAGTGCGAGCTCCCAGCACTCGGCGGTTTCAATGATATCGGCGGGGCGGAACACGTTTATGCCGGGTGTTGCCCGCAGCATCGCCAGATGTTCGATCGGCTGATGGGTTGGACCATCCTCACCGAGACCAATCGAGTCATGGGTCATGACGTAGATGACCTGCTGACCCATCAGCGCCGAGAGACGCATCGCACCACGCGCATAATCGGCGAAGGCCAGGAAGGTGCCGCCATAGGGAATGAAGCCGCCATGCAGGGCAAGGCCGTTCATCGCCGCCGCCATGCCATGTTCGCGGATGCCATAATGGATATAGCGGCCGGAAAAACTTTGCGGTGTGACGTCCCGCATGCCCGGCGTAACGGTCAGGTTTGAGTGGGTAAGGTCAGCCGAACCGCCAATCGTCAGATCGGTAGCATTGTTGATGACACCAAGCACCATTTCCGAAGCCTTGCGTGTCGCGACCTTGGTTGCCTTCTCGACATGCTCGCGGCGGAATGCGCCAAGCTCTTCAAACAGGCTCGCCGGCAACTGCTTCTGAACGGCCTGCCTGAGGTCGTCCCCATGCGGTGATGCCCCCATTCGTACACACCATTCGCGCCGCTCGTCGGCTCCACGACGCGCCACGTCGCGCCAGGTCTCGATGATTTCTTCGGGAACCTCGAATGGCCGATGCGGCCAGTCGATTGCCTGACGCACTGCCGCGATTTCGCTGTCGCCTAGCGGAGCACCATGGGTCTTCTCGGTTCCCTGCAGATTGGGCGCACCTTTGCCGATGATGGTGCGGCACGAGATCAGCGACGGCCGGTCAGAAGACCTGGCGCGGGCAATGGCATCGGCGATTTCTTCGTGGTCGTGGCCGTCGATCTCCTGAACATCGAAACCTGCCGCCTCGAACCGCATCAGCTGGTCCATGGATGTCGAAAGAGAGGTCGGCCCGTCGATCGAGATGGAATTGTTGTCCCAGAAGACGATGAGCTTCGACAGTCTCAGATGACCGGCAAGATCGATTGCCTCGTGACTTATGCCCTCCTGCAGGCAACCATCTCCTGCGATCACATAAGTATGGTGATCGACGATATCCTCGCCGAACCGCTGCACCAGCAAACGCTCGGCCAGCGCCATGCCGACGGCGGTTGCAATGCCTTGTCCGAGCGGGCCCGTCGTCATCTCGATGCCCTGCGCATGACCATATTCAGGATGGCCGGCCGTCTTGGCGCCAAGCTGACGGAAACGCTGCAGTTCCTCGATCGGCATGTCGGGATAGCCGATCAGATAGTGCAGGGCGTATTGCAGCATCGAGCCATGTCCGGCCGACAAAACGAACCTGTCGCGATCCGGCCATTGCGGATGCAATGGATCGAGCTTGATGAAGCGGTTGAAGAGAACCGTTGCGACGTCGGCCATGCCCATCGGCATGCCGGGATGCCCGGAATTGGCCTTCTGAACGCTGTCCATAACCAGCGCCCGGATTGCATTAGCCATATCCCGTTCCGAAACGGTTTCAGTTTCCGGCGTTTCTTGAAGCAAAGCTTGCGTATTCATCGCTATCTCCTTCACGAGGCGCGGTTTTTGCGTTCGATCAACTGCATGATCAGCGGCGTCAGGATAAGTTGCATGGCGAGATCTAGCTTGTTGCCAGGGACGACGATCGAATTGGCCCGCGACATGAAGGAATCGTGGATCATCGACAGCAGATAGGGGAAATCGATCCCGCGCGGCCGGGCAAAACGGATCACCAGCATCGACTCGTCCGGCGTCGGTATCCACCGCGCAATGAACGGGTTTGACGTATCGACAATCGGTACGCGCTGGAAATTGATGTCGGTCAGCGTGAATTGCGGCGTGATGTAGCGGACATAATCCGGCATGCGGCGCAGGATCACATCCATGACCGCCTCGGTGGAATAGCCGCGGGTCGAACGATCACGATGGATCTTCTGAATCCATTCGAGATTGATAACGGGAACGACGCCGATTTTCAGATCCGCGTGGCGGGCAAGGTTGACGCCCTCCGCTACAGCGCAGCCATGCAAACCCTCATAGAACAGCAAGGTGCTCGGCGGAAAATCGCGCCATTCGGTGAATGTGCCTGCAGGTGCGTCGTATTGCGCAGCTTCCTCTTCGTCGTGGATATAGGTCCGCGTCTGGCCCGTACCCCGGCGGCCGTATTCCTCGAAAACCTCATCGAGCTTGTTCAACTCGTTGGCATCGACATGGAAATGCGTGAAATTGGGGTTACCCTTGGCTTCTTCCTCCGCAACCTTTGCCTTCATCGCATTGCGGTCATACCGGTGGAATGCGTCGCCCTCGATGAAAGCGGCCTCGATATGCTCGCGGCGGAAAATCTGCTCGAAGATGCGCTTCACGGAGGTCGTTCCCGCGCCTGACGAGCCAGTGATCGATATGATTGGGTGCTTTGCCGACATGATTTCTTCCTCCACTCAAACCCTGAACAGGCCACGCTTGCTGAACAGCGGCGCGCGTTCGCCGATGTTGCTGGGCTCGGTGTGATACCGGCTGATACGGGCTACTTCCCTCGCCGAACCGAAGATAAACGGCACACGCTGATGCATGGTCTTCGGTGTCAGATCGAGTATGCGGCATGCCGTGTTGGTCGCAGCGCCGCCCGCCTGCTCGATGAGAAAGGCAATGGGATTGGCTTCGTAGACGAGACGTATACGGCCGTCGCCATAGCCCTTGCGCCTGTCTCCCGGATAGAGAAACACGCCGCTGCGCATGAGGATCCGGTACGTTTCCGCGACCAGGGATGCGATCCAGCGCATGTTGAAATCACGCTCGCGTGGTCCTTCGCTGCCCTTCAGACAGTCATCGACATAGAGCTGCACCGCCTCGTCCCAATGCCGGTAATTGGCGGCATTGATGGCAAATTCATAGGCACGGTCGGGAATAACGATACTCGCATAGGCCTGAACAAAGGTCCCGAGCCGCGCCGAAAACACGAAGACATGGGTGCCGCTGCCAAGCGTAAGCACCAAGGCAAGTTGCGGTCCGTAAATGAAGAAACCGGCAGCGAGCTGGCGATCGCCTTTCTGAAAAAACGATGCGCCAGGCTCGCTGTCCGGCTGGCCTGCCACCGGGAGGATGGAGAAGATGGTCCCTATCGAGACATTGGTGTCGATGTTGGATGAGCCATCCAGCGGATCGATCGCCAGCGCCAATGGTGCGCTTGGGTCGAGCAAGGCTGGATGTGCGAGTTCCTCAGAACCATAAAGAGCAACAGGCGCTTGACGCATGGCTTCGAGGAACATGTCGTCTGCGAAGATATCGAGGTCTTTCTGGGAATCGCCATCGGCATTTTTGCTGCCCTGGCTGCTGGCGAAGGCCTTGCCGAGCGCACCCTGATTGATCGTGTTGCGAATCTTGACCGCAGTCAGGGATAACTGGCGGACGACCAGCGAAACGGAAGCGCGCAGCGTATCGCCGCTCTCCGCATAGGATCCAAGAAAGGCATCTAGTGTTGCCGTGGTCATGGTGGTCCTCCCTGTCCGATTATCTCCGCATCGGACTTCGGGTATGGAACCACGCGAACCGCACTTAGTAAAATTTATTATATTTACGTATTCGATAAATTCTATTAACTGCTAAGCATGCGCAATTTGAATTTGAAGCAACTGCGGGCGATACAGGCGATCATGCAGCACGGCACGATCGCAGCGGCGGCCAATTCGCTGGGTCTGACGCCTCCGGCGGTAACCATCCAGCTCAAACTTCTTGAAGAAGACGCCAACATCATCCTTTTCGATCGCACAAATGAGGGCCTGCGGCCGACCGCCGCCGGGCTAGCCTTTCTCGATGCTGCGCAAATGGTCGATGAACGGCTACGCCTGCTCGAAGACGAGATCGACGCGATAAAGGGATTGCGCATTGGCAGTCTGACGCTGGGAGTCGTATCGACGGCGAAGTATTTCGCGCCGCAACTGATGGCGATTTTTCGCAAGGAACATCCGGATATCGCCATAAAGCTCGCTATTGGCAATCGGGCCGAGACGATTGCCGGGCTGAAAAGCCATGCGGTCGATCTCGCCTTGATGGGCCGCCCGCCGAAGGACGTGCCGTTGCGTTCGGCGGTTTTCGGCGATCATCCGCTGGTTATGATCGCCGCCCCCGATCATCCGCTCGCCAAATGCCGGGATATCACCAAGGAACGCATTGCGCAGGAGCATTTCCTTATCCGCGAACCGGGATCCGGCACGCGCATATCGCTGGAGATTTTCCTGAGCGAACTGCCGGGCCGGCTTGACGATCCCGGCACGGAAATGTCGTCGAACGAGACGATCAAGCAGGCGGTGATGGCGGGGCTCGGCATTGCCTTCATTTCCGCCCACACGATCGCACTGGAGCTTGATGTCGGCAGGCTGGTGATGCTCGACGTGATCGGCATGCCTATCCGCCGTCAGTGGTTTTCCGTTGTGCGTACTGACCGGACCATGTCACCGGCCATGCGCGCATTCCAGGATTTCCTCAGCCGTAAAGGCGCGCAATGCCTGCCGGCAATCGACCGGCTATACCCGGCAACGGAGAATTAGGTCGTAAACTCATAAATTTGGTAGAAATGGCGCCTGAAACGGCAAAAAGATGCGAGGAGAGACGCGAAGGGCGGGGTCTTTCCCCCGGCCGAGCGGTTCGACATTGCAGCTTGCAGCCGTTTCAGCGTCCTGAGGATATCGTCCATCTACCCGGCAACATCGTCGCAAAGGACTTGAAAATGGATAAACATTTCCATCGCCTTTGCTCCTTGTATCCGAAAAGATGGCCTCATACCATTTCCATCAGATTTATGAGTTCACAACCTAACCCGTTTTAGTGAAGCCGATACCGAAGAGAAAAACCTTATCAGCGCTTTGAAATGCCCTCCGGAGGTTCTATATTGGAGGTGAAACCGCGCCTATTCTGGTGCCGGTGAACGGGGGCAATTTCCATGGACTCAATGGCGGGAATTTTTCGCGCGGCGGTGGCCATTGGCTTTGTTTTTGTGCTCGGCACAGAAATTGCCTCGGCACAATCCGCCAATTCTGGATGCGCCCTGACACAGGTCGGCGGGACAGGAAGGCAGATATTGAAATGCCGTGGCGGTCTCACCATTACCGCTGAGCGCGGCGCACGATACACATTGTTGGACCGCAGCCGTGACGGCATCGTCGATGCGGTTCGGGCCCGGAGCAAGGCGATATTGCTCGATGCCCCGAAATCACCATCCGGGTTCGTGGTCGACACGCCGCAGGCTATCGCAGCGGTCAGGGGTACGAAATGGGCTGTCGATGTCAGTGCGGGCAAGACGGCAGTTTTCGTTGTCAGGGGTGCGGTCAGCGTCAGGCGGCAGGCCGCGCCGGCGGCTGTGGTGCTGGGGCCCGGTGAAGGCGTTGATGTCGACGAAAGCACCAGCGCTCTTGTCGTGAAGCGGTGGCCCCAACCGCGCGTCAACGCATTGATGGCGCGCCTCGGCCAATAATCACCATGTCCAGTCGTGCACGGCAGATACTGGTCGCGCTGATCCTTGCGGGCATATGGGGCGCCGGCCTCGGCCTGATGCACATCCGGGGAACCACCTGGTTTCTGGAGCGCGTCGAGGCTACCTTCGCCGATCTGCGCACCAATATCCGTGGCAAAAAGCCGGCACCGGATGCTGTCACAATTATAGCCATTGACGACCCGACGGTGACGCTGGTCGGGAGTTATCCTGTTCCCCGCTCGACGCTCGCTGCACTCATCGACGCAATTGCCGAGCTCAAACCAAAAGTCATTGCGCTGGATTTGCTTCTGGTGGATCGCGGTCCGGAAGATGGCGATCGCAAGCTCGCGTCATCGCTCGGGAAAGCCACGACACTTCTGGCGGGAGCAGCAGTGTTCGCAAGTGGCAAGCAACTGATAGAGCCTGCACACGACGACGCACTCGATCGCATTCCGGATGCGGTCAGCTTGTTACTCCCGCAGCAGCAATTTGCCGATATATCGCCGGTGGGCATCGTGAACGTCGCAACAGATCAATCCGGAACGCCGCGATTTATCCCGATGCTGTTCAAGAAGGGTGACGAGGTCCAGCCTGCTTTTCCACTGCGTGCAGTTGCGCTTGCCGCCGGAGTCGACCCTGTATTCGAGCCCGGCGGCATCGCGCTGGGTGAACGCCACATCCGCACCGATATCGGCCAATCGTTTCCCCTGACCTTCTACGGCCCGCGGGGTACGATAAAAACGGTCAGCGCCGCTGCGGTGCTGGATGGCAAGCTTGAGGCCAACGACGTTACCGGCAAGATCGTCGTTCTGGGGACGACAGTAACCGGCGGCGGCGACGTTTTCCCGACACCATTCGATCAGGTACTTCCCGGCGTGGAGGTCATCTCGACGGCAATAGCCCAGCTTGTAGCGGGCGATGCCACGGTCCGCGATCGTCATATCCGGCTTATCGATGCAGGCTTTGCTGTCGGCCTGCCGGTCGTTCTCGTAGGACTGCTCGCGTGGCGGCGCAGTATCATTGGCCTCGCCGCAATAGCCGCAGTGGTCTGCGCATGGGTCGTCATCAATATAGTTGCGTTTGCAAACGGCATCTGGCTCAGCGCCGCAATTCCTATCGCAGCTGCAGTCCCCCCACTCCTTCTATTCGGAGCAAGCCAGCTCTTGCTCGATCGGCGCCGCGCGCAGCATTTTGCTCGGCAAAGCGCGATGCTGCAAAGCGTGCAGGCGCCGGGACTTGGAAAATGGCTGGCAAGAAACCCCGATTTTCTGGCCGAGCCTGTTCGCCAGGACGCCGCCGTGGTTTTCATCGACCTTTCCGGATTTACCGGCCTCAGCGAGGTTCTTGGACCTAATGCTACGCGCGAATTATTGAACGGCTTTTACGAGCTGGTCGATGAGGAAGTCGCGGCCTGCAACGGAACCATTACGAGTTTCATGGGCGACGGCGCGATGATACTTTTCGGCCTGCCGGAACCTGATCCGCAAGACGCGGCCAATGCCACCCTCTGCTGCATAAGGCTGTCGAACAGAACGAAACTGTGGCTCGCCTCGCTTCCCGCGTCAACCGCTTCGCGCATCGGGTTCAAACTGGGTGCACATTTCGGCACAGTGGTTGCTTCGCGGCTCGGTGGCGGTGACCGCCAGCAGATCACCGCGACCGGAGATACGGTCAACGTTGCCAGCCGGCTCATGGAAGTGGCCAAGAAGAACCGCGCGGAACTCGCGCTTACGACCGATATCCTGCACATTGCAGGCCCGGACAGCGCGCCGTACAAGACCGGCGTTCTGAGCGGACCGCTCGAAACGGAAATACGCGGGCGCTCCGGCTCGGTCACGATCTGGCTGTGGCGCAGCGACGACAAAACCTGAAAGACGATGTAGGATTTCCACTTGCGCCAACGTCCTTTGGTCGTGTCAAGCAAATGGAGGTTTTCTATGTCCTATGTCGATGGGTTCTTACTTGCCGTTCCTAAAGCGAAACTGGAAGCCTACAAGGAACTCGCCAGTTTAGCGGGAGAGGTCTGGAAAGAGCACGGCGCGCTCGCCTTTGTCGAGTGCGTCGCCGATGACGTACCCTATGGTGAACTTACTTCCTTCCCGCGCGCTGTGCACGCAACAGACGACGAGACCGTCGTGTTTTCCTGGATCGTTTATGAATCGCGCGAAAAGCGTGATGCCATCAATGCGAAGGTGATGGCGGACCCACGCCTGAAAGGCGACATGGCCAGCATGCCCTTCGACGGCAAGCGCATGATCTTTGGCGGATTTTCGCCTATCGTGGAGCTATAACCGGGTCAGTATTCCCGCTCAGGCGCCGCGCCGGCGATGACGGCGCGGCGATGAAACGATAGTAACCGCCAGCGATATTTCCGATATTCTGTGCACCGATACTTTCGATGAGACGACTACCTGTATTTCTCGTTTCTGAAATGCTAGGGTGAGGTTCTACGGATTGCGAGTTCATGTCCACAGCCGATTCCGGCAGGGAGGGGACAATAGAATGGCTGTAGTCTTAATTCTTGCTTTTGTTGCAGTTGCGTCAGTCTTGTTTCATCTTTTGAGTCCCTGGTGGTGGACGCCGATCGCGTCCAATTGGCAATACATCGATAATACAATCATCATTACTTTCTGGATCACCGGTTTCGTGTTCGTCGCGGTGGTATTATTCGTCGCTTATTGCGTCTTGCGTTTCCGCCACAAGCCAGGAAACCGTGCGCATTATGAGCCGGAAAACAGGAAGCTTGAATTCTGGCTCGCCACGCTGACCACCATCGGCGTCGTCGCCATGCTTGCGCCCGGTTTGTTCGTATGGGACCGTTTCGTCAATGTGCCGAGCGATGCGACCGAAGTTGAAGTCGTGGGCCAACAGTGGCTCTGGAGCTTTCGGTTGCCTGGAGCCAACGGCAAGCTCGGAACGTCGGAAACCCGAGATATCACCGCGGAAAATCCACTCGGCGTGAACAAGAACGACAGCGCGGGGCTCGACGACATCATCATTCAGGGCGGTGAACTACACCTTCCGATTGGAAAGCCGGTGAAGATGGTGCTGCGCTCGATCGATGTCCTGCATGATTTCTACGTTCCGGAGTTCCGCGCCAAAATGGACATGGTGCCCGGCATGGTCACCTATTTCTGGATTACCCCGACACGAACGGGCACGTTCGAAGTCCTTTGTGCCGAGCTTTGTGGGGTCGGCCACCCGCAAATGCGTGGAACGGTGGTGGTCGATAACGAGGCCGACTATCAAACGTGGCTGCAGCAGCAGCAGACATTCACGCAGATGATGGCAGCATCCGGAGAACCACAGACGGCACAGTGAAAACGGCACCGCTCTTCGGGAGAAAGAGCGAACACAGGGAGGGCAATAGATGGTCAATATTCCATCCAGCATCAACGATCCCATTCCGGCAGCGGAAGTCGAAGATGTGGAGCTTTATCACCCGCATAGCTGGTGGACGACCTACGTCTTCAGCCAAGACGCCAAAGTCATCGCTATCCAGTATTCGTTGACAGCCATTTCGATTGGCCTCGTTGCGCTTGTCCTTTCCTGGTTGATGCGGTTGCAACTTGCTTTCCCCGGCGTTTTCACCTTCATCGATGCCGACCGCTACTACCAGTTCATCACCATGCACGGCATGATCATGGTGATTTATCTCCTGACTGCGCTCTTCCTGGGTGGTTTCGGCAATTACCTGATTCCGCTGATGCTCGGAGCACGGGACATGGTGTTCCCGTACGCAAATATGCTGAGCTACTGGATTTACCTTCTTGCCGTGCTTGTTCTAGTCGCGGGGTTCTTCGCACCTGGCGGCCCAACGGGCGCCGGCTGGACGCTTTATCCACCGCAGGCGGTGCTTTCCGGCACGCCGGGCGGGCAGGATTGGGGTATCATCCTGATGCTGAGTTCGCTGATCCTGTTCATCATCGGCTTCACCATGGGCGGATTGAACTATGTCGTCACAGTCCTGCAAGGGCGCGCGCGCGGTATGACATTGATGCGCATGCCCTTGACGATCTGGGGCATTTTCACCGCGACGGTCATGGCGCTCCTCGCCTTCCCTGCCCTCTTCGTCGCCTCTGTCATGATGCTGTTCGACCGCGTCCTCGGCACAAGCTTCTTCATGCCCGCAATTGTCGAGATGGGAACACAGTTGCAACATGGTGGCGGCAGTCCGATCCTCTTCCAGCATCTGTTCTGGTTCTTCGGACATCCGGAAGTCTATATCGTCGCTTTGCCTGCCTTTGGTATCGTATCGGACCTTATCAGCGTCCATGCCCGCAAGAATATCTTCGGGTACCGAATGATGGTCTGGGCGATTGTCATCATCGGTGCGCTGAGCTTCGTTGTCTGGGCACACCACATGTATGTCAGCGGCATGAATCCCAATTTCGGGTTCTTCTTTGCCACGACAACCCTGATAATCGCGGTTCCTACCGCCATCAAGGTCTACAACTGGGTGCTCACTTTGTGGCGCGGCGATATCCACCTGACTGTACCGATGCTCTTCGCGCTCGGCTTCATCGTTACATTCGTCAATGGAGGATTGACGGGACTGTTTCTCGGCAATGTCGTCGTAGACGTTCCGCTTTCCGATACGATGTTCGTCGTCGCGCATTTTCACATGGTGATGGGCGTTGCACCAATCATGGTGATCTTCGGGGCGATCTACCATTGGTATCCAAAAATCACCGGGCGAATGCTGGATGAAACCATGGGGCAGATTCACTTTTGGGTGACGTTCCTCGGGGCCTACCTGATCTTCTTCCCGATGCACTATCTTGGCCTGCTGGGAGCTCCACGCCGCTACTACGAACTCGGTGAATCCGTCGTCAATCCGCCTTCGGCGCATGATCTGAATATTTTCATCACGCTGATGGCGCTGACAGTCGGTGCCGCACAGGTCCTGTTCCTGTTCAATGCCGCCTGGAGCCTTCGCAGGGGCAAGGACGCCGGGGGAAATCCCTGGCGGGCAACGACGCTCGAATGGCAGACGCCAACGACACCGCCGCCGCATGGCAATTTTGGCAAGGAACTGCCGGTCGTCTACCGCTGGGCCTATGATTACAGTGTTCCCGGTGCTCCCGAGGATTTCATTCCACAGAATGAGCCGGATCCCGAGAACCGGTCGCGAGAGCACGCGTCATGAGTGCAATCCTGATCTTTCTGGCGGGGCTGGCGTCGATCATCATCTGGTGGATGGCACAGCAGCGTCTGACCTCCAAACCATGGCTAGAGTCCGCACGAGCCAGCGATATTTTCCCGGTTACGCGGTCACCGATACCCACTGTAAAAATCGGCCTCGGCGTATTTCTTGCCGTGGTTGGGGCGCTGTTCACGCTTTTCATCAGCGCCTACTTCATGCGCATGGGGTTGCAGGATTGGTGGGCCATTCCCCTGCCCGGCGTCCTCTGGGTCAATACAGCCGCGCTCGTCGTGAGCAGCATTGCTCTGGAAATGGCAAAATCCTCGGCACAGCAAAACGATGCCAACGCCATGAAAATCGCGCTTCTGGCAAGTTTTGTAACCGCCATTGGCTTCCTGGCCGGACAGCTGTTCGCTTGGCGCGAACTGGTGTCTGAGGGCTATGTCCTCGCCGACAATCCTGCCAACAGCTTTTTCTATCTGATTACGGGAATGCACGGACTGCACATTCTCGGCGGTCTCCTGGTGCTCAGCCGGACCACGTTCAACGTATGGCAAGGCGAACCGCCGAAAGAAGCGCGGCTTAGCATCGAACTCTGCGCCATGTACTGGCATTTCATGCTCATCGTCTGGCTGGTCATTTTTGCGCTGTTCGCAGGCTGGGCCAATGATTTCGTCGATATCTGCCGGCAACTGTTGACCTGAGGATGTGACAATGACCGACGTCGTGGAAACCGAAACCAGAATATCCCAACCGCGGCCTGACGGCTTGCGCGGCTTCGCTTCCGACTGGGCGTCCGACCAGCGAACATTCAAGAATGTTTCCTGGGGGAAGGCCATGATGTGGATCTTCCTTCTCAGCGATACGTTCGTCTTCGGTTGTTTCCTGCTGGCCTATATGAGCGCCCGCATGTCGACGACCGTCCCCTGGCCCAACCCGAGCGAAGTCTTTGCGTTGAATATCGGCGGAACCGAAGTTCCCCTGATTTTGATCGCCATCATGACGTTCGTTCTCATCAGCAGCAGCGGTACGATGGCTATGGCCGTTAATTTCGGCTACCGGCGCGACCGCCGCAAGACGGCGCTATTGATGCTGCTGACCGCATTGTTCGGCGCAACTTTCGTGGGAATGCAGGCTTTCGAATGGACCAAGCTGATCTCCGAAGGGGTTCGTCCATGGGGAAATCCATGGGGCGCCCCACAGTTCGGTTCAACGTTTTTCATGATCACCGGCTTTCACGGCACACACGTTACAATCGGCGTCATATTCCTGCTCATCATAGCCCGGAAGGTCTGGCGCGGCGATTTCGACACGGAGAAACGTGGCTTTTTCACCAGCCGGAAGGGCCACTATGAAATCGTCGAAATCACCGGCCTCTACTGGCACTTCGTCGATCTGGTCTGGGTATTCATCTTCGCATTCTTCTATCTGTGGTGAGGGCTCCAATCATGGCACATCCGGCAACGCAACCGGCAGCACATACGGAACATCAAGAGCATCCGATCAAGCTCTATCTCGTCGTTTGGGGTCTACTCTTCGTCCTGAGCCTATTCTCTTATATGGTCGACTACATTGGTCTTCACGGCTATCTGCGGTGGTCGCTTATTCTACTTTTCATGATCCTCAAGGCCGGGTTGATCGTCGCGATTTTCATGCACATGGCATGGGAAAGGCTGGCTCTCATCTATGCCATCCTGCTACCGCCCGTTCTTGTGTTGGTATTCGTGGCGCTGATGGTTTCGGAATCGCACTACGTACTGCTCAGCCGGATGACCTTCTTCGGCACCGGACCATGAGTAAAAATAAAAAGGCGGCACCCTTTTGGCACCGCCCCTTTAGCACATTTGCTTAACTATCACCGGGCGCGTGGTTTCGCCAGATTCTGCACTTCCGCGCTAGGAAGCGGCGCGACGACCTTGCGGTAAAGATGCCATGTCGCATGGCCGAGTACCGGGATAAAGATTGCCAGGCCGACGAAGAGTGTCAAGAAGCCGACGAAGAGCAGCGCTGCCACTATCAAGCCCCACAAGAGCATCGGTATCGGATTGGCAAGCACGGCCTTGATCGATGTTACGACTGCCGCCAACGCACCCACGTCCCTATCGAGAAGAAGCGGAAAGGTGATGACGCTGGTGCATAGAACAACAACGGAAAAGACAAATCCAATCGCGTTGCCAAGGATGATCATCCGCCAGCCCTCGGATGTGTTGAACACCTGGTTCAGGAAGGCGCTGATGGACTCCGGCGCTGCTGGACCGAAAAGGTTCACATAAAGCGCCTGGGCAGTGAGCAGCCATACGATGAAGATCGCAAAGAGCAATATACCGACGGCAAAGATCGATGGCATGGCAGGCGACCGCCTGACCTCAAGTGCGTGCTGCCATGATGTATCGAGGCCAAGTTCCCGCCTGCGGCTGATCTCATAAAGACCGAGCGCTGCAAACGGACCAATCAAAGCGAAACCCGACATCAGCGGAAACAGTATCGGTAGCGCATTGGCTCCCGACGACCAACGGGCCAATACCAGGCCGGCGACAGGATAGATCAGGCAGAGGAAAACATAGTGGGAAGGCTTTTCCCAAAAATCGTCGAGCCCTTGACGAAGCGCAGCAAAAACATCTGCCACACCGATTTTACGCACCTCAGGATAGGCGCTGGTATCATTTGCGCCAGCGATCACATGAAATTGTGCCATGAGCAATTCTCCCAATCTCGTTTCGAGCGGGAAAGGCACCAAGGGTACCATGCTAGAGGCGGTACCAATGGACCTAAACCTGCACAAGACAAAACATACGCGAATCGGAAAAATTAAGCCAGAGACAATAGCCCCGGGGAATGGTCGCTCGGCGGCGCAAAATCATTGCCGAGCCACCATCGTGGCGATCCATGATCGAACAGTATCTGCAGAGTCCAGCTTGAATTCGGCAACGCTCTCGAACGGCGGATCACCCACTCTTACCGAGCGTCCTCCTGTTTCGTTGGCATAGCGGAACATGGTCTCGTCAGTCAGATCATCGCCCATGACGAGAAGCTTGCGCCCTGCATAGGGTGCGGTCTCCATGAAATGCGCGACCGCCATGCCTTTATTGGTTCCGGCAGGCCCAATTTCGATGACCATCTTCCCGTCCTGGCGCTTCCACCCATAACCGAGATCCTTGACCAGGCCATCGACCGCATGCGTGGCGGCAATCGCTGCTTCCGGAACCTGCCGGTAATGCACGGCGAGCCCCAAGCCCTTGTCCTCGATCACCATACCCGGCCAGCGGCTCGCAAATTTTTGCAACACCATGCGCGGGCGGTCGAGCGCCGCTGCCTCCATCCCCTTCCGGAGAATTTCTGCATTTTCCCTGCGGATTTCCGCGCCATGGAGCCCTGCAACGGTGAAGTAATAGGGTTCAAACATCGCATCGACTGCAGCGATCGAACGGCCGGTCACAAGCGCCATGGCACCATCAACCTTTTGTGACAGCTTCATGAGTTGAACGGGTAATTCTGGAGGAATGACAATGCTTTCAGGCGTTGCCGCAAGATCAATCAGCGTGCCGTCAATGTCTATGAAAAGCGCCCAACCATTCAGATCGTCTGGCAGTGGGTGGTTTGCAGTATCAACCGCCGTGCTCGGCTGCATATCTCTTTCCTTTGCTCGAACTCTCAGAGTCTGTCTTGAAACTCTACTGCTGCGGTCATCTGACGCGATTTTTTGCGCTTCCGGTGCTCACGTACTTAGTACGCTGCGCTCCGGTTCTCGAAAAACCGCGCCATCTGCCTCGCGGCAGCGACTTTCAAAACAGACTCTCGTTATTGAAGAACTCAACCGGCCCTGAATCGTTCAATGAAAGTTGACTTGATGCCGACTTTTTCGGAACCATCAAGTCTTTGAGGAGTTGGTTAGAGTCCTGACTGCATGCAAGGGACATCTTATGGGACGGCTGGTCGTAATCTCAAATCGCACGGCGAATTTGGGAAAGAATACTCAAATTGGCGGACTTGCTGTCGGTATCGTGGATGCACTTAAAGCTCAAGGCGGCCTTTGGGCCGGCTGGGACGGGAGTGTCGTGGGTGCCGAAGAAACCGCAACAACCAAGATTCAGACGCACGGCAATGTCACGAGCCTGACGGCCCCACTCACAACCGAGGAACACGAAAAATATTACCTCGGCTTCGCTAACAAGGTGCTTTGGCCTGCCTTTCACTATCGCCTTGACCTGATGGACTATCGCATGGAGTTCGTGGATTGCTACTCTGCAACCAACGCGAAGTTCGCAGAGATGGTCAGTCCGCATCTGCGGGATGACGACGTTATATGGGTGCACGACTATCATCTGATACCCATGGCTGCCGAGCTCCGCAAACGGGGACACAAGAACAGGATCGGGTTTTTCCTGCACATTCCGTTCCCCTCTGCCGACATCTTCTCTGCCGTCCCTCGTCACGAATGGCTACGATATTGCCTGCTGCAGTTTGACCTCATCGGTTTCCAGACAATCAATGACGTCCATAATTTTCATCGCTATCTCAAAGAGCATTCCGATGCGGCAATCATTTCGCCCGAACTGGTTCGCGTCAACGATCGGACGATCCATATCGGGCATTTCCCGATAGGCATCGATGTGAAGCAGTTTGCGAAGGTGTCGGCCAGAACCGACGATACGATCGAACTCGAACGCATGCGCCGCACTGTTCTGAAGCGATTCCAGGTCATTTCTGCGGATCGTCTCGACTATTCGAAAGGCCTGCCGCACCGCATGAAAGCCTTTAGAAAATTTCTGGAGATTTGTCCTGAATATCAAGGGCATGCCGACTACTTGCAAATTGCCTCGCCCTCCAGGGAAGATGTCACCGCCTATTCCGATATCAAGGCCGAACTCGAGCAGCTTGCCGGCGCGGTCAATGGCAGGTTCGCGGATTTCAACTGGGCGCCCGTTCAATACATCAATCGTAACATTCCAAGAGAAAAGCTGGCGCCTCTGTTTCGGGCAAGTCTGATCGGGCTGGTAACGCCGTTGCGTGACGGGATGAACCTTGTGGCCAAAGAATATATCGCCGCTCAGGACAACAAGGATCCAGGCATCCTTATCCTCTCCAAGTTCGCGGGTGCAGCCGAAGAACTGAGCGAGGCGCTCATTGTCAATCCTTACGACATCAGCGAGGTTGCGCACGCTTTGAAGACGGCTGTCACAATGCCGCTGGAAGAACGGCAACTGCGCCATCGCAAGCTTCTGAAACGCGTCATCGATCGCGATGCGCAATGGTGGCAGCGGGAATATCTCCATGCCCTGCAACATGGCGATCATCACTCCGCCAATGAACGGGTTGCTTGAAGAATATGACCCTACCCAATTCCGCCTATCGTATTCAGTTGAGGAACGGACTGTCCTTCAATGATGTAGCGGCAATCGTCCCGTACCTGAATAATCTCGGCATCGATACGCTCACCATTTCTCCAATTTTCAGCTCGATCGACGTCGGGCGCGGCAAGAAATCCTATAACCCGACAAAGCTGGACAGGGACGCCGGGGGCGAAGATGGTTTCGTCGTCCTCGATTCTGCACTTCGCAAGTTGGGTATGGGTCTCATCGTCGATATCAATCCAAACCAGCTGCCAGCTACGCACCACAATCCCTGGTGGTTTGATGTTCTCGAATGGGGATCAAAGAGCCGCTACGCCGAGCATTTCGATGTGGACTGGAAAAAACGTCTGGCGCTTCCCGTTCTACAACGTCCGTTGGTCGAAGAAGTTCAGGCCGGGACTCTGCAGCTCAAATTCGATCCGAACAAATTTGCGCTCGGCGTCTCTTACGCCGACGTCTTTTATCCGCTGTATCCGAAATCCTATGAAACAATTCTTCGCGGGGTCGACAACGCCCTTTCGAATGATTTCCAGGACGCGGTAAACGAGGCTGACCCGCAACGATCGGAGGAATTTCATGTCCGGTTGCGGGAACTCTACGACACCAGTGAACTCGCGCATCGTCTCGTGCTCGCGTCGCGGCTGAAAGATATCTCTCAGGACATCTCGATGCTCGAAGACGTGCTATCGACGCAAAAGTGGCGTCTGGTGACACGTCAGAAGGCTCGCCGCCGGATGAATTATCGCCACTCTTTCGAATCCATGCATTCTGTCGGTGTTCAGGTCGAAAAGACACAGCCATTCAAGGACTTTCACGAGGTTCCGCTCGATCTGCTCGAGATCAGCCAAGTCATCGGTTTTCGTGTCAACCAGATCGATGGTCTGGCCGACCCTGAGACATATTCGCAGGAATTGCGCCGGCACGCTGGCGAAAAAGCCTATCTGGTCGCCGACAAGATTCTTCTGAACGGCGAACCTTATCCCGCTTCATGGCATGTCGATGGAACTGCAGGCTACGAGTTCATCTCGGTGACCGCGAACCTCATGGTCGATCACGCACGGCTGGCTGAACTCGAACAGCTCTACAGCCGCAATATTGGCGCGCAAAGTACACTCCATTATCGCGTTGCAAAGTCTGCTGTGCTGCACAGCAGATTCGCTGCGGAACTGCAGGCACTGGTCGACCTGCTCATCTTGATAGAACCGAATGCCGCCGACGAGCTTGAGCTGAGGCGCGCAGTAAGCGATCTCGTGATCGAACTCCCGGTTTTCCGGACTTATTCGAATGAGGCGGGAATCCTCCAATCCTATCGATCCATTCTTCAGTCCACCATTTCCGATATCCTGGCACGTCCTGACGCTGCCGATCCCGCTCCGCTGAAGTTCGTGCAGCGCATATTGGAAGCGGCGAATGATCCTGACGGAAAAATTGGTGAATTCATCGTGAGATTCCAGCAATTGACCGCCGCTGTCATGGCCCAGGCAATCGAGCAATCTTACCAATATGGTCGTGGGCCGATCGCGCTTGACGAAATCATATTACGCTCGAGCGATGCCGGGGATTCGGTGCAGCTTTTCCACGAAAAGATGCTGCGCAAAGCCACGGTCGCGCCTAGAGGCATGCTGGCGACAACGTTTTCCTACACCACAAAATTCGGCGAGGATGCGCGGATGCGGCTACTCGCTCTGTCCGAAGCGCCAGAAATCTGGTGCGAGGCGGTGGCGCGCTGGCGCAAGCTCCATGCGCGCAATGTTGCAACGATCGAGGAAACGCTGGCGCCCGACCCCCAGACCGAATGGCTGATCTATCAAACTCTTGGCGCGATCTGGCCTTTGACGTTGCAGATCGACGATGAAAATAGTTTGCAGGCCGTTCATAACGATCTTTGCGCATTCATTCAGAAGGCGATCAGCGAAATTCAAAGGGATTCCTTCTGGACCGAAATAAACAAGCCCTATGAGCTGGCCGTGATGGACTATATCGGTCAGCTCTTCGCCGACCGCTCGTTCCTGCTGGACTTCACAAAGACCATGCGGCCTTTCTGGATAGCCGGGGCGATCAATAGTTTTTCGCAAACTGTCCTGAAGGCAACTGCTCCCGGCGTTCCTGTTATCTACAATGGGGCGGAATCCTGGGATTTCGCCGTGTCGAATATTCCTGCATCGAATGACATAGATTTCGATGCGCTGACTGCCCGGCTTTCCTATGCAGATCAGTGCCCCTTGAATATTCTCCTGGAAGATTGGCATACGGGCGCCGTCAAACAGCGGCTTGTCGCCGCCCATCTTCGGGCTCGAAAGCGCAAGCCTGAACTGTTCATCGACGGCCAATACATTCCTCTGAAGGTAACCGGCAAGAAGCGGAAAAACGTCATCGCTTTTCTGCGAAAACGTCAATCCGACTATTGTCTGGTCGCCGTGCCCCGCCAACCGTTCGAAGCGGTCAAACGTTTTCACGAACCCTTTATGCCGATACCCGCATGGGGCGATACCGCCGTGCATATTCCAGCGGAAATCAATGGCAAGGATTTTCAGGATATCGTGACGGGCAATCGATTGACCTTGACCGACAAGTGTCTCGTGGCCGATGCGATGCGGGGATTTTCCACGCTGTCGCTGATGTCGGATTAGCAATCACGTCGCATCGAGCGACTGATTGCGTTTCCTGCGTGAAACGTTCATCGCTTTTCTCGCTTTAGCCATATCGCTAACTGCGGCCCGAAGTGCGGGATGCTTCGACATAAAAACGTTGAAATCCCGGCGCTCGAGAACCAGGAACTGACAAAAATCGACTGCAATGACGTCTGCGGTCCTGCGCCCACCGCTCAGAAGCGCCATTTCACCAAAGAAGGAACCAGCCTTCAAGCGAACCGGCTCGTCCTCCAGTTGAACCTCTACTGCTCCCGAGGAAATGAAATACATGCCATCGCCACGATCGCCGACGCGAATGACGCGTTCGCCCGGCGACGCCACCTTCGGCCGAAACAACAGGAGAAGCTCTTCCTGAGAATTTTCGTCGACCTGGGCAAACATCGGGAAAGTCTCGATCAGCTGCTGCATTTCCAGCTGATGCTGCCTGTTTCTTTCATCGCTGATCTTCCGGATACGCTCCAGCTCACGGCAAAGTGCGTCATGCTTGCTCTTTCCGTATTGTTCAAACAGCGATGGCCACTTTCGACGAACGACTTTTTGTAGCCATTCGCCACCGAGCAGGACGAGTGGATTGACGGTGATGGACAGGATGGCACCGGCGAGTATGAGGTCCTGTCCCTCACGTGGCAAAAGGCCGAGCGAAACACCGAGACTAGCCAAAATGAAAGAAAACTCGCCGATCTGCGCCAGACCGGCAGCGACCGACAGGCCCATCGCAATCGGATAGCGCAAGAGGACGACGATCAGAAACCCAATCAACGATTTACCAAAGATGATCAGCGCCAGCACTGCAGCAACCGCAAGCGGGTCGCGGATGATGACATAGGGGTCGAAAAGCATCCCGACAGAAACGAAAAACAGTACTGCAAACGCATTCTGTAGGGGCAGGGAGTCGGCCGCGGCACGATGGCTGAGATGCGACTCGCTCATGACCACGCCTGCCACAAACGCCCCGAGCGCAAAGGATACGCCGAAAATCTCCGCCGAGCCAAAGGCGATGCCGAGGGCAACGGCGAGAACGGAAAGCGTGAACAGTTCGGGTGAGCCGGTGCGGGCAACCAATGTGAGAATCCACGGAACGACCTTAGGCCCGAAATATATAGCCATCACCGTAAAAGCACCGACCTTGAGCAGGGTTATGCCGATGGTCAATGTGATGGCAAGGCCACCAGCCTCTCCAGCTGCTACGTCCGCATTCCCCCCCAAAACCCCCGAAAATGCTGGCAACAGCACCAAGGCGAGAACCATCGCCAGATCCTCGACGATGAGCCAGCCGACGGTCACGCGACCATTTACGGAGTCCACCTGATTGTGCTCTTCAAGCGCCTTGAGCAGGACCACGGTACTGGCGACGGAAAGACTTAGGCCAAAGACGATGCCCGCGCCAAGACCCCAGCCCCACAACGAACAAAGGCCGATGCCGAGCAGGGTGGCAAGCAGGATACGCCCCAGCGCTCCCGGAACCGCAACCCCTCGAACCGCCAACAGATCGGAGGCGGAAAAATGCAGGCCCACACCGAACATCAAAAGGATAACGCCCATTTCCGCGAGCTGCGAGGCAAGCCCGCTATCGGCGACGATGCCCGGTGTATACGGCCCCATCATGATGCCGGCAACGAGATAGCCGACCAGCGGCGGCAAGCGCAGACGATCGGCCAGATAGCCGAAGACTGCGGCAAACACAAAGCCGATCGCCACCGTCGCTAAGAGCGAAACCTCTTGATGCACGTCTCTCTTTCCGTGATTTTTCTGCAGGCTTTCACAAAAGGTCGATCTACAGGAAATTGCAATAGATCGTTCGATTATGTTTGAATCCCGGCAGTTACAACTGATCGCACGTAAATTTCAATCCTGCGTAGCGAAATCCGTCCCGGATTCGAGGATTCTCGTGCGGGAATCGGATGTTCGCGTGCGAAAATGACACCATTTCATGCAAAAGCTTTACAGAAATAAGAACGTGCTACGCAAAATCGATTTGCCCCAAGCTCTCTTGCTATCCCCAGTTGAAAACCACCTATAGATAATACCAGTTGGATTTCCAAAAAAATAATGCGAGGGTGAACATCCAGCCTTTGGGAAGACCGCTGGCAAGGAGAAATCATGGACCGCCAGCAGCTGTTTGCGGAGATCCGGTCGCGGATCGATGCGTTCGAAACGGGAATTCCCCTGCACAAGAAATTGAAGATGGCGCTGCAGGATCTCATCATCAGCAACCGCATCAAACGCGGGTCTACTCTTCCGGGCGAGCGGGCCGTGGCGGAGGCTCTTGTCCTCTCGCGTGTGACTGTAAGAAAGGCTCTGGAACTTCTTATCCAGGATGGCCATTTGCGGCGGCGGCATGGCGCGAAGACTGAAGTGAGCGTTCCCGTCGAGAAATCGCTTTCGACCCTTGCGAGCTTTTCCGAAGATATGGTTGCACGGGGGCTTGAACCCGGATGTATCTGGATTTCCAAGGAAATAAGTCGACCATCCCCGGCCGAAGCGATGGCGCTCGCCTTGCCGCCAAATGCCGATATCATTCGCTTGAAACGGATACGAACTGCTGACGGAGAGCCCGCCGCCTACGAGACTGCAGTCGTTCCGGCAAAGTTTCTGCCATCGCCCGACCTCGTTGGCGACTCCCTCTACGAGGCACTGGCAAAGCGCAGTGCGCTGCCCCAGCGGGCCATACAACGGCTGCGTTCGCGGCCTGCTTCGGTGCGTGACAGCGAGCTCTTGAAATGTGCGGTTGGCGCACCGCTGCTTATCATTGAACGGCGTTGTTTCCTTGCCGACGACCAGCCCGTAGAATTTACCGAAACAAGGTATCGCGGCGATCTCTATGATTTCGTTACGGAGCTAAGCCGCTAATACCAGTTTTTGACTGGTTGCAATCTGGTATGAACTGGATATCGTTCTCGCCATAAGCGAGGATTTTGAAGTGAAAATCGGGGATCTCGAACGCAGCCTTATCGTCTCCTGCCAGCCGGTTCCGGACGGCCCGATGGATCGTGCCGACATGGTCACGGCGTTTGCCTTGGCGGCGATCGCGGGAGGTGCAAGCGCACTCAGGATCGAGTCGGTGGAATATGTGCGAGCGGTCCGCCAGGTGACGGACGCGCCTATCATCGGCATCGTCAAAAAAGATCTTGAAACGTCGCCCGTCCGGATCACGCCCGACGTGGCCGACGCAATGGCGCTGATCGATGCCGGCGCACAGATTGTCGCGTTCGACGCAACATCGCGGCCGCGGCCGGATACTGTCGCAGATATCATTGCGGCCATTCACGCCAAGGGCGCCTTGGCGATGGCGGACTGTTCGTCGGTCGAGGATGGCCGCGCCGCGTTGGCCGCGGGTGCCGATTGTGTCGGCTCGACGCTGTCCGGCTATACCGGCGGTCCGGTTCCCGATGCGCCAGATTTCGAGTTGATCGCCGGACTGCGCAAACTGACGCCTTATGTGATCGCGGAGGGCCGCATCCGGACGCCCGAACAGGCAGCGGAGGCAATTCGCCGGGGCGCATTCAGCGTCGTGGTCGGCTCCGCCATCACCCGCACCGAGCATGTCACCTCATGGTTCAGGCAGGCAATGGATGCGGGGCTTAGGGGGCCAACCAACAAAGCCGTGCTTGCGATCGATGTCGGCGGTACGAAAACGATGGCGTGCCTGGTGAAAGAAGGCAAAGTCATCGAGGAGGTGCAATTTGCTACCGACCACAATCTTGGTCCCGACGGCTGGATCGACGTTATCGCCACCAAGGTCTCCAACTGGCGCGGCTCCTATGGGCGGGTTGCTGCTGCCGTCACAGGGATTGTCGTCGACGGAAATTGGCAGGCGCTCAATCCGGCAACGCTCAACCTGCCGCAAGACTATCCGCTCATCGACAGGTTGCGCGGTACGTTCGGCGTCGATGCAATTGCCGTCAACGATGCGCAATGCGCCGCCTGGGGCGAGCATCGGTTTGGCGCCGGCGCACAGAAGGACATGGTGTTCCTCACGGTCTCGACCGGCATTGGCGGAGGCATCGTCATCAACGGCAGGCTCTTGCAAGGAACCGCCGGTCATTTCGGCCTGTTTCAGGGCTACTTTGAATGCTCGCACCGACCGCTTGAAGACAGTATTTCCGGTCACTGGATGAATGCGGAAGCCTGCAAGGCGGGCTATGAGCTGGAGGCACCTGCCATCTTCGTCGCAGCGAGGTCCGGGGCGCCCTGGGCATCGCATATTATCGCAATTTCCGCCCGCAGACTCGCTATACTCTGCCAGAACATACAGCTGGCCCTTGATCCGAAGTGTATCGTCATTGGCGGCGGTATCGGGCTTGCAGAAGGCTATATCGATCAGGTTCGGGGCGCATTCACATTTCCCAAAATATCGCTGCGTCCGACCCTCGTGAGTGCCGGTCTCGGCCGTCATGCGGGGGTAATCGGCGCGGCCGACCTTGCCATTGCACAATCCAACTCAATTTTTGGAGGCTAGAACATGCTTAAATTTACAAAAATCACTTTATCGGCCCTCGCACTCATTACGACATCCTTGGGTGCCGCCAACGCCGCGGTTACCGTTCTAGGCTGGCCGGGCGGTTCGGAGGAAACCGCGTTGCGCGCTGTCGCAGAAGCCTACAACGCACAAAGCGGCGTTGCCGACGCGGACAAAGTTGAACTGCTTTTCTATAGCCGCGATGGCTTCTACGACAAGTTGCAGGCCGACATGGCAGCGGGGTCGAGCGCCTTCGACATCAATCTTCTCGCGACATATTCGATCGGCCGCTATGCGTCCTACATGGAGCCGGTCGACCTCGGCCCGGATGCGGCCAAGGTATTTGGCGAGTCGGTCCTGAAGACAATGCAGTTCAATGGCAAGCAATACGGCGTCCCGACCGACCTCTCCTTACATTTCATGTATTACCGCAAGGATTTGATCGACGCGCTTCTCGCCGATCCGGCAGCCAGGGCCAAATATGCCGAGATCAGCGAGAAATATCTCGGCAGGCGCCTGGAGCCGAAAGCGCCCGACAGCTGGACCTGGGATGACTGGGCGGCGACCGCGCTTTATTTCGCCAAGTCCGTAAATCCCGAAAGCCCGGTTCGCTACGGCACGGTGCTGCAGATGAAGAACCTTCTCTTCAACATCATGGTGTGGCAGTCCGTGGCCCGTGCCAACGGCGGCGACTGGATGGATGCTTCGGGCAATATCACAATCGACTCTCCGGCCTACCGGACGGCGCTGGAACTTTACAAAAAGCTCTATGATGCGGGTGCTTCGCCAAAGGATTCGCTGTCCTATGAATATGCTGAAACGAATGCTGCGTTCGGTTCCGGTCAGGTGGCGACGGCGTTGCAGTGGAATGCTGCAGCCAGCGAACTCACCGATCCCGCCAAATCTCCAGCGGTTGCCGAGAATGTCGGTATCGTTGCGCCCCCAGCCGGTTCGGCAGGCCGCGCTGACCATATCCATGGCCTCGGGCTCGGCATCAACAAGAACGCCAAGAACAAGCCAGGTGCCGCCAAGTTCCTGCAATGGCTGGCGACCGAGGACACTGCCCTGCTTTATGCCCGCAGCGGTGGTTCGCCTGCGCTCCTCCCCGATGTTGCGGCAAAGATTGCCAAGGAGCGGCCGGATCTCGTTACGCTCGGTCAATATGCCGGCGCCTATGGCTATGTCATGACGGGAGCCACCTCAGCCAGTGCCTTCCCGGTTTACGAACTGCAGGCGAAGGAATTCACCGGCTACTGGTCGGGGCAGGAAACCCTGGACGAAGCGCTTGCCAATACAAAGGCTGGCATGGAGAAACTGCTGAAGCAATAGAAGCGCCAGCAGATGCGGATGAGTGAAGCAAAATCCCCTCTCTTGCGATTTCTAGCACTTAGCAAGAGCTAAGATGCTGAAATCGCTACCGGGGCAAGCCACGGATCTCGCCCGCCTTCGGCCCCCCACAAGGGGGGAGATAAGCATCTTGTTCCGAGCCATTTGAAGGAAAAACATGGTCGATTTGGACCACAAAGGCTGGAGAATTTTTGCGAGCCCGCTGGTCGGGTTTCTCCTGCTTTTCCTCGGATTTCCGATCCTGATCGATCTCGTCTACAGCCTTTCCCGCGTCAGTTTCACGAATTTGCGCAGCCCGGAAATCGTCGGTTTCGGGAACTACGGCGAGGTGCTCGGCGATGCGCAGTTCTGGCGGGCCAGCTGGTTTTCACTGCGCTTCGGCGTAATCACGGCAATTCTGGAATGTGTGCTCGGTCTCGGGCTCGCCGTATTCCTGTCGCCTCTGATCGAGAAGCGCTCATGGCTCATGGCGCCGCTGATGTTGCCGTTGATGGTTGCGCCGGCGATGATCGGCCTGATGTACCGGCTCGTGCTGCACGAGTTCGTCGGCCCTGTTCCGTATTATTTGTATTTGTGGTTTGGCGACAGCCCGTCATTCCTCAATGCGGAAAATGCCTTCTGGACCCTTGTCGTCGTCGAGACATTGCAGTGGACACCCTTCGCGCTGCTACTCTTCTATACCGCCTATCGGGCCATTCCGAACGACGTGCGCGAAGCCTCGGCCATCGATGGTGCTTCCGCTCGCCAAATCCTTACGGCGATTGAATTGCCCCTGATGCGGCCGACGCTCATCTTCACTTTCTTCATCCGGTTTATCGATGGATTCCGCGTGTTCGACAATGTCTATACGCTGACCGGCAGTGGTCCAGGCGGCTCGACCACATCGCTGCCGATCTACATCTACGAGGCCTTCTTCAAACAGGGTGCCATCGGCAAGGCAATCGCCGCTTCCGTCATCCTGTTCCTGGCGTCCTTCGTTGGTTTGTACGCGCTGACATGGCTTTCGCGCCGCGGGAAAGGCGCTGCGTCATGATCAAACTCGCACGCTGGATCGTCTATGCCGTTGCTGCTCTTGCGCTGAATTTTCCGGTTATCGTCACGCTGCTCACCTCGTTCAAGAGCGGCAAGGAAATCTCGGTCAATCCGGGATTCTGGATTTCGAGCCCTACCCTCGAAAACTATGCGACGGTTCTACAGGTGAGCGACCGGTTGAACATTTTCGCCTATCTCTTCAATAGCCTGGCGGCGTCCCTGATCGGCACGGTGCTCGCCATGATCATTACTTTTCCGGCAGCCTATGCCATTGCGCGCGGCAGATATGGCCGCAAGGTCCTGATGCCGCTGATCGTCAATCTGCGAGCGGTGCCGCTGATCATCTTTGCGATCCCGCTTTACATGATGTTCCAGTTTGCCGGCCTGCTCGACACACAACTTGGTCTCGGACTGATCCTGACGATAGTCAACCTGCCGCTTTCGTTGATCGTATTCGTCAACGCGATTGCGGAAGTCCCCATCGAGATCGATGAGGCGGCCAAGCTGGACGGTATGAGCAAATGGGGAATAATGAAGGGGATGATGTTGCCGGTCTGCCGTCCCGCGCTCGCCACAGTCTTCATCTTCGGGTTTATCACAGCGTGGAACGAATTCCTGTTCGGGCTGATGCTGACGTCAAACAGAGCCGTTCCGATGACAGTCGGCGCTTCGTTCTTCTTCGCGGCAAGCGGCGGAGGCATTCAGTGGGGCGCGGCGTCGGCCGTCATGATCGTTGGCGCATTGCCGCCGATGCTGATCGGCATCATCATGTACCGACAGATCAGCGGTTCCATGACGGCAGGTGCGGTGAAAGGTTAAGACTTCTGGTTGTCTGCAATGCTGCTGTGCGTGGTTCGCCCTTCGACAGGCTCAGGATGCTCACCATGAGGGAGAATTGTGGGTTGCAGTAATAATCGCTCCACCCAAGAGCGTGACGCCAACGCTGCACATCAACTCCCTGCAATCAACTCACCTCCCTCATGGTGAGCTTGTCGAACCACGCATGCCGGTGGTGCAAACTTGGCCCTTAAAATCTTCCTTGCTGTCCGAGCCGCGCCGGTACAGACTTGAGCCAAAAATGCGGGGGATCATGCGTACCCAGATCGTCATCATCGGCTCGGGGCCATCCGGCCTGCTGCTCGGACAGCTCTTGAGCGATGCCGGGATCGGCAACATCATCCTCGATCGCGTCGGCAAGGATTATATCCTCGGCCGCGTCCGCGCGGGTGTTCTCGAGGAAGGCACAGTCGAACTGATCGACAAGGCGAAATCCGGCACGAGAATGCATTCTGAAGGGCTACCGCATGACGGCTTTTCTCTTGTCTTCGACGGACGCGATCATCGCATCGACCTGACTGGACTTACCGGCGGCAAGCGGGTCATGGTCTACGGCCAGACGGAACTCACCCGCGACCTGATGGAACGGCGCGAAAAGAGCGGCGGCGAGAGCATTTATGATGCAAGCAATGTTCAGCCGCATGATTTCGATGGCAATTCGCCCTATGTCACTTATGAAAAAGATGGCATCACCCATCGTATCGACTGCGATTTCATTGCCGGCTGCGATGGTTTCCATGGTGTCAGCCGCAAATCCATCCCGGAGAAATCGCTACGCGTCTTCGAGAAAGTCTATCCCTTCGGTTGGCTCGGCATCCTTGCCGATGTGCCGCCGGTCAATCACGAACTGATCTATGCCAATCATCCGCGCGGCTTTGCGCTATGCTCCATGCGCTCCACAACCCGCAGCCGCTATTATGTGCAATGCTCGCTCGACCAGAAGATCGAGGACTGGAGCGACAATCGCTTCTGGGACGAGCTGCGGCGCCGACTGCCTCCCCACCATGCGGAGGCGGTGATAACCGGACCTTCGTTCGAAAAGTCCATCGCGCCCCTGCGCTCCTTCGTTGCGGAGCCCATGCGCTTCGGACGTCTTTTCCTCGTCGGCGATGCGGCACATATTGTGCCCCCTACTGGAGCCAAGGGGCTTAATCTCGCAGCAAGCGACGTTCATTATCTTTTCTCCGGACTTGCCGAATACTATCGCGATCGTTCGGATAAGGGCATCGACGCCTATTCGGCGCGGGCGCTGTCACGTGTCTGGAAAGCGGTGCGTTTTTCCTGGTGGATGACAACAATTATGCATCGTTTTCCGGATACGGGGGAATTCGATCAGAAGATCCAGGAGACCGAACTCGACTATCTCACTCATTCCCGCGCCGCTTCCATGGTGCTGGCTGAAAACTATGTCGGTCTGCCTTACTGAACGCGATTTTAGAGCCTTTCATACATGAAGGGCCAGCCCGACAGGTTTTATGGTTGGGCGAAACCTGGAGCGGTAGTATGACAACTCTTTCATCCCGGGATTCGCGCCTATGATCTCCCATCGCCTGCCGGTTTCGTCATATCTGGTACCGCCAGGAGCGCTGGCACTTGCCATGGGGGTACAGCTCTTCGGTGTTCCTGGCGGCCATGGTCATGCCTGGGTTACGGTCCTGGTTTCATTTTTCACCCTCTGTGTGCTGCTTGTCACCGTGTTCGTCGTTCTCGAACATGCGGAAGCCCTGGCGTTCCGCCTTGGCCAGCCCTACGGAACGCTGCTGCTCACCTTCGCCGTTACGACCGTGGAAGTTTCGATTATCGTCTCGATGATGCTGCACGGTGAAAACAATCCGACGCTGGCGCGCGAGTCCGTCTTCTCGACGGTCATGATCGTCTGCGCCGGAGTGGTCGGCCTTTGTCTCACGCTAGGGGCATGGCAACATCGCCAGCAGGATCTGAAACGACAGGGAACAAGCGCCATCCTTTCGGTTCTGACGGCCCTGACGGTGCTGACGCTGGTGCTGCCCAACTACACGCTTTCGACGGACCCGGGCACCTTTTCGCCAGTGCAGCTCGTCTTCGTCAGCCTCTGTTCGGTACTGCTCTATGCGAGTTTCGTGTTCGCGCAGACGGTGAGGCATCGTGATGATTTCCTCGATGAAAGCGCCGCCTATGCCGGTGTTCATGCAGGAAATACATCCAGGCGGGCACTTTACGCGAATGCATTTTTCCTGGTGATCGGACTGGTTGGCATCGTCCTGCTCGCCGAACAGGTGGCCGTCGGTATCGAGGACGGCCTTGCCGCGCTCAACGTCGCGCAGAGCGATGCGATCGTCGGCGCCTTTATCGCGACACTGGTACTTCTGCCTGAAGGTCTGGCCGCCATACGTGCCGCGCTTAACAATGAATTGCAGCGCAGCCTCAACATTGCGCTCGGTTCGGCCTTGGCGACAATCGGGCTGACTATCCCAGCCGTCGGCATGGCAAGCCTCATCACCGGGCGGGAACTCACGCTCGGCCTTTCGTCCGGCGATACGGTACTCCTGGCACTGGTCCTTTTGATCAGCATTCACAGTTTCGGAACGGGACGCACCAACGTGCTCACGGGCATGGTGCATCTCGTCGTCTTCATCGCCTTCTTACTTCTGCTCGCAGTTCCTTAAGACGGGAGGCGCATTTACCGTATCGTAGCCGTATATTTGCCGCCGTTGCATTTCCAGTGTCGGGCCCAACATCTATTGTTGCCGGGGTGAAATGGATCACGGAGCAATTAGATGAAAAGCAAATTCGGCAAAGTCATATTGGCGGGCGGTGTCCTCGGTCTCTGTCTGGCAACCAACGCCACGGCGGCCACGATCAAGGATCTGCAAGGCGCCTGGACCATGAACGGAACCAAGTGCGAGGACACATTCAAGAAAGTCGGCAAGACAATCGAGTTCAAGGACCGGACGGCTTCGACTTCAACGGGATTGTTGATCAGTGGCAGCAAGGTTACAGGGCCGAATGCCGTGTGCACGACAAAGAGCGTGAAGAAACAGAAGGATCGCCTCTCGGCGACGTTGTCCTGCACCGACTCAATGATCGAGAGCGACATGACCCAGACGTTCAAGATCGTCGACGCCAATACGTTTCAGAGGTTCGACCCCTTCGGCGATAACATGTATGTCACCTATCAGAAGTGCGACATGTGATATTCGGGCCTTGCCGCCCGCTCGCGGCGGGCTGGCCTGGCTGTCAGAAATGCATGACGACGCCGAAGATCGGTCCCTGCTGGACGACATTCATGACAAAACCGTCATTGCTGTAGTCGACGCCAAGCGCCCGATAACCGGCGACCGCTGAAACCTTTTCGTTGAAATTGTAGCCAATGCCACCGGCAACATCCCAGTCGACATCAGCACCACCGCCACCAACCAAACCCCACCCCGTAAAATACACCTTGTCGGTGATCGAATATTTGGCGCGTATTCCGCCGAGGCCATCGACCCAGGTCGCGCTGTCTTCACGCTTCACACCATCGAGAATCCCGCCGCTGAACGCAATCTCGGTGCTGGCATTCCAAACCCTCAACCCGGCAACCAGATCAAGGTTGCCCCTGTCGCTCTGCAACACCGAATACCCGGCACCGACGAGCCCGGCAAAGGTTTCGGAGGTCACGCTGACATTGTCTGCGATAATACCTCGCGGCGTGCCCCGGCCACTGGAGATCTTCGTATACATGATATCGGTGAAAATGCTGTAGCGATCATAGCGCGCCTCGCCAATGGCCATGGCGGCAAAATCGAGCTCGTTGAGGATGTCGCCAAAGTCCATGTCCATGTGCACTGTCGGCAGGCCGAAGAGACCCGTATCGCCGGACATGCCCGCCGCCCAGAAATATGGGGCGACCGCAAAGGTCCAACCATCCTTTTCGATTTGCTTGAGTTCCGGCGCCATCGGCGAAGTAATGTCCGCCGCCGAGACCGGGCTTGCAAACAGCAAGCCAGCCGCAAGCGCCGATGCCAAAGTATTGAAAAGTTTCATCGCTGTCCCCCTTTTGAACGCCGCGATCAGTCGTCAACCGAATCCCATGTTTGATCCGGATTGAATGACCTTATCTCTTTAACCATCTTGTCGGTAGCCGGTCCGAGGTCCTTTTC
>NZ_QPJM01000017.1 GCF_003337575.1 Phyllobacterium bourgognense
TCAGGGCGCGAGGGTGGTTGCAACCAACCATGCTTGAAACCGCGCTCCTCCCAGGGCGGTTTAAGCCGATTAAATAAGAGTCTGTGATTAATTCGGTCCAGCGGACAGGAGTCAATTCGCCTTAAGTCTAAGAGAGTTACCCAATCGAAAGCTCATAAAAACATGAAACCCGCCATGAAGCGATTTTCCTGAAATTGCTCTAGTTCGAGCCTGGAAAAGACTTCATGGCAATGTCGATCAGCCGGTAAAGCTCGTCCCGGCCAGCGCCGCTCGATGCCTGGACGGCAGTGCCTTGGGCGATGGTCAAGAGATAGCGGGCAAGATCGTCAGGATTGCTATCAGGGGGAAGATCGTTTTCACGTTTGGCGCGTTCGAAACGCCGCGTAAGCGCCTTCTGCCCTATCTGGCGACGCTCAATAATGGTTTTCTGGATCGCTTCCGCGGCTTCGCTGCAGCCCATGGCCGCATTGATACCAAGGCATCCACCGGGATTGCATTCTTCAGTCTGGGCATTGGCAAAGCCATGCAATATATCCAGCGCAACAATCCGCGCGGTCGGCTGCTCCAGTGCCTTCCAGAAGAAGGCCATGTAGTTCTGCTCGTAGCGCTGCAGCGCCATGCGGAAGAGCTCTTCCTTGTTGCCGAAAGTTCCGTAAAGACTGGGCTTGGTGATACCCATGCCGTCGGTCAGGTCAGTGATCGACGTGCCCTCATAGCCTTTTCGCCAGAATAGCTCCAAAGCCGTCTGCAAGGCGTCATCCGCATCAAATTCCCTGGGCCGTCCCATGGACAACACTCCCTAAAAGAATTATACCGCTCGGTATAAAATTCCATTGACAGCTGTTACATCGCCGCCTTATATCAGCCGTTCTATACCGCTCGGTATAGAACGTCAATGCTCAATTCGATGATCGAATTCAGATTCGCCACCCTCCCAATGGCGGAAACTTTCAAAGCAGGATGACCACGATGTCAATCAGCACTTTAAGAAAAAGCCTCTATGCCAGCGCTCTGGTTCTGACACTTGCCACTGTCGGCGGCTCGCACTTCCTGGACATGCAGCAGAGCCACGCGGAAGGCGAAAAGAGTCAGGCCGCGCCTGCGCCAGCGACGCCTGTTTCGGTTGCGGTCGTACAGCCAAAGCTCGTTACGCAGTGGAGCGAATTCTCTGGTCGGCTCGAGGCGGTCGATGCCGTTGAAGTACGCTCACGCGTCGCCGGCGCCATTCAGTCCGTTGCCTTCAAGGAAGGTGCAATCGTCAAGCAGGGCGACCTTCTGGTCAAGATCGACCCGGCGCCATATGAGGCTGAAGTTGCGCGCGCAAAGGCGCAGGTGGCCTCTGCCGAATCGAAGCTCGCCTATGCCAAGAGCGAACTTCAACGCGGCAAGCAGCTCGTGACATCGCGCTTTGCATCCCAGAGCGATTACGATCAACGTCTGAATGTTCAGACCAGCGCCGAGGCGGACCTCGAAGCGGCCAAGGCCGTATTGCAGACCGCCATGCTCAACCTCGACTGGACCGATATTCGCGCACCGATCAGCGGCCGGGTCGGACGTATCGAGATCACCCCCGGCAATCTCATCGCCGAGGGACCAAGCGCGCCGTTACTGACGTCGCTGGTTTCGATCAGCCCGATTTATGCAAGTTTCGAGGCCGATGAGAACGTCGTCGCCAATGCGCTCGCCGATCTTCCCGAGGGCTTGAACAGCCGCGACTTCGTCAACCGCATCCCGGTTCAGATGGATGTGCACGGCCAGGACGGGATCACCGGCAAGCTGCAGCTGATCAACAATAGCGTGGATGCGACGAGCGGTACCGTCAAGGTTCGCGCGGTGTTTGATAACGCCAATGGCAAGCTGATGCCCGGTCAGTTCGCCAAAGTCCGCATGGGTCAGGCCAACGAGCGTAACGAATTGCTGGTCGACGAAAAGGCTGTTGGAACCGACCAGAACAAGAAGTTCGTCATGGTCGTCAATTCGAAAAACGTCGTCGAGTATCGCGAAATCTCGCTTGGCGCCAAGGCCGATGGCCTACGGATCGTCACGGCTGGATTGCGGGCGGATGACAAGGTCGTCGTCAATGGCTTGCAGCGTATTCGCCCTGGCTCGCTCGTTGCACCGGAGATGGTCGCGATGGGCAACAAAGCCCCAGACCAGCAGGCGCTGGCGGACCAGGCCAAGGTGAAACAATAACTATCAAGAGCCCCGCATCGGGCAGGTGGAATTGATATGAATATCTCCAATTTCTTTATCGACCGCCCGATCTTTGCGGGCGTTCTTTCTTTCATCATCTTCCTTGGCGGTTTGATTGCGCTGACGACGATGCCCGTCTCGGAATATCCGGATGTCGTGCCCCCATCGATCGTGGTGCGGGCGCAATATCCGGGGGCAAATCCGAAGGTCATTGCCGAAACAGTGGCAACGCCGATGGAAGAGCAGATCAACGGCGTTGAAGGCATGCTCTACATGGGCAGCCAGGCGACGGCAGACGGCCAGATGACGCTGACTGTGACCTTTGCGCTTGGTACAGATCCGGACAAGGCGCAGCAGCTGGTGCAGAACCGCGTTTCGCAGGCGGAACCGCGCTTGCCGGAAGAAGTGCGCAGCCTCGGGATCACCACGGTCAAGAGTTCGCCTGACCTGATGCTGGTGGTCAACCTCATCTCGCCCAATGATCGCTACGACATCACGTACTTGCGCAACTACGCCCTGATCAACATCAAGGATCGCCTCGCCCGCATCAACGGCGTCGGCGATGTGCAATTGTTCGGATCCGGCGACTATTCGATGCGTATCTGGCTCGATCCGCAGAAGACCGCGGAACTCGGCCTCTCGGCAACCGATGTTCTTAACGAGATCCGTGCCCAGAACGTGCAGGCTGCTGCCGGTACCATCGGTGCGTCGCCCAACTCGAACAGTGTCGATCTGCAGTTGACGGTGAACGCGCAAGGTCGGTTGCAATCCGAAGAAGAATTCGGCCAGATCATCGTCAAGACTGCCGCCAATGGCGCCATCACACATTTGAGCGACATTGCCCGCATCGAACTTGGCGCAGCGGACTATTCGCTACGGTCGCTGCTCGACAACAAGAGCGCCGTCGCTATCCCGATCTTTCAGGCACCGGGCTCCAATGCGATCCAGATCGCCGACGAAGTTCGTGCAGCGATGAACGAGATGAAGCTGACCATGCCGGAAGGCGTGGATTACGAGATCGTCTACGATACGACCCAGTTCGTTCGCGCTTCGATCGAGGCCGTCATCCATACGCTGCTTGAAGCGGTATTGCTGGTCGTTCTGGTTGTTATCCTGTTCCTGCAAACGTGGCGCGCATCGATCATCCCGCTGATTGCGGTGCCGATATCGATCGTCGGTACATTTGCGGTGATGCATCTGTTCGGTTTCTCGATTAATGCGCTCAGCCTGTTCGGTCTTGTTCTCGCGATCGGTATCGTCGTCGATGACGCCATCGTGGTGGTTGAAAACGTCGAGCGAAATATCGAGAACGGTCTGGCCCCTCGGCAAGCGACAGTACAGGCGATGCGCGAAGTTTCGGGACCGATCATCGCGATTGCGCTGGTTCTGGTCGCGGTTTTCGTGCCCCTCGCCTTCATCACCGGACTGACCGGGCAGTTCTATCGGCAGTTCGCCCTGACGATCGCCATCTCGACAGTTATCTCGGCATTCAACTCCCTCACGCTGTCGCCTGCCCTCGCGGCATTGTTGCTCAAGGGACATGACCAGCCGAAGGACCGTTTGACGCGCTTCATGGATCTGACGCTCGGCTGGCTTTTCCGTGGATTCAATGCCGTGTTCACACGGGGAGCCAACGGTTACAGCAAAGGCGTGCGCGGCGTTATCTCGCGCAAAACGATCATGATGGGGATTTATCTCGTCTTGATCGGCGCGACCGCGTTCATGTTCAAGAGCGTGCCGGGCGGTTTCGTTCCGCCGCAGGACAAGCAGTACCTGGTCGGCTTCACCCAACTGCCGGATGGTGCGACGCTAGACCGGACGGAAGCGGTCGTGCGCCGCATCGGCGATATGGCGTTGAAGATACCCGGCGTGCAAAGCACGATTGCCTTCCCCGGCCTGTCCATCGCCGGTTTCACCAATAGTTCGAATGCCGGCGTTGTCTTCGTTTCGTTGAAACCTTTCGAGGAGCGCAAGACACCAGACTTGAGTGCCGGTGCTATCGCCATGGCACTCAATCAGCAGATTGCCGGCATCCAGGAATCGTTCAGCGCCGTCTTCCCGCCGCCTCCCGTACAGGGTCTCGGCTCGATCGGCGGGTTCAAGCTCCAGATCGAGGATCGCAACGGTCTTGGTTATCAGGCTCTCGACGACGCAACCAAGGCGTTCCTCGCCAAGGCGGCGACTGCGCCGGAGCTGACAGGCCTGTTCACCAGCTATCAGATCAATGTTCCACAGCTCTACGCCGATGTTGATCGCGCCAAGGCACGCCAACTCAACGTATCACTGCCGGAAATCTTCAACACGCTGCAGATCTATCTAGGCTCGGTCTATGTCAACGACTTCAACAAATTCGGCCGTACGTATTCCGTCCGCATGCAGGCGGAGTCGGATTTCCGGGCCAAGTCTGAAGATATTGGCGACCTCAAGGTACGATCCGGTTCGGGCGAGATGATCCCGTTGTCGGCCCTCGTCAACGTCTCATCGAGTGCGGGACCGGATCGCGCCATGCGCTATAACGGCTTCCTTGCTGCCGACGTGAACGGCAATGCAGCGCCCGGCTATTCATCGGGCCAGGCGCGAGCCGCGGTGGAAAAGATCGCCGCCGACACCTTGCCGCCCGGGATCGGCTTCGAATGGACGGAACTGACCTATCAGGAGATCATTGCGGGCAACTCGGCCTACCTTATCTTCCCGTTGTCGATCCTCCTGGTGTTCCTCGTTCTCTCGGCACAATATGAAAGCCTGTCACTGCCGCTGTCGATCATCATGATCGTGCCGCTCGGGCTGCTCGCCGCCCTCACCGGCGTCTGGCTGACGGCGGGAGACAACAATGTCTTCACGCAGATCGGGCTGATCGTGCTTGTCGGGCTATCCGCCAAGAACGCCATCCTGATCGTCGAGTTTGCGCGGGAACTGGAGTTTGCCGGGGCGACGCCATTCAAGGCCGTGATCGAGGCCAGCCGCCTGCGGCTCAGACCGATCCTGATGACGTCGCTGGCCTTCATCATGGGCGTGGTACCTCTCGTCACATCGACGGGAGCCGGTGCGGAAATGCGTAGTGCCATGGGTGTCGCGGTGTTTGCAGGGATGATCGGCGTGACATTGTTCGGCCTGTTCATGACGCCGGTGTTCTACGTGCTCATACGTGCGATGACGGGCAATCGACAGCTGAAGAGCCATCATGCCAGCACCTTCGAAGGTGATTCCGGCCACAATCCGGGCACGATTGCTCCTTTGGCAACGCCAGCCGAGTAACAAAAATCTCCGGCGGTGCAGAGCTTTCATAGGCTCTGCACCGCCTGGGCTAAACCACTGAAACTAAATATCTTCTTCGACATTGTAGCAGCAATATTTCATCGCCGGAAAAGGCTATCACGGCACAGTTGAACGAGGATGAGAACTTTTTGGGTGACAAAAGGTTTCAAACTGTTACAGTTGCGTGACCAAGCCGAAATTCGGCACTATCGATCATGATCCTCTGGTGTTTTCTAAGGATCGTCCAATCGGGAGCAGTCCTTATGAGCTTTGCCGCAGCAAATGATAACCGGAAGATCAGCGACGGGTTTATACCCTTCGTCACTTTTGTAATATGCACCCAGGTAGCAGCCACTATTCTGCTCGCTTTGCCAAATTGGTATTGAGGCCCCAACCCGCCCCTACAGGTTTTTCAATCCTGCCCATCCTGGCAGGAGCAATAATTATTCTCATGATTGCCGGTGTTTTTTTCGCAACTTGAGGCTGGCTGGTAGTCCTCCCTCCCAATCCCTTTCATCCAACCAAAGTCTGGCTATTAAAGCTGCCAAGCAATTGGGATAGTGCGGTCCTGTGTGCAGGGAAGTGCCGGGATGAACGAAGACATCAACACTCAAGCGCGTGACAATGAAATAGTAAAGTATTTTTCAGCATCGCTTGATCGTCTATCAACTGCTGCAGTTGTCGTGGGCTTTATAGGACCTGCGACGGTTTTGACGAGCAATCCGGAGGTAACTCTATCCTACGATTCTCGTCGCTGGGTTTTTGTCATCGTATCGAGTGTCTATTGGCTCGTCACATCGTATGGGCTACATATAACCGGCAAAGCCACTCTGGCTCGAGGATTCCGATGACAAACGAATTGGCATATCTGATTACATCTGTAGTCTTGGGTACGCTCGTTGTCGGCTATGCTTATTTTGCTTCCCAAAAGCTTATCGCTACAGTGGAACGCCACGAACGTGAGCGGGAAGAACGCAAGCGCCAATATTTGAAACCTGTTCAGTAATATTTCCGGTGTTGATCGGGAATTAGCGGTCTGGCAGAGGAATCCATGAGACCATTGGCAGGATTAACTGTTTTGCTCACGCTCTTCATCACCGGCTGCGTCTCCATGACGCCGGAAGAGCGTCGCGCGCTCGATAGCCAGACCTGTTCATCCTATGGTTTCCGGCGCGGAACCGATGCGTTCGCAAATTGCCTGCTCAATCTCGACCTTGACCGGCGCGCCGCGAGCCGGGCGCAATTCGAACAGATGCAATTCAACACGCCGCTGATCCTATATGACAATCGCTATCGATATTATCGGCACCGGCGATGGTAGGAGCCCGCCCGCAAAGACTGCGGGCGAGTTTCATTCGAACAATGTATTTACCGAACCCAGACGACCCGCCGTGTCTCACGTTCTACGAGTGCGGGACGATCCTGCACGTAGACGTATGAGTAGCGCGGCTGATCAGGCACAGCGACCAGCGGCACGTCGTCAGGAATGACAGTGCCCATGGTTATATCTCCGTCGATGACCACCGGATCTGTCGGGTTAGTTTCTATGTACGTGACAACCTCATCCGGAACAGGCCCGTCATCAAGTGCAACTCCAGACTTATCCGATAGATAGACGACCTCGCGATTGTCCATGGAGACGATCACCGGACGGCCATCGACATAGATATAGCCGTAGCCAGGGCTTTCCGGAATTGGCCGCACCACAATTGTTTCGGGTACGACGTAACCCTGGGATAGGTCACCCTCTATAACAACTGGATCGGCCGGATGCGCGATGACATAATCCCGGGCAGACTGCGGCACTTCAACGACAACGCTATCCTGAGCGATCGCCAGACCGGAGGTGGCGAAAAACGCCGCTGCAGCCACTATAAAAACCTTTTTCATTATCCTGCCTCTCAATTGAACCTGTTTTGTCCCAGTGGGAGGGAAACCCCGCGACAATCGTTTGGTTCCGCTGAAAGACGATATGTGATCGCGACTTCGAACTGTGAGTTCGACGCAAAAGAGCGAAATTTTGCTTTTCGCCGGCATAAAAACTGATATCGCTGTGGACATGGAACCGCAGCTGATCCCCCTGATCGACTCCCTGCCCTCGACAGTGCCGTTCGTCGGACCGGAAGCGCTGGAGCGCAAGCGCAACCGGGCTTTCAAAGCGCGGCTTGGCGCCAATGAAAGCGGCTTCGGCCCAGCGCCTTCAGTCATTGCCGCCATACAAAGCCATGCCGGGGAGGCGTGGAAATACGCCGATCCCGAGAATTTCGACTTGAAGCATGCGCTTGCAGCGCATCTCGGCGTTGCACCGACCAATATCGTCGTTGGCGAAGGCGTCGATACGTTGCTCGGACTCGCCGTGCGCCAGTACGTGCGCGAGAGCACGCCGGTCGTCACTTCGCTCGGTGCCTATCCGACATTCAATTTTCATGTGGCCGGCTTTGGCGGACGGCTGGTGACAGTGCCTTACGGGGATGATCGCGAGGACCTCGAGGCATTGCTTGCCGCGGTAAAGCGCGAACAGGCACCGCTCGTCTATCTCTCCAACCCTGACAATCCAATGGGGACGTGGTGGGCAGCGGCGGAGATCGAACGCTTTATCGATGTGCTGCCGAAAGACACGATGCTGATCCTGGACGAAGCTTACGGCGAAACGGCACCGGCGGACGCTCTGCCGCGGATCGATGTTTCGCGGCCGAATGTCTTGCGCATGCGCACCTTTTCCAAGGCATATGGGCTCGCCGGAATGCGCTGCGGCTATGCTGTCGGCGCAGAAAAACAGATCCTGGCCTTCGACAAAATCCGCAACCATTTCGGCATGAACAAACTGACACAGATAGCCGCCCTCGCAGCGCTAAAGGATCAAGATTATCTCAAGGCGGTGATTGCACGGATTATCGCTGGACGTGAGCGGATGGTGCAGATTGCTGCGAAGAACGACCTTGCGGCGATTCCCTCTGCTACCAATTTCGTCACTATCGATTGCGGGCGCGATGGGTCATATGCCCTCGCGGTTCTCAACGCCCTGATCGACCGCGACGTCTTCGTACGCAAACCAATGGCGCCGGGTCTGGACCGTTGCATCCGTGTCAGCGTCGGCCTTGACGAAGAACTCGATTATTTCGAACAGCAGCTTCCGCAGGCATTGGCCGCTGTTAAGTAGCCGCTGAGCGCGGACAAATCTGAAAACGGAGAACAACTTGGAGATTAATCGGGTTTTTGCCGGTTTCGGCGGTCTGTTCGGGGCTGCAGGTATTGCGGCCTATGCAGCGGCTGCCCACAGCGCGGAAGGTCATATGGCCACGATTGCGCCGATCCTGTTCATCCACGCTCCCGCATTTTTAGCGCTGTCGCTATTAGCAAAGGTCAGTGGGCCAGCCTATTTCGGCGCGTGGGTGCTGGTGTTGGGGTTGCTATTCTTCATTGGCGATCTGGTGTCGCGCGATGTTACCGGCGACCGGTTATTTGCCTTTGCGGCACCGCTCGGCGGTTCGCTACTCATCCTTGGCTGGATTGTAGTTGCAGCGACGGCATTCCCGACGCTGGATTTCAAGCGCTTGGAATGACTAGCGCTACCAACCGAAAATAGCGTCGATGACCCCGGGCCATTTGTTGATGATAGCAATGACACCGACGGCGATAGCGAGAAGACTGGCAAGCTTCGCAGTTGTCGGCAGGCCATCTACCCGCCCCCTGAGTTCTCCAAAAGCTGCGGCGGATGGGAGAGTATGTACATGACCGGTAAGCTGTCCTAGCGACTGAGTTAGCGCGGCGAATGATTCAACCGTCGGAAGCGTTTCAACCTTGCCTTTCAGATAGGCGACACCCTCTTTCAAGCCTGTAACATCCACCCTCAGACTTGAAACATCAACCTTCAGGCCCGAAACGTCTCCCTTCAAGCCCGAAACGTCTCCCTTCAGACCCGATATGTCACCCTTCAGGATTGAAACATCCTCCTTCAAGCCTGCAATGCCGTTGAGGATGACATCCAGCTTGCCGTCCATCTTCCCAAAAGATTTTTCCAGAAATGCGACGCGATGTTCCATATCTTCAAATGTGCCACCGCCGTCGGCGGATTTCAAGCTCTCCAACCTTGTAGGTTTATGAGCCACGGCCGCCGCTCCTTTAACCTTCCCCCTTCAGCTTGGCATTGCATAACTTGTAGTAGCCGCCGCCTTTTTCGATCCAGCGTGTGCCGCCAAGCGTACCGCCTTTCTTGTTCGCGCGGTATTGCTCAAGGCATGTGTGCATGCGGGCCTTGGCAGGTTTCTCTGCAGCAAATTTTGCGTCTATCGACGACGGAAACGTCGTCTTTCCGGACGGGGATCTGGCTACGACTTCCGTATTCTTCGCCGCTTGTTTGGGCTTATCTTCAGTCCTTTTTGTCTTGGCCTCCGCCGGATCAGCGATAGAATTTTCAACCGCCACCTCAGCGGGCGCGGTGCATTGTGCTTTACGGAATTCGCTCCACGAAACACCCTCTGCCAAACCGGCACTTTGCGCCGCCTTGTACTTGACACTGCACTCTTTCATGCTCAAGGCGTTTGCGGAAGGGATCAGCGCCAGCGGCAAGAGACTTGCTGTAACCAGGGTAGCGAATAGATGGGAAATGCGTCGTTCAAACATGAAATCACTCTGAAAATTGATTGATGAAATCGACTCCAATTGGTTGACCGTACATGCATTGCTTCTGCTCCTCCATCCATACCTTCGTCTAGCAAGATGCCTCTTGAATTAATTGAACGTTCGTTTTATTAATTTCACATGGCACGCACAACCGGATCAGATGGTGGAAAGACCCGCATCGCAATTGATGTCGCGGCAAAACATTTGATCGCCCGCGTCGGCTATGAAGCGATGTCGATGCGCCAGCTCGCGGACGAAGTGGGCGTGCAGCCCGCGGCCTTCTATCGCTATTACCCCAACAAGCAGGAGTTGCTGTTTTCGGTTATGCGGGGACACATGGATCGTGTGCTTGCAGCCTGGGAAGCCGAGAGCCGCAGCGCTCATACGGCGCTTGAAAAATTTTGCGCCTTCATTCGTTTCCATATCCGCTACCATGTGGAGCGGCGTGAGGACGTGCACATCGGGAATATGGAGCTACGCAGCCTCAACCCGGAAAACCGGGCCATTATTGTTGAATTGCGCGCGCGGTACGAGAACAGCCTTCGAGATATACTCGACGACGGTATGGATACACGCGAATTTTCCATCGATGATATTGCGCTGACAACCCGCGCAATCATCGCGATGATTACCGGAATCATGGTCTGGTTCCGGCCGGACGACAGGCTTAGTGTCGACGAGATTGCAGAAAAGTATGTCGACATGGGACTGCGCCTTGTTGGCGCCAAGAAGATTACGACAACTAAAACGGGAGGACGAAATGTACCAGTCGGGCCTAAGATTCGGCGTCTCTGAGGAAATCGAAGCACTGCGGGAAACGGTGCACCGGTTTGCGCAGGCGGAGATAGCACCGCTGGCGGCCGAGACCGATAGATCCAATCAATTCCCCATGCACCTCTGGCAAAAAATGGGCGAGCTCGGCCTGCTCGGAATGACTGCCGACCCCGAGTTTGGTGGATCGGGTCTCGGATACCTTGCACATACGATCGCGTTGGAAGAAATCTCCCGCGCCTCGGCATCGGTCGGTCTCTCTTATGGTGCGCATTCCAATCTTTGCGTCAACCAGATCAACCGCTGGGGCACCCCGGAGCAGAAGGCAAAGTATCTGCCGAAACTCTGCTCGGGTGAACATGTCGGCGCACTTGCCATGTCAGAACCGGGCGCAGGCTCCGACGTCGTTTCGATGAAACTGCGCGCCGACAAGAAGAATGACCGTTATGTTCTGAACGGTAACAAGATGTGGATCACCAATGGTCCGGACGCGAGCACGTTAGTAGTCTACGCGAAGTCGGATCCCGCCGCGGGCTCGCGTGGAATCACAGCCTTTCTGATCGAAAAGGAATTCAAGGGTTTTACCACCGCGCAAAAGCTCGACAAGCTTGGCATGCGCGGTTCCAATACGTGCGAGCTCGTATTCGAGGACTGCGAAGTGCCATTTGAAAATGTACTTGGCGAAGAGGGCCAGGGTGCCAAAATTCTGATGTCGGGGTTGGACTATGAGCGCGTCGTGCTTGCCGGTGGACCATTGGGAGTGATGGACGCCTGTCTGGATGTGGTTGTCCCCTACGTGCATGAACGCAAGCAATTTGGCCAACCGATCGGAGAATTCCAGCTGATGCAGGGCAAACTGGCAGACATGTACACGACGACGAATGCTTGCCGGGCCTATGTTTACGCCGTGGCAGCCGCCTGTGATCGGGGCGAAACCACACGCAAGGATGCAGCAGGGTGCGTTCTGTACGCTGCAGAGAAAGCAACATGGTGCGCGCTTGGGGCCATCCAGGCGCTCGGTGGCAATGGCTATATCAACGACTATCCGACCGGACGGCTGTTGCGCGATGCCAAGCTTTACGAAATCGGCGCTGGCACCAGCGAGATACGGCGCATGCTTATCGGCAGGGAAATGTTTGCAGAGAGCGCTTGAGCCACCACAACTGCTACGATCTACTTGCCGATAACAGGAGACCGCATGACCGTCCTCACCTCCCAGATCAGCACCACGTCCGAAAGCTTTACTGCCAATACAAAGCGAATGCAGGCACTGGTCGGTGATATCCGGGCCAAGGCGGAACTGGTAATCAAGGGCGGTACGGATGAGGCGCGCGAGCGACACACGTCGCGCGGCAAGCTCCTCCCGCGTGATCGCTTGGCGCAGCTTCTGGATGCCGGTTCGCCCTTTCTGGAAATTGGCCAGTTTGCCGCCTGGGATATGTATGACGATACAATTTCATCCGCCGGTCTGATTGCAGGGATCGGCCGGGTATCCGGCAAGGAAGTGATGATCGTCATCAATGATGCGACGGTGAAGGGTGGCACCTATTATCCGTTGACGGTGAAAAAGCATCTGCGGGCGCAGGAGATCGCCATGCAGAATAATCTGCCCTGCCTCTATCTTGTGGATTCCGGTGGCGCAAATCTTCCCAACCAGGACGAGGTGTTTCCGGATCGAGAGCATTTTGGCCGTATCTTCTACAACCAGGCAAACATGTCGGCGGCGGGCATCCCGCAGATCGCCGTGGTCATGGGATCATGCACGGCGGGTGGCGCCTATGTGCCCGCCATGTCGGAAGAAACCATCATGGTCAAAGGCCAGGCAACGATTTTTCTTGCCGGCCCTCCCTTGGTCAAAGCAGCGACAGGTGAAGAGGTTTCGGCAGAGGAACTCGGCGGTGCGGAAGTGCATACACGCGAGTCCGGCGTTGCCGACCACTACGCCGTGGATGATGCGCACGCGCTTGCCATTGCCCGGCGTATCGTTGGAAACCTGAATCGAAAGAAGGAGATAGGTCTCGATCTTCGCAAGGTGATTCCGCCGCTTTATGATCCACATGAACTTTACGGCATCATACCGAGCGATCTGCGCCAGCCATACGATGCGCGGGAATTGATCGCCCGCATTGTCGATGGTTCGGAATTCGACGAGTTCAAGCAGAACTATGGCACGACGCTGATAACCGGCTTTGCGCATCTCTACGGCATGCCGGTTGGTATCATCGCCAATAATGGCGTGCTATTTTCCGAGAGCGCGCTGAAAGGTACCCATTTCATCGAGCTGTGCACGCAGCGCGGCATCCCGCTGGTCTTCCTGCAGAACATCACCGGGTTCATGGTTGGACGCTCCTACGAGGCTGGCGGGATCGCCAAGGATGGCGCCAAGCTTGTCACGGCTGTCGCTACAGCGCGTGTGCCCAAGGTAACGATGATCGTCGGCGGTTCGTTTGGCGCCGGCAATTACGGCATGTGCGGCAGAGCCTTTTCGCCGCGCTTCCTCTGGATGTGGCCGAATGCCCGCATTTCGGTCATGGGCGGCGAACAGGCGGCCACCGTTCTGGCGCTGGTCAAGCGAAAGGGCATCGAGCGCAAGGGTGGAGAGTGGTCAGCCAGCGATGAAGCGGCATTCCGGGCGCCGATTCTTGAAAAATATGAGCGCGAGGGTCATCCGCTCTATTCCTCGGCGCGGCTTTGGGATGATGGCATCATCGACCCGGCAAAAAGCCGCGAAGTGCTGGCGCTTTCCCTTTCTGCAGCGCTGAACGCGCCTATCGAGGAAACGCGCTTTGGCATGTTCAGGATGTGATGGGAGCGAAAACAATGACAAAAATGTTCTCCAGAATCCTCATTGCCAATCGTGGCGAAATCGCCTGCCGCGTCATTCGTACGGCGCAGAGAATGGGTATCGGCACTGTCGCGGTCTATTCCGATGCAGATGCGCACGCGCTGCACGTGGCGATGGCCGATGAGGCGGTTCATATTGGTCCCGCACCCGTCACCGACAGTTATCTGCGGGCCGACCACGTCATCGACGCTGCCCTGAAAAGTGGAGCCGAGGCCATTCATCCTGGCTATGGGTTCCTTTCCGAGAATCCGGGTTTTGTCGATGCCGTGGTGAAAGCCGGTCTGGTCTTTATCGGACCTTCCGCGGATTCCATCCGGGCCATGGGGCTCAAGGATGCAGCCAAACGGTTGATGGAAAAGGCCGGCGTGCCTGTCGTTCCGGGCTATCATGGCGAGGCGCAGGAACTGGTCGTGCTCGCCTCCAAAGCGCGCGAGATCGGTTATCCGGTCCTGATCAAGGCGCGCGCCGGCGGTGGCGGCAAAGGCATGCGCAAGGTCGACAATCCCGATGATTTCGCCGAGGCGCTGGGAAGCGCGCGGCGCGAAGCCAAGAGTGCGTTTGGTGATGATCGTGTGCTGGTTGAAAAGTACATCGCCAAACCCCGCCATATCGAAGTGCAGGTATTTGGCGACAATCACGGCAATGTTGTGCATCTCTACGAGCGCGATTGCTCGCTGCAACGCCGCCATCAAAAGGTCATCGAGGAAGCCCCTGCCCCAGGCATCACCGCAGAGGTGCGCTCTGCAATGACCAGTGCGGCCGTCAAGGCAGCGCAAGCGATCAACTATTCCGGCGCGGGCACCATCGAATTTATCGTCGATGCCACGGAAGGGCTGAAGCCCGACCGTTTCTGGTTCATGGAAATGAATACGCGGCTGCAGGTGGAACACCCGGTAACCGAGATGATCACCGGGCTTGACCTGGTAGAGTGGCAATTGCGTGTTGCGGCAGGCGAAGAGTTGCCACTATCCCAAAAGCAAATCCCTCTCTACGGCCATGCTATCGAGGCGCGGCTCTATGCGGAAGACCCTGCGAAAAGTTTCCTGCCAGCCATCGGCACGCTGCACCATCTGTCGTTTCCCAATGCACTGCAGGACGGCGAGGTTCGTGTCGAAACCGGCGTTCGGACTGGCGATACGATCTCGCCCTACTATGATCCAATGATCGCCAAGCTTGTGGTGCACGGCGCCGATCGCCCATTTGCGCTTGCCGCAATGGAGAGCGCACTGAGCCAAACGGAAATTGCCGGTACGACCACGAACGCGCCATTCCTGTCGGCGCTGATCCGCCATCAGGGATTTGCCGCAGGTGACGTCGATACAGGACTGATCGACCGCGATCTTGCAGGATTGATCGTTCCCATGGCGACGCCACCTGGTGCCAAGGAACTGGCTATCCTCTCTGCCAGCGGTCTCCTGAAGCGACCGGTCCATGGTGATCCGTGGACTGCCCTGCGCGGCTACAGTCATCACAACGGGCTGGCCTATCCCGTCTTGCTCGAAAACGCCGGACAGATCGTGCGGTATGGTGTGTCAGTGCTTGGAGACGAGCGCTACGCGATTTCCGGTTCCGATGCTGTTATCGAACTGCGTGTACGACATGAACCGCAAGGCTGGCACCTCACCGGCAAGGGCATGAATTTGCGGGCGAAGACCATCGCTATAGCGCATGGCGTAGCCGTAGTCCCCAATGGAATGGCAACGACGTTCAGCATCGCCGATCCTTTTCTGCTCGCCGAACAGACAGGCAGCGCCGGAGACCGGCTTACCGCTCCGATGCCGGGCCTGGTGAAGGCCGTGCGGGTAGCCGCCGGTGATCTGGTCAAAAAAGGTCAGATATTGCTGGTGCTCGAAGCCATGAAAATGGAGCACTCGATTACTGCGCCGCATGATGGCAAAATTGCCGAGATCGTGTCCGGAAACTCGCAAGTCAAAGAGAATTTCCCCTTGGTGCGGTTTGAGGAAGCACCTGCCGATACAACCAAGAATTGAGGCAGAAATGTTGGATAACGCGTGCTAGAACGAGCGCGGCACTCGACCGAGCGTCAAATCGAAGAGTTTTCCTACGTCAAGGAGATCGACCCGTGGCTAAAAAATCCCTGCAGACCATCAAACGTGCACCGACCGCTACCCCCAGCGATCTGGGCGGTAACGCAGTGCGCGATATCGCTGGAGCGGTAAATGCTCTGCTCGCAGATACATTCGCAATTTATATGAAGACCAAGAATTTTCACTGGCACATGAGCGGCCCGCACTTTCGCGATTTCCATCTCCTGCTGGACGAACAGGCAGAGCAGATTTTCGCGATGACCGACGTCCTCGCCGAACGGGTCCGGAAGATCGGGGGCACCACGTTGAAGTCCATTGGACAGATCGGCGCCCAACAGCGTATCCCCGACAATGATGCCAATTTCGTCACGCCGGAAGACATGCTGGCGGAGCTCCGCGACGACACCAAAAGCTTCATCGGCTATCTGCGCCAGGTTCACGAGCTCTGCAGCGAGCATGGCGACAGCGCCACCACAAGTATCATCGAAAACTTCATAGATGAGACAGAGCGCAGGCACTGGTTCCTGTTCGAAGCCACACGCGTCGGACCGGCCAGCATCTAAGCGGCGAACAAAACAAACTCCAGCTTTCCAAGCTGGAGTTTCCAATGCTCAATCATTGGCCTTGACCGGCCGGGCCTTCTGGTCCCGGGCGTCGGCGATGAGCGCTTCAACCGCTGAAATGTTGAGAGATAAGGTGGCAACTTTGTTCAATGTGTTGTTATCCGGAAATGCTTTCGACTTGGCAGACAACAATATCAGCTGCTTTTGAGCATCCATTAATCTCGATAGCAATCCTTCAAGATCGTCAAGCATAACTTCCCCGTCTTCATCAAGAATCATACGTACGCACAGCCACACTCCATACGTGACAAGGCAATCAATTGTATACCCACGGTTGCAAACATTACGATATCCCGTTGTGATTGAGTTCACAATATGGGATTTTGTGCAGAATGGGTTGTGGCCTTAGTGGGAGGTCATCCATTCGCGCGCACCACGCAGGGCCGCAGCGATATCGGGCTTCGACATTGATTGAGCAAGTTCCGCCCGCAGTTCTGCCGCCCGGTCGCACCCTTTGATGGCGGCGATATTGAACCATTTATGGGCAGCCACGAGATCGATAGCGCAATCCCGGCCTGTTGCGTACATAATTCCCATTTCGAAGAGAATATCTGTCTGCGCCGAGCCTCCGGCGTGCCCACTATCGGTATATTGAAGATCAAAGCGTGCCATTTTACCAAATTCCTCGTTGAACCCGAATCGTTACTTGACGAATTCCCTGTTAGACTTCTGAGAACCGCTCGTTTTGTTGTTTGGCGTGTTCTTTTGATGCTTTCGATAATGCAGCATAGGCTTGAAATTGCTGTTAAAGGGCATGATTAACCGGGCACAAACAAAACAAAAACAACTCGTAAATTTGGGAATTCATTAAATATAACGCGCCAGCAATTGCGGGTATTTGTCGAAAACTCTCGTAAAATGCAGGTAAGCCATTTCAAGCATTTGATAACCAAAGAACAGGTTTGCCAGGCGAGGAGTGATTATAATTTCGTGACATTGCATGGCTGCAAGGATCGAAATTCTGTCGAAAGTGACCTTGAATTACGTTTACGTATGCGTAATATCGCCGGACTGCGTGGATGGTGTGCAGCCACGCATTTCGGGAGGAAAGTATGAAGCGCAAAATAGTGCTGGCCTGTGCCGGTTTCATCTTCATGGCAGGCCCTGCCCTTGCGGAAGAGCCTATCGTTGGCTCCTGGAAGCGGCCAAACGGAACCATCATTCAGTATTCGTCGTGCGGTGCGGATTCCTACTGCGGCACCGTTTTGACGGGGGAGTACAAGGGCAAATCGATTGGTTCAATGTCGGGCAAAGACGGGTCCTATAAGGGCACGGTCAACAAGCTCGATGAAGGCAAGACCTATAATGGCAAGGCGACGGCCAGCGGGAGCAAGCTCTCGCTTTCCGGATGCGTGATGGGTGGGCTGATCTGCAAGAGCGAAAGCCTGACGCGGCAGTAGACAACGCCGGGGCCTAGACCAGATGCCACTTGGCAATATGACGGAAAATGTTATCTTGTTGTTGGAGCAGGAGGCAGGTTTTCACCCGCCTCCCTTTTCTTAGTTTATTGAAAAGGACCCGGACGATGACTTGCTTGCCTGTCCGGGTCCTTTTCAATTCCAGGGTGACCCTAGTGCCCCGCGGCGCGTGATACGACCACTTCTCCTCCATCTCCGACAAATCAAACAGTGAGCAATCCTGCTGCTGCGCAAGCTGATGCCCGAAATGGCTCAAGAAAGTGGTGACCGCAAACTTGACCTTGTCGATGGCGACCTTTATAAAACCGATAGGTTATTTAACTGAAGAGTTATGCACAAATCGGAGGAAAGAGTGAAAAACACATTTCATGGAAGCTGTCATTGCAGCGCTGTCCGCTTCGAGGCCGACATCGATCTCGACCATGGTACGAGCAAATGTAACTGCTCGCTTTGTGCAAAGACACGCTTCTGGAAGGCATTCGTTGACGAAAATGCCCTTCGGATAACAGCTGGCGCAAATCATTTGACTGAATACCAGTTTGGCAGCCGAACCATCGTCCATTTCTTCTGCCGGACGTGTGGGATCAAACCCTTCGGCTGTGGTGAAACAGCGGATATGGGTGTGTTCTACGCAATAAACGTCGCCTGTCTGGACGATTTGACCCCTGAGGAGCTATTGAGCGCTCCCGTTGAGTACCAGGATGGAAAGCACGATCATTGGGAGCGTCAACCTGCAGAAATTCGCCATTTGTAAAGTAATTTACATAATACCAGTTATGGCTTGCGTTGCCCCATTTTCTTTAAATTCAATCGATTAGACTAAGGTATAATTGTGGAAATTCGCGATATCTCCTATGAATCAGCTTTCAGCGTGAAGTTGTTTCGAAATGCCGAATATTGAAGTTCCTTTATCTTGCATTGTTGAGTCATCGTCGTTTGTGTGCATCCTCCCAGCATACAAAGCCTGAGTGAAATTCTGGGAGGCCAAGAATAAAAACAGCATCGTCTATTTTATTCGTTGGTACGTCGCCTGCCTGGATTGAACAATGCAAGACCAAGACGCCTGGACAGATCCTTCGCTGGTCATAGGCAAAAAGACAGGCAGCCATGGTGGTCCCTCCATGGTTGCCTTTTTGCTTTCAAAATTTTGAAGAGTTAAGCAAAGATTTCCTGTCCCATAGCCGCGTCCGAACAAGAGCCTTTCATGCTCGCATAGGGTCAAGGCTGGTGAGGCCGAAAACCAAACCTTGCCACCGGGACAATCCCACCGCTCGGCTTGAATTCACCCCCGTCGGTGGAACAGCTTGCTGATTTGCCAGGCAAAAACCAAGCATCGGTTTCCGCGCCTCAATTGCTCTTGGGTGGACGACGTACGATTCAAGAAAGCACACTTCCTGTTGAACGCGCGATGAACGAACGCATCAGCTTTGGTTCAGATCGGTTGAGCCATTGTCTCGAAACCAACAACGCAAAGCTACACCGGGACAAGGAGTGAGGGGATCATGATACAATCAACCGCAAATTTATCGCTGCTTTTTCTGCGTGCGCTGATTTTCTCCGCCATTCTTGTTGGTCCTGTCGTGGCTTTTGCTGCGAGCTATGAGGGGCGGAACCCATCAAATGGCGGCATAGGGCTGGTTCTCCTCGTTAGCCTGCAGAGAGTTTAGAGCGGTTTGCAGTCATATTGAATCATCCTGCCGGAGGGAATTTGATTCAAGGCCGAGAGGTTTGGCGAGGCGATGCCTATCCATCAGACAAAGCCAAAACCCGAAGGATTTTGGCCTAAATCACCCGGCCCACTGATCGAACCGCGTTTCTGCGAAACGGGGTTCGATCAGCGGGTTTAACAGCTTGTTGGTTTGCGAGAGCAAACCAACGGCCGGGTTTCCGGCTGGCGGCCAACCACTTGTCGGGCGGCGTCGGACGATGGAAACACATCGACCTCGCCACCTTCCGCGTGGATGTCTCGCCATCCGAGAAACAGGATCGATCCAATATGATTGCAAACCGCTCTAAGACGCCGCTTTTCAAGTGTCATACTATGTCACTATATTGGGGCATGGACAAAAGAATCGGAACCAAGAAGCCCACCGCCATCAGCATGCCCAGCCATGTGGAAGCGCAAGAATTTACCGATGCCAAGGCAGCTGTTCAGGCGCTCAGCGTGCTTTATGAACGCAATACGCAATTTTTGCGCGATGCCTTCGACAGGGTTGCGCGAGGCGAAGAACGCGACACAATGCATTTCCGCGCTTTCTATCCGGAAGTGCGTCTTTCCACATCGAGCTATGCGCAGATCGATTCCCGCCTGGCATTCGGCCATGTGTCGGCGCCCGGCCAATATACGGCGACGATCACGCGGCCGGACCTGTTCGACAATTATCTTGAGGAACAGATAAGGCTGTTGATCCGCAACCACGGCGGTCCTGTGACGGTGCAGGAATCCACAACGCCTATCCCCATCCACTTTGCCTTTCTTGAGGGCACCCACGTGGAATCATCTGTAGCGGATGCATTCACCCGCCCGCTTCGCGATCTCTTCGATGTACCGGATCTCGCAGCGACGGATGATCGCATCGTCAACGGCGAATATGAAACCGACGACCTCGACAGCATCATGCCTCTGTCGCCATTTACCGCACAACGGGTCGACTATTCCCTGCACCGACTGTCGCACTACACGGCGACGCGACCGATGCATTTTCAGAACTACGTGCTGTTTACCAACTACCAGTTCTACATCGACGAATTTTGCGCATTGGCGCGCGGACTGATGGCGGAAGGCGGCGGCAGCTATCAGCGGTTTATCGAGCCGGGTAACCTCATCACCGAAGCCGGTGATGATGCGCCGACGTCGGGCGTACCGATTGGCCGGCTACCGCAGATGCCGGCTTATCACCTCGCACGTGACGACAGTTCGGGCATCACCATGGTCAATATCGGTGTCGGCCCTTCCAACGCCAAGACGATTACCGATCATATCGCCGTGCTGCGGCCGCACGCCTGGCTGATGCTTGGCCACTGCGCCGGGCTGCGCAACACGCAAGCGCTTGGCGACTATGTGTTGGCCCATGCCTACGTGCGCGAAGATCATGTGCTGGATGACGATTTGCCGGTCTGGGTGCCGATCCCCGCACTTGCCGAAGTGCAGGTCGCACTCGAACAGGCAGTCGCGGAAATTACCGGGCTCGAGGGATATGATCTGAAGCGCGTCATGCGTACCGGAACCGTGGCAACAATCGACAACCGCAATTGGGAGCTACGGGACCAGCGCGGCCCCGTTAAACGGTTGTCGCAATCGCGCGCGATCGCACTTGACATGGAATCGGCGACAATTGCGGCGAATGGTTTTCGCTTTCGCGTGCCTTACGGAACGCTTCTCTGCGTCTCCGACAAGCCGCTGCACGGTGAATTGAAACTGCCGGGCATGGCGACGGAGTTTTACAAACGCCAAGTGGCGCAACACTTGCAGATCGGCATTCGTGCCCTTGAAAAACTGGCTGAAATGCCACCCGAGAAACTGCACTCCAGAAAGTTGCGCAGTTTCTACGAGATGGCGTTTCAGTAGAGCTTATTTGCGAGGGCCAAGAAGAGCGAAAGACACACCCTGCGGGTCGAGCGCCTGCAAAACCCACTGCTCGCCGGGGACTTCCATCGGCCCGAAGACAACCTTGCCGCCCTTGTCCTTGATCCGCGATTCAGCGGCGTTGATGTCGTCCACACAGATATAGTAGCACCAGGCTGGACGGGATGACGGCTCAGGATTGTTCATCATGGCGCCAAACATTTGGCCGTCGCGCTCTACGATCTGGTATGTGCCCATGCCGCCCATATCCATGGCTTCGCCCTTCGTCCAGCCAAATAAGCCGGAATAGAATTCAAAGGCGCCCTTCCAGTCGCTGGTGTTCAATTCGTGCCAGCCGACTGTACCCGGCGCAGGGGGCTTTGGGTTGTCGCCGCGATCCTCCATCGATGGCTTGAACAGAGTGAACGGCGCGCCCTGCGGATCAGCAGCGATCGCGAACCTGCCGACTTCCGGTATGTCCTGCGGTTCGACTGTTATCTTGCCTCCCGCATCCTTTACGCGAACGGCAAACTGATCGACGTCGTCGACCGCAATATAGCCGGACCACATTGACTCGACGCCGGTATTGCAGCCCTCCGGTGTTGTCATCATACCGGCAACCGGAGCCTCGCCTACTTTCATCAAGGTGTATTTCATCTGCGGATGGCCAGCGTCTTGTGCACTCCAGCCGACGACATTGCTGTAGAAGCGCTCGGCAGATTCCGCATCGCTGGTCATCAGTTCATACCAAACAAAATTACCGGAATTGGACATGATAGCTCCTCCTTCTCATGATCGACCGGATTGTATAGATGGCTTGTGATTGAATATTGACAATTATGTTGATATCAACATATATAGGCCATGTCAAAGCCCATTTCAGTTCCTTACGAAACAACGATCCATGTTCGCGATACGTGCCTGTGTCTTGCTGTACAGCGGGCGGCGCGTGCCCTCGCCCGGCGCTTTGATGAAGCGTTGCGGCCATATGATCTCACCAACGGACAGTTTTCGCTATTGATGTCGCTGAACCGGCCGACGCCGCCCAACCTGAGCTCCGTCGCCTCATTGCTCGCGATGGACCGGACGACGCTCACCGCTGCCCTCAAGCCGCTGGAGCGCCGCGGACTGGTGAGGGTTGTGGTCGATCCTGCCGACAAACGTAGCCGCCTCATGGCACTGACGCCGGATGGTATGCACCTGCTTTCGGAAGTCGTGCCTATATGGAAGAAATCACATGGTAAACTTGAAGAACTGCTCACAGACGGCGAGCATGATCGACTTCTAAAGGGCTTGAAGAAGCTCTTGTGATTTTAATCAACTGCATGGGCCAAGATGTTGACCAATCGCCCGGTTGGGTCGCGGACGTAGAAACGCCGTACGCCCCAGGGCTCATCTGCGATATCATATGCGATCTCATAGCCGGCCTTTCTCGCCCGCTCATAGACCATATCGACATCCTCCACTTCGATCGAAATGTCGGGCACAGGGGTGCCTGATCCTCCTCCGCTCGCGATGCTGATCTGCGGCCTTGCCGGAATGTCCGATGCAAATGTCAGAATCCATCCATGATCCATGACGACTTTCAGTTCCAGCAAGGTTTCATAGAAGTCACGAGCGCTGCCGGGGTCAGGACATGCAAAATTTGGAACGATACGTTTTACGATCACGGGACACCCTCCGCAAGATTGAGTCTCGTCCGAGCTCTCACACTAATCATCTCTGTCATGCGCCTAAAGTCCAAAACAGCGCTGCTTGGAAATAATGGAAAAGCTGCTATATTCCGGTTTGGAGTGAGGAGCGGGTTTTCACCCGCCCCTCCTTTTTCTGACTAGTTGAATTGAACCCGGATGCTGAGCGACCAACTCGTCCGGGTTCTTTTCGTAGTCAGCGTGATACTAAATGGTAACCACCACAAAGTTCACCTCCAGTTTTATCCGCAGGGCCCGTGCCGGGTCGAGGAGGCCCATCTTCTCGATGCGCCGGTTCGCTCGGCGCTTGCTGCTTCTGCTTATAAAACTCCTCCACACATGGCTGGAATTGTCGCAGACCACAACGAATGCAGGGTTGCATAAAATGCGGGCGAACGGCGCTGCGGGTTGTCCCAAGATCACAAGCACTGCCATCTTGATTGCGTCGCAATTGCCGGTTTAATGCGGAGGATGACGACAGAGAACAAGCTATCGTGGATAAGACTTGCCGCCGTATTGGTACCGGTGATGTTTTCGGTGCCGCTGGTACTGGGATTTTTCGGCGCGGCCCATCCGCTCTTCGATTCTTTTGCGCATTTCCGCATGCATCTTGCGGTGCTGATGGCGGTATCTGCCATTCCAGCCCTCATTCTCGGACTGTGGCGAGAAGGTTTGATGGCAATGGTGTTGGCATTGACCGCGCTTGGTACAGTGCTTGTTCCCTCCCCGGCACCTTCCGCAGAAGCTGAAACAGCCCAGCCGGAATACAAACTGATGCAGCTGAACCTGCGCTACGACAATCGTCACCAGGCTGATGTCCTTCGCTTGATCGCGCAAGAAGCCCCCGATGTCATCACCTTGCAGGAAGTATCCACAGCGTGGCGCCCCAAACTGAAAGCGATCGAAGCACGCTATCCCTATAATCTCTACTGCCCTAACCGCAGCCACATTGGCGGCGTTGCAATTCTCTCCCGCCGTCCATTCGCCCTCGGAACCACGCCACAATGTGTCGACAGTCTGATCGGTCTCGCACGCGTTGATTTCGGGGGACGCAGCGCCGTTATTACTGCAATCCACCTCGACTGGCCGTGGCCCTATGGCCAAGCCAGCAATGTTGAGACGATCAAGCCCTACTTCGAGCGGCTCCAAGGTCCAATGATCATTGCCGGCGATTTCAACGCGACAGGCTGGAGTCAGACACTTAAAACCATCACCGAAGTGAGTAAGACATCGTCAGCCGAAGGCTTACGCCCGAGCTGGCTCGTGAACGGCACATTCGCACATGCGGCGCGCTGGGTTGGCCTGCCGATCGATCACATCCTCGTTTCGGACCGAATTGTTCAAACGCGAGTCGAAACACTGCAGCCTGTCGGCTCGGATCATTTGCCGCTGCTGCTACGCTTTTCGATTAGCGGTGTTGATGACAATGGCGGTCCAGATCAGCAGACGGTGCTGAGACAAGGCAATCACATATTCTGATAGACCGGTCCTTCGCCGCCCTGTGGTGGCACCCAGTTGATGTTCTGGTTGGGGTCCTTGATATCGCATGTCTTGCAGTGCACGCAGTTCTGCGCGTTAATCACGAACTTCGGGCCGTTTGCCTCCTCGACCCACTCGTAGACACCGGCCGGGCAGTAACGTGCCGAAGGCCCGGCATAGACTTCGAGTTCGGAGCTTTTCTGCAGACCCATGTCTTTGACGATCAGGTGAACCGGCTCGTTTTCCTCATGATTGGTGTTCGACAGGAACACCGAGGAGAGGCGGTCGAAGGTCAGGACGCCATCAGGCTTTGGATAGGCGATGGGAGCGTATTTGCTCGCAGGTTCGAGTGAGGCCGCGTCGGTCTTGCCATGCTTCCACGTGCCGAAGGGTGACCAGCCGCCAAAGATCGTGTTGAGCCACATATCGAGACCGCCGAGCATGACACCGCCGATTGTGCCAAGCTTCGACCACATGGGCTTGACGTTACGCACACGCTTCAAATCCTTGCCGATCTCACTTGAGCGCCAAGCGTTCTCGTAAGCAATAAGCTCGTCATTGGCACGCCCGGCGGCGATCGCTTCCGCCACATGTTCGGCGGCTAGCATGCCGGAGAGCATGGCATTGTGCGAACCCTTGATACGCGGCACATTGACGAAGCCAGCAGAGCAGCCGAGCAGCGCCCCTCCGGGGAAGGACAGCTTCGGCACTGACTGCCAACCGCCTTCAGTGATCGCCCGCGCACCATAGCCCAGGCGCTTGCCGCCTTCGAAGAGGCCACGAATGGACGGATGGGTCTTGAAGCGCTGGAACTCCTCGAATGGCGCAAGGTAGGGATTCTTGTAGTTGAGGTGCATGACGAAGCCGACGGCGACCGTATTGTCCTCAAGATGGTAGAGGAATGACCCGCCGCCTGTCTTCATGTCCAGTGGCCATCCAAAGGAATGCTGCACGAGGCCGAGCTTGTGCTTTGCCGGATCAACCTGCCACAACTCCTTCAATCCGATACCGAATTTGGCCGGCTCCTTACCTTCATCGAGCTTGAATTTGTTGATCAATTGCTTGGCGAGCGAACCACGCGCACCTTCCGCGATCAGGATATACTTTCCAAGCAGCGCCATGCCCCGCGTGTAGGCCGGTCCGGGACTGCCATCCTTCTCGATGCCCATGTCACCGGTGGCAACACCGACAACAGCGCCATTGTCGTCGTAAAGTACTTCCGAGCCGGCAAAGCCCGGGTAGATTTCTACGCCCAGTTCTTCTGCCTTGGTGCCCAGCCAGCGGCAGACATTGCCGAGCGAGACGATGAAATTGCCATGATTATTCATCAAAGGCGGCATGGCGAAATTCGGGAGACGCACCGAGCCGGAATGTCCGAGAACCAGAAAATGATCGGCCGTAACCGGCGTCTTGAAGGGATGCCCTTCTTCTTCGCGCCAGCCCGGCAGGAGCTTGTCGACGCCGATTGGGTCGACCACGGCGCCGGAAAGGATGTGCGCACCGACTTCGCCGCCCTTTTCCAGGACCACAACCGACAATTCCGGATTGATCTGCTTGAGCTTGATCGCTGCGGATAGACCAGCCGGCCCTCCTCCAACTATAACGACATCAAACTCCATGCTCTCGCGCTCTGGAAGTTCGGTTACCTCGCTCATGCAATCCTCCTAAGAATCATTCCCGTACGCACTTTTGTGCAGTATTTTCCCGTTTTGTAGCGCAACAATAGCCATATGACACAGACAGTCATGCATTCCAGATGCGGCCAATTGCCCTCATTTCACGACGGTTCGCAGAATCTAAATTACTTTAACGTAAACGTCAATATTTTGCATTCTCACAGAGTGTTTGCACAGGATGCGGTTTCAGTCATAATTCAGCTTATTGTCTCGCATGCCAACCGATGGGAGACCTGATGAAACGATACCGCACGGACTGGATGCTGCGTGGCACGATGGCCATCTGCATGCTTTTCGTCGGTTACGTTCCAAGAGGATCGGCACAAGAAGATCCGCGGCTTTGGACTGCGGGGCCTTACTCATTTTCCGATGAGCTTGGCGGCTTCGTCATCCGGTCCATCAGTGGCACGGGAACGATGCAGGATCCGATCATCCTCACGGAAGAGTTCCCCTCGGTAACACCAACAACGCTCATCATTCGTACCGAAAAGATAGCGCAGCTTAACCCGAGCGAGGATGCCGGGATTCTATTCTATCTGCGCGTCCGGGCGACCAACAGCAGTGGTCATCCCTGGGTCGAGTTCGAGTTTGAACTGCAGGAACAGCTTAACGTGCCAAGCGATTATGGCGACGGACTTTCCTTCTACCAGCCAGGTGACAAGAGGGGTATGATCAAATCGACCGGTTACGGCACTTTCAGCGACGACTTCGAGCCCTATGATCGTATGGTGTTCCGGGATGGCAAGATCGATCCCGGTTTTGGCGCGAGCTTTGATTTTCCTATTGCTGATTTCACACCCAAACGCGTGTTTTATCTGGTGCAGGAGCCACGCATTCCTTCCTCCTGACCTTGCAATTGTACCGGCAATTTGCGACTTCAGTGACAAAAGGATTATCGCTTGACCAATTTGCGCGAACTGCTGCATTTCTATGCTGAGGCTGGCGTCGATACGCCTCTCGAAGATGCGCCGGTCGACCGCTTCTCCCAAATCGAGGCAAAGCGTGTTGCGGCTTCGCCCGCGCAGGCCGCTCGGCCTTCCCAGCAGCAGCGACCTGAGCAACCGGCAGCTAGCCAACCGGCTCCATCCATCCTCAGCAAGGCCTCTGTCCCGGACGACGCAAAAATTGCGATGGCGCGGCAGATGGCTTCAAGCGCAGCTACGCTGGAGGAATTGCGCGAGCAGCTCGCCGCATTCGACGGCTGCAACTTGAAATTCACTGCCAAGAACCTCGTGTTCGCCGACGGCAATCCTGCTGCTCCGATCATGTTCGTAGGTGAAGCACCGGGGCGCGAGGAGGATCTTGAAGGTGTGCCGTTCATCGGCCGCTCGGGACAGCTGCTGGATCGCATGTTTGCGGCCATCGGTCTCGACCGGACGAGTGTTTATATCGCCAATACCATTCCTTGGCGTCCGCCTGGCAACCGGACGCCAACGCCACTTGAAGCGGAGATTTGCCGCCCATTCTTCGAGCGCCAGATTGAGCTCGCCAATCCAAGGCTGCTCGTCGCGCTCGGTGGCCCGGCCGCCAAAGCGCTTACCAATGCGACGGAAGGTATTTTGCGCCTGCGCGGAAACTGGAAAGCCCATTTGACCACGTCCGGCATCCAGATTCCGGTGATGCCGACGCTGCATCCGGCTTATCTTTTGCGAAATCCTGCCCAGAAGCGCTTCGCCTGGCGCGATTTCGTCAACGTCAAAATTCGACTGCGTGCATTGACGGACTAGATTGGCGCAAAACTGGAATCCCAGTGTCGTAATCTTTCGCTTGCATGAGCACTGAAACCTGTAGTTTCAGGCATTGAAGCGCAGGATACATATATGTTTCGCCAGCTCTTGCCGATCGCGGCATTATTGACCAGCACCTTTTTGATGCTGACGGCAGGGGGCCTGGCGGGAATCCTGCTCCCCTTGCGCGCGGGCATGGAAGGCTGGTCGCCGACTACCATCGGTTGGCTAGGAACCGGTTATGCGCTGGCATTTACCTGCGGCTGCATCATCGTTCCGCGCCTCGTGCGGCGTGTCGGTCATGTCCGCGTCTTTGCTGTACTTTTGACGCTCCTCAGCATGTCGATGCTGATGCACGGTCTGATCATCGATCCCTGGGCCTGGACGCTGTTTCGGGCGCTGGCCGGTTTTTCATTGGCCGGCAGTTACATGGTGATCGAAAGCTGGCTGAACGAGCGCGTCACCAATTCGACACGCGGCATGGTGTTTTCGATCTACATGATCGTTTCCATGCTCGGACTTCTCGTTGGCCAGTATATTTTGCCGTTCGGCGACCCCGCGACACCGGCCTTGTTCATGATCGGGGCGTTGATCTATGCTGGCGCTCTGGTGCCGACAGGTCTTTCAAATGCGCAGTCACCACGTCCGCTGACGCAGGTATCACTGGACCTTCCCGGACTCTACCGGAAGTCACCCGCCGCGTTGATTGGTTCGCTACTGGCCGGGATCATCGCCGGTGCGTGGAACTTCCTGTCGGCGATCTATGGCCGCGAGATCGGCCTGTCGACGTTCGGCATTGCGACGATGATCGCGAGTTCGATGATCGGCGGCGCAATTTTCCAGTATCCGATCGGCCGTTTCTCGGATTTCGTCGACAGGCGCTACGTGATGGTCGTAGCCGGGATCGGCGGTGTCGCGATATCCCTGACGATGATCATGGTCCAGCCCACTACGCCGTGGGTGGTCTACACGTTGATGTTTGTCTTCGGGACGGTGCTGTTTCCGATCTATTCGCTCAATGTAGCGCATGCCAACGACTTCGCCGAGCCCAGTGAGTTCGTCAAGATTTCCAGCGGACTGCTCATCGTTTATGGCGTCGGCAGCATGATCGGCCCACAGATCGCCGGGCGATTGATGGATCTGAATGGCCCTTCTGGTTTCTTTGTCACAATGGCAATCAGCTATGCGGCCTATGGCTCCTATGCGTTCTGGCGCAGCCTTCGCCGTGCGTCGCAAGCGCCTTCAGAGCGTCCCGATTTCGCCATTCGCCCGCATGACCGGCCGCAGACGCCTGAGACTTTCCAGTTGCACCCGCTGAGCGAGGCGGCACAGGAAGAGTAGGGTCATCCCTGCGGCGTCGAGACCTTGCGAGCGCGAGCCCGGGCGAGGCCGAGCCGATGCTCACGGTATATGATGAAGATGCCGGCACTGATTACGATTGCTGCTCCGGTGATCATCTCCGCTGTCGGGATGTCACCGAAGAGCAGATAGCCGAGGGCAAGACCCAGCAACATGGACGTATATTCGAATGGAGCGATCGCCGACATGTCGGCGTGGCGGTAGCTTTCGGTCAGCAGAATTTGCGCAACGCCGCCCGCAATCCCGGCGAGGATCAGACAGGTCGCCTGAAAGGCAGTCGGCCAGACCCAGCCAAACGGAAGGCTGACCAGCGCAATGACGCTTGAGGCGATCGAAAAGTAGACGACGATGGTTGGTGTACGCTCCGTCTGCACCAGCTTGCGCACGAGCAGCATGGCAATAGCAGCAAGTCCTGCACCGCCCAATGTAGCCAACGCGCCGATAGCCTGATCCGCGCCAAATTCTGTTTCCCCGGTAAAGAACGACATACGCGGCCAAAGGATGATGACAACGCCGACGAGACCGAAGCACACTGCCGACCAGCGATAGAGCCGCACCGTTTCGCGCAGGAAAATTGCACTGCATACGACGGTCAGCAGTGGGGTCGCGTAACTGATTGCGATGGACTCAGGCAGGGGAAGCTTGGTCAGACCATAAAAGCTGAGACTCATGGCACTCACGCCGACGAAGCCGCGCCAGAAATGGCTGAAGGGCTCGCTGGTTTTGAACGCCACAGCCATCTGCCCCTGCCAAGCAATGAAGGCAATGACCGGAAAAATCGCGAAGAAGGAGCGGAAGAATACCAGCTGACCTGCTGGAATACCCTCCGACGCTTTCAAGAGGCTCGACATGCAGACGAATACGCAGACCGAAGCGACCTTGAGGCCAATTCCCAGCATGACATTGGTGCTGCGCGCACGCTCTGCGACAAGTGGTTCACCATCTCGCGGGTGAACGATAGTGGACACGACTGGAATTCCTTGAGGAGAGTAGTTGAAGCAGCGGTAAGGATTGTAGACTGATATATCTTTAGGATGGTTTAAGCGGCCATACCAGTGGGCAATCATTCACGTTGCGTTTGTGAACCAAACAAATCGGCATTTGTTGTGCCCCACAAGAAAGATCGATAGGGTCCCCGCCATCAATAAGGACAGTTAGACGATGCGTACCGATACCGGCCAGGTTTTTCATCTGGAAGATTACAAGCCCACCGATTTTCTCATTCCCGAAACCCACCTCGATTTCAGTCTCCATCCCGAGCGCACAGTCGTCAAATCCACACTGCAGATCGAGCGCAGGGCGGGTGTTGCATCCGACGCTCCTCTCATTCTGGACGGCGACGACCTCAAGCTGGTTGATATCCGCCTCGACGGCGCCGTTCTCGGCGACAATGCGTACATAGCAACGCCGGATCGTCTCGAAATTCGCGGCTTGCCGGAAAATGGCGCTTTCACGCTCGAAATAACCACGGAGATCAACCCGACCACCAATCGGCAATTGACCGGGCTATATCGGTCGAGCGACGTTTATTGCACCCAGTGCGAGGCGGAAGGTTTTCGCCGCATCACCTATTTTCTCGACCGGCCCGACATGCTCTCTGTCTACACGGTGCGTATCGAAGCCGAACGCAACGAAGCGCCATTGCTACTGTCGAATGGCAACCCCAAAGATAAGGGCAAACTTACCAACGGCCGGCATTTTGCCGTCTGGCACGACCCGCATCCGAAGCCAGCCTATCTGTTCGCGCTCGTCGCCGGCGATCTTGGTGTGATCACTGATACCTTCACAACCGCTTCGGGACGTCATGTCGATCTCGGCATCTATGTCGAGCACGGCAAGGAGCCCCGGGCGCTTTATGCCATGGATGCGCTGAAGCGTTCAATGAAATGGGATGAGGATGTCTTCGGCCGTGAATATGATCTCGACGTGTTCAACGTCGTCGCGGTCTCGGATTTCAACATGGGCGCTATGGAAAACAAGGGGCTCAACGTCTTTAACGACAAGTACGTGCTGGCCGACCCGGACACCGCGACCGATACGGATTATGCCGGAATCGAAGCGGTGATCGCTCACGAATATTTCCACAATTGGACAGGAAACAGAATCACTTGCCGCGACTGGTTCCAGCTTTGCCTGAAGGAAGGGCTGACCGTTTACCGCGACCATGAGTTTTCCGCCGACATGCGTTCGCGCGCCGTCAAGCGCATCGCCGAGGTGAAAGGCCTCAAGGCGCATCAGTTTCCGGAAGATGCCGGGCCGCTCGCCCACCCGGTGCGTCCGCGCCAGTTCCGCGAGATCAACAATTTCTACACCTCGACCGTCTATGAAAAAGGTTCCGAGGTCGTGCGTATGATCCGTACCATTCTCGGGCCGGAACTCTTCCGCAAGGGCATGGACCTCTATTTCGAGCGCCATGATGGCGATGCCGCGACGATCGAGGATTTCATCAAGGTCTTCGAGGATGCGTCGGGCGAAGATCTCAGCCAGTTTGCGCTCTGGTACGACCAGGCCGGGACTCCCAATCTCGCGATCACCTACGACTATGATCAGGCAACCAAGACCTTCGAAATCGAGATCGAACAGTCGCTGAAGCCCACACCGGGCCAGACTTCGAAAAAGCCGATGCACATCCCCGTGCAGTTTGCGCTGCTTGGTGCAAAAGGTCGGGAGCTTAAGCCGCGCTCGGCGAAGGGCGGTCTGGTCAAGGACGACGTCATCCATCTGCGCAAGCGCAAGGAGCGCTTCAGCTTTTCCGGTATCCCGGAACGCCCGGTCCCTTCACTGCTGCGCGGCTTTTCGGCACCGGTGACGCTTACCAGCGAATTGACCCGGACGGACCTCGCCTTCCTCGCCCGCAACGACGGCGATGAGGTGACGCGCTGGCAAGCCCTTACCCAACTGCTCAACGCCAAGCTGACGAGCAATGCCAAACGCGTCCGCGGCGGCAAGCCGGCGACAATCGAGAACTCGTCGATCAAGCTCCTCGGCGAGATCGCGTTTAATGTAACGCTGGATGAGGCGTTTCGGGCGCTGTGCCTTAGCATCCCGTCCGAAAGCGACATTGCGCGTGAACTTGGCGCGAATATTGACCCGGATGCCATTCTTGGCAGCCGCGATGCATTGATCAGCGCCGTGGCCGAAGCACATGCAGGGAAGTTCGCGCAAACTTATAGCGAGCTCGCGCGGGTGGGCTCGTTCAAGCCGGACGCGGCCGGAGCAGGTCGCAGAGCGCTGCGCAACGTGCTACTCGATTATCTGAGCGTCGCCGAGAGTAGTTCGAAGCGGGCCGCGACGCAGTTCAAAAACGCCGACAATATGACAGATCGGGCTGCTGCGCTTGGTGTGCTCGTCCAGCGCTTTGGCGACAGTGATGCGACAAATCATGCACTGCAGGCCTTCGAGGCGCGTTTCGGCAATGATCCGCTCGTCATGGACAAATGGTTCGTGGTGCAGGCGATGCAGCCGGGAAATGGAGCGCTGGACAAGGTGCGCGAGTTGATGACCCACAAACTGTTTTCGCTCGACAATCCCAATCGCACCCGGGCTTTGATCGGCGCGTTTTCCAGCGGTAATCAGACGGGCTTCAATCGCGCCGACGGCGCCGGCTACAAGTTCTTCGCCGAGACAATCCTGACCATCGACAAAAAGAACCCGCAGCTTGCCGCACGGCTTCTGACGGCGATGCGCTCGTGGCGATCCTTCGAACCCGTACGGCGGGAGCATGCGCGTGAATCGCTGGCGAACATCGCCAGAGAGACGGGACTTTCGGCCGACGTGCGGGACATTGTCGAGCGGACTCTGGCCTAGAGAGGGCGTCTGCGGGTTATCCACCGCCCTGTTTGTTCATCGTCCTCGGGCATCGCCCGAGGGTATCTTGAGTCATTTCAAGGAGTTATGACTCGTCGTTTGATTGTAGTTTTGGCTCGCCACAAGTATTGATAAATATTTAACAAAGGGACTAGACACGCAGAATCAGTTTTGATTCACTACAGGTGCTTCGGATGTGCGGCGTGCCGAAGCAAATCACTGATACAAAGCTAAAATGAGGGGGCCATTCAATGGCAAATGCGGACGCGTATCGCGCGCCGACGGGGAAGAATTATGCCAAAAGCCGGAACGATGCGCGGGGGCGCAACCGGCTTTCGGGTCACATAAAACTTCTCGCCGATCCCGCCTATGGCAAGCTGCTTGCCGCCGAGCCCTATCTGCGCCGTGCTATTCCGCCTCTCATCATTATCTTCCTGCTCGCACTTGCGCTCGCGCGCTCCATGTCACTTCTCGGCTGGCGTGACGACACGGAGCGCACAGCCCGCGCAGCCTTGTCCATGGCGGCAACCCATGTGGCGAGCGTCATCGACAATCGCATGAATGGCGGCCAAAAACTGAGCCCGGGTGACCTGCAGAACATCATCGGCGAAATCCGCGCCAACGATCTGATCCCATCGGGCATGTGGTTCGCAATCGCGAATGATGAAGCGAACATCGTGGTCTCATCCGATGGTGGTGACTATTGGCGCAACAAGAATCTCGAGCGCTTCGTCACCGAAGGGCAACCGCTTTTCCTCTTTGGGGACCGGGCCGGCGCAATGGCGGTAAAAGTTGAAGGCACACCTGCCCTCGCCGCCTTTAGCCGGTCGGGCAATGGCGCTTATTCAGTCTTTGTCATGCACCCTGTCGACGCAGTCTTCGCCGACTGGCGTCGTGTCGTCTCGATCAACGTTACGATGTTCGCCGGCACGGCAATGATCATGCTTATCGTGCTCTACGCGTATTTCAGCCAGGCGGCTCGCGCGCAGGATGCGGACGAGCTCTACCAACATACACAAGCACGAGTGGACACGGCACTGGCGCGCGGCCGCTGTGGGCTGTGGGACTGGGACATGGCGCGCGGGCGGGTCTACTGGTCGCGCTCCATGTATGAGATGCTCGGCTACGAGGCTTATGACGCCATTCTTTCCCTCGGCGACATATCGTCGATCATCCATCCGGACGATGACAAGCTGTATAGTCTTGCGGCGCAGGTGGCAGCCGGCGAAACAAGCCAATTGGACCGCGTGTTCCGCATGCGTCATGCGGAAGGTCATTGGGTATGGATGCGGGTGCGAGCGCAGGTTGCGGATGCAAATGTCGGGGATCTGCATCTCGTCGGCGTCGCCGTCGATGTCAGCGAACAGCACCGTTTCGTTCAGGCGACAGCACAGGCCGATCAGCGTATCCGTGAGGCGATCGAAAGCATCTCGGAGACCTTCGTTTTGTGGGATGCGGATAACCGCCTGGTCATGTCGAACAGCAAGTTCAACGAATATTCAGGGCTCGCCAATGAGTGTCTGCTGCCAGGTATCGGCCGCGAGGAGCTCGAGCCACGGATCCGCGCTGTCGCCCTGGAAAAGCGCATGGCCAATGAACACGGTCGCAATGGCGCGCTGACGTTCGAGCGGCAGTTGGCAGATGGCCGTTGGCTACAGGTCAATGAGCGCCGCACGCAGGACGGGGGCCTCGTGTCTGTGGGTACCGATATCACCCAGTTGAAAGTGCACGAAGAACGATTGGTGGATAGCGAGCGCCGCTTGATGGCGACCATTCACGACCTGAGCCTTGCGCGCAAATCCGAGATCGAACGTACGCTGGAGCTTACCGAACTCAACAGCAAATATGCTGTCGAGAAGGAGCGTGCAGAAGCGGCAAACCGGGCGAAATCAGAATTTCTCGCCAACATGTCACACGAATTGCGCACGCCACTTAATGCCATCATCGGCTTCTCGGAAATCATGCATTCTGGAACGTTTGGCGCGCTCGGCTCCGACCGCTACGTGGAATATGTCCACGACATACATACCAGCGGCAACTACCTTTTGAACGTCATCAACGACATACTTGACATGTCAAAGATCGAGGCCGGGCATTTCTCGCTGGATCGCGAGGAGATCGATCTTTGCCCGCTTATCCGCGAGACCGTGCGCGTCGTGTCACTGCAGGCACAGGAAAAGGACGTGAAGGTCGAGACCAGGATCGCGGAAAGTGTCACGCTCAATGCCGACCGCCGTGCCATAAAACAGATATTGATCAATTTGTTGTCGAATGCAGTGAAATTCACCGATACGGGCGGGCGTATCTCCGTTCGCGCGCGGAAAGTATCGGGTGCGCTTGTTTTCACCATCGAAGATACAGGTTGCGGTATTCCCAAAGACGCGCTGAAGAAGATCGGCCAACCCTTTGAACAAGTTGAGAATCAATTCACAAAATCCCACGCAGGTTCTGGATTGGGCCTCGCCATTTCTCGTTCGTTGACCCAACTACATGGTGGAGCATTGAAGATACGTTCTACCGAAGGAGTTGGTACTATTGTCTCCGTACGGATACCGACAAAATCATTGTAGTTTTTAATACGGACCTAAAATCTTATTCACTTTTAACTATGAAATGACTAGTAAATACTGTATAGTTTTCCTTTATGTCTCGGGGAGAACTGTCATGTTGAAGAAATTCTCATGCCTTCTGCTGTTGACTTGTGCTGCTGCCATACCACCGCCAGCCTCTTTGAAAGCACAGCAGGTTACGCCAACGAATATTACCGAAGGAACTTGTGACGTAGAGGTACCCATCTCGGGCGATTGGGACGTGTGGTATGAGATCACCGCTGTAAAAGGGAACGGTCTGTTTCCGACCCATGTTCATGATGGTATCGAGTGCGTGACCACGATCAAAGGCACCGGATTTTGGTGGATAGCGGAAAAAGGCGGTACCACCACGAAAGTTCCGACGAACGAAACTCTGTTGGTGCCCGATCTTACCGTCCATACAGGTGGAAACACGGATGGCGGCGACATGCACTATCTCTCGACACATGTCATGCGAGCCGGCGCGCCTTTCCGCGATATCTGCACCGCCTTGGGCGCTCCAACAAGTATGATCGTCAACGTCGCTTCATCAAATCCGTTCAAGGTGATATTTCGAAATCAGAAGGTGACCGAACGCCCCTTCAAGGTGAAGCAGGACATCAAGACCCTGCCCTCGGGAGCCAGCGACACAGTTTTGAACGAAAACGGTCCATCCTACATTGCGGCGATTGAAGGTCCGTTGACGCTGAAGTCCAGCGGGGACACGCGGACGCTGCAGCCCGGCGAAGGCTTTCTGCTTGCCGCCGGTGTGACTGAAATGGTCGGCAACGCCGGCGAGGCGCCGGCGAGAATGGCTGTTCTGCAGATCAGCGAGCTTGAGTAGTTGCGCCGGATCGACCATAGCCTGCCCGCGCCTGCGCGGCACTATGATTTCCGCATGCTCTTGAACAGGCTGTCGAAGGTCTTTCGAACTGACCGAGCCGTTTCGTTCAGATAGGTTTCGACACGTTGGAGATCGGGCAGATCACAGGCGCGGCACAACAATTCGGATAGACCGGGCGGAAAATCCTCGCGCTTAACGTCACCGTTCAGGCACAAGCGAATGATCTGGGTGATGCCGGTATAGAGATGAGCCGCTTCGACGAGTTTGTCAGTCACGGCCGGATCGGCGAAGTCCGGTTTCAGCTTCTCCAGGACCTCCGCGGTGGGCTGCGCATTCGCTGGCCCGTCAACATTTCCCGTCAGCACGGCAAACTGGGCAATGAATTCGATATCAATGATACCGCCGGCAACAAGCTTCAAATCCCACGCATCGCTCGGCGGCTTCTCTGCCTCGATCATCGCGCGCATTTCCACGACATCCTTGGCGATCTTCACGGGATCGCATGGCATGGCCAGGATATCGCTGACGTCCTGTTCGATTTCAGCAAACAACGTTTCGTCCCCGGCAACCGGCCGCGCGCGCGTCAGCGCCATATGCTCCCACGTCCATGCGTCATTTAGCTGATACTTGCGAAACGCATCAATATGCGTTGCGACCGGCCCTTTGTTGCCGGACGGGCGCAAGCGAAAGTCGACCTCGTAAAGCACCCCTTCCGACGTTGGCGCGGACAGTGCCGCGATCAGTCGCTGGGTCAGGCGCATATAGTACTGAGAAGGGGCGAGCCCCTTCTCCCCGTCCGACTCCTCGGCATGCTCATCATGGTCATAGAGCAGGATGAGATCGACATCGGACCCCGCCGTCAGTTCGCGGCTGCCAAGTTTCCCCATACCAAGGATCGCGATGCGCCCGCCGCTGATCCTGCCATGTTTGCTGGCAAATTCGTCGATGACGGCCTTAAGGGCTCTGTCGATGACGAGATCGGCCAGGTGCGAGAAGGCCTTGCCGGCCCGTCCACCGCTGATCGCGCCGGTCAACAGCCGGATGCCGATGAGAAAGCGATGCTCGGCCGCAAAAATACGCAGGCGATCAAGAATATCTTCATAGACTTTGCAAGGGCCGAGGAAACTCTCCAGTCGTTCGGCGAGATAGGCACGCGTCGGCACATCGGCAAAGATCGCCGGATCGAGCATGCCGTCAAAAATATGCGGCTTGCGGGTAATGATGTCGGCGAGGCGCGGCGCGGCACCCATGATCAGCACCAGAAGGTCGAGCAGGCGCGGATTGGATTGCAACAGGCTGAACAGCTGGATACCGGCCGGCAGGCCCTTGATCATACCGTCGAAACGCATCAAAGCCTCGTCGGCGCGACTGGTTGCGCCGAAAGCCTTCAGCAGCACCGGCGTCAATTCGGTCAGACGCTCGCGTGCCTCCGCCGACTGCGTCGCGCGGTAGCGCCCGAAATGCCATGTGCGGATCACCCGACAGATATCGCTCGGCCGCTCAAAGCCAAATTTCGCTAGCGTCTTCAACGTATCGGGATCGTCCACATCACCGGTGAACACGAGATTGCCCGCCTCTGCCGTCAGGTCTTGCGCCTGCTCGAAAAGGGCGGCGTAATGGGTTTCGACAGACTTCAGCGCTGTTCTAAAATCTTCTGCAAAGGTCTCGCCATCCTTGTAACCCATCATGTGGGCCACCCGCAGAAAGTTCTCGTCGTCCTCCGGCAGCATGTGCGTTTGCTCGTCCGCAATCATCTGGATACGGTGCTCGACGTCACGGAGGAAGCTATATTTCTGTGCCAGCATGTCGCGTGCCTCCTCGCTGATCCAGCCAAGACCATGCAGCGCATCCAGCATATCGACGGTGCGCGAACCGCGCAGTTGCGGGAAGCGGCCGCCGGCGATCAATTGCTGAGTTTGCACAAAAAACTCGATCTCGCGAATGCCGCCGCGTCCGAGTTTCACATTGTGACCGCGCACGGCGATCTCGCCGTGCCCCTTGTGCGCATGGATCTGCCGCTTGATGGAGTGAACATCGGCAATTGCGGCATAGTCGAGATATTTGCGCCAGACGTAGGGCGCAAGCTCTGCCACGAATCGCTTTCCCGCCTCGATGTCGCCTGCGACCGGCCGCGCCTTGATCATGGCTGCGCGTTCCCAGTTTTGACCGCGACCTTCATAGTAGTTGAGCGCGGCAACGACGGGGATGGCCAACGGTGTTGAGCCCGGATCCGGCCGCAACCGTAAATCAGTGCGAAACACATACCCATCGGCGGTGCGATCCTGCATGATGCGCACCAGACGGCGGGTCAGTCGCGAGAATGTCTCGACGCATTCATAGGGATCAGTGATCGCCGGACTCTGTTCATCGATGAAGACGATCAAGTCGATATCCGAGGAATAATTCAGCTCAAAAGCGCCAAACTTTCCCATCGCCAGAATGATCCAGCCGGAGTCCTTGTCCGGATGCTTTAGATCAGAAAGGCTGAGCTTGCCGGCCTCGTGCGCGTCACGCAGCAGGAACCGCACGGCTGCACCGATACATTCTTCAGCTAGCCGCGACAGCCAGAATGTCGACTCGGACGTCGTAAACTGACCGGACAGATCGCCCAATGCGATGAGCACATGGCCCTTGAGCTTTGCTTGTCGAAGCGCAGTCATCAGCCCGGCTTCGCTCACATCGTCGCCCTCGCTGGTTGCCGCAATTTCCAGCACCAGCGCTTCAAGGCGTTTGGCCAAGGACATTTCGAACAGCGGTTCGATGATTTGCGGGCGACGCATCAGAATAGCGCGCAGATAGGGGGAGAGGTCAAGGACAGCTGCAACAAAGGCGGCCGCAGGCTTGTTGGCTGTCAATGTGCCGACGCCGGCACATTCCTTTTCCGAGGCGCGCGTGAGGAGGTCACTGAGCAAAGCTTCGGCATTCTGCTTGTCCAGTGGTTCCAGCTCACGCAAGACCTGCGCAAAGAAAGGTGCGTCAGCGCCTGGCGCTCCGGAAGTCATGCATTCTCCTCTCCCACCGGAAAAACGAGGACGGCCCGCAGCCCCGGCGCATTGTCAGTCAATTCCAATGTGCCACCGTGCAATTTCATGACGGCCTTGGCAAGACTCAAGCCCAGCCCGGATCCCGGTTGCGAACGGCTTTCCTCCAGACGAACAAAGCGTTCTGTGGCCCGAGCCACCTGATCTGCCGGAATTCCTGGACCATTGTCGGCAACGATGACCTTGATCTTGTCGTCGTGCTTTTCCACTGACAGCGTTACTTCAATCGGATTATCGCTGACGCTGGCATATTTAATGGCGTTGTCGACGAGATTGGAAATCGTCTGGCCGATCAGCTCGCGGTTTGCCTTGACAGGCGTTTCGTCGATCGGTCCGAGTGCAAACTTGACGCCCGCCTCCTCGGCCGACGGCTCGTATAACTCGAAAACGTCTTCGACAATTGTCGATAGCGCAATCGGCTCCATCGTCTCGGTCGAATAGCCGGATTCGAGGCGCGAGATCATCAGAATTGCATTGAACGTGCGGATCAGCTGATCGGAGTCGCTGATCATGCCTTCCATGGCGGCGCGATAGGCCTTCGTCGTCCTGGCGCTCGAAAGCGCAGATTCAGCACGATTGTGCATACGCGTCAGCGGCGTCTTCAGATCATGAGCGATGTTGTCGGAAACGTGTCTGACACCCTCGTTCAATTCCTGAATGCGCGCCAGCATCCCGTTGAGATTTTCCGACAGGCGGTCAAACTCATCTCCGGATCCGCTCACGGGAAGTCGCCCGGCCAGATCGCCGCCCATGATGCGTTGCGAAGCGACCGATACCTCGTCAATGCGCTGCAGCGCACGCCGCCCAACGAAGAACCATATCAGGAATGCACCGACGCCCATGATGCCGAGAGCGGCCATGAGCGCGCGGCGCACGACGAGCCGGACTTGTTCGGGCTCGCCCAGATCCCGGCCCACCATCACCCTGATGCCATTCGGCATGACGATGACCCTGGCGATCGCCGTGTGGACTTGCGGATCGCTACTCTCATTGTAACGTTCATAGGTAATGGGGCGCTCTATCCAGCCCTCTGTCTGCAGAACGCCGACCTCGATACTCTGGACATTACCGGCGACTATGCGACCTGCGGGGTCCGTTACGAGATAGAGGTAAGCGCCCGGCTGACGCCCGCGGCGGTCAATCGTTCGCACGAGACCGACAATACCGCCTCGTTGGTAGACCTGACCGATACTCTCGATCTCTTCATTTACGGCCGTCTCCGTCTGCGTCGTCAAAAGCTTGACGGAAGAGCTGGTGATATAGAACACCAGCACCAGCGCACAGATCGTGAATAGTATGAGGTAAAGTGCTGACAGCCGCACGGCTGTCATTTTCATCATGGCACGGAAACGGCTCATGCATTGGTTCCGGCAGTCGCCTTGAGCATATAGCCGGCTCCCCGTACCGTGTGCAGTAGGGGCGTTTCGAAGCCCTTTTCGATCTTGCCGCGCAAGCGCGAGACATGCACATCGATGACATTGGTCTGCGGATCGAAATGATAATCCCAGACATGCTCCAACAGCATTGTTCGCGTGACGACCTGTCCGGAATGGCGCATCAGATATTCGAGCAGACGGAATTCGCGTGGCTGGAGAATGATGACCTGACCGGCCCGCTTGGCGGTATGCGACAGACGGTCGAGTTCGAGATCGCCAACGCGATAGACCGTTTCCGCCTCTTTCGGGCTCGATCGCCTTTGCAGGACTTCGATGCGGGCCAACAGCTCCGAGAAGGCATAAGGTTTGGTAAGGTAATCGTCGCCGCCCGCCCTGAGGCCGGTGACACGATCATCGACCTGACCGAGAGCAGAAAGGATCAGGGCCGGCGTATCATTGCCCTGCGCGCGCAGGGCCGCGACCACGGATAGGCCATCGCGACGCGGTAGCATGCGATCAACGACAAGGGCGTCGTAAGTTCCCTGCTCCGCCAGCGCATAGCCGGTTTCGCCATCGCCAGCGATATCCGCCGAATGCCCCGCTTCGGCGAAAGCCTTCTCCAGATAACGGGCCGCTTCGCGGTCATCTTCGATCACAAGAATCTTCATGGCAGTACATTAAGCCGGTTTTGGTGAATGAGTGAAGTATCGCACATCGCAGAAAGAAAAAGCGGGCGACAGAGTTATCGAAGGATCTGCCGCCCTATTGTGCTTTGGCGCTGACGGGGTGGGGGATGCAGCGCCGCCGCAACCCTTATCTCGTGTGGATCAACCCTGGTTGATAGGCAGAGCCACAAACCGCGACTGATCGTTGGTCTGCACCTGGAGCAGAACGGCCTTGCGCCCGGTCTTCGATGCATCTGCAATCGCAGTTTCAATTTCCGCACCGGTCTTCACCGGCTTGTTGTTGACCGAGACGATGATATCGCCTGTCGTGATACCCTTGTCGGCAGCATCGCCCTGGCGGTCGATATCCGTCACCACAACGCCCTTGCCATCGTCGGATGGCATGACTGTCAGGCCGTAGTCGTCGAGAGCCGAAGGCTTTGCCTGTTCTTCCTGCTGCGGAGCAGCATTGGCCTGCTGGTCATCCTGCGGGTATGGCTTGATCGCGACGTTGATCGACTTCGCCTCGCCCTTGCGCCAGACTGTAAGCTCGGCATCCTTGCCGGCGCTGATTGCCGCAATCTTCTTGGCCAGATCACGGGGATCAGAGACCTTGTCACCATTGACTGCGGTGATCACATCGCCGGCGGCGACACCGGCTTTGGCTGCAGGACCATCGGCCTGAGGCTCGGCAACAAGTGCGCCTTTTTCTTCAGAAAGGCCAAGAGATTCGGCGATTTCCTTGCTGACGGGCTGTATCTGGACACCGATCCAACCACGCGAAACCGAGCCGGTCTTGATCAGCTGATCGACAACATTCTTGGCGGTCGTCGCCGGGATGGCAAACGCAATACCAACACTGCCACCCGAGGGCGAGAAGATCGCCGTATTGATGCCGACCACTTCACCGTTCAGATTGAAAGCCGGGCCGCCGGAATTGCCGCGGTTGACGGCAGCGTCGATCTGCAGGAAGTCGTCATAAGGACCTGCACCGATATCGCGGCCGCGGGCCGAGACGATACCAGCCGTCACCGTGCCGCCAAGGCCGAACGGATTACCAACAGCAACGACCCACTGTCCGACGCGGATCTGGTTGTCGTCACCGAAGGTTACATAGGTGAATTTGCGCTTGTCATCGACTTTGAGAACAGCAAGATCAGTACGCTTGTCCTTGCCAATCAACTTGGCATCAAGCTCCGTGCCGTCATTGAGGACGACAGTATATGCCGAGCCATCTTCAACCACGTGATTGTTGGTTACGAGATAGCCGTCTTCAGAGATGAAGAAGCCGGAACCCTGTGCGGTCGGGCGAATGCGGTCCGGGCGGTTTTGCTCGCGCTGCGACTTACGCTGTTCCATGCCACGTTTGCCCTGCTGACCCTGGCCCTGGCCAAATTCAAAGAAGAAACGCTTCATGGGATTGTCATCGGGAAGCTGATCCATCCCGGGAAAACCCGTGTTGTCGTCAGCTGTGTCATGGATGGCGCTCTTGACGCGAACGCTGACGACGGCGGGGCTGACCTTTTCGACAACATCGGCGAAGCCGGGCTGCTGGGGAGCATCTACACGCACAGCCTCAGCCTGCGCAGGGACAATGGCGCTAAGCGGTCCGGTCGCCAGGAGGCCCCCGACGAGAGCTGAGGACAGCAGGGCGGCGGCAATGCCGGTGCGGTAAACAGAGGACTTACGAATATTCGGCATGAATGTATCTCCTTGGACATCTGATCGATCTTGGATCGTCTTGTAATACCAGTGATACAGATAGGAAGGTTACGTCGCTATTTCCGCATTATGACAAATTTGTAAGGTTCTATGGAAACTGGGCAGCTTCACTCAATCACTTTATTGCGGCAAGCGCTGCCGATAGGCCCTTCAAAGGCGCCTCGAAGACGAGCGTCGTTTCTCCAGTGGCACTGTAGGATACCTGCACGTTTGCCTCTTTCGCGATCTGCTCACGCAAGACTGGACCGACCGGTAAATACGTCACGCAGACGTTGGAATCGCAGCCATTGGTCTCGACTGCCACCGGCTCTTTCCGGCTGGGGAAGCTCAAGGTTACTGGCTTGCCCTCGCCCAGTTCAGAGCGCGTGCGCAAGATCATCAGCGGTTTGCCATTTTCAGTGGCCGCCAGCGACCAGCTGAAGGCGAACTGCCCCTGCCCGTCCAGAATTGTCTGTGTGATATTGCAAATCTTCTTCTTGGCCTTGAGATTTTCATCGCACCGCAATTCCCAATTTTCGAAGGGCTGGATCGTGCGGCGATAGCGACCGAGTTCTGCACCTTCGGGGATAGCCACCTCCGACGGCTTGATGGTAAATGCAGGGGACGACGGCTCCTGTCCGATGGCTGAGGAACCACCGGACAGGGACAGGCAAGTTATCAAGAGCAGCGATTTTGTAGCTCGACTGGTCACGGTATTCTCGTTCTGCTTTAATTGAGCGTGAAGCTGACACCTGCACCGACGCCGACACCCTCACCACTGAAGGCGCCCGAGACGTTGGCACGAACCTTGCCGCTTTCGCTGGTGTAGCCAGCACCGAAGGCCATGGCTGCCTGACCTCCGTGGCGACACTGATCTTGCCGGGCGTATCGTCATAGCGCAGCGATGCAGCGGCAAGTCCGATAGCGGCGGCCTGATGGGCTTCCTTGCGTGCCACGCCGATATCCGAACTCAGCTTGTTGAACTGCTTGTCGGTGTAGTCCTTTGCATCGTTAAACTTTCTATTGGTATGGCTATTTGCCTCATCCAATGTGGTCGTTGAAGCAGTCTGTATTTCCGTCCTGATTGTCCTGACCTGTTCATTGATCGTATTGGTTTGTTCGACAAACTTGTTCTCCACACCGTCAAGCTGGTTCTTGTTGACCCCATCAGTACCATCTCTGGCGTCGGCAACATTCTTGATGAGAACCGGTGCATTCGGATCACCGCCCTCCAGTTTTAGCACGTTGGTCTTCTCGCCATTTGGCCCAACGACCATCTTCACCGCAGCATCGCCCAAACCATCGAGCTTCTTGTTGGTGGTATTCAGCTGTGCGCCAGTAACCGCGTCCGTCGATGTTTCGCTGACTTCACCGTCCTTGAGACCTGTCACCTTCAGGGTACCGCCACCAGAAGCCGTTGGCGCTGCTATATCCGCGGACCTGAGCGTTACCGTGTCGGCCAGCGTGTTCGGAGAAGATGCCGGACTGCCAGTACCAGTCAACTTTGCAACAGGAGTTTTGTTGAGGCCACTGATTGCCGGGTGAGCACTGAAGTTACCGTCCTTGTCAGACTGCAGGGTGTGCCTGTCGAGATAATCCACTTTTTTGTCAAGGCTGGCCAAGCGGTTATCGACACCGGCGAAGCGGTCATTGAAGACCTTGTCATTGCCGTTCAAGGCAGCAAGCGCGTCACCGACATTGTTGATATTTACGGTCGAGCTTTTGCCGCCCGTGTCATGGGTATCGAGGGCGTAGTTCGGCGCATTGAATACGCCGTTTATGAATGTTGACCCACCTCCAAGAGCGCCGATTATGGCATTGTTGGTTGTATTAAGCTGGCTGCCATTGACCGCTTGCAAGGATGTTGCCGAAATTTCACCGTCGCCAACGTTGCCTAGTTTTGTACCAATGTCCTTGCCGCTCGCGTCCTTGCTGCCCTTCAGCTTGAGTTCGGCGGTCGTCAATTCACCGTCATCGACAACGCCATTCTTGTTCTTGTCGTCCCAGGCGTACCGAACCGCATTATCGCCAACGCCGTTGAGCGCATCCGTCCCGGCTGTCTGCAAACGGCTTTTCAGCTGCTTGAGATTGATTGCATCCGTATCATTCGTTCCATCGGCCACATCCGTGATGCGGCTTGCCTTGGCTGCTGCTCCTGTTCCACGCTGAGCACTGAACGCATCCTTCTCGGCATTCCACTTCAGAGAATCGGTGCTGAGAAGACTGATTTCCTTAGTAATGTTACCGACATTGGTCGTGACGGTGGTGATATTTTCCGTATTCCTCGTCACCTGACCATCGAGTGTCGCAAAGGCGTCGCCAACATTCGATTTGTCCTGCCCCTGGATCTTGTAAGTCGGGCCGGCGATAGTTCCGTCCGGGTTCAATTTCGCCCCGCCCCCAAGGGCTGCCGTGATACTCGAATTGGTCTTGAACAGTTGCGAACCGGTCAGCGCATCTGTCGACTTGTCGCTCACGACACCTTCGGCAACGCCTGTCACCTTACGCAATCGGCCACCCTTGCCGGACACATCCATTGCATTGCCAAGACTGTCCTTGGCCACGGTGACAACAGCATTCTCATCGGCCTGCTGGACAAGGCCGGCCGTTCCCGTGTTTAGCTCATTGATCGTGGTGTTGATGCTGTTGATATTCTGTGTGTTCTCCAGAACCCTTGTATTGATCCCCTTTACGTTGGCGTCCAAACTCTTGAGAGCCGGCTCGACACCGACATAGGCCGCTTCCGCTGTCGTTCCATCGGCTGCGATGGAAGACAGAGTGTAGGTCGGTAAAACCATTCGACCGAATTCATTGAAACCGGCGTTGCCACCCAAGGCACGCGCAACTCCTGCGCCCTGCAACCATAATTGTGCGCCGGTAACCGCATCCTGGGACTTGTTGCTGAACGCTCCCTCGGAAAGGCCGGTAAGTTTTCTGGTGAGCCTGGAATCGCCTACGATCGCTCCACGGAAATCTACAACTTCTCCATCAGTGTCTTTTCCAACGGTCAGATCCTTGCCTTTTTCTGACTGCTGCACCAGGCCCAGCGCACCATTGCCAATATTTTCGGTTAAAGTCGAAATATCGGTTGTGTTTGTCGTCACCTGTGTATCAAGGGCCGTGAAGGCATCGCCTACGCTCGTCTTTTCCGTGTTCTGAATCCTGAATGAAGGAGCAGTAATACTTCCATCCACGTTGACGCTAACACCCCCGCCCAGTGCAGTGGCGACGGACTGGCTGGCACCTTTGAGCTGACCGAAAGTTGCAGCGTCGCTGGCGCCAATGCCATTCGTCAACCCGGTTACCAAGCGGGTCTGCCCGTTCGGACCGGAAAGATCGATAGTCGTCGCATCCTTGTCGGCAGCAACAGTGATCTTTTTGCCGGCAGAATCGTATTTTACGAGACCGGTCGTGCCATTGTTGAGATTGGTGACGGCCGTGTTGATCGTTGTGATATCGCCCTTGACTGTAAAGAGCTGAGAACCATTGACCGCATCGCTCGATTTGGCCGTCAAAGCGCCGGAAGCAACATTGGTGATCCTGTTGACTGCGGCAGTACCGTGTTTGGCACTGAATGCACCTGCCGTGGCGTCCCATTGCAAGGAATCGCCCTTCAGACCGGCGATCTTGCCATCCAGGCCATTAATGGCCGTCGTGTGCGTGATGATAGTTTCGCTGTTCTTCCTCACGTTTTCATTGGTGGTGAAGAGCTGACCGCCGGTTACAGCATCATGCGAGCCAGCAGCAAGCGTGGCGTCCTTCAGGCCGGTCATCAAGCGGGTCTGCCCGTTCAGGCCGGAGATATCGACAGTCGCCACGTCCTTGTCGGCAGCAACGGTGATCTTTTTGCCGGCAGCATCGTGTTTTACCAGACCGGTAGCGCCGCTCTCGATATTCTTGACCGAAGTGTTGATGGTACTGATGTTGTTGGTGTTTTCGACAACGCGCTTGTCAATATTCTCAACCGTTTCATTGGTGTCGAACACCTGCCCGGTCGTAGCCGCTTGGGTTGCCCCCTTGGTCAGTTCACCGCCGTGCAGACCATCGATCGTACGCAAACCATCCGTGCCGGCGATATTGACCGTCTTTCCGCCCGTACCTTTGGCGACAGTGACAGCCGCCTTGGCATCCGCCTGCTGGACGAGGCCGATCGTGCCATTCTCGAATTTTTCAATTTTGGTGGTGTTGTTGGTAACCTGGGTTCCGATTTTCCCGACGGTTTCATTGGTGTCGAATACCTGACCGGCGGTTGCAACTTCATCTGAGCCCTTCCTGAGATCGCCAGCTGTCACGCCGCGGATCAAGCGCGTTCCCTCGCTGCCTTTCACGTCGAGCGCCTTGCCGCCGGTATCCTTGCCAACGCTAAGGTCCTTCGTCACCGCATCCTGCTGGACGAGGCCATTGCCGCCACCGAGGCCTGATAAATCAAAGATTTGCCCGCCATTGACGGCATCCGTGCTGCCCTTTGCAATTTTTCCAGGGGCAATATTGGCTATCGTCCGCTCCTTGCCCGGCGCGCCGACACTGACCTGATTGGCCCCGCTGGTGACCGAACCGGCACCCAAGGCGACAGAATTGGCATGCAACGACTGCGCGCCAGGACCAAACGCCACCGCGTTTTCACCCTTGGCTATGGCATTGTTGCCGAAAGCCATGGCATTCTGCCCAGTGGCAGTCGTGCCAGTCTTTGACTCGGCATACTCCACCTTGGTGTCCAGTTCGTAGCCAAGCTCCTTCTTTCCATCCCATGTCGACGAATCTAAAGCGTTAAATGGCACTTTACCATTATTGTAAACATAATCGCCTTGATCGTTGGCAACGTAATTGTCGCCGATCTTCTTATAACGCTGAACCACATTTGTGCCGTTAGACTTCAGGGCGAACGTTTCACCCGCAGCAAGGATACGGTTCTTCTTGACGAGATTGCCTGCCGCATCCCGGGTAGACACGGTGGGATTGCCGATGACCATGGCGCCATCTATGTTGCCTCCCCCGAGGCCGATTTTTCCGCTATTGACGTAAAGCTCTCCCCCCAATGAGAGGGAATCTGCTCCAGGAATACTGTCGCTTCCGTAAAAGAGTACCCTGTTTGTCTGGCTCTCCTTTGTGTTTTTTACAATATCACCGGCTTTGTAAGCCAAGTCGCCAGTTTCCCCGACGACATCCTTTTCCACTTGCGCGTCACGCCCCCACGGAGCGCAGCGGACAGGATTCTCTATAGCGCCGTTTTTCACTTCGAAGCTGAGCCACTGGCCTAGATATCCCAATGCGTCAGAAATGAAGGGGATCTTCCAGCCCGGATCTTCGACAGCAACATGCTGGCACTTTGTGTCACTGTTATCATTAATAAAAATTCCATTTCCGTCAGCACTAGCCTGCGGAGCAAATCCCGTCAGCATGGCGGCGATCACTGCAGCGCCTGTAACCTGATTGCCAACACCCAGCATACCGAGGCCCTTGCCGCGCTTCAAGCCCAGCGCGCGGCAGGCATTGCGCAGGATCGCATGGACGCGGCGGCGCACCGAGCGGCTTCCGCTCGCGCCTGGCAGCCAACTTTTCGCGAAATTGTTGGTGCGTCCTGCTCGACCAATATGACGCTTATTTTTCGGATTTTCTTTCGTATACATAGATAAATATCCCCATTAAAAGAAACCGTTAGTATAATTTGACAATAATCGTCCCACCGCGAGCCGAGACGCTCGCGTTACATCATTCAATATTTGCTCGGGCTCAACCCACAGATGCCCGTCGCATACCGCCACAACCAAGGTAACCAAATCCGTCGATTTTGCTCCCAACTTGTTGTATGTTTTTTTCGCTAGTTGCTGCGGAAAGCATTTGCAATGCCAAAAATTTCAGAAATGTTGTTTTTTTTACTTTTTGTTTACCTTGTTATACTTTAGCATAAGGCTTTTGAAGGAATTAACAGCTATGGGTTGTGTAGTGGCGAGATGTGCAACCTTTCGCTCTGCGAGAATCGGCAGCCGGCGACTCGCTCCGCAATTGCCCTCCGTCGGCCAAAAAATGCCGGTTTGGACCGCAGTCCGCGGACATTGACGCGCAGCGATAAATCGCTCAGACATGGTCAATTCCGGTTCCACCACTCGAGGTTACCTATGCCCCCGCTCGGTTCGACCATGCGCATACATTGTCCCTATGAGGGAATTTACGCCTTCTATGACGGAAGGATTGACGGCGCGCGGGCCTATTCCGAAGCCCCCAACTGGCTTGACGACGGCGCCTATTCGCTGGGCGTTTGTACCTACGCGATCGTGTCGGGCGATGAAGCGCTAGTCTACGACACCAGCATTTCGCTTCCACACGCGAAGATTATCCGCAAGACGCTGGAAGATGCCGGGGCCAGCAACATCCGGGTAGTGCTCAGCCATTGGCACGTGGATCACATTGCCGGGAACGAGGTCTTTGCTGACTGCGAGATCATCGCCAATGGGTTGACCGCTCAGGCAATGCGCAGCAATCGCGAGCGGCTGAAGAACGATAATCCGCCAATCAAACCGCTTATCATGCCGAATAGCACCTTTGAGAAAGAGCTGAATTTGAAGGTCGGCGATATCGATATCGAGCTGCGCCATGTCGACATTCACAGTCATGACGGGACGATGCTGATCCTGCCGCAGCGCAAGCTGATGCTGGCCGGCGATGCGCTCGAAGAGCCGATTACCTACGTCGCCGAGCCGAAACGGCTGGAACATCATTTGCGCGATCTGGAGCGCATGGCGACTTGGGATATCGACAAAATCCTGCCAAATCATGGTGCGGAGGACATGATCATTGCGGGCGGTTACGGACCGGAATTGATCGCGGCCACACGCAATTACGTAACCAAGTTACTGCGCCTACGCCATGAACCGGAACTGGCGAAACAGGATCTCCGTACCTTCGCAGCAGAGGATTTCGCCTCGGGCGCGATCAGCTACTACGCGGCCTACGAATCCGTTCACGCGCGCAATGTCAGTGTGGTCTTGAAGGGCTTCGAAGAAGCCTGATACCCGGAATTTGAGAGCTCCTGCCCGACTGGTGGGATAACAAACCGGACAGGAGCAGGCAAGCCGTTGAAATGGGGCGTTTCAAGACCTGCCGATTGCGATGTGGCTCAGTTCAATGTGAAGCTGATGCCAGCGCCGACACCGACTTGGCCGCCGCTGGTTGCACCCGTCACATTGGCGCGGACCTTGCCGGATTCGCTGGTATAGCCCGCACCGAAGGCCATGGCTGCCTGATCTCTCCAGACGCCTCCACCCATGGCAACGCTCAGTTTGCCCGGTGTATTGTCATAGCGCAGAGACGATGCCGCCAGACCGATAGCGGCGCCCTGATATGCTTCCTTGCGTGCCACACCAATATCCGACGAAAGCCGGGCAAATCCGTCATTCACACCCTTTGCAAGTTCATCGATCCTGCCGTTGACATTGGTAATCTTGCTGTCGGTGTAGCTTGTCGATTGATTCAGTGTGTTTGCCGTCATGGTATTCGTGTACGTCTTCGATTGGTCCAGGTACTCACTGGTAACTTTTGCAGTCTCGGTCTTAAGCTGCTTGACATTGACCGCGTCCGTATCGGCCTTGCCTGCTTCAAGGTTGCTGATGAGCACAGGCGCGTCGGGGTCGCCGCCAAGCAGTGCTGCCTCATTGGTCTTAGTGCCATCGGGATTGAGCTTGTACTTGACCGCATTCTGATCAAGCGCAGCGACCTTCTGGTTGGTCTCATGCAGTTGCGAACCATTCACCGCATCCGTGGAGACCGCACTCACTTCTCCTACCTGAAGATCGGTGATCTTGTTGGTCCCGCTGGCGAGTGGATTGACGACAGGTGCGATCTTGGTGCCACCGCCTGTGCTGGAGCCGCCCCCGCCATGCACCGCGGTAAAGCTCTTCTTGTTCTCATCCCAGCGCAAGGCGTCAAGCTGCGAAGCCTCGAAGCGCGTATTGAGATTTGCAACCAGATCGTTGACATTAGTGATATTGCTGTTCAACCCGCCAAGGGCAGCACCGACGTTATCGAACTTATTGATGACGCCGGACTTGCCGTCCGCGCCGATATTGGCGATCTCATATGTCGGACCCGTAAGAACACCGCCGACGCCAATGTTTGCGCCTCCGCCGAGAAAAGTAGCGAAACTGTTAGACGTGGCCCAGAGCTGTGAGCCGTTGACCGCCTCCGTGGAGGTTTCTGTCACCGCACCTTTGGCCAAATTGCCGATTACGGTGCCGCGCTTACCCTCAAGACTGGCTCTAGAGAGATCAACTATCTCGCCTTCATCCCAAATACCATTCTTGTTCGTGTCGAACCATGCATATTTAACCGCCCGCTCACCAACTTTTTTGACTGCCTCGGTTCCAGCATTTGCCAAACCGTTCAACTGACCGTAATTGACCGCATCGGTATCCGCCTCGCCGGCCTTGACATTGACGATCTTGTTCAGCCCAGTCGCGCCATGCCTTGCCGAGAAGGCGCCGCCATTTGCCGGATCCCAAAGCAGCGCATCATCTTTCAGGCTGCCAATGCTCGTGTTGATCGTCTTGATCTCGTTCGTATTGCTGGTGATATTGGTTGTATTCGTCGTAACTTGCGTATCGAGGCCCTCCAGCGCATCCTCCACCGTATGCACGTCCCTGGTTTGGATGGTATAGGTCGGTGGCTTGATCGTGCCGTCCGTGTCGACATCGGCACCGCCACCAAAAATCGTGGCAGTCGATTTGGTCGCACCGTACAGCTGCGAGCCGTTGACGGCCTCGGTCGAGGCCGCGCCAAGTGCGGCTGCCTTGACATTGGTGATCGTCGTGCCGCCCGTGCCGCCCTGGAGCGTGATGAGCGTCTTCGGATCGTTTTTGTTGCCGTCGTATTGGACGGCCCGGTCGGTGAGGTCGCCGACATTGTTAGTGAGATTGGTGATGGCGCCTTCGTTCGTCGTCACCCTATTGTTGGTATCGAAAAGCTGCGAGCCATTGACGGCATCGGTCGAGTTTGTGTTCAAGGTACCGGCCTGCAGGTCCGTGATCCGGGTGGTTCCACTAACCGCTCTGGTGGCTGTGTCCGTATGGCTGGCCGTGAATGCCTTCTTGCTGTCGTCCCAGATCAGCGCGTCATTGCCCAATGCATCGAGCCGGTCGGTGACATTTTCGGTTTTCGCGTTGACGATCCTGACGCTGTTGTCGAGCCCACCAAGTGCATCGCCGACATTGTCGTGATCTTGGCTAATTAGCGTCCCGTCCTGGTTGATGACGGTTATTCTGTAGTTCGGGCCGGTAAGGACGCCGTTTGCGTCGATCATGGCGCCGCCGCCAAGATAGGTCGCGAAACTGTTTGACGTAGCCCAGAGTTGCGAGCCGTTGACCGCCTCCAACGAATCCTTGGTGACAGCACCATTACCCAGGTTGCTGATCAATGTGCCCTTTGTCCCGGCACCCGTGAGCTTGACCTTGCCGTAATCGACAACTTCGCCTGCGTCGAGCTCACCGTTGCCATTCCTGTCATCCCAAACGTATTTCACGGCCACATCGTCAAGCTTTTTTCCGGCTTCGGCCAAACCTTTCAGCTGGCTGACGTTGACGGCATCCGTAGCATCCGTGCCCGCCGTGACATTGGCGATTTTGTTCGTTGTTCCTGTGCCGTGCTTGGCTGAGAACGACAAGAGAGCCGGATCCCACTGCAGTGCATCGTCTTTCAAGCCTTTAACCGACGCATCGATGTTTGTAATGGCATTGGTGTTATTTGCGATGTTGGTGGTGTTCGTCGCCACCCGGCCGTCAACCGCCTTCAACTGACTGAAATTGACCGCGTCCGTACCGTCGACGCCTGCGGACAAATTGATCAGCTTGCGTGGCCCTTGCTTGCCAGCAGTTGTGCCCGCAAATTCGATTGCCGCACCATCGAGGCCCGCAGCAACCGTGATGTTTGCCCCCGGCCCGGCCTGTTGTACAAGACCGGCCTTGCCGTTGATGATATTGGTGATGTCGCCTGTGTTCTTGCTGATCTTTGTCTCGTTGACATTCACTCGTCCCCCCAATGTGCCGAGGGCCGAATTGGTGGCAAAGAGCTGTGAGCCGTTGACGCCGTCTGTACTCGCCGCATTGATCTGGCCAGCAGCCATATTGGTCAGCTGCCGCTTTTGGATTGTGTTGCCGATACTGACTGTCCCTGGAACAGCAGTCCCTTTAGCGTCACCGCCGGGACCGGCTGGATCCGCAGGATCGACGACTCCTGCAAAAACATACTTCGTGCTGTTGATCGTCACATCGTGTGCAGATACCGCCGCCTCTGACACCGAACCTGCGCCGAGCGCCACACCGCCTGCTACCTTCACCCTTGACTCGGCTCCAAGTGCCGTTGCGAAGCTCATCGCGTCCTCAGTAACTGCATAGCGACCGAGTGCGACACTAAATAGTTCGATGGCTTGTGCGTTCGCACCAATTGCTATCGACTCCAGAATTGTATCGTTTCTATCGGTTTCAAGGCCAGGTCCAGTCGAGATATATCCGGTCTGCGCATTTCGACCGATAGAGATATTGCCTTGTGACGTGCTGCGCGCATTGTTGCCAAACGCGATCGAGCCGTACCCCAACGCCTGGGTCGCTCCGTCACCAATAGCCATGGATTTTGTCGTCTGATTGTTGAGCCCGATAAAGCCGCCATTGACATAGAGCTCGCCGCCGAGGGTAAGCGACGTCGTTATCGCCGATTTCGTTGGCTGCGTGCCATAGAACAGCACACGGTCAGTCTGGGTGGCTTTCGCCCCGGGATCGCATCTATCATCACCATGCAAGCTTGTGATGTTTATATCCTTAAGCGTAGCCGCCGCCCCACCAGCGTCTTCGACCACGGTGCAGCCCCTGTCCGTACTGTCATTTACGAAAATACCAGCGGCAATGCCGACCGGCTGACTGAGCGTGAGGATCAATGCCGTTCCAGCCGCTATTGCCACGCCCTGCCGCGCCGGGCCGAATAGGCCAGAGACCCTCTTGCGTTTCAATCCCAGAACGCGGCAGGCCATGCGCAGGATCATCATCAGGCGGCGGCGCTGCGGTCGAGTGGTGAGACGGGGTGATATACTCCAAGGGACTATAACTTCAACGCAATTCTTCAATATAAAATTTTTCATTACTATGCCTTCTAACTATACATTAAAAAATGACATACACTCAATGGTGTACGTTCTACAAATAAAACTTCTAACTAAAATCTACTGTAATAATGCTTCAAAATTCACTGAATGTGAAGCGGCAAGAGCCGCGTATCCATATTTAATATTAATGTAATATTTATATCCGTGGTCAGAATAGATACCGCAATCTGATATATGATGCAATAGGAAAATATAAATTTACATACGTAATTTTTAATTTTATGAGTGACCGGTCTTTGAGCAACGAATATTTACACGTTGCTACAACCAACACATCTATTAAAGGTTGTCCTTTTCTCCTTCTACGGGAAGTTACTGTGACCTTGCTACCTTGTCGTGCAATCCATCATGTCGGGTCGGTTACAAGCCGGACCTGGCGGAACAAGACCTCAAATCCTTCGCCGCAGAGGATTTCGCGTCGGGTGCAATCAGCTACTACGCGGCCCACGAATCCGTTCACGCGCGCAATGTCAGTGTGGTCTTGAAGGGCCTCGAGGAAGCGTGATTTCACGCCCTCGCCACGCTATTGCATCACTACGTGTTGAAGAACGGCGTGCTAACGCGCATGTTGCCCGCGAAGGGCTTACGATCAATCGCCCGGGGCAACGAAGAGCTTCTTCAGTTGCTTCTTCTCGCTCTCTGAAAGCGGCGTCGTTTCCACAGAACTCGTACGGCGCCGGCGGATCGACAGGATGATCGCAACGCCGCCAGCAAACAGAACGACAATAGGAAATCCCCAGAGCAACAGCGTGCTCGTTTGCAATCGTGGCCTGAGCAGGACGAACTCGCCGTAGCGCGCGACGAGGAACTCCAGTACCTGCTCGTCCGTGTCGCCGGCCACCAGCCTTTCGCGAACCAGAACGCGTAGATCGCGGGCGAGATCGGCATTGGAATCGTCGATGGATTCGTTCTGGCACACCATACAGCGCAATTCGGCGGAGATGGCGCGTGCGCGCTTTTCGAGCACGGGACTGGACAGCATTTCGTCGGGCGACAGAGCCTGCGCGCCGGTCGCAGCAAAACAAAGTGCCAAGCCGAGGGCCAGAGCTGCAAACAGCGATCTCATGAGATGGCTCGTGCCGGTCGCGGCTTGGCCTTGCCCAATTTAGACTTGGCAGGTGCGCCGATGCGCAGACGGCGGTCGAGCAGTGACATGCCGCCGCCAATCATCATCACCACGCCGCCAAGCCAGATCAGTGTCACCAGCGGCTTCCACCAGATCCGGACCACGATGCCGCCATCCTTGGCCGCATCGCCGAGCGAAACATAAAGCTGGCTGAACATGAATGTCTTGATGCCTGCCTCTGTCGTCTGCATCTTGCGAACGGGGAAGAAGCGCTTGGCCGAGACAAGATCGGTCACCGGCTGCCCCTCGTCGTTCAGGATCGTGAACTTGCCCTGGTCCTCGGTAAAGTTAGAGCCTTTGACAGCATCCACGCGATCAAAACGCAGTGTATACCCGCCAGCCCGAATGCCGTCGCCCGGCTTCATCACCAATACGCTTTCGGTCGCAAAGGTCGTCGTGGCAACGATGCCAAGAAGCGTGATGCCAAGGCCGAAATGCGCAAAGGCAGTGCCAAATACCGAGCGCGGCAGCCCCGTGATACGCTGTGCCATCCCACGAAGTGAAGCCTTGCCGATGCCGGCCTTGAGCGACAGATCGGTCAGTGCGCCGAGCATCAACCAGACAGCAAGGCCGATTCCGAAGGCGGCGAGCACACCGGAAGCCGAGGTCTTGTACAGCACGACCGCCACAACGAGCAGCGCCACGAAAAACGCCGTCATCAACCGCTGCGCTACGGCGAGGATATCGCCGCGCTTCCACGCCAGCAGAGGCCCGAATGGAACGGCTGCAAGCAGCGGAATCATCAACGGGCCAAATGTCAGATTAAAGAACGGTGCGCCGACGGAGATCTTCTCGCCGGTCAGCGATTCCAGCAGCAGAGGATAAAGCGTGCCGATAAGTACGGTAGCGGCGGCGGTGGTCAGAAACAGGTTATTGAAGACCAGCGCGCCCTCGCGCGAAATAGGTTGAAACAGCCCGCCCGGCGCGAGCGTTTGCGCCCGCCATGCGAAGAGCGCCAGCGACCCGCCAATGAACAGCACGAGGATCGCGAGGATAAACAGGCCACGCCCCGGATCGGTGGCGAATGTATGGACTGAAGTCAGCACGCCCGAGCGAACGAGGAATGTGCCAAGCAGCGACAGGGAAAAAGTCAGAATGGCAAGGAGAACGGTCCAGATTTTCAGTGCCGATCGCTTTTCCATGACGAGCGCCGAATGCAGCAGCGCCGTACCCGCGAGCCAGGGCATGAACGACGCATTTTCGACGGGATCCCAGAACCACCATCCACCCCAACCAAGTTCGTAGTAAGCCCAATAGGAGCCCATGGCGATACCGCCGGTCAGGAATATCCAGGCAGTCAGTGTCCAGGGACGCACCCAGCGCGCCCACGCGGCATCGATGCGCCCGTCTATCAGAGCTGCAACCGCGAAGGAGAAGCAGACGGAGAAACCGACATAGCCGAGATAGAGCATGGGCGGGTGTATCGCGAGGCCGATATCCTGCAGGATCGGGTTCAAATCCTGGCCTTCGATGGGCGCCGGATTGAGCCGCGCGAACGGATTGGACGTGCCAATGATGAACAGCAGGAAAGCGCTGCCGATCCATGCCTGCACGCCGAGGACGTTGGCTTTTAACGTTGGCGGCAGATTATTGCCGAAGAACGCGACGAGCGCAGTGAAGAAACTGAGGATCAAAACCCAAAGCAGCATCGAACCTTCGTGGTTGCCCCACACACCCGTGAATTTGTAGAGCAGCGGCTTTTGCGAGTGCGAGTTTTCGAAGACGTTCTGCACGGAAAAGTCGGAGAGAACGTGCGCGGAGGTCAGCGCCGCAAAAGACAGCGCAATCAGGGCGAACACAGTGAACGAAGCCGGCACCGCAACAGCCATCATGCGGTCGTCGTTGCGGCGTGCGCCAAGCACCGGCAGAACAGCCTGGATAATCGAAAGCGCCAGTGCCAGTACCAGGGCGAAATGTCCGAGTTCGACGGTCACTGTTTGCTCCCTCCCTGCCAGACGCCCTTGGCTTTCAGACTATCGGCAACTTCCTTCGGCATATAGTTCTCATCGTGCTTGGCGAGCACACTGTCGGCCACAAACGCGCCGCCGGGCATAAACTTGCCTTCGATAACAACGCCCTGATCTTCACGGAAAAGATCCGGCAGGATCCCATCATAGGTTACGGGAACGCTTTTGACATGATCGGTGACGGAAAAACTGATCCTCGTGCCATCGCCGCGTACGACGCTGCCCTTTTCAACGAGCCCGCCAAGGCGGAAGCGCGACTCCGATTCGACATCGGACGTCTGAATGTCGGACGGCATGCGAAAGAATGCGATCTTCTGCTGCAGCGCGAATAGCACCAGCGCCGCTGCAACCGCCAGGACGAACAGCCCACCCCCGATCACCGAAAGCCGCTTCTGTTTGCGCGTCATCAATTGTTCTCCGGTTGGTCCGGTTCGTCGGCAAGGCCAAGCTCGTTGGCCACCGCATCGAGCCGCGCAAGCTTGTCTGCACTCAGCACCTTTCTCGCCCGGCCCAGCGCTTCCAATGCATCATTGGGCCGGTTGAGAACGACATAGGATCGGACGAGCCGCTCCCACCCTTCGATATCATCAGGCGATTGTTTCAATTTTTCGGCAAGGTTCGCAACCATGCCTTCGATCATCGCGGCGCGGTCCTGGTTGTTCATGCCCGCGGCGGCCTCGACCTGCGAGGCGTCCGGACCGGTTTTCTCGACATTGCTGACGTCCGGCGCATCACCGGCGATCTCATGATCTAGCCTCGTCAAGGCGGCTTGTGCCTGATCGCGCCACGGAACATCAGCGGGCGCTTCCGCCAGCAGTTTGCGGATCAGGTCTCGCGCCTCTGGCAAGCGGCCCTGCTGCATCCAGCCATCGATGATATAAAATTGCGGGCGCATGTCTTTTGGATCAAGCGTCATTGCGCGTTTGAAGGCTTCCTCCGCACGGGCGGTGATCTTGCCACCGGTCTCTGCAGCCAAGGCTTGTCCCAGGCCGAGTTGCCGGTCCGCACTGTCACCGTTCAACCTTATGGTGTTTTGATACGCGGCAACCGCGTCGCCGGGCCGTCCCATACGCAAATAGATCGGCGCCAACACTTCCCAGCCCTGTCCGTCATCGGGATTGAGCGCGAGATGCGCTTCAGCGCGCGCGATCAGTTCGGCTGGCGTACTCTGATCGGCTGGCTTCGCAAGCCGTTCCGCCAGTGGCTGAGCCGGCAAATCCGGAGAACCAAGCTTGGTGTATATACCCCAAGAAATCAACGGGATGGCAAGAACAGTTGCGAGCGTGAGCCATTCGCGTGTCGCGCTTTTCGTCGGCCGGACAGTTGCCTTGTCATCCTCCACGGCCTTGGCCGATTTGAGAAGCCGGCGTCCGATTTCGGCGCGCGCCTGTTCGCTGCTGGCAGGGTCGATCAGACCGCGCTTTTCATCGGAATCGAGTTCGCGCAGCTGATCGCGATAGACCTCGACATCGTATTGATTGTCCGACACGGACGATTGAACGCGCCGCGTCAATGGCAAAAGCACAAGCAGCGTCGCAACGACGGTCAGAACGGCAGCGGAAATCCAGAAAACCATGGCTGAGACATACCCCCACCCCCGCGTAAAATCCAAATGGATTTAAATTGATAGGGCAATTCGCCGCAAAGGTTGCTGTGCTGCCCCCGCGAACCATTTCAGTCTTTGGGATCCCATCGTTTTGTCCGCAACTCGATAAAAATGTCCGATCTGGCTTCTACAGCAGTCAGGTAATTCGGATGTCGATAAGCATCATATATGTAAAGCAGCAGTGGATAATCAGGAAAATTATGCTCCATGACTTCGCCATCTTCATTGTCTTCATTGTATCTCAGGTACAGGTACCTTTCAGGAAACGGAAGGCAATAGTAATGCCCCCAGTTGAAGCCTTCCCGAGCCTCAAGTTCTCGACCTAAAATCTCTTCAATGACGACCTTTATCTCTTCCATGTCCTCAGAATGTATCCCAAACAAAATATCCGTCTGCATTGCGTTCCCTTATGGCTCGATCCACAACTCTATTCTCGCATAATCGCCAGGCCGTAGCAGGATATCTTGCTCTGATCGATAGATCATGAAGCTAACGTCACGTCCGGTCTGCACATGAAGTGAACGCGCAAGCCGATGTAGACCGAGCGCCTTCAAAAAATCGACTTCTAGCGGCGCTGTGCGTGTTTGCCCAGGACGCATTGGAACAGCCAAATCGTTCAGTCTCCGCCACATAGACGGACTGACCAATGCAAGGTCGTAGTCACTACGATAGGCGCCGTCGAAGGGTGAATTCTGATTGAAATTTCGTCCTGTCACGGCACTGCCGCGCATAAAAACATGCACATCCTTATAGCCGGCATCGCGAAGGCCGTCTCTCATACTTTGGCGGAATCCCGTATAGTTCTGAACAGTGCGAAAGCCATAGGGTGTCCATTCGTAAACCGGTTGTGCACCGCGCCCAAGCTCCATCATCCGGTAGTCCGCTTCGCGAGTTATGCGCTCATTGTTACGGATTTCACCCTCGGCGCTGTCATAGAGGCCCGGTCGTGGCTTCCAGTTTGGATCGCGCTCTTGTACCCGGCGCACCGCCGCCTCGGCATTCATCGCCGAGAGTTGGATACGTGTCTCTTCCTGCGGCGTCGTTTGAATGCGCCGTCCGCCAATCATCCGGCCGGATGACGATCCACTCCGCCGGCCACCACCACCCGTTTGCGCAAGTTGAACCGACGTCCCATCGGGCGTTTTCGGACCGGTCTCAGGCTTCGTCGCAATCGCGCCACCAAATCGCCCACGGCCGGAGACGAGCCGGGAACCGCCTGCTGTACTTCCCCCAGATCCACCACTTCCTCCACCGTCGTCCGTCCACTGTCCGCCATCGGGGTTGCCGGCCGGCACGCGTGGCTGGTCCGGGCGATATTTCAATGCAAACCAGAGCTGGAACGGCTCATAAAGCGTTGACCAGGATTTCAGCTCACGATTTTCCGCCTCTAGATTTGCTATCCATTGCCGGTTGTTCCCGCTTGGATTTGCCAGCTTCAAGGCAGCAAGCAAAACCTCATTCGCCTTGATGTTGGATAGTATGCGGAGTTGATAGGAATACCCGTTCAATGCTGAAGCAGCCATGAAATGAAATCCTGAAATGACGGAGAAAAAGATCGAATAAATGCAATCAGCCGCGAGGGTTGCTCGCGGCTGACTTCGTCCGATTAAAAAGAGATTGCTTAGGGACGTCCGGACCTTAGGTCAAAGGCGTCCAGCTGCCGTCCTCGTTCCGGCAAGCAGTACCGCGTGCTGATTGCGGTGTACCGTCGATGCGCACCGTGTGCGTGTATTGGCGGCAATTTTGGGAGCCGACCTGATAAGGCTGCGCCGCAACCACTTCGCCAGTGCGGCTGCCGCTGCTGTTTTTCCATTCGACAGTCTTGCCGGCAGGCGAATATTCCAGTGCCTGATATTCGGCTTGCAGGGCCCGCTTGCGATCCGATGCGTCCAGAGATGGGTTGTTTCCGATCAAACCATTGCCGAGCGCTGCGAGAACCCCCGTTGTAGCCGATTTCGAGCCACCCGTCAGTTTGCTCAGCGTACTTCCGCTATTGTTCTTGGGCGCCGACGTCGTGGAACATCCAGCTAAAACAACGAGGGCAAGCAGGGAAATGACTATATGGAATTTCATCATCGGTCCGTTTAAGGGTATCCTGTATACTGGTCTTTTATGGCCTGATTAGCCGCTCGCTTGCAAGCTCGATTCAGGCAGCCGCCACCGGAAGTGTCAGCCGTGCCGCCAAACCACCCAGATCGGAGCTCCGCTCCAGCCGCAGCGTACCGCCATATTCCCGGACCGTGTCGTTCACGATCGACAGACCGAGACCTGTCCCCGGCTTGCTCTCATCCAGTCGTTTGCCGCGCGTCAGCGCGTCCTTGATCTGCCTTGGCGCAAGACCATCCCCATCATCTTCGACGCTGATTTCAAGTCCGCTATCCACCTTCGCGAGTGTAAGCCTGATAATGCTGCGACCCCATTTTCCCGCATTTTCCAGAAGGTTGCCGACAACTTCTTCGAGGTCTTCCTGCTCACCGGCGAAAATCGCATCATCCATGTAGTTGTTGAACTGAACATCCATCGATGGATTGAGCTTCATGGTGACGCGCACCAGTCGGGTGAGAATCGGGGTGACCGGCGCGCGAAACACCACGCTGTCGCGCTGCGCGGCGATGCGCGCGCGCTGGAGATAGTGCTGCACCTGAACCTGCATCGCCTCGCTCTGTTCGGCGATAATTCGCCCTTCGCTCCCGCCGATCGTCCGGCTTTCATTTACCAGCACGGAGAGCGGCGTTTTGAGCGAATGCGCCAGATTGCCGACCTGAGTGCGCGATCGCTCCATGATGCGGCGATTATTATCGATCAGCGCGTTCATTTCGCGTGCGAGCGGCGCGATCTCGTCGGGCAGACGTTCATCCAGCCGCGAAACCTTGCCTTCCCGGATATCGGCGAGGGAACGGCGAACACGATCGAGCGGTCGCAGACCGAACAGGATCACGGCCGCGTTGATCAGCGTGCCGCCAAGAGCAAATATACCAAGGTAAAAATAAAGCGTGTTACGGAAATGGGCAATTTCGCCTTCAACCTCGCTCAGATTTCCCATAACCCTGAACCGGGCAACTCGGTTTTCCGCATCGAGGACAACTTCGGTTTCGACGACGGAAAGCTGCTGGCCGTTGGGACCTGGTTCGATATAAGAGCGTTGAAACGAGGTATCGAAGGGAACATTGAGTGTCGAGGGCGAGTCTATCTCCCTGTCACCCAGCGAGACAGATTTGAGCGAACCCTTCAGATTGTCGGCCACCGGTTCGACCGACCAGTACCAGCCGGAAAGCGGGCTCGAATAGCGAACCTCCCCCGGGTCCGGACGACCGGCAAGCGTGCCGTCATTGACGCTGACCGAAGCGATCACGCTGAAAAGATGGGCCGAAAGCAGCTGCTTGAAGCTCTGGAGGCGCGATTCGCCATAGATCGTCGAAATGATCGTAGCGATGGCAACGAAGGAGATGATGGTCCAAAGCGTCGAGAGCATGATGACGCGCAGGGACAGGGAACGCAGGCTGGGAAGATAGCTTGTCAGCGGGATTGTCACACGTCCTGCCCTATCGTTGAGCTGTTTGGCGGGCCCTAGAGCCGTTCGGAAAGTCGCTGCGGTGAGGCAGATGACGAGGTTTTCGAGAACCGGAGCGCAGCGTACTTGAAGTACGTGAGCACCGGAAGCACAGAAAAGCGCGTCAGATGACCTCCGCAGTAGAGTTTCAAACGGGCTCTACGACTTACTGTCCTGCGATTTGATCCTGTATCCCATCCCGCGGATCGTCTCGATGAGATCCATACCCATTTTCTTGCGCAAGCGGCCAACAAAAACTTCGATCGTATTGGAATCCCGATCAAAATCCTGATCGTACAAGTGCTCGACCAGCTCGGTTCGGGAAACCACCTCGTCCATGTGATGCATGAGATAGGACAATAGCCGGAACTCGTGCGAAGTGAGTTTCAGTGCAGTACCATTGACCGTCGCCTTGGAGGTCTTGGTGTCGAGCCGTAATGGGCCGCAGGTAATCTCCGACGAAGCATGACCCGCAGCGCGCCGGATAAGGGCCCGCAGACGCGCCAAAACTTCCTCGATATGGAATGGCTTGGCGACATAGTCGTCGGCACCCGCATCGATACCGGCGACCTTGTCGCTCCAGCGGTCACGAGCGGTGAGCAGCAACACGGGCATAACGCGCCCGTCCCGGCGCCATTTTTCAAGGATGGTCAGTCCATCCATTTGCGGCAGGCCTATATCGAGGACCACGGCGTCATAGGGTTCCGTGTCACCAAGAAAGTGGCCCTCCTCGCCGTCGGAAGCCTTGTCGACCACATAACCAGCATCGGTCAAAGCATCGACGAGCTGGCGATTAAGATCACGGTCATCTTCGACGACGAGTATTCTCATGCAGGATTTCCCTTGCCGGCGCGGATCAGTTTGCTGGTACAGCGACTTCCACACGGCGCGGACGTTCGCCATCCTTGCCGGGGATCAGAACCACCACGACGCAGACTTCCTTGCCGTTCTGCACAACCGAGGTGGCCCGCGCAAGTGTACCGCCTTGCGAATCGGCCACCCGTTGCCCCACAGAGGAGCAATCTGCAGCAAAGGCAGTGCCGGCGTTGAGGACGCCAGCGACCGAGATCAGGCCCACAAGGGGCAGGGAGATAAAGAGGTGTTTCATCATGGCGTCATTATTATCGGTTGCTGTCTGAACGATGCATGAACGTTTGGTAATGTGACTGTCAGGATTGCCACAAGTTCACGCCTTTTAACATCATATTTCTTTACGTGTTATGAGCGTTGTAGCGCTGACGCGGCCAAAAAGTGCAACAATCCCACTCAGCGCGGTCACAAACTGCACAATCGTATCGGTAAATGCTCCCTGGTCGATGCCATCGGTGGAGATGTGAAAGAAGCTTGAACAGGAAAGCAGGATCGTCACGATCGATGCCCAGACGGTCTTCGATAGATACCACGCTTTTTCAGTGCTCATTGTAAATTCCTTTTTCAAATGGGGTGAACGAGGGTCCGTTAGTATTCATGTCAGGGCGAGGCGAAAGTGATGGTTTTCGAGCACCGGAGCGCAGAAAAACGCCATTTGCAGACCGCCATGGCGTGAATCTCAACAGACCCTGGAAAATCAATTGACCTGCAATTTACGGCGGGCAGCGCGCCCCGGCCCGACCATGGCCGATATCATCGCAACGCTGAAGTCGATTTCGGCCGTCAGGATGCCAAGATCCGATTGTCGTTGGGAGACACTGTACGTCCAGTTTGGTCCTTCCACATCAACGGATCGAACCAGCTTTTCATCCTTTCTTATTTCAACATGGTAAGCCTCACGCTCTTCGCCGAGCGGGATATCTGGCGCGAGCCAACTGTCTGCATCAATCCGTCCACGCCTTATCCAACTGATGTGGACGTCACCATTCGACTCGGTCCGCGACCGGATTTGCACGGGTTCGAGCGGCTGCAGAGCGCGCAACCCGCCCGTCCGTTGAACGGTACTGAAGAACTGATCGGTGAAATCCTCTCCGGAAGCGCCAATGCGCCAGGAAAGTTCGAGACTTGTCTCCTCCGATTTCAATCCAGCCGGGCCCACCGCATCAGTCATCAAGATGAATGGTGTACCCGCAGGTCTTGGCTGCATGGCCTCGCGCTCGGTACCGCACTGTCCGCGCAACAGCCCGCTCAATCGCCACACATCACTGTGTATTTCCTCTGCGTTGATAAACTGCAGCACCTCCCAATTGCCGTCGGAAGTCGCCACCAGTGCAGAGTTTGCGCCGCTGAATATCTGCGACAACGAAGTTGAACTCAGTTCACCGTGGTAGAGCTGCACGTCGAGCACCCGTCCGTTCAGCAACCGGCCACTCGCTCCACCCGCCAGCGGCGCAATGAGCTCCCCCATTACCGCTGGGCTGGCAATCGCAGTTCGTTGCTTGAAATCAACTGCCTCGGGTGAAGCGTAAACGCTCGTCCCGCCCCAGGGATCAGCAAAAGCCGCGATGCGAAACTGGTCCGAGGGCTTTTCCACGCCCGGCCACATCGGCAGGTCCAGAAGTTCGAAATATGGCCTCCCGCGAACCGCAGATTTCCCGCCCTCGGCATGGGCCGGCAGCGTGCCTCGAACGGGATAGCGGACATGTTGCGGCAAGGCCCTGGCCTCGACCCGGCGTGTTGCCCCATCTTCGATGGAGGTCACGACGAAATCCGGCGCCGAGGTGTTGCTGGCAACTCTCACCCGATCGCCCGGCTTCAGGGCAGCCTGCTTCCAGGGGACTTCAAACGATGCGGTTCGCCGCGCGGCCCGGCATGTCTGCAACGCCTCCTCAGCCAGCGATTTCGCCTGTGCCGTATCGATCATGCCCGGGAGTCCGATGTTTTCCGTGCCTTTGCCGTCAAGTCGCTCGGCAAAACTCATCGCTGCCTGGTAGTCCAGCATCGGGTCGCGATAGGCTATTTCGATGCGCGCAGGCTGATCCGTGAGTTCCTGAATCCGCCAGATGACCGGTCCGCCCTCCTCCTGTTCCACAAACTCATCGATGAGCGGCGCCGTGGAATCCATCTGCGCCGTGCTCCGGAAAATCAGGCTGTTGCCGCTCTCGAAACTATCGACGCCGTAAAGGGCAAGCAGGGGTTCGACAGCGGCTCGAGCACTCGTCGGTTCTTCGATGACGTAGCCGCTGACGAAACCATCCGCACGGCTGGTATCAATATTGGCTATACCGAAATCGCCTAGGATCGCAGCCAGCAACTCATCAAGAGCGGCACCTGAAACCCGCCCGTTGAGCCAGTGTCCGGTCGTCCAGTTGTCTCCATCCGACCAGAGCGACCTGTTCAGCGGAAATTCCGGATAGGGCCGCGTATCCCAGGCCCATACATACAGGCGATCCGGATCAAGCATGGCGGCGGTGTTACCACTGTTCCAGTAATTGAAATGCGCGCGCAGGAAGCGGTTTTGCGCAAGATCGCTGCGACCATGATCGGAAAAATAGGGATATGCGCCCTCGGACGATTTCATGTCCGGAAAGACATTCGGTTGATTGGGGCCCTTGTCGGCAGCCGGGCACCCTAATTCCGTTAACCACAATGGCTTTCCCTGCGGTTGCCACGCTGTCGGCACCACGCTTTCGACACCTCCCTGCCGATTGTAATGTTTGTTTTTCCACCAGGAGGTGAGATCCTTGTAGCGATAGACCCAAGGCCTCCCCAACCCATCTGTGATGGGCGTGCGCGTTCGCAGTGCTCGATCATCAGCCGATTTATAGTACCAGTCGAACCCCTCTCCCGAGGCTATCTGGCCTTGCAAGCCGCTCAGATCATAGGGCGAGGTAAACCCGTCCGGATTTGGAACACTATAGTCCTCGTCGCGCCAATCGCTCAGCGGCATGTAATTGTCGATGCCGACTGCGTTGATCGCCGGATGCGCCCACAGCGGATCGAGATGGAAAAATACGTCGCCCGATCCGTCTTGCGGATGGTGGCCAAAATATTCCGTCCAGTCGGCGCCATAGGTTAGTTTGCAATCTTTGCCGAGAATGCCGCGCACTTCACCGGCCAGATCACAGAGGGCGTTGACGAAGGGAAAGCTGTTGGACTGGTCCCTGACCATCGTGAGGCCGCACAGTTCGGAACCGACCATGAAGGCCTCTACCCCTCCCGCACATACGGCCAGGTGCGCCAGATGCAGCACCAGCCTGCGATAGCCCCAGTCGCCCTTGTTTCCTCGATAGCTAACTAGGTCGTTTTTGATCCGGAAATCGCTGGCTCTCACGTTGCCAAGAAACGTTTTGATCTGGGCGGCGGCCACTTCGGACTTGTTGGGGCTGCCCGGTTGGTAGGGCGCAGGGTGACACGTGATACGCCCGCGCCATGGATAAGCACCTTGCCGTGGTCCTCCATATGGATCCGGCAAATTATTGTCGGCGCGAATGTCCATCATCACAAAAGGGTATAGCGTGACATTTAGCTTCCGCGCCTTGGCATCGCGAATAGCATCGATAACGCTTTGATCGGAAGGCGTCCCGCCATAGGCCGCACCGCTCCCGGCGCGCGAAATGAGATGAGCCTGCGGCCGCGAGACCCCGCCTGCCCTCCACGTACTGCTTTCCTTGTATCCGGACTTGTCCATGACGCCGGGCTTGATTGCGCAGTTCGCTGCGCGCAAATCCGCGCCGAACCAGGGCACCACAATGGCGACATGCTTCAGCGAAGGACAAAGGTGCTGGAGTTCATCCATTGAGGCCTGCCAATCGGTAGTGGCACGCAGGCAATTGCGGTTCAGGCTCTTTGTCTTACCCTTGGACGGCTCACTGGTAACCAGTTGTGGGGAAAGTCCAAACTCCGTTGCACCTGGAACCAGAGCCACGGCCTTCAGGTTACTTGCGACGCTTCCCACTGCTCGCACAACCTCGAACTGGAACTGCGGAATACGATTGCCATAATCGTCCAGCGGGAAGCGATCGAACACGACATACGCCGTGTTGCGATAGGCCGGTGCGTTGCCTTGCCCCTGTTTCGCTTCGATCAGCGGGTCAACCGGCTGATCGCTTGCTCCCCCATAAACACGAATCGTGCAGCGGGTTTGGTCGAGCTCCTTTCCATCGGCCCAGACACGGCGGATCATGCTGATCGGCCCTTCCGCGACGGCAATCGCAAAATTGGCAAAGTAAGTATATTCGCTAACTTTCTGTCCGCCTTTGCCACCCTGACGCGAGGTGGTTTTCGTTTCTTCGAAGCGCGTTGCCCAGATAAGCGTGCCGCCCAACCGGACCGCACCATAAACGCGTGGCAGTGCCGCGCCCTCCTCGGCGGACATCGGCCGCATCGAGGACATGCGCGGACCTTCTATAGTCTGCCCAAAAAGTGCTTGATCGATGAGATAACCGCCAACCGACGCAACGGCCGAGGCAATCGCTGCAGTTACTGTTCCCGAGGTGGTAAGAGCACCAACTGCGGCAGTGAGAACAAGTGTCGCCATGCAATTGAATTCTTTCTGAAATTACTGAATTGACTCTAGATTTGACTACGATCCGGAAATGCGAACACGCCAGCGATCCGCTTGCGCCATTGCGGGACGAGAGCCGAGTCCATAACGCTGTGGCCCTCATAGGCGTGAATGAAACGCCCATGATCTGCAAGAATGCCGAGATGTTTGGCAGCCACACCGTCGCGCCAGCGGAACACCAGCAAATCGCCGGGTCCGGCCCCGATAACCGGCTTTTCGATCATGTGCAGGCGCGCCGCATCGAGCAGCGGATCGGCTGTACCTGTCTCTGCCCAATCCATGGAATACGCGGGAACCGATTGCGGTTCCTGCCCGTAGAGTGCGCGCCAGATGCCGCGCACCAGTCCGAGGCAGTCGCAACCAACCTCGCATCTCGATCCGCCGTGCCGGTAGGGCGTACCAATCCACTGGCGGGCTTCGAACAAAACTTCCTCTGCTATGCTCATGGCACCAGTGGCTTTCCATCGAAATTGCCCTTGCCATCGGCATAATTATAGGCGGCGTCGTTGCCGGGCAGATGCGGAAACCCGCGAAAATTGACGCTATTGGCAAACTTCGCCTTGCATTGCGCGAAGCTCTTGTCACAGCCCGGCAACAGGGAGAACTGATCCCCGACCTTGATATCGGGTATCTGTGCGTCGCGCAGGCTGAGCCGAATGGCGTTGCCATACGGCGCCTGATTGAGAACAACATTCGTACGCCCGGCACTGGTCCCGGATGTCCAGGTCAGCGTACCATTGTCGAACCAGTCGGCGCTTGGAGGTTGAAGCCCCGAAACAACGATCTGCCGATCCGATATGATCGTCGTGACGGTCCCGGCTTGATTTCCGCCCGCATAGCAACAGCGGTTATCGCCGAGCTGGGCATCGCAGTGGCGTGTCATCCGCCGGCCGCTGACCTTGTCGAGATCGACCGAGCTGCTTTTCGTTTCGGCCACGAACTTGCCGCCTGAACGCGTAATCGCGCCGATGCGCGCGCTGCGCAGGAGAATGAGTTGATCCGGCGACACCCAATTGACGAGCCAGGTTTCCACTGTTGCCGCGTCGAATGCCCCCCGCTCGATATCACTGTCACTGATGCTGGCTGACGAAAGGGCGCCTTCGATCTCGGCGCTGTCTACCCCAAGCCCCAGCGAGTTGGTTGCTTCGCTGGCACTGAGGCCCGTTTGCGGCTCGCAAGCGATCCCGCTGACAAGCAATGTCCGATCATGGTCCGTGAAGCCGTATACCACACCGTCCTTTCGCCGGATGATCCAACAGAAACAATGTGTTGTGACTTCACCTGCAAGATGTGATTCAAGAGCAGGAGGAATTGCCGTCATGCCTTTACCTCGATGATTGGGATGGTGGGGATCTCGCCCGCCTTGAACGATTTTATGCTGATCGTCAGCCGGTCCGTGTCGAACCGCGCCGGTACATCGAAGCCGAATCCCGCCGTCACTGTTGCGCCCGCGGGCGGTATTTTACCTGGCTGGAAGATAACCTTCCCGGTGATCAGCTCGACAACGAAGTCCAAAGCCTCCGTCTTTTCGACACCGTTCACAGCGGCGCGCACACTGCCTCCCAGTGCCTTGGTGATCGGCCGCACATAATCGCCGTAGCGCTTTACCAGCTGGAAAGCAGCATTGGTCCCGTCGCCATTTCCAAGGAACTGGTCGCCCGGCGCAACCATCTTTCCGGACCGGCACGACAGATGATCGAACGGATCGCGAAAACGGAAGGCATGGAGCGAACCTCTCCGGGCCTCGAAGAACGTCATGACATCGTCGAGGTCGGCAAGCGATCGCAACCCTGTCCCCGCATCATAATGATGCCGCGACTGCGCCCAGCGCGAATTGCGCTGTTCGAAGCCGGACGTCAGCGGGACGATCTCGTTGCGCCACTCCGGCCCGCCGGTCGCGCCGAAGGAAACGCCAGTTGGAAACCGGACATCGTGAAAAGCCGTCATGATTGTTTCCTAAAAAGTTCTGGCGCCCTTGCGTGCCGCGCGGGCAAGCATGCCGGTAAGCTGAGCCTCGGATTTGCGGAAGGATGCAGCGTTCGGTGTCGATACGTTGAAGGTAACGTGCACCGCCGAGCCGCCGCCCTGCGTGGCGACGCCAAGTCGCCCGTCGGCGCCGCGCGTCAGGGGCATGATCGCCTCGGTGCCCGCCTCGCCCATCAGGCCAAGCGAACCCCCAGCGTTGAAATAAGTGGGGCTGGAAACGACGCCGCCCTTGGCAAAAGCCGTGGGTTGCGTTCCTACCGCCGCAGTTTTTGAACCGGCGCCCGGCTTCAATCCTCCGATGAAGTCTTTGAACAAGCCGGAGGCCAGATCCTGCAGGGGCTTCAATCCGGCACTTAGCGCCATATTGGCAATGCTCATCGCGAGTTGTTTCAAAACATCACCCAGATCCCGGCCGCTAACCGCGGCGCTTTTTAGCGAGTTCGTCAGCGTGCGACCGAAAAGCTCCGACTTTTTCTGCAATTCATCCAGCGCCTCTTTGCAGCTTTCAGTGTCGAACTCGCGCTCGACCTTGCCTGTATTATTCTCAAGCATTCCATCTCCTATTGTTCATCCGGAAAGCACTGCATCAAACGTTCCAGATCAATCCGCCTCGGCGTCGAGCGGTTGGAAGGCCTATGAAAAGCGGCATTGAGTTCGCGCGGCGTCATCGCCCAAAACTCGGCGGAGGACAGCCGCAAGATGCTGAACCCCGCCGCCATCATGGCCGCCCAGGGAAATGGCTCGACATGATCTTCCTTGATACTCAAAGAATTGATCCAGCCTGCTCGGAATTTGATTCACCGAAGGTCGCACTCAACAATTCGCCGACGATGCGGGCAAAGCCGGTTATTCCGCCATCGGCGCGCATCTGCGCAATTGCTTCCGGCGCCAGTTCATTGCCGCCGCCACGCAGACCGGCTGCAACAATCTTGAGGATATCGCCCGCCGAAAGTGCGCTTGTCGAAAACCGTTTCAACAAGACAGCCAAGTCTTCCGCGCCGAATGCGTCTTCCAATTCTGCAAGAGCCCCAAGTGTCAGGCACAGTGTCCATTCGCGGCCATCCAGGACCGCGCTGATTTCGCCGCGATGTCGGTTCACCATCAGGCAATCTCCTTGAATGTAATCGGGCCTGCGGATTCCAGCGCGATCTCGAACGTGACTTCGCCATTGTAGGCACCGCCATATTCAAGCGCCGTGATCTGAAACGACCCTTGCAGCATGCCGAAATCCGGCAAGACAATCTGCCAGAGCGGTATCTCGCCGTTGAAAAACGCCTGCCGGAACAGCGCATCCGATTGCGCATCCTTGAAGAGGCCCGCGCCGCCAATGGAAGCGTGCTGCACGGCACTGCCGGCAAGCAGTTCGCGCCATCGACCAACAGCATCCGCGTCGGTTACGTCGACAGCCTGCGTGTTGAAAGCCAGACGCTTCGATCGCATTCCGGCACATGTCACATAGCTGCCTTTGGCATCGGCAACCTTCAACAGAATATCCTTGCCTCTCTGGGCGCCCATTTCGTGATCCTTTCAGGTTGATTGAGTTCAGGCGGGGAGTTCTTCCGTCACCGCCCGATAGCGCAGGACACCGAGATAGCCGTCGCGGTTGTCCTCGGCGCGCGCCTGGGAATACTGCAACCCCAGATTTGCCAACCGGTGCCCAACAAGCGTGAGTGCCGATTTTTCTAACAGCCGCTCGATGATGTTCATGATCGCGAATACCGATTTTCGGCCGCTCGCCCGGTTCCAGATGTTAAGCGTAAACAGATGTTCGCTGCCCCGTTCGGTGCCCGTGCTCCAATCATAAATATTGGTGGAGCCGAGCGTCACATAGGGAAACGCCGCCTTCTCCGGCACGCGGTCATAGACCCGGCCCTCGATCAGTTTTTCGAGCGAGCCATCCGCCTTTAAATGCGCGAGAAGGGCCTTTTGCAATTCCAGCCCGGCACTCGTCATGGTTTGGCCTCGTTCATAGTCTTGCGGTTATGCTTCGAATTCGCAGCTGGATCTTTTTCAGATCTGGCAGTCGCATCTTCCGCCAGCTCGATCGCCTGCCAGCGCAAAGTCTGGATCAGGTCGGCGACGGTCATCTGCATCGTGATCTTCATCGGCTCTCCTCGCGCACGCGGCAGACCAGATAGCGCCCGCTATCGTCGGGATCGTGCAGTGTCAGGATCTGAAAAATGCGCAGCCCCTTGCGCAGGCGCATGGTGCTGGCGATGTCGCTTCGCATCCGCAGTGTGATGCGGTGTGTGATCTCGGGCAGGCCTTGCTCGCCGAGGATGCGCAGGCCGGACTCCATCGGTTCGATTTGCGCCCAGACGCTGGCAATCTCGACCCAGTTTTCCACGAGTTCGCCCGTGTCGTCGGCAGTGATTGTGGATTTCTCAAGCAAAAGCTCGCGCGACAGACTGCCCGGATCGATGAAGAGCGCCGGCATCAGAGCGATACCCTGCGCCAAAGCCCGATCGCCCGTTCAAAAGCTGGCGGATAGGAGACAGGCTGTTGCGCAGCGCCATAGACACCCCGAAACTCGTACCAATGCGCAACCAGCGTCATGATGGCATGGCGCAAGGCGTCGGGAACCTCGTTTCCGGTTTCGCCGAAACCGGCCACGAAATCGATTTCCAGCCCGCTGAGCGGCTGGACCGGCCGGCTGCGTGCCGCAAGATAGAGCCGCGCCGGCCTCGCGTAGCCACTGAGATGGAGGTCGTGCCCGGCAATCGAAACCGGCATTCCGTCTTCGATGTAAGCTGTCACAGCGACGACGGAACGCACCGGATATTTCGCGATCCGGACCACACCGCTTTTCGGCCAGCTATCGGCATAGAACCGCCAGGTCTGGTCGATCAGTGCAAGCCCGGTCTGCACCTCGAGCGTTTCCCGCGCAGCCTTGATAAGGCCAGTCAGCAATGCATCTTCGCCGTCATTGTCGAGGCGTAAGAATTGGCGCACCTCCGCCAGCGTCACCGGCTCAAGAGCCGGCGGCTTGATCAGTGTCATGGTCATGTTTGGGGTCCTGTTAAAAAGGAATGACGCTTGCGCGCGCTCAGATAGCTGCTTCAATCACAGGTGATAGCAGGCTTGAATCCGGCAGCGTAAAATTGAAAAAGCTTGTTCGCCTCAGAGATAGAAGCTTATCGCGATCGATATTGGTCTCCGGGGGCCGTCTTATTTGGTGTGACAATCAGCTTTATTCCGTTCGCAGCTTAACAAAGATATCCGGTCTCGTTTCGATAGCGGCTAAATATTCTGGGTGTTTGTCTACATTGTACAGATAGAGAAGATATGCGAAGTCTGGGTATTCTTCTTCTTCCAATGTTTCCCTCCCAAACATATTTGTTTTTAGTAAAATGCACTCATCTTCGGACAAATAGTAAACAAATCCATCCGAATTCTCCATTTCACTTATGCGTACATAACCAGCATTATCATACATAATCTTACTAATAGCATCTATAAGATCCGCCAATTCATTCTCACTAATTTGCGCATCATTTGCCTCGTTCTGTATTCCAAAAAGAACATTGTTATTTTGTTTCACTTTAATCCCCATTCTCTCTTATGAATTTGATGAAATCTTCCAACGTCGCAAATTCTCCCCGTTTTCTAATATCTTCTCTCGACCGAAAAATCACGAAACTGACCTTACGTCTGGCTTGCGCCGCCATCGCATCCCTTAGCCTCAAAAGCCCCGAGCGTCTCAAGCATTTCCTTCTCTTTAATCGGCTCTGTACGAGTTCTACCTTTCCCCATAGCCCTATCCTTGCGCCCTCCGCCCTTCTGAACAAGGTTTCGCTGGCAATCGCCACATCAAGATCACTTCGTTTAGCGCCATCGTGGAGCGTCTTCGTTTGTGAGTTTCTACCGGTTACCGCGCTGCCGCGCAGATGGATGCTCGCATCCCTTATTCCTGTTTCGGCAAGTCGGCTGCGCGCTGCAGAGCCAAAAGCTGTACATTGCGCTTGATCCACAAAACCATAGGGAATGAAGCTACCGCGAATATTTACACCTTCATTGAGCTCGGCTAGTCGCTCATTTGCTTCCCGCCCGATATTTTCGTTGGCTGCAATTTCGCCTTCGACATTTTCATAAACACGTGCTTGCGGGCGCCAATTCGGGTCGCGCTGCTGCACCGTTCGAACGGCAGCGTCCTTGCGGTTCTGTGCTGCCGAAAGGCGCACCGCTTGGGTAGGCGTAATTTCTTGACTTCGGCCTGCGATGCGGCGCAATGTCGGCCCACTACCGCTCCGCCCACCTCCTCGACTTTGCACCAACGTTGCCGGCGTCCCATCAGGTGCCTTCGGGCCAGTCTCTGGTTTGCGTCCAACCGCCACCGCACCGCCAAACCGCCCGTGGCCGGAGGCGAGCTGCGCACCACCTGTCACTCCGCTCCCGCCTTCGTCCGTCCATTGCCCGCCATCGGAATTGCCGGCGGGTACACGCGGTTGGTCTGGATTGTATTTTCTGACCCAGATCTGGAAAGGCTCATAGAGTAATGAGCGGCTTTTCAGTTCACTGTTCTCTTGGGCCAAGCTAGCCAGCCAAAGGAGGTTATGTTCCCGTGGCGGACTACGCTTCAAAGCCTGGATCAGAACTTCGTTGGCCTTGATGTTCCAGAGTATTTTCAGCTCATCCGAATTGAATGGCGCCGACATGAATGTGCGCTCCGGAAACTACTGGATTGGGTGAAATGAGCAATTCGACGAAGGTCTTAGGAAGATTTGGCGTGTGCCATTCTGGCCAGGACGAGACGAAAATGGTGGTTTTCGAGGACCGGAGCGCAGCGTAGATATTGGTACGTGAGCACCGGACCGCAGAAAAACGCCATTTGCAGGACGTCCTGGTCTGAATGGGTTGAGGATCAGGCCGCGAACTTCAGCAGCTTGATCGCATCAAAATCCTGCACGCCGCCGCCGACACGTTTGGTCGTGTAGAACAGCACATAGGGCTTGGCGGAGTAAGGATCGCGCAGCACGCGCACGCCGGTGCGATCCACCACCAGATAGCCCCTGGCGAAATCGCCAAAGGCAATCGGTGTCGCCTTGTCGGCGATATCCGGCATGTCCTCAGCCTCGACAAGCCCGAAACCGAGCAGCGAAGCCTGGGCGCCGGGCGTTGCCGGCGGCGTCCAGAGATAATTGCCGTCCCTGTCCTTGAGCTTGCGGATTTCGGCTTGCGTCTTGCGGTTCATCACCCAATTGGCGTTCTGACGATATCCGGCCTTCAGCGCATAGATGGTATCAAGCAGAATGTCGGAAGCATCCGCCGCGGGAAACTTACCGGCAAGGCCCGTGGAAAGCGAACCGAGCTTGCCCCACGCCCAAGCATTTTCGGCCACAACGTCATAGGTCAGGAAGCCGCGTGGCTTGTTGACGCCATCGCCGCTGATGAAGGCCTTGCCTTCCTGTTCGGCAAAGGCAGTTTCCACCTCCGTCGAGATCCACTGCTCCACGTCGACCGCGCTATCGTCGAGCAAGGACGATGTCGCCGCCGGCATGGCGTAGAGTTCCATAGTGGGGAATTGCAGCTCGGCCAGCTTGGAGCCTTCCGTCTGTGGGCGAATATCGGTTTCGCTGACCCAGCCAACCGATGGTCCCTTGATCGAGTAGGGTTTCTTCAGCACCGAACCCGATACCTGCCGCACGGAAGCAATATTCCGGATTGGCGAGATCTGCGCCAGACGTGCGCCAATCTGTGTTTCCAGTTCCTCCGGCACCAGATAGCCGCCATCGCTTGCCGAACCAATCGTATGCGCCTTGGTTTCGATGACACGCAGAGCGCTTTCATCGCCGCGCCGCATATAGGTTTCAAAGGCGTTCTTGTGCTCGGGCGAAGACACCTGGCGAACACCGCCATCCAGCGCCGGACGCGCCTGTTTCAACTCCAGACGGTCCATTGCGCGCTTTCGCGCATCCATTTCAGTGTCCAGGCGCTGCATTTTATCGGTCGTCAGAACATCGACGCTCTTGCCTTTCTCGATATCGCCGAGGCGAACGTCATTCGCGGCTTTGTATTCGTAAAATGTGCGGGAAAATTCTTCAAAACTCTCAGGGTCGCTCGCAGTCTTGGTCTCGAGCATTTGCTTGGCTTCACTCATTATTCTTCCTTTTGGTTGTTAAAAATCGGAGTTGAAAATGCGCACAACCTTGCCGCCCCGCGCCGGCAATCCAGAGCGAAGTTTCAAAGTTGATATGTGGGGAAATCCTGGTTTCAGGATGTTATTGAAATGCCTGATGCATGCAGGAAATTATTCCTGCCTTTGGCCGTTGGCGATTATAATCTCTGGGCAGCGTGCCTTGGGACAGCACTCAATCCGGTCGCTGCAGTTCATCCAGACGGCTCATAATATCCGGATACTGCCGTGCAACCACTCTTAGTATCTCTTCAGATTGAGCCGCCATCAGACACCCGACCATATTGCGCAAAGTATTGAACGCCGCGGCGTTTCGCGTGGCCTGTCGTACAATTAAGAAGGCGTTGTAGTCTCTGGAATGGCTCAAAACGATCTTGACGATCGCATCCGCATCGTCCTTGCTTATCTCGCTCACTCTGTTCTTCTCCTTGATATCCAGAGAGCGGCTTTTGGCCCAATGCCTCGACGCAGCGTGCGCGAATGGAACACGGCCCAACCTGTCGAGCAATTGAACTTTTGGCTAACTGCATGGTAACATCGGAAAGGTCACCACCGAGATTTCCCAAAGGTCGACCTCGTGACATGGCGGATGCCGCCGTCATCTGCCTTGGCCTTGATCGTCTTGAAGCCGATGGAAAGCCCGTCGATGGCGCCCGAACGCATCAGCTCCAGCACTTCCGCTGCGGTGAAGAAAGCTTAATTTCCGTTGACAATAGAAATGTTTGGCAACTCGTAGCAAATAACATCAATAATATCATTTGAAGTCGATATTATTATATGTTTAGAACCCTCAATTTCTATGCCATACTTTTGCTCGTGAATCCATTTTATATATTCCGAATTCTTGCACTCAACAAATACATACTCGAGCAAACCTCTTTCGCTTAAATCTTCAATTAACAACAATCTGTCGCTTTCGTTACATTTTCTGTACGACGAAACTCCAACCGGCCATTCTATTCGATAAATTACTTTATTTTCATCTTCAATGATGATCAAAAATCCATTATTATTGCCATATATTTCATTCAGCTCGAAACGACCTTTATACTCTATACCATTTATTAGAAAATATTCTTGTAAATTATCAATCATATCTCACCTTTATATATCTATCTCCGATTTGAAATTCTAATGTGGGTCTGCCTTCTTTACTTTTTAACCGAACGATAATTTTGCTTCCATCCGGCAACCTGCCGCCGGAGATCAAGTCCAGCACTTTCGCCGCCTTGGCGACACCCTTTGCCAGCTTGCCCTCGACATAGAGCCCGCGCTTGTCCTCGCGAACCTCCGTCCATGTGCCGATAGGCTGGTTCGGGCGGTGCGCCTTCCGATTAGTCTATACGCCGAACGATTTCTTCCAGATACATGCGTATACCGTCGTCGCTATCAAAGCGGGTGTTGGAGTTGGCTCCTTGCCATATTCTGTTTAGTTCCTTGGAGTCGTGCACGTTTTCGAGCACATCAAGGATAAAATGTTTGATCACCTGTTGTTGCTGAGGCGTGACATGTTTGAGCGCAAAATCGAACTCATCCTCAACCTCAGGCGATACGGCGAGTATCTGAGGATCGAACCACACACACAATTCTGGAAATTCTGGCGGTATTTTCATTGATCGTCTCCGGGCAATTTGCGATTGTTTGGATAAGCCGTTCTCACGCGATATCCCCTTCCTATTCTGTTATCGTGGCGAATATAGACAAAAACGTTGAATGTCGTACGGACGTAAGGCCTGCTATCGCCAGTTGCTTGATAAACTTCTCTACCTGTCGGGTGCTCAAACCGCATATTCAACGTCGCCTCGTTCCGTTCTCCACTTGCAACAGCGTCTACGATTGCCTGATTGTTCTCCAAAACCTTGTTAACCATGTCATTGGCTTTGGCCTGATTTTCAAAACTTCCATAGGCCTCACTCCATTTGGTTACTGTATAGCGCGGCGTTTCTCTTCGGGAATAGTCTCCACGCATACGAGCTTTAAGCGACTCATCGCTTTGCGCTATGTGGCGGCTCTTGGTATGTCCGATTCCAATAGGTACCTCCTCTTCATCTAAATCGACTGAGTAGCGCTTGGAATCTCCTTTGTCTTGTACGAGCTTTACCGGCGTGCCATCTGGCGCCTTCGGGCCAGTGTCGGGTTTCTTAGCAGGCAAAGCCGCGCCAAAACGACCGCCTCTGGCGGCGGTGCCCTCCGGCTTTTCCCTGGCCCTTCGATCGAACGCCTCCTGCGTGAGCGGCTTGCCACTTGCGCCGCCTCCCCCGCTATCCGTCCATTGCCCGCCGTCGGGGTTTCCCGCTGAAACGCGCGGCTGGTCGGGATTGTACTTGCGGTACCAGATCTGGAACGGCTCATAGAGCGTCGAGTGGCTTTTCAGCTCCGCGTTTTCTTCGCGCAGCCGCGCCAGCCACCGGCAGTTGTAGTCGTTTTGGGGCGACCGTTTCAGCGCCTCGATCAGCACCTCATTGGCCTTGATGTTCCACAAGAGCCTATGCTGGTTGGAATAGTCCTTGTCCGGCATGGCGTCGGCGGGCAGGCTCTTCACCTGCCCCACCCTTGCGGATGGCAGCATCGGAAACGTCACCACCGAGATTTCCCAAAGGTCCGCCTCGTGGATATGGCGGATGCCGCCGCCATCCGCTTTGGCCTTGATCGTCTTGAAGCCGATGGAAAGGCCATCGATGGCGCCCGAACGCATCAGTTCCAGCACTTCCGCTGCGGTGATGAAAGCTTAGTTTCCGTTGACAATAGAAATAGTTGGCAATTCATAGCAAATAACATCAATAATATCATTTGAGGTCGATATTATTATATGCTTGGAATCCTCAAGTTCGATACCATGCTTTTGCTCAGAAATCCATTTTATATATTTAGAATTCTTGCACTCAACAAATACATACTGAAGTAAATCTTTCTCACTTAACTCTCCAATTAACAGTAATCTATCGCTTTCGTCGCATTTTCTGTACGACAACACCCATTCCGGCCATTCTATTCGATATATTACTTTATTTTCATCTTCAATGATTACCAAAAACCCATTCTGATCGTCATGTATTTCATTTAACTCGAAACGACCTTTATACTCTATACCTTTTATTGAAAAATATTCCTGTGAATTATCAATCATATCTCACCTTTATGCGTTTTTTTCCAATTTGGAATTCTAATGTAGGCCTGTCTTTTCTACTCCTTAACCGCACAACGATCGTGCTTCCATCCGGCAACTTACCCACCTTAACACCATCTGGATATACTCTAACGTCAGAGGGATTGAATTCGCCAAAATCTTTCTCGGCCTGAACCATGCCCCCATGCTTTACCCATTGAGTCGTCCGACCTTTCGTGTTGCCGTCCCTAGCCTCGTTGACCGGAGGTAGTTGTGGCCGATTGGGCCGTGGTAGCGGCACTTCCAGAAGCTCGCGATGTCGGCTTGGCGGCTCATTATTTAACGCGGGGCCGCCATTGTGTCCGAATGCTTGGCGGTTTAGCTCCTGTATTCTCCCTTCCGCTTCCCGGGCTCTGAACTCGTTGTAACGTATTGCGCCTTCGACGCCCTCATATGCTCCAGGCCGGGGTTGCCAGTTCGGATCGCGTTGTCGCACCTGGCCGATTGCGTTATCTGCTTCTCTCCCAGAGCGGTCCAGCCGCAGCGCCTGTTCAGGCGTTATTTCCACATTGCGGCCAGCAATATTTCGTATTATCGGGCCGCCACCGCGACGCCCGCCGCCCCGGCTTTGCACCGATTGCACCCGCGTGCCATCCGGCGCTTTCGGGCCAGCGTCAGGTTTCTTCGCGGGCAAGGCCCCACTAAAACGCCCGCCTCTTGAGGCAGTGCCGTCGGGCTTTTCCTTGGGCCCACCCGATCTTCGATCGAACGCCTCCTGCGACAGCGGCTTGCCACTCGCGCCGCCACCCCCGCCATCCGTCCATTGCCCGCCATCGGGGTTTCCCGCTGAAACACGCGGCTGGTCGGGACTGTACTTCCTCACCCATATCTGAAATGGCTCGTAAAACGTCGAGTGGCTTTTCAGCCCCGCGTTTTCTTCGCGCAGCCGCGCCAGCCACCGGCAGTTGTAGTCGCTCTGCGGCGACCGTTTCAGCGCCTCGATCAGCACCTCATTGGCCTTGATGTTCCACAGCAGCCTGTGCTGGTTCGAATAGTCCCTGTCCGGCATGGCATCGGCGGGCAGCGGCTCAAGACTCTTCACCTGCCCGACCCGCGCCGATGGCAACATCGGAAAGGTCACCACCGAGATTTCCCAAAGGTCCGCCTCGTGGATATGGCGGATGCCGCCGCCATCCGCCTTGGCCTTGATCGTCTTGAAGCCGATGGAAAGCCCATCTATGGCGCCGGAGCGCATCAGCTCCAGCACTTCGGAAGCCTTGGCGACACCTTTCGCCAGCTTGCCCTCGACATAGAGCCCGCGCTTGTCCTCGCGAACCTCCGTCCATGTGCCGATGGGCTGGTTCGGATCGTGCTGCCACAGCATGCGGATGCCGGCGGCGCCACGTGTCTGAATCGACTTCAGGAACGCCCCGGCCTCGATCGCATCCTTGCCGAGATCGACCTCGCCGAACAGGCTGGCATAGCCGGAAAAACTGCCATCTTCCGCCACGGCCTCTACGGTCAATCCCGTGTACTTCTTCTCGAGGCGCGGCAGAAATCGTCTGTTTGTTCCCGGTTCAACGAACATTGGCGATATCCCTCTCGTCGGAGGGATTTTTGTCGATTTGCGGAGGTTTCGGTTCACCGATGCGCGCGGCGATGCGGGCAAAAATGCCGAGCGCCGTCCAGGCGGCGAGGCTTGCCGCCGTCGCCCCCATCAGCATTAATTCGGTTTTCCCGAGCTCACCACCAATGTCGAGTTCGGCAGCGATCTTGATCCCGGCTACGCCGCCGAAGGCAAGGCCGCAGACAATGCCGACGATGAAGCGGATGGCCGCTTCGCTCTTGTCGCGCGGCAGCATGTAGGCGAGGGAGACGGCAGAGCCTGCAATAGCGCCCGCCGCCTTTGCCGCCAGTATCCAGGCGGCATCGGACCAGTGTGTCATCTTATTCTCCCTGATTTTTTGGGGCGTAGCCGACTGCTTCACGTTTCTCCTCATCGCTGAGGAACGGCGCAGCGCCGATCCGCTGCCACAAGGCATCGCGCTCCTGTGAGAGCCCGTCGACGCGGTCGAGATCGGGCTCGATCCGCAGCTCATTGCCGAAGACCGGACCGAGCCAGGCAGCGAAAGCTTTGGCTGTGCGTGTCACCATCGGGATCACCGTCAGCCGGTAAAAGGCGCGGTTGGCCTCGGCATAGTTGGCGTAGGTGTTGTCGCCGGGAATGCCGAGCAGCATGGGCGGAATGCCGAAAGCCAGGGCGATATCGCGGCTTGCCGTGTTCTTGGCGGCGATGAAATCCATATCGAGCGGCGACAGTCCCATGGATTTCCAGTCGAGCCCGCCTTCCAGGAGCAATGGACGACCAGCCTTTGCCGCACCGGTATAACCCTCTTCCAACTCGCCTTTCAGCCGTTCGAACTGATCTTCCGTCAGGTGGCTGGTTTCACCCGGCGCATAAACGAGCGCTCCTGAGGGCCGTGCCGAATTGTCGAGCAGCGCCTTGTTCCACGAGCCGGAAGCGTTGTGGATATCCAGCGCCATAAGCGCGGCTTCGAGCGGCGCGAAGCCGTAATGATCATCTAGCGGATGGAAGAGCTTCAGGTGCAGTCCGCGCCCCTCATCAAGCGGGATCGTGCGCTTCTGCGCGCCGACGCCGTAGTTCAGCGCAATCGGCCAGCCATTGTCATCGGCAAGGATACGAACGCGATCGGGCCGCAAGAGATGCAGCTCGCTCGCCCCGCCGCCGCTCTGCACCCGCTCCACATAGGCGTTGCCGGAGAGCAGCAGGTGGCCATACAGCGCCTCGAGGAAGCTCGCGCCGTCGGTGCCGCGATGCGGGTTGGTCAGAAGATCGAGCAGTGGATGCTCGCTGTGCTCCGTCTTGCCCTCATAGAGCAGCCAGGGTGTCGCGCCGGCCGCTTCCGCCAGATGGCGGACGCAGCGGTAGGCAACGGGATTGCGCATGAAACCTTGCCGCGAAAGCCCGACATAACCGCTCTGCGACCAGCGCGCCTCGCGGTCGAATTGCAAGGCGACAAAGCCCTGCGCCGACTTCTGCTGCAGATACGGGTTCTCATTCGCGGCGCGTCGGCGCCACGGCCAGTTGAGTGCCATGGGGGAGTCTTTCTGTTGTGTGAAAAGCGTCAGTTTTGCGGAAAACCGCCTACGCATCGTGCGCGACGAAGTTCCGGCATAGCGTGAATGTCACCCCACCACCCGTATCCTCGGGCTGCCATCGCGGCGGCGCAGGAGATCGCTGAGGGCCCAGACCAGCGCGTCCACCCGATCCGGCGAACGCCCGTTCGACAAGCCATTATGAGCGAAGTCGCACATTTCATCCTCCAGCAGGGGAAAGCGCGCCGCATGGCGCACCCTGCCTTGTTCGTAGAGTGCTGCAATCGGCTCGGCCCGCAGCGCCTTGCCGCGATTGGCCCGCACCGAACGCACGGGAACGCTGTCGTCCTCCGCTGCAATCACCGCGGCGACCATATCGCCACCCTGATTGACCTCGGCAATGATCAAATCGGCCTCCAGCCTGTGAAACAGCGCGATCGCCCGTCTCGCCCATTCATGCGGCTTGGCCGGTGCGAAACTCTCGTCAGCAAGCACCCAGGCCATGCCGTTCTCATCGAGACCGGCAGCAACGATGCCGCAAGCATCGGATTTCTTTGTTGCGCTAGCCGGAGGATCGATAGCGACGACGATCCGCTTCAGCTCCGGCACGTCTGAGGAGAACACGTTCTCCATCATCAGCCGGGACCACAGCGCGTCCGGGCTCTCCTCGATCAGCTCGCCATCGAGTTCCTGCCGCCCGAGCCGGGTACCGCCATAAAGCCCATTCACATGCTTGACGAAACCGGGCGCAAGATTGGCGGCATTTTCCTGCATTTTCATGCGGCGCACACGAATTGCCGGATCGGCGAGCATATTCTTGAGCAATGGCAGCGGCCTTGGCGTCGTCGTCACGACCTGCCGCGGGTTGAGCCCAAGGCGTAGGCCGAATTGCAGCATATCCCAGGTCTCCTGCACATGTTTCCATTTTGCAATCTCGTCGCACCAGGCGGCGTCAAATTGCGGGCCGCGCAGACTGTCCGGGTCTTCCGATGAAAACATTGACGCCGTGGCGCCGTTTGACCAAACGAGACGCCGCCGTGTCATCTCGTAGCGTGGTCTCTCTGCGCGGGACACCTTCATGATACCCGACGGCCCGTCGATCATGACTTCGCGCACATCCGCCAATGTCTCGCCGACCAGCGCGATGTTGCATGAACCACGCGTAGCGAACGGCCGGTAGTTTTGTGCGACGCCGTTGACCCATTCCGCGCCTATCCGGGTCTTGCCGGAGCCGCGCCCGCCAAGGATCAGCCATGTCTGCCATTCACCGTGCGGCGGTTGTTGCGCCGTCCGTCCCTGGCAAATCCACTCCCGTTCGAGCGCTACCGATTCCCTTTCGTTAAAGTTCTTTCTGGACCAGTTCTCTTGCGCGACTGTCAGCAAGTTCATCGATCCTTTCATCAATGCGTTTCAGGACGGCGCGAAGCTCATCGGCACTCAGGCTACCCACGGTTTGCGCTCTTGTTGTTGCAAAGCGCTCTTGTAGATCGCTCACGCGTTCAATGGTGCGGGCAAGAAGCGCCAGGGCATCGAGCCTCACCTTGCCCGAAGCTTCTTGATCCAACGAGGAAAGCGTATCCAGTTCTTTACGCAGCAGATCCATGATCCGCTGGGCCAAACGTAACTGCCGGTTTCCCTGTTGCATATCGCTATACGACAGACCGTCGCGTTTGAGCGCTCGCAGGAACTGGCCTTCAGTCAGCCCGAGCAGCGGCACGATTTCGGCGGCGGATACGCCATATTCGCGGCACAGCGCAAATGCGCTTCGCCGGCGCATGGCGGCGGCAAAATTGACTATCATGGATTGTCCTTGGAAGAAGACCGAAATTGATCCACGCGTCTCCGGCTAACCGGCCCGCGAAGTGTTGGACTCACATTTCCGACGATGACCAAAACCTATAGGACATCCGTTACGCAGTCAAGGATTATTTTCCTAGTCTGGATCTTTTTCTATTTGCGCTTGGCTGTGTTGAGATTCAGGTCAGGACGCGCCGAAAATCGTGATTTTCGAGAACCGGAGCGCAGCGTACTTTAAGGCACGTGAGCACCGGATCGCAGAAAAGCGCCATTTGCGGGCCCGTCCTGGCGTGAATATCACGCTGCCGCCTTCTTCCAGCTCAGTGCCAACAGCCCTGCCCCGATCATCAACGATCCGCCTGTCTGGTTGACGATACGCTGGACCTTCGGCTTCCGGATGGTCTGGCGCGCCATCGATGCCATCACGGCGTAGGTTGCTGCATTCAGTGTTGCGAGAACGAGGAAGGTCGTTTCGAAGATCACCATCTGCGTGAAGATGGGGCGGGTCGTATCGAGGAACTGCGGCAGGAAAGCCACGAAGAAAATAATGCTCTTGGGATTGAGGGCAGTGACCACGTAGGCGTGGAGAAAGATGCGGTGGGCCTTCTCGTTCTTTTCCGGCGTTTCGCCGGTTTCAGGATTGGCGATCGGCGCACGCCAGAGCTTGATGCCAAGATAGATAAGGTAGGCGGCACCAACCCATTTCAGCACGGTGAAGATCGCTGCCGATGCCGCGAGCAAGGCGCCAAGTCCAAGCATGGAGGCCGTCATCGCAGTGAAATCACCGAGCGCAACACCCGCAACCGTCGCCGCCGCAAAGCGTCGGCCATGGCCAAGCGCATAGGAGATGACGAGAAGGATCGTCGGACCCGGAATAGCGAGAAGAATTGCCGATGCTGCAACGAATGCCAGCCAATGCTCAATGGACATGCCTATGCTCCCATCTGGAAAAATGACACCAATCCACCGGGCAGGCGCAATTGCAAGTGGAAACTTTTTGGCAACAGTCCCGGTCAAATCTCCATATCGGAAGCGCTTGCCCTTGTGACATTAATCACAAAGGCGGTATTCTTTTTGCGGGACGAAATGACCATATTAGAGCTTAAACAGCCGCTTCAAGAAGCTGTTAAGTGATATCCGCTAAACCATGTGCCTTCAGGGGCAAGCATGGCTTAGCACAGGGCAGGCAAGAAGTTTGATGAACGCGCCAGGGCCGGACAAGAAACGCAAGCGATTCAAGGTCTCGCCGCTGCTTGGGCTTGATGCCTGGATCGATTCGACCCTTTACGAAACGCGCTTTCGCCTCGCAGAATTCTGGGAAGACACCACCATCTTCTTCCGCCGCTTCCATGTCACGGGCTGGCGTCGCGCTATATTCGAAGTTCTGGGCGAAGCATTCACCTGGGGTACAGTCGGTTCCGTGCTCATGCTGACGCTGGCTATCCCGGCCTTTCATGAAACCGAAAAGAACTGGCGTACACGCGACGATTTCGCCGTAACGTTCCTCGACCGCTATGGCAACGAGATCGGCCAGCGTGGTATTCTGCACCGTAGCGCCGTACCCATCGACGAATTGCCGGACCATGTCATCAAGGCCGTCCTTGCAACGGAAGACCGCCGCTTCTTCGACCATTTCGGCATTGATTTCCTCGGGCTGTCGCGCGCCATGACGGAAAACCTGCGCGCCAATTCGGTTGTCCAGGGCGGCTCGACCATTACCCAGCAGCTGGCGAAAAATCTGTTCCTCAACAACGAGCGGAGCCTTGACCGCAAGATCAAGGAAGCTTTCCTTGCCCTATGGCTGGAGTCGAACCTTACCAAGAAGGAAATCCTGCAGACATATCTCGACCGCGCCTATATGGGCGGCGGAACGTTCGGCATCGCGGCGGCTTCCGAATTTTACTTCGGCAAGAGCGTCAAGGACGTCAATCTGGCTGAGGCGGCAATGCTGGCCGGGCTTTTCAAGGCACCAGCGAAATATGCGCCGCATGTCAACCTGCCGGCAGCGCGTGCCCGCGCCAACGTGGTGCTCACCAATCTCGTCCAGGGCGGATTGATGACCGAAGGCCAGGTGGTCGGCGCACGCCGCAATCCGGCAACCGTGGTTGATCGGGGCCGCTCGGAAAGTCCGGATTATTTCCTCGATTGGGCCTTCGATGAGGTCAAGAAGGTCGCGCAGAAGATGCCGACCCATACGCTCGTCGTCCGCACCACGCTCGACACGGGAATCCAGAAGGCAGCGGAGGAATCCGCGGAATACCACCTTCGTCAGTTCGGCAAGGAATATCACGTCACCCAGGCTGCCATCGTCGTCCTTGAAAACAACGGCGCGGTCAGGGCGATCGTCGGCGGCCGCGACTATGGCGAAAGCCAGTTCAACCGCGCCACGGCCGCGCTGCGGCAGGCGGGCTCGTCGTTCAAGCCTTATGTCTATGCTGCTGCTATGGAAAAGGGCATGACACCGAAGACGCTGGTCTCCGGTGGCGCGGTTTCATGGGGCAACTGGTCGCCGCAGAATTATTCTCGTCAGTATCTGGGAAAGATCGACCTGACCACCGCCCTGGTCAAATCCATCAATACAGTCCCCGTGCGGCTCGCCAAGGACTACCTGACTACTGCCCCCATCGTCGCCTTGACCAAGGCGTTTGGCGTTGAGTCACCGATCAGCTCGCACAAGACGATGGTGCTGGGCACATCCGGTATGACCGTCATGGATCAGGCAACCGGTTACAACGTCTTCGCGACTGGCGGCATCGCCGGCATGCGTCATCCCTTCACGCAGATTTTGAACCAGAATGGCGACATCCTGTGGGATTGGAAAAAGGATGGTGTGAAACCGCACCGGGTACTTTCGCAAACGGCGGCAGATAACATGAACATCATGCTGTCGCAGGTGCCGGAATGGGGCACTGGCCGGCGTGCCGCTTTGCCGATGACGCGGGCGGCGGGCAAGACCGGCACCACGCAGAGCTACCGCGATGCATGGTTCGTTGGCTTCACCGGCAACTACACGGCCGCAGTCTGGTTCGGCAATGATAATTTCACGCCGACCAAGGAATTGACGGGCGGCATCCTTCCGGCAATGACCTGGCAGCGCTTCATGAACTACGCGCATCAGAACATCGATCTCAAAGCGATCCCGGGCATTGATCCGACCCTGCCCAAACAGGACAAGGTGGCGGCGGCAGAGGCGGAGGCCGTTGACGATGACGCGCTGAAGGCGGAAGAGCGGCCACGGGTTCTTTCAGGCGCCACCGCAAAGGCCATCCGTGAAATCGGCCAGGCTCTGAAAGCGGCGCCGCAGCTCAAACTGCCGATCCTGCCCTCGAAAGTCTCCGCACTCTGATTGCTTGCACCTGAACTCGCGTGTACTTCTGATTCCATGCTTCGAAATGTTCTCCTCGCCCTCATTGCGCTTGTGATTGCCGTCGGCGGCGGCACGCTGAGCGCATGGTATGCGGTCAACCGTTTCGATGGCTTTGGCGCGCTAACCGTCGGCCAATGGACCGGGCATCCAGACGCTGGCACCCCTCTCTCCGACCCTTATGCGAAGGCGCGGGCCGCCCGCGAAGGCGCCTTTCCGCTTGGATCCGCGGAAGGCCTAGCCTTCTACGCCTATGATGATAATCGGGGCCAGGCACTCGACCGGCGCTGCTCCTACAGGATCGAAGGCAATAGCCCCAATTCGCGTTTCTGGACGCTCTACGCGGCCGACCGCTCGCTCGTCGCACTTGATCCGGGCAAGGACCGCCTGCCTGCGCTGCATTCGCGGCAAATATTCCGCCAGGAGAATGGCCGGTTCGTCGTGCTCGTTTCGCCCAAGGCGCAACCGGGAAACTGGCTTGCCACGATAGGCGCCGGCCGGATGGTGCTTGTGATGACACTCTATGACACGCCTGTCGGCAGCAATTCGGGCCTCGTCGACATGACATTTCCGGCGGTCACGAGGATCAGTTGCGATGGGTAAGCTTTTTCGCGCCCTGCTCTTTGGTCTCATCGGCGCCGGCATTGTTCACATCGCGGTTGTGCTGCTCGTGCCCTTCTACTCGGATCGCAACGCCTGGTCGCGTATTTCCGCCTACGGCGATGACTGGCAATTCCATAGCGTGACTCGGGATCGGGCGCCCGGCACCGTGCCGCTCGCCTTCGATCCACTGTTTCAGGCAGCAGCCTGCCGTTTCGATATCGAGGACCTTCCCGCTCACATCACCGGCATCGGCACGACGCCTTATTGGTCAATCTCCGTTTACAACCGCCAAGGCGAAAACATTTATTCGATCAACGATCGCACCGCGATCGCCGACCAGCTCGATCTGGTCATCGCGACACCGCTGCAGATGATTGAACTCAACAAGACCAAGCCTGCAGCGGCTGAAAACTCCGTGCTGATCGAGGCCGACATGGATGAGGGCTTTGTTGTCATCCGTAGTTTCGTGCCGGACGAGTCCTGGAAAGAGCAAATCGATTCCTTCCTGAAAAGCGCCAGCTGCACGCCACTGCTATAAACGACGCAACGACTGGATCCATCGCTGCGTCGTCCCGCGGGAATGCTACTCCTCCAGGGGCTTGTGCGCTGTTTCGCGCGCCAGCAGCAGCACCAATCCCGTCACGCAAGCCGCACCTGCCACATAGATCGAGATGGCGTATGAGCTGGAATAGCCCGTGAACAATGCCGCCATAATCAACGGAGCGAATCCACCGCCGATAATCCCGGCAAAAGTATAAGCGAGCGATGCGCCGGTGAAGCGGATACGGGTCGGGAATTGCTCGATGATGAATGACGCCTGCGGACCGTAAAGACACGCATGCACGATCAGGCCACCAACGGAGGCGAGCACGATCGCCATGGTCTGCGCCGTATCGAGCAACACGAACATGAAGAAGGCCCAGATGATCGCGCTGAGGACGCCGAGCGCGAGCACGGGTCGCCGTCCCCAATGATCGGACAAGATCGCAAAGAGCGGAACGGCCAGCGCGTTGAATCCCGTACCTATCAAGAGAGCCATCAGGGCCGTGGACTTTGGTAGTTGCAGGACCGTGGTCACATAGGTCAGCGTGAAGACAACGATCAACCCGTAGAGCACATCGCCGCCGATGCGCGAACCGCCGGCTAGCAAAAGGCGGCGCCAATGATTGGTGACGACCTCCTTGATCGGCGCCTTTGCCTTGGTATGCGCCTCTTCCAGATGCTTGAACATCGGCGATTCCTCAATGCCGTTGCGAACCCACAGCCCAAACGTGACCAGAACCAGACTGAGAAGAAAAGGAACGCGCCAGCCCCATGCGAGGAACGTTTCGTTGTCCATGAGCGACGTAAAGCCATAGATCAGACCGGTCCCAAGAAGGGTGCCCAGGGCGGGTCCCATCTGTGTCCACGAGGCATTGAGCCCCCGCTGGTCCTGCCGTCCATGCTCGACTGCCAGCAAGACCGCGCCCGCCCATTCGCCGCCGAGAGCAACACCCTGCACGAAGCGCAACGTTATCAGCAGCAGCGGCGCCAGTATTCCGGCGGAGCCATAGGTCGGCAGCAGGCCGATGGTCGCAGTCGTTAGCCCCATGATGATCAGCGTTATCACGAGGACGGCGCGGCGGCCGATCTTGTCGCCGAGGCGGCCAAAAAACAGGCCGCCGAGCGGGCGTGACAAGTAACCGATCGCGTAGGTGGAAAATGCCAGCATCGTGCCGACCATGGGATCGACGCTCGGGAAGAACAGCTGGCTGAAGACCAGCGCCGCCATCGTGTTGTAGATGGTGAAATCGTAATATTCCAGCGTCGTGCCGATCATGCTGGCAAGGGCCAGACGCTTTGGATGAGCTGTATGTAAGCCGATACTCTCGGCGGTGCCGGTAAATGATGACATTGGAAATCTTTCTGTTCGAAATGGTGTAAGAATAAACTTAACGCGCGCAATAATCCGCAATAGGATACGCAGCTGCTATTCGTGTCAAGCACGCAAGTGCGGTAAAGGCTGATTTAATAAGCAAAGACGCGAATTGCTTGAATAACAGGCAGCAATTCAACCTGGCTGCGGCATCGTATCGAAAAATCTGCGCGGTGATTTTGGTTTGGCGCGCTTTGGCGCTTCCGGTGCATAACGCTCATAACGCACGCCGGGAAAAATGGTGATTTCGGCGCTCGTCTGCCGTTTGGTGTCCGCGTTGGCGCGGCGTTTTATTGCGCTGCCTGGAAATGTGATGACCAATCCCATATCGCCCATCCGTTTTAGGATGTGTCGATATTCGCGATCATGACGAGGCGAAAACGGTGGTTTTCGAGAACCGGAGCGGTGCGGACTTGAAGTACGTGAGCACCGGATCGCAGAAAAGTGCCGTTTGCAGGCCGTCATGGCGTGAATATCAACGCATCCGAGTTCGTTGATCTCCTTGATACGCAGATGCTTACGCGCGCACGATTTGCGCCATAATTTTCAATAGCCCGCCGATGGTTAACGGTTTGCTAAGGCTTCGCAGCTAATTTTAGCCATTGTTTAGGGTTCTGGGCTCGTAACCTCGTACTGCGTCTCGTGGAGTTCTGTTCGTGAAGTATCCTGAGTTTCGGGCGCTTGAAGACCGCAGTAGCGGCAGCAAGGCTGACGATCTCCTGACAGCGTCGATTACCGCCTTCTGCTGTGTCACCAGACCGGCAAAGAGCGATGCGCAGCAACTCGAGGACCTCGCGGTCCCGCTGCTCGCCCTTGCTTCGCAGCGCGTGCGGCGCCATGCGGCGGCAGCTTTGTCGGAATTCTCCCACGCACCGAAACGGCTCATCATTGCGCTTGCAGAGGACGAGGTGGATATATCCGCGCCGCTTCTGTTGCGCTCGCCGGTTTTGAATACGTCCGACCTGATCGACATCATCGCGCATAAGGGACTTGGCCACGCGCGCGCCATCGCGCGGCGCGAGATTGCCGATCCTGAACTTCTGCGCGTGCTGCATGGGTTCAACGACCCTGCCATTGAACGTGCTTTGACGCCTCAATCGAATTTCGCCCATGGCAGGGAAAGCGACATGCCCGACACCCTCTCGACCCAGGAATCGCCGCGCCTGCGCGAAACGCGTGAGGCACTGAAGGCGCTGATGCGCGACAGCGATGCCGGCTTCTCCAGCGACCAGGCTTTGGCCGAACATCTTGTCGATGCGGCTCTTCTCGACCAGACCACCTCCTTCGAACAGGAGTTTGCCAAAGCGCTCGACCTCGACGCCGACAGCGCAAAACGCATCATCGGCCGCGGCCTCAATGCAGAACTGACGATCGCTCTGGCGTCTCTCGGGCTTTCTGCCGAGGCCGCACATCTCGTCCTGACCGGGCTGTTCGGTCTCGTCCACAAGGATCTGCACTCGCTGCGCCTCTTCGTGCAATCCTATCGACAGATCGATCAGGAAAAAGCAGAGGCGACCGTCGAACGCTGGAAGGCACAGGAAAACTCGCAGAAACTGCGGCAGAAATTGCGCGAGATGGCCGCGGACTTCGAGAACGGCGCGCGCAAGGTTTCTTGAAACGATCGAGGCCTTGCACGACTGCAGTACGTGATTCGACAAGCTCACCATGAGGGAGGTTGTTTTGGCTGCAAGATGAACGTCACCGGTGAAATGCCTGGCTCCCTGCGATCACCCATCTCCCTCATGGTGAGCTTGTCGAACCACGCACAGCCGGTTGTTGCAATCTTGCTCTTAATCCTACGTCGCCACAGGAAATAGCTCACCCCGGTCGCCGCGATAATCCTCGATCTCGACGATCCACAAATCCCGATCCCAGCGCTTCTGCTTTTCCAGATCGTCATTGATTTCCATTTCGGCCACGCTGGTCTTCAGTGGCGTGAACAGCCGCTCATCAGGCTTGGTTTCGTCATAGACCATCTGAGGCGCCGGCCCGAACAAATCATAGCTGCCGTCCGCATTGCGGAACTTGATGAAAATGGCACCGGCCTCGGCCGCGCCTTTATTGCTCAACGCCGCAAACGCACCGGAGCCGTTCACACGCCTGACCAGCGCCGAAACCCAGAATTCAGATGTCAGGCGCATGCGGTCTCTCCATGATATCGATTCCAACAGTCAAGCTGGATCGAGATTCGCGTTATGACGAGACGAAAATGGTGGTTTTAGAGCACCGGAGCGGAGCGTACATTAGGTACGTGAGCACTGGAGTGCAGAAAACGCCATTTGCAGGCCGTCAGAGCGTGAATCTCAGTTGATCAGGCCGATTTCCTGCATCTTGGCAAGCAGCTTTTGATCCGGTTCGCCCGTCACCGGCAGGCGGAACAGCTTCTGGAATTCGCTCACGGCACTTTTGGTGGAGGCGCCGACCTTGCCGTCAATCTCGACCATGTCATTGCCGAATGCGCGAAGGCCCGCCTGAACCCGCACGATCTCCGCGGGCGACAATCCGCCAGCGCTCGCGACGGCTGCATTGTCGTGCGCCGGACTGGTGGAAACCTTTTGGATCGTAGCCTTTTCTTGTGTCTGTTCCGGCTTCTTCTCCGGTATGGCAATGCTCGCGGTGGTCTCGCTGGCATTGTCGACAGCCTGCTCGGGCTCGATGCCCATAGCGGCCGTTGCCTTGCGATAGGCGTCGATAGCGGCGCGGGTACCCTTGCCGGAAATCCCGTCGACAGTGCCGCTGTAAAAACCAAGCGCCAGCAGTTTCTGCTGCAGCTTGGCCACTTCCGGATCGCCGCCCGGCGCCAGAACCGGGTCGCCATTGATCGCGGCGGCAATCGGGTCGGGGCTCTGCGGAACGGGAACAGATTTTACCTTGCGAATGGGCGCGTCGGCCGATTGTGCCTGCGAGGTGCCACCCGGCAACGAAATATTGCTTTGCTTGACCGGTTTGAAGACGAGTTCCGGCCGCGTGCGGAAGAACACGCCTTCATGGACATGCGGCTGATACCAAAGCGCATTGGCGGAGATGAAACCGAGCGTCACCAGGAAGGCCGTCGTGCCGCCGGCAATACCGGGATTGCTGGCGATCAGACTGCCGGTTGCGAAAACAGCTACGGCGAACTTGCCCCGCCTCGGAGCGCGCCGCTTGCTGCTAGGCCGACTTACGGGCTTCCTCATGGGAACCTCCCTGGATATCGCTTTCGATCTTGAATTCGACAATGTTCGCCTCGTCGGAAAAATGCTCGATCGCCGGCCCGTCCAGGGGGATGCGCACGTCAACAACGGTGCCCTGGCCCGGAGTACTCTTGATCCTCATCTCGCCGTCATGCAGCCCGACAAGGCCCTTGACCGTGGCAAGGCCAAGGCCCGTACCTTCGTGGTTGCGCGTGTAGTCGTTCTGCACCTGCCGGAAAGGCTGGCCCAACGTCTTCAGGTCCGCTTCGGCAATGCCGATGCCCGTATCGCTGACGGAGAAGGCCAGCATGTTGTCTTCGATCAGCGCATCGATGGTGACGACGCCGCCGCTTTCAGTAAACTTGATGGCGTTTGAAACCAGGTTGATCAGCACCTGGTTGACGGCGCGGCTGTCGGCAACGACATTGCCGATGCGCGGGCTGACACGGTCGCACAGGGTCACGCTTTTTTGCGAGGCCTGGTGCGCCATCATGTCATGCACCATGGTCACGGCATTCTTGAAGGCGAAGCTCTCCGTGAAGATCGGATAGGTGCCCGCTTCGATCTTCGACACATCGAGAATGGCGTTGACGACGGAAAGGAGATGATTGCCTGACTGGTTTACAAGTTCCACGTACTCACGCTGGCGTCCGTCCGGCAGCTTGCCGCAAATCTCCTGCAGCAGCACATCGGAAAAGCCAATGATGGAGTTCAGCGGTGTGCGCAGTTCATGGCTGACCGAAGCAAGGAATCGACCCTTGGCGATTTCAGCGGTTTCGACCTCACGGCGCGCAATTATCAGTGCATTGCGGTCGGCCACGGCTTGGGAAATATCGGTCGCGACAACGACAAATCCTGCGTCCTGGCTATGCGGAACGGCGCGCAGGCGATAGGTGGCGAAGCGCACGCTATGGGCATGTTTTGATGTCGCGCCCGGCGCAACACAACGCAGCTTGATCTCGGCCGTCGCACTCGAAGCACCGCTCTTCATATCCGACAGGAAACTCAAAAACGCAACGCGATCCGACACATGCACGCGGTCGAGCAGAGGCGTGCCAATCAGGAGATTGCGTGCGATGCCGAACTGGTCCTGCGCATTGGGGGACAGCGCGAGAATGAGCCCGTCCGTTCCCAGACTGAACACGACGCCGTCGATGGCGTTCTCCAGATCGGCCACGCGATCATCGCGGCGGGCAGCAGCGCTGTGGGCGGCGAGAGTGCTGGCTGTTCTGACAATGAGTGTCGCCAGATAGCCCAAGGAAGCAAGCAGCACCAAGGGCGACAATGTCACGCTTTCACCTGCCCGCATCGCAACGACAAAGAATGTTGCAAGCACCCCGGCGGCAATGCCAGCCGGCAGGCCAATGGATCTATCATTGCGGCAGACAAACCAGCTTTCGAGAGGAATGGCCGCGGCCATGATCCAGAGCAGCAAATTCGCCGATGGTGTGGTGACGCCGATTGTGGCGACAGATAGCGAATAGGCCATGAGCGCGCTCATGCCGACCGATGCGCTGTTCTTCGATACCGAAAGCGCACCGCAAAAGATCATTGGAAGCGCCAGAACGCCGGCAACCAAGCTCAACATCGCGTCGAGTTCACCCGCGATCGAGTGGCTGGTGATCAATGCGACGGCCAGCATCAGCGGCATGCCGAGAAACGCGCCGGCCATGCGCGCGTCCCGCTCGGCGGTAGCACCACCAGCAGCGGACGGACTGACCCAGCGCTTGCACAGGCGTTTGTAGCCTGCCGCAATTCTGGATTGTGTGACGGAGTGGATCGGCACCAACTTTTTCCTGCTTTCCGCAAAATCCGGCCAGAGCCGGATAAGTCGCGGTCATTTCCCGAATGTCTTTTGCAACATTCCTGTCGGTGTTAACTTTTGCAGATGAGGCTTTAAGGAAAGGATAAAGCGGGGCCACCGGACGCCAAGCGAACCATGTTTCAAGCGATTGTGACGGTCATGGTAAATGAAGGGTTTCGGCTTTGAGCAGCTTTGCCGTCCAAATCGCAAAGCACCGGTGTCGCGAACCGCTTTTGAAAAAGCGAAGGGCACCACAGTGACTGTATCGTTCGTCAAGGCCGACTCGGTGCGAACGCCGGCCTCGCCTGCTTCACTGTGAAACCCTTCTTACAGGGCAATAAGGATTTTGCCGCCTTCGACCTTGACCGGGTACGTTCTCAAATTGACGCAGACAGGCGCGCCCTTGGCCTGGCCTGTGCGATAGTCAAAGCGTCCATTGTGCTTGGGACATTCGATGACGTGATCCATCACCAGTCCGTCGGCAAGATGAACCTGTTCATGGGTACAAAGCCCATCAGTCGCATAATATTTGTCTTCGGGCGAACGATAGATCGCAAAGGTCCTGCCGTTGTGATCGAAGCGAACGACATCCTCCTCGTCGATATCGTCGGCCCCGCAAGCCATAATCCAGTTTTCGACGTCAACGCTGCTCATTATCATCCTCCTCGGTTGGTTTATTCTGCAGCCACGGCGTGCATCGGCAGTGGACGGCGGACGTACCAGCCCGGGTCCTTCACCTGTCGCAGCACGGCGGGAATAATCTCTGCATAGCAGGCCCATAGACCCTCATAGGCGGGCGGGCACTCGTCCTTGATCATCTCATGCAGTCTGGGAAGGTTATAGAACGGCACCATCGGGAACATGTGATGCTCCACGTGGTAGTTCATGTTGATATACATAAAGCGGAAGACCGGATTGGTTTTCCAGGTGCGCGTGCTCAGACGATGATCGCGAATATCCTCCTGCATGCCGGCGTGCTGCGTGAGGTTAAAGAGCTGGGCCATGAAGCCGCCGTAGAAACGGGGCAGCACCACGAACATCGCCGGCAGGATCGATTGCGTCAAAACGCACGCAACGATGACGGCAATGAATACCGCGACAAAGGCTCGCGATGACCAGAAGACCTTGCGTTTCTCCCCCTCCGGAATGAAGTGGCGTCCCTCCTCGTTCAGGTTTCCGAACGCGTGACGCACGATAGAGGCGATCTGGGTCAGTCCCGACTTGATGAAGAAGAGATCAAGGAACATGCCAACTATGTCGGGCGGGCGTGGCACGGCAATTTCCGGGTCGCGGCCGACGAAAAGCGTTTCCGTGTGGTGGCGCGAATGGCTCCAGCGCCAGTAGTGTCCCTCGTGCAAGGTCATGAAGCCGTTCAGATGATAGAGAATCTCGTTGATCCGGCGCGTCTTGAACGGGGTGCCATGGGATAGCTCATGCGCATGATGGTCGGCCATGGAATAGACCAGCCCATAGACAATGAAGGCCGGAATGCACCACCAGGTATCCCACGTCAGGTATGCTACGATCCCGGAACCAGCGAGAAGTGCCAGCCAGACGCCAAAATGTCTGAGACCTGCCGCATCGGACCGCTTGATGAGTTGCTTGAATTCCTTCCGATCCACCTTCGCCGAAAACCATTCGGCCTCGACCTTCTCCTCGAAGGCATCACCCGTTATGACGGCGGCACCGTCGGCGTTGCCCACCAAGGCATAACTTCGAATTCCATCACGCATTTCGGCCTCCCTGACGAACCCGGAAAATACGTCGACAGGCTCGCTCACACAATTGGAATGAAATATTTCCTTTCAAAAACTGTCCGGTTGAGCAACAATGACGTGAAAGAATTATGTCATGGAGCTTACATGCGCCGTCCCAACATGACCACGCTCGCAAAAGAAGCCGGAGTCGGCCTTTCTACAGTCGATAGGGTGTTGAACCGCCGCGCGGATGTGCGGGAGGAAACCGCCAGCCGCGTGCTGGAAGCAGCCGAGAGAATCGGGTTCTACGCGACGCCGCTCCTGCGCCAGCGGCTGAAGACCGACGCACCCCAAAAGACTTTCGCGTTTCTTCTCCAGCAGAAGACGACGGCGTTTTACGAACTACTGGGAACTGCACTCCGGGAGGCCGTTGAGAGCAGCCCCGCGATCCGTGGAAAAGCGATCGTCGAGTTCATGGATGACCTCACGCCCGGAGCCGTCGCCGAGACGCTGAGACGGGTCGGTCGCGGTGCTGACGGCGTCGCCATCGTCGCCGCCGACCATCCCAACGTTACGGCGGCCATCGACGAGCTGGCGGCCAGACACATCCCGGTCATCGCGATGATTTCGGATCTGACTGCTCCGTCGCGCGCCGGTTACGTCGGCCTCGACAACAGAAAGGTCGGCCGAACTGCAGGCTGGCTTCTTGGCAACATGATCCCCGCCGCCCCGTCTTCGGTAGCAATCTTCGTCGGCAGTCACCGCTATCTCTGCCAGGAAGCCTGTGAGATTGGCTTCCGGGCTTTCCTGCGCGAGAATGCCCCACATCTTCATCTTCTCGAACCAGTCGCTACATTCGAGAGTGACCAATACGCGTTCGAGGCAATTCTCGACCTCGTAAAGCGGCATGAAGGTGTCAAAGGCGTCTATGTCGCCGGAGGCGGTATCGGCGGAGTGATGGCAGCAATGAAAGAGCTTGAGGCCCACAAGCGCCCCCTCGTTGTCGGCCATGATCTAACGGAAGCGACGAACGTTGGCCTCTTCAGCGGCACGCTCAAGGCGGTCCTTTCTCATCCCATTAAAGAAATTGCCAAGGAAACTGTAGAAATCCTTATCGCCCGCACCTCAGCGGCGCGCGATGCACCAGGCATCACGCACCGAATTCTGCCAATGCAGATATTTACGCCAGAAAGTGTCTAGGAACGTTGTTCGGCCCAAACCGCTCGGGCTGTTGCCCCAACCCGTTTTGCCCTCAGCAGTTATTAATCGTTCGTTTCTATGATCGTTCAAATGCAGAAATGCGTTTCAACGGGTTTTTGCAGGATCTGTGTCAGTGTCCACCACGAAGGGTTGAATAGCGACGCTATAGAGGACTGCTGAAATGTTCTTTCTGATCAGGTTTGCGATCAAATTCTGCTTCTGGATGATGCTGATCTCCTTGTTCATACCCGTGGACTCCAAGGACAATCCTCAGGGCGCGGGCCAACCCGGACCGATCGCGGCCTTTCTGGCTGCACAGGAGACGATCAGCGATCTCAGCGATTTCTGCACCCGCAAGCCACAGGCCTGCGAAACCGGCAAGGCCGCACTCTCCAATGCCGGCGTCCGCGCAGGCGAGGTCGCGAAGGTCGGCTATGAGTATCTCGATGCGCGCATGGGCGAGGATTCGAAGAAACCCGGCACGCAAAACGCCGAAACAGAATCCGGCCAGGGAGACGCCATAAAGGCGAAACTGCGTGAAATGGCCTTGCGCGAAATTCTCGATGCCGCCACCCGCCAACGCGAACAGGCGAACGAGATCGATGACAAGACCGAGACCGGGACCGTTTCCCGGAAGTGATCGAGCTTTTTCGATTCAGGCGGTGACGTTGGCCATTCAAATCACTATATGTGATGCATGGCACAGACAATTGACGATATTTTTGCTGATTTCGACTTTCTCGATGACTGGGAAGATCGCTATCGCTATGTCATTGACCTCGGCCGCGACCTGAAGCCTTATCCGGAAGAAGCGCGGGATGCCGCTCACAAGGTCAGGGGCTGCGTCAGCCAGGTGTGGTTGAAGAGCACGCTTAACAGTGACACCGATCCCGTCATCGAGTTCGTCGGCGATTCCGACGCGCATATCGTGCGCGGTCTCGTCGCCATCATGATGGTGCTCTATTCGGGCAAGCGCGCTTCCGAGATCATGGCGATCAACGCCGAAGCAATATTGAAGAAACTCGGCCTCGACGAACATCTGACGCCGCAGCGGTCCAATGGCCTGCGCGCCATGATCGGCCGTATCCGCGGCGAGGCCCAGAATGCCCTCGCCCCCGCTGAGGTCACCCAGCACTAGGTTGTTATTGTAGCGCGAGACCTTCCGTCACTACGGCATCTCCTTTACGAGTCTTTGATCGCATCATCCGTCGCCTTCAGTTGCATAGCTTCAGCCCCATGCAGTGAAGCGCGAACTCGAGCAAGTCGTGTTGCAGCGCTCTGCGCACGACCTCTGTCTTGGTGCGAGCTTTGGTCAAGCTTTGGAGTTCGCTCACCATGGCGTCAATGTGGCTGTCACGGATTTGCAGCGCCATTTTGATAATATTGCCATCGGTGACGCGTGCCAATTCTCCTTTAGTTTATAACCGGCCGGTAATCCTCCGTGCCCCAGTGAATAATCCGCGGGTTTCTTCGTGCAAGCGCCGGCGGGTGATAATGGCGATCGAGTACCGCCAGCGCAGTTTTCAGGATCAGTTTTGCCGATCGCACCGGCCATTGCCGTTCGCGTTCAACAGTCTCCAGCCCCTTCAAAAAGCAGCAAACGTCGATCAGCACGCCGGACAGTTCCGGTCCGACCGCCTCCAACGCCCACTCGACACGCTGGCGGGCCGCGAGTGCCGTATCGGTGATCTCAAGCACAGCATTGGCGCGTGAACCGGACCCGGTGACGTCCCAGTTGACGCCGATCGAGGGCATGAGATTGCCGAGTGTAAAATCGGATCGCAGTCGCTCGCCCGCCTTGAACGCCTCATCGTCGATCAGCGGCAGGCCCTTTGCATCTTTGCGCTTGCGCAGCATCGCCAGCGGCGACTCCGCGTCATTGCTGCGCAGCCGCATTGATCCGCGATCATCATCAATGGCAATCGTCGCTTCGCTCCGATGCTGCCCGGCATAAGGGTCGTTCGTGCATTCCAGACGGCGAAGCCGGGCGCGTCCCGCATCGCTGATCGAGATCTTGCCTTTGCTCAGGGCCCCGAGACCTCGGCTCAGCGCGAACTTCACAACGTTTCGTGTCGCGGAAATCGTGCCATATGCGCCGCTTTCCAGAACGAGCCTGTCAGAACTTTGCGTCTCGACAATTTCGGCTGCACCTTTGGCGATAAAACGCAACAGCCGTGCAATTTCCTTGTTGGCCGGCTCCATCATGCGCGCAGTCTCCCACTTTCTACGTAGGCTACCCGAATGATGTTTTCGATCGTCTGGATGATCCGGTCGAATTCCAGATCCTCGCGCATGTCCTCGACCAGATGGCAGGCATGATTGACCGTGCTTCGATCGCGACCGAAGGCGCGGCCCACCTCGCTCATGGTCAACGCGAGTGTGACATGCGCCACATACATGCCGATCTGTCTTACCCTTGCCACTGAACGTTCGCAGCGCGAATGAGAACGCAGATCCCGGCCGTTCACATTGAAAAAAGCCGACAGAATATCAAGGACTCCGTCGCATAGCTGAAAAAGGCGCTCATCGACCGGCGCCTCCTCGTCGACGACCGCCAGCACGGGCCGCTTGAAACGGCATCGCCTCGGCTTCAGTGTATCGGTGACGGCCCGGGCTTCGGCTCCGGAGCGGATCAGGCGGGGCAAACTCGAAGACATTCTCACTCCACTTTGATGTAGGAATATCTTCTTATATCCAAGCGAACAAGGGCGTGGATAAGTTTTCTCACGCCCTCCAGCTAACAGTCTGTTATCATAGACTTTTTTGTTACATGTCGATTATTATAGGACTTTTATCCTGCATCGCTGGTGTTTAGCCATACTGCGTCTATCCCTCAACAAGGAATGAACGCATGTGGGCAATCGATTGGACCAAACAACGGAGCGCGTTTATCGCCGCAAAGGACAAGCATGCCAGCGAGGCGCGGCAGCGTCTGGTTCTGCAGATATTCTGCAACGCCGATCTGGATGGATTGATGGCGCAGGATGATGAGACAAAGTCTCATACATGCAGGCGGCTGAAGCGCCTGATCGAGCGTGAGCGGCTCAAAGGCGTCAAAGGCCACTGGGGCTACGATCTCAATCGCCACATTGGATTGAAACAGGCGCTCGATACATTGAAGTCATCGATGCGGGAAGACGCTGTCAGTCAATGATCGTCACCGAGATGATACTCCAAACGCGAAACGGCGCCTCTCGGCGCCGCTTCGTCATTAATGGACCTGCTTAGCGGTCTCTTGCGCTCGCACCCAAGATGCGGGACTACCGGAAACGCGTAAAACCCGCGTATCAGATGTGCATCAGCGTCGACAAAGCTCTTTAAGCGGCCTTCTTGCGCTTGCGACCCAGGCCCATATTCTTTGCCAGGCGCGAACGGGCTGCTGCATAATTCGGAGCGACCATCGGATAGGAAGGATCGAGGTCCCACTTCTCACGATACTGTTCAGGGGTCAAATTGTAGTGCGTCATCAGATGGCGCTTCAACGACTTGAACTTTTTGCCGTCTTCGAGGCAGACAATAAAATCATCCGCGACAGACTTTTTCGGATTGATAGCTGGCTTGGGTTTTTCCTGGATGGCAGTTACGGCTTCCAGACCACCGCCAACCCGGCCAAGGGCTGCATGAACATCAGAGATGAGGCCGGGCAGATCGCCGGCCGGCACTGAGTTGTTGCTCACATAAGCAGCAACCAGTTCCGCTGTGAGTTCCAGCAGCACGTCACTACCAGTTGTGTTTGAATTGTCGAACGTGGTCATCTAAGTCCAATTCCTTCGTCTAATTTGAAATCTGGATAGGTAGATTAAAATCACCAATATAAAGTCGATAACAGGCGAAGTCTCCTACGCCATTGGTAACAATCTATTCCTGATTTCGTTGAAAATGTCAAATCAATACTTTGCCCACGAAAGAAATATTTCAAATAATCCCCAAGACAGAGATTAACCGTTGGCAGTAGGATATAGACACAAGAAACCGGAACCTGGTTGCCCACGCAGTAACAAGAATGCGTATGCGAAAGGATTTGCGCCATACCACTAAGACAAAAAATGGCAAAAATGAGGAATGCGCCGCAATACTTCAAGCATTCTATAATAACAGATATTGCGATGTTTAGTGTTCATCCCTACATCTGGAGAAAAAGGAACCAACGATGAACACAAAGACATTCAAGGTCGTTAAAACGGACGCTGAGTGGCGTGAACAGCTCACGCCGGAGCAATATCAAATCACCCGAAATCACGGGACCGAGCGGGCATTTTCCAGTCCGAACTTCGATAGCAAACTCAAGGGATTATACAAATGCGTCTGCTGCGATCGTCCGCTGTATCGCTCTGAAACCAAATATGAATCCGGCACAGGCTGGCCAAGTTTCACCGCCCCGATCGAGCCTGATGCGGTCAATGCGATCGAGGATCGCTCCTACGGCATGGTGCGAACCGAAATAAAATGTGCCGATTGCGATGCGCATCTCGGCCATGTTTTTCCGGACGGCCCCCCCCCTACCGGTTTGCGCTATTGCATGAATGGCAATGCCTTAGTCTTTGATCAGGATTGACCAGCCAGTAACTTGGTTTACACCTTGTACTGATCTCACTCTTTCCGGCGGATTTTCTGTCCGTCGGGTTATCATTTGAAAGTTTTTTCCATGACCGATACGCCACGTTTTGCGAGCATCCCGGCGCCCCAATCCGAAAAAAAACCTGTGTCCGATACGCGCCACGGCATCACCCGTACAGACAATTACGGCTGGATGCGCGCTGACAACTGGCAAGACGTTTTTCGCGATCCTTCGACGCTTGACCCGGCGATTCGCATCCACCTCGAAGCGGAAAACGCCTACCAGTCATCGCTGATGGCAGACACCAAAGACCTTCAAGTGAGGCTTTTCGACGAGATGAAGGGCCGGATCAAGGAGGATGATTCGTCGGTTCCGTCCAAAGACGGGCCCTACGCCTACGGGACCTCCTACAAGACCGGCGGCCAGCAACCGCGCTTTTTCCGCACGCCGCGCGATGGCGGACCTGAGACCATGCTGCTTGACGGCGATCTCGAAGGCGAAGGCAAGCCCTATTTCCGGCTAGCCTCAGCGGATCACTCTCCCGATCACAGCAAGATGATCTGGGGCTTCGATGACAAGGGTTCAGAGTTCTTCACGCTGAAGGTGCGTGACCTCGCGACGCTGCAGGATACCGCCGAGACGGTCAGCGATACAGCCGGTGGCGGCGTGTGGAATGCCCAGTCGAATGGCTTTTATTATACGCGCGTCGATGCCAATCACCGGCCGTCCCGCCTGTTCTACCATAAGCTCGGCCAGCCCGAGAGTGAGGACCGCCTGATCCACGAGGAGAAAGACCCGGGTTTCTTCCTCGGTGTCGGTGGCAGCACGCTCAATGATTTTGTCTTCATCGATATCCACGATCACGAAACCTCGGAAATGTGGCTGCTGCCAGCCAATGACGATACCGCCGAACCGAAACTCGTCATCGAACGGCAGACAGGCGTCGAATACAGCCTCACCGAGGGCGGCGATGTCTTCTACATCCTCACGAATGCCGATGGCGCCAAGGATTTCAAGATCATGAGCGCGCCGGTGGATGCGCCGGAAAAGGCCAACTGGACCGAGATTGTTCCCCACAAGGCCGGACGTCTGCTCCTCGGCCACTCGGCCTACAGCAACCATCTCGTCTGGCTCGAGCGTGAGAACGGCCTGCCGCGCATCATGATCCGCGACCGCCATTCGGGCGAGCAACATTCGATATCGTTTGATGAAGAAGCCTATGCGCTTGGTCTGCAGGGCAGCGCCGAATATGACACGGAGATCATCCGCTTCTCCTATTCGTCCATGACCACGCCGACCCAGCTCTACGATTACAATATGCGCACGCGCGAGCGCACTTTGCTCAAGACGCAGGAAGTACCCTCCGGGCACAATCCGGACGATTATATCACGCGCCGTTTGCTCGCCCCGGCACCGGATGGCGAGATCGTACCCATCTCGATCGTCTATCATCGCGACACGAAGATCGACGGTTCGGCGCCTTGCCTGCTTTATGGCTATGGCTCCTACGGCATCACCATTCCGGCGAGCTTCAACACCAACTGCCTGTCCCTCGCCGACCGCGGCTTCATCTACGCCATCGCCCATATTCGCGGCGGTAAGGACAAAGGCTATGACTGGTACGAAAACGGCAAGCGTCTGAAGAAGAAGAACACATTTACCGATTTCATCGCCGCGTCCGAACATCTCGTCGCGGAAGGATTCACCAGCCATGACCGTATCGTCGCGCAAGGCGGTTCCGCTGGAGGTCTGCTGATGGGTGCCATCGCCAACATGGCGCCAGGCAATTTTGGCGGCATCATTGCCGAAGTGCCCTTCGTCGATGTCATCAATACGATGCTCGACGACACGCTGCCGCTCACCCCGCCGGAATGGACCGAATGGGGCAATCCCATCACCTCGGCCACCGACTATGCCTACATGGCCTCCTATTCGCCCTATGACAACATCGTCGCGCAGGACTATCCGCCTATCCTTGCCGTCGCTGGCCTCACCGATCCGCGTGTGACCTATTGGGAACCGGCGAAATGGGTGGCAAAGCTGCGGGACTTCAAGACGGACGGCAATCCGGTGCTTTTCCGCATCAACATGGATGCGGGCCATGCCGGCGCCTCGGGGCGTTTCTCGCGGCTGGAAGAAGTCGCCTATGTCTATGCGTATGCGTTGAAGCTGGTCGGAAAAACCGGCGTTTCGGGATCAAGCTGAGATCGGCTCAGCCAGGCGAGCGTGGGTCGATTGGCGTGATCGGACGCAGGTCCAGAACAAGCTCAAGCGCACGCGCAGCAGCCAGGACACGTCCCTCAGCCCGTCCGCGGCCAACGATCTGCAGCCCGACGGGGCGTCCATCAGCGGTGAACCCGCAAGGAAGACTTAGCGCTGGCGAAGTCGTCAGCGTGATCGCATAGGCTATCGCCAGCCACTCGACATAATTTGAGAAGGTGTAGCCGTCACATTCCTTCACGTACCGCTCGCCTACGGGATAGGCGGCGACGATCGTCGCCGGACAAAGCAGCAGGTCATAGGTGTCGAAAAACGCGTTCATCCTGCGGAACATCGCGGCGCGATTGTTTTCCGCCCGGACAAGGTCTGCCATGGAATAGCCGAGACCCTTCTCGATATTCCAGACGACTTCGGGCTTCATTTTATCTGCATGGCTTTCCAGAAGGCCCGCATAACTGGCGGCGAAGGCCAGGCCCCGCATGACCTGAAAAGTATCATGTGCTTCGGAGAGGTCGGGATGCGCTTCCTCGACAAGGGTGCCAATCTCGCCAAAGCGTGCGGCCGCCGCGCGACAAATCGATGCCACCTCCGGATCCACCGGCGTGATGCCGAGATCTGCGGAGAAAGCAACACGCGCGGGCCGCCAGCCGGAGCGCGCTGCAGCAAGGAAGCTTTCAGTTCTCGGCAACGACAGAGGGTCTGCAGGACTCTCGCCGGTCATCGCATCAAGGAGAAGCGCCGTGTCCTCGACAGTACGGCCCATCGGCCCCTTGACCCCCAGCAGGCGATCGATCTTGGCTCCCGGATTGCTGGCAACGCGGCCGGGGCTGGGGCGCAGTCCCACCACGCCGCAGAAACTTGCGGGATTGCGTAAACTGCCTCCAAGGTCGGATCCTTGCGCCACCCAAGCCATGCCAGTGGCAAGTGCCACCGCCGCCCCGCCGGATGAACCCGCAGCCGAGAGCTTCGTGTTCCAGGGATTGAGCGTCGCGCCAAAGACATCGTTGAATGTATTGGCGCCCGCACCAAACTCCGGCGTGTTTGACTTTGCGTAAATGACGCCGCCTTCAGCCTCGATCGTCTCGACGAGAATGTCGGATTTCTCTGGGACGTGGTCGGCGAAGATCGTCGAACCATAGGTGGTACGCACGCCGGCCACGTCCGTCAGGTCCTTTATTGGCACCGGCAGACCGGCCAGACGGCCGCGGCTGCCAAGGGGCCGTTGCATCAGCAGGCGGGCTTGTTCGCGAGCGCGATCGAAGCAGAGGATGGGAAGTGCGTTGACGGCAACATCGACAATCGCCGTGCGCGCTTCAAGCGCATCGAGACAGTCGAGCGGCGTCACCTCACCACGATTTAGCAGATCGACAACGTCGCAGGCGGGCATGCCAGTCAGACCCACATCACCTGCCATGACCTAGTCCTCTGCCGGAGCGCCGCAAGACGGTACTATACTTGTCTTCGGGGCGGTGTCCAACCCGCGTCTCGTAACTGTAACGTACTGCCCTTCGTCCGTCCTGCATGTCAACTTCTCCCTGGGATCGCATTCCCCAGGGAGAGGTTCGATGTTCGAAGAAACCAGAAGATGTACAGGCCGCAGAGGCGGCCTGTTGATAACCATGCTTTGTATGGCCGGTCTTTTCGCCGCCACCGCCGCCGCCCAGCAACCAACAGCAGCGCAGCAAAGCGCCATCAAATCCGCTTGCCGTTCCGATTTCATGGCGCAATGTTCGGGTGTGCAACCCGGAGGCAAGGCCGCACTCACCTGTCTGCAACAGCATAACTCGTCACTCTCCTCGGCATGTCAGTCCGCAATAGCGGCGATCGGTGGAGCAAAATCCGCACCGGCGGCATCTTCAACCGGCACGGCAACTGCCCCCGCGACAGCGACCGCTCCCGCGACAGCGACTGCTCCTGCCGCAGCCGCCCCCGCTGCTGCCGCCCCCGCCCCGTCTTTCACGCCGCGCCAAGAGATGATGATCGTGCGCCAATCGTGCGGCCCTGATTTCCGGAGGTTGTGCAGCTCGGTCGCCTTGGGTGGTGGACGCGGCATCGCATGCCTGAGAAACAATCTCGCCCGCTTGTCACCGACTTGTCAAAAGGTGCTGACAGCAGGACGTTAGTGCCTCACGCGCCTTTCACTTCGCCGTGCTGCGGCGTTCGCGCAGTTACCTGCGCGTTGAAATGAGCTATAAATTACGACGCCCGCTCAGAGCCTGACCGCAAATTGGTCAGGGCGTGGCGAAAATGGTGATTTTCGAGCACCGAAGCGGAGCGTACGTTGGGTACTTGAGCATCGGAGCGCAGGAAAGCGCCATTTGCAGCCTGCCTTGGCGAATTTACGCTCAGGCTCTCGGGGGATTCGGACGCTTGGTTTGTTCTTGAAGAGCCTCGGAGATTTAGATGAAAAAAAGCGCATTTGCCCTGTTACTCGGCCTTGGTTTCCTGGCGCAGCCTGTTATTGCTGTCACCGGTATGTCGCAAGCACAGGCTGTTCGCAAGAATGTCAGCGAATATGCCGGCCAGCGCTGCAACACGCCGCCGCGTGGATCCGGGATCATCGTCGGGCAATATACCGGTACGACCGACAACCCAATCCTTTCCATGGGCGGCGACAATACGACGGTCTCGTTCTTTCGTTGCTTCACCTCCATGCAGGAGTGCCAGGGCTGGCTCTACACCTTGCGCAGCAAATACACCGATGGAAATTCAGTGCTGATCAGTTGCAAGAAGAGATAGGCTTGCTGCGAGGCTCGCAGCACCAGACATGACGGCGGAAACGGGCCACCGCAAGTTGGCCGGAATTGACCAGCAGATATTGACCGCTTGGGGCAGTTTGTCACGACAGGAGTGACAGCCGGATTTACAACGGAGGACTCTCACATCCACCGGCTTTGATCACTCGCCGCCTTTTTTGGCGGTGACTACGGTCGGTTTTGTTGCTTGCGGATCGCAAATCTCCGCCGGCCCGATTAGCGCGGTATCGTTGCCGTCCGGCCCAAAGGATGGCGGGATATTTGCCGCAGGCTTCGATCCCCAGCAACTCGGCTTGTCACCAAGAGTGAAGTCGAGCTTCACGTTCCCACCTGACGGATCGATGGGCAACCAGGTGCTATCATGCGCCTTGCCGTCGACCTTCAGGTTCTGGACATAGGTTTTGCCAGGGTTTTGCGCCTTAATGGTCATCAGCCTGTTCTCACCCTGCCAGATTACCGCTTTTTCAAATGTCGGGCTGACAAGTGTGAGACCCGCAACCGCTGGAATTTCCGGATAAAGACCAAGCATGCTCCACACCAGCCACCCAGATTCCGCGCCGAGATCGTCATTGCCCGGTATGCCGTCCACCTTTGTGGTGAACTGGTTGGTTCTGATGCGTTGGACGACGGCCTGCGACTTATAGGGCTGGCTGGTCCAATTATAGAGGAACGGCGAAGCGAAATTCGGCTCGTTGCCGATCCACATGTAGCCGGGCAGGTCTTCATAGGCATTGACATAGGTCGTGAAAGTATCGAGCCGGGCCAGCGCCGCCTTTTCACCACCCACGGCGTTGATCAAGCCGCGAATATCATGCGGTGCCATCCAGGTATATTGTTCCGCGTTGCCCTCGCGGTATTGCTCGGTATAGTTCCGCCTGTTGTCGCCTTTGTTGTCGGCGGCGTATACGCTTGGCCAGCTACCATCCGATCGCCGCGGCTGAATTTGCGGATGAGGTTGTTTGCCATTGGCTTTTGTCCATGCTTCAACCACGGGACTTCCCGATTCCCATTTATCATCTTTGTTCCAAACCACGTTCTTCCAGTCCGGATTGAACAGGTTTTGCCAATTGCCGGAGCGTTTGCGTAAGGTCGCCGCCTCATCGCCGGAACCACCAACGATCACCTGATCATCCTTCGTGCCAAGTGCTGTGACGAACCGGGAAATGGCAAAGTCGGTGCTCGTATATTCCATATTGGTCGAGGTAGCGCCCTGCTCATTGCTGTTGTAGGGGATGTAGCCCAGCTTCATGTAGTCGCCAAGCCCGCGAAGGGTCGTCTTCCCGCCGCACTGCGTCGTCCGTCCGAAGGCGGTATCGCGCATGGTCTTGCTGGCTGCAGCCGTATCGAAATTGCGGGCGCCATAGGCATGGGCCTGCGCCACGATGATCGAGACGCCATCCCCCGGCATGATCGGGCTTGAGGAATTACCATGCACCCACATCGGAAAGGTGCCACCGCACTGTTTTGCGTCATTGACCAGAGTTTGCATCATATCGCTGAGTTCATGCGGATAGAGTAGCGACTGCAGCGGGATCAGCGAACGATACGTATCCCAGCTCGAAAAGCTCGAATAGTGGACGCGATCCTTTTCAACCTTTTCCGTCTTGGTTGCGCCGAAGCGGATATACTCGCCATTAACGTCGCTGAAGGTCGACGGCGTCTGCAGCGAATGATAGAGCGCCGTATAAAACTTCCTGGTGTCGTCGGCGCTGCCGCCGCTGATCTGGATTGCATTCAGCCGCTTGTTCCAATCGGCGCTTGCTTGCTCCCGCACCTGCTCGAAAGTTGCATTTCCGCTTTCCTTCTCCAGGTTTTCCTTGGCATTCGCGGCGTTGACATAGGAAAGACCAACCTTGGAACGCACGACGGTTGGCGCGCCGGCCACGGCAGTGAAGGTGAGCGTTGTGAAATTCCCGGACGTCGTTGAAGGCGTGAAAGCTTGATCGAACACTGCGTGGAAGTACACGTTGAACCGGCCGCCGGAGCCGCAGAAGCCGCCGTCACTCGTGTAGCCGGAAACGCTTTTCGACGCTGCATCGACAGTGAGCGTGCCGGAGCCGGTGCTCGAGGCGGCATCGATGCGCAGCAGCGCGCTCTTGCCCGCCGGATAGGTGAACTTGCCGAGCCCCGTGCGTGTCGTTGCGGTCAGTTCGGTTTCGATGCCACTGTCGGGGAGTTTGATATAGTAGTAGCCGGGCTGAGCGGCTTCCTGTTTGTGGTCGAGGGCTGGTTGCGTTTCGTTCGCAGAGGACATCGGCAAAAACGGAATAGCGCTGCCCGCATCACAGCCAACGCCACTCAAGTGAGTGAGAGGGAAGCCGACTATGCGGTTCATCTCATAATGGTAGCCTTTGACGGAATAGCCTCCCGGCGTGTTCGTATCTGGCCCCCAATTTACCATACCGAATGGCCGGCCCGCTGCAGGGAATGTGAACGCGCCCATACTCTGTCCGCCCCCTGGGCCATCGTACATCTGCCCGGGACCCGTGCCAATGAACGGATCAACAAACTGCGTGAGCGCCATATCAACGCGCGGATTACTGAGTTTGTCGATCGCCGCCTCCAGCGTGGCAATTCGCTTCTCAAGCTCTCCGGCAGATTTCTCCGTACCGAGCTTTGCCTTGCCGAGGCCCTCCGTCAATTCGCCCAAAGTCTGTTGCAGCTTTTCAATCAGCATCTTGTCGGCTTTGCCGTCCGCAAGGCCCTGAAGCAGTTTTGTCAAAGTTGTGGTGCTGGCCGGGTCGCCCGCCAGCTTCACCGCTGCGTCATAATCCGCCTTCAGCACGGCAAAATCACTTTGCAATGTGCCAAGCTTGATCCGGTCTTCGCCGGACAGGGTTTTCGCGTCCAGCGCCTCCAAGGCAGCATCGATCTTGTCGAGGTGAGCGGAAAGCGCGGCCAGCTGCTTCAAACCCTCTTCCGATGCGGCAACCCGGCTTTGCAGCGCAGCTACATCCTGCTTCAACTCGACGAGACCCAGCGCCTGCAATTGCGCCAAAGCAGCCTTGAGCTCGGCATAAGTCTGCTCGTTCGCCTGATCTTTCCTGCCGATCTCGTTCTTGAGCTGGTCGATTTCGGCCTTCAGCTGATCAAAGGTGCCTTGCGATCTCGTATCGGCTGGCGGGCTCTTGTCGTCGCCGCCGTTACACCCGGCAAGCATGGTCGAGGCGAGAAGCCCCGCCATGAATATGCGTCGTAGTGTCATGGTTTCCTCCAAAATGGATTTCTTGAAAATGTTCTGAAACTGAAAAATCATCGCGTCAGGCGCGAGGTGGTTGCAATCAACCACGCTTCAAACCGCGCTCCTCCCAGGGCGGTCTAAGCCGATTAAATAAGAGTCTGTGATTAATTCGCCTCGGCGATAGGGTCAATTCGCCTTAAGTATAAGAGAATGAATTGATGGCCAGCTTTCGCTCCAGCATAGAGCTGGCAAAAGAAAAAAGGCCGATGGAGCGATCCATCGGCCTCTTATCTGCATGTCGAGCGTAAACTTATGTCACTAGAACCGGCGTCTTGTTCGGCACGCGGTCATAAAGGTCGATGATGTCCTGGTTGATCAGGCGCACGCAGCCAGATGAGACGGCCTTGCCGATGGACCACCATTCCGGCGAGCCGTGCAGGCGATAGAGCGTGTCGACGCCATCCTTGAAGAGATAAAGCGCGCGGGCGCCTAGTGGATTTTTAAGTCCCGGCTGCATGCCGCCATTGCGCGCACTGTACTGCACCAGCTCTGGCTGACGGGCGACCATTTCATCTGGCGGCGTCCAGGTTGGCCAATGGCGCTTCCACTGGACGACGGCGCGGCCCGACCAGGCGAAACCTTCCTTGCCGATACCGACGCCGTAGCGGATCGCCTGCCCGCCTTCGCGCACCTGATAGAGGAATTTGTCGGTCGTATCGACGACGATCGTCCCCGGCTGTTCGCCGGTCGGATCCTGCACGATCTGCCGGAGATAGCGCTTGTCCATCTTTTCGATCGGGATCGCCGGCAGCATGTAGCCATCGTCTTCACGGGCCGAATACATGGATTGAAAAGAAGCGAAAGCCGGGTCGACATCCATTTGCGGCGACGCGAGGGGATTGCCATAGTCATCGACCTGGATGACCGGCCTGTCGTCGCGGATCTGTGCGCAGCCGGCGAGACCGGCTGCAGCGGTGGCGGTCAATGCAGCCAGAAAGCCGCGACGGGAAAGTGTATTTTGCATCATTGAACCAGGTTGGTGGCGGGATGGGCGAGCGGGAAGTTGCGCCGCCTAAACGCACAATGAATATGGCGGCTAACCGTTGACAATAGGGCGCAAACAAGGCGACTGGCCGACTGTTGCCGCGCCGCAACAAAAAGCCCGTACCCAACGGAATTGGCCGTTCAACTTCGGATAAACAATTCGTGAGCCTGGCAGCAGGGACCTGGAAGGCAAGGTGACGTGTGCGGGGAATTTTCGGAAGCGTGGCCCGGCATGGAGAGGCAACCGGCCAGGCGCTCCAGAATGCAACCGGAACACCTTTCTCTTTCTATTAACAACCCGAAATCGTGTAGCTTCTCACAACATGCATGTTATTTGACCGTGCCTCGAATTCAGGCAGTTGACACAACGGCATTTAGCCGCAAAGTTCTGCCAACTATATTGCACTTCATATTGCCTGATTTTTTTAAAGGACGCTTTTCATGTATGAATTTTCAGGGGCGGATTCCGCCCGTTCTCCATTATCGCCTTCATTCCATCGCGTGCGCCGCAAGCTGCTTTCGTTTGTGTCAGCAGCTGCGATCGCTATCGCATTGCCGACAGTTCCAGCTTTGGCGCAGGAGGCGGGCAAGTATTTCATGGCCGATGGTACGAAAACGGATGATCTCGGGAAGGCGGCGGAAAGCTGGCGCACACCGGAATTCCTGAAGGATCACGCCCTGGCGGGTGTGAAGGCCGAATATGCCTATGCTTTTGGCTATACGGGCAAGAAGGTGATTCTCGGGGAAGTGGATTCGGGCGTCCTCGCCTTTCATCCGCAATTATCGGGCAAGTTTACGTCACTGACCGTTACAGGCACCTATGGTGCCGATGGCTGGCGATACGAAGATGGCGACCACAATCGCACATGGAAAGCGGGTGACAAATTCTCGATCAGTGGAGACTATGACGTCCTGATCAATGACAGCCATGGCACCGCTGCAGCGGGGGAGATGGTAGCAAAACGCGACGGGCTGGAAATGCATGGTATCGCCTTTGATGCGCACCTGCTTTCGGCAAACTCGGGTGGAACGGATGGGAGTATATTTGGCCCCAATGCCGATTATGAATATCACAAAGAGGCATATGGTATCCTTGCCCGCAACGGTGCCCGCGCCATCAATTCAAGCTGGGGGCAGGAATATTCTAAGGCAGGCGACTATGGGACCATCGAGGGTCTGACCAAGCTCTATCATACGTTCGTGGGAAAGAAAACGTTTCTCGATGCTGCCTTCGAGGTCTCGAAAGACTATGGCGCCATCCAGGTCTGGGCTAATGGCAATGAGGGGCGCAACAACCCGCGCGCTGTTGTGGCAATGCCCTATTTTCGGCCGGAGGTGGAGCCCTATTGGATCGGCGTCACCGGTGTTACCAAGGATCGAGAATCCATATACGACCGTTGCGGCGTGACCAAATACTGGTGCATGGCCGGTCCAACCGTCGATATTTACAGTACCTCGGTACACCGAAATGGCACGGATTATGATTTTGGCGGTGGAAAGCTCACCGACAAGATCGAGGCTGGTTATACCCCCACCTACAATGGCACATCTGCCGCCGCGCCCAATGTGACGGCATCGTTGGGGCTGGTGATGGACCGGTTTTCTTATCTCACCGGCCCTCAGGCGCGCGATGTATTGTTTACCACAGCAGAACATCTTACCGATAATCGCGTTGTCAACGACAATATCGAGGCACCGAATGCGGTGTTCGGTTGGGGCCGGCCTGATCTGAAGAAAGCAATGAACGGCCCCGGACAATTTCTTGGCCGTTTCGACGCCAATTTGGGTGTGAGCATTACTGACACTTGGTCAAATGACATCAGCCAAGCCGCGCTTGATCAGCGTAAGACCGAAGAGGTTCTGGAGATTGCCGATTGGAAAACAAAAAAGACTGCCAGTGGATGGAATGATGGTCAGTCCGATGCGGAACGAGATGCGATTGTGCTGGAGCTAAAATCAGATGTACCTAGTCTGTTGAAAGCACTGGTTGCGGTCATTTCCACAGGAAAGTATGAAAAGGAGCTGAAAGGCGTGCGGGAGAACGGATTGGCTTCCGTTGTACTGGACCGTCTTATCACTAAGACAACCTACCCAACATACTTCGCCTATGCTTCCGATCCCCAATATCCGTGGCTCGCGCAAGCATATGGTCAAGATTTGTCAGCATTGCTGAACGACAAAACCTTTTCTATCCTTGACGGCGAAATCGACGAGACAAAGAATCTTCTTAGGGGCACCTTTAAAAACCAGGAAACCCGCACGGCCTATCTCGCGACGAAGCTTGCCGATCCCTCTTCCTACGATGCCGGGCTCACCAAATCCGGTTTGGGCAAACTTACCCTTTCCGGCAAGAATACGTATCGCGGCGATACGATCGTCGATGGCGGGGAGCTTGCCATTGCCCAAGGCGGCTCGATCGTCTCGAACGCTGTTGTCAATGACGCCGGCTTGTTCCGGGTCGATGGGACGGCGGCGAATGCAACGATCAACCAAGGCGGCGAATTGCGCGTCAACCAGACCGGCAAAACTGGCGATCTCACATTCGATGGCGGCTGGGGTGTTGTCGATGGCACGAGCGGCAACGCCAGCATCAACGGCGGTAGCCTGATCATCGGCAACGCCGGGACTGCTGGCGATCTTGTGCTGAATGGCGGCTTTGCCGCTGTCTATGGCATGGCCGGTGGTGCGGCTGTCATTGGCGGAGCGCTGCAGGTTGGCACGAGCGGGGTTACCGGCGATGTCACTGTCGATGGCGGCCTCGCCAGTCTCGATGGTTCTAGCGGCAAGGTTGCCATCAATTCGGGTGGCAGGCTTGCTGGCACTGGCCGCCTGGCAGCCCTTTCCGCCAATGCCGGCGGTACGGTTGCGCCGGGCCATTCGCTCGGTGTCTTGCATGTCAGCGGCGACGTCACCTTCCT
>NZ_QPJM01000018.1 GCF_003337575.1 Phyllobacterium bourgognense
GCCGTCCTTCCCCACTTTCGAACGGCTCCGGAAGCAGCTCCCCATGGAAAGGACGGGCATAGGATAGCTCAGGTTCGGGGAGCGTGGATAAGTGGCCACGATTATTTTGGTCTGGAGGTTGATCGGGTGCCTTGAAGGCTGGTGATTTGCCGGATGGCAATGCTGCTGTGCGTGGTTCGACAAGCTCACCATGAGGGAGTTGGGTGGGTTGCAGGGAGCCCAGATAGAAACAGCAACGTTCCTATCGCGACGCCCCCGGTATCGTGCAACCCACATACCTCCCTCATGGTGAGCCTCATCCTGAGCTTGTCGAAGGGCGAACCACGCACAGCAGCAATGCCATTCGGCAAATGAGGTAGTCACCAACCTTGCGGGAAAAAAAGAATTTTCCCGGATTTGATCCCTTGCCAAATCCGGGGAAAATCCAAGTGAGGGATTGTTTCAGCGTGCCAAAACTTATCCCCATCCCAATATGAGTTTGCCCTATAGCTGACCTAGAATGGTAGCTGCGCTCGAGGTGACGGCCTGACCCGGGGACTCTTCGATATTGAGCTGCTTCACCACGCCGTCTTCGACCAGCATTGAATATCGCTTGGAGCGTATTCCCATATTGCCAGCACCAAGATCGACATCGAGACCGACGGCCTTGGTGAAAGTAGCATTGCCGTCCGAGAGGTACTGAATCTTGCCCTCGCCGTTGGTTGCCTTGGCCCAAGCGCCCATGACATGCGGATCATTGACGGCTACCACGACAATTGCATCGATACCCTTTGCCAGAATGGCATCTCTGTTTTCAAGATAACCTGGCAGATGGTTCATGCTGCAGGTCGGCGTGAATGCGCCAGGGACAGCGAAGAGAACAACCCTCTTGCCCTTGAACAGCGCGTCGGAGCGGACTTCACTGACGCCCTCATCCGATTTCGTCTTGAATACAGCGTCCGGCAAACGCTCGCCCACCTTGATCGTCATGAATAGCTCCCTGTGAGATGATGATATGAGACCTTCCGCAGATAGGGTGCGCACTTGCAAAAGTCGAGAATTTTGATCGTTATTCCTGAACGTCAACCGTTCCGGACACAGCCTTGGCCCCTTGAACCAGCGTGTAGTTGAGGGGCGGCGTCTTTTTGTCCTTTCCGGAAATGATCCGCACGGAAAAAACAGCACTATTCGCCTGCCGGTCCTTCAGTTTCGACATGCCGAATGTAACGGCTCCATCGCCCGCGACGAAAATGTCGGTGTTTGCATCATCGGCAGGAAGGTCGACGGTTACTCTCACATGATCATCTTTGCGTATCGCGCTGCGCGCGCCGAATGTCGCTGACGCTTCGCCCGGCAGCTGTTCGAAGGCCGCATCTACAAGCGTTTTCGTCAACGCGTCGGTCCGTTTGGTGCTGTCGACGCTAAAATCAAACTCCGCTTTGACAGGGATGCAGATCGTCTCGCAAATCCCTAGAAAAGCATGGCCCTTCAGATGGGCGGGCTTGGCAGGATCGGTGAGCGTGAGCGTGAGCGGCAAGGAGACCGGTTTCTTGTATCCTGCCCAGTGGGTATTGCCGTCGTCGAAGCGATGCGGCGTTGGAAACGAAAGCGCATAGCTTTTGATGTTGGTGCTTTCGGTGAGATCGAGTTCTGGTGGCACACCCGCATCACCGGGTTCTCGCCAATAGGTTTTCCAGCCCGGATCAAGATTAATTTCTATCGCTCCGCGGATCTCGGGCGATGGCTGGACAGGATTGTCGATAACGAGCCTGACGTTGCCGCCTGGCGTCTTCGTCCATTCGGAATTTGCATACGCCGGAGCGGTAAACGCAATCACGGCCGCAAAAAAGAGCAGTTCTATTTTCATTTTTGGAGCTTTACAGGCCTTTTGGGCACTATCAAGGATGTCACTGATTTTGCGGATCATTTCTGTGTGAGAAGTAATCCCGCAATGTGTGCGCGGCTGACGGATTTAAGTATCATTTACAATTCGTTACCCAAAGCCGTTGTCATTTACAGAATCCTTGGTACCTTTATTCTCATGGAGATTTTCAGAGACGCCAACAAAGAGACCGGATTTCTGAATGGACAGTTCCTTCTCGCCATGCCGGGAATGGACGACAGCCGGTTTGCGCGTTCGGTCATCTATGTTTGTGCGCACTCTGAAAAGGGCGCTATGGGCCTTATCATCAACCGTGTCCAGGACATGGAATTTTCAGATATCCTTGTTCAACTGGGCGTTCTCGATGAGCAACAGGCCATCATGATGCCTGAACGGACGCGCGATTTTCTGGTGCGCAATGGGGGACCGGTCGAAATGCGGCGAGGCTTTGTCCTGCATTCCGATGACTATCTCACCGATTCAACCATGCCAGTCGCAGAAGAAATTTGCCTGACGGGAACTGTGGATATATTGCGTGCCATCTCCGGTGGCCGCGGACCGCGCAAAGCCTTGATGACGCTGGGTTATTCCGGTTGGGCTTCGGGTCAACTCGAGACCGAGATCGCCAACAACGGCTGGCTCACTTGCAAAGCGTCGCAGGAGCTCCTGTTCGATACGGATATCGACAGCAAGTACGATCGAATTCTCGCCTATATGGGCGTTGATCCGTCACGGCTGGCCACTGTCGCCGGTCACGCCTAATACTACAGTTGCATTCTTCGTGATGCCGGGCTGCAAAGGCAGATTTTCTGCGCTTCGGTGCTCACGTACCCAAACGTACGCTCCGCTTCGATCCTCGAAAATCGACCTTTTCGCCTCGGCCTGACGAATTTGCAACTGCAGTATCTGAGCTAGTTCAGCCCGAAGGCAACCTGATGTGATTTCTACGACGCTTTCGACTGCTGGAACTGCTCGCGCAGCAGTTTTGTAGCGACGTCCAGTGTAAGCGGCGGGCTGAACATGAAGCTCTGCGCATACTCGCAGCCCATCTGGCGGAGCTGCAGCGCATCGCTTTCGTTCTCGATGCCTTCCGTCACAACAGACAATCCAAGATCATGCGCCATGCTGATCATGGAACGAAGGAGTGTCACCTTCTGCGGCTGATCCGCCTTCAGGAACGACCGGTCGATCTTGATCATGTCGAACGGGAAAGAGGTCAGATAGGACAGCGAAGAATACCCGGTGCCGAAATCATCGAGCGATACACCGACGCCCATCGCCTTGATGCTGGAAAGCACATAGTTGGAGCGTTCCGGGTTCTCCATCATCAGGGATTCGGTGAGTTCCAGTTTCAGGCTCGCCGGCTCGATCTGGGTTTGCAGGAGCACCGACCGCACGTCGTCGATCAAATCTTGCCGGATCAGTTGGCTGCTGGAAATATTGACCGAAACAAAGAGAGGCGAAGCACCAAGATTGCGCTGCCAGTTGACGAGGTCTTCCGCCGCCTTCTGCATTGCGAAAAGGCCGAGCTGCACGATAAGGCCGGAGCTTTCGGCAATCGGAATGAACTCCGACGGCGGAATGGAGCCACGGCGGGGGTGATCCCAGCGCATCAGGGCTTCGAACCCGGCAATGCTGTTGTCTTCCAGGCGCATGATCGGCTGGTAAGCCATGTGAATTTCGCGACGTTCGAGAGCGCGGCGCAGATCGGATTCCAATTGAAGCCGGTCACTCCCCACTGCACGGAAGGCCGGGCGGAACGGCTCTATGCGATCACCACCGAACCGCTTGGCCTGGAACATGGCGAGCTCGGCGTCCTTGACCAGGTCTTCCGGCGAGGCGGCGCTGCCGCTCGTCCAGGTAATCAGGCCAAGCGATGCAGTCAGCACGATCTCTCGTTTGGAAAAGGCAATCGGCGCCCGGATGGCCTGTTTCACCGCTTCGGCGAATGCGGCAATTTTGGCGGGCTCGCTCTCAGAGACGAGAATGAGGCCAAATTGATCGCCGGCCAGACGGCTGAGCGTATCCTGCGGCCGCAGAAGACGGTGCAGACGGCGCGAAATCGTCAGCAGGAATGTATCACCTGCAGACATGCCAAGTCCGTCATTGACCTGCTTGAACCGGTCAATGTCGATGATGAACACTGTAGGACGGATTCTGCTCTCGGTTTGGGCCATGGTGATGACGGAGCCCAAGCGGTCCAGGAAGAGTTCGCGATTCGGCAGGCCTGTCAGATTATCGTGCACAGCGTCATGCAGCAGGCGTTCTTCTGCCTTTTTCTGCTCGGTGACATCGATAAGTGTGCCGACACACCGGACAATCTCACCATCGGAACCGATAACAGGACGAGCCTTCAGCGAGTACCAGTAGTAGTGGCCGTCATTGGCACGCAGGCGGAATGTTTGCGAAATGCGGCCGCGCCTGTTCTCAAGAATAACGTCCAGGGTCGTGCGGAAGCGATCGCGGTCGTCCGCATGCAGGCTCGGCAACCAATTGCGCACGGCGCCATGCAGAGAACTCGCCGAGGCTCCAAGGAAATTGGTGAGATCAGGCGTGGTAACGACGCGATCACGCGGTACATCCCAATCCCAGACGATATCGCCGGAGCCTATAATGGCGAGCGCTTGCCGCTCCACGTCGGAGAACAGGCCCTGTTGCAGCGCGCCGCCGGAAAATGCGTGCTGCATGACGGTGAAGCCGATGAGGAGAACGATAAGAACGAGGCCGCCTGCAAGGGCCGGCTGAATGATATCATTGGCCAGAATTCCCGATACGGTGAGCCAGCTGCCCATCAACCAGACCAGCAGGAGGATCCATGTCGGTATCAACATGATCGCGCGATCATAACTTCGGAAGGAGAAGAAGCCGATCAGCACGATGCCGGAAATAATGGTCAGGGCGAAGGAGAAGCGGGCAATACCGGCCGCGATCGGCGGGTCGAAAATCGCGACGCCTGAGACAATGCCGAGGCCGAGAATCCATGTCAGTGCGCCATAACTGAAATTGTCATGCCATCGGTTGAGATTGAGATAGGTGAAAAGGAAGATTACGAGCGTCGCCGCAAGCGCCACCTCGGTGCCCGCTCGCCACATCTGTTCATTGCCAGGCGTTATCTCTATCAGCTTGTTCCAGAACCCGAAATCGACACAGATGTAGGCCAGTACCGCCCATGCGAGGGCGGCTGTTGCAGGAAAAAGCGACGTTCCCTTGACGACAAACAGAATGGTCAAGAACAACGCGAGCAAGCCAGCAATTCCGAGAAGAATGCCGCGGTAAAGCGTATAGGAATTGACCGTGTCCTTGTAAGCATTCGGCTCCCAAACGTAAACCTGAGGCAGGTTGGGTGATGCCAGTTCGGCAACAAGCGTGATCACGGCCCCGGGATTGAGCGTAATCAGGAAAATATCGGCATCCTCGCTGGCTTGCCGGTCCAGCGCGAATCCCTCGCTCGGCGTAATGGATGCGATGCGAGTCGAGCCGAGATCGGGCCAAATGAAACCTGATCCGACAAGGCGGAAGTGCGGCGCGACGATCAGTCGGTCGATCTGCTCGTCCGTCGGGTTGGCAAGGGAAAAGGCTGCCCAGTCACCGGTAGACCGCTTGTCGTTGGCCTGCACCTCGATGCGGCGAACGATACCGTCGGTGCCCGGCGCGGTGGAAATCTGGAAAGTCTCGCCTTGGTTCCGGTACACTTCAACGGCTTTTGACAGGTCGAGCGCTGTGCTTTCCTTCGTGATCTTGATTGTCTCGAACGCGTTCGCGCCCGACTGCATCGATATCAACAAAATGACGAGCGCAAAAACCCGCGATAAGCTTTTCAGCATTCGTCTCGCCAATGATACCACCGATACAACCTTTATTTCACTAGCGCCGTACATCGCCTTCGATCATCGAGAAGAGCAGATGATCTTGCCACATACCATTTATCTTTAAGTAGGAGCGTAGCAGTCCTTCCCTCTGAAATCCGGCTTTTTCGAGAAGCCGGATCGATCTTTCATTGCTTGGAATACAGGCCGCTTCCAGCCGGTGCAACCTTACCTTGGTAAAAGCATAGGGAATAAGCAGGCCCAGTGCTTCATGCATGAAGCCTTGGCCGGCAAATGGCTCGCCGATCCAGTAACCGATCATACCATTCTGCCCTACACCGCGGCGGATATTGCCGAGCGTAATGCCTCCAAGCAGGCGCGAATCCTTGTTGCGGAAAAGAAAGAAAGGATGCGCCGTTCCGGCCGCCGCCTCTTCGTCATAGTGACGAATTCGGTGGCGAAAGGCTCCACGTTCCAGATCGTCAGCCGCCCAGAGAGGTTCCCACGGCGTGAGGAACTCGCGGCTCTGCGCGCGAAGTGTGGACCACGCACGGTAATCGGAAAGTTGCGGCGGACGCAAATAGAGCCGCTCGCCCTGCAGGGGCGGCGCGGCGCTTTTCAGGAAGGGCAGGGCGATCATGGCCTTCGAGGCTCTCTGGCCGTCAGACCGCGATTTTTCGGGGACTTGCTGTTGCAGAAGTGAGCCCCTGGCGGACATCGGCGAATTTCATCAGCGAACCAACCGGACCGACGGCGGCAATCGTCGGCGTCGTATCGAGGAAGAGGCGGCCTGCGAGGTCCGTCAGGCGCTCGGTCGTAATTTTCGATAGACGCTCGACCAGTTCTTCGGTCGAGACTGCGTGCCCGTAGAGCAGCATCTGCCGTGCAATCTGTCCAGCCCTGCTCGCGGCACTTTCGTGTGACATCAGCAGACTGGCACGATATTGCGCCCGCGCACGATTCAGCTCTTCCTGGCTGATGTTTCGGGCAGCTTCATGCAGCTCATTGATGATGACCGGGACGAGCTTCTTAAGGTGGTTGCGTCCGGTTGCGGCGTGAATTCCAAAAATGCCGGTATCGGAAAAACCCCAGTGGAAGGCATAGACAGAATAACACAGCCCGCGTTTCTCACGCACTTCCTGGAAAAGACGGGAGGACATCCCGCCGCCGAGGATCATTGCCAGCAATTGCGAAGCGTAAAAATCGCGAACGTGATAGGCACGTCCCTCGAAGCCGATGACGACCTGTGCGTCCATCAAGTCACGTTGTTCGCGGAAATCACCGCCGACATAGTGCGACAGATCCGGTTCCGGTGCCGTTGATTTGGCACGGAAGGAACCGAGACGCTTCTCGACTTCGCGTACGAATTCATCGTGCTTCACACCGCCAGCGGCGACGACAACCATGCGCTCGGCGCTGTATTGTTCGTCCATGTAGCGGCGAAGATCGGCGGAAGAAAAGGATTGCACGGTTTCCGGCGTTCCAAGGATTGTCCGGCCGATCGTCTGGTCTTGAAACGCTGCTTCCGTGAAGCGGTCAAAGACAACGTCGTCAGGCGTGTCGTGAGCTGCCCCAATTTCCTGCATGACCACATTTTTTTCGCGCTCGAGCTCCTCAGCGTCGAACTTCGAACCAGTCATGATATCGGTGAGGATATCGATTGCCAGAGGCATGTCGTCTCGCAGTACGCGCGCATAATACGATGTTGTTTCGACACTGGTAGCCGCGTTGATCTCGCCGCCAACATCTTCAATGTCGGCTGCAATTTTCCAGGCAGAACGGTTTTCAGTTCCCTTGAAAGCCATGTGTTCAAGAAGATGAGCAATGCCGTGCTGATGGTTGGCCTCATTCCTCGACCCCGCCTTGACCCAGATGCCAAGCGCTACACTCTCCACATGCGGCATTGTCTCTGTCGCAATCGTCAAACCGTTGGAGAGGCGACTGATTTCAACGCCCATTCAATGCTCCTTACCCGCCGCTCTTGAATGTCGGCTCACATACTCTTCCACACTTTTAAGGTCGTTGGGAAGTACCGTGTACTGTTCTTTTCGTTGCATGAGGTCACCGAGCCAGAGCGGAAGGTGTGGATGAATGCCGCTCGCTGCCTCGACGGCATCAGGAAATTTCGCCGGATGAGCAGTGGCAAGTACAACGCTTGGCGTTTCGCTCCCCGCCTTCTCCCGCGCAACTTTCAGTCCGATGGCCGAATGCGGATCAAGAAGATAACCGGACTGCTTCAGCACATTTGCGATTGCCTCGGCCGTTTCAGCCTTGTTAGAGCGCCCTGCAGCGAACTCGCCGCGGATTGCGGCAAGTACAGTGTTGGCAATCGTGAAGCTGCCTGATTGTTTTAACCCCCCCATCAATCGGCGCACCGCGGCGGCATCCCGACCGTGTGCTTCAAAGAGCAGGCGCTCGAAATTGGAAGAAACCTGTATGTCCATGGAAGGCGATGTCGTGTGGAGCACGCTCCGGGTTTCATAAATTCCCGTTTCGATCGTGCGGGTCAAAATATCGTTATCGTTGGTCGCAATGATAAGTTGGTCAATTGGAAGGCCCATGCGTTTCGCAACATAGCCTGCAAAAATATCGCCGAAATTGCCAGTGGGAACGGTGAAGGATACCGGGCGCTCCGGGCTTCCGAGTGAAACGGCAGCAGTGAAATAATAGACGATCTGCGGCATGATCCGCGCCCAGTTGATCGAATTAACCCCCGACAGAGAAAGGGAATCACGGAAGGCCAAATCGTTGAACATACCTTTGACCAGAGACTGGCAATCATCGAAATTCCCTTCAACGGCCAGCGCGTGGACATTCGATGCCGCCGATGTCGTCATCTGCCGCTGCTGAACTGGCGAAACGCGGTTGTGCGGAAACAGGATGAAGATATCCGTGCGATCCCGATTGGCAAATGCCTCGATGGCTGCACCGCCCGTATCACCGGAAGTTGCTCCAACGATGGTGGCACGCTCGTTACGCTTGGTCAGGATGTAATCCATCAGTCGCGCCAGCAGCTGCATCGCCACATCCTTGAAGGCGAGGGTTGGTCCATGGAAAAGCTCGAGAACAAACTCGTTGTTCCGGGTCTGCACCAACGGGCAGACGGCTTCGTGCCGAAACGTACCATAAGCTTCATGCACCATCTTCTCGAAATCAGCCTGGTCTATGTCGCCGGCGATAAAAGGCGTCAGCACCTGAATGGCGACTTCGGCATAGGTTTTGCCGCGCAGCGAGCGGATTTCGCTTGCGGAAAACTGTGGAAATTGCTCCGGAAGATAGAGCCCGCCATCACGGGCAAGACCGGACAAAAGCGCATCGGAAAAGCCCAAAACCGGCGCTTCTCCCCGGGTACTCACATATTTCATCTCGGTCGCCTCTTGTGTTTTGCCCAATAGTGCTGTCGCTGCCCTTGTCAAAAAAAGGCTGCAATGCCCGGTCGCATTATTTCCTTACCGTTGGTATAGAACACGCTCGTTCGTCAGAGCCCAACCGCAAATCCGTCATGGAAGGGCTGCAAATGACGGTTTTCTGTGCTCCGATGCTCACGTACAAAACGTACGTTCTGCTTCGGTACTCGAAAACCACCATTTTCGCCGCTTCCTGACGAATTTTCGTTTGGCCTCTTAAGGTTCGTTCGTCAAGGAGAGTTCTGTTCATGAAGTCAGAAGCACCCAAATCTCTGCCCTTCTATCAACTTTGCACACCGGTTTGTGCAATGATTTTTGCTATAGGTCTTGCAGGATGCTCTACCAGCGGCAGCAACAGCGATGACCCGAATAGTGAGAAGTCGCTTGCCACCGCGGAAGCGCAAAAACGCATAACAGCGTCCGAATTGACAGCGTTCTGCCCCACCGTGACGATCCGCGAAGGCACCTCGGTCCTGACGAACTATGGAAAATCAGACAAGACGCCTGAGAACCTGATCTATCAAGCTTCAATCTCGAACCAGACGCGGTCGTGCCAGTCAAGCGACGGTACCATGACCATGAATGTAGCCGTTTCCGGCAAGGTCGTACCCGGTCCGAAATTCACACCTGGCACAATCACAGTGCCTATCCGCGTCGCCGTCATTCAGGGAACAAATGTGCTGTACTCGACGCTGCACAAACAGGCGATCCCGGCTTCAGATGGGAGTGCTGCCACACAGTTCGTTTTCAACGATCCCAGTGTAAGTTTCCCAAAGCCAACCGCACAGAACATTCAGGTCTTTATTGGCTTCGACGAAGGGCCTGCAAGCGCGGCTTCAAAATCAAAGCCGAAAACACAGTGAATAAAGGCTGGCCCGGCGCCAGCCTTTATTTAAATCAGACTGCTTCGGACCATACCGTCATTGCTTCGATAACTGCCGGCAGATCGCGATGGCGGCTGATCACCGTTTCGGCTCCGGCATCAGTCAGCTTGTCGGCATGGCCGGGATAGGTATGGGCGCCGCCCGTAAAACCAATTACCCGCATGCCGGCAGTCCTCGCCGCGTGAACGCCATGGCTCGAATCTTCGATAACGATGCAGCGTGCCGGATCTACGTTGAATTGCTTCGCAGCGAACAAAAACACGTTTGGATCCGGCTTCGGCTTCTGTGTACCCACCTCTCGGGCTGAGAAGATGTGTGGGGCAAAGAGATCATAGAGCGTGCTTTGTTCGAGCATCATCTTCAGTGAAGAACTGATCGAATTCGATGCGACGCATTTCGGATATTTCAATGCTCCGATGGCCTGTTCGGCGCCTTCGATGACATTGAGTTCGTTGCGCAGCTTATGGTCCATCTGCCGCGCCGATTCTTCGATCAGCGAGGCTGAAATAGGAATACCGGATTCCTTTTCCACCTGAAGCAAGATATCCGTCCAGGTCAGCCCGGCAAAACGTTCGGCGATGTCTTCCGGTTCAATGGGGTAGCCGGATTGTGTCAGCAGTTGGGATTCGACTTCGGCGGCAAGAATTTCTGAATCGACGAGCACGCCATCGCAGTCGAAAATAATAAGCTGAGGTTCCATTCGTCATACCTGTTCAAAAATAGCGCCGCAACAGCAGCGGCTCCGGTCGTTTTGGGGGATGTCGGGCATCGACTACACGTTTATGGCCATCGGGTCAAAGACAAGCACCGATTTCGTTTGCGTTTAACGCGATATTTACCGTGTGCGGTAACCATACTGTTGTGTAAAGCGTCTCCAGTAATCGAGTATCAAATGTCCGTAGTACGTCTCGTGAATGATCTGCCCCAGGCAGCGCCGCAAACTTCCTGGATCGACACCATTCTCAAAGGCGACTGCGTCGCCGCTCTCAACCGTTTGCCCGATCATTCGATCGATATCATCTTCGCCGACCCGCCCTACAACCTTCAGCTCGAGGGGGATCTGCATCGCCCGGATCAGTCGAAGGTGGACGCGGTCAACGATCATTGGGACCAGTTCGAAAGCTTCCAGGCGTATGACGCGTTCACGCGTGCCTGGCTTCTCGCCTGCCGCCGCGTGCTGAAGCCGAACGGCACGATCTGGGTCATCGGCTCCTATCACAATATTTTCCGTGTCGGAGCGACAATGCAGGATCTCGGATTCTGGATGCTCAACGACATCATCTGGCGCAAGAATAACCCGATGCCGAATTTTCGCGGCCGCCGATTCCAGAACGCCCACGAGACCATGATATGGGCATCGCGCGATCAGAAATCAAAGGGTTATACGTTCAATTACGAAGCCATGAAGGCAGCCAACGACGATCTTCAGATGCGCTCGGATTGGCTTTTCCCGATTTGCACCGGCGCGGAGCGTCTTAAAGATGAGAATGGCGACAAGATACATCCAACGCAAAAGCCTGAAGCCCTGCTGGCCCGGATTCTCATGGCTTCATCGAAGCCAGGGGATGTCATTCTCGATCCGTTCTTTGGATCGGGAACCACCGGCGCCGTCGCCAAACGGCTCGGACGGCATTTTGTCGGCATCGAACGGGAACAGAAATATATCGATGCTGCGACGGCTCGCATCGCTGCGGTGGACCCACTGGCCGGCGCCGACCTCACCGTTATGACCAGCAAGCGCGCGGAACCGCGTGTCGCATTCGGCAGTATCATTGAATCCGGCATGTTGAAGCCGGGTGCCGTTCTGAGCGATATTCGCAAGCGCCATGCTGCTATCGTACGTGCTGATGGTACTGTGACGACAGGCGGTGACGCCGGATCGATCCACCGCATGGGCGCGAAAGCGCAGGGGCTCGATGCCTGCAACGGCTGGACATTCTGGCACTTCGAAGACGATGGCGTGCTCAAGCCAATCGACGAACTGCGCAAGCAGGTGCGATCGGGCCTGGTTTCCGCAGGCGGGTAAGTCAGCGTTTCCGGCTGAAACTCAGACGTTGATGCCCAGATTCTTCAGATCGGCCTTGAGCGTTTCAGGATCGATGAACTGCACCGATTGCCAACCTGCGGCCCTGGCACCGGCAACATTCTTGGCGCTGTCATCGATGAAGAGTGTGGACGACGGGTCAAGGTCAAAGGTTGCGACATGGTGATCGTAGATCGCCTTGTCGGGCTTGATCAGGCCGACATCGCCGGAAATCGTAACGCCGCGGCTTTCGGTCAGGAACGGGTATCGTTCCCAAGCCTCGCGCAACGTGTCCGAGGCGAAATTGGTAAGCATGGTCACATCGTGACCGTCTGCGATCAGCTTACGCATAATCTCGACGCTGCCATCGATCGAATGCGGAACCATCATGTGCCAGTTCTGGCGGAACGCGCGGATGTGCTGCTCGCGGTCGGGAAAATCGGCGATCAATAGAGCCTCAGCCTCTGGCCATTTCCGTCCACGATCCTGCTCGACATTCCACTCGTGCGTGCAGACATTGTCGAAGAACCATTTGCGCTCAGTGGCATCGGGAATGACATCCAGGAAGGCGGCATGCGGGTCATAATGAATAAGAACCATGCCAATGTCGAAAACGATATGCTTGACCTGTGTCATTCTAATTTCTTCTCCTTGCAAACGCATCTGGAACGGCGGCAGCAATGGCCTTTTTCATGACGGTGGGCAAGGCTTCGCCTCCCAATTTATCGACCTTGACCCACCAACCGCCAGCCACAATGTCTTTCTCTACGTCATGGGCTTTGTAGATTTTAAGACGCAATTCGAAATGCGTAAAAACATGGGTAATGTTGCCGGTGGCGACCCAGTTTGCGGGAAAGGGGGCTGCATCCAATTCGGTTTCCCCATCTAGGCGTGCCGTCCATGATGTCGTTGGAACTTCCGCCATTCCGCCAAGCAATCCCGTCTCTGCACGGCTACGTAAATATAGCTCATCATTCGAAATAGCGACGAAGGCAGCTCCAACGCGAACAGGCTTCTCTTTCTTGGGCGCTTTCACGGGAAAGAATTCCGGATCGGTGGTTTTCAACGCCTGGCAATTGTCGTTGAGCGGGCAAATGACGCAAGCCGGTCGCCGAGGGGTACAGATCGTCGCTCCGAGATCCATCATTGCCTGCGCAAAATCCCCCGATCTTTCATCAGGTGTAAGCGCCTGCATGCGCGAGCGAATTTCCGGCTTGGCGAGCGGCAGGGGGGTAGCGAGGGCATAGAGCCGCGTGATGACGCGCTCCACATTCCCGTCGACAACGGCCATGGGCAGATCGAACGCGATCGAGGCGATCGCGGCCGCTGTATAATCGCCGATACCGGGCAGCGATTTCAAGCTGGCGAGATCGGACGGGAAATGCCCGCCATATTCTGCACAGATGATATCGGCACACTTCTTCAGGTTTCGCGCGCGCGAATAATAACCAAGACCAGCCCAGGCACGCAAAACATCGTCCTGGCTCGCGGCGGCCAAGTCCACCACTGTCGGCCATTTTTCTATGAAAACGCGGAAATAGGATTTGACGGCTTCAACCGTCGTTTGTTGCAGCATGATTTCGGAAAGCCAGATCCGATAGGGATCGGCAGTGATGCCTGCGAGACGCTCGCGCGGCGAAATGCGCCATGGTAGAGTTCGATGATGGGAATCATACCATAGCAACAGGCGGGTGGTTATTGGTTGCATCAATTCCAAACTGCGCTACACGAAGCCTTGACGGTTCTTATAAAAACGGTTGCAAGCATGAATTTCATAATCATTCGGAACCTTAAATGCTTCCAGATCAATTAGCCAAAGCGTTGATGCTCCCTACAAGGGGGCATTTCATCGGAATCGATCGCAACAATCGTCTCTTCACATTTGTGTTTGCGCTGTTTCCCGGTCTGCTGGCAAGCGGAACTTCCGTGACCCTAGTCTGTGCCTTTTTATGGGCGATCGTTTCACTCGCTGCAAAACGTTTTCGGTTCGAGATGAGCAGAACCGACAAGATCGTGGGCTGGTGTCTGACCTTCTACGTTTTCGTGACCATACTTTCAGTGGTCGTGCATCCCGATGCGTCGAAGGGGATTCCCTTCATCTTCAAGATGATTCCCTTCCTCGCAATCTGGGCTGTGCTGCCGCGACTTCGAGCGAGCCTTCCCGGTCGTCTTGTGCCCTTTTTGATCACCGGTGCTGGCATCGGCATGATCGGTTCGCTCATATTCAGCATCGTCCAGATTTCCTTTCTGTCGCCTCGCGCCGAAGGGGGCGCCGGGAATGCTGCGGTATTCGGACTGTTTACGGTGTTGTTTGGCAGCATTTCACTGCTCAATGCGCATTCAGACAGCAGGACCGAGCGATTTATTGCAATCGCTGGTTTTGCATGTGGTCTTGTCTGTGCATTTCTCTCCGGCACGCGTTCGGCCTGGCTGGTCATGCCTGTAAACTTTGCCGTTCTGTATTGGTACTTGCGAGGACAAACCCTGCCGACAATCACCAATGTCGTGAAGGTCGTTGGAGCCGTCACAATCGTTGCGATCATCGCCATTGCGGCGATGAAGGTGACGGAGCGGTATCATGCGCTCGAAAGCGATATCGTGCAGCTGGATCGCCAGCCAGACAGTATCAATTCGCTCAATGCGCGACTGATGCTGTGGTCGGCCGCCAAGCGCGCTTTGCTGGCATCGCCATTGATCGGCTATGGTCCGCAAAATCGCATGTCGCGGGTCAACGAGATCTTGAATTTGCCTCCTGACAAGAAAATGTCTTTTACGCACGTACACAACGGCTTTTTGAATGCCGCTGTCGACGGCGGTGTATTGGGTGTGCTGGCGGTGCTCGGGCTTCTTGCTGCTCCGATAATCGCGGCGCGCAAGAAGGTGCCCGGGCCGGGCCGGGATCTTGCAATCGCTATTTCCCTATTGCTGGTGAGCAGTTATGTGATTACGGGCATGCTGGGTATCATGTTCGGTCACGACGCGACGGACGCGGTTTTCATTTACCTGACGATGATGATCTGTTGGATATCCGGAACCTCGCCCTATCTGTCGATACCGCAGTTGGCCGCGCATGCCGAAGCCGACGAGCTTACCTTGAGTGAGTTCGACCAAAAGCTCGCCATGGCGAAGATCGATTAGAATGATGTTGGGTAATTTATGAAGGCCATCGTTACTGGAGCAGCTGGTTTTATCGGATTTCACGTTGCGCGACGGCTCGCCAGCGAAGGCTTTGACATTATCGCGATCGACAATCTCAACGACTATTATCCAGTAGCGCTCAAGGAAGCCCGGCTCTCCGCGCTGGATGGTCTTTCCAATATCCGTTTTGTCCGTGGTAACATAGCCGATCCCCAAGGGCTTTCCGCTGCGATCGGCGATGATACGGATGCCGACATCATAGTGCATCTCGCAGCGCAGGCCGGCGTACGCTACTCGGTCGAAAACCCGGCGGCCTATGTCGATGCCAACGTACATGGCCAGGTGACGATATTCGAGCAGGCGTTGAAAATGCCGAAACGGCCCCCCGTGGTTTATGCGAGTTCCTCATCGGTCTACGGCGCAAATACCAAAGTGCCTTTCTCGGAAAACGATCCCGTCGATCATCCCGTTTCGGTCTATGCTGCGACCAAGCGCTCGGCTGAGCTTCTTGCCCACTCCTATGGGCACGTGCACAAGATTGTTTCGACAGGTCTGCGCTTTTTCACTGTCTATGGCCCCTATGGTCGCCCTGACATGGCCCCCTGGCTTTTTACGGATGCGATTTTGCAAGGCAAGCCGATCAAGGTTTACAATCACGGCCACATGCAGCGCGATTTCACGTTCATTGATGACATCGTCAGCGGTGTTTATGGCGCCGTAAATCGCATTCTCTCCCATCCCGAAGGAACGGCACCAGTCTATAATCTCGGCAACAACAAGCCGGTCGCCTTGATGCGTTTTATCGAAATCATCGAAAATGCCTGTGGTCGAGAGGCGATCAAACAATTTGAGCCGATGCCCCCCGCTGATGTTAAATGTACATATGCGGACATCGACCTTGCATCACGGGACCTCGGTTTTTCGCCCGCTACCACGCTGGAACAAGGTATTCCTTTGTTCGTTGAATGGTTCCGCGGCTATAATGGCCGCTGAGACTCCTCTGAAACAGGTGCGATAGGCCAATGAGCGATGATCGCAGAAAAAAAGGCTTTCGCCCACTTGCCGACCCAGCTGCAGGAATTCTTGATCCTGTGTTGCGCAAGCGCGCGGGGATAACGATCGAACTTGTTCAGGCCTGGGAAGAGATTGTCGGACCGGCCGTCGGCGCGCAATCGAGACCGCTCAAACTTCTTTGGCCGCGCCGGGCACATGAGAATGATCCGTTCCAGCCGGCAACGTTAGTGGTCGCATGTCAAGGTTTTACGGCCATGCGAATTCAACACGAAACGGGCGAAATCATCAGCCGCGTCAATGCATTTCTGGGCTTTGCAGCTGTCGGCAGGATCAAGATCGAACAGAAGCCTGTCGAGCAGCCGGTTGCCAAACGCCGGACCTTGCCGCCAGTGGACGCGGCAACAGCCGACAAGATCAGCCGCTCCGTCGAGCCGATCGAGGATGATGGTCTACGCGAGGCGCTGCAACGGCTGGGACAGAGTATTCATGCCGACAAGATGAAACGATAATTCTAATAGTGTGAATTCATTGATGTCGCATCACGAAAAATTCAAAGACAGAACGTATACCGTGCCTTAAAGAAACAAGGGGCTGTTGGTATTCACGCTCTGACGGCCTGCGAATGGCGTTTTTCTGCGCTCCGGTGCTCACGTACCTTAAAGTACGCTTCGCTCCGGTGCTCGAAACCACCATTTTCGTCGCTTCAGAGCATGAATTTCAACAGCCCCTGGGCCACTAACGAGTCAAAGACTTGTAATTGCATAACCAACACCGGAGACAGGTGATCTTATGACTGAATTGCTGACACGCAGAAAAATTCTGACGCTCGCCGCTGTTTCCACGGCCGCCATCGCTTTGGCCGCTGGCACGGAGGCTTGGGCACAAGACGCTACTCCTGTCCCGAATGCATCCGATGTAAAGGTTCCGCCTGCGGCAGGGACAGTCGATGAGGCGAAGCTGCTTGCGCCCGGCACCTTGAAAGATATCGTGATGGGCAAGGCCGAAGCGCCTGTGACGATCGTTGAATACGCATCGATGACGTGCCCGCACTGCGCGCATTTCGCAACGACAACCCTGCCCACGATCAAGGAAAAATATATTGATACGGGCAAGGCCAAGCTCATCCTGCGCGAATTCCCGTTTGACCCACGCGCGGCGGCCGCCTTCATGTTGGCACGTTGTGCTCCTGAAGAGCGCTACTACCCGCTGGTTGAAGTTCTATTCAAACAGCAGGAACAGTGGGCAGGTGCGGCAAATGCAGAAGAACCTTTGCTGCAAATCTCCAAATTGGCCGGTTTTACACAGGAGTCCTTCAAGGCGTGCTTGACGAACCAAAAACTTCTGGATGATGTGAATGCTGTGCGTGAGCGCGGAGCCAATGAATTTGGAGTGAATGCTACTCCAACATTCTTCATCAATGGCAGCAGATACTCGGGAGCCCTTTCGGTTGACGAAATGTCAGCGATTATTGACGGACTGCTTAAGTAACCGCCACCCGGTTTTCGGCGGATGCTTCGTTGCGTCCGCCGTCCAATCTCTTGCATGTGCGGTGTTTGTCGGAAAGGGCATCTGATGCGCTTTACCAAGCTCCGCCTGCTCGGCTTCAAATCATTCGTAGAACCTGCAGAATTCGTCATTGAAAGTGGCTTGACCGGCGTCGTCGGTCCCAATGGCTGCGGCAAGTCCAATCTCGTTGAAGCGCTGCGCTGGGTGATGGGCGAAAGCTCGTACAAGAACATGCGCGCCTCCGGCATGGACGATGTAATCTTTTCCGGATCGGGGACACGGCCGTCACGCAATACGGCGGAAGTGACGCTCTTCCTCGACAATCAGGATCGCAGTGCGCCGTCCGCATTCAACAATGCCGACGAGCTCCAGGTTTCGAGGCGCATAGAGCGCGAGGCCGGCTCGGTCTATCGCATCAACGGCAAGGATGCGCGCGCCAAGGACGTGCAATTGCTGTTTGCCGATCAATCGACAGGCGCACGTTCGCCTTCGATGGTCGGGCAGGGCCGTATCGGTGAGCTTATCCAGGCGAAACCCCAGGCACGCCGGGCCTTGCTGGAAGAGGCCGCTGGGATCTCCGGCCTGCATACCCGTCGCCATGAGGCTGAACTGCGTCTACGGGCAGCGGAACAGAACCTTGAGCGGCTCGAGGATGTCGTCGGTGAGCTTGAAACGCAGATCGAAAGTCTGAAGCGGCAGTCGCGTCAGGCAAATCGCTTTAAAAGCCTGTCCGCCGATATACGCCGGTCGGAAGCCATTCTTCTGCATCTGAAGTGGTCCGTTGCCAAGGCGCAGGAAGGCGAGGCGCAATCGGCGCTCTCGGTGGCGACGGTTAGCGTCGGCGATCAGGCACAAAAGCAGATGAACGCCGCCAAGGAACAGGCGATCGGCGCACATAAATTGCCTGATTTGCGCGATGCAGAAGCCAAGGCAGCGGCGATATTACAGCGTCTGACCATCGCGCGGTCGCAGCTCAATGAGGAAGCCGAGCGGATGCAGGCGCGCCAGAACGAACTGGAAAAGCGCCTCGTTCAGTTCACTGCCGATATTGCTCGCGAGGAGCAGATGGTGCGCGACAACGCCGATGTGCTGGCACGTCTCGACACGGAGGAGCGGTCACTCAACGAAGAAAATGCTAATGCTGGCGAACGCGAGATCGAAACGCGTGCAGAATTCGAGCGCGCCGATGCCAAGCTGAAAGAAAGCGAAGCAGCACTAGCTAAAGTTACTGCCGAGCGCGCAGAAGCCTCGGCCGAACGTGCGCAGGTCGAGCGGAACCTGCGCGAGAGTGCCGAGCGGCGCGAGCGCCTCATGCGTCAGATGAGCGATGTGGAGCGCGACTTGTCTGCAGTCGCAGCCCAGATCGGCGCGTTGGCCGATCCTGTCGAGAAACAAGGTCAGGTGGAAACCGCCGAAGCCGCACTCGAGCACGCCGAAGAATCTGCACTCACTGCCGAAGCAGCTGTGGAAACCGCGCGTCGGCGGGAGGCCGAACTTCGCCAACCCCTGCAGGAAGCGCGCAGCAATCTGGGTCGTATAGAGACGGAAGCGAATACGCTCGCCAAGATGATCAACCTTGGCGGGTCAGACCTTTTTCCCGCGGTCGTGGAGGCGCTGAAAGTCGAGAAGGGTTATGAAATAGCTCTTGGAGCTGCCTTGGGTGAGGATCTTGACGCACCCACGGACAAAAGCGCTCCGGTCTTCTGGGGTGAAGTAGACGGTTCGGGGGACCCGGCAATGCCGGCAGGTCTTCAATCCCTGGCGGAATTTGTCCGGGCTCCGCGCCAACTGGCGCGCCGTCTTGCCCAGATCGGTATTGTCACTGAAGCCGACGGAATGCGGCTACAGTCTGCGCTGAAGCCCGGTCAGCGGCTGGTCAGCCGTGACGGCGCGTTGTGGCGCTGGGATGGCTATACGGCGAGCGCCGATGCACCGACGCCGGCCGCGCAGCGCCTTGCCCAGAAGAATCGTTTGGCGGAACTCGATCTTGAAGTTGTTGAGGCAACGAAAATCCTGCGTGCTGCGGAAGCCGGAATAGTCGCTGCCGAAGCAGCCGTACGGCAATCCGTCGAAACGGAGCGAACTGCACGTGATCAATTGCGTGGCATGCAACGCTCCGTCACCGATGCGCGCGAAGGCTTGGCTGCCGCCGAACGTGCCGCGGGGCAATTGTCCAGCCGCCGCGCCGCTCTCGAAGAGGGCAGGGCGCGCCTTGCCGAAAACCTGGAGGAAACCCAGGAGCAATTCCTGGAGGCGGAAACCCGGCTGTCGAGTGCTGCCGATCTTGATGAAGTCAACATCCGGCTCGCCAATTTGACGAGCGAAGTGACGCTTGACCGCGCTGCACTGGCGGAAGCCCGCGCGATTCATGATGGTCTGCGCCGAGAAGGCGAAAATCGTATGCGTCGCCTCGAAGCGATTGGTCACGAACGCAAGAGCTGGGTCAACCGCGCTGATAATGCCGACCGGCAGATCACGTCACTTTACGAACGCCGCCTCGAAGCAGAGCGCGAGGCGGAAAACCTCGCTGACGCGCCCGACGAACTTGCCGAGCGCAATAGGACATTGCTCTCACAATTGTCCGAAGCAGAGGCATTGCGTAAGGATGCAGCCGACAAGCTTGCCATTGCAGAAAACAGGCAACGGGAACTCGACCAGCTTGCAACCGATGCCATTCAGGCTTTGGCTACAGCGCGCGAGGGCAGGGCACGCGCCGAGGAACGGCTCGCTGCCGCGCAAGAGCGCCGTAAGGATGCCGAAACCCGCATTGCCGAGGCGCTGCATTGTGCGCCGCATGAGGTGATGAAGCTGACCGGGCTCGGCCCAGATGATCCACTGCCGGATGTAGATGCAACGGAGCGCAATCTGGAGCGTCTCAAGATCGAGCGCGAACGCCTCGGGGCGGTCAACCTGCGGGCTGAGGAAGAACAAGACGAACTTTCCGCGCGGCTTGAGACGATCGTCAGCGAGCGTGAAGATATCATCGAGGCGGTGAAGAAACTGCGGCAGGCGATCCAGAGTTTGAACCGGGAGGGGCGCGAACGGCTCTTGGCCGCGTTCGAAGTGGTCAACGTCCAGTTTCAACGCTTGTTCACACACCTCTTCGGTGGCGGCACGGCAGAGCTGCAATTGATCGAGTCCGACGATCCGCTGGAAGCGGGCCTCGAAATCCTTGCCCGCCCGCCCGGCAAGAAGCCGCAGACGATGACGCTCCTGTCAGGCGGCGAACAGGCGTTGACCGCAATGGCTTTGATATTTGCGGTGTTCCTCACAAATCCCGCACCGATCTGCGTTCTCGATGAAGTGGACGCGCCACTCGACGATCATAATGTCGAGCGTTTCTGCAATTTGATGGATGAAATGGCAGCGTCCACCGATACGCGGTTTGTCGTCATCACCCACAATCCCATCACCATGGCACGGATGAACCGGCTCTTCGGCGTGACTATGGCCGAACAGGGCGTGAGCCAGCTGGTCTCCGTCGATCTCCAGACCGCCGAGCAGCTGCGTGAGGCAAGCTGACCGATCCGTAAATGACGAAGGATTTCAAAGCTTAATGCGGATTTACTCTGCTAATCGATTTGAATGCTGCGATGCAGCATTTTTTGATGGTGCTTGACGAATTGATCGCGTAGACCTCTCTTGTGTTTCAGCGGCAGGGAGGCTGCAATGGTGAAATGGGTCTACACATTCGGTGACGGTAAGGCGGAGGGATCCGCCGGTGATCGCAATCTGTTGGGTGGAAAAGGCGCAAATCTTGCCGAGATGTGCTCGCTCGGCTTGCCGGTTCCACCGGGATTCACCATCACGACAGACGTTTGCAGCTGGTACTATGACAATGGCCGCAAATATCCGGACACGCTCGAAACGGATGTAAAGAAGTCCCTCTCTCACATTGCTGCGATTACGGGCCGCAATTTTGGCGACACAGAAAAGCCGCTGCTGGTCTCCGTGCGCTCCGGAGCTCGTGCGTCGATGCCGGGTATGATGGATACGGTGCTCAACCTTGGCCTCAACGACGAGACAGTGGAGGCGATTGCCCGCGAGACCGGCGATGATCGGTTTGCCTATGACAGTTATCGCCGCTTCATCCAGATGTATTCTGACGTCGTCATGGGCCTCGATCATTCGGTTTTCGAAGAGATTCTTGAAGACACCAAGGCCAACCTTGGCCATGAGGTCGACACCGCACTGACAGCCGACGACTGGAAGAATGTCATTGCCTTGTACAAGGCGAAGATCGAGGAAGAGCTTGATGAGCCCTTCCCGCAGGATCCGGAAAAGCAGCTGTGGGGGGCGATTGGCGCTGTATTTTCCAGCTGGATGAATGCCCGCGCGATCACCTATCGGCGGCTTCACAACATTCCGGAGAGCTGGGGCACGGCGGTCAGCGTCCAGGCGATGGTGTTCGGCAATATGGGCGATCGCTCGGCGACCGGGGTTGCCTTCACCCGCAATCCATCCACTGGCGAGAAGAAGCTCTATGGCGAGTTCCTGGTCAACGCGCAAGGCGAAGACGTCGTTGCCGGTATTCGCACACCGCAGAACATCACCGAAGACGCACGCATTGCTGCGGGATCCGACAAGCCCTCGCTGGAGAAGATAATGCCTGCGGCCTTTGCCGAATTTTGTGCAGTATCGGAACGGCTCGAGAAGCATTACACCGACATGCAGGATCTCGAGTTCACCATCGAGAACGGCAAACTATGGATGCTGCAGACGCGGTCCGGCAAGCGTACCGCCAAGGCAGCATTGAAGATTGCAGTGGAAATGGCAGAAGAAGGCCTGATCTCGCGCGAGGAAGCAGTTCTGCGCATCGATCCCGCTTCGCTTGACCAATTGCTGCACCCGACCATCGATCCGGGTGCAGAGCGCAATATCATCGGAACAGGCCTTCCGGCATCTCCGGGCGCTGCCACAGGCGAAATCGTATTCTCGTCGGAAGACGCCGAGCAGCTGAAGGCCGAGGGGCGCAAAGCGATTCTGGTTCGTATCGAGACAAGTCCTGAAGACATCCACGGAATGCATGCCGCCGAAGCGATCTTGACCACGCGCGGCGGCATGACCAGCCACGCGGCAGTGGTCGCACGGGGCATGGGTAAACCCTGCGTGTCGGGTGCTGGCTCGCTGCGCGTCGATTATCGCAACGAGACCCTGCTCGCCATGGGTGTCGTTTTGAAGAAGGGCGATATCATCACCATCGATGGCGGCACCGGCCAGGTGCTCAAGGGCGCAGTGCCCATGCGGCAGCCGGAACTTTCGGGAGACTTCGGCAGGATCATGGAATGGGCCGACAAGACGCGGCGGATGAAGGTGCGCGCCAACGCGGAAACGCCTGTCGATGCCCGTACGGCTCGCTCATTTGGCGCTGAAGGCATTGGCTTGTGTCGCACCGAGCATATGTTTTTCGAAGGCGAACGCATCGTCGCCATGCGCGAAATGATCCTGGCCGATAACGAAAAAGGCCGCCGTGCTGCGCTCGACAAATTGCTCCCTATGCAGCGGTCCGATTTCGTGGAACTGTTTGAAATCATGCATGGTCTGCCGGTCACAATTCGTCTCCTTGACCCGCCGCTGCACGAATTCCTGCCGAAAACCGAGGAAGAAATCGCCGAAGTTGCTGCTGCCATGAATGTCGACGCCGAAAAGCTGCGTGAACGAACTGATAGCCTGCACGAAACCAACCCGATGCTTGGCCACCGCGGCTGCCGCCTTGCCATTTCCTATCCGGAAATCGCGGAAATGCAGGCGCGGGCGATTTTCGAAGCTGCTGTGGAAGCGGCGAAATCGACAGGCGCCCCTGTAGAGCCAGAAATCATGGTGCCGCTCGTCGGACTGCGAGCCGAACTCGATTTCGTCAAGGCGCGAATAGATGCGGTTGCTGCCGATGTGATGAAAGAGGCTGACATCAAGATCAACTATCTGGTCGGAACAATGATCGAGCTGCCGCGTGCCGCCATCCGAGCCCACTCGATTGCCGAAGTTGCCGAGTTTTTCTCGTTTGGAACCAACGACTTGACCCAGACGACATTCGGCATCTCGCGCGATGACGCCTCATCCTTCCTGATGAGCTATCAGGTGAAGGGAATCATCGAGCAGGATCCGTTCGTAACGATCGACATTGACGGCGTTGGCGAACTGGTACGGATCGGTGCTGACAAGGGCAGGGCGGCGCGGCCCGGAATCAAGCTTGGCATATGCGGCGAACACGGCGGCGATCCAGCGTCCATCCACTTCTGCGAGGAAGTCGGGCTCCACTATGTTTCCTGCTCGCCGTTCCGCGTTCCGATCGCCCGGCTTGCCGCAGCGCAGGCCTCGGCAAAGGCGAAGAATGCCTGAACCACGTCTGCCATAAATATGCTTGGTTTAGCGCGCCCTGTCCGCGCGAAATTCCTCAGAGCCCAAATGCAAACTCGACAAGAAGGGCTGCAAATGGCGTTTTTCTGTGCTCCGAGGCTCACGTACCAAATGTACGCTGCGCTTCGGTGCTCGAAAACCACCATTTTCGCCGCCTCTTGACGAGTTTTCCTTTTGGGCTCTCAACATATGGCGAAAATCGTGCGCTCAACGTCTGCAATCATCGCTGCAACTGTTCTCTGCGCCTCCGTCGTCACGGCGCCAGCCAAGGAACATCCTCACTTTATAGAACCCAAGCTGTTCATCACCAGAGGCGGCGATGCAACGCCGCAAGTCGCCTTGACGCTGGATGCCTGTTCCGGACAGACAGATCAGCGCATCCTCAATGCGTTGGTTGACAACCATATCCCGGCGACAATCTTTGTCACCGGCCGCTGGCTCAAGCACAATGCCCCTTCACTAGCGATCATGAAAGCGCATCCAGACCTGTTTGAACTGGAAAATCATGGGCTTAATCATATCCCGGCCATCGACAACCAACCCAGGATGTTCGGCCTGAAGACGGCAGGATCTCTGCCTGCTATCCGCACGGAGATTGAAGGCGGTGCGAATGCGATGACTGCGGCGACACTGACGAAGCCGGCCTGGTATCGCGACGCGACGGCACGCTACAGCGACGATGCGATAACACTTATCCATCAGATGGGGTATCGGGTGGCCGGTTATTCCCTGAATGCCGACATAGGAGCGTCATTGCTGGCCGGGCAGGTTGAGAAGCGCATCACGGCCGCCAAGGATGGCGACGTGATCATCGCCCATGTGAACCAGCCGACGCGAGCAGCAGGCGAGGGAGTCGTCAAAGGTATTCTCGCGCTCAAGCAAAAGGGCTTCCATTTTGTGCGCCTCGAGGACGTTGAGGAGAGCGAGCAGCCAACAAGGCCAGGTGTCTAACGGCTCGTTCCATTTTATACGACTATCAAAATATATAGACTTTGGGATAATTGACAGGCTTGTCCGTATTGTGTTCGGTGCGGAACGCTGATCGAGCGATACCTTGGGAGGGGTTCATCCGCATGAAGATATAGAAATTCATATGATTTTTGCGGATACATCCGCGCAGTTCATTTTTTAGCGAACCATTTTTAAAAGACAGAACCACACCAGAGCTGGATCAAATATTTGATGCGCAATTGTGCCGAGGTGGCCAACCGCGCAACGGCGCAGCACGTTCGGACGTAGCTGCGCATCTCATTGATTTTCCGTCGAAATGTCTGGTTTTGCCTCACCTTGATTTGAGGAGGAATTATCTTGAACCGCATTCAAATTTCCATACTGAGCTTGATGTTATTGCCGGGTCTGGCCGGCTGCAACGATACGAAACCGGATGCGGCCCAGGCCAACAGCAGTACCTTTGCCGGCCTGCCAGGACCAAAGGGCGAGCCCGGAGACAAGGGGCAAGCCGGCGACAAAGGCGAGGCCGGAGAGAAGGGCGACGCGGGCGCAAACGGGGAAAAGGGCGAAGTTGGCGGTAAGGGTCTGGCCGGAGACAAAGGTGAGGCCGGGGACAAGAGCACAGTGGGCGAAGTTGGGGAGAAGGGGCTGGCCGGGGACAAGGGCACAGCGGGCGAAGTTGGCGAGAAGGGGCTGGTCGGAGACAAGGGCGCGGTTGGAGACAAGGGTGCGGCCGGCGACAAAGGATCGGTCGGAGACAAGGGCGCGGTTGGAGACAAAGGGGCAGTTGGAGACAAGGGTGCCGTCCAACCTGAAGGTCAACTGATAAAGGACGGCACTATCACACCAAAGCAGGGCGGTTTCGATGTGCAAATTCAAAAGGATGTGCTTGAGGTACGTGCAGTGACCGCCAACGCGTTTCGGGTTCATTATTTGCCGGATGGAAAGGGCACGGAGAAAACTCGGGTAATTGACCCCGGCTTTAAACCCGATGCCGTCTACGAGTTGAAGGACTCAACGCTTCCGGCGGGGAAAGACCTTGTTCTGGGACAATACACCGCCCGCTGGAATCCTTCGGACTTGACAGTCTCGGTTCTTAACGCTGTGGGCGCGAAAGTGATGACGATCAGTGTTGACGAGCTCAGGATCGGCAACGTCATCGTGGAGCACAATGCAAATGATCCCCGTTACGGTATCAATGGTAGTGCCGAGTATGAGAAACCCGCCGGCCTATTTCGCAACTGGGAAGAAGGCCTGAATTCCGGCGCGCAGGGACATGCGGGTGCACCTTTTGTCTGGAGCACGGCAGGCCATGGCGTTCTTGTCGATACGATGGGTTCCGCCAGCAGGAAGATCGATCTGCGCGACAACAAGAACATCGCATTCCTTGGCACCTCAAAGACCGATGTCGATGCCTATTTTATTCTGGGCCGTCCGCCTGAGTTGTTCGGTGCACTTGCCAAGATAAGCGGACGTTCACCGCTGTTTCCAAAATGGGCCATGGGCTTCACCAACAGCCAATGGGGCGCGGACACCCCATGGGATGGAAACGACTATAGCAAAGGCCTGACTGAACCCAAACTTCGTAATATCATTGAGCAATATCGCAAAGAACGTATACCGCTCGACGCAATGACATTTGACCTGGACTGGATGTACTGGGCCAATGCCAATTATCCTTATAGCCAGTTTACCTGGAACCTGGAGAAATTTCCGGGCATGGCGCCGAATGCTGCAGATAAAGACAAGCTGAAGCCGTGGCTTGATAAGCAGGGTATCAAGCTGACCACGATCCTGAAGCCGCGGATCCCCGTGGCATCCAACGAAGGTGCTTATGCACTGAGCCGTAATTTCTGGATGCCCAATACGAAAGAAGAAGAGGATTATTTCTTAAAGACTACAAAGATGCGGCACCTGAATTTTGCCAAGCCAGAGGTTCTCAACTGGTATTTTCACCATCTTAGAGGTGCTCTCGATTCCGGTATTTCAGGCTGGTGGAACGACGAGTTCGATTCGAGCAATGCCACAGATGACGGTAATGAAACCGAAGGTTTCGATATGCAACGCGCGGTCTATGAATGGCAGCGCAGCTACGCACCCGAAAAACGCGTCTGGTCCATCAACCGTAACTTCTATCTGGGCGCCCAACGTTACGCTTATGGGCTCTGGTCGGGCGATATTAACAATGGCTTTGACGTCATGGCTGATCAGCGCAAGAAAATGCTGAGTGCAATAAACGCCGGTGCGATGCAATGGACCATGGATACGGGTGGCTTTCGAGATCGGACAGAGAATGGGGTCAAGATCGGAACCCAATATGAGGATTATGCCCGCTGGATGCAATTTGCCATTTTTACGCCGATCTTTCGCGTCCATGGTGACAACGGGATACAACGCCAGCCTTGGTACTACGCGCCACCTGGCAAAGCAACGGCCGAGGATGCGATCGACGCAATCAAGCTCCGCTATAAGTTGATACCCTATATTTACAGCTATGAACATCAGCGCAACAAGACCGGCCTCGGCATTGTCCGTCCATTGATTTTCGATTGGCCTGAAGACAAGAACGTTGCCAACAACGTCGATAGCTGGCTGTTCGGGGAGTGGTTGATGGTTTCTCCGGTGGTTCAACAGGAACAGAAAGAGAAATGGATTTATTTCCCTCAGGGCAGCTGGCTCGACTGGCGGTGGGGAGGCGTTCACGAAGGTGGTAAAGGCGAAAACTACGGTCTTAACAATGGCTTGTCCGATGTTCCGCTGTTCATCCGCCAGGGTGCGATTATCCCGATGATGAGTGAAGACGTGCAATATGTCGGAGAAAAGCCATTGACGGAATTGGACGTCGAAGTATTTCCGGACACGAAACGCACCTCATTCGAGTATTACGACGATGACGGTAAAACCTATGATTATGAAAAGGGCATGTATTTCCTGCAAGAATTGTCGGTGCAGAGGACTGATAAAACGGTTCTATTCGAAACAGCTACACCAAAGGGTAGTTTTGCGCCAAAGCTCGAACACTATACTGTGAAAATTCATGGCCCTCATGCCACAAGTGTCGAGTTGAACGGCGTGAAGCTCAATCAGATTCCGAACGTCGCCGGTCTAAAGACCGCCGGTGAAGGCTGGTATTCTGGCCAAGATGCAGGCCATGGCAATATAGACGTGACGTACGTCCGGATCAAAGCCAAGGAAAAGCAAAGTGTTACGCTGACCACCAAGTGACAAAGACATGAAGGGGCAGTTTCTGACTGCCCTTTCATGGCTTGACGAACTGAAAATTATTGGGCGCGCAGCCCGTTCTTCGATACGTAAGCCTCGGTGTCGGCCAAGGCCAATTCAAAGCGATTGAAGAGTTCGTTGAGCTCGTCCCCGGTGATGACCATCGGCGGGCAGAAGGCGATCGTGTCGCCCAGAGCGCGAAGTATGGCGCCATGTCCTTCAAGGAACTTCGCAAGATTTGAACCGACGCCGTGCGCGGGATCGAAGGGGCGCTTCGTGTTCTTGTCAGCAACCATCTCCACCGCTCCAACAAGTCCGCAGGAACGAACTTCACCGACGAGAGGATGGTCTTTGATCTTGGCAAGGCGAGCTTCAAAAGTCGGGGTCAAGCCGCGAACATACTCGACAATATTGCGGCGTTGGTAAATCTCTATTGCCTTTACGCCAAGCGCGCAGCCGACCGGATGACCGCCATAAGTAAAGCCATGGCCGAATGTTCCGAGCTGGGCGCTGTGGTCGACATAGGCCTGGTAGATGTCCTCCGGGACGAGCACGGCTCCGAGCGGCGCATAGGCTGCGGTCAACTGTTTGGCGGCTGAAATCGTCGTCGGGGTCATGCCGACGCTCTGGCTGCCCCACCAGTTGCCGGTCCGGCCGAAACCATTGATGACTTCGTCGGCGATGATGAGAATGTCGTGCTCGCGCAAGATCGGTTCAATGGCGGCGAAGTAGCCCGCAGGTGGAACGATGACGCCGCCGGCACCCATGACAGGTTCGGCGATAAAGGCGGCGATGGTCTCGGGTCCCTCCCGTTCGATCATATCTTTCAATGACTTGGCAAGACGAGCCACAAATTCGGCTTCGCTTTCGCCCTCCTGACCGAAGCGATAGTAATGCGGGCAATCCGTATGCAGCACGCGGTCCACGGGCAGGTCCCACCCCTTGTGGTTTCCGGGCAGGCCGGTCAAGGATGCGGCCATTACGGTCACTCCATGATAGGCCTTGACGCGGGAGATGATCTTCTTCTTTTCAGGCCGGCCAAGGGCATTGTTATAGTACCATGCAAGCTTGACCTGCGTGTCGTTGGCCTCGGAACCGGACGACGTGTAGAACACTTTCGAGATTGGTACAGGAGCGATTTCCTTAAGCTTTTCAGCAAGTTCGGTAGCAGGCTCCATACCCTTGCCACCGAAGAGATGGTAATAGGGCAGGGTGCGCATCTGTTCATTGGCCGCCTCGATCATCTCTTCGTCGCCGAAGCCGAGACCCGCACACCACAGGCCCGACATGCCCTCGATATATTCCTTGCCCTGCGTATCGTAGAGGTAGACGCCCTTGCCGTGCCCCATGACCAGCGGCCCGGTTTCTGCAAGCTTGTGGAGGGGAGTATAGGGGTGCAAAACCGCGTTGATATCGCGCTGCTGGACATTGGTAAGGGGATGGCCATTCGCCATTTGATAACTCCGGCTTTGAAAGATTTGTGACCTTAGCCAGACTCGTTTGAAAGTGCAAAGCGCGACGCGCCAAAAGAGCTACTTGCAACCTTGCTAACCAAAATTTCAACTCAGGGTGCATAAAAGCATCCCGGAATCGACTATTCTTGCATGGGAATCGCCAGATCTTGTGCCATTTTCGCGTATTGTTGCGGAAAAACCTTGCCGGAATAGAAGAGCGCCGTTCTAAGTTCGAAAACGTTTGAGGAGAGCGGCAAATTCCATCCCGAGTTTGCTCTGCGGTGCGGTCTCGGGTTGATCGGTGGTCACAGTTAAACTTGTCCCGTCGTTACCGAGCATAACGAACACCGTCTGGTCGGTCGTCCCGTCCGACACGGAGATGGCGGCGATCCGTTGCTGATCGCTGTTTTCAGGTGCTCTGATATTGAAGATGACTTCGCCATTGACGAGGTCGGCTGCCTTCTGCAGCGCTCCCTCAAAACCGTCGGCGACAATGTCCTGGGCACCGAGCGCAAGCTCGATTTCCACAACTTCAAGCGAAACCGCTTTGCCAGCCTCAGGCATATTGTCAGGCCTCGTTATCTTCATATTTGAAATGCGGTTTGCATTCCGCCCTCTGTTTTCCCGAAACGATTGTCCAAATCAGGACGGTGATCATGTCAGCACTGTGACACCCGATCCACTCATAAAGTGTAAACGACTTAAATGCAGGCGAGGGTTGAACGCCGACGCGTCCTACCGATTGTCATCCAGATTTCATGCAATCCCGATATTGGAACTGGAGGCACGAATTTTGCCGACAATGTATTTGAATATTCTCATTTAAATAAATTCAATAAAATCAACGGTTTGATATTTTAGGAATGTTTTCATGGAAAGACGCGATTTCATCAAGATGCTGGCTTTTGCCGGCACCAGCGCTACTGCCTATGCCGCCTGCTCGACCTATATGCGTGAGGCATTGGCGCAATCCACCACCATCGATGATTTGTTGAATACAGCTACGCATTGTCCGGGCGGCTCGCTCGAGGATGTCGAGCATGTCATTTTCCTGATGCAGGAAAACCGCTCCTTCGATCATTATTACGGCACCTTGCGCGGGGTGCGCGGCTTTGGCGATCCGCGGCCGCTGCGGCTGAAGAGTGACGAACCCGTGTTCAATCAGCCAAGGGCACCGCTCCTTTCGTCATTCAGCTATTCGTTCAACAACGTCAGCTGGGAAATGATCGAAGCTTTCATTGCACCATTCGAGCCGGCAGAGGTCAAGCGGGTCCTCAAGGAGAAGATTGTTATGATGTTCCCGACGGCAGCGCCGACGGTGACACCGTTGATTGATACCATGCCCGACGGTTTCCTCCTGCGTGTGCTGCGCAGCAACTGGGATAGCCTCCTGCCGCCAGAGATGGCCGGCAAGACCATTCCGGAGCTGCTGGAGCAGCTGAAAGCTGGCCTGGTGGCTTTCAGGCCTGATGATGTCGATCCGACGTTCGCCCAGATGGTGAAGAATGGAGTTATGTCTCTGTTCGACAACAAGGAGGTGATGAGCCTGGTCGGAAAGGCCCTCCCGAAGGGCGGTTTCTTCACCCCCGATATGCTCAAGGGGGTAATTGAAGGGATGCCGGCGCAAGGCATGGTTGCAGCCCTTGCGAATCTTGTCGCCTCTCTGATCAAGATCGATGAATTGAAGGCCTCCTGGCCCAATGCGGTTGCGATCTTGCCTTCGCTTGGCAAGGGCCTGCCAAATCTGGCGGAGCTGTTCTACTGGTTGCAGGGACTGTCGAAGCAATTCGCGGCGTCACCGGTCGTTGGCATGTTGCCGCAAGACTCCGCACCCCTCCTTTCCCTGCTGCCTGCCGACATCACCAAATATATTCCCGAGGACATCAAGGCCGAGTATCCGAAGCTTGTTGCCTTGCTAAAAGGCAAGGGGCACATCAAGCCGTTCCAGGTGCAGCGCGGTACCGATTCAGCCGGTGAATACAAATCATTCGGGCTGCCGCATGCCTATGACGATCAGCGTGATGCTATCAATCGTGGCTGGAATGATCACTGGATGCTGACAAAAGGCGAGGAGGCGATGGCGCATCTCGATGTCGCCAAGGACCTTTCATTCTACCACAAGCTTGTGGACGCCTTCACCATTTGCGACGAATATCATTGTTCTTCCCACACGGGGACGGACTCCAATCGCGCCCATTTTTACTCGGGCACGGCAAATGGCTGGACCAACAATGTGTTTTTCAGCGGCGGCAAAACCCTGCCCGACTGGAAAACCTATCCGGAGCTATTGCAGAGCCTGGGTGTAAGCTGGAAATGCTATCAGGATGGCCTGGGAGACGACATATATTTTGGCAATTTTGGCGACAATCTGCTGGAGGATTTCAAGCAATATAAAGTTGCCGGCAGTGAAATCGCCAAGCGTGCGCTGACCGTCAACACGATATTGCGCATCGATGCCGATGTCCCCTCGCAACTGGAAAAGGATATCGCTGAGGGTACGCTGCCCGCCGTTTCCTGGATCGCCGCGCCCCAGGCCTTCTGCGAACATCCAAGCGGTATCTCGCCGCATTTCGGCGAATATTACGTTAACCAGATATTGAAAGCTCTCGCGGCCAATCCGGAAGTGTGGAAGAAAACCGTCTTTATCATCAATTACGATGAAAATGACGGTTTCTTCGATCATGTGCCGCCGCCTTTGCCGCCGCTGCCTTCGGTAAAGGACGTTGGCAAGGTCTCCGATGGCATCGAGATTTCAGCGGAGGGCTTCAATGCAGAACATGCGGCGAAACTGGTGCAGGACCTTGTCACACCGGCGTATGCACGTTATCCGGCCGCGCCCAGGGATCAATTGACCATGGGTCTCGGTTGCCGTGTGCCTTGCCTTATCATATCGCCATGGACTGTCGGCGGGCGAGTCTGCTCCGAACTCTTCGACCATACCTCGACATTGCGCTTCCTCGACACGTGGCTTGCGGCCACGGGAAAGCAACCGTCCGGCTCGACGTTCGAGAACATCTCATCCTGGCGTAGAGCCATTTGTGGCGACATGACCAGCGCTTTTGATTTTACCCGCAAGCTCGACGCTGTCGCCAGCGCGGGCAAGACCAGGATCGATGCGGCGGTTGCGGCGGCAAAGTCGGTTCCGGCTTACCGGACCAAGGCCGATCAAGCGGCCCTGATGAAGGCTCTGCCAACGTATAAGGGGAAGGGAACCGATATCGCCGCCGACCTTGCCAAGGAGACACGGCTGAAGCAGGATCGGACGCAGGTAGAGCTTCTGCCGCTTGGTTATGATTTCAATGTGTTTGGGTCAGTCGTCGAAAAAGCTGGCAAACCCGACAGGCTGCAACTGACCTTCAAGAACAGGGGCAGCATTGGCGTTGCGCTCAACGTCTATTCCTATCATGCCTATGACAAGGATCGTGGAGCCTGGTTCTACGCGCTGGAAAAGACGGGCAAGGATGGCAAGCCTGTGGAAGTCGTTGACGCATATGATCTCATCGCACGCGGCGGCAAGTATGAATTCGCCGTGCATGCCCCGAATGGCTATCTGAGTGAGTTCCGGGGCGACACGAACCGGACGGAGCAGCGGCTTCCGGAGGTGATCGATATACGCTCGACTGACGGCGGCGCGACGGTCGAGTTCGTGTTCGACAAGTGGCCGACAGCCAATGGCAGCATAAAGGCAGTCTCTGCCTATACCGGGCAGACAACTCATTTAAGCAGTGGCTTAGTCAAACTTGCTTTGCCAACCGGGAATGGTTGGTACGATGTGTCTTTTATCGACAGCAACAACGCTATCGTGGCGTCGGCGGAAACGACCACCGGCTATCTGCGGCGCTATGCCGGGCATCTCGAAAACGGCAAGCTCAGCAAGACCGACCCTGCCATCGGCAGGAAATACGATGTGACAAAACGGATTTACGATTGGGCGGGTGCTTAGCCCGAAATCCGGGTGCAAATATTGATTTTAAAATTTACAACTTTTACTTTGGAGTATTCATTTTGAAAAAGAATCTATTGTTGGTATTTCCGTTGATCCTGCTTTCCGCATGTAATGGATCGGATTCGAATTCGGACAAGGTTGCCAAGTCGACTTTCGATGCGGTGACGGCGGAGCTCGAGCAGGCAAACAAAGCCAAAGACGAACTGACCAGGAAAAATCAGGAACTTGCCGGGCAACTCAGTACCGCTAACGTGACCATTGCCGGACTTACCGGCGAACGCGACGCCAGTTTGCAGAAAATCGCAGGTCTGAACACCAGCATCGAAGCCGAAAAGCAAAATTATCTGGCTTTGCAGGCAGATCATGATGCGTTGCAGATAAAACACCAGAATGCGCTAAGCACCGGCAAGATCGGACCTGACGGCAAGACCGGGTTTGAAGGCGAACTCGAGGCGAAGCTCGATGCACTGAAAATTTCCGGGGACAATCTGATCAAGATGACATCGGAGCGCGACGCTGCAATCTCCGATCGTGACCGGTTAAACGCGGCGCTGGCAAAGCTCGTCGCAAAAGTCTGCCAATAAACAGTTGGCTAGGGTCCAGGCGGCGCTCGTTTGGCCGCTTTGCCCTTTCACTCCAACATCCTTTGTTCAAAAAATTTCAGGTAGCCATTATGGATAGACGTGATTTCATCAAGATGCTGGGCCTTGCCGGCACTAGTGCCGCCGCCTACACCGCTTGCTCGGCCTATATGCAGGAGGCGCTGGCACAATCCACAACGATCGAGGACTTGCTGACCAGCGCTGCCGAGTGCCCGGGCGGTAAGCTTGCCGACATCGAGCATGTGGTGATCCTGATGCAGGAGAACCGTTCCTTCGACCATTATTTCGGGACGCTGCGCGGCGTGCGCGGGTTTGGTGACCCAAGGCCTTTGCGGTTACGTAACGGCAATCCGGTCTGGGAACAGTCGGATGGTGCAAGACCTTATCGGCTGCCCAAGCTGCAAGCCCATGAATCGGGCATCGACGGGGAAACGATCCCGGCCGATAGCGCGGGGAGCGTCTTCATGGCCGACCCGGCGCATGGATACGACACCGGCCTTTATGCCTGGAATGGCGGTTTGATGGATCAGTGGAAAGAATACAAGGACTACGTGTCTTTCGCTCACTATACTGAAGCTGATATTCCGCTTTATTTTAAACTGGCAAAAGCCTTCACGCTCTGCGATGCCTATTTCTGTTCGCATAACGGCGCGACGGATTCCAATCGCAGCTACTTTTGGAGCGGGACTTGCAATGGCCTGGCAGCCAATGCGTTCTTCAGCAGCAAAGTGGGGCCGAGGCCTGCATGGAAAACCTATCCGGAAAAGCTGGAAGACCTGAAAATCGACTGGAAATTTTATCAGGACGGTCTGACCTGGACGAATGATGCATTTGCCGGAAATTATGGTGACAACACGCTCGAGTTTTTCAAGGAGTATGGAGACAAGACGACTGCACTTTACAAGAAAAACCAGAGCGTCAATTCGGTGTTGCGCACGGATGCCAACAAGCCGTCGCAGTTCGAACAGGACATTGTCGACGACAAATTGCCGGAAGTATCCTGGATCGTGCCGGCGGAAGCCTTCACCGAACATCCAAAATATCCACCGCATTTCGGCGAATATTATGTGCATGAGATTTTGCGGGCATTTGCCGCCAACAAGAAGGTCTGGCACAAGACTCTATTCCTGATCACCTATGATGAGAATGGCGGTTTCTTCGATCACGTACTGCCACCAGTTCCTCCGCTGAATTCGGGTCTAGGCCAGGTTTCACCCGGGATCAAAGTGACTTCGCCAAGCGTGGCTCGCGATTTCAATTCCGAGCATCCGGACAAGGTCTCCGGTGACCCTGTGGAAGACGCGAAATACGAAAAAGTCAAACCGACAATTCCGCTCGGGATGGGGTCGCGCGTACCGATGCTGGTCATCTCGCCGTGGAGTGCCGGCGGGCGGGTCAATTCGGAGACTTTCGACCATACGTCTGTCATTCGCTTTCTCGACAAATGGCTGATAGCCCGTGGCAAGCAAGACGCTGCCACGCCGGCCTTTTCCACCATCTCCTCCTGGCGCCAGGCCATTGCCGGGGATCTGACCAGTACGTTCGATTTCAGCCGGACGCGGACCGAAGGACTCGACAAACTCATCGCGCCCGGTGAAAAAGCGACGATCCTTACCGATGCCAATCGTACAAGCGCAAGGGCGGCCAACCTGGCCTTTTTCACACCGGGGATTGCCGACGTTAAGGCTGACGCTTATGCGGGCAAGCCGATCGGCACCAAACAGGATAAAACACGCTGCGAAATCCTTCCCATTGGTTATGATTTTCAGGTGTGTTTCCGCTTCGGTACCCATGGTGATGGCAAGAAGCGCGTCGAATGGGTGATCCGCAATAGAGGGGCTCTCGGGGCGGCATTTTATGTTACCCCCTATTCGAGGACGGACGCGCCATCCTGGTACTACAGCGTCGAAGGTGTGAAGCCGGGCGGAAAGCCCATCGAAGTCATGGACTACGCCCAGATTGCAAATGGCGTCTACGAGCACGCCATTCATGGCCCCAACGGCTATCTGTTCGAGTTTTCCGGAGATTCGCTGGACGCGCAGCAAACGCAACTTCCGAACATCATCGAGATGAAGTCGGCCGATGACGGCAAGAAGCTGCAGATCGTCTTTGAGAAATGGCAAACGGCGAGCAGCAAGCTGAAACTGATCGATGCCTATTCGGGTACCGAACAGGTGATCGACAAGGCGAAGGAAGTCAGTGGAACAACCACTGTCGAGATCGCGACAAAGGATGGCTGGTACGATGTGGCCGTTGTCGACGGCGTCAACGCCAATAATTTTCTGCGCCGCTATGCCGGGCATCTGGAAAACGGCAAGATCAGCAAGAGCGATCCAGCTATTGGCCTGGAATACGATGCGAAGAAGCGGGCCTATATCGGTATGGTGGCGTAGGAAGTTCGGAACGACTGCAGGTGTGTGGTGCGCTTGTCGGACCACGCACCGCACGCCGGGAGTCAAATGCTTGTCTCCGCGTGAAATTGCGATTAGCTGTGGCGCAGTCACCAGCAATCAGGAATCTCATGCGACCGCATATTCGACGCCGCCGATCGATTTCCGCCAGATGGTCGGTACGCATTGCGTTTCTTGGCCTCATTCTGTTTGTTCTTTCGGGACTTGGCCATCGGTTCGAACGTATAGAAACGCCGGAGTTTCTCTGGCTGCTCGCCATTGTTGCCGGCCTCGCGCTGCTGGCTCTGTTGCTCAGTCTTAAGGGTTTCACCAGCGTCTGGCGCCGGGGCGATATGGGCTTTCCCAGTGCCTTCTGGGGTATGGTGATCGCGTTTGTGGTGCTGGCGCCCTTTGCCACGACGCTCTATCAGGCGTTGATGCTGCCGAGGATCTACGACATTTCGACCGATATCACCGATCCGCCCGAACTGTTTGCGGCCGGGCAAAGGACCGAGCGTATGAACCCTGTCGTGAATGACGAGGACAGCCGCGCGCTTCAATCCAGCGCCTACCCGCAGGTGACAGGCCGTCGCTATGATGGCTCGCCTGATCGTATTCTGACCGCAATCAACAAGGTCATTGCTGCCAATGGCTGGACGGTTGTTGCCCAAAAAGGCGAGCCGGGCGTTGATGAGGAAATCCTGCTCGAAGTTGTGGCGCGAACCTTTTTGCTTGGGTTCACCAGCGATGCGGTTATCCGGCTTTCCGATGAGGGCGAGACCACCTATGTCGATATGCGCTCGGTTTCGCGCTACGGCATCCATGATCTTGGCGAGAATGCCGACCGAATCATTGCCTTCATGACCGCTCTCGATGCCGAAGTGCAGAGCGCCCAGCCGGAAGAGGAAACGACCGAACCGGCGCAGTAGGTGCTTCACCGCTGCCCTTTTCTCTCCCCTTGTGGGAGAGAAAGCGATTTCAGCATCTTAGCTTCTTTAGCTAAGTGCTAGAAATCGCCAGAGAGGGGATTTGCCTCACTCAACTACCCCCTCTCTTGGATTTTCTAAGGATTTAGCGAAGAGGCTAAATCCAAGAAAATCCTTTCTCCTCCACAAAGGGGGAGATAAGCGGCATAGACCATTGGTGCTGTTACTGGGTACTTTCACGCCCAATAAACGCCGTCGATCGCCGGGTTGCCTGCGGTCTGCACGAGGCCTCGCGCAACGAGATCTTCAAGGTGGGCGAGTATGGACAGGGCCGCGGCGCCGTGCAGGCGCGGATCGGTCTCGCGGTAGATCACCTTGACCATGGCAGGAATGGTGCGGTCTCCGGCGCGTACCCGTTCCAGAATTGCGCGCTCGCGCATTTTCCTGTGCGCTTTCAGGCCGCGCATGAAGGTTTTCGGCTTGGTGACAGGACCGCCATGGCCAGGAAAGTAGACGCGATCATGCCGTGCGAGCAGCCGGTCGAGGGACGCCATATAATCGGACATCGAGCCATCGGGCGGCGCGACGATGGACGTTGCCCAGGCCATGACGTGATCTGCGGAAAACAGGATATCCGTACCTTCGAGCGCGAAGACGACGTGGTTTGCCGTGTGGCCGGGGGTATGGATGCTTCGAAGCGCCCAGCCATCGCCCTCGATGATCGAATCGTCTGGTGCCATGATGTCCGGCATAAACTCCGTGTCGCCGCTCGCATCGAGAAAGTTGATCTCTCCCGTGTGCAACGGGCGGGAGGGGCGGTGCGGTCCTTCTGCCACCAGCATTGCGCCGAGTTCATCCTTCAACACGCTTGCCAGGGGCGAATGATCGCGGTGGGTGTGGCTGACGAAAATATGGCTGACCGGGCGCCCGGCTATGGCGCGCAGGAGCGTCGCCTTGTGCTCTTCGTCGATGGGACCAGGATCGATCAGCGCCAGGGTATCTTTGCCGATCAGGTAGGAGTTCGTGCCGTGAAAGGTAAAGGGGCTCGGATTGTTGACGGTGATACGCTGTATATTCGGCGCAATATCGATGGCCTCGCCATAATGCGGCGCAAATACCTTGTCGAAAACGAGGTTCATTGATCGGGATTTACCTTTTGTGCGGCTTTCGACGTATTGCAGTGCGGCATGATCCTCAATATACATTTTTCATGAAATGGTGAAAGCTTGAGGCGTGAATTTCTAGGGTTCACGACCTTCCGGAGGATACGAACATGATTGCTGCCCAAACTCGTTCTCTTGCCGAGACGTTCCAGCCGGAAGGCCAGCTCGCCAAAGCCGTGTGGTTTGTTTCGCTCGCTCTCGTCGGCACTGCGTTGATGACGCTTGCCGCCAAGACCAAGGTCGACATGGTCTTTGTCAACGTCACGATGCAGACGTTTGCGGTGTTCGCGATCTCGGCGGCTTATGGTTCGCGGCTCGCGGTTGCGACGATGGCGCTTTACCTGCTCGAGGGTGCGCTCGGCATGCCGGTATTCACCGGAACACCGGAGAAGGGCATCGGGCTCGCCTATATGGTCGGACCGACAGGCGGCTATCTCCTGTCGTATATCGCTGCCGCCTGGATCGTTGGTCGTGCGGCCGACAACGGCTTTACCCGCAATCCGATTGTCCTTGGCCTCGCCATGCTCGCCGCTGAAGTGGTTATCCTCGGCATGGGCTTCCTGTGGATGGCCTATCTCTTCGGCTTCGAAAAGGCGCTCGCCTATGGCGTCGGTGTTTTCATCGTGGGCGATATGCTGAAGCTTGCATTGGCTGCCGCGATCGTTCCGGCCGTTGGATCTTTGCTCAAGCGCCGGTGATACCGGCGCCCCAGTTCGCTGTTTTCATTATGTGTTTTTTGTAATTTCCTGTTTTGATCGGTGTCATATTGGATATTCCGACTAGCGTTCAAAATGAGCGAACGAAGCTGACTGCTACTTGGCTGAATGGGGCATCTGTTGCACTTTATGCCGTTGGAGGATTGGCGCCGTTAACGTCCAGTATTTATAATGAAAAGGCCCCGACTGCGTTGATCGCAGCGGGGGCGAGTATTTGTATTATGGCGGCCATTGCACTACATTGGATAGCAAGACAGACGCTGAAAGGGTTAAAACCGTGACATTGGAACAGTTTATGCTCTTTATGATAATGCCAGTAGGCGGGCTCCTGATGGGTGCCTTTGCGTTGTTTATTACGCGCAAGGATCGCTCGGATAATAATAAGCCGCGCCACTCCCACTGATAAGTACGTTCCTTGGCAGACTATCCCCGCAATCTCATTGGCTATGGCCGCAATCCGCCTGATCCGAAATGGCCGGGTGGCGCGAAACTCGCCGTGCAGTTCGTTGTCAACTACGAAGAGGGCGCAGAAAGCTCGATCCTCGACGATGATGCGGCATCCGAATGCCTGCTTTCGGAGATCGTCGGGGCGCAACCTTGGCCGGGCCAGCGCAATCTCAACATGGAATCGATCTATGAATACGGGTCACGCGCCGGCTTCTGGCGGCTGTGGCGCATGTTCACGCGCCGCAATTTGCCCGTGACAGTCTACGGTGTGACCCTCGCCATGGCGCGCAATCCGGAAGCGGTTGCAGCCATGAGAGAGGCTGATTGGGAGATCGCCAGCCATGGCCTGCGCTGGCTTGAATACAAGGATTTCCCCGAAGAGCTCGAGCGCCAGCATATTCACGAGGCTGTGCGCCTGCATACGGAAATCACCGGCTCCCGGCCGCTCGGGATCTATCAGGGCAAGCCTTCCGACAACACGCTGAAGATTGTCATGGAGGAGGGCGGGTTCGTCTATTCCGCCGACAGTTACGCCGATGAACTGCCTTACTGGGTGCAAGGTCCGAAGGGACCGCACCTGATCGTGCCCTATACGCTCGACGCCAATGACATGCGCTTTGCAACGCCGCAGGGGTTCAACTCCGGCGATCAGTTCTTCAGCTATCTGAAAGATACATTCGATTGCCTGCTACGAGAGGGTAAGGATGGCGCGCCAAAGATGATGTCGGTCGGTTTGCATTGCCGGCTGGTAGGGCGTCCGGGACGGGCGGCGGCGCTGGAACGGTTTCTCGACTACATCCAGCACCACGAGGACGTGTGGATCACGCGGCGCATAGACATCGCCAACCATTGGCACGAACACCATCATCTGAGCCGTGCATGAAAACCATCATTCTTGACGTCCAGCCGCTGACCAAGCCAGCGTTTGCGCGGTTCGGTGATGTGATCGAGACGGAGGGCGCGGAATTGCGCCTGATCAATGATGGCACGACTGAGCGCTACCACGATCTCGCCAATGTCGACGTAACAGGCGAGGGCGCGCGGGTGCTGGTCAATATCTTCCGGGGCAAGCCCTTTGCGCTGCCTGTCGATATCAGCATGCTGGAACGTCATCCGCTTGGCACCCAGGCATTCATGCCGCTGCAGAACCGGCCGTTTCTGGCTGTGGTGGCTGAGGACGACGGCGGTAAGCCGGGAATACCTGTCACCTTTCTGTGCCAGGGCAGTCAGGGCGTCAACTACGCCCGCAACGCCTGGCATCATCCACTGATCTCACTGGAAGAAACGTCGGATTTTCTCGTCGTCGATCGTGGCGGCGAGGGCAATAATCTTGAGGAGTTCTTCTTTGAAGATGTGGTCTACAGGATTGAAAAGCTTGCCGTTTGAGTGAGCTGGCAAGTGGTTTCCCCTTGACGGGTGCGCATAGCCGGTTGAAGCTGGCAACATGTCACAAACGATACGTTTTTTTCTGAATGGTCAAAAGCAGGAGGCCTCGGTCCGGCCGGATACGACAGTACTGGACTGGCTGCGCAGCGGGCCGCGGCTGACCGGCACCAAGGAGGGCTGTGCGGAGGGCGATTGTGGGGCCTGCTCGGTGCTGATCGGCGACCCTTGGTTCGACGACGCTCACCACGAGGGGGCCGTGCACTACCAGGCGGCCAACAGCTGCATCCTTGCCATGGGCCAGGTCGATGGCCGCGCTGTGGTCACGGTCGAGGGTTTGAAGACGGAACAGCTGCACCCGGTACAAGCGGCGATGGCGGAAAACGGTTCGTCCCAGTGCGGCTTCTGCACGCCGGGCATCGTGATTTCCTTAACCGGCCTTGCAGCGCAAAGAAGCGCTGCGGGAGCCGGTCTTGCGGCTTGCAAGACGGAAGTCACGGATTCCGATATCCACGATGCACTGGCGGGCAATCTGTGCCGTTGTACCGGCTACCGGCCGATCGTCGAGGCCGCGCGCAAGGTTGGCAAGGCGACGATTGCGGGCCCGCACGTCGCCGCCTTTGCCAAGATCGAACCACGCACGACGATTTCGGCAGCCGGTTCGACATTCCATCAGCCGCAGTCGTTGAATGATTTGCTGCAGCTGCGCAAGGAGAAGCCCGACGCGATATTGCTTGGCGGTGGCACCGATCTTGGCGTCGCGCTGGCGGATTATCACACTGACTGGAACGAGGTGATTTCGCTTGCCCGTGTGCGCGAACTGCGTGCCATTCGCGAGACCGAAGATCATTTGAGCTTTGGCGCGGCAGTAACGTGGGAAGAGATTCTCGCCGGTATTATCGAGTATTATCCCTCTTTCGCGACTTTGATCCGCCGTTTCGGTTCGACCCAGATACGCTCCATGGGAACCGTCGGCGGTAATATCGGCACTGCAAGCCCGATCGGCGACGGCCCGCCGGCGTTGATTGCGCTCGGAGCCGAGATTGAACTTGCATCCTTGAGCGGGCATCGTTTTCTGGCGCTCGAAGATTTCTTCCTCGACTATCGCAAGACGGAGCTGCGTGCCGACGAGGTGATTGCTTCGGTGTCGATCCCGAAGCCCGTGGAGGGCCAGGAGTTCCGCGTCTACAAGATCTCCAAGCGCTACGATCAGGATATCTCGACTGTCTGTGCAGCGTTTTCCATTGTCCGCGAAGAAGGTCAGGTTCGCAGTGCTCGCATCGCATTCGGCGGCATGGCGGCAACGCCGCAGCGCGCGCCGAAGGCTGAACAAGCACTAGTCGGTAGTGTATTTGACCATAGAGCTGTAGAAGCATGCGCCACTGCGATTACCGCGCAGTTTAAACCGCTGAGCGATTGGCGCGGCAGTGCCGAATATCGGTTGCAGGTTGCCGCGAACCTCGCCGAACGATTCTGGCGCGATGTTGCTGGCGAGACGGTGGAGGTTATGGCCCTATGAATATCGACGCCAAGATCGTCCAGCGCAGCATTATCGGAAAAGGCATCGCGCATGATTCCGCCGCGCGCCATGTGGCGGGCGAGGCGAACTACATCGACGATATGCCGGAGCTACCTGGCACATTGCATGCGGCCTTCGTCCTTTCGCCGGTGGCGCACGGCAAGCTGAACGGCTTTGACGCCTCCGAAGCGCTGGCGATAGATGGTGTTGCTGGTGTCTGGGCCGCGAAGGATGTACCCGGTCACAATGAAGTCGGGCCAATACTTCACGGCGAGACGCTTTTTGCCGAAGATATTGTCGATCACGAAGGACGGGTGATAGCGGTCGTTGCCGCCAGGGATTTCGAAACGGCATATCGCGCCGCCAAAAAGGTGAAGCTCGATATCGAGACGCTCGAGCCCGTGCTGGATATCGAAGAGGCGCACCGGCGAAAAAGCTACGTTCTGCCGCCGCAGGAGGTCGTCGAGGGCGATGTCGAAACTGCTCTTGCAGGCGCGCCGCATGTCATTTCCGGCAAGCTGCACATGGGCGGGCAGGATCATTTCTACCTCGAAACCCATATCGCCTATGCCATCCCCGGCGAGAACGGTGAAATGCTGGTGCATTCTTCGACCCAGCACCCGACCGAGGTGCAACATCACGTTGCCGGCATTCTCGGCGTACACGCCAACGCTGTGGAGTGTCAGGTGCGCCGCATGGGCGGCGGATTTGGCGGCAAGGAAAGTCAGCCGACGATCATTGCCGGGGCTGCGGCACTGGTTGCGGCCAAGACCGGCAAACCTTGCAAGATGCGGCTGAAACGCCGCGATGACATGGTAGCGACCGGAAAGCGCCACGATTACATCGCCAACTGGAAGGCCGGTGTCGATAGCAGGGGCCGCATTCTCGGTCTCGATGTCGAATATCTGGCGCGGGCGGGCAACCTGCCGGATCTGACAGGACCGGTGATAACTCGCACGCTGACCCATACGGACAATTCCTATTTTATTCCGAATGCGCGCTTTATCGGCCACGCATGCAAGACCAATACCGTATCAAACACGGCGTTTCGCGGCTTTGGCGGTCCGCAGGGAATTATCACCATCGAGGCCGTTATCGATACGGTCGCCCGCGAATTGAAGCTTGACCCCAATGCGGTACGGGCGGTCAATTATTATGGCGACGAGACCGGCGACATGACGCCCTATGGCCAGCGGGTCGAGGACAATCGTCTGGTCGAGGTGACGGATGCGGTGCTTGGCTCCGCCGAGTGGGACTATCGCCGCGCTGAAATCGACGCGCACAATGCTGCCAATCCTGTTATCCGGCGCGGGCTGGCGATGATGCCGATCAAATTCGGCATTTCGTTCAATCTGACCTCGCTCAATCAAGCGGGCGCGCTGGTCCATGTTTACCTGGATGGGTCGATCTTCCTCAATCATGGCGGCACCGAAATGGGGCAGGGCCTGTTTGTGAAGGTCGCGCAGGTGGTGGCGGAGGTGTTTCAGGTCGAGCTCGACATGGTTCGCATTTCGTCCACCGCGACAGGCAAGGTGCCGAATACCAGTGCGACTGCGGCTTCTACCGGCTCGGACCTCAACGGCATGGCGGCGTTCAAGGCCGCGATGGCCATCAAAGCGCGCATGACACGCGTGGCTGCGGAACATTTCGACGTCGAAGAAGATGTGATCATCTATCGCGAAGGCCGCGTCCACGCAGATAATCGCTCGGTATCCTTCGGTGAACTGGCGAAAATGGCCTGGGCCAAGCGCATCCAGCTCTCGGAAGCCGGACACTATGCGACGCCGAAGATTCATTGGGACGGCAAGACGATGAAAGGCCGGCCTTTCTTCTATTTCAGCTATGGCGCTGCCGTGGCGGAAGTTGCTGTCGACACGCTTACGGGCGAAACGCGTTGCCTGCGCGCCGATATCCTGCAGGATGTCGGCTCGCCGCTCAATCCTGCCATTGACCTTGGCCAGATCGAGGGCGCTTTCGTGCAGGGTATGGGCTGGGTAACGTGCGAAGAATTGTGGTGGGACAAAGCAGGCAAGCTGCGGACTGTCGGGCCATCGACCTACAAGATACCCGGATCGCGCGACGTACCGCCTGAGTTCAATGTGCGCATTCTCGACAATATGCCCAACAGGGAAGAAACAGTGTTTCGCTCCAAAGCGATCGGTGAGCCGCCATTGATGCTTGGCATATCGGTGTGGCTGGCCATTCGCGATGCAATCGCTTCGATCCGTGGCGGGGTGCCGCAGCTCGATGCGCCTGCGACCCCGGAGGCAGTTTTGCGGGCTGTGCGGCATGCAGAGGCAGTGATTGGCGTATGATCGATAGCAATGCTGCCGTGCGTGGTTCGACAAGCTCACCATGAGGGAGGTAGAGTGCTGCAACGACAATCGCCTACATCGCAGAATTTCGTTACCTGCAAACAACCCGCCTCCCTCATGGTGAGCTTGTCGAACCACGCACAGCAGCATTGCTATCTTGTTATATTGGAACATCGATGCAGCATATGACATTAGACAAACTCAACTCCCTCGATGCCGCGGATTTCGTTGCAGCGCTGGGCGGCATATTCGAGCACTCGCCTTGGGTTCCGGAGACTGTCGCGAAGTTACGGCCTTTTGCCGGCACCGAGGACCTGCACGCAGCGATGGTCAATGCCGTGAACGCCTCGGGGCAGGTGGCGCAACTCGGACTGATACGGGCACATCCCAGTCTCGCGGGTAAGGCGGCGCGGCAGGGAAATCTGACAGCGGAATCGACGAGCGAGCAGAAGGGCGCCGGTCTCGACCGGTTGACGAACGCTGAGTTCGAAGAGTTTCATCGGCTGAACAACGCGTATCAGAGCCGTTTCGGCTTCCCGTTTATTCTTGCGGTTCGAGGTCATGACAAGCATTCTATCATGGCGGCGTTCCGCCAACGCCTGAACCATAACTCCGGAGAAGAGGTAACCGAAGCGCTGCGGCAGATCGCTTTGATCGCACGCTTTCGTCTCGACGATTTATTTGCATGAGGAGCTTTTGATGGGAAAGTTATCCACGCATGTGCTCGATACGGCAGCGGGAAAGCCGGCCGCCGGAATGGCGTTGACCCTGCACCGGATCGATGAAACCGGCCGTCATTTGCTCAAGACTGCGGTTACGAATGCGGATGGCAGGACAGATGCGCTGCTGCTATCGCCGGATGAGATGGTGGCTGGTCAGTATGAGTTGACGTTCTTCATCGAGGACTATTTCAAGACATCGCAGATTGCCCGTGACGAGCCTCCGTTCCTTGACGATATTCCTCTCCGGTTTTCGATAGCGAATGCCGATGGCAATTATCATGTGCCTCTGTTGGTAACGCCGTGGGGGTATTCGACCTACAGAGGCAGTTGAGAGAGCCTTGATAGCTTCACCCTGATGGACATCTGATGCGATTTTCTGTGCTTCCGGTGCTCATGGACCCAAAAGTCCACTGCGCTCCGGTTCTCGAAAACCACACCAGCTGCCTCATCAGGCTGAATTCTCAAGGCTCTCTCTCACCCGTAAACGCCGATCACGCTGAAGCTACGAGCTTCATCGCTCTTGACGTAGACGAGGTTGGATGCGGATGCAGGAGACAGATCCCTGCAGGCCACGGTGATATTCCCGGTGTTGCCTGCATCGAGTAGAAGGCCGTCTTGCCGGAATACGCTACCCAGAAGTTTCTGCATCAGCGGCGAGACATCAACCGCGATGAGGCCGGTAAGCGGATCGCCAAGCTGGATCGTATCGCCCGCAGACCATAGCTTGATGTCGTCGGCGTTCCTCACTTGCAGCTGATTCGCTGCAGTATCCCATTTGGCGAAGACCGGTTGCGCCGGTGTTTTGGTTACATTCCAGATGCGAACCATCGACAGGCCGCGCATGGCGGCGCCGAAGAATTCGCCGGCGGTATTGCTGGTGAAAGTCACGATATCAGCGCTGATCGAAGCCAGTTTGGCGGTCTTCAGGGCTTGGGTGCGAACCCCCAGCGACTGGAAAATCATCGTGCCGTTGTCGCTTGGCGGGAGGAAAATCAGACTGGACTGCTTCTTGCTGGTGGCCGAATGAGCGACGCCTGAGGGAAAACGGGCCATCCCTGTGGCGCCATCGACGACCATGGCGTCTTGCCATTGATTGCCGTCGGAGCTGGTCTTGATATGAAAATCACGACCCCACATTGTGCCCATCTCGGCCCGGCCCTGATAATTGGACTGGAAAAGCAACGAAGCGGCATGGTCGTCATCCGCCTTGTTTATTTTCAGCTGATGCCCGCCACCAATATGATCGAACAGCGAGGCGGGGCTTTTTAACGCCAGCCGATTGTTCTCGTCAGCGACCGTGTTGATACCGACGGAATCCACAGGGTTGGTTCCGCTCGTTACCCTGCTCCAGGAATTGCGATTGAAAACGACGAAGGTTTGCTCTTCTGCAACCCAGGCATGCCAGCCCTCCTGCGGCTGGAAGAACGCCCAGGCGTCATCCTGCCACGCGGCGATCTGGTCCGTCTTCCCCGCCCATGGCACGACGGCCTCGGACGCGACGATGTAACGGTCTCCTTCCGAGGGCTCAGGCGGGGCATTTTTCAGTTTGTGGCTCATCACCGAGAGCTGCACCAGTGCATCGAGCGCCCGGATAGCCTCGTTGTGGGTGACATGCTTTTGCGCCTGCGACGGCGCTATATAGGGTAATTTGAGGTTTGTCGTCGTCTGGTCCATCTGGCTGTCCTTTCAGCAATCGATCAAGACCAACGACTCTAAAGCCGCCTCACAGGTGGTGGATAAACAGCCAGCGAGGAAACGCCTGTTAGAAATGATAGTTGGTGACAAATACAAGGGAACTCCCATATAACTCTATAAGGAGTGTTTTGATGGGTTTAACAGCGTTCAAGCAGGAATTTGAAGGATTTGCCGCGGAGTTGCCGACTTCTCCGAACTTAGTCGCGCGCCCTCTGATAAATGATCCGAACCCCATGAGTGACTTCAATGAAGCACTCAAGCTTTATCAGAGACAGGTCTCTATTTGGTACTCGAATCTCCTGATCTCGCTTGAAAAGCTCAAAAGTCTCTTCGATAAGGCTTCCGAAGACGAAACCGGCAATTCAACGAATTTTTTAATAGATGAAGCAATCCCTCAAGTTACCGCGCGGCTGGATCAGATTGCTAAGTCCTTACAAACCAACATTGATTTGGTACCTACCTTGGCTGTATCTGATTTGGCCAAAGAAATTGGAAAGCGCGGTCAAGCCGCAATGAGTGTGCAGCTCGAACTTATATACGACGTCAAATCGAAGATTGATTCCGTTGTCGAGGAATATCATCCCGATAATAAACCAGTGGGTGATGTGCTCAAATCAATCGATGATTTTGATGCTTGGTTTGACCGGATTGCCGCTCAATAATGATCGAGCTGGACTATACAACCCGCTTCAAGAAATCGCTCTCAAAATTGTCTTCTGATCAACAACTGCTGGTCAGGAATGCACTGAAGCTTTTCGTAGGTGAACCTCATCATCAGGATCTTGATTTCAAGAAACGCAGCGGTTCGAAATATTACACTATCCGAGCTGATATTCGGCTGCGCATAGCGATGACCAAGGTCGGTGATCGGTTCTATCTGCTGGAACTAACGGGGAACCACGACGACATCAACTCGCTAGATAGGCAAAAAAGATAGCAACCAGAAGCAGGGGACACTGCCGAAACCGGCATTGCATTTATAACGCCCTATGTTACTGGTCTTGCGTTTATATCAGGTGCGATACACACCGAACCAGCAGGTCTTTATTCTCCGAGCACTGAGGATTAATGAAATTGGAAATCTTTCGGCAAAGCGTCTCGATGATGCCGCGTCGTTACAAGCAGATACTCCTTGTCATTTTTGACATGGTGACGCTGACTTTCGCTATTTGGCTCAGCTATTTGCTGAGATTCGGTGAGTTTTTTATCCCGAACAGCGAGCAAGCCTTGTTGATGGTCGCTGCGCCGCTTATCGGCCTGCCGGTGTTCGTGCGTTTCGGGTTGTACCGCTCTGTCATCCGCTACCTTCCTGACAAGGCAATCTGGACGATGATTCAGGCCGTGACGATCTCCGTCATTCTCTGGGTCTGCCTCGCCTTCCTTACGTTGATGACCGGCGCCGAAGGCGTGCCTCGCGCCATACCGTTTCTCTATTGGGTGCTCAGCATCGGTCTCATCTGCGGCAGCCGTTTTGCCGCAAAATGGCTTTTATGGAGCCCTCTACGTGAAAAGCTGCTGGCGCGGCAGTGTCTCATATTCGGCGCGGGCGATGCCGGCCGCCAATTGGCAAACGCCTTGAGGTCGCAGAACGAAGTCTTCGTCGCGGGTTTTGTCGATGATGACAAGGGCCTGCATGGCATGGATATTCTTGGCATCCGCGTTTACCCGACATCGCAGCTCGAAACGCTGATCGACAATTTCGGCATCAACGAGTTGATCGTGACGACCTCCGCCCTGAGCGGTATCCAGCGCCGCCGTCTGATCGGCAGGTTGAAATCGCTCGATGTAAAGGTGCGAATTCTTCCGGCGATTTCGGATTTGACTGCAGGAAAATACCTGATCAGCCATCTGCGCGACATCGACATCGACGATCTGCTCGGCCGCTCGCCGGTACCGGCTGATCCGGCACTGCTCGACAAAACCGTGGAAGACCGCGCCATTCTTGTGACCGGAGCCGGCGGATCGATCGGGTCGGAGCTTTGCCGCACGATCGTCAAGCTGGCGCCGGCGAAGCTGGTAATTTTCGATGTCAATGAGCACAGTATCTATCAACTCCATCGCGAGCTTGCTGCGGTCAGCGACTGCCTGATCATCCCGGTGCTCGGTTCGATCGCCGATGCACCGTTGATCAGAACCGTGCTTGCAGCGCACAAGATCGAGAACGTTTATCATTGTGCCGCCTACAAGCATGTGCCGCTGGTGGAGGAAAATGTTGTCGAGGGCGCGCGAAACAATGTCGTCGGCACGGACGTGCTGGCCGCATTGTCTCGCGAGGCAGGGGTCAGAAATTTCGTCCTCATTTCGTCCGACAAAGCCGTGCGGCCATCCAATGTCATGGGCGCGACCAAGCGCTGGGCCGAGCTTATCGTACGCTATCATGGCGATGAGGCGAGCAGACAGGGGAGCGGGCAGATATTCGCTTCGGTTCGCTTCGGCAATGTGATCGGTTCCAGCGGTTCGGTCGTGCCGCTGTTTCGCGAGCAAATTGCTCATGGCGGTCCGCTGACGGTCACCCATGACGACATGACCCGTTATTTCATGTCGGTGCGCGAAGCTGCGGAACTGATCATTCAGGCGGGAGCGCTTTCCGAGGGAGGGGATATTCTGCTGCTCGAAATGGGCGAAGCCGTACGCATCCGCGATCTAGCGGAAAACATGATTCTGCTTGCCGGCCTTTCAATCAAGGACACCCTCCATCCCGAGGGTGATATCGAAATCGTCACCGTCGGTATACGCGATGGCGAGAAACTGCATGAAGAGCTGTTCTACGATCCGACTGGCGTATCACCAACGAACCATTCCAAAATCCTGCGCGCCAAGCGCGGCGCCAATTCCGTGAACCATTTGCCCGAAGCGATTACGGAGTTGCGGCAACTGATCGAAAAGCAGGACGCCGATGCTGTGCGCAAGCTGCTCTTCGAGTACGCAACCTCCTAGATCCTAGCGCAATTTGGCTCGAAACCGGAGCAAGACGAACCCGACACCCATCAGCGCCACGAGAATACCTGCAGCGCGAAACAGATCGTGTTGTGCCGCTGCAACGGCGCAGGCTCCAAGTATCACATTGAGCACGCCAACGCTGATGATGATACTCCAGACCGACCAGCCGGAACGTTTCGCCACCTGGTAGGCGTGCTTGGAATGCGCGGCGAAAATGTTGTCGCCAGCCGCCAGCCGCATTAGCAGCGTCGATGTTGCGTCGCCGATGAAAAACAGCGGCAGAATCAGCCCGGCCCAGATCGACAGATCATGGCCAAGCCGAAAGAAGGCAAGCCCGCTGAGCAAGCCGATGGGCAAGCTGCCGGAATCACCGAGAAACACGCTCGCCTTCGGCCGGTTGAAGACGGCAAAGCCTAATAGCCCTCCCGCAATCGAAGCGGCAAGGCTGCCGGTCCCGAGCATGGCAAGTCCGAAGACCGCAAACACGGCAAGCAGGGCGAGGGGAATGCCGAGGCCTGAGACGACCATCAGGTCGAGGCCGTCCATGAAATTGGTCAGATTAATGAAATAGACGAGGGCGAGAACGAGAAGGCCACGTTCCACAAGGAAAGGCATGAGTTCCGGCAGCAGGCGAAAGTCTGCCCCGAGCCCATGGACTGCAATCGCCGAGGCTGCGACTTGCGATGCCAGCCGGATTGTCTCGGGCAAATGATGGCGGTCATCGAGGAAACCGATAATCCAGAGCAGAGTTGCCGCAAGACTTGTGGCGTTAAGGAACTGCTGGTCAAGGCCGGACGCAGGGCCGAATATCCACAGCGAAACAATGATGACCGGAACGATTGCGAGGCCGCCCAATTGACGGGCCGCCTGCGTATGATTGGAGCGCTCGGTCATCGCCGCGCCGAGGAAATCCGCAGGAAGCGCCCGCATTATGATCGCCAACAAGACGGCACTTGCGACGGCAGCGGCAAGAAAAGAAGCGATGATGGCAGTCAATGATGATTCCACTACTTATATGACTCTGGAGTGGTCACTTAGCACTCTTGGAAAATCCTTGAGAAGTGCTATATTCTCACTTGGATAGGAGGCAGGCCGAAGCCCACCTCCCAATCCTAGTTTAGCGCGAATGAGACCCGAACCGTGAGTGTCCAGCTCGTTCGGGTCTTTCGCACTTCTAGGGTGATGCGCAGCGGTAGAAACCACATTCGCTTCACTCCAAGTTTTGACAGCATATTGGCCGTATGCCTCAGCCAGGGAGGCCCATCCCCCTGATTGCACCGGCTGGCACGGTGCTGCTGCTTCGCCGTCAAAACGCAATAGTGCTCCAGCCTAGCGATATGCATTTCTGAACAGAACCCCGACTTAGGTCCAATGCCCTGTCCTGGCTTTGGTTATGGAAAACGCGGAAACAATTGCGGAAAGGTACAAACTCTCCAATCATTCACGTTGCGCAAGCTGGAACCAGAGGTTATAAGGCCGCGCTGTCACGCCGAATATTCCCACCAGCGTTGACATTTTGGGGCGTAGCCAAGTGGTAAGGCAGCGGTTTTTGGTACCGCCATTCGGAGGTTCGAACCCTCCCGCCCCAGCCAGTCATTTCATGACAAGACCTGTTCCTTTCCGGCTAATCATTGCTATAGATCATTGGCAAAAGACTATTGAGAGGAAACAGATATGGCACGTCGCATCGCGGTCGTTGGTAGCAACATGACCGATCTCGTCACATCGATCATCCGCATGCCGGCGCCAGGAGAAACTTTGGAAGCACCGGCATTCTCGATGGGATTTGGCGGCAAGGGCGCCAATCAGGCCGTCGCTGCCGCAAGGCTTGGTGCCGATGTGATGATGGTCACCAAGGTTGGCGACGACGTTTTCGGTCAAAGCACCATCGACAACCTCAAGAGCAACGGCATCGATGTGTCGCATGTTGGGACCGTTACGGGCAAATCCAGCGGCGTTGCGCCGATCTTTGTCGATGAAAGCGGCGAGAACTCGATCTTTATCATCAAGGGCGCGAACAATGATCTGAAGCCCTCCGATATCGATGCGGCTGCAGAAGATTTGAAGCGGTGCGACCTCATTCTGATGCAATTGGAAGTGCCGCTCGAGACGGTCTATTATACGATTGCCTTCGCTGATCGGCATGGCATCGAAACGATCCTCAATCCGGCACCCGCTGCGCCTGATCTTGATCCGAAACAGGTCACCAAGGCAACCTTCGTGGTTCCCAACGAAACCGAACTGGCGCTGCTGACTGGCATGCCTACCGGGACAGACGCCGAGATTGAAACGGCAGCGCGTTCCTTGATCGACAAGGGTATCCGCACGGTCATCGTCACTCTCGGCTCACGCGGCGCGCGCTTGATCACAGCAAGTTCCTCGACATTGATCGAGCCTCTCAAGGTCAAGCCGAAAGACACGACAGGCGCTGGCGATGCTTTCATTGGCAGTTTCGCCCGCTACTACGTTGAGGGTCGGGAGCTCGAGGCTTCGCTCAGGAAAGCGGCGCTCTATGCCGCCGACTCGATTACCCGCCAAGGCACGCAGAAGTCCTATGCGACGGCCGAAGAATTCAACCAATTTCTGCACAATCGCGCGAAATAATCAGACATATCGGGAGGAAACATGCTCAAGAATCTGGATCCATTGCTGAATGCGGATGTGCTCTACGCGCTGAGAGCTATGGGCCATGGCGATCGGCTGGTCATATGCGATACGAATTTTCCGGGGGATTCCATTGCGCGCCAGACACGGCTCGGCCGGCTGTTGCGTATTGACGCTGTGACCGCGCCGAGAGCCGCGCGTGCCATTCTCTCGGTCATGCCGCTCGACACGTTCATCGACGACGCCGCCGCGCGCATGGAAATCGTTGGCAGTCCCGACGAAATCCCGGATGTGCAAGTGGAAATGCAGGCCGAGATCGACGCCGCGGAAGGCAAGCATTGGCCGATGGTCTCCATCGACCGGATGGACTTCTATGAACATGCCAAGAATGCCTATTGCGTTATCGCGACTGGCGAGCGGCGGTTTTATGGGTGTTTTATCCTGACGAAGGGCGTGATCCCACCGGAAGAGGTTCGATAATCCACCCCTGACGTGCATCAGGCTGAATTCTCAATAGGTCTTCCAACGTCGCCCCAAAAATCCCGGATCAATTTTCCACGGATTGCATGTTTTAAAAAAGCTGGACTCCGGCGTTGCGCTGCTATGGAATCGCATTCTGATAAAATGTCGTTCACGGCAATAAATTGGCGCGGATTTCGCATCCCTTGTGAAACCATCCTTTCCTTAAATATCGCCGTTCCACTATGTTGCCGCGAGCAATGGCGATATTGATACGCCGCGTGATTCAGTTGATATTCGTTGCGCCTGATGCTGGCAGCGAGAGTGGATAGTAATTTTCATGACCAAGAACCTGACGCATCTCCAGCGTCTTGAAGCCGAAGCAATCCATATTTTTCGTGAGGTCGCGGCGACATTCTCCAATCCCGTGATGCTTTATTCGATCGGCAAGGATTCGTCCGTCATGCTGCATCTGGCGATGAAGGCCTTCTATCCGGCCAAGCCGCCATTTCCATTCCTCCACGTCGATAGCACGTGGAAATTCAAGGAGATGATCGCATTTCGTGATTCAGAAGCTCAGCGACTTGGCTTCGATCTTCTCGTGCACAGCAATCAGGAAGGCATCGAGCAGGGCATCGGTCCCTTCACGCATGGTTCCAACACACATACCCACATTATGAAAACCGTCGCACTGCGGCAGGCACTCGACAAATACGGGTTCGATGCGGCCTTTGGTGGCGCACGCCGTGACGAGGAAAAGTCTCGTGCCAAGGAGCGGATTTTCTCGTTCCGCAATGCGCAGCATTCCTGGGACCCGAAGAACCAGCGGCCGGAAATGTGGAAGATCTACAATACCCGCGTCGCCAAGGGTGAATCCATCCGCGTGTTTCCGATCTCCAACTGGACGGAGCTCGATATCTGGCAATATATCATGCAGGAGGATATTCCGATCGTTCCGCTGTACTTTGCCGCGAGGCGTCCGGTCGTCGAGCGTGACGGCACGCTGATCATGCGCGATGATGAACGCATGCAACTGCTTCCCGGCGAAGTGCTGCAGCAGAAAATGGTGCGGTTCCGCACGCTTGGCTGCTATCCTCTTACGGGGGCTGTTGAGTCCGATGCGGCAACGCTGCCAGAAATCGTCAGCGAAATGCTCGTCTCGCGCACCTCCGAGCGGCAGGGGCGCATGATCGACAAGGACGAAGCGGGCTCCATGGAGAAGAAGAAGCGTGAGGGCTATTTCTGATGGCCAGAGCGAGATGAAGTCATATTGCGCACGTTCTGTTTCCCGGCTGGGGAGGCAATCCACGCGGAAGGTGGCGAGGCCGATGTGGTTCATCGGACGAAGCCACCCGACAAAGTGGTTGGCCGCCAGCCGGAAACCCGAAGGGCCGGGTGAATTTGTTCCAATTCCTTCGGACTTTGGCATCGTCCGTTGGAAAAACATCGGCCTCGCCAAATCCCTTGACCTTGAAACCAATTCTCTCCGGCAGAACGGTGCAATATGACCTCATCTCGCTCTCAGCTAGGACAGATCAAGATTTCGCCTGCAGCTTCAGCCGCCGAGGAAATCAACGCCTATATGGCCGAACAAGAGAAGAAATCGCTGCTGCGGTTTCTCACTTGCGGCTCAGTCGATGACGGCAAATCCACACTCATCGGACGTCTGCTCTACGACACCAAGCTGATCTTCGAGGACCAGCTGGCAGCGCTGACCAAGGATAGCCGCAAGCACGGCACCAATGGCGAAGATATCGATTTCGCCCTGTTGGTCGACGGGTTGGAAGCTGAACGCGAGCAGGGCATCACCATCGACGTCGCCTACCGCTTCTTCTCGACGCCGAAACGCAAGTTCATCGTCGCCGATACGCCCGGCCATGAACAATACACACGCAACATGGCGACCGGCGCTTCGACTGCGGACCTTGCAATCGTGCTGGTCGATGCGCGGCAGGGCATCCTGCGCCAGACGCGGCGTCACAGCTTCATCGCGTCTCTGCTTGGCATTCGCAACATCATTCTTGCCGTCAACAAGATCGATCTCGTGGACTATTCGCAGGATGTCTTTGACAAGATTGTCGCGGATTATCAGGAGTTTGCGAGCAAACTCGGATTCAAGACAATACAGGCCATCCCGCTTTCGGCGCGCTTTGGCGACAATGTCATCGGTCCATCCGCAAACCTTCCCTGGTACAAGGGACCGGCGCTGTTGCAGCATCTGGAGAACGTGCCGTTGGAAAGCACCGATGACGCACGTCCGTTCCGCTTTCCGGTTCAGTTCGTCAACCGGCCCAACCTCGACTTCCGCGGTTTTTCCGGCACCATTGCCTCGGGCAGCGTTGCGCCGGGCGACGAAGTCGTCGTCGCCAAATCCGGCAAGTCCTCGCGGGTCAAGCGTATCGTCACTTGGGACGGCGACCTCAAGTCTGCCGGCGAGGGCGAAGCGGTCACGATCGTTCTCGATGACGAGATCGAGGTTTCGCGCGGCAATATGCTGGTCGCGCCCGAAGCACGGCCTGACGTCGCGGACCAGTTCGCTGCCAACGTCGTGTGGTTCGCCGATCATGCGCTGATCCCGGGGCGATCCTACATCCTGCGGACGGAGACAGATCAGGTCACTGCGACGATCACCGATCTCAAATATCGAATCGATATCAATAGTTTCGCGCAGGAGGCAGCTAAATCGCTTGACCTGAATGAAGTCGGCGTCGTCAATATCTCGACGCAGGAGCCAATTGCCTTCGACCCCTATAAGTCGAACCGTTCGACGGGCTCCTTCATCCTGATCGACCGCCTGACCAATGCGACGGTCGGCGCCGGCATGATCGACTTTGCGCTGCGCCGTGCTTCCAATGTGCACTGGCAGGCGCTCGACGTCGACAAGGCATCGCGCGCCGCCCAAAAAGACCAGAAACCCGCAGTCGTGTGGTTCACTGGTCTATCGGGTTCCGGCAAATCGACGATCGCTAATCTGGTCGAGAAGCGCCTGTCGTCGCTCGGCAAGCACACCTATATTCTCGATGGTGATAATGTCCGTCATGGTCTCAATCGCGATCTTGGCTTTACCGAAGAAGACCGTGTCGAGAACATCCGCCGTGTCGGCGAGGTGGCCAAGCTGATGGCAGACGCTGGGTTGATCGTGCTGGTATCGTTCATTTCGCCGTTCGTTTCCGAGCGCCGCATGGTGCGCGAACTGCTGGATGATGGTGAATTTCTCGAGATCTTTGTCGATACGCCGTTCGAGGAGTGCGCGAAGCGTGACCCCAAGGGATTGTATGCCAAGGCACTGCGCGGCGAGATCAAGAACTTCACCGGCGTAGACTCGCCCTATGAAGCGCCGGAGCATCCGGAACTGCATTTGAAGACAGTTGGCCGGACGACGGAAGAACTTGCTTCCGAGGTCGAAAAGCTTCTTGTAGAGCACGGCATTATCTTTAATTACGATCAGAGTTCGTGGTCGATCTAGGCCATGTTGATATTCACGCCATGCCGGCCTGCAAACGGCGTTTTTCTGCGCTCCGGTGCTCATGGACTTCAAGTCCACTGCGCTCCGGTGCTCGAACACCACCGTTTTCGGTGCGGCATGATCGTGAATATCAACATGGCCGTGGGCAGCAGCCCAGAGGGGAAGGCATGAACGCCGTAAACTATCCTGCTCTGCTTCAGGTGTTCGAATCTACAGCGATTGCCGCCGGGCGCGAAATTCTGCGCATTTACATAGAAGGCTGCGATGTCGCGTTGAAAGACGACAATTCGCCGGTCACGGCGGCAGACCGCGCGGCGGAAGCGATCATCCTGGAGGCGCTGCGCCAGACAACGCCCGACATTCCGATCGTGGCGGAGGAAGAGATTTCCGGCGGGCATGTGCCCGGCGATCTCGGCAACCGTTTTTATCTGGTTGATCCGCTCGATGGCACGCGCGAGTTCGTCAATCGCAATGGTGATTTCACTGTAAACATCGCCCTGATAGAAGACGGCGCTCCGGTGCTGGGCATCGTCTATGCTCCGGTACGCGGGTGGCTGTTCACCGGCGGCCCGGACGGCGCGCAGGAAGTGACCGTCGATTCCGCCGGAAGCGTGACCACGCGCAACAGCATTTCCTGCCGGACTGCGCCGAAGGAAATGATTGCCGTCGCCAGCCGCTCGCATCGTACGCCGGAAACCGACGAGTACCTGAAAGGCTTCGCCATCGCCGACTGCGTCTCGGTTGGCTCATCGATCAAGTTCGGGTTGTTGGCGCGGGGCGAGGCGGACATCTATCCGCGGCTCAGCCGGACGATGGAATGGGACACGGCGGCAGGCGATGCGGTTCTGCGCGCCGCGGGCGGTATCACGCTTACGCTTGACGGCAAGCCGCTGACCTATGGCCGCCGCAATCAGGCCAATGATGCGGACTTCGCCAATCCAAGCTTCGTGGCGCGGGGCAGGTTCTAGCCCGACCGCTTGCGTAACAGCAGCGTCACCACGAAGAACGCCCCGACGGAGCTGGTAACGATGCCGATCGGCAGTTCCTGCGGCGCGAGCAGAAGCCGTGCGGCAAGGTCGCTCAGGAGGATCAACGTTGCGCCGAGCACTGCGCAGGTGAGGATCAGGCCCGCATGAAGCTGACCTGCAAAACGCCGTGCGATATGCGGAATCATCAAACCGACAAAACCGATGACGCCTGCGACCGAAACGAAGATCGCCGTTGAAAATGCGCAGACGATGAAGACTGTGTTGCGTGTACGGTTGACGCGGACGCCCAAGCTTTCCGCCGTATTTTCGCCGGCGAGAAACGCATCGAGGTTGCGGTGGTTATAGAGCGCGTGGATCAGGATTGCGGTGAGGCCCAGCAATGCCAGCGGCAGGTTTTCCCAGCGTGCGAGGCCGAGCCCTCCAAGTGTCCAGAACAGGACGGAATGGGCGGCGCGCTGATCGCCGGAAAACACCATGTAGTTGGTGAGTGCGGCAAACAGGAACGAGACGGCAAGACCCGCAAGGATCATGCGTTCCGGCCCCTGACCCTGTACGCGCCGTACAAGCAATAGCACAATGATCGCAGCGAGCATGCCGCCGCAAAACGCAGCGATCGGCAGCGTCCAGATGCCGAAGCGGTCCCCGAAAATGCTGATCACCGAAACCGCACCGGCTGCCGCACCCGACGATAGCCCGAACAGGAAGGGGTCTGCGAGATCGTTTCGCGTCACCGTCTGCAACATCGCGCCGACAATGCCGAGTCCGGCGCCGACGCAGATGGCCAGTATGACGCGCGGCAGGCGCAGATCGACGACAATGCGCTCGATTGGTATCGTGGTGTCTAGATCGCTGAGACCCGCCGCATGGGCGAAGGCATTCAGAACATCCCTCACGGGTATGACAGTCGAGCCGTAGGCGATGGATAGCAGAGCGAGGGCGATGACCAGCATCACCCCTGCCACGAGCGAAATGCGTTGTCGGGCTTGCACTCAGAAAGCTTCCGGATGCATGGCTTTGGCGATCTTGCCGATCGCTTCGATGTTGGCCGGACCGGGGGTGAGCTCGGCATAGCGCAGTGCCACGAAACGCTCATTCATCACCGCATCGGTTTCCTTCATCGCTGGATGCGCTTTGAGGAAGTCGAGCAGCTTTTGATAGCCTGCACCATCCTGATAATCGAGCAGGATGAGGAATTGCGGGTTGCGCGCCGCGACGGTTTCCCATGACGTCGTGCCCCAACTCGTCTCCATGTCGGACATGATGTTGGTACCGCCGGCCTCGCTGATGAGTGCCGTCGGCATTGCGAACTTGCCCGCAGTAAAGGGCTTGTCCTCGCCGGAATCATAAAGGAAAACACGGGTTTCGCCGCTGTTGCTGATTCTCTTCTTGATCTCCGCAAGCTGTGTCTTCCAGCCGGCAACCAATGCCTCGGCCTGCTGCTCCTTGCCAAAAATCTTGCCGAGTTTTGTTATGTCACGATAGAGCAGATCCATCGAGGCGGCGGGGCGATTCTTGTCGAGGTGGACGCAGCTCTCGGTCAAGACGAAGGTTTTGATGCCGTAGGGCGCAAGCGTATCCGGCGTCACGTCACCGCCGGGTTTCATCCCATAGTACCAGCCGGCAAAGAAGAAATCGGGGTTGGCGGCGACGAGGTTTTCCACCGTCGGTTCCTTGGAAGCGAGTTCCGGGATTTGACCAAGCTGCTTCTTGAAGGCGTCATCCACCTTGTACCAGCCAGTGATGCCGGTCACACCGACCATTGAGGATTGCAGGTCGAGTGCGAAGGCCATTTCACTCATATTAAGATCCTGGACCACGGCTCGTTTTGGCGCGGCATCGAAAGTCAACGGCTTGCCGCAACTGTCGACAGTAACCGGGAATGCGAAAGCGGGCGTCGAGACTACGGTCAGTGCGAGGGCAAGAATTGTCTTTTTCATCAAATGCTCCGTGCGTGGGGTTGACTGATGGCGATGGTTCTGGCGTCTCGAACACCATGAGGTCGCGGTTTTGCGATGGGTGGCGCAAGCGCAAAACGTCTAGATTGAAGACGTCGCCGACAACCCGAGGCGTCAGCGTTTCATCGGGGGTGCCGGTGGCGACTACCCGGGCGTTGTGCATGACCGCGACATGCGTGGCAAAGGGCGCGACCAAAGGCAGGTCGTGCAGGACCGCGATTGTCGTTAGGTCAAGTCCGGCGACCAGTGACAGCAACTCGCTGCGCGCCCTGGGGTCGAGATGGTTGGTTGGTTCATCAAGGAATAACACAGCCGGTTGTTGGGCAATGGCCCGCGCCAACTGTACGCGCTGACGCTCGCCGCCCGACAGCGATCCGATGGCTCGGCGCGAAAACTGAGCAATCTTCGCGCGATGCAGGGCTTCAACCACGATCTCGCGTTCCCGTACCTTGGTAAAGGCGCCAACATGCGGAATACGGCCGAGAGAGACATAATCTTCGACGGAAAGCTGGAGCTCCGGCGTGTCGGTCTGGCCGACAAAGGCAAACTGCCGGGCACGCTCAAGCGGCGTCAAATGGCTGACGCTCTTGTCATTGAGGGTGATATTGCCGCAGGCTGGTTGGAGAAGACCTGCCAGCATGCGTAACAAGGTCGACTTGCCGGCACCGTTCGGTCCGATGATCGCCAGGCGTGCACCGCATTCGATCGTCAAGGATGCCTTGTCGACCAGGGTCTCGCCGGCGATGCGATAAGTCACGGCGTCTGCGTTGAGCACGGTATGACTCATGAGCGAAGTTCTCCGGATGTTGAAATGCGGCAAAAGCCGCAGCGCACAACACCTCCATTACGTAACGTTATAACGTATGTAAAGAGTGGCGATGCGACGATGGCAAGAACTGGCCTGATGCGGGAGAAAATCTTTGGGGTGCTCATTCCCGTCCATCTGCTGGCGACGGGATCAGGGAACGGACAATGTAGCCATCAGACACGGACCCGCGAAGGGGACCGTTGCAGCGGGAAACATCGCATCGCTCCCGGCACACCCCGTCCGGTTCGAATTTCAGTATTGATGGCAGGTCTCCTGGCTCGCGGGTCTCGGTTTGGCCCGGCCTTCCCGGTTTTCACCAGTGGCGCTATCGAGCCTCACTCACCGCTTACAGTTGCGGGGGCAGCCACGGTCTCGGTCCCTTTTGGGTACGCCTCACCGTGTTCCCTTTTCATCTCCAGCGTTGTCTTGCCGGAGAAACCATCACAATAACCAGTAGAGGAAAGAACGTTCGAAGGGAACCTCTTTCGCTGAAACACATAGAGCTTGGAAAAAAGTCGAGAAATGCTATGTTTGGGAAGGGAGTGGAAGGCAAGCTTTCGCCTGCCTTCCGTTTTCCTGGTTTTATTGAAAGTGGACCCGGACCGTTATTGACCAACTCGTCCGGGTCTTTTTCAATTCCAGGGTGATACGCAGTGGTAGAAACCACATAGCGTCACCTCCTGTCTTGCGAGCAAGGCCCTTGCTCTAGCTCGGAGAGGCCTATCATCTCCGATACACCGGCTGGCTCGGTGTTCTCTGCTTCACTCACAAAACTCGACGAAGGTGCCTGTGATCGACCTTGGCGGCAACGGATGCAGGGTTGCATTCGTCAGGTCGCGACGGCGTTCCAAGTTGTGTGGCCAAGCCCGTTTATGCGGCAACGGTCTGATGTGCTAAAATAATTGGCAGGGACATTTAACAAAGGCGTAGAGTAGGCTACGGTTCTTCGGGGATAAGCATTTCAGAAAAAAATTTGAGGCGACATGGCAATTCACGCAGCAGTCTATCATCTGACCCATTACAAATATGACCGCCCGATCATGCTCGGGCCGCAAGTGATCCGCCTGCAACCTGCGCCTCATTCCCGGACCAAAGTTCTGAGTCATTCGCTGAAGGTCAGTCCGGCCAACCATTTCGTCAATCTGCAGCAGGACCCGTACGGCAATTTCCTGGCGCGCTTCGTTTTCCCGGAGCCGGTGACGGAGCTGAAGATCGAAGTCGATCTCATCGCCGACATGACAGTCTACAATCCCTTCGACTTTTTTGTCGAACCCGTCGCCGAGACCTGGCCCTTTGCCTATCCCGACGACATAAAGGACGATTTGTCGATCTATCTGAAGCCCGAGCCGATCGGCCCGTTGCTCTCGAATTTTCTTGCGACGGTCGATCGTGCTCCGACAAACACCGTGAATTTCGTCGTGGATCTCAATGCGCGTATCCAGCGCGAAGTTGGCTATGTCATTCGAATGGAGACCGGTGTGCAGGAGCCGGAAGTGACTCTGGACGTGCGTACAGGCTCCTGCCGTGATTCGAGCTGGTTGCTGGTGCAGGCGTTACGCCATCTTGGTCTCGCGGCGCGGTTTGTTTCCGGTTATCTGATCCAGTTGAAGCCCGATCTTGTTTCGCTGGACGGGCCCGCCGGCACGGCGGAGGATTTCACCGATCTTCATGCCTGGTGCGAGGTCTATCTGCCGGGTGCTGGATGGGTCGGCCTTGATCCGACATCGGGTCTGTTGACTGGGGAGAGCCACGTGCCGCTGGCTGCCACCCCGCACTACCGCAATGCGGCGCCGATTTCCGGCATGGCGGAACCCGCGAATGTCGAATTCGGCTTCGATATGCGTGTTACACGCGTCTCCGAACACCCGCGCATCACCAAACCATTCTCCGATGAATCCTGGACAGCGCTGGATGCACTCGGTGAAAAGGTGGACGCGTTTCTCAAAGAGCGCGATGTGCGCCTGACCATGGGCGGCGAGCCGACATTCGTATCGATCGACGATTTCGAATCCGGAGAGTGGAATACCGATGCTGTCGGCCCAACCAAACGCGAAAAGGCAGACAAGCTTATCCGCCGCCTGCGCGAGCGTTTCGCTCCGGGCGGGTTCCTGCATTACGGGCAGGGGAAGTGGTATCCCGGCGAGAGCCTTCCGCGCTGGACGTTCTCCCTCTACTGGCGCAAGGACGGCAAACCGATCTGGATCAATCCGGATCTGATTGCAGCCGAGAACAGCGTGGCAAAGATCAAACCGGACGATGCGGGCAAACTTCTGACCGGCATGGCCGAGGTGCTCGGCGTCGAGAACGAGATGGTCACGCCTGCCTACGAAGACCCGGCCGAATGGATCGTCAAGGAAGGCAATCTGCCCGCCAACGTTGATCCCTCCAATTCCAAGCTCAAGGATCCGGAAGAGCGCAGCCGCATGGCACGCGTCTTCGAACGCGGACTGACGGAACCGACAGGTTTCGTGCTCCCCGTGCAGCGCTGGAACAGCCAGGCTGCCGCCGGTCCGCGCTGGCGCAGCGAGAAATGGACGACCCGTCGTGGCAAGCTTTTTCTGGTGCCGGGTGATTCGCCTGTTGGCTATCGCCTGCCGCTCGGTTCCTTGCCGCATGTTCCCCCATCCGAATACCCGTTTATCGTGCCCGTAGACCCATCTGTCGAGCGGGGTCCTTTGCCGGATTCGGTTGCTGAGCCTGGAGGCGCGGTACGGGATGCGCCGCAGACCGTGGCCTCGTTCACTGCGGCCGAGGGCACCCAGCAGGAGCGTGTCGAACAGGAGCTCGGTGAAATCGGCGGCGCGGTGCGCACGGCCATTTCGGTTGAACCGCGCAATGGCCGATTAAGCGTTTTCATGCCGCCGGTGGAGGCGCTGGAAGACTATCTCGAACTTGTTGGCGCGGCTGAAGCTGCAGCGGCAAGGTTGGGGATACCCGTCCATATCGAGGGTTATGGCCCGCCACAGGACCCTCGCATCAATGTCATTCGTGTTGCGCCAGATCCCGGTGTCATCGAGGTGAATATTCACCCGGCGTCGAACTGGCGCGAATGCGTCGACATAACGACCGCGATTTATGAAGAGGCGCGGCAGACGCGGCTTGGAGCCGACAAATTCATGATCGACGGTCGCCATACTGGTACAGGCGGCGGCAATCACGTGGTGGTCGGTGGCGAGACACCGAACAACAGTCCCTTCCTGCGCCGACCTGATCTGTTGAAGAGCCTGGTCTTGCACTGGCAGCGCCATCCTTCACTTTCCTATCTGTTCTCGGGGATGTTTATCGGGCCGACCAGCCAGGCGCCGCGTTTCGATGAAGCGCGTCACGACAGCCTCTACGAACTCGAGATCGCCATGGCGCAGGTGCCGTTACCCGGCAAGGGCACGCCGCCGCTGCCTTGGCTCGTCGACCGCCTGTTTCGCAATCTGCTGGTCGATGTGACGGGCAATACGCATCGCTCGGAAATATGCATCGACAAGCTGTTTTCTCCCGATGGCCCGACCGGAAGGCTGGGCCTGGTCGAGTTTCGCGGATTCGAGATGCCGCCCAACGCCCGTATGAGCCTCGCGCAGCAATTGCTGGTGCGAGCATTGATCGCGCGGTTCTGGAATACGCCGATCGAGGGGAGTTTTGTGCGCTGGGGCACCACGTTGCATGACCGCTTCATGCTGCCGGCCTTCGTCTGGCAGGACTTTCTGGATGTTTTGGCCGATCTGCGCCAGAACGGCTTTGATTTCCGCCCGGAATGGTTCGAGGCGCAACTAGAGTTCCGCTTTCCGTTCTGCGGTGAAATCGAGAATGAGGGCATCAAGCTTGAATTACGCCAGGCGCTGGAGCCTTGGCACGTCATGGGAGAGCAGGGCGCGATTGGTGGTACGGTGCGTTTCGTCGATAGTTCGGTCGAGCGGCTTCAGGTCAAGGTCGAAGGCTTCAATCCTGCCCGCCACAGCGTCGCCTGCAATGGTCGCGAAGTGCCGCTGAAAATGACCGACGTGCAAGGCACCGCCGTCGCCGGCGTCCGTTACAAGGCGTGGCAGCCGCGATCCGGTCTCCACCCGATGATCCCGGTCAATACGCCGCTGGTGTTCGACCTCTACGATCAATGGTCCGGACGTGCTATCGGCGGTTGCGTCTATCATGTCGCACATCCGGGCGGGCGCAGCTATGATACGTTTCCCGTGAATTCAAACGAGGCGGAAGCACGCAGGCTTACCCGGTTTGAGCCGCGCGGGCACACGGCCGGAGCTTACGAGCTCAGAAAGGAACAGCCCGCAGCGGAGTTTCCGATGACACTTGATCTGCGAAGGCCACGCGTGTGAACACAGGTATCGAAAAGCGACGATGTCAAAGGTGAGCCAAGCTCCATTTCGCGCAAGTTCCGGCCTGCTTGCAAGCTATAAGCCCCTGCCTGACGTAGCCGATGAGATGATCGATCCATCGGGGGCGGTGCGGCCGGGCTGGGAAACACTGCTCCATACGCTCGACCAGATTGGTCCTGAAAAGCTCGCGACACGTTTTGCCCGCGCCAACCAGTACTTGCTCGATGCCGGTGTGTTTTACCGCGTCTATGACGAGAACGGCACGCAGGAACGCGAGTGGCCGCTGGCGCATATACCGATTCTGATCAATGAGGCGGATTGGCAGACAATCACTGCCGGTCTCACACAACGAGCCGACCTCCTGGAGGAGATCGTCGCCGATATCTATGGCGAGACAAAACTGATCCGCGATGGAATATTGCCGCCTGATCTGATTGCCTCCAATCCGGAATTCCTGCATCCGCTGGCAGGCGTAAAACCGGCGAGCGGCCATTTCCTGCATTTTTGCGCATTCGAACTTGGGCGTGCGCCTGATGGCCGGTGGTGGGTGCTGGGTGATCGCACGCAGGCGGCTTCCGGTGCCGGTTTCGCGCTGGAAAACAGGGTGGCAACGACACGCGCACTTTCGGATATTTCCGGTGCCATGAACGTGCACCGTCTCGCGGGGTTCTTCAAGGATTTCCGCGATTCGCTGCAGAGCCTCGTTACCGATCCACAGGGACGCGCCGCTATCCTGACACCTGGACCCAACAACGAGACCTATTTCGAACATGCCTATATTGCCCGGTATCTCGGCTTCATGCTTCTGGAAGGCGATGACCTGACGGTCAGCAAGGGCAGGGTGATGGTCCGTACCGTTTCCGGTCTCAAGCCTATCGACGTTCTGTGGCGGCGGATGGATGCCGCATATATGGATCCGCTCGAGCTTAAAACCGACTCGTGGATCGGCACGCCCGGCCTTGTCAGTGCATTGCGTCAGCAATCAGTCTCGCTGGTCAACGCGCTTGGCTCCGGAATACTCGAGACACGTGCTTTGCTGGCGTTTCTGCCTGCAATTTCCAAAGCGTTGCATAATCGCGATCTCGCGCTGCCAAGCATCGCCACCTGGTGGTGCGGGCAGGAAAAGGAGCGCAAGCATGTCATGGACCGGATCGACCAGATGATGATCGGCCCGGCGCTGTCGACGCGGCTGCCATTCGAGGACGTGGACACGACCGTGCTTGGCTCCTCGCTCGATGCGGATGCGAGGGCCGCGCTTCTCGCCCGGCTGGAGAAAGACGGGCGCGGACTGGTCGGCCAGGAAAAAGTCACGCTTTCGACCACGCCGGTCTATGTCAATGGCAAGCTCGAACCGCGGCCATTCGTGCTGCGCGTTTTTGCGGCGCGCCACAAGGACGGCTGGAGCTTCATGCCTGGCGGCTTTGCCCGGGTTGGACGGACGATGGACACCGCCGCGATTGCCATGCAGCGGGGCGGGCAGGCTGCCGATGTCTGGATTACCAGCAGTGGACAGGTGCCCAAGGATACATTGCTGCCGCGCGAAGGTGACACATTCCGGCGTAATGTGCCGGGCACGTTGCCTAGCCGCTCTGCCGAAAACCTGATGTGGATGGGGCGCTATATCGAACGCGCTGAAGGGACAGCACGGATTTTACGCGCCTGCCATGCCCGCTATGCCGAAGCGGCGAATATGGAAACTCCGCTGCTTGACGAAATGCGCGCCTACCTGAAGCCGCTTGGCGTCAATCTCGATACGGCAATTCCAAAGGGACTGCAGCGCTCCATTGACGGCGCCATGTTGAGTGCAGGCCGCGTTCGCGACCGTTTCTCGCCGGATGGTTGGCTGGCGCTACGGGATCTTTCGAAGACGATCCACCGCTTCTCCGATGCGGTTTCTCCAGGCGATGACGCCACGCGCGCCATGACCATCATCCTGCGCAAGCTTGCAGGGTTCTCGGGCCTTGTGCATGAAAACATGTATCGTTTCACCGGCTGGCGCTTCCTCGAAATCGGCCGCCGGGTGGAGCGTGGCATCCAGATGGCCCGCCTTCTCGCAACCTTGTCGCACCATGATGCGGCCGAGGGAGCGCTGGAAATGCTGCTCGAGATCGGCGACAGTGTCATGACCCATCGGCGCCAGTACAGCGTCTATTCAGGCCGTCTCAGCGTGCTTGACCTTCTGGGACTCGATCCACTCAATCCGCGCTCGATCATCTTCCAGCTTGACGCGCTCAAGACGGAGTTTGGTCTGCTGCCGGCGCGTGATGCGGACACTCACATGCCTCTGTTTTCCAAGGAAGTGCTGCGTCTGCACACCGAGCTCGCGATTATGGAGGCAAGCGAACTCACGCCCGAGAAGCTCGAGACGATAGCATTCGAACTGGGTAATCTTTCCAATATGATTTCCGACACCTATTTCGCCTGAAGGTCCGGCCTAGTATGCTCTACAACATCCGTCTTCATCTTCACTATGATTACGAACGGTCTGCCGCAGGCGGGCGGCATCACATCCGGGTCATGCCGCAGGCGATGCCCGACGTTCAACGCATTGTCGCCTCCAGCCTTTCGTTCGATCCGGTTTCAGCGGAACGATCTGAATTCACGGACTTTTTCTCCAACAGTGTGACCTCGATCGTCTATCGCAATCCACACGAGACGCTGGATGTGACCATGGCTGCCCGAGTGAATGTTACCCGGCCACAGAACATGCTCGACGTTTCGCCTGATCTTGCCCGGCTACGGAAGGAGATACGCAGTGTCTGGTCGATTGCCGCCGATGCGCCGCACCATTTCCTGGCCACGAGCGCTCATGCAGCGATCGACCCGGATATCACGGCCTACGCCGCGCAAAGTCTTGTCGATGCGCGTACGGTGATGGAGGTGGTCAATGATCTCAACAAGCGCATCCATGCGGACTTCACCTATGATGGTGATGCGACGGACGTGCGCACGACTGCGCGCCAGGCATTCGATCTGAAGGCGGGTGTGTGCCAGGATTTCAGCCACGTGATGATTGCAGGGCTGCGCGGACTTGGCATTCCCGCCGGTTACGTCAGCGGTTTTCTCCGAACAATCCCGCGGCCGGGCAAGGAGCGGCTGGAAGGCGCTGACGCTATGCACGCCTGGGTGCGTGCGTGGTGCGGGCGCGAAGCGGGATGGCAGGAATTAGACCCGACCAACAACATGGCGGCGGGGAACGATCACATCACCATCGGCTATGGCCGCGACTATTCCGATGTGTCTCCCATTGTGGGTGTGCTCAAGACAAGCGGTTCGCAGAAAGGCAAGCAGTCTGTCGATGTGATCCCGCTGGAGTAAAATGATGGCAGGAATCCTTGTACGTGGTTCGACAAGCTCACCGTGAGGGAGATGGTTTGGTTGCACGCCAATCGGTGACGTCGCAGTGTATATCTCGCTGCCATACGCAGCACCCCTCATGGTGAGCTTGTCGAACCACGCACAATGAATTTGCTGACCGGAAAAAGATGATTGAAATGGTTTTTCTTGGTTTCTGGAAATCCCGAGAATATGGTCTGCACCATGCTTCCCAATCCGCCCCTGATGCTCACCACTGGTCCCGTTCCTGCCTATCCTGAAGTCCTTGCGGCACTGGGATCGCCGGTGCTCTATGACTATCACCCGGCTTTTCAAATCTTCTATGCGGACGTCACTGGAAAGCTGCGTCAGGCGCTTCGCTGCGATACTGCTCCGGTGATCATGCAGGGTGAGGCTATTCTTGGGATCGAGGCGGCGGCAGGCGCATTGATCTCGAAAAAAGATGTCGTTCTCAACCTCGTTTCCGGTGTCTATGGCAAAGGTTTTGCCATCTGGGCATCACGCTATGGCAAGGAAGTCATCGAGCTCGCCGTACCCTATGATGATGTCATCGATCCGCAGGCGATTCGCGAGGTATTGAGAAAGCGGCCAGATATCTCGGTTGTGGCGCTGTGCCACCACGACACGCCGTCAGGCACGCTCAATCCTTTGCACGAAATCGGTGCGATCGTCGCGGAGCATGGCGCCTACCTCATCGTCGATGCCGTGTCATCCTTCGGCGGAATGGACGTGCATCCGCAGGAAGCGCATGCCGACATCTTCATCACGTCGCCGTCGAAATGTCTTGGCAGCACGCCTGGCTTGAGCCTGATTGCGATGAGCGACCGTGCCTGGGCGAAGATCGAAACCAATCCGGACGCGCCGGTAAACTCATTTCTCAGCCTCCTTGCCTGGAAGGATGCATCGGAACCCGGAAAGCATTTTCCGGTTACGCCTTCCATTGGTGAGATTTATGCGCTGAACGCCGCGCTCGACCGTTATGTGGAGGAGGGCCCCGAAAACGTGTGGGCCCGCCATGCGCTGACCGCGGCGATCACGCGAAAGGGCCTGTTCGAGCTTGGGCTGCCCTTGTGGCCAAAGGAAGAAGCTTTCTGCTCTGCAACGGCGACCGTTTTCAAGGTGCCGGAAAACATCAGCGATGTGGCGCTGCGCGATCGCTTGTTGCACGACCATGGCATTCTTGTCTCGCTCGGGCGCGGGGAGACGGCGGGCCAGGTGCTCCGTGTTGGCCATATGGGCGCTTCGGCACAGCCGGACTTCGCCCGACAATTCATTGCCGCGTTGAGCGGGATTCTATCCGAACCATTTTCAGCCGATTGAGAGGATTGCAACAATGTCCCGTATCCTGTTGAACCGGCGCAATTTTCTCGCGACGACCGCGAGTGCCGGAGCGATGATGGTTCTACCCGAATGGGCTCGTGCGCAGACTGCGACGCCTGTCAAAGGCGGGCGTCTCGTCGTCGCTGGAGATAGCGAACCGGCAAACCTCAATCCCGCCATCGTCGCTTCAAATGGTGTGTTCTTCGTCGCCAGCAAGGTCATCGAGCCGTTGGCCGAACAGTCCTATGATGGAAAGGATGGTCTTGATCCGCGACTTGCAACCGCATGGGAGGGATCGGCTGATGGACTCACCGCCACGTTCCAACTGCGCGAAGGCGTTACCTGGCACGATGGCAAGCCATTCACCTCGGCGGATGTGGCCTTTTCGGCACTGGAAGTCTGGAAGAAGCTACAGAATCTGGGGCGGGTGGTGTTCAAGAACCTCGAAAGTGTCGAGACGCCCGACGATCACACCGCTGTCTTCAAATTTTCCCAGCCGACGCCATTCCAGCTCATCCGAAACGCTCTGCCAGTGGTCACCTCGGTCGTGCCGAAGCACCTTTATGAGGGTACGGATATTGGCAAGAATCCGGCCAATCAAAAACTGGTCGGCACCGGGCCATTCAAGTTCGGCGAATACAAGCCTGGCGAATATTACCTGCTCAAGCGCAACGACGCCTATTGGCAGAAGGATGAGCCCTCGCTCGACGAGATTGTTTATCAGTTCCTGCCGGACCGTGCCGCGGCAGGCAATGCGCTCGAAGCCGAGGAGATCCAGCTGGCTGCATTCTCCGCCGTTCCGCTCGCGGACCTCGAACGCATCTCCAAGGTGCCGGGGCTGAAGGTCTATTCCAACGGTTATGAGGGACTTACCTATCAATTGATTGTCGAAATCAACCATCGCCGCAAGGAACTCGCTGACGTCAAGGTGCGTCAGGCGCTGGCGCATGCGATCGATCATGATTTCGTCGTCAAGACGATCTTCCTCGGCTATGCCAAGTCTTCGACCGGACCGGTGCCGGCCTACGACAAGACATTTTTCGAACCCGATGTGACGAAGTACGCTTTTGACCCTGCGAAAGCCGAGGCCTTGCTGGATGAGGCTGGCTACAAACGCGGTGCGGACGGAAACCGCTTCAAGCTGAAGCTGCTGCCGGCGCCTTTCTTCAATGAAACCAAGCAGTTCGGCGATTATCTTCGCCAAGCGCTGGCCAAGATCGGCGTCGATGCGCAGATCGTCAGCAATGATACGCCAGCACACCTGAAGGCGGTCTACACGGATCATGATTTCGACATTACCGTCGCAACGCCGGTCTATCGGTCCGATCCGGCGATCTCGACGACGATCCTGTTCGAAAGCGGACTACCAGCGGGTGTGCCTTTCTCCAACCAGTATGGTTATGCAAACGCGGAAGTCGACAAGCTGATCAAGGATGCCGCCTCCGAGATCGATGCCGACAAGCGCGCCGGGCTTTACAAGGAGCTGCAGAAGAAGGTGGCCGACGATCTGCCGCTGATCAACGTCGCCGAATTCTCCTTCATTACCGTGGCGCGCGACAGCGTGCAGAACGTATCGAACAATCCGCGCTGGGCGGTTTCGAACTGGTCGGATGTGTCGTTGAAGGAGTAGGGGAAACCTAGGCCGTCCAGTCCTCGACCTTCAGGCCGTCCACCCTTTTGAACTCGCGTACATTGTTGGTAATGACGGTCAAGTCACGGGCTTTCGCTTGCCCTGCGATAAGTACATCATAAGGCCCTATCGGCGCACCGGTTTGAGCGAGTACGCTACGCAACTCTCCCGATACGCGTGCGTCTTCCTGATCGAATTCCAGAATGGGAAAATCAGTGAGAAGCAGGCGCAGAGCTTCCAGATTGAAGGAAATTTTCTGGCTTTTATAGACGCCGAAATAGAGTTCGTGCGCAACGATCGAGGGGATACCAATCTCCCCTTCGCGTTTTTCGAGAATGAGGCGGACCAAAGTGTCCGATCTACGCGAGACCAAGTGAATGACGGCGTTGGTATCGAGAACATAGCGCATCATTTGAACAGGTCGTCCAGTTCTGGCCGGTCCTGCTCCGATGGTTGGTCGCGGCCTCCATCTAGAAAGTCCTCGCTAAATCCGTGGTTGAGAGCCGCTTTAAGCGAACTCCAGGCCTCCTTGTCGGTCTTGTGGGGACGCAGGATGAGCGCGTCGCCCTCGCGAGAAATTTCAACTTCGTCGACATTCAAGCGGAATTCTTTCGGCAGGCGAACGGCCTGCGAATTGCCGGAGTTAAACACTTTTGCAATCTGCGGCATGTGCATATCCTGTAAGCGAGAAGTGTATATACTGACGTGTATATACGACTTAGTCTGTTCGTGCAAACTCGTTTGTTTTTCCCCGGCAATCCCTCTAGACTCAACGGGTATTCGCGCCAGCCGGAGTTCTCCTTGCCGCCTCTCGTTTCCTTTTTCCTGAGACGTCTCGCAACGGCGCTTCCGGTTCTCGCGCTGGTGCTGGCTGGGAGCTTCCTCCTGCTTGAGGCTGCTTCCGGCGATGCGGTGGATTCCTATGTGGCGCGATCCGGCAGCATGGATGCGGAACAGATTGCACAACTGCGCCAGGAATGGGGTCTCGATCAAGGTCCAGCTCACCGTTTCAAGGCCTACGCGTCGGCGCTTGCCCGAGGCGATCTTGGCTGGTCCACAGCCTTCGAACGACCTGTTGCCTCGGTCATTTTGGAGCGACTGCCGATTACGTTGTTGCTCATGGGCGTGGCCACAGCGCTGGCCTTCTTCCTCGGGTCGCTGCTCGGCGTGGTCGCCGGAGCAAATCCTGGATCGTTTCGCGACCGCTTTTTGTCCACCAGCTCGCTCGCGCTCTATGCGGTTCCGGGCTTCTGGCTAGGTCTGGTGCTCATCGTGATCTTCGCCGTCGATCTGCGCTGGCTGCCGATCGGCGGTATTGAATCAGTCGCATCCGGTAAGACAGGTCTTGCGCGCATAGGTGACATCGGTGCGCATCTGATCCTGCCAGTTGCCTCGCTCGCCATGGTCTACCTCGCGCTTTACCTGCGCTTGATGCGCGACCGGATGAGCGAGATCTGGCGCGATCCTTTCGTCAACGCACTGAAAGCGCGTGGGTTGAGCCGGGGGCGGATCACCTGGCGGCATGTAGCGCGCAACGCAGTCTTGCCGGTGGTTACCATGCTTGGTTTGCAGGCGGCAGCGATGCTGGGCGGCAGCGTCGTGGTAGAGAGTGTCTTTGCTATTCCGGGCTTCGGCCGATTGGCGGCAGAAGCGGTGGCGCGCCGCGATACGCCGCTGTTACTCGGGGTCATCCTTTGCAGCGCCATCACGGTGATCATCGTCAATCTCGTCGTCGATCTCGCCTATGGCAAGCTTGATCCGCGCGTAAGGATTGGGCGATGACGTTTTGGCGGATGCTGAACCGGGAAGGACGGGTAGGCGCAGTTGTGCTCGCGGCTCTCCTCCTCATGGCATTGCTGGCGCCATGGATCGCGCCGGGTGACCCTCTGGCGATTACAGGCGAGCCGATGTTGCGGCCCTTTGCATCCGCTGCACATATACTCGGTACCGATCGTCTTGGCCGTGACGTGCTTGGCGGGCTATTGCATGGCACGCGCACGACACTGCTCGTCGCCTGCTTTTCTGCGGCTGTCGCATTGGTCGTTGGTAGCATCGTTGGCACACTGGCCGGATATTTGGGTGGTCTTGCTGACACGGTGCTGATGCGCATCACCGACGCTTTCCAGACCGTGCCGGCATTCCTATTGGCCCTGGCAGCAATCAGCGTCACTGGCCCGAGCGTTCCGACGCTGATCTTTGCCATCAGCCTTGGCACCTGGACACAGGCAGCCCGCGTGACGCGGGCCGAGGTGCTGTCACTGCGCGAACGCGATTTTGTTGCCGCAGCGCGCGCACTCGGCATGCGCCCGCTCGAAATCGCCTTCCGCGAAGTGCTTCCCAACGCCTTCGGACCCGCCGCGTCGCTAGCGGCCATTTCCGTCGCCGCCGCGATCCTGATCGAAGCTGCACTGTCGTTCCTCGGTTTCGGCGATCCGAACCGGGTGACATGGGGCAGCATGATCGCCGAGGGCCGCACTGTCTTGCGCGCCGCGCCATATCTTTCAATCGTTCCGGGTATCGCTCTGGTGGTCACTGTTCTGGGCGCACATTTGCTTGGGCGAGGGCTGTCACGGACCGAAAGATTGCAGCCATGACAGAGACTTATCTGCGTGTCCGGAATCTTTGTGTGAACTATGGCCAGACCGCCGCCTTGCATGATGTATCTCTCGATCTCGCGAAGGGCGGCAGGCTGGCGGTGATTGGCGAGAGCGGCTCGGGGAAGTCCACACTCGCCATGGCCATTGCTGGCCTCTTGCCCAAATCGGCGAGAACAGAGGGTGCGATCGAATTTCCGGGGTTCTCGCATTGGCCGAAACTCGGCAAGGACATTGGCGTGCTGTTTCAAGACCCGAGCGGCAGTCTCGATCCGGTGATGAAGATAGGCGACCAGATTGCCGAAGTGGTGATGACGCATGAGAGGACAGGCTGGATAGCGGCGCGGGTCCGGGCGGTGGAATTGCTTGACCGTGTCCGTATCCCGAAGGCCCTGTCTCGGCTCAACAGCTACCCGCACGAGTTCTCCGGTGGACAAAAGCAACGTATTGCGCTTGCCGCCGCCTTGGCGGGCAATCCCTCGCTGCTCGTCGCCGACGAGCCAACCAGCGCACTCGACACGGTCGTCCAGAGACACATCGTCAATCTGCTCGATGAACTGGTGCGTGATAGCGGCCTGACGCTGCTGTTCGTCACGCACGATATCGCGCTGGCTTCCGAACGGGCTGACCAGATTGCGGTGCTTTACAAGGGCAGGCTGGTGGAGTGGGGTTCGGCCGCCAAGGTGCTTGGCCAACCGGAGCATCCCTATACAAGAGCGTTGATCGGCACGCATATTGCGCTGGATACACCACGGCGCAAGCGGCTTGCCGAAATCGATGCGAGCGCGTTGCAATGACGGAAAGCGCGCGTGCATTGCCGGTTCTGGAGGTCAACAACCTTGCCAAGCGCTTTGGAGATCGCGGCGCGGCAGGGCTTAGGGATGTGACTTTTTCGATCGCGCGTGGTGAAACGTTGGCCGTTGTCGGCGCTTCGGGTTCCGGCAAGACGACGCTGGCGCGGCTGATCATGCGGCTTGCAAACCCGGAAGCGGGTTCTATCCAGCTTCATGGCCGGGATATCACGCGATTGCATGGCGAACCCCTGAGGCGCATGCGTTCCCAGTTCCAGATGGTGTTTCAGGACGCGCTGGCTGCGTTCAATCCGCGTGCCAGTGTCCGCCGCATTCTGGAAGATCCTTTGCGGGTCCATGGACTTGCCGAACCAAAGGATTTTGATACATCCATTGATGCGGTTCTCGAACGCGTTGGCCTTGGCACCGGGTTCAAACAACGCTTGCCGCTCGAACTTTCCGGTGGCCAGCGCCAGCGGGTCGCTATCGCCCGGGCAATCCTGACCAACCCTGATCTCATCGTGCTCGACGAACCTGTCTCGGCACTCGACGTTTCAGTGCGCGCCCAAATCCTCAACCTGCTCCTCGATCTGCAGGATGAGACGGGTGTCGCCTACCTCTTCATTTCACACGACCTTGCCGTCGTGCGGGCATTCGCCGACCGGATGATCGTGATGGATGAGGGACGTATCGTCGAAAACGGCACTACGGAAGGCGTGCTTGCCGCACCGCAAGCAGAAGCGACGCGGCTTTTGATCGATGCCGTACCCCGGTTGATCAGATAAGACCGTACTGCTCCACCTGAAGGCCATCTGAAGACTGGCTGGCCAGCGGGTCGGCTGAAGCCATGGGTGAATGCATCCGGGGAGTAGAAAGCTCAGGTTCTGACTGGTCGGAGTGAGAGGATTCGAACCTCCGACCCCGTCGTCCCGAACGACGTGCGCTACCAGGCTGCGCTACACTCCGTGACCAGTAGGCGCGGTTTATAACGTCCGGTTTCAGCCCCTGCAAGTCGTTTGCTGCTCACATTTCAATTAAGGCAGTGGTAATTCGATTGCACCCGGGTAACAGCCAATTTGCCTACTGTGATCGAAGCGAAAAGTCTTGTATCGATTAGACAAGCAAAGGTTGGGGCGCTCGAACAGCGGGAATGCGATCGATGGCGGCAGGAAAACAAAAGATCATCAGCTTTGTCATGAGCGGCGGTGTCGGTTCGAGGCTCTGGCCGCTCTCGCGCGAGGATTTCCCCAAGCAGTTCCACAATCTTTCCGGGCAGGGATCTATGCTGTTGCGGACGGTCAAGCGAATGGGCGCACGGGTCGAAGCGGGCAGGGTTCCGGTCTATCTGCTGGCTTCGGAACGGCATGCAAACCGTATCAGCCAGGATCTTGCCGGAATCGATCTTGCCGGCGGTCGACCCATTCTCGAACCGATGGGCCGCAACACGGCGTCTGCAGTCGTGCTGGCAACGGAAGTGACACTGCGCGAACATGGCGATGAACTGGTCCTGGTCGTGCCTTCGGATCACGAGATCACCACGGATCGTGACTTCTGGAATACAGTCGAGGCAGGTGTCGAAGCGGCGAAAGCCGGGCGGATCGTCGTTTTCGGTATCCAGCCGGACCGGCCAGAAACCGGCTTTGGCTATATCGAAGTCGGCCCGCTGACGGAGGGCATCCGCGATGTCGTACGTTTCGTCGAGAAACCCAATGAGCAGACCGCCAAGCAATATCTTGAATCCGGAAATTTCCTCTGGAATGCGGGTATTTTCCTCTTCCGCGCCAGTACTATGCGCGATGCCTTCACAACATATGCCGCCGATATCTGGGATGGCGCTATTGCTGCCCTAGACCAGGCGGACACGAACATATCCGGCACATATCTGCCGCACGATCTCTATGCGGCCGTTCCGTCCATTTCGGTCGACTATGCCATCATGGAAAGGGCTTCGGATATCGCACTCGTTCCGGCGAAATTCCGCTGGAATGATCTTGGTTCCTGGCAATCGCTGCTGGAGGTTGGTTCGGTCGATGGCAATGGCAATGTGATTGTCGGCGATGTTGTGGCTATCGATTGCGAGCACAGCTATCTGCGCAGTGATGGCCGCTTGCTTTCTGCAGTGGGCTTGCGCGATACAGCCGTGGTTGCAACCGCGGATGCGACATTCGTTGCACCGGTCAACGAGAGTCAGAATGTCCGCAAGATCGTCGAGCAACTGGAAAAGACCGGACGCCTCGAAACAAAATTTACACCGGCACAGGATCGCCTGCCACAAGTCGGCGCCTACGGCAACAGGGTTCGCCACTGGCTTTTCAGCGAGACCCTTCCGCTCTGGTCTACCGTAGGCGTGGACGATCGCCATGGTGGCTTTCACGAAGCCATGTCGTTTGACGCGACGCCCATCACGAAACCAAAACGCATGCGCACGATGGCGCGGCAGATCTACGCGTTTGCCGTGGCCCACGAAATGGGCTGGGACGGACCGGCTCATGCGCTGATAGATCATGGCATAGAATTCATCACAGCCAATGGGCGCACGGATCGCGGCGGCTGGATCAGGACATTCAATCCGGACGGCAGCGTTCTTGATCCTGCCGAAGATGCATATGACCAATCATTCGTGCTCCTGGCGCTCGCCCATGCGCACAAGGCCGGGCACAGGAGAGCCTTGGCGCTTGGCACGGAGACGTTTGTCTTCATCGATGAGTACCTTGCGGACGCACGTCTGACAGGATTTCTGGAAACCCCGGATGACAAGGGATTGCGAAGGTCCAATCCGCATATGCATCTGCTGGAAGCATTTTTGGCCTGGTATGCCGTCACGGGGAATCGTGATTACCTGCAGCGGGCGGCGCGCATCGTCGATCTCTTCCGGCATCACATGTTCGACGCGGAAACCTGGACGCTGGGTGAGTATTTCAACAATGACTGGGAGCGTGCGCAGGGAGAGCAGGGCGAATGGACCGAGCCCGGCCACCATTTCGAATGGGCGTCGCTTCTGGTCAGTTTTGCGGCGGCATCGGGTCAGAAAGATATCATTCGCTTTGCCCGCAAGCTGTATTCATCGGCCATCGCCAACGGCCTGAACCGGGCAACGGGTCTTGCTTACGGCGCCGTTTCGCGCCACGGCCTGCCGCTCGACACGAATTCGCGCAGTTGGCCGCAGACAGAAGCAGTCAAAGCAGCGATGGCGCTTGATGGCAATGGCGGTCCGGATCTGAAACCGGAGGTGGAGGCGCGCGTCGGACGTCTCTTCCGCTGGCACATCGAGCCTGCGCCAAAGGGGTTGTGGATCGACCTCATCGACGAAACCGGTCGCGCCAAGGCCGAAGACGTTCCGGCCTCGATCTTTTACCACCTTGTCAGCGCGCTAACGCAGTATGTGGACTACGTCGGGAAGAAGGCAGCATAAGATGTTGCCTTTGCTTATGTGCTGCGTGGTTCGACAAGCTCACCATGAGGGAGGGTGAGCTATTGCAAGGGAACTAGAATTTTGCAGCACCAACTTCCCTCATGGTGAGCTTGTCGAACCACGCCCTAAGAAACGCAAAATCAACTGGCCGTCTCAATAGGGACTCTCGACGTTGCCCGTCTCGACATAGACCGACTTGATCTGGCTGTAGTGGTAAAGTGCGGCGAGGCCGTTCTCGCGGCCGACGCCGGATTGCTTGAAGCCACCGAACGGCATTTCTACCGGCGCGAGATTATAGGTGTTGATCCAGCAGGTGCCGGCCATGAGCTGGCTTATCACGCGGTGCGCGCGCGACAAATCCTTGGTGAACACACCGGCTGACAGGCCAAATTCCGTATCGTTGGCACGGGCGATGACTTCGTCCTCCTCCTGAAAATCAAGGACTGCCATCACGGGGCCAAAGATTTCTTCCCGGGCGATGACCATATTGTCAGTTACGTTGGTGAAGATGGTCGGTTCGACGAAGCACCCGCCCTCGAAACCCTGCATCTGAGGGACGCCACCACCGAAATGCAGCGTCGCACCTTCGGCCTTGCCCTTTTCTATATAGGACACGACCTTGTCGCGCTGGGACGCATTGACCAAGGGGCCGAGATGAATTTCCGGATCGAGCGGATCCCCGAGGCGAATGGCCTTGGTGCGCGTGGTCAGGCGGTCGAGGAACTGCTCCTTGATGCCACCCTGTACGAAGACGCGCGTGCCATTGGAGCAGACCTGACCCGTCGAATAGAAATTGCCAAGGAGTGCACCGCCGACTGCATTTTCCACGTCGGCATCGTCGAAAATGATCAATGGCGACTTCCCGCCGAGTTCCATGGTGGCGTGCTTCATATGCGAGCCCGCCTGTGCCAACACGCGCTTGCCTGTCGGGACCGAACCGGTCAGCGAGACCTTGGCGACGAGCGGATGATCCACCAGCTGCGAGCCGACATCGCCAAAACCCTGCAACACGTTGAACAGACCATCGGGCAAGCCAGCTTCCTTGTAGACTTCAGCCAAGGCGAGGGCCGACAGCGGCGTGTTTTCGGACGGCTTGAAAATCATGGCATTGCCGGCAGCGAGCGCTGGAGCGGACTTCCAGCCTGCACCCTGAATCGGATAATTCCATGCGCCGATGCCGACGCAAACGCCCAAAGCCTCGCGGCGCGTGTAGGCATAGGATCCGCCGAGCTCGATCATCTCGCCATTGAACCCGGCTATGATGCCGCCGTAGAATTCCAGTGCATCGGCAGCGGATGCGGGATCGGCAACCAGCGTTTCCTGAATAGCCTTGCCGGTATCGAGTGTTTCGAGTTCAGCGATTTCGGCATTGCGGGCGCGCAGGATATCGGCGGCGCGGCGCAGGATACGGCCGCGTTCCACCGGCTTGAGTGCAGCCCAGGCCGGTTGCGCTGCGGCGGCAGCCTGCACCGCCTGCTCGATCAGCGCCGGTGTCGCGCCAAAAAGCCTGGCGATGATCTCGCCCGTTGCAGGATAGATCACATCAAGCGGCTTGCCTTCTTTGTCTTCAACGAAGCGGCCATTGATGAAATGCGATGCTAATGGCTGTGCGCGCATGGTGTTCTCCAAAAAAATACGTGAGGTCGGCCTGCAAATTGTCGGCTTTCTGCGCTTCCGGTGCTCACGTACGAAGAGTACGCTCCGCTCCGGTTCTCGCAATCCGTCATTTTCGGCTCGTCCTGACGGATTTTTGAGCCGGGCCCTTGATCGGCATAGCAATCTTTAGGGTTAGACACGGGATAGCTCATCTATCGCTCACCTGCCAGCGCGGATTGATCCACGGTTCCTGGTTGGAGCGAGGCAGGGGATCTCGGCCAAGAATATGATCGGCAGCCTTTTCGCCGGCCATGATCGAAGGGCCGTTGAGGTTGCCATTGGTCACGCGCGGGAAGATCGAACTATCGGCAACGCGCAGTCCTTCGATGCCGATCACCCGGCACTGCGGATCGACAACCGCCATGGGATCACTCGCCGAGCCCATTTTGCAGGTGCCGCAGGGGTGGAAAGCGCTCTCCGCATGCTCACGCAGGAAGTCATCGATCTCTTCATCCGACTGCACATGTGCACCCGGTGAAATCTCCTTGCCGCGATAGGGATCTAGTGCTGCCTGTCCGAAAATCTCGCGCGTCAATCGGACGGCGTGGCGGAAATCCACCCAGTCGTCGGGATGCGACATATAATTGAAAACGATCCTGGGTTTCTCGATCGGATCAGATGAGCGAAGCGTCACGCTCCCGCGCGACTTCGATCGCATCGGACCGACATGCGCCTGGAAACCATGACCCTTCACTGCGGCCCGACCGTCGTAACGGATAGCTGCAGGCAAGAAATGATACTGGATGTCCGGATAGTCCACGCCGGGTTTCGAACGGACGAAAGCTGCGGACTCGAAATGGTTGGTTGCGCCGTGGCCGGTCTTGAAGAACAGCCATTCGGCGCCGATTATGGCCTTGGAGAAGAGCCCGAGCCTGGAATTGAGAGTTATCGGTTTCAGACTTTCCTGCTGGATATAGACTTCCATATGATCCTGGAGATTCTGGCCGACACCGGCCCGGTCGGCAACGACATCGATTCCATGCTCTTTCAAATGGGCGGCGGGGCCGATACCTGACAGCATCAACAGCTTAGGCGAGTTGATGGACGAGGCAGCGACGACCACTTCGCGCCGGGCGCGGATCACTTCCGTCCTGCCGCGCCGGGTAATTTCCACACCAACCGCCCGTTGATTCTCAATGATCACACGCCGTGCGAAACCATTGACCAGATTCATGTTTTTGCGTTTTAATGCCGGGCGAAGATAGGCATTGGCCGCGGACCAGCGGCGGCCATTGTAGATGGTTTGCTCCATCGCCCCGAAGCCTTCCTGCTTCGAGCCATTGTAGTCTTCGGTAACTTCGAAGCCCGCCTGTTGTCCGGCGGCGACAAAGGCGTGGAATAGTGGATTGTCCCGGCGTCCGCGTTGTATATGCATGGGGCCGTCCGTGCCGCGCCATCCAGGTTCGCCGCCGTGCGAATGTTCCATGCGTTTGAAATAGGGCAGCACATCCGCATAGGACCAGCCGCTCGCGCCGCTTTCCGCCCAATGGTCGAAATCATGGGCATGGCCGCGCACATAAACCATGCCGTTGATCGAGGAGGAGCCGCCGATGACCTTGCCGCGTGGCGTGACCAAGCGGCGCCCGCCAAGGTGTGGCTCGGGTTCGGACATAAAGCCCCAATCATAGGTGCTCATATTCATCGGAAAGGACAGTGCCGCCGGCATCTGGATAAATGGGCCAATATCCGTACCGCCGAATTCGATGACAATCACCGAATATTTGCCATCCTCCGACAGGCGGTAAGCCATCGCGGAACCCGCAGAACCAGAACCGATGATGACGAAATCTGCTTCCATAATACTTTGCATGCTCACTCGCCGCGCGGGTAGCGGGCGTTCTCTTCCAGAACGTTCAGGTCCATATGATTGCGCATGTAACGCTCGGAAGCCTTTTGCAGGGGCTGATAATCCCACGGATAGTAGGAGCCGTTGCGCAAGGCTTCGTAGACCACCCAGCGCCGCGCCTGGCTTTCGCGCACCGCGGCATCAAACTGCGCCATATCCCAGCGCTCCCGGGCTTTCGCCGTGAAATCTGCAACCAGCTTGGCATGCGCCGGATCTGTCGCGAGGTTGGTCAGTTCATCCGGATCCGATTCAAGATCAAAGAGTTGGGGCGGGTCGATCTCGCAATGCACGAACTTGTAGGCGCCTTCGCGGATGCAGACAAGCGGCGCGTTCGAGCCTTCCGCCGCATATTCCATCAGAACGGGACCGACGCGCGTTTTGCCTTGCATGACAGGGGTCAAATCCTCGCCATCGGTCCATGGCAGGATTTCGGCGATATCGATTCCTGCAAGCGCACCGAGCGTCGGATTGATATCGAGCGTCGAGACCGGCTGGCTGATCAGTTGCGGCATGATGCCCTTGCCGGCGATCATCAGCGGAACGCGCGACGAGCCTTCGAAAAAGTTCATCTTGAACCAAAGGCCACGCTCGCCCAGCATGTCGCCGTGGTCTGAGGTGAACACGATGATCGTGTCGTCCAGCATTCGTGTGGTCTGCAGGACCTCGAGAATTTCGCCGATCTTGTCGTCGATATAGGAGATATTGGCAAGATAGCCCTGCCGAGCCCGCCGAACCTGGTTGGCTGTTATATCGAAGGAATGATGCTCGCAGGCTTCGAGCAGCCGCTTTGAATGCGGGTCCTGTTTTTCAAACGAAATGGCACTGACCTTCGGATCAAGCGCAGGCGATCCCTCATAAAGATCCCAATATTTGCGCCGTGCCACATAAGGATCGTGCGGATGAGTGAAGGAAACTGTCAGGCACCATGGCCGGCGCGATGCATCATCCGACTCACGCGATAGCTGGTAGAGCTTTTGTCGTGCGTGGAACGCTACCTCGTCGTCGTACTCCATCTGGTTGGTGGTCTCGGCAACGCCCGCGCCAGTGACCGAGCCAAGATTGTGATACCACCAGTCGATGCGTTCTCCCGGCTTGCGATAATCCGGTGTCCAGCCGAAATCCGCCGGGTAGATATCTGTTGTCAGGCGCTCTTCAAGGCCATGCAATTGATCCGGGCCGACGAAATGCATCTTGCCGGAGAGGCCGGTATAGTAACCAGCACGGCGCAGATGATGTGCGTAAGTCGGGATATCCGAGACAAACTCTGCCGCATTGTCATAGACGCGGGTGCGCGAGGGTAACTGACCCGACATAAGGGAAGCACGGGCAGGGGCACAGAGCGGCGAGGCAGTGTATGTATTCGCAAAGCGGGCCGAACGCTTGGCCAATACCCTGAGGTATGGCGCATGGATGAACTCTGCCGGACCGTCTGGAAAAAGGGTTCCATTCAGCTGATCAACCATCAGGATCAGTATATTCGGCTTCATGCAGGCTCCGGCAGCAACTAAATTCGTCCGCATAACATTTTCCATATGGCAATCATGGTCGCTGTTTCAGTTACGCCATTGCGCACCGCATGACGACCGATATTTCTGACCGTGCATGCAGGTTCACCTTGAATCGTGCGGGTTTCATGGTTAGCTCAACAGGAAAATATCTGGAGGAATGGAAATGACAGCCTGTATCGTTGGATGGTCGCATCTGCCATTTGGAAAGCTGGAAGGCGAAACTGTCGAAAGCCTGATCGTCAAGGCTGCGGTAGGGGCGCTCGATCATGCCGGCATCGGTCCTGAAGACGTCGACGAGATCGTGTTGGGTCATTTCAACGCCGGTTTCTCCCCCCAGGATTTCACCGCCAGCCTGGTTCTGCAGGCGAGTGACGCCTTTCGCTTCAAGCCCGCGACACGTGTTGAAAACGCTTGTGCGACCGGCTCGGCAGCCGTGCATCAGGGTATCAAGACCATTCGTGCAGGCAACGCCAAGGTCGTACTTGTCGTGGGTGTCGAGAAGATGACATCAACGCCTGGTCCGGAAATCGGCAAGAATTTGCTCAAAGCGTCTTACCTTCCGGAAGAGGGCGAGATTCCTGCTGGTTTCGCCGGAGTCTTTGGCCAGATCGCGGCCGCATACTTCCAGAAATACGGTGATCAATCCGACGCTTTGGCGATGATCGCTGCCAAAAACCACAAGAACGGCGTCAATAATCCTTATGCACAGATGCGCAAGGATCTTGGCTACGAGTTCTGCCGGCAGGAGAGCGAGAAGAACCCATTCGTTGCCGGACCGTTGAAGCGTACCGACTGTTCCCTCGTCTCCGACGGTGCGGCGGCGCTGGTCCTGACCGACACGCAGACTGCCTTGAAGATGAAGCGTGCCGTGGCATTTCGTGCGGCTGCTCACGTTCAGGATTTCCTGCCGATCTCCAAGCGCGATATCCTGCTGTTCGAAGGCTGTTCGGAGGGCTGGAAGCGTGCGCTGGAACAAGCCGGCGTGACCATCGATGATCTGTCCTTCGTCGAAACGCATGACTGTTTCACTATCGCCGAACTGATCGAGTATGAGGCAATGGGATTGGCGAAACCGGGCGAGGGCGCCAGGATAGCGCTCGAAGGCCAGACAGCCATGAACGGCCGCCTGCCAGTCAATCCTTCCGGCGGTCTCAAAGCCAAGGGGCATCCGATCGGCGCCAGCGGCGTCTCGATGCACGTGTTGTCATCGATGCAGTTGACCGGGGAAGCGGGTGGTATCCAGGTGCCGGGCGCCAAGCTTGCGGGCATTTTCAACATGGGCGGGGCAGCGGTCGCCAATTATGTTTCGGTGCTCGAGCGGATAAAATAGGGGTTGCTAGAAACCAACCCTGCCGAATCCGGGAACCTTAAGTCCCGGATGCAAAACATCCACACCCGCCACCAAACCCAGGAAATTGATCTCAAGTCCGCTGCGAGAACCGGCGGAAACGCCAGCATATCCGAAAAGCGTGGCGTGAAAATTCTCCCAATCATCGTCGATCACGAACAGCTTGCCATCCGTTGGAAAATCGCGCCCAACTGCATTTGACGGCAGCACGATGCGCATTTCGGGAACGGAACGGAGAATATGAGCAACGAAGCTGTTCGAGTTCGGGCCCGGCCAGATCGTGTAGTTGCCGGGCTTTCCGTAGGGATATGCCTCGATTGCAGCTTGGATCTTCGGGATTAAAATTTCCGCTTCAGCGCCATGAAATTCATGCACGATAAATGGTCCATTGGAATACCAGCGCCCGTCAGCGTCGTAGGCATTCTTGCGGACCGGGATTCCCCAGCCGACAACCTCATAACGGTCATAGCTTGTTATACCAGCCCGCTTTATTACCAACCAGGAATGCAGCGATAGGGCGCCTTTTATGCCGCCGGTGCGCGCGGCGAGAATATAGACCGACGCCTCACCGATTTCTGGCTTGGCAGGAATAACGCCGCTAGAGCTCCAGTCAGCGCTGCGCCAGTTGTCCTCGTGATGTTGGGTCATCCACCAACCAGCCGCAGCGAGAGAAGGAAGAATGAAGAGGATGAAGATACCGAGCGCCAGACGAACGAATAATTTGAACACGCGGCTTTCTCCATTGGAAAGGGGAACGGACCACCTTATAACACCATGGATTCCGGCTGATTTAGGTCAACATCCCGGGGAATGTGGGGCACGATGAGCAATCCGGTACTGGTTGAGGTTTTTCGCGGCGAAACGGTCGAGAGCCGCCATCGTGGCGCAGTGATAGTTACCGATGCTGACGGCAAGATCGTCTTCTCGCTTGGCGACATCGAGAGACCGACCTTTCCGCGCTCTGCGATCAAGGCAATTCAGGCATTGCCGCTGGTCGAAAGCGGCGCGGCGGATGCCTATGGCTTTGGCAATGAGGAACTCGCCATGGCCTGTGCCTCGCATTCGGGCGAGCCGCAACATGTGGCGAAGGCTGCCGATATGCTGGGCCGCGCCGGGCTCGATGTTTCGGCACTTGAATGCGGCTCGCATTGGCCGTCGCAGCAGCCCGTGTTGATTGCGCTGGCGAAAAGTGGCCAGGAGCCGACGCCGCTGCATAATAATTGTTCCGGCAAACATGCGGGTTTCCTGTGCACATGCCGGCATCTCGGCATCGAAACGCATGGCTACTCCGCTTTGGGCTCGCCCGAACAGGATATGGTGCGCGATGCGATGGAAAGCGTCACCGGCGCGCCGCATACGCTGGATCGCTGCGGCACTGACGGTTGTTCAATCCCGACCTATGCCATTCCTCTGAAAAACTTGGCGCATGGCTTCGCCCGCATGGCGACGGGGGTTGGATTCGAGCCGGTTCGTGCCGCTGCGGCGCGGCGCCTTGTCGATGCGGCGATGGCAGCACCATACTATGTCGCGGGTACCAATCGCGCCTGCACGGTTTTAATGGAGATGGCTCCAAACCGCATCTTCGTAAAAGGCGGTGCTGAAGGTGTCTACACCGGTGCGTTGCCCGAACTCGGGCTCGGTATCGCTATCAAGTGTGATGACGGGAGCGCGCGGGCATCGGAGGCAATCATCGCTACGATTCTCGCCCGGATCTATCGCAACGAGGATGAACTGGAGTCGAAGCTAGACCGGTTTGCCGATCGCGAAATGCGCAACTGGAACGGCATTACCTATGGTGTCATCAGCCCGACAGAAGCGTTGACGGACGCCGATATCAATTGATGACATTCCGCTCTACGGTAAGGTTTGGATAGATCTGGGCCCTCTTCTGGGTCAAATCCTTGACCGTGACATCACTCCAGCTATGACCAACAATGCCGCCATTCCGGGAACTCTGGACGATGTTGTCGCTAATGATGGCCGAACCGACGCCCTCGACGACGCTGACATAGATGCCTTCGCCTGACGTGCGGACGATGTTTCCGGTCGCAATCACATTGCGCATGTAAGCGCCCCAGCCGAGCTGTATCCCGTAAAGCGGGGCGTTTTCAACGACGTTGCCTGTGACCGAGATGTCGGCTTCGACGCTGATACCTATCCCGAAGGTGCCGGGATATGGGCCCTTGGTCGAGAGATTCCGGACCAGATTGCCGCTGCAGGTTCCGAGCCGGCCGCCGCTGTCGAAATTGACCATTGATATGCCGTTTGCAGCACCATCAACGAGATTGTTGGCTATGACCGCGCCTTCGAAAGCGAACTCGGAATAAATCGCGGTTTCGCCGCTCGCACTGCAATTGTTTCCGGTGATCTGCAGATTGCTGGCGCTATTGCCGCGGATCGCGGTAAAGGCGCTCTCGTTGATGACATTGTTGGAAACGACGACATTGTTCGCGCGAAAGATATTGATGGCGTTGCCGTTCTGGCCGGTGCCGCCTGCATCCGCTCTGGTCTTGCCGATGCGGTTGCCCGTAACGATCGTGCCGTCTCGGCCTTGCTCGTAACGCTGAACGAGAATGCCGCCATTACCGCAATCGTGGATCTCATTGCCGGTGATTTCTAGTCCGGTGGAGTCCGCAGCAAATATGGCCGCATCGCTGGCGCCGGAGATACGCATATCCTCGATACGCCCACCGCATTTGAAGAGGTCCACCGCATTCTTGCGCGCACCGACAATCTGGCAATCATCCAATACAAGACGGGCGACGTTACTGGCTTCGAATAGCCCTCGAACGCCATCACCCAGCGGCCTGCCGTCACCGTCGATTACAAGACCTTTGAGCTGGACATGATTGGAACCATGAGCGCTTATCAGACCGGATTTGTCTCCGAACAGAAGACGCGACTTGCCGGAAACACCGAACAGATTGACATAGTCTGGAAACTGCACACCCGAGACAATATAGGCTCCAGGTGGCAGGAATATCTGCTGGCCGGACGAACTTGCTTTGGTCAGCAACGCTTTCAGCTTGATCGTTTGATCGTCTGGCGCTCCAGGATTCAGCCCGAATTCAACGGCGTTGATTATTCCTGATGCGGTCTGTGCTTGCGTGGCACGCGGTAGAATCCCAGCGCCAGCAAGCGCGGCCAGACCAGTCAGGACGAAGCGTCGGTTGATCATATTGTTATTCCGCGGAAGAGAATGAGATGGGTGATGGAGGATTGCACTTGCTGTAGTGCCTAGCAAGGCATACCTTCGTTCGATGAGCAGGGCCTTCACAAAGGAAGACGATAGCAACTCCTCGATCGATGTCGGCGAGCGCCCGATAAGCCCGCACCGGAATCTGGTGACGGAGAAGGGCCTCGCCCACATTGATGCCGAGCTCGCAGCGGCGCATGAGGCGCTGGCTAAAGGCAATGCCGAGGCTGATCGCGATCTGATCGCGCGAGCCTCACGCGATCTGCGGTATTGGAACGCACGCAGAGAATCGGCCGAAGTCTCCCGCCCCGATCCGCATAGTGACGTGGTCCGGTTCGGCATGACAGTCACAATCGCCAATGAAGACGACAAGTCACAAACCTGGGCAATTGTCGGTGAGGACGAAGCGGACGCCAGCCATGGCAAGATCTCGCATGTGTCGCCCATGGCGAAGGCGATGTTCGGTAAATCCATTGGCGACAGTTTCGTGCTGAACGATCACGAGTGGGAGATAACGGCGATCGATACTGCACCTTGAAGTTGAATCCTGCTTTGAGCAGTGAGCCCCAAGAGATTCAATTCAAAGCGTTTTTCATGCCGACTCGATGTGATCGCGGAAGAAGGCTGCCGCGCCAGTTTCGTCAATTTCGCCAGCGGCGACGTTCATCACAAACGTGTAAAGTGTACCGGGATCGGCAGTCGGCACATAGCCGTTGATCACGAGGAAGGCGAGGGCTGCAGCGAGCGCCGTACGCTTGTTTCCATCGACAAAGGCATGGTTTCTGGCCAAGCCAAACATGTAAGCTCCGGCTAGCTCTGCTATGTCTGGATCGCCATAATTAGATTTGTTTTCGGCGCGAGCCAAAACCGATTCGAGGGCATTTTCGTCTCTCAAACCGTGAGCCCCGCCATGACGATGCAACTGCTCCGCATGCATTGCTTCCACTGACAAGCGGGAAAGGAATTCCCAACTCATTCAGCAAGCTTTTGAAAAACGATCTTGTACTTGTCCATCATTTTGCGTGCGGCTTCCATCTGACGTTCGAACGAATCGTCAGTAGGCTTCAAAATTATGCCGTCGGCAGTTTGAATGACTTCCAGCTGATCTCCAGCCTTCAGATGGTTCCTCTCAAGCACGTCCTTCGGCAGGATAACCCCTTCCGAATTTCCGATTTTCCTCACGGTCACATTCATGGCCTTAACTCCAATGTTATAACGAGAGGTATAACGTAAGTGCACGGCACATACAAGCTGGAGATTGTGGTCTTACAGCCAGCCCTTTTTGCGGAAGATCAGGAGCGGGATAACCGCTGAGGCGATCATCAAACCAATGGCCATCGGATACCCCCAGACCTTGTCGAGTTCCGGCATGAAATGGAAATTCATGCCGTAAATCGATGCGACCAGCGTTGGCGGCATGAAGGCCACAGCGGCGACGGAGAAAATCTTGATGATGGCGTTCTGCTCGATCGAGATGAGCCCAACGACTGTATCAAGCAGAAAGGTCACCTTATTGGAAAGGAAATCGACATAGGTGCTTAGCGATTGCGTGTCGCGCTCCAGCGACTTGATCGTAGCCCGGATGTCCTTCTTGCCCAAAGCCTCTTCCGGCATGGCTGCCGTATAAACAAGGAGCCGGCTGACGCCGGCGATGCTTTCCCGAATCTTGGAAAGAAACGCACCTTGAATGCCGATATTATTGAGACTGTCCCTGAAGTTCTTTGTTGTCATCGGCTTGTCGTTTTCCGACCGCCGGAAGATGGCGTGAGAATTCACATCGATATCGCCAGCAACACCTTCGAGAATGTCGGCAATCCGGTCCGTTACAGCTTCGACCAATCCCAGCAGAATGCTGATGCCGCTGCATCTAGGTGTAATAAGACCGTTTCCCGGCTTGGTCGCGCGGCTAATGAACAGACTGAAGGCCTTCGGTTCCGTGTAGCGGACAGTGACAAGCAACTTTCCCGTTAGAATGAACGATACCGGAGCGATACCGTGATGCTTCAATTCGGTGGAATGCAGGATGGAAGCGGTCAGATATTGCGCGCCGTTCTCGGCGTAGAAGCGGCTGGACTCCTCGATCTCGATCATATCCTCGTGGGTCGGTATGGTAGCCTTGGTCCAGTTCTCAACCTGGACGTCCTCTTCATGCGTCGGGTTGATAAGGTCGATCCAGACTGCATTGGGCGGCAGCTCTGCCCCCGCAAGCGCAGCACTGGGCATCAGATAATCGTCTTGCAGCGCGTAGACATAAATCATTTCACAATGAATCCAGCAATGTATCGATGAGTTTCTCGGCAGCCTCGCCGATTACAGTGCCAGGAGGGAAAATGGCCGTTGCACCTGCCTTGAGGATCGCATCGAAGTCCTGCGGCGGTATGACACCACCAACGATGATAAGAGTATCTTCACGCTCGCGGCGTTTCAGCGCCTGCTTGAGCTCCGGTACAAGTGTCAGATGTCCAGCTGCCAGCGACGAGACGCCAACGATGTCGACGCTGCTCTCGACGGCGAGGTCCGCAACTTCTTCAGGTGTCTGGAACATGGCGCCAACGATGACCTCGAATCCGAGATCACCGAAAGCCGTCGCTATGACCTTCTGGCCCCGATCGTGGCCGTCCTGGCCCATCTTTGCGACAAGAATACGAGGCTTCCTCCCTGTGCGTTTTTCGTAGGCGATCGCCTTCGCTTCAACCCGGTCTATGACTTCGCTCTTCCCGGCCTCCTTGCGGTAAACACCGGAAATCGTGTGGATATTGGCGACATGCCGCCCATAGGCTTTTTCCAGCGCCAACGAGATCTCGCCGACGGTTGCACGCGCGCGCGCGGCCTGAATAGCCAGGTCGAGCAGATTGCCGTTGCCCGACTTCGCAGCGGCCGTCAGCGCAGAGAGGGCTGCATCGACTGCGGCAACATTGCGTGTTCCCTTCAACTGCTGCAGCTTGGCAAGCTGACGTGCGCGCACCTCTGCGTTGTCGACTTTCAGCACGTCGACTTCCATATCCTCGGTCGGGCGATAGGAGTTGACGCCGATGACCGGTTGCCGGCCGCTATCGATGCGGGCTTGCGTGCGGGCTGCAGCGGCTTCGATGCGCATCTTCGGAATGCCCTGTTCGATCGCCTTGGCCATACCGCCCAGCGCTTCGACCTCGTCGATGTGGGCGAGGGCACGGGTGGCAAGGTCATGTGTAAGCCGCTCGACATAAAATGAACCGCCCCAGGGATCGATTGTGCGCGTCGTGCCGGACTCCTTTTGCAGAACAAGCTGTGTGCTGCGGGCTATGTGAGCCGAGTGATCGGTTGGAAGAGCCAGCGCTTCGTCGAAAGAATTGGTGTGCAGCGACTGCGTATGCCCCTGTGTCGAAGCCATGGCCTCGATCATGGTGCGCACAATGTTGTTGTAGGGGTCCTGTGCTGTCAGCGACCAGCCCGAGGTTTGCGAATGGGTGCGCAGCGACAGCGAGCGCTCGTCCTTCGGATTGAAGTTCTTCTTCATCAAAACGGCCCAAAGCAGGCGCGCGGCGCGCAGCTTCGCAACTTCCATGTAGAAATTCATGCCGATCGCCCAGAAGAAGGAGAGGCGCGGCGCAAAACTGTCGATATCCTGACCAGCCGCAACGCCGGCCCGCGCATATTCTATGCCGTCGGCGATCGTGTAGGCGAGCTCAAGGTCGGCGGTTGCCCCCGCTTCCTGCATGTGATAGCCGGAAATCGAGATCGAATTGAACTTCGGCATATTTTCCGACGTGTAGGAAAAAATGTCCGAGACAATGCGCATCGAAGGTTGCGGCGGGTAGATATACGTGTTGCGTACCATGAACTCCTTCAGAATATCGTTCTGAATGGTTCCGGCGAGCTGCTTCTGACTGACGCCCTGTTCTTCGGCTGCAACTATGTAGAGGGCGAGAATTGGCAGCACTGCCCCGTTCATGGTCATGGAAACGGTCATTTCGCCAAGCGGAATACCGTCGAACAGCTGTTGCATATCGAGAATTGAATCGATGGCGACGCCCGCCATGCCGACATCGCCTGCGACACGGGGGTGGTCACTGTCATAACCGCGATGGGTGGCCAGATCGAAAGCAACGGAAAGGCCTTTCTGGCCGGCGCCAAGATTGCGCCGGTAAAAGGCATTGGATTCCTCGGCGGTCGAGAAGCCGGCATATTGCCGGATCGTCCAGGGCTGCTGGACATACATCGTCGGGTAGGGGCCGCGGATGAACGGTGCAGCACCGGGAAAGCCGTCCAGATGCGGCAGCCCGCGTAACGCCGCATCGCCATAGGAGCGCTTGACCTGGATACCCTCAGGCGTGATCCAGGCTGCGGCCTCCGGCGTTGGAGCGAGGGGCTTCGGCTCTTGCCAATCGATCTTGGTGAAGTCCGGAATTCTCATTTTATTCAGAGGCCTGCAAGGTTTCATCGATGCGCGGGAGGGTTAGCGGTTCGCAATGAACGACGCCATCCGTGGGCAAAGGCATGTGGGGTGCATCGAGCACGGCGACCGGCCGTTCTTGCCGGGCAGGGAAGAGCGTCGTGCCCACAATGGCACGTTTGCCGGAACGGTATTCCTCTGTTCGGGCATTCCGGGCCGCAACGATACGAGCCTGAAACTTGCCATCGACAAGGCTTTGTAGAATGCCGCCGTCGTGTTCAAGCGCCTGAAATTCCTTCCATGCCGCCTCGCAGAGATTCTCCGTCAGACTTTCCACCGCACCTGAACCGCACGCCGGATCGGCAACGAAGGCCATATTGCTTTCTTCGGCAATGACAAGCTGTGTGTTGCGGGCAAGGCGCCGCGCAAAGGCATCGGGTAAGCCATGGGCAATCGTATGGGGCAAAACCGCGATCGAATCTGCGCCGCCGGCAGCCGCAGCGAAGCCGGCAATGGTGTTACGCAATATATTGGTTTCGGGATCGAGCCTTGTGATCATCCGGTACGATGTTTCGGCATGGATCGTTGCCTGCGAGGGGCGCATGCTGCCGCAAGCCTCCTGCAAACGCGCCCATAGACGCCGCAAAGCACGGACCTTGGCAATCGAAACGAACTGATCCTGGTCGACCGAAAGTGCAAAACCGATATGTGGTGCAGCGTAGACAATGGGCTGACGCGCCTCTTCGAACAGCCGGAAATGGCCAGTGGTGATGGATAACATCGCACCGAGTTCCTGCGCCTCGGTGGCACCCGCATTGTGATAGACGCGGCCATCCGCCTCGAGCACAATTCCTGGCAGATCGGAGGAGAAAAAGCCAGAAAGCGATTGTGGCAGCGAGGCTTTCAGCGCTGCAAGGCTCATGCGCAGACGGCCCGTTCCTGCCAGAGTGGCGGCGGGATCGATGCCAAGCGAGAAGCTCAGCGTCTTCGGATTGACATCGCGGGGGCGCATGTAATCCACGAACCAGTCGGCACAGGCTCGGCTTTTCGGATGCACGTCCATGCGCAGATGGATCATGTCGAGATGAACGCCATAGAGCACCTTGTCGACCGCTTCACGCGTCGAGGGGAGGCCATGGCCAAAAGCATTCGGGGCGCCCTCGAATACCAGAGCAATACCGGTAGCGCCATTTTCCAGTTCTTCCAGAAGCTGCCTGTTGGCACGAACCGGATCCGGATCATCAATACGCTGGACGATATGCCAAGGATTCGAGGGATTTTTTCGCGGGGTCAGTTGCGCGGTGCGGCGTCGTTCATAGAGAGGTTCGATGGCGATAGCATCATCGGTCTTCGAGATCAGGGATTCATCGAAATCCGCGCCTTTGAGGGCTTTTTGCGCGAGTTTAACCCAGCCATCCCGGTCAATCGGCGCAAATTCAGTTTCCTTGAGCAGTGACGCGTCCATGCTTTCTCCCTGTTGCGCGCATTGTTTTTTCGACTTTAGGAGGAGTCATGCTGCTTCGCAACAAAGCAAAGTGCCGCTGGCGCAACTTATTGGAAAGACGCGATTTTTCGTTAGATCCGGTTTCGGGTGGCTGGAGCGGAGCAGGCGTGAAAGGCTGGTGCAAACGTTAAACGCGAAAGGTCAAAGAATGAACATGCTAACGGGAAAGACGGCCATCGTAACCGGCGCGAGTTCAGGCATCGGTTATGAAACGGCAAGACTCTTTGCTGGCGAAGGCGCCAATGTGGTTTTGGCCGCACGACGCCAGCAGGAACTCGACAAATTGGCGGCGCTCATCGAATGGGATGGGGGAAAAGCCATCGCGCTCGCAGGTGACGTCCGTGATGAAACCTATGCCAAGTCATTGGTTGAATTGGCGGAAAGTACCTTCGGCGGGCTTGACATTGCCTTCAATAATGCCGGCACAAATGGTGAAATGGGACCGACGCCGGACGTCTCGCTCGACGGCTGGAACGAAGCGCTGAACGTCAATCTGACGGGCGCTTTTCTCGGAGCGAAATACCAGATCCCCGCGATGCAGAGACGCGGCGGTGGTTCGCTGATTTTCACTTCGACCTTCGTCGGCCACACGGTGGGAATGCCGGGCACTGCGGCCTATGCCGCCAGCAAGGCAGGAGTCATCGGTCTGATGAAGACACTTGCCGCAGAGCTTGGTTCGCAAGGGATCAGAGTCAATGCGATTCTGCCCGGCGGAACCGCAACCAGCATGGCAGAGGCCTGGGTCGACACGCCGGAGAAGCTTGCTTTTGTTGAGGGGTTACATGCACTTAAGCGGCGGGCAACACCAGAAGAAATCGCCAGGTCAGTGCTCTATCTCGCGTCCGATGCGTCGAGTTTTACCACGGGCTCGGCCATGTTGGTCGATGGCGGTGTCTCGATCAACCGGACCTGAAGGAAGTGGCTAGAGCCAATGAAATCCCTTGGCCATCAGGGTTGCCAAACCGAGAGCAACAAAAATCAGCGCACCAAATAGAAGACGAAAATCGGTCCGCGCATCACTTCGCAACTCTCTGATATCAGTCTTGATGTCAGAGACAGCAATCTTGATATTCTCCATATCGGACGAGAGTTTTGCGACCTGTGCTTCCATATCGGTAAAGGTGCCATCTCCGTCACTTGTTTTCAAGGGCTCAAGGTGAGTTGTCCGGGGAAGTTTTGCTCTGCTCATAATATCTCTGGTGATCAAATTATTCAAAATATTCAGCTTGATACCATGTTTTTCTGGATGCCTGCAAAACAAAAACGCGCGCCGAAAAGCGCGCGTTTTCAGAATTGGCGATGAGGTCGGCTTAGACGAACTGGCTCAGACCTGGAATGGAATTCACCACTTCGTCGACTGGTCCGCTGCCGGCTTTTTCACGAGCAAAAGCAATGGTTTCCTTGGAAATGCCGGTGATTTCGCCCATGCCGAGGCCAATGCCCATCAGCTTGGAACCGAGGCCCATGACGCCCGGCATCAGGCCCGAAAGTCCGCCGCCGCTATTGTTGGCTTCGGCGATGGCAGCCTCGGCACCGGGAACGCCGGCAATCAACTGGTCAACCTTGTCGGCTGGCGCTTCTTTCTGCAGGAATGCCAGAATAAGGCCGACAGCCTTGCGAGCCGTGTCCGGATCGGTGCCGACATTGGCGGAAATGCGCGCTATAAGTTCGTCCATTAGTTCAATCTCCCGTCTGCTATGAATTACGTTTACGTAATATGCGGCAATGTTCGTCCGCACAAGCGTTTAAGTCAATCTGGATCATTCTCTCCACTTCGTACAATCAAATTGCAATCGGACGATGAAATTCCTGCACCAGATTCGCACTTTCTTGCATGGGAATCACGGACTCTTGTGCAGGAACCGCATATTTCTTTTCCATTTGCATTCCGGACTTTGCCGGGTATCGGCAATTTTCCCGAGACGATAAAGCCTTGGCCATTGTCGCGTGGAGTTTGGCTGTTTATACCGTGGATAAAGTGACCGTTGCGACGAGGACGAACGACATGGCCGATGACAGTATTTTCCTTGGTGCAAGCCGCAAGCCCGACGATACCTACCAGCAGGCAGAATCCCTTCTGCTGAAATTCGGCAACCGGCATGGCCTGGTTACTGGCGCTACCGGTACGGGTAAGACGGTCACGTTACAAGTACTGGCTGAAGGCTTTTCGAAAGCCGGTGTTCCGGTTTTCTGCGCCGACATCAAGGGCGATCTTTCGGGCATCGGCGCCAAGGGCGAAGACAAGGATTTTCTCGTCAAGCGCGCCGCCGACGTCAAACTCGATCCTTACGAGCATTCTGCCTCGCCGGTGATCTTCTGGGATATTTTCGGCGAGCAGGGGCACCCGATCCGCGCCACGATCTCGGAAATGGGTCCCTTGCTGCTCTCGCGCCTGATGAACCTTACGGAAGCGCAGGAAGGCGTCTTGAACATCGCCTTCAAGATCGCCGACGAGGAGGGACTACTCCTCCTCGACATGAAGGATTTGCAGTCGCTGCTGGTCAATATCGCGGAACGTGCCGAAGAAATCTCCGCCCGCTACGGCAATGTCACGAAGCCTTCGGTCGGCGCGATCCAGCGCTCGCTCCTGGTGCTGGAACAGCAGGGCGGCACGAAGTTCTTCGGCGAGCCGGCGCTGAAGATCGCCGACATCATGCGCACGGACACAAACGGCCGCGGTCTCGTCAGCGTCCTTGCGGCCGACAAGCTGATGATGAACCCGCGGCTCTATTCGACATTCCTGCTCTGGCTGTTGTCGGAACTCTTCGAGGAACTGCCGGAAATCGGCGATCCGGAAAAGCCGCGCCTGGTGTTCTTCTTCGACGAGGCCCACCTGCTCTTCAATGAGGCGCCAAAAGCGTTGCTCACCCGCGTCGAACAGGTGGTGCGCCTGATCCGATCCAAGGGCGTCGGCGTGTTCTTCATTTCGCAAAACCCGCTGGACGTGCCGGAAACGGTGCTGGCGCAGCTCGGCAACCGCGTGCAGCATGCACTTCGGGCCTACACGCCCCGCGAGCAGAATGCGGTGAAGACCGCAGCCGACACCTTCCGCGCCAATCCTGCCTTCAACACGTTCGAAGCGATCACCAATCTCGCCACCGGCGAGGCGCTGGTTTCGACTCTGGCCGACAAGGGCGTTCCTTCCATGGTGCAGCGGACATTGATCCGCCCCCCGGCGGGACGCATCGGGCCGCTGACCAGCGACGAGCGTCAGACACTGATCAATGCGAGCCCGGTAGCTGGTCTCTATGACGAGATGGTCGACCGCGAATCCGCCTATGAGCTTTTGCAGAAGAAGGCGGCGCAGACCAAAACCGAAGCGGAGGCGGCGCAGGAGGCCAGCGCCGACAGCACCGGCGGCTGGAGGCTGCCCGATTTCCTCGGCGGCGAACCGAAGACCGGCCCGCGCGGGGGCCAGGTGAGGGGCCGGCAGACCGTGGCCGAAGCCGCGATGAAATCCGTCGTCCGCTCCGTCGGGGGGTCGCTCGGCCGCGCGCTGGTGCGCGGGATATTGGGTAGCCTCAGCCGGCGTTAGTTAGTTGCTGAGGAACACCCAGCCGTGGTTCGACAAGCTCACCATGAGGGAGGTTGGTGGGCTGCATGTTAACCGTCAACGTTGCAGAGCCTGGCTCGCTGCAATCAACGCAGTTCCCTCATGGTGAGCTTGTCGAACCACGCACAGCGCAGCTGCTGGCGAGTTGGCCTTAATGCCAAATGTGGCCAAGGCAACCGGCGCGATTACACTGACAATCTAACAACCTGAAATTGTGTGTTTTTTTGCAACATGCATAATAATTGACCGTGCCTCGAATTCAGGCAGTTGACACAACGATATACAACCGCAAAGTTCTTTCCAGCTATTATTGCACGTCATATTGCCTGATTTTTTAAAGGACGCTTTTCATGTATGCATTTTCAGGGGCGGATTCCGCCCGTTCTCCATTATCGCCTTCATTCCATCGCGTGCGCCGCAAGCTGCTTTCGTTTGTGTCAGCAGCGGCAATCGCCATCGCATTGCCGACAGTTCCCGCTTTGGCGCATGACGCCGGCAAGTATTTCATGGCCGATGGCAGCAAAACTGATGACCTCGATACGGCCATGCAGAGCTGGCGCGACGATCCAGAATTCAAGGGAACATGGGGTTTTGCAGCCATCAATGCTGAAGCTGCATTTGCGCGCGGCATCACCGGCAAGGGCATTCTTATCGGTCTCCTTGATAGCGGCACGAAGGTGAGCCACCCTGAATTCAAGGACAAGAACATCAAGGTTCTCAGCTATACGGGCACCTATGCTGACGGGACACCGTTCGACATTCGCGGCGACGATCCAAAAGATGGGCACGGCACAAAAATGGCCGGGCTTCTTGGCGCAGCGCGTGACCATATTGGCATGATGGGCCTGGCCTACAGCGCGGATCTCGTGATTGGCAGCACCGGGCTCGACGATAGCCACGATCTGGAATATGCGACGAGGCCCTACGAATATTTCAAGCTTGTGCAGGAAGGGCTGGTCAAATCCGGTGTGCGCATCATCAGTAACAGCTGGGGTCAATCGCCGGGAATTGATGGGACTTTGAATTATCTGAACGGGTTTTATTCCCGTGCGCCCAAGCCTTCCTATCTGGATGCGATGGCGGATGCTGCAAATGCTGGCGTGATCCAGGTTGTCGCTGGGTATAATGAAGGAACAGCCAATCCCGCAATCACGCCAATATTGCCCCATTACCGGCCAGAGCTCGAAAAGAACTGGATCGCCGTTGCCAATCTGGACGCTCCCGAAGAGTTGGGCTCCAGCAACAAATGCGGAGCAGCCCAATACTGGTGTATTTCCGCGCCCGGCGACGGCTCCACAAGCACATATCTTGACGATGGATATGCCGGCTCTGGCGGAACGTCGTCCGCGACACCTCATGCTTCCGCGACACTGGCTTTGCTGATGCAGCGCTTTCCTGGTCTCGGTAACGATGAAATTCGTCAAATCATGCTTACCACGGCGACGGACATAGGCGAGGCGGGCGTCGACGCCAAGTTTGGCTGGGGTCGCATCGATATTGCCAAGGCCATGAACGGTCCCGGGCAGTTCCTGTCGCGATTCAACGCCAATCTGGGAGAGGGTGTCACCGACACATGGTCCAACGATATTTCGCAAGTCGCTCTCGACCAGCGGCAGACGGAGCAGCAGCAGGAGGTAACGGCGTGGAGTGCCCGAAAGAGCGCTCTAGGTTTGAAAGACGGGATTCCCGCGAATCTTGTCGAAACACTTGCCGGCACTCTCGTCAATGATGTTCCGGAAGGCAAGAAGCTGCTCGAGGCAGCGATCGCAGCCAATATACAGGAAAAGTACACAGCCGAGAAATTGCAGGCTGCGTTGGTTGCTGCCGGGGCAAACCCGGCGGGATCGGCACTGCTCGCGCTCTATGAAAAGTCCCATCCCGGATGGGCAAGCGGTTGGAGCACTGAAACAGACTATGCCAACTTCATCGCCAGCTACACAGATGATCGGGCAATAGCAGGTGTGATCGCGCCGGCAGCGGCGGAAGTGGTAGAATCCGAATTCACGTCCAGTGAACTTCGCACGGCCTATCTCGCAACCAAGACCTACGATGCCGGCCTGACCAAATCCGGTTTGGGCACGTTGACGCTTGCCGGCAAGAACACGTATCGCGGCGATACGATCGTCGATGGCGGGGAGCTTGCCATTGCCCAAGGCGGCTCGATCGTCTCGAACGCTGTTGTCAATGACGCCGGCTTGTTCCGGGTCGATGGGACGGCGGCGAATGCAACGATCAACAAGGGCGGAGCGCTGCAGGTTGGCACGAGCGGGGTTACCGGCGATGTCACTGTCGATGGCGGCCTCGCCAGTCTCGATGGGTCGTCCGGCAGGGTCGCCATCAATGCAGGCGGCAGACTCACCGGTCATGACGGCCGCCTGGCAGCCCTTTCCGCCAATGCCGGCGGTACGGTTGCGCCGGGCCATTCGCTCGGTGTCTTGCATGTCAGCGGCGATGTCACCTTCCT
>NZ_QPJM01000019.1 GCF_003337575.1 Phyllobacterium bourgognense
GTCGAGAACATGAACAAAAGGGTGCGACGCTACCTGCCGCGCGACACCGATCTCTTGTCCCTTCCCCATCAATCCGTGCGATCAATCTGCGAGCGGCTCAACGCGACCCCGCGAAAGTGTCTTGACTACAGGACCCCGACCGAAGTGTTCAGGGAGCAGCTTGTTGAAATTGTATCGCTGCCGGAATAGCCTGCCCCACCCCGCCGTTGCATTTGAAATAGAACCCACACGGGGGTGGGTTCAGGTACGAAGTGCGGCCCTGCCGCACAGAGTCTCAAACCGTAGTAAATCGAAACAGTGGGGAAATCCGACAAATGAAGATCCTACATGCAATGGCAGTTGCGGTTCTGGTTTCTGGGTGTGCAGGTACGGCACAGCCCATCGCCATGACAGGCGATTTCGGACCCCAGACGCTGACTCTCATCAATTCCTATAGGACGAGCCATGGCCTGCCCCCGCTAGTCGTCAATGGCACGCTGAAAGCCCTGGCCCGGCAACATAGCCGGGAGCAAGCGGCCCGGGGAACTATCGGTCATGATGGGTTCCGCCAGAGATCAGCTCAAGCAAAAGCAGCCGGACTGAGCGGAGTGTGTACGGAAAACGTCGGAGTCAGATATAGGAGTGCACAGGCTCTTTTTTCGGGATGGAGGAATTCTGCAGGTCACAATACGAATCTGCTTCGACCAAACATGCGATACGCCGGAGTTTCAGTAGTCGGAGGTTACTCGACTTTCTTCGCTTGCGGATAACGGCAATTTCATTCGGCTGCAACGATTTGGCATGCGTCGATAATTCCCCGGATTTCGGCACGGCAGGAGCCGCAATTGGTCCCGGCCTTAAGGCGTTCGCCGATTGCTTCCACAGTACTGCAACCCTCATTGGCGGCAGTGGCAATCTCGTTGCGGCCGACCGAGAAACAGGCGCAGACAATTGCACCCTTGTCCGGCATGTCGCTGCCCGGTCGCCCGGCCAGAAGCTGGAAGCGTTGCCGTGCATCTGTGAATTTCCGCGTCAGTTGTTCGCTGGCCCAGCTGCGCGAAACAGTCACCGGTTCGCGCGCCACATAGAGCACGCCAAGCAGCCTCTCGCCATCGAATGCCGCGATGCGGTGCTGGTAGTCATGTGAATCGTGATAGGCAAGCAGTTCGATATCTGGCTCTGCCCGGAACAGGTTTCGCGCGTAGGCACTCCAGTCCCCGGGCTCGCTATGACCGGCCAATTCGAGCCGGTAACCTCCATCCGCCCTGGCCAAGGCCCAATATTCCGCATCGGGCAGAGGCTTATGATGCAAGATGGCAAAGCCATACCAGCGAGCGGCGAACGGTTTGATCGCGACGCGTGCCATCTTCAAAGCCGGCTGTCCGGAAACCGGATCGACATTCGCGGTAACCAGCCTGTCCACCCGCGCATTGCCGGTAAATTGCCCGTTCCAGTGCATGGGCACGAAGATATTGCCCCTCGCCTGCCGTTCCGTCAGCAATGCCCGGACGACGATCTTGCCATGATCGTTACTGAGTTTGACCAGACTGGCGTCGGCAATGCCCTGCTCTGCGGCATCGAGCGGATTGATCTCGGCAAAAGGTTCGGCGAAGTGGGCGGAAAGACGCGCGCTTTTTCCCGTGCGGGTCATGGTATGCCAATGATCGCGAACACGGCCCGTATTCAGCGTGAAGGCAAAGAGCGGGTCGATTGCTTCCTCATTCGCCGGTCGCACCGCAATAAAGTGTGCGCGTTGGTCTTGCGTATAAAACCCGCCTTGCCCGAAGAAGCGCTTTTCGGTCGCAGGCTCATCCCTGCCCTGCGGCCACTGAAATGGCGAAAGTGCATCGTAGTCCGTGCCTGTTATGGCGGAATGCGCGCTGATGTCGAAGTCGCGGCGGCCGTGATTTTCGTGGCCCGAAAGCGCTGCATGCTCGGCAAATATCTGGGCTGCGTTTTCATAGGGAAAGCCCGCGGCGAATCCCATGCGCCAGGCCACCTGTGTAATAATCCACCAGTCGGGCTTCGCCTCGCCCGGCAGCGGCAGGAACGCACGCTGCCTGCTGATGCGGCGTTCGGAGTTTGTGACGGTGCCATCTTTCTCGCCCCAACCGGCCGCCGGCAAAAGCACATCGGCATAGCATGTCGTATCCGTCATCGCATTGATGTCGGAAACAACGACGAAAGGACAGGTCTTCAAGGCTTCGATGACCAGATCCGCCTCCGGCATCGAATCCACCGGATTGGTCGCCATGATCCACAGCGCTTTGATCTTCCCCGCCCGCGCTGCATCGAAAAGATCGACAGCCTTCAGTCCCGGCTCCGACGCAATGGTCGGAGCGTCCCAGAACTCCTGCACGAGCTGGCGGTGCCCGGCATCTTCCAGATGCATATGGCCCGCCAGCATGTTCGCCAGTCCGCCAACCTCGCGGCCACCCATGGCGTTGGGCTGACCGGTTATCGAAAACGGCCCCATACCGGGGCGACCGATGCGACCCGTTGCCAGATGGCAGTTGATAATGGCATTGACCTTGTCGGTGCCGCTGACGGATTGATTCACACCCTGGCTGTAAACCGTCACGCTTCGCTCGGTTCGCGTGAACAGTTCAAAAAACGCACGAAGTTCTTCGGGAGAGATCCCGGTCCGGGCGGCAATGCTGCGCAGATCGTGACTGTTGGCGATAGCCAATGCCGCATCGAACCCCGACGTGTACCGCTCAACATAGTTCCGGTCCACCGCGCCTTGTGCCGCCAAAAACCCAAGCAGACCGACGAACAGTGCCGTATCGCCATCCGGTTTTATTTTGAGATGTATGTCGGCGATATCGGCGGTCATGGTGCGGCGCGGATCGATAAGCACGACACGCATCTCCGGACGCCTGATCTTTGCCGCCGCGATCCGCTGATAGAGCACAGGATGGCACCAGGCAAGATTGGAGCCGGTCAGGATGATGAGATCGGCGAGTTCCAGATCCTCATAGGTTCCGGGAACCGTGTCCGACCCGAAAGCGCGCCTGTGTCCCGCCACCGAAGACGACATGCACAGCCGTGAATTAGTGTCGATATTGGCCGAACCGATAAAACCCTTCATCAGCTTGTTGGCGACATAATAATCTTCGGTCAAGAGTTGGCCGGAGACATAGAAGGCTACGCTGTCTGGGCCATGTTCGCTTATGGTTTCGGTAAAGCGGCTTGCCACGAGATCGAGCGCCGTATCCCAGCTTGCGGGCTTGCCCCCGATCTGCGGTTCGAGCAGCCGCCCTTCCAGATCGACGGTCTCGCCAAGAGCGGAGCCTTTCGAGCAAAGACGCCCGAAATTGGCAGGGTGCTGGGGATCACCCCTGATGCCGATGGCTCCGCTCTCCTCCCTTGTGGCGAGAACGCCGCAACCCACTCCGCAATAGGCGCAGGTGGTGCGAACGATGTTGGGAGATTCAAGCATTCTATTCCGCCGCCATGGCAGCGCGTTCAAGCAGGGCAAATATCCGCTCGCCATCGCGCTTTATCGCAATGGTTTTAACGCTGCCCTCATCGGCTCCAAGCGCCCGGCCGGTTTCCAGCGAGATCACCCAATTGTGCAGCGGGCAAGTCACCGAAGCTCCGTGGACGATCCCTTGGCTCAGCGGCCCACCCTTGTGCGGACAATGATCGTCGATGGCGAAGACCTGATCCTCCATCGTGCGGAATACCGCGATCTTGCCTTGCGGCGTCATCACACAGCGTGCGCCACGGCGGGGGATGTCGTTGAGCGCCCCGATTTCAATCCAGTCGTTCATGACGTTTCACTCCGCTGCTTGTTGGTAAGCGATGGTCGCCATAGGCTGGAACTCATGCTTGTCCACGCCGGACACACGCTCGGACCAGGGATCGACCTGGGCAAATCTCTGGCTGAAAACAAAACGGTCGAAATAGCCCTTGCGCTTATCCGCATCGCCCATGATCTGCCGGCGGATTTCATCAAGGCCGACACGCTTGGCCCATTTGTAGATCCGCTCCAGATAACGGCCCTGCTCGCGGTACATTTGGGCCAGTGCCACCACATGCTCCAGCGCCTCATCTTCCGTATGGACCAGCCCCAGGACCTCCGTCCCCTTGATATCGAGCCCGGCCGCCCCGGCAAAATGGATCTCGAAACCGGAATCGACGCAGATAATTCCGATGTCCTTGCAGGTCGCCTCGGCGCAATTGCGCGGACAGCCGGATACCGCCATTTTCAGTTTGGCTGGCGTCCACGATCCCCACATGAACTTCTCGATGCGGATGCCCAGTCCAGTGGAATCCTGCGTACCGAACCGGCACCAGTCCGTCCCGACGCAGGTTTTCACGGTGCGCAGACCCTTGGCATAGGCCTGGCCCGAGACGAAACCGGCCTTGCCGAGATCGGCCCAGACGGCGGGCAAATCTTCTTTCTTGATGCCCAGCATGTCGATGCGCTGACCACCGGTTACCTTCACCGCCGGTATCTCGAATTTATCGACGACATCGGCAATGGCACGCAATTCCTTCGCACTGGTCATGCCGCCCCACATGCGCGGAACGACCGAATAGGTTCCGTCTTTCTGGATATTGGCGTGGACGCGCTCATTGATGAAACGCGACTGGTAATCGTCGGCATATTCATCCGGCCAATCGGAGACGAGATAATAGTTCAATGCCGGGCGGCACTTGGCGCAGCCGCAGGAGGTCTTCCACTCAAGCTCCTGCATGACAGCGGGAATCGATTTCAGACCCTTCGCCTTGATCAGGCGACGCACATCGTCATGGCCGAGATCGGTGCAGCTGCACATCGGCGTGACTGCAGAAGGGTTATAACTATCGCCCAATGTTAGCGACAACAGCTGCTCGACAAGGCCGGTACAACTCCCGCAAGAGGCGGAAGCCTTGGTATGGGCACGCACGTCGTCAAGCGATGTCAGGCCTTTGCCTGTGATGGCGCCGGTGATCTTTCCCTTACAAATGCCGTTGCAACCGCAGATTTCCGCATCATCTGGCAAGGCTGCAACGGCCGCCATAGGGTCCAGCGGGGACCCTCCTTGATAGGACTGGCCGAAAATCAGGGTGTCGCGCATCTCCGAAATGTCGGTGCGCTTTTTGGTGAGATCGTGGAACCAGGCACCATCGGACGTTTCGCCGTACAGGACTGTCCCGATGATCCGGTCATCCTTGAGGACAAGGCGCTTGTAAACGCCGGCAGAAGCATCCCGCAACACAATTTCCTGGCGATCATCGCCCTCCCCGAGATCGCCGACCGAAAAGACGTTGATGCCGGTGACCTTCAGTTTGGTCGGCGTTTCGCTATGAACAAAGGCTGCTTCGCTGTTTCCTGCAAGCTGCGAAGCAACCACCCGCGCCATTTCATAGAGCGGCGCTACGAGCCCATAGCATTGACCGCCGACTTCCGCGCATTCGCCAATAGCAAAGATGTCCGGATCGGACGTGCGCATGCCGGAATCCGTGACAATGCCGCGATTGCATTCAAGTCCCGCCTCCTGGGCGAGCGAACCACTTGGCCGGATCCCGACGGCCATAACCACAAGATCGGCGGGGAGGATGGTGCCATCGGCAAGCAACACGCCTTCGACCTTCTTTTCCCCAATAATCTCCTTGGTGCTGGCCTTGGTGAGGACCTTGATACCCCGCGCTTCAACCGCCTTTTCGAGGAGATAGCCTGCCGCCGGATCGAGCTGCCGTTCCATCAATGTCGGCATGACATGCAGGACCGTCACATCCATATCGCGCGATTTGAGTCCAGCCGCCGCTTCGAGACCGAGCAATCCGCCACCGATGACGATGGCCCTCGCCCGCGATTGCGCCGCAAGCAACATAGCGTTGACGTCGTCAAGGTCGCGATAGGTCAATACGCCGGGAAGATCCTTGCCGGGCAGGGGCAATATGAATGGCAAAGAGCCGGTGGCGATCAGCAACTTGTCGTAAGGTTCGGTCGTTCCCGCATCGGAAGTAACCGTTTTGGCAACGCGGTCGATATTGACCACCTTGTGGCCTTTGTACAGCATGATTCCATGCTTGATGTACCAGCCGTCGCCATGGATGATGATTTCCTCGAATTCCTTTTCGCCGGAAAGCACCGGCGAGAGCATGATCCGATCATAATTGACACGTGGTTCGGCGTTGAAGATCGTCACGTCATAAGCGTCGGGCGCCAGTTCGAACAAATGTTCCAGCGCACGCCCCGGTGCCATGCCGTTGCCGATGATAACCAGCTTCTGCTTTTTCTCGTATGCTTCCATCTCACGCAGCCTCCACGAGCCGATGACGTTCGTAGAGGAACTTCAGCACTGCCGAGCGGCAGCGAATATAGGTAGCGTCCGACGCAAGTTCGATGCGGCGGCGCGGACGAACAAGCGGTACGTCCAGGACTTCTCCGATCTTGGCCGATGGTCCGTTGGTCATCATGACAATGCGATCAGAGAGAAGCACCGCTTCATCCACGTCGTGGGTGATCATCAGTACGGTATTGGCAAGTTCGGCGTGAATCTGCATGACCTGATCCTGCAGATGGGCGCGCGTCAGTGCGTCGAGGGCTCCGAACGGCTCGTCGAGCAGCAAGACTTTCGGCTCCATCGCCAATGCCCGAGCAATGCCGACACGCTGCTTCATGCCGCCCGATATTTCCGACGGGCGCTTGTCCTTGGCATGAACCATTTGAACCAGTTCGAGGTTGCGCATGGTCCACTCATGCCGCTCGACCCGGCTTTTAATACGTGAGAAAACCTTGTCCACAGCCAGTTTGACGTTCTCATAAACTGTCAGCCAGGGAAGCAGAGAATGGTTCTGAAACACCACCGCCCGGTCCGGTCCCGGTGCATCGACGACAGCCCCCTCAAGAAGCACCACGCCGCGCGTTGCCTCTGTCAAGCCCGCCACGATGTTGAGCAGCGTCGATTTCCCGCAACCGGAATGGCCGATAATCGATATGAACTCACCTTTGTCGACGTCGAGAGAGACCTGGTTCAGAACTTGTGTGCTCGCACCACCGCGACTGAACACCATGTCGATCTGTTCGAGCGAGAGATAGGGTTTTGACATGATTATTTCCTTCAGGCGCTGAGCGTGTTGCGGGTGACGACTTTGGCAATGGACGCAATGGCACGATCAAGCAGATAGCCAACGATGCCGACATAGATGAGCGCGAGAATGATGTCGCTTATGCGCGAGGAGTTCCACGCGTCCCAGATGAAGAAGCCGATGCCGACACCACCAATGAGCATTTCGGCAGCGACAATGGCGAGCCAGGACAGACCGATACCGATACGCAAACCCGTGAAGATGTATGGTGCGGCCGCCGGGATCATGATCTTGGTGAAGTACTCGAACTGATTGAGACGCAGCACCCTTGCAACGTTCCGGTAATCCTGCGGAATATTGCGGATACCAACCGCCGTATTGATGATGATCGGCCAGATGGCCGTAATGAAAATCACGAAAATTGCGGAGGGACTACCGTCCTTGAAGGCTGCCAATGATAGCGGCAGCCAGGCAAGTGGTGGAACGGTGCGCAAAACCTGGAAGATCGGATCAAGACCGCGCATCGCCCAGTCGCTCTGGCCTACCAGCGCACCAAGAGCGATCCCTGCGATTGCCGCAAGGCAATAACCGAGGGCCACGCGCTTGAGACTGGCGAAGATGTGCCAGAACAGACCCTGGTCAACGCCTTGCCCAACATAGAATGGATGGACAATCAATTCCCAGGTTTCGGAGACAACGCGCGACGGCGGGGGAACACTCGCCGTTGGCGAGGAGCAGATGACTTCCCAAAGAACCAGCAGAAACGCCAGCGTTACCAGCGGCGGCAAGATATGTCCTGCAAGGGCGGAGAGCCACTGCGGAAAGCGCCGCCGAGCAACAGATGATCTCGGAGTGCTCAAAGTGACGACCTTTGCTTGGGGGTGTGGCTGTTTTTGTGGATTCATCCGTACGGGGCTGGCAGTCATACCGGTTCCTTTAGGCAAAACGTTTGATGTCGAGGCTGGCGAGATAGGTCTGCGGGTTGTCCGGATCGAAGACCTTGCCATCGAAAAAGGTCTCAGCACCTCGCGATGTCGAAGCTGGGATATCCGTTGCAGCAACGCCAAGGGCTGATGCCGCCTCGCGCCAGAGATCCTCCCGGTTGACCTTGCCAACCAATGCGTTGATGTCCGTATCCGGCGCAAATTTGCCCCAGCGGATATTCTCGGTCAGGAACCATTTTTCATGGCTCTGAAACGGATAAGAAGCGTGATCGCGCCAGAATTTCATCAAATGCGGGCTGGCTGTCTCGACACGCCCGGAGCCATAGTCGTACTCGCCCTTCAACCGTCCGGCGATATCAGTAGCGGGAACATTGAACCAGGCACGCTTGCCGACGATTGCAGCCAGTTCGTCCTTGTTCGCCATGTCGTCAGCCCATTGCTGGGCTTCGAGGACGGCCATCAGCAGTGCCCTGGTCGCAATGGGATTTTTCTCGACCCAATCGGCACGCATGGCGAAAGATTTTTCCGGATGCTTGGACCAGATTTCCGCCGTATTGATTGCTGTGTAACCGATGCCCTGGTTGACGAGCTGGGCATTCCACGGCTCACCCACACAGAAACAGTCCATCGTGCCGACTTTCATATTGGCGACCATTTGCGGCGGTGGAACCACGATGGTTTCGACATCCTTGTCGGGGTCGATACCCCCGGCTGCGAGCCAGTAACGAATCCAGAGGTCATGTGTACCGCCCGGGAATGTCATTGCGGCCTTGGCTGGGCTGCCTTCTGCCTTCTTCTTGGCAAAAGCCTCTTTCAGTGCACCGGAGTTGGCACCGACCTTCAGATCCGCGTAGGCAGACCCAATGGAAATTGCCTGCGCGTCGAGATTGAGCCGCGCAAGAATGACCATCGGTAGAGGCTGATTGTTCTGTGTAACCTTGCCGGTACTGATAAGGTACGGCATCGGGGTGAGGATATGTGCGCCGTCAATACCGTTACCGGCCGAACCCAATACGAGATTGTCACGTGTAGTGCCCCAGGAGGCCTGCTTGACTACCTCGACATCCGGCATGCCATATTTTGCGAAGAGGCCTTTTTCTTTGGCGACGATTAGTGGCGCAGAATCGGTGAGCGCAATGAAGCCAAGCGTTGCCTTTGTCGTCTCGGGACCGGCAGCTGCCGCAAAAGCGCCACCAGGAAAAGCAGATTTGGCGGCAGCAAACAGTGCCAACGTTCCGCCCGCTTTCAGAAGGTTTCGTCTGTGCATGCCAGTCGACAGAATGTCTTTCATAGTATTTCCCCTGAAACGCGTCGGCCTTTGCGGCCGGTTGAATCATAAAAAAACGCCGCTGGATGGAGTGCATTACAGGCATACCTGCAGAATGAACTCGCCCGAGCGACGTCTGTGTCTTTGAAAGCACCCGATGCCGGTGCCTGCGGTTCCTGTCGTCATTGACGGAACAAAATTATCAATGCAAACCGCGTGCCAACTCTTAATAAAAATAGCAACTAGCTGAAAAAGTTACATATTTTTTGTTTAGCCTTGCAAGACGCGAAGGGCCTACGAATGTTTAAAGCAATAGATTTGTGCAGATGACGTCAGTCGAGTGCGAATTTATTGTGCACAGCACAAAACATGTGCGGCACTAAACATCACTCTGGTCCGTGGTTCCGGCGCCGGTATTCCGAATTGGGGAACGTGCAACATAGCCACGAATATCTTCTGGATCGAACGTGGCGCCATCGATAAACACGTCATCCTCAGCGTTTCCCTCGATACGCACATCCGTCACGGGGATATCGGCGCGGCTTCCAAGCGCGCTGCGATATAGATCCGGCCGGAAGGCTGAAGCAACCTGCCGATGGGCTTCCGGCGAATAGGTGACCTGTCCCCAACGCACCATCTGGCTGAATATCCATTGAGCCTGGCTGATCCACGGGAAATTTGCGCCTTGGCGATGGAAGGTAAAATAATCCGGAACAGTCCGCTCGATCCCGTTCGGATCAGTCGTGAACCGTCCCATAAGCACCCGATGGAGAATGTCGAAGGGCACGTCGAGATAACGGGGTTCCGCCAAGATTTGCGCCAGGTCACGCCGGTTGTCCAAAACATCGCACCATGCTGCCGCGCGATCGAGCGCCACAATCAGCCGGGATAATGTCTCGGGATTCTGCTCCGCCCATTCCGGTCTGGCCCCGATGACCTTTTCCGGACTTGAAGGCCAGATGTCTTCCTTGACGGCAACGATGCGTCCAACTTCGCGCGACACTGCCACCATATTCCACGGTGCCCCTACACAGAACCCGTCGATCGCTCCCGCGGATAGGGCATCGGATGTCATCGGCGGTGGTACCACGACCAGTTTTACATCCTCTTCCGGATGAATACCGCCAGCAGAGAGCCAATAGCGCAGTTCATAATTATGCGAGGAGAACGGATAGGTCATCCCCAAGACCGGCAAAGCCTCGCTTTTTGCCCGCATCTCCTCGATTACCAGCTTGAGGGCTTTGGCATTGGTCAGGGCATCTTCATGTCCGGCAAGACCTGCCTTTTCCTGCATACGACGATAGAGCTCTACGGAAAGCGTAATGGCGTTACCGCCACGGCCGAGCATGAAAGGAGCAATCGTCGGAGATGGATTGGACCCAAGACCCAGCGCTGAGGCAACCGGCATCGGAGCCAGCATATGGGCGATATCGAACTGGCGGAACGCCAGCCGGTCGCGGATATTGGCCCATGAGACATCCTTGACCAGATCGATCTGGATACCTTCGCGAGCGGCAAATCCAAACTCCGAAGCGGCAATGAGAACAGCGGCATCGACGAGGGGGATGAAGCCGGCGCGAACCAGCTTGGCACTTTCCGTGCGGATCGTGGCAGGAGCTGTTAGCCCGCTCTTGTACTGATCAATTCCGGTCGGGATGAAACTCATTCTGGCTTTTCCTAACTTCCCAGAATTGCCGCCGCCATGACGACGCTTTGGGCAATATCGGCAAGTTTCTTCTTTTCGTTCATGGCTGTCTGACGCAAGAGCGCATAAGCCTCGTCTTCGGTTAATTTGCGCGATTTCATGAGGATTCCCTTGGCCCGGTCGATGATCTTGCGCTCCTCAAGGGCGCTCTTGGCGTCGGCCAGTTCCTGCTGCAACCGGCTGAACGCCTTGAACCGGCTCACAGCCATATCAAGGATAGGCTTCACGCGTTCTTTTCTCAGGCCATCGACCACATAGGCCGAAACGCCAGCTTCAACAGCCGCTTCAATGGATAAAGTATCCGAGCGATCCACAAACATGGCGATAGGCTTGCGTACCGAGCGCGTTAGCTGAAACAAATGCTCAAGCATATCGCGGTTGGGCGTTTCGATATCGATAACAATGACATCCGGACCGATAAGCTCTATCTGCCGCGCCAATCCGACAATGTCGTGGAGCAGCACAACTTGCGTGTGCCCCGCTTCCCGCAAGCCCTCTTCGATAATGGCGGCACGGATACGGTTTTCATCGAAAATCATGATCGACAAGGCAGCATTCATGCCTTATTTTTGCGCATGCATGAATATTGTGCAATGCTACATTAGGCCACACTGGGACCCAAACTGTGTAAAAGCCCGTCTAGCGAAGAGGGCCGTATTATTCGGCGGATGCTGGCTCGTGACCCGCACCAACGCTGTCGAAGCGGGCGAAAAGCTGGTGAACGATCTTCACCCGGTCTTCGTTGGGGTAGAACCTGTTGGCCAGGATCACGATGCCCATCCGCTTCTCTGGTACGAAAGCGACATAGGCGCCGAACCCGTTCGTCGATCCGGTCTTGTTGATGAGGACATCCTGACGAGGTGACATTGGAGGGCTTATCCGCTTGACGGGAAGCGCCGGCCTCGATGTTCTCTGGGAATTGCCCTCAAGCAGCGCGGGAAGCGCGACCGGATAGTCATATTGTTCCCATACGAGGTCCTGAGTCATCTCGCCGACCCTGAAATAACCCGCATGCGTATCCCTTATTGCGCGCTCCAGCTTTTCATCCAGGGACACGAGGTTCATATTTGCCTTGAGGAACTGGACCAGGTCAGCGGCCGTCGTTCGCACACCATAAGCCTCTGCTGACAAGACCGCATTACTCATGCGCACGGGCTTGCCCGCTTTCGTGTAACCTTGCGCATAATCCGCCATCCTGTCGCGCGGGACGTTAATATAGCTGTCGGCCATGCCCATCGGTCGAAACAGCTTCTGTTCGACCAGCGTAGGGAAATCCCCTTTCATGCTGTGCGCCGTTATGTAGCCGAGCATGCCGATGCTGGGGTTGGCATAGGTCCGATGCGTGCCGGGCAGATAAGCTGGCTGCCACTCCCTGAAATATTTCAGCATCTGCCGTTCGTTCTTGACGTTGTCCGGCACTTGCAGCGGAAAGCCTCCCGGGGTGTGCGTCGCGAGATGCAGAATTTCCACATCGCCAAAGGGACTGCCTTGCAGGGCTGGAACGTACTTGCCCGCCGGCTCCGTCAATGCGAGATCTCCGTTTGCTTGTGCGTAGGTGGCCAGCGTGGCGGTGAACGTCTTGCTGATCGAGCCGATCTCGAACAGCGTTTTGTCCGTTACCGGCTTGCTGCCTTCCTTCGTCATTCTGCCATAGTTGAAAATATAGGATTTCCCATCAAGAATTACCCCGACAGCCATGCCCGGAATATCGTACTGGCTCATGACCGGCCGCACGGCGTCATTTACCCAGACTTCGACCTCATCCCGTTGACTTTCCGTTGCGCCAACAGGTCTCGGCATTGTGGCGAAAACGAACGCAGTCAGGATCGGAGCCAGAAGTTTCAGATTCATCAGTTTTCATCCTTCGAGAATATCGATCCGGTGCCCAAGCATCCTCACGCCGCAGGCCTACACCCCGTTGACCAATGCGAGGATGAGCTGGTGGATATTTCCGCCTTCACTGAGTTCAGTTCGATCGAAATCACGGCTGCGCTGCCGCTGGGTTTGAGACAGTTCGGAAAGACGCTTCGTCATCTCCGCTCTGATCTTGGTACATTTAGGATCATCAGGCACAGACAAGCCGACCGTTGCAGTCTCGATTGACTTGACCATCTCGCGGATCATTTCGCCGTGCACCGCTTCATGACGGCGGATCCCGGCGATAAAGTTCTCCCAGTTTCTGGCGACGGCGTCCGGCAGCTTTCCCGCGGGCTTCGGTATCGTGTAGGTGATTACAAGTTTCGGCTTTGCGGAGACGAGCGTGCAGGCATTGCCCTGGTTCTCGTATTTCCTCGACCATGTCAGGCGGAAATTCGTGTGCGCGATTGCGCTTCCCTTGTCGCCGGCTCTTGGTCCCCTCTCCCCGATCGACGCGTAAAGTTCAGCACCGGATTCTCCTGAAACCGCATAGCTCTCTATTTTTTCGACTGCTTGCCACTCGGCATGTGCAATTTCAGGTAACAAGGCGCAACAGGCAGCCAGCAACGAAATTCGGACGACTGTTTTCACCAGAATCCCCCCGGATTGTCAAAATCGTGAAAATGACGCCTCAGCAATCGAGTTCGGCGCGCCCAGGAACTTGCTCCCTTCCGCCGGGGCGAAAGGGAGATATTGACAATACCGTCAATTCGCCGAGGCGAGTGTCATCGACGTGCCGGTGGCAGCAAGATTAAGACCAATCTGGCCCGTCACACTGATGGCCTGAAGATGGATCGAGCCTGCCGTGCCGCCAAAAAGCACATTGGTACCGATACCGGCGCCAACTGTCGCTTCCGCGGTGGCGCCGCGATAGATGCCGCCGAGCGAGCCATGATGGTAGCCGGCTGTCGGTGCGAACACGGCCCAGATAAGCCGGCTGCGTGTGGTGAAGCCAACGTCAACGCCGAGCTTCTTGATTGCGCCGCTGTAGTGGTCCGAACGTTCGCCGCTGAGGCTCGAGCGGAAATCGCACTCAATCTCCTTGGCCGAGCCAAGCACATAACCAATGCCGCCGCCAATAGTGCAATCGAGGTAACCGATCTTCACACCACTGTGCAGATCCGGTTCCTGATAGGTCCGGATGGTGTCCGCCGCCTTGGCAGCCATCGTGCCGGCGAGAGTCAGCGACGCTGCCGTAAGTGCCATCGCAAGAGTCTTCTTCATCATTTTCTCCTTTTTGGTATGACCGGTGCAACGCAATCGGTCGTTCAGCCGACAAACTCAGCAAGCTGTACAGGTCAACGGATGTGTGAGGGCGCAGTAGCAGACAGCCGCACAGTTCAGCGCCATTGGGACATTTTGAAGGCATCGCGCTGATTGGATTTGCTGTTCCACAATTCCCTCCTGTGCAGACATCTGGTCAAACGGCCCTGTTGGTAAAACGGGCATTTCCGAGGCCTGTGCCGATAGTCACCACGCCCCAACGCTTGACGTCCCGCATGAACGGAACCTGTGAGAGCCCCTGCACCACCGCATCGTTGTGCATGATTACAAAGGTGGGATGATCACCGATTTTCGGGATGGCTTCAGCGAGAGCCTCCGGAAGATTGAAACTCTTGCTCTCCCAATTCCCGCCGGGAAGATTTTGGCCGCCATTCGCGATGGAACCGTCCGGCATGATCGTACCTGGGCATGCAATTCCGATAACCGGAGCCGGCATGAGATCGGCCTTTTGCGCTTTGGCGATAAGGCGTTCCAACACGCTTACGATGTGCTCTACGGTTGCCGTGCGATTGGGCTCGTCATCGGCGTGGCGCCAAAGTTCCGATTTCCAAACCCTGGCTTTCGACAGATCCGCTTTGTCTTTGATCCGCGTTTCAACAATCCCTGCACGAATATTCGTTCCACCAATATCAACCGCCAGCAACGAATCGTGACCCTCGAGCATCCAGGCGGGCATGAGTTGTACTGCACCGATAAGTCCGGCTTCATCAGGATGATGCGCGATCGGCAAAAGCTCGATTTTCAAGCCATCCGATTTCAGCAACACCATCGCCCGGGCAATGGCCAATTCCCCGAAAGCGCTTTCTCTCATTCCCCCGCCAACAACGACGCGTTCAGTGTTTTTCCAGCTTTTTTCCTTCAGAAAACGGGCAAGCACCTGGGCGAGTTCGCCGGCGAAATCATCGACGGCACCGAGAACCAGCGCGGCCGCTTCCTTGTTCTTTCCCTGCACCAGCGCATCGATGTCTTTCTTCGACAAATCCTTTGTCGGCGTATCACCCAGCGGATCATCGCCGCCGTTTTTTATACGTTTGCGCCAATCGTCAAGTTTCTGCTGAAACGCGAATTTACTGGCCTTGTCGCCAATGAACCCATCCTTGTCGCGCAGCTTCAAATTGTAGCCGTCGACCGTGACTGACGGCAATGAAGCGGCGCCATGCGCAACTGGTACAAGATTATCCTGTTTCAAATTATCCTGGCGTTGCGACATGCCTGCCCCTTGCACAAAGTTTACGATCATCGTGACAGGAACGCTGCGGCTTGGACGAAGTTCCAGCCGGAACTTGCACTCACTTGTGATCGTGATCCTCATGAAAGGGGAGATCGAGGCCGAAAGTCGTAACAAGATCGGCGACCTGCGCAGGGCTGAGGTAGCGGGGGTTTAGGTTTCGCAGGAGGAGATAAAGCTTCGCCGTCTCCTCCAGCTCCTCGGTGGCAAAAACCGCGGCTTCAAGACTGTCGCCGGCCACGACGGGCCCATGATTCGCCAGAAGCACGGAGGAATATTTGCCCGCAAGGCCGCGGATCGCATCGGCAACCGCCGGATCGCCGGGACGGTAATAGGGCACGAGGGCGGTCTGACCGGACCGCATGAGGTAATAGGGCGTCATCGGCGGCAGCGCGGCGCGCGGATCGATCTCCGGCAGCATTGTCAGGGCAACGGCGTGCGTTGAATGAAGATGGACGACCGCGCGGGCGCTTGCGCGAGTCTCGTAAATGGCGCTGTGAAGCGGAATTTCCTTGGTGGGTGTATGGCCCGAAACCAGCGCCCCTGCCGCATCGAGACGAGAAAGCCGCGCCGGGTCAAGAAAGCCGAGCGAGGCATTCGTCGGTGTCACCAGCCAGCCGCCATCATCGAGCCGCAATGAAATATTGCCCGACGATCCGGGCGTCAGCCCCCGCTCGAACAGCGAGCGTCCGTATCGGCAGATTTCCTCACGCAGGCGTGCATCAGACATTCGAATCCTCCGGTGTCAGGCAGTTGCGCCTTCGATCAACTCAAAACCAAGATCGATAACCTGCGACGGCGCACTGTCCACGATGAGCTTTGCCGCCAACTGTCCGGTCGCGACGCGCGGCGTGCGTATCGTCGACAGGGCTTGCGGCATAACCCGGCCGAGATCAAGGCCATTATAGCCGAAAATCGCCAATTGGGAGGGGATGACAATTCCTCGCGCCAAACAGTGGAAATAGCCACCGAGCGCCATGTCATCGTTGGAAAAGTAGACCGCGTCCAGGTCGGGAGTTCTGGCCAGCAGGAGATCGAGACCCAAACGGCCTCTTTCGACAGACGAAGCTTCCCGATAGATTTGCTGGCCTGCAAGCGGCACGCCATTGGCACTCAATGTCTCGCAGAAGCTCGAATAACGTTTGCCGGCACGTGTATCGCGCTCGAGGTCATGGCCGACATAACCGATCCGGCGATAACCGCGCTTCAATAGAAACTCGGCGCTTGCACGGCCGGCGGCGCGGTTGGAGAAGCCAACGGCAAGATCCAGCGCAGTGCCATCCACATCGAGCATTTCCACGACCCGGCAATTGGCGGCGCGCAGCATCTTGATCGTGCGCCCGGTATGTTCATAGCCTGCCAGCATCACCGCCGCAGGCCGCCAGGCGAGCATGGAGGCGACCAGCGCCTCCTCCCTTGCGGGATCATAATCAGTGACCGCAAAAACCGCCTGATATTGATTTTCCTCCAGCGTCGCGCCCGCGCCTCTCAAAACATCGGCGAAAACGATATTGGACAGCGACGGTATGACAAAGGCGACCAGGCGAGACCCGGTCGAGGCCAGCGTACCGGCGATGCGGTTTGGCACATAACCCAGCCGCTCAACGGCGGTCATGACACGATCCCTTGTCTTTCCGGAATAAGAGCCATGGTTTCTTAAGACACGAGAAACCGTGCTTTCGCCAACGCCGGCCGCCTCGGCAACCTGCGCAAGTGTCACTGCCGCCTGATATCTGGAGGTCATCGTCCCTCTCGTATTCTTTCCAACACACGGTCGACTCCAAATTCCCTAGTAAAGTTTTTTTGGCAGCGCTACCATTTTATGGTTGGCAGCGCTGCCATTCGTGGTTTATCACATCTGGAGCGAGTGTTGGATCCCATAATGGGCGACTGGATGCCTGCCAGACCGGAGGATATTTTATGTCAAAGACCAATGCGGGCCGCCAAAATGCTGTTGTGGCGGCGGTAATCGGGCTTGGTTCCATGGGGATGGGAATGGCCAAATCCATGCACCGCGCTGGAATCGACGTGATTGGCTGCGACATTGCGCCCGCGGCAGTCAATAAGTTCATAGCCGATGGCGGGCGTGGCGCGACCACAGCCGCCGATGCTGCAAAAGGTGCGGACATCGTTGTGTCAGTGGTCGTCAATGGCGCGCAAACCGCGGCCATATTGTTCGGGCCAAATGGCATCGCCGATACAATGAAACCCGGCGCCGTGTTCATCTCGTCCGCGACGATGGATCCGGCCGTCGCACGGGATCTTGCGCAACGTGTCGAAGCTCTAGGCCTTCATTATCTGGATGCCCCGATATCCGGCGGCGCAGCAAAAGCGGCGAGCGGCGAACTCACGATCATGGCCTCAGGCTCCAGGCAGGCTTTCGAGCTTGCCCGCCCGGCTCTTGATGCCATGGCAGGCAAAGTCTACGAACTCGGCGATGCGGCCGGAGCCGGTGCAGCCTTCAAGATGGTCAACCAGCTTCTTGCCGGTGTGCACATCGCCGCCGCCTGCGAGGCAATAGCCTTCGCTGCCAAACAGGGGCTTGATCTCGACAAGGTGTACGAAGTGATCACTGCCTCCGCCGGCAACTCATGGATGTTCGAAAATCGCGTGCCCCACGTGCTGGCGGGAGACTATACACCGCTCAGCACTGTCGAGATTTTCGTCAAGGATCTTGGCATCGTCCAGGATATGGCGCGGGCAGAGCGCTATCCTGTGCCGCTCGTCGCCGCGGCTTTGCAGATGTATCTGGCAGCCTCCGGTGCCGGCATGGGTCACGATGATGACGCGTCTCTTGCACGGATATATGCCAGCCTGTCCGGTGCAAAACTGCCGGATGCGAAACCCAAGAGTTGAGAAGGAACGCGTTGATGCCGGTATTCGCCGCCAACCTGTCGATGATGTTTAACGAGTGGCCGTTCCTTGATCGCTTCGCCGCTGCTGCCGATGCTGGTTTCACTGCGGTTGAATATCTGTTTCCCTATGAGTTTCCGCCCGAAGCGATCTCCGAGAGGCTTGTCCGCAACAATCTTCAGCAAGCATTGTTCAACCTCCCTCCAGGGGACTGGGCGGCGGGTGAGCGCGGCATCGCTGCCCTGCCCGGGCGGTTCGATGCCTTGAAGTCGGATGTGGGACGGGCACTCGAATATGCATCGGCGACTGGCGTAAAGCGGTTGCATCTGATGGCCGGCATTGCGGATCCCCACGACGAAGCCGCGGCGGCGTGTTACCGACGCTCGGTCACTTACACTGCCGGCTGGCTTGCCGAAGCTGGCATCGACCTGGTGCTCGAGCCGATCAACGCGCGAAACATGCCGGGATATTATCTTAATGATTTCGGCGCGGCCGAACAGCTCATTACAGAACTCGAGTTGCCTAACCTGAAACTGCAGTTCGATATCTATCATCGTCAGATCATGCACGGCGATGTGGCCATGGCCTTGCGCCGTCTCATGCCCATTACCGGTCATATCCAGATCGCCAGCATTCCCTCGCGCCACGAGCCGGATGGGGAAGAGCTGAACTATACTTATCTGTTCGATGAAATCGACCGGCTTGCCTATGATGGCTTCGTCGGTTGCGAATACATCCCCAGAGCCGGAACCCTGGACGGTTTGAAATGGTTCGAACCCTTTAGACGGAGCTAGACAGTGGCTATTTTGCTTGGATCAATCGCGGATGATTACACAGGAGCGTCCGATCTCGCCAATACACTGACAAAGAATGGCCTGCGTACGATCCAGACCGTAGGCATACCCGACGCTGCGGTAGCGCTGCCCCATGTCGATGCTGTCGTCGTTGCACTGAAGATCCGTTCTGTCCCTGTAGCGGACGCTGTGTCCGCTGCAGCGCTGGCGCATCAATGGCTGCACAGACACGGCGCCAAGCACGTGCTGTACAAAATCTGCTCGACGTTCGATTCCACCGACGCCGGCAATATCGGTCCGGTCACTGAGGCACTCAGCGATATTACAGAAGAGGGCATAGTTCTTGTGACGCCGGCCTTTCCAGAGACAGGGCGCACGGTCTATTTCGGCCACCTCTTCGTTAACGGACAACCGCTGAACGAAAGCCCGCTGAAAGACCACCCTCTCAATCCAATGCACGATGCCAATCTGGTACGCGTCATGGCAAGGCAGTCGCAGGGTGCCGTGGGCCTCGTCGATCTGACGACGGTCGCAGGGGGCCCGGCGGCTGTGAAGGCGCGTCTCGACAGCTTACGCATGCAGGGCTTCACCACGGCAATCGCCGACGCAACCGTTGAACACGATCTCGAAACACTTGGTGCTGTCGCGGTTGAAATGGGAATCTCAACCGGAGCATCCGGACTGGGTCTTGGACTTGCCCGCGCTCTGGTAAAATCGGGCCAGGTGCCATTGCATGCGGGAACGACGGATGGTGCCATGCGTCCCGTCGGCGGACTGGCGGCCATTATTGCCGGCAGTTGCTCCAGTGCGACGCTGGAACAGCTGGAGATTGCCGAGCGGTCAATGCCCGTGTTGAGGCTTGATAGCGAAAAGCTGATTGCAGCTTCAGACGAAATAGCCGCGGCCCTTAGCTGGGCTGGCGAGCACATTTCGTCTGGTCCTGTCGCCATCGCGGCAAGTGCTTCACCCGAAACGGTATCCATGCTGCAATCGCGGTACGGACGTGAGGCATCAGGCCATGCGATCGAGGCTGCAACGTCGACTATCGCCGCCGAACTCGTGGCAAGGGGCGTACGTCGCCTGGTGGTCGCAGGCGGCGAGACCTCCGGCGCGGTGGTGGACCGCCTTGCCATTCCGGCATTCCTGATCGGGCCTGAAATAGCACCGGGCGTGCCAATCTTGCGCACAGTCGGGAGCGCGCAGGGGGATATGCTCATGGCGCTCAAGTCGGGAAACTTCGGGGGCAAGGACTTTTTTGCAACCGCTCTGACCATGATGCGTTGAAAGATAATAGCGTGGAACGTTGATCGATCGGTCGACGATGACTCGTTATAGCATGGAGGCGGCGATGACGACCGACCGCAGAGCATTGATTGTTCGTATCCGCGGAAGGGTGCAGGGCGTAGGTTTTCGCCTCTGGACGCAAGCGGAGGCACGAACGCTCGGCCTGAGCGGTTGGGTGCGCAATGGCAGCGACGGGTCGGTTACCGCCCGCATCGCCGGATCGGAACAAGCTGTATCCACGATGCTACAACGCTTCCGTGAGGGACCGGCAGCTGCGGCGGTTTCAAGCGTCACCAGCGAAGCCATCGATGGCGACCAGCCGGCTAACGGTTTTAACATCGTCGAATAGGTCTCCTCCCTTCAAACGATCCTGCACACGCCTCATTAGGGAACCTCTGGCGACTTTTGGTGTTTTACTCAAGGATGAGAATTTCCAGGCTGAAACCTGGATGTTCTCGCGTAAAAATGGAGTAATTATCATGATCAGGAACCTCATCGCGGCCACAGCATGTGTGGCTTTCATGTCCGGGACAGCGTTGAGCCAGGGCGTTTCGCCGGCACCTGCCGAGAATCCTGCTCCGCTGACCGTGACGAACAAGGACGTGTTCAAGCCAGCGCCCGGCAGTCCGCCTGCGCCGGATGCAGCAAGTCTCACCAAAGCTTCCGAAGGACAAATCCTGGCCTCTGAATTCATCGGTACAGCCGTGTACAACGGCGATGATGACAAGGCAGAAACAATAGGAAAGCTCAATGACCTTGTCATTGGACCTGATGGTATGGTTCAGGCTGCAGTGATCGGTGTAGGGGGCTTCCTCGGCGTCGGCGACAAGGATGTAGCCGTAACGCCGACCCAGCTGAAAATTTCAAAGCGCAGTGACGGGAAAACGTGGCTCGTAATGAACACGACAAAGGATCAGCTGAACGCCGCTCCGGCGTTCGACAGATCGGCCAATTTCACCGATGGTATAGCTGATCCGATGAAAACCGGTTCGAATCCACCTGCAACGGAGCCTGCCAAATAACGACCAGACGAGGAGGCCGCTACGCATCGCTGGCGGCCTTCTCATTCGGTTCCGATCAACTTCAGCATGCTCGGCGTGGCCCCGAGCCGGATCCGCGCACGCTCGCCCGCCAGTGAAATCAGGTCGCCGCGCGTGTCCTCGATCCGCTGCAGAATTTCATGCGCACGCTCGTAAAGCAAAAGTCCCGCAGGTGTCGCGCTGACACCCCGCGAATGGCGGTCGAGCAATTGAACGTGAAGCGATTCCTCGAGATTGCGTATCTGTATCCCGAGAGCCGTCTGCGCCAAATTCAACTGTTCCGCCGCTTTCGTAATGTTGCCTACGTCAACGACCTTTATGAAGTATATCAGCTGACGAGGTTTCATTGCGGTTTTCAGCGGCTGTCGGTTGCAGCCAAATGATCAATAGAACTGGTCAAAATGCATTTGGGTTGAGTCGACGCCGAGGTCGACCAACATTTTCTGTATTGCTTGTCCCATTGCGGGGGGACCTGCAAAATAGATCTCGCACGAAGGAAGCCGTGCGGCGAAAAGACTGTGCGCCACTTCATGCACATAGCCTCTGTAACCATCCCAGCCATCATCGGCTTCAGGCATGCCGGAAACAACTGGATGGTAGTGAATATTTGTCCCAAATCCGGAAGCATTTGCAGCATTTCCTTGCCGCAAATATCCTGCGCCGTGCGCCCGCCGAAGACGAAATCTATCGGTGCAACAGCCGCCGCACGTGTGATCGACACCATCGGCGACAGGCCGGAACCGCCGGCGATACAAACGATATCCCGACGCGAGTCCTCGCGAAGATATGCCATGCCATAGGGGCCATCGAGCTCGATCCGATCCCCAACGCGCAGTTGCGAAAACAAATATCCCGTCGCCTCGCCGCCCGGCACGCGGCGTATCTGGAAGTGCCATTCTCTGTCATCATTGCTGGTATTCGCCATGGAATAGGCGCGGTCACCCGGTATTCCGGGCAAATGCAGCAGGGCATATTGACCTGAAAGAAAATGGCTCGTTGCCTCCGACCGGCAGCGAAACTCGCGGATGTCATGCGTAATGTCGGACGTAGCAACCAGCGTTGCATTCTGGCGTTGCGGCCTGAAAAGGCTCTCATACTGCGGCATCAGTCGCAACTTGACGGCGCAACCGGCGTGAAAGTTTCACGTCGATACTTCGACGTGGAGGTTGTCATAGCCTTTGGCGCGGTAGACGATGACCGAAACGATCCAGCTCATGACGAATATCCCTACGACTGCATAGCCGAAATTGGCCAAATTATCGTTCAGCCCTCCAACGAACTGCCAGAACGATCCTTCGAGACCGAGCTTGTCGCTGATCAGACCAAGCGCTTCCACACCGCCGATAAAGACAGCGACGACGACGGACGCTCCGGTGATTGTCAGATTGTACCAGAGCTTGCGCATCGGATTGATCGACGCCCAACCATAGGCGCCAGTCATCAGGACGCTGTCAGTCGTGTCCATGAGCGACATGCCCGCTGTGAAGAGCGCAGGAAACACGAGGATCGTCCAGAATGACATGCCCTGCGTCGCTTGCGCTGCCGAAATTCCGAGCAGGCCGATTTCCGTCGCGGTGTCGAATCCCAATCCGAACAGGAAGCCGATCGGATACATATGCCAGGACCGCGAAACCAAGCGGAAAATCGGCCGGAAGATGCGAGCGATAAGTCCTCGTCCTGACAGCAGTGCGTCGAGGTCCTCGTCGACAATTTTCTCGCCGCGCCGCGCGCGGCTGAAAGCTGACCATATACCCCGCAGGATAAAAAGGTTGGCCAGGCCGATAATGAGGAGGAACACGGCCGACACAGATGTGCCGATGACACCACCGACATCATGGAACGATTCAAGATTGCTCTGCATCGCAGCGGCCGTCGCGGCGATGATCAGGGAAGCGATGACGACGATGCTTGAGTGCCCCAGCGAAAAGAAGAAGCCGACTGAATACGGCGTCTTGCCCTCCTGCATCAACTTGCGGACGACATTATCGATCGCGGCTATATGATCGGCGTCGAAAGCATGGCGCAGACCGAACATGTAAGCGAGAAGAGCAGTCCCCAGCAACGAAGGGCGATCTGAAAAGGCAATCCACGCCCATGCCCAGGCGCCGACATTGGCCGCAATCAGGACCACATAGGTCACGATGACCTTGGCCTTCAGTTGCGTTGGCTGATCGTCGAAAGGATTGGGGATCACTTTGGCCTCCTCTGCTGGCCAGGTATCGCGTGTGCTGGTAAACACGCAGCGGGCCGTCTTGTCGGAAGCAACCATAGAAAATCGCAAAGTATGATGTCTACGCGAAAAAATCTTACTCGCCCGTTTAAAAAACTTGGAGCCGAAGATGCCGTGGCACGGGGGATCGGAATCAAGGTGGTGGCCGATAAGGGTTCCACGCCTCCGGGTTACGGCTATCAGCCACTCCTCGTCCGCAAGGATCCCGTGGAAAGCGGCAAGTACAAGTCGCTGCCGATCTAAAAGGCATGAAGGTTGCTGGCAGTGCCACTGGCAGCGCATCGACATCGACCATGAATGAGGCGTTGAAAAAGGCCGGGCTTAAACCTAGCGATGTCGAGCGTGTATTCCTCTCGTTTCCGCAGCACATCATCGCGCTCGAGAACAAGGCTGTAGATGCCGCTCTGACGACAGAACCTTCCGCAACAGAAGCTGTGCGCCGTGGTGTCGCCGTTCGTATCATGGGCAATGACGAGTTTTACCCCAATCACCAGCTCGCGGTTGTTCTTTACTCGGCAGAGTTCACCGGTGAACAGCCCGGTGCCGCAAAAGCATTCATGCGCGCCTATATCCATGCGCTTCGCGACTACAATGATGCGCTTGCAAACGGCAAGCTGGCCGGCCCGGCCGCAGACGAAGTGATCTCGATACTGACCGAATATACGCCGATCAAGGATGCTTCCGTCTATCGCGCCATTGTCCCGCAAGGCATTATCCCGACGGCAAGCTCAACACCGCCAGCCTTGAAAACGATCTCAAATACTTCCAGAGGAAGGTCTCGTACCGGCAAGCGCAACTGTCGCCCAAATCCTCGACGCGTCCTTCGCCGATGCAGCAGTCAAGGAACTGGGCCCGTATCAACAAAAAAATAGCGCGGGTATCTCAGACACAATCTGGCATGGAACTGGCAGGATATGGATAACTACACTCAACAGAAGCGCATGCTGGTCGATGCGATCCTTATGCTCGAACGCGCGGGAATCATGGATTGCAACGGCCATGCCAGTTGGCGTGTTCCTGGCGAAGATCGAATGCTGATCAATTGCGGTGCATCGGTTCGCTCGGCGCTCACAATCGACGATATCGTCATGACCGATTTCGATGGCAAGCCGGTCGATGGCGGCGCAGTCCCGCCGATGGAGTTTCATATACACTCGGAAATATACCATCGCCGTGCGGACGTGGGTTCGGTCATCCACGCACACCCGTTGTGGTCAACACTCTTCAGCATGACGGGGAATTCCGTTGAACCGGTGATCATGCAGGCAGCTGTGATCGGCGAGATCAAGCAGTTTGGCGAGATCGCATCGATCAACACGAAGAAACTCGGTGAAGCGCTTGCCACAACGCTGGGCGCGCGTCGCATCGCAATGTTGAAATCGCATGGATCAGTGATCGCTGCGACCAGCATTCTCGAAGCATTCGTCCTCGCAGTATATCTCGAGGAAAATGCGCAAAGGCAGTATCTAGCCACAAGCCTTGGTGCACCAACCATTCTGACGCCGGAACAGATCGCCACAATCGCAGGCAATCTCGGGAAGCCCAACCTGTTGCAAAAGGTCTGGGACTATCACACGGGTAAATTACGCGCTGCCTAATCTACGGGCCGGGCTTCTCGAACATATCTTTGATGTTCGTACCAAGCTTGCTGGTAGTGCCGATGATGGCAACCGCTATCAGAGCAACAATCAGTGCGTATTCAACGGCGCTTGCGCCGGTTTCATCCTTGAGGAAGCGCGCGAAGAGCTTTGTCATTGTTCGCCTCTCCTGTCCTAAGTCTGGCTGAATCGTCCTCCTCATTGGGTAAATTAGCAAAAGAGACTGTTGTTATTGGTTAATTTTTAATTTCGATAAATGGGTTAATTTAACTAAAACTTGCATCAAATAACGATATATCGATCCGATCAGATGCGATTTCAAACACTGCGGGTATTACCGAGCGGCCAACAGTCAAATATAGTTGCAAGTACAAGTACCTAATAATTTAACCGAATTTAATCAACTTGTGTAAAGCTAATTTAAGCAACAAATTCAGTCACTTTTCAGTAACCATCTAAATTAGGAAAACTGAAATTGCTGAAAATCTATGTTGATGACGGTTCAACGAAACCATGCACAACAACAGGATAGGCAATCAAATGAAAAATCTCTTCGCACGCTTCCTTAAAGACGAATCCGGCGCAACTGCCATCGAATATGGCCTGATTGCCGCCCTCATCTCCGTCGGCATCATTGCCGGTGCAACTTCGCTTGGTGGCAGCATCAACTCCACGTTCAACAAGCTCGGCACCAAGATGAACGGCGCCGCTCCCAGCTAATAATTCGGCATTGGGGCTGCGCACAGCAGCCCCAATCTCATTTGGAATCTGATATCGAATTTGGCTGTTGCTGGGGACAGAGCTTATAGTGCTGCAGCTAAACCCAGGCGATATCGCCTCTGCGTAACCTTGGATCACCCGACGTCTGCGCCGCGATCGGCCGTACTCAATAACATTCCCACTGTGCCGTAAGATGGGGCTAATAATCAGAAACTTGGGGTGCGAGCGATGCCAAACACGAAACAAAACCAAATCCACCAGAGTATCGCGCTATCTGCCGTTATCCCTTGCTACAATGAAGTGGACGGCATCGATGAGCTTTATCGACGCGTAACCGCGGCGTGTCAGCAACAGGTTGGCCAATCCTACGAGATTGTCCTCGTCATCGATGGTGCCACAGACGGCACCCGCCATGCGATCTTCGATTTGGCAGCAAGAGACCCTCACCTCGTCGCCGTCGATCTTGCCCGCAATTATGGCCATCAAATTGCGCTCAGCGCAGGCCTGGATATTTGCCGTGGCCAGAGAATACTCATTCTCGATGCCGATCTGCAGGACCCCCCGGAACTCGTCGGCCAAATGATGGCGAAGATGGATGAGGGCTATGATGTCGTCTATGGCCAGCGATTGAAACGCGACGGAGAGAGCTGGTTCAAACTGGCCTCGGCAGCGATGTTCTATCGGTTGCTGCGCAAGATGGTCGACGTGGATATTGCTCCCGACACTGGCGATTTTCGCCTTATGAGCCGCCGAACCCTCGACCATCTGAATTCCATGCCAGAGCGCTACCGCTTCATTCGCGGCATGGTCAGCTGGATTGGCTTGAGGCAAGTCGCGCTCCCTTATGAAAGGTGCCGGCGCTTTGCGGGCACCACGCACTACCCGTTCAAGAAAATGCTCTTGCTGGCGATGGACGCGATGACGAGCTTCTCCATCGCTCCGCTTCGCTTCGCGTCTCACCTTGGCTTGATCTTCGGGTTTTTTGGACTTTTCGCCCTCGGTTACACTTTCTGTTCCTGGATTGCCGGAAACGTTTTGCCTGGCTGGACCAGCCTGGCAGCCATCGTCCTCATACTTGGCAGCGTCCAGCTCCTGGTACTTGGGATCTTTGGTGAGTATCTCGGTCGGATGTACATGGAGACGAAGCGGCGTCCGCTTTACCTTGTCAATGAGATCGTCTCCTACGACGCAATTAGCGCGCGCCAGGATTTACCCATTCACCGGCTGCAGGAACGGGTGAAGGAGGTCGTCCATGCTCGAGGCTGAGTTTGACCAGTTCGCGTCCGAATACCACCAGCAACATGCGAACAGCATACGTCTGAGCGGTGAAACACCGGATTTCTTTGCCAAGTACAAGATTGACGATGTTGCTGCCGTACTCGCATCTGCGGGCGTGAAGCCGCGACGCATACTCGATTTCGGTGGCGGTGTGGGCAATTCGCTCAGCTATCTCAGGGCTGCGTTTCCTGAGAGCGAAATCGTCTTGCTCGATCCTTCCTCGCAATCCCTGGATATCGCCGACAAGCGGTTTCCCGGGCAAGCGCACTTCCAGCATTTCGATGGTGGAACGATCCCCTATGACAACGGGCACTTCGACCTCGTATTTGTTGCCTGCGTCTTTCACCATATCCCCGGCGATCTCCACGAGGGTCTTCTTCGGGAGATCAGCAGGGTCCTGACGATGGGCGGGAACTTCTTTCTGTTCGAACACAATCCATGGAACCCGCTCACCTTGCATGCAGTGCGCAATTGTCCGTTCGATGAAAACGCAGTTCTTATCAAGGCCAAGAACATGCGCGCCGAGATTGCTGACGCTGGCCTGTCCAGATCCCGTATCGTTTATCGCATCTTTTTTCCGCGTTTGCTGGCGAGGCTGCGGTCGCTCGAGCGCTATCTCGCCAAAATTCCGATCGGAGCGCAGTATTATGTCCACGCAGTCAAATCGTCCATTTGACTATTTGCAGATCGTGCGTTTCGCGTCCGTCGGCGTTCTGAATACAGCGTTCGGGTACACCGTAATTCTGTTTGCCCTTTGGCTTGGAACTGGCGACATCGTTTCAAACCTGATCGGCTATACATCAGGACTTGCCTTGAGCTTCGGCCTCAACAACCGGTGGACCTTTGGCAGCACAAAAAACGTGCCGTCAAACGTCGTCGCGAGATATGTTGGAACGTTTCTGGTGGCTTATGCGGTCAATCTTGGAATTGTTCTCGCGGCGCGTTCAACCGGACTGATGGACGGACCGATGATCCATCTGCTTGGCATTTGTGCCTATACAATCCTTTTCTATCTTGGATCGGTCTGTTTCGTGTTTGCAGAAAACACACCAATTTCGATTAAGAATCGGCATGCAAATCAACCGACGAAGTGAGCCCCGATAGAATGGTTGACGATACCTACAGCACGCCAACCCCAGCCGCTTCAGGCTTCTCGATCGCAGACGACCAGCGCGTCAGGCTGCTCTTCTGTTTGGCTGTCGCAATTTTCAAAGCGGCAACGCTGATTTACGCCGCTTCCGGGCTTTTACAGGATCCGGATAATTGGTGGCACGTGCGGGTCGGGTTGGACATCCTGTCAAGCCGCACGTTTCCCACGGTCGACACCTATTCCTATACGTCTGCGGGCAGTCCCTGGATAGCAAAGGAATGGCTTGGACAGATATTGTTTGCGCTTGCCTATTCACTGAATGGCTGGAATGGGGTCACACTATTGACCATTGCCATGATCACGCTAACGGTCTTCCTGCTCGCGTGGTATCTCAGCGCCTCGCTGAAACCGACGATAGCGTTCGGCCTGACATTCGTCCTGTCGTTTCTCATTGATCCCATCCTGACCGCGCGTCCGCTCGTCTTCACGCTTCCTATCATTGTCATCTGGACCGCCGAGCTTTTCCGCGCTGCGCGCAGGGAACAAGCGCCGCCGCTATGGTTGCTACCGCTCCTATGTCTTTGGGCGAATCTCCACGCTACATTCACGTTCGGATTCATTATTGCGGCCTTCGCGGGTCTTGATTTGCTGGCGCGGACGCACCTGACGAAGCCGGGTCTTCTTGGCAGATGGATCGCCTTTGGGATGCTTTGCCCCCTCGTGAGCTTGCTCAACCCATACGGCATCAAGGCCATCCTTGCGACCTTTTCAGTTGCGTACGGCAACGAGGCGGTGGCCTTTATTGACGAATGGCAGCCCTTCAACGCCGCAGATTCTTACCTTATGGAAGGCTTCCTGCTTGCAGCTCTTTTCGGGTTACTTGTCTCAAGAGTGCAAATTGGATGGCCCAAGACGCTGTTTCTCCTCTTCAATCTGCATCTCCTCCTCACGCATCAGCGCTTTGCCTATCTGTTTGTTCTGCTGGTACCGCTCGTTCTCGCGGCAGAAATCGGCGAACAATTTGCTTGGGTCTCAGCCCAGAAATGGACCAAAGGACACCTCGACCGTCTGGAGCGATTTCTTGCCAGCCATTTTCACTCTATTTCAGCGGCGATCGGCATATTGGTTGTGTCTGCGGCTGCAATATTCTCCTCGGTTTCAGGGGTCGAACCAAGCCCGAAGACATCTGCGAAAGGTGCACTCGCATTTGCCCAGCAACACAATCTGTCCGGGAACGTCTTCAATTCCTACAATTTTGGCGGCACACTGATTTTCCATGGAATCAAGACTTTCATCGATGGCCGAACCGACCAGCTCTTTCTGAATGGCTTCATGAAGAAAACGATGTCAACGGGCAACAGCGGTGGAAAGCCCATTTTAGAAGAACAGTTGAAGACCTATGCAATCGGCTGGGCTCTGTTGGCAACTGACGACAGCCGCATACCTTTCTTCGACGAACTGACCGGTTGGCGACGTGCGTATTTTGATAAGAACACCGTCATCTTTGTCCCGGAACGATGAGCCTTTGTGGCGTTTTTGCATGCGAAACGCTGGTCGTCGAAGCGAAGGTGCAGCCGCAGGACGTCGATCAGCTTTTTGTCGGGCGGCCGGCGGGATTGCCTTTTACCGCCTTCAGCCAACGCACCACTCCGGAAGTTAATGGCACAGTGCAACAAATTTCCGCAGATGTTACAACCGATACCCGCACCGGCCTCAGCCATCACCCCCGCCGAGGTCGCGCGGCTTGGCGCAATCAAACTCGTACCGGGGATGCCCCTCGAAACGTTTATCAAGACTGGCGACAGGAGCGTCGCATCCTATTTCATCAAGCCAATGATAGATCAGGCAAAGCCGCCTTCCGCGAGGGTTGACCGACAAGATGTTGAAGCACAACAAATCCTAGCTAGATCCCCTCGCCGTGCGTATGGCCTTCATGCGTCAGAGTAGCGATGAAGCGCTTGGTTCGCTCCCGCTGCGGCTTGGTGAAAATATCCCGCGAGGAACCCGTTTCAACGATCACGCCACTATCCAGCACGGTCACCTCATTGGCGATCCTGGAGGCCAGTCGAAGATCGTGCGTAGCCATGACCATCGTCGTACCTTCACGCGCCAGTTGCGCGAGAACATCGACCACTTCCCCGGAGAGTTCAGGATCGAGCGCCGACGTCGGCTCATCGCACAGAAGAACCTTGGGTGATGGGGCCAACGCCCGGGCGATTGCCACACGCTGCTGCTGTCCGCCGGAGAGCGTCGATGGCCAGACCTCCGCCTTGTGCGCAAGCCCGACCTTCTCAAGCAACGTCATCGCCCGCTCCCTCGCCCGTTCCCTCGGCCATTTGAGGACTGTGGTCAGCCCTTCCGTGATGTTCTCGATAACCGTACGATGCGGAAACAGCTGGAAGTTTTGAAACACCATTCCGGTATGACGGCGAACTAGCTGGATCTGCTTCGTGCCCATCCGCACACCCGGCTGAAAGTCCAACCGGTCACCGGCAACTTCTACCGAACCCGATGTTGGAATTTCCAGAAGGTTTATGCAACGCAGAAGCGTACTTTTGCCCCCGCCGGAAGGACCGACGAGAGCCATAACCGAGCCTTCGGCCACGCTCAAGGAAACATTATCCAGCACTGTGTGATCGCCAAACCGCTTCTCGATGTTTTTTAGTTCGACCATCATGATCCTGCCTCCAGGAAGCCGCCGTAGCGATTGAGGCGGGTTTCAAGCCGCGCTTGCAGCGACGACAGGACCGAACTCAAGGCGAGATAAATCAGTGCCGCCTCCACGTAGAGAATGAGCGGTTCATAGGTCGTGGCGACAATGCGTTGCGCCGCCTGAAACAACTCCGGCACGGTTATGGCCGCCGCAAGTGAAGTGTCTTTGACGAGAGAAATAAAGGTGTTCGATAGCGGTGGAACAGCCACGCGCGCTGCTTGGGGCAAAATAGTCCGCTGCATTGCCTGGCGCCAGTTCATGCCGATCGAGTAAGCGGCCTCCCACTGGCCCTTTGGAACCGAGGATATAACCGCGCGCAAGATTTCCGATGTATAGGCGCCGATATTCAGCGTAAAGCCGATGAGCGCGGCTGTGAATGCATCAAGCACAATACCAACGCTCGGCAGGCCATAGAATATCAGGAAAAGTTGGACCAGCAGCGGCGTGCCGCGAATGATCCACACGTAGAACTTGACGACCGCCGCAAATGGAGTTGGGGCGAATAACCGAACAAGCGCAGCTATAAGACCGACAGTCAGGCCAAAGGCGAAAGACAAAAGTGTCAAGGGAATGGTGAAGATCAACCCCGCCCACAACAGCGACGGAAGCGATTCAAGCATCAGCGATAACCAATGTATCAAAATCGTTTCTCCCCAATAACAAAGGCAGGGAGCGAGCCCCCTGCCCTCTTAGAGCGCAAATAGTCCCGATCGTAAACGGTTGTTACTTCGAAACGTCCTGTCCGAAATACTTGTCGGCGATCTTCTGATACGTACCGTCCGCCTTGATGGTCTCGAGTGCCTTGTTGATGGCAGCGAGCAGATCCGGTTCACCCTTGCGGATGATGATGCCAGAGTAATCCGCATTCTCCTGCTCGGCGGCAATCTTCACATTGGCGTCAGGCTTATGTTTCTTGAAATCGAGGAACGACAGGCTGTCATTGATCGTCGAGTCGGCACGGCCATTGAGGACCAGCTGGATCGACTGGTCGAAACCGTCTGTTCCAACCAGCTCTGCACCGGCTTCCTGGGCGATCTTGCCGAAATTGCTGGACAGCGATTGCGCAGACTTCTTGCCCTTTAGATCAGCAAAGCCCTTGATCTCCTCATTGTCGCTCTTGACGATCAAAACAGCCTTTGATGCGATATAAGGCTCGGAGAAATCATACTTTGCCTTCCGCGCCTCGGTAATGCCGACCTGATTGATGACCGTGTCATAGCGGTTGGCGTCGAGACCGGCGATCAGGCCATCCCATTTGCCTTCGAGAAATTCGGGCTTGACGCCAAGATTCTTGGCGATCGCCTCGCCGATCTCCACGTCGAAGCCGACGAGCTTGCCCGAGGCATCATGATAGGTGAACGGCGCATAGGTGCCTTCCGTGCCGATCTTGAGAACGCCCGCCGCCTTGATCTGCTCAAGATTGGACGCGGCTTGTGCCTGGGCAGGCACGATTGCGAGGGCACTAACGACGAGAAGTGATTTCAACCAGTTCATTGTCTTTCCATCCGTTTGCTATTTGCTTTGGGCGTGATTGGAAAATGTCACTTTGCCGCGGTACTGTATAGGCATCCGGCGCCGCCATCAGGCGCAGGCCGACAAAATTAATACCAGATTTCGGCTCAATGTAGGAATTCTATTCCACCTGAGGCTGTGGATAATTATCCGGATTCGTCTATGCGATCCGCAAGCCGGTCACGCCGTGGAAGAGATGCACGTCTGCCGCCTTGATACCAAGCCCAATCGCGTCCCCAGGGCCACGATCCGTGCGACCCATGGCGAAGATGCAGACCTGTTGGTCGGCGAGTTTGGTATAGAACTGCGTCGAGAGCCCTAGCGGCTCTATCACCTCGATCTTTGCCTTCAGCCCCTCGCCGCCGACCTCAATATTTTCCGGGCGTATACCAACGGTCACCCGGTCGCCATCCTCCACCCTGAGTTCAGGACGCAACGCGATCATCTGGCCGTCGGTGAGCTCTGCCGCAACCTTCTTTCCCTCGCGGCTGATAACGGCAGGAAGAAAGTTCATACCCGGCGAACCGATGAACCCTGCCACGAACAGGTTAGCCGGATGATCATAGAGTTCGAGTGGGGTTCCAACCTGCTGGATGACGCCGTCATGCATGACGACGATGCGATCGGCCATCGTCATGGCTTCCACCTGATCGTGCGTGACGTAGACCGATGTGGTCTTCAATTGCTGATGCAAAGCCTTGATTTCTGTCCGCATATGGACGCGGAGCTTGGCATCGAGGTTTGACAAGGGCTCGTCGAACAGGAACACCTTGGGATCGCGGACGATGGCACGGCCCATTGCTACGCGCTGGCGCTGGCCGCCGGAAAGCTGGCGCGGCAGGCGCTGCAACAAGACGTCAAGTCCGAGGCGCTTGGCTGCACTGCCGACGCGGTTCATGACGAGTTCCTTTGCCGTCTTGCGCAAGAGCAGGCTGAAGCCCATATTCGACGCCACATCCATATGCGGGTAAAGCGCATAGGACTGGAACACCATGGCGATATCACGATCCTTTGGCGCTACGTCATTCACGACACGCTCGCCAATTTTGATCTCCCCAGCCGAAATTTCCTCGAGCCCGGCGATCATCCGCAAAAGCGTGGACTTGCCACAGCCGGAGGGTCCGACGAGAACGACGAACTCGCCATCGGCGATCGAGAGATCCACTGCCGAAAGCACATTCATGGCGCCATAGTTTTTCTGGACATTGGAGATTGTGACGGAAGCCATCGATTTGTTATCCCTTGACTGCGCCAGCGGTCAGACCGGTGACGAGATAGCGTTGCAGAAAGGCGAAGAACAGGCATGCGGGGATGAGTGCCAGCACCGAAGCTGCCATCATCTGACCCCAGTCGACGGCAAATTTACCGATGAAGGTCAAAAGCCCGACGGCGAAGGTTTTCTGGCTGTCGCTGCTGATGAGCATCAATGCGAAAAGCAGTTCGCTCCACGCGGCAGTGAAGACGAAGCCGAGCGTCGCGCCCATACCCGGCAATGTCAGCGGGATGATGACCTTGCGCAGCGCCTGTGAACGGCTGCAACCATCGATCATCGCTGCCTCTTCCAGGTCCTTCGGAATGCCATCGAAGAAGGACTGCATCAGGAAGGTCGCGAAGGCGATGTTGAAGGCGATGTAGATGATGATGAGGCCCGTCAGGCTATTGGTAAGCCCCAGTTGACCCATGATGCGATAGATCGGCGGGATCACCATGACCAACGGAAAGGTCTGGGTCAGAAGCAGCGTTACCGCGACAGTGGTTTTGCCCCGGAAGGAAAACCGGGACATCGCATAGCCGGCTGCCGAAGCGACCACTGTGACAAGGACAGCCGTAATCACCGAAACGATCACACTGTTCATGAAATAGCGCGGGAAATCCGTGGCGCGCAACACGGTCTTGTAGTTCTCCCACGTGGAGATGGAAGGCCACAGGGTTATGCCCTCCGAATAGAGCAATGACTGCGGCGTCACCGAAATCTTCAGCGTCCAGAACAGTGGAAACAGGGCGAAAATAACGTAGGCACCGACTGCGGCGTAGAGGCCAATACCACCGAGAATGCGGGCGTTGCGTGAGCGTCCTGCGATCATGACGCCCTCACAAGTGACTTGCGGATACGGATCAAAACGATGGCGTAGAGAATGAGAAGCGCCAGCAACAGGACCGCAACGGCGGAGGCATAGCCCTTGTCGAGCGTCTTGAATGCGCTGACATAGATATAGGTGGCGACTGTGTTGGTCGCGCCGGCGGGACCGCCCTCGGTCATCACGTAGATCAGATCGGCAAAGGTTGCGATCCAGATCGTCCGAAGCATCACGGTGATCGCGATGGTCGGCGCGAGGAATGGCAGTGTCACCTTGGTGAAACGTTGCCATGGATTGGCGCCGTCGATCGCAGCCGCCTCGTGCAGTTCTCCAGGAATGGATTTCAGTGCAGCCAGCAGCGTGATCGCGAAAAACGGCACACCGAACCAGACATTGGCGATGATCGGCCCCCACATCGCGGTGGCGGGATTGGAGAGAATGTTGGTTGGGGCGGACTGGATACCAAGCGCGTAGAGCCAGTGCGGCAAAGGTCCGACGATCGGGTTGAACAGCCATGCCCATGTCAGCCCCGAAAGAAAGGACGGCACGGCCCAAGGCAGAAAGACGATTGCCTGCACGATTTTCTTGCCTGCGAAATCCCTGTCGAGCAGCAGAGCAAGTCCGAGGCCAAGAAAGAATTGAAAAAACAGGCTGGCGACTGTCCACCACAGGGTATTCATCAGCGCCTGCCCGAGATTGGGATCGTGCAGCAAGGCCTGATATTGCGCGAGTCCGACATATTCGGATTTGAAAGCCGAGAATTTGCGGAAGGAATAGCTGATGCCGAAGATCAGCGGCACCACCAGCACCAGCATGAGCAAAACCATGGCGGGGCTCAAATAGAGCCATGGTTCGAAAGCCGTGGCAAAGCCACGCTTGCCCGCCTTTTCCCTGTTGTGCGGCAGGCCCGCCGTCGTCGATTGCATCACCATGTTTGTCGGCCCCTCATTCGTCGGCTCCTCTTACGCTCGCCCGGCAAATAACAGTCATGCGCAAAAAGAAGATGCTCCGGCACGTGAGGACCGGAGCATCATTTCATTGCCTGTTATTTCTTGTTCTTGGCCATCCAGGCCTGCTGCTGTTCGGTGAGGAACGCAGCCCACTCGTCAGCGACGGCCTTCGGAGTCTTCTGGCCAAGCAGCACTTCCTGGAAATTCTTGACTGAAACGGAGTCGTAGAAATTACCGAGGTTCTCGAGATAGGTCGGAGGGGTGACGAACTCGAATGTCTTCGGGTCATTCATTTCCTCGAACCAGCCCTTGAAGCTGTCAGCACCAAAATATGGATCCTTGTCGGCGCCATTGTGAATAGGGATGACACCGACATTCTTGGCGAATTCGAGATTGTCTTCCGGTGACAACAATGTGCCCATCAACTTGAAGGCATCGTCCTTGACCTTCGAATTGGCAAACATCGCCCAGCCGGCATAGCCCAGCGTCGGATAGGACTTGCCGTTCGGTCCGGTCGGCAGCGGCGCAACGCCAAAGTCTTCCGCTTTCATTTTCTCGGCGATACCGATCAGCGCATCCGGATCCTGATCGAGCATGGCGCAGGTCCCGGAATAGAAACCGGTCACGACCTCGTTGAAGCCCCAGCTGACGCTGTCCTTCGGCGCATAACCATTCTTGTAGATATCGGCCAGCATCTCGAGGCCCTTGACGGCGCCCGGCTCGTTCAAAGTCGCTGTGCCATCTGCATTGAAATAGCCGCCCTTGCCATTGGCGATGTTCATGAACATCTGCACGCCATTGAAGCCGCCAGGACCGCCGCGCAGGCAATAGCCATACTTGCCCTGGATCGCCGAGATCTTCTTGTTGGCTTCCATGAACTCGTCGAGAGTCTTCGGCGCTTCTTTCAGACCGGCTTCGGCGAAGAGCTTCTTGTTCCAGAACATGGCCCGGATATAGTAGCCATAAGGGATCATGTATTGCTTGTTGTCGACCACTGAGCCGAACTGTTTTGCCCGGTCGCCGAGCGTGCCTGCATCCTTCCACTTGGCCATATAAGGCCCGAGGTCCTCGAGCTGGCCATTGGTTGCATAGAGACCCATCCAGCGCTCCGGCATCTCGACGATGTCTGGCGTGTCGCCTGCCTGCACCATGGTCAGGAATTTCTCGAAAGCCTGCCCCCACGGCAGCGAGACGAGCTCGACCTTGGTACCGGGATTGGCCTGTTCGAAACTGGCGATCTGCTTCTTGAGCAGTTCCGTGCGCGGCGGGCTGGTAATCACCTCCACCATCTTGATCGTCGTATCGGCGAAAGCTGCCGAAACGGTCATCGACAGGGCTGCAATAGCGCCCGCCAGAAATGTTCCCATTCGTTTTTGCATTATAAAGCTCCCATTTTTAAGTTCAGCGTTTGGCATTTGTCAGTGCGTTCACGAGGTCCGCCCAAAGCTCCTCTACACTTTCGAGTCCCACGTGAAGGCGGATCGTCCGGGGGCTGACACCGAAGCGCCCGATCGAATTTGCGTCCGGCGTCTGCTGCAGTGAGGCAAGCGCCGGAACGACGAGACTTTCGTGACCACCCCAACTGACGCCGATGCGGAACAGTTTCAGCGCATCGACGAAGGTAGGCACATCAATGTCCTCCGTAACTTCGAAGGAAAACAGGCCCGAATAGCCGCTGAGCGTCGCCTTGCCCGGATGATTGGAATAGACCGGATGCATCACGCGCTCGACATCGCCATGCGCCTTGAGGCGTTCGGCTATGGTCAGTCCGCTTTTCATATGATGCGGCAACCGGAGGGTCAGCGTGCGCAGACCGCGCAGCAGAAGCCATGCCTCGAACGGCGATAGTTTGGCGCCGAGATAGGAATAGGTGCGGCCATTGATCCGCTCGATCATTTCGCGCGATCCGGCGACAACACCGGCAACAGTGTCACTGTGCCCACCGAGATATTTCGAAGCGGAATGCATCACCAGGTCGATGCCGTGGGCGATCGGCTGCTGGAACAGCGGCGTCGCCCAGGAATTGTCAATCGTGGTTACAATGCCGTGCTGCTTGGCAAGTTTCGCATAATGCGCGATGTCCTGCAGCTCGAACATCATCGAACTCGGGCTTTCGAGATAGAGCATCTTTGCGCCCGGCAATGCCGCAGCCACTGCATCGGGATCGGAGCCGTCCACGTAATCCACTTTGATACCAAGATGCGGCAATAGCCGTTCAAACAGGCGATAAGCATCGCCATAGCAATTGCGCACTGCAACGATGCGATCGCCCGCGCCGACAAAGGCCAGCACCATGGCGCTGATCGCACCCATGCCGCTCGAAAAGGCCCGAGCGGCTTCCGCCCCTTCAAGCGCAGCAATCTTGGCCTCGAACTCCATGACCGTCGGATTATCGCCGCGTGAATACATCGGCTGGCGTTTGCGACCGGCGAATGCATCGGCCATCGCCGCATAATTATCAAAGGTGAAAAGCGACGTCTGGTAGATCGGAGGAACGACGGAACCGCCTGGGAAAGGCTCGTCATGCGCAAGCAGCGTTGCAGCTTGCGCCATCAGGTCCTGGTCGTGAAAATACGGGTTGTCGCTCATGCTTGGCTCTTCTTGTTCTGCTTTTTCAGGTATGCCGCCCCGCGCTTGAGGTCATCCTCGACGGTGGCAATCAGCTTCAATGCCTCGCCGCGTGCGGCAATCGGATCGCGCGCGGCGATCGCATTGAAAAGGGTCCGATGGTAGGGAAAGCTGGCGTGGCCAAAATCCCGTACCCCCAGCGGATGCTCCCAGAACCGGTGAAACATCTCGTACATGGCTGCAATGATCTGTTCGAACAGCGGATTGCCCGAGGTGCGGAACACAGCAAGATGAAAGTCCCAATCTTCATCGGCAGACATGCCATGACGTGCATGGAACGCCTCTTCCATGACGATCAGCTTCTGCTCGATCAGGGCAATATCGGCATCGGTGGCGCGCTCCGCACAGAGAACGGCGGCTTCCGCCTCGAGACCGCGGCGAATTTCCAGTGTGTGCATCAGACTATTGAAATCATTGCCGGAGGGCAGCGTCAGCGGCATATGCAGCATATTGCGGGTGACGGCAGCTTTCAGATAGGTGCCGCTGCCCTGGCGTCTCTCGACAAGTCCGAGTTCCTGCCAGCGGGTCAGCGCCTCACGCACGGTCGTACGGCTGACTCTCAGGTGTTCTGCAAGCAAACGCTCGGTCGGTAAGCGGTCTCCCGGCTTTAAGCCCTCACCCGTCACGAAATCCACCAGCGCGTGCAACACCGCGTCATCGCGGGATGCGGTATGAACTGGGGAAAGGATCGGACTGATCAACGAAGCATCGCCTGAATTGGTTGGACCATTGTGCCAATTCAGCATGAATGGAAGGAGGAGTCAAATGCTCCCAGGAGTCTTTCCAAAATCACTCCGGTTGCAGGACCCTAGAGATCCGTCCGGCAATTTCTTCCCCGCATTGCGGGAATCCTTATCGCCGTAAAATGGTCTCGCGCCATTCGGCACCGACGTCATGTATGCCGCCTCTTATCAAGTTCGATTGCCTCGGCTCGTGTCAGCCCGATATCCTGAAGCAGGCGATCACTCAGCTTTGTCAGCGGGTCACCCGTCGGTTCGGCGTGTAGGCCAGAAGCAACAAACTTGCGAATGAGGCCAAGCAGACGCTCCAGAACGTCGGGCGACGTTCCAACATCCCCGACAGAAAAGCTCCGGCCCTGGCGGTTGCGATGGATTTCTAGTAGACCAGTCGTCTCTGAATATGCCATAATATAAGCTCCTATGATTTTTGTGCCAGCAGGCCATCGAGTGTCATGGTGCTGAACCGTTGAAGGGGTTTGATGCTTCCCTCCGCCTTCATCCTGACCAGGGCGCCCTCATAGGCGTCGATCAAAAAGGCAGCGGTTTCATCCGGATCAAGATATTCCGGCAATTCTCCGGCATCACGCGCTTCGCGCAGCACGGCCCTGAAATCACCCTGCCAAGCGGTGAACGAGCGATGCAACTCGCGCTGGAGCACCTCGCTATGTGCCGCAATGGATTGGGATAGATTGCCCAAGAGGCAACCACAGGTTGGATCGCCCGACCCGTATTCCTTTTCATAATATTCGAAATAGTCGCGCAGACGCCGCAGCGGCGATCTCGTCTTGTCTTCCAGCAGAAGTTGCGTCCGCACCTTCTGGTTGTTGTTACAATAGGAGGCGAGTACTGCAGAAGCGAACTCTTCCTTGCTTGTGAAGAAGTGATAGAACGATCCCTTCGGCACGCCCGCAGATTTGAGAATCGGGCCTATCCCCGCCCCTTCATAACCATGGGAGAGAAGGGCCTTCAGGCCCTCGTCGATCAAAACTGCTCGTGTGTCCGTTTTACTCATGTTATAAATAATAGACCAGTCGTCTAGTAAATGCAAGCTGACTCTACCAGTATGGAAAAGCGGCGTTGCACTGGCTGGCGAACTACCTGGCGACGTCTTCCGAAAGACCACTCCAAACAAAATCCCACAAACTTATCCAACACCTCCAAACCTCGCTTATTCTTCTCCCCGTCCTATCCACGGGGAGCTGCTTCCGGAGCCGTTCGAAGTGGGGAGAGGATCGGCGCCTCCGATGGCGGGTAACGGGCCCGCTGTCAGGGGAATTTCTGTCCAAGGGCTCCCCTGCCGGTACTACGACTGGCGTGTGCTGGACGAGCACTTCGAAAGGGGCTTTCGGCAGCGGGTGAAGCAATTCATCCAACGCGGAAGGCCTCCCAAGCGGAACGGACGGGATCAAAAGACGCCGGAGGGGCGGTCTTCGGATCGCATTTTTATTCTACAAAGACGCGCTTCGACGACCGCCCGTCTTCCAAGCATGCAAACAATAGCCAGACGCGAAAGCGGGCGTGGCAAGCGGAAAGCACACCCGGTTCTTTGACAATTCAGAACGGCATCTCCACCCGAGGCCAGATTTCACGCGAAAGTTTGCGATAGTCGGTCTTTTTCGGATTGGAGGGATAGGGCGCACCCGCATCGATATAAATAATTTCCGCAGCCACAGGCTCGAAACCCGCGTGAAAATGATTCGTCGACTTGACGAGCAGAATGTCCTTCGACCCGGGATCGATGCCGAGATTGGAGAAAATGTCCGGCTCAAAGGTTTGCGTGCGGTTGGTGTTGAGGATGATCTCGATATCCGCGCCCTCGAGGCGAATGACCGCTGCAGGTCCAAGCGTAACCCGGCTCTTGCCGAAACTCTGCCAGCCTTCGTGCACGGCCTTGAGCACTTCGACACGCGCATCGATTGGAGCTCCGCCATCCGGCCCGGCCTTGCCGCCAAAGCGCAACTGGATATGCGCTCCCTCGCCTGCTGCCAGGCAGAAGGTCACTGCGATCGGATCCCAGATCGTCGCCACGGCGACGTTGCCAATACCGCGTTCGATGATCCTTCGCAGGACCAGTGTGCCATCTCCGGCAACCCCGCCCCCTGGATTATCCCAAACGTCGGCGATGACGACCGGCTTATCCGGCTTCTGCGCAACGAGCGCAACGGCCTTGTTCAGGCCGGCTTCCGTGTCGAGCATGCCCATTGCCGTCGTTCCACGCATCGCGAACAGCTCCATACCCAATTTCTTCGCGAGCGCCGCACCCTTTGCCGGCTCATTATCGGTGATAACCATAAGCTGAGTGCCGAGCTCGGGGACATCTCCAGCCATGAAGCCATGAATGAGCGAGACAGACAGGATGCCATCGCGGCCCTGCAGGGCCTTCAGACGATCGACATAAGAACGCATCGGCTCGTGGCTGGTCGGATAAACGCCGATCATACGGCAATCGAAGGTAGAAATGACCGGCTTGATCTCGCCGCGCAGCGCGCGCAGGGCAAGGTCGACTACATGCTCGCCGCGTTCGTAGAAGTCCGTGTGCGGAAACTCGAGGAAGGCAGCAAGTATATTTGCATTGGCAACGCGCTTCTTCGTGAGGTGGCTGTGCGGATCGAGTTCAGATGCGATAAGCACATCCGGCCCGACGAGATTGCGAATTTGCTCGAGAAGATCGCCCTCGCAGTCATCATAGCCCTGCGCAACCATGGCACCATGCAAGCCAAGGATGACCCCATCGACGGGCAGCGCAGCCTTGAGCTGGTCAAGGATTTCGTCACGCAGACCCTCATAGGCTTGCCGCTGCAACAATCCTCCGGGCTCGGCCCAGGTCGCGGTTCCTTCGATCAGAGTGAACCCTTCCTCGCGCGCCTTGCGCCGTAAAACCACCATTGGCGCCGAGCACAAGGTGGGCGTCTCCGGATGTTCACCCGGACCCGCATAGAACGCCATTTCAAAGCTGGCACGGTCTGTTGGCACAGGGGAAAAAGTGTTGGTTTCCGTCGCGAGCGACGCGGTAAAAATGCGCATGAATGTGATCTCAGAGAGGCTTATAGGCGATGGCTTCTATTTCAATCTTGATATCGATCATCAGCCGGGATTCGATGGTGGTGCGAGCAGGCGGATTCGCGGGAAAGTATGTGGCGTAGGTCTTGTTGAATGCCCCGAATTCGCGGGCGTCTTCAAGAATGACGAAGGTCTTGATCACATCGGAAAGGTCTGCGCCCGCTAGTGCCAAAGCGGATTTGACGTTCTCCATCACCTGTCGCGTCTGGGCTTCAATACCGCCGACAATGACCGTGCCGTCAGCGCCCACCGGAACCTGCCCTGAAATATAGATGAAATCCCCAGCGCGCACCGCGGGCGACAACGGCACATGTGCATGGCCGAAATGTTGTTTGGTCATGATCGTGATCCTATCCTGTGTCCAGACTGCTCATTGTAGCCAGACTCGAAATACCGCGAAGTCCCGGCCATACCATAGTGCCAATCCACGGTACAGCACCCGGCCGCAAACGAAAGGACGCGAGTAGTTGTCTTGGTGAAACTCGATATTGCTTTTTTCCACCTGCAGTCATTAATGAGCAAAAAATCAACTGGATGCGCGCATGACTTCTCCAACATCGCATGGTGAACCTGGCCTCAAAGGCAAACACGTGCTCATCACCGGCGCCGGTGGGGGCATCGGCCAAGCACTTATCGAAGCTTACAATGGCTTGGGCGCTATTGTGTCCGGCGCCGATCAGGAACGACGTCTGATTGAAACCCTTCCTCTCTCAAACCGTCTGGTTTTCGATCTCAATGATAAAGCGGCTACATCCAAGGCGATCGATGATTTCATCGCGGACCGTGGCGTTCCGGATGTACTGATCAACAATGCCGGTTTCACGCGCGGCGAAACGCTCGATCAAGTCGATGGCGATGTATGGGAACAGGAAATCGCCACCAATCTGAACGGCGTATTCCACGTCACGGCCCCCATCGTCGCTAACATGAGCAAACGCGGCAGCGGCAATATCGTGTTTATCTCCTCGGTCAACGCGCTCGGCCACTACGGTAATCCGGCCTATTCGGCGGCCAAGGCGGGATTGATCTCCTATATGAAAGCGCTCGCTGTCGAGCGTGGGCGATTTGGCATACGAGCCAATGCAGTCTGTCCAGGTTCCGTACGAACACCGGCGTGGGATCACCGGCTGCAAAGGGAGCCCGAGCTTCTGGCAAAAGTCCTGCCGCACTACCCGCTTGGGCGCATGGTGACCCCTGATGAAGTGGCGCAAGCAGCAGTATTCCTCAGCTCGAGTGCTGCATCGGGTATCACGGGTGCTACGCTTAGCGTCGATGCCGGGCTGACGGCCGGAAATCTGCCTTTCATCAACGATGTGCTTGGAGATTGAAATTGAAACTGTCCGAAATCGATACGCCGGCCGTCCTCATTGATATCGATCGCGCCGAGGCGAACATGCAGCGCTTCCAGGCCTATGCCGACAAACACGAACTGGCGGTGCGTCCGCACATCAAGACACACAAACTGCCGCGTTTTGCCAAGCGGCAGGTCGAGTTGGGTGCAGTCGGCATAACCTGCCAGAAACTTGGCGAGGCAGAAGTCATGGCCGACGCAGGACTGACCGATATCTTTCTGCCCTACAACATTATCGGCAAAGCGAAACTCGGTCGTCTGTTGGCATTGAATGAACGTGTCAAGCTTGCTGTAACCGCGGACAGCGACGTTACCGTACGCGGTCTTTCAGAAACGTTCAACGATGCGCCAAAGCCGCTCACCGTACTGGTAGAGTGCGACACCGGCATGGGACGTTGCGGCGTACAATCGCCCGATGAAGCTGTTGCGCTGGCAAAACTGATCGATGCTGCAGGTGGCCTGCGTTTTGCAGGCTTCATGACTTATCCGAAGACCGGTGCGATTGTCGAAAATGAGGCTTTTCTGTCTGCTGCCAAAGAAAAGGCCATCGCTGCTGGACTCGATCCGCGCATCATTTCCAATGGCGGTTCTCCGGATATGTGGCGGGCACATGAAGTCAAGAGCGCCACGGAACATCGACCTGGCACGTATATCTACATGGACCGCTTTCAAGTCGCGAAAGGGGTCGGCACATGGGACGATTGTGCGCTCACAGTACTCGCAACGGTGATCAGCCGCCCGACGGAAAATCGAGCGATCATCGATGCCGGTTCTAAGGCACTTACCAGCGATACATTTGGCATGGATGGATTTGGGTATAGTGTTGACTACCCGGACGCAGTGATCACCTCACTCAGCGAGGAGCATGGAGCCATCGATCTTTCGGCGTGCAAAGACAAGCCCCGGATCGGCGATCGGCTTCGTATCATACCCAATCACGCCTGCGTCGTCTCGAATCTGTTCGATGAGGTCGTGCTGATTTCGGGCAACGAAGTGGTAAAGATTGAGCCTGTCGCTGCACGGGGCCGCGTCGATTAAGGGCTTTTGGCCGTTCCGCGCAGGGAAAGGATGTTTCTTCAGGCCGGAAACCCGTTGTCGGGTGCGGCGAGCAAGGCAGTGTCTTCCGCATAGGCATCCAGAAACTCTTGCTCTGAAGCCGCATTGCCGAACCATGGTCCCATCCCATACGTACAGCCGCAGTCGATAAGCGGCGCAAGGACCGCATGATGTTCGATACCCACCGCAAGGCTGAACATCTCCAGCTCGGTGGCTAGTCTACAAACAGAGCGCAATATGGTTCGCTCTGGTCCGGGATGCTCGATATTTCGCTGCAAAGCCGGCCGGATAACCAATGTTTCGGATCTGACAGACGACAATTTACTCAGACCGGCGCTGACAATTGCATAGTCAACAGCCAGACGGAAACCCAGATCCCGCAATTTGCCGAGTGCTCGCAGAATTTGCGGATCGTCAAGTGCTCCGGCATTTTTCAATATAACGAAAACGACCTCTCCATCCTTGATCGACCATTCTCTTTGGAGTTCCGTTACCCGTTCGACAAAAAGTGGATCGATCAGCTGGACCAGCGAAAGTACAATGCAGACCGGCAATTTGCGCTGGGGATTCCGCATCTTGAAACGATGCAAAAACTCGAACGATCGCGAAATAGCAAAGAGGCCTACATCCCGTATGTATCCGTTTTTTTCAAACACAGAAAAGAATCTATTTTGCCTGATGGGGCCTAACTGGGGATGCTGCCAGACAGCTAACGCTTGAACGCCCTCGATACTTCCCGTCTTCAGCATGACAATGGGCTGGAACTCTAAAACGAACTCTCCATTCGCAATAGATCGCGCGATGTCGCCACGAAATTCCAGCGCTTCACGTAAATCCTGGATAATTTCAGGATTGTACCAGATGGCATCTTCGCTACGCGTCTCTTCGGCATGGTAAAGAGCCCCGTTCGCACGGCGCAGCAACATATCGAACCTGTCCCTCTCATTCTGCCTGGAACTAACCGAAGCAGAAATATCTGCGGACACGTTCATGCCATCATCGTCGTGCGGAGCGCGCATCCATTCGAGAACCTGCCGCATACGCACGCTATCGAGGCCCTCGTCGCTGGCATAGAGGCACGCGATCTCGCTATCGTTGATGCAACCGACAACACTGCCTTCAAGTTCCTTTTCCACAATGGCAATATTGCGTGCCATGATCCGGGCCAAGGCGACATCTCCCATGATCCCGCCAATATGGTGATAGTTGCGGACCTTGATCAAAACCAAATCGACACGGCCTGGTTTGCCCGTCGAAGAAAGACTGTCAGGATCGCTGCCGATATCGTCGTCTTGAGCGGACCATAACCGATCTCGTAAAATCCGAAACGGCTGGCAGGATGGAGAAGGCACTCACACGTGTTTTTCCCCACCCAGGGCCTTGATCACCGGAAGCACCGAATATTGGCCGATTTCAGCGCGATCGGTCAGCGCCCTTAGATAGCCTCCCGGCGAACGGATATCATCGATGCGCTGAAGAATGGCAGCAATCGTGATCGATGCATTGATATCGCCCATGGTTTTGCGCGCCCTCTCCCAAGCATCAGGCGATACACCCAGCATCGATCGGACTAGTCCCGCCGTCTGCATCAGATCACGCCAGTCCTCAATACCGTCTCGGGAATAATCGATGATTTGCGGGCAAACGCTTAACACGGCCTCCAGCGGCATCGGAACCGATTTCGTTTCAAGATCAGGCCAATCACCGGCCGGACCGCCCTCACCGCGGTTTTTATTTCGCCGGACCGCTTCCAAGCGATTTCTCATATTGTTCAGCGCAACTATTCGCCTGGGCTCGTTGTTTTCAGATTGCAGCTCAGCAGAGCGCTTCTGGCCGGTTTCTTTGGCCCTTTCAAATGGGTGATCTATATTTGAATTCTGAATATGGTGCTCAAAGGAAGAGTCACTGGCGCTCATTTCTTTATCTGAAAGAGATTCCAGATAGGATTTCTCAACTCTCTCTCTCAATCTTGCAAGGGCATCACACCGCACCCGCAGTACCTCCAGAGGCAGGTGCCTGCTTACTCGTCCCGAAAGCGCCGCCAGCTCATCTGCGTATGTTTCCCAATCACCCGCACGTTCCTCGCCAAGCCCGGCATCTATGGTCTTGGATACGTCCCGCAGATGGATGGTGATTTCGCTGCGGACGCGATGAACGGCTCGCGCGAGATCCCTAGCTTGAACCGCATGGGCCTCGATTTCGCCTGCCCGTAGCGCCAGCGGCGAAAGGTCGAAGCCAAAAGCATGTTCGATCTCGCCGGTTTCGCCGCGCCGCGCATAACGTTTGCCATTGGGACTGTCCCGGCGAATGATCAGGCCCGTTTCGACGAGCGCTGAAAGGTGCCTGCGAATTGTCGCAGAGGACATGCCGCGGGTCCGCAGGGAAAGCTCCGCATTGGATGGAAAGACAATCAGCGGCGCACTGCCGTCCAGCATCGTCTCGGGATAGAAGCTCAATAGTGCTTCCAGAACGGCAATTGTGCGGTCCGAGAGAAAAAACGCTGTACGAGCCTCGGTCAATGAACGCAGCAGCGCCCACTTTTCCGGGTGATTTCTGTCAGTACCCGCCAGTTTTTCGCGGGCCCGTGCTGTCCTTTCTTGCACGGCAAACATGGCGTGCGACAGCGAACGGCCGCCAAACGGCGTCGTTGCAAAACGATCGGTCATGGTCCTCTACCTCAAGTTGAGGCAATGAAAAGGCCTGCCGAAACGCGTCCGACTCTTGACAAGTCTGGGTGGAAGTGATTCTCTAAAATTGCTACATTGAAGAGGGCTTCCGGGGCGGTAACGTTCTGGGGGCCTTTTTTCTTGCCGTTATTTCCTTCGCTTTCGTCCTTTTGAACTGTCCAGAACCGAATTGCGGTTTTGGGGCTTAACGCTTACGCAACCAACCGGTTTTGCAACGACTGAAGTCGCAATGCTATTTGTCACTTGACCGGCTATTGTAGCGGGCAAGCAATGTCTCGAGCTCCCCCGTTACGAAGACCGCAAACTCTTGCGGAATATGCTCGGCAAAGGTCAGAACCTGTCTTCCCTTGTCTGAATTCAACTGCGCGATTGCACGGGTGCCTGAGTATTTGTTGCCAACGGCCGACTGCATATTGCGCGGCGCCAATGCGACAGGCTCGACGCTTTTCAGGAGCCGCTCGAAGATGCGATTGAAGCGCGCATTGCTGTCAGCAGCGCTGAATGGCTCCAGCGTGATCTCGTTCAGTGCGGCAGCCTGCGCGTCGCTTGATTTGAGCAACTCGGCAAACCGGACCCAGCGCGGGCGGCCTATCTTTGGCGCGGGACCGATAGCGCGGACAACCGTGGCGGGTACGGCTGCCGCAACCTGCAGAAACCGCGTCATCTCCGCCTTGTCCAGGGAGAGTGCATCCTGGACAAGACCGCGCTCGAAGCCCCGCTCGACAAGATTGCGGGCAAAGAAAGCGCGTTCGATAAAGGATAGATCGCGGCGCTCTGTGTTTTCCTTGCCCTGCGCCAGGATGAGCTGCACATCGGTGAGATTGCGGACGATAGCCTGCACCGGCCTGGCGATACGCCGAGCAGCGCGCAAGCGGCGATGGCCATAAGCCGTCTGGTAGTGCCCCTGTTTCTCCGGGTGCGGACGAACCAGGATTGGAACCTGCTGTCCATTTTGCCGGATACTTTCGACCAGTGCCTCGAAGCTGTCATCGGATCCGGAATCGTGGCTGAGCCGGTCTTCGATGAATGAGCTCTCAACAAGCGCCGGATCGAGCTCGACGACCCGCTCGCTGCCTTCGAAAGTCTCCTTCAGCCGCCGTGCATCCTCGATCTCCTTCGATATTCCGCCAAGTGACAGGCCCATCGCCTTGATCGCGCCAGAAGCTGCCCGCTGCTTCAACGGCTCTACCGAAGCGCTCTGCTGTATTGGGGGCAACTCGGCTGGCTTCTGCTCGGGCGCCGAATTAGTCTCTACTGTCTCAAACAGTGCCTTGAGTTGATCCCTGCGATTCTTGTCGGCCATCATCGCACCCTCACCCCGGCCTGTTCCAGGCCCTGAAGATCAAGCCCTGAATCTCAGAGTTGACGGAAGTCAGCGATTCAAACGCGCGGTCATAGGTAGCGCGGGTGAAGCTGTCGCGGGAAACCTCATAAAGCGTCTGCTTGGTCAGGCCTGCATCGGAGAAAGCCGTCGACTTGACCACCGAGTTCGTCAGCACGCGCTCGCCGAACAGGGAGCGCAGAAAACCTGCGATTTGTTGCTGAGGTGCATCATTGGGTTCGAAGCGCGTAATGAGATAGCGCATGAAGTCAAAATTGAGTTCACCGCCCGCTTCGCGCACAACGGCGAGAAGATCCGCCGTCATGAACAAGAATTGGCTCATCGAGGCGACATCAAGCATCTGCGGATGAACAGTCACCAGCACCGATGTTGCCGCACAAAGCGCGGAAAGCGTCAGGAACCCAAGCTGCGGGGGACAGTCGATGACGACGACATCATAATCATCCGAAACCGTATCCAAAGCGGCCTGAACACGAGCGAAGAACAATTGCTGCTCGACGCTCTGCGTGCCATGCTGCCGATCCGCCAGCATTTGCGGTGTCGTGTGTTCGAATTCCTGCAATTCGAGATTGCCGGGGATCAGATCGAGACCATCGAAATAGGTCTTGCAGATGATATCGCGCAATAGCCTCCGTTCGCCATCGTAACGAATTGCGCCATAGAGCGTATCATTGCCCGTGAGGTCGAGTTCCGGTTGGTAACCGAAGAGCGCTGACATTGATGCCTGTGGATCAAGATCGACAGCCAGCACCCGAAACCCCGCCATGGCCAGATGTTGGGCAAGGTGTGCACTCGTCGTTGTCTTGCCGGAGCCACCCTTGAAATTGGTGACCGCGATAACCTGCATATGCTCGTTGGCGCCGGGGTCGCGATGCGGAAGGTACGTTTTCGCCTTGGCGCCGCCAGCTTCGGCAAGATGCCGGCGCAGCGCATTGATCTCGGCAAGTGTATAAAGCCGGCGACCGCCACTTCCGGTTTCCGGCTGCGGGCCCTCGCCCGCGATCGAAAGCTGCCGCAGATAACCGTCCGATACGCCAATCAGCTTCGCAGCCTCGCCACTGGTGAACTTGCGCAAAGTCTTCTGGGCAGTCGGCGGAAATAACCGATTGCGCATCGCCTGCAACTGCGCTGACAGCATTTCGGCATCCGCCGCTATCGCACGGTCGGCCGGCAAGGCAACAGACAGGGACGAATCGCCTTGCAACTGGGCATCCACAGTCCGATGTGTCTGTGCTGTATTCATTATAGTCACGTGTTCATCCTGCGCGCCTGTTAACAAACTGCCTGCAGCGCTCCGGAATGATGCGCCGATTCGACAGAAAAACCAAAAGGGTAACGCTGGACAACAATTTAACGCTGCAGCTCGATACTAACACCGCGAAAACTGTGTAACGCCTATTTAGCCTATTACCCTCAAAAACCGTAACCAAATTGAGGGAAGTACCGAGTCGCGTCAAGAACTTTATCGTTAACGCAATTTAACCAATTCATTGGCAAACCGCGTTATTTTTACCACTTCTTCTTCTTGCGTTTTTGGTCGGCTGGCTTGGGCTCGAACAGGTCGCTATCAGGTGCGTCCTTGGTATCCGGAGCCTGCATTTCAGTTGATTTCACTGCTGTTGATTTCGTCTCGGCAGGGGACTTCGAAGTGGTGTCTTTCAGTGCGAATTTGATCGCCATTACAAACTGCTTTCTGATGTGAAAATTGCGGGAACGACAGAATGCTGTCCTTAGCATGGAAGCTAGACAATTTGCGCATGAAATCGAGGTGCCCCCGTCAAAAGTAGTGAGTTGTTAACCTTGGTTTTCTATTCAGATGAGGTACCCCTTCGGTAATCTCACATCGTTCCGCTGCAGGCATCATGCGTATCCCCAGAACAAATTTTCCAGTAAAAGCAGATGAATATGAGTTTGAAAGCAGCGCCGGTGAAGAGTTGGTCCGTGTGCCGGTTCCGCCGTCGCGTCCGATAGATCTCACCAACGCAAATTCGGGCGCACTTTATGAGAGCGTCGTGGTCAAACGGACGATCGCTCCCACGTCGCCCAGGCCAGCGTCCGCGGCAGCGCCGGTACCGGTACCGGCAGGCAGATTTGATGTGGGTGCATCGTCCACGCCAATTTCGAAGCGTATGTTTTCGCTATCCGAGAATGTCCGTTTCACCCGCACACCCGACAGCGAATTCATGAAAAACAAGGGCCCGGCGCCGGCAGAAGTCGCCGTAACGCCAAAGGCGGATGAGAAACGCCCGGCTTCTGGAAAACCGACGAGAAACCCGGAGGCAATCGTCATACCCCGTCGCGTTCGCGACCTGGAGTCCGGAGGGTCCCTCCTCTTCGGCCAAGTGGCGGTACCAGCGCAACCTCTCCCAGCAGTCGTCCCGTCGACCCCTGCGCCTGCCGAAGCCATCACGAAAATAAAAGCTTCGCCGTCCGAATGCTCGCCGTTGGCTTACGTATCGGATTATGCGTACTTCGAATCCGCTGACTTTATCGGAGGGATTGCATCAGTTGCGGCGGCTATCCCCGTCAAGCCAATGCCGAGATTCAGCCCCGACGAAGTCACCGCTCGCTTCCGCGTGGTTGAGCCCATTGCGGCAACGCTCAAGTCACCGCTCGTGTCGCCGTCGCTCGCCCCGGTGCGCACGGAATTAAAGCAACAAGTGGAGCCATCGTCGGAAGAGCGCCCGGAAAAGGTTGACACCGTTGATGCGGGTTTGACCGCAATTCCCGAAATTGTTCCCGCTGTCCCTCCCCAGGGCACCATCAGCCGGCGTCGCGACATAGCGCCCGTGCAACCCCCGCTCCCACCACGGCAGGTTGCGGTCGCGGATACCGTCAAACCACGCATTTTCGCTGCCCCGCGCAGTTCTTACGAAAAGCCTCCGGTAACCCTGCTACAACAAGCGGTCACGCATGATGCCGTCACCATCTCGCAGGAAACGCTAGAGCAGAACGCCGGCCTTCTCGAAAGCGTGCTGGAAGATTTCGGCATCCGCGGCGAGATCATCCATGTGCGCCCCGGTCCCGTCGTCACACTCTATGAGTTCGAACCTGCGCCAGGCGTGAAATCCTCGCGCGTTATCGGCCTTGCCGACGACATCGCCCGCTCCATGTCTGCGCTGTCCGCTCGTGTCGCTGTTGTTCCCGGACGCAACGTCATTGGTATTGAATTGCCCAATACGACGCGAGAGACAGTCTATCTTCGCGAAATGGTCGCATCCGAGAATTTTGACAAGACCAGATTTAAACTCGCACTTTGCCTTGGCAAGACCATCGGCGGTGAGCCTGTAATCGCCGAACTCGCCAAGATGCCGCATCTGCTCGTAGCCGGTACGACCGGTTCCGGAAAATCGGTCGCCATCAACACAATGATTCTGTCGCTGCTCTACCGGCTCACACCGGAAGAATGCCGTCTGATCATGGTCGATCCGAAAATGCTTGAATTGTCCATCTATGACGGGATTCCGCATCTTCTTACCCCGGTCGTCACCGATCCAAAGAAGGCAGTGATGGCTCTCAAATGGGCCGTGCGCGAGATGGAAGACCGCTATAGAAAAATGTCAAAGCTCGGCGTGCGCAATATCGATGGTTTCAACGCCCGCGTTATCAGCGCGAAGGAGAAGGGCGAAACGGTGATGTGCACCGTGCAAACCGGCTTCGACAAGGGAACCGGCGAAGCTCAATATCAGCAGGAGGCCATGGACCTCACGCCGATGCCCTATATCGTCATCATCGTCGATGAAATGGCCGACCTGATGATGGTGGCGGGCAAGGATATCGAAGGGGCGATCCAGCGCCTCGCCCAGATGGCGCGTGCCGCCGGCATTCATTTGATCATGGCGACTCAACGTCCATCGGTCGATGTGATCACCGGTACCATCAAGGCGAATTTTCCCACTCGCATCTCGTTTCAGGTCACATCCAAGATCGACAGCCGCACCATTCTCGGCGAACAAGGTGCGGAGCAGCTGCTTGGCCAGGGCGACATGCTGCATATGGTCGGTGGCGGCCGTATTTCGCGCGTCCATGGACCTTTCGTTTCAGACGAAGAAGTCGAAAAGGTCGTTGCGCATCTGAAGACTCAAGGGCAGCCGGACTATCTCGATACGGTCACGGCCGACGAAAGCGATGAAGAAGCTGCGGACAGTGACGATAGTGCAGTCTTCGACAAGGGGGCCATGGCTGCAGAAGATGGAAACGAGCTCTACGATCAGGCAGTCAAAGTCATGCTGCGTGACAAAAAATGCTCGACGTCATACATCCAGCGACGGCTGCAGATCGGCTACAATCGCGCCGCTTCGCTGGTGGAGCGAATGGAAAAGGAAGGGCTGGTTGGCCCCGCCAATCATGTCGGCAAGCGCGAGATTCTCAACGTCAACAGGGACACAGCTTAATCAACGCGGAAGGTTGCTATTGTCGCAGAGCAGCCTTGATGGGCTTCAACGGCGAGCATCTGATTTTGATGAACTCGTTGGGCGAACGTCCGACAATGGCGGTGCGTGCTACGAAAGCCTGTCCCTGCATCCCGCACATCATGGCGTTGCTGGTTTGAGGCCCGTAAATCACATCCAGCGCCGTGTTGGATTGGCAATCCATCGGCGATAGACTTGTTGAGCAAATGAGTATTACAACCTGGAGCATGCTGGCATCCTTTTGCAACAGTTGCTCCTCCCGATTCTTGCAGAGTACGGAAGTTTTGCTGCAATGCAACCATTTTGCTGCACTGCAATAGAATCGGCTGTTCCCAAATGAGAAATGCGCTCGGTTCCTGAGCTTACTGTTCCAAGGGATCGTCGAGTTGGTGACGCTTGATGAGCTCTTCCCGGATCAGTTTCTTCGCGACCTTGCCATAGGCGGATTTCGGCATCTCCGGCCAGAACACAAGGCGCTTCGGCATTTTGTAGCGAGCCATCTTGCCGTCAAGCCAGGCAATGACCTCCTCGGCTGCCGGCGCAGTACCCGGGCGGGCAACGCAGACCGCAAGACCCACCTCGCCCCATACCGGATCCGGAATACCCACTACCGCCACTTCGCTGATGTCCGGATGGGTTAATATCTTCTCCTCGATCTCGCGCGGATAGATGTTGGAGCCGCCGGAAATATACATGTCCGAGGCCCTTCCGGTGATGAAGAGAAACCCCGCTTCATCCATGTGTCCGAGATCGCCGGTACGGAACCAGCCATTGCGAAAGGCTTTCGCATTGGCTTCCGGATTGTTGTAATAGCCAGCAAAAACGGCAGGGCCGATCACGCAAATCTCGCCGGTTATGCCGGGCGAAACTTCATTTCCGCTGTCATCCTGGATCGATATTTGCATTCCGGTACGCGCATAGCCGCAGGTGCCCGGCCGCGTATCCTCGCTGTGTTCCAGATGGTGTTCGGTCGGCGGTAACACAGTAATATTGCCGGTCACCTCTCCCAGTCCAAAATACTGCACGATCACCCGCCCCAGGGTCTTTAGGGCATTGATCTGATCGGTCCGGTACATGGGTGCGCCCGCATAGACCACATAACGCAATGACGAATGATCCCGCTCCTGTACCGCTGGATGTTCGGTCAGCATTTTCAGGATCGTGGGCACGGTAAACATGTTGCTCACACGCCATTTTTCGACAAGACGCCAGGCTTCGGCAATATCGAGCTTTTCTGTTGGTAGCAGGATGGTCTTTGCACCTCTGGCCACCTGCGTCAGCTGATGAATTCCTGCGCCGTGAGATAGGGGTGCGACCACGAGCGACGCATCGTCGTGCGTCGTGCCCGGCATCAAGTCGCACAAATGGTTGGTTACCACGAATCCCATCTGACCGTGGGTCAGTACAGCAGCCTTGGGCCGCCCTGTCGTGCCAGAGGTGAAAAAGAACCAGCACGGATCATCATGATCCACAGGGGCAGTAAACACCGTTTCAGTATCGAAACGATCTACAATATCGTCGTAATCCTCGGCAAAATCGGCTTTTCCAATCGCGATGGCGAATTCCATCACTGCACTCGTTTGCCGGCAAGCTTCGACGTGCTCTGGAAATGAATTCCCGCAGATCAAGCCTTTTGCGCCGCTCGTTGCTGCCAGATACGCCACTTCGTCTGATGTCTGCCTGAAGTTAGCTGGAACCCACACCGCTCCAAGTTGAAAACACGCGAACATGGATTCGAACATCTGGTTGCAGTTCTGTGATTGAACGAGGACCCGGTCGCCTTTGACCACGCCGAATTCCTTTTGCAACGCTGCGGCCATGGCATTGACACGGCGCTGCAGTTGCGCCCATGTCCATGTTTTTTCGCCCCAGACAAGTGCAATCTCCTTTGGGAAACGGCGTGCCGATTGGGCGAGAAATCCGTAAAGATTCATCACCCGTTTTGACATGGGTTCAACAACCAATCCATGTTTCGCAGTCATGGCGCCACCTTCGACGTGTACGGCCGTTTTGGCCGATCATTGGAAGTTTGAAGATGCGCCAGCCGCGCTTCGATTTTTCTCGTCTCACCTTGCATCAAAGCAGCGAGTTCCGCTTGACGTGAAGGCTGCATGCGGCTGTCAATGGCTGCAATGCTGAGGGCGCCGGCTGGTCGTCCATCCGGATAGCGAATGGCGAGACCAATGCCCCAGGAATTGGTAAGAATGAGCCCGGGATTGAGGGCAAAACCGTTTTCGCGGGCTGTCGCAACGTCAGCGCGAATGCGGTCGGGATAAAGGTTTGGATACTCGGCCAGGAGGGCGGCTTCGTTCAAGGCTAAGATAGCTTCAATCTCGTCATCCGGCATCGCGGCCAGGATCGCCAGTGACCCGGCGCCCACGCCCAAGGGATGGCGATAGCCAGCCTGCAATGCATGGGTGCGAATCGGATAGGTGCCTTCCTCACGATGCAGACAAACGGCGTAGCTATCGCGCTGGATCGAAAGGAAGCTGGTGTCCTGTGTTTTGGCCGACAGAAAACCAAGGCTGTCGCGGGAGATTTGTAGAAGCCCATAGCGCCGTGTCGCAAGGGTGCCAAGTACATAGGCTTCCTGACCGAGATAATATCGTCGGGTCAAACTATCCTGTTCCAGCAGGCCAGAGCGTATCAGCGCCAGAAGCAGACGGCGCGTCGTGGGTTTGTTGAGACCGCTTTGTTCCACTATATCAGTCAACGTGCTGCCGTCGTCGCCGGAATAGCTGACAAGACTCAAGAGACCAAGCGCCCTGTCAACGCTTTGCGAACCATTGAGACCTTTTATCGGTCTTACCTCTTGCTCCATCCCAATTCCTCTTATTGATCCATATTGTGGATCATTTTATTCGTTTGTGGAACTATGCCACAACGCGGTGGCCGGTAAACCGAATTTGGAGTTCATAATATGCTACTCATCCTGCGACGGCTTTCGGCGGTGACCGGTGTCTGAACGGTTTCTGCTACAACCCGGGCCTCCGCGCTTAAAACGCTTCGAGAGTTTTGAGGGCGTCGGCCGATGGCTGGAATTCACTCTTGAACCTGGCCAAAACATAAATGATGCCATTGCCCGGCCGCTTCAGGCGTCCGGCTTCACAGCGGCTTCACTAGTTCTTGCCGGCGGAGCTTTCAATCCATTCCACTATCTTATGCCGGCGCTTGCCACCGACGGGCATCACGCTGCCTGGTATAGCGATTTATTCTCGCCGGCCGGCGAAACGCGGCTTGAGAACGGTAATGTTACCTTTGGCGAGCGTGACGGCGCTCCTTTTATCCATTGCCATGCCATCTGGACCGAGCACGACGGCAAGCGTGGTGCCGGCCATGTCCTGCCGCATGAAGCGATCATCAGCCGGCCCATTCATGCAATTGCCTGGGGTGTCGAGAACGTGCGCATGGTATCGGAGCCCGATGAAGAGACCGCCTTCACGCTCTTTCATCCGGTACCTTCAAAAGCGGCGATCACCGCCAACAATGGTCCGCGCACGGTGATCGCGCGTGTTGGTCCCAATGAGGACCTCATCATTGCCCTGGAGGATATCTGCCGGAAACATGATTTCGCTGCAGCAAAATTGCGCGGCGGCTTAGGCAGCCTGATCGGCGCACGCTATGCGGATGGTTCCAAAGTAGACGATATCGCAACCGAAGTCTTCGTCACCCAAGGCTTCGTCACGCGTCAGCCAACCGGAACACATGTCGATATCGTTATGGTCGACACCCAGGGCAATATCACATGCGGCGAGCTCCTTCGCGGTGAAAACCCCGTCTGCATCACATTCGAGCTATGCCTGGAAGAAGCCTAACGATCCCTGACCTCCTCACGAGCGCCGCTCGTGTTCATCGGGGTAGCTGAGACTCTGCAATTCCCTTGGATCGACCCCCGCTATCCTTCGCAAAACTGCTCGCGCCAGTTCTCGCCCGGCATGGCGAACGTCCTCATTGAACACGATGATCTGCGGGCGGAACCATTGCAGCACATCGGTTGACTGCTTCGAGACAAGGTCAACATCCTCGCCAATCTTCAGTCCGGCGGCTTCAATACCCGCAACCAGCGCAATGGCCGCGCTGCCACTGCAGCAGACAATGCCGTCGGGGCGGTTTGGGGTCGACATGATCTCCTCCATCCGGTTCCGGATACGGCCGAGCGAGGTATCGACATCAATATCGGACACAGCAACGGTACTTGCGCCTCCCTCCCCCACCGCACGCGAGAAACCCCGATCGAGGTGCCGGTAATAGGTGACCGAAGGTGACGGGCCCGCAAGCATGGCGATCCTGCGACGTCCCTTTGCCAGCAGGCTCTTCACCGAGAGATAGGCGAAGGCCTCGTTGTCGAAATCATGGAAGGGATGTTCGATCCCCATCTCTGTCCGGCCATGTGTAGCGAACGGAATACCATGTTCGGTTAGGTAGCGGACGCGCGCATCATCCGGCTCCGTACGTGACATGATGATCCCGTCGGCCGAGCCCGTTTCGACGATGTAGCGTATCGGCTGCATCGGGTCATTTTTCACCGAATAAGGCGTGACGGTCAGATGATAGGGCGTCTCCGAAAGCACTTCGGAAATTCCATAAACCATGTTGGAGGTGAGCCCCATGATCTCCGACTGGGCATTGAGCACGAGGCTGATGACATTGGTCTTGCCGGTACGAAGACGCACACCGGCACGGTTCGGCCTGTATCCAATCTGCTTGGCGATCAGCTGAACACGATTCCTGGTCGCCTGGCCAATTTCGGGTGCATCCTTGAGCGCGCGCGAAACAGTGGTGACACCAAGCCCCGCCATGAAGGCAATCGTCTTCAACGTCGGCCGCTCGCCTTCAACGGGCCCGGCATCGATTACCGCCTTCTGATCGCCTTCTGTCGTCTTCATATTCAATTGGCCTTCAAGCCGTTCTTCGATGAACCTGTATCGTTTTACAAAAATACCGCAACTCGAAACTTTTTAACTGCTGTCACAACGTGATCCTAGACGATATTGGCGCTACTTGGCAATCACACCCAGTAATCACAATTGCCTATTTCCCTGAATTTGCAAGATTATCCGGCAATTTGACAAACCCGTCACATCAATTTCGAAAAAATTGGCTTTCGGTGATTGCACTTGATGGCGCTTTACACTAGCCTACCTGTAACGTTTCAGATTTGGGAGGATACGATGCGTTACCGTTCTGTCTTGGCCGCTCTTGCTACGTCTACATTTCTTTTCGCTACCAATCCGGCTACCGCCGCTGACCTGGAAGTCACTCACTGGTGGACTTCCGGCGGTGAAGCGGCAGCTGCCAAGGTTCTCGCCGAATCTTACGACAAATTGGGCGGCGACAAATGGGTGGACGGCGCGATCGCCGGCAGCGGCAGCACAGCCCGCCCAATCATCGTCAGTCGCATTCTTGGCGGAAATCCAATGGGTGCCACCCAGTTGAATACCGGTCGCGATGCCGAAGATCTGGTCAAGGCCGGTTTGATGACGGACCTGACCGAGCTTGCTACCAAGGAAGGCTGGGCCGATTTTATTCGCCCCTCCAAGCTGCTCGACGCCTGCAAATATGAGGGCAAGATTTATTGCGTTCCGGTCAATATCCACTCCTTGCAATGGATGTGGATCAATCCCAACGCTTTCAAGGACGCCGGAGCAGCGGTTCCCACCAACTGGAACGAATTCGTTGCTGCTGCACCCAAGCTAAAGGAAAAAGGCGTCATCCCACTCGCGACCGGTGATGCGTGGCAAATCGACGGCGTATTTCGCGTGCTGCTGGCCAACCTTGGCGGCAAGGAGCTCTATCTCAAGATAGTGGATGAAAAGAGTACCGAAGCCGCTGGCAGCCCCGAGATGAAAGCGGTCTGGCAAGCTTTTGCCAATGCGCGAGACCTTGCCGACCCCGGCTACGTCGGACGGCAATGGAATGAAGCGACATCACTTGTTCTTACGGGTAAAGCCGGCGGCCAGATCATGGGCGATTGGGCACAGGGTGAATTTGGCGTGGCTGGAAAGGTTGCGGGCACTGATTATGACTGTCTTCCGGGCCTCGGTGTTCATCCGGCCCTCGATACAGGAGGTGACGCCTTCTATTTTCCGAAGAACCAAAACCCGGAAATTACCAAGGCCCAGCTGAAGCTTGCCAGCATGCTTGTCTCCAAGGAGACGCAGGTTGCATTCAATCTCGCCAAGGGGTCGCTGCCGATCCGTGGCGACGTCGACATGCAGGCAGCCAATGCATGCATGCAGAAGGGCATCAAGATATTGGCGGACAGCAACAATGTGCTGCCTTCATACGAACAGGCGTTCTCCTCCGATACGCAAGGCCAGATCGAAGATCTGATGACGGAGTTCTTCGCTGACAAGAGCATGACGGTCGAGGATGCACAGGCCCGTTACGTCGAGATCATCGGCGAAGCCAAATAACTCGAACAACCACTATAGCAGCGATGCCGGCCTCTCGGGTCCGGCATCCGGTGATAGGACTGGAGACTTCGATGGCTGGGAGCCGGCGCCCGTTTACCCCTCTGCGCAACCTGAATGCCAAAATCGCGGCGGTGCCAATGATCCTGACGGTGCTTGTTGTCTTTATTGGCTGCACGCTATGGACCGTCGTTTATTCCTTCACGTCCTCGCGGTCTCTGCCAACGCTGGATTTCGTCGGGATGGATCAATACGTGCGGCTTTTCCGGACGTCGCGCTGGACCGTTTCCCTGAAGAACCTCGCCATCTTTGGCGTTTTGTCTTTGAGCTTTTCTCTGGTGCTCGGATTTATCCTTGCTGCACTGATGGACCAGAAAATCCGCTTCGAAAATACCTTCCGCACCATATTCCTCTACCCGCACGCACTGTCATTCATCGTCACCGGCCTGGTCTGGCAATGGATACTCACCCCGGCCTATGGCGTGCAGAAGGTCGTTCGGGACCTCGGTTTTGAAACTTTCAATTTTCCTATTCTGACCGATGGCCGTTTTACCATCTATGCCATTGTGATTGCGGGTCTGTGGCAAGGTACTGGCCTTGTCATGGCACTGATGCTTGCAGGTTTGCGCAACATTGACGATGAAATCTGGAAAGCAGCACGCGTTGATGGGATACCGGCGTGGAAAACCTATCTTTTCATCATCATTCCGATGATGAGGCCGGTCTTCATCACCACGCTCGTCATCATTTCGGCAACGATAGTCAAAGTCTACGACCTCGTCGTTGCCCTGACGAATGGCGGGCCAGGCATTTCCTCCGAAGTTCCCGCAAAATATGTCTACGATCTCATGTTCTCGCGCGGCAATCTGGGTCAGGGCCTCGCCGCCTCGACGATCATGCTCACCACAGTGCTGATTATTCTCGTACCCTGGGCGCTGCTGGAATTCCGGCCCCGGTATCGCAAAGGAGAAGCCTCGAAATGAGCTCGTCTCTATCCAGTGCCGAACCGCGAGGAGGTCGCCCCAAGCGCTTCCTGTCACCCACATCGATCATGATTTATTCAGCGCTATTGGTTGCCGCCATTTACTATCTCATTCCCCTCTATGTGATGGTCATGACGTCACTGAAGGGTATGCCCGAGATACGACTGGGCAACGTTTTCTCCCCGCCGGTCGAGGTTACCTTCCAACCTTGGGCGACGGCCTGGAACAGCGCATGCACGGGTCTTTACTGCGAGGGTATCAAGGTCGGCTTCTTTAACTCAATGAAGATCCTGGTCCCAAGTGTGATCTTCTCGATCATCATCGCTTCGGTGAATGGCTATGCCCTCTCCAACTGGCGCTTCAAAGGCTCGGAGCTGTTCTTCACGGCGCTGATTTTCGGTGCCTTCATTCCCTATCAGGTGATGCTCTATCCCCTCGTCATCATCACGCGACAACTCGGCATCTTCGGTACGCTGACCGGCGTCATCGTCATTCACACAATCTTCGGAATGCCGATCCTCACCCTGCTTTTCCGCAATTATTTCGTTTCGCTGCCACCGGAACTCTTCAAGGCTGCGCGCGTGGATGGCGCGGGCTTCTGGCGCATCTTCCTACAGATCATGCTGCCGATGTCTCTACCCATATTCGTGGTGGCTGTCATCCTGCAGGTGACCGGCATCTGGAATGACTTCCTGTTCGGCGTGATCTTCGCTGGCACCAAGAATTTCCCGATGACAGTGCAGCTCAACAACATCGTCAACTCCACTCAAGGGGTGAAGGAATACAACGTCAACATGGCCGCGACCATTCTCACCGGTGCGGTGCCGCTCCTCGTCTATTTCTTTTCAGGCAAATATTTCGTCAGAGGCATCGCCGCTGGCGCCGTAAAAGGGTGACCTCAGTGCACAGTGTTTCAATCAAGGATCTTTCGCTCAATTTCGGCTCGATCAGCGTTTTGCAAAACCTCAATATCGAGGTCGCGGACGGCGAGTTCCTCGTGCTTCTCGGGCCGTCCGGTTGCGGAAAATCCACTTTGCTCAATTGCATCGCCGGCCTTCTCGAAATCTCCGACGGACAAATTTTCATCAAGGGCAAGAATGTGACCTGGGAAGAGCCCAAGGATCGCGGCATTGGCATGGTGTTCCAGTCCTATGCGCTCTACCCGCAAATGACTGTCGAGAAGAACCTGTCATTCGGGCTGCGCGTGGCTGGTCTGCCTGCTGCGGAAATCCAGAAGCGCATCGCCCATGCGGCCGAAATCCTGCAGATCGGCCCGCTGCTGCGACGCAAGCCTGCCGAGCTTTCCGGTGGTCAGCGGCAGCGCGTTGCCATCGGCCGCGCGCTCGTTCGCGACGTCGACGTTTTTCTGTTCGACGAACCACTTTCCAACCTCGATGCCAAGTTGCGCTCGGAACTACGCGTCGAGATAAAACGGCTGCACCACAAGCTCGCCAATACCATGATCTATGTCACCCATGACCAGATCGAGGCCTTGACCTTGGCGGATCGCATTGCGGTCATGAAGGGCGGCCTGATCCAGCAGCTTGATGATCCGCTGACGATCTATAACAAGCCGCGCAACCTCTTTGTCGCAAGCTTCATCGGCTCACCCGCCATGAATTTCCTTAAAGGTGAGATCACCGGGCCGGAAGGTTCGCCGGCGTTCAAGGCGAGCGATCTTGATATTTCGCTTGCAGGATATGAAGCGCAACAACCTTTGGCCCCCGGGCATTCCGTCATTTTCGGCTTTCGACCGGAACACATTGCTATCAGTGACCAGCCCGGTCCAGCCGGCCGCTCGTGCGAAGCAGTCGTGGATCTCGACGAGCCAATGGGCGCCGACAGTCTCGTCTGGTTGAAGGTTGCAGGAAAAGCCATCTCGGTTCGCGTCGATTCCGGCAGGCGCTACCAGCCCGGTGAAAAAGTATTCCTGACATTCAATCCCGCCATGGCCTCGCTCTTCGACGCCGGGACCGAAAATCGCCTTTGAACCTCCCAAGCATCATGGAGAAATGAAGTGACCGACTTTTCCTATCAGCTCTACAGCTCCCGCAATTTTCCGCCGCTCGACCAGACGCTCGAAATGTTGCAGCGTAATGGTTATGTGCAGGTCGAAGGCTATGGCGCTGTCTACGGAGACGCAGCAGCCACCAAGGCTGCCCTTGACGCCCACAACCTGACTATGCCTTCGGGCCATTTCAGTATCGATCTTCTTGAACAGGAAGAGCAAAAGGTTCTCGACATTGCTGGAACGCTCGGCATGAAGGCAATCTATTGCCCACATCTCGCTGTGGACCTGCGGCCTGCCGATGCGGCGGGTTGGTCCGCCTTCGGCGAGCGGCTTGAAGCTGCTCATGCCACATACAGCAAGGCTGGATATGTGTTCGGCTGGCATAATCACGATTTTGAGTTCAAGGCACTCGCCGATGGTTCGATTCCGCAAAAGCTGATCTTCGACGCAGCGCCAAGCATCTCCTGGGAAGCCGACATCGCCTGGATCATCCGGGGCGGGGCGGACCCATTCCAGTGGATCGAGGACCACGGCTCACGCATTACTGCCGTGCATGTCAAGGATATCGCTGCTCAAGGCCAGAATACCAATGAGGATGGCTGGGCTGACGTCGGATACGGAACTGTCGACTGGAAGGCGCTGACGTCGGCACTAAAAGATACGCCGGTGAAGTACTTCATCATGGAACATGACAACCCGTCGGACGATGAACGGTTTGCCCGCCGTTCGATCGCAACCGTGAAAGCATTTTGAAGAAAGACAGCACCATGGCCAAGACACTAGGCATCGGCATCATTGGTGCCGGCAATATCTCAGCGACCTATTTGCGACTAGCCCCACTCTTCAAGGGCATTGAAATCCGCGCCATCGCCGACATCAACTACACGGCAGCCACCGCTCGCGCTTCCGAATACGAAACCGAGGCGCGGACTATTGATGGCCTGCTTGCCAGCGACGACATCGATCTGGTCGTCAACCTCACGGTCCCGGATGCGCATTTCGATGTATCGAAGCAGATTCTCTCGGCCGGCAAGCATCTTTATTCGGAAAAGCCGCTGACGCTCTCGTTGAAAGACGGACTGGAGCTTCAGAAGCTCGCTGCGAAAAAGCGGCTCAAAGCCGGATGCGCTCCGGACACTTATCTCGGCGGCGCGCACCAGCTCGCACGCAAGCTCGTCGACGATGGACAGCTCGGAACGATTACCTCAGGCACGGCCCACGTTCTCAGCCATGGTATGGAGCACTGGCATCCCAATCCGGATTTCTTCTTTCGTCCGGGTGGCGGTCCCATCCTCGATCTCGGCCCTTATTATATTGCCAATCTGATCAACCTCATCGGACCGATAAGGCGCGTTGCGGCACTGACATCGATGGCCACGCCGACCCGCACCATCTCCAGCGAACCGCGCAGGGGCGAGACGATCAAGGTAACAACGCCGACGACTGTTCAGGCACTGCTTGAATTCGAAAGCGGCGCATCGATAACCCTGTCAGCCAGTTGGGATGTCTGGGCTCACCATCATCCCAACATGGAGCTTTACGGCACTGACGGCTCGATCTTCCTGCCCGATCCGAACTTCTTTGGCGGTGAGATCAAGTTGGCAAAACCAGGAAAGAAGGCAAAACCAGTCAAGCCCTGGGCGCATCCTTTCGGTACACCCAACCAGAAGCATCCTGCCGGCATGATGGCGAATTACCGCACAGCCGGTCTTGCCGACATGGCCGCTGCAATCCTGCAGGGGCGTGACATACGCTGTTCGCTGGAGCGTGCCTTACACGGTGTCGATGTGATGGTCTCCATTCTCCGCTCCGGTGAGGAGAAGAAGTTCATCGACATCAAGACAAGTTGCTCACGGCCCGAGGCTCTTGGCATCAAGGAAGCCAAATCGCTGCTGAAAAAGACCTGAGGGATTTCTCCCCGGCGATTGCGGTCATGGTCGGGCGCCACTATGTTGGCCGCCCGATCATGTTTTATGGGAATGCCTCGTGACTGCCAGTGCTGCCAATACCGCCCGTATCGCTCGTCTCATCGCCGCCGAGATACACGCACGGCCCGAACAGGCCAATGCGGCGATAGAACTTCTCGATGGCGGCGCAACCGTCCCTTTCATTGCGCGCTATCGCAAGGAAGCCACGGGCGGGCTCGACGATACGCAGCTGCGTACGCTCGACGAACGGCTCATCTATCTGCGCGAACTCGATGCGCGCCGTGACACGGTCATCGAGTCCATCCGCAGCCAGGGCAAGCTGACCGACGATCTTGAAGGCAAGATTGCCAACGCAGTCACCAAGGCGGAGCTGGAGGATATCTATCTGCCCTACAAGCCCAAGCGGCGAACAAAGGCCGAGATTGCCCGCGAACGCGGGCTTGGCCCACTGGCGGAAACAATCTTGTCAGACCGGCGAACCATTCCTTCCGAGCTGGCCAAGAGTTTCCTGAACAACGATGTTCCAGATGTGAAGGCTGCGCTCGATGGTGCCCGGGATATTCTTGTCGAGGCCTTTTCGGAGAACGCCGAGCTCGTCGGTCGTTTGCGCAAGTACATGCAAGATCGCGCGGTTCTCCGCGCCAAAGTAGTGGACGGCAAACAGGAGGCCGGAGCGAAGTTTTCGGACTACTTCAATCATTTTGAGCGCTGGGCAACCGTGCCTAGTCACCGGGCCCTGGCTATGCTTCGGGGGCGCAACGAAGAGGTTTTGTCGCTCGAAATCGAGGTCGATGCTGAAGATACCTCCGCTATCAGACCAGTCGAGCGCATGATTGCCGACGCCTATTCAATCCAGGCTAATGGCGGCGCGGCAGACGGCTGGTTGATGGAAGTGGTGCGCTGGACATGGCGCATCCGCCTGTCGCTCAATCTCTCTGTTGATCTCATGACCGCGTTGCGTGAACGCGCCGAGGAAGAAGCAATCCACGTCTTCGCCCGCAACCTGAAGGATTTGCTGTTGGCCGCGCCTGCAGGCTCGCGCGCAACGATGGGTCTTGATCCAGGCATCCGCACAGGTGTGAAGGTTGCTGTCATCGACGGCACAGGCAAGCTTCTCGATACTACAACCGTGTACCCCTTCCCGCCGCGGAATGATGTGCGCGGAACGCAGGCCGAGCTGGCAAAGCTCGTTGTCAGGCACAAGATCGAACTTATCGCGATTGGCAATGGTACAGGTAGCCGCGAGACCGAACGTCTCGTTGCCGATATGTTGGCGGAGATGCCAGCACCCAAACCGCTGAAGGTGATCGTCAGTGAGGCCGGAGCCTCTGTCTATTCCGCATCGGCCACTGCCGCTGCCGAATTCCCCGGGCTTGACGTGTCGCTTCGCGGTGCCGTTTCCATTGCCCGTCGCTTGCAGGATCCGCTGGCGGAACTGGTCAAGATCGAGCCGAAATCCATCGGCGTCGGCCAGTATCAACATGACGTCGATCAGTACCGTCTTGCGCGTTCGCTCGAAGGCGTCGTCGAAGATGCAGTGAATGCCGTGGGCGTCGATCTAAACACCGCTTCGGCTTCTTTGCTTGCGCGCATTTCCGGCCTTGGTGCATCACTTGCTGAAGCGATTATCGCCTATCGCGACGACGTTGGTCCATTCAAAACCCGTCGCGACCTCCTGAAAGTCGCACGCCTCGGACCACGCTCCTATGAACAATGCGCCGGCTTCCTGCGCATCCCCGACGGCACCGAACCGCTGGATGCTTCTGCTGTCCATCCGGAAGCCTATGGCGTTGCCAAGAAAATCGTAAGTGCTTGCGGTCGCGATGTGCGGTCACTGATGAACGACAGCAGCGCGTTGAAGGCGCTCGATCCTCGCGTCTTCGTCGATGAACGCTTTGGCCTGCCGACGGTGCGGGATATCATTGCAGAACTGGAAAAGCCTGGCCGAGATCCCCGGCCGGAATTCAAAACGGCGTCGTTTGCCGACGGCATCGACAACATAAAGGATCTGAAGCCCGGAATGCTCTTGGAGGGAACGGTTACCAATGTTGCCGCCTTCGGTGCGTTCGTCGATATCGGCGTGCACCAGGACGGCCTTGTTCACCTTTCGCAATTGGCGGATCGCTTTGTCAAAGACGCACACGAGGTGGTCAAGGCTGGGGATGTCGTCAAAGTGCGCGTTGTTGATGTCGATCCCAAACGTAACCGCATCAGCCTGACAATGCGCAAGGATGGTGGGGGAAGCGAGTCGTCACGCAGTCCCCGTGCCGTTGACAAGCCGTCGCGCGCCGCTGTTCCCGCTTCGGGCGGCCAGAAGCCGCAACCTTCGACACAAGGCGCTTTCGGCGCAGCTCTGGCAGATGCACTGCGCAAGAAATAGCTGGAACAATTATGGGAGAACAACCGTGGATATCCGCACAATAGGCAAGACACCGCTCGCCGTAACGCAATTCGGATTTGGTGGCGCAGCGATCGGCGGTCTCTACCGGGAATGTACGCGGGAAGCAGCGATGGAAACGTTGCAGGCTGCATGGGATGCGGGAATGCGCTATTTCGACACCGCGCCCTTTTACGGCTTCGGTCTATCCGAACGGCGGACCGGCGATTTTCTGCGCAGCAAACCGCGCGAGACATATGTGCTTTCGACGAAGGTCGGCCGCTTGTTGCGGCCCGTCCCGGAAGATCAGGTACCGGACTACTCCTACGTCAATCCGTTACCCTTCACAGTTGACTACGATTATAGCTATGATGGGATCATGCGTTCGTTCGAATTCAGCTATGCCCGGCTGGGCCTGAACAAGATCGACATACTCTACGTCCACGATATCGGCGCATATACGCACGGCGCAGAAAAGAACGCGATCTATCAGGCGCAATTGCTGGATAGTGGCGTGCGCGCACTGGACGAACTGAAATCATCGGGCGCGATCTCGGCCTACGGTCTCGGCGTCAATGAGGTTGACGTCTGTCTCGACGTGATTGCCAGGCACCCCATAGACTGTATCCTGCTTGCAGGCCGCTATTCACTGTTGGATCGCTCCGCAGAGCGCGGTTTGCTCGAAGTCTGCCGCAGACAACAGGTTTCGCTGGTGATCGGCGGCGTCTTCAATTCAGGCATTCTCGCAACCGGGCCGGTTCCGGGCGCAAATTTCGACTACGGTCCTGCCTCGGACGATATTCTAGGTCGCGTTCGCGCCATGCAGAAGATCGCAGAAGCGAATTCGATCCCACTTGCCGCCGCCGCGATGCAATTCCCGTTACGGGAGCCGGTCGTCGCCAACGTTCTGATCGGCACAGCCAAGCCCTCGAGCCTCACCCGGAACATGGAGCTGTTAAACGTGGGGGTACCGGACGCGGTCTATGACGCGGTCGAACCGTTCACCATCCGATGAAGGTCAATTGTGGCGGTTACAACCGCCACAATTGACGAATTTACGCTGCTATACGGCGGCTATTGACCAGATCCATAAGCTTTAGCGCCCGCGCAAGACTGTCCGCCTGCTCGGTGGCGAAACGGTTCCCGGTTATTTCCATGATCAGCGTCGTATCCGGCAGAAATGTAAGTTCCGAGAAAATCTCTTCCCATGGAATGTCGCCCCAGCCAATCGGTAAATGCAGATCGCCGATGCCAAGTGCAGTCGCCTCAGCCGGATGATAGAACTTCGTCATGCTGTATGGACGGCCAAAGCTGTCATGAACATGCATGTGCCCGGTGACCGGAGCCATGGCTTTGATCTGTTCGCGCCAATCGAGACCGAGCCGTGTGCATTCGATATAGGCATGACTGAAGTCGATTAACCCACAGACATTCTGACTGTTGACGGCTCGGACGGTCTCACCGACCTTTGCCGGCGTCTGGCGATATTCTGCGTCGCTGAGTGCGAAGATATTTTCCAGTGCAATCCGTACGCCATAACCCTTGGCGACTTCGGCCAGCTCTGCCAAAGCATCGCGTTCCATCTGGTCGAGATCGCCAATACGCGTCAACGCTGGCATCTTGGCCTGTCCGCTATGATGGACGAGAATGCCAGCCTCCACACGATTGCACAGTTCAAGCATGGCGCGAACAACGGACTTCTGCAGCATCAGATGTTCCTTGTCCATGAAGTTGGAAATAATCTGGCCATGTACGCTATAGCGAAGGTCGAATTGACCGGTAATTTCCAGCAGGCGTTCCAACCGGCTTGGGATGATGCGGCCACCGGAAATGAGCTCTTCCCCATAGAGCGACAACTCAGCAGCACTCGCGCCAAGATCACTGATCGTCCGCAAAGAATCTTCAAGCACGCTGAAATTGCCGTCCCCCGTATAGGTGCAGAAGCCGACGGCTGAAATGATGGACTCCGTATTCATGATTGATCCTTTCAGTACAGCTAAGCTGCCACGGTCGATTGATTGGTATTGTGTTTCAATGCAGGCGCGTCGTCGAGACGCAAACCGGTATCCCTGGAGAACAAATGAATGTGTTCTGATGGCAATTGCAGGCCGACCGTCGCACCAGTCTCGAAGAATGGAGCTTCATCGCCGCCGACAGCAAAGATCGTTCCATCGATGTCGACGTGCACATTGCGCCCGGAGCCAAGCTCTTCCACAAAATCGACGGTCGCAGGCACACTGTTTGCCGTTCCTGCCTTTACCAGACGGCAATGCTCCGGACGAATCCCGACAGACACGGTGCTTCCTGCATTGTCGCGGCCAAGTGCCGGGTCAATCGCCATTTGGATGCCGTCGAGCAAAACAAAGTTGCCGCCTGGCGCTATGGTGCTGTCAAAGAAGTTCATGGCAGGCGAACCGATGAATGTCCCGACAAAGCGGGTTCGTGGCCGGTGGTAGATCTCCAGCGGCGTGCCGACCTGTTCGACATGGCCCTTGTTCATAACAATCAGCTTGTCGGCAAGTGTCATCGCCTCGACCTGATCGTGGGTCACGAATACCGACGTTGCTGAAAGTCGCTTGTGCAGGCGGCGGATTTCTACCCGCATCTGCACCCGCAGCTTGGCGTCGAGATTGGAAAGGGGCTCGTCGAACAGAAAGACCTTCGGTTCGCGGATGATCGCCCTCCCCATGGCCACACGCTGCCGTTGACCACCGGAAAGCTGTGCCGGCTTACGGTCCAGCATTTCCTCAAGCCCGACAATGCGCGCAGTCTCAGTGATACGCCGATCTCGCTCGGCACGCGGAACACCCGCAACCTTCAGCGCATAGCCTATATTGGCGGCCACGTTCATATGCGGATAGAGCGCGTAGTTTTGAAATACCATCGAACAGCCGCGATCGCGGGGTTCGAGGTCATTTACGACCGTGCCGTCAATCGAAATCTCGCCTGCAGAAATCTCCTCGAGCCCGGCAATCATGCGCAGCAGCGTGGACTTGCCGCAGCCGGACGGGCCAAGGATCACCACGAATTCGCCAGACTTGAAGTCGAGATCGACCCCATGCAGGATCTGTGTGCGGCCATAAGACTTGCGGACGTTCCGGATGTTGATTTCGGCCATGAGTTTTCCTTTATTTCTCTGTCGAGACCAGACCACGGACGAACCAGCGCTGCAGAACAGCGACAACGATCAGGGGCGGCAGCATGATGATGAGTGCACCGGCCATGGAGATATTCCATTCTGGCAGGCTGTTGATATTCGGAACGAGCGTGCGCATCGCGACCATCGCTGTCTGGTAGTCGGCTTCTGTTGTCATCAGCTTTGGCCAGAGATATTGGTTCCACGCATAAACGAACATGATCGTTGCCAGCGCCAGCATGTTGGTGCGCGACAGCGGCAGCAGGATATCGATAAAAAAGCGCAAAGGGCGCGCCCCATCCATCTTTGCCGCCTCTGCCAGTTCATCCGGTAGCGTCATGTAGAACTGCCTGTACAGGAACGTACCGGTTGCTGTCGCGATAAGCGGCAGGACTAGACCGGAATAGGAATTCAAAAGGTTCCACTGCAACGACAGTTCGATTCCGGTCAATGTCTGGATGAGCCAGCGCACCGGCGCGAAAACATCGGCGGCGATATTATAGGTCGGGATCACACGCACCTCGAGCGGCAGCATCAGGGTGAGGAACACCATCCAGAAGAAGACATGGCGCAGCGGGCTGCGAAAATAGACGATGGCGAAGGCGCTGAGCGCCGCAACGATCACCTTGCCCGACATGACCAGCAACGACGTGACAAGGCTGTTGAACAGGGCCGGTCCAAGATTGGCCCGTTGCCATGCGGCTTGCAGGTTATGCAGAAAATCCGCTCCCGGCACGAAATTGAAGGGGACAGTATTGACCTGTGCCAAGGATTGCGTCGAAGCCGCGAATATCATCCAGAATGGGCCGAGGATGAGCAGCAGGCCGAGAAACATGATGAAATAGGTGACGGCGTTGAGAATGGGGGTGCGTTCGATCATCACCGGATCCTATTTATAGTGCACGCGCCGCTCGACGTAGCGGAACTGGATGAATGTGAAGAGCATGATCAGGGCGATGAGAACGAGGCTCTGCGCGGCCGCGCCCGAATAATTCAGGCCGCGGAATGCCTCGCTGACTATGCGGTAGACCATGACATCGGTTGATTTGTTCGGCCCGCCCTCGGTCGTCAGGTCGACGATGCCATAGGTGTCGGGACCGACGAAGCTCTCGGTCAGGTTGAGGACCAGCAGGAAGAACAGGGTTGGCGCAAGCAGCGGGATTTGCAGATCCAATGCCCGGCGTACTGGACCGGATCCGTCCATCGCCGAAGCTTCAATCAGGCTGCGCGGGATCGACTGGAGACCTGCCGTCATGAAGATGAAATTGTAGCCGATCCATTTCCAGGCAAAACACACGATGACGAGGATCATGGCGTGGCTGCCGAACTTCGCCGGATTCCACAGATCCGGCGACCAGGTATTGACGACGGCAATCAGGCCACTCTCAGGCGCGAAGATGAAGCGGAAGGCAAGGCCAACCGCCGGGGCGGCGATGGCATAGGGCCAGATATAGAAGAATCGGAACAGGCCTGATCCCTTGAGCTGGCGATCGACGCAAATCGCAAGCACGAAGGCGATGAACATGGAAAGCGCGGTGGCGCTGAAGGCGAAGAAAAGGCTAAGCGAAACTGACCGCCAATATTCCGTATCGGCAAAAACTTCCCGAAAATTGTCCCAGCCGACGAACAGTCTCTCGCCCACCCCGCCAAATGCCGGCTCCAGCGAAAAAGCCCAGGTCAGAACCGACGTTGCCGGCCAATAGAAGAAAAAGAAAATCAGCAGCAATTGCGGCAGCGCAAACGCGATCGGCAACCACCAGCTTTTGAAAACAGTGCGCTTGTTCATGAGATCGACCTGCCAGCCTGTTCTTCTGATGCAAGAAAGCGATGGCCCGGATGCGCTCCGGGCCATCGCGACGACAGGATTAGTTCAATGCACGGCCGGCATAGGTCTTTTCGAAGCGGCGTAAGATGGCGTTGCCACGTTCAACAGCCTGATCGAGGCCCGCCTGCACCGTCAACTTGCCGAAGAAAATGCCTTCCATGGCATCCGAGATTTCCTTGCGGATTTGTGGGAAGCCGCCAAGGCGAATGCCGCGAGTATTGGCCGATGTCGGGGTGAATGTCAGACTGGCAATGGCCTTGTCGCGACCTTTATAGGCTGGCTTGTCGTAAAAACCGTTGGCCTTCATGGCGTCGAAACCGGTCTTCGTGACCGGAATGTATCCGGTGACAGTCGACCACCACTCAACCATATCCGGCTGGGCAATGAAGTTGAGGAAGGCGGCTGCGCCTTTATATTCCGCTTCCGGACGGTTGTTCAGGACCCAGAGTGATGCACCGCCGACGAGTGAATTCTGACGCTCGGTACCTTTCCAGACGGGGAGCATGGTGACATCCCACTTGGTACCAGGCTTGATAGTCTTGCCAACGGTGCCATGATCGGCAATCGACGACTGGATCATCTGGCAGGTCTCGGAGGTGAATGCCGGCACAACATCCATGCCGAGCTGCTTGGTCTTCACAACAAACAGGCCTTCATCGGTCATCTTCTTGAAGAAGGTCAGGTGATCGACAAGTTTGGTCTTGTTGATCACAAGTTCCGTATCGAGGCCGTCATAGCCATTGTTCTTGGTAGCGATCGGCTGGTTGTGAATGGCTGAGAACTGTTCGACCGTCGCCCAGGTGTCGAAGCTGAATCCGAGCGGGCAGGCATAACCGGCAGCCTTCAACTTGCGTGCGGCGGCTTCCACGTCTTCCCAGGTTTGCGGAGCGCCCTCGATGCCGGCCTTGGTGAAAGCATCGACATTATAATAGAACATGGCGGTCGATGAGTTGAACGGGAACGAGTAGAGCTCACCTTTGGACGTCGCATAGTAGTTGGCGATGCCGCCGAAATAATTGGCCCAATCGATCTTGTAACCGTTGTCTTCCATAAGCTTCTTCGCCGGAACGAAAGCGCCTGACAGCATCAGGTCGAGCGTGCCGCCGTCGAACACCTGGACGATGGCCGGATGCTTCTTGGCGCGATAGGCCGCAATGGCGTTCTGTACTGTCTCGGGATAGCCATTCTGGCTGGTGCAGACGATCTGGTAATCCGCTTGCGATTCGTTGAATTTCTTGCACGTATCCTGAACACGCTCGCCGAGGTCACCGCTCAGCCCGTACCAGAATTCAAATTTGACCTTTTCCGCGAGCGCCGGCGTTGCGCCCAGACCAACGGCCAAGGCGGCTACAGCCATGCTCAATTTGACACCAAGTGTTTTCATCTGAAGCCCCGATCCAATGAGTGACAATGATTTTTGGGCAGTACCAGGAGAGCCGGTCCGCCTCGACCGGGACTATGTCTAGGGCGGTTATGTGAACCTTTGATCGAACTGATGCGAAAGTATTGTGACAATGCACAGCTGCGTAAAACAGCTGGATAAGCCGGCTGTCAGTGCAGCTGGTGCTCGTAAGAGGACACTCGAAATGCCAGCATGTTCTCATCTATAAGGCAATTGCTGCCACATTCTCCTGCTTCCCTGCGATAAACTCTGACCAGACACAAGGAGACCCTAATGCCCTATGAACTTTATTACTGGGACGGATTGCAGGGGCGCGGCGAATTCGTGCGATTGGCCCTGGAAGAGGCTGGAGCCGAATACATGGACGTTGCGCGCCAATCGGATGGAACTGCAGCAATGATGAAGCTTCTAAAGAGCAAATCCGCACCATATATTCCCTTTGCGCCGCCGTTCTTGAAGGACGGTGATCTGATCGTATCGCATGTCGCGAATATACTGTTTTATCTCGGACCGAAGTTAGACCTTGCACCGGAGGATGAACCATTGCGCTTCATCGCAAACGGCTTGCAGTTGACAATCACTGACTTTGTGGCCGAGGTGCACGACACCCACCACCCGCTCTCGACGAATCTGTATTTCGAAGATCAGAAGGAGGCAGCCAAGCAGCGCTCGGCCGATTTCATTGAGCATCGGATCCCCAAATTCATGGGTTATTTCGAGCGTGTGCTCGAGCAAAATCCGGATGGAAAAAAGCATGCTGTCGGAAACCGGCTAAGCTACGTAGACCTTTCGCTGTTCCAGATCATTGAAGGGCTCCATTACGCCTTTCCGCGCGCCACCAAACGCTTCGGTGAACGTTATCCGGCGCTGACGGCCTTGCATGATGCCGTTGAGAACCGGGCCAATATCAAGAAATATCTTGCCTCCGACCGGCGGCTCGACTTCAATGAGTCCGGTGTTTTCCGCCACTATCCCGAGCTCGATCAGGACGCGTGACGCGGCGGCAATCACTTTTTCCGCCGCCTTCTCACTTTCTCTGGACATGCCACGCCGAACAGGTTCCATTGTCCCCCAGTCAATATTCCGGAGGAAAGACCATGGACTATCGCTCTACGAAAGCTGGCGTCTTTGCTGTCGCACTGAGCTTTGGCTTTGTACCGGTCGCCACCGTGTTCGCGGCTTCCCCCGATCCGGTCAAAGCCGAGCATGGAATGGTCGTTACGGCGCAACATTTGGCGTCGCAAATTGGGGTGGATGTGCTCAAAGGTGGTGGCAATGCAGTGGATGCTGCTGTTGCTGTCGGCTATGCGCTGGCTGTCGTCTATCCGACGGCGGGTAACATCGGCGGCGGGGGCTTCATGACCATCCGTCTCAAGGACGGCAAGACGACCTTTCTCGACTTCCGCGAACGCGCTCCGCTTGCCTCGACCAAGACCATGTATCTCGACGACAAGGGCAACATGGTCAAGGGCCTGAGCACCGATGGTTATCTCGCTGTGGGCGTGCCTGGCTCTGTCCTTGGCTTTGAGACCGCCCGGACGAAATATGGCACCAAATCGCGCGAAGAACTGATGGGCCCGGCGATCCGGTTCGCCCGTGACGGCTTTGTGCTCGATCAGGGTGATGTTGCGTCGCTGCAAAATGGCGCCAAGAAACTTGCCAAGGACAAGACTGCCGCCGAAATCTTCCTGAAGCCGGATGGCAAGACTTATGCGATCGGCGAAACACTGGTTCAGTCTGATCTCGCCGCAACGCTTTCGGGCATTTCGGAGAAGGGACCGGATGCTTTTTACAAAGGTGCAACAGCCGATGCCATCGTGAAAGCCGGCGCGTCGACCGGCGGCATTTTGGCAAAGGCCGATTTCGAACAATATTCCGTACGCGAACTTGAGCCGGTCAAATGCAATTACCGCGGTTATGACATTGTCTCATCGCCTCCACCGAGTTCCGGTGGCGTCATTATCTGTGAGATCCTGAATGTTCTCGAAGGTTATCCGCTCGGCTATCTCGGTTATGGTTCTGCCGAGACTGTTCACGCGATGGTCGAGGCCATGCGTCATGCCTATGTCGACCGCAACACATCGCTTGGAGATCCGGATTTCGTCGACAATCCTGTGAAGAAATTGCTCGACAAGCAGTACGCCAAGGAAATCCGCGAGAAGATCAGCCCATTCAAGGCCGGCGTATCGCAAGAACTGATGCCGAAGGGCTTTGGCGAAAGTAAAGAGACCACGCATTATTCCATTGTTGACGACGAGGGCAACGCAGTGGCTGTGACTTACACGCTCAACGGCTCCTTCGGCGCGGGTGTCGTTGCTCCCGGAACAGGTATATTACTCAATAATGAGATGGACGATTTCACGGCCAAGCCTGGTGCGGCCAATCTCTATGGGCTGGTGCAAGGAGAAGCCAATGCTATCCAGCCGAAGAAGACACCCCTGTCCTCGATGAGCCCAACCATTATCTCGAAAGACGGCAAGCCTTTCATGGTCATTGGCAGCCCGGGCGGGGCGCGCATTATCACGATCACGCTAGAAGCGATCATCAACGTCATCGACCATGGCATGAACATCCAGGAAGCAATCGACGCGCCGCGCATCCATCACCAATGGCTGCCCGACAAGGTCTATATGGAGCCCTATGCCCTCTCATCTGACACACGCAAAATCCTCACCGAGATGGGCCACGATGTCGAGATAGACAAGAGCTGGACGATCTGGGGACAGGCAGCCGGTATTCTTGTCGGCGGTGAAAGCCTGGCCGACATTGAGAAGGGCGGCGGCGCCCGCTACAACGGCGCAATGGACAGCCGGTCAGGGTCTGGAGAGGCGTTGGGTTATTGATCGGCAAAGCGCTCTGTGCGTGGTTCGACAAGCTCGCCATGAGGGACGTGATTTGATTGCAAAGTGAGCTATCCGAGCAGGGTCGCGCACTGCAAAACCCCATTCTCCCTCATGGTGAGCCCCGTCGAACCACGCACGATAGCCGTGCAGCACAACTTTCTGCCTCACAGACTGAAGTCAACCATCCGGCTGCGCAGCTGCTGGATGGTTTCGGCATCGGCATTGGCAAATGCAAAACGCAGGAATTGGGTGTGTTTTGCACCAAAATACTCGCCGGGAATGCTCAAAATCCCGGCTTTTTTGGCGAGGTGCTCGGCCACCTCGGTCGACGAGCGGCTTTCGAAAGGATGACGGACAAAGGCAAAATAAGCGCCGATGGCCTCTAGTTTCCAACCACCGAGATCCTTCATGACCTCCCGCAATGCCTTTGCTCGCAGGTCGATTTCGTGCCGGTTTCCGGCGCGCCATTCGATGAGTGCCGGCAGGGCCCGCGCAACTGCGCCCTGAGCCGCTCGCGGCGCACAGATCTGCAGATTGTCCATGATCTTGGCGACCTCGTCCACGACGTTCTCACCTGCTGTGAGCGCCCCGAGCCGGTGTCCCGGAATGCAGAACGATTTGGAAAAGCTATAGAGCTGGATCAGATTGTCCTGCCAGTTCTTTTCGCCGAGAAGGAAATGCGGCGCACCCGCGCCCTCGGGCAGAAAATCGCGGTAGGTCTCATCGAGGATCAGCCAGATGCCGTTTTTTTGGCAGATGTCAAAGACCGCCTTCAGCCTTTCGGGAGGATAAATAGCGCCAGTGGGATTGTTCGGAGTAACGAGGGCAAGGGCACGCACGTGAGGAGTCAGCGCGCGCTCCACGGCTTCGAGCGTCGGTACGAACCCATTGGCGGAGTCGCAGGCGACGAAACCCGTCTCGATGCCGAGCATCGACAAAGTCGTTTCATGGTTGAAATAGAACGGATCGCTCATCAGCACCGTATCACCCGCCGCAGCAACAGCCATCACTGCGCACATAAACGCCTGGTTGCAGCCTGATGTGATGTGGATGTTGCCGCCACCCACTTTCGCACCGTAGACCTGTGACACGTGTGCCGCATAAGCTTCGCGCAGCGAAGTTTCACCCTCGATTGCACCATAATTGGTGTAGGCAAGCGATGACGCAGCTTCGCCCAGCCAACGCAGCATATCCGGATGCGGCGGGTAACCGGGAACGGCCTGCGACAGATCGATCAACGGGCCAAGGCTACCATCATAGGATTTGCCCCAGGCCTGCACCGCTGGTATCGGCGGGGGCGACAAACGGGTGACCAGCGGATTGAGTAAAGCGGAAGTCATGGAATATCCTATCGAATATCGATTTTCGCGCGGCGTTTCAGGGCGCGATCCAGCCGTTTCGGGCGTGTCGTTGGGATGGATGGAGGGCTGGCCAGACGCTCCTGAGCACTAACCTTGCCATTGCGCGGACGGATGATACGCCGCGCCGAGGTTTGCGGTTCGGTGATTGTATCTGTCTCCAGCGAGGCAAACAGCCAGTCGATGAAAACCTTGACTATCGGCGCGTTGCGCACCTCATTGCGGCAGGCAACGTAGAAAGCATTGTTTGCCGGCACAGTGAGGTCGAACGGGACAATCAGCTCGCCCTTGGCAATGAGATGGCTTGCGGTGATGGTATCGCCCAGTGCAACGCCCTGGCCGTAGACTGCCGCTTCCGTCGAGAGCCGAGCGTCGCTCATGAAGTGCTGCGCGCCTCGGGCGTGCTCGGTTGCGTCGGCTGCAGCCAGCCAAGTGTTCCATTCACGGCCATCGTCGCCATGCAGGAGCACGTGATTGCGCAGATCGCGTACGGAGCGAAGAGGCCGCATGTTGAGCAGCGTCGGACTTGCGACAGGAAACAGCTTCAGCGTCGTCCAGAGCCTTATCCAACAGTCGGCCCAATTGCCATGGCCATAGAGCACGCAGACATCGACATCCGAAGAGTGCAGATGATCCGACTCGTTCGACGCAATCAGCGTCAGCCTGATATCCGGATACTGCTCGGTGAACTGGTTCATGCGCGGGATGAGCCAAAGCGAAAGCAGCGCTGGCACGCAAGTCACCGTGAGTTCGCCGCTTGTCGTGGGACGTTTGATCAGCGCAGTCGTCGCAGCAATATCCTCGAATGCTTTTGATACCGTCGGCAAGAGGAGCGCCCCTTGGGGCGTAAGCTTGAGACGTTGAGCGCCACGTTCGAACAGCTGGACATCAAGAGTGGCCTCCAGCGCTTTTATCTGATGGCTGATGGCGCCGTGTGTAACATTAAGTTCACGCGCTGCGGCCGTTACAGAGCCATGTCGTGCTGTCGCCTCGAAGGCGCGCAACGGGTTCAGCGGGGGCAAGCGGCCTTGCGTCATAGGATTTCAATAGCTGCCAATTGTCGGAAAGTCATGTGAGATTTATTCACACAATAAGCTATAACAATGTCAATTGCTTTTCTGTGCCTTTTGCACCGATAATACGCTTAACGAGGCAAAAATGCCCGGGGAACAGACACCGACGGATAGCCACCCGCAACACACGCCGAATCCGTTTATCCCCGCGCACTTAGGACATTGGGATACTTGTCATGGCATCTTGGGATGAGAAAAAGCTGAACGAACTGCGCGCGAAATATGGGGAAAGCCATGGCGGTGAGTTGTTTGATCCGACATTCCGCAAGGTCGCAGACAAGATCTTTTCAAAAAGCGGTACGCGCCTTGCACCGTATGCGGGCATGCCGACCTTTCTGACCGCCCCTCACATGCCGGTCGACTCCAGCAATCCCGATTTCGGTAATCTCCAGGTCGCCATGGTTGGCGTGCCGATGGACCTCGGCGTAACTAATCGCACCGGCTCGCGCTTCGGCCCGCGGGCGCTGCGGACCATCGAGCGCATCGGTCCGTACAATCACGTTCTCGAATGCGCGCCGGTATTCGACCTGCGCGTTGCAGATATTGGCGACGTGCCTTTTGCCAGCCGTTACAGGCTCGAGCAGAGCCATGATGACATCGAACGTCGCATCAACCAGATCGTCGATGCCGGTGTTGTACCACTTTCCGTAGGCGGCGATCATTCGATTACCCATCCGATCATGAAAGCTGTCGGCAAGAAGCGCCCGGTGGGCATGATCCATATTGACGCGCACTGCGATACGGGAGGCGCCTTCGACCAGACCAAATTCCATCATGGCGGTCCCTTCCGCAATGCGGTCCTCGACGGCGTGCTCGATCCGAGCCGTACTATCCAGATCGGCATTCGCGGCTCGGCGGAATATCTGTGGGAATTCTCCTACGAATCCGGCATGACCGTCATTCATGCGGAAGAAGTAACCGGTCTCGGCATCCCCGCTATTATCGAAAAGGCGAGAAAAATCGTCGGCGACGGTCCGACTTACCTTTCCTTCGACGTAGACAGCCTCGATCCGAGTTTTGCACCGGGCACTGGTACTCCGGAAGTCGGCGGCCTGACAACGCGCGAAGTGCTCGAACTCATACGCGGCCTCAAGGGTATCGATCTCGTCGGCGGTGACGTCGTGGAAGTTGCACCCCAATATGACGCCACGACGAACACCGCCCATGCGGGCGCCCAGGTCCTGTTCGAAATCCTCAGCCTGATGGTATTCAGCCCGTTCGTTCAGGGCCAGCGCTGATGCATCCGGAATTACGCAACCAACGAATGATGAGGCGGTAAATGGCATAAAGCCGGATTGTTCTCGTCAATCACAATAACAACGAAGGGGAATAAAATGACAATCTACAAGACACTGCGAGCATCCTTTGCCGCCCTGCTGCTGATCAGCGGCGCGAGCATAGGTGTGGCCAATGCCGATGCGATCGATGACATCACCAAGGCGGGCGTCCTCAATGTCGGCGTCTTTGCCGACTTCCCGCCCTTCTCTTCCGCCAGCGCCGACATGACGCTTAAAGGCTATGATATGGATGTGGCCCAGGCCCTGGCCGATGCGTTGAAGGTAAAGCTCAATCCGGTTCCGGTAACCGGTCAGAACCGCATTCCTTATCTTACGGAACGTCGCGTCGACCTTCTGATGAGTGTCGGTTACAGCAAGGAGCGCGAACAGGTCATCGACTTCGCAGCCGCCTACGCGCCCTACTACATCGCCGTCATCGGTCCGAAGGCACTTGAAGTGAAGAACAAGGACGACCTTGCCGGCAAGAGCATTGCCGTCAATCGTGGTACGTTGGAAGACACGTCGCTGACCGAGGTGGTTCCGGCTTCTGCCGACGTCAAGCGCTTCGACAACTACAACTCAGTGATCCAGGCTTTCATTTCCGGCCAGACTCAACTCATGGTAGTCGGCAATGACGTCGGTGCACAGGTTCTTGCCCGTCAGGAAGCCTTGGCTCCCGAGCAGAAATTCCAGCTGCTGACATCGCCGTCGCACATTGCCCTCAACAAGAAAGAGGATCGCCTCAAGCAGGCCATCAACGACACCGTGGCCAAGATGCTGAGCGATGGCAGCCTGAGCAAGAGCTCGGAAGCCTGGCTGAAGACACCGCTCAATCCTGAAAACCTCAAGGATTGATCTGTGGGCTATGCGCTCGACTTCGGCTGGCTGAATGGCGCGATCGGCATGATCGCCAGCGGCGCGGCGATGACGATCTTCCTGATCGCTGTCACCACCGTCGCTGGCGTCATCCTGAGCATATTCGGGGCTGCAGCCAAACGCAGCCGCTATCCCATCTTGCGCAAGGCCATCGGGGCATATGTCGAGCTCATCCGCAACACGCCATTTCTGGTGCAGCTCTTCTTCATCTTCTTTGGGCTCCCGCGGTTCGGCATTCGCCTTGATCCTGTCATCGCCGCCATGCTGGCGATGACGCTGAATATGACTGCCTATACCACCGAGATCGTTGGTGCCGGACTCGATGCCGTACCCAAAGGTCAAAGGGAAGCCGCGGCGGCGCTGGGTCTGCCAGCGTGGCTCGTCTTCATCAAGATCGTGCTGCCGCAGGCGCTGAAAGTCATCTTCCCGGCGCTGACCAGTCAAATCATCATCATGATGCTGGAGTCTTCGGTTGTCTCGCAAATTGCGGTGCGCGAACTCACCTACGAGGCGGATATGCTGCAGGCACGAACGTTCCGCGCCTTCGAGACGTACTTTGTCGTGACTATTGTCTACCTCGGTATGAGCATCGGCTTGCGCAGGCTCCTGTTCGCAACGGGACGACGGGCGATTGCCGGAGGCATGGCATGATCGAATTCACGTTCTGGGACATATTGCGCAATCTCCTGCTGGCAGCCCGCTGGACGGTCCTGCTGTCCATCGTGGCCTTTGCCGGAGGCGCGATTGCCGGATTGACGATCCTCTTGCTCCGCATCTCCAAGCGGCGCTGGCTGCGTCGTGCGGCTGAATATTACATCGGCCTCTTCCAGGGAACGCCGCTGCTGATGCAGCTCTTCCTGCTGTTCTTCGGCCTGCCACTGCTAGGCTTCCGTATCGAGGCATGGACGGCCGCAGTCGTCGGGCTGACGCTCTGCGCAAGTGCCTACCTCGCCGAAATCTGGCGCGGCGGCGTGCAAGCATTGCCAAGCGGCCAGTGGGATGCGGGAAGCAGTCTCGGCCTGCATTACATAGCGCAGCTGCGCCTCATCATCCTGCCGCAAGCCTTCGCGATTACGCGGGCGCCGACCGTCGGCTTTCTGGTGCAGCTGATCAAGAGCACTGCACTGACCTCGATCATCGGTTTCGAAGAACTGGTCCGAACCTCGAATGCCATCAACAATGCAACATTCGAACCTTTTACGGTCTATGGGCTGGTAGCGCTGATCTATTTTGTTCTGTGCTATCCGCTGACGCGCTATACAAAGATATTGGAGCTCCGAACCGCTCGTCAGCATTGAACAACAGCTCGATATTAGACAAAAACAGAAGTGGGAATCGGCCAGCAAACTGGCTTTCAAAAAGGAGATACGACAATGGACACTTTTCTGAAGACGGGCGTCAGCCGCCGCGCGGTACTTGGTGCGGGCGTGATGGGCGCCGCCATCCTTGCCATGCCAAACATCCTGCGTGCGCAGGACAAGTCGTTGAAGGTCGGCGTCTATGGCGGCTATTTCAAAGACTCCTTCGACAAGAACATCTTTCCGGAATTCACCAAAGCAACCGGCATCGCTATCGAATCCGTGGCCGAACCAACGGGCGAAGCCTGGCTGGTCCAGCTTGAGCAGGCCGCAAAAGCTGGCGCCGCCCCCGCAGATGTTTCAATGATGTCGCAAGTGGCAATGCTGAAGGGTCAGACGACCAAACTGTGGACGCCGCTCGATTTGGCAAAGATTCCGAATTCAAAGAACCTCATTGACCGCTTCGTCAACAAGTACCCTGATGGTTCCGTCGCGGGTATCGGCGCGGTCTCATGGTACATCACGCTCGTTACCAACACCGATGTCTACAAGGAAGCGCCGACGTCGTGGGCAGTCTTCTGGGACAAGGCGAACGCCGACAAGCTCGGACTGCTCGCACTTGTATCGAACTCATTCCTGCTGGAAGTGACTGCAAAAACATTCTTCGGAGGCACCAACGCTCTCGATACGGAAGAAGGACTGCTGAAGGCCTTCGACAAGCTTGCAGAGGTCAAGCCGAATGTTCGCCTGTGGTACCGTGACGAGGCCCAGTTCGAACAATCGCTGAAGTCGGGCGAAATTCCGATGGGGCAGTATTACCACGACGTGACCGGCCTCGCTGCTTCCGAAGGGCATCCGGTTCGTTCCACCTTCCCCAAGGAAGGCGGCGTTCAGGACTCTGGCTGCTGGGCTCTGTCGCGTGCATCGAAGAAAGCCGACGAAGCACATATTTTCATCGACTACATGAGCCAGCCTGCCATTCAGGCAACGCTATCGCGCAAGGTTGGTACTTCGCCGACAGTGAAACGCGAGCTGCTCGATCTGAGCGACAAGGAATTCGCGGCGGTATCTTCCGATATCGAGCCGATCATTCCGCGCTATGACCTCTATACAACCAAGTCCGACTGGCTGAACCAGAAATGGACCGAGCTGATCGTCGGTTAACATTCGGCGCAAGCCCACCCTTTGCTTTGCCGCGAAGGGTGGGGCACAAAGCACCTAAGATACGGGGGACTTATGTCCGGACTGGTTTTGAACAACGTCAGCAAGCAATTTGGGACATTTACTGCGGTCGACAATGTGCATCTGTCGGTGCCGCACGGCACCTTTGTCTGCCTGCTTGGCCCATCCGGTTGCGGCAAGACCACGCTGTTGCGCATAATTGCCGGACTTGAAGACCCCACGAACGGTACCATTCTCCTTGACGGAGCCGACATTACGGACGTCCCGACGCACAGGCGGAACCTTGGGATGGTGTTTCAATCGCTTGCGCTATTTCCGCATCTGAGTGTCGGCGAGAACATCGCTTATCCGCTGCGCATTCGCGGCGCAGCTCGCGAAGAGCAAAAAAAACGCGTCGATGAATTGCTCACCCTCATCCATTTGCCCGGCTATGGTGACCGGCCGGTGTCGAAGCTATCCGGTGGTCAGCGTCAACGCGTAGCTATCGCCCGGGCTCTGGCGCTGTCGCCAAAGATATTCCTGCTCGACGAGCCACTATCGGCCCTTGATGCGAAACTGCGCGAAGCCATGCAAGTGGAACTACGCCAGCTCCAGCAAAAGCTCGGGATCACAACCATCGTCGTCACCCACGACCAGCGCGAGGCGATGACCATGGCCGATACGGTCGTGGTCATGAATGGCGGACATATCAGGCAAGCGGCCCCGCCAATTGAAATCTATCGAAAGCCGGCCGACACCTTCGTTGCGGATTTCATCGGCTCGACCAACCTGATCGAAACCAAAGCAGACAGTTCAGGAGCTGCAACAATATTCGGGCAGCGGGTAACCGGTCTTGCGCTCCCCGCCGGCGCACAGAAAGCCACGATTTCGGTGCGCCCCGAAGACGTCCACCTGACAGCACCTGGAAACGGCGCCATCGACGGAACTGTTACTTTCGTCCGCGATCTCGGCGGCACCATTGAAACCTTTGTCGAAGCGGGCGGCCAGCAAATCGTTGCTGTATCGACCCCGCGCGAACGCCCCGAGGTCACTGCGGGCCAAGCCGTCGGCATCGTTCTGTCCCCGGATGTCTGCGTGGTGCTGAAACAATGAAGCGCGAGCCGCCGCAATCGATCGCCGATTATGGGCCCCTGTTCTTTCCTGCCGGCATGCTGCTCATTTTCTTCGTCGTGCCTTTTGGCACGATGATTGCCGTCAGCTTCTTTCAGAGGCAGGAGGGCGGCTTCTATACTCCCGCATTCGTCTTCTCCAACTATGAGCGCTTCCTCAGCGCATTCTTCGGGGGCGTACTGGGCTTTTCACTTATGCTTGCGGTGACCGTTGCCATCTGCTGCGTCGTGCTAGCGCTGCCCTTCACGTACCTGCTTTCACGGCTTTCACGGCGCCTGCAGGTGATCTGGCTTGTGGGACTGCTCTCTGTGCTTTCCCTTTCCGAGGTGATCATTGGGTTTGCCTGGTCGACACTACTCTCGCGCACGGCGGGCCTCAGCAACCTATTTGTGAAGATCGGCCTTCTTGACCAGCCAGTCGCGCTGTTCCCGAGCTTCGGCGCTGTGCTGACGGGGATGGTCTATCAGGCCCTGCCCTACACGATCCTCGTGCTTTACCCCGCCATTGTCCGCCTCGATCCAACCTTGATGGAGGCGGCGCGAACACTTGGTTCCTCGCCCATCCGTGCCTTTTTCAATGTCCTGGTGCCTGCCCTGCGCAATACGATCATGGCGACGCTCATCATGGTTTTCATCTTCGCGCTCGGCTCATACCTGTTGCCGCAAATCCTCGGCCGGCCTCAACATTGGACACTCTCGGTCCTCATCACCGACCAGGCGATCTATCAATCCAATATGCCGTTTGCAGCAGCAATGGCGGTGTTCCTTGTCCTCGTTACGCTCGGCCTTGTCGCACTGACGTTGCTGATCGGCCGCAAGGGAGAAAAAGCGTGATCAGTTGGCTCAAGCGATTTTACTTCCTGATCATTGGGCTCTTCCTCAGCTTGCCGCTGATCGTCGTGGCTGGCGTATCGGTCAATGCAAAGCAGACTCTGGCGTTCCCGCCGCAGGGCTTTTCTCTCAGCTGGTATGGCGAAATCTTTGCCAATCCTGAATGGCGCAGCGCGCTCATTGCCTCAGTCGTTCTGGCAACAACTTCGGCCGCGCTCGCCGTCCTGATTGCCCTCCCGCTGTCGTGGTTTCTTTGGCGGCGCATCGCGCCGTGGGCGAACATTTTTCAGGTCCTTGGCATTGCGCCATTCACCCTGCCGCCGGTGATCACCGCGCTCGGGCTGCTGACTTTCTGGGCAACGACGGGTTTCTATGGCCAGCCGTGGACCGCGGTCATAGGACACGCGATCTTTTTCGTCACCCTGCCACTTGTAACCTTGTCGCTCGGCTTCTCCGCCATCGACCGTTCGTTTGTCGAGGCCGCGGCCACGATGGGCGCCAACGACAGAACCATCTTCCGCACTGTCGTACTACCACTGATCCTGCCCTATCTCGTATCAGGCTATGCATTCGCTTTCGTGTTGTCGCTCAACGAATATATCGTTGCGTACATGACCGTTGGCTTCACGCTGGAAACGCTGCCGATCAAGATTTTCAACGCTTTGCGTTATGGCTACACCCCGACAATGGCGTCCGTGACCATTCTTTTCGTTATCACGGCTGCAGTCATCTTCTCGTTGGTAGCGAAGTTCGGCGACCTGCCCAAGCTGCTCGGCGCAATGGCATCGGATGAACCATGATGCGTGTGGCAGCTCTGCAAATGCATTCGGTCTCCGGTGACGTGCAAGCCAATCTTGAGCGCATCGAACGAGCGGCTGTTGAAGCAGCTGGAGGCGCCGCTGAGCTTTTGATTGCGCCAGAACTCTGCATCACGGGTTATGGCGCCGGAGACGCAATCACCGCATTGGCGGAAACGGCGAATGGCGATCAGATCAAGGCGTTGCAGGCCATTTCGTCGGCGAATGGTATCGCCATTGTTGCGGGGTTTGCGGAGCGCGATGGAGCGGATATTTACAACAGCGCCGCATTTGTAAATGGCCACGCCGCACCTGCGATCTATCGTAAATCGCATCTTTACGGGGATTATGAGCGATCGCTCTTCAAGCCCGAGACGCCGGTTAATTGTATTGTCGAACTGGGCGGTCTAAGGCTCGGCATGCTGATCTGCTACGACGTGGAATTCCCCGAGAACGTCCGCCGGCTCGCCCTTGCGGGAGTTGACGGCGTCCTTGTACCGACGGCCCTGCCGGCCGGCCCATCAGGAACGTTCATCGCCAACCACATGATTCAGACTCGCGCCTTCGAGAACCAGATTTTTGTCGCCTACATCAACCATGCCGGTGCTGACGAGCGGTTTACCTTTGCCGGAAACTCACGAATTGCCGCGCCCGATGGCAGTCTTGTCGCGGCCTGCAGTGATGACACAGAACAGTTGATCTTTGCGGAGATCGATCCTGGCGCCTTCGCCGCGTCCATCACCGGCAATCCCTATCTCAAAGACCGGGGTCCAGCATGACCGAAATAGTCGAAACTGATGTCCTTGTGATTGGCGCGGGTATCGCCGGTGTGGGCGTCGCTGCCGCTCTCGCCGGCACCCACAAGGTCGCGATTCTTGAACGTGAAACCCAACCTGGATATCACTCGACGGGACGCTCTGCCGCCATCTTCCTTCCCAATTATGGCAATGACGTTATTCGCGGACTGAACAAGGCCAGCGCGCCGTTTTTTCAACAGCGCGATGTCGGCCTCTTTCCTGATCCGCTGCTGAACCCGCGTGGCTCGCTGACCGTCGCTGGCGAAGACGGCGTTGAGGCTTGCGAAGACTTTGTCCGCAATGGGCTTGGAGTAGAGGCGATTGATATCGATCGAGCCATCGGCATGGTTCCGATCCTTAATCGCGATCATATCAAGGCAGCATGCTACCAAGCGGACGCCTGGGACATCGATGTCAATGCTTTGCACCAGGGCTGGCTGCGGAAGGCAACGGCGCTCGGGGTTGAACTTTATACAAAATGCGAAGTTGTTGGCGCTAAGCATATTGCAGGTGAATGGCAGGTTGAAACGGATGTCCGCACATTCCGGGCCACGACCGTGGTCAATGCGTCGGGTGCCTGGGCAGATGTTACTGCTGGACTCTTCGGCGCTCGCCCGCTTGGACTAACACCCATGCGGCGGTCCATTGCAGTATTGCCCGCTCCCGACGGACATGACACCAGGGGCTGGCCACTCGTCGATGACGTCCATGAAGCCTGGTATATTAAGCCGGATGGGGGACGAATGTTCGTTTCACCCTGCGACGAAACACCAGTCGAGCCACATGACGCCTTCGTCGATGACATGATACTCGCCGAAGGCCTCTATCGTTTCGAACAAGCCGTTACCATACCAGTCACCCGTGTCGAGAGCAGCTGGGCGGGTTTGCGCACGTTTGCCCCCGACCGGACACCGGTAGCGGGATTCGACAGTGAGGTGGATGGTTTCTTCTGGCTGGCGGGTCAAGGCGGCTACGGGATTCAGACCTCCCCTGCCCTTTCGGCCCTTTCCGCAGCACTCATCGGGAGACAAGATCCCGAAAGAGCCGTCGAGCCGCTCCTCGCAAAACTATCGCCCGCCCGTTTCGACTGATCAGGCGAGAAGCGGCTGGCCGCCAAAGATCGCAGCCTGGTTCTCGAGTTCTGATCTGATGAAGTTACTCAAGACCCGGATGCGCGGCGTGCTGACGATATCCTCGTGGCAAATCAGCCAATAATCCCGGTTGAGATGCAGCTGCCTCGGCATGACCGGCACTAACTCGGGATATTTGCAGGCGATGTAGTAGGGCAGGATGCACAGTCCGAAACCTGATCGTGTCGCGCTGAGCTGCGCAAAGATGCTGGAACTCTGGTATGACGGGCGCAACCCCGGCAAGATCTCGCGCATGTAATCGAGGCCGGGCGTGAAGATCATGTCTTCGATATAGCCAATGAACTGGTGATTGGAGAGGTCTGACTGCTGCTTGATCTCCGGATGACGTGAGAGGTAGTCCTTCGATCCATAGATGAACAGGCGGTAGGGCATCAGCTTTTCCTGATGGTACGGGCCTGTCCGTGTTGCGTGCAGCGTTATCGACAAATCCGCCTCGCGCCGCGATAGCGACACGATCTGCTGGATCGTCACCATTTCAATGGAGAGACTTGGATAAGACTGCGCCATCAGCGGCAGCCGGTCAGCCAAAAAGAAATTGGCAAAACCTTCCAAGATGCTGAGGCGGACGACGCCACTGAGAGAAATCGTTCCCCCGGAAGCCTCGTTCTGGAATCGGTCGGCCTCGCGCTCCACTATTTCGGCAGACTCGATCAGCTTTTCGCCGAGTGCCGTCAGGATATAACCACGCGGATTGCGCTCGAACAGCCGTGCCGACAATGCTTCTTCCAGCCGGTCGATCCGCCTTGAAACAGTGACATGATTGGTGCGCAGCCTTCGCGCTGCAGTGGTCAATTGTCCGGTACGCGCAACCGCGAGAAAATATTGCAGATCGTCCCAGGTAAACTGCCGCATCGCCCTCTTTCAGCCTTGTACATTTTTGTACTTATTGTGTGCAAAAATAGGTGTTTGTGTACCTATTTGTCAATGTTAGAGTTTTTTGGACATCATGGTTGCCGGTCGGAAGAAACAGCGCAATCATAGGGGTGAATATTGTCCGGCTTGGGAAGCCAAAGCTGGATTGAGGAGGATAAACAACCGGCGGGATGCGGGCGGGATCGCGGCATCTCTATCGACGTTTTCAATTTGAACCGTTCCGTCCGCGACAGCCATCATGCGATGATCCTGTGAGCGGTCATTCTTTGGGAGGAGATACGAATGAAGTTACTAGCAATTGCAACTGCTGCCCTCATGGCAACCGCGGTCATTCCTGCAGCAAGCGCCGAGATTTCCGATGGCAAGGTCAAGATCGGCATATTGAACGATCAGTCTGGCGTATATGCAGACTTTGGCGGCAAGTGGTCTTACGAAGCGGCAAAGATGGCGGCCGAAGATTTCGGCGGCAAGGTGCTTGATGCGCCGATTGAAATCATCACAGCCGATCACCAGAACAAACCGGACATCGCCTCCAATATCGCCCGCCAGTGGTACGACACCGAACAGGTCGACTCCATCATGGAACTGACGACTTCCTCGGTGGCGCTTGCCGTTCAGGGCATTTCCAAAGAGAAAAAGAAGATCGACCTCGTGACTGGAGCCGCCACGACGGAGCTGACAGGCAAACAATGCTCACCCTACGGTTTCCATTGGGCCTATGACACCCATGCGCTTGCCGTCGGTACCGGCGGTGCATTGGTCTCGCAGGGTGGCGACAGCTGGTTCTTCCTTACTGCGGATTATGCGTTCGGCTATTCGCTGGAGGAGCAAACTGCCAAATTCGTCACCTCCAAGGGTGGTAAGGTCGTCGGATCCGTACGTCATCCACTCGCGACGACAGATTATTCCTCATTCCTGCTGCAGGCTCAGTCGTCTGGTGCCAAGGTCATTGGTCTCGCCAACGCCGGGCTCGACACCGCCAACGCCATCAAGCAGGCGGCTGAATTCGGTATCGTCTCAGGCGGTCAGCGCCTCGCAGCGCTACTGTTCACCCTTTCCGAGGTGAATGGTCTCGGCCTTGAGGCGGCGCAAGGGCTGACTCTCACCGAAAGCTTCTATTGGGATCGCGACGATCAATCGCGTGAGTTTGGCCAGAAGTACTTCAAGCGCACCGGCCGCATGCCGAACATGATCCAGGCGGCGACATATTCCGGCGTCACGCAATATCTGAAGGCCATTCAAAAGGCAGGAACGGACGACACCGAAAAAGTCGCGGCAGCGATGCACGAAATGCCGGTCGACGACGTTTTCGGGCGCGGTGCGAAGGTCGGTCCCAATGGCCGCCTGATCAGCGACGTCTATCTGATGGAAGTCAAAAAGCCGGATGAAAGCAAAGCGCCCTGGGATTATTACAAGGTTCTTGCCACTGTTCCGGGTGACGAAGCTTATATCAAGCCGGCCGAAAGCGGCTGCCCACTGGTTAAATAATGACTGTTTCGCTGAACGACACAGCGTTCGGGGGAGGACAATCCTCTCCCGGCGCCTCCGGAGGTCAAGATTCGCGGGTGGTGTTGTCGGCCCGTGGCCTGCGTCGTGATTTTGGCGGTTTCGTTGCCGTCAACAATGTCGATCTCGACGTGCATCACGCCAGGGTGCATGCGCTGATCGGGCCGAATGGTGCGGGCAAAACCACGGTGTTCAACCTTCTCACCAAATTTCTTCAACCGACGAGCGGTACGATCACGCTGCTCGACCATGACATCACAAAGACGGACCCGGCCAAAGTAGCGCGCATGGGTCTGGTTCGCTCATTCCAGATTTCCGCGGTATTTCCGCATCTTACCGTCCTCGACAATGTCCGCGTAGCCCTGCAGCGCCCGGGCGGTCTATCCACCCAGTTCTGGCTGCCTATGCAGGCGCTGAATCGACTGAACGAACGGGCGATGGAATTGATCGAAGCGGTGGGGCTGCAGGACGCACGCAAAAACCTCGCCGCCGACCTGTCCTACGGCCGAAAGCGTGTGCTCGAGATCGCTACTACGCTTGCGCTCGATCCAAAAGTGCTGCTGCTTGATGAGCCGATGGCCGGCATGGGCCACGAAGACGTGCACATCGTTTCCGATATCATTCGCGAGGTGGCAAAGGACCGCGCCATCCTCATGGTAGAGCACAATCTCAAGGTTGTCGCCGATCTCTGTGATCAGGTTACCGTCCTTCAGCGCGGCGAAATCCTCACCTCCGGCGATTACCTGACGGTCAGCCAGGACGAGCGTGTGCGCGTAGCCTATATGGGGACAGAACATGAGTAAGTCCCTGCTTTCCGTCCGTGACCTCCATGCCTGGTATGGCGAAGGCCACGCCTTGCACGGCGTCAACCTCGACATCCACCAGGGCGAGACGGTGACCTTGCTCGGCCGCAATGGTGTCGGCAAGACCACGACCCTGCGCTCCATCATGGGCATTATCCGGAAGCGAACCGGCACTATCACATTTGACGGCAAAGACATGATGCGCGTGCCGCTGCATCGCACCGCTCATACCGGCATCGGTTTCGTGCCGGAAGAACGCGGCATCTTCGCTACCCTGTCGGTTGATGAAAATCTCAATCTTCCGCCGATCGTGGCCAAGGGCGGCATGTCGATTGCCGAAATTTACGAACTTTTCCCGAACCTCAAGGAGCGGCGCAATAGTCCTGGCACCAAGCTTTCCGGCGGCGAGCAGCAGATGCTGGCAATTGCCCGAATTCTGCGCACAGGCGTCAAGCTGCTTCTTCTGGATGAACCGACAGAGGGCCTAGCGCCAGTCATCATCCAACGTATCGGCGAAGTGCTTGTGACGCTAAAACAGCGCGGCATGACCATTCTCCTGGTCGAACAGAATTTCCGGTTTGCCAGCAAGGTCGCTGACCGCTTCTATGTGGTCGACCATGGCAAGATAATCGACAATTTCCACGTCAAGGAGCTGCCTGATCGCATGACAATGCTCAACGAAGCGTTGGGAGTCTGACTATGACAATGATCTTCGGCGTCCCGGTCCAGGCCTTCCTCGGTCAGCTGCTCATCGGCCTGATCAATGGCTCATTCTATGCCATGCTCAGCCTCGGCCTCGCCATCATCTTCGGGCTGTTGCGCGTCATCAATTTCGCGCACGGCGCACAGTATATGGTCGGCGCTTTCGTCGGTTACCTTCTTCTGGCGGAGCTCGGCATCGGCTATTGGCCGGCCCTCATCCTGGCGCCCCTGGTTGTGGGCCTTGCCGGTGCTTTCATCGAGCGCGTAGCACTCTCACGGCTCTACAATCTCGACCACCTCTATGGTCTGTTGTTCACTTTTGGTCTGGCACTCGTGCTCGAAGGCACGTTCCGTTATTACTACGGTGCGGCAGGTCAACCCTACGCTGTGCCCTCCGCCTTGGCGGGGGGCTATAATCTTGGCTTCATGTTCCTGCCGAAATACCGCGCCTGGGTTGTCATTGCCTCGCTTGCCGTCTGCCTCGGAACCTGGCTGCTGATCGAAAAGACCCGGCTTGGCTCTTATCTGCGCGCGGCGACCGAGAACCCGACTTTGGTGCGCGCTTTCGGCATCAACGTGCCCCTGTTGTTGACGTTCACCTACGGTCTCGGCGCAGGTCTCGCAGGGCTTGCGGGTATCATGGCGGCGCCGATTTATCAGGTCAGTCCGCTCATGGGATCCAACATGATCATCGTCGTCTTTGCCGTAGTTGTTGTTGGCGGTATGGGATCAATCCTTGGCGCTATCATCACCGGCTATATGCTCGGTATTTTCGAAGGTCTGACCAAGGTGTTCTATCCAGAAGCATCCAGCATCGTCATCTTCGTCATCATGGCTATCGTCCTGCTCGTTAGACCCGCGGGCCTGTTCGGAAAGGATGTTTGACATGACGCAAGCGACCGTTACATCTGCACCAAAGCAACGCCTTTTAACGCTGGAAACGACGCTGATCCTGATCGGAATCATCGGGCTTGTTCTCGCACCTTTCTATTTTTATCCGGTATTCCTCATGAAGGTGCTTTGTTTCGCACTCTTCGCTTGCGCCTTCAATCTTCTCCTCGGCTACACTGGCATTCTTTCCTTCGGTCACGCCGCCTTTTTTGGCGGCGCTGCGTACTTCACAGCACATGCGGTCAAGGAATGGGGTCTTCCAACCGAACTCGGCATTCTTGTCGGTGTTCTCGGTGCAACGATCCTCGGGTTGATCATCGGCTTCTTCGCCATAAGGCGTCAGGGCATCTATTCGACGATGATCACGCTGGCACTCGCACAGATGTTTGCCTTTTTCTGTCTGCAGGCATCTTTCACCCATGGTGAAGACGGCATTCAGGGGGTCCCGCGCGGTTATCTGCTCGGGTTCATTGATCTCAATCAGCCGTTGAACATGTATTTCTTTGTGCTTGCCGTATTTCTCATTGGCATGTTCATCATCTGGCGCATCATCAATTCACCATTTGGCATGATCCTCAAATCCGTCCGCGAAAACGAGCCTCGTGCGATTTCGCTTGGCTATTCGGTCGCGCGTTACAAGCTCGCCGCCTTCGTCATGTCTGCCGCCTTGACCGGTCTTGCAGGTGGTTTGAAGGCGATCGTCTTCCAGTTTGCCACGCTCACCGATGTCAGCTGGCAAATGTCTGGCGAAGTCGTGTTGATGACTTTGCTTGGCGGCATCGGCACGTTGGTTGGACCGATCTTCGGTGCAGGACTTGTGGCCGCTCTGGAAAACTATCTCGCAACTTCGGAGTTTCCGGTCACGGTGATCACCGGCATCATCTTCATGGTGTGCGTGCTTGTGTTCCGGCGTGGCATCATCGGTGAGCTTTATGCTTCGCGCCTCGGCAAAAGACTCGAGAGCAAGCCGGACAACTGAAATGTCAACCTATGATTATATCGTTATCGGAGCCGGTACAGCCGGCTGCACGCTCGCCAATCGTCTCTCCGAAAACAGGGACGTCTCCGTGTTGCTGCTCGAGGCAGGCGGCAAGGACAATTATCACTGGATCCATATTCCCGTTGGCTACCTTTATTGCATCTCCAATCCGCGCACGGACTGGTGCTTCAGCACCGAACCAGAACCAGGCTTAAATGGCCGCTCGCTCAGTTATCCGCGCGGCAAGGTCTTGGGCGGCTGCTCTTCCATCAATGGCATGATTTATATGCGTGGCCAGGCGCGCGACTATGATTTGTGGCGACAGGACGGTTGTACGGGTTGGGGTTGGGATGATGTCCTCCCCTACTTCAAGAAGTCGGAGGATTACTATCTCGGCGCCGACGAATTCCATGGGTCGGGAGGCGAATGGCGCGTGGAGGAAGCGCGGTTGCATTGGGATATCCTCGATGCATTCCGCGATGCTGCCGAAGCTGCCGGCATCCCTCGCACGGAGGATTTTAATCGCGGCGATAATGAAGGCTCGTCCTATTTCAAGGTCAACCAGAAGCGTGGCATCCGCTGGAATACGGCAAAGGCCTTTCTTCGCCCTGCCTTGGGACGTCCCAATCTCAAGATTGAGACCGGAGCGCATGTGCGAAAACTGATCCTGAAGGATTTGACCGTCAAAGGCGTCGAATTCGAACAGGCCGGGACAATCCGTTCGGTCCAATGCCGGCGCGAGGTTGTCCTGGCTGCCGGTTCAATTGGCTCACCCCATATCCTCGAACTGTCCGGCATCGGTCGCGGCGACATCTTGCAGAGAGCGGGTATTGATACGGTACTGGAGCGCCGCGGCGTCGGCGAGAACCTGCAGGACCATCTGCAGCTGCGTTGTGCCTACAAGGTTACGGGTATTCCGACACTCAATGAGAAGGCCAATCGCCTTCTTGGCAAGGCAGCGATCGCGGTCGAATATCTCATCAGCAGGTCCGGACCCATGTCGATGGCGCCGAGCCAGCTTGGTGTTTTTACCCGGTCCGATCCCTCTTTTGAGACAGCCAATTTGCAATACCATGTGCAACCTCTCACCCTGGAAAAGTTTGGCGAAAACGTCCATCCCTTCCCGGCTTTTACCGCAAGCGTGTGCAATCTGCGTCCTGAAAGCCGGGGGTCCGTACACGTCAAATCGCCGGATTATCACTCGCATCCCGCGATCCAGCCGAATTATCTGACAACAGAGAGCGACCGCCGTGTCGCGGCGGATTCGATCCGCATCACGCGCAACATTGTGGCGCAAAAACCATTGCAGCGCTTTAAACCGGAAGAGTTCAAACCGGGCCCGCAATACCAGAACGAGGATGAACTGGTCGAAGCCGCCGGTGCCGTTGGCACGACCATCTTTCACCCCGTCGGGACCTGCCGCATGGGTTCTGACCCGGATTCGGTCGTCGATCCGCAATTGCGCGTGCGCGGCATTCAAGGTCTGCGTGTGGCCGATGCCTCGATCATGCCGTCGATTACCTCGGGCAACACCAACTCCCCAACAATCATGATCGCAGAAAAGGCCGCCGAGATGATCGCGAGGGGTTCGTAACTACCTTATCTGAAACGGCACGGTAAAACTTTGCCGCGACACATCAACTCCATCTGGCGCTGACGGTACTGGCGACGCCCGCCGAATGGTTTCAAGCACGCTCTGGTCTAACTGGGCCACGCCGGAGCTTCCGACGACACTTGCCGAAACGATGGCGCCATCATTGGTGACCACAAAGCGTATCCTGACGGTCCCCTGCCCTTCCGCACGGGCGCGATTTGCTCTTCGCGCCAGATAGGACTGCACCCTTGAGCGCCAAGTTTCCGACTGCCGCGCTGACGCTGCTCTCGAAACACTTGGCTGCTGTTTTGCTTCCCGCGGCGTTGCGTCCTGGACGGTCGCTGTGCTGACTTTCTTCGCAGGCTTGCGCACGACCTTCTCGGTAACCTGCTTCTTCGGAACGTCGGGCTTTTTCGGTGTTGGACGAACCACCGGAAGCGGCACTTCTGCCTTTGGTAGTTCCACGACCTCTTCGATCTGTTCTTCGGGCGGCTCGGTCACCTCTGGTTCCGGCAGGGGCTCTTCCGCCACCTCAGGTTCTGGCTGATCCGGAACCAGTTCTTCCACCGGATCAATTGGCTCGGGTTCGGGTTGCACGTCCGGGATAGGCTCGGGCGCTGCAGCTTCCTGTTCGATCACATCCGGCTTGATTGGCTCTGCTTCGGCCGGGGGCTCTTCCTTCACCGGTTCCGGCGCGGGCGGCGCCGGCAATGGCTCCATGTCGATCATCACTGCGACGGCAATATCGTTTGCTGGCGTCGCCGGTTGATAGTTCTGGATATACCATGCGGCGCCTGCATGAATACCGATCACCGCCAATCCTGCAACCGACCAAAGACCAACCTCACGCCAATCTGGACGCAGGAAACCTCTTCTGATTGCAGTTGGGTGATGCACTACTGTAGGCCTTCACCGGCGGGTGCGGGTCGAGAAGGAACGCTTTCCAGACCGACAAGCGCTATCTTGAGATAGCCCGTGTCGCGCAAGCCGTTCATCAGATCCATCAAGGCACCGTAGTCGACTGCCCGGTCTGCGCGAAGAAAGACCCGGGTTTCCTTGTCGCCCTGCGTGCGCTGATTAAGAAAACTGCCAAGGGTTTCACGCGAAATCGTTTCGTTGCCGACTGCGATGGATTTGTCTTCCTTGAGCGTCAGATAAAGCGGTTGCTCGGGGCGCGTCGCGGGCGTTGCCGTCGAGGCTGGCAGGTCGACATTGATATCGACAGTCGCCAGGGGCGCTGCCACCATGAAAATAATGAGCAGGACCAGCATGACATCAATGAACGGCGTCACGTTGATTTCATGATTTTCCTGGAGCTCGTCGTCCGACGCGCTATGCCTGATGCCACCAGCCATGATCGCTCCCCTACTCTGCAGCAGCGCGCGAGGTGTGGGCGGTCGCAGGCACCGTGGCAAAATCCACATCGCGGCTGACAAGACGCTCGACCCCCGCCGACGCATCGGCGAGCAACTGCCGGTAACCGGTGATAGACCGGGCGAAGACATTGTAGATCACAACCGCCGGAATAGCGGCGACGAGTCCAATCGCTGTGGCGAGAAGGGCTTCGGCAATGCCCGGCGCAACGACCGCCAAATTGGTCGTTTGGGACTCTGAAATGCCGATGAACGAATTCATGATGCCCCAAACCGTGCCGAAAAGCCCGACGAAGGGCGCAGTTGAACCGATGGTTGCAAGTACTCCCGTGCCGCGACTCATGCGGCGTCCTGCTTGAGCTTCGATGCGCGACAGACGCGAGGCGACGCGCTCCTTCAAACCATCGGCGCTTGTGTATCGTTGAACCTCACCGGAGAGACGCACTTCCTCGCGTGCCGCGTTGACAAGCGCTGCGCCCGGGCCGCCTCGGCCTTCGAGCGCCCGTTCGGCATCGTGCAGCGTGCGAGCATTGCCGATGGCGTTGAGTGCGCGATAGGCGCGCACTCTTGCTCCGGCAAGCTCAAGCGTCTTCGCCAGCCAGACAGTCCAAGTAATGAGCGAGGCGAAAGCGAGACCGATCATCACCGACTTGACCACCCAGTCCGCGGCCATGAACATGCCCCAGGGTGAAAGATTATGTGGCAGCGTTCCATTCGTCTGACCAGGTTGGCTCCCCTCCACTGGTGCAGTAGGCTGCATGATTGGCGGCTGGGTTATCTCCGGTTGCTGCACGGGCTGTGCTGCAACCTCGTTCTGAGGCGCCGGAGCCATATTGTTTTGTGCATAGGCGATTAATGCAGTCGGACCGCACACGACCAGCGCACATCCCAGAGCCCCTATTCTCAATACCGCAGCAAAATTGCCAGCTGTTGAATGCTTTTTGGGGGTTGGTCGCATCGCTCCGCAATCCTTCACTACATTCGCTGCAAACGGCCCTGGCTCGTCGATCAACCTGGCCTCCGTCGAGCGGCGCAATCTTCGGTTGGTAGCGGCTTAGTATTTATGACTAAAATAATCAACTATTTTTTGAATCGGGTGACGGGATGGTTTCGCTGATGAGGTTCATGAGGCAGATCGCCAGATGACGTCTCTAAAACTCTGGAGATCCCTGATTCAAGCCCGGCTCAGGCAGCCAGGCTTCACCGCGTTGTCAAGCACGGCGCCCAGATCTTTGATCGCATCACCAAAGAAATGGGACAGCACGACATTGACAACGACGTCACCGAGGCGGCTAAGACGATAGCCGACATATGGAGCGGTGGATTCGAATTCGAAGCGCGACTTCGTAGCGATAGCAATGGCTTATTGGAGCAAAGGAATTGCCCATGAATCGACCGCTCCGCCCCTTCCCAGACCTCGAACGTTGCAAGGTCGAGCGATGGCCAGCGCCGAAGTCGTCAATTCGCTCACTTGGATCCCAATTGCGCAGACCATGTTTCGTGCGGAGTTACTCATTTTCGGTGAAGTCAAGAATGATACTTCGGAGGAAGTCAAAAGCGCTTGCCAAATCCGTCTCTCCGAAATTGGTTCAGTTCGACACTAAATCGGCTCCAAATCATTTAAGGCTTATCGCTTTCAACGATCCGTCCGCCTCGATTGCTTCGATCGCGCTATTGAAGAGCTCGGCAAGTTGCTTGTCCTGCTTCCGCAAACCGATGCCCACACCTGGACCGAAAAGCCCGCCCGAAATTCTGGGGCCGTAGAGCACAGCCATCGCACCATCTTGGACTCCAGAAATGCCTTCCAGACAGAGTAATCTACCAGTCCACAGCCCAGAAAGGTGCTTTTTCCCGACCCGCTGCTTCCCAAGATGGAGATCACATCGCCGCGCTGCGCGGTCATGGAAATCCCTTTGAGGACCTCGAGCGTACCAAAGCGCTTCTTCAGATTTTTGACGCGCAGCGGGGCGTTGATGTCAGAAATGAGTGGCTGAAATTGACCGCTATCCGATTGCGTATGCACTGGAGACCCTCGTTTGTTTTTCGCGAAGATGCGACAGCAAACGCGAGGGTGCTTGCAGTAAATTGATGCAGCTGCGGGATCTGATCAGTAAATCATTGCGATGCTTTGCCCGGCCAGGCGCCGCGATACGCCACGGGGGTCGTACCCACTTCCCGGCGAAAGGCATTGGAAAAATGGCTTGAACTGGAGAAACCACATGACAGGGCGATATCGGTGACCGGCATCGAGGAATGGCGCAGAAAGTCCTTTGCCCGCTCGATCCTGCGCCGGATAATGAAGGCATAGGG
>NZ_QPJM01000020.1 GCF_003337575.1 Phyllobacterium bourgognense
GCTCCCCATGGAAAGGACGGGCATAGGATAGCCCAGGTTCGGGGAGCGTGGATAAGTGGCCACGATTATTTTTGTTCGGAGGTTGATCGGGGTGCGTTGAAGGGTGGTGATTTGCCGGATGGCAATGCTGCTGCGCCCTTCGACAGGCTCAGGATGAGGCTCACCATGAGGGAGGTGGGTGGGTTGCAGGGGGGATTCTGCAATGTTGGCGATTGTCGTTGCAACACTCTACCTCCCTCATGGTGAGCTTGTCGAACCACGCACAGTGCCTTTGCCAAAAATCCGAATGAGAGATTTGATGGACCACGCACAGCAGCATCATTGCCATCCGGACATCCAAAACGAGCGAAACCGGGCGCGGATATTTCCGTCACCCGGTTTCCCCTCTGGTGCCGCATTCGGGGAGCGTCCTCTTCTCCCCTGAACGGCCATATAACTGGTAGAAACCGAGTGCCTGCGGTTGTTGCGTTTATAACAATCGCGCATTTCAGTCTCTTTCGGAGTGAAGTTCTGAGGCAAGTTTTTATCGATTGCAAGAGCCTTTGCAAAATAAAATTGCATATGTTTTTTCATGATTATTTATTGTGCAGGAACGAAGAAAATTAAGCGGATTTTATCGGAATTTATTGCGCATTGACTATTCGTGCGCCACCACTTCAACTGCGACGGGAGGCAGAGAATGGCATTCGAGGACGTAGAAACGATTGCAAGCGCGACAGGGGCAAAACTTGCGATGCGGTTTTCCGCGGCCGAGGGTCAGGCGCACGCCATCGTCCAGATTAGTCACGGCGTCAGTGAACATTCCCTGCGCTATGCGCGGTTTGCCCGATTCTTGAACGGACAACGTTTTCACGTCTATGCTCACGATCATCGCGGACATGGGCTTACCAAAGCAACTGGCGCTCCGGCAGGACGATTTGCGCAAAGCGACGGGGTCATGCATCTTCTGGACGACGTCGATGCCATCAACGGCCTTGCCAGCAAGCGTCATCCCGACCTTCCCATGATCCTGTTTGGGCATTCTCTCGGCGGATTGATCGCAATGAACTACGTGCTGAAGCATGCAAATAAAGTGGACGCAGCGGCGATCTGGAACGCCAATTTCTCCACCGGACTTCTCGGCCGGATCGCGCAAGGAGTCCTGCGCGCCGAGCGCATGTTTTTAGGATCGGACGTTCCAAGTATGATGCTACCGAAATTCACCTTCCAGCAGTGGGGCCGCAATGTTGCAACCCCCCGTACGGCGTCTGACTGGTTATCGCGTGACCCTGACGAAGTAGATGCCTATCTTGCCGACCCGTTATCCGGCTGGAACCCGACAGTGAGTATGTGGCGCGATATTTTCGACCTCATCTTCACCGGTGCAAATAATTCGCTGTTGGCCAACGTCCCTCGCGACTTACCATTCAATCTCGTCGGCGGTGCCGAAGATCCGGCCACCGAGAAGGGCAAAGCTGTCAGGCAGCTTGAACGCAGAATGAAACAACTTGGATTTTCCAATGTCACAACCAAGATCTACGAGGGTACACGGCATGAAGGCCTCAACGAGATCAACAGGGAGGTAATCATGCGGGATTTTGCGGATTGGGCGAGGGGAACGGTTTCGAAACGAACGAGAGTGCTTGAAATATGACTGATGCTCCTCTGAAGGGTGTGCGCGTCATCGAACTCGCTCGCGTTCTGGCCGGGCCATGGGCCGGACAGGTTCTCGCCGACCTTGGCGCCGATGTCATCAAGGTGGAAAACCCTGCCGGAGGGGACGAAACGCGTGGGTGGGGACCGCCGTTCATCGCGAGCAGCGAGGGCGAAAATCTCGATGCCGCCTATTTTCACTCATGCAACCGTGGCAAGCGTTCGATTACCTTGGATTTCACGACCAAGGAGGGACCGGAAACGGTCAAGGCACTCTGCCGTACGGCAGATGTCGTGCTCGAAAATTTCAAGGTAGGCGGCCTGAAGAAGTACGGCCTCGACTACGCATCTTTGAGCGCCGACAATCCGCGTCTCGTCTATTGTTCGATCACAGGCTTTGGTCAGGACGGTCCGTACGCAGCCCAGGCGGGCTATGACTTCATCATTCAGGGCATGTCCGGGCTGATGTCGGTTACCGGCGAACCCGACCGCGAGCCGCAAAAGGTTGGCCTCGCGGTCGCCGACGTCTTCACCGGGCTCTATTCCGTTATCGCCATTCAGGCAGCGCTGGCCAATGCCGGGAAGACAGGCGAAGGCCAGATGATCGATATGGCCCTGTTCGACGTGCAGTCCGCTGTCATGGCCAACCAGGCGATGAACTATCTTGCGACGGGCAAGAGTCCGCACCGCATGGGCAACGCGCACCCGAATATTTCGCCTTACGAAGTCGTACCGACATCAGACGGTCACATGATCCTGGCCGTCGGCAATGACGGGCAGTTCGCCCGGTTTTGCGGCATTGTCGGGTTGACAAATCTCGCCAGCGATCCTCGCTTCCTGACCAATCGGGCACGACTGGAAAATCGTGGAGCACTGACGGACCTGATCCGGGTCGAAACGCAGAAACGTACTCGCGCCGAGTTGCTCGATGCCTGTTCCCGAAATGCTGTTCCCGCTGGCCCGATCAACCAGATCGGCGAGATGTTCAACGATCCGCAGATCGTGTCACGGCAATTGCGGCTTGACCTCGACGATGGTCACGGCAGCACCATACCTTCGGTGCGCACGCCGATCGTCATGTCGAAAACCCCGCTTTCCTATCAACGGCCTTCGCCACGTCTTGGCGAGCACAGCGCTGAAATACTCGAAGAACTGAAGGATATATCCAATGAAAACGGGCGGTGAATTGATCGTCGAGGCTTTGGCTGCTAATGGCGTCGAGCGGTTGTTTTGCGTGCCGGGTGAAAGCTATCTTGCGGTGCTCGACGCGCTTTACGACGCAAAGATAGGCGTCACCGTTTGCCGGGCCGAAGGCGGAGCCACGATGATGGCGGACGCCTGGGGAAAGCTCACAGGCAAGCCAGGCATCTGCTTTGTCACACGTGGTCCAGGCGCAACCAATGCCTCCCCCGGAATCCACATCGCCAAGCAGGATTCGACGCCACTGATCCTTTTCATTGGCCAGGTGCAACGCGACGCACGTGAGCGCGAGGCCTTTCAGGAAGTCGAGTACCGCCGCTTCTTTGCCGATACAGCGAAATGGGTGGCAGAAATCGACGATGCGCGGCGCATTCCGGAATTCGTCACGCGAGCATTTTCGGTCGCGACCTCGGGGCGCCCAGGACCTGTCGTGCTGGCCTTGCCGGAAGACATGCTGACCGACAAGGTCGAAGCAGTGGCGGCTCAGGGCTGGCAGCCGGTCGAGACGGGTCCTTCTCCGGCCAGTATCGAAAAGCTCGCCGATCTTCTTCAGGGCGCAACACGGCCTTTCGTGATCCTGGGTGGGTCGCGCTGGAATGAAAACGCAGTCCAGTCGATTACGCGCTTTGCCGAGAAATGGCACCTCCCCGTCGGCTGCTCCTTCCGCCGGCAGATGCTGTTCGATCATCTGCATCCGAATTATGCTGGCGACGTCGGGATCGGTATCAATCCGGCTTTGGCGGCGCGCGTGAAAGAAGCCGACGTGTTGCTGCTGATTGGCGGGCGTTTCGGCGAGATGCCGTCGTCCGGCTACACGCTGATAGACAGCCCTTATCCCAAGCAGACTCTGATCCACGTGCATCCAGACGCGGATGAACTTGGACGGGTATATCGCCCAAGCCTCGCGATAAACTCGGCACCTGACATGTTTGCCGAAGCTGTCGAACATCTTGCACCGCCGTCCCATATCAACTGGCCGGGGGAAGCGGAGAATGCGCACAAATCCTATCTCGCCTGGTCGACACCGCCGAAGACCGGACCGGGCAAGGTCGCGATGGGACCAATCATCTCCTATCTTGAGAGCGTGCTGCCTGAGGATGCGATCATGACCAATGGCGCAGGCAACTATGCCACATGGCTGCATCGCTTCCATCGATTCCGCCGCTTTGGCACACAGGCGGCTCCGACATCGGGATCGATGGGCTATGGCCTCCCGGCGGCGGTTGCTGCAAAACAGCTTTATCCAGAGCGAACGGTCGTCTGCTTTGCCGGCGACGGATGCTTCCTGATGAACGGCCAGGATTTTGCGACGGCAGTACAATACAACCTGCCGATTATCGTGCTCGTCATCAACAACAACATCTATGGGACGATTCGTATGCATCAGGAGCGCGAATATCCCGGGCGGGTATCCGCAACGGATCTCACCAATCCGGATTTTGCCATGCTTGCCCGGGCCTATGGCGGCCATGGTGAGACCGTGGACGCCACGGAGGAATTCGAAGGAGCATGGCAACGGGCCGTCGAAAGCGGCAAGCCGGCGATCATTGAAATTCGTCTCGATCCCGAAGCGATTACACCGGCGAAGACTCTCTCCGACATTCGCAACAAGCGTTGACCGAAGGGTTGGCATTACAGCTTCGTAATGCAAATGAGGATGGCACGGCGGCGCTTTCGATGTTATGGAGCGCGCCTGAAGTCCCACTACGAAAGCTTGCAACTTGAGCAATCCGGCAATTACGATCGTCATTCCGTGCCGCAACGAGGCCGCCAATCTAGCCTTTCTCCTCGATGAAGTGGATGCAGCCATGGAAGGCCGCAGCTACGAAGTGATCGTGGTCGACGATGGCTCTACCGACATGACGGGTGAAGCATTGGGCGAGCGGATCAAGGCGGGGAAGCCTCTGCGCCACATTCGTCATGACAAGTCTGCGGGGCAAAGTGCGGCCGTTCGCTCCGGCGTATTCGCGGCAAGGGGTAAGGTCGTGGTCACCATGGATGGCGACGGACAGAACAACCCTGCCTATCTGCCGCGGCTCGCCGATGCACTGCTGCAGGCCGGTCCGGCAATCGGGATCGCAGCCGGGCAGCGTCTAAAGCGTACCGACACGAAACTGAAGCAGTTCGCATCAAAATATGCCAATAAGCTGCGCAGCGCGATCCTGAAGGACAATACGCGCGACAGCGGCTGCGGCCTCAAGGCACTGCATACCCAGCTTTTCCGCGAATTGCCTTTCTTCGATGGCTGGCACCGCTATTTGCCTGCATTGGTGATCCGTGAAGGCTATGGCGTCGTGCATGTCGATGTCCTCGATCGCGAACGCCGTCACGGCAAATCGAACTACGGCATTCTCGATCGCGGTCTGCGCGGTGTCCTCGACCTTTATGGCGTCTGGTGGCTGCGCAAGCGCCGCAAGACCGTCCCAACGATTACGGAGATCAGTCATGGCTGATGCTATTACCAATTGGCTGCACTCGGTTTTCGTGGCCCAATTCGACGCCTGGATTCTGCTGGGCTTTTTTGCGCAGGGCTGTTTCACCATGCGTTTCGTCGTGCAGTGGATTGCCTCCGAACGCGCCAAGCGCAGCGTCGTACCGGTGACGTTCTGGTTCTTCTCGCTGTTCGGCGGCATGCTGCTTTTCGTCTACGCAGTTGTGCGCAAGGATCCGGTGTTCATTGCTGGTCAGGGTCTCGGGCTTATTGTCTATATTCGCAATCTCTGGCTTATCGCGAATGAGAAGAAGGCGATGACGCTGGACACGTGAGTAAGCGATGTTGATGACCTCTTCGGACCTCGTTCCCGGCGGTGGCACAAAACTTCGCGCCAGCCATTATTTGCTGCTGGTTTTCATCTGCCTCGTCTCCTTCGTACCCGGCATCGCCTCGATACCGCCTTTGGATCGGGATGAAGCACGATACGTCCAGGCGACGCACCAGATGGCTGAAAGCGGCGACTATGTCGACATCCGCTTTCAAGATGCATCGCGCTACAAGAAGCCGGTTGGCATTTACTGGCTGCAGAGCGCCGCGCTCAAGCTCACAGGCTACAATAACGATGCGCCGGTATGGGTCTACCGGCTAGTCTCTGTGGCCGGCGCTACGATTGCTGTGCTCGGCACGGCTGCTCTGGGAGCATTCCTTTTTGGCCAAAGCGCCGGCCTTATGGCCGGTGTCGCTCTTGCAGCAATCGTCATGCTTGGTTTCGAGGCCCGGGTGGCAAAGACCGACGCAACGGTGCTGGCGACTGTCGTCATCGCACAGGGTGCGCTCGCATCGATCTGGATGGCAAGCCGCAAGCAGGCCGCAGCCAAATGGGCACCAGCAGTGATCTTCTGGGTGGCAACGGCAGCCGGTGTGTTGATCAAAGGCCCGATCACGCCCTTTGTCAGCCTTTTGACGATGGGCTCTCTCAGCCTTTTCTACCGCGAGTGGCGATGGCTGAAACGCCTGAAGCCATTAAGCGGTATCCTCATCCTGCTTGCAATCGTGCTGCCATGGCTCATCCTGATCACGCTGAAAAGCGGCGGTGCCTTCTTCAACGAATCCGTCAACAAGGATTTCCTGTCGAAGGTTGGCGATGCGCAGGAAAGCCACGGCGCGCCGCCAGGCTATTTCGCCCTGATCTTCGTCGCGTTCATCTGGCCATTTGGCGTGCTCGCTATTCGCGGCGGTCTGCAGGCGTTGAGCCGGCTGCGTGAGGATCCACGCCTTGCTTTCCTGACTGCCTGGTACATCCCATTCTGGCTGGTAACCGAGCTTATCCCAACAAAGTTGCCCCACTATATCCTGCCCGCTTACCCGGCCCTGCTGTTGATGATGGCTTGGGCCATCGACACCGGCGTCGCCGCCCAGCCCTATCGCGGCCGCTGGCAAATCTGGGTCGAGCGGCTGACGCTTCTTGGCCTTGCCGCTGCGACACTAGGCTTCATGGGCGCGGGGCTTGTCCTGCCCTACGTCATGACCGGATCATTTTCGTTTCCGGGGATCATTGCCTTCTTTACGGCAGCTGCCGCCGGTGTCTTTGCCAGCGGTCTTGTGTTGAATCAGAATCTCAAGCGCGCGCTGCAAGCCTCTGCAACCTTTGCGATTATTACGCTCACGCTGCTTACATGGGGCGTCGTTCCGGCGCTCACGCCGATCTGGCTCAGCCCAGCCGTTGCCAATGCGTTCAATGCTGCCAAGCCGTGCGACAACAGCGTACTGGCTTCTGCCAGCTATGCCGAGCCGAGCCTGGTGTTTCTTGCCGGTACGAAGACGGTCCTCACCGACGGTGCCGGAGCAGCCAAGCATCTCGTCGACCATCCGGCCTGTGCGATTTCAGCAGTCGACGAACGCGAACACGACACCTTCATCAAGGCTCTGCCGCAGGGCGAGAAGTCGGTTGCCGCAGTCGGGACTGTCAGCGGCATCAACTACAGCAAGGGCCGCAAGACGACCATTACGCTGTACAAGGCCGTGCAATAATCGATTGACTTGCGACTAATGTCGAATTGACGGCTCTGTTTCATCATAGGAATATAGTCCTTTCGAAAGGACCGTATTCATGCATCGATCACCCAAGGAAAGCCCGGCCTACCACAAGCTGCTATGGCAGATAAGAGCCAACGATTCTCGCTTGAGAACACCAAGACGCGGGTGCTCAGCGGCGCAAGCCAAGCAGGACAATCTGCCCCTGCAACAGAAGCAGGATTTTCTCTACAAGCAACTTGAGTTTTTGGACGAACTTGACCTCTTCCTCAAATTCGACCCAGATCAACCCCGCGTGCCTGCTGGAAATTCTGACGGGGGGCAATGGACGGACGGCCAGGGTGGGATTGATCCAATCACCGCGGGCGCCACATTGGCGCAGAGTAGTTCGAGCCCGCAGAGCAGCTCATGGATAAAACGGACCGAGCAACTCGGACAGCGGATCGACCGCGAAACTCCACTGAGGGCCATTGTCAGAAACAATCCCGTTGTCCGTTCTGCCAAGGCGCTACTTTCGTTCCTGAAAGCACCTGAACTTGAATACCCGCTAGCGGACGCAGTTGAGCAATACAATACAATTGCCGCTGTCAATGACCCTTATGTCGTGCCAATCCTTTCGCTGCGCGCAAGGCAATTCAGCAAGGGCGATTCCGATACCAAAATCTGGGCGAGCGTTCGCGCGGTGGATATGGATACGGTCAGCAAGTTTTGCCCCAGATACTGGACTATACAAACTATAGCGGACAATGTTGCATCGACGATGGGCCCCATTGGTTCCTATGGAACACCCCAAAACTATGGAACCCAGTTTCACCTGCGTGCGGCAAATATGGTGAACGGCTTAAACGACAGCACTTTGAAAGCAGAACTATTTCTTATGGCTCCACTGGCCGGCGCTCCATCCGACTACTACCGAGACAAAGTCGGAACCAGGGAAAAAGGATCACTAGGGCTCGATGTTCATGAGACAGTCAGGAGCGATCTGACTTGCATCTACGATTTCAAGACAGGAATAAAAGAGCTTGATCTTACGCGGATGGGGAATTTTGCCCATTCAACCGCAAAGACCTATCCCAAGACAAAGGAGTTCTTTGTCATCCAGATCAAGCCAAGTGCCGGTTCCATCAGGAGATAATCATGACCACCATCAAAGACGTACGTGATGCAGTGCGCCCGCTCATCGAGCGGCGGAACGATCTGATCTCCACGGGACGATTCGTCTTCATCAAGCCCGTGCAGCACTTGCTGCGCGGTTTCTATATTGGAAGCTCTATAGATCCGAGTGTCTTCGTTCCGAACATTTCAGTGCAATTGCTTGTCCCTAAAACGGAAATCAGAGCTCTTGGCTGGGGCCTGCGGTTCAGGCAAGCCCACTATGGCGAATACATCAGGAAGTACGGCTGGACGATGAGCAAGCCAGACATAATCGCGCAAATGCTGGACATAATCGAGGGCGCTCTGCCGGAGCTCTATGCCATCGCAAGTCTGGACGATTATTTTGCCTTTCTCTCTGCCATGACGGTGCCAGAGGTCAGCTCGACAACGATTGAACTTTTCGAGGTATTGATACCAGCCATGAAAGGGGAATTCGATATTGCACTGAGCTTTTTGCAGAAAAATAGGTCGGTAGCTGAGCATGTGGATCGACTTTCGCCGGAGTTCTACCCAGCGCTTTTGGCTGGAGATCGAGCCGAAATCGCCCGAATTCTCCATGAATGGGAGGCGATCACTGTCAAAACCTACAAGATCGAAAAAATCTGGGAGCGAACGCCATTTCCATTGGAATTGCGGGACGGCTAGCGTCGAGCGGCTAGCCGCCCTTCCCCACCAGCGGTCGTCCGACAGAGTGGTATTCCAGGCCAGAGCCTTCAAGGTCCTGCGCGTTGAAGACGTTGCGCAGATCGAACAGGAGATTGCTGCTCATCAGCGTAGAGACCCGCTTAAGGTCGAGTGCCCGATAGGCATTCCATTCGGTCAGCAAGAGTGTGATCCCTGCCCCGTCGACAGCTTCGTAGGCAGACTTGCACCAGGTGACATCGTGCAGGAGAGACTCTGCGGCCTCGCGTGCCTCAGGATCGTGCGCTCGCACACTCAAACCCGCCTTCTGCAGGGCTGGAATAATGTCGAGTGCCGGCGACTCGCGAATGTCGTCCGTGTTGGGCTTGAAGGCAATGCCAAGTACGGCAACGGATTTCGCCCCGGTGCGCCGCGCTGCTTCGATCACCCGCTCGGCCATGGAACGCTTGCGCTGTTCATTGACGGTGACGACCTGCTCGATAAGGGTTTGAGGTGCATTGACCTTGCGTCCGGTCGCCGCATAGGCACGTGTATCCTTCGGGAAACACGACCCGCCAAATCCCGGCCCTGCATGCAGGAACTTCGATCCAATGCGGTTGTCCATGCCGATGGCCCGTGCCACGTCCTGCACGTTCCCTCCAGCCTTTTCGCATAGGTCAGCCACTTCGTTTATGAACGTGACCTTCATGGCCAGGAAGGCGTTGGCTGCGTATTTGATGATCTCGGCATTTTCCAGCGTCGTGACGATCATCGGTGTTTCGCGCAGATAGAGCGGACGATAGACGCGCTTCATGGCCGCTGCACCGGCATCATCATGAACGCCGACCACGACGCGATCTGGCCGCAGGAAGTCTTCGACGGCCGAGCCTTCGCGCAGGAATTCCGGATTGGAGACCATCGAGAACGGCACTTCGGGCCGCGCCTTGGCGATACGGGCACGCACATCGGCGTTGGTACCTACGACCACAGTCGATTTGATGACGATGACAGCGTTCGGCTTCATCGCCGCAGCGATTTCATCGGCAGCCGCATGGATATATTGCAGGTCAGCTTCACCATCGCCGCGCCGTGAGGGTGTACCGACCGCGACGAAGATAACATCGGCATCGGCGACGGTCTCGGCGAGTTCAGTCGTGAATGTCAGGCGGCCGTCGCGCACGTTGCGTACCAGCAGTTCATCGAGGCCGGGTTCGTAGATCGTAACCTCGCCAGCCTGCAATCGGTCGATAATCGCCGGGTTTTTATCGACACAAGTGACCTGAAAGCCGAATTCGGCAAAGCAGACACCCGACACCAGACCGACATATCCGGTCCCGATCATCGCAATCTTCATTGAACGGTCCAATCCTTATCTTGCATTGCGTGTTGCGTTACTTGCGTGCAGGGCCCTTGCGTTCGGCCGAGGCTGCCCAAAGGTTGACGTTCGCATCGGTTGCATAGCTGTCGATCTCGGCCAGCTCGGCGTCTGTGAATGCAAGATTATCCAGCGACTTGACGCAATCGATCACCTGCTGTGGCTTGCTGGCGCCAATCAGCGCGGTGGTGATGCGACCCTTCCTGAGCACCCACGCGATTGCCATTTGCGCGAGTGTCTGGCCGCGTTTTGAAGCGATCTCATTGAGTGCACGAATGTTTTCGATGTTGCGCTCGTTGAGGAAATCCGGATTGAGCGACTTGCCCTGTGCCGCACGGCTCTCTTCGGGCACACCCTTGAGATATTTGTCTGTCAGCATTCCTTGCGCCAATGGCGAGAATACGATGGAACCAATGCCGAGATCTTCCAGCGCATCGATCAATCCGTCTTCCTCGATCCAGCGATTGATCATCGAATAACTTGGCTGATGGATGAGGCATGGCGTGCCAAGCTCTTCGAGAATCGCTGCAGCCTCGCGGGTGCGATGGGAGTTGTAGGATGAAAGGCCGATATATTGAGCCCGACCGGATCGTACAATTTGATCCAGCGCCATCATCGTTTCTTCGAGCGGCGTATCCGGATCAAAACGGTGCGAATAGAAAATGTCGACATAGTCGAGGCCGAGCCGTTTCAGGCTCTGATCGCAGCTGGCGATTACATATTTGCGGCTTCCCCATTCGCCATAAGGCCCGGGCCACATGTTATAGCCTGCTTTGGACGAGATGATCAGCTCATCGCGATAACCCTTGAAGTCATTGCGCAAGATTTCGCCGAACGCTTCTTCCGCAGAACCGGGAGGTGGACCGTAATTATTGGCAAGATCGAAATGCGTGATGCCGAGGTCAAAGGCCTGACGGCAGATCGCCTGCTTGACATTATGCGGGGTATCGTTGCCAAAATTGTGCCAGAGCCCAAGAGAAATGGCCGGCAGCTTGAGTCCACTCCTGCCGCAACGGTTGTATTTCATGGTGTCGTAGCGCTTGGAGTCCGGTGTCCAGCTCATAATATTCGTCCTGCTCTTGTCCTTAGAGCCCGCTTTGAAACTCTACTGCGGCAGCCATCTGACGCGATTTTCTGCGCTTCCGGTGCTCACGTACTTTAAGTACGCTGCGCTCCGGTTCTCGAAAATCACGTCATATCCCTCACCGCAGCGACTTTCCAAACGGGCTCTTACATTATTGACGCGGGAGGCGACTCCACACGCGCCGGACTATGCCCCATACGCATGGTGATGTCATGACATGAATAGTGGTTGTTCTGTAATCTCAATTTTCCAGAGTGAGATGAGCAATATATCCCGAGCGGCTTTCTCCCGCCGCTTGAGCCAAGGCATCGAGGCGACGCAGGACACGGCGGGGAAGAGTTATATTCACGCGCTCGATCGTATCATCCAGAAGAGCGGGATCAAGGGTGATAACTCCAATCATCCATCCTGCATATTCAGGATTGGTTCGCAGCGCCTCCAACCCGGAAGGAGCAGGAATTGACTCCCCGGCATCAAGAGCGGCATCGATCCATGCGGCTGCGGCCTCTTCGGCACCGGACATTGCTTCATCCAGGGTGTCGCCTGCAGAAAAGCACCCAGGTAAATCGGGAACTACAACCCCGAAAGCTCTGGTATCGGTGCCCGGTTCAATGGCGATGGGATAACGCATATCTGCCTCCTACAAGCCGGCCTGTTTATAGATGGCCTGACAAGACCCATGCCCAGATCCTTCTTTGGATGTGGTACAACAACATGACCAGGTCGATCCGGGTGTTTGAAAACGTGGTGCGAACCACGTATGCGATCCAAAATCCATCCTGCCTTGACAAGTTCCCGGATAATGTCCGCACTCCTCATGATGCGCATCATACACACTCAGACCAAAGCTGTCAATTTGGAGTGCTGAAGGGCGATCTAACCCTTAATGACCTGCCCCTGGTCATCAAACCGATACGTCCGGCCGGCATCCGGCGTGGCATAGAGCACACCGTCCACATCGTAATTGTGCTCGCCGAAGAGGCGAACGGTCAGCGGGCCGAAGTCTGTCTGGAGGTAGATGATCGTATCGGCGCCGAGATGTTCGACATGGATCACCGAGCCCTTCCATTCGCCGGACGTCTTGCTGACCTGAATGTGCTCTGGACGGATGCCGATGGTTTTCGCACCGCTCTGGCCAAGCTTTGTCGCGTCGATCAGGTTCATTTGCGGCGATCCGATAAAACCGGCGACAAAGACCGTCTGCGGCGAATTGTAGAGCTCCATCGGCGAGCCAACCTGTTCGATCCTGCCCTGGTTCAGCACTACGATCTTGTCGGCAAGTGTCATCGCCTCGACCTGATCATGCGTCACGTAGATCATGGTCGCCTTGAGTTGCCGGTGCAGACGCGCGATCTCGATACGCGTATTGACACGCAGCGCAGCATCGAGGTTCGACAGCGGCTCGTCGAAAAGGAACAGTTGCGGCTCGCGCACAATGGCGCGGCCAATGGCGACGCGCTGGCGCTGGCCACCCGACAGTTCTGCCGGGCGGCGTTCGAGATAGTCACCGAGCGACAGCATGTTCGAGGCGATCCCGATGCGCTCCTTGATTTCGTCGGCTGGCTTACCTGCCTGCTTCAAGCCGAGGCCCATATTGTCGCGAACGGAGAGGTGCGGGTAAAGCGCATAGGTCTGGAAAACCATGGCAATGCCACGTTTCGCAGGCGGGGTGCTGTTCACTTTCTTGCCATCGATCAGTATGTCGCCTGAAGTGGCATCCTCGAGTCCCGCGATCACCCGCAGCAATGTGGATTTGCCGCAACCGGAGGGTCCGACAAAAATCACAAACTCGCCATCCTTGACCTCAAGGTCGATGCCTTTCAGCACGTCGACCTGACCGAAGGACTTGCGGATATTTTCAATCTTCAAAGAACCCAATGTCTTGTTCCCGTTTCTTGATTCAAATTCATAGATTAACTGGTTGACCCGTCCGCACGCTTTCATCTGCTGCCAGGCAGACGCTGAGCGAACGCACGGCATCCTGCATGTGGCGGTCGAGGTCGAGATCTTCGCGGATAGCCTTGAGGACAAACGCCTGCTCAAGATCGCAAAGTTCCTGATGTCCAGGTTCGCCAGCCATGCTCAAGAGCTCGTCAGGCTTTGCGAAGCGGCCATCCGGTCCGAGCTTTGCCGAGTGCAGACGAATAGTCGACGTTTTGGTGTGTGAATCGATGTCATCCGACTTTGCGTTCTGGTCCATGACGATGGAAACGCAACCGTTAGGCGAAATCACATCCTTAACGAAGAACGCCGTCTCCGACATCATCGGGCCCCACCCGGCCTCGTACCAACCAACGGTGTTGTCATCGAACAGCACTTGCAGGTGGCCGTAATTGTACATGTCCGGATCGATCTCATCGGTGAGACGCACGCCCATGCCGCGCACCTGAACCGGCTTGGCGTCGGTGATCTGCAGCATCACATCGAGATAATGCACACCGCAATCGACGATGGGCGACGTGGTCTTCATCAGCGACTTGTGCGTTTCCCAGGTAGCTCCACTCGACTGCTGATTGAGGTTCATGCGGAAAACGTAAGGACCGCCGAGCTTGCGGGCCTCTTCGATAAGCCGCATCCAGGACGGATGGTGGCGCAGGATGTAGCCTATCACGAGCTTGCGGCCGTGCTTCCTGGAGGCGGCGACGACCCGCTCTGCATCGGCAACCGTCGTAGCCAACGGCTTTTCGACGAAGACATCCGCGCCCGCTTCCATGGCAGCAATCGCATAGTCTGCATGGCTGTCGGAATAAGTGTTGATGGAAACGAGGTCAGGCTTCAACTCGGCGAGTGCGTCGTTGAAGGAGGGATGGATCGTGTAGGCGCTGAGTTCTTCCGGCAGGGGCACAACGGAGCGATTGACCAACCCGACGATCTCGAAACCGGGATTGTGGTGATAGGCGAGCGCATGGCTGCGGCCCATATTGCCGAGCCCCGCCACAAGAACACGCACTGGCGTTTGAGCCATCATTTGACCGCTCCCGAAGTGATGCCGCGGATCAACTGCCGCGAGAAGATAAGATAAAGAACGAGGACCGGGACGATCGCCAGCGTCAGCGCCGCGAGCACTGCATTCCAGTTGGTGACGAACTGGCCAATAAACACTTGGCTACCGAGCGTCACGGTCTTGGTGGCGTCACTCGGCGCAAGAATGAGCGGAAACCACAGATCGTTCCAGATCGGGATCATCGTAAAGACTGCGACGGTCGCCATCGCCGGCCTCACTAGCGGTAGCACCAGGCGGAAGAAGATCGAATATTCCGACAGGCCGTCAATGCGTCCGGCATTCTTCAGATCATCCGAAACGGTCTGCATGAATTCGGTGAGAATGAAGACTGCGAGCGGTAGACCCTGAGCAGTGTAAACAAGGATGAGTGCGGTGAGCGTGTTGACCAATCCCGCCGCGACCATGCCCTGCAAGATTGCCACGGTTCCCAAACGGATCGGGATCATGATGCCGAGCGCGAGGTAAAGTCCCATCAACGTATTGCCGCGGAAGCGATACTCCGACAGCGCAAAGGCCGCCATTGCCCCGAACAGCAGAACGAAGAAGATCGAAACACCGGTGACGATAAAGCTGTTCTGGAAATAAAGAACAAAATCGCCCTGTCCGAGAACGGTCTGATAGCCGATGAGGCTGAACGTCGAGGGCGTTGGCAGACCCAGCGGATCACGGAAAATCGAGCTCCGGTCCTTGAACGAATTGATGACAGTCAGGAACACCGGAAACAATGCGATCAGCGTATAGATGATGAGCGCCAGATGAACGAGACCGGTGCGGACGGGCGATGCTGTTGGCTTTGCCATGGATCGCTGCTCCTAGAACTGGTAGCGGCGCATACGCCGCTGGATGGCGAAAAGGTAGAGGCAGACACCCGACAGGATGATGAGGAACATCACCGTCGCAATGGTCGCGCCCATGGATTTGTCACCAATCTGCAGCTGGAAACCGAAGAAGGTTCGGTAGAGCAAGGTACCGAGAATATCCGTCGCGCCGTCCGGTCCGGCGAGTGCGCCCTGCACGGTATAAACCAGATCGAACGCATTGAAATTGCCGACGAAAGTCAGAATGGAAATGATGCCGATGGATGGCAGGATCAGCGGCAGCTTGATCTTCCAGAACTGGCTCCATCCGGTCACGCCATCGCATTCGGCAGCTTCCAGAACTTCCTCGGGTATGTTGAGCATTGCAGCATAAATCAGCATCATCGGAATACCGACATATTGCCAGACCGAGATCAGCGACACGGCGATCAGCGCACTGCCCGGCTTGCCGAGCCATGGCGAAAAGAGAGATTTCAACCCAACCAGATCGAGCAGGAAAGGCGAAACGCCCCATATTGGTGACAAGATGAGCTTCCAGATAAAGCCAACGATCACGAAGGATAGAAGCGTCGGCAGGAACATCGCCGTGCGATAGAAGGCACCAAAGCGCAGCTTCGGCACGGACAGCAGTGCGGCAAGTGCCACACCGATTGGGTTCTGCACCAGCATGTGGATCAGGAAGAAAACGAAGTTGTTGCGCAGCGCATTCCAGAAACTGGCGGCCCAACGCGGATCGCCGAAGAGCACCTGGAAATTGGCGAAGCCGACGAAGATGCTCTGGTTGTCTTTGACGTTGAACAGGGAAAGTCGCAGCGTTTCGATGAGCGGCAGGATCATCACAGCCGTATAGACGAGCAAGGCGGGCGCCAAAAACACCAGAATGTGCCAGCGCCGACGGTGTCTGTCCTCAGCTCGATCAATCGATATTTCTGCGACTGTGGTCATTAAATCCGAGACCCCTGCTTTTGATTTTTTGGTCGTGCATTACGCGGCACACGACTGCCGTTTTTTTGGCAATGATAGCGCAACGACGCGCATCGCGCCCAGATGAAGAAATAGCCGGAGCGATCGTCAGATGCCCCGGCTATCGATCACTTACTTGGCAGGCTTGTACCAGCTGTCGAGACCGTCCTGCAGCTTCTTGGCCGCAGCTTCCGGCGTGTCGGTGCCGTTGATGACATTGGCCGATTCAACCCAGGTTTCGTTCTCGAGGTTTGGCGTACCGCGCGACAGAATCTGGTAAGTCGAGCGGATGGTCGGCTTACATTTCTCGCGCCATGACACGAATTCCTGCGCGAGCGGATCCTGCATCTTCACCGGTGTTGAATTCAGGCTGAAGAAGCCTGGCAGCGCGTTGGCGTAGATCTCTGCAAATTCCGGCGAAGCAACCCAGTCCAGGAACTTCTTGGCTTCTTCTGCATGGCCGCTCTTGGCATTGAGGCCGACACCGATGTCGTTGTGGTCGGAAATATAGCAGGCGTCACCGGCATTCTTTACTGGAGGCGGGAATGCTCCCATCTTGAACTGGGCCTGTGTGTTGAACAGACCGATTTCCCACGAACCGGCTGGATAAATCGCAGCACGTCCGAGAGTGAACAGGTTTTGGCTGTCCGGATAGGTCTGGGCTTCAAAACCATCGCCCAGATAGTCTTTCCACTTGAGAAGAACCTTGTAAGGCTCGACCCACTCCGGATCGGTCAGCTTTGCCTCGCCCTTGATAAGCTTGGCGCGGCCTTCCTCACCCTTCCAGTATGTTGGCCCGATGTTCTGGTAACCCATGGTCGCGGCTTCCCAGAGATCCTTTGTACCCATGGCCATCGGAATGTAGGTTCCATCAGCCTTGATCTTGTCAAGCGCGGCGAAAAACTCCGCTTCCGTGGTAGGAATAGCAATACCAAGCTTGTCGAATGCATCCTTGTTGTAGATGAAGCCGTGAATAACCGAAGCCATTGGCACGCAGAACGTGTCCTTGCCATCGTCGGTCGTCCAGGCAGACTTTGCTACGTCCGAGAAGTTCTTCATCCCCGGAAGATCATTCAGGCTGGTCAGATTGCCGCGCTTGAACTGCTCCAGCGATTTGTCGAAAGGTCGGCAAGTAATGATGTCGCCGGCACTGCCGGCGTCGAAGCGCGCACCAAGCGCAGCATCATATTCCGTCGGAGGCGTCGGAGAGAACTTCACCTTGATGCCGGGATTCTTGGCTTCGAAAGCTGGAATGAGCTTTTCCTGCCAGACGGCCAGATCGTCGGTACGCCAGCTCTCGATCGTCAGCGTGGTATCGGCGGCATGGGCATAACCGGCCGTAGCCAGAACGCTTGTCGCCATAAGCAATGTTTTTAAAGTCGTGCTTCCCATTTTAGTCTCCTGTTGCACCCTTTTGAGCAGTGCCGTTAATGAGAGCCCGGGTTCCTAGCGGGAACCATGACTCTCTTTGAGTTCCGAAAGCGCCGGGCGAAGCCTCTGTTGATTGCTTTCGAGAAGTTTTGATGCATTTGCAGCGCTCGTTGCCCCAGCGGCGAGCAGGATCGCTGACTTCACCGAGCCGCCGCTGGCCTCGAGCAGTTTTGCTGCGTCGCCCATATCACAAGCGCTGATCGCGGATACGATACGCGCTGCGCGCTCGCGCAGTTTGATATTGTCCGCGACGAGATTGACCATATACCCGTCATGCACGTGACCAAGACGGATGGCCATCAAAGTGGACAACAGATTGAGTGCGATTTTCTGCGCGGTGCCCGCCCCCATTCGCGTTGAACCCGCCACCATTTCCGCCGGTGTTTCCAGCGCAATCGCTACGTCGGCCTTTTCAAACATCGGCACGTCGGGATTATTGGCAATCGATATGATCTTGAGACCGCGTTTCTTCGCTTCGTCGATTGCGGCGAGTGCATAGGGCGTTGTGCCGCTAGCGGAAATCGCGATCAGGCAATCACCAGCCATCAACCCTGCCGCCGCAATGTCGCTTGAGGCCTGGTTCACATCATCTTCGTAAGTGCCAGCCAACCGGCTAAGACTGGCGACACCGCCAGCAAGCAGAATGACGACACGGTCGGGAGCAATGCCGTAAGTACCGGGTAATTCCAGCGCATCCGCCATGGCCATCAGCCCTGAACTGCCCGCGGCGGCGTAAGCGAGACGTCCACCCGACGCGAGCGTGTCGGCAGCAAGCAGGGAGGCTTTTGCAATGGAATCCCTGGCGCGCGCAACCGAAGCGGCAGCTTCAAGCTGTGCTTCATGCAGCAACCGCAAAACATCTTCTGGCGACTTCTCGTCCAGTCCCAATGCGTTCTTGTTGCGCTGCTCGGTGCGGGTTAGTGCCACTGCTCACTCCTCGTTCTCATAATTAATGCCAAAAAAATACCACTTGTCCAGCAATTCCTTAAAAAATTTGCACGACGATTTGGGGCAATGGATTTTTATTCAATAATTTCAACGAGATTTAGAAAAACCCGACGAGACACAAATTAACGCTTGGCTATTGGTATTTTATTGGTATTCTGAATGCTGGAGGACGATTGAACGTGACTTATCTCCTTGGAATTGATGGTGGCGGCACAGGTTGCAGGGCGGCATTGGCTGATCTCAGCGGCAATGTTCTAGGCACTGGCAAGAGTGGTTCGGCCAATATCATGACCGACATGAATACAGCACGTCTGAACATTCTCGATGCAACTGAAGCAGCATTCAAAAAGGCTGGAATCGACGCTGGCCAGAGCAAAACGGTCTTCGCGGTCCTGGGCCTCGCCGGCGCCAATGTCGGCGGCAATGGCGCAAAGCTGGAGGCTATGCTGCCGTTTCAAAAATCGCTTGTTTATTCAGATGGCGTGATCGCGCTCCAGGGTGCACTTGGCGATCATGATGGCACTGTGGTGATCCTCGGCACTGGTTCCGCCTATGTTACGCGGCTCGGCAATGACATTCGTTTTGCCGGCGGCTGGGGCTTCAAGGTCAGCGATCTCGGCGGGGGTGCGAGGCTTGGCCGGGACCTGCTCGAAGAAACATTGCTCGCCTATGACAAGTTTCATATGAGCTCGCCAATGACAGCGGCAGTTATGGAACGGTTCGGAGGCAATCCGCATCGGATAGTCCAATTCGCCCATTCGGCGACACCAAGTGATTTCGGCACGTTCGCGCCAACTGTCTTCGAGTATGCGTCGAAAGATGACGCTGTCGCCGTTGCTCTTTTGGACAAGACCATTGGCCAAATCGAGGAAGGGCTCGACGCCATCATGTCTCCAGTCCCGGTGCGTCTTTCCCTATTGGGCGGTCTTGGTGCTTTTTATGGTCCGCGCCTTTCACCTCGCTATCGGGCAATACTGCAAGCACCGTTGAATGACGCTCTGACAGGCGCAGTCCAGCTGGCAGCACGCAATTTCGCTTCGTCATCGGTGGAGGCGAGAGCCCTTTCCGGCCATATTGACCTATTCTGACGGAGGCATGTTGTGACAAGAACAAGCAAAGACAGGAAGACCCGCACCCTTCGTGCGGGCGAGTGGCTTTGCACCGGGATTGGCGCAAGAGGGCCCGTCCCTTCGGGTTTCCAGCTGGCGGCCAACCACTTTGTCAGGCGGCTTCGTCCGATGAACCACATCGACCTTGCCACCTTCCGCGTGGATTGTCTCGCCAGCCGAGAAACAGAATACGGCCAATATGGCCGGAAAGGGCTCTAGTCATGGGTGACGGTCTGATCGATATTCTGCCTTCACTCAACGAAAGTTCTGCTGTCGGTGGTCCGCTCTACGTGAAATTGCAGCGGTTGATCGAAAACGCCGTTCGTGAAGGAAAACTTCTACCTGGAGACGCATTGCCGCCAGAACGAGAGCTTGCTGCAATGGCGGAGATCTCGCGTGTAACTGTTCGCAAAGCCGTCCAGGGTCTCGTCAATGATGGCCTTCTTGTCCAGAGGCATGGTTCAGGCACATTTGTTGCACCGCGTTCCGCACGCGTCGAGCAATCCTTGTCGCACCTCACATCTTTTACTGAGGATATGGCGCGGCGCGGGATGATCGTCCGCTCGACATGGCTCGACCGCGGCGTCTATGCGCCTTCCCCCGAAGAAATGGTGACGCTCGGCCTGTCCTCCGGCGAAAAGGTGGCGCGGATCAGCCGATTACGCGTGGCCAATGACACGCCCATGGCAATCGAACGTGCTGCCCTGTCCATTCATGTGCTGCCAAATCCGGAACTCGTCACCTTATCGCTTTATGCGGTACTGGCGGAGAGCGGCAATCGTCCAGTCAGGGCAATACAGCGCATTTCTGCGGCCATTTTGAAAGAGAATGATGCTAAACTGCTCCAGGTTCCGGCGGGTTCCGCCAGCCTGAATATAGAGCGGATATCCTACCTCGAATCGGGGAAGGTGATCGAGTTTACCCGATCGATCTACCGTGCCGACGCCTATGAATTTGTCGCCGAACTCAAACTCGGCGAGTCTTCAGAAATTTCAGGAGCAGTGCTGTGAATACCAAAACGACCCTCATGCGGGAAGAAATACGCTCCATTCCCGATGTGACAGCAAAGTTCCTTGATGCCTCCCGCGACACGCTTGCTGCCGCCGGCGCGAAGTTGCGCGAGAAAAACCCGCCCTTCCTTGCGTCGATCGCCCGGGGCTCGTCGGATCATGTCAGTGCCTTCCTGAAATATTCGAGCGAACTCACCGCCGGTATTCCCGTTGCTTCGCTTGGGCCCTCTGTCGCCTCGATCTATGGCGTGAAGCTCAAACTTGGCTCTGCTGCGACCCTATCCATCTCGCAGTCTGGCAAGAGTCCTGACATCGTCAGCATGACAAACGCAGCCCGTGAAAGCGGCGCACTGACCATCGCCATCACCAACGTCATCGAGTCTGACCTTGCGCGTGCCAGCGACTTTGCCATCGATATCCTTGCAGGACCAGAGCGCAGCGTCGCCGCCACTAAGTCTTTCGTCAGCTCGGCGGTTGCCGGTCTCGCGCTGATCGGACATTGGACCGAAGACAGCAAGTTGCTCGCCGCAATCGATGATCTTCCAGCCGCGCTCGCCAAGGCCGTCGCTTGTGACTGGTCAGCCTTCGCAGGCGCCGTGACTGACGAAAACTCGCTGTTCGTTCTTGGACGCGGACCATCTCTGGCAATCGCCAACGAAATGGCGCTGAAATTCAAGGAAACAAGTGCGGTTCATGCCGAAGCCTTCAGTGCCGCAGAAGTCATGCACGGACCGAAAGCCATTGTCGGCGAAGGCTTCCCGATTCTCGTGCTCGCCGCGCGCGATGCAGCCGAAGATTCCCTCGTGGACGCCGCCAATCGCCTGGCCGACCAGGGCGCTGCGGTGTTCCTCACATCGTCCAAATCGTCTAAAGCGACAGCCCTGCCCTTCGTGGCCACATCGCACCCGCTGACTGATCCACTGGCACTGCTTGTCTCCTTTTATGCTTTCGTAGAAGGCTTTGCCCGCAGCCGTGGATTGAACCCGGATGAACCGCCGCACTTACGAAAAGTGACTGAAACCCTATGAGCACTATCTATGCCCTCACCGGCGCCGAGATTTTCGACGGCGAAACCTGGCACACCGATTCAGGTCTGGTTGTTGATGGCGATGTGATCAAGAGTATCACGCCGTTGTCGAACTTGCCCGATGACATTCGGCGGGTCGAATTGAAGGGCGGTAAGCTTGTACCGGGCTTCATTGATATACAGGTCAATGGGGGTGGTGGCGTCCTCCTCAACGACGGCCCAAGCATCGAGGCAATCCGCACCATATGTGATGCGCATTTCGCCTTCGGCACGACCGCCCTGCTGCCCACGTTGATCACCGATACGCCGGAAATAACCGCGGCTGCTATCGCTGCGGGCAAGGCCGCGGCACAAGAGAAAGTGGCTGGATTTATCGGCTTGCATCTCGAGGGTCCGCATTTGTCTTTGACACACAAGGGAACGCACGACCCGAAGCTGATCCGTCCGATGGACGACGCTGACCTCCTTGCCATCATCGAAGCAGTGCAGGAATTGTCGGTTCTGCTCACCACAGTCGCACCGGAAACGGTATCGGCCGAAAAGATCCGGGCGATGGTCGATGCCGGAGTGATCGTCAGCCTCGGCCATAGCGGCGCATCCTATGAAGTAGCGCTAGCAGCCAAGGATGCGGGTGCAACCATGGTAACACACCTGTTCAATGCGATGAGCCAGCTTGGCCACCGCAGCCCCGGCATGGTCGGCGCGGTGCTTGAATCAGGTGAACTGTCCGCGGGGCTGATCGCCGACGGTTTTCATGTCGACAAAGCCTCGATGGCGATCGCGCTGCGTGCCAAGCAGGGTCCGGCGAAGATATTTCTCGTTACCGACGCGATGTCCACGATAGGCACCGATATTACATCGTTCACGCTGAACGGACGCAAGATCACACGCGCCGGTGGACGTTTGACACTGGACGACGGGACACTGGCGGGTGCTGATCTCGATATGATCTCGGCCGTTCGTTTCGTGCATCGCGAACTCGGTCTGTCTCTCGACGAGGCACTACGCATGGCATCGCTCTACCCGGCCCAAAGTATTCGTATCGATCACCACTATGGACGCCTCGCGCCGGGCTACATCGCCAATATCGTGCATCTCGACGAGAAGCTCGATGTCAATCATGTCTGGATCGGTGGCGGCTCGCACTACGCACGTTGACGGAACAGTTCGACTGGTCATACTAGAGCCTTCACCTTACTGGAGAACCGGGATGGCCAAGGACGCGCTGATCGTCGTCGATGTGCAGAATGACTTCTGTCCTGGGGGGGCTTTAGGAGTCGATGGCGGGCACGAGATCGTCCCGATCATCAACAAGCTCATGCAGCGTTTCGATCGCGTCGTCCTCACCCAGGACTGGCACACACCCGGGCACTCAAGTTTTGCATCGTCGCATCCCGGCAAGGCGCCGTTCGAAACAGTCATGATGCCCTATGGCGAGCAGGTGCTCTGGCCCGATCATTGTATCCAGGGATCTTCAGGTGCGGAGTTTCATCCGGATCTGGTATGGACAAAAGCCGAGTTGGTGATCCGCAAGGGTTTTCATCCGCATATCGACAGTTATTCGACTTTCTACGAAAACGATCGCAAGACCCCTACCGGACTTGCCGGCTATTTGCGCGAGCGCGGCATCACCAATGTGACCTTTGCAGGTCTTGCGACTGACTATTGCGTCGCATATTCCGCGCTCGACGCTATCGCGCACGGCTTTACTGCCGAAGTACTGCTTGATGCCTGTCGCGGGATCGATCTTGGCGGTTCACTTGCTGCCATGACCGCAAAGATGCGTAAGGCCGGTGTTGTGCTCGTTTAACGGGCCCCCTCAAAATGAACAGCTGAGCATTTTTTCCACAGCCTTGAACCAAGGTATGAGCTTCCAGTCACAAAACTGTTGTTTCCCTGTCACATAATGGCGATACTGCCCTCAAGCGCACTTCAGATGACGCCTTACGTGTATGGGAGATTCACATGACTTTTCGCGGCACTTCACTGAGCCTTGCTCTCGGCATTGTCCTCGCCTCCTCCACCTCGTCTTTCGCCGTCACCGAGATCAGCTGGTGGCATGCGATGACCGGCGCCAACAACGAGGTCGTCAACACGCTTTCCAAGGAATTCAACGAAAGCCAAAGCGACTACAAGGTGGTCCCTGTGTTCAAGGGCACATATCCCGAAACGCTGAATGCCGGCATTGCCGCCTTCCGCGCCAAGCAGGCGCCGGACATCATTCAGGTGTTTGATGCGGGCACCGGCGTGATGATGGCTGCCGAGGGCGCTATCAAGCCGGTCGCAGACATTCTTTCGATGGGCGGCGCCAAGTTTGACAAGAGCCTCTATTTGCCTGGAATTGTCGCCTATTATTCCAAGCCTGACGGCACGATGCTGTCCTTCCCGTATAACAGCTCCTCGCCGATCCTTTACTACAACAAGGACATCTTCAAGAAGGCTGGACTCGACGAAAACAAGCCACCCAAGACGTGGCCGGAAGTCTGGGACGCTGCGAAGAAGATCAAGACAAGCGGCGCAGCCAAATGCGGATATACCTCGGCCTGGCTGACCTGGATTCACACCGAAAACTTCGCCGCCTGGAACAACCTGCCTTGGGGTTCGAATGAAAACGGTATCGGCGGCGTCGATGTCGAGCTGAAGATCAATGCGCCAATCTATGTCAAGCATTTCCAGGAACTCGCCGATCTCGCAAAGGATGGTACTTTCCGTTACGGAGGTCGTACTTCCGAAGCCAAACCGCTCTTCCTTTCCGGCGAATGCGGCATCTACAACGATTCATCGGGCGGGCTCGGTGACGTGATCAAATCGGGCATGAACTACGGAACAGGTCCGTTGCCCTATGACCCTGAGGCCAAGGATGCCCCACAGAACACGATCCCCGGCGGCGCCAGCCTCTGGGTTTTTGCGGGCAAGAGCGAAGAGCAGTACAAGGGCGTCGCAGCCTTCTTCAACTTCCTCTCCAAGACCGAAATTCAGGCGCGCCTGCATCAGGTGTCGGGCTATTTGCCGGTAACGTTGGCCGCCTATGAGGAAACCAAGAAGTCCGGCTTCTACGACAAGAATCCCGGTCGCGAAACGCCGATCCAGCAGATGATGGGCAAGGCACCGACTGAGAATTCAAAGGGTGTCCGCCTCGTCAACCTGCCGCAGGTTCGCGACATCCAAAACGAAGAGTTCGAAAATATGCTTTCGGGTAAACAGACTGCCCAGCAGGCTCTGGATAATGCCGTCAAGCGTGGTAACGCTGCGATAAAGCAGGCAATCGGCCAGTAATCTTCATTTCATGACAGCCCCGTCCGTAATTTTACGGACGGGGCTATTTCAAAACGAGGCATTCATGGCATCGTCAACACGCGTCACTTTTCCAAACAAGTTTTTGCCCTATCTGCTGCTGGCACCACAACTCGCCATCACCGCAATATTCTTCTACTGGCCCGCGTCACAGGCGATCTATCAGTCCGTCTTGCGCGAAGACCCTTTCGGGCTGTCAACGCAATTTGTCGGTCTCGATAATTTCCGGCGCGTCCTCGGAGATCCGAACTATCTGAACTCGCTTCAGGTCACGGTTATATTCTCTGTAGCCACAGCGCTCATCGCGATGGCGCTTGCCCTTCTGCTGGCCGTCATGGCCGATAAGGTTATCCGCGGCAAAGGTATCTACCGTACCCTGTTGATCTGGCCCTATGCAGTCGCACCGGCCATCGCCGGCATGCTCTGGCTGTTCCTCTTCAATCCATCGATGGGAACGCTCGCCTATCTCTTCCGCTCGACAGGCTATAATTGGGACCCCCTGCTCAACGGCGATCAGGCAATGGTGCTGATCGTCTCAGCCGCAGCGTGGAAGCAGATCAGCTACAATTTCCTGTTCTTCGTCGCCGGTCTGCAGTCGATCCCCAAATCGCTGATCGAAGCGGCCGCCATTGATGGCGCAGGCGAAACGAAACGCTTCTGGACCATCGTTTTTCCGTTACTGGCTCCTACGACCTTCTTTCTGCTCGTCGTCAACACGGTCTATGCCTTTTTCGACACGTTCGGCATCATCCATGCGGTCACCGGGGGCGGCCCCGGCAAAGCCACTGAGACGCTCGTCTACAAGGTTTACAATGACGGCTTCGTCAACCTCATCTTGGGTGACTCCGCCGCTCAGTCGGTAATCCTGATGATCATTGTTATCGGCTTGACGGCTATTCAGTTCCGCTATGTCGAGCGCAAAGTGCACTACGGCTGAGGATAAATCATGATTCAGAACAATCCCGTCGGCCGTCTGATCGCCCACGTGATATTGATCATCGGTATTTTGATCGTGGCTTTCCCGATCTACTACACCTTCGTCGCCTCGACCCAAACGCTCCAGGAAATATTGCGCCCACCCCTGTCATTGCTGCCAGGTGGACACTTCTGGGAGAACTATTCCGCAGCGCTCTTCGGCGGCGTAGGCCGTATTGGTGGGGTGGGTGTAGATCGGCTCCTGTTCAACACACTGGTCATGGCGCTCGGCATTGCCATCGGAAAGATCTGCATCTCGATCCTTTCTGCCTATGCGATCGTCTTCTTCCGCTTTCCGGGGCGCATGATCTTCTTTTGGCTCATTTTCATAACCCTGATGCTGCCGGTCGAAGTTCGCATCTTGCCAACCTACAAGATCATGGTCGACCTTGGCCTGATCGATACCTATACGGGGTTGATCCTGCCGCTCATGGCGTCTGCAACCGCCACGCTGTTGTTTCGGCAGTTCTTCATGACCATCCCCGGCGAACTTGTCGAAGCAGCCCGCGTCGATGGCGCAGGACCATGGCGATTCTTCAAAGATATTCTGCTGCCGCTATCCAAGACCAACATCGCCGCCCTGTTCGTTATCCTCTTCATTTATGGCTGGACGCAATATCTCTGGCCGCTTCTAATGACGAACCGCAACGACATGTCGACCATCGTCATTGGTCTGCGCAAGATGATTTCCTTCGCCGATGCCGATACCGAATGGCACCTGGTGATGGTGACCTGCATTCTCGCCATACTCCCTCCAATCGTCGTTGTCGTTCTCATGCAACGCTGGTTCGTGCGTGGTTTGGTCGAAACGGAGAAATGATACCGATATGGCAAATGTAGAATTGACCAATGTTCGCAAGGTTTATGGTAGCTCGGTCGAAGCGGTCAAAGGCATCAACATTGCCATCGAGGATGGTGCGCTATGCGTGCTAGTCGGTCCATCAGGCTGCGGTAAGTCCACCTTGCTGCGCATGATCGCGGGTCTGGAGTCTATCACCGACGGCACGGTTAAAATCGACAACAAGGTGGTCAATGAGCTCGGGCCTGCCGAGCGCGACATAGCAATGGTATTCCAGAACTATGCGCTCTATCCGCATATGAAGGTCTACGACAACATGGCCTATGGTTTGCGCAACCGCGGTATGCCAAAGGATCAGATCGATAAGCGTGTAAAAGACGCAGCTCAAATCCTTGAATTGACTCAGCTTTTGGAACGTCGTCCGAAAGAACTTTCAGGCGGTCAGCGTCAGCGCGTCGCCATGGGCCGTGCCATAGTCCGCAGCCCGAAAGTTTTTCTTTTCGATGAGCCGCTTTCCAATCTCGATGCCAAGCTTCGCGGGCAAATGCGCGTCGAAATCAAGAACCTGCAGCGACAGCTGGGCGTGACCAGCGTCTATGTAACCCATGACCAGCTTGAGGCTATGACGCTCGCTGATATCCTTGTCGTCATGAATGCCGGTTCCGTAGAACAGATCGGCGCACCGCTCGATATTTACGAGAAGCCAGCCAGCACCTTTGTCGCAAGCTTCATTGGCGCCCCGCCCATGAACCTTGTGCCGGTCAAGGCCGACCATTCGGGGTTGGTTTTGAAGGATGGTACACGCATCGGTGCAGAGGGGCTATCCATTCCAGCGACGGGAGCCTTGATCGGCTTCCGTCCAGAAGATCTTGAGGTGTCCGCTGGCACCGATACGCATATCGGCGGACTGGCGCTTGATCTCAAGGTTCTGGGTGTAGAGCCGGTCGGCGCCGAAAGCTATGTGTATGGCATCATCGGCGGAGAAAGGGTTGTCGTGCGCGTTCCAGGGCGGTCAACATCGAACACTGATGATCAATTGCGCGTCATTATCCCGAAACAAAAACTGCATCTGTTCGGTGCGGACGGCAAGCGAATCTAATCGATTGCCGCCCGCTGTTTCTTGCACCTCGCATTGCGACGGCCTTCGCTTGCCGGCATTTACCAGCTTGGGACGGCAGCACCCTTGTACTTGTCGAGAATGAACTGCTTCACCGGCTCCGAATGATAGGATTCGATCAGCGTCTTCACCCAGGGCTTGTCCTTGTCAGCAGTACGGACAGCGATGAGATTGACGTACGGAGCCTTCTCACCTTCCTTCAGGATCGTACCGTTCATGGGATCAAGTCCGGCCTCAAGGGCATAGTTCGTATTGATCGCCGCGGCATCGACATCGTCGATCGAACGAGGCAGCTGGGCGGCATCGAGTTCAACGAACTTGAAGTTCTTCTTGTTTTCGGTGATGTCGGCAGGCGTGACCTTCAGGCCGGCACCGTCCTTCAGCTTGATCGCACCCTTATCGGCGAGAATGAGCAGGGCACGGCCGCCATTGGTCGGATCATTCGGAATCGCAATCGTAGCCCCATCCGCTAACTCATCGAAACTCTTCACTTTTTTGGAATAGACGCCCATCGGAAAATTGACGGTATAGGCCACATCGACGATGTCGAATTTCCGGTCGGCAATCTGATTGTCGAGGTAAGGCTTGTGCTGAAAGGAATTGGCATCGAGCTCACCGTCATTCAGTGCCTGATTCGGCACCACATAATCCGAGAACTCGAGGATCTGGATATCTAGGCCCTTGGGCTTGGCGACCTCGGCGACCTTTTCGAGAATTTGCGCATGCTCGCCCGGTGTAACTCCGATCTTGATCGTTTCGGCAAGCGCACCAGTCGCGCCGAGGATCGCCGCCAAGGCTGCTACACCAAGTATTTTCTTCAACATTTCATTCTCCTGCTTCTATAACAAATTCAACGGGGACGGCTGCGCTTGTCGAATTGCCGCGCCAACCGGTCGCCGGCGCTCTGAACAAGCTGAACAAGCACGATCAACACCACAACGACGACGGCCATGACATCTGGCATGAAGCGTTGATAGCCGTAGCGGATGCCAAGGTCGCCGAGACCACCGCCGCCAATCGCGCCAACCATTGCCGCATAACCAATCAGGCTGACGATCGTCAGGGTCAGTGCAGAGGTAATTCCGGGCCGCGCCTCGGCAAGCAACACCTTGAAGACGATCTGCATCGGGCTTGCACCCATTGCGCGCGCTGCTTCCGTCAGACCAGGATCAACTTCACGAATTGCCGTCTCGACCAGACGCGCAACGAAGGGGATTGTCGCAATCGTCAATGGCACTATCGCGGCAGTGGTTCCTATTGATGTGCCGGCAACGAGCCGGGTGAACGGGATGATGGCAACGACCAGAATGATGAACGGCGTCGAACGTGTGGCATTGACGATGGCGCCAAGCACCTTGTTCACCCAAGGCGCCGCGAAAAGCTCGCCTCGCCCGCTCGTCGCCAGAAACACGCCGAGCGGAATACCCAACAATGAACCAATCAGTCCAGCAACTGCTACCATATAGAGTGTCTGGCCCGTCGCCTTGACGATGAGAGCGATGATATCAGCGGACATAGCCGACGACCTCCGATGAAAGGCCGTGATTGGCAAGGAACTGCTGGGCCTCGGCAATTTTCGCTTCATTGGAACGCAAGGAAACTACCAGCATGCCGAAAGGACGCCCCGCGATTTCATCGACTGCACCGGCCATGATATTGACCTCGATGCCAAGATCGCTTCCAAGCCGCGCCAACATCGGTTCCGTGGCATTTTCACCCTTGAATATGACACGAAGAATAGTCCGGGAGCCGGGCTCCGGTAGCTGCGACATCCGACTAGTCAAGAACTCCGGCAAATGCATGCCTGCGAGGCCACCGAGAAGCGCCTTGGTGGTTTCGTGCACATGCCCGGTGAACACGTCGAATGTCGGCCCCTGTTCAACGATGCGGCCGCCATCAATCACTGCCACATGGTCGGCGATGGCCTTAACCACCTCCATCTCATGAGTGATCAGAAGCACGGTCAGACCCAGTTCCTTGTTGATCTTCCGAAGCAGGGCAAGGATCGAGCGCGTGGTTTCTGGATCCAGGGCCGATGTCGCCTCATCGGAGAGCAGCAGCTTTGGTTCGGTTGCCAAAGCGCGCGCGATGCCGATGCGCTGTTTTTGGCCGCCCGAAAGCTCGGAAGGATAACGGTCGCGTTTGTCGGAAAGGCCAACCAGATCAAGCAAGGGCGCCACGCGCTTTTCGATGTCCTGCGTGCCCACGCCGGCAATTTCCAGAGGCAGTGCAACATTGCCGAAGGCAGTACGCGAGGAGAGCAAATTGAAATGCTGGAAGATCATGCCGATCGAGCGGCGCACAGGGCGTAGACTCCTTTCGTCCAATCCGGCGATGTCCACGCCATCAACGAGGATGCGGCCAGAACTCGGCTTCTCGAGCCCGTTGACGAGCCGTATTAGAGTCGACTTGCCCGCCCCCGAACGGCCGATGATCCCGGTTACCGATCCACGCGGCACGACGAGGTCTATATCGTTCAGTGCCACCACTTCGGCGCCGGTATTCCCTGCCGCAAAGCGCTTGGCAACGCCTTCGAATACGACCATGGGATTGGGCGCTTCGGGCACAGTCGCTTCATTACCTGGTAGCACTTGCGGCGTACTCGTTGCCGTATTTCTCAAAACAGTCATGTTCATTTGCGGAGCTCGCACGTCCGCCCTGTTGCCTTTTGAGGGCGGTCTATACAGACCATCTTCGCGTTTCGATAGACCTTGACGACAGGCATCAACATTTTCAGCTCTGTTTGAGACATCTTGGGTGGCCGAAAGGCCTCGGTAGAGCTGACGATACGCAATGTTATCGCCCGCTGACACGCAGCCGGTTTCATATTTGTATCAATTGCGGGAATGTCTTTCCAAAACGGCCGCTTCGGTCAGCACACCCATCCTCCGTACCTGGACAAATTTCCGCTCTGGGCGCTTGAAATTTGGCCGATAAGAGCTAATTCTAAAGAACTACTTACTTGACCGCATGGCAAATCGAGTAAATTGACTCGCGGAATACTTTTGAATGGAAAAAGTCGTTTTCGGAAATATTACTTCCAATTTTATTGCATAGATTATAGGTATACTTATAGGCGTAGCAGGTTTGTGTAGTTTTTATCACTAATACCCTGTAGTCACAAAATTTTATCTTAACCACAGCGTGACACCGGGACATAAAGACATTGGTAACTAATAGAAAAAATGCTAAGTATATTAACCAATGCCGAACGTAAAAAAACTAACATGGGTCAAAGATGAACTCACCTGCCTGAGGTTTGTGCGTGCAATTGTCCAATTTCCATACTTTTGACGCTATCCGATCGATATTCGGTATGCGGGGTGCTATCAACCCGGCAGTGAAGCGTCGGGTCTATGCGGAACAGATGGACGTTGCACTGAGACTGGCGCCTTTTACGGTTCTCGTGGCGATGTGCGTTGTGTTTGTCGTCGCGTTCGTTTTCTGGGATCTCGGCCCTCGCCCCTATCTCGCAGGTGTGTCGATAATGGTCGCACTGATGACTGCGGGCTCACTTTTCGCCTGCTGGCAATGGTACACGGTGCCCAAGGTCAAAGAGCTTGGCTTTGATGCGATCAAATATCTGATTATCATATCAGCCCTCTACGGCATCTGCCTTGCGAGCATTCCGCTGATGCTGTTTCTCGACGCTGATCCCTACCACCGGCTTCTGATCGCATGCACCGCAGCAGGTCTCATGGCAACCGGTATTGGCGTGGCAGTGGTACCCCTGGCTGCGATCGCCTATTCGGGCACGATCATTACCGGTTCGTTCTTCGCGCTTGCGTCGACCGGCGAAGATTTCTTTCTGTTCATCGCGATCCTGCTCGCGTTCTATGCGCTCTTCATTCTGTTCACCATCGTCCACATGAGCAATCTTATCGTTATGCGTACGCTGGACCAGATCAAGGTGGAGCAGCAGAAGGAGGTTATCAGCCTGTTGCTGTATGACTTTGAAGAAAACGCCAGCGACTGGATTTGGGAGACCGACGCCGACCTGAAGCTTCAGCATACCTCGCCGCGTCTGGCGCAGATCGCCGCGAAAACGACCAAAGAGCTGCAAGGCATGCCTTTTGCGCAACTGTTCAAGATCGACCAGTCTCACGCGGAAGAGGCCGTCAAGGTTGGCTCAATCTGGCAGGCCATCGAAAATCGGACGACATTCCGCAATCATATCCTGCCGATAAACATCAAAGGGGAGACCCGTTGGTGGTCGCTCACCGGCAAGGCGATATTCGATAACGCAGGCCAGTTTGTCGGCTACCGAGGCGTTGGCTCCGACGTGACCGCGGCAAAGCAGTCGGACGATCAATTGTCCTATCTCGCCCGCTATGATGTGCTGACCGATCTGCCGAACCGTACGCTGTTTACCGACCAGCTCTCGCAAGCCACCAAGGACCTAGAGAAAGGGCTGCGCAGCTTTGCGGTGTTTTGCATCGATCTCGACGAGTTCAAGACGGTCAATGACAGTTTTGGTCATGGAATCGGCGACCAGTTGCTTAAACAGGTGGCGGACCGCCTGCGCGGCGCAGCTCCCGCAACCTATGTCGTTGCCCGGCTTTCCGGCGATGAATTCGCCATTCTGGCGCGCGGTGCGGACCAGACTGCGGCGACAGAGCTCGCCGAGCAACTCGTCCAGAGCATCGCACAACCCTTCTGGATTGACGGTATCCAGATCAACATTCACATCAGCGTCGGCATAGCCATTGCGCCGACCGACAGTGTCAACGACATCATGCGCTGCGCCGACCTGGCGCTCTACCGGACCAAGAATGAGGGCCGCAACAGTTTCCGTTTCTACGAGGTGGAAATGGATGCGCGTATCGAAGCCAAACGTGCGCTTGCCATGGATCTGCGTGGCGCTCTGGCACGGGACGAATTCATCCTCCATTTCCAGCCCATCATTTCGGCGCAGACACTCAAGACGGTAGGGTTCGAGACGCTGCTGCGCTGGAAGCATCCGGTGCACGGCTTCATCTCTCCGACTATCTTTATCCCGATCGCAGAAGAGACAGGCAATATCATTCCGCTCGGCGAGTGGATCATCCAGGAAGCGTGCCGTATCGCCGTGTCATGGCCGCAGGAAATCCACGTTGCAATCAATATCTCGGCGATCCAGTTCCGGCATTCCGATCTCGCGTCCATCGTTCGCGACGCCTTGACCAAGAACAAGCTCAAGCCAAATCGGCTGGAGCTGGAAATCACTGAATCGGTCTTCCTCGAGGCGAATGTCGCCGCGATTTCATTGTTGCGCCAGTTCCGCGCCATGGGAGTCAGCATCGCGCTCGATGATTTTGGCACCGGCTATTCCAGCTTGAGCTACCTGCGCAAGATGCCATTCGACAAGATCAAGATCGATCAGTCCTTCGTGCGCGACCTTCCGCACAATCGGGGCAGCCTTGCAATCATTCGTGCAGTGATGGGCCTTGGAGCCAGCATGGGCATGAAGATCACTGCCGAAGGAGTCGAGACCCGTGAGCAACTAGCCTGCCTGCAAAAGGAAGGCTGCGATCAGGTACAGGGGTTCCTGTTCAGCCCGGCAGAGCCCGTCGAGAAAACTTTCGAGTTGCTCGCCTTCGACCGTGACCGATACCAGGTTGCCAGCTAGAGCCTTTCATACCCAATAGTTCGCTGAGATTATGCCTGCCGCTTGGCAGCATCCTGAATATTTACTGGCCGGTAGTTCGCCGATAAACGCGACTCCTTCGGCCAGTATGGCAGGAACCCTTTGATCACTTCTCCCGGAATATCGAGTGGATTGTAGTGGTCTCGGTCGACGAACATCAATGACTGCTCGCCATGCCCGAGCAATCCTTGCGCAGCGCTGTGGATCTCATGCTGCAACGTCACGAACTTCCGATTGTGGCGCGCAATCTTGATGCGCACGGTAATCTGCTCGAACTCCTTCGACTCGCGACGGTAATCATGGGTGAATGAACGCGTAAGGATATAGAACCGCGTCGTTGCAAGGTCGAAATCGGGCATGCAGACGTTGAAGAACAATTCGCGTGCTTTGCCGACCCAGCGCACGTAATTGGCGAAATAGACGTTTCCGACGGAATTCGTATCATCATAAGTGGGAACGAGCTGCATGACGAACCACTCACCGTCGAATCCATGCGATGGCGAAACTTCGTCGCCTCCCGCGACGTTGGCAAGTGGTATGGGCGACATCATCCGGATAGGTTGATCGACTATCTCAACGGGAATGGCCTTCGAGGCCGGTCCGAACAGTTCGATGATGACTGGCAAGGCGCCTATCAGACCGATGAACGGAGATATGAACAGGAATCCCGGCACTGGCTCGATGTACCCGATGATGAATATCAGCGACGAACCGCAACCGATCATAAAGCTCAGCACCGGATCAAACTTTGGCTTCGCGCCCAGCGCCTCGCATACCAGGTTCGCCGACGCACTGACGAACAGGGTTGCAAACGGCATCATGAAATACATCAGCGAAAAATTCGCAGGCACCGCCGTGAAGGCAATCCAGGCAGCGCCAAGCAATAGCCAGAGCGGCGATGAAGCGACGCCGTCGGGGATGAGAGCAAGCAAGGGACTGTTGCTACGCAGATTTTTGCCCTTCAGGAACCACGATGTTGCGCAATAAAAGCTGTCCACGGTTGAAGCCAGGGCAATGACAGTCCAGATGACAAACGCAACCGCCAGATATGGCTGGCCATTTTCAGCAGCAAGCACCGTGGCTGCCGAGACGGACCCTTGGGCGCTTGGAAGGCCGTCGATGGACAGTATGCTGCCTATCGGGCCCACTGCCGAAGCGGTGAGTGCATTGAGGAACAAAAAGCCAAAGAACAAAAGGGCGCCGCCGCCGTAGGCCATGCCAACATCGCCGCCTTCGCGTTTGATGGTAACCGCTCGCTGCCAATGCTGAATATCGAGCCACGGTCCAAGCAGGAACCCGATCAGCGTTGGCATGATCAGACCATAGAAGCGGCTATCGAACTTTTCGAGTGGCACACCCGGATAGTCTGATGTCTGTCGCAGCCCAATGAGCAGGACAATGCCCGCAGCCACCCCGACGACCGTATAAACGATATGCAATAGCTTGAGTTGCTGTAATGACAGCGCATGGCCGATAGCACACGCAAACAGCAATAACAGCGCAACGCCGAGCGCTGAGCCTTCGCCCACGATCGGCTGCCAGAGATAGGCGACGAACCCGAAGATCGTCACAACAAGCGCGGCCATCTGAAACAGCAAAAACACGCCAGCGTAGCGGCCTTCAATATCTTTGATGATCTGGTCGGGCGGCCGCTTGGTCCGCCCGAGAATAAATCCAAACAGCCAGAGCCCCGCAACATTTGCTATGGCAAAACCAAAAAACCCCAGCCAACCATAGGTCAGAGTGACGTGGATGGAATAAAAGAAACCCAATCCCCACAGCCAGGATAAGCCTATTGTTGGCGCCCACAAAAGATTCCGCACGACCGTCATGACTATCCAGCTTTTCAAGAAACGCTGATTTTACAGCACCCTACTTTAGTCGATGTTATTCGCGGAAATAAGTCAAATGTTCTGTTCTTGGACTGGCATCGAGAGTTTAGCGTTTCGATAGTGTTGCGAAAACTTGGCGGCAGACGATGAGCAGATCATGAAACTTGTCGGTAACGAATATACAACTCATTCACCATCCTAGCGTGTAAAGGTGTCCAAACCGTTGCATTCCGGCGACGTGCGGCCAATCGTTAAACGACGGCACATCAATCATTGGCGCAAGCTGTCCACCAATGCCAAAACATCTGCCCCGAGCGCCCTGTCCGCTTCCAGTTTGGGTGAAACTGCCCGAACGAGATTATAAGTCTGTCTCGTCCCTCTGCCGCAGCGAAGCTCCGGCTTCAGGTCCATGGCCTGTGCCGCGGCCAGCATCTCGCAGGCAACAAGCGGTCGCCACAAATCGACAATCTCCGCACATTTTGCCACTGCGAGCGGCGTCTGCGTTGCATGGTCCTCCACCCCTTCTGAGACAGCAAGGAAATCGAGCAGGACCGGATTGACCTTGTGGCGGATGACACCAACGAGCGCGGCTACCGTCTTCTGCAAAGGTACAAACCCAGCCGAAGCCCCACCGACAGGACTGAGATACCGCGGCAGGCCATGACGCCCAGAGGCAGTAAGTTGGATGAAGCGTGCAGCACTGGCGAGCGCCACTTGTGCGATGGCGAGCCCAAGTGTTTCGAATGCTAGCGCCAGCGACGGCGTATGGAAATTTCCAGTCGACAGTACGCGCTCTTCTTCAATGATCACCAGCGGATTGTCCGCGGCCGAATTGAGTTCGAGTTCGATCGCGTCTGTCGCAGCCCTCAAGGCATGGGCAAGCGCTCCTTGAATGGGCGCCACGCAACGCAGGCTGAGCGGATCCTGAATGGCTGTCGTCGCTTCCAGCAATGACGAGCCTTCAAGCAATGCAAAAAGCTTTTCCGCCTCTTCCACCTGACCCGCAGCTGGACGCGCAATCTGGATCGCAGGTATCAGAATGTGTGGGTTGCCGCCCAGAGCTTCGAAACTCAGGGCAACTGCCCGACGCTGAAAATCCAGAAGCAGAGCAGCGTCTGTCGCAACCAGCGCCCCCCGTCCGACCGAAACCGCTGAGGCGTTGAGCAGCGACAACCCGTCTTTCGGGCCAAGCGCCGACGGTTCAAGACCCGCCTTTTTCAAAGCCTGAGCAGATGGGTAGACCTTGCCTTGATACTCTGCAGTGCCCTCGCCGATCAGAGTCGATGCCATAGCAGCCAGCAGCACGAGATCACCAGCTCCTATGGAACCAATGGATGGGATAACAGGATGAATCTGTTTATTGAGCAACACCAGCAAATCATTGAAAACTGCCGGAGAAATTCCGGATCCCCCGACGGCCAGCATTGAAAGCCGCGTGGCCATGACCGCGCGGGTAACATCGCGCTCCAGGGATGGGCCAACGCCCATGCCGCGCCCGCGCACCAGTTGCTGCTGGAATGCGCTGATATCCTCGGTCACAGATGTCTTCAAATTAGCGCCAAGCCCAGTATTCAAACCATAGATTTGCTGTCCCGATGCTGCAGCTTTGTCGAGAATCACCCGCGCCTTTTCCAGCCTGTCGTACACATGCGGCTCGACTTCGACCGCTGCATTTTCGCGGGCAATCGCTGCGATATCAGCGATCGTGGTGGTCGCTCCACTGAAGACGACGGGGCTCATGCAAAGCGCAGCCGCTGGCCGATATTGGAGGCTTTGGCCTTTTCCAGCATGGCGTAGCCAAGCGCGATATCACTTAGCGACAAGCCCCGATGCCAGAACAGGATTGTCTCATTTTCATTCTCACGTCCGGACTTGTGTCCGGCAACGATCTGGCCAAGCTCCGCATGCAACGTCTGTTCCGACAGCTTGCCGGCCTCAACATGTACGCGCAGGGACCCAAATTTTCCACCCTTGCATTGACCCCAGTCATCGACGACCAGCTTGTCCATGATGTCAGTCAGTGAAAGCTCCACAGCGCTCATTGTTCCGTACGGAACGACGAACGCGCCGGGCTTGATCCATTCCGTTTTCAACATCGGCTGTGGCTCCGGCAGGCGCGATGCTTCAACGACGATGTCAGCGCCTTCGACACAAGAACGCCAATCATCGGTGACGATGATCCGCTTGCCAAGATCATGGGAGAGCTTCTCGGCAAAGGCGTTGCGGCTCTCGGGACGACGCGAATGTACGCGAATCTCATCGAAATTGTAGAGGTGATCAAGGAGCCTCACGTTCCAATAGGCCGTGCCGCGCGCTCCGATATGGCCAAGGATCTTCGAATTCTTGCGCGCGAGATATTTTGCGCCGAGTGCAGTCACGGCGCCGGTGCGCATATCAGTGATGACCGTTGCATCAAGGATAGCGCGAGGCGCACCGGTACGTGGATCGAACAGATTGAGCACACCGAATTCTGACGGATAGTTCAGCTTGTAATTATCGACAAAGTCCCCGACGATCTTCACGCCTGCCAGATTCAAAGGCGCAACATATCCCCGCAACACGTTGAAATGGCCATTGAAAGTCGCATCCGGTTCAAGATGCACCCGCGGCTCTATGACGGTCTGGCCATTCCCTTGCGCGGCAAGCGAGGTTTCGATTGCACCGAGAATTTCGGCATCCGTCAGCGCCAGCGCATCGATGTCGAGCGCATTCAGATAGTCGATATAAATGGGTTTCATGTTTTTGCTCATGCTGCACGCGCCGGGATTGTGATTCCGAGATTTTCGCGCAATGTGCGCCCTTCATACTCATTGCGAAAGAGGCCACGGCGACGCAATTCAGGAACAACCAGGTCGATGAAATCCTGAAGTGCCCCCGGAAAATAGGCGCCCATCACGTTGAAGCCATCCGCCGCCTTGCCATGAAATCGCTCCTCCAGTTCATCGACGATCTGTGCCGGGGTACCGATCAATTGCCAATGGCCACGCGCTCCGGCGAAATTGCGAGCAACCTGCCGGATCGAGAGGTTCTCCCGTCGCGCAAGTTCGATGATCAATTGCTGACGGCTTTGAATGCCATCGGTCGCCGGCATTTCTGGCAATGGTCCTTCCAGCGGGTACTGTGACAGGTCCTTTATGCTGAGATAGCTGGCAAGCAACGCCACACCAACCTCGTCGGGAATGAGTTCCTGCAAGGCATCATATTTCGCCCGCGCTTCGCTTTCGGTTCGGCCGACGATGGGCGACACACCAGGCAGGATTTTGAGATCATCCGGATCACGCCCGAAGGCCGGCATGCGCGATTTCAAATCGGCATAATAGGTCTGCGCTTCCTGCAAGGTCTGCGCTGCGACGAACACCACATCCGCTGTACGCGCTGCAAGGTTTTTGCCCGCATCCGAAGCACCAGCCTGCACCATCAATGGACGGCCCTGCGGCGAACGCGGGCTGCCCAGAAGTCCGCTGACATTGAAATGCGTACCGTGATGCTCGACGGGATGTAGCTTGGACTGGTCGGTGAAACTTTTTCCGTCGACGACATAAGCGCCGGTATCGACGCTGTCCCAGACCGCCCTTGCTGCTTGTTCGAATTCCTCGGCGCGCTCATAGCGCTGCGCATGGGGCCGCAAGCCGCTTGAAACAAAATTCTCCGCTTCGAGTTCGCTCGCCGACGTGACGAGGTTCCAACCAGCCCGGCCACCGCTCAGCTGATCGATGCAGGCCAGTGTCCGCGCAAGGCCATAAGGCTCGTTGTAGGTCGTGGAGGCCGTAGCGACCAGGCCGATATGAGAAGTGTTGACCGCCAGCGCCGCGAGCAGGCTCAACGGCTCGAACATGGTCGAACGCGCAGCCTGGCTCGCGGTGTTGATGTTGCGCTCGCGGATCGCGGCAGCATCTTCAAAGAAAACCATGTCGAATTTGGCAGATTCTGCGAGGCGCGTCAGAGCGATGAAGTGGTCGACATCCACACCGGCTTCCGCAACCGCGTCCGGATGCCGCCAGGCCGCGATATGATGGCCGCCTGCCATCAGAAAGGCGCCAAGCTTCATATGTTTGCTCATAATGTTTGCTCCGCTGCTTGGCTGGCCGGATGGCGCGGACGTTGCATTCCAAGATGCTCGCGCAGTGTGTTGCCCTCATAGGAGTTGCGGAACAGTCCGCGCTTTGCGAGCTCAGGTATGACGTGATCAACAAAGACGTTGACACCTTCCGGCGCCACCGGAGGAACGACGGTGAAACCGTCGACAATGCCCGACCACGCCTGCAACGCATCCGCAATATCGAGGGGCGTGCCGATGACCTCCAACCCGACAGGCCTTTCTCCGTCAGGTGACAATGCATCCAGCCTGTCACGGAGTTGCTGTGCGTCAGATTTGGTGGCACCGATGAACGGAATGACGTTTGCGAGAACCCTCACATCAGCCCGTTTGCGATCATGACGTTCGAGCCGCTGCGTGAAATCAGAGACAAGCGTCCTCGCCTCGTCCACCGACGCCGGATCAATGAAAACAAGTTCAGCCGAGCGCGCGGCAATTTCGGCGGTATCAGCCGTCAGCACGTGCGAAACAACAGGCTTGCCTTGCGGCGAACGATTGACGTTGAGCGGACCACGCACGGTGAAATACTCACCTTTGTGATCGAGAAGGTGCAATTTCTCCGGCAGGAAAAAACGGCCTGAGGCCTTGTCATAAACAAAGGCGTCATCCTCCCAGCTGTCCCAAAGCCCGCTGACCACGTCGAGATATTCCTGGTCGCGCGCGGTTGCGCCCGGCGAAACCACGACATTCCACCCGGCCCTGCCCTTGCTGATCGTATCAAGCGAGGCAAAGCGGCGCGCGAGGTTGTAAGGTTCGTGCTGGGTGGTTGCAGCGGTTGCGATCAGCCCGATCCGGTGGACGACAGTGGCAAGCCCCGCAACCAGCGTCGTCGGCTCGAAAGGCACGGCCTGCGGCGACAGATCGTTCAGGGGCCGCTGGCCAAGCCGATCGGCAAAGAATGCGAAGTCCAACCCGCCTTCTTCTGCTTTCTTCACCTGCGCTGCCAAAGCGCTGAAATGAATCGCATCTTCCGACTTCTCACGCCAGGCGGCGGGATGATGGCCAAACGGCGTGATCGATATTCCGATGTGCATTGCTGGGTTACCCTTGCTTTCGTACCGGCCGTCAGACCGCAAAAATAGCGTCCCGTGTCAATTGCCCCTTCACTGCGCCGCTCTCGTCAACAACGGCAAGAACATCGCTATTGGCGGCAACCATCAACGCCAGTGCGTCGCGCAGACTACTGGTCGGTGCAACCGTACTGACACCCGTGCTCGGCGTGGTAGTGTTCATCGCATCGTGTACAGTGAACAGGCTGAGCCGCTTGATCGCTCGGTCTATCCCGACGAAATTTTCCACAAAAGCGTCCGCGGGGTGAGACAGCACTGAGTCCGGCGTATCGTACTGGACGATCTTGCCGCTTTTCATGATGGCGATGCGGTCTCCAAGCCGGATGGCCTCGTCGAGATCATGGGTGACGAGCACAACAGTCTTGCGCACGCGACGCAATATCTGGCGAAATTCGTCCTGAAGTCTCGTCCTGGCGATCGGATCGATCGCGCCAAAGGGCTCATCCATCAACAGCACTGGCGGATCGGCTGCAAGCGCGCGTGCCACGCCGATACGCTGGCGCTGCCCGCCGGAGAGCTGGCGCGGGTAGCGCTTCAGCATTTCGCACGGGTCAAGCCCGACCAGATCCAGCAGTTCTTCCGTACGGCTGGTGATTTTCGCCTCGGTCCAGCCGAGCAATTTCGGCACCGCCGCAATGTTCTGAGCAATGGTCATATGCGGAAACAGACCGACCTGCTGGATCACATAGCCAATGTGCCGGCGCAGTTGGACCGGGTCGACCTTCGTAACGTCCTCGCCATTGACTATGATCTTGCCTTCCGTTGGGTCAATCAGGCGGTTGATCATGCGCATTGTCGTGGTCTTGCCGCAGCCTGATGGACCTATGAGCGCCGTTGTCGTCCCTTCCGGCACTACCAGCGAGAGATCATCAACTGAGGCGGGTCCGTCCGCAGCAAAACGTTTGGTCACATGTTCCATGTTGATCATGCGGTAGATCTCTCTGCAAAAAAGACTTTTTCGGCGATGCCGAGAGTAAACTCGGTCGTGAGCGCGAGCAGCGCAATGGGAATGGCGCCAACCAGCAGCCTCGACATATCCATCATACTGATGCCGACGGCGATGAAATCTCCGAGGCCGCCGCCACCTATGAAAGGAGCAAGCGTCGCACCGGCCAGCACCTGAACGGCGGCGGTGCGTGCACCCGCGAACATGGCAGGTGCTGCAAGAGGAATGCGTATCTTACGCAGGACCTGCCCCCTGCTCATGCCCATTCCCGTTGCCGCTTCGACGGCATCGGGATCGACATCGCGCAACCCGATAAAGGCATTGAGCAGGATCGGCGGCAAAGCGAGAATGGTCAGGGCCACGATGGACGGCCACAATCCGATGCCAAGGAGCGGCATCATGATCGCGAGGATTGCGAGACTGGGAATAGTGCGCAGTGCGTTAATTGTGTTGATGACTGCAAAGGCGAGGCCGCCCCGGTTGATGATCAGGATCGCCAGCGGCAGTCCAATGGCCAGTGCGAAGGCCAACGAGACGCCTGACATGATCAGATGCTGGCCAAGCGCCTGGTAGAATTCCGGCTGATGATTGATGATCCAAGTGAAGGCGGTAATCAACATATCATGCCCTCCCCCGAACCAGATATTTCTCGGCCTGACTGAGCACGACATCGAAAAAGATTGCCATCAAGGATGTCAAAATGCCGCCGACGAGTATTTTCTCGGTATAGTTTTGATCGATCCCCATCAAAATGATCGTGCCAAGCCCTCCACCGTCGATGAAGGCAGCTACGGTAGCGATGCCGATCACGGTAACAAGTGCGATGCGTATGCCCGACACAATGAGCGGCAATGCAAGAGGAAGCTCGATGCCGACAAGCCGCTGCCAGGAACTGTAACCCATGCCGTCTGCGGCATCGAGAACATCGGCCGGTACACCGCGCAATCCGGTTACGACATTGCGCAGGAGGATGAGCAGGCAATAGGATGAAAGGCCAACCAGCGCTGGCTTTGTGCCGAGGCCAAGCCAGGGAATTAAGAGTGCGAATAGCGCCAGACTGGGGATGACGAAAATGAGGCCGGTTATCGTCAGGACGACCGCGTACAGCTTTGGCCTTCGCGCGCAGATGATCCCGAGGATCAATGCGATCACCAGTCCGATAAGTACCGAGGAAACCGAGAGCACCAGATGCTGCCAGGTCGCAGTAAGTATTTCCGGAATGTTTTTGGGAGCCCAGTTCAAGGGTGCCGTCCTGCCTGCATGGTCGCTTCAGCAATGAAATAGCGGAGATGTGGCCATCTCCGCCATACACGTTCAAATGATCGGCGAAACCGTCCGGTTCCGCCGAGTATAATCAAATACCTTTTTCTTTCAGGAACTCTGCAGCCACTTCCTTTGGTTCCTTCTTGTCGCGTTCGACGGCGGCATTCAGGTCGCGCATGATCTCGTTGGTCAAAAGCGGACTGACCTTGTTGAGCACTTCAGCAATCTTCGGGTTTTTCGCCAAGGCGTCCTGGCGAACGACAGGCACAAGATAATAGGGGGGGAAAAGATGTTTGTCGTCGTCAAGAACAACGAGGTTGCTATCAGCGATCTGCCAGTCCGTGCTGAAACCATAGGACACGTCGATGTTCTTGCTCGTCAGCGCGCTGTAGCGAATACCAAGCTTGGCAAAGATGCGGAAATCCTTGAACTCGATCCCGTAGACCTGTTTCAACCCCGGCAGACCATCCTTGCGTTCGCCAAAGCCGCCTTCGGCACCAAAGGAGAGCTCCTTGGAGGCTGGACCGAGATCCGTCAGCGTCTTGAGCTTGTATTTTTCGGCGGTCTCGGGAAGCGTAATGATGGCATAGCCATTGTTGATCTGCGTTGGCTCGAGCAGTGTTAGTTGCAGGTTCTTCTCGTAGTAATCCTTGACGTCCTTGTAGATCTTGTCGGCCGAGCCAGACAGGTCACCCTTGACCACCGCAGCGAGCGCGGTTCCGGTGTATTCCGGATAAAGATCGATTTCGCCACTCGTCAGTGCCGAATGTGCGATGAGCGTAGCGCCAAGGTTCAGCCGGCGCTCGACCGTGATGCCGGCCTTCTCCAGCGCCTGCGCATAGATTTCAGCAACAACGAACTGTTCAGTGAAATTCTTGCTGCCAATTTTCACTGTCTGCGCAAAGCCGGACGTTGCCGCCGTCAATGCAACCAAAACGCCAAGCCCAATCGAGGCGACACTTTTCAAGATCATGGTTTTCCCTGCAGCTACTGTAGGATTTCATCCGTATCCTACTGGTTTCGTTGTCGAATTCGTATGCTAGCAATCTCGCGTACTAAGTTCGCAGAACAATATGCCAATGTTCCAGGAGAAGTAGAAATTATTTACTATGCGTTTGCAACCGCCGATACGCGTACATCCTGACAGCGGTTGATCTCTGGCGTCGTTGCGTTCTCCTCGCTACATTGCCGGTCACATCGCGAAGAGGCAGGAGGCATTGATGTCAGACGATCATCAACAGGGCAACGCGCACCCGGATGACCGTCCAGTCGACTGGCGGGAACATGGGGTCAAAGTTATTCCGGGCGATTCGCTTGATCCGAACACAGCGCAGACGCCGGGTATGAATCGGGCCGCTGCCATCAACCGCGCCCGGGCCGGAGCCGAAAAAATCTGGGCGGGGACCGTTGTTATTCATGCCAACGCCAAGACCGGCGCGCATCACCACGGCGATCTGGAAAGCATCATCTACGTGGTCAAAGGCCGCGCGCGCATGCGCTGGGGCGAAAGGCTGGAATATGTCGCGGAAGCCGGTCCCGGCGATTTCATCTTCGTGCCGCCATACGTTCCACATCAGGAGATCAATGCCAGCCCGGACGAAGCACTTGAATGTGTTCTTGTCCGCTCCGGTCAGGAGCCCGTCGTCGTCAATCTCGATATCGAGCCGGTGGAAAAGCCGGAGGGTGTTTTATGGAAGGATCCGATTCACCGCTAACTGCGCGACAACTTCTCATAACGCTTGATCAATCTGTCACGCTTGAGTTTCGACAAACGGTAGACCCAGAATATGCCATCGAGCTGATCTATTTCGTGCTGCAGACAGATGGACAGGAGACCGATCGCTTCTTCTGTCTGAGACATGCCCGAAAGGTCCTCATAGCGGAGCCGAATGGAAGTGGGCCGCTCGACCTCGTCCGAAACGCCTGGCATAGAAACACTGCCCTCTTCGTGCCTGACGGTGTCAGCCGAAAACCATTCGATTTCCGGATTAACGTAGAAGCGAGCTGGTTGCCCCCGATCAAGTTCAAGAACGACAATGCGCTTCAAAAGGCCGATATGTGGAGCAGTTATGCCTATTCCCGGCGCCGCCCGCATTGTCTCCAGGAGGTCATCGGCCAGCAAACGGAGATCATCCCCAAACTCTGTAACGCGTTCAGCCGATGAACGCAGTGCGGGATGCGGATATTTCAGGATTGGGCGTATCGTCAAAACTTGGACCTTTCAAACTGGCACGTGGCACATCAGCAACGCTGCTAAAGCCTCGTGCCTCAAACCGCATTCGGAGCGCAAGCTTCCTTTACAAGCAACGCTGCGACCGATAATCGACAGCAAATGAGCAAGACCGTAGTCAAACCGCAGGTTCTGCCGAAAGGCGCGTTGATCATGACGCTCCTGACGCTGGCGACAACGATTGTTTCGTTCATCATCATGATGGGCATTACCGACATCTCGCCTACCAAACGGACGACGCAAATCATTATTGCAGCCAATGCGGTTTCGATTCTGGTGCTGGTCTATTTGTCCTACGCCACACTCCGGAAGCTGTTTTTGTTCAAGAGCAAGGAAAAGCACCGGGATCTGCATACCAACATAACGATCATCTTCGCGCTGATCGCGTCGATCCCTTCAATCATTGTCGCCTGTTTTTCACTCATTGTTCTCGACAATCGTTTGAATTCCTGGATCAATCCCGAGAACAATCAAATCATTGATATGTCGATCAAGGCCGCGCAGTCCTACACCGAGGACAATGCGCAAAGTCTTTTAACCACAACGCTTTCCATGGCGATCGATCTCGACCAGCGGCGTATGCTCTACAGTCTCGATCGAGGTGCCTTCGAAAATTGGCTGACCTATGACGCAGGCCGCAACAACCTGCTTGGCGCATCCCTGGTCAGATCCAACGGTGAGGTCGTCGTCAGTGCCCAGCTCTTCAACGATCATACCCTCCCCGAAGCGCCGCTGGAGGCGTTGAAAAGCGCAGCAGGCGACAGGCCGGTGCTGATACCGCCGGCGGCCACCAATCTTGTCGGCGCAATCGTCAAGACGCAGGCGCTGCCGGATTTGTATCTCTATACGATCCGCGCCGTGGATTCTTCGGCGTTGGATAACATGCGCATCATGACAGACAACAATGCCGAATATCAGTCGCTGGCGAGCAACAGGAAGAATACGCAGATTGCTTACGCGCTGCTCTATATTGAGCTCACACTGTTGCTGCTTTTGACCGCCGTCTGGACTGGTATTGCCGTGGCCAATCGTGTGGTCAGGCCCATTCGCCTGTTGATCGGCGCCGCCGGCGACGTTGCCACCGGCAATTTTGACGTCTCAGTGCCCGTCCGCGCTTCGGATGGCGATATTGGTTCACTGTCCCACACGTTCAATAATATGGTCGAGCAGTTGAAAACCCAGCATAACGATCTGATCTCGGCAAAGGATGAGATCGACGAGCGCAGGCGCTTTACCGAAGCCGTTCTGTCCGGCGTGACCGCCGGCGTCATCAGCGTCAACTCACAAGGCGATATTGCCGGTCTAAACCGGCCAGCCGAACACATGCTGTCGATCGATGCTGCATATGCCATCGGCAAGAACCTCGTTCACATCCTTCCGGAAATCGGTGCTGTATTCGAAGCGGCGCGGGAAAACGACAGACCTTCCAGCCGCCAGCAGATAGGGATTACCCGCAATGGTATCGTACGCTCTTTCAACGTGCAAATTACCCGGGAAGATGCCGGCACACACAATACCTCCTACGTGGTGACGGTCGACGATATTACAGATCTGGTCGCTGCCCACCGCTCATCCGCTTGGGCGGACGTTGCACGCCGCATTGCGCATGAAATCAAAAATCCACTGACGCCAATCCAGCTCTCCGCCGAGCGTATTCGCCGCCGCTACGGCAAGGTCATTATCGAGGATCGCGAGGTCTTCGACCAATGCACTGAAACGATCATCCGCCAGGTCGGCGATATAGGTCGTATGGTCGATGAGTTTTCTGAATTCGCTCGTATGCCCAAGCCGCAACTCGCCGCAACAGATATCCGCGCTGTGCTGCGTGACGCGTCCTTTCTCGTGGAAATCAGCAACAACCAGATTAAGTTCGAGCATGACTTTGCCGACGAGCCGCTCGTTGGAAATTTCGACAACCGGCTCCTTGGCCAGGCTTTTGGCAACATTATCAAGAATGCTTCGGAATCCATTGAGACGGCGCTCCAGACAGGAGCGATCGAGAAAGGTTTCATTCTCGTTCGCGCTGCCAGCACCAGTTCGTCCATCATTGTGGAAGTGCTCGACAACGGCAAAGGGTTGCCCGCTGACAACCGTCATCGACTGCTCGAGCCCTATGTGACAACGCGCGAAAAGGGCACCGGACTCGGCCTCGCCATCGTCAAGAAAATCATCGAAGATCATAGTGGGCATCTGGAAATGCTGGATGCGCCCGAGAGCTTCCATACTGGTCGCGGGGCGATGGTGCGAATGACCTTTCCAAGGCTCGTCGAGGCCAGTGCGGGGTAATTCGTTACCCAGTATCACTTTCCTTTCACTCGATATCAAAATGTGATGAAACCAAGGCATGGCGCAAATTGCGCTCTACATTGAAAGCGCTATAATCCTTTCCAGTGAAGCCGGGATGATGGGACTAAGCCTTCCATGATTTGGGTAAAGCACATGATCACGACAATTTGAATCGATCGCTGGCAACTCAAATCAGCGACGGGTGTTCATGATTTTTTGAGAACGCGCCGGTCCTATCCGGCTACGCTCAGGAGGAGTCAGGCGATGCGACACACGAAAGAAAACGGCGATATCTCCAACTGGATGACATGCTCGATGATTTTGTTCGGCGCGCTGGCAGTTGCCGCCGTCGTCTTTGCAGTTTGACTATCGGGATTTGACCCGATCAACATGAAACTCTGAGGATTTGTGTGCGTCTGACAGAACGCGCAGGGCTTTGGTATGGGCTGGTTTCCACGCGAAACTGGCCCGTTGCATATTGGGCCGTTAGTCCGTTCTCACTACGGAGAGAAGTAAAACGAAAAGCGCCACGAAATTCAAAATGGCGCTTGCTGCATGCGAATACTCCCATTGATAGCGTAGCGTTTGCCAGGCCTCTGGCAGGACGGTCCAGTTTTGAGTCGCTTTGTTGGCGGGAAATGTAAACAGCCAGAAAATCACCTGCGTTGCCGCAATGCAAAGAAATGCCGTCGCCGCCAGCCAGTGAGGTTCGCCCGAACGGTTAAGCCAGATTGACAGGGCGAGCGTCGAAACCAGCGCAGCAATGATGACAATGGAAAAAAGGCTCCAACCGTCATAGGCACGTTGTGAGATAAGATATTCGGCGCGATCGAGGTGAAACTTGTTGATCATCGCAAACAGATGCGCACCCGCCGGAATAAGGGCAAGCGCGACCAGGAGCACGCTGGTCAATCTCAGGGTATAAATCATAACGATTTCCTCCATTCACTTGGTTGAATGGAAACGCAAAAGCTCTGCCGTTGATCCCTGATGCACGGCTCCGTTGGAACCAAAATCATCACAGACAGTTTTGATCGTGGGGTGAACTGAAATGCCGTTGTCAACTGGTCCCCCTTGATTCTAAAACCCGACTGGCAAGAAGTTACTTGAAGCAGGAAAAATAGTGGATATTGCGCAAAGCAACCTTAGTTCGTCACTTGCAGCTTTGCACAGCATGGACAGCTTCAGCCGTGATTCACTGATCATGGAACTTCCTATTCCGGTTTATACGACAGACAAATCCGGCATAATTACATTCTACAATCGCGCGGCGGCTAAGTTCTGGGGCCGCGAACCGCGGATCGGCGAAGAGCATTGGTGCGGATCATGGAAATTATACTGGCCTGACGGTACTCCCATGCAGCATGACGAGTGCCCCCTGGCAATGAGCTTGCGCGAAGGTCGGGATGTGCGAGGGCTGGAAGCCATAGCCGGGCGGCCCGACGGCAGCCGCGTTGCGTTTCGTCCATTCCCCGTCTTGCTTAGGGACAACAGTGGCGAAGTCGTTGGCGCCATGAATATGCTGGTTGATCTCACGGAACAGAAGCATAATGAAGAGTCGGCACAACACCTCGCGGCGATAGTGGAATCGTCCGATGATGCGATCGTTAGTAAAACCCTCGCAGGCATTGTCAGGAGCTGGAACAGGGGCGCCGAACGCGTATTCGGTTACACAGCCGAGGAGATGATCGGCCGTTCGATCACCACTATCATTCCCGCCGAAAGACTGGGGGAAGAAGCGTCCATTGTCGACAGAATTCGCAAAGGTGAGCGCCTGGATCATTATGAGACAATTCGGTTGCGCAAGGACGGAGTGCGTATCCATGTCTCGCTAACCATATCGCCAGTCAAGGATTCGACCGGCCGTATCGTTGGCGCGTCCAAGATTGCACGCGACATTACCGAGAGAAAAGAAAAGGAGGAACGGATCGTCATGTTGATGCGCGAGGTAAACCACCGCGTCAAAAATCAATATGCGGTCATTCTGTCCATGATCCGGGAAACCGGCAATCGCACTGGAGACAGTACCGAGTTCGAGCAGCAGGTGCGGGAAAGGATCATGGCTCTCGCGCGATCACATGATCTTCTTGTCCACGCCGAATGGCGCGGAGCGACTGTATCGGATCTGCTTCTGGCGCAAACTAAGCCGTTTGGCGATGAATCCAGCGTCGCAATTTCAGGTCCCCTCATAGTCCTGCAGCCCAATGCCGTTCAGTATCTGGGGATAGCGTTCCATGAATTGGCCACGAATTCGGCTAAATACGGCGTGTTTTCTGCTGACCAAGGGAATATCGCTGTCGACTGGTATGTCGGCGATGATGGTAAAACCTTTTACCTGACCTGGACTGAATCTGACGGGCCACCTGTGAGGCTCGGACGCACCCATGGATTTGGCAAGATCGTCCTGGAGCGGGTGACGCCATTGTCACTCGGAGGGACAGGCACGTTGGAACAGACCCCAAAACGCCTCGTCTGGACTCTGCGCGCACCAATGGAAAACATCGCAGCGTCCATCACTGACCAAGCATACAAAGCTCATTCTTAATGCTTAATTCAGATTGCTGGAAACCACTATCGCTCGCGTGTATTGTGCACGGTATCATTGAATTCTGGTTCAGGGGGAGCCAAAAATGCCAAAGATTTCTCAGCTTTTCTTCAAGACAGCCATCATATGCCTTATCATCGGGCTGGCGATGGGTCTGCAAATGGGCATGTCCGGAAACCATACGGTGATTGCTGCTCACGCGCATCTCAACCTCTTGGGCTGGGTTTCCTGTTCCATTTTCGGCGGCTATTACGCACTAAACGCATCCAAGGCGGCCAAGAGATTGGCCATGGTTCATTACGTGGTCTATACGCTTGGTCTGATCGTCATGCTGCCGGCGCTCTACTTCATGGAGCTGGGCAATCGACAGTTGGAACCGATCGTCGGGATAGGATCACTAATCATTTTTGCTGGCGTATTGATCTTCGCGGTGGTGATGTTATCTAAGGAGATCGCGGCCATGTCCGAAGCCAGACGGGTCTGAACCGGCTTATCCTCACGAGGGCCTATCAACAAAAGGCTCAGCAATTTCCTCCCAAGCCTTTGTTTAAGCGCAGCGTAACCGCGATTCGCACAAGTGTTTGATTTTGCTGCGTCGGCCATAAACTGCCGAATCTCCTGCCAACCTAAGCGCCCGCCGGTAAACGGTCTCGCAGGCCGATTCCATCTTCGTTTCGCGGCTGAGCCGCGCACAACGCCCCTGGGCGACAACTGTGTGATCGAATAAAGCTCAACGCGCTCGCCGCAGCATCGGGACGAGCGTCGGCGACGAACCGACTTGGATCGCGCCGAGCGGTTCGAAGCCGTAGCGCCGGTAGAACGGAATGTTGCGCGGGTTCGAGGATTCCAAATAGGCTGGCGCGTGATCGAGATCGCACCGTGCGAGTGCGTACGCCATCAAGGCGTCCCCGTGACCTTCGCCTTGATGCGCCGGGTCTACGCCGATCAGGGGCAGGTACCAGTGTGGTTCGGTCGGGTGGAACGTGGCCATTTGCTCGAATATGGCCGTTGTTTCGGGGGCAAGAGAATGCGCAACTGTGCTCTCGAGCACCGCACCAAGCCCTTCCTCGTCGGAATGCGCGCCGGGCGATAGCCATAGCGCCGTTCCGGCGTAGCCGTCGGTGCAAAAGGCAGTTCCGTTAGAGAACGCGCTGCTCCCGAACGCTCGGATCATTCGCGGCATCGCCGCAACGTACTGGTGTGCATGCGGCCAGGTCCATCGCGCCATTGGGTCCGCTGCAAATGCCAGCATGACCGTTTCGACCGCCACATCTTCCTCGGCCGCGTCCATAACTCTCACGGTTTGCGATGTCACATTGCCCTCCTGAGTAGGTGGTCCGAGGCGGCGACCGCCGTTCTCAGCTATGCATCATAACCCGGATGACGGAGTGCGCGCTACCAGTTGCTGCTGGCTCACAGGTAATGTAGCTGAAGTCGCCCGCTTGGGAGTGAACGCCTAGATGCTGTAACAATTATATGCGTCAACGTCGCGATGTTACCGACATTTGATGTCGCTGGGCCGCGCTGCGTTTCCTTGGTGCGGGCCGTAATCGGCGGGAGTTTGACCCCGAAACCCGCAAACCAATACCTAATGACAATCGACGATCACCATGGAGTGGCGCATCATTGTTATACTGCCTGAAAGAGTATGTATGATGTTCTTGTGCTCTTCTGTTTGTCTTTGGTAGTTCCCCTTCGATGGAGCCTCGTCGCTGAAGCTGCAACGGCCATGCAGAATTCGATGATCAAGTATAGAACTGACTTCACGGACTCGACGTCCATCGTTTTGCAAACGCCGAAGTCTTCCTGGCTCCAAGAGACTCCGTCGAAATTGACTGCCTGATAACGGATGTGCAGAGCGATGGAATGGGCGGGGTAGAGCTGTTCAATATCTGGGTAAAGCCGGCGACACTACACCGGCCACATTCATTACGGCATTCGAGGATGAGCGGATACACAGGCAAGTCATGGCAGCCGGGGCTACTGCCTATTTCAAAAAACCTTTTGATTGCGAAGAAGTGATCGAATGCATCGAAAACTTGGCCTTGTAAACGTTATTGCAGGGAGACTCTCCGGATTGGTGGTTTGGGGAACACAGATACTCCGGCGGGGTCGCCGCAATAGACGCAATCCACGAAGCCGATTCCGGAGAACATGATCACTTATAGAAGATGTAGTCGGCGGTGTAATCGGCACGCAGCTCTGACCCGACAGTCGAACACGCGCCGGTCGGTCCAGCTCCGCCGACGGTGTTCACCCGTTGGACAAAACGCACCCCGGCAAGTATCCCCGTTGCGGAAGAATCCGCCGACAGTAACAGCCAGGGAACTGCGCCTGGCTTTGGTGCGGGTTCGGTTACCAAGACCTTGCCGACGGCCTTGGAGCCGTCGTCTGCTTCCCATGTCGGGCCGCCATAATGTTTGGCGAATGGCCTGCCCTGTGCATCGGTCAGCTCGGCCTCAGGGGCTTTGAAGTCCCATTCGCGTGTGGTCCCTTTGACACGACAGACATATATCTGGACGCCCCTTGCCGCATACCTGCCTAGCAGCGTGGCACCTTGCAGAGGCGCAAGCTCTGCAGGAAAGTCCTGAGCGACCGCGGAAACCGAAAAAACCGTAACAGCAGCAAAAGTGAATAGCGAGCGAGTGAACATTGGGGCATTCCAATCCCGAAGATCGATATTACGAAACCTCTGTCTAACCTGGCGTCTCATGTCTGTCCCGTTGATTGCACCCGGCCATGGTGAACGTTGTGTCCGTGCGGATGGGCCCATGCTCCGGAGAGCAAGACACCAATATCAGGATCGAGTGCAACACAGATTGCAAGTTTCTGCTTCATCTTGTGCTTCCTTATTGTCCCCTTCATAGGAACAAAAGACCGCCCAGGGGGAGGACCCAGGCGGTCTTTTGCGGACACGGTGGGAATGTCCGCGCTTCAGCCGGGGACCGCTGAAGTTTTGGTAGCCGGGAGAACTACCAGGCCTATCGGTGTTAGACAGGCACCATAGAAGGGATACAAACAACTAGCCCGATGCGTAAGTATACATCGGTATGATTTGCCTAAACGTGTCAGTAACTGGCGTCCGCTTGCCCAACTGGATCTCACATAGTTATTATGCGGCGACCCTGTCGAAAAGTCCCAGCTTGGCATGAAGAAGCTGCCACCATTGGCGGGCGTTTCGACAGATGATTCGATCATGAACCGATCGTGTTGGTGGCACCCCTATCTGAGGCTGCGGCCGGACTGGTTCGGATATAGCCAAGCTCTTTCGCCGCGGTCGTCAATGGTATGCGTCCAGAGCGCATTCTCGCCATTGAGATTTCGCATGTGCTTTCGCATTGCCTGAATGCATGGTCCGCTCCGGATGAGCGGATTTTCACTTGGCTTTCACGTTGAGATTTAGCGGTTTTCCAAGAGTAGTGCCTTCGCCATTCGAATGGAACGCAATGATAATACTATATGATAATTCTATTTACTATTGAGAATCGGCTCATTAAAGTCTCCAGGCTGAATGGTGGAACGCCTTTCACCCGTTGCCGGTAACCATAGGAGGTGGCCCGGCTTCGATCACCGATTGAAAACTCGGATCAACGACTGCGTTGAGCCAAATGGGAGGTTAGACATGAAATCCGCAATATCTATTGCCGCACTTTGCGCTGCGTTGATGTTTAGCGCGTCAATGCCAACTATGGCCTATGCCGCCGACAAGCCAACGCTGGCTTTCGTGGTGAATGGGGCCTCCGATTTCTGGAAAGCTGCCGAGGCGGGCGTCAAGAAGGCGCAGGCCGAATTGCCCGATTACAACTTGGAGCTCAAGTATCCCGAGCAGTCCTCGGTGGCCATCCAGCAGCGTCTGATGGATGATCTCGTCACAGCCGGCGTCAAGGGCATCATGGTGTCGGCCGTAGATCCGAAGACGTCCACCGATGGTCTCAACAAGATTGCGTCCGAGACTGCCCTCTTCACCACGGATAGCGATGCGCCTCAGACTAATCGCGTCGCCTATATCGGTTCGTCCAACGTTGATGCAGGTAAACAGGCTGCAGAAATCGCGAAAAAAGCCATGCCTAACGGGGGCAAGTGTCTCGGATTTGTCGGCCTGCTTGGCGCTGACAATGCCAAGGAACGCATCCAGGGTATGAAGGATGGTCTCGCAGGCACCAAAATTGAGCTAGTCGATGTTCGCGGAGACGATATTGACCAGACGCGCGCCAAGAAGAACGTCGAAGACGCCCTGGTGGCGAGCCCCGACGTGACGTGCATGGTTGGCTTCTACTCTTATAATACGCCCCGCATTTACGAGGCTCTCCGCGATGCAGGCAAGTTGGGGCAGATCACCGTCGTTGGATTTGATGACGATCCGATTACGTTGGGTGGCGTCAAGGAAGGCACTGTCGCCGCTACTGTCGTGCAGCAGCCATTCGAATGGGCCTATCAGGGTATGAAAATGATGGCCGCTTACCTTGCCGGTGACAAGTCGAGCATTCCGGACAACAAATTGCTGATTATCAAGACTGTGATTGTCGGCAAGGACGATGTCGATGCATACGCTGCCAATCTAAAAAAGATGGCTGGCAACTAAGCTGTTTTCGAACAAGAGCTCGACGCGATGACTGGCAATGGTTTTACCGCAACAGGTGGCGTTAATCGCGCCGAATCCATGCCGGGCACAATCGATACTTCTTCTGACGCACGTCATCAGGCAGCCTTCCTCAGCTTGCATGACGTGCGAAAGACCTATCCCGGTGTTGTGGCATTGGATGGCTTTTCCATTGAGATCAGACCTGGCGAGGTAATCGGCCTTGTCGGCGAAAATGGCGCTGGCAAATCAACGCTGATGAAAATTCTGGGCGGTGTGGCGGCCCCGGACCGCGGTCTTATCAGGATCGACGGCGTCGATCATGACCGTCTTACCGTCGAAAATAGCCTCCAGTCCGGAATTGCCTTCGTACATCAGGAACTGAACCTATTTGAAAATCTTGACGTCGCCGCCAATATCTTCCTCGGCAGGGAGCCCTTGCGCGGTGGCCCTCTGAAACTGGTCGATCGCGCTAAATTGCGCGAGATGGTTTTACCACTCCTCAAACGGGTCGGCGCTAATTTTACGGCCGACACCCCAGTATCGGAATTGTCGCTAGCCCAGCAGCAGATGGTCGAGATTGCCAAAGCTCTTTCGATCAAGGCAAGGCTTGTTATCCTGGACGAACCCACCTCAAGTCTTCCCTTGGCTGAAACTGAAAAGTTGCTCGGCGTGATCAAGGGCCTAAAGGCAGAAGGTATCAGCGTTATCTTTATTTCGCACCGACTCCACGAGGTCGAGAGCGTCGCTGATCGAGTTATCGTCCTTCGAGATGGAATGCTGGCAGGCACACTTGCAAGCGACGCCATCAATCACGACCAGATGGTCAAGCTCATGATAGGCCGCGCTTTGAAAGCCCGTACAAATACCTCGGAGCGCGAGGCTGGTGCAGTCGCGCTGTCCGCCAAGGGCATTCGCACAGCTGCTTACCCCCATCGGACCGTCGATTTGGACGTGCTGCATGGCGAAATCCTCGGGCTAGCAGGACTTGTAGGTTCGGGCAGGACTGAATTCGCCCGCGTTGTCTTCGGCATAGACAGGAGCCTTGGCGGAGAGCTTTATCTGGATGGCAAACGTGTCCTGCTGTCTTCGTCCGCTGATGCGGTGGCCAATGGCATCTTTCTCGTCCCCGAGGATCGAAAGCTGGCTGGCATACTCCTTGATTTCGCTGTTGCACAGAATATTTCGCTACCTAATCTTTCGGCGCATTCGGCCAATTCGATAATTTCAACCGCCAGTGAAAATACGACGGCGGAAGCACAGAAAAGTAACCTTGGCATCAAGGCTCCATCGGTAAAAACGCGTGTCGGCACCTTGTCGGGCGGCAACCAGCAAAAAGTCGTGCTGGCCAAATGGCTGGCGATGAAACCAAGGATCATGATTTTCGACGAGCCGACTCGCGGGATCGATATTGGAGCCAAGGCTGAAATCTACAGACTCATGCAGGCGCTCGCCGACACGGGTGTCGCGGTCCTCATGATTTCCAGCGACATGGAGGAAGTCATCGGTGTTTCCGACCGCGTCGCAGTTATGCATGAAGGCCAGATTTCCGGCATTCTGGCCAAGGATCAACTGGATCAGGAAAATGTGCTTTTGCTGGCGGTGGGCAAGTCAGCACGATAGCGTCTATCAGGGTTGGAGATCACGATGAATAAAAAAGATATTGGCTTGTTGATCCTCATAGTCGTCGTGGGAGCCGTTGTCGCAACAATCAATCCTCGTTTCTTGCTGCCCATCAATCTCGCCAATACGTCGAATCTCATTGGTCTCTTCGGTATCCTGTCGATAGGACAAGCGTTTGTTATCATAACCGGCGGTATCGAACTCTCGGTGGGTTCGTTAATTGCGCTGCTCGGTGTTCTGTTCATCGATTTGATTGCAAATCATGGCATGCCGTGGCCATTGGCTTTCATGCTCATCCTGGTTCTCGGTGGGATCATTGGTTTGGCCCATGGCTGGCTGATCACGCGGCTGAAGCTCCAGCCATTCGTGGTGACGCTGTGTGGCTTGTTGATTTATCGCGGGATCGCCCGGTTCTATACTGCCGATGGGACCGCCGGCTTTGCTTTCGGCCAGAACTTTCCCACTCTTGAATTCCTTACGGCCGGCCGCACCTATGGCATTCCCAACAGCTTTATAGCCCTTCTCATTATTATGGGCGTGACGTGGGTAGTACTGCACCGGTCAGTTTTCGGGCGTTATCTTTATGCCATCGGCAAAAATGAGGAAGCGGCAAGATATTCCGGGATCAGGACAGGTAGAATGGTGATGGCTGCCTATGTCATTTGCGGTGTATTGACGGCACTCTCGGCTATCTATTTTGCAATGTATACCCGCTCGATTTCCCCCGCCAGCCACGGCAATTTTTATGAACTCTACGCGATCGCGGCCGCAGTCCTCGGTGGCTTTTCGCTGCGCGGCGGTGAAGGGTCAATCGTTGGCGTGATCCTCGGCACCATACTGCTGCAAGAATTGCAGAATCTGGTCAATCTCCTCGGCATTCCATCGTCGCTTAATTTCGCAGTAATGGGAGGGGTGATCCTTATTGGCGTGCTGGTCGATCAGCAATGGGACGTTTTTCGAGCGAAACGCCGATTAAACAGAGCGACGCACTCCGCACCATCAATTTGAAACGCCGAACACAGGAGGTTGGCTCGACCGGCACCACTTGCAGCTCAAGGATGAGGCCGCTATTTCACCGGCATTTCCAGGCCGCCTGTCTGCGGTGAAGCTCGCCGCCTTGTTGCACTTCCGGCAACGGGATCGCACGAGCTCCCATGTCCGGCAGCCAGACCTCATGTTCGTCTTGTTCTTGTCATAGAACAAAATCCTAAACCGTCCAGGGTGCAAACGTGAGTGCGATACGCTTGCAGACAGATCGCAGTTCCATTCGTCACTGCGGCCAACCGCCTGCGCCTCCCGATCTCGACGACTCGGCAGCCGTGTTTCTATCCGGCGCTCTTGGGGTGTCCTGCGTTCCACTTCTGGCAGGCAGCCACATGGCTTCGGCCCGAGCTTTAATCCCTTCGAGGAGCAACCGCGCTATATTCTTGGCAAACGACATATTGTGGCCTTTCATTAGCAAAAGCTTCATTTTGGTGAACGCAGATACGTGCGCCAGCCGCCGATATGAGTAATATCTTCAGCTCCACGGACCGCATGTGCCTCACAGAGAAAGCCTGACACAGCTGAGCCGTCATCGAGCGTAACCTTGCCGATGCCAAGAGGGTCCGGTATGTTTTGTACGAAGTGGCCGAATGCATCCGGAGGCATCAACCAGACCTCGACCTCGAGTCCTGGGCCTTTGAAACCGGGATCTCGGATGAGGCCAGGCTTAGGCGGCACTGTCCCAGGAAGCGCGAACAGCCGGTAGTCTTGCGCCGTCCGGCAGGTTTTCAGCAGGCGTCCACCCGGTGCGGTAAGTTGGTGATTGAGTGGCATTCCAGAGAGATGCGCCCCAACAACGACGATGGGAACAGAACCATCATCAGAGGGGACGAAAGCACATTGAGGAGGGATATGCCTGTCGCGATCGACTCCCATTCCGGATGCGGCCGCACGGTGCAGCGCGTCGGCTAGAGTCGCCAACGCATCGTCGGCAAAGGCGGGCGCAATGAGCGTCACGCCGGCTGGAAGATGACTTTCGCTCTCAAAGCCCGCCGGCACTGCAATGGCGGCGCAATCCAGAAGATTGACGAAATTGGTGTAGCGCCCGAGGCGACCGTTGAGGACGATCGGGTCGGCTTGCATTTCGGCGACCGTATAGGTTGTCGGTGCGGTTGGTAGAAGCAGGATATCCGCCTTTTGCCATTCAGCGTCGGTTTTCCGGCGCAGCTCCTCAAGCTTGTAACGGCCATTAAAGGCATCGACGGCCGTCTTGCCTTTGGCGCCCTCGATGATGGTTCGTACGGCCGGGTCGAAATCCGCCGCGTTCGTCGCAAGGAAGCCTTCCACTGCCGCAAGGCGTTCGGCGACCCATGGTCCTTCGTAGAGCAGGGCTGCAGCTTCGCGGAATGGTCCGTAATCAAAGGGTACTATGGTTGCACCCAGCGCCTTCACTGATTGAATCGCCTGATCATAAAGCCGCTCGACTCCGGTGTCGCCAAAGAATTCCCGCTCCGCACCTTCAAGGACACCGATCCGGAGCCCGGTGCCCGGTAGTGAAATCGGGCGCGCGTGACGCGAAAATGCGTCGGCGATATCAAATCCCTCCGCCACCTTCCGAACGGCGACACCGTCGCCAACCGTAACCGCGAATATCGTCACGCAATCGACGCTTCTGCACGCTGGAACGACGCCCGTGTTCGGCAACAGACCTGGCGTGGGCTTAATACCGACAAGATTGTTGAACGCGGCGGGAACGCGTCCCGATCCCGCCGTATCTGTACCGAGGGCGAAACTCGCAAGACCGGACGCGACTGCGACCGCCGATCCGCTGCTCGATCCGCCCGAAATGTAGTCTCGATTGAAAACGGAGCGCGGGGCGCCATGCGGCGAGCGCGTTCCATTAAGACCCGTCGCGAACTGGTCCAGATTTGTCTTCCCGATCACGATGGCGCCGGCGGCCTTGAGACGCGCGACGACAGTCGAATCCGTTCCCGGATTATAGGCATAGGCGGGACATCCGGCCGTGGTCGGCAATCCTTCAACGTCGATATTGTCCTTTACGGCAAAGGGTACGCCCCAGAGCGGCAGGCTGTTTGGCTCTGGCGCTCGCGCCATCAGATCGCGTGCGGCGGCCCGCAAGTCCTTGTCCGGCGTGGGGGTGATAAAGATCGCCGGATCATTTGATGCGGTGCGGCGGGCGATTACCGTTTCAACGAGATCGAGCGGTGTCAGGCCGGATTGATAGGCGGCATGAAGGCTTGAAAGATCGAGAATTGTCGGCAGCATGTCAGCAGTCCTCCAGGATAACGATGATATCGCCGGCTTTAACGTTTCGCCCGGGCGCTGCGCGTAGTTCGCGGACACGGCCTGCAGCGTGAGCATTGACTTGAAATTCCATTTTCATGGATTCGACAATGGCGAGCGGCTCGCCGGCGGCAACAGATGCCCCAGGTTCGACGAGCAGTTTCCAGATGTTTCCCTGAACGCTGCTGGCAACGCCAAAGCACCCGACCGGAATATTGGCGTCCGGGCTTTCTCCGCCACCACTATCGCTAACGAAGCTGTCGAGCCCGGCTTCCTTCCAGCGATGCCGCTCTTGGTTGAAGGCGGCCTGCTGTGTGTTCTTGAAGCGCCCGATGGATTGGGCATTCCGCTTCAGTTCCTGCTCGTAAGCGGCATACGAGAACTCCGTCTCCTCGATTTTGATCGGATAGCCGCCATGCGGAAAGGCGGCTCGCGCTTCCGTCAATTCCTCGTGGTTGACCGGAAAGAAGCGGATCTGGTCGAAGAATTTGAGAAGCCACGGCTTGCCGTTGGCGAAGGCGGGCGTCTGCCGCCAGGTGTTCCATATCTGAATCGTGCGGCCGAAAAGCTGATAACCGCCGGGTCCCTCCATGCCATAGATGCACATATAGGCGCCTCCGATACCGACCGCATTTTCCGGCGTCCAGGTACGGGCCGGATTGTATTTGGTGGTGACGAGGCGGTGGCGCGGATCAATGGGCGTCGCGACGGGTGCGCCGAGATAGACATCCCCAAGTCCAAGTACAAGATACCTCGCGTTGAAGACGATGTCTTTCACGGCTTGTTCATCGGGGAGTCCATTGATGCGGCGTATGAACTCGATGTTGGAGGGGCACCATGGGGCGTTTGGCCGGACGAGTTCCTGATATTTGCGCATGGCGAGTTCGGCATCCGGATCATTCCACGACAGCGGCAAATGGATGATCCTGCTTGGTACGGTCACCTCCTGAGCTGCCGGGAGACCGGCCTCGATCTCCGCCAAAAGTCCAAGCAGACGCTTTCGGGTCAGCGTCGTCCCGTCATAATGGATCTGCAGAGAACGGATGCCGGGTGTCAGATCAATAAGGCCGGGAAGCTGGGCCACCGACACGGCGGACATCAGCAAATGAACCCGTAACCTAAGCGCGATATCGAGCGCCATCGGGCCATATTCGACGAGCAGGTTGTCATCGCCCTGGCGGCGATAGACCACAGAAACCGGTCCATTGTCCCGCTTTCCGACAATGGCTGACCCAGTATTTGAAGCCGACCGAAGGATGGCCGGCCCGGTAACAGGATCGTCCGGGCGGGAAACCGGATGAAACCAGATACTGTCGCCGGGCTTGAACTGGCCCATTTTCCACTGTTCGTCGCGGGCAATCACCGCAGGGCAAACGAAACCGCCGAGGCTCGGACCATCAGGTCCCAGGATGATCGGCATATCGCCGGTGAAATCGATCGCGCCCACAGCATAGGCATTGTCGTGGAGGTTTGACGGGTGAAGGCCCGCCTCGCCGCCGTCACTGCGCGCCCATTTCGGTGCAGGGCCGATGAGACGGACGCCGGTGCGGGCACTGTTGAAATGCACCTCGTAAGGGTTGGAAAACAGCGTATCGATGTCTTCCGGCTGAAAGAAGTCCGGTGCGCCATGCGGCCCATAGACGACGCCGACCTGCCATTCGCGCGTGAGCTCGGCAGGCTCGGTTTCGGGCCCCAATTGCCCGGTGGCATCCCGCGCAAGATGGAGCACGTGGCCGGTTTTGAGTGTGCCTGTAGCATTGCCGCCGAACTGGCCAAGTCCAAAGGTGGCGCGTGAACCAAGGATGACCGGAGCAGCAAGGCCGCCCCTGATCGCGAGATAGGCGCGCTGGCCAGCACCATCGATTGCCCCGATAGAGAGCACCTGGCCCGCACGAATCGTTACGGCCTTGTTGTGTTGCAGCTTTTCGCCGTCGCAGATCATGGTCATTCTTGCCCCGGAAAGCGCGACCTCAGCGTCGGTGTAAAAGCGCAGTATTGGACCGGATACGGTCAATTCCAGCGCCGCCGTTGCGTCGTCATTGCCCACCAGGCGGTTGGCATGACGAAAGGATCGCTCGTCCATCGGGCCGCTCGGCGGTACACCAACATTCCACAAACCGAGACGCCCGGGCAGCTCCTGGAGGCTCGACTGAGCGCCCGGAGTTAGAACTTCGATGATATCGGGAATGAAAGCGAAGTCCCGTAGCGCCGTGGTCGCCGCCTTGCCGCTGGCGAGCAGCTCAGACGACGCGATTGCCCGCAGGTAATCCAGATTGGTTTCAATGCCGGAAATTGAGGTATTGGCGAGAGCAGTCTTCAGCTTCTCGATCGCGACATCACGGTCCTCGGCCACCACGATCAGCTTGGCGAGCATTGGATCGTAGAAAGCCGTTACCTCGGCTCCAGTTTCGATCCAGCCATCGATACGGGCGATTTCAGGAAAGACCACTTCCGTCAGAAGGCCCGCACTTGGCCGGAAATCCGCATGCGGCATTTCAGCATAAACACGGGCTTCGATCGCAGCGCCCTTCGGCGTCAACAAATCCGCACCGGAAAGGATATCCTCACCTGCCGTCTGACGGATCATCCATTCGACAAGATCGATGTCGTAGACGGCTTCGGTAACGGGATGTTCGACTTGCAGCCGCGTATTGACTTCGAGGAAATAGAATTCTTGGCGGACGGGATCGTAAATGAATTCGACTGTGCCCGCCGATTCGTATGAAACCGAAGAACCAAGACTGACAGCCGCATTGTGCAGCTGCGAACGCGTCGCCGAGGGGAGGTCGGGTGCAGGTGTCTCTTCGATGACTTTCTGATTTCGCCGCTGCAGCGAGCAGTCCCGTTCGCCCAGCGCCACGACCTTGCCCTTGCCGTTGCCGAAAATCTGAACTTCAACGTGCCGGGCATCCGCCACAAAACGTTCGAGATAGACCCGCGCATCACCGAAGCTGGCACGTGCGGTCCGCTGAACGCTTTCGAACGAAGCTTGGAGACTTGAGGCATCACCGCATAGCTGCATACCGATACCGCCACCGCCGGCGGTGCTCTTCAGCATAACCGGATAGCCGATTTCTTCAGCCGCCGAGAGCGCGTCGTCAACGCTTTCCAGGAGGCCGCTACCGGGGAGAAGAGGCACACCGCTTGCCTCGGCGAGTTGGCGCGCCGTATGTTTCAACCCGAATGCCGAAAGATGTTCCGGGCGTGGTCCGATGAAGGCGATGCCCTCGGCCGCAAGCCGCTCGGCAAAGCCGATATTCTCCGACAGGAATCCATATCCGGGATGAACGGCCTCCGCCCCGGTCAGCCTGCAAGCGGCGATGACTGCATCAACATTCAGATAGCTATCGCTTGCGGGTGCGGGACCGAGGCGGACCGCTTCGTCAGCGAGAAGCGCAGGCATGGCAAAACGGTCCGCGTCGGAATAAACGGCGACGGAGGCAATGCCCATCTTTTTCAATGTCCGGATAACGCGGACGGCGATTTCGCCTCGATTGGCGATGAGAATTTTACTGAACATTTCTCAAGCCCCGGTATAGGGGGCTGCTGCATCCCAGATGAGGACACGGATCGGCGTCGGATCAAAGCCGTTGCATGGATTGTTGATCTGCGGGCAATTGGAAATGACGCAAAGCACATCCATTTCGGCCACCAGCTCAACATAATCACCTGGTGAGGAGATACCGTCGACGATTGTCATCTCACCGTTCGGCTTGATCGGTACGTTCATGAAGAAGTTGATGTTCGGCACGATGTCGCGCTTGCTCATTCCATGCTTCGTCACCTCAAGCGCGAAATTGTCCCGGCAGGCGTGCAGATACTTGGTGCCGTGACCGAAGCGCACGGTATTGCTTTCGCAGGAACACGCACCGGCAGAGGTATCATGACGGCCGCAGCTGTCCGCCATCATCGTCAACATGACATTACCTTCGTTCGACATGATCCTCGTGCCGGTGCCGATATAGGCGGCGCCCTGTTCGCGCATGGTGTCCTGGTTGGAGTAACGCTCATAGAAATCATCGGCCCGGTAGAAAAGCGTATCGATCGCCTGCTGGCCGTAGCTATCCTCGATGCGGATCGTCTGGCCCTTGCGAACAATGCCGGACCAAGGTGCCTCGGCCGGGATGAAATGATCCTGGACAGCATTTTCAAGACTGCGCGATGCAGCGGTCTGAATGAAATCAGTCATTGTCGTGTGCTCCCTAGGCCAACATCAGCGCGTTGTTTTCAAAGCCGCGGACGGCTTCGGCGGTGGCAGTGCGGGAGAGATCATCCGCGGTGGGGGACGCAGATTGGAACCGTGTCACAGTCACCGCCCTCGGCGCATAAACCGGATCCGGATCGAGAGGATGAGGGCAATTCGAGAAACCGACCATCATGTCCATCTCAGCGCGAAGTTCAGCATAATCGCCGCTATTGGAGAGTGTACCGCGCCACCGAAATTCGCCGGCATCGTCGATACGAACGGGCGCAAAAAGATTGAGAACGGCTGGGATGTCGCGACGATCGAGGCCAAGCTTTCCGGCGACAAGCACTAGATTGTCACGCGTGTTGCGGGTCTTCACATTAGGGTATTTGGCAGCATTCGAAGCTGGCGTCGACCCGCCCATCAAGCAGTCGTGTGCGCCGGAACTATCTTCCACAATGGAGAACATCACACGGCCCATATCAGAGAAGATCACCCGGCCCTTGCCCAGCGCCGTCGTCCATTGAACCTTAACCGTATCCACGAGATTCAACCTTTCGCTTGTGTCGGCCGCATTCCAGGCGACCAAGGCAACGGTCGAAAAGGCTCCCCCTTGGTCTATACGGATAGACTCGCCGCGTTTCAGCGCTGTCGACCAATACCAGCCGCCTGGAATGGTTTCAGCGTGGATTACAGCAGCCTCATCGATCAATGGCCCAGGTAGCGGGCTCGGTGCTGGAAGTGCCTTCGGCGCGAACTCCAATCCCTTGCGTTGATGCTCCTCATAACGCTGCCGGTTGGCGGCGATCTCTTCTGCAGAACGTCTGATGTGCATGATGATTATTCTCCTGACAATGCCGGGTCGTCCCGGCGATACCCCAGGGAATCGATCGGGCCGTCCCGATCGGGGCTAAAGTTCGATGGCACGCCCGCAAGGCGAGGTGGCCAGATGGAAATGTCCTTGGTGATCGTCGCGCCGTAGCGCTGCTTTTCCTCGGGTCGATCCCGTCGTCGCTCGAAGGCAACGACGCGGCTGGCAAGAGTGAAAGCTTCGCGGATGTCGTGCGTAACCATGACGACAGTCATTTGCGTTTCGTGCCAAAGCCGCTTCATCAGTGTGTGGATCTCCACGCGGATACCAGGATCGAGCGCACCGAAGGGCTCATCTAGCAGCAGAACCTTCGGCTTCATGATCAGCGCTTGGGCGAGCGCGAGACGCTGCTGCATGCCGCCTGAAAGCTGTGCGGGATATTTCTGTTCCGCACCCGAAAGCCCAACCTCCCCTATGAGCTGAAGGGCCTCTTCGACGGCATTGCGCCGTGTAGCACCGAGGAGCTTCGCCTTGTAGCGCGCGTTAGAAAATTCCTTTCCGAGAAGGACGTTCCCCAGCACCGTCAGATGCGGAAACACGGAGTAACGCTGAAAGACGACACCTCGGTCCCGTCCCGGTTCCGTCGGTATAGGTTGGCCATCGAGCAGAATCGTACCCTTGGTGGGCCGCTCCTGGCCGAGCAACATGCGCAGGAAAGTCGTCTTGCCACAGCCCGATGGGCCGACGAGGGCGACAAAGGCGCGGGATGCGATTGTCAGCGATACGTTCTCGAGCACGATCTGGTCGCCATATTCCTTCCAGACATTCTCGATGATGAGTTCGCTCATGCCTGCTTCTCCAACTCTGACCATGGGAAGACAGCAATACGGACGCGATCGAGGATGTAGTTGGTTACGACCGCAAGCAGCGTGATCCAGACGACATAGGGAAAGATGATATCCATCGACAGATAACGGCGGACAAGGAAGATGCGGTAACCAAGGCCGGAGTCGGACGAGATCGCCTCGGCGGCGATAAGGAAGAGCCAGGCGGGACTGAGTTGCAGCCTCAGGCACGTGATAAGCCGAGGCAGTATTTGCGGCAGCACAACGCGAAGTGCGATCTGCCACGACGATCCGCCAAGCGTTTCAGCCTTGATGATCTGCTCCCGGGGTAATTCGAGGGCCTTGAGAGCAAGGTCGCGGACCATTGTTGGCGCGACGCCGATGACGATCAGCGCGATCTTGGAAGCATCACCGAGCCCCATGACGATGAAAAGGATCGGAAGCACCGCAAGCGGCGGTACCATGGAGATGACGGCCACAAAGGGGGAAAGCAATGCTCTCAGATAGGGCAACATGCCGATGGCCATGCCGAGGACCAAAGCCATTACCGTCGAAATGCCCAATCCTGCGAAGAGGCGGATAAGGCTCGCGACCGTGTCGGACCAAAGCAGATATTCGCCGGTACGCGGGTCCGGCAGGAAGGCCATCCGATTAATCGCATCGGCAAAACCGGCAAGATTGGGCAGCAGCTTGTCACTGGGGTTTTCCGCCAGCCGCGCGACCGATCCCGCTGAATAGGCGGCAATCAGCAGTACGAATGGCAGCAGCAGCAATGTGAGCTGCGCACCCCTGCCCGGCCTTGTATTAATCCACCGCATGGATATGGCTCCTCTGAGAGGCAACGGATACGGCGCGGACGAAGCCACGCCGCGCTTGGTATCGCTCAGAGTGAGTTGTCGGCCGCAGCCTTCATGTAGGTCTCGGTGAAGCGCAGTTTGATATTGCCACTGTCGCCGAGAACCTTGCCGTCCGGCATCTCTATGCCGATGACGTCCGCAGACGCGGCGCCATTGCCGAGCAGTCCTTTCTCGAATAGGAAGTTCCGTACGAGGTTCATCGTCTTCGGCAGGCTTGGCGAAGCGGTGAATTCAACCGCATCGGCCGGCCGGTCGAAGAGTTTTGTGGCGGCTAGCTGGGATTCGAAACCCTTCCCATCAGTGCCGGACGCGGAACCCATCGCCTCGCGAGCGGCCTCGCCTTCGTCACTATCTGCCATCAGCAACGCCGCAGTTTCATACCAGATGCCGGCGAGTGCCTTGCCGAAGTTCGGATTGTCCTTGAGCACGCCGGTATTGGCGACCATCAGATCGATGATTTCACCGGGAATCCCTGAACTATCGAATACCTTCTTGGCGGTCGGATCTTCGAGGATAGTCGAAACCAGAGGGTTCCAGGTGACGACAGCGGCCACATCCGCGGTTTTGTAAGCTGCGACCATATCGGCGTCGGACGTGTTGACAACTTTCACGTCGCGCTCGGACAGCTTGATACTGTCGAGTGCACGCGCGAGCAGATAGTGCGAAACGGAATATTCAACGAGGTTGACATTCTGACTTTTTACGTCCGCAAGTGTGCTCTTGTCCTTCAGGATTACAGCGTCGTTGCCGTTCGAGAAGTCGCCGACAATGACGGCCGTCGTATCAACGCCGCCGGCTGCGGGAATCGAGAGACCGTCCATATTCGTAAGCGTTACCGCGTCGAAGGCGCCAGCCGTGTACTGGTTCATCGACTCCACGTAGTCGTTGAACTGGGTGACCTCGATGTTGATGCCGTATTTATCAGCCCATTTCTTGACGATGCCATGGTCGGAGGCATAACCCCACGGCATCCAACCGACGTAAATCGACCAAGCAACTTTGAAATCGGTCTTTGGTGCGGCCATGGCAATGGAGGTCGTACCAAACGCCACAGAGGCGACCATTGTAGTAATCAAGAGTATTTTCGAAAAAGTCTGCATTGAAATTCCCCTTTTTGCTTCTCTTCAAAAAGGGATCGGCATAGACCATCGCGCCGCCAATCCCTTGGCTAACGAGGTCTCCCGGGCTTTTGTCCCGCCGTGCACCCGGCGGGATGTCTCCCCTACCGGTGGCAGCTCTCGGACCAGCACGCTTTACAGCGCCGGAACCCTAGCCACCAACTCGACTATAAGCAAAGCAAGGAATGTGCCAAACAGCAACATACTGAAATTGTTTGGCTTTCTCTTCGCTGGTTATATCGCGCGCTTAAAATGTTCGCCGCAGTGCTTAGAAATTGGGCACTAGTCGTTCGCGGCAGGAAGAAATTTATTTCCCCCGTAGTACCCTTAACAGGTACGTTGGTCGCGACAGATGATCGTGCTCTGTGAGCGATAAGGCGCGGTTCCTTTCTCTGCGGCTCCAAAATCGCCATTCAATTCCCGCTTTTGAAAATATTTCAAAAACAGCTGCAAACGAGAATTTAATTCTTCATTTTTGCATTTTTTACAGACAGTAATTATCAAATCCCATGCAATTGGAATAATATTCTGTTGATGGCCTTTCCTGCAGTTGTTAGCGTTGAAGCGCTTCAATTGGGTCGAAACGGTGCAGCACAAGCGTCCAACCATAGCAGATGTCGCACAGACCGCTGGTGTTTCCATCGGCACGGTGTCGAACTACATCAACGGTACGGCGACCGTCAAAGACACGACACGCGAGCGAATTGAAAAAGCCATTTCCGATCTGACTTACCGGCCAAGTGCAATTGCGCGGGCATTGCCCGGCCATGGGCGGCGCAAATCCAAGGATCTCGACGGATTACCCCGGTTACTGGTTGTCGGCCATATCAGCGTCGACTTTCTCTGCCGTGTAAATGTCCTGCCGCATCGCGACGACCGCATTACAGCCGAACATATTGACAAGGCGCTAGGGGGCCCTGCTGCGAACGTCGCTGTTGCCGCTGCTGGCGTCGGCGCTCCCTGTTCCCTAGATGTGGAATTGGCGACAGCTGTCGGGGATGACCCCGACAGTGACTGGGCGCTTGGCGAACTTCTAAAGCGCGGCGTGCACGCCCTTCCCATCAAACGCTCAATCACCAATCGCCTGTCGCAGGCAATTGTCATCATCGAACGCAATGGCAGCCGAACCATCATCAGCGAACCTTTCGAGCTGAGTGACGGTGACCTCACAGCAAACATGGATGTCCAGAAAGAGGCTCGTCCGGCCTGCCTTCATATTGAGGGCTCCCAGTATGAAAGCATGATTGGCTCGGTTGAACGCTTTCATCGTGCGGGGTGGAAAGTTAGCATGCATTCTGCGGGCTTGCCGGACACTTCCAGAACGCCAACTGCATTCACCGAGCTTGTCCAGCTTGTCGATCTGACATTTATCAACGATGTCACCCTGCGTGAGATTTTTGGCTATCGCACGCCGTTGGCGACGATGATCGGGCAGGCTCATGACACCCTCTCCAAAATCAAGAGACGCGGCGATGTCGTGGTGACTCTCGGCGAGTTCGGAGCGGTCGTCTTCCCAAAAAGCGGAGGTCCGCAGATCGAAGTGCCGGCCCTGCTTGTCGACCGGATAGATGCCACAGGTGCGGGCGACAGCTTTGCCGGAATCTTTCTGGCCTTCTGGCTCCATGGTGCCTCATTGGAACAGGCAGCGTGCTACGCAGCGATCGGCGGAAGTCTCACCACCACCGTCGAGGGCGCGCAAGGTCACATCGCCGGCTTCGAGGAGTTGAAAGCCGCACTTCCCGTCAACAGAACTGCGGCTGCGCGATGAAATGAACAGGAGAATTTGAAATGGCAAAGACAAAAGTCCTCTTGGTTGGCGAAAGCTGGGTAAGCTCGGCGACGCACTACAAGGGATTCGATCAATTCGGCAGCGTGACTTTTCATCTGGGCGCCGAGCCTTGGTCCAGGCCTTGAAGGGTAGTGATATCGAGCTCGATTACCTGCCCGCTCATGAAGCGGTCGATAAGCTCCCCTTCACCATGGAAGGTCTTTCAATCTACGACGTGATCATCCTGTCCGATATCGGTGCCAATTCTCTGCTGCTTCATCCCGACGTGTGGCTTCATGGCAAGACAGTTCCAAACAGGCTGAAACTTCTCCGCGACTGGACAAATGCCGGAGGCGGACTGGTCATGATCGGAGGTTACTTCAGCTTCCAGGGTATCGATGGCAAGGCACGCTGGCACCGCACGGTGGTCGAAGACGCGCTCCCCGTAACCTGTCTTCCTTACGACGACCGCCTGGAAATACCTGAGGGATTTCGCCCGGCAATCACTGGGCCAAAGGCGCACCCGATTTTGGCCGGGATCGAAGGCGAATGGCCGGTTCTGCTCGGAGCCAATGAGGTGATCGTCAAGGATCGGGCCGACGTCGAGGTTCTGGCGACTTTGCCTGCAGAACACGGCGGGTACCCGCTTCTCGTTACTGGACAGTATGGCAAGGGGCGCACAGTCGCCTGGACATCCGATATCGGTCCGCATTGGCTGCCTGCCACATTCGTTGAATGGCCAGGTTATGCCCGCCTTTGGAAAAACGTTTTAAGCTGGGCGAGCAACGCGGCCTGATGGATCTAAACCAGGGAATGCCGATATGAACGCTCCGTTTCTCATCGCCAAGGGTATCACAAAGCGCTTCGGTGCCTTGACTGCGCTTTCGGAGGTCGATCTGGAAATCCGGTCGGGTGAGGTGCTGGCGCTTCTGGGCGACAATGGCGCGGGTAAGTCGACGTTCATCAAGGTTCTGGCGGGCGCGCATTCGCCAAGCGACGGTGAACTCCTGATCGATGGCGTGCCGGTCGCGTTTTCATCGCCGAAGGATGCAGCATCCGCCGGGATCGCGACTATCTTTCAAGAGCTCGCTCTTTCCGAAAATCTGACCATCTCGGAGAACGTGTTTCTCGGTCGGGAACTCAAGCGTTCCGTGCTTGGTGTCCCCTTCCTACGGCGCAAGGAAATGAAAGAGCGTGTCGCAGGTCTGCTCAAAGAACTTGAAGCGCATATTTCGGACCCGCAAGCGCCTGTGGGGAGCCTCTCGGGCGGTCAGCGTCAGGCGGTCGCCATTTGCAGGGCGCTTAACCTGAACGCGAAGCTCGTTATCATGGATGAGCCAACCGCCGCTCTTGCGGTTGCTGAAACCAGAAAGGTCCTTTCGCTGACGCGGCGCCTTGCCGAGCGCGGCTGCGCCGTGGTCCTCATCAGCCATAACATGGCCGATGTCTTCGAGGTCGCCGACCGGATCATCGTGTTTCGGCGCGGCCGGAAAGTCGCGGAAAAGATGCGCTCCGACACCAACCCCGAAGAGATCGTTTCATACATAACAGGCGCTCATCCCGACGTGCGTGCGCTGGAAAAAACAAACTAAAATGCACGTCCAATCCAGAGAGGATCGAATCCAATGTTCAAGAAAATAGGAAGAGCTCTAACAGTCTCCGTATTTTCCCTCATCATCGCTGGCGCTGCGGGAGCACAGGAAAAACCAAAGGTTGCCTTTGTCCCACAGCTGATCGGCATTCCCTATTTCAATGCCATGGAAGCCGGTGGCAATAAAGCAGCTAAGGAGCTTGGTGTCGATTTCATCTACAGCGGTCCGGTGGATACCAACCCGGTCGACCAGCTGCAGATCGTCCAGAGTCTGATCGATCAGGGGGTTGGCGCGATTTCTGTAAGCGTGCTGGATGCTTCCAGCATCGCTCCGGTCGTAAAGGCTGCGGAGGCAAAGGGTATCAAGCTCTTTACCAGTGATAGCGATGCGCCAGAAAGCGGGCGCGCGGTCTACGTCGCCCAGGCTACCGATGAAGGACTGGGCAGTACGATCATCGATGAGCTGGTGAAACGCGTCGGCGAGGATGCCAAGATCGGTATCGTTTCCGGCGAAGCGACAGCATCGAACCTGAATGCCTGGATCGGCTTCATGCAGAAACAGGCAAGTGCAAAATACCCGAAGCTGCAGCTGCTTGAGCCCCAATATGCCGGAGGAACGGCACAGCGCGCGGCGCAGATCTCAACCGATCTCATGGCCGCCAATCCGGACCTCAAGGCAATCATCGCGGTTGCTTCGACCACCTGCCCCGGCGTCGCACAAGCGATTGAAACTGCAGGAAAAACCGGATCAGTTATCGGTACCGGCTATTGCAGCCCCAATACCGCGCGGTCCTACATCAAGAGCGGGGCATTCGGTTTCAGCGTGCTATGGGATCCTGCCCGACTCGGATACCTGACTGTCTGGGCTGGCAAACAACTCATCGACGGCAAGAAGTTTGAAGCGGAAAACAAAGTCCCGGGTTTCGACCAGGCAGTTACCTACGACGCACAGAAGGGCATTCTGCTCCTCGGACCGCCCGCTGTGTTCACCGCTGAAAATGTCGACAAGTTCGATTTCTGATCGACGGAATGCGACCGATGCGACAGTTAAAGGACGGCATCTTTTCTTTGAACGGGCGCGAGCTGGCTTTGCTCGCCGCTTGTACATTGGCTATCATCGTTTTTTCCGTCGCATCGCCATATTTTGGCACTCCCGGCAATGCCGCCACCATCTTACGCAACAGTGTCGAGCTGCTTCTTGTTGGTTTGGGAATGACTCTTCTGTTGGCGATGGGTGGAATCGACGTATCGGTCGGGATCGTCATGGGTCTGGCGGCCATATGTGTTGGCCGAGCCCTGGAAGCAAATACAGATCCAGTTCTTACAGCCCTCGTGGGGCCAATTATCGGTGCGTTGCTTGGCCTTGTCACAGCTGCCGTAGTGGTGCTGGGTCGGATTCCAGCCATTGTCGGAACGTTGGGTCTTCTTGGAATTTACCGTACGGCAATATTCATTCTGCTCGGTGGTCAATGGCTTTCCGGCCTTCCCACCGGATTGACTGTTCTGCTTGGGACATCCTTGCTCGGTGTCCCCATCGCGGCTTTTGTTATCGTACTCGCTTACATCGCCGTTTGGGTAGCGCTTCGCCGGACACCATTTGGGCTTCACCTGCTGGCCATTGGCAACTCGGAAGAAAAAGCGCGGTTGTCGGGGATACCGGTGGCCAAGGTTCGCTTCGCGACATTCATCATCAGTGGCGCTTTGGCAGGACTTGCAGCAACCTTCTATGTCGCCAGCTACCGCAACGTCGAAATGACGATCGGCAGCACACTGGCGCTTGATGCCATCGCTGCGGTTGTTCTGGGCGGAACCAGCATTCTCGGAGGCAAATGCAGCCTGGTCGGCACCGTCCTCGGCGTGCTGCTTTTGCGGATACTGCAAAATGGTTTGTTGTTGATGGGAGTGCCTTCACTTTGGCAGCCCGTCGTCACTGGCGGACTGCTGATCGGCGTTCTCAGTGTCGAGGTTCTTTCGGCGCGGCTGCCAATGTCGCCACTCGGGTGGGCCCGCAGATGAACCGCGTTCGCAACCTGCAAGGTCCGGCTCTCGTTTTGAGTTTGCTCTCCTTATTATGGATCATCGTCATATTGGGGCTGTTGGCTCTAAAGCCCTCCGCCCTCAGTGTCGGTACGATCACGACGATCCTGCAGTTCTCAACCATCCTTGCGCTCGTGTCTCTCGGACAAGGGATGGTCATTCTGGCGGGCGGCGCCGGAATCGATCTGTCTGTTGGGGGAACGGTTTCGTTGTCAGCCGTTCTCGGGATGCTTGTATTGAAAGCGGGCCTTTCGCCCTTCTTCCTGCCTTTTGTCTGCATTGGAACGGGTACCGCCCTAGGAGCCTTCAACGGCGTTCTTGTAATGAAACTTCGCATCCTTCCACTGATCGCGACGTTGGGCACGTTTTTCGTCTATTCGGGAGTGGCGCTTTCCTTGACCGGCGGCTCAGCACAATCCGGTGTGCCCGATTGGCTGCTTTGGTGGGGTCGCGGCGTTCTGGCAGGAATTCCAGTGCCTTTCCTCACGATCGCCGTTCCGGCTTTTGCACTTGCAGGTATCGTTCTAGCTTGGACGTCGTGGGGGCGTTGGGTCTACGCGATGGGCTTCAACGAGCGATCGGCCCGCCTCGTGGGTGTCCCGGTCGATCGCGCGCGGCTGATCCTTTATAGCCTAAGCGGCACACTTGCCGGCGCAGCAGCTCTCTTTTCGTTGGCATGGTTGGGCAGCGGCCGGCCCAATATTGGGCAGAACCTTGAACTTGAATCGCTCACCGCCGCCATGCTCGGAGGAATTGCGATCTTCGGTGGACGTGGCGGTGTCGGCGGCGTGTTCGCGGCCGTTATGCTCTTGGTCACATTGAAAACCGGACTTCTGCAACTCAACGTCAATACAGTTTGGCAGGTGGGGATCGTCGGCGCCCTCCTGATTTTCGTTCTTCTCGCCGATCGTTTTTCCCAAAGCTGGAGATAATGATGCCAACCGTAGAGCAAACCATCGCCGAACGCGTCGAGGCGCGGTCCGATCGTATCGTGGAGACATTGAGCGCTCTGGTTTCATTTCCGTCGATCGTTAAGTCCAATCCTGCCGAGGCTGGCCCAGGCGAGCGCGATTGTCAGCTCTACCTGCAAAAGCGCCTGAATGCACTAGGCTTCGCAACCGATCTCTGGGATCCAGATGGCCCAGCGCTCTATGCCAAGTACCAAGGCCGCCCGGGTGCCAACAAAGGTCGAACCTTTGAAGGCCGTCCTAATCTTGGGGGGACTCTGAAGGGCAGCGGCGGCGGACGGTCAATCATGCTGACCGGTCATATCGACGTGGTGCCGCCAGGAGCCGCCGAGCACTGGACCACTGATCCGTTCGAGCCCGTTCTCAAGGACGGCTTTTTGCACGGCCGTGGTACAGTCGACATGAAGGGCGGCGTTGCCTGCATGCTGATGGCGGTCGAAATCCTCAAGGAACTCGATATTCCACTTTCAGGCGACATCGTCTTTACCACTGTCGTCGATGAAGAAATCGGTGGAATGGGTTCTCTGGCCATGGTTGACCGCGGCTTCCGCGCCGATGCCGGCATTATGACAGAGCCGACGGCAAACCGGATTGCTCCGCTCTGCCATGGCATTCTCTGGGGACGCATCATAATCGACGGAATCGGCGGTCACGCCGAATTAACCCCGAATGCGTGGTACACGAGCGGCCCGGTCGATGCGGTGCAGCTGTGCAGACAGATGCTTGATGGCATCGACATCCTGAACCGCCGCTGGATGTTTGACCCCAAAAAGAACCATCCCCTGATGGATTTGCCCAACCAGGTCATCGTCACCCAGATGAACGCCGGCGAACACCCTTCGTCTATGGCCGGCCGAGCAGAGATCATCATCGATGCCCAGTACCTGCCCAGCGAGAGGGATGAACTCGGCCTTGGCGGAAAAGTGAAGCGTGAGATCGAAGAGCATGTGTTCAATATCTGTCAGGCAGATCCGTATCTCCGGAACCACCCAGCTCGCGTAGAATGGATTTTGGATGCGGATTGCGCGGAAGTTCCAGCCGACAATCCCTTTATCGCGGTTTTCCAGCAAGCTGTTGGAAAAGCCAACCTGTCACCGGTTCTGTCGGGTTTCGGCGCACACAGCGATATCGGCTTGCCGACAGGCCTCGGGAACACGCCTACCGTCAACTTTGGACCTGGCGATCCAGCCCAGGCGCATCAACCGAATGAGCGTGTCTCTGTGCGCGATCTTGTCAATTGCACGAAGGCGATCGCGATCGCGATCGAGTACTGGTGCCGTTGAGAAGGTCGTCAAGGACGGCGATAGGGCGTGAGTCGAGATTTCCGACAATGTAAGGCCCTGTTTGGAAAGCCCGTGCACCTTATGCTGCGCACTATCGGTTGTTTCGGTCATGCGCGCGGCTACCAACACATAAAACCGCCATCCACGACGAGATCGATACCAGTTACGAATGAAGAAGCCCGGCTTGAAAGGAATATGGCAGGCCCGACCATTTCCTCAGGAACGGCAAGGCGGCCCATGGGAGTGTCCCGTTGAAATATTTTCACTTGATCGGCGACTTCAGCTCGACGGTTCATCGGTGTCAGCGTGTACCCCGGGCTGATCGAATTGACCCGGACACCTCTATCAATCCATTCCATTGCCAGGCTTTTTGACAGGTGGATAACCGCGGCCTTGGACGAGTTGTAGTCGGCTTGTTTCAAGTCACGATTGACTATCGAGCCTGACATTGAAGCGATGTTAATGATGGAGCCTCTCTTACGGGGCAGCATTACGCGTGCTTGCGCCTGACAGGACAAAAAAACACCCGTTACATTTACATCATAAACGCGTTGCCAGTTCTCCAGTGGAAGCGTCTCGGCATCTCCGCCAGCGCCAATACCTGCGTTATTGACAGCAACACCCAAAGAGCCGAGCTCCTTTTCTATAAAATCGATCGCTCTCTTTAGGTCCGCAGCAGAGGTTACGCTGCCTTCGAGCGTTAAGGCTCGGCGGCCAAGAGCGCGAATTTTATCCGCCGTTCCGTTCAAGCCGCCGTTTGAGAGATGGCCGAAGCAGGCTACGTCGGCCCCAGCCTCGGCCAAACCAATCGCTATGGCCTGGCCGATGCCGCTGCCCGCACCCGTGACCATCGCCACTTGTCCTCTAAGGTCGAACAATTCCATCGATCTCTTCCCTTCATCAGAATCCTGCCTGCGGCAACTGAAATGACTATAATCTACATGAAAAAAAGTCGCGTTGGTGTTCTAGAGCTGTCTGTCTCAAAAGTCCGATTTCAACGTATTGAATGTCCACTTCTCTAATCGGGCATTTGGGTCAAGCTCTTTTTTAATCTTCGGCGGCCTGATCGTTCACGCGGGTCACGCTTCTCTTCGCAGTCTGTTGGCTC
>NZ_QPJM01000021.1 GCF_003337575.1 Phyllobacterium bourgognense
CCTTTCACACTTCGGCAGTTGATGACATCGAAGCGATTTGCTCCCAACTTTAGCAGAAATGCGATCAGAGACACCGACCGATTGCCATGCTGCCGGACCGTAAAGCGCCCTCATGTTAGCCATTCCTGAAACCACGCCGATTGCCAAAAGGGGACATCGCCATTGCAGAGGAAGCGGCAGCATGATTCAAATGAGAACAGCTCTCGCGCAGATTTCGCGAAGAAAGCCTACCCCGGGGCGGCCGCACAGTGACGTACGCACCCTGGGCCAGAATTGCGATAATGATCTGAAATGACTCAGCCGGACATTTGATCACACGCTTGCATGAAGGATCCGAATGCAGCATGCGCCGACTGCGCCGCTGGCCTCGCCGGAAATCCTTTCGAGCAGAAATTGCGTGCGCAAGCTACGAAAGGCATCGGCCGACTGTTTCAAACTCTAACCTGATGACATCAGCCGGGAATACGGGCGATCACCTTGATCTCGAAGTCGAACCCCGCGAGCCAGTTGACGCCGATCGCGGTCCAGTTCGGATAAGGCGCTGCCGGGAAGACTTCGCTTTTTACGGCCATGATCGTTCCGAACTGATTTTCGGGATCGGTATGAAAAGTCGTCACGTCGACGATGTCGTCAAGACCGCATCCACCTGATTGCAGGGTCGCCTCGAGATTAGCGAATGCCAGACGGACCTGAGCCTCGAAGTCCGGCTCGGGCGAGCCGTCGCTGCGACTGCCGACCTGACCGGACACGAACAGGAGATTATCTGATCTGATCGCAGCGGAATAGGTCTGTGAGGTGTAGAGGTCATGCCGACCGGCGGGGAAAACGGCGTCACGCTGGGCCATATGGAATTCTCCTCTGTTGCGGGTTGCTGGAAAGGGTGCCGACGAATCTGTCCGTCGCGTAGTCTTTTTGGTGCGGTGCACTATCCCGCCTCTCGCTTGAAGAAGTAATGCAGCACCAAGTGCGCCGGAGAGACAACCGCGACGAGCTCCCATCCTTCAGCGCCCAGCTTCCCAAGGTCGCCGGAATCCAAGGTTCTCTCGATCACTAGATATTCCCATTGCATCGTTCATTCTCCAATTGATCCTGAGCATATCCTTGGCAGCGGCGAGTACGATGAGCGGGTTCAACTGGTCGCAACGGCCATTGTCGGCAAGACCACCGCTTTCGTACCGACGGGAACTCGGTTGTAGAGGTCCATGATGTCCTGATTCAGGAGCCGGATGCAGCCGGATGACACTTTGGTTCCGATGGTCCACGGCTCGATCGTGCCGTGAAGGCGGTAATAGGTGTCCCGGTTTTCTCGGTAGAGATAGAGCGCACGTGGTCCGAGAGGGTTTCCCGCACCGCCGGGAAGGCCCTCCTTCAGCGGTCCATAGCGATCCGGGTCGCGGGCGATCATGTCAGGCGTGGGTCGCCAACCTGGCCATTCGGCCTTGCGTGCGATTGTAGCTTCGCCCTGGAAGTTGAAGGCCTCAATCTTGCCGACGCCAACGCCGTACCGCATCGCCTTGCCGTTCTCCAGGACAAGGTAGCAAAACCTTTCGTTCGGATCGACGACGATCGTGCCGGGCTTTTCGTTCGTCTGGTAGGCGACTTGTTGCCGGTAGAAGCGTGGATTCACTTTCTTCAGGTCGATAGCGGGAACTGGGAAGGGCTCAGTGTCGATGGCCGCATACATCGTCAGATAGTACGGATCGTCGGCAGGTGACTTCGGGGCCATTGCCAGAGGCTGTTGCGTCGCGCATCCTCCCAGTACCATTGGCAATCCAACAACAAACGAACGCCTGCTTATCGACATTTTCACATCAGTCCCGCGATATCTAAATATGGGAGGCATAAAGCCCGTGGCGCGGGCCGCGTCTATCCGTTATGGTGTGATGAATGCTATAACCAGAGGATATAAATGGACGTCAATCTCGCCCTCCGAGCCTTTGTCAGGACCGTTGAAAAGGGGTCGGTGACAGGTGCGGCACGCGATCTCGGTATTTCGCAGCCGGCGGTGACCAAGCATCTCCGCAACCTCGAACGCCATGTCAACGCGCGGTTGCTGGAGCGCACGACGCGCGCGGTCCGGCCGACCGCGCATGGGTTGAGACTTTATGAGGTGAGCCGTAATGCGCTTGCGTCGATTGAGGCCGCGATGGAGGGAGTTCGCCACGACATGGGCGAGATCGAAGGTGCCCTTCGCATCCACGCCCCGTCCTGCATTGGCGCGCAGCATCTTCATGGCATGGTAATGGAGTTCCAGAACAAGCATCCGGCAGTCGCGGTCGATCTCGTACTCGACAACCGCCAGGTCGATTTAATCTATGAGAATTTCGATCTCGCCGTTCAATATGGCAAGCAGGAACAACAGGAGTTGATCGTCCGCAGGTTCGGTTCGATCCGGCGCATTCTCGTCGCATCGCCGGAATATCTGAAACGTGTCGGGCCTATCGACAGTTTAAATGGCCTTTCAAAGGTGGGTATGATCACCACAACGACCATTCTGTCGCCGCGAGATACCCTCACACTATACAGAGAGGGCGAAATGACCGAGGTTTCCGTTCGCCCACTACTCAGAACCAACAACGCACAGGTGATGATAAACAGCCTGAAGTCTGGGCACGGTGCAGGTCCTGTCCAGGTAATCCTCGTATCGGAAGAGCTCGCCGACGGACGCCTGCTGCGCATATTGCCAGAATACGAGGTCAAGCCGACGGACGCATATTTGATCTATCCATCCACCAGATTCATGCGCCCTGCTGTGCGAGCCTTTACCGATTTTGTGGTTCCGAAATTGCGCAATGTCGAAGGCATCGACTGACTTTTTGACATAACTTGATTGTGCTATCGGCGCTGGCGCAGAAAATTCTGCGCCGAATGCGCTCCTTGGACGTGGTTCGTCATTACCCTGTCTGTTGAAGCTTCCTTGCGCAACGGCCCGGCATCCATCGAATACCGAACCCAGGAGGGGCAAGCCAGACTGCGCAATATTGGACTACAATTTGCCGGGCGCGTCGCATTGCTCGCGGGGGGAAGAACCAGATGGCAAGTTCGAGTTCCAAGTCTACGGAGGGCGCGAAAGCGCCCATTCTCACATGGAGGACGGCATGGAAACACTACAACGCAACAAGGCGAACGTGATCGCCTTCTATGTACTCATGTTCAACGACTGCAAACCGCGCGAGGCTATCGAGCGATATGCTGGTGCCGACTACATTCAGCACAACCCCCATGTGACAACAGGCAAGGACGGCTTTATCGAATATTTCGAGCGAATGGCGCGGGAGTGGCCGGGCAAGCGGGTAGAGATCAAGCGGGCCATTGCGGAGGCTGATCTGGTCGTTTTGCATTGCTTCCAGCACTGGCCGAACAACCACGACTATGCCGGGATCGACATTTTCCGGCTCGATGAAAACGGTAGGATTATTGAACACTGGGACGTGCTCCAGGTCATGCCCGAGAATTCAGCCAACTCAAACGGAATGTTCTGAGCATCCCATCTGGAGATGGCTGTTTGAGCGAGCACAAGGCCAGTTGACCTATATCGTTGAGGTCGAGTTGCCCACCGTGCTTGCTGACGGAGTGTCAGCATTCGAGCAACGGCTGTGACCGCCGCTTACCGGCGGCTTACCCAGTGTCTCGGCCGAGAACAGGACAGTCCGCTTTCGGCCCTTCATTCCTTGGGCCCCATACGTTTTCTCTCCGGCCAATGTTGGCCGAAGGAGACCTGAAATGGGTATTGCACAATACGATCCTGCCGCACTCGGCCGTCCGGCGTGGAACGCCGGCCAAGAAGCCGCTGAAACAGCGCCAGATTTGGACGATCCGCTTCTTTCTTGATAGGGAGACACGCATGAGAGATCGTGCGTTGTTTGACCTCGCAATCGACAGCAAACTGCGGGGCTGCGATCTCGTGAAAATGAAAAACGGGTGTCTCGTGACAGGAACGCAAATTCGAACTCGAGCCATCGTCGTCCAGCAAAAGACCGGCCGTCCGGTTCAGTTCGAAATCACGGCGGAGGTGAGGGCAAGTTTGCTTGCATGGCTTGAACGGCGAGGTGGAACAATCGACGACTACGCTTTTCCCAGTCGAGTCGACCACACCGATCATCTGAGTACTCGCCAGTATGCCCGATTGGTCGATGAATGGGTGACCGCAATTGGGCTGCGGCGCGAAGACTACGGCACGCACTCGCTTCGGCGCACGAAGGCCGCGATGATTTACAAGGCGACAGGCAATCTTCGCGCGATCCAAATCCTGTTGGGGCACACCAAGATCGAAAATACGGTCAAGTACCTTGGCGTGGACATTGAGGATGCGCTGGAACTAGCCGAGCACACTGAAATCTGAGCGCGTGCAGCCCCGCACAGTGGGGCTGCACGTGTTAACGAAACTTTCTCAATTCCAAAGATTGCGGTCAGGCGGCTATGCGCGCCCACATCTCGCTCCTCAAAGCTACGTCGTCCGACTTCTAAAAGCGAACATCGCCTATACCCGACTAGGCGCCCCGCCGGCCGTCTTCGCCGCGCGCTCGGCGCCAGTATTCCACAAAAATCTCATCGAACTGAGGCTCAACGCGGCCGCCGCAGCATTGGGACGAGAGTCGGCGACGAACCGACCTGGATCGCGCCGAGCGGTTCGAAGCCGTAGCGTCGGTAGAACGGAATGTTGCGCGGGTTCGAGGATTCCAAATAGGCTGGCGCGTGATCGCGATCGCACCGTGCGAGTGCGTACGCCATCAAGGCGTCGCCGTGACCTTCGCCTTGATGCGCCGGGTCGACGCCGATCAGCGGCAGGTACCAATGTGGTTCGGTCGGGTGATATGCGGCCATCTCCTCGAATATGGCCGTGGTTTCGGGGGCAATAGAGCGCGCAACCGTGCTCTCGATCACCGCACCAAGCTCTTCCTCGTCGGAATGTACTCCGGGCGATAGCCACAGCGCCGTCCCAGCGTAGCCGTCGGTGCAAAAGGCGCTTCCGTTAGAGAATGCGCTGCTCCCGAAGGCCCGGATCATTCGCGGCATGGCCGCAAGGTACTGGTGTGTCCATGCGGCCAGGTCCATCGCGCCATCGGATCCGCTGCAAACGCCAGCATGACCGTTTCGACCGCCACATCTTCCTCGGCCGCGGCCATAACTCTCACTGTTGGTGATTTCACACTGCCCTCCTGTCGTAGGTGGTCCGACGAGGCGCCCGCGCCCGTTTTCAGCTACGCATCGTAACTCGGATGGCGTGGGAGCGATACCGCGTGCTGCTGGCTCAGCGGTACTGGATCGGTCGCCGAAGGGCGGTTATCCGATAATTCGCCCTAGAGCAGACACTCCGCTACCGGCCCCAAGTCGGAATAATCCGCTTGGCGCCATTAGCGGACATTGTCCGCCTGGCAGCGCCTGAGGCCTCCACTACGAATATTTGATCGTCGAGTTCGGGTCGAAGCCAGCCACGCTATTCAGTGATTGTTATGAATGCATGAAGTCATGATGTATAGTGGTGGGTTAGGTGGTCGTTCTGAGAGGGGACCCCTGATGAACATTGCGGCTTGGCTAGAGAGTCTAGGGCTTGGACAGTATGCCCAAGCCTTTGAGAGTAATGCGATTGATGCTGAGACACTGCCCAAGCTGACCCCCGAAGATCTAAAGGAGGTCGGTGTCGCTGCTCTCGCGCACAGAAAGAAAATACTCGAAGCAATCGCTGGACTCGAGGGCGACCAGCATGCGTCGCCTTTGCGATCTTCAACCCGTATGAAAGCAGTCAATTCTCGAGACCAATCGTTTCCGGTTCGGCCACGTGAAGCCGAGAGACGCCAGCTCACAGTGATGTTCGTCGATCTTGTGGGTTCAACAGGTCTATCTACCCGTCTTGATCCTGAAGAGATGGGCACGGTCTTGCGGCAATTCCAGAATGCAGTTGCCGGCGACGTCGTCCGCTTCGACGGCTATGTCGCGAAACTTATGGGCGATGGTGTCCTTGCATATTTCGGTTGGCCGCAGACACATGAGGATGAAGCGGAACGTGCCGTCCGCGCGGGACTTGCCGTTGTTGAAACCGTCAAAACCCTTTCCACGAATGATCGCCAGCAACTTTCCTGCCGTATCGGCATCGCGACCGGCCTGGTTGTCGTCGGCGAACTGATAGGCACCGGGGCCGCACAGGAAAACGCCGTCGTCGGCGAGACACCCAACCTCGCCGCCCGCTTGCAAACGCTCGCCGAACCAGACACGGTGCTTATTTCCGAACTCACTTTTCGACTAATGGGAAAGCTTTTCGAGGTGAAGCGAATCCGCCCCCAGAAGCTGCACGGCTTCGACACGCCTACCAATTCGTACCAGGTAATTGCAGAGGGCAGAGCGGAAGGCCGATTCGACGCTCTTCATGTTGGAAGCACAGCGCCGCTGGCGGGCCGCGATCCGGAAGTAGCCCTCCTCGTTGAGCGATGGAACCTTGCGGCGTCGGGAGAAGGACAAGTCGTGGAGCTGTTTGGAGAGGCCGGGATTGGCAAGTCACGTATTCTCCAGGAACTTCGCGAGCGCCTAAAAGAGGAACCTATCACGTATCTGCGCTACTTCTGCTCGCCATACCATACAGAGAGCGCACTGTATCCTGTCACAGACCAGTTGCTGCGGGCCGCAGACATCAACAGAGCGGACCCGGCAGAAAAGCAGTTGATGTTCCTGGAGCAGGCGCTTTCAACGGCGCAGAATCCGCAAGAGGCGATCCCCCTAATTGCCGCCCTGCTGTCAATTCCCACAGACAGCCATTATCCGAAGCTCGACCTGATGCCCCAAAAGCAAAAGGCACGGACTTTCGAAGTTTTGATCGAACAGCTTGAGGCGCTCGCAAGCAACAATCCTGTCCTCATGCTGCTTGAAGACGCTCACTATCTTGACCACGTCTCCGCGGAACTCTTCGACGTGATCGTTGACCGAATGCAGCGACTCCCGATCATGCTGGTTGCCACCTATCGTCCGGAAGGAATTGTACGTTGGAACGGATTTCCCCATGCGACCGTTCTGACGCTGAATAGGTTGAGCCGAGCGCAAGCGGCTTCCATCATCACGACTATGACGGGAGGAAAACAACTCCCCGCACCAGTTCTCGATCAGATACTTTCCAAGACCGAAGGCGTGCCCCTGTTCATCGAAGAATTGACCAAGGTCATCCTGGAATCTGGCCTGCTCAACGAGAACGGCCAACAATACAAACTGTCCGGTCCGCTACCCCCATTAGCAGTTCCTGCGACCCTGCATGACTCTTTGATGGCCCGTCTTGATCGGCTCGCCTCAGTCCGGGAGGTTGCCCAGATCGGTGCAGTCATCGGGCGGGAGTTTAGCCACGAACTACTCCTCGCGGCCGCTGGTTTGCCGGAAGTTGAACTTGAGCGAGCGACAGACCAGCTCGTGACAGCCGGCTTGGTGTTCCGTCGAGGGGGCGGGAGCCAGGTCAGCTACGCCTTCAAACATGCCCTGGTACAGGATGCTGCGTACGGAAGCCTTCTTCTGAGTCGTCGGCAGCAATTGCACGCACGCATCGCGCACGTCCTGGAGGAACGCTTTCCGGAGATGGCGGCGACCGAACCTGAATTGCTCGCTCATCATTTCGGCCAGGCTTCGCTTATCGAAAAGGCGGTCGAGTACCACGAGTTAGCCGGAAGGCGTGCATTATCACGTTCATCGCCTTCGGAAGCTCTCATTCGGTTCGGAAACGCGTTGGGCGGATTGACCAGCCTTCCGGCCTCAAGGGAGCGTACGAGGCGTGAGCTTTCGATTCAAGTGGCGTTAGGCAGTACGCTCGTCGCAGTTCACGGATTTGCCGCACAAGAAACCGGGGCGGCATACCTGCGGGCGCAGGAATTGTGTGAAGAACTGGGCGAGATACAAGAGCTGTTTCCGGTGCTTTACGGCCTTTGCCTTTATCATCTCTATGCCGCCGAACTGGCGGAAGCACGCCGCGACGCGGACAGGCTATTGGAATTGGCCAACAGGAACAATGAGCGCCGCCTTTTATTCTTCGCCCACCGCGCAGCAGGCGTCAGCGCATTACCTGCGGGTGAATTTTCGCGCTCACGCGCACATTTGACGGAAGCTTTGGCGCTCTATGATCCACAAGAGCATCGATCTCCGGCATTCGTTTACGCCTTTGACCCCCGAGTCGTATGCCTCGACTATTTGGCGCGGGCCCAGTTGGTTCTCGGCCTGCCCGACCAAGCTCTTGCGACAAATGAGGAAGCGGTGGAAGAAGCGAGGAGGATCGGACACCGCAACAGCCTCGCTCTACCGCTGTTCTTTGGGGGGGTGATGCGCCAAATTCTCGGCGACGGTAGAGGGGTGAAGCTCCGTACCGCAGAACTTGCGAAAATATCGGGAGAGGCCGGATTTCGGTTCTGGCAAGCGGGAGCTACGATCCTGCAGGCGTGGGTCTTAGCAGACGAAGGCGAAATAGACCGCGGCCGGACCGATCTGCAGAGGGGCGTCTCCGAGTGGAGGAGCACAGGGGCACGGTACATGTCGCCCTACTTCGCCGCCCTGTTGGCACAAATCGAGCTGAAAGCTGGCAATCCTGCGGCGGCACTCCAACTGCTCGAAGACGCGCAAGTGATCATCGAACGGACTAACGAGCGTTGGTTCGCAGCCGAGGTGTTCCGCCTCCAGGGAGAGGCCCTGCTCCAGCTTGGGTCCGAAGGGGCTATAACGGCCGCGGATCGGTTCGGTGACGCTCTGACCACAGCACGTTCACAGGATGCGCGTTTTTGGGAGCTTCGCGCGGCAATGGGACTTGTCCGCATTGGCAATGGCGAAATCAATGCACGCGAGCGACTTGCCGAAATTTGCTCGAGTTTCACCGAAGGAGCAGCGTTGCCGGATCTGAAAGCCGCACAAATGCTTGCAGCGACAGTGGGATCAGCATAACCAACAAGAGTGGGAGGAAATCATGCCGGAATCCGACATCAATACAGTCGTGAAAGAAGCACAGCATCGCTGGAACACAGCGTTCAACGGCGGAGATGCAGCAGCAGTTGCGGCGCTTTACACCTTGGACGGCATAGTACTGCCGCCCACGCATGCTGCCGTGAAGGGAATAGCCGCAATTACCGAATTCTGGGCGGGTTTGATATCGGCAGGGTTCAGGGATCATGGCATCGAACTGCACGATGCACAGAGTGTCGGGGACCTCGCCTATTCCAACGGCAAGTGGTGGGCGACCGGTTCGGGGGACGACGGAAAGGAAGTACGCTTTGAGGGGACCCTCGTCACAGTATTGCGAAGGGAACGCGATGGTTCTTGGAAAACTTGCCTGCATATATGGAACTGACGCATGCTGGACACGACTAGCTGTGTTTCAGTCGTTCAAGTTGAGCTATAATTTGGGCCACTGGGCACAATGAACAGGTCTTGGCGCTCGATGGTAACGTCGAAAGAGCGAAGTCGCGGGCGGACGTAATGAAACTGACGGGCGGCGCAACGTCCCCTTTGCGCCATTTGCGGACATTGGCCCCTCGGTCTGCTCCTTTCCCAGCTGGCATCGCCTCGATTAGCGACTCGGAGGGGGTTCCTCAATGCGCTCGCACGATGTTAGACTGCCTCGGAACTACCCGGAGGATGTCATGGACATTGCCGCGTGGCTCGCGGGCCTTGGGCTCGCCAAATATGCCACGACCTTCGCCAAAAACGAGATCACTCCCGAAGTGCTCCCGCATCTATTGGATGCCGACCTTGAAGCGCTGGGCCTCCCGATGGGCCCGAGGAAGCTCGTGTTGGCCGCGATTGCGGAGCTTGGCAAGTCCGACATGTCAGCGGCCGGTTCAACGCCCCACCCGGAGCCAGAACGTCGCCAACTGACGGTGATGTTTGTTGATCTCGTCGGATCCACCGCATTGTCAGGTCGATTGGACCCGGAAGAAATGGCGGAGGTGATCCGGAGGTACCAACACGCGGTGGCCGCGGAGATCGCGCGCATGGATGGCCACGTCGCGAAGTTCATGGGAGACGGAGTGCTGGCCTATTTCGGCTGGCCGCGGGCGCACGAGGACGAGGCCGAGCGGGCGGTGCGGGCGGGGCTTGCCATTGCCGCAGCGGTCGCCAGGCTGGTGACGCCAGCGAGGGAGCCGCTTGGCGCGCGGGTGGGCATCTCAACGGGTCTGGTGGTGGTGGGCGATCTCGTCGGCGAGGGCGCGGCGCAGGAGGCGGCGGTGGTCGGCGAGACGCCAAACCTGGCGGCACGACTGCAATCACTGGCCGAGGTCGGCTGTGTGGTCATCGCCGCCTCGACGCGGCGGCTGCTTGGCGAACTCTTCGAGCTGATTGATCTCGGCACCCACGATCTCAAGGGTTTCGCCACTCCGGTGCAAGCGTGGCTGGTCGCTGGCGAGAGCCAAGCCGAGGGCCGCTTCGAGGCTCTGCACGGTATGCGGCTCGCGTCGCTTGTCGGCCGCGATCAGGAACTGGCCTTGCTCCTCAAATGCTGGCGGCGGGCCAAGGATGGCAGAGGTCAGGTAGCTCTGCTGTCGGGTGAGCCGGGCATCGGTAAGTCGCGCATCGCGATCGCCCTGCGCGAGCGGCTCCGCGGCGAGGAATGCGTGTCTCTGCGCTATCACGGCTCGTCCTATCACACGAACAGCGCGCTGTTCCCGGTGCTGGACCAGCTACGGCGGGCCGCCGGAATCGAGCACCACGATACCCCTGAGGTGAAGTTGGCCAAGCTGCAGGCGCTGCTTGTCTTGGCTGTGACTGACCCGAAATCGGCGATCCCCTTGATCGCTGAACATTTGGCGATCCCGACAGCAGGTCATTACCCAGCCCCCGAGGACGCACCGGAACAGAAAAAGGCGAAGACGTTTCAAGCGCTGCTCGCCCAGCTCGAGGGCCTCGCGGCCAAGCGGCCGGTGCTCATGACGGCCGAGGATGCTCACTGGTTCGATCCCACGAGCCTCGAGCTGTTCGATCGCGTCGTTGATCGGATCGAGCGGCTGCCGGTGTTGCTGGTTGTTACCTTCCGGCCTGAGTTTGCGCTCCGCTGGACCGGCCGACCGCATGTGACACTGCTGACGCTCAATCGTCTTGGGCGGAAGGAAAGCGCCGTGCTGATTGACCATCTCTCCGGTGGCCGGGCGCTTCCTGTCGAAGTGCAAGCGCAGATTCTCGCCAAGACCGAAGGCGTGCCGCTTTTCGTCGAGGAGCTGACAAAGGCGGTTCTCGAATCTGGATTGCTCTATGAGACTGGCGAGCGCAACGAGCTAAGCGGTTCACTGCCGCCGCTCGCCATCCCCTCGACGCTGCAGGACTCGCTCCTGGCTCGCCTCGATCGGTTGAGGCCGGTTAAGGAGATAGCGCAGATCGGCGCTGTCATAGGCCGCGAGTTCAGCTACGAGTTGCTCGCCGCGACCGCGCAAATGGACGAGCCAAAGCTCAGGGCGGCTCTGGATGAACTCGTCCGCGCCGAACTCGCGTTTTGCCGGGACACGCCCCCGGATGCAATCTACGCCTTCAAGCATGCGCTCGTGCGGGATGCCGCCTACGAGTCGCTGCTGAAGAGCCGACGCCAGCAACTCCACTGCCGGATCGCCACGGTCCTCCGCGAGCGCTTTCCCGACCGAGCGGAGGCGGAGCCGGAGGTGCTTGCCCATCATGCAACCGAGGGCGGTCTGCTCGACGATGCCGTTTCGTACTGGCATAAGGCGGGCTTGCGCGCCAATTATCGCTCGGCCAACGCAGAAGCCATCGCTCACCTCTCCAGGGGCCTGGATCTTCTGGCGACACTTCCCGAGACTCCGGCCCGCGACAACCGCGAGATCGACCTCCAGCTTGCACTTGGCATTCCACAGCTCGCCGCCAAGGGCCATAGGTCAGCCGAGGTCATGGCGGCCTATACACGCGCACACGCGCTGTGCAACAGACACGGCGGCGAGACATCCCGACTGTTCCCCGCCCTGCGTGGCCTGTGGACCGGCTATCGCGCCCGGGGACAGATGCGCACGGCGCGTGACCTCGCCGACGAGCTCGTCACGATCGCCCGGCACTCGGGGGACCAATCCCTGCTGCTGGAGGCCCATCACGCGCAATGGACGACACATTACTGCCTCGGCGAGTGGCGGTCAGTATGCGAGCACACCGCACAGGGTTTCGCTCTCTACCGACCTGAGCATTTCTCTCACACCTTCATATACAGCGGTCACGACTCTGCGGTGTGCGCCACTGCCCACGAGGGGGTAAGCCTGTGGATGCTCGGCTTTCCGGACCGGGCGCTGGCCCGCGCGGAAGAAGCCGTTACCCTGGCCCGCAAACTGGCCCACCCGCCCAGTGTCATGAATGCCCTTTCGCTTGCGTTTGTTCTTCACTGCTTCCGCAACGATGCCGCCGCGGCTAGGGAAAAGATTGAGGCGATGTCGCAGATCGCGCATGACGCGATGCCCCGCTGGATACCCGATGCCAACCTGCAAATGGCCTACATCTCGGCGCTTCAGGGCAAACAGCAAGCTCGGGCGGGCATGACCGCGATCCAGGAGGCGCTGGCAGCCGACGAAGACGTGGAAGCGAAGGGCTTTTACGTGTGCCTATTCGCCAACGTTTGCGGACTTGCCGGCGAGGCAGATGCCGGTTTGAATGCCTTGAAGCCAGCGATAGAAGATGTGGCGGCTACAGGCGTTCGCCTCTGGGAGTCGGAACTTCACCGGATCGCTGGAGATCTCGTGCTCGGCTCCGCAACACTCGACCTCGAGCCAAGCGAAGCACATTATCTCCGCGCCATCGAGGTAGCTCGGGAACAGCACGCCGCATCCCTCGATCTGCGCGCATCAACCTCGCTTGCCCGCCTGTGGGTCCACCACGGGGAGCGGCACAAAGCCTACGACCTCCTCGCCCCTGTCTATGCCTGGTTCACCGAAGGATTTGATACGCACGACCTCGTCGATGCCAAGGAATTGCTAGACCAACTTCGATAGGCGCGGGCGCAATTGTTCAAGCTGTTGCGCTGCGTGTTGCACACGAGAACAAGCATTGCACACTTCTTCAGATGGACATCGACAGTCCAAACGCAGATCGTGCAATTCCCGATTTTATAGCTGATCGCGATCTCGATCCGCAGGAATATTCCGGTTGGCACAACGACGCGCTTTACACGTTCTTTTCAACATCGCTGACAATCACCGCCCCGACCACCGTAAACTACAAGCAAGTCACCGGCAGGCTCTTCAGAGATCGACTAGTAGCTCTGCAAATGCTTAAGCCGCATGATATGGAACCGCCTCAGCCCCGATCCATTTTCTCCCGCAAGTCGGCGAGCGCATGCATTGCCGCTTCCTCGCGCGTCATGCCCTCTTTCATGTACTTGATAATCAGACGCTCCTGAAGTTCCAGCTCTTGCACAGTGTGTTCGTCCAAGGGGCTCTCCGGGGATTTGGACTTGCGCGTCATGGCCGCTCCACTTTGTTTCACCGTGAGTGTTGTCAGAAAAATGTGGCATTTTATTCATCATGCACAATGGGGAAATACGCACAGACGTTTGAGGAGAAGCCGAAGAATCCGGTAGCCTGCGCGTCCGGAAAAAAGCGCTAGGTGGCTCGGCAACGACGCCTGCAATCAATAGTAGGGTGAGACGCACGCCCGTCGCGGACCGTAGTAGGGCTGGAACGTGTTGTCGTAAGCCCTATAAGACCGGTAGCGCGCATAGCACCAGCGCGTATGTGTGTTGCCGCCATAATAGACCCGGCGGTAATTGCGTGGCGCGTAGTAGCGCGGACGGTAATAGGTCGGCCCGTAGTAGCCCTCATCGTAATAGCTGGGGCCATAATACCTCGGCTGCGCCAGCAATCCGCCGATGATTACGCCAGTCGCGAGCCCGCCCAGTGCCCAAGCCCAATCGTCGTTACCATTATAGTATCTATGCCCGCGGTAGCCTCGATAGCCGCCCCAGTATCCACGGTTGTAACCGCCGCGGTAACGCCTGTACTGGACCGGCTGCGCCTCTGCGACTTCGATCTTCGGCACGGCAAGGGTGGGAAACGCCATGGCCGGCGGGACGCTCATCAGCGCCGTCACCAGCGACAGGGCAAAGATTGCTAACCTTTTCATTGGCTTCACCATTCCTCTGCAGCGCCCCGCGTCGAATACGGCGCGCAAGGACGCTGCAGCCCTTCAAATGCGATGCGTAATTTTACCCTAAAATCGATTTTGACTCGAGAAAATTATGCATTGGTAGGAAAGCTTTCCTTCAATAATGGACCCATTCGCGGTGTCGCATCGCCCGGCGCGAAAAACGTATTTCGTTGATCGAGAACGCTCGTATTGTGGTTCTCTTTCCATCCGGTACGGTCCTTCTGCAGGTGAGGCCGCTTTGGGGCCAACACCGGACTCCGGGGAAAAGGCGCACATGCCGCGATTGTCGCAGCAATCTATCTCGCAGAATTCGACATGTGGTTCGATAACACACGTGCTGCGCGTGCACATCGCAAGATAGAAGCCGTACGTCGAAGGAATACACCGCAAAACGGCTTCCAGTCGGAAAGGACTTATTCATCACTGGAGCAGGAAATCCATTTGCGAATTTTGGTGGCAAAGTCGAACGAGTGACAACGAATGGACGACGGGTTGAAACCCTAGAATAAGGCCCACGCAGCCGACTTCTGCTGCGTCGGCCTCTATTCGATTTCGCTTAAAGCGGGCGATACATTTTGGCGCGATCACGTTCACGTACTATTTCTTCGTAGGTAAGATCAGGATTGTCCGCATCGAAGCGTTCCCAACCTTCCTCTCGATACATTGCTCGGCGTGATTCAATATCTACTGGGCGGTTTTCGTTCAGGATGGAGCGAGCGAGGTCGGCTTGGTCGTCGTCTACTCGCGCCGAAACCAGTGTACTGCCCCGGCGAACACCTTCTGCATAAACATGGGCTTCATCTTCATCCACTCCGGCACTCGTCAGCGAGCCGATAAGCCCGCCGGCAGCCCCGCCTGCCACTGCACCTGCCGCAGCCCCGGCCGCCGTCGCTGCGAGCCAACCTGCGGCAACAACCGGGCCTATACCAGGGATCGCCAGCATGCCGAGGCCAGCTAAGAGACCGCCTGTTCCACCAACAACAGCGCCGATGCCAGCGCCCGCGGCCGCTCCTTCACCGGCATTACTCTTGGTATCGACACCATCATGATCTCGGCCCACGATACTGATATCCGATGAAGACACGCCGGCGCCTTCCAGTGCGGTTACTGCTGCCCGTGCATCGGAATAGTCGTCGTAAAGTCCTGTAATCGTTTGCATAGTCAAACCTCCAATCTAATTTATTTTTCTTATTTAGCGGCTTCCGTGATGTTTCCCTGATAGTCCAACTTTACCTCAAACGACTTCCCGGACTTCATCGCTGTACCGGTCCAGATGCCGTCTTCACCCTTGGTCAGAGCTGTTACGTCGGTATATCCCTTAGCCTCTATCCGTTCCTTAGCCTGGCCCTCGGTAAAGCTATTGGCGCCTGCTACAGGAGCGGCGGGATTTTGGGTGTCAGGCGTGGCAACCGCTGGGGTTTGGGGATCGGTGGACGGCTTTGCCGCTTCTTGAGCGTTTGCCGTGGCGATCACGCTCAAGGCAGCAAAGGCTAATAGTAGACGTTGCATTTTTTTCTCCCAAAGCAGGATTTCTGTTGCTGGGAGATCAACCCATTCGGCGGTGTGAAGGTTCCGGAGCCGAAGCAAAAGACCTGAAGATTTGGGCAAAAGGGTTCTGACGGCCGCACCCCGTCTCGCATTAAATCCGGAACGATCAAATTAGCTGCGAGTTGTTGACGTGCTGAATTGAAACCGGAGCACCAATATGAAAACACTTGCAGAGCTGTTCGAGCACACCCTCAAAGATGTTTATTACGCCGAGAATGCTATCGCAAAGGCCCTTCCAAAAGTATCCAGCGCGGTAAAAAACCCAGCGCTTAAACAGAGCTTGGACGACCACCTTGCAGAAACAAAGAGCCAGATCAAAACCTTGGAAAAGGTCTTCAAGACCATTGGTGTGAAGGCGCAAGGCGAGAAATGTGATGCTGCGGACGGTCTCTTAAAAGAGACGGACGGTGTTCTGGCGGAAGCCCAAGGCGTTGCCTTGGAAGCTGGGGCATTGGCCGCTTGCCAAGCGGTGGAACATTATGAAATCGCTCGTTATGGTTCTCTGCGCGAATGGGCAAAGGTTCTTGGAAATGAACAGGCTCATGTTCTGCTGAGCGAGATTCTTGATCAAGAAAAAGCAGCCAATAACAAACTTACCAACTTAGCCGTCACCTCGATCAATAAATAACAGTCGCAAAGCAGCATTAAAAAACCCGGCAAACATGGTTTGCCGGGTTTGACTGCTATTACGGAAATTTTAGAATTAGTAGTCCAACGCAGGTCGCTGGGGAGGCAATTATCTCGCGCGTTCAAGCCATTGTGGTTTGCGTTGACGCCGGGTTGAAATAACAGACCTACGCCGAGGGCATGTGAAGAGCTTCACGGCTTCCCGCCATGGAAAGCTATTCACCAGATTCTGGCGGAACTATAAGCAGTTCTACCGGTTCACCTTTCAACGAAAGGACGAACAATGGTCAATCAGCGCACACCAGATAACAACGTTAAGGAAACCGCGAGGGAAGCGAGACAGGGTCCGCTTGGTAAACCCGTTCTTTGGGTTCTAATTGGTGGCTTGCTTCTTGCACTCTTTGCCTGGGGTGGTGCCGAAATGTTTGGCGAAAGCACTGACAATAAAGCTATGCAAGGTCAGAATGCCCCTACGACTGGTCAGAACAAACCTTCCGATCAGGCAACGCCGCCAACAGGCGATCAGCCAACGACTAACGCACCTGCGGAAAAGCCCACGCCACAAACTGGATCGGGCGGAGATACCCAAGGCAAGCCGCAAAGTATTGCGCCCCAATAGGATTTTTGCGGAGTGGAGAAGTGGTCATCTCGTAGGGCTCATAAGGCCATACTCTCCAAATTCGCCGCCGCTTTTCGATGCGACCGTCGGGAGGGGCAGGCGCTACGACACCAAGGCCTACAAATACGTATGCCCGCGGACGGCGCAGTCTTGCGGTCGCTTGCAAGCCGTTCTCGATGACGTATGGAAATAATCACAATATTTCTCTGCGGAAAGAAAATAATCCTTCATGTAGGATGAAAATCAGTCTATACGCATATGCAGGATGATTTGATGTTCAGTGCGGACCTAGGGACAGGGAACACTCGCCGGTCAAACCCAGCCCGAGCAATAGCTTGAGGCAGTTGGATTCCTATACCGTAAGACCAACGTCATTCGTAGATCATGACTAAGAGGTTCGTCACGACTATCAAGCCGATGGTTGTAAGCGACATGAAAGCAACGAGGTCATTCATGGAATGATCCTCCTTCGATAACTATTATACGCCTTGGTGCGAAATTTTCGAGAGAGGCTTTATAGGATTTAATCCATTCATGCGGAGTGGAGAGATGGTTATCTCGTCGGGCTCATAACTCGAAGATCGTCGGTTCGAATCCGACCTGCCGCAACCAAACTCTACTGGACGCACCCTTGTTCAGCCATGCAGCCTTTAAAGGTGTGTCTGATGCGATTGCGCCGTAAATCCAATAACGGCGGGCCATCGCCTGGGTCTGGGATGCTCGCCCCCGGCAAATTGCTTTTGCACGTTCAAGTTGACCTCGCTCGTTGGAAGCGGTGCGGTGCTACTGGATGAAGTATTTGTGCAGGCAGTGAGAGTTACCGCCAAGATCGCAACGATAATTGTTTGCACGGCCCCCTCCGATACAAAACGCCAAGATCTGGGAAGGATGAGAATACGGACTGCGCGTAAAAACAAGCAACCCGAAGGCTGGTATCCAGTTCGAAGTCGGCAAGTCCTTTGCCTGGACTTCACGCCAGCCAACTAATCGTCCGCACATTATAGTGCGCTTGCGGCGGCCTACGGGTCGCCGTCTCAAGCTACTTTTAGCGTCGGAACTTTGCTCAGATCGGTTTCACGTTCGGCATGCCACGCATCATATGCGGCCTGCGTCCGAAGCCAGATCGCAGCACCATCGCCAAACATCTTGCCGAGACGAGCAGCGACGGACGGAGATACGGGCTTCTTCTCGCCCAGGATGTCGTAAAGCTGCTGACGGGAAATGCCGAGCATATTGGCAATCTCGACTTTCGTCTTGCCAGTGGCCGGAATGAGTTCGTCCAGCAACGCGCCAGGATGGGATGGGCAGCGGCCTATTGGCCGAGTGACTTCATAGAGAGCCATATAATAAAATCCTAAATGGTTGTGGGCGCAATGCCCGGTAGTTCAGTGGTATTGTTCGAAATCAACCTTTGTCGCGTCCTTTCCGTCAAATTCGAATGTGATGCACCACGGGCCGTTCACATGAACTGTAAAGCGTGTTGGATTGAAGCCCTTTAGCGGATGGAAGTCAAAACCCGGAAGGTTCATATCTTCTGGCTTCTCCGCGTTATCAAGACGATCCAAACGGACCAGAATGCGCTTTTGAATCTTAGCGTCGATCTTGGCTGTCTTTCCTGTTTGGAACAGGTCGGCAAGCGCTTTGTTCTTGAATGTCTTGATCATGTGATTTTGTAAGCAATCAGCGTACAATTGTCAATGGATTGTATGCAAATAGCTTACATTATTTCCTTGACTGGAGTTGCACATGAGGTGGACCAAAGGCGAGCCTGAACCGGCAATGACGGATCCCATCCTTGTCACGCACAAGGAACACGGCCTAATGCTGGCAACATGGCAGGAGCACCGCGGCAGCTACATCGGCGTCAAGGCGAAGGGTGACACTCATGCTCCGTTCTTTCATATGGTCATTGAGCCTGGTGTGATAACGAAGTGGTTCAAGCCAAGTTGACGGCAAACGCCACAAGAGCTTTACTTGCGCGTCTTTCGAGCGCGGATAAAATCGTTGATCCTTTCGCAATCACCATTGTATTTTTTGATCAACTGTTCTGCGTCATCTTTATTAAGACCAAACGCTTCCATAAGATGGTCAATGGTATAGGTCTCTCCAGCCTTTCCAGAGGTGCGGTTCTTCCAACCCGAAGCCTGTTTATCGTGGGTCATTACTTTTTCCTCCGCGCATACCGGCGCGCAGATTATTGGACGCTCACCAACGCCGGAATGCAAGCGAAGATCGATTGATGATGGCGTCACGCCCAATTCCAACAGGAGACATTATCGCCGCTGATGCGAGGATAAGCTTTGCTCCGGCTCCTGAAATGGTCGAGTGGGTTAGAGCGACGTTCATCGAAGATGATGGTAAGCTTTTCAATCCCGACCACTTGCATTTGCAATCGGCATCAATTGGCATGCTCTGGACAAATGTCAGCAATAGCCGCAAGGGCCGTCGCATCGTCGGTCAGTGTGAAGAGGGTCAGCCATCCGGCACGATGGGGAAGTGGGGCAAGGCTCGTGCAGAAGAGCAGATCGTCGGATGGTTCGGCCACGTGCCGGATTTCATTCTCACCTTCAATGCTGACTACGCCCTGTCATGCAGCGATGCCGAGTTCTGCGCATTGGTCGAGCATGAGCTCTATCACGCCGCACAAGAGACCGATCCGTTCGACGCTCCGAAGTTCCGCAAATCGACAGGACTGCCAGCATTCACCCTACGAGGACATGACATTGAAGAGTTCATCGGTGGGTGTTGTCACCTTGTTTATGGCTTAAGGTTTGCAGGGTAGAAGCAGAGGTATGAAGCAACCTCGCATCAACTATAAGAATCATCGATTTCCACCACAGATCATCGCTCATTCAGTTTGGCTCTATTTCCGGTTTCCCTTGAGCCTGCGTCTGGTCGAGGAAATGTTGCTGGAGCGCGGTATTGTGGTTTCGTACGAGACAATCTGGCGTTGGGGAAAGAAGTTCGGTCCGCACTACGCGCATCGCCTTCATCGCAAGCAACCGGGCCGTGCTGATATCTGGCATCTCGACGAAATGGTCATTAGCATCAATGGCAGAAAGCACTGGCTATGGGCGTGCTGTTGATCAGGACGGATATGTCCTCGATGAAATTGTCCAGAGCCGCCGCAATACCAAAGCAGCGAGGCGATTGCTCAAACGACTGCTGAGAAAACAAGGCATGGCGCCCAAGCGCATGATCACCGACAAACTGCGTTCTTACGGAGCTGCCCGGCGTCAGCTCATGGCCCACGGCGAACATCGGTCGCACAAAGGGCTGAATAACCGGGCGGAGAACTCCCACGTACCGTTGCGAAAACGGGAGAGAGTGATGCAGGGCTTCCGTTCGCCGGACAGCCTGCAGCGTTTCGTTTCGATCTTCTCTGCAGTCCGCAATCTCTTCGTCCCACCCCGCATAAGCCGGTTCGCATTTCAAATTCACTTGCATCGCCTCGGCGCCATGGCCGAGTGGAAAAACCAGATCACTGCTTCTATAAATCCTTTTGCCAACAAGGTGACAACGCCCTCGACAGTGTTCGCCATAATGCGTGACTTGGCCATGCGCTTCAACGGCATCTTGCGCAGCAGGAATTCGGAGGCACTGGATGAATGGATCGATGATGCCATTGACACCGAACTCACGGCGATCATGCGTTTCGCCAGCGTTTTGCGCCGGGATATTGATGCCGTCAAAAATGCAATCGAACTCCCTTGGAGCAACGGTCAAGCCGAAGGGCAGATCAACCGCCTCAAGATGCTGAAGCGAGCAATGTACGGTCGCGCCGGCCCAGAACTGATGAGGGCAAGAATGCTGCTGCTGAATCACAGAAATTGAGGATGAACCCAGTTAAGTGCAATGCGACGCCGGCGTGAGGCCCAACCATGAATCTGTCTCCGAATCTTGCATAGGGGCCGATATGCGCAGGTAAAGCGGAAGCTCCTCCATGGGCGGCAGTGATGCCTTTGCCCTGGCTGGCGGAGCATGCGGCTGTTGGGATGAACGGCCATACACACAGGAATGCCGATCCGGTCGAGGGCCGGTCACCTCGGCCATCCGGACGATGCCCAAACGGGGAAAGTGCGGCCGCAACCGGTTCACGGTGACGTCCGCATCAGTTAGCGTTGTCGATGACGGTTCATCGAGATGGGGGCAACACGAAGGTTCGCTTCGTCCGCCGTCAATCAACCAAAACCGGAATCCCTGCCAATGGTTTCATTGCCCTCCATCAGTCCGCGAAGCAGCAATCTTGCAAACCATCCAGGTGCCGGAACGTGTTTGCAATGTGGTCACTCTAAAGCAGCCGGACCAGCGGAACGCGCCCGTTCAAACGGGTTGCAGCGACCGTCGAAGGAGAGCGCCCGCTCGGACGGATCGCTGCGACCGTCGAAGGAAAGAGCCCGCTCGGACGGTTGGCTACGGCCATCGAAGGAGAGCGCCCGTTCAGACGCATCGCTTCGACTATCGCCCGCGGCTATTCCGCGGTTTGTCAATTTGTTGATCGAATTCAAGAATTCCAGGCCTGCTAATCCCAAGGAACCGATCACCTCCCGATCGAGATACTCGGCACTGTGTGTTTCCATGTTCACGAGCCAGAGCTTGTTGGTGTCTGAGTCATCCACGATTTGATACTTTGCCATGCGAATAACCTTTCTATGAAGGAGAGCCCACACGGCAAAGATATGACGATTCCGGTTTTGATCAAGAAAACAATTCACTTCATCTTTTTAATGTCCAGTACTTTACCTTATTCTTATCACATCCAGATCGTCGAATGCTATCTGTCGGCACATTGGATCGACTGCCTACAGCGACCGCAATATCTACTCTCTTGATTGCGATTATTCCGTGCTTTTTCGCGTTCTCGTAACAATCTTAACTAACTCATCATCAAGTGCACCCCAGGCCGTTAAAGCCCTGTCAGCCGGCGACGACGTCCCCCTCTCAACATTGACCAACCAAAACTCATCGTGCTCTGTACTTCGCCATGCAGATAATTCCTGTGTTGGATTTGAAGTTGAAGACTACTGGAACCCTGCTTCACGCAAGGATGCTTCATATTTTGCGCGCTGTTCGGGAACCCTCAGACAAACACTCTTGGTCCACGCATCAATCCGAAAGGTCGGACTATCTACCAGCGCATAGTTTCGGTATTCGGTCGCCTTTTCCTTCTCGCCAAGCATCGCCCAGCTTGCAGCCATGAGGCGGGCTGCAGCGCGGGGGTTTTTCATTTTCTCAAGAAAGCTGATGGCTTCGGTGTGACGATCGAGGCTATGAAGAGTTCCTGCCCCCACCCAATAGTAATAATCCGGAGCGAGGGGATTATGTTGAATCGCTTGTTCAATTTTTTCGAGGGCCATATGGAGATCGCCATAGTGGGTCAGCGCATCGGCATAATCGGCAAGCAGATCGGCATGTTGCGGATTGATGGATTCGCCTTGGTCGAAATATTCAAGACTGTTGTCAAATTTGCCGAGATACATGCTGATGGTGCCAAGTTCGCGCAAAGGCCGTTCATCGTCCGGATCGGTTGGTGCGGCGCGCTTGGCAACCTGCTCACCCTCAAGCAGGATATCTTTCTCACTCCGCGCAAGCATGAGCCATTCCTTTTGCATCGTGCGCGCGATGCCGCTGAGCGCCGGCACGAAGTCCGGTGACGCAGTGAGAGAATTCTTGAAGGCCTGGCGCGCCTGACGCAATTTCGGAAGGTCGAATCTGTCGACATCCCTCTTGCCGATCAGATACCAGTAGTAGGCGTTCGGATCCTGGTAGAGCTTATTGTAGCGATCGAGTTCGGACTTCTTGATGAGCGAGACGACGGAGAGAATGATGCGGATCGACAGCTGGCGATATTGCTGCTCGGGCAGAACATAGTCGAACTTCTGTTTTTCCGCCCAGACGATTTCCTGGGTGGCGACATCAATAAGCTTCACCGACAGGAAACAGAAACCGTCGAGGCGAACGATCTTGCTGTCGACCGCATAGTTGACGCCGAATTGTTCACGCAAACCCTCAAAACTGTCTATCGGGGAATCGGTGACAACCCTCTTCGATGTATAGGGCGCCACAACCGACAGTGTACGCAGGCGGCAAAGCCCGATGGTGATATCGTCTACCAGCGAGGCTGCAAGCTGCTCCATCGGATCCGCTGCATTATGCGGCATATAAAGGACCATGACTCGCGGCAGACCAGCCTTCTTGTTCTGCTCAAGCTGGGTCGTCGCCAGGATCGATTGCGGGGTCTGGATCTCCACGCCATTGGCAACGAGCGGAGGAGCCGGCTGCGGCAGGATCAGGGCTCGCGTTGTCGCTGGTGAAAGCTTGGGCAGCAGCTGCTGATAGAGCTCGATCGTCTCTTCTTCCGGATCGACATCGAGATCGTCACGGAGCTTCTTGGCGCATTCGCGGAACGTGCGTTCCACCTTCGCGATCAGACCCAGTTGCGATGCGGTCTGCATCAAAGTGCGATAGCCGACCTCCTGATAGGGATCGATCTCGATCAGCTTGCGGGCGCATTGACGCTTTTCATCGATGCTGACGCCAACCGGCTGGTTGACCATCCTCAAGAGTGTCGTGATCAGATCATCGCGCAGCTTGACGCGCTGAACGTCCAGCCATTCGTCGAAATCGGAGTTCTGCGGCTCGTTATGCGCGAGCAGGTCGCCAGTATAAAGGCCGGCGAGACTGAGGACAGACTCTATGTCGCCCAACTGCGCAAATTCCAGATATTCAAGGAGATCGATGCTGAGCAGTTCTGCTCTCACCTGCGACAGGTTAAGATAGACATATGTGGCGTCGCCCTGGACAAGGTTGAGGCCGTACTGTTCCTGAAATTTGCGGATGCGCGCCAGGCTCTGGCGCAAATTCATGGAAGCATGGGCCTGATCCGTATCGGACCAGAAAACCTGAGCAAGCTTGCCGCGGGAAACAGAATGATTGGGACTCTCGAGAAGCAGATAGACTATTATACGAAGAAAGTTCGCAGGTACGCGCGGGACGAGTTGCCCGCCCAGACTAACAGTTGCCTCTCCAAAAACCGCCAGCTTCATTCCGCCTAAACCCCGGATTTTATTTGATTTTCTGAATACGTAACCCTGTCAATCGATAAATGCCGTTCTGCCTTGCCATTAACTCTACTATAGCTTCAAATAGTTCACTAGAGGGAGTATTAGCAGCATAAAGCCGCAAAGGTTCTCTGCGAATTCATGGCTGAATCGCCGATCTTTGGTATGAATTAATGCTTATCCCGGTCGCTCAGGTATACACTACATTGGCCTGCTGCCGGTTTCATAGACACTGAGTTAAGGTGTTCTGCATGAAACCGGAGAGTATGAATGCAAAGACGAAAGTTCAGCCGCGAATACAAGCTTGAAGCGGTGAAGCTGGTGAAGGAGCGTGGTGTCGCTGTTGCACAGGCTGCCCGCGACCTCGATGTCCACGAGAATGTGCTGCGCAAATGGATCAGGGAGCATGGCTCCGATCCGGTCCAGTCCTTGGGCATGGACAGATGAAGCCGGAACAGCTTGAGATCGAACGGCTGCGGCGCGAGGTCGCGAAGCTGAAGGCGGAGCGCGATATTCTAAAAAAGACCGCAGCCTACTTTGCCCGGCGTGTCTGGCATAATGTGCTGGCTGAAGGCTTGTCGTGCGGTCTTCATCGCATTGAGCGGCTGATGCGTCAGAATGCGCTCCGGGCGAGGCCACGTCGGCGCGGCCTGCCGAAAGATGCGGGCGACCGTGCGGTCATCATGCCGAATGTGCTGGATGGTCTTGTCACATAAACTGAGTTGAAGTGGGGTTTGCCTCTCTACGGTCTGTTTCAGGCAGTCGCAATCGTTGCGATGTTCCACTGCGCCATCGCATCGAGACGATGGTGGCGGATGGCATATGCTGAACGGTCAGAGCGAGGTGGGACAAACACATTTCTAAGAGCTGAGAAGATCGCGACGAAGCATTGCAGGCCTCCTTGAGATCGGAAGCCCTGCTTTATCCGCTCACGTTTTCGTAGCGGCAGGTGCGAATTCTCCGCCCGGTTATTCAGCCCCTTGTGGCTCTGATGTTCAACGGCCGGCATGATCTGACGCCGTGCTGCTCCATAGGAGCGCAACTTGTCCGTGATCATCCGCTTCGGCAACATACCCTGCTTCTTCAGCAGGCGCATCAGCAAACGTCTGGCAGCCTTGGTATTACGACGGTTTTGGACAATCTCGTCGAGTACATAGCCTTCCTGATCAACAGCCCGCCACAACCAGCACTTCCTGCCTGCGATGGTGATCACCATCTCGTCGAGGTGCCAGACGTCAGGCCGGCTTGGCTGTTTGCGACGAAGGCGCCGGGCATAGCTCGGGCCGAACTTGATCCCCCAGCGCCGGACCGTTTCATAAGAGACAGTGATCCCGCGTTCCAGCAGCATTTCCTCAACGAGCCGCAAGCTCAATGGAAATCTGTAGTAGAGCCATACGGCACGGGCGATGATCTGAGCCGGGAAACGGTGACGCTTGTAGCTGACGGCAGGCTGGTTCATGCCACGCCTTCTAGCTCAGAAGTGCTGACGCTACGTTTATGTGACAAGACCACTTCGAAGCATATATCGGGAAGGTCGGCGGCAAAGCGATAGCATTCACCGAGCGAGTGCCATCAGGTTTGACATCGGGCGCCAGGCTATCCTGCGATCAGATTCGACTGCGCGGCATCATCCCAGAAAGACCTCGAAATTTCCCATTCGAGCCAACGGACATTCTGATCGACGCGTTCCTTGTGGCTCATACCAATGACGGCAACTGAAACGGACGAGTGGCGAAACGGAAATTGAAGCGCGGCAGCCTGTAGGGGTATATTGTGCTTTTCGCACAAGGCCTCGAGGCGCTGGGTTTTCTCCATAACGGCGGTGGGTGGCGCCTTATAGTCATAGGTGACGTTGGCGGAGGTGGGGCCCGAGGCCAGTATTCCGGAGTTGAAAACCCCGGCGACCACGATCTCGACACCTTTGCTCGCCGCGAGTGGAAGAAGGTCATCCGCTGCGCTTTGATCGAGTAAGGTATAACGTCCAGCGATCATAACAGCGTCAAGGGTGGCATTTTGCAGGAAACGCGTTGCAATATCGCTTTCATTGACGCCAACACCCACCGCTCTTATGTGACCCGCCTTACGCAAATCATCGAGTGCGCGGTAACATCCGTCGATTGCTTCATCGAAGCGTCGTTCGAAGGTCTCTCCATGTGTGTAGCGATCGACATCGTGGATATAGACGAGATCGAACTCGGAAAAACCGAGGCGATTGGCCGATTGTTCGAGTGACCGCATTGTCCCTTGGTAGCTGTAGTCAAATACTGGCTTCAGGCGAAGCGGCGACGCCCAAATTCCATAATCGACATCCTCGCCACGAGGCGGCACGAGATAACGCCCGACCTTGGTCGAAACCGTGAAACTTTGGCGCGGCACCGTGCGGAGAAACTGGCCAAGCCGCAATTCACTGAGGCCGTGGCCATAAAGCGGAGCGGTATCAAAATACCGAAATCCAGCATCGTAGGCGCTGTGCAGCACCTCCTGCGCTTGCGCTTCCGGCACGTCGCGGTAGAGCGTGCCGATACCGCTCGCGCCAAAACCGAGCCGTGACGCGAATCCAATGCGGCTCTTTCCGACTGGTTCAAGGCTCATAATTGAAAGCCCGGTAGCTTATATGCCTCGATGGCCGAGCCGCCGAAAATGTGTTCGCGTTGTTGCGCTGTCAAATCCGGCAGACATTCACGCAACGCACCGATAACATCATCATAGCCGCCTGCAACCAGACAAACGGGCCAATCCGTGCCGAACATGCAACGGTCGGGACTAAAGATTTCAAGGACATGGTCGACATAGGGCCTCAGATCGCCAGGCGTCCAATTCTGCCAATCGGCTTCGGTGATCATGCCTGAAAGTTTGCACCAGACATGCCGCCGCTCGCTGCGGAAGCCTTGCATGAGTTCGGCCCACTCATCGTACTCGCGGTTTTTGATGTTTGGCTTGGAAATGTGATCGAGAACAAAGCGTAGCTCGGGAAAAGTTTGTGTCGTCTCGATCGCCGACGGGAGTTGGGGAAGATTGGGAACGAGGTCGTAGACCAGACCGGCATCCTGAACGGCCTGAAGACCCCTGCGTACATCATCGCGCAAAAGCCAGTTCGGATCGGATTCTGTCTGGATCAAATGCCGTATGCCAACCAGCCACTTTCCGTTCGGACTTTGCTGGAGTTCCGCAAGCGTATCCGCCACATGCGGATTCGCCAGATCGACCCAGCCGACCACGCCGGCAACAAAATCGGTGTTTGCCGCCGTCTCGATGAAATCCCAGGTCTCACCGAGATCATTCCAAGTCTGCACAAGAACAGTCCCGCGCACGTCGTTGGCATTCAAAGCCGGGCGCAGATCGCCTGGCTCAAACTTGCGGTTGAGCGGTTCGAAGGGGCCACTCAACCACCCATAGTCACCACCACTTGCCGGATCCCAGAAGTGGTGATGTGAATCGATAATCGGAGATGCCATGCTAAATCACCAGCGCTGATGGACGTAGGGCTTGATGTCCTGCTGATAGATTTCCCGGATCTTATCCATCGTATCAGCGGTTAATGGAGCAAGTTCGACTGCTTCGGCATTCGAGCGTGCCTGTTCAGGATTGCGGGCACCAGGAATTGCGACGGTGACAGCGTCGAACATCAGTATCCAGCGCAATGCAAATTTGGCCATGGTCGTGTCACCGGAAACGAGCGGGCGGACCTTTTCGACCGCGTCGAGACCTTTTTCATAAGGAACACCCGAAAAGGTCTCGCCCACATCGAAAGCTTCGCCATTGCGGTTAAACTGGCGATGGTCGTTCTCGGCAAATTTCGTATCGCGCTTGAACTTGCCGGAAAGCAGCCCGCTGGCTAGCGGCACGCGGGCGATGATCGCCGTCTTCTTCTCCTCGGCAAGCTCGAAGAACCGCTCGGCCGGTCGCTGGCGGAATGCATTGAAGATGATCTGCACGCTGATGATGCCGGGATATTCGAGGGCCTTGAGGGCTTCTTCGACGCGCTCGACACTGACGCCGTAGTTCATGATCTTGCCCTGCTCGACCAGCTTGTCGAGTCTCTCGAAAACCTCCGGATGATAGTAAAGGTCTGTTGGCGGGCAATGAAGCTGCACCAGATCGAGCGTGTCGGTTTGAAGGTTCTTCAAGCTGCGCTCAATATAGCTCGAAAGGTTTTCGGCGCTGTAACCGGCAACTGTCTGTTCTGGCAGGCGCCGGCCTGCCTTGGTGGCGATGAATGGTCTCTCGCCGCCGCGCTCCTTGACGACTTTAGCGATCAGCTGCTCGGAGTGACCATCACCATAGACGTCGGCGGTATCGATGAAATTGACACCGCTGTCGAGCGCCGAATGAAGCGCTGCCAGCGCCTCCTCATCATTCACCTCACCCCAGGCAGCGCCGATAGCCCACGCACCAAAACCGATTTCACTAACCTTGCGGCCAGTGCGTCCAAAGTCTCTCATTCGCATGTTTGATCTCCCTGTCGGCGCCATGTCCCTATCAGAACCTGCGGCGCATCAAAAAACGCAGTCTTCCATCTTTATCCAACATTTAGTTGTACGACAACCCTGTAAGACGACGTTAACGTCTTTATCTGCCGTCGCGGATTATGTCCGCAGCTTTTTCTCCTATCATGACGGTGGCGGCATTGGTGTTCGAGGAGATCAACCGCGGCATGATCGAACTGTCGCAGACACGCAGCCCTTCGATGCCGCGAACGCGAAGTTGCGGATCGACCACTGCGCCCTCCCCGGTTCCCATGCGGCATGTACCGACAGGGTGGTAAGCCGAGCGCGCATATTGCCGGGCGAAGAGGGCTGCACTTTCTCGCGACGTTACTGCATCACCAGGGAGATGCTCGCGGCGAATGAATGGCCGGAATGCAGGCTGCGCGAGAATCTCGCGGCTCAGCATGATGCCATCGATGGCGCGTTCCAGATCATAGGGGTCCGAAAAGGCATTCGGGTCGATGATCGGGGCATCGCGTGGATTTGAGGAGCGCAGCGTCACGGAACCACGCGAACGCGGCCGGACGTGATAGGAGTTCAACGTACAGCCATTACCACCAGGCACCGAACCGATGCCTTCCTCGACCCCGGCCCCGGGGAGAAAATGGAACTGTATATCCGGCGTCTTCTCGCTTTTGTCACCCCACCAGAACGCGCCGCCTTCGACGATGTTGGATGCGATCGGTCCTTTGCCGAACAGCGTGTATTCGAGACCGGCCATGAATTGCCAACGACGCTTCTTGTAGCGGTCAATGCCATAGGGACCCGACAGTTCCGCCAGCACATCGACATCCATGTGGTCCTGAAGATTTTGCCCGACGCCCGGTAGATCAATAATGACTTTCACGCCGGTGGCTTTGAGATGCGTCGCATCTCCAATTCCCGAAAGCATCAGCAGTTTTGGCGAGCCAATTGCGCCCGCCGCCACAATCACTTCCCGTTCAGCGCGCAGGATTGACGAATTGCCGTTCTCGGTGATTTCGACGCCCGTTGCGCGTCCGTTGTCAATGACAATGCGATTGACGAAAATGCCTGTTCGAACGATGAGGTTTTTGCGGTCGAGCACCGGTTTGAGGTAGCCTACGGCAGTGCTGCTGCGCTTGCCCCTTTTCGTTGTGGTTTGATAGAACCCGGTTCCCTCCTGATGGGCGGCGTTGAAATCGGCGGTGAAGGGCATCCCCGCCTGTTGTGCAGCCTGCACAAATATTCGCGTCAGCGGGTGTGGATTGCAAAAGCTGACGCCGAGCGGCCCCTCATTGCCGTGGTAATCGCCGACGAAGGTGTCATTGCCTTCAGACTTCTTGAAGTATGGAAGGACGTCCTTGAATGACCAGCCGGCACACCCCTCTTCCAAAGCCCAGGTGTCATAATCTTCCGGGCATCCGCGCGTGAAGACCTGGGCATTGATGGAACTGCCGCCGCCCAAGACGCGGGCTTGCGGATAGACCATGGTGCGGCCGTCAATCTCGCTTCCTGCGGCGGTTTCGTAGCCCCAGATCAATGGTCCCGCGGTCATCTTGAAAAACCCGACCGGCAGATGGATGTAGAAATTCGTATCGCGCGGACCGGCCTCGAGCAGCGTGACGGATACGCTCGGATCCTCTGACAATCGCGCGGCCAGAACACAGCCAGCGGAGCCACCGCCAACGATGATATAATCAGACATTCATATCCTCCCGTGCCGGACGTAAGCTTTGGAATTGGCAGAGCACCGGCATCCTTCAGATGCGTACAATCTCAAGTCTCTTGTGAAGCGTCAAGAGAAAGGGTATGGTTATCGTGTTGGGGGGTTGTCGTACAATTAGGAGGTTGGCGGCATCCGCTTCACTTGCATTTTCATGCTTCGAGGAGAGGCTTTCACAGATCTGATTTCCACCCGGGAGGATAGAGGAATGAGTCACAGGGCAAGTATTGCACAATTCGGCCAGATAAACCGCCGGACGTTGATGATGGGCGCCGGTGCCGGCTTGGCAGTGGCGGCAATGCCGAAACGGCTGTGGGCGCAGGGAGCGCCGACGCTGGTTACCTCGATCCGCTCGCTTTCGAACCCGTACCACGCCGTGTGGAAGACAGGCGCAGAGGCCTATGCGGCCTCGGTCGGTCTGGAGCACGTTACGCTCGTGTCCGAGGGCAACAGCGAAAAAGGGATCGCCGACATCAAGGCGATGCTCGCCAAGACCGGCGGCAACATGGTGCTGAATTCCGATCCGAACGATACGCCGGATGCGCGCCCCATCGTTGAAGCCTGCAAGAGTGCCGGTGCCTCCGTGGTGACCCAGTGGAACAAGCCCGCCGATCTGCATCCGCGCGACTTCAATCCGAATTACGTATCGCACATTGAGTTCGATGGTATCGCCAGCGGCAAGCAGATTGCCGAGATCCTCTTCAAGACAATCGGCGGTTCGGGCGGCATCATCGCACTCGGCGGGCTGATTTCGACCACGGCGGCCATTGAACGCAAAAAGGGTCTCGACGAGGCTCTTGCCGCGAACCCGAACATCAAGCTTCTGGATTTCCAGGTTGCAAACTGGAAGTCCACCGAAGCGTTCGACCTGACCAGCAATCTTCTCACGCGGTTCGGTGATGACATCAAGGGCGTATGGGCAGCCAACGACGACATGGGTACGGGCGCTCTCGAAGCGCTTCGCGCCGAAGGTCTTGCCGGCAAGGTCCCAATCGTCGGCATCGATGGCATCAAGACCGCCGTGGACGCCGTGCGTACGGGAGAATTTGCCTGCACGATCACGTCTGATCCGTTCTGGCAGGGCGGCATGGGCCTATCCATCGGCTACAATGCCCACACGAAGAAATTCGATCCCGCGACCCAGCCACCGGAGCACCGCGAGTTCTACGGCAAAGTGGTTTCGATCACGAAGGACAATGTCGAGGAATATTATAAGAACAATATCGACTCCAAGCCAACCATGGACTGGAACGATCTCTGGGGTCGGGTGACCGGCGCAATTCGCGCCTGAAAACCAATAAAGGACGCGGCCCGGCCGCGTCCTTTATTGCGAGTCGTGGCGTTGGTTACTGTTCTTTCCCATCTTTCATGCGGGATGTAGTCTGTTGACAATCAATTCTGAAACCATGAAGTCCATTTCGAATACGGAGCCGAAGACGGCGATGCAATCGTTCTGGAGCCGAGCGGGCAAGGCGAGACGTTGGCGTGCCTTCGCGCCATTGGCGGTTCTGATCGTCCTTTGTATCCTTATCGCGATAGCCAACCCGAACTTCATCGAGCCGCGCAATCTCATACGCGTTGCAAATTCGGCTGCGGTGCCTTTGACGCTTGCCATGGGCATGACCTTTATCATCCTGCTCGGCAGTATCGACCTTTCCGTTGAAGGTGCCGTGTCGGTCGCGGCAATGGTGCTGGTTCTGCTTGCCACAAACGACAGCAATACCAACAACTACGGCTGGTTTGCCGTGATCGCAGCCATAGCAGCGAGCACGGTGATGGGTCTGGCGAGCGGATTTCTGCAAACCACTCTGCGGATACCATCGTTCATGGCGACGCTCGGCGTATGGTTCATCGGCCTCGGCTTTTCAGTCTACATGCTTGGCGGTTCGGCCGTGCGCTTGATGGACGAGAATATCCGCGCCCTGGCGTTGTCACGCTTCCTCGGCTTTCCACTGGCAGTCTGGATTGCGATCGCTGCATTCGCCGTGGCAATCGTCATCCAATATCACACACGCATTGGCCGTCACATCATGGCGATCGGCGGCGGTGAAGACGTTGCGGAACTCTCCGGCATCAATCTGCGCCGCGTGCGCATCATGGCTTTCGGTCTCGCCGGTTTCTTCTTCGGTGTGGCCGGTGTACTCGCCGCGGCACAGCTCGGTCAGTCCAATGCGGTGATTGCCGATGGCCGGCTATTTGCAGCGGTGACCGCCGTCGTCGTTGGCGGCACCGCACTGACAGGAGGCGAAGGTGGCGTTCTCAATACGCTGGTCGGCGTTCTGATCGTGACGGTGCTTGCCAACGGCATGATCCTCCTTGGCATCTCTCCTTATATTCAGCAGACGGTGCAAGGCCTGATGATTATCGCCGCCGTTGCGCTGTCGCTGGATCGCTTCAACCTCAAGATCGTGAAGTGACGCCATGTTTGCAGCAAACGGAATCAGCAAGTCTTTTGTCGGCACACACGCACTGAAAAACGTCGATATCGAAATCCGGCCCAATGAAGTGGTCGGGCTTATCGGCGAAAACGGTGCCGGAAAATCAACACTGATGCGCATTCTTGCTGGCACGCATCGTCCGGATTCGGGAACGCTTACGCTCGACGGCCAGCCACTTCGCATGCGCAATGCGCGCGACGCCGCCGGCCATGGCATCGGCATGGTATTTCAGGAGCAGTCACTGCTTTTGAACATGACGGTCGCCGAGAACATCTATCTCGGGCAGGAGCACCAATTCACCCGCTTTGGTATCGTCAACTGGCGGGCAATGAACGATGCCTCGCGCCGCCAGCTTGCAAAGATCGGCGTCGACATCGACGTGACTGCCCGTGCCTCTGGACTGACTTTTGCCGCACGCCAGATGGTGGAACTTGCCAAAGCCCTGACCCTTGAGGAAAGCGTCGACCGGCCCCTGGTCATCCTGCTGGATGAGCCAACCTCCGTCCTGAGCGCTTCCGACATCGACGTGCTGTTTGCGCGGGTGAAATCGCTTAAATCGCGCGCAAGTTTCGTGTTCGTCTCACATCGTCTCGAGGAAGTGCTGCGGATATCCGACCGTGTATATACGATGAAAGACGGCGCCGTCGTGGCCGAGCATCGCTCTGAGGATGTGACAGCCCCTGCCCTGCACGAGATCATGGTCGGCCGAGGGTTGCAGACCGAATACTACAAGGAAAGCAAGCAGGACGTCCCGCGCAGCGAAGTTATCGTAGAGGCATCCAAGCTCGGTGTCGCCGGTGCGTTCCATGATGTCAGCTTCAAGATACATGCAGGAGAAATCATCGGTATCGCCGGGGTCGTCGGTTCGGGACGCGAGGAAATCACGCGCACGATCGGCGGTTTCCTGCCTCAAACCGAAGGCAAGTTGACGATAAAGGGCGAAGCCGTCCGCTTTACCTCGCCGGAACAGGCCGTGCGCAAGAGCATCGGCTATATTCCGCGCGAGCGGCGCGTCGAGGGGCTGGTGATGTTTCTCTCGGTTGCGGAGAACATCACGCTTGCCGACCTTTCCTGCGTCATGCGCGGCGGAGCGATCAATTACAAGGAAGAGAGAAAACTCGCAGTTGACTGGATCAACAAACTGCGCATCAAGACGCCCGGACCGGATGCGGCTTGCCGCAAACTCAGCGGCGGCAATCAGCAGAAGGTGGTTCTCGCCCGCTGGATGACAGCGGGTTCGCGCGTATTGATCCTCGATCATCCGACGCGTGGTCTCGATGTCGGCGCCAAGGAGGAAGTCTACGATCTCGTCAGGGATCTCTCGGCGCAGGGTATCGCGATCCTGCTCATCTCCGACACGCTCGACGAGACGATCGGTCTTTCACACAGGGTATTCGTCATGCGTGACGGTGAAGTCACCGCAGAGTTCGACGCCAGTCGCGGAAAGAAACCGGATCAGGTCGAACTACTGCGCGAGATGGTTTGAGAAGGGGAGCGACCATGAAGAACTCTTTCGATTTCAGAACCATGCTCGCCAATGCCTGGGTCCAGGGTGCTATCCCTCCAGCGCTGCTCGTCGTGCTCGTCATCATCGTCGAAATAGGTTCCCCCGGTTTTTTAACCGGTGAAACCCTGGCGCTGCTCTTGTCCAACACAGCGGTGCTATTCATTCTGGCGACCGGTGTCACCTTCGTCATTCTTATCGGCGGCATCGATCTTTCCATTCAGGCCGTCGCCTCGCTTGCCAGTGTCATTCTCGCCCAGTTGCTGCCGTCGATGGGGCTGCTCGCCTTTCCCGTGGCGATTGCGGCGGGTCTGGTCTTTGGTATTCTCAGCGGCGTTGTCCATGTCTGGCTGCGCGTGCCGTCATTTGTGGCAACGCTTGCGACTGGCGGCGTGGTTGCGGGCATGGCGTTGTGGCTGGCAAACGGCCGGGCGATCACCATCGAGGAAGGCGGGCGGGCAAGCACCTCCTGGATCAATGCGACGATTGCCGGAACACCCGTTGTTGTCCTGATCGCTATCGGCGTCGGGCTCGCGAGCTATCTCGGCTTGCGCTATAGCCGCTTCGGGCGGCAGAGCCTGGCTGTGGGTGCTGGCGAACCGGCGGCCTATGCGGCAGGTATCAATGTGGATCGCACCAAGATCATTGCCTTCGCCCTTTCTGGCACCCTCGCCGCCATCGCCGGCGTGATCCTCGCGGCGCGCCTTTCAAGCGGTTCGCCGAGCCTTGCCAACCAGCTTCTGCTTCCGGCCATTGCTGCGGTTATCGTCGGCGGTACAGCAATCACAGGCGGTCTCGGAGGCGTTGGCCGCACCGCCGTCGGCGCACTGATCATCTCGATCGTTCGCATCGGCATGACGTTCGTCGGTGTAAATATTTTCGCGGAGAACGTTGTTTTTGGCGCCGTGCTGATCGCAGCCGTGGCCATCACCATCGACCGCAGCAAGATCGCGATCATCAAATGAGCAGAATCGGGATTAGTCACATGACTTGCCGGAGCCGCGCCGCAAGGACGTGCAGGCGGCCCCTCAGGCAGAACCTATTTCATCGTATCAAGGCCAATCAATTCGATCTTATAGCCATCGGGATCTTCAATGAAGGCGATGTGCGTGGTGCCGTGCTTCATCGGCCCCGGCTTGCGGGGAATGCTGGCCCCGTTACGTTCAAGCTCCGAGCAAACCGCGTAAATGTCGTTAACACCAAGGGCGAGGTGACCGAAGCCGCTCCCGATCTCGTAGGGAGCCGCCTGATCCCAGTTATGGGTAAGCTCCACAACCGTGTTGTTCTCCTCCGGACCATATCCGACAAATGCCAGCGTGAACTTGCCGTCGGGATACTCGTCGCGACGCAACAGTTTCATGCCAAGCAACTCGGTGTAGAATTCGATCGACTTCTCCAAGTCGAAAACCCGGATCATGGTGTGCATCATTCGAAAGCGTGTGTTGGGATCACTCATGGTGTTCTTCCTCCTGCAGATGATCGCTTTAGGTTGATTTTCAATAACAATTGGCAAAAGGCAAGGCCGCCGCCGCTTGAAATTCCAAATCACAGTTGTATGATAACATGGCAACAGGGATAGTTGTCCAGTTGTTTCGCTGTCGCGGAGAATCTGAAATGAACGTATTGCTGCCCTCTAACAGAAAGTCACTCGCTGCGCTGACCGCAGCGATGCCAGAGGGTATTTTACTTACCACTGAGGCAGACATGGCACGCTATAGCCGCGACTGGTCGGGCGACCACTTTGGTCAGCCATTGGCCGTTGCGCGTCCGCGCACCGTCGAAGACGTTTCGACGCTTATGACGATCTGCTTCAGGGAAGGCATCCCGGTCGTGCCGCAGGGTGGCCTGACTGGACTCGTGGGCGCTGCCGTCGCGGCGCCTCAAGGCGGTGAAGTCGTCATCTCGCTGGAACGTCTGAACCGATTGCGCTCCATCAGCGCTATCGATTTTGCCATGGTGGTTGAGGCGGGCTGCATTCTTGAGGAAGCCAAAAGCTTCGCCGAAGCGCATGACTGCGTGCTTCCCATAACCTTTGGCGCGCAGGGGAGCTGTCGGATCGGCGGCAATGTCGCAACCAATGCGGGCGGCTTCAACGTCCTGCGCTATGGCATGACGCGAGACCTTGTGCTTGGCCTCGAGGTCGTCCTTGGCGACGGGCGGGTGTGGAATGGCTTGAAAGTCCTGCGCAAGGACAATCGTGGCTACGATCTGAAGCAATTGTTCATCGGCAGCGAGGGTACGCTGGGGATCATTACCGCCGCTGCGTTCAAACTTTTTCCGCGGCCAACGCAGGTCGTAACCGCGCTGGTGGGCTTGCGGTCGGTCGAAGATGCCATGGCGCTCTACGCCCGCGCCCGGCGTGAATGCAGCGACTTGCTGACGGCCTTCGAGCTGATCCTTCGTGGCGGTATCGACATTGCATTGAATGCCGGTGCCGGACTGGCGGACCCCTTGAGCGCGCCCTACCCTGTCTACGTTCTGATCGAGGCTTCCGCCGGTGGCAGGGTGGATCTGAAAGCGATCCTCGAAGACTTTCTTGGCGATGCCGGAGATATCGTTGTGGATGGCGTCGTGGCGTCCAGCAAAGCGCAAGCCGAGCGGCTTTGGCTGTTGCGCGAGACGATGGTCGAGGCGCAAGGCGGCGGCGGCCGCTATCTGAGGACGGATGTTTCAGTGCCGATCTCGAAGCTTGCGGATTTCGTCGCAGATGCGCTGGCCGAACTTGCCAAGCACCATCCTGAAGCCCTGGCCGTGACATATGGTCATGTCGGAGATGGAAACGTTCATCTCAACATCGTACCCCCGGCAAACAGCGAACCTGAAGAGATCGAACATCTGTTTCACGAGACAGAAACGATTATCTTCGATGTGGTAGACCGTTACAGTGGATCGATCAGCGCCGAACATGGTATCGGCCGGGTCAAACAAAAGGCGTTTCTCGATCGGGTGGATAAAGTTACTCTCGACATTGCCGGGCGACTCAAGGACGCTTTCGATCCAAAGCACATTCTTAGCGATGGCCGGATCCTGGGGACACATTCAAGTATTGGGGGTATAGCTGATCGATGACGTTGAAGCTCGACAAGGTCAATCGCGGGCCCCATCTTTCGACATTGGTGGCCAGTTCGATCTCCCGTGAGATCGCTCACGGGCGGCTGAACCCCGGCGACCAATTACCGACCGAGCAGGCGCTTGCCACCACCTTCGGCGTTAGCCGGAACGTGGTGCGAGAGGCTATTGCCCGGTTGCGTTCCGAGGGCCGCATCTGGTCGCAGCAAGGACGCGGGGCCTTTGTGGCAAACGTCGCGAATTCTCCGGTACTGACCATCGATCACGATGCCCTGCAACAGGCGGACGCGTTCAAGAGCCTGTTCGAACTGCGCGGTGCACTGGAGGTAAAGGCTGCGGCCCTTGCTGCCGAGCGGCGGACCGATGCTGACCTTGAAGCCTTGAAAAGCGCATTGACGGCAATGAACACTGCGCCTTATGGCAGTGTCGCCTGGTTGAAGGCTGATCTCGAATTTCATCGCGCCATCGTCGCGGCAACCCGCAACAGTTACATGGAACAGTTCTTGATCTTCGTGTCCGAGCGGGTGCGCGAGAGTATTCTCGCGGCGGGCGACCAGCAGGGCTCCGATGATATGGCAAGCACGACGCTTGGCGAACACAATCGCATTCTCGACGCGATTACAGCCGGCGATGCCAACGCTGCCCAAGAAGCCATGCAACTGCACCTTAATGGCGCAGCGCGGCGTGTGGGCCTTCGTATCGATGACCTCTGAGACGATTAGCTTTCAGACGCTCTACTTCACACACAACAATTCCAAGGACGGGTTAAAATGACACGCAGGCTTGAGGGAAAGACGGCAGTCGTAACAGCTGCCGGACAGGGTATGGGGCGTGCCGCTGTCCTGGCCCTTTCACGCGAAGGTGCAAAGGTAATAGCCACCGATCTTGATCAGGCCAAACTGGATACGTTCAATGACATCACCGGGATCAGCATCCGCAGACTGGACGTGCTCGATCCCGCAGCCATCACCGCCTTTGCCGCCGAAATCGTGGCACCGGACATTCTCTTCAATTGTGCCGGGTTCGTCCATCATGGCGCCATCCTCGACTGCGACGAGGATGCCTTTGATTTTTCCGTCAGTCTGAATATCCGCGCCATGTACCGGATGATCCGGGCCTTCCTTCCCGGCATGATTGACCGCGGTGGCGGCTCCATCATCAACATGGCCTCGGTTGCTTCGACGATCATCGCCGCGCCCAACCGCTTCATCTACGGCACGACCAAGGCTGCCGTCATCGGCCTGACGAAATCGGTCGCTCTCGACTATGTCGGCAAAGGTATCCGGGCCAACGCGATCTGCCCTGGAACGGTCGACAGCCCCTCATTGCATGATCGGATGCGCGCATTGGGTGACTACGAAGCCGCGCGGTCGGCCTTTATCGCGCGCCAGCCGATGGGCCGGCTAGGCACTGCCGAAGAGGTCGCCGAGCTTGTGGTTTTCCTCGCTAGTGCAGACTCGGCCTTCATGACCGGAAATGCCATTGTGGTCGATGGCGGCTGGTCAAACGCCTGAACGGCGCAGCCGTTCAGAGCTTGAAAGAATACGCAGCGCGGCACTGGCGGCGCCGTAGCCATTGTCGATGTTGCAGACCACGAGGCCGGGTGCGCAACTGGCAAGCATGGCGTTAAGCGCGGTGCGCCCTCCTTCGGCAGCACCATATCCGATCGATGTCGGAACGCAGATAATGGTACTTGATACCAGTCCGCCAAGTACGCTTGCCAAGGCCGCATCCATTCCGGCGGCCGCAATGACGATTGGATGTGTTCGTATCTCTTCCAGTCGTTCGGTGAGACGCCAGAGACCCGCGACACCGACATCGGCAATCACCGTCGCCCCGACGCCAGCATGACGGAGGGTTCGTTCTGCTTCCCGCGCGACCCCGATATCGGAGGTGCCGGCGGCGACGATTGCTATGGCCCCTCGTGATTCGATTGGTTTTAACGATCCGAAAAATCCGGTGCTTGAAACCGCGCAGTAGTCAATCGCATCACGGTTCGCGGCGGAGAGACCTTCCAGCTTTTCCACCGTCAGCCTCGTCAGCAGCAAGCCGGCACCCCGTGCGTTCGCCAATTCGAGGATGGCCCCAATCTGGTCCACGGATTTCCCGGCGCAGAAGATCGCTTCATCGAGGCCGATGCGATTGGTTCGGTCGAAATCAAGCACAGTTTCCGTTGTCATGATGTGCCGGTCCGCAGGAAGGCGCTGCCGTTCCGGTACGGCGCGAAGGCAAGGGATTTTCCGGCCAGATTGAGGGGCAAGAACGACATGATCGACGTCTCCAGCAATGTGCTGTCAGCCACCGTCAGCGATTGCAAGCTTTCTGCGTCAAGTTCGACGACCACTCCAGTGCTGCGAACCCGGCAGCGCACTGTCCGTGGCTGAAGTTTCTCGGCGAGGAATGTTTCCACCGAATGTATGAAACCCAGTGTTTCCGGTTCGATCCGAATGGAAGTTTCCACACGGCTGGAAAGACAAGGCGAAGAGGGAAGCTCTGCGACATCGCCAAGTCCAAGTCCGCGCGCGAGTTGACGGACATCGTCCTTGTACATTCCCGCTTCGACATAAGGGTGCCGCACTCCATGATCACGCGCCGCATCGAGTCCGGGACGATATTCGCCCAGATCATCGACGTTGGCGCCGGACACGATCTGCCGGCTCGAATGTCGGGCGATCGTGCCATAGAGATTGCCCTTGCAGAAAAAGCAGCGGTTGACCGGGTTGCTGCGATAGTTGGCGTCTGCGAATTCGCCCGCATCCACTACCTGAAGGTCCCAGTTTTCCCTGACTGCCCAATCCCGCACCCTTTGCGTGGCTTCGGGTGGCACCGCGGGCGAAGCAGCGTGAACCATATTCACGCCGTCACGTCCGCTCAGGCGATGTGCGGCCGCTGCGAGTGTCATTGAATCGACCCCGCCACTGACGGCGACGGTCAGCGGACTTAACCCGACTAGTATGTCTTCAAGCGTCTTCTTCACGATTTCATTCCCGTCTTTGCCGCCGCTTCCGCCTCTTGTCTGCGTCTTTGCCTCGTCGCTGCATTGGCCGTGTCGCCAACATCACTGGCCTCCGCTTTCGCGGTTTGTCCGCTCGGCCGCTTCACCAGTTTGACACGCATGGGACTGAACTCCACCTCTGCATCAACGATTTCGCGCGGCAAGATCGCGCGGTCGACAATAGCGTGACGAATGCCGATGGTCGTGGTTTCATCGAAGGCCAAAGCCGCGATCTGCCCAACCGCGTCGGGTTTTGCCAGAACGCGCACGCCGGTCATCATCCGGCCCTTCTTGCCGAAGACAGGCATCTGGACCACATCGAGCACATCCTTATGCGCTCGCAAGTTTTCGATCCCCTGGGCGAGATCCTCGCCGGTCTGGTCATCGATTTCAAACTCTAGAACCGCGACCCGATCACTTCCGGCAACACTTGCTGCAACAGGCTCAAAACAAATCACGCGCACGCAATTGCTCATTCCCGGCAATTTGCGCGTGCCAAAGCCAAAACCCGATGCGACGAGCCGCCGCGGTTGCGGCGATATCGTCCCCTGCTTGCAAAGATAGCGCAGGATCGCCGCCCCGGTGGGTGTTACCCGTTCTCCGGGGATCCCGTCGTCGATGGTTGGCAGGCCCTCGAGCAGCAGGGCGGCTGCCGGTGCCGGAACCGGTAAAATACCGTGTGCTGTGCGCACTCTGCCAGAACCGAGTGGGATGGTGCCGGACGTCCAGCGCGTCGCATTTAACTGGGCGATCAGATAGGCAGCAGCGACGATATCGGCGATCGAATCCCATGCGCCGACTTCATGAAACTCCACTGCTTCGGCGGCGGAGCCGTGCACGCGCGCCTCGGCATCCGCCAATAGTGAGAAGATGCCGATGGCATGTCGGGTGGTATCTGCGTCGAGCGACGAAGCTGATAACGCCGCCCGAATATCGCGCCATGCCGTATGGTGATGGTGTCCGTGGGTTGTATCCGGGCCTGACCGTTCGACGAGGAAGCGGCGGCCGGTCAATATACCGTCATCATGGCTGACTGTCCTGCACGATACACCCTCCAGCATCGGGGCGTATGACAGTGCAGTCATCAAGCCCGCTTCCAGATCCGGCTGCAGATCAAGGATGGCAGCAACGAACATGTCACCTGCGATGCCGCCAACAAGATCGAGATGCAGTTCCATGAAATTCTGATTTCCCGTCAATCGGCCAATGGTGCCGGGCTGGTCAACGATACGCCATTGAGACCTGCTACCACATCGGACAATGCGGGCACGAATTCCTCGCCGTGTCCAGTCGCCACCGCTGTCGCGAAGGAATTGCGAACCGCTGCGCCGATGGGATTGGCGATCGATGCCGACTGCGCGAAGGACGCCAGATAGGACATGTCCTTGAGCGCGTTGACCATGGCAAAGCGTTGCGCGTTGGGGTTGCGGTTGAGGACGAATTCAAAGAAGGCCTGATAGAACCCGCAATCCATCCTGCTACCGCGGATGACGCTGTCAAAAACCTGAGGCGTCAACCCGGCTTTTGCGCCAAGCGCAAGCGCTTCCGAATAGATCGTGGCATAGCCCATGGAAAGGAAGTTGTTGAGAAGCTTCATCGTGTGGCCGCTGCCCGTCGGGCCCGTGTGGATGATGCGCGCGGCGAATGCCTCGAGGATTGGCCGTGCCCGCGCCACCGTTTCTGCGGATCCGCCTACCATGACGTCAAGCGCACCTTCCGCTGCTTCTTTCGGTGTGCGAGCCAGCGGTGCATCGATCAGGATGCTGCCTTCCCCCAGTTCCGCTGCCAGTTGCGCGGTTATAGCGGGATTGGAGGTCGAGCAATCGATGATAAACAGCGCTTTATCTGCTGCGAGCAATCCGTCCGCGCCCTTGAGAACCTGTTCGACCTGGGGCGAACCCGTAACGCAGAGAATGACGACATCCGATGCGAGCGCGAGGTCCCTCGGTGTCGCAGCCTCGGTCGCCCCGTCCTTGACCAGCCGCTCGAGCGCCTCGCGGCTGCGATGCGCGAAAACAGTGAGCGGCCGGCCCTTGGCAAGCAGGTTAGCGGCCATGCCTGAACCCATACTACCCAGTCCGATGAAGCCGATCCTGTCTTTCATGCTGTCCTCCCAGGGATGTTGATCGTGTGGACCACACCCGTTTTGCTTTTTTCCGTTCGTTGCGATAGCAACATTGTCATGAAATCTTTCAATGCGATTCCCAATGAAGGTCGTTTCAGACGATGAAGGAGCAGGAAACCACGCTTTTCAATACGATCCAGCAAACGCCCAATCTGCGCAGCGGGTTGGTGGATACGCTGATCGCACAGATTGAATCGGGCGACCTTGCACCTGGTCAGCGTCTGCCGACCGAACAGGCGATCATGATCGCAACCGGCGTCAGCCGCACAGTTGTGCGCGAGGCTCTGGCCTCGCTGCGTGCCAAAGGCCTTATCACCACCAAACAAGGTCTTGGGGCGTTTGTTTCGGACGATCCGACGCCCAGATCCTTTTCCATCATACCGACCGACCTTGAATCGATCGACGAGGTGCTCCGTATCCTCGAACTGCGCATGGGTATCGAGGTCGAGGCTGCGGGACTTGCTGCGCAGCGTCGCACGCAAGACGATGTGGATCGGATGGCGTCGAGACTTGATGCTCTTGAGAAATCCATCCAGGCTGGTGGTCCGGGCGCTGAAGAGGATTTCGCCTTCCACCGCGCTATCCTTGTTGCAACCCAGAACTCCTACTACGCCCGGCTGTTCGATACCTTCGGCAGCGCCATGGTCCCGCGCCAATGGGTCAGATTTGACACGATGAACGCCGCGGAACGGCAAAAACACGTCGCCCGTATGCAGCGCGAACACCGCGCGATCCTTTCGGCAATCCGCGACCAGGATGAACGTGCTGCTCAGAAAGCCGTTCGTACGCATCTGACCAAAAGTTCCGCCCGCTTCGTCGAGCTGCGTGACCGCGCCCGAAGAGGCGAAAGCTGAACTGTCAGGCGGCGAAACGCGGAACGACATAGGGGCCCTCCGGTATGATCGCGACCGCTCTATCGCCGCTGTGGGCAATGCTTCTTTCGATTGCCTTGCCGATATCGTCAATCATGTGAACGCCTGTTAGCGTCCGGTCATCACCGGACAATCCGGTGGTATAGAGTTCGACACGCCCAAACCGCATTGACTTCAACTGCATCTCGGTCTGCCATTCGTCGATTTCAGCAAGGTTCTTCGCAGTCAATGTCGCAAGAAAGCGCTCGGGCCCGAGTTCGACAAGACGTGCCTGAGCTTCGCGAAACTCCGCTGAGCCAAATCCTTCCGAACACTCCGAAGCGATGATCAGTGTGCCGCCGGGTTCTAGAATATCGAGTGGTGTCACCATGCCCTTGATCGTCTGGTAATAGGTCTTGTCGAGCGGATAGCCGGCCGATGACGTGACGATGGTTGAAAACTTTCTCGGCGACGCAATCTGCGTAACCTCACTGACAAACGCCACGGCCGCCGCATGGCTCGCAATAATCTCGCCAAAGGTGACGCACACCAGATCGCGATCTTCATCAAGGACTGTGTTAAGTCCATAAACATCGCCAAGCATCCGGACGATTTCCAGCTGCTCTTCATGCAGGGGATTGCCAATCAAATTGCACTGGACCGCGAGCGGATCCTCCATGAACCGGGCCGAATGGAACGTGCGGATCGTCTCATGATGCGCCACACCCGGCGCAATCACCTTCCGTCCGCCAGACCAGCCGGCCATAAAATGCGGCTCGACTAGCCCGGTGGCAATTCGAAGGTCGGCTTCCACGAACCGCCGGTCGAGTTTGACCGGAGTTCCGCGTGTCGCCGTCGGCCCGAGGTCGATATGATCTTCCTCGTTGCGGGCATAGTGGTTTTCCACCCGCACGTTTTCGAGCACCCAGGGATCGCCGATTAGTTCGGCAAGTTCATCGCCGAGGTTGGGCCTGTGCAGGCCGGTGGCAATGAGAACGACAATCTTGTCGCGGGGTATGCCCGCTTCGATCATGGTTTCGATCATCGGGCGCAGAAAAAGCCGATTTGGCACGGGACGGGTGATGTCACATATGAGGATGCATGCGCTTTTGCGTCCTCGTGCAAGTTCGGCCAGCGGCGGTGATCCGATGGGCCCGTTCAGTGCCGCCGTGATGGCTGCCGGCTGATCGGCGATCTTCGGCAAGGCTTGCTTCCGGATGATCGTCGGTCTCGCGATGCCCGGCAGCCTTAATGGGAGATGGCCGCGACCGAAAGATATGGTGATTGTTTCATCCGCCATTTTCCTACCCCGCGACGCCGCCAAGATAGAGCTCGCGCATCAGCGACATATCCCTGAGCTCCTCGATCGGTCCTGATATAGCAATGCGTCCGTTTTGCATCAGATACCCCCGGCTTGCAACCGAAAGTGCAAGCCCTGCATTCTGTTCAACCAGCAAAACTGAAGCGCCGAAGCGTTCGCCGATACCGAGGATGATACCTTGGATTTCTTTGACCAGCAGCGGCGAAAGACCGAGTGACGGTTCATCGAGCAGAAGGATACGCGGCCGCGCCATGAGACCCCGGGCGATTGCCAGCATTTGCTGCTGGCCGCCGCTCAGTGAACCACCCTTGTCCCGGCGCTTGACTGCGAGAATGGGAAAGAATGTTTCCATGGTTTTAACGTCTGCGTCGATCCCCTCCCCGTCCCGGCGCGTATAAGCTCCGAGCCGCAAATTTTCTTCGACGGTCATATCGGTAAAGATGCGGCGGCCTTCGGGGACGAGCACCATTCCGCGTTGTGCCATGACATCGGGTGCCTGACCGGTGACATCGGAACCATCGAAAATGACCGAGCCGCTGCGGGGCTTCACCAGACCGGCGAGCGTGCGCAAAAGTGTCGACTTGCCCGCACCATTGGGACCGAGAACCGTAACAACTTCCCGTGCTGCCAGGGTCAACGAAACGCCGCGATTGACGATTGTCGGGCCGTAGCCTGTGGTTATGTCGGAGATGGTGAGCAGCATTACAGCGCCCCTCCGAGATAGACTTCGAGGACTTTGGGATCGTTCAGCACATCCGCGGTGGGCCCGTCAGCGATTTTTGACCCGAAGTCCAATACGGCGAGGCGTCGGCACAGCATCTGCATCAGTTTCATATCGTGGTCGATGACACAAACGCTTATGCCATGCTCCGGAAACTGTTCAACCAGATGCACCAGCGTTTTTGTCTCGCGATCGTTCAATCCGGCTGCCGGCTCGTCCAGCAGTATGAGCGATGGCCGTGTTGCCAGCGCCAAAGCCAGACCCAGCAATCGAAGGCGTCCGAATGGCAATATGCCCGCTTTTTCTTCGGACAATCCTGACAGGCCGACGAATTCGAGAAGACTTGCCGGTGTCGTCCAAGGAAAATTTGCAAGCGCATTGCTGCAATGCTCCGTCGCGATCTGGACGTTCTCAAAAACGCTCAAACCGGGAAAGGCCATGGCTTGCTGAAAAGTATAAGCGATGCCGGCGCGCGATACGGCATTTGCCGGGATTCCGGTGATGTCCCGGCCGCGCCACGATACCGTGCCGGCAGTCGGCTTGTGCACCCCAGTCACGGAGTTGAACAGTGTCGTCTTGCCCGAGCCATTCGGTCCAACGACACCGAGGATCTCTCCTTCGTCTACGGCCAAGTCCACCCCGGCGAGTGCGGTAACGCCGCCGAACTGCTTACGCAAGCCTTTGATATCGAGCAACGCACCCATTATTTACCCTCCCGTTCGACGGCAGGCTCGCTTGGCTGAGCGGGACGGCGGTCGAATATCCTGTGCCAGCCAGCAATAATTCCGGCGATCAGACCATTTGGAAGAAGCAGGATCACCGCGATCAGGCAGACACCGTAGAGAATGCGCGACTGAACGGGATCAAGGTTGAGCAGTTCCGGCAGGAATGCGACGAGTATTCCGCCAGCGAGAGGTCCGAGCAAAAGCCGCGCCCCGCCTATCATCACCATCAGCGCGAGATAAATGCTTGGAAAGGACGAGAACTGGCTGGGGGAGATGTGCCGCAGGAAATAGGCGAGTAGAACACCCGATGCACCAGCAAATACACCGCTGACAATGAAGGCTCCGATCTTGTGGCGGCCAACATTGATGCCAAGCGAAGCTGCGAGTTTCTCGTTCTCGCGGATCGCACGAAGAGTCCGGCCGTAGCGGGAATTGATGATGGCCCAGCTGGCAATGGCACTCAGCGCCACGAAAAAGACCACCATCAGATAGTAGTGCGTTAGCACGTCTATCGACAAGCCGAACAAGGAAACGGGCTGCTGCACATCAAGTCCGGACGCAGCCCCGGTATAGTCGCCGCCATTGGTCAGGATGATCGACAGCAACTGCCCGAAAGCAAACGTCATAATGACGAAATGGTGGCCGCTGACGCGGAGCGAGGGGATGCCTATCAGTGCCGCGACGATGGCTGCCATGATCCCTGCCAGTGGAATGGAGAGCCAGAACCCTATGTTGAAATCGCGCGCAAGGATTGCGGCCGTATAGGCTCCGATTCCAACCAATGCGGCATGGCCCATCGAGAGTATGCCGGTTTGGCCGAAGAGTACGGACAGACCGTACAGCGCGATAACGTTGATGCCGGCGGAGATGGCCAACGAGAGAAAGCGGTTGCTCGGCGACAAAAGCGGTACCAATGCCAACAGCACAAGTAGAAGGAGGACTGGTAGAAGCGATCGGAATGAGTTGCTTACGGGCATCAGGGGTAACACTCTTCTATATATCGCGTTCATGCCATCTTCGGGCCGCTCGTCCCGCCGAAGAGACCATTAGGCCGGAAGAGCAATACGAGAATCATCAGCCCAAACGAATACGCATCGGTCCATTCAGAGAAGCCGTAACCGGCGCTCAGACCTTCGACGATGCCAAGAATGAGGCCGGCGACAACCGCTCCCGTGAGATTGCCGAGGCCGCCGATAAGCGCGACCGCAAAGCCTTTCATCACCATCGTTCCTCCGGTGAAGGGAGTGATTGGAAACAATGCAATGAGGAGCCCTCCGCCAAGACCGGCAAGCGCGCTTCCGAGAACGAACACACCCGTGATATAACGGCGAACGGGGATTCCCATCAAGGCGGCCGTATCGCGGTCTTCGACACTGGCCCGAAGCGCGCGGCCGTAGCGGCTTCTGGTGATGGCAACGAAAGTCATGGCGACGACTGCGGCAGTTACAAAAATGACCATGACCCGGACGGACGCTATGCGTACGCCGCCGATCTCCCACACCGTATTGAGTGGCCGCGGAACGCTTTTCTGATTGGCGTTCCAGAAGAAGATGACGATGTGCTGCAACACAATGATCAAACCGAGCGAAACGATGAATCCATTTGTCGGACGCTCAAGCGTGAAGCGGAAAAGGCCGCGCTCCAAAGCGAAGCCCATCACCGCCACGACGATCATTGCAAGGATGATTGCCAGCCAGAAGCTGATGCCGTTGGCGACCGCCAGCCAGGTCACGATGCTGCCGACCATCAGGAATTCGCCATGGGCAAAATTGATGATGCCGGTCAAGCCGAAGATCAAGGTGACACCGACTGCGATCAGCGTGATTACGCTGGCGATCGAGAGCCCGTTGAGAATTTGTTGCAGGAGTATGTCCACAGTCTGCTTCCGGTTCAGATCATCATTCGGATAGCGTTCCGGCCGCCCCGAAGGGCGACCGGGGGTCCTTGGGGGGACTATTGTTTTGGCGCGTCAGCCGGCGGTTCCTGCATGGCGCAGGTGATATCGCCACCCGGCGCTGCTGCGCAGACTTCGGTCGCGTGGGTTACCTGGTGTGTCGCGTTGAACGCGAGGTCGTCGGAAACCACACCCTTGTGATGCAATGTTTTTAGCGCTTCAACCGTCTTGTCGGGATCGAGCGAACCAGCCTTTTCCCATGCTTCGGCAAGGAAATGCACATAATCGTAATAGAGCAGCGACACGGACGACGTCACACCCTTTGGTGCACCGGCCGCAAAATACGCGTCAAAGTACGCTTTGGCTTTTGGATTGGACGACTCGCCCCAGCACACTGGCACGCAGCTCATCGCTACGGGGACATCGGCCGATAGCCCCTGCTCTTTCCAGATACCGGGGTCGACACCGAAGAGGAAATAGCTAGGTGCAACACCGAGTTCCAGCGCCTGGGGAAGTGCAGTCAGCGTCGAATCGCCATTGTACCAGAAATGGACGACATCGGGTTTCAGGCTCTTGGCCCGCGTAAGAAAGGGCGAAAAATCCGTCGTGTCCGGAGGATAGAATATGATGTCCGGCACTTCCTGGCCTTCGGATTTCAACGCAGCGAGATAATAGGACGACAGGAATTGCCCCGTGGCGTCATTTCCGACGATCAGCACGGATTTCTTAAGCGGATGGCCGACAAGCGGCTCCAGCAGCTTGAGCACACCACGCGCGGTCGATCCGCTGCGCTGAAACTCCTGAGGCTCGGTCTGGAAGAGATAGTGATCTTCTCCACCGCTGGCGACAGAACTATCCGTCAGCACTTTGGCAAGCGTACTGTTGCCTGCGAAATGCAGGACCTTGGCCGGCTGGGTGATCTTCGCCATGGCCAGGGTGAAGTCGTGGGTTTCCGATCCGAAGATAGCCGCGACTTTCTCGTCACGCACGAGTTCTTGCGTTGCCGCGATTGCCGTCGAGATATCAGTGCGGTCATCGCGCTTCAAAAGTTCGAGTTTGTAGGTCTTATCGCCGACCTTTACACCGCCCTCGTCATTGATCTCCTTGACGGCGAGGCTAACACCTGCAGGTAACGTGTGCCCCGCGGAGACAAAGGCGCCTGACTCGGCCGCCACGACACCGATCTTGATTGTATCTGCCGCATCCTCAGCAAGCGCTGGATATGCCAGCGCCCCGAGGAATAGCGCGACGGTCGCGCCCCTCAATAAAACCGATTTCATAATACAGATCCTCCCGATCCATGCTTTGCAATCTTACCGGGTTGTCGTACAACCATGTTCTCTGTTAATCTTGCAATCGCGAGTTGTCAAGCGTAGCGGAGCGAACGACCTGAAAAGCTCGCCAAGTGTCAACTGGCCCCAAAATCCGCAAGATACGAGAATTCGGGCCAGGTGGGGTAACGGGTGGTTCTCCAGGTGGGGATGTAAGGTTCCGCATTAAAGTAAAAGGCGAAAGGCCTGATCAAGATTTCTGACAGCAGGTCGAGCTTTGATAACCAGCCCGGCAACCCACGCCTGTGTAAAGCAAAAGCACAATCAGATGACCGCATCTCTCATGCTCCGCTAAGACGATGATCATGAAGCGGTTCCGCGATGAATACCCTCCTCGCTTCAATCCCGTCACGGGAACTTTAAGGACCCCGGTTCTTGCCATGGAGATGACCAGCCGGCCCGGCGAACGACGGCTCTATGCGGAACTGCTCACCCTTCTTGGAGCGCCGCAACGGCCCCGCGCTGATATCGCCCAGATGGAACAGGCGGCGTTGCGGATTATGGAAGCGATCGGTGTACGGGTACAGGTCATCGACGAGGTACACAACATTCTCGCCGGTTCCTACCATGAGCAGCGGATCGTTCTGAACACGCTGCGCTTCTTGAGCAATCGTCTCCAGATCTCGCTCGTCTGCTTCGGCGTCAACGAAGCGCGAGAAGCCATTGGGGGCGATGTTCAACTCGCACGCAGGTTCGAGCAGTTCACATTAAACCGATGGGCGGCGAACGAACAGTTCGAGACCCTCGTTGCTTCGATCCTTCGCAACACGCCGCTACGCAATCCTTCTCTGCTCACTCCGAAATCGCTGCGGCGGATACTGCAGATCACAGAGGGCATCACCGCCAATATCTTCCATATGATCAACAACCTCGCCATCGAAGCGGTCGAAAGCGGCCGCGAGCAGATCACGAACGAGGCGGTCGACAATTGGGAAACCGCTTCTCCCAGCCGACGATCTCCAGGCTCGTTGCGAAGCGAAAGACCAAGAGCTGATGTCGGCAAAGACCCTTCCCGGACTCACTGTTTTTCAGGTATATCGTGCGAGCGGTTTCGACCACGACTACCCTAATTGGGTTTCAATTTGCATCAATGATGCGGACAAGGCGGCTTGAGTGCCGCCTTTAGTTTTTTGTTTCTTGAAATTCCGACCGATTGTATTATGTTTAACAAAATTGGTTTTTGTTAAACAGGAAGTACCATCATGACGGCTAAGCTCGCCTTCCCCACCCGCCAAGGACGGACAAGTCGAACGACCAAGCGCGTGCGTCGTCCGAGCAAAGAACAGCTGCACCGCATTGAAGTGCTGAAACGGCAGCGGGAACGTATCCAAGCCGTCATTGAGAGCGCGAAGCGGTCCGGACTTCTGGAAGAGAAAACTGGGCGCATCGCCGGGCGTGTGAGCGCAGAGCTGATTGAGCAGGCGAAGGCCAGGACCGGTTTGACTTCCGACACAGAGCTCGTGGAATTTGCTCTTGCAAGTCTGGCGCTCGAGGACAATTTTGCGGAGACCTTCCGCAAAACTCAGGGAACGGTGGATCCGTCTCTGAGGCTCGGATTCTAAGTTGGCTGAATTCGATTTCGATGCGGCGGTTCGCTGGGCACGGTTCGATCCTAAGAAAACTTTGAGTCGTCGGAAAGACGTTGATCTGCCATTTCTCAGTGAGTCAGCCGAGGCAGGCCCCGACCTTCTGCTCGACACCTGCGTATATATCGATGGGCTGCAGGGTCGTGCCCCGCGGGCCATCGCCGATATGCTTGCACTCAGGCAGGTCAATCACTCGACCATCGCAATTCAGGAGCTCATGCACACTGTTGGTGTGCTGGATCCCAATCACACAGGCACACAGACAGCTGTTAAACAGATTGCTATGACTGTCAAAGATATGCCCCCTCACCGGACATTTGCACCAGATCCGGATGTTTTGGGCAGAGCCGCCCTGCTTTCTGGCATGTTGTGTCGCCTGCAAGGCTATAAAGCCGATGCACGTCTTCGCGCTCTTCATGAGTGCGTACTGTTTTTGCAGGCTCAAAAGCTTGGGTTCACGGTTCTCACCGGGAATATTAGTGACTTCGATTATATTATGCAGCTGATCCCAACCGGGCGCGTCATGCTGTATCGACAGATCTGACAAGTCATCTCGCAAAGATCCTAAGGAGTCATTGGATTGAAATCTGGACAATCAAGGATCGAACTAGCTCAAGAACTCAAAGACCAACTTTCCCAAATCGGCGACAAGAGGATTGAGCGATTACCCGCGGCTATTGATGGCATGAATGTTCTCGCGGCTTCCTTTCCGGATCAATATCATTGGCGGTTCAAAACTGCTGAGGCTCTCCGCGCGGAAGCTGAGGAGCTACGCCGCCGGAAGGCGAAGGCTGTTGATCTAAATGTGCTGTACTGGCGCGATACGTTAGCGATAATTGAAGCACACACCGTTATGTCTGTGTGGCGAATGCTAGATATCGCTCAGTCAGCGTTCCGAGCTTTAGAGGAAGATAGTTATCGCCATCGTCGAGCGCGCCGGACCGGCCATACTCGAGATGCTTCACGCCTGTACCGCCAATTGCCGTAAAGGAAAACGGCATTGGCGTACCGTTCTTTCATGCGGACGTTCGCCTAGCGAAATATGAGCATACGAATGGTCAAAGATGACAAGATAATCCGAACGCTGAGGAAGTGGTTTCGGATCATCAAATGAAAACCAACTGCAGGGTATTTATTCGTCTCTTTGCCTTGAGAACTGGGACATCCCCATAATCCGTTGTCTAGCTAGCCCTCACATAAACGAACGGAACCTCGTTCTGTTCGGCCCAAAGCAGCGATGCCGTAACCGCCTCGTCGAGGGTCCCGAACGGGGCCGGCTTGAAGAACGCCGGACCATCGATAGCAGTCAATGAACCGGATGCGACAAACTTGCCTTCGGTTGCCTCAATCAGCACCCAATCTTCGTTTTCCGGTGGGTTTTCCGATTTTTCAATGTCCTGAACTTGAGTCAATGGTTCCTCCTCCGTGTCAAACCGTTTATCACCTCGGCGGACCGCTGTTGGATCATTGGATCTCCCAACTTTGGTTCAGTAGCGATATTAAAGTGCGGTGGCCTGGCCGCCTAGCGGTAGCCGTCATGGCCGAGCGCCTTCATCGCAATCTGAATATCAAAGAGTGTCCAACCTGCATCCAATGCCTCGGCCAGAACCTTTTCGGACGCGAAGTGCTTGTCGACCAGCAACAGCTGCTCGTATCGCGAGGAAACAGCACGAATGCATTCGAGGTGACGGGAAACATAGGCTCCGACTTCCTTTGGTCCGTCCACACCCAATCCCTCGTTAACCATTGACGAGGGCCTGCGCCCGACGCTCTAGGGATGATGTAACAGAAGCGCTCCCGTGGCCGCTGCAGTTGCCCTAAATTCTCGTCATTAGCCTGCGTTGTATGATCGGGCGCGCAGCCGTGTTGGTCATGTCACGCTTGACCGCCCGCTCATCCTCGTTTTCTTCGATATCCCGGATTGCCCCGTTATCCAAATCCGATTCAGGACCGGCAACGCCGGGGATGCCGGAGATTTTTGGATCGCCGGTCCGATCATACTCGGTGGGGACGAAGTCCTCGTCGGGACGACCAGCCTTCGGAACGCCGCGAGGCGGCACGTTCATCGATGTCTACGCTGCCTTCGTCGTCGAGGATATCGAGGGCAGTATCTGCAAGATCGGCGCTGACGCCAGACACGGTAACAAGGTAGCCGCCCCGCGGAGCCCCTCTGAATATGCCGCGCGGTCCTCGTTTGGAAAAAAGAAATCACCCAGCGACTCCCAAAATCCCTTGTGAGCATCGCTCGAAGCTGTTTCCGGGTTCGACTCCGTGTCGTAGTTGCCCTCGACCAGTCGAATACTGTCTCGGGCTATTCCCGCTCCGACCAATCGCTCCACCGCTCCTTCGGCGGCACCCCGATCTTCATAAAAAGCAGTCAAAGTATTCGATGGTCTCGACATGGGTGAATTTTCGGCGAACTCTTCCATTTGGGTATCCTCCATTTGTTCTTTTCGACCCAAACTGGATCGGAAGGTCATTGAACTTTTCGAAGTTTCTGACAAGTATGGCGGAGCCTCGTTTGTCTGCTTGTTCAACCGGCGGCTCCGGCGTTGGTTCCAGAGCCGCAGAAATTATTGAGATCCCCTGTGGGGGCATTAAATCCCCGCAGAGTCCCACAGCCATGCGGGCTGGGTCTTTTCATTTGCCTTCGAACAGGGACTATTCTGGCTTTGCTTTAGGGAAACCCCTGATTGTCGCCTCTTCTGTTGCAGCGTAAACTATCGGCGTAGGCAAAGGCCCACCCCGTCCCGCGCCTCCCGCCGCTGCGGCCAAAGCCCGGCGGCGGTCTTTTACTTTAGCAATCATTAATTGGCGCATGGTCTCCTCGGCGCGATGGTAACGTTAATTCGTAATTCGGCAGCAGCCCGCATTGATAAGGACCTTGGCGCAAAGCTGAGAGCCTTTCGCTTGGCCGCCGGCCTCACTCAATCAGAGCTCGGCGAACTTATGGGCTTATCGCACTCGCAACTGCAAAAGTATGAGATCGGGAAGGACCGCATGGCCGCCTCGACTCTGGTGCAGTTTTGCAAGGTGCTTAAGCTAGACCCGATGGCATTCCTTGGTGATCACTTCCACCGGCGGTGACACCCGATCCGATGGCGCGGCTATCGGATTGGCCAACGTAAATTGGTCCAAAAAGATTGCGTTTCGCACTATGGGCAATGCGTCGAATTTGTCCGATCCCGAGGCCGATACCTTCGGTGGATGGCATTCCATATCAGTTCTCAGTATAGGCAGAATAAGTTCGGCAACTACGTTCGTCACACTATATTTGGGCGGACTCGATTTGAATGACCCGACCCAACCAGTCGCTTCACCCTCCTTCGGCCAAGTCACCATCTTCGTAAAAAGCAATCATCGATGTGTCGAGATAGGTGAATTTTAAGCAAACTCTTTGGCCAATTGACGGCTGCAATTCTGGCCGAACCCATTCTTACTCACGAGGCTTGCTGGCCTGCCAGGCGAGGCCTCTCTCCCGCCAAACGCCAGTAATCATTCTTTCAATTTCGTCCGGACTGTGTTGTTGGAAGCGACCCGCCAGTGTCGTCGCCAATGCATAGCGATCAATCAGCGCAGGCTTCATCTCCTCTGCCTTATCGGCATGCCGATTGATTTCGCGCATAAGTTCCTCGTCATCCGTCATGCTGTGGACCTGCCTCTCCTAATGACTTGTCCTCATCTCAAACCTGGGCAACCTCTTGCTGACCTGGCACCCGGACCCGAACCATACATAAGACATTGTATGTTGAGCCTCATCATCTGCTCCGCCGACCGCGATCGCGGTAGAATACAGTCTTGGCACTATCCTAGTGCTGCGTCATGTTTTTGGTGTCCTGCAGCATCTTCCAGCTCCAGATGTCCTTTCTTATTTCCATCTCCTCCCAGCCGGCTTCGATAGCATCTTTGATATCGATTTTACCAAGCCGCTTCTTGATCGCATTCTCTCACTCCAACCACCGATCCGGATCGTCAACCTTTATTTTGGGCGACGCTATGCGGGCAGCCATGAAGCATCCTCTGCGCCAGGATCCTCTCTGGCTCGTATCATGTCCAAGAGAGCCCGCCTCACCTCCTGCTCAGTCCAACCGACTTCAATGGCCTCCACGATCAATGCCTCAAGAGCTTCGCTCGACCGCTCAGCACTTTCCGCAATCGCCGTAAACCGCTCTTGCAAGGCTCGCTCGCACTCTTGCCACCGATTAGGATCGATGGAGGGCAATACGGGAGAAACGATAGTCATGTAACCTCCGTTCGATCAGCTTGTATCCGTCCATATGCTTCACCGGATAAGCACCTGACCAGAGAAGGAATCGCCTTGCGAACCTCTTGATCACGTCACCCTGATTTCACCACCTCAATCTGCAAACGTAGAAGCTTCCCATGCGGCATTGGTTCCCCGCGCGACTTCCGATTTCAATGCATGTTTCCTGCACAGCTACCAACACGCATGGCCATCGTCTCGATTTGACAAGCGCTTGGAATGGAATGGTATTGTCGGAGCATTAAGGGTACGCGGACAAGGTCGCCTTGAACCCTTGGATCTCGTTCCGGTATTCGGATTGTACTCTCAAACGAGCTCGGCCATGGCCGGCCCTGCGCAATTGGTCTCGGGAAAACATGACCATCGATTGGATATCAACACTGCAGGAGCAGGCGGAGTTCGCGAACCAGATCGCGGACGACGTGAAACAAACTCTGGAAATTCCTGATTTGAGCGTTACCCAGGCTACCCGGCTCTACCGCGTCGTGGAGCAAGGCGCACAGACGTTTGATCGGATCATGGAGGAAATGGAGAGCGCCAACGATATAGACGATGAACTGCGGGACGGCGCTGGATCAATAGCGGACATGTGGACCAATCTTTCCGTGACGACTGCGAACAAGGTCCGCGTCATGCAGGGCCTATCACCGATAGACTTTCCCTCGGGTCCCGGCGGCAGACGTTAAGGACCGATGGGCATTCAGTCAGCATAAAGCAGCAGGATGCCGCCAACCACAATCAGAACTACCGCGGGAATGTTTCTCGTCAATCCGAGGAACTTCAGCCCCTGCCCGCGGGGTTCCAAGGAGGGTGAGCTTTGATTGTCTGGCGATTGAGGTGGTCGGCTCAGCCTGCGTCCACTGAGCGCTGACCAAGCCGAATAGAGCACGCCAGCAAAAAATTGCACCAACAGCCTTCAGCATCACTCATCTCCACCACAATCGTGGAACTCCAGCTTCAATCATTCGACCGTCTCGGCAATCAGCTCGTGCGCCCGAATTGGTAAGTTCGGACTCGCCTGTCAAAAGCCCTGCTTTTTTCCCGCGCTCTTGCCGTCGGAGCTTTTCGAACGTTCCTCAAAGCGATCTGCACCCTTGGCAAGGTCAGAACCTTTTTGCGCTTCGACCTTCTTCTCATCCGCTGCTGCACTCTTTCTCAATCCGCGCGCCGCTTGCTTGCCTTTTTCTGTTGGAGCTTGCTCGATACCCATCGCATTCCTCCTGGCTTACTTCCCTGTGCTGAACGGTTGGATTGTGGGTTCGTTCCCACCTCTCGTCAGCCACGCGTGGCTTTTGGGGGTGCCTCGCTGTCTGCGGGCGGGTACTCACATCTCAAAGCAGGCAGCGGACAGATTCTACTGCAAAGCAGATTGTTATCGACCTTCAACCGCTGGACGCGTAATGGTCTACGTGTCCAACGGTTGCAAACTTTAGCTTTTGCAGTCCTTATCGGCATCGGCCGAAGCGGCAGCAGTCTTGTCGCCTTTCTGCTGGGCCTGGATATCCTGCTGCGATGTTGCCTGGTTTTTGTCGGCCGCCATGGGCATCGTGTCGCCGGACTTTTGCTCGGTTTTGGCTGCCGTGCTGGAGCTTGTCGTGGTGCCCACACTCGCTGCCTCTGTTTGGGTCGTGCTGTTGGCGCTGTCCTGCATCGGCGCTTTGCTGCCGTCTTTCGAGATCCCGGTCTGGGCATCTTTCTTTGCTGCATCCGGGCAATCAGCCACGGCAGTTGACATTGCCATCGCGGAAATAGCGGCGGCGACAAAAATTGAAGCAATTGGTTTCATAATGGTCTCCTCCTCTGGTGCCTCGTGACAACAACCGTTCTTCGGCAGGAAGGTTCCTGTTGTGTGCTCCGAAGGGGCAGGTCAGATGCCCCTGCAAAATTCGGACCTACAATAATTCCTTGATATCCCAGGCGAGGTAGTGTCGAAGCGAACAACGGCCATGTCGAGGAATACGGTCGGTGCCAAGTCGCAATATGCGACCGCTTCCGCGGATTCCGAAAACCAGCCGCTCGACGGCGGTACTTGCCAATCCAGACACCTCTCTTTGCCTTCGGGAGCCTTCCGACCGAAGTAGGCACCCTGGCCGAAATTGGCATTCTTAAAAATGTAAACGCAGTTTACAGAATGCGAACATGTCGACTAACGCCGACCTTTGCATTTCGGACTGACGCTTGCCGGTTGCGGGAACTGATCAAAGCTGGATACGTTTTGTTCACAGACAGCATCGGTCGTGTTAAACAGACGTGACGGCAGGGCGGACAGGACAGTTTTTCTGGTTTCCAGTCTTGGCCAACGAAACGGCAGGCGAGCGCATATCCCGTCCGGCCGATGCTGTCGGCGGGGAGTTGCAGCATCGGGTAGCGACGACGACTGCCCCAAAGATGTAAACCGTCTTTTCAGAGTGGCGAAATACATCACGCCAGGACTTGGCGAGCGAGTCGAATTCCCACCGACACTGTAATCAACCACAGCGCCTCATCCCAGTGGCTAAAGTAATCAGCCGGAAAACGCTCTCTGAATGCTGTCGTGATGACGCTGGTGAAGATGGCGTAAAGCGCCAGCCATCCTGACGCTGCCATGACAAAATTCGTCTTCCCCATGGCTGCTATAAACACTGATACGCATAGCTTGAGGCCAAACCTGCCGACCGTCGCATGAGAGACCGCGTCCAGCTGAACGTTCATCGCCCGCCCTTGTCCTTGTTGTTCCGTGTTCAATCAGGTGGGAAGTTCAGTCCTGAACGAACACCTGACCGTAAATAAAGGAGGTATATATATTTTCGATTGGATCAAAATCCCTGGATCATTAAAAACTCATATAAAATCTGGCTGGTGCGCTGTTTGGGAAAGTTACAGGATTTTGATATTTTGGGCGCTTGGACCAGATGGAATTTATATGAAGTTCCGGCTTAGAATTCGTCCAGAATGCACGGGAGGCAAGAACCATGGAAGTGGCAAAGATGCATGACCATCCATCTTGCTTGCAGTCTTGATTGTCCTGATTCTGGCACTGCAAGAACAACATGTGCGCAAGTGACATCCTCGAAGGCTTCTGCAGGCGATATGAGTGTCGTGGCTTCGTACCTTTACCGTCAGGGAAGACGGGCGGAAGCGATCACGATCGAAAAATCCGGCCCGCAGAAGAAAGTCAGCGAATTCTTTTGGATCGGCGTGCATGATCCCTCCCAGGAAGAACTTGCAACGCCCAGAAAATTCAGGCGTGATCGCGACCCTATGCGGGATCTTTTACGTCCGCTCTGCCACATGGGCGGAAGTGTCGATCGAATGACAGCCCAACCGTTTTTGAGTGTCTTCCAGCGGACATCGTATTGCGCAAGATTTCAAAGCCGATATTCTCTTATTTGAACATGGAGGCTGCCCATGGCGACGCAGTTAAATGGCCGTTTGGAATGCTCCGAATGCCGGGCGACGTATCTGCGTATACCCACACACGTTCGTTCGGACAGTCCAATATTATGTACCACCTGCGGTAACTATATCGGCAGGTGGTATGAAGTCGAAAGCAGTTTTATGAAGCAGGGCGGTTTGAACGGAGTGTTCGATCTCCATGATGGCCATATCATAAAGATATGATGTGACTGACTGCTGCCAATCAAATTCCTGGATGAGATTTGGACAACCAGTGCCCCACGGCAGCACCGAGCGCGATGCCCACGGCGATCCCAATCGCGGTGCTGTCAAACAACATATTTCCGAGCATTGCGCCAATCCCAATACCTAGACCCATTCCCATCGCCATGCCAATTCTCCCACGGCTGTGGTGCTTCCGAAGATAAACTACGCCGCCGTAGTTCGACAGGTAGAACATCGGTGCAAGCGAGATCGGTTTTCAAGTCACCGCGGCCCAACTGAATCTTTCCTTCTAATCAACGAACGTTTCAAATTCGCGCGTGAAACAGTGCGCGGCAAGCGGTCTATCTATTCTGCGCTCATGGCTATCGCTCCCGCTGGGGTGAAGCCGAACCCGACCCGCGCAGCCAATGGCTGGATGACAAAGTGAAGGCGACCCGACAACCGGGGAAATCTCGACGGCGTCAATCCGCCCGAAACTAGCGCCAAAGTGAACGACAAATTCCTTGGCCCGTTCGTCGCATCATTTTGGATGGTGTCGGCCACTTCCCCACGCGCGAGGCACCCGACGATGTGGCACGGCGAAACTCGCACCACAGATTACGCTCATTTGCCCTTCTAAAACGGATTGACGTAGTTGAGGATCGCGGTTTGCCGCAGCACCACTTTACGAATTATGTGACTGGCTTTCACCCGATCGGTAAAGATCGCTGCCAGCCCGGTGCTGCCGGCGGGCAGCACTTGTGCGGTCTTGGGATCATCGAGTCGTATGCGTATGACAAAGGGGGCGGACTCGATCTCATCGGGGGCGGTGGCCAGCTGACTTGCGCCTGCCCGGTGGCGACTGCCTGTACCACTGTCTCGACGCGCCCCGAAAAAACCTCGCCAGGGTAAATGTTGAAGGCGATCTCCACCGGCGGGCTGACCTCGACGTACCCATCAGAGAGGGCGAGATTTACCCCCGCGCGGCGGTCTGGATAATCGGGCTGCCCGCGCAGCACGGCGATCATGCGATGGATTTCCGTCAGTCCCCAGCCCCGCGCGAAACGCTGCCTCCACCAGGGGCCGGACATCTGCGTTGTGACCAAGCGCCAGGACGCCTTGCCGCAGCGCATTCGCCAAGTCGGCTTCGCGTTCGGGATAAAACGCGGTTCGTGGCGGCGGTGGTACGGGACCGAGCGTATCAGCCATGGTCTGCGGGAGGATCAAGGGCAGCTCCGAATGAGTTCGAAACCCAAACAACCGTGAAGCGGCCACCGGGTTCCGTGCGCACCCTGGTTATTCAACAATAACCTTAAGTTGAAATGGCTGTTGATCAGTCGCAACTCGGTTGACGTTTGTCGTAAGCGAACATCCCGACCCAGCCCCACAGAGTCCACAAGCCATGCGGGCTTGGTCTTTCATTTTGCCTTCGAACAGGGACTATTCTGGCTTTGCTTGAGGGAAACCCCTGATTGTCGCCTCTTCTGTTGCAGCGTAAACTATTGGATAGGCAAAGGCCCACCCCGTCCCGCGCCCCCCGCCGCTGCGGCCAAAGCCCGGCGGCGGTTTTTTCAATCATTAATTGGCGCATGGTCTCCTCGGCGCGATGGTAACGTTAATTCGCAATTCGGCAGCAGCCCGCATTGATAAAGACCTTGGCGCAAAGCTGAGGGCCCTTCGCTTGGCCGCCGGCCTCACTCAATCAGAGCTCGGCGAACTATGCATGTTTTGATCCCATATCACTTGCCGCTTTCCGCGCCTGTTCCTCCACGTCACGTCCAGTCCTGGCCTGAGGCCAAGCATCGCAAGTACGCTGGCAGGGTCTGGCCAAAGTGTCTCCCACCAGCCCGTTGTTGAATCTCAGTCCCTTTAAAGAACTCGGGAAGATCACTAATCTTTGTTGGTAAGCCACATTTGGTTTTGGCTGAGATCGCTAAGTCAGAAAAAAACAAATGTCCGCCTATGAAGCCCATATCGATCGGGGTTTTCCCGCTTGGCTAGATGCACACGCGATCAGGGCGCGAGCAGTAATGTTGGAACCGTCGGTTCCTGTGTGAAACTAACTGTGCCTTGCATCGGCCGCTAGCCTTCACCGCTTTCTGTG
>NZ_QPJM01000022.1 GCF_003337575.1 Phyllobacterium bourgognense
GGACAATCAAGATCGATGGCACGTACTGATAGTATTGCACAAGCACGCGCGACCTGTAGATAGCAAGAAGTGTCTATGTCTCTTCTGCAATTCCAAAATTCGGCAAAAAATCATGGATTACAGGTTCCAATCGCGCCGAGGCTTCAACGACATTGGCAGCTGTGGAATCAAGCAAAGGCGCGGCGGGAGCAGTCGAGATAGAATTGCGCCGCGGGTCAGCGGTCCGGTCCAGAATGATGCCGACTGTTGGCGCCGCACCAAACAAGAAGGCGCGCCGGTAGACGGCAGACAACGAGCCGCCGCTGACGCTTTAATTCGAGACAGGAAGCACTCATGAAAGTATTGTCGTGAGGCACAACAGGAGTATGACTGCCTTGTCACAAGATCCGAAAGCAAGCCTTCGCACAGCAGCGTTGGACTTCCACCAATTTCCCAAGCCGGGTAAGCTTGAGATCACGCCAAGCAAGCCATTGGCCAACGCGCGCGACCTCGCACTAGCCTATTCGCCTGGAGTTGCAGCACCATGCGAGGAAATCGCTGTTGATCCGGAGAAGGCCTACTCCTATACGTCCAAGGGCAATCTTGTGGCCGTCATTTCCAATGGCACGGCGGTACTGGGTCTAGGTAATATCGGGGCGTTGGCCAGCAAGCCAGTCATGGAAGGCAAGGCCGTTCTCTTCAAGAAATTCGCCGGGATCGATAGCATCGATATCGAGGTGAATGAGAGCGACCCCAAGAAATTCATAGAGATAGTTGCGCCGCTGGAGCCCAGCTTCGGGGGAATTAATCTTGAAGACATCAAGGCTCCGGACTGCTTCTATATTGAAGAAAGCCTGAGGGAGCGGATGAATATTCCCGTGTTCCACGATGATCAGCACGGCACGGCTATCATTGTTGCTGCAGCTGTTCTCAACGCCATGAAGCTTGTTGGAAAAAATATCGCCGATGTGAAGATCTGCACATCGGGCGCGGGTGCCGCGGCGATAGCATGCATGAATATGCTGTTGACGGTAGGTGCACGGCGGGAGAACATCTACCTGGCCGACCGGCAGGGCCTTGTTACCAAAAAGCGCGCAAATTCCGTGGACCCTTGGCGCGGCGCGTTTGCTCAGGACATACACGCCACCGAACTAGCAGAAGTCATGGCCGGGGCCGACATCTATGTTGGATTGTCGTCAGCCGGCGCTCTGAAACCTGAAATGATCCGTCAGATGGCGCGTGATCCCTTGATCCTGGCATTGTCGAACCCGATACCGGAAATCATGCCGGAACTGGCAATCGCCGAACGGCCCGATGCAATGATCTGTACGGGAAGATCCGACTATCCCAATCAGGTCAACAACGTCTTGTGTTTCCCTTTTATCTTTCGCGGTGCCTTGGATGCAGGCGCGACAACCATAAACGATGAGATGAAGCGGGCAGCGGCTTACGCTATTGCGCAATTGGCTCACGAACCGGTTCTCGAATCCCTTGGAGCTGAGGCGTCGGCTATTTTCGGGAGTGGCTATCTCATTCCGTCCCCGTTTGATCAGCGTCTGATTTTGCGAATTGCTCCAGCGGTTGCACAAGCCGCCATGGACAGCGGTGTATCACGCCGTCCGATCCAGGACATGCGCGCCTATCAGGACAGCCTGAAACGTTTCGTCTTCCGTTCGGGACTGGTTATGAAACCAATGATTGAGAGGGCCCAGGGACAAGGAAAACGAATTGCCTTTGCGGACGGGGAGGATGAGCGTGTGTTGCGCGCCACCCAGGTGATACTGGAGGAGGCCATCGGCCGCCCTATTCTCATTGGCCGACCCTCCGTCATCGAACAACGGATAGAACGTTTCGGCCTTACGATTAAATCCGATCGTGATTTCGACATCATCAACCCTGAAGACGATCCGCGGTATCGCGACTATGTCAGCCTCTTTCACAATTTGGTCGGACGCAAGGGCGTATCGCTCGACACAGCCCGTACGCTTGTGCGCACCAATACCACCGTGATCGGAGCATTGGCTGTCCATCGTGGAGAGGCTGATGCTCTGATATGCGGATTGCAGGGAAGCTTCATCAAACATGCGCGTGATATTCGCTCGATCATCGGGCTGGCCGATGATTCAGCACAGCTGTCCGCGCTGTCGATGTTGATCATGTCCAAGGGCGTGTTTTTCCTTGCTGACACCTACATGAACATCGACCCAAGTGCCGAAGAGATCGTCCAGATCGCCTTGCAGGCCCGCGATCATCTCAAACGCTTCAAGATCGACGCCAAGGCGGCGCTGCTGAGCTATTCCAATTTCGGCTCGCGTGACGGGGCGTCCCCGGAAAAAATGCGCGCGGTCTATTCGCTGCTGAAGCAAGCCGCGCCCGACCTGCTTGTTGAGGGCGAAATGCAGGGAGACCTTGCGATCAACGGTGTGTTGCGCGAGCGTCACTTGTCTCAGACGGCCTTTCAGGGCGAGGCAAACCTGTTGATCTTTCCGTCGCTGGAAGCTGCGAACGTCTCGATGACTTTGCTCGCGGAACTGAACAATGCACTTGCGGTAGGACCCATACTGATGGGAACCAAGCGCCCGGCACACATTCTTGCTCCATCGGTAACCAGCCGGGGCATCGTGAATATGTCGGCAATTGCAGCAGCCGAAGCTCTGGCAGTCTGACAAGTTTAATTGAATGCTGCGGGGAGTGGTAGGTAGCAGCGGCTCCCTAATTTCCGGTTTTTCTCTCGGAAAGGGACCCACGATTGGGAAGAGGCCCCACTCATTCCCACAGCACCGGAACGAGTGAAAGCACGAGCAGTCCCGCCATCGCCCAATTGAACACGGCGCGCGCTCGCGGCGTGGCGATGAAACGCCCGATAGCCGTGCCGAACCCCGTCCAGACGACGCACGACAGCAGGCAGACGACGGCAAGCACACCGGAGATCAGCGAAGTCTGCCACAGGCCTGCGTCTTTGATGCCTACGGTACGCTGCTCGACTTTAATTCTGCCGCCAGGCGCACCAAGGACACCCTTGGTGAAAACGCAGATGCTTTGTCCAGTCTCTGGCACAAAAAGCAGCTTGAGTACACGTGGCTGCGGTCGCTGATGGGAGCCTATGCGCCATTTTGGCAATTCACGGGCGAAGCTCTGGACTATGCCATGGATACGCTTGCCATCGCCGACGATGAACTGCGTCAGCGACTGATGCAGCTCTACCTGACGCTCGACCCGACGTCTTCCTCGATGCTGTTTTGTCGGTTGATGAAGTCCAAATCTATAAGCACCACCCGTCCGTCTACCAGCTTGCTGTTGACAGGCTCGGCGTCGCCAAGGAGCCTTTCAGTCATCGAACTCCTGGGATGCCGTTGGCGCTTCGCGTTTCGGATACAAGGTCGCGTGGTGCAATCGCTACGATCAGCGGTTTGATCGCCTGCCGGCAGCGCCGGACGCTGTCATCAAGAGTTTAGCTGATCTGCCGCCCCTCATTGGCATAGTGTGAGCACAGATTTCTGCCGACGTTTACACACCTTTATCACCTTGTGAGCTCTTTCTTCATCCGTAGGAAGTGGAGGCTGAGCCAGTTGAGCGGGCAGCCGTCAATCTCCTCAAATCCTGCAGCCGATAGTGGCTCGCGCAGGCCATGAAGATCGAAGCGGCGATGCGGACGCAGACAAGTCGAGATCGCCGGCATAATCAATCAGCAGCAGCCGTCCCAACGGCTTTACCGTCCGCGGGAACCGAATTGCCCGTTCAACAGGCCAAGACGGGATCAATACTCGTTGTCGCGCTTGTTCATCACCGACACGCGCCGAGATCGCGTGCTATTGGGGCATCATTGTCTTAATACACCGTCGGAATGACCGGACTGCTTCATCCGATCTTTGACGCTGGCCGGAATCTGAAACGGATTTGACGTCGAGTTCTAAAGGAAGTCGGATGTCCTGATCTCCCCCATCGCGGTTAAATGCGATGGTAATTTTACCCCTTCCTATTCCATTCATGATGATCCCGAACGATGGATGAAATTGAAACAGCGATACCAGGGCACCGGGTGTGTCAGAAGGTACAGTCGAAATGAGACTGGATAAATTTGTTTGAAAGTCCTGACCGACGAGATAAGCCCGGGATGGCGCAGACGGTTTCAGCACAAAAGACGACTTTGATGAGTCTATGTCAAAGACGACGACCTTGAGGTCGATGCCGAAGTTGTTATTTGCTCTCCTTACACCAACATTGCCCGAGACCCCGATGTAGCCTCCCTGACGATAGATCAAATCCTGAGCAACAGCAGTAAACATAAAATGACAACCGGTCACGCTAGCGCTGCTCATCTCCGTTTCGGCATCAACACTCATAGTTCCAGCCATGGCTGAAAGCGATTGTCTTGCACGCTCGGAATTTTGGGCATTCGAACCAGTGATCGATAGCCAGAGCAGAATTGGTACTGCGGCCGCCGCGAGTTTCAAGTTCAACGACAACATGTTTTCCCGATGCCCATGTTAGGCAGCCCGCCGACATCGTCAGCGGATTGGCAAATCACCATCAACCTGGTCCAATATTTTGCCCATTGAACCCGCCGCAAATTTACGACGATTTGAAGCATCGTGCAAAAAGAGCATTGTAGGTTACAAAGCTCGCGCTATGTCCGCGTGCTCGTCATGGTTGTTGGCGTACCGCTCGCATTGGGTTCGTACTGAGGCCTATTGTTCTTGGTGCTTAATGTGCCGATCCTGATATTGCGCATCCTTGACGAAGAAAAGATCCTGCAACAGGAGCTGGAAGGCTATTCGGACTATACAGGAAAGTACGATACAGGCTTGTACCCGGTCTGTGGTGAGCGAGCCTACCTCGCATAGGATTGGGTCATATGTGGCACCACGGAACACGATGCAATTCGTCAATAGGGATTGTGGCGGCAAATTAACCCCGGCGCAGGAGCGGATGCCCGGCGATCCGGTGCGATCGGCAATAAAATTCAGCAGCGGCACTTTGAAATGACTATCCTTGGGCGCGCAATTTCGGACAAAGCGCTGGGGCGATAATTGTAGCAAAAAAACCGTTGTGGCCCTCATATAACGCCAGCCTGCCTTTTGCCGCCTGAGATGCTATAGCCTTCAGCGAAATTCATTAAGTGGAAAACGTTCCTGCTTAGCCGGGATTTCGTGGGAAACGGGAGACCGATGACAACACAGCAATTTTTGGCGTTCACGGTGATCGGTTTGATGATGGCCGCATTCGTATGGGGGCGGGTCCGCTACGATATTGTGGCGATGTGTTCCCTGCTCGGGGCCATTGCTCTTGGAGTCGTTCCTTTTCAGGCCGCATTCAGTGGGTTCAGCGACGAGATCGTCATCATCGTCGGCAGTGCACTTGTTGTCAGTGCCGGGGTGGCGCGTTCCGGTCTTGTGGAGGCGGCGGTGCAGCGCTTCGTGCCACAACTGTCATCGGTGAGGGCCCAGCTTGCCGTGCTTGTGATCGTTGTGACGGTATTGTCGGCTTTCGTGAAAAATATCGGCGCGCTGGCGATCATGATTCCCGTTGCCTTCCAGTTCGCGCGGCGGTCGAATGTGTCGGCGTCCGTGTTCCTCATGCCCATGGCATTTGGCGCCCTTATTGGCGGACTGATGACGCAAGTTGGCACCTCGCCGAACATCGTAGTTTCCCGTGTGCGCGCCGAGATGGTGGGTCAGAGTTTCTCCATGTTTGATTTCACCCCTGTCGGTGCAACGCTTGTCGTCACCGGGATCATTTATCTGGTGTTGTTTTACCGGTTGGTTCCGAACGCATGCGCGAAACGGTCTCCGCCGACGAAGCGATAGAGATTCGCAATTATGTCTCCGAGGCGGCGGTAGCGAAGGGCTCGGCTGCAGTTGGCAAGACAGTGATGGATCTCGTGCAGCCAGCGGAGGGCGGGGCGATGGTGACGTCGATCGTTCGCGCCGAGCACCGGGTTACGCCGCTTCCCGATTCGGTGTTGGCCGAAGGTGACGTGCTGGTGCTTGAGGGCAATCCTCATGCGCTAGACGCCATCGTCACTACCGGAAAGCTAAGACTGTCAAGTGACCGATCGCCCTTGGACAAGGAAAGGTCGGCCGAGATCGAAGCCATCGAAGCGGTCATCGGCGAACATTCGCCGTTGATCGATATGTCAGCACAGCGACTTGCCATGTTCGATCGCTACAACGTCAATCTGCTTGCCGTTAGCCGCCATGGTGAAAGGCTCAAGGAGCGCTTGGGTGAGATCACGTTCCGGTTCGGCGATGTCATCGTGCTGCAAGGGCAAAGCCGTGTATTGCCAACGCTGTTGCGCGAGTTCGGTTGCCTGCCTCTGGCGAAGCGCACGATCATGCTGGGCAGCGTCAGGGACTTATCCCACTGTTCATTTTGTTTGCGGCCATCGGAGCCACCGCGCTTGGTCTGCTACCCATCTCCATTGCTTTTTTGCCGGCGCGGTTGCGATGGTTGTGTTCCGCGCCATTCCGCTCGGCGAGGTTTATACGGCAATCGATGGTCCGATACTGATCATGCTTGCCACTCTTATACCTGTCAGCGACGCCCTGAGGACTACAGGAGGCACCGACCTGATCGCGCAGGGGCTCACCCACATCGCGCATCAATTGCCGCCCTTCGGGGCGCTGACCCTCATCCTTGTGGCAGCGATGGCAGTCACGCCATTCCTTAACAATGCCGCGACGGTGCTGGTAATGGCACCGATTTGCCACGAGTTTTGCGGGCACGCTCGGCTTCCGGCCAGAGGCGTTTCTGATGGCCGTCGCCATCGGCGCGGGTTGCGACTTCCTGACACCGATCGGACACCAGTGCAACACACTGGTCATGGGACCGGGCGGCTATAGGTTCAGCGACTATCCCCGGCTGGGCTTGCCGTTATCGGTGATCATCGTGCTGACGGCAGGGCCGGCACATTGCGATGCCGTCAGGGAGGGCGGCAACCATCCCATCTCCTATGGACTGCCATTGGATATTGAACTTGCCGCAGTTATCACTAAATGATAACAGGGTGGCATGAGTGCGCGTGACACGAGTCTCGATACCCTGCTCGATCTGGACGGCCAAACAATGTTTGTTGGCCAGACGTATTGGGTCAAGTTCGCCGTCAAAGCAGTCACGGTCACGCCGCAACGGCCGCACGGGTTGCGCTATTCATTGACGTTACACGGACCAGGTGGGGAGCGGCTGGTAGGCTTTGACAATGCTCACGCGATGTCAGCGGGGAGTGGGCAAGCCGCAAGTCGACGCAAAAGTACGACCATAAGCACCGTTTCCGGACATTGAGGCCGTATGAGTACAGTGACGCTGCCACATTGCTGGAAGACTTCTGGAGCGAAGTGGATGGCATTTTGAAAGAGGTAGGAGTGATCAAATGACGAAGACGCTTCATGTTGGTATCGCAAGCTATGAGACGATGAAGAGCCGGACCATGGCGATTGCTCGAGGGCAACTTAAGCCGAAAAAAGACGATCCCAAAGTATGGTTCACGTCCATCGAAAGCTTCGCAAAGGTTTTATCCGATCGAAATCGGGCCCTCCTTGAGATGATCGTTAAAGAAAAGCCAGCATCGATTGCGGAGTTGGAAACCATGTCGGGACGAGCAAAATCAAATCTAAGCCGAACATTACGAACGATGCAGCGATACGGTTTGGTTGAGTTGGAAAAGGGAGAGGGCGGCAAGCTTATCCCCCACGTCAATTACGACCGTATTGCATTGGAGATGCCTGCATACTCCTGATGTTGCGAAAATCATAGCGCTTCCGATGCTCGATAGGACCATTTGAATGCGGGCATTTCGTTCCATTTCGACAACGTCAAAGAAGAGCTCGTGGCTCGGATCACATTGAATATATTTGCGTACGAGCGACCCCGGTGGCTTGAACTTCCCGGGATCAACGCTCTAATGCAATTTTGTGGATTGTAGAACTTCAGCACCAGTCCAAATCGGCAAAAATCCGCTGCTTATCGGCATTTTCAAGGAAGGGTTTCTCGGCAAGCTTCTGATTGAACAAGACGTGCGGGTACCGTTCGATCCTGATCAATCGTCCTTTGTTGAGGAGTTCCCCACTATAGTGCGCTACATTTCCGATCGTTTCGCCGCCTGCTGCCCATCGGTGGACTTGGCGTCATAGCGCGGTTGAAGCTCGAGGGTTGATATAAAATGAATGCATCAAAGCATGTAGGTACTTGTCGCTGCGGTCGGCTTCGGGCCGAATGCGAGGGCGAGCCGGTGCGAGTTTCGGTCTGCCATTGCCTCGACTGTCAGAAGCGGAGCGGGAGCGCCTTCGCGGCGCAGGCGCGTTGGCCCGATCAAAAGGTTCGGGTGATCGGCGAAGCACAGACCTGGACGCGCGTGGCCGACAGCGGACATCGGGCAACTTATCGCTTCTGTCCGAATTGCGGTTCGACAGTCGCTTATGTGATTGAAGGCTGGCCTGGTGTCACGGCGGTGCCGCTCGGTGCGTTCGCCGATCCGCAGTTCCCGGCGCCGAAATTCTCCGTCTACGAACATCGGAAGCACAGTTGGACAGCCGTGTTAGGCGACGACGTAGAACACTCCTCAACACCGACCACCAAGCGTGCGCCTGGAAGCAAGCTGAGTGAATGAAGCCTGAACATGAACAAGGCGGGAGGATATAAGCGGCGTGTTGCGAAGGATCGAAGCAACGAGGGTTCAGTACTCTGATATTTCAGCCGTCGTTTCGCATCAGCTTCCGAGAGTATTCGGAGCCTGCCAAAACCACTACGATCGTTCGCTCAATTGCACTGTGGCGGGTCCTGCAAAAAACCGCGCCTCTGAATTTGCCGCTCCGGCCTCAATACATTGAAACGGCGATATAAATCCGCTTCGCTTCATCCGCGGAGCAGAAGTTTCATCCACATCCGGCGCTACCCTCGCGCTGCGCCTTCCGCCGCGGTTCGGGGCGCCGCCCGCGCCGCTCCGGCCTTCGCCCCTTCCGTCCGCTCCTGGTGTTTTTTGCCCCAGTCCGCCAGCGGGGCGAGCGCCAGGTCGAGCTCGGCGCCTTCCGGCGTAGCCGAATATTCGACGCGCGGCGGCACCTGGTGAAACACCTCACGGTGGATGATGCCGTCCGCCTCCATCTCGCGCAGGTGCTGGATCAGCATCTTTTCGCTGATCTCCGGTTGCAGCCTTTTCAGTTCGCCGAAGCGGCAGGGCTGCGCCTGGTGGATCTGCCAGAGCAAAAGTGCCTTCCACTTGCCGCCGATCACCGCGAGCGCGGGACCTAATCCGCAACTGTCCGGCAGTTTTCTTTGGTTTTTTTCCAAGGAACTCTCCAATTCTGAGGATTTGGTAGGTACCTTACTTTTTTGTCTGTACTTGTGCAATCGAAAGTATCTGCCTAGCTTCGGGCAAGGACGCCGGAGCATGCGGGCAGAAGGCCAGCGGCAAGGCTTCCACCGGGACAGTTTTTCGTGCGGCAAAAAAAGCGGCCGCTCCCGGCAGTTTCAAACCGACAGACCGCGGCGCCCTTCGCGCCGGGATAAGGAAAATCATGAGCAGATTTCAGGGCAAGAAGGCCGTTGTCATCGGTGGCACCCATGGAATGGGACTGGCGGTGGCGCAGGCGTTGATCGACGGCGACGCCGAGGTCCTGATCACGGGGCGCAATGAAAAGAACCTTGCGGACGCCCGTCAGGCGCTTGGCGGCAGCGTCCATGCGGTCCGGTCCGATATCGCCAGCATGGGCGACATCGCCGTGCTCAGCGTGGAAGTGGGGCAGAAGCTCGGCGAGATCGATTTCCTGCACGTCAACGCCGGCGTGTCGGAGCTGGAACCGTTCGACCAGGTCACTGAAGCGTCCTACGACCGCCAGTTCGACATCAACACCAGGGGCGCCTTTTTCACCACCCAGCGCCTCATTCCGCTGATCAAGGAGGGCGGTGCGATCGTCTTCACCTCGTCGATCGCCGAGGATTCCGGCATCGCGGGCATGGCGGTGTATTCCGCCAGCAAGGCGGCGCTGCGCGCCTTCGGCAAGGTGCTGGCATCGGAACTCCTGCCGCGAAAAATCCGCGTCAACGTGGTGAGCCCCGGCTTCATCGACACGCCGACCATGGGCGTGGCCGGCGCCTCGGTGGAAGAGCGCGCCGCCTTCATGAAGGTCGGCGACGAGGTGACGCCGATGAAGCGCCACGGCACGCCGGAGGAGGTGGCGCGCGCCGTTTTGTTCCTCGCCTTCGACGCCACCTTCACCACCGGCGAGCGGATCAAGGTCGACGGCGGCCTCGGCCAGGATCTGTCGCTGGCCATGGGGTGAATAGGAACGTCGCACGCATAGCTCGCCGCGTAACTTCACAATCGAACCGAAAAAGAAAGGAAAACAAATGTCCGACATATCCGTCATCGGTCTTGGCGCCATGGGCTCGGCCCTAGCCGGGGCGCTCCTGAAAAGCGGCCTTAGCGTCACTCTGTGGAACCGTTCGCCGGCCAAGGCTGAGGCGCTCGTAGCCAAGGGCGCTGTCGCCGCCGCGAGCGTCAAGGATGCCGTCGAGGCGAGCAAACTGGTGGTCGCCTGCCTGCTGGTCTACGATACCGTGTATGAGGCGTTCGAGCCGGCAAAGGATGCGCTTGCCGGCCGCACGCTGGTCAACCTCACCAACGGCACGCCGGCGCAGGCGCGCGAGATGGCACAATGGGCAGCCACCCGGGGCGCCGACTACCTCGACGGCGGCATCATGGCGGTTCCGCCGATGATCGGCCAAGCCGAGGCGCTGATCCTCTACAGCGGTGCGCACGCGGCGTTCGCGGCGCACGGGAAAACGCTCGGCGCGCTGGGGGCGGCCAGATATCTCGGCGACGACGCCGGGCTGGCACCGTTGCACGACATTGCCCTGCTCACGGCCATGTACGGCCTGTTCTCGGGTGTCACGCATGCCTTCGCGCTGACCGGATCGGAAAAGGTGCCGGCGGAAAAATTCCTGCCGATGCTGACCAACTGGCTCGGGGCGGTCATGACATGGCTGCCCGACATGGCACGGCGCATCGACAGCAGCGACTACCGCAGTGATGTCGTCTCGAACCTCGAGATGCAGGCGGCGGCCTTCGACAACTTTATCGCGGCCAGCGAGGGCCAGAGTGTCAGCCCCGAACTGATTGCGCCGATGCTCCAGCTCATAAAAAAAGCCGTCGCATCGGGCTATGGCGATGCCGACCAGGCGAGCCTGGTCGAGATGCTCAGGACTAGGCCGCACGCCGAGAGGCAGCGGGCGGCGGGCTGAGGGCGCGCGATCCAGCGCCTGCATCATGTGGGCCTCTATTTCCTGCCGCAACCTGGCGCGTTCCACCGCGTCGGCGGTCACGAGATAGAGATCGACGAGCGTATCAAGGGTACGCTCAGGAAATGCAGGCGGGCAATCGGAACAATCCAGCCCACGTCCCGGCAGGGACATCTCGGCGCACCACGGATGCGGTGCAAATGGTCAATGGTCATGACGATATATTGCTGTGAATGGCGGCTCCCTTGAGGCGTTGGAACGGCTGTCCGCTCTTGAGCATACTGTGCATGATGACAAGCTTTCTAGCCACCGTGATCGTTGCGCGCTTGAACATCTAGCTGGCGGACGCATCACGGTCCGGTCCGGAATCCGGACCTGCAAAAATCAAACTGGCCATGCTAATGTTGCGGCATGGCAGGTCATGGTCAGTTCTGTTCGGTGGCGCGCTCCCAAGAGGTTCTTGGCGGCCGGTGGACCATGCTCATCGTGCGCGAACTGCTTTGCGGGAGCCGGCGCTTCAACGACATCCGCCGGGGCATCCCCCGCATTTCCCGCACGATGCTCTCGGAGCGACTCCAAGAGCTGGTGCTCACAGGCGCGGTGCATCGCTCCGATGGACAACATGGGCCAGAATACGCGCTCACCACCGCGGGAATGGAGCTCGCGCCTCTGGTCGGCGCCCTGGCAGAATGGGGGCAAAAATGGCTCGCAAGACATCCCGAGGACGAGGATCTCGACCTGGAGCCGGTGCTCATCGACATGGAACGGCGCGTCTGCCTGAAAGAACTGCCCAAGGATCCGCTGGTGGTGCGGTTTGACATTCACGGGCAACAGCCCCGCTTCTTGCTTCTAAAGCAGTCGGAGACGGCGCTGTGCGGTCAGAACCCGGGCTTTCCCGAGCCACTACGGGTTGTCGGACCGCTCCATGCCCTCGTGGCGTGGTGGCGAGGCGATATCGGTTTCGGGGAAGCGCGCCGCATCGGCCTGGTGGTCGAAGGGCAAAGAGCCTTAGCGCGTGCATTCCCGCGATGGTTCGAACGATATCAGTTTGCCCATGTCGAACCGGCTGGCGATATGCATCAACCCCGCCGGCGTACCTCAGACGCCATCGCGGGAACCGGATCGTCATGAGCGTCCGGATCGTCAGCCTCGACGATCTCCGCCTGCCTGAAGAAGGTGTGCGGATTGGAGCCGTGCGCCGCCCATCGCGCGGCGTCCGCAAGGAACGGTATGCGGCGGATGACTGGTTCGACGTCTGGTATCCCGACTTGGCGCCTAGCAACGAGTTGATGTCGCAAGGCAATGCTGCCTCGACGGACGGCGAGTGGGCCGCTTTCGTCAAGGTCCGCGCCGAAATGAGCGAGCCCATGGCACGGCGCTCGCTCGATCTTCTCTCCGCGCTCTCGCATGGCAGCCGTTTCTCGATCGGCTGCTACTGTGAGGACGAATCCCGCTGCCACCGCTCGGTGCTTCGCGAACTTCTGAGTGATCGAAGAGCATCGATTGGCTGAATGCGCGCCGACGCGCCCTGGATGCGGTCCAGATTTCGTACCCCCGCTGCTTCGACCGGCCAGTAAACTCTCCTCAGTTCCCTTGTGCCGACAGGAGAGAGTCGTGGCTGCCCATCTGATTGTGCTTTATCCGAAACCCAAAGATGCCGCCGAATTCGACCGCGCGTATCGCGACGAGCATCTGCCTTACGCCGGGCCGAGGCTCGAGGGCGCCTCAGGCGTCGTCACCAAGCGCGTCGTCGGCCCGGCCTTCGCACCACCGCCTTACCATCTCATCTCGGACGTCACCTTCCCGACGATCGAGGCGTTGAAGGCCTGCGCCGGATCGGCCGGAGGCAAGGAAGCCCTGACGCACGCCGCGTCGATCAGTTCCGGCGGCCAACCCATGCTCATCGCCGCCGTCGATGACGAATAGACGACACCGAACGTGCCGGATCGCGGTCGGAAAGTTCAGGCAGACATGAAGCGACTCCTCACCAAGCCATCGCACCAGCGATCCGCCGTGGCGACGACGCTTTCATCCGTCATCTGCGAAGGGGCCCAGTCATGACCAGACCGCGAAGCAATATCCTCGGGTGCATCGGCAACACCTCGCTAATAGCTTTGCGCAATGTCGTGCCAAGCAACGGCGTGCGAATACTGATGAAGCTGGAAAGCGAAAACCCGACCGGCAGCATCAAGGATCGGCAGGCGCTTGCCATGATCGAGGCGCCTGAGGCGGACGGCCGCCTCCCGCCGGGCGGCGCGGTCGTGGAATATACCGGGGGCAGCACCGGCGTGTCGCTCTCGCTGATCTGCGCCGTCAAAGGCCATCTGCTGCATATTGTGAGCTCCGACGCCTTCTCCCGGGAGAAGCTCGATCACATGCGGATCCTGGGCGCCAGACTCCAGATCGTGCGGAGCGAGTCCGGACGCATGACCGAGAAGCTGACCCGCGACATGATCGAAGCCGCGCGCATTGTCGCTGAGGAAACAGGAGCCTTCTGGACCGATCAGTTGAACAATGAAGACCAGTTGGCGGCCTATCGCCAACTGGCCGAGGAAATCTGGCTGCAAACGGAAGGGCAGATCGACGCCTTCGTCCAGAGCGTAGGATCGGCAGGCTCCATCCGAGGTGTCGCTGAAACCCTTCGCGGGCACGATGCAAAGATTCAGATCATCGCGGTGGAGCCTGCCGAATCCGCCGTGCTCTCAGGCGGCCCGACCGGCGCACACAAGATCGACGGCGTCGGAGCGGGCTTTGTCGTGCCGCTCTGGCGGGCGGGCATCGCCGACGACATTGAGCCGGTATCGACACTAGCGGCCACGACCATGGCGCTTCGGCTCGCCCGGGAGGAGGGCCTGTTTGCCGGGACGTCGACCGGCGCCAATGTCGTGGCGGCGCTTCGGCTTGCCGAACGCCTGGAGCCACCGGCCACGATCGTCACCGTGATGTGCGACGCCGGGATGAAGTATCTCAAGACCTACGGAAGTCAGTTTGATGATGGAGGCGGCCTCCGCAATTGATGAAGCGCGGCCCGTTCGCTCAAAGATCATCCCTCTGCGCCAGGAGTCAGGTATGCAAACCCACCATGATCAAACCGACAAACGCCGAATGCGTCTCTCCGGTGGGCTAGTCACAAAGGCGGCAAGCGGGCTATAGCGGCCCGCTTGCTACTGTTGCGTCACATGGACCATGAGGACTTCGATACGCTTGTCTAAGAAACCTGAGACGCGTTTGACGGTTACAGCACGACGTGCCCTGGTTCGATGATGAACAGGTCATTCATTTTCTGGGCGATGCCTTCAGAGCGCGCTGCCAGCATATGCTCGACCATGCGCAAGCTGAGCGGAAACCGAAAATAGAGCCAAACGGCATGGGCAATCACTTCCGCTGGAAACCGGTGGCGACGATAGAATGGATCACGTGCAAATCTGGTCATCACCCCAGATCCCACATTTTCATCGATGCTCTGTTAACGTTACGGTGCCTATGCGACCGATCTAGCTCAGGTGAGCGACTGGCACATTACCGAGCCGATGATATTGCCGCTATTGTTGCTATGGTTCCAACTCTTGGATTTGAGGAGCGGCGTTACAGCCTTCATGACGTCGCCTCGTAAAGCCTCAGCCCCATCCATGTGCTGCCAGTCCGTAAACCCATGGCTCGCCGGGCTTCCGATTCAGGAACTTTTTCCCCTTCGACATCGTCGTGACCGTATCGAAAACGCCGAGCCTGCATTGCGCGAGGAAGTCTGCAAAAGCGCCGTCTTTCTCACGGGTGTCGACGCGTGCAAATTCCCCCTTGAGATGTTGAAAATGAACCGCGGTCAGATTGATTGCGTCTTGATCGCTGGCGGCGACAACTGGACCAATAACCTTGCCGCGACCGAACTCACGGCAGCAGGAGTACCCAACAAGTTGACCATTGCGTCTCAGTCCGTAAATTGTGGCTTTTTCAGTGATCAGAGCGAGCAGACTGGTGCGATCGGTCCCGAATGCCTGACAATCCAGGCTCGCGATGGCGCCTAATTCTTCTGATGGCATGGCGACCAGTTCTCCGCTCAGGGGAGGAGTGGCCGGCAGTGTCAGGGCGACGTCGCCCTGACACTGATACACGGTTGCTTCGTTCAAAAAGCCGAGCGAAACGTACAGACTGTAGGCAGCGTTGGTGGCGTTGAGGCTAAGGTTTCTGCCGGCGCAGCGCCCCAGAACCTGATCCATGAGCCAGCGGCCGTTGCCCTGTGCCTGCGTGCGCGGAGAAGTAATCACCATGCCAATAGTGGCGAAATCTACTCCGTGCGGAAACCACATTGCCGTTCCGAAAACCCGTCCGATGCCATCGACGGCAACAAGGCCCTGTCCGCTCTGCAACAGCATTTCCCAGTCATTGGGACGGTGCGGCCAGCCAACACCCAGCGATAGGGCATGAAGGAAGCTGATATCCACCTCTGCGATATCACGCGCAACCAGTTCAAACGATTTCAGTCGCACTGAATTTTGCATTTCAGCTTATCCGCTTTCTTCACCCCGTAACCGAGCCTGGGGCATGCAGTTTGTTATCCTGTCGATGAATGCCATCACGTTATAGGCATATTTTGTGCATCATCGCACGGCAATGCCGGCACGTATTGCTTCTGGGCAGGGCGAATTCGCAATCTTTGTTTGAAGCTTAGCATTATTCGGCACGGAATACGTCTCAAGGCAATTATGCTGATAACCGTTCGAAACTCTGCTCTCTCACGGCGTGACGTATATGAAGGTCGAAGAAATTCTGGCAATGCTGATACGGTTTCCCTCGGTTGTGGGCAAACCGAATGATGCGATCGTCGACTGGATCAGCACCTACGGGCAAGCTGCTGGCGCGAAAGCAACTGTGCTGCCGGGACCGGAGGGCGACAGAGCCAATCTATTCATAACTGCCGGGCCGCATAATGTGCCCGGCTATATTCTTTCAGGTCACATGGACGTTGTGCCGGCCGGCGAGGCAGGGTGGAAAACGGATCCCTTCCAACTCCGACAGGATGGAAAGAGGCTTTGCGGTCGCGGAACGACCGATATGAAGGGCTTCCTAGCCTGCGCATTGGCTGCTTTGCCAAAACTTGCCGCCAGCAATCTGCAACGTCCTGTACACCTTGCTTTTTCCTATGATGAAGAGGCTGGTTGCCGTGGGGTACCGCATTTGCTTGCAGCTTTACCCGATTTGTGCGCGAAGCCCTTGGGGGCAATCATCGGTGAGCCGAGCCGGATGCAAGCTGTACGTGCGCATAAGGGAAAAGCAGCAGCAAGGCTTGAAGTGGTGGGGCACTCAGGACATTCGTCTCGGCCCGATCTGGGATTGAATGCGGTTCATGCCATGGCGAACGTCATCGCACAGGCGGTGGTCTACGGCCGGTCTCTGGAGCAGGGCCCCTTTGATGACAGTTTCGAGCCGCCCTATTCGTCCTTACAGTTTGGTGTCGTTTCTGGTGGTCAGGCCGTCAATATCATCCCTGATCGATGTACTGCCGATATCGAAGTGCGTGCCATTTCCGGTGTCTCGCCAAGGCTGTTGCTGAAAGAGGTAAAAGAGCAGCTGTTCGCCTTGAGAGAGCGAGGTTATGAGGTGGTTTGGCACGAATTGAGCGCGTATCCGGCATTATCGCTGCCGCGGGACGCCAAGCTTGCAACGCTTTTGGTCGAACTCACCGGAAAGGAAACGCTTCCTGCCGTGAGTTATGGCACCGAAGCTGGGCTTTATCAGCAGGCTGGCATCGAAGCCATCATCTGTGGCCCCGGGGATATCAGCCGTGCGCATCGCCCAAATGAATACATCGAGATCGATGAACTCAACGCGTGCCAGAAAATGATCGAAGATCTCGGCGCACGCCTTGCAGCATGATACTCAAGCAGACGGCAACTTTCGATGGCATTTCTCTTCAATTCCGATGCAGCACGCGGTGCCGTCTTTCGCAGGGCTTTTGCGCGTGGGCTTCCAGATCTCCAGTTCTTTCAAGCTGGCGAAGATGTTGATCCTGACAAGATACGCTATTTGATTAGCTGGGTGACGCCCGATGACATCGCGCGCTATCGCAATCTGGAAATACTCTTTTCTATCGGCGCGGGGGTTGATCAGTTCAAGCTCGCCAGCGTGCCGGAGCATGTGAAGCTCGTGCGCATGATGGAAGACAACATCATCCGCATGATGCAGGAATATGTGGCTCTTGGCGTGTTGACACTTCATCGCGAGGCGATTGCCTATCGCGAACATCAGAAGAACGAGGAATGGCGAGCGCTTGCTGTTCCTCACGCAACTGCGCGGCGTGTCGGATTTCTTGGACTTGGGATGCTGGCGCAGGCGGCAATAGAACGTCTCAAGCCGTTTCAGTTTCCCCTTACTGGCTGGAGCCGCAGGCGGAAGGAGATTGAGGCCGTCGGATGCTTTTATGGTGAAGACCAGTTCGTCAGCTTCCTGGAGCAGACGGATATTCTCATTTGTCTTCTGCCGCTTACGGATGAAACGCGGGGCATACTCAATGCCCCCTTGTTTGCCCATTTGCCCAGCGGCGCCCGACTCTTGCACGTCGGTCGCGGGCCACAGCTCGATCAGGCGGCACTCATAGAGGCGTTGGATAGCGGCCATCTGGCTGGCGCGATGTTGGATGTAACTGACCCCGAACCGCTTCCGGCAGGACACCCGCTTTGGCTGCATCCCAAGGTACTTATCACGCCGCATATCGCTTCAGTAACCCAACCGGAGACGGCTGCAAAATTCGTCATCGACAATATCCAGCGTCATCGCGCAGGAAAAAAACTGATCGGCCTGATCGACCGAACGCTAGGCTATTAACGCAAGAGGCAAATGACATGTCACTCCTGACTACCATCGACACAAATCCAAGCTTTGCACCAAAAGAGGCGCTGCCGACCCCGGAACGGCTTATCTCAGGCAACCCAGCTTTCAAGACATGGGCGCTGGACGCCTCGAAGGGTGAAAAGGTCTTGACAGGCATCTGGGAAGCAACACCGGGGGAAACGCACTCCATCAAGGGCGCAACCTTTGAGTTCTGTCATATCCTATCCGGTCTTGTTGAGATCGAGGAAAAAGACGGCGAAACAAACACATATCGCGCTGGCGACAGCTTTGTGATGAAACCTGGTTTCGTGGGCATCTGGCGCACCATTGAAACCGTCCGCAAGATATACGTCTGCGTTTACGAATAGGCTATCGGCATCGATGGCGGTGCCGGTCCAGAATAATCCGCTGCATATAACCCGCCTGACGCGATTCAAAGCCGTCAGGCGGTCTACTCTCAACGAAAAATGCGGTGCGTCCAGCACTATCGTTAAGTGGACAATAGTGTGAGGTGCTCCATGACATTAAGCTTTGATCCGCAAACGCTTCAGCTTCCATTTTATCACTTCATTGGCGGGCAGCGCGTGGATTCAGCAGGAAGCATCGAAATGCGCAGACCTTCTGACGGAAAGGCCTATGGCGATTGCCCTGTTGCCGACAGTGGGCTGGTTGACCAAGCGGTGCAGGCCGCAAAAACAGCATTAAGATCGAGTGGCTGGGCTAATGTGCGCCCGCGCGAGCGGCTCAATGCAATGCACCGCTGGGCCGATCTTATTGAGCGGGAGGCATTTACTCTGGCCCGCCTCGAGGCCGTTTCCTCAACCCGTCCGATTGCGCAGCTCATTGAAGGCGATATTGCCTCTACTGCTGAGCAGATACGTTTTTTCGCTGAATTTGCCGATAAGGAAGGGAGTAGTGTCGTTCCCACGAGCGCCGGCAATTTTGGCATGACGTTGAGCGAACCTTACGGCATCATTGGTGCCATCACCCCGTGGAATTTCCCAATATCCATGGCCGGTTGGAAACTCGGGCCGGCACTAGCTGCAGGCAATGCCGTTGTTCTGAAGCCGTCTGAAATTACGCCTTTCTCCACTCTCTACATGGCTGAACTGGCCGAAAAGGCCGGTATCCCGGCGGGGCTGATCAATATCGTCCTTGGAGACGGACCAACGACTGGCAACGCCATCACCGGCCACCCGGATATTTCCAAAGTGAGCTTCACCGGCTCCACTGCGGCTGGTGCCGCGATAATGGAAAATATTGCCCGCACTGGCATCAAGCCTATGACGCTTGAACTCGGGGGCAAGAGCCCTCAGGTCGTGTTCAGCGATGCCGATCTTGACCTGGCAGCATCAGCCATCGCGCTTGGGATTCTGTCCAATGCCGGACAGGTCTGCGTGGCCGGTTCGCGCCTCATCGTGGCAGAAGACATCGCGGAAGCCTTGAGCGAAGCTATCGCGCGACACATGGCGAACATCAAGCCGGGGATGACGTGGGACGAGAACACCCAGTACTCACCCATCATCTCCGAGCGGCAACTCTACCGTATTGATAAAATCGTGAAGAAGGCTGTGAGCCTCGGCGCGGAGTGTGTTGTCGGTGGTAGTTCGATGAATGGAGATGGTTATTTCTATGAGCCAACACTGCTGCGCGGCGTTGGCAAAAATTCACCGGCTGTAACCGAGGAAATTTTTGGGCCCGTGCTGACTATCCAGACCTTCAAGGAAGAAGAGGAGGCCCTCGCGCTTGCCGATCATCCGACGTATGGACTGGCTGCAGGACTTTTCACGCGCGACCTGTCGCGGGCGATTCGAGTGACGAAAACGATGCAGGCGGGCACGGTCTGGGTGAACCGTTATGGCCGCTCGCGCGACCATATTCTGCCAACCGGCGGCTACAAGAGCTCGGGCATCGGCAAGGACCTTGGCCGGGAAGCCTATCTGGCGAACCGAAGATCAAAAAGCGTGCTCATAGAACTTTAAAGGGAACTCATCGTGAAAAGCTACTCTATCGCCTTGATTCCGGGAGACGGCATTGGCAAGAGTGTTACAGATGCGGCACTGCAGGTCTTGATGGCTGTTGCCAAGCGCAGGGGCTTTGACCTTGAGGGCACTCGTTTCCCGTGGTCCTGCGCTTACTATCATGAAACCGGCGTTATGATGCCAGCGGATGCTATCGAAACCCTGCGCAAATTCGATGCAATTTATCTAGGCGCTGTGGGCTGGCCTGCGGAAGTACCAGATTCAGTATCCCTGCACGGTTTGCTGCTGCCCATCCGCAAGGCCTTTGTGCAATATGCCAATATACGACCGCATAGGCTTCTGCCCGGTGTAACGGGGCCGCTGCGCTCCGACGTTTTTGATATCCTCTGCATCCGTGAAAATACCGAAGGCGAATATTCAGGAGCTGGCGGGCGCGTGCATTCCGGCACCAAAGATGAAGTCGCGGTTGAGACTGCAATTTTCACGCGGACCGGCGTCGAGCGCATCATACGCTACGGCTTCGAGCAAGCCCGCGCACGCCGTAACAAGCTTGCCTCGGTAACGAAGTCAAACGCACAGAAATATTCCATGGTTTTTTGGGATGAGGTCACGCGGGACGTTGCCAAGGAATATCCCGATGTGGAGATTTCGCATTACCATATCGATGCCATGGCGGCGCGCATGGTGATGGCACCCGAAAGCCTTGACGTTATCGTTGCCTCAAACCTGTTTGGCGACATACTCACCGATCTTGGTGCGGCTATTCAGGGCGGATTAGGTTATGCCGCTTCGGCCAATATCAATCCGGACCGCAGTGCACCTTCCATGTTCGAACCGGTTCATGGTTCGGCGCCTGATATTGCTCATTTAAGCATTGCCAATCCGATTGCGGCGATCTGGTCTGGTGCGATGATGCTCGACCATCTTGGCGAACATCAAGCGTCAAAAGACGTGATGGCGGCAATCGAGGCAGCAACCATGCGGGGTATCGGAACGATCGCAGGCAAGGACAAAACGGACGCGATCACGCAGGCCGTTCTTTCGGCTCTCGCCTAACGAAAAGAGGAAAACATGCACGCATTAAAGGATCCGGCTCTTTTCAGGCAACAGGGCTTTATCGCCGGTGTCTGGCAGGATGCAGCCACAGGAGCGGTCGTTGATGTCACCAATCCGGCAAGCCTCGGCACGCTGGGCACCGTCCCCGATATGGGAGTCGAGGAAACGCGCGCGGCAATTGATGCGGCGGCGAGAGCTTTCAAGAGCTGGAAAAAGAAGACAAGCGCAGAGCGCGCAGCCCTTCTTGAGCGCTGGTTTGCCCTCATGGGCGAGCACGAGCAGGATCTGGCACTCCTGCTGACATTGGAGCAAGGCAAACCCGTTGGCGAAGCTCTGGGTGAAATCCGCTACGGTGCTTCGTTCGCCAAATGGTTTGCCGAAGAAGCACGCCGTATTGACGGCGGCACCATACCTTCGCCTTCGTCGGACCGCCGCATCCTTGTTCTCAAAGAAGCGGTAGGCGTGTGCGCAATCATCACGCCATGGAATTTTCCGAATGCGATGATCACGCGCAAAGTCGCACCCGCCCTTGCAGCAGGTTGCACGGTTGTTATCAAGCCGTCGGAATTCACGCCTTTTTCCGCACTGGCACTGGGGGTTCTTGCCGAACGGGCAGGGATTCCGGCTGGCGTTATCAACATCGTGACCGGCATGCCGACAGAAATCGGCAAGGAGCTTATGACAAACGAGACAGTGCGCAAGATCTCCTTCACCGGCTCGACCCGCGTTGGCTCGCTGCTGATGAAAGGCGCTGCCGACAGCATCAAACGGCTCAGCCTTGAACTGGGCGGCAATGCGCCGTTCATTGTCTTTGACGATGCCGATTTGGGTCAGGCAGTTGAAGGCGCGATTGCATCGAAATTCCGTAATGGCGGTCAGACCTGTGTCTGCTCCAACCGTATTCTGGTGCAGTCCGGAATTTATGACGCATTTGCGGCCAGACTTGCCAGCCGCGTTTCTGCGATGAAAGTCGGCGCAGGAACCGAGGAGGGCGTCGTGATTGGCCCGATGATCAACCACGCGGCTATCGAAAAGATCGAGCGCCACGTGAGCGATGCTTTGGACCGCGGCGCCAAAATCCTCGCACAAAGCAAAAAAATGCCGGAAGGCCGTCAGTATGTCCGTCCGATTGTTCTTGGTGATGCAACAACCGACATGCTGCTTGCTTCCGAAGAAACCTTTGGGCCGGTGGCCCCGCTTTTCCGCTTTGAAACGGAAGAAGAGGCTATCGAACTTGCCAATGGCACGCCGTTCGGCCTTGCCGCCTATTTCTATACTGAGAATCTGAAGAGATCCTGGCGGATTACCGAGGCACTGGACTTTGGTATGGTTGGTCTGAACACCGGCCTGATATCAACGGAAGTTGCTCCCTTTGGCGGTGTCAAGCAGTCAGGCCTTGGCCGCGAAGGATCGAGGCTCGGCATTGATGAGTACCTGGAAGTCAAAACGCTGCATGTTGGTGGATTGTGAACAGTGAAGTGCGCGGTTTAACCGGCCTCTCATTTTTCGGATTATTGAATCGTATCAAGCATCTTGTAGTAAAGCCCGACCAGCGGCAGGAACCAGGGCTTGCCGGAATAGCCTGGAATAGCCGGCCATTCGAGATCGGCAACCGGATTGCGGTCGCCGCGCCCCAGGATGGCGTCGGCCAGATGGATGCCCATCTGCGTCGATATCTGGGCACCGTGACCGGAATAGCCCATTGCATACCACACGCCATCGGCGAAGCCCGCACGCGGATAGCGGTCCTGCGTCATATCCACGAGACCGCCCCAGCAATAATCGATTTCGACATCGGCGAGATGCGGAAAAATCCTGACGAGATTTGCGCGTAGGATTGCGCCGCTTCTGGCATCGGAACGCTGGTCGGATGTCGTTGAAAAGCGGGCACGGCCACCAAAGATCACGCGGTTGTCCGGCGCCAGCCGGAAGTAGTTGCCGATATTCATCGACGTCACATAGGTGCGGTTGCCCGGCAGGGTGGCAGCGCTTTCGCTTTCCGTCAGTGGCCGCGTCGCAATGATAAAGCTGCCGACAGGGATGATGCGTTTGCGAAAATAGGGAAAACTATCAGTGGTATAGGCGCCTGTTGCAAGGATAATATCGTCAGCCGTAGTCGTGCCGCTTGATGTTATGAGTTGATTAAGACCATTGACGTTCCTGCGTTCGATCACGGGTGTGTTTTCAAAGATCGCCGCGCCTTGGCGTACTGCTGCTGTCGCAAGTCCGGTAACGTAGCGGCCCATATGCATCATGGCGCTTTTCCTGGAAAGCATCGCACCATAGAAGTCGCTGGACCCGACTTCGCCTGCAAGCTCATCGCGGCGCAGTAAAACTGTGTCAGGATCGATTTCCGCGTGAATGGCCTCGAAATTGCGTGCCAGACCATCGAAATGGGCTGGTTTGGACGCAAGCTTCAACTTGCCCGCACGTCGGAAGGAGCAGTCGATATTCTCCTCCCGTACAATCCGTTCGATCGTATCGATCGAGTCGTCAAAAGCCTTGTAGAGTGTCTTGGCGCGCTCTGCGCCAAGGTGCTGTTTTGCCGCAATGAAGCTGTGGGCGAGGCCATTGTTGAGATGACCGCCATTGCGCCCCGATGCACCGGAACCGACGAGAGATGCTTCGAAGACCGCGACGCGCGCGCCACCCTTGGCAAGGTGCAACGCAGCAGAAAGTCCGGTGAAGCCCCCGCCGATGATGGCGATGTCGTAGTGTCCTTCCGGGGACCGCTGCTCCGCTTGTGTAAAAGGCGATGTAGTATCGTGCCAATAGGGCTTGAATTGCATTTTGCCTCGCGATGATAGCGCATTCCGAAACTGGGAACCGGTAGAAATAAATGCGCGCAAATACGAATTGTTGGAGCGCCATCTAATAAATCAGATCGAACCGCGCTCTAAAGCCCGACGGCGCCGGCCAAACCGGAAATGCCGTTGATTTCGGTATAGCCATAATAGGGATTCGCAGGCTCATGACCGCGATTGACCCAGATCTTGTTCTTGATGCCCAAATCATGAGCCGACATCAAATCATAACGAAATGACGAGGAAACATGAAGAATGTCTTCCGGATTGGCGTTGAGCTGATCCAGCATGTATTCGAAAGCCCTGAAGCGCGGTTTGTACGCTTGTGCCTGCTGCGCAGTGTAAACGGCGTGGAACGGAGCGCCGAGCTTTTCAACGTTCGAGTGGATTTGTTCATTCATTGCATTTGAAAGAATGACGAGGGGAATTTCCTTCGCGACCTTGGCAAGACCCGCTGGTACGTCCGGGTGCGGACCCCAGGTCGGAACCTTCTCATAGACCTTGCGTGCGTCTTCTTCATGGAATCCGACACGGTTTTTCTTGCAGGTCCGTTCAATCGCATTGTGAACGACTTCACTATAAGGTTTCCACTGGCCGAGGATTTCGTCGAGGCGATAGGCGGCAAAATCCTTTACAAACTGCTGCATGCGTTCTTCGTCAACCTCGTCGCAATAGAGTTCGCGCGCGGCTTCCGCCATCTGGAAATTGGTCAGCGTACCGTAGCAATCGAAAGTAATGTATTTCGGTCTAAATTGGGTCATGCTCTAATCCTCCTAAGCATTGCAGGCACGGCCGTGCCGTTCACAAGCATCATAATGAGCCGTGAACGGACTAATCACTGCATTCATATCGGCACAAAGCAGATTGTTTCGTATCCGGTCAAAGCTTTGGCAGAGAGTTTTGTCGGGCGATTGTCGCAGGCAGCTTTGCAGCTGAGTTCGGCAGTCGTTTGGCCATGGTCACGGCATAACATGCGGCGGCAGTGCAAAAGGACAGTGAAAACGCTCTGCCTAAACATACCGGTCGGGATGAACTGCTGCTTGAGGCATCTTAATCTGAGTCCATGAAGAACCATGCCGGAACCAGCTATGAACGCATCACAAATTATTTTTGAAACGATGACGCAAGACCATCTCGGTGAAGCTGTTGCCCTGTCTGCTCAAGCAGGTTGGCCGCATCGTCGCGAAGATTGGGCGCTGGTATTGGCTTTGAGCAATGGCGTGGTCGCGCTTGAGGACGGCCGTGTGGTTGGAACCGCGATGACGACACTTTTCGGCGGCGATACCGCGACCATCAATATGGTTATCGTCGATGACAGCATGCGCGGACGCGGGTTGGGCCGCAAGCTGATGCAGACCGCTCTTGAGGCTGCTGATAAACGCATCTGCCTTCTGATTGCAACGCAAGAGGGGCTACCTCTTTATGAGAAGCTCGGCTTCGTCGCGACTGGCGAGATCATTCAGCATCAGGGTGTGGTGTCAGGGGTGGACGCGCCGGACAATGTATCGTGGGCAACGCCTGAAGATTTCGCTCATTTCATTGTTCTGGATCGGCTGGCAGCGGGACATGATCGCTGTGAACTCATGCGGCTTCTGGTTGAACGGGCCCAATTTGCAGTCGTTCGTACTGATGGCGCGGTGAATGCATTTGCAGCAATCCGCGCATTTGGACGCGGGTTTGCTATTGGCCCGGTTGTTGCGAGCAACGACAGCGAGGCACGGGCGTTGATCGGGTTCCTGCTCTCACAGCACATGGGTGAGTTTGTCCGCGTCGACACGCACATCTCGACAAATCTGGCGAAATGGCTAGCTCAACGCGGGCTCGTTCATGTTGGCGGCGGAATATCCATGCGCAGAGCCGCAAACATGCAGCAAGAAAACAGAATCGCTTCGCCATATCGAACCTATGCCCTTGTAAATCAGGCCCTGGGTTGAGCCGCAAGAGACTAGTTGATTGGAGAATATTATGCTGAGCAATTCCTTGATCGAACTTGATCGCGCCCATCTGGTGCATCCGGTTTCGTCCTATCGCAGCCACGAAGCTGCGGGTGTGCGTATTCTAAAGTCGGGCAAAGGGGCTACGGTCACTGATGCCTCCGGCCACACCCTGCTCGATGGCTTCGCAGGCCTTTGGTGTGTCAATGCCGGTTATGGTCAAGACAGCATCGTCGAGGCGGCCACGAAGCAGTTGCGCGAGCTGCCCTACGCTACCGGCTATTTTGGTTTGGGATCAGAACCCGGCATTCGTCTCGCGGCTGAACTGGCTGACCGCGCACCAGGCGATCTCAATCATGTCTATTTTACGCTGGGCGGTTCTGATGCGATCGACAGCACGATCCGCTTTATTCGCTATTACTATCATGCCAGGGGCATACCGCAGAAAGACCAGTTTATCTCGCTTGAATATGGCTACCACGGTTCCTCTACAGCAGGTTCGGGCTTGACCGCCCTTGCAGCATTCCATGTGGGCTTCGGGGTGCCTTATGACTGGCAGCACAAAATCCCCTCGCATTATACTTATCGCAACCCTGTCGGCCCTGATCCCCAGGCAATTATAAATGCCTCGGTTGCGGCGCTGCGCGCGAAAATTGAAGAACTTGGCGCGGAACGTGTAGCTGCTTTCTATGTCGAACCTATTCAGGGTTCAGGCGGTGTTCTTGTGCCACCGACTGGCTGGCTAAAGGCCATGCATGCAGTGTGCAAGGAGCTTGATGTCCTTTTCATCGCCGATGAGGTCATCACCGGGTTTGGCCGTACAGGCCCGCTTTTCGCCTGTGAGGAAGACGGTGTCGTACCGGACTTCATCACCACTGCCAAAGGCTTGACGTCCGGCTATATGCCAATGGGTGCCGTCTTAATGTCGGAGCACGTCTATTCTACGATTGCGGATGGTGCGGGTAAAGCAGCAGTTGGCCACGGCTATACCTATTCCGCGCATCCGGTCAGTGCTGCGGTTGGTCTTGAATGTCTGCGCCTTTATGAAGGCGGATTGCTCGACAATGGCCGAAAGGCAGGAAAGCGTTTGCTAGCCGGGCTCCAATCGCTTGCTGATCATCCGCTGGTCGGCGACGTGCGCGGGCGTGGCATGCTGGCTGCAATCGAATTGGTGACCGACAAGGAACGCAAGACGCCGCTGCCGGCAGCTGCCGATCCAGCACGGCGTATTTTTGACCGCGCCTGGGACAATGGCCTTGTCATTCGCGCCTTTGCCAATGGTGTGCTGGGCTATGCACCGCCGCTTTGCTGCACGGATGAAGACATCGATGCCATTATTGAGCGCACGCGCCTCACGCTGGACCAGACGCTGGCGGATAATGATGTGCGCGCGGAAATGAAGGGATGAGAGAACGAAAACAGTAGGAGATGATGCGATGGATTTCGTGAATCCCCGAAATTCGCAATTTTATGCTGCCGTTCCGGACCGATTCAGCGCAATTTATGCACACCTCCGTAACACACTGCCATAGCTGTTAAAAGTCAGATCCAATGGATCGCGCTGGGATGTATCGACAATTATTCCCGCAGCTGCTGGACTCTCCTTTGATACGCACAAGCTGCGTTGGCCGACACTGCAAGAGGTATTTTTAACAACTGACTATCTGAAAGATTGGTGTAGCCGGTGACCATAAGCCGGCGCCCGACACAACCATCAACAAGGGGAACTGCAATGAGCGAGAAGATAACCAACTGGACTTCTTCCGACCACCGGATGATTGAAAATGCAATTCGCCGCGGAGCGAACCGTCGCGAACTGCTCCAAATGATGATGATGGGCGGTGTGGCAGCAGTAGCCGGCGCTTCTGTTTTCGCGCGTGCTACTTCTGCACTGGCAGCAACCCCTGTAAAAGGCGGCTTTATCAAGGCCGCGGGTTTCAGCACATCCACTGCAGATACGCTTGATCCCGCCAAGGCATCAAATGCGACGGATTACGTTCGTTGCTGCGCGTTTTACAACCGCCTGACCTTTCTTGATGGCCAAGGCCAGACCCAGATGGAACTCGCGGAGAGTATTGAGACCGCTGATGCCAAGGCCTGGACTGTCAAGCTGCGCAAGGGTGTGACTTTTCATGACGGCAAGTCACTCACTGCTGATGACGTGGTCTTTTCGCTAAAGCGCCACCTTGATCCGGCTGTCGGGTCCAAAGTCAATGCGCTGGCCAAGCAGATTACCGACGCAAAGAAGATCAATGACACGACCGTTGAGATTACGCTGGAAAGCGCAAACGCAGACCTTCCGACCATTCTTGCGATGCACCATTTCATGATCGTGGCCAACGGCACGACTGACTTCTCCAAGGGAAATGGCACGGGACCGTTCATCTGCAAGGAGTTTCAGCCCGGCGTTCGTTCGATGGCATCGCGCAATGAGAACTATTGGAAAGACAACGGTCCCTATCTTGATTCCTTCGAGTTCTTCGCAATTTCAGACGAATCCGCCCGCATGAACGCGGTCCTCTCGGGCGACATTCAACTGGCTGCCAACCTCAATCCGCGCTCGCTGCGGGTTCTTGAGAACAATCCGGCGGCAAAACTCTTCATTTCCAAGCTGGGCACCTACACCAATCTGAATGTGCGGCTTGATATGGCGCCCGGCAACAAGGCTGGCGTTGCGGAAGCTTTCAAATACCTCACCAACCGCGAAGTTATCCAGAAATCGGTGTTGCGTGGACTGGCGGAAATTGCAAACGATCATCCCGTTCCGAATACCAACAAATACTTCAACGCCGAACTCAAACAGCGCGAGTACGACCCAGAGCACGCCAAATCATTGCTTGAAAAGGCCGGCGTGCTCGGTCAGGAAATTCATATCACCGCAGCGGAAGCTGCCTCCTCATCGCTCGATTATGCGATGGTACTCCAGCAGGCAGCTTCATCCATAGGCCAGAAGGTGGTTATCGATCGCGTGCCTTCGGATGGATATTGGTCGAACCATTGGCTAAAAGACGCCGTGCATTACGGCAATATCAATGCACGTCCAACTCCCGACATCCTTTTCTCACTGCTCTATAAGTCGGATGCGCCCTGGAACGAAAGCCAGTACAAGTCTGATAAGTTCGACTCTATGCTGCTTGAGGCTCGCGGTATGTTGGACGAAGCGAAACGCAAGGAAATCTATGGCGAGATGCAGGCCTTGATCTCCAGCGAAGCAGGGACTGTCATTCCTGTGTTCATGTCGAATGTTGACGCGATTTCGCCAAAACTGCAGGGCCTTGAGCCAAATCCGCTCGGCGGCATGATGGGCTACACATTTGCCGAGCACGCCTGGCTGGAAGCCTGATTATTTCTTTGTTTGGCCCGGACAAAGCACTTTGTCCGGGCGATATTTTCCCCAAGTTGCGGACTGGTGCATGATCATGAAGTCCCCATTGCTCAATATTATCATCAAGCGCCTGATAGTCGCAGTCATGACGCTTCTCATTGTCGCGTTCACGATTTTCTTTGCGACCGAGATGCTGCCGGGTGACGTGGCAGAAATTTTGCTGGGGCAGGCGGCTACGCCAGAAGCGGTCGCCGGACTTCGTCATGCGATGAATCTTGATCAGCCCGCATTCTTTCGCTTCCTTTACTGGCTCGGACACCTGTTGAGGGGCGAACTCGGGGTATCTTATGTCAACAATGTTCCTATCGCTGATCTGATCGGCGGCAGATTGGTGAACTCGCTCAAGCTTGCTAGCGTCACAGCTGCCATTTCGGTTCCAATTGCACTGTTTCTCGGTATTACTGCCGCTATCATGCGCGGCACTTTCTATGACCGCGCTGTCTCGATCATTACAATTGCGGTCATTTCCGTGCCAGAATTCATGGTTGCAACAATCGCAGTCATTGTTTTCGCGGTGTATCTCGGCTGGCTACCCGCACTCTCCATGGCCAATGAGGTCACATCGTTTTCCGGCCTGTTGAAGGTATTCGCCATGCCAGTCATCACATTGAGTTTCGTGATTTCTGCGCAGATGATCCGCATGACGCGGGCCGCAGTTTTGGAAACGCTGGATACGTCCTATGTGGAAATGGCCTTGCTCAAAGGCGCCTCGCGGTTCCGGATGGTAATCGTCCATGCGCTGCCCAATGCGCTGGGGCCTATCGTCAACGCCGTCGCGCTTTCGCTTTCCTACCTGCTTGGCGGCGTCATCATTGTGGAAACCATCTTCAACTATCCCGGCATTGCCAAGCTGATGCTCGATGCAGTTGCAACGCGCGATCTGCCCTTGATTCAAACCTGCGCGATGATCTTTTGCTTTGGTTATCTCCTGCTTATCACGATAGCAGATGTGATTGCCATCGTCTCCAACCCGAGGCTTCGATCGTAATGTCCCCCATGACAAATCAGCAGCAAACTAAGTCTGCGTCCTTCGGATACCGGATCAATCTGGTTGGCGCCATTTCTTTCCTCGTCGTTCTGGCCTGGGCCCTTGTCGCCGTATTCGCTCCATGGATTGCGCCGCATCCGGTTGGTGAGATTGTCGATTTCGATTTCTTCGGCCCCACAAGCGCGCAGTTCCCACTCGGCACCGACTATCTTGGACGAGACATGCTCTCGCGCATTATCTACGGGGCACGTTTCACGGTCGGGATTTCACTTGCGGCTGTTTTTCTGGCCTGCTTTGCTGGCGTCTTTTTGGGGATGATGGCAGCCGTGGTCGGTGGTTGGTTCGATTCTGCTCTCAGCCGCTTTCTGGATGCGCTGACCTCAATCCCAAGCAAGATTCTGGCCTTGGTAATCGTTGCCGGCGTGGGTTCGTCCATTCCGATTTTGATCGCGACTATGGCGGTCATTTATACGCCTGGCAGTTATCGCTTTGCGCGTGCATTGGCAATCAACATCAATGCGATGGACTACATTACCGTTGCAAGAGCTCGCGGCGAAAAGATGGGCTATCTGATCCGCTCGGAAATTCTGCCCGGGATTATTCGCCCTGTGCTCGCCGATTTTGGCTTGCGTTTTGTCTTCATCGTCCTGCTTCTGTCAAGCATGTCTTTCCTGGGACTGGGCGTGCAACCGCCTTTTGCTGACTGGGGTGCTTTGGTCAAGGAAAATATCGGTGGGCTAACCTTTGCAGCACCTGCCGTGGTCTTGCCCTCTATTGCCATTGCGAGCCTTACGATCAGCGTCAATCTGCTGATCGATAATCTTCCTCAGAAGATCCGCGATCGGAGTGAGTGATGGGCAATATTGTAGAGGTTAGTCATCTGCGCGTGGATGCAAAGACCGATTCCGGGCGCAAAGTGGAAATTATCAGGGATGTAAGTTTTGAAATTGCAGAAGGCGAAATCGTAGCGCTCATCGGCGAGAGCGGTTCCGGCAAAACGACGATTGCGCTCTCCCTGATGGGTTACACGCGACCCGGCTGTCGAATCGTGAGCGGCAATATAGCCATAGGCGGACAGGATGTCGTCAATCTTTCGGAGCGGCAAAGAGCACGAAAGCGTGGCACCGAAGTCTCCTACGTTCCTCAAAGTGCGGCGGCGTCCTTCAATCCCGCGCATCGGATCATGGAACAGGTCATCGAAGTGGCGAAAATCCATCACCTTATGCCGGTGAACCAGGCGCGCAAAAAGGCGATTGCTCTATTCAAGGCGCTAGCACTGCCAAACCCTGATACGATTGGTGATCGGTATCCCCATCAGGTATCAGGCGGGCAACTGCAGAGGCTTTCAGCGGCGATGGCGCTAATCGGTGACCCGAGGCTCGTGATTTTTGACGAGCCAACGACGGCACTCGACGTGACGACCCAGATTGAGGTTCTGCGCGCGTTCAAGTCAGTCATGAAAGAGCACGGCATTTCCGGTGTATACGTATCCCACGATCTGGCGGTTGTTGCCCAGATTGCCGACCGCATTGTCGTTCTGAAAAATGGCGAAGTGCAGGAAGCCGGCAGTACGCGAGATATTCTCCACAACCCGCAGCACCCTTATACCAAGGAACTTGTGGCCGCATTTGAACCAGCTCTGTATGCACGCCCGAAAATGGTCGAGGCCGAGAAGCCAGCACCACTTCTGGTCGTCGACAATGTCGTTGCGGGCTATGGCATGGTTGGAGGTTCAGGTGATCCTGCGATGATCGCCGTCGATAATGTCAGCCTGCAACTCGCGCGAGGCAGGAACCTGGGCATTATTGGTGAATCCGGCTGCGGAAAATCTACGCTTGCACGCGTCATCGCGGGCATTTTGCCTGCTGCGCGCGGCCAGATACACTTTGACGGTGCGGAGATGCCGAGCGACTTGCGCAGGCGCAGCCGCGATCAGTTGCGCGAACTACAAATTGTTTTCCAGTCTGCGGATACGGCGCTTAATCCGTTCAAATCCACTGCTGATATCCTGGCTCGTCCGCTGTCGTTCTATCATGGGATGGACAGAAAAAGCCGTGAAGCACGAATTGATCAGCTTCTCGATATGGTGCGCTTGCCACGAACTCTGCGGTATCGGCGTCCGGGCGAATTATCGGGTGGTCAAAAGCAGCGTATCAACTTGGCGCGAGCGCTGGCGGCGGATCCCAAACTTATCCTTTGCGATGAAATCACGTCCGCTCTCGACACCGTTGTTGCCGCAGCGATCATCGATCTCCTGAAGGAATTGCAGCGTGAACTGAATTTATCCTATCTTTTTATCAGCCACGATCTTTCCACAGTCCGGGCCATTTGCGATGAAGTCGTGGTCATGTATGCGGGGAGGAAGGTCGAGCAGCTGAGCCCCGGCATGATGGGCAGCACGGCGAGCCATCCTTATTCGCGGCTCCTGTTTTCTTCAGTACCTAAGCTCGACCCGCACTGGTTGGACAGTCTGGAACAGGATCCTGACCTGGTGCGTGAGTTTACCAGAACCTGATATACCGTGGCAGATTTTGAGCAGGGGAAAGCGGTGTTGCAATAGCAGCCTTTTGACGTTTTCCATCTACTCAGTGAAGATCACATCCAAGGGAAGGTGAGCTTTCACGATAGGGGATTTGAGCACGACAAAACTGAAATATTTGTCTATGCCGATATCCATGTCGATGAGACGTTCCATGATGGTCTGATATTCAACAATCCCCGGGGTGACGAACTTCATCAAATAATCGTAGCCACCGGAAACCAGGTGACACTCGATGACCGAATCGACCTTTCCGACCGTGGTAAGAAACCGTGCAAAGTCGGTCTGGCGATGGTTCTTTAGCGTGATCTCGGTGAATACCGTCAGTGTTTGACCAAGTTTTGAAACGTCGATCTGCGCTGAATAACCTGTGATATAGCCTTCTGACTGGAGCCTCTTTACCCGCATCAGACAGGGACTGGGAGAAAGGTTGACGAGTTCGGCAAGCTCGACGTTGGTTATGCGTCCGTTCTTTTGCATCTGGGATAGAATTTTAATATCTATTTTGTCCAGCTTCATAGAGATACCAATCATTTAATACTGTGAAAAAAGAATATCGTCTTTTTCATTCTATGCTGCAATCGCTTCAGGCCGTTTTATGATATTCAGTTCAGGTGCGATGCAGACCTTGATCGGATGCAATAATCGCCTGCTAAAGGTAAGGAAAACCACAGGAAATTCTGTGCAAGATCAAACTCCGAAGCATGACTCGGCGCTCATTGCGTTAGGATGCAGAAACACTGGGAGTTTTACCCATGCCTGCGCCCCTATTGCATATTGAAACCAGCCCGACTTTACCCGCAGAGGCGGATGTTGTCGTCATAGGCGGCGGCGTTGTTGGTGTATTTACAGCCTATTACCTCGCCCGCAGCGGTGTGAAGGTTGCCCTCCTAGAAAAGGGAAGAATTGCTGCCGAGCAGTCGAGCCGCAACTGGGGATGGTGTCGTCAACAGAACCGCGATGCGCGGGAACTGCCGATGGCCACTAGAAGTCTTGAGTTGTGGGATAAGATTGCTGAGGAAACCGGCGAGGATACGGGTTTTCGCAGATGCGGGTTGCTCTATCTTTCGCAGGATGAAGCTGAAATAGCCAGCTGGGCGAAATGGCGTGATTTTGCAAAAACTGTTGGTGTCGAGACACATATGCTGAGCGCGGCAGAAGCTGCCGAACGCAGCACAACAACGGCAAACTTATGGAAAGGTGGTGTCTTCTCGCCAACTGACGGAGTCGCTGATCCGTCGAGAGCAGTTCCGGTTGTTGCAAGGGGCATCATGGCGGCTGGAGGCACAGTGCATCAGAATTGCGCGGCCCGCGGTTTGGAACTGAGTGCAGGACGGGTGACCGGAGTGGTCACAGAAGCCGGAGTGATCCGCACCAAGACGGTGGTAATGGCTGGTGGCGCGTGGGCTTCGTCCTTCTGCAACCAGGTGGGCATTCGCTTTCCACAGGCGGCCGTTCGTGCTTCTATTCTTTCTGTCGCGCCCGGGGCGATTGACTTGCCGGATGCATTACACACATCGCAAGTATCGATAACTCGCCGCATGGATGGAGGATATACTCTGGCGATCAGCGGCCGCGCGCGAGTAGATACAACACCCCAGCAACTGCGGTTCAGCCGCGAGTTCGTTCCCATGTTCATACGCCGCTGGCGCAGCCTTGCGCCTGGTGGGCTTGGCGGCTGGTGTGAGGGACATGAAACGTTGAAAAAGTGGTCGCTCGATGACATCACTCCGATGGAAAAGAATCGTATTCTTGACCCGAAGCCTGATGAAGGACAGATCCGCCTTACCTATCAAAGAGCGCAGAAACTATTACCGGAATTAGCCAAGTTTCCGATTGCCCACCGCTGGGCGGGATATATTGATAGCACACCGGATGGTGTCCCTGCGATCGGAGAAATAGAGGCTGTACCAGGCTTTATTCTTGCAGCTGGATTCAGCGGTCATGGTTTTGGGATAGGCCCTGGTGCCGGTCATATGATAGCCGACCTGATCACAGGCCGTTCACCGCTAGTCGATCCAACTCCCTACAGGCCGGAGCGCTTAAACCGCAGCGCATGGGGAAATGTCGCTGAGTTCTAGACGTGGTTCGCGATTACAACTCTCGTCCCGTCTAGATGCATCAGAGCGGATTTTCAGCGAATGAGAAGCCCAAAATCGCACGACAACATTCTTGCACCCAAACGGCGGCCGCACCGCCCTACTTATAAAGCGCGTAGTGCGGCTGCCAGCCCAGGGATCGGCGGAAGATCGAGATTAAATCAGTCCTCGTGCCGGGTGCGTTAGCCAACGCCCGCGACTGCAAGCCTGGTCTTCTGCCTGGTGAAACCGTTCCTCGATGAGCCATGATGCGAAGCCGTCGACGATCGGGCGGATCCTTTCGTGTCAGATGGCTCACTGGGCAGACCGGCTCATTGCCATGCATGTCACCGTGAGCGCATGCACATCTGTCGTTCTTCATCTTTCGTTACTCTCAGCAACTTTGTATATCTCAGCAAGGTCGCATAAGTCCCAGTTCCCTCCAGTCAACACCGCGCAAACCTTTTCGTCCGGTTTGACTTCTATGGAGCCGGCCAACAAAGCTCCAATACCAATCGAGGCGGCCGGTTCAGCGATTAATTTTGCATCGTTGGCAAGAGTACGCATACCTGCGATGATATGTTCGTCGTCAACGAGGATAATCTCATCCACATACTTTTCAATAATAGGATACGGGTTGTTACCCGGAACACTTATTCTCAAGCCATCCGCAATGGTATCTTTTAAGGGAAACGACGTACGTTCTTTATTTATCCGGCTGTGAAAATACTTCGGTGTTAAGGCAGGCTCTGCGCCTATAACGCGCACTGATGGTTTCGTTTCCTTGATAGCCGTTGCGATTCCCGAGATAAGGCCTCCGCCGCCGACTGGAATAATGACCGTATCCACATCTTCCAAGTCCTCCAATATTTCGCACCCTATTGTTCCCTGGCCAGCCATTACCATGGGATCCTCAAAACCGTGAATGGTCGCATATTTGTTTTCTTCAGCGATTTCGTAGACCCTCTTCCATCTGGCAGCAGTATCCCCATCAAAGAGAACGACTTCCGCGCCCAGGGCCTTTGTATTGGCAATCTTAATTTTTGGCGTGGTCACCGGGAGTACCAATATCACTTTTACGCCCAGCATCCTTGCCGCGTAAGAAAGCCCCTGGGCATGATTGCCCGACGATGAGGCAATGATGCCGTTTGCGATCTCTTCTCTTGGGAGCGAAAGTACCTTGTTGAGAGCGCCGCGAATTTTAAATGCGCCAGTAATTTGCAAGGTTTCAGGTTTAAGATATAGCTGACAACCAACAACTTCCTCTATTTTTTCTGCTCGCAACAACGGCGTATGCCTGATGAGAGGTGCCAGCCTTTTCTGGGCTTCGCGAATGTCCTGTATTGTTGGGTAGTTGCGCATATTAGCTGCCGCCCTTCAACTTCAAGAATCACGTTCCTCTGAACATAAGAGGACGCTTTGATCGAGGTTAATTTATTTTTTGGAACCAAGCTTCGGATTTGCTCGCAGTGTACTGAACAGGCAGGGGCCCTCTTGGTGGGAATTTTAAGAGCAACTTTACTGTGCGAAGTCTCTAAAATCGTTATTCAAAGAACTCGAAGAAAGTTCCAATGTTTCTTTCTATAGCATTTCGATAAATTTTGATCGACGTTACATTGTCTTGTATGGCCATTCCTGTGGAGTCGAAAATGGTAACTTCTTCATCATTTTCTCTTCCTGGCTTTTTGCCCAGCAATATCTCGCCGATTTCTCCATGGATATCGTCTTGGGTGATGATATTTTTATTTAATGGATGCCACGTTTCGCCCTTTTCGGTGCACTGCGCAATTGAGTCAACGACTACTTTTGCATTCCTAAAAATCTCTGGACCCAGTTCTTGTTTACCTTGCTGATCTGTACCAATTGCAACAATGTGTGTACCGGGTTTCACCCATTCTGGTTCCACAAGCGACCCTTTTCCGCGGGTCGTCGTAATCAAGATATCGGCCTGCTCAACGGCTTCTTTTTTGGAGTTTGCCATGATTACAGGAATGCCAAATTCGCTTTCAATATCCGTCTTGTATTTGGAGAGCGTTTCCGGGTTACGGTCCCATGCGTGAATTTCTTCAATTTTCATAGTGTCGTTGATCATCCGGATTTGCATTCTTGCCTGATTTCCCGTCCCGATCGACGTAATTTTTTTGGCATTTTTCCTTGCCAGCGCTTTTACGGAAACGGCTCCAGACGCTCCTGTTCTGAGACCAGTGATCAAACTTCCATCCATAACGCAAATTAACGCACAACTCCTGGCATCATGTAGCAGGATGGTCCCCATGCCACTGGGTACGCCGTGTGCTGTTGGGTTGTTGATGAACCCTCCAGAGGATGCTTTCATAGAGATCACTTCGTTGGCTTTGTAATAACCAACCTTGAAGTCAATTTCCCCACGAGGCGAGGGGAGATGTATCCCGATATAGTCAGGTTGTTCCACCTGATCGCTGTTGAAGGCTTTGTATGCCTCTTCTACCGTACCGATGACTTCGCTAATGCAGATTAATCTGCTAACTTCCTCTCTTTTAAGCAGCAGCGTTTTCATGCATCACCTCTCTATTTTTAGTTCGTACCTACGCCATACGCCCGCGGCCGAAAGCTTGACACTCTGCAGATATACTCGAGAGGCGCATGTTCAAACGTTGAGCAGGACACGTTGATCTGGGGCCGCCGGATCGACAAAACCGTGAGCACGAAGATCAAGCGGGATTTGGTGCTCATGTTCATACGTCTCCGAGAATGCATTACCCGAATACGTGTGAGCATTATTGCATCGGGTACGCAGCAGAAAATGTCGAGTATTCCCCAAATACACACTTTGCATTGGTTTCCAGATCCGTCTGCGAAAGCTTTTGCGGTCACGACCGTGCCGTACTCTGACTTGCTGACTGGTTGTGGATCAGCGCGGATCGTCATTGCAACGGCGAGGGAATCCGAAGGAGATAACGAACAGGACCATCCATAAACCGCCATCGGGTGTTCCTGTTCTGTGCGTTTAAGTTGCATAAGGGCTCGACTGGAACCGCACTTGAAACTTCAACGTGGTTCCTTATGACAGCTTTTGGAGCCAAATCGGTCAATCCGATCCCGCCAGAGTCTAAGTCTGCTAGTGGCGCGATGAAATAAGGCCTTTGGTTTGGCAATTTTAGGTGGGACGATTTACGGGTAGGTGCAGTGTAGCGCCTGCCTTTTCGGCCGCTGCTCTTAGGCGCTTGTCTCTGGTCCATAAGGTCGCTCGCTGATCCAGAAGGACGGACGCCAGCAAGTGAACATCAGTGTAGCCAATGCCGATGCTGAAAAGACTGTGGTGATCGATCATTGTCATGACTTCATCGTGCGTGGCGACGACTGCCACGCGCTGCGCCGTCAGAAAAGCGATCACGCTGCCGCGATCCTTAAGGCTGCCAAGCGCCAGCTCACCGATCACGGCTGGGTGGCAAAGTAGGAGGTCGTCTTCAATGATCCTGCGCAGCTCCGCATCAACACGACGAAAATGATCAATCCAGATCGAGGTGTCCGCGAGTATCACTTGGGCGCTGCGCTCCGGCGACGTGGAGCTGCCTCGGCATTGGGCATAGTTCCTCCGAGCGCGATGAGGCGCTTTCCTGACTCCACACGGACAAGCGTTTCCAACGCCTGGCGCACTAGGGCCGCAGTTTCATTTTTACCGGTCAAGAACCTAGCCTTCTCCATAAGCGTGTCATCGAGGTTAATAGTCGATCGCATGATGTAGCTCCCTAATTTGAAGCGCGGACAATAGCACCATTTGGTGATAAAATCTATGTCGGCTGCAGCATTTCTAGGCGGTGGGTTCTACATACTGGCCGATCTACCGTCATAAATGGTGGCTCACGGTTCGTATCCTTTCAAGGCGGTCATAACCTCTGCTTCTAGGCCAGTTGCTGACGCGGCGAACGCGTGCAGTTTGGCTAAACCGAGCTCGAGCCATTTCTGCCACCCGTCGACTGCAAGCAGATTTCAGGTGGATTTGAACCCTACTCGTAGAGGGAGTGGCATTTGCGGAAAATCTGGCGTTATCTGGTTTTGCCCCTTATCGGGTTCGCCACCTTCGTCTTCTTCAACAACACGCCTGCTTGCGCCTCAACAGTCGGTTTCTGGGCTGGCGGCGTCCTCGGGGCAAATGACATCGTTTGCCTGTCTTGCATATGGCGATCATATTTCCTGGAACAAACTCGGTCCTTGCAGGTTGGAAAGAATGTCGGCGGAGCAAAACCTGCGGGATGCGGGCTTCGTCCGTGAAGCGCAGCGTCGGTACAAATCCCAGTCAAAACACCTGTTGAAGGAAATCCCATGGTCTTGACGTTAGTGAGCCCTGCATTTGCTGATGGCGATGCTATTCCCCCAAAATATACCCGTATCCACCAAAATCTGTTTCCACCATTGAAATGGAGCGGTGTTCCTGATGGGACACGCAGTTTTGCACTAGTCGTTGAAGATGCCGATGCACCAAGTGGGATTTTCCGGCATTGTGGAATATTCAACATTCGGCCGACACTAAATGGATTGCCTGAAAGTGTGGATACTGTGCCGGGCCAGGCGCCGCGTTTTTCGGAGAACGATTTCGGCAATGCGCGTTATGACGGACCGCACCCACCCAAAGATGATGGAGTGCACCACTATCATTTTCGCTTGGCGGCACTCGATGTTCCGAATCTTTCTGTGCCCAGCTCCGCAGGTGCTGGGCTGATGTGGAATGCAGCAAAAAGATACATACTTGCGCAAGCGACACTGACCGGAACATTTGAGGTGTAAAATCCGAAGCCATAACAGGGGCGGCATTTCGGCTGAGCAAATCTCAGTTCTCTCGCGTTGCTGATTGGTTCGTCCCCGTTTGCCCTGTTGTCGCGACATTGCCGGGATTCAAACGAATCCGCGGCAATGCCTGCGGATATTCGCGCTGGATGAAGTCGATCAGCTTTTCGCGAACCTCGCAACGCAGATCAAATGTTCGGCCGGAATTCGTCGCGGATACAAGGATCCGGATTTCCATCACGTTTTCCTTAAAATCGGTGACGGCGACATTGGCGACGCGCTGATCCCATAGCTTGGAAGCGGCGAGAATCTCCTCAACTTTGCTGCGAAGCACTGCGATCGGCACACTGTAATCAAGGTAGATCATCACCGTGCCTATCAGCGAGGCGCTCTCGCGTGTCCAGTTCTGGAATGGGTTTTCGATGAAGTAGCTGAGCGGGAGAATGAGGCGCCGCCAGTCCCAGATTTTGACAACGACATAGGTTGAGGTGATCTCCTCGACATTGCCCCACTCACCTTCAACAAGCAGTGCGTCATCGATGCGTATCGGCTGGGTGATGGCAAGCTGAATGCCCGCGAAGAGATTCTTCAAGACCGGTTGAAGTGCCAGGCCCACCACAATGCCGGCTGCACCGGCAGATGCCAAAAGACTGACACCATATTGCCGGACCGCATCAAAGGTCATCAATGCAGCGGCGACCGCGATCATTATGATCAACAGGTCGATGATTCGCCCGATGATCCGCGATTGCGTCACATGCTTGCGCGCCAGCAGATTGTCTTCGGCATCAAGTTTGAAGCGCCTGAGATAAACAGTCGTCCAGATATGCGCGGCCGACTTCACCATCCAGGCAATCAGCGCGATGAAGCAGATGAGCAGACCATGACGAAGCACCGAGGCTTGCAGATCGGTCAGGGGCGCGACCGAAACCGCCAGGGCGAGTGCAGCCACCACAACCGCAAAGCGCGCAGGGCGCTCGGTCCGTGAGATCAGCGAGCGCCAGAACAAATCCCGGGCGGCAACGATACGGGTGAGCAGGTTGTAAAGAGCGCGATGCGCGGCAAGGCCTATGCCAACCGTACCGGCGATGAGGGCAAGGTTGATGATCCAGTCCGGCAACCATGCCACCTGTTCTTCGAGATGGATCATAAAATTTCTCATGCCGTCAAAGTAGAGTGCAGTGCGGGATAATGAAAGAGTATCCAAAGCGCCGTTACAAGTCACGCGCTCGCACTATCCGCGTTCGATGGACAACCAGGGCGAATAGGCAGGCTAAGTGGCTGGCTTGAAGCCGGCTGATATCGACCAGATCCATATCGGTCAGCGGGCTGAGCTGCGGTTTTCCGCTTTCAACCAACGCACGACGCCGGAGATTGCCGGATACGTCAAGACGGTTGCTGCCGACCTGCTCCACAATCCGCAACCGGTGAAAGTTGGTATTTCGCCCGTATCGAAATACCGCAAAATGAATTAGATCGGCTAAAAGACTTGGTGCTGCTGCCGGGCATGCCGGTAGAGGCGTCATTCAAACCGGTGAACGCAGCGCGCTTTCATTTCTCACCAAACCTCTGTTTGATCAAATTGCACGCGCCCTGCGCGAGGATTGACTTGCAACCGTACAAGCAACGTTCCGATCCATCGTGCTCAGGCAGCAGTTGATAGTTTAAGTCTTCATGGCACTCTGCGGCAATTGTTGTCTATAGGAAGCCCTAACCGCATAGGTCAAAATGGTAATCGCCAACCACAATCGGACATAGGAAACGCTGGCGAGGAAACCGATGTAAAGCAGGTTTCTTCCAAACGGAAGCGCGAGTGGTTCGCCTACCGCCCACACAAGCCTCCCCACGAAAAATTGAACGAAAGTGCATGCAACGAAAAGCAAACCAATAATTATAATAGCCTTCGTCAGCTGTTTCCATCTCGCTTTGAATTGACGAACGACCGAAAGGAAAGTCGGCTTACGATCAAGGCCCTTTTCAACAACCATTATGAATACAATGGCAGCAATCAGGGCACTCCAAAAAGGCAAAAAACCCCGACCCCATACAAACACGATACCATCAAAGCCGAGCCAGAACTTTGACGCCGAGTACTTATTCATCCCCAGCAACACAGCTATAATGATGGTGCAAAAGAACAGAAGTAAAAGCCGCCAAAGCACCGCCCAACTCAATGACAACTGTCGGTGGAACGAAAGGCGCTCGAGAGCGGTAAATCCTCCCGTCAACCTCACCATCTTCTGGCTCGCGAGCAGAAATGCGATGAACACGGGAACGTGCGCGACGAAGAAACCGAGTAGCGAAAGACCGCCAGGCCACGATAGGGAATAGAGGCGGATCACCGTTGCTAACAATAACCAGGGTAGGGTTTCCAGCACCAGGTAGGGGCCAAAGCCAACTTGTTCGTTGCGGTACACGCTGCCGCCGAGTGAGGATAGTATTGTTGCCGCTGGTTTCATATGACGGTTATAAAATCGTCCCACGAACGCAGCATTAATCCATTCGATCAAATGCCGTGCAACACGCGAAATTTGGAGTGATTTTTATGTGGTCGTCGCAACTACGGTCGCTATGCGAAAATCACGATCAGATTAAAGTTTCAACGCAAATGTGTCGGAATCACCGCGACCGCTTTCCGCCACAGTCAGACGGTGTACGGAGTCAAGATTTGGCCACACCAATCACTATTTTAGCCTTGTAGCTAGGTTGAATGCGGAAGCGTCGGATGTTGTCGTCCTGTGCTTTGAAAGTCGCATAATGGCTCAACCTTAACAAACTTCTGTAAGTGCTCGGGGCTTATTTAAGGGCGCTTACCTTAGCTCCTCAGCTATTTAAGCGAAGGCCGTCTTGCTTAAATAGTGGCAGGAAAGCATACTTGGTACATGTCTGATTCTGAATCAAATAAGTGGCTCGGCCGCTTTGTCGAAGCACCCGTTGCCGGCGAGATGGTGCGGGCATTCGTACCTCCGCCTTTGCCGCCCACACCGTCGATTGACGTCCTTTCACTTTTGGAACGACTTAGTTTAGCGGAACGAGCGCTGGGGCGGCTGGACGGTATCACGATGCTACTCCCTCGCCAGGAGCTATTTCTTTACATGTATGTGAGGAAGGAGGCTGTTCTGTCCTCACAGATCGAAGGAACACAATCGACGCTGTCGGATCTTCTTCGTTTTGAGATGGAAGCGCAGGCGGGCAACCCTATAGACGACATCCGCGAAGTCTCGAACTACGTTGATGCCATGATGTACGGTCTAGAGCGGCTGGAAGTCCTGCCGATGTCACTGCGTCTGATTCGTGAAATGCACGCGCGGTTGCTGCAAAGCGGGCGTGGAGGGACCAAGAGCCCTGGCGAGTTTCGACGTTCGCAGAACTGGATTGGGGGCTCGCGACCTGGCAACGCACTCTTCGTGCCGCCGCCAGTCACCGAGATGGATGTCTGCCTAGATGCGCTCGAACGTTTCATGCATGAAGATCAGTCGCGACTGCCAGCACTCATAAAAGCCGGCCTTTTGCACGTCCAGTTCGAAACCATTCATCCCTTTCTGGATGGCAACGGCCGCATCGGTCGTTTGCTGGTCACGCTATATCTTTGTGTAAATGGTGTGTTGCGTAAGCCGCTGCTCTATCTCAGTCTTTACCTTAAGACTCATCGAACGGAATATTATCGACTGCTTCAACAGGTCCGTGAGCAGGGCAATTGGGAAGCTTGGCTCGACTTCTTCCTCGCTGGCGTCGCCGACACAGCTAACCAGGCATTCGACGCAGCCACCCGCATTGTCGATTTGTTCAAAGAAGACCGGGACAGCATCACAGCCCAAAGCGACCGAGCCGGCTCGGCGCTGCGCATTCATGATCTCTTTCAGCAAAATCCGTTTCTGACAGCCAATCAACTTGTTCAGAAGACAGGGCTATCGGCGCCTACTGTCAATGCGGCACTCGCTGACCTGGAGCGTCTCGGTATAGTCGAGGAGGTGACGGGTCGGAGGCGAGGTCGTGTTTTCAAGTATAGACGATACCTTACCATCCTTAGCGAAGGCACCGATCCGCTGCCCGCAAACCTGTAATGAGAGCAAGCCCTTTGCGGGGCTGCGGGTTGGGTCGCCACTTGAAGATGCGCCCATGGTGCGAGACTTTTCGATCTTTGAGGACAATGGGATCGCGATTGAGGGGCCATTGGGATGAAGTCAAGATGTAACGGGAACTTACAAGAAAAGCGGCGAGCTGGAACTCGCCGCCATATCTTCATTCGAACCAGATCTGTTTGCGGTCAGGTTGATCAGAAATTGCGCTGGAAGCGAACGATACCGCCGAATGCGTCATCGTCGCCGCCATTGGCGATCGAGTCATCCTTACGTGCGCCATCAAATTTGGTGTAGTTGATTTCAGGCGTGATGGTGAAGCCTGGTACCAGCTCATAGGCTACATTGAGAGCGAGAGCGTATGTGCCTTCGTCTTCGTATGCGGCCTGTGCGTTGATAGTCGCCTTATCGGTAACCTTTGCAGCAACACCACCCCAGGCAGCCCAGTCACCCTGGAACTGAGCGAACCAGTTGGTTTCACCGGTGTAGAAGGAATTCTCATCGAAGTCGGACTGATAGGCGCCCAAGAGCCAGAGCGAAACCTTGTCGGTGATGTTGACGTCCACGCGCAGGTTGGCAGCGATATCTTCCTGCTTGGAATCATAAGCCACTGTGCCAGCAATCTTGCCCCAGGCCTGTTCCCATTTTGCGCCGGCAAGAACATGCGGCATATAATCGTCGATGACGTTGTCAGCGAACTCGTCGGAACCCTGCTCAGCAGCGATGATAGCCGAAAAACCGTTGCCGCCAACAAAGGTATAGCTGATCTGGTTTGTTTTGCCGGACTGATAATTGATAACGTCGTCATTGATGATATCGCCAGCGTAACCGACCCATGCGCCAAAGATTTCATCGGCGATACCAATACGGAAACCGCCCAGCTCAATGAAAGCCTCTGGCAACGAACCGCCGCTGTCTTCACCATCGTCGTACTGGAAGCGGCCGACGATATAGGAACGCAGAGTACCAAGTTCGGTTTCCGAACGGGCATCCATACGGATCTCCGCACGTGTGCGCTTGTGATAGGTCTCGTCACGGGTGCCATCTGCCTTGAGGCGGCCGAGGTTCGAACCGTCATAGGGATCATCGCCAGCCTGGGCATCGTAACGGACCATGCCGCCGATCTTCAGGCAGGTTTCGGTACCGGGAATGTAGAAAAAGCCAGCGCCATAGGCATCGCAAACGCGGACATATTCGACGGGTTCCGGTTCTGCAACAACGACTGCATCTGCAGCGCGAGCTCCCGATACTGCAACAAGTGCAGCAGCGGAGCCGAAAAGAAGACTTTTGATATTCATGTCGATCTCCAGTTAAGGATCGTTGGGTTAAGAACAAGCATCCAAGAGTGCCGAATGCCTCACCTATGTCTTACTTGGAGGCCGCCGAGGTCAAAGGACATAACTGGGGGCATCGGACGGCCGGTCACATTGTTGCCAAAATGCTACAGAAGGCCCGAACCGGCTTGGCAACAGGCAAGTGTCGTAGAGCGCCAGAACGAATGAAATTCCCCTATGGCGTTGGGAGTTATTGTGTACCTCATCTTACGGAGTGTTTGGATCTGAACCCGGCTCTGCAATGGGTGAAGTAAAGTCAGGGCCGGGGATAATTCCGGAAGAACTGGACCCAAGGGTACAAATTCCCTTCGAGGCAAGGGCAATTCACCCACAAAAAAGCGACCAATTATGTTCTTTGACTACCGTTGAAATCGGATGCAACTTGATTGGGCTCATTCTGTCCGGTGTAGGAGGACTGCTTCGTACAGGAATGAGTGTGTTGAGTTGACGTTGATCTCCAGTCAAGGCTCAAAGGCCCTGCCCCTCTCCATGGGGCGGGGTCATTGCTTCAGATCATCAAGGCGAAACTGGTTACCGCGTTTTGGCTGCGAACCAATGATCAGGCACAGCGGTCCATTGGAAGCAGGTCGTAATCTCTGTTAGCGAGATGGACATCGAATTGTACCCTTGCGACGTGGACTGCCACGATATTCGCAAAGACCTCCATGAGGGATGGCAAGACCTCGACCTTTCTGCCGCCGCCTTCAAGCAAGCGAACCAACCCCTCGGCCTCGGCTTTCTGCATAAGCCGGCGTATATGTGTTCTGGACACTCCGTAAAGACGTCCGGTCTCATCGAACGGAAAAGAGACCGTGCCGTCATCAGCGGACGACGATTTCATCCACATCAATTTGCAAAGGAGTATGGCGCCGCTCTCGCTCGTCGTAAACAGCCGTGAGGCCTGAAGGTTCGACAACAATGTTCCAATATTCAGCAGGGAGTGTAGGCTCGATGCAAAGTATCGTTCCATGAAATCACCGGAACCGCTCATCAATCGGCGATAGTGTCTCAACGGAAACATTCTATCCGCCGCTGACAGCGCAACATCGACGATAGCGCTGGCACTCGTTATCAACCGCTCTGTTGGCAATATCAGATGATTTCTGTGGTCGCGCGCATCCTGAATGCGCGTTACGAGACCGACATTCTCCAGCAGATCAATCGTTGCGGCAGTGGTATTCGGGCTGCACACGCCCAACGTCGACGTTATATGCTGTAGGGATGAAACGACTGCGCCGGGATATTTGTCGTTACGGCCGAAGTGCAGGGCAAGAACGGACATGCAGATGACCTGCCGAGCAGTGTTGGCCATCACCTTGTTGGCCATATAGCGTCCCTCAAAAATCCTGACGATACCCTCGGCGTAATCGGCTGCCGCCGATATAAAATTCGGATTGCTGCGAAGGATTGTGGTTCTCTGTAATAGCCAGCGCGAGCGCGTTTCACGGCTGATACAAGGAAGAGTCTCCAGCAAATTATCGTTCATGGTGACACCGCTGTTGATTGGAAGCCAATATCTCGTCCGATGGATCTATCTATCCAGTTGCGTCACGATTTCGGGCAGCACAACTCGGCAAGAGGAGGAAGGTTGGGTTTCAGACATTCCATGCGCCCGAAAGCAATCGAATCTTACAAGGGTCCACGTCGCGGCGGGATTTCTAGGCAGGCGGGTCGACCGTCGTCCCCCATCGGTCGTCATTTATGAGCATATCGATCGCTAAACGAATCTCGGCTGATTCCTCATTGGAGAGCGGGATCAGATTGAGAAGGTTCGACAGTACGATTCCCATGATGGCAAAAAAGGCGACCCGCTTATAAGGACCGCCCGCATAAGACATGCCTAGCTGTTCCAACAGAGCCGTCCCGAATGCCTGCAATGTCTTTGGGGGTTCCCCGTTTGCGGCGCTCAGCATCAAGGCAGCGAATCGCCTGCTTCCTTGCGACTTGTCGATCGATGTTTCCGCCAGCATTGCTGAAAGGAATGAACCGGCTGTGCGCTCCCGTTCTGAAAGCCTGCGCCCCATGCTGGCGACAAACCGATTATGAAGACTGCTTTCCAGCGCTTCTTTCGACGGGAAGTGATAGAGCAGACCGCCTTTGCTGATCCCGACTTTCTCGGCGACGGCGTTCAAGGTCAATCCGGTCACACCGTTGGCAAGCAAAACCTCCTCTGCGCCGTCGAGGATCTGGTCGGCGGTGGCCATGCCGCGTTTGTTGTGTTTCGCCGCCATTCAGTATCTCCATAATCCACGCCTGCTGTCCCCGCCAGGCCAGATGAGAGTGTTATTCCGCGGGAAGGGGGGTGGTCTCGGGCAGATCTGCCTGCTTCTTTACCGGGTTCCTCCAGGCGATGAGCCGATAGAACATTGGAATAAAAAAGGTGGCAATGAAGGTTGCCGCCAGCATACCGCCGATAACACCGGTGCCGATCGAGTGACGGCTCGCTGAACCTGCGCCCGTGCTGATCGCCAGGGGGACGACGCCGAGGATGAAGGCAAGCGAGGTCATCACAATGGGCCGGAAGCGCAGCTTTGCCGCCTCGATTGCTGCTTCAGCGGCTGACAGACCTTCGTGGCGTTTGAGAACGGCGAACTCCACGATAAGGATCGCGTTCTTTGCCGCCAGTCCGATGAGTGTCACCATGCCAATCTGGAAATAGACATCGTTGGTCAGACCGCGCAAAAGGGTTGCCGCCAATGCGCCGAAGAGAGCAAATGGCACCGCCAGGATGACGGCAAGCGGCAGGCTCCATTTCTCATATTGAGCGGCAAGGATCAGGAACACCATGATTATACCGAAGATCATTGCTTGCGATCCGGTTCCGCTTGCTGCCAGCTCCTGATAGGAGGAGCCGGTCCAGGCGATCTGGAAGCCTGTGGGCAAAGCGTCCCTGGCGACTTCCTGCATTGCCCTGATTGCGTCGCCGGATGTGTAGCCTGGGGCCGGATTGCCGGTGACTTTGGCAGCGCTGAAGGCATTGAACCTCTCGAGCTGATCCGGGCCGATGATGCGTTCGACGGTGACCAGTGCACTGAGCGGGATCATACTGCCGGAGGATGCGCGTACAAACACCTGCCGGAGATCTGAGGGATTACGGCGGAAGTCGGCTTCCGATTGCAGGTTGACCTGATAGTTGCGGCCGAAAAGCGTGAAGTCGTTGACGTAGAGACTGCCGAACGTCGCCTGCATCGCGTCGAAAACCGAATTGATCGGGACGTTCAGGGCCTTTGCCTTGTCGCGGTCGAGGTTCAACCGGTATTGCGGCACGTTCGGATCAAATGTCGTTCGCACACCCGCCAGTTCGGATCGTTTGGACGCAGCTTCGACAATCCGGTTGGTAGCATCTGTCAGTTTGGCCACATCGTTGCCCGTACGGTTTTGCACATAAAGTTCGAAGCCGCCCGTCGTGCTCAAGCCCTGGATGGGCGGAGGATTGAACGCAAGCACCATGGCATCCTTGATGCCGGCGTTCATGCCCATCAGTTGGCCGGGAAGATTGCGGGCATCGAGATCGGCTGTCTGGCGTTCGCTCCAATCCTTCAAGGTGACGAAGGTGGTTCCGACATTGGTTTTGAGACCGCCGGACAGGAGATCAAAGCCGGATACAGCGAAAACGTTCTCGACAGCGGGATGGCCCTTCATCGTTGAACCCGCCGTATCCATCACTGCTTGCGTCCTTGGCAAGGAGGCAGCTGGCGGCAGGATCGCCACCGTAAAGACCACGCCTTGATCTTCGTCGGGAAGTAGCGACCCGGGAATGGTGTAGAACATATAGGCTGTGCCGCCGACGATGCCGGCAAACAGCAGCAGGCCAATTGCAAACCGCTTCACCAGGAAGCGGACCCCGCCAGTGTAGCCGTTTGTGAGCCTGTCGAAGAATCGGTTGAAGATGCGGAAGGGCAAGACCGGTTCCCGGTGTCCCGGCTTAAGGATGAGTGCACACAATGCGGGGGTCAGTGTAAGGGCCACAATGCCGGAGATCGTCACCGACATGGCAATCGTCACAGCGAACTGCTTGTACATCTCCCCGGCCAGGCCACCCATGAAAGACACGGGCACGAACACGGCGCACAGAACCAGGACGATGGCGACGACAGGTCCGGTCACCTCGCCCATCGCCTTTATTGCTGCCTGCCGCGGTGACAGGTGTTCGGTCGTCATGATGCGTTCGACGTTTTCGAGCACGACGATCGCGTCGTCGACGACGATCCCGATTGCCAGTACAAGCCCGAACAAAGTCAGCAGATTGATCGAAAATCCGAGAAGGTACATGCCTGCAAAAGTGCCGATAATCGAGATTGGTACTGCAATGACCGGAATGAGCGTCGCCCGCCAGTTCTGCAGAAAAACGAAAACGACGATGACGACAAGGATAATGGCTTCAATGAAAGTGTGGATCACTTCCTCGATGGAAACCTTGATGAACTTCGTTGTGTCATAGGGAACGGAATAGGTCATTCCTTCAGGAAAGGCCGTCTTGAGTTCTGCCATGCGGGCTTCGACTGCCGTCATGGTATTGAGTGCATTCGCTCCGGGCTGGAGGTAGACCGCGATCGGTACTGCGGGTTGACCATTAAGGCGGCTTTCGACCGCATAGCTTTTGGCACCGAGTTCCACGCGCGCGACGTCCCTCAGACGAAGGGTTGCCGCGTTCTCATCGGAACGCAGGATGATATCCTCGAAGGCCTTGGCATCCGGCAAACGCCCGGCGGTGGTCGCGGTATAGGTGAACGCTCCGGATTGCGCATCGGGCTGAGCGCCAAAACTGCCTGCCGCAAACTGGGAATTCTGTTCCTGGATGGCGGTCGAAATATCGCTCGGCGTCAAATTGTACTGCGCAAGCTTGTCGGGCCGCAGCCAGATGCGCATGGAATAGTCGAGATTGCCGAGAAGTGTAGCATCGCCGATGCCGGGAATGCGCTTCAGATCATCGATGACGTTGAGGAGTGCATAGTTGCCGACATAGGTGTTGTCGTAACGGCCACCCTCGGACGACATGGCAATGAGACCGAGAATGGAAGAAGAGCGCTTGTTGACGGTCACGCCAAGGCGCGTCACTTCCTGAGGGAGGCTCGAGGTTGCACGCTGGACACGGTTATTGACGTTGATAGTGGCTTGATCGGCATCGGTGCCGAGTGCAAAGGTGACGGTCAACTGCATCTGGCCGCTGCTCGAATTCGTCGATTGCATGTAGAGCATGTTCTCGACGCCGTTGATCTGCTGTTCCAGTGGCGCGGCAACGGTCTGGGCAAGGGTTTCGGCGCTGGCTCCGGGATAGTTGGCGCTCACGACCACCTGCGGTGGTGTCAACTCCGGATATTGAGCGACGGGGAGAACCCGCATTGCGACGATGCCCGCCAGGACAATGACGATCGAGATGACTGCAGCGAAAACGGGACGGTCAATAAAAAAGCGGTTCATCGCGTCACCAGGGCCTGTTTCGAGGAGTCCGAACCCGTGCTTGCCGTAACCGGCTGCCCCGGACGCACCTTGATGACGCCTTGGGTGACCACTCTATCGCCTGCATTCAGGCCCGAGAGCACAATCCATCCGTTTTCGACCTGTTGCCCAAGGCTAAGCGGACGGACTTCGGCAGTGCCTTTGTCATTGACAACATAGACGAATTGCCCATTGGGGCTCTGCATCAGGGCTGCTTCCGGAATAACGATAGTGTTGTCGACAGTCACGCCCGTGACGGTTGCCCGGACGAATTGACCCGGCAGCAGACGCCGCTCCGGATTGTCAACCACAGCGCGTACGCCCAGTGTTCCGGTTTCGGTGTCGAGACTGCTCGAAGTAAAATCAATGGTGCCGAGGTGCTCATAGACCTTGCCATCCCCGAACGAGATTTTCACCGACAGCTTGTTGGCTTCCAGGCCCTTGGCCTTGCGGTCCTCGAGCACACGGCGCATTTCGGCCGCTTCTGTGTCGGTGAACGAGAAGTTGATATACACCGGATCAAGCTGGGTGATCGAGGTGAGAAGGCTCGATGCGGCGTCGGTCCCGATGAGACTGCCTTCGGAAACCTGTTCGCGGCTTGTGATTCCATCGATGGGAGCTGTGACGCTGGTATATTCCAGATTGAGTTCTGCGGTTCTCACCTGCGCCTTCGCCGCTGCCACGGCTGCCGCGTTCAGATCCCGGGTCGACAGGGCGGTATCGCGCGTGGCCGTACTCTGCACCTTTTGATCCACAAGGGCCTGAGCCCGGTCAGCATCGCGTATCGATTGCTGATACTGAGCTTCCGCCTGCTGCAGCTGCGCCCTGGCACGCGCCAGTTCGGCCTCATAGGGTGCAGGGTCGATCTCGAAGAGAAGGTCGCCTGCCTTGACGGTCGCCCCTTCGGTGAAGTTACGCCGAAGCAGAATGCCGCCGACGCGGGCCCTGACCTGAACGTCGCGATAGGCTGAGATACGGGCCGCATATTCATAAGTCAGGCCTACCTCCTGCGGCTGCACCGCAACAGCGGTGACCTGCGGTGGCGGCATTTGCCCGCCGGATGTCTGGGCATGGGCGGAATGTAGGGTGAGGGAGAGACCGGCACATAAAACCAGGCTGAAGATACAGTTTTTGGATTGCATCGTTTGCGTTCGCTTGTCGGAGGAAGGTATGGCAATATACAAACATGCATGAATGATTGTAAATATACAAAATTGTGATATTTTTCAGGAAAGCACTTGTAGGCCACAACATCTCTGTCGTGGCCCTGCGAAGCATGCGATAACGGCCAAAAAGATGACGGGAATCGGGCTTTGCCTAAAAATCCCCACAATAAGTCAAGGAGGAGACATGCGGAGAACAAAGGCGGAGGCAGAAGAGACCCGGGAAGCAATCCTGGATGCCGCTGAAATGGTTTTTCTGGAGAAAGGCGTCAACCAGTCGACCCTCAACCAGATTGCCGAACGGGCGGGGGTGACGCGCGGCGCGATCTATTTCCATTTCAAGGACAAGATCGAAGTCTATCAGGAAATCGTTGAACGCATCCGGTTACCACAAGACGACTTAGTGGCCGAGGCTTTCTATTGCGAAGACAGCAACCCATTGGATGTGGTTCTGGATGCGGGAATCTTCGTCCTGAAGAATTTCTCGAAGGACCAAAGGCAGCAGCGCGTTTTTACCATTATGAGCCAACGATGTGAATATGTTGGTGAAATGGAACGGGTACTGCACCGTCAGCGCGTCGCTGATGAAGAGGTCCACCAGATGCTGCTGCGGTTGATGACTTTGGCCAAGAAGAGAGGCGTGTTCTCCTCAGGGTGGACCCCGGAACTCGCCGCGCGTGCCCTGCAGTGCACGGTGGCAGGGCTCTTATATGAATGGTTGCGGGCGGAGAAAACCTTCGACCTAGTTAAAGCCGGTACCAAGACAATCACGGCCATTGTCAATTCCCTGCGCAAGGGTGAGGCGTCGAGCTCTACGCATGCCCCTACGGCAGTGAAACAGGTTATAGCGTCATAGCAGGATATGCCCCTGTTACCGGTCGCTTCCGGTCATGGCGGGATTGGCGTCGGCTGCGGCGCCATCAGTGCCTTCAGGTTCTCGCGATAGTAGCGATCCACATGTTGCTGAGTCGAATACTTCGTACGTCTGGCCAAGCGGACGCGGAGCCGGCAGGTCATCTCTGCGTGACAATCCCAACCTCTGCTCTTCGGGCTCGGTGTCACACCTGCGCCATCCCGCCATCGACGGCCAGTTCCGCACCGGTCGTGAAACTGCTCTCGTCGCTGGCGAGGAAAAGGACCGCAGCGGCGACCTCGTCGGGTCGGCCCATTCGCCCCAGAGGGATCATGCTGGAAAGCGAGTCTCGAATCTCTTGCGAGGCTCCGGCCATCATGGCTGTATCGGTCGGGCCGGGGCTGACGACGTTGACTCGGATGCCTCTGGCCGCGAGTTCGTTTGCCCATGTCCGTGTAAAGGATCGGACCGACGCCTTGGTGGCACCGTAAACGCCATATCCTTTGGTGCCGATGTCGCCCGCGATCGAGCCAATCAAAACGATCGTTCCGCCTGGCCGCATGAGGTCAATGGCACCGTGTGCTGCGAAAACGAGCGAGCGGACGTTCAAGCCGAACGTCCGGTCGAAATGATCCTCGGATATGTCTTCCAAGGGGGCGTATTCGGAAATTCCTGCGTTGATGACGAGAATATCTATGCGTCCCTGTTCCGATCTTATTTGTTCGAAGACGCGGTTCAGATCGGCGGTGTTGCTCGCATCCGCCTGGACAGCGCGAATATTACCGGCGCCCGTCGTTTCAGACCCGCCATCTGCTACTTTGCGGCTGGTCCCGTAAACCTGCGCCCCTTCCTTGGCGAACCGTTGCGAAACGGCGCCGCCGATACCGCCGATACCGCCGATGACGAGGGCGATCTTGTTTATTAACCTGGTCATGGGAGCTCCATCAAATATGATGGGCTCAAGATATATAGCCTATACCTACGGTCAATTACGCACTATCAGTAAAGCAGATATAGAGGAGTATACCCATGTCCGCATTGATCGACGAGTTGCCGGTAAAAATCACGGCTATCCGTAGGCCCAAACCCGTCACCGCCGAAGCATTGATCGACGTTCAAAAAGCGCGACTCGTTCTTGAGCAGATCGCCAACAAGTGGTCAGTCCTGATTCTGACGGTGTTGTGTACTCGGCCATCGCGCTTCAACGAGATCATGCGGCGCCTCGACGGCATCACGCACAAGGCGCTTGCCGACGCGCTGAAGCGTCTCGAACGCAATGGACTCATTCGCCGTGAAGTGCTGACGATGACAACGCCTGTCGGCGTCGAGTACACGATTACCCCGCTCGGTAACTCACTCCGGCAGCCATTCGAGGCGCTTTACGCCTGGTCTATGACTTATGGTCCGGAACTCGAGCGCGCGCAGGACGAATACGACCGAACTCGAGACTAAGCGCGCCGTCTTAATCGAGATAGTAGACAGTTGCGCACCAATCGATTTGCGAAAAAGTACGCTGTTATCGGCAGTTTCAAACGAACATTTATTCATAACATTTGACATTGAACGGATAGAATATTCCTAAAGGAGGAAGAACGCTTTCTGGTCCGATGCTGCAACGTGATTTTGACACCTCACAATGGGGGGATCATGCTTTTACTATCCGTATGCATGCGTGTTCAGCTCAATCGGTATACTCATACAGAAAGCTCAATATGACTGAACCTAAGCAGCATTCTTTATCACCAAGTCCTCCGCCACACGTCCAACTTATTCAGATGGGTACTGCCTACTGGGCATCCAGAGTAGTCTACGCTGCGGCCAAATTGGGACTCGCAGATCAGCTTAAGTCAGGAACTAAGAGTGCAGAGGAGCTGGCAGGCGCGGTCGGTGCGCATGCCCCACTCTGCACAGGTTGATGCGCACGCTCGCAAGTTTGGGCATCCTCGCCGAGCGGACCGAGCGACGGTTCGCCTTGACTGACTTGGGTCAGGCGCTGACGACCGGCGCTCCCGGCTCGGCAAGGGCGACCCTGCTTACCGTTGGGAGCGATTGGTTTGACGGCTCCTTCGACCACATTGTGCATTCCGTTCAGACAGGTGAAACCGGCTTTGAGAAAGTTCAGGGGATGCCAGTCTTCGAGTACCTCGCGCAGCATCCTGATGAGGCCTCGCTGTTCAGCGAGACGATGGTTGGCATTCATGGTGAAGAGCCGCCGGCAGCGCCTTGCTCGACCACACGGTAAAGCCTGGCTGCCTGCGCAGTGTTCAAATCAGCGATCTCAAGTGTATGCGCAACATCGTCCGCGATTTGCTTGGCGAATTCCGCTTGCTCCTGCAGCGTTGAAATCCAATCGATGGCCATGATCTCCCCCACAACAAATTCGCAGAGCCTATGGTCGCCGTCAATCCGCCTGTGGACCGTGAGGATTGTCACAAATCTCGAGCCGCACAGTGGATCAAGGCCCGATGAAATTAAAAGTCCTCATTGTGACGGTGCGCTTATCGCGCTATCGACGTGATAGTTGTTGATGTGGCAGGGGGGATTCATCTTGGCCAAAGGCACCGTTAAATGGTTCAATTCGACAAAGGGTTTTGGCTTTATTCAGCCTGACGACGGCGGTGCAGACGTGTTTGTACATATCTCTGCCGTTGAGCGCGCTGGATTGCGCAGCCTCAATGATGGTCAGAAAGTTAGCTTCGAGCTGGTGCAGGACCCGAGGTCCGGCAAGACATCGGCTGATCAGTTGAGTGTGCTCTGATGCGCGAGATCCTGCCGTAGGCCGGCGAGAAATCCGGCGTCCCCAAAACCTT
>NZ_QPJM01000023.1 GCF_003337575.1 Phyllobacterium bourgognense
CCGCGCAGTCAGCTCGCACATAGAATGCTGATCGGACGATAGTGGTTGAGTCCTCCACGTGCCCCCAAGCTTCCGGATGGAAAGGCTCCTCCTGCTTGATGTCGATATCAAGCCAGCATCGGGGATCAGGAATGGTCTCTTGGGGCCACTTGCGGGTTCTACGCGCCTCTCGAAGTGCGCCTCAGTTGGTCCCGGGATCGCTCCCAGGTCATCTTGATACCGAACTTGCCCTCCCAAGCATTGGCGTCGCCATCAAAGCTGGCTTCATAGTTGGCGTTGCCATATAGGGTCGTGGCATCGCTGACCTGCATGGAAGCCCCTTGGCAGCAAACGCGTCACTATAGCGCTGGCGCGCGGCGGCTTTTATGGACCGGGCTCCCCCGCCGAGAGTTTCGAGCACACGCTGAGTTATTTGAAGAGCGTGTTCGCCTTCGTCGGAATCGTTGATCCTGAAGTCATCACTGCCGACGGCGTCAATATCAGCGCCCAGCAGCGCGCGGTATCGCTAAAGGCGGCGCAGGCCGAGATCGGTACCCTTGCGATAGCATAAGTGTTGACCTGCATCGCGAGTTCTTCGATCCCCTTCAACTCATCGAGGAGAGGCCCGCCCTCGCCCTCGAGGAAGACTCGAAAAGTGCACAACATGACCGCTTCGAGCCATGCGTGGACAGCTCCCGTTGGCAAGGGATTTCTTGCTGTGCTGCGATCCCGGTTGGCGTGGCCATGTGTTTGGCGTGTCAGTGCCCCGCTGATTAGCCGCTGGCTATAATGCCGATGTTGACATCTTCGGCCCGGCGATTCATCAAAGGTTTATGAAATCACAGGAACTACTGCTCGCGTCCGAGCTCACCTCAGGTTTTCCAAAAATCCGTTCGATCCTTGCGGATAGACTTGCGGGCACGAAACTCATGATCGTCCCCACAGCAGCTTACGGCGAAGGATGGAAGCCGGACTACGAAAGTCACTACCGCCCTTTTGAAGAAATCGGCTTTGAGGTTATTGACTATGACCTCGTCGGCAAGACGGCGGATGAGGTGAAGGCCGCTCTCGGGAAGGTCAGTGCCGTTTACATGAGCGGAGGTAACACTTTCTACCTCCTCGACCAAATGCGCAAAAGCGGCTTCTTTGATCACGTGCGCGAACGAATTAGGGAAGGACTGGTCTATATCGGCTCAAGCGCCGGCTCGATTGTCGTGACACCGGACATCGGTTACGCGGACGCCCTGGACGACCGATCAAAGGCGGAGCAAAACAACGATATTGGTCTCGACCTGGTGAATTTTTCGATCCTGCCGCACATGGATCATGCCAGCTTCAGCGCTTTGGTTCAGAAAACCTACAACGCGTTTGAAGGCAACGGGACGATGTGCCTCGGCCTCAACGATGATCAGGTCATCCACGTTGTTGGCGATTCATTCAAGGTGATTTGAGGCTAGCTAAACTGCCAAACTTTCCAACCCGGACCTGCTGTGGGCGCTGAAGGGTGGCGGCCGCACGGTCGACAAACATGACGGTAAGTTGCCGCCGTTCGGCCCCCGTACCCGCTTTTCTGTGCGGTGTTCGAGTGACGCGATGGCCGCAAGGACCTTGCGACGCGCGCCGAGGGGGAGGCCTAACTCTTTCAAGTCCTGGTCATCGAGATGCCGGAGCGCGTCGCAGTCGACTTCATTGAGGGTAAACGCCTCGACGTATCTGTCCAATCCCCAGCTTGCCCAGCCATGAGGCGATGTCCGACATGAGCACTACCTCGCTATGTATCAGAGCCTATGGCCGTCGAATGACGTAGCCATAATAATTGCTCGCACCGAAGAAGACACCGTTAGCAGAGTCATTCTGCAGGCCTTCGGCCCAGGCGTTGGCCTCTTCGTCGGTCATGACCCCGGCTTTGGGTAGCAGTCGGCGGAAGGATTCGATGGCTGGTGCCCAAAAATCGGCTTTGCCAACTTCGGCGAGTATGTAGGGAAACGTGGCGACAAGCTGCAACTCGGCCGCCTCAACAAGGCGGGGCATCTGCCGCATCACCCGTGGGCTGGTTACCACGCCGCTGACGACTGCATTATCATAGGCTTGTCCTTTGGCTGGATCGGCATGTCCGAACGTCATGGATGCGTAATCACCGTCGAACACACCGATCATACCGCCGGGTCGAACGAGCCGCGCCGCTTCCTTCAGAACAAGTATCGGGTCGTCGACGTGGCTGAGCAAAGTGTGTGCCACAAGAGCATCAAAGGAACCGTCGGCGAGTTCGAGCTTGCGGCTGTCGCCCGCGCGAAATTCCGTGCGGTCGCCCAACCCTTCATCTTCTGCCAGCTTGCTGGCTGCCCTTGCCAAAGCTTCACTGAGATCAATCCCGAGCACCCTCCCTGCAAACCGTGGGCGGCGAGCGATGGCCCGAGCGGCGACACCAGTGCCGCACCCAAGGTCAAGGACGGATTTTGCCATGTCTATCTCCATGGCACCAAGGTAATCGCGTAGCATTCCATCGAAGAGAGGATGCTTGCCACGCGTCTCCAACCGCGTGACGATCACCTGCAACAGAGTGTCGTCGAGTTTGTCGGTGACGGCATAGGGATCACTGGGCTTCATGACATCCTCCAAATCAACTCCACCTGCAAACGCCTTCGCTATTTCGCGGGCAATCCCGCCTTGGCGAGATCGGCAAGATAGGTCGAGAGAAGCGGTTCGACGTGTTGCGGTTGCTTCGTTGTAGGCCAAACTGCTTCCTTCTCGACGGTCCAGCCCGGTTTGGCTTCGAGAAGCTTTGCAATGCTGGCGCGGGCCTCGTCCAGCTTGCCGAGGCGCGCGTACGCCGCTGCCAAATAGAGGTTCAACGGTGCTTTCATTTTTTGGAGCGTGGCCACGGAATCTGCGGGACGGTCAGCGAAATAATAGGCCATGGCTAAATATCCAAAATACCAGTCCATAGGGCTGGCATCGCGCCGGATCGATTCTTCCAGCCATTCAATCGCCAGGTCGTATTTCCCGGCGCTGATTAAATAGGATGCAAGGTCCGCACGGGCAAAAGCATCATAGGGGACAAGCTTGGCTGCCGCTTGAGCCTCGACCACCGAGCGCTCGAAATCGGCGTCGTGCAACTGGTATACGGGGGCCATCATCCAATGGCTCAACAAGGTCTCGAGCCGCGATTTGTGTGGTATGGCCGCTGCTTCGGTACCCATCTTCCACGCCATCTCCGTATCGGGCCAGGGTTCATCGGTCCAGTCGTTGTATAGATTCTGCATGTATGAAGCTGCTATTTTCGTCCGTAACAGCGCGGAGTCGGGAAACTTCGCCAATCCCTCCTGCCAGATTGCCCTTGCCTTTTCATTGCCTTCTTTGGTGAAGCGAAAGAAAAACTGGTGGCCGCGCAGATAATAATCGTATTCCTCCAGACTGGGGGCCGATTTGCTCCACGCATCGGTCTCTTCCTTTTTCCGGATCTCTCCCTTCATCCCCGCGACTGTGGCATAAATCCTGTTGGCCACGTCATCTTGCAGAGCGGCCACATCGCTGCCTTCTTCGTCGTAGCGGTCCGCCCACACGTGTTCTCCCGTCGATGCGTCCACGAGTTGGGCGGTGACGCGGACATTGCCGCCCGCTTTTCTGACACTTCCTTCGATGACGTAGCTGACTTTAAGGTCTTCCCCGACCTGCTGCACCTTCACTGGCTTGTCGTAGACGGAACTCGAGGTGCGGGAGACGACGCGCAGACCGGGATAGGACGACAGCATCGTGATGATGTCCTCGGCAATGCCTGAGCCTAGATAGTCCTGGGCCGGATCACCGCTCATGTTGGCGAAGGGCAAGACCGCGATGGAGGATTCGCGCGCGTGCGCTTCCTCAGGCTGCAGAGCATACCAGGCACCGCCCCCGGCGATCAGTAGGGCGAGGAGGCCGCTGACCGCGACGGTGGCCCAATATTTCCCCGGTTTGCCCGCATGCCTCGACACTAACGGAATGCCGTCGAACTTGACCCGGAAAGTTTGTATCGGCTCGGCGATATTCTTGACCTTCTGCTCGCCCATTGCCTCGAAGCCGAACGAGAGTTTCTTCTCCACCTCGCGGGCCACCTTGGCCGACACGCAGATGCCGCCGGGGTCGGCCAGCTGTTCCAGCCGCGCGGCGATGTTGACACCGTCGCCGTAGCAGTCGTCTCCTTCAACGATGACCTCGCCGAGATTGATGCCGATACGCACCTGAATGCGTTGGTCTTCGGGTACGTTGACATTGCGTTCCGCCAGCCCCCGCTGCAGGCTCACCGCGCATTCGACCGCGTCGACGACGCTGCCGAATTCTGCCAACAATCCGTCGCCCATAAGCTTGAAGATACGGCCATGATGGCGGGCGATCTCGGGTTCGAACAGTTCCTTTCGTCCCGACCGCAAACGCTCGAAGGTGCCCTGTTCGTCCTGCTCCATCAAAGTGGAATAGCCAACGACATCTGCGGCAAGAATGGCAGCAAGCTTCCGGTCCATGACCGTCCCCTCATGGGTCGCATATGCTTTCACGGACCATATCACAAATTGCGATACGCGTTGAGAAAAAGGAGTTCTGCGGGACCGACGAGCAGGTTCCCCCAAGGCTGGTGCCCTGCAAATGTCATCGCTGCCATTGCGGTCATCCAAGCGGTAACACAGACCACGCAGGCATGGTATCTCACTTCACAACAGAGAATTCGAATCTGTCCCATTGAGTGATGAACAGGTACTCGTTCTTTTGTGCCGAAGTGCCACCAGGATTGCGGAAAACGACACCGCAAGTTCGCCACCGTGACGGGTAAAAGAAACAGAGAAAATCTCCCTCTACCCAACTCTGGCCCGTGTCGGACCAATCACCGACAAAGACCCGCGTTGTTCCATCGTCGGCGGTAACCCGCCGATATGCGTCGCCTGACAGATTGCGTCCATGGGCCTCGTGACCGAAGAGCAATGTCCTGATCGCAGCTCCGTCAAGACGGTTCGGCGACTTTGCGTCGAATCCGAATGATAATTCCGGGACACCCGCCTTGCGCAGACCAACCAGCACCCGTTCGAGATCGGCATAGTGCTTGAACGGGAATTCGCCCGCCACAATCAGCCCCGTGTACTCGTGCTCATCCACTTTGATGAGATAGGCTTTGATCCTTTCCCGTGCCTTGGCGGCATCATCGCTTTGCTCAAGTTGTCCGTAAGTGGAAACGAGTAACATGAGGCCAAGGTAATTGGACCAAAAGTCCCAATAGGTAGTTTCCTTCGACTCCGGCTCGATTTTCTCAAGTGTGGCCGCCGCCTCCTTGAAGCGGTCCATCGAGAAATAGGCGAGCCCGGCAAGGAAATATCGCGTGCGTGACCATTTGGGATCGACACGTGCGGCGGCATCAAGGTAGCCGAGACCGTCCGCCGCCCTGCCATTATAAATCATCGCATTACTCAGCCACTCATAGTTCTCAGGGTCGCTGGCGTCGAGCGCTATGGCCCGTTCCGCCGCGACGATCGCCTCATCCGATCTTTGCTGCATGTTCAGCTTTGCTGTAAGGATCCTGTAGTACGCCGCAGAAGGGTTCTTCGCAGCCTCTGTAAAATAAGTATTTGCCTTGTTGCGAGCTTCTTCAATTGAAAGCCCCAACTCTTTCGACCGTACTTCGGTCCACTGTGCTTCCCTGTACATCCAGGCGAGCGCCGTCGCTGCAACGCCGAATTTCGGATCGAGCGCCAGAGCCTGCTCGTAGTGCTTTATGGCCTCCACCCAATCCTCGGGCTTTCCCTGAGTACAAGTTCGCGGCCGCGCAGGTAAGCTTCGTAAGCTGCGGTGTTGCTGGTTCCCCCAGCGATTTTGGCGGATTGCTGGCCCGAAACCAATCGCAGTTTCAGAGCCGTCGCGATTTCGCTGACCATTTTGTCCTGCAGCGCGAAAACCTCGTTCCACGCCCCGTCAAAGCGCTCAGCCCAAATATGTCCATTGGTGGTTGCATCGATAAGTTGTGCGTTGATCCGCATCTCATCGCCGATCCGCCGAATGCTTCCTTCAAGCAGGTAGCGTACTTTGAGTTCAGCTGCGATTTGAACTGGCTGCATAGATTTATCTTTGTAAGTGAAGGCGGCGTTGCGGGAGATGACGAAAAGACCGGGAAGACGCGCTAGTTCCGTGGTCAAGTCCTCGGTGAGGCCATCGGCGAGATAACCTTGTTCTGCAACATTGCCCAGATTATCGAAGGGCAGCACGACCAACGAGGGTCTGGTGTCGCTAGACACGTTTTGCGAGTTGGTTGGCTCATGCAACAAGCGGTTTGTGAGCCACCCGGCTCCAGCGCCACCTAAAACCACCAGCAGGACTGCGGTCATCGCCGTAAGGCTCCATCGACTCTGGTATCGCCTTGTCCTGGCGGTCGCCCCCTTGGCTTTCGGATCGAGCACGGCACGGTAGACGCGAACTGGCTCCGCAATCCCTTTGACCTTTTGCTCGCCAAGGAAAGCGTAGCCAAGGGATGCTATCTTCGATTTTACATGATCATAGGTCGTGCCGGAGAGTGCGATACCGCCTGGTGCCGCCAAGCTCTGCATCCGGTCGGCGATGTTGACCCCCTCGCCGTGGATGTCATCTCCTTCGACGATGATATCGCCAAGGTTGATGCCAATCCGAAAAAACAGGTGTTCTCCAGGCAATGCAGTGGCGTTTCGCTTCGCTTTATCCTGCTGGATATCCACTGCACAGCGCAGCGCATCGACCACGCTGAGAAATTCGGCCAATATGCCGTCACCCATCGTTTTGACCAGCCGGCCGTGGTGTTCCGCAATCTTCGGCTCGAAGATTTGTTGGAAATCGGTCTGGAAGCGGGCACGCGTACTCTCTTCGTCGATTTCGCTTAAACGGCTGTAACCAACGACGTCGGCGATCAGGACGGCTGCAAGATGGCGCTCCATGCCCTGTCTCTCCTGGAATGCCATGCACTCCAGTTGGTATCCTACCGCAGGTGACCTGCGGATGCTATTGCGGCAATGCCTCGAATGACTGCTCCCATCCGCATTGGCAATGCCGAACGCGACATGCGGGACAAGACTGACCCTAGATTGCTGTCACGCCATTTCGACGCGATTTCTGCCGCCACTCTTGGCGCGATAGAGCGCCCGATCCGCTGCCTTCATGACAGCATCCATGTCATGAAAGCGATCGCTCAGACTTGCCACACCAGCACTGATCGTCACGCCCAAGCTTTGGTCCCCGGATTCAAATTGCGTTTGCTCGATATGGCTCCGGACGCTTTCAGCAAGCTCTATCGCCGCCGATTGTGGCGTGTTGGTCAAGAGCAGAACAATTTCCTCGCCGCCATAGCGTACGACGACATCGGTGATGCGGACGTTCTTGCGGATAATCGTTGCCACCTCCGCCAATACCGTATCGCCGGCATCATGGCCCCAGCGATCATTGATGGCCTTGAAGTGGTCGATATCGATCATCACCAGGGAGCATTGATGTGATTTCGACCTGTTGTCATTCATGGCGCGCAGTGCGGCCCGATCAAAGGCACGGCGATTTTGCAGCTTCGTCAGTGGATCAACGCTGGCCTCGTGTTCGAGTGCCCGCATGATGCGCTGCCGTGATTTTTCCCGTTCGAGAAATTCGCTTAGAAGAATGACGCCCGCAATATTGGCAATGATGACCGTGACCAGCGGAATACCGACCAACGTCATCATAATCTCGTGCGGCAGCAGGATGATGGCGGCCAAGGAAGTCGACGCAGCAATGCCGATCAACAGCGATCTGGCAGGGCCAATCTTCAGCTTTCGGACCGGGATCCGCGTGCAGGCAAAGCCGATAAGAGCGGTCGCAACCATTCCAATCACTCCCGACAGCGAACCGATGCCACCAATCCAGATGCGATAGGCGGTCATGGCCGCCAACGCGATGAGCGTTCCGATCGGCCCACCATAGGGATAGGCCAGCGCCAATAAAGCCGTCCTGCCGTCGTAAATGACGCCGGGTTCGAATCTTATCGGATCGTTCATGGAGATAATCCCGCCGAGGGCAAACAAAAAGCCGACAGCGGCTCCTTTGGTCAATCCTCCGGAAAACTTGCGAATGACCCAGGAATACCCGAGCACAACCAGCGCCGTCAGGCCAAGCGTGCGGATAATTCCAGTCAGCAGTTCGCTTGGATCCATTTGGTTACCTCTGATTACCCAACCGGACCCCTAGCAGCTTCTGCTTAGGATTGCATGAAAGAAGGCTTCGCCAATGTGGTCTGGCACTCCGCAGCCTGCCTGAGGGGATGAAAAGCCCTCGCAACGGGGGGTACGAGGACTTTTCGGTGTGGGCTTCCAACAGAAAGCACGGTCAGGATGCCAGTGAGTTCAAATACGCGCAATAAAATAAGACATGTGGTTCGCTCTTTAAGCGCCCTCGGACCGTCTATACAATGCCAGGCCGACAGACCCTACCCCTCCGTCTGAAACATTTACGGTCTCGGGCAGACCTGTTTAGAGTGAATGGCCTCGGCCAACGACACCAGCCTTTCAGGGAACATCTCTCGTCGACCTGGAGTCCAATCTTATCTGGCCCGCCCTCTCGAAATGAGCGCGAAGCTGAACTACCTTTGGTGTTATGTGCAATGACTATGAGCAGCATATCCGTTGGGCCGAATACTGCGACATGATGCGCAGGCTCGAGCTAGCCATTCCTGCGCATCAGAGCGAGCTCGACCTTCCGCAGGCCGATGATATCAGGGTCAACGATATGGCTCCGGTGATACGCGCTGCCGGAGACTATATCGAACTTTCGCCGATGAATTTCAGTTTCCCACCGACCGGACGTGGTGGACCCGTGTTCAATTTTCGATCGGAGGGACGACGCTTTGCCGACAGCAAACGTTGCCTCATCCCGGCAAGCGCATTCTTCGAATTCACGGGCAAGAAATATCCTAAAGCGAAGCATCGGTTTGCTTTGAAGGATTCGCCCTTTCTGGCGATCGCGAGCATCTGGCGCGAGGGACAAGGCAACCATCCCGCTGCCTTTGCGATGCTGATAACGAGGCCGGGACTGGACGTGGAACCGTTTCACAATCGCCAAGTGGTTGTGCTTCGCCCTGAAAACTGGGCGGCCTGGATTTACTTGACGAAGTCCGAAACAGCATTGCTGCAGCCGCTGCCGGAGGGCTCGCTGACTGTGAAGACAGTGCGGGCAGGAACTGACTGACTCTGACCAACGCGCCCTGCCCGACTTTCGACCTTTCATGCGCCGATCAGTCTGACCCTGATGTACAAGACGGATGGCGTCATGGTTGATAGAAACGAAGCGTTCAAATCGTATAACAAGGCCAAAATGAACTTGGCGTTTTTTCACGCTGGACGCCTCTCGCTGAGTTCCGAGGCGCTGGCTGCGTTTAATACGCTGCCAGACAATAGAACCCAGTGTCAGAAAAGGCATTGATCCGTCTATCGGGCCGCAGGTTGTCGTCAGTTAAAGGTGTGTACGCTGAGTTTCAGGCCGCCGTCAGCCTGTTTCTCAAAAACATGCGTTGCCACTCCACCCCAGGGCTGGTCAGCGCCTTTGGTGTCTTTGCCTTTGGCCGACCATTTCGCCGCGCCGACCACCATGTTGCCATCGCCCTGCGTCTCGATCAGCTCAAGCTTGTGACCAGTCACGCCCATGCCGAAGAGTCCGCCAAAGAACTTCTCAACCCCGGCAGGCCCCTTGATCACGTCATGCGTGGCAGGCAAGAACATGGCATCGTCGGTGTAAAACGCCGCAATCGCTTTGGCATCTGCCTTGTTGAAGGCTGCGTCCCAGGCAGCGTAGGCCGCCTTCACATCGGCGTCCGGATCAGCCTTGGCCGGCGTCCACGCAAAGAGGCAAAGGCACGTCACGATGAAGATTGAAGTCAGCAGTCTAACCATGTCATCCTCCCAATAATTCCAGCGGCAAAAATGCCACTCGAACGATACGCCGCAGCGGTGAATACACATCCATTTTGGCGTTGAAATGGACGGAAGTTGCAAAGCGCCACAACAAGCTCTCAGCCGACCGTAATGGCGCCTCGACGCCCGCCGTGCGGATTCACTGAACTTCGAGGCTGACCACCGCGTTTTCGAGTGTTTTACAGACGAACGTGGCACCGCCCGTGACCTTGCCCTCGACCTTCACCCGATTACCCTTTCTGTTGAAGGTCATAGCCGGGGCGGCGGATGCGGGCCTGAGGTTTTGTTTCGCAAGCGCGGCAGTACACGCGGCAAGAGTGCGTTTTTTCTCAGAGCTCGCCTGCGCGCTGGTGACCAGCAAAACGGCTGCAAAGGGCACCGCGGCGATCAGATACGTTTTCATAGATCCCCCTACCCTCTAGACTTTAAATGAACTAGCATCCGGCTGTGCCAGAACCAGCGGTGTTTGAGCAAGGAGGGCGGTTGGCTCCGCTTGCACCAGAGTCCCCGTGATTGCCATTCTTCCCGCCACCGCTTCCTCCTTTCCCACTTCCACCTTTCCCCCCGCCACCCTTTCCGCCTCCACCATTGCCCCCGCCGCCTTTTCCGCCTCCCCCTCCACCATTGCCTCCCCCGCCGCCACCACCGCCACCGCCTCCACCGCCACCGCCTCCACCGCCTCTAGCGGCAGTCATGGTGACGCCTGCTGCATAAAGCAGCCCGGCGCTGAACGCGGATAGGAATACACGACGTGAAACAGACATTGCCCATCTCCATAAAAAGAATTCTTGGTGACCGCAAATAGAATAACGGTTTGGTTATACATTGATCTTAACTATAAGTAGAAGTATATTTGGAAACTAGTTACAGTATGAAGAATTAAAGTCCGCGGCTGTAAACCCTGCGGAGAGGATCGAGTGTCGCTTCCTCCACGAACCATTCCGAACAGAATATATACAAGCCTTGGCAGGCCAAATCTTCACCCAAATGGGTGATGCCACGCACAATAATCGTTCTACATTGGAGCCGTGCTGCGCGGGTCGGACGGGAACCGACCGCCAGCAGGGGGACAAATGTCATGCTCGCGATCCGGTTTGGACGGTGGGTTTTGTTGGAGAGCTCTGCAAAATCAAGCTGCTTTCTACTGACCTTCTTGTTGACCATGGGAGGTCTTGCCGCATCTGCCTATGCCGAAGGGAAGTTCGAACAGTCGAGTTGCTGGTTCGACCTGCCGCGAGATCGCGATCTAAAATGCGGGTACCTGACCGTCCCCGAGAATCGCAGCAAGACAAGCAGTCGACCGATCAAGCTGCCAGTGGTCATTTTCGAGCCTGATCGAACGCGGCACGAGCCGATTGTTTACCTGACCGGGGGTCCTGGTCAAATGGCCATGATCGACAACGAAGAAGACATTGCCCAGTGGTTGAGTTTCATCGACAACGGCCCATGGTTGCGCGGCAGACGGCTCGTTGTGGTGGATCAGCGGGGTGTCGGCCGCGCGGAACCTTCATTGGATTGCTCAGCGCATTACACACCGTCGGTATGGAGCGAGGTCGTCTCCAAGGTCGATGAAGTGGTTGAGTTCGATTTGGCGCAGAAACGCGACGTTGCGGCGTGCCGCGATGCCTTGTTAAACAAGGGTATCGACCTAACGGCCTACAACACAATCGAAAACGCGGCCGACATCCACGATTTGCGCATCGCGCTTGGCATCGAAAAATGGGTGTTGTACGGCATTTCCTACGGAACGAAACTCGTCCTGCAGGTGCTGGAAGATCATCCCGAAGACGTAATCGCTGTGGTCCTCGATTCAACGCTTCCCCCTGATGTGGGATATGTTGATCAGGGTTCCAACAATCTCGACAGCGCATTAAAAACGCTCGAAAAGGATTGCAGCAAGCACCCCGGCTGTTCCAAAAATTTTCCAAATCTGATGACGATGATCGGCGGGATAGTGCGGCAACTCAATGCCCAGCCTGTGCTGCTTCGGCTAGGGCAAGTCGAAGGATCGGCCCGCTTCATGCGGGTGTCGGGAGACGATTTCCTTGAGCTGTTGTTCGACGGGTTCTACCAACGGGGTGCGATCGAAGTGCTGCCGCAGTTGATCAAGGATACAAACGAGCAGGATTACAGGATGCTCGTCGAAATACTTGGTGACGATCTGTCCGGGGACGATAAATCCGATTTTGCGGATGGGATGCATCTTTCCATCGTGTGCAATGACAGCGTTTCTCCCTCTGCGCCATCGGCACAATTCCCGCTCTTCGACCACTGGGCAGCGGACAACATTTATACGTGGGCGTGCCCGCTCTGGCCGTCGGCAAAACCCGTTAAAACTCACAAATCGCTCAAGGCAAATCAGGTTCCGGTCCTGCTGTTGTCCGGAGAGTATGACCCGGCGACGCCCTCAAAATGGGCGAAATATGTCGCAGGGAATACCGGAAGCAGCCAGCTTGTGGTATTCCGTGGCATAGGTCACGATGTAGTCGACACAACACCTTGCGGCGGGGAGGTAGTTTCAGATTTTTTGAACAACCCAAAAGCTCCAATCACGACACCCTGTCTAGCCGAGATGGAAGGACCAAATTTTTTGGCTCCTGAGGAAGATTCGTCGCCGGCGTTGGAAGCTTCGGCCGTCTCCCCCTTGCCACGGAAGCACTTGGTGTCGGGTCCGTAATTTCTCCGCGAGCATAATACCTTCATATATCCGTGAGACCTGGGCCGGACGTCTGCCTGCACGGCGGCGAGCGAGCCTTGCGATTGGCCCTTCAGCATTGGACTTGCGACCAAACACGGGGTTGGTCGCATGTTCGATTGGCACGAGCTGTAATCGTATTGACTAGGCTCCCTCGACCTTGGAGGACTCGAAGTTTCCGGTCCGCTCATATAAACTCGGGACTGGGGGAAGGAGATGGGTACAGCTTTTGATCTCGAGGCGGTTGGCCATGCCATAATTGCAGCAGCGACCGATCCTGCGCGCTGGGATGCCGCAATGGATGTGGTCGCGACCGCTACTGATAGCTTTGGCTCGATGCTGTTCGACGCCAAGCGGCCGTTGCCGTGCCTGCCGCGCAGTCGCGAGATGGGTCCATCATTCGAGGCATACGTCAGCGATGGCTGGATCGACCGGGATGATAGGTACAACTTTATCCCTCTAATGAAACGCAGAGGGGCGGTCAGCGATCTTGATGTTCTCTCTTCCGAGGAAATTGACAGGCATCCGTATTATCAGGAATTTCTCGCACCTTTTGGTCTTCGGTGGTTTGCGGGTGTGAAGATTGCGGCAGGCGATGACCTCTGGTGCCTGTCCATCCAGCGATCCATCCAGCAAGGCCCCTTTTCGCCTTCCGAGTTGCAAAGTCTTGCCGGCCTCTCCAGACAGTTGGGCTCTGCTGCAGCGCTCGCAAAAATGCTGAGCTTCGCGCGTGCAGAAGGTGCGCTGGATGCTTTCAGTAAAAGCGGTACGCCTGCAGTCATGCTTGACAGCAACGCTGCCGTCATCATGGCGAATGAGCCTGCAGAAAGGATGTTCGGCCGAGACCTTCTCGTTACGGGGCGTCAGTTGGCATGCATCGACAGGGAAGCCACCAACACCCTCAGGCGGGCGTTGCATGCTCTGTTACGACATCCGAACCCGCCAGCAATGTTAAGCCCCATACCGTTGCCGCGCCTTCAGGGCAGACCTTTGCTGGCTTACCCTTCTCGTCTGCAGACAAGTGCCACGAATGCGTTCACATCATGCCAGGTTGTAGTCGTGTTTATCGATCCGGACATCTATCCCAAACCGCCAGAGATTGCTTTGCAGAACTGTTTCGGCCTGACACCTGCAGAGGCGAAATTGGCGCGCCTGGTTTCATCCGGCGAGGAGTTGAGAACAGTTGCGGATCAGTTGGGAGTCACCTACGAAACTGCCAGAACCCAGTTGAAAACGGTCTTTGCCAAAACAAACACCCATCGGCAGGCGGAATTGGGCGCGTTGCTTGCGAGAATGGCCGGCCACCCCGCTACGTTGACGGTTGCGGGTAGTACGTTCGAAGCCAACCATTCTTAAAGGTATTGTCTGTCGTACGACGGTAAATGTCCATTCTATTTTGGGAAAGATGTCGCCGAGCGAGGCCCTCCGTAAACTTTGATCTCGTCGATTGCAACTGTAACCCTCGAACCGGCCCTGTTGGAAGAAAGTTTGCTCGCCGAAGCACGACAAGAAAGGCGGGACCAAGATCCCGCCTTTAACTGCCAGTATTCGGCTTTAACTGCTTAACCTGCGCTCAACTGATCGGCGGACATTTTGCCCGACTTGTTATCACGCACCAACTCGTAGCTAATCTTCTGTCCGTCGTTCAGACTGCGCATTCCGGCGCGCTCGACGGCAGAAATATGGACGAATACATCAGCGCCGCCGTCATCGGGCTGGATAAAACCGAAACCCTTGGTTGCATTGAACCATTTCACAGTACCTGTTGCCACGATGAATCCTCCCGATAGCAAATTGAAAGTATCTTTATCGTTCGAGGCATCCTGTATCAAGCCCTAGGGCCGGATAGGTCGATCTTGCGATCCCATCTCTACTTGAATTCGCGTGCTCTCTTGTTCGTTGTATGGAGACAACACTGGTAGCCATTGACACGCTGGCCTTCGTAATCAGAACAACAAGAGAGCATGGTTCGAAGTCGTCAAACCCCGGAGACGCCCGCGGTAGCCGGTGTATGCATTCAAACTTGACTAACATGCTAGGCATGATGTCAACCGGATTTGACCAAGGCTTCCTGGATGTGGCTCTATCAGTATTTCCGACAGATCATCCGGGCAGCGGTATTTCAGCAGATCGGCGACGAACGCCATCCGCGGTATGAAGCTTCTGTCTCAAGACACCCGGAGTTCGCTCCCCGGCCGGTTGCTGTGTTCGCACTATTGGCGGCGCTGGCGTTTTGCTCGAGCGAGGACGCACCACACCCGGTCTCGTCGCTCCTGACGAGGCAGTTGATCTCAAATGACCACGGGCTGCGGCAGGTCGGATTCCACCGACCAACTTGTGCGGGAATGTGGCTCTTCGTTTCTAGAATAATTTTCGGGAACGCTTTCTGCTCTCACGCATCTAACGGTCGTCAATAAAAACAATGCCTTTCAGCACGGCAAGGAGGATATCATGTATGCGCAAACAAAGGCCATCGGGCCGGTCGTGGTACCGGGTGTTTCGATTTCCCTCACACGAAGAAACCTGGTCGCAGGGCTGGCGCTGATCGCCGGCGCGGCGACCGCATTGGTAGCCGCCGACAATGCGGACGCGGAGACCAAGCAGTCCGTGACTGAGAAAAGTCTTTACGAACGGCTAGGTGGGGTCTTTGCCATTGCAGCGGTGGTTGACCACTTCAGCGAAGCGGTCGTGAAGAACCCCATCGTCGGCAAGAAATCCAAGAATCCGCAGTTGCGAAAATGGCACACCAAGAACTTGGAACGGTTGCCCGGTCTTAAATTCATGCGTACACTATGGGTCTGCGACATTTCGGGTGGACCCTTCAAGTTCTCCGCCACCAAGCCCGGCACGACACCGCTCGGCCTTGAGGAGGCACATCGGGACCTCCGGATCTCCCCCTCAGAATTCGATGAGGTCGCAGCGGAGCTCGGAAGGACCTTGGACTACTTCAAGATACCCAAGCGCGAGAAGACCGAAGTCCTGTCAGCCTTCGCCGCCCACAAGAACGAAGTCACCGCCGGCTATAAGCGCAGCTGAAGGCTCTTGGTTTGCAAGAGCACGATCCGGCGTCCGTTGTAACTCGCAGCTTTGCCGTAGGCATTTTGTTGGCTCGAAATAGTTGCCGCAAGTCGGATTTCGTAGCGACGAACTTCGGCTATGCGCCCGACGAGACGACCACGTCTGCACTCCGCATGGAAACACCGGTTGCGCGTAGATACTGACTTCGGTCCCACATGAAAGGATTTTTCTAGTTCCTTGGAATGTTTGCCTACCGCTATTGGTCTTGCGTGAGTTTCTCACCTGGTTCGAGGAACCTTCCGCGAACCATTTTTCCCTCGACCTCTATGGTTTTATAGCCAGTGGGGGATGCTGGAGCCGGTGCACCCTTCGCCGCAATACATACTGCATTGGTGGTTCTTTGAAATCCGTCCCGACCCGATGAAATAGCCGGGATCAAGCTCGTGAGAGTTGCAGCCTCCGGGGCGCCCATCCACACTCGTCGTATACCGAGTTTCTTAGAGAATTGACCGCCAAATTGCTGTCGATGGAATTACTAACAGGTGAGGTCGTGCATGACGATGAAGAGACGAAAGCTGCGGCAGTTAGAATGTAGCAAGCTAATCTCATTTCAGCATTCCTTGATCGGTCGTCGTTGATTGCTCTCGTAACGATCACTTTCGCAAATGAATTTCGACCGCGCCTCTGCTACGATGAAGAACCCGCAAAGCATGACAAGAATCATTGCTACGCCCGCAGGAGCGGCTGGATCGTGAGCGGCAAACTGCTGCACCGACTATTCAAACGCCCGGCGCAACGTCGAGTTCGAAGAGCTCGCAGAGCAGCCCTAAGATGCGCCAACGGCCGTCGCAGCGAGGCTATGGCCCCGCGATCATTCGCGCAGGCCAAGGGACCGATTTGCCTTCGCCTTGAGTTCCGCTGACGGATAACGCGAAAGTTCCACTCTGTTCACCCAGGAGCCAACGCTGTTGACGGAAAGCGGACATTGTTAAACGACGGCCATTGGGTTGAAACAGAGGCTGGCAGCAATACGAATTGCAGATACACTCGTTTGAGACCAACGGGTCTAATGCCAGATGGCTCAATGAGGTGACTGGGGAGAAGATAATGAGACGGCGATGGGCGCTTATTGCCTCCTTTTGTGTTTTAAGCGGAGGTTCTTTTGCCCAGCAGTTTCCCGTGGCCGTCGATCTGGAATTGGTGATTGCCGTTGATGTCTCTTATTCGATGGATATCGAGGAACAGAGGGTTCAAAGAGAAGGTTATGTGAATGCCTTTCGAAGCCCGGAAGTCGTCAGAGCCGTGCTCAGCGGACCGTGGGGAAAGACCGCAATGACGTACGTCGAGTGGGGTGGCTCGGCGCTTCAGGTGGTGCCGTGGACTCTGATTGACGGTCCGGAGTCCGCTGCCCAATTCGCCGAGGAGCTGCGCCGGCAGCCGATAAGACGGATATCCTTTACATCGATCTCGAACGCGCTGGCGTTCGCGCGAGAGCTTATCCGAACCAATCGATTTCGGGCGAGCCGACACGTAATCGATGTTTCGGGCGACGGGCCCAACAATGCCGGTGCGCCGGTGCCGGTTGCCCGCAATGCGGCGATCGCGGATGGAATCACCGTCGATGGTCTCCCGATCATGTTGACGACCGGACCGGATTCGGCAGCGATCCATGACCTTGATGCGTACTACGAGGCATGTGTCATCGGGGGATACGGGGCATTTTTAGTGAAGGTGTCAGACATCAGTCAATTTGCCGAGGCAATTCGTAACAAGCTCGCTATCGAGATCGCGGGGTTCAAGCTAAGCGAAGTTCAGGAGCGCCGACTGGCCGCCGCATCCGTGCAATACACACAACCCTACAATTGCCTGGTCGGCGAAGAGTCTCAGGAGCGCGCCATTGGAAAGTGATTGCCGATAAGCTGCTGATTGTCAGCCGATAGGAACTGCAACAAACACCAAGAATCGAAGCAGCGAGTTCTCCAAACTGGCGCCCTTTCAAGCTCATCTGGGAACCTTTCTGCTGAAATAGCATCTAACATGTGGGTGAGGAGATTGGTGATGCCCGCAATTTCGATAAATAAAAGTACCGTATCCGATCACTCAGGCGATCTTGATCTCGCGCGGCGTGCCCTGACCCGCGATGCTGATGCGTTTCGTACGATCATGCAAACCCATAACCTCCGACTTTACCGGATTGCCCGCGGCGTCGTGCGCAATGACGGTGAAGCTGAGGATGTCGTCCAGGAGGCCTACTTAAACGCGTTTGCTCATCTCGATACATTCCGCGGCGATGCCTCACTCGCTACGTGGCTTTCCCGCATCGTGATCAATGAAGCGCGTGGGCGCTTGCGCAGGCAGCAACGGGCATCTGTCGTTGCGGCGACGTTTGTGCGGGACGCTCAAATTATTCAGTTTCCGTTGAGCAAAAACGACAATCCGGAGCAGGCGATGGCGCAACGACAGATACTGCAGCTCATTGAGCGGGCCATCGACAAATTGCCCAATCTGTACCGGATCGTCTTCGTCGCTCGGGTGATTGAGGGTCTGAGTATCGAGGAGACAGCTAATCTGCTTGCTATCCGGCCCGAAACTGTGAAGACACGGCTTCACCGTGCCAGGCACCTTGTGCGTCAACAACTGGACGCGCAGATCGGTCCGGTCTTGCTTGATGCGTTCCCGTTTGCCGGTCGGCGCTGCGAGCGACTGACCGCTACAATCATGGAGCGGATCGGCTTTCCAGAACAGCCTGTTGCTTAACAATTCTTAGAGGGCAGTCATCAGTTGCCAGGCAGCAGTTTAGGATCAACCAGCAAGATTTTGTCGCCGGGTTTCATGCCAAAAACCAACTCAAATTTCTCCGGTCCCAGTAGTATTGCTGCTTGGTCGATCAAATGCTGATTTCGCATATTAAGGGTATCCGCATCAGGCGGTTGAAAACCCGGAAGCGGTTGAGCAGCAAAGCTTTGAACTTCCGCTTTCAATGACAAAAGCTTGTTGAGCAGTTCGGGTTCATCAGAGAGAATCTCCCGCGCATGTGCTTCAAAATCGTCGGGCAACCCGGTCATTTTCTGTGCTCCGCCAGTTGCTCTGGGAGGTGACACTCCCGCACCGGAGCAACTTCTGATCTTAGCTGCCCACGCAGCTTGCTGAAGCCCGTATGTACCGTAGACGAAGGTGCTGGCCAAATAGCCACGAGCTTTGCTTACGGTGAATGGGCGGATGGATGATTTGGTTGCATACAAAACTTGATTGGCTAATTGATGGCAAACGCCATCGACGCCATAGGTGAATATTGTCCCGCGCGCGGCAGCGTCTACTCGGGAATCTGCGTTTGGCTTAACCAGGCATTTCGCTAAGGAAAGGCTGCCACGCTTGCTTCCTAACGCGCCGGTTGAATTTCCCGGCGTCTGGCCTTTGGCGTGGTATCCTCCCCAACAGAACCAATAGAACTTCCGAGCCGCCACAACCGCCTTCGCGTCCTTGTATGAAAACTGCTGGTTATCAAAAGTGGTCACCCAAGTATGGTCTACCGGCGAACCGCTGGTGAACGCCGGAACAGCCCAGGCGTAGAACGTCACTGAATTTGCCATTTCCCCCTCCATCACGCCGAGCGCGTGTCGGGAGCAAAATGCGCCCGGAGATGAGATTGGGCAAGTCAAGTGGATCACACATGGGGCCGCAGTGCCAGCCATTTCGAAGCGCAGGACGCGCAATCCTACTGCAATGTCCTGGATGGTAAGAGCCGGTGCCGCCCGTATTGTTTCGCTGACAGGCGAAGTGCGTCCAGTGCCTGATTTGCAGGTAGCACGACCGGCTTGCGTATTTCCTTCGCCAGCGCCCAGAAAGCTTCCTTATCGTAACGGATAATGCAGCGCTTGCTCAGTTCATCCTTCCATTTATTCCTGAGAATGGTGGCGGTGCTGGGTCGATTAGCAAAACCCAAGGACGGAATCAGCTGGTGTGCTCAATATGGCGTAGCACTGCCAAGCTGTTTCGATCCACACTCCGCGCATTTCAGCCTTGGCGCCGGCTCCTTGTGCATGGCGCTGTGGTTTCTGCCGAGCTTCCGCGCCAGTTCCTGAAGGTTAATCTTCCGCGAGTGATTGCATCCACGTCGGTGACAAAATGCCCAAAGCGTATAATTCAGACGATCTGCGCAGTGAATAATCCGTTGGCGACATTGGTGGGCGAACAGTCTATTATCGCCCGAGGATCAAATGGGCGCTCGTATCGAAGCCGTACCGGGTTCGGATCGGATCCACCCTTTGTCATGATCGACCTGCCCAATCTCGAAGACGCGCAAAAGCTTGCGCAAGCTATCGTCAACACCATTCCCGAACCCTTTCTCGTGCTTGACGATAAAATTCGCGTCCTTGCCGCAAGCCGGTCCTTCTACGAAAAATTCAAGGTCGATCCCGAACAAACACGCGCTCGTTTGCTTTATTCGCTGGGGGACGGCCAGTGGAACATCCCTGCCCTACGCATTCTTCTGGAAACCATCATACCCGAAAAGACCGCCATGGACGGCTTCGAGGTAGAGCATGATTTCCCCAATCTCGGCCACAGGACCATGCTGCTGAACGCGCGAAAAGTGCTTTATGACGACAGCAGCCTTTCAACGATCCTTCTGGCATTTTCCGATGTCACGGACCGGCGCATGATCGAGCGGGAAAAGGCAAATCTCCTCCAGCAGACGGAAGAGCTTCTGCGCCAGAAAGATACGCTACTACAGGAAATGCAACATCGTGTTGCCAATAGCCTGCAGATTATTGCCAGCATTTTGCTTTTGAAGGCACGCGCCATCACGTCGGAGGAAACACGGCTGCATCTGCAGGACGCGCATCAGCGTGTGATGTCGGTGGCAGAGGTGCAGCGACACTTGCATACGTCGATAAGTGTCGACCAGATTGAAGTCGGCTCTTACCTGTCCAAGCTCTGCGCCAGTCTGGCCGCCTCGATGACCGGCGAGAACAATCCGGTCGCCATCAACGTCCTTGCGGACAAGGAGTGGATCGGCTCGGACAAGGCTGTCAGCGTCGGGCTGATCGTCACCGAACTGGTGATCAATGCCATCAAATACGCATTTCCGCTGCTCAAGGCAGAAGATGCGATTTTTGTTACCTATGAAGTCGACAAGACCGACTGGAAGTTGATCGTCTCCGACAATGGCATCGGCAAAAACACCGTTACCACCAGCGAAACCGCCGGCGGACTGGGGACCGCCATCGTTCAGGCATTGGTCAGGCAACTTGATGCGAAGATGGATGTTGCCAGCAGTGCAAAAGGCACAAGCGTGTCGATCACGCGGGCGACCTTCACCTCGCGACTACCAAAGGCGGCATGACCACCGCCGCCGGCACGTGCCGTCTGGTGGACAAGTAGCGTTCCCCATAGATCTAACGGCGCGCAATGGAATCGGAAGGCAATGGATGCCAGGTTCGAGGCTGCAGAATTCCAAACCCAGCAGAGGCTGGGCTGAAGGGATTGTTCCAGGATGCAATGGGACCAAAATGGACGTAGAGTAACGGAAATATTACTATCGCCCGCCAATTGTTGACCTATTGTTTGGCTGGTCTGACCAATAAAGGCTCGGCCATCTCTCTTCCTCTTCCCCTATATTTATCGATCATCTCTTTTGCGGCGATCGGAAATTTGCAACGACCACATTGTCGCTACCGCTGCAATTGGCTTCCTCTTGTGTCATGAGGTCAAAAGACTTGTAGGTAAATGCTCGCTTGGCTGCGCTTTCCCGAGCAATTCGCTTTGTCTGTATAAGCCGTATCGCGTCACGCAATGCCTGCAAGCTCTCCACGTCAAGGTGCGCGTCAACCGCCATCGGATAAGGCTCGGCACTCAAAACTGCGTCACTCAATTCGCTCAAGGCGACGATGAAAGTTTCCCGCTCAATATCGGACAATGCTTCATTGTGTTGCAGTCTCGATATCTCGCGAGCCAAGGTATCGTGAAATTTTATCGCATCCCAATTCAACGTCGTTCCTCTCACTCCGCTTCTTTGTTCATGCTTGTGACATACGCTGGCGCCCACGCACAAGAGGGACAAGGATTGTCTTGGTCCAGCCGGACCGGAGGTGGACCAAGAGTTGATACCCTGTATTCTTGAGATAGCTGAAAGCCCGCCGGTTTCCAGCAACGGTCTGATTTAGAAGAGATTCTTTTCATATCAGCCCTTCAACATCCCACCGCCGATTTGCGTCCCGGCCGGTCGGCTCCGGCAAGAATCGCTTATGAATCCCGCCCTAAGGTAACGAACGCTTCGATAATGGCCGCAGCCCTCGGCAAGGATTTTCCCCATCGTACTGCGGACGAAATTCAACAAAAAATACAAAGCGTATGGCGAGTCCGGGGAATGCTTTGTTTCGGTGAATAAAGTATCGAAACTTCGCACATCGGAGGGTTCCGCTGTCCCTGCGCCCGGCAGAGGCGGAACCAAGTCTGATTTTAATTGTTCCTGAACACCGGGGTTCCAGACCGGACGCATGATCCATAGAAGTTTGTGACCCGCGGATTGGCGGTGGACCTGGGCCACCGCGTCTTGCAAACGGCTTCAGCATGACCCTCAGGTTCGACATCAGACGTGAGACGACGGATAAGTGGACAGTCTATGACGTGTTTACCGAGAAACCGGCCTCGGTTGACGGCTTCGACGCCATTCTGCTGGAGGCTGCCGAGGCCAGGCGTATCAGAGACGAGCTGAATGCTTTGGAGATGAAACGCAGGGGCAGCCCGAACGCCATACGCTGACAAGGTAGCTCTTGCTCGTCTCCTTCCCTGACTGGATGCTCGAAAACACCAGGACACCTGGGACGGTGCGGAGCTCACGTGAGCAACTCGCCATATCGCGCGGCTTGGCAGCGTTGACGAAGGGGACGGGTGTCACGGTAAACTCCATCCTTCCCGGCCCTACCCGATCGGAAGGCATCGTCGACTTCCTGAAGAGCGTCGCCAGCGACCCGTCTTTGCCGCCCGAGGAGATGGAGGCCGAATTCTTTCGCAACGAACGTTCCACGTCATTGCTGCAACGCATGATCGAACCCGAAGAAATCGCCGATCTGGTGGCCTATGTGGCAAGCCCGCTGTCGGCGGCGACCAACGGAGCAGCGCTGCGTGTCGAGGGCGGCATTACACCGACAATCGCATAGGAGGTCATGATGCCCAACCCATCTGGTGAGACCGGAACGGCCAGGCTCATCAAGACGCCAACGGGTTATCTCATGGTATTGCTTCAAGGGGACAACATGTTCGTCGAACTTGAGGCTTTGATGCAGAACGAACAGATCCCTTCGGCGAGCTTCTCGGCCTTTGGATTCGCAAGGCTTGCCACATTCGGCTTTTTCGATTTCGTCAAGAAACAATACGATCCAGGATCGTTCGAGAACGTCGAGATGGCAAGCGTTATCGGAACGCTGGCTTGGAAAGATGGCAAACCTTCAGTTCATGCGCACGGGGTCGATTGCGATCATAGGTTCGCGTCCGTTGCCGGCCATCTTCTGGCATTGGAGGTTGGAACCGGGATCACCATTATAGTGCATGCACAAAAACTTGAGCGTAGACTAGACCTCATGATCGGAGCGAATCTACTTATAATTCAATAGTATATTTGAGAACGTTGCGGTGGCAGGTGAGTTTGGGCGACGGTCAGCTACGAAAGTCACATAAGAGGATGTCAGAAGATCCTCCGTTGGTTCGGAGGTGTCTACATGGCTATCCCCGAATATCCTGGCGCGAAGCGCTTCAAGGGAATGCAACTTCACAAAGGACTATTGGACGGCCGACGAGTTCGTTGGCCAACATGTGATCATTGTCGGAGGCGGCATCTCTGCCGTTCAGACGCTCGATGATATCTCGCGTGTCACGTCAACCACGCGGGTGAACCCGTCGCGAGCCGCAGTTCCGGAACACGCCATTTGCGTCGGAGGACGGCCGGGCCACCATCGCCTTGGCCGCGGATCGCGTTCGCAAGGGCCTTCCCGTCCGGCTCGATCGTCTCGGTGACCGCCTGCCCGTCACGCCTGCGGCCCGCGACGAAAATGGGAAATGCGGCAACCAATCCGCGGATAAGAGCGTGACCAATGCTTCGTCCGAGATCTGATCGGGACGTCGATGTAAAGTCGGCGATACACCACTCTGCTTCTCATCCCCATGACAGTCATGAGAACGTACGACTTTGAGCAACTCTTGCTCCATCCCCGAGGCGCTTGAGGGCTTCGAGCAGGTCATCGACGAAGGTGAAGACGACGCGCATCCCGGCAAGGGAGAGGCGCGTGGCGCGGCCCAGTTGCGGGCGCGGGCACCCCACCGCCGTCCGTTGACGGCGGCGGTACGAGACTTGGGCCGGGCTGACATGATCTGCTCCTTCGGGGTCGCTTGTGCCGAAGCAAAATGTTCGTGGTCCTCCACCACCTAAGGTCGTCTCCAGGTTGCCAGATGCGCCGAAATAGCGAACGAAAGGCCATCGTGGGTAACGTAGCGAGCGAGAACCCTTTCCGCCTCCGCCAGGAGGCGATCAATTTGCGGCTCCGGCAGCACAACCCCCATGACGGGCAGCCAGCCCCTGAGTTCCGCCTCTACAAACTCGCGCATGTCGGGGAATCGCGCCGCGCCGCCACGACTCGTGATGTTGATCGGGTCGGCTCCGGCATCCTTGAACAAGGCGGCGAGCGCTTGCCTGTCGCCCAGCACAAAAGGCGCTCGAAGCGCGTCGCCGGCGCGCTTTCCGGCGACCTTGTCCAGCAGGTCCACGAGGGTAGCGAATGCGGGGGCGTTCTCGATGGCATCCCACACCGCAACCGCGCCCCTACCGCCAGGGACCATCACCCGGAGCATCTCCCTGATCGCCTTGTCGCGGTCTGAAAAAAACATCAGGCCGAACTGACATACAACGACATCAAACGAGCGATCCGGAAACGGCAGCGCCTCGGCCGCCCCATCGCGCCAGTCGATGCCGGGCGCGAGACTTCGCGCCACCGTCAGCATTCCAGCGTTTGGATCGAGCGCGGCGACGCGGCCAGATTGTCCGCTCCGCGTTGCCGCCTCGCGCGCCAGGACTCCGGTGCCGCAGGCAATGTCCAAGACGCGGTCGCCGCTCCCGATCTTGGCCGCATCTGCCACCACTGGGGCCCATTGCCGAAAGAGTGCCGGAACAAACAGCGCCTCGTAGGCATTCGCGGCGTCGATCAAGGTTTGCGAAATCGGAGCGGTCATTGTGTCGCCTCATCGTCTGGAGCGGCGCGCCGAACTATGCCGCGCGTCCGGCGGCGATCGCCTTTACTTATTTCCGAGACTAGCATATCTCCGCCGATCGCCCAATCGCCACTTGCGACCTCGTTGATGCTGACCCAGGTGACGCCGCAAATCATTCGGTGCAATCTCTCGCGGCCGACCGGAACGGATTTGAGACCGGACGTGCATAGGGCGTTTCAGAAAATGCGCGCTTCGACAAGCGCCTTATGATGGCAGTTTACACATCTGACGTTGAAACCTTTGGATCCGCAGTTGGCGTTGCCCGAAACAGTTTCACCACAGCAACGAAGAAAAACGCAATCACGCGGCAAGTTGTGATCCCATTTCGGCTATTTCGCGCGGTGATATGACGTTTCAAAGCTGACACCGTACCGGAGGCAGTTGGTTTAACTCCGATCTGGGACCAAGCCTTGCGACGTCTGCCGATCGTGTCGATCCCACCACCCGGCGAGCAAGGCCGGGGCGACAAGATAGAGCGCGGTGGCGATCGCCACGACGCCAGTGAACCCGACATGCATTGCAAGCAATGCGGCCAAGATCGCACTCAGCACCGACGCACAGCCATTGATTCCCCACGCCCAGGGAATAAAGGCCTCCGAGCGTGCGCCGACGTGGCCGAGGCCAAGGGGGAACGGCATGCCCATGAAGACGGCGAGCGGCGCTATGAGGAGGAGTGCGACCGCAATCTTCGCGGCATCCGGGAGTGCCAGCAGCCGTTCGAATACCAAGGGCAGTGCGAACAGGTAGCTGGTAGCCAGGAATGCGATCACCACGACAGCGAGGGCAATGCTGCGCACCGCTGATCCGCGACCGACCGCAGCCATCCAGCGTGCGGCTAGCGCGCTACCGAGCCCGGCGAAGGCAAGGAAACCTGCAAGCACGACAGCAACCGCGTATAACGGATGGCCGAGGAACAGCACGAAGCGCTGGATGAAGGCGATCTCGATGAGCAGGAAGGCCAGGCCCAAGGCAAGGAAATAGAGTCCGGCGCGCAGTCGGTGTACGGCTCTCGCGAATAAACGCCGGCCAAGCCAGAGCGGCAGCAGGATCAGGATGGCGCTGAGGATCGCGGCCTGGACGAGCGTCGCCACCAGGATCAGGTAGCCCCAGTCGAGCATCGCGGCTCCGCCTTGCGTGTGCAGCGTCAGGAGTTCGGGCAGGGCGCGCCAGCGGAAAAAGTCGAAGAAATAGGGCCGATTGTCCGTGGCCGGCGCAATATCAAACTTGTAGCGCTCGGTGAATTCGGCACGCTCAGGGCCAAGGAGGGCGACGGCTCCCTCGTAAAAATATTCCTGGTCGAGCTGGTTGTAGCGGTTCACGTCGCTCGCGGAAATACCCGGCGCCCAGGAGACGTCAAAGAAGTTCTCGGCCGCGAAGCCGCGAATGGCTGCGACGTCTTCGGCCGTGAATGGCGACTTGGCGACGAGCAGGGTTGCAGTGTTCCAGCTCCGGATCAGCGCCAGGTGCCGGCCTGGCTCGACCACACCCTCCGCTTCAAGCGCCACGGTAGCCGTGGCGAAAAGCTTGAGGATGTCGCGTGGCGGCACGCGCAGCCATCGCGTGGTGGCGATGACTCCATCCGGTCTCAGCACAGCCAGGTAATCCTGCAGTGCCTCCACGGTGTAGGTGTAGTTCTCATGCACGCTCTGCACGCCGGCCGCTGCGGCGCTGAAGGAATCAAGGAGCGGTATCTGGATAAGGTCGTAACGCTCGCGGGTAGTCGAAGCGAAGGCGCGCGCCTCGGCTAGATGTGAACGCACGTTCGGTCGGCTGAAGATGCCGCCGACGAAGTCGGCGAAGCGATGCCGAGCCAGGTCGATCATCTGCGAGTTGACCTCTACGGCAGCCACGGTATTGGCTCCCGCGCGCAGCGCCAGCAACACCTGCTCGCCACCCCCGGCACCGAGGATTAGCGTTCGCGGCCGCTCAAGGATGCGGAACGGGAGTGCTGCCGTTGTCCGGTCGAGATAAGCGACCGTCGCCGGATTGCCACCGTAGGCGGTGAAGGCCGTCATACTGTCACCATCGGTGAAGACGGCGAGTTGCGTGGGGGGCTCTTGGGTGTTGGCGAGGCTGAGGCCCGGTGCGTATCGGAAGGGGACGGTCGGGCTCTCGACGACCGTCAGTAGTCCGAGTGGGCTCGATCGCTCCTCGACCACCCGCGCGTTTGGCACTTCGAGAGCCAGGCGCAGGCCCTTGTACTGCGACATGTGCGGGCCAAGCGCCGTCAAGGACGGTGGTAGCCACACCGCGGTGACCGCGGCTGCAAGTCCGAGGCTGCCCACGGCGAGCCACCGATGGCGAGCCATGCCCGTCGCTGCGAGGGCCGCCGCCGCTAATCCCAGCGCTGCGACCAGGCGCAGCGCCGTAGAGGGAAAGACCAGGAACAGGAGTCCGACGGTGCCCAGCGCACCGATCCCCGCGCCGATAAGGTCGAAGGCATAGACGTGTCCGATCTGGCGAGGATAGCAGCTGAAGGCAAGGCCGATACAGGTTGCACCGAAAAAGAACGGCAGCATCAGCAGAAAATAGCTGGCTGCGAGCCAACCGAGTTGCCACGGATTCCAAACGACCTCTAGCGCGTTGAACGGCAGGCGTTCGGCGCCGGCGAAGCTGACAACCGCAGCAATGCCGAACAGTGCTGCCGACGCTGCGAAAGCGGCCGGGTATCGTTCCACCAGCGGGCGGCGGGCGAACGCAACGAATGTACCGCTCGCGCCGAAGCCCAGGAGCGCGATGCTTATGATCATATAGGCGAAATGATGCCACTGAATGATCGAAAAGAGCCGCATCAGCAGCACTTCGTGGGCAAGGATCGCAGCCGATATGAGGCTGACCGGCAGCAGGCGGCCCGATCTCATCGGACCCTGCCGCCCCTCAGCGGCACAAAGCTCACCGGCAGCAGCTGCCGGGTCGTGATGCTTCCGTCCCGCCGCTTCTCGACCAGCATGAGCAACTGGATCGCGAAGGGACCTCCCACAGGAACGACCATCCGGCCCCCCTTGGCGAGCTGTTCGACCAGAGGCGGCGGGATGTGGCTGGCAGCGGCTGTTACCACGATGCCGTCGAAAGGCGCGTGCGCAGGCCAGCCATAGTAGCCGTCGCCTACCTTCACTTCGACATTGTCAAAGCGAAGCTCCGCAAGCCGGGCGGCCGCCCTATGGCCCAGTTCCGGTATAATCTCAATGGAGTAAACCTTCGCCGCGAGCGGCGACAGGACGGCCGCCTGATAGCCCGAGCCAGTGCCGACCTCGAGGACAGTGTCGCCAGGCCCGACCTTGATCAGGTCGGTCATCAGCGCGACGATGAAGGGCTGTGAGATCGTCTGACCGAATCCGATCGGCAATGGCCGATCTCGATAGGCCGCGCCACGTTGCGCCTCGGGTACGAAAAGGTGGCGCGGCACATTGCCCATCGCCTTCAGCACTGCCGGATCGATACCCTGTGCCTCTACCGCTGACGGCGCTGAGCCGGCGTGCGATTTGATTGTTTCGATCATCGCCGCACGCTCGGCGAGGCGATCCTGCGCGGGCGCGGATGTCGAAACCACGGCGACAGCGATCGCGAGAGCAGCGGCGAGTAACGCTTGGCACTGGGCTAGTGGAGGCATGAACCCCTCTCCCGGCTAAGACACCGAGTATAGTGGCGGTGAAGGCAATTTTGAACAAAATTCGATCGGCGCTCGCCAATGATGGCTTCTATCAGAAATCGGCGTCAAGGATTGCGTTGCTGATGCAGATCCGCGCTAAGATGGGCGAAGAAATCGTGCCGACAGATGCTCGCGCAACGTGGCTTCGACATCGTGGCCGCTGACCGGCGCCCTTCTTGCCGCTGATAGATGGAGAGGTTCAAGGTCGCGGTTCGCAAGTGGTCACCGACACAATGTCACGGGGCGGGCAAGAGCGTTGCTATAGGAAGCCCGTTGGGTCATAGGTGAGTAAGGACCCTGCGGACGTGCATGTTGTCGTGAGCATCGCAAGGCTCCTGCTGACCTTGTCGCTGATGGCGGCCTTCAAATTCCAACGACACAAAAATAGCGAAGATCGACGCGGGTAGCGGTCTGTGCTCGAGTTTGATCTGCTATCATGGGCATGATTGGCCTCCAGAGCGTCTAGCGGCCTCACTTTGCCACGGTGCAGGCCGCGACTCATTCCTGATGGGATCTCAAGGCACAAGACTGAAGCGCCTGAGCCCTTGAAATATGGCTTTCTCTCACCATATAAGGTTGGTCGACAAGATTAGTCCGGCCATTTCTGCAGGCTCCGATTGAGCGCAGAACCTTTACCGCACCACTCAAAGTTTGAATGCTGACATTTACGCAGCATGCCTCTCCTTTGCTTGTATTCGACGGATTTTCAAAATGAACGGCTGCGGGCGATGCTGCGCGGCGAATGGATTCTAATATGCAAAATAATATCGAAATGAAACAAAGCGCGGTCAGCCCGCGTTCAATCGACCCCAAAATGCCGAACATGTTGCCGAGGAAAATCACGAGCCCGCGCCAAATGCTGGCGTCAGGATTCACACGCGAAGAAATGCGCCAGATCGTCGCCGAACAAATCGATTGAATATCCTGAATTTCAACCCTTGCGACGTCAAAGTCGCCACGTTCCAAAGGAGTGAGCCGCCAAGCGGCTCAAGACCGAATGAATACAAGCCAAACTGGATCAACGAAGCGGCCAGGCATAGCCCCGCTGCATTCTTCCCTCAATCAGAAGCCTCAACACAGCTATGAGCAATATCTTTTCCGCGCTCGCGACGAAGAGCGTGCCGGAAACAGAATAGAAGCAGAGAACTACTATCAACACGCCGAGCACTATTTCCGGACGATCAAATAGGTTGTCAGGACTTTGAATACCGGGCTCGGAAGTTCCAAAACAAGGACCACCCGCCAGGAACGCTGATTGAATAACGGACACAGGAAGAATTCCCAGGCCGAAGTGTCATCGACGCAGCTGAAATCGCATCAACAAAAGGAGCAGATTCCATGAATATTGTACCTGTGAAATGGGCCAAAAACCAAAAGCGTTTCGACGAGACGCTGCCCGACAATGATGATCATGTCACTGCGGCCCCACGGCCACCCTTACGCGTCATGCAGGAACAACGTGCTCGCGAGGCGGCAAAAGCTGTCGAGGAATACGCAGCCAGCGGACGCGCCACGCAAGCCAAGACTGAACGCCTGCGCGCACTTCGCCTGGCTAGAGAGGCCGCCAATGATTCATCGAAAATGTCGAAGACAAATCGTTAGGGCGTAGCCGTTCTCATCGATTGAGACCTGCGCAGGTCCCTCTTCGCCCGAATGTTTTTAGTCGTACGCATTGACCTGCTCCCGCCAAATTAGTCCATTCTCAACTGGAATTTTCCAATAATGCCCCCGGTGACGGGCTGATAGCATTCCAGCTTTCCCCTGACTCGTGCCTAGCCTGTTCCCGGTTACACGAATGTGCTGTTGGCTGATGGATCGACCTTAGAAGTCATCGTCCATACCTCGGGTGCCTGTCCTGATCGCTTGTTGGAGTCGAGTACGCCGATTGTCGACCGCAGCGACGCCGATTTGGAAAAAGTTAACCGTTTATTAACCACGGTTTGTTGCAATACGTAACATTGTGTGACTAATAAGGGATGACTTTGACCAGCGGCATTCAATCGCAACTTGGCAAACAGCAAGGCGAAAGCCGTTCACAGCGCAGATTCGGCGCCAGTACCGTGGCCTCCATGACGACGCTGTGGGGTTTGATGCGGGCGTACTGGCTGTCAGAGAAGTGGATGGAAGCCTGGCTCCTGACTGCCGCGATCGCGGTTTTGACAGCAGCTGGAAGCAAGGCCAGCGTCTGGATGGCGGAGGCTTCAGGCGAGCTTCTCAACTCGATCGTCAATATCCATGATCCTTTCAGCCAACGTCCCCTCGGTATCATTCTTACGAACGTGGGCCTTCTCATCCTGATCATGTTTGTGAAGGAGGCAGGTTTTGTCGGCTTGCGCCATCTATTTTCGACGACGCTGCAACGCAAGTGGCGCGGCTGGCTGAATTCTCGCTTCAACGATGCCCTCCTCGACGCCAATCATACGCATTATCACCTCCAGCAGGGGGAACGTGCGGAAATGCCTGACAATTTAGATCAGCGATTGCAAGAATCCATCAAAGGCATGACTGGCGGTGCAATCGGTCTCGCGATGGGGATTTTGGGCGTCGCGATGTCAATCATTTTCGTCGGGCAGAAGCTCATTGAGATGTCGACCGAAGTCAGCGGGCTTGAATTCCTCGGATCATATGGCAGCGCCATACTCGCTTTTGTGGCGATCGCTGTTTACGTCCCTCTCAGCACCTGGGTTGCACTGAGGATCGGCCGTATACTTGAAACGCTTACGCTGGAGATGCAGCAGACAGAGGGCAGTTACCGCAGCGAACTGACAACATTTCTTCGTCGCAGTTTCCAGGTGGCCGCTTCAAACGGCGAAAATGTGCAGCGTATCGCTAATACTCGCCTCTATTCAGGCATCGACAGAACTTGGTCCAAGTTGAACCGCTTTGATGCCGCATACATGTCATTCACGGCCGTCTATAACTTCTTCGCTGCTCGCGTGGTGGCTTATCTGCCCGGTCTGCTTCCTTATATGGGCAATACGATCAGCTTGAAGAGCTACATTACTGGAGCCGAGCTGGTCGGCTCAATGATCAACGAGTGCTCGTGGTTCATTCAGGTGATGCCCGCCATTGCCAATCTGAAGGCGAACGGAAGACGCGTCACTGAACTGGCACTAGCCGTTGAATCAGTCCAGCGGCCGAAGGATTTCTATCGGTCGAGCGGAATCAATGACTTCTCTTACGGCACACAGCACGAACTCTTCGGCATGACGGTGCGCAATCTCGAGCTCATGCATCGGTCGGATGCGGCGCAACCGTTCCTGTCTGTATCCCATCTGCATATCCACAAGGGTGAGTGGGTCTACCTCAGGGGTGAGTCAGGCTGCGGGAAAACATGCCTGCTGAAGGCGCTGAACGGGCTTTGGGGATACGGGCGGGGTGACATAATCTATCCCGAAAACGCAACGGCAATGTACGCGGCGCAGGAAGTGAAGCTCCCTACAGTGTCCCTCAAGCAGCTAATTTGTCTACCGGACAATGAAGCAGACTTTGGCGATCCCTCAGCAGCAGCGGCACTTCATCGCGCCGGGATGGGAGAATTCATCGAGAACCTCGAACGGGAGGACCGCGATGGCACTCCATGGGACCAGTTTCTGTCCGGCGGCCAAAAACAGAAACTCGTGCTTGCGAGAATCCTACTGCACAAGCCAAATATATTGTTCCTTGACGAGGCCACAGGTGCTCTCGATCCAGAATCCAAAATTGCATTCCATCAGGCCATCAAGGATCATTGCCAGGGTATCACGGTCATCAGTGTGATGCACGAGCAGGAAACACCGAAATCGGCTCGCGGATCCGAGTTTTATTCGCAGATGCTGGAAATCAGGAACGGACTTGCCGAACTCCACGACATTCAGCCGACGCCGGGACGGGTTGAGGTGCCGAACTTCGTGCGGCGAAGATATTCAATGGTCGCCGCTGAATAGCAAAAATCGCTGGGCAGTAGGTCGAATAAACCAGCGCATAGTTCGGAAGATTTGCCATGAGCAAGCTCAGCTGACCCAGTATTCGGGAACGGCTTGCGTTTAACAGACTGCAACCTCTGGGTCTGGCAATCATTTCGACGGGCCTGATGACATCGGCGATAGCCTACTGTGGAGCGGCAATTGGGTAACGGGCGTTTGCTGTCGTCTTCGGCCCTGGCAGCGGCCTTTTAAGCACTGCGCAGGGGACGCTTCTGCTGGCGCTGGTCGGCAGCATGGGTTACGGCGAGCGCGTTCCGTCTGCTTGCATCGTCCGAGCACCGTTTGTATCTGCCTTCACCATGCATCGGCTGGGCATCGGACCGTCCCTGCTGACTTGTGTCGCCATCGGGTCACCGGCAGCAACGGCGTTCGCGCCTATTGAACGGCAGCTGCGCATACGACTGAAGGAACTGTTTCGGCAACCGGGATGACGGTATCGCGAAGGGTTGCCTCGTCATTTGCCCGAATGTTTCACAAGGAACGCGAGAAGCCCGCAGTCACGACAGCGCTACGCTGATGGGTCGAAACGCGTCCCTGATCATAGTGGCCATACCATCAATAGCGGCGCTTTTTATGCGAGGATTGCGTCTGAGCACCACATTCGAGGAATCTATCTGGGGAAAGCCGTCTGCTTCCGTCAGGGCGCGGCAACCTGCCGGAATATTGCTGCTGGCAAGGGGCGCGATCGCCAGTCCCGAGACGGCTGCAATCTTGAGTCCGCCGCTCGTGTCGCAACTATAGGCCACGCGATAGTTGATTTTGGCTTTGTCCAAAGATCCGACAGCGAATTTCTTGCACCAGCTGGAGCGCTCATAGATCGCAACCGGGACGACGTCATTCTCATGGACGCAGTGCACTTCCGAGGTCACCCAGACCGTCGGATCAACAAAAAGCACCTCCCCGGTCGTCGGCTGCTCCTGATCGAAAATCACCGCAAGATCGAGTTCGTCCGCGTCGATGGCCGCCAACTGTGCGGCGGAATATCCACATTTCACAGTCACTTCGACATGCGGGTGCTGGCTGGCGAAGGCTGCCAACGCGCGCGGCAGTACAGTGTAGCCATACTCTTCCGGTATACCAATCCGGACAGGACCGCCGAGCGGTTTCGCCCGTATCGCGGCGGCCGCCTCGTCCAGCAAGCCGATGATCCTGTTGGCGCTGACGAGCAGGAGCTTTCCCTGTGGCGTCAACGCCACGCCGCGTGAGCCTCGCTCGAAAAGGCTCTCACCCAAGGTCTCTTCGAGCTTCTTGATCTGAATGCTGACCGCGGATTGTGTTCTGCCGACTTGTTCTGCAGCGCGGGTGACATTCCCGGCAGCAGCCACGGCCACAAACGTACGCAGCAGTTCACTGTCCAATGGCAGATTCACAAGGATGCCTCGATAAAAATTTCAAATGGCAGCCATGATTTCTATTCGTTTGTTAAATGTCAAGCTGTGGCGAATCCTGTGTCTCGATCCAGGAGCGCCAAATGCACAACGACCGACATCGTGTGATACAATTCTTCAGAGTGTGGCGGGCCGCCAGACGTGAACGGCAGTTGTTATTGGAGATCTTGAGCAAGCCAAACGATCGACTGCTCGTCGACGCCGGCATCACCAGGGAGGATGCAGTCCGAATAGTCCGCGGTGATTTGAGGATGCCTCTCTGATGGCATTCGTCCGTCCCGCAGTGCATTTCCCAATGCACGCACAGCAGTTGGTTTGATTTTCGACACCATTGAGCGGCATACCACACTGACAAATCCCGGAGACCGATCATGGCAGCACAACACGTCCACGAAATCGATGCGGCGATAAAGGAACTCATTTCGTCCCGCCGGCAGGAAATCCTGCAGATTGCCCAAAACGGGGCAAACCCGGGTCCGTTGAAGAACGTGGTGGAGATACAGACGGCGATCGATGCCTTGTATCGCGCACGCGAACAGGAGAGTACGTGACGGCTATGCGACTTCGGCTGCGAAAGGTGGAACCGGTGCGTTAGGAATTCATCGGGATGTTGGGCCTCAATGCCTCACGGTGCGAGCTTGCTGCGGGGAAAGTCCTTGAGATTTGCTGTGACGATCAAGCCGCCCGCCCCTTGATGGCCGCCGCCAGAACGTGGCGATCATCAGGATCCGGCACCTAAAGAGTGCCAATGAGTTGATCAAAATCTGCAACAAGCGCGTCGCGCACATGGGCGTTCATCAGGTGGCGGGTCCGCTCGAGCCGTTCTCTGGTCAGATCGTCCCTGCTTGTGAGCAAAGCGTTGATCCATTCATCATGACTGTGTTCGACCATTTGGCGCGATACAGGTCAGAAACAGCAAGTTCCAAAAGCAGTCGCGCAGGGGAGCCGGATAGAGAACCTTGACCGCTTGTCGACCTGCCATACCCAAGCGGCCCGCAGCAGCGGCATGTTGTCCATGGCTGTTACAGTTACGTACTTGTGTTTCCCTACATGCTGTCGGCACAGTTTGGCCCAAATCAAATTGGCAGCAGCGGTCCTCGATCGCAAGGGGATGTCAATATGGCCAAGAAAGCTCCGGTTATTTACCGCGCGCTCTGGAAAGCCACTGCTGCATTTCGCTCTCATTGGCTCGGTAGTATTTGGCGGCTACCATTGGCTCCACGGCTTTCCGAAGAACGACGATCAAGTCGAACCGATACACGTCGGCGAAGGCGACCTGAAGGGCAATCTAACCAAATCCATATTATTCCGTCTTTTCAATGAATTAGGTAGCATCTAGTGGTCTTTGCTACCTAATTTCCGCAAAAGTGGCATCAACGTTCGTTTAAAGATGCTGGAAAATGCGTATTCGGATTGAACCTGACGGTCTACAACTCCTCTGTAATCGCGCCATAGACCCAAGTGATACTGCCGCAGCGATGTTCCCTGTCGGCTCGGCGTCTGTTTGCATGGCATCGCGCGTCAGCGTCCTGCTTCCCTCACCACTCGCCTTCCCTTACAATCCCTTCCCGACACAGGGGAGTTCTGCCATGAGCGAAGACGCCTTCAACATTTCGATCCGCAAGTTCCTGAAGGAAGTCGGCGTCACCTCACAGCGCAAGATCGAGGAGACGGTGCGTGAAAGGCAGATCAGCGGCAAGAAGCTGAAGGTCCGCATGACGCTGACGGCGGAAGGCACGGGCCTCACCCACGTGGTGGAGGGCGAGATCGAACTTCCGTAGGCTTGGCGAAGCAATCAAGCGCGTCGACGCGGGCGAAGCAAAGAGGCGGCGTTTACCGCTGGTGCAGTTTGGAGCTTTCTGAGCTAGACGATCCGGGTACCGCGGGTAACCAGAACGTTCCAACAGATCCATCAGACCAGCTATGGATGGAGTTGTCATGAGGAAGGCTGTCGTTAGGGTTGTCTGTGCCATCGGCCAAGCGGGGCAGCTCGGCCTCAAAGGCGGCCTTCCATGGGAAAGCGACCGGTCGCCGGAGTTCGTCGCTGACATTGCACGGTTCTTCGACCTCACGAGAGGAAACGTCTTGCTCGCCGGCCCCAAGACGATCGCGAGCGTTCCGGATTTTGCTCGGGCGGACCGGGAACTTGTCGTCGTTCGCTCCAGCATGGATCCCGAGGACACACTCAGGCGCTTTGCCGGCCGTGTCGTCTTCATCGGCGGCGGCCCACCGGTCTGGGACGCCTACGCACGCTTCGTCAGCCACTGGGATGTCACGCGGCTGCCCTATGACGGGCCGGCGGACCGCTGGTTCGATGCAAGATGGCTTACGGGAGGTGGCGAAGTTACCAGAAATCACCGCGACCAATGAAGACCCGGCTCGTATCGATCTGGGATTATTTCCTATTTCTCTATGAAACGAACAACGGCGTGTCACCAGCATCAGGGGGCACATTTCACCCTGGAGTTCACACGATAAGCCGTTTCTCCTCTTCTATAAGATCAAACATTTTCAAGAATCGAGCATCGCCGCGATTTGGTCCGTCGACCCGAACACTGCGCGATACCACGTCGAAAAGGTCGACACCTCCCTGCCCTCATGCGAAGTTGGCAGCGAGGACAGCTTATAGGTATTGTTGGGTTTGATACGACGTGGCCTCAAGAGGTTGGCGATGAAACCGGAGAAACCCTCGATCTACATAACTGGAGCATCGTGTTCAGGAGTGACAACGCTAGGCAGTGCCCTTGCTGCAGCGTTGGGAGTCCGCCATGTGGATTGTGATGACTTCTATTGGTACCCGACCAATCCCCCGTTCTCGACTAAGCGTCCCCCTGCCGATCGCGTCCGCCTGATCGAAGAAGCGCTAGGCGAGGATGGCTGGGTGCTGTCCGGATCATTCGACGGATGGGGAGATACTTTAATCGAGAACGTCAATCTGATTGTATTTGTGTACACTCCGACGCCAATTCGGATGGAACGGCTATTGGGGCGGGAACATGAACGATACGGAAACCGAATATTACAATCGGGCGATATGTACGAAATCCATACAGCGTTTGCCGCTTGGGCTGCTCAATATGACAAACCGGATTTTCCGGGACGGAATTTGGCGCGGCACGAGGCGTGGTTGGAGACACAAATTGCACCTGTACTACATCTTGATGGAACCAAAGCGCCTTGGATTCTCGTCTCCCAAGTTCTCGCCGATCTGCCAGATCCAATTGAGACGCTGGGAGGAAGTCCACTAGCTTCGCCGAGGGGATAACATCCATCGTGTCCTTCATCGCACTTCGCACGGCGATCTTCGCGCCCTCGATTCTATCGTCGTCGGTTGAACCTCTATTTTAATGCGAGGTTTCCGTATTGGCCTTTGGACCGCGCCGAGCATAATTCCCGCTTCACGGCAACATGAACAAAATGCCACATTTTCCTGACAATATTCCTGCTGAAACAAGGTTGAGTGACGATGAAGCGCAAGTTAAAATCCCCGGAGAGCCCCTTAGACAAACACACTGTGGAAGAGCTGCAATTTCAGGAGCGTCTGATTATCAAGTACATGAAGGAGGGCATGACGCGCGAGGAAGCGGCAATGCAAGCGCTCGCCGATTTGCGGGAGAAAATGGATCGGCGCTGAAATGGTTTATTGTGACCGATTTGCTGAACCTATGCTAGGATAGCTTCCAACAATGAGCTTCCTAGGAGCAGCCGATGGGAAAATCAGGAACAATCTTATTGACGTTGGCTTTAGCCGCAATGTTGGCGTCCGGTTCGGCCAGCATATCGATGGCGCACGGTAAAAGTCATGGCGCTCACAGCTACCAGGGATATAGCATTAGCGGACTTTGGCGTGCGAATGGTTATTGGTATCCACAATTTAAAGACTGCTATTTCCCGTACCGTTACGATTTGCCCGTCTATTGCGACGAATCCACCCAACGCTTTTCGAAGCGGAACGAGTGGCGACGGGCCCCAAAGTTTATCAGAAAATAAAGGTAGAGCGACTGGCTCTGCAGTTCACCAGCAAGTGTCCCAATGCGGTCATACGGCAGAAGACCCGTGGTTTCGGTATCCGCTACAATCACCCGCTTTTTGCGCGTGTGGACGCTGGATCCATCCATAAGATCCTGTGATGGATCGCTATTGGACAAAGCGGCCAATCGACGCTTTGAAGGCTACCACAATCGACTTTCTGCCGCTTGGAAGAACCGTCTATGCTACACAAGAATCCTCGTGCTTTCTCTGAACTGGCACCACGCAATATCCTCTGCCCGTAGTCCGTAGCCTCCATCGCTCCATGTAACACTATGGGAAGCGTTTGGCGGGAAGCCAAATGCGCTGAAGAACACCACCGACGATGAACCTCCCGATATAGGAGGTAGACTGCAGCGGAACGCCGTCACTGGCACACTTGTCTGAATACTCTGACGGACATCGTTGCCGCCTGCTTCAAACAACGTGACGACCCTCGCAGCTTATCAGCTTCGTCTACGGAAGATCGCCACCGTCAAGGCCGATCACATGTCCACTCAGATACGAACTTTGATTGCCAGCGAGAAACAGCACCAACGCTGCAACTTCATCCGGCGTACCCACCCGGCGCATCGGATAGGGTGCAACCAGCTGTTCGGTTGTAACATTCCAGTCCCGGCGTACCCGCTCAAGCATCGGGCTCTCGATCGGACCTGGCGCGATTGCATTGATACGGACGTTGCGGCCATACTCCTGTGCGGCGGCGCGTGTCATGTGAATGACAGCGGCTTTCGAGGCACCATAGGCAACAATATTAGGGAAAGCATGGCGACCGCCAATGGACGCCATGTTGATCATGGCTCCCTTCGAGCGCACCAGATGCGGCATCTCGTATTTCATTGAGACAAAGACTCCGCGCAGATTCGTCGCGATCTGGTCGTCGAAACCGGCGATGTCCGTATCGGCGATTGACGCTGGCGGCAAATCGATCCCTGCATTGTTGAAGGCGACGTCGATACCGCCATAGCGTTCGACCACGTCAGAAACGAAACGCTCCACCTGCCCGGCGTCGCGCACGTCCGATCTAAGGTAGACGGCGTCGCCGCCCGCTGCGCGTATCTCTGCTTCCACCTGGCGACCGAGTGCCTCGCGTCTTCCATTAAAGCTGACCCGAGCGCCCGCGCGGGCGAAAGCCGCTACCGTCGCGGCTCCAATGCCGGAAGTGGCACCCGTGACGATTACCACCTTGCCTGCCAACGCGCCCGGTGTCTCCGCGGCTGCCGACGCTGATGTTACGAAATTCTGCCCGGCTAGTGTGCCTGCGGCTAGTATGCCCGCCAGAACCTGCCGCCGCGGAACCGCTGTCGTTTCCTCAGATCTGTTTGTCATGACTTGGTTCCTCCACAATATGTCTGCGAGAGAGTAACCCAAGCGATTACCTGGAAAAATCGCGGGTGGCTTTGTGCACTATTTAGTATAGATTTATAATCGTATGAGCATGATACCTGACCCTTTCTCCGGTCTGGCCGCCTTCCTCGCCGTAGCGGAAACACGCGGATTCACGGCGGCCTCCGCACGGCTGGGCGTTTCCCCTGCAGCCGTAAGCCAGGCAGTAAAGGCACTCGAAGCGAAGCTCGGCACACCCTTGTTTGTTCGTACAACGCGCCGGGTCGGTTTGACCGAGGCTGGCGCGAACCTGTTGTCGCGTGTGGCACCTGCAGTTGCCGACATCGCGGGAGCCATCGAGACGGCAGGAGCCATGGGGGATGAACCTTCAGGTTTCCTGCGCCTCACGGTACCCCGCATGGCGGTGCCACTTATCATTGATCGCGTGGTGCCGGCCTTCCGGCACGCGCATCCAAGAATTACAGTCGAAGTCGCTGTGGAGGATGCGACGGTCGACTTGCTGGGACTTGGTTTCGATGCAGGCATCCGGATCGGCGAATATGTCGAACGCGACATGGTGGGAGTCAGGCTCTCGCGCGATATCGTTTGGTCTGTCGTTGCCGCCCCCTCCTACCTGGCTGCCCGCGGCTGCCCGGCAACCCCCGAAGACCTGACCCGTCATGAGGCTATCCGATATCGCTTCCCGGCCTCCGGCGCTCTCTATCGATGGGAGTTCGAACGCGGCGGGCGCCCTCTTTCGGTCGATCCTCCGGGAAAGCTCATCGTCAATGATGGCGCGCTGCTTGTCTCTTTCGCAAAGGCTGGGCTCGGCCTTTCATATGTTGCCGACATCGCCGTGGAACAGGAGCAGCGTGCTGGACTGCTTGTCCGCGTGCTTGAGTCCTACCTGCCCACCACGCCGGGGCTCTTCCTCTATTTTCCGCAACGCGCTCAGGCGCAGCCGAAGCTGCGCGCCTTCATCGATGTCACCAGAAAGCTGATACGGCTTCGCCGGATCGAGGCCAAATCCCACCATGCCGCCACAGGTAAGCTGAAAGGCTAGCGGCGTCTTCGCTTGGCTCGCAGTCAAAAGTCCAGTGCCGACCAGTATGGCGCCTGCCAGCACCACGGGGCGCCGTCCTGCCGACACCCGGACAATCAGCAAGGGCCTAACGAACCGGAGGAATATCTGTATCTTGCAAACGAGCCGGATCGCCACACTCGGGGTCCGAACGAGTAATATCAGGAGTGGGTGCGTCCGCTGCTTGATCACCTGGGCGATGGTGAGACGCCAGTCGTACTTCGCGTGCCAGGGAACCGAGCTGCCCCTTTGGACGGGCTGGATCTACAGCACCCAGATCTGTCGTATCCCCGAAAGAGCTGAACCATGACATTAGTCACCGTCATCGTCCTAGCGGTCCCGGGAGCGACTCCGCCTGCGTTCGCGTTGGCGATCACGGCTCCAACCCTCAATATATACTCGACGCTTAACGTAGCGTTCGCAATAGCCGTCTTCGCAATACGTTTTGACAACACGCTCGCGTACCACGCCGTTGTTGGATGAGCTATTCGAGCTTGTATTCGATGATTGGCTTCCCGCATAAGCCGTGCCGGTGACCAAGGCAGCTGCGACAGCTAACAGGACAATCTCGATACGCATCGCCTCTCTCCTATGCTGACTACTGCATTAAGCTGTCGAGACTGAACCGTCGATGAATGCGACGCTGCAACGACCGAAGTCTGCAACAAGATCGTTGGGTCGTGGTGTCCGCTCTGCGAAACTTTCGGCAATGACGTAACGAATAACGTTGGCTGGCACCGAACAATGATCCATGGTTGTCTCCACCCAAGACCTGTAATTCTGGACTTTGACGAACCTGCGGGTGGACATGCTGTTGTGAGCACCACAAAACTCCTGCTGACCTTGTCGCTGATGACGGCCTTCGCCTACGTGTCGCTCGTCGGCCTGATGTATCTTGCACAGCGCGTCCTCCTCTATCCCGGCGCCAGCGCGACACTTGCTCCAGAGCACGCGAACTGGGGCGAAAACGTATCCATCAGCACGCCTGACGGAGAGACGCTTCATGGTCTCTACAGCCAGGGCGAATCCGGCAAGCCGTCGGTGCTGTTCTTTCTCGGAAACGCTGACCGGGTCGGTAACTACGGCTTCCTCGCCCAGCCCCTGGCCGCGCGAGGTATTGGCCTGCTCGCGATCTCTTATCGCGGCTATCCGGGATCAACCGGCTCGCCGAGCGAGCATGGGCTACTGACCGATGGCATTGCTGCCTTCGATTGGCTGTCGCTACGGTGCGAATGCGAGATCGTTGTGCTGGGCCAGTCGCTGGGCAGCGGCGTTGCCGTCAACACAGCCGGCCAAAGGCCTGCCGTCGCCGTCATTCTGGTGTCCGCCTACCTGTCGGTCCTGTCACTCGCCCAGACGCATTACCCATTTGTTCCGGTCGCACTTCTTCTCAAGGATCCCTTCCGCTCGGACCTCAAGATAGCGAAGGTGAGGCAACCGAAGCTATTCATCCACGGCCGGCATGACGAGATCATCCCGCTGTATTCGGGCGAGGCGCTATATCGTACCGCTCCCGAGCCCAAGCAGATGCTCATTTACAAAAGCTCGGGTCACAACGATGTTTGGGATGATCGCATGGTTAACGACGTCATTCGCTTTCTGGAGGCGCGGAACCGAGACGCCACCTAGACCCGTCAAGCAGCGGAAATCGGCGAGCGCGGCATCCAGGATGCCCCCGAAGCAGTGAACGAACAAGTCATGTCCATTCCGCAGGATGCAAATGGCCAAGCTCAAGGAGCGAACGATTTTGGCCCTCAACAAGCTTGTCGGAAGCGGCTGCAAGCCACGCGCGCCGCCGCTTGGGACTCGAACGGTGGTAAGCTCGCCTGGAGTGGCGACAAGGGAGCCGCAGTACTCCCTGCCCTTGCTTTGCCGTGACCATCAAGAATGTTAATACATGATGGCAGGGAACTGGCAGGTGGACGGGAGCGGATGCCACAAGGCAACCCTCTCAGTTGCGGGACCACAACAGCAGGCAGTAGAAAGTTACGATCTGCGGAAGCTTGTTCAATCAAGAAGTGCAAGAAACCGTTCATTTGAAAATGCCGATAAGAGGGAATTATCAGGCATTTTTAATTGCAGCGAAAATGTCTACGATCTTGACACGATGCTGTTTGATAAACGCAAATGGCCCTAGGCTTCAAGGAAGCTTTTTCTACCTCGACCTGCTAAAGACCTATATATGACTACGCCTGTTCCTTCATCTGATGGTGACGACTATGCCTCTCTCCTTGCCGAACTCAAGGATAGGATCCGAACAGCTCGCCTGAAGGCGGCCGTCGCTGTCAACCGAGAACTTATCTTTCTCTATTGGAGCATCGGCCGCGAGATATTGGCCCGACAGACCAGCGAGGGATGGGGGGGCCCGTGTGATCGATCGGCTCGCTGCGGATCTTCGTCGCGATTTTCCTGAGATGACGGGCCTTTCGCCTCGAAACCTCAAATATATGCGTGCCTTTGCGGAGGCATTTCCCGATGAGGAGATCGTGCAACAACTTGTTGCACGATTGCCTTGGGGTCATAACGTCAAACTCATTGAGGCTTTGAAGAGTCCTGAAGAGCGGCTTTGGTAGCCAGCATCACATTGAAGTTGGTGGCCAGGACTACTATCTCGATCTCCTGTTTTATCATTTGCGGTTGCGCTGTTTCGTCGTTGTCGAGCTCAAGATCGAGGAATTCAAGCCGGAATTGGCGGGCAAAATGAATCTTTATCTTTCCGCGGTCGATGATCAAATCCGGCACGAGTCGGACGCTCCGAGCATCGGGATTATTTTGTGTAAAGGCAAGAATGAGGTTATTGTCGAATACGCGCTTCGCGGTTCAACGAAGCCCATGGGCGTTGCGGAATATAGGCTCTCTGGTCTCCTACCCGAGCCGTTGCGAGGAGAGCTTCCGACTGAAGCTGAGCTTTCTCGCGAATTCCCCCTGATGTCGCTCGTCAAATTGCGCATCGAAGTGGAGCGCGAGATCCGCTTGCTCATCAACGGTCAGAGCGAGGGCGATCGTCCGCGAGTTATTGGATCGATGCTAGTGGAATTGCAGCGCCTTGGCTTATCTCCCCAAAGCACAGACCGTTTCCAAGCCGCCCTTCAAATCATGAACCGCGCAGCCCACGGGATTGAAGTGAACGACGTCGATGCATCCGAAGCGGCTGAGATCGCCGCCGCCTTCCTGGCCGAGCTTCGGACGATGCGTAAGAGAAATCGGTCGTAACGCTCGTATTCCGATAGAATCACCTTATCTTTTGCAAGCGAGCCCGATACGCCACCTAGAGTTCCAGTCGAGCGATTATGCGATTTTCGGGCGCACGAAACAGGAACAAAACGTCCTTGAGGACCTTCCCCTGTGAATTCACAGAGTGAACAACTAAAGAATGCGCCCTCCCACTTAGGCAGGCACTTTCCGCCGCAAGTGGCTGACCCTTAGCCATACTGCCGAAACGAGGAAATAGAAGGCGCCGAGGCCGGCATACCCTGCAATATTGGCAATGGAGGGCGGTTCGGGCATCCGCGCCTGAGCAATGAAGAATGCGCCCGCCACAGCGGATTGGCCGCCGCTGAGGACCATCGCCCACTGGCCGCCATTTGTCCTCCACCGGCGAAGGGCCGTGCCAAGCTGCAAGAGGCCCGAGAAGATGGCCCAGAGACCAAAAGCGCTCAGAACCCAATTCATGCTCATTGAGAGCGCAACAACGACGGCGACCGACATGACGGAACTGACGGCGACATTGATTGCCTGTGTTCGGTTGTTGCCCAGCCCGCCACTGCGCGATGCATCGACGAAATTGGCGGCGGCATCCCAGGCAGGGTAGATGATCAGCAAGGCGGCGGCGATGGAAGCCGATTGCTGGCCGATAGTCAACGCAGCTGCGACCCAGACGGCAGAAAACCCTGCTCGCGTGAAATAGTATCGCGTCAGCCATTGCTCCTTCTCGCGAGAAGCGACAGTAGTTTGGTAATGAGTCATATAGATATCTTTCCTGTTGTTGGGTGGGGTCATGAAAACGGCCGCTCAACACACGCTGACGCCGACGTAAAGGATGCCGTTGACAAGTAGGAGCCTTTCGAACCAGTGGGGCGGCCGAACTGACGGCGGCGGCGGCTCACATGGGCGGAACCACGCCATTCTTGCCGACAAGGACTTGGTGGGCGATGGTGCCGGTTGCAGCCTTCTCGGCAGGTACGAAGACGATGGCGCCGGGAATGAGATCATCCTTGGTCGCCGGAGCAAAGGTCACGACAGGCGTGCCGTCCGGTATGGAGATCTTCTTTTCCTTGCCGTGATAGGAAACGGTGACCATCCGGCCGTCGACGTCCTTGACTGCGTTTGCCACAGTAGCATTGGTCATGCTGCTGTTAGGTTTAAGGTCCCAACCATAGCTGCCCTCACCTGCACCTTTCAGTGCCGGCGGGAAGATGAGCACTTCAAGCGCGCCGTCACCACCGCCTTCTTTCGGCAGAGATGCGATGCCAACGAAGTCGCCGGGCTTGATGTCAGTGACCTTTGCGTTTGCCACGCTGGCAAGTTTCCAGTCATCGGCAAGAGCGACATCGACGGTCTCTCCGTCGCGCGTCTTCACCTTCAGCGTAGACGCGCTGTAGCTGACGATGCTGCCCCTGACGTGAACTTGCTCGGCCTTATCTTCGGCATGTACAGGCGACGCCGGAATAGCCATCGCCACGATACCGGATAGCCCCAGCACGAGAGCGGGGAGAATGTTCTTCATCATTTTTACCTTCCTACTGATTGGTAGTTTGACTAGCTAGAGTTGTCACTCCGGACGGTTTAATTGCCCGAAGCTTTATTGGGCGACGGTCGGAGACAGTCGCTGCAAGGTGGGCGCCAGAATGGCGGGGAACACTTCCGGCGTTCCGTAGGCCCGCGCTGAAAGCATGGCTCCGTGGACAGACGCCATGAATGCCTCAGCCTCGACCCGAGGTTGGCTTGACAGACTTAAAGCCCCCTCCCTGGAGCCTCGTTCCATGACCGAGGTCAGCCATGTCGAGAGAAAGCGAAAAAAAGCCTTCACCTCCCCCGCGATTTCCGGCGGCAAAGCTGGCAACTCACTTGCAAGCAGAGCGCACACGCAAAAGGGCCTGCTTGCATCCTCAATGCATTTGGCCCAGTGGCCCGCATAGGTTTTGAGGAGTTCGAGTGGGTCCGGCGCGTCTTGCTCCAGAGCCGCTATACCCACCTCGGCATCTTGACGATAGCGTATCACTAGCGTGCGGACCAAATCGACCTTGCTCGGAAAATGGTGATGGATGCTGGCCTTGCGAATGCCGACGACCTTCGCAATATCGGCATAGCTGAAGCCGTTATATCCTCCGCTCGTGATCAGTGTTCGCGCGGAAGCCAGGATTTCGTCGGATGTCGTCAAAACACTGTTCATCCCTCTGTCTACCTTCTGATAGGGAGGCTGTCAAGCATAAAGCAGCTCCCGCGACACCCCGCGGTCGAGACGCTGACAGACTTCTATGCCTCGATCTCCTGCTGGAGGGCTTAATTCTATCCGACACAAATCTTGCGTTCTCCGATTTGATAGCCGATCTGGATCCGCAGGAATATTCAGGCAGCGCTCTCAAATCCGTGGAAAAATTCTTTCTCAACAGGGGCTGCAACTAACCGGTAGCAGATTACGGAAGCTTCTTTGATCGTCCGCTTGGGGCCGGAAGCGGTGATTCGCGTTGACACCGCCAACGGGCCGGGCATGAAATGCGTGATGATCAGCCCAACTCGCCTTATCGTTGTTGTTGCATTCAGCCGAGTAGACAATGGGCAGCTTGTGCCTGCCTATGATCCGATGCAGTTTGATACCCCGGAAGATGCCACTCGAATGGCGCGCTATCTCGCCGTAGAATGCGCCGGCGTCTTGGCGTGGGTTCGCGATGCACAGCCTGAGGCGGGAGGCTACGGGCCTCCGACGATCCTGTTTCAATCCGGCGACGTCCCGGAACTGGAGTAGCCATCAAGCGATCAAGATGACATGGGAAGCAAACATTCAAAACCTCGTCAAAATTGGCGCGGTCAAAATCACCCGGCGCGATGAAGCGGTCATTGACCAGCGCCTGGCAGACGCCGAGGCATACTTATCGGACGCTCGAATTGTTGCGACCACTCAATCCCGCTTCTTGCTGGCCGTTGAAGGTGTGCGCCAGGCAAGTCTTGCCATCGCAAACCATGCCGGGATCAAAGTTATTCCCAACGCCCAGCACAAGGTTGACGTGTCGCAGCTCGCTGCAATGATTACCCAGCTTGAAACCGTCGTTCCGGGTGCAGCAAAAACCTTGGGAGATTTCCGCAATATCCGCATACAACGCAAGAGCGTGTCGCCTGCCCCATCAATCTCGCCGGAGCAGGCTGCCAAGGCAGTGGATATTCTAAAACAGCTTCTCACCCGTGCCCGAATTCTCACAAGTGTCTGAAACATCCGCAAAACCTTGGCACGGTAAGCCTCTTCGGCACAGTCAACCAGAATCATTAAATTTGTAATGGCTCGCGTAGCTGAAGATTCAGGGACGGCAGTTATGCTTCGTAAAAAGTGGAGAATGTAATGGCTTGACCAGGAACATCATTCGGCAAACGAGTCCGGACGGAAGCAGTGTCGAGACCGTCGCCAGCCATTCAGTCCAGCACGTTTCAGCAGTAGCTGCTGTTGTTCACATCGCTCGTCAACGAACATCCGATGCGCCCGTCACTCTATCGCAAAACTCGCGCATGTTCATGAACTGTCGCACGTAGGTCCAGTTTGAGCCACGGGCCGTTAAAGACCGCAGACCGTCGGCCACCTGTCTTCAGTGAAGGGTTGGTTCAGCCTCGATGTGTTGCGGTGCCGACAGGAACGGATCCAGATCATCATCGCGATAGAGGCGCGGAACGTTCTTGTTGCCGCGGCTCCATGGAATTAGATCACGTACGCTCATGATCTCGTCTCCTTTCGTGTTTCTCCTCTTTCTATGCCAGAGGCGCCCAGTTCCGTTTGGAACGGGCACCTGCTGGGCTGCTCACTTGCCGATCAGGCGGCGACGCTGCCTTCGACCCGCTTGCGCGCAGGTTTTGTGCCGGGATCGGCATTGATGGCGATGCGGCGTGGCTTCATCTCCTCGGGAACTTCCTTCTTGAGATCGACCACAAGCAGACCGTTTTCCAGTCGCGCACTGGTAACGCTCACATGGTCAGCCAGTTCAAAGCGGTGCGTGAACGGCCGCAGGGCCAGGCCGTGATGGAGATATTGTACTTCCTCGCCGTTGGGCTTCGCGCCATTGACCACAAGCATATTCGGCTCGTGCGTGATCGATAGCTCGACTTCGGCAAAGCCGGCCACAGCGATGACAATACGGTAGCTGTCTTGACCGAGCTTGACGATATCATAAGGCGGCCACTTCTCGCTGGCTTGCAGATGACCGGCGTTTTCGAGCAGGTGGAAAATCCGGTCGAAGCCGATGCTCGACCGGTAGAAGGGGGAAAAATCCACATTGCTTCTCATAGCTATATCCTCCTTTAGAGCAACATAGGTACGAGGGCGCGCCAAGAAGCTGGCGCTCCCTGACATTGCCGGCCCAACTGTGGCAGCCGACAACCAAAATTTGGGTATCGTCTTTCCCGGCGTCAAGGGAGAGAAACAGCGTCTTTTGCATCCACTCGATGATTCCAGAGAGGGAACGCTCCGGGCTAGCGGACGTTATTTTTCCGTCCTTTGGATGATCGCCAATGGGCTACCTGCTTCAGTTGATTGTCACCATCAGGGAGGATCGATCCGTGATCATAACACGTGGCGAAGTCATCGCCGTTCTCGGACCCGTCGACGAAACGTTGGTGGCAGAGATAATGGCAACCGGGGCGTCGCTCAGTGAACTGAGGGAGGCATTCGCATGGATAAACTCCGATGAGGCGCTGATGAACGAAGGTCGACCACTTCCGGGAACCCGCGTCGCTGCCCTCATCGATCTGATCGAGCCTGAGGAAGATGAGGATTTGGGATTGTAAGCCGGATACCGCGCCAAGTCGCGATGCAGCACGATGCCTTGGCGCCTGATTTCGGACACGTCCCGGGTCCAGCTGAGTTGACGCCAGCACCAATCTTGAATGACAGGAGGCCGATATAATGGATTTACAAATGACCGAGCTGATCGCCTTTATCGCCGCATTGATCATGGTCGGCCAATGCTTTTCGCAAAGGTGGCACTGAGCGCTGCGCTGTCGCCGACGAAGCGCGTGAAAACTGCA
>NZ_QPJM01000024.1 GCF_003337575.1 Phyllobacterium bourgognense
CCGGGCGTCTTCGTCGTTGCCGACATGTCGCATCCGCGCATCTCGGAGCGCATGGAAGACCTGAAGATGGGCAAGGGTCCGTATTTCACCTTCCACAGGCCCTATCACCTGACTTCGCTCGAGGTGCCGCTGACCTGCGCCCGCGTCGTGCTTTACGGCAAGGCCGACATGGTGCCGCTGGCGAAACCCGTGGCCGAGGTCTGTGCCGTCGCCAAGAAGGATCTGAAACCCGGCGACAGGCTCGATGCGATTGGCGAATATTGCTACCGCGCGTGGATCATGACCGCTGAAGAAGCACGAAGCGCCGGTGCCATCCCTTGCGGCCTGTTGCAGGGCGGCAGCGTCACGAAAGCCATCAAGAAGGGTGAACTCATCACCAGCGCCAATGCCGCCCCCGCGCAAGGCTCGAAGATCGTTGAACTCAGGGCGCGCCAGGACAAACTGGTTTATGGATAAGTATCGGCGTTGATGATTTACTCAGCCCCCCGGGCTGGGCTCTGGCAGCTTTTATTTCGTTTTCGTAACGAGATGTATATTGGGTAATTAAAACAAGCACTTGGATAAATCGCGCTCTTTTGCAAAACCGCAAATTTATCTGTGCAAAACTTCCTTCTCCTTGAAAAAGACCGGTTGGCCAACAATATTAATCAATGGTTAACGCTTGAGTCTTTGCTAGGAGCATGGTGTGCCGGCATATCAGGTCAAATTCGCTTATCTGACAAAGTATAAACAGACACGTCATCTGTTTCACCAGCTTGTCATCGCCGATGACGAGGCAATCGCGCTGGCGCGCGGCCGCCAGATGATGAACAAGCGCTCTCCCAATGCGCGTATCGTGCACGAGTCATGCATGCTGCGTCCGGACAGTTCCGAAGTGGAAAGCGCCACGGCGCAAGGCTGGACGCTCAACGACAATTGGTGGTCCCGTCCGATCAAGCCCGACGATGATCTTGCCGCAATCGCCAAGCACGGTTTCGCCCATAGCAACCATATCCACGCCAAGTCCGCGATGGACTGTGTCGCTATCGACAAACGAGCGGCCTAAAGGTTCGTTCTCACGCTCCACAATTCCGGGAACAGAACTACCTCGAGCATTTTGCGCAAGTAGTTGACGCCGGATGTTCCGCCGGTGCCGGTCTTGAAGCCGATGATACGCTCGACGGTCGTCACGTGGTTGAACCGCCAGCGGCGGAAATAATCTTCGAAGTCCACGAGCTTTTCCGCCAGTTCGTAAAGAGGCCAGTGCGCTTCCGGATCGCGGTAGATCACCAGCCACGCGTCGCGCACGCTGTTGTTCGGCTGGTAGGGCAGCGAGCAGTCACGCTCCAGCACCGGCTGGTCGATGACAAAGCCCTTGCGCGCCAAAAGCCGGATCGACTGGTCGTAGATGCTCGGTGCATGCAGGAATTCGGCAAGCCAGGCATGAATATCCGGCTTGTGCTCGTGCGGGCGCATCATCGCGGCATTCTTGTTGCCGGCGAGAAACTCGATCGCCCTGTACTGGAATGACTGGAAGCCGGAAGACATGCCGAGCGCTTCGCGGAAGGTCGTGTATTCGCTCGGCGTCATTGTTCTCAAGACGTCCCATGCCGAATTCAACTGGTCGAGAATGCGCGAGACCCGCGCCAGCATCTTGAAGGAGGGCGCGAGCTCATCCCTTGCGATGTGCTGGCAAACCGAGGTCAGCTCGTGGATAACGAGCCGCATCCAGATTTCGGACGCCTGATGCTGTACGATGAACAACATCTCGTCATGGGCCGCGGAAAGCGGCGCCTGCGCTGTCAGTATCTTGTCGAGCCGCAGATAGTCGCCATAGGACATGCGCCCCTCGAAAGCCATCTGCGCGCCGTCAGTTTCCGGATCGTAGGGTGTACGTGTCATGTGACAGCTCCCCTCACCTGATATTCAGGTTGGTCCCAAGCGCGCGTCGCAACGATTTCCTTGAGAATCGCTGCCGCCTGCGCCACCTCCGCGAAGCTCAGGTAAAGCGGCGTCATGCCGAAGCGAATGATATCTGGCGCGCGGAAATCACCGATCACGCCGCGCGCAATCAACGCCTGCATGATTGCATACCCATTGTCGCAGGAATAGGACACCTGGCTGCCGCGCTGGCCGGAGTTTCGCGGCGTCACCAGTTCCAGCCCAAATTGCTCGGCGAATTCGCCCACTTCCTGAATGAAGAAATCGCAGAGCCCGATGGATTTCGCGCGCACGGCTTCCATGTCGACGTCATCCCACAGCGACATTGCCTCGTCCATGGCTACCATCGCCAGCACCGGCGGTGTCCCGCACAGATATTGTTCGATGCTGCTCGATGGCGAATAGACGGAATCGAAATCGAACGGCGCGCGATGCCCGAACCAGCCGGAAAGCGGCTGGCGGAACCCGCCCTGATGGCGTGGATTGACATAGAGAAATGCTGGAGCACCGGGCCCGCCATTCAGGTATTTGTAGCCGCAACCGATGGCGAAATCGGCCTGCGTTCCGGTCAGGTCAATTGGCATCGCACCTGCCGTATGCGCGAGATCCCAGATGACGAGGATACCCTTGTCATGCGCCGCCCTGGTCAGCGCCGCCATGTCGTGACGATAGCCGTTGCGGTAATTGACATGGGTCAGCATCAGCACGGCAACATCTTCGTCCAGCATGTCCGGGATATCTTTTGGGGTATCGGCAAGCACCAGCCCGTGACCCTTGCCAATCTGCTTGGCCACGCCTTCCGCGATATAAAGATCGGTCGGAAAATTATCGCGCTCCGAAACGATCTTGCGACGTTCCTGATTGAGGTCGAGGGCTGCCGACAATACCTTGAACAGGTTGATAGAGGTGCTGTCGGCTGCGACGACCGTTCGCTCCCCAGCGCCGATCAGCCGGGCGATCTTCTCGCCGACGCGCTGCGGCAGGTGCACCCAGTCAGCGGTATTCCAGCTACGGATCAGCTGCTCACCCCATTCCTCGGCGATTGTCTTCGCCACCCGCTGCCTGACGGACTTCGGCAGTGCGCCGAGCGAATTGCCGTCGAGATAGATCACGCCTTCCGGCAGTTCGAATCTGTCGCGGTATGCGCGCAGCGGATCGGAAAGGTCAGCTTGTGTGGCGTCGATCTTGATAGTGGTATTGTCCATTTCTTCTTTCTTGATCATGCATGTGGTGGCGCCAATTCACGGCTTTGCACAAGTCGCTTAACGGCTACAATTTACTTTGGTATGAACTTGTCAATATAACCAGACCCTGCTCGATAGTGGGGCATAAAAGGGAGAATAACAAAATGATCGGCGCAACATATGCAGTGCGGACCGCGCTGGCTGCAGCACTTGGCCTCGGGCTTGGACTTGGAGCCGCCTCGGCCGAAACCAAAATCGGCATCGCACAATTCGGCAAGCACCCGCAGCTCGACGAAACGGTCACCGCATTCAAGGCAGAACTGACCAAGCTTGGTGTGACAGATGCCGTCTATGACGAATTGCAGGTGAATTTCGATGCGACGCTTATCCCGCAAATGGTGACCAAGCTGGTTTCCAGCAATCCAAAACTTATCCTCGCCATCACGACGCCCGTTGCGCAGGGCGCACGGCAGATCGTCGGCAATTCCGGCACGCCAGTGGTCTTCGCCGCCGTCACCGATCCGGTTGCGGCCAAGCTCACCCCCTCGTGGGAAGCAGGCGATACCGGCATGACCGGCGCTTCCGATCTGCAGGACGTCAGCTCGGTCGTCAAGTTCATCAAGAAGCTGCTGCCGGACGCCAGGCGTCTCGCCTATCTCTACAATCCCGGCGAAGACAATGACGTTGCGGTGCTGAAGCTCATCACCGAAGCCGCCAAAGCTGAAGGCCTGGAACTGGTTGAAGTCGGTCTCGACAACACCAACGACATTCCGATCCGCGTCAGTTCGCTCGCCGGCAAGGCCGATGTGATCTATGTTCCGGGCTCCAATCTGGTCCAGCCTGCGGTTCCGGCCGTGGCTGCAGCCGCGCTGGGCATCAATATTCCTATCGTCAATGCCTCGGCGCAGGCGGTACGCGATGGCCTCGTCGCGGCGGCTTTCGAGGTCTCCTACACCAAGGTCGGCCAGAATGCGGCCAAGCTCGCATCGGAGATTATCGCCGGCAAGTCACCGGCAAGCCTTGCACCGATCAAACCGACCTATGAGGACCACACGGCGCTGATCAACGAGGCTGTTCTGGCAAAAACAGGCCAAAAGGTACCCGATAGCCTCAAAGATTGTGAATGCCTCGTGAAATAGGCCTTCTCCTTTAGCCTGCAAACATATAGTTCCTGCGCCAGCTATTCCAGGAAAAGTGCGAAGCGGTTTTCCGTGAAAACAAAAGAATCTGGCGTGGGAACTATTAACGCAAGCTGTGCGCCGGTTTGAGGGTCAGACCATGACAACCGACATGCTGTCCGTGACGGGCGGCACCAAGATTTTCTATCGCGGCACGCTTGACGAGCGCCGGGCGCTCGATGGCCTCGACGTCTCGCTGAAGCCCGGAGATTTTTGCATCGTCATCGGCAGCAATGGTGCTGGCAAGTCGAGTTTTCTCAATGCTGTCTCCGGCAAGCTGCCGCTGGACTCGGGTCGCATTTCCATTGATGGACAGGATGTCACCCGGTTGAACGCCCATCGCCGTGCCCAGTTCATTGCCCGCGTGTTCCAGGATCCGATGGTCGGCACCGCGCCGACCATGACCATCGGCGAAAACATGCTGCTGGCGGAATTGCGCGGCAAGCCTCGCGGCTTTTCCTATGGGCTTACCGCCGCCCGCCGGGCCAGATACAGCGAGCAACTGGCGGAACTCAATCTCGGGCTGGAAAAGCGTCTCGACATGCAAGTCGGCCTTCTCTCCGGTGGCCAGCGCCAATCCCTGTCTCTGGTCATGGCGGTGTCGACACGGCCGAAACTCCTGCTACTGGACGAGCACACGGCGGCGCTCGATCCGCGGACGGCAAAGCTGGTAATGGATACGACCGTGCGGGCTGTGGAAGCGTTGCAACTGACGACACTGATGGTCACGCACAACATGGAGCATGCGATCAAATACGGTAACAGGATCATCATGATGGATACGGGCAAGGTTCTCGTGGAGATCGGTCAGGAGGAGAAGAACGGCATTACCGTTGCGGATCTTATCGAGCGCTTCCACACCAAATCCGACGCTATCGCGTTGCAGGGGGCTTGAGGCCATGGACGTATTCAACAGTTTCTATGGCCTGATCCCTGTCACCATTGCCCAAAGCCTGATCGTCTCCTTCGTGGTGCTCGGGGTCATGCTGCCTTTCCGCATCCTGAGCTTTCCCGATCTGACTTCGGAAGGCGCCTTTCCACTCGGCGGGTGTGTCTGCGGCACGCTGATTACCGCTGGTGTCAATCCATTTCTCGCCTGCTTCATCGCGCTGCTTTGCGGCTTTGCTGCCGGCTGTACGACCGCGTTCATTCATCTGCGTTTCAAGATCAACACGCTGCTCGCCGGCATCCTGGTCATGACGATGCTCTACAGCATCAATCTGCGCATCATGGGCCGCACCAATATTCCGCTCTTCACCTATGATACCGTCTTCACCATCCTTGCCGGCCCCTCCGCCAATTTCCCCTGGACCAAGATTCTGATCGTGGGTTTGCTGGTTGCGCTCGTCCTCGGCGCCATGCTGTATTTCTTCATGTCCGAGAAGGGTACGGCGATGCGCGCGGTCGGGGCAAGCCCCGATATGGCCGAGGCACAGGGCATCGACGTCGGCACCGCGACGATTATCGGTGTCGGTGTTGCGAGCGCACTTTCCGCGACAGGCGGCAGCATCATGGTGCAGACGCAAGGTTTCGCCGACGTCAATATGGGCTTCGGCATACTCATTAATGGTCTTGCTGCGCTGATCATCGGCGAGGCCATTACCGGCCGCCAGACGATACTTCGGCAGGTTCTGGCCCCGGTTATTGGCTCGCTGGTGTACTACCAGCTGATCTCGTTCTGTCTGACGCTTGGTCTTGCGCCTGCGGATCTGAAATTTGCCACCGGAGCGTTCGTGCTCTTGATGTTGGCTCTGCCGAACTTGCGCAGGACCGGCGGCGGTGTGCAGATAAGGGAAAAGATTCGGGAATAAACATAACTTGCTCTGAGGGCGCGACCGGGGGAGACATGGGTACGACTGCAGCTATCGACTGGGACGACGCCTATTCGAACTTCGCATATATTCCGGACGGCTTCGAATATCCGGCCAGATGGCTGGCGCAGGCCGCGCAATTCCGCGAGGAAATGCAAGAGAAAGGCCTGCTCAAAGCCGACGTCAGCTACGGCCCGCATGCGCGTAACCGGCTTGATCTGTTTATGCCCTGGGGCGACCTGAAGGGTCTCGCGGTCTTCGTGCACGGCGGGTACTGGATGGAAGATTTCGACAAGTCCGCGTGGTCGCATCTGGCAAAAGGCGCCCTCACCCATGGTTTCGCCGTGGCCGTGCCGTCCTATGCGCTGTGTCCGGAGGTTCGCGTCAGCGATATCACCGTACAGGTCGGGCTCGCTATCACCCGCGCTGCGAATGAGGTTTCGGGCCCGATCCACCTGACAGGACATTCCGCAGGCGGGCACCTCGTTGCCCGCATGGTGACGGCGACGTCACCGCTGACCCAGGCGATCCGGCATCGCATCCGCAAGACGGTGCCGATTTCGGCGATAGCCGATATGCGTCCGCTGATGAAAACCGAGATGAACGATACGCTGCATCTCGATGCGGTGGAAGCGCGGCTGGAGAGCCCTGCCCTGCTCGAACCGCAGGAAAGCATCGACGTCACCGCATGGGTTGGCGCAACGGAGCGGCCCGAATTTCTGCGGCAGAATGCATTGCTCGCCAATATCTGGTCGGGGTTTGATTGCCTGGTAGATGCTGTAGAAGAGCCTGGCAAGCACCACGCCAATGTCATTGAAGGATTGAGCGAGCCCGACCACCCGCTGACACGCACATTGTTGTGTTTGTAGCTCGTAGCCCGGAATCAAAAAGCTGTCAGAGTTGGGATATCACTCTGACAGCTTTTTGGGTGCCGATTTATCAGGGGTAGTAGCGTTTCAGGCGCTGAGGCGCTTGGAATCTTCAAGAATCATTGCGTTGCTCGGGAGACCAAGCGCATGTGCAATGCGTTCCAGTTTGTGCGGGTCCGAATTCTGGCCGCTTTCGATCGTTTCGATTTCGAGGGACGTCAGTCCGCATGCAACGGCTAAATCCTCGATGGAATATCCGAATTGTTCGCGAAATGCTCTGACAATATTTGTACCATTGGCAAGCGCCGTGGAAATCGTTTCTGGCAATGAATAGTCGCCGGCGGTTTTGTTCATCGCTTTGCTCCTAACGTGAAAGGTTTAGTTAACAAATCGGAAGGCAGAACTTATACGTCCATCGTCGCGGATCAACCCCTTTATGTCACTTCACATAAAACGTGATCAGGAAACGGAGCAGGAGCCTGCCTTATTGTGGCACCAGATTTCCGTAAGATGTCAAAGATGCCGATCGTAAACTCGACCAATTACTGAAGAATATCAGTGGATTGTTACGCTACTGTGTCACTCGTAACTGGCTATATATAGGAGCGAAGCGAGGAAAAATGAACCCTCTTTATCGAAAATATTCCACAGCTCTGTTTCTTGTGCTTGTAACATTCGCTCCGGTGCTCTCCGGCTGCGCCCGCGTCTATTATGGCAGCTTCCGCTATGATGCCACCTGCGTCGATCGTGATCCCCGCTATCCTGGCGACGGCCCGGTTTGCGTGGTCAGGAAAACGAGATAGCAATTTCCCATTTTCGGTTGCATTAAGAATATTTGTGAATTGTACTTATGCCTGATATTCTCAAGTGCACCAGGAGGAATCAGGATGGCGACCATGACGGTATCATTGCCCGATCAAATGAAAGACTGGATAGAGACGCAAATCCAGAAGGGAGAATATGCCAGCACCAGTGACTACGTGCGCGATTTGGTGCGCCGGGATCGTTCCCGCCGAGGAAAGGAATTCACGCTGGATGAACTGCGTCAACTGGTGGCCGATGCAAAGGCTAGCGGCGTTGGAACACGGAGCATGGACGATATTTTTGCTCAGGCGGAACAGATTGCCAGCGCCCGTGGCTTAGGACGTGAGTGAATATCGGCTGACGGAGCGAGCCGAGACCGAAATTCTCGAAATATTTCTTGATAGCATTGAGATGTTCGGGGTGATTCAAGCTCGGCGATACAAAGACGAACTGGACTACTGCTTCAAATTATTGGCTGAAACGCCGCATATGGGACGATTGGCCGAAACGTTGGGATCTGGTGTAAGGCGGCACGAGCACAAGAGTCATGTTATCCTGTACGAACAGGAAGCAAATGGCATCTTGGTTTTGGCACTTGTACCCGGTCGGAGCGTTCGCCAACTGAAATTATAGAGCGTCATCCGCGAAAGAATGACGCCCAATTCATCAAACCGCGACGTCGAACACCGCCTGGGTTTTCGCCTTGATTTCCTCGACCGTTACGCCGGGCGCAATCTCGATGAGTGTCATCTTGGGCTCGCCGCGTCGCTCCACTGTGAACACGCCGAGGTCAGTGATCACCAGATCGGTGACGCGCTGTCCGGTCAATGGCAACGTGCACTGCTCCAAAAGCTTGGCTTCGCCCTTGGCCTCGTGTTCCATGACGACGACGACCTTCTTGACGCCGGCGACAAGATCCATCGCGCCGCCCATTCCCTTGACCATCTTGCCCGGAACCATCCAGTTTGCGAGATCGCCATTGCGGGCAACCTGCATTGCGCCGAGAATTGAAAGATCGATATGACCGCCGCGGATCATGCCGAAACTGTCGGCACCGTTGAAATAGCTGGTCGTTGGCAGCTGGGTGATCGTCTGCTTGCCGGCATTGATCAAGTCGGCGTCTTCCTCGCCCTCGTAGGGGAAAGGCCCCATGCCAAGCATGCCGTTCTCGCTCTGCAGCTGCACGCTCATTCCCGTCGGGATATAATTGGCAACGAGCGTCGGTATGCCGATGCCGAGATTGACGTAAAAACCGTCTTCGAGTTCCCGTGCGGCCCGTTCGGCCATCTGATCGCGTGTCCAGGCCATCTCAGTTTACCTCACTTGCTGCGACAAGGCGCGGACGGGTCGTCCGTTGTTCGATATGTTTGACGGGGTTGGGCACATGCACGATCCGCTTGACGAAAATACCGGGCGTATGCACCTGGTCGCCATCGATCTTGCCAGCCTCGACCAGATGTTCGACTTCGGCCACGGTGAACCTCGATGCGGTCGCCATGATCGGATTGAAGTTCCGCGCGGTCTTGCGGTAGACGAGGTTGCCTTCCGTATCGCCCTTGAAGGCATGGACGATGGAAAGGTCAGCGAATAGTCCACGCTCCATCACGTAGGATTCACCGTCGAATTCGCGCACGTCCTTGCCCTCGGCGATGATGGTGCCGACGCCGGTTTTGGTGAAGAAGGCCGGAATACCTGCCCCTCCGGCGCGAATCCGTTCGGCGAGCGTTCCTTGCGGGTTGAATTCCAGTTCGAGTTCGCCCGACAGGTACTGCTGGGCAAACAGTTTGTTCTCGCCGACATAGGACGAGATCATCTTGCGGATCTGCTTGGTCTCAAGCAGTACGCCAAGTCCGATGCCATCGACGCCGGCATTGTTGGAGATGACGGTCAAATCCTTGACGCCGGAATCGCGGATCGCGTAAATCAGCGCCTCGGGTATGCCGCACAGGCCGAACCCGCCGGCCATGATGGTCATGCCGTCGAACAGGACGCCATCCAGCGCTTGCGCGACGTTTGATTGAACTTTTTTCAAGAAAAATCTCCCATTTCTCTATCCTCTGCATGAACCGTATGGCTTGTACCGGCGCCGCAGATAGTCGTATTAATACTGCATGACAGCACCCGACTTATCCAGTTCCGCTAGTATTGAACCCGGAGGCGGGAAACTGTTCCGGCTGGCGGACCTGCCGGTGCCGATGGTCTATGCCACGCACCGTATCATACGTGATTGCAATTTCGAATTCGCTGAGACTTTCGGTTATGAACGTCACGAACTGATCGACCAGAGTTTTTCAAGACTGTATCCGAAAATCAGGGATTTCGTCCGCACCGGCGAAATGTGGCGCACGAACTTTGCCGGCGGCAAGGTATATCATGATGAGCGTGTCATGCGGCGGCGGGACGGTTCGAGCTTCTGGTGCCGGGTGCGCGGGCGCAGTCGTAATCTGGCGGATCCCTTCGCCGAAGCGCTCTATTGCTTCGAGCCAATGAATCGAGCGATTGCCGGTAACGCCAGCCTGATTTCCGACCGGCAGAAACAGGTGCTGACACTGGTATCGCAAGGCAAGACCAATGCGCAGATCGCCCAGGAGATCGGCCTGTCGAAGCGGACCATCGAGGCACACCGCGCTCGCATCATGCGCGCCTATGGTCTGCGCAACAGCGCCGAGCTGATCGCCTGGTTTTCATCCTTGCGTTAGTCAAACTCCGTCGAGATCGAGGTGGTAGCGTGTGTGTCTTCGCTCTCCGGTCTTGGTTAACGCTCCTTTGACAACCAGATCTGCCAGGTCCCTCGTTGCCGTTGCGCGTGAGGTTCCGGTGATGCTGATGTAGTTTTCGGCGCTGAGACCGCCTTTGAAACCGTCGACCCCGGCGCGAAACATGCGGGCAATGACTTTTTCCTGACGCGGGTTGAGTTGCCCGCGCACCCGATCGTAAAACTTGGCCTTGACGATATAGAATTCCACCCGCTTCAGGGTCGTACGCTGTGCTTCCAGCACAGTCTCGGCAAAATAGACAAGCCACGCGGTAATCTCGTTGGTTTTGTTGCTGCGTTCGAGCATGTCGTAATAGGCTTTGCGTGCACGCTGAATGGTATAGGCCAAAGCGATGAGGCTAGGCTGGCCGAGGTTCTGGGCGAGAGATTTTTCAGAGATTGCCCGGCCGACACGGCCATTGCCGTCTTCAAAAGGATGAATGCTTACGAAGTACAGATGCGCCAGCCCGGCTCGGGTCAGCGCAGGCAGAGCCGTCTTCCCCTTGGGCGCCGTCGCGTTGAACCAGCTTGCAAAAGCATTCATCTCTTGTGGAATGCGCATCGATGGCGGTGCCTCGAAATGGATTGTCGGTTTGTCGGCGCGGCCTGACACGACCCGCTTCGGCTCCTCGTGCGTGCGGTAACCGCCAATCTGGATGGCATCGCTCTCGCCAGCCATCAACATCCTGTGCCAGTTGAACAATGTATCGTGCTGGAGCGGATCGGCGAAAGTTCGGTAGAGGTCGACCATCATCCCCGAGATGCCGCGCTCTGCAGCGGGAATACGTTGATTGCCGGCCGCCAGGCCGAACTGTTGCCGAAGTGACGTCTGCAAACTGTCGCGGTTGAGGAATTCTCCCTCGATCTCCGAGGTTTTCAATGCCTCGTCGCCGATCAGCTCGATTCGCAGCGTGTCGCGGTCATCGGTATTCACATGGCGAAATGCGCCGAAGAACTCGCCGGAATGCAACAGGAACTGGCGCTCCAGAGGTTCAAGCGCTGTCGCGTCATAGGTAAAATTGGGCCAATCGGCCTGCTGCCAGTTCCAGATCATGAGCGATAGGCCGCCTTTCTATAACTCATCCTGACGCAGATCATGAGCTATAGCAAGGTTTTCTATGCCTCATACCGTCTTGAGTATCGCCGAAAACCTTGGATCGAAAGTCCGCGCGATGGGCTCGGCGGCGGCGCCCAGTGCGGCGGACCACGGATCGGCCAGCCCTGCCTGCAATCGTGCTTCCGGGTAACGGCGGGAGCGCTCGGCGATCGAGGGCAGCAGCGGCTCGACTTTCTCGACAAGGCGATCGATCAGCACTCGCGGCGCGCCACCACAGAGAATGATCGTCTGCGGATCGAAGATCGATTCGAGAATTTGCACGGTCCGGCGCAAGCGCTCGGCGACACTGTCCATCCACTGTTCCAGCTTTGGGCCGCCGCGCAGAATGGCATCGGTGATCATGGCGAAAAGCTCCGGCTCGGATGGATCGAAATCGAGCAATTTGCAAAGTGCCGCCATGGAGGCGTAATGCTCCAGGGGCTCGACGTCGGGACCGTCACCCGGCACCAGCGCGAGAATCATACCAATCTCGCCGGCGTTGGCGTGCGCGCCGCCATAGAGTTCCCCGTTGAGGATCAAGCCCGCCCCGAGACCGTAGCCGAAGTAGATGCAGATTGCATGGTCGAGCCCATGCGCTGCGCCAAGCAATCGTTCGGCAGTTGCTGCGGCTGCCGCGTCGTTCTGCAAAGCAGCTTCAAGCCCCGTTCCTTCGGCGATCCTGTCCATGAGCGGGAAGTTTTGCCACGCCGTCATCATCCATGGGTCGTCGTAGAGCGTGTTGATGCCAAATGGCCCCGGCATGGCAACGCCGAGACCAACGAGCCGTTTTTCGGCCTCTGGCGCCTGTGCCGTCAGCGCGTTGCGCGCCTTCCTGATCAAGTCGAGAATAACCACAACGCCTTGGGCCGGCCCGCCGGGAGGCAGCTTGGCTTCCATCTGGACCAGAACATCGCCGACGAGGTTGACGATGACCGTGCGCGTCACGTGGCGGTCGATCTGCAGGCCGATAGCAAAGGCGCCTTCCGGCACGAGCTGATAGGGCGTGGCAGGCTGGCCCCTGCCCTTGCGCACGCTGGCCTGCGAACGCACCAGACCGTCGCGCGCCAGCTCCTCGATGATATTGGAAACGGCCTGCGGGGTCAGTCCGGTGGCGCGCGCAAGGTCGGCCCGCGACAGCGCACCATTGACGCGCAATGCATCGATCATGATGCGGCGGTTATGCGCGCTGGCACCGCCGAGATTGGTTCCACTCTTTGCCCGTATCGATCGTATGCCGTCCATCCGTCATCCCTCTTGACACCAGAAGAATATTCATCAACTAATAAGTCAAGCGAATTGATTTAATAAAAATCGATCAGGGGAATGTGAGCACAGGTTTGGCGAACGCGTCACGAAAGGCTCTCGATTGCAACGACCAGGCGTCTGTCCATGACGGCCAGCGCTGTCAAACAGGAGGTAATGATGTTGAAATCCGTGACGAGCGCGCTTCTGGGCGCCACACTTCTGGGAGCGGCGCTGTCTTCGCCTGCCCACGCAGAAACCAAGATCAACGCGCTGTTCATGGCGCAAGCCGCCTATAGCGAGGCCGACGTCCGCGCCATGACGGAAGCCTTCACCAAGGCAAATCCAGACGTGACGGTCAATCTCGAATTCGTTCCCTATGAAGGCCTGCACGACAAGACCGTCCTCGCTCAAGGGTCGGGCGGCGGTTATGATGTCGTTCTCTTCGACGTGATCTGGCCGGCCGAATATGCAACCAACAAGGTCCTTGTGGATGTAACTGACAAGATTATGCCGGAAATGAAGTCGGGCGTGCTTCCGGGTGCCTGGACCACCGTTGAATATGACGGCAAGCGCTATGGCATGCCCTGGATTCTCGACACGAAATATCTGTTCTATAACAAGGAAATCCTGGAAAAGGCCGGTATCAAGACCCCGCCAAAGACCTGGGCCGAACTTGCCGAACAGGCGAAGACCATCAAGGACAAGGGCTTGCTTGCAACGCCCATCGCCTGGAGCTGGTCGCAGGCGGAAGCCGCGATCTGCGATTACACCACGCTGGTCAGCGCCTATGGCGGCAGCTTCCTCAAGGACGGCAAGCCGGTATTCGCGACGGGCGGCGGTCTCGATGCGCTCAACTACATGGTGGACAGCTACAAGTCGGGTCTCACCAATCCGAATTCCAAGGAGTTCCTCGAAGAGGATGTCCGCCGCGTGTTCCAGAATGGCGAAGCGGCCTTCGCCCTTAACTGGACCTACATGTACAACATGGCCAATGATCCGAAGGACAGCAAGGTTGCCGGCAAGGTCGGTGTCGTCCCTGCTCCCGGTGTTGAAGGCAAGAGCACCGTATCTGCAGTCAACGGTTCCATGGGTCTCGGCATCACCACGACCAGCAAGCATCCGGATGAAGCCTGGAAATACATTACGTTCATGACGTCTCAGGCAACGCAGAACCAGTACGCCAAGCTCAGCCTGCCGATCTGGTCCTCTTCCTATGACGATCCCGCCGTTTCCAAGAATCAGGAAGAATTGATTGCGGCGGCCAAAGTCAGTCTCGCCGCGATGTACCCGCGTCCGACGACACCGAAATATCAGGAACTTTCGACGGGACTGCAGCAGGCAATTCAGGAAGCTCTTCTGGGGCAGGCCGCCCCGGAGGACGCATTGAAGACTGCCGTCGAGAACAGCGGTCTCTGATAGCATGATGAAGGCGGCTGGCAGTCCCGCCGCCTTCACTTTTCCCAATGATTGATTTTGTGGCAGGCTTCATTTCATGACGAGCACCTGGATCACCACCCGCGCATGGCTCCTGATGCTGCCGCTTCTGATCGTCATGGTTGCGATTATCGGTTGGCCGCTCGTCGATACGGTGCGGCTCTCCTTCACCGATGCCAAGCTCGTCGGCACCGAAGGCAGTTTCGTTGGCATTGATAATTATGTGAAGATACTTTCCGGTTCGAATTTCCAGCGCACACTGATCACCACATTCTGGTTTGCCGTTCTGTCCGTATCGGCGGAGATGGTTATCGGCGTCCTTGCAGCTTTGCTGCTCAACCAGCAGTTTTATGGCCGCTCCATCCTGCGCGCGCTGATGATCCTGCCTTGGGCTCTGCCGACCGTGGTCAATGCCACGTTGTGGCGGCTGATCTATAATCCCGAATATGGCGCACTGAACGCGATGCTGATGCAGTTCGGGCTTATCGATGCCTATCGTTCCTGGCTGGGCGAGCCTGGCACTGCCCTCGCCTCGCTTATCGTGGCCGACTGCTGGAAGAATTTTCCACTGGTGGCGCTGATTGCGCTGGCCGCCCTGCAGGCCGTGCCGCGCGATATCACCGCCGCGTCCATGGTCGATGGTGCCGGTGCCTGGTCGCGCTTCCGCTTCGTCATCATGCCCTATCTCGCCGGGCCCTTGATGGTGGCGCTTGTTCTGCGCACCATCGAGGCGTTCAAGGTCTTCGACATCATCTGGGTCATGACGCGCGGCGGTCCGGCCAACAGCACGCGGACACTGTCGATCCTCGTCTACCAGGAGGCTTTTTCCTTCCAGCGAGCGGGATCGGGCGCATCATTGGCGCTGATTGTCACCCTGCTCGTGACAGTGCTGGCCGTCGCCTATGCCGCCCTGATCCGCAAAAGCGCGGGAGCGTCATAATGGAACGCCGCAGCCTCACCGCAACGATCCTGGTACATTTGGCAGCGCTTCTGCTTCTGGTCGTGATCCTTGCCCCCGTGGTGTGGCTCTTCATCATGAGCATTTCATCGACGCCGGACCTTATCGCCAAACCGTTGCACTGGTGGCCCGATACGGTCGATCTGTCCCGCTACGGTGTCCTGCTTTCTTCGGTCGCCAACAGCGCCGGGGAAGCCTTCGTCGCCTCGCTGTTCAACAGCATCAAGGTGGCCGGCATGGCGACTGTGGCGGCGCTCTTCGTAGCGGTCCCATCCGCCTGGGCCGTCTCGCGCACGCCATCGGTCGGCTGGTCGCTCTATGCGGTTATCGCCACGTACATGCTGCCTCCGGTAGCCTTGGCCGTACCGCTCTACATGACGCTCGCCTGGGCAGGCCTCCTCAACAATGTCTTCGGTCTGGCCCTGGTCTACCTCACAATCCTCGCGCCGTTCACCACATGGCTGATGAAATCGGGCTTCGATTCGATCCCGCGCGAGATTGAAAGCGCTGCAACCATGGATGGCGCACGGCTCGATCAGATCCTGCGGCTGATCACCCTGCCGCTCGCCGCACCCGTCATGGCGACCGCTGCACTCTTCGCGTTCCTGCTTGCCTGGGACGAATTTTTCTATGCCCTGTTGTTCACTTCGGATCAGCGGGCCAAAACCTTGACCGTGGCCATCGCCGACCTCGCTGGCGGACGCGTCTCGGATTACGGATTGATTGCCACAGCGGGTGTGCTTGCCGCCCTCCCCCCGCTACTCGTTGGTCTCTTCATGCAGCGCGCGCTGATCGCGGGCCTGACAAGCGGCGGCGTCAAAGGATGAGCATGTCTTCGCAAATGAACAAACCCATCGGCCTTGTCGCCATCGAGAAGGAAATGGCGCGGCAGAATGCCGATGCGATTTCTTCCTTCGAGGCGGCAGCGCCACTTGCCGTGACCATCGCCCAATCCCTGCGCATGACCGGGCGTCTGCTGCTGCTCGGCATGGGTGGCTCGCATGCGGTTGGCCGTGCGGTCGAACCGCTGTACCGCAGCCTTGGGATCGATGCCGTGGCACTGCCGCTGTCGGAACAGCTCGGACAGCCGCTACCATTAGTCGGCAAAACAATTCTCGTGACCTCGCAGTCGGGTGAAAGCGCCGAAGTCCTGCGCTGGTTTGCCGAGGCTGGCGTGCGGGCCGATACTTTCGGCCTGACGCTCGAAGACGGCTCCACCCTTGCCCGCACCGTGCCGTCACTGGTCGGTTCCGGCGGTACGGAGAATGCCTTTGCGGCAACGCGCAGTCTGACTGTCAGTTTTGCCCTGCATCTCGCCGTGCTCAGTGCGCTTGGCGATGATCCGACTGAGGCGCTCGCCATCCTGAATGCAGAGAGCACGCCGAATGTCGATGCTGCAGTCGCCGCATTGTCCGGCGTATCGGCTGTCGTAACCTCCGGTCGCCGCATGCAGGGTGTCGCGGAAGCCATTGCGCTCGGCCTCACCGAACTTTCACGCATCCCGTGCTTTTCGCTCGAAGGCGGACAATTGCGCCACGGTCCGATGGAAATGCTTGGATCCAAGGTCGGCGTCGTCCTGTTCCGCGCCAAGGATGCGACGTCGGAATTGGTCGCACGCATGGCGGCCTCCGCACTGGACGCGGGGTCTCCGGTTGTGGTGTTCGATGCATCCGGAGAGCCCCCTGTCGAAGGCACGACGACGATTAAAGCGGGCGTGGCGAGCGGGATAGCGGGTGTGTTCGCACTTCTGCCCGCCGCCCAGCACTTCATGCTGGGCTTTGCCGGCGCGCGCGTTGCCGATGTCGGCACGCCCGTGCGCTCGTCAAAGATCACGCGGGACGAGTGAGAGTGATGCAGCCACTCGCCGTCATCGGAAACGTCAATGTCGATTTGATCCTCGGCCCGGCCGATCCATGGCCGACGCCCGGAACCGAGATCATGGTGGACTATGACGAATTGCGCGTCGGCGGTTCCGCCGGCAACGCGGCTCTCACCTGGGAAGGGCTCGGTCTCGATTTCCAGATCGCCGCCAATGTCGGCAATGACCAGTTCGGCGAATGGCTGCGACAGGGTTTCGGCAAGCATTCGGCGCGCTGGCCGGTTGCCCCCATGGGCACGACCCTCTCCGTCGGAATTACTCACCCGAATGGCGAGCGTACTTTCTTTACAACGCGCGGTCACATCGCGGCGTTGTCCTGGCTCGACGTCATTACGACGCTCGACACCGAGCGGCTGAAGGGCGGCACCGCAATCCTTTGCGGCTCCTTCCTGACCGACGCCCTCGTTGCACAATATGACGAGTTGTTCGATTGGGCCGATGCCAATGATATCCGCATCGCGCTCGATACCGGCTGGCCGATCGATGGCTGGACCGCGGCCAACCGCAGCAGGGCCCGCGGGTGGCTGGCGCGCTGCCACATCGCCCTGTTCAATGAGGTCGAGACGACGCGCCTCGCCAACAGCGTCGAGCCTGCCCAAGCCGCGCACAGGCTCAAGGCCCTGATGCCGAGGGACGCCATCGTTGTCGTCAAGCGGGGACCCGATGGGGCGTTGGCAGTCGGCTCCGATGACAAGCTCGTATCTGTACCTGCTCCCCTGGTGCAGGTTGCCGATACGATTGGTGCCGGCGACGTCTTCAATGCCGCCTTCCTCGCCGCGCTCGCAAACGGCCAAACGCTCGGGACAAGCCTTGCGGCTGGTGTTCGCGTTGCGTCCAAAGCCATCTCCACCATTCCCCGCCGCTATGATGGAGCGGATCCGCAAACACCACCGGAGGAAGCTCCATGAGTGCGCTCGAGCTGATCAATGTTCGCAAGCGTTATGGCACCGTCGAAACGCTGAAGGGCATCGACCTGTCGCTTGCCAGCGGCGAGTTCCTCGTCCTGCTCGGCCCCTCCGGCTGCGGCAAGTCAACGCTTCTCAACATTATTGCAGGGCTCGCCGAAGCGACAGAGGGTGACGTGCGTATCGGTGATCGTTCGGTCACCGGCGTGCATCCCAAGGACCGCGACATCGCCATGGTGTTCCAGTCCTATGCGCTTTATCCGAACATGTCCGTGGCGCGAAATATCGGCTTCGGCCTTGAGATGCGCAATGTACCCGCGGTCGAGCGCACCGAGGCCGTGCAAAAGGCGGCAAAGATCCTGCAGATCGAAAATCTCCTTGGCCGCAAGCCATCCGAGCTTTCAGGCGGACAGCGGCAGCGCGTTGCCATCGGCCGTGCACTGGTGCGCGATCCGCAGATATTTCTGTTCGACGAGCCGCTGTCCAATCTCGATGCGAAACTGCGCATGGAAATGCGCACGGAGTTGAAGCGCCTGCACCAGATGCTGGGCACAACAATTGTTTATGTAACCCACGACCAGATCGAGGCGATGACGCTCGCAACCTGCATTGCTGTCATGCGCGACGGTCAGATCGAGCAGCTCGCCACTCCGGATGAGATCTACAATCGACCGGCCACCCGCTATGTCGCGAGCTTCGTCGGTTCGCCGCCGATGAACATGCTGGATGCGACGGTCGCCGACGGCATCGCGCAGATTGTTGGCTCGGTCAGTGGCATCCCCCTCCCCCAAGCATTACGGGAAAATGCCGCAAGGGCTCGCGATGTGATCATCGGCATACGCCCCGAGAGCCTGACGCTGGCGTCATCGGAAGACGCCGGCCTTGCCATCGAGGCGAAGGTGGAAGTGGTCGAACTGACAGGCCCGGAGCTGGTCGTTACCTCGACGATCGGCAGTCAGCGCCTGACAGCAAGCTTGCCTCCAAAGTCGCAAATCGCAGTGGGCGCGTCGCAGCGCTTCAACATTGATGCGAGCGCTTTGCACATCTTCGACAAGGCCACCGGCAAGCGCATCTAGACCTATGCGGCCAAGCTCGGGCGAGTCCAAACGTAAGCGGCGCAGGCGATGAAAAATAGAGCCACCACCCCTCCGAGCAGAGGTGACGGCCGGGCAAAATACATGAAAGTGGCGTAGCCCAATGCCATGCCGGCGCAAGCGATCCATTTTACGCGTTTCGGTATTGCTCTGTGTTCGCGCCACTGCACCAGTGGCGGCCCGAACACCGGATGTTCGAGCAACCACTTTTCAAATCGCGGCGACGAGCGACTGAAACACCAGGCGGCGATGATGAGAAAGATCGTCGTCGGTATGACGGGCAGAAGCACGCCAACGAAACCGAGCGCCACCATCACCCATCCGAGCACGAAATAAAATGTACGTTTTGTGCCGCTCATCCCGCGCGATTCCCGATAACCTTGGAACGGTTTACATGGCCGGACGCAGAATGTCAGCCCGGTGCATTCAAAGGCCTAGATGACCTTTCAGGCCCGGTACAGAATCCAGAAGCTGATCGACAAGTTTTGGATCGGCGTATTTCTTGGCATGGGCCAGCACCGCAGCTCCGGCTTCCTGGATCTGTTCGACGGTCAGCCCGCTCTCTTTGAGAGCGGCCACACCATTGACGAGCGCGCCAACCTTTTCGCCCGCCGCGCCCCCAAGCATGCTGGTTACGCTCGACAGGAAGCCGCCCGACTGCGCCCCGCTTGCCATGACATCGAAGTTTTGAGCAAGTTCGGTAGCACCGGGGATTTTTGCGAATAGTGTTGCTGCTTGTTCGGGAGCCTCATGCTGGAGCACTGAGAGCACTGTTCCTGCTGCCTTCTCCGCCACTTGTGGATCGAGATTGGCTTGCATAGCAATTGAATCGACGAGATCCTGAATAGGCATGATTTTCTCCTGATGTTGATTGATGCGTCGATGAACAGTGAAGGTTCTAGCGAAATCGCCCGGACTGGGTGCCCGGGCGATTCTATCGTATCCCTAATTTCAATCAGGATTATTCGGACTTGAGGCGCGTATTGCAGGCGCTCCAGTATTGGGGCCACGTCATGCCGCGGGTTTTGTTGCTTGCCTTGGCTTGCTGCCACTGATCGCCGCATTCGCTGATGCGTGCCCGGAATGCGACCTGAGCGGGAGACAGAGGCTTGCCATCGGCGGAGGTCTGTGCCTTGGCCACCTGTGTCTTGGTTGTTTTGGTAGCAGCCTTGGTGGGTGCTGGTTCGTCAGGAACGGTCGCATCCGAATCGTCCGATTTCAGACTGTCGCTACAGGCCGAAAGGAACTGCGGCCACTTCTGGCCATTGAGCGTGCCCGCCGTTTTGGCAGCCTGATACTGTGTGCTGCATTCCTTGGTGACGGCTTTTGCCGACATCCCGCCGCCGGTGGCTGCAGTCGCCGTTTGCGTCGTCTTGGCTGGTTTTGTAGCGGTATCCTTTGCCGTCTTTTTGGCAGGTGTCTTGTCGGCGGGCGCGGCTGCCGCTGCACCGTCGTCGGTCTTCAGCTTCGCGCTGCAAGCCGACAGAAAGTCCGGCCATTTCTGGCCTTTGAGCGTACCAGCCTCCTTGGCAGCTTGATACTGTGTGCTGCACGTCTTGGTAACAGATTGTGCCGATGCCGGGAGCGTGAGAAATGCCAGGCCAGCGCTGGCAATCACCGTCGCGGCGAGTATGTTGAAACGAAACAGGTTCATCGTGATCTTCCTTGCGATAGTGTACGCGTTTCCCCCGGGGACGCACCATGCGTTCCGGTTGGCGATGCCGCGATGCGTCCGTCCCTTTGGATAAAATGTTGTGTTGAGGCGTTCCTTCGAAGCCATCGCTTCGAAAAGTGTTCCGTGTGAAAATGTCTTGGGTTTAGCAATTCTGCAGGTGAATGACGCATCAGGTTAACCCGTGTCAGCGATCGACGGCATTGCCAGGGTCAGAATGCCGCTTTCATCTTTTGATTGCAAGCACGGATATAATGCTACCGTAGGTATTAGGCCGCGCCACGGATTGAAGAAATCCCGACCTCATAGCGGCAGAGTGTAGGTTTGCTTGACGATCTGACTTGGCACATCGGTTTTGACATTCTGAATTCCATTTTTCCGTGTCAGATGCGCGGCCTGAAAACGGCGGTAGTCATCCAGATTGGCTACGACCACGCGCAGCAGGGCGTCACTCTCCCCGAGCATGATGTAGCACTCCATCACTTGGGGAAGCTGCTGCATGGCGTCCATGAAGTGATCAATGGTTTCGGCATCCTGTGCGGTCAGCCAGACCCGTGCGAACATCGACAGACTGAGACCGACCTTCGCCGAATTGAGAACCGCGACATAGCGATCGATGATCCCGGCCTCCTCCAGGAGCTTGACCCGGCGCAAACAGGGCGAGGGTGACAAGCCCACCTCTTTGGCAAGTTCCACGTTTTGCAATCGCCCATCGCGTTGCAGGGCGCGAAGGATACGTCGATCTATGTCATCCAATTTTACTGGCATGTGATGCTAACTTTCTGGTCAATGAAGACTCCAATGCCAAATCTAGGTCCCAGAATGGCATCTTCGCAACCAAATTGCGAAACCCCTGCCCTATGATTCCAATCATGGACACAGGGACAATGATTTTCTTCACCGCAACCGTGCTGCCCTTGATATGCACGCCCGGCCCCGACATGCTCTTTGTGGCATCGCAAGCTTTGTCGGGCGGAGCATCCGCCGGACTACGTTCGACCGCAGGCGTTTGCCTGGGTTATGTGGTTCATTCCGCTCTCGCCGCCCTCGGCGTCGCAGCTATCATCGCTGCCTCCCCAATGCTGTTCGAGGCGTTGCGTTGGCTCGGTGTCGCGTACATGATCTATCTGGCTTTCCAGCTTATGCGATCTGCGATGAAGGCGGGGCAGCTCACCCTTTCGGCCGTATCTGCCAATCGTCAGCTCCGGCGAGGCTTCCTGACTGCGTTCCTCAATCCCAAAGGGATGATGATCTATTTTGCGGTCCTGCCGCAATTCATGCAGCATGGCGGAAGCATTCCTCTGCAGGTGCTCATCCTGTCTGCGATCTTCATCGCCCTTTGTGGGACCGTCTACATGAGCCTCAGTCTCGGGATCGCAGCAGTCGGAAGGAATGGTGGCTTCAGTGATTGTCGCCGCAGATGGGTTGAAGGAACAGCAGGCGCCTTTTTGATTGTCGCAGCCGGTCGCCTCGCGGCAATTTGAAGGGTGTGCAGTATCACTGCTATGCCATTCTCGCGGGAAACAGCTTAACCCTAGCACATTGATAATTCACAAACTTCACGTCGAAACGGAAGCGAATATCAGGATGACTTCTGCCAGATGGGCTTCGGATAGCGGATTGCGAGGGGTCGAAAAAGTGGATGAGCGCGCCAGCAATTGAGTTGTGACGATGTCACGGAAGGGTCGCATCTGTCAACGCGCCTTTTCGAAGTTGGAAATCCCTGCCCTTCAGTGTTAACGCCGGATGCCCGGGATAGCCTCGCCGATTCTTGTGGAAGAATCATCGAAATGGAAATGTAAACCCTCCACAAATGAAACGAGTTTCGCTGTATGTGAAAACAAGTGTTGAGCCCGCGCAAGCCTGGCTGTGTAAGGCGTTTGGGATTGTCGCCAAGAGGAAAGTTCTCAGCTGAGAACTTTCCTCTTGGCGTTTCCGCCTCTCGATCGACGAACAGTGATGCCCCTAAAAGTTCTCAGCTGAGAACTCCGTTGTCTTACTCTGACCGTATTGGCAGCCGCGACTTGTGTGCCGATTGCCGTGCACACGCAAATGCTTGGCATGCTGAGTATCGACGAATTCCTTCTGACGTTCGGAGAGCTACTTAAGTCAATCGAAACGGATGGCGTCGATGAGACTCAAGCTCGTTCACCAGCACATAACGCTTCATAGGCGATATCGTCCAACTGATTGGGTCGTCGTCGCGGAAGATGTCTCTGGCGAGTGGACGGCCATCTAGAAGCGGTTCCGGGCGATCGTGGATGTCCGCTCAACCCGCGTCAGGCCATGCCGCGCTGGAGCTAATCCTATGTGATCTGGCGACGCTACATGATGAAGTGCCTGTCGTCGGAAAGGCCAGGTAAGTGGTACAAATGAACGCCAATGAATCTCAGAATGAGCGCAGCAGCAAAATTTAATACCGATCCTAAACCTGATTTTGACCTGGCTTAAGAAACAGCCCTGGGTCCAAACGCGAGCTGGTAAAAGCCAAGGCTGAAGGTGCAGCAAAGGCCTATCCGCTTGGATTTGTGATGAAGGCCTGTCCGGAAATCTCTGACTACGCCACAAGGGGTTATCTCGGTATTTCATCCTCGGCCTACGAGGATGCGCTCGATATCTTCGGCTAGGAGAACACCGCATTGTCATTGCCTGCATCCTGCAGCGAGCCGAGAACATCAATCCGCGGGCGGTTACCTGCGGGCTTTGACCGGAAGGGCGAGGGCAGGGAGTTTTTCGTCGGGCCGATGCTGATGGCGGCGCTGAAGGCAAATGGTGTGCGTCTGCAGCTGGAGACCAGGTCGGGATCGTGGTCCAGTGGGCTGGCTATTCGCCGGTTCCTGGCTGTTGCAGCGGAGTGGTGGGCGTCAGGCTGGGTGGGGCATCTTCGGTTGAACAAAAAGCGAGTGCAGCCAGCAGCGCAAATCCCATGACAAGCACGAGGACGAAAAGGTACTGCTGTCTCATCTGTTTCCACCGTTTGAGCACAGTTCGATGCGCATCCTTCCATCCTCTACCCAGTACAGAACATAACCTCAATGGATAGAAGAGCGCCACTATGTCAAACCGCCCAGTCTTGGTTTGATTGCCTTTTTTGCGGTATCCGGCTTTGACCCCCGCCGGCACAGCCCGGTGTTTCGAGGTAGCACTCGTATATCTTCCGTATCTGGCTTGCGGCCTTTTGCTTCGATGTCTGGTCACCACTCATTATACCTTGGCGGAATTGTGAATGGCCAAGCAGAAAAACCCAGCGCCAGCGACCTTTGAGCGAACCGCCATCGATACGATAGATCCGGCCGACATCAATCCCATTCGGCGCTATCGCCGTGAACTCGTGCGAGGGCTCTTGCGCTTCAGCGCTGGTTTTCTGCCAAATGGTGTTATCCATGACCCTCAAACTCTGTTCTCGCCCTAATCGTTTCATCCAGAACGAGGATACCTTGCAAACGTGTCATCAAGATGTGGTGACGAAAATCTCTGGAGATCGTAGCGGCTCAGGCAAGCATGGGCGCTAGCTCCTTCCATTGTTGCGTTGAGCTCATGCGTCATTTCGATCATCAGGCGCTGGCGTGCGCCGAGGCGAGGGGACAATCAATCCTGGCTCAGCCAGTCTCTTGCGCACCAGCCGTTTTACCGAACGGCGCAGGCGATCAATCGACCATTTCTGTCCTGTCTCGCGGTTGAGACTTCGGGCGTCCCAGGGGTGATCCGGTGGCATGCGCTGCACGATTTGGCAACCACGATGAGATGGGATGGTCGTGGTCAAATCCGCGAGATGGCTGCGTTCTCGTGCCCGCGACGCCTTGGCAAGCGCATCTGGCCGCAGTGCACGGAAACCGGGTCGCCAGGCAGTTTATACCGGGATGTCGCCGCCTCGATCCGAGCTTTCGTGCGTCCGGAAATCAATGAGCGCTCCAATTGCGCGACAGCGCCCAGACCTGCAAAGAAAACACGCCTTGTGGTGTGGATGTATCTATCGGATCGTTAAGCGAGCGGAAATTTGCACCCGCCTCTTCCAATTGCTCGATTACCTGGAGCAGATGGCTGACGGACCGTGCCAGACGATCAAGCCGTACCACGACTAGCACATCGCCGGCTTTGATTTCGCGCACAAGTCCCGCCAGCACCGGCCGGGGGCCTGAAGCACCGGAGCCGTACTCCCCAAAGATTTGGTGGCAGCCGGCAGCCTTCAGCTCTATCAGCTGGGCATCATTCGCCTGCTCATCCGTGGATACACGCGCATAGCCGATGAGGCGGTTGATCGGTTTCTTTTGGCTGTGAATCATCGTTGAATGCGCCTGCAAGTGAACAGAGAGGTGGGCCTCATCTATTTTATGGCAATCTCATCTGGCCATATTTGCGCGCCGTGAAGAATGCGCAGGATGCGGGCCGTATCGGCTGTAACAGCGTAGGCAGCAACGTATGGCGTATGGGGAATAATTAATTCGCGCCGCTGCCCGAAGCGACCGGGTCTTCCGCTCTCTGGAACGTCCAGCACCCGGCGTACGGCCAAGACGATTTGCTCATCTACGCGCGTCGCTCCTCGTGGGTTCTCGGCTTGGGTATAAGTGAAAATGTCATCGCGATCGGAAAGAGCGAATTGCGCCCAAACGAGCTTCATCAGTGACCGGTCGCCGCCTTGCTTAGCGCCGCAGAGCGTCGATTCGCAAAATGAGCCTCGGCATCGGCGTCGTCGATGTCCGGCCGCGTGTCATCAAGGGCTTGTTGCACTTTCGCTCGAAACCAGGCGTCATAGTCGCTGCTGTTGCTGATGAGTTCCAGAGGCAAGGCACCTTCCCTGGCAGTGCGGGTCAATAGGATACGGACTGCATCTGAGACCGTAAGGCCCATGGTCTCTAGAACCGCTGTGGCGCGATCCTTCACCTCTGCATGTATTCGTGTCTGGACCAAAGCGTTTGAGGGCATCATTGAATCTTCTTTATTGCTTCAGGGCATTGTCATACATTGGAATAACAAATGGTAGGTGAGAAGAACTTTCGGCCTTCGAAATACGGCTTTGTATATTATCGGAAGTCGTGGATCACCGGTCGTTTGAAAATGCCGGTATTAGGCGAGCGAGCAACTCCACAGGCGGATAAAACGCCGGAAATATAAGGAAAACGTGCGCCTGGGCCACGTGAGAAGCGCGCCACACGCGGTTCGGGTTTGGCCGGCAACATTTGGCATGGCCGCGTCCCGCTTAAACACCATTTACAGTCCGATAAACAGAAGCTAAGCGTCAGTTAAGTGCGGTGTGGAGAAAAATATTAGCGTAAACAGTACGTTAATGTCCGTCTACAAGCTTCGGAATGAAACTCGCCAAGGGGCACCGTAACGTTAACACAGCATCGATGAAAATGTGATGTCTGGGGTGATGACCAGATTTGCACGTGATCCTCTCTATTGTGGCCACCGGTTTCCAGCGGAAGTGATTGCCCATGCCGTTTGGCTCTATTTTCGGTTTCCGCTCAGCCTACGCATGGTCGAGGATATGCCAGCGGCGCGTGAATCATCGTCTCTCACCGGACCGTGAGACTCTGGGCTAAGAAATTCGGCCGGCGCTTCGCCAATGATATCCGCAAGCGCTCAGCCGGCAGGCTCGGCGACAAATGGTATCTCGACGAGGTCGTCATCACTATTCAAGCACAGCTCTGGCGCGCTGTCGATCGGCATGGTTGGTCCTTGACGTTCTGGTCCAAAGCCGCCGCAGCGCCAAAGCTGCAAAGCGTTTGGTGCGCAAACTCCTAAAAAGACAGAACCGTTCGCCACGCGTGATAATCACCGGCAAGCTCCGATCCTACAGTGCCGCAAAACGCGATATCATGCCCGCGTCGAGCATCGTTCGCCGCACAAAGGACTGAACAATCGAGCGGAGAATTCCCATCAACCCGTCCGCCGGCGTGAGCAGATCATGAAACGCTTCAAGTCACCACGACAGCTTCAGCGCTTCCTTTCGATCCACGATCCGATCGCCAACCTCTTCCAAATTCCCCGCCACGAGACCCCATCTCACCATTATTGCGAGCTGCGAGCATCAGCAATGGAAGCGTGGTACCAAATAGCATGCCTTCGCGCCGCCTGAACCGAAGCGTCACTCCCAGATCTTGTTTTCAGCCGTTAAGTTTACAGTGCCTGCGTGAGGTCGCTGACCATGCCGAGGTTTTCGAGCTGGGTGGATCGGGCGATGAAATAACTTAAACGATGCCGATTTTCAGGGAACATCCGCTCGAGCAGGAAGTTCACCTGCGTGGCGTTGGCGAGGAGAGACGGATGGCACAGATTAAGGGACCGGTATTACCTAATATAGACCCCAATCGATGGCTTGAATGTGAGCGTGCATTGGAAGAACGCTTCACTGAGATTGCAACAGGTGAAAAGCCATCGACTTTATCGTTTGCCGAATTGATCGACGATGCCATTGAGGCTGGTTGGACTGAGCGGGAGGTGGAGCGCGCACTTTTGGATCTGATGGAAGACAGATACGATCCAGACGAAGAGAGTGCCTAATGGCAGCACGAACATCCAATGCTGGACGAAATGTGAGACCCGCTGAAGAGATCGTCGACGCCGAGTCTCTGCTGGTCAAGAAGGACTAACCAGCAGACCGACGCGGGATTCAATGGGCGGTGACACACGCCGGGCCTCGTGCCGGAGCTCTTGGCTAATTAAAACGGCCCGTCAGCCTCACCGCCGGCGGGCTTCTTGGGGATTCCAGGGCTCGTCTGCCAGCATCAGTAATTTGCCATTTCCATCTTGTCGGTCCGAATTGGACCCATTCAGCATCCACGATGCTCGCATGACAGTTCAGTCTGGCCGTAGGGCGTATAGTGTCGATTAAACAGGGGATCGCCTTTGAGGCCCAATATCCAGAAATGCTGCAGATTTGTCATCATGACGCGCGCTCCTTAGTCGGCGTTCCAGTGCAGCCCCGCTATCTTTCCAGACGTGTTTCATTTTCAGCATTATCTGTTCCGAGCTTCGGTGTGGGAATTCTCGGGCGAGCGCAGGAACGAGCTTTAGCACGTCTGTCCTTTCCGGCAACGCATCGCTTGCGAATTTGGCCTGCGCATTGATTTCCAGCTTGAGCCTATCGTCATCAGTCATGGATGAGTATGAGGCTTTACACCAAGAAGCACAATCGCCCGGTCTAGTCCTGGCTTTCCCGCGCTTCCGGTCTCTCGGACGGGGGATGCGCTTTGGCGTCAGCCAATTCAGACATCCTTTTTCTCAAGCTCCGGGCAATCCACGTCGATGGGCCATTCTTCCAATATGAACTTTGCGGCATCGTAAGCCGTACCAATGCCGACCATCATGCCGGGCGTACTGGTGAGCACGGTTACGGGCGCGAATGCTCTGTAATCTTCCATACGGGAAGAGAAGCATAGCGGGGCAGAGGATTCCACTCCATCAATGTTGTTACTGTCAGGCCTTTTCGTTCGTTTTGATTTGCGTGCCTTGGCTGTAGCGCATCGTCTGTTTTGATGGTCCTCCCATGGTCCATGCGGAACACGCCGTCCATCCCACCTTGCGCAATGAAATCGCTTTCAAGTTCGACCCAGCTTCCCATGTAGGCACAGCATTTGGTGCAATGGATTGCGCTGCTCCTGGTCACATTTTCGGCGAGGGTAAGATAAATTGTGTGGCAATTCGGACACTCGAGTTTGCTGTCCAGTTTTTTCGTCAAATCCGTTCCGATCACTTGTGCAGTTTGCGCGATATGAGTGTCTACCTCGTGCTCAATTCAGCTGGTGTGGATCGATAGTGTCGAGATTCATCAGAAGAGTTCGCGCTTGACCGCCATGCCGGCCAGTCGGCCAAAGTCTCGTCACCGCGCTCAAAAAAATCATGATCGTGAGTGTCGTACATCAGCCAGCGGATGCAGAAGCGGATCGCGCCCGAGGAATTGACAAGCCCTGCGGTGTGCCCTTCCCAAGATACGCAGGTCGTCTTGGGTGTAATCGTGGTCAAACGTGCAAAATGGCATAAGGTGCTCCGCCTCTTGGCGGGAGCACAGCCCATCTCTCAAGTGCCGACGGGCCTCTAACGTACCCGGCGATGTGAGGATTGTAGGCCTCTCTGGGTTAATTGCGAGTCTTCTGGAAAGCCCCGCTGCTCCAGGGCTTTGGATGGTCACGGCCACGGACGGAATCGCACGTCGTGTATAGGGCCGGTGTCTTGCGATCGATGGAATGGGAAGGTGTACTCACCTTCCCATAACACAGAAGCAGCCTTTATTTATACACTGGCGCTGCAGTCGGTTCTGCCATTGGCGGAGGCGCTTTTCCTTTGCCGATTGATCCGCAGGCACTTAAACTCATAGCTGTTAGTACGGTAACGACGGTGATCAGAGCTCTATTCATGCGAAGATCCTTTTCATCAAGTTGAAGTAGGCCAACGACTCGAAGGCTAACATAGATAGTGTTAAGCGGTAGGCGTTGGGATCGAGAAACATGTGGGTAGTGCCCCAATAGCCACACCTGAGTTCCGTCGAGGCTGCGCGGACCTATATCGGCTTCTTCTCAATGGACCGCTTCGAGGAGGCGGTAGTCGCTTTCGAAAAAATCAATCCAGAGGGCAAAGAGGGCGAAATATTGGGACTTTTGGGTCAAGTACATTCGGCTGCCGTTTCTCAGTCTTGAAACATCCCGCAATGCTCCTCCGGCCGAGACTATGTTACTGTATCATACACCCGCGTATTTCGCCCGCAACGCGTCCCAGAGGAAGTGCGGCGAATGCCGGCTGTTGCCACCGCCAAGCGGCGTGAGGATCGACAGAGGTGGCGTCTCACCAATGGCGGGTAGACCTACTTGACGTATCTGCGGTGGTGCGTTCTGTCCGCTTTGTTGCTGATATCATTGCCGATTTTCGCCACTTTCCACGGAAGATGTCCTCGTCACCCACCACAATAATCGTCATAGTCGGCACGAATACATGGGCGTGAGACTAGCAGGCGTGCAAGTAGCATGAGTATCAGTCGTCCTTCGCAACTGTTAGATACTGTAACGTACTTGCTTATTCGCGCAGGCAAAAGCCATGATCGGGAGACACGGCTTTGCAACGCGACTGTGCGACCCCGCTGAAGGTGGCCCCAGCTTCGATGATGCCGACTAACTCAACTCGACACTGGAGGCAAGGAGACAGGTGATGACGACGAAAGCCAAGACATCCGAACACCGGATCGACCATTTCTTCTCAATGCCGGCTGCACGCGCCGATCGCTGGCGTGATATCGTGGGCGCTTCGCGGGCCTGGTCGAGCGGGCGGTCCGACAAGGCCACGGTTGAAGCAGCTTTTGCCGAGTTGGGGCCCATCGAGGAGTTCCACGCGTTTCCCGGCCCCGGACTGATGGCGGCGCTGCGCGACAAGTTGCAGAGCGAGAATGCTGTTGGCTTCACCGAACTGGTGCGGCGCGTTTCTGCCGCCATTGTCACACGCGACTTCAAGTACGACGCAGCCGAGTGGGGTACTGCCGAGGACGTTGCCGACTCGCCCGCCGACGTTCTGCCGCCGACGCTGGGTGGCCGGGAGGCAAGGCGTCCCTATTTCGAGATGCTGATGGTCGCACCTGGTGCCACCACGCACGCCGTCTATCAAATCGCGGAGATGCGGAAGTTGCGCCGGCCGGAGGACGCGTTCATCTACGAAATGGTCGCGGTGGAAAGCTTCGAGGATGCGATCTGCGCCGCCATCATAAATCCCTATATTGCCGCCGTGACGATTTTCGAGGGCTTCACCTATACCTCGCGCCACCCGGCTCCCGTGCTGCGGAGTGTTCTGGCAAACCTCGTGCCGGAGGAAGCGAGAAGGGAAGACGCTGATCTGTCGCTGCTGTTGGCCAATTCGCTGAAGCGCTTGCGCCCGGAGCTCGACGTCTATCTGCTCTCGGATCGCCGGGTGGAGAGTTTGGCCGGCGATCCGCGGGCCGCTTCCATACGTCGCGTGCTCTATGCCATCGAGGAACCGTTGGAACTCCATCTATCCGTGCTCGAAGGCATTCAGCGGCGCTTCGAAACTCCTTTCTTCGACAATTTGAAGAAATACGCCCGGCGGCCGATCAGCACTTTCCATGCGCTTCCGATCGCCCGTGGCAAGTCAGTGTTCAAGTCCGACTGGATCCGCGATATGGGCGAGTTCTACGGCATCAATCTGTTTCTTGCAGAAAGCAGTGCGACAACCGGCGGTCTCGACAGCCTGCTTGAGCCGACGGGCAACATCAAACGTTCACAGGAGATGGCCGCTCGCGCTTTCGGAGCGGACCACGCGTTCTTTGTGACCAACGGAACCAGCACGTCGAACAAAATGGTGCACCAGGCGATTGTGGCCCCGGGTGACATTGTCATCCTCGACCGCAATTGCCATAAATCCCATCACTACGGCTTGGTGCTTGCGGGCGGGCAACCGCTCTATGTCGACGCATTTCCGATGACCGAATACTCGATGTACGGCGCAGTGCCTCTCTCCAGCGTAAAAAAGGCGCTTCTGGATCTTAAGGCGGAGGGTAGACTCGATCGGGTCAAGATGGTGGACCTGACAAACTGCACCTTCGACGGCCACATCTACAACACGCGCCGCGTCATGGAGGAATGCCTCGCCATCAAGCCGGACCTCGTGTTCCTCTGGGATGAGGCATGGTTCGGTTTTGCGCGTTTTTCGCCCATATTACGTCCCAGAACCGCAATGGGCGCAGCGTCGGCCATCGGCGCTTGGATACACGATCCCGCTTCGATCAAGGCATACGAGAAGCAACAGGACGAGCTCGGTTCGGACCCTTCGGCCGATAAGTTGCTGGAGACGCGGCTGATCCCCGACCCGCGTAAGGTACGGGTTCGCGTCTATCAGACCCATTCTACGCACAAATCGATGTCGGCGCTGCGTCAAGGCTCCATGGTGCTCGTCAAGGACGTCGACTTCCACACAGTTGAATCGCAGTTCCATGAGGCAGTTTTCACCCATGCCTCGACCAGTCCGAACCAGCAACTGATCGGCAGTCTGGACGTGGCGCGGCGGCAGATGGAGCTGGAAGGCTACGGCCTCGTGTTGAACGCGATCGAGATATCGCTCTCCATTCGTCGCGAGGTCAACTCCCATCCCTTGATCTCGAAGTATTTCAAGGTGCTCGGTGCTGATGGCATGGTTCCGGCGGAATACCGCAACAGCGGGTTCGTAGATTTCCTGGCTCCAGGCACGACATGGGCCGAGCAGGTCCGCAGCATGCACGAAGACGAGTTCTGCCTCGACCCCACCCGGATGACGTTGGTCTGCGGAACGGCAGGTTTCGACGGAACCGAGTTCAAAGCGCTGCTCGCCAATACTTACGATATCCAACTCAACAAAACGTCGCGCAATTCGGTCCTTCTGCAATCCAACATCAACAATACGCGCAGCGATGTCGCGCAGTTGCTCCGCGTCCTGCTGGAGATCTGCAACAGCATTGAGGCCCGCCTGGTTCATGGGGGCAGCGGAGAGCAGGACGCTTTCGCAGCCCGGGTGAAGTCTTTGATGACCGATGTGCCGGACCTGCCGAACTTCAGTCGCTTCCATGAGGCGTTCCGTCAGGACGCGGGGCGGTCCACGCCCGAGGGAGACATGCGCACCGCCTTCTACGGTGCCTACGACGCCGCGGGTTGCGAATACGTGACCCTGCACGGAGAAGAATGCGACCGCCGGCTTCGTGAAGGGCCGGAAATGGTCTCGGCCAATTTCGTCATTCCTTATCCACCCGGCTTCCCGATCATGGTACCCGGCCAGGTGATCACACAAGAGACCATCGAATTTATGCGCAAGCTCGATGTGAAGGAGATCCACGGCTACGAGAAAGCGCGCGGGCTCAAGCTTTTGCGGCCTGATGTCATCTCCGCCAAGTCGAAACGCTAAAGGGAAAAGCGATATGCAAACATTCTTCGAGTTTCTCAATGCCAACCCCTTCATGCTGCTCTTCCTGACCGTAGGGCTCGCGGTTTGGATAGGACGGCAGAGTGTTATGGGCTATGGGCTCGGCATGGTGGCGGCTGCCATAATCGTCGGTTGCGGTCTCGCCGTCGTCGGATCGATTTATGGCGTAAAGTTGGAGTTGAACAATTTTACGAAGAGCATGTTTTATTACCTGTTCATGTACGGCGTTGGACTGCGGGTCGGACCGTCGTTCATGAACAGCTTGGGCGGGGACGGAATCAAATTCACCGTATTGGCCTTTATCAGTTGTATCGTGGGACTGACGATCGTTGTGCTCGGCACAATGATCTTTGATCTGCCGTTAGGGACCGCAGGCGGAATGTTGGCCGGCTCTCAAACCATGTCTGCGGCGATTGGATCGGCCGAACAAGCCGTGACCTCAGGAGCGATAGCTCTGCCGGCCGGCACGACACCCGAGCAGGCGAGCGCGATGATTGCACTGTCTTACGGCATCACCTACATCTGGGGTACGGTCGGCATCATCTTGATCACCAAGTATCTGCCCAAGTGGTGGGGAGTGGATGCCCGTGCCGCGGCCCGCGCATACGAGGCCGAGCACGGGGTGGCGAGCGGCGATGCACCGACGCTGTCCGGCTGGACGGCCGGAGGGCTACGCGCCTATCGGCTCGAGAACGCGGCCTGGAAAGGGCGCACAGTCCGTGAGTTGCTGCACGAGAATCCGGAATACCGCGTAGTGAACGTGGTGCGGGGTGGTGCGCCCCAGGAACTCACTGGAACGCTTTCACTCCAACTTGGCGACGTCATCGCGCTCGGCGGCCGGCGGGAGACGCTCTCCGACAAGATGGGCTTGATCGGGCCGGAAGTCGCAGACAAAATTGCACTCGACATCCCGCTCGACTCTGCGGAGATTCTCGTTACCAACGGCGAGATCGTGAAGAAGACACGCGAGGAATGGCGGGCTCTGCCGGGGGTCGATCAGCTGCAGGTAGCGGCACTGGAGCGAGGCGGAGTGCGGCTACCCATAGGAAACGACACCAAGCTACAGCGGATGGACGTGGTGACCGTGGTCGGACTGAAGGATGCGGTCAACAAAGTTGGAGCACTGTTCGGACGGGTAGTAAGGCCGTCCAGCGCGACCGACCTTCTGACCCTCTCGCTCGGCATGATCTTGGGCTTGTTGATCGGTGCAATCCAGTTCCCTGCGTTTGGGGCATCGATTGGACTCGGCAATGCAGGCGGCCTGTTGGTCGCGGGCGTGATCGTCTCGTCGGTGGCATCCCGTTTGCGCTTCTTCGGCAATACCCCCTCGGCAGCCCGCAACATCCTGGAAGATCTCGGCCTCGTCGTGTTTGTCGCCATCGTTGGAATCAATGCCGGCAACTCGCTCCTTGCTCAGTTGACCGGGGCCCTCGCGCTCAAGATTTTCGTCGTGGGCTTCGTCGCCTGCTCGGTTCCGCCAGTCTTAGTCTGGGCCATCGGGTTCCACATATTCAAAATGAACCCGGCTATCCTTATGGGCGCTGTAGCCGGCGCGCGCAGCCACAGCGGCCCTTGCCGAGAGGCAGCCGTGGAAATCCAATCGAACGTACCCTGGATCGGTTTCCCCGTCGGCTATGCGGTTTCAGGGGTCCTGCTCACGGTGTTTGGTTACTTCGCGATGCTCTTGTCTTGACAGCCCCCTTTGGACGATACGGATGCTTTGGCGATGACGACGGCTGAGTGTCGAGCAGAATCAAAGAGAGGACTACTTGGTCAATTGTCTGGAGGCTTGAACATGAATAGAAATCAGCTTCTGACTTCGCTACAAACGACCAAACGCGATGGACCGGGTTTCGGGGATACTCGTTACGTCCGACGCCTATAATGTCTGCTTGCCGTTGACTAAGAGGCGGTGAAAGCGAACAACTCAATCAGGCTCGGGCTAAACATCGGTGGGCAAAGACCAAACCGCTTCGGCACATCCAACTGTCGGTATATTCAGGCCTTGGGGCAGGGTAACTCAATCCGCTCACGTGACGACAGCAGAGGCCAGGCTCAGTCGTCCACTCAAGCCGGTCAACGTTGCCGGCGTGGCTCGGCGCTGCGCGACTGGCGTTATAATTGCCGAGGCTGTGAACCGAGAGCAATACCCAGTTGAGCGACAAGGTTCGTCGTTCTCGCACGCGACGCAGTGGGCCTTACTGTTCGCGTTTGCCATTTCGCCGCGGAATGCAGGGCCGGTGGAAAGACATAGCGGTTCCACGCACCCTCCCGGCGTCCTATCCACGCCCTGCACTTAGAAATTGCGTTGGAAGCGCACAATACCCCCGACCGCATCGTCCTCTCCACTATCAAGGAGGGCTTCCTCTTTGCGTGCGCCGCCGAACTTAGTGTAGTTGACTTCCGGTCTGATCATGAAACCCGGAACAAGCTCGTAGTTCACGTTGAGGGCAAGCGCCCAGGTCCCTTGTTCTTCATAGGCGGCTTGCGCGTTGATGGTTGCCTTGTCGGTGACCTTGGCGGCAAACCCGCCCCACGCAGCCCAATCGCCTTCCCATGGCCCATACCAGTTGCGATTTTGATTGGTGATGAACGAATCCTCGTCGTAGTCGGATTGATAGCCGCCCATTATCCAGGCGGATAACGCGTCAGTAAAATTGACGTCCAACCGCGCTTTGACCCCGATGTCTTCCTGCACCGAGTCGTAGCCGATGACCCCGGCGACCGTCCCCCAAGACTGTTCATATTTCACGCCGGCGAGAACGTGGGGCATATAATCATCGATGACGTAATCGTAACCATTCGTCTCCGAACCTTGCTCGGCGGCGATGATGGCAGAAAACCCGTTGCCGGCCTTATATGTATAGCTGATTGCGTTGCTGGACATACTGTCGGCACCGTATTGGATGACGTCGTCCCTGATGATGTTGCCAGCATAATTCAGCCAAGAACCGAAGATGACGTCATTGACACCGATCTGGAAACCGCCGAGTTCGATGAAGGCCTGATGAAGGAGGCCGCCTGCATCGTCGCCATTGGTGTATTGGAACCGACTATCGATGTAAGAGCGCAAAGTGCCAAGTTCTGTTTCGGTGCGCGCATCGAAACGCAGCTCGGCACGTGTGCGGGCGTACCACGTGTCGTTCTCACCGCCGACATGTCTGCCGGTGTAGACATTGTCGCCGCCGGCCACTTCAAAACGCAGATAGCCGCCAAATTTCAGGCAGGTTTCTGTGCCGGGGATATAGAAGAAGCCCGCGCCATAGGCATCGCAGACCCGGACATACTCGACCGGTTCGGGTTCAGCCACAACCACTGCATCCGCAGCATGCGCTGCCGATACGGCAATAATTGCTCCAGCAGAGGCTAGAAGAAGAGTTCGAACATCCATGCGGTCCCCCATCGGCGCTTGTATTTTGGCAACGTTCGAGTTGGTTCGAGTCCTGCAGTTTCAATGAATTTCGCAGCCATCCCTCAACCTGGATAAGAAATACCACGACAGGATTGTCATTGCTGTCACTCAAGGGCCACACTATGCCGCATTCCACCGGAACCTTAAACAAAAGACAGCCTGGCCACTACCTATGATGGAGCCTCACCTCGTGTCGTTACTGTAACGTACTTTCTTTTTGTTTCGACGGCTCGCATGCTTGGTGTGGACGACCGGCCTTGAGATAGCGGCCGCGGCAACCTTTGTCGGGCAAGCTGCTGACCCAAGAGACGATCGACTGCGAAAACTTGATGTGAAGGAAATCCACGGTACGAGAAAGCCAAGGCCCTCAAACTAATGCCACCTGAATGCGATCGCTGCAAAAGCGTTGAACGCGTTCTCCACGGCGCCTTGATACTGAACTGATCGTGTTCAAGCGCGAAGGTCGTCGCGGGGGAGATATGGCTATGGTTTGGTTCGAGCAATTCCTAGTCAAGTATCCGGAGCTCGCCGTGTTTCTTGCGATCAGCATCGGCTACTTGATCGGTGGCGTGAAGGTCAGAGGCTTCGGCCTTGGGCCTGTTACCGGCTCCCTCTTCGCCGGTATTTCGATCGGTCAATTCGCCCACGTTCCGATTGCCGGCATGGCGAAGTCGTTGCTGTTCCTTCTGTTTCTTTTTGGCATTGGCTATTCGGTCGGGCCGCAGTTCCTGCAGGCCCTCAAACGAGACGGGTTGAAGCCCGTACTGCTCGCCGTGGTTGTGTGTGTGACGGGGCTGCTCACTGCCATCGTAATCGCCAAGGCCCTGGGGCTTGATCCGGGCTTTGCTGCGGGACTCGTGTCGGGGGCGCTCACGGAGAGTCCGGCGATGGGCACGGCGACCGAAGCCATCAACGCGCTCCCGCTTATGGAGGATGAGCGTGCCCGGCTGGTCGCACATGTCGCGGTAGCCGACGCGGTCTGCTACGTCTTCGGCGCCGTTGGCGTTATTTTGTTCTGTAGTGTGCTGGGCCCAAAATTGCTTGGCATCGACCTGGCGACCGAGGCGCTTAAGCTGGAGCACGAGCTCGGCATTACGCGGACGGCGGCGGGGGTCGCGTCCGCTTGGCATAGGTTCGAGTTGCGCGCCTACAGGATCGCGGAGGGCGCGCCAATCGCGGGACTATCCGTAGCTGCAGCTGAGGCTAAATTTCCGGAGCACCGGCTGTTCATTCAGCGCGTGCGACGCGGCGAGCGAGTTATTGAGGCAAGCCCGGAGTTCGTCTTGAGCCCAGGAGATGTTGTCGCGGTGTCTGGCAGGCGAGAGACCCTGGTGGAGTTGCTCGGTCAGCGTGCCGCCGAGGTAGAGGATCGCGACCTCCTCGATATCCCAGTGTCAGTCGCCGACGTCCTTGTAACAAGCCGGCACCTTGACGGCCGGAGTATCGCGGACGCGGCCAAGGAGGACTGGACCCGCAGCCTCTATCTGCGAGCCATCACGCGCGGGAGCCAGAACCTTCCGCTTGCACCTGGGATCTTGATGCAGCGCGGCGACATTCTGCGGTTGGTGGGGCCGGAGGCTGTCGTCTCGCGCGCCGCCAAGCGGGTAGGTGTCATTATCGCACCGACGGCCGCGACTGACTTCTTCGTTCTCGGCCTCGCAATCTTCCTTGGAGGGCTTGTCGGCGTTCTCGTCACCTTTCCTATCGGGGATATGCGGATCTCTTTGAGCACCAGCGTGGGAACCTTGCTGGCGGGGCTGGTCGTGGGGCATATGCGCACGCGCTTTCCGCTCTTTGGCCGCATACCGGACGGAGCCGTCTCGCTGATGACGGCACTTGGTCTTGCCGCCTTCGTGGCAATGACCGGCCTCCATGCCGGCCCCATCTTCTTCTCAGCCATCGCGGAGGCGGGCATCGGCCTGCTGTTCGGCGGCGTGGTCGTTACTCTGATGCCCATGTTCGTAGGACTCTACGTCGGGCGCTACCTGCTCGGCATGAACCCCATACTGCTCCTCGGCGGGCTGGCCGGTGCGCAGACGATGACCGCCGGCATGGCAGCTGTGCAGGACCGGTCGGGGAGTCCGGTTGCCGTGCTCGGCTATACACCAGCGGTCCCCATTGGACATATCCTGCTTACAACCTGGGGAACGGTGATCGTGGGGGTCATAGCCGGCTAGATTCGACTTACCCTATAACCGATTATGGCGTGGGTAGCGGTGGAGAAGAACCTGCGTAGAGAACGGATCTCAACAGCTCGCTTCCGCCCGACCAGAGGATCTGCAAGCCGAGGCAAAACAGAATGAATGCCGAAAGCCGCACGGCGATATCGGTGCCGCCAGGGCCCAGAATCCTTTGGCTGCGATCCGCATAGCTGAAGCAAAGCAGGATGGTCAATGCCAGAACGGCTATGGCGACGACGCTTGCCATGACGAATGTGAGCCTTTCGGCAGGACCCGTAACCGTCGCCTCCGAAAGCCCGATGCTGATCACCACGGCCATGGAGCCTGGCCCTGTCGTGAGTGGGAGGGTCAGCGGATAGAAGGCCTGATCCAGCAGATTGGTGCGCGGAACTCCGCCTGCCGGCGCTTCCAGTTCCTTCTTGCTTCCTTCATTGAGGAGTTTCCAACCTGAGACAGCGACAATGAACCCGCCAGCGACGCGAAGTATGGGAATTGAAATTCCGTAAAACTGGAGGATGAGCGCGCCAAGCAAGAACGAACAGACCAGGAGGACGAACGAGTTGAACGCGATCCGCCGCGCAAGGACAGCGCGGATCTCAGGTGTTGCCCCACGGGTCAACCCGAGGAAGACGAGTGCGGAACCTGGCGGATTGACCACCGGGAAGATCGATGCCAAGACGAGGACGAACGTATTTATGGTCGCGTTCATTTAGGCGGGTCCATCTTGATGAGCCGGCGGTGCCGGGACTTCGGGATGTTTTCATGGCGATCCCGGCTGGACGTCTCGGTCATCCATCGCCTTTCGAACCATGCGCGGTTTAACGACTCGGCCGTTCTCTTGCAAAACAGACCATACATCGATCCTGATCAGCTTGCTACGCTATGTTTGTCGAGGCAGTACGGGCCAAATGGATCCGGCGGTCCGGGTTGCTGTTTCCAATGGTTAAAGCCCTTCGAGTCGACTGGGCCGGTTTGCCCTATCGCAGGGGAAAATCAAATGCACGAAGGTGGGCCTTGGGTTGACAAAATGACCTTGTTACCTAGGGAAAGTCCCGATTGTGGCAAGGCCTCTTTACGACATAATTAATTGTCCAATCGTGTCCATACCCGTCCCGATTGGTTACCCCTACCCGTCGTTGTGCTTGAACCCCAACGGCGGGTCTTTTGCGCCAGTGCTCGCTACGAGCGTCCGGTCAATGCTTGAGGCACTTTTTTCCCGCTGCCATTGCCTTGAAAGTCCCCTTCAGATCGACGACGAAGGTCCCCTTGGTTTCGGGAAACACGGTCATTTCATATTTCTTTGCTACGTCTCGCTTGAGATTCGGGTCGTCTGTCAAGATATAGCCGCCAGAAAGTCCGCCTTTGAGTTCGCCGCTCGTGCTGGTAGCCACACCCTTATAAAGATTGCGGTCGAGGGCGACGAAGATGTCCGTCGTGTTCCCGTTCTTAAGGCCGATATCCGCCTTAGTGAACACGCCCGAGATACCCGACCTCCTGATTTGCGGTAACGCCCATTTGCACCGAACCTTGGCCAAAGTCGCGCACGATCAAACAATCTCCGCGAGTTTGATTTGTATAGATGGTTCAGCCCTCGATGTCCTTCCCATATCGGACGAGCACATCGCTCGCCTTAGGGAGGGGATTTTGGCTTTGTGCGTTAGCTGCTATCGCAGACGAAAGTGCTATTGACGCAGCCGCGATGATTGTCAGGAAGTTTCGCATGAATGTTCCCCTTTGTGGGTGCCCGTTGCATCTTGTTTAATTGCTGAGGTTTGTATGATGGTCGTCGTCAACTGCGCTAACGACTAACCGGTCTCGATGGTTAGACTAATGCGTGATCCGGCTATCAAAAAAAGGCTCGACTGAATGCCGAGCCTCCACCCTCAATACTTTATGTCTCGGCCGTCTTACGAGCGTCCTGCTTGGTATGTCGCTTGTCCTGACGGCACGCAGCGTTGCTTTTCTGGTTGGCCGCACGACAATCATGCTTCGTTTGTCGAGCTTCGGGGCGAGCTTGTTGGTGGACGTCAAGGGCTTGTTGGCGCTGTTGCGCGCTCCGATGGGGCGGGCGGCAATCAGGAGTTCCCCTGAGGCGGGCCGGGATAGTTCCTTTTCGAAGGGGAAGGAAAAGACCCAGCCCCCGCATGGCTTGTGGACTCTGCGGGGCTGGGTCGGTACGTTCGCTTGCGACAAACGTCAACGGACAATTAATAACCGAGTTGCTACTGATCAACAGCCATTTCGACTTAAGGTTACTGTTGGATAAACGAGCAGTTCCAACAATGGCGATTCTCCATCGCACCGCAAAGCCACCGTCCTGCCACACCGCGGGCCAAGGAACGCGATTGAGAGTAATTACGGTCAACCCGCGTAAGTAGCGGGTAGAGCGGCATGCCGCCACTGAACATCCTCAAACGAACAGCGAACATCTCGCGTTTCGGTGCTGGCCAAATCAGGAACACCTGAAAGTCAAGGCGAGATGCATCCCCAAAAAGTTGCACCGGCAGCGCGAACACCACCAAAGGTGGTTTTGGCGAGCCTTCTTCCGAAAGCTTCCGACCATGCGGCATCGTAGATTGAGGCCGGTTTCAGGATCAAACGAGGGCAGAAGGTGCAAGGAAAGGTGCAAGCGTATTCAGAGGCCATCTAGAAAATATTGCAAAAACAATACTATATCGTAAAGCGATGGCGGAGAGGGAGGGCGGCCGTGCTCCAGTAGGTTTTCACGCCGACGCGCACTTGAGCTCGGACTGTCGCATATTTAGGGATACCGGGTACGAGCAAGCCATTTCTTGCGAGCACGCCGAACCCGAACGAAAGAAGTCCTTGGTTCGTGGCCAATGCATTTGGGCCAACGACCTCAACGCGCTCTTTGCGTGATCACCGCCTGCCGCGGGCGAGGCGAGGGTGATCGATGATACCAGTCTGCAACAGCGGCAGCCAAAACGCACGGCCTGCCTCGTCGTCCATTGACCAATCCGTAACTGTCGATTCTTATTTTGCGGGCGAATGAAATTAATTCGCTTCCGCGGAAAGTGGGGATGTCCGACGGCGCAGCGAGAGGGGAAGGCTATGACCCACCATGGGATCCACGGAACCGTTACCCGTATCCGCATCCCCACGCGATCAGCGACAGCACTCGCGGCTCTTGTCGCACTATGCGCCTGGTGCGCCCCGCAATCGGCACGCGCACAATGCGCTCCATCCAGCAATGGTGGCGTTTTGCAAGATGGCGGGGCACCTTGCACGGCCGGCCCTGTAACCGTTGGCTACGGCACAGCCATCGACGCGCGCAACGGTGCCAACGTGACGGCAAACGGCGCCGTGACCGCGCACGGCTTCGGGACAGGGATCAGTGCCACAACTAACGCCATCGTCACAGCCAACGGTACGGTAACAGCCAGCGGTCAAGGGTTGAGCGCCAGCAACGGTGGCCAGATCGTAGCGAACGGTATCCTGTTGCAGAACGACGGCGGCGGCGGTGCGGTAGCCATGATCGCTAACAACGCCACCATCTTTGCAAATGGCATCACCGTGAGTTGGCCCAACGGCGGCGGCCAGAGCCTTGTGCAGTCCTTGGCGGGAGGACTGATTCAATTTACGAGCGGTTCGTCGCTCACAATTCCCGGTGGTGGCGTGCCCTCCGCGCTGTTGGCCGATGGCGCGCGGAGCCGCATCATCGCCGATGGGCTGTCTCTGTCGATGGGCGGTTCGGGCGGCATTACGGCGGCCAAGGCGCAGGCCGGCGGCAATATTCGGCTTACATCCGGCAGCATCGGGTTTTCCGGAGGCGGCGGCAACACCGGTCTCTCGGCGACGGGCACCAACAGCTCGATTACGGCAAACGGCGTAGTTATCTTGGTGGGTACGGGTGGCGGTGACGTCGGTGCGAATGCCGATTCAGGCGGCCACGTGGCTCTCACGGGAGGTAGTGTTTCCGTTCAGGGCGGCGGGGGGGAGAAGGGACTTCAGGCGAACGGCGCCGGCAGCCTGATTACCGCAAGCGATGTGGCCGTCAACATCACGGGAAGCAACGGGAATGCGGGTGTGTATGCCCGGAATGGCGGCGGCATCGAGACAACAGGCGGCTCGGTTTCCGTCGTCAACGGCGCGGGCGGTCTTCTGCAGAATGGTGGCAGCCTTACAATGGACGGCACCCATGTAACAGCATCGGGAAATGGAGGCTTCGGGTTTCGTTTCGACGGTGGTGGCAATGCGAAGACACAGTACAGCAATGGCACAATCACGGCCAGTAGCGCATCCTTCTCGGTGCAGGGGGCCGCGGCCAACATCGGCCTCACTAACACGATAGCGACGGCGAACAACAACACCCTGCTCGATACCAACTCCTCAGGTAACACGATTTTCGACGCACAGGAATCGACATTGCGGGGGGTGATCTCGACAAGGGGCAGCACCAGCACAGTCACCCTCGGACAAAATACCGTTTGGACGATGACCGGCAACTCGACGGCTACCACCGTCGCTAATAGCGCCAGCCAGATCATCTATGCCCCGCCGACCGGGGACCCGACGCAACTGTCGAGCTACAAGATGCTGACTCTCAGCAACTACGTCGGCGCCGGCGGTCGGATGGCCCTGAACACCTATCTCGGAACCGACGGATCACCATCGGACCGGATGGTGGTCAACGGAGGTGCGGCGACCGGCACGACCCGGATGAGCTTCACCGACACGGGTGGAGGCGGCGCCCTGACAACCGCCGACGGCATTCTAGTCGTTGACGCCACAAACGGCACGACCGAGCCGCGTGCTTTTGGCGGATTTGCCGCCGCAGGCCCGTATGACTACCTTCTCTTTCGTGGCGGTTCCACCCCGGGAAGCGAAAATGACTGGTTCCTGCGCAGCAATATTCAGCCGGGGCCAGATCCTGGGCCGAGTCCCGAACCGGGGCCAGGTCCTAGGCCGAACCCTGAGCCGCCGGCGCCGCCCGGACCGCCCGTGCCACGCTATCGCCAGGAGGTTTCACTCTATGCGGCCATGCCGGTAATGGCCTCGATCTATGGCCGCCATATCATCGACACACTGCATGAGAGGATGGGGGGCGATGCCCAATTGCTCGGTCCGGGCAAGCAGGACATGCCCGACGGAATGTGGGGCAGGATCATCGGCTACTGGGGCCACCGCGACGGCGATCCGATCGGCATCTATGGTCGCGACGGTCCGCCGTTCGACTACGACTTTGGGGCGATCCAGACCGGCCTCGATCTCTATCGAAACGAAGACGCCAACGGCCAGCGCGACAATGCCGGCCTTTATGTGGCAGTCGGCCGTGCCACTGCCGATGTCGAGCACAGTCTCCTCGGGCGTACCTTTAGGGGAGGCCAAGATAAATTTAACGCGGTTACCGTCGGCGGCTACTGGACGCGCTTCGGCGAGCGTAACTGGTACCTTGATGGTGTTTTGCAGGGAACCTGGTACGACATGGACATGACGGCAGCGCGGGGCTTGCGCGACGGTGACACGAACGGCTTCGGTCTGGCAGCCTCGCTCGAGGGAGGATATCCATTCCACCTTGGCAACGGCTGGCTGCTCGAGCCGCAGGCGCAGCTGGTCTACCAGGCGCTCAACATCGACGATTTCAACGACGGTGCGGCAGATGTCAGTTATTCCGACACCGATTCATTAGCCGGCAGGCTCGGCGCGCGGGTGGCGCGCGATTGGGGAATTGGTGCGGTCGACGCCAGTGGCCGGGCGCCCCGCACCTTCAGCCTGTGGGTCCGCGGTGACATCTGGCACGAATTCCTCGGCGACCCGACGACGGCGTTCTCCTCGGCGACCGGTTCAATCCCCTTTACCGCCGACCTGGGCGATACGTCAGGCAGGCTCGGCATAGGCGCTGCCATGCAGGTCACTGATGCCGCGACCGTATACGGCAACGTCAACTATGAAAGCAGTTTCGATGGCGATGCCGATGCCTGGGCCGGCAAGGTGGGCTTCAAAACGACCTGGTAGGACAACGCGGGCCACTGCCGGTTAACTTAATGCAGAGCTGAATATCGCTCGATGCGGTGCAGACCCGACCCTAGGACCGACCGCAGAAGTAGCGGTTTTGTTGCAACGCCTGAATGGACGCGCAAAGAGGCGTGATACGAGGCCAATTATGCGGCAAGAATTTCGAACTGCTCAGCCAGGGACGGATTCGGATTGTAGGCAAACCTCGCCTGTCGCTTGCGCATCATGTGGACCATTCCGATGCCGGACAGGATGATCGCGGCTGTTGCCTGTGATTTGAAGCCAAGCATTGGCCGGCCGCGGCGCTTGATGCGCCGATGGTCCTGTTCAATCCGGTTATTGAGGTATTTACTCTTGCGGATTTCGATCAGCTTCAGCCGGCGTCGAGGGCGATACTGCAAACGATTTGTGGTGTGAGGAAACGATAGCCTCCAGTTGGTCAGACTACCGTCGATGACAACGCGGTCGGGTCGGCCATGACGTGCCAGCGCCTTTCTGAAGAACCGCTTGGCCGACAGCAGGTCACGCTGCTCGCTGAACCAGAATTCGACCGTGTCGCGGACATTGTCGATGGCGCGGTTGGTACATCCACTGGCCGCGGACCTTGATGTAAGTCTCGTCTATAGGCCATTTGCCGGTCACGCACCGCCTGCGTCGGTTGAAACGCTCCAGCAGGTGCGGGCATAACGGACCGTCCAGCGGTGAATGGTCGTGTGGTCGACGGCAATGCCCCGCTCGGCCATCATCTCTTCCAGATCACGCAAGCTCAGACTGTAGGCCAGGTACCAGCGCACGCAAAGCAGGATCACCGACTGGTCGAACCGGCGGCCCTTGAACATTTGATCCTCCGAAATGTCAGAGGTCTTCCTTGTCACAGTGCCGGTATTCACAACGTTGCAACACAACCCCTCCAGCGCCGTCTCAATCTGTTGGGCACGATCAATCAGGATCGCTAGAACTTGATTGGGCAGAACGCCTATCCTCTCAGTCTAATTGTTGGTCCTCTTATTAGCCTGTTCCATGGCTTCCTCAAGCTCATCGTCCACTTTCGTGCGGGCAGCAAACAGTTCATCGAGGGCGAGCACCGCCTCTTCGCGACTCCAGCCTGCTGCCGTGGCCTCGTCCAAAACGTCCAACACCTCGACTTGCTTGTTGAGTAGCTCATTGAACCGCGGCTCCAGCGCTTTCTGGCAATCAATGGCTCGATCGGCATATTCCTCGCAACTGGGTGGCCCTTGAATCGGCATCTGTTTTCTCCTCTCCCTATCGGCCTTTGCAGAACGCCTGTGTAGTTCCCATCCTCAATATCTAATCGTCTATACCAAGATCACCGGCAGCTTTGGCGGCTATAAGCCCACGCAAAGCAAACCGAACCTCACTCTCATGCCAGCCGGCTGCCGTGGCCTCAAAGATTACTCGTTCACATCCCCGGTATCGAGCAACTCAAGGAAACGCGCCTCCAAGGCTTGTTCACATGCGAGAGCTCTGTCCGGATGACTCTCCGGCACTTTCGGTCCTTCAATTAGAGCCATAGGTCTCTCCAGGCTATGTTAACATTCTGCTCTCCGATGACAATATAGCGTTACGGCAGGGCCTGAATCAGAGCTCCAGGTTTACAAATTATGTAAAAGTCCCCATGGCCAAATAAGAACAATGTTTACCTGAAGCACCGGCAATCTCCGAACAGCTTCTCAGCGCAAACATCACTGGATAGCTCTGACGACAAACCTCGAAGACATATGACTCCAACAAAGCACTAATCAAACCAGCACACCAAGGGAAAGAAACGTATCGAAAGCGCTCTGAACCATAGAGACGCACAGAGACCGAACCACCCATCCGATATTTCCATCAGCTTCGATTTAACGTTACGGTGCCCCGTATCCAGTTAATTACCAACTTCTGCATAGTACGATTGGTCACCTTTTGGTGGCCGCAGAGTTCATGGCTTTCCGGTAACGTGGGGTCGAAGAGTTTGTATCCTCCCCATCTCCGGCCAAATCAGGCCAATGACGTTGGCCACGGCCGAAGTTTCTGATGACCACAGGAAACTGCGCTGGAAAACTCCCGACGAGGACACACATTCTTGCTATCCGCGTCGAGCGTCCCAAATCGAAGCTTTTGCAGATATAGAATAGGGATTAAATTAGAATTGGCATTTGATAGGCTGTTTGCTGTTAAGATCATCCGCCTGATTTGTTTTGTGCGGACATAACGCCAAGAAGAGAATAGAGGTAGGGCCATGATTCTACTTGAACCCCTGCGCGACCAAAACATCCTGGTCATTACGCCGCAGGGGCCGCTTGAACAGGCCGACTTCGAGACGATCGCAAAAGCGGTTGATCCCGTCATTATTTCGAAGGGCAAGGTCACCGGTCTGATGATCCGTATGAAATCATTCCCCGGATGGCGGAACTTTGCGGCTTTTGCAGCGCACCTGAAATTTGTCGCCCACCACCATCGCTCGATCGAATGCATTGCGGTTGTAACGAGCGGTGGGCTTCTGAAGATCATTTCGGGCATTGCCGGCTATTTCGTTCACCCCAAGATTCGGCTATTCGGCTTCAATCAACGGGAACAGGCGCTCTCGTGGCTGGAGACTGGTCGTTGATGACGTGTCTACAGGACATGATTCCGCCGGCTGCTTTATCTTTTGCGCTCGGCCCTTTTCGTTCGCGACAATCAATCCGTCATGAAGAATCCCGGCTGCGGCGCGCTAGCCGATTGATTCTCCTAATCCCCATTCTGGCGATCGTCCTTCCCATGCAATCCTTTGCGCAATCGCCGCTTGGAGCGGGGATGCCGGAGGTGGGGTTCGGCGCGCGCAAAATGTTCCTCATGCTTTTTCTGATGCTTGGCCCGATCCAGATCCTGGTGCCCTTCATGGCCATTGCAGGCAACTGCGCCCCAAGCTTTCGACGACGGATGGCCACGAGAGCGATCCTTTTTTCGGCGGCGGCTTTGGCTGTCGCCGGTCTGCTTGGCCGCACCATGCTTGAGAATTTCGAAATCTCAGTGCCTGTACTGGCGATGACCGGAGGTATTATCCTACTTCTCGTGGCTTTGCGCACCATCTTGCAGCAGTCTGTCGGCCTGCCGAATCGAATGGCGGAACCAGGACAGACGCCAGATCTGGGATTAGCCCTCACACCGCTAGCGTTTCCTACGATCGTCACACCTTATGGTATCGCGGCGGTAATCGTGTTCGCGACGTTGGCGAGCGGCCGCCAAGCGGAGGGCCTCACCGTCACCGCTATCGTGTTGCTCATCCTGGCTCTGGACTGGGTGGCGATGATTTTCGCGGAGACCATTCTTAGGTGGATCGGAACGGCACTTCAGGTATTGGCAGTCGTGCTCGGGGTTACCCAGGCAGCTCTCGGTCTGCAGATCATTCTGCATAGTTTAAGTATGATTACCTGGTAGATTGGCCGTTTCTGGCGAAAGCGTGGTAAACTAAATCGTTAAAGATCTGCTCATGGCGCGGACATCGACACCAGGATGGGTAACGAATAACGGCGGGGAAAAGGAAACGATCAATGGAACACTTCGCATTGAGAGTAGGGCTTCGCGGAAGCGCGCGCGGACTGGAGGGATTCATGTCTATTTCTGCGCTTGCGCTGTACTTGTCGCCTCCTGCCGCGTGCCTGGATTTCCAACTGCCATATATCCGGCCAACAAGTTGGATACCGAAACGTCGCCGGGTGTAAGCCTGAATTCATCGAGCTCGCACTTGTATCTCTCCATTGACCCGCGGAACGCTTGCTCGACCGCAGCGAACTT
>NZ_QPJM01000025.1 GCF_003337575.1 Phyllobacterium bourgognense
GCCAATGGTACTTCGTCTCAAGACGCGGGAGAGTAGGTCGCTGCCAGGTCTGCCAAACGCAACGTTCATAAACAAATCTCACAACAACACACAGACATTCAAAAAGGCCGCGCATGCGGCCTTTTGCTTTTGCAAAAAACAATGCGTAAGCGCATACTTACAAGCAAAAGCACGCGAGGCGCACAAGTGCCGATATGGTGGCGCGAGGTGGAGCAGCACCCCGTCCGGCTTGACAAAAGCAACCTTCGCTTTTGAGGCCGGACAAACGGAAAAATCCGGGCTGCAACCCGTCCACCCGCAGGGCAGAGCCCGAGGATGGACAACGACAGACGGCAACTTTGCCGTATCTTGGTGGCGCGGGGTGGAGCAGCCCGGTAGCTCGTCAGGCTCATAACCTGAAGGTCACAGGTTCAAATCCTGTCCCCGCAACCAAAATCAAAACCATCCTTCCGACGATTGTCCGGCATCTCGGCTTCGCCAAGCCAAGCCAACTTTCGACGGACAATCGATTCACTGGAGAGATCGTTTGCCCGCCTCAATTCATCGTAGCAAGAGCTCAACCTCAAGGTGAGGGGCGTCTTGCTTCGCAAATCCCTGTCCCCGCAACCAGAAAACAAAGGCCCGGCTTGTCCGGCTCTTGTTTTTGGCTTGGTGGCCGGCTGATTTGAAGCGGTATCAGGGGCCGCAAAGCGTCGCCGACGCGGCGGAGAGCAGTTTCCAGATTAGTAACGCATTCCTCGCACGTTTACGATTCCGCACCGCAACGTTTTATGTTTCAAGCCATTTGGGAATGGGTGTTGCGTCCAGTAGACTGCGCGTATAGCCGTGGCTGGGACTACCGAAGATGGCCGAGGTTGGTCCTTCCTCGACAATTTCGCCTTGTTTCATGACGAGAATCCGGTCTGCGAAGTGACGCACGATTGGCAGATCATGCGTGATGAAAATGTAGGAGAGTCCAAGCCGGGTCCGAAGGTCGGCGAGCAAGTCGATTACCTGAGCCTGGATGGAAACATCAAGCGCAGACACCGCTTCGTCGCAGATGACGAGTTCGGGTTCGCTTGCAAGCGCGCGGGCAATTGCAATCCTTTGCCTCTGACCCCCTGAAAACTGGTGCGGATAGCGATCCGCGTGCTCGGGTTTCAGGTCAACGAGCTCAAGGAGCTCTACGACGCGGTCTTTCCACTTGGCCTTCGGCAGGATATCGGCGTGAATGGACCAGGGTTCGGAGATGATCGCGCGCACGTTCATACGCGGATTCATCGAGCCATAGGGATCCTGAAACACCATTTGAACCTTGCGGCGATAGGCGAGCAGACGGTGCTCACCCATGGCGAAGACATCCTGGCCGTTGAAGATTGCCTCGCCGGCGGTTGGCTCGCTCAGCCTCAGCAGCATGCGCGCCACACTGGACTTGCCCGAACCGGATTCGCCGACGATGCCGAGCGTTTCGCCTTTTCTAACTTCAAAACTCACGTCCCTGACGGCGAGGAACGTTTTTTTCGTCTTGCCGAAGAGCCCTGAGGACAAGGCGTATTCCTTCGTCAGGTTTTCGACCCGCAGAACGGTTTCGCCGGAAAGATCCGTGGAGCGCCGATTGGAGGTTTCCGACGCGTGGCCATGCGGAAGCGCCGAGATCAGCTTTTTCGTATAGGCGTGTTGTGGTTTAGTGAAGACGTCTCTCGCCACGCCCGCCTCGACGATTTTGCCGCGGTTCATGACGATGATCCAATCGGCCATCGATGCGGCAACCTCCAGATCGTGTGTGATAAGGATCAGTGCCATGCCCGTTTCGTTCTGCAGATCGCGCAATAGATCAAGAATTTGTGCCTGAACGCTGACATCAAGCGCCGTCGTGGGTTCGTCGGCGATCAGCAGATCAGGTTTCAACGCGATTGCCATCGCGATCATCACGCGTTGCCGCTGGCCCCCCGAAAACTGATGCGGATAATGGTCAATCCTTGCTTCCGGATCTGGAATGCCGACGCGTCGCAGCATATCGACAGCGCGTTGGCGGGCTGGTCTGCCCCTGGCGATGCCATGGCATTCGAATACTTCGCAGATTTGCCGACCAACCGTGTAAACCGGATTTAGATATGCGAGAGGGTCTTGAAAGATCATAGCGATCCTGCGGCCGTTAATGGACCGGCGCGCCTCTCCCTGCAGGCTGCCGATCGGAGCTCCCTCGAACGAAATCCGTCCACGGACGATATCACCGGGCGGTTGATCGATCAGATCCATCACCGCGCTGGTACTTACGCTCTTGCCTGAACCACTCTCACCGAGAATTACCAGCGTTTCGCCGCGATTGACCTCGAACGAAACGCAATCGACAGCTCGCACAGGCGCACCGTCGGAGAGGAAATCCACCGTCAGATCATCAACGGAAAGAATGGGGGTTGCTGACTGGCTCATCTGGATGCCTTTCTCAGGCTCTGGAGACGCCAACGCTGCTGCGGATCCGCCATAGTTCTGGCCCAACTGGAAAGCAAGTTCAGGGAGAGAGTTGTCAAAAGGATCGCCAAGCCGGGCCAGAACGAGATCCACCAGGCATTGGCCAGATAACCACGGCCGTTGGCGACCATGGCGCCCCAGGTAAACTCCGGAGGCTGGATGCCGAGACCAAGGAAGCTCAATGAGGATTCCGCCAGAATGACCGTTGCGAAATCGATAGCAGCGATGGTCAGTAGCGTTGGTAATACCATAGGAGCGATATGCCGGACAACGATACGGAGCGGCTTGGCGCCCATGGATTTAGCCGCGCTCACAAACATCCGCTCGCGCAACTCCAGCACCTCCGCGCGCGTGGTGCGCAGATAGATCGGTATGCGCGTCAGGGCAAGAACGATAATCAGGTTGGAGATGCTCGGGCCAAGCGTATAGAGCACGATAAGGGCGAGCAGCAGTGACGGAAAGCTCATGATGATATCGGCGACACGCTGGATCACCTGGCTGTACCAGCGTTCGCTATAGCCGGCGATCAGTCCGAGTACGCCTCCAGTCAGCATGGAAAAGACGACCGCGGCAAGCGCGATGCCCAGCGTGTTCTGTGCACCGACAATCAGGCGCGCCAGGATAGGACGCCCAAGTGTGTCGGCGCCCAGAAAAAAGAGCCACCCGTGATCGAAAGAAAACGGTGGCAGGTTGCGCTGGCGCAGGCCCAATTTCGCTGCCGTATCGCCAATAAGCGGCGGTCCGGCGAGCGTCGCTATGGTCAATATCAAAAGAAAAATGGCTGCGGCGAAAGCAAGCTTGTCGCGCTTCAGGCAGTTGAAGACCACCCGGGCATTTCCAGGGGAAGCAGAGACGGAGGTTTCGCTGAGGATTGCGGTCATGGGCTAATACCGAATTCTTGGATCGAGCACCGCGTAGAGAAGATCTATGCAGATATTCAGAATGAAGATCGCGGTCGCGGTGACCAGAATGGTTGATTGCACGACGGCGAAATCGCGCTGAATGATGGCGTCGATCATCAGCTTGCCGATGCCTGGCCAGCCGAAGACGGTTTCAACGATGACCGCACCGTTGATGAGACCTGACGTCAGGTCGCCAGCGACGGTGATGACGGGGAGAAGCGAGTTTCTAAGCGCGTGTCCGAAGATGATCTGTTGCCGCCGCAAGCCCTTGGCCCTCGCGGTCTTGATGTAGGGTGAGGCGAGCGCCCCGAGCATGGCGCCACGAACAACTTGCACCAGCAATCCGAAGGGACGGAGCATCAAAACAAAAATTGGCAATATCCAATGCAGATAGCTGCCCGTGCCCGATGTCGGTAGAAGTTCGAAGCTGACGGCAAATATGAGAATTCCGACGATCGCGACCCAAAAATCCGGCGCGCTGGCACCCGACAGGGAAACGAGCGTCACGACACGGTCGAACAAACTACCCGGCCTGGAAGCAGCAAGTGAGCCGACAACGAGTGCGAGAGCGGTAGAGAGCAACATCGCAACAACAGCAAGCTTCAGCGTTTGTGGAAAAGCCTCCAGCGCGACCGCCATCGCCGAGCGGTTCTGGCGGACAGATTCGCCAAAATCGAGACTGAGCAGATCGCGCAGATACTGCAGAAACTGCCAATAAACAGGTTGATCGAAACCGTGCAGCTTGGCGAACGCGGCTCGGGCCTCGGCCGTCGAATCGAGGGGCAGAAAGAGCGATGAGGGGTCGCCGGTCAGCCGAGTAAGGAAGAAGACCAGCGCAAGCAGGCCCATGACCGAAATGATGCTGTGCGATGCGCGCCTGCCGATAAAACTTAACATGAATTTGCCTTTCGGCTGTAACTGGAACAATCAGGAGCGCAGCTCAGGTCAACCGCGCTCCTGTGGGATATCAGTCCCTCATATGGATGTGTGCGAGCGGAATTTCGCTGTTGGTCGTAATATCCGGCTTCCAATCAAGGCGCTTGCCCACGCGCGTATACCCTATCATGTGGAACATCGGAATGTCGGATACGACATCGGTGCGCGCCTTGGTGAAGATCGCCTTGAAATCCTTTGTGCGCTCTTCGCCGCTTGCGGCAAGTGCCGTATCGATTTCCGCATCGAACGCCGGATCGGACACGGTCGAATACTGACCGGTCGAGCGGTAGAAGATCGGAATGGTGAATGCTGAGTCACCCTTGTTGTTGTCGTGCATCATCTGCAGCAAGGTGGCGCCACGCTCCTCAGGATAGGGCTTCTGCAGATAGCGGATCCAGTCTGCAACGTCGAGCATGGTGAGCTTCACGTTGAGCCCTGCCGTCTGCCACATCGCCGCCATCGCTTCCATGGCCTCACCGCCGTTGGGATAAATCCCATTGCGGCCAATCAGAACGATTTCCGTGTCGACTGGAACGCCGGCAGCTTTCGCTTCCGCGACGAGTTCAACCGCCTTCGCCGGATCGTACTCCCAAGGCTGCAAGCTATCGTCATGGCCATTGATGCCCGGAACGACCATCTGTGATGCGCGCTTTACGTCAGGCCCGAACAATGCCTTCAGGCCCTCCCAATCGATTGCCAGATTGAGCGCCTTGCGGATGCGCAAATCGTTGAGCGGCGGCTTGGACATATCAACGCGCATCGCAGTCGTTTCCGAATTCAGATAGGAGAAATCGGTTTCGGGATTGGTGGCGTCCTGAATGGCGATCGATGGCGTTAGGTCAGCTTCACCGGTTTCGACCATCGCGGCACGGATAGACGATTCGGATCTCCAGACGTAGGTCGCCTTTTCGATTTCGGGCTTTTCACCCCAGTATCCGTCAAACCGGTTCATAGTGACCGTTTGTGTGTCGAAGGAGGTCAATTTGAACGGGCCGGTCCCGACAGGATCATTAACGGGTTTGTCCGCTGGCGTGTTGGGGGAGATGACCATCACCACGCTGAGCAGCGTCGGCAAGATCGGTTCGGGCCGGTCGGATTTGATATCCAGCGTCAGATCGTCGACCGGCGTTGCTTCGAGCGTCCGGTCACCGAACTTCGCCATGTTGTTGCATGTCAGCGCACCGCCCGTCATGCGTTTGATGGAAAACGCGACAGCTTTCGCATCCATACCCGTTCCATCCTGAAACTTGACGCCGGGCCTGAGCTTGATACGCCAGGTCATATCGTCGATGCGAGCCCACTCCGTCGCCAGCTTTGGCTGCGGCAGGCCCGTCTTGGCATCGATGACGGTCAAGGCTTCGGTGACGTTCTGGCTCAGAATCTGCCCGACATTGGTAATGATGGTACCGCAGGGCTCCAAATTGGCAGGCTGCTCCGGCAGAACGATCTTGATCTCCTTCGAAGCCTCCTGGCCATGCGCGATTCCGGACGTTGACGCCATGAGCGCCATGGCAATGACAGCGATGCTGTGTCTCGTTTTCATATTGTCTCCTCCCATTGATATTCAAACTTTTCGATGGCTCGACTGAGCTGGAGAACCGCAAGCTCCCTTCCTGCAGTTAACCCCCTGCACTTTCTATGAGCCGCGCCAGCATATCCTTTTCATCAGGCTTGAGATTGGTCAGGGGTGGCCGGACAGGTCCTGGTGTTCTGCCGATGAGTTCAACACCCGCCTTGATGATGGAGACCGGATAACCCACTTCACGATCACGGATTTTAGCGAATTCGAAAAAGAAACCGTCGAGGATGGCTGCCATTGTCGTGTGGTCTTCGGAGCGCATCGCCTTGTAGAACCGCTGTGCGAGGGCTGGAACGAAATTGAAGACAGCCGACGAATAGGTGGTGACACCCACGGCGTTGAATGCCTCCGCAAAAAGCTCGTGTGTCGGCATGCCGCCTATGTAGCACAGACGATCTCCGAGCTTCGCCGTGACGTTGCGGACGAGATCGACCTTGCCGGTTCCGTCCTTGAAGCCGATCAGATTGGGGCATGCATCGGCGAGCCGCGCTACCGTATCGGCGTTCGCGACGGAATTCGCGCGATTGTATATGATGACACCGAGACCGGTCGCTTCGCAGACGGCTTTCACGTGCTGATAGATACCTTCCTGAGGCGCGCCGATTAGATAATGTGGCAGAAGAAGCAACCCATCCGCGCCGGCTTTTTCGGCTCGACGTGCAACGTCCTTTGCAAGTTCGATACCATATCCGCAGCCTGAGATGATCGGTACACTACCAGATACGTCTTTGGCGGCCTTTGTAATCTCACCCACTTCTTCCGGCGAAAGGGAAAAGAACTCACCGGTGCCGCCAGCCGCAAAAAGGGCTGCCGCGTCGAAGCTAGACAGCCAGGAGACGTGCTCGCGGTAGCTGGCGAGGTTCAGCCGAAGATCACTATCGAAATGCGTGACCGGAAATGACAGCAAGCCTGAGGACAGCCGCGATTTGATTTCTTCTGGCGACATTTCAACTCCCGTTATTAGTACGATGTCTCATACCGAGTCATATTATGACAAGAGAGGATCTGTCAACAGGTTTTGCTTTTCCGTCAGATGGGTTTCCGGCTCGCCAGTCCACGGTACCGTTTGATGCCGCCGAGCAGATGCCGCCGCATGGCGTCCCGCGCCTGGTCGGGGTCGCGGGCGAGAATAGCGTCCACGACCTCCGTATGTTCGGCAAGCAGGATGCGGTCGCGATTGGGTAGGGGATCGATACCACCCATCGCTTTGCGGAATTTAACCCGAGGGATAATCCGCCGTCCTATATGTTCCAGAAACGTCTTGAACCTGACGTTGTTGGTTGCGGTCGCGATAGCCATATGAAATTGGAAATCCGCATCATCGGTGGACTCTCCTTTTGCAACAAGTTGCGCAAAAATATCGAGTTGCGCCTGTATTTCAGCCTCCTGCGCTGGCGAACTGCGAAGGGCTGCAAGTCCTGCGGCTTCTACCTCTATGCCGATGCGCAACTCCAGTTCTTCGATGATATCGGAAATCTTGTCTGTCGCGTCGGTAAACAGAGCGAGCGTCTCGGACGTTTGTTTTGGCCCGAGTACGAACACACCAACCCCGTGACGCGACTCCAAAAGCCCGTCCGCTCGCAGCGCCGCTATGGCTTCACGAATGACGGTGCGGCTGAAGCCGAACTTTTCGACAAGCACCGGTTCAATCGGCAATTTATCTCCCGGTGCGTAGTCACCTCCCTCGATCTGCCGACGCAACTCATCGGCAACTTTCCAGGCAAGTGTCCTCTTGACACCCATGCTATCTGCCATATCCATCCGAACTCCATTGCTTTGGGCGACGGTACATCATCTCAAGTGGCCGGGGAACAAAAAAGTATGACCACGTGCGAGACATCATATCTCATCGCGAAGCAATCTGCTGTCAATGGCTTGGTTTACGCGTGAAACGCAAAGGCCGCGGCAACGGCCATCCCGCCTCACAGACAAAAAAGAGCCGGACTAAAAAAAGCCCGGCCTAATTGTGAAGGTCAAAAACCTCCAGAGGGGAACAGCCAACGCGGAAAATGGGAGGAGGAACCGCGTTGACTGAATCGCATGTAGGACCAACCTTTGTGGTTTGCAATGCACTCATTGACGCAGGGCAGACGCAATAGCCCATCCACGCTTGGACACCCACTTGTGTTCGAACCTCCTCGCCAACGTCTCCCGCCCAAAGCGGTATAAGAGATCACGCGCTCGGGTGGAGTGTTGCTCCCGAACGCTCCAGATGGCACAGCAACACATAGATGAAGATCAGTATACCTGCCATTTCGAGACCTTCCTCGACGTTCGTCAATACCCGGTAACGAAATGATTCAATCCCTTCAACTTCTGCAACGCTGCCGCCGATCATCTCGAACCCGACGGCGCCGCCAAGGAAGATCAGAGCTGAAAGCACAAGGAGCCCCGCGAGCGTCAAGGGAAACGACCTGATGAAGGGAATAAACGCAACGAGCCCTATCAGGCTGAGGATACCGGCTGGCGCTGCCCAGGCAAAATACATCAGGCCGGTGTGCTCCATCCTTCCCGATAAAGCGGCAGAAATCTTTTCATGAATGCCCGCGAATTCGTCGAACGAAAGTAACAAAAAAAGTACCGTGAGAGCATACCAGTGGTATCTGAACCGGTTGCCCCGCATTGCTGCGTCCCTGCTTGCCAGAAAAAGCAACCCTGCTGCGGAAAACGCTACCACCACGGAAAGCCAGGTAAACGCGCTCTCCTCCGAGTCGACGTCGAGCAGCCATATCTTATTGGAAAGGTCCGGCTTGGAGCCGGAATAGAGTATCAGATCCTGCATAAAACCTGCACCGAGCAGCAGTGCCGAAACCGCACAAGCCAATATAAACACGCGGCCCGGCGTCCCGACCGTGCGCGCCCTTAGCGAAAGGTCTTCAGTGGCTACATCGGTGAGCCGGACACTCATAGATCACCAGATTTTACATGTACTTGACATGTCACAAAACCATCACAAATTTGTCGCTTATTCCTTAGTTCATTGTCAACGCATGGAGGCAGTAAATGGCTCCCGTTGGAGGACATTTAAATTTGGCGGTCGGCGTAGCCGTGCTGGCGACCCTAATGATACTTGCCGTTCTCGTCGTGGCCCTGGACATCGAGATTGCGCTGCCGAGAGGCTGACAGGGCGTGGTACTTGGACGCTAACCTGCACATGATACCGGCTTTGCTCGCAACCAGCCGCGCTTGGGGAGTTGTCGGAACGCTGGAGCCCTCTGAGTGCGAACATCGCGGCCAGCGGGAGGTGTCGATGAGCACCTCCGGTTGTTTGAGGACAACCTGCTGCGGATTCTGGATCGCGGTATATGCCTTCTGCACGCCGTCAAACAGCAGCACGTTGGGGCCCCAATTGTAACACCGAATCACAAATTGATGGCCCCTTAGCGGCGGCAATCCAATGGACCGTTTGCCAAGCCGTGTGCGTCGAAATCAAGAGTCTCGTAGGAGGCTATCTCCTGACAATGCCCAGGCGTCTTTCTTCCTGTTTGGCGAACTCCTTCGCGGCTTCCTCCGTACCAAATGCGCGCTGCTTGACTTGTCCGCTTTCGCGCACTGTCACGAACCATTTTCTATCTTTTGGTTCAATGCCGACGGTATTGAGTGGTGGCTCGTCGAACGTCATTCTTCTTTCCCGAGGTCCGGCTCTCGAATTGGTCGAGTGGGCAAGGACTAGCTGATTAAGCCGGTGAGGCAATAGCCAGAACGATAGCGATTATCAGCAATAGCGGCCCCATCCATCTGAAATGGTTAACAAGGATTGCTAGCCAAGCGTTCTGAACACCTTGATTGGGAGGTGGAAACGATAGGTAACGGAAGCCCACAGCTGTCATCCACAATCCGGCGCAAAACATAATGAACTCGTCGATGTAAGCAGCAATCATCGCTGTTCTCCCAAAGTGCAAAAAAGATGATCCAACAGTTTCGTCAAGCGGAAAGCAAGGGGAGAGTAGCGCCATGTTCACGTCTCGCACCATGCCACCAAGAACCAGGATCGTTCAGCCGGGATCGTGTGGAGAATTTCACTCCACGATTTTCCAGTATGAGTCTTTGCGGACTACCTTGCCGTCGCGAAAAGTGTAGAAGTCACAACCCCTGACTTCCTTTCTCGTCCCGTCGAGGTTGGTGCCCGTAAGGGTCCATTTTGAGATTCCAGTTTCGGTGCCCGAATCTACAAAATGCTGCTCATTGCCGTAATGAACATCAGGCAGGCCCTCAAAGCGCGTTGCCAGCGCATTGCGTACGTTCCGTTTGCCCTCGAAACGAGAGCCCCAAGGATTGTTTCCCCGCGGCATCTCCAATACACAATCATCAGAAAAGAACGCCATGATACGATCAAGATCGTGCGCGTTGAAGGCCTCACATAGCTCCTGCAGTGTCGATCGAATGTCCATCACCGTATCTCCATTCATTCAGGGTCGCTGGCGATAGAACCACAGTGGGTTAAAGGACTCCACTCGCTCATGCTCTCGATGGAAGCTTCGGTCGTTGTCGTCTGCGGACGTTTCGGGCAGATGGAAGCCAAAATCGATATTGTCACTCCTTGTCGTCAATCGAAAGATGGACGCGACTTCAAGCGATGAAGCGGTTACAGTCCGATCTTCTTGCATTTAGTCATAATCTGGAGGTCATTTGGAACGCCGGCTGAGCGCTATATTTGCTGCTGACATCGTGGGCTACAGTCATCTCATGGGCATTGATGAAGCGGGGACGCTCAACAGGTTCAAGTGCCATCGCAGTGAACTGATCGACCCTTTGATCAATGACCATAAAGGTCGGACCTTTAAGCTGACCGGGGACGGAATGCTGGTTGAGTTCGCCAGTGTGATCAATGCCGTTGCTTGCGCTGCCGACATCCAGCGAGGAATGGCAGAACGCAACCAAGGCGTTGCCAAGGATCACCGCATCGATCTGCGAATAGGAATTAATCTCGGTGATATAATCGTGGAGGACGGCGACATTTTTGGAGATGGTGTCAACGTTGCAGCCCGTCTGGAAAGCATTGCCGATGCTGGATGCATTGCGGTAGCAGCATCAGTACGCGATCAAGTGGGCTCCCGGTTGAATTTGAAGTTCGTAGATAAAGGCGAGCACTCACTTAAGAACATCAAGCAAAATATTCGTGTCTATACGATTGGTTTTGAGGGCGCATCCAGCACCGAAATTAACACGCAAACGATAGTTGGCCCGCTTGATCAGGCGCAAAAATTCATAGCCGTTTTACCATTTACCAACATGAGCCGCGATCCCGACCAAGAGTATTTTTCCGATGGTATCACCGAGGACATCATTACGGATTTGTCCAAGATTTCCAGCCTTCACGTCGTGGCACGCAATACGGTGTTCACTTACAAGGGCAGGTCAGTAAAGATTAAACAGGTGGCGCAGGACCTTGGCGTCCGTTATGTTTTGGAAGGCAGTGTGCGCAAGGTCGGAGAGCGTGTCCGGATAACCGGGCAGCTTATAGACGCGCTGCACGGCGGCCACATGTGGGCGGAACGATATGATAGGGACCTGACCGACATTTTTGCCATACAGGATGAAATAACGCACGCAATCGTCAGCCAGTTGAAAATCAAGCTTTTGCCAGAAGAGAAGAAAGCAATCGAGACCGAGCCAACCGGTAATGTCGAAGCTTATACCTATTATTTGCGGGGACGTCAGTTTTCGCATGCCTGGACCAAATCTTACCTTCATCTGGCGCGGCGCATGTTCTGCAAGGCAGTGGAATTGGATCGCGATTATGCCCGGGCTTATGCAGGCATTGCTGACTGCGAGGCGGCATTGCGCGACTGGCAACCGGATGACTTCCCGCTGGAAAGAATTTCAGCCATGGCCGCTAAAGCGCTCGAGCTGGATCCAGATTTAGCCGAAGCGCATGCATCCCGGGGATTGGCTCTTCATCAGGCTGGCCATGATGAAGATGCCGCAGCCTCCTTCGAGCGTGCACTCGCGATCGATCAGGGACTTCATGAAGCCAATTTCCACTATGCGCGCTTCTTTTACATGCGCGGCAACTTCGAGTCTGCGGTGCACTATTTTAAACGAGCTGCCGAATTGAAGCCCGATGATTATCTCTCGCCCATCCATTTGATGAGTGCATATAGCTCTCTCGGTAAAGGAGCGGAAACCGAGAGCTGGGCGCGCGTTGGAGCATGGCGGGCGGAGCAGGCTCTGGCCCAAAATCCGGAAAACTCCGGGCCAGCCCATCGCGGTGCATTGGCCTGGGCGCATCTCGGTGACCATCAACGCGCCCGAGAGTGGGCTGACCGGGCATTGGCAATCGATCCAGACGATGTCGTCGCGCAATATAACGTCGCCTGCGTGTACTCAATCATAGGTGAGATCGAAAAAGCTATCCAATTGCTGCAAAGCGTCCTACCCAAAAGTTCGCACTATCAGACTATGTGGTTCAAAAATGATTCCGATTTAAACCCTATTCGCGGCGATGTTCGATTCTTGAAAATGTTTGATCTTATAGAGGAGGAGAAACGGCTTAGCGTGTAATACTTATTGGGTGGATCACGGCGTCTCAAAGACTCGGCTGTTGATCGGATTCAGGATGACGGGACCGATCTCGAAGCTATTCCCCGTCGTGCACAAGCGTTACTCCGCACATCTGGCCTTTGAAATGGAAGGCTTCGTTGCGCCCTACCAACTCATGGCGGAACTTGAACGCTGATCTTGATCGATGAATAATAAGCGGCGACATTCGCTATGTCTTCATCGCTCAAACCTTTGACCACCACCGTCATCTGCTCATTCTTCCGCTCGCCGGCCTTGAAGGCAATCAACGCCTTCACGAGATAAGCCTCCTTTTGGCCGGCTATATTCGGCGCGTCTGGCAGCTTGGCTAGGCCATCTTTTCCATGGCAAACTTGGCACTTCGACATGACCTTTTTGCCTGAAGCGGCATCGCCTGCGGCCTGAGCAACATTTGAACAGGCAACAAGAGCGGCCAGACTTATTATCAAACCACGAATATCGACCTCCTATGACGATGGGCGAACGTCACTTGGTACCATAGGAAATCCGCCAGACTGCACCGGCTAGATCGTCGGATACCAGTAGTGAACCGTCGTTGAGTACCTGAACATCGACCGGACGGCCGAGATACTCGCCATCCTCGCTCAGCCAGCCTTCTGCGAACACCTCCGTCTTGTCCGCCGAGCCGTCCGCCTTGAGCGAGGTGAACAGCACCCGAGCACCCACGGGGTCGACGCGGTTCCAGGAACCGTGCTGGGTCGAAAAAATGCCGCCCCGGTACTTCTCGGGGAACTGTTTGCCCGTGTAGAACGACAGGCCGAGGTCGGCCGCGTGAGCGTCTTGCTCGACCGCCGGGAAAATCACGCCTTCGGGCACTGTGGCATCCTTGTACTCAGTGGTGCGGGTCTTGCCGCCGCCATACCATGGGAAGCCAAAATTCTGATCCGGCCCGGTAACATGATTCATTTCACCCGGCGGGATGGTGTCGCCCATGCCGTCGACCTGATTGTCATTCACCCAAATTGTCTTGTCCTTTGGATTGAAATCCAGGCCAAGTGGATTGCGCATGCCACGGGCGTAAATCTTGCGATCGGAACCGTCCTGCTTCATGCTTATGATGCCGCCAATACCCAGTTTTTGAAACTCTGGGAGTACTTCGGGCGCTGGCACATTGAAGGGCTGGCCAATAGTGATATAAATCCGGCCATCAGGCCCGACACGGCAGGTGCGCGCTGTGTGATTGTAGCTTTCATTAGACGCGGGGATCAGTTCACCTTCCTTGACGATGGCGAAAGCCGCGACATCCGGGCCTTCATAGAAAAATTCGGCCGCGGGGAACCACAGCACCCGGTTCTGCTCGGCAAGATAAAGATGGCCATCCCTGGAGAAACAAACGCCGTTTGGCACGGCCATTTTGATCGAAGGCGCGAACACCTTCACGTCGTCGGCGACGCGGTTCTTATCGCGGTCGGTCATCGAATAGACCAATTCCTTGCGGGTACCGACGAAAGTCACCACACCTTGCGGCCCCACGGCCATATGGCGGGCATCAGGAACAATGGCGTAAAGACCGACCTTGAAGCCATCGGGAACTTTGATTTTCGCCGCGATTGCTTTGAGGGCTTCGGCATTCTCCCCAGTTTGCGGAATCGGCTCCATCATCGGTGTGCCGGTGGTCTTGAAGCCGCCGAGTTTCTCGAGATTGGCGTCCTGCGCAAAGGCGGACGTTAAACAAAAGACGGCTGCGCATGACAAAACGAAAGCAAGTTTCTTCATCACGGTATCCTCCCAAGGGACCAGATACTACGCTGCGGCAGTTCGTTTTTATTTGAATCTTCCGCGCCGGGCGTAGACTTCGCAAGTTTTACTCAACACCAAAAAGTATTGCACAGATTGATTTTCCTGACAATAAACCGGGTTTTCGGCTGCCTAAAGAATGTCGATCTCAGCCACCGTAAAGGTAGTTCGGTAGCCAGAGCGTTATGCCGGGCCAGATATACATGATGATCATGCAAACGATCACGATCAGCATGTAAGGCATCATGCCTGCGAATATCTGGTTGAGTGTGACGTGCGGTGGAGAAACGCCTTTAAGATAGAACGCCGACATCGCGACCGGAGGCGACAAGAACGCCGCTTGCAAATTCACGAAGACGAGAACACCCCAGAGAACCGGGTCTATGTTGAAGTGCTTCAGCATGGGTAGAAAGATCGGCACGAAGATGATGATGATCTCGGTCCACTCGAGCGGCCAGCCGAGAATAAAGATGATCGCTTGCGACAGGATCATGAACTGTACTGGCGTCAGGTTGAGCGACAGCACCCATTGCTCAAGCAGCGCCTGACCGCCGAGAATGGCAAAAACGGCGGAGAACAGCGCCGAGCCGACAAAGAGCCAACAGACCATGGCCGTGGTTTTCGCCGTAAGGAATACCGCTTCCTTGGTGCGCTTCCAGTTGAGTGTTCTGGCGTGAAACGCCAGCAGAAAGGCCCCGGCTGCACCGACGGCTGCAGACTCCGTAGCCGTGGTGATTCCGAACAGGATGACCGCCAGCACGACAATGGTGAGAACACCAAGCGGCATGACGGATGACGTCAGAAGCTTCACGACCTCCAGTCGCTCGGCATCCATCTTCCGGTAGTACCGCACAAGCACGATCGCAGCGAGAATGGCAATGACGCCGAACGAAATGTAGAAACTGGTCGACGGCCCGACAGGTCCCGTCGGCGCCGCGTCCACCACCGGTGAGCCGAGCTGTTCCAATCCAGCTGGTGCTTCGGTGTCGGCCGAGGCTTGCTGATGGATCACGACATACCACCACACCAGTAAGAAGGTGAGAGCTGTCAGGGCGAAGGGTATTAATGCGGCACAAAAATTTTTGAGCAGCTTCAAGTAGGTAAGAGGTCCATCCTCAGCCGCGAGCGCCATAGCCCTTGACGGAGCGAACAAAGCTGAAAAAAGCCCGGCAAACATGTTGCGTGAGTAGGCTGCCTGAAAGCTTTTCATCCATGCAGGAACTGGAACCCTTGTTTGTTCCTCCGGCAGGGGTGGAGCAATCTTCGGATTGATTGTCGCCCAGGCGAGAATGTAAACGAGATAAAGGAAGGCGAGGAAAAAGCCGGGAAACATTGCGGCGGCGTAGAGCTTCACGACGGACTGCCCCGCGACCGCCGCATAGACAATGATCATGACCGACGGCGGGATCAGAATACCTAGCGTACCGCCCGCAGTGATCACGCCGGAAGCGAGCTTCACATCATATCCGGCGCGCAGCATCGGGTTGAAGGCAATTACTCCCATCAGGACTACTACTGCGCCAACGAGGCCGCTGGCGATGCCCCAGAACGTGCAGACGATGAGCGTTGCAATGGCGAGCGATGCAGGCACGCGCCGGAAGGAAAGCTGGATGCTATAGAACATCTTGTCGACCAAGGCTCCGCGTTCCATCACGTACCCCATGAGCACGAACAGCGGGATGGAGATGAGAACGTCGTTGGTCATGGCGCCATAGGTGCGCTGAACCATCAAATCGAAGACACGATTATCTATCCAGTGTTCCGCAGGGTTGTAGAACGCATAAAAGCCGAAAAACATGCCGAGGCCCATCAGCGTGAAAGCAGTCGGGAAACCCATGACGATAACCACGACTATGAGCATCAGCATCGTTAGTCCAAGAACTGGATCGCTCACGTTTGCAGGTCTCCCCCCGAGCCGCGTTTGCGCGCGGTTTCATCGATTTGCTGCGCGCGCTCTATCGCCAGTTTGCGCGTTTCCTCATCCACATGCTCGCTGTGCGCGAGCTGCTCCTCGACCACGTCGATCTCCGCCACATCCTTGAGCCGGCTAGGCCATTCTCCGGTCTTGAGACAGACGATACAGCGCGTGATTTCGGCTATTCCCTGAAGCATCAAAAGGCCACCAGCCAAGGGAATGACGGATTTGAAGTAGTAGATCGGCGGACCTTCGGCCGTCACAGTTGAATGCTCGCCAATCCGCCACGAGAGCGCTGCGTAGTCGTAGCCCGCGTAAACAAGGGCGGCGATGCCCGGCAGAAAGAAGACGATATACAATACCAGATCAAGCGCCGCCTGCGTTCGTGGCCGCATCGAGCTGTAAAGAAAGTCGCCACGCACATGGGCGTTTTGTGCCAGAGTGTATGCTCCCGCGAGCATGAACAAACTGCCATAGAACATGCTGCTGGCGTCGAATATCCATGCCGTCGGCATGTTCATTATGTAGCGCTTGAAGACCTCGATGCAGACAAGCGCCATCAGCCCGATGATAAGCCACGCCGCGGCCTTTCCGACCCATACGCTGATTGCGTCGATCGTATTCAGAAAGTGCTGAACGTTCACGCATGCCCCCGATGTGAGAGAGTATGTAGGCAAAGAAAGCATCATCGGATCAAAATGCCCGATGATGCTTTACCAGTTTGGAGTGTACGTCAGATCTTCTTAGCCGCTGCGTTCTCTCCAAAATAGTGATCGAATGCCATCCGGCGACTGACGACCGTGTCCTGTTCCCATCGCGTTGCCCGCTCGGCAAAAGCGATCTGCGATATGAGGATTTCCTTGAAAAGCGGGTTTTCGCCGGCCTTTTTCTTCACGACCTCGTCATAGACCTCCAGTTGCTTCTTAAGGATCACGTCTGGTGTCTTGTAGAATTTGACCTTGTCTGCCGTCTGCATCTCACGATAATCTTTCGAATAGCGATCGATCGCCTTCCAGTGCATGTCCTGCGAGGCAGCTTCGGTCGCGTTGCCGATTATGGCCTTCATTTGTTCAGGCAATGCGTCATATTTCGTCTTGTTGAACAGGATTTCAAACTGCTCCGCATTCTGGTGATAGCTCTGCAGCATGCAGATCTTGGAGACGTCAGGAAAACCAAGTACACGGTCAGACGAGGCATTGTTGAATTCGGCCGCATCAAGCAATCCGCGGTCCAATGCCGAGACGATTTCGCCGCCCGGGAGCGCGTTGACCGCTGCGCCAAGACCAGTGAAGACATCAATGGAGATGCCAACGGTACGGAACTTCAAGCCATTGATATCTTCGACCTTCGCGACCGGATTTTTGAACCAGCCAAGCGGCTGTGTCGGCATCGGCCCATACGGGAAGGAAACAACATTGGCGCCTATGGAGTCATAGAGCTTTGCGAGAAGCTCCTTCCCGCCGCCATATTTGTGCCACGCGAGCAGCATGTTGGCATCCATGGCGAAACCAGGGCCTGATCCCCACAGTGCCAACGCTGTTTGCTTGCCGTAATGGTAGACAAGTACGCCGTGGCCACCGTCAAGCGTGCCTTGTGACACCGCATCAAGCAGGCCAAACGCAGGCACGACGGCGCCTGCCGGCAGCACCTCGATCTTGAGATCTCCGCCTGTCATGTCATTGATCTTCTTGGCGAAATCGACTGCAAACTCGTGAAAGATGTCCTTGGAGGGCCATGTGCTTTGCCAGCGCATGTTGACCGGCCCCTGCGCCTTGACGACGCTCGGCGCAGCAACCATCGCCGCGCCCGCCACCGCTGCTCCACTCAGGAACTTGCGACGCGACGTTTTATCCCATGTTCGATTTCTTGATTTGGTCATTTGCTCCTCCCGAAAGCACGAGGCTTATGTACCTCTGCCACACACTACTACTCAATGACCGTACAAGCAAAGTCCACTCAATGATGTACAAAGCAATATTTCAAAAGGTTGGCGATGGATACTAGGGATTGGTATCGCTGGACTGTCCGGCGTCATTCCGTGTCATTGTCAAAAGTCCGTCTGTGTCCGCAAGATTATGATTCCGGAAGGTAGGGTTAGCTATCCACAAGATGCGAATGATCGGACGCTAAGAGCAGAGTCAGCGATGCCAGATGGTTTCGATGTCTGTAAGAAGATTTTGCGGCAAGGGTCCCGCGATCGAAGCTGTAACCGCCGCCGCCAGCTGATCTGCTGCGGTAATTCCACCTAAGAGGGTCGTCACGGACGCATTGCTCAGGATGAACCTGTAAGCGAGTTCAACCAGTTCGATATTTTCGCGTGCAGCTAGCGCCTGAAATTCCCGCGCCTCGTGCAAAACGCCCTTTGCCTCCAGCGTTTCGATATTCTTCGTGCGTGCAAGCGGATGCGTTTGTTGCCCGCACAGTATTGCCTCGGTCAGAACGCCGCCGGCAAGCGGGCTAAAGACCGCAACCCCGCAACCGGCAGCCTTGGCGACATTGATAACGTTGCCGTAATCGGGTTTGACGTCGATGTGGCTCGATTGGGGATAGCCGGCGCTAGGGTTTAACAATGTGTATGGTACATTAATCATGTGGAAGAGGCCGGTATCAAGGAGTTGACGCACCTCATCGATATCGTTGCCGCGACACACGAAACCCGCATGACGCGCCTTGCCCCGCCGGAGAATGGCGTCGACGCCTTCCAGTACGCCGCCTTGCCGATGATAGTCTTCAGCCCAAAGCGTGGCGTAGTATTTACCTTCCATGTCGGGTCGTGCTGCGACAGGTCCATTATGAATCTGCACGATATCGATTGTATCGCGTTTGAGCCGCCGCAAACTTTCTTCGACGGACCTTTCGATATGTCCAGCTATATCATCAAGGTTCTCGGCACGGATCTCGACCTTGGTATTGATAACGGGATCAGCACCGAGTTCTCTCAGGACGCGACCGAGATTGTCTTCGGCCGCACCAGTGCCATAGTCAGGCGCATTGTCGAAGTAGTTGATGCCACATTCCAGGGCTTGCGCAATAACGCGCAATTGCTCGGCATATTCGCCACTCACCATGAGACCGGCATTGCCGCCACAACCAAAACCGATTTCGGATATGACCAGATCGGTCGATCCGACGCGGCGCTGTTTCATGTGTTACTCCAGATATGCATCGACAGCCGGTGGGACCCGACAGCCGTCTAGGATTCTTTTATTGCGGAAGGTTCAGCTCTCTATGACCCGTGCCGACTGGAGGCTGCCACCGGGCGTAATCTCGCACAGGACATGGCGGCTTTTCGAGACATCGATGCGCGCAACTACGTTTTGTCCCTCGACTGGCATCGACGGCGTCAAGGTGACCGACCTGACGGACATCGTCGGTACCTGATCGATCAGATCCTTGAGGACAGCCTCGATGGCTTCGCGTGTAATTGGCATTTCAATCCTGCTCCAGCTCGAAAAGCCGCGCCGCCAATCTTTAAAGTCTGGCGGCGCGGGCGCGATAGCCTAGGCGTGTTCGGTCGCCGCTTGCCCGGCACGCTTGATGTCGTATTCCTCGATCTTGCGATGCAGATCCTTGACCGTTTCAATCAACGGACCGTAGCGGTCGGCGTCGTCATTGGCAAAGCCCTTGTGGTAGTACCTGCGGAAGCCGTGTTTGATCAGCGTCTCGGGCTTGGAATAGTCGGGTGGCGAGCCGGTAGGGTGAATCATATCCGGGCTCTTCCAGAACAAGTTCATCGGCTCCAACCCTTGTTCAACGCGTTTGATCTGCTCGTCGAGCTGACGGCGCAATACCACAATCGGAATGTCGGTACGGCCAAGCAGTTCCGTGGTGCGATCCGCTATAGGGCCTTGCGCAACCCAGACGATTGCATCCTGGGCGAGAACGTAGTCGAGGATGGGTTCACCCTTCTCGTCATGCGTCGGCGGAATATAATATGGCACGACATCCTGTTTGGGAGCCTCGACTCCGGGCGGAGCTGAATAGGCCTGATAGCAGATGTGATAGGTGTGCGTGTCATCGATAGGCACGCGGATCTGATATTCGCTGCGCGTCGCCCCGGTCTTGCCCGTCTGCGTGTAGAACGGGAAAATGACAGTGGAGTGCTCCTGATCTTTGTCGGAATCCGCGCCAAGCGCCTTGGAATAGCGGATGCCTTTGCGGAAGCCATGCTCGGTTTGATTGGCATAGATCTCTTTGATCCCGACGCCCACACGTTTGCGCTGATGCAGCGTATGCATATTGTCGGAGCTGCGGTCCTCAAGTTGCCCTTTCTTTTCAAGTACATATTCGAACATGTGACCGTGCGCCCAGGCGCTATGGGTCGGATCGCCGGTATTTTCCTGGCACTGTAGCCAGTTGCAGTCGATAATGTTTATGCCAATCTGGCGAATGGCATTAGGCCATACCAGCAGATCCCATCGGGGCAGGTCCGGGGCCGGAAGCGGACCCATATAAGCGAAGACCAGGCCACCAAGTTCCCGCACCGGGTAACCCTTGAGCTTCTGTTTGATCTCGGCTTGCGGAGCGCCCTCCATTGGCCGTTCGACGCAGTTGCCAGTCTCGTTGTAAAGCCAGCCATGGTAGGGACAGCGCAATCCGCACTCGTCCGGAATGCCGAACTTCATATCGACATTGCGATGCAGGCAGCGATCGCCGATCAAACCCAGATTGCCGCTCTTGTCCTTATACAGTGTGAGGTCTTCGCCAAGAATGCGTACTTTCTTGACCGGATTTTCCAGGAGTTCAGCAAAAGGCGCGATCGGCAGCCAATAGCGCCGCATCAGTTCGCCGCCTGGCGTTCCGGGACCAACGCTGGTCAAGCGTTCGTTCTGTTCTTTCGTGAGCATTTTCTTCTCCCAAGTTTGCGGCAGCCCGAGAGCACGAATCAGGGCCATGAAATTCGCATGCCGGACGACGGCCCACGTTCGACCCTCTCGCCTCTAGTTTGTAATCATTATAAATGTTCTGTCAAGCGGATCATGTTCTGCTGGACAGAATGCCGTTGGAATGTTAGGGTGATTGTCATGGATGGATCGAGCGATGAAGTGGACGTTGGTAGAGCGCGCGTTGAAGCAGTCGAACGGGCTATCGCGCTGCTGCAATGTTTTGAAGAGCCGGGAGAGGCCCTGACGTTGTCGGTGCTTTCCCAGCGTTCGGGTCTGTACAAGAGTACGATTCTGCGGTTGGCAGCTTCGCTTCTGCATACGGGTTTCCTGGATAAAGGCGCTGATGGGCGTTATTTGCTTGGCCCCGAATTGCGCCGGCTCGGCGAACTAAGCCGCTCGAAATTCACGCTTGAAGCGCTTATCAGGCCGGTGCTGCGTCATCTGACCACGATCACTCAGGAAACCGCTTCGTTTTACGTGCGTGACGGCGATGAACGTGTCTGTCTCTACAGGGAGAATTCTCCACGCAGCACGCGGCATCACCTGGAAGAGGGAACCAGGCATCCACTCGATCAAGGCGCCGCTGGCGTGCTTTTGACCTGGTACGGCACTGTGGCGGATTCCAAACCAGCGGTTGAACTGCGGGAAACCGGTTCAATCGTATCGAAGGGCGGACGCGATGAGGATCTCGCCGCAGTCGCAGTGCCGATCGTCAACCGGCATGGCGAATTGATAGGATCCCTGTCCGTGTCTGGCCTGATAAGCCGCTTCTCCGACGAGCGGATCAACTCGGCACGCAAGTTACTGAAAGAATCTGCAGAGGCGCTTAAACCGCGCCTGCCGCGTCTTGATGAAATCAATCTGCGACGGTCTGACGGCTGAGGCTGCAACTGGCCGCCAACGACGGGAGTGGGAGGACCACCGTCGGGATAAGGGAGAAGAAATTGGAAGCCGTTCCCACCAAAACGATCACAATGCGTCTGACCGGGATTCAGTACCTGGCGCATGAGACAAACCTCTATGAGTTCGAGCCTATCGCTGGCGAGGCTATCCCTGCGGCCGGACCCGGAGCGCATATCGACATTTATCTGCCGAATGGCATGATCCGACCCTATTCGCTCGTACATTCGGGTACGGACAATCGCTATACGATTGGAGTCAAACGGGATGCCGCCGGCCGTGGTGGCTCAGCTTGCCTTCATGATTCGGTAAAAGTTGGATCGGTTCTAACGGTTGGCGTTCCCCGCAACAATTTTCCATTGGTGGAAACCGCTGAACATACTGTCCTCATCGCTGGGGGAATCGGTATTACCCCCATCTGGTGCATGGCAGAGCGACTGAAGGAACTCGGCCGCAGTTTTGAATTGCATTATGCGTGCCGGGACCGACGCGATGTTGCTTTTCTGGAGAAACTCGAAAAACTGTCCGAGGCACGTATCCATATCGATGTCGAAGCAGGAAACTTTCTTGATCTGGGCGCCCTCATCGATCACGCACCTGCCAATTCGCATTTCTATTGTTGTGGCCCGGCGCCTATGCTGGACGCATTTGAGGCGAATACAAGAGACGTGATCCCGGCCATGTTCATTTGGAGCGGTTTGCTCCTGTCGAAGAAGTCTCGCGCGAGGGGGGCTTTGTCGTCATGCTCGAGAAATCGGGCCGCGAATTTGTGATTCCTGAGGGAAAATCGATCCTTGAGGTGCTGCGCGATGCCGGGTTGGATGTGGATTTTTCGTGCGAGCAAGGCATCTGCGGTGCTTGCCAAGTGCAGGTAGTCGAGGGCGAGCCCGATCATCGCGACATGTTTCTCTCGGATGAGGAAAAAGCTGAAGGCGGCATGATGATCTGTTGCTCCGGCTCCAAGACACCGCGGCTGACCCTCGCCCTCTAGGCTTCCATCAGCTGAACAACATACCTGCCGCTGGCAACCGGCTAACGGCCCGGAATTCGTACACAACTTGAACGGAGCATATTAAATGGTGGACCACCTGAAGCAACGATTGATTGAGGCAGGCCTCATCCTTGACGCGCACAACCTCGGTGATTTCACACGTGGTCATGTCTCCGTGCGCGATCCGTCCGATCCTTCGATATTCTTCATGAAGCCTCATAGCTTGGGGTTTGAGGAGATAACGATGGAAAACATCGTTATTTGCAATCTGGAGGGTGAGAAAATCGGCGGTGGTGGGAAGCGGCATAGCGAAGTATTTATCCATTCGGAGATCTTCAAAATCCGGCCCGATCTCAATTCGGTCGTTCACGCACATCCTAAATATGCCGTTGCCTTGTCCTCGACGCGCAGACCATGGCGGGCGTGCTCGCAGCCAAGTGCGAGCTTTGACGGTGTCGGCTACTATGAAGACACGATAAATTTGATACGAAGTCAGGAGGCCGGCCGGGGTGTCGCCCAGGCCCTGGGGAACTACAAGGCGGTGCTGATGCGGGGCCATGGCGTCGCAGTGGCCGGAAATTCTATTGAAGAGGCTGTCGTTCGTACGATAATGCTTGAGAACGCATGTGAGGATCAGGTCATTTTGCAGTCTCTGGGAGGAGATCTCGTAGAATTCGACAAAGACGATGTCGAGAGATTGTGCCGCACTCTGGACCGGCACGAGCAATATATTGTAAATTTCGACTATCTCGCGCGAAAGGCAAAGCGCGGCTTGGCAGCTTAGAGAAATTTGGATGAGGTGACGCTATCAATCTGAAACAGCTCAGTAATTTCATCAAGTCGGTTGAAACCGGCAATATGACGAAAGCTGCTGAACGCCTGAATGTCTCTCAAACCGCGCTTGGTCTGCAGATCCGCAATCTCGAGACCATGCTCGGCGTTGAACTTCTTGTGCGCCATTCACGTGGGATAACCACGACCGAAGCGGGTCGCCTGCTGTTCGATCGCGGCGTTGCAATCATGCGCCTGGTGGAAGAAGCCAAAAGGGACGTGTCCGCGTTTCGCATGGCCGCCCTCGAAAATATCTCTATTGGCGTCACACCTAGCATCATGCGGCTTGTCGGAGCTGATTTCCTCGTCTCCGCCATGTCTGAACTCCCGGGCGTATCGGTAAGACTTGTCGAGGAACTGAGCTTCGTACTTGTCGATCTCCTGCTTCGGGACGAGATCGATCTGGCTTTGGCCTACGACGTCACCGAAAGCATCACCTCGATGCGGACGGCCCTGATGAAGGAAGATCTGTTTTTCATCACTGCGCCCGGCAGCGCTTTCCCACGAGGAGGAGTGCAATTCAGAGACGCCGTGGCCTCGAACTTGGCGCTTCCGAGCGACCGTGACAATGTTTGGCGAGCCGTTCACAGGGCAGCGAAGGTATCAACGGTACCCGTCAATGTGCGCTTCACCATTCAGTCGCTCGAGACGATAAAAACGCTGGTTGAACGGGGCGTCGCGACGAGTATCGTTCCATATGGCGTCGCTGCCGAAGAAATCGCAAGAGGTGTGATCGAGGCACACACCATCGAAGGACCGGAGTTGGTCCGGACGCTTTATCTTGCTGAATCACCAAATCGTATGGCGATTCAGCAAGAAGGCACGTTGCGCGATTTTATCGACATGCTGGTCGATACGCTCGCTGATCGCATAGGGCCACACGCCACGGTTATTGGCCGTTGCGGCAGTGCGGGGCAATCTTCGGCCGCCCTCGAATAGTCGAAAGCGGCCAATTCATCAGTCTGCCTCTCCGCGGACGACGATTTTCTGGTAAAGCGGTTCCCATTTCTTTGAGTTGTCGAGTTTCTCCACCGGATCAGCAATCTTGAGCGCAATGCCTTTCAAAGGTGATTCGACTTTCGTTGAGGTTGGGACGTAGTTCAATTGCTTCAGGATCGGCTGACCTTCCGTCAACATATATTCTTCGAAAAGTGCTGCAGCGTTGGGGTGAGGAGCGGTCTTGATGACTCCGATTCCGTTGGCACGTGCGATCGCGGGTTCAAGTGCAAACCAGTCGATGGGAGCTCCGTCTTTCTTTGCCTGTTCAGGCATATAGTTATAGAGCGTAAGTCCTATCGGCACTTCGCCCGCTGCGACGAGTGTGTTCAACAGAGAGTGACCCTTGCGAATTGACAAGCCGTTGCCGGCAACAAGATCGCGAAAATATTTCAAGCCCTTTTCTTCGCCCATATTCTGAACGACCGTCGTGAACCAGTCGATGTCTTCCACTTCGAAGCCGAGCTTCCCCTTCCACTTCGGGTCGAGAAGATCTTCATAAGTTTTTGGAAGTTCTTCCTTCTTGACGAGGTTGGTATTGTAGCCTTGTACGAACACCGACAAAAGCGTGCTCACCCACTCCTTGTGCTCAGGTACCGTCCCTGGCAGCAGATCGGCAAAATAGGGAGATTCGACTGGCTGAAACATACCCTCACGGTGCAGTGCTTCCATTTCGGGTACGCTGATGTGGACTGAATCAACTGTATTGCGGCCGGCCCTCTGCTCCTGGATGACACGCTGCAACACCGTGTCGCCGCTCGCACGCCAAGGAACGACCTTGATGCCATATTTCTCCTCGAAAGGGCTGATCAGTGGCTGCAGATCGTTCTGCGCAATTGACGTATAAAGCGTCAGCGTACCTTCTGCTTTTGCGGCTTCGACGAGTTTGTCCCCGCGGCCAGCGTCCTTGGAAACGAGCAAGGCATTGTCGGCTGCAAAGACTGGCACGCCAAATGCCGAAAGCGCGAAGGCTGCAGCGCCCGCGAGCATCAATAGGCGGCGTTGTAAATTCATGGTTTCCTCCTCCAAATTTTCCCCGCAAGCTGACCAACCGGCTCCTCCACTGGATAGTCGGCAGCTTGAATTTTATGACTGAATTTTCAGGGCGGTCTCGCTCAAGGCGAATATTTACCTGCCAGTCTTCCTGACTGTACACGCGACAGACGGCAGCTTGAACATCAAAAAGCTGCGAGCTCTCCCATGAAAAAACTCTTGGATAGAGAGAGTGTGTTGATCTACGCCAGCTAAAAAGCGGACCGGTCGCAACGTCGACGTGAGCAACAGGAAACACGGTAGGAACTGGCATGAGCAATCTGCGTTTGACGATGGGCTGTTGGGATTACGATCGTACACGCAGTGTGATGGACGGGTCGATCCGTCCCGATGGTATCGATCTGACTTGCCTTAGCCTCCCCGTCGAGGAAACCTTCTTTCGTATGCTCCGGTACAAGGAGTTTGATGTCGCCGAGATGTCACTTTCCTCCTACGTGGTTTCGCTGTTCAAGGAGGAGCGGCCGTTTATTGCCATACCCTTCTTTCCGTCGCGATTTTTTCGGCACTCGTCGATCTACGTCAACGCCAATTCCAATATTCGCGAACCGAGGGATCTCATCGGGAAACGCGTAGGCTGCCCGGAATATCAGATGACGGCGCCAGCCTGGATCCGGGGCATACTCTCTGACGAATTCGGTGTGCCGGTGGATAGCGTCACCTATCGGACGGGCGGCGAGGAATCGCCCAATCGCACTGAAAAGCTGAAACTCTCGCTGCCGGATAATATCAAGGTCGAACCGATCGGCCCGGGGCAGACTCTTGCGGCCATGCTTCGAGACGGTGAGATCGATGCACTTTATACGGCTCGGAAGCCCTCAACCTTTGAGGGGAAAAACGGAACCGTGAAGCGTCTCTTCGACAATTATGTCAGTGTCGAACGCGAGTACTTTTCCCGTACCGGAATTTTCCCGATCATGCACACCTTTGTGATCCGACGTGAGGTATATGAAAAGAACCGCTGGGTTGCCCAATCCATCTTCAAAGCGCTCAATGCATCTCAACAAAAGACCTATCGCGATCTTCAGGAAACGGCGGCTCTAAAGACAATGTTACCTTGGGCCGTTGCTCACTACGAAGAGACTGAGAGCGAGATGGGTGCAGATTTCTGGCCCAATGGCTTCGATAAGAACAAGAAGACCTTGGACGTCTTCCTCAGATATTCATACGAACAAGGCCTTTCGCGCCGTCAATTAAAGGCCGAGGAATTGTTCGCGCCTGAAACGCTCGAGGCTTTCGTGATTTGATCTAAATCGTAAAAAGAAGAGTCGTGCCAAGCGACCGCACAACAGGGAGGAACCAATGGCAGTAACGACACCCGACGGTAGCACCGTTCATACCTCGCTTGTGCAAGGCTGGGGCCGTTCATTCGACATGAAATGGGTGGTCATCGGATTATGCATTAGCGTTGTTGCCTGGCTCGCGCTCATTCCACTTGGTTTCTTGATCTGGCAGAGTTTCGCGTCGACGTCGACCGCCCAGGTTCCTGCCGTTTTTACGCTTGAGAATTATGCCACGGCATTCGGCACGACCGATTCACTCGGACTTATGTTCAACTCGTTGAAGTTCGCATTCGGAACGGCTGCATTCGCGCTCGTACTCGGAACATTTTTTGCCTGGGTCAATGAGCGTACCAATACGCCGTTCAAATCCCTGTTCTTCGCAATGTCGATTGTTCCTCTGATTATTCCCGGCATTCTGTTCACCGTTTCCTGGATTATGCTCGCAAGCCCGCAGATCGGGATCTTCAATCAGATATTCAGAGACTGGTTTGGCCTCGCGACACCGCTGTTCAACATCTATTCGCTGACGGGCATGATATGGGTTGATGGCCTGCATTATGCGCCGATCGCTTTTCTTCTGGTCACGGCCGCATTCAGATCGATGGATCCGTCGCTTGAAGAGTCTGCCTTGATGAGCGGTGCTTCCGTCATACAGGTGGCTTTCAAGATCACACTCAAATTGGCCTGGCCGGCAATCCTTGCGGCGTTTCTCATTCTGTTTGTCAGGGGCATCGAGTCGTTCGAAGTACCGGCGCTACTTGGTTTACCTGTCGGACTGCGCGTTTATACGTCCGCGATCTATGACGCAGTCCATAGCTATCCAAGCGATATCGGTCTTGCTTCCGCGTATGCGATGGCGCTGTTGCTGATCACCTCGCTTGGCATCTATTATCAATCGCGACTGTCCAGCCAAGGTTCGAGGTTTTCCACCGTCACCGGCAAGGGGTTTCGGCCACGTGTGTCGGATATTGGCCGCTGGCGTTACGCCACAGCCGGCATTTTCATTCTCTACTGCATCTTTGTGGTCGCTCTGCCATTTCTGGTGCTTCTGTGGGCCTCGCTGCAAAAATACTATGCGGCGCCATCATGGGCGGCATTGCACAACCTTTCCTTTGCCGCCTATGGCGAGGTGCTGGCGTATCCCGGCTTCTACGGCGTGGTCTGGAATAGCGCGAAGCTTGCTATCGGCGGTGCTACGGTCGTGATGCTTTTGACCTCGGTCATCTGCTGGATCACCATCAAGACAAAGATCCCCGGTCGCTGGGTACTCGACATGCTGGCATCATTGCCGCTGGTGTTTCCCGGTATCGTCCTCGGTCTTTCGCTGATGATCTTTTATCTCAACTTCGACATCGGCATCTATGGCACGTTGTGGATCATGCTGATGGCTTACGTCATCAAGTTCCTGCCTTATGGCATGCGCTATAACAGCACCTCAATGATCCAGATTCACAAGGAACTGGAAGAATCCGCAGCCATGAGCGGCGCCTCGTGGTTTACGATCTTCCGGCGGATCGTTCTTCCGCTGTTGAAGCCGGGCCTGATGGCGGGCTGGATATACATCATTGTCGTATCGGTGCGCGAATTGTCCAGCTCGATCCTGCTCTACAGCCCAGGCAATGAAGTCATCTCGATTATGATCTGGGAGTTCTGGCAGAACGGCCAGTATATCGAGCTGTCGGCCTTCGGCGTCATGATGATTACCGCGCTCTTTGGCTTCCTGATGGTCGTGCAAACACTGTCGAAGCGCTTCGGCGTCAAGGACGTTTGATATAATTGGGAGGAAACCATGTTATCAGTTGAAAATCTCAGCACGACCTATCAGGCGCCGGGCGCCAAGCCCGTACTTGCCGCCAGCAATATAAATTTCTCTGTTCCGACCGGGCGGCTCTTTACTCTGCTTGGACCGAGTGGTTGCGGCAAGACCACGACCTTGCGGTCAATTGCGGGGCTTGAGCGTCCTTCAAAGGGTGTCATCAAGGCCCATGATACGGTGGTCTACTCCTCGGCCGGCAATATCTTCGTAGCACCGAACCATCGGCAATTCGGCATGGTCTTTCAGTCCTATGCCATCTGGCCGCATATGACGGTCTTCCAGAATGCGGCTTTTCCGTTGCAGGTGCAGAAAAAGCGCCTCTCCAGCAAGGATATCCGCGACAAGGTCATGAAAGTATTGGCCGCGGTCTCTCTCGATCATGTCGAGGAGCGCGAGGCCACACGATTGTCAGGTGGCCAGCAACAGCGGCTTGCACTGGCACGCGCACTCGTCATGGAACCAAGATTGCTGCTACTCGATGAGCCTCTGTCGAATCTCGATGCTAAGCTACGCGACAAAATGCGGTTCGAGCTGAAGAAGATGCAGCGCGAGCTTGGTCTAACCACGATCTACGTTACGCACGATCAGAGCGAAGCACTGGCGCTTTCCCACGAAATTGCCGTCATGAATGAAGGCAAGATCGTCCAGATTGGATCGCCGCGCGATATTTACGAGCGCCCGGCAAATACCTTTGTCGCTGATTTCATCGGCACCACTAATTTTGTCGAGGGTACTGTACGCGGCGGTGCGGACGACCGGCTGGTCGTAGACACCCGAATTGGCCAGCTTAACGTTAATGCGCAACCCGGAATTTCGATCGGCGCCAATGTATCATTGTCGATACGGCCGGAGGATGTACATCTGTCCGACACCGCCCCCGCACCATCGTCGAACTCGCTGTTTGTCGGTACCGTGAGAGCCAAGGTGTTTCTCGGTGAATGCCAGGATTTCAAGATCGACGTGAACGAAACACAGCTTCTGGCGCGGGCCCACCCTTCGGTTCGCACGCTGGTGGGAGAACAGATACATATTGCGATAGATCCTGAGAAGTGTACGGTTCTCGCAGCTTGAGGATATGGCAAAGGCAGTCGTCGCGACAGCGCGACCGCCTTCTAATTTTGTGCTACAGCGTTTGAAATTATACGGGCGCACAGCACGACTTGTTCGGCTATCCGCTGCACCTTGTCCGGCGTCATCTGGGACTCGCGCACCGTGAGGCTGAGACTGCCGAGAACGTCATGCTCACCATCGAAGACGGGGGCCGCAATACCAGCTACTCCCGGTGTAACTTCCCCAGTCGTGACAACCCAACCCTGCTGGCGATGCACTTTCAGGTTTGCTTTGACTTCAGCAAGCGATTTGCCAAAGCCCGCCGCATCAAATTCCTCCGGAATTCGATTGTAGAGCCTACTTAGCTGATACGCTGGAATATAGGCAAGAATCGCAACTGAGGCGGCGCCGAGAAGCAGCGGGCGGACGCGTCCTCGATCGTAGTTACTCTGCAAAGTTTCAGTGCCGCGTTCCTGATGGATACACAGGACATGTTCACGGTACTTCCGGCATAGCAGGGCAATACCGGAAAACTGGCTGGCAATCTCTTCCATGACCGGACGTGCGGCACGGATCAGCGGATCGCCCGACCTGATCTTGTAGTCGAGTTCAATGATGCGCGAGCCGAGCACATAGCCAAGACCGGGCAGGGAAGAGAGGAGGCCGGCGTCGGTCAACGCTTTCAGATAACGATAGAGCGTGGAGCGCGTATAGCCGACGCGAGCGTGTATTTCATCGAAAGTCAGCGCCACATAATTCTCGTCGCTGTCGAAGAGATCGAGAATTCCCAGCATACGCTCGTGACTCTGCAAAGACTTCTCCTTGATGCAGTGGAATCAACCTTGTGGCTCACCAACAGCCGAGATTTAGACCGGGGTTAAAGGGAACACAACTCCATCAAATTGATGTCAATGTCCTGTCGCCAAGGCCGCCAAGCCTGCAATATCGTCTGGTAGGCGATTGCCACGCCACACGACATGCATGTCTGGCCTTACCAGAATGAGATCATATCCATAGATGTCACGGGCTTTGCCGGCCGTTATATCGAGGATTTCAAACGGTGCGCCGAGCGATTTGAAGTTCTGCTGCAGGGCGCTTGTTTCTGCCGAGGATCCGCCGAGCCGCAGAAGTGTATAGCCTCGGCCGATGCGATCCTGAACTGCGTCACCTTCATTGATCCAGATGTGCGGCAAGCGGGCTCCCGGCCACGTGGTGGGGTTGTACTCGCGGAAGAGATGCTCAGGCCCACCGGGCTCATCCCATATGACGGGCGAACCGACATAGCGGTATCCGAGTTCAGCCCCGATCATTTCATTGGTCTTGCGCTGTTCGACATCGGCGACGCGGGTCAGGCTATCACGTGTGTGCTGGCCTTCCGGCGTATCGTCGGTAATGTCCGGGCGGTATTGCGAGCGCCATTTACGGCGTCCTTGCGATGCGTAGCGCGATGCGCCGACGTTCCGGTCACCGATCTGCCGGCGTTCGATTTCGTAAGAACGGAGCAGGTTGGGGCCGCCCCAGCCCTGCAGGGTCGCCGCGAGTTTCCAACTTAGATCGACAGCATCACCGACACCGGTGTTCATGCCAAGGCCCCCTGTAGGAATGACGAGATGAGCAGAGTCGCCAGCGAGGAATATCCTCCCCGCACCATAGCGATCCGCGAGCAGGAGGTTTTGTTTCCACTGGCCGACGTAAAGCATTTCGTAGTTGACCGGCACACCGACTGCCTTTTCGAACTGCTGCGCCATGTCTTCATCGCGTTCGACAACGGCATGCAACGTCCAGTGCTTGGTGGAATCCTGCATGATAAGGAAGGTCGCCTGTCCGTCGGCGACGTGATAATGACGGCCTTTCCCCGGACCGCCGGCGATTGGAATGCGATCATATAGATCTTCGCTATAATAGAGTGCCTGGCGCAAGTGCAGGAGATTGCCTTCGCCGCGCAGCTTGATTCCAAGCTGCTTGCGCACCGGGCTGGTTCCTCCGTCACAGCCGACGAGGTATTTCGCGCGTATCTGCTCGATGTTGCCGCTCAAATCGACAGTTTTTGCCGTCACACCTTCATCGTCCTGCTCGCAGGATATGAATTCGCATCCATAGCGCACAGTCACTGACGGGAGCGTTTCGGCTACGGATTTCAGCAGAGGTTCGAGCGTGTATTGTGAGATGAGCTGATAGGCTTCGAGCGGCAAGCTGGCATCCGGACTTTTCTCTATCTGCTCAAGTGACTCCGCGACAGATGGATAAGGCAGTTGCAGCAGCGGAGGCTTGTCCATCGCGAGAACGATAAACACGTCCATGGGTACATCAGCGTCCAGACCCGCTGCTCGTATCTTTTGCGAGAGGCCCATCCTGCGAAAAATTTCCATCGTCCGCGCGTTGCATCGTTCCATTTTCGGCAGAAACTGAGGTGCTTCCTTTTGCTCGATAAGCGTGCATTTCACGCCGCGCTGGCCGAGGTCGATGGCCAAGGTAAGGCCGACCGGGCCGGCGCCAACGATAAGGACATCTGTATCTGTCATGTCAGGTCACTCATGTTATCGCCGGAACGTTCGCGAGCGCCGGCGAGAATTGAACGGGTAAGCTGCCAACGACATCGTCACGCTGCTCACCATGCTTTTTATCGTCAGGTGGAATTTCCCGTCAATCGCTAATTTACAAAAATCTCGTAATGTGGGATAAAATTTCATGTTGCAAAGCGTGCGACCCGCCTTTGACTGAATTGATTCATGGATGACACCTGCTTGGAGCGGGTGATACAAACGCAGTTGCGGAGGATAAAGAGTGACAAAAAAGGTCGAGTTGACCCTGGCATGTGGTGACTATGAGATCGTCAGGGCGTTGCGGGAAGGTCAGGTCAAGCCAGATGGCATAGAACTGACGATATTGACGGAAATGGATTCGACGACGCGCCACTGGCGCTTTCTCCGAAATGGCGAATTCGATGTCGCAGAGGTTTCCCTTTCATCTTACATCACCGCCCGCGGCCGCAATCTGCCGTTCAATGCAATTCCGGTCTTCCTCCATCGTCGTTTCAGGCACGGCTTTATCTTCGTCAACAGCAAGAGCGGCATTCGCGAACCGAAGGACCTGATCGGCAGGCGTGTGGGGGTCAAGAATTATCTGGTAACGGCGACGTTGTGGCTGCGCGGCATTCTTGAGAGCGAATATGGTGTGCCTCACCAATCGATCGAATGGTTTGCTGAACTCGACGAGGATGTTGATTTCACACCGCCCGCAGGCTTGAAGTTGACCCGCCTGCCTGATGATAAATCCGTCGAAAAAATGCTACTTGATGGTGAAATCGATGCATTGCTGCATCCGGATCTGATAGACGCCATCGTTGAGAAGGATCCGCGGGTAGGGCGTCTCTTCTCTGACTACAAGCAGGACGAGATCTCGTATTACAAAAGAACCAGTATTTTCCCGATCATGCATGTCATGGGAATACGACCAGAAATTGTCGAGCGTCACCCTTGGGTGCCAATCAACCTGTTTCAGGCCTTCAACGAGGCCAAGCGACTTGCCATGCAGAGGATGGAAAATCCGCGTGTTGTCCCTCTGGCATGGTATCGCGAGGCTTGGGAGGAGCAGATTGACATTCTTGGTGACGATCCTTGGGCTTATGGCCTCGGCGAGCGCAACCGGCACAATCTCGAAACCGTTATTGGCTATGCTCATCAGCAAGGTTTGATCGACCGTGAGATCCGCTTGGAGGAATTGTTCCTCGATGTCGGGCAAGGCCGAAAGCGCGGCGAGAAATATCGGGTCTAATAGGGTCGACGCCCCGTTAAACATCGCTCCTGGTCCAGAATATTCTCATAATATGCGATTTATATTAGCGGTAGGTCTGGATTTCGCCAGCCGAGTTCGCCGCCCTCAATAATTCGCATAACAAGCGGGCGGATAAGCGCCTCAAGCAAGTGAGCTGTGTTCGCAGACAATGATTGATGAAGGACCAGTGCGACGGTCCGCTCCAGTTGAGGGTCCGTGATGCGGCGCGCCGTGACACGCTGTTCACGGATCTCATCCAGAAACAGGCCGTATGGCACGATGGTGCTGCGGCCGTGATGCATGATGATTTCGCGCTTCACATTGGCAGGTTCCACCTCGATCAGGTCCAGCTTGGTCTGCCGGCTTGTGGCGATCTCATCAATCAGCCGTCTGATCGGTCGGACCTTTCCGTCAAGCACCAAGGGAAACTCCGACAGCCTGTCGAATGGCACGGTGTTGTCCGTGTTGGATGCCACGCCGTTCGAGCCGACAAGATAGAGGTATTCCTTATAGAGAGGAACGACGCGAATATGCGGTAAATCCGGCGGGTCGTAGCACAGCGCCGCATCCAGTTCCTCCCGTGTCATGGCATCGATGAGCTCGTCGCTCATTCCCTGCTGAACAACAATGTGCAGAACATCTCCGGCTCCTGTCGCCAGCGGCAACAGTTTGGGCAGCAGCGCACGGCCGGGTGTTGGTGCAACACCCAATGAGATGCGCTTGCTGTTGGGCTTGCCAAAATGCGCGACCGAGCGCTCTGCTTCCGCGAAGGCCTCCAGTGCCCTGGTCCCCGTCTCAATCAGAGTGCGCCCTGCTTCCGTAGTACGCACGCCACGAGAGTGCCGTTTGAGCAAGATCACGCCGAGCTCGTCCTCCAGGAGCTTTAACTGATATCCGAGTGCAGGTTGAGACACGTTGAGAATTCGGGCCGCCGCAGTGAAACTGCCAAGGCGTGCGACTGTAATAAAGTACCGAAGCTGACGAAGGTTCATGCCATTTCCTGCGCTATAAGCGTTACTTATAACACGCTTAAGCAAACGGTATTAGTCCCTAACCAACAGAGTTTCTAGTGTGACTCCACCATATCGAGGAGTTTCCTATGCAATACATCGACGCGTTCAATCATTTCTTCCCGAAAGCTCTTTGGGAGCGCATTCAGTCCCTTGAGGGCGCTGGCAAGGACATCGGCAAGCGGATGCAAGGCGTCCCATGCATCTATGATCTCGATACGCGTTTCCGGGTAATGGACGAATTCGAAAATTATACGCAGATCATTTCACTCGGAATGCCGCCGCTGGAAGCGATGGGCGATGGCCAGACGGCATTGGACCTGGCGCGGATTGGCAATGACGGCCAAGCCGAACTCGTCAGCAAATACCCTGATCGCTTCGCAGGCTTTGTCGCTGCATTGCCGATGGACACGCCGGAGGCTGCGGCCCGCGAAGCAGAGCGGTCGTTTACGGAACTCGGCGCGAACGGTGTGCAGATACATTCCAACGTCAACGGCGCGCCACTCGACGAAGAACGTTTCTTCCAGATTTTCGAAGTTTGCGCGAAGCACGGCAAACCCGTATTGCTGCATCCTTCGCGCAACGCTTCCATGCCCGACTATGCGACAGAGACCAAGTCGAAATATGAGATCTGGTGGACATTTGGCTGGCCTTACGAGACCAGTGCCGCGATGGCTCGTCTGGTATTTTCCGGCTTCATGGACCGTCTGCCCGAGCTCAAGGTCGTAGCCCATCACATGGGAGCGATGGTGCCATTTTTTGAAGGCCGCGTTGGACCCGGTTGGGACCAGCTTGGCAAGCGGACGAGCGATGAGGATCTTACCCTTGTGCTCAAACGTCTGAAGAAACGTCCCCTTGACTATTTCAAGGACTTCTACGCCGATACCGCCGTTTTCGGCTCCAAGGCGGCGACGCTGTGCGGCTTGGAATTTTATGGAAGCGACCGCGTGCTCTTCGCCTCGGATTCGCCCTTCGATCCCGAAAAGGGGCCGGGCTATATCCGCGATACGCTGCGGATTCTCAATTCGCTGGATCTCAGCAAGGAGGATATGGAGAAAATCTGCTTCCGCAATGCTGAGGCGCTATTTGGTCTCAAGGGCTAGATATAAGTTTCACTTATACGACCCTACCAAAAACTCTATTTGTGGCCATCTACCGGCGTCTCTAAGCTGGCCACAACCATAACCCGCCTTCGCTGGTAGCGAGGCAGAAGGTTAATTGCAGACAGGAGGAGACCGGTGTTGAGATCACGGATGCGTATCTTCTATTCGCTGGCACTGGCCGGCGGCCTGATGACCAGTTCCTCCCAGTCATTTGCAGCCGACAGCGTATCCATCGGCCTTACGAATGCGAGCAGCGACATTGCGCTGTTTATTGCTGACGCCAAGGGTTTCTTCAAGGAAGAGGATATCACTCCAAATTTTGTGGCTTTCGATTCCGCGGCAAAGATGATCGCACCTTTGGGTGCGGGGCAGCTCGATGTCGGTGGTGGAGCGGCGTCCTCGGGTCTCTACAACGCCATCGAGCGCGGCGTCGGTCTGAAGATAGTCGCGGACAAGGCACGCAATGCACCCGGTTTCGGCTTTCAATCGTTCCTCGTACGCAAAGCGCTCGTTGATGACGGGTCTGTCAAAACGATCGCCGATCTCAAGGGTCGCAAAGTTGCAACCGTTGCGCAGGCCAGCAGTGATGCATCCGTTTTGAACGAAGGACTGAAAAGTGCCGGCCTCGGATATGGCGACGTGGACAAGGTTTATCTGGGGTTCCCTCAACAGTTCGTCGCTTATCAAAACGGCGCTATCGATGCGAGCATAACAACCGAGCCTACTGTATCGGCAATTCTAGCCGCTGGGACAGCCGTACAGTTGACGAGCAATGATACGTTTTATCCGAACGCTCAAACTGCGGTTATTCTTTACGGTCAGGCCTTCGCAGAGGGTAAACCAGACGTCGCCAAGCGCTTCATGAAGGCTTACGTCCAAGCTATTCGCTACTACAATGACGCGTTGGCCAACGGTAAAATCGCAGGCAAGAACGGTGAAGACGTTGTGGCCATCATGGCGAAGTATTCCACCGTCAAAGATCCTGCCGTTATCCGGAAAATGACGGCCCATGCCGTCGATCCGAATGGGTCTGTCAATGTCGATAGCCTGAAGAAGGATTGGACCTTCTTCAAGGAGCAAAAACAGATCAACGGCAATGTCCAAGTCGATCAAGTGGTCGATCTAAGCTTCGTCAATGAGGCTGCCAGCGAACTTGGTCCGTACAAGGCGGCTCACTGAGATCGAGTTCGCGCGACATTAGGAGATGGGAGGTTTCAAAATGACTGAAAAAGTTAACCGCACTAGCTTGCTCGTTTGCTCATTGCTGATGATTTTCTTGTCGGCTGGCGCAGCCTGGGGTGCGGACGTCGTCAAAGTAGGGACCGTTGCCTCGACCGGCGAATTCATTCTGAATGTTGCGCAGGGCAAGGGATATTTCGAAGAGGAGGGCATCGAACCGGCCTATACCTTCTTCGACTCTGCAGCCAAAGCCATCGCTCCGCTCGGCACCGGGCAGATCGATGTCGCCGGCGGGGCGGTATCGGCAGGACTGTTCAATGCCATCGAACGTGACATAGCGATCCGGATCATTGCGGATCGTACATCGGTCGCCCCTGGTTTCGGCTTCCATGGCATCGTCGTGCGAAAAGATCTTGCGGGCACCGAGGTCACGTCGATCGCTGATCTGAAGGGACGGAAAATCGCTATCGTCGCCCGCGGCAGCAGCACTGAGTCCATCCTCAACGAAGCAATGAAGAGTGCTGGCCTGGCGTATAGGGACGTGGAAGTCGTGTATCTGCCTTTCCCCCAGCAAGCGGCCGCATTGGCAAGCAAGGCGGTGGATGCCGTGATAGCGACCGAGCCTTATCTCACTCCGATGCTGAACCAGAATCTCGGCGTCTTGCTGGCCCCGACCGACACATATTATCCCAATGCCCAAATCGGCGAGCTGATGTTCAGCGAAAACTTTGCCAGCACGCGCAAGGATGTCGGTGTGCGGTTTGCCAAGGCGTATATCCGGGCGATTCGTGATTTCCGAAGCGCTTTCGGTCCTGAGGGGCGCCTCGATGGCCCGGGGTCCGATGAGATCGTAGCCTTGATCATGAAGTACTCCGGCACGAAGGATGAAAAGCTCTTGCGGAGTATCAAACTTCCCGCTGTGAACATCGATGGCCGGGTCAATAGCGAGAGCATCCAGAAGGATTGGCAGTTCTTCAAAGATCAAGGCCTGATCAAAGGGGGCGTTACCCCTGACAAGATCATCGACAATTCATTCGTCGAAGAGGCACTCAAGGAACTCGGATCAGCGCAAAAGAACCCAGGGTAGGAATAAGGATGATTCAAGCATTGGCCAAGAAAGCGACTGTGCGAGACGATGTTGCAACGGAGTCTCAAGAACGGCCTGCAATCCGGATCAAAGGCCTGAGTAAAAGGTTCGGGTCTTTCACGGCCGTAGACAATGTCACCATCGATATTGCTCGCGGAGAATTCTTTATGATCGTCGGCCCATCGGGCTGCGGAAAGACAACTTTGTTGCGCATCCTCGCGGGTCTGGAAGCACCAACCGACGGCAGCATCGACGTAAGTGTCGAGGCAGGATCGCAGCGGCCAGTCAACTCGATGGTTTTCCAGGGCGACTCGATCTTTCCGTGGATGACCGTGTGGGACAATGCCGCCTACGGATTGAAGATGCGCCGGGCGCCGCAAGCCCAGATCAAGGAAGTGGTTGGCCACTATCTGGACCGGACTGGCTTGTTGAAATTTGCGGACGCCTATCCGCATCAACTTTCAGGCGGGATGAAACAGCGTGTCTCGATTGCCCGTGCCTTCGCCAACGATCCTGAGATATTGCTCATGGACGAGCCATTTTCGGCTTTGGACGCGCAGAACAAATTGCTGCTTCAGGAAGAATTGCTGCGTATCTGGGAGGAGAACAAAAAGACCGTTCTTTTCATCACGCATGATGTGGATGAGGCGGTGAAGCTTGGCGACCGCATCATGGTTATGACCGCGCAACCCGGACGCGTCAAAACGGTGGTTCCAGTCTCGCTCGCGCGTCCGCGTGATGTTCTGGAACTTCAACAGAATCCCGAATTTGGCAAACTGGTGCATCAGATATGGTCGAGCCTGCGTGAAGAAGTTCAACGGGCACGCGAACTCGATGAAGCAAAAGGAGTGCGAAAATGAGCGCTCATATCGAAGCAGATACGGTCCGCCCGACCCGATCCTGGAAACTCAGCGAAAACACCCGTGATCGCGTCATCAGCGTAGCGTCGCCAGTTCTTCTCCTGCTAGTATGGGAGATAGCAGCGCGAACAGGCTTGATCGACACGCGGTTCTTTCCAGCGCCCTCGAGCATCTTTGAAACGCTTGTCACGCTGAGCAGTACCGGCGAGCTCTGGCAACACACTGCTGCCAGCCTGCAACGGCTGTTTATCGGCTTTCTGGTGGGTGGTATCCCCGCGCTCATTCTCGGGATAATCATGGGGCTCAGCCGGCCGGTGCGGGCTATCTTCGACCCGTTGATTTCCGCCACTTATCCAATTCCGAAAAGCTCCATTTTGCCCCTGGCGCTGTTGATCTTTGGGCTGGGAGAGGGCTCCAAGATATTCATGGTAGCCGTAGGTGTGTTCTTCCCCGTCGCGATCAATGCAACGGCCGGTGTGCGCGAGATCAACAAGATTTATCTGGATGTCGGACGCAATTTCAAAGCCAGCCGTTGGGACACCTTCCGGACAATCGCTCTACCAGGAGCGCTGCCAGTGATCATGACCGGGATAAAGCTCGGCGTTGGCATGGGCTTGGTTCTGATTGCAATCGCAGAAATGATGGGTGCAAAAAGCGGCCTCGGCTACATGATCTGGGCAGCCTGGGAAACGTTCTCCGTCGAACAGATGTATGTCGGTCTCTTCGTGATCGCGATCATCGGTTTCGTTTTGACATTGGTGCTTAACGAGATCGAAAAACGTCTCGTCCCCTGGAAGCGCTAAGTCGCCCGCCCACAGCATGGAAGAAGGAAAGATCATGGATCGGCACGCCCTTATCGAGGAACTGGTCACGGCCAATCATATCCTTGCAAATGAGAATGTATTGGATTCGTTTGGTCATGTGAGCATTCGGAATCCTGAAAATCCCGAACGCTTTTTCCTGTCGCGAGCGCGAGCCCCTGCAATCGTCGAAGCTGCGGACATCATGGAATTCACGCTTGAAGGCCAGAGCGTCGGAACCGAACCCGGCAAACCATATTCCGAGCGCTTTATTCACGCAGGCATCTATGAAGCCAGGCCGGAGATCAATGCCGTTGTGCATAACCACAGTCCCAGCGTTATACCCTTTACCGTGACAAGCAAAAAGCTTCGTCCGCTCATGCATATGTGCGCGCCCATCGGCGATGACATTCCAACATGGGATATTCGAACCAGGTTCGGCGATTGCACCAATCTTCTGGTGACCGACCTCGCAATGGGGCGCGATCTTGCAGCCTGTCTCGGCGATCGGACCGTGACACTGATGAGAGGGCACGGCAGCACCGTGGCGGCCCGTTCCCTTCGCGAGGTCGTGTTCACCTCCGTTTATATGGAACTCAACGCGGACATGCAGATGAAGGCCATGGCCATGGGCGATGTGGAATATCTCTCGGTGGGCGAGATTGCAGCAATCAAGCGCGGAAGGGCAGGCTACACATTTGAGCGCGGTTGGGAGAACTGGTGCAATCGCGTGGGTCGCCCCTATGTCCCGGGCAGCCGGGAGTTCGGCGAGGGCTTTTCACGCACTGATCCGCGTGGTTGATTGTTACCAAGGTTGTGTTCCCACCCAATCGACGCTCGCTGATACGATCTCATCGACTGGATGCTCAACGTTCTGTCGCAACACAAATGGCTCTCCGGTTGGCGGTTCGAGCGTTGCGAGTTGGCTATCAAGCATGGACAGGGGCATGAAGTGCCCCGTTCGCTTGCTCATATGATCACGCAAAACCTCTAAACTTCCGTCGAGAAAGATGAAGCCGAGTGGCCCGCCTGCTTCCTGCCTTAACCGGTCTCGATAGGATTTTTTCAGGGCAGAACAGGAAACAACGACACCTTTTTGGGCTTCCGCCAATTCAGCGCCGATCTTGTCGAGCCATGGCCAGCGGTCTTCGTCGGTGAGCGGAATGCCCGATGCCATTTTCTCTACATTGACTGGAGGATGAAGCGTATCACCCTCAACGAATGGCAACTCCAGACCTGCCGCTATGGACCGTCCGACGGAGGATTTGCCGGAACCGCTGACTCCCATGACAACAAGCCGGATCATAGCGACGCTGTAATTCCGCCGTCGATGTGGATAATTTGGCCATTGACGAACGTAGAAGCGTCACTGGCGAGGAATACAGCCGCGCCCACCAGTTCCTCGACATTGCCCCAACGTCCTGCTGGAGTGCGCTTCTCCAGCCAGGATGAAAAGTCGGGATTGTCGACCAACGCCTGATTGAGCGGTGTCTTGAAATAGCCGGGTGCGATCGCATTGACTTGCAGACCGTACTTTGCCCAGTCGGTGCACATGCCACGGGTGAGGTTGCGGACGGCACCTTTCGTTGCAGTATAGGGAGCGATCGAGGGACGGGCGAGTTCGCTTTGCACCGAAGCAATGTTGATGATCTTGCCTCGTCCGCGCTTGATCATATGCTTTGCGACGCTTTGGCCCGTATAAAAGACGCTTGAGATATTGGTCTGCAGTAATTGCTGCCATTTGTCCTCAGGGAAGTCTTCAAGCGGTGCTCTAAACTGCATCCCTGCATTATTGAAAAGAATCTCAATCGCACCGATTTCGGCCTCGATTTTGTCGACACCCGCCTTGACCGCTTGCAGATCAGTGACGTCGAAGTCAGAACCATGTACGGTGTAGCCGTCCTCTCTTAACTCGGCGACCGCCGCGTCCACTTTTGCCCCGTCCCGACCATTTATTACCACCGCAGCCCCATGCGCGGCCAATCCTTTGGCGAGTGCAAGACCGATGCCTTGGCTTGACCCGGTGATCAGAGCCAGTCGCCCTTCGAGGCTAAATAGTGGATAGGACATTATATTCTTTACCTGAAGTTCGATTGATCGGCATCATTTTATGGGCAAACTTGATCCGTTCGAGCTTGTTTGCGGATATCAAAAAAGCGAGAGGCGGGAATTTCGCGTTGAATCACTCTAGTCCTATGGTATTGGTTCGGCCAAACAGAGCGAGAGAAAAATCATGACATTGCACCAGAATCTGATCAACGGCGAATGGGCCGGTGGCGACGCCATTCCCAATATCAATCCGTCGAACACCAATGACGTTGTGGGTCAATACGCACGCGCTACAGCCGAAGATACTCTGAGCGCAATCGCAGCTGCAAAAGCGGCCTTCCCCGCATGGTCGCGCTCCGGCATCCTCGAACGCCACGCCATTCTCCGCAAGACAGCTGACGAGATCACAGCCCGCAAGGATGAGCTAGGCAGACTGCTGTCACGCGAGGAAGGCAAGACCTTGCCGGAAGGCATCGGCGAGACGCTCCGCGCGGCCCAGATATTCGATTTCTTCGCGGGGGAGGTCCTACGGCTTGCCGGTGAAGTTCTTCCGAGCGCCCGCCCGAACATCGGCGTCGAAATAACACGCGAGCCGGTGGGTGTGGTGGGCATCATCACCCCATGGAATTTTCCAATTGCGATCCCGGCATGGAAGATCGCTCCGGCACTCGCCTATGGCAACACAGTGGTTTTCAAGCCGGCTGAACTCGTGCCTGGCTGTTCCTGGGCAATCGTCGATATCCTCCATCGCGCTGGATTGCCGAAGGGCGTTCTCAACCTCGTGATGGGCAAAGGTTCGGTCGTTGGTCAGACGATTCTCGATAGCGCGGACGTCAACGCCATTACGTTCACCGGATCGGTGGGTACGGGCAAGAGGGTTGCTGCGGCGTCAGTGGAACACATGCGCAAGTTCCAGCTGGAAATGGGTGGCAAGAATCCGTTTGTAGTTCTGGATGATGCCGATTTGACTGTTGCTGTGGAAGCGGCGGTCAACAGCGGCTTCTTCTCGACAGGCCAACGGTGCACGGCCTCGTCACGCATCATAGTTACCGAGGGCATTCATGACCGATTCGTTGCGGCGATAACCGAACGCCTGAAGAGCGTCGTAGTCGATGATGCCTTGAAGGCGGGCACGCATATTGGCCCCGTTGTCGATGCAAGCCAGCTCAAGCAGGATGAGGACTATATCGCCATTGGTCAGAAAGAGGGTGCGAAGCTCGCCTTTGGCGGCGAGCGGTTGACCCGCGATAATCCCGGTTTCTATCTGCAGCCGGCGCTCTTTACCGAAGCTACCAACCAGATGCGTATTTCGCGCGAGGAGATTTTCGGGCCTGTGGCCAGTGTGATCCGCGTCAAGAACTACGAAGAAGCGCTACACACCGCCAATGACACGCCATTCGGTCTTTCTTCCGGTATTGCCACTACCAGTCTGAAATATGCAACGCATTTCAAGCGGAATGCCGAAGCTGGAATGGTCATGGTGAATCTTCCGACAGCGGGCGTTGATTTCCACGTGCCCTTTGGCGGACGCAAGGGATCAAGCTATGGTCCCCGGGAGCAGGGCAAATATGCTGCGGAGTTCTATACGATCGTAAAGACGGCCTACACACTCGCGTAAACAAGCCTTCGATTTCGATTTACGACAATTTTATTTTTATGGGCGTTGCGTGGGCAGGCGCCCATTTTTCTTGAACCTAATCGCTCATCCTCAAGGTTTATCCCCAGGATGTGTTGTTCGATTTGTGAAGTTTGGAATTTTTGTGATTTGGTGTGTTGACAGTTTTATAGGGTGGGGTCTATATACCGGCACAACGAGGGCGGGGCGCCGCTGGCGGTTGCCGAATGCGCCCATAAGTTGCCCTTAGG
>NZ_QPJM01000026.1 GCF_003337575.1 Phyllobacterium bourgognense
AAGGTTTGGGGACGCCGGATTTCTCGCCGGCCTACGGCAGGATCTCGCGCATCAGAGCACACTCAACTGATCAGCCGATGTCTTGCCGGACCTCTGGTCCTGCACCAGCTCGTAGCTAACTTTCTGACCATCATTGAGGCTGCGCAATCCAGCGCGCTCAACGGCAGAGATATGTACAAACACGTCTGCGCCGCCGTCGTCAGGCTGAATAAAGCCGAATCCCTTTGTCGAATTGAACCATTTGACGGTGCCTTTGGCCAAGATGAATCCCCCCTGCCACATCAACAACTATCACATCGATAGCGCGATAAGCGCACCGTCACAATAAGGACTTTTGAATTTCGCCAGGCCTTGATCCACTGTGCGGCTCGAGATTTGTGACAATCCTCGCGGCCACAGGCGGATTGACGGCGACCATAGGCTCTGCGAATTTGTTGTGGGGGAGATCATGGCCATCGATTGGATTTCAACGCTGCAGGAGCAAGCGGAATTCGCCAAGCAGATCGCGGACGATGTTGCGCATACACTTGAGATCGCTGATTTGAACACTGCGCAGGCAGCCAGGCTTTACCGTGTGGTCGAGCAAGGCGCCCAGACCTTTGATCGCATCATCGAAGAAATGGAACAGCACGACATTGATGATGACCTCATCCAAGCGGCTGAGACGATAGCCGACATATGGACCAACCTGTCCGTCACGACTGCGAACAAGCTTCGTGTCATGCAGGGCCTGGCACCCATTGAGTTTCCATCAGAGGTCACTGAATAGGGCCGAGCCGGCTGATACGCTGCAGAGATGACGTCTGATGAAACGAGATATCCTTTGAGGAGAAAGATATCATGCCAATTCCGAGACCTCACTATTCCAGAAATCATCCCGAGCGCTTTGATGCATGTCAGTTGGCGATTGAGGACAAGCTGATAGAACTGATCGGCCAAGCATCGGATGTAGGCTGGCACAAAGACGAAATACTGTCCGCCATTATAGAAATAGCCGACAACCTATCGTTGGCGCGGCGTGACGATATTGCGCTTGCGATAGAAACCCAGTTATCGAAATTGACAAAGAAAAGGGACGTCTAAATTGGCTGACGCCAATGATCATCCCGCCGCCTCATCGTTGTCGTCGCATTCAGTCGGGCAGACAATGGGCAACTTGTGCCTGCCTATGATCCAATGCAGTTCGATACCCCGGAAGATGCCACTCGAATGGCGCGCTATCTCGCGGTAAAATGCGCTGGCGTCTTGGCATGGGTTCGCGATGTCCAGCCTGAGGCGGGAGGCTATGGGCCTCCGACGATTCTGTTTCGATCTGGCGACGTCCCGGAACTGGAGTAGCCATCAAACGATCAAGATGACGTGGGAAGCAAACATTCAAAACCTCGTCAAGATTGGCGCGGTCAAAATCATCCGGCGCGATGAAGCGGTCATTCGCCAGCGCCTGACAGATGCTGAGGCATATTTAACGGACACCAGAAAGGTTACCACTACGCAATCCCGCTTCTTGCTGGCGGTTGAAGGTGTGCGCCAGGCAAGTCTTGCCATCGCAAACCATGCCGGGATCAAAGTTATTGCCAACGCCCAGCACAAGGTTGACGTGTCGCAGCTCGCTGCAATGATTACCCGGCTTGAAACCGTCGTTCCGGGTGCAGCAAAAACCTTGGGAGATTTCCGCAATATCCGCATACAACGCAAGAGCGTGTCGCCTGCCCCATCAATCTCGCCGGAGCAGGCTGCCAAGGCAGTGGATATTCTGAAACAGCTTCTCGACCGTGCCCGAATTCTAGCAAGTATCGATAAAGATCCTTAGGTGGCGTAAGGCTGGGACGCAGAAGTAGATCCCAAGCGGGCCAGAAACACTCATGGCCATTTTTCGACGAAACACTCAATATCTACATTGGGCCACCTCGCGAAGAAGATGAATGGCTGAGATGTGCAAGGGTGTTCTGCCCTGCGCACTATGCGACGGGCCTGTTATGCATATTTAGCGGGCCATCTGTAGTCTGTTTGTGGCAATCCGGAACAGGCATACTCATAGGTAAAGCGTCCGGTTCCGATATCTCGACATGCTCAAACAAGCTGGCCATACTGGTTGTAGAACTGATCCCAATCAGAACCAGTGCTGTACCCTCCCCCGCCGCCACGGCAGCCGCTGCTGCTATTAGCGCAAGCAATCGCCGCGGCCCCGACTAGCGCGACGGCAACACCAGCAACTATGGCTGCGTTCTGTGCTTTCACGTAGCCGAGACAATCGCCCGGATAAATATTGCGGTCTTGCCTGAAGGTTGCACTTTGCGTTTTTAGGTAAGCACGACAAATTGATATTTTATCACCCTTGGTTTTGTCCTTGTAAAAGCTTTTGCTTGAAGTAGTACAGCCGGCGCAAATCGCTGCGAGACAATTCTTTTCATTTAGTTCCATCCCAATAACTCCCGCAGGCAATCAACAGACATTGGTCCGCATGTACAAGCCCCCAATGGGATGTGTGAGTAGTTCTTTTATCTATTTTGACGAAGGTTGGCTTTCCCGTTGGCATGAAGCAACGGCCAAAGTGAAATTAAGAAAAAGGCGCGTCGGTTAGCTACATACCGGGTACGCGCATCGCTCTGATGTAAGCCCGCTTAAGGCCTAACCGCGGCATGGAATCCGCACCTGTACAAGTGCGGAAGGGCGGTTAAATATTCGTTGTCTAATAGCGTTCCAAGAGTCAAGGAGCGGTGGGCACTCGTCAACGTCGCCGTGCTGCGGAACACGCTGGGCGGCGTACGTTATTCAGTTCGATCGGGCCTCAGCGACTTTTTTTCTTCAGAGCTATCCGGTGCCGGGAGCAGCGTTGTCTCCGCGGTCGACACATGGTCGCCGCATAATGGGTCTTCGCAGGGTGGATCTTCCTATGTTTGAAGCGCAGTCTCTCAAAGAGCTGCAGCGAACATGAACGGAATGATCCAACCCACGTCCGCAGCACGGACGCTCAGTGCCTCAAATCAGATTTGACGCGCTGAGGTGAGAAGGCTGGTTCTTCGCTTATGCGGTAGCGCCAGCCAATGCGTTGAACACTTCCCCTGTCTTGAGCATGCTATGCATGATAACGGCCAGCTTTCGCGCGACCGCCACTGCGGCGCGCTTGAAGCCCAGCCGCTCACGCAGTTTAAGTCCCCAGCTCCTGAGACTGTTTTCGTTTCTGGCACTGGTTCTTGTGAGGAGTACCGTCGCTGCTTCATAAAGCAAGCCCCGCAGATGGTTGTCGCCTCTGCGTGAGATATGACCGTCATAATCGACTTCGCCGGACTGGTAGCGCCGCGTTGTCAGCCCAAGCCAGGCGCCAACTGAGCGCGACGTTCTGAAGTTTTCTGGATCTTCGATCGCTGCGACATACGAGATGGCGGTGACGGCGCCGATCCCCGGGATCGTCATCAAAAGCTTCGTCTCCTGGCTCTCCCGCGCCGCTGCGAGCAACTGCCGATCAAGATCGGCCGCGCGCCTGCGTATGTCGCGCCATGCCTCGAGCAGAGGCAATATGATCTTTCCCAGGCCGTCATTCCCATCCAGCAATTGCCTAATGTTCCCATCAAATATCCGACCTTTCCCTTTCGGGACAATAAGACCGAATGTCTTCATCAGGCCGCGGATTTGATTGCTGAGCTGGGTCGAGATAGTCAAAAGCTGATTGCGAGCCGCCACCAGTGTGCGCGTCAGCATGCTATCGAAAGCCTTCAACCGGACGGCCTTGTAGAACCCAGCTTCGGCTAAATGGGCCAAGCCATCCGCGTCATTGGCGTCGGTCTTGTTGAGCGTCTCGTCCAAGACCTTTTGCGCGTGCCGCGCTTCGATGCAGATTGCTGGAACCCCCTCGGCTGTCAGCGCATGATAGAACCACGTCGACAACGGCCCCGTCTCGAACACAACGCGCTTGGCGTGCGGAGCGTGTTTGCGGATCATCTCCGCCAGAAGTTTTGGGTCAGAGGGACACTTTCCCCGCCAGATCCGCTTCCCGTCTTGTCGGATCGAGATCGCGGTATCTTTTAATGAAATGTCCAGCCCTATATATTGGTCCACGGTTGCCTCCATTTGATGTTTGGGCCCGGTTCCAATCGTGAGCCCGTATTTCCATCTTATCGGGGGCAACCACCCTCGCCAGCCATCATCTTACAAAAATGGCCTGGGACGATCGCGCCGCGATTACCCCATGTTTGAAAATGCCGACAAGAGGCAATTTCCCGCAAATTCGGATTGTAGCGCCAATGTCGAAAATTTCGCTTACTCTTCCTCGGCAGGTGGGAAACGTTGAGCTTTGGACAGCCACAAAATAACACCGTTCGGAAAACGTCTCTAGGCCAACATATCTTGCGAATTGGTTTGATGCTATATTTTGCATTCGTTGCCCACTTCGAAGCAGTGACCGGAACCCAATATAATGATCGAGAGTGACACGAGGCAGGCAAATTGGCGTCGCGCGAACCCGAAAAAATATGATGCCCATCTGGCGGTGCAACGAGCGCTGAAAGCTGGACAGTTGGAAAGACATGTCTGTGAAGTCTGCGGTATTGAAGCTGTCGACGCACATCACGATCGATACGATGAACCACTGCAAGTCCGTTGGCTATGCCGACGACATCACACTCGCCTTCATCACTTTGGTGAAGACATGTTTCCAATTAAATCGAATATTTGATACCGAGAAACTTGGCCTACTTCAAAGAGCGGGATCATCGACCCTAGTATTCCCTATCAAGCTATGGTGTTAAATCTGCCACCAGCATGCCGAAAACGTTTGCATACTTTGAGTCGAGTTGGCTTCGAATACGAGACCTGATGCAACTTGAAAAATACAGAACGCGAACATCGATTTTGAGCATAGCCCACTTGCACTTAAGCAGACATTGCAGCGCTAGCCCAAGGTCGCATCACTTTTTACGACGTGTGGTTTGGCCGGCACTACTCGTGTTGCGATGGCAGAGCCATTGGCGTCGAAGACGTGGATGTCTTGCGCGCGGGCGGTAAAGTCGATCGTATTCATCCTTGCGTAGGAGCCCGTACCATCAACCTTGATCAAATACTTTCGGTCGGAGCCCTGCATATCGACATAGAGAATTTGTACTTCGCCGAGGTGTTCCACAAAATCGATGATGCCTGTAAGCACTCCGCCGCTCGTCTCTGCTTCGGCGATCTGCGTATTCTCAGGGCGAATGCCAATGCTGATTCTATCCCCTGTTGAAATGCCATCGGGGCGCAAACCAACGTCAAGAGTAACGCCACAATCCGATAGGAACCTTACCGAGCCAGTTGAATCCTTTTCGGCCATTCCGTCCAATATATTCATTGCGGGGGAGCCGATGAATTGGGCGACAAACAGGTTGGCTGGATTCTTGTATAGGTCGAGAGGCGTTCCGACCTGCTCGATATAGCCGTCTTTGAACACAACGATACGATCCGCCAATGTCATGGCTTCGACCTGATCATGGGTTACATAGATCATGGTCACTTTCGGCATGCTTTGCTTTAGCTTCGCGATCTCGATCCGCGTGGCCACTCGTAACGCAGCATCCAGGTTGGACAATGGTTCATCGAACAGAAAGACCCGGGGGTCACGCACTATCGCGCGGCCGATGGCAACCCGCTGCCTCTGCCCACCGGAGAGCGCCTTTGGCAGCCTCTGCAAATAGTTATCCAATTGTAGAATTGCCGCCGCATTGCGCACCCGCCTGTCGATTTCAGCTTTCGGCAGGCCGGCAATGCGCAATCCAAAGGCCATGTTTTCAAAGACCGTCATATGTGGATAAAGCGCATAGGACTGGAACACCATGGAGATGCCGCGCTTGGAAGGCGCCACATTATTGATACGCTCACCATTGATGATCAGATCACCTGACGTGATCGTTTCCAGACCTGCAATTGAGCGGAGCAATGTGGATTTCCCGCAGCCCGAAGGGCCGACAAAGACGATGAACTCACCCGATCGTATGTCGAGGTCTATCCCATGCAGAACCTCCAGGTTGGCATAAGATTTACGTATGTTTCTCAGCGACAAGTCGGCCATCGTTCATTCCTTATGATTGCTTTTCACCGCTCGGCATCAGGGAGCCATGCTGGCGAGAAATCGCGTAATCCAATCGGGTTTTTGGTTGATAATCTCCGCGTCGTTCTTGCGTCGAATGGCCCGGCGCACGATTTTTGCGCCTACATAGCGCAATGGCTCCGGAGGCAGTTTCGTGCGGCGGTCGATCCCAACCAGTCCGCATCTGCTCCACTTGTCATCGCGTTCCAGCACGAGACTTGCCATGATGCGGCCGGCTACAGGGGTCTGCGCGATCCCGGTACCGTTGAATCCCACGGCATAGAAAATGTTCGGATGATTTCTCAAATGGCCAAAAACAGGAAGATGCTGGGCCGTGCAGTCGATCGGCCCGCTCCAATCGTATTGAACCGCAACATTCTTCAGCTGAGGATACACCCGGTGCATCTCGCGAATATTGTCAAAACCATTGTCTCCACTGCGATTGAAGCTTGAGTCGATGTGGTTCTGATAGGAGATGCCGCCTGTTCCACGACCGAAGATGACCCGGCCTGAGGGCGTACGCTGATAATAGAGCACATGGTGCTGTGCATCGCAGATCGATGCGCCGTCGACCCAGCCAATCTCGTCCAATATGTCGCCAGCGGGTGCCGTAGCGATGACCTGGCTGCTGACCACATAGAGATAGGGTTGCAGTTCCGGTATCGCTGAAAGCCACGCATTGGCGGCGAGAACGACTTTGTTGGCAGACAATACGCCTTGACCTGTTCGCAATCTGGTCGGTTGCCCCGGCATGATTTCGGCAACAGGGGTGTGTTCGTGAATCACGACGCCTTTTGAAAGAGCCAGTTGACGCAGACCAATCGCAAGCTTGGCAGGTTGAACAGTACCGGCCTTGTCCTCCACAATCCCGGCATAGGAGACGTCCGAGCCGGTACGCTGCAGAATGTCAGTGCGATCAAGGGTTCGAAAATGGTCTTCGCCCAATGCGCGGCAGAGATCGTAGGCTTTCGACCACGCTCCCTCCTGAGCGGTGGAGCTTGCAGTCCAGAACCAGCCGTCAAGCCGCAGATCCATGTCGATAATGCGGGAATCCTGCAAGGACTTGAGTTCCTCGATGGCATCGGCGGTGGCGCGGCACAACATGAGTGCATCGTCATCACCCACCAGATCCCGCAGCAGGTCGATCTCTGCAAACCAGGTATGGACCTGTCCTCCGTTTCGGCCAGACGCGCCCGAACCGCAAAAGTCGGCTTCAAGAATCGTGATGCGCGTTTCAGGCGCTTGCTCCTTTATGCGCAGTGCCGTCCAGAGCCCTGCGTAACCTCCGCCGACGATTGCCACGTCGCACTCCTGGGTGCCCCGGAGAGGCACGGTACTGGCATCGGCATCTATACTCTGCAGCCAGAAAGAGCGGTCGTCTTTTGCCGCCGCGACAGGTGGTCTCATTTTGATGCTACTCATGCTCATCCCCTTTGCGCCGTACGGATGACGCCGTCGTATTTCTCGAGAAGCCACTGAGGAATCGGCATGATTTCTTGCGGGAACCCGCCAAGATGCGTGCAGGTCTCCGAGGCGCGGATGGCGGAAAGATGCAGCGAGGCAGCCTCGGACCGCCCTTCAACGAAACGCGATATGAGAAATGTCGCGATAAAGCTGTCACCGGCACCGCATGTGTCAACGACCGATACGGGCACCGACCCGGCTGAGTATAGCTCGCTGCCATTGTCATAGAACGAGCCGCGCTTGCCACAGGTAATCACCACCCGCTGCGCACCTGCCTGCTTGAACCTCTCGATAAGCGGTTTGACCGGTTCGGCCGGATCATCAGGACCCGATGCAAAAACGAGCGGCACGTTGTCCAGTGGCAAGTCCAGGTGCCGTGTCGAGAGGTCGACGCTGAATCTTGCGCCGTTCGTCACGAGCTTGCGCACCAGACTTTCGTTCGAATTCGTACCGAGATGAACCCAATCGGCTTCGAGCAGTTGATCGTAATGTTCGCTCTTCGGGTAGAAATTCGCGCCGACACCGAGCGACTCGAGCAGGAAACGCCGCTCGCCCGCGTCATCTGCCAGCAATGTCACCGCTGAACTGCCGGCCGCTATCTCCACGTCGCTTCGATCGAGGCCTGCCTGCTCGATTGCCTCAAGCATGATCTCCGCTTCCTCGTCACTCCCCAAGGCACCGAAATAGCGTGCATTGTAGCCCTGCCGCTTCCACTGCACCGCAACATTGAGGGCATTCCCTCCAACCGTGACAAAACCTTTGGTCAGATAAGCATCAAGACAATTGTCGCCGACGGCGATCAGAGTGGGATTAGCGTTCATCATTGGTCCACATGATCGAGAAGAGGGGCAATTGCTTTCAATGAGCGTTGCCAGGCCGAAACGGGATCAAGCGCATATGAGCCATTGCCGAAGGGCTCGAATGTCAGTGTCCCGGCAAAAGAACTCGCATCAAGTTCGCCCAGATTGTCGTGCAGAGGCAGGTTGCCGTCGCCCCAGACCAGATGACCTGCCGGCGTTCCGTCGACAATGTGCACATGGGAAAGACGCTTGCCGAACCTATCGACATAGCCAGCGACATCATCCTTCGCCGTTGCCATTGCAACGAGATCAAGGACCACGTCGACATTGTCGGCGTCGATCTCACGCCAGAAGACAGACAGCTCATCTGCGTTGTTGACGATGTTGCTTTCGGTGCGCTGCAAAGGTTCAAGAAGGCAGGCTATCCCAAGCCGTTTGGCGTGAGCGGCGATCTTGCTGACGGACTCGGTCGAATTGGCCCATGCATGCTCACGGCTCTCGCATTCGAAGCCGCGGCCAGGTGTGAGAAACAGATATTTCGCTTGCAATTCCGCACAAATGTCGGCCGCAAGAAGGAAACGCTCCACGCTTTTCTCGCGATACGCCTTGTCGCCCGAGGCAATGTTGATGGGATAGAGCACCTGCTCCGGCGTGAAGCAGTGAACCGTCAACTGATTGTCTTCAAGGATGGATTTTACCTCCGCCAAGCGCGATCGGCTGTCGTGGAAGAGATCGAGATGAGGCGCAATTCCCCAAAGTTCCATTCGCTTGAAGCCCATCTGGCGAAGCTGTTCGGCGGCCCATCGAAACGGATGGTGCTGAAAAGAGAAATTGGCTCCGATAAGCTGTTCATGTCTCAACATTCCGGCTGCTCCATTATTTCCCGATGCCTTCGGCGAGGCCTCGAATGAAAAAACGTTGCGCGGCAAAAAACACGATGACAATGGGAAGTGCTGACAAGGTCATGGCCGCAAAAACCACGGCGTAATTCGTTCCGTGTTTCGACATGATCGATGTCAGGCCGACAGGAAGTGTCTGAAGGTCCGCACCGCTCGTAAAGATCATTGCGAAGAGATATTCGTTCCATGCGAACAGGACGTGCAGGATGACACAGGACACCAGTATCGGCTTGCACAGCGGCAAGATCACGCGCCAGAAGATCTGGCCTTCACTCGCGCCGTCCATGACGGCAGCCTCGTCGAGATCACGCGGGAGGCCAAGCATGTAAGCGCGGATTAGGAAGGTCGTGAACGGAATGCGGAAGGCCGTATAAAGAATGATCAGTGCCCAATAGGTATTATAGAGGCCCAGCTCCTGCATCATGCGCACGAGCGGAATGACAGCGACCGTCGGGCTCAGCATGAGACCGCCGAGCACGATGCCGACGAAATAAGGTTTTCCCGGTAGCTTCGAGCGCGTCAGGCCGTAAGCAGTCCAGGCGCTGATCAGTACGGTGCAGATCGCCGATCCAAGCGTGACGATGACGCTTGTCGCTATGTAGTTGCGTATGCCCTGGTTCCACGCGGATACGTAGTTGCCAAGCGTGAAGTTCGTCGGAAGCGCAAACGGATTTCCGAAGATCTCCGAGTTGCTCTTGAAGCCGTTCAAGGCCATCCAGACGAGGGGATAGATGACGACGATGCCGAGGCTGACAAGAAAAGTGACGAGGCAGACTTTTGCGAGGACGTGAACGAAATCAACGCGCTCCGTCTCGAGGGTTCTAACATCGACGCTCATAGATGAACCCTCCGCCTCTTCGTGTACCAAAGCTGTCCGAAGCCGGTCAGCAGGGTTATGACAAAGATGACGGATGCAACTGCCGCGCCATAGCCGAAATCGTTCTCGATGAAGCCTTGTTGATAGAGCCAGGTTCCTAGCACCTGGCTGCTATTGTTGGGGCCGCCAGCCGTCATGACCATGACTTCGTTGAATACCTGGAATGCACCGGTAATCGTGACAATCACCATCAGTGCCGTCATCTCTCGGGTGAGCGGCATCGTGATGCTCCACAGGCGGCGCCAGGTGCCCGCTCCGTCCATGATGGCTGCATCGTATAGCTCGAGCGGTATCTTTTGGATTGCAATGCCGAATAGCAGCGTCGAATAGCCGAAACCCTGCCATTGGCTCATGGCGATGATGGCATATATCGCCGTTTGCTCTTCGCCTAGCCAAGCGCGCGACCAGTTCCCCAAACCGATTTGCGTAAGCGCCGAGTCCAGGAGACCGATGTCCGGCTGATATATGAAATAGAACAACAGACCCGTGACGGTGATCGAAATGGCGGAGGGTATGAAGTACACGGCTCGCCAGAACCTGCGCCATCTTTCGTTGTCGAGGCCCTCAATTATCGCGGCCAGTACGAATGCGCCGAATACCTGGAATATGATGGAGATGACTGCATAAAGCGTGTTGTTGAGGATTGAAGTCCAGACGATCGGGTCACCTTGCAGGCGCCGGTAGTTGTCCAGGCCTATGAATGCCGTCTCGCCGGTGAAAATATCCTGGTTCTTCGTACTCACGACGAAATTGTCGATGATCGGATAGTAGACGAACCACAGGAGGAGAACGAACGCTATGAGGACCCAGCGCAACGACGCCAGCGTCGCCAGCATGCCGGCATGATCCGCATCGGCTTTTCTTCGCAGGGTGAAGCCTGCCTTGGCGGCTTCACCCTTATAGTCATGTTTCATGACAGTCATCGTCTGACAGCTTTCTTACTTGGAAGAGGCCGCAGCTTTCTTCACCTGTTCCAAGACCTGCTCTGGAGTCAGCGAGCCGCCAATGAGTGCCTGCAGGCCCGAAAGCCAGGCAGCTGCCACGCGTGGTGGATTGGCGGTATCCAGCCATGGCATAAGGTACGAAGAGTCTGCGATGATCTTCAGTCCACCGACGACCGCAGGGTTCATCGTGTCTGTAGAATAGCCACCGACCGTCGCACTTGGCTGACCGTACGGTGGAGCCGACAGGATTTTGCCGTTTTCGGCCGATGTGACGAATTTCATGAAATCGATGGCGAGCGGAATGTTCTTCGAGGCAGCATTGATCATGTAGCCTTCCGGTGCGCCTTCGATCGACTTCACGTCGCCCTTGGCATCTTTCGGAGCAGGCAATTTGAAGTAGCCGAAATCGTCCTTCTTCAACGCCCCATCAGCAGTGCTCTGATCGAATTCGATGATTTCCTGATAGTACATTGCAGACTTGGCATTGCTGAATTGCTGTAGTGCCGATGCATAGGACGAGCCGTTTGTCCCCGCTCCATCCGAGCACTCATCGATCAACTGCTTGAACTGCGTAAGGCTGACGACATAGCCCGGGTCTGAATACTCGGCCGTTGCTGGCTTGAAATCCTTTTCGAGCGTCGCCTGCGGCACATTATAGGCGAGAAGCTGTCCCGCGTAGTGCACGGCCGGCCAGCCTTCCTTGTTGCCGAACGATATCGGCGTGACGCCCGACTTGCGCAAGGTTGCGCAGGCGCTGAGCAGCTCATCGAAGCTCTTGGGTTCAGCAACACCCGCCTTTTCGAACAATGGCTTGCTATAGCCCATGAACTTGGCGTCAAGGTAAAGGGGGATACCATAGAGCTTACCGTTATACTGGAAGGCGCTAACGGCGGCATGTGCGAGTTTCTTGCCCCACTCGGTGTCCGGGCCAATCACCTGTGTCAAATCGACAGCGCGATTGCCGCGGACGAAGTTTTCACCCCAGCTGCCAGTCCAGCTGAAGTAGATGTCGGGCAAGGAATTGGAAGCAACAAGCGCCTTTGTCTTGCCCTTCACGCTGTCGTCGCTCTCTTGAATGAGCTCGACTTTGACGCCCGGATGAAGCTTCTCGTATTCTTTCGCCACATTCACAAAAAACGGTGAAAGCTGCTGTAGACCGAACTTGGTCAGAATGCTCACAGTTCCCGAATATTCGACTTTTGCAGCGGGATCCGCAACGACCGGATCTTTTGCCCATGCGGCACTGACGCCGCCGGCAATCAACCCGGCCGCTACGAAAGACGCGAGACTTGTAGTGCTCAAAAACGCAATATTTTTCATTTCGAGTTCCTCTCTTTGGTTTTCTTTAATTGCATCCAAGTTCCTGCGGTCCCGGTCCGGTTTTATCGAACCGGGAACAGCTCAATATTCGACGCGCTTGTAGTAGCGGCGCGTGGTGAGTGGATGGTCGCGCAAGACCTCCAGGTGCGCGCTCAGGCGCTCCAGCATGGTTGCGAGGATAACCGGCGATATCAGCTTGCGCGTCTTGTCGGAAACGCCCGGAAGTTGCGCAGAGGCAGCATCCAGAACGCGTACCTTGTCCGTGTAGCGTTTCGCAAAATTCTCGACGCGGTCGGCCAAAGGACGGCAGGCGTCTTCGCCCTTGAAAATGAACAGGCTTACGCCGGGCTCAACTAGTTCGAGCGTGCCGTGGAAAAAATCGGATGCATGAACCGGACGCGTGCGTATCCATTGCATCTCCTCGAGGATGCACATTCCGTAATAATGCGCTTGCGGCCAGACCGAACCTGCACCCGTGAAGATGTGGTAATTCTCATCCTTGATCTCTTTAGCCAGCGTCGCAGCGCGCGCCTCGTAGTTCTCTTTCACCGAGACCAGGAGTTCCGGCAGCAGCTTCAGTTCCGCCACTGTCTTGTCGAAGTCGGCAAACTCGTTGCGTTCAGCAAGGAGCGCTAGAACGATCAGCAGCGTTTGCAGGTAAAAGGACTCCGATGAGGTGTCGTCTTCCGCAAAGTTGGTGAAGTTATAATCAGCGTCGCTACCCAACGGGGTGTTCTTGTGGCCGGTAAGCGACAGTGTCTTGACGCCTCTTTCCTTCAGGAAGGACAAGAGCTGCACGCTTTCCTTGGTGGTTCCGGATAGAGACGGGAGAATGACCAGCGCCCTTTCGTCCAGACCAGCGGGGGCTTCCAGAATAACCTGCGCAGGAAACGCTGCAGACACCGGAAAAACCGTCGAAGCGCGCGCAAGCTCAATCGCGGGCTGGGTGAGAAATTGTACACCGCCCGTACCCATGAAGAAAACGCGTTCCAGACCATCATCAAGCAACTTGCGCATCAAAACGCGCACGTCTTCCGCAATGGCAACTGCGCCACGTTGTATGTTCACGAAGCGATCTTTATCGAAGTTGAGCATTAAAACCTTCCCGTTTGCGCATTTCAAGATCCGCCCTCAAGAGCGCGATCCAGTCCTGGGCGAATGTTCGTTAAGACCATGTGAGATCGATCTCACATGCATTAAACGCACAAGATTTCGCTGCTGACAAGCAGGTTTTTTGATTTTTTCGAGTGGGGTCGGTACGACTTAACCTTCGGGCCTGCGGCTCACTGAGCCTCGGATCAAGAGCTTGGTTTCAAAGCGAATTTGTTGGGGCGGGCTGCTTTGTCCCGAAAGTTTTTCGAACAGGAGCCGCGCTGCCGCAAGCCCGATTTCCGATACAGGCTGCGCTACAACTGTAATTTGAGGATCGGTAAACGTCGCCAGATTGAAGTCATCGAAGCCGACGAGCGAGACGTCGTGCGGGATTGAAATGCCCATAGCGCGAAAGGCCAGCAGAGCTCCTTGCGTCATCAAGCTGTCGACGGTGAAGAGAGCCGTGGGTGGAGTTTTCTGACTGAACAAACGAATTGTTGCATCGATCGCGTGTTCCACGGTTGATTGAGACACGGAAATCATCGCGTCATCGGGAGTAATGCCACCAGCCATGAGCGCACTTTGATAACCGCTCAAGCGCTCGCGTGACGTGAAGATGCGCGTGTCATCCTGCAAAAGGCCGATGCGGCGATGGCCCATCGCGATCAGATATTCTATGGCCTTGCGTGCACCGCCCTCGTTGTCGACCACAACACTGTCGCATTCGATACCCTTCACGACACGGTCGATCAGGACCAACGGCACATTTTCCTCTATCAGGCGCTCTAGATGGAAGGTGTTCTCATCAGACGTCGGCGCGACGATGAACCCTCGAATACTGAGAGATTGGAGGCTTGCCAGCAACGAAACCTCTTGTTCCAGATCTTCTTCACTGCTGCCGATGATGAGATTGTACCGATACTTCCGCGCCAGCACCTCGATATCATGCGCGATCCGGGCGAAGAACGGATTCTGTATGTCACCGAGAATGCAGCCAATAATCGGCAACTGACCATTGCGCAGGGCTTGTGCTAGGCGGTTGCCCCTGTAGCCGAGCTTTTCCGCAGCTTCATGAACTTTTCGAGCTGTTTCGTCGCCAACGTAACCATAGCTGTTGAGAGCGCGAGCAGCCGTTGCACGCGAGACGTTTGCGTAAGCCGCCACATCCTTCAATGTCGCCGGTTTCTGAGCCATTTCACCCTTCTCGAAAGCAAATCCATTCCACCACTCTCGCTCCTTGTATCCCTGGGCTGCCGGTTAGCATAGGGCGGGCGCCGTAGGAATTCGGCTACGAAGGTGAAACGATGTTCCCGCTTACAAGAACGTCGGAAATCTCACTTTTTGAAATGTCTCCATACCGCGATGAAGTATAACGCCATCGCTTCTTTGCATTACTCTGCGTTACGGGTGGGTGTACGTTCAGAACCGCGTTGGTCTGAAAGGCTCCAAAAGAGGGTTTGCTTGCCCAGTCGCAATTTCACCCGCCATAAGTTCTCCGGCAATTAACCCCAGGGTTGCACCACTATGGCTGAAGGCGACGTAACAGCCCTCCACCTCCTGCACAGGACCGAATACGGGCTCGCCGTCCCCTGGAATCGGCTTGGGGCCAATACCGTAGCTCGCAACCGCAAGTTTTGGATTGCCCGCCAGAACGTTCGAGGCCGCATCGAGAAGTCCCAGCATCGTTGATTGGTCCACGTGATAGGTGCCATCCGGGAGCGTCACGACCTCTTCCTCGGACCAGGCGGAATCAAGGGCGAAGCCGCCCGAGGGTAATGGCCGGATGGCGACGCGCGGCGTGTTCAAAACTGCGCGTAGAGGATGATCAATCGGCTCTGTACGCACGAGGAGCGCAATCGGCGTCGCATCGGGAATTGGCTTGCCGATCTCCATGGCCATGGAAGGAACTGCCGGCCCGGTTGCAAGCAACACTGTGTCCGCGCCTATCTCTCTGCCATCTTCCAGCATGGCCGCTCTGGCCCGTCCGCCAGGCGTCAACAGCCTGGCGCGGCCTCCATCTGTTATCACCTCGCCGCCAAGTGTCTGAAATTCGCTTATCAGAACGGCAATGAGCGAGGGAAGATCTACCCATCCTTCACCCGGGTTGAAAATGGCTCCTTGGGCTGGGACAGACCGCGCGTCTACACCGGGCGTAACCGACGCTATCTCGGCGGCAGACAGCAGGCGGGCGTCATAGCCTATCGATCGCTCATGGACAAAAACGTCGGCAATTCCGTTCTCGGAGTCGTCGGCATCCCACGTCAGTCCGCCATCGAAACGCAGCCAGGCGGCGTCCGGATGCGCCGCTGCCTGGCTGCGATAGCGATCGATCCCGGCGAGGCGCAGGTAGTGGTACGCCGCCGAACGCTGGCGCGCGGAGTTAAGCCAGGCGAGCGAGCGTCCCGATGCGCCCCGCGCAAGCGGTCCATCATTGACGAGGACGGTCCGTACACCCTGGCGTACCAGATGCAAGGCAGCAGATGCGCCGAAGATGCCGCCGCCGATCACGACGACTTTCGAGACTACGGGAGCGGATAGATTCATGACGTTACTTTCATATTGTTGAGCTGGTTTATGCCTATTCCCGCAGTACTGGTTGTTACAGCACTTCAGCCAGGAACCGCTTCAGGCGGGGACTTTTTGGATTGTCGAAGATTTCGGATGGTGAGCCTGTTTCGACTACGCGGCCTTCATCCATGAAGATGACCTGGTCGGCGACCTTGCGGGCAAAACCCATTTCGTGGGTGACGACCACCATTGTCATGCCGCGCCGGCCAAGATCAGCCATGAGATCCAGTACGCCCTTGACCAGTTCCGGATCGAGTGCGCTTGTCACCTCGTCGAAGAGGATAACCTCCGGCTCCATCGCCAATGCACGTGCAATCGCCACACGTTGTTGCTGGCCGCCGGAGAGCCTTCCCGGCCGGTGATCCTTGCGTGACGCTAGTCCGACATCGGCGAGGCTGGCTTCAGCGATCCGCCTTGCCTCACGCTTGGGCAGGTGCTTGATCCTGACGAGTGCGAGCATGACGTTTTCCAACGCCGTATGGTCCGGAAACAAGTTGAAATGCTGGAAGACCATGCCAACCCGCCGGCGAAGCGTTTCAGGCTTCATCGTCAGGATTGTCGTTCCGTCGAGGAGAATATTTCCGGCCTTCGGTTCGACGAGCCGGTTCAGGCAGCGCAGCAGCGTTGACTTGCCAGAGCCCGAGGGTCCGATAACGCAGGTTACCGAACCGGCCTTTACCTCAAGGCTCACCTTTTTGAGAACGTTGAGGTCGCCATAGGCCATGTCGAGTTCGCTGATGGCGAGGCTGCCGCCGGTGAACCGTGGTTTTGCCGGATCGATCCTGGCCCTGTCAGGTTCGGCGCCAACGGGTGTCTGGCGGCCGACGGCGTCCTCCAGTTCACCGACTTCGACGAGACCGCTGGTGAGTTCACCGGACGTTTGTTTCCCTGTCCTTAGACTGTTGTCGATAAAGTTGACGAGGTGGGTAAGCGGAACAGTGATGATCAGATAGAACACCCCGGCAAGCAACAGCGGCGACAGGTTACCCGTGACAACCGCCTGGTCCTGCCCGACACGGAAAATCTCACGCTCCGCCGCCAGCAATCCAAGGAAGTAGACAAGGCTGGAGTCTTTCACATTGCCGATGAACTGATTGACAAGCGCCGGCAGTACGCGCCGGACCCCTTGCGGAATGACGATGAGGCGCATGCCTTGCCCATAGCTCATGCTCAAGGCGCGGCATGCTTCCATCTGGCCGCGCTCGACGCTTTGAATTCCCGCGCGGAATATCTCGCCGATATAGGCACCGGCGATCAGGCTGAGCGCCAGAATGCCCAGCGGATAGGGAGACGGGCCGAAGAACTCTCTTCCAATGCGAGCAAAACCCTGGCCTATGAGCAGGATTGTCACAATGGCCGGCAGACCGCGGAAGATATCAGTGTAGATGCGGGCCGGCATCCTCAGCCAGAGCGATTGAGAGATGCCCATGACGGCAAGAATCATCCCGATGATGACGCCGAGTACCGTCGATGCGGCGGCGAGGATCAACGTGTTCTTCAACCCGACCGTGATCATTGTCGGCAGGACCGCTGCCATAGCCTCCCAATCGAGGAAGCTGCGACGCAGGTTTTCCATCCAGTCCATGCTGTCCCCCTTGTCGTTAGGTCAGCCCGCAAGCGGGCGGGCTGCAGCCTGCGTCAGGTATTATTGCTTCTTCGGAAGGTATTGATCCGGCATGGGCGAGCCTGGAAACCATTTCTCGTAGAGCGTCTTCCAGGTGCCGTCCTCCATGGCAGCATGCAGTGCCGTATTGAGCGCCTCGCGGAATGCATCGTTGCCCTTGCGCAAGACAAATCCCGCCGGTGCATCGAACGAGGGAATATTCGCCGCGATTTTAAGGTCGGGGTAACGTTCGCTGTATTGCTTGGCGGCCTCGTAGTCGAGGAAGTGGGCGTCAACCGTTCCATTGTTCAGGGCCGAAACCGCGGAATTGTTGTCCGGGAACTTGACCAGGTCCGTGCCCGTGAAGTTTTTTTCCGCATAGGTTTCCTGAAGCGTCCCCTGCACGACGCCTAGGCGCTTGCCTTGCAGACCTTCGGGAGAAACCATCGCCTTATCCGAGGTCAGGACAGATAGGTAGCCGGCGAGATAGCCATCGGAAAAATCCACTGTCTTCTTCCGCGCGTCCGTGGTTCCGATCGCGGCCACGGCCACGTCGAACCGCTGGTTGGCGACAGATGGCATCAAGGCAGAAAACTCCTGGCCGGTGAAGATCACCTGGTCCTTCTGAAAGCCGAGACGGCTCGCGACATTAAGAAAGAATTCGATGTCGAAACCGGTAAACTCGCCCTCCGCGGTGGTGAATGTGTATGGTTTGGCGTCGCCCATGGTGCCAACGCTGATCACCTTCGGGTCGATCAGGCCGTAGGGGTTGTCACCGGCGGCCTGCGTTTGCGCGACGGAGAAAAAGCCGGCCAGTATCAAACTCAATGCAACTGCGACCCGCCTGGCCGCCCGTGCGAACATTTTGGTTCCGTGAATGCTTGTCATCTGTTGTTCTCCTCTGACGTTTTGCACTTCTTGTCTGAGACTGCGGGAAATCCCGGCTGTGACCGTCCGGAACTTCCAACATTTCTCAAAGCGAACATTGTACTTGGAGACCGGTCTCTTATTGCGTGAGACCGGTCTCAATGATAATTGATATATTCACATTGACCTCCCGTCAACAACTCTAGTAGTCGTCAGCAGATGAATAGTTCGAACCCCAGGATCCACTCGGTCACAGTCGCCGATGTGGCGCGAGAGGCAGGTGTCTCGAAGGCTACGGCCGCTCGAGTATTGGGAAATTATGGGGTCGTCAGCGAGAAGATAAGAGGCGATGTATTGGCAGCCGCCAGGCAGCTGGATTATCGCCCCAATGAACTCGCCCGGAGCATGACGACAGGAAGATCCGGTATCATTGGCGTTGTGGTCGGCGACATCGAGAATTCTTTTTTCGGCTATGCCGTACGTGGGATCAGCGACACGGCCCGTTCTGCGGGTTTCAACGTCATTCTGGCAAATTCCAGCGAGCAGATCGAGATGGAGAAAGCCGCCGTCCGGGTATTGATCGGCAAGCGCGTCGACGGCCTCATCGTAACCCCGTCGGAGTCCCGTGACATTTCACACCTGCGCGACATCCATCGCTCGGGCCGGCCGCTTGCGCTCCTCGACCGTGCGCTTCCCGATTTCGACGTCGACACCGTAACCGTGGACGATCGCAACGCGGCCCAGCGCGCCACAGAAATCTTGACTGCGTGCGGCCATCGAAGGATTGCCTATATCACCGCTGTCGATTTCGCAGGGCATGAATACACGGATTTGGGGCAGATCTACACCTCTTCCGTTCGCGAACGCATAGAGGGCTTCATGAATGCCTGTAACATAGCCGGCGTTCCACCACAGGACCGGCTGGTTATGCTGGGGGCGACCACGCCGCAGGCGACGGCCGAGATCACCACCAACCTGTTGTCTCGCCCGAGCCCCCCGACGGCTATCATCGCATCGGATAGCGTCATTGCTCTCGAGATCTTCAAGGTCGTCCGGCAGCGAGGCCTGCGCATTCCTGAAGACCTGTCGCTCATAACATTTCACGATGCGGATTGGACAACCGTTACCAGCCCCCCTATTACTGTTATCGACCAGCCTGCCTATGTTCTTGGCCAGACGGTGGCAGAGCTTCTTATTCGGAGGCTTAAGGGTGAAGCCAGACCGCCTGAGCGGATCATCGTTCCGACTTCCATCATCGAGCGTGGATCCGTTGCCCCGCCAGCAATGCAATGTAAAATCTAATAAATATTGGGGACCTGCGAGGGAGTGAGGGCGTCCGTTCAAACTCGGACGTGATTGATCGCTGCTTAACCTAATTGTTATTCTTGAGTGCTTACTACTGAGACGCAGAAATCAGGAGACCGGGGAAATGCTCAAGTTCATGTCCGCCGAAGGGCAGCCTGTTTACGTTAACCCGCATATGATTGTAGCGGTCCAGAAATATCCTGATGCGCAACACACAACGATTCACACTTTAGGGCCGCAAAGTCCTAGTCACTTCTGCATCCTGGTGAACGAAGAGCCGGAGGCGGTAGCAACGCAGTGGCGGGAAGCCATCAAGCAGAATTCTTCTTTATAGTAGTAACCTATTCACGTTCACCCCACTTCGTTATCGTGTCCACATGGATGAGGACTTGCACCAACACACTGTGCAGGTAACCGGTCACCCTGAACCGAAGCTGCCAGACAACCCAAAATGCTACCCCGCGAAACGCCCGCGGGCGCGGATTGTTATTCTTTAGGAGTGGCAAAACATGGAAGGACTTAATTTAAAAACCGCTATCAATCGTATGGCTTCGCCGAAGCTCTTAAAGCAAATCAAGGCTCAGATGATTCGCGAAGGCACCCAATCCGAGTCAATCTCCGAAATCCTTCGCAAGGCCGAAGGCGGCTATATGCGACGGCGTGTAAGGTCATCAGGCAAAGCCTGAAGAAACCCGAACTCAATAAGTGAATTCCTGGGACGATAGTCCACGGTCGAGCTGGCAGCCGAGATGATCGTGTCGTAGGAACCGGCGAGCGAGACGATCCGGGCTGCGAGCAGCACCCTGGGCAGCCTTGCCGGCCACCAGCACATGGATGTCGCTTCCGGCCGCTGGCAATCTTGGAAGCAGCCGTCAGCGCCTTGGCGGTTGGGTCGGAGAGCGTCGCATTGTCGTGATCGGCGAGAAGAAGAATGGTCATGGTCGTATTTCCTGTCGCGATCTCTTAGAGGACGCCCGCTTCGTGTGTGAGTTTGTCGACCAGCTCGGCGAATGTCTTGATCTTGATACCGGCCTTGCGGCCACCCGGCTCTTCGGTCTTCCGCACCTTGAGGGGCGCGCTGGTGTCGAGGCCGAAATCGGCCGGGGCCTTCTTGTCGATCGGCTTCTTCTTCGCCCTCATGATGTTCGGCAGCGAGGCTAGCGCGGCTCGTTGAGGCGCGGGTCGGTGGTGACCACGGCCGGCACCCCCAGCCCCTCCAACGAGGAGGACGCATTACTCGATATCCTTCAGCGCATCCAGCGGGCCAATCAGCGCCGTGCGTGGGGGCACGATGGTCGGCCGTACCAGATGCGTGATTGGCGGGCGGCGGTCCGCATCGAGGATCGCAAACCCCTTGGTGATCATCGCTTCGCTGTCCTGCCGGATCATGAAGACGGGGAAAGGCAGGAAAGAGCCGAAGGGATCGTAGTCATAGCAGCCGACGATGATATCGGCGAAAGTCTCGTGCGGATGCACGGCGAGAAAGCGCATCAGCCCTTCGAGGTTAATCGAGGAATTGACGAAGAATGCGCGCGGCAGCTTTCCGTGGCCTTCGTAGAAGGCTTCGAAAGCGCGGGCCGTCATGGCGGGGGAATAGCCGGTGGGCTGGATGCAGACGTCGGGATCCGCGCCCAGCGATGCGCGCTTTACGTCGCGGAAACCGCGAATTCGCTCATGGCTGGCATGGTCGTTGCGGCCGCCGAACAGGTACAGATCGTCAGGTGAAAGTGGGCCATCCTCTAGCGCGCGTTCGACAATCGCCTGTGTCAGCATGCGCGCGCCTTCATAATTGTCGCTGATGATTGACGGCGCCAGCGTGCCAGGCAGATCGATGTTGACGTGCTTCAGCCCCGCCTTTTCGCAAACCTTGTGCACGCCATCCGGATCGGTCGCGCCGGCAATGAAAAGCTCGTCGATCGAATAGGAGATCAGCGTCTCTACCACCTGGCGCTCCTCCTCCGGATCGCGGCAGGCGCTGACGACGAGCGGACATTGGCCGCGGCTTCTGACCTGCGCTTCGAAAGACTGCGCCATGGAGGAAAAATAGCGGTTGTCGTGCACCGGAAGCAGAAGACCGACGAGGCCGGACCGGGACGAACGCAGGCCGCGGGCCTGCAGGTTTGTCGTATAGCCATGTTCGTTCGCCAGCTTCTGAATGAGTTGCGCCGTCGCCTCCTTGATACGCCGCTTCCGCCAGCTTCCGTTTAGAACGGCGCTCACGGTGGAAGGCGACGCACCCGATAGGATCGACAGATCGTAGATCGTCGCCTTCTTCTTGCCGATGCCGGTCATATCTCGCATTTCCCTTGTCGCTTCCTTGAGAAACAAACCCCTCTTGACGAAAGCCCTACCTTGATCGATAGTTATTGCACCATCGATTGTGCAAAAAAGAAAGATCGATTGTGCAATGATGGTTCGAGGAGGCGGGATGGGAGCAAGGGTATTGCCTCGCCAAGAAGCAACCAGGAACAACCTGCCGCAAACCGGCCGGTGGTCGTCGTTTGCATGAGCGATTTTTGAGGAGGAGTGAGGATGAGGAGCCTTATCGTAGCGGCATTTGCCGTATCGCTGTCGCTTGCCGGGGCGGTGGTCGCGTTTGCGCAGGACACACCGAAAGTCGGCGTTGTCGTCAAGATCGGCGGCATCCCTTGGTTCAACGCGATGGAAGCCGGCATCAAGGAGCAGGGCAAGAAATTAGGCGTCGATGCCTTCATGGTCGGCCCGACCAGCGCCGACCCGGCGCTGCAGGTGCGCGCCATCGAAGATCTGATCGCCCAGGGCGTCAAGGTCATCGGGGTGGTTCCGAACGATGCCAAGGTGCTCGAGCCTGTACTGACCAAGGCGCAAGCCGCCGGCATCAAGGTCCTTACGCATGAATCGCCCTCGCAAAAGGGCGCCGACTGGAATTTCGAACTTGCATCGTCGACCGGTTTTGGCGAGGCGCATGGCAAGCTGCTCGCCGAAAAGATGGGCGGCAAGGGCGAATATGCGGTCTTCGTCGGCTCGCTGACCGTCCCGCTGCACAATGCCTGGGCGGACGCCGCAATCGCCTATATCAAGGCGAATTATCCGGACATGAAACTCGTCGGCGATCGTTATGGCGTCGCGGAAGATGTCGACAAGAGCCGCTCGACGGCGCTCGACCTCATCGCTGCCCATCCGGGTCTGAAAGGCTTCCTCGCGTTCGGCAGTCAGGGCCCGATCGGCGCCGGGCGCGCTGTCGAAGAACGCCGCAAGACGGGCAAAATCTTCGTGCTCGGCCCGTTCTCGCCTGGCCAGGGCCAGAAGCTGATCAAGTCCGACGCGATATCGGGCGGCTTCATGTGGAATCCGAAGCAGGCCGGCGAAGTTTTCGTCACGCTCGCCGATCGCCTGATCAAGGGTGAGAGCGTCAAGGAAGGTGATGACATCCCCGGACTCGGCGTGATCAAGCCGGTCGGCAACGACATCATCGTCGATCAGCTGCTGCCGATCAACAAGGATACGGTCGACGGCCTGGCCGCAATGGGCCTCTGAAGCCCCTCCCCGGGTGTCGGGCTGGTCCATGGCGACCGGCCCGGCGTTCGGGAAAAAGAGCGGTATCCGGCCATGGCCGGACAATTTGTATTTCATGGCATTCGACTGGACAGGCAACCGGCATGAGCACGGCAACGAATGATGGTGTGAAGGCCCGGCCGCTTCTTTCGCTTCGCGGCATCAATATGACATTCGGTGGTGTCAAGGCGCTGAAAAACGTCTCCTTCGAAGTCTTGCCCGGCGAAGTACACTGTCTGGCCGGCGAGAATGGATCCGGCAAGAGCACGTTGATCAAGGTGATCTCCGGCGTCTATCGGCCTGCAGACGGCGCCGAGATCGTTTTCGACGGTGAGAGGATATCTCACATGACGCCTGCCATGGCCCAGTCCCGCGGCATCCAGATCATCTGGCAGGACCTCGCGCTCTTCCCGGAAATGAGCGTGGCGGAAAACATCGCCTTCCAGACCCTTTCCGGTTCGCGCCCGCGCTTCGTCAACTATGCCGCGATCGGCGAAATAGCCGCGGAAGCGCTCGCCCGGCTTGGCGTCACCCTCGACGTCGACAGACCTCTCAAAGACTTCGCCATCGCCCAGCGCCAGATCGTCGCCATTGCCCGCGCGCTGGTCGGAGAGGCCCGAATCGTCTTCATGGACGAGCCGACCGCCTCCCTCACCCAGTCGGAGACCGACCATCTGCTGGCGATCGTGCGTGCGCTGTCGGCCTCGGGCATTGCCGTGGTTTTCGTCAGCCATCGCCTTGCGGAAGTGCTGGAAATCTCCTCTCGCATCACCGTGCTGCGCGATGGCGCGCTGGTCGGAGTCTATCCGGTGGAGGGCATGACCCAGTCTAAGATCACCGAGCTGATGACCGGGCGCACCTTCGACCAGAATGTTCGCGCCCGCGACGTATCGCAGAACCCCGTCCTGCTCTCCGTCAGCAAGCTTTCCCGGCCTGGCGAGTTCGAGGATATTTCCTTCGATCTACGCCGCGGGGAGACGCTCGGGATAACCGGCCTGCTCGGCTCCGGGCGCACCGAGCTTGCGCTGACGCTGTTCGGCATGCGCCGGCCCGCCGCCGGCACGATCGTGCTGGAGGGCAGAGCGATGCGCTTTGCCTCCAACCGCGAGGCGATCGCATCAGGCGTCGCCTATCTCTCCGAAGACCGCCTTTCGCTCGGTCTCAACCAGCCGCAATCCATCGCTGACAATCTGGTCATGGCCTCGCTTAACCGTATCCTCAGCGGCCGGCTCATCTCGCCGGACAAAAAGCGCGCGCTGGTCGCGCGCTGGATCGCCGATCTCGGCATCAGGATCGGTAAGCAGGACGATGCGATCTCGACGCTTTCGGGCGGCAACCAGCAACGCGTCGCAATCGCCAAATGGCTCGCCACCGATCCAAAAGTGTTGATCCTCGATGCGCCCACGGTCGGCGTGGATGTCGGCGCGCGCGCCGGCATTTTCGAAATCGTTGCCCGTCTGGCCGAAACAGGGCTTGCGATCCTCCTCATCTCGGACGAGGTGCCGGAGGTCTATTTCAACGCCGACCGGATCATCCATATGGAAAAGGGACGCATCGCCGGCTGGCACGATCCGCGCGCCACCACACTGAAGGACCTGGAGGCGGCGGTCTATGCGTAAGCTGTTCCTGTCCCACACGACCGAAGTCGTGCTGTTTGCCGTCATCATCGCGATGAGCATCGTCCTGGGTTTTGCGACGGATCGTTTCTTCACGCTCGGCAATGCCTTCGACCTGCTGAATATCAGCGCGGTCAACATCATCTTTGCCGTCGGCCTGCTCGTGGTGTTGATTGCCGGCGGGATCGACATTTCCTTCGCCGTCGCCGCCTCGATCGTACAATATGTCACCGCACTTGCGCTCGAGCGGATCGGCGGCGGTGGATGGGTATCCGGTCTCCTGATTGCGGCCTGCTTAGGCATCGTGCTCGGCGTGATCAACGCCTTCCTGATCCACCGCTTCCGCATCATCTCGATCGTGGCGACGATCGCGACCTTCAACGTCTATTTCGGCCTGCTGATGTTCTTCACCAAGGGCGTGTCGATCTACAACCTGCCCGACTGGCTGACGAGCCGCGTCATCATCTATGAGCGCGAAATGGCCGACGGGAGCTGGGCTGAGATTACCTTGCCGGTTGTCGTCATGGCCGTGTGCACGTTCGCCACTTGGCTCTTCATTACCCGCACGACGACCGGCCGGCAGCTCTATGCCTTCGGTGACAATCCGGAAGGGGCGCGCCGCTTCGGTATCAATATCGGCGCCATGCAGTTCATCGCTTTTGGATGGCTGGGATTGATGGCAGGTATCGCCGGGCTCATGCAGGCGCATTATGCGCAGGAGGTCGTGCCGAACGCGCTCTATGGCCGCGAGCTCGATGTTCTGGCTGCGGTGGTGCTCGGTGGGGCGCGGCTGGGCGGCGGCAAGGGCTCCGTGCTCGGTTGCGTGCTGGGCGTGCTGCTTGTCTCGATCACCCAGAACGGCCTCAACCTGATGGGCGTTTCGCCCTTCGCCTTCAAGATGTTCGTCGGCGCAATCATCCTCGTTGCGATCACCCTGTCGAGCGCCCGCATCGGCAATCTGGTGCCGGTGTTCGCTACCCGCAAATCGACCGATGCCCAGCCTGCAGACAGGGGAGAGAGCTGATGAACGCGCTCGCCGCCCGCTTCAACGCCATCTTCGGGGCCGACATGGCCGGTCCCCTCGCCGCGCTGGTGGCGGTGCTTATCGTCTTCGGTTTCGCCTCGCCACATTTCCTGACGGGCGCGACCTTCGGATCGGTTGCCTTTCAGCTTCCCGAGCTTGGCGTTCTGGCGCTTGCCATGCTGATGCCGATCCTCACCGGCGGCCTCAACCTTGCGATCACCTTTACCGCCAACATCGCCGGCCTGACGCTTGCCTGGACGCTGCAGGCCAAGGGCGGCATCGATGCCGGCCCGGGCGCATTCCTGCTCGGCACGGCTCTGGCGCTCGCCGTCGGCGCAGCAAGCGGCCTGGTCATGGGCCTGGTCATCGCCTTTACGCGCGCCCATCCGATCCTCGTTTCACTATCGATGATGATCTTCCTGCGCGGCCTCGGCGAGTTCCTGACGCGCGGCGGCGATATCTCGGGCTTCCCCACCTTCATCGCTCCAATCGGCCACGGCAGCATCCTTGGCATCCCCGTCCCTTTGCTGATCCTGATCGCCTGCGTCATCGCCACTCACATCCTGCTCTCACGCTCCAAGCTCGGCTTTTCCACCTATATGATCGGCTCCAATATCGAGTCTGCCCGCTATTCCGGCATCAACACCCGCAAGGTCCTGGTGCTGGTCTACATGCTGTCCGGCGTGATGGCTGCGGTTGCCGGCATCATTATGCTTGCGCGTTTCAATTCGGTGCGCGTCGGCCATGGCGAATCCTATCTGCTGATCACCGTGCTCGCCTGCTTCCTCGGCGGCATCAATCCCTTCGGCGGCTTCGGCCGCGTCCTGCCCGTCTTCGTGGCGCTCATCGTGCTGCAGCTCCTTTCTTCGGGGCTCAACCTGCTGGGCGCCAACCAGCATCTCACCACTGCCGTCTGGGGCATCCTGCTCATCGTCGTGATGGTGCTGCGATGGCTCTCGGCCAAGTTCATCAGAAGCGTGAAATAGGAGATACGACCATGGAAGGTTTCGGCGTTCACACCAGCATGTGGACCATGAACTGGGATCGCGCAGGCGCCGAGAAGGCGATTGCCGGAGCCGTGCACTACAAGATGGATTTCATTGAGATCGCGCTGCTCAATGCGCCCGCCGTCGATGCCAAACACACCCGCGACCTGCTTGAGAAGCACAAGCTGCGCGCGGTCTGCTCGCTCGGACTGCCAGAACATGCCTGGGCCTCCATCCGCCCGGATGCCGCAATCGAGCACTTGAAGGTTGCGATCGAAAAGACCGCAGAAATGAACGCCGAGGCCCTGTCCGGCGTTATCTTTGGCGGCATTGGCGAGCGCACCGGCGTGCCACCGACGCAGGGCGAATACGACAACATCGCCAAGGTGCTCGACGCGGCGGCAAAGCATGCAAACAAGCACGGCATCCAACTCGGCGTCGAGGCCGTGAACCGCTATGAGAACCACCTGATCAACTCGGCGCAGCAGGCCGTCGATATGGTGGAGCGTGTCGGCGCCGACAATATCTTCGTTCACCTCGACACCTACCACATGAATATCGAGGAAAAGGGGGCGGCAAACGGCATCCTGATCGCCCGCGATTACCTGAAGTACATCCATCTTTCCGAAAGCGACCGCGGCACGCCTGGCTATGGCAACATTCCGTGGGATGCGATCTACGCCGCGCTCGCGGCGATCGGCTTTAAGGGCGGACTTGCGATGGAAAGTTTCATCAACATGCCGCCCGAAGTAGCCTATGGCCTGGCCGTCTGGCGCCCCGTTGCACGCGATATGGAAGAGGTCATGGACAAGGGCCTGCCCTTCCTACGCAATAAGGCGGAACAATACGGTCTCATCTGATCCGGTTTGCCGGATATTCCGCATTTAAATCGACGCCCATGTTGGCCGTCTGCCACTGCGAAGACGTCGTCCCCCGAGGTTCCTCGACCTGTACCCGGCAACACGGCATCAGGCTGCTTCGAAATCGGACTTCAAATGCCCCCTTAACGAAGCCGAACTGCAGCTCAGAAAACGGGTGGTCTGAGAGCCGTTCCGGACGAGCCATTATGCGATTTTCGAAGCACCGATCGAGAACATTCGGGCAATAAGCCCACATAGAGGCGACGCGATGGGGCCCGTGGTGAGAGTTTGAACCGAGTTCGTTGAAATAGCGATTGAACACAACGGTCGGCCCTTGCAGAAGCCCTAAAGCCAATACCGAGGCAAGAGGACGGTGGAGAAGATGGTGAAGGTCAAGGCGGTATGCACCGGAGTTCCATCGGGGAAAGCCGGCAGCGGCATCATGGATACGCGCCATCGTCACGCCTTGTGCCTTCGCGTCTGCTTGCAAGTGATAACCTGCATGGCTAGGGACGAACCGACTTTGGCGGCACTTCGCGTAGAACTGTCGAATTTGCGAGATGACCTAGCCGTGATCGAAAGCAGCGATGTTTTCGCCATGAATGCGACTGGCAATCAAGAGGCGGTCGATGCCATTAGACATAGGATCGTGGAAATAGAATCTATTCTTGCGCGAAATGACAAATAAGCGGTTCCCTGGCGTAGACCGCAACCATCGGGATTACTTCATCTATTCGCTTTACCTTGACTCGCCCCCGAAACTTGGGCGCAAACGTTCCCTGAACTCCACGGTGGCGTAAGATGTCGTGATACTTTCAACCGACTTCGTTATGTATCCTTTAGCGGCCATCGCCGTTATCGTGACCGTCTGGCTATTTTTATAGTGCGTCACCGGATGCGATGACAGCGGGGTTTCCTCGGGCCAAGGGAGCGTGGTGAATTCCACTACATATTGCGCTAAAGGGGCGATAAATCCCCGTTATCTTGGATATAGTAGCCGCGCGATGCGAAGCGCTGGCGAATGGTCTCCATGTCAGTCCAGGTTCGGTGGGAGGTTCCTTTCAGTGTATAGCGCCATACGGAGCTCCCGATACCAACCATCGCGCCTATCGTCGCAACGACAACCGGGCTCTGCCCATCCTCTATAGCCACATCGAATAGCGAACCTCCAACAAACAGCAGCGCCCCTGCCAACATTAAGTAGGTGGCGAAGGCCTCGTTCCCGGACGACGACTGCCATTCTCTTAAGGCTCGCTTATAGCGCTCGGAATCCACAAGCCATTGTTCATTCATAGCTAAATCTCCCATGCTTCGAGATGATATGGGAGGATTGCCTTTCTGCAAAGTCAGCATCATTGTGTAGGCTCCTTGCGGACGTAGGGCTGCATTTCCAATCAAATGTTTTCTCTGCAGCCGTCTGCTCCAGTGTCCTGACAATAGAGGCGGCACGTGAGCTTCGCATTGGTGATGCGCTTCATGTCATTCGCGGGTCTTTTCCTGGGCGCAAAAATAGTGGGCGGGCGAGTGAAGTATTCGCGTTTCACGAGCGACAAAAGTGCTATGTCGCGGACATGTCGCGTGGAGCCGCCGGGACTCGCCGGAAATTCAATTGCCAATTCTGACTCAACCATCGCAGTCGGTTACGACTAAAGCCATCTGCAAGCGATTGATGGCTCATCGTCGCATTGACAGGGGTGGCATTACCTGCCCGCCATTTCCATATGGATGAAGGTCCGCTTTGGGCCACTGGCGGACATTCATCAGCGTCCGCTCTGAGCCCGCAAATCGGTCATTTATGGGGGCTCCGTCCGTCCCTATAAGCGGACACCGCAGCTCATCCTGCGCCACCTTTTGTTATAAGTTTTAGCGCCCATCAACCTGTATCGTGGTCATCGCGCGGCCTCGACTTGGAGGAAGCTCAGTTTCGAATCTTCGCTATTTGGTACAATCCTTCTCGCCCAGACAATGCGTTCAGACGATCCGTTCGATGGTCAAGGGAAACGTCCCGCGCACAAGCAACGGCTCGAAATCGTCGAAGCGGCCGAGCCGGATCAGCCCACCGGAATAGCTGTAGCCGGCGTAGAACATCGCGAGATTGCCCCACGGCGAGAAGTAGCAGAGGTCGCCTGGCGCCTCGTTGCCGAATGGACCACTCGCGTCCTCCGTCAGCTTACGGGGGAGATAAGCGATCTTCTCGTTGCCGGCATAATTTTCGATGGTCAGTTCTAGGGGTAGCATGGATGCGAAATCGCGCGCCGACGGGTTGTCGTAAAGCATTGCCGTCAGGCTCTGACCGTTGAACATCATTCGAATTTTCATGTCGGTTGGCTCCTGACTTGCCGGATCGTTTTTTTGTTGGGCGAACGCCAGCCAGGGCATGGTGGCGGTGACCAGTATCGCTCCAAGGATAGAGCGGCGGAGCGGAGAAAAACCGTGCGCACCGGGCGCAGACAAGGTTTCGCTTACTGACATTGTGGCTGCATCGCCAAACTGGCTTTGTCTTTTGCTCATGATAGATGCTTCCTTGAAGACGTTGGCGTGGCCGTGCGTGATCTGTCGTGACGCGCCAGCACCACAGCCGCGATAGCGCAGGTGAAAAGCACGATCGCGCCGAATCCGAATGCGATCTGATAACCGCCATTGTCGAACAGCAGACCGCCGGAGGCTGCGCCGGCTGTGATGGCGACTTGCACGACGGCCACCATCAGGCCTCCTCCCGCTTCTGCATCGTCCGGCAGTGCTTCGCTCAACCAGCTCCACCAGCCGACTGGGGCGGCGGTGCCGATCAGGCCCCAAAGCGCCAGCAACCCGGCAGTGGTACCTAGCGACGATCCGAATACGACCAGGCCAACCGCGAGCGCCGCCATCATTGCAGGCATGGCGATCAACGCTTGGTAGAGGCGCGTACGCAGGACAGAGCCGATAAGGAGGGTTCCGAGCAAACCGGAGACGCCCGTTGCCAACAACAGGAGCGATAAGCCGGAAACATTGACGAGCGTCACGGTTTCCAGGAATGGCCGCAGGTAGGTGAAGAGCGCGAATTGGCCCATGAAGAAAAGTGCGACGGCCGCCATGCCGATCGGCACGCCTGGTCGGCGTAGGACTTGAAACGCCGCCAGCGGGTTCGCACGGGTCGGGCTGGGCATGGACGGCAACGTTGCGAGGAGCCACACAAAGGTGATCGCAGCGAGCGGCACCACGCTGAAGAAGGCGCCGCGCCAACCGATATACTGTCCAAGGAAACTGCCGAGCGGCGCAGCAATCGTTGCTGCCAGTGCATTGCCGCCGTTGAGGATCGCGAGGCCACGGGGCACCTCTGCAGCCGGCACGAGGCGCATGACTGTCGCCGCTGACATCGACCAGAAGCCGCCGATTACGACGCCGACAAAGGCACGCCCCGCCATCAGGACCGCATAGTTGGGCGCGAACGCGGTCACGACGCCCGAAATGAGCATCAAGGCTGTGAGCCACAACAACAATTGTCGCCGGTCAAGCTTCGACGTGAATGCCGCGACGAAGAGGCTGGTGGCGACCGCGAATATACCGGAGATCGCGATGGCCTGCCCCGCCTGACCTTCGGTCAGATACAGGTCGGAGGCGATTGGCGTCAGCAAGCTGACGGGCATGAATTCCGAAGCGACGAGCGTCGCAACGCACAAGCTAAGGGCGAGGACAGCGCTCCATGACGCCGAGTCTGGGGCGCTTTCGGTAGTCGCTACCGCGGTTGCGTGGGTCATTTCATGCCTCTGCATTGGTCGAACAACACGCCAGGCAAGCGGAGGGCCCGCGAGGCGTATCGTCCGGTTGTACGTTCGTTAGGAGCTCAGGTTCCCCCGGAAGAAGGCGGTCAGCTTGTCGAACGGGATCAGGTTGACACGGTCATAGAGATCGACGTGACCGGCACCCGGGATGATCACGAGCTCCTTCGGTTCAGAAGCACGCTCGTAGGCGTTTTCGCTGAACTCGATCGAGTGAGCCTGCTCGCCGGCGATGAACAGCAACGGACGCGGCGAGATCGTCTTGATCTGGGCGAACGGATAGAAGTTCATGAAAGCGGCGTTGCTGCTCAGGGTCGGATGCGTGGTCTGGAGCGGCGTCTGTCCTTTCGGCGTGAACTCCCCGCGCGGCGTGCGATAAAAATCGTAGAACTCACGCTCGATCGCATTGGAGTCTGCCTTCAGTTCATCAACCGTGCCGCCGGTCAGTTTGATTTCGGCGCCCTGGTACTCTGCGAGGCGCTGCTGTGCGGCGACCTTCAGCATTTCCTTTCGCTGTTCGACCGACACGCCCTTCCGAAGGCCGTCGCGATTGGCGGCACCCATGTCATACATGCTGACGGTGGCGATCGCTTTCATGCGCGGATCGATCTGCGCTGCGCTGAGGGCGAAGCTGCCGCTCCCGCAAATGCCGAGCACGCCGATATTGTCCTTGTTGACGAAGGGCTGCGTGCTCAGGAAGTCGACGGCTGCGCTGAAATCATCCGCATAGATTTCGGGAGCGACGGTATTGCGCGGTTGGCCCTCGCTCTCGCCCCAGAAGGAGAGATCGAACGACAGCGTAACAAAGCCCTGCTCTGCCAGCTTGGTCGCATAGAGGTTGGCGCTCTGCTCCTTCGTGGCGCCCATCGGGTGGCCTACGACGATCGCCGGAGTCTGGGCGCTCCTGTCGAGGCCCTGGGGCGTGAACAGATTGCCGACGACCTTCATGCCGAACTTATTCTCGAAGGTGATCTTTTCGACGACCACGCGGTCGCTCCTGTAAAAGTTGTCAGCGCCGTTGGACATGTCCTGGGCGAGCGCGGGGGAAGCGCCGATCGCTAAGCCGGATACTGATCCGAGCATAAGTGCGAGCCCCAATGCCAATTCCTTCATGTTCGTTCCTTTCCTTATTCGAACAAGTCATTGGAGAGGCTGATGGCCGCCTTGGAGTAAGTCTCAGTCGGGACCAGCGCTCTTCACACCTCAAAACTTAAGGGATGCAAACTCATACGATAAGGCGCTATATAGATCATAGGCTTATAATCAGGAGTTATGAATGGTCCGAGAGAACGTCAGCGATCTGATGGCCTTCATCGCTGTCGCACAGGAAGGCAGTTTCACACGGGCGGCAGTCCGGCTGGGCGTCTCCCAACCGGCCCTCAGCAAGACAATCAGGACGCTGGAAGAGCGGCTTGGCTTGCGTCTGCTCAGTCGCACCACCCGAAGTGTGGCGCCCACAGAAGCCGGAGAGCGTCTGCTTCGGAGCATCGAGCCGCATTTCGCGGGTATCGAAGGCAGCCTGTCCGCGCTGACCGAGCTAAGGGACAAGCCGTCCGGCATCGTTCGGATCACGGCAACGCAACATGCGGCGGATACGGTGATGTGGCCGCGCTTGTCCAAGGTCATGCTTAACTATCCCGACATCACGGTCGAGTTGGTCTCTGACGAGGGCTTAGCAAACATTGTGAGCGAGCGTTTCGATGCCGGTGTTCGCGTCGGCGAGTACGTCGAGAAGGACATGATTGCCGTCCGGATCGGCCCCGCGATGCGCCAGGCCATTGTTGCATCACCGGGTTATTTCAAAGAGCGGCCAGCGCCCAAGCATCCTGAAGAGCTAACCGGCCACCGCTGCATCAACTTGCGCCGTGTAACGCGCGGCGGATATTTCCCATGGGAGTTCGAAAAGCGCGGACGCGAAATCAACGTCCGTGTCGAGGGCCAACTGGCGGTGAGCAGTCTTGAGCTTGCAAGGCGCGCTGCTCTGGATGGTTTGGGCGTGGCATATCTGCCCGATGATATGGTGCAGGATGACCTGGCAAAGAAACGGCTGGTGCGAGTGCTGGAGGATTGGTGCGAACCGTTCCCCGGCTATCACCTGTACTATCCGAGCAGCAGGCAGCACGCTCCCGCCTTCGCAGTCGTGCTTGAGGCACTTCGCTTCCGCGGCTGAAAATTGCGAGTACCCGCGTGGGGCAACTCACGATGCTTGCACTGACCTGACGGACCGCCTTTGAGGATACCGGTCCCGAAGCTGGTTGTCCGCTATCGGCCCCGTTTATACTTGAGGTCATCTCAGCACTCGCCAATATGCTCGATTGGTCGATGAGTGGGTCACTGCAATTGGGCTGCGACGCGAAGACTACGGCACACACTCCCTCCGACGCACAAAGGCCGCGATGATCTACAAAGCGACAGGCAATCTTCGTGCGATCCAGATCTTGCTTGGGCATACCAAGATCGAGAACACGGTTAGGTACCTGGGCGGAGGATGCGCTGGAACTAGCGGAGCATACAGAGATTTGACAATGTGCGGCCCCGCACCCAGCGGGGCCGTGCCTCTTGGGGAAAATGTTTCTGGTTCTAGCAGTTCAAGTGGGCGGCTATGCGCCCTCATGTCGGCCGTTGAGGTGAGTTTTGCCACCGCCTGAAAGCAGACATTGCCGACGACCACGCTGAGGTCGCGGTTGCGCCAAAACGAGACGCCAGCCTTGGCTAAACGTCCAGATATGCTTTGTAGACTGTGTACATTACGCCGAAGTCGAGGTGCTACGTTGACGAAATCGATAGTGCCAGCGAGACAACGCAGCCAATCACAAAGTGCCATGTACAGAGACCGTCGCACGCTCCAAGATGATGAAACGTGAGCTCTCGCAAAAAATCGCAACCGCGAGGCGGCACTCGGCGGAGGCACGGGTTCAGTCTCTTGGTGAAACCTTCGAAAGCGGTCCACTGACAACGCACCGCAGGCCGGCAGGATCAAAAGTCACAAGGGGCTTTTCTCCAAAGACGCCAGCCAGCGCCGCACGCACGTATCTGGTTCCGTAACCCGCCCTCGTCGGCGGCGCGACAACCGGCCCCCCGGTCTCGGCCCACTCAAGGGTCACCGTCGGTGTGTCGGTGGCAGAAATTTCCCAGACCACGCTTACCCTCCCCTCGGGGGTTAAAAGCGCACCATACTTGATGGCGTTTGTCACAAGTTCATGCAGGCATAACGCCAGGGTTGTCCCCGCGTCGCGGGTGAGCATCAGATCAGGCCCTTCGACATAAAACCTGTTCGTCCCGTCGGCACGATAAGGCTCCAGAGTGAAGTTTATTATGTCTCTCAGTGCGACGGCGTCGCCCCCTGCTTCGAATACTGCGGAGTGGACGTTGGCTAGCGCGCTCAGACGGCCTTCAAAATCTGCGGTAAGAGCGTCGATCGTGTCCGAACCGCGGCGGGTCATGCGAAAAATCGATGTCACACTGGCAAGGATATTCTTGACGCGGTGGTTGAGTTCGAAACGAAGTTCCCTTTCCCGCTCGATTGAGTCTCTGACTTCCCGCTGGCGCAACCGGACAAGGAGAGCAGACTGAATGCCGCTCACAAGCTCCAGGGAAGCGACGGGTCTTTGAAAGAACAGCTGGCGTGACCGCGGCCATAGCCTGTCCAATTCCGCTCGGATTCGCGACTGCTGTGCTGATCGATCCAACAGCACAAAAATTGGTAAGTCCGACCAGTTTGGCTGAGTGGTCAAATGGTCTGCGATGGCCTCGATCGTCGGAGGATTCAGCGACTCGTGGGTGGTAATTATCACGCCGGGCGATTGCGGAAGCTTCTGGACCAGATCATCCGTATCGGCACAGGTCCTGACGACCATGCCGTGCTCCACGAGCAGCATCTCGATATAGGCTGCGTCTTTCCTGTAGGGTGCCACGACGAGCACCCAGTCCAGTTCGCCGTAGTTGCTGTGGTCCATTACGCCTCTGGCAGCGGGTTGTACGCAACAACGGTAACGCCGGAACTTTCGATCAAAAGCTCTCTGACGTCCAGGTCATGCGGGCCGTGCCGTTTCTTGACGACCGTGATGCTGCGTCTGAGCTTTCCTTCGTGCTCGGAAATTCTGAGAAGCAGGACAGTGTCTCCGAGGAAGCTGACATCGACATCAATGCCAACATTTTGCCCCAGCAAACCATGTTGCGCGACGATCAACATGGTCAGTACGCCAGAACGGGCAAGATATTTCAGCAGGGACTGGATGTCGCGCACAGCCTTGTCGCGGTGCGGCAGTGAATTCAGATATCCGGTGAAGCTATCGATCACCACCACACGTGACTTCTCCCGAGTGACCACCTCTTGCGCGATCTTGCCAAATTCACCAGGCGATATCTCGTTTGGGTTGAAATCCCGTATGATCAGTTGGCCGTCCTTGTGGAACTGGCGCAGGTCCATGCCAAGTCCCTCGGAACGCCGGAAAAACGTTTCCAATCGTTCCTCGAAGAGAAAGAGCGCAACGCTCTCGCCCCGTTTCAATGCGGCTGTCGCGTAGAGCGATGACATGGTCGATTTACCGGTTCCCGACTGGCCGATAACAAGCGTCGTCGTTCCCGACTCCTGTCCGCCGCCAAACATTTCATCGAGGGCTGTAACGCCCGACTTGATCAGCTGCGGTTTGACTGTTTCGGATGCCGCCCCGGGAATTATCCTTGGGTAGATGATAACCCCTTCTCCTTCCCGTATGGCCATATCATGATAGCCATCGGCAACGGGAACACCGCGCATCTTGCTTACCTCGACCCGGCGACGGACCCCGCCATATTCCTCGAGCGATTTGTCGAAGCGGATGACACCATGGGCAATCCCCTCGACCTCCTCGCCGCTGCGCTCAGTGGAGCCGTTCGTCTGTGTGTCCAGTAGCAAGGCCACCACCTGCCGCTGCGCCAGGAAAGACTTAAAACCCAACAGTTCTCGTCTAAAGCGGGGGGAATCTCCTGTAATGAGGCGGATTTCCAAAAGTGAATCATAAACAAGCCTATTGGGCTTGTGTTCTTCGATCGCCTGCTCAACAGCTTTCCGGGTTTCGTCGAGCCGAAGCTCTGTGCTTTGAAAGATCGTTTGATCCGAAGCGCCACTCACAGCGTCGGACGCCGACAACTCCTCAACTCTGATGCCCTTGAGGCTCCAACCGTGCGAAATGGCGATGGATTCCAGCTCTGCCGCGGTCTGAGAGAGACTGACGTAAAGGCAGCGCTCCCCAGCCTCGACGCCCGCGAGCAGGAACTGCAGTGCCGCTGTTGTTTTGCCTGATCCGGGAGCCCCTTGCAAAATGTAAAAATTGGACGAAGGCAAGCCGCCTCGGAGGATTTCATCCAGCCCGGCAATGCCAGTCCTTACGACAGATTGTTTTTTACGCGTGACCATGCCGATCGAATCCATTCCGTTGAAATCGAGTAAGGGGAGACGCCAGACGGCGGACTGCAAACGCTTCCCGCTTTATATTCCACATTGACCATCGTCAACATCGCGATCGACGGCATCCGCATTCACACGACCCTCAAGTCGCTATACAGCCACCTCCATTAATTCACCATTCCCATCTCTCGTACGGCCTTTATGATGTGTTTGTGGTGGTAAGGCTTTCCAAAAAAGCGGCCCTCGACCGGAAGTGTGTCGTCGGACATGTAGCTATGTCCCGATGTAACGATGATCTTTATCGGTGGCCACCTGTCCCGCACTGCGGCCGCCAGTTTCAGTCCATCCATGCTTCCGGGCATGTCGATATCGGTGAACAGCACCCGGATGTCATCGCGTTCACTCAGGATAGCGATTGCCTCGTCGGCATCTCCCGCTTCCAACACGCTAAAGCCGGCGGCTTCCAAAGCGTGGGCGATGTCCATGCGGACGATTACCTCGTCTTCTACAACGAGGACTGTGATCGAGTTTTCCTTCATACGAAGTCCCTTTCGTAGCGCTGTCCGTCTCATCGTGGGCTGCTCTCCAACGCGTGCGCTCTCAAATCGATCCGAAGAAAGACAAATCGCGGACCAAAGCACGGTAGCGAACGACCACAGCCGCAAGCGTGGAATGGGCGCAAACTCTTGCGAAGAACGAATATTTTCACCTGTCCTGTCCCGCCCTGCTCGCCTGCAATTTCAGTGCACCGACCCTGCAAGCGCCCTCCTGAAAATCCTTGGACGACAAAGGTGCAAAAGCGAAGCATCGGTTCACCTTGAACGATGCGCGCTTCTTCGCGACCGTTGTGCGCGGGAGAGGGCGACCATCCCCCAACCTTATGATGCTGACAGCGACACCGCGACCGGTCGGCGCACCGCATTGACATCTTGGTATGTGGAGGGGTACATATGTAGCGTCGATATTTGCTAGTTTGACTTTTGTTATCGCGCGCTGGCAACGTGCCCTGGACGAACTTCCTTCAAAAATCGAGATCATCATCCGCCAAGCTTATGTTGGCGGTCGTTGCAATTGTTATGAAAGGCTCGTTATGACCACTGGCACAGTTAAATGGTTCAATTCCACCAAAGGCTTCGGCTTTATCCAGCCCGACGACGGCGGCACTGATGCATTCGTTCATATCTCTGCGGTCGAGCGCGCCGGTATGCGCGAAATTGTCGAGGGCCAGAAGATCGGCTACGAACTAGAGCGCGACAATAAATCGGGTAAAATGTCTGCTTGTAACCTGCAGGCTGTATAATCGGTAACCGCTTTCCCTTGGCCACGGCTATACTGGTACTGTGGAAGGCAAGTTAACCAAGTGGGTCAGGCATCTGCCTGGCCTTTTTTTATGTTCACGAACTGTCGGAAGCCTCCGAGCCGGATAGCATTGCTCGCGGCCAGCCGGCGCATATTCGGAGATTTGAATGACAGAGCAGAGCAATGAGCTCCAGGCGATCAACACGGCCTGGCAGATTGCCATTCAGGAAATCCTACGGATGGTCGTGCGGGATATGTACAAAACGGGCGATGAAGCTGTGTTCAAGTCGCATATAAAGCGCATCGAGGAGGCAGCCGTCGACAGCATTTATTCGGGTCTGATGCTGCGAGGGACAAACGAATGGACAGAGGTACTCGTCAAAGAAAAAGCGAGTAACTTCGTCACCACTCTGCTCACCTCCTTTACCTTCGATCGTGCATAAGACTCCGGCTAACGTGCGGCGCGGCGGGCCTGCCGCGCATACGAACGCATGAATTCATGATAGACCTTGATTGAATAGCGCTGCGTTGTTCTCGGCAGAATGGATGGCGCGATTCTTTGCTGCCGCGGCGCTGTGGCTCACAAGAATGCCGTCAACGCTTTTAGTGTCCTGCTTTTCTATGAACGCGACCAAATCGGACCAATTCCTGGCGCTGTCGCAGCGCCATGAGGAAGGCTGACTCCTAGTCTAAACCGCTTTATTCGAGCTTTTCGGAATTCAAACTCAATGTTTGTAATTGTCCAACATCGCGCCAAAAGCTTTGACGCGATGTCATGATACCGGGAGCTAGGGATTTAGGTTGTGTTGACAAAGTGGATTCCCAAATCAGCTTCGGCCTTTTAGGAGGTAGCTTTGGCTCGCGGAGATCTGACAGATGCCGAGTGGCGGATTATTGAAACGCTTCTCCGACCTCTTGCCGCTGCCGTCTCTTACACGCCAATCCTACGCGCTCATCTCTGTATGCCGCATGTCGCGTGCTGGGGGGCTACCAAACAAACGGCCATATTCGGGGTGAACTGCTGTACGCTTTCGTAACCAACGGCAAACGCCGTTGAGCTTATGCTCATGCCATCTGCCAGCATCCGTCTGCGCGCCTCGATCAGGCGCAAGTGCTTTTGGAACTGCAATGGCGATAGAGTGGTGATTTCGCGAAAATGTTGGTGGAACGATGAGGTACTCATGCCCGCCGCAGACGGCAAAACCCGCAATAATCGCGTCCGCTTTCATGACAAGATGACGTTGAAAAGCGATGGGGTGTTGATCAATGATGCATGGGTGAGCAAGTACGGATTTCCGGTGGCGTGTACCCACGTCGAATTTCGCAAATGATGAACGCGCTCTTTCGCTCTTTTTCCAATTGCCGGCTTTGTCAATGAATGGGTTTCGGGGAAACTATAATGTGGTCGTCGTCGGGTCAGGCGCTGTTCCAGGCCCTGGTTTCAAATACGCGCTCTCATGGTCGATCAAGCGCGGCCTCCACACTGTCGCCGAGTTTGGGTATCGTCCGCACTGTCAATGAAGGTATGAAGCTAAAGGCACGCGAGTTAACAGAGTTGGGGCTCACTGATTGGCCAGGAAAGGGCCACCTTCCGGCATCCTTAGCGGACCGCTGTCACCGCTCCCGCAGTGAGACCGACAGGTACCTGTCGCGCCGGTTCGCGGGGCAGATGGTCAGAAGGCTTCCCCGAGCTCGTTGTGACCGGTGTGCGATCGTTTGATTATTGACTTCCGAGGGGTCTATCCCTCAGATAAATAGAAACCCACGGAGGCAGGATGCTCACCGACCGCACAGACGTGACACGCGAAGACAACAAGATGGCGGTGCTCATTCGCGACTACGACTGGGCGACCACAAGCCTCGGTCCAATATCCTCGTGGCCGGTCCCGTTGAAGTGCGCCGTTGATCTTGCGTTACCGTCCCAGGCGCAGATCGTCATGTTTTGCGGCCCGGAGTTCGTTGCGATCTACAACGATGCCTATTCCCCCAGCATTGGCACTAAACACCCCGCCGCCCTCGGAAGACCCGCGAAGGAAAACTGGGCCGAGCTTTGGGAAGACCTCGAGCCGATGCTTCGCCGCGTGCTCGAGAACGGCGAAACTGTTACGGCAAAAGATAGGCCATTCTACATCGAGCGTCCGGTGCCGGAAACGGTGTATTTCGACATTTCCTATTCGCCAATCTGCGACGCCAATGGAAAAGTGCTCGCGGTTTTCTGCATCGTCAACGAGACGACCGATCGGGTGGGTTACGAGGTCGCGCTCCGTAGAAGCGAGGAGCGCCTACGCTCAATGATCGAGCACACGATGGTTGGTGTTATCCAAACTGATCTGCAAGGACACCTATCGTTCGTAAATCCAGGGTTTTGCCAAATTGTCGGCTATACGCGAGAGGAACTGCTGACGCTAACTCTGCAGGACATAACTCACCCTCAAGATCTGCCCGAGGACATGGCGCAAGTTCGGAACGTTGGTTTGGAGGGCAAGAGCTTCGTGATTGAAAAGCGCTATATACGGAAAGAGGGCACTCCGATCTGGGTTTCCAATCATGTCTCAGCCGTGAAGGATCCCGATGGCAGGGTCCGCGAAGCCGTCGCGGTGGTCGTCGATATCACCGCCCGTCGTCGTGCATTAGAAGTCGAACGACGCTTGGCAGCGATAATCTCATCGTCGGAAGATGCCATCCTTGGAATCGACCTAAACATGATGATAACGGATTGGAACCGCGGAGCGGAGAAGGTCTACGGATACATCGCTGAAGAAGTTCTGGGCAAGTCCGTTACCATCCTCATACCGAAGGATCGGGTCGATGAGGAAAGACGTATCATCGACCGCATCAAGGCTGGGGAGCGAGTTGATCCGCACGATACCGTCCGACGTCACAAGAGCGGCCGCGAGGTTCACGTTTCGTTATCCGTTTCGCCCATCTACGATGCTTATGGCCGCATCGTTGGGGCTTCGAAAAATGCCCGAGACATCAGCGTGCGCATTGAAGCCGAGCGAACGAAAAACGTTCTCATTGCCGAACTGAACCACCGCGTCAAAAATGTGTTGGCGACCGTCACTGCCATTGCGAGGCAGACCTTTGGTAAAGCGACCGACCTCGAACTCGCCAGCGCCACATTCGAGGCGCGTTTGCAATCGCTGGCGCGAGCGCACGATCTCCTCACCCATGGCGACTGGCAGAGTGCCAGTTTGGAACGCCTCATCCGCGAAGCAGTCGCGCCCTACCCCTCCGATCGTTTTAAAATCGAAGGTCCCGAAATTTCCGCTCCGCCGAAACTGGTCGTCGCACTGTCACTCATCCTACATGAACTCTCCACCAACGCTGCAAAATATGGACCGTTGTCGACGGACACTGGACAGGTGAGCGTCGCTTGGTCGGTGGTGCGGACCGGGGAACGGAAGCTGCTGTTAGACTGGGTCGAAAGCGGAGGGCCTCCCGTCGCGTCGCCGACACGCAGAGGATTTGGCTCGCGATTGATCCAGGGGCTCTTGTCGGCAGAGCGCGGCGGCCAGGTTGAGATGATCTACGCTCCTTCCGGATTTCGATGTCATGTCCAGGTGTCGCTGAGCGCCGAGTGGGCGGCCGATAACAACTAACCGTCAATCGCATAGAAGGTCGGCCCTCCATTCGGTGGTGGCGGGCAGCCGCTCACAGCGGAAATCATTTCCGCTTACGCCCTCATATCATCCATAGATGCGATCTTTTCCTTCGCCCGGAAGAAGTCGTTGGCGACCACCTAAAATTCATAGTCGCGCCACGACCAGCCATGTGCGTCACGCCCGACGCGCTCGAACGCTCAGCCACCGATCATGGGGCTTTCCGACGCACCGACGTACCTCGCTGACGACCCAGCCGGCGTCTGTGAGTGCGGACTGCAGGGCAGACTCGCGCCAGTACGTCTCGACGTAGCGCCGCGGCGCTGCAGCATTGCCGTGTGTGAACACATCCTCGCCGTCGCCCTCTCTAACC
>NZ_QPJM01000027.1 GCF_003337575.1 Phyllobacterium bourgognense
TCCATGGGCTATAAAGTGCCCGGCCACTTGCTGCGTCCGCAGCAGTACATAACCAAGCTTCGAGAGATGAATGGGGGGCCGAATGCGATTGGTTATACCGGGCCTGCGGGTTAGATTGTGAAGAAGGGCGTTTTCGAGTGTCTGTCCGCTGGACCCACCCGCCCTTAGATCGGGCTTGTAGCGCGGAACACCTCCCCGCGATGTTTCGGTTCAAAATCGAGATCAAGAAGGGCATAGTAGCTTCGGTCTTTCCAAAAAATAACACCAGCGGCTATGTACAGCCGCTGGCGTCTTGCAATTGAAGGTGACTAGAGTCAGCATTTCTTCGGAGCCGCTGATAACAATCGGTTGCCGGGAATTATCTAACTGAATTACCGTGAGCTTGCCGTTGACCTTCTCGGCGAAATTCGGTCGCTTTGGTTTTGCCTTGGCAAGCAGAGCATTGTCGCTGACAACGAACCACCATCGTCATTGCTGGCATGTCCAAACTTTTGAGTGCCTCATGGTTGATGGTAAGGTTCTTCTGCTTGAGATCAATTTTCTTTACCTCGCCCTTGGTGAATTCGGCAGCCAATGAAACAGTCGAAATTGCAGTTGTGGCAAATGCGATCAACGCGCATCACAACTGGAGCCTGCTCTCTGGTACACGCCGTTCATCGTATTCTCAAGGCTCGTATTACTCATTTTCTTGCACACTTATTACTTATTTCACCCGATGCCTAATATACATTCCCCCACCTTTCTATTATACATCTCCCCAAGTTTATGTTATCAATTTCACCGCCCCCGGCTAAGTCACCGCGACTGGAAAACAAATGGATGCCTCCCTGCTCCCGCGCCATCTAAAAGCGGAACTTATCGAGGCCCTTCGCTCGGCGCGAGTTGTGAACATTATCGGTCCCCGCCAAGTCGGGAAGACTACGCTTGTTAGAGATTTGCTGGATGTTGGAAAATTCGTCACGTTGGATGAAGAGAACGTGCTAGCAGCGATGGAAGCTGATCCCGTCGGGCAGATTGATGCGCTTGTGTCCGAAGCGGGTGAAACACCTCTCATTATAGATGAGGCGCAACGATCAAAACGCCTAGCGCTTGCCATCAAGAAGATCGTCGACGAACGGCGCAGAATGGGGCAATTCATCCTGACTGGGTCTTCGAACGTATTTACATCCGCGCATGTCGCGGACTCCCTCGCTGGCCGAGTCCAGACCTTGACGATGCTCCCGATGAGCGTCGCCGAAATAAGTCAGAAAGGGCCTGCGCGAATTCTGGATTGGGCCAACCGAGCCGAGAGACCAACGCTTGCCGATTTGCCGATGCCGGATAAAGTCTCAAGGAGCACATACGTCGATATAATGCTGGCAGGGGGATATCCTGAGATTCGCAGCTTAGAGGACCGCCGACGCAGACGCCGTTACCGAGACTACGTGGATACGATTGTCGAACGGGATGTTGCTGATATCCTCGAAATCAGGAGATCTGACGCGATGCGTCGGTTGATCGATCAACTCGCCGCACGAATTGCCAACGAACTCAATGTCCAGGACCTCAGCGGGAAGATTGGCATCCAGCGCAAGACAATGGATACATATTTGGACGTATTGACCAAACTGGCACTCCTGGTGAGGCTTCCTGCTTGGACATCCGGCGAGGTCGGTCGCGACATCCGCCATCCAAAGATTCACATCGTCGACACAGGGATAGTCGCCGCATTGAGAAACTTGACGTCGGCCAGCTTCGCTATCGATGCCAACCCAACCGGGCTTGGAGCTATTCTTGAGGCATTTGTGCACAATGAGTTGCAGAAGTCGCTTCCATACCAAAAAAGCGATTGGCGACTTTACCACTGGCGTCATCAGCGGGGACCCGAGATCGACATTGTCGCAGAAGCGGATAGGACGCTCGTAGGTTTTGAAATGAAAGCAGGAGCTACTGTTGATTCGAACGATTTTCGGCACCTGAAATGGTTCCGCGATGAAGGGCCAGGAAAAACGTGGAATGTTGTCGGGATCGTGATTTATCTTGGAGACCGCCCCCTGAGCTTTGGCCCAAAGCTCTTCGCGTTGCCTTTGTCCGCGTTTTGGGCTTTTTCCCAGATGACTGACTAAGCTCGGTGCGCAGTTGGCACGCGATGCTATCTTTCCGTGCAGTGCGGCACAGATTTTTGTGCTGAGACCAAGGGGGCATTTGCTACCGAAGTATCGGCCCAACCTAAGGGTCGGCCTTCCATCTAAGCCGGAGCCATTGGTTATCCCAAAACAACGACCGTCGCACCGACGCCGACATGTTCGTACAACTAATGACGTGATCGTTCGTCATTCGGATACATCCATTCGACACCGCCGTTCCAATGGTCCAGGGCTCATTTGTGCCATGGATGCGGTAGTAGGTGTCACGTCCGTCGCGGTAGAGGTAAATCGCACGGGCTCCGAGTGGGTTTTCTGGACCACCATCCACACCAACCGCATATTTTCCGTATTTAGCAGGGTCCCTTGTGATCATGTCATCTGTGGGAATCCATCGTGGCCAGGCCGCTTTGCGACCCACTACGGCCTTACCTGACCATGCGAGACCTGCGCGGCCGACGCCGATGCCGTAGCGGCGTGCGCTGAACGGACTCTCGATAAGATACAGGAACCTGTTTTTCGGGTCGACCACCACCGACCCGGCTGGCAGATCACTTTCGTAGGGAACGCTTTGCGGCTCGAATTTCGGATCGAGCTGAAAGCTCCTTTTCTTCGTTTGTCCCAAGACCGAGCTCGGTATCCACACAGCTGCAGCCAATCCTGCAATGAACCATCGTGACATCCTCATTGGTTTCCCTGGACGCCGCAGCTAATTCAGCAGGCAAACCGAGCGGGCGGCGATCACGATACCGAACAACATGCTCGGGAAAAATCGTAATCACCGTTCGGATTTTCCAATGTTATAACGCTACAAAATTGTCATTGTGTAGACAGCGGACGCGGCCAAACGCGTCGATTAAATTGTTTTGACAGGTCGCTTTGCCGGGTGTGCACTACTCCCGTGCGGGTGCATCCCGCATGCAAAAAATGGGAGGAAGCCATGAAAGACATAAACCGTCGGTCGGCATTGGCACTCGGTTTAGCGGCGACCGCCGCAACGCCTCTGCTCATTTCGGCAGGCCCAGCCGTGGCCAAGACCAAGGAGTACGGCAAAACGGATGGCAAGGAGCTTGCCCCTGGTGTCAGGTTAGTTGAGTTGGGCACGTTTAAGTCAGATATCCCCGCCTACAAGAGCATCAACATGGTAGATATCGTATTTCAGCCCGGCGCGGTGGCCGCGCCAAGCATGATGGACAATGACATGCTGTGTTACATCACTGCGGGTGAATTCACGATCAAGAAGCCAGACAGGGAATTCAAGATCAAAGAAGGCGAGATGTACGCCTGTGCCAAAGGCACAACGGACGGGGCCACAAACACCAGCAACGCAGTTGGGATTCACACGATAGGCATTCTGATCCCTGCCTGAACATACTTAGCGTTTCTCCGGCTGGCTCCTGCCATGAAGTGCTATCGGTCGAGAGTCCAGCCGGATGCCGATAATTCCTATCAGAATGAGTTGATGTTACTCTTTCTTAAAAACAGTAATATCAACCTCACCCCAGTGCAGAGTGCCTGGTCGCCTGCGTTCCTTTACACATTAACCCACGTTTAGTTTCCTGTCGGGACCAGGAAGCCCCGCGACGCGAAGCGCGCACGAAATCCCGTCTATGACGTAAATTTCCGACGTTATCTTTCAGTTGCTGAAGATGCGCCTGGGTCGGATCATTGTCCCGGGCCAGTGTATTTGACGAGGGACGGCGCTGTCCGGGGGCTGCCAGGACCAAAACAACCTGCCCCTCGCCTCGCGCGTGCATGCGGATCAACGCGGAGAGATTTCTTGTCCGCGCGCGGTGCACGAGGACAGCGAAGATGGTCTCGATCGCAATCGGGAGTTCTTCAGCATGGTACGGCGTTGTAGGCAAAGATGGGTAACGCCGTTTACATAAGTAAAGGGGAGCATCCGCAACCAAAGTAAAAACACCCGCCCCCCGTTCGAGGTTCGTCGTCTTGCTTGATACTGCTGTTTCCCGTTTCGGCCGGCCGGCCGCCGGGTATCATCACGCCGCCCCCCGCTTGCTAAACCCGAAATGTTGGCTCTTCAAGATCCTGTCGGTCAGGGTTGGCTACTTCACCGAAACATTGTCCTGTCGGAACGACGCGCTTACTTACCAGCTCAAAACCACCTTGCCTGAACTGCCAGACCGCATCGCATCGAAGCCAGACTGGAAATCATCGATCGGTAATCTGTGCGTGATGATGGGCGACAGATCGAGACCTCCTTGCACGAAGGCAATCATCTTGTACCAGGTCTCGAACATTTCGCGGCCATAGATACCTTTGAGATTAAGCATCTTGAAGATCACCTTGTTCCAGTCGATCTCGAAACCTGTCGGCGCAATGCCGAGAATGGCAATCTTGCCACCATTGTTCATCTTGTCGATCATGTCGCGAAAAGCTGGTGCTGCACCGGACATTTCCAACCCGACATCAAAACCCTCGGTCATGCCGATGTCCTTCATCACGTCGGTGAGATTTTGCGTCGACGCATCGACCACATGATCTATCCCGAGTTTGCGGGCAAGCGCCAGGCGCGCAGGATTGATGTCGGTGATGACGACCTTGCGGGCTCCTGAGCGCTTTGCAACCAGGGCGCCCATGATGCCGATGGGGCCTGCACCGGTTACAAGCACATCTTCGCCAACGAGATCGAAGCTCAGAGCCGTATGCACGGCGTTGCCAAAGGGATCGAAGATCGCAGCGATTTCATCGGAAATATCGTCTGGGATCGGTACGACATTGTTTTCCGGAATGCAGACATACTCGCCGAAGGAACCAGGCCGGTGTACGCCGACACCGAGCGTGTTACGGCAGAGATGGCCCCTGCCGGCACGGCAATTGCGGCAAATGCCGCAGACGATATGGCCCTCGCCGGAGACACGCTGCCCGACCTTGTATTTGGTCACGGCAGAACCAATTTCGGCAATCTCGCCACTGAACTCATGACCCACGACCATCGGCACCGGGATCGTGGCCTCAGCCCACTTGTCCCAGTTGTAGATATGCACATCAGTGCCGCAGATGGCCGACTTTTTGACCCGGATCAGCACGTCGTTTGGACCGGGCTCCGGAACCGGAACGCGCTCCATCCAAATCCCGGGTTCCGCCTTTGCCTTGACCAGCGCCTTCATCATGTTCGACATGCTATTTAGCTCCAATGATGCCGAGATCGCGCCCGACTTCAGCAAAAACCTCGATCACACGAGCGACGTCTGCGCTGGTGTGGGCGGCGGACATTTGGGTGCGGATGCGAGCTTGGCCTTTTGGCACCACGGGGAAGGCGAAACCGATGACATAAACGCCCTTGTCCAGCATGCGCGAGGCCATTTCCTGCGCCAGCGTCGCTTCGCCAAGCATCACCGGAATGATAGGATGATCGGCGCCGGCCAGATTAAAGCCAAGCTTTGTCATATCGCGGCGAAAATGCGCGGCATTGGCGCTGAGGCGCGCGCGCAGGTCCGCGCCCTGGTCAATCAGATCGAACACTTTCAGCGATGCTGCCGCAATGACAGGCGCCAAAGTGTTTGAGAAAAGATAGGGCCGGGAGCGCTGACGCAGCCAGTCGACCACTTCGCGCTTGCCGGATGTATAGCCGCCCGAAGCCCCGCCCAGCGCCTTACCCAGTGTACCGGTAATGATATCGACACGGCCTTCGACGCCGCAATGCTCGGCGGAGCCGCGACCGTTTTTGCCGACAAAGCCCACGGCATGGCTGTCGTCCACCATGACCATGGCACCGTGTTTCTCGGCAAGGTCGCAAACACCCTGCAGATTGGCGATGATGCCGTCCATCGAAAACACGCCGTCGGTCGCAATCATCTTGAAGCGACTGCCTTCGGCTTTCTTCAATTCCTCTTCCAGCGCTGCCATGTCATTATTGGCGTAGCGGAAACGTTTGGCCTTGGAGAGACGCACGCCATCGATGATCGAGGCATGGTTGAGCGCATCGGAAATGATAGCGTCTTCCTCGCCGAGCAACGTTTCGAACAGGCCGCCATTGGCATCGAAACAGCTGGAATAAAGGATTGTGTCCTCCAAACCGAGAAAGCTGGAGATGCGGGCTTCAAGCTGTTTGTGTTCCTCCTGCGTGCCGCAGATGAAGCGTACCGATGCCATGCCATAGCCGTAGCGGTCGAGCGCTGCCTTGCCCGCTGCTGCAAGTTCTTCGTTGTCAGCAAGCCCGAGGTAATTGTTGGCACAGAAGTTGAGCACCTTTGCACCCGAATCCACAACGATCTGTCCGGCTTGTTTGGAGGTGATGACGCGCTCGGTCTTATAAAGCCCGGACTGTTTCAGCCCCTCGAGTTCGGAAGACAGGTGATCGATAAAAGGCTTGGACATGGCTTTTCCTGCTCTGCGCCTGATGATGGGGCAACTCTGGCAATGTCATGTCACGATCAGGTCGATGTCTCAAGCCCCGGCTTGATCAGAGTTGAACCAGATGTCCCGACGAAACCTCGGCATATTGACGGATCGGAACTGCGAAATCCGGTGGCCGAACGGGGCTTTTGATCTCGTCATTGGATACAGGCCGCTTTACACCTCGCCGCGAAGGATCGGGAACGGGCACTGCAGAAATCAGCTTTCTCGTATAGGGATGCTGCGGATTTTCGAAGATCGCCGCGCGCGGCCCGATTTCGACGATTTCGCCAAGATACATGACCGCGATGCGGTGGCTGACTCGTTCCACCACGGCGATATCGTGCGAGATGAACAGATAGGCGAGGTTCAGGCTAGCCTGCAGGTCGAGCAGAAGGTTGATGACCTGCGCCTTTATCGAGACGTCGAGTGCCGAGACGGATTCGTCAGCAACGATGATCTTCGGGTCGAGTGCCAGTGCGCGGGCAATGCAGACGCGCTGACGCTGGCCGCCGGAGAATTCATGCGGATAGCGACTTGCCATTGCTTGCGCGAGGCCCACACGCTCCAGTAGATCGGCCACACGCTCACGTGCTTCGGCACGGGTTCCAAGCTTGTGTTCCAGATACGGCTCGGCAATGGCCGCGCCGACCGTCATACGCGGATTGAGGCTCGCAAACGGATCCTGGAATATCATCTGCATGGTCCGGCGCATGTCGCGCAATTGCTTCGGGTCCATGGTCAGCACATCCCGGCCATTGAGCAGGACTTCGCCAGCCTGCGCTGGAACGAGGCGCATGATCGAGCGTCCCGTCGTTGATTTTCCGCAGCCGGATTCGCCAACGAGCGAAAGCGTTTCGCCGGGCTGCAATGTGAAGGAAAGATTTTCGACAGCGTGCACCCGGCCCTCAAGCTGGCCGAACATGCCGGAATGGATGTTGAAACGCGTCGTAAGATTGCGCACATCCAGAAGCGGCTGGACCCCCGCTTGCACCGTATCGGCCGCTTCGACCGGCGTATCGGATGTGCCGGTAGCGCGATCGACCACCGGAAATCGCAAAGGCCGCTCGTGCCCTTTCATCGAGCCCAGAACCGGAACTGCCGAAAGCAGCGAACGCGTGTACGGATGCTGCGGCCGCGCGAAGATATCCTCGGTCTTGCCGGTTTCGACCGCCTCGCCATTATACATGACCACGGTCCGGTCGGCGATCTCCGCCACAACGCCCATATCGTGGGTGATAAAGAGAACAGAGGCACCCTCCTCGTCCTGCAACAATTTTATAAGATCGAGGATCTGGCCCTGAATGGTCACGTCCAGAGCTGTGGTTGGTTCATCGGCGATAAGCAGTTTTGGTTTGCTCGCCAGAGCCATCGCGATCATCACGCGCTGACGCATCCCGCCCGAGAAGCGATGTGGATACTCATTGAATCGCGATTTCGCGGCAGGTATCCGCACCTTTTCGAGAAGCCGGATGGTTTCTGCCTTGGCCTCGGCACGCGAGATGTTGTGATGGCAAAGTAGTGCCTCACTGATCTGTTGGCCCACCGTGAACAGCGGATTGAGGCTGGTCATTGGTTCTTGGAAAATCATCGCGACGTCATTGCCGCGGATGCCGCGCATCTGGCTCTCCGGCAGGGCAAGAATGTCCTTTCCTCCCAGCATGATTTTCCCCTCGATACGGCTCTTGTCCTTTTGCAAAAGCCGCATGACAGAAAGCGATGTGACGCTCTTTCCGGACCCGGATTCGCCCACAATCGCCACGGTCTCGCCGGGCGCAACGTGGAAGGAGACGTTGCGCACCACCGGCCGCCACTGACCATCGGCCAAGAAAGATGTGGTCAGGTTCGAAACCGACAGAACGGGGGCGATGGGCGTTTCCATGAGCTATCCTCCGGGTCAATCCGGCCAGCGCATCAGGCCAGCGATACGACGGGCGTAACGTTCTTCAAACGGGCTTGCGATGATTTCATTCGAGGCTCGTGCCTTGCTCAGCTCCTCGTCGAGACGGCTCGCCACGATTTTCTCCTCGCCCGGATGCAGATTGCATGGATCCATATAGAAAAACCCATGCTCGGCCTCATGATCGCGAACGATGACCGGGTGGACCCCTCTCGCCAGTGCATCAGCGAGGTCCCAAGCCGTGATATGCGCTTCCTGCGGGTTGACCGTCACCCGCAAACGGTCAAGCGGATTGTGGGTTGGATCCGGCTCGATCCCGGCAGTGACGCCGGGCCTGCCCGTTAGCGTCTGCTTCCACAAGTTGAGATAGCCGTTTTCCTTTTCGCGGATAGCGGCATGGTCGCGCTTCTCCCAGGCTTCGAGTGCTGCGATGGTGCCAAGGATGCTTTCCTTGCCTAGCTTCATGCCGCGCCCAATGCCCATATTCTGCAGGAACGCATTGCGAACCAGATCCTTGCGCCCGGCAACAATACCGCCCGTTGGTCCGCCGAGGAACTTGTGCGACGAATAGAGCGCGATATCGGCACCCTCCGCGAGGAAGATTTTCAGATCGTACTCGGAAGCGGCGTCGACGATGACCGGAACACCACGTGCATGGCAAAGCTCGGCAAACGTCTTCAGGGCGATCAGGCCATACTGGACTGTGTGGTGCGAGACCACGAAAACCGCGGCAGCCGTACGCTCATTGATGGCACCGTCGAGATGGTAGGGATAGCAGGACGTGGCCTGGCCGATAAGGACCGCCTTCGCACCCGCAAGCCTGATGCCTTGGTCAACCGGCGCGCCGTAGCTGACGACATGGCCAGTCTGTATGATGACTTCGTCCTTCAGGCCTGTCGTGTCCGGCAGTCGTTCAATTGCGGCGAGATCGCTTCCGGTCATCGCCGCCGCCACGGCGAGACTGATTCCGGCCGAACAGGATGCAGTGACAAAGCCCGCATCGCCGCCCGTCAGCCGTGCGATCACCGGGCTCGCCCTCTTATGCAGATCGTTGATTTCCACAAATTGCGGGAGTATGGCACTCATTGCCGCGACCGCCTCCGGCACCACGATTGACGCCCCCAGCGATGTCATCGTCCCGGAAACGTTGATCACGGGTCTTAGTCCCAGCGACTGGCGTATATCGGGCTGCATATGAGAGTCGGTCATGGTATTCTCCTCGAAGCGTATTCCGTTTGCTTGGCATATATGCCGTTATAATGTAATAAAGGGTCGAAAAAACTTTAGCGATAGTGCCAGGAGCCTAAGAGTGGACGCGAAGACATCAGACATGGACGCACCTATTTCCAGCGAAGAAACGACTGCCCGCCGCTCGCGTGTCAGCGGTATCGATCGTGCCCTGCAGGTTCTTGATTATCTGTACGAAACGGGAAATCCGGCGGGCGTCTACGCGATCGCCAAGGCCATTGGTGCCCCCCTTTCCACCGTCTATGTGATCATCGACGATCTCGTTGAAAAGAACCTCCTGTCGCGCAATGGCGATAATACCGTTTGGCTGGGCGCGCGGCTCTACCACTATGGTCTTGCCTATGCGCGCTCGCTGGATTTTCTCAATGTCGCCAATCACGAGATGCACAATCTCAGCCGCGTTTCGGGCGAAACGGTACAGGTCTGCGGTCGCGATGGCGATCATATGATGGTGCTGGCGATGGCTGACGGCCCGGGGCATTTTCAGGTGACGTCGCGCGTCGGCACCCGCGTGCCGCTCAACTGGACTGCATCCGGCCGCCTGCTTGTTGGCCATCTCCCCGAACAGGAACGGCTGGACCTGTTCGAGCATTGCGCGAAATCCTCTCCGACCGGGCGCGCCGTGATCGATCCGTCCGTTTTGTCCGAGTCGGCAAAACAAGCCCTGCAGGCACGCATCTCCATACAGGCGGGCGAATCCGACTATGCGGTTGCCTGTGTCGCCTCGCCGATCTGCGATGACAATGGCGCCTGTATTGCCACCATTTCCATCGTTCTGCCCGAACAGAAGATCACCGACAATCCTGATCGCTACACAGCCGAGGTCAAGGCTTCGGCGGAGCGGATCGAAACGGTGATGGGCTGGCGCAGTCATTCCTGATCTCAATCCTTCAATGAAATAATTGCCTCGATTTCCACGGTGATATTGCCGGGCAGCGAACTGAAGCCAACGGCTGAACGCGCATGGTTGCCGGCTTCACCAAAAACATCGATCAGCAAGTCCGAGCACCCATTGATGACCGAGGGATGATCGGCAAAATCCGGTACTGCGTTGACCATGCCCAGAAGCTTCACCACACGTTTCACCCGCCGCAAATCTCCGAGCGCCGAATGCATGACCGCCAGCAGGTTGATACCGGTCAGACGCGCATGCTTATAGGCTTCGTCGACGCCTACATAACCTCCGACCTTGCCGGTATGCATGTACCCGTCGTCTTCCCGCGGGCCCTGTCCCGACAGGTACAGCATATTGCCTTCCTGGATGTGGGTGACGAAATTCGCGATCGGGCTCGGCGCCGGGGGAAGAACTATGCCCAGCGCCTTGAGACGATCATAGGGGGAAACGTCGGCGTCGATTGCCGGACTTGACAGGTCACTCAAGGCGAATTCCTCAACGGTATGAATAGGGCGCCATGGCACCGGATGTTTCAGGCTTGACGGGCTGGTAGCGGCTGGCGGCGATTGGTTCATTGCCGAGCACTGCCCAGTGTGGCTCGAACAATTTGTCGAGCCTTGCTTCGTAACCCATCGAGTCGATGACTGTGAGATCGGAATCGGCGAGCTCGAAGATGGTGAAGTCCGCACGCGTTCCGACCGACAAGAGGTTATCAGTCGGCAGATTGATCGCCGATGCGGGAGAGATCGTCACTGCTTCCACCACCTTGTCGAACGGCATGCCGACGCTCAGGAGTTTGGACATCGTGGTGCCGAGGTCCCACACTGCGAAGTTCAGGCTGCGTAGATGAATATCGGTCGAGATCGAAAACGGCAGAAGTCCACGCTGGATCGCGACTTCCGCCACGCGAAACGAGAACGATGCGCCGCCGTGACCGATGTCGAGACGAATGCCCTCCCCTGCACAACGCGCCGCAAGTTCGAACAGATCATCGTCCTCGATGATGCTGCTGCCGACCTTGCCGTTGAAGCAGTGTGTGATGATATCTCCCGGGCCGAGGATTTCCAGCACTTCGTCATAGAGTGCCGGCGGTTCGCCAACATGCACCATCATCGGGATTTTCAGTATTTTGGCGAGCTTCTTGCCGACTTTAACCGGAGTGACACCCCAGGAGCCTGTGATCACATGGCTGGCACGCACCTTCAGTCCGACGATGTGATCACGGTTTTCATTAACGCAGGCAACTGTACGATCGATATCGATCGACTTGATATCGCTGAGTTCGCTGACCCGGTTGCAGGCCACGAGCCCGATGGAGCCCAGGTTCAGAAACGCCTTGATACGTTCGCGTGCCGGATCAATGATGTATTCGCGAAATCCGTGGAAATTGGCTTCACCTGCCGAACCCGCATCAACGATGGTGGTGACACCCCGCTCGGCGCCGCATAGTTGCGGACGCACCGAAATATCCGTGCCGCCGTGCCAGATATGTGTGTGCAGATCGACCCAGCCCGGGGAAATCCATGCGCCCATGCCGTCGACACGGCGCACATCGCCATCGACATTCAGCGAAGGACCAAGCTCGGCAATCCTGCCGTCAGCATCGATCAGGATATCGATGCTGGACGACGGCGTATTCGGTCCGAACGAAACCGGTTTGACATTGGTCAGCAGCAAGCGCCCTTCCATTGGAGAACCGGCGGTTGCAGAAGAGGCAGGCATGATCAAAGATCCTTTCTGAGGCGGGGGTCGAGAAGGTCGCGGAAACCGTCGCCGACCATCTGCAGGGAGAGAACGGCAAGCACGATGGCGATGCCGGGGAATAGCGTCATCCAGTCCGCCTTGCCGATATATTGACGACCCGACGCGATCATCGTGCCCCAGGTTGGCACTTCCGGGCTGACGCCAAGTCCGAGGAATGAGAGACCGGCTTCCGCGAGCATGGCATTGGCGAACAGGAATGTCCCTTGCACGAGAATCGGCGATAGCAGATTGCGCAGAATATGCCGCGTCATGATATGCGGCGTGGAGATTCCAAGCGAGGTCGCCGCCTCCACATAGGGCAGTTCGCGAATGACCAATGTCGAGGCGCGAACGATACGAGCGAGGCGCGGCGCATAGACGATACTAAGCGCGACAATGACCGTGGTCAGCGATGGCCCGAGTGCTGCAACGAGCGCAATCGCCAACAGAATATCCGGAAAAGCCATCATCGCGTCGATCAGGCGGGTAATCGGCGCGTCGAGTTTCTGGAAAAATCCAGCGAGGATGCCGAGGGTCACGCCGATCAGCGACGCAAGCACCACCACGGCGAAACCGACCAATAGCGACAACCGCGCCGAAAAGATCGTCCGCGAGAATACGTCGCGGCCGAATTCGTCCGTGCCGAAGAACCACTTCATGTCCGGTGGCTTGAGACGGTTGACGATGGACAATTTGCTCGGCGAATAGGGTGTGATCAGGGGTGCGAAGACCGCAAGGAGCACGAAGATGGCGAGAACGATCAGCCCGAACAGAACGGTCTTGCGCCGGATCAGGATCCGGAAAAACTTCGAGCGCTCGCTTGTAGGGACGTTGGTTGCGATATCGGCCATCAGTAGCGCACCCTTGGATCGACGACGAGGTAGAGCATATCGATGGCGAAGTTGATGAGGACGTACAGCGCTGCGATGATCAGCAGCGCGCCCTGGATGACAGGGTAATCCCGCCGCAGTACCGCCGACACGACAAGACTGCCGACACCGGGAAGACCAAACACGGTCTCTGTGACGACAGCACCCGAGATCAGCACGGCAGCTGTCAGACCGAGGACGGTGAGGATCGGTATCAGCGCGTTCTTGAAGGCATGTTTTAGGACGACCCGCCGCTCATCCACACCCTTGGCGCGCGCTGTGCGAATATAATCGTCGCCGAGCACATCGAGCATGGAGGCGCGGGTGAAACGCATGATGAGCGCGGAAGAGACGATGCCGAGCGCAAACGCCGGCAGCACCAGATAGCCAAGCCGCTCCATCAACGATGTTCCCGGCCCGCCATAACCGGATACCGGAAACAGGCCGAACCGCACGGCAAATATCTGCATCAAGATGAGTCCCAGCCAGAAGCTCGGGATGCTTGCAGCAAGCATCGCTACTGCTGTTGCTGCCTGATCGAAAAATGACCCGCGCCGGTATGCAGCATAGATGCCGATTGGAATGGCGATGACGCTGGCGATCAGCAGCGAGAAAATCGTGAGAAAGAAGGTCGGCTCGGCGCGCTGGGCCAACGCCTGCAGTACGGGCTGGTTGAGAAAGATGGACTGCCCGAGATCGCCCTTGAACAGATTGCCGATGAAATAGACATATTGCAGCAGAATGGATTGATCGAGCCCGAGTTGCTGACGCAGCGCCGCAATATCCGCCGCAGTTGCCTCCGGCCCGAGCATCACGGCAGCGGGATCCCCTGGCGTGACGCGCACGATGATGAAAACTATCGTCACCACCAGGAACATCACGATGATCATGCCGATAAAGCGTTGGAGTATGTAGCGGAGCATCTGGTCGGATCGTTCTCTCTTGCAGTTTTACTGAAGAATGGTCGCAGGCCCTGGGGAAGCCCCTGCCCGCGACCGTTGCGCCTGCGCTATTGCTTCAGCGACACGTTCCAGAAATAGGGCCATGGCGCTGGCGTGAAACCTTCCAGCTTTGCTGACTTGGCCGAGAGCGCGTTGAAATCGCCGATCTTGATGATTGGGACTTCGGCATAGATCACTTTTTGTACTTCGCCCCAAAGTTCAACGCGCTTCTTTGGATCGACTTCAGAGTTAAACGCATCGACGGCCGCCTTGCGTGCAGGCGTATCCCAATTACCGGGCGCGCTGGTCGACATGGCACCAATCAGAGCCGGCTCCGGCAGGAAGGGACTGTGGCTGATATAGATGTCCCAGAGTTTCGGGTCGGCACGGCGCTGGGTCAGCGTTGCCCAGTCCACGACCTGCATATCCACCGTGAAGCCCGCAGCCTTCAGATACTCGGCGGCAACCTGTGCCATCTTGTAGTGGAATTCATATTGGCGGCTGGTGAGAATGCGGATCGGTTCGTTATTGTAGCCGGCCTTCTTCATCAGTTCGGCAGCCTTTTCCGGATCGGCGACGTTGTAGGCGCCTTCGGTGCCCGCATCGGTCTTCCAGCTATAGCCGTCGGGATACATCGACGCATTCAGCGAATAGAAATCCGTACTGCCGAAGGCCGCTGCCATCATGTCTTCCATGCTGAGCGAATCGCGAATGGCCAGTCTGATATCCTGGTTCTTGGTGATACCCGTACTGGTGTTCATGACGAAGACCGGCCAGCCGAATGGCTTGAGCAAAACGGCTTCAGTGGTTTTCTGGTCTTTCAGCCGGTCGTAGGCTTCAACCGGAAGGCTGTCGACGTAGTCGAACTGACCCGAAACTGCGCCTTCGACGCGTGTATTGGCATCCGGCACAGGAACAAAGCGAATTTCATCCAGATATTGATGACGCGCACCACCATAGCCGTTTTCGTCGCCCTCGGGTGATGTGTAGCCGTCGAAACGTGCCAGCTGGATATATTGGTCTGCCTTGCGCTCCTTCAGCATATACGGCCCCGTACCGACCGGATCGGTCATCGGATTTTGCTGCTTCTCGCTCGGGAGAATGATCGCGGCGGCATTGTTGAAAGCCAGCAGCGAAACGAGCGGGGCATAAGGCGCGTTGAGAGTGATTTTGACAGTGGCGGGATCGACAGCTTCGATCGAAGCGATCATCGAGGCTGTCTGCTTGCCGCGTGAGGCAACTTCTGTCCAGCGTTTCAGCGACGCGACGACGTCGGTCGAATCCATATCCGTGCCGTCATGGAACTTGACGCCGGTGCGAAGCTTTATCGTGTAGACTTTGCCGTCAGGCGAAACTTCGGGAAGACTGGCAGCGAGAAGTGGTGTGACGTTCCAGCTTTTGTCGAATGTATAAAGGGTTTCGAAAATATGCTGCGAGACGATGCCGACAAGATCCGCTGTCGAGGCCATGGCATCGAGCGTTGGCGGCTCGCCGATTGTGGCGACATTGATGACCCCGCCTTTTGTCTGAGCAAAAGCGGAGGGGCCAAGAGCAATCAGCGCTGAACCAATGAGAAGTGCAAGCTTCAGTGATTTCATGACGGTTCCCTTTATTCCACAATAATGGATTATAGTGTTTTATAGTAGAATAAGAACAAATGCTGGCGGGGCTGTCAATTCAAAAAACAAAAGGGCCGCGTGATGAAGCGCAGCCCCTTTGTTTTGATGGGAGTAGATGGATTAAATTATTCCGCCGCCGCCCGCGACACTTGCCGGTCGTTCTTTACCAACTCGTTCGCGGTAACCACTCTTGCGATAGGTGGCAACAGGATCGATCGCTCCGGCTGATCGTCGACGCGCCTCGGCGAGAATTGGTTCGACATCGGTGCGGTAGGCTCTCTTCAATGCGTCGGAAGCCATCAGCGCATCGTTCTCATCCTGGTAAGCGCTCAATGCCTTTCGATCCACCAGCAAAGCCTGAGCGTAGGCCCGGCGAATTTCATTGGCACTTGAAATCAGGCTTTCTATCGGATCTGTGACATTGTGCGACTGATCGATCATGTGGGCGGGATGGAAGTCTACGCCGCGATCTTCCGCGTCGACCAGTTCATTGAAGACGAGAAACAGGCGATAGGGATCTATTGATCCGGCATCGAGATCGTCATCGCCATATTTGGAATCGTTGAAATGGAAGCCGCCGAGTTTCTTGAACTGGATCAGCCGCGAAACGACCATCTCGATATTGGTATTCGGGGCATGATGGCCAAGATCGACAAGACAATAGGCTTTCGGTCCCAATGTCTGCGCGATCAGATAGTTTGTCCCCCAATCCTGTACCACGGTCGAATAGAAAGCCGGCTCATACATCTTGTGCTCGGAGAAGATGCGCCAATCATCCGGCAGCGCCTTATATATTTCCGACATTGATCCGAGATAACGCTCGAAGGCTTTGGCAAAATTGCTCTGCCCCGGAAAATTGGAGCCATCGCCAACCCACACGGTCAGGGCTTTCGAGCCAATCGCTGCACCGATCTCGATACATTCGATGTTGTGCTCGATCGCCTGTGTCCGCGTCGAAGCATTCGCATGGCTGAGCGATCCATATTTGTAGGAATGCGCCTGATCGGGTGCATCGGAGAACGTGTTGGAATTCATTGCATCGAAACCAAGGCCGTGTGCATCGGCATGAGCCTTCAAATGTTTCGGATCCGCCTTGTCCCAGGGGATATGTAACGACACATACGGGGTTGTCCGCGTCAATTGCTGGATCACCGCACAATCGTCGAGCTTGTCGAAGATGCCGCGCGGCTCGCCTATGCCGGGAAAGCGCGCAAAGCGCGTTCCACCCGTGCCAACACCCCACGAGGGCACGGCGACGAAAAAGTCCGCGACCTTGTTGGTGATCGCGTCAATGTCGATGTTGCGTCGCACGAGATGAGCGCCCAGCGCCTCGTAGTCGCTCTTGTGCGCAGCGAGCAGCCGGTCGTTTTCGGCCGCAATCAGTTCACCGGAAATATGTAGCTCAGCCATGATGTCCTCCCGAGACTGACAGTACTAACGCGTAAAGCTCTGCGCGTTGCCCGCATCGACATTGATGATATTACCAGTCGATTTGGCAGATGCATCCGAGGCAAGAAAATATACCGCTTCGGCGATGTCTTCCGGCAGCACATTGAGCTTCAGCAGTGAACGCTTGCGATAGTGTTCCTCGAGCTCGTCAACCTGCAGATTGGACGAGGCGGCGCGCTGCTCCCGCCATTCGCCATTCCAGATTTTCGAGCCGCGCAGTACCGCGTCAGGATTGACCGTATTGACGCGAATGCCACCTTCAGCGCCTTCCAGCGCTAGACAGCGCGCCAGATGGATTTCCGCAGCCTTGGCCGCGCAGTAGGCGCTCGCATTGGGCGATGCGGCCAGACCGTTCTTCGACGCGACGAAGACAACGTTACCGCCAATCTTCTGCCTGCGGAACAGCCGGAACGCCTCGCGCGAGACGAGGAAATAGCCGGTTGCAAGAATATCGATATTGCGGGTCCACATCGAAAGCTCGGTCGTCTCGATTGGTGCCGAGGATGCGATACCCGCATTGGAAACCAGAATGTCAACGCCGCCAAACTCCACGGAAGCTTCGGCGTAGCTGGCGATCACCCCTGCCTCATCCGTCACGTTCAACTGAACGCTGCGTACGGCATCCGCTGTATAGCGTTTGGCGAAATCGTCATGCGCCGTCTTCAATGTTTCGGCATCAATGTCGGCAAGCACTACACAGGCGCCCTCGCCCAAAAGCCGTTCCGCCGTCGCCCGGCCGATGCCGCCGGCGCCACCGGTGACGAAAGCCACCCGTCCCGCCAGTGATTTCGGCTTTGGCATGCGCTGGAGCTTGGCTTCTTCGAGCAACCAGTACTCGATGTCGAAGGCTTCCTGTTCGGGCAGGCCTTGATACTCGGAAACCGATGAAGCGCCGCGCATGACGTTGATCGCGTTGACGTAAAACTCGCCGGCGATGCGCGCGGTCGCCTTGTCTTTGGCGAAGGACAGCATGCCGACACCGGGAATGAGGAAGATCACCGGGTTGGGATCGCGCATCGCCGGCGAATTGTCGTGCTTGCAGTCATTGTAATAGCGGGCGTAGTCGGCGCGGTATGCTTCCAGCGCGCTGTCAAGCGATGCGGCTACCGCGCCGGCATCCGGTTTCGCAGGATCGAAGTCGAGCACGAGCGGCCGAATTTTCGTGCGCAGGAAATGGTCCGGACAGCTCGTGCCGAGGGCCGCGAGAGGGCGCAGATTGTTTGAATTGACGAATTCAAGCACCACCGGTTGATCATCGAAATGTCCGAGCTTGCGTTCCGACACACCGATTTTTCCGCGAATTTCCGGCATCAATTTGGCCGCGATGGCACGCCGTTCGGAGGCATCCAGACTTATGGTGACCTCCCCGCCGAAGGCGGCTTTCCCGGCCGTTTTCTGATCGAACCAGACGATCGCCTTGTTGATGATATCGAGCGTCAGTTCATAGCATTCCTTGGCGTCGTTGGCCCACGTGAAGAGACCATGGCTTTCGAGCACGACACCTTTGGAATTTGGATGCGCAGCCACATAGGCGCCAAGGTCGAGGCCGAGCTGGAAACCGGGACGACGCCACGGCAACCAGCCGATCTCGTCGCCGAAGATTTCGTGCGTCAGTTCGCGGGAGTTTTTCGACGCGGCAATGGCGATGATCGCATCGGGATGCATGTGATCGACATGTTTAAACGGCACAAATCCGTGCAGCGGCGTATCGATGGAGGCAGCGCGGCTATTGAGGTTGAAGGTGCAGTGCGGCAGGAAGCCGACCATGCGATCCTCGTCCTCGACGCCCTTGTAGATGGACTTCAGCGATTCCAGCTTCTCCATATAGAGCGTGGCAAAACCATCGAGCTTGATCGTACCGACATCGCCGCCCGATCCCTTGACCCATAATACCTCGACTGGCGTTCCGGTCAGCGGGTCGGTTTCGATTACTTTGGCGGATGTATTGCCACCACCATAATTGGTGATGCGCTTGTCGGCGCCCAGCAGATTGGAACGATAAAGCAGCTTGCCCGGCTCATCCAGTTCAGCGGCCGTTTGATCATCCCAACGATTATCCAGAAGTTGGACCTTGTCTGCCATATTCGCCTCCCGAAAAGTCAATTGCCAGCGCAGGACAGATCGTCCGGCCGCTGCTATTTGCGTCTAGCTATGGAGCAGATGGCATTTTGTTGTCAATCACAAACAGTCAAATTCAGTCATAAACTTACTATTGTGCAGTGCAATATGAAACTATTTGACTGAAGTTGATTGACACTCGCGCTGTTTTTGCGCCATAGATTACGACAAGAGGAGGATAAGCATGCACGAGCGTGAGCGCCACCGCATCATTCTGAGCGCTGTTCAGGAAAAGCCGGTCATCACCATTCAGGACATTGCCGAACTGACGGAAGCGTCGGAAGCAACGATCCGTCGTGACATTGCCTCGCTCCATGTCAAAGGCAAGCTGCGCCGGGTGCGTGGAGGCGCCGAAGCCGTGCATCCACCGCAACTGACGCCCCTCGCCGGCCGGCACTTTCATGTTTCGGAGTCGGAAAACGCCGATAAAAAGCGCGCCATAGCCCGCGAAGCCGTAGCGCTCTGTGAAGAAGGCGACGCCATCATCATCAATGGCGGTACGACAACATTCCAGATGGTTCATTTCCTTGCGTCGCGGCGGTTGCAGGTGATGACCAATTCATTCGCCATTGCCGAGCATCTGGTGAAGAATTCCAAGAGCTCGGTCACTGTGCCCGGCGGGGCGATCTACCGCGAGCAAAGCATCATACTTTCGCCCTTCGACAACGATGTGACGCGCAATTTCTACGGAAAGCGGATGTTCATGGGCTCGCAGGGCGTCGGCCCGTTCGGGGTCATGGAGTCCGACGCGCTCATCATCCAAGGCGAGCAGAAACTGATCAATCAGGCCGATGAGCTCGTCTTGCTCGTTGATTCGACCAAGTTCGCTCGCCGCTCGAGCCTCATCCTCTGTCCGTTGCAGCGCGTTGCCACCATCATCACCGATGATGGCATTTCGGATGCGGACCGGAAAATGGTGGAGGATGCAGGCGTCAGGCTGATCATCGCAAATGTCAATCAATCAAGGAATTCCGTTTCCGTCGCGTGATGGAAGCGGTGTCGACCAACAATATGGTTCAATCTCTGGGAGGACAGACAATGAAACTTTTGAAGAAACTCGCGCTGGGATCGGCATTCGCCTTCGCCATGCTCGCATCGCAGGCGCACGCTGCCGATACGGTCAAGATCGGCCTCGTCGTCAAATCGCTCGGCAACGGCTTCTTTGAAGCAGCCAACAAGGGTGCTCAGGAAGCGGCCAAGGAGCTCGGCGGAGTCGAAGTTATCTACACTGGCCCCACCTCAACGACGGCCGAAGGCCAGATTGAAGTCATCAACGCCCTGATCGCGCAGAACGTCAATGCAATTGCGATTTCGGCCAATGATCCTGACGCGGTCATTCCGGCACTGAAGAAGGCCATGGCGCGTGGTATCAAGGTCATTTCCTGGGATTCGGCGGTTGCCAAGGATGGCCGCATCATGCATCTCAACCCGTCGTCCAACGAATTGATCGGCAAGATGTGCCTGCAGCTCGCCGCCGACCATCTGAAGGACGGCAAGGGTGATTTCGCCATTCTGTCCGCAACGACTACCTCGACCAACCAGAATACCTGGATCGAGGAGATGAAGAAGCAGCTGCCGAATTTCCCCGGGCTCAATCTCGTGACCACAGTTTATGGGGACGACCTATCGGACAAAAGCTACCGCGAAGCACAGGGCCTGTTGACCTCGCAGCCAAACGTCAAAGTCATCGTTGCCCCCACGACCGTTGGCGTACTCGCCGCATCGCAGGCTGTGGCAGATGCCAAGAAGATCGGTGAGGTTTATGTGACCGGGCTTGGCCTTCCTTCGGAAATGGCCGGCGCGATCAAGTCAGGTGCTACCAAGGAATTTGCCATCTGGAATCCGATCGACCTCGGTTACTCGGCAACCCAGATCGCTTATCGTCTTGTCAAGGGCGAGACAGACGGCGCGCCGGGCAGCGAGATAGCAGCCGGACGCATGGGCAAGATCAAGGTCGGCGACAACGGCGAGGCGGCCATGGCCGACCCGTTCGTTTACGACGCCAAGAATATCGATCAGTTCTCCAAGATATTCTGATCCGGACGTATCGTAGCCAGCCCGGCAGATTTTCTGCCGGGCATTTTTTCCCTTCCGGTATATTTGATGAACAAGATTAGCCTGCCCGAGCCCGTGTCCGAAACGCCCCTTCTGGAGATGCGTGGCATCTCCAAGTCGTTTCCGGGCGTGAAGGCGTTGAGCGACGTCAACATCGCATTGTACCCAGGGCGGGTAACGGCGCTGATAGGCGAAAACGGCGCTGGCAAGTCCACACTCGTCAAGATTCTCACCGGTATTTACGAGTCGGACGAAGGTGACATACAGGTCGATGGCAAGCCGGTAGTCTTTACAAACGCGCAGGATGCTATCGATTTCGGTGTCACTGCGATCCATCAGGAGACTGTGCTTTTCGACGAATTGTCAGTCGCCGAGAATATCTTTCTCGGCCATGCGCCGAAAACCAGGCTCGGCTTGGTCGACTGGAAAGCCGTCAATGCGCGCTCGCTGGCCCTGCTCCATTCCCTCGAGAGCAATATCGATCCGCGTGTGCGTCTTAAAGATCTCTCGATTGCCCAGCGCCATCTCGTTGCCATTGCCCGCGCGCTGTCCGTCGATGCGCGCATTGTCATCATGGATGAGCCAACCGCCGCGCTTTCTCGCAAGGAGGTCGACGATTTGTTCCAGATCGTCAAGCGCCTGAAAGCCCAGGGCAAGGCCATCCTGTTCATCAGCCACAAATTCGATGAAGTCTATGAGATCGCCGATCATTATGCGGTTTTCCGCGATGGCAAGGCGGTTGGCAGCGGCGCGCTTGCCGATGTCGGACAGGATGAGATCGTCAAGCTCATGGTTGGCCGATCCATCGAACATGCCTTCCCGAAAGTCGACATACCGCTCGGAGAGACCGTGCTATCGGTCGAAAACTACACGCATCCGACCGAGTTTCGCGACATCAGCTTTGCCCTCAGGAAGGGCGAGATTTTCGGGATCTACGGTCTTGTCGGCGCAGGCCGCTCGGAGATTTGCCAATCGCTCTTTGGCGTCACAAAACCTTCCGGTGGTGCTCTCAAGCTGGGCGGCAAGGAGATCGTCATCAGCTCGCCGAGCGATGCCATCAAGGCCGGTATCGTCTACGTGCCGGAAGAACGTGGCCGCCATGGCGCGGTATTGCAGCTCCCGATCTACCAGAACATTTCGCTGCCCTCACTGACACGCACCTCTCGCTCAGGTTTCTTGCGCGCGGCGGAGGAGTTTGCCCTTGCACGGAAATATGCCGAACGTTTCGACTTGCGTGCTGCCGCACTTTCCGTCCCGGTTGGCACCTTGTCCGGGGGTAATCAGCAAAAGGTCGTCATCGGCAAATGGCTGGCGACCCAACCGAAAATTCTCATCCTCGATGAACCGACCAAGGGCATCGACATCGGGTCAAAGGCTGCGGTCCATGCCTTCATCAGCGAACTCGCCGGCGAAGGCCTCAGTATCATCATGGTCTCGTCGGAATTGCCGGAAATCCTCGGCATGTCGGATCGCGTGCTGGTAATGCGTGAAGGCTTGTCGGCCGGTATCTTCGAGCGTTCGCAGCTCAATGCTGAAACTCTGGTCCGCGCCGCGACAGGCAATGCGTAAAGGTTGTAAATGATCAGGCAATTGTTCAAATTCCGCGAAATGCTGCTGGTGATCATCATCGCCATCCTGCTTGCTGTGTTTTCCACCCGCTCGCCGGGCTTTGCCACGCCGGGCAACCTTGCGAATATCTTCAACGACACGTCGATACTGATCATTCTTGCACTTGGCCAGATGGCGGTGATCCTGACGAAATCCATCGATCTTTCCGTCGCAGCCAATGTGGCCTTTACCGGCATGGCGGTCGGTATGTTGAATGCCGCCCATCCGGAACTGCCTCTCGCGCTGATCCTTGTTGTCGCTCTGTGCATCGGCGCCGTTCTCGGTGCGATCAATGGTATTTTCGTCTGGAAGCTCAATATTCCTTCGATCGTCGTCACACTTGGAACACTCACGATCTACCGTGGCATGGCGTTCGTTCTCTCCGGCGGCGCCTGGGTGAACGCGCACCAGATGACAGCGCCCTTCCTGCAGACGCCGCGCCAGCTCTTCCTCGGCTTGCCCATCCTTGGTTGGACGGCCATCGTGATCGTAGCCGTCATGCATCTCGTCATGTCGCGCACGTTTCTTGGCCGCGCGATCTATGCCTCCGGCGGCAACCCGACAGCGGCGGTCTATGCCGGTATCGATGTCGGACGTACCCGCTTTTTCGCGTTCGTCATCTCCGGAACCCTCGCAGGACTCTGCGGGTATCTCTGGGTGTCGCGCTACGCGGTTGCCTATGTTGATATCGCAGCAGGCTTCGAGCTTGATACGGTCGCCGCCTGCGTCATTGGCGGTATCTCGACGCTCGGCGGCATTGGTTCGGTTGCCGGCGCCGTCCTCGGAGCGCTGTTTCTTGGCGTCATCAAGAACGCGTTGCCGGTCATCAACATTTCGCCCTTTGCACAAATGGCGATTTCCGGCTCGGTTATCATTGCCGCCGTGATCTTCAATGCCCGTCAGGAACGGCGGCGTGGCCGTATCATCCTGCGTGATCGCGGCGCATCGGAACAGATCGAGGTGGCAGCATGAGCGCGATACCTGAAAAGCGGCTTATCCCGGACCGGCTTGGCACATCGGCAACGCGTCTGTTTGGCAGTTGGGAAGCACTTCTTTTTGCTGTCGCCGTGCTGATCTTCATCGCCAATTCCCTCGCCTCGCCCTATTTCCTCAATGCGTGGAATTTGTCGGACGCAACCTTCAACTTCACCGAGAAGGCGATGGTCGCCTTCGCCATGGCGCTTTTGATCATTGCCGGTGAGATTGATCTTTCGGTCGCTGCGATCATTGCACTTGCCTCGACCGCAATGGGAGCAGCAGCGCAGGCAGGCGTCGGTACGCCCGGCCTCGTCGCCATCGGCATCGGGACCGGCGTTGGATGCGGCGTGGTAAACGGCATCCTCGTTGCAGGACTTCGTCTGCCTTCCATCGTCGTCACGATCGGCACGATGAGCCTGTTTCGCGGGATCGCCTATATCGTGCTTGGCGACAAGGCCTATGGCGGCTATCCTGGTTCCTTTGCCTATTTCGGCCAAGGCTATGTCTTCTGGGTGTTCTCCTTCGAGTTCGTGCTTTTCGCCGTGCTGGCGATCCTCTTTGCGGCCCTGTTGCATGCGACAAATTTCGGCCGCCGCGTCTATGCCATCGGCAACAATGAATTTGCCGCCCGCTTCTCCGGTATTCGCGTCGAGCGCATCAAGTTCACGTTGTTCCTCCTGACCGGTCTGATGTCCGGCATCGCAGCGGTCTGCCTCACCTCGCGCCTCGGCTCCACCCGGCCGTCGATCGCACAGGGCTGGGAGCTCGAGATCGTCACGATGGTCGTCCTTGGCGGTGTCTCGATCCTTGGCGGTGCCGGCACGATCGGCGGCGTGGTCATCGCCGCCTTCGTCATGGGACTGGTCACCTTCGGCCTTGGCCTGCTGAACGTTCCCGGCATTGTCATGTCGATCTTCATTGGCCTGCTTTTGATCGTCACCATTACACTGCCGGTCATTATCCGTCAGTTCCGTCACAGGAAGTCCGCATGAGCGCGATGGAAAAATATGCGTTCAGGATGACACTCAATCCCGGTATGGAGGCCGAGTACAAGCGCCGTCACGACGAAATCTGGCCGGAACTCGTGGATCTCCTGCATGCGGCGGGTATTGCCGATTATTCGATCCATCTTGATCGCGCCACAAACACGCTCTTTGGCGTGTTGAGCCGCCCCGTTGGTCACACCATGCAAAACCTGCCCGAGCATCCGGTGATGAAGAAATGGTGGACCCATATGGCCGATATCATGGTCACCAATCCGGACAGCTCCCCGGTCCAGAGAGACCTCGTATGTCTTTTCCATCTGCCGTGAGCGACGGCCGCCGCATAGCCGTCATGGATGTTGGCAAGACCAATGCCAAGGTTGTTGTCGTTGACGCCGCGACAGGGACAGAAGTCGCCTCGCGCAGCACGCAGAACCGCGTCGCCAAGGATGGGCCCTATCCGCATTATGATGTGGAGGCGCTGTGGGCATTTTTTGTCGATACACTGACAATCTTTGCCCGATCGCCGGGCTTCGATGCAATTTCTGTCACCGCACATGGCGCGGCAGCCGCATTGCTGGGCGACAATGATCTGGCGATGCCGGTGATCGACTACGAGCATGTCTATCCTGACGAGGTGCGCGCAGCCTATGCTGCCTTGCGGCCGGATTTCGCCGAGACCCGCTCGCCGCTTCTTTCCGGCGGCCTCAATGTCGGTGCGCAAATCCACTACCAGAAGACGCAGTTTCCGGCTGAATTTTCCGCAGCCAAGACCATCGTCACCTACGCACAATACTGGGTCTGGCGCCTGACTGGCATTGCCGTGAACGAAGTCACGTCACTTGGCTGCCATACGGATCTATGGAACCCGCAAGCGGGCGAATATTCCAGTCTTGTCGATACGCTCGAGCTTCGTCGCTTGATGGCGCCCATCCGCTCTGCTTTCGACCGGATTGGTGATCTGCGCGAGCCGCTCGCCACGCGGATCGGGATGGCCAAACCCATCCCGATTTATTGCGGCATCCACGATTCCAACGCGTCGCTGCTGCCGCATCTGATCACCCGCACATCGCCCTTCTCGGTTGTATCGACCGGAACCTGGGTGGTGGCGTTTGCGGTCGGCGGAAGGCTGGATCAGCTCGACCCGGCACGGGATACGCTTGCCAATGTCGACGCCTATGGGAAGGCGGTGCCGTCGGCACGATTCATGGGCGGACGCGAATTCGATCTCTTGACCGGCGGCAGTACCTTCGAACCGGATGCCGATACGCTGGACCAGGTGATCCGCGAGCAGTTCATGATCCTGCCGGGCATCGTGCAGGGATCAGGCCCCTACCCCGCGCACGAACCGGTCCGGGTGAATGATGAGTCGCGATCGGCGCCCGAACAGAACGCAGCGGCCTCGCTATATACGGCACTCATGACCAATACGTGTCTTGAGCTTATTGGTGCTGCTGGCCCGACGATTGTCGAAGGACCGTTTTCCCGCAACCGAACCTATCTGGCTGCATTGCGGTCGTTGACGGCACGCGAAGTCATCGCTTCTCCCGGCTCCACGGGTACCAGTCTTGGCGCTGCACTCCTTGCCGGCGCCAGACGTCCGCTCGAACCAGTCTCGGACTATGTGGCCCCGTTGGGCGGATCCTTCGATATTTATGCACGGAACTGGCGGGATAACGTTGAACGCCAATGAAAAAAGGCGGGCTGTGGTAGCCCGCCTTTTCCTTGAACCAGTCTTATTCGTTAGCCTGCCAGCGCCAGTGCGTCCTCGTCGGCGAAGTCGCCATTGAGTGCTTGCGAGAGCTTGTTGGTGTCGAGCTCGCCCTCCCAGCGGGCGACGACGATTGTCGCCACCGCATTGCCGACGAGATTGGTAAGCGCGCGGCATTCGGACATGAAACGATCGATGCCGAGGATCAGCGCCATACCCGCGACTGGAACTGCGGGAACGACCGACAGGGTTGCAGCGAGTGTGATGAAGCCAGCACCGGTGATGCCCGCAGCGCCCTTGGAACTCAGCATGGCGACAAGCAGCAGCAATACCTGATCCGTGAGTGTCAGATGCGTATTCGTCGCCTGTGCGATGAACAGTGCAGCCAGGGTCATGTAGATGTTGGTACCGTCGAGATTGAACGAATAGCCGGTTGGAATGACGAGCCCGACCACGGACTTCTTGCAGCCTGCCTTTTCCATCTTGGCCATCAATGTCGGCAGGGCAGCTTCGGATGAACTTGTTCCAAGGACCAGCAGCAGTTCTTCCTTGATGTAGCGGATCAGCGCCAGGATGGAAAAGCCATTGTACCAGGCGACGGCGCCAAGAATGACGAGTACGAACAGCAGCGACGTCAGATAGAATGTACCGATCAGGAAGATGAGATTGGCAACCGATCCGATGCCGTATTTGCCGATGGTGAAAGCCATGGCGCCGAAGGCACCGATCGGTGCGGCTTTCATAAGGATCGCGACGAGCTTGAAAACCGGCGCTGAAAGCACCTGCAGGAAATTCGTAACCGGTTCCGCCTTCTCGCCGACCATGGCGAGTGAAAGGCCGAACAGTACCGAGAAGAAAAGTACCTGCAGGATATCGCCCGAAGCAAAGGCGCCAACGATCGTTGTCGGGATGATGTTCGTCAGGAAGCCGACGATGCTCTGCTCATGCGCCTGTTGTGTATAGGTCGCTACAGCGGCGGGATCGAGCGATGCAGGATCGATATTCATGCCGGCGCCCGGCTGGACGACATTGGCGACGATGAGACCGACGATCAAGGCAAGCGTCGAGAACGTCAGGAAATAAAGCATCGCCTTGCCGGCAACGCGGCCGACTTTTTTCAGATCACTCATGCCGGCGATGCCGGTGGTGACCGTCAGGAAAATGACCGGGGCAATGATCATCTTCACCAGTTTGATAAAAGCATCGCCGAGCGGCTTCATGCTGGTGCCGATGTCGGGATAGTAGTGGCCGAGCAGAATGCCGATGGTGATGGCAACAATCACCTGGAAATAAAGATGGGCGTAAATCGGCGTTTTGCCGCGTGGCTGCGGTGCTGCGGTTATCGTCACAGGACTCATAACTTCCTCCATGGTGCGAGCCGCGTCTGGCGCAATAAGCCTGCCAGCCTCCCGGGCTCTCGTTACAGGGCGGATAGACCGTCCCTCGCGAGAAGCATTGCAAGCACCGTGCCAATTTGTGATATAAGTATAAGTAATTGAAAACAAACAATATAAAATCTACGGCCGGATTCTTGATCACTGGAGTTGTGCGGTTATTCGCACGTACCTCTTGAGATTTGTGCGAATACCTGCACACTAACTTAATGGAAAATCGGCTGGTGATGCGCTCGGAAAGCATTCTGCACGCGGGAATGACACGCCCGCTCGTGAAGATTGTTTATGGCCTCCTTGCTGCAGTTCTTGTTGCAGGCGCACTTTTTGTCGCCAATGATTATGGCCGCAAACGCGCCTATGAATCGCTGCACGTCCGGGCACAGAGCGCGGCCGAACTCAACGCTGTCCTGCTGCGGACGGTGCTTGAGAAACAGCGGTCGCTGCCGTTCGTCCTCTCGCAGGACCGCGATGTGATCAGCGCGTTGACGACGCGCAGCGACAGCCTGTTGCAACTGGTGAACCGCAAGCTTGAAAGCCTGATCAGCGGTACCCGCTCGTCGGTGATTTATCTTCTCAACGCTGATGGCCTGGCACTGGCTTCCAGCAATTGGCGCGAACCGACGAGCTTCGTCGGTACCAACTACAGCTTTCGACCTTACTATACCGGCGCTATCGCTGCCGGCAGCGCCGAACACTATGCTTTCGGTACCGTCAGTAAACGTCCGGGTCTTTATATTTCAAGACGCATCGATGGACCATCGGGAACGCTCGGCGTTATCGTCGTCAAGGTCGAATTCGATGAGCTTGAGGCCGATTGGCGCCGTAACAGCGATCCGTCCCTGGTTGTTGATCAGCGCGGTATTGTGCTGATCACAAGCCTGCCCGGATGGCGGTTCATGACCGAGGGGCCAATCGTGCCGGACCAGATGGGGCCGATCCGCGAGAGTCTGCAATTCGGTGATGCGCCCCTCGCGCCGCTCGACATCACGCCTGCCTTGCCGCAGGGCCAGCCTGATATTGTTCGTGCACGCTTGCCAGGCGCGGCGAAGGCGGACGAATTCGTCCGCGTACAGACGGCGGTTCCCACCACGAGCTGGAACCTGCAACTCCTGACCCCCGCAGCGTCCGCCGTGGCCGAGGCAACGCGGACAGCACAGTTGCTGGCGCTGATCGTTCTTGCCCCCTTACTCGGGTTGACCGTTTTTTTCCTGCGCCGCCGCGGATTGGCACTGCGGCGTGCCCGCGAGCAGGAGGCGGCACGGCTCGAACTCGAGCGGCGCGTCACCGAGCGCACGGCAGATCTCAGTACTGCTCACGCAGAACTCGTAATGCAGGTCGAGGAGCGCCAGAAGACCGAGGCAAAGTTACAGATTGTTCAACAGGACTTGGTGCAAGCCAACCGTCTTGCCATTCTCGGACAAGTCACCGCTGGCGTCGCCCATGAGATCAACCAGCCTGTGGCGGCCATTCGCTCCTATGCGGACAATGCCAAGACTTTTCTTGGCCGAAACCAGATCGATTCTGCCAAGGACAATCTGAAAGCGATTGCAGGACTGACGGAGCGCATTGGTGGGATCACCGATGAACTGCGTACCTTCGCGCGCAAGGGAACGGGCGACGCGGGACCCATCAGCGTTAGCGATGTGATCGAGGGTGCGTTGCTGCTGCTGGGCACCCGGTTCCGGCAGAGAGCCGGTCAGATCATCACACAGACACCACCGCCGGATATCAAGGTGCACGGCAATCGTATGCGTCTCGAACAGGTGCTGATCAATCTCATGCAGAATGCAGTGGAGGCAACGGAAGGCGGTCCGGCCAGCAAGATCAGCGTGGAAACCCGGGTGACCGACGGCGAGGTCCAGCTGATCGTTTCCGACAATGGACCAGGTATTCCTGAAGCAATCATGCAAGCGCTGTTCACACCTTTCAATACGTCCAAGGATCGTGGCCTCGGGCTCGGTCTGGTCATCTGCCACGACATCGTCGCGGATTATGGCGGGCGCATCGACGTCAAAAGTAGCAGCGCGGGAACAGAGTTTACCGTTCATCTTCCAAGGGTCGCCTGATTATGGATTTTCAACCCAGTGTCGCTTTCGTCGACGATGACGATGATCTGCGCAATGCCAATCGCCAGACCCTGGAGCTTGCAGGGTTTACGGTGGTGCCTTTTGCGGATGCAATGAGCGCCTTGCGCTCTTTGACACCGGATTTTGCCGGCGTTGTCGTCACTGACGTGCGCATGCCGAATATCGACGGTCTGGAATTGTTTCGCCGCCTGCACGCCTTGGATGCCGATCTGCCCGTCATCCTCATCACCGGCCACGGCGACATCGACATGGCGGTCGAGGCGATACAGGAAGGCGCCTATGATTTCATTGCCAAGCCCTATCCAGCTGATCGCCTCGTCCAGAGCATTTTGCGAGCGACTGAGAAGAGGCGGCTGGTCATGGAAAACCGCCAGCTGCGCCTCGCGCTTGAGACTTCCGACGACAACCTGCCGCTCATTGGCCAGACCCCTGTCATGCAGAACCTTCGCAAGACATTGCGCCACGTGGCCAATGCAGATGTCGACGTGCTGATTGCCGGCGAAACCGGTACCGGCAAGGAAGTGGCGGCAAGCCTCTTGCATGAATGGAGCCGCCGCAAACAGGGCAATTTCGTCGCGCTCAATTGCGGTGCACTGCCGGAGACCGTGATCGAAAGCGAGCTGTTCGGTCATGAGGCTGGTGCATTTACCGGCGCACAGAAAAAGCGCATAGGCCGCATCGAGCATGCCAGTGGCGGCACGTTGTTTCTCGACGAGATCGAAAGCATGCCGCTATCGACGCAGGTCAAATTGCTGCGCGTGCTTGAAACCCGCGAGATCACGCCGCTCGGCACCAATGAACATCGTCCCGTCGATCTGCGTGTCGTTGCAGCGGCAAAGGTAGATCTCGGCAGCCCTGAACAGCGCGCGAACTTCCGCGAAGACCTATTTTATCGCTTGAACGTCGTCACGATTTCGATCCCGCCTCTGCGCGAGCGCCGGGAGGATATTCCGCTCCTGTTCACGCATTTCCTGCACCGAGCGGCGGCACGCTTCAAGAGCGAGCCGCCAGAGATGACCGGGGCGTTGCGATCGCGCCTGATGGAACTTGACTGGCCAGGCAATGTTCGCGAGCTTTCGCATTTTGCCGAACGAGTTGCACTCGGACTGGACGAGCTGGAAGGCGAGCGGCTCAGTCAGACGACCAACATCATAAACCTGCCCGAGGCGATGGAGCAGCACGAGGCAAAGCTGATCCGTGATGCGCTGAGCGCAAACCATGGCGATGTGCGTTCGACCATTGAGACCCTCGGGATTCCGCGCAAGACCTTCTACGACAAGTTGCAGCGGCACGGGATCGATCGTGCCGACTATGCGAAACAGAAGACCGGGAACTAGCCGAAGTACGCCAGCTTTGCGGTGCACTCTGCCACCGATAATCGCTCCACCAGCGGGCATTCGAGCTTGGTGACCGGATAGCGCTCGCCCGATGACTGCGCAAAGCTGTCCAGCTGCTCGATTGCCCAGCGTCCCATTGCCCGGTGCGGCAGGACCGAGGTCGTCAATTGCGGATGGAGATGGCGCGAGATTTCTTCGTCGTCATAACCGATTACGGAGATATCTTCGGGGATACGCATCCCCGCCTCCTTCAGCGCTTCGTAACAGCCAATCGCGGTACGGTCATTCTGACAGAAAATGGCAGTGGGGCGGTCATCCAGCGTCAGCAGTTCTTTCGTTGCCGCATAGCCCGCGCTCGCCGACCAGTCACCCTCGATCACCAGCTCCGGATCGAAAGGGATATCGGCTGTCGCCAAAGCGCGCCGATAACCCTTGAGCCGGTCCTTCGCGGCCTCCATCCATGGTTCGCCGGTAATAGTGCCGATGCGCCGATGGCCATGCTGGATCAGATGACGGGTCGAATGTTGACCACCCGCGATCTCGCTTGGCACGACGGCAGGAAAAGCATGGTCTGTCGTGTAGCAGTTGATGAGAACGACCGGAATGTCGAGTTCGTAAATCGCTGCCGGCAAGACCACCTCGCGTGTGAAGATGGCCATATAGATCAATGCCGAGATTCCCTGTTCGCCCAGCGCGCGGATCGTACGGGGCTCCATCTCGGGGTCGTTGAGTGTCTGGGCAACCAGGATGATATTACCGGCATTCCACGACGCCTGGCGCGCACCTTCGATAGCGACGACCGCTTCCGGACTGGTCGCAAGCTGATCGACGACAAAGCCGATCTTGCTGTCGACCGCCGGCGTCGGGGTATCCGCGATATCGAGATGGGCGAAGCTCGGTGCGGCATAGCCGAGCGAGCGCGCCGCCTCTATCACCCGTTCGCGTGTTTCGGCGGCAAGCTTGATGCCCGGTGTCCTGTTGAGCACGAAGGAGACAGTAGCCTGAGAGCACCCCGCAACACGGGCGATATCGGTCATTGTCACACGCTTGCTGACGCGTTTGCGCCGCACTGCCAAGCGCGTGGTCTTAACTTTGCCAGTGGTCGAATTATCCACCGTATCACCCATCCGAAACGATGCTTCCGGCGGCCCGAAGACCGGCCGGAATCGATGAAGTTACGGGGAATATTACGAACAGTTTGCCCGACTAATCAACATAAATAATTATTGACTAATTTTTATAAGCAGCGATGATCACCGCAGTGGGATCGCCACGCGCTAATTTCTGGGAGGAAATTTTCAATGAATATCACCCGTCGGACTCTGCTGTTTACTTCAGCCGTTGGGCTGGCCGCCTCCATGGTCGCTGGCAGTGCATTGGCTGATGCGCCGCCGCTCAAGAAGAAAGACACTTACAAGGTCGGCTTTGCCCAGACCGAAAGCAACAATCCATGGCGCCTGGCCCAGACTGCAAGCATGCAGGAAGAAGCCAAGAAGCGCGGATGGCAACTGGTTTATACGGATGCCGCCAGCTCCGCCGCCAAGCAGGTCGCCGACGTCAATTCGATGATCGCCCAGGGCGTTGACCTGATTTTCCTTGCACCACGTGAGGAAAAGCCACTGATCCCTGCGATCAAGGCTGCCAAGAACGCCGGCATCCCGGTTATCCTGCTCGATCGTAATGTCGACGCTTCGCTGGCAAAGCCTGGCGAGGATTATGTAACGTTCATTGGCTCTAATTTCATCGAGGAAGGCCAGCGCGTTGCCGATTGGCTGGTCAAGAACGCCAATGGCAAGACAACGATCATCGAGCTTGAGGGAACGACCGGTTCCTCGCCGGCCAACGATCGCAAGAAGGGCTTCGACGAGGTCATTGCCAAGAATCCGGACTTCAAGATTGTCGCCTCGCAGACCGGCGATTTCGCCCGCGACAAGGGACGCCAGGTTGCCGAAACGCTGTTGCAGGCGCACCCCGACGCCAACGTCGTCTATGCTCACAATGACGAGATGGCGATGGGTGCAATTTCCGCAATCGAGGCCGCTGGCAAGGTGCCGGGCAAGGATATTCTCGTCCTGTCGATCGACGGCGGTAAAGAAGCCGTACAGGCGGTGGTCGATGGCAAGATTGCAGCTGTTGTCGAATGCAATCCACGTTTTGGACCCAAGGCATTCGACACGGCTGTCGCCTATGCGGCTGGCGAGAAGATTCCGGACAAGATCATCAATCCCGATCAGTTCTACGATGCCAGCAATGCGAAGGACCTGCTGAGCACCGCCTATTGATTTTGTGGCTCTGCCAGCGCTCTTATAGGGCGCTGGCTTTTTTTCGGCATTTGCTATGCCGGAGCCCTTCGATGCGTTCAGAATTGGCTTTGCAATGAACACCGATAGTCTTTTATCGATGACCGGAATTGACAAACGCTTTGCCGGTATCCCCGCTCTGTCCGGCGCTTCCTTTGCTGTCGGCCGCGGCGAAGTTCATGCGCTGATCGGCCAGAACGGTGCGGGCAAATCGACCCTGATCAAGGTACTGACCGGCTATTACAAGCGCGATGCCGGTGAAGTTGTGTTCGATGGCAAGCCATTCGAGGTCTCCTCGCCGCAACAGGCGCAGGCGAGCGGCATCAGCACCATCTACCAGGAAATCAACCTCGTCCCCTATCGCTCCATCACCGAGAATATATGTCTTGGCCGCGAAGCGCGCCGCTACGGCCTGCTCGACTGGAAGCGCATGCACCAGGAAGCTGAAGCGCTGCTGCGGCGGTTCAATGTGCGCGCCGATGTGCGTCGCCCGTTGCTGGAATTCAATACCGCCACGCAGCAGATGGTGGCGATTGCGCGTGCCATCGGTTTTTCGGCAAAGCTCGTTATCATGGATGAACCCACCTCCTCGCTCGATGAGCGTGAAGTCGCTGTGTTGTTCAATGTCATCCGGCAACTGAAGCAGGAAGGCGTTTCGGTTGTTTTCGTCAGTCACAAACTGGATGAGCTTTATGAGGTTTGCGACCGCGTCACCATCATGCGCGATGGCCGGACCGTAAAGACCGCGGCCATGAACGAGATCGACAAGATTGGTCTTGTCTCCGCAATGCTTGGGCGCGCCATCGAACGGGCCGAGGGCCACGCCACGGCATTCAGTGATCGTGACGAAAAGAAAATCGGCAAGGTGCTGCTGTCGGCCGAAAACCTCGCAATCAACCAGATCGTGCAGGACGTATCGTTCAGCGTGCGCAGCGGCGAGATCGCCGGGTTTGCCGGACTTCTCGGCGCGGGGCGTACGGAAACGGCCCGGTTGGTCTTCGGCATCGACCGTCCGCGTGCGGGTACAATGACCTTCAACGGGCACAACTTCAATCCGCATAAGCCCTCCGATGCCATTGCTGCTGGCATGGGATTCTGTACCGAAGATCGAAAGAGCGAAGGCATAGTGCCCGACATGAGTGTTGCGGAAAACATGATGCTGGCGTTGATGCCGAAACTCAGCAAATCCGGTGTCATCGATGAGAAGGCGCAGCGCGACATCGTCGAGCGTTTCATCAGGCAACTCGGCATCAAATGCTCCGGACCGGACCAGAAGGTGCGCGAGCTTTCCGGTGGCAATCAGCAGAAGGTTCTCCTCGGCCGCTGGTTGGCCATGAACCCGCGTCTGCTCATTCTCGACGAGCCGACGCGCGGCATCGATATCGGAGCCAAGGGCGAGATTCAGGCACTTATCAAGACGCTGGCCGATCAGGGGCTCGCGGTACTGATGATCTCTTCAGAACTCGAAGAGGTGATCGAGGGCGCCGACCGTGTATTCGTCTTGCGCGAAGGCATCAGCGTTGCCGAGTTCGATCGCGATGACGCAACCGAAGACGCGGTCATGTCAGCGATGGCCCACGGCAGCGCGCCGACTATCGCGGAGGCCGCAGCATGACCGACACGGCGCGGCAACAGCGCATATCGCGACCGTTCGACCCATTCGATTTCATGGCGCGCTATGGCACCTTGATTGCACTGGCTCTGCTCATCCTGTTCAATTTTGCATTCACCCGCAACTTCGCCACGATGCAGACGCTGAACGTCAATCTCACGCAGGTCTGCACGATTGTCATCGTTGCCGTTGGCATGACGCTCGTCATCGCCACCGGCGGCATCGATCTTTCCGTTGGATCACTCATGGCGATCTCGGGTGCGCTTGCGCCCATGATCTTCCTTGGCAAAATTGTTCCGATCGACAATGTCGCTCTCGCCGTTGCCGCGGCCATGATCATCGCGGTTGGTGTTGCGGGCTTGTTTGGCCTGTTCAATGGCTGGCTCATCGCCAGGTTTCGCATCCAGCCCATCGTCGCCACGCTGGTGTTGTTCATTGCCGGTCGCGGCATTGCCCAGGTGCTGACCAACGGCAATCTCCAGACATTCCGCGTTCCGCAATTCCAGTGGATCGGTCTCGGCCGCCTCTTCGGCATTCCGGTGCAGGTCGTGCTTATGGTGCTCCTGGTGATCGCTGCCGCATGGATGCTGAAGCGTACGGTTTTCGGCCGTCAGATCCTCGCCATTGGCGGCAACGAACGTGCGGCAGAGCTTTCCGGTATCGCGGTCTCCAGGGTGAAGCTCGTCGTTTATACGATCAGCGGCCTTTGTGCCGGGATAGCCGGTCTCGTCGTGATCGCCATCAACTCCTCCAGCGACGCCAATCTTGTCGGAATGGGCATGGAGCTCGATGCTATCGCGGCGGTTGCCGTTGGCGGCACGCTGTTGAGTGGCGGCAAGGCAACCATTATCGGCACCCTGCTCGGCGCCATGACAATCCAGCTCGTCCGCTATACGCTGCTCGCCAATGGTGTTCCTGATGCTGCGGCCCTTGTGGTCAAGGCGGGCATCATCGTGCTCGCCGTATGGATACAGCAACACGGCAGGCGCGCATGACCCGGCAAAGACTCATATCCATGCTTGGCAGTTACGGCGTCGTTCTGGCGCTGCTGCTGCTCGTCCTCTTCGGATGGGCGCGCTACGATTATTTTCTCGGCTTTTTCAACATCACCAGCGTTCTGCGTTACAATTCGATGTTTGCGCTCGTGGCTCTCGGCATGTGCTTCGTCATCATGACCGGCGGTATTGATCTGTCTGTCGGCTCGACTGCTGCGCTCGGCAGCGTCGTCGCGGCGCTTGCCAGTCCGCAAGGCGCTTTGGTTGGCCTTGGAGCCGGGGTCGGCGCCGGGCTCTGCGTCGGCCTGATCAATGCGATTCTCGTCACACGATTGAAGATCATGCCATTCGTTGCGACCCTTGCAATGATGCTGGCGGCAAGCGGTACCGCGCTTCTCCTCGCCGACAACCAGTCCGTATCGGTATCCTATGAAAGCGGGTTCACGTCGATCGGCCAGGACAATTTTCTCGGCTTTCCCATACCCGCCTGGATTGCGATCGTTGCCTATGTGGTCGGCTGGATTGTTCTGAATTTCACCAGTACGGGCCGTGGGGTGCTCGCCGTCGGCGGCAACGAAGATGCAACGCGACTGATGGGCCTCCCCGCCGACCGCATCAAGTTTCTCGTCTATTTTGCCAGCGGCGGCCTTGCCGGGCTCGCCGGTGTAATCCTCGCTTCGCAGTTTGGAGCGGGGCAGCCGATCGAGGGTGTCGGCTGGGAACTCTTCGCCATAGCCGCAGTCGTCGTCGGTGGAACCCTGCTGACCGGCGGGGTCGGTTCTGTCGGGGCCACGCTTGCGGGCGTGCTGCTGCTTGGCATCCTCTTTAATGTTTTAAACTTCGAAAACGGCAAGGGCTGGATCTCGCTCTCCGCCTACTGGCAATCGGTCATACGCGGCCTATTCCTGCTGGTCGTCGTGATCTTGCAGGCGAAACTTTCCTCGCGCGGCAGCGTCGCTGTCAGGGATTATTGATGCGTGACAATGCGCAACCAGAGCTATTCGGTACGTTTCAAGGCGAACCGGTATTCCAGGTAACGATCCGCTCGCCTGCCGGGGCCGTTGCCAGAATTTTGAACTGGGGTGCCGTCATCAGGGATCTGCAAATTCCCTTGAGCGATGGAATCCTGCAGCGCGTGGTTCTTGGTTTCGATGGCTTTGACGACTACCCGGCCCTTTCACCTTATTTCGGCGCACTTGTCGGCCGTTACGCCAACCGTATTGCCGGCGGGCGTTTCCTGCTTGATGGAAAGATCGTTCAACTCGACCTTAATGAACATGGCATCCAGACCTTGCATGGAGGCAGCGGCGGGGTTTCTCAGCGCCTGTGGACCATTGCCGGCTGGAGTCAGTCTTCTGTAACCCTTTCAATCAATCTGCCCGATGGCGATCAGGGCTTTCCCGGCAACATGGATGTGCACTGCACCTATAGCCTCGATGACCTCACGCTTTGCGTCGAAGTTGAAGCGGTCACCGATGCGCCAACCGTCGCCAATTTTGCCCAGCATTCCTATTTCAATCTCGATGGCTCCAGCGATATTCGCGACCATCGGCTGCGGATCCTCGCCGATGCCTACACGCCCGTTGACGAGAGCCTCATTCCCACGGGTGAAATCACCGGGATTGATGAGACGGCCTATGATTTTCGCCTGCCCCGCCGCATCGGTACGAGCGGCTCAACCCTCTACGATCATAATTTCGTCCTGAGTGAGCCAATAAGCGATGGTATGCGTTTTGCAGCTTCGCTCGTGGCGGGTAATGGCCTTGCCATGCAGGTGCACACGAGCGAGCCGGGTCTGCAATTCTACGATGGAGCGAAGATACCTAGCGTCATCGGTCTTGGCGGCACACATTATGGCCCGCATGCCGGCCTCTGCCTGGAAGCACAGCATTTCCCCGACAGTCCGAACCAGCCGCAGTTTCCGGGCACGATCCTTCGCCCCGGCGAGACCTATCGCCAGCGTACGGAATTCCGCTTCCATAACGTCTAGAGCGGAGAATATCCACTCTAGCTTGCCAATCACAATTTCCCGCCCTATGCCGGTCTGCAGCAAAGTGGAGGCATTGATGGCTACGAATGTTGCATTGACGGGATTGGCGCGGGATATGCAGGCGCGGGCGGATACGGGCCGACCGATCCGCATCGGCCTGA
>NZ_QPJM01000028.1 GCF_003337575.1 Phyllobacterium bourgognense
AGACGCGCTTCGACGACCGCCCGTCTTCCCAACCATATCAATGGCCAGACTCAAGATGAGGGCGTGGCAAGGGGAAAGCACACCCGGTTCTTTGAAATCATGATGAAGCTCAGAACAGCGGCTTGACCACCGTCCACAACCCACCGAACACGAGGCCGAGAAAGATCAACCAGCCAACCACGGTATTCGACTTGAACAGCCTGAGGCATTCGTTCGGATTATCGATGTCGAGTGTCATGATCTGGCGATACATATGCGCGCCCGCAGCCAGCAGTCCGGCAACTGCGGGCATCGGAACCTCCGCCACGGCAAAGGCTCCAAGAAAGAGGGCCAATGCGCCGCCATAAAGCACGACCAGCGCTTCTCGCGTGCGGCTGCCGAACAGCCGGGCGGTTGAATGCACGCCAACCAGCGCGTCATCTTCCTTGTCCTGGTGGGCGTAGATCGTGTCATAGCCGATGACCCACAGGATCGATCCCGCATAAAGCAGGACCGCTGGCCAGTCGAGCGAACCGAAGTGGGCGGACCATCCCACAAGTGCACCCCAGGAAAAGGCAAGTCCCAGAACGAGTTGCGGCCAGTTGGTGATTCGTTTCATGAAAGGATAGATCGCAACGATAAGCAATGATCCGATGGCAAGGAATATCGTGAACAGGTTGAACTGCACCACGACTGCCAACCCCACGAGCGCCTGAAGAACGAGAAAAACCTTGGCCTGTTTGCGGGTCACCTGACCCGACGGAAGCGGCCGCGAACGCGTTCGTGCAACCTTGTTATCGATATCTTCGTCGGCGAGGTCATTGTAGGTGCAGCCCGCACCCCGCATGGCGATAGCGCCAATCAGAAAGAGCACCAGGTGATAGGGTGAAGGCAGCACCGACCAAAGCGGAGCGCCGACCTTTGCACCGGCAGCTGCCGCGAGGGCCGTTGCCCACCAGCACGGCCATAGCAGGAGCCACCAACCGATTGGCCGGTCCCAGCGTGCCAGCTGCGCATAGGGCCAGAGCCAGTTAGGCAATGTCCGATAGACCCAATGACCTGACGGTGCATCGAAAACCCTGCCGCGGGCCTGCGTAGACTGGATGATGTCTTTTTCTGAAGTCATGCTTTGACCTTGCAGCGCTGGGCAATACAGTCAAGCGGTTTAGGCAGTTTTTCAGGGCAAATCCGTGGTGCGCGCTTGACCCTGAGAGCATCACACCATACCGAGACGACAGTTTTCAAAGCGGAGCTCAAATTCGATGAACGTCTTGCTGATAGGTTCGGGTGGCCGCGAACACGCCTTGGCCTGGAAGATCGCCGCCTCGCCGGTGTTGACGACGCTCTATTGCGCGCCCGGCAATCCAGGCATTGCAAGCGTTGCGGAATGCGTTGCACTCGATCCCGCAGATCACGACGCGATCATTGCCTTCTGCCAGCAAAAGTCGATTGACTTCGTTGTTGTCGGCCCGGAAGCCCCCTTGGTCGCCGGCATCACCGACGATCTGCGCGCCGCCGGGATTACGGTATTCGGTCCTTCAAAGGCTGCCGCACGTCTCGAAGGTTCGAAAGGCTTTACCAAGGACCTTTGTGCCCAGTTCGATATTCCGACCGGCAAGTATCAGCGTTTCACTCAGGCTGAAGCGGCCAGGGCCTATATCCGGCAGGAAGGCGTGCCGATCGTGGTCAAGGCCGACGGGCTCGCGGCAGGCAAGGGCGTCGTCGTCGCCTTTGAACTACAGGAAGCGCTCGATGCTGTGGACGCCTGCTTCGATGGAGCATTTGGCGGAGCTGGTGCCGAAGTCGTCGTGGAAGAATATCTTGAGGGCGAAGAGGCCAGTTTCTTTTGCCTGTGCGATGGCAAGACAGCGCTTCCCTTCGGCACCGCCCAGGATCACAAGCGTGTTGGCGATGGCGATACCGGCGCTAACACTGGCGGCATGGGGGCCTATTCGCCAGCGCCGGTGATGACACAGGCGATCATCGACCTCACCATGCGTGATCTGATCGAACCGACGATGCGCGGCATGACCGAAATCGGCGCACCCTTTAGCGGTGTATTGTTTGCTGGCCTGATGATCACCAGAAATGGACCGAAACTGATTGAATACAACACGCGGTTCGGCGATCCCGAGACACAGGTGCTGATGTTGCGTCTGAAGGATGATCTGTTGCTGCTGCTGAAGGCTGCAGCTGACGGGGTACTCGATCAGATGTCCGTTCGCTGGAATGACGATCCGGCGCTCACGGTCGTCATGGCCGCCAAAGGTTACCCGGCGGCACCGGAAAAAGGCAGCGTGATCCGAGGTGTTGCGGCCGCTGGCGACGATGAAAACGTCGAGATTTTTCACGCGGGAACTAAGGACAGGAATGGTGAACTGATCGCCAACGGCGGCCGGGTTCTAAACATCACGGCAAGCGGCAAGACGGTTCAGGATGCGCAGAAGGCAGCTTATGCCGCGATTGCGAAGATCGATTGGCCGGAGGGTTTTTACCGCCATGATATTGGCTGGCGCGCCATCGAACGTGAAAAGGCGCTATAGGAAAGGCGTCAAGGCGGGGTAACGGATGCGATCGGGCGCATCCGCTGCCATGTTGGTTTTCTTCAAACATGCGGTCGTGATTCCGAAGGGCAGGGTCTCATAGAAGTGATCGAGCTGACGTGAGACCGATTGGCTGAGGGCGAGAGACAGCGCGTCTATAGTGAGGGTCCTGGCCCTTAGTTGGCCCGTAGGCTGCTCCAGCACCGAAGCCGTTATTGTGCTGTCCACAGCCGGCTTGACCGGAGGGAGCAAAGGTTCGGTAGAAGCGACCAGTACGGGTTGTTGATATGGTGGCTTGTCGCGGGGCGTTGGCAGATTGTCCGGCGGGATAGCGTCGACCAGACCACCGAAGGGCCACGTCCTTTTCAGCTCGGTCACCGTCATATCGGCGATGTTGACGTCGATGTCCCGGCTGGTTCCGGGCGGGCGATAGGGGCAGCGCCGCTCGCTGCAATTGTTCTGCGAAGTGAACTGCCAAAGCACATAATCCTGCCAGTTGCCCTTGGGAAAATGCGGAGCGATGTCCGATTGGTAACGCGCGTACCAAAGCGGCAAACGCGACAGGATGGGCAACTCGAGCCGATGATCAGCGATATATCGCGCGGTTATGCCGTTCGTGTACAGAACCGGATAACGTCCGGTGCGAAACTTGATATGTTCGGCGAAAATCTGCGCATCCTGCAATGACATGAACTTGTCAGGGTCGTTGTCCTCGATATCGATGGCCATCAACTCGTCGTCAGCCGGATCGGTGTAATCGATGAAATGATTGGCCTGCTCGATAGGATTGCCGGGACGGCCGAGATGATAGGCTCCCCATTTGAGCCCGAGTGCTTTGGCGAGCTGGCGGCGCGTTTGGTATAACTCGCGCGAGACAGAATAATTGCGCCATATGCGTTTGCACAATTCCTGTTGCATCGCATCGACGATACGGTTGCAATGGTAGTTGGCCGGCATGCCATCGGAGCCTTTGTGGATGAAGGCGGCAACGCGCGGGTCCTTGGCGATTTCCATAAGGTTGAAGGAGTTGTGTTCGTACCCGTCGAGTATGATCGCGCGTTCCTTGTTTGCCCACGGCGAGCGGAACTCCGACTCCGCATGGACCGGGCCGCCAGACATGAGGGCGGCAACGAACATGGCAAAAGCACGTACGCGGATCGTCAAATGGGTGGTCCCTCGCACCTCGCGAACAAGTCTCTAAATCTGATAGTACCGAATGATGGTCGCCGCATCGCGGTTAATAAACAGTTAGCCACCGTTAATTGCGCACTGAATGGCTATCTGGAACGGGATTTTCAGACCACTATCGCAATATCTTACGTTTACGTCAAAATAAGCTTGCCTCGAGCCCGCGCGAAGTTGCAATGTGCGGTCCGCAACGAGTATCACCTGATGAGGAGACATGATCGATGTACCGCGCGCCCGTCGATGAAATCGCCCATACTCTGAAGACAATCGCCGGACTCGACGAAGTCATCGCGCAAGGACGTTTCGTTGATTTGTCGGATGACCTGGTAGACGCCATTCTTGAAGAAGCGGGAAAATTCGCATCCATCCGTGTGGCACCGCTGCTTGAGGTTGGTGACAAGCATGGTACTCCGCTCAAGGATGCAGAGGTTACCATGCCGCCGGGCTGGAAAGACGTCTATGGGGAGTGGACTGCTAGCGGCTGGAATGCCTTGACCGGTTCGCACGAGTTCGGCGGGCAGGGCTTGCCGATGATGCTGGCGATTGCGACGTTCGAAATGTGGAACTCCGGCTCGATGGCCTTCGGCATTGGACCGACATTGACACTCGGCGCCATCGAAGCGCTGGAAGCGCATGCTACCGACGAGTTGAAGCACACTTTTCTGCCAAAGCTCATATCCGGCGAGTGGATGGGAACGATGAACCTCACCGAGCCGCAGGCTGGTTCAGACGTTGGCGCCCTGCGCACCAGAGCCGAACGCGTCGATGATGGTACCTATCGCATTTTCGGCACGAAGATTTTCATCACTTACGGCGAACACGACCTCACCGAGAATATCATTCATATGGTTCTGGCTCGCCTGCCCGATGCACCGGTGGGCACCAAAGGTATTTCATTGTTCCTCGTGCCAAAGTTTCTGGTCAACGAGGACGGGTCGCTTGGCCCTCGCAACGACGTCTTTTGTGGTGGCGTCGAGCACAAGATGGGCATTCGCGGCTCGCCCACCTGCACGATGATCTACGGGGATGGTTTCGCCAAGGATCAGGAGCCGGGCGCCATTGGCTGGCTCATCGGCGAGGAAAATCGGGGGCTTGCCTGCATGTTTACCATGATGAACAATGCGCGCCTCGCAGTCGGCATTCAGGGTGTCGCCGTGGCGGAGGCTGCCTACCAGAAGGCATTGGGCTATGCGCAGGAGCGCCGTCAGATGCGCGCGCCGGGCTGGACGGGCGAGGGTATGAGCCCGATCATCGAACATCCGGATGTGCAGCGTAATTTGTTGACAATGAAGGGCTTGACCGGGGCTGCTCGCTCGATTGCCTATGCGTGCGCGCACGCGCTCGACATGGCAAAAACAGCGTCGGAAGACGATGCCCGGCACTGGGCAGATCGTGCCAATCTGCTGACTCCGGTTGCCAAGGCATTTTCGACCGATATCGGCGTCGACGTGGCGTCGATCGGCATCCAGGTCCATGGCGGGATGGGTTATATTGAAGAGACTGGTGCTGCGCAATTTCTGCGCGACGCTCGTATTGCACCCATTTATGAAGGTACCAACGGCATCCAGGCAATTGATCTCGTCCAGCGCAAATTGCAGTTGGGCGGGGGTGAGCACATCAAAACCTATATCGCTGAACTCCGCGCCGTAGCAGAGGCCGTGGCCGCATCGAACAGTCTAGATTTCGGAGAGACCGGGCGACGTCTGCTGGCGGGCTTGGAAGATCTGGAGGCGACGAGCCTTTGGCTGCAGCAGGCGTTGGCCGAGGGCGAGATCAGCACGGCTTTTGCTGGAGCCACACCCTATCTACGGCTTTTCGGTCTAGCCGCCGGAGCGACTTACCTGGCAAAGGGTGCACTGGCCGGTGAGCATGCTGGACGGACGGCGTTGGCGCGATTCTTTGCTGAAAACCTACTATTTGAAACCAGCACCCTAAAAGACCGCGTCATTCATGGTGCGGCCAGTCTACTCGACGGGCGTTCTGCCCTCGCTTCATAAGGAAATCCATGTCAGACCATATTCAAATCGAGCGCCATGGCGCTGTCCAGATTATCCGCATGAACCGGCCGGACAAGAAGAACGCTCTTACCCGAGCAATGTATACGACGATGACCAAGGCGATCGTCGAGGGCGATGCCGACGCCTCGATTGGCGCACACGTGTTCTTTGGCGTGACAGGAGCCTTTTCTTCCGGCAACGACCTGCAGGACTTCATGGCCTTCGCCACCACTGGCAATATGGGCAGCGAAGTCATTGATTTTCTTATTACGCTGGTCAACGCGAAGAAGCCGCTTCTGGCAGGCGTGGACGGCCTTGCTATTGGGGTCGGCACCACGATTCATTTCCACTGCGATCTGACGTTCGCTACACCGCAATCCTATTTCAAGACGCCGTTTGTCGATCTCGGACTGGTACTGGAAGCGGGGTCCAGTTTGCTGGGTCCTGTATTGATGGGCCACCAAAGGGCTTTTGCTTTCCTGGCCATGGGCGAAGGATTGCACGCGGTTGAAGCCAAAGAGGCGGGGCTGGTCTACAAGCTTGTCGACACGGAGGAACTGGAAAGCACTGTCTTGAATGTGGCGGCCGAGATTGCCGCCAAGCCGCCGGAAGCCATGCAGATTTCACGCGATCTTCTGCGGATGCCGCGGGAAGACGTCGTGGAGCGTATCAAACTGGAGGCAAAGCATTTTGCCGAGCGCCTCCAGTCGGAGGAGGCCCGCGGCGCTTTGATGGCCTTTCTCACGCGTAAGAAGAGCTGAGCTAAGGATAGAGCCTCGTCTTGCCCCAGTCGCCTTCCGGCGTAAGACGGCTGAAGACCACCCGGTCATGCAAGCGGAACGGCCGGTCGTGCCAGAATTCGATCGACGTTGGACGAATACGAAATCCCGACCAATAGTCGGGGCGCGGAATTTCACCGATGGCATAACGCGCAGTGTATTCGGCTACGGCCTTTTCGAGCGCAAACCGGCTTTCAAGGGGACGAGATTGTTTTGATGCCCAGGCGCCAATGCGGCTTCCGCGAGGGCGCGTTGCATAGTAGGCGTCGGCGTCTTCTCTGCTGACGATCTCGACCGGACCGCGGATGCGGACTTGACGACGGAGCGATTTCCAGTGAAAGCACATCGCCGCTTTCATGGATCCCAGAATTTCCTGGCCCTTTTCGCTCTCGAAATTTGTATAGAAAACAAAGCCTTGGCTATCGAATCCCTTGAGGAGTACCATGCGAACGTCTGGCAATCCTTCGTTGTCCACTGTTGCCAGCGCTACAGCATTGGGGTCATTGGGCTCGGTCTTGCCTGCCTCCGCCAGCCATTCATCGAAAAGCGCGAACGGCTCGGATTTCTCCGTGAAGTCATCTGTTGTTAACTTCATTTAATCCATAGTCCCATAGTCATTTCGGATTGACCTTGTTAAAGAGAGATATGTGTTTGGCGTTTCTACGATCTGATAGCAAGAAATTTGGTGCAAAAAAACAGCATTGGCGCGGGCCTTATCCGGCCTTTGCCGTTGGTGTTGCCCTATGCTTGTTGTCGGGCTGCGCCATGAAGGATTTCAGCATCGAGAAAGCGGCTCCAGACCAGGCAACAGTAACAGGGTCAGTCGCTCCTGCACAACCTGTCGACGCCAAGGGCTCGTCGGATCAATTGACAGTGCGCAACATCGTCTCGGCGCTGAATTTCACCCAATGGGGCAACAAGCCGGTTCCTTGGTCGAATCCCGAGACGGGCAGCCAAGGTACAATAACGACCATTGCTGAAAAGAAAGACGACGCCGGTCTTTGCCGCGAGTTCCAGACTTCGCGCGAGTCATTTGACGGGGTCATGATTTACAGGGGCGAGACCTGCATGCAAAATGGCGGGCAGTGGACGTTGAAATCTTTCGCGCCTATGTAGCAGATGAAGAATCTGGGCCAGTTTTCACTTTTTTCGTCTCAAATCTCTGGAATTTCTTCCTATTCGTGAGCATATAGCAGCGGAATCCCAAGACATCTCGCTCCGTTGCGAAGAAAGGCAGACACATGCGCGATCCCTATAGCGTGTTGGGCGTCGCCAAGACGGCGAAGCCCGAGGAAATTAAATCGGCGTTTCGCAAACTCGCCAAGAAATATCATCCCGACCAGAATCAGGATGACCCGAAGGCGCAGGCAAATTTCTCCGAAATCAATCAGGCATACGAAATCGTTGGTGACAAGGAACGTCGCGGCCAGTTTGACCGGGGGGAGATCGATGCCGAAGGCAAGCAGCGTGCACCACAAGGGTTTGAAGGTTACTCAAGCGCCGGCGGCGACCCGTTTGCCGGTTTTAGCGGCGGGCGCCGTCCGGGCGGTTTCGAGTTCCGTAGCGGCGGTACATCTGGCCTTGGTGCCGAAGACATATTGAGCAGCCTGTTTGGCGAGACCGGCGGCATGGGCGGCTTTGGCGGGGCCACGCGTCGCGCCGGACCACGCAAAGGTGCCGACCTACAGGCAACTATAGATATCAGCCTTGAGCAGGCAGCGGGCGCCGAAAAGGTTGAAGCAATATTTCCCAACGGCAAAAGGCTGGCGATCAAACTGCCCGCACAGGTGGAAAACGGTCAAACGATTCGCTTGAAAGGACAGGGAGAAGCTGTTCCTGGTGGCACCGCTGGTGATGCTTTAGTCACAGTGCGGTTCAAACCGCATCCGAAATTTCGGGTCGAGGGAAGGGATTTGCATGTCGAACTTCCGGTTTCGTTGAGCGACGCTGCCCTCGGTTCGCGGCAGGAAGTCGAAACTCTCAATGGCCGTGTAGCGGTCAAAGTCGCGCCGTGGACCAGTTCCGATAGGGTTTTACGGCTGAAAGGCAAGGGTTTGCCAAAGAAGCCGGATGGCCATGGCGATCTGTTCGCTCACGTCCGCATCATGTTGCCGGAACACGGGGATCCAGCTTTGGAAGCCTTTTTGCGCGATTCCAGTCAGTGAAAATCCAAAACCAGATTGGACACCGCGCTTGAAGCCCGGCGCGGGCTGTGCGATACCCCACATCAATCATAAGTCTCATGAAGGGTTGGTATATGACCGCCAAAACTGGTTTGATGCAGGGTAAACGCGGCCTTATAATGGGTGTCGCCAACAATCGGTCGATTGCCTGGGGCATTGCCAAGGCAGCGCACGACGCGGGTGCCGAACTTGCATTTACCTATCAGGGCGATGCTTTGAAAAAGCGCGTCGAGCCGCTCGCACAGGAGCTCGGCGCTTTTTTGTGCGGGCATTGCGATGTTTCCGATGCGTCGACCATCGACGCCTGCTTTGCTGCGCTCGAGCAGCACTGGGGCAAGATCGATTTCCTGGTGCACGCAATCGGCTTCTCCGACAAGGATGAACTCACCGGTCGCTACGTCGACACGTCGGAAGCCAACTTCACAAAGACGATGCTGATTTCCGTCTTTTCGCTAACGGCGGTTGCCAAGCGGGCGGAAAAGCTGATGACAGATGGCGGCTCCATCTTGACGCTGACCTATTACGGTGCAGAAAAGGTCATGCCGAATTATAATGTCATGGGCGTTGCCAAGGCAGCACTTGAGGCGAGCGTCAAGTATCTGGCTGTCGATCTCGGCCCGGACAACATTCGCGTCAACGCGATTTCCGCAGGCCCGATCAAAACGCTTGCCGCTTCCGGCATCGGTGATTTCCGCTACATACTGAAGTGGAACGAGTACAACGCGCCACTGCGGCGTACTGTGACGATCGAGGAAGTCGGCGACGCGGGTCTCTATTTCCTTTCTGACTTGTCGCGCTCCGTCACAGGCGAGATCCATCACGCCGATAGCGGTTATCATGTCGTAGGAATGAAAGCAGTCGACGCACCGGATATTTCTGTCGTCAAGGATTGAAGTTCAAGTGATTCTGCCTGGCTCGGTGATCTACTTTTCGCGTCATGGCGAGACAGATTGGAACGTCGCGGAGCGCATTCAAGGCCAAGCAGATGTCGATATGAATGCGCGTGGCCGTGCCCAGGCCGATCGCAATGGTGATCTTCTGAAATCATTGATCGGCGACGGGGCCGGCTTCGAATTCGTTGCCAGCCCTTTGCGGCGCACGCGCGATACGATGGAGCGAATCCGTACCCGCATGGGTCTCGATCCCAAGAAGTACCATACCGATCCACGCCTGATGGAAGTGAGTTTCGGAGATTGGCAAGGCTTCATGATTGAAGACATTGCGGCCAAGACACCGGAGCTTGTAGAAGCACGCGGGCGGGATAAGTGGAATTTCGTCCCACCGGGGGACACCGCCGAGAGCTATGCGACATTGAGTGTTCGTGTTGCTAGTTGGTTAGCCGAGGTAAAGGGACCCACGGTCTGCGTAACCCATGGCGGTTGCCTGAGAACGATATTCCGCATGGTCGAGAAACTGGACGGCCACGATGCCGCCAATCTTCTTATCACACAGGATCAACTTCTGCGTCTGGAGGATGGTCACCTTACCTGGCTGTAGCTACTCGGTGGTCTCTTCGATGTCGGTGATGAAGCGTTCCTTGTTGACCACGTCGAACATCAACGTAACCTTCATACCCTGCTCGATAACGCTCAGGTCAAATTCGCCGGGCAATTTATAGACCTTGCCATCGTCGAGGGTAATGGTCGAATTGTCTTCATCGATCTTGGTGATTATACCTTGCGCATCGTCCGCAAGAGCGCCGACCGGAAGCAGAGAGGCGATGAACATGAACGTTGCTACGATGAAGCGCATTTGAATTCCCCTATTATCAAATCTGTATGCCGGTCAATGACGCAAGTTAGAGCTTCCATTTGTGGCAAAACAATTGCTTTTTTCGTGTGGGATAAAGGAATTTCAACGGCGGGTTTGACCACAGGAGTAAACGCTCATAAAACCCCCTGACAAAACGTCGGGTACGCTTATGTCGCACAATACTTTCGGTCATCTTTTTCGCGTCACCACATGGGGTGAAAGCCATGGAATTGCGCTTGGATGCGTGGTCGATGGCTGCCCACCCGGCATTTCCTTCACAGAGGCGGAGATCCAGTCATACCTCGACAAGCGCAGGCCCGGGCAGTCCAAATACACGACGCAACGTCGTGAGCCCGATCAGGTGCGCGTGCTTTCCGGCGTGATGCTGCAAGATGACGGCGTTACCATGATTTCGACGGGGACGCCGATCTCGATGATGATCGAGAACACCGATCAGCGCTCGAAGGATTATGGTGATATTGCTCGCCAGTATCGTCCGGGTCACGCCGACTACACCTATGATGTCAAATATGGGATCCGCGACTATCGGGGCGGTGGGCGGTCTTCGGCGCGTGAAACCGCTGCGCGCGTTGCCGCTGGCGCCATAGCAAGAAAGGTCGTGCCTGGTCTCATTGTGCGTGGCGCACTCGTTGGGATGGGAATACATACCATCGACCGCGGCCGCTGGGATTGGGATGAGGTGAGCAACAATCCATTCTTCACACCTGATGCGGGAGCGGTCGGCATATTCGCGGACTATCTGGACGGCATTCGCAAGGCAGGGTCTTCCATTGGTGCTATTGTTGAAGTGGTGGCGGAGAACGTCCCGGCAGGTCTCGGCGCTCCGGTCTACGGTAAGCTTGATCAGGATATCGCCAGCTACCTGATGTCGATCAATGCCGTGAAAGGCGTAGAGATTGGCGATGGTTTCGACACTGCGCGACTTACCGGTGAAGAAAACGCTGACGAAATGCGCATGGGTAACGACGGCAAGCCAATTTTCCTGTCCAACCATGCCGGTGGCATTCTGGGCGGTATTTCCAGCGGCGCACCGGTCGTCGCGCGCTTTGCCGTCAAGCCGACATCATCGATTTTGACGCCGCGCCGGAGCATTGATGCAGATGGCAATCAAGTCGATATCATGACCAAGGGCAGACATGACCCATGTGTCGGTATCCGTGCCGTGCCGATCGGTGAAGCAATGGTGGCGTGCGCCATCGCAGATCATTATCTCAGACATCGCGGCCAGACCGGCCGTATCTAAGCAAAGGGATGCTCATATGGCCTACAATCAAAAACGGGTCGTCGATGCCCTACGCGCTTTCGAACGCGGTGAAATCGTAGTTGTCATGGACGATGACGGCCGCGAGAACGAAGGCGATCTGATCGTCGCCGCAGTTCACTGTACGCCAGAGAAGATGGCCTTCATCGTTCGCCACACGTCAGGCATTGTCTGCACGCCGATGACCCGCGAGCACGCCAAACGTTTGAATCTCGCGCCAATGGTGGCCGACAATGATGCTCCCCATTCGACGGCGTTTACTGTCACTGTCGACTACAAACATGGCACGACGACCGGTATCTCGGCTGAAGATCGCACGTTAACAGCCAGAAACCTTGCCAATCCAAATGCCGGTGCCATCGATTTCGTGCGTCCCGGTCATATTTTTCCGCTGGTGGCCCGCGAAGGCGGCGTACTGATGCGTTCCGGCCATACGGAAGCCGCCGTCGATCTTTGCAAGCTGGCAGGACTCCCGCCAGTCGGGGTCATTTGCGAGTTGGTGAACGACGACGGTTCGGTCATGCGCGGCCCCCAGGTTGCAAGCTTTGCCGAAACTCATAAGCTGCACCAGGTAACTGTCGCCGATCTCATCGCTTACCGTCAGCGCAAGGAAACGCTGATCGAGCGAATTGGGGAGTACGAGATCGATACCTGCGCCGGACGTGCCAAGGCAATAACATACGCACTGCCTTGGGAGCCGATGCACCATGCCGCCATCGTTTATGGCGATATTCGCGATGGTGAGGATGTTCCTGTTCGCCTGCAGCGTGAGGATGTGCTGAGCGATGTATTCGGCGCCCGCAACACGCTTGACAGTATCATGAAGCGCATCGCCGAGGAAAAGCGCGGAGTTATCGTCTATCTGCGCGAAGGATCGGTCGGTGTTGGCCGGGATGATGACCGCAATCGTGCAGCATTGCAGGAGCGCGAAGTCCATGCGGAAGCGCGCGTGCGCGAAGAGGAATGGCGCCAGATCGGGCTTGGTGCCCAGATATTGAAGGATCTCGGCATCACATCGATCCGTCTACTGTCTTCGCGCGAACGGCACTATGTCGGGCTCGAAGGCTTTGGTATCCAGATCACCAAGACCGATATTATTTGAAAACCGGCTCTCGCTTCTTGCGAAGGCCGCTTCAAAATAGCAAGGAATGGTCGTTGGATTTGCTATAATCTCGCTGGATAGGCTCATTCAGCGAGGAGACTGCCATGACCGCTCCCCATCCGTCCAAAACACATATCGGCAATCACGAACTGCATCCTGAGACGCTGATGTTGAACTACGGCTACGACCCGGAACTGTCCGAGGGGGCTGTCAAACCACCTGTATTCTTGACCTCGACCTTCGTATTCAAGTCCGCGGAAGAGGGCCGGGATTTCTTCGATTTTGTCTCCGGTCGCAAAGAGCCGCCGGCCGGTACGGCGGCTGGTCTGGTTTACTCGCGTTTTAATCATCCCAATAGCGAAATCGTTGAGGACCGGCTGGCCGTCTATGAGCGCACGGAAAGCTGTGCAGTTTTTTCCTCGGGAATGTCAGCGATTGCCACGACTCTGTTTGCCTTCGTCCGTCCGGGCGACTCGATCCTGCACTCGCAACCGCTCTATGGCGGCACCGAAACGCTGCTCGCCAAGACGTTCCTCAACATGGGTGTCGCTGCGGTCGGCTTCGCTGATGGCGTGAACGAAGCTTCGGTACAAGCTGCTGCTGACCAGGCGATGCAGAAGGGCCGTGTCTCCGTGATCCTGATCGAAACGCCCGCCAATCCAACCAACAGCCTGGTTGATGTGGCAATGATCCGCCGGATCGCCGAGGCCATTGGGGAAAAGCAGGGCCACCGCCCGATAATCGCCTGCGACAACACGTTGCTTGGACCGGTATTCCAACGGCCTATCGAACATGGCGCGGATATTTCCCTGTATTCGCTGACCAAATATGTCGGTGGCCACTCCGATTTGATTGCCGGAGCAGCGCTCGGATCAAAAGCCGTGATGAAACAGGTCAAAGCGCTGCGTGGCGCGATCGGTACTCAACTCGATCCGCATTCCTGCTGGATGCTCGGCCGATCACTCGAAACTCTCAGTATTCGCATGGAAAAGGCCGACAACAACGCCTTGGCCATTGCCAATTTCCTCCGCGATCATCCGAAGGTAGAGAAAATACACTATCTGCCATATCACGACGCGTCCTCACCCCTTGGCAAAACCTTTGCCGCTCAGTGCACCGGAGCTGGCTCGACTTTCTCATTTGACATCGTGGGTGGACAGCCGGCGGCCTTCAAGTTCCTCAACGCATTGCAGATATTGAAACTGGCGGTCAGCCTTGGAGGTACGGAATCGCTCGCCAGCCATCCGGCAACGATGACTCATTCGGGCGTCCCCATCGACGTGCGTCAGCGCATTGGCGTGCTGGATTCAACAATCAGGTTGTCGATCGGCATCGAACATCCGGATGACTTGATTGCCGATCTGACGCAGGCATTGAGCATAGCTTGACCAATCGGCGCGTGCGGTAGAATTCGCTCACTTGTCTCTTGTACAACGGCGAGTAGCTGGTGCAATTTGAGCGTGACCGCCTGGTCATGCTCATGCCCTTTTGCTTTTGCAGAAAGCTTTCATGGTAACCCGTCTTTATTCGCACCCGATTTATCTGGAACATTTGACACCTCCGGGGCATCCTGAACGGCCGGATCGATTGCGCGCGCTCAATAAGGTGCTGGAGGATAGCACCTTCGATGCACTGGATCGTGTCCAGGCACCAATGGGTGACGAAACAACGATCCTTTATGCGCATCCCCAAACGTTTATTGAACGTGTCCGCGATACCATCCCTGAAGAAGGGCTGACCCGAGTCGATTCGGATACGACTGTGAGCCCTAAAAGCTGGGAAGCGGTGTTGACCGCAATCGGCGCAGCGAACGCCGCCGTGGATGACGTATTTACCGGCGTCGCGGACAATGTCTTCGTGGCTTCGCGTCCCCCTGGCCACCACGCAGAACGGGACAAAGCCATGGGTTTTTGTCTGTTCAACAGCGCCGCGATCGCCGCCAGGCACGCCCAAAAAGCCCATGGCGTCGAACGCGTTGCGATCGTCGATTGGGACGTGCATCACGGCAATGGTACGCAGGACATTTTCTGGGATGATCCATCGGTGCTTTATTGTTCGACGCATCAGATGCCGCTCTATCCCGGCACCGGAGCCAAGGACGAGACGGGTGCTGGCAATATCATCAATGCGCCTCTCAGCCCGCAGACTGGCAGCGACCATTTCAGAGAAGCATTCAACACGCGTATTCTCCCCGCTATCGATGCGTTTCGGCCGGAGCTGATTATTGTTTCTGCCGGCTTTGATGCCCATCACCGCGACCCGTTGGCTGAAATAAATCTGAACGAGGACGATTTTGACTGGGCGACCGGTGCCCTGATGGAAAGAGCTGGGAGCTATGCGTCAAACCGCCTTGTCAGCCTTCTGGAAGGCGGCTACGACCTCAAGGGTATGTCGCTCTCGGCGGGCGCGCATATAAGACGCTTGATGGGAGGATGAAGCATGGCCGATGTAGAGAACAATTCCGATATCGCTGCCATGAGCTTCGAGCAGGCGCTCGATCAGCTGGAAAAAATAGTCGATGATCTGGAACGTGGTGATGTGCCACTTGAACAGTCGATCCGGATCTATGAGCGGGGCGAAGCCCTCAAGAAGCATTGCGATACTCTCTTGAGCGCTGCTGAAGACAAGGTGCAGAAAATCCGTCTTGGCCGCAACGGTGAACCCGTCGGCACAGAGCCGCTCGATCCGGAGTGAATCACAGCAACGCTATTCAGCACCGCGATGAATGGTTATGCTACGGTTCCCGCCCCTTTCGGAGTAGTGCGCATGAGTTTTTCCCCCTGCCCAGATCCCAAGATAGGTGACTTGGCGGCAATCGATGCAATCGAGACGTTAATTATCCCGCGCACCAGCGATATTGGCGGTCTCGAAGTTCGCCGTGCCCTGCCGAGCGCCAAGCGCCGACTTGTCGGTCCCTTCATTTTCTTCGACCGGATGGGTCCGGCGATCCTCCGCCCGACGGACGCGCTTGATGTGCGGCCGCATCCGCATATCGGCCTTTCGACCGTAACCTATCTTTTCGACGGGAATATACGCCACCGCGACAGCCTCGGCACGGAGATGGTCATCAAACCTGGCGACGTCAATCTCATGACGGCGGGCCGCGGAATAGTTCATTCAGAACGTTCACCGGAGGAGTTGCGGACCGAGCCGTTGCCGATTTCGGGGCTGCAGACCTGGCTCGCGCTGCCAGATCATCTGGAGGAAATCAATCCAGCCTTTGCCAATACAGGCGTAGGTGAACTGCCGGTCCTGCGTGAAGCAGGCATGGAGGCGCGTATTGTCATGGGCAAGTTCCATGGGGCTGGTTCTCCCGTCAAACAGCATGCGGAAACGCTTTACGTGGACATTCGGCTTGATCCCGGAAGCCATATTCAGTTGCCAGCTAACATTGCCGAAGAGCGGGCCATCTATACGCTGGACGGCTCGGTAGAAGTTGCTGGAGAGACCTTTCCGGCGGACCGTCTATTGGTGTTCCGCGCCGGTGACGAGATCATCGTCCGTGCACCGCAAGGCGCGCACTTCATGCTGTTTGGAGGTGCTGCTCTGCCGTCCAAGCGCTATATCTGGTGGAATTTCGTGTCTTCATCCCAAGAGCGGATCGAGCAGGCAAAAGAAGAATGGCGCACGGGCCGTTTCGATATCGTTCCTGGCGACGAGGAAGAATTCATACCGCTGCCCGAAAACCGACCCATGGAGCGGTAAACTCAGCTTCTTGCTGGTCGGCTGGTTTTCCTTTAGGGAACGGCAAGAATTGAGCTTGGAATTGGAACCTGCGCTTTGGCCAAGAATTTTGAAACACCACTGCTTGATCGCGTTAAAGTTCCTTTGGATTTGCGCCAACTGCCGGAATCCGATCTGCCTCAACTGACGCAGGAACTGCGCACCGAACTGATTGATGCGGTTTCGACCACGGGTGGGCATCTCGGCGCCGGGCTTGGAGTCGTTGAACTAACCGTCGCACTCCATCATGTTTTCGATACGCCGCATGACCGGATCATTTGGGACGTCGGCCATCAAGCCTATCCGCACAAGATACTAACCGGCCGGCGCGACCGTATCCGGACCCTGCGGCAGGAAGGCGGGCTTTCCGGTTTTACCAAGCGCGGCGAAAGCGAGTACGACCCCTTCGGCGCTGCCCATTCGTCCACGTCCATTTCCGCGGGTCTCGGAATGGCGGTTGCCAGCGATCTTTCCGGCACGAAGCGCAACGTGATCTCGGTGATAGGCGATGGAGCGATGTCGGCAGGCATGGCCTATGAGGCGATGAACAATGCCGGAGCCCTCGACGCCCGCCTCATTGTCATTCTCAACGACAATGACATGTCCATTGCCCCGCCCACCGGGGCGATGAGCGCCTATCTTGCCCGTCTCGTCTCGGGGCGCGCTTACCGTTCATTTCGCGAAACCGCCAAGCAGCTTGCCAAGAAACTGCCGAAATTCCTGCAGGAAAAGGCGCGTCTTTCGGAAGAGTATGCTCGTGGCTTCTGGACTGGCGGAACTATGTTCGAAGAGCTCGGCTTCTACTATGTCGGACCGATCGACGGGCACAATCTCGACCATTTGTTGCCCGTATTGAAGAACGTCCGCGATACGATGGACGGCCCGGTTCTGATCCATGTGATCACCCAAAAGGGCAAGGGCTACGCTCCGGCCGAGGCAGCTGCGGACAAATACCACGGTGTTAACAAATTCGACGTCATCACCGGAGCCCAGGCGAAGCCGCCCGCCAACGCGCCAAGTTATACGAAGGTCTTTGCCACGAGTCTGATCGAGGAAGCGCGTCACGACGACAGGATCGTTGCCATAACCGCAGCGATGCCGGGTGGAACCGGTCTCGACCTTTTTGGAGAGGTTTTTCCCGAGCGTACCTTCGATGTTGGCATCGCGGAACAGCATGCCGTGACTTTCGCAGCTGGCCTGGCAAGCGAAGGCTTGAAGCCGTTTGCCGCGATCTATTCGACGTTTCTGCAGCGTGGTTACGACCAGGTGGTGCATGATGTGTCGCTGCAGAACTTGCCGGTGCGTTTTCCTATAGATCGGGCGGGGCTGGTCGGTGCTGACGGCGCGACCCATGCCGGCTCATTCGATACGGGTTTCCTGGCTGCGTTGCCGGGCTTCGTTGTCATGGCCGCATCTGATGAGGCCGAGTTGCGGCATATGGTGCGCACGGCAGCCGAGTATGATGAGGGGCCGATCTCGTTTCGCTATCCACGCGGTGACGGTGTCGGTATCGATTTGCCCGAGCGGGGACAGGCTCTACAGATCGGCAAAGGCCGGGCTGTCCGTGAGGGGTCAAAGATCGCATTGCTCTCATTTGGCACCCGCCTGCAAGAATGTTTGGCTGCCGCAGATGAGTTGGACGCGGCGGGACTTTCTACAACCGTTGCCGACGCACGGTTTGCCAAGCCGTTGGACGAGGATTTGATTCGTCGTCTGGCGCGAGAGCACGAAGTGTTCGTTACGGTAGAGGAGGGGGCCATCGGAGGCTTTGCCTCACACGTTCTGCATTTTTTGAGCCGCGACGGGTTGCTGGATAACGGCCTTCGTGTCCGCACGTTGACATTGCCTGACCTCTATCTCGACCACGCAAAACCGGAAGCAATGTATGCCCGTTCAGGTCTCGACAGTGCGGGCATCGTGCGAACAGTGTTTGCTGCGCTGGGGCGTGACCACATGGTTGCACCCGTCCGTGCGTAAGACGGGCTGATGCGTCTAGATAAGCTTCTTGTGGCAAACGGGCTGTTTGCCAGCCGCTCGCGAGCACGTGATGCCATTTTACGCAGAACCGTGCGGGTGGATGGGGCTCTCGTCACCAAACCCGGTGCAATTATTGGCGAAACAGCCTTGATCAGCGTTGATGACCCGGCAAGCCCCTATGTGTCGCGCGCTGCTCTAAAACTTATTGCCGGTCTTGATCATTTTGCCATCGATGTGAAAGATTGCACTGCTCTCGACATCGGTGCGTCCACCGGTGGTTTCACGCAGGTTCTGCTCAAGCGCGGTGCAGATACCGTGATCGCTGTCGATGTTGGCCATGGCCAGTTGCATGAGAGTCTCAGGGCCGATGCACGTGTCATAAATCTTGAAATGCTCAATGCCCGGGAATTGGTCCGCGAGCATCTGGGTGGTCACAGGATCAATCTCGTCGTTTCTGACGTCAGTTTTATATCGCTGAAACTCGCGCTACCACCGGCCTTGGATCTGGCAGAGCCTGGCAGCCACTGCGTTCTTCTAATCAAGCCGCAATTCGAGGCCGGGCGCGATGCCATCGGGAAAGGCGGCATTTTGCGCGAGCCGAAGGATGGTGAACGCGTCGCAAATGATCTAAGGAACTGGTTGGATGGATTGCCAGGCTGGAAAGCCCTTGGGTACTGCCCTTCGCCCATAGAGGGCGGCGATGGCAATCGCGAGTTTCTGCTGACCGGCCTGAAAGCCACGATTGAGAAGTAAAATCTTATGAGTACGCGCGTAATGATCGAACGGATGGGCGCCGGCGGTGACGGCATTGCCGCCACTTCGGCGGGAAGCGCCTATGTGCCGTTTTCGTTGCCCGGCGAGGTTGCCAATGTGGCGCTGGAAAATGGCCGTGCCACGCTTGTGGCGCTGCTGGAACCATCGCCCGAGCGCATTGCGCCCGCATGTCGCCACTTTGAGGAGTGCGGAGGCTGCACCTTGCAGCATTGGCAGGACAGCGCTTATCGCGATTGGAAAAGATCGCTCGTCTACGATACGCTTGCAGGCCGGGGATTCGTGTTCACGCTCGACCCGCTTGTTCCGTGCGCGCCGCAGACCCGGCGCCGTGCGGTCTTTGCCGTCCGCACGAGTGAGCGGGGCGCCGTACTCGGTTTCAACAAGCATCTCAGTCACGAACTAGTAGATATCGTGGAATGTCCGGTAACAGTGCCGGAAATCGTTTCGCGTCTTGACGACCTGCGTGAACTGGTTGCTGTTCTTGGTGGCGGTATGAAACCCTTCAAACTGACAGTCACGGCGACGGCTTCGGGCCTGGATATCATGGCGTCAGGATGTGGCGCACCCGACGCGGCAAAACGTCAGGCGCTGACAGCGCTGGTTATCAAAAAGGATTTTGCCCGACTGAGCTTTGAAGGCGAAATCATCGTCGAGCCACGAAAGCCTATTGTCCTTTTTGGCAAAGTTCCAGTATTTCTGCCCGCCGGCGGGTTTCTCCAGGCGACCCTGGAAGCCGAGGTAGCAATGTCTGCATTGTTGACGGGTCATCTGGCAAAGACAAAGAAGACAATCGACCTCTTTAGCGGTTCTGGCACATTCACATTCAGGATGGCAGAGAAATCAGCAGTCCACGCTGTCGAAGGCGAGCAGTCTGCCGTTGATGCGATGGATCGCAGCATCAGGCATGTTCAGGGTCTCAAGCCGGTCACGGTGGAGCGCCGTGATTTGTTCCGGCGACCCTTTCTGGCGCGGGAACTGAAGCCATATGCTGGACTTGTCTTTGACCCGCCGCGTGCGGGCGCGGAAGCACAGGCAATCGAGATCGCGAAATCCACCGTGTCGAAAGTTGCGGCGATCTCGTGCAATCCCATCACCCTCGGCCGCGACCTGAGCATCCTCGTCAAGGGTGGCTATAAAATCGACCGCGTGGTGCCAATCGATCAGTTTCTCTGGTCGTCGCACGTCGAGGTGGTGGCTTTGCTCAGCAAGAAATAGGGACCTATAGTTAGACCGCCGTCCCGCCTACCGTCATCTGATCCATACGCAGATGTGGTTGGCCGACGCCCACTGGCACCCATTGACCGCCCTTACCACAATTGCCGATACCCGTATCAAGCTGCAGGTCATTGCCGATCATTGAAATGCGTTGCATCGCGTCGGGTCCATTGCCGATCAACATGGCGCCCTTGACGGGCGCGCCGATCTTGCCGTTCTCGATCATGTAGGCTTCGGTACAACCGAACACGAATTTGCCGGAGGTGATGTCCACTTGGCCACCACCGAAGGAAACGGCATAGATTCCGTTCTTTACCGAGGCGATGATTTCTTCCGGCGTCTTGTCGCCGCCGAGCATATAGGTGTTCGTCATGCGCGGCATCGGCGCATGCGCATAGGATTCGCGCCGTCCGTTGCCGGTGGGCTCCATTCCCATCAGGCGTGCGTTTTGCCGATCCTGCATGTAGCCGACAAGAATGCCGTCATCGATCAACACGGTCTTGTTGGTTGGCATGCCCTCGTCGTCGACAGTCAGTGAGCCACGCCGTTCGGAGATGGTGCCGTCATCAACGACGGTTACGCCCTTCGATGCTACTTTCTGGCCGAGTAAACCGGCAAATGCAGATGTTTTCTTCCGGTTGAAATCGCCTTCAAGGCCGTGGCCGACAGCTTCGTGAAGCATTACGCCGGGCCAGCCGCTGGAAAGGACGATGTCGAATGTACCAGCGGGCGCAGGGATGGCCTCCAGATTTACCAGAGCCTGGCGGAGTGCTTCATCGGCAGCATATTGCCATTTATCCGCGACGATGAATTCGCCAAAGCCCTTGCGGCCGCCTGCACCATATGTGCCGCTTTCCTGCCGATCGCCATCGCCGACAACGACGGACACGTTAAGTCGAACCATGGGGCGAACATCGCGCACAAAATGTCCATCGGCACGCAGAATTTCGACCTGCTGCCATGACGCCGCGAGCGAGACGGAAACCTGCCGCACCTTCGGGTCCTTCGCCCGGAGATAGGCATCAATCTCCTGGAGCAGTTTCACTTTCGCCTCGAAACTGGGAGAGCCAAGCGGATTTTCGTCGCTGTAGAGACTCCGGTTTGTTCCGGGCGGCGCAGCGGTATAAGTTCCGGCGTAGCCAGTCCTTACCGCCGAAGCTGCATCCGAGGCACGCTTCAATGCGCCTAGCGACAACTCGCCCGCATGCGCATAACCAACCGAATCACCAGCGACGGCGCGCAAGCCAAAACCTTGATCCTGATTGAACGAACCGTTTTTCAGCCGGCCATTGTCAAAGGCGAGGCCCTCTGATTCTCTGTATTCGATGAAGAGTTCGCCGTCATCCGCCCCGTCGAGACTCTGCTTTACGGTTTCAAGGATTTTGTCGCGCGGCGCATCAAAACTGTCGATGAGACTTTTCATGAGAATGGGTCCGGTTCAAATGGTGTGAACGGGATGTAGGCCTTCACAGCCCTTTCGACAACCGCAAACTCCCTCGAAACTTATGGAAGTGCGTCAAAACCCTCGCCAAACCCATTAAGTTCGACCGGAATGCCGATACCTTCTTCCGGTGTCTGGAAGACGATGAATGTCGCCGCCTTGCCGGTCTTCAGCGTCTGGACAAGCTGATCTTCCAGAATGACCTCGGCATAGCAACCATCCTCGAAGCAACGAACGAAGTAAGCCCGGCCGATATCTTTACCATCCACATTGAGGCCAAGGCCGTTCGGCAGGAGTACACCAAGAGGAGCCAGGACGCGCAAGATCTTCGCTTTGTTGTCCGCAGTTTTCAGAACGACAACGGAGAGGCCCATTTCCGGGCGATCCGCCGCAACGACGTTCTGGATCAGCGCGCATTGCTCCGATTTGGCACCTGCTGGTGTATCGCAAAGGATCGACCATGCGCCATGGGTGGACTTGACGGTGCCGCTCTGCTGCGCTGCCATTGCGGTGCCCGCAACGACAGTCATTGACAGGGCAAGCAGACCGGAAGCGATGCTACGTAGCGCGAAAGAGAACATGTAGGCTCCAAAACGAATCATCCAGACGTTAAACCGCTCCGCCCCGGATGAAAAGAATGCCGCTCAAACGCTCCCCAGCATAGCGCGGCCTATAAGATGTCGTGTAGCCGAAAAATGGCCGGATTGTGAGCCCAATGGCCCTGTGGGCCGCAAAACAGCTGCAAGAATGAAAAAACTGCTGCTTCGAGCGGTCTGGGGGCTTGCGGCTGGAAAGCCGCGCGCAAAAATGCCGCATGAGATCACGTTCGCCTTCCTTGCGATGTAAGCTAATGTGTGGTTTGAACGCGCCATACATCGGGCCATCACGCTGCCCAGTCTTATACTATGGAATCAATGCTTCATTCGGGAGATTTCTAGGTGAAGAAGAATATTGTCACGCTGATGGGTATCCTGAGTGGCCTGCTCGGTGCCGGCACTGCTTATGCAGCCCAGCCGGAGCCTTGGCAAATGACTTTCCAACCAGCCGCTTCTGCCATTATGGAGCAGATCGAGTGGTTTGAACGCTATACATTGTGGTTCATCGTTCCCATTACGCTCTTCGTGATGGCACTGCTGGCCTGGGTGATGTATCGCTATCGCGCCAGCGCCAATCCGGTCCCGTCAAAGACCAGCCATAATACGGCTGTCGAGATCGTCTGGACCGTAGGCCCTGTCGTCATTCTTCTCTTCCTGGCAATTCCTTCCTTTCAGTTGCTGACGGCGCAATATTCGCCCGAAGAGCCGAAGCTGACGATCAAGGCCACCGGCTACCAATGGTATTGGGGTTACGAGTATCAGGCAGGCGAAGCCCCTGTTTCGTTTGACTCCGTGATGTTGAAAGAGACTGACCGCGCCGCTGCCGGGAAGGAAGACAAAAAGGCCTATCCGCGCCTGCTGGCGGTCGACAATGAAATGGTCGTCCCTGTCAATACGACCGTGCGTTTGCTGGTCACCGGTGCCGACGTCATCCACTCGTTCTCGATGCCTGCCTTTGGCGTGAAGATGGATGCCGTTGCTGGCCGCAGCAACGAGACCTGGTTCAAGGCTGACAAGGAAGGCATGTATTACGGTCAGTGCTCGCAGATTTGCGGCAAGGACCATGCCTTCATGCCGATCGCGATCCACGTCGTTTCACAGGATCAGTACAATGCGTGGTTTACTGCCGCCGGGAAAGATCTTCCGGGTGCCTATAAGACGCTGACCGCAGCAATCGACGCAGAAAAGAATGTAAGCGTGGCTGGCAACTAAGCCGGCTTTACGCGATTTATTGAGGAACGGGAGCACTTTGATGGCAGGTTCTGCAGCTCACGAAGCACACGACGCTCACAAGCCGACAGGCTGGACGCGTTGGGTTTATTCGACCAATCACAAGGACATCGGCACGCTGTATCTGATCTTCGCGATCATAGCTGGCCTTATCGGTGGTTCGCTTTCAATCGCCATGCGCGCCGAGTTGCAACAGCCGGGCATCCAGATTTTCCACGGGCTGGCCTCGATGGTTTACGGCTTTGAAGGCGATGCGGCTATCGACGCCGGCAAGCAGATGTACAATGTGTTTTCGACCGCACACGGTCTGATCATGATCTTCTTCATGGTAATGCCTGCGCTCATCGGCGGTTTCGCCAACTGGATGGTTCCGATCATGATCGGTGCCCCGGACATGGCTTTCCCGCGCATGAACAATATTTCGTTCTGGCTGCTCCCACCCGCGCTCCTGTTGTTGATACTGTCGATGTTCGTTCCAGGTCCTGCCGGTGGCTTTGGTACGGGGGGTGGCTGGACGATCTATCCGCCATATTCGACATCTGGTCAGCCCGGCCCGGCGATGGATTTTGCCATTCTCGCGCTTCATATTGCCGGTGCGTCGTCGATCCTCGGTGCCATCAATTTCATCACTACGATCTTCAATATGCGTGCTCCCGGCATGACATTGCACAAGATGCCGCTGTTTGCCTGGTCGGTTTTGATCACGGCGTTTCTGCTGCTGCTGGCGCTCCCGGTTCTGGCAGGTGGTATCACGATGCTTTTGACCGACCGTAACTTCGGCACGGCGTTCTTCGCACCCGAAGGCGGCGGTGATCCAATCCTGTTCCAGCATCTGTTCTGGTTTTTCGGTCATCCTGAAGTTTACATCATGATTCTGCCGGCATTCGGCATCATCAGCCACATCGTCTCGACATTCTCGCGTAAACCGATCTTCGGTTATCTCGGAATGGCTTACGCCATGGTTGCTATTGGCGTCGTCGGGTTTATCGTTTGGGCCCACCACATGTATACCGTGGGCCTGTCACTCGATACGCAGCGCTATTTCGTCTTCGCCACAATGGTCATCGCGGTTCCAACTGGCGTCAAGATCTTCTCGTGGATTGCCACAATGTGGGGTGGATCAATTGAGTTCAAGCCGCCAATGGTCTGGGCGATCGGCTTTATCTTCCTGTTCACTGTTGGTGGTGTGACGGGCGTTCAGTTGGCAAATGCCGGTCTCGATCGTTCACTGCATGACACCTACTACGTCATTGCGCATTTCCATTACGTGCTGTCCCTGGGCGCAGTGTTCGGCATCTTCGCGGGCTGGTACTACTGGTTCCCGAAAATGACCGGCTACATGTACAACCATAAAATTGCCCACACGCATTTCTGGGTGATGTTCATTGGCGTCAATCTGGTTTTCTTCCCGCAGCATTTCCTTGGTCTCGCCGGCATGCCGCGCCGCTACATCGATTACCCTGATGCTTTTGCAGGCTGGAACGAAGTATCGTCGATCGGTTCGTACATCTCTGGCGTTGGCGTCCTGATCTTCCTCTTCGGCGTATTCGAGGCGTTCGCCAAGAAGCGTGAGGCTGGAGCCAATCCTTGGGGTGCGGGCGCAACGACACTGGAATGGCAGCTTTCATCGCCGCCGCCATTCCACCAGTGGGAACAGCTCCCGCGCATTAAGTAAACACGTCAATGCCGGGACCGCCAAAGGTTGTCCCGGCATTGAATAAACAAGACGGATCAAATGGCACTGATTGAGAAAAACGCAAATCTTGATGCGAGTATTGGCCTCTCGGAAGCCAATGCATCGGATTATATTGCGCTGCTCAAGCCACGCGTCATGTCCTTGGTTGTCTTTACCGGCTTCGTCGGAATGATGGCTGCTCCTGGCCAGATAAATCCCGTCTTGGCTGCAATCGCCATCCTTTGTATTGCAGTCGGGGCAGGAGCCTCAGGTGCACTCAACATGTGGTACGATGCCGACATCGACGCCATTATGAAGCGCACCTCCAAGCGGCCGATCCCTGCAGGACGTATCTCGCGCGGAGAGGTGTTGACATTTGGTCTTCTGCTATCGGCTTTTTCAGTCGTGACGCTAGGCCTGTTCATCAATCTTCTCTCGGCATTTCTGCTGGCATTCACGATCTTCTTCTATGCTGTCATTTACACTATGTGGCTGAAGCGTTCCACTCCGCAGAACATCGTTATCGGAGGAGCAGCGGGTGCGTTTCCACCCATGATCGGCTGGGCGGCGGTCACGAATTCCGTGAGCATGGAAAGCATCGTCCTTTTTCTCATCATCTTCCTGTGGACGCCGCCGCATTTCTGGGCCTTGTCGCTGTTCATGTCGGATGACTATGAGAAGGCGAAAATCCCGATGATGCCCAATGTTGCTGGGCCTGCATCGACGAAGTTACAGATTTTTCTCTATACTTTGCTGGTAGCACCAGTTGGTGTCCTCCCTTGGATCATGGGATTCGCGGGGCCAGGGTATGGCCTGTTTGCCATAGCGATGGGCGGCGCCTTTCTTGCTTCGGCCTTTACTGTGTGGCGTGCCCCAGTTGGCGATGCGATGTTGAAGCCAGCCAAGAAGATGTTCGCTTTTTCCATCTTCTATCTTTTCAGTTTATACGCAGTCCTCCTCGGCGAGATACTGGTTCGCAAGGCATTTCTGGTAGCTGGTGCTTGATATGAGTAACGACATGGTAACCCTCACGGAGAAGCAGAAGCGGGCGCAGCGCAGCCGATCCTTGGCACTCGCGCTGGCGTTGGCTGCGTTTGTCGTCGTCGTCTATGTCGGGACGTGGGCCAAAATCGGGGCCAATCACTCTTCGCAAACGGCGCCCGTAACGAGGCCCGCACAATGAGCGATGCACCGAAGCGCAAGGTTTCCGACCGGACGATCGCGATTTCTTGCCTCGCCTTCTTCTTTGGCATGGTGGGTATGGCGTTTGCTGCCGTCCCGCTCTACGCCATGTTCTGCCAGGTCACCGGATATGGTGGCACGACCCAGCGCGTCGAACAGATGTCCGATACAATTCTCGACAAAAAAATCACCGTGCGTTTCGACGCTAATACATCTGGTGGTTTGCCTTGGCAGTTCGAGCCCGTACAGCGCGAAGTCACGATGAATATCGGCGAAACCAAGCTGATCAAATATGAAGCGAAGAACATCCTCGACAAGCCGACTGCAGGGCGAGCGTCATTCAACGTGACGCCGCAGGCTGCAGGTGCTTACTTCAACAAGGTCGAGTGCTTCTGCTTCACGGATACGGTCCTGAAGCCAGGTGAAGATCTGGAAATGCCGGTCGTCTTTTTTGTCGATCCGGACATCGTCAATGCGCCTGAGCTGAAGGGCGTCAACACGATCACTCTATCCTACACATTCTTCCCGATCCCTATACCAGCACCCGTTGCGGCAAATACCGAGGTCAAGAAGAATGGTACATCAGGACAACTCTAAACTGCGCCGGCTTAGTCCGGTGTCAAAACCAATGAACAGACCTTGCGAGGGTTAGAATGGCCGAGACGCACCAAAAGAACCACGATTACCACATCATCGATCCCAGTCCATGGCCATTTCTTGGCTCGGTTGGGGCGTTTGTTCTTGCGATCGGCGGCATCGCTTTCATGCGTTACCATGCCGGCGGCGAGCTTGTCCTTTTCCGCGCCAATCTCACAAACCCCTGGATCCTGCTTATAGGCGTAATGATCATTCTTTATACGATGTACGGCTGGTGGTCCGACACGATCAAGGAAAGCAAGGAAGGGCATCACACACGCGTGGTCTCGCTGCATCTGCGCTACGGCATGATCATGTTCATTGCCTCGGAAGTGATGTTCTTCGTTGCCTGGTTCTGGGCTTTCTTCGATGCCAGCCTTTTTCCCGGAGAAGCAGCGCAAGTAGCGCGGACAGCATTCACCGGCGGCGTATGGCCCCCGAAAGGTATTGAAGTCCTCGACCCCTTGCATCTGCCGCTTTACAACACGGTCATCCTGCTTTTGTCCGGCACGACGGTGACATGGGCGCACCATGCTCTGATTCACAATGACCGCAAGGGCCTGATCACCGGCCTGACGCTCACTGTCTTGCTTGGTCTGCTCTTCTCCTCGGTGCAGGCCTACGAATACATTCACGCTCCGTTTGCGTTCAAGGACTCGATCTACGGTGCGACGTTCTTCATGGCGACGGGTTTCCACGGTTTCCACGTCATCATCGGAACCATTTTCCTCGCCGTATGCTTGCTTCGTTCGCTCCGCGGTGACTTTACGCCGACCAAACATTTCGGCTTCGAGGCTGCGGCCTGGTATTGGCACTTCGTTGACGTGGTCTGGCTGTTCCTATTCTTCTCGATCTATGTATGGGCATCCTGGGGTGCTCCGATAGCAGTGGAATAGGCGAACTTGTCTAAAATTTGCGGGCGGTCGTGGAAACACGGCCGCTCTCACTTTTTCAGCACATTCCTGCGCAACCATCCGATATACTCACTGCAGAGCCCCTCCGGCCTTGAGGCACCCTGACCATGAATCAAGACACGGCGCTTCACCCACCAGTTGACCCCGTAACTGCCGGTATAAAAGCACGCTGTCCTCGATGCGGGCAGGGGAAGCTGTTCGATGGGTTTCTCGCGCCGGCGAAGCACTGTTCTACCTGTGGGCTGGACTATTCATTCATCGACACGGGCGAGGGCCCAGCAGTTCTGGTCATGCTCTTGATCGGCTTCATTGTCGTCGGCCTTGCCCTCTGGATGGAGGTGACGCTCGATCCGCCATTGTGGTTGCATTTTATCTTATGGATACCCCTGGCCCTCGTGCTCTGCCTCGCGGCGCTCCGCTGGATGAAGGGCATTTTGATAGCCTTGCAGTACAAGCATAAAGCCGCAGAGGGTCGGCTTGATACGCCGGAGAGCCATGACTGACCGCGTGACGCCTCAACTAAGCAACCGCTTTCCGTGGATAAAATTTGTCCTCGGTGCATTCGTTTTCGCGATCTTGATCGCCCTCGGGACATGGCAGGTCGAACGCCTTTACTGGAAGGAAGGCCTGCTGGCGGAAATAGAAGCTCGAACCCATGCGAAGCCCGCATCGCTTGCCGAAATCGAAAAAGTCTGGGCGGCTGAAAAGGATGTCGACTACCGGACAGTGACAGTGACCGGCCGGCTGCTTAATGATCGCGAGCGTCACTACTTCGCGACCTATGACGGCACTTCCGGGTTCTACGTCTATACGCCGCTTTTGCTTGACGATGGTCGCGCAGTCTTCGTTAATCGCGGCTTTGTTCCCTACGACAAGAAGAATTCCGTGACACGGCCCCAAGGCGAAGTCGAGGGACAGGTGGTTGTGACGGGGCTTGCGCGCAATCCGCTTTATGACAAGCCTTCGTCGATCGTGCCGAACAACGACCTCATGACCAATATCTACTATTGGAAAGACCTGCCAACGATGGCGGGACAGTCGGGCATTGCAGATGACAAGCTGGTTCCGTTTTTCATCGATGCCGACAAGACGCCAAATCCTGGGGGCTTGCCGGTCGGCGGTGTGACGATCGTCGATCTGCCAAACAGCCACCTGCAATATGCGGTAACCTGGTATGGCCTCGCCGCGACACTGCTTGCTGTCGCGGGAATTTCGCTCTGGCAGAGATACCATCCCAAAAATTCAAACGAGCCCGAGGTCAGCCAATCTGAAGCTTCGGACTTGACTTCGCGCTGATTGCCGCCCAATTCCAACAGCACTGCAACGCTTCGATGAGACACGACACGATGGCTGACAAGAAACCACTGACAATCCGCCTGTGCGGACCGCGCGGTTTTTGCGCCGGTGTGGATCGCGCTATCCAGATCGTCGTTTTGGCATTGAAAAAATATGGCGCGCCTGTCTACGTCCGCCATGAGATCGTGCACAACCGTTACGTCGTCGAAGGCTTGCAGGCTCGGGGAGCGGTTTTTGTCGAAGAGCTTGACGAAATTCCTCCGGAGCATCGCAGTCAGCCTGTGGTCTTTTCCGCGCACGGGGTTCCGAAGTCGGTCCCCTCCGATGCGGAAAGCAAGAACCTTTTCTATCTGGATGCAACATGCCCGCTGGTCTCCAAGGTTCATAAGCAGGCGATGCGCCACCAGCGGCTCGGCCGCCATGTCATCCTGGTCGGTCACTCAGGCCATCCGGAAGTCATCGGTACAATGGGTCAGCTACCCGAAGGTGCGGTGACGCTCGTTGAAACCATCGCCGATGCCGAGACCTATGTCCCTGAGGATCCCGATAATCTCGGCTTTGTCACGCAGACAACGCTTTCCGTTGACGACACTGCCGGGATCATCGCGACCTTGCAGCGCCGCTTCCCCGCACTGACAGCGCCGGCCGCGGAATCGATCTGTTACGCCACGACGAACCGTCAGGAGGCTGTTAAAGCCGCCGCTCCGGGTTGCGACCTTTTTCTCATCGTCGGGGCGCCGAATTCCTCCAATTCAAAGCGGCTGGTCGAGGTCGCCGAGCGATCGGGGGCCGCACAATCGCTGCTGGTCCAACGAGCTGCCGATATTGACTGGAGCACGATCGGCGACATCTCAGTGGTCGGGCTTTCTGCTGGAGCGTCAGCACCGGAGATCATCGTTGACGAAATTATTCAGTCCTTTTCGGAGCGATATATCGTGTCGATCGAACTTGCGGAAACAACCATCGAGACCGAGAATTTCCACGTGATGCGGGATCTGCGCGACATGGATCTGACGAGCGCCGATATGGCATTCGTCAACGGCAGCCGGTAAGAGCTAGGATATGGCCGTCTATACCGACATCAATGAAATCGACTTGGCGCACTTCCTCAAGGACTACGAAATCGGCGAGCTGCTTTCGTATAAGGGCATTGCCGAGGGCGTCGAAAACTCCAACTATCTGCTGCATACCAGCAGCGGATCGTACATTCTGACGTTGTACGAGAAACGTGTGAACAGCAACGATCTGCCGTTCTTTCTCGGTTTGATGCGCCATCTGGCGGGCAAGGGGATACGCTGTCCTTTGCCAGTGAATCAGAAATCCGGATCGAGTATCGGTGAACTGGCTGGTCGGCCTGCCGCGATCGTAACTTTTCTCGAAGGCATGTGGATGCGCCGCCCGACCGTGCAGCATTGCTTTGCTTTGGGCGAGTCAATGGCGAGGATGCATGTCGCAGGAGAGGATTTCCCCATGCGCCGCCCCAATGCGCTCTCTGTAGAAGGCTGGCGGCCCCTGTGGAACAATTCCAAGGCCGGTGCCGATCGGGTTGAACCAGGCCTTACAGACGAGACCGAGACCGATCTCGCCTTCTTCGAGTCCAACTGGCCGTCGCATTTGCCCTCGGGCGTCATCCATGCCGACCTTTTTCCAGACAACGTCTTCTTTTTGGGAAACAAACTGTCGGGACTGATCGATTTCTATTTCGCGTGTACCGATCTGCTTGCCTACGATGTGGCCGTTTGCCTGAATGCCTGGTGCTTTGAAAAGGATCATTCCTTCAATCTCACCAAAGGTACGGCCTTGCTTCGAGGCTACAACTCCGTTCGTCCGCTCTCGGCGGACGAAGCCGCAAGCTTGCCTGTCCTAGCTCGCGGTTCGGCGCTGCGTTTCATGCTCACAAGATTGTACGATTGGCTCAACACGCCGGAAGGCAGCCTCGTCGTCAAAAAAGACCCTATGGAATATATCCGCCGGATGCGCTTTCACCGCCAGATCAAGTCGGCAGAAGAATACGGGCTCATCCTGGAAGGGTCGAAAGTGTGAAGGAGATCCAGGCTTTTACCGATGGCGCTTGCTCCGGCAATCCGGGCCCGGGAGGCTGGGGTGCGGTTCTGCGCTGGAACGGCAATGAAAAGGAACTCTCCGGCGGTGAGGCTGACACGACCAACAACCGTATGGAGTTGATGGCGGCGATATCGGCCTTGAATGCCCTGAAGGAGCCGTGCCAAGTCGATCTTTATACGGATTCGGTCTATGTTCGTGACGGTATTTCTGGCTGGATCGATGGCTGGAAGCGCAACGGCTGGAAAACTGCCGCGAAGAAGCCAGTCAAGAACGCCGAACTCTGGCAGGCGTTGGATGAAGCGCGCAAGCGGCACAAGGTGGTCTGGCACTGGGTCAAAGGGCATGCCGGCCATCCGGAGAACGAGCGTGCCGACGAACTCGCGCGCGCTGGCATGGCGCCTTTCAAACAGAAACGAGTGCCGCAAGTTTAAGAAAACTCGCCAAGGGGGCTGCAAATGGCGCTTTCCTGCGCTCCGATGCTCACGTACCCAACGTACGCTCCGCTTCGGTGCTCGAAAGTCAGCATTTTCGCCACGCCTGACGAATTTTCGGGCAGGCTCTAAGGATATCGCGTGTAGAAACGCGGTGCGGATTTGTGTGATTGATCATGTCAAAGAACCGGGTGTGCGTTCCCTTGCCACGCCCGCTTTCGCGTCTGGCCATTGCTTGCATTGTGGGAAGACGGGCGGTCGTCGAAGCGCGTCTTGGTAGATAAATAATGCGATCCGAAGACCGCCCGCTAACGTTGTCCCCCTGCCGGCCAGCTTCT
>NZ_QPJM01000029.1 GCF_003337575.1 Phyllobacterium bourgognense
CCAGTGCGGTGTTCAATCCCCGCTCCGAAATAAACAAGCCCGCTGGCCACGCTTCTGGAACGGGCTTCTGCCTCAGGAGGTCTTCGGCCTCCGACAGTGATCTCCACTCCGATAGGGTGCGGTCACGCTCGAAACTTAGATGCTGAAGCGCCAGCCACCCGACACCCATGGCTGCAAACAATGCAATTGCAATAATGACGCGTGCGCCCGTTCCCATGGCATGATCCCAATGCAAGATGGCAGTGTCAAATCAATGATAACACCTATTGTATTCGGCATACGGCCGACGGCAACCAGGGTATCACTTCCTTCGATGACTTGTTGTCCCGACGTTACCTGACGTGGCCGCGTTCAATTGGTCATAATATAATCCTTGCTGTGGTCATGTCGTGCGCTGGAGCGGCAATCCGTTGGGCCGGACACTGTCACGGCATGGGCAATGCGCCCGTAGCCTTTCTAACGATTGATCAGCCAGAGGATCAGCGAAAACACGATGCTGACAAGCAGGCCCGTGGTAATTGGGACGTACATGGTAAAATTCTCGCGCTCGATCAGAATATCGCCCGGCAGTCTTCCAAAGCCAACGCGCGCAAGCCACGGCCAGAGAATACCGACCGCAACGATAACAAGACCGACAATGATCAAGGTTCGGGACATCCTATCCGCACGCTAAGTGTCGTGAAAACAGCCCGGAATTTTAACACAACCGGCAGAAATGTGCCTGCGCGCGTCATCTCTGCTGCTTCATGTGCGAAGTGTGGGGAGGCGTTCTGCCTCACTGCAAGGGCGGCTTTCTCAGAAAGCTGTTGCGATCGGCCGACTTCACGCGCAGCCATGCCTCGCGCCCGCCGCGCAGGACCCGCAGGGGGATCTCTGCGCCGGCTGGGCCGCTGGTCCACACCTTCCGGTAAAAATCAGCCAGCCCATCAACCTCCTCGCCCCGGATCTCCGAGATGATGTCGCCCTGACGCAGGCCCGCCTGAGCCGCCGGACCTCCTTGCGCGACACTCATAACCACAACCTTTCCGCGGCTCTCGGCGGAGAATGCCCCGAGCCAGGGCCGCGGCGGCTTGTTGACTCGGCCGCGCTTGAGTAGATCATCCAGGATCGGCGGCAACAAATTGATCGGTACGATCATATTGATGTCCGCCGGCTCTCCATTTTTGCTCATTTGCAAGTGAAGCGAGCCGATGCCCAGCAGTTTGCCGTCTGTGTCGAGCAATGCAGCCCCTCCCCAGGAAGGATGAGCCGGCGCGATGAAGATCGCTTCATCCAGTACGTACTCCCAATAGCCGGCAAATTCCTGTTTGGCGACGATGTTCGCTCGGACGAACTGACCGATCCCGTCCGCAAGCACAACGGGATCTCCGACCTTCGCCTCGGCTGCGTCGCCGAAGTCCACCGCTGGCACGCCGAGCGGCCCAAGCGCCTGCACGACGCCAAACCCCGTTTCTTGATCATAGGCCAACGCATGCCCTGGAACGACGTGCCCGTCATGGCGGGTCAACCAAACTTCCTCGGCTTCGATAATCAGGCAACCGATCGTCAGCACCAGCCCATCCTTTCGAATGACCACGCCGCTGCCTTCTGGACCGCAAAGCGACCACTGATCGGGAAATCGTATCGATAGTCATGGCATTCGTCCTGACAGCGAGAAGAAACATGTCGTCCGTTATAGCTATGAAGCGGTTCCACCACCCACAAGAAGCAAGGCGGACGTTTCAGGTAAAAAGTCGCCCCCGGAACGAGATGAGGAACATCGAATGGATAATCGAGCGTCGGCACTGCGCACACTCTTGCAATCGCCCCATCCGATACCCATTTCTGCGCTCCACCCGTGATCGAGATTAGTGAGCAGCCAGCAATGACGCTCGCTTATCTCCGGGTAATGCGGCGCTCCTCGGAAACGAGTTGAGCGCCGTATTGTATGATGATCATGGACATGGAGGCATGCTGTAGGCTGTTGTGCCGACCCGAGATGTAAACAAGACAGCCGATTGGTACAAAGCGCGCGAAAAATCGGCTAATCGATATACATGCGGAAACACTTTGTAGCCGCGCGTGAAGAAAAGCCCGGCGAGGCTTGGCTGACCCGTTTCATTGCAGCGCGTGATGCCGCTGCCAGCTGGTATTTGGGTCAAGGACTGGAAGAACCCTCGACCGCAGCTGAATGCCGATCAGCGCTGCTTGCAGCACATGCCCGAGCCGTATACCGATCGCGGTGAGTCAAAAATGTGACGCTGCTCGACCGATCCGGTCACTATGCCACTTAACATCGTACGGCGCGCCTACGCCAAGCTGGTGCATTACGAGCTCGCGACAGGAATGTTGAGCGCGTCGTTTAGGCCCCACGCCTTTTGTCGATCGCCAGCGAAAGTCCGGCGAGACACATGCTCAGCGGCACCCACCAGATGGAATCGCCCATGGTGAAAAGCGTGATGGTGCTCACAACACACCAGAGCGTCGGGATAACAAACAACAGGACGTCGTAGCGTTGCCGGGTCGATGCCAGAAACCCAATTGTCGCGATTGCTGTCGGGTCCGGCATTATGCCGAAGACTTCAGACGTTTCTGGTCCCCGACCCGCGATCAACGACAGACCGGGGTAGAGCAGCACGGCCACTGCCATGACGACCACCCCAGCAAACCCGCCCGGCAGTGACGCGCCGGTTCTGCGCGGTATGACCTGAATGACGAGGATAAGGATCGCCTGCGCCACAAAGCCATAAGCCGCGTAGGTGGCGGCCCAGTTGATGCTTGAAAAATGCGACCAAAGGTAGGCCCAACCGACAAGCAGCCAAAGCGCGGCCAGAACCATTGCAACGATCCGACTGGCGTTCGGCCGGGCACGCGCGAGCAAGCAGACGAGGCCTACTCCCACCAGCAGCGTCAAAATCTGAAGCGGCCAGAGAGCCAGGTTGTAGGTCTCGATCTGCCTGAAATAGACGCGAGGCGAGAACATCAGGAAATCCGAAGGCCGATACGACCACCATTCCGTCACGAGGCGTTCTCATTTCGGGAGATGACAGCCATTACAGGCGTTCCACGTAGTCGATCGTGCGTTTGCGCAAGGCCGGGTCCATGACGGCACCGGTTGCCGCTTCCATGTTTTCCCGTACATGCGCCACGTTTGCGGTTGCTGGAATTGCACAGGTGACCGCTGGATGCGAGATGATGAACTTAAGCATCAGTTGTGCCCAGGTCTTCGCTCCGATTTCGGAGACCCAGTCCGGCAAGGGGTGATCCGCCATCTGCGCGATGAGGTCGCCCTGCCTGAAAGGGCGATTGACGATGACAGCGATCTTGCGCTCCGTGGCGAGTGGCAGGATGCGTTCCTCCACATCACGGTCCAAGACATTGTAGGTTACTTGAACGAAATCGATCGGCTGGGACGTCATGATATTTTCGATTTCGGAATGGCGACGTCCTTCCGAGGTGGTGATGCCGACACAGGTGAGCTGGCCGGCATCCTTCATTTCGAACAGCGTCTGGAGATGCTCGTCCCAGCTCAGCAGATTGTGGACCTGAAGCAGATTGAACTGGGGCACCCCCCAAAAGCCTTGAGACTGCCTGATTTGCTCCCGGCCGGATTGCGGATCACTGATCCAGACCTTGTCGGCGGAAAAAAGCGTTCGGGGGCGCGACAACTTTTCAAGCCCGTATCCGATTGTCTTCTGCGCCGAACCATACATCGGCGAGGAATCAATCAGCCTGCCTCCTGCCCCGAAGAAGGCCTGCATGACGGCGGTACATTCATCTTGCAGTTTTATGTCGTCTCCGACATTGAACGTGATCCAGCTTCCGAGGCCGATGACGGGAATTTCCTCTCCGGATGAAGGAATGGGCCTGGTCAAGACCGCTGGCACCTGAGCAGACAGCCGGTCGGGAAAGCCCGCCAGAGCTCCGGAACCCGCTATGAGCGCAAGAGCTTCCCGCCGATTGATTGAGAATCGCCTCGCCATCTTGTCTCCTCGCAAGTCGCGCCGGTTTGCCTCTTATTGACGGAGTATCGGGTATCCACTGCCACTTGAAAACCCATGGCCGGGCATCAGCCACTCACATTGAATTGAAGCCATGATGCAGTCCCCAAGCCCTGTAGCGCTTCCGGCTTATGGCGCCGGATGATCAAATAATTCAGCTTCGGCCCGACAAGGCAGGATAGGGTTTCCGCACCATTGATCGAAACGAAAGCAGTTCGAGGACCTGACGAGAACTGCTGCGGCCTTTGAGGGCAATCGGACACTCAGCATCGGGTTGTCGTCTTTATGCTTTAGTTCGTGAGAACGTTCGCGCCTCAAAAATCGCCATGATGCTGGACGAACGGATGCTCTTGTGTTCAAACGGGATTTCCCGCGACCGGAAAACGCGTGGCCTTCAGACCGTTACTGAAACGAACCGAGAAGCAGCTCATGAGCAAAGCCCGGACGGATGACGACGGCAAAATAAGCCATAATTTGCACGATCCGGATGATCGTCCGACCGAGACCTACCCAGTTCTTGTTTTAGGCGCTTTGGGCGTTGTCTATGGCGACATCGGCACAAGTCCGATCTACGCGTTTCGCGAGGCACTGCATGCTGCTTCCACTGATGGTTCCCTTTTGCGGGCAGATGTCCTTGGCATCGTATCCATGATTTTTTGGGCCCTGACGCTGATCGTCACGGTCAAGTATATCCTGTTTGTCCTTCGCGCAGACAACGACGGCGAAGGGGGTATCCTATCTCTAATGGCGTTGGCCCGCGAGAGCTACAGATCGCGACCCCGCTTGATCCTTGGCTTGGGCATTGTCGGCGCTTCTTTGTTCTATGGCGACGCCGCCATTACCCCAGCGATTTCCGTTCTGTCGGCAATCGAGGGCCTTGAAATCGTCACGCCTGCCTTCACGCCGTATGTGGTTCCGATTACCGTCACCATATTGTTGGCGCTCTTCTCGGTGCAGCGCTACGGCACAGCCCGCATGGCGTTCTTTTTCGGGCCGATCACCTTGGTGTGGTTTCTTGCGCTCGGTTTCTTCGGACTGTGGCATTTGTTCGACGACCTCAGTGTTCTTGCGGCTGTAAACCCTCACTACGGGTTCGACTATATCGTCCGCAATCAAGGCACGGCCTTCGCCACGATCGGCACGGTGTTTCTTGCCGTAACCGGAGCGGAAGCTCTCTACGCTGACCTTGGTCATTTCGGCCGCCGGCCGATCGCGACGGCCTGGATGTGGATCGTGTTCCCCTGTCTGCTCTTGAATTATTTTGGCCAGGGGGCCTTCGTGCTCGCTCATGCTGAATCGGCGAAAAATCCTTTCTTTGAGATGTTTCCGCTATGGGCGTTGTTGCCCATGGTACTCCTGGCAACCGCCGCGACGGTCATCGCCAGTCAGGCGGTCATCACCGGAGCCTACTCGCTGTCGCGGCAGGCGGTGCAGCTTAATCTTCTGCCGAGGCTCCGCATCGCCCATACGTCCGAGAAACAGTCCGGGCAGGTTTATTTGCCTCGCATCAACGTTCTCCTTGGGCTTGTGGTCGTCCTGTTGGTTCTCGGGTTCGAGCGCTCCACCAATCTGGCCGCTGCCTATGGCATCGCAGTGACGGGCAATATGCTGGTGACGACGACGCTGCTGTTGATCGTCATGACCCGGATCTGGCAATGGCAAGTCTGGGTGGCCGCTCTCACCACCGCCTGTTTCCTTGTCATCGACATCACCTTCGTCGGTGCGAACCTCATCAAGGTCATCGATGGCGGATGGGCCTCGCTTCTTGTCGCCGTCTTGATCGTGCTGATCATGTCCACATGGGTGAAAGGAAGCCGCCAGCTACAGAAGAAAGTCGGGCAAGGCGACGTGCCGCTCGAGCTGATTGCGAAGAAATTGGCACAGAATCCCCCGACGATCGTACCAGGCACTGCGGTTTTCCTGACGGGCAACCCGCAAGGCACGCCCACTGCGCTGCTGCACAGCCTCAAACATTACAACGTGCTGCATGAGCGCAATGTCATCCTGAATGTAGTCACTGCCCCCTCGCCCAGCGTCCGGAAAAGCGACCGCATGCGCTTTGAGCCGATCAACGATCGCTTCGTGCAGGTCACGCTGACGTTCGGCTACATGGAAAGACCGAACGTCCCGCGGACCTTGGCGATCTTCAAAACCGCAGGCTGGAAATTCGACATCATGGCCACCTCATTCTTCCTGGCCCGGCGTTCATTGAAGACGTCTCCGCGTTCGAAGATGCCGTATTGGCAAGACAAGCTATTCATAGCTCTCGCGCATTCGGCAAATGACGCCACGGAGTATTTTCAAATTCCGACAGGACGCGTGGTGGAGATTGGCACGCAGGTCACTATTTGATCTTAACGCGCTATGGCGGATTCTACATCGGTGTACGACTGATCAGACAGCACGATCACCTTTCTGGCGTAGTCGAAGGTAATGGTTGCAACCGCTTACCCACTTCCCCGAAAATTGACATAGGGAGATTTGCCTCAGGACAGATGCGCGACACGCGACCACCCAGAAAACGTACACAGAAACGGCGTGGGACGTCGTCTGTATGGCAATCCAAGAAAATGATGCACTTAGGAAACAAATAAATAAATTGATTGATTCTAAATCTCAAAACATTGCCTACATTGCATGTATGAGGATCGAACGTTCAAACAAGGGTTTTCTTGGCGGGAGATCCCAAGCGAGGCTGACAAAGGGGCGGGAAAGTTAACTGCCAACTTGGGGTAAGCCCCGATTGTAGCTAAGCACCCATGAGCGCACACTCACATCGTCCAATCGTGTCGCGAAACGCCGCGGTTGACGAACCCCGTACCCGCCGTTGCTTTGACCCAGCGGCGGGCTTTTTTGCGAAACAAGGGCCGAAAATCAATATTTGATGGCTCGGCCTGTTTTGCGTGCGTCCTGCTTAGTTTGCCGTTTATCCTGACGGCATGCAGCGTTGCTTTTCTGGTTGGCGGCGCGGCAGTCCTGCTTTGTTTGTCGTGCTTCTGGGCGCGCCTGCTGGCGGGTGTCACGCGCCTGCTGACGTTGCTGGCCCTGCTCCGTCGCCCACGATATTGCAGGTAAACCGGCAAGAGATGTCGCGATTATCGATGCGGTAAATAAAGGCTTTAAATAGGGCATTTTAGTATCCTCCCTTAAAGGGTTTGGGAGCGAGCCCGTACGATGGCTTAGGGCGGCATCCATCGTGATAAACACGATAAACGTTGTACGCTCAGCTTTAAGATTTGGTTTACCAAAAACCCGCTGCCGCGAGGTCTGCTGACAGCGGGCTTATTTGGGGCAATCATGGAATAGGATTGGACGCCTTTTCCATGATTGCACAATACGCTCAGTCTTCAGGATGACCAAGCGATAACAGTTCGTCCCTGGCTGCGGATTGCGCTGCTCGACAAAGCCGGGGCCAATATCGGGCACCACCAATATGTTTCTCGATCCGACGACCAGTTGTTAACACTTTCCATAGTAGCCTAGAGTGGTTTGCCTACTTCAACTTGATGAAAAGGATCTTCGAATGAACAGAGCTCTGATCACCATCGTTGCCGTACTGACAGTTATGAGTTTAAGCGCCTGCGGATCAATCGGCAAAGGAAAAGCTCCTCCGCCAATGGCGGAACCGGCAGCAGCACCAGTCTATAAATAAAGGCTACTGCCTCTGTGCTGTGGGAAGGTGACTCCATCTTCCCATTTCCAGCAATTGTACAACGTCCGATAGCAAATACTTTGCGCCGGTTGAAACTTGGCTCGTGAGTAAAGATGACACTCGCAGGACATGCCGTCTCTTCGCCGTAACGGGGCGTGGGGCGAATTCGCAAATCCCGCCGAATGTCGTGCCCCACACGATCAGGGCTCTGTGCCAATCAGCGCTGCTTCGCCAACGGCGACGCCTCAACAGCGGACGAGCGGCATTTCACAAAATTCGGCCCCCGCGATGTCGTCACCTACGGCCACACTTACGGACTTTTATGTCTTCCTTGACGGAGCGGGCCGGATGATTGACCGCCAGCTTTGCTTCAGCTCCAAACACGCGGTAGGACATCGCGGCGACGGCCTTGTCATGTTCCACTTCGCCGGACATAACCCGTGCCCTCGCCCATCTGTACCTGTCGTTCAAATCACCGTCACTCTCGCCGGTCCCGGCCGGCACGGGAATGCACAAGGGAAGCGCCGCCCAAATACCTACAAAATGGCTCGACTGTCAGGTCGAGCAGACGCATTGTTCGCCCGTCTCGCGCTGTGGAGAGCCGTGCCATCAGACCATACACCTGCAGGCGCATATCCGCTCACCTGTTTTGACAATGGAATCATTGCTGCAGGAGACAGGCCGAGGTCTTGGGCGTATAGTGTGGATTGCTGTCAGGGGTTTAGCATGCACATCGCTCCAATCAGGAAGTTGGCTGGCAAGGTAAGCGTCTTGCTGACGTTATGCTTGGTTCTGTTGTGTGCAGTTGTTTCTGCTTCACCTGCGCAGAAGGCAAATGAAACTCCTCCTCCGGGCAAGGTTGACCAGCTGCTGAAGCTTATGGCGGACCCAGACGTCAAAGCCTGGATCGCCACAAAGGGTGCGTCGTCCTTCGCCGCAGAGGAACCTGCCGTTCCGACGGCGAATGACGTCATGGGTTGGTCAAACACCATCCGTGCACATTTGCGCGGTCTCGGACAAGCCGTTCCGGCCGTGCCGGCCGAGTTTTCCCAGGCGCGCTCCACGATCATGACCGAAATCAACGGTCGACGTCCGGGGGCGATCCTAGTGCTTTTTGCTGCGTTTGCCGGGCTCGGCTTCGGTGCCGAATTCGCCTGCCGGCGTATTCTCGGCCGCGCACATCGGCAAATGGCAGCGCCCTCGACGATTGAGGGTTCGCACGCGCGTCACCATGTCATCGGACGCTCGGTTTTCACGGCCATTGCACCTTTGGTGGTCTTTGCTTTTGCCAGTGTCGGTGCCTTCCACGCCTTCACGTGGCCGCCGCTCTTGGCCATGCTTGTCCTTCCCATGCTTGTCGCCCTCATCGCATGGCGCGTGATCATGCAAATAACAGCCATACTTCTTGGAACCGACCGTAGTCGAGTGAACGACAGCAGCGAAGTCCCGGCGCGTCTCATTCCGATGGACGATGCGGCGGCGGCGTTCTGGTATCGGCGTGTCGCCTACTTTGCGGGAATATTCTTCACAGGTTGGACCGCTGCGGCCTTAATGACGGCGCTCAATTTTAGCCCCAACGTCAAGAGCCTGATCATTTACGTACTCGGCCTTGGCCTTTTGGCTGTCGCGCTGGAAACCGTCTGGAACCGCCCGGAAGCCCCCATCGCTTCCCGTGCCTACCGCGTCAAGGAGTGGCTGCTCACACTGTATCTGTGCCTGCTCTGGCTGTTGTGGGTCGCCGGCACGAGCGGGGCGTTGTGGGTCGGCATCTATGTGCTCATCCTGCCGCCGATTTTGCGGACGACAAGCACGATCGTGAAGTCGTTCTTCTCCGGTCCTGATGATACCACGGCCAAGCCCAGGAATCCGGTCTTCGAAGTCCTGATAGAGCGGGGAGCAAGGGTGGTCATCATCGCGCTTGCCGCCGCTTGGCTCGCTGCAGTCATTCGCTTGCGGGCAAGCGGATTGATGGAGGACGAGGCGGCCAGCCGCATGATCCGCGGCGTATTGGGCGGCATAGTCGTCCTGCTTGCAGCGGATCTCATCTGGCACATGGCAAAGGGCCTCATCAATCAGCGCATCGAACGCGCCCGCACCGAAGGCGGGGATGAAGCTGCGCTGGCCCGCAGCGGACGGCTGATGACGTTGCTACCGATCCTGCGCAATTTCCTCGCTGTGCTCATCGCCGTTCTTGCCGTCCTGATGGTTCTGTCCGGCCTTGGTGTGGCGATCGGCCCATTGATCGCGGGTGCGGGCATTTTCGGCGTCGCGATCGGCTTCGGCTCGCAGTCGCTGGTAAGGGACATCATCAGCGGCATCTTCTACATGACCGATGATGCATTTCGGGTTGGAGAATACATCAAGAGCGGCACCTATATGGGCACCGTTGAATCCTTCGGCATCCGCTCAGTCAAACTGCGCCACCACCGCGGTCCGATTTTCACCGTGCCGTTCGGCACGCTGGGCGCGGTGCAGAACATGAGCCGGGATTGGGTCATCGACAAGTTCCTCATCTCGGTCAACTTCGACGCCGACCTCGTCAAGGTCAAAAAATTGGTGAAGGGTGTCGGTGCGGAATTGCTCGAGGACGAGGAACTCGGCCCCTACATCATCGAAACGGTGAAGATGAAGGGCGTGGAGGCCTTTAGCGACTATGGCATCAACCTGAGCTTCGCCGTGATGACGAAGCCCGGCCATCAGTCCTCCATCCGGCGGCGTGCCTACGCGATGATCCGCGAGGCCTTTGCGTTGAACGGCATCGGCTTCGCTTCCCCGACCGTGCAGGTCGCAGGTGGCGAGGATCACGCGGCAGGTGCCGTAGCGGCCGCATCCGATACCATCACACGCAAGAAGGCTGCCGAAGCCAAATTGAAATTGGTGGAAGGCGAAAGCTAAGCCAACGAGGGAGATCGTGTGCGAGGTGTTGCTTAAAACCGAAGCTCATGAAGCTGAAACGGTTTCCGCCAGCGGGACAATCAACAGGGGTCTGGGAGGATCGAAAAATGAGCGTATTCGTAGCCGAGATTTTAGGACGAGGAATAGTTGCTTTTGACGCGGCGACTGAAGATGATGCCAAGATACTTCTGTCGGACGAGGCGCTACGGCGGGACCTGCATGTGTTCCAAAACCAGGGCCGTTGTCTCTGGGACGGCGTCGCGGAAATCAATTTGCGGGGAGCGCTGCCGAAGGAAACCGAAATCTGGCAAGCCAGCCGCGCGACGGCTGACCAGTCCGGCGAGCCTGACGGTCACGATGACTGGCGTATCTTCCTGCTGCCGGTTGTCGATCCTTCGAGATTCGATGATGACGACGATGATGACCGGGATGACGGCGACTAAGAGTTCAGGCGCTTACAACGGGGCGAAGCCGGCCTTGATCAGGCCAGCGCCAAGCTGGTCAATGAGCGCGGACGTATAGTGGCGCGCCGTCATATTGGAGCGAAACGTGGTCCAGAACTGATCGCCCCGTTGCTTCAGACGGCCGGCAGCCTCATGGGAAGCCGTCGCATTTCCTAGTTGTCCCGCCGCAGCGATCTGCAGAATGTTGGCGACGTAATTGTCCGATCGCGCCACTTGCTGGACACGAAGAAGTGCTTCCGTGAAGTCTCCGCGATGATAGTCATTCAGTGCCAAAGTTAGTCCGGCATCAACGTGCGGAACTGGTTCGTTCTCGCCCGCCCTGACTGCCAGGTCGTAACCTTCAGCCCACCTGCCCTGAGCGAAAAGCATGGCCCCCAGCCGCGCGGCGATCAGACTGTTGTTGGAATTGAGTTTCAAGGCGCGGTATCCAGAAACCGAGGCCGCTTCGGTTTGGCCGTTTCGGAATTGTGCCAGCATCCGGGCGTAGCCCGCCCGATCAGATTGCGGAGCAAGCGCCACGGCTTTGTTCGCAAGATCGAGCGCGCGGGATGTCAGTTCGGTCGATGCTTCAGGTGGTTCGGTCTCCAACAGCACTATTGCCCGCTCGGCAATGACATCCGGATCATTCGGCGTTATCAGCAACGTTGCATCAAGGCACGTTCCGGCCTCCCTCAATTCGCTCGCATCAAGCCGTTCGACGGCCATCGCAGAACGTAAGACGCAACCACTCCCCAAGGTAGGCGTGGCCAGCTCACGTGTCAGTTCGATTCCGTTTATAACCCCGTGCGGGGCGGCGAAACGGGTTGCAAGTTTCGCGATGAGCAAGCGGCGGATTTCGATTTCGGGCCTCTGGTCGAGGACAATCTGCTCGATGCCAGACCGCAACGATTCTCCGGTCACAGGATTGATAATTTGCCACCAGACCGACCGGACGGTCTCGGTCGGCTGATACTTCAGAATTACGTGATATGGGGTTGTCGTTCGACGGACATAATGGAACAGCGGTACGGCGGCAGTTTGCGCAGCGTTCTCCTTGCCAACGCCGATGGGTTCCATTGCAGAAAGTCTGAGTGTCTGAAATTGTGACAGAGCGACCATCAGATCGTCGCCAATGGATCCGGCCTCTATATCCGTCTGGTCCCCGGCTAGTTTCATCTCGACCGCAACGCTCGGCTTTTCCGAGAAGCGGGGGCCTTCGACGAAAGCAACCCAGATGACGCCGAAAGCCGCTGCAGTGACTATGGCTGAAATGCCCAGTCGCCGTTTTGAGATCGTATTCCGCCAACCATTGGAAGTCTCGCCAATTTCTGGAACAGCAGGTGTCTCCCGGAAGTATTCTGCCTGCGGCGGGGTTCTCGTAAATACCGGAACATACTTTCCCCGCGGCAACTCTATGCGAATCCGTCCTTCCTCCATGTTGTATTCATAGTATTGGGCAAGAGCCGCACGAAGCCGGGTCGCCTCTATCCGGACAATCGGATCGGCGATCGGATCAAAATTGTCTGGACGTCCAAAAACATCGACGGCGATCGTATAGGCCTTTACCGTAGCAGAGCGGCCCTCAAACATTTCTGTCGCGACGAACGTGAGGAAATTTCTGTTGCGCTCGGTCAAACGAAAATGCGGATCGGACAAGAGCCGACACAGTTCAGTGCGGGATTCCCGTTCAGAAACGGTCTCGCTTTTCGTCCCGTCGGCGACCCCGACAACTTTCATCAAGGCCCCCATGAAATCTTTGCGGACAACGACTGATCGTCATCCATTTCCACCATCCATGCCTGCAATAGCGTATAAGCGATCGCCAGAAGCGCGCTCATCATTGATATCAAGATTGTGCCATACATCTTACGATCCCCTTAGACAGGAAATTCCGATTGGCTGTAGGACGATCGTCTGCCGCGACCGCCACCCGGTCACCTCCGCTTCCTCGGCCGCCCAGGCTCATTAGGGCTGGCGGGACAACTCCTTCGATGGAAAAAACAATAGGCGCTGGCGTGCCGGAACTCCCGTAACATCGGGTATGCTACATGTATTCCGTGTCCAGCTGGCTACGTGGGTGGAAGGTCGCTGGTGGCGATTGTCGAGACATGCCCGCACGAAATTGCCCGGATTTGGCGCGGGCTCAGTTTCCGATTTAAGCGCACCGGCCAGCGCTTCGACTGTATGCTACCGTAAAATACTCCCCAAATATGCTTGGATCTGCGATAGTCGGTGTGTCTCTCCGCTGCTCATGGAAAGGAGCCCTGTTCGATGGACGTTCGCCTGATGGCGGCCAAACTGCGCTTTCCTTCCCGAAGTCAGGCGATTGAGGAGCGGGCCTCCCGGGACGAAGAGTTTCGCGATCTTTGCACGGACTTCCGTGATGCACAGGCAGCACAGCTGCACTGGGAGCGGTCGACGGAACCGGAGCACGATGAACGCAGCGCCGAATACCTGGCCCTGGTCGATGACCTGGCGAGGGAGATCGCAAGCGCTCTCGATAAAGCGAAAATCATTCCCTTCCATAAGCGCTGGCCAAAATCGCTCCGGTAGATCTTCCGGACCGTCTGCCGGAAAGACACCGCTTACGCGTCCCCGGCCACGTAAAATACAGTAGTTTACATGACTTCGATCCCCTGACGTGCAAGTGATTATATCGGCGGAGCAGTAAGTGTTTCCGCAACGCTGACAGGACGGCGTGCCGGTCATTAAATTTTGGCCGGACATGGCTGGCGCTGGCGATTGGTGATCGCGCGAGCGGCAACAATATCGAAGGGATGAGAACATGGCCGATACACTGCATCCGGCAGCGATCGAACATCTTCCGGGCTTCGTCACGGGACCAGGCGAAAGCGATTGGTTGTTCACCGTCGTCGCCGTGTTCCTTTTGGGCGCCATTCTCATGATCGGCAATTTTTACTTCCAAGTCCATGCGCTGCCGGAACGAATGGCGCATCGGACCAAAAAAGTGCAAATGGAGATCGTGGCCGTTCTGGCGCTGATTTCCCTCTTCACGCACAACCACATCTTCTGGATTGCCGGCCTGTTGCTGGCATTTATCGATCTGCCTGATTTCTCCACGCCGATGAGCTCGATGGCCCAGTCGCTTGAAAGGCTGTCGGGGCGGACCCCTGCGGTTGAGGATCCGGTGGTCGTCACGCTGGTGCCGAAACCTAAGCCGGATACTGTCGGTGGGGGCATCTGATCGATGTTCGAGCTTCTTCTCTGTTCCCTGCTCACGGTCTTCCCGGATTATCTCTATCGCCGCTACGCCCAGGGGAAGCGGATAGGACGCGAGATCACTCTTTTCACGGTTTGGTATGAATTGCGCTGGGGCATCACCGCGTGCCTGCTGCTGACGGTCTCGTTGATCACGCTGGTATTTTACTACCACCCCTCGACCAAGAACGTGACCGCGATATTCCGCACCGTGACCATTCTGCCCGAGACTGTCGGCCGTGTTGCCGAAGTGTTCGTCGGCGTGAATTCCAAGGTCCGAACCGGCGACCCTCTCTTCAGGCTCGACAGTTCCGAACAGGAGGCAGCGCACGAAACGGCCCAGCGCCAAATCGACGAAACTGTTGCGGAGACCGCCGTGGCACAAACCGAGCTGGCCGCAGCCGACGGGCTTATCCAACAGGCGCAAGGCGCGTACCAGCAGGCGCTGGACGAACTCGCAACCAGGCAGGAGCTCTTGCGGCGCAATGCGGACGTCTCGGTTCGGGAGGTTGAGCGGTTGCAGATCACCGCCGACGGCCGGAAGGGTACGCGCGACGCCGCCGTCGCCAACAAACGGACCATCGAGACAAAGCTTTCTTCCCTACTTCCCGCCCAGAAGGCGAGTGCGGAAGCAGCTCTCAAACAAGCACAGGTCGAGCTCGACAAAACCCTCGTTCGCGCCGGCGTCGCGGGAACCGTCCAACAGTTCACGCTCCGACGCGGCGATGTCGTCAACACAATGATACGCCCCGCAGGAATCCTTGTCCCCGAAGGAGCCGGACGGGCAAGGCTGGTTGCCGGCTTCGGCCAGATCGAGGCGCAGGTAATGAAAAAAGGCATGATTGCGGAGGCCACGTGTATTGGGATGCCGTTCACCATCATTCCGATGGTCGTGACCGAAGTCCAGGACGTCATTGCGGCGGGGCAACTGCGGCCAACGGACCAGCTGCTGGATGTGGGGCAGATTGTGCAAGGAGGATCGCTCACCGTCTTCCTCGAACCTCTTTTCCCGGGTCAGCTGGACCGGTTGCCCCCAGGCAGCAGCTGCATCGCCAACGCGTACACCAACAACCACGACGCGCTCGCCGCGCAGGATATCGGCACGTCGCGCTGGGTTTTCCTGCACGTCGTCGACACCGTCGCGATTGTGCATGCGATGATCCTTCGGATGCAGGCGATAATGCTGCCGGTCCAGACGCTCGTACTCGGCGGCCACTAACACTGGTCGATATTGGAAGTCAGGGGAGCACGTCTCGTACGCAAGTTGGCCCTTATGGGATGTAGTTAAAAATCGTATGTCGGGCATTTGAATGCGCATCGCTGCAATCATTCGCCCTCGACCGCTTCTCCATAGCGGACGCGGGCTGTCACCGCGAACGTCGCTGCAAGTTATGTAGTGTCACCTGTAACATACCCGATGTTACAGGTTTTTCCGTTCGACAGCGCGTAGTGTGAACCAAGGCTTGGCGATCGCGTCGTTCTGATCGATGCGTATCCAGGTGAATGAGGATCGGGTGGATATTCGACGGACAGACAATCACGGGAGATAATACGATGACGACCAAAGCTTGGAGGTCCATGCAATCCACTGTCACCGTCCTTGCATCGGCGGCGCTGACGATGATCCTCGCGGCCGGTACATTCCCGGGCGCTTCGGCCGGCGAAGCCGAAGCCAAGACGATTCTCAAGTCGATGTCCGACTACATGGCGGGGCAAAAGGCTATTTCATTCGCCTACGACACCAATTTTGAGGTCGTCACCAAGGACCACCAGAAGCTGCTTCTGGCAAGCTCGGGCAAAGTCGAAATAGGCCGCCCCGACAAGTTTCGCGCCACGCGTTCCGGAGGTTTTGCCAATGTCGAGACGACGTTCGATGGCAAGACCCTGACGCTGCTGGCCAAGGAGGACAATATGTACGCACAGGCCGAGGTATCCGGCACGGTCGACCATCTCATCGACGAATTGCGAAACAAATACCAGAGGCCCGTCCCCGGCGCTGATCTCCTGCTCACCAATGTCTACGACGAATTGATGCGTGACGTGGTCGACGTGAAGGATCTAGGCAGCGGCGTGATCGGCGGCACCGAATGCGACCATCTGGCGTTCAGGGCCAAGGAAGTCGACTGGCAGATATGGATTGCCCAGGGCGAGCACCCCTATCCCTGTCGATACGTCATCACTTCCACGAAAGTTGATCAGGGACCGCAGTACAGTATCCAGATCAGCGACTGGAAGACCGGCACGGATGTCGTTGCGCAGGATTTCAGCTTCAAGAACGCGACGGATGCCAAGCAAGTGGACGACCTGAAGAAACTCGTCGATATCGATGAGCTTCCGGATCAATTCGCCGTAGGAGGCACAAAATGACCATCCCAAGGATACTGAACATCTTTGTGCTGACCGCCACCGTCGGGTTGTTCGGCCTGGAAGCCGGAACGGAACTTTCAATCCCGGGGGTGGCCAGTTTTGTTGCTACCGCAGAGGCGAGAGTTGGTCGGCCGCTCACGCCCGTCAGCGTCGCAGGCGCTGCTCGGCGCACGGTGAGGCGATGCGCGGCTGGGGTATATAACTGTTAGGCCAACGGCACGACAAGCACCGCGCAAACTTGAAACATGTTGGCGTTCTTGACGCAATTGTCTTCTTGGCGTCGTTTGTCATTCAATAGGAGGAAACCATGCATTTATTCGCTCGGACTGCCTTGGCAGTTGCAGCACTCACCGTTCCTTGTACAGCCGCAGAGACCGTGACAAAATATGGCTCGGCGGCCGGTTGGGACATATATGTAAAAAGTAGCACAGGTCCTGGCTGCATGATCATGCGGGACAATGCCGACGGCGAAACACAGGTGCAGATAGGCATCGATGCGACGGCGGCCCCGCGTGGCTACCTGGCGCTCTATTCCAAGAAACCGACAAAGATCACCGCCGGCGAAAAGATCTCCGTCGTGTTCGACGTCGATGGCGAAAAGTACACGGGTGTGGCCAAGGGACAGGGAATGGAGGGATACGAAGGCGCATTCGTTCCTTTCAACAATCTCGATTTCATCTATGATCTTGCCAAGAAAAAAGCGCTGACGATCACCTCGAAGGGACGCAGGACCGTTGTGGTCGACCTCACCGGCACCGACAATGCATTCAAGGCACTGCGAGAATGTCAGGCCGCTCAGAAGTAAGTGGTGGCGTATCCGGAGCATTACCACGCAGTGACAGTCGGCAATCGCTCCCAAATTGGGGGCGGTCAAAGCCGCTACCCACGCTCTCCGTCCAACGCCAATATCTGGTTCGAGTACATTTGCTCTCCGGTGATTTCCCGCCCCAGCCAAACGGGCAGTGGAAACTCGTCGCTGGCGTCCCTTAACTCGATCTCTGCAACAATGAGGCCACGATGTGCACCCTCGTAGACGTCAATTTCCCAAACATGTCCGCCGTAAGCTACATCATAGCGGGTCTTTTCAACGACGACTCCAATTCGGTGCCTTATTAGTTTGAGAGCTTCGCAATATGGAAGGTCGTACTCAAATTCGTCTCGCTGCATCGGACCCGTGCGGACTTTGACGGTCAGCGTGGCGCGCCTATCGTCGATAGTCCTAACGCGCACCGTCCTGTCTCCGGCGACCGTCATATAGGCCTGACGAAAAACGGATCGGATGGTCGCATGCTCCCTCCAACCGTCATCGGAGACAAGATATTTCCGCTCAATCTCCACTTTCATCTGCCTCCTCCTCGTTGCAATGGCGAACTAATGCAAAGCAAAGACCTCGCTGGAGAAGTGCCCTAACGCCGAAAAGATACGGCACTTTGCCTCGAAATCGCCCCTTCAATCTCGCTGGCAAGGTAATTTGCCATCTCCGCAAATTCGGCGCGTCGTTCACTGCGGATTGGATCCGGCAGATTCTCCACGGTTTTGATCGCTCGTTCTGCGGCTGCAAGATCACTGCACAATTCCCGAAAGGTTTCGTCGCTGACGTAAAGGTGTTGAATTCGTAACGAGCTTTCCGGGTATCGGCGCAAAACCGCAGCCAATTTTTGATCGAAGGCACCTCCAGTCCGCGCGTTCATTGTCTTTCCTTCGGCTTGGTTCTGTGATTGGGCAACCAAGCCCTTTGTCCCTCGGTAGTATATTGCGCTTTCGTCAAAAAAGGACGTAGAATACTGTAGAATACAGCAACTGGTGAGTGTGCCGGGGTTACAGTATTCGGGGGAGAACGACGTGGAGGACGTTGTTCAAGACGGGGCATCGGTACCCACCCATGCCGATATCCTTGAGCAACTTGACCGTATCCGGTCGAGCAGTGAATTTGACGTGCCCGAGCGTGCCCGGCAATTCTTCGCCTACGTTGTCGGCGAAACCGTTGGCGGTCGCGCAAACCGGATAAAGGCCTATTCGATCGCGGTCGAGGTTTACGGCAGAAGCTGTTCTTTTGACCCCCAGATTGATCCGGTGGTCCGAATCCAGGCCGGTCTGATCCGGCGGGGACTGGAGCACTACTACCTCGTCGCGGGCCAGAACGACCCCATCGTCGTGACCATGCCCAAAGGCGGCTATGTCCCGGTCTTTTCGCGCCGAACTGAGACGCCTCCTTCTGCCCACAGGCTTGCCGCAACGTACTCGAAACAACTCACGGCCACTTGGGGGCGCGCACCACCCTGGGTGGGGCTTATCCTCGTTGTCGCGGCATTGATGGGTCTAGCCCTCTACGCAGGAGGCATGTTCCACTTTGGAGACGGTTTCGGCATCACGGACAGGCAGGCGGCCGGCCCCGGCGTTCCGAAGTTGGTGATCGAACCCTTCGAGGACCTTTCGGGCACTCCCGATTCGGCGGTCATAGCCCAAGGTCTGACGGACGAAGTCATCGGTCAGCTGGCAAAATTCAAGGAGATCGTGGTGGTTGCCGGCACGGGTATCATGTTGGCCGCAGGTGATTCCGAAGCGCTCTTTGCCCTGGAAGGGCGCGTCCGCCTTCACGGCGACAAGCTCCGGCTGAACGCGCGGCTCCTCGATCGAAACAGTGGATCCGTGGTCTGGACAAATAATTACGACAGCATCGTCCAGGTTCAGAATCTGCTTCAACTCGAGGCCGACATAGCTCAAGCGGTGGCGACAGCGCTGGCCCAACCCTACGGGATAATTTTCCAGACCGATGCTGCCGATCTTGCACAGTCGCCGCCTGATGATCTGGAGGCATATAAATGTACGCTGGCGTACTACCGCTACCGCTCCAACCTCAACCCCGCAACGCATGCGACCGTTCAGAGTTGCCTGCAGCGGGCAGTCCAACGTTTCCCCAACTATGCGACAGCATGGGCCCTGCTTTCCTTGACCTATCTCGACGAACTTCGTTTTCGATACCGTCTCAATTCGACGACCCCATCGCTTGACGTTGCAACCGAGACGGCAAGGCGGGCCGTGGAACTGGATCCCCAAAACGTTCGGGCGCTGCAGGCCGAAATGCTCAGTCACTATTTCCGCGGCGAAATTACAGCGGCATTGGAAGTCGGCGCACGAGCTTATTCGATCAACCCCAATGACACCGAGCTGGCGGGTGAGTATGGATTCAGGCTTGCCTTGTCAGGGCAATGGAAGCCCGGATGCAAACTGATCGCTTCGGCTGTGTCCCGCAATCCGCAGCCGTCGGGGTATTTCGAGTCTGCGCTTGCTGTCTGCGCTTATATCGACAAGGACTACATAACTGCCGAGAGATGGGCGAGACTGGCGGACGTTCGTGCCAACCCGATTTATCACCTGATACTGACGGCAATTCTCGGGCAGCTCGGCAAAACCGAGGAGGCACGCAGCGAACGGCAATGGCTCGCAGTCCACGCACCCACCTTCGTCGACAATATTCGCCATGAAGTCGCCGTCCGGGTCATTCGCCGCGAGGATCAGTTGCATTTGCTCGACGGGTTCAAGAAAGCGGGGCTTTCCATCCCCGACGAGTGACCCACTTGGCCGTGCGAGCCTGCGCAGCCACACGTACCTTCGTCCTGCACTCTATGTATATTACACGATGTTACGGGTTCTCCCCGGCAGTGCAGACTATACTTTTCTAGTTGAAACGGTCTTGACGCGGTCTTGCTGCCAATGAGCAGTCGGATCAGCAGCGTTTCCTCGAGCACTGATAATGATAGTCGCCGCAAGCCAGAGGAGCCTGAGGGGATATCGAGCCAGTTGGCTGCCGAGCGACAGATCGGCAGCCATAAGAACCCAAATCCCAGACGCCGGGAGGACAGTGTCATGAACAATCAAAACAACACGTTGCGCGAAGGGGATCCGGTCCAACATGTAGAGCACGAGAAGCTCGGCAAGGACCGCTACAACAAGCAAATGAAAAAGCTTCAGATCGAGCTCGCGCATTTGCAGGCATGGGTGAAGAAATCGGGCGCACGCGTCATAATCCTGTTCGAGGGCCGTGATGCAGCCGGAAAAGGCGGCATGATCAAGCGGATCACGGAGCGGGTAAGCCCGCGCGTGTTCCGCGTCATTGCGCTTCCTACGCCAAGCGACCGGGAGAAATCGCAGATGTTCATGCAGCGCTACATTCAACATTTTCCGGCGGCGGGCGAGATCGTGATCTTCGACAGGAGTTGGTACAACCGGGCAGGCGTCGAGCGCGTCATGGGTTTCTGTTCCGAAAAGACAGCACGACGGTTTCTGGAACTTGTCCCGCAGTATGAGGCAGCGATTGTTGAAAGCGGCACCATACTACTGAAGTATTTCCTGACCGTCGGCGAGGAAGAGCAGGAGCGCCGGTTCCGCCGTCGTATCGACGACCCGTTGCGCCAGTGGAAACTCAGTCCGATGGATATCACGTCGTATCAACGCTGGTGGGATTACACCCGCGCTTACGACGAGATGCTCAAGGTAACGGACAGGCCCGATGCCCCGTGGTGGATTGTCCCGTCCGACGACAAGGAGCGCGCGCGCATCAACTGTATTTCGCACATCCTCAAGTCGATCCCCTACGAACGGGTCAAGTTTGACGCGCCGAATCTCGGCAAGCGGCAAAAGCGGCCCAACGGCTATATCGCGCCAGAGGCTACCGCCGCCGTGGTCCCCGACGTGCTTTGAAGACGATATCCGTCAAACAACGTCATCCACGAAAGGATCAAGCAGATGCCAGAGAAAAAAGAACCACTAGATTTGAACGCGATGCCTCCGAGCGCGGCGGACATTCGCAATGAAGTCATCAAACGTGCAAGGGAGGAAGATCAAAAGCAGGCGAAAGCAAAGGCGGTCCAGGAGCAGAAGGCCGCCGACTTCGCTGAAGATTTCCTCAAGAACCATGTCAGCGAAGCGGACGTACTCGCGGTTCGCCGGCTTGTGGCGAACGCTGTCCAGGCGGGCAAATTCGAGGCTATGGTCTATAGCTTTTCATCGGATCTTTGTTCGGACAGCGGTCGCGCAATAAACAGCGGCGACAAAGACTGGCCGGCAACACTGCAAGGCAAGGCAAAGGAGTTTTATGATCGCTATCAGAAACTTGCCAAGCCGCAGGGTTTCAAGCTCAAGGCAATGATCATCAGTTTCCCCGGCGGAATGCCCGGCGATGTCGGCTTTTTCCTGAACTGGGGTTCAGATCGCGCTTGAGTTTGGGGCCGGACAAACTCTGGGAGAAGGAGCCTGCCATGAGAGTATCGGCTTTGTTGATGGTCAGCCTCGTTGCGTCGCCGGTCCATGCGATGACCGCTGCAGACCTAATAGGTGCGGAACAACGCTTTGCGACGGGGTACATTTTCGGAGCCATCGAATATCAAATAGGCATACCAGTTAATGATGATTTCGCCGACCGCCGTAAAGAAATCCGGAAGTGTTTGCTCGACGGCAAATTCATGTCCGACGCCCTCTATGCCAAGGTGACCACCTTCATTCAAAGTCATCCCGCAACACTCCCAAAGAGCGCGGTCGGAGCGATACTGCAGGCAGTCGACGATCTTTGCCCAGAAGCCGGGAGGTAAGAGATGCTGACGGCGGCGCTCCATACGAAGAAGGCCAAGCAGGGTGAGAGTTCCAATAAAACGGTCCGTTCGGATGAATTCCCGGCGGGCAGAGTTTCTACAAAGAGCCTGTTCACTCGGATGATCGCTTTGATCCTCCTCCTTGTCACGAGCTTCGGTAACCTTGCGCTCGCAGAAGAGCCGACTTTCGCGAAACTTCAGTCAATGTGCAGGGATAGGAAAGATCAGTTGGACCACGGCTTTTGCATCGGCTTCGTGCAAGCGGTCGCGCTTCGTGTAGCAAGGGAGAACAAGCATTGCCAACTTCTTCAGAAGTACATTGACAGCCCAAACGCGGATCTTGCGTTTCCCGATTTGATAATCGATCTCGACCCGCAGGAATATTCCGGTAGCGCCCTCAAATCCGTGGAAAAATTTTTGCTCAACAGGGGGTGCAACTAAGCGACGGGAAATTTGAAGATCTCGTTGAATGTTCGGAGATACTAACGAATCGGCACGGTTCCAATTGACGGATTGCGAATTTCGTTCTCACACGTATGTCGCGGTGAGTACTTTACAGGACACTTTGCCGAACCTGTGTGCTGGTCCGGTAGCCCTATCCAATAGGAGCGTTGCGCAATGCCACCCCACGGCTCGGACAATCCATCTCACAAGCCTGACTACGGGCTGCGTCCCGACCTGGTCGCCGGGCTCACGGCGGCGGCGGTTGTTCTGCCCAAAGCGATGGCCTATGCGACGGTGGCTGGCCTGCCAGTCAGCGTAGGGCTTTACACCGCCTTTGTTCCAATGATCGTTTATGCCCTTCTAGGCACATCGCGGGTCCTGAGCACCAGCTCAACTACGACCCTGGCGATACTTACCGCCGCAGAGCTGGGCATGGCGGTGCCGGACGGAGACCCCGCAAAGCTGATCACAGCGACTGCGACGCTGACCGCCCTCACCGGAGCCCTGCTTGTTGTCGCTTCTGTCCTTCGTCTCGGGTTCGTGGCAAACCTGATTTCAACGCCGGTACTGACCGGCTTCAAGGCCGGCATCGGTCTCGTGATCGTGCTGGATCAGGTGCCGAAGCTGTTCGGCATTCACATTGCGAAAGAGGGCTTCTTCCGCGACGTGCTTAGTCTCGTCCAGCACCTTCCCGAGAGCTCCTTTGCGACGCTGGTACTTGGGGTCACGGCGCTTGTCGTGCTCCTGATTACGGAGCGTATCTGGCCACACTCGCCGGCACCGCTGGCGGTGGTCGCCGCCGGAATCGCCGTTTCCTGGTTCGGTGGTCTGAGCGGTGCCGGTGTGGCAACGGTCGGTCTCATTCCCCAATCGTTGCCTTCCATAACTCTGCCGACTCCGGACCTCGTGATTACGCTGCTCCCCGGGGCCATCGGTATAGCGCTAATGAGCTTTACGGAGACGATTGCCGCCGGGAGGGCCTTTGCTGTCCGTTCGGATCCGCCGATCAGGGCGAATCGGGAACTTCTCGCCGTTGGCGCGGCCAACCTTTCGGGCGCTTTCTTCGGAGCCATGCCCGCCGGCGGCGGGACATCGCAGACGGCGGTGGTACGCTCCGTCGGAGGGCGGACGCAGAAGGCATCTTTCGTCACGGCTGCTGCCTCGGCGGCAACCATGCTGGCTCTGGCCCCGCTGTTGGGGCTTCTGCCGCAGGCTGTGCTCGCGGCGATCGTGATCGTCTATTCGATTGGTCTGATCCAACCGCTCGAATTCGCATCGATCCGCAAGGTGCGAACAATGGAGTTCCGATGGGCGCTCGCGGCGTTCCTTGGTGTGCTCGCATTCGGTACGCTTCAGGGCATCGTTGTTGCGATCGCGCTGTCGCTGATTGGCCTGTCCAGTCAGGCGGCGCGGCCGCGCATCCACGTGATCGGCCGCAAACGGGGCGAGGACCTGCTGCGCCCAGCATCGCCGGAGCACCCGGATGACGAGACCTTCGAAGGTCTTCTGATCGTCCGTCCGGAAGGAAGGCTCTTCTTCGCTAACGCCCAGCAGGTCGGCGACCGTATCCGGGAACTCGTTGCCGAAGACAAGCCAGGCGTCCTGATGCTCGACTTCAGCCGGGTCTTCGATATCGAATATTCTGCGCTGCAAATGATGATCGATGGCGAACGCCGCTTTGCGGAAGAGGGGGTCGCGATATGGCTGGCAGGCCTCAATCCGGATGTGCTTGACTACGTCCGAAGGTCCGGCTTCGCCAACCACGTTGGTAACGATCGCATGTTTCCCACCGCCGAAGCCGGCCTTCTGCGATATCTTGCTTCCTCCCGGGCCGCTACCAAGGATGGTTGATACTCGGACTGCTCGCATGCATCGCAAGGTGGAGGCGAGATCGAAAAAAGCGAAAACAGAAAAATGACGGCCGAGCGATCGCGCTTATGATATTTTCGGAAGCGCGTAACGCCAGTTGAGTTTGCGCCGGTGCAAACTATCGCCGGCTGCATAAGATTAACAGACAATTCTGTCCGACTGAACCACCGGAAGACGTCTGAAAGGAGTAATCCTATGCGAACAGAGTTTGAAGAGGGCCCGGAAGATGAGCGGAAGGAACCGCCCCTTTATCTCTACGAGTTGGAATTCCTGGTTGAGCCAGCTATCACCACCGCGAATAGTCGGCTTTTATATTTAGGGTATTTGCGAGCAGACGGACCCAAAAACGCTGTTCACGCGATAGACTCCGTGTGGTGGCTGAACCAACGCGGAACAAAGTCTCTTTCGCGTAGTTGCATTCCTGCCGAGACCGTCCGGCCGTGGCCCTGATCCCCTTTTGGGACAGGCTTGGATCAAGAACGCCTGACAATGAGGTGACGCCATGAGAGAACGCAAGGAGTCTTATGTTCCGTATCATGTTCAATACGAAATAAAGCCGCCCAAGGAGGACGGCCCCTATCTTCGGCGCGGCGCTGAATGTGCGGACGCGATCGAGGAGATGTTCAAGGATCAGATTGCACTTCCTTTCAACCACCTCACCTATATCCGGGTGCATGAGAAGGCCAGGGAAGCCGGTTGGCAGGATCAGGAGATCCGTAAGGCCATCCTGTTTTGGACCGACCAGATGATGCTTAGCCAGGTAGCAGGATCTGACGGAGAGGTCATCGACTATCTGGATGAATTCTGGCGCTGAAAAATGAGGCCCGAACGAGCCTTCTGATTGCCCCACCGGCTACGGACTGACCGCTGACTAACGCGCCTTTCCCGACTTTCGACCGAGCCCCATGGTCCTGGCAAGGCGGGAGCGAGCCTCGGCGTAGTTCGGTGCGACCATCGGGTAGGACCGATCAAGATTCCATCTCTTGCGATATTCTTCGGGCGTGAGATCAAAGGAAGTCTTCAAGTGCCGCTTCAGCGATTTGAACTTCTTGCCGTCTTCCAGACAAATTATGTAATCGGATGTGACCGACTTTTTGGGGTGCACTGCAGGCAGGGGGCTCGGCGAGGCAATTGCCGTCTCTTCGTTTCCCATCGCTGCCCCCGATAAAGCAGCATGCACGGTGTTGAGCAACATCGGCAAATCCGCGGTAGGTACTGCGTTATTGCGGACGTAAGCCGCCACCAACCTGGCCGTCAGGTCGACCAGCTTGCCCTTGTTCGACGCGATATCGAATTCTTCGATGATCATCCACCAATCCCCCACAAATCAAATATCTAAATCGTCAACCAATACTGCGCTCCTGCCGAGGCCAAAGCAACGTTGTCATGAAGATCGCATAGGCGATGGCCACCAGTATATAGGTGACCCGGGTGGAAAAGGACTCGGCGGCAGACCCCGGAAGCGGTGACACACCTGTTCCGAAAACGAGGAGGAAGATCGTCAGAGCACCCGCGTAAAGTTTGGCGGACGGCGCATGCATGGCAGCACGACCACCAAATACCAGGCCGGCCAGCAGTACCAATAGAAAGAGGAAAATGAGGGACGGCCGTACCTGAAGCAGCCCGAATGCGACGGACGCGGCTACACCTCCGGTGATATTGGTTATCACGAGCCCCAAGGCGGCGCGCGTGCTGGCGGCGACGTCGAATTGGGACAGCAGTGACACCACGGTTATCGGAATGACGATCGCCGTAGCCAGCCCTTCGCGTGTCAGACAGGCAACCACCGCGATCAGCAGTATGGCGGTGTTGGCTGCAGCGTAGCGTGCCGCACGCGGATATGTCGTCGCTGTCGCGACCTTGAGAGTAGGGCTACCTTTGTCTGGTATAAAAACGTATGCCAGCCACATCAAAAGCATTCCGGTCACCACACCCTGAACCAGGATCATAAGAATGGTGTCGCCGAGGTCTTCGTTCAGAATTGTGAGGAGCGGCACCATAACCGCAATGACCAGCACCAGAAAGATTGTGGGTCCGCCCTTGCCGTTGGCCTGCTGGTAGAAACATCCAAAGTAAATCAGTCCGAGCAGGAGCAAGAGAACGGGCGGCCTGTCGCCGGTCAGAACCGTCATGAATTGCAGAGATGCTCCGACGACAAGAATCAGCACTGTGACTGCCAACGCCTTTTGCAACGGCATGGGGCGGGAACTCGAGATCAGAAACTGTGCCGCAAACAATGGCCCAAGAAAGGGGATGATAGCCCCCGAATAGACCGACCAGGAAAAGCCGACCGCAACGGCAAGCGCTATGCGCAGACCCTTGCGCTTTACATTGACGCGGTCCTCCTCGTGCAAAAGAAGCGTATCAGCTGACATAGGTCAGGACCGAAAGGATCCGGATCCAGATGCGGCCGAGCGCATTGGTGACCGGATGGTCCCCGGTGTAGATAACCACATTGGCCTGCGAACCGTATCGCACACCCTTGGGCCGCCCTTCGTCGAGAACCAGGCGAATGGGAAAGCTCTGCGGTGCTCGCACCCACCCAGTGTCTGTGGAAATCTTCGGCAGGCCCGTTGCCGGGTCGACACTTCCCTGGGCAACCCCCATCCCGATGCCTTCAACCGTGGCGGCGAAAATCTGACCCGGGAGAACATCGAAAAGCACCTCCGCACGGTCGCCGGCTGCAACCATCTCGAGGCTGTTTTCCTTGAACGCGGCCGTGATCCAGATCGTGCCGGTATCGATGAAGGTCATTGCACTCTCGCCGGCGCTGAGCATACCTCCGACGGAAAGCTGGAGATTGGTGACGACGCCTTCCGCCGGGGCTGAAACCGTCGTGCGAAGCAGATCAAGCTGGGCTTTTTCAAGCGCCGCGAGCGCCTCCTGCAATTGCGGATTGTCTTTTCCTGCGGGCCCAAGCTCCTCCCGAGCACGCGCCAGGTCGGCTTCGGCTGCATCGACGCCGGCATTTGCCTGATCCAGCGCGGCCTCGGCCTCATCATGTTTGGCCTGGGCATAGATACCGCGCTTGACAAGTTCCACGGCGCGGGTGGCTTGATCCTGGACATTGACCCGGACTGCCTTCGACTCCACCACCTTGGCCTGGGCGACATCGACGGACGCCGTCGAAGCACCGATCGTCTGACCTACCCCCGCCAGGCGTGCTTCCGCCTCTGCCACGGCAATCCGGTACTGTTCCGGATCCAGCCGAAACAGCATCTGGCCGGGCGTCACGGCACTGTTGTCAGTCACGCCAACTTCAATAACCCGCCCGGTAACCTCGGGCGCTACGCCAACGACATAGGCACTGACGGTCGCCTGCGAGGAAGAAGGCGTGCGCCGCTCCATGAAAACCGTCACGACGAACAAAAGCAACGCCACCAGAAGCACGGCAATTGCGACCGTGCGCTGCGGGTTTTTCTCTTTCAGAGGCGCGCCCATTTTGTTTGGAGCATCATCACGAGGGGCTCCAGTTGCATCCGACGCCATGACGTTTCCCCCCAGTCACGCGGCCGCCGCGTTGGAAGGCAATTTAGTCCTAAGCGGCCGCCATCGCAAGCAAGCCGATGCGACATCGCGCTTGTCGAATCGCCGGAGAGGCGCGCACCCCTCGAACACTTTTGCATCTGTCTTGCGGGAAGACCAAAACAGGTAAATAATCACAAAGTACCGAGCTACCTGGGAAATCCAGATTGGCTGGGAAGGGGGCAGCACATGCAGCCGAACGTCACAATCCCTGAGCGCGCGCCGTCGCTCTTGAGAATGCTCGATTCAGTGCTTCAGATCGGACTTGTGGGCCTACTGATCTTTGCCTGTAGCCGCATCATATTGCCGTTTACCGGCATCCTGCTCTGGTCGGTGATCCTCGCGGTCATGCTCTATCCGCTGCACCAGCGCCTGGTCGCCCGTGTCGGCAATCGCTGGTCGGCGACGTTGATCGGGCTCGTCAGCGTTGCGCTGATGCTGGTCCCACTGGTCATGGTGGTGACGTCGCTTGGATCTTCCATACTGGAGTTCGTCTCGGGCTTGCAGGACAGCAGCCTGACGGTGCCTCCGCCGCCACCATGGCTTGCCGACCTGCCGGTGGTCGGCCAGAAACTGACCGAGACATGGGTGCTCGTCGAGACAAATATGCCGGCGGCGCTCGCCAAGTACGGCAAAATGCTCGGCGGCGTTGCCTCATGGCTGGCGTCGTTCGCGGGCGGTTTAGCCGCCGGTCAACTGTCGTTCGTACTTTCGTTCGCAGTGGCCGCCGTCCTCATCGCCTATGGTGAAGGCGCCACCGAATTCGCCAGTCGCCTGTTGGAACGCATCACCGGCAGCAAGGCGCAAGGCCCTCGGCTGGTTGCGATGACCGCCGCTACGATTCGGGGTGTGGCAGTCGGCGTTGTTGGTGTCGCGGTCATCCAGTCGCTGCTGATCGGCATAGGCTTTTTCGCCATAGGTCTTTCGTCAGCTGGCGTCTTGACGCTCGTGGTGCTGTTGTTTGCAATCGTGCAGGTGCCGGCGTTGCTGGTAACACTACCTGTCATCGCCTATGTTCTTGCGACGGAAGCGACCACGCCGGCGATCATCTTTTCGATCTGGACCGTCATTGCCGGGCTCAGCGACAACTTCCTCAAGCCATT
>NZ_QPJM01000030.1 GCF_003337575.1 Phyllobacterium bourgognense
CCTAAGGGCAACTTATGGGCGCATTCGGCAACCGCCAGCGGCGCCCCGCCCTCGTTGTGCCGGTATATAGACCCCACCCTATAAAACTGTCAACACACCAAATCACAAAAATTCCAAACTTCACAAATCGAACAACACATCCTGGGGATAAACCTTGAGGATGAGGCGTTAAGGCACCCGTTTTCAGGGGACTTTCTACGCCAACAGACCTTTTGTCAGCAAAAAAGAAAAATCAGATCGCAGCGCCGAAGCCGGTGAGGAACGCACTAAGATTGTCGCCGAGCTCGTCGCAAAGATAGCCGCCCTCCTGCACGATAACCGTTGGCAGGCGCAATTTCGCGATGGCTTCGGCGATGCGGGCAAAACCTGGCGTCGAAACGGAGAGCTCGCCAAATGTATCGCCCTCGAAAGCATCAAGCCCAAGCGCTACGACCAGCGCTTCCGGCGCGAAGGCTTCAATGCGGCTTCTTGCGGCAGCAAGTGCTTCCAGGAACACCTCGTCGCCGGATTTGCGCACTAGCGGCAGATTGTGATTGTAGCCGAGACCTGCGCCCTCGCCGCGCTCGTCGGCATAGCCCCAGAAGAATGGATAAAATCGAACCGGATCGGCGTGGATCGAAACGGTCAGCACATCGGAGCGTGCATAGAAGATGCCTTGCGTGCCATTGCCATGATGCAGATCGACGTCGAGGATGGCGACGCGGGCGGCATTCTTGCGCAGTCTTTGCGCCGCGACCGCCGAATTGTTGATAAAGCAAAAGCCACCGGCGACATCGGCGAAGGCGTGATGGCCGGGCGGCCGGCACAGCGCGTAGGCGGCCGGCTCGCCGGACATGACCGCTTCGGCCGCTTCGACCGCGGCCCAGGCGCTCCAGCAGGCGCTTTCCCAGGTCTCCGCAGAAATGGGACATGCGGTATCGGCCATGTGATAACCCGCCTGCCCCACGGCCGAAGCCGGATAGCTGCCCGTGCGGTTGATCGGATGGATATTGGGAACCACTTCTCCCGAAGCGCCGGGAATCAGCTGCCAGCGCCCATGGATAGTCTGCAGGAACTCCAGATATTCTGGCGTGTGCACGGCGGCAATCGGCCCGAGCCCATACTTGGCGGGGCGATGAATGGAACTTCCCGCTGCCCGGGCGCCTGCGAGAAGCCGCTCGATCCGCTCAGGCTTTTCCGGATTGGGCCGCGGCGCGCCGCTCGAGAGAAAGCCTTTTGGATTATGGTGCTTCTGCTCGTCCGCACAGAATGTTTTCATGAGCCCTCGCCGTATATGCTGTGAACGGGATGCGTGTGACAGTCCAGTGCATCATCGTCGCACAGCATTCATGCACCACGCCGGGAGAGAGTCAAAACGAAACGCTACAGAGTGATTTGCCTTCATTCGAAAAAAATGGTGCGTGGTTCGACAAGCTCACCATGAGGGAACTTGGGTAGTACAGGGAGCCAAGGACGTCAACATTTGCTGTCGAGGCTTTGAGCCCACGACATCCCTCATGGTGAGCTCGTCGAACCACGCACCGACTTCATGTATCAGACTTCACCACGGGCTTCAGGCCTTGTTCTTGTTGTAGACGTCGAAGATAACCGCAGCGAGCAGAACGAGACCCTTGATCACCTGCTGCCAGTCGATATTGACGCCCATGATCGACATGCCATTGTTCATGACGCCCATGATGAAGGCGCCGATCACCGCGCCCATGACCTGGCCGACACCACCCATCGCCGATGCGCCGCCGATGAACACCGCAGCAATCACGTCGAGCTCGAAGCCAAGGCCTGCCTTTGGCGTCGCCGTGTTGAGACGTGCTGCAAAGATCAGCCCGGCGAGAGCGGCGAGTACACCCATGTTGACGAACGTCAGGAACGTCAGCCGTTCGGTCTTGATGCCGGAAAGCTTTGCCGCCTTTTCATTGCCGCCCATGGCGTAGATGCGGCGGCCGACGGTCATCCGCTTGGTCACGAAGACGAAGAGCGCAATCAGGAGGGACATGACGATCAGGACGTTTGGCAACCCCTTATAGGAAGAAAGCAGATAGGTGAGGAACAGCACGATTCCGGCGATGATAAGGTTCTTGGCGACGAAGAGCGCGAAGGGCTCGCCCTGATAACCATGTTTCTCGCGCTTGGCGCGTCCGCGCACACTGAAATAGATCATCAGCGCCACAAGAATAATACCGACAAGCATGGAGGTGACGTTGAACCCGGGATAGCCGAAAAAGTCGGGAATGAAACCGGAACTCAGGAGTTGGAACTGCGGCGGGAATGGGCCAACGGACTGGCCGCCCAGCAGCCAGAGGGCGAGGCCGCGGAAGACCAGCATGCCGGCCAGTGTGACAATGAAGGACGGGATCTTGTGATAGGCGATCCAATACCCTTGAGCGGCCCCAATTGCACCACCCATGATCAGACACAGGATCGTCGCCGGAATGTAGTGGATTTGCCAGCGGACCATCATCACTGCGGCAAGGCCGCCGATAAATCCCGATACCGAACCCACCGAAAGGTCGATGTGTCCGGCCACGATCACCAGCAGCATGCCGAGTGCCATGATGATGATATAGCTGTTCTGCAGCACGAGATTGGTCAGATTAACCGGCTTGAAGAGAACGCCACTCGTTGTGTACTGGAAGAAGAGCATGATGAGGATCAAGGCGAGCACCAGGCCATATTCGCGGTAATTGCCTTTCAGCGCGGAGCCATCCGTCTTGAAGTCTTTTTTACCCTGGGTTGCTGCAGTTTCGACGGTCATGATGCTTTCCCTTCTGCACGAATGATGGCGCGCATGATTTTTTCCTGGCTGGCTTCACTGGCCGGCATTTCACCGACGAGCCTGCCCTGGTTCATCACGTAGATCCGGTCGCAGACGCCGAGCAGCTCTGGCATTTCCGACGAGATCATCAGCACGCTTTTGCCTTCGCTTACCAGTTGGTTGATGATTGTATAGATTTCATATTTCGCGCCGACATCGATGCCGCGCGTGGGTTCGTCAAGGATCAGCAGATCCGGATTGGCGAACAACCATTTCGACAGAACGACTTTCTGCTGGTTGCCGCCAGAGAGATTGCCGGTCCTTTGATAGATGCTTGAGGACCGGATATTGGTCTTGCGGCGATATTCATTCGCCACTTTCAGTTCAGCCATGTCGTCCAGCACGCCGTTATGCGAAACGCCCTCAAGATTGGCGATCGTGGCATTGTGCTTGATGTGGTCAATCAGGTTGAGGCCGTAGGTCTTGCGGTCTTCGGTGACGTAGGCGATCCCGTTGTCGATGGCTTTGCCGATCGTGGAGACGTCGACTTTTCTGCCATTGATGAAGACCTCGCCACTGATGTTCCGCCCATAGGCCTTACCGAACACGCTCATGGCGAATTCGGTGCGGCCAGCGCCCATCAGCCCGGCGATGCCGACGACTTCACCCTTGCGCACATTGAGATTAATACCATTGATGACGGTGCGCTCGCTGTGGATATGGTGATGAACGACCCAGTCCTTCACCTCGAACACCACCTCGCCAATATCGGGTTCGCGCTGCGGAAAGCGATCCGCCAGCTGACGTCCGACCATCGACGTGACGATCCGGTCTTCGGAGATATCCTGCTTGTCGAGGGTCTCGATGGTCGCGCCATCACGCAGCACCGTGATGCGGTCGGCAACCTTGCCGACTTCGTTAAGCTTGTGTGATATCAGAATGGAGGAAATGCCGTGCGCCTTGAACTCCAGCAGAAGATCCAGCAGTGCGTCGCTGTCTTTCTCGTTGAGACTGGCCGTCGGTTCGTCGAGTATGAGCAACTCGACGTCTTTCGACAGAGCCTTGGCAATCTCCACCAGCTGCTGCTTGCCGACGCCGAGATTGGTAATCAATGTCAGCGGATCTTCCTTCAGGCCGACCTTGGCGAGGAGTTCGCGCGTGCGGTTTTCCGCAACATGCCAATCGATGATACCGAATTTTGCCGGTTCGTTGCCAAGGAAGATGTTTTCGGCGATCGACAGGAGCGGAACCAGCGCCAGCTCCTGGTGAATGATGATGATGCCCTGCTTTTCACTGTCGCTGATTCCGCGGAAGTGCTGCTCCTGGCCATTGTAGAAGATTTCACCTTCGTAGCTGCCATGCGGATAAACACCGCTCAGCACCTTCATCAGGGTTGATTTGCCAGCACCATTCTCGCCCACCAGAGCGTGAATTTCGCCTTTGCGTACATTGAGATTGACATTGTTGAGCGCTTTCACCCCAGGGAAAACTTTGGTGATGTTGCACATTTCGAGGATGGTTTCCATCGATATCCTCACCGACGCTTCTGCAGCGTCGTTCCTTCTGCAATTTTTATTAGGCTTTATGGCTTTTGGCCAATGGATTTATTTTCCGGAAAGCCTTTATCGACATGGCAACAAACCCTGCGCCATAGGCGCAGGGTTTGTGATTGATTCCTGGATCTACTTGATCTGGTCTTCTGTGTAGTAGCCGCCGCCAATCAGGATCTCTTTCCAGTTGGTCTTGTCGACTTCTACCGGCTTCAGCAGGTAGGCCGGAACAACCTTGACACCATTATTATAGGTCTTGGTGTCGTTGACTTCCGGCTCCTCGCCTTTCAGAACCTTGTCGATGAGATCGGCCGTCACCTTGGCGAGTTCACGCGTGTCCTTGTAGATCGTCGAGTACTGCTCGCCGGCGATGATCGACTTGACCGATGGTACTTCCGCATCCTGCCCGGAAACGAACGGGAATGGCTGGTCGGCAGTTCCGTAGCCGACGCCGCGCAGTGACGAAAGGATACCGATGGACAGACCGTCATAAGGTGACAGAACGGCATTGACCTTCTTGTCGGTGTAGTAGGCCGACAGGAGGTTATCCATGCGCGCCTGCGCAACGGCACCATCCCAACGCAGCGTACCGACCTTGTCCATGCCCATCTGGCCGGACTGGACGACGAGCTTGCCGCTGTCAATCAGAGGCTGCAGGACAGACATCGCGCCATTATAGAAGAAGAAGGCGTTATTATCGTCAGGCGAACCACCGAACAATTCGATGTTGAACGGGCCCTTCGCATCCGGAAGGCCAAGCGCCTTGACGAGCGAGCTTGCCTGCAGAACACCAACCTGGAAATTATCGAAGGTGGTGTAATAGTCGACATTCGGCGTGTCGCGGATGAGGCGGTCATAGGAAATAACCTTGATGCCGGCATCGTGCGCCTGCTGCAAAACGTTCGAAAGCGTCGTGCCATCGATCGCTGCGATCACGAGGACCTTGACGCCCTTGGTGACCATGTTCTCGATCTGCGCCAGCTGGTTTGGAATGTCGTCTTCCGCATATTGCAGATCGGTGGTGTAGCCGCGTTCCTTCAGCGCCTTCACCATGTTGTCGCCGTCGGCAATCCAGCGTGCCGAGGATTTGGTCGGCATCGCGATACCGACAGAGCCCTTGTCCTGGGCGTAGCCTTGCGATCCCATCGCACCAAGTGCGATCAATCCCGCGGCAAACAGATTGAGTATTTTCACGTGTATCCTCCCGGTTTTCATAATCATGCCCGATACTTTTGAGCGATCTCGACCGAACTTTTTAGCCCGGACCAGTCCTCCCAGAGCAGGGTCTTCCCAACATCTATCGCAAAAGTATGACTTTTGGAATAGGACTTTCACCATGTAGTGAAAATCGCGTCGAAGCATATAATACTATTATAATATTTTTTGAAAAGAGCTGCTAGACGATGACGGATCGTCAGCATATAACCACGCCACCAAATCTGATATATTGGGAGGAAAGCCTTGAATCTGGTCCAGTTGACGAATGCCAATGGAAAGCGGCAGGTTGCCGCACGTGTTGGTGAGGAATTCCGTCATGTCAAGCGCACGCGTTCTGTTCTGGAACTCGCGCATGCGGCGATCGATGCGAAAGCAGGCATAGCCGAGATCGTGGAAAAACGCGGGCTTGGCAAGAGGATCGATGTTGCAGCTGCCTATGCGGAAGGCCGCCTGCTTCCCCCAATCGATACGCACGATTCTGCCCATATCCATTTGACCGGCACCGGCCTCACCCATCTCGGATCCGCCGCGACGCGCGATGCGATGCACCGCAAAGTTGGCGACGCCGAGGAAGAAAAACTGACCGATTCGATGAAGATGTTCCGCATGGGGCTCGAAAACGGCAAACCGAAGAAGGGCGCGACCGGCGTACAGCCTGAATGGTTCTACAAAGGTAATGGTTCGATGCTGACCGGTCCCGGCCAGCCGCTCGTCTCGCCAGCTTTTGCCGACGATGCTGGCGAAGAGCCGGAGATTGCCGGGATCTATGTGATTGGCCCCGACGGCTCACCTTTCCGCATCGGCTTTGCGCTTGCCAACGAGTTCTCCGATCATGTCATGGAGCGCGTGAACTATCTCTACCTTGCGCACTCCAAGCTGCGGCCGTGCTCGGTAGGTCCCGAGCTGATCCTCGGCGACCTGCCTTCCGACGTGCGTGGAACTTCGCGTATCTTGCGCAAATACAAGACTTTATGGGAAAAGCCTTTTCTTTCGGGTGAAGACAACATGTCCCACACGATTGCCAATCTCGAGCATCACCACTTCAAATATGCGGTGTTCCGCCAGCCAGGAGACGTCCACGTACACATGTTTGGAACGGCGACGCTTTCCTTTGCCGATGGCATCAAGGCCGAGAACGGCGATGTCTTCGAAATCGAAGCGTCGGCCTTCGGTTTGCCCTTGCGCAATCCGCTGAAGATCGAGAAGCCCGCGAAGGTAAAAGTCACTACGCTGTAGCTGCGGTTCGCCCCGCAGTCAGCACCCGCTCGGCGCCTTCCTCGATCACCACGCGCATGGCTTGCTTGGCCGCCTCGACGTTCCGGGCCTTGATTGCTTCGGCGATTGCGGCGTGGCGGGCAACCGAGCGCACATGGCTTTCGGAGTTGGGTATGGGCGAACTGATGGTGAAGGTGGTCACCAGTGCCACTTCGATCAGCGCGCTGATAGAACGCATGAACGGATTGCCGGAGGCTTCCGCTATCCCAATATGGAACTGCAGGTCGTTGAAGACGAAATCCGCCGCCGATTCGCGCGCGTTTCCCATCTTCTCGACCCAATGGAACAGAGTATCAAGCTGGGCATCCGTGCGCCGCAATGCGGCAAGCCCCGCCGCTTCAGGCTCAAGCGCCAGCCGCATCTCGACGATGCTCGACAGGAAATGGGCACTCGCACCTGCCTCGAAATGCCAGACCAGTATGTCCGGATCGAACAGGTTCCAGTGCGAACGTTCCAGCACGCGCGTGCCGATCTTGGCCTTCGGCTGGATCAGCCCCTTGGCAGCGAGCGTCTTCAAAGCCTCGCGCAATACGGTTCGTGATACCCCAAATCGTTCCAGCAATTCCGCATCGCCCGGCAGAATACTGTTCTCCGGGTAGACGCCGTTTATTATCTTCAGCCCGAGATCGCGCATGACGTGGCCATGATGCGTTCGCGCCTGCCCCGCTGTGCGGAAATCATAATTGGTGAGCTGGTTGCCTGCCAAATGCTTGCCTGCTAATTGCTTGCGTGGGTGGGGAATCTAACCAGACAAAAACCGTCGCCAAAGTTGCAAACGGCACGACCTCCCAGCGCGCTCCCCCACTTCTTCCCCCTATTTATAATATTATAATATCATTAACAATCGGCAATATTAAACAACAGCCTTTTCGGCCACAGCTTGCCAACCGGCGCACCCCTCTATTAACTCGGCGAATGGCATTCACCATCAGGCAATTGCAGTATTTCGTCGCCGTCGCGGAACAGGGCTCCATCACCCGCGCCGCACAAAATCTGTCGATTTCGCAATCATCCATTACCGAGGCCATCAAGGAGCTTGAAAGCGATCTTGGCGTAGAACTTTTCGAACGTCATCCACGCGGCCTCGATATCACTTATAATGGCCACCAATTCCTGCGCCATGCGACGAAGATCCTCGCCGATGTCTCAGATGCACGCCGCTCGTTTTCCGAAGAAGTGCCAAAGCAGGCGGGCAAGCTGCACCTCGGTGTAACCTCGCTCGTCGCGGGGTATGTCCTTTCGGACCTCCTCGCCCGTTTCCGACGCGCTTCCCCCGGCGTCGAGGTCAGCGCCATCGAAGACAATGGCTCCTACCTGGAACATCTGCTGGTGGGCGGTGAACTCGACGTTGCTGTCATGGTCATATCCAATCTTCGTGATCGCATGGCTCTGCAGGCAGAAATCATCGAGACCTCACCCTACAGATTGTGGCTGCCACTCGGCCATCCCTTGGTCAGTGCGGATATCATCTCGATCAACGATATCGCGAGGGAGCCGCTGATCATGCTGACCGTCGACGAAATCGAGGAAAACACTGGCAAGCTCCTGACCGCCCTCGGTGCGCGTCCGCATGTCGCCTTCCGTACCCGCTCGGTCGAGGCCGTCCGTAGCCTCGTCGCCACTGGCGCCGGAATCGCACTGTTACCCGATCTTGTCTATCGCCCGTGGTCGCTTGAAGGCGATCGTATCGAAAGCCGCGACGTTTCCGGTGCGCTCCCCGTGGTACAGGTCGGCATGGTCTGGCGCAAGGGCTCCAGCCTGCCCCAGGCTGCCCGGGATTTCGTTGGGATCGCCGAAGCTCTGCGCAGCGGTCGATCTCGCTGATATCGGAATTTCCGATAGCGGCCTTCTGATAAATGAATTTGCGAATACGGGTAAATCAAGGCACTTTTCTCGCCGGGAACATATGCCCTGAAAGCAGGGCCCAAAACGGGAGAATTGAGATGAAGCAGTTTTTGAAATCCTGCACTGCACTTACGCTTTCCCTTGCCTTCACCACACAGGTCTTAGCCCAGGAAGCACTGAAAGAAATCGGCAAGGGCGAAGGCGAAGTGTCCATCGTCGCCTGGCCCGGCTATATCGAGCGCGGCGATACCGACAAGGCCTATGACTGGGTCACGGGCTTCGAGAAAGAGACCGGCTGCAAGGTCAGTGTCAAGACTGCTGCAACATCCGACGAAATGGTCGCGCTCATGAACGAAGGCGACTTCGATCTTGTTACCGCATCTGGCGATGCGTCGCTGCGCCTCGTTGCCGGCAAGCGCGTTCAGCCCATTAACACGGACCTTATCAAAAGCTGGAAGACTCTCGACGAACGCATGCAGAACGCGCCCTGGAACACCGTCAAGGGCGTTCATTATGGCGTGCCCTACGTCTGGGGCCCGAACGTGCTGATGTACAACACTGAAGCGTTCAAAGACAAGGCGCCGACCAGCTGGAACGTCGTGTTCGAAGAAATGACCTTGCCTGATGGCAAGTCGAACAAGGGCCGCATTCAGGCCTATGACGGACCGATCCATATTGCCGATGCCGCCAACTATCTTATGGCCCACAAGCCCGAACTTGGGATCAAGAGCCCGTACGAACTCAACGAAGACCAGTACAAGGCGGCTCTCGATATCCTGCGTGTACAGCGGACCCTCGCCGGCCGTTACTGGCACGATGCCATGATCCAGGTCGATGATTTCAAGAATGAAGGCATTGTCGCTTCCGGCTCGTGGCCGTTCCAGGTCAACCTGCTGAAGGCAGAGAAAAAGCCGATTGCTTCTGTCGTCCCTGAAGAAGGCGCGACGGGTTGGGCCGACACCACCATGCTGCACGTCGATAGCAAGCACCCGAACTGCGCCTATATGTGGATGGAGCATTCGCTTTCGCCCAAGGTACAGGGTGACGTCTCGGCATGGTTCGGCGCCAATCCTTCGGTTGGAGCAGCCTGCAAGGGCAACGAACTCTTGACCGACGAGGGTTGCGCGACAAACGGCTACAACGACTTCGACAAGATCAAGTTCTGGAGAACGCCGGTTTCAAAGTGCGAAACCCAGAGCGAATGCGTGCCGTATCACCGCTGGGTGTCCGATTATATCGGCGTGATCGGCGGGCGCTAGATTTCGCGACTGCGCTCCCTACCCTCCCCCTTGTGGGGAGGGAGGCTGCGAAGCAGCAGGGAGGGGTCTTTTGAAGCGGCCTACCCTGCATGTTAGCGTATTAAAATTCGAGAAAGCCCCTCCCCGGACCTGCGGTCCGTCCCTCCCCACAAGGGGGAGGGTTAGGGTGGTGTATTACCCGGAGCAAAGCCATGACCGCTGCTGTGCTGTTCGAAAATGTGTCGCGTCATTTCGGTGCCGTGCGCGCCGTAGATGCTGTCGATCTTGCGGTTGCGGAGGGCGAGTTCTTTGCCATGCTCGGGCCTTCCGGTTCGGGCAAGACCACGTGCCTGCGCCTGATGGCGGGGTTCGAACAGCCGACAGCCGGACATATCGAGATTTTCGGCGAGACTGCCGAAGGTGTGCCGCCCTATCGCCGCAGCGTCAATACTGTCTTTCAGGATTACGCGCTGTTTCCTCACTTAAGCATCCTCGACAACGTCGCCTATGGTCTCATGGTCAAGGGCGTCGCCAGGGAGGAAAGGCGCAAGGCGGCGGAAGACGCGTTGGCCATGGTTAAACTGCCCGGATATGGCGTGCGTCGTCCGGGCCAGCTTTCCGGCGGTCAGCGCCAGCGCGTGGCGCTCGCTCGGGCCCTCGTCAACAAGCCGAAGGTCCTGCTTCTGGACGAGCCGCTCGGCGCGCTCGATCTGAAGTTGCGCGAGCAGATGCAGGAGGAGCTCAAATCCTTGCAGAAGTCCCTCGGCATCACCTTTGTTTTCGTCACCCACGACCAAGGCGAAGCTCTGTCGATGGCGGATCGCATCGCTGTATTTAACGATGGCAGAATTCAACAGCTCGGAACGCCGGAAGAGGTCTACAAGCAGCCTCGAACGCGTTTCGTCGCCGATTTCGTCGGTTCGTCGAATATCCTGCCGCCCGAGTTCGTTGCGCAGTTGGGTGCGGCACCACAATTTGCCAGTCTGCGGCCTGAGGCGATCTCGCTGGGCCAAAGCGGTAATGGCAGACTTGTCCTTGATGGCACCGTCCTGTCGCGCAGCTTTCTTGGCGCGGCAAACCGCGTCCTGGTCAATGTCAATGGCACCAGGATCAATGTCATGAGCCCGGCCGCAGCTTTAATTCCCGCCGAGGGCGACCCGGTGAAGCTAAGCTTTGACCGTACCGACCTGCATTTGATGGAGGCGGCGTCATGAGCGCCATCGCTCAACAACACGCGATCCAGACCGGGCGCGGCAGCTTGGCAGGGCGTGTCTCGGACTTCCTCTGGAAACACCCGCACGTGTTTCTCACCATTCTGCTCGGGCCGCCGTTGCTTTGGCTCGGCATCATCTATCTCGGCTCATTGCTCGCCCTGCTGCTGCAGAGCTTCTTTTCGATCGACGATTATTCCGGCCTGATCAATTATGAGTTCACGCTCGCCACCTACAGGCAGCTGCTGAACGATGCCAATTTCGACATTATCATCCGCACCATATTGATGGCTGCAATCGTGACATTGTTTTCGGCGGTCATCGCCTTCCCTATCGCCTACTACGCTGCCCGCTACGCCAGGGGGAAATGGAAGGTGATCTTCTATCTCGGCGTCATGCTGCCGCTCTGGTCCAGCTATCTCGTCAAGATTTATGCGTGGAAACTCATCCTTGCCAAGGAAGGCATTCTCACCTGGCTGGTGACCAAGCTGAACCTTCTCTGGCTGCTCGATGCATGGCTTTCGCTTCCTGTCATCGGCGGCAATTCCCTGTCCGTAAGTTATACGGGCACCTTCATCGTCTTCGTCTACGTGTGGATGCCGTTCATGATCCTGCCGATCCAGGCAGCGTTGGAGCGTGTTCCAACGAATCTCATCGAGGCGTCATCCGATCTCGGCGGCACGCCGCAACAAACTTTCCGCCATGTGCTGTTTCCCCTTGCGCTTCCCGGTATTGTCGCGGGATCGATCTTCACGTTTTCGCTGACGCTTGGCGACTATATCATTCCGCAAATCATCGGCTCGTCGCGACTGTTCATCGGCCAGGCGGTGTATGCCCAGCAAGGGACAGCAGGGAATATCCCGCTGGCGGCTGCCTTCACCGTCGTGCCGATTGTTATCATGGGCCTGTACTTGTGGATGGCACGGAGAATGGGAGCCTTCGATGCGCTCTGACAAATTCACTTCCGCTCCCCTTGGCCTGAAGCTAGCTGCCGCTGGCGGGCTACTGTTCCTGCATCTGCCGCTGCTGTTGATCTTTCTCTACGCCTTCACCACCGAGGAGAAGAGTTATCAGTTTCCGCCGCCCGGCCTCACTCTTAAATGGTTTGCGGTGACTTGGGAGCGGGCCGACGTCTGGCAGGCTCTGTGGCTATCGGTGCGCGTCGCTTCGATCTCGACGATGATCGCTCTGGTGCTCGGCACACTCTGCGCCGCCGCAGTCAGCCAGACGCGTTTCTTCGGACGCGAGACGATATCTCTTCTTGTGATCCTGCCGATCGCCCTGCCCGGCATCATCACCGGCATTGCCCTCCGCTCGGCATTCAGCCTGGCGGATATCCCGTTTTCGTTCTGGACCATCGTGCTCGGCCACGCGACTTTCTGTATCGTCGTTGTCTATAACAATGCTGTCGCGCGCTTCCGCCGTGTGTCGGGTTCTCTGATGGAAGCTTCGATGGACCTCGGCGCCAATGGCTTCCAGACATTTCGTTATATCATCCTGCCGAACATCGGGACCGCGCTGCTCGCGGGCGGCATGCTCGCCTTCGCACTTTCCTTCGACGAGGTCATCGTCACCACGTTCACTGGCGGGCAGCAATCCACGCTGCCGATATGGATGCTGCAGGAACTCATCCGGCCACGCCAACGACCCGTAACCAACGTGGTTGCCATGGTCGTGGTGATCGTCACTTTCCTGCCGATTCTCGGCGCCTACTACCTCACACGTGACGGCGACCAGATCGCCGGCTCAGGCAAATAACATGGGAGAACATGTCATGGACACGAAACTGCTTATCGGTTCAAAGTTCGAAGCCGGAACGGAAGCGGAGGAGCATGTGCTCAACCCGAAGACCGGCGCCAAGATCATCGACCTCGCCGAGGCCGCTCATGGCCAGATCGATGCGGCGGTCGATGCTGCGGAACGGGCCTTCTCCACTTGGTCCCGCACCACCCCTGCCGAACGCTCCGGATACCTGCTCAAGATTGCCGACGCCATCGAAAAACATGCGGATGATTTCGCTGCGCTTGAGGCCTTGAATTGCGGCAAGCCTATCAACGCCGTGCGCAATGACGAGATGCCGGCGATTATCGATTGCTGGCGTTTTTTTGCCGGCGCGGTCCGCACCCTCACTTCGCCGGTGGCAGGTGAATATCTGCCGGGTCACACCTCCATGATCCGCCGCGACGCGATCGGCATTGTTGGCTCCATCGCGCCGTGGAACTACCCCTTGATGATGATGGCGTGGAAGCTTGCGCCTGCCATTGCCGGCGGCAATACGGTCGTGTTCAAACCGTCCGAGCAGACCCCGCTGACCGCGCTGAAAATGGCGCGCCTGCTGGCGGACATTCTTCCCGAGGGTGTCGTCAACGTTATTCTTGGCCGCGGCGACACCGTCGGTAATGCCCTGATCAACCACCCGAAGATCGGCATGGTTTCGATCACCGGCGATATCGCCACCGGCAAGAAAGTCCTGCAAGCTGCGGCAAAAACCGTCAAGCGCACGCATCTCGAGCTCGGCGGCAAGGCGCCCGTGATCGTCTATAATGACGCCGATCTCGAGGCCGTGGTCAACGGCATCCGTACTTTTGGCTACTACAACGCCGGGCAGGATTGCACCGCTGCCTGCCGCATCTATGCGCAGGACGGTATCTACGAAAAGCTCGTGGCCGACCTCACCTCCGCCGTTTCCACCATCCGCTATAATGATGCCGATGATACGGTCAACGAGATCGGCCCGCTCATTTCCGGTCGTCAGCGCGATCGTGTTGCGAGCTTCGTCGAGCGGGCGACCGAGCAGAAGCACATCGAGATTACCACAGGCGGCGGCGTAGGCAGCAAGGATGGCTTCTTCTTCCAGCCGACCGTGGTTGCCGGCGCAACGCAGGAAGACGAGATTGTCCGCCGCGAAGTCTTCGGCCCGGTCGTTTCGGTTACGCGCTTCAAAGATGATGACCAGGCGGTCGCCTGGGCCAATGACAGCGATTATGGCCTGGCCTCTTCGGTATGGACACAGGATATTTCCAAGGCAATGAAAGCCGCGTCGCGCCTGCAATATGGTTGCACCTGGATCAACACGCACTTCATGCTGACCAATGAAATGCCGCACGGCGGCGTGAAGCAGTCGGGTTACGGCAAGGATATGTCGGTCTACGCGCTGGAGGATTATACCGCCGTGCGACACATCATGATCAACCATGGTTGACCGGATCCGGTCTTGGCCGCGACAGTCCTTTGTGGTTGTATGAGGTGCTAGGAGTTCACAACCATGACGACACGCGGCTTTACTGGCCGGCGCCAACCGCCAGAGATCACAGACCGTATCCCGCCTGGTCAAACCCTGACCGACGACTTTCCCGTCCTGTCGGCGGGGCCGACGCCGCGAGTCCGCACGGAAGATTGGTCGTTCACGCTCAAGGATGGGCCAAAACCGCTCATTAAATGGAACTGGGCCGAATTCAATGCGCTGCCGCAGACGAAGTTCACCCGGGATATCCATTGCGTCACCGCCTGGTCGAAGCTGGATACACCATGGCAGGGCGTTTTGATCGACGATATTTTCGCCGAGGCCGGTATCGAGCCACCGACCGAGTTTGCTCTCGCGCACTCCTTCGATGGCTATGCGACCAATGTTCCTGTCAAGGATCTGGTCGGCGGCAAGGCGATGATCGCCACCTTCTATAATGGCCAGCCCCTGACGGCGGATCATGGCGGCCCGGCGCGGTTGCTCGTTCCGCATCTTTACTTCTGGAAATCGGCGAAGTGGATCAACGGCCTGCAATTCACCACGCGTGACGAACCAGGCTTCTGGGAATTGCGCGGCTATCACATCTATGGCGATCCGTGGCGCGAACAACGCTACACTGGCGATTAGGTCGTGTGGACAGTTATGGATTGGAGCGTGGTATGAGCAAAAATCGTCGAGTTCAAGGAGCAAGACCGAAGGCGGTGTTGTTCTCCGTTGAGGGCTTGCGACGCCGAAATGGGCGATTTTGGCCATATCCCTTCGGGACGCGCCACGCCCAATCGCTAACTGTCCGCACGACCTGAAGCATGTCAGATCAGATATCCGCAACAAAGGCGGAATGGCAGCGCGCAACCATCACCGAAATCGTCAGGCAGACACCGCGCGTCGTCAGCTTCTTCCTCCAGCCATCCCAGCCCTTCGCCTATCGGCCGGGGCAGCATGTGGATGTCCGGTTAAGCGCGCCGGACGGCTATCAGACGCAGCGCAGCTATTCGATTGCCTCGACACCGGAGCAGGGCGAAATCATTGAGCTCGCCATTGAAAGACTGGAGGACGGCGAGGTGTCGGCCTTCTTCCACGAGGTCGCTACGATCGGCGATGAGATTGAGCTTCGCGGGCCGATCGGCGGGCATTTCATCTGGACCGTCGAGGATGGCGCGCCAATCCTGTTGATCGGCGGCGGCTCCGGTGTGGCACCGCTCATTTCGATGGTCCGCCACCGTGCTGCGCAACAATCACTGGCGCCTATCCTGCTGCTCTATTCCGCCCGAACTGCGGACGAACTGATTTTCCATGACGAATTGCAGATGTTCAATCAGTCTGGCAACGGCTTCGACCTGGTCTTGACGTTGACGCGCGAGCCAGCATCGCAGGAGAGCGATTATACGAGGCGCATCGACCCGGCAATGATCCTGGATGTTCTCGCCCGCATGCCTTCACCGCCGAAAGAAGTCTTCGTTTGCGGATCCAATGCCTTCGTCAATGCCGCGGCCGACGCACTGATCGGCGCGGATGTTCCCGCCGCCATCATCCGCACCGAACGCTACGGCGTATAGGCTTATTTCACCGCGCCAGCGGTGAGCCCCGCAATGATCTGGCGTTGGGCGAAGACGGTGAGCAACAGCACCGGCAGCGTCACCACGAAGGCTGCCGCCGCGAGCGGTCCCCAGCTGACCTGCTCGAAGGAGAGCATGTTGTAGACCGCGACCGGCAGCGTTCGCGTTTCGCGGCTTGCAAGCACAATGCCGAAGACGAAATTGTTCCATGAGAAGATGACCGCAAGGATCAGCGCCACCACCACGCCCGGCTTGGCGATCGGCAGCGCCACGAGGCGAAACACCTGCCATGAGGTCGCGCCATCGATCATTGCCGCTTCTTCAAGTTCGATCGGTGTGGTCTCGAAATAGCCGATCATGATCCAGATGACGATAGGCACTGTCACCACCAGATGGATGATGATCTGCGGCCAGAGCGTCCCGAGCAAGCCCAGGGTCTGGAACAGCAGGAACAGCGGGATCAGATAGGAAAGGCCCGGCGTCATGCGTGCGATCATGATGACGATCGCCGACTTGTCCGCTTTCAACCGGGCGATGCCGTAGCCGGCAGGCACACCGACGAGCAGCGCCAGGATTGTCGCTGTCCCGGTCACGAGCAGGCTGTTCCAGAAATAATGCAGGAAGTCATTGGCGGCGAAGATATCGCTGTAGTTCGACCAGGCAAACTGTTCGGGGATGAAGATCGGCGGATAGGCGCCGTTGTCGATTTCGTATTTCAGCGAGAGTGACAGCATCCACAGGAAGAAGAAGATCGCCGGCGACACGATTACAAAGACGATGAAGGCGGTGCCAGACCATTTGAGCAGTTTGCGAATCAGCATTTTCTCGTCCTTCAACTGTTCCACTTGGTCCGCTGGCGCAGATGCAGCAGCGCAAGCGACATGGTGATGATGACGATGAAAAAGACGACCGCGATGGCCGAACCATAGCCAATGTCGTAGTAGGCGAAGGCGACATTGTAGAGGTAGATATTGATCGTTTCCGACGCCGTGCCCGGCCCGCCCTGCGTCATGGCGAAGATGATATCGAAGCTTTTCAAGGCATCGATGGAACGGATGATCACAGCCACCATCATGAACGGCAGGATCATCGGAAAGGTGATGTAGCGGAATTTCTGCCAGCCATTGGCGCCATCGATCTCGGCACTCTCGAAAGGATCGCGGGGCATGGCAGCAAGGCCACCGAGAACGATGAGCATGACCAGCGGTGTCCATTGCCATGTCTCGACCAGCACCAGCGAAGGGATCACCGTGCTCTGGTTGAATATCCACTCCTGCGGGCCGATACCAATCAGCGACAGCAGATAGTTGAGAACCCCCAATTGCGGGTGAAACATCATCGTCCAGACGAGAGCGACCGCGACGGGTGTCGCCATCATCGGCATGACGAATATGCCGCGCAAGAGCCCGCGCATCGGCAACTTGCTGTCGAAGACCAGCGCCGCGATCGTGCCGAGAAACAGTGGTGCCACGACGGACAGGACGGTATAGACCACCGTGTGTCCCATCGACTGCCAGAAGCGCGCATCACTTGCAAGCCGTACGAAATTGGCAAAGCCGACGAAGCTCTTTTCTCCGCCGAGGTGCCATTCGTTGACACTCATCCACAGGGTGAATACCCATGGAAAAACAATCACCGCCACGACGATGACCAGTGCCGGGATAACGAACGGCCAATAGCTCGGCGTAAACCGGCCATCGCCGTTCTTAACCTTGGCACTTGGCTGTTCATTGGTCATGGTCGAGGCGGTAATTGTCATGCTGCTACGCTACGCTTCGCTTTTTTCCAGGATCGGACGGAATTCTTCCGTCGCACGTTTCATTTCCGCTGCCGGATCGGCACCGCCAATGACATTGGTCAAGGCAACACCCATCACGTCACGGAATTCGGTAACCGGAACAATGACCGGCAGGCAAAGCTGGCTCACCTTTGCGGATTCTGAAAGCACGCTTGCCCACTCGGCGGGCATGGTCACGCCTTTCAGGATTTCCGGGTCGTTGAGCACCGAATTGCGGAAGGGAACGCCGGAGCCGGACTGCAGCAGACGCGCACCCATTTCCTTTGAAATCGCCCACTGGCAATAGAGGTAAGCCGCTTCCTTCTTCGAGGAACCTTCGGTAACGCCGATACCGTCACCGAATGTCGGGGCAGCTTGTGCGCCAGGCCCCTTCGGCATGACGCCGTAACCGACCTTGCCGACAACACGCGACTTCTTGGGGTCCTCCAGCGGCGGCGCAAAGCCGATACCATCCATCCACATGCCAACCTTGCCCTGCAGGAAGCTCGACTGGCACTCGGCCCAGTTGAATCCTGTCACGCCGGGAGGTGCAGATTTGGTCATCAGACGCTGGTAGAGTTTGGCTGCCTCGATGGATTCCGGCGTGTCCGATTGCAATTTGCCGTCCATCACGGTGCTCTTGCCGTAGCCGAGCATGAAGCTTGCCCATACGGGCGTATTGGCGTTTTTCATGCCGCGCGCCACGAACCCATAAGTGCCGGCATCCTTGTCGGTCAGCTTTTCGGCGGCAGCGACAAGTTCCTCAAAGGTTTTCGGGTATTCGACGCCCTTGGCGGCAAACAGATCCTTGTTCCAATAGATGATCCAGTAATCCACCGAGAAGGGAAGTCCGCCAAAGCGACCGTTCTTGTCCTTGGCAAAATCGAGACCCGCCTGCGCAAAGTCGCTCTCGGTCAGAGAAGCCTCGGTGAGGCTCGGATCTTTCAGGAACGGCGTCAGATCGGCGAGCCATCCGGCTTTCTCAAACTGGCGCTTTTGCACGTGATAGCTGATGTGGATGACATCGAAACTGGGCTTCCCCGATGTCAGCTCGATGACCGCCTTCTGGCGCTGCTGCTGCTCGGGCGTCTGTTCGGCATTGACCTTGATCCCTGTCAGGTCCTCGAATTCCTTCTGGTATTTCTGCAGGATATCGCCGCGCGGGCTCTTGATCAGATTGACCTCAAGGGTCGTGCCCGCATATTTCTTCCAGTCGACGGCAGCAAATGCCGGCTTCAGACCGGTGATGCTCGCGGCACCGAGTGCGGCCGACCCGGCCAGGAACTGGCGGCGCGTCGGTTTGACGAAGTTCATGCTCATTGTTTCCTCCTCTTGTGACTTTGCACGGCAACTCCCATTGCCGATGTTTCTAAAGTTTCAGTGCCAAATTCCTCGCATTGTTGATGTGCACTGCTATCGCATCCATTGCCGTCTGCGGGTCGCGGGTCTCGATCGCCGTCAGGATCGCCAGATGTTCGCGCATGACCGGGACGACGCGGCCGGTGATGCGGAAACGCTCCTGGTTGATCAGGCGCATCTTGATCGCATTGATCCGGTAGGCCCTGCCGATGATCCCGTTCTCGAGAGAATCGATTATCGTTTCATGCAGGTTCCAGTCGATCGTCTGCGCGCGCAATTCGAGCTCGGGCGTCTCCTTGCCCTGCAGCGCCTCCTCTAGTGTGTCTTCATGCTCCTTGCGCAGCCGGGCCAACAGTTCATCGGATGCCGAAACGCAGAAGAGGGCAACCGCTTCCTTTTCCATGAACAGGCGAAACTGGAAGGCTTCGCGGATCAGATTGAGATCGATATGCGCAATCTGGATGCCACGCTGCGGAATCGTCTTGACCAGCCCCTCGGCTTCGAGGCGAGGCACGAGTTCGCGGATGGCTCCAAGCGGCATACCGGTCATTGCAACAAGCTGGCGCTGCGACACGAATTGCCCGGGATTGATATCACGAGCCAGAAGGTGCTCCGTGAAGCTCGCATAAGCTTTCTCTCGCAGTCTTACCGGCTCGTTACCATCATCCATGCCCGTCCTCCCGACTCGTACCGCTTCCCCCATTATTACGCGGCAGCTGCCACAAACAAGCGGCCGAAGATGCTGGTCAGCCGTTTGTAGTCCAAATCCGTCAACGCCTGCAGTGGCGCACGTGCCCGGCGCCATCCATCATCTCCGGCATGGTAGGCGACCAAAGCCTTTACCGCCGGCGTGACGGGAAATTTCAAGAGCTCGTTGACCGCCTCGATCATTGCCGGATCGTCGCGGCCTTCATTGACCATTGGCAAAAGACGGTCCGCATAGAGATTTGCCATGCCGGAAATGGCGCCCTGCCCGCCAAGGCGAACGCCGGCGGAAAGTGAACGCTCGTCACCGATAAGAATTGCCAGATCCTTGTGCTTTGCCAGCAGCTTTTCGGTGAAGGGCCAGTTCCCCGATGAGTCTTTCACACCGGAGACGATTTTCGGGAAAGCTTCCCGCAGACGGGTGACAAGTTCGACCGAAATTTCGACGGCGGTAACGGAAGGGATATTGTAAAGGATGATGTCTCTCGCCCGCGCACCGATCTCTGTAAACACCGACGAAAACCAGACGAAGAGTCCATCGTCGCTGACATTCTTGAAATAGGACGGAGGAGCGAGCAATACGCCACGGCAACCCGCGTCGAGCGCATGGCGCGATTGGACCGCCGCGTCGATATAAGAGTTGGCCATGACGCCGACCACAATCTGCTTCGGCTCGATGCCAGCGTCGAGAAACGCCTGGATAACGACTCCCCGCTCCTCATCACCGATAGAAGAACCCTCGCCTGTCGTTCCGAATAGTGTCACGCTGCTGCAGCCGCTGCTCAGGCAGTGCCGGGCGTGCTCGACAGCTTTCGGTACATCGATATGCATCTCGGCATCAAATGGCGTGGCCAGCGCGGCGGACAGCCCAAATCGTTCCCGAGACACTTGCTTCTCCCATGTCGTTTACGACTAAAGACCTACTAACATGTCAGTCAAAAGTCAATAAGAACGCACTGACTTTTTACAATGAGATTTTCAATCCTCTTGGGGCTGGGCGAGAAGCGCGTCGACTTCGGATTTCGCCGGCGCGCCGTCCCTGCCGCCAAAGCGGGAACATTTGATCGCAGCGGCAGCGCTGGCGAAGCGCATGATCTGATACATCGGATAACTCCGCGCCAGGCCAAAAGCGAATGCGCCGTGAAAAACGTCGCCGGCCGCAAGCGTGTCCACGACATCCACGGGAAAGGCCGGCATGTGACGGACTTCGCCTTCCAGATCATCGTACCAGAAGGAACCCTTCTCACCCCCGGTCACGGCAATGAAGTCGCCGTCGCGGCCATACAGCGCTGCTAGGGCAACGGCCGCCCGTTCCGGATCACTTTCACCGGTCACCTTCTCCGCCGCGGGCTCGGAAGCGACTATGTGAGAAGCAAGCGGCATCAGCATTTCCAGTGTCTCGAGCGAAGCGGTATCGGCGTCGAGAACGCCGTGGACGCCAGCTTGCCGCGCCGCCTTGAGCGCTTGCGCGGCGGCAAGCGGCCAGCGTACATCGGTCATCACGACATCGTAGGTGCCATCGGCGATGGGCGGCATTGTCTCCGATGCAGACAGAAGCGTCGGATCGTAGTAAGGCACGATCATCCGTTCACCCACGGCATCGACGAAGATGGTCGAGAAGGCGGAACGTGCGCCTTCAATGCGCCGGACATGGGAACAGTCCACGCCCTCGGCAGTCAGTTCCTCAATGACCCGCCGCCCGATATCATCCGGCCCGACGGACGCCCAGAGCGAGACATCGCCGCCTAGGCGAGCGATGCTTGCGGCGGCGCTCGATGCCATGCCTGCGGCAATCTCCATTGCTTCAAGCGGAATGAATTTGCCGGGACCCGGCGGCAATCGGTCGAGGCGGAAAATCGTATCCATGGTCAGCGCCCCGACACAGAGGATCCGCGGTGGTGTATTGGTCGCCATGGTGAACTCTCGCCAGAACTTGGAAACGGAAATCTATGTGAGGGTCTTATCTTCTCAAGACGCCCCATGGCAATTGCCCGGCGAAAATTGTCGGTGGCTGGACTCTAAGAGCCCGTTTGGAAAGTCGCTGCGGCGAGACATATGGCGTGGTTTTCGAGCACCGGAGCGCAGCGTACATTTAGTACGTGAGCACTGTAAGCACAGAAAATCGCGTCAGATGACCGCCGCAGTAGATTTTCAGGCGACCTGGTGATTGGCGATACGTTCGAGCGCCTTCACCAAGCCGGAATGATCGAGACCACTATCGCCGTTTGCGGCACAGCTGTTGAACAATTCCTGCGTCGAGGCGGTGTTAGGCAGTGAAACGCCCAGTGTTTTGGCACTTTGCAGCGCCAGATTGAGGTCTTTCTGGTGCAGCGATATGCGGAAACCGGGATCAAAAGTCCGCTTGATCATACGCTCGCCATGCAGTTCCAGAATGCGGGAAGAGGCAAAGCCACCCATCAGGGCTTCGCGTACCCGAGCCGGGTCGGCACCGGCCTTCGACGCCAATACCAGTGCCTCCGATATGGCTTCGATGGTCAGCGCAACGATGATCTGATTGGCAACCTTTGTCACCTGACCGTCACCGCAATCGCCGACCAAGGTTATGTTTTTGCCCAGCAATTTGAAGAGTGGCAAGGCGCGGTCGAAGGCGCTTTGCTCGCCGCCCGCCATGATACTGAGCGTCGCATTCTTGGCGCCAACCTCGCCGCCGGACACCGGCGCATCGATATATTCGCTGCCGGTTTCGCGGATCTTCTTTGCGAACTCCTTGGTATCGATCGGCGAGATCGAGCTCATGTCGATGACGAGCTTGCCAGGCGTCAGGCCGAAGACCACGCCATTCTCGCCGAAGAGAACGTCCTTTACCTCCGGTGTATCCGGCAGCATCAGGATAATGATGTCCGTCCTTTCGGCCAGAGCCTTCGGGCTCTCGACAATCTTCAGGCCATTGTCGATAAGCTCTGGTTTCGGCTCAATAAAGAACTTCGACGTGTAAAGCTCGTGCCCGGCGTCCTGCAAATGGCGCGCCATGGGTGTTCCCATGATACCAAGCCCGATAAAACCTATGTCCGCCATGTGGTCAGCTCCTCATCCTGATAATATCCGCGTGCTTTTGCGTTGTTGAAGCTTCATTCAACCAGGCAAGGCCGCGTTGCGTTTCTGTTTTTGGTTTGTATTCGCAGCCGATCCAGCCATTATAGCCGGCTTGGCCCAAAGCTTTGAAAACGAAGGGATAATTGATCTCCCCGGTACCGGGCTCATTGCGGCCCGGATTGTCGGCAAGCTGGACATGCGCGATCAATTCCTTGTGGCGCTCATAGGTGGCAACAAGTTCGCCACGTGTCCGCTGCTGGTGGTAGAGATCGTACTGAATGAACAGATTATCGCTGCCGACCTCTTCGATAATCGAAGCCGCCTGCTCTACCGTGTTCAGGTAGAACCCCGGAATATCGTAAGTGTTGATCGGTTCGATCAAAAGTCGAACATCGTATTTTGCAAGCTCGTGTGCGGCGATCCTCAGATTATGGACGAAGGTCGAACGCAGGACATCATCGTTCAGTCCCCCCGGTGTAATACCTGCAAGGCAGTTGACCTGCTTGCAGCCGAGCGCCGTCGCATAGTCGATTGCCATGACCACGCCACGCCGGAACTCGTCGATACGGTCGGGCAGCACGGCAATGCCGCGCTCACCCGCTCCCCAGTTGCCGGCAGGCAGATTGTGCAACACCTGAACAAGCCCGTTGTCGGAGAGTTCCTGCTTCAGTTCCGCGGCGTTGTAGTCGTAGGGAAAGAGGTATTCCACCGCCTCAAATCCGGCTTCGCTCGCGAGCGCAAAGCGCTCAAGAAATGGCACCTCATTGAAAAGCATCGTTAAATTGGCTGCAAATTTCGGCATTTCATCCTCCTCAGTCGAGATACGCAGCAACAGCAGTTGGCGCATCTTCGGGCCGCTCTGCGAGTTCCTCGAACTCGACGACCGCGTTGATATCCATGCCCATTGCAATGTTGGTGACGCGTTCCAGAATGACTTCGATGACCACCGGCACCTGATGTTCATCCATCAGCGCCTTCGCATCTTCGAACGCTTCCGTGAACTGGTTAGGGCTGCGAACGCGGATGGCCTTGCAGCCGAGCCCTTCGGCGACAGCGACATGGTCAACGCCATAGCCCTTCTCCGCATCGCCGGATGCGTTGATGTTGTCGAAGGCCAGACTGACCTCGAAATCCATGTCGAAGCCACGCTGCGCCTGGCGGATCAAGCCGAGATAGGAATTGTTCACGACGACATGCAGGTATGGCAGTTTATGCTGCGCCCCGACCGCAAGTTCCTCGATCATGAACTGGAAGTCATAATCGCCTGAGAGAGCAACGATCGGGCGGTGCGGATCGGCAGCACGCACGCCGAGCGCCGCCGGCAAGGTCCAGCCGAGCGGACCGGCCTGTCCACAATTGATCCAGTTTCGCGGTTTATAGACATTCAGGAACTGCGCCCCCGCGATCTGGCTGAGCCCGATCGTCGTCACGTAGCAGGCGTCGCGGCCGAACGCCTTGTTCATCTCTTCGTAAACGCGTTGCGGCTTCAACGGCACCTGATCGAAATGCGTCTTGCGCAGCATCGTCCGCTTGCGCTCCTGGCATTCCTCCGCCCATTTCGACCAATCACGCAGTTTGCCGGCGGTCTTCCACTCGGTCGCAACATCCAGAAAAAGCTTCAGCGCCTTTCCAGCGTCGGACACGATGCCGAAATCCGGCGCGAAGACCCGGCCGATCTGCGTCGGCTCGATATCGACATGGACGAACTTTCTTCCCTCTGTGTAAGTCGCGACATTGCCTGTGTGGCGGTTGGCCCAGCGATTGCCAATTCCGAGCACGAAATCCGAGGCCAGCATCGTCGCATTGCCGTAGCGGTGCGAGGTCTGCAGGCCGCACATTCCGGCCATCAGCCGGTGATCGTCGGGGATCGTCCCCCAGCCCATCAATGTGGGAATAACCGGTACCCCGGTGATCTCGGCAAACTCGACCAACAGGTCGGAAGCATCGGCATTGATGATACCACCGCCGGCAACGATCAGCGGGCGCTCGGCCGCGTTGAGCATCGTCAGCGCCTTTTCCACCTGCGCCCGCGTCGCGGCGGGCTTGTAGGGCTCCAGCGGCTCATAGGTGTCGGGATCGAATTCGATTTCTGCCAGCTGCACGTCGACCGGCAGATCGATCAGCACCGGACCCGGGCGGCCCGAGCGCATGATATGGAAAGCCTTCTGAAAGACATAGGGAACAAGGCCCGGCTCCATCACCGTTACCGCCCATTTGGTCACCGGCTTGGCAATCGATGCGATGTCGACGGCCTGAAAGTCTTCCTTGTCGAGTCGGGCGCGCGGCGCCTGCCCCGTGATGCACAGGATCGGGATGGAATCGGCGGAGGCCGAATAAAGGCCGGTGATCATATCTGTTCCGGCCGGGCCGGAGGTGCCGATACAGACGCCGATATTGCCCGCGTCAGCGCGGGTATAACCCTCGGCCATATGTGAGGCGCCCTCGACATGGCGCGCCAGGATGTGACGGACCGTGCCGCGCACCCGCAGCGCCGAATAAAACGGATTGATCGCCGCGCCCGGAACACCAAAGGCGCAATCGATCCCTTCCTTCTCCAGGATACGAACTGCCGCATCAACGGCACGCATTTTTGTCATGATCATTCCTCCAGATTTTGTGGAATTGTAACCCATAATTCGTATCTTTCAACACATAATGGAAATTATTCTCATTCTATGGAAATAATGACTTTCAATAAAACTGGATAAATCCGCTTCGCCGGTCTATGGCTGGATCGTGCCAGGGGATGGAACAAGGGAGCGATTGTGTCTGTTATCGAACCGGTCAAAGGCAAAAGGGGTCGCAAGGCTGCAGCGGACGCGGCGCCATCTTCGGTGCAGGTCCTCGACAGGAGCTTGAAACTTCTCGCTATCATCGCCGACAATGACGGCTCGGCGCTCTCCGAGCTTGCCGATCAGACCGGCCTTGCACCTTCGACCATCCATCGCCTGCTGACGTCGCTGCAAAACCACGGCATGGTCGCCCATGATCCGGAAACAGGCGACTGGACTATCGGGGTCGAGGCTTTCGCGATCGGTAATGCGTTCCTGCGCTTCCGCAAGCTTGGCACGATCAGCCGCCGTTTCCTGAAGCGGCTGATGGAGGAATGCGGCGAAACCGCGAATATCGGCATTGAGGATGACGGCGATGTTGTGTTCATTTCACAGGTCGAAAGCCATGCGCCGATGCGTGCCTTTTACCGGCCCGGGCGGCGCGGGCCCATTCATGCCTCTGGCATTGGCAAGGCTATCCTTTCGACGTGGTCGGACGCCGAAATTGGCCGGACCGTTGGCGGCAAGCAACTTGCCCATTTCACCGATCACACGCTGGACACGCTTCCGGCGCTCCTGAAGAACATTCAGGAGATACGCTCGCGCGGCTGGTCGATTGATGATGAGGAACATACCCTCGGCATGCGCTGCATCGCGGCGCCGATCTTCAACGAGCATGGCGAGGCAATCGCTGGAATGTCTATTTCAGGGCCGGCAGTGCGGTTACCGAAGGAAAAACTGATCGTGCTCGGCCCGGTTATACGCGACGCTGCCGACGAGCTGACAAGGGCCATGGGCGGCAAGCGGCCGGAAGAGCTTTAGGGCAGCCGTAGTGGCTCTGAATTTCACGATACCGTGACTGCTTTTTTCCGAACATTTGCGCTGGCATAGTGGCGGGCGATAACAGCGCAAACGATCAGCTGTATCTGGTGGAAAAGCATTATTGGCAGGATAATGCTGCCGAGAGCCTGCCCCGCAAACAGCACGTTGGCGATGGGAACGCCGCTTGCAAGACTTTTCTTTGACCCGCAAAAGGTGATCGCGATCTCGTCGGGCCTGGAGAAGCCGAGCAAACGGCTGCCAAACATCGTGACCATGAGCACGACCGCCAAAATTGCGCTATCGATCGCCAGTAGAATGCCCAGATCGTGCAAGGACGTCGTCTGCCACAATCCTTGATTTACGGACGCGCTGAACGCCGAATAAACGACCATGAGAATTGATCCACGGTCGACCGGCATGAGAATTTTGTTCTTGCTTCTGATGAAATTACCGATCCACGGCTGCAGGATCTGGCCCAGCAGGAACGGCGCAAGCAATTGCAGAAAGATAGACTGCAGTGCGTCGAGAGAGAAACCGGCATGTCCGCTGGCCGTGAGCAGAACGCCGGCCAGCAATGGGGTAAGGAACATCCCGAATATGTTCGATGCCGAGGCAGCGCAGATTGCGGCCGAAACGTTGCCGCCTGCTATCGATGTAAACGCGATGGAAGACTGTACCGTGGAGGGCAAGACACAAAGAAAGATTATCCCGGTGTACAGGGATGGCGACAAGATTTCGGGAACCAGAAAGCTTGTGGTCAACCCCAATAATGGGAACAGGACAAATGTGGCTGCCAGAATAACTATATGCAATTTCCAGTGAAGAAGACCTGCCACGACGACGTCGCGCGACAGCCTTGCACCATGCAGGAAGAAGAGAAGTCCGATCGCAAACTTTGTTGCCAATCCAAAGTAGTCCGCCGCGATGCCACCTATCGGCAGGAATGAAGCGAAAACCACCGTCGATACAAGCAACAGGGTGAAGGTATCCGGTAGAAAACGTGACTTCATCTATGATTCCGAAACGGCTTTTTCACAGGGCGATGGCGAGCACCCAGAATGCAGTGGAAGAGGCCCCCAATGATATAGGACATCTATCATGATCCACGCTGCGGTGTTTTGCCACCTATTGCCGGCAGGATTGACATTCGGGAATTTCTTGGGATTATGTATACCACAAATGAAAAGGACGGATGCCTGTGGCGCTGTCTGCCTGTCGGTCCACTCACATGGCCGGAGCAAATGACAAAAACCAGATCCCTGACGATCAATGGGGGCGGAACGATCCAAAAAGGGCGAGCAGGAGGAAATTAAATGAAGATCTGCATTTACGGCGCCGGCGCGATCGGTGGTTACATGGCAGTGATGCTCAAGCGCGGCGGCGCTGACGTTTCCATCGTCGCCAGAGGTGCGCATCTCGACGCGATCCGGCAAAACGGATTGAAACTCCTGGTGGACGGCACGGAAATCATCGAGCGCATGCCGGCTACGAGCAAGCCGGGCGAGCTGGGTGTTCAGGATTATGTGATCGTCACGCTCAAAGCGCATCAGGCGTGGCAGGTTGCCGAGGACATGACGCCGCTTCTGGGCAAGGACACCGCAGTGGTGACGGCCCAGAACGGGCTTCCCTGGTGGTATTTTCATGGCCTCCATCCGAGCGTGGCCGATCTCAGGCTGCAGAGCGTCGACCCGGATAACCGTCAGTGGAACGCGATTGGACCCGAGAGGGTCATCGGCGCCACGGTCTATCCCGCAACGGAAATCAGTGGTCCCGGCGTCATCAAGCACATTTACGGCAATCAGTTTGGCCTCGGTGAGCCGGATTGCAGCAACAGCGAACGGGTTAGCCGGTTGGCAGCTGTAATGGAGGCTGGCGGTTTGAAGACACGTTTCTATGACGACATCCGCAATGACATCTGGGTCAAGCTTTGGGGCAATCTTTGCTTCAATCCGATTTCTGCCTTGACGGGTGCGACGCTCGACATCGTCGCCACCGACCCGGGTACGCGGACCCTCGCGCGAAATATGATGCTCGAGGCCCAAGCAATCGGCGAAAAGTTCGGCGCGACCTTCCGGGTCGATGTCGAGCGCCGCATCGACGGCGCTGCGGGCGTTGGCGCGCACCGCACGTCCATGCTGCAGGATGTCGACAAGGGCCGTGCGATCGAACTCGACGCCCTTTTGACATCCGTGCAGGAGATGGGCCGGCTTTGCGATGTGGATACACCCTTTATCGACAGCGTGCTTGCACTTGCCCAGCAGATGGGGCGTGTAAGGGGGCTCTACCCAACCTTCCCCGAAGTGGTGGAGGCCAAGCTTGTCATGGCCTCGTGAATCCACTCGCCGTTTTCAAAGAAAGTTTGGACAAAACTTGCTCTTGGGGCTGCTGAGATTCGCGCTATGACGCGACGAAAATGGTGGTTTTCGAGCACTGGAGCGCAGCGTACTTCAAGGTACGTGAGCACCGGAGCGCAAAGAAACGCCATTTGCAGGCCGTCAGAGCGTGAATATCAACAGCCTTTGTTGTGTTTAACTTGCTTGGGGGTGAGAGCTTGGCTCAGACACTGTTCATACCGAAAGAGATCGACGAGCCGCGGGTTGGCGGTTCGCC
>NZ_QPJM01000031.1 GCF_003337575.1 Phyllobacterium bourgognense
CCAAGAAACTGCACCATGTCGCCTATGATAAGTGTGGTAATTCCTTGTTGTTGCCATCATTCTGAAAAGAACCACCGTATGCCGACCCCGCGTCGGCAAAGCTTGTCAAAGCATTCGGCTTCCTGTTCGCCAGGCTGAAAGGTCCGATCTGCCGGTTCCTGCGTTTACGGCAGATCGGACCTTTCAGCCTGGGTGAACAGAGGGCTAATCGAGCAACCTGTCGTTTAAAGCATGTCAGAACTCAATGGCTGACATGAGGCTGAGGCCACCCCTCGCGATACTTCAGGCGAAGCACCCCATCGGCTGGTTAGCGCTTCAGGTCGGTCGGGCTGCTTTCCCTGCCGCGTGAGCGGCCATCTCAGGAAGACCGTGGTTTGGGCTGGCGCGACTTGCGCGGAACCAGGGGAATTTCCTCACTGCTGATCGACTAGCGCCGGATCGGGCTCTCCCGCCGTTGCTCGTCCTCGGCACATTCCAGGCGCTTGAGAAGGTCATCGGACTGCTGGCCGTTGGCCGGGGCCGCATAGGGTCCGTAAGCAACGTAGTCTTTTATGTGCTTGGCAGCCTGCCGCAAGCCTTCGACTGCTGCGCTTTTCTCTCTGCGCTTCGTCATAGTGGAGTGCCGTTATATGTCTGTTGTAGAAAGGCCAAAAAACCAAAATGCGGGGCAAGGGATTTGGTTCCGGAATATCCGCACACAACGGAAAATCATGTCGCCTGCCCCACCAATCTCGTCGGAATAGGCAGCGAAGGCAGTGGATATTCTGAAACAGCTTCTCGACCGTGCCCGAATTCTAACAAATGTCTGAAACACCCGGAAAGCCCGCCTACCCTTCACCCATGCAAAAGGCTCCTGCTGGATCGTTTGAGCACTACTGCATGCAACCGGGCTGCAAATCGTGGGTTCGATCGCCTCGTAAACCGCGAACGATCCAATGCTTAGAAAAACGCGCAAGTTGCACGACAGGACAGAGGAACAGCAATCAGAGCTGCGCGTTTTATTGGCATGCGCGACCTACCGTTCCCTCATGTAACCATTACCGATCAATTCGGTAAAACGAAGAACATTGAGTCTGCAGTCGAAGCGGAAATATGGCTTGGTGCGCATTGGCCGGCAGGGAATGCCGATAAATTCAAGACAGCAAAGCAGGCATGCCTAAAATGCTCTGGCTGGAAAGGCCACTTGTACGAGTTGCAGGGACGCCTTTATCGAGGCCGCTAAAGAAGCCGGTATTTACGTCACTCACAAGCGGCTATAGGGCTTTCGACTATTGTTGACTAGGCCTTTGGTCCGATTTCGCGTCACAGTTTGCGTGGTAACTTTGCGTCCCCGGACGGAGGAGGAACCAAAGCATTGTTTTATTTGTTTGGTGGACGCCGATATTCCAGGTCGGTTGGGTTTATGAACCGCAACGTAGCAGATCGAGACCCACAAATTGGCGGTGGTCGCAAGCCCACCGCCCTTTCATTTGGTATTAGCCCTTCCGCGGTGAGCGGAGCGTTAGGTGTGGCATTATGAGCAACGCACTAGACCAACGCCTTGACAGCAAACTCGCGTGTCCCAGATGCAAAAGTATATACCTCGCGTTCACGCAGAAGCTGACCCCCAGCACGTCTATCGTCTGCAGCTCGTGCAGTGAGTTCCTCGGGACTTGGGGCGAGCTGGAAGCCGAGTTTTTCGCTCAAGGGGGCGGCGACGGTGTGTTCGAGATGCATGACGGTCAGATCATTCGAAGGGGATGATTTTATGCGGATACATTTCGATAACGATAACGATCCGGGATATGGGTGGAGATACCTGCACTACGGCGTGCTAGTCTGTTTCGGTCTTGCCCTTGCCAGCGTAACTGGTTGGCTATTTATACCTTTCAGATAGTAAATATTGACTATTCCGCTGTGTGGAACGGACGCCGATTGATTGCCGTTCCAATGTGATGGAAGAAAGACCCTTCAAAGAAGTTCGCATTGAAGGACAGACCGACCTCTACTGGAAAAATAACCGCCATCCGACACAAAATCTATGTCGACGGCCAGGGTCCGCAGCTACCAACACGTGAAGCCGCCGTCCACGACGAGATCGACGCCCGTGACGAACGACGAAGCCCGGCTAGAAAGGAATATCGCGGGGCCGACCATCTCGTCGGGTGCGGCCAGGCGGCCCATGGGTGTGTCCCGCTCGAAAACTTTGACCTGATCGGCGACTTCCGGCCGGCGGTTCATCGGAGTCAACGTGTAGCCCGGACTGATCGAATTGACCCGAATGCCGCGGTCGACCCATTCCATGGCCAAGCTTTTCGACAGGTGAATTACCGCCGCCTTAGACGAATTGTAGTCGGCTTGTTTCAGATCGCGATTGACGATCGATCCGGACATGGAGGCAATGTTGATAATGGAACCTTTCTTGCGGGGAAGCATGACGCGTGCTTGCGCCTGGCAGGACAGAAAAACCCCCGTCACGTTAATATCGTACACTCTTTGCCAGTGGTCCAATGGAAGCGTCTCGGCATCGCCCCCAGCACCGACGCCTGCGTTATTGATCGCAACCGTCAAGGGGCCAAGCTGGCTTTCAATCAGGTCGACCGCTCCCGTTAAATCGCTTGCCTTCGTCACCGAGCCTTCGAGCGTTAGGGCTCGGCGGCCAAGAGCGCGGATTCTCTCTGCTGTTTGGTCCAAGCCGCCATTGGACAAATGACCAAAACAGCCAACGTCCGCTCCGGCCTCGGCCAACCCGATGGCTATCGCTTGGCCAATCCCGCTGCCGGAGCCCGTGACCATGGCCACTTGCCCGTCAAGGCTGAACAATTCCATTGCGCTCCCTCCCATGGCAAACGGCGTTTGAGTTGCCCGTGACCCTGTTGCCATATTATACAGGTCCGGCCTGGACTCTTCGATACCTGTTGCATCTTGCCATCACCTCGATTTGACAAGCGCTTAAAATGGAATGGTATCGTCGGAGCATCGAGGGTACGCGGACAAAGTCGCGTTGACCCCTTTGCGGATATCGTCTCGGTATTCGGATTGTACTCTCAACGAGCTCGGCATGTCCGGCCCTGCGCAACTGGTCTCGGGAAATCATGACCATCGATTGGATATCAACACTGCAAGAGCAGGCGGCGTTCGCGAACCAGATCGCGGACGACGTGAAACAAACTCTGCAAATCCCTGATTTGAGCGTTGTGGCAGCAAGTCGGTTGCGGTCGATGTCTCCGATCACCTGAAGAAGGCGCACTGCGGTTTCAGTCGTGTCTGCTATAATCAGCGACGTGATTTCCCGCACAGCGGAGACCCCGGATGGAGCAAGGCGTCAAGAACGAGTGGGTGAACTGGCATTGTGGCCAGCCAATCGACGTCTGGCCGGCCCCTGTTGACCATCCCTGGGTGGCCGACTACACCCGCTGGCTGACCGGCCCCAAAGCCCGCCTGCTGGATTCGGAGAAGTTGTTCGATGGGCTTTGTGGGCGGCTGACCGAAGCCGGCGTGCCGATCGATCGCTGTGTGCTCCTTTTTAAGACGCTGCATCCGGTCTATCCCGGACACAACTACTTCTGGACGCGCGAGCGCGGCACGTGGCTTGTGCCGCTCAGCCATGACTTCGACAATTCTGAACGGATGCTCGTCTCCCCCTATCAGGAGGCGCTCGACCGCGGTACGGCGGTCCGCTTCGATGTTTCGCACGGCACCGAAACGCGCATGCCAATTCTCAACGAGCTTGCCCACGAAGGCTACCAAGAGCTGGTCTGCGAGCTTATACCGTTCACTTTCGGCCAGACGCCGGGGATAACATTCGCCACCAAGGCTGCCTCGGGCTTCACTGCGGAGGCGACCGCCTTGTTGCGCGCCGCGGTTCCGCCGATGGCGACACCCCTCGAGGTACGCGCCCAACGCCTTACCCTCGGCGCAGTTTTGCGGACATATCTCGGCGCTGCCCCCGGCAGTAATGTGCTCGACGGGGTGATCCAGCGCAACGACGTACGCCGCCTTACCTGCGCCATCCTTCTCGCCGACCTACGCGGCTTCACCGAAAAGGCCGAGCGTTGGCCGTCCGACTCGCTTTTGGCCGCCCTGTCCAGCTATTTCGAGTTGCTCGATAGGGCTGTACGCCGCTCCGGCGGCGACATCATCAAATTCATGGGCGACGGCGTCTTGGCCATCTTTCCCGTGGAGGAGGCCGGTAGTTCGCGCGTTGCCTGCCAAAGGGCACTTGATGCCGCGCTGACGGCGCGCATGCAGCTTCCGTCGATCAATGCGGAGAGACGCGGCCGCGGCGAGGAGCCGATTGACTTCGGCTGCGGCTTGCACATTGGCGAGGTCGCATATGGAAACATCGGCAGCATGGAACGCCTTGACTTCACGGTGATCGGGACCGCGGTCAATCTGGCCAGCCGCATCCAGGACTTTTGCAAGACGCTGGCCCAACCGGTACTGTTGACGGCCGACATAGCCTCCGAAGTGGACATGCCACTCGTCTCCTGCGGAAAACACCGGATCCGCGGTATCACAACTCCTGTTCGGCTTTTTGCGCCTGCTGATGCGAACGCCATCCGGACAGGTTCTCTGCAATCTGCCTAACTGCCAGCAAGAAATCGTGCCAATCAGTTCTTGGCGGAAACAATCTGATCGGTACGCCAGCTCGAGATATGACTCCTGCTTCGACGAGCGAATGTTCGTGCCGATCAGGATCATTTTGTACAGGCATCAGCGATAGTGGTAAAAAAGCTACTTAAGAAATTAGCAGCGGCGCGCGATCCCTATTTCCGGCGTATCATCCCGTTATCACGGACCAGGGCGATCATTTAGCACCGTTTTTTCCGAGGAAGTTGAACCAGGAATGTAAACTTTAGCGAAACAATCGATATTGCAGAAAACCGCTCTTATCGGCCTTTTCAAAGGAAGGTTTCCTGGCAGGGTTTTGTAATTGAACAAATGCCGAATCCTGAGCGAGGACGGTTAAGATTTACCTTTTGGGAGGTGGGATCGATGCCGTTCGCGGCTGACCACCTAGTCACCGTTTTAATAATCGAGACCTCCCGGTGGTGCGTAATGGGGTCAGAATAAACTCTGCCCGGCTGAAACTTCGCGTCTAAGATGATCAGGTTTGACAAACTTTGCCAAACTCAGTTAATCTGGGCGCAAATGGAGGCTTGAATGGCTACTATGAACGTGTCTCTACCGGATGCAATGAAAGATTGGGTCGAAGCCCAAGCAAGGACCGGGCGATACTCCAATGCTAGTGACTATGTGCGCGATCTGATCCGAAGGGACCAAACGCGGAGCGATAAGATTGTTGCCATGCAACGCTTCGTCGATGACGGTCTCAAAAGTGGTGTTGGCAGCCGGTCGAAGGACGAGCTCTTCGCTGCGGCTGCCGCGCGCACGGAAACGGCGCGTGGCACCACATAATGCGTTTTAGCCTTTCGGTTGAAGCGGAAGAGGACCTTATTGCCTTCACCGAACAAGGTATCCGCCTGTTCGGAACTCTACAGGCCAGGCGGTACCATGACGACTTGTTCGCGGTACTTGAACCGATCGCCGCGAATCCCCGAATGGCGCGTGAGCGAGAAGAGATTTCGCCGCCGGTCAGGATTTATCCGTTCAAAGCCCATCTGATTGTCTACCGCATCCAAGAGAATGGAACCTTGTTCGTGATCCGAATACGCCATGGACATGAAGATTGGGCCAGCGAACCTGCTTAGGGCCCCCCGATTGAACAGACAAGCGCAGTTGCTTTCAGAGTAATCACCGCTAGGAATGGAACAGACGACGGCCCGACATTCCTTAAGCTGATGTTATGCCACTGAATCATCCCGCATATTGTTTCGGATCGATGGTTCAATTCCCATCGAGGCGACCATTGAATAGACACTATACAACGGCTTTTTAATCGGGATTGTAGACATTCATGCTACAATTCAAAATGCTCGATATTCGCCTTTATCGGCATTTTCAAAAGAACGTTTATCAAATACAGCCGCGTCTGTACGTTCAGAACCTAAACGGTGCTGGGGACTGACCCATGCGAAGGCATCGCAATACAATCGCGCCATCAGTACTGGGGGAAGTGCACACGCATGGCTTTTTCCTCCTGCCTGATTCGAACGAAAAGCGGGATCAGATAGAGAGGCATGCCTACGGCAAGTGTCCAAAACGCGTGTAGCGTGACTGCAAATCCGATGAGCTCCGGAATGATGTTCAGGTAATAATTCGGATGCCTGACAAGACGGAACAGCAGCGAAGTAACCAGGACGTGGTTTCGAGCGATGATGAGTTTGACTGTCCATTGTCGACCGAGGCTCGCAATCACAACTATCAGGAATGTTGCACCAACAAGATAGATGGCCAGTCCGAGCCAAGTGATGGTGTCTATAGTGTAGTCAGAGAACCCGTATTCGATGATCGCGCACAGATAAAACGCAACATGCGCGACAGCCAAAATGTTTGAGTTGGTCTTGCCGATTTCCGTGCCGCCGGCAGCTTTCAGCTTCCGTTCGTTTCTGATGGAAATGAGGAGCGTCGCCACCCGAAATACAACGGCAAGAGTGATAAACAAAATAAGCATCGCAGCTTCTTGCTCGCTAAGAATCTGTGCGTTTCGATCATCGAATCATCGCATCTGGACGGCTGGTCTATAAGCGACGTCAGGTCTTTTTCCAAGGGTGTGATAGTCAATTGGCAAGACGGTTGCGGCTATTCAAACGTGGCGGACCTCGCCAATTTACGAACGTTCAAGCTGCGCTCGATAGCAAGGGCTGCGCTACCAAGTGCTCGACACGAACGCAAATGTAAGAGCGACTCGAATGGCCTTTGCCAGCAACGGAATCCTCACACTGGCAAGAACTTCCATTTGGGGAAACGGATGCATTGATTTCTGGCCGTCTGGATACAGGGCATATCATAGAACTAAGGTTGAGAGGGCGGACGGCCAGTGACGACGTTGTCCCGGCCCAGACCATATTTTCTGCGTTTACAGCTGACACTATTGCACCTATCTGGCTCGGACTTCGGGGGGCCGAGCAAACTCTGACCTTGATCCTAGGGCGTGATCCGGGCCGCAGCCCTTCATACTGGTTCGGACCAAACCTGCCCACCGCCGCGAAGCTGTCGATGTCCCAATCAGATTGCCCTGCGTCAGGGCAGCCAGTTTCTAAAACAGAATCACCACACACTTTGAGGAAGACCCCATTTGCTGTCATTTCATCACGGCCAGACCAGCCTGCTCGACTTCGTTAAAGCCGCCCCCGACCCTGCCATATAACCTAATCCGGCGAGCGCAGAAGGGCTTGCGCCATGCAATGGATGCCGCCGCCTGTCTTGGAGATTTCGCTCATATCGACTGCCGCGACTTCAAATCCCGTTGCCTTGAGCTTTTCTATCAGCGTCGTGCTCGATGTCGGCGCTATGATTCGATCCTTGCCAAGCGACATGAAGTTGCAGCCGAGATTCATTGTGTCCTGAAATGGTACATCGATAATTTCATGCCCCTTGGATTTCAGCCAGTCGACGATAGCGGGCTCGGTGCAGGCAAGACAGACCGCAGTAAGCTTCGGTGCGATCGGCACAACCATCAAATCGATGTGGACGTAATATTCGTCGATAAACGCAAGGCGCGTCTCCCAGCCCTCCTTGCGGAACCAGTCTTCGACTTGCCGGGCCCCCTCCTCCTGTGTGCGAGCACCACCGCAGCCGATCAGGACGCAGCCTTCCTCGATAACGTTGAAATCGCCGCCCTCGAATGTACCGGCGGTAACCATGTCGTAGATCGGTATGCCCAACCGTTCATACGTCCGGATGGCCGCGTAGTTCTCGCCGCGACGCCACCAGTTGGCCATGGCGGTGATGATCGCACCATACGGTGTCATCACACTCGAGTCGCGTGAATAGACCTGCATCGGCAGCTCAGGCTCTGGCTCGTGCCAATGAATCTTCACACCAAAATGTTCGTACGCTGCAACCAGTTCCTTGTGCTGGGCCTGCGCAGTCTGGATATTGCAAGGCGCTTCGCGCAAATGTTTGCGCGACAGCGAGCTTGTCGCCATATGCCGAAGGAAAGCCGGCGAACCAAGCAGCACGTCAGTTAGCGGATCCGTTTCATTGCGAAACCCCCAGCCTTTGAGTGGTTTGGTGCCGCCATTGGCATTGCGTCGCTTCAGTGTGAAAGCATCGGCAGCAAGATCCTTTTCATGACGTGACATTGGACTGTCTCCTATTGTGCGCCGGTGGGTATCCACCACTCGCGCCCGCGTGCAGTTGTTATATATTCCGGCCAGCGAAAATGAATTGGCGGTTCGTAATCACACAGCGGCGCGATCCACTTCGAGCCGCCAATGCCGCCACCTGTCCGTTCGATGAATTCATCCCTTGCCTGTTTCCGTGCGCCTTCGTCCTCAAGCAGGCGCAAGGCTGTCAACGCAACAGTCTTCGCAGCGCATACCACCATCGGGTCGATGGTCGCCGGAATGCCGCCAAGCGCGTTCATCACCCAGCTTGGATAAGCGTATCCCTTGGGTGCCTTCAACGCCGGTCGCGCCACATAGAAACGCACTGTCGGCGCATGCCAGGTCATGTCGGTATAGTCGTCCGACGTGGAATTGATCTGCGAGGGCGGCAGGTCACGGCGGAGGATTGCCTCGGCCTCCTGCGGCGCTATCAATCTCTCGCACTCGTCGATGAATGGCTCGTCCATTGCCTCGACACCGGCATTGATCTGGATTTCCCGCGCAATGGCCTTCGCCGTCTCATCCCAACGTGGCGCACCGACAATGTTGAGTGCTTCCCAGGTGATTTCGGCCATCGCGTGATTGGCAAGGCCTGGGCGCGACTTGCAAACCCACTGCCGCTCCACCCGGCAGCCGGTCATCGCCGCAGCGTGCTCGGCGTTGCGGTCGAGCGCTGCGGTCACCTGTTCCGCCATGACAATCGTCGGCACGCGCATCATATACTGGATCTCGGCAAGACCCGCCGGCAGATTGTCGGCCGTCGCCTGCCCTGCTGTCAGGATTGCTTCGCTGATCGACCAGCCACCTTGATGCGGCAGCATGGAATCGCGCAACGCCTTCGAGGCCATGTAAATCATCATCAGCGCGTCATTGGCGCCGGGTGCACGGACCGCCGAATGCGATTGCGGGATAGGCGCGCCATCACTCAACCCCCATCGCTCCGGTTGATCGCAGATGAAGCGATAGATCATCGAATAGGCGGCGCCGCAATGCGTGTCCCAGCGCACGGTATTGCACAGAGGCAGCATGTAGAACGGATGAAACGAGATCATGCCGTCCAGCCCGTCATAATAGCCCTTGGCAGCGTGGATCGGCTTGGAACCGCGCACCTTTTCGGCGGGCTCCCCGGTAAAGCGCAACGTCCCCGCGATGCCATGTCTTTCCATAGCGGCCTTGGTTGCCAGCAAACCACCCAGGCTGGATATGCCAAGACCGGAATGTGGATCCGTATGTCCACCCGCGTGTTCGCTCAATCCCGGACGTGGCCGCTTCGCCGTCGACACGTCCTGGCAGTTGCCCGGTACCGCATCGTACTCTGCATACATGCCGACCGTCGCTGACTTGCCATTCGTTCCGGCCTTGTTCGTCCAATGGGCACAGAACGCCGTTGGCATGCCACCAGAGCCGGCCTCCACATCAAAACCTTCTTCACGCAGCCGCGTTACATACCAATCCGCCGATTGATATTCGCGCCATGCAGTCTCGCCGATATCAAAGATCGTGCGGGTCCAGGACGACAGATCAGACGCGTGATCGTCAACGAAATTCAATGCCGATGCCGCTGCTGCCGTGATCAAATTCTGTCTCCGCTGCCAGGAGATAATCATCTGGAAGGCGGGACAAAAAGTGATATGTTTTTTCAAAACGTGCAAATTCTATTCACCCCTGCTCCAAGGACCGATTGATGCGGATACCATCCACCCAGGCACTTCGCGCGCTGGAAAGCTTCGCCAGACATGGGAGCGTTTGGCGGGCCGCGGAAGAATTGCATTTGACCCGCAGCGCGGTCAGTCATCAATTGCGGCTGCTCGAACGCGATCTCGGGTTCGAGCTGCTGCAGCGGGATGGAAAAGGCGTCACGCTGACGCCTCGCGGCCGCAAATATGCCAATGATGTTCGCAAGGCACTCATCGTCATCGACGATGCTGGCGAACGACAAAGCCCGGCTGGTACTGGCGGTTCCCTATGCATTAGCTGCACGGCGGGCTTCGCTTCGTTGTGGCTATGCACCCATATTGCCGAGTTTCAAGAGAAATATCCGGATGTGGCGCTGCGCATCACAACGCCGCGCAAGCTCGACGATGTCAGCGATGCCAGCGTCGACCTCTTTATTGCGTTTGGCGATGGCAACTGGCCAAGTAGATCGGTCGAACTCCTGTGCGAGGTGGAGTTCACGCCGCTATGCAGTCCGGTTCTTCTCAACAATCTCGGCGGCATCGCCGAACCGAAGGACATCTTGCGCGCGCCATTGTTGCACCTCGGCGATTTCGAGGATTGGACCCGCTGGCTCGCCCTCGCCAATGTCGACAATCCGGATTCGGAACGAGGCATCGTGTTTTCCGACATGAACCTCGTCTATTCGGCCGCCATTACCGCGCAGGGCATCGCCATGGGGGATGAGCTCACCTGCCGCAAAGCCATGAGAGCTGGTCAACTCATCCGGCCGTTCGATCTCAGCATCAAATCACCGAAGTCCTATTTTCTTGTCACGGATTATGCGAAAATCGATCATGCTGCTCAGCTTGCATTCACGCAATGGTTGAAATCGCGCTTGTCGCAAACCCGCAGTGCGTAAAACCCAGTCATGAGCGCTCGTGCGAAGTGGCGTGAATTTCATTCACGTGTCGCGGCAATATAATTCAATTGTCGAGATCGCGGATTGTGCCTAGGCTTCTCACAAAAGCAGGGGAAAGAGGTCTCAATGCCTCAAAGCATGCAACCAGGCGATGCGAAAGCCGCCGAGATCAAGGCTGTATCGATTGGCAAGACGTTCGGCGCGTTCCATGCGCTGAAAAATCTCTCGCTCGACATAGGTCGGGGCGAGTTCCTTACCCTTCTCGGCCCTTCCGGTTCAGGCAAAACGACGTTTCTCATGATTCTTGCCGGGTTCACGGCTCCAACCACCGGCCGTTTGATGATGGACGGCAAGGATATCACCGATGTGCCAGCTGAAGACCGCTCCTATGGCATGGTGTTTCAGGGTTATGCGCTGTTCCCACATCTGACCGTCGAGCAGAATATCGCCTTTCCGTTAAAGGTGCGGGGTCGTTCTTTGGCTGATGTCAAGCGCAAGGTCGGCGAGATGGTAGAGCGCGTCGGTCTTATTGGCCACGAAAGGAAACTTCCAGCCAAGCTTTCCGGCGGTCAGCAACAGCGTGTGGCCCTCGCCCGCGCTCTTGTGTTCGAACCCTCCGTTCTCCTGCTGGACGAACCTTTTTCGGCTCTCGACAAGAACTTGCGCGAAATGATGCAGCAAGAAGTCAAACGCCTGCACCAGGAGACCGGCACGACCTTCGTTTTCGTCACGCACGACCAGTCCGAAGCGCTCGCCTTATCGTCGCGGGTCGCCATTTTCAATCATGGCGAGCTCTTGCAGGTTGGCAAGCCGCAGGACGTCTATGAGCGGCCGTCGAACCGCTTCGTCGCCGAATTCCTCGGAGAGATCAATCTTCTGCCACTCGACACCGTGGAATTGAACGGCGAAACCGCTGCTGGCAAATTCGAGGACCGGACCATCGTCCTCAACAAATCCATTACGCTGGCGGGAAAAAAAGCCGTTGCCGCTGTCCGGCCTGAACACATGTTCATCTCGGCATCGCCGCTAACATCAGACTGTAATGCCATCACTTGCCGGGTCGAAGGCGCCACCTATTTCGGCGCATCGACCAAGTACCATTTGCGGACACGCAGCGGAACCAGCCTCGCAGTTTCAATGCCTACAGCATCGACGTCGCCGATAGCGCCACAATCCGATGTGTGGGTTTCATGGCCGGTGCACCAAGGCTTTTTACTGCCTGATGGAGGTTAGGCAGCATTCGGAATGTACCAAATAACATCCAGAGGGAAACAAAATGGATAGCGCATTTCAAAAGGACTGCCTCGAAATACTTGCCAGCAAGGTCGAGAAAGGGGAAATCAGCCGCCGCCGCTTTACACAGATGGCAGCACTGCTGCTCGCAGGCGCTCCTGCGCTCTTGCGCTCAACTGGTTCATACGCACAAGCGAAGGAACTCGTTCTGGTCAACTGGGGCGGCGACGCCATGACGGCCTATGACAAGGCTTACGGCCAGCCGTTCACCAATGAAAGCGGCATCACGGTCAAAATGGACGGTTCTGGTCCGACGGAAGGCGCGATCACTGCCCAGTTCAAGAGCGGCAAACCAAGCTGGGATTTGATGGATATCGATCCATTCTCCGGCATTTCCCTTGGCAAGCAGGGCATGCTGGAAGAGATCGATTACAAGATCGTTGACAAGAACAAGATGCGCCCCGGCTTTGGTTGGGATCATGCGGCCTCGACCTATTTCTTCTCCTATATCATCGCCTACGACTCTTCGAAATTTGGCGACCAGGCACCAACCGGCATGGCCGACTTCTTCGATGTCAAGAAGTTTCCCGGCAGACGATCGCTCTATAAGTGGGGTTCGGCGATGTGGGAAGCTGCGCTTCTCGCCGATGGCGTTGCACCGGAAAAACTCTATCCGCTTGATCTCAAGCGCGCGCATGACAAGATTGCGGCATTCAAGGAAAACGTGGTGGCCTACTGGGGCGGCGGCGCGGAAAGCCAGTCTGTTTTGATGGATGGAGAAGCCTCGATGGCACTCATCTGGTCGACACGCGCCTCATTGCTGGAGCAGGATTCCGGCGGCAATATCAAGTTCATCTGGGACCAGGGCCTGATTTCACCCGGTGCGCTCGGCGTGATGAAGGGTAATCCCGGCGGCAAGGACAATGCGATGAAATTCATCGCCAGCGCACAGACGCCGGAACGACAGCTCGAGATGTTCAACATGCTCGGCCAGGGCCCTGCAAATCCTGCGACGGACGCGCTGATCCCGGCAGGCAAGAAGCGCATCAATCCTGTGGATCCCGCCAATATGTCCAAGCAGGTCCCGCTGAACATGGAGTGGTATGCCGAGAACTACGGCACGGCATTCGACGAATACACGAAAGTCATCTCGGCTTGATCGCTCTTGGCGCGAAAATTAAGTTTTCGCGCCAAGCCTTTGATTCATAATGCCAGGAACGCGAATGATCGGAAGATCGATCACCTTTAGAAAGATTCTGTTGCTGGCGCCGCTGTTGCTGTTCCTCGGACTTGCCTATGTCGTTCCATTTCTGGGTGTCGTCCGCTGGAGTTTCACCATGCCCGAAGTCGGTCTCGGCCAATACCGGGCGCTGCTGACGGATCCTCTCGTCCAATCCGTCTTCATTCGCACCTTGCGGATTTGCCTCATCGTGACTGCCGCCGTGCTCGTCACCGCCTATGCAATCGCCTATGTGTGGGTTCGAGGCAGTTCGGTTCAGCGCATGCTGGCGGAATTCTGCATCCTCGTCCCCTTCTGGATATCGGTGCTGACGCGAGCCTTCGGTTGGCTGGCGATGCTGTCCAACCGGGGGCTTATCAACACGTGGCTCCAGTCAGCTGGCATCATCAGCGAACCGTTTGCACTCGCACGCAATGAGCTTGGCGTCATCATTGGCATGACACATTTCCTGATACCCTTTGCGGTGTTTCCGATCGCTTCGGCCATGCGCAGTATCGACGAACGCGTTTTGCTTGCGGCACGCGGCATGGGTGCATCGCGAACGCGCATTTTCTGGACTGTCTTCGTGCCGTTGACCTATGGCGGGTTGATCGGTGCCGCACTGATTGTATTCGTCTTCGCGCTTGGCTTCTTCGTCACACCGGCCATTCTCGGCGGCGGCCGCAGCGTCATGGTGGCCGAACTCGTCTATCTTCGGATATTTCAGAGTCCGGACTGGGGGCTCGGTGCGGCGATCAGCGTTGTCCTCGTGCTGTTCATCGGTGCCCTCCTTGCACTGATGCGACGCTTCATCAAACCTGCGCATCTGATTGGTTAATATGAGTTCATCCCGTCCAGGTCCCGTCATTTTGTTCGTTGCCACAGCGGTAGCACTGTTCCTGTTGATGCCACTGATCGCGGTCATTCCCGTATCATTCACGCCGGCGCGCTTTCTCTCCATGCCCTCCGGAACACTGTCGCTGCGGCATTACCAGGCGTTGATAGATAATCCTGCCTGGGGCCAGAGCATCCTGCTCAGCCTGCGCATCGGCATCCTTTCGAGCGTGATAGCCACGGCGTTGGCGACCATGTTCGGGCTCGGCATCTGGATGTTCCAGCCGCGCTTCTCAGCGCTGCTGATTGGCTTCGTTCTACTCCCCCTCGTGGTACCGCCTGTGGTTTCCGCGATGACGCTGTATTTTCTGATGACGGCCCTATCGAGTTTTAACAATTGGATCGGCTACGACACGTGGCTGGGCGTGACGCTCGCCCATGCCGTGATGATCACACCCTTTGCGGTGGTGCTCATCCTCGTCGCGCTATTTCAGGTCGATCGTCGCATAGACCTTGCCGCACGAGGGCTTGGCGCCAATCTGGCAACACGCGCCTTCAGGATCATCATCCCCAACATCAAGTTTGGCATTGCAACCGCAGCACTGTTGTCATTCGTGCTGTCGTGGGAGGAGATCGGCGTGACGCTGTTCATCACCAGCGTCAATGCGATCACGCTGCCGCGTCTGATGTGGATGGGACTACGCGACAACATCGATCCGGCCATCGCTGCGATCTCGGTCTTGCTGATCGTAATCACGGCGATCATTCTCGCCTTCAGAATTTTCATTGACCGGCGCAGGACGATAGATCCGCAATGATTGCAGGCGAGATTCTCAAGAAATTGCGCGTGATCGTCGGCGCCAGCGGCGTGAAGACCGGCGAAGCATTGAGCCTCATTCACCCCGGTTCCGATGAACGCAATCTCGATGCCGCGGTGATGGTCACCCCTCGCGATACCAGAGAAGTCGCGTCGTTGCTGCGCCTTAGCAACGAGCACCGGATTGCCGTCGTGCCACATGGCGGACGCACCGGGCTGGTGGGTGGCGGCGTATCGGCGGTCGGAGAAATCATCCTCTCCCTTGCCGCCATGAACAGGATCGTATCCCTTTCTGCAGATGGCGGAACTGCTATCGTAGAAAGCGGCGTGACGCTGCTGTCGCTACAAGATGCAGCTGCAAAGGTGGAGCTCACCACCGGCATCGATATTGCTGCGCGCGGCAGCGCCACCATTGGCGGCATGATTTCGACCAATGCCGGTGGCATGGAGGCCTTTCGCCACGGCGTCATGCGTCATCGTGTACTTGGCCTCGAAGTGGTGCTGCCTGATGGCAGAATCATGAGCGATATGGCGCAGGTGACGAAATCCAACGAGGGTTATGACCTGAAGCAATTGTTCATTGGAGCCGAGGGCACGCTGGGAGTTGTAACGCGCGCGGTCATCAAGCTGGTGCCAAGCGACGAGTTCACAGCAACCGCTCTTGTCGCCTGCCCCTCTGCAAGCGATGCGATCGCTTTGTTCCGGAAGCTGCAACGCGGTCTTGACCTTCTTCGTGCAGAGTTCATGGCACGGGACTATTTTGCGTTTGCGTCAGCAAATCTGGGACCAGCCTCCCTCGCTGCCTTTGCCGAAGCGCCAGCATATCTCATCCTGGAAATTCACGCTGCGGATCAGCAGGCGGCGCAATCAGACCTTGAAGAAGCCCTTGCCGAGGCCATCGAAGAAGGACTTGTCGTCGATGCAATCCTCGCCCAGAGCGAGAAGGAGCGCACCGAGATCTGGAATATTCGTGAGGACAGCAGCGTGGTCGATCGCATTCATCCGAACGGCTACTGGTTTGATATCTCGGTGCCATTGCAGGAACTTGAAACGTGGCTGACGCACTTCAACGAAGGCGTCCCCACGCTCGGACCCGACGTTCGGGGCTTTGCGTTCGGGCATCTCGGCGATGGTAATTTGCATGTCGGCGTTGCGGGAGCGCCGGACAAGGATGCCGCCAAGGCAATCGTCTACGCCAACCTGCGCGAATTAGGCGGATCGTTCTCGGCAGAGCATGGTATCGGCCTGGATAAACGGCAAGATCTGCATGCATTTGTCGATCCGGTGAAACTTGCCCTCATGCACTCCATCAAGGCCATGCTCGATCCAAACGGCATCATGAATCCGGGCAAGGTACTCTGAATTGGACAGCATCTACGCCTGATGCCCGCTTATGTCAGAGCCCGCGGAGGGCGAGAAGCGCCTGTCGTACTGCATTTAATCAGGGTCGGCCTCACTTTGTGTGGAGATCGGCCAATTTGATTGGCATCATCCGAGCTTTGAGACGCTCTGGTCCCGCTCTGCCATACATTGCGCGCTTGATCGTCTTCAGTCGGTTGATCTGACCTTCCACCTGACCATTGCTCCAGGGCAGGTCGATGGCGTTGCAGACGGCGTCGATATCCCGGCGAAGTACACGCGCTAAACGGGCTAAGAAGGCGAGGCCAGAATGGAATGGCATCATCGATCCATTCTTCGAGTTTCGCCGAAGCTCGGCCACGAAATAATCCGCGAAATCGCATGCAGAAGCTGCGCAAAACGGCAAACATCCGTGATCCCTGTTTGAGGGCATCCACTTTCCGTGCTTGATTGATGGTCAGCGCGCCGCGCGGCTTGATGCAAAGAGTAGCGGCGACCGGGGAGATCAAATGACCGGTTTGCGGATCACGTACAGGCGCATTGGATGGCGGCTCACTAGAAAGCAACATTGACTCCCCGAACCGTGAGCCACCATTTATGATGGTAGATGGGCCAGCATGTAGAACCCACCGCCGCACTGTCACATTGTTTGGAGGCTAGTCGTGCGAAAGGCATGAGCCTCTTTTCAGGCAATCTGGCCGCTGATTGCTTTCCACTCACCCATGGCATGCAGGCGGTAATTTCGGATCTGAAATGCTGAGCGATTTATACGGGACGGAACAAAGAGATTGCGAACAGCAGAGAAGACGGAAACAAAATGCTGCAAGCTGCCGGTCGATCGAAAGCCTTGGCGCATTCGCTCGCGTTTTCGAAAAGGAACATGCGAATTCTCTGCTCGGTTGTTCAAGCCTTTGTGAGAACGATGCTCGACGTCTGGAATGACCTGACGCCTTGCTCGCCATAGGAGCGCAACTTGTCGGTGATCATCCGCTTCGGCACCGTGCCCTGTTTCTGGCCAGCTTGAGAACAAATATGAACAGACGCTGGTTGCGATCGTCCTGACAATTTGAATTGATTGCCACACGCTGTCTCGCGCGATGGGGAGCGGACGGCCTTGTTTTTCAGGAATGCCCCATGAGCCGAAGCCGACACGAACTAAGAGATTGGCAGATTGACAGGAACTATCCCTTTCAGGTCGTGCTGCTCGCGGTGCCGTGCGTTACCAGTTCGACAATGTCTTGTTTTTATCCCGCAAACTGGGATGCAGCGCCTCGGCTTTGATATTTACTCGGACGGCGAGCACTACAACATCTACTGCTTTCGGACCGAATCTGCTGCAGAGGTTTTCTTGAAGGCATTCGATGGAGAATGGATCACGTCGCAGCAACGCAAGAAGGTACACCTGGCACTCCCGATGGCAACGAAATCGCGTGAGCATGCAATGTCTGCCAAGCGATATCTGAGACCGATAAAGGAGACCGCAAGGTTTTTGGCGGGCAGCACTGCTGGCGAGTGAATTGCGCCAGCGTCAGGGAACGGTTTTGACCGGCAGACGTTGTGCCTCTGGCACCAGAACCGGAGAACGACATGAACACGCGCTTTCTCGCGCTGGGTCTCGTCGGCGGGCTGACGTGCCCTCTCGCGCTTGCCCAGGACGATGGTCAGACCGCTTTCAACAACAGCTGCCGCACTTGCCATACGATGAAGGAAGGCGACAACCGGCAAGGTCCGAACCTCGCCGGCATCGTCGGCCGCAAGGCCGGCTCATTGCCGGACTACAACTACTCGTCGTCGATGAAGCAGTCCGGCATCACTTGGGACGAGGCGAATCTCGACCAGTTCATCGCCAATCCCGACCAGGTGGTAAGAGGCAACAGCATGAAACCCTATGGCGGCATTACCGATGCCGCGCAACGCAAGACGATCATCGAGTTCCTAAAGTCGGGCGACTAGATGGTCGTCGTAGGTGCGCCATCAGCATGTTTTTGATCATCTGGCTTTTCCACCCGCCAGAGTGTTCGTGATACTATTAGGGGTCGGTTACGCTGTGCTTGGTCAAGCGTTAATTAAAGACAAATGGTCACTTCTTCATGGACCAAGCCAGAGAAACCCAGTGATGAAGAGGGATGAAACTCCACCCCCGTCCGCCTACCCATCCCACATGTAGAAAGCGCCGACCGGGCTGTTCGACAAGAAGCCATTAAGATGGTTCGCGACAGCAGGGCTGGTGACTGGTCCTTATCCTGGATTTAGGCGCATAGGGTGGAAGGCGGCGATTTTCTGGATGATCGTTTTGGCGCTTGGCTTTGCGGCAGGCAGGTACTGGGAAGCGACCCAACGCAAGCGCACCGAAACAGATCCGCATAGCACAGCTACGATTGTCAACGTTTGGACCGAGCAGCGCGGTCGTTCAAGCCATGAAATCAAAATGGGGAAAATTGCCTTTGTCCGGCAACAGGAGGGCCGACCGATCGATTGCAGGATTACCATTTACCTGGAAATTTGCCCGCCAGTGCTCAGGAAGTCGGCCAATTGATTGATATCGTTCCACGTCCTGACAGCTGCTATCGATCGATCATGCCGGCTCTGTTTGACAGACCATGAACAGGTTGGTTGAGCGGGCGGCAAGACTTGTGCTGAAATTGCGTGGTTTCGAACAGGATCTTGGCCGACTTTATGAAGTCGAGTGCTCTCTTTACCGATACAAAAGGCTAGCTTGCCACTTTTCCTCCCTAATCTCAGGCCTTTCCCCAATTCTTCCACCTTCGAAGTTTTGCTAAAATCTCCCTCGCAACGGAGGGTAATTCCATGAGCAACGCGGGAAAAAAAGATGAGGGGACCAAGGACATATCGGCCAAACCACAGAAGCCTACGGGCAAAAGCGCCGAGAGGCTGGTGGCGTCCCAGGGGAATTTCCTCACTGCTGATCGACTAGCGCCGGATCGGGCTTTCCCGCCGTTGCGCGTCCTCGGCACTGTCCAGGCGCTTGAGAAGGTCATCGAACTGCCGGTCGTTGGCCGGGGCCGCATGGGGTCCGTAAGCAACGTAGTCTTTTATGTGCTTGGCAGCCTGCCGAAAACCTTCGACAGCTGCGCTTTTGTCTCTGCGCTTCGTCATAATGTAGTGCCGTATGTGTATCTTCTAGCAGGGCCAAAAACGAAAATACGGGGCAAAGGATTTGGTTCCGGCTTTGTCTGCAAGCGGTCAAAATGTTCGCGAAAAATGCCATCATCGACTGACCTATGGGCGGCCGCCAAGAGCTGGTTGAGACGTGGCGTGAGGCAGGAGCCCCCTGCCATTATTATTTTGTGAATGAGCTCGGAAATGGTCGTTTCTAAGCGCTATTTGTCCATTGGCAGACATATGATTGTAGCCCGAAAAATTGAGTGTAAAATTTTATTGGGTGATGTTGGGAGGTAATCAGATGCACAAACGTCTCGATCACAAACTCGAATGCCCAGAATGCGGTACGATCTATTTACGCATCCCGGATGACGTCCAGGACGACACTCTGATTCAATGCAGTTCGTGCGACAGAGTGTTTGGTCGATGTAGGAACTGGAAATAGATTTCCATTCTCAAGGCGGCGGCAACGGTGTTTTCGAAATACACGACGGCCAGATCATACGCAGGGAATGAGCCAATGCGATTGGAGTTTGATGATGATCCAGATGGCCGGCCAAGCCTTCTCTCGTTCTGCATCGGCGGCGTCTTGTCGGTTTTCATTCTCTTCTTGGCAGCGAGCTATGCTGGCTATTTTTGGTGAAGGGACACCAATACTGGCCTCGGGCTAGATGCTGCCTAACGCTTTGAATATACGGCGATCAGAACTTCACCTTGAAGCCCGTTGTGCCATTGACGCTGTAACTGTCGGCAAAGTTGCTCACGCTGGTATTCAACGACACTTCGCCATAGACCGCGTATTTATCATCGGCCCAGCTTCGCAAAGCTGCCGAGCAGGGATTTGGTCCAGCTCAGGGAAGTCTCGGCCAGTTGTACTTGGAAGGTAAAGGTGTTCCCAAGGACGACACGATGGCTTTTGAATGGTTCAATAAGGCGGCCATTCAGGAATTTGCCGGTGCGCAAACCAATGTCGGCCACCTGTACTTCCTGGGACAGGGCGTCAAGCAGGACGATGCATTGGCTTTGAGCTGGTTCAATAAGGCAGCGGCACTCGGTGAGCACGTGGCGGAGCGCAACCTCGGCTTAATGTACTATCTTGGTAGAGGTGTAGAGCAAAGCAACAGCCGGGCTGCGGAATGGCTCAGGAAGGCAGCCGACAATGGCGACGAGCCAGCGAAAAAAGCTATGGAAGAGATGGCGGGCATGGGCATTATTTCGGGTACATGAATTCTCGTCGGGATGCCGGGTTTTATACGAACTGCAGTTAAGGTAGCCAATTGCGATGGACGATGAGATTTCTCGCCGATGACCTTGCTGTTGGCGTTACAAGATGCTGCTGTTTCGCTCGGAGTTACCATCGGATGACGGTGCCGTCGTGTGACTTGAGCGCAGCTGCCCGGCTGCGAAACCAGCGATACCCTCGCTTTGCACCCCCTAAGCGGAACTCGATATCCAATGGATCACCGGTTGCAATCGACTGGGACCATTGTCGCTCTGCATTTGGAAGATCGTCGGGGTGGATCGCCTTCGCCCAGCCTGTTCCGAGTGCTTCGGCTGGTTCAAAGCCGGTAATCTCCTTCCAGCGAGGGCCCGCTTCGAGTACTTCTGCAGACGGACCCGCCGTCCACGGCACTTGCGGATGGAGCTCCACCAAAGAACGGTAGTGTTCCTCACTCGCACGGAGTTCGGCCTCTGCCCTTCTTCGCGCGGTCACATCCCGAGTTGTCACCACGACCAGCTTATTCTTCCTCGATGTCCTGCCGGCCAGTTCAACTCGATGCTTTTGCGTCACAAAGGGACTTGTTGTTCCATCCGCAAACTGATTTCCTCCTCGAAACTGACGTCCTGGCCACTTTTGACGACGTGTTGATCCATGTCACGGATGCGATCGGCCTGCTCCGCAGGCAAGATATCATGATCTGTGCCTCCTATCAGTTCGTCGCGCGATTTGCCGAGGAGGACACTTGCCGCATGGTTCAGGAAGCGGAAGCGAGAATCCGCGCCCTTAATTATGATGGCTGGGAAATGGCATCGAGAATGACTGAGAGTTCATCATCAAACGACATCGGCCGCCCCGATAACCTGACTTCCGAGTTCCGCATGACCTTAGACCTCTTCGGTCTGGACGGGTGCGAAAACAGCAGTGCGGTATGAAACAGAATAAGGAAGTACGTTACAGTAACGACCGCGTAAATGTGGTGCCGCCGCGCCATGCGCTAATTCACGATAGAACCTCCCATTAAACCGCCCGATATCGGTGACCGCATGTCCGACTTGCGCCGTTCCGTCACGGCGAGCTCCCACCGGGGTTGATATAGTTGAGCGCACGTGATGAGCGTCGTAAGCGAACGCCTTTGGCGGAAGTTGCCCGCCCCATTTGTTTTTGAGACAGGCCGACCTCTTGGGCGTATACTGCTGCTGAAGCTGCATGTCAGGGGATTTGAATGCACATTGTTGCAATCCGGGACTTGGCCGCCAAGTTAGTGGGATTATTTCCGCGCCTGCGATGAGATGCTCAAGGTGACGGACAGGCCCGATGCTCCGTGGTGGATTGTCCCGTCCGATGACAAGGAGCGCGCGCGCATCAACTGCATCTCACACATCCTCAAGTCGATCCCTACGAACGGGTAAAATTTGACGCACCGGATCTTGGCAAGCGGAAAAAGCGGCCCGACGACTATATCGCGCCAGAGGCTACCGCCGCCGTGGTCCCCGACGTGCTTTGAAGGCGGTATCCGTCAAGCAACGTCATCCACGAAAGGATCAAGCAGATGCCAGAGAAAAAAGAACCCCTAGATTTGAACGCGATGCCCCCAAGCGCAGAGGAGATTCGCAAGGAAGTCATACGGCGTGCAAGGGAGGAAGACGAAAAACAGGCGAAAGCAAAGGCAGTCCAGGAGAAGAAGGCGGCCGACTTCGCTGAAGATTTCCTCAAAAACCATGTCAGCGAAGCGGACGTCCTCGCGGTTCGCCGGCTTGTGGCGAACGCTGTCCAGGCGGGTAAATTCGAGGCTATGGTCTATAGCTTTTCATCGGATCTTTGTTCGGACAGCGGTCGCGCAATAAACAGCGGCGACAAAGACTGGCCGGCAACACTGCAAGGCAAGGCAAAGGAGTTTTATGATCGCTATCAGAAACTTGCCAAGCCGCAGGGTTTCAAGCTCAAGGCGATGGTCATCAGTTTCCCCGGCGGAATGCCCGGCGATGTCGGCTTTTTCCTGAATTGGGGTTCAGATCGCGCTTGAGTTTGGAGCCGGACAAGCTCTGGGGAAGACCCCATGAGGTATGGGCGTTGCTGAAGGTCATTCTCATTGCCTTGAGATGAGGTGCACGACGTAAGACTTTGCGGCATCGCATTTGTTACCCTCGCCATCAGGTCTACCTTCAAAAACATTGGCAAGGCTCCCGGCTTCTAATCGTCATCCCGTCCGTAGGCTTTGAACGCTTCTTCGAAGTACTTGGCGAGCGCTCTTGGAGACGAGAAACTGGATGAGATTGCAACCGTCGTGGCGAGCGAGCTTAGACTGGAGATCCTGGGTCCTCCGCCGCATCGACCCATGTTGCAGAGTGCCGGTGAGCGGAGGAATATTCGACATGTTGCAACCGTCGAATCAATGAAGTGCAGGCCAAAACAAAGTAGATGCGTCCCCCGTCGAAAGCCCTACTCAGTTTGCATCATCAACCGAATATGGGATCCAAATTCCCAGACTGATAACGTTTGGCCATCTCGGAAACAGGCAGCGCCTGGATCGCAGTAGCATTGCCAGACGCTCCGAATTCCTCGAAGCGTTGACGACAGAGCTTGGTTAGCGCAGCCATCGCGGGCCCAAGATATTTGCGAGGGTCGAATTCGCTGCGATCCTCCGTCAGAACTTTGCGTATTTGCCCGGTCATTGCCATACGGCAATCGGTATCGATGTTGACCTTGCGCACACCGTTCCTGATGCCGCGCAGGACTTCCTCCACCGGCACTCCCCACGTCGGTTTCATGTCGCCGCCGTATTTGTTGATGATCTCCTGCAGTTCTTTTGGCACCGAGGATGAACCGTGCATGACGAGGTGCGTATTCGGCAGCTTGCGGTGAATTTCTTCGATCACATTCATTGCCAGCACCCTGCCATCAGGTTTTCGGCTAAACTTGTAGGCTCCATGTGACGTACCCATAGCAACAGCCAGCGCGTCGACTTTCGTTTCTGCGACGAATTTCACGGCTTCATCCGGATCGGTAAGCAGTTGATCGTGGCTGAGTGGCCCTTCCGCACCATGACCATCCTCTTTGTCGCCCATTCCAGTTTCTAGCGAGCCCAGAACACCAAGTTCGCCTTCGACCGATATGCCGCCGAGATGCGCCATATCAACCACCGTTTTCGTTACCCCGACGTTGTATTGCCAGTCACCAGGAGTCTTGCCATCAGCCATGATGGAGCCATCCATCATCACCGAGGTGAACCCCGACTGGATGGCAGTCATGCAGGTGCCGGGCTCATTACCGTGGTCAAGATGGACGCAGACTGGAATTCGGGGATAGATTTCTGTCACTGCGTCCATCATGTGCTTCAACATGATATCGTTGGCATAAGCTCGAGCACCACGCGAGATTTGGAGGATGACAGGAGCGTCCACTGCATGCGCCGCCTCCATAATTGCAAGCGCCTGCTCCATGTTGCTCATGTTGAAGGCAGGTACGCCGTAGCCTTTCTCGGCTGCGTGGTCGAGCAATTGTCTGAGTGTGATGCGTGCCATCAGTTCCTCCCTTCGATACGGTTGCGTAGAGAACATCTTTTTCCGGATGGGTCGCGAGAGCCCCCACCCATACGACGCATTGCCATTGGCCTGCATAGAAAGGAACGCGATCAAGCTGCCTCGCGGATCGGCCCAATTATCTTTCAGCATAGTGTGGCTAGCTCGCCTAAGCACAAAATAGCTCATTTCGGCAAAGAATTCGATGACGTTCTGTTAGAGTGAAATAGCGGTGTCATGGAATTGTGCGACCACCGGTCGTGTTTCTATACAGTAATCATACCAAGCGTATGTTGGGCGATCATCAATTCTTCGTCCGTAGGCACCACATAGAGTGCGATCCGGCTATCGGCTGTCGAGACAAGGATTTCCCCGGTTTCGTTACGGGCAGGATCCAGCTGCGCCCCAAGCCAACTAAGTCTTTTTGCGATCCGCTCGCGCATAATTGGCGAGTTCTCGCCGATTCCAGCGGTGAATACGAACGCCTCAAGACCACCCAGCGCTGCAGCAAGCGCACCTGCGTTGAGACTGATCCGATGGACGAAATGGTCGAGCGCTAACGCGGCTCGGGCGTCGTCGCTTGCCAGAAGATCACGCACATCGTTGCTGATGCCGGACAATCCTTTAAGACCAGACTCATTGTAGAGCATGTCCTGCAATTCTGACGAGGTCATACTGCCCTGGTCGATAAGATAGAGCAGAACGCCAGGATCGATCTGCCCGCATCGCGTCCCCATAGGCAACCCATCAAGGGCCGTAAATCCGAATGTGCACTCGAGGCTGTGCCCGTCCCTTAAAGCACACATCGAAGCGCCGCTGCCAAGATGCGCAACGATGACGCGTCCCGTGGCAATATCTGGTGCAATATTCCTAAGACGACCTGCCACATACTCATAAGATAGCCCGTGGAAGCCGTATCGCCGTACTCCCTCGGCAAAAAAATGCGCAGGTATTGCATAGTGGTCCGTTACAGGGTCATGGCCGTAGTGAAACGCAGTGTCAAAGCATGCAATCTGCGGGAGGTCTGGCCGGCGCTCCAGCAATGTCCGGATGGCAGCGAGGTTGTTGGGCTGGTGAAGTGGCGCAAGTGGTACATATCGCTCAAGGTCCTCGAGGACGTGCTGATCGACACGTACCGGATGCGCGTAATCCGGCCCTCCATGGACGACGCGATGGCCAACCGCGACAAGCTGACCCTCATGTTGTCCCCGTAACCACGTTCCAACGTGATGCATGGCCGCGGCGAGGTCTGGAACATCCCCCGATGTATAGCTCCTGTCCACGACCTGCTCGCCATTTGTGTTCTTGACCGTAAAGTGAGGTGCGGTTCCAATGCCCTCCACCTGGCCCTTAACCAGCTTCACCAGTGCAGTACCGACGGCGAACACCTCGAATTTCAGGCTAGACGAGCCGGCGTTGACGACGAGAATCGTGTCCATTGATCAACCCTCCTCTGTCGGCTTCGTCCGGAGGCGCGGTCTGCGAACACCGCGCACATTCCTTGGCCGCAGCGGACCCTTCTTAGCATATGCACATGACGCAACCAATCAGCAGGGCCACTTAGTTGTAGCGTCAGCGTGAGCGGGAACCTTGCAACTGATCGGAACAGGCCAGGCATTGGGCTTCGCCGGCGACCGTCGAAGACGAACGCGTCTTTGTTCCGACAGCAATAAGTCCATGTTGCCGTTGTGGTCATGGTCGGGGAAACAAGATAAAATCAAACTCTGTTGAACCAGTTTGGATGCGTCAAGAACGTAGAACGCCATAGACCTTCGATATAGCTACGCACCAATCGGTTTCGAACCGTTGGTGCTAGTTGCGGACCTAACCATCGGCGGAATGGTTGGGCGGTCATTAGGATACTGTGACGGCCTGGACAGAAGTCGGGTACCTTGCGGGGTGAAACCTGATCGCCAGCATATTGAATCAACCCGCATCCCAGGGCGAGCGCCCACCGGACCGGCGGCGCGCCCTGGTCCAGAGAATTTGGTGGGCTAGTACGAGGCTTCCGGGTTTCTCGTCCGTCCCCGCCGTATCATCCTCACCGCCGGATGAGCGGTGTGCAACTTAGTTCAATCAACATGCCGAGGGACGTCATGGATAAACAGGAAACTCCCCTCAAGACAACGGCAGTTCGCTTTGTACGCGCGGTCAAGATCTTTATGACCTCCGAGGCCGGTATAAAAGCGAGATGGCTGCTTGTCGGCCTGGTCCTTCTCTTGTGCGGGCTTAACGCACTGAACGTTGTCAACAGCTACGTGGGCAGGAATTTCATGACGGCCATCGCCGAACGACAGACGGCAGAATTTTCCCAGCAAGCGATCTTCTACATTGGGGTCTTCGCCGCTTCAACCGTCGTCGCCGTTTTTGCGCGGTTCGTCGAAGAACGTTTGGCGCTGCTCTGGCGCGATTTCCTGACCCGCCGGGCAATCAGCCTTTATCTGTCCGACGCCACCTATTTCAGTATGGATGTTTCGGGGCAACTCACTCATCCCGATCAACGGATCGCCGATGACGTCCGTTCCTTCACGGTCACCACCCTCTCGTTCATCCTCATGATATTCAACAGCGCTCTTACGATCTTTGCATTTTCAGGAGTGCTGTGGTCGATCAGCCCGTTTCTCTTCGTAGTTGCCGTCGTTTATGCCGCAGGCGGCTCTTATCTGACAATTGCTCTCGGCCG
>NZ_QPJM01000032.1 GCF_003337575.1 Phyllobacterium bourgognense
GAGCCAACAGACTGCGAAGAGAAGCGTGACCCGCGTGAACGATCAGGCCGCCGAAGATTAAAAAAGAGCTTGACCCAAATGCCCGATTAGAGAAGCAGACTGTTGAGGGCAATCCGTCGCTGACCCGTAGTGAAGCGGACATCGCCAATTTGTGGCGTCTGGATTTATGACTACACGCCCTAATTAATTTTAGTGAGGCGACGGTTTATTGAGGAGAAATAACGGTTTCCGCACAATACAGACAAACGAATCGGGGACCAGTGATATGCGGAATCGCGACATTGAACCTTTGGAACTTCGGGACTTCCTGATCATGGCTGTGTTGCTGGCAGCCGTCTTGTTTGTGCTGTGGGGAACAGTTCTGACTATCGGAAATACCCGGCATACCTTCGAGGTTCAGCCGGTCGTTGCACGCTAGGGTGTGTCGATATTCAAGCCATGACGGCCTGCAAATGGCATTTTTCTACGATCCGGTGCTCATGAACGAGAATGTTCACTGCGCTCCGGTTCTCGAAAACTACCATTTTCGGCTCGCCCTGACCTGAATCTCAACGCACCCTGGAGCAAATTTCTCTATTCAGTGTCAATTCTGTTCCCGGCTAGCGCACAGCAGCGACAATGTGGGCCCTCATCCCGCCCTCGATGACGCCGCTTCCAAATCGCCGCATCAAGGCCTGTGCCACATGTTCTGTGGCGGCCTCAAGACCGGATGGCGACCGTACTTCGATCTCGTTTCGCAGCGGCGTCCCCTGGCAAAGTGCGGTTGCCGCATCGCGCGCAGAACTCGCACGGCTGGTCTTGTCGAGCGTTTCAATGGTGATCGACCTGAAACCCGCGGCCGACAGTTCGTCGCGGATAGTCTTCTGGTCCCAGTAACCATGTGGCGTCCTTGCCATGAAACGAGGCGGGTCGTCCGGAAACATCTCCTCCAGCGCGTTTGTCACCACTTGGGTGAAATCACTGGTGGTCAGCTTGTCCCATACATTGAAAAAATAATGTCCACCGAGCTTCAGAACGCGGTAGGCTTCCTTGTGCCCCTGGACCTTGTCCGGGTAGAACATGACCCCGAATTGACACACTACGATATCGAACATTTGCGGCTCGAAGGGGAGCGCGAGAGCGTCCGCTTGCCGCCAGACGATGCGACTGTCTTCCTGCTGCCTCGAACTTGCACGATCAAGCATCGGCTGGTTGAGGTCCGATGCAACGATCCGCGTTTCGGCGTCGAGCCGGGGAGCCATGGCCCGCGTCAGGACACCGGTGCCGGCTGCGATCTCCAGAACGTTTTGCGGCTTAAACCTGGCCACCCGGTCGGCAAGATCCTGCGCATAGGGCTCAAAGATCATCGGCACAACGAGCCGGTCATAAATTTCCGGGATTGCTCCCGCGAAAATTTTGTCTGTCGCTACCATTGGCTGTCTCCCGCCGTTCTACGCGGCCCGATATCATATGCTTCCGGGAGCCACTGCGGAAGCGCCGCGCTGGATGAACTGACGGCGAAAAATTGACCGGACAGGAACGACGTTCCCTGTCCGGCCAAGGTGCCACTAACCTTTGCCTCAATTGGCCGCATTCACCAAATCGTCCCAGGTCTTGACCTTGTCCTGCCCGTCGAGAAACGGCATGACGGTCTCCGCCAGCTCCGGCGCAAAGAAGATGTCATAATGCGTGCGGTTGGGGATGATGGCGAGGCGGTTCTGCGACATGGTCTCGCGCATCCAGCCTGCATCTCTGAGGCCGCCGCCGAGCAGCTGGTAGAATTTGACTACATGTTCTGGACGGTACATGTCGCTATCGGCAAACACCAGCATCACCGGCATCTTCAGTTTCGCGACATCGGCGGAATAATCGTAGGGCTTGCGCATGAAATCACCCATCGCGTCAAGGAGCCGGGGGAAGTCCTCGGGCTTCGGAGCTACCGCTATGTAGGATTTGTACATGGGCGTCTCCTTCATCATGTCGGCCATGCCCGCACCCACGGCCGCCTGCATCTTGATCATTTCGGGATAGAAGCCGTCCTGCGCATAGCCTGCCGAAACCAGCGCCACGCGATCGACCATTTCGGGGTGCTGTACGGCCAGCCGGAACGCTAAACCGCCGCCGAACGAATAGCCAAGAACGTCGGCCTTGTCGTGGCCAAGCGACTTCAGGATCGCCGCCATGTCGTCACCCATCGCTTCAAGGCTCATCGGACGATTGCCGAGCTCGGTACGGCCATGCCCTTGAAGGTCAACGGCGATAACCTGCCGACCTTCGATGAGGCGCGGCATGATCGGCTGGAACATATCCGTGGAGCCAAGCCCCCCGTGCAGCAGAAGCAGCGGCTTGCCAGCCCCTTCTCCCTGTATTTCATAATAGTAGTTGATACCGCCAGCTTCGACATGCCCGCTTTTTACCGCGGGTGCGGCGTGAACCGACGTGATGGTCAATGCAACCGCCGCAACTGCAAAAAGGCTTGAAAGAATTTTCATGTTCGTCTCCTCGACAATGGGAACTTATGTGGGCCAATGCAGTTAAGACGAACAGTAGCCAGAGCACCCGACAGCCTCTCGAAAATTATTTCGAGCTGGCGAGGTGCTTTCTGGTTCTGGTAGCAGAAACGTGTCTTGACCCCTCGCCGGACACCTACCATGTTCGATGCAGCCTGGACGCTCAGGACAGACCAACTCAAGCCAGCACGCCCCACGTGCGCAGCCAGATGCGGGACACGAACATGATCACCTTCAAGCTCAACGGACAAGAACGGACTTTCGACGGGGATCCCGAGACCCCGTTGCTTTGGGTCATTCGCGATTTCGAGAAACTCACCGGCACGAAATACGGCTGCGGCATTGCCCAGTGCGGCGCTTGCACGGTCCATATGGACGGCACCTCGCGCCGCAGTTGCATCACGCCGATATCAACGGTCGTCGGTTCTGAGGTCGTGACCATCGAAGGCATCGAAGGCAAGGAAGCCGAGGCCATCCACAAAGCCTGGGTGGCAATCGACGTGCCGCAGTGCGGGTACTGTCAATCCGGACAGATCATGTCCGCCGTGGCGCTTCTCCAAACCACCCCGAAGCCCACCGATGAAGATATCGACGGCGCGATGGCAGGCAATATCTGTCGCTGCGCCACCTATCACCGTATCCGGCAGGCGATCCATAACGCCGCCGACACGATGGAGGGCTGAGCCATGACCATTCACAACATCACGGCCACACGTCGCTCGTTCCTCGCAGGTGCAGGGCTCGTTATCGGCTTCACGCTCGCGCCAAAAGTGTTTTCCGCTCAGGCACTCGAAGGTGTCCCGGCTGGCGGCGCGGAAACGCTTTCGCCAATGAACGCCTTCGTCAAGATCGGCGCTGACGACACGGTCACCGTGCTGTCGAAGCATATCGAGTTTGGCCAGGGTCCATTCACCGGGCTCGCAACAATCGTCGCTGAAGAGCTCGATGCGGACTGGAGCCAGATGCGCGCCGTACATTCACCGGCGGACGACAAGGTCTATGCAAACCTTGCCTTTGGGCTCCAAGGCACGGGTGGCTCGACCTCCATTGCCAATTCCTACGAGCAGCTTCGCAAGGCGGGCGCGACAGCCCGCGCCATGCTGGTATCCGCTGCAGCTGCGGAATGGAACGTTCCGGCAAGCGAGATCACGGTTTCGAAAGGCCGTATCAAACATGCCGCCTCCGGCAAGGATAGCGGCTTCGGCGCGCTGGCCGCCAAGGCAGCGACGCAGACCCCTCCCGCCGAACCCACGCTGAAAGACCCGAAGGATTTCGTGCTCATCGGGCAGGAGCTTCCGAAGCTCGATACCTTGAGCAAGACCAACGGCACCGCCGTTTATACGCTCGATATAACTGCCGACAACATGCTCTATGCAGTCGTCGAGCATCCGGCACATTTCGGTGCAACGGTCAAATCCTTTGAGGACAGCGAGGCACGCAAGGTGCCGGGCGTCGTCGATATCAAACAGGTACCGCAAGGCGTCGCTGTCTATGCCGACAACACTTTTGCCGCATTGAAGGGCCGCGCCGCCTTGAAGGTCGAATGGGATCTCACCAAGGCCGAAACCCGGTCGAGTGACCAGTTGACCGCGGACTACACCAAGATGTTCGGAGAAACGGGCATTCAGGCAACGCATAATGGCGATGTCGACAAGGCATTCGGCGGACAGGGCGTGCAATCGCTCGAAGCGACGATGGTTTTTCCGTTCCTCGCGCATGCGCCCATGGAGCCGCTCGATGCGGTGTTCATCAAGAGAGCCGATGGATCGGTCGACGTCTATAACGGCGCGCAATTCCCCGGGATGGACCAGAAAACCGCTGCAAAGGTCTTGAATCTCGATCCTGCGAAAGTCCGGCTGAACACGCAGATCACCGGCGGCAGCTTCGGGCGCAAGGCGCAGTTCGGCTCGCCCTATATGCAGGAGGCCGCGGCTGTTTTCGGCGCAACCGACGGCACGCGTCCGTTGAAGCACATGTGGACGCGCGAGGACGACATTCGCGGCGGCTACTACCGTCCGATGTATGTGCACAAGATGCGCGGCGCGATGGATGCCGATGGCCAGATCGTCGGCTGGGACCAGACAATCGTCGGCCAGTCGATCATGGGCAAGGCTGACCTCGACGAGACTTCGGTCGAAGGCGCTTCGAACCTGCCATACACGATCCCGAACCTGCGGGTGATTGCGCACAATACCAAGCTGGAAGTACCGCCACTCTGGTGGCGCTCGGTCGGGCACACGCATACGGGCTTCGCGGTCGAGACCTTCGTCGATGAATTGCTGCAGAAGGTCGGCAAGGACCCTGTCGAGGGCCGGCTGGCGCTTTTGAGCAAAGAGCCCCGTCATGTGGGAACGCTCAAGAAGGTCGCCGAAATGGCCGATTGGGGTTCGCCGGTGCCTGATGGACGCCAGCGCGGCGTTGCGATCGTCAAGAGCTTCGACAGCTATGTCGCGCAGATCGTCGAGATTTCGCTCGGTGAGGACGGCGCACCCCGCGTGCACAAGGTATGGTGTGCCGTCGATTGCGGCGTTGCGGTCAATCCCAACGTCATCGCGGCACAGATGGAAGGCGGCATTGGCTACGGTCTGGGCGCGGTCCTGTTCGATGCGGTCACGCTTGGAGAAGGCGGCAAGATCGTCCAATCCAACTTCCATGACTACCGGTCATTGCGCATCAACGAGATGCCGGCAATCGAAGTCGCGATCATCCCTTCGACCGAAAAACCGACTGGTGTCGGCGAGCCGGGTGTACCCCCGGTCGGTCCAGCGGTTGCCAACGCGTGGCGACGGCTGACCAATAATCCCGTCCGGCAGCTGCCGATCGTCAACGTGCTTTCGGCTTGAGGGGACGCAGGATGAAACGCAACATCGCTTATATCTCGCTCGCAGTGTGTCTTGCCGTCAATGGCGGGCTTGCCGTCTCGAGTATTTCGCGCGCCCAGGACAAGCCGGTCGTGGCAAAAGAGGAGCTCAAGCCCGCATCGTCTTTCCAATCGATCGCCGATGAAAAGCAGCGTTCCGTTGCGCTTTTCGAGGAGGCCGGCAAGGTCATCGAGCATCCGCGCTGTGTCAATTGCCATCCGGCAACTGACAGGCCGCTGCAGGATATTTCCATGCATCCGCACCAGCCCCCGGTTTCGCGCGGTGAAGGCGGCATGGGCATGCCCGGAATGCAGTGCAACACCTGTCACGGAGCCGAGAATGTGAAAGTGATCGGGCAAGCCGAGACGATCAAGAGCATTCCCGGCAATCCGAACTGGCATCTAGCGCCCATCGAAATGGCCTGGGAGGGCAAGTCTCTCGGCGCCATCTGCAACCAGATCAAGGATCCACAGCGCAATGGCGGCAAGAACCTGGACGAGATCGTCGAGCATATGGCGCATGACGACCTCGTCGGCTGGGGCTGGCATCCGGGCGATGGCAGGGAGCCTGTACCCGGAACGCAGGAAGCCTTCGGCGAACTGATCAAGGCTTGGGTCGCGACCGGCGCCGCCTGCCCTTCATAAGGAAATAACGGGATCGTCAGCTTCTGCTGGCGATCTCGGCTCCCAGGCGCAAGGTTTCGCGTATCAACAGGTCGAGATCGCCTTGGCGTGTGCGATGATTGTTGATTGCGACGCGCAGGCAATGCTCGCCGTGAACAGTCGTGTCTGAAATGGCAGCGGTCCCTTCTTCCTGCAATCTGAGCATGATCTCGGTGTTAAGTGCCTTGAGCCGTTCGCCGGAAAACCCTTCAGGACGATAGCGATAGCAGACGATGTTTATGTTGGTCGTTGCGACCAGCTCGAGAAGCGGCTCGGCTTCGACGAGACTATTGAGATAGTGGCCCTGCCGGATGTTCTGGTCGATAAGTCGCCCGAATTTCAGAACACCGTGTTCCTTCAGCGACATCCAGACTTTCAGCGCGCGGAAACCGCGAGAGGTTTGCAGCCCGTAGTCATGCAGCCAATTGGCGGATGCGAGGCCGCGCGACGTCATCTCCAGAAATTCCGGCGTCACGGCAAATGTCTCGCGGTGCGCAGCCGCATGGCGGACCAGCGCACAGCCGACTTCGAAGGGCGCATGCAGCCACTTATGCGGATCGAGCGCAACGGAGTCCGCGCGCTCTATGCCTGCAACGCGCCACCTGTTTTCGGGCGCGATGGCGATGAGCGCGCCAATGCAGCCATCGACATGGAACCAGAGCCCCTCCTCCGCTGCCAATGTCGCGAGGCCTTGCAGATCATCGAAGGCGCCGGTGTTGACGGTGCCTGCCGTTCCGATCACGCAGGCGGGCTGAAGTCCCGCCGCACGATCTTCCGCGATTGCCGCGCGCAATGCGGAAAGGTCAATGCGCAACTCATCATCGGTGCCGATGCGCCGGAGCGCGCGGTTTCCGAGGCCGAGCGCCTCCATTGCCTTGCGGTGGCAACTATGGAGCTGATCCGACCCATAGAAACGCAAGGGCTTTTTGATCGCAGCGACGCCCTGCTCGCGCACGTCGATACCAGCCTTGGCGTTCCGCGCCACGGTCAAGCCGATGATATTGGCCATCGAGCCGCCACTGACCAGCGTGCCGCTGGCCGAGGCTGGAAAGCCCAGCATTTCCTTGCACCAGTTGACGACCTGTTGATCCATCAATGCGGCGGCGTGATTGCCGCCGCCAAGGTTAGAGCCCTGAATGGCCGCCAGAAAATCGCCCAAAGCGCCGGTAAAGTTGCTCGTGCCCATGTACCACGACCAGAAACGCGGATGAATGTTGCCCATGGGATAGGACATCACCGTATCCGTTACCTCGCGATAGACGTCGGCAAGCGGTGCCGGTGACTGCGGCAAGGGAGCGTCGAAGGAAGCCCTGACCTCCCCTGGCATGTCCTGCCAGACCGGGCGCTCGCGAACATTGCGCAGGTAACCGATCGCGTCGTCGATGACCTGATGCGACAACGTCTGGACGCCCGCCCAGTCCTCTGGATCGAGCGTTTCTTCGGCATTCCTTGCTACCGGCTTGAGCGATGTGTCCATTTCAGACCTCCGGTCATTCGGCAGCGAACTGGTAGCCGGGGGTCGAGCGCGAAAGCGCCGTTTCCTCGTCATCCATCTCGGCTTCGATCCCTTCGAAGAGCGGCGTCGTCATGTAACGTTCGCCCGTATCGGGAAGCATGCACAGAATCACCGAACCAGCAGGCGCCGTTTCGGCGATGCGATGCGCCACGGCAAAGGTTGCACCGCCGGAAATGCCGGTGAAAATACCCTCTTTTTGCGCCAGCGCCCGTGCCCATTTGATGCCTTCCGGCCCGGGAATTGGCACGACCTGATCATAGAAGCTGTCGTCGATGGCTTCCTGCAGCACGAACGGAATGAAATCCGGCGTCCAGCCCTGGATAGGATGTGGCTCGAAGGCCGGATGGCTGGCAGCCGGCGCGTTGCCCGCGCCGCGTTCCTGCGCCTTGCCGCTACCGAGCAGCTGGGCATTGGCCGGTTCACTGAGAACGATCCGCGTTTCCGGCCGCTCCCGGCGCAAGACACGGCCAACGCCGGCGACAGTGCCGCCGGTTCCGTAGCCGGTCACGAAATAATCGAGCCGCGATCCGGCAAAATCATTGATGATCTCGCGGGCAGTCGTCGCTTCATGGATATCGGCATTGGCTTCGGTTTCGAATTGACGGGCGAGGAACCAGCCGTTCATCTCCGCGAGTTCGACGGCCTTCCGGTACATGCCAAACCCCTTTTGTGCGCGGGGCGTCAGCACGACCTTGGCCCCCAGCATACGCATGAGCTTGCGCCGCTCGATGGAAAAACTGTCCGCCATGGTCACGACCAGCGGATAGCCCTTCTGCGCGCAGACCATGGCAAGGCCTATCCCGGTATTGCCGCTGGTGGCCTCCACGACGGTTTGACCCGGCTTCAGCGTGCCGTTGCGCTCGGCCTCCTCGATGATGTTAAGCGCCAATCTGTCCTTCACCGACGAAGCCGGATTGAAGAATTCAGCCTTCACATAGATTTTGGCATGATCAGGAGCGAGATTGTTGATCCTGATCACCGGTGTATCGCCGACCGTGTCGAGAATGCTGTCGAAGAGGCGCCCGCGCCCATTCGTCGTTCTGATTGTTGCTTGCGTTGTCATGATCCTTTTCCCCTATGGTTGTTTTTTTGCGCAAATTGCGCCAGCCGCACCCGGCACGTACGGCGCCGGATGCAACTTTTCGATTTCCATGATAGAACAAATACGTGGGGGCATCGTGGGAACAAGCGTGGAAACGCACGTGGAATCTGCATTGGTAGCGCTGACCGGCCATGCTGCCGGCGTTTGCGTGCGGATGCTTGGTCCCCTGACAATCGCCCAGAACGGTGTCCCGCTGGAACTTCCCGCGTCACGCAAGGTGCGTGCTCTTTTCGCCTATCTGGCGCTGACGCCGCACGCGGTCGGGCGCAGCCGCCTCTGCGATCTGTTATGGGATGTGCCCAACGATCCGCGCGGCGAACTGCGCTGGAGTCTCAGCAAGCTACGAGGTGTTCTCAACGAACCGGGCCACCAACGAATTGAAACCACCGACGACACGATCCGGCTCGATCTCAGTAGCTGTTTCGTCGATGCCCTTCATATTGCCTCGGCTGCGGAGGAAGGGATCGAGACGCTCGACCTACCGCGGTTGCGGGAGCTTTCCCGGCACTTCGCCGGTGATTTTCTTGAAGGGCTGGAGATCGATCGCAGTCCGCATTTCAATCATTGGTTGATCGCCCAGCGGCGCCGGTTCCGCTCCTGCCACGCTGCCGTGCTTGAACATCTGGCAAAGAAACTGCCGGCAGATTCGGACGAGATTTCATCCATTCTGAATGCATGGGTCGCGCTCGCGCCATTCGACAAGCGCGCGCATCTGGCGTTGCTGGCAACGCTTGCGGAGCGCGGGCAGATAGTGGAATGCGAAGAACACCTTGCAACCGCGGCACGGTTGTTCGAGGCGGAGGGACTGGACTTCACGCCGGTACGGGAGGCATGGCCCGCAATCAAAAGCCGGCGACAGGCCACAACTGCCGAGCACATCTACATTCCCGCCGCTCCGCGCATCGATTTGATTTCACCAACGACCCCGATTGCCGGTGCGGACCATCACGCGTCACTTGCGGTCATGCCGTTTGTACTCGAGACAAGCAGCGAACTGATACGGGGCGGGCTCGCAGACGGCCTTACCCACGACATCATCACGCGCCTGGCCCGGCTGAAAAGCTTTTTTGTGATCGCACGCGGTTCGGTTTTTGTGCTTGCAGAGCGAAATATTGGCCCCGAGGATGCCGGCCGTCGCCTGAACGTGGATTACGTCGCCAGCGGCAGCGTGCGGTATCTGCAAAACCGCATTCTGGTGCGGGCGGAGCTTGTCGAGGTGCGAACCGCGCGTATCGTGTGGGCGGAGGTCTTCGATCACAAGCTCGATGACACATTTCTTGTTCTTGACGAAATCGGCAACAGGATCGTTTCGTCAATCTCCGGCGAAATCGAGGTGGCCGAGCGCAACCGCGCGATCCTCAAATCGCCAAGCTCATTGAACGCCTGGGAGGCCTACCACCGCGGCCTCTGGCACATGTACAGGTTCACGCGGCAGGAGAACGAGCTCGCGCAACACTTTTTCGGGGTGGCGATAAAGCTCGATCCAACCTTTGCCAGAGCGCATGCGGGCCTGTCGTTCACCCATTGGCAGAACGCCTTCCAACGGTGGGGTGACTATGCAAGCGAAACTGATCAGGCATACGCTGCGGCTGGCCAGAGCCTTATTGTCGACGATAACAATCCGGCAGCGCACTGGGCCATGGGCCGGGCTCTTTGGCTGCAGCATCGGCAGGATGAATCGCTTGTCGAGCTTGAAAGAGCTGTCGAACTCAGCCCGAATTTCGCATTAGGTCACTACGCGCTGTCGTTCGTCCAGTCCCAGTCAGGCGATCCGACAGCGGCGATCGGATCGTCCGACCACTCGCGTCATTTGAGCCCCGTCGATCCGCTGTTGTTCGGCATGCTGGGTGTGCGCGCCATGGCCCATGTTCGTCTCGGTCAATTCGAGGAAGCGGCCGAATGGGCGCTTCGAGCAGCAGCGCGGCCCAACGCTCACGCCATCATTCTCTCCGTCGCCGCGCACTGCCTGGCATTGGCCGGGCGGATCGACGAAGCTACGGCCTTTGCCGCTTCCATACGCAAGACACTTCCCCAGTATTGCGTCGAAGATTTTCTTGCGACGTTCCAGTTCACACCCGACACCGAGAATGTCTTCCGGCAGGGAGCCAAACGTATCGGATTGGCTTAGAAAGGTGGACATTCACGTCCTGCCATGACTTGAATTTCAGCATGCCGTCCTTCAGGGTATGACATGAGCCGATTTACGAAATGTCTCGCCCTGATTGTAGTAGCGTGGGTCGGTGCGGCACTTTTGCCGGAGGTATTGAGGGCAGATGACAAAGCCCAACCAAGCGATTTCGGCTTTCCCGTACCCAACCCCGAGCCCGAGCTGCCACAGGGTATAGACGCCTTCAATCCGCCTGCCTTCACTGTAAATCAGTCCGCGCCCGCTATCGCCGAAATGTCGAGAACTGCGGACCATGACGAAATCGTCTCGATGACCGGCGTTGACCTGGATGGAACGACCAGCTTCGACGTCTTTTCGCAAGCGCCGTCCGGGCAGGAAGGATCGGTGATCTCGACCTCGCCGCTGCGTGCAGACGACACGGCGGCGACGGTCTTGTTACCCGAGTCCCTCCCCGCGTGGTCGATGTATCTGATCCGGCCGAAACGCGATGAGGCGGGCGGCAAGGCTTTCGCGATCAACCGGACGGAAAGCTGGTGGCTCGGGCCCGACAATGCTGTTCCAGGAGCAACGATTTCGGTCTATGGGCGCAATCTGGCGAAGTCCAACGGCACATCGGAATCGTTCATTTATATCAAGCCCGCCAACGGTGTCGGGCGTTATGTGACGTCGGTTTCAATCAATCCCTTCAAGGTGGACTTCAAGGTGCCAAACCTTGCGGCCGGGAGTTACGAAGTTTGGGTCCACAATGGCCATGGCGGCCGTTTCGGCTGGAGCGGTCCGTTGAACCTGGCCATCACCGATCAATCTCCATGGGCCCGGCAGGACCAGAAGATGATCGACGTAAGGAGTTTTGGCGCAAAGGGCGACGGTGCGGCCGACGATACCGCCGCTATCGAGGCGGCACTGACAGCGGCGGCAAGCGTTGCCCCCGCGACCATATATTTTCCGGCCGGAACCTATCTCATCGGTTCGGTGCTCAGAGCGCCGGATAACGTGCACTGGCTCGGCGACGGCATGGATGCGACCGAGATCAGACTCGGCAAAAAGGTTTCCGGCAGCATGGTTGTCGATGCGAACCGCAATGCGCAGTTCGAAAAACTGACGCTCAATGCCGATGGCAATACCGGTTCCAAGCCGCTGCTGTGGATACCCGGTGTCGAGAATCTGCGCCTGCAAGCCATGCGGCTGAAAGCCTGGGGCGCACCGGCTCTCGAAGCGCACGACGCATCGGGCCTCTATATCGACAGCTCCGAGCTGATCGAGAATGGATCGTTCTACGGCAACAGCCGCCAGATATTCATGACCAACAATCGCTTTCGCATGACTGGTTACGGGGAGTCCGTGGTTGCGCTTTGGGGCGGACGCGAGTTTTCGATGGTGGGTAACGATCTCGCCAATGCTGACGAGAACCGCGACGACGGCCACGGCATCGGCCGGTTCTTTGTTGCCCAAGGCCACGCCGGCAGCATGGAAAACATGTATTGGGGTGACAACGTCTCGCATCAGGCCGCCCCGCATAATTGCAACAAGGTCGACTGCAATAAAGGTGAACAAATATGTTTCGAGATGGTCGGCAGCGACCTGAAGGACGGATTCAAGGCAGCCACCGCGAACACGGTCAACTTCTCGTCGCTCGCGGCCTCCGACAAGGCCGGGGGGCAGGATCTGGTTATCGTCGGCGGCAGAGGCGCGGGCCAGCATCGGCGTATCGTGTCGGTCAACGACAACACGGCGACCCTGGACAAGGCCTGGAATGTCGTACCGGATAGCTCGAGCCGGTTTGCCCTTGCGGCGGCGGCTTCACAGATGGCCATCTACAACAACACTTTCCAGGGCCGTCCAAGCTATTTCAAGCATGATTCCGATTCCACCGCCGTCCTGCTCTACGGCAATGTCTATGATGCCGTTGTGGACCGGAACAATATCTCGCAAATGCGCCATGGCATGATGACTGTTGCCTTGAGCTCGGCCAACGGCCTCAGCCCGTATTTCCTGCAATATTCCAACAATACGGTCAGCGACAGCAATAGCGGGCTTTATGTCGGCACGACCTTTACCGACTCAGGCGTTGCGGGTGTCTGGGGCGGTCTTGGCAATGTCTACCGCAACAACACCTTCAACAGGCTCGCGCATATCGGCGTCGAATTTGAATCCTGGGGCTATAATGGAGCGGACTACAACGGAACGGTTTTTGAAGGCAACCGGTTCACCAATCTGAAATTCGGCTTCATCGACGCTTTTCAACTCATGTGGACGTACACCGGAAGCTTCAAAGCGCCGCCGCTCTACAGTTCACGCAAATACAACACGATCCTCTACAAGAACGTCTTCGAACGAGGATCGGCATTGGGACCGGGCAGCGTCGGATTCAAGACACTGCAACCGAAGAACACATGGTTGAACATCGGCACGACATGGAGCGGCTTCGAGTCGGGCAACAAGGGCCCGGCCAACAAGTAAGTCAGGCGAGGCAGATGCACAGTCCAGATCCACTTTGCATGGCTCGGCGATTTGTTTGAGTTATGCTACACGGAGACGTCAAAATTTTGCGGGGAACAATGAAACTAGGTTTTGTAGGAACGGGTGCCATAACCGACGCCGTCATCACGGGCTTTATGAAATCAAGGTCCGATATCGATTCTATCGTCGTCTCCCCTCGCAGTCAGGACATTGCAGCACGATTGGCAGAAATGTTTCCGAGGGTGCGCGTGGGGAGTGATAACCAGGATGTCGTGGACAGCGCCGACATCGTGTTTCTCGCGGTAAGGCCGCAAATCGCCGAGGAAGTGGTAAAAGAGCTCAAATTCCGCGAGCACCAACAGGTGGTGAGCTTTATTGCCGCTGTCCCGATCGAGTCCCTCACCAGTTGGATTGGCGTGCCCGTAACCATTACCAGGACAATTCCCCTGCCATTTGTCGCTGAATTGCGCGGAGCAACGGCAATCTATCCGCCCAATGATCAGATTGCCGCCTTATTCTCTTCGCTTGGCGCTTCAGTGCCGGCAGAAGACCTCAAGCAATACAATCTTTTCAGCGCGGCGAGCTCGCTGATGGCCACATATTTCGGCCTGCTGGAAACAAGCGCCCGTTGGCTCGAAGCCGAGGGCATGCCTTACGATCAGGCGAGTATTTTTTTAAAACGGCTGTTCGGCGGTCTGTCCCATGCAACGGACGCATCTAACGAACAATCGTTCGAGGCGATGGCCTCTAAATTTTCGACAAAGGGCGGTCTGAACGAGCAGGTCTTCGCGGAGTTCAAGGAGAATGGTGGAACGAAGGCTTTGACGCTTGCGCTCGAATCCGTGCTCAAGCGTATTGAACAGAGATGATTTGGCTTTGGCCTGCGTGCCGGAGATTGGGGCAGTGTCGGCGCCAAACTTGACCCTGTGCGTCATTCATAGGAAAGTCCAGCGACGAATGCTATGGAGAGGACACAGCATGGCCATCTCACGCAAGGAAGAGCTGCGCGCACTGAACGCGGAAGAGCGCATTTTTGTCGAGAAATCTCATCATCCTGCGCTGCAGGAGATGAATGATGCGGACCTGTCCAGCCTGGTGAAGCTTGCACGTCAACAGCGTGACAAGGCGCAAACGGAGGCTAACCGCCGCCGCCGCGAAATGCGCGGCAAGGCCGACCCGAAGGGCAGCGCAGCCTCGGCGCGGGATGATGGATCTCAGATGAAAGTCGCCGTTCTCGCGATGACAATGCGCCGGCTGAACACTGAGGTGGAGCGACGTCGCCGCCTGTCAGCCAGCATCACACTGGTCGAAAACGCGCGCAATGTGCTGGCATTAAAGCAGCAAGCCGCGACAAGAGGCAATGAGTTCAACACGCGATATGCACATCAAGGCATGCGTGCGAAGCCCAGCACCAAGGTAAACAGTCTTATCCGGCCAATGGAACGCGGGCGGCAGCGTGCGGCTGCACAGGTAGCACAGGCCAAGCGCGACGCACGCTAGCGGCGCTGCCCGCTCGCTTCATGGCGCCCTTGGCGGGCAGACCCTCTGCTAGCCTTGGTGGGAGTTCCAAGAACTGTAACGACGGTTGATGCTTAGCGTGAGTGACGCAAAATCTTTTGCTCAACATGAAGGACGTTATGATGAACCCGGAAACCGCCCTGACCAGCAGTTATTGCTGGCGGTATGGCGGAGAGGAAGGGATTCGAACCCTCGAGACCGTTTAACGGGTCTACTCCCTTAGCAGGGGAGCGCCTTCGACCACTCGGCCACCTCTCCGAGGACGCTGACTAAAGATGAAACCCCATGTTTGCAAGGATTTTGTTCCGTCTAGCCCAAAAATCGGATTACGGAGCATCTAGCCAAGATCAAAATTGCCAAGCGCTGTTCCAGACCAATATGCCGGCCTCATTGGCGGCAGCGACGAAGGCTGTTCTCGCCTCTTCCAGGCTGCCTGTCCCTTCCATTGCATCGAGGCAGGCGCGCCGCGCCCTGGAAAGTTCCTTGCCGCGGTCGACTGGCCAATTCTGGCGAAGGATTTCGGCAGCCTCAGCGACGGAGCTCACGTTCCGCAACTCACCCGTCTCATCAATTTCAATCGTGACAGCAAGAAAATCGAGATTGGTCATGGTGGGTCAACGCACACAAATGGCACCTTGTTCCGCGACATAAAGTTCGACTAAGTGTCTCTAATCAATTCGATTTAGGCGATCCCCTCCTCCTTTTGTCCTGCCGCGGGCGAAGAGATTTCCAGGATTCCTATTAGTTGGAATATTTGTATCATAACCCCGAATCGTTTTCTCCTGGGACGTGGGGGCAAGCATGAAACCCTGCCAATCGGCTGTTATAGCAACGCTCGTTGGAACCGCTTTTTTGGTTCGTCAATCAATCCATCCCTCGCCGCAGAAAAGTGCCCCTTCATATATTTCGCCACAGCGGACCCTTTCCTGAAGCCAGGACAGGCCCCGACACGCAATGATATCACTATTTTGGGCGGGCCATTCGTCGAGGATGCGTTTGGTGGCGCCATCCACGTCTGATACACGAAAGCACATTTTTGCCGGGTATCGTTCAATCTTGTGGGCGCCCGCCCTGCGAGGGTTGGCCATTGATACTACTTGCCGGTATTGTCCGGCAGCATTTGCAGGTAAGGGCCAATCAGAGCATGAAGAAGATTTTTGTTGCGATTGCGATGGCAGCTTTCGCGCTTCGTCCAGCATCAGCCATGAATTCGACCGAGGAGGCAGGCTTGAAGAAGCTCGATCCACAAACCCGGCTGGAACAGCGCTGCGATGTCGAGGCGATGGAGCGCATCCGCAAGGACGAGGAAAAGTTCAACCCGGATAAAGTGCTGGCATATGCCTTCGCCGATCCGACGATGGAAGACCACGCCATCAAGACACGCGGCGCCGCCTTTCGCAGCCGCGGCGAGTGGTATCACCTGAAGTACAAATGCCAAACCAGCGCCGACAACATGAACGTCGTAGGCTTCAAATATAAAATCGGTGATCTCGTGCCGAAAAAGGACTGGAGCCGACACCTGCTCGTTCCTTAGAGTCAAATCGATCCTCTCGACACCACGACGCTGGTTGAATAGCCTGTGCTCCAGTGATGGGGGAAACAGATGCGATTTTCAGTTTTGGCTATTGTATTGGTGGCTGCGATCTTGCCGGCATGCACGACGACGGGCGGCAACACCAGTAAGAGCGCGGTAGTCGCCGACGCAAAAAATCTCGTCATCGTTTCCTATCAGTGTCAGGACGCTCTCGGACGCGAGCCGCACTACTCGGCCATCGAAAGCAGCGAAACCATTCTGAAAGGGCTCGGAAAATCGGCCGATGAGGCGGACAGTTCCGTACGCAGCTGGCTCAGGGCAGTGATCGCTTCGCCAAAGCAACCCGCAGACTATGATGCGAAAACCTGCAAGGAGAGATTGCTGACGCTGGCAGAGAAGGTTCGCGTTGGTTATGAAACACTGAAAGCCGGTGGGTAAATACAGAAAGGCGGTTCCGAAGATCCGCCTTTTTTCATTTCATCCGGGCTAGAAGCGGTGCCGATCGTTACTGGTGGCTTCTTCCGCTGCCGCCCATGTACCCACCACTACCATAGCGATAGTACCTGCGGTTGTGGCTCCAACGCCGATGATCGCGCCGCTCTGCCCAATGACGCCGATGGTAACGGTCTCGACGCCAGTCATGGCGGTCGCGACGCCAGTCACGGCGGGACTTATAATGATGGCGCCTCCAATCTGCCCTGTTGTCGCGCACCTGTTCAACATTTGATGATAGCTGAAGAGTCGCGGGAGATACGGGCGCGGCTTGGGACGTGACCGCGGATGTCAGCAACATTGCCAATCCCAGCATGGCTGCCGAAATGGCATTCAGTATCTTGTGCATGGATCGTCTCCTGTGAGGTGATGCAACCACTAGGTGCGCCTAGTTCGATGAACTTGCAATGAACGACAAAGTTCCAAGCGTCCAGGATCTCGTCCTATGGTAAATGCGCTGCGTCTGGGGACGCCAAGACCATCCCTTCGCATCTGTAAATGCCAGTTGCAAATCTTGAATGGCGAAGTGGGAACGGGCGACCTATGTGATCGTTATAGGGCGTCAACCATTCGGAGAACCCACATGACGATACAAACTGTTCCGCAGGATGTTTACCAACGCCATGAAAGAGAATGGCAGATGCTGCGGGAGGCGATTGCCAAGGCACAAAAGAAGACCGACGAGCCTGCCTACACACACCCCAAGGACAGGCATCCAGACACTTCCAAAGATATTCGTCAGTGATCGTCTGATCGCAGCGCCGCTGCCGTTGCCGCCAATCCGGCAAGGGCAAAGCGTTGAAAATGCTCGACGATCTGTTCCTGGACTTCAGGCTCGCCGGAGTTGAACCCCGGCAGCACCTGGGTAAATATCTGCTTGTTGCCGACGAGCAGCATCGCGAAGGGAGCGATGATATTCAGTGTGCAACGCGTAACGACAGGGTCGTCATGCGGCCTGTCCAAAATCTCCCCTATAATGCCGGTCACGACAAGCTTCTTCGGTAGAATTTCCTGTTTCACAAGGACCGGAAACGCCGATGACGGCGAGAGAATCTCGCGGCTGAGGACACGCAGCGCCCACGACGACGACTCGGGTCCGGTAATCCTGCGAGCGATCAAGCCGATGAGGCTTTTCAGCTTCTCGGTCGGCTCTCCCGGACTCTCAGCAAGCGCAACGAGCTTGTCGTAGGTTAAAAGCCGTCGATGGGCCTCTACAAGCACATCGGCATAGAGACCTTCGATCCCGCCATAGTAGTAGTTGACCGCAGCCGAGTTGCTGCCTGCCCTCTCGGCAATCTCCTTGCCGGTGGCGCGGTCAAACCCCTTCTCGGCAAAAACCTCGCCGGCAGCTTCCAAAATCTGGGCTTTCGTTGTAGCGCCGTCTTCGCGGCGGCCGGGCAGTTTTCGTGGTGTTTTTCGAGCCATGCGATGATTCTATACGAGATTTGAAATTTTTGAAAGCTAAAATTCAAATTCAAATTTGACATATCAATATTTTTCGCGTTATGGTTGAGAGATGAACAAGCCGCTTCGCATCGTCATCATCCTGCTTATCCTCGCCGCGATTGGTGGCGGGGCATGGTGGTATTTACGCAGGCCGGTAGCCAGTGATGCCTTGACGCTTTATGGAAATGTCGACCTGCGGCAGGCAACGCTCGCCTTCAACGGCTCGGAGCGCATTGCCGGTATTCTCGTCGAGGAAGGCGATATCGTCAAAAAAGGCCAGGTTCTGGCCCGACTCGATACCAGCCGGCTGTCGCCGCAGGTGCGGGAGGCCGACGCGACTGTCGCCGCGCAACGGGCCATGGTGATGAAACTCCGCAACGGCAGCCGTCCCGAAGAAATTGCCCAGGCGCGCGCCAACCTTGCATCGGCCAAGGCGGACGCGGCTAATGCCAACATACAACTTGAGAGGCGGGCGGCACTGTCAGTGAACTCCACCATCAGCAAGCAGGAACTCGATACGACAAAGGCTGCTGCGGCCATGGCCGATGCTAAAGTCGACGTTGCGCAAAGCGCGCTCGAACTTGCCATTGCCGGCCCCCGCGCTGAAGAATTGCTGCAGGCCGAAGCGCAACTTCGTGGCAGCGAAGCGCAGCTGGCACTGATACGGCAGGAACTGGACGATGCGGAACTCGTGGCGCCGTTCAACGCGGTAGTACGCTCACGCCTCATGGAGCCGGGCGAAATGGCGGCCCCGACCAAGCCCGTATTCTCGCTGGCGACCATCGGCACGAAATGGGTGCGGGCCTATGTTTCGGAGGTCAATCTTGGGCATGTTCGTTCCGGCATGCGCGCCAAGGTGACATCCGACAGTTTCCCGGATCGCCCGCTTGACGGCTGGGTCGGTTTTATCTCGCCGGTGGCGGAATTCACGCCCAAGACAGTAGAGACGGAAGATCTGCGTTCGAGCCTTGTCTATGAGGTGCGGGTTTTTGTCGAGGACAAGGACGATATGCTCCGGCTCGGCATGCCAGCCACTGTAAGGCTGCTGGCAGATGAGGCGCCAAAGGCCCTGCCCCAAAATGCGGACCGCAAGGCAACACCATGACCGGCACCGCGCCAACTCGGGCAGAATCTGGCCCCGTCACGGCGCGGACCATCCACAAGAGCTTCCGCCGCGATACGGGCGAGACCGTCAAGGCGCTGGAGGGGGTCTCCTTCGAAGCGCGGCAAGGCACGTTGACTGCCTTGGTCGGACCTGACGGCGCGGGCAAAACCACGTTGCTGCGCCTGATTGCCGGGCTGATGGTCGCCGACAGTGGCGAGCTCTCCGTGCTCGGGATCGATGTCGCAGCCGATCCGCAGACAATACAGAACCGCATTGGTTACATGCCGCAGAAATTCGGCCTCTACGAGGATTTGAGCGTTCAGCAGAACCTCGATCTTTACGCCGACCTGCACGGCATCACCACGGAACAGCGCAGAGAGATTTACCCGCGGCTGATGGAAATGACCGACCTCGGGCGTTTCACGCAGCGCCTTGCCGGCAAGCTATCCGGCGGCATGAAGCAGAAACTCGGCCTCGCCTGTACGCTGGTACGTTCGCCGGAGCTCCTCCTGCTCGATGAACCGACGGTTGGCGTCGATCCCCTGTCACGGCGCGAATTGTGGGAGATCGTCACCAAGCTCGTGCACGAGGACAAACTGACGGTCGTCGTCAGCACGTCTTACCTGGATGAGGCAGAACTCTGCGACCACGCCGTCGTCATGCATCAGGGCAAGGTTCTGGCGCAGGGGAAACCCGGCGAAATCACGGAAGAAGCCAGGAACTGCGTATTCATAGCAACGCCGGGGAAAGGCACGAACGCCCGGTCGCTGCAGGCTCGGCTGTTCCGGCAGGACGGCGTTGTCGACGCGGTGCCGGAAGCTGGCAAAGTGCGCGTGGTGAAGCAACCGGACTTCAAGGACGACATCAAAGTTGACGGCAAAGCCATCAAACTTCAGCCGGTCTCCGCCCGTTTCGAAGATGGGTTCATGGTGCTGTTCGGCGCCGTAGCAAGCAAGAGCCGTTCCAGCGAAGTGGAACTGGAGCGACCCAAGACAGCAGCAGGTGATGAGATCTCGGTCGAAGTCCATGATCTGGTGCGCAAGTTCGGCGATTTCACCGCGGTCGATCACGTCAGCTTTCAGGTGAAGCGCGGCGAGATTTACGGGCTGCTCGGCCCGAATGGCGCCGGGAAAAGCACGACGTTTCGCATGTTGTGCGGACTGATGCCGGCAACCAGCGGTACGCTGCGCGTTGCCGGTGCGGACTTGCGCACATCACGTGCCGAAGCGCGGCAGAAACTCGGCTACGTGGCACAGAAGTTTTCGCTTTATGGCGATCTGTCGGTCGACGAAAATCTCGATTTCTTCGCCAGCGCCTATGGTTTGCGCGGACAGAAGAAACGCGACCGCGTCGCCTGGTCGAAAGAGCAGTTCGAACTGGGTGATCTGGCAACGCTACCGAGCGGACAATTACCCGGCGGTTTCAAGCAGCGTCTTGCCATGGCGGCGGCGCTCTTGCACGAGCCAGACATTCTGTTTCTGGACGAGGCGACCAGCGGCGCCGATCCGCTGGCACGGCGCGAGTTCTGGGGGCGCATTACCGCGCTCTCCGAGCAGGGCGTGACTGTGATCGTCACGACGCATTTCATGGAAGAGGCGGAATATTGCGATCGCATCATCATTCTCGATGCGGGGCGTAACCTTGCCGAGGGAACACCTGCCGAAATCCGTGCCCATGCCAAGCCGAAGAACGGCGAAGAACCGAACATGGAAGACGCCTTCATCGCCATCGTCGAGGAGTCCCGGCGAGACAAGAAGGAGGCCGCGTGATGGCCGCACCCTCCGCCCAACACGGCCGCGTGCGCCGTATCCTCGCGCTGGTGCGCAAGGAGAGCTGGCAGGTGGTGCGCGACCCGAGCAGCGTTGCCGTCGGCATCGTCATGCCGATGGTGCTGTTGATCCTGTTCGGTTACGGCTTGTCGTTCGACCTCAAAAACCTCCCCGTTGCGCTGGTCATGGAAGAATCCTCGGCAGAGGCGAGCGCCGCGGTTTCCGGCTTCGAACTGTCGGATTATTTCCAGACGCATCCGGTCAAGACCATGGCGGAGGCGGAGCGGCTGCTGGCGGACAAGACCGTCAGCGGTATCGTGCGCATACCACCGCAATTCGCCCGCGATGTGCAGAACGGGACGGCGGAAATTCAGGTCGTCGTCAATGGCAGTGACGCCAATACAGCCCGCATCGCGATCGGCTATGCGCAAGGCGCGGTCGGCACGTGGCTGGCGCGCGAGGCAGCGCAGGGAATGGTCTTGAATTCCGGCGCATCGATCGACCTGCAGACGCGGCTTTGGTTCAACGAGGCCAATGACAGCACCTATTTTCTGGTGCCGGGGCTGATTGTTCTTGTCATGACGCTGATCGGTGCGCTGCTGACGGCGCTGGTGATGGCGCGGGAATGGGAACGCGGCACATTCGAAGCGCTGTTCGTCACCCCTGCCCGGCCCGGCGAAATCCTGCTCGGCAAGACAGTCCCCTATTTCATCCTCGGTATGCTGGGACTGGCGCTCTCGGTTATCGGCAGTCAGGTGCTTTTCGGCGTGCCCCTGCGCGGATCGCTGTGGATACTGGTCATCGTGTCGATGCTCTATCTGCTGGTGGCGCTCGGTATCGGGCTTTTGATCTCCTCGCTCACCAAGAACCAGTTCATCGCCAGCCAGATCACATTGATCGTCACATTTCTGCCGGCGATGATGCTGTCGGGCTTCATGTTCGACATCAGAAGTATGCCTCTGGTGATCCAGGGCATCACCTACATCTTCCCCGCGCGCTATTTCGTCAGCGTGCTGCAGACATTGTTCCTTGCCGGCGACATCTGGGCCGTTATCCTGCCCAACGCGGCGGTGCTCGCCGTCATGGCAACCCTTCTGATGACTGCGTCCCTTTTCGCCACGCGCAAGAAGCTCGGGTGAGGTGAGACGACCATGAAAGAATCCTTCTTCCGGATAATCGCGCTGATCCGCAAGGAATTGCTGGCGATGTTCAAGGACCCGAAAAGCCGTATCGTGCTGGTGCTGCCGCCTATCCTGCAATGTCTGATCTTTGGCTATGCGGCGAGTTACGATCTCAACAATGTGCCCTATGCGGTTCTCGATCACGATCACAGCGCGGCATCCATAGAGCTGGTTTCGAAACTGGACGGCTCGGGCATTTTCAGCCGTGTTGCGACGTTGCAGCGGACATCCGACATCGATAAATTCATCAATGACGCCCGGGTCTTGCTCGTGGTGGTCATCGACCAGGATTTCGAGAGGCGGCTGATGGCCGGAATGCCGGCCAAATTGCAGATCATCGCCGATGGCCGCAATTCCAACACGGCCGGCACCGCGCAGAGCTATGTGAGCACGATCGCGACGGACTTCACCGCGCAATGGCGTGAGGAGAACGGCCAAGACAGTAATAACGGCGTCAAGGTTACGACCCGCGCCTGGTACAATCCGAGCCTTGAGACGCGGTGGTACATGATCCCGTCATTGATCGGTACGATCACCATGATGATGACGCTGATGCTGACTGCCATGTCGGTCGCGCGCGAACGTGAGGCGGGGACTTTCGACCAGCTTTTAGTCACGCCATTCAGACCGTCCGAGATCATGGTTGGAAAGGCCCTGCCCTCGATGCTGGTCGGTCTCTCGCAGGCAACCACCATATTCCTCGTCGCCCAGCTATGGTTCCAGATTCCCTTCGAAGGTTCTTATTTCATCCTTTATCTGGGGCTGGTGCTCTTCCTGTCGGCAGCTGTCGGCATCGGACTGTTCATCTCGTCACTTGCCGCCAACATGCAGCAGGCAATGATCTACTCGTTCGTGCTGCTGATGCCATTCATGCTGCTATCGGGGCTGACGGCGCCGATCGGCAATATGCCGGAAATCCTGCAGTATCTGACAATGATCAATCCGCTGCGCTATGCGATCAGCATTACGCACCAGGTCTATCTGGAGGGTGCAGGCCTGAGGCAGTTGCTACCGGAAATGCTGGCGCTGGTGGCCATCGCCGCGGTTACCCTGCCATTTTCGGCCTGGCTTTTCCGGAATAGGTTGACGTAAGAATGGAAAGGGGCGACGATGACGCCGCCCCTCCACTTCTATTGTACTATCCGCGGACCGGCTGGCTCCTGACCGGGCGGCGTCCGGTCTTGCGGCCAATTTATGCCTGGTGTCGGTGACATCTTGAATGTCAGCGTGCCACCCGCTGTGATCTCCGAATGCTTGATCCAGTAACGCTGCAGCAGCTTGCCGTTGAGCGTTGCCGATTCGATATATGGCGCGTCCTTGGCGGCAGCACTCGCAGGCCGCTCGGCAATCACTTCAAACGTCTTGCCGTTTTCGAGCTGCAGTTTCGCGCTGGAAAAGAGCGGCGTGCCAATCACATAGGCCGGTATGCCGGGTGTGACCGGATAAAAGCCAAGTGCACTGAATGCATACCAGGCTGACATTTGCCCGGCATCGTCATTGCCGAACAAGCCGTCCGGCGCATCCAGATATTGGGTGCGACGTTGCTCTTCGACGTGTTTCTGGGTCTTGGCTGCGGCTCCCGCATAGTTGAAGAGATAGGCTATGTGGTGGCTTGGCTCATTGCCGTGCCAGTAATATCCCTTGCCCTTGCCGGCAAATAACGCATCGAGCTTGCTGAGGAAGCCCACCTCTCCGTCCTTCTGCAGGCTGATCAGGCCGGGAATATCCTGCGGCACATAGAACATGTACTGGAAGGGACTGCCTTCCGTGATGTAGCTTTGATTTTTGGCGGGGCAGAAACTTTCCGCCTGAATGCAGGCGTTGTCGAGGTTCCCATCCCTCGACCAGGTGCCGTTCTCATAGCGCCCGCGGGCAAAACCGGTGGCCGGATCGAGCACATTGCGGTAGTTCTGGGCGCGTTGGCGAAACATTGCCTCATCTGCTGTCTTACCAAGACTCTTGGCGACTTCCGACAGGACGAAATCATCGTAGGCGTACTCAAGCGTGCGCGATACCTGTTCGTTCTGATGGAAGGCATCCGGCACTTTATCTTCCAGCGGAATGTAGCCGAATTTGAGATAACTGCCGAGCGCCCTGCGGCCCTTTCCATCCTCGTATTCCTCTTTGCCTGGTGTTTGCGTGGCATTCTTGAACATCAGCGCATAGGCCTTGTCGATATCGAATCCCTTGATGCCTTTGAGATGCGCATCGCCAATCATCGAGATGGCATGATCGCCGATCATCGCGCTGGTATAGCTGTTCCAGAGCGGGAAAATCGGCAGGTAGCCGCCCTGCTCACCCTTTATCAGCAATGACCGGACCAGATCGGTGACGCGTTTGGGTTCAGTGATAGTCAGAAACGGATGCAGCGCACGATACGTGTCCCACATGGAATAATCGTCGTAATAGGTGAAGCCGCTCGCGGTTTCATAGGCAGCCCCACCCGCGAAGCGCGGATATTTGCCGCTGACATCGCTGAACATGCGCGGCGCCAGATACATGTGGTAGAGTGACGTATAGAACACGCGCCGGTCCGTCTGGGCGCCATCGACCAGAATCGCATTCAGTACCTTGTTCCACGCTGCTCGGCTGGCCTGCTGTGTCTTGTCGAAATTGAAATCGGGCAGTTCCGCTGCACCATTGGCGCGTGCGCCGTCAATATTGGCAAAGGACATACAAGTGCGTGCCGTAACCGTTTCGCCAGGTTTCAGGTCATCAAACATCACGACCGCTCCGGAGGGCGCAGTCCCTGCGGCGGCCTGTCTGTTGTCAGGAACGAAAGCCTTGCCGGCCCATGTGCCGCCTGTGCGAAACTTGCGGTCAAATGTCACGGCAAACTGGCCGAAAAAGCCGGCCGGCTTGTGCATGCCTGCATAGAAGCGGCCTACCTTGTTGTTGCCCACGACCTCCTGCGTTTCCGCCTCGATCGTGGTCCGACCCGCACCATTCCATAGGGCGGTCAGGCCTGCAGGTATCTGTCTGTCATTGTTGTTCTGGACAGATATCCAGCCTGTACCGCCTTTCAGGAAGCGGAAACGGATCAGGCCGCAGCGCGCCGTCCCCGTCATCGAAACGGAGATATTGCGGTCCGGCAACTCGACTTCATAAAGGTCCGGCCCGGCTTTTTCTTTTTCATGGGAAAATTTCGACGACAGGAGATTCGGCGTCCATTGCTCCCTGGCATCCTGACCGGCGAACAGCTGGATACTGCCATATTCCTGTACTGCCGACCCGCTCAGGAAGTGGCTGGCCCGAAAACCCTGTATCGCTGTGTCCCCATAATAATAAGGTGCCGTGCCCTTGGTCTCTGTCGAGTTGGTTGCGGGAGTCCATTGTGTCATGCCGAAGGGAACGCCGACGGCCGGGTATGTCTGCCCTTTGTCCTCGGAGTGCGAATTGGTTGTGCCCGCTGTGCCGACGAACGGGTTGACGAATTGTGCCAGATCTTCCTGTGGCTGCAGCTTTTCAACCGCCGCTTCCAGCGCGGAGATGCGCGTCTTGAAATCGTCGGTGGCACTCGCGCCAAGCTTGTTGGCGGCGTCGAGCGCCAGCTG
>NZ_QPJM01000033.1 GCF_003337575.1 Phyllobacterium bourgognense
CCAGTGCGGTGTTCAATCCCCGCTCCGAAATAAACAAGCCCGCTGGCCACGCTTCTGGAACGGGCTTCTGCCTCAGGAGGTCTTCGGCCTCCGACTCCGATAGGGTGCGGTCACGCTCGAAACTTAGATGCTGAAGCGCCAGCCACCCGACACCCATGGCTGCAAACAATGCAATTGCAATAATGACGCGTGCGCCCGTTCCCATGGCATGATCCCAACGCAAGATGGCAGTGTCAAATCAATGATAACACCTATTGTATTCGGCATACGGCCGACGGCAACAATAGGGTATCGCTTCCTTCGATGACTTGCTGTCCCGACGTTCTCTGACGTGGCGGCGTTTGGTCACAATGTCGTCCTTGTTGCGGTCATGTGGCGCGTTGGAGCAAAAAATCCGTTGGGCCGGACACTGTCACGGCATGGCAACGCGCCCGTAGCCTTCTAACGATTGATCAGCCAGAGGATCAGCGACAACACAATGCTGGCCAACAAGCCCGTGGTAATTGGGACGTACATGGTAAAATTCTCGCGCTCGATAAGAATATCGCCCGGCAGTCTTCCAAAGCAACGCGCGCGAGCCACGGCCAGACAACATCGACCGCAACGATAACAAGACCGACAATGATCAAGGTTCGGGACATCCTATCCGCACGCTATGTGTCGTAAATTTCATTGGCATCTCTGCCAAACCACATCGCCGGACGTTGCTTCATAGTGAACTGTGGGGAGGAGTTTCTGCCTCACTGCAAGGGCGGCTTTCTCAGAAAGCTGTTGCGGTCGGCTGACTTCACGCGCAACCATGCCTCGCGGCCGTTGCAAAGGATCCGCATGGGGATCTCTACGCCAGCGGGACCGCTTGTCCACACCTTCCGGTAAAAATCACCGAGCCCATCAATCTCCTCGCCTCGGATCTCCGAGATAACGTCGCCCTGACGCAGGCCCGCTTGAGCCGCCGGACCTCCTTGCGCGACGCCCATCACCACGACCTTTCCGCTGCTCTCGGGGGAGAACGCCCCGAGCCAGGGCCGCGGCGGCTTGTTGACTCGCGCTTTAGTAGGTCGTCCAGGATCGGCGGCAATAGATTGATGGGTACGATCATTAAGGTGCGCACGGCGACAATTGACCGCAAAATCGTATCGATACTCATGATTTCAACCTTGGCAAGAACCGGCAAAGGCTGCGATGGCGAGCCGAGCGGGAAGCTTATCGTCCTCTATAGGTGTGAAGACGAACGGCCAAGCACAAGACCTGGAACATAGACATGTCTCAGCGCAGCGCTCGCGGTTTATTCATGCACCCTGCTCTGCGGTCTGGCATCTATCCCCGCCATAAAGATCTGGCACAACAACCGGAGCCTTGTCGTGCTAGAAAACCGTTTGGTTCAGTCAGCGGAACCGACAGGTTTTCGTTGGTAGACGTGGATATAGTCGACCAGTAGAAAGGATGGATTCGGCGTTTCATCGATCGGCCAACCAGATCCGAGCGCAAGGTTCACTAACGGATAAAACGAGGTATGGAACTCTTTTGGCGTCTCGAAACTCCATATGGATTTGCGATCGAGATAAATGGTCGTCTTATCCGGTGAAATTTCTACGCCGTAAGTATGATATTCATTGCTCAACGTCCCGTCCTTGACAGTTGTCCAATGGCCGCCTGTGGTATTCTCACCGCCCTGACTCTGACGCCAGATATGAAAACCGCTGCTGAATTCATACGGCACGCGACCGTAATATTCCATTACGTCTATCTCTGCGGTGTATTTCGACCGGTCGATCCCGATGAGCCAAAAGGCCGGCCAGACTCCTTTGCCCGGCGGCAGCTTCATCCGGGCCTCGAAGTAGCCGAATTGCTGCGAGAACCCCTGCCCTTTTGCGTTCGTCGACGCCAAAAGGCCTGAGCGCCAGTTTCCATCGGATCCTTTACGCGCCTCGATCCGTAATATCCCCTCGTCGACGGTGAAGGGAAATCCGTCGGCAGGGTCGGTGAAACGGGCGTCACCAAAATCTCCATTCCAAGGCGTGTGAGCGATCCAGCGCGAGCCGTTCTCTCCCCAGGCCGAGACATCCAGCTTATCGAAGTTCTCCTCGAAGGTCATTTGGAACGCATCAATATTGATCTGCTCTTGGGCCGCGGAGGGCTGCTCCAGGAATCCTAATGAACCAAGGGCGATGAGAAAAACGACTCTCTTAGCAAATCTGCAATACATTCTGCTTCTCCGGAAATGCCAAAACAACCGTCGATTAGTCTGAATTTCGATCACGAGGTGAGAGCCCCGCTTCTTCGTGGCGAGATTTTCTGAACGACGACGGTCTCGAGGCCATCGGGCCTTCCAACGATTTGCCACAACAACAGCGCGGAGACCCAGAAGATCGTGGCCGCAGCCCCGCCGCAGAAGATCAAACCTATGATGAGATTCAGGCCAAGAGGCATCGCACTGAGCACTGGCTGCACGCACAGCAGAAAACCGATCATGGGCAAACTCGCAGCAAGCGGCCTGAAAAAGGCATTAAGCTGAGCACCGAATGTCGCGCCGATCAGGTGGCGCGTGATGACAAGCGATGCGGCATAGGCGACAAGAACTCCCACAATACGCGCGGCGAGTGCCCCTGCCAGTCCGAAATAGGCGATGCCCAGGATCGTTACCGGCACCCTTATGGCGAACTCGATGAACATTCTAAGTGCGACATAGCGGGTATTGTCCATGATCATAGCCAGCGCGGGCATGATGGTTGTGGGAAGACCGATCAGGCTGACGAGACACAGCCATTGGAGAATCGGAATGGCGAACGCCCATTTCTCGCCGACAATAATGCGCACGACCGGGTCGGCAAGCAAAGCGAGGACCAGAAGGACCGGAGCTGCGACCAGGGTGATTGCGTTTGTCGCTTTCAGATACGCGGTTACCAGCTTTCGATGATCGTCGACATTGGAGAAGGCAGCCATCAATGGGCGCATCAGCGGCCCTACAAAGGTCTGATGCGGAATGCCGGCCAGATTATCCGCCACGCTGAAGGCGCCGAATGTCGACAGGCTTGTAAAGCGCGGAAGGAGCAGCCGATCCAGTTGCCAGTTGATGGAATTCAGGATCTGCGCAAGCGTGTTCCAACCAATCATGTCCTGAAAATGCTTCCACTCTGAAAGGGTCAGAGTGGGGCGCATCGGAGCGAAGACATATGAGGTGATCGCCGCCGCGAATGGGCCCGCGACCGCCCCTATCGCCAGTCCCCAGTAGCTGCCAGTCACTAGCGTCACCCCGACACCGAACAGGAGCGTCGAGCCCTTGGCAATGATGTCGAGCGCAAACTCGCGTCTGAAATCAAAATGTTGCATGAAAAGAACCATGCGCGGACTGATCAGGCTGCGCATAGCAGGTGCGAGGGAGAGAACGGCGACAAGTGAGACGAGTCGAGGATCATTATAGATAAGCGCCATCGGCCAGGCGACGATCACCATCAAGAGACTGATGGCCACCCCTCTGAGAACACTCAGCGTGAACGCCGTGGCGAACATCCGGTCTGAAGGAGATCGCTGACGTACCAGGGCTTGGGTCAGTGGCAGGTCCAGGATCGCCTCGACGATTACCAGGACCGAAGTCGCGATGGCAACAAGGCCAAAATCCGCCGGGCTCAGAAGCCTTGCCAAAACCAGAAGACTTACGAAATCAAGCACTCGTGCGAGGAATTTTCCGCCAATGGTCCAAATGCTCGCCGTCGCCGTCCTTTGCGATACGCTTGACACGGCTCTAATCCTCGTCGACGGGTTGAGACGAATTAAATCGGGCAGGAAAAGGATGACGGCTGCACCATCGCCGTTTGGCAGTGAGGCGTGTTAATCTGCGCAATACATCGATGTCCGCCCGGCCCGTCAATGCGACCGTCCTTGGAAAGAGCTGGCAGACGCGTCAGTACGCCTGGTCAACTGTTCCTCAATGAGGGCGGTCAGTCGATCGCGGAAGACGGTGGAGGAGAACTTCAGGGCATGGTCGCGGATCGCCTTGGGATCGAAATCGTCCTCGATCTCCTCGAACGATACGATCGCATCCAAAAGTGATTCCTTGGATTGTACTGCGAAGCGGAGCCCGACATGGGATGAAGAAACAGTCTCGCGGGCCCCGCCAGCGTCGAAAGCCAGAACTGGCCGCCCCGATGCCATAGCTTCCACCGGCAGAATGCCGAAATCCTCGGTGCCGGGAAAAAGCAGAGCGCGGCATCGCGACAGATGATCACGCAAAACGGGGAAGGGCTGGTGGCCGAGGAATTGAACGGTGGGTCCGGCAATCGACTTGAGATATGCCGCCTGCTCTCCCTCTCCAATCACTATCAGTTTCCGGCCGCTCTCGGTGCAGGCGCGAACGGCAATATCTGGCCGCTTGTAGGCCGTCAGCTGCCCCGCATAGAGGTAAAACTCGCCCTTTCCCCTCCCCACTGCAAAATCATCAGTCGCAACGGGCGGATGAATGACGGCGGAATCCCGATCGTAGAAGCGTTGGATGCGGTTTGCGACGTAGCTGGAATTCGCCACAAAGACATCGACCCGCGAAGCGGTTGTCACGTCCCAGGCACGTAGCATCGGTGCCGTGATCGACATCAATGCCCGGCCCAGCCACGGAAGACCCAGCCGATACACGTGAAACTGATCCCAGATGTAACGCATCGGCGAATGACAGTAGCAGATATGGAGGGCGTCCGCCCGCGTAATGACCCCTTTGGCAGGTCCGGATTCACTTGACAGCACAAGATCGTACTCCTGCAGATCGAACTGCTCGAGCGCGAACGGCATCAGCGGCAGCATCTTCGTGTAATGCCGCTTCGCACCGGGAATCTTCTGCAAAAAAGACGTGCGGATATTGTGCGTCTTGAGAAAATCGCTGATACGATCCGGATTGCAGACTAGGGTGAAGATATCGGCCTGCGGAAACATGCGGCAAAGCTCTTCGACGACTTTTTCGCCGCCACGCATCGATACAAGCCAATAGTGCACGATGGCGACGCGAAGGTGCTTGGTATCGCTTCGGCTGCTAGTCTCAATGGCGCGGCGTTTCGTCATAACTGGCGCTTCAGCCAGAAATGCTACGGCTTCCGGAAGAGAGGTTGTTGCTTCGAGGGTCAACTGAGTGCTCCTTGTTTCATCACCGCGTCCGACGGCCCGGGCATTACGTTTGTCGAAATCAAGCTGTGGTATTGTGCAAGAAGGGCGTCACGCCATTCTTCATGTGTTGAGGCGAAGTTTGGCGACAACTGGAAGGCACGTTCGCTCATCCGGCGAACATCGTGCTTCGGCATCTTGCGAAATGTCGTCAATGTATCGGCAAAGGCGCGCTCGTTCGTCGTATCGCAGGAAAGCGCGATGCCGGCGCTTTCCATCTCCTCAGCAAGAAAGGCGCCTCGAGACATGATGACGGGGACGCCGCTCCCGGCAGCTTCAATAGCGACAAGACCGAACGGCTCGGGATAGCGCGAGGGCATAAGTAGCGCGCTTGCCTGACGAATGGTCTTGCCCATCTCCGCCTGCGACTGCCAACCGACTGTCCGCACGTGATCTCCGGACATCGCCACCCGTTCCATCAGCGGCCCGTCCCCGATCACGCAAAGTTTTGCGCCCGCTCTGCGAGTGGCAGCCACGGCGTCTTCCACGCCTTTTTCTTCGTCCAATCGTCCGATGAAGACGAATTCGTCGTTGGCTTCGGCCTCAACGCGTTCGGTAGACAGCGGTGCGATGGGATTGCGGATCGTCGTCAGGCGTTCGGCCGGATAGCCCGCACGAAGGAAAAAGCTCGCCATCTTTTCGTGCAGCAGGACTATTTTACCGAAATCGGCCTGATTGCGCAGAAGCCGAACGAGATTGGAGCCGCGGGCAACCCGCCACAATTTGTGCGAATAGTTTCTCTTGTCGCAGGCGGTGGCGATGCAGCTCACCCCGAGCGGACGCCGAAGACAAATCTCTTGCGCCTGATAATCAAAGAAGGCGCCGTTGGGACACGCGGTGAAGAAATCGTGCGCGTGAACCACACATCGCCTCGCGACGGACACTAGCGCCTTGAATATCGCCGGAGACAGGATCTTGGACCAGCCATGGACGTGATAGGTTGTGTTCGGTGTGTCGTTTGCACGGATCCAGGTCGCGATCATCCGAACGGCAAGGACATTGTGAATGCCTGAGACAAAGGCCTTCGCGCGCTCGGCGTTGACCAGATCGCGGCTGTTGAGCGGCACGATGGAAACTCCAAGGGCAGCAAGTTCTGTGTTGGCGCCGTCGTCCCCGCAAATATAGGTCACCGCGATGTCGAGGCCACGAAACAGTTTAGCCGACAGTACGGCGAGAGCTGTCGCGCCGCCTCTAGCCGTCGAATAATCATCGATGATTACCACGCGATCAATTGTTGAGCTATACAGCACGGCATTTCTAGGCCACTTCCCATATCTCCCGGGACTTAGTGATCGTACGGTCGACCCGGCCGATCCAAGTTGGTCAGAACAATCCGGGTTGGGAACGAAAGTCGGCATCATTTCACCAATGCCGCGCCATCGGCATAGGCCTCAAGTGCTTTGCGGTTAAGAATGCGAATCTTGCCTTGAGATCCGTCGACTATCTTGCGTTCCCGCCAGCGTCGCAGACACTGATTGACCTTTTCGCGGGAAGCGGGAAGAGTTGCGGCCAAGTCGTATTGCGAAATGATCAGCTCGTCCTGGTTATCCGGAGTATCTTTCCCATAGACGGTGGAGAGCCGCAAAAGCGTGCTGGCCAGCCTGGATTGCAAGCACGACCCTGCGTTTGAAATGATCCGCAGCTCGAGCTCCGCAACACGAGCCAATGCCCTGTAAACAACCTTCTCCTGGAAACGAGGATCGCTGGCATATCGTTCGCGCAGCAAGCGGCCTTCGAAAAAATGCAGTTCGCAATCGGAACTGGCTCGATATTCGAGGTTCAACATCTGCCTGCGAAGGACCTCGAGATCGCCGATGAGCCCCGCTTTGGGAATAATTTCAACGATGAATTCCCTGCCGTCGGGCAGCATCGTGCTCGCGCTGACGAAGCCTCGCTGAACGCGAGCAAACATATCAACGAGGACACCGGCTCCGGCGATGATCTCGCCGCGCTGGAAGCTTCGAGCGTTCGAATGGCAGAAGGAGAATTCATCATCCGGTACACTACGGTTGCTTAACTGGATGCCCTCTGGAACCGCTGCGATACCGAGTTTGCAATCTTGTGTGTGTGTAGCCCCGTCCATGCGCATAACTCCCAAATTCTGGATGGTTATAGTTGATGCTGCACTGCATCATTTATAATGGCTCAGTTTGAGTGTCAAGTAACATTGCATGTCGAGCAAGGTACACAACAATATAAAACTTAAATATATTACCCAAGACGACCTAATTTATTGCAGATTGCCTAACAATTGTGTAGTAATGTGCTCATATATGAACCATTCGCGACAAAAACCCTGCAACTCTTAGCTAAATCTCGCGAATTTATACGTGTAAAGTAACTCTCGATAGACTTTTTTACTTATACTGTTAGTCACTTAGATTTAGTTATCGGAGCTTTTCGTCGCAGGATTCCCCTGCGTCGTCTTTCTACCATAAAGAATTTGTTCACGATTATGACCTCGGTCACAGACAATCCGGTTGCAGTGCACCAAAGTTTCATTGGTAACCGGAAATGTAGGAGACGACCGATGACATGGAATGCACAGGGCATTGAAGTTGGCGAATCCTGGTCGGGCGTCCAGGAGCCTGCGCAAGGCAGTGATCTGCGCGTTGCTCGACCTCATGCGATCGGCAGATGGTCAAAGCGAACGGTCGACCTTTTGATAGCGATCACCGCTTTGCTGCTCCTCGCTCCGCTTTTCCTGATAGTCGCAATAATCGTGAAGGTTGGTGACAAAGGCCCGGTTTTTTATTCCCATACCCGGATCGGCTTTGGTGGCGCTGCCTTTGGATGTCTCAAGTTTCGCACGATGAAGACGGATGCAAGTGCCCAGCTTGCGCACTTGCTGCAAACCGATCGGGCTGCAAGAACTGAATGGGAAGCAACGCGCAAACTGAAGAACGATCCCCGAATCACGGTCGTCGGCGAGTTTCTCCGAAAATCGAGTATCGACGAGCTTCCGCAACTGCTGAACGTCGTGCGCGGCGATATGAGTCTGGTGGGACCACGGCCGATCACGCTCGAGGAGCTGCCCCGCTACGGTGAGCATATCTCGGCCTACATGGAGGGTCGGCCCGGACTGACCGGTCACTGGCAAACCAGTGGGCGCAACGACGTCAGCTACCAGCATCGGGTATCTCTCGACGTTCACTATCTCGACAATTGGTCGCTTGGTCGGGATTTTCTCATCATGGCGAAGACCATTCCGGTCCTGTTTTTAAGGCGCGGTTCCTACTAGACGGATTCGGGAGCGTTGCCGTCCTTGTCCAGAAATCGAAAGACATCCTCTACATGTTTAACCTGCGACTAGCCCTTGGCTATACTGTGATCGTGCCATTTTGGATTGAGACTAAATGACCTCCAGTCGCATCTTTAGCGGTGTTTCCTCACTACCCCTGCCCGCCCCAACCGCGGGTGGGAGTTCACCGCTGACGATGCGGGACATGCTGTTTTTTCTAAGGATGCGCTGGGCGTGGATCATCGTTACGACCAGTGCCTTCCTCGGCGTGGCCGCGGCCTATGTCCTCACCGCCCAGCCGACATTCGTTGCCAGCACCCAACTTTTGGTCTTTCCCCAAGTGAACGGTTCTGACGCGCAACGGGCCGTCGAGGCGGATGCATTCCTTGAGGCACAGCTGGAAATTGCCAAATCCAGCGATGTGCTCGGTCAAACGGCGAAGGCGCTTGACCTTGCCAGTGATCCTGCATTTGCCGACAAGGCGCCTTCGCTACAGGACACTGCAAAAGGTTGGCTGACGGGAAATTTGCAAAAGGATGCGGAAGCAGACGATCCGACAGCTGCGGCGCAGCTAGCATCGCTGGCCAAAGAGACGCAGCGGTCCGATCGGGTTACCGCCAGGTTGCGAAACATGGTAGCACTGCGCCGAATTGGACGCTCGACGATCATCGAGGTGTCGGCCGATGCATCCAGCCCCAAGAAAGCGGTCGAAATTGCCGATACGGTCGCCGAGGAATACATCCGGAAAAACATCCTGATGAAGGCCGAAGCCGCGCGGCAATACAGCACGTGGCTGGAAAAATTTGTTATCGAGCAACAGCGCGGACTAACCGAAGCTGCGAATGCTTTGGCCACGTTCAAAAGTAATCCGCGCGATCAGTTCAAACTCGCGGAATTGCAAAGTGCGGCGGATGCGCGCCGCACTTTATACGAGAATACTCTTAATCAGTTTACTGAGGCCAAGCAGCGTATATCCTTCCCTGTTTCCGATGCCACGATTGTCTCGCAAGCCACGTTGCCGCTTTCCAAGGCAAGGCCGCGCAGCGGGCTCATCGTTGCCTTCGCTACAGCGGTAGGAGCGGGCGCCGGCCTGATGCTGGCCATGATTCGGCACGCCGGTGACCGCCGGATCGTCCGCGGCCAACGACTCGCGGAGGCGGCTGAACTGCCCTTCGTTACATTATTGGCGAGATCGGAAAAGACTCGCCATGGCTACTCTGGATACTCCCTGGCTGCCGAAGCCCGCAGCGGCAGCGCGGCCACTTATCCGATCATACCTGGTATGGCGGAATTGGGTGCAACGATCGCAGGACTTCGGCGGAGGCGAAAGGTCGTCATCGGGATCGTTGCTGTTAATCCGGGGAGCGGAGCGTCGACTATAGCTTGCGAGCTTGCGGTCCAGTCAGCCGAGTCGGGATCTCGCACACTCCTGATCGATGCGGCGGCGGAAAAATCTTCCCTCAGCGGTTCGATCGCGCCGCATTGCTCGGCAGGACTTGTCGACGTTCTCGATAATGCCGATCTGATCCAGACGGCTGCATTGCCCCTCACCCCGACCTTGAAATTTCTTCCCCTCGGCAAGATGCGCGGGACAACGCCGGCCGTTCGCCTGAGCTCCGGTCGCACGCAATTGAACTTCAACGATCTGAAGAAGGAATTTGACGTCATATTCGTTGACATTTCTGCCGTCTCCACATCCCCGGATGCGAATGCGATAGCGCCAGAGCTGGACGGAGTCCTGGTGATCACATGGCATGGACGCACCTCGATCGACGATGCCGTGAAAGTCATCGACGGTATGCGAAATGTCGGCGCGGAGGTTCTCGGCGCGATCATCAACAAAGCGCCGCCGGGAATGCAATCATGACCCGGCAACTAAGTATGTCCGTGGGCATCGCTTCAGCAGGTCGCCCCGCAACGTTGCTGGCGACGATCGACTACCTTGCTGGCCTGCGAAACCGCCCAGAGCGGATCATCGTCTGCGTACCAGACATCGACGATGCAGCCGGGCTCGATAATCGCCTCGACGTGGAGCTTATTATCGGCTCCAGCGGGTTAACCTGCCAACGCAACAGGATCCTCCGGGCGGCCGTCCCCGATACGGATATTCTGATCTTTCTGGACGACGACTTCATTCCGGCCCCGAACTTCATATCACGTATGCAAGCAGTCTTCGCTCACGAACCGGACGTGACCATCGCAACGGGCGAGGTCCTGGCCGATGGCATCCTTGGGGGTGGCCTTACCATGTCCGCGGCCCTGGAAATCATCGAGACGGCTGGCGAGCGGGCTGAGTTGGTGACGGATGTCTATAACGCCTACGGGTGCAACATGGTGGTCCGCCTGTCGGCCGTTGTCGAGCACGACCTTAGCTTTGATGAGCAGCTCCCGCTCTATGGCTGGCTCGAGGATGTCGATTTCAGCAGATCCATCGCTCGTTACGGCAGATCGGTGCGCGTTGCGGGCGCCCGCGGTGTTCATCTGGGTGTCAAATCCGCGCGTCAGCCCGGTCGAAGGCTCGGCTATTCGCAGATAGCTAATCCTGCCCACCTGATCAGGAAGGGCACGATGTCGAAGGCGCGCGCGATCGCACAAATTGGCCGCAACATACTGGCGAACGCTCGCGGCGCGCTCCTCGGCGACCGTTTCGTCGATCGGCGGGGACGTTTGGGCGGTAATATGCTGGCCTTGGCAGATCTACTCATGGGTCGTGCCTCTCCCTCGCGCATCCTCGAATTCGGCATTTCTTCTAGTCGCGAGATATCTTCACCATCCATCGCAACGAAGCGGAGGTAGCAGACGTCATGCAACGCATGTCTTTGCCAGTGCTCAACAGGCGGTCAAGTTCCCCTACAGGACACGTCGGTAGACCGCTGCGTCCGTCATACTCGAAAATTCGGATTTCGTCCGGGCGCCTCCTGTTTGCCGGCCTTTTCTTGCTTGTCTTTTCGTGCATGACCAACTGGAGCGCGGCCAATGCCGACTCATATACGCTCGTGGCGGAAGACAAGATAAAATTACGCGTTGTCGAGTGGCGATCGTCCGATACCCGATACGCCAGTTGGGAGGCGCTTGAGGGAACATATGCCGTCGACGATATGGGCAATCTATCGATCCCGATCGCGGGTCAGATAAAGGCGAATGGGAAGACAACAGAGCAACTCGCCGACGCCATCGCGAGCGCACTAACCGAGAAGGCCGAGTTGCCCGGAAAACCCTTTATTGCCCTCGAGATCGCCGAGCACGCGCCAATCTTCGTGACAGGAACCGTGCAGACCCCGGGGCGCTATCCTTTTGTGACGAACATGACTGTAATGAAGGCGGTGAGCATCGCCGGCGGCTTTTTGCGGGCGAGAGAGGGGAATGCCGTCTTCGAGCGCGATCGGATTCAGGCTGCCGGGGCCTATCGCACCGCCATCCTCAGCCGGCGTGATCTTCTGATGCGGCAGGCCCGTTTGCGCGCCGAGATCGCCGGCGAACCCAGCTTCGCCATTCCTGGCGAACTCGTGGGAACGCCGGATGTCGAGAAACTGAAGACGGAGGAGTCCAACCTGATGCGGCTGCGACGCGTCGAGTCCGACAGCCAGATCGCGGCGGCGAATGATCTCAGCCGTCTGTACAGTCAGGAAATCCAGTCACTCGAAGCCAAGATCATCTCTCAAAAACGACAGATCGCCCTTGCGCAGGAGGAACTGGATGCTGTCAACGGCCTCGCGAGCAAAGGTCTGTCGAACAACGCACGCCAATTTTCACTCGATCGCGCATTGGCGGATGCCCAAGGCAGCATGCTTGATCTGGAAATTGCCCTGACCAAGGCCCGTCAGGCGCTGAGCGACAGTGAGCGCGAAAAGACAGGGATCATCAACAAGCAGAACGCAGAAAACCAACAGCTGCTGAATACGGTTGATCTTGATATCAGCAAGGCGGCAATCGACATCCACGTAGCGCAGCTGCTGGGCGAGCAGGCGGGGTATAGTGCTCAAGTCGCCCGGATTGGGACGGAGACGACGAGCCTCGGAAGTACACAGAAAACCTTCAAGATCGTGCGTCGCAGCGATGATGGAACCTATCATACGATCGAAGCGGATGAGACGACCACCCTGCTGCCGCACGACCTCGTCGAGATCGGTGTCGACGCGGACGCTCAAGCGTCCTCTCTGCTTCCACCGCAGGCATCGGCTGCCTTACTTCCCGAGGTCGCGGCAAGCGGTCCGTCGGATTCCCGCTTCGATGTCTCAAGCAAGATCGAAAGTGGAGGCATCCGTGATTGAGGAAGATGCCATCGGGGCCGGTGGCCCGGCCTGCCCTCGTTCCGGCAGCTCCGGGAAAGACGGCTGGAAACGCCACCGGCGTGCTTTGCAAATGCAGGCCATGCAATCACTGTCCAGATCGGAAGCTGAAGCATGACGATAGAACCGATCGGCTACTTCGTCCTCCTGCTTGGCGCACTTAGTGTGGTCTACGGAGCACGCTTTGCAATCGGGACACTTTGTTTGTCGACGCTCTTTGGAGCCGCGGCAGCGCTCCAGCTGCCTTCGCTTGGTGGTGGAAGCATCCAACCCAGCCATCTTCTGGTGCTTTTCTTTGCCACGACCGCCTTGCTGCGCCCCATCGAAACACAGGCAGCCTTGGCCAGCATCGCGTATCCGGGGCCCGGCTTCTGGTTCGCTGTCTATATCCTGTTTTCCGCCGTATCGGCTTTCTTTCTGCCCCGCATCTTTGCCGGTGCAACCCTGGTCTACTCGTCCGCTCGCGACGCGTCGGGGACGATGTCGACTGTGGCCTCTCCGCTGGCTCCAGGTTCGTCCAATTTCACACAGGCTGTCTATCTGCTCGGCGACCTTGCCTGCTTTGCCGTCATCAGCGGGCTCACCCGGCTCGGGCACGCTCGTCTCATCGCGCGAAGTTTGATCGTGACGGCCATGGCGTGCCTCGGCCTGGCGCTGCTCGATATCGGAGCGTTCATGACTGACCAGGCCGAGTTACTCGATTTCATACGCAATGCCAACTATACGATGCACACGGCCGAGACGATCAGCGGTTTCAAACGCATCGTCGGTTCCTTTCCCGAAGCAAGCTCCTACGGATCGGCCGCATTGGTCTTCTTTTCTTTCACGCTCCTGCTTTGGCTGGAGCGTTTTCCAAGCCGCCTGACCGGTCTGGCAACGGTATCTGTTGGCGCGACAATCATACTGTGCACGTCGACAACTGCCTACATTGCCGGTCTGCTTGTTCTCGGCCTCGTCGTACTTCTAAGCCTGAAACGCCTCCCCAGTGGCCGGGCCACGGCCCCCTATGCTGCTTTCCTGGTCGTCACACTGTTCATGGTTCCCTGCGTGATCGTCGCACTCATGCTGATACCGGACGCGTGGAATTCGGTGACGGACCTCACGAGCATTACCTTCGCAGACAAGCTCCAGTCTCAATCGGGCGAAGAACGCACCGCCTGGAACACTCTGGCGCTCGTCTCATTCGTTGAGACCGCCACTTTCGGCGCTGGGCTCGGCACAGTCCGGGCTTCCAGTTTTATTGCCGCATTGCTGTCGAATGTTGGATTGTGCGGCACCGTGCTTTTCGCCATCTTCCTGTACAGCCTCTTGACAGCGGCCAGTCGCCACAAATCAAGTGATCGAGAGGACCGGGCAATCGGAATTGCCGCCGTGATGGCGTCAATCGCCCAGATCGCCTCGGCGACGATCTCCGGGAGCAGTACTGACCTCGGCTTGCTGTTCAGTATTACCGCAGGGCTGGCCACCGGTTGCCTTGCCGGCTCCCACGTCTCACCACGACGCGCGGCTCCGTCGCCTGTGAGCCCATATCCCCAGGCGGCATCGGCATCTTCGATGAGAACGCCGATGGTTTCAGCGCCATGATACGCCACTTGCGATCCCGACCAATCATAGCCGCATCCGGGCGGACCCGAAGGTTTTCTACGCGTCGCGCCTTGAAGATCGTTGATGACAAGTGGTTGGCGCACGAAAGCAGTTCGGCAAGCCGCTGCGGAAAGTCAGCTCCCGCGGTGCTCGTCTGCCGCATGCGCCGGATCAGCGGCGGAACCATTTTTTGGAAGTTTGCGAGTGCGACGCCAAAGTCCCGACAAAAAGACGCCCACCAGGTAACTGACCTCCATGAGCGCAAGGATAGCAACGCTGGAGAGCGCTGCGGCAATCAGGGAAGAGCCCTGGGTGAAGGTTACGACCCCCAAGCCAGTTGCCACGAAAAACGCAAAGATTGCGAATGCCCAGACACGGATGGCGGTCCCGGCCGTGATCGAAATCACCATCACGACGATTGCGCCGCTCAGCATTGTCATCCTCCCTCCCGTTGCATCACGACCAGGTCCCAACTGCCGGTCTTTGCGATTTGGCACCGCAGACTGACGATATTGGAACGCCCGCCGCGGTTAAAATTTCAACAATTAAACGCTCAAAAATCGTCGTCAACCAGCCCTTTGTTTCAAACCGACGGCGCTCAGTTACGCATTTGGCAACAAAATACCCGGCGAAGACCAATCAGAGGGGCGGTGATATGAACAATCAATGCGTCGTTTACGTTACGGATGTCGAGTATGCGTTTCCCACTATTCTTTCGGCCCTCCAGGCTCGCAAATTCGCCAGCGCAGCGACCGACGTCTGCGTCCTCATGTCGGAACACCTTGATAATTTTGCAGAGTTGAAAGGTCTGCTCGCGATGAGCGGGGTCGAACTGATCGATGCGACCGCAGCATTGAAGGACTCGCTCGGCAAACTCGACGGCTCGCATTTCCAGGGACGCATCAGCGTCAGCACGATGGCCAAGCTTGTCCTTTGCCAGGTCCTGCCCGCTGAGTACACCCAGATTATTTACCTCGATGGGGACACGCAGGTCGTTAGCAATCTGGCTGAACTCGAAAACGCCGTCGCCCCTGAGGGAAAGTTTTTTGCAGCGCGTGATTACACATCGATCCATAAGCTCCTCTACAGCGGAAGAGACAGCCACTATTTCAACGCGGGTGTTCTGAAGTTTCACCGTAACGGCTGGATCGGGCAGGAGGCGTTAGAGCTTTTTGTGAAGAATCCGGAGGCCTGCGAGGGCAAACATGATCAAGGTGCTCTGAACTATGTCTGCGGATCTTCACTCATCCTCGTATCAAACCGCTGGAACTTTCCGAAGCAGTTTCTTCATCTCGTGAACATGTCCTCCTTGTCTATCGTCCACTACATGGCGCATCCAAAGCCTTGGCATGGAACCTTCTTTCCATGGAGCGATGCAGAAAGCCAAGTTTACGTCGACTTGCGCAAATCGCACCCGGTATACGACGCGCTATACCGCGGAATAACGTTCGACCGTAAAATGTTATACAAGTATCGTTCAATTCGGGAACGTATCAAACACGCGTTGCAGGAGGACAAGCCCAACCTGCAAGTCCAGGGTCTGCTCGTCGGCGACTATGTCGTGTGATGGTCGAAAGAGCATGATTAACAGTGCTTCCCTTGCCAGCATTTCACACTACGCAAAGGCCCGCCTGCGGCGGTCTCTGAAAGCCAGGCAGGTCAAGTGCGACCTGCTGCGCAGCGGGCTCAAGCACGCGCGCCATGTTGTCATATGCGTCATCCGCGACGAAGGGCATCGGCTGGCCTTCTTTCTGCAGTATTATCGCGATCTTGGATTTGAGCATTTTCTTTGCATCGATAACGGGTCGACCGATGGGACGGTAGAACAGCTGTCCAGCTTCGACGACGTGTCCGTCCTTTCGGCCAACGGGTCCTACAAGGCAGCAAGGTTTGGAAACGACTGGATCAACGAAGTCATCAACCGGTATTGCCAGGAAAAATGGGTCCTTTACGTCGATGCCGATGAATTTCTGGTTTACCCGCATTGCGACACAAGGCCGATCAGCCAGTTGACTGCTTACATGGATTCCGTGGGCGGTCGTTCTCTGCGATCGGTCATGGTCGATATGTACAGCCGTAATCCAATTGTTGAAAACGTATGCGAGCCCGGAAGAAACCCCCTGGGTGTTTGTAACCTCTTCGACCGTTCGGGTTACGAGTCACATTTCGACAAACGCAATCAGACGATATGGATCAAGGGTGGGGTCCGTGGGCGGGTCTATTTCCCAGGCCGTATCTGGGACGGTCCTGCGCTCAACAAGATACCCCTCGTTTACGTGGCGGGAGAGTGCCTGTTTCTCAAGTCATCGCACCAGGTTTGGCCGTTGTCCTTGAATTTGGGCGACATGCGTGGAGCACTCAGCGTATCGGGTGCCCTCTTGCATTTCAAGTTTCTATCGACCTTTGTTCATAAGGTTTCGGATGTGGCAAACCGATCGGAGCACACCGAAGAATACGCCGTGTATTCCTCAGGCGAGGACATGCGCCATTTCTTGTATGAGGACACGGGTGTTTACAAAAACTGGAAAGATTTATCGGATCACGGTCTTATACAAGGGGAAGGTTGGAAATACTGGAAGAATGCTTCAACTGTGAAGTCTAGTGGATTGATCGAGACTAAAGAGTTCGATCCAGGTGTTGGCACTTCACGCAAAAAAGTTCCGGTCACTTGTGCAATCCAATCCCGCCGAGGCTGACACAATTGGCGTCGAACTGGCGAGGCTGGATCGCGCGATGGACTTCGATATCGCTGTGATTTTTGCAACTGGACATGCTGACATCCTATGAGCTTCGCAGTTGCATCCGCCGTCATCTTGGTCGAATGTTATGGACAAGGTGATTTTGTCAGTGCCTTCGGGGAAAATGTGCGAGTACTGTTCCAACGACCGCCACATCTTGGAAATCCGCCACCAGATCCGGGTGAACCAGGTGATTGATTGTGCTGACCAAGCCATTCACACGCTACTTGCGCTGGGGTGAAATGTTCGTCGCACACACAACAAAGAAGCCACGTCTGCCGAGCTGCTTAAGAATGGATTTTTTGTTCGACCGTGACGTGTTGCTCACGAAACGCATAGGAAGACCGGCCTCGTTCAAGCGCGCAATAGCATCCATTGCACCCGGGATAGCGTTTGCCATCATCAAGGACGCCAGCAATATCCAGAAGCCCACCGCTAACTATCGAAGCAGAATGGACACGGGCAACGAAACTGGCCTGCCCGAAACTGTCCTGACTTTTACAGTATCCCGCAGTTACTGAGAAACAATCTTGTGAAAATCCATGCCGGCTTCTTAGAGGGGAAGTGACCGCGGTAATAACCGCGCTTCTTGTGTTTTGGTAGAATCACAAATGTTCAGGAGATTCGAAATGCTCGAGACTACGCCTACTCTAGTACTCACGATCGAAGCACATGGCCGACTTGTTTATGGTCCGATCAAGACAACGACTGACGCTCTGGCCGAGAAGCTTCGAACTATCGGCAAGTTCAGCGACGACGAGGTTGAACAGGTATTGCGTGAGATCGATAACCTTGGGAGCGTCGAGGTCAAGTCGGCCGAAGGGAAACATGAGACAATCACCATCTCGAAAATACTCGCTTCATGAACATGCCATCCCATGGCATTGTCATATCATCTGAGAGAGGTGAGCATGAGCAGCAATGTGAATATCCTGAGATTCAAACCGACATTTGTGTCAGGTTTCTTGGCGTAGAATCTACTATCCGCCTTTCTTGAACCAACACCATACTATAGGGGCAGGCAGTACTAACCGTTCGTTTGAAAATGCCGATAAGAACGGATTTTCGGGCAACTTCAATTGTAGCGCTAACGACTACAATCCGTTGTCGAAGTACGTTTCACAACATTCCCCACTGGTCGCCTTGAACCAAATCCGAATCGATGACGGTGCTGTTCTTCTCATCATCACTCCGCAGAACGGTTGAATTCCTCATCTCGCCTTTGGAAGCAAAGCGACACTGAATCAGCTTCATGGACGCCTCTGCTCGGCAACGGTGTAAGCGGCAGTCAGGCAACCTTGAGCGATACCGCAAATTGCGTTGGGGAAGCGCGCGCACTCCCGCGTGGACGGTTGCCTTGGTTCCCTATTACTATGTGGATCAATTCCATATGACCTCCCAGAGGTGGCCATCCGGGTCTTTGAAGTAACCCGAATAAATACCCCACGGTCGATCATGAGCTGCGTCAGTGAGCGTGGCGCCAGCTGCTTTCGCTTGGTTCAGTATTTGATCGACCTCGCCTTTGCTGCCGGCGAGGTACCCAAGACTGAACTCTGTGGAGCTTGGTGCCCCAATGGTGTGGTGCGCATCTTTGGCAAGCTCACTTCGAGGATAAAGGGCAAGGGTAAGGCCGCCTTCCAGGTGAAACATCACTACGGCCCCGGCGGCGTGCGTGTCGTCACCTTTGAAGTCGTCGGCGGTAATACCCTTTGTGGGCAAACCAAGGCCGTCGCGATAAAACGCAAGCGACCGATCCAGGTCGTCGACCCCAAGCGTGACGATACCAATCTGTGGCTTCATTACCCACCTGCGGTTCGTGATTTTATTTATATATATAGTGGAAAGTCGGGCGACAAGAGGCGTCGAATGCAGCTCGGTTTCGATTGTCATTCACGTCTGGCGCAATTGATACTCCGGATCGACCGGAACGGACCTGAAGATCTACAAACGGGCCGGTACAGGGATGGCCGCTTTAGCCATATAGCTCTCGATTGCGGACAGTCGGGTAACGCCCCAAGCCGCTTTTGATTAAACCGGTAGACTGCAATCCGCTTCTACTTGATTTTAAAGGATAAATAAGTGGGGAATCTGGAAAAGTAAGTAATCCAACTTTCACTAAGCCGGGAAAAACAACCTATTACAAACGAATAGCTTATTTTCTATGACTGTTCCGGATTTTCCGGAATAGTGCTACCGATGGGGCGGATTTGACAAGGGTACATATACGAACGACGTCGCGCTACCTACTACGCGAGACTGGATGTCCCGCTCGACCTAGTAGATCATTATGGCACGAGGACGCGCAAAAAGTCTCTGCGCACCACCAGTCCCTTGCTTGTGGCGTGGTATGAAAGACTCTCGTGGCTCATCCGGATGTGAGCCAGTTACGGATTCCTGCTATGGTATGGAAGGCGTCGGCGGCGTAGCATTGGACTTTGGGAAGCTCTGCACGCGCCATCTCGGCAAGCGCATGTCCGGGCCCGAGATCGAGGGCGCGGTCGACGCCCAATTCGGAAAGAACTTCAAGGGTAGTGGCCCAATCGATCGGGGTTGCGACTTGGGCAGCCAGCTTGGCCGCTGCCGTCGCTGCCTCAACGACGCGTTCGCCGTCGCCGCCGGCCAGCAGCAGGCGACCGGTTACCGGCCCAGCCGATGTCTCGGCTGCCAGCGCCGCGCGTAGAGGGGCAACTGCAGTCGCCAGATGACTCGTGTGCGAGGCGATTTTCACGGCGAGAAGATCGGCGCGCACCGCGCCAGCCGCCAAAGCCGCGGCGCAGACCGCGATGACATCGGGTTCGTGGCCGCCTATTACGAATAGATCGCCGGGATTGGTGATCGCGATCACGCAATGATGACATTCGGTCAAGCGTTCGATCGCCGGCCGCCGCAGCCCGCGGACATAACCCAGCCGTCCGCCGACGCCTCCTGCGACGTCCATCGCACGAGCGCGTTCGTCAGTCAGCCTCAAGGCAGTCGCGGCCGTCCAGATTCCCGCGATGCTCCAGGCGGCCATCTCGCCGACACTATAGCCGGTGACCGCGAGCTGCTCCGGCAGAGCATCTTGAATGCAGGCATGCAGCGTAAGCGCCGCCGTCACAGAAAGGATCTGGCTGGTGCGGTTGGTGGTCAGTAGATCACTTGTGGCGCTCTGCACCAGACGGCGCGGGTCTTCGCCGAGGAGGCGCGCCGCCTCCCCGAAGATCGTCGCCGCTTCCGGCCGATCGGCAACGTGGTTGAACATATCTGCGGAAAGCAAGCCTTGCCCGCCGCAAAGCAGAGCTAGCATGATGCCTCCAGACGATCGACAAAAAGCGCCATGGCCAACAGATCTGCGCACCCGCCAGGGCTAAGATTGCGGGCGGTGAAAGCTCTGTGAATAGCAGTGGCCCGCGCTTGCCAGTCCGTTCGAGCCACACCGCCTTCCGCAAGGAAGGTCGATGCCTGCGCCTGTGCGAATGCGAGCCCGGCCGCTCCACCCCGATGCAGGAGATTGGTGTCTTCGACTGAAGCGATCAGAGCCATGCAGGCATGGACGCGCGCTGCCTCGTCGCCACGAGCAAACCCACGGCCGGCTCGAAGTGCCGGCAGGGCGATCTTGTAGACCGACGGTAGGCCCCGTGCAGCCTCGGCGCGAGCGCCACCAGCACCATAGTATCGTGCCGCATTGGCGCCATGGCTGTGCAAAGAAACCGGGCCCGTCAGGATAGCCTCTCCCCATCGGTCGGCGATGAGCGCACCGAGAGAGCGGCGTACACCGTAAACATGGCGAAAGCCCGCGGCGGCGGCAAGAAGCCCCAAGCCGAAAATTGCGCCGCGATGGGTGTTCACGCCGCCGGTCGCAGCGAGCATTGCACGTTCGGCGGCGATGCCGATGGCCCGCAGCCGATCCATGGCGGCGCTTGCGGCGCCCGCCGCCGCGAGGTCGGCAAAAAAGGGGGCGAGTGCTTCCGCGCTGCGGATCAGTAGCACGGCGTCCATGTCACAATGCGCGCCATTGTCGATGTGACTGACCAGGCCCGGCTTTGGATGGGTTTCGACTTCCAGCCTCAGACAGAGCGCTGCGAGGTCGCCGACATCTTCACTCCTGAAATGCGACGCGGGCGTATAGGCGAGCGAAGTCGTAGCGATCATCGCATGCCTCCCGCGAGAATATCGGCTCGGCAGACAACCCGCACGTCTCGCAGACCTTTGACAATGATGCAGCTACCAGCGCCTGCACCTCGCAGTTCTCGCCACTGCACGGCTCCCGCGGCGTTATGAACCTCGCCGTCGATGCGCATCGGCGCGATCTCGTCAATGGCCGTGATGCCTTTAAGCAGGGTGTCGACATCGCCACCGGGCGGCAAATACCACAGTAGATCGAGGTCCGAACCAACGGAAAGATAGGGCAACGCCGTAAGGTGCTGCCAGGCCAGACTGCCGAAGACCCGGGTAGTTGGATCGAGGCGGATCAATTGGTCGATGCATCCGCGCCAGCGGGCGGGTGCCGATACGGCAGCGGCAACCAGCAGAGGCGGCGGATCTGCGCGCAGGATACCGTCCGGATCGAGCGTCACCGCGATACGATGTTTGCCCTGTGCGGGTGGCAGGGGTAGGCCGAGGCACACGGTTCGCGGATCGTCGCTGCATAGCGGCCGTCTGACGACAAGCGGATAGCCGGCATTGGCCCATTCCGCCACGAAAGGCTTATTCGCGAGGTCGGCGCGCCGCGCCATCAATGCGGCCCAAGCGCGCGGCCAGGGTTTTACCATGGTGTGGCGCGGCAAAATCTCAGGCATGGGATGCCTCCTTTTCAACGCGCTCCGCAATGGAGGCTGCCTTTGGGCGCCCGCCTCGGCCTTCGCCCAAGCGATCGCGTGCGTCCCCGCCGGTCTGCTCGGCCAGAAGTGCGAGAAACTGTTCGGCAAGCGATTGATCGGGATTCCATACGCTGTGGATGGCTCCGGTCTGCGCCAGGTTTTCCAGACCTGGCGCGAATACCGGTGTCTTCTCGGCCTTCGCCTTCAGCACCTCGATCGGCAGTTTGGTGACCCGCGCCATAGACGGCAGATCCATCACGGCCGGGTGGGCGCCCGGGAGCGCTACAAGTGTTCCGGTAGCCAGTGCGGTGGCAATGAAGGCGCCGGCAGCGCTACCGCCGTACAGCAGGCCGATGGTCCTATGACCTCGCACCTCCGCCAGCAGCAGCGTCTTGGCCAGATGCGCCAGGCATTCGCTGAGGCCTAGCAGTTCGTCGCGCCGGCTCATCTGTTGACTGGAGGAATCGATCAGCACGAGAATGGGCGCAGCGCTCCCTTTGCGCGTAATCTCCAACACATGGCCGGCAAGGATGAGCGCACCTTCGCAGCCGAGCGGGCTTTGACCGGCGATGCCGATGACATGAACCTTGATTGCGTTGATGATGCCGCTACCTGCGATCAGATTGTCCGTGACAGCCACCTCATGGCCGCCCGGGAACAGCGAAGCGAGGATATCAGCGAGCTCCATTGGCCGTCTCCGTAATGCGTCGCAGAAATTCGTCGGTTGCAAGACCTGGTATTTCGGTCGGCTCGCTGACGCCAAGGTCTGTCCAGATATCAACGGCATCATGCGCCTTGCCGAAACGGTGGAGGCGGCGTTCGAGACGTTGCTGCTCGGCCTCCAGCACGTCGGCATCAAGCCGGCCGTTCCCGGCAAGCACAATGAGCGCAGCTTCGCGGAAGGCCAGGACATCGTCATCGGCGAAGGCATCGGCACCGCCGATCAGATAGCGGTGCTTACCGCCCATTGTCCGCCAGACGAGGGCGCGGTCGCGCGAGTCGAATTCTTCTACCCCCTTGTTTGTCTCGATCACTTCCGGACCGCTGACGCTGATGCGACCTTGTTCCGAAACGATCAAGGCAGAGCAGCAACCGGCGACCAGACTGCCACCGCCATAGCATCCTGCGCGGCCGCCGATCAGGCCGACGACCTGCACGCCAGCCATCCGCGCCTCGACGAGTGCGCGCATGATTTCGGCGATAGCGATCTCACCCGCATTGGCCTCCTGCAGCCTGACACCGCCGGTGTCGAACAGGATCAGCACAGGTTCTCCGAGCGATGGGGCGGCTCGGAGAAGGCCGGTGAGCTTTGCGCCATGGACTTCGCCGAAAGCGCCGCCCATGAAGCGTCCCTCCTGAGCCGCTACCAATATGCGGCGACCTTCGAGAGTACCGTGACCGACGATGATGCCATCGTCGAATTGTTCCGGCAGATCGAAGATCGCCAGATGCGGGCTGATCTCACGCTGCTCGGGGCCGATGAATTCTGCGAAGCTGCCGGGATCGAGCAGCGCTGCGACCCGCTGGCGGGCGCCCGCTTCATACCAACTGTTTTCGAATGTCATGCTTCAAGCTCCTCGATCAGACGGACACCTTGAGCGAGACGCAGGGAGACCATATCCGGCCGCGCCCCGCCGTCATTGATGGAGATGTGCAGGCCGCCTGCCGGCCGCCGCGTCACAAAGTCCTCGATTACCGCTTCCCACACGGCTGCAAAACCGCGCGCTGCCGTGGCGATATCGATTATGCAGATGTTCTCCACCGCCTCGAATGGCGTTTCGCTAGCCAACCCCTTGGCGAGCGTTTGCCCGAGGCGACTGTCTGGAGATTACGCGATCTATGCCATTGCCGACCAAACGCTCTGGCAGGCGCCCGGTAGCAGCGACAACGATCTCAACGGATTTGTCCGCGTTGCGATCGCACCCGAGCAAGATCGTAACAGCATCACCTGGTATGTCGATATGGGTATGACTTACAAGGGGCTTTTGCCGGGACGTGACAACGACACCGCAGGGATCGGCTTCGCTTACGCGAAATTGAGCAACAGCGTGTCGAATCTAGCGAAAGCGGACATTGCGCTCAGCGGCATGTCGCAGCCCATTCCAGACTACGAGGCCGTGGTCGAAGTCACATACCAAGCGCAAGTTACGCAGTGGCTGGCAGTGCAGCCCTTCTTCCAATATATCATTCATCCGGGCGGCAATGCGGCCGATCCGAACAATCCCGCCTCGGCGATTGGGAATGCTGCCGTTTTCGGGCTGCGAACTGCCGTCACTTTCTAAAAACTCCGATCTGGGCGGTATTTCAGTCAGTTCCATCTGCCCCGGCGAAAAGGTGCACAGTGAGTCCCCAGCTGAACGATAAATCAACTTTTTGAGCGCGGCGCTTGGCACAGTTAGGAAAACTCAACCGCAACCCATCAGTTGCACCAACGCAGTCTGTAATCCTTGACTCACAAGCGCCTCAGTCGAGGATGTCACATCGACTCCGGCCGGCCAAATGGCTGGAATGAAACGACACATACTCAAAAGACAGAAAGACACTGACTGCCGCGAGCCTTGGCTGGAAGCTCAATGAGTGCCGACGTAGAGCCGAACAGTTCCACACGCATGCCGACCGAGCGGAAAAGATTGCCTAGCGCTTCTCTCAGGTGCGC
>NZ_QPJM01000034.1 GCF_003337575.1 Phyllobacterium bourgognense
GGTCGTCAGCGAGGTACGTCGGTGCGTCGGAAAGCCCCATGATCGGTGGCTGAGCGTTCGAGCGCGTCGGGCGTGACGCACATGGCTGGTCGTGGAGCGACTATGAATTTTAGGTGGTCGCCAATGTCCGCTTCCGAGCAAAGGCAAAGATCGCACCTATGGCCGATATGAAGGCGCATAGCAGCCATTATAAGGCATCACGATCGCGAAGCGCGCGCGCCTACGTCAGGGCCTGGCAGTCGCTTCGCGCCGGCTTCCGCGTCGCGCGCAACCTTGCTGCGCAGCCCTCGATGATGCCCTTCATCGCATCGGAATTCTTTCCGGGTCCATTTTCCGGTGCCATCGCGCGAAGGTCTCGGCGATCGCGAGCACCGCAGCATGAATCGGTCCTGCGGTGAGGTTGGGCATAATTGACGCGTCCACTACAAAAAGATTGTCGAGCGTCTTGAGTCGTAGATTGGCATCGACGACGGCGTCCAGGTCCTTACCCATCCTGCAAGTACCGCAGGGATGATGGTGTGTAATGACCGACTGCGCGATGAAGTCGTCCATCTCGGCCGCACTGTTCAGGGCGCGTGGCAGGAGTTCCCGCTCTCTCCAGTCGGCGAGTTCATCTTCATGCCCGATCGTCCGTGCGGCCTCGAGAGCTTGGCGAAACATCTTGCGGTCCCGATCGGTTTGTAAGTATGCCGGGTTGATGATCAATCGGTCGCCGACCTCCGGCCCACTTATGCGTAGGCTACCGCGGCTCGTTGGATGGGTGATCCCGAACAACAGCGAATATGCAGTGCCAGCGGCAGGCGCCTGAAAGCGTTCAGACACGATCGGCGCGACGCCGCAACCAACGACAATCTCGGGTTGACCGGTGGCGGTGAACACGGCCGCTCGCATATAGGCCATCGATTCGGAGTGTTGGAGTCGCGATGGAGGAACCGGCTTGCGTGCCGCATAAAGGTTGCCGGCACCAAGCAGGTGGTCCTGAAGGTTTCGACCGATTTCAGGCATATCGATCAAGCAGCCAACGCCTGCGGCGTCGAGTACATCGTGCGGACCGATGCCCGAACGCATCAGCAAGGCCGGACTTTCCAGCGCGCCGGCACAAAGTACAACTTGATTCGCAAAGACTTCGACCGGACCCTGTCGCCCTGCGACCTCGAGGCTGCGAACCTGATTGCCCTCCAAGTTGAGCCGCCGCACCCGGGACCCCGTAAGGATGGTTAGGTTTTTGCGGCCTCGAACGGCCTTTGTGAGCCACGCGTCCGCCGCCGTAACCCGCCGCCCGTCGCGAATGTTCAACGAGTTCGGTGTGACACCGATCATCTCTCCACTGTTGTGACCCTCAAGGCGAGGCAGACCCAACGCTGCGCCTGCCTCGATGAAGGCGCGAGCAAGCGGACTTACTTCGTCCGCCGGTAAATGGATCGCCAACGGCCCGCCCTTGCCGTGAATACCGTCGCCACCAAGGGGGTGGTCTTCGATAGCCTGGAAAACTGGCACCAGTTCATCCCAACTCCATCGGCAATCCCCAGTCGCGTCGACCCAGGTCTGGAAGTCGGAGGGATGACCGCGCATGTAGCCCATCGCGTGCAGACAACTCGAGCCGCCGATCAACCGCCCGCGCGCCCAATGATGCACTCGGCCTGCGGTGCCGGCTTGCGGCTCGGTGCGATAGTCCCAATCGTAGCTGCGGCCCTGAAGCGTCGGCCAGGCAGCGGGCTTCCAGATGTCGGGGTCCGCCGCCTCGTCGCCTGCCTCGATCAGCAGAACGCGACTGTCCGGCTCTTCACTCAGTCGCGCGGCAAGCAACGTGCCGGCCGACCCACCGCCGACGATGATGATATCGCAATTCGGTTTGCGCTCAACATTGGCCATGGTCATCATCACTCCATCTGCCATCTGCTCGCTTCGATTGCCGGCATGTCTGACACCGACATGGTGAATACCCCGCGCACTGATTTGCGTTTGGCAGATAGCCGAACCAAAACGTCATGAAGGACTTCGACTCTTCAGACGGAACCACAGTCTTGCGACGAACTCAAAGTCCGCTGTCCATGGATATCTTCGCTGCCGCCTTCGCCTTCAAGACGTGCTGTTTCGAGGCTTCTCGGGCGGCTTTCTCGTCGCCGGCGGCGATGGATTCGAATATCTCCCTCATCTCCGAGAGGCTGCTTTGTGCTCTGCCCTCCAATGACATCGATCGTCCTCGAAAGAAGCTTATCCTGGCCACCAGTCCACGATGGACTTCCTCAAGGATCGGATTCCCGCAATTCGCGAGTATGATTGAATAGAAGTCTGCGGCGGTCATGACTCGCGCGAGGCTGTCATTGCTGGATGCCGCCGCTTCGAATGCGGAAAGAGATTTCTCAAGTTCGCGCAACTGTTCCGGGGAAATTCTCGACGCGCATCGCCCCGCTGCCTCGACTTCCAACAGCTCTCGAACCTCGTAGATGGCGGTTGCCACCTCCCACGAAAGTGCCGGTATCGACGGTCCGCGGTTGGGTACGATCTCGATCAGGCGCTCGGCCTCAAGACTTCGCAAGGCCTCTCTCAGCGACGGACGGCTGATGCCGAGCTGTGTGCATAGCTGACTTTCGATGAGGCGGCTTCCCGGTTGGAACAATCCGGAGAAAATGGCGAGCCGTAACTTATCTACGGTCTCCCGTTGCACTGAACGTGGCGAAATTCGCAAATTCAAATCTGGGGGCATTGGTAACGTCTCATGAGCCTTTGGGTCGCAATCTGACGCTTAATACGCCAAGCGTCTAGACTTGACAGCAAGATAGCCAGATTGTCAAATCGGAAGATTGCAAGAATGTCAGACAATCGGCTTGACGTGCTTCACCTTATATGATCCTTTTGCATGAGGAACGGGCAGCGCAGCGAGGATATGACATGGCGGCAGACATACCTTGCGATCACTTCATCTCGCGACGCATCGACACTGGCCGCATCACCTTGAACGTGCGCGAGCAGGGCAACGGCCCATTGATGCTATTCTTTCACGGCATTACCTCCAACTCCGCCGTCTTTGAGCCGTTGATGGCTCGACTATCGGATCGGTTTACGACCATAGCGGTTGACCAAAGGGGGCACGGCCTCAGCGACAAGCCAGAAACCGGCTACGAGGCGAATGACTATGCGGACGATATCGCCGGCCTTATACGCACTCTCGATCGAGGCCATGCCGTCCTCGTCGGACATTCGCTTGGTGCTAGAAATTCCGTCACGGCCGCAGCGAAATACCCGGAATTGGTGCGGTCTGTCATCGCAATCGACTTTACGCCGTACATCGAGACTGAAGCATTGGACGCATTGGAGGCGCGAGTGAACGCGGGGAGCCAGCTTTTCGAGAATGTAAAGGCTGTCGAGGCATACCTCGCCGGCCGCTATCCGAACATACCAGCTGACGCCATCAAGTTAAGGGCTGAAAGCGGCTATCAGCCGGTCGCCGGCGGACTGCGTCCATTGGCCTCGCCTGCGGCTATGGAGCAGACCGCCAAGGGCCTGCGAGCAGACCTGGTGCCCGCCTACCGGGATGTGACGAAGCCCGTGCTCATCATTCGGGGCGAGACGAGCAAATTGGTGTCAGCAGCGGCGCTGGCGAACACAAGTAGGCTGCGGCCTGATCTGCCGGTCGTCGTCGTTCCGGGTGCCGACCATTACGTCAACGAGGTGTCTCCCGAGATCACGTTGAAAGCCATCACCAACTTCATAAACGCCTGACGGCCAAGCGCCGTCTTCTTGTACGCAGCAGGATCCAGAAAATGGCCAACGTAAACAGAACTCCGGGCAAAACGCGTCGTGCCGAGGTCGCCGGCGGCGGCTTTGCCGGCCTGACAGCCGCCATCGCTCTCAGGCAGAATGGGTGGGATGTCAGGTTGCACGAAAAGAGCTCTGAGCTCCGGGCATTCGGCGCAGGCATCTATCTCTGGCACAATGGCCTTCGCGTGCTCGAAGGACTGGGCGCCTTGGACGATGTTCTCCAAGGCTCACACACGCCTCCGACCTACGAGACTTGGATGCATAACAAGTCGGTGTCCAAGGAGACGTTCAACGGTCTCCCCTGGCGCATCATGACCCGCAGCCACCTGCACGACGCCCTAGTCAATCGGGCTCGTGCCCTGGGTGTCGACATCCGCGTGGATTCCGAAGCAGTCGCCGCCGATCCGGAAGGGCGCGTGACCCTCCAGAGCGGCGAAGTTCTCGAAGCCGACCTGATCGTCGGCGCCGATGGCGTTGGTTCCAAGGTCAGGGATTCCATCGGTTTCAAACAGGACCGATGGGTTTCGAAAGATGGCCTCATCCGACTGATTGTCCCGCGCATGAAGAAAGATCTCGGCCACGGCGAGTGGGACAATACCATCGACATGTGGAACTTCTGGCCGCGTGTTCAGCGGATTCTCTACTCGCCCTGCAATGAGAATGAGCTCTATCTGGGCTTGATGGCTCCGGCCGCCGATCCTCGCGGATCAAGCGTTCCGATCGATCTCGAAGTCTGGGTCGAGATGTTTCCCTTCTTGGAGCCATGCCTGATCGAAGCGGCGAAGCTGAAAACCGCGAGGTACGACAAATACGAAACGACCAAGCTGGATAGCTGGACGAGAGGCAAGGTCGCTCTTGTTGGAGATGCCGCACATGCAATGTGCCCGGCTCTTGCCCAGGGCGCCGGTTGCGCGATGGTCAACGCCTTCAGTCTGTCGCAGGATCTGGAGGTGGGCTCTTCAGTCGAAGATGCGCTCGTCGGGTGGGAGAAGCGCATTCGCCCGATTACAGATCGCTGCCAGGCACTATCCGGCGACTATGCGGCGAACCGCTCGCTCTCGAAGGGAAATATGTTCACGCCAGCAGCACTGGAAGCTGCCCGCTTCGACCCGCTGCGCCGTGTCTACTCATGGCCCCAGTAGCGTCGGACAAAGCCGGTCAACGAATTAATTGGCGCGTGCAGAAGCTGCGCGCTCCCTTCAGGAGATAAAGATGAACTATTCCAGTGAAGTCGAAAGAGATTATGATGTCAGGGAATGGTACTCCTTAGTCCAGGAAAGCCGGCATGACGGCGGCAAACCAGGCGAGACCCTTGTCAAAGTCGCGACAGGCGTCGTCATACGCAATCCCTTCGCTGGAAAATTCGTCGCCGAACTGTCCGATCTGACAAATCCGAGTTCCGCTATCGGTCATGCGCTCGGCGAGCGAGCCGTGGCGCTGCTCGGCAACAGGCCGGTCGAAAGCTATGGCAAGGGCGGTATCGCAGGTACAGCCGGCGAACAGGAACATGTCGTTGCCTGCATAACCACAGTATTCGGAGATCCACTGCGGCAGCAGGTGGGCGGCGGCAAGGCCTGGATCTCGTCGGTGAGCAAGGTCGCTGTCGCCGGCACTACTATCGACATCCCGCTCGCCCACAAGGACGAACTCTACATCCGTTCCCACTATGATGCCGTCACCTTTTGCGTGCCGGATGCCCCACGCCCGGACGAGCTTTTGATCTGCGTCGCCGTCGCGTCGGGTCCGCGCGTGCATCAGCGCGTGGGTGGGAAATCCGTAGCTGACCTGAAGGCCAGCGCTGTCTAGTTCGATCGAAATTGGTGAAAGGACGAATATTCTATGCCGCTGAATATCAAGGACCTCAAGATTACGTCCGAGGATTTCCAGCCTCTCGGGAAATTACGCGATGAGCATGCCGGCGACAAGGGCAACGTATTGCCCAAGCTTACAGTCAGTGGCGTCCCGGCAGGTGCGAAAGATCTCGCGGTCATCTGCCATGATCCAGACGCGCCCTTGCCTAACGGTTTCACGCATTGGGTTGTCTACGGCATCGATCCGGCGACCACCGATCTTTCGGACGCACAGGAAAAGTTTCACGTAGGACCCAACGGCGCCGGCGACAAGCAATATTACGGGCCTCAGCCGCCTGCGGGCCATGGAGAACATCACTACTACTTCTGGGTCTATGCTCTGGACACGAAGGTCGAAGGGACGCCCACCAGGGAGGAATTTCTCCAAAAATATGCCCAAAATGTCATCGAGCAAAATCGGATCGTCGGCATCTACGAAAACAAGTGAAATCCGCGGCCGTGGCAACCGATAACAATAACAAGAATGGTCGCCATCGCCGCAATGGGAGAATTTGGAATGATAGACAACAGCCCCGCGCACCAGAAGGTCTTCGAAGAGCTGGTTACAGCCACGAAGATTCTGCTGAACGAAGGTATCCTGGATACGTTCGGGCACATCAGTGCCCGTGACCCCGAGGATCCCGAAAGCTTCTTCCTGGCACAGAAGCTCGCTCCGAGCCTCATAACGGCCGGTGACTTCCAGCGTTTCAACCTCGACGGCGAGACCTTGGATAACAGGCCGTCCTATCTCGAGCGCTACATCCACAGCGAGATTTACAAGGCGCGGCCGGACGTCCAGTGCGTGCTCCACAGCCATTCGCCGGCTGTCCTGCCTTACTGCTTCGTCGACACGCCGCTCCGGCCGGTCACCCATATGGGGGCTTTCCTCGGCGACGCCGTCCCAGTCTATGAGATACGCGACAAGCAGGGAGACGCTACCGATCTCTTTGGCGGCAGCCGGAGCGTCTGTGGGGACATCGCTGAAAGTCTCGGGAACTATCCCGTCGTGCTCATGGCGCGGCACGGCGTCGTCAATGTCGGCAGTTCTGTCCGGCAGGTGGTATTCCGGGCTTTCTATCTTGAACAGGAGGCGGCAGCACAGACCTCCGGCCTGCGGATCGGCACGATCAAGTATCTGTCGCCGGGCGAAATCAAGGCCGCGGGAAATCTCGTCGGCGCCCAGATCGACCGTGGATGGGATCACTGGTCGCAGCGCCTCAGGGAAGCGGGCCTGGCCTAGGTCCGCGGGTGTTTGAACATACCCGGAAGACCTTGGTCCTAGCCCAGGTTTTCCAGGCTCGATCTCAATGGGTTCCCTGACGCCACGGCGTCAGACGAAGGCAATGAAACGCAACATGCCGCACGCTGAAAGCTACGATTATATCATTGTTGGGGCCGGATCGGCCGGTTGCGTGCTTGCCAACCGGCTGAGCGCCGACCCGAGATGTTCTGTGCTGTTGCTGGAAGCCGGCGGCTGGGACCGCGATCCCATGATCCATATACCGCTTGGCTGGGGCAAGATTCTGACCGAACGGCGCCATGACTGGATGTATTTCTGTGAGCCGGAAGACAATGTCGGCGGACGCAGGGTCGAGTGCGCACGCGGCAAGGTTGTCGGAGGATCATCGTCGACCAACGCCATGGCCTATGTGCGGGGCAATCGCGGAGACTACGATCGTTGGGCAGCCTCGGGGCTCAGCGACTGGTCCTATGACAAGGTGCTGCCATATTTCCGCAAACAGGAAAGCTGGGAAGGCGGCGAGAACAAGTTTCGTGGCGGCGATGGTCCGGTCAGCACTCAGTTCTGCCGCTACAAGGACACCTTGATCGATGCTTTTGCGCAAGCCAGCGTGCAGGCCGGCTACGAGCAGACGAAAGATTACAATGGCGAGCGGCAGGAAGGGTTCGGCCGCCTCCAGATGACGATTTCAAAAGGCCGGCGCAGCTCGACTGCGACAGCCTATCTGCGGCCGGTACTGAAGCGGCCCAACCTGACCGTTCTGACGGAAGCCAGCGCAACGAAGATCGTGCTGGAGGGGCAGCGCGCCACCGGCGTCACCATCAACCATCGCGGCGGCGAACGCACGGTCGTCGCCCGTAAGGAAGTACTGCTTGCCGGCGGCGTAATCAACACGCCGCAACTCATGATGCTGTCGGGTATAGGGGCGCAGGATGAACTTGCCGCGCACGGTATCGAGACGCGGGTCAACCTGCCGGCGGTCGGCAAGAACCTGCAGGATCACGTCTCGGTCATCCTCATGTACCGTCGCCGGGCTCCGGGTGGCCCGTTCCTGCGCAACATGCGCGCCGATCGGATCGGGTTGGATTTCGTCAAGACCTACCTGACTGGACGCGGTTTTTCGGGGGATGTGCCCGGCGGTGTCGTCGCCTTTCTGAAGAGCGGCCCAGCGCGACCGTTGCCGGATGTGCAGCTGCTCTTCACGGCGGCTCCGCTCGCCGCATGGCCATATTTCAAGCCATTCAAGGCGCCGTTTGCTGACGGCTTCGCAACACGCATCGTGGCCACGCAGCCTGAAAGCCGGGGAGCGGTGAAACTGGCGTCGGCCGATCCTTCTGCGGCGCCACTGATCCACCAGAACTTCCTGGCCTCGCCGAAGGATTGGGAGTCGCTGCGGGCCGGCTTCCGGGTGGCAAGGGCTCTCGCCGCACAGCCCTCCATGCAGCCCTTCATCGAGGCGGAGTTTTTTCCCGGCCCGAAGTGTCAGAGCGACGACGAGATCGACGAGCATATTCGCAAGACCTCCATCACCGTGCATCATCCGGCCGGGACTTGTCGGATGGGAGCCGATGCGGCCTCGGTCGTCGACCCGCAATTGCGCGTTCGCGGCGTCGAAGGCCTGAGAGTGGTGGACGCTTCCGTCATGCCCGACTTGGTCTGCGGAAACATCAATGCGGCAGTGATCATGATTGCCGAGAAAGCCGCCGACCTCATCGCGAGCTCGAAAGAAAGCGGGGCAATACAATGATCCGAAATATCGCCATCATCGGTCTGGGTACGATGGGACCGGGCATGGCCGCCCGGCTCGCAAGAGGCGGCCTTCAGGTGGTAGCCTACGATGTTGCCCCGGCAGCGATCGAGCGCGCGCGATCCATGCTGGGCGTGGCCGAGACCGTTCTCGACGCCTTGGGTATTGCGCCGCCGTCGGCCGGCGTTGGAACGGTTCGCTTCACGGATGATATCGGCGATGCGGTATCCGGTGCCGACCTCGTCATCGAGAACGTTCCTGAAAACATTGCGGTCAAGGCCGAAGTCTATCGTACGATCGACGGCCTGATAGGCTCGGACACGATCGTCGCGTCCGACACGTCGGGTATTCCGATCACCAAACTGCAGGCGCATATCTCGCATCCCGAGCGGATGGTCGGCATGCACTGGTCAAACCCGCCGCACATCATCCCGATGATCGAGGTGATCGGCGGCGAGAAGACCGCGCCGCAAACCGTGGCGACGATCCGCGACCTGATCCGCTCGATCGGCTTGCTGCCTGTGGTGGTGAAGAAGGACGTTCCCGGCTTCGTCGAAAACCGCGTGCTCTATGCGCTGCTGCGTGAGGCGGTCGACCTTGTCGAGCGCGGTGTCATCGATCCGGAAGATCTCGACACGTGCGTGTCGTGGGGCATCGGCTATAAGATCGCCGTGATCGGGCCGATGGCCCTGCTCGATATGGCGGGCCTCGATATCTACAAGTCCGTCTCCTCCTTCCTCAACGCGGATCTCTCCAATCGCGACGATGTCGCGCCCATGGTGCTGGAAAAGACGAACGGGTCGAAGTTAGGCATCAAGTCGGGCGAGGGCATGTTCTCGTATACGCCCGAGCAGATCAAAGCGCTGCAAGGCGAGCGGGCGCGCAAACTCGTCGCTGTGCGGCGCATCCTGGAAGGACGGGGGTAGCCAATGGTTCATCGTGATCACAAGGCCCGCTGGGTTGGGAAGTTCGTAACGGCGGCTGTTGGTGCCAAGCGCGCCTTCAAGGACCGGAAGGTGCGGCTACGGTTGACGACGGTGCGTGAGGTGGCAAGCCATGCGCGTTGAAACCATTCGAGCAGCCGGCAGCCGGCCTGCTGATATCCGCCATGACGACCTGATCTCCGCCAAGGGTGTTTCGGTGGTCATGACCAGGCAGCTAGTTCTGCAGAATATCGATCTTTCGATATCGAAAGGGTCGTTTGTCTCCCTTATTGGCCCTTCCGGTTGCGGCAAAAGCACCTTGCTCAAGGTTCTGGCCGGGCTTGTAAATCCGACGAGCGGCAGCGTTTCGATCGCCGGGCTTTCGCCGGTCGAGGCGGCGCGCAAGCGAATGATCGGCCTCGTCTTCCAGGACGCCAACCTGCTTCCCTGGAAGAATGCCGTCGACAACGCATCGATGCTGCTTAGCATCGCCGACGAGTCGCTCTCGCGCGCGGATTTGCGAGCGTGCGGGCACGAGATGTTGGAACTGGTGGGGTTGGGCGACAGCGCCCACAAGCGCCCTCATGAATTGTCCGGCGGCATGCGCCAGCGCGTCGCCATCGCGCGGGCCCTGGCGCTCGATCCGGCGGTTCTGCTGATGGACGAGCCGTTCGGCGCGCTCGACGCCATTACCCGCGATTCGATGGGTCAGTCGCTGCTCGAGATTTGGCAGCGCACCGGCAAGACCATCGTGCTCGTCACCCATTCGATAGACGAGGCCATTCACCTGTCGCGCCATGTCCACGTGATGGGGATCAAGCCTGGGCGGATCACCGGGAGCCTCGACATTGGTCTGCCCTATCCGCGCGATCTGTCTTTAGAGGAAGATCCGCAGTTCGTCAGGCTGTTGGTTCAGCTGCGGACGATGCTGCGCGCCAGCCATAAACCGGGAGGTGCGTCGTGAGCGATCAACCTGTCACCAATCTCTCCGAGTCGCGGCCTGCCTTAAGCTGGGGTGCAGTGACAGGCAGCTGGCTTCCAGCGGCTATTCTTCTTTTGGCGACGATCGTGGTGTGGGAAGCCGTGGTGCGGATCTTCGCCATATCCGCCTTCATCATTCCCGCCCCGTCCGAGATCGCGCAATCGCTGGTCGCGCAATGGGGAACGCTGATGCAGGCGACACTGGTGACGGCAGGCGAGATCCTGTTCGGATTCCTTGTCTCTATCGTGGTCGGCATTGCCATTGCGCTGGTCATCGTGCGCTTTGACTGGCTGGGGCGAGCGCTTTATCCGCTGGTGGTGCTGTTCCAGAACGTGCCCAAGGTGGCATTGGCGCCGATCTTCATTCTCTGGTTCGGCTACGGGCTTGCGCCCAAGATCGGCCTGATCCTGGTCATCGCCTTCTTCCCGGTGACATTATCGATGCTGGCGGGCATGCAGTCGGTCGATCGCTCGCTGTTGTCGCTGATGAATTCGGTCGGTGCCAGCCCGACGCAGATCCTGTTCCGGATTCGCGTTCCGCATTCGTTGCCGAACCTGATGGCCGGAACCAAAATCGCCGCGACGCTCAGCGTCATCGGCGCCATCGTCGGCGAATTTGCCGGCGCCTCCGATGGGCTCGGCTACGTCATCCAGTTCGCTTCGACCCAGCTCGACACCGCGCTCGTCTTCGCGGCCCTGCTCCTCGTTTCGGTGCTGGGCATCGGCTTCTACTACGCAGCCGAAGTTCTCGAACGCATCATCGTGCCATGGGCACCGAAATTCAGCCACGCCTAGGGTACCTAGGACAGTCAACGACAGGAAGGATCGATCAATGCTAAGACGCTCACTCATAAAGGCAGCCACGCTTGCGGCGTTTGCCGGCGCGCTTGGCTTCTCCGGCGTAGCGCTGGCGGCGGACAAGGTCAGCGTGCAGCTCGACTGGGTGGTGCGCGGCAACCACGCCATGTTCTTCGTGGGCAAGGAGAAGGGCTTCTTCGCCAAGAACGACATCGACTTGGCCGAGATCCGCAAGGGTTCCGGCTCGCCAGACGCCATGCGGCTGGTGGGCAACGAGAACGCGGATTTCGGTTTCGGCGATCTTCCCACGCTCGCCGTTGCGCGGTCGCAGAATGTCCCGGTGGTGGCGGTGGCCGCGGTCAACCAGCACTCGCCGCTGGCGATCATCTCGCTGGCGAAGACGGTGAAGCTCACCAAGCCGGATGATCTGAAGGGCCTCACCATCGGCATTCATCCAGCCGGTTCAACCTACATCTTCTTCAAAGGCTTCCTGGCGGCCAATGGCCTAACGGAGAAGGACATGACACTCAACAGTGTCTCGCCGCCCTATGAAAGCTATCTGCTTCTAGGCCGGGTCCAGACGGTGGTCGGCTATGTTGACGCCGAGGTTCCCGAACTGGAGGCCAAGGCAGGCGGTCCCGGTTCGCTCAGCGTCATGATGGGCGCGGACCATGGCTGGCAGGCTTATGGCTCGGGCCTGTTCACCTCTCAGAAGATGATCAAGGACAAGCCCGACGTCGTCGCCCGCTTCGTTAGGGCATACAGGGAGGCATTCGATTATGTCGTGGCCCACCCCGAAGAGGCCGCCGAGATCACGGCCAAGGCTGCACCCGGTTACGCGGACAAGAAGGATGTGCTGCTTGCGCAGATCAACGCCGATATCGCGTCGACCTTCACCGGCCCGGACACCAAGGAACACGGCCTCGGCTGGATGACCAAGACGCAGTGGGAGGAAACGCTGAAGACGCTCACCGATCAGGGCGTGCTCAAGACGGCTCTCTCAGCGGACGATGTCTTCACCGACACGTTCCTGGCAAAGAAGTAAGAGGCGCACCGGTGTTGGACGGGCAAGTCGATGAGCGCCTACCGGCAGACCAGACTGTCGTGCCTCGTGACGCAGGACACGGCGCGTTCGCCTTTAGCGGCGTCGGTGCGGTCGAGCGTGATCTGCACGCGTGTGGCATATGCGCGACCCGACAGGCCGCACCGCAACCGCTCGACGGGCAGGTTCTCGCGCTTGTCGTTGAGGATCGTGAACGTGCCGGTCTTGGGGTCGAACCAGAGTTCGAGGCGCGCGCTCTCGCCCGGTTCGACCGTCGCGATCCCGGCCGAATACCAGTGGGCGAAGTCGGCATTGCAGGACAGTCCTTCATTGCCCACGTTCGAAATCGTCAATGGCACCATGTCGAGCCCGTCGGTGCCCTTTCGGACGATGATATGGTGCAACTCAACCGCGTTGGCGAAGGATGTGAACGCCAGCGCTACAGGGAGAACATAACGAATCTTCACTTTGCCTGAGCTCCATGGGTAAATTTACTCGAGCAGTCTACCTCGCATATGCGCAATAACAACATAATATTGATTGGTAAATCAAACAGAGAGGGTAACATGTTAAAGATTCTCAAGAGTAGTGTGAGTGCAGCTATACTGGGTGGCGTCTTGCTGGGCAGCGCGCTTGCCGGCGAAGTCAAGTCGATCGCCATCCTAACGCCTGAAGAAGGCACCGATTACGGCTGGAACCAGCAGGGCATCGATGCCGCCAAGGCGGCGGGCAAGGCCGCCGGCGTCGAAGTGGTCGTGGCCCAGGGCCTCGGCTACGGCGATGTTCGTCCAACGCTGCGGGAGCTCGCGTCCGATGGCGCCAGCTTGCTGATCGCCCACGCCAGCGGTTACAACACCTCGGGGCCTGAAATCGCCAAGGAATTGAAGGTTCCGGTTGCGATCGTCGATACGCCCAGCGGCCTGGAGAAGGGTCTCGTCGCCGACTACACGCTGAGCGGTCACCAAGGCGCCTATCTCGCCGGCCGTCTTGCCGCCAAGATGTCGCGCTCGAAGTCGGTCGGCATCGTCGTGTCGGGCGAACCGCCCTCGTGGAATTCGCAGTCAGCGGCGTTCGCGCAGGGCGTGAAGGCGGAGAACCCAGACGTCAAGATCACCTATGCGGTGATCGGACCCGCCGCCTACAGCGACGCAGCCGGCGGCAAGCGCGTCACCGAAAGCGTGATCGCGTCGGGCGCCGACATCATCTTCGGCCAGGGCAATGGTTCGAGCTTCGGGATGCTGCAGGCGGTCGAGACGACCAAGGCGGCTGACGGCGGCAAGGTCTATTTCATTGACGTCATCGGCGACAAGACGCCGATCGACAAGGGCTTCCTGCTGTCGTCGGTGGTCTGGAACATTGAGCCGGTCTACGCGGCAATGATCGACGACCTGAAGGCCGACACGTTCGGCACCAAGAGCTACTCGATCGGCCTCAAGGACGATTCGGTCAAGCTTCTGAAGACCGCTGCAATCCCGGACAATATCTGGACCGAGATCCAAGCGCTGCGCGACGACGTCATTTCCGGCAAGATCCCCGTCGAGCCGGTCTATGATGCAGCGGCCGTCAGGGCTCTGATGACCAGCGTCGCCCAGTAGGGCAATCCAAACCGGCTACTGGAAGGGTGACCAGTTCATCCCTCCGGACCGATTTCATTTTTTAAGGTTCTGGGCTTTCATGGTCAGTCTTTCTTCATTACCGGGCGCCGGCAAACGCGACATCGTCGCGCTTGAAGGCGTGACCAAACGCTTCCCCGGCATTGTCGCCAACGACAGCATCGACTTGTCGATCCGTCCCGGTGAGGTGCATGTGTTGCTCGGCGAGAATGGCGCGGGAAAATCCACCTTGATCGGCATGCTGTCTGGCCTGCTGCAGCCGGACGAGGGACGCATACTGGTCGACGGCAAACCCACACAGATCACCTCGCCGCGCCATGCGCTGGCGCTCGGTATTGGAACCGTCTTCCAGCACATGATGCTGGTGCCGGCTTTGACCGTGGCCGAGAACCTTTTGCTTGGAGGGCCCTGGTGGCAGCGCCCCAGGACCGAGGAGCTTGAGGCGCGCGTCGCCGAGATCACCCGCAGCCTCGGCATCACGGTGAAGCTGCATGCCAAGGTGTCGGAGCTTTCGCTTGGCGAGCAGCAGCAGGTGGAGATCCTGCGCGCCATGGTGCGCAACAGTCGGCTACTGATCCTCGACGAATCCACCTCTATGCTGACGCCGAAGGGCATCGACGAACTGGGCGCGCTGATGCGCCGCCTCGTCGAGCAGGGACTGGCGATCGTCTTTATCACGCACAAGCTCAAGGAGGCGGCGGCCTTCGGCGACCGCATCTCGGTGCTGAAGCTCGGCCGCAAGGTCGGCGAGATTCCTCCCGGGCGGTTCCGCGCGCTGGGCGAACAGGAGATCGTCTCGGAGATCGTGGAATTGATGTTCGGCAAGCAGAAGGACGATCCCGAAGCGGTCGAGTGCCCCATCCGCACAGTCTGCGTCGAAGCCGCTCCACTGCTTCAGGTTGCGGATCTCACGGTCGCGCCGACGGACAACGCACCGGGCCTGTCGTCGATCTCCTTTGACATTCGTCCAGGCGAGATCCTTGGCATCGCCGGCATCGATGGCAACGGCCAGAAACAATTGGCAGAGGCCTTGGCAGGTCAACGTGTGGCGACCAGGGGTTCGGTGCGGCTGGAGGGAACCGCCATCGAGATGCTGAGCGTTGGCGAACGCCGCCAGCGGGGTCTTCGCTACCTGACCGACGACCGGCTGGGCGAAGGCACTGTCGGAACTTTCCCGGTCTCGATAAACTTTTTCCTCAAGCAGGTGGGCGCCGCTCCGTTCTGGCGCAACGGCTTCGAACAGCGCGCCGAGATCGACAAGCGCGCCGCCCAGCTCGTGCGCGAATACGATGTGCGCACGCCAAGCCTGAAGACGCCGGTCGCCCGGCTTTCGGGCGGCAATATCCAGAAGGTTCTGCTGGCGCGCGAACTGGCCGAAGGCGCCAAGGTCGTAATCTTCAACAAACCGACCTATGGGCTCGATCTCGCCAATACGCTGGCCTCGCGCCAGCGTATCCGCGACACCGCAGCGCGCGGCCACGCCGTATTGCTGATCTCCACCGATCTCGAGGAATTGCTCAGCATGTGCGACCGTATAGCCGTCATCGCCAACGGAGCGCTGGTCGGCACCGTCGAGAACGTAGACGACGCTCGCACCAAGGTCGGTCGCCTGATGATCGGACTAGCCGCATGAGCATCAACACCCCCACGGTCAATGCTACCGCACTCGATGCCACAAGCGCGGCGGCCGCGCGCCGTGACATCCTCCACAGGCTGCTGATGACGCTCGGCCCAATCCTCGCCGCACTAGTCATCGCCGGTTGCATCCTGCTTGCCGTCGGCGTCGACCCGCTCGCCTATTATGGCTATGTGTTGGAAAAGGGCCTGTTCTCGCCGCTTGGCATCCAGCAGACGCTGACGCGCATGGCGCCGCTGCTGTTTCTTGCCGCCGGCCTGATCGTGGCCTTTCGCGCCGGGATGTGGAATCTCGGCGGCGACGGCCAGTTCCTGCTTGGTGCCGTCACGGCAGCCGCCAGCGCCCCGGTGTTCGTCCAGTTGATGCCGGCCTGGCTGGCTCTCATCTGTTCGTTTCTGATCGCCGCGGTGGTAGCGATGATCTGGTCGCTGGTGCCGGCGCTGCTGCGGGCCTATCAGGGCGTCAACGAGATCATCACCACGCTGATGATGACGTTCTTGGGCACCTCGCTCGCCAATGTTCTGGTCAAGCTTGTGTTTCGCGATCCCGGTACTACCGTTCCCCAGACGCGCACGCTACCGGTGGAAGATCGGCTGCCGCGCCTGTTCGATACGACCATAACCAGCGGCCTGCTGCTCGGCCTGGCAGCAATCATCATCGTGCATCTGGTGATGACGCGCACGGCGTTCGGGCTGAAATTGCGGATCGTCGGCGCCAATCCGCGGGCGGCGATTCATGCGGGGCTGGGCGTACCTGGCCTGACGATTGCCGTCTTCGCCATTTCGGCCGGGCTCGCCGGCCTTGCCGGTGCCGTCGACATCATCGGCGTGCAGGGCAATGTCCGCGCCGACTGGAATCCCGCCTACGGGCTGGCAGTCATTCCGGCCGTGTTCCTCGCCCGCATGAACGGTTTTGCTGCGATAGGTTTCGTGTTCCTGCTTTCGGTGTTGTCGATCGGCGGCGAAAGCGCGGCACGGCGGCTTGGTGTGCCCAATCATTTCACACTGGTGCTGATCTCCATCGTGCTGATCGTGCTTGCTCTTGCCGAGTATGTCGACCACCGTTACAACCAGTCGAGAAAGGCTTAGGGCATGACCGGGCTATTCAGCGAAGTCTTTCTCAGCGCGCTCATGTTCGGCGCCGTCACCGCAGCCATCCCGCTGCTGCTGGCCGGCCTCGGTGAGCAAATGTCGGAAAAAGCCGGCGTGCTCAACATCGGCATCGAAGGCATGATGCTGGCCGGTGCCTATCTTGGCTTCGTCGGCGCGTTCTATTCCGGGTCGCTGTGGCTGGGGTTCTTCACAGGTGCCGCCGGCGGCGTCGCGGTGGCGCTGATCATGGCGCTGCTCTGCGTGCGCATCGGACTGAACCAGATCGTCATCGGCATCGCGCTGACACTCGGTCTCGAAGGCCTGACGGCACTGCTTCATCATTTCCAATTCTCGCGCAGCTACCCCCGCCTGCCAGCAGCGGACGCCACCGTCATTCCGCTGCTGTCGGATATTCCTGTCATCGGGCCCGCCTTCTTCAAGCATCACCTGATCGTCTATCTGGCGGTCGGGCTGGTGTTCGGCGTGGGTTACCTGTATCGGCACACGCAGCTCGGCCTCAACCTGCAGGCTGCGGGCGACAAGCCGGCCGCGCTCGACGTCGCCGGTATCGACGTCATCAAGACCCGGACCATCGCGGTGCTGACGACCGGTGCGCTGGCCGGGCTCGGCGGCGCCTATCTCGCCAATGTCGGGGCCGGCCTGTTCATTCCGTTCATCAGCAACGGCGCCGGCTTTCTCGGCATCGTGCTGGCCATGCTGGCGCGCGGCCGTCCGGTCTGGGTGCTGTTCGGCGCCCTGCTGTTCGGCGTCTGCCTGTCGCTGACGACGGCCATGCAGGTAGCGGGCATCAACATACCGACCGACGTCATCCAGATGCTGCCATTCCTGGCTGTGATGATCATGCTGGTGTTATTCGGCCGGCGGGCCAGTCTACCGGCGGCGCTGGGCATTCCATATGAGCGCGGTACGCGCTGACAACAATCAGATGCGCGGAAGGGACCCGCGCCAAACAGGAGGTAATAATGTCGGATACCAAGGTCTACCTGCTCGATGGCGGCTCGCTCGTTCTCGACGGCTATCATGTGTTCTGGAATCGCGGCCCTGGCGGCGAAGTGCGCTTTCCGGTCTATTCCATCCTGATCGAGCATGCCGAGGGCCGCTTCCTGATCGACACCGGCTATGACTACGATCACGTCATGAAGGTGCTGCCCTTCGAGAAGCCGATCCAGGAAAAGCACCAGACCATTCCCGGCGCGCTTGCCTTGCTTGGGCTCGAGCCCAAGGACATCGACGTTGTCGTCAATTCGCATTTCCATTTCGACCATTGCGGCGGCAACAAGTATTTTCCGCATGCCAAGAAGATCTGCCACCGCAGCGAGATACCGCAGGCCTGCAATCCCCAACCTTTCGAACATCTGGGCTATTCGGACCTGAGCTTCTCGGCGGAGGCCGCGGAAGCACGTGGCGCGACCGCGCAACTGCTGGAAGGTACGACGCGCACCAACTCGACCTTCGAGGGCATCGAGGGCGACGTCGATCTTGCCAAGGGCGTAAAGCTGATCTCGACGCCCGGCCATTCGATCGGCCACTACAGCTTGCTCGTCGAGTTCCCCAAGCGCGAGCCGATGATGTTCACCATTGACGCCGCCTACACCCAGAAGAGCCTAGAAACGCTGTGTCAGGCAGCATTCCACATCGATCCGGTGGCGGGCGTCAATTCGATGCGCAAGGTGAAGAAACTGGCCGAAGACCACGGCGCCGAGCTGATGTACTCGCACGACATGGAAAACTTCAGGAGCTACAAGACCGGCACGCAGTTCTACGGCTGACCGCCAGCCAAATCAGGAGAGAAGATGATGCGCTATCCCGAACACGCCGATCCGGTCATCACCCTGACATCGGGGCCGGTGAACGCCTATGCCGAAGTGCTGCGTGGCCTCGGGCGCACGGTGCTTTACGACTACGACCCGGCGTTTCAGCTCCTCTACGAGAAGGTGGTCGACAAGGCGCAGAAGGCGATGCGGCTGTCGAACAAGCCGGTCATTCTGCATGGCGAGCCGGTACTGGGCCTCGAGGCTGCCGCGGCCTCCCTGATCGCGCCCGACGACGTCGTGCTCAACCTTGCCTCCGGAGTTTACGGTAAGGGGTTTGGCTATTGGGCGAAGCGCTATTCGCCACACCTCATCGAAATCGAGGTGCCCTACAATGAGGCGATCGACCCGCAGGAGGTTGAGGCAATGCTGAAAGCGCATCCGGAAATCACCATCGTTTCCGTGTGCCATCATGACACGCCGTCTGGCACCATTAATCCGATCGACGCCATCGGCGCGCTGGTCGCGGCGCATGGCGGTTATCTCATCGTCGACGCCGTCTCGTCCTTTGGCGGCATGAAGACGCATCCGGAGGATTGCAAGGCCGATATCTACGTGACCGGCCCCAACAAATGCCTGGGCGCGCCTCCCGGCCTCACCATGATGGGCGTCAGCGAGCGGGCTTGGGCCAAGATGGAGGCAAATCCCCTGGCGCCGCGCGCATCGATGCTGAGCATCGTTGACTGGCAAAATGCGTGGTCAAGGAACGAGCCGTTTCCGTTCACGCCGTCGGTCTCGGAGATCAACGGGCTCGATGTCGCGCTCGACCTTTATCTCGATGAGGGACCGGAGGCGGTATGGGCGCGCCACATGCTTACTGCCAAGGCAATGCGCGCGGGCGTCACCGCGATGGGCCTGTCGATCTGGGCGGCCAGCGACAGGATCGCCTCACCAACCACGACCGCCGTTCGCACCCCTGAAGGTGTTGACGAGAAGGTGCTTCGGCAGGCCGCGCGCGCCCGCTATGGCGTGGTGTTTTCGTCGGGCCGCGGCGAAACCTTGGGGAAGCTGACGCGAATCGGCCATATGGGCCCGACCGCCCAGCCGATCTACGCGATCGTCGCGCTGACGGCGCTTGGCGGCGCCATGAATGCTTTGGGCCAGAAGCTTGCGATCGGCAAAGGCATCGAGGCGGCGCTCGCCATTATCGACGCCGACGCATGAGATGAATTCACAGGATCACAAATCATGGAGCATGCAAATGACTGAACGGCTTGCGGGAAAGACGGCGCTGGTTACTGGGGCCGCACAAGGTATCGGCAAGGCGATCGCCGCCCGGTTGGCTGCCGATGGCGCGACCGTCATCGTCAGCGACATCAACGCGCAAGGCGCCAAGGCGGCGGCCGCATCGATCGGTGGAAAAGCGAAGGCGATCGCCGCCGACATTTCCGATCCGGCATCCGTTAAAGCATTGTTTGCCGAAATACAGGCGCTGACAGGCGGCATCGACATCCTGGTCAACAATGCCAGCATCGTGCCGTTCATTGCCTGGGACGATGTCGATCTCGAACATTGGCGCAAGATCATTGACGTCAATCTGACCGGCACCTTCATCGTCAGCCGCGCGGGAACTGACCAGATGCGCGACGCCGGCAAGGCGGGGCGGGTGATCAGCATCGCATCCAACACCTTCTTTGCCGGCACGCCGAACATGGCGGCCTATGTCGCGGCCAAGGGCGGCGTCATCGGCTTCACCAGGGCGCTCGCCACAGAACTCGGCAAATACAACATCACTGCAAACGCGGTGACGCCCGGGCTGATCGAGAGCGATGGCGTCAAGGCAAGCCCGCACAATGAGGCGTTCGGTTTCGTCGAGATGCTTCAGGCGATGAAAGGCAAAGGGCAGCCCGAACATATCGCCGATGTGGTTTCGTTTCTAGCTTCCGACGATGCGCGCTGGATCACGGGCCAGACACTGAATGTCGATGCCGGAATGGTACGCCACTAGCCTGATCCATCCCGACACAGCGACCAGCTAACGTGTTGCTTGACCAAGCAGCTCGATTGGGATCATTCGGGGCGATGGTTCCGCTCATTTCGGCAGGCACGTAAGTCCAAATGCGTACCTGCCTCGTCTCTTTCCATCATGGCGGAATAACCGACTACGTCGGCGGCAAGGATTGCGGCTAGCTTGCGGTCCATTGCTTGGCACTCCGTCGTCGGCCAACCCTACTATGTTCCGCCAACTTCACCTAAAGACATCTTACCCGCAAGCCGCAAACTCTAGACACCGATAGGCGGATAGCCTGCTCTTCGGACGACCGCGACGCTTTCAAGAGAACTTCTGCGGCTACGCAACACGCAGCCAACTGGCTAATCGCCGTTTCGTATCTCCGTCAAGCGAGCGACGAGGAGCGGTTTCGGCAAGGGCTGTGCGCTTTTCCAGGATTGCCCGTGTAAACAAGGATGGTCAGTATTGATTAGGTCCGCTTTTGGTCGGCATGCGTTATCGGTTCATCGACCGAGATGCGGGCGCTGAGCGGACGTTCGGACGCCGGCCTGCCCGACAAACCTTCGCGCAATATTTTGGGCGCTATTACTGTTTCGAGGACATGCTGACGCGATGTCGCGCTGACGTTTTCCCAACTACGGTTGCGCTAGGTTTTTCCCACTTTTGACCGAAGTTAAGGAAATTGTGGTCACCATAGCCCCCGTTGTCATGAATATCGAGGTGGTCTGGCGCGCGATCCGTAAACGGAATGCCGCCAGATGGATTATACTCGTAAAAGTATCCCTCCGCGTATGCAGTCAACGGCAGGCTTGACAGCCCTATCACAGTTATAAAAACCAATGGTTTGATAAACATCTCACATCTCCTGGTCGAAGTCCTTGTGCAGCGCTTGGCAACCTTGCGGCTCACGTGTTGTGGTGTCGGCGACCGAATCCAATTTGGATACCCCACAGTTGGAAAAAGGGGAGTATGTTTTGCAGTTTTCGTTCATCGGGAATTGGGAAGTCCGGCCGTCGCCCATAGCTATCTATCTGTCTGGGATAGAAGGCCACGGCTTCGACATAGCTATCCTGTCTCAGCAAAACCCCGTCATAGCCCAGTCCGATTATTCTTTCCCGAGCATGCCGAACCGGACGGAAGATCCTGGATGCCGCCAGATATTCGTCATGGGGAAGATTCACATTAAGAATATAAGGGTTTTGCAGGGTCACCTTGGCAACCACTGGATCAAGTCCATCTGAGTACACCCGCTCAAGTTCGAAATCGTTGGAGAAGTAAAAACCACGACCAAATGCGCCGCATTCATTGCACTCATTGACATTAAAGCCCTGGAATTCAGAATCTGTGCCGTGACATAAGGTCAAAGTGATTGGGGACATCGCCAAACCTCGCGAGGTGGATCAGTGAATATAACCGTGGTTTTCCAACAATGTGCTGTCGTCAAACCGCATCAACAACCGCTCGTATTGGGATGGATAGTTGAGACGAACCCATTCGGTCGCTCCATATAGAAATGCAATTTCTACGGCACTATTCAGCCTGACCCTAAGGCCCTCGACAGTCACCACTGGATTTTCTATGTGTCTGGTCGCAGGCAACAGTTCTCCTTCTAGTGATTTATTTGACATTTTAGTTCCCTTCATCGTTCAGACTGCGGTATTGCAGCAAATGCCTACGACGGAGCGCCGCTTATCTTGGACAATGATGGAGGGAAATGGTCTATTTTGGTATTATACTCACGTATCGTCACGTTAAACATTGGTCGAACGGCAGTTCTCATCCGCAACCTCAATTTTCTGGCGGTACGATGCTGCTCGCGTCCGTTGGTCTTTGACTGCATACCCGTCGATCTGTCCGCGCATTGAGTTCTCCGACTTTTACCAGTTCCCCCTTGTGCCACTCAATGACGACGACGGCTCGGCGCGAACGTGCTACCTCGAAGGATCGCCCTCATGTCCGCTTCTGGGATGCGACAATCGACGGTTCAATGACCATTTTGAAGGCGCAAAGCGGTCAGTCGCGCCACGATCGCCAAACGGTAGCTCGGGCCACTTGCGGACATTCATGTCCGCTCCGCGCCACAACCGAACATGGGCGCATGCCTCCTCAGGCTTACGCAACTGAACGGGCGGGGGGCTATCTCAAACTGCGAAGCCTCGGCGCCGACCGGCGTCGCGGTCGCGCACGAAATTCCGCAGCAAATAAAAATCGCCCCAAATGGTTTTGCGAGGGGTCCGTATTGACCTATGATGACCTGGCGCAAACGGGAGGCAAAGGGCTGATGTCTTCAAACGACTTGCCACAATCGCCCACGCATTTCGACGCAAGCGAGCGCGAACTGTGGGACAACATCGTCGCACATCTGCCGGCGGGAACGCTGCGACGCCGGAATCATGCAATTGCTCGTCAGAGAGTCGAGCGCACGCCGTCGCATCGAAGCGGAGATGAAGATCGCAGACGCTGGCAGCCTTGCCATCCTCAAGGAACTCCAGGCGGAATCGACGAGCGGATCAACAATGCTCGGCCGAGGTTATGATCCCTCCTTATCTGTTGAACAACTGAAGGAGTAGTCCATGCCGGGTGTCAAAGGCAGATCAGGGGGGACGCAACCGCAAGCCTTCAGCAGTCAAGCTGGCGGAAGGCAATCGCGGTAAGCGCCGGATACATCCCCATCTGAAGGCGTAGGGCAAACCGGAATGTCCGGAATATTTCACTGCTGACCAGCGGTTGCGCTGGCATCGGCTGATCGCAGTGCTGCCCCGTACGCTGCTTGCTGCCGCCGACGGTGCGATCCTTGAGCGTTTCATCGTGAGTTGGCAGCGGTTTCGCGACTGCGAGGTTATGCTTCAGAAAACCGGCATGTTGATCCAGACGCCGACTGGACCGAAGCGCAACCCGCTGCTCGGCATCCAGCTCCACTGCGATAAGTGCATGGCTTCTGCCGGGATCGAGCTGGGCCCAAGCCCGGTGGCAAGGGCGCGGTTGGCGCGCCCAGAACACGAAACGGATTTGGACGACACTTTCGAGGCCGACATTTCGGCGATGCCTTTGCCGAATCCATCAATTAAATAGCGCCGCCCACTAAGCCGAAATCGATCGGTTATATAGACCCGGCCTGGAGGAAACGGTCGCGTTCGATGTGAGCGCGATGGTCGCCTAGCTCGACAATGCCAGTTTGTTTGAACAGGGATTCTACGAAAATTCGAGCGATTGATTAATGCGGCTTGCCGCAGTCGCTTCCTCGACCTTCATCAACCATTTTATTCACGTCGGTCATTCCCCAGCAGGTTCCATTCAGAGCACGACAAGATAGCTGCCTCCTGAGAGGAGGCGACCTCGGCCATCCCTTGTCCATTCCAAAGCCATAGCGAGCGATCTTTCTTTCCAGGTCCATTCGAAACCCCGCTATGCGGACCGTTGGTGTGGACGTTATCTGCTGTTGAACATGGTTTGCCGACCCGGCTATACCATTGCCGCTGTCGCAGAAAGCGACACACTGCGACAGCATCTCCTTCTCTTTGTCAGTTGCTTTATCGTACAGGCTGCTGCCACCTCATTAGTCAACGCCCAAACGTACGCCGATGGCGGATCATTTCCCAGCTTCCGATTGCGGTCGGTTGGGGAAAAAATCTCCACCAGGCAGGAGGAGCCTTTCCATCCGGAAGCTTGGGGGCACGTGGAGGACTCAACCACTATCGTCCGATCAGCATTCTATGTGCGAGCTGACTGCGCGG
>NZ_QPJM01000035.1 GCF_003337575.1 Phyllobacterium bourgognense
CATCCGAATTATGTCGTCGTGATCGGAGAGATCGCCGTGCTGCCCTTGTGCTTTGGACTGGTATGGTATGCTCTCGCATTCTCCGCGCTGAATGCCTTCGTTCTGGCGGTAAGGATCCGGGAAGAGAATGCCGCGCTTTCGGAGTTGCGCCATGATGCAAGGCACTGACCCAGGCCAAGCGCTGTTGCCAAGTCTTTCAACTTGGCTGGGCTTTTTATAATCATCATATTTGCCTATCCGCCGCTCCCGCCGAAAGCCTTCTCAATTTGTTGAGGAAGCTCCCCGCCACATTCGATGGGAGGGTGAACCAACTTCGTCCTTGATCCGGATTTACCAGCGCGCCGCATGTCGCATCGCGTAGAGCGCGAACTCCTGCCAACCTTGTCCCGGCTATACTCATGTATAATCGAAAATGATCTGCTCACACGATAAGCACCAAGGATACTCATATCAAACACAATAGAGAGGAATATATGATGATGATGAACAGGCGGATGTTTTCGGCTACCCTGGTTGCCGGTGCTGCATCGTTGATTTCCTCCCGCGGCATGGCAGCGAAGCCATCACCCATTCTGGCTCGCAACGTCGTCCTCGTCCATGGTTTGTTCGCAGATGGATCGTGCTGGTCGGAGGTGATTGCTCGCCTCCAAGCGGCCGGACTCAACGCCACGGCCGTTCAAAATCCCTTGACGACGTTACCAGAAGCCGTGGCATCCGCCCAGCGGGTGCTGGCACTGCAGGACGGCCCGACGGTCCTTGTGGGACACTCATTTGCGGGAATGATCGTGACAGAGGCAGGTGTGCATCCTAACGTTTCGGCGCTCGTCTATGTTGCGGCGAGGGGGCCAGACGCTGGCGAGGACTATTCCGCGCTCGCCAAGACTTTCTCAACGCCCCCGGCTACAGCCGGCATAGTTTTCAATGGTGACGAGGGACGCTTGAGTGAAGCTGCGTTCCTGCGCGATTTTGCCGGCGACCTGCCTGAAGCAAGATCGCGCGTGCTTTATGCAGTGCAGCAGCCATTCCAGAAAGCTCTCCTGACTGGCCGGACTTCCCAAGCGGCGTGGCGTTCCAAGCCGAGCTTCTACGCTGTCTCAACAGAAGATCGTACGATAGATCCGGACTTAGAGCGTTTCATGGCTAAACGCATGGGAGCCAAGACGATTGAAGTGAAGGCGAGCCATTTGTCGTTGATCTCAAAACCCGACGAGATCACGAAACTTATCCTTGAAGCCACTGGACGCACCTAGCGTCGAAGAGAGTGTGAGTGGATCCGGGGGCGCCTACTCGCGTTCCTCCCGTGCCGATGGCCAGAACTCGCACGAAACAAAGATCAGGCAACCATTCTGAAGTCTGGCGCCGCGGATGGAAGAATGATCGCACGCAATCCGCTCTATGCGTTCTCAGCAGGCGTTGGTATGCAAACGGTGAGCCTCCCGGTCAGCCTATCCTTTGGAGCAGCGACGGTGTTTGCCGTCCGTATCGTCATTTTCCGCGAGAGAGGAGCCTTCCCGCGCAAGACACTCGGCACGCCCGCGACGGGTTGGCCTTCTTTCTAGCGGCGCCGGCAGAACTCAACAGTGCCCCGCAACGCTGTCGATTGCACGATACAACTACATCCATTGACCGCGAACCTTGAGTTAGAGGCTCTCCGTATCGGATTGAACGATTCTGCGTCTGCCAAAGCATGCCACAGCCAGGAATCAATCCTGGACATCGACTGCCCGCGCGCTGTTGCGCCGCCCAGATATCCAGAGGCTCAATCTGTCGAGGTAAAGGTAGACAACCGGCGTTGTATAGAGCGTCATTGCCTGACTTAGTATGAGGCCTCCAACCATTGCATATCCCAGTGGCTGTCGCAGTTCAGAGCCAGTACCATGCCCCAACATCAGCGGAACGCCGCTAAGGATGGCCGCCATGGTCGTCATCATGATCGGCCGGAACCGCAGCAGGCACGCCTGTCGGATTGCTTCCTCCGGCCGCAAGCCATGTTCCCGTTCCGCAGCAATTGCGAAGTCAACGATCATGATGCCGTTTTTCTTGACGATGCCGATGAGAAGTATGACGCCGATGAGGGCAATCACAGTGAAGTCGAAGCCGAAGCTCCATAGCATGATGAGGGCTCCGAGACCTGCAGATGGCAAAGTTGACAATATGGTCAACGGATGGACATAGCTCTCGTAGAGGACGCCAAGAATAATATAAATCACCGCCAGCGCAGCTAAAACGAGCAAGGGCTCGCTTGATAAGGACGTCTGATACGCCTGCGCATTGCCTTGGAATGTTGCAATGAGTGTAGGTGGCACTCCCAAGTCGGCTTCGGCCCCGTGGATGGCCGAAACAGCTTGGCTGAGAGCAACTCCAGGCGCGAGGTTGAAGGACAATGTTACCGAAGGAAACTGGCTTTGGTGATTGATCGCCAGGACCGTCGTTGGCTGCGTTGACTGTTTCACGAGCACGTTGAGCGGCACTTGCGCGCCGGTCAATGGCGATTTGATATAGAGCCCATCGATTGCCTGGGGGGAGCTTTGGGCCTTTGGCGGCAGTTCCAGAATGACGTGATAACTGTTGAGGTCCGTAAAATACTGGGTGACTTGGCGCTGGCCAAAGGCATCATCGAGCGTGTCATCGATTGTCTGAGGCGAAATGCCAAAACGCGCCGCCTGGTCACGGTCAATGTCGAGTGTGACGGTTGCCCCATTGGATTGCTGATCCGTCGCAACATCCGTGAGCTCGGGTAGCGTGCTTAACTTTGCCAAGAGCTTCGGAGCCCAATCGCTGAGTTCGTTGGCGTCGCCATCCTGGAGTGTGTATTGAAACTGAGTGGCAGTGCTTCGGCCGCCGACATTGATATCCTGCGCCGGTTGCAGGAAAAGCTTTACGCCTTCGATCTGTGCAACCTTGGGGCGCAAGCGCCCAATGATCTGGCTTGCTGTAGCGTCTCGCTGGTCCTGGGGCTTGAGCGTGATGAACATGCGACCCGTGTTCAGCGTATTGCCGGAGCCACCACCGACTGCCATCCCGACCGAAGCAACTCCCGGATCACCGGCGACCACCTTGCCTATTTCTACCTGATGTCGCGCCATATCGGCGAAAGAGGTGTCTTGTGCACCCTGCAGAAGGCCTGTGATCAAGCCGGTATCCTGAATCGGAAAAAAACCTTTGGGAATACTGACAAAAAGATAGCCGGTGGCAACGAGCGTCAGCAGGAAGATGCCAAATGTGACGCGATGATAGTGCAAGGCAATATCAAGCGTCGTGCGATAACCGCTGAGGAGGCCGTTGAACCCTCGTTCGGAGATCAGATAGAGTCTGCCGTGTTTTATACTGCTTTCGTTTTTCAGAAAACGAGCACACATCACTGGTGTCAGAGTGAGCGACACAAGTGCCGACACCGCGATAGTGACGGTTACGGTGATAGCGAATTCGTGAAAGAGCCTGCCCACAATGCCGCCCAGAAACAGAATAGGTATAAAGACGGCAACGAGTGAGAGGCTGATGGAGATGATTGTGAAGCCGATCTCCCTTGAGCCATCGATAGCAGCCTCCAGTGCCGATTTACCGTCTTCCATATGGCGCTGGATGTTCTCCAGCATGACGATGGCATCGTCGACGACGAAGCCGACCGCAATGCTCAGTCCCATTAGGGACAGGTTATCAAGACTGAACCCCAGCACGTACATGAGTGCGAAAGTGCCGATGAGCGCGAGCGGGACAGTGACGGCCGGTATCGACGTCGCCCAGATGTTCCGCAGAAAAACGAATATTACCGTGATAACCAGTGCGATCGTGAGCAACAGGGTGAATTTTACATCCAGGACAGACGCCCGGATGGTCGTCGTACGATCACTTAAACTGGATATGTGCAGCGCATGCGGCGCTATTGCCTTCAACTCCGGCAATAATGCTTTTATCTGATCTACTGTCTCAATGACATTTGCGCCGGGGAGTTTGGAGATCGGTAGCAAGATGGCCGGCTTGCCATCGGCCCATGCTGCTATTTGAGTGTTTTCCGGCGCATCGATCGCTTGGCCAATGTCGCTTATTCTTATCGGAGCACCGTTCCGGTAAGCAATGATCGCGTTGTTCCAGGGGCCTGCGGCCAGAAGCTGATCATTGTCGTAAAGTGTATAGGTCCGCAAAGCTCCCTGGATGCTACCCTTTGGCGCATCGGTCGTGGTGGCGATGATTGCGGAGCGGATATCTTCCAATGACAGCCCGAGATCAGCTATTTTGCGTGGGTCGACTTGTACTCGAACTGCTGGCTTCTGTTGACCAAAGACCGAAACCTGCGCGACACCCGACACCTGGCTGATATGCTGTACCAGGACATTCTCGGCAAAGTCATCGATCTGCGTCAATGGCAAGGTATCTGACGTAAGTGCAAGCACAAGTATGGGTGGATCTGCAGGGTTCACCTTCCGGTAGGTCGGCGGAGATGGAAGATTGCTTGGCAGCTGGCCACCGGCGGCGTTGATCGCGGTTTGTACATCCTGCGCTGCGCCGTCAATATTGCGGTCCAGCTGAAATTGCAGCGTGATCGAACTGCTGCCGAGGGTGCTCACCGACGTCATCTGCGTAACACCCGAGATTTCGCCGAACTGCCGTTCCAACGGTTGGGTAACCGAAGATGCCATCGTTTGCGGGCTTGCTCCTGGCAGCTGCGTGGAGACCTGGATAGTTGGAAAATCGACCTGCGGCAGCGGCGCTACAGGCAGCAAAGGATAGGTCGCCAAGCCGATCGCGAGGATGCCCAGCATGAGCAGCGAGGTTGCGATGGGTCGTTGGATAAACCAGTGCGAGATCGACATCAATCCCGCTCCATCTCGGCATCACTCAGATTTGTGGCCTTGTCAGGTGTATCCTGAATTGAAATTTTTGCACCTGCCTCGAGACGATATTGCCCAGAAGTAACCACGCGCTCCCCGGCTGTCAGTCCGCTCTCGACTACCGCGCGGCCGGCGGAAATCTGGCCAGGGTGGATCGCGCGAACTTCCACGGTATCATCCGGTTTGATCACATAGACGAAGAAGCCATCCTGACCTCTTTCAAGCGCTGCAGAAGGCACCGTAACGGCTTGATGGACCACCCTTTGCTGCAGGCGGATATCGACGAACTGTCCGGGCCAAAGCTTCTCGTCTACATTGGGAAACGTCGACTTCAGCCGCATGGTGCCACTCGTCTGGTCTATCTCGTTGTCGATGACCGAGAGGGTTCCCGTACCCAGATTTGTGCTACCATCACGGGAGTAAGCTGTCACGCTGACAGGACCGGCGTCCTGAGCAGCGCGCACTGCCGCCAGATCATCTTCCGGTAGTGTCGATACGACAGAGATGGGTTGCGTTTGCGTTATGACAACAATCCCGGTTGTGTCAGCCGCATGGACATAATTACCCTGATCAACCAGCCTGATGCCTGTGCGTCCATCAACGGGCGCGATCATCTGTGTATAGGACAGCGAAACAGCAGCGGAATCTTTCGCGGCAGCGTCTTGTGCTATCTGCGCTTGCAGCTGCGCAACGGTGCTTTGTTGCGTCTGCGTGGTTTCTACGGTCGTAAATTCCTGGGCGGTAAGCTTCTTGTCCCTCTGCAGAATGACCTTGTCATTATCCAGGTTCGCTTGATCCTGGACCAATTTGGCCGAGGCCTGATCGAACGCGGCTTGGAAGGGGCGAGGGTCGATGACAGCCAGTAGATCGCCCTTCTTGACCCTCTGCCCCTCGGTGAAAAGTACTTGCTGAAGTTCACCATCGACCTTGGCTTTCACGGTGACGGTATTGAACGCCTGAACTGTGCCGAGACCATTCAGATAGACAGGCACATCAGTCTGGACCGCTGCTGCGGCCTTGACTGGTATGAGCACAGGAGCCGGCCGACCTATGGCGACCGTCTTCTCATTGCTTTGGAGCCAAAAAGCTCCAGCTGCGCCGAGCAGGGCTAAACCTATTACGATGCTGGCTCTATTTCGAACTGAAAAGTGCATCTTGTGCTCCAACTCGGCGAGGGTTCTTAAGCCATTGCATCCTTCGCGCTAGGGGCGAGGAGATCCCGACTCAATCCTGAGGTTCGATATGCCCGTCAGTGAAGTGAAGTTTATGCAGCGTTGCCAAATATTCGGGGAGTGAGTTCGCGTCGATGGACAAAGCGGGCTCGGTTTGACTGATCCCTTGCGGCTCGGTGTGTCGCAGAGCTCTGTCGTTCTTTACCGGATGGCTGTCTTGCGGACCAGCCAAGGCTGCGGGAGGTTGAATGGACAGACATACTACCGCGAGCATAGTTGTGAGAATCAAAGAGCGCATTTCTTGTTCCAATTTTTGGCGACGCCCTTTTTGCAAGCCGTCAGGTTCAGATGATACTTCGCGGGAACTCGTGCACAGGACAGAATGCGGCTACGCATCAAGGCGCTCATTCCCAATTGTTTAAATGGGTTGGATGGCAGCTCGCACAACCAAAACCAAAGTATGAAACGATCAGACGAGCGAATAATAGCCGTCCACGTTCGTATGATGGAGCATTCATTGCGAACTAAGTAGTCTAACACCGTCACCCGTCAGTGACAGATGCTCCGGCCGGAGGTATCGACCCTTCTGCCTCGCCTTACACAATTGGGGTCTCCAGATAGATATGGGTATTGTCAGGTTCGCGCTGCGGTTCCCGCACACATTCTACGTATTAGCCGCCTTAATACTTTTCCTTGGCGGAGTCGCAAGTTACGAGATGCGAACGGATATCTTTCCGGAAATCAACATTCCGGTTGTATCGGTGATCTGGAGCTATGGTGGTCTCAGCACACCTGAAATGGAGCAGCGTGTCACCACCTATAGCCAGTATGCAATCAGCTCCAACGTCAATGGCATCAAGAATATCGAAGCGCAGACGCTGGGTGGATTGTCGATTCAGAAAATCTACTTCCAGCAAGACGTCAATCTGGACCTCGCGATCGCGCAGATTGTATCGGCGACAAACGCCATCCGCGCACTTTTGCCAGCAGGAATCCAGGCGCCGCTTGTGGTGCAGTTCAATGCCTCCAGCGTGCCCGTCCTGCAAATCAGCCTGAGTTCCGATACGCTCAACGAGCAACAGCTCTATGATTATGGCATCTACCGGATTCGCCAGCAATTGGCGCCGATCCCGGGCATCACACTGCCAACCCCTGCTGGGGGAAAATACCGGCAAATCATGGTCGACCTTGATCCGTCGAAGCTGCTTGCCAAAGGTCTCACCCCACTTGACGTCGTCAACGCAGTCAACACGCAGAATCTGACCCTACCTTCCGGCACAGCCAAGATCGGCGATACTCAGTATGTCGTGCGCACGAACGCGACGCCGGCGACGATCGATGAACTCAACGACATTCCGGTCAAGGTGGTCAACGGAGCTACGGTTTTCGTGAAAGACGTCGGCCAGGTTCATGATGGTTGGCTCGTTCAGCAGAACGTCGTTCGTCAGGACGGGCGGCGTTCCGTGCTTCTGAGTGTCATCAAGAATGGTAATGCTTCCACGCTGGAAGTGGTCAATGCCGTCCGGGCAGCGTTGGTTACGGCACGTGCGTCGGCGCCTCCCGGTATGGAAATCAAGGAGATCTTTGATCAGTCGGTGTTCGTCAAACAGTCCATTGCGGGTGTGCTGCGCGAAGGCGCCATCGCGGCCGCCCTTACTGCCCTGATGATCCTGCTGTTTCTGGGATCGTGGCGATCAACGTTGGTTGTCATGATAACAATACCCCTTGCAATTCTGTCATCGGTCATCGCTCTGTATTTCCTGGGTGAAACGCTCAACACGATGACGCTCGGCGGCCTCGCGCTGGCCGTGGGTATCCTTGTCGACGATTCGACGGTGACGATCGAGAACACCCATCGTTTGCTCACGGAAGGTCAGTCGCTGCCGCAGGCGACGCTACATGGAGCGGCGGGTATCGCTGTGCCGACATTGGTGTCTACGCTCGCGATCAGTTGCGTGTTCACGTCAGTGGTTTTCCTTGAGGGACCGGCCAAATATCTTTTCACACCGCTCGGGCTCGCCGTCGTTTTCGCCATGCTGGCGTCCTATGGGCTTTCTCGGACACTCACTCCCATTTCCATCGGCTTGTTGCTCAAGAGCGAGCGCCATGGGACGTCGAAAAACTGGTTCTCCCGATTTCATGCCAGGTTCGAGCATGGTTTCGAGACGATGCGCGGCCGGTATGTCGGGCTGCTTACGTTGCTGCTCACACGACGGTTGATCATGCCGATCGTCGCCGTCCTGGTCCTGGCCCTTGGAGTCACCTTGCTGATCTTCGTCGGGCGCGACTTTTATCCCGCGATCGATGGCGGCCAGATTCAACTTCATGTGCGTGCGCCCGCTGGAACGCGGATTGAGACGACGGAACGCATCTTCCAGCAAGTCGAGGACAAAATTCGCGAAATCGTTCCTGATAGCGACCGCCAGCTTGTCGTCGACAATATCGGGCTCCCGGCCCGTGCGTACAATCTTGCATTCACCGACGGCTCGACGATCGGCGTAAATGATGGCGTTATCCTCGTCGCCCTTAAGCCTGGCCACGCACCTACTGCAGACTATGTGCGCAAGTTGCGCTCAGCACTACCGGAAGCCTTTCCGGACGTGCTGTTCTACTTCCAGTCTGCGGACATCGTCACGCAAATCCTCAATTTTGGTCTCCCCGCACAAATCGATGTCCGCACCGTCGGATATGACCGGGCCACAAACCTGCGGGTGGCAACGGAGCTCCAGCGACGCATCGCAGCCATTCCGGGCGTCGCGGACGCCCACCTCCAACAGGAAGTTAACGCGCCCGCATTCGACACCACCATAGATCGCACGCGCGCAGCGCAACTAGGTTTGAATGCAAACACCATCGCAACGAACATCAATGTCAGCCTGAGTTCTTCCGAGCAGGTATCGCCCAATTTCTGGACCGACCCGACGACCGGCATCCCGTACTATCTTGCGGTTCAAACGCCCGAATCGAAGATCAGTTCGATAAACGACCTCGGTAACACGCCTGTCTCCTCAACCATATCCACAGCCGGCGCTCAGGTGCCAGGACTTCTTAGCAATGTCGCAACGTTCAAGCGAAGCGGCATACCCACCAACAGTAACCAGGCAAACATTCAGCCTCTCTACGAGGTTTTCGCCAGTGTCCAGGGTCGCGATCTCGGCAGCGTTTCCAATCAGATCAACGCCATCGTCACGGATATGCAAACGCAGCTTTCTCCTGGAAACTACATTCAGGTGGCAGGCCAGATCCAGAGCATGAACGATGCTTTCCGGGATCTTGGCATCGGTCTCCTGTTCGCCGCTGTGTTTGTTTATATGTTGATGGTCGTAAATTACCAGAACTTCGGCGATCCGTTTGTCGTCATGCTGGCCTTGCCGGCGACGCTTTGCGGCATCCTGACCATGCTCTTTGTGACGGGAACAACTCTTAACGTGCCCTCGCTTATGGGAGCCATCATGGCCGTCGGCGTCGCTTCCGCGAATTCGATCCTGCTGGTCACGTTCGCGAGAGAGCAGCAACTGACGGGCAGGTCGGCGGTTCAGTCGGCTATTGACGCAGGCCATACCCGTATCAGGCCGGTCCTGATGACTGCAGCAGCCATGATTGTTGGCATGATTCCGATGGCCATAGGTGGCGCCGGCGAGGAACAGAATGCCGCTTTGGCGCGCGCTGTCATCGGCGGCCTGCTGTTCGCAACTCCTACGACACTCCTCTTCGTCCCGTACCTGTTTGCGATGCTTCGCGGAGGACAGGACGGCAAGGCGGCCCACGGCGTATTCAACGAGGAACCAGCATGAAACCCTTAGAACCGTCGGATCAACGGATTGACCAGACCTATAAGCCACAACTGCAAATTTCGTCCGGGCGGGGAGGGTGGGTCGTAGGGCTTGGCACGCTGCTTGGGCTTGTCGCCTTGCTCTGTTTCGGTGCGTGGGGATATCACTCGCGGGCCGAGGAAGTTAACACCACAGCCGATCAACTCCGCAATTTCGTGCCATCCGTGCACGTTATCGAGATAAAGCCGAGCGCCGATACCATCAACGTCAGTCTTCCCGCGACCACCTCGGCTTTCGACGACGTTGAAATCTTTGCCCGAGCCAGTGGCTATATCGAAGAACGCGAAGCGGATATAGGCGATCACGTAAAGAAGGGCCAACTCCTCGCCACGATCGCCGTGCCGGAACTCGATGATCAAATTCTCGAAGCTGAAGCCACTTTGGGCCAGCTCCAGGCGGCTTTGAAACAGGCACAGGCTAATTCAGACCTCGCCCAGGTCACATGGGATCGCGACAAGCCGCTGGTCGCCAAGGGCTGGATAACGCAGCAACAGGGTACCATCGACGTCCAGACCCTAAAGGCCCAACAGGCAACGGTGGGTGTCGCACAAGCCAATGTGAAGGCACAGCAAGATCAACTTGAGGTGCTTAATCAACAAAAACTTTATCAGCGGGTCATCGCACCATTCGACGGTGTCATCACCCAGCGCAATATCGATAAAGGCAGCCTTGTACAGGCGGATACGACGACCGGCACTTTCATGTTCGCCATCATGCAGGGAGACGTGATCCGTACGCAAGTCTTTGTGCCACAGGATGCAGCGTTCGGCGTTAGTCCCGGCGACAAGGCCAACGTTGAGGTTCCCGAGATCCCGGGCCACATTTTTTCTGGAACGGTAACCCGAATAGCCGATTCATTGCAGCCGGGGACCCGCACGTTGCTGACCGAGATCGACGTGCCCAATCCTGATGGCCTGCTCACGCCCGGTATCTACTGCACTGTACAGCTTCAAATTCCGCGCAAGTCGCCGAGCCTTTCGATACCCTCTGACGCCCTCATCTTCAATGCAGACGGATTGCAGGTGGCCGTCGTTGAGAATGGCATTGTTCACATAAGAAAAATATCTGTGGTGAGAGATCTGGGAACAACCATCGAAATCGCGGACGGTCTCAAGCAAGGCGACGTGGTAATTCGAAATCCCCCAGTGCAACTGGAGGAAGGCAGTAAAGTCCGCGTCAATGCCGGAACTGTTGCTGGCGTTTGACTAGGGGATCAAATTTCGGCGAACAGATACGATCGCCAATTCCGATCGAAAATCTCTTCGCCGTTGCCGCCAACACATTGTCTTTGAGTATTGATACTAATTGGGGCTATGGTCCAAGCCATTCATGCCCCATGATGGTTAGAAAAGTAGTAATGGTGGGTGCGTTAAAATCACATATTAAAGAATTCACAGAAATCTAAAATATTGGTGGATAGAGTTCGCTCTATAAAAAGCTATAAATGTTCCAAATTTTGTCTACATCAGCCGAATTGTGGCGTAATAAATGGCATAAATATTACTTTTTATTAATTTGAAGTGACGGAGTTACTGTAATATATTTTCTAACAGACCGGGAACCGCCGGCGATGGAGAATATCCAGCGTGACACGACGGAACTGGACGGTCTTATAGAAAGAGGGCACCAACTCTGTCCTCGATACTTTGGAGACGCCAAAAATGCGCTCTTTGATCTTCAGAACGGCAATCGCCGCCCTTTTCATCTCTACTCCGTTTGCTACCGCTTATGCAGCCTCGGGTGGTTCACATGGCTCCCACGATGGAGGTGGATCACACGCTTCGCACGAGTCAGGCGGATCACGCGCCTCCCGCGGGGGGCAATCCGTTAGTAACACTGCTAAAAATTTCGACCGTATTGAACGCGATGACGAGTCGAATGAGGGTAGTTCCGACCCGTCCTACCTCTTCGGAATGCACGAGACACGATAGTCCATGCGTCGGACAAGCTGTGCCTCGCGATCCTGAGGCATGGTATCCGTTAGGTACGAAATCGCTCCAGGTGCGTCCGGGGGCGATTTCGCATTGCTACCCGGATCGGTAAATCGGTTGAGTATCTTATCACGAGCGGCCCGTGATCGACGGCTACATAGCCAGTGCCTGATCTATGCAATCGATCATGGCCTGACTTTCGAAAGGTTTCCGGAAGTAGCCCTTGGCGCCTGCGGCCATTACCCTCTTATGAATTCTTTCATCCTCGAATGCCGTAATAAAAATGACTGGAGTAGCGACACCAATTTTGAGCAGGATATGGAATAGTTCCACTCCGCCCATTCCGTCCATTTGAACGTCCGTAATAAGGCAGTCGATTTCTATGTGATCCCTCTGGGCCAGAAATGACTCCGCGGAAACAAAGGTATAAACATTGAGCCCATGTGAGCTTATGAGATTCTCCATGGCGTCGCGCAGCGACGTGTCGTCCTCGACGACGGCTATGGACTTTGAACGGTACACCAAGCAACCTTCTAAAACCTGTGACTGTTTCTAAATCAAATGCACCACCCAGAGACCAGAAGATATCATACTCATGTTTAGGTTCTGGCATCCTGGTTCAAAACCGGCCGAAGCGCCTCATAAGCTTTGACAAGTTCCGCAAGGGTCCGAACAGCCATTTTTTCCATCAGATGACCGCGGTGGATTTTAACTGTTATCTCGCTCACACCGAGCTTGCCCGCAATTTGCTTGTTCATCAGGCCGCTGGTTACCAGGGCAATGACCTCACGCTCGCGAGCCGTCAGACTTTCATACCGCGCCATCAGTGCAGACAGTGCGCCATCGCTAGCCCGGCGAGCTCGATCGAGGGCCAGTGCATTGGCGACCGCATCGAGCATATCCTGGTCCCGGAACGGTTTGGTCAGAAAGTCAATCGCACCTGCCTTCATCGCGCGTACCGACATCGGAACGTCGCCGTGGCCCGTCATGAAGATGATGGGAATATTGTTTCCTAATTTCGCCAGTTGATTTTGAAAATCAAGGCCGCTGACGCCGGGCAGCCGAATATCGAGAACAAGGCAACTTTCGGCAGAAATCTTGGCAGGGCGAGCAAGGAGTTCCGCTGTGGAGCCGAACAGTTCCACGCGCATGCCGACAGATGCGAAAAGATTGCCCAGCGCTTCTCGCAAGTGTTGGTCATCATCAACTACGAAGACAATTGGCGTTGTGAGTTCGGCCATCATCCGACCTCCCTGTTGAATGGAATGGTGAATTCGAAGGTGGTGCCTGCTCCCGGTTCGGAACTTGCACTTATGCTCCCGCCGTGCGCGGTCAAAATCGAACGACATATTGACAAGCCCATGCCCATCCCGTCCGGCTTCGTCGTAAAAAACGGGTTGAAGAGGTTGTCGCGGACCTCGAGAGGAATGCCAGGACCGGTGTCCTGGACCCTGAACATGATGGCGCTTTCCTCTTCCGAGGATTTCACCGTGAGCTCTCGCCGTCCTTCCGCGACGTGCGCCATCGCCTGGATGGCGTTCAACAGTAGATTCAGAACAACTTGCTGCAGTTGCACACGATCGCCGATGACCTTCCGTAGATCGGCTGCAAGATCCACTCGTAAAGTCACCTGATTGATATCGATTTCGCGTTGCAGCAGCGTGACTGTTTCTTCGATAATCTCATTCAAATCAACATTCATCGGGTTTGGAGACGCCTTCACCGACAATCCGCGTAAATGCTTGATGACGTCGCTGGCGCGGGTAGCGTCGGCGATCATGGATTCCATCGACGACTGCACTTTCGTCAAATCCGGCACATCCCTCTTGAGCCAACGCAAGCCAGCTCCTCCGTTGGTGACCACGGCTGCCAAAGGCTGGTTGAGTTCATGTGCGATCGATACCGTCAGTTCTCCAAGGGTCGCTACGCGGGCTACATGCGCCAACTGACTTCGCGCCACATCCAGTTCATTCTCCGCTTCTCTTCGTGCTGTAACATCCATTATGCTGATCAAGACCATGTCGAGAGCAGGGCGATCAAGCGGTACTGCTACATTATAAAGAAAAATCAGCTGGCGCCCGTCCGATGTCTTTAAAATAGCTTCGGCTTCATAACTCTGATTTCCAGCCCATATTGAAGCAAGCAACTTCCATACTTTCCCCTCCATGTCATCGCTAACGAGTGTCGGCAGCAGCTGCTCTAGAGCGCCTAGATCTGGAGCGTTGAACATGTTCAGGGCAGTCCTGTTGGCGTTGGTCAGCTTGATCAGTCTTAGTGCACTGCGGGCGAATCCGGGATCCAGGCGTTCAATATCCTCGATGCGTTGCACATCATTGGACTTAAACCTGTCGAACGCGTGTTTTAACCCCGTAAAGTCCATCTGGAGAATTCCAACGCCTGTAGCCAGAAATATGGACCGGTAACGCTGCTCGCTATCGGCTAAAACTCCGATCGCCGCTTTTACCCTGAAAGCAAGAAAAGTTGTTATCCCGATTGCAGCAAGGCTGACAAAGCAACGTCCAATGGAGTCAGCCGGGAGCTCCTGTCCATGCGACAGCAAGAAGCTGAGGAGCGTCAGCCCCATGCAGCCAGCACCAATTGCCAGAAGCTGGATTTTCTTGGCAAAATTGAGCGAAAGCAACACGACGACGACGTAGAGAACAGCGATGGCGATGTCAAACGTCGTCAGAGTATCCAGAATGAAAACTGCCACAGCAATGGTTGCTGCAGCCAGCGGTGAAAATCTCGCCATGCGAACTATCCCAAATAGCCAACCCGATCGGGCTATAACAGATCGGCTGCAAGGCTCACAATCTTAAGTGGCGCAATGTCACTTATTTCCGCTAAACGCAACGGTGTTGCTGCCTCGCCTCGCGCACGCTAACACCCGACCGACGGTAAAATTCACCCCCCTATACTCAAGTATAACTTAATCGAAACGAGTATCCACTGTCACGGCAGGAAGGCTTGGCCTAGGCTCGATACAACAATCAGCCAATGATACTACGTGGAACAGGAAAGGGTCGTTGAATGAGCCTGTCAATTTATACTAGTAACCGTGTGAAGTCGTTCTTTTCAGGCGATGCTGCCGCCGAGATTTCGGCGGCCCTGACGACCCTGCTTGCGGACACGTTCGCACTGTACCTAAAGACGAAAAGTTTCCATTGGCACATGGCTCCAACGGGTTTTGGTATTTTCCAGCCACTGCTAGACGAACAAGCCGAGCAGATACTTTCGATCACAGATGTTATCGCGGAACGGATAAGCGAACTCGGAGGCACGACGCTACATTCGATTGGCCATATCGGGCGACTGCAGAGGCTTGCCGACAACGATGCCGATTACCTTACGCCAGCAGAGATGTTGACTGAACTCGCCAGCGACAACAGGCAGCTCTCTTCATTCCTGCGTTGCACCCGCGATGTCTGCGACGTGCACCGGGATTTTAAGACGGCTGACTATTTCGAGACTTGGATCGACGAGGCCGATGGCCGAACCTGGTTTCTCATCGAAGCATGGCGTGCGCATCTCCGATCAACCCCGACGACAGCTGCGGCACTGCAGGTGCAAATGACATTATCGGAAAGGCTAATATAATGAATGCTTTTAGCCGTCGTGAGGCGCTTTTGGCGCTGTCTGCAGGTGGAATGGTCGCCGCCGCAGGGTCAACGAGTTATGCCGCCGATCTACCACAGCCGCGCCGCGCCGGAGTGGGCGGCGATGATCCTGGACCGCGCAACCTCGATCGGGACATCCAGAATCCAGATATTCTCAATCCCCCGGCTACCGATGCGGGAACCTTGCCCAACCTCCGTTTTTCGTTCGCGGATGCGCCGACAAAAGAATACGCTGCGGGCTGGACCCGTCAAATCACCAAGCGGGAACTTGGAATATCCAAGAGCATAGCCGGTGTTGATATGCGGCTGAACGCCGGCGGCGTTCGTGAGTTGCACTGGCACAAAGAAGGCGAATGGGCCTATATACTTTATGGAAATGCCAGAGTTACCGCTGTCGATTCCGACGGCAGGAACTTTGTCGGCGATCTCGGTCCCGGTGATATCTGGTACTTTCCGTCCGGTACACCGCACTCCATCCAGGGGCTTGGACCCGACGGGTGTGAGTTTCTGCTGGTTTTCGACGATGGCGGTTTTGACGAGGACAGCACGTTCCTGCTGAGCGACTGGTTCAGGCACGTACCCAAAACTATTCTTGCAAAGAATTTCGGCGTGCCTGCAGCAAGCTTCGATAATCTCCCCTCTCCAAGTGACCGCTATATCTTCAATCTCCCTGTCCCAGGCAATCTTGACAGCGACAGGATTGCGGGCGCGACCACGGTTCCAAACGGGTTCGTCCACCGAATGAGTTCACAAACTCCGATAAGCTCTGCGGGCGGCACCGTTCGCATAACCGACTCCCGGAATTTCCCCGCGTCCAAAACGATTGCCGCAGCGCTTGTGGAAATCGAGCCGGGGGGCATGCGAGAGTTGCACTGGCACCCAAACACCGATGAATGGCAATACTACATTCAAGGAGTTGGACGAATGGGTGTGTTTGCAGCCAACGGCGCCTCCCGCACCTTTGATTTCGCAGCTGGCGACGTCGGATATGTGCCATTCGCCATGGGACACTACGTCGAAAACGCCGGTGATAAACCGCTCGTGTTCCTCGAAATGTTCAAAAGCGACCACTATGCGGACGTGTCTCTCAACCAATGGTTGGCGTTAACTCCACCAGAACTCGTTTCCGGGCACTTGGACTTCGATACTGCGACTATGAAGGCTTTGAAACCAAACAAGCAGCCAGTCGTGAGTTCCGTTTAACTAAGCTGATCTTCGCCACCGGCTGGCGTTGCGCAACGGCAGCGCCGAAATACATCCAAATTGATGCTATTCCATAGGAAAACTGCCATGTACGAAGAAACAATCAAAAACCTTTCGGATGCGGGCAGGTCCAAGGCCGTCGCGCTAAAGGGTAATCCGTTTGCATTCATGGTCGGTTCTGCCATGGCGGGTGCATATATTGGCTTTGGCGATATCATCATGTTCACCGTGGGTGCTCATGCGGACCCTTCGTGGAGTCATCTTGTCATGGGTGCTGTTTTCGCCTCGGCACTCACGATCGTCGTCTTTGCCGGGTCTGAACTTTTCACCGGTATGGCTATGTACATGCCGCTTGCGCTTCTGAGCGGCAAAACTGGTTTGATCGATCTCCTGCGTGTTTGGGTACTTTGCTGGCTGGGCAATTTCGCAGGAGCTTTCTTGCTTGCCGTGCTTTTTAAGCTCGGCGGCGGAGGTGTCCTCCTCGGCGACGGCAGTCCGGCATTCTTTGCAGCGGTTGCGGCGAAAATCAGTGCCCCGGCTCACGAGCTTTTTGCCCGGGGCATCATATGCAACTGGCTCGTTTGCCTCGCGATCTGGATGTCTTATCGAACCGAAAACGATGCTGCGAAAGTCTTTTTGATCTTTTGGCCAATCATGATTTTCGTTGCTGCTGGTTTCGAGCACTGCGTGGCAAACATGTTCGCTTTTTCGTTAGCGCTCCTCGGACCTCATCCGGCAACCATTAGTGTATACGGCGCTTTACACAACCTGGTATTTGTCACTCTGGGCAACATCGTCGGCGGCGGGATCATGGTGGCCTTCGGATATTGGGTGCAACTCGCTGGCACTGCGCAGGCGGCGTCTCCGCTGGCCAAGAACCGGACGCTTCCCCCGGTCAGCAGGATCGGCTGAACATACCTGATCAAGATAGTTTGAAAGCGGATTTGACATGGCCAGCAAACGACCCGAGGGAATTGAAAGATATGATGCACCTGCCGGAGGCTGGGGCGCGTTGAAAGCGGTAGCAGAAAGCCTGTCGCGGCAGCAGATCGTCGCTCAAGGCGCAGCAACTCTCTTGAAGGTTAATCAACCCGATGGCTTTGACTGTCCCGGCTGCGCCTGGCCCGATCCGAGGCACACATCGTCGTTTGAGTTCTGTGAGAATGGTGCCAAGGCCGTAACGTGGGAATCAACTGCCAAACGTTTGACGCCTTCCTTCTTTGCATCTCACACTGTTTCAGAATTGTGGGATTGGCATGATCATGACCTCGAAAATCAGGGGCGGCTAACCCATCCGCTGATCTATGATGCGTCCGTGGACACGTATGTGGAAATCGAATGGGACGTCGCCTTCCAAACGATCGCCGAGGCGCTGAATGCACTTCCCGAGCCGAACATGGCCGAATTTTACACCTCGGGCAGGGCCTCAAATGAAGCCGCCTTCCTTTTTCAACTTTTCGTACGCGCTTACGGGACAAACAATTTTCCCGACTGTTCCAATATGTGCCACGAAGCGACCAGCGTCGGGCTCCCTCAGTCGATCGGCGTCGGGAAAGGCACGGTCACCCTCGAAGACTTCGATCATGCCGATGCGATCTTCAGTTTCGGGCACAATCCCGGGACGAATCATCCACGCATGATGACGACATTGCGTGAAGTCGCAAAGCGCGGCGTTCCGATTGTGGTCTTCAATCCCCTCAAGGAGCGGGCGCTTGAGCGATTTGCTTCTCCTCAAAGTGCTGTCGAGATGGCAACTCTGTCATCGACGGAGATTGCCTCGGCCTATCACCAGGTACGCCCGGGAGGCGATGTTGCAGTGCTGAAGGGAATGATGAAGCGAATTTTCCAGCGCGACAGAGAGGAGATAGACAATGGCGGAAGCGGCATGCTCGATCGCAGCTTTATCGCCGAGCACACGGATGGCCTCGATGCCTTGCGAACAGACATCGATGGAACACCCTGGAGTCAGATCGAGGCGATCTCCGGTCTCACGCAAATGGCAATTGAAAGTGCCGGCGACGTTTACTTGAAGGCCAGGAATGTCATTCTCTGCTACGGAATGGGGATCACGCAGCACAGGAATGGCACTTCCAACGTGCAGCAAATCGCTAATCTACTGCTGTTGCGCGGGAACATCGGTCGTCAGGGTGCCGGCATATGCCCGTTACGAGGTCATTCGAATGTTCAAGGTGACCGCACCGTAGGTGTCACCGAAGCGCCCAACGCTGCGTTGCTGGATGGTATGGAACGCGCCTTCGGCTTTCGTCCGGTCGCGGAAAAAGGTCACAGCGCTGTGGAGGCAATCGAAGCTATCCAGGATGGCCGTTCAAAAGCGCTCATCTGCCTCGGCGGAAATCTTGCTGTGGCAATGTCGGACCCTGGTGCTACTTTCGCTGGCATGCGAAAGCTGGATCTGGCGGTTCACCTTACGACCAAGCTCAACCGGTCACATCTGCTGACGGCGAAAACGTTGATCATACTACCGGTTCTGGGCCGCACAGATGTGGATATTCAAGCGACGGGTCCACAATCAGTCACAGTCGAAGACTCGATGTCGATGGTCCATGCATCGCGAGGTTTTTTGAAACCGCCCAGCGACCTGGTGCGCTCGGAACCGGCTGTAATTGCCGGCATTGCCAAGGCCACTCTTCGCAACCGGCACGGGATAAAGTGGGATGCAATGATCGACAACTACGACAGCATACGCGACAAGATTGAAGTCGTCTTTCCGGACTTCCGTGATTTCAACGAGAGGATAAGGCAGCCCGGCGGGTTTCGTCTGAGCGTGCCAGCTTCTACCCGCGACTGGCGCACCCCAACCAGAAAAGCCCAGTTTTTGGTCGCCGAAAGCCTTGATGAAGATCCGGAGCTTTCGGACTCTGATCTTCTCACATTGACGACTATTCGCAGTCATGATCAGTATAACACTACGATCTACGGCATGGATGATCGCTACAGAGGCGTGTTCGGGAGACGCGATGTCATCTTCCTCAACGGAGATGATCTCGCCAGCAGAGGGCTGGCTGACGGCGATATCCTTGACGTCGAAGCAGCGCGAAATTCTGCCGAGATTGATGACCGCCCGCGGCTGGTTCGCCGCCTCACTGCGATCGAGTACGATATCCCAAGCGGGTCCGCTGCCGGATACTACCCGGAAATGAACGGCTTGATTGCATTGTCGCACTACGACCGCCGCTCGGGAACTCCTGGGTTCAAATCGATTCCCATCCGCATCAGGCTTGCGATACCGGACTGAGTAACAGCTCTGGCGATGTTGATGCTCAAGAGTATGAGCTGTCTCGGTTCTACAATGCAATTCGCGATTCCTGATGCTCGGAAGCATCTTCACGTCTGTGAATGCGGTGATTTAATGAGTGGGTCTGAGTTCGACTCCATTCAAGGCGATCATTGGCGCCGTTTTCCGTGAGTCGCAGACGAATTGTAAACCCAAGGCAACAATCGAAGTCGACGAAAACCTGCCCTTGCCGGCCTTTTCAAACGAGCAGTTGTAGCTGTCTGCCAAATCTGTACAACGCCGATTTGGGAGACTTTCAGCGAGCGTGACTGGGGGGATCGACCGAGGTAACGAGGTAGCATCCGGGCGGAACGTTCACTCCTCGTCAGTGTATCTGAGACACCATAATTCTCAAATTTCCTGCACAGTGAGTTTCATTTCGCAGCTCGATATTGACCGAGGATCCTGGCGACGAGTTCTCCAAATCGGTTCCGATCTACACCCAGGGTGGGATCTTGAAGCGTTTCCAACATATTTGCCCTTCTTGTTCCACTATAGTCACGGCAAGCAATGCAGGACGCACACGGATGGGCCAAATTGGCTTTCCTGTTGAGGGCACGCGCCACTCCTGCAGTTGGGTAAAGCCTATAGAGCCCGAAATCGGATGGACTGTTGCCTTCATTAAGCTCAAGCACTCCCGTCGCATCGCAACACGACGACAGACGCGCCGTCTACATTCTAAGCTTCTCACACCTCGCCGCAGCAATGATCTGGGTGCGTTGAATGTTGAAAGGCATGGCAGCCGGTAACTGCCGCTCTACGCTGGTTTTATGGCTTGGCAAGATGCCAGATGCCCTCAGCTCCATCACCCCGAATTTCGCCGGGCTTAAAGTCCAAGCGGTATGTGTAGAGCGGAGAACCCTTGTAAGCCCACTGAAGAACACCGCTTGAACGCCGGATCAGGCTCCAATGCCCAGAGGTCCGTGCGCTCGCAGGGGCCTCAAATGGCGGCCACGCGGTAGCACAAAGGAGAGTGCACTCAGACTTCCCAGGCTGGTCTTCGTCGAAAGTGTAGAGCGACCAACCATGGGCGTCGGTTAGGATCTTTGTCTGTCCGTGCATTATTACCCTGGCAGGTGCCGCCATGTCTGCATACGCCATTGAAGACGCACTTAAGGCGAGGCTGAGGGCGAGCATGGAAGTCATTATAGTTCTCGACATATTGGTCCTTTCGGTCGCTCTTTCCGTCCAAGGTAGCGAAAATGCAGGCTGCTCCCAGACAACGTTATGGGTTTGTAGAATAGATCGCCGCATTGTACGCGGATAATCCTCCTATGTTATAATATACTGCTATATTAATAATAAATCAGTACAAGGTATATTAGTGGTATACGTGTGTATACCATGTTGGATTATGGAGCCGTTTTCTCTATGTGAGGCGAATGAGGACAAGCCGTTGGCCGTCGCTCGGACGCCGAAGCACAATCCTAGGCCTTTACGGGACGATGGGTGGAGCGCCTGTCGGCAAGTAATGAGACGAAAGGAACACGATCGCATGATTGTGCCTGTTTCGAACCGGCCTCGATGCCGACATTCACGAGATCAATAGGCAAATTTCTCCAACAGACGTCAAAGCGGCCATCGAGCAACCCTATCTTTCTAGCAGCCGAGATTTACTGGACTGGTAATGACTGAGCCCAGCTTCATGTGGGTTCTATGTCAAATGCAACGGCGGAGTGGGGCAGGCTATTCCGGCAGCGATACAATTTCAACAAGCTGCTCTCTGAACACTTCGGTCGGGGTCCTGTAGTCGAGACACTTTCGCGGGGTCGCGTTCAGACGCTCGCAGATTGATCGCACGGATTGATGGGGAAGGGACAAGAGATCGGTGTCGCGCGGCAGGTAGCGTCGCACCCTTTTGTTCATGTTCTCGAC
>NZ_QPJM01000036.1 GCF_003337575.1 Phyllobacterium bourgognense
GGACAATCAAGATCGATGGCACGTACTGATAGTATTGCACAAGCACGCGCGACCTGTAGATAGCAAGAAGTGTCTATGTCTCTTCTGCAATTCCAGAATTCGGCAAAAAAATCATGGATTACAGGTTCCAATGCGGTCGGTCCCCCGAATAAAGGATCGGCGCCGCAAACGTAGCGGCTAGATAGGGGAAAAGCACAGATAGCTGGGTAGTTGGTTCAGGGTGTATGTGCAGACGTGAGCAGCGCCTTTGCGTCCTCTATGGTAGCGGCATAGACGACATGGGGCGGGCGTACGCCATGTGACCAAAGCATATGCCTGACGGACGGGGAAGCGCCGGTTATGAAGAAGCGGACGCCTGCCTGCTCCGCCTTGCGCGCCGAGGCTTCGATGACATTGGCCGCTGTGGAATCAAGCAAGGGCACGGCCGAACAATCTAGAATGAAATTGCGCCGCTGGTCGGCGATCCGGTCGAGGATGGTGCCGACTGTCGAGGCCGCACCGAAGAAGAAGGCGCCGCTCAGACGGTAGACAACAGTATCGGGATCGATTGCGGTTCGGGCGTTGTAGTCGGCACGGTCTCCCTCGGCGGCGTCAGCCACATCGTCCGCGGCAAAGGGCTCGTTCGCTTCCAGCGCCACGCTCTTTGCCATACGGTCGATGAAAAGGATCGAACCCAGCGCGAAGCCAACGACGATACCCTCGGTAAGGTCGCGAAAGATAACCAGCGCGAAGGTGACGAGAAGCACAACGGCATCGCCGCGCGAGGAGCCAATGAGCGCGCGAAATGCCTCCTTCTCGACCATATTCCAGGCAACCACGGCAAGAACGCCCGCGAGCGCAGCAAGCGGGATATAGGCCGCGAGCGGCGCGGCAATGAGCATGAAGACGAGCAGCAATGCCGAATGCAGCATGCCAGAGATCGGACTATAGGCGCCTGCCCGGATATTGGTCGCGGTGCGCGCAATGGCTCCAGTGACGCAAATGCCACCGAAGAGCGCAGAGCCGATATTGGCAAAGCCCTGCGCCACCAGTTCACAATTGGAGCGGTGCCGCCTGCCGGTCATCCCGTCCGCCACAACCGCCGATAGTAGCGATTCGATCGCCCCGAGTAGCGCGAAGCTGATCGCATCGGGCAGCACCGCCATTGCCAGTTCCGGCGTAAACGCAGGCAGAGCGGGAACGGGCAAGGTGCGGGGTATTCCGCCAAAGCGCGTGCCGAGCGTTTCCACCGGAAGGCTGAACAGCGCCGCCGCAAGCGAGGCAAGACACACCGCCATCAACATGCCCGGCCATGACGGACGCCAGCGTTTGAGCGCGGCAATTGCGCCAACGGTCACAAGCGAGATCGCGGCGGCTGCGAGATTGACAGTGCCTGCCGCCTCGCCGAGCGCGACAAGCTTGGGCAGCAGATCCCCAGGTTCTTTGCCTGTGAGATCGAGACCAAACAGTTCCTTGAGCTGGCTTGCAAAGATGATGACGGCAATCCCGGCGGTAAAGCCGACCGTGACCGGATAGGGAATGAACTTGATATAGGTTCCAAGCCTCAGATAGCCGGTGACAATCAGGAAAGCACCGGCCATCATCGTTGCAAGGATCAGGCCATCCACACCGTGGCGATCCACGGTCGAGGCGACCAGCACGATGAAAGCCCCCGCTGGACCGCCAATCTGGAAGCGGCTGCCGCCCAACGCCGATACGATGAACCCGCCGACGATCGCGGTGAAAAGTCCTTTGTCAGGTGTAACGCCGGACGCAATGGCAATCGCCATTGACAGCGGCAAGGCAACGATCGCGACCGTCAGCCCGGCAATAAAATCCGCCTGAAATTTGGTGCGGCCATAGCCTTCGCGTAGGACTGTGATCAGCTTGGGAGTGAAAAGCTCGGCAAAGCTCGGTGTTGCCTGATGCTGTTGCGACCGGTTGGCGGCGTCCAATTAGTGGGCCTTCTCTGAAGTGAGAGCGGCGGGATCGTCGGCATCCAACGTCGGCGGTCGCCGTCGCGACATTGACGGTCAAACATGATCGTCCGGCTGCGAGTATACAGCCTTCGCAATTAATCAAAAGGTGCTCTTTCGGTACCGGTGCTCCGGAGTTTTGAACATACGATGACTTGACTGAAGGATGCGCATTGACGGAGGTTGACATCGCAGCATTCCAAACTGGTGAGGCATTTCGTCTGCCTCTAAAGAGCGTTCCATTTCCTGATTCCAGCAACCGCAATGTAGGGATGGTAATGATCGCAGACCTGCTATTCTCGAAAATGATCCCACAGCCGTCCCAGCCATCCGATCAATGCTCCGCCGCTTTGTTCCACAATCTCTTTGCGGCATGCCGAATTCTAGGCGCTTGCGAGCATCGGGTCTGGCGCTGTTGCCTGTAAGTTACTGGAACATACTCGCGGCCCCGCAATTCATTGCATAGGTTGTAGCCAGCTGTGGTCATACGCAGCTAACCATCGGGTGACACAACACGGGGATCATGCGCAATGAATAGACTTGGTTTGCTGAGTGGAGCGATTGTGGTCGCTTCACTATCCTTGGCTGGGATTGGTCGAGCCGATACGATGAGTTACGCTGACGCGGTGACGGCTCTTGCCAAAGACTGCGGAGCCGACATCAAGAAGGTCTGCAAAGGGCTCAACCTCGGCAACAACCAAATTCAGGACTGCCGGCAGAAAAATGAAGCAAAGGTTTCGCCGACCTGCACCTCTACCCTCGGGCAGGTGACCGCTTCAATCCAGCAACGTCAGGCGGCGCAAACCGGGTTCTTCAAGATTTGTGCGCACGATGCCGCACAGTACTGCGGGGGCGTCAAAGGGGAGGGCAACATCCTGGCCTCTGTTGAAGTCGAAACGCGCCGACAGCGGCAAATGCAACCAGGCGATCACAGATGCGGGATGGCGATAGATCCAAACTTGGGGGAAAGAAGTTGTTTGTTCGTCAACTGCGCGCGGGATTAACGCTGGGACTTCTGCTGGCCGCAGGCAACGCCTCGGCACAGGAACTCAGCAATCAGCAGCTGATCGACAGTCTGAGCCAGATCTCCAAGGCAGCACCCGCCATAGACCCGGCTCTGCTCGCTCAGGAAGCAAATGCCAATGTTGGCAAAGGCGTTGCCAACCAGCCGAACTGGAGCCAGCTCGCTAACCTGTCGCAGCTGCTCGTCGAGATTGATTTCGAAAATGATTCCATCGCCATCGAACCCAAGTCATACCGGACGGTCGGCCTGATCGCCGATGCCCTGCATCATCCCAATTTGATGTTTTACAAGTTCCTCGTTGTCGGACACACCAGCTCGACAGGTGATGCCAAACACAATCTGAACCTCAGTCAGCAGCGCGCCGACGCGATCACAGAAGCCTTGGCGACGACGTTTGCGATTCCGCGAGACCGGCTTTCTTCAGTTGGTGTGGGCCAAGAGATGCCCGTCGATCCGGCTAACCCGAAGGCCGCCGACAACCGGCGCGTGCAACTGATCAATCTCGGCCGGATCAAGTAACGAGCAATGCGACGTATCGGGCGTTTGCTGATCGCCATCCTTCTCGCTTTGGTTGTCATCATTGCCACGGGGGGGCGATCGCCCATGTCGATGAACTCTCCGACGACGCGGCCGTGCTGCAATCGATCAACACGATCGCCTTCAAGAACCACGCGCAGGGGTCACAACACGGACTGGTGGGGTTTTCAGCAGAGCTTCCGCCGAGGTTTGCCCGATGCGGACCTAAGCCATGCCGTGCTGATCGGTGCGGGCGGCGCCGGGGTCGCGGTGGCGTATGCACTGGCCCGGATGGGCACCGCTAAGGTCACGATCTTCGACGTCGATCCGGCGCGCGTGTCGGCCGTGATGGATCGTTGGTCCCGGTGCATCCGGATTGCGTTTTCGACGCAGGCAAAGACCTTGGTGCGGTTTTGGCAGGCGCCAGCGGCATCGTGCAAGCGACGCCGATCGGCATGGCTTCACATCCCGGAACGCCCTTTGACGTCGATCTGCTATCAGCGAACCTCTGGGTCGCCGAGATCATCTATTTTCCACTGCAAACGGCACTGCTCGCGGCGGCGGCTACACGCGGCTGCGAGGTTCTCAATGGCGGCGGCATGGCGGTGTTCCAGGCGGTCGGTGCATTCGAACTCTTCACAGGTGTGGCACCCAACGTCGAGCGCATGATCCGGCATTTCAGCACACTTAAAAATTGACCTTACTCATTTGCGAACATAATCCGGAAATTGATCGCTGATAAGATCGATGATGGATAGCGTCCCAGATAAATGTCTGCGCACGGCGCTTTCAGCGGCTTCCGGGCGTCCCGATTGTATCGCACCGACAATCTCTTGGTGATCCTTAAGGACATTTTGCATCTTGCCGGGCATAGGCAGATTGAGGCGGCGCAATCGGTCAAGATGCACGCTTTGCCGACGGACAGTGGACCAGAGATTAAGGATGCCCGCACGCGCATAAATCTTGCGGTGAAAGTCCTTGTCGAGCGTATCGAACAGATCATATGTCTGCGGGGTGGCCACTTGCCGTTGTCTTGCGAGGACGTCCTCGAGTTCTGCTGCCGTTTGGGCCGGGCACTCGGCTGTCAGGCGACGAACAGCTTCGAGTTCAATCGAGAGCCGCAGGAATTGCGCCTGCCTTGCGTGATCAATATCGATCCTTGCCACGACAGTCGCGTATTGGGGAAAGACTTCGACAATGCCTTCTTCTTCCAGGCGCATGAGCGCATCCCGGACCGGGGTCTGACTGACGCCGAACTCCAATTGAAGCGAAGCTCTCGAAAGAATTGTTCCCGGGACAAGTTCCACAGACAGAATGCGGTCCCTCAATATCTCGTGAATCTGATGGGCGACCTGCCGTGTCCTGTCCAGAACGCTGTTTTTCACCCTGCCGCTCATGCTTGCTGCTCTCTCGTTGTTTGTCTCCATTGCAGTACCACAAATAATCAGTTGATGCACTGATGCATTAGTGCTTTAATGAAAAATAAGCGATGTCGGAGGATCATCGCCCCTTTGCGAACGACACAGAGAATTATCGGGAGGAAGATATGCGATTATTTCAGGGCGTTATTGCCGCACTTGGTATCATTCTGGGTCTAGGCTCGTCTGGCTATGCCCAGGAGAAGACGGATATATCCATAACACGTCAGCCGGGCATCCTTTATCTGGCGAGCCATGTTATGGAAACGCAAAAGCTCATTGAGAAGCACGCGGCGGAGGATGGCCTCAAAGATGTTACGGTCAATTGGCGCACCTTCAGCGGCGGCGGCGCACAAACCGATGCGCTTCTTTCCGGGAATGTCGACATCGTCAACACCGGGACGGGCAACCTGCTTTTGCTGTGGGACAGAACACGCGGCAAGGTAAAAGGGATCATAACCAGTTCGGCGCAGCCGGTCATCATGGTGTCGCGTGACCCCAAGATCAAATCACTGAAGGACATCGGTCCGAGCGACAAGATTGCGGTCCCGACTGTCGGCGTTTCGACGCAGGCGATCCTGTTGCAAATGGCGGCAGGTCAGATGTTTGGGGACAGCGACCTCAAGCATTTCGATCCAAACACGGTGCAGCTCGGACATCCCGACGCGATGGCGGCGCTGGCAAACAAGAGCCACGAGGTGGCCAGTCATTTCTCCGCACCGCCTTTCCAGTATCTGGAGATCGACGCCGGCAACCACATCGTGGTCAATTCCAAGGACATCATTGGCGGTCCTTTAACGCAAGCGACGTTCTTCACGACAACGGCTTTTGCCGAAGCAAATCCTGTCATTATCAAGGCCGTGCGCGAAGCCACGGTCGAGGCAATCGACATGATCAAGAAGAACCCGAAAGACGCCTTGAGCGCCTACAAGCAGGTTTCCGGTGACAAAACCGATCTTAATACCCTGGTCAAGATCCTCGGACAGCCGGACATGATGGAGTTTCGCACCGATCCGCAGGGAACGATGAAGTTTGCAACGCATCTGCACAAGATCGGAACGCTCAAGACGATGCCTGCGGCATGGACAGACTATTATCTGCCAGAATCCGCCGATCTAAAAGGCAACTAACTGTCGGCAACGAGCCAACGACCTGGCAGAGATGCCGGGTCCTCCGACTATCCTAGGGAGGCCCATATGTTACAGGCCATACAGCAAAACATAGATCCAACAGCAGGTCTTCCCGATGTCAAAACGGCAAGTGAGGCCAGGTCGCTTCTCACCGTGGACAAGGTGACGCTTCGCTACAAGACCCCGAATCTGCTGATAACCGCGACGGAAGACGTCAGTTTTTCTGTCGAACGATCCGACCGTTTTGTTCTTCTCGGACCGTCCGGTTGCGGCAAGTCCACACTGTTGAAAGCCGTCGGCGGATACATGGCCCCGGTGAGTGGATCAATTCATATCAACGGACGTCCAGTCAAAAAGCCTGGTGCCGATCGTATGATGGTATTTCAGGAGTTCGACCAGCTTTTGCCTTGGAAGACGGTACTGGAAAACGTCATGTTTCCGTTGATCGTTGCGCGCAAACTACCGCGCAGGGAGGCGGAGGCAAGGGCCAAGGAGTATATCGATAAGGTAAAGCTCACACGCGCCACTGACAGTTATCCGCACACGCTTTCGGGTGGCATGAAGCAACGCGTGGCGATCGCCCGCGGCATGGCCATGCAGCCCGACATTTTGCTGATGGATGAGCCGTTTGCGGCGCTCGACGCTTTGACCCGGCGTCAGATGCAGGACGAACTGCTGCAGCTTTGGGAAGACACGAGGTTTACGGTCATTTTCGTTACACATTCGATTGCTGAAGCCATCAAGGTCTCAAACCGCATTCTGCTGTTGTCGCCTCATCCAGGGCGCGTGAAGGCTGAAGTGATCGACGTTGAACGCGCCCGTCAGGAGGATGGCAGCGCCGCCGCGCTCGAACGCGACATCCACAATCTGCTCTTTTCCGAGTCCGGCCACAGGGAGTGACGATAATGACAAGTCCTCAAATCATTCTTGCAGCCGATGTTACGACAAACAGGCAGCATGCCAATGTAGCCGAGGTCGAACAGAGGCTCGGTTCCCTCGAATTGATCTTGGGTATCAGCGCTGTGCGTAAGACGGTTCTGATTATCGTCCTCGCCGTCATTTGGCAGGTCTATGCAAGCTATCTCGACAATCCCCTGCTTTTCCCAACGCTCAGCGACACGCTGACCACCCTTTATGATCGTTTTGTCGACGGCACATTGCCGTCGCGCATCTGGACGACGCTTCAGGTGCTGATCACGGGGTATGTGGCAGGGACTGTGCTAGCAGCCATTTTGACAATCCTTGCCATCAACACACGGATCGGCACCGATTTTTTGGAAACAATGACGGCGATGTTCAATCCGCTACCCGCCATCTCATTGCTGCCACTTGCTTTGATCTGGTTTGGGCTCGGCGCTTCCAGCCTTGTCTTCGTGCTTATCCATTCAGTGCTTTGGGCGGTGGCGCTCAACACCCATGCGGGCTTTCTTGGCGTGTCGCGCACGCTACGCATGGTCGGAGGAAATTATGGATTGACCGGTTTATCCTATGTGATGCGGATCCTCGTTCCAGCTGCGTTCCCGTCGATCTTGACCGGCCTGAAAATCGGCTGGGCGTTCGCCTGGCGTACGTTGATTGCCGCCGAACTCGTCTTCGGTGTTTCTTCGGGGCAGGGCGGGCTCGGCTGGTTCATCTTTGAGAACCGCAACCTTCTGGACATTCCTGCAGTCTTTGCCGGGCTCCTCACAGTGATCATCATCGGCCTTATTGTTGAAAACCTCGTGTTCCAGACGATCGAACGCCACACCATTCAGAAATGGGGAATGAAGGAATGAGCAGATTGAGGCTTCCTTCTCCGTCGCATTTTCCAATTGAGCAATGGCTATGAAAAAAACTCCAGAAACATTAAGAAGCGCCCGGTGGTTCGCTCCGGACGACCTGCGCAGTTCGGGTCATCGCTCCAGAACAATGCAAATGGGTTATGCGGCGGAAGAATGGAGCGGCAAGCCTGTCATTGCCATCCTGAATACTTGGTCGGATGCCAACCCCTGTCATGCACACTTCAAGCACCGCGTCGAGGACGTGAAGCGCGGTGTGCTCCAGGCCGGCGGATTTCCACTGGAATTGCCGGCGCTTTCTCTGTCGGAGAGCTATGTCAAGCCGACGACGATGCTCTATCGCAATATGCTGGCGATGGAAGTCGAGGAGCTGTTGCGCTCCCACCCTGTCGATGGCGCTGTGTTGATGGGTGGATGTGACAAGACCACGCCGGGCTTGGTGATGGGCGCTGTGAGTGCCGGCCTGCCTATGGTCTATCTGCCGGCCGGCCCCATGCTTCGCGGCAATTATCGTGGCAAAGCCTTGGGTTCCGGTTCAGACGCCTGGAAATTCTGGGATGAACGACGGGCGGGCAATCTGTCGACGGACGAATGGGTCGAGGTCGAGGCGGGTATCGCGCGGTCCTACGGACACTGCATGACCATGGGCACGGCAAGCACTATGACGGCGATTGCGGAAGCCTTGGGCTTGACGTTGCCGGGCGCCAGCTCGATTCCCGCTGCCGACTCCAATCATATCCGGATGTCATCTGCCGTGGGACGTCGGATTATCGACATGGTCTGGGAGGACCTCGTACCGAGCAAGATCTTGACCGACGCAGCCGTAGGCAATGCCGTGGCCGTCGCCATGGCTACCGGATGCTCGACCAATGCCATCGTCCACCTCGTCGCCATGGCACGCCGGGCTGGTGTCGACCTGACAATGGACGATCTGGATCGTGCGGGCCGCACGACCCCGGTTCTCGCGAACATCCGACCAACTGGCGATACCTATCTGATGGAAGATTTCTACTACGCCGGCGGCCTGCGCGCGCTCATGGCAAAACTCTCGCCAAGGCTCGACCTTTCGGTGCTCACGGTCTCCGGTCAAACGCTTGGAGAAACGCTGGAAGGGGCAAAATGCTTTAACGATGATGTCATCCGCTCCCTCGACAATCCTGTCTTTCAGGAAGGCTCGCTGGCTGTCGTTAAAGGCAACCTTGCGCCGACAGGCGCAGTTATAAAACCAGCCGCCTGTGATCCGAGACTGCATCAACACCAAGGCCCGGCATTGGTCTTCGACAGCTACCCGGAGATGAAAGCGGCGATCGACGACGAAAATCTTGACGTCACGCCTGATCATGTCCTGGTGCTGCGCGGGGCCGGGCCTCAGGGCGGCCCGGGCATGCCCGAATGGGGCATGTTGCCGATGCCGAAGGTCCTGCTCAAGAAGGGATATCGCGACATGCTGCGTCTGTCCGATGCTCGCATGAGCGGCACCAGCTATGGAGCCTGCGTTCTGCACGTCTCGCCGGAATCGCATGTCGGCGGCCCGTTGGCTCTTCTGAAAACGGGCGACATCGTGCGGCTCGACCTGAAGGCGCGCCGGATCGACATGCTGGTGGACGACGGTGAAATCGAACGCCGTCGCTCCGAATGGAGGAAACCGGCAGACAAGGCTGGTCGTGGCTACGGATGGATGTTTGCCAAACACGTGCGCCAGGCCGACACCGGCGCGGATTTTGACTTTCTCGAAACACGCTTTGGACCATCCGCTCCCGAACCAGATATCTACTGACATCCGAGGACAACGAATGACAAACTATGATCTAAGCGAAGCAACGCGCAAAAAGCTGATGGGCGTTGCCACACCAACGATTGCGACGGCTCTCTTCAAGCGCGGGCTGCGTAACCAGTTCATCCAGGATGTGCGGCCGCTGTCGGCGAAGAGGGCCAACATGGTCGGGCAAGCCTTTACGCTACGATATATACCCGCCCGCGAAGACCTGAACGCGATCGAGGTTTTCAAGGATCCAGGTCATCCGCAGCGCGCCGCGATAGAGCAATGTCCCGAAGGAGCCGTCCTGGTAATGGATAGCCGCAAGGATGCGAGGGCTGCTTCGGCTGGCTCCATATTGATATCAAGACTGCAAGTGCGCGGCGTGGCAGGTGTCGTCACCGACGGAGGCTTCCGCGACAGTCCCGAGATTGCCAATTTAACCATTCACGCCTACCACAATCGTCCTTCCGCTCCAACCAACCTGACCCATCACCAGGCCTGCGATATCAACGTGCCGATCGGTTGCGGCGATGTCGCTGTTTTTCCGGGCGATGTACTCGTCGGGGACAATGAGGGCGTCATCGTTATTCCGCGGCATTTGGCGGACGAGATCGCCGACGAGACGCTGGAAATGACTGCTTATGAGGATTTTGTCACCGAACAGGTTCTGAATGGCGCGACTATCATCGGCCTTTATCCGGCCACAAGTGACAAACCAAAGGCTGATTTCGCCATATGGCGGGAGAAGAACGGAAGATAAGCATTGGGGGGCAGGTGGGGACGACTGGCGTTGTCGGGCCACATTGTCATCACGCCACGCGAGCCCGCGGAATCGTCTGCGACGGATTGCGTCGTCACTCGAAGTAAGTCATGGGCGGCAACCCTGATGAGCGCTCCATACTACTGACCGATGCTTACACCAGGTTGCTTGCCGTACATCCTGCTCGCGCCCAGTAGACGCTGCGAATACGGGTCATCGACATCGCCTTTTCGCAGCCTGTCAATGTCAAACGGCCCGACGGATCTTACGCCTTTGCGTGAGGTCGCCAGGGGCTGGCGCGAGTCAATCCAGCCGTCCATCCCGGATGCGTACGAGGAAATCTTCATTGCCAATCTGGCCGCCCTTCAGGACGAGTTCCAGCGGTGCCGATCCGTCAAATCGGTGACCCAGGCACACCGGAGAGCCCGGGGATTGGGCAAACGGATGACGCAGAGTGAGTGCCCCGATATGAAGCTCGCTGAGGGCATGGCTTGATGTATCGCCACCGGCAACGACAACTCTCTTCAGGCCGTTCGCAGCCGTCAGACGATTCAGCAAGGCGCCAAGCCGTCTGCCAACACGATCATTGGCACGCTTGTCCGTGACCGGCTGTAGTGATGGTTTACCCAGTGAAGTGAAAAGCAGCGGGCTACTTCCCGATGTCAGGACCGCTGCGGCCGTATCGAAAGCTGCGGTTTCAGCTCGTTCCGACCCTGCGCCGGTCGCAAGTGCCTCATAGTCAACCTCGATGGGTTAGAAGCCGTGATTGCTGGCATATCTGATCTGCATTTCCGTTGTTGCAATTCACACCCGCGCTACGAAAACGTGAGCGGACAAAGCAGGGCTTCCGATCTCAAGGAGGCCTGCAACACCTCGTCGCGATCTACTCAGCTCTTAAAAATCTCTTTGTCCCCCCTCGCTCTGACCGTTCAGCAAATGCCATCCGATGATAGATGCGATAGATTTTGTTCGGCAGCCAATAGTCACGCTGCCAGCATGTCGAATTGTTCAGCCAGAGACGGATTTGCCTTTAATCCAAATCCATCAGCGGACGGGCAGTTCGCGCTTCTGGCTGCATGAGGCAGCTGCTTCGCGACAGAACTAAAATGCGATCTGTGCCCGATCAAATCTCCCCTGCTTTCACTTCATCGGCGGTAAGCGCGTGCTCGCGCGTACCGGAAACGATGATCTCCAGGACCTCCTGCTCGTCGGTGTTCTTGACATGGCGGTCGCCGACGTATTCGCCACGCTTAAGCACCATCACGCGATCGCCCACAGCGAAAATGTCGACGAGGCGGTGCGAGATGATGATCTGAGCAACACCTTGCTTTTTAAGCTCGAGCATGGTTTCGAGCAGGCGCTCGGTCGCCATCACTGAAAGGTTGGCGGTCGGCTCATCGAGTATAACGACGCGGGGCTCGAACGAGATCGCACGGGCAATCGCCACAGATTGCTGACGCCCGCCCGACAGGCTTTCGACCTTCTGATACACGGAGTTCACGTCGACCTTGAGCTGTTTAAGCACGCTGTCAGCTTCCGCGTACATCTTACGGCGATTGACAAAAAGGCCTTTGCGCGGCCAGCGGCCAAGGAAGATGTTCTGGCCGACGTCCATATTGCCGCAAAGCGCGAAATCTTGGTAGATCATCTCGATGCCGGCGTCGCGGCTCTCATGCGGGCTCTTAAAGTGCACCGGTCGTCCGGCAACGAAGATTTCACCGGCATCACGTTGATAAGCGCCGGTGAGGATCTTCATGAGTGTCGACTTGCCGGCGGAGTTGTCGCCGACAAGGCCAAGGATCTCGCCGGGGTAAAGCACGAGGTCGACCTTACGGAGCGCTTGCACAGCCCCGAAGGCTTTTTCGATATTTCGCATTTCCACGATCGGCTCGATTGGTTTTGAGTCAGTCATGAGCGCTTTCCTGTGTTGGTGCGGTTCGTGTAAGGCGTGTTCGCAGGCGTCCGAATATGTTCGCCTGGCGCACCCAGATATCAATGAGCACCGCGACGATGAGGATGACGCCGATAAAGACGTTGATCCAGTGTTGCGGCATGGTGAAGCCTTGCACATTGAGCTGCAGGAGTGCCCGGACAAGGGTGATCACAGCCGCGCCGGCAAGCGCGCCGATCATGGTCCCGTAGCCACCAAAGATCGACCCGCCGCCGATGATCACAGAGGCAATGGCGTCGAGCTCGCGATACTGGCCGGCGACCGGGTTAAAACTGCGAAAATAAGCGATATTGATGATCCCCGCCATGGTTGCGCAGAGCGCCGCCAGTATTAACGAGATGAAGCGCACCCGGTTCGTGTTGATGCCGGCATAAGCAGCAGCGCGGATGTTGCCGCCAGTAGCCAAGACCTTCTGCCCGAACGGCGTATAAGCGAGTACGACGCCGGCGATGAGAGCGACGAAGAACATCCAGATCGTCTGAATGCTCACAGCCTCAGCCACCGAACGAAGGATTCCGGGTGTCAGAGAGACGTGGAAGTGTAGGAGGATGTCATTTACCTTGCGGCCGAGCAGGTTATAATTTTCGGACCAGCCGGTGAGCTGCTGGCCGGCTATAAACCAAGCAGCCAGGCCGCGGGCGATATAGAACATGCCAAGCGTGACGATAAATGCCGGCAACTTGAAACCGACTGTCACTACTGCATTGAAGAGACCGGCCGCCATGCCAGCAAGGAGACCCATCGCAACGGCAGTAAAGGGGTCGGCTCCGAGCACTTTTAGGAAGTAGGCTGCGGTGCTACCGGCCAAGGCGAGGACCGCACCGACAGACAGGTCAATGTCGCCGGCCGCGATAACGTAGGTGAGCCCGATCGTGATCAGCGCCAGCTCGGTGTAGTTGAGCAGAATCGCGAAGGTGTTCGATAGATTCCACCAATAATCGGGCCTGAGAACCACTCCCGTGAGCCATAGCAGGGCAGTCAGGATGATGGCGGGCGAATCACGTCGCGCAAAGAACTTGCCGAGTGGCGTCGCTGACATCGCCATGTCAGTTGCCCTTGCACCCTTGGTCTGGATGCCCTCGAGCGCAATGCTGCCGATCTCGAAGGCGGGCGGCGGTGGCCTGCCGAGGAGCCATGCCCAGAAACGCGTTGCAACCTGGCGCCGTATGAGATGAGGCTCGATTAGCACGGCGAGAACCAGGACCAGCCCGAGGAAGACCGGTACCGCACCGACGGGCAAGGAGAAGATGGCATTGACCGTCACTTCGTCATCGCCGATTTTGATAACGCGTGTGATCGGCCACCCCTCGCGCAACACCTTGTCGAGCAGTACTACGAGCGTTGCGCCAAGGCATGAGCCCGCCACGCGACCGCGACCTCCGAGGATCGAGGCGCCGCCTATGATCACGGCAGCGATCACCGTCAATTCGCCACTGACCCCGTAGAGAGGGGTCACGCCCTTATCCTGGGTCGCCGACAGTAAACCGGCAAGCGTTGCGCAGAGCGAGGAGATCAGGTAGGCGCGAGTGCGCACCCAGTTCGTCGGTATGCCGGCATAGGCCGCCGCCTGCTCGTTGCCGCCTGTGGCGAAAGTCTCATAGCCCCAGCGTGTCTTGGCCAGCACAAGGGCGCCAACCACGGCAATGGCGATAAAGATCACGATCTGGTTGTTGAAGCCGAAGGAATTGGTCTCGCCGAGTCGAAAGAACAACGGATTGTCTTTCGCCTTGTCGGGATAATAGATCGACTGGCCGTGCGTGAGGGCGAGAACAAAACCGCGGCCAATGAAAAGCATCGTCAGCGTGGCAATAAATGCCGGGACCTTCAGGATCGTGACAAGAATGCCGTTGGTGAGGCCGATAACCGTGCCGAGCAGCGTACAAATCATCACAGAGGTGATGACGTCAAGGTCGAGAAAGCTTGGCGCGTAGAGCCTGGCGAAAACGACGGCGATCAGGCCATAGGTCGAACCGACGGAGAGATCGAGATCCTTGTTAACGATAACGAAAGTCATTCCGACGGCGATTATGGCAACCCGCGACGTGTCGCGAAGCAGCGCATGGAACGCTTCTGTCGACCCGAAGAATGCGGGATTGACAACAGCCCCTCCAAGATAAAGCAGCAAGAGCAGGGCGAAGAGCCCCGCTTCCCAACCGCCCACGACTTGGGACGGTGCACGGCCGAGCCGGGTCATCACGTCAGGCGTCATAATTCTTCTATCCGACTTCGTGGTCGCAGTCTTCCCGCAGCAATTTGGAGCGCTCGGAGCCGCATCAGTTCTCGAAGCGCTTGCCCACGTTTCCGACTGTCTCTTGAGTTACAAGCTGGGCGCGCGTGTCGAGATTGGCCGCAGCAATGCCGCGATCGATCTGAAGATATAGCTGCATGACGGGCCAGAAGCCTTGCAGGAAGGGCTGCTGTCCGAGTGCGCCCGTCAGGTCGCCGCTCTTCATCGCAGCCTGTTGGGCTGGACCGAGATCAAAGCCATAGGCGCAGATCTCGCCTGTCTTGCCGGCTTGGGCAACCGCCTTGGCAAGTGCCGGTGTAAACACGTTGTTGCCGGCGAAGGCGCCGACCACGTCACCGCGTGATTCGAACAGCGTGACAATACCATTCACCGGATCATTCGGGTTGGTGTCAATGCCGGTGTTCTCCGGGCCTGCATCGACTTTGAAGTTATCGAGCTTACCGGCATCCTTGAGACCTTTGACGATAGCGTTGAAAGCGGATGTCACGCGGTTGTTCACCTCGATATTGCCCATCGCGGTCGAAGAGGGCAGGACGATCGAGCCCTTTTCAATACCTTTGTCGGCCAAACACTTGACGAGCGCCTCGCCGGCGATCGCGGCGGCAGAGGCGTCTTGGCCAGTATGGCTGATGGCGCTGCGGTTCAGGATTGTTCCATCGAATGAATTCGTCGTAGCAATCGGTATGCCCTTGGCTTCGGCTGCTTTGACGATGTCATTGTAGGCGCCGGCCTGCGGCGTTGTCATGATCAGTCCGTCGATCGTCGGATCTTGCACAATCTGATTGAGGATTTCGATCTCGCGCGCAGGATCGTCAGTCGGCGATTCCGAGCCGAGCAGCAGAATCTTGGCGCCGATCAGGTTACCCGCGACGGTAGCGCCTACATAGACAGGGTCGAAGAAGCCATTACCAGCGGTGTGTGTTACAAGTGCAAATGTCAAATGACCGTCGGCCGAATGGAAATCTTTCGTCCCTGCGGCCTCCTTCGCGGCTTCATCGAAATTGTAGCCGCCGACCGCTTTTTCTACACTGCCGGATTGCGCGAAGGCGTGCGAGACACCGAGCGAGAACGCCGCGGTGCATGCAGCGAGCAAAAAAATACGCCTCATAGTTGGTCCTCCCTTACAACCAAGGGTCGAAAGCCGTTCGGGCGCAATTGTAGAGAGGGGTCCGAATGCTTCCTCCCATTCGGTGATATTGTGCGCAAATCCGGTGCAAGTAAATGGAATACTCACCGGGGTGCTGTCACATTGTTTTAGGGGATGTCACGTTAACTCAGTATAGGGCGCTGGTGCGCGGATATGAAATCGAACGCATTTCGGTCTTTGATGTTGTCGGTTATGCAGGCGTGACTTGACGCCGGAGAGACGTTTCGGCCACGAGTAGACGCAACTAGGATGCATTTCTGGCAGTCGGCGGTTCGAATCTTTTCAAGGCGGTCAAGTTCGGCATGGCAGCGTCCCCGGCTATGTGTTCGCGAGCAACAGCGCTGCTTGCACGCCCCCTTCCAAAATTTGCGCTGCCAAAATCTCGTCAGAAACCGCTCGTGCAATTTGCAGGGTACCCACCATCAGACTGAAAATTGCCATGGCGCGTTCAGGCGATGACGATGATGACGAAGGTGGAAGATAAGAAGCGAGTGTTTCGACGTAATTGCCCAGGCCAACCTCGTATGCCTTACGCGTCGAATCCGGTTGCCGTCCGATTTCAGGTAAAAGGGCCGCTGAAGGGCACCCATCCTCAGTTCCATGCAAGTGAGCGACGTTCAGATAATCGCGAATAACGTCTTCAATCCCCACCTCCGCCGCACCGGCTCGCTCCAGACTTGCACGCTGATCCGTCAGCGCACTCACAATCGCCTCCCTTACGAGAGCTTCCTTCGATTCAAAGTGAGGATAGAAGGCCCCGTTTGTTAACCCGGCCTCGGACATGATCCCCGCCAGGCCCGAAGCTGCCGCACCCTCTTTCCGAAAGCGCTTGGAAGCGACGTCGATTATTCGACGCCGCGTGTTCTCCTTGTGACCCTTTTCAAAGCGCATCTATGTCTTCCGTGAATGTTCAGCTTCTGCATCAGATCGTTGTTGGATTAGAGCGTAAGCTCGCGACGGCCTACGCGGTTGCCGATTCAAGCACGGCTTGCAGATCGTTATCAAGCTTTCGCGCAACTTCGTTGACTTCCTGGTCAGCGAACTGGCCAAAAGTCGAGATCGGCCGATCGTACTCGAATGCCACGCCATCGTGGTCCTCGCGTAGCAGCACCCGAACTGGTGCGTAAAGGCCGGCAGACATGCGATGTCGGGTCATCTTCGATGCCGTCAGCGGATTGCCGATGTCGTACTGTATCGACTGACGCTGAAGTCCGGCCACCTGAAGGAGCGCGCCGTGATCTCTAAAACCGAAAATTGAAAGCGCCGGTAAAGCCTCCAATTCGCGAAGCGCTCGGGTCGTTTCCCGATAACGGAGCAGCGTGAAGATGCCGTCATCAATACGTGGCACTAGGCTTTCCAGCATTGACTTGACGACGCCAAAGTCCTTGCCGGAGTGGATCGTAACATGTTCAACCTCAATTTTTTGGATGTTGATCGTATTTGCCATTTTAGGGGCCCTTTTTAATTTGAGTTGGATGAGACGAGCCGTCTTGTCCTGTTCGCCATTCAAAGAGACGAGATACCGAGCGCCTCCACCCGGCGGGCGATTTCCAACAGCCTGCGATCACCACCGAAGGGAGCATCGATCTCAAGGCCGATGGGAAGATGGCTGCTCGCATTGCCCATGGGGAGGCTGATCCCTGGAAGGCCCGCACCACTTGCTGGAACAGTGTTCTTCGCTAAAGCAGCGTAGGTAACCTCCCGCCCTGCGATTGAAAATAGGTTCTCTTTGCCGATCTCCGGTGCCGTGCAGGGGGTCGTCGGGAAAAGAAGCGCCTCAGCCCCACTTGTCGCGAAGGCGTCTTTGAATCGCCGCTGGATTTCGGGCCGATCATTTGCCAATGCCGCGTTGTAGCCATCCTGAGAAAGCCATTTGGATCCACTCGGCAGCACATGATGCTGCCACGCCTCTTTCAGACCCGGCTTAAGGTCTCGGTAAATCTCCTCGAATGACGTGGGAATATCATTATCTTCAAGGAAATCGGCAATCGCATTCATCGTGTCATGGAAGAAGATGTTCCATGTTGTTGTGTCGGCAAGCGCTGAAAAGCCTTCTCCCAAGTCGATCTCAACGATCTCGGCTCCGGCGTCGTGCAGTCTGCGTATAATGTCTCTGAAACGCGCTTCAACTTCTGCGTCGACCAGATCCAGATATTGCTTCGGTGCATATGCGAACCTGACGCCCTTGAGGCTGCCCTGTTCAGGTCCCATCAATGCAGGAGGAGCCTTCGTGACAATCTGATCGATGAGCTCGCAATCTTCGACAGTGCGTGCGAAGACGCCCGTCGTGTCGAGAACGTGGGAGATCGGCGCGACACCGTTTCGCGGCCAGCGCCCCGTCGTTGGCTTGAAACCAACCACTCCGCACAGCGATGCTGGTACCCGGATCGAACCGACAGTGTCTCCTCCGAAGGCCGCCGGCACGATCCCGGCAGCGACGGCCGCGGCAGAGCCGCTTGACGATCCGCCACTGACCCGATCATGAGCACGAGGATTTTTCACCTGGCCATAGGTATTGTTGTCGCCAGTCAACCCGTAGGACATCTCAACGAGGTTGTTCTTTCCGAATACGATTGCCCCGGCCCCCTTAATTGCACTGACGACCTCGGCGTCTTGCGCGGGTACAAAATCTTTCAGATTGCTGACGCCGAGAGTCGTACGCAGGCCGCTTGTCAAATAGCTATCCTTGACCCCCAGAGGAACGCCGAGCAGGGGTGCGGACGCGCCAACGGATCGGGCTTTGTCAACCTTGCGCGCCGCGGCAATAACAGCCTCTTCGTCAATCGTGATGAAAGCCTTGATATCAGACTGTTCCCGGGCACGCTCTAGAAGTGCTTCAGCGTATGACTCTGCCGTGAAGTCGCCGCTGTTAATGGCGCGAGCAGCTTGTGCAACACCGATCGCTTCGAAACCAGCGGCATTGCCGGTCTGATCTGACTGTACTTCCTTTTGCATCGGACTCCTCACTTTCATTTGCGTGTTGATGGAGCGGCGCGTGGAACACCGGCTATGGAGCTATTGGATTACGAGAATAATATCAAATTATGATCATAATGCAACGGGTTTTTTAAAGGCGTTTTGCTGGCGTTTCATCACCGTAAGGGACGCGAGAGAACCGCGACGAAGTCATTTCTTGATGGATGGACTCTGCGGTGGCAAAAGGCGACGAGACAATCTTCAGCAGCCCGAAACGGGCCGCATAGGGCTAGGACAACTCGCGAGATGGCCCAGCAGAGGTGCCCTTGGAATTTTGCGAAAGGTTCGCCCACGACCCGAACACTAACTCATTTCGCCGTCGAGCCGGCACTTGGCATCTCGCGTGGTGTAAGCTGCGGAACGAGGCATAAAATGCGCAGTGGTGATCTCCTCAACGATAATATGTCTTGGAGGTAAGAGTGGCTGCGGCCATCAAAGAGAGCAGCGAGCATCGATTACTCACTGCTTTGAATTCACTTTCGGCCGTCGAGCCCTCGACGTATTTCAGCTTTATTCTCAAATCTCGAAGCAAACACCTCGTGCCAACTCGGCGATTGCCATTGGTCAACGTGGCTCGTCAGCATTGCTAAGTAAGTAGGGCATTGAAAACTATCGACTTGAATTCGAGCAGAGGTTCATCGCTCCTATTAGCCCGCATGCGCAACAATGCACCCTCCCAGCTGTTTAGTACGAAGCGAGCTAGCAATCCTGCCGGCAGACGACTGTCGATCGCGCCGTCTTCCTGCGCCTGAGCGATACAGGTTTCGAAGTATCCGCTCCACGCTCCGAAATCCATTTCGTCCCGGGCGATTTCTCGCAGTAGATGATGAACGCGATAAGTATGGGAACGCCAATGAATGCGCCCGGCACACCCCACATGAAGCTCCAGAAGAACACCGCGAAAATGACGGCGAAGGGCGAGATCGCCAGTGATGCCGATCAAGCGGGACATGTGCCGTATCAGCCGCTGGCGCTAACCCTGCTCAATTGACGAGAAAGCCGATCGCGAACGCATTTGCGATATCGATGAAAAAAGCTGACACCAGTGGTAGGATAATGAAGGCCATCGGTGCCGCGCCGTGCAGTTTGGTAATGGCAGTCATATTGGCGATGGCAGTCGGCGTCGCACCAAGGCTTATGCCACTGAAGCCGCCGGCAATCACCGCGGCGTCGTAGTTGCGACCCATCAGCGGGAATACAACGAAGAGTATGTAGGCAATCGCTGCAACCGTCTGGAGCGCCAGGATCAGAAGCAGCGACGGCCCAAGCCCTCCGAGAGTCCAGAGTTGCATGCTCATCAGCGACATTGCAAGAAAGATGCTCAGCGAAAGGTCGGAGACAAGGGCCAACGCGCGCGTCCGCGTCGGCCAGAACAGGGTCGGCATGACCCGCGGAACGACATTGGTCAAGACGATGGCAGACAGGAGACAGGCGACGAAGAGGGGTAGACGAAATCCCAAGTCAGCCAATAGCTCATCGACCGTGTAGCCGATAAGGACCGCAACGTTGAGGACGAGGATGGTGCGCAGCAGCGTAATATGATTGAGGTCGTCCTGGGTGGCGTTGTCATCCGCCAGTCCGATCGAAGGAGCAGCCTCGGGACCTTTGAGCCGGTAGCGCGCAATCAAGAGGCCTGCGACGGGCCCACCGACAAGACTTGCAATGACAAGACCGAGAGTTGCCGCCGCCACGCCAATCTCCATCGCGTTGGTGAGACCGAAACGCTCGGCAAGAATCGGGGCCCATGCAATCGTCGTGCCATGACCGCCGATCAAGGACGCTGAGCCGACAAGAACGGTCATGCCTTCGGGCATTGCGAGGGCGGCCGTACTTCCGGCGGCGATAAGGTTCTGGATGACGAGATAGATCAGCGTCAGTCCAAGCAGGATCATCAGTGGCTTGCCACCCGCGATCAGATCGGCAAGTCGAGCATTCAGACCGATGCCGGTAAAAAAGTAGAGGAGCAGCAAGTCGCGTGCTGCGAGGTCAAACGAGATCGCAATTCCCAGGACACGATAGGCGAGTAGTGTTGCCAGGGCCGCGAGAAGACCACCGGCCACGGCTTCCGGGATGTTCCACCGCCGCAATGCCGCGATCCGGCTGTTCAGTCCAGCACCGATGAAGAAAACGACGATGGCTATCGTTAGACTGACAAAACCAGGAAACTCGATATTTGTCACTGGCGATCGAACCTCGTCTTATGCGCAGCAGTTATGCCGGATTGGGTTGAATGGGCTGCATGGCGGCGCTGCTCTTGGTCGGTTCTTTGAGCGGGGCGGGTTCCTTTGTCTCCTCCCGGCATCCGGCAGGCATCGTGGCCGCCATCAAAAGACCAAACAGTGCGCCAAACGCCCGCATCCTTCGCTTCGACCTATTCACAAAAACAAGCATCCTCATGCACTCCGGGAAGCTCAATTAAACGGGACAAAGCTTATCTGAGGGGCAGTTCGACTATAACGTGTGTCTATGGTTTGTGATTGGTCAGAAATCCCAAATGGGCGCTTGGAATCCCAATCCCAGCGGGAAACCAAGAGATGGCCGGGGCGGCACGCATGTGCTGTTAGTGCTGAATTCCCCCCGATCGGTGACGTTTTGGCATGCTGGCGAAGAGATAATTATGAATTCGACGGCGCCGAAACGGGCTTCAGTGCGTTAATCCAGTTCACGGCACGAAAGCGGGGGAAATTTGAACTGAAAGCTTGGTTTTGGGATTCCATGCCTATCACGGATAATTGGAGCAACAGTATATTCCGAACGGTAATGCTTGCGGCGTTTGTCGTTGGCGTCGAAACTGGTGACTGTCACGGAAGCGGTGGTGGCCGAGATGCACTTGAGCTTGAGAAGCGGGGAATTAGCGTCCGGCGCACCGACATTTCAAAGGGTTTCGTCGAACTGCTTC
>NZ_QPJM01000037.1 GCF_003337575.1 Phyllobacterium bourgognense
GAGCGATAGCAAGACTACGAGCACGTAGAGCACCGCAATGGCAATGTCCAAGGATGTCAATGCGTCCAGCAGGAAAACCGCTGTAGCAATGAGTGCTGCAGCGGGTCGCAAGAACTTTGATTGGCACGCAGAATTGATGATAATATTGAAACGGTCAGCTGCCAGCCGCTGAACGATGGCTGGTCCGAGATCCTGTGTCACAACCGCTGTTCTTGTCTCGTTCGCGGACATCATCAACCCCTTCGACCGTTTCGTTGCAAGGAAATGCCCGTTGACGAAGAAAGGAAAGTTTCGAGATGTTAATAATTGTTAAGGCGATGTTGGCGTCATCAGCGGTGCTCTCGCAGCGGCGTTAGCGCAGTTAAGCCGGGTGAGCTCTTCGGAATATGCGATCAAACGGTTATTTTGGGATGAACGAACTTCGGCGCCAGTAGCTGTCGACGCCAGATCATAACCTAATGCGATTGAATTTGCGCCTCCAACTGTCAGCGACGGTCTGCAACGCATCTCTGGCTGTCGTTTGACCTTGCAGCGTGCTTGAGATGCCCGTGCGGAGATCAAGCTCGAGTGAGGCCCAATTGGCGTCATTCGGGTTGGGCTCGGCGGTCTTCATCTGCTCGGCGGCCGCTGCTGTCCAGCCATATGCTTCGACGATCTCCGGATCGTTCAATACCGAGAGGCGAGCGGAGGCATTTCCCTTTTCCATTGAACGCCGGGCCCATTCCCTGCTCGTAATGTGTTGAATGAATTCGAAAGCCCATCCCTTGTTTTTTGATGCTGATGGAACAGCGAACGACCATACGAAAAATGGACTCTTGCTCTCTTCAGCTCTCTGCGCGCCAGGCACGACAGCCCAACCCCATCGTCCGGCTGTTTTGGAGGCCTTTGACTTGTTGAGTGGAGTGCCTGAGGCATTCAGCGTGATAGCCATGGCGTAACGATCATTCTGCCCGTTCGCGATGATCTCGTCCCATTCCCACGTTACCGCCTCTGGAGCCATGACCCTGCGCTTTGTCATCAAGTTGCCATAATACTCCAATGCACCGATGGATTCTTCGGTGTCGATCATGATCTTCCTCGTTTTCAGATCGTAGAACGAACCGCCAGAAGATAACAGGAACGGACAAAAGTGATTGCTAATTGCCGGCCCTTGCCGTGCACATGTTCCAACACCGTACCGAAAAGGTGCACCTGTCCTTGTCAGAGCATCGGCAGCGGACTGAAATTCGGCGAATGTAGAGGGCGCACTCGAAAAGCCTGCCGCCTCGAGCAATTCCTTTTGATAGTGGAGTATGTATACAGTTGCTCGATAGGGTATACCGCATAGTTTACCATCGACGGACACTGCGTCGAGTGTTCGCGGGGCAAAATCATCCATGTCGAAATCAGATGCGTATTTTCCGCCAGCGGATGCCAGCAAATGATTATGATCATCGACATAGGGGTGCATCCATCCAACCATCGAGGAACCCATCTGCACGATATCGAAGCTCGTGGGTCCTTGACCCGACATTTCAGCTCGACATCGTATGACAAGCGCATCCAACGGTAACTGCACATACTCGACATCGATACCCGTATCTTTTTTAAAGGCGGGGATCGCGTCCTGCAGGATTGTGCCTTTCCAGGGCGCGTTATCACCTAGGACAACGAGCTTGGCTGGCTTGTCGCCCAGCGCGGCGCGGGCCGTCCTTGGAGAGCCGAGCGCGGCAAGATTGATGCCGGCCAAAGCCGATCCGAGCAGCGTGCGTCGACTGATCAGGCCTGCCTTCCTCTTCCGGGACATGGTTTCCTCCATCACCGTTACGCGACCCTAGCATCATTTATCGAACCTGACGACAGACCAGAAACAAGGTGTCTTTGGGCAATGAGCGAGAATACAATCACCGGCAGAAGCACCAAAATACCAGACGCTGCGATGGCGCCCCAATCTGTCCCTGTCTCGCTACCCGCATAAGTGCTCAGGAGAACGGGTGCTGTTCGCGTTGCATTGTTGGTAAGAATCGCTGCGAAAATGAAGTCATTCCACGCGAGAAGCATCGACAAGATGGCCGCGGTCGTGATCCCGGGTTTCGCCAAAGGCAGGGCAACCCTGAGGAAAGCGCCAGTGCGAGAAGCACCATCCATATAGGCAGCTTCCTCGAGATCCCGGGGAACAGTTTTGAAGAAGTCACGCGTAACCCAAACGATGATAGGAAGACTGAATGTCGTATAGGCCAGGACGAGGCTTATCCTCGTGTTGATCAATCCCCCAAAACTGAACATCACATAGAGTGGCAAAAGCGCCGCGATCGGCGGCAGCATGCGCATGACCAGAAGCGAGAAGAAGATGAGTTTGCGCCCGGGAAAGCGGTACCGGGCAATGGTGTAGGCTGCAGGTATGCCAGCAAACAAAGATACGAGGACTGTCGAAGTTGTTACTAAAAAGCTGTTCCAGAAGGAAATCAGAAAGTTCTTCTCAGAGAGGACCGTGAAGTAGTTCTCCAGAGTCGGCCGCCATAGGAAAAGTGGAGGTGTCGTGAAGATTTGCTCCCTCGTTTTCAGCGATAGTCCAAGGACCCATAGCAGTGGCAGCATGAAGATCACAAGAAAGCAGATCAGCGAGCCGTACAAAAAGACGTAATAAAATCCGGTCTTGCAGGACAGGCGCGGCGAGGAAATCATTAGTCGGGCTCCTTTCGACGCATAGTTGCGATCAAAATCAGGCAGACCGTGAGTACGATCAGGAGCATGACCCATGACGCGGCTGAAGCCAGCGTGAGATCGAAGCTGAAGAAGGAGGTTTGGTACACATAAATAGAAAGCACCAACGTCGCGTTGGCTGGCCCGCCTGCCGTCATTACGTAGACGTTATCAAAGGCCCTGAACTCAAAGATCGTTCGTAGGAGCAACGCCACGAGCAAGTAGGGCGATAAGAGCGGCAAAGTTACATGGCGGAACAGTGCGATCTTTGTTGCGCCATCAATCGTTGCCGCTTCCACGACCTCTTTCGGCAAGGACTGCAGGCCTGCCAAAAGAAGAAGGGCTACGAACGGCGCATTCTGCCACACGCTCACGCCGCCCACTGTGATGAGCGCGAGCGTCGGGTCTCCGAGCCAGATAATTGGCGAGCCCACGAGATAGTCGACAAGGCCATAGGTAGGATCGAGAAGGAGCTTCCAGCAAAGCGCAGCGACGATAGGAGTAACCATCATCGGGACGATCAACGCTATTCGAAAGAAGCGGATGTATGGAAGATCTTGATTGAGAAGCATAGCGATTGCTAGACCAACCAGAATTTCGAGGCAGACTGTTGCAGCAGTATAGCCAAGCGTCAGGCAAAGGCTTGCGACGAAGACCGGATCTGCAAACAGGTCACGATAGTTGCGCAGGCCCACAAAGTCAGCTGCCAACACGGGTTCGTCGATTGACCAGGCAGCGAAGCTCATGATCAATGACAGCAATAGCGGAAAACCAAATACTGCGGAGCTAAGGGCTACGGTTGGAAATATAGTTAACGGAATGAACCAAAAGTCAGCTAATTTGGCAATTTGCGCCAAGTAATTCCGTCCCCGGAAACCCGTATTGGAAGCCGAAATGGCGCTCCCGTGGTGTCGATCATGGTGCCTCATACCCGCCCCCTCACGCCCTTGGCTGCCACGCGGCCGCTCGCAGTCGGGCTATCTTGCCCGCCATAAGATGTGAGACATAGTTTCGCCGATTAATTTTGGAGTGTCTTCTTATTAATTGTGATCAGGTGGAATCACTCTGGCAGGGCTGGAGCCACCTTTTATTTTCGCTGCCACGGCAGCAGCGAAGCCGGCCCTGTGGACTCACGTATGATCAGTTCCGGCACAAGATTTATGCGTAAAGGAGGGACGGCTCGAAAGCGGGGATTCGATACCCTGTCAACAATGCAACGGGTCATTGCTGCTCCCCATTCGACATGAGGTGTTCGTATTGTCGTCAAGCGGGGCGCAACTTGCGAGGCCGATATGAAATCATTGAAGCCAACCACCGAAACATCTTCAGGTACACGAATTCCAAGCAGGGCCAGTTCTGATATGACACTCACGGCTATGCCGTCATGAGCACAAAATAGTGCGGACGGTTTGCCGCCCGCATCCATATAGTCAAGTAGCGGCTTGCGCAGCCCCGCTTGTTCATCAAAGACAAGATCATCTACAGTTCCGTCAAATTCCTTTGCTCCGTCGCACAATCCCCGAAATCTTTCGGCCCGTCCTAACAACCTTGCGTCTCCATGGACGAATGCGAACTTGCGATGCCCTAGCGTCGCCAGGTAGCGCGCTATCGTAATACCAGCTTCCCAGTCTGTACCCGAGACTTGATCTATATGCTCCAGCGGAGCGGCGTATCCTGAGCAAACCACCGGAAGGTTGGATTGGCTCGCGATCCCGGAGAGCTCCTCGGGGTAGGGTACGGCAAGGATCAACCCTACTACGGCCTCATCTATCGGCCCGTCGAAGAGGCTATGGGCCTGCTTTGGAATGACGGTAAAGCCATAGGCCTCGGCTTCCTGTTCCGCCCCAAGGAGGATGTTTGACCACAGCTCCGTGCTCACACGGTCAATCTCCTGGCGCAGAAACCAAATCTGTCCTCGGTTTTGCGCCTGCTCGGTCACAAGGGGATAGCCCATCTCCCTGGCCGCGTCTTCCACTCTTCGCCGTGTGCCTTCCCCGACGCCTGGTTTGCCGGACAGGGCTCTCGAAACCGAAAATTTCGAAATGCCGAGTGCGTCGGCAAGGTCCTGTAACGTAACGCGTTTTCTCGCCATTTACCTTGCGCCTGCCTAGCAACATTGCTGGAATCTACCTATCAAACTTGCGTATTTAGCGCAATAGATTGCGCAACCGGTTTTGTTATGTTAGGGTTGTTTCTGCAAGTTCGAAGTCGTTCGTATCATTATGCAGATTGAGCAATCTATTAGCGCCACCTGAGACGTCGCACTCTATTGCAAGAGACGTGACAGAAAAGGTAGCACCTCGAAGCAAAATCCCTGCGGGACAGTCTCGACTGCAGTCCTGGCAGCCCGCCCAAAGGCGACCTGTTGATGCCCTGCCGTGAATGCGAACCGCTTTTGCGAAGAAAAAGGAGACCGGAGCAATGACGCCCAATTCTGCCATCAATTCGTCTAAAAGCGGTTCGGCAGACAACGTTTTCGTTTTTGGTCCATTCCAACTTTCCGTGCAGCAGAGGCTACTTCAGCAAAACGGGACGCCGATTTCCATCAGTAGCCGCGCGCTCGAAATATTGATGGCCCTGGTCGAGCGACCGGGCGAAGTCGTTTCCCACAAACAATTAATCAATCGCGCATGGCCCAACGTTGTGGTGGAGGACACGAATTTGCGCGTGCACATCGCAAGTCTGAGAAAAGCGTTGGGGGACTCGAAGACAGGACCCCGTTACATAATGAGTGTTCCTGGACGGGGGTATTGTTTTGTTGCGAAGGTTAGCCTGATGAATTCACTTGGCTCCGTCGACTGGCCAGATTTACGCCTGCCGCGCCTATCCGATGCGCAGCCAGCGGATGCGCTGATCTTTGCAGAAGGACAGGTGCAATTAGGTGTTCAACTGTTGCGTAGCGCTCTGGCGACGCTGCAGGGCCAGCGGCCTGATATAATGGCCGGCGAACTATCTGCGCATTGGCTGACGGTTCAATCGGGTGCGGGCAAAACGAACTAGCCCTCAGCGCCGGAATTTCGCTGCCACGCCTCATGTCTGAATGAGCTTGCCGACAATTCCCCCGGCGATCGTGCTGAAACCGGCCTGCTGCCCCTTTCTTATCAACCTGCCTCTCTCTATCCCGAATGTCTTCTCGGCCAGCATGATCCGGGCGCACGTAAGGCGACTGGTTACGGTGCTCACCGGTACCGCAAAGACGGCTGAGACCGGGATAAATCCGCCCTGATTTGGCCTTCGTCCGTCATAGGTTCCTTAAAGAGGAGGCGGCCGTTCTCCAGTCGGAGTGGTTACCCGTCTTTTTGACACGATATGCGTTCTCAATTCTCCGGAATTTCAGCTAGACGCAGGCACTCCATCGCCCGCGGTTCCCGCTCTCCGTCTGTATCAGACAGCAATCTACGATCAGCTTAGTACAGGGCGAATATATCGCCGGTCGCAAATGTCAGCGTCACGATGGCGGCCGAACCGACTAGGAACAGCATGAGCCAAATTGCATCCAGCTTCTCCATAGCATCAAATCCTTGTCCCGGGGAATCGGATGGTCGAGTAGTCAGGACATCATCCCCGTGCAGCTTCTATTCTGCCTGCAGTGTTACAGAGCGCTCTTGAATACTCCATGATATTAAGGTGCAGGCGACTAACGCGTTGGTTTGGCCGATTCATACTTAGGTTTATGAAGCTCAAAACTGACCGGAGCCGCTGACAGTCGAGAAGCCTTCAATTCCTGGTACGGCGGGATCGCACCGCATCAGAAATGAAAGATTCGAAAGACCGACGCGAGAAGAATAAAGCTACGTCCGAGGACCGGCCGTAAAGTGCTGTAATGTTTTCTCGGGGAACGCAAATCGATAACGTTTATGTGAAAGTACCGTGACATAATATACTGCCGTATGATCAGAAAAACCCGGCCCTCAAGGACTCGCAACCACAGGTCATAAACGAATAAACCAAGGTATAATACTCCGAACGACTTGCTGCATCTATATTAGGTTAGCTTCAACCTAGAAGCTTTCAAGGAGTGAATTATGAGAAGATCAGCAACAATTCTAATAGTAACCGCTCTTGGTGCAATGGTAGCGGTCGGCTCAGCAACTGAATCGATGGCTCATGGCGGCGGTGGTCATGGCTTTGCCGGTGGTCATGGCTTTGCCGGTGATCGCGGCGACATCGGCGGTGTCCGCGGTGGTGGCGTTTTTGGTCGTGGTGGCATTGTCAACAGCGCTCATGGGCTGGCCATGGACCACAGCCGTTTTGCCGACCACAGGGATCACTTCAGGCGCTTTCCTCATGACGACAATTACTGGGGTCCATACTATTCCTGCGAGTATCCGTTCCGCTGGAACTCCCCATTCTACTACGAATATTGCCAGTAAATCATTGCAGGCTCTTCGGTTCCGTGCGCCCGGAGCGACTGGGATCACGGAGCCGAACGCCAAGAGTGGATAGGTCCGGATGACACGGCCACCATCCTTTCTGCGGGCGACTCGGGATGAGCTTTTTTGTTCAGGCCGATATGCCTAAATGCACTTTCAATGGAGGCTCAAATGCCTAAATTCATCAATCGCCCTCTTCACGACCATATGCCACACATCGATTTGGCCGAGATCATTCTTGCTGCGGCCGTTATTGGTTCGATCGCTCTCGCAGTTGGCTTCGACTGGATATACAGAGCCTTGCCCAGTTGAATTCATTCTCGCCTGCGCCAGCCTTTCCTTGGCCCAAGCGCCAGGGCTCGATGCGAAGCAATAATGGCAATCCCTTTTGTACATGATGAATGCCAGCTCGATTCCAGATAGGAGCGAACTGGCGTTGTAGCAATTCGCGCGGAATGGTCCACCAATGATCCGGTTGCAGCGAAGCTGGACAGCTGCCTTCCAAATCCTGAGTGTTAGATCAGATCGCGACGCGTGCGAACAAAAACAATCCGGCAGCGCCGTCTTCACTCTTCAGGCAGACATCGCCATCCGATTGGTCTGACTGTCGTCAATCGTGACATAATCCGGTCGTCCATGAAGCGCCAAAGCCTTGCGAATAGGTTGCGTGGTCATCGGTTCACCGATGAGAGTGTCCGCTGGCGGTTTTCGACCATGATTCCATCGCTCTATCCGGGGGCGCAAACTCCATTACCAACTGAAAGTCCAAAAGCCAGGCGGAAGCGTCTTGACAACCCATCTGTATTTTCCGGGCGAGCCCTTCAACGAACGCGATCGAATCTTTGATGAGCGGTCTTCGCTCCAAATCCGCGACACGGTTGACGGAAAAATTTGGTCACTTCTACTTCACCGTGTAAGGCGTGTCGCTCCCAGCCGGAAAGAGCATTTACCCGACGGATAAGGGAGATCCCGTCGCGACGTTCGGCGGAGTCGTTGAGGTCACGAAAAGCTGGTCGAAGGTATTTATGGAGAAGTTTGGTCGTATGTCCGCTCTGGCGTCACCCTTCGGTTTTGGTTCTCCATCAATGTCAAACCAAAGTATGACTTAGTCAAACCAGCGCATTATTCACCCGCGCGTGTGTATGATGGAGCAACCATCGCCGTCTGGCTACTGTCAGATAAAACGGCACTCGCATGAATGGTGGCCATGCGGATCAGTCCTTTACTCGACCACCCTACTCAGCACGAAATGTCTTCGGTATCCGCTGACGGGATGGGCAAGAGCCGTTCGAGCAACATCACCCCTCATAGCCGCTACCGCTCCAACATTTCTTACACACGACAGTTCTCTGCGAGCGTTGTGCTTCAGGGACCTCTGCAGGAGGATCGAAGTTTTGGGCGGTCTCACACAAACGCGAATTGCTGTTGCGGCGTGTGCCTATGAAGCACACCGTCCCGCATCCGAAGCGAAATGCACACCACGATGCCGGGCTTGCGTTTTCGCAATCGTTTTCGGTGTCCAAGCGATGTTCACGGTAGGGCTTGTTACAACCGCACGCGCAGGTCCCTGCACCAAGGAGATCGAAGCCGTCCAGATCCAGGTCGATACTATACTGGAAGCGACGGCCGGCTCTGGCCCTACACTTCCCGAGAGTCAATCTGCGGGGCTCCATCACGAACCTACACCCCAGTCGATCGCACGTGCGGAGGCGGAAGCCGGTGAAGGTGCGCAGGGCGAACAAGCCGTGGAGGCACTCGCCCGCGCGCGCTCGGCAGACGAGGCTGGTGACACACACCTTTGCCATGCTGCACTCATCGACGCACAGCGCGCAATTGCGCGCTAGGCTCGATCAATCAATGACGAACGTCGCAGACCAGATCGTTGAGCCTGAGGCGATCGCGCCGGCCGCAGCTGAAGAAGTGCTTATTCAGGCCGCTCCCTGTATCGCGGCAACCGTCTTGCCAATCGACTATCACACGCTTGGAGAAAGACCTGATGTCGTTTATAGACCAGCTGTCCAATGCGATGATTCGACGATCAGAACGAACCGGCTTTGAACGAGCAAGAGGCTGCGATGCTTGTTCTGTTTATCACTCTTGCTGTTATATTTCGGGTGGCGACGCTTCTCATTTCGATCAGCAATGAGCGGAAATTGAAAGCTGCCGGCGGCACGGAAATTGGCAAGACCGACTCAAGCATTCTGGCTGTCGCGCATGTTGCATTTTATCTGTGTGCGATCACCGAATACGCATTCTCTGACTACACTATAGACCAAGTCACTTTGCTCGGACTGGCGATCTACCTTGTTGGCGTAATATTCCTGATAGTTGTGATTGTGAGCCTTGGTCCACAGTGGACAGTCAAACTCATCATCGCTCGAAACCACATACTGGTTACATCCCTGCTGTTTCGTCTTATCAGGCATCCGAATTATTACCTGAACATCATTCCGGAGCTCATCGGATTTGCGCTCACGCTACATGCGTTTTGGACGCTTGCCGTAGCCATGCCTCTCTATTTGATCCCGCTTTTCGTTCGAATTGGTCAGGAGGAAAAGGCCATGCGCGTCCACTTCCCCCAGTACTGATGGTACGATAGAGTTCCCAAGACTTTTTCCGCGAGCCAGTTCCCGGACCGCTTAGGTTCCCAACTATGTACAGACCGGGCCCGTATTGATAAACGTTCCTTGAAAATGCCGGTAAAACGGATTTGCCACCGAACCCGATTGGCACAGCACTTAGCGCAAAAGTTAACTATCCGAGGTCGCAAAGCCGGTGCAATACTCAGATTTTCGCAGAGCTCCATTGCAGCGCAGCTGTCGAAACGGGACTATCCCAGAAATGCAACCCTTCCTCGTCAAGCAACGACAACGTGACAGAAAGACCAGCCATATCGAGCGAGGTCACGTAGGTACCTACCAATGATCTCGCGACACTGATGCCTTTAGCTTCGAACAGGCGGCGGACAATGTTGTAAATGAGGTAAAGTTCTGGCGTCGGAGTACCCCCGAAGCCGTTTACCACGACCAGCGCACGGTCTGCGTTCTGCACCTCTATATCCGCGAGGATGGTATTGCAGATCATGCTGGCAATAGTGTCGGCATCGGCCAGTTTCTGCCGGGAAAGCCCGGGTTCGCCGTGTATCCCGACCCCGACCTCCATCTCGTTCGGGTCCAGCACAAAGGTGGAACGTGCCGTGTCGGGAACGGTAACACCACCGAGCGCCACCCCCATTGTACGTATCCGCGTGTTCAACCGGTCACCAAGCGCCTTCAATCTGGCCAGATCCATTCTAGCCTCGGCCGCCGCTCCAAGAATCTTCTCGACGATGAGTGTACCGGCAACCCCCCTCCTGCCGGAGCTTCGCGGCGGGCCTGGCACCGCAATGTCGTCGCTTACAATAACCGTCTCGATCCGGTGCCGCCCCGTCACCGCCTCCGCAGCCATTTCGAAATTCATCAAGTCCCCGTCATAATTCTTGACGATCAGGAGGCATCCCGCTCCGGTGTCTGTTTCTTCGATGGCAGCGACAATCTGGTCGGGCGTCGGAGAGGTAAAGATATGTCCGGTGCAGGCGGCATCCAGCATGCCCAGTCCCACAAAGCCGATATGCATAGGCTCATGGCCGGCTCCCCCACCCGATATGATCGCAACTTTTCCTGGCGTAAGATGGCGCCGCCTCACAAATTTCCGGTCGGAACCGAACACGACCAGACGGTCGTGGGCCGAAACGAAGCCTTCAAGGCTTTCGGCAACCATAGAGGCAGCCTTGTTCATGAATTTTTTCATCGTGCCCTCCACTGGCATCGACTTATTCAAGCACGGCTCTTGACCTTACCATCAAGCCATCCTGAGGATAACGGGTTAGGTCGTGAGGCCGTTTCTGGCGCCCACTTCCATCATATTAATAGGCCCTGACTCTAATCTGAACTCCCCAAAAGTGTTGCAATCTTTTGGACAAAGTCTGTGATTGCTTCATCCACGAGTCGATTTTTCTTATCGTCTCCAAGATCCGGAACCATCAGGGACAACGATCTCAACCCTTCGGTACTGCCAAAGTCCGGCAATTTTCCAGGATGCGCGGCATGATAGGCCGCCACAAACTGTTCCTGCTCGGTCGGACTAAAGTGACAAACCCTGAAAATTGTCGCCAGATGCCGCGCCGGCAATGGCGTGGAATAAGCCGGACTTGTAATCTGGGTGACGAAACTCCGGTGTTTACCGAGCGCCGCGGCCAGACGCTGACGGGTTCCTGAGGGGCGATTGTCGATGATCTGGGCCAGAATGGTCTTGTAGGCCACAATGGGATCTTCCATGACTTCCCGCGTCATCTTAATTCGCCGCCGCCGTGCGGTCAGCGTCGTTGAACTCGAGCCCTAAATGGCCTTGCAATCTAAACATTTCGGCCATCGACTTTTCCCTCGTCGAAATTGTGTTCGACCAGTTCCTTCAACGCGGCAATTGCTTCTGCCGCACCAATTCCGTCGGCCCGAATTTTCAGAACCGAACCCTTTCGGATTTTGGCTCCCATCACCTTTACAATGCTTTTGCCGTTCAGCCAGATGCTGTTACCGTTCACCTCTATCTCGATCGTGCATGGAAAGGATTTGGCAAGACGGGTGAAAATCACGGAAGGGCGGGCATGCAATCCGGTGCCGTGCACGACTTCGATTTCCGCCTGCCGCTGCGCCGTCACGCGATCCGTCTCCCGTATTCTCGCATCCTGCTTGTCGTTCATGAGGGCGAGAGTTCCTCGGCTGTAGCCACCACCTTTGCGAGTGACGCCCCGCCGGACGCTTCCGCAGCGGCAATGACCGCACCCTCGACAATAGGTGCATTGCAGATTGCGACCATCCCGGAGCGGGATTCGCCCAGCATTTCGATTGCCATTTCACTGTTGGTCTCCGCACCGCCGAGATCAACGAACACCGCAACTCCGTGATCGGACCATGCTGCCTCTATGGCCGCAAAAATACCCGCCGCATTGGTACCAAGACCCCCCTCGGGATTGCCTCCGCACCATGAAAGCGGCACGCTATCGCCGACCATCTGGCGCACCATATCGGCAGTGCCTTTCGCAACGAGTGGCGAGTGCGAGACGATCACAATACCCACATTTGCAGTTTTGCCTTTCATGCCGGACGGTACTCCTTCAGGTAGCGGCAAATGGCTGTTGTCAGGAGAGCACAGCTCGATGCCCCCGGATCGACATGGCCAATGGAACGATCTCCAAGGAACGAAGCACGTCCCCGCATCGCCTTCATGCCAGCTGTTAGTTGCGCAGATACCTCCGCCCTTTTGGCTATATTGATCAGGGCCGATTGCCTTACCATTTCTGTCTGAACGGGGTAAAGCACGTCCAGCAACGTTTTGTCGCCTGCATGAGCACGCCCGCGCCGCGCCACTGCATCGACCGCCTCCCCAAGGATCGTGGCGAAATGCGCCTCGTTTTCCCGAGCGCCAAGCCGCCGCCCAATCTCGATCAGCAAGGTCCCGTACAGCGGCCCTGAAGCGCCGCCAACGCTCATGACAAGCGTCATCCCGATTGTCTCGATCGCCTGCGACAGCGGCAGGCTGCATAAGCGTTCCCGATCGAGATACACTGCCTCGCAACCACGCCGCATGTTGGTCCCGTGATCCCCGTCGCCGATGGCCCGATCGAGCTCGCACAGGTCATCAGCATGGATCACGATGGCCTCGTGGCAGGCTTCGATCAGTCCCAGCATAAGTTCCCGATCAGTCTGCAACGAAGGAAGTCTCCCCTCGCGCGACTTTACCATCGATCACCTTGGCCGCGGTCTCGAAAGCAGCAGCGACAGCGATGGCTCCCGGATCGGCGACACCGGCGAGATGCCCTGCACCCACATACGATGCCCGGCCCGCATTTGCTTTGCTCATCGCCATGGTGGCATTGGCACCCGCAGCTGCCGCCCGGGCAGCGTCAGAGGGTCCACTTGCTGCCAAGGCTCGCAATGCCGGATCGAGCGCGTCCACCATGGTTCTGTCACCCGGTCTGGCTCCGCCGTAAAAAGTCATGCGGTCGAGGCCCTCAAGCAGCGCGGCCGGCAGATTGTTCTTCTCCGTCATTGCCTTGGCTGCTGCCGTAAAAAAGATCGAGAGCAAAACACCACTAGATCCACCCATAATGGTGGCCAAAATCCCGCCGATCGCTGCAAGCGTTCCCGCGTTATCAGCGAGCGGCAATGATTTGATCTTGCCAAGCACGCCTCGTGCCCCGGCTGCAACCGTCGATCCCGTATCGCCGTCTCCAGTGCGGGCATCCAGACGATTGAGCTCGGTTTCCATCGAGATCAGACGCTGGCACATGGCGGTCACCAACCCTTCCGCCAACGGATCGCGGCTCGCCGCGGCGATGGCCTCTCCAACCGGGACCTTCGGCGCGGGAAGAATATCCAGGCCATGCCGTAGAAGCGGCGGAGCCCACGCATGAGGGTCGACGGGAGAGGCAAGCGCCGTCTCACGTTCTGCGTCGAGCCGGATGAGCGAAAGCGAAAAGCCGTTCATGTTGAGCGCAGTCATCATTGGCGAGGGGCCGATCACCAGCTTCACCCGATCCGCCAGCGAAGACGCAAGAACATCATGGGCAATGAGGCTCATTTCCAATGGCGGCACGGCCCCAAGGTTGTTGATCAACAACGCATACTCGCCCGTCCCCGGCAGAGACGCCGCAAGCCGCTCCGCCATGATGGCGACGATCTTCCCGGACTCCTGCAGCGCGATACGTTCGACCCCCGGCTCGCCATGAATGCCAAGACCGAGTTCGCCCTCGTCAGCGCCGAGGCGTTGTTCCTGCTCCTGGCCCGGGATCGAGCATGTCGACAGCGAGACACCCAGCGACACAATCTCTCCGGCCGCCGATGCAGCAGATGCAGCCACATCGTCAAGGCTATCGCCGCGTTCGGCGAGAAAGCCGGCGATCTTGTGAATGAACAGCGTACCAGCAACGCCACGCGGCTGGGCAAGGTCGGGAAGTGCGATATCATCGGCCACGATGACCATCTCCACCCTGAAGCCTTCGGAGCGCGCTCTTTCAGCGGCGAGCCCGAAATTCAGCCGGTCGCCAGTGTAATTCTTGACGACGAGCAGGCAACCTTTCGGCCCTGTGACGGCACGGATCGCCGTAAGCACGGCATCAACGCTGGGAGAGGCAAAAATCTCGCCCGATACCGCGGCCGTCAGCATGCCCCTTCCGACAAACCCGGCGTGGGAAGGCTCATGACCCGCACCGCCACCCGATATGACGGCGACCTTGGACTTGTCCCAGTCCGCACGCAGGATAACCTTGATATCCGGATAGCTATCAAGCCGCGCCAGCATTCCGGGACGACTGGTCAGCAACAGACCATCCAGCGCCTCGGTGACTATGTTTTCCCTGCGGTTGAAAAAATGTTTCATCGGCATTTTCCAGTCTTTTCGCCTTCTACGCGTGTTGAACAAACCATTCGATCGCGGTAATCCCTCAAACCACCCTGTTTCCATCCGCACCGAAATACAGCGGATTTCTGAGCGCTAGGCCAATTGCATCTCCCGGTTGCACCGGGAGGCGCGGGTTGGCCAAGGTGATCAGCTTGCAGTCGCCGACCCGTATGTGCAGGTGATTCTGGTCTCCGAGGTGCTCCACCCAATCGACGTGCGCATTGACATCGCCGCCTAGCGTTATGTCCAGATGTTCGGTCCGCGCCCCGATCGTTCGTGTACCTGCCGGGATCTTGCTGTCCGGCAGAAGGTTAGCCGGAAAAAGATTGATATGCGGCTGTCCAAGACGTGCAGCGACATGAACATTCGCCGGGTTGCTGTAGATTTCTCGCGGTGTTCCAATCTGCACCAATCGACCCTCGGTGAGAATGCCTATGCGATCGGCCATTGTCATGGCTTCGATCTGGTCATGCGTCACGTAGAGAAGCGTTGACCCGAGCTCTTTCTGAATGCGTTTGAGTTCCAGCCGAAGATCGGCGCGTAACTTGGCGTCCAGCGAGGAAAGCGGCTCGTCCATGAGATAGATCGCCGGGCGACGTACAAGCGCACGGCCTATGGCGACCCGCTGCATTTCGCCGCCCGAAAGCCGGGTCGAGCGGTTTTCGAGCTTGTGGTCGATGCGCACCATCCGCGCAACATCCCGCACCCGCCTGTCGATCTCATCCTTGCCGAGACGGCGTGCCGGCGACCGCAGGGGAAAGGCCAGGTTGTCGTAGACCGACAGGTGCGGATAGAGCGAATACTGCTGAAAAACGAACGCGACATCGCGACCCGCAGGCGCTTCTTTCGCCACATCATATCCGCCAATAATGATGCGGCCGCTGTCGGGGCGCTCCAGCCCGGCAATCAGGCGCAGCGTAGTGGTCTTGCCGGCACCGGTGGGGCCAAGCAGGACGACACATTCTCCGTCGGCAATAACCAGATCCACGTTGGAGACCGCAGGGGTTTCGCCGAAGTTCTTATTGATGCCTTGCAGGACGACTTCAGCCATGATGGTGCTCCGCATAGCGGGACGACGGAACCGCCCTGCCCGATTTGCAGTCGAAGAGAGACAGTCTGTCGTAGTTGAGTTCAAGTCCCACGGTTTCGCCAATACGGAACTTCTGGTCGGCCGGTACACGCGCCTTGACCAGTCCTTTACCCATCTCCACAGCGACGATCTGGTTGGTCCCGTGATACTCGCTGCCAAAGACAGCGCCGCGCAAAGGGGATACATCGCTGAAACTTATATCTTCGGGCCGCACCCCAAGCGCGAGTTCGCTTTCCGCAAGGTCGAGATGGATTTCCGGCACGGAAATATCCACGCCGTCGACGATAACGGATCGCGCGCCCTTTTGCAGGCCGCCTGTAAACCGCAGAAAATTCATCGGCGGCGAGCCGATAAAATCAGCGACATACATGGTCGCCGGACGATTATAGATTTCCTGAGGCGTACCGAATTGCTCGATGATACCGTGATTCATCACAGCGATCTTGTCTGCCATTGCCATCGCCTCCAGCTGGTCGTGGGTGACGTAGACTGTGGTGGCACGGATTCTGTTATGCAGCTCCCGCAGTTCCCGAACCATCAGATCGCGAAACTCTGCATCCAGTGTGCCGAGAGGTTCATCCATAAGAAAGCACTTTGGCCGCCGGACGATTGCCCTTCCGAGCGCCACGCGCTGACGATCGCCGCCCGCCAGTCCCGATACCGACCTGTCGAGAATATGATCGATCTGCAGGAGCTTTGCCGTCTCCTCGACGCGCGCGCGTATTTCTGCTTTGGCAACACCCTGCGCAAGCAGTGGAAACGCTATGTTCTTGCGTACATTCATGTGCGGATAAAGCGCAAAGAGCTGAAAGACAAAGGCAATATCCCGCTCCCGGGCTCGATTGAACGTGACATCTTCGCCGCCAAGGAAGATCTTGCCACTGGTCGGCAGCTCAAGACCCGCAATCATCCGCAGCGTCGTTGTCTTACCGCAGCCTGACGGGCCAAGCAGAGCCAGGAATTCGCCATCACGGACAACGAAGCTCGAATCTTCCACTGCGCTGAAAGCACCAAATTCCTTACGCAGATTTTCTATTCTGATCTCTGCCATCGTCTACTCCGGGAACTTTGAAACGATGATGAACATGACAGTACCCGCCAATAGTGTGACCAGCGACCATGTGTAAAAGATCAGAAGGAAGGGCTGGAACAGCATCAGGAATCCGAGGCCGATCAGACCAGTCGCAATGTTCTCCATAGGACCGCGCCTGAGAAAGAACGGCCGTTTTTGTTTCGAGGGGACAGGTGGTTGCGCCGTCATTTGCGTACAGCTCCAAAAGTGATACCACGCAACAGCTGCTTGCGCAGAAGGATCGTGAAAACCAGGATCGGCACGACGAAGATCGTGGTTCCCGCAGCAACGGCCGGCCAGTCCTGCCCGCCTTCACCAATGATCGTTGGAATGAACGGCGGCGCAGTCTGGGCTGCGCCCGACGTCAAGAGCACCGCGAAGGCGTATTCATTCCAGGCAAAGATAAGGCAGAAGATGGCCGTTGCGGCGATGCCCGTGGTCGCCTGCGGCAGGACGACCTTGAAAAAGGCCTGCATGCGCGTGTAGCCGTCGATCATGGCTGCCTCTTCGTATTCGCGCGGAATTTCGTCGATGAAACCCTTCAGGAGCCAGACGGCAAGCGAGACGTTTACGGCCGTGTAGAGCAGGATCATGCCCAGCGCGGTGTCAGACAGACCAAGCTGCCGATACATCAGATAGATGGGAATTGCGACGGCGATGGGCGGCATCATTCGCGTCGAGAGAATGAAGAATAAAAGATCTTCCGCGAGAGGAACCTTGAAACGCGAAAATCCGTAGGCTGCGAGCGTGCCAAGCGAGACGGCGAGGAACGTCGAGCCGAAAGCGATCACCAGCGAGTTCTGGAAACGCGGCCAGTAGTTCGAAGGCCCGGCGATGACCATGTTGCGGCTTCGGGTGATTTCATCGCAGGTACTCGTCGGAGCCCCAAGCGAAATAATATACTCGGGGGTTTGCCGGGTGCGCGTTGTAAACAGGTTGCAATAACCCTCCAGCGTCGGCTGAAATACAATTTTCGGGGGGTAGCTGATTGAATCTGGCGGGGATTTGAAGCTGGTCAGAACGATCCATACGAGCGGGATCATCGTGATCACCGCATAGGCGACGACGATCGTCGCCGCGACGCGCTTTGATGTGACGCTCGGTTCGACGACCGAATGGGCAGTAGAACTCATCGCTGTTTCACCTTGTTGAGGGCTTTCACATAGATGTTGGCAAGACCGAAGACCGCGACAAACAGAATGATGGCGAAGGCGGATGCGCGACCGGTGCGCCAGCTTTCGAAAGCCTCCCGCTTCAGCGTGATGGAGGCGACTTCCGTTGTGGAACCGGGACCACCGCCAGTGAGAAGGGTCACCATGTCGAACATCTTGAAGTTCTCGATGCCGCGGAAGAGTACCGCGAGCATGATGAAAGGCAGCGCCATCGGCAGCGTGATCGACCAGAACTGGCGCCAAAGCGAAGCGCGATCCACCTCGGCAGCCTCGTAGATATAATCGGGGATCGATCGTAGTCCGGCCAGGCAGATCAGCATGACGTACGGTGTCCACATCCACGTATCGACAATGATAATCGCCCAGGGCGAAAGCCGAACCGAACCCAGCATTTCGAACGAGGACGGCGGGATACCCGTTAGAAAAGACACGATGTGATTGAAAAGGCCAATCTGCGGTTGATAGAGAAACCGCCAGAAATTGCCGACGACGGCTGGAGACAACATCATTGGAACCAGAATGATTGTCGTCCAGAAAGCGTGCCCGCGAAATTTCCGGTCAATCAGATAAGCGAGGGAAAATCCAATCAGCGTCTGCAGCAGGATCGTCCAGAAGACGAAATGCGCCGTCGTCTGCATGGCTTGCCAGATATTGGGATCATTCAGCACCCGGCTATAATTGCTGAGGCCAACGCTTTCCAGCGCAGCATTAGGCCGGTTCGCCCGGAAATTCGTGAAGGAAAGATAGATCGCCCAGATGAGCGGAAAAATATTGACGGCCAAAAGCAGAGCGATGGCGGGCGTAATGAACAGCCATGCCATGGAGCGATCGGACAGGCCGCGAATTCTGGAAGCGATGGGCGCCGGCGTAGCACGGGCAACAGCCTCACCCAAAATGGTGGAACTTGTATCGGTCACGGACTTTACCTGGGTTTTAAAGCGTCGCATTCGAAAGAACTGCCCGGTACGATTTCGGATCCGGGCAGTCATTTCAGCACGGGGTCATCTGAAGCGCCGGAGCTCTAAAGCTTCCCGTCGTCCTTGAAGACCTCGGTCCAGTCCTTGACCAGCCCATCAAGCGCCTCTTTCGCCGTGCCCTTGTCTGCAACGACGTAATCGTGAAGGCGTTTCTGCATTGCCTGCAGAAGGATAGCATAGGACGGTTCCTGCCAGAAATCCTGAACCTGATTCATGGCCACGAGGAAGTCCGCGGCAAATGGCTGACTCTCCGTAAATGTCGGGTCGTTCAGCACCGTCTTGTGCACGGCGTATCCGCCAAGCGACCACCATTTTTTCTGAACATCCGGCTGGGCAAACCATTTGATATAGGCGAGAGCGCCATCCATATTGTCAGTATTGGCAACGACGGAAATTCCCTGTCCGCCGAGTGTCGATGCCGCAACCTTCTCTTTCGGATTGACGAAGAACCCGATCTTGTCGCCGCCGACCTTCTCGTCTTTGTAGAGACCCGGAAAGAAGGCGAACCAGTTCATCGCCATCGCCACTTGTCCGGATTTGAATGCATCGAGGCTCTCGCCCATATAGGCATCGGTGTATCCGGGCGGCGTGCAGCATTTGTAGAGTTTCTTGTAGGCTTCAAGCCCGGCGACTGCTTCTGGCGAGTTGACCGCGCCCTCCATGTCGTATTTGCCCGGCGTATTTTCATACTTGAAGCCATAGGGATAAAGCGCCGACGTTGCGCCCATGGTGATGCCTTCGGACGCGCGTTCGGTGAAGATCGCGGCTCCGTAGACCTTCTTGCCGTCGATTTCCCGGCCGTTGAAGAACTCGGCCACCTGTATCAACTCGTCCCAGGTCGTTGGGGCTGCCAGATCGCGATTATACTTCTTTTTGAATTCAGCCTGAATTTCAGGCTGGGCAAACCAGTCCTTGCGGTAGAACCAGGCATTGGCATCGCCCATCGCTGGCAGGGCCCAATAGTTCGGCGTGCCTTTCGGCCATGTCGCATAGGCGTTGACCGCAGCATCGGCGAAATCACTCATCTTGATCCCTTCCTTGTCGAAGAAATCGTTGAGCTTCACGTAGTATCCATTTTCAGCCGAGCCGCCGAGCCATTGGCTATCTCCGATGAGGAGATCGCACAGCTTGCCGCCGGAGTTGAGTTCATTGAGGATGCGGTCTGCGAAATTCGGCCAAGGCACGAATTCGAACTTCATTGTCGTTCCGCTTTGAGAAGTAAAATCTTTCGAGAGCTCAACCAATGCGTTGGCGGGGTCCCAGGCCGCCCAACACAAGGTCAGCTCATCGGCTTGTGCAAGGTTCGGCGCTGCAACGAACAGCACAAACGCCGAGGTCGCCCCAAGCAGGGCCTGCTTTATCGTTTTCATGCATTCCTCCCAGATACATAAGCGACACCGCGCCGCTTTTGAAAAGATCCTACGTTCCCTTGTCCCACACGATTTCCCCATCGTGTTTAGTAATTTTGTTAAGTAATACCCTATTTACTGAACATTTCAAGCATAAATCGTTGCTGCACCGCACACTTGACATTTAATCAGGGTCGCGAGTCTGCTGCTTGCGCAGCGGTGTTGCGGTGTGCTTGTCGAACCCCACCCCAATACGTCCGACGTAGTTGTCTACAAGCGAGCAGACCACCAAGCGGCAAAAGTTGCATAGATGTGAAGCTGCATTCGCAGGATGGCTGTGAAAAAGTTTGAGTTGACGCCTTTCAATGGTGAGGCGACACTTGCAATCCATAGTAATGCAAAAGGAAAACGATGGACGACCCAAACCGCTGGCGCCAAATGGCGAGCGCGCCAAAAGATGGCAGTCGAATCCTTGTAACGATCCGCTCATCCGAACAGGGGCCGGCAGAAGTAGATCTTGCCTATTGGTCTAATGGCGACCAATTCGGTACCGAAGGTTGGCGCGCCTCTGATTCGTCACCCGGCCGCATCGTCGAATATGCCGAGCCGGAATTAAAATGCTGGATGCCGATGCCCTCCGCCAATCTGGATCGTACTTCTATGCCCCCGCCTTGGGAAGGCGAAGACACCAAGCACCTCGACGGTTCAGGAATTTAAGCGCGCTCGTCGAGGCGATGGCTGCTTTGCGCCCTATTTCGGTCGTTGAGTCAGTGTTGCCACCGCCTGAAAGCAGACATTACCGACGACCAGCTGAGGTCGGCCAATTGCAGTCATTCATTAATGTCCGCCTTCTCTAATCGGGCATTTGGGTCAAGCTCTTTTTTAATCTTCGGCGGCCTGATCGTTCACGCGGGTCACGCTTCTCTTCGCAGTCTGTTGGCTC
>NZ_QPJM01000038.1 GCF_003337575.1 Phyllobacterium bourgognense
CCAAGAAACTGCACCATGTCGCCTATGATAAGTGTGGTAATTCCTTGTTGTTGCCATCATTCTGAAAAGAACCACCGTATGCCGACCCCGCGTCGCAAAGCTTGTCAAAGCAATCCGGTGGCCGGAACCGGGAAGTTGGATTTAGATGGAGAGCGGCGCGCTGGATTGAGTGAAACCGCCGACGCCGAATCGTATGGCCTGTTCTATTTCTGGCTATTCGACACAGATGTTACCGTAACAAACTTGTGTTTTGTCCATTGGAAGACCATCATGCTGCTACGCCGCTCAGACCGTCTAACAGCATCTCGGCGCTCATCCTTCACGGCCAAGTCCACTGAGCACGGGAGATGCTACGGGGGTCGTATTGTGAGGAACATGTCTCTGTGTCTTGGCCTGACCAAACAGGAGCATACCCATGGCAGACCAAGCTGTAGTTGAAGCTCTTCGACCGTTTGAGGTGAATTTTTCGGATGAGGCACTGGCGGACTTAAAACGACGCTTGACCCAAGCTCGTCTACCCGAAGAGGAACCCGTTGACGACTTTTCGCAAGGCGTGCCGCTCAAGACTGTTCGGCAAGTTCTGGAACATTGGCGTGACAAGTATGACTGGCGTAAGGTCGAAGCTCGGCTGAATGCCGTGCCAAACTATCTCACGGAGATTGACGGGCTGGATATTCATTTCATCCATGTTCGCTCGAAGCATAAAGATGCTCTGCCAATCATTGTAACGCACGGATGGCCAGGCTCCATCGTCGAGCAGTTGAAGATCATCGGGCCGCTGACGGATCCAACGTCACACGGCGGGCGCGCCGAGGATGCGTTCCATGTGGTGATACCTTCGATGCCAGGCTACGGCTTCTCCGGCAAGCCTACCAGTACGGGCTGGGGACCTGAGCGTATCGCCGAGGGGTGGATCACGTTGATGCAGCGGCTCGGTTACAAGAAGTTTGTGGCACAGGGCGGTGATTGGGGCGCAGTCGTCACTGAAATGATTGGTGTTCGCGCTCCACCGGAATTGGCTGGCATCCATACCAACATGCCCGGAGCAGTTCCTGAAGATATCAATGGGGCAGCTTTTGGCGGAGCACCGGCGCCAGCTGGTCTCACTGATGAGGAAAAAAGCACATACGACCAGCTCGTCTCCTTCTATAAGAAGGTCTATTACGCATTCTGGATGGCAACGCGGCCGCAAACGGGGGTCGCCTTTGCCGACTCACCTATTGGTTTGGCTACCTTCTTGATTGACCACGACGCCGAGAGCCTGGCGATGATCGCACGTTCGTTCGATGGGCAGACTGAGGGCATGACACCTGATGACGTTCTCGACAACTGCACCCTGTTCTGGCTTACCAACACGGGCGTTTCCGCTGCACGTCTCTATTGGGAAAACAAGCTTCCGTTCTTCACTCCCAAGGGCGTGAAGGTTCCGGTCGCTGTGACCGCATTTCCGAACGAACTCTACCAAACACCGCGCAGCTGGGCAGAAAAGGCGTACCCTAATCTGATCCACTACAACAAGGTCGAAAAGGGCGGACACTTCGCCGCTTGGGAACAGCCGATGCTGCTATCAAAAGACCTCTGGACGGCGTTCCGTTCGCTGCGTTGAAATCTGGTTGACGGGAGGGTGCCAACTTGCGCTTTCCCGCCACATTAAAACCAGCCGCAGCTCAATTCGATAAAGCCACAGCGTTTTAAACGCGGAGAGCAAACATGAAAATTTTAGATTCCGTCATTTTCATCACGGGAGCAAATCGCGGCCTTGGATTGGCGTTCGCTCGGGAGGCCCTCAGACGCGGAGCAAAGAAAGTGTATGCTGGCGTGCGCAACCCTACGGACACCGAAGTCCACGGAATAACTCAGGTGAAGCTGGATGTTACAGATCGGGCTACAGCCGAGGCAGCCGCTACGCAGTGCAGCGATACCACTATTTTGGTGAACAATGCAGGTATTGCGCGTCTGACAAGCAGCACCTTGGATCCCTCGATGCTCGATGCCACGCGAGATATTTTTGAGACGAACTTCTACGGACTGATATCCGTCAGCCAAGCATTTGCCCCGGTTCTTGCGAGAAACGGTGGAGGAGCAATCATTAATGTGTTGTCCGACGCCGTATGGTTTTCACGCCCTCTGCTAGCCGCCTACTCAGCGTCCAAGTCTGCCGCATGGAGTTTTACAAATGCGCTGCGCATCGAACTGCGCGTGCAGAAAACTGCTGTGCTTGGTTTGCATGTCAGCTTCATGGACACTGATATGACTCATGGCTTCGAAATGAAAAAAAATCTGCCGCAAGCGGTGGCAGCAGCCGCGTTCGATGGTGTCGAAGCCAATGCAGAGGAACTGCTGATTGATGAGTTCACAAGAGAAGTTAAGCAGAGCCTTTCCAGCGAGCAGCCTCTTTATCTTGATCCGCCGGAAATTTGACGATGGGCCTGGACGCTCACGTCATTGGATCGGACCATCCACTTATTAGCGGATCCGCGAATGCAAACATTGCTTTCATTGAAGGAGATCACCGTGTCTACAAACTCAATCAACCGGCGCACGCTTCTTGCTACGGCCGCCGTCGCAGGCGCTATTAGTTTGGTACCAGAAACGCTAGTAGCCCAGACTGCCGCCGACACGATACGCCCTTTCAAGGTCAACGTGCCGCAACCACAACTGGATGACCTCCGGCGGCGTTTAGCTGCCACCCGTTGGCCAGATCAGGAAACCGTTCCAGACCAGAGTCAAGGCGTCCAGCTCGCCAAATTGCAACCGCTTGTGCAATACTGGGGTACGGATTACGACTGGCGGAAGGCGGAAGCGAAACTGAATGCCCTGCCACAATTTATCACCGAGATTGAGGGTCTCGACATTCAATTCGCCCACATCCGCTCGCCTCATGACAATGCGATGCCGCTGATTATGACGCACGGATGGCCAGGGTCGATCTTTGAGCTCCTGAAAATCGTGGAGCCCCTCACCAACCCGACGGAACATGGTGGTCAGGCGGAGGACGCTTTTCACCTCGTCTTACCAACTTATCCAGGCTATGGATTTTCAGGCAAACCAAACAATGGTGTTTGGCAGCCTCCGCACGTCGCACGCGCTTGGCATGAACTGATGAAGCGGTTGGGCTATACATCGTATGTGGCACAGGGTGGCGACTGGGGAGCCATAATATCCGAGGTGATGGCGATCCAAGCTCCCTCCGGTCTATTGGGCATTCACACCAACATGCCCGGAACCGTACCCCCAAACGTAGTGCAGTTGGTACGCACCCGTCAGCCGGTCCCCGCTGACTTCTCCGACGCTGAGAAATCCGCATATGCGTCGCTAGACGTTTTCTACAACCATGGCTTCGGCTATGCGGAGATGATGAACACACGTCCGCAGACCCTTGGCTATGCTTTGGCCGATTCACCTGTAGCAATGGCGGCGTTCTTCTATGAAAAGTTTGCCACTTGGACATATACAGGAGGACAGCCGGAAAAGGCATTTACTTCCGACGAGATGCTTGACGACATTACGCTCTACTGGCTCACCAATACCGGAACATCTTCCTCGCGATCCTACTGGGATGCCGCTCAATTAGGGGGAGGCCCCTTTACTGTCAGAGAAATCCCGAAGGTACCGGTCGCCGTGACCATATTCCCCGGCGAGATTTACCAAGCGCCACGAAGCTGGACCCAAAAAAGCTACCACAATCTCATTTACTTCAACGAGGTTGAGAAAGGTGGCCATTTCGCCGCGTGGGAGGAGCCAGAGCTCTTCAGCGCTGAGTTACGCGCAGCGTTCAGGAAGCTGCGCTGAACCGAGTGATCGGCGGTGATGACGAAGTGCCGTCAGTCCCGGCGCAGCGTACCTTCGGCGCGCGAAAAATCGGCCAGTTTATATCAGAAGGCACGAAGCTAACTCGCGAGCGCCCCCTAGGAGATCATATGGCAGAAAGTCCGGCCTAGGATATCAATGACTTGCAAGGCGCGCTGCCACACCGTCATCAATAGGGGGTCGCGCTGAGTCCAAGCTGCTTTGATCCACACGCAGAGCATTTCAGCCTAGGCGCAAGATCCTTATGCATAGCGCTATGGTTTCTTCCGAGCTTCCGCGCCAAGACCTTCAAATCCATCTTTCGCGAGTGTTTACATCCACGCCGGTGGCAAAATACCCAAAGCGAATATCCGTGATCGATCATCGCACCGATTGTGCCGTTTTCGCTGGTATCAATCTGCACCTGAACGGGTTGCGGCTTGGCTTTCCGTTCAAAAATGTCTTCGTACGGCAGCACTTCGCAATCAGTCGTGTTGCAGTCCTTGCACCTGAATTTCAGGCTTCTGATTTCGTGGCCATGACCCAACATATCGGCAAGACTGTCCGACGTGAAGCTCGCCGCCTTGTTGCATTTGCGGCAGCGGGATCGAACCAGCATGCCATGGCGTGCTGCCTGTCCTAAAGTTTTTATCGTTCTCGTCATGAGAACAAAATGAGAACATAGTCCTACATCGTCAAGACCGAAGATGCCGCAGATGCTAACTTGTGAACAACGAGAGATCGAATATCCTTAGGTCATGTGCAACCTTTATAACGTCACCACGACCCACGAAGCGATGCGGCAGTTGTTTCTGCCCATCAACGACCTGACCAACCGGTTGACGCCGCAGATGGATGTCTTTCCCGACTATCCCGCTCCGATTGGCCGCAAGGGCGCCAATGGCGACCGGGAGTTGGCAATTGCCCGTTGGGGCATGCCGACGCCTCCGCAGTTCCTAAAAGGTGAAGTCGATTACGGTGTCACAAACATCCGCAATGTGAAATCACCTCACTGGCGTGGCTGGCTTGGGCCGGCAAACCGTTGTGTTGTTCCCGCGACGAGCTTTTCGGAATACGGCAAGTTGCCAGATCCCGTCACCAAGAAGAAGCCACTGTACTGGTTTGCCCTCAACCAGGAGAAGCCGCTGTTTTGGTTCGCGGGTATCTGGACGTCCTGGTACGGCATCCGGAAGAAGAAGGAAGGCCCTGTTCAAGCCGACATCTACGCCTTTTTGACGACATTCCCGAATGCCGTCGTCAAACCGATCCACGAACAGGCGATGCCAGTCATTTTGCGTACATCGGAAGAAATCGACATTTGGGTGAATGCGCCGGCGGAAGAAGCGCTGCAGTTGCAAAGGCCCCTGCCCGATAATGAACTGATTGTTCTGCCACAACCTGAGGCAGAGCAAGAACAACCGCTGCTGCTTTGATTAAGCGATTCAAAGGGAGAGCTCATGACGATTCCCAAACCACCACATCCGGAGAAGCATCCGGATCGCTTTCGCGATTGCCAACTGGCGATAGAAGATCGAATGCTCGAACTGCTTGGCGACGCTCAGGTTGCTGGATGGACCAAGGGCGAGGTTCTCGCGGCGATGATCGAAGTCGCCGAGAATACCAACCTGGCGATGCATCCAAACGTGCGGCTATCCGTGGAAACGGAATTGAAGAGGCTCAGGAAGAGGCGCGATTTCTAACGGCGTCGAATTGCCCGGCTTTTCCCACTCATCTCAGGACTTTCCCCGATTTTTCCGCCTTCGAAGTTTTGCTAAAATCGCTCTCCAACCACGAGGGCAAGAAAGATGCGGGGACCAAGAACAAACCGGCCGAACCACAGAAGCCTACGGGCAAAAGCGCCGAGAGGCTGGTGGCGTCATCTAAGGAAGACCGTGGCCCGTGGCTTGGGCTGGCGCACCTTGCGCGGAACTAGGGGAATTTCCTCACTGCTGATCGACTAGCGCCGGATCGGGCTCTCCCGCCGTTGCTCGTCCTCGGCACTGTCCAGGCGCTTGAGAAGGTCATTGAACTGCCCGTCGTTGGCCGGGGCCGCATAGGGTCCGTAAGCGACGTAGTCTTTTATGTGCTTGGCAGCCTGCCGAAGACCTTCGACGACTGCGCTTTTCTCGCTGCGCGCGCCCGGATTCTAACAAATGTCTGCAACACCCGAGAAGCCCGCCTACCCTTCCCACATGGAGAAAGCTCCGGCTGGACTGTTTGAGCACTACTGCATGCACGAAAGCTGCAAGTCGTGGGGATCGTTCGGATTTGACAAGCGCTACCGGCTGGAATGGTATTGCGGCGAGCACAAAGGCGATGCGGAACTGTAGAGAGCTCGCGTGACAAAAAACGATGATACTACCAGGGCCGACAGTAATGCCAGAGCGGCTGCAAGGCAGCGTAAATGGCGAGCGGCCCATCCGCAGAGTCCCGAGCAGAAGGCAAAAGCAGCCGAGAAATCTCGAAAGTGGCGCCGAGAGAATAAAGAGCGGTCCAACGCCTATTCCAAGGCTTGGCGCGATTCCAAACGGGAGCATATCGCCCAGCAACGGGCGCAAAGGGCCGCAGGAAGGCAGCCGGAAAGCTCACCGCTGTGATAGATAGTGAGACTATGTCTTTTGCTCTCTCGACCTTATCCAGCCGGTCGAGAAGCTCCTGAAATCTCCGTCATTGTCGGGGACGCTATGCCCGGTTTGCATATGTTCCGCAAAGTCCTTGTGGCGAAGACCGCACTCGAACACCTCGGCGGGTGCTTGGATTTGTCCCTTTTTGGTCATCCCGTCCCGCCCTACCGTGGCTCTTTAATCACAAACACCTCAGCGAAGGGATCGTTCCGTCTGTCCGGAAATGGACGCACGACGGGTGGGTAGCCCTCAAAAACACAACAAACAAAAAGGCGCTTGCCACACCGTTAGAGTTTGATGGGATACTTTTACCTGCTAGGTTCTAAACGGGTTTCGACTAATCATTACACTCCATTAGATTGCAAATTCTATGACGACTATTTCAGCTGACATGCTTCAACTAGTTGAACTTGTACGCTTTAGCGCTAATCGCCGTCATCGTAGGGATTTGGCTGTTGTTTATGGTGCGGCACCGGATGCGATGACACCGCCTGCCACCATGAGGAAGTCCGGAGCGTACCATGACTGAAGATGACAGGCGGCTCATGACGGAGATTTCCGCGCAGGCCGATATCGCTTATCAGTCCCGTCCGAAGAGAACTGATGCTATGGCCCTTGCCAAAGCACTCGGTACGGATTTTCCTCATCGGAAAATTGAGGAAATTCATCAGAAAATCAACAATGTATGGAGGCTAAGAGGGTTACTTTGTTGCGACCATTAAAAACACGCAGTCCATAGTGGTGACTTGGCGCGCCCGGAGGAAGCTTCATGACTATCGATATATGCCCTATCTCAGGTGATCCGGTCGCATCTTTGCCGACCGGGGATTAAATCGAGTTCGAACTGTCAAACATGTGGACGCTTTACCTCTACGGCTTCGTGTGCTGTCGCGATTGGATGGGTCTGCATCTGGAGAACTCGGGTACAACCGTTCACTGAAACCGTGGTTTACATAATCTGGCGTCAGACCTCACTTCGAATTTCCAAGTTGGACTTTAGTCCGAGCCTTCATGGGCCGTTGGTCCGTAGCGTCACCCCCACCTTGAGAGTACTGTTGAGCACCTGGCACCCCCCCCGGGCCTGGCGAGGGCCTGCGAAAGAGGGTAACGCTTCTTTTTCACAGTAGGCCCCACCGACGCTCGAACCTCCGGTGATTTGCGTTCCGGAGGTTCGGGTGCTTATCTTGCAACCGGGTACCGGCGGCGACCGGCTTTTCCGCTTTGGCACTTTAGTTCGGATAACCAGGCCCCTGCTTGATCCCTAGGGGAAGCGGGGGGCCAGCAAAGGCGATTGACTGAATTTCGCTGTTCTACGTCAGTGCAGATGCTGGCGCCGGCTGGGCCTGACGCCCAACACGAGCTTCAGGTAGTTTGCGTCCGACCAATTGTCTTCTTCCGGCAGTTGTCGCTCGCGCTTGACCGCCTTTGTGGCAAGCCGGCCAAAGTCACGCTCACCGCGTTCATAGAAGATCATGATCGAGCACATGACACGTTCGCCAAGCGGATGAAATTGCGGATCGCGGTCAAGCAGTAGACACGCACGGTGATAGGCACGCGTGAAGATGTGCCACTCTTCTTGAGAATAGTAGCTGTCCTGAAATGAAGACTGCATTAAGCGCTCCTCCACTCAAAACTGGCGAGAGCACATACCATCTCTCAAGTGCCAACGCCAACCTATGCTTCATGACGGATGAATTTTCCGACAGTGGACAATCGTAGTCAATAAACCCGAGCGTGCAGAAAGACGAGCTTTGGGTCGTGCCCGAGCTGCGAGCTACGCCTTTTGGTGGATGGCAGATTGCCAGCCATACTGCATCTCGAAACTCAATTTATATAGCCCTCCCCCACTCTGCATATTTTTTTGCTTGGATCCCCGCAAAACCTTGACAGCGCGCAGCTCAATAACCAGATTTTTGTCGTCGGTCGCATTGGTTGGGCCGACTGTCAGGGAGCGCCAAGCTTCTTGGCGCGCCTCATTTCTATGTTGCTCAAAGGAGGACTTAGCTATGAGAAGCAACGTCGATTTTTCCCCATTCTACCGGTCGAGCGTCGGTTTCGACCGCATTTTCAACCTGCTTGAAAACTCCGCTCAGCCGCAGGGCTCGGATAGATGGCCACCCTATGACATCGTCAAAGTGGGCGAAGACAAATACCGCATCGCCATCGCTGTAGCCGGTTTTGCGCAAGATGATCTGTCCATCACCCATGAGCCGAACATGCTTGTGGTCAAGGGCGACAAGACCGACGACGAGGAGTTGCAGTATCTTCATCACGGATTGGCACTGCGGCCGTTTGTTCACCGGTTCGAACTTGCCGATCACGTAACCGTTGTTGATGCGCGACTCGACAATGGCTTGCTAATGATCGAACTCAAGAAAGAAATTCCTGAGGAGATGAAGCCGCGTCAGATTGCGATTGGCGGTACCGGCAACACTATAGTCGGCCAAAGCTCCAGGCAGGCTAAAGACAGCCGCGCGGCGTGAACATCAGAGCCACTGCCCGCCTCTCGCCTCGGTCATACCCGGGGCGGGAGACGGAGTGCTAGGAAAAACATCCAACAACTGGCGGCCCAGCACGCTTTGTTGGTGAGCAGAGACATGACGACCATCGCGCATTGTCCGCCAGTAGACACACGATTGTAGCGAGCAAAATTAGGCGTAAAATTCACTGGGCCGAAGTCGGAGGGGCATCAGCTGAATAAACGTCTCGATCGTAAACTTGAATGTCCGAAATGCGGAACGATCTATCTACGGATCCCGGATGACGTGCAGGACCACACGCTGATTCAGTGCAGTTCATGTGACAGGGTGCTTGGCAGATGGAGGGAGCTGGAAATAGATTTCCATTCCCAAGGCGGCGGCAGCGGCGTCTTCGAAATGCATGAAGGCCAAATTATCCGCAGGGAATGATCCAATGCGAATGGAGTTCGATGATGATCCAGATGGCCGTCCAAATGTCCTGTCATTCTGTATTGGTGGCATTTTGTCAGTTTTGATCCTCTTCTTGGCAGCGAGCTATACCGGCTATTTATGGTGAAGGCTCCACAGATAAATTTGGCTCTTGGAACCATTTTAATAACTGCTGAGTTACCGGTGACTGCAATTCTGGCTGAATGGATAGATGGCAGAAAGCTCGACACGCAAACTTCAGACAATCGGACTTCTCACCGACTTCGATGCACCTCTTAAAAGCCAACCGATAAAACCGCGCGGCAAGCGCCAGCCGCAGCTCGCGTTTGATCCCATGCCCGCGCGTATTGAGCCTGCCCTCGCCCTACTGGTGAAGAAGCCGCCGAGCGGTGACAATTGGGCCTACGAAGTCAAATGGGATGGCTATCGTCTCGCGATCCACGTTGAACCTCGCGGAGTCCGGATTATCACCCGTGGTGGCCACGACTGGACATCGTATTTCCCGACCATTGTAGCCGCTGCAAAGGACCTTGGCCCTGCAACCATGATCCTGGATGGTGAGGCGGTTGTGCTTGACGAAAAGGGCCTGCCCAACTTCGGACTGCTGCAACAGGATCTTGGCGGCCGGCGGGCGACACGCGCGGCAAAGAACGCAGTCCTTTACGCATTCGATTTGCTCTACTTCGACGGTCACGACCTCACCGGCATCGAGCTGTCGTCGCGGCGGCAGATGCTCGCGACCCTGCTTGCGCATGCCACAGGTGCAATCCGGCTTTCGATGGAATTCAATACAGATGGCGCGCTTCTTCTGCGGAACGCGTGTATGCACGGCCTTGAAGGGATCATCGCGAAGGATAAAAACAGCACCTATCACTCCGGGAGGTCCGGCGACTGGCTCAAAATCAAATGCAGCAACAGCGAAAGCTTCGCGGTCATTGGATATGAACCGTCCGTCAAGGTACGCGGGTCAATCGCAAGTCTGCTACTTGCAGCGCATAACGACGATGGACTGGTTTATGTCGGCAATGTCGGTACAGGCTTTTCGTCCAAACTGGCTCGCGACCTGAAACAGAAGCTCGATACTATGCGCATCGACAAGCCAGTCGCACCGGTCAAGGGCAAGACGCTGGTGTTTACAGAACCAATTCTCGTAGCCGAAGTCGTCTTCGGCGGATGGACGCATGATCGAAAACTGCGTCACACATCCTTTAAGGGCTTAAGGGAAGTTGCTGATAACGCTGAAATCTACACGATTGACCGGAACCAATGACTTTGATGAGAGTTGAACCAGCGTTGTCCGGCAGACATCACACGCACCTGGCAACAGAGGCTCGTCGTAATTTCGCCCACCCTTTCGGGAAACCCCGCGGCGAGCCTCACCTTTTGTTGTCTATGCAGACGCACGTTTTGGGTGCTGACCATAGTGCCACTATGTCGACGCCCGGCCTGGTTGCGTGTTGTGTATCCGGCACTTGCCACTCCTTGATGCGCGTCATCGACCTACTGCCAGTGCCTGCCAAACCGGGTGGGCCTCTCCTCATCTTAATGGCACTTCCGACATCGTGAACGGTTCATATCGCGTCGGGGAGCGTGGCGCTCTTCGGCAGGGGTCCGGTGCCGACATACCTCTCCGGGGAAGCTCCGGACCCCACCTTTTTGGACGGAACTGCCGGAACAAACCTTTTACTATCGTAGTTGGTAATCTGTCGGAGAGCGCCGAACTCTTCGGCCGAGGTCTGGCGTCGTTATGGTCGTGACGACGTCGGCCTCACCTTATTTAATACGGCCGTTGGCCATGTTGGAACGGGATTTTCCGCCAAGCTGGCGTGCTGTGGGCTTCTCGACGCGCATGGTCTAGTTGCAGCTTAAGATGACGCGGCATCAAGGGAAAGAAATACATCTTTGTGCAGCCGACTCTGGTCGAGATCAACTATTGCGCTTGGACCCATGACGGTAAACTGCGCCACGCATCATTCAAGGGGATGCGTGAGGTAGCTGACCCTGCCGAGGTTTTCGAGTTGGACGGATCGGGTGATGAAATAACTTAAACGATGCCGATTTTCTGGGAACATCCGCTCGAGCAGGAAGTTCACCTGCGTGGCCTTGGCGAGGAGAGACGGATGGCACAGATTAAGGGACCGGTATTACCGAATATAGACCCCAATCGATGGCTTGAATGTGAGCGTGCATTGGAAGAACGCTTCACTGAGATTGCAACAGGTGAAAAGCCATCGACTTTATCGTTTGCCGAATTGATCGACGATGCCATTGAGGCTGGTTGGACGGAGCCGGAGGTGAAGCGCGCACTCCTGGATTTGATGGAAGACAGATACGATCCAGACGAAGACAGTGCCTAATGGCCGCAGCTATAAAGGCTCCATCACCACCTTCGCGTAAACGTGATCGCTGGGCCGAATGCGAGAGAGCCATCAAGCGCCGCCGACATGCGAACATCCGAGATCAAGAAGTTGATCAACGATGCGGTGGATGTTGGCTGGAGTGAAGCAGAAGTCAGGCGCGCCATTTGGACCCTACATATGTTAAGGGACACGGCATCGGTAACGAGAGGGTAAAACATATGGCTCCAACGATCAGCTGCCCGAAAGGAACCTATCACCACCTTTTGTTAACCAAACAGGCGCACGATTTGAGTGCTGACCATAGTGCCACTGGGTCGGCACCCGGCCTGCTTTCGTATTGTGTATCCGGCAGGTCGGGACATCGGGCTTTCATCCGATTTGCTTGTGTATCCCTTAACCGCCATTGCGGGAGTCGTGGCCGTTTGCATATTTTTCATAGTGCGGCGCCGATGCCCCGTTTCACGGAAACCATAAGCAAATCGATGGGGTGGAATCCTCAGCGCCGCTATGCTTCTCTTCCCGCATGGAAGACTACAGAGCATTCGCGCCCGTCACGGTCTTGAGCAGCCAGCCTGGCAAAATGACAAGCATCAACTCGGCTGATGACGCTACGACGCTCGTATTGGAGCAATGGCCACTTGAACACAGCGGACCTAAGCTAACCACAGCCATAAAAATCCTGTTGGCGTGCCTCGCTGGCGAATGTTCAGTAGCAGTTGCGCGCGTGGCGTTTATAGAAGCTGCGCGGGAAGCCAACATATACATAGCCCCACCAGAGAATGAGCCCGTCAGATGCAAGCCGACACGGTGGCGCAAGGCTAAGGCATGGCGTCGGTCCTAGCGATCATCAGCCAGGCAGACACACCATTGTGGGCCTCCACAGAAGGAGTCGTCTAAACCAATGTACGAAAGTTTTTGTGCCGCATACCCCGGGTGGCACGGGCTCGGCGTCGGAGGTACGTGACCGCGTACTTTTCTGCGCCGAGTCTCTTTTACTGAGTTAAAAGTCCGTCTACACTCACCGATGTTGTTCGACTAGAAGCGGCAACAGGGGCTCGGCGGGATTTATCCCTCTAGGATATCGGCACCCGCCGAGCCACTTTTTTGGCCGTTCGGAAAGCACACGGTCATGATGACGAAATTGCAGCATTTCTGGATTTTGGGCCTCAACGGCGATCCTCTGTTGGATCGGCATTACACACCACACGGTCAGACTGAACTGTGATGCGAGCGGCACGGATGGGCTGAGTATGTCCAGTTCGGGCCGACAAGATGGAAATGGCAAATACTAACGCTGGCAGGCAAGTCCTAGAAACGCAAAAAAGCCCGCTGAAGCTGACGGGCCGGCCCGACTAGTTTTTCAAGCGGCCAAAATCATTGAAAACTACTTTGTGGCGTGGATGATTATCTTTCCGAGAGATACCTTCGGCGCATCCACGCTAATGTGTGATGCATTTTTTGCAATCCACTCCTTGGCAGTTTTGATACTTTCGTCGATTCCTGCCATGTCTTGGCACACGGTCATAGACAGCCCGCCATCACTTTCATTACTACGAGCCAGAGTGTAGCTCACAAAGCCTTTTGTTGAGCGCAAAGCCTCTTCAATGGCGGCCTTGTGCTCCTCCAGCAATGAAAATAGCTCTTTCGAGCCCTTACCTGAATAAGTTCTTACGACAACATCCATAACGGATTCCAACTCTGCGTGGGCGTTCAATGAACGCGCATTCTGGAGAGCATCAATCCGAACCAACGGCTCCGGTCCTGCTGACCAGCAATCTTTTAGCATAAGCCTACCGGTGACCGAATACGACGTAAATTTGAATTCCATAGTGAAGACGAGCCGGGCTGGTGCTAGTCGCCTCGATACCTGGGAACGAGCCGCCTGCTTTTAGTCTGAGAGTGGTATTGGGTTTGAGCGGATCTAGCTCATTCCCGTATCGGTCAATAATCTCGTTACGGCAATTGCCGACCAACGCAAGCCTTCTGGTGGGTGAAATGGAGAAATTTCCAACAGGTTTGCGATGTCCCGAGGCGTTAGGTTTGGATTGTTTGATTTCAAGCTGGAAACATAACCGGCTACCCTGGTAGCAGTATCGCGCTTGTCCCGCTTGGGCCTGTACCTTTTCCGCGGTTCGTTCATTACCGACCGATTCTTGAAGAGAGATTTGATCGGACGGTAGTTGAGTCGCCTGGCAGATTAAACTGATTTTCAGCCAGTTGGCTCCTGGCGATTATGAAACAAATTTCCTATTTTCCACACTGATAGAGCTACGCAAGGTCGATTCGGCTCTCCAATTAGTATATATTCGCAAAATCGCTAACTTGGGGCGGGTTAGCACAGTGTTCAGTTATGCCGCGTGTGCGGCACAGGGGTTCTCATCAATAGTACGGAGTGAAAATCAACGCCGCCTGGAATAGCGAAGGGGTGCCGTGATTATTTCATACCGACACAAATTCACCTTTCTTCATTGTCCGAAGACGGCGGGAAGTTCCATCAACATGGCTCTTGTCCCGCATTTGGGACCATTCGACATTCTTCTCGGATCGGAAAGGGAGCGTGCCGACATAGGCGCGTTCCCCAATCTCAGGGCGCGTTTAGATGCGGTACAGAGTCAACGTATGGCAAGCATTCCGGCGGCGCTGGCAATCAACGCAAAATGGTCAAAGCGTGCAATTGGCCTGCAAAACAAGCGATATCAAGCGCAGTTTGGACCGATCGTAGATCATCCGAGCGCGGAACAAGTTCGATCGTTCGATGAGGAAGCCTGGAAGAGCCACTATAAATTCACCTTCATTCGCAATCCTTATAAAAAGATCGTTTCAATGTACATTTACCTGACAAGGAAGTCCGCTGAGACCCGCGATCCCTTTTCTGTCTTTGTGCGGAACATGACGGAGCGGAGAGGTTCGTTCGCGGCTTGGCATCATCTGATGGATTCTTGGCCGATTTACACCATTAATGATCGCGTAGCGGTCGACTTTATAGGACGCCACGAGACTCTTGCGACCGATTTCAACTCATTGTGTGATCAACTCAATATATCTCAACCGAAGCTCGGTGCGGCCAAGGTTGCTCAGAAATACGATTTCCGCGAATTCTACGATGCAGAAACACGCAATGTGGTGCGTCGGCATTGCGAACGCGAAATTGATTACTTCGGCTATAGATTTGACGATTGAAGAAGCTCAACGCGTCTCTTAAATGCAACCCCACCTAAACGGGGTCCACTAGCCGCTTGTCCGAGGAACTTAGCGCACAAAATTCATATCGCCATGATTTTCTTCGCCGTTATAGGCAAGCGCTTTTTTCTGGCAGCCTTGATCGGCAGGGCGATTGCTATCTGGGAAACAGCCTGGATATCCACTCAATCGAACTGGCAAGGCTGATACCGAGTGCCGTGCAGGCAATCCCAACAACGACGCATAGTCGACCCGAAGCCCGTGTTCACGCGATGGTGAGCGAAATTAGATCGATATGTATTTACCCGAATCAGGTGCTTCCCTAGCTTCCTGTCCGGAACCTAGGCGGGAGGACCTCACTCCGATCTTCAACAGTTGATAGGAGTAAGGCCGTGGCATTCCGCAATCGAAGAGACACATTCGTGAGGCGGTTCCATGCCACAGCCGCTGATTGGCAATGAACCGCTGACAAGAGCACACTACTTCTTTCTCACGCGTCAGCAAATTTAGCCTGATCTATCGGTTTGCGTTTCCGGTAGATTGGGCTTTATTTCAGGCTCCCGGTTCTTGGAACACAATTGCTGGAATCTATGTTGTAGCCAAGTCGTCTCGCAAGGGACGGCAGAGGCTCCGGCGCCTGTCATCCGAGCCCAAGGAGGGTGTCGGGCCTCACCCTAATTCAAAAGACTTAATACCGGAACGATCAGTCAACCGAGCTGGTACAGGAAGAGGTCAAGTGCAAGCGCGGTTCGAGGCGTCCCGTCTATTATGATCGTTACTAATCCGTAATGCGGCATTGGAGGGCGGGTTTGAGGTCGGACCTTAGTCCGGGAATTGAGGGCCCTTGGTCCATAGTGTCACCCCATCTTGAGAGTACGCTAGAGGGCGCAGGTGCGCCCCCGCGCCTGAGGCCTGATAAAGAGGGCATTGCTTTTTTCAAATGACAGGCTTAACCGAGGCTCGAACCTCCGGTGATTTGCGTTCCGGAGGTTCGAGCTTCCTTTTGTTACCATACAGGCGCACGCTTTGAGTGCTGACCATAGTGCCCACTGTGTCGGCGCCCGGCCCGCTTTCGTATTATGTTCCTGCAGGTCGGGACGTTAGACGCTTTTTATTGGTACTATGATCAGAACTTCACCTTGAAGCCGGTCGTTCCATTAACTCTGTAACTGTCGGCAAAGTTGCTGAGGCTGGTATTCAGCGATACCTCGCCATAGAGCGCGTATTTGTCATCGGCCCAGCTATACGACCCGCCAGCGCCGATCCCGCCCCAGGTGCGATCGCCGAGCAGATTGAACTCTGATCTTCGACATCGGGCCATTGGCAGATGGTCCTATCAGCGCGAGTTAGCGTCAGCACGTCCCTGAAACAGAATTCCCTAAAAGCTGTTGCGCTCGCGATAGGTACGCAGGAACGACTGAATACGCGCGTCCTCGGGACGATGCAGGATGCGATCGGGGCTGTCCACGCTGACCAGTTCGCCTTTTTCCATGAAGCCCACCTGATCGGCAACATGGGCAGCGAAACCCATTTCATGCGTCACAACCACCATCGTCATCCCCTCGCCAGCCAACGTCCTCATGACGCTCAGCACCTCGCCCACAAGTTCCGGGTCAAGCGCGGATGTCGGCTCATCGAAAAGCATCAGCCTGGGTTCCATGGCGATTGCGCGGGCAATTGCAACGCGCTGTTGCTGACCGCCGGAAAGCCGCGATGGGTGGCTTGCGATCTTGTCTGCCAGCCCAACCTTGGCCAGCGCCTCGCTGGCACGCCGATCCGCATCGGCTTTCGACATTCGGCGCACGCGGATCAACCCCTCAGCCACATTCTCCTTGGCGGTCATGTGCGGCCAGAGGTTGAACTGCTGGAACACCATGCCGATCGATCGGCGCATCTCGCGGAGCCTGCGGCCCGACATCTTCTTGTCCGGCGCATCATAGCCGATAAGCTGACCGTCAATGCGCACTTCACCGGAATCATAGGCCTCAAGGAAATTTATGCAGCGAAGGAGGGTCGATTTTCCCGAACCCGAAGGGCCAATGAGACAGGTGACCTTGCCCGGTGGAATCGATAGGTCGATGTCTTTCAACGCTTGAAACTTGCCGTAGTATTTGTTGACCTTGCGCATTTCGACTGATGACGCAGCAAGCATCTTACGTCCTTTCGATCAGATGTTTCGTGATGCGCGCTTCCAATCTTAGTCCGACACGCGAGATCGTCTCGACCAGCCCCCAGAAGAACAAGGCCAGCACCAGGTTTGCCTCCACGTAGCGAAAGGTTTCTGCAGACATGCGCTGCACCTGATACAGCAGTTCAGGAACGGTAATGATCGACAGGATGACCGTTTCCTTGGTGAGGATGATCGAGAAGTTTACCAGCGCTGGCAGAGCAGAGACCAGGCCCAGTGGCAGTAGGATTCGTCGCACAATATGCGATTCGGACATGCCGATTGCACGAGCCGCCTCGATCTGGCCATCGGATACAGCACGAAAGCCCGAACGAAATATCTCCGCGAAGTAGGGACTGCCATAGATCGTCAGACCCAAAAGGCCTGCTGGCAGCGCGTCAAGGCGCAGACCGACGAGTGGGCCGCCATAATAGAGCACGAACAACTGGACGAGGAAGGGTGTGCCGCGGATGACTTCGATATAGGCCTGGACGATCCATGTCAGCCAGCGTGGCGCATAGCGTTGAATGAGCGCGATGACGAGGCCAAGCGCCATGCCGAAGAGAGTGCCAAGCGCCCAGCACAGGATGGTATTGCCAAAGCCCTTCAGCAGCGAGGGGCCGTATTGCTGCAGAACGCTCCATTCCATCAGACGTCCGTCCTGTGTTCGAGATAACGTCCCAGCGCCGCCAAACACAGATTGATCAGCAGATAGATGCAGGCCGCCGCTATATAGACTTCAAGCGGACGGAAGGTGGTGGCGGCCTGCGCTTGGCTGGCGCGCGTAATTTCGAGAATGCCGACGACCGAAACCAACGAAGACGCCTTCACAAGCAAGATGAGTTCATTGATCAACGCCGGCAGCGACAGCGTCACGGCTTGTGGAAGGATGACCCGGGTCCAGACGTCGACGGGCGTCATGCCGATGGCGACCGCGGCCTCCGCTTGTCCGTTCGGTAACGCCGCGATCGCGCCGCGCCAGATTTCGGAGATATAAGCGCTGGCGCAGATGCCCACGGTCACTACGGCGGCGGCCATTGCTGGCACGTCCAGGCCGATGATCGGCAAGGCATAGTAGAACACCAGCAATTGCACCAGCAGTGGCACACCGCGCAAGAAACTGACCCAAATGGCCGCAAAGCGGCGCAGTGGCGGGTACGGCGACAGGCGAGCGGCACAAATCAGTGTGCCGATCACAATACCCAGCCCGATGCCCAGAACCGAGATCAGCAGTGTGTATCGCGCTGCCCAGAACAACGGCCCGAAGCTTTGAAAGAATACCGCTAAGGAAAACATCCACCCTCACTATGGCAAGCGTGCGGGCGGAGCCACCTCCGCCCGCAAGCGCTTCATTTAGCCGGAACTTCGCGGGGCAATTCGGTATAGCTGCCCAGCCACTTTTCCTGGATAGCCTTGACGCGGCCGTCGTCGGTCATCTTGATCATCGCATCGTTGATGGCCTTGTTAAAGCTTTCGCTCTCTGCATTCTTGCGCACCACCCATGCGAAATATTTCGGTTCACCGAACTGGGCTGGCGTGAAGAGAGCAAAGCTCTCCGGGCGGCTCTTGACGAGATAGGTGAGGTTTGGAAGTGACCCAGCGACCGCATCCAGGCGGCCGGCAGCCAGATCGGCATAAGCTTCGTCCGTGGTGCCGTACTCCTTGATCGTCACACCGCCCAGCTTCTGGCCATAGGCCTCAAGCTGCTTGAATTGCGCGGTGCCCTGCTGGACGCCGACGGTCTTGCCCTTGATGTCTTCAGGTTTGGTAAGTTCGCTGTTGTTTGCGGCCTTGAGCAGCGAGACGGTCGCATCGGCAATGGGCAAGGTGAAGCCGTAGCGCTCCAGCCGCTCCGGTGTAATCGTCACCGGGGCGATCACGATGTCGAACTTCTTGACCTCAAGTCCCGGCAGCTCGGCAGTCCAGGGGATATCCTGATACACTGGCTCGGCCCCGATTTCCTTGGCAACCTCATCGAACAAGTCCTTGGTCATGCCCTCATAGGTGCCGTTAATCAACATGTCGAATGGCGCGTAGTGCATGTCGGTGGCAGTGACGATCTTGCCGGCAGCCTTGATGTCCGCAAGCTGGTCGGCCTCGGCGGCGCCGGCAAGACAAAGTGCGGCCAGGCCGAGAAGCGTGCCTTTGACGGTCATGTGAATGCTCATTGCAATTGCTCCTTTTTGAACCAACGGGGTGGATACGACCAACACGCACTGCGTCGCCGTATTCTAGATCAGAAAGTACCGGACCGATGTACGTGTTTTGCGCAATCGGTAGCTTCCATCTTCGAGCTGGCGTCAGCGTGACGCATTGCCCGTATTCTGCTTCGCCGCGCAAGACTGCCATGCCTGAACGCTACGAGAAGTTCTTGTTTCCGCGATTCGGCAAAGCGACCGAACTTCGCAGTCTACTCATACGTTTCAGCCAAGCGGGAAGGCAAGAAAATTGACGCCATATCCGCATCGTTGATAAGTGCGGTTGCGATGCAACGGTATACAACTTTTTGAAGGACGAGCCCGGAACATGCGACAGCGTGAAGCCGGCTTGCGCCTAAAGGGTCGCAATTTCCAATAACGCGCAGATGGACCCGACCAAGGCGACTTCCAAGTCTGTTTCGCCCTGCACCAACCGCTGGGGAGGTCTTGGTCAAAAGAGATCGTGCAGCATTTCTACGGATTGCTCGTTGGACCGGGAGTTTGCGGTAGCGGGGACGGTATATTCGGAACTGTGGGGTCGGGAGTTGGCGGCAAAGCGGACGGTATTTTCGGCACCGCGGGACCGGGAACAGGAGCAATCGGGGACGGTATATTGGGAATTGTGGGATCGGTAGTGGATGGTATCGGGGATGGTATCGGAACCGTAAGGCCGGGAATGGGCGATATTGGGGATGGTATCTTCGTGCCTGTGCCAGGAATGCCGGGCAATCCACCTAGGATCTGCGGCAAAGGCAGTCCTCGCTCCTGGAAGAATTGCACAAGCTGTTTGTTGCCGCCAAACTCAAGTTCGCCGATCGTCAGCGTGAAGCCGGGTTCGCCCGGGCAGTTGGTCCTGCCCTGTCCTCCGATTATCGCGGCAACCAGTTTCTTTTCTGCAGCAGCGCGATCGTAGTCTGCCGGTTCGGAGCCAAGCAATTTGATGGTCAGATTGGCTGCTATCCAGAGTCCGCCATCATCAGCTTCGACCCGTTTTGGGACAAGGGCGTACTGGACCGCGGTCCACGCCGGTGTGAACAGCAAGTGGTCTTCCCCGCCTTTGACCTTGAGCGGTTTGCCATCCGGGCCACGGCCCTGTCTCTGAAAAGGCAAATCACTCAACAGCACCACATCCGGGGCGGTCTGCAGGCCAACCGGAACAGTAACGTTGGCGCCGACTGACGGAACTGATACCCAAGCTTCCTCGAACTGCGCTTTTCTGTCTGTCTTGAGCGCCAGCTTGATGTTGCGGCAACCGATGTCAGGCTTTAGCATCACGACTGTGTTGCCACCCACCTCGCCTATTTCGAAGCGCGCATCGAACCCGGACGCTATGCTCGCATTTCCGAGCAGGTCGACCGTCGTACCGACGCCTCGTCCTATCAAGGGGTCGACATGCAGATCCACGGATGCCTTGGCGTCGACCTGCGCGTTGAGTGAAATTTTCAAGCGTCTCCCTTTGGTCCAGGATATGCCGACCGTATTCAGCACTATTGTTGCCGCTACCGCCCCTGGGTCAGCAGGCTCGGCGAAAACCCCGCCCTCACCCAGAACATCTGCGCTCCATTTTTGATCGGCAAGCCGGCCGTTGAATTGCACCGACTTGACGGTTGCGGTCCTGTTTGCAGCAGGAAGTTGGTTGAATCTGTCTTGAACCAGATGCGCCACTGTCCCGTTTATCCAAAGAGCAATATCGGCGTCTTTCAATTTGGGTGTCCGTATTTGCTCCAGATTTTTTCGCATCCTGACGATGTCATCCTGAATTTCGGCAGGCGGCTCCTTGACGCTGGTTGCCACTGGTTTTTCGTTGAAGTCGGTCAGTAGCCATACTCCGCCGTCGAGGATGACAGCGTTGGCGGCGTGAAT
>NZ_QPJM01000039.1 GCF_003337575.1 Phyllobacterium bourgognense
GATCTCGCGGTGAACCGTGGAGCGATGACGACCAAGAATTGATGCAATCTGGGCCAAGCGTGCCTTGGCCTGCAGCATCTGCGAAACGATACGCCATTCATCCATCGTCAATTGCGTGAAACTGCGGGGCATTCCATCACGCCGCCTCATCTCTCATGGATTTCGCATATGTTTTTTCGGAGGCTCGTGCGCTTAGGGGTGCCAAACCGTGCTTCTACTGTTTCCGGTCGGTATCAGCCCGATCTTCTTCATCATTGTCGTTGAGTGGAGCCGAGTGGTCCTCGCCAATGTGCTCAGCAGGTTCATCCGGTTCGCTCATTGAGCGCACTTTATCTTCAGCCTCATCACAAAGATGCTGCCAGGTTCGTGCCAGGCTGTCCGCAGTTTCACGATATTTCTCGTCAACGTCGGTTTGATCCGCTAGCTGCAGAACCTCATCAAAGTCGCGCACCCCTTTTTCGATGACCGCTTGCAGACGTGCCGCTTGATCCAATGTCAGACTCGTGCGGTTGAGGGCCTTTGGCACTTCTCTGACAAGCTTCTCAAGGAGGCCCGCATGCCCCTTTAGTCTTGGAATCCAATCTTTTTCCATCTCATGGCCCTCAATGGAAAGTCGCCGATTATACTACTCGAGGTTGACTCTATTTCCAATGCTGGAGCTTCTTCAACGCACCATCGTAGCCGCACCTACCAAGCGCGTGTAGCTCCCGTATGTTAGCTACGGATAGAAATAGTTCTGTCGCCGGCTTCCAAATAGTACTTTTGACGGCTTAAATTTAAATGGGACGTATAAAGTGTTGTGCTGTTTGTTTGATCATCGATGCGCCAACCCTTCCAATTTGCTCCTTTCCGTCTGGATGGGTTTCTTCCGCGAATTGGAACATTGCTGGTTGGACGTGTGATTGGCCGCGCGCTCCTTTGAAAAGCAACTTTTAGCAGACCGTATTCCACTTCTGGAACGAGAACGTAAGCTGGGTGCCAGCTCCTTCGCGCGGTCGCATTTTGAATATTCGATGTTCATATCCGCTGTGACGCTGATACAAGGGCTCTTACCCACGTTCTCAACTTCGACGAGAACACCTAATGATTGCGAGCCATTTTCTGTATAGATGCTCATCGCAGGTTTCCGGATTACCGAAAGCCACGGCCGTTGATCGGCAATGAAATGTTGCTGGGCAATGGCGTTTGCTGCTAGAGCCGCCTCTGAAGCTGCAACAGCCGAGGTTGTAGATAACCGAATATAGTACAGGTTCCAGAGAAGTGCTCCGGTTCCGATCACTCCGATGGCAACTTGGAGCCAAATTGGCAAAAGCTGAGCTTCCGATGTGGTCGCGCTTCGTGCGGCAGCCTCCGCGGCCTGACGTTGAGCAGCTAAGTCGTCGGCGTCATGTTGGGCAGATCTTTTTTCGAGATCTCGTCGATCAGCAGCGTCTCGATCGTTCTCAATAATTTCGACTGGAAGTAAGTATCGTTGAGATTTGTTATCTTGGGGTGGCGGATTTTGGTTCTGTGCTTGCGCATTCGGCTGAGAGACGAACAGTGTGAAAACGATCACCAATAATATACGCACCAAAAATACTCCCAACTTACCCGTCGATACCATGCTTGCGTGCAACGGACTTCACAAGAGGAGGTCGCGATGTCTTCTCTCACTTTTCTCTCCCTCCTCGATCAATCTCAAAGAATTCTGCTGAAATTGAACCCTAGACGTGCATACTGAGGTGGGGCTTTGGGGACAAATAATTGATATTGAAAATCAAAAAGGGCATTGCGCTCTTTCTCTTGGCGACTTCTCTAATTGCATTTGTTTGGTCGCCATTATTCGGCGCACTCCAACTCGCATTCAAATACTACGACCCATTTTCCATTACCGAGTATCGGTTGAAACGGCTGAGCACCGAGGCATATATTGACGCTATTAATTCTGCCCTTGCTGAAGACGATATCGATGAGGCTCAAAACTTGGTTGGTCTAGCCGAGAAATACGGTCATACACTTCCAGTAGATGTCATCTCAAAGACCAAACATTCGACGTTCCAGACTGTCTGGAGGTATTCGACCGAATTCATCTCAGGTGTAACCAAAGGCGAAGCAGGTTCTGCTGCCAGCATCGGCGGTGCGATGACAGCAGATTATTTCGGGGTCGGTGACGTCAGGGATATCGTGACCGAGGGAGACAAGATTGCTCGTGGTCAAGCATACGACAAGTTGACCCTTGGACTGGCCGCATTTGGACTGCTCACAGTTGCGCCGGGATCTGGTCCATTGGATGCAGGGGCTTCGATTATTAAGACAGCTAATAAGGCAAAGAAGCTTAGCAGCACTCTCACAAGCTCATTGCTGAAGCTGAGCTCCAATCTCATCGATCCATCGCGACTGAAAATCGCCCTCACGGACTTGACCACACCAATTATGCGTGCTCCAAAGTTCTCAACGCTTAAGTCGAGCTTACAATCTTTTTCATTTGAAGACCTCAACAACCACGACTTTTCAAAGCTAAAGAAATTGGCGGTGGAGGTTGTTCCGGCCGACATCGCTGCCATCAGAAAGAGATTTGATGGAGTGATCCGGCAAGGTCCCGCCGACGAGCTTGCAGTTTTCACTCAAAGCACGGGGTCCATCGTAGCCAGTGCTGGAGTGAGGGGTGCGTTTCGATCACTGGAGAATGCAGCGAATCCGCGTGAGCTTGCAAAGTTTAATGAACTAGCAAAACGCATGGGGAAAGAGACATCTTCCGCTCTGCTAATTTTGGGTAGGAAAGCCATTCTGCTTGGCGAATTAATCTATCAGATCATCGCATCTATGATTTTCGTTATTGCTTGGATAGCAGGCGCAGTTTGGGCCGTAATCGCATTCATCTGGAAAATCAGAGTTCTCACAAAACGCAATCGTCTGGCAACGAGCACGGCATAATATACTTGGGGTAGGGCCTGAAATGAAGAGATCGTCACTTGCGTTGATAGCAGCTGGAGTTGGAGGCGCAGCGGTTGCGGGCTACGGCCTGTCTATTGGTAGAGACGCCTGGAAATCCACCAAGAAGAATTTCTTGCTTATCCTCTTCCTCGCAGCCGTTGCAGGAGCCATGGCTGTGCCGTTTATCGGCGGTCGAGAATTGGTTCGTGGTCACGACAGAGGTTTCTTTGGCACTGTTTTCAAAACCTTGGTCGGCAGCGCTCTTCTTCTAGCTTCTGGTTTTGTGATGGGATTCGTGGCCGTCTGGTTGTTTGTGGCGTACGGGAACGACAATAATGCCGAAGTTAAAGCGATCGCACTGACTTTTGCTGCCGGCGCAACCGCCATGTCTGGCTGCGTTGGTCTGCTTTGGGGCTTATTCCAACGACCAGGACGGCTACGAAAGATAGCAATCACGAGATCCAACGACGACTTTTTGCAGACTGCAGGCATTCGTGAGACTGGCGGCGATAACATCACCCACTACGATGCGAGCGGGCAGGCGCTACGCTTTCTAGAAGTTCACACCGATCGATTAGTCTTTATGGCTGTTGGGAGACGGGGAAAGCGGGCGTACATTGATGTTGGGTCCGATGGACGCATGACCGCGTATTCAGGCGTCGTTATGTAGCTCCTCAAGTCGCTGCGGGCTTTCAGTTATTGCAGTTAGATCGCCATTGTCGTATATATAAGTTGTCGATGGAGATAAACGATGACCACTCAGATTTTACAGTTTAGGAAGCTTCAGGACCACGACCGGAAGCAAATGGGCTTTGTCCCCGGCAGGAGCGGTCAGGTTGAACTGCGCCTTCGAACCGGATCAAAAGCCACGGAAACCGTAGCTTTGCCCCCTGAAGTCAACGAAATGATCGGAGTTCTATTGGAGCACTTGGCACGCGGAGAGGAAGTTGCGATCCTTACGGAAGACCAAGAGTTGAGTCCCAATGATGTTTCCCGAGTTCTCGGAGTCTCCCGTCCGCTCGTAGTTCACAGAATGGATATGGGTGAACTTCCGTTTCGCTATGTCGGCAAACATCGACGTGCAAAACTTCGAGATGTGTTAGCACTCAAGGCTCGCATTGACGCACAGCAAGCTGCTCTCGATGCGCTAGCTGAAGACACCGAAGAACTTATGCGCGATCATGCCATTTGAGCCCCAGGTCGCCATCTTCGACGCGTGTGTCTTATATCCATTTCATCTACGCAATCTCCTGGTCCAATGCTCTGTAGATCGGCTAGTCGAAGCGCGCTGGACTGAAGAAATTCATGAAGAATGGATTCGGAACCTTGCCGCCAACAATCCCGCCATTTCCCGAGAGAGATTGCAAAAAACGAAAAATTTAATGAATCTCGTGCTGCCAAAAGCAACGGTGTCCGGCTACGAGAACCATATTTCCGATATTACACTTCCTGATGCTGACGATCGGCATGTCGTTGCGGCAGGAATCTCGGCTGGCGCATCCACAATTATAACGTGGAACACTCGGGATTTCCCACCTGAAGAACTTCAGAAGCACGGTATGACCAGGCAAACGCCCGACGACTTTCTTCTAAATCTTTACTCTCAATTTCCTGATGTGGCGGTTTCCATCACTTCAAACGCTAGGCGTAATTTGAGAAAGTCGGGGCCTTCAGCGCTTGAGTTTCTTGAGGATTTGAAGCGGCAAGGATTAACCCGCTTTGTCGATAAGATCGCGAAACACATAACCGACCTTTGAAGCATAGCCGCACGCTTGGCATTCGTTTTTCCTTGCCCTTGAAGTTGGACCAGGGAAGATGAGGATATTTTGCGCGATCGCCGGGAACTCAGAGCCATAATCGATCAAATGATGAGGTACCAACATCGTGATTTACCTGCTTGGACCAAGGCATGGAACGATGCTAAACCGGGAATGGATAAAGCCCTCGAGAAGGTTGGTTTGGAAACCGAGCAGCCGCGCCAGAGACGACATAGCGCGCGGCTTAGGAACAGGAATTTGAAGGAACCATCTAAACTATACGTAACCAAGCTTGCTGCTGCCAAGCGGCAACTTTGCGCTGCGATTCGAATGTTTTTTGATGGCGAGGACGAGTTAGCGGTTCATACCGTCGCGCATGCCGCCTATAAGCTGCTAAGCAACATTAAAACCACGCGAGGTAGGGACGAGGCGGCTGATGACTACCTTAATATGGTTTTCTACCATGTTCAGGAATACCGACGGGGCACACTCCCTAGCTTTATCGCAAACGATCCTGAAATGATGCAGTTCATCCGCGACATCGCAGATCGTTTACCGATAAATGCATCTTCACGATTCACAGAGGTTACCGCCTCGGTTACGAAAAATGTTGCAAAAGATTTTTGGGATAAACGGAGTAAAGTTGCGAACTTTTTGAAACACGCAGACCGCGACCCTAAGGCATATCTGGATTCGGATGAAGTTGATAATTTGACTTTGCTTACACGCGCGCATGGGGCGTACGTTGATCTCACGCACACTCACATTGATCCCGAAGGAATAGTGCTGTGGGTGTATTCTTGCGTTACCACTGGTATGGCAGAACTTTTACCTTCGGAATTCAAAGATAAAATCGCAGCTCTTCACAAACGTAATACGGACGAGAAGCTTCGTTTCTGTTCAAGATGGTTGCACGAGTTAAGAAATCCTGGTTCGCATGATCAGTAACCAATATTGGTAGCGAGATTCATACAGCGAGAGATCGGCCCACTCGACGCCCTACCATGTTGGGTAGCACTTGACTCCGATTTGTAAGCAGAACAAAATAAGAACACGAAGCTATTGCGGCGGTTTCATCACATCCAGATCTATAGCCCTTCTGTCGCGCATATGGGGAGCGGACAGGCTTGTCTCAAAATAGGAGAAGGCCAATGAGCGAACCCGAATTGAAACACGATGGTGAAGTCGAACAACTAATTGCCGAACATGGGGGTGACGTCCATGCTGCAATTGCAGATCTGCTATCCGACCGCAATTGCTTGATAAAGGAACTCGAATACGCAGCGCTTGCGATGGGCCACGGCTTTGCCCGCGGGTGGAAGCCTAAAAGCCTGCAGTCGGATCACTGAGATGACCAGAAGTCGTGGCGCGCTCTCGACGACGATGGTGGACAGATGTTACCCACATCAGGTCATGGTCAAGAATGACAGTCGTTACCGAAAGAACCTGTGGGAGATCAGCCATCTTGCGACGAAATTAGGGGCGCATGCCCTTGGCCACCACTTCCATTTCGCCGAAGAAGGAGCGCACTACAGCGTTTATTGTTTCCCGACTCGGGATTCAAGGAAATGGGCGGCTGGATGGCCAAAACTGGCAGCGGCGGCAAGCCGATATACTTCACCTATTGTGGTGGAATGACCGTGCAGAACAGGCTTTACCTGGACGCATCGACGGGTCGTATATTCCACTGAATACTGGACGACCCTACTGTCCGGGCGGGCTGCCCTCGGAACTTCTCAACGGCAAGGGCGACAGGATCACCGGGTGTGATAGCTATCACTTCCCTCCCAGAATGTTTGACACAGCGTCCTCCTTCGTTTCGTGCTCGGCGACGCGCTCCGCAATCTGCCTCTTGATCTCGTCAATGCGTAGCTGCAACTCTGCCTGCATCGACTGAATAACTTTCTGCTCGGTGGGAACGTCAATAAACAGCCTATTCGAAACGTATTGCCCAACAATGTCGTCAGACATGACGCCTGGCTTGAGAACTTCATACATCGCTGTCGCAGTCCAGTGTGCAAGATCAGAATTTTCAATGTCAATCAAGCATTTGACCCCTCGGGCCTCATCGGAAAACAGCGGATTGCGCATAAGTTTTTCAACCTCGAACCGCCCGTTACAGTTAAAATCAAAGACATACCTCACCTCAGCGGCCTGGTACTCGACGCTCTTGTTACCTGACCATTCGCGGTCGAAGTACCCCTGATCACCGTTCTTTTTGTAGCCATACTTATTTCTTGCTTTGATAGCTTCGTACAGGGCAGCGTCGAAGTCCTGTTCCTTGAGGTCGACACCATCACACGTTGCGTACACAATTGGCTCAGTGAGAAGTGTTCCCCCATGGGGCCTCTCATCACGAGATTCACAACGGTCGAACGTAAGTTGAATGCGAAAGATGCGATCATTCAAAGCATATGCGTTTGCTGTGGCCTGCCGCCCAATCTCACACTTCGTCGTAGCCACACCCTCGACCGTATAGTAGCCAGGGGTGTTATCTACGGAGAGGTCGTCCTGATCAGCGAACGGGTTATATTCAGTATAAACAGGTTTGAAGAGATCCGGTTCGATAGTCGTGTTTTGATCTACCTTCTCAAAGGAAATTGTGTGCCCCGCGCGCTCGCACTTTGCGCTGGATCCGAGGCCGCTTTCGAAAGTCGTCAGACTTTTTTGCAGTTGCGATGGCCAATCAAAAGTCTCGGAGGCGTACGCCGAGTTCGCAATCACGAAGAATAAGCCCGTGGCCAGCCAAAACGATTTCATAGATTTCCCCTGGAATGATGGGCCTCTATATCTCTTGGCCCCAGTACCCGCAAGCGCGGCATCAGGGCGCTATCGCTCGTTGCCGTGGAGGGCCACACTACCAGTCTGCCTGATACCCTCGACTGTCGATATGAACGAAGCTCGGATATCTTCCATCCTGCCTAAGTACTTAGGTTTTTCGACTAAGATTCACCATTTTCTCGGAAGTTTCCTCGCCTTTTGTACGAAAAGTCTCGCGCTGATGCAGACTTAACTTGCTGAAATTGTTGACAAAAATCGCATAACGCATATTATGGAACATGGCTGCGGTTTTGTGGCTGTTGCTTTTTGCGGCGAAACCGCCTTTTGCTGCGGCGGCCTTTCCGGCGCAAAAATGCGGTTTGGACGTTGCGAACCAGTCGGATGCGAAACGGCTAGCGGCCGTTTCGGGCATTTGACGGAGAATGGATCACGCCGGCGGAACGGAAGAAAAAGACGTGGCGTTCAAAGAATGTTCGCGTGAGGGTGGGCAGAGATGTCTTCCAAGCGATATCTTAGGCCGATCAAAGAGACGCAGGATTTTCGGATCTGGGAAGCTGGGACGATCTGTTTGCATATTGCATCCACTGTGGTCGGATAGGTTCGTTGGATCGATATGCATTGGAAGGGAAATACGGAAAACACGCGACAGTCCGCGGTTTAAACAGAAAACTGCGCTGCATTGTTTCCGGATCGCGGGAAATGAATTGATCGGTGCCAGGAACAAGCTGAGAGATTAGCCCATGTGCAACCTTTATAACGCCACAACCACCCACGAAGCGATGCGGCGGCTCTTCCTGCCGATCAACGACCTGACCAATCGCCTAACTCCGCAGATGGATGTCTTTCCCGACTATCCCGCACCGATTGGCCGGAAGGACGCAAATGGTGACCGTGAGCTGGCAATAGCTCGATGGGGCATGCCGACGCCGCCACAATTTCTGAAGGGCGAGGTCGATTACGGTGTCACCAATATCCGCAACGTCAAATCACCGCACTGGCAGGCTTGGCTTGGGCCGGCAAACCGCTGCGTTGTCCCTGCGACAAGTTTCTCCGAATACGGCAAGCTACCGGACCCAGTCACCAAGAAGAAGCCACTCCATTGGTTTGCGCTCAATGAGCACAATCCACTGTTCTGCTTCGCTGGCATCTGGACGAACTGGTACAGCGTGCGCAAGAAGAAGGAAGGGCCAGTGCAGGCTGATATCTTTGCGTTTCTGACGACCTTCCCGAATGCCATCGTCAAACCGATCCATGAACAGGCAATGCCAGTCATCTTGCGCACCACCGAGGAAATCGACACCTGGATGAATGCGCCGACCGAAGAAGCGCTACAGTTGCAAAGACCCCTGCCCGATAATGAACTGATTGTTTTGCCACAACCGAAGGCAGAGGAAGAACAACCGTTGCTGCTCTGATCGGAGGATTGAGCCATGCCATGGAAAGTCAGGTTCCGCGACAAGGATTTCATTGGCAATGAAGGCTGGGATCCGGAGTTTGAATTTGAGGTCAGGGAAGCGTTGACGCATACGCAGGAGCTTTCAGGTTCTGCAGAAATCATTATTCATGTGAAGGACAACTCTGTTGACGACGTGACCGTTCACGAATCCTCCGATCCCGACGAGTTCCCGTTTAATGGCGTCCACGGTCATCATCCCGAACTCGGTGAGGTATTTCTTTTTTCCGGAGTGCCCGATGACGGCGAAGGGCAATTGATCGCCCTTTATAGCGCAAAAGACTTTGGTGAACAGCCATACAACGACGAGCGGTTCACAGGTGATGGCTCATGACTATTCCCGGCCCTACGCGCGCTAGAAACGACTCAGAACGCTTCGTTGATTGTCAGCGGGCAGTCGAAGATCGAATGCTTGAGCTCTTGGGCGATGCCCAGGTTGCCGGATGGACCAAGGAAGAAGTCCTCGCCGCAATGATCGAAGTTGCCGAGAATACCAACCTGGCGATGCACCCAAACGCGCTGCTGTCGGTGGAAACCGAGTTGCGCAAGTTGATGAAGAAAAAGGATGTCTGATCTGCCTGTTGCAAAAGCCCATCCTGCTCGCCTTGTTGTCGTCGTAGCGTTCAGCCGAGCGGACAATGGGCGGATTGTGCCGGCTTACGATCCGATGCAGTTCGACACCCCAGAAGAGGCCACTCGAATGGCGCGCTACCTCGCGGCGAAATGCGCGGGCGTTTTGGCTTGGAGTCGGGAAGCCCGACCTGTTATCGGTGAATATGGGCCGACGACGATTCTGTTTCAATCCGGCGACGTGCCGGAGCTGGAGCAATATTGACGCCTGAACGATTTAACGAATGCCTGAAACTTCTACGATGGTCCCAACTTGATCTGGCCGCCGCCCTGGAATGCGATGTGTTTCTGGTCAACGCCTGGAGTAACGACATTGAGTCCGTGCCTGGCGACATTGCGGCGTGGCTCGACAAGCTGGCGAAGGCCCATGCCAAGGCAGGGCTTCCGCAGAATTACAAGGGCGTCCACCTGAAGATGAAGATCGGCAAATGAGCGAAATCCCAAAACCCGCCTATCCCGATCATATGGAGAAAGCCCCGGCCGGGCTTTTTGAACACTACTGCATGCACGAAGGCTGCAATGCGTGGGGATCGTTCGGATTTGAGAAGCGCTACGGGCTTGAATGGTATTGCGGCGAACATAAGGGGGATGCTGACAATTAACTCGCCTCGCGGACTAAAATCCGGGCTTCTTTAGTACCCGCAAGCATGGCGCGGGCTCGAAAGAAAGTAGCCACCATGGGCGCGAGCTTCATTGTGTATCTTCAAACTCCGTGCGTTCGATAGCGCATCGACGGTCCTCTAAGATGACATCTCGCTCGAGCATGACGCAGTGTCGCCACCAGCCACGTTCTAGCCCTGCCAGAACTGGAGAAAAGATCTCCTAACTTTAGACCCCCGACCTGGCTACAAGCGGGAAGCCAAGACTTTATCGACGCGGCGGTGATCAAGGTCGACGACCTCGAATCGCCAATTCTCAACTTCTATTGCCTCTCCCGTTACGGGAATCCTTTCCAAGTGATCGATCACAAAGCCCGCTACCGTCTCGTAGTGGCGGTGTTCAGGTAGGTCGAGACCGAGCAAATCCGCCATTTCATCGACGGGCATCCAACCCGCAAGAAGCCATGATCCGTCCTCCCGCCGTACCGCCTCATTTTCTGACTGATCCTCATCCGAACGGAACGCGCCCGCAATGGCATCAAGGATGTCGCCGGGTGTCAAAAGTCCCTCAAAGTGACCATATTCGTCGTGAACGAGCGCCATTGGCACGTCGGCATTTCGCAGGACCTTGAGCGCCGCCAAGGCGTCCATCGTATCGGGAATGATCGGAGCATGGCGCACGTGATCGCGGATGACCACAGCCGAGGACGCAAGCATCGGCTCGATCATATCCCGAAGCATTATGACGCCGACAACGTTGTCGCGATCACCGTCAAACGCCGGGAGACAGGAGTGGTTGGCTGCGATGAGTTTACGTTTCAGTGAGACCGCATCTTCGCCGACATCGACCATCTCGACCTCGGTTCGCGGCGTCATCACAGCGCGCACGCTGCGGTCACCGAGCCTGATGACGCCGGATATCATGGAGCGCTCTGCTTCCTCGATGACGCCTGTGCTGCCAGCCTCGGCGACAATCGTCAGGATTTCCTCATCGGTTATGGCGCTTTCGGATGCGGTCGATATGCCAAGGAGCCTGAACACACCGCGCGTCGACGCATCCAGCGCCCATACGGCCGGCGCAGCGACAAGCGACAGGACGTTCATGGGGCGGGCGATGAAGCAGGCAATGCGCTCCGGATTCTTCAATGCCAAATGCTTCGGAACGAGTTCGCCGATAATTACCGAGAGATAGGTGATGATACCGATAACGAGCGCATACCCTGCCAGATCGGCGATATCCGCGCGCACGCCTGCACCAGCAAGGAATACGCTCATGCGCGATCCAAGTGTTGCACCGGAAAACGCACCCGCGATGATACCGACGAGTGTGATGCCGATTTGAACTGTTGATAGGAACTTCCCGGGATTCTCCGAAAGCGCAATGGCCGCGCTTGCTCCCGCGACACCGCGATCAAGCAACATCTCCAGTCGGGCTTTACGTGCCGAGACCACCGCAAGCTCAGATAGTGCGAAAACGCCGTTCAGGAGAATAAGAAAACCGACGATCAGCAATTCAAACATAAGATTTTGGATTAACCCCAAGACGAAACTTTTGCAGCCGGATTCGTCAAATGCCCAGCTGCTGCAACCAAGTAGGTAATTGCGTCGTTTCAGCCAAGCATGGAAGCTAGTCAAGTGGCAACCGAACTAATGGAGGTGGGATATGATTCGGTCAAAAAATCGCGAACTCTATCTTCTTGGCTATCGATTCTCGGGACAAATGGCGACGGCGGCCCTCATAGGATTGTTTCTCGTGACAGCTGTAGTCATTGTAAGCCCCGTGTTAATTTTGCGCTTTCAGTATTTCCAGTGAAGGCCGACAGGAGGCACGTTGGAGGAACTGTGATGGCTTTGCGGGGCTTGGGATAACCGACACTGAGTCGAGCAGTTTGATCGGTAGACCCTCGAATACCCCGGTTGACTGCTTCCTACGTGGCGTGCCAGCGAGAATGCAAAAATCGCACCTCGACTTCGTTGATTGACTTCGGTCTGTCCGAGCGGCACATCACGACTTCAGCCGTCTTGGAGGACTCACATGGCAGCACAGCACGTCAAGGAAATCGACGCAGCGATAAAGAATTGATTTCCTCGCGTCGCCACGAAATTCTGCAGATCGCACAAAACGGCGCAAACCCTGGACCGCTCAAGAATCTGGTGGAAATCCAGACGGCTATTGATTGTGACATCGCTCCCGTGCGATTGCGCCAGAACCAACCGTGTTTGCCGTCAAACGCCGCTTCCAATTCACCTGGGCCGGACGGTGAACCACGTCCATCGCGGGCTCGCGAAGTGGGTTCCTGTTTCTGGGCTACGGATCGGTCACTATGTCAAAATGAAGAACATCCTCGCGAATGCCGAGCTTTTCGTACAGTGCAATCGCCGGGTCATCACCGTAATCCGCTTGAACGTATACGACCCACGCGCCGCGGCGCTTGGCGATATCTCTTAAGTGGTTGATAAGGGACGTCGCTATTCCTTGCCGACGATACCTTTCATCTACTGCGAGGTCATAAATATAGAACTCACGTCGCGCCTGCTCAAACTTGTCAAGTTCATAGGAGACAAGTCCACCCGTCACAACTCCGCCTGCCATCGCGACCAAGGCAACGACGTGATCCTTGGCCAGGAAGTCCTTCATATAGGCCTCACTTGGCGGGTTGTCTCCGTATGTCTGGCAATCGGAAAATGCGTTTCCGAACAAGGCATTCAACTTACGAAGAAGGCAGACGTCATCTGGCGTGAGGCGTTTAAGCGTAAAACGCTGAGTGGACATGAACAGATTTTCCGCACTACTGAATGCCTTGGATACTTGCGCACATCGGCCGAATTGCAAGCGGATTCATTGCGCAAGGGGCGAGTACAGTCTGTTCGAATGAAAAACGATGGGTTGGGCGGAACTCGTCGAAGCGCATAAACTCGGCAAAAGACACCTGTCCAGTTCTGCAGCCCCCATGTTTATGTTGACTCTAACCTATGCCCTCCCTCGAAATGACGGCAAAGTTGAACCAGGTTATCCACCAGAACGTGTCGAGCAAGAGCAGAAGCGCTTCGTTTTGCAATTGATGATATGCGGACGTCGTTGATGAGAGCGACGGCGTCGCGGATTGCGGCTTCTACGCGCATTCCACAAGTCCGACTTTAACGTCTGGCGGCTACGCTAAATTTTGATGAATTAGTCCTTTAATCAATTACTTGAGCCGCTTTTGGTTGGTTTTTTGCTACCTAATGCCGGGCATGTCGAAGAAAGAGTTTCTTGAACTCATCACTCGAAGATAGTGGCTAGATTGTTTCCGGTGGAGCTCGTCAAACTATTGGTTGCGAGACGAGTGGGAGCCACCCAGCCAAACCGCGGCGAAACCGCCCCCGACCCGCTATGTGATGAGGAAGGCCCGTGTCGTGCTTATCCATGGCCGACAGGATTATGGATTATCGTTTACTGAATGCTTTAGCCCTGCTTTATCAAGTCCAGTGATCCAGTGGTCCCGTTCAGTTGCGCTGCCATATTCATAGGCCGCTGACTTTGCCAGTGTCCAGTTCGGTTCAATCTTGCTGAACTCCTCCATGATCGCTTTTGCCTCGCTTAACATTTTCTCTGCCTTCCCAACGTCTGCCTCGGTGGTTGCGAGTTGGGCTTTGCTTGCAGCCAGTATCAGCCGGACATCGTTAGGCTGCTTCTCTTGGGGTACAATCTTTCCGATCTCGTCTATGGCGTCCTGGTATCGCCCGAGATGGTAATCCCCTCTTGCCTTGATCCAATGGTACCAATAGGCGTGATCCTTATTGCGATCCATTGCATCGAGAACAAGCTGAACTGCCCGTTTCGGATCACCATGATAGATCAACGCCTCTGCCATGTCGGCGTCAAGGTCGGCGAGGTTTTTGACGTACCATTCAGAATCGGGCTTACTTTCAACGAGCTCGCGGGCGGTGGCGTATTCCTGAAAGCTTTCAGTAAATTTGCCCTGATGCCAACGGAAGATTCCGAGATACCAGTGGCCCATGAAAAATTTGTGCCAGCCTTTGTTCTCATCCTTGCTCAACTCGACGGCTTCTAGGGCCCGCCGCTCGGCCTGCTCAAGCGCTGTCTGGCGAGGGCCCCAGTCATTTTCCAAATCCCGGCACCAAGCGTAGGACAATTCGGCATAGGCGGGCAGATAATTGATATCTTCTTCGTCTATCGCCTTTCGGTAGAGCTCCTTTGCCTCTTCATTTCCTTCGGGAGTCAACGGTTTATTTCTTGCTTGTCGGGTAAGCACCTTGGCTTGGGCGGTAGTCATGTCATTTCCCCTTTGCTTTTACTTCGGTTGTGGTTTCGGCCAATTACTAAAGAGCTTTCAGGGCCGTTCGACCCTACATCTCCTTCAATCCGGCCTTCCGTAATCCAGTCAGCCAGTGCTGTCGGTCGCTGTCCTTCCGATAGAAATAAGCGGCCGATTTCGCGATCGACCAGTCGGGATCAATTTTGCTGAACTCGGCCATAATGGCTTGAGCTGCCGGAATGTCGCCGAGCTGCGCCTTGCTTGCTGCAGTGATCAAACGGACGTCGTTCGGTGGAGAGTTGATCCTGCCGATGGCGTCGATGGCGGCCTGATACTGGCCGGCCATATACCGGGCCCTGCCTTCGTTCCAATCATACCAGTATTCATAAAATGGATTGCGAAGCTTGGCAGCTTCGATCTGCTCTATCGCCTTCTCGGGCTCGCCGCCGTAAATCAGCGCCTCTGCCATGTCGGCTGCGAGGTCCGGATCGTTGGGATTTATTTGGCGTGCTGTTTCGTATTCCCTGAAAGCCTTTTCGAACTCACCCTTGTTCCACGCGACAATGGCCAGGTACCAATGGCTGCTGAAATCGTCATTCAACGCCAGGGCCTTCTTTGCAAGGTCTTCGGCCTTTTGGAGTGATGCTGCTGCATCATCAGTAAAGCCGCTCTGCGCCGCCCTGACATAGACGTAGGACAGTTCGGCATAGGCGGACGAATAGTTCGGATCGAGCTCGATCGCTTTTTCAAAAAGCAGACGGGCCTCGGCATTTCCCTCCGGCGTGACCTTACTGGGATCGGCCCAAATCGCTTTACCCTTCAGATAATAGTCATAAGCGCTCATGTTTTGTGTGAGCTTCTTGTTGGAGCGCCGCTCTTCGGCCGCCGTCACCTTAACGGCCAGGGCCGTGACGATATTCTTGGTAATATCCTCCTGTACCGTAAACGTGTCCCCCAAAGTCTGATCGTAGCGGTTGGCCCATAGGTGATAGCCAGTCTCGGCATCAATGAGTTGGGCGTTGATCCGCAGCCGCTCCGGGGTCTTTTGTACGGTGCCTTCCAGCACATAACGCACGCTCAGTGCCTTCCCTATGTCCTGAACTTTGGTCGGCTTGCCCTTGAACGTGGATGCCGAGTTGTAGGCGATGACCATGAGGCCGGAGAATTTGGAAAGGTCACTCGTGATGTCATTGGTGATGCCGTTGCTGAAGTACTCTTGCGTCGGGTCGCCGCTGACATTGTCAAGCGGCAGGACCGCGATGGAAGGTTGCGACGGCGACAGGAGGTGCGATCCGGTTTCCATTTTGGCTGTTATCTCGGGTGCGTACTTCCACCAGACCGGAAGTGCAATAACTGCAAGAAGCACTGCTGTTGCTGCCGCAAATCCCCACGCAGGGATGCGCCTGCGCGAGTGCGTTGGACCCACGCCTTTGATTGAGTAAACGTGTACCGGAATGGGGATATTCTTCAGTTTTTTTGAGCCAAGGTCTACAAAGCCCAGGTTCGGCAGGTGTTTCACTTGCTCGTAAAGAGTACCGGAGACGCAAATTCCGCCAGGCTCGGACAGCCCTTCCAGACGCGCTGCAACATTAACCGCATCGCCAAGGAGATTATCCTGTTCGACAACGGCATCACCCAGATTTAGTCCCACACGGAAAAGCATGCGCCAGTCTTCCGACAGCTTCTCATCGAGCAGCATTATTTGATTTTGGATTTCCACGGCACAGCGCATGGCCTCGACAGGGCTGTGGAATGCCGCGATCACGCTATCGCCGGCACCGCCGAATACGCGGCCGTTATGGGCCTGAACACGGTCCTGGATGATTGCCGCACAATCTTTGAAGAGCGCGAGAGCGGCTTCCTCGTCTTTCCCGACGAGGCGGCTGTACTCGACCGCGTCAGCGGCCAGTATCGTAACAAGCCTGCGCTGCAGCATATTCTTTCCCCTCTCCAACATACCATTATTTTGCCGAGAGCGGGTAACCGACGGTTCTAGTCAGTAAGGCTTAAGCCTTTGAGATTGGTTCATCTTGGGAATAGAAGGGAGCCGTCCAAGCTATCGAAAAATACGTGTCGAAGCAGACGCCACGATCTTCTCGATCAGCGAGACGTAAGACAGGTTGGTCATTCGGGCGATGAGCGGGAGATCCGAATCTCTGGGATGCATGCCCGCGAGCGGATTTGCTTCCATGAAATTGACTTCGCCTGCACTATCGCAACGGACGTCGACGCGGCCACCATCACGCCCCCCGAGACACATCCACGCCGCGATCGCGAGGTCCGCGGCGGCTCTACTCGTCGCGTCATCTACCAGACGGGGAGCGACCCGCTCGTCAAAATGCTTCTTGTTGTCGTAAGAGTATATTTCAGGCTCCGGCCCGTCTTTGAGGACTATCTCCATTGTCCCGAGTGAATAGGCAGCAGATCCTGTTCCTAGAATACCCACCGTGAATTCGCGCCCGGGCAAATAGACTTCGACAAGCACTGGTTGTCTGTGGCGGGCGAGCAACCGCTCGCACCCCGACTGCAATTCTCCCCGATCGTGGATTTTCGACACGGCGGAGATACCCTTGCTGGTACCCTCGGCAATGGGTTTTATGAACAAGGGGAACGGCAGGGAAACACTCGTAATATCAGAAATCGTCTCGACAACCGCGAAATCGGCTGTTCGGATACCACTGTCGCGAACAACCTGCTTCGCCGTCGCCTTATGCAATGTGACAGTAAGACAAAGCGGATCGGCAAACATATAAGGAACCTCATAGGCCTCCAGCAGGGCGGGTGCCAATGCTTGGCGGCCGAAACCGTACATTCCCTCTGCGCTGTTAAAAACGAGATCCCACCGATCGCCTTGACCCAACCGCATTGCCAGCGCCTTGGCAGTACCGATACGTTCCGTCGAATGACCCAGTGAGTGCAACGCCGATTCTATTGCCTCGATCGTCTCTAACCTGTCGAACTCGGCAATCTCTTCCTCGGAGTAGCCTTCCTTCGCGTAGTCGTCCCTGAGATCGAATGTAATGCCAATCTTCATCATTTGGCCCGCCTTCGTGGTCCCTCAATTTTTCAGCGCGGCGTAATCTACCATCGAATGGTCCGCCACCGATAAGGAGATTTAGAACATCCAAGCTGCCAAGGAGGCGGGCAACTACGTCGATGAGCCCGAACGCGGACCGCCAACAGGCAAGGCCTTCCGGTGGCACAAGAACAGGCCACGGCGGCGTGCCTAGTGTGATTGTCACTGGCAGACATACTATTGACGCCAGCCCACTTGAGTTTTTTAATATCTAGGTCGCTGGTCTATCAACGGCGCACTAGCGATTGAGAGCCGTACGCGCTCCAGCCATTGATGTTGGAGGACCTGTCATGTCTCTGCATCTTTTTGAACAATTCACCTACAGCGAAGACGACTGGTACATTATGCAGGACGCCCACCTTAAGGCGTGCGAGCTTCTCGGCCTCGACCCGGTGTCCTATAAAAATGCGGACCGCTTGGCGCGAACCATAATGAATATCTTCGATGGGGGAGCGCGCGACTTTCAGATTATTGCTTCGATAGCCGCCCATCGTGAAGCCATGTTGGACCGTCAGTTCGCCACGTATCATTGATTGTCGCAAAACATGTATGATTGCCAAATCTTCGAAAGGTTTGGTGGCTGGTCTTGGCTTTAACAAAACTGCAGCATTTCTGGATTTTGGGCCTCGAGTGCGATCCCCTGTTCGATCGACACTATACGCCGCATGGCCAGACTGAGCTTTCCAGTGAACGCCAAGGATGGACCGAGTATGTTCAAAGCGGGCCGACAAGTTGGAAGTGGCAAATCACTGGGGCCGGGAAGCAGGCACTAGAAACGCAAAACGCCCCGCGGTAAGGCTGACGGGCCCTTCGAGTTTCGCCGAACCCATACCCGAAAAGGCCCAGTAACGGAAACAACCCCGAACATTTTGGTTCGGGATCTTTTTCTAATTTTGCTTCAGTGCCTGACGCAAGGCACCAAAACGTAGACGATAGTGGGCTGGGGTTACCATCGTGATTAATGGTCATGGTGCCGGCACTCACAGAAACGGATACGTCGGCAATTCCTGGCAATCGACGCACGGCAGTGTCGATCTTGCAAGCGCAACTAGCGCAGTCCATGCCTTCGACGCGAAAGCGTGCCTTGGTCGATGCCGCCATCATGATTCACTCTCCATTGATTTCCGTTTTTGTAACCCTACATCCTCTAGTGACTGCAGCGGCGTGAAGGTATCGACGAACCGATATTACGAACACATCGGTTTGTTGCCCGTGCCTGCGCGCACAGGTGGCAATCGCAGATCCTACGCAACAGTTGATGTACGCAGGCTGGCTTTCATCCGGCATTCGCGTGAACTAGGTTTCGAAATCGATGCAATCCGCACACTGCTCGCGTTGCAGGATGATCCCAATCAGCCCTGCGGAACGGCGGACCAGATTGCCAAAGAGCGGCTGGTCGACGTCGAGCATCGGATACGCAGCCTCAACGCGCTCAAGGGTGAATTGGAACTGATGGTCGAAGGGTGCAGACATGGCCAAGTCTCCGAATGCCGAGTCATCGAAGTCTTGGCTGATCACGGAAAATGCGTTCACGTTGAGCACTAGCTGAACCCATCAGCTTATTCCGCCATCGTACTTGTGGCACAAACAGGTCGAGTTAGCAGGCTCAAACCAAAATCCGCCTATGAAGCCCATATCGATCGGGGTTTTCCCGCTTGGCTAGATGCACAAGCGATCAGGGCGCGAGCAGTAATGTTGGAACCGTCGGTTCCTGTGTGAAACTAACTGTGCCTTGCATCGGCCGCTAGCCTTCACCGCTTTCTGTG
>NZ_QPJM01000040.1 GCF_003337575.1 Phyllobacterium bourgognense
CCGGGCGTCTTCGTCGTTGCCGACATGTCGCATCCGCGCATCTCGGAGCGCATGGAAGACCTGAAGATGGGCAAGGGTCCGTATTTCACCTTCCATCGGCCCTATCACCTGACCTCGCTGGAAGTGCCGCTGACCTGCGCCCGCGTGGTTCTCTACGGCAAGGCCGACATGGTGCCGCTGGCCAAGCCGGTTGCCGAGGTCTGCGCCGTCGCCAAGAAGGATCTGAAACCCGGCGACAGGCTCGATGCGATTGGCGAATATTGCTACCGCGCGTGGATCATGACGGCGGGCGAAGCAAGGGTCGCCGGTGCCATCCCCTGCGGCCTGCTGCAGGGCGGCAGCGTCACGACAGCCATCAGCAAGGGCGAACTCATCACCAGCGCCAACGCCGCCCCCGCGCAAGGCTCCAGGATCGTTGAACTCAGGGCCCGCCAGGACAGGCTGGTTTATGGGGCGTGAGCCTCGAAAGCATCTAAAGACAGGGAGTGCCGACATGGCATCCGCCAGAAATTCAAGCGCCAAGCGCCATGACGATGGTAGCAACCTTCCCTTCGCGTTTCGGCATTATCCGCCGGAACAGCTGAAGGAAGCACTGCGCAAGATGTATCTGATACGCCGCTTCGAAGAGGGCGCTGAGGAGTCGTATACGCGCGGTCTTATCCACGGCACCATGCACCTGTCTATTGGTCAGGAAGCGAGCGCGGTTGGCATTTCAATGCCGCTCGCCGAAGATGACATGATCACCTCGACACATCGCGGTCATGGTCACTGCATCGCCAAGGGCGCGGAAGTCTCGAAAATGTTCGCCGAGTTCTTCGGCAAGGAAACCGGATACTGCAAGGGCCGTGGTGGCTCCATGCATATCGCCGACGTCTCCAAGGGCAATCTCGGTGCGAATGGCATCGTCGGTGGCGGTATCCCGATTGCCGTTGGTGCCGCTCTGTCCGCAAAGAAGCAGAAGAACGGCAAGGTCGTCATCTCCTATTTCGGCGATGGCGCCAACAATGAGGGCGCATTTCATGAAGCGCTCAACATGGCTTCAATCTGGAAGCTGCCGGTGGTTTTCGTCTGCGAGAACAATGGTTATGGCATGTCCACATCGACCAAGCGTTCGACGGCTGTTGCCAATGTTGCTGATCGCGCGGTCGCCTACAACATGCCGGGCGTTGTCGTCGATGGTAACAATCTCTCCGATGTCGCCGAAGCCTCGCACGATGCGGTGGAACGGGCGCGCCGGGGTGAGGGGCCAACCCTCATCGAGTGCAAGACCTATCGTCATCGCGGTCATTCGAAGAGCGACCGAAACCGCTATCGCACTAAAGAAGAGATCGAGGACTGGATCAGCAATCGCGATCCGATCCATCTGTTCGAAGATCAGCTCAAGGAATTCGGTTTCGTCAACGACGCCGACATCGAAGCGATCCGTACAAGCGCCGAGGCGGAGATTGCCGAGGCGATCGAATTCGCCAAGAACAGCCCATCGCCTACCCTCGATAATCTGACACGCGACGTCTACACGGTTGATATCTAATGAATGAGATAATCCGCGAGCTGAGCTATTCGCAGGCAATCCAGGAAGCCATGGCTATTGCCATGGAAGCCGATGACCGCGTGTTCCTGATGGGCGAGGACATCGGCGTCTACGGCGGCGCTTTTCAGGTGACGGGTGATCTCGTGCATCGTTTCGGTGAAGATCGGGTGATGGACACGCCGATCTCCGAGCTTGGCGGTGCGGGTGTTGCCGTCGGTGCGGCCTTGACCGGAATGCGGCCAATCTTCGAGTTCCAGTTTTCGGATTTCGCCGCGCTGGCGATGGAACAGATCGTCAATCAGGCGGCCAAAATTCGCTATATGCTTGGCGGTGCCGTCTCGGTGCCTCTGGTGATGCGCTTTCCTGCCGGCTCCGGTACAGGCGCCGCGGCGCAACACAGCCAAAGCCTTGAGGCGTGGTTTGGTCACGTACCTGGCCTGAAGGTTATCCAGCCGTCGACGCCGTATGATGCCAAGGGCATGTTGCTCGCGGCCATCGAAGACCCGGATCCCGTCATGATTTTCGAGCACAAGCTGCTCTACAAGATGAAGGGTCACGTTCCGGAAGGGCACTATACCGTGCCGATCGGCAAGGCTGCTGTCGTACGCGAAGGAACCGACCTGACCATCGTTGCTTCGGCCATCATGGTGCACAAGGCACTGGAAGCGGCGCGTGAGCTCGAAAAAGAAGGCATCAATGTCGAGGTCGTCGATTTGCGCACCGTGCGTCCGATGGACAAGGAAACCATCATCGCCAGTGTCAAAAAAACGTCGAAGCTGATGTGCGTCTATGAAGGCGTGAAAACGCTTGGCATCGGGGCAGAAGTCAGCGCGATGATCGCCGAAAGCGAGGCCTTCGATTATCTCGATGCGCCGATCGTGCGCCTTGGTGGGGCAGAAACGCCTATTCCTTATAATCCGGAGCTCGAGAAGGCGACGGTGCCGCAAGTGCCCGGTATTCTGAAGAGCGCCCGCGACCTCGTTAAAGGGATACGTTAAGCCATGGCCGTCGAGGTGATCCTGCCCAAGGTCGATATGGATATGGAAAGCGGCCAGATTTCGCGCTGGTACGCCAAGGATGGCGATGCTGTCACCAAAGGGCAGGTGCTGTTCGAAATCGAGACTGACAAGGCAGCCATGGAAGTGGATGCACCGTCTTCGGGCATTTTGCGCAATGTCACGGCGGCGGAGGGCACGACAGTTCCTGTGGGCCAGGCAGTAGCGTGGATCTTTGCCGAAGGTGAGGCCTACACGGATGCGCTGCCAACAAACGGTGCCGATGTACCGGCAGTTGTTGCGCCAGCGGCAAAGCCTGCGGCTGAATCGGTGGAAACCGCGCCCGCAACAACGACAACGACCGCTGACAAAGCTGACGGCGTTCGTGCGACGCCCCTTGCCCGGCGGGTTGCCAAGGAAGCTGGCATTGATCTGACGTCGGTTTCAGGGTCTGGACCCAAGGGACGCATCCAGAAGAAAGATGTCGAAAATGGCGTCGCGCAGGGTGCGGCGGTCGCAAAGCCCGTCGTGCAGGTTCGCGAACCTGCCGTTCAAGCCGGTGCTCCGCTGCACGCGGCATGGCTGCGTGAAGGCAAGAATTCGGAGCTCGCGCCGCTTGTCCTGATCCATGGCTTCGGCTCCGATCTCAACAGCTGGAGACCGATGCTGGGCGGTGGAACGCTGGACAATCCGATCCTTGCCATCGATCTGCCCGGTCATGGCGCTTCGTCGCACACCATTCCAGATGATCTGCATGCGATTGCCGAATTGGTTGAACAAACCGTTGCTGCCTGTCACTCTGGACCAATAGTCTTGGTCGCGCACTCGTTCGGCGGCGCGGTCGCAACCGAAGTGGCTGCCCGCAGCCATCTCGATATTCGTGCGCTGGTCCTGATTGCATCGGCCGGGCTTGGACCTGAAATCAGTGGTGCGTTTCTTTCAGGGTTCGTCCGGGCTCGTACTGAGCCGAGCCTCGTCGCGTGGATGAAGCAGCTGGTTCAGGATGAAAATCTTTTGACCAAGCCATTTATCAGCGCAACGCTGGCTCAATCGCAAAATGTGGCTTTGCGCGATGCGCAGCAGCTCGTTGCCGACCGTTTTTTCGCTGACGGAACGCAGGTCATCGATGTCAGACAAACCCTTGCCAATCTGACCATTCCGGTCCGTGTGATTTTCGGAGCAGCCGATCGGGTGATCCCGGCGACACATGCCGCGGGGCTGCCGGGCGAAATCGCTGTGCATCTCTTTGCCGGGACCGGACATATGCCGCAGCTGGAACAGCGTGAAAAGATCATGCGGATACTGGCAGAGGTCAGCCGTTCGGTAGCGTAGTGCTGCTCGACTTTGGCGAAACAAGCGCCCGCTGAATGGCACTGCGGGCCGAAGCCAGATTTGGCATGATCCAGTTGGGCTCCGCGCCGAGGAACCTGTCGAGAAAGGCGATCGCTTGATCTGGCATCTCGCGGACATTCTCGCGGTATGACCACCATGTGCGCAGATCGTCCGCGCATGCGTCGATCTTCGGAGCGGTACCAAATTCCTGCTCGCAAATTGCGGCGATCGCGCCGACACAGTAATTGGTATAGAGGAACCCTTCAGGCCAGAACGCGATAATCTCCTGCATTTCTGTCAGCTGCGATTCGCTCTGCTTGGGATGGCTTCGAACCGTTGCCGGTCCTATGGTGATAAGCTCTTTGAGCACAAGGCCCGCAGCGAAGATGATGAAATCCTTGCGATCGATCTGTGCATAAGACTTTTGTTGCTCAACCGTCTCGACCCAGTTGAGAAAAGCCCGGGTCAGCCTGGTTTCGTCGATGGCAAAATGATAACCATAATGTTCCGCAATCAGCGCGGCATTCTTGCGAAAAGCCATGCGAAACCAACGCAGTTGGCGAAGCCTGTGCCGTAAATCCGGCATATGGACCAATTCGTCTCTGAACAGAAAATCCATGCCGTTCTCACCTTCAAATTCATTGTATCACGTCATACGCTGTCATGCAGCACAAGCCAAGTTCTAACGGAACTGAAATCATACATATTGACATTACAAAAAACAAATGTTCTATATTTTTTCGTTCGATCATAGCATATGTTTGCGGTCGGGCGTTGGGAGGTTGAAGACATGGCAATGTGGCAATGGGGATTGCTTGCCCTTGGGATTTTGTGGGCGTTGCAATCACTGGGCGTCTGGTACCAGATGCGCCACTACGGCGATGTGATGAAGGGCATCACTTCCAAATACAATGATGGTTTTGTTGGCGCGGGGAATGTTCGCGGCCGTTTTGGCAAAGGCGTGATCGTTCTTATTCTCGTCACGCCGGACCTCGTGGTTCAGCGTTTTCTCGTGATGAGTGGCAGATCGGTTTTTGCGAAATTCAAGCGGCGCGAGGAGTTTGAGGGTATCTCGCTGAACGCATTGCGCACCGATCCTGTGATGACGGGTCTGGGAGAGCCGAATATCGCCAAGGCGGCGGAGCGTGCAATCGAACAGATAGACAAGGCCAGGGCAGAGCCGAAACGGCCCGGTCTAATCGGGATCAAGCCAGTCAACGCATAGGGACGGTCGTTTGGAAAACGGTCGATAAGGAGGAGGGAACATGTCAATTTTAACAATGCTGGCGCAACATGCGGACATAGCCGCGCACCATATCTCGGTGGCGGGATCGATGGTCTCGGATGCGGCGCTCCACGGCAAGCAAGCCATCACGCATGCGGGCAACGATCTTGTCGTGCTTGCGCAATCGACGGGGGATATCACTGTCGAGGAATTCAAGGACAAGCTGAAGAATGTCCAGCAGGAGGAGCAGCTCGGCTGGCTGACCAACGTCGGTAAATACTTCATCGGTATCTTCCAGAAGGGCGGCGAGGTTTTCGCCGGATTTGTAACAGGCATTATCCCGACGCTTGTCGTGCTGATGACCGCATTCTACGCTTTGACGGAACTTGTCGGTGAAGAACGTGTGCATGGTATCGCTCGGGGTGCAGGTCGTATTGCACTGACGCGCTACACCGTCTTGCCCGTGCTTTCCGTCTTCTTCCTCACAAACCCGATGGCTTATACGTTTGGTTCATTCCTCGAAGAAAAGCACAAGCCGGCATTCTACGATGCGGCCGTATCCTATGTGCATCCACCGCTTGGTCTGTTCCCGCACATTAATCCCGGCGAATATTTCGTTTGGGGCGGTATTCTCGTCGCGCTTCTCGAACTTGAGAAAAAAGGCGCGGTTCCCGTCGGCTATCACATCAACGTCGCCATCTGGTACGCGCTCGTTGGTCTGGTTGTCATCCTCCTGAAGGGTATGCTGACCGAGCGCATTACCGCCATCATGGCACGCCGTCAGGGCATTGAACTTTAAGTCGGGGCGGGGAGAAGTAAAATGTCAAAGACCTATAAGGCAGTAAAAATTTCCAGAGGCAGTAATGGTTGGGGCGGCCCGCTCGTCATTCAGCTGACGCCTGAGCGTAACAAGGTCGTGTCCGTCACCGGTGGCGGCATTCATCCTGTCGCGCGCCGCATTGCAGAACTCACGGGCGGAGAGGCGGTTGACGGTTTCAAGGCGCCCCCGGTTGAAGGCGAGATGGGCGTAGTTGTCGTAGACTGCGGCGGTACGGCCCGCTGCGGTGTTTATCCGCGCAAACGTATTCCGACCGTCAATCTGACGCCGGTCGGCCAAGCAGGGCCCTTGGCGCAGTTCATTACTGAAGATATCTACGTTTCAGGTGTAAAAGAGGCCAATATCGAACTCGCCGACGGGTCACAACCGGCAGCAGTTGCAGGAGCAAGATCGTCCCAGGACTCGCCTCCGACGCCTGCAGAACTTGCCGCATCCATGGCAAGCCGGACTGCAGCGTCGGACAACGGTGAAGGTGGGTTGATAGGCTTTATCAGCACTATCGGCCGAGCGATGGGCCGTGTGGTCGGCATTTTCTTCAATGCCGGTCGCCGTACCATCGATCAGGTCGTGCGCAACGTTCTGCCGTTCATGGCGTTTGTGACCATGCTGATCGGCTTCATCCTTTATACCGGGATCGGCGATGTGCTGGCGCAACCAATGGGACCGCTTGCCAACAATATCGTCGGTTTGCTGATCCTTTCAGCCATCTGCGGCCTGCCGTTCCTGTCGCCGATTTTGGGACCAGGTGCGGTTATCGCCCAGGTTATCGGCGTCGCGATTATCGGACCGCAGATCGCCAACGGCACGATTTCACCGGCAATGGCTCTGCCTGCACTGTTCGCCTATAATACACAGGTAGGCTGTGACTTTGTCCCGGTTGGCCTGGCGCTCGGTGAAGCCAAGCCCAAGACGATCGAAATCGGCGTGCCAGCGGTTCTGATCAGTCGCCAGATCATGGGGCCTGTATCGGTGGTTATAGCCTGGATCGTCAGCCTGATCGTATTTTGAGTTCAATAAGAAAAAGAGGTTCGCCATATGTCAGTCCTATTGAAAACACGGGTAACAGCCGTCGGACCTGAGGTGGCGGATCTTGCCGAGGGAGGCGTGGTCATCCTGTTTGCGGATGGCGCGCCGCCTGAACTTGCAGAAGTCTCGATCCTGCATGCTGTCGAGGGCAAGCCTTCCGACGAGACACCGTCAGTAGGGGCTGCAATCCATATTGGCGATGTCTCTGCCAGCATCACCGGTATTGGCGATTATGCCTGGCAGAAGGTCAAAGATATTGGACATGTCGTCATTACGTTCAATGGGTCCGATCAAGTTGAACGCCCAGGCGAAATTTGCGCATCGGAAATCGATACGGCTGAGCTGGTATCGGCGTTGAAAGTTGGAACGACGATTACCATCGGGTAATGAATTATCGAAGAGAGATTTGAATGGAACGCTCGACAATAGTGCGGGTGCATGACGGATTGCATGCGCGGCCAGCCACAAGATTTGTCAAACTCGCAAAGGGTTTCGAGTCGGATATCGAGCTGATCAAGGCCGACAAATCCGTCAGTGCCAAGAGTTCCGTGAAGCTGATGCTGCTAGGCGTCAAGGAAAACGAGACAGTTACCGTAAGGGCGAGCGGTGCCGATGAGATCGAGGCAATCGAGGCACTGATCGGATACCTTGAAGATCCGCATGCAGGCACGGCGGAAGAAGACAGAGCTGAAAAAGCACCTGCCGAGCCCACGCCTGTTCAGCCCAAGGCCTTCTCGGCAAATTCCAATACCTCAGCCACGGGCAAATTGCGCGGGGTTGCTGCCAGTGAAGGCTTTGCCATCGGGCCAGCCTTCGGCTTTTTCCCGGCGGAAATCAAACATGAAAACCGCCTGTTGGCAGCGAACGAAATACCGGCAGAAGCCGGGCGACTGACGCAGGCTTTCGCGACCGTGCAACATCGCATGGACATGTCATTGGCCGCGACGGATCTCGCAGAAAGCGACCGCGGCATTATCGCTGCTCTCAAGGATATTGCCTGCGACGATGAGCTTACACAGGCTGCGGAAGCGCTGGTGAAGGAAGGCATGGATGCGGTTTCTGCTGTCATCGGCGCCACGTCACGAATTGCGGCGGATTTCGCTTCAATGGATGATCCTTACCTCAATGCCCGAGCTGACGACGTGAACGCAGTCGGGCGGCAGATTTGCCTGGCGCTGCTAGGGCAGGACGATGCCAATCTCGAGGCCATTCCTACCGGTGCAATTCTGATCGCCGACGATATCGGTGCGTGGGATCTGGCCCGAGCGCCTCTAAAGCGCATTGCCGGTGTCATATGCGGCCATGGTGGCGCTACATCGCATGTCGCGATCATTGCCCGAGCCCACGGGATTCCCGCGGTTCTCGGACTTGGACAGTCAGTGCAGGAATTGCAGCACGTCAGGAGTGTTGCGCTGGATGGTAATAGTGGTGATATCTTTCCCGATCCGGACCAGATGACGGTCGATCGCTTCCATGCGCAAATCGGCGTAGCGGATACGGAAAGGGACGCGTTGAAGGCCTACAAGAATATCGTACCGAAACGCGCTGACGGCACGATCATCGAAATTGCAGCCAATCTCGGCTCTCTGGACGAGATCGAAGCGGCGCAGGAAGCCGGTGCCATGGGCGTTGGCCTGTTTCGCACCGAACTGCTGTTCATGCGGCACATTCACCTGCCATCGGAAGATTTGCAGACCGAAACCTACACGACGCTTGCTAAAGCGTTCGCGCCACACCCTGTGATTGTTCGCACGCTGGATATTGGCGGCGACAAGCCGATATCCGGTATTGATTTTCCGGATGAAGAAAATCCGTTTCTGGGCTGGCGCGGTATTCGCATGTGCCTCGACCGGCCGGATGTTTTCAAACCGCAATTGCGTGCGCTCCTGCGTGCCGCCGTGCATGGCAACATCAAGGTCATGTTGCCGATGGTCTCCGATCTTGGCGAAGTTCGCGCTACGCGCAGCTTGATCGACGAGTGTGCCGCAGAACTCAAAGAAGAGGGGAGGGACTACGCGAATTTCGACCTTGGTGTCATGGTCGAGACACCAGCAGCCGTCATGATTGCACCCATGCTGGCCAAAGAGGTGGCGTTCTTCTCCATCGGTACCAATGACTTGACCCAATACATCATGGCAGCTGATCGCCTCAATCCTACTGTTGCAAAGTTGAATGACGTGACACATCCAGCGGTAATGGCAGCGATCGAACTTACGGTTAAAGCTGGTGTCGAGGCTGGAATCATGGTCGGTATGTGCGGCGAAGCCGCAGGCCGCGCTGATCTCATCCCGGCATTCGTCAATATGGGGCTGACGGAACTCAGCATGAGTCCGGCATCCATTCAACGTGCAAAAAAATGCGTTTGGGAATTAGGGCAGGTGGGGAATCAAGAAGGCGAATAGCTCGGACAAGGCTTTCATCTTGTCGGGTGCAGCGATTGCCTGATCGAATTTGTCCTCGCGAGCCCGCAAAGCCAATAACGCGCTCTCGACCAATCTTTCATCGTCCGGTTCATGAGCCGCATAGGTGGCAAGACCGATCGCAAGGGCGATGGCGGAAAAGCACAAATACTGCGTGCCCAGATCCGGTCGTTGCCCGGTATACCCAGGCAATGGCAAATGCGCGGATTGATATTGTGATTGCAACTCAATCACCAGCTGAGCGCATCCGTCTGCGATGTCGTTCAGATCACCATCCTTTGCGCCAAACAATAAAGCCCCGTGGCGGCGAATCATCCTAGCGTGCACGGATGCGAATGTTGATTCGTGAATAAGCGCGTTACGCGATCCCAAAACACTCAAGATACGCTTCGTCAGGTAATAGACGTCGCGCCGGAACAGCGCCTCGCCTTTGTTTGCGTCAACGGGAAAATACACGTCGAGACTGCGCGCTTCGATGGGTGTCGAATGGGCAGACGGATCTTGCGAAACCAGAGAGATCGAAATTGTTTCTGCTGCAGTCAAAGCCTTGTCCACTGCGCGCGCAGCTGTATCGAACAGGATATCGGGCAGGTCCTGAGGGACGGGCTTGCTATCCTGCCGGCTTGCCCTGATCAGGTGGCGCACATCGCGCAACCGGTCTTTCAAACCGACGACAATCTCGCTTGAAATATCCCGGATCATGATGGCGTACCTCTGTGCGCAAGTGGATAATCGTTTGTACCTTTTTTTCTTGGCCTGCTAAACAACATTCTCGTGAGGTGTAGTGTGAAGGTCGCTCTGGCTTGATGCAGCATTGCTGCTTTGACGGAACGGGAGCGATCAAAGGGGGGATGATTGAGCGATCGACGCAAGCGAACGAATGGTACGACGAAGAGCCTCCAAAAGACTCCTCTGGATGTGGGGCAGCCGGACACCAAAATCAGCCGGATGCGCATGCGCGCCGCCTGGATGTACTATATCGAACAGATGACGCAGAACGAGATCGCCGAAATTCTCGGCGTCGGACGGGTGACCATTGTGCGCATGCTGGCCGAAGCGCGGGCGCGCAACGAGGTCAAGATCGGAATCCAGGGCTATCTTTCGGATCTCGTCGCACTGGAAAGGCAGGTGGAAAAGCAATTCGGTCTCGACAAGGTGATCATCGCGCCATTGTCGCATCCGGACAGCGATCCGATCCCGGCGATAGCGGCGGCCACCGGCGATTATCTGTCCGGGATCGTCAGCAATGGCATGCGCGTCGGCGTCGGTTGGGGGCGGACGCTTCTCAACACCTTGTCCTATCTCGAAGCACGGACGCTCGAGAACTTTACGGTGATCTCACTGTTGGGGGGAATCAGCCAGCCGCGGCGCTTCAACCCGGCGGAATTTGCCTGGCAATTCGCACAATTGTTCCAGGGCGATGGCTATCTCATTCCCGCTCCTGCCATGGTGGACAGTATCGAGACCAAAACCGCCTTGATTGAACGCTGCGGGTTGAAAAGCGTATTCGAGATGGCCGAGGACCTTGATCTCGTTCTGCTCAGTGTCGGCGCTATCGAAACGGCCTCCAGCACGCCTTACCATATCGGCTTCCTCAATCAGGGCCACCAGGCTTCCCTGGCGGAACGCGGTGCCGTTGGCGATCTTCTGTTCCATTTTTACGACAAGGAAGGCCAGCTGGTGGACCATCCCATCCATGACCTCGTCATGTCCGTCGGCATCGACACGGTGCAGCGCGTGCCGGCGCGGGTATTGACGTCTGGCGGCAAGGAAAAGATCAGGGCGCTTTATGGCGCGATGGCGCTCGTTCGACCGACAGTGTTTATCACCGATGAGGAAAGTGCCCGCCGCTTGCTGGTGCTCGCCGAACAGGAAAAGGGGTGAGCTTTGCTTGCAATTTCCATTGGAAATCAGAACAAGAGCGCCGGGTAACCCAAGTCAGGGATTGCATTCGCGATTTTTCACGTTATTGATCGCGGGAGACGCGCGGCCAATTCCACTGCGTCTGATTTCAGGTGGGGCCTGTAGCTCAATTGGTTAGAGCCGGCGGCTCATAACCGCTTGGTTGGGGGTTCGAGTCCCTCCGGGCCCACCAACAACAAAGCGTGCTCTGGGGACGCCTTTTTAAGATTTGCGAGAACGCTCGCTGGGGTACTCGGAACCGGCTGCGAGTGGGCTACAAGGCGTGGGAGCTATACCACGAAAACTTCATGCCGTCCGTTGTTCGTTGCATCGAGAAATAGAACATCATCCCAGATGGATATGAGCCCGGCCTTCATTGGTCGTGATTTACGGCAACTCCGCCACCCCCTGTAAGCCATCTTGCATCGAACCAGCGATCAGCCGGCCCGTCATAGGGCAGCCGCGTGACATCCCAGTGGCTGACGAAGCGTGCATAGGCGTCCCAGACCGGTGGGCCGCCGCCGATGAAAACGACACGGCCAGCAAAGCGCCTGAGAGTTTCCTCGGGATCCATGCTGGAGCGAACGACGACAAGTTCCCGATCCGCCCTAGCAAAATCCGGAACGCTCGCAATCGTCTTGGGGCCGGCGAGCAAGATGTGTCCTCTCGTGAGGTCGAAAAACCGTGCAACGTCCGCCACGAACTCCGGCGACCGGTCGCCTTCCCATGGAAGGCCGCCTTTGAGGCCTAGCTGACCCGCTTGGCCGATGGCACAGATAACCCTGACGACAGCCTTCTTCATGAGAACTCCATCCCTAGGTGGTCTGATGGACATGTCGCAACGTTTTGGTTACCGAGGCATGGAGCAACTTGCCTTCAGCCTCGTCCGCGTCGACGCGCTTGATTGCTTCGCCGAGCTTACGGAAGTTCGATCTCGCCGTCCACCACGTGAGTAAGGCCCGTTCCTTCCGCTGTCAGCGTCATGCGGACTTTCAGTTTCTTGCCGCTGATTTGTCCCTCGCGCACCGTCTCCTCGATCTTGCGCTGTGAGTCTCCTCTGGAACTGGATCCGCTTAGAAGCTGATGGCCGCTACATCATCGCGATTGTAGGATTGGATCGACTCAAGGAAGTTTGGGGTAGTGGATTCAAAGGAACAGGTGAGGATATTCGCCAGAGTGACAACCCGCACTTTGCCAATTCGGTCAGTTCGTCGGAGCTCAATGGTCGTGAGAAGAGACTTAAAGCCGAGCCGGGCGTGTCTCTGGCTGAGCGTTTTTGGAGCAAACCATGACAAATGACGAGTTGCAGATTCAATCGAACGCACAGCCGTGGCCGGCGCTGGCAGGCATTATAGCGACGGTTTCTGTCTTCGCTATCGCGCAAGGGCTGAGCTATCCTTTGCTAAGTTTTATCCTGCAGCGGCAAGGCATGTCGCCCGGCACGATCGGCTTGTCGGCGGCGATGACGCCGCTTGGTTTTATCCTGTCGGCGCCGCTCATCCCATGGCTGTCACGCCGCTTCGGGGCAGGGCGAACTGCGCTGTCGTGCGCCGGCCTGGCAGCATTGCTGCTTGCACTTATCGGCTGGCAGCAGAACGTCCTCCTGTGGTTTCCGCTCCGTTTCCTGCTCGGGTTTGCGGTCAATCCGCTCTACGTGATCAGCGAAACTTGGATGATCGCGCTGACGCCGCCGGCAAAGCGTGGCCGCATCATGGGCGTCTATACATCGGTGATTTCCGCCGGCTTTGCGTTGGGGCCGCTCACTCTGACCGTCGTTGGAACGCACGGCTGGCCGCCTTTCCTGGTCGGCATCACGGCTTTTGTGCTGTGCGGACTTTGCCTGCTCAGGGTGCTGCCGAAACTGCCTGAATTCGATAACGGTCACACGCAGCAGGCTTCTGTAAGGGGTTTCGTAGCGCAGGCGCCGCTGCTGCTATTTGCGGTGTTCAGCGCCGCCGCATTCGAGCAAGTAACGCTGGCGCTGATGTCGACCTATGGCCAAGGTTACGGCAGCCCGGAAGCCAGGATATCAACGCTGCTCGCTGTCTTTGTCGCCGGCAATGTCGCGCTGCAGGTTCCCCTAGGTATGTTGGCCGAAAGGCAGGGCTCGAAGCGGGCGCTGAGGTTCTGCGCGCTGACGACGGCGCTTGGCTGTCTGCTGTTACCGCTGTCGTTCAATTCGGTGTTTGTCTGGCCGATCGCGTTCGTTTGGGGCGCCACGTCGTTCGGTATATACACCATGGCTCTGATCGAACTAGGGGAACGTTTTTCCGGCTCGATGCTTATGGCCGGCAATGCGGGTTTCGCCATGGTATGGGGTGTCGGCGGCATCGCTGGTCCGCCGGTTACCGGCGCGGTCATGGAACTGGTCGGTATCCAGGGATTTGCGCTGACCCTCGGCCTGCTTTGCCTCGCACTCGCCGCAGCGCAAGGTATTCAGGGCAGGCGATGACTGGAGCGTTTGGTTAGTGAGCGGTGCTGAGTGGCGTACACCCATTTTGTTAGTTGTCGCTTTGCCCTTAAAGGTGAGATGAGCAATTCAACAAAATCAATGGCGATGCTTTGCCATTAAACATGATATTTTGCCTTTAAAATCGAGATTTTCTTGCCTGTAAAAGTGAGACAGCGTTTACAAGCCGCGGTGGGCGGGACGAAGTTGGCGGCCATTATTTCGTGACCGGGAGTACCGATTAAACGGCAGTTCGGGATCGCACCCTTCTTACCCCTTCGACGCGAAGGGTATTGCGGCTTTGGCGTTACCGTGATCTCGGATGGCGCTGAGATCCTCAAACGGTTGCCCCGCGCGATGCCGAGGCCGACAATCCACATCATCGATGGCAGAAACCGAACTATGCGGCCCTGTCCAGAAGTCCTAGTTTTCGGGCGCGCAATCGCGCCAAGCCTAGCACGCTGTCGATAAACGGTGTCGGCAGATTAAGGATCGTTCCTATGTCATGTGCTACCGTCAACAAGGCATCCAGCTCAACGGGTTTTCCGGCTTCTGTATCCTGTAACATCGAAGTCTTGAAAGCACCCAACGCCCTGGCTCTTCCGATCACCTCAGTCGTCGAAGCGTCCATCGGAATATTGATGGCCTCGCCGATCGCCGCAGCTTCCTGCATCATGTGGACGCAGAGTTCGTAGACCAGAGGATCATTGATGATGATGTCGCTTGTCTCGCCCGTAAGTAGGCTGATCGGATTGATGCTGAGGTTACCCCACAATTTGTGCCAGATATCATTGCGTATCGCCGCGGTGACGTGACATGAAAACCCTGCCGCGTTGAGCAGGTCCTTGATTTCGTCCAGCCCCTCAACCTGGCTGTTGTCCGCGTAGCCGATAATCAGCTTGTTTCCACCATTGTGCCGGACTTTTCCGGGCGCATCGACAGAGCAGACCATGTAGACGACGCAGCCGACCGTCTGGGCCAAGGGTATAGACTTTTCGACAATCCCATGTGGATCCACAGCAGCCAGCCGTTTGTTGCTGAGTACCCCATTGCTGCCGACGAAGAACCACCAGGGGACGCCATTCATTGCGGTGATGACTTTGGTGTCGGGGTTCAACAAAGGCGCTATGTGTGAGGCCGCATCCTCAAGCGAGGTCGTTTTCACTGACACGATCACGTAATCCTGGGATTCCAGTTGTGAGGGGTCATCGGTTGCCCGAACATGAACACGGTGAGCCTTGCCGTCTTTCGTCAATTGGAGGCCGTCATGTTTGATTGCCGCCAGCGTTGCGTCATGCGCGATGACGCTGACTTCAGCCCCGGCCAGGGCCAGCAGGACACCCATGGTCCCCCCAATAGCTCCAGCGCCGTAGATGCATATTTTTAAAGGTCGGGATTTCGTCATGGTGGGGATTGGTCTTTCTCACAGTTGTCTTTGATAGCTAGTGCGTGGCTTTGGCTATTACATGCGACAGAACTATTGGCTCTCCGTATCACATTGAACGATCGCCACCGATTGGTCTGACTGCCGTCAATGGTGATAAAATCCGGTCGTCCATGACGCGCCAAGGCCCTGCAAATGAATCGTTTTGCCGCCTTCGAGTATCGATAATGCAATCTAAAAACCAGAAAGTTGCACTTTGGCTTTTCCGCATATCTTTTTCGATCCGGGCTCCTGCGCCTTATCAATAATACCGGACGCAAGATCAGACACGATCTCTACTGCAATATCTTCGGGCAATCCTGTTTCCCGCATGCCACCTTTCATTGCTGTATCGCTGGCTTCATCGGTCCCGCATAGGTATGCACGAGCCTCGATCATGGCAGCCTGTTCGAAGTTTATGTTTCTGATTTCATTGGCTTTTTCAGAGACTTCCACCTGGTTCTTGACGTTGAAGGCAAATACAGGTCCAGTGGCTGAGACAAACACAGCCACCGCCAAAATGGGTATCGATGATTTGTAAAAGCACATTTTCCTGCCCATTTCCTGGCGATTATCGCCATTCGATATGGATGTGGACTGCACGCAATCCACGCTGTTTCCATCCGTCTTCAATCCGCCCCCAGATTCTACCGGGAGCGGGGCTTCGAAGTGCATCAACTACTCACAGTATCTGGTAGGAGAATTCCCCAAGTGCGGATATTCGCAGGTATAGGATCCGTAATTATCGTCACGAGGGAAATCCCTAAAGTCCCTGCGGTCGCCAAAGCGATCATGGCTCACCGCAACCCCACGGGCACCGAAGAGGCCACCGGTTCCGAAGATCCCGCCCTCTCGGGATCCATTGTCCCTGCCGCCGAAACTATGATCGCCGCCGCCGAAACCACGGCCGATACCACTATGGTCCCCGCCATGGCCACCGCCATCATGGCCACCACCGTGCGCCATCGATTCAGTTACCGAGCTGGCCGCCATCATTGCGCCCAGAACTGTTATCGCTAAGATAGTTGCTGATTTTCTCATGACTTTACTCCTAAAAGTGGAAACCTCCTGCTTGGAAGGTTTCCGTAACTTAGGAGAGCCAAGTTGTTCACTATATTATACATTGGTTTATGCATGTAGCTCTTATGGTTCTGGTTCATCACCCACGTGGGACGTAGCGGTCAGTTTTGGGTATTTAGGGCGCTTGTTGGACAGTTTAACGGGACTTGATGACGGGTGCCTACGCGTATTGATATGCAATGAGATGGCGATCATCCCAATCGAAGTGAGCGATTCAGGAACAAAATCAATCCAACCGACAAGGCAATCGTTCTGAAAGCACGTACGTATCGTGTCGCCAAGGCTCTCGATCACCCGAAAGCTCAGCCCCTAAGCAGCGCATGCAAAGCAGAATGAATGACTGATCGAAGTGACGCCCTTCGAACACCTGATACCTTAGAAGTTTCCCCGGAAATGCATAGATCACCTTCCCTTACGGAAGCGTTTGCGACAAAGCCAAACAGACTACCGTGCCATCCGAGATGTTTCTTCCTGAACGTCCCACACGAACCCTATTCCATTTCACAGGATAGTCATTGAACTGTCATCAATCTGAGACATAGCCGTCATACAGCGAGCCTATCAAGACCGCGCACAAGCTCGTCTTAGCGATAAGCCGCCTTTTCACGGGTCCTAACGGATCCGATGTTCGATATTCTAAAAGAGGGGCTCCCGTGCGGATCATCCAGATCACCGACACTCATCTCAGCCCTTCCAAAACGCATTTCAATATCAACTGGCAACCGCTGGCAGATTGGATCAATTGGGAAAACCCCGATCTCGTTGTCCACACCGGCGATCTGACTCTCGATGGTGCCGGCACCGACGACGATCTCGCGTTCTCGATCGGTTTGTTGAATGAGTTGTCGGTTCCTGTACTCAGCGTACCGGGTACTCACGACATCGGTCACATGCAGAACGGCGCGCAGACGGTTAACCAGCGGCGCCTCGTTGATGCCGGTGCATGTTTTCGGCGGCGACGGGGCTCGTGTTCCACTGCGCACACCGCTGAAGATCACGTGCGTGCGTGAGTTGACTGCGCAGAGGCATCGGGGCAATCGCTTGCCAGGCAAGCCGCTGGTCGCGCGGCAAGGCCCAAACAGGCAGCCGAACAGGCTTTTCGTCGCCGACAAAGTCGGCATTTCCTTGCTGCGAGACGACTGCTGAAAGAGGGGATTTACAATGTCCACGAAAGAGAGAGAAAAAGCGATTGCGACAGGGGCCTCTCGAGGTATCGGACCAGCCATCGTTCAGCGGCTGGCAGCTGACCGTTTCAATATTATCATCAATTCTGCGTGGCTAAACACACTAAGATTTTCGCAAACCGCTGCAACACTCATTGCTACAGCGGTTTTCCTGCTGGACGCATTGACATCCTTGGACATTGCCATTGCGGTGCTCTACGTGCTCGTAGTCTTGCTATCGCTC
>NZ_QPJM01000041.1 GCF_003337575.1 Phyllobacterium bourgognense
CATAACCTGAAGGTCACAGGTTCAAATCCTGTCCCCGCAACCAAAATCAAAACCATCCTTCCGACGATTGTCCGGCATCTCGGCTTCGCCAAGCCGGACAAGGTAGCTCGTCGTTCGCAAGAGCTCACCATAACATGAAGGGTGAGGGACACGGCCGGCAACGCCGGTCAAACAGTCCAGTGAATTGATTGAAGACCCGAACGGGCAAATCCTCTCCCCGCAACCGGACTTCAATCAGATCACAAGAGCTGCCCATTGAAGAACCTCGGAGTCGACGGCAACGGGCATTCATCAAACTATGCGTAGAACACTGATCACTCGTTTAAACTCATGTCGAGGAAGAACGAGCGTGCTATAGAAATCGCATGGGATTCGGAGTTTTCATTCACCGTTCAGATTCGATTTATGACGACAGCCCGGCAGAACGATATCAGTTCCCGAGCCAGTATTTGGGCCGTGTGCAGGCTTGCCTCGGTGATTGGATTATCTACTATGAGCCGAGAAAGATTGCCGAAACACGCGGTTATTTTGCGATAGCTAAGGTGAGCACGGTGATCCCGGACCCTAAAGTACGTGATATGCATATCGCCACTATTGAACCCGGTACATATCTCGACTTCGTTAATCCTGTTCCGTTCAGTAACGCCGAAGGGGTGGTGGAGCGTGGCGTGCTTAACGATGAGGGACGTATATCCGGGCGAGCGCAATCGGCGGTAAGGCCGATTTCCGCCACTGACTTTAACCGAATTGTATCGTTGGGCTTCGAAGAGATTGATTTTGAACTGCCGAGATCGGGTGAATCAGATGTAGCAAGTGCTACACCCGGCTTTGCCGAGGCAATCCAGTCGCCCTTTATTTTCGACTTTGAGCGGGAACGTGTCACGCAATTTACATCCCGCATAGTCCGTGATCGGATTTTTCGCCGACTTGTTTTACAAGCATACGACAGGCGATGCGCTATCACCGGCCTCAAGTTGATCAACGGGGGCGGGCGAGCTGAGGTCGATGCTGCGCATATCAAGTCAGTTGAAGCCAATGGCCCTGATATCTTAGCCAACGGACTGGCTCTTTCAGGTACTGCGCACTGGATGTTTGATAGGGGTTTGATTAGTCTCTCCGACGATCTGCAAATTCTGGTTTCGCGGCAAGCCAACGATCCAGAAAGCATCCGATCATTTGTCAACAGGACTGGCCGAGCAATGGTTCCCCAACTGGCTGTTCAAAGGCCCCATCCGCATTTCTTGCGTTGGCATCGCGAAAATTGCTTCAAGCGCTGAGTTTTTCGTCGACAGATAATTAGTCCGTGCATGCAGAATGATGGACCAGCTAAGCGCGATCATGCTGTCAATATTGACCGCATTGATTCAAACGAGGCGCTTACCTTAGAGTCGATTGAAATCTTGCATCGATAGAGGCTGTATCATGCGGTAATATCGATTACCCCACACTCACCAGCTTCTGTGCCGAATACCAATCTGTGCCCGGTTGTGTCCCAGTTCATAGACGACAGCGCGCCTTTGCCACCACGGCGCAAGAGAACTTCTTTCTGATCGCCAAAACGGCCAACGAGAATCATCCCATCCGAGTAGCCGATCGCCACGATTTCTTCGACTGGATGGCAGGCAACGGCGGTGACCAAGCTATCGCCGCGTGTTCCAAGCTCAAGAGGTGCCTTGCCCATTGGGCCATCTTTTCCGGCAAAGGGCCAGATGATCGCGGCGGGTGCACCCGATGTGGCCAGCCATTTGCCCTTCGCGCTCCAGGACCAGCTCTTCACCTTGTTCGGATAACCGGTCATACGCATATGGCGATTGTCCTCAAGACGCCAGCCGTGCAGGGCATTCTCTTGCATTGAGGTGACAAGAAACCGATTGTCCTGGGAAAAAATGACGGAAACGTGTGCGCCTTTCCATTCAAGCTCGGTCGGCGCGCCGTTCGTTGCGGGCCAATGCAGGGTCACGCCATTATAACGGGCGACAGCCAACCGAAACCCTTTAGGGGCAAAGGCTATACCTTCGACGCTGCGCTCATGCAGAATTTCGCGAACTGTACCATCGGCCGACCGGACCCACGCCGACCGTCCCGATGCAAAGGCAATCGCACCATTTGGCGCTGCAGCCAAGGCCGTCATCCATTTGCGCGGGATGATGTTTAATTCTACCGCCTGGCCGTTCAAGCCAGTCGCACAGATTCGACCATCCTCGCCCCCCGTCAGGAGAGACTTGCCGTCAAATGAGGGTACAGCGCAAAGCAGCCCGTCATGCGCTTCCGTGATCTTATGGCCATTGTCGAGGCGGTGCACGGTGCCATCGGCCAACGCAAAGAAAGGGACATCCTTGATGAAGCGCGCGTCAATGCAATGGCCGGCAAGATCAAGCGGGGCAATAGTCGGCATAGGTCGTAAACTCGCACATAGGATTGAAATGGCGCCTAAAACCGCAAGAAGATGCGAGGAGAGACGCGAAGGGCGGGGTCTTTCCACCGGCCGAGCGGTTCGACACGGCAGCTTGCAGCCGTTTCGGCGTCTGGAGGATATGGTCCGTCTTCCCGGCAACATCGTCGCAAAGGACTTGAAAATGGATAGACATTTCCATCGCCTTTGCTCCTTGTATCCGAAAAGATGGCCTCATACCATTTCGACCTAGGCAAGGCAGCTTTCGAGGCCGGATTTCAATGCATCATGGTCGAGTTCACGGCCAATAAATACGAGACGGCTCTCATGTTTTTCGCCGTCCTTCCAGGCGCGTTGATGATCACCTTCGATGATCATGTGCACACCCTGGATAACATAGCGTTCATGATCATTCTTGAACGCCAGAATGCCCTTCAGCCGAAGGATATTAGGCCCTTGTTCCTGCGTGATCTTTTGAATCCATGGGAAGAATTTATCTGCGTTGAGCTCACCCGTACGAAGCGAGACGGACTGAACCGTTACATCATGTATCGGGGATGCATGATTGTGATGATGATGGTCGTGCCCATGGTGGTCGTGTCCATGATCGTGGTGGTGATGATGTTCGTGATCGTGATCGCAATCAGGTCCGCATTCATGATCTGGGTGATCGTGATCGAGGAAATGCGGATCGCTTTCCAAAGCGCGGGCCAAATCGAAAGCGCCGCGATCGAGAACACGAGACAAATCAATGTCGGCCCGCTCCGTACGGTGAATGACCGCATGCGGATTTATGGCGCGGACAGTCGCTTCAACCGCAGCGAGCTCTTCTATCGTTACGAGGTCGGTTTTATTAAGAATCACGACGTCGGCAAAAGCGATCTGATCCTCCGCCTCGCGGCTGTCTTTAAGACGCAGTGGCAGATGTTTGGCATCGACCAAAGCAACCACCGCATCAAGCATCGTTTTGCTGCGGACGTCGTCATCCATGAAGAAGGTCTGGGCAACAGGCACTGGGTCGGCAAGGCCCGTCGTCTCGACGATGATGGCATCGAACCGCCCAGGACGCCGCATCAGGCCCTCTACCACGCGGATCAAATCGCCGCGTACCGTGCAGCATATGCAACCATTGTTCATTTCATAAATTTCTTCGTCAGATTCGACGATCAGATCGTTGTCGATACCAATCTCGCCAAACTCGTTGACAATGACGGCATAACGTTTGCCGTGATCTTCACTCAGGATGCGGTTGAGAAGTGTTGTTTTTCCTGAGCCAAGATAACCTGTCAGGACTGTCACGGGAATCTGGGCGGGGCGCGCAGCTTCCGCTGCCATAGACTTCGTCTGAGCTTCACTCATCGGGTGCCTCTTTGAATGGATAGACCCACGATATAGGTGATCAGATCAGTTTTTGCCACACCTATAGCGTTCAAATGCGTGAATGAGTCATCAATCCAGTTGAGGTGCATCAGCTGAAGACGGAGCAATCAAACCTGCTGACGTCCTCGAGCAGTTCTACAAGACCCTTCACACTGTGAGCGATAATTTTTTCGCCAGCGTCTGCGGTAGCGAGAGCGGCATTGCCAGCCACACCCTCCTTGTTCAGATCCGTCATTTTCCAGCCGAAAGCATGGGGGCCATAAGCGCGCAGATGTTTATAGGTTTCAGCATAGTGGCGTTGATTGGAACCGAAGTTTTTAGCTTTGGTCATATCCACGAGCTCTGGGCGCAAGGCGAGCATTACCGAGGTCTCTATGAATCCACCGTGAATATCGAGTGCTTTGTCTTCCGGCGATATCAGGCCATCCGGCAAACCAAATCGGGTCCAGCTTGTTGCCACGACAAGCATATTGAAACGAACCCGCAATTCTGTAGCGACGACTGTCATAAGCGGGGCATTGCCGCCATGGGCATTCAGAAGGACCAGTTTCGACATGCCCTGCCGTGCCACACTTTCGCCGATGCTGATCCAGCGGTTCGCAGCCTCGTCAAAAGTCAATGTCCGGGTGCCGGCAATCCCCATGTGTTCGATGGAGTAGCCGACTGGTTCGACAGGTAGAAAATCGACCGATAACGCCCGGGGAAGGGCATCCTTCAGTCGATCAACCAGGCCTGCAGCGATAAGCGTATCGGTTTCATAGGGCAAATGCGGGCCATGCTGCTCGTGCGCACCGAGAGGAAGAAGGGCAATCGTCGCTTGTTTCGGCATCTCCGGCTCATTCATCCTGTTCAATCCGGTCGCTTGACCGGTGAGAGGATAGTCTCATTCGGTTGCAGTTTTACAGGCTTATTTAGCGCCACGCACAAATTCGTCGGCAAATTTCATCAGATTGTCATATAAGAATTGTAACGCGGGTTTGCTGTGCAAGGAATGGACGATTCAAGTCGATTTGCTCATTCGGTTCTGGATTTGCTATTGTAATGGCTGTGTCAGCGCATAATGTTCGTCTGTTAACTACCCCCACAACAAGAGCTAGCCGCCTTATCATCAATCCGGTCAATACGTGACGCGCAAGCAGGAGTTTGAATGGTCAAGGATCGTAAGCCCCTCATTCTTCATCGTCTGCAATCGACCGCAAGATTGACACGGACGGCGCTGGCCACTCGATTGCTTGGCCATGGCTTCTATGCAGGACAGGATGCGGTGATGCTGCAACTTGCGCATGAGGATGGTCTATCGCCGAGCGTACTTGCCAAACGCCTTGGTGTACGCCCGCCAACAATCACCAAGACGATCTCCCGCCTGCAAACCCAAGGTTTCGTCAAGAAAGAAGGGTCCGCGACGGACCAGCGCCAAGCCCATATTTTTCTGACAGATACCGGCAACGAGGCAATCAAATCAATCGAGAAGTCCATTCGCAAGACTGAAAAGGACGCGATGAAGGGGTTCGACAAGAAAGAGCGCAAGGCCTTTGTAAAAATGCTTTCGCGGCTTGAGATCAATCTCTCAGCAGCGGAACTTTTACGTCAAACCGCCCCCGATGACGATCATGACGATGATGATGCCGACGACGAGTAGACGATAGGTAAAGTTTTTTTCAATTTGCGGTTACAAAACGCATGAACTTGTTATCATGAGGAGAGTTCCTTCCCGCCTGATTGGTAAACCTGTTGTCTCCACCCCTCCCTTCCTCGCAGGAAGTCGCGCCGGCTGCCGCCATTTTCTATATTTTCGCGGCCGGCTTTCTGTTCTCATGTCTGGATTCCAGTGCTAAATATCTAGTTCTGTCTGGCATTCCCACTGCGTTCATTTCCTGGATGCGGTTTGTGGAACACGCAATCCTGGCGCTGGTCTTCTTTCGAGCATGGTCAAATCCGCGGCTCTTCAAGGTACGCAACATCCCCCTTCAATTCCTGCGTGGGCTTTGTTTGTTTGGCTCAACATATTTTAACTTTTATGCGTTGCAGACGATGCAACTCGGTGAGACGATCACCATAACCTTTGCAGCGCCGATGGTTATCGTAGCTTTGGCAGGTCCCCTGCTCGGCGAATGGGCAGGATGGCGGCGGTGGGCAGCCATTGTCGTCGCATTTATAGGAGTGCTGATTATTGCTCGCCCGGGATTTGGCGCGTTCAATCCTGGACTGCCTTATTCGATCGCTGCGATGCTAAGCTATTCGCTGTACGTGCTTTTGACGCGGCGTATGGCGGTAACGGAATCTCCAGAGAGTCTGATTTTCTTTTCTGCCCTTGCACCGGCTATATTGATGTCGCCCGCGGTGATGCAGGCAGTCATTCCGGATACATCGTTTCAGATTGTTCTACTGCTGATACTCGGCGTTTTTGGCGGTCTTGGCCATTATCTGATCATCCTGGCCTACAGAAAAGCGACGACGGCTGCGCTGGCACCCTATCCGTTCATGCAAATCATCTGGATGCTGGCGTTCGGATATCTGTTTTTCGACCAATTTCCGGATGCATATACGCTCTGTGGTGCGGTTGTTGTCATTGGCAGTGGTCTTTACGTCGTGCACCGCGAACGACAGTCGCGGGAGCGGGATTGAAAGGACTTTGATTTATTTGATTGCAATGGCATAACGCCGAGTACCATAACGTGGCCTATTTGATGATACTGTGGGGAGGCGGTTTTTTTGGCGCAGAAAATTAAGCTATCGACTATTGCCGACGCGCTAAAAGTGTCTACAGCAACCGTATCGCTGGCTTTGCGGGATAGTCCGCTCGTGGCCGATCAGACGCGTGAGAAAATAAAAGAACACGCGCGCGCTATTGGGTACATCTATAACCGGCGCGCAGCCAGCCTTCGCACTTCGCGTTCGGGCATCGTGGGCGTTGTAGTTCATGACATCATGAACCCGTTCTTTGCAGAAATATTGCGTGCAATCGAGGGCGAACTTGATCGTTCCGGACAGACATTCATTTTATCCAATCACTATGATCAGTTGGATAAGCAACGGACGTTCATAGATACCGTGCTGCAACTCGGGGGAGACGGTGTAATCATGTCCCCGGCAATTGGTACCCCGGCTGAAGATATTCGCATGGCGGAGGACAATGGACTGCCGGTTGTGCTGATCGCCCGAACCGTCAAGGATGCCAATGTACCGGTGTTCCGCGGGGATGATGCTTATGGCATTGGCCTTGCTACAAACCACCTCATTTCCTTGGGACATACACGCATCGCCATGGTGGGCGGCACCGATCAGACATCCACAGGCCGCGATCGTTACGAAGGCTACCTTCATGCAATGCAAAAAGCGGGCCTCGAGGCGAAACCGGAATGGCGCATACCTGGCCCGCGAACCAAGCAGGCGGGTTTTGACGCCGCGCCTCAGTTTCTTGCCCTGAAAGATCATCCGACTGCTGCGGTATGCTGGAATGATCTTTCGGCGATCGGCATGATGAATGGCATTGCTCGGGCCGGACTGGTTGCAGGCGTTGATATTTCCGTCACGGGGTATGACGACCTTGAAGAGGCGGCAATCGCTACGCCGGCTTTGACAACTGTGTGGAACGGCCAGCGCGAAGTGGGACAGCGAGCAGCGAGGGCTCTGCTCGATCAGCTTAACGGTGCCGACACACACGCGCGGCAGGAATTGATCAAGCCGGAATTGCGAATCCGGCAGTCGACCTCAAAGCCAAAAGAGAGATAGCGGCAGCGCGCCAGAAAACGTTATGCGGCTGCTGCTTCACCCTTCATTAATTCTACGCGACTAGGCTTCACAGGGCGTTTGTTTCCCGTGGAGTATAGTATGTTACTGGGTAAAACGACTTGGCTCGGCTTCATTACTGTAGCGGCAGTGGTCGCGATGTTCCTTGATTTCGCGACTTTTACCTCTGACGAAGATGCCGACGTCGACACACAGACGACTGCATCTGTGGCAGCCGATACGGGCAGTCATGATGTGCCAAGATTTGTCATCAGCACTCCAGGCGCAGGGGCGAGCTGCAAGGCGTTTCCCATGGAAAATGGCACACCGGGCCATAATGCGCTCACGATCGACAGCAGCTGCGGAAATCTCTATCCGCCTTTGGCAAATGCCAGGACCTGGCACAACAACGAAGATGGTACGATCGATCTGGCCGACAACCTTGGTCGTACGATTGTAGAATTCAGCCCAGGCGACGGTCTCGCCTATGTCAGTGTCGAGCCGCGTTCTGTGATTCTATCGATGTCCACTGAGGGCGTTAACGCGTTCTAAATCACTCCGCCGCCTGCATTCGCTCGCGGCTTGCCTTGTGAGCGCGCGCGGCGTCGCCAAATGCAGCAAATATCTTGCGTGAGGGACTATCACTTTTTACCCAATATTCCGGGTGCCACTGAACTCCAACAGCAAAGGCCCGGGCATTCTTGACTGAAACGGCTTCGATAGTGCCGTCATCGGCAACCGCTTCAATGTCAAGCTGTGGCGCGGGCTTGTCGATGGCTTGCCGGTGTACGGAGTTTACCTGGATAGCGTCGCTTTGCATGACATTCGCCAGACAGGATCCTGGCTTGATGTGCACCGGATGACGAATGGCGAAGCGTTCGGTCTGTTGATCGGATTGCGGCGCGCGGTGATCCATTCGCCCGTCGAGCTCCTGTATCTCGGTGGCAAGTGTACCGCCAAGCGCCACGTTCAGCTCTTGAATGCCGCGGCATATGGCCAATAACGGGACGCCGCGCTCGATGGCTCTGCGAATGAGCGGCAGCGATGTGGCATCGCGCGCGGGGTCGTAAGGCTCATGTGCTTCGCTGGGTGCGACGCCGTAGAGAGCCGGATGAACATTGGATTTCGATCCGGTGATGAGAACGCCATCGACTCCGTCAAGAATGGCATCGATATCAAGGCTCTCGCCGAATGACGGCACGATCAGCGGGATGACGCCGGCTGCCTCGTATGCCGCCATAAGATATTGATCCGGGGCTGCGTGCCACGTGTAATTCTCAAACGTACGAACATCTGACGTTATGGCGACGAGAGGTTGCCGCATCATGCTAACTCCATAAAAGACGTTAGCTGAATGTAATGTAAGTCGCGCGCATTTCCAATGGCGACGCGTGCGGTGAAAATATTGCGGAATGGCACATTCGGCGCTTGCGTCCGGCCATTTCAGTGTCTGGTTCTGCATGCATGTTCATCTGCTGGACTCGAATTGACGAGTGTGTATGTTGATCACGAGTTCGGGAGGACCGGACAGGATCGTCCGGTGGGCCGATAGAATTGAAGATCATAGTCTGGAGGAAAATGTATGGATCGTCGTTCGTTCATCACGAAGGCAGGATTTGCCGGGGTAGGAGCTGCCGCAGCCACCACGCTTGCGGCGCCTGCGATTGCACAGTCAATGCCGAAGGTTACCTGGCGTTGTGCATCGTCATTCCCGAAATCATTGGATACGATTTACGGCGGCGCCGAAGTGTTATCGAAGCACTTGAGGGAAGCGACTGACGGTAACTTCACGATTCAGCCATTCGCCGCTGGCGAAATTGTTCCTGGCCTTCAAGCCGCTGACGCGGCGGCGGCTGGTACGGTCGAACTTTGCCACACCGTTGCATATTATTACTGGGGCAAGGATCCCACTTGGGCCTTGGGTGCTGCGGTTCCCTTTGCGCTCAATGCGCGTGGCATGAACGCCTGGCAATATCATGGCGGCGGCATCGATCTCATGAACGAATTCTTCAACAAACAGGGTCTGCAAGCCTATCCGGGCGGCAACACCGGCGTACAAATGGGTGGCTGGTTCCGCAAGGAGATCAAGACTGTCGAAGATCTCAAGGGCCTCAAGATGCGTGTCGGTGGCTTTGCCGGCAAAGTTTTGGAGACACTTGGCGTTGTCCCACAGCAGATTGCAGGCGGTGATATCTATCCGGCTCTTGAGAAAGGCACGATCGATGCAGCTGAATGGGTTGGACCTTATGATGATGAGAAGCTCGGCTTTCAGAAGGTAGCGCCTTATTATTATTACCCAGGTTGGTGGGAAGGCGGCCCGACCGTCAGTTTCATGGTCAACAAGCAAAAGTGGGATTCCCTTCCTCCAGCCTATCAAGCGTTGTTCCGTACGGCAGCTCAAGCCACGGATGCCAACATGTTGCAGAAGTACGACTACGTAAATCCTGCAGCGATCAAGCGTCTGGTGGCTGGTGGCGCGCAATTGCGGCCTTTCAGCCCGGAAATCCTGACTGCCTGCTTCGAAGCCGCCAACGGGGTCTATGCACAACTCGAAGACAGCAATGAGCAGTTCAAGAAAATCTGGAGTTCGATCAAGGCGTTTCGCAACGAACATTTCCTGTACGCACAGGTTGCGGAATACACTTTTGATACGTTCATGATGGTGCAGCAGCGTAACGGAAAGCTGTGATTCATTGTCGCCAAAGAAAAACGAGAACCCCGGCCCGCATGAGGCCGGGGTTCTTTATTCCGCCTGTTGTCAGCTCTCAAGGAGCAGTCTAACAGTGGCGCAACAATTCGGTACGATGTTCACTGGTATTTTTAATGACGGATAATCCTTCCATTTCTGTTGCGGGCAAGAATATTGCGGTTACCGGGGGCTCTTCTGGCCTGGGTCTGAGAATGGTGCAGGTACTTGCTGCTCATGGTGCGAACGTCGTTTCGATCTCTCGAACGCCCGCTCCCGACAATGCGCATCGATCCAACATTCTCAACATCATTGCCGATGTCACGGTCGCGGCTGATATCACGCGCGCTTTTGACGAGGCGGAGCAAAACCTTGGAACCGTGACGGTGGTGTTCAACAATGCTGGTGTGGCTACGATCGAGCGGGCACTCACCACGACCCGCGAACAACTGCGGCACATCTTCGAAGTAAACGTCGAGGGCGCATTTTTTATCGCTCAGGAGGCTGCCAAGCGAATGGTAGCCAAGGGTGTTGGCGGCTCCATTATAAATCTCTCAAGCATTCTGGCAGATGCGCCGCTAAAGGGCTCAGCCGCATACGCCATGTCGAAGGCGGCTGTAGCTCAGATGACCAAGTCGCTGGCGCTGGAATGGGCGCCGCACGGCATCCGGGTCAATGCTATTGCACCAGGTTGGTTTCCAACCCGTCTCAATGAGACAATCATGGATGGGCCCGCCAAAGGCTTTCTCAAGGGCAAGAACCCCATGCGCCGGCTAGGCGAGGCGGAAGATATTGATGGGGCCGTGTTGATGCTGGCTTCGGACGCCAGCAGCTATATTACAGGGACGGTTATCACTATAGACGGTGGCCATAGCCTCCAAGGCTAAATGCGCTCGGTTTCTTGAACATTGGTGCGTGTGGCGAGAACGAAAACGAGCAGGGAGAATATTGCCGCGTCCCGCCACAAGACAGAAAAGTATCCACCCCACAAAGACTCTATAATGCCGACGATCGCTGCACCGAATGCCGCGTGCAGAGGCCGCGAAAATCCTCCGGCGGCCGTGATAAAGAGGATTTTCAAGCCGAAGATTATACCAGTGTTGAAACTGACATTGCCATAGTAGAGCGCTGCAAGAAATCCGGCTAGCGCGCACACGCCATAGGCTGCCAGTATAGCCTGTGTCCTCACTCTCGATGGATCGATGCCGCAGAGCGCCGACGCTGCAGGTTCATCGCTGACAGCCCGCCAGATTCGACCTGCGGACGTACGCAACATGATCACTTCGCCAAGCGTGATCACGGAAAAGGCGATCACAATGTTTACGATCTGCAGCTGGGTCAAACTGATGCCGATTGCCGACCCAAGCAATCGAACAGGGTCTGCAAGCAATGGTGGCAGCCAATAATCCCTCGTGTTGGCTGCAATGCGCGACAGTTCCATCAGGAAAATACTGAGACCAAGCGTTGCCACCAGCACCGTGTTGCGGTTCCCGGCATCAAGCGGGGCATAGATGAATTTTGCGATGATGTAGCCGCCTATGCCGATATAAACGATGGCTATGAAGGTTCCGAATGAAAGCGCGGCCGGCAATGTCATCCACAACACGGACCATCCGAATGCTGTCGCCAGAATAAAGGTCTGTCCGGAAAAAGCAAAAATAGCACCAAGAGACAGGTCAGTGCGATGCGTCAGCCCGTGGATCAGCACATAACCATAGGCGAGCAATGAATAAAGCGCGGCGTTGTGAATGCCATTTAAAAGAAGTTGAAGAAAATACGCCATCTGCCGCTCTCTACCCATATTCATTCTAACTTGCAAAATCGATTTTACCAGTTAGAATTTTGCCATGACGTTTGACTGGAATTCTCATCGATTCAGTGGAGGTGTGTTGGCCCTGGACCTGGCGAACACGGTGGTTTTTCGCGAAGACCCGGAACGCTCGCTGGATCGTTTTGATGATCCGGTTGAACTGCCGCGCTTTGCGGAAGCCGCGGCTATTTTTCGGATTGGCGAATGGGGCAAAGTGCAGTTCCACCCTCCGTTGTCACAAAAGGGAATTGAAGCGCTCATCGGCATTCGGGAGGTAATCAACAGCTTATTTCGAAGCACCACCCGTGAAGGCAGCCTGCAGTCCGGAGACTTATCCACATTCCTGCGTCTTGGCTCCGATTTTGTATGCAATGAGCCGGAAGGGCGAGATCTCAGACTACCAAATCTGTCGGAAAAGAAGCGCGAGCTATCTCTGGGAGCAGCAGCCTTTCTTTCGGCTATGCGTCTACTCGACCCCGCGCGACTGGAGCGAATCAAGATCTGTCCCAATTGCCATTGGCTTTATTTCGATGAGAGCCGTAATCGAAGCCGCCGGTGGTGCGATATGAATGTCTGCGGCAATCGGGCGAAAGCCCGGAGGCACTATAATCGCAATGTAAAGCAGGCTGGAAACAATCATGTTTGACAAAGCAAGATTCGTGTGTCCGGGAGTGTCGCTGCTTCTCTTCGGACTTCTGTCTCTGAGCGCTTGCCGCGACGCAGGCGAGGGCGACTACGTGAATGTCTCCGGGAAGATTTTCGTCTTCAACTACCGTATAGCAGAGGCAACCTATCTGCTTACGTTGGCAAAGCTGCGCCCGTTGCCCGACGGCTCCATGCTGGAGACGACTTTTGAAAATCCGGCGGGGGGCGATCCGATGATTGTTCGGCAGAAGATATGGCCGACGATGGAAAAAATCACAATTGAAAGTCCGCCTGTCAAATGCGTGAAGGCAAACCGGGAATATAAAGTCAGCATGCGCCTTGAAGACGCCAATGGTAAATTATTGCAAACAATTGAGCGGAAGATGATTTCAGACACCGATCAGTCTGTCATGCCGGATAAACCGCTGGTTGTCGGTCCCTTCTACGATCCCAATCCCGATAAAGACTCTGCAGAAAATCCCTCTGCGGCTTGCCCTGCTTAGGTCGTTTACAACTTAAAATTCAACGGATGCCGGCCGTCCGTTGAAATACAGAAGGTCATCATATTCTGGTTCTTTTCAGGAATTGGTAATTCTATTTTCCTAATTATGAAATTTAGATTTGACATGCGGTAAGAATAAATACTCTAACTCGTCGTCCAATCTCTGTTTTCATTGTCGTTGGCGTTTCTATGTAAGTAATCGGTAACGTATCCGTGGAGGGTACAGTTGTGCGCGGGCATTTGATGAGAACTGACCTCAGCGAGAGCTTGTCACTCGACACCATTTTTCTTCGCACACTTTATGCGAACAAGAAGGCAATCTGGTGGACCTCCATCGTACAGATTACCGCCACCTTGATGATTTATATCAAGACCCAGAATCCGATCTATATTGCCTTCGCTGTCGCGTTCTTTGTCACTGTTATTGGCAGGATGGCAAATGCAAATGCTTTCGAACAGGCTAATCTGACCGAAGCAACGGCGGCTACCTTGAAGAAATGGGAATGGCGTTATTTGTCTGGTGCGCTGGGCACTTGCATCCTTCTTGGATTTCTGTGTTTTGTCAGTATCTATATCTTGGCTGACCCATCGGCGGCCATCACCAGTATCATTATCGTTGTTGCTTCAACAGTTGCACTTGTTACGCGGAACTACGTTTCACGTACGGTTGTGATCGGCATGTCGGTCGCTCTGCTTGCGCCGCTGTTCGTGACGTTCATCCTTCTCGGCGGTTTTTATAATTGGCTGCTCGCTTTGCTTATTCTCCCTTTCTTGTGGAGCAATATTGGCATTGCCGCAAATTTGCGCCAGTCGCTTTTCGATGCACTGCTGGGCAAACGGCAGCTTGGTATCGTCGTCAATAATTTTGATGCAGCACTTAATGGCATGCCGCACGGCCTGCTGATGTTCGATCGGAACCAGATCATCACAATTGCCAACATGAAGGCGGCGAAAATGATGGGGTTCCATAGTCCCGAACAGTTTCGAGGCAGATCATTGGAAACGCTGTTGCGGTTGGCTCGACAGCGGACCTACTTTTCGAGCGAGGCACTGGAAGCCCTGCGGACGAAGATGCGGGACCTTTTGGCGGGTGCAAAGCAACGGGACGTGTTCGTGTCGCCGGCCAAACGCCACTTTGAGTTTACGGCGACGCCCGATCCAGAACGCGGTACAGTTTTGATATTCCAGGATGTTACCCGCCGTGCGGAAGCTGAAGCGCAAATTAGCCGGATGGCACGTTATGATAGCCTTACCGGCTTGCCGAATCGCAGTCAGTTTGCCGAGATCGCCAGTTCATATATCGAGATGGCTGAGCAAGACGCGCAAATCGCTCTCATGGTCGTCGACATCGATGGATTGAAACGAACGAACGATACTTTTGGCCATCGCATTGGCGATGAGCTGCTCCGTGCGTTTGCCGATCGCTTGACGTTGGCCGACGCCAACGGTCCCGTAATCTCACGCTTTGGAAGCGATGAGTTCGTACTGCTGTTCTCCGCATCGACGCGGACCGCGGCGCTGGACTCTGTGGACCGCATCATGCGCATGGTTTCCGGCCAATACCTTGTCTCGGGCCACGATATTTTGACTGGGGCGAATGCCGGCGTAGCGATTGCCAATGCAGCCGAGTTTGATCTTGTCGTGATGCACATGAATGCCGATCTGGCGCTCGACGTTGCGAAGAAGGACAACAAGAAAGATTGGACTGTCTTCGTCGAAACCATGGATCATTCGTTCCGTAGCAAACAACGGCTCAAAGCGGATTTGCGGAAGGCGATTGCCGAGAACACGTTGACCGTTGCCTATCAGCCCATAGTGAACGTTCGGACCCTGCGCATGACGGCGTGCGAAGCCCTCTCCCGATGGCATCACCCGGAGTTTGGCCCGATTTCTCCGGCTGAGTTCATTCCTATGGCGGAGGAAATGGGGCTTATTTCCGATCTCACCCGGTGCGTGGTCGAGCGCGCCATCAAGGATTGCAATGGATGGGAGTCACGGATCTCCGTTTCGGTCAATCTGTCATCCTATGATCTTCAGAACATGGACATGGTGAATATTATTCGTTCCGCTTTGAGGCGTTACGACGTTGAGCCTCATCTGCTGGAGGTGGAAGTAACGGAAGGTGCGCTCATAACAGATCGAGAAAGTACCGGGAGCGTTCTTTCGGAGCTCAAGGATTTTGGCGTACAGGTCGCAATTGATGATTTCGGCACGGGCTATTCGAGCCTGAGCTATCTGAAGGATCTTCCGGTCACGAAGGTCAAGATCGACCGTTCTTTTATCGCCGATATTGTCGCGGAGGGAAGGTCCCTCAAACTGCTTCGTGGCATCGTGCAGATGTCGCACGAACTCGGATTGTCGGTGACAATCGAGGGACTGGAAACCAACGAGCAGTCCGAGTTGGTCAGTGAATGGATCGGCGCCGAATATGTGCAGGGCTTCCTGTATGGTGCTGCGATGCCTGCCCAGGATATTGCAAGGCTTCTTGATGCTCCAATGGAACAGAAATTGGTTGCAGCAACAGAATACGCCGCGTCCTTGCACTGATCCAAGGATACCCGTTTCTCACAAAACAATGTCCATTGGATAAGATGCTTCTCGCGCTGACATCGGGACGGCGCTGACCTAAGCTGCACTTTGAAACATTGCTCCCGACGAACCTCAAATAAGGAAGAATCAACATGATTGCTCAAATAGCTATTGCACCACTCGTCGCCTTGATTGCAGGGATACTTATCCTGATCGCCCCTCGGCTGCTTAACTATATCGTTGCGCTTTATCTGATCATCATCGGCGTGACAGGACTGTTTCCGCATCTCCTCACATAAGGCAGCTCTATCTTCGGCAGCGAATAAACTCTTTCTTTGATTTATATCGATTGAGTGCCCTGCAAGCGACTATCTGCGCATTGCGCTGATGCGGTGTTTTCGCTATTGCCAATGCGACATCGATTATAAGAGGTTTTGAAGATGGCTGATCATCACGATACTGCGCCAGCAGAATTGGGCGCTCCCATGGATTACAAGGAACATGAAAGCACTTACAATCTGTTCCTTTCGCTCTCGAAATGGGGCGTTGTATCCTGTGCGGCGTTGCTGGTTGCTATGGCATTCGGGTTTTTCGTCGGAGGCTTCTTCTCTGCCACACTCCTTTTCATCATTGTTTGCGTTGCCGCTTGGTTTTTTCTCTAGGACAAACTGTTCTGTAACATACCGGGCGGAAACCTTCGAAACGGCGTTCACTCGAACGATCCACATATCAGGTTTTCAAACCGTCATAAGACGCTAGCCGCGCTGGTCTCGGGACGGGACCACTGCCTTTGTTGTGTTTAACTTGCTTGGGGGTGAGAGCTTGGCTCAGACACTGTTCATACCGAAAGAGATCGACGAGCCGCGGGTTGGCGGTTCGCC
>NZ_QPJM01000042.1 GCF_003337575.1 Phyllobacterium bourgognense
GGTTAGAGAGGGCGACGGCGAGGATGTGTTCACACACGGCAATGCTGCAGCGCCGCGGCGCTACGTCGAGACGTACTGGCGCGAGTCTGCCCTGCGGTCCGCGCTCACAGACGCCGGCTGGATCGTCAGCGATGTACGTCGGTGCGTCGGAAAGCCCCATGATCGGTGGCTGAGCATTCGAGCGCGTCGGGCGTGACGCACATGGCTGGTCGTGGCGCGACTATGAATTTTAGGTGGTCGCCAATGTTTGCTTCCGGGCGAAGGAAAAGATCGCATCTATGGATGATATGAGGGGGCGCAAAGCCGACTAACACGATAAAGGATTAATAAGTCAGGTTAAGTTACGCTGCCGCTCGAAGCGAAACTACTCTCTGGCTTGCCGACGGAACGTGCCGTTCCGTGCACGGGCTCTCGCGAGGCGAATTTAGCCTTGCCGCAAAAATACTTCAAAAATACAATAAAATTGCGATCATGTAGCAACATAGTCTCTGTACAAAAAGTGATTTGTAGCAACGGCTCCGTTCAGTTCAAGTTGCCAAGAGGTGATCGATACTATCGTCTTTTCAAACTTGGAGACTTAAATGCCAATTGACAGGTTCCTGTTCGATCTGCTCGGAGTCGGCGAGGTTAACGGCGTTTACAAAATTGCCGTTGGCACCGACCAGGCCGACGAAATTCGCATCACCGACCCCTATCCCTGGTATGTCGAAGGCCATGGCGGCGCTGATATCCTTGTCGGTAAGGATATAGGCGATACGGTGGGTTATGCCTCCTCACCCGAGGCGGTGCGGGTCGACCTGACCTTCGTGGGCGCTGATGGTTTCCTCGGCCTTGCCACCGGCGGAGACGCCACGGGCGACCGGGTCGCCGCCGGCTTTTCCAATGTGGTGGGGTCGGAATTCGACGACCTCCTGACCGGTGACGGGCGTGACACCGTACTCGCAGGACTTGCCGGCGACGATGGTCTTGCCGGCGGGGGCGGCAATGACACCCTTGCCGGCGGCCTGGGCGCGGATTCGCTCGATGGCGGAACCGGCGATGACAGGCTTCTCGGCGGGATCGGCGATGACATTCTGCGGGCTGGCATCGGCAATGACTGGCTTGAAGGCGGGCTGGACAATGACCGGATGAGCGCGGGCGAAGGCAATGATCATCTCCTCGGCGGCGATGGCGATGACAGGCTCGACGGCGGCACGGGCGACGACCTGATCAGCGGCGCGGCCGGCAATGACAATCTCGTCGGTGGCGATGGCATTGACAGCCTCGATGCCGGTGCGGGAGACGACACGATCAGTGGCGGTGCCGGCGGCGATCGCATCAATGGCGACGATGGCATCGACAGGATCAATGGTGGTGCAGGGGTAGATCACATCAGCGGTGGTGCTGGGGATGATTTCATTGCCGGGGGTGACGATGGGGATTTCATCGCCGGCGGTGATGGCCACGATCTGATCGACGGTGGTGCCGGGCAGGACTTTATCTGGGGTGGAGCCGGCAATGACGTGCTCATCGGAGGGACCGAAAGGGATACACTGATGGGTGGTGCTGGCGACGATTTCATCGTCAGCAATGGCGGCAACAACATCATATCGGGCGGTGATGGATTCGACACGCTGGACATGTCGCAGGCACATGATCCATCCGACATTGGCCCAGATTACTATATAGATATCGAACATTTCATCGGCAGCCGTTTCGACGATTCAATCGGCGGCAATGCCTCAGACAATATCATCGATGGCGGGCTCGGCTCCGATACCCTGACCGGCCGCGGCGGAGCCGATACGTTCACTTTCGACCTGGCCGACGATAATTTCGCGTTCCGGGCGCCGCAATCCGGCAGCGACACGATCACCGATTTCAGTTCCGCCGAGGGGGACCGGATCGATCTCAGCGGCATCGATGCCGATGCCGGCGCGTCCGGAGATCAGGCCTTTCATTTTATCGGCGGCAGTGAATTCTCGAATTCTGCGGGCGAGCTGCGGATATTCCAGGCGCAACAGGCTGCGTCCGCCGATCTCGATCATTGGATGGTCGAGGCCGACAGCAATGGCGACGGCATTGCCGATCTGATCGTTCAGGTGGATGGGCATTTCGATTCCGGATTATCAGCGCATGATTTCACGCTGTGAGGTTATGAATGGGCCCGACTCAGCTTCTCCGCTTTGTGGGTTACGCACCACAACATTGGCACATTGCGATGCCGTCAGGGGAGGGCGGCAACCATCCCATCTCATCCGGAACTGCTTCCATTCCCTGTCCGAACCATACGCTGCGCAGCCTCGCACTCAAGCATTAGCGACGAGCTTGCGCGTTCGACTGTCAAATCTGTGGGGCGATGCTCACATTGACATTGCCCAAGTTGGGTAAGGGCGTCTTGCCTCAAAAATTGCTTCAGCATGCACGGACTGGGTCGGTTCTGCTTGAGCAAGTGGTAATGCACAACAGCATCCGCCAAATTCGACGGGCAATACGGGCGTTGCCTTTGCGATGGCGCTAAAGAATGTCAGCGGAGATCCAGCTTTGGCACTAGCGCCGTGACCACTAACGATTTGTTAACCACACAAAGTGAGGAAGACCCTGGTTAACTGCAGCGTGACATCAAGGCGACATTTCCAAGCCAACAGTTGCTGTTGCCTGTCCGCTAATACCAGGATGGATAGATGCCGGATCGCGTATGCGCTCTACGATGCTGCCCCAATAAGAGTTCCCTAGTGTCTGCCGCCGAGACCGGTTTGCCGAAGAGGTATCCTTGACCGAACTGACAACCGAGCTCGCTCAGTTGGCGCACCTGCTCAAGAGATTCGATACCCTCTGCAATCACACGCATGTCTAACCGGTTCGCCATGTCCATGATAGCTGCGACAATGACTGAACTTGCTTTTCCATTGGCCAAAGCCCCCACGAAGGACCGATCGATTTTGATGACATCAACCGGGAAGCTTATCAGATGGGTAAGGGAGGCGTATCCCGTGCCGAAATCATCAAGTGCAACAAGCAGTCCTTTATCGCGGAGCCGCTTTACCGCTTTGGCCACGAACTGGTCGCTGCCGCCCATAAATACAGACTCGTTAACCTCTAGCACAATGTGCTTGAGCGGAACGTCTTGCTTTGCGAAGCATGCCTCGATCTTCGCCTGGAGATTTCCGTATTGAAAATCCCCGGTCGTCACGTTGATCCCGACGTGCTCCACGGGGATACCGAGATCCAACCATTCGCGAATGTCGGATGCAACCTGGTTCAGCATTTTCTCAGTAACACGCGAGGCTATCTTGGTATCGGAGAACGCAGCAGCAAAATCGCCTGCAGGGGATACGCCGCCTTGTAGATCAGTCATGCGGACCAAAGCTTCCAGGCCGACAACTTCTGATGACGCCAGCTGCGCGATTGGTTGGTAATATGCCGTTATGCGACCCTCTGCCAATGCAGCGTCCACATTGCGGATTGCGCGGATACGGTCGATGATCGAGGTGCGAAGCTCGGGACGAAATTGAACATAGCCTCCCCGGTCTGTCTCCTTTGCGTGATAAAGCGCAAAATCCGCATTCTGCCGCAACGTATTTGCTTCAACGCCATCGGCTCCGAACAGGGCTCCGCCGATGGTGACGCTGGGAAAAAGTGTGTCCAATCCGGCAGTTACGGGACCACTGGTTCTATGAAGAATGCCTTGAGCAGCGCCAGCCAGACCCTCTGCAGTTGTGACACCATCAATGATGACTGCAAATTCGTCCCCGCCCAGCCGGAACGCTGTCTCTCCTGGACGGTCCTTGCCAATCATGTTGGCCACACTTTTGATCACGAAGTCGCCCACCACGTGTCCCATAGTATCATTGACAGATTTCAAGTGATCGATATCTACCAGAAGTAGCCCGAAAGCGGCTTGGTCATGAACCCGCCGGCAAAGCATTTCATCAAAGCGGGTTCGATTGGATAGCCCGGTCAGCGCGTCAAAATAAGCGAGCTTATAATCGCGCGCCTGCACCTGTTCATGCTCAATGGCGATTGCGCACAGATGAACACAGGTCTGGACGATTCGCCTCTCCAGTTCATCAGGTGTCCGGACTGTTTTGTAATAGAAAGCAAATGTACCCACCACGCGTCCATCGCGCGACTTTACAGGAGTAGACCAGCAGGCTCGAAGTCCAAGTGGCAGCGCCAGAGCTTTGAAATCGGCCCAGAGCGGATCGGATTCGATGTCAGAAACGATGACGGGTTCGCCTCGGTAAGCCGCAGTTCCGCACGACCCGACCGTGGGGCCGGCTTCGATTCCGTCGATTGCCTCAGAGTAGGCGTCAGGCAGGCTTGGCCCAGCCAGCGGGTGAAGCTTTTGGTCCGGGTCAACTGTAAGCACTGAACATACAATGGTTGGAACTAGATTCTCGATCCTGCGACACAGCAAATCGGCAATGTCGCGCAGTGGATCACCAGAGGTCACAGCTTCCAGAATTTCATTCTGGATATGGAGCAGGAGATCACTGACGCCAGGCTTCATACAGATTTCCACATTGAAGGGATTTTCGCACCGGTCGTGCAATACTACTTGTCATCCGTAAAGATAACATGAGCAGACGATTGTTGTTCACTTAACTTCAGTCCTCCATCAAGTGTGGTCTGCAATGGAGAAGCGCAAGCAGCAGGTCGTATCCACCGAGGACTAATTCTGCCTGTAACGGCGGAGGGGCTGGCGGGAATCATGTGCTTGCACACCCCCTAGAGGGCTGGCCTTCTCCCCAGTCACCGCCAAACTCGCGGCGCGAAGTGGACATGATGCAGACAGCCATTGCGCATACAAAAAGAAAAAATAAATAAAAATCTGTAAGCCGATTTTGCTAATAAATCCCCTTCGCAAAACGCTGGAAACGGGAGTAAATTTGCCCGTGCCGGTTGTGATGGCTAGCCAAATTTTACAACCCGCTTTCTGGGAGAGGATTGGGGGCGACGTGCCTCCTCTTCTCCCTCTTTGTATCAAGCGGAAGGGAACAGTGATTGGACCGGATCGCCCTAACGGGTGACACTTCTTTTGCTGCCTTGAAACCCACTACCCCGAGGCCCTTTAGGGCAGCACCCCAAAGGCCGGAGCAGACTATGCACCCCCAAGGTGTTGTGTCGCCCGGCCGTTTTTTGGCCGGTACAAATGTCTGGGATTGAAGCCTCAGGCTGAAAACAGGTGTATTATGTCGATAGCTGACCGGCAGTTTCGCCCTCAATCAAATTGCCGGTCAGGACCTAGCCGGAAGCGCCCGAAACTGCACTCACATCCTCAGTCCCCCCTGAACCGTGAGTTGCTTCGTCTTCCGGCTTTCTTTGTCGGAAGTAACTTTTTTCCAGCGATTGCCCCGATCCGCGAACAGCAGTATTTTTCCCTCGTGTTGCGAACCACATTTTTCTGGAGACTACGTTCGCAATGCGCCTATCTGACTTCTCATCTTGGCAAGTCCTCCGTGTCACCTGCACCCGCTGCAAGCACGCCGTTCTCCTCGACCCCAAGACCCTCTACCGCGCCGCGAACAGCCCGGCGTCCATGAGCCTAAAGGACATCGAAGCGAAGCCAACATTTTCCCTTGTTCGCTTGACATGCCAACAAAATGTTCCTAAAGTGGTCACCAGTAACCACCTCAAATTGTGGACCAAGGACTGATGAAATCTATCAATCTCAAAGAAGCTAAGGCAGGGTTCAGCGCGATCATCGACGCGGCTGAACATGGTTTGCCGACGACGATCACGAAACATGGTCGCCCAGCCGCGATCATCGTTCCGATCGCCGACGCTGCGCGCATCTATCCTGTCGACCGTCCGTCATTCGGGGAATTCCTGTTATCCTTTCCCGGGGGCGGAATTGAGTTCGAACGGAATCCGTCTCCAAGCCGTGAGATTGACCTGTGAGCGGCTTCCTGTTCGATACGTCGATATTGTCCGTCTTTGGGCCTGCAAGGCCGGATGCGGCCCCTGTGGAGGCAAAGTTGGCTCAATGGGTACGCAACAACACAAACCGCTTGTATGTGCCTGTAACCGCAATCCTAGAGATCGAGCGCGGCGCATCTAAACTCGATCGCGCTGGCGGGCATGCTCGAGCTCAAGAAATCATGCGCTGGCTTGAACAGATGATTGAGGGATTCGGAGAGCGCGTCCTTGCCGTCGACGCTGCCGTTGCACGAGCAGCAGGAAGCATCGAAGACGCCGCAAACGCCAAGGGCAGGAATCCCGGCCTTGCCGATTGCATTATTGCCGCGATCGGGAAAACCCATGATCTTATCTTGCTGACGGCCAATACCAGGCACTTCGAACCGTTGCCCGTCCGTTTCATCAACCCTTTAATCGATCCACTGCCCTAGTTCATAGACCTCGGCATGGTCCGCCGCTTCACGGATTCCTTTGAATGAGGTGTGTCTCAGTTTTCCGTCGTGTGTCCAAGCTCCATAGGTCACTTCCGCAACCAAGCCCAGTTCGACGAACACATACTTCTTGCCTTGATGCCCGAGGCCAATGGGTTTTCGATACGGATACTATCAAGCTGGGCTTTAAGATCACGTGTTAGTTTCGCTGAGAAGCCCGTTCCGACGTGCCCAACATAAACCAGCCCATCGCCCTGACGGGCCGCCAGCCATTGCTGGGTTCTGTCGCACTTTCAGCAGAGCCGATCGTCACCAAGGTTCAGGTCTACAAGAACGTTGCAAAAAATCGGTGGCCGATCACACTATAGAGCAGCTCAAGACCCCCGAGGGGAAAGCCAAATGTGGCTGCACTGGTGACCGCGGTCGGCGGCGAACGTAAGCATCGCCGAAAAGGCAACGCCGGCTAAAAGTGTTGGTTTCATTTCTACTGTCCCCTAGTGCGAACTAGCACCGGGTCCGACAATGAAGCGCGACAACTGCAAGGGCCTACAGTTGTTTTCAATCGCTATTTTAGCGAACCGGTTCAAACTGTGACCACGGAGCCTCATCGCGCCGCGTCTTTATGGGCTTATTTTTCGAATGTTCTCGATCTGTGCTTGGAAAATCGCATAATGGCTCATCCGGGCCCGCAGGTTGCGGATGCCGTATTCAGGGCTTCCGTGATTCGAATCTTTTCAAATACGGCAGTGAGTCTCCCCTCCGGTATGGAGCTCCTCATGCGAGACAGGTGCGGGCCACCCAACCGATGAACGAATACGTTGGATTCTGACATTGATGCTTTGACCCGGATCAATGCCTCAGTTGCCACGCTAGGCGAGAATGGAGCATCGGAGTTCGGCCGTTTGCTCAAAGGATCACTAAAATGAACGACATGGTTTTGCGACAGAACATCCTCGACGAACTTGAATTCGAACCAAGCCTCAACGCTGCAAACATCGGCGTCTCAGTCGAAAATGGAGTCGTCACTTTGATGGGGCACGTTCCTACCTACATGGAAAAAAACGCCGCCGCCGACGCCGTTTGCCGCGTCAAGGGTGTTCGCGGGATCGCGCATGATATAGAGGTGCGTCCTATCGGCAGCCATCGCACAGCAGACGATGAGATCGCAAAGCGTGCGCTTAACGTCTTGAGTTGGAGCACCGCCATTCCCGATGGAGCCGTGCAAGTGCAAGTTGACAAGGGATGGGTACTTCTCTCAGGCATCGTTGATTGGAACTACCAGAAGATAGCGGCCACGGAAGCCGTGCGAGCACTGGCGGGCGTTTTCGACGTTGCAAATAACATCCAGGTCAAACCCCACGTGTCGTCGTTTGACGTCAAGAGGCGGATCGAAGACGCGTTGAAGAGAAACGCGCAGGTCGACCCGTCCGGCGTTCGTGTGACGGTCGATGACTCTGGCCACGTAACTCTCGAAGGACAGGTCAAAGCTTGGGGAGCGCGCGGCTCTGCGGTCCGGGCAGCTTGGTCGGCACCCGGCGTCAAAGCGGTCGAAGACTTGCTCACCGTCGTCTGATTGGTAGAAGTTTGTGTCCACTACGGCCTCCGGCCATACTGTTTGATCAGGGTTAAACAGAGGTACACAACATTTAGCGCGCCCAGGTCTTACTCAGCGTTGTTTTCACATCGTCGAAGAACGGCACAGCTGCAGCGACCAGGAGGATGAGGGCCAGGAATATCGTTGCTCCAAAGCCGGCAAATCTGAATCCGAATGCGCCAACGATGCCGCCAGCAAAGAACAGGAATACCAGCGACGTGTGAACCTTCAGTTTAGATCGGTCCGCGCGCACCATGGGTTTGGCAACGTCGTCGCGCGCTATATTCCAATAGAAAAGCTTCCCCAGTTCAATTCCCATATCTGTCGTCATCCCCGTAACGTGGGTTGTCCGAATTCGAGCGTTGGACAGCTTGGTGATCACGGCGTTTTGCAGGCCCATGATAAAGCATAGGAGCATCACGGTCGCGGGGACAAACAGCCATTCGTGCAGGGAGAGTTTGCTGCCCATAAGGCCAAAGCAAAGCAGCAGAACGGCCTCGATCATGATCGGAAAAGCGTATTCGCTTTGCAGCGATTGTCGCCGGCCCCAATTTACGAGGATAGCCGAAACGGCCGCGCCTGCGACGAACGAGGCAAACGCGGCCAATCCGGAGAGTGCAAATTTGACATCGCCCAATGCAAAGCTGTCGGCCATCGACGACACGATGCCCGACATGTGTGAGGTGTACTGTTTTACTGCCAGAAAACCTCCGGCATTCGCCGCACCCGCGACGAAAGTCAAAATATAGGCCAAGTGGCGGTCGGCAGGGTCGCTTCTCACCCGTCCCGTCAGCCGTCGCAAATAATTTTTCATGATTTGGCCGCGAGCTTTAAGGATGAATGATTTGGAGCTACTCGCTCATTGCCTGTAGCGCGTTCCACTTTTTAATCTCGGCGCTTCGCAGCGTTGGAAGGGCGATGATTTCCTTGTCTTTCAACTTTGAAAATACCCGGGACACCGTTTCGATGGTTAGACCAAGATAGTCGCCTATGTCCATGCGTGACATAGGAAGCTCCACCTGTTCCAATCCACCCTGACGTTCCGCCAGATCGAGGAGGAACGCAGCCACGCGCTCGGCTGCCGTCTGACGGCCGAGCACGAGCAAATGTTCCTGTGCACGCGTAAGACAGCGCAATGTCAGTGAGAACAGTTCCTGAGAGATGTCGCCGAACTTCGAGCGCGGAAATAACCGGAGGCTTGTGCCCGTTATCGCTTCCGCAAAGAAATGGTGGTTTGCATCGGCTTCGAAACCGAAGACTTCGCCGGATAGATAAAATGCGCTGATCTGCCTTCGACCGTCGGCGAGTAACCGATAGACTCGGACGGCACCAAACTCGACCTGGTAGATGTTTCTCGCCTTTTGGCCCTGGGCATAAATCTCGGAGCCCGGAGCAAAGAACAAAATCTGTTGCGGACGAGCTTGACCCAACGGCAACGGAACGGGTTGATCGATGCCATCCGATCCGAGCCGCGGTGACATTTGGATAGTGGTGTAGGCCAGCATGACGATCTCCCCATTCGATATGATGGGACAACAATCGCTGATATCGTCATGCTGCGAAATTCGTTTATGTACCTACACGTTTCTACGTAGATTGACCCGTGCCAGCAGACGGATCGGTCAATCTAATGGCCGTGATTAACGCATTCCCCAAGAGGGGCTTTCGCAGCACTCTGACGCCGAGCACGTCAGGCATGGATCGAGAGCGGTCCACCAGCAGTAAGACGGGCTTGTGGAATTCTCGCACCACGGCCATCGCTAGCGGGTGGTTCAGAAGTGCTTCTTCGTCTACGACGAAGCAACTGCCTGTGGCCGTGCTTGGCGATGCGAGGGCTGCGTTCACGTCGTCGAACGACAGAACCGTAAGGCCTTCAACCTCGAGCGCAAACTCAAGCGACCGTCGCAACCCGTAGTCTGGGGCAACAACAAGCACTCGGAATGGATTCGACAACGGGCATTCCCTCTTAACATGACCGAACGATCGGTGGGCGGCAAATGGCGCAAGTACCTTGATTGTGTTTTCATGAGTGCGCATTGCGCTAGGTCAAATCAGCGGATTGACCAGATGGAATCGTCAGTCGATGTCGAGCTTCGCATTGAGTGCCATTCGTACAAGTTCCGGCAAGTTCCTCGCTTTCATTTTTGCCATTACGTTGGCCCGATGGACTTCAACCGTACGTGGACTGATATTCAGATCGTAGGCGATGGTTTTGTTCGCACGTCCTGCCACTACGCTTGAAAGGACTTGCCTTTCGCGGTCGGTCAACTCCTCCCACCGCGCCTGGATGTCCGAAGCGTCATCTAATTCATCAGCGGTGTCCGTTAATTGTGCCGCCACCCGCTTTACCGCTTCAATCAAGACTTCGTCTTCAAACGGCTTTTCTATGAAGTCCAAAGCGCCGGCCTTCATGGCTTCCACGGCCATCGGCACGTCTCCATGCCCCGTTATCACGATAGAGGGGATTTGAAGGTCGGCAGTTTTCAAGTTGCGCAACAACTCCACGCCACTCATGTCCGGCATTCGCAAATCCGTAATCAGGCAGCCATTGCGAATTGTCGGTGCGGTCGCAAGAAATCCTGTTGCCGACTCGTGCACGCGAACGGTGAAGCCGGACATGGTCAGCAAGAACGCGAGAGACTTTCTGGCCGCCTCTTCATCGTCGACAACATGGACAGTGTAGTCGTCAATCGCCATTTGGGTGCTTATCCTCAATTGCAGGAAGCGTGAAGCGGAATGTGGTACCCCCGCTCTCGTTCTTTTTTACCGTTATGCTGCCACCGTGTGACTCGACAATGCGCTTGGAGATCGACAGACCCACCCCCATGCCGCCAGGTTTGGTGGTCATGAAGGGCTTGAACAGCTGTGGGGCAATCTCGTCGGGGATGCCGGGTCCAGTATCGGCAACCTCGACCACGACCCACCCATTCTCGTCCAAACTCGTTTGCACAAGCAGGTCACGTTTTTCACCGTCCCGCATCGCTTCCATGGCATTGCGCATCAGGTTGATCAAGACCTGTTGGATTTGCACGCCGTCGACCATGACGAACCTGGCGTCGGGGCCAAACTCGAACACGGACCTGACACCGCGTTCACGCGACCCCACGAGCGCCAGAGCACCAGCTTCCTCGACCAGCTTGCGGATGTCTTCCTGCGCCTTGTCGGTTTCGCCGCGTGTCACGAATTCCCTTAGATGCCTGATAATTTGCCCTGCGCGCAAGGCTTGCCTCGAGGTCTCTTCCAAAGCCTCGCGCATTTTCGATGCGAGGGCGTCGTCCATGTCGCGCAACAATCGTGTGCACCCCTGGGCATAGTTGGCTATGGCAGATAGCGGCTGGTTGAGTTCGTGCGCCAGCGTCGACGCCATTTCGCCCAGCTCGTTGAGTCGCGCCAGCCGGGCCAGCTCGCCCTGGATTTCCTGCAGCCGCGCCGCGGATTCTTCGCGCTCGGTCAAATCCCGAATGAATCCGGTGAAGAAGACCTTGTCTCCTGTCTTTATCTCTCCGACTGCAAGTTTCATCGGAAAGGTCGAACCATCCTTGCGTCTGCCGACGACGACGCGATCGATGCCGATGATGCGCTTTTCGCCCGTTTGCAAATACCTGCTTATGTAACCGTCGTGCTCCCGCTGGTAGGGCTCCGGCATCAAGATGCGGACATTCCGCCCGACAACCTCGGCTTCGGTGTAGCCGAACTGCCGAACGGCTGCGGCGTTGAATGACCTGATCGTTCCATCCTTTTCAATGACGACCGTGGCATCAAGCACCGTGTCCAGGATCGACCGGAGATGCGCTTCGCGGGCATCGAGGTCGCCCATTGTCTTGTCGGTAACTCGCCTGGCATGGTGAAGCAGTCCCCCCATCCAGGCAATCACCAAACCAATGGCAATCAGAATGGCAAACTCGACCACGTTTTCCGTGTGGTCGAATTGCGTGCCGCCCAGATAAAGTGAGAAGATCAACGAAAGGCACACCGCTGCCAGCCCCGGTCCAATTCCTCCTGCGATCGATGCGACAAGGATCGAAGGGATGAACAGAATGAATATCGCGCGGTCTTCGAGCAGATCCTGCAGCGCCAATCGCAGTAGCAAGGCAATCAGTACCGCGATTGCGGCGAGGACATAGCCTTTCGTCCCCTCGAAGCGTGAGGACAAGGCGGCTTGCAGGAACCGTCCCCGGAGGCCGGGTATGTCTCGTACTGGCATGGGCGCTATCGGGGTTCCGGATTGAGTGAGAGATCATACTTTCCGACAACACAGAGCAACATAAACGCGTTCTTTTCAACAACAAACAGGCCCATCCCGCGCCGTCGATATTTCCGCCGACTTAATCGTGATGGAGCGTACGGGCACTCGCGCCTGCGCGAGCGGGTCTTTGGCGGTGTGACTTAGATCAATGATCGAAGCCCCGCCGCTTACCGTCTTCATGAGACACTAAGCCCGGAGTCCAGCTGCCTTAATTCCAATCTCGGAAAAGATGAGGTGGCCATTACAGCGCGCCTGTTCCTTGGCGTTCCAGTGCGCGTCAAGAATTGTTCAATCGGTGCCTACCCGCATGATATGAATTATTGATCTCGATCATTGCGACCCGCAGCCGCCCCTATAGGATGCGAGTAGAAGCTGGCAATTTGATTGCATCTCCGAAGGGACTTCAAATCATGATGCGGATGGCCGTCGAATTAGCCTCTTCTTATTTGGAGCTAATGACAGGCTTGACGTGATGTCGAACTGCCTTAGGCTGATGGCGGACGATCGGCGGGTCGTCCTGGACTTCGGGAGGAGACCATGGGAATGCAGCATGACGGCTTACACGCCGACCATATTCAATCTGCGCTTTCCGGGAGCGCTGCTGCTCAGTCGGCGCTCATTGCCTCATGGCGTCGATCCATGCGGCTCTATGGTCTGAATCCGGGTGAGGGCACACTGCCAAGTGTTCTGACGGATCGTGAACTGAAAGAGGCACGCGAACGGCTCGGTTCCCTGATCCACACCGCACAGGCCAGTCTTGACCGACTCTATTCGGCCGTTGGCGGCGCAGGCTGTTGTGTGCTTCTGGCCGACAAGGATGGTGTGCCAGTCGATCGACGCGGTTCTGCGTCCGATGATGAAACCTTCTACAGGATGGGCCTTTGGACCGGAGCGGTGTGGAGCGAGGAAAGCGAAGGGACCAATGGGATTGGTACGGCGCTGGCCGAGCAGCGGGCCCTGACCATTCACCGTGATCAGCATTTCCGCAGCAGAAATATTGCCCTGTCCTGCACGGTAGCCCCGATCTTCGATCATCGTGGCCGCTTGATGGCGGCAATTGATGTCTCTTCGGCCCGTTGGGACTTGACCGAAGATTTCGTCAAGCTGATTTCGGTTGCCGTTGTTGACGCTGCACGGCGGGTGGAAGCTGAAAATTTCCGGCTGGCGTTTCCCAAGGCACGAATTGTCTTGGCCCAACGAGCAGAAGTCGCTCTGAATGAGCGCGCCATGCATGCGCTTATCGCGGTCGATGAGGATGATCTCGTCGTCGGTGCTTCGCGCTCCGCTCGTCATCTCCTTGGACTGACGGATGAAGCGCTGAGTAAACCACTGCCAGCCTCTGATCTTCTGGACCAGCATACCAGCGTCGAACGTGACTATGCTACCGCCGAACGAGGGGCTATCCAGCGCGCCTTGGCGCACACTGAAGGAAATGTAACGGCTGCCGCTACCGATTTGGGCATCAGCCGCGCCACCTTGCATCGCAAACTGAAACGGCTCGGTCTTTCCTGAGGACTTTTTTCCATTGTGCTGATTTGTGCGCCTGATTGTCGCAAAACTGCGACAGATCGGGAGCGATGCAGTTTTGCCGGGGCTGACACAATAGCGGTATCGCGCCATCCTCACTTTCGATGCTGCAGGAGGCAGCGTTTTAGCACAGGCGATCTCGCACAAGCGTGCGCAGCGCCAGGGAGGAAGTTTCATGAACAAGGTAGAATTCAACCGCACAATCAAGCCCAATTTCAAGAAGCGCTATGGCAATTTCATCGACGGCAAATTCGTCGAACCGAAAGCCGGACGCTATTTCGAAAACACATCCCCGGTAAACGGTCAGGTTCTTTGCGAAATCGCCAGATCAGATGCAAGCGATGTCGAGGCTGCACTCGATGCGGCACACGCTGCAAAAGATGCCTGGGGCCGTACAAGCGCCGCCGAGCGCAGCGTGATCCTCAACAAGATCGCGCAGGTGATGGAAGACAACCTCGATGTGCTTGCCCAGGCGGAAACCTGGGACAACGGCAAGCCGATCCGCGAAACCACTGCAGCCGACCTGCCGCTCGCGATCGATCATTTCCGCTATTTTGCTGGTGTGATACGCGCCCAAGAAGGTGGCATCTCGGAAATCGATCACGATACGGTGGCCTATCACTTCCATGAACCGCTCGGTGTCGTCGGTCAGATCATTCCCTGGAATTTCCCCATCTTGATGGCAGTGTGGAAACTGGCTCCGGCACTGGCTGCGGGAAATTGCGTCGTGCTGAAGCCTGCGGAACAAACCCCTGCGTCCATCCTGGTACTCGCCGAACTGATCGCGGACATCCTGCCGCCCGGCGTGCTCAATATTGTCAACGGTTTCGGGCTGGAAGCAGGCAAGCCGCTCGCCTCGAGCCCTCGTATCGCCAAGATTGCTTTCACCGGCGAGACGACGACCGGACGGCTGATCATGCAGTATGCCAGCCAGAATTTGATACCGGTGACACTGGAACTCGGCGGCAAGTCGCCCAACATCTTCTTCAAGGATGTAACGGCCGAAGACGATGACTTCTTCGACAAGGCGATCGAGGGCTTCGTCATGTTCGCGCTTAACCAGGGCGAGGTGTGCACCTGCCCAAGCCGCGCGCTGATCCATGAATCGATCTACGAAAGATTCATGGAACGTGCGTTGACGCGGGTCGAGGCCATCGTGCAGGGAGACCCGCTTGATCCCACAACCATGATCGGCGCGCAGGCTTCAAGCGAACAGCTGGAAAAGATCTTGTCATACATCGATATCGGCAAACAGGAGGGTGCCGAGGTACTGACAGGCGGTGAGCGGAATATTCTGTCCGGCGATCTCGCAGGGGGCTACTACGTCAAGCCGACCGTGTTCAAAGGACACAACCGCATGCGCATCTTCCAGGAGGAGATATTCGGTCCAGTCGTGTCGGTGACGACGTTCAAGGACGATGACGAGGCTTTGTCGATCGCCAATGACACGCTGTACGGTTTGGGAGCGGGTATTTGGAGTCGCGACGCCAATACCTGTTATAGGTTCGGCCGTGCCATACAGGCAGGGCGGGTCTGGACCAACTGCTACCATGCCTATCCGGCGCACGCCGCATTCGGCGGTTACAAGCAGTCTGGCATTGGTCGGGAGAACCACCTCAAGATGCTTGATCACTACCAGCAGACCAAGAACATGCTTGTCAGCTACAGCCCGAAGAAGCTGGGTTTCTTCTGAGCTCCACAACGAGCTGTCGGGGGCGCTGTCGCAGCGCCACCGGTTTTCAGGAGGGACAAAACATGAAAGACAAAGTCGGTGCCACACCAGCTGCGCTTGAGCTGATCGCAACATTGCAGTCGGAATACGGTCCAATCCTGTTTCACCAGTCGGGCGGATGCTGCGACGGATCTTCACCGATGTGCTATGCCCAGGGTGACTTCATTGTCGGTGATCAGGACATTTGCCTTGGTGAAATCGGCGGCGCGCCGGTATACATCAGCGCATCTCAATATGAGACCTGGAAGCACACAGACCTGCTTATCGATGTCGTGCCGGGTCGCGGCGGCATGTTCTCGCTCGATAACGGTCGGGAAATCAGATTCCTGACGCGGTCACGGGTCTGCACCATTTCCGATAGCGTCCCAATTTTTTAGTATCGTTCATTCGAATACCTTGGCGGGTGCATCAGTCGATTTCAGCTTTGAATATAATTTGACTGAATGCAGCAGCCCGCCATGAGACAACAGATTCTGGAGGAAATTGATGTCCGAGAAGGTCTATCCCGTGCTGGCAAGCGCGAAGAAAAACGCGCTTATCGACGATGAAACCTATCAGAGCTGGTACAAGCAGAGCATCAAGGATCCGGAGAAGTTCTGGGCCAAGCATGGCAAGCGCATCGATTGGTTCAAGCCTTTT
>NZ_QPJM01000043.1 GCF_003337575.1 Phyllobacterium bourgognense
GATCGGCGGTCAGTCGAGAACGATCCAGGCGGGAGCATGGTCGCTTGCGTGGTCCCAGCCTCTGACGTGACGATCGACATCGGCGCTGCTCAATCGATCGGCGATCGATGGACTGAGCAGGAAGTGGTCGAGGCGCAGGCCGGCATTGCGGCCCCAGGCGTTTCTGAAATAGTCCCAGAACGTGTAGATCTTCTCGTCGGGATGCAGGTGGCGAATGGCATCGGTCCACCCTTGCGCAACAAGTGTCGCGAAGGCCTGCCTGACCTCGGGGCGGAAAAGCGCGTCGTCGATCCAGCGCTCCGGCTTGTAGACATCCAGATCGGTCGGCATGACGTTGTAGTCGCCGGCAAGCACAACGGGCGCGCCTGTCGCAAGCAGTTCCTGAGCGCGTTGCGAAAGGCGGTCGTACCAGCGCAGCTTGTAATCGAATTTCGGGCCCGGCGCCGGATTTCCGTTCGGAACATACATGCATCCGATCAGGACACCATTCACGGCCGCTTCAATGTAGCGGCTATGGCTATCGTCCGGATCCCCGGGGAGGTCGCGTGTGGTCTCGATAGGCTCAGTGCCCCTGGCAAGAATGGCAACGCCGTTCCAGCTCTTCTGTCCGTGCCAGATTGCGTCATATCCCGCGGCGTTTATCGCGCGCTCCGGAAATTTCTTCTGAGGCGCCTTGAGCTCCTGCAAGCACACGACGTCCGGCTGGGCTTCCGCAAGCCATCGCAAGAGCAAGGCGAGCCGGCCGTTGATGCCGTTTACGTTGAATGTGGCGATCTTCATCTGAGCCGGGAGCGCGTTTCTGATAGTGCATCGTGTCGTTGCCGCCATCATGAGATAAAGCCGGGCGCAATGGAAGCTGCGCCCGGCTGGTTATTTCAAATCAGGAAACTCCTCATGCCTGCTTGGCCCGCCATACGATATCGCTGACATTGAGCTTCTTCGGCACGATCTTGAGGTCGAAGAACTCATCGGCCAACGCCTGCTGATAGGCAATGGCTTCCGGCGTAACACCCGCCACCTTGCCAAGATCCGCTCCCTCGCGCGTCAGGACAACCTTCTGGATATCCTCCGGCACGCCGGTTATCTTCGCAAGGATCCGGACTGTTTCGTCGAGATTGTCTTGCGCTGACCGGCCGACAAGCGCCAGTTCATCGAGGACATCCGCCAGAACATCGCCATGCGCAGCGGCAAACTCGCCATTGCTGAGGAAGAACGACCAGGACTCGACGATGCCTTTCCCGGTTGCCAGCACCCGCGCTTCCGGGCGTTTCTCGGCTACGGCAAAATAGGGATCCCAGATTGTCCAGGCGTCGATCTGCCCTGCAGTGAAGGCGGCGGCCGCATCGGGAGGGGAAAGGTCGGATGCAACGATGTCAGTCACGGCCAGCCCGGCCGTCCGCAAAGCCTTGACCGTGAAATTGTGGGCGCTCGAACCACGTTTGAAGGCGACGCGCTTGCCCTTGAGATCGGCTATGGACTGCAATGGCGAATCCTTGTGGACGAGAATAGCCGAACCCGCCGGTGGGCCCCGATAGGTTCCGGCATAGACCAGATTTCCGCCCGCCGCCTGCGCGAAAAGCGGCGGCACATCACCTGTCGGACCGAAATCGATAGCCCCGGCGCCGAGTGCCTCGAGGAGCGGGGGCCCGGAAGAGAATTCCGACCAGCTGACACTGATGCCGCGTTGTTCAAAACGCTTTTCGAGTGCACCATTGCCCTTGGCCAGCGCCAGGACACCATTTTTCTGCCAGCCGATGCGGAGTGTCTTTGGCGGTTCCGAAGCTCCATGCGCTGCGAAGGGCAGCGTGGTTGCAGCGGCGGCAGCACCGAGCAAAGCGAGAGTCTGTCTGCGATTGATCATGCGAGGCATCCTTTCCATAAGTTGGTCTTGCCGGAAAGGATGGCGCAAAGGATCGACGTCAGCGACGTCAGAACGTGCGAACAATCGCGGGGATGGGGAAAATCATGCCTGTTTTGGCGTAGGCGGCGAAATCACTTCGCCGCCGGAAAGCCGTTCGGATGCACGGGCACAGCCTTGAGATAGGCGGCGATCGCGTCACGATCCGCAGGCTCGAGATGGGCCATATTGAGGACCACATCCGTCATCGAGCCGCCGAGCGAGTCGAAATCCGGCGTGAAGCCGCTCTCCAGCGCATAGGAAATGTCCTTTTCGGACCAGGAATCGATGCCACCTTCGCCGCCGGTGATGTTCGGGATGACGCCCTTGCCCTCCGGCGCCTTGGCGCCCGCCAGCCACTGCGTGTTGTCCGGCCCGCCAATGACATCGCGGGGGGTATGGCATTCGCCGCAATGGCCCGGGCCTTCCACCAGATATTGACCGCGCTTGATCACATCGGTGGCATTGGCCAGCGTGAGGACCGGCTGCGGCGAAAGAAAAAGCCGCTTCCACAGGCCAATGCCGCGCCGGATGTTGAAGGGGAAACCGAGCTTGTGCGGCCCGGCAACATTGTCGGACGGGGGCAAGGTCTTCAGGAAAGCGTAGAGATCGGCGATGTCCTGCACCTGCATGCGCGCATAGGACGTATAGGGGAAGGCCGGATAAAAATGCCTGCCATCCGGCGAGACGCCTTCCATCATCGCATTGGCGAGATTGGCGAAGGACCAGTCGCCGATGCCTTGCTTCGATGGGGAAATGTTTGGCGTCACGAAGGTGCCGAATGGCGTGACGAGGTTGACACCGCCCGCCAGCACCAGCCGTGCATCGCCTTTGGCACCCGGGGCTGCATGGCAGGAGGCACAGCCTCCTTGCCAGAAGATGCTCATGCCGCGTTGCGGATCACCCGGAGCTGCCGCGGCAAGCTTTGCCGGATCGACATGGGAGGGCGCAGAGAGCAGCCAGAACCCGGCCCCGCCAATCAGCGCCAGAATGATGATGAGCAATGCGAGCTTGCGCATCATCCTTTAACCTAGTCTTTCTTGATGCGGAACGCCTTGTGGCAGGAAGCGCAATTTTCAGCTACCTGGTTGAAGACGACCTTGAAGCTATCGAGGTCCGTCGGGTTGGCTTCGGCTGCCGCGGCCGCGTCTTTCTGGTATTTCGCTACGGCGGCGACAAAGCCGGCATTGTCTTCCCAGATCTTCGGCGAAACGGTGGTCTTGCCCTGGTCCGAACCTGCCGGGAACAGCGTCGCCACATCGATCTTCTGCGCATCCTCGTTCAGGTGTACCAGCGCGGCCTTTACCGCATCGGCGTCGAACGGCTTTTCGCCTTTGATGATCGGTGTGATGCTGCCGACAGTCTTGCCCTGATCCTTCATGAGCGCCTGGCGGTCAGCGAGCGCATCGGCGTTTGCCGGTGCGACAAGTGCGATGGCAAGCAAAGGCGCCACAGCAAGCAAAATCAGTCTGTTCATGGGGTGTCTCCGACTCTTGTGGCTAAAGTATTGTGGCTTCAAGGGCTTCCGGTGGGCACTCTAGATTATACATTGCGAAAAGCACGGGGCAATTGCGATCACATTTTCGTTTGTCAGCAAGTTAGGGCCTGTTGGTATTCACGCTCTGACGGCCTGCAAATGGCGTTTTTCTGCGCTCCGGTGCTCACGCACCTTAAAGTACGCTGCGCTCCGGTGCTCGAAACCCACCATTTTCGTCACAGTCAGAGCGAGAATCTCAACAGCCCCTAAAGCAAAAAGCCCCGGCGTTTGACGCCGGGGCTGGTCATGATGTCAGAACTGTAGATAGATACCGCTTCTGCGATACCGGTAAGGGTCATCCCAGGTACGATAGTATGGGCGATCCCGGTAGTAGGGGCGGCGGTAATACCGGTCACCATAGTACCTGCGATCCCAACGGCGATGATGCCTGCGTTCCCAACCGTAGTGCCTGCGGTCCCAGCGGCGATGATGCCGGCGCTCCCACCGATCACGATGGCGGACGGTTTCGACATTTGGGTTCGGGGCAGCCTTCGAGATCTCGACTGGCTGCTGAACCGTCATAGGCGCGGCGCTGGCCGTTTCGACTGGTACAAGTGTCCCCATCGACACCAGAACCGCGCTTAGAGCTGAAATCAACTTTCTCATTGTACCTCCAGTGAAAGCCCGGCGTCGGCCGAAGGCTTTCAACGCTTAAACGTCCCTGAGATATTAGACATAAGTCCAATTCTCTGAACCTTGGATGAATAACGGTCAGCAATGGGGCGGGGATCAAAAAGGGGCGATCACTTTTGAGAACTGGTTGTCCCAATGCGTGAAAGCGCGGGGCAGAAGGATGCCGGTCATCATTCAAGTGATAACCGGCACATGTGTTTTATGTTCTGTCCTATACGTGCTTGTAGACACGCTTTCCGTGGTGCTTGTGCCATGCATGATGCTTCGGGTGATGCACGACATGATGATGATGGTGGACGCGGTGGTGCCTGTGATGAATCGGTTCAGCAGCGCTTGCACTCGTGGCAAGTACCGGTGCGGAGACGGCGAGCGCTATGGCAAGGCCGAGAGCTGAGTAAAGAGACGTTTTCATATCCTTGGGTTTCCTTTGGTGGGTAACAGAAGAGGAGGACTGCAACGCGCAGGTGTAGAATCGGTCCACCTGCCTCTTTATCCAATGCGGATGTTTCAGCGCTATTTCCCGCCTGTGGTGTTTCGTTTCTGAAACGTTTCTCAAATGGGGCAGGGGAAAAAACGATCCAATGTCGGTCATTGTCTCCGACGCCGAAATGGATTGGTCACGCGTTTTTCGAAGCGATGAACGCAAAGCGGCCCCGCCAATGACGGGGCCACTTGCTGCAACAAGCGACAATTGCCGCCTGGATAGTCATGGGAGAACTAGCGCCCACCCGCCTCGCTTGTCGCATGGTCCTGCGTAAAGGTCTGGCGTAGATGCACGACCTTGGCGGCAGCATTCTCAATATATTCTGTGGGGCAGCGCAGTATTTCATCCCTGATGCGTCGTTCGACTTCCCTGGCGGTAACGAGACGTTTCTCGATCAGCTCGCAATCGACGCCTGCTGCCTTGAGTTTGGTGCATGAAAGAACAAGCCGCGCGACTTCAGCCCGAGCCTGTTCATGATAATCAATGGCGATCATCAATAGAATCTTTTCCATCCTGGCCTCCGTGGAGTTGTCGTTAGTGGCAGGGGGCGTCGATGCTCGCGGCGCTTGAAAAATGGGGTTTGCTTTCATCCCGGCGTCTTGACGCGAATCGCTGGCGGGCGAAAGTGACAGCGCTGTCCCCATGGCCAGGAGACAAATCAGGACAGTGAATTGAATTCACACTGTTGAATAATAGATCGATTCCCATATGAATGGTTCCAATAAAATTAACGAAATAAACTCTGTGCGACGCTTTCGCGTCCAAATATACCTTGATGTGCTCCGGTTATCGGGCTTTTACACTTTGATATTACAGTAGTGATAGTTTTAAATAGTGTGTTTCATATCGAGTCGTCAGGATGAATGCCCTGCTACGTGATGGTTAACAATAAGTCAATCGCAATCGGTACCCTTTCGCACGACATGTCTCGCGACGAAAGTGACGGCGCTGTCCCTATTTGCACGAAGCCGAATCGGGCTATAAAAAGTACTTTGAATTAACGCACTTATTTTGAAAGTTTTTTTTTTGACAACAAAGCATTCGTTACAAGACGTATTGATCGTCGAAGACCAGCATTTGATGCGCCTCGCACTTGTGCATGAATTGCAAGCAGCGATTCCTGCCTGTGTCGTCCACGCCGCCGCAACGATCGCCACAGCGCTGGAGCTGATCGAGGCCAATCAGTTTGCACTTATTCTCATTGATCCCGGGCTGCCAGGTTACGATCCGCAGTCCGGGATGGACCGTCTGAAGACCATAAGCACTATTGTTGAGCGGACGCCTGCTGCCATACACATCGTTATAACCGGTGCCGAGAGTGCACAGGAGTGGGAAGAGGTCCGGACTATCGGCGTAGCTGGCTACATTGCCAAAAACAGCCTCAAGCCCGGCACCATGACAGCGATTCTGCAGACGATAGCAGATCATGGATGTTGCGTTGGCTTGATGCACGAAACCAGCATGTCACCGGAAGTCTACCACACGGTGCTCTCTCCGAGGGAACAGGAACTTGTCCAGTGGATGATGCAAAGGCCGGCAAATATCAGCCGCAAGGCGATCTACGATCAGCTTGGCGAGCATCTCAATATCGACGCGGCCTCTGCGGAGCGATACTACAAGCGAGCCAAGGCCAAGCTCCTCAAGCTGGGACAACTACCGGATTCGATTTAGCCACCTCCGTGAACCGCGAAGCTACGCAAGTAATTGTAGATCGGTAAGCAGCGCTCGATGGTCTGACGAACACCTAAGGGATAGCGATCCAGATCGATTTGTTCGGCATTCGGTATGAAACCCGTGCTGTTACCCGCGGCCTGATGCCATTCCTCACGTCCGGTCCAATCCTTTCGACCGCCTGTCTGCCAGTTCAACGCGTGAAGCATCGGGTCGAGGCCAAGCGCTTCGAAATAGGCAGTGACGACTGTTCGCGGGTCTTGCCTGAGAGCTTCGCCATCCATGACGACGGGAACCCGCCCAGTCTTTGTTCTGATCTTTTCGAAAAGCTCCAGCTGACTGTAAAACCCGGCGTCTTTCTCCGTGTAGTCGTTCAGCATCGTATATAGTGAAGGGATCGAAAGTCGCGGGTCCCTTATCAGAAACGTATTCTCGCCCTGGTCAAAAAGCTCGTCGCCAACATAGCCGGTGACATGATGGGCCATTTCTTTGATGAATACTTTCTTGATGGTACTCTGGCATACTAAGAATGCAGTTATCGAAGAGAATTCTGTGTGAGATCTGGATTGCTTCCCAGTCTCCTTCAAATAGGCATTGAAATATGGTTCGCCTTTAACCAGGAAATCACCTCGCTGTTCCATCATTTTTTCGAACGCTGTCGATAGCGATCTTGGTACGCACCATAAATTCAATATCATTGCAAACTTACATAAATATAAATTGCGTTATATATAGAGAACTTAAATAGGTATAGGCTTGTATTCCTAGGCTTTTTAAGCAGCTCGTTGAAGGGTTAACGGGGCTATTTTCTCATTGAATGAATTTCTCAATTGTGCATAAATCTTGATGGATGAGGGTGCAATTTATAAACCCGCGATATTGGGTCCAAATAATTATAATACCAAAACAAATATTCTTATAACCAACAATTTAAGAGTTGTACTGTTATGCTATTTTTTTTGCAATCTATTCGCACGAGTATTTTTCGACAAAATAACTTGCCCTTCCGATGGTCCAGGAATTCTGTTGCCATCTGGCCCATACTCGTGGTGTCCCTTTTTAGTGCTGCTGCCAAGGCTCAGGCGCCGGATCCCGAAACTCTGACAATCGGGCGGGGAACTGGCACGACAGAGTTGGTCTATACGATCGATCAGTTGCGAGACGAATTCACCTTGCATGAACGAGTTACTGCAACGCCTTGGAGTGGACAGAAGGTCATCAGTTTCCGTGGTCCTATGCTCAAAGATATCCTGGCCAAGAACAATATTTCCGGTGCAAATGAATTTGAGGTGCAAGCCTACAATGATTTTCTTGCTCGGGTGACCGCTGTCGAGATCGATGCCTATGCGCCCATTCTTGCTCTCGAACAGCAATGTGTGGATGCTGATAGAGTAAGCGGGCTTTGTTCGGCGGACCAAACTTACCGGCCGCTGTCCGTAGAGGACGGAGGGCCCCTTTATCTGATTTGGCCCCTCAAGGATTTGCCCCCTTCCTATGTGATCGGGCGTAAGTCGATATGGGTCTGGTTTGTCGTGGCGATACGACCCGCATAATGAAGCTTTGGTTTCGCGCACTATTGCCGTTGATGCTCTACGCTGGACTGATTCTGTCGCTTGCCTTGAGCTTATGGTCGTTGGTCCGAACCGAAACTTATAGGCAAAAGTCGGAACTTGTTACGAGTCAGGCATTGGAAATCCGCTCGCGCATCTGGCAATCCCGGGAACATATAGCGCGGATCGCAGGTGCTCTGGAACTTGCACGGCAAACCGGAGAAAACGTACCTCAACTTGCGATGTCCGTCCGCCTGTTGCGGTTCAATCTTTCATTGCTATCGCATCTGGACTATGTCGAGTCGTTTCTTGGAACGGGCAACCAGATGGCGCTCGACGGCGTAATCTACGGGATAGATAATTTGCTTCTGCCCGTGGCCGCTGGCAGCGGGGATTTTGGGAAGGCGCTTCAATCCGTCGCCTCCGCCGAACGCTATCTCGTGCGCTTGTCCAGTACGACGGTAAATTCAAGCCAAGGACTAGCTCTCGAAGCACAGATCGCGAACGACGCGGCCATTAATCGACTACGCCTGTTCGCGGCTTTCTCGGCATTGCTGCTGAGTGTTATCGCCATACATCAGTACAACAAAGCGTCGCGCGAGAAGGACCAGCACATAAAATCCTTCTCGCTGCTTTTCGCCCATATGACACGCACGCGCATCGCCGCCTTGCGTCTCTTTCTCGGCTATCTGAACAGTCCCGTACCCCCACCGCCAGAGATGAGGGACGCGGCCATGCGAACAATCGTCGAGCTGGATTCGATCAATGAAGGGTTGATGATCATCGGCCATGCAAGACACCAGTCGAAACGCGCTTCGCTTGAGGCGATCATTGGCGATATTGTCAAAAATTGTGAACATCCGTTGCAAGTGGATACGGAAGAGGCGCACGGGGTTCAGGTGCCTGCTTCGCAATTCCATCTGCTGATCGATGAACTCGTGCGCAATGCGATCAACGCTGTTGCAGGGCGAACGGATCCTGTCATTTCGATCAAGGGCATTGTGCAAGAACGCTTTCTGCGACGTTCGCAACTTTACCTGACCGTCAGCGACAATGGTTCGGGGATGAGCCAAGAGCTCCTAGCCAAGGTAAAAGAGCCATTCTTCTCAACCAAGGCGGGCAGCCATGTCGGTCTCGGCCTCACCAACTGCGTTGAACTCATGAAGACAATGGCAGGAAGCCTCGAAATAAGTTCGACGCCCGGCAAGGGAACCTCGGTTAAAATCCGCTATTCACTTTGAGAGCCTGACCAAAATTCGCCAAGGCGGGCTGCGGACGGCGCTTTCCTGCGCTCAGATGCTCACGTACCACAGCGCGTCATCGAATGCAGATTTTGCCGATTGTCTGATTGAGTGTGGCTGCGACAAATGCGAATCTATACGGCAACCTTCGATGGAAAAGCGGCAACGACGGCCCGCATGCGAATAATTGATGAACCCAAAAAAAAGCCCCGCCGAAGCGGGGCCCTTACGTGATTTACTTGGCCTTGCCGTAGAGTTCTTCGACGTATTCCCAGTTGATCAGATTGTCGACGAACGCTTCCAGGTATTTCGGGCGGGCATTGCGATAATCGATGTAATAGGAATGTTCCCAGACGTCCACGCCGAGGATTGGCGTTGCGCCATGAACCAGCGGGTTCTCGCCGTTCGGTGTCTTGGAGATTTCGAGCTTGCCGTTCTTGACGGAGAGCCAGGCCCAGCCGGAGCCGAACTGCGTGGTGCCGGCGGCGATGAAATCGGTGCGGAACTTGTCATAGCCGCCGAGATCGGATTCGACAGCATTTTCGAGTGCGCCCGGAAGCTTTTTGCCGCCGCCGCCCTTCTTCAGCCAATGCCAGAAATGCAGATGGTTGTAATGCTGGCCGGCATTGTTGAAGAGTCCGGCATTCTTGCCGTAGGACTGCTTGACGATCTCTTCGAGCGAAAGATTCTCAAGACCGGCTTCGGCAGCCAGTTTGTTGCCGTTGTCAACGTAAGCCTTGTGGTGCTTGTCGTGGTGATATTCGAGCGTTTCGCGCGACATATAGGGTGCGAGCGCATCGTAATCATACGGCAGTGCGGGCAATTCGAAAGCCATGGAAGTCTCCTCTTCGATTCAATTGTGACCGGATTGGCTGCCCGGGAGGGGCCCCGGAATGGGATGGTCGCCAATCCTGACAAAACCTGCGTTCGTTACATAGGTCCGTATTTCTTCAGGAGCAATGCGAAACGGATCAATATTTCCGATCTGACCGGTTCGAGGGTTAAATTTTCGGCGTGGAGTGTGCGTACTCCCAATAAAGCTCCCGGGCTTTTTTTGCGATCGGACCCGGCTGAAGATCGCGGTCTTCGATACGGATAACGGGAACGACCTTCGAATGGTTCCCGGTCGAGAAAATCTCGTCGGCATTGAGGAAATCCTGCACGCTCAATGTCGTTTGCGTGGTGCGGAAACCATAATCGGCAAGCACATCGATCGTGCGCGAACGGGTGATGCCGGAGAGGAATGTACCGTTTGGCGCCGGCGTGAAAATATGCCCGTCCTTGACCATGAAAATGTTGGACGTGCCGGTCTCGGCGACATTGCCGAGCATATCCAGCACCAATGCGTTATCGAAACCGCGCGAACGGGCCTCAAGGATCGCCCTTGCATTGTTCGGGTAAAGACAGCCCGCCTTGGCGTTGGTCGGCATCGTCTCGAATGTCGGGCGACGGAATGGCGAGACGCTGAGCGAAAAGCCGCTGGGCTCGATCATCGGCGCTTCATAGAGGCAAAGGCAAAACCGGGTGGAATCCGGATCGGCGGGGACGCCCATATAACCGCCATGCTCGCCCCAGTACATCGGCCGGATATAGACGGCGGTGTTGCCGTCGAATTTCTTCAGGCCATCCTTGGCGAGGCCGATGATTTCCTCGGTGCTCATGGTCGGCATCAACCCCAAGGCGATTGCCGACGTGTTGACCCGGGCTGCGTGCTTGTCGAGATCGGGCGAAACGCCTTCGAACCAGCGACCGCCATCGAAGACTGTCGAGGCCAGCCACATCGCATGGCTTCGCGGACCGATCAGAGGCACATTTCCTTCGTACCAGTCGCCATCGACGTAGGTCCATGTCACTGTTTGGGCTTGAGTATTGACCGCCATGATACTGATTCCATTTCTGCCTGTCTTTGTTCCTATCAAAGACCATTAGGCGGCAACGTCAATGGAAAACAAAGCCGGCAGGGAACCCGCCGGCTATTGGCGATGCAACGCTTGTTACCCACCGTTCT
>NZ_QPJM01000044.1 GCF_003337575.1 Phyllobacterium bourgognense
CGGCCGAGAGCAATTGTCAGATAAGAGCCGCCTGCGGCATAAACGACGGCAACTACGAAGAGAAACGGGCTGATCGACCACAGCACTCCTGAAAAGGCCAGGATTGTGAGTGCGCTGTTGAATATCATGAGGATAAACGAGAGGGTGGTGACCGTGAAGGAACGGACGTCATCGGCGATCCGTTGATCGGGATGAGTGAGTTTCCCCGAATAACCCAGGTGAAAATAGGTTGCATCGGCCAGGTAAAGTTTGACCGCCCGGCGGGTCAGGAAATCGCGCCAGAGCAGCGCCAAACGTTCTTCGACGAACCGCGCAAAAACGGCGACCACGGTTGAAGCGGCGAAGACCCCAATGTAGAAGATCGCTTGCTGGGAAAATTCTGCCGTCTGTCGTTCGGCGATTGCCGTCATGAAATTCCTGCCCACGTAGCTGTTGACAACGTTCAGTGCGTTAAGCCCGCACAAGAGAAGGACCAGGCCGACAAGCAGCCATCTCGCTTTTATACCGGCCTCGGAGGTCATAAAGATCTTGACCGCGCGTACAAAGCGAACTGCCGTTGTCTTGAGGGGAGTTTCCTGTTTATCCATGACGTCCCTCGGCATGTTGATTGAACTAAGTTGCACACCGCTCATCCGGCAGTGAGGATGATACGGCGGGGACGGACGAGAAACCCGAAAGCCTCGTACTAGCCCACCAAATTCTCTGGACCAGGGCGCGCCGCCGGTCCGGTGGAGCGCTCGCCCTCGGATGCGGGTTGATTCAATATGCTGGCGATCAGATTTCACCCCGCAAGGTACCCGACTTCTGTCCAGGCCGTCACAGTATCCTAATGACCGCCTAACCATTCCGCCGATGGTTAGGTCCGCAACTAGCACCAACGGTTCGAAACCGATTGGTGCGTAGCTATATCGAAGGTCTATGGCGTTCTACGTTCTTGACGCATCCAAACTGGTTCAACAGAGTTTGATTTTACCTTGTTTCCCCGACCATGACCACAACGGCAACATGGACTTATTGCTGTCGGAACAAAGACGCGCGTTCGTCTTCGACGGTCGCCGACGAAGCCCAATGCCTGGCCTGTTCGGATCAGTTGCAAGTTCCCGCTCACGCTGACGCTACAACTAAGTGGCCCTGCTGATTGGTTGCGTCATGTGCATATGCTAAGAAAGGTCCGCTGCGGCCTGCAGGATGCTTTAGGCAAGGACAACGACCGCGCGACGACACGCGAGCTTCTGCACCACTTGCGAACAACACCGACAGGGCAGAAGATCAGCGGGGGATTGGCGCAATCTCCGGCTGGCAGCGCTCCCGGCAATTGAGCGAAGCTCCGGACCTGAAAGATGCATGGGTGGATTTCCGCCGCCGGAAACCGTTCTGGAAACGCTAACGAAGTTCTCGCCGCTACCTCGCGTCCCTTTGCGGTTCCGGCTCGCCGTGCCGCTGGAAGGGCCGGCACCCGGTGCCGATAGCGGTCTGATAGAGTTCATGCCCGGGCCTGATGTTCGCCCAATGCGAATGCGTTCTTCCGATCGTCAGTCGCGGACAAATATTGGCATGGAAAATGTCGGAAACGGCTAAGGCATAGGCGGCAAGGCTGGTGTGATGGATTTGGGAGTAGCGATAGGCAAGGTAGAGATAGTTTTCCAGATGCAGCGGTCGGAAGTCTGCTGAACCCGGTCCGAGTTCCGTTTCTGCCGGGCCGAGCAGAAGTTGCGAGGCGCTGCGAATCACCGTGTCGTCGAAAGTATGTTCCCTTAGAAAGACTTCATGCTCTTCGGTGACGAAACCGAACGAGGCGTCGCCGATCGGCATGCATTTGACGAAGAGACGCGGCACGTCGGCATCGTCGAAAATCCGGTGCAACAGCGACTTGGCACGGCAAAACGGCAATTCGCTCCGCACAGGCTGCAGATGTGCATCCCACGCTTCGTTAAGGGGCCAATGTTATTCAAGATGAGGCGTTCTCTGGTCAGAATTGACCAGGACCAGTTCACCAGGTGTGACATTGCTGAGCATTCGGTGGTCAAGGATTGCACTCTAACTTTCCAGGAGATGCCGCATGTCAGAGAAGGTGTTCCATGTTCTATTTCTGTCGCATCGCGATCGCCCGAAGTCTGATGGCTGAAGCAATCCTCAATCGCATTGGCAGCCACGCTCTCGATGCCCTTGACCAGTTAACGACCGTTACCGATGCCCGCGCCGCCTTTATCGAAGCAGCCAGAGAAGCCAATATCTTTGTCGACTATCGCAGCGCTACTATTTAGAAACTGCTCACCGCCGGCATCACGACAGCTCAATCTGCTGAACCGATCCGAATCGTTTTTCCCTCACTGTCCTGTGACGCATCGCGTTCATGCATGTCCGCAATGAAAAAGCAGGTGCCTTCGCCGCGGCGGGCGAGGCCGCCGTAACTGGCGAACTTGCGGTTTGCGCCGGCAGTTGCGGTCCGGAGTGATACGGTCGGCAGTACGGCATCGGCAATTCAGGAACGTACCTGTGCCGTAGATGCGTCGATACGAACTGCGATCAGGGTTTGATCGATGAGATCGAAGCGGCTCTCCTGGAAAGATTTTCGCGGCCGGCCAGGCAGAACAGCTGACATCATCGCCTGTCGATGATGCCATGCTCATCGTCACGGGCATGCGTGGCCTCGTCGTCATCGAGCGGGTCTACCGGGACGAGCAGCGCATGCGTTCAATGGCCGATTTGCTCATTCAACTCTTGTTAAAGCAGATCAAGCCTTGATCAGCGGCTATGCGCTCCAAAGAACTGTCATAGTGCGATCAGGGGATCTGGAGCGGATTTACGCACGCTGCTAAACACCGTAAAACAACGCGGAGGAGGAAAACCATGTGGCAAGCAGCTATCGCGTTGCTGGACGTAGTCTTGGTCGCAAATTCACGGGCCAGGGACAGGTCGCATCGGGCACTACCGGGCCTTCTCTTGCTTGTCTTCCTCGTTGGCTGTGCCACGCAGCGCGCGGAGGTGGCAACGCTGCCCGTTACCGCGTCGCCGGCGTTGCAAAACAGCCAGACGGCTCAGTCCCGGCAGAGGCCCGGAGCCTTCGACCTCCTCTACGTCACCGACCGGGCACCCGCAGCTGCTTCGAAAAGCAGTCTGTCCTACGGTGCCGAGAGAGCCAGATTCTTGAGCTTCGGATCGGTGTCGATCGCCCCGACACGCGCCTCTCCCATCAGCAAGGGCAAGTTAGACGTCGGTGCGATCTCCAAGATCGGACGGTTTCCGGCGACGCCCTACGGCGTGGTGGCGACCGCGAACGGACTACGCCGCACGCCGGCGGCTGTCGCAGCCCATGTTCAGGCAGCCGCATCGCTGCAGGCCGAAGTCGCTCGTCGTCTCGCAGTAGCACCCCGCAAGGAGGTCGTGGTCTTTATTCATGGCTACAACAATACCTTCGCCGACGCGGCGCTCGCAACAGGCCAGATCTGCAAGACGCTGCAGAACCAGTTTGTCTGCGTTATCCTGACGTGGCCGGCTGGGGGCTCCGGCGGCGTGTTCTTCGGCTACAACATTGACCGAGAGTCGAGCGAATTTGCCGTCGCGGACCTCAAAAAGGCCATTCGTATCATCGCCGAAACCAAGGGTGTCGAGCGGGTTCACCTTCTGGCGCATAGCCGCGGGACCGATGTGCTCGCGAGCGCCGTCCAGCAACTCGGCATCGAAGCCTATGTTAGCCGATCCTCGCTTTGGCAGCGCTACAAGATCGCGAACGCCGTGCTTTTCGCTCCCGACATTGATCTCGATGTGGCTGCTTCCAAGATGTTCGGCGTGGTGTCGGATCCGGACCTTGCCTTCGGCAGTAAATCAAGCCCAAGCACGTTCCCGCCGCAAGGCCCTGTACATCTCACGGTTTATTCGTCTCCCAGCGACAAGGCGTTGAGGGCATCAACGCTGCTCTTTGGCAGCGCCTTGCGGCTGGGGCAGATCGCTGTCGGCAGGCTTCCCAAGGACAGGAGCCAGGCGGCGTCCAAATGGGAAGGCTCTCATATGGGGGGGGTGGTCGATTTCATTGAGTATTCGGGCAGGGCCGGCTTTATCGGCCACAGCTATTTCCTGTACGATCCGGCCGTTAAGGCGGATCTGGTCGCGCTTATCCGCGACAGAGTGAAGGCTGGCGATCCGCGTCGCCAACTCGTCGAAATCAAACGACCTTTCTGGAGAATATCGGAAGTCCAGCAGGCCTCGCGATGATTGTGTTCCGAAATGATCTTGTTGCCGCGCCTCTGCAGACGTCACTACTGTCGGGAGCGTGGCCTACTGTTGGACGAAACAGGTTAGGAATCATCTCATGGGCAAGACCTCATCATCGGAGATATCACCGCGAAAATCGGAAAAACTGGCGGCGTGGCTGATCGGTCCGGGGCGCTTGTCAGGTGATGCTGCGACAGTGACCTCCGGTCTGGCGCAGGGATTGACCGGGATGGGAGTCCCATTGCACCGGCTGCGCCTCGCCATGCGGGTCGATAATCCATTGTTGACCGCCTGGGCATCCTCTGGGCACCGCAAACAGCCGCCCAGATTTTTTCTATCAGCCGTGCTTTGCTGGACACGCCGACCTACATCGGCAGCCCAGCCCAGCGGGTCATCGAGAAGGGAGCCTGGTTCCGGCAGCAGCTGGGCCATCTGGGACCGGAAGATCATATAGTTCTCCATGACTTGGCGAAGGAGGGCTTTAAGACTACATCGCGGTTCCGGTCGCATTCGGGAATGGCGTCACCCAAGGCGCGATGTTCGCGACGCGCCAAGGCCGGGGGTTTGCCGACAGCCACCTCACTTTGATCAAGGACCTCGCCGTGCCCCTCTCGGCTGCGCTTGAACCAATCGCAATGCGCCACTCGATAGAAAGCCTTTTGGCCACATTCTCGGCGAGGGACCCGCAGCGCGAGTACAGGCCGGCGCAATCAAACGCGGCGATATCGTGGAGACCGAAGCCGCCATCCTGCTCACGGATATGCGCGGGTTTACACCGCTCTCACTCACCTCCTCGCCGCCGCAATTATTGACCACGCTTGGACGTTACTTCGAGGTAGTGGTGGATGCCGTGCGGGCAGAGGGAGGCGACGTTCTGAAGTTTGTGGGTGACGGGGTTTTGTCAATCTTCGAGGTGACGGAGAGCGGCCGCGCCGCCGCCTGTGCCGCTGCTGTGCGCGCGGCGTCGCAAGCGGTCGCGAGGGCACGGGCCGAGGGTTTACCTCCCTTCGTCGGTGCTCTGCACGTCGGGCCGGTGACGTACGGAAATGTCGGAAGTCCCACTCGACTGGATCTTACGGTAATCGGTCTGGCGGTGAACGTTGTCAGCCGTCTGGAGGAGATCGCCAAGACGAGCGGGCGGACATTGGTTTGTTCCGGAAGTATCGCCTCCGATTTGCCGGCTGCGTTGGTGCGGCACATCGGTCAGTTCAAGCTGAAAGGCCTGGTCGGTGAGTACGACGTATTTGCCATTACTTCCGACCACGAAAGTCAGGCACAAGCATCAGTTTGACAGCGAGGACCTCCGGCAGCCGTTGCAGAATACCGCACCAGCGTTCCCGAGCGCCTCGTCCATGATGCGGCGGATGGTGCGCGCAGCGGCCGCACTGCGCGCTGCAACCGAGGCAGGCATAGACCTGGCTGATCGAGCGCGTCCGCTCCGCGTCGACGGCGGAGCGGACATCCTGATCAGTAAACACATTGCACGAACAGACGATCGTGGCGCGATTGAGCCAGCAATACGCCAATCGTGCCGCCGACAGCGCCAGCGCCATAGATGCAGATTTTCAAAGGTCGGAGTGTAGTCATGATAAGGATCGAATTTCTTGACAGGAATTGATAGCTGGTGTGCGCATTTGAGATCACATGCGACACAATCGCATTCTGAGGACTGTACGTCGGACTTTCCCCGAACTCGGGAGGAAGAAAGTCGTCGTTGCCCATCCAATGTCCAGCGATGCGATCCTCGCGTAAAGTACAAAACGGCCACATTTGCGCCATTTCCAAAACTGCGGCGGCGATCCCTCCACAATAAATTCAGCGCTACTGCCGGCCCAGAACTCAATGATTGATGCACGAAGGCACGCCGTCATGCCCGATGTGATGCTCGCCGTTCCATCCGTTGCAGTATGGCCAGCCAACCCCAAAACAAGAGCCTGCACGTTGGATTCCCTTTATCTCAATAGTTCTGGAACCAACGCCAAAGCCGATGGTTGATCAGGTAGTTGAACTAGATTCGACGGTGGTGCGAGCGATGCCAAGATAATGCGTTCGACGTCTCTCGGAATCAGTTCGGATGGCTCAGAAAATGGAGGAAGTCGAAAATGGAAGAATTCGCTGAAAGTTCACCTATCTCGAAACCATCAAACACGTTGACTGCCTTTTACGAAGATCGCGGCGTGGCCGAAGGAGCGGTGGAGCGTTTGGTCGAGGCGGGCATAGGTCGCGACAGCATTCGATTGGTCGAGGGCAATGACACGGAGGCGGACCGGGAAGTCGGCATCAGCGATGACGGCAAAGGTTTCTGGGAGGCTCTGAGTGACTTCTTATTTCCAAGCAAGGACCGCGCGGCATATTCAGAGGGGCTCCGCCGCGGCGGCTACTTGGTCACCGTGACGGGCGTCAGCGCCGATCTTGCAGACACTGCACTCGATATCCTCGACGACGAAGGCAGCATCGACATCGATGAGCGGGCCGCCTCGTGGCGTTCCGAAGGCTGGTCGGCGGACGAGGAATTCGTACCCACCGAGTATGACCGGACCGGCGATCCAAAGATATCGGGCGTCCCCGGCGCTGCCGGTTTTGCCGGTACTGAATCGGATTTGGATAACGAGGCCATCCGGGATGTCGAAGAAAACGAGGATGAGCGGGCGGTCAAGCGTGACATGACCAATGCACGGCTACGGGCCCGATCATACAACGCAGGCTAATGACGAGAGTTTAGGGCAGCTGTAGCGGCCACCTGAGTGGTCATATCATCGAGGGCCTCGACGGTCGGCGCAGGCCCTCGTCAATGGTTGTGGACGGACCAAAGGAAGTCGGAGCCTATGTTGCCCGTCACCTCGAATGCATACGTGCTGTTTCCTCGCGATACGAGCAGCTGGTGCTGGTCGACAAGCACTTCGCGTCCGACGGGCTAGGGCCAATTTTGCTGGCCGTCGTTGTCGCCATCACTGGCCTCACAGCTTCGATCCTCGTTGCGAAGATACTGCAGTTGGATCCAGGGTTTGCTGCGGGCCTTATGTCTGGTGCTCTGACTCAGAGCGCCGCTATGGGAACAGCCACGGATGCAGTCAACGCACTGCCTTTGTCGGAGGCGGACCGCGCACTGTTAGTCGCGCACATCGCTGTGGCGGATGCGGTCTGCTACATCTTCGGTTATGCTGGCGTCATTGTCTTCTGTACCGTAATCGCCCCGGCACTGCTGAAGATCGACCTCAGAACGGAAGCGCTGAAGTTGGAGCAGGCGTTAGGAATGAAGCGAGCGACGCCAGGCCTCGCGTCCGCTTGGCGGAAGTTCGAACTGCGCGCCTATCGATTGGCCGAAAACTCCCCTCTTACAGGCTTAACCGTGGCCGCTGCCGAGGCACGTGTGCCCGAACACAGGCCGTTCATCCAAAGGCTTCGCCAGCGTGACCGCATCTTCGAAGCTGCGTCCGACATGACGCTTCGAGCCAGCGACGTGATCGCAATCTCCGGTCCGCGTGAGGTGATGGTCGAACTGGTCGGACCTCGTGCCGACGAGGTCGAAGACAGGGAGCTTCTGGACCTGCCGGTCCTGGCTGCGGATGTCCTCCTCATGAGTCCGAAGGTTGGGGCAGGACTCTTGCCGACCTATCGGCAGAAGAATGGACGCGTGGGTTGTATCTGCGGTCTGTCAGCCGCGGCGGTCAGGAACTCCCGATTGCGGGCAATTTGGCCCTGCAGCGCGGCGACGCCCGAGCCGCGTTGGCGCTCGACCATTTCGTCCATCGGATCAGTCTCAACGCAGGTGCGCTTGCTGCAGCGCTGGGTGGTCTTGAGGCGTTCGTATTCACCGCTGGAATTGGCGAGAACTCGCCAATCATGCACGAGCGGATCGCAAAAAGACTTAGTCGGCTTGGGGCGCAGTTGGATCCTGCGCGTAACGGGATCAAAATGCCCAGCGGAAGGATGATTGTGAAAGGTCTGTTCGCTGCCCAATCGATGGGTGCCGCCATCCCCATTTCGCAACGCATTCCCTTCTATTCCGGATTTGCTCAGCGATCCGGGAAATCCCCAGCACTTCCAGTGGGCGATGATAGTGCTCATCGCGTTCAGTACGGTCCCCACACAGAGCGCCTAGTCGTATCGGCTGTTCAACGTTCCGCTAACGGTGCAAACACGCGGATCGTCACAGGCCACATCATACTGCCGGCCGCCTCAGCTTCATCGTCGCAACCTCCCTGTTCTCCGTCGCGCTCTTCCGGCACATGCCCGAGATGGACTATGCGCGCAGCTGGCCAACGATCCTGTCGCATGGACTACTGTTGTTGTATTGTTAGCCATCCGAACTCTAACGCCTCGGAGTTGCCCTGCGCGGGCAGCTGGGCAACTGACAAATATGCGCTCTGTGGCGAGGTGTCGTTAAAGTCGGCGTGTGCAACTTGCCGAGGGATCTTTTGCAAATTTGTGTCTGGATCAGAATTTACCCCAAAGGATGGCGGCCCTTGAACATTGCAGTTTTCCGGTTCAGATTTGGATCAAGCTGATGCCATGCCACTATTGAGAAAAGTTTGCAACTTACCACGACGACTGGGAGCGCAAGTATGCTAGGATCGTAAGTCTCAATTCGGGCGCCCGACCGAGGCCTCGACGAGGGGACAAAACGCGGATGGACGATGGTCAGTATGAAATCTGACTGGTACAGGATTTATCGTGAATGATGGTCGTGTCACAGTAAAGCGCCAATGAGGAGAGCAGCTATGTCATTGCACCAAAAAACGATTGCCGTCGTCGCTTCGGCAGCGCTGCTGATGTGCGGGCCGGGCATGCAGGCTTGGACACAAACGCAGCCTGCGCCCGCTGCAACGGAGCCGGCAGCGCCTGCACCAGCAGCACCCGCGCCGGCACTGCTGACGGCGGCAGAGCTGCAAACACTGACCGCGCGCATCGCGCTCTATCCCGACGACCTTGTGGCCCTCGTGCTTTCGGCCGCGCTCAACCCTCTACAGATCGTCCAGGCGGCGCGGTTTCAGGATCAGGCGAAAGCAAAGCCGGATGCGAAACCCGATCCGTC
>NZ_QPJM01000045.1 GCF_003337575.1 Phyllobacterium bourgognense
AGACGCGCTTCGACGACCGCCCGTCTTCCCAACCATATCAATGGCCAGACTCAAGATGAGGGCGTGGCAAGGGGAAAGCACACCCGGTTCTTTGACAAATCAGAAATGCGCTAGATCGCAACGTCTCGCGCGGATTCCTGCAAGAACGCATAGGCGTAATTCGCGAACGACCGCCAGCACTCGACGCGGAAAGCGTCCTCGCCAGTCCGCCACAAGACGATCTCGATCTTGCCGAGTACTGTCCGCGACGCGGCACCCACAGGGAAGGTCTTCAGCGACAAGTCCTGCGGGCAACCTCCATTGACCACAGCAGCGGCGCCCTTGCCAGCCACGATAATCCCGACATTGCGATGTGAAATGTCGACCGCCGAATTCAGCACTTTCGCCTTGGCAAGATCGGCAACAACAGCACTATCGGCGTCATCGATGATCAGCCATTCGTCCGGCCCAAGCCAAAGTGCTGCACGGCCGCCGTTGGACGCGGAAGTCTTCGGCTTCATGGGTAATGTCACACCCAGTGCCCTGGAGAGCGCAGGAACTGCATCAGCCTTGGCGCGAAGCGAAACACGGGTCGCGTTGTCCGCCAAGGTGACCGAGACGGAAGCGACATCCAGTTGGCCCGCCTGCAGCGGATGACGTCGTGTTGCCTGGACGATCTCAACCATTCAAGCGCTCCCCCTTCTCATCGAAAAATACGGTGCCGGTGACCTCCACTTCGATCACGCCATTCGGCATCGGTACGTAAAGCGTTTCTCCAAGCCGCTTTGATCCATCGATCACAAGGGCCAAAGCAATGGAGCGGCCGCAATTTTCCGACCAATAGGACGATGTCACGTGACCGATCATGGTCATCGGCACTGGCTGGTTCGGGTTGGCGACAATTTGCGCCCCCTCTTCCAGAACTGTCGTCGGATCAACCGTCTTCAGACCGACAAGCTGTTTACGGCCGTTGGCAACCAGATCGCGGCGCAAAAGGCCGCGAATGCCAACATAGTCCGTCTTGTTCTTGCCGATGGCCCAGGTCAGCCCCGCATCCTGCGGTGTGACGGTTCCGTCCGTATCCTGACCGACGATGATATAGCCCTTCTCGGCGCGCAGGATATGCATCGCTTCGGTGCCATAGGGCGTCAGGCCCAAAGGCTTGCCCCGTTCATAGACGGCCTCCCAGACGGCCCGGCCATAATCGGACGGCACGTTGATTTCATAGCCCGTTTCGCCGGTAAACGACATGCGGAACAGCCGTGTCGGCACGCCGCAGATCGTCCCTTCGCGCACGCTCATATGCGGCATGGCCTCATTGGACATGTCTATGCCCTCAACCAGCGGCGCTATGATCTCGCGGGCCCTCGGACCCTGCACGGCAATCACTGCCCATTGCTCGGTCGTCGAGGTCAGCCAGACATCAAGATGCGGGAATTCGGTCTGGAGGTAGTCTTCCATATGATGCATGACGCGCGGTGCGCCGCCGGTCGTTGTCGTTACATGGAAACGGTCTTCCGCCAGCCGTCCGACAACACCGTCATCGTAGATGAAGCCGTCCTCACGCAGCATGATGCCATAGCGTAGACGCCCGATGCCGAGCTTTTCCCACGGATTGGTATAGAGCAGCTCAAGGAATTTCGCAGAATCCGGGCCGACCACTTCGATCTTGCCGAGCGTTGATGCATCGAAGATGCCAGCCTGATTACGCACGGCAACACATTCGCGATTGACCGCAGTGTGCATGTCTTCGCCCGCCTGCGGGTAATACCACGCACGTTTCCATTGGCCGACGTCCTCGAAGGCAGCACCCTGGGTCTGGTGCCACCCGTGCATGGGCGTGCGGCGTGTCGGATCGAACAGATCATGCCGCGCGTGATTGACAATCGCGCCAAAGGTAACCGGCGTGAACGGAGCGCGGAATGTCGTCAGACCCACCGCCGGGATCGGCCGGTTCAGGGCCTCGGCGGCGATCGCGAGGCCGTGCAGGTTCGACGTCTTGCCCTGATCGGTGGCCATGCCATTGGTGGTAAAGCGCTTGACATGCTCGATCGAGTGCATGCCCTCACGCACTGCAAGCCGGACATCCTTTGCCGTAACGTCGTTCTGGAAATCGACGAAAGCCTTGACGGTTGTATTAGCGCCGGCGCCGGGCGCCGAGCCGATCATGCCGCCGATCCAGTCGGTGCCGCCCGTCGCAACGACAGTCTTGCCCTTGCCTCCGCCCGCTCCAAAAGCCTCGTCCAACGTTGCCTGCAAACCGTCGGTTCCATTGCAAGCTCCTATCGAAACGCAATCCTGGGCGTAGGTGCCCGGCAGGAAGCGCTCGTTTGCGGCATCCCAGGCGACCTTGCCACGGGACTGCGAAAACAGATGCACTGACGGCGTCCAGCCGCCGGACATGATCAACGCATCGACGGCGACCTTGCGTTCGCTGCCGCCCCTCGTTGGCTGGATCGACATGGACGACACTCGGCGCTTGCCACCGGCACTGAAAACAGCGTGGCCCGTCAGGACTTCGATATCGAGCGAGCGGGCAGCATCCACAACGGCCGGTGTTGGATTGTCGCGCGTATCGACTATAACGGGCACGTCGATACCGGCGCGCTTGAGGTCGATCGCCGCCGCATAGGCTGAATCGTTTGAGGTGTAGACACCGACCTTCCGGCCGATGGCGACGCCATATTGATTGAGGAATATTCGCGCTGCTGAAGCAAGCATGACACCCGGGCGGTCATTATTGGCAAAGACCATTTGACGCTCGATGGCACCTGTGGCGAGCACGACCTTCTTCGCCCGAATCTGCCAGAGCCGCTCACGCGGCATGTCGGAAGCCGGATTGCTCAAATGGTCGCTGATGCGCTCTACCAGACCGACGAAATTCTGGGCATAGTAGCCAAACGCCGTCGTACGGGTCAGGACGGTGACATTGTCCATCGCGCACAATTTCGCGATTGCAGCAACGGCCCATTCAAAACCCGGAACTCCGTCGATGATGACATCGCTTTCATAACGCAGCGCACCGCCTGGCTCGGCCTGCTCGTCACAGATGATCACGTTTGCTCCGGTCGACGCTGCACTGAGGGCTGCGGTCAGACCAGCGGCACCGGCGCCAACGACCAGCACGTCGCAGTGGGCAAACCGGTTGGAATAGCGGTCGGTATCCGGCTCGCCCGGTGTCACGCCCAGACCCGCAGCGGCACGAATCCTTGGCTCGTAAATCGACTTCCACGCGAACTTCGGCCACATGAAAGTCTTGTAGTAGAAGCCCGCCGGCAGCATCGGCGAAAACACGTCTCCAAGCGCGCCGACATCGAAGGTCAGCGATGGCCAGCGATTCTGTGATTTGACCCTGAGACCGTCGTAAATCTCCTGCACCGTCGCACGCACGTTCGGCTGCTTGCGCGACTTGTCGCGTTCGATATCGACAAGTGCGTTGGGCTCTTCGCTGCCGGCAGAAAGAATGCCGCGCGGCCGGTGGTATTTAAACGAACGGCCGACAAGATGAATACCGTTGGCGAGCAGCGCTGAAGCCAGCGTGTCGCCTTCAAGGCCTGTCAGGCTCTGTCCATCAAATGTAAAGCGAACGGTCTTCGCCGGGGTCAAACGGCCTGCGCCCGGGATACGATTACTGCCGGAGTGGATAGAGGCACTCATTGGCTTACCTCCACTTTCTTGGCACGGGGCCGCTTCGTTACCGGTGGTTCGGCTGGTTCGGCTGCAGCCGGTGACAGCAGCGTACTCACATCAGGACGTGGCTCGCCGGCCTTGTAGACCGTCAGGAATTTGTCAGAGACAGAATCGCGCACCGCATTGAAGAACCGGCCGCACCCATGAATATGGCGCCAGCGCTCGAATTGCAGGCCCTTCGGATTCTGGCGGAAATAGAGGAAACCGGCGAAATCGTCATCGGACTGCTCGATGATCGGATTGGCGCGCACGAGATGCGCTTCGCCAGCATTGCGGAATTCGAGTTCCGGGCGCTCTTCTTCGCAATAAGGGCATTTGATGAGAAGCATGGTTCTATCTCGTTTCTTGAAAATCAGTGCGCAACGGCAGCGGCGGCAGCCTCGTCGATGAGGCGGCCGGTGGTAAACCGCTCGATCGTGAACGGCGCGTTGATGCGGTGCGGCTCATCGCGAGCGATCGTATGGGCAAACACGTTGCCCGAGCCCGGCGTCGCCTTGAAACCTCCGGTGCCCCAGCCGCAATTCACATAGAGCCCGGAAACAGGGGTTTTGGCCAGGATCGGCGATCGATCCGGTGTCACATCGACAATACCGCCCCAAGAGCGCAGCATCTTCAACCGTGTCAGAACCGGGAACATCTCGCAGATCGCATCGAGCGTGTGGTTGATGATGTGGAGGCCGCCGGTTTGCGAATAGGACGTGTATTGGTCGGTTCCGGCGCCGATGACCATCTCACCCTTGTCTGACTGCGAGATATACGCATGAACTGTGTTGGACATGATCACGCAGGGAATAAGCGGCTTCACCGGCTCGGATACCAGCGCCTGCAGCGGATAGCTTTCGAGCGGCATGCGCACGCCGGCCATGTTCATAATGACGGAGGTATGACCAGCCGCCACAACGCCGACTTTCTTGGCATTGATCGGGCCCCGATTGGTATCGACCCCCACAACTGCTCCGTTGGGTGCGCGGCGAATGCCGGTGACTTCGCAGTTCTGGATAATGTGAACGCCGCGATCGGCCGCCGCACGAGCGTAACCCCAGGCAACGGCGTCATGCCGGGCAGTGCCGCCGCGGCGTTGCAGCGCTGCGCCGATTATCGGATATCGGGCATCGGCCGAAAGATTGATCGGCGGGCAGAACTCCTTCACCTGTTCCGGCGTCAGCCATTCATTGTCGATGCCGTTGAGCCGGTTGGCATGGATGTGGCGCTTGAACACCTGAACATCGTGAATATTGTGCGCCAGCATCATCACGCCGCGCGCCGAATACATCACATTGTAATTGAGGTCCTGGCTGAGACCTTCCCAAAGCTTTACAGCGTGCTCGTAGATGCCAGCGGATTCATCATAGAGATAGTTGGACCGGATGATTGTCGTGTTGCGACCGGTGTTGCCCCCGCCAAGCCATCCCTTTTCAAGAACGGCGACATTGGTGATGCCGTGCTCTTTGGCAAGATAGTACGCAGTGGCAAGCCCATGCCCGCCCGCACCAACAATGATGACGTCATATTCCGGCTTGGGTTCGGGCGAACTCCATTGCTGATCCCAGCCTTTATGGGCACGCATGGCCTCGCGGGCCAAGGCAAACACCGAATATTTCCGCATCATTCATTCCCAGCAACTTGGCCCAGCATTGAGCCATCGCAAAGCGATTGTTCGAACGAGTTTACTTGCATGGCCTGTTCAGAAATCGACATCGATTTTGAGAGCGAGGATCCTGCTTTTATGCATCAGTATCGTATCCGGTTAAAGCGCTTTTGCCATTTTGCGACGGAGATTGGCGCTGCATGCCGGTTAATCTAAAATTACGAGGGACTGCGACATTTCTAGCCGAATATCCATCATTGCCCGCAACAGAACCATGGACATACCCCGAACTTTCTGATAATGGCCACCCTAGTTTGCGATGGATGACCGTCGCGAAGTCTGGTTTGTTGTCCCATAATCAAGGATTGGGGATTGAGGTCAGGCTCAACGAAATTCTAAGAGATACAGGATAAAACGTGCAGGTACTCGTACGCGAAAATAATGTTGATCAGGCTCTCCGCGTTCTCAAGAAGAAGATGCAGCGCGAAGGCATGTTCCGCGAAATGAAGATGCATGATCATTACGAAAAGCCTTCGATCAAGCGCGCCCGCCAGAAGGCAGAGGCAATCAGCCGCGCCCGCAAGCTTGCTCGCAAGCAGGCCCAGCGCGAAGGCCTTCTTCCGATGCCTGTGAAAAAGACACCGGTTCGCGCTTCAGCGGCTCGTTGATCTTCGATTCATCGACGCCTTGACCCGATTACGGGGTGGAGTGGCTTGCGTCACACCGCCCTTTTTCGTTTGGTGCCATCGGAACAATAAAGCCTCCATGGCTTTTCATTGAAACGGGACACATAAGACATGACACATCCGGTTGAACTGGCCTCACATCGCGCAATCTGGGCGGCCCCTAAGACAGTACGTGTCACGGCACTTGTCATTGCCTCTGTCCTCACGCTTGCAATCGCCGGATGCCAGAGCACCTCGACCACCGACATGACCGGCATCGACAAGGCGCAGGGTTCCACCGAGAACATCAGCTCGCTCAACGACGTTATCCGCAACAATCCAAAAGACCCGGAAGCCTATAATGTCCGCGGATCGGCCTATGGTCGTGCCGGCAAGAACAGCGAAGCGATCAAGGATTTCAATACGGCACTGCAGCTCAACCCCAATTTCTACCAAGCTTACGCCAATCGCGCGCTCGTCTATCGCAACATGGGCAACACGGCACAGGCAGCGGCGGACTACAGCAAGGCGATCCAGATCAATTCGCAATATGATGCGGCTTATATTGGCCGGGGCAATCTTTATCGCCAGCAAGGACAACTGGATCAGGCCCTGAATGATTTCAACCAAGCCATCCAGTTGAGCACGACGGACGCGCGCGCTTATCACAACCGGGGCCTGATCTATCAGGCGCGCAACCAGCACAAGCAGGCGATCGAGGATTTCTCCACAGCTATCTCTTTGCAGCCCGATGCGGCGGAGCCCTATAACGGTCGCGGCATTTCCTACGTCGCGCTTGGCGACGATGACAACGCCTTCGATGATTTCAATACCGCAATCAAACTTGATGGTGACATCGCAGAGGGTTGGGCCAATCAGGCGCTGATCTATGAACATCGCGGCGACAGAGCCCGCGCTGCGAAATCCTACGCCAGGGCCGTGCAATTGGATCCCAATTACAAGCCCGCACGCGACGGTCTGGCTCGCACACGCAAGACTTCTTGATGCACGCCAAGGGCAAACGCTTTGTCGTTGTCCTTGCTCATCCGCTAAAGAATAGTCTTTGTGCGCATCTTGCATCTCTCACTGCTTCTTTGATTACTGACGCAGGACACGATCTACGGATCGTCGATTTGTATGAGCGCGATTTCGATCCTCGCCTCACATCAAGTGAACGGCGGAGCTATTATGCCGAGCATGATGCGAGTGCTGTTGCCGAGGACGCAGAGGCGCTTCGTACCGCCGATGTGCTTGTCCTCATCTTCCCCACATGGTGGTTCGGGCCGCCCGCTATTCTAAAGGGCTGGATCGATCGGGTGTTCGCGCCCGGCATTGCCTATGATCACACGCCTGATTTTGGCCGCATGATCCCGAAGCTTACGCAGCTGCAGTCCTGCTTTGCAATCACAACTCTCGGCTCGCCCTGGTGGATCGACTGGTTCATCATGTTCCGCCCCGTTCGAAGAATCCTGTCCCGCGCCATCATTGGTACATGTGCTCCGAAGGCCCGTTTTTCGATGGTGTCGCTTTACAATGCAGAGAATATTGCCGCCGGTAAGCTGGCTACCTTCGAGAGGCTGCTTACACAGAAACTGCAAATACTGATCTGATCAAAACAAAAGGCCCGCCAAGTCTGGCGGGCCCTTTGTTAACTCGAATGATACGCTATCAGTGATCGAGTGCCTTGACGATATTTTCGACCATTTTCTTGGCGTCGGCGAAGAGCATCATGGTGTTGTCGCGGAAGAACAGTTCGTTCTCGACGCCGGCATAACCGGAACCCATGCCGCG
>NZ_QPJM01000046.1 GCF_003337575.1 Phyllobacterium bourgognense
AAGTTCGCTGCGGTCGAGCAAGCGTTCCGCGGGTCAATGGAGAGATACAAGTGCGAGCTCGATGAATTCAGGCTTACACCCGGCGACGTTTCGGTGTCCAACTCGTTGGCAGGATATATGGCAGTTGGAAATCCAGGCACGCGGCAGGAGGCGGCGCCCCCACAAGCACGATTTGACCCAAATGTGCTCTGGGCTCAAGGCATCTCCGGCGACTTGCCAATCGCGTTGGCGCGTGTCGATGCAAAACGAGACGAAGCTCTCATTCGCCAAGTGATGGCGGCCCACGACTTCTGCCGGCGCAGAGGCTTGGTGTTCGACCTCGTCCTGTTTGATGAGCGCGGCGGTATCAGGGAACTGGAGCAGACTTTTTTCTCGCCGCTGCAAACGGAAATGACCGGCAAGTCTGGAGGGATTTTCGTTGTCTCCGGCACCGGTACTGCAGCGAACGACCTGGCGACAATTACCGCCGCGGCACGGCTCGTTATAAGAGGGGACGGCGGGTCTCTTGCCGCCCAGTTCCCCAGTATATCTTCCCCTGCTGTGTCACCTCCAGGGGAGTTCGCCGCTCGAATGAGTGACGCTACCGCAGAGCCGTTGCCCATCGTGCCAGAAAATTTGCATTATTGGAACGAATTCGGCGGCTTTTCCGATGGTGGGCGCGAGTATGTTATGACGGTAGGCAGGTTCAAATCGGGATCCACGACCTTGCCGCCGGCGCCGTGGACAAACGTCCTCGCGAACCCCAGCTTCGGCTGCCTGACGACCGAAGCTAGCCTTGGCTATACGTGGTCGGGCAACTGTCAGATGAACCGGCTTACACCGTGGTCGAACGACCCGGTTTCGGATCAGCCGGGAGAAGTCGTTTACCTGCGGGACGACGAAACTGGAGAAATTTGGACACCCACACCCCTGCCGATTGGCCCTTCCGCCCCAGTGTCCGTCCGTCACGGTCAGGGTTATACGCGCTACGCCAGTCAGAACCGACATCTGAAACAGGAGATGACAGTCTTCGTTCCACCTCAGGACACGATCAAGATCATCAGCCTGAGACTTCATAACGGGGACGTCCGAAGCCGCCAGATAACGGCAACCTATTACGTCGAATGGGTACTGGGAACCCAACGTGAAAAGGCTGCGATGCAAGTGGTGTGCGACCGCGATGCCGAATCGGGTGCGCTCGTTGCTACCAATTCTTGGTCAGGCGATTTCGCTGGAAAGATCGCCTTCGCGGCCACCAGTCCGGTGGCGAGGTCAACGACATCCGATCGCACGGAGTTTCTTGGCAAATACGGTTCCGTATCTCGTCCTGCCGCCTTGCAACGAGCTGATCTGGCGGAACGCTTTGGTCCATCGGTCGATCCGTGCGGCGCTCTAAAGGTGGATATCGCCTTACCCGCGGGCGCAACCCGAGAGGTTATCTTTGTTCTCGGGCAGGCCGACAGCCTGGATGAAGTCCGGAGACTTGTACGCAAATACGCCGACCCTGACCATGCGGGTGAGAGACTGTCAGCCGTATCCCGGGATTGGGACAACGTTCTGGACAAGGTACAAATCACGACGCCGGACCGCAGCATGAATTTGATGATGAATAGATGGTTGTTGTATCAGGTACTCGCGTGCCGGGTATGGGCCCGCACATCAAACTATCAGTCCGGCGGGGCATACGGTTTTCGCGACCAGCTTCAGGATGTGATGGCACTGATCCATAGCGCACCCGGTGAAAGCCGCTCACAAATCCTGCGCTCGGCAGCACGCCAATTTGAAGAGGGCGACGTTCAGCACTGGTGGCACCCCCCATCCGGAGTCGGAGTGCGTACCCGGATCACCGACGACCTTTATTTCCTTCCCTATGTTGTTCACCACTATGTCTCGACGACCGGCGATGTTGAGCTGCTTGATGAGGTCGTACCCTTCCTCAAATCAGCGGTTCTTAAGGACGACCAGGAGGAAGACTTCAACACACCAGCCATCAGTGAGGAAACGGGCACGATCTACGAACACTGCGTCCGGGCGCTGAAGCACGGTTATCGACTTGGAAGCCATCAGCTCCCCCTGATGGGGACCGGGGACTGGAACGACGGAATGAACAAAGTCGGTGCTGAAGGCAAAGGGGAAAGCGTCTGGAACGGTTGGTTCTTTTTGTCGGTCTTGAGATCGTTCGCGACGATCTCGAAATCTCGTGGGGACAAGTACCGCGCCAAGTGGTGTCGCGATCGAGCCGAGGCATTGCGCGTAGCCCTCGAGGCTAACGCCTGGGATGGTGCATGGTATCGCCGGGCATATTTTGACGATGGCACGCCGCTTGGTTCGGCCATGAATGATGAATGCCAGATCGATGCCCTCCCGCAAGCCTGGGCTGTCATTTCGGGCGCCGCCGATGCCGAACGCGCGGCGCAGGGGTTGAGAGCGGTCCACGACCGGCTCGTTGTCAAAGAGGACAAGTTAATCAAACTCTTCGATCCCCCTTTTGATAAAGGGGTACTCCAGCCAGGCTACATCAAGGGCTATGTTCCGGGCATTCGTGAGAATGGTGGGCAATATACGCACGCGGCAACCTGGGTCGTCTGGGCCACCGCATTACAGGGTGACGGTGATTTAGCCTTGACCCTTTGGAACTTCATCAATCCGATTTGCCACGGAACGACGAGAGATCTGGTTGAACGTTACAAGGTAGAGCCATATGTCGTTTGTGCAGACATATATGGCGCTCCTCCCCACACGGGCCGAGGCGGGTGGTCGTGGTACACCGGCTCTGCCAGTTGGCTTTATCGTGTTGCCATGGAGGCAATCCTGGGTCTGCGCCGGGAAGGTAGATTTTTGCGGTTTGAGCCTTGCGTTCCCACGAGTTGGCCCACCTATGAGATCACATATAAGCATGGTTCGGCTACCTACCGCATCCATTTCGACAATGCCAAGGGGATCGGCCGAGGCGTTCGGTCGGTGAGGCTGGATGGCAAACCCGTCACAAACAAAAGGGTCACGCTCGTCGAAGATAGTCGCACGCACGACGTCCAAGTTACGATCGGTTAGTGATCATGATCGAGCTCCCCTCTACCGATGTTGACCTTGATCGCTTGCCAACCGACGATGACCTCGGCCGGCTGCAGTTCACCACCTTGCTCTATTACCTTCACTGCACAAATCCGGACAATGGTTTGGTCCGCGACAAGACGGAACCCAACGCGCCGGCAAGCATCGCCGCCATCGGCATGGCGCTGGCCACCATTCCGGTCGTTGTTGAGCGCGGCGTCATAATACGCGAATTTGCAGCAAAGATTACCCGTAAGCGATTGCGTTATCTAATGTCTTGTCCGCAAGGGCCGGAACCGGATGCTTCCGGTTACAAAGGGTTTTTCTATCATTTTCTGGACATCGAGACTGGACGCCGCGTGTGGCAGTGCGAGTTATCAACCATCGACTCAGCCTTCCTGTTTGCGGGAGCTCTGACTGTGGCCACCTACTTTGATCGCGACACCCAGGACGAAGCGGAGATCCGCCAGCTCGCGATGGCGCTTTATGAGCGCGCGGACTGGAACTGGGCGCGCAACGGTGGCGCAACGTTGACACACGGCTGGCGTCCGGAAAGCGGCTTCATCCCTTATCGGTGGCGTGGCTACGACGAGGGCCTGCTGCTTTATATCATCGGTCTTGGCTCTCCGACCCATCCATTGCCGTCCGAGAGCTTCGCGGCCTACGCCGAGACGTACGAGTGGAGAAATATGTATGGCCGCGAACTGCTCTATTCCGGGCCTCTTTTCACACATCAGCTATCGCATATGTGGATAGACTTTCGCGGTGTTCAGGACGACTTTATGCGTGAGCATGACAGCGACTATTTTGAGAACAGCCGGCACGCGACATATGTCCAGCAGCAATATGCCATTCACAACCCGATGGAATTTGCCGGTTATGGAGAGCATTGTTGGGGATTTACCGCCTGCGACGGGCCCGGTTGGGCCACGCGCACGATAGACGGGGTCGACCGGGAGTTCTTCGACTACAACGCCCGCGGCGCTCCCTTTGGCCCGGATGATGGCACGGTCGCGCCTTGGGTAGTCGTGGCTTCGCTGCCGTTCGCGCCGGAGATCGTCGTTCCGACCATCCGTAATTTTGGCCGAATGAAAGTTGGCATGAAGCGCCTCTACGGTTTCAAACCGTCATTCAACCCGACTTATGCGGTCAAGGACAATCCAACGGGATGGTGGGTAAGTCCCCATCACTTTGGCATCGACCAGGGGCCAGTGGTCCTGATGATCGAAAATTACCGCAGCGGCCTGCTCTGGAACGTCATGCGTCGATGCAAGCCAATCGTAACTGGATTGCGCCGGGCAGGATTTTCAGGCGGGTGGCTATAGGCCGCCCTCTGTGAGGTGCAAAGAGGAAATTGTTACACGCGAAGAAAGCTCAGCATCAACGTTGTAGATAAAATGCCTGGCCGGCCGACCGCAATTCCTCAAGTGTCTTTCCCGAGCAATTTCCCGGCCCTTCTCCGCCCATAGCCGGTTCGGCAGCGCCGTTTATGGTCACTCTACCGGCCAGGTTATCGGGCGAAATATAAATGGCAACTCCGTCTGCTCCAATTTTGGATAAATAGTAAGCATGATGGACGCCGCTAACCTCACAATTTACCAAGAAGGGAAAAGCAGTAAAAGATATATCCTTGGCAAGTGCTTGAGGGCTAAAAATCGTAGACAATAGAGATAACGCAAGAGCCAAAACAGACCGGAAGGAAACCAGTCCGCGTACCTTTACGCGAAAATCCAGCCCAGATGTTGCGTGTCCCATTGGTTGAATCCTGTGCCCGCCCTTATTCTCTACTTATCTTCGTGTGTATGCCCGCGCCATGAGCATCTAGAGATTTAGTATAACGCTGACGGCGTTATCAGACAAGTTGGCGCCGCCGCAGTCCATCATGAGTATGCCAATCAAGTGATGTCAATGAATCGGCTCCGCACTTAGCTCGAGGGTGTGCAGTTTATTTTAGAATGCTTCGCTCTACACTGCACTTTGAGAAGCGATCCCGACTAGCCGGGGATCAGGCGTCGCCCTTTCAGAAATTCCACAAATCCAGATAGAAATCTTGACGGACGCGTGGCACAGCAGCTGAGCGTCAACGGCCGCATTTTCACGATTAACTGCTATGCGACACGCCCGAACTCAGGCAGGTCTCAGGATGGAGCTGCAAAGCATAATCCTGCAACCGTTCACGCAGCATGTCCAGAAAGCGTTTGGCATCTGCTTCATGTTGGAACCCGACACCGGATGATCGGCATTCATGGAACCGACTTGGAAAGCAAGACTGTCACGGTGACCGCGGTCGAAGCTCTTTGGGAGGCTGGTCAGCGATATGTCCGTTCCAGATCCTCACTGCTGGTATCTCGTGGTAGTAGGCGAGAACGCTCAATGTGCCCGTATTCAGGAGAAAATGCTGTCCGGCGCGCGGCGGAAGCCCAATCCATCGCGCTCCAAGCACGCGCAACACGTGCCCGTGCGCGAATAGGGCAACGTCCCCGCCGGCAGCCCGTGCCCGGGCCACGACTTGATCCACACGGGTAGCCACCTGCCTCGGCGTCTCGCCGCCCGGGCATCCATCCCGGAATATCAACCAGTCCGGCCGCTCTTCCCGGATTTGCTGGGGCGTTAGCCCCTCGTATTCGCCGTAGTTCCACTCCATCAAGCTTGGCTCGATGATGGCACCTTCGCCGAGGCCCGCCAAGCCACAAGTCTCCCGCGCACGCTGTAGCGGGCTCACGAGGATGAGCGAGAACGTCTGCCTAGCCAATATTGGCCGCATCCGTTCCGCCTGTCGTCGTCCGTTGTCAGTTAAAGGGACATCGGTTGTGCCCGTGTGTTGCCCGCTCAGACTCCACTCGGTCTCGCCATGTCTAATCACGAATACTTTCACGTCCAGCCCTCCCGGCTTAGTCGTTGTCAGCTCCGTTGATCGCAGCGCTTCCAAGGCCGTTGGCGTGATTTCGGGTATGTCGTCGCCGTACGGAGCGATGTACTCCATTTCAAAGAACAAGTTACAACGTAGTGCAGTGTTCCATTTCATTCCGACCGACGGCACTGATGCCGACTCGTCACGTTCACGCACGACATTAACCTGTTTTACCGAGAGCCACCAGTTGAGCCAGGTGTCTCGGGCGTGTTTCAGCACCCGCTTTGGGCCAGCTCGCGACCTTGGTCGGGCTAACCTGAACGTCCGGATTCTGATATGGACGCTGAAAACGGTCATTCTCGACCCCCGCCACTCCTCGCGTTAGTGCGTTCTTCCGACGGCCAATGGTGGCCGAAGGAGAACTCAAATGGGTATTGCACAATACGATCCTGCCGCACTGGGGCGTCCGGCATGGAACGTCGGCCGGAAGGTCGGCGTAAAGAAGCCCCTGAAGCAGCGCCAGATCTGGGCAATTCGTTTCTTCCTCGATAGGGAGGGGCGCATGAGAGACCGGGCGCTGTTCGATCTCGCAATCGACAGTAAGCTACGAGGCTGCGATCTGGTTAAGATCAAGATCGGAACCCTCGTCACAGGTCAAGAAATCCGAACCCGTGCTATCGTCGTTCAGCAAAAACCGGACGTCCCGTACAGTTCGAGATTACGACCGATGTCAGAGCAAGTTTGCTTGCATGGCTTGAGCGGAGAGGCGGAACGATTGATGAATACGCCTTTCCCAGTCGGGTCGACCATGCCGATCATCTCAGCACTCGCCAATATGCTCGATTGGTCGATGAATGGGTCACAGCAATTGGGCTGCGACGCGAAGACTACGGCACACACTCCCTCCGGCGCACAAAGGCCGCGATGATCTACAAAGCGACAGGCAATCTTCGTGCGATCCAGATCCCGCTTGGGCATACCAAGATCGAGAACACGGTTAGATACCTGGGCGTGGACATCGAAGATGCGCTGGAACTAGCAGAGCATACAGAGATTTGACAATATGCGGCTCCGCACCTAGCGGGGCCATGCGTCGCGGTGCAAACGGCCCACGTTTGAGAAAGTTGACTGAGCGGCTCTGCGCCCTCATATCGGCCATAGATGCGATCTTTGCCTTCGCCCGGAAGCAGACATTGGCGACCACCTAAAATTCATAGTCGCGCCGCGGCCAGCCATTCCCGCAAGGTCTGTGCGTCACGCCCGACTCGCCCGAACGCTCAGCCACCGATCATGGGGCTTTCCGACGCACCGACGTACCTCGCTGACGATCCAGCCGGCGTCTGTGAGTGCGGACCGCAGGGCAGACTCGCGCCAGTACGTCTCGACGTAGCGCCGCGGCGCTGCAGCATTGCCGTGTGTGAACACATCCTCACCGTCGCCTTCTCTAACC
>NZ_QPJM01000047.1:0-2500 GCF_003337575.1 Phyllobacterium bourgognense
TCTGTGTGTTGTTGTGAGATTTGTTTATGAACGTTGCGTTTGGCAGACCTGGCAGCGACCTACTCTCCCGCGTCTTGAGACGAAGTACCATTGGCGCAGGGGCGTTTCACGGCCGAGTTCGGAATGGGATCGGGTGCAGCCACCCCGCTGTAACCACCAGGTCAGCAAAGCGCAACGTTCACGCATGCGGTTTTTCAGGCGCATGCGATACAAATGAGAAGCTGGTTTTTGTCTCACGCGCCGTATCGCCCCTGCCGGGGCGGGCGCTGCGACGGCGCGCTATCGCGCTTGATGGGCGATAGCATGTCACGCTCTGCTCCTGGCACTTTATCCTGAGATTTCAGGACAATCGCCAAATACAGACCGCTAGGTCGTCGCTGGTCGTCCAGCGCCCTCGCGGAGCATAGGGTCGTAAGACCCGCTCATGCGTGAGCGCTTTTAAAATCGAATATGCATCGCGTTGCGATGGATATTTGTAATGAGAATGATCAAGCCAATCGAGCTATTAGTACCGGTAAGCTTCATGCGTTGCCGCACTTCCACACCCGGCCTATCAACGTGGTGGTCTTCCACGGCTCTGATAGGGAATACTCGTTTTCAGGTGGGTTTCCCGCTTAGATGCCTTCAGCGGTTATCCCGTCCGTATATAGCTACCCTGCTATGCGGCTGGCGCCACAACAGGTCCACCAGAGATACGTCCATCCCGGTCCTCTCGTACTAGGGACAGATCCTGTCAATATTCCTACACCCACGGCAGATAGGGACCGAACTGTCTCACGACGTTCTGAACCCAACTCACGTACCGCTTTAAATGGCGAACAGCCATACCCTTGGGACCTGCTCCAGCCCCAGGATGCGATGAGTCGACATCGAGGTGCCAAACAACCCCGTCGATATGGACTCTTGGGGGTCATCAGCCTGTTATCCCCGGCGTACCTTTTATCCGTTGAGCGATGGCCCTTCCACGCGGGACCACCGGATCACTATGACCGACTTTCGTCTCTGCTCGACTTGTCAGTCTCGCAGTCAGGCGGGCTTATGCCATTGCACTCGACGACCGATTTCCGACCGGTCTGAGCCCACCATCGCGCGCCTCCGTTACTCTTTAGGAGGCGACCGCCCCAGTCAAACTACCCACCATACACTGTCCTGGATCCGGATAACGGACCGCAGTTAGACATCCATATAGGTAAGGGTGGTATTTCAAGGATGACTCCACGAAGGCTGGCGCCCCCGCTTCAAAGTCTACCACCTATCCTACACATGCCGACACGAATGCCAGTGTAAAGCTATAGTAAAGGTGCACGGGGTCTTTCCGTCTAACCGCAGGAACCCCGCATCTTCACGGGGAATTCAATTTCACTGAGTCTGCGTTGGAGACAGCGGGGAAGTCGTTACGCCATTCGTGCAGGTCGGAACTTACCCGACAAGGAATTTCGCTACCTTAGGACCGTTATAGTTACGGCCGCCGTTTACTGGGGCTTCGATTCAAAGCTTGCACCTCTCCTCTTAACCTTCCAGCACCGGGCAGGCGTCAGACCCTATACGTCGTCTTGCGACTTCGCAGAGCCCTGTGTTTTTGGTAAACAGTCGCTACCCCCTGGTCTGTGCCACCCTCCTCGACTTGCGTCGAAAAGGGTCACGCTTCTTCCGAAGTTACGCGTGCAATTTGCCGAGTTCCTTCAACGCAGTTCTCTCAAGCGCCTTGGTATTCTCTACCAGTCCACCAGTGTCGGTTTAGGGTACGGTCTATACGCGGGAGCTATTTCCTGGGACCGCTTCGAAGCCCCTCCAATCCAATAAGGAGGAACAACACACGCGATCCGTCACTACCCGCAGGCCCACGAATATTAACGTGGTTCCCATCGACTACGCCTTTCGGCCTCGCCTTAGGGGCCGGCTAACCCTGCTCAGATTAACTTTAAGCAGGAACCCTTGGACTTTCGGCGAGGGAGTCTCTCACTCCCTTTATCGTTACTCATGTCAGCATTCTCACTTCTGATACCTCCAAAGGCCCTCACGGGTCCCTCTTCAACGGCTTACAGAACGCTCCGCTACCACTTGCTTATTGCTAAGCAAATCCACAGCTTCGGTGTATGGCTTGAGCCCCGGTACATTTTCGGCGCAAAGACCCTTATTTAGACCAGTGAGCTGTTACGCTTTCTTTAAATGATGGCTGCTTCTAAGCCAACATCCTGGTTGTTTTGGGATCCTCACATCCTTTCCCACTTAGCCATAACTTAGGGACCTTAGATGGTGGTCAGGGTTGTTGCCCTCTTCACGACGGACGTTAGCACCCGCCGTGTGTCTGCCGATCAGTACTCTTCGGTATTCGGAGTTTGGTTAGGTTTGGTAAATCGGTGAGATCCCCTAGCCCATCCAGTGCTCTACCCCCGAAGGTATAAAATCGACGCTCTACCTAAATAGATTTCGCGGAGAACCAGCTATCTCCAAGTTTGATTGGCCTTTCACCCCTAGCCACAAGTCATCCCAATCTATT
>NZ_QPJM01000048.1 GCF_003337575.1 Phyllobacterium bourgognense
TCCATGGGCTATAAAGTGCCCGGCCACTTGCTGCGTCCGCAGCAGTACATAACCAAGCTTCGAGAGATGAATGGGGGGCCGAATGCGATTGGTTACACCGGGCCTGCGGGTTGAGACGAGCGGTATCTGAGCACCTATCAGCCACAAGCGCGCAAGGTCGAATTGTTTCGACGGCTCGCTGGGTGGGGGTGTACAGACTCCCTTGGATTCCAACGAACGACATGATGTCTCGACGGTGGACCCACGGATCCGCCGGGCGCTCGCGCCCTCTACCAAAACGGCCGCGTACATACTGTCGCATTCACGGCACTACAGACCCGTCCTCGATCGGCAAGGCTGCATCCAACGGGTGCATTCATATGACGAACGATCAGGTTGTTGAACTCTATGATCTCGTCCCGGTCGGCACGAAGGTCGTGGTCTTGGATCCCACCTCAACATTCTCTCCACGCTCGTGATCCAATACGTGTGACACGTCCGGTGACCGTGGGCATGGATCGCCTAATTGTGGCCAACGGCAAGGGCCAGCGGAAGGCGGCAAGAACACTTTGCTCCAGCCGCCATCGCTTCAGTTGTCGAATACAATTATCCTGTTTGGCGCTCGCGGCGAACGATACAGTCTAGCTAGGTCTCGAACTTTCCGGTTTCGATGACGAAAGGTGGGGACAAAGACATCACTTTAGAGCGCCGGTTAGGCTGGTTGCGTCGCGAAAACCTCAGAGCTGCGAACCGATAGGGAGAATCGCATAAAATCCCGCCACGAATTGATCCCAGGGCGACCCCGTCGGCTCATGATAATAGATCCGCTGCGTCCCGTCCGGCTCGGTCTCAGTCCACGAGATCCGCTTGTCCTTGCCCAGCCTTACGGCAAAGGTTTCTTCTCTTAGAACGCCTCTTAGGGCATTCGACGTCTTCTTGGTAAATTCAGGCGAGTCGATCAGAATGCCCATCTCCGTATTGATATTCACCGACCGCGGGTCCCAGTTGAACGAACCGACGAACAGGTAATGATCGTCGATGGTAAACGCCTTGGCATGCAGACCCGATCGCGATTCTCCCCAATTGACGCCGCGCCGCGCTTCTTGATCTGCGTCAGGCCGAAGTTCATAGAGGTGGACTCCACCTTCCAGAAGAGCCCGCCGGTCCTTTGCATAATGCGCATAGACGGGTTTCACGTCGTTTGATGCCAGCGAATTGGTTACAACCAAAACCTCGACGCCCCGCGCCTCAAGTTCCCGCAACCACTCTGTGCCGCGTTTGCCTGGCACGAAATATGCAGAAACGATCTCAACCTTTGATGTCGCATGGGCGAAATACTTTGCCAGTTGAGAGGCAAGAATCGCTTCTTTGTTGTCTTCACCGGCCGCTTTTGAAGGGGGGTCCGAGTACATTTTGGCGCGAACCCACGCGAGCTTCAGCGTCGATGGCGTTAGGTTCTGCTTCGCAGCCGCACGCACGACGCTGGCATATTCCGTCTCCCGGGCTTTCCCGATGATCTTGTCAAGGCGATCGCGAGCTTCGGCGAGACTGAACCCCTTCGGTTTGCCAACGACGGCGCGCGCAGGCACTGCAAACTTGCTGTTCCAGTACTCATCAAAGTTTGTCGAGACTTCGTCGACAACGGGTCCAGCAACCAGCAGATCGAGATCCGAATAGTTCAATTCCCTCTTGGCCAGGAAATACTCATCGCCGATATTGCGGCCACCGACGATCGACATGGCGTTGTCGGCGGTCATCGACTTGTTGTGCATCCGGCGGTTGATCCGCTTGAAGTCGGTGAGGCCGGCCGCGACAAGGCTCTGATCCCGCCAGAACGGGTTAAAGAGCCGGATTTCGATGTTTTTATGCGAGTCCAGAGCTGCGGTCACGGCGTCATAGCTCTTAGTGTCCATGTCATCGAGCAATAGCCGCACCCGCACACCCCGGTCCGCGGCTTGCAGCAAGCTCCACGCAAAGATTTTTCCGGTAGAATCATTGTGCACAAGGTAATACTGCGCATCGATCGTTTTTTCGGCGGCCGCTGCAAGCGCCAAGCGCGCCGCAAGAGCTTCTTCTCCGTTGCCGATCAGCCTGACCCCGGAGCGACCGTCCTTTGGATCACCAAGCTTTTGGACAAGTTGTGTCAGCCGCGTGCTTGTCGGCAGCGCCGGCGAATATGACGGTGTTTGCTCGAACGTTCGCACAGTGTGCGAACAGGCGGCGAGAAGAAACAACGAGAGCCCCGCGGCCGAGATAAATGGTTTCATACTACCCCCCATCCAGAACGCACCACGCCAACGTCCCTTAGCGGCTCGCAAAGCTGGACTTTGGCTGTGTCGCGCACTTTGCCGCGAGTACAGATCGCAAGCAAGACGACAAAGGCCGGGAAAATTAACTGCCAACGTAGGGTAAGACCCGATTGTAGCTACGCCCCCATGAGCCCACAATCACATCGTCCGACCGTGTCGCCCATCGCCGCGGTTGACGAACCCCGTACCCGCCGTTGCTTTGAACCCAGCGGCGGGCTTTTTTGCGAAACAAGGGCCGAAAATCAATATTTGATGGCTCGGCCTGTTTTGCGTGCGTCCTGCTTAGTTTGCCGTTTATCCTGACGGCATGCAGCGTTGCTTTTCTGGTTGGCGGCGCGGCAGTCCTGCTTTGTTTGTCGTGCTTCTGGGCGCGCCTGCTGGCGGGTGTCACGCGCCTGCTGACGTTGCTGGCCCTGCTCCGTCGCCCACGATATTGCAGGTAAACCGGCAAGAGATATCGCGATTATCGATGCGGTAAATAAAGGCTTTAAATAGGGCATTTTAGTATCCTCCCTTAAAGGGGTTGGGGCGAGCTCGCTGGGGCGGCGTCCATCGTGCTGAACACGATAAAACGTGTACGCTCACCTTTAAGATTAGGTTTTCCAAACTCCCGCTGCCGCGAGGTCTGCTGACAGCGGGCTTATTTGGGGCAATCATGGAAAAGAATTGGACGCCTTTTCCATGATTGCACAATACGCTCAGTATTCAGGATGACCAAGCGATAACAGCTTCGGCACCGCGTGCAGGTGGGCGTGGCAGGGCCCTCGCGCGTCACGGGCGGGGGCCGAAGCTGCGCTTCTTGTCCCAGTGGCATGCGCCCGACAAGTGCGGAACGCGAACGTCCAGCCCTCGGGCATCCCCACCCATGCCGATCTGGTAGAAGCGCCCAGCGGCCGCACTAAGGGCCGCTTGCAGGAACGCAGATCATCAATGCCCTGCGAGGCCATCTTGCCGAGTTTGGAATTGTCGTTGCGCAAGGTCCGGCTCATGTTACCAAACTGATGATGGCGGTGGAGGATCTGAAGAAGCTTTTGCCCGATATGGCGCGTCCCGTGCCTGAGGTGTTGGTTGAGGCACTGTGTGCACTGGATGAGCGCACCAGGCTTCTGGACAATGAGATCGCCCGCCGAGCCAAAGAAGATGAAGTAGCGCGTCGTTTGATGACTATTCCTGGAATTGGTCCTGTCATCGCCATGGCGCTGACAGCATTGGCACGGCGGCTGAGACGTTCAAACGTGGACGGGATTTTGCCGCGTGGCTTGGGCTCACACCGCTGCAACACTCCACTGGGGGCAAACAGCGGCTCGGTAAGACCTCGAAGATGGGGGAACGAACGTTGCGCCGTCTGCTCATCATCGGGGCGAGTACTGTTGTCCGGTGGGCGGCGCGAAAGGGAGCCGTGGCAGGATCATGGCTGGCGAGTATGCTCTAACGCAAACCGCCGATGCTTGTGAGGGTTGCCCTTGCCAACAAGATGGCACGCATCGTTTGGGCCTTGATGGCCAAGGGTGGAATCTATCGGGCTCATATCGCGGCAGAATAAACTCTGCAGCGATCATGGGGCCGTCGCAGGTGTAGGGAGGTCAGATGGAAGGTATGGCGTAACGGTCGACGAGACGGGATCGGGAAAACCAGATTGCGACGATGTGCTTAAAGCACGCGGTTCTGAATTGGACCCGGTCCGCGAACTCCCATACAGGCCCGAGGCATCTAGAACGCTGCATCAGAGGCCGGATACATGTCAGCGCCCGACTACACGCGATATCTTCCAAAAGATTTTCCTTGCACCCATCGGGGCGTCCATACACGTCGCAAATTTTCAATGAGCGGGGCGATACCCGATTGTCATGCAGCAGGGATGGTGACTTGCTTGGCGATGGACGGACCGGGATTACAGGCGTACCCCGCCTGTCGTTTGCGCATTATGTGGATCATCTCGATGGCCCGGAGCGATGGGGCAGGAATGGCTTCGCCGCGATCGCAAGGAGGAATTAAATGCACGATGACTGGGATATCAAGCCTGTAGTATTCGCACTTATTTTCGTTGCCGTCGTGTTGTGTCTGCTGTTCTACTACTGGTAGTCGCGGGGGGCCTTCTTGGGAGTTCTGTCGCAAACCGATTGCTTACCGTTCGTCCGTCATTAGAGCTTCCGCAAATATGGGAGCTTGGACTTGCGGCCAGAAGACCAGCCCTCAATATACGGTTGCAACCCCCATGGAATATCTCATCGCTGTCCCCCTTTTGAACGTCGCGATCAGTCGTCAACCGAATCCCATGTTTGATCCGGATTGAATGACCTTATCTCTTTAACCATCTTGTCGGTAGCCGGTCCGAGGTCCTTTTC
>NZ_QPJM01000049.1 GCF_003337575.1 Phyllobacterium bourgognense
GAGCCAACAGACTGCGAAGAGAAGCGTGACCCGCGTGAACGATCAGGCCGCCGAAGATTAAAAAAGAGCTTGACCCAAATGCCCGATTAGAGAAGCAGACGTTCAAAGAACCTTCGCAAATCTCCCTCAGTCAGTTGCAGCCCCTGTTGAGAAAAAACTTCTCCACGGATTTGAGGGCGCTGCCTGAATATTCCTGCGGATCCAGATCGGCTATCAAGTCGGAGAACGCGAGATTTGCGTTGGGACTGTCGATATACCTCTGAAGCAGTGCGCAATGTTTGTTTTCCTTTGCAACACGCAGGGCGATGGCTTCAAGGAACCCGATGCAAAAACCGCGCTTCAGCTCATCTTGCCTGTCTCTGCACATGGCCTGAAGTTTGGCGAAGGTCGGCTCGTCCGCGAGTGCAGGGTTACCGAAGCTCGCGCCAAGCACGAGGGTCAGGGCAATGGTCGTTCCAATGATCCGACCTCCCCTTCTACGCGCGCTTTCTCTGTTACCGGCCTTCCCGGCATCGTGGACAACAGACGGCATTTTCTCCCTCCCGACTCCTGGGCAATATCGTTTACCGCCTGCAGCGATCATCGCATGCATTGGCGACGCGAAGCGGCCAACCATCAGCAAAGCTGTCTCAAGCGTGATCTGAACCCCAGTTCAGGAAAAAGCCGACATCGCCGGGCATTCCGCCGGGGAAACTGATGATCATTGCCTTGAGCTTGAAACCCTGCGGCTTGGCAAGTTTCTGATAGCGATCATAAAACTCCTTTGCCTTGCCCTGCAGCGTTTCCGGCCAGTCTTTGCTGCCGCTGTTAATTGCGCGCCCGCTGTCCGAACAAAGATCCGATGAAAAGCTATAGACCATAGCCTCGAATTTGCCCGCCTGGACAGCGTTCGCCACAAGCCGGCGAACCGACAGGACGTCCGCTTCGCTGACATGGTTCTTGAGGAAATCTTCAGCGAAGTCGGCGGCCTTCTGCTCCTGGATTGCCTTTGCTTTCGCCTGCTTTTGATCTTCCTCTCTTGCACGTTTGATGACTTCATTGCGAATGTCCGCCGCGCTCGGAGGCATCGCGTTCAAATCTAGTGGTTCTTTTTTCTCTGGCATCTGCTTGATCCTTTCGTGGATGACGTTGTTTGACGGATATCGTCTTCAAAGCACGTCGGGGACCACGGCGGCGGTAGCCTCTGGCGCGATATAGCCGTTGGGCCGCTTTTGCCGCTTGCCGAGATTCGGCGCGTCAAACTTGACCCGTTCGTAGGGGATCGACTTGAGGATGTGCGAAATACAGTTGATGCGCGCGCGCTCCTTGTCGTCGGACGGCACAATCCACCACGGGGCATCGGGCCTGTCCGTCACCTTGAGCATCTCGTCGTAAGCGCGTGAATAGTCCCACCAGCGTTGATACGACGTGACATCCATCGGACTGAGTTTCCACTGGCGCAAGGGGTCGTCGATGCGGCGGCGGAACCGGCGCTCCTGCTCTTCCTCGCCGACGGTGAGGAAATACTTCAGTAGTATGATGCCGCTTTCAACAATCGCCGCCTCAAAGAGCGGGGTCAGTTCAAGAAAACGTCGCGTTGTCTTTTCGGAACAGAAACCCATCACCCGCTCGACGCCTGCGCGGTTGTACCAACTCCTGTCGAAGATCACGATCTCGCCCGCAGCAGGAAAATGTTGAATGTAGCGCTGCATGAACATCTGCGATTTCTCCCGGTCGCTTGGCGAAGGAAGCGCAATGACGCGGAACACGCGCGGGCTTACCCGTTCCGTGATACGTTTGATCATGCCGCCTTTTCCGGCCGCATCGCGACCTTCGAACAGGATGATGACGCGTGCGCCCGATTTCTTCACCCATGCCTGCAAATGCGCGAGCTCGATCTGAAGCTTTTTCATTTGCTTGTTGTAGCGGTCCTTGCCGAGCTTCTTGTGCTCGACATGCTCCTCTTGCCGCAATGTGTTGTCGTGTTTGTTCATCACATTATCCTCCCTCTGGTGTCTGCACTTGAAGTCCTGTTGAAGCTGCAACCGTCCCCTCGGAAAGTCCGTTCTGCATAGCCTCAAAGCCGCGTACTGCGTCCTCCACATCCTCGAAAACATACTGACGCCCAATGCGCTCGAGGAGACCGCTGCGTTCGAGCATCGTCTTCACCTCGGCGTGCAGCTCGGCGATGCCCAAAATCATCCCGTCCGCCGCCAGATCGCCTCTGATATCATCGAGCATGGCAAGGGCGGTGCTGTCGATCTGGGCAATTGCACTGGCATCAAGAACGAACCAGCGGGTCCCGGCGGGCAAACTCGCGGCAATGGTTCTGATGCGCTCCCGAACGTAGTCGGCATTGAAAAACAACAGGCTGCCCTGGATTATATAGAGGGCGAAACCCGGAATTGGGCGGGCCTCCGGAAAGCGATGCAGCTTGTAGAAGCCATCACGACTGCCGAGACGGCCGAGTAGAGCATCCCGCGGAAACATCATCTGACGCACGAGATGGACAAGCGTTGCGGCTATAGCGATCACCACCCCGGCCAGTACACCGAAGCTTATGGCTCCCCACATGGTGATAAGCGCAAAAACGAACTCGGTGCGGCTGATACGCCAGATGTGTCGCAACTCTGCGATATCGATCAGGCTGATGGCAGCGGCTACCAGAATGGCACCAAGTGCGGGGATGGGGAGAATCCGCATCGCATCGCTAAAATAGAGTAGCGTGGCTATCAGCGCTGCTGCCGAGACAAGCCCTACAACCTGAGATTTGCCGCCTGCCGATAAAGAGATCGCCGTCCGGGAGTCCGACGCGCTGATCGGAAATGCCCCAAAGAGGCCAGCGGCAATATTGCCCGCGCCCAGCCCGATCAGTTCCTGATTGGCGTCGACATGTTCACCGGAGCGCCCCGCGAAACTGCGGGCTGCAACAATGCCCGATCCGAAGCTGACCAGAAAAACGGCCGCTGCGCCCAGCACAATTTGATCCAGTGGAAGTGCGGCTACAGAAGGTATCGAGATGGATGGCAGCGCAAAGGGGATGTCGCCGACAACGGCAATGCCCATCTGCTGGAAATTGAAAAGTACCGACAGGATGGCCGAAACCACAACGACAATGACCGGACCCGGTACGGGCAGGCGCGAAGCCCTGACCACCTGCAAAATAATGAACATGGACAACCCGAGCAGAAGCGAAGGCCAATTTATGGCCGCGCTCTCGTCGATGAGTTCGAGCAACGGCGCTACGAGCCCGTCCGATTTAATCGACAACCCTGTCAGGCGGCCAATCTGTCCAACGATGATCGACACGGAAATACCGGCGAAGAAACCAACGAGGATCGGGCGTGAAAGAAATGTTGCCACGACGCCGAGACGCAACAGACGGGCTGCGAGGCATATCGCGCCGACTACGAGCGCGATCAGCGACGCAACCATGGCACGGTCTACCGCTGCGTCGGCTGGCAGGGAGACGACGATCGATGTTACAGCCGCTGCCAGCACGGTCATGGTGGCGGCGTCCGGGCCGACAATCAGGATTCTGGAAGGACCGAACAGCGCGTAACCTATCGGAGCCGCTATGCTTGCATAGAGTCCCGTTTCCAAAGGCAGGCCGACAATCGCGGGGTAGGCAATGGCACTTGGCAAGCCAACTGCGGCGACCGCGAGCCCGGCCGATATATCGCTCGGTAGCCAACTGGCTCGATATCCCCTCAGGCTCCTGAAAACGGGGATGGACAAGGTCATGGCCTGGACCTCTGGCTTGCGGCAACTATCATTGTCAATGCTCCAGGAAACGCTTCTGATCCGACTGCTTATTCGCAGTTTCAACGACGCAGCTATAGTCTGCGGAGATCTGGCGTTCCCGTAGCTTCATTCATGTTTTACCGGAGGCGCAAGTACGTTACGGTAACAACCTCTCCAAAGGGCTGGGGCCCCGCCAAGTAGGCTTGGCACTCAGCTCAGGCAGGTATCCGCTGATGGCGCAAAGCATGTGTAATCGGGCGGTCCCCCCAGGGACGAGCTCCCACTACTATCCCGGCTTGACCGAGATGAAGGGAGATGACGATGTTTTATGCTGCT
>NZ_QPJM01000050.1 GCF_003337575.1 Phyllobacterium bourgognense
ACCGAAACGTCGCCGGGTGTAAGCCTGAATTCATCGAGCTCGCACTTGTATCTCTCCATTGACCCGCGGAACGCTTGCTCGACCGCAGCGAACTTCGAGTATTGCTCGGCGATTGCCTGGATGGCTGACTGGTTGTCCGCGGCTCCCGTCACAAAGGCGACGTGCGCTTCCGCACCTGGACCAACACGAACAGTCCGTCGTAGGGAGACGATGGGATCGAGGACAGGGCCGGTCGTCCCGGAAAGCGATGTACGGGCGTCAAATACTGCAGGATTGGCGGCCGTGCGTCCTCGTCCAAGGAATCGGAGCCGGTCAGTCTCGTATTCAGGCTCTTGGTGGGCTGGCTGGCTCGATGACGATACATGGATTGCCCAAGTCGGTTTCTCGTTCACATCGCGCGGCCTGCGGCGTGCAAATAAAGCGCCCGTCGTGCGGTCGTAGGTCGTTTCGACAAATAGTTTGGTGAACGCGGGATGTGCCTGGTCGGCACGACGATTGTTGAGGCAGACTTCAGCGTAGCTTGTCAATTCAAGGGTTCGCTCCCTCGCGCCGTGATTGATCATCGTCAGCAAGCGAACCTCGGCGTCGGCATCTCCTGCGACACAGACTTTCCAGAAAGTCTCGATGTCGCCGGAATGGCAGCGGAATTCCGCCCTGTCTCCGTGAAAGGCGTTCTCCCGGACCACTCCTGGCTCAACGATCGGTTGCCTTCCGATGGACCACAGGCTGTTGTCGGCCAGATCCCGGACGTAGCAAAACTGTCCCCAGCAATCGCGCGTGAAGTCCGCTTGCCACCGGGTAACGTCAATGCCCTGCCAGCTCCCGTAGCCTGCCCCGGCTGCCGTAACCAAGACACTATAACGGCCGTTGGATAGCAAGACGACGTCGGAATTCGTTTCCGCCAGATCGGGAATTACCTTGTGTCGTACCGTCTCAGGCTCACTCGCTGGCACAGGAACCTCCATTTGGCTGGTTTGCGGCTTAGCTCAGGCGTTGTCCCCTTCTGTCGAGGTTCTGGCCGACTTTTTGTCCCCGCCTTTCAAGCCCCATTTCCAGCCGCTTATTGCTGGCATATCGTCGCCGAATTGCTCAATATACTGCCTGTGTTCGACCAGCTTCTGGTGAATTGCCTGTTTGAAATAGGCAGCGCGCGCACCCAGTTGCGGGAGCCTGTCAATAACGTCTTCGACCAGGTGGAAGCGGTCGATTTCGTTCAGGACCGCCATATCGAACGGCGTCGTCGTGGTTCCTTCTTCCTTGTAGCCGCGAACGTGCAGATTACCATGGTTCGTCCGGCGGTAGGTGAGGCGGTGGATGAGCCATGGATAGCCGTGGAAGGCGAAGATGATTGGCTTATCCTTGGTGAACAGCGCATCAAAGTCAGGATCCGACAATCCATGCGGATGCTCCTTCGTCGGCTGGAGCTTCATGAGGTTCACGACGTTGATGACGCGGACTTTCAATTCCGGAATGTGCTCCCGGATCAGCTCGACTGCGGCCAGGGTCTCGAGCGTTGGTACATCGCCGCAACAAGCCATCACCACGTCGGGCTCACCGCCCTTGTCGTTGCTTGCCCATTCCCAGATACCGACGCCCGCATCGCAGTGCTTGACCGCTTGATCCATTGTCAGCCACTGCGGTGCAGGCTGTTTGCCGGCCACCACGACGTTGACATAGTTGCGGCTGCGCAAGCAGTGATCGGTGACCGATAGAAGTGTATTGGCGTCCGGCGGCAAATAGATGCGAATGACCTCTGCCTTTTTGTTGGCCACATGATCGAGGAATCCTGGGTCTTGGTGGCTGAAACCATTGTGGTCCTGCCGCCAGACGTGTGAGCTCAGGAAGTAGTTGAGCGAGGCTATTGGCCGCCGCCAGGGGATATGGTTGCACACTTTCAGCCACTTGGCATGCTGGTTGAACATTGAATCGATGATGTGGATGAAGGCTTCGTAACAGGAGAAAAATCCATGCCGGCCGGTAAGCAGATAGCCTTCCAGCCAGCCCTGACATTGATGCTCGCTGAGCACTTCCATCACCCGGCCGTCCGGTGACAGATGATCATCAGTGGGATAAATCTCGGCCATATAGCAACGATCGGTGACCTCAAGAACATCCTGCCATCGATTTGAGTTGTTCTCATCCGGACTGAACAGGCGGAAGTTTTTACTGCCTAAGTTCATCTTCATCACATCGCGGAGAAACTTGCCCATCACCCGCGCCGACTCCGTTATGGTTGCACCTGGGCTAAGCACCGATACTGCATAATCGCGGAAGTCGGGCATCTTCAGGTCGCGCAGCAGCAAACCGCCGTTCGCATGCGGGTTGTCGCTCATGCGACGATGCCCGGTAGGCGCGAGCGCCGCCAATTCGGGCTTGAACCGGCCGTCATCTTCGAAGAATTCCTCGGGCCTATAACTTTTCATCCATTCCTGGAGAATGCTGATGTGTTCCGTCTTGTCCATGTCACCCATCGGCACCTGATGCGCGCGCCAATAGTCTTCGCACTTCTTGCCATCTATCTCGGGCGGGCAGGTCCACCCCTTTGGCGTGCGGAAAACAATCATCGGCCAGGCCGGACGCTTCAGGTTGCCCTTGGTGCGGGCATCCGTCCAAATTTTCTTGATGTCCTTGACGGCCGCATCCAGTGCACCGGCCAATTGCTGGTGCACATTCTCCGGATCATCGCCTTCGACGAAATATGGCGCGTAACCCATTCCCTCGAAGAATTTCTGCAGTTCGTCCTTGGGAATGCGGGCAAGGAAGCATGGGTTGGCGATCTTGTAGCCGTTCAGATGCAGGATTGGCAACACGCATCCGTCGCGCGCAGGGTTCAGGAATTTGTTGCTATGCCAGCCCGTTGCGAGCGGACCTGTCTCCGCCTCCCCATCGCCCACAACACACGCAACAATCAAGTCCGGGTTGTCGAACGCCGCCCCGTAGGCGTGGCTGAGGGCATAGCCCAATTCGCCGCCCTCGTGCATGCTGCCAGGTGTTTCCGGGGCTACGTGGCTGGGGATGCCGCCGGGGAAGCTGAACTGCTTGAACAGCCTCCTCATGCCTTCAGTGTCCTGGCTGATATTGGGATAGAACTCGCTGTAGGTCCCTTCGAGATAAGCGTGTGCGACAAGCGAAGGTCCGCCGTGTCCGGGTCCAATAACATAGATCATGTCGAGATCATCGCGTTTGATCACGCGATTGAGGTGGACGTAGAGCATGTTCAAACCAGGCGACGTGCCCCAGTGGCCGAGCAGCCGTGGTTTGATGTGCTCGCGCTTTAACGGCTCTTTCAGCAGCGGATTGTCGAGAAGATAGATCTGGCCAACCGACAAATAATTCGAGGCGCGCCAATAAGCATCCAT
>NZ_QPJM01000051.1 GCF_003337575.1 Phyllobacterium bourgognense
TCGACCATTTTCTTGGCGTCGGCGAAGAGCATCATGGTGTTGTCGCGGAAGAACAGTTCGTTCTCGACGCCGGCATAACCGGAACCCATGCCGCGCTTGATGAAGAGCACGGTGCCTGCCTTGTCGACATCGAGGATTGGCATGCCGAAGATCGGCGATTTCGGATCGGTCTTGGCGGCCGGGTTGGTCACGTCGTTGGCCCCGATGACGAAGGCGACATCGGCCTGGGCGAATTCCGAATTGATGTCCTCGAGCTCGAACACTTCGTCGTAGGGCACATTGGCTTCGGCGAGGAGCACGTTCATGTGCCCGGGCATGCGGCCGGCGACCGGATGAATGGCGTATTTGATCTCGACGCCCTCGGCTTTCAGCTTGTCAGCCATCTCGCGCAAGGCGTGCTGGGCCTGCGCCACCGCCATGCCGTAGCCCGGCACGATGATGACCTTGGAGGCGTTCTTCATGATGAAGGCGGCATCGTCGGCCGAGCCCTGCTTGACCGGGCGCTGTTCGACTTCGCCGGACGCTGCCCCGGATGTCTCGCCGCCAAAGCCGCCGAGAATGACCGAGATGAACGAGCGGTTCATGCCCTTGCACATGATATAGGAGAGGATCGCACCGGAGGAGCCGACCAGCGCCCCGGTGATGATCAGCGCGAGATTGCCGAGGGTAAAGCCGAGGGCCGCCGCCGCCCAGCCGGAATAGGAATTGAGCATCGAGACGACCACCGGCATGTCGGCACCGCCGATCGGCACGATGATCAGACCGCCGAGGATCAGCGACAGGATGACGATGAGCCAGAACACGAGATGGCTTTCGGTCAGGACCAGCGCCACGACGAGAACGACGATGGCGATCAAAAGGCCCGCATTGAGGACGTGGCGGCCCGGCAGCATGATCGGCTTGCCCGACATGCGCCCGTCAAGCTTGAGGAAGGCGATGATCGAGCCGGTGAAGGTGATGGCGCCGATGGCAACGCCGATCGACATCTCGACCAGTGCCTGGCCATGGATCGAACCGACCTCGCCAATGCCGAAGGAATCCGGCGCATAGACCGCGGCGGCCGCCACCATCACCGCGGCAAAGCCGACGAGCGAGTGGAAGGCGGCAACGAGCTGCGGCATCGCCGTCATGGCAATGCGCTTGGCGATATAGGCGCCGACGCTGCCGCCGATGGCAAGTCCGACGACGATGAGGCCGAGCCCCTTGAGGCTTGGCTCGGCCAGAGCCAGCGTCGTGGCGATGGCGATGGCCATGCCGGTCATGCCGTAGAAATTGCCCTGGCGGCTGGTGGTCGGATGCGACAGGCCGCGCAGCGCCAGAATGAACAGGACGCCGGAGACCAGATACAGAAAAGTTGCGAAATTAACGCTCATCGTTCAAATCTCACTTTTCTTTTTTCTTGTACATGGCGAGCATGCGGTGGGTGACGAGGAAGCCGCCGAATATATTGACGCTGACGAGAACGAGCGCAATGAAGCCGAAGCCGGTGGCAAACCCGCTGGCCGAGAGGCCCACGGCCAGGAGCGCGCCGACGACGATGACCGAGGAGATGGCGTTGGTGACGGCCATCAGCGGGGTATGCAGCGCCGGCGTCACCGACCAGACGACATAATAGCCGACGAAGATCGCGAGGACGAAGATCGCCAGGCGGAAGACGAAGGGATCGACCGCACCGCCGGTGACCGCATGCGCCGCAGCACCTGCCGCATCCGGCATGGCTCCGGCGGCCTGACGCACCATCTCGGTCGCCTGGTTCAAGGCATCGAGTGCCTTGTCGAGGGTTGCATCGGCAGCCATCATGCCTCTCCTTCAGTCGTTTTAGGGGCAGTCTTTGGGGATGGGGCTGCAGCGGGTTGGGCAGCAGCGGTCTTTGCGGCTGTCTTGGCTTTTGGTGCCGCAGCCTTGCCGGGAGCGGCCTTGGCCGTTGCTGCCTTTGCGGCGGGCGCCGGCTTGGTTGCCGCTGGCTTGGCCGGGGCAGCCTTCTTGACCGCAGCGGGCTTGGCCACCGAGGCGGCAGGTGCTGGCGCTGCAGTTGCGGCACTGGCGAAGTTCGGGTGCACCACCTTGCCGCCATGGGTCAGAACGGTGGCCTTGACCAGTTCGTCGTCGAAATCGATCTTGACTGTCTTGCTCTCCTTGTCGACCAGGGTCTCGACGAAGGCGAGGAGGTTCTTGGCGTAAAGCTGCGAGGCGGTGGCGGCAATACGGCCAGCGACATTCAAATGGCCGACGATCTTGACGCCGTCCACCTCGGTAATCTTGCCGGCGACCGCGCCTTCGACATTGCCGCCGCGTTCCACCGCCAGATCGATGAGGACCGAGCCCGGACGCATGCGCGCAACCATCTGACGCGTCACCAGCCTTGGGGCGGGACGCCCCGGAATGAGCGCCGTGGTGATGACGATATCCTGCTTGGCGATGTGGTCGGCAACCAGGGCCGCCTGCTTGGCCTGATATTCCTTCGACATCTCCTTGGCATAGCCACCCGCGGTTTCCGCCGCCTTGAATTCCTCGTCCTCGACCGCGAGGAACTTGGCGCCGAGCGAGGCGACCTGTTCCTTGACCGCCGGACGCACATCGGTTGCCGTCACCACCGCACCCAGCCGGCGTGCCGTGGCAATCGCCTGCAGCCCGGCAACACCGACGCCCATGATGAACACTTTCGCGGCAGGCACGGTGCCGGCAGCCGTCATCATCATCGGCAGCGCGCGGTCATATTCCGATGCCGCATCGATCACCGCCTGATAGCCGGCAAGATTGGCCTGGCTCGACAGAACGTCCATGACCTGCGCCCGCGTGATGCGCGGCATGAATTCCATGGTGAAGGCCGTGACACCGGCATCGGCCAGCGCCTTGACCGCCGCATCATTGCCGTAAGGGTCGAGCATGGCGATGACCACCGCACCCTTCCTGTAGGCCTTGAGCTCGGCCGAGGACGGCCGGCGCACTTTCAGCACCACATCGGCCCTGGCGATATCGCCGGCCCTGCCGATCGCCGCCCCCGCCGCGACAAACTCGCTATCCGGTATGCGCGAGGCAACCCCCGCGCCAGCCTCGACGACAACCGCAAACCCGAGGGCTGTCAGCTTCTTGACCGTCTCCGGCGAACCGCCAACCCGCGGCTCGTCGATCTCTTTCGGTATGAACAGTGTCTGAGCCAAGCTCTCACCCCCAAGCAAGTTAAACACAACAAAGGC
>NZ_QPJM01000052.1 GCF_003337575.1 Phyllobacterium bourgognense
ACTTTCGCCAAACGGTCAAAGTCCCTGAACCGGGCCGAAAAAGCCTGATGTGCCGCAGCAGCGGCGTCACGTTGTTGAATGATGTGGGCAGGCACAGCTGTGCCGATTGATATCAGTTTCACGGATTGAGACATCGACACTCCTTGGTGACATTGTCTCTGCAATCGACGCGGCACAAGTGCTGCCACGAGGACCCTGCAGGACACATCTCTTCGACAACACCTGACCGGTACGGTTATTCGGCATGTCTACTTCCAAATGGAAGCATCCGGTCTGGCGAAGTTATCTTCAACGTAAAATCAGTATGATGATCTTCGTATTATACGTTGGTTTAGCGCCCATAACTGTATTTGATCCCAGGCATTGGACAGTATTCAAAAATCAAGCAAACGCGCTTCGCAGACCGGTGGCCACCGCGGGCGGCGTGTTGACGTCGATCGGCGGTGGCTGCCGGGACTCTCAGCCCCTGTGGCACCGAAGCGTCCGTTACCCGGATTGAACGGATAGATAGTTTGAGCCGCACATTCACCATCGCGAGATTCAAATGCGCTGCGTTTCCGGCCAGCAAATGTAAAATCGATTTTTCGTTTATGTAGAGTATACCAACGTATACTTATGCATCGGACAGTTTGGATGTACTTCTCAAGTTGCGCCCGTCATAAACCTCGACGGGACTGGTAGTTCCCCGGCTACCATACTTCGACGTTTCCGCCCGTTGAAGTGCGGCCGTCCAGGCCCGCAAAAGACCGTCCGACCCCCTCCGGACGGTCTTTTGTCTTCATGCCCTCAGCTTTACCGTTCACCTTCCCACATCGCTGGAGGCGTCCAATACCAGGCACTACTATACAACTGTATAACCGCATACATCCGAAGCATAATTTCATTTCGCCAAAGCCAATGTAACATGGCATCCATGAAAAACCTTATAACCCATAGAGCAGCTGCCGTTGCTGTCTCCATCATGATTTCCGCAGGTTTCGCGCCCGGCCATAGGACTTCTGTCCCGATCGCCGCTGATCAAACGCGGCCCATGGACAAGACTTCTGGACACGGCAGCAAGTACCATCGAAGCAACACTCGTAACCTCTTCCCGGAATGGGAGAACAATATTTGGGAGGATCAGGTCTGGAACGGGCTTGGTTAATTCGACCCCGCGCGTCCGCGCCCCGTAAACCCGCCGCTGAGCGGCCAACAGATGGAATGACAATGACAAATAGTCCAAAAGACCGAAAGGCACTGGCGACTGCGAGCCGGATGAAGGACCTTGAGCATAAAATCCACGATCTGGAAGTTGATCTCGGCAGTGCGGTCGAAATCGCATATCTGCGCGGCGCCACTGAATGGGTCCGTATCAATTACCCATCCCAATACAAGCGGCTGCACATGCAATTTGACAGCTGCGCGGCTTGAAGCAAGGCCGTCGAAATGTACGTTCAGCTCGGCTTCGACGGACCGCCGGCCTGGTGCTGCTCCCAACACTCGCTGTCGTGCTGCGGCAACGTCAAATCAGGCACTACCTGTTCAAGACAGGCCGAAGCGCCTCATAGGTCTTGACGAGTTCAGCCAGGGTTCGCACACCCATCTTTTCCATCAGATGGCCGCGATGAATTTTGACAGTTATCTCACTCAGGCCAAGTTTGCCTGCGATCTGCTTGTTCATCAGGCCGCTTGTCACCAGAGCGATTACCTCACGCTCCCGACTCGTCAGGCTCTCGTACCGCTTCACCAGCGCCGATAGTTCGCCATCGCTCGTCCGACGAGCCCGATCAAGCACGAGCGCATTGGAGACCGCATCGAGCATGTCCTGGTCGCGGAACGGCTTGGTGAGAAAGTCGATGGCCCCGGCCTTCATCGCCCGAACCGACATGGGGACGTCACCGTGGCCGGTCATGAAGATGATGGGAATATTGTTGCCAAGGTTGGCGAGCTTGTCCTGAAAATCGAGACCGCTGACGCCTGGAAGGCGAATATCGAGGACAAGGCAGCTTGCGGCGGCAACCGTCGCTGGAAGCTCAATGAGTGCCGACGTAGAGCCGAACAGTTCCACACGCATGCCGACCGAGCGGAAAAGATTGCCTAGCGCTTCTCTCAGGTGCGC
>NZ_QPJM01000053.1 GCF_003337575.1 Phyllobacterium bourgognense
GCTGGAAGCTCAATGAGTGCCGACGTAGAGCCGAACAGTTCCACACGCATGCCGACCGAGCGGAAAAGATTGCCTAGCGCTTCTCTCAGGTGCGCATCATCGTCAACGACAATGACGAGTGATGTGAGTTCGGCCATCACGCGGCTTCCTTTTCCAAAGGAATGGTGAATTCGAACGTGGTGCCTGCTCCCGGTTTGGAACTTGCACTGATGCTTCCACCATGGGCAGTCACGATCGACCGGCAAATCGACAACCCCATGCCCATGCCGTCTGGCTTGGTCGTATAAAACGGGTCAAAGAGGTTATCGCGGACTTCAGGCGTCAGGCCGGGGCCATTGTCGTGGATTTTCACAAGAGCGGACCGTTCCTCGGCAAACGTCTCTATAAGCAGCTTCCGGGTGTTGCCAGCGGCATGCGCCATTGCCTGGATAGCGTTTAACAGCAAATTCAGGATGACTTGTTGCAGTTGTACGCGATCACCGTTGACCTCCGGCAGATCGGCTGCAAGATCGAACCGCAAGTTCACCTGATTGATGTCAATTTCGCGCCGGACAAGCGCCACCGTCTCATCGAGAACCTCGTTCAGGTTGATCTGTATCGGCTTCGGAGATGCCTTTACCGACAGCGCCCGCAAGTTCTTGATGATGTCGCTGGCACGTTGTGCATCGGCAATCATACCCTCCATCGAAGACTGAACTTTCTCAAGGTCCGGTATGTCCCGTCGAAGCCAGCGCAAGCCGGCTCCTCCGTTGGTGACCACGGCGGCCAAAGGCTGATTGAGTTCATGCGCGATCGATACCGTCAATTCGCCAAGCGTTGCCACGCGGGTGACATGCGCCAATTCTGTTCGCGCTGCATGAAGCTGGTTCTCGGCTTCCCGTCTCGCCGTGACATCCATGATGCTGATCAGGACCATGTCGAGAGCCGGTCGATTGGCCGGAAAAGCGACATTGTATAAAAAGACCAGCTGGCGGCCTTCCGCATTGTTGATCACCGTTTCGGCCTCATAGCTCGACTGGCCGGACCAGATCGCCGCAAGGAATGTCCAGGCCTTGTCGATGTCCGCGGTGATAAGTCCAGGCAGCATGGTCTCCAGCGCGTTGATGTCTGCGACATTGAACATTGTCAGCGCCGTATCATTCGCGTTGATCAACTTTATGATTTTTGCAACCTTGTAAGGAAATCCCGGATCAAGCGTTTGCGCATGATCGATGTCCCGCACGCCGTCAACCTTGAGCCTATCGATAGCCGCTTTGAGGCCTGTGAAATCCATCTGGAGGATGCCGACACCTGTCGCCAGAAAAATAGTGCGGTAACGCTGCTCACTTTCAGCCAGAACACCGATCGCAGCTTTCACCCTGAAAGCAAGGAACGTTGTGATCCCGATGGCAGCAAGGCTGACGAAGCAACGTCCCATCGACTCTTCAAGTGCGGGCAGTCCTTCCCCATGCGAAATCAAAAAACCTAGAACCGTAAGTCCGATGCAGCCAGAACCGATCAGAACGAGCCCTGTCTGGGTCGCAAAATTGAGCGATAGCAAGACTACGAGCACGTAGAGCACCGCAATGGCAATGTCCAAGGATGTCAATGCGTCCAGCAGGAAAACCGCTGTAGCAATGAGTG
>NZ_QPJM01000054.1 GCF_003337575.1 Phyllobacterium bourgognense
GGCCGCCTGGCAGCCCTTTCCGCCAATGCCGGCGGTACGGTTGCGCCGGGCCATTCGCTCGGTGTCTTGCATGTCAGCGGCGATGTCACCTTCCTGCCTGGCAGTGTCTACGAGGTGGAGGTTGCGGGTCAGGAGAGTGACCAGATCAAGGTGGACGGCGAGGCCTATTTGCTGGGCGGCGTCGTTTCCATCAGGCCGGAGGCGGGAGCCAAGCCGCTGACGCCTTCCGAGCTCGTTGCGCTGCGCGATCGCCCTTACACGATCCTGACTGCCGCCGGCGGCGTGAACGGCATGTTCGATGCGGTCGAGCCCGGTTACGTGTTCATCGGCGCGAGCCTTGCCTATGACGCGACCAGCGTCAAGGCTACCCTTGCCCGCAACGGCGTCGCCTTTGAATCCGCGGGTTCGACCTACAATGAACGGGCCCTGCTCGGCGGAATCGACAGCGCCGGCTTCGGCAATCCGCTGCATGATATGATCGTCGTTGCCGACAACAGGGAAATGCCGGCCGGGATCGCAGCCGGGATCAGCGGCAGCCTGGTGTCGGCGACGCTCGCAGGTGTCCTCGCCAGGGATGCAAGCGTGATCGGCAATGCGGCGCAAAACCGTCTCCGCGCGGCCTTCGATGGTGTCACCGTCAAGGAGCAGGCGGTGATAGCGTCACCCTTGGCTTACGCTCCGGCGGCCAAGCCCGGCCCTGCCTTCGATGCACATCCCGAGCTTGCCGAAGCACATCCTGAGCTTGTCGAGGGGGCACCTGCGACGACCGCCTTGTGGGGCGAGGCCTATGGCGCTTTCGCGCATGCGGACGGCGACGGCAACGCCGCGGGCTACAGCCGCAATACCGGCGGGTTCGTTACCGGGCTCGACGGTGTGGTGGCCGAGACGTGGCGTATGGGTGTGCTTGCCGCTTATGGCAATACGTCGCTCGACAGCGGCGCTTCGAATGCCTCGGCCGACAGCTATTCGGTCGGGCTTTATGGCGGCACTGCGTGGGACAATCTGCGTTTGAGCCTCGGCGCGGCTCTTACCCAAAATGAGATCGACACAGACCGCACGGCGGCTTTCGGCAATCTTCTCAACCGACACAGCGCGTCCTGGGCCGCGAAGACCGTGCAGGTTTTCGGTGAGCTCGGCTATTCGCTAAAGACGGCTTACGCCGATTTCGAGCCCTTCGCCGCGGCGAGTTACGTGCACCTGAAGTCCGGTGGCTTTCAGGAAAGCGGCGAGATCAGCAATCTGACCGGGCTGGCGGACACAACGGACCTGACGACGACGACACTCGGCCTGCGAGCATCGCGCAGCTTTGCCATAAGCCAGACCGTCGCGCTCGAGGCACACGGCATGCTCGGCTGGAGCCATGCCTTCGGCGATGTGACACCGGAGCAGCGCCTGGCCTTTGCCGGCGGCCAGCCGTTTGACGTCAAAGGTCTGCCGGTGGCGCGGGATACCGGCCTCGTCGAGGCGGGGTTCGATGTGGGTATTGGCAAGGCGACGACGCTCGGCCTGACCTATAGCGGCCAGTTCTCCGACAGTGCCAGCGACAATGCGGTGAAGGCGGATCTGACGGTGCGGTTCT
>NZ_QPJM01000055.1 GCF_003337575.1 Phyllobacterium bourgognense
AGCAGCATAAAACATCGTCATCTCCCTTCATCTCGGTCAAGCCGGGATAGTAGTGGGAGCTCGTCCCTGGGGGGACCGCCCGATTACACATGCTTCGCGCCAGGAGCGGTCATAGTTGCCACTAACGTGGAGACCAACCCTACCAAGGCAACTTCAAGTCCCGTTTCGGCCTGCACCAACCGCTGGTAAGGTCTTGGTCAAAAGAGATCGTGCAGCATTTCTACGGATTGCTCGTTGGACCGGGAGTTGGCGGTAGGGGTGACGGTATATTCGGAATTGTAGAGTCGGGAAGAGGAGACATCGGGGACGGTATATTCGGAATTGTTGGATCGGTAGTGGACGGTATCGGAGATGGTATCGGAATGGCGGGGCCGGGAGTGGGCAATATTGGGGATGGTATCGTGGGGCCTGTGCCAGGAATGCCGGGCAATCCACCTAGTATCTGCGGCAAAGGCAGTCCTCGTCCCTGGAAGAATTTCACAAGCTCTTTGTTGCCGCCAAACTCAAGATCGCCGATCGTCACCACGAAGGCGGGTTCGCCCGGGCAGTTGGTCCTGCCCTGTCCTCCGATTATCGCGGCAACCAGTTTCTTTTCTGCAGCAGCGCGATCGTAGTCTGCCGACTCGGAGCCAAGCAATTTGATGGTCAGATTGGCTGCTATCCAGAGTCCTCCATCATCACCTTCGACCCGTTTTGGGACGAGTGCGTACTGGGCCTCGGCCCACGCCGGTGTGAACAGCAAGTGGTCTTCCCCGCCACTGACCTTGAGCGGTTTACCATCCGGGCCACGGCCCTGTCTTTGAAAAGGCAAATCACTCAGGAGCGGCACATCCGGGGTGGTCTGCAGGCCAACGGGAAGAGTAACGTTTGCGCCGACTGACCGAACTGATGCCCAAGCTTCCTCGAACTCCGCTTTTCTGTCTGTCTTGAGCATCAGCTTGATGTTGCGGCAACCGATATCGGGCTTTAGCATCACCATTGTGTTGCCACCCACCTCGCCTATTTCGAAGCGCGCATCGAACCCGGACGCTATGCTCGCATTTCCGAGCAGGTTGACCGTCGTACCGACGCCTCGTCCTATCAAGGGGTCGACATGCAGATCCACGGATGCCTTGGCGTCGACCTGCGCGTTGAGTGAAATTTTCAAGCGTCGCCCTTTGGTCCAAGATATGCCGACTGCATTGATCTCTATTGTTGCCACTACCGCTCCTGGGTCAGCAGGCTCGGCGAAAACCCCGCCTTCACCGAGAACTTCGTCTCTCCATTTTTGATCGGCAAGCCGGCCGTTGAATTGCACCGACTTGACGGTTGCGGTCCTGTTTGCGGCAGGGAGTTGGTTGAATCTGTCTTGAACCAGGTGAGCCACTGTCCCGTTTATCCAAAGGGCAATATCGGCGTCGTTCAATCTGGGCACCTGGATTCGCTCCAGATTCTTCCGCATTCTGACGATGTCATCCTGAATTTCGGGGGGCGGCTCCTTGACGCTGGTTGCCACTGGTTTTTCGTTGAAGTCGGTCAGTAGCCATACTCCGCCGTCGAGGATGACAGCGTTGGCGGCGTGAAT
>NZ_QPJM01000056.1 GCF_003337575.1 Phyllobacterium bourgognense
GTGCCTGCCCACATCATTCAACAACGTGACGCCGCTGCTGCGGCACATCAGGCTTTTTCGGCCCGGTTCAGAGACTTTGACCGTTTGGCGAAAGTCTTCGAGAGTTCCGGCATTCGCACGCGCTACGCTGTCCGGCCCCTGGAATGGTATCTGGAGCCTTTGGGGTGGCCGGAAAGAAATGCCGCTTATATTGAAGGAGCGTGCAGTTTGTTCGTTTCGGCGGCCAATGCCGCCCTGGAGAAGGCAGGCATCAAGGGTAAGGACGTCGATACGGTCGTGACGGTGTCGTCAACGGGTATTGCCACGCCAAGCCTGGAAGCCCGTGTTGCCCAGCAAATGGGATTTCGCGATGATATCGAACGCGTGCCCGTTTTTGGCTTGGGCTGTGCGGGCGGTGTATCCGGGTTTTCCATTGCCTCCCGGCTTGCGCAGTCAAGACCTGGAACTGTCGTCCTGCTGGTCGCTGTTGAACTGTGCACATTGTCGTTCCGGCTGGATCAACTGACAAAAGCCAATATCGTTGCCAGCGCGCTTTTCGGGGACGGTGCGGCGGCATGCGTCCTGAAGGTTGCAGATGAGGGCATAGCCGGCGTCGAGATGTCCGGCCAGCACACCTGGCCAAACACGCTGGACATAATGGGCTGGAGCGTTGACAGACTGGGTTTCGGCGTCATTTTCGATCGCGATATTCCACCTTTTGCCGAAGAGCGCATCGCCCCGGCGATTGCCGGAATTCTCGGACGCGCGAATCTTGAACTTGCGGATATCGATCGATTTGCCTGTCATCCCGGCGGTGCCAAAGTCGTGACTGCACTGGAGACCGCGCTTTCCCTTGGTCAAGGCAGCCTGGACCATGAACGGGATGTGTTATCCGAATATGGAAATATGTCGGCCCCCACGGCGCTGTTCGTTCTCGACCGCGTCGCCGAGCCGGGTTTGCCATCCCGCACATTGCTGACAGCGATGGGCCCGGGCTTCAGCGTCAGCTGTGTTTCACTCACGAGAGCCGCATGATCGTGGCTTCCACGCTTCTCGCTTTCGTCACGATCGAGCGGCTTGGCGAACTCCTGCTCGCCAGACGCAACACCAACGCCCTGCTGGCGAAGGGAGCCTATGAGGCGGCGCCGGGTCATTATATTTTCATCGTGGCGTTGCATGCTGCCTGGCTTGCCGGCTTGTGGGTTCTTGCCTGGGACAGACCGATTGAACCCGGATGGCTTGCCGTTTTCATATTGCTGCAAGGCTTGCGGTTCTGGGTGCTCGCGTCGTTGGGCAAGCGCTGGACCACGCGTATCATCGTTTTCCCGGGAAGCCCTCTCGTCAGAACAGGCCCCTACCGCCTTCTTTCGCATCCGAATTATGTCGTCGTGATCGGAGAGATCGCCGTGCTGCCCTTGTGCTTTGGACTGGTATGGTATGCTCTCGCATTCTCCGCGCTGAATGC
>NZ_QPJM01000057.1 GCF_003337575.1 Phyllobacterium bourgognense
CGCGATCAGTCGTCAACCGAATCCCATGTTTGATCCGGATTGAATGACCTTATCTCTTTAACCATCTTGTCGGTAGCCGGTCCGAGGTCCTTTTCGTAAATAGTCCCATGATGACTGACAACGAAAGTCTTGATCCCGGTTTCGCCATATATTGCCGGCCAGGCGATCAAGGCATGTCCGGCGATCATGTTGCCATTGATGACAAAATCATACTTGCCGCCGGCAATGTTGCTTCCCTGAGCTCTGAGTATCCGGTAGCGATAGCCGAAATAGCCGCGGTCTGACTTCGCGCTGGCTTCGATCCTGGCATCATCTCCGAAACTGCCTGCAGGGCTTTCCTCGCCGCCTTCCGATTTCCAGTAGAGCCCGTCGTGCTTTCCTTCCGAGCTGACCGTCTTCTGGGCGAACTCCAGGACGCCATCATCATCGTGATCCTTCTGCGCGTAGGCAGTCTGCGCGGCGATGTAGCTGCGGCACGTCTCGATGGCCGCGGTTTCGTTCTCGCCGATCCGCCGCGCCAGAATCTCCTCCAGCCCCTTTTTCGTATCGAACTGCCAGCCGGCATCCTGCTTGACCAAGGGGAACGGAAATGGCCAGGCAAGATTGCCAAGAATGACTTCCTTACTGCCATCTTTCCGGTCTTTCAGTTCGGCGCGCTCCCCGGATGCCTTCTGGAGGTCGGTCAAACGATCATCGAAGTCATCTGATTTCTTGGCCGCTTCGGCATTCAGACCAAGAACCTTGGCCAAAGCGTCGACATCCTTGGCACCGAGATCCTTCTTCAGAGCATCAAGTGCCTCCCCGGGTTCCTTGAACGTTTCCGACTTTGCGCCAACGAAACGTTCAAGCGAAGGTTCCGCCGCAATCAAAGGAGACGTTGCCGCCATCGAAAGGAATGCGGAAGCGAGAAGTATTTTCAGAGTTGCGCGATACATTTTCGTAATCCCTTCACAAGGAATGGTGATGGCTTCGACAGGTCAGCGACGGCCGCGACCTCCGCCACCTCGACCTCCGCCGCCGCGTTGCACCCTGGGGCCGCCACCGCCCCTGGCGCGCTGGCCGCCACCTTGGATTCTGGCACCACCGCCAGGCTGGGCTCTGGGACGGCCGCCGCCGCCGCCCAGGCTGGCATTGCCGCGCTGCGACGAGGCGCGAGCATCCCGACCAGAGCCATAATTACCGAGGGCGCTTGGCTGGCTTGGACGGTTGTCGGCTCGGCCACCTGCCGGCTGTTGCCGAGGTCGATCCGGACGGTTGGCGTTAGGTCTGTCCCGATTCGGGCGGTTGGCCGCTGCGCCCTGTCCGATGTTGCGGTTGCCCGCGCCTGCACCTTGCCCGATATCGCGATTGGCCGGACGATTTGCACCTTGCCCAGGGCGATTGCCGGCGAAATTGCCGCCATCCCTTTGCTTCAGTTGGTTCTGAACATCGCGGCG
>NZ_QPJM01000058.1 GCF_003337575.1 Phyllobacterium bourgognense
AAGCATGTGTAATCGGGCGGTCCCCCCAGGGACGAGCTCCCACTACTATCCCGGCTTGACCGAGATGAAGGGAGATGACGATGTTTTATGCTGCTTTGGACGTGTCGCTGCGCTCAGTGGCGATCTGCATTATTGACCAGGATGGGAAGGTTCGGCTCGAGCGATCCGTTTCATCCGACGTGCCGGACCTGGTTCGTTGCCTGCGCGAGTTTGGCGAACCGATCCATCAGGTTGGGCTGGAAGCTGGCACGCTCACTCAACATCTGACCTACGGACTGAAAGAAGCGGGGTTCGACGTCGTGTGCATGGAGGCTCGGCAGGTCAATGCCGCTCTTTCGGCCATGCGCAACAAGACCGACAAAAACGACGCTCGCGGCATCGCCCAACTGCTGCGATCGGGTTGGTATAGTCGGGTGCATGTAAAGAGCGTCGAAAGCCATTACATCCGTGCATTGCTCACCAGCCGCAAGGTCATGCAGCGGAAATGCATCGACCTTGAAAACGAAATCCGCGGGCTTCTGAAGGTCTTCGGCGTCAAACTGCCGATGCGTCTGCGGGGTGGTGCGTTCGATGCGGCCGTCCGGGACACGATCGAAAGCGATCCCGCACTAAGCCATGCGCTCCTACCGATGTTGCAGGCCAGGCAGATGCTTCTGGAAACCTTTCTTGAACTCGATCGACGTGTCCGAAGAGCGGCGCACCAAGACTCCGTCACTACGCGGTTCATGAGTGTTCCAGGTGTCGGCTACGTGACGGCTTTGAGCTTCAAGGCCGCAGTTGACGATCCGACCCGCTTCAAAAGCTCGCGCACTGTCGGCGCTCACTTCGGGCTGACGCCGCGACGCTTCCAGTCCGGCGAGAAGGACAATCCCGGCCGGATCTCCCATGCCGGCGACGCCGACGTGCGGGCGACGCTCTATGCAGCCGCCAACGCGATGCTGATGCGGTCGATTGCCTGGAGCAGCCTGAAGGCATGGGGCGTGCGGCTGATGAAGACCAAGGGACGGCGGCGAGCCATCGTCGCTGTCGCCCGCAAGATTGCCGTCGTGCTTCATCGGATGTGGATCGACGGCACAGAGTTCCGGTTCGGATCGGAGGCATCTGCATGATTTGACAGAGCCTTCGAACTCGATCCTGGCCGGATCGTCCCACGCGGACGACGGGATGGATGAAGCCGTTAATGTCTGCTGCGCTTCGAGCGCGTCGCAAAGCGAGGCTTTCCAGACCCTGATCCCATGCATGCATGCAGCGACTCCAAGCGTGAAGGAGCCAACAGACTGCGAAGAGAAGCGTGACCCGCGTGAACGATCAGGCCGCCGAAGATTAAAAAAGAGCTTGACCCAAATGCCCGATTAGAGAAG
>NZ_QPJM01000059.1 GCF_003337575.1 Phyllobacterium bourgognense
TTCAGCGCCGTTGCGCCAGGCAGCGGTGTAATCAGTATGCCGCCGGTCTCCGTCTGCCACCATGTATCAACGATTGGAGAGCGCTTGTCGCCGACGACCTGATAATACCATTCCCAGGCTTCCGGATTGATCGGCTCGCCAACGGATCCAAGGATGCGCAGCGACTTGCGCGACGTTTTGGTGACGGGATCATTACCGGCGCTCATCAATGCGCGAATGGCGGTCGGGGCGGTGTAGAAGATGTTGACCTTGTGCTTGTCGATGACTTCCCAGAAGCGCGACACGGACGGGTAGTTGGGGACGCCCTCGAACATCAGTGTGGTCGCACCATTGGCGAGCGGTCCATAAACGATATATGAGTGGCCAGTGACCCAGCCGACATCGGCGGTGCACCAGTAGATATCGCCGTCATGGTAATCGAAGACGTATTGATGCGTCATCGCGGCATAGACCAGATAGCCGCCGGTGGTGTGAAGAACCCCCTTTGGTTTGCCCGTCGAGCCTGATGTGTAAAGAATGAACAGCGGGTCTTCCGCCTTCATCCTCTCCGGCTTGCACTCTGGTTTAACGCTCAGCGTTTCCTCGTGGTACCAGAGATCGCGGTTTGACGCCCAGCCGGTCTTGCCGCCGGTACGACGTACAACCAGCACGTTCTTGACCCTGACGTGATGCCTGGCGGCGATATCGATCGCCTTGTCGGTGTTGTCCTTGAGCGGGATAGGCTTGCCACCGCGCACACCTTCATCGGCGGTGATGACGAAAGTCGATTCGCAGTCGACGATGCGACCTGCGAGCGCATCGGGAGAAAAGCCGCCGAAAACGACGGAATGAATGGCGCCGATGCGTGTGCAGGCTAGCATCGCATAGGAGGCTTCCGGGATCATCGGCATATAGATGGTGACGCGGTCGCCCTTTTTGACCCCGTGCTTCTTCAACACGTTGGCGAGACGGCACACCTGCTCATAAAGCTCGTTATAGGTGATCTTCTTGTCGAGATAGGGATTGTCGCCTTCCCAGATAATGGCAACCTGATCGCCGCGCTTTTTCAAATGGCGATCAATGCAGTTGTAGGAGACGTTGGTCGCGCCATCCTCGAACCATTTGATCGCGACCTTGCCCTGGAACGACGTGTTTTTCACCTTGGTAAAAGGCTTGAACCAATCGATGCGCTTTCCATGCTTGGCCCAGAACTTCTCCGGATCCTTGATGCTCTGCTTGTACCAGCTCTGATAGGTTTCAT
>NZ_QPJM01000060.1 GCF_003337575.1 Phyllobacterium bourgognense
GAGGTCCGGCAAGACATCGGCTGATCAGTTGAGTGTGCTCTGATGCGCGAGATCCTGCCGTAGGCCGGCGAGAAATCCGGCGTCCCCAAACCTTTCCCATGTGACCATGGAACAGCATGGGGCGGCTTTGGATGCCTCGGTCTATTTCCCTTTGGTCAGCTTGGGGGAGGCTTTTTGGGTTTCTCCGATCGCATCCGCTGCTGATTTAAGCTGCTTGGGATCCCATAGCGGCTCTTGATCGCGAACGACCTGCCGACGACCGTTGCGTTTGATTTCAACGACAAATGATTTTGCGGGTTTCATGAGATCTCTGTGTGGATATCGGGGGGAAGGCAAAACCAATCATAGGCCATCAGCCAAATAAAACATATCCTGTTTGAAGGAAATTCCGGTCGAGGATGCGTCCAAGGTTACAGCCGAGTCCGCGCGAGCGGCGCTAACCCGAAGTTGGTCTATAAACCGGGCTCACATGGGCTCATCGATAATCTCCTGCCTGATGCCGAGCATCAGCCGCAGAATCCTTATAATACCCGCCGCTTCAAGCATAATGGCCTTGGTTTCGTCCGCATACCTGAAATTGATGTCGTCGGCAAACTGGCTCAACCGGGCTGCGATATCAGAACCTGGATCGTCTGCAGGTTCGCCCGAGAAAGCAAGGAGAGCCTGGTACCAATGAATGACTGTCGAGGCCTCCCGCAACAGCGCTTGTTTCTCGACGCTTGAAAGAAACATGACGTCGTTTGCGCACCGGATGAGATCCCGACTGATGCCGTCCCGTACTCTCATGCGCACTCCATCTCCGGCACTGCGCTGGAGTGGAAGAGGGCAGTCGACAGGCCGAATACAGCGATATCGGGTTGGACCCCGCGGCTCCACGCCAGAACATCGGCACACTTTGCAGTTACACAGCGGGCCATGCGGACAGCCTCTTTTGGGGTTCGAACTGCGTGGGATCATAGGTCGGCACAAGCTCATCATCGTCAGCGCGGCTGAACGTGACAACGACGATGAAGCAAGTGGCCTGGGCTATCATGGGTTCGGACAATCAAGATCGATGGCACGTACTGATAGTATTGCACAAGCACGCGCGACCTGTAGATAGCAAGAAGTGTCTATGTCTCTTCTGCAATTCCA
>NZ_QPJM01000061.1 GCF_003337575.1 Phyllobacterium bourgognense
TTTTCAGGAGTGCTGTGGTCGATCAGCCCGTTTCTCTTCGTAGTTGCCGTCGTTTATGCCGCAGGCGGCTCTTATCTGACAATTGCTCTCGGCCGCCCTCTCATCAAGCTGAAGTATGACCAACTGGACAAGGAGGCCAGCTTCCGCTCCGGCCTCATTCATGTCCGAGAAAGAGCTGAAGCCATCATGGTGGCCCGCAATGAAGCGCAGCAGAATGTTCGCCTGCTTCAACGGCTTGACGATATGGTCGCCAATTTTCGCGAGATCACGGCCATCAATCGGAACGTTGGATTCTTCACGACAGGCTACAACTGGCTGATCCAGATTATCCCTGCCCTTATCGTCGCCCCCGCCTTCATACGCGGCGATGTGGAATTCGGCGTCATCACCCAATCGGCCGCTGCCTTCGCTATGCTTGTAGGTGCGTTTTCAATAATCGTCACGCAATTCCATTCGATCTCATACTTTGCCGCAGTGGTATCCCGCCTTAGCGCCCTTCTTCAGGCTATCGAACAGTCGCACCCCCCCGGCTCGCCATTGGCCATCCAGATTGTCGAAAACGAAGGCGCTCTTGTTTTCGAGCATCTGTTCTTGCTGTCATCGACGGACGGCGAACCGCTCATACGGGATTTGTCGGTATCTATCGGGTTAGGAACCCGGGTATTGATCACAGGGCCAAATCAAGCAGGCAGCGTGGCCTTGTTCAAGGCGATGGCGGGTATTCCGACCGCTGGTAGCGGCCGCATCATCCGCCCTGGCGCTGGCGGCATCCTGTTTCTCCCACAGCAACCCTATCTGATGCCCGGTACATTGCGGCAGACTCTCGTACCTCCGGATAAGTCGGACGACATCTCCGATGACCGAATTCTGCACCTTTTACATAAATTCAATCTCGATGTCGGCCAAACAGGCGGGTTAGACAAAGAAAGCGACTGGGACGCGGTCCTTTCGCTGCGCGAGCAACAGCTGTTGGCCTTGATCGGTATTATTCTCGCGGGGCCTCGGTTTGTCTTTCTTGACCGGCTCGACACAACGCTCGGGGCCGAGGAATTCCGCAAAATCCTTCACACGCTTTCCAAGCATTCAATCACCT